>CAWFAR010000001.1:0-1001073 GCA_963813935.1 uncultured Actinomycetota bacterium
GGTCGGCAATTGGGCTGGGCCCCAAACGCTTCGGCACGTCGATAGACCGCGTTGAAGTCCGACTTGCGGCGCGCACCGAACGCGATGTTCAGAATGCCCTGGTCGGACAACCGGTAGTCATGAGGCCTCGGCTTTCCAGCCGGATCGAGGTATTGCACCACCTCGATGAGCACCTCGCCGCCGTCGAACAACTTGCTCTCCGTCGTGGCGCCCGCCAGGCCCCACAACGCCTCGTGTTCTGGTGTATGCAGGGCCACGGTGCTCGCCTTGAGGCCGATGCCCTCTTGAAAAATGCTGCGGCATCGGACATCAGGGGTACCGACACCGTCACCGAACGGATCGCCGCCGGGCAATCGACGCGCCCACGCCGGTTGAATTGCGGCAACGGGTCGTCTTCCATGATTTCGACATAGACCCCGTCGGGATTGCGGACACAAGCTCGCCGCTCGCCACGCTCGCCGTGGGGCTCAGTCAGCGGCTGACTGCGAAGCCTGGCAAGCTTTTTCAGTGTGGCGTCGAAGTCTTCGACCCAGATCCCGATGCGGGTGTAGCCGATGTCGCAGGGCCGGAAATCGCGCAGGCATCAGTTTGGCGATCGGGCGCTCGAATTGGAACAGTTCGAGCTGAAACCAGGAGTTTCGGCCCAGCAGCCACCAGCAGGTCGAGGCCGCGCGTGGTAGGCCCTGCACATTGGCCGCCAGCGGGCCTCGCATCAACGCGCGACTGCCGCCGGCCGGTACCAGGCCGAAGCCTTCGCGAAACCACCGTTCGGTGAGTCGCAAATCGACGACCGACAACGCGATCTGAATGAGCGGCGGCGCATAGTCGTTGGGTCTTGAGGCCATGTCAGTTTCAACCCTCTGCGATGCTGGCGGACTGGGGAGCGCTCTCGAGACCGGCGAGGAAGTCGAGCAACGCGTCATTGACTTCCTTTGGACGCTCGATGGGAAGCCAATGGCCGGCACCTTCGAGTACGACGTTGCCTCGCAAGTTGGGTGCGTTCTGCTCCAAGTTGGCAAGGGGAGCCGCGAGAAGCACGTTCATGGGATCCAGGCTGCCGATCATGAAGTGGGACGGCTGCGTGATCTTGGTCTGCTGCAGGCGGCGGGTGAGCCCGATGCCGCGGTCGATGCTGCGGTACCAGTTGATCGGACCGCGGAACCCATCGCGGTAATCCTCGACGTATTGATCAAGGTCTTCCTCGGTGAGCCAGCTGGGCAGTGGATCAGGGTCGACCAAGCCGTCGAGCATCTTTGAGCTCGCGGGTTTGGGACGCATGAACCCGAACGCCGGCGCGTCACCGCTGACGGAGTAGTACAACATGCGAAGCGATTTGCGCACGTCGGCGTCCAGTTCGGCCTCGGCCACACCGGGCTGCTGGAAGTAGACGGTGTAGACGAAGTTGTCGCCGAAATTCTCTTGGCGCGTCAGGGCGCCGACGGGCGTCCCAATAGTTGGTGGCACGCTCAGCGCGAACACCGCTTTTACCCGTTGCGGGTACAGCAACGCGACGTGCCAGCCGACGATCGCGCCCCAGTCGTGGGTGACGAGCGTGAACGTCTCGTGGCCCAGTGCGTCGGCGATGCCGACCGCATCAGCGGACAGCTGCAGCAGATCGTAGGCTTCAACTTCTGCCGGTTTGTCGCTGCCGCCGTAGCCTCGTTGATCGGGGACAGCTACCTGATAGCCGGCGGCGACCAAGTCGTCGATCTGGTTGCGCCACAGGTATCCGCTCTGCGGAAAGCCGTGCAGCAGAAGAAGTAACGGGCCGCTGCCTTCCACGACCACCTTAAGTCTGATGCCGTTGGTTTCGATCATGCGGATAGTGCGTTGTTTCATCTGTGCCTCCTTGATGGCGTTTCGAGCTGTGGGGCGGTCTATTTGGCGAGGACGGCGGAGGTGCGGGCGGAAAACCAGCGCGCGACGGGCGGTGCGACGCGGGTCAGCCCGTACGTGAGATGGGCTTCGGGGGTGATCGGGGCTACCGCGCGATTGCGGCTCACCGCGCGCAGGATGTTCACCGCGACTTTCTCTGGTGAGTAGCCGCGCCGCTCATGCATGCGCGCGACACGCTCGGCCCGTTCTTCAGCGCGGGCCCCGCGCGTGACGCTGGTGCGCAGGATCGGCGTGTTGATCAGGCCCGGGCAGATGGTCGTCACTCCGATGTTGTGGCGACGCATCTCCATGCGCAGCGCCTCGGAGAACCCGAACGCGGCGAACTTGGTGACTGAGTAGCCGAACATGTAGGGAAGCGCCGAGTAGCCGCAACCAGACGACACGTTGGCGACTTGACCGCCGGTGCCGCGTTCGATCATGCGGGGGAGGAAGCGCTCGCAACCATGCACCAGCCCCATGATGTTGACCGCGATCAGGCGGTCCCAGTCCTCGGGTGTGGTGTCGAAGAATCCGGCCCCAACGCCGATGCCGGCGTTGTTGATCAACAGGTCCACCGTGTCGAACCGGGCGTGCACGGCTTCGGCGAATTCATCCATCGATGCGGTGTCGGTGACGTCGGCGGTCTGCGCGAGCACCTCGGCTCCTAGGCCGCGGGCGGCTTCGGCGGTTTCCTTCAGCCCGGCTTCGTTCAGATCGCAGATCGCTAGGCGCGCACCGCGGCGCGCGCACAGCAGGGTGGTCGCCCGGCCGATGCCGCTGCCGGCGCCGGTGACCAGCACGACACGGTTGTTCAGATTCTTGATCTTCATTGGTGATTCCAATCGGTGGTAGTAATCGCGGCCCTTTGGGACGAGGCCGGCGCCAGGTGGCGGCGCAGGAAATCCAGCTGATCGGCCAGGGCAACTTGCTGCGCGGGGCCGATCTCGGCGTCCAGGTGGTCGATGGGGTATTCCCGCAGCTCCCCGCGGGCCGCGCCGGCGGCCGCTCGGCGCGCGCGGCCCGGCGGGGTGATGCTGTCGGCTGTGCCGGCCTGCACCAGCAGTGGGCAGGAAACACGTGAGGCGAACTTGATCGGCCGGTTGAACGCCACGCCGAGCGCGGTGCGCGCACACAGTTCGTTGCGCCAGCTTGGGCCCGTGATGCGCGTATATTCTTGCTCCGCTCCGCGTTTGGCGATGATCGCTCGCGAGCCCGGTTCCCCGATCACCGGAACAAGATGCGGCTGGCGTCGCGTCAGCGCTCGAATCGCATCACGCAGACCGTGCGCGGCAACCCGCAACAGCTGGAGTACGCCCGCGTTGCGGGCAAGCTGCGCGAGTACCGCCAGACCGTCGACCGCCGGGGTCACCGACATCGCTGCCGCGATGCGGCCGTCTTCGGCGGCGACGCGAACGACATGACCGCCGGAGAAGGAGATCCCCCACAGCGCGATGCGCTCGGGGTCGACGCCAGGCAGCTCGCGCGCGCACGCGATTGCCGCCTGATAGTCGTGGCGCTGGCGTCGCGCCGACACCAGCTGGCGAGGCGATCCACCCGACGCGGCGAAACCGCGATAGTCGAATAGCACCACATCAAATCCGGCGGCGGCGAAACCCTCCGCGTAGGCCGCTAAGCCGCCAGTGTCCCGGGTGCTTGCGAAACCCGGTGCCATCACCACACACGGCCGCCCGTTCGTTCCGGCGAACGCTTCGCTGCTAGCCGCGAAATGCCAAGCGGCGCAGCGATCGTCACCGCTATAGAAGGTGATCTCGTCCATAACGTCGGTCCCTCGTTCGCTCGCGGTAACCCCGTCCGGGGTGTTGGTTGTCCCGAAACTACGGTTGTGATACGGCGCACGGAATCGCCACGCGCACACACTTGGTTGAGATGGGTGTGCTGTGGCACACCACGCATTGTCTGCGCGCAAAGTGCGCACGAGGCATGCGAGCGGGTGTGCCCTGGCCTATCTCGCTGCCGCAGGTGTGTGCGGTCGGCGATTTCCTGCGGGCCGCCGTCGCCCTACGTTGGTCGTCGGCGCCGGGCCGTTCAGCGCTTAGCGCGTCGTCGCGGTCACCAGAGCCATCGACTCGATCTACCCAGTGCCAGAAACGTGGTTCACGTCGTGCGGTGTACCCACCGAGAGCCGAGGAGTGCCCATGAAAGTTCACCACCTGAACTGCGGGACCATGAATCCGCCCACCACCACCTCGGTGGTATGTCACGTGCTACTCGTCGAAACCGATAGTGGCTTGGTGTTGATCGACACTGGCTTCGGCTCGCACGATTGCGCAGAACCCGCCCGACGGGTCGGACCGCTGCGCCACCTTCTCAGACCCGTCCTCAGCCACCTCGAAACCGCTGCCCACCAAGTCGAGCAACTCGGGTTCACACGTGAGGATGTCCGCCACATCATCGTCACGCACTTCGACCTGGACCACATCGGCGGTTTGTCAGACTTCCCGCACGCCCAGGTTCATGTCACCGGGGCCGAGGCGCTCGGCGCGATCACCTCCCCGTCGCGGTCCGAGAAGACGCGCTACCGATCCACTCAATGGGCGCACCGGCCCAAAATCGTTGAACACGACCCCCGGGGGGAGAAGTGGCGAGGCTTCGCCGCGGCCAAGGAGCTTGTCGAGATCTCCCCGGGGATAGTCCTGATTTCGCTGCCAGGCCACACCCGCGGCCACGCGTGCGTAGCAGTCGACGCCGGCCACCGATGGGTGCTGCACGGTGGCGACTCGTTTTTCCATTACGGCACCCTCGACCGTCGCGCCCATGTCCCACGTGCGCTCGCGGCCATGGAGGCCCTTATCGCATTCGATCGAAAAATGGTGCGGGACAACCACGCCCGCCTTGCAGAACTCTACCGGCGCGCAGACCCCGACTTGCTTATCGTCTGCGCTCATGACGCGACCCTGTACGAGCGAGCCCGCGCACATGTGTAGCGGGCGTCAATACGATGGTCGGCCGACCGGGAGGGCTAGCTACGAGGATTCCCTCGAAATCGGCATCGTCGTCGACCGCGAGCAGATCGACGACCCGTGGCCCATGTTAAGCGCCCTCCGGGCCGGTTTGCGCGAGCTTCGTGACCTCGCCATCGTCCACCCTTCGGACGCACTCCTCGGTTAGCTAATAGGAAGCCCGGCAGTGGTGTGCGGTGGCACACTAAACCCATGACAGCGGTTGCGCCGACCGCGCGAACGTATGAACTGATCGCCGCTATCGCGGATCGACTGGCCCTCGAGGCCGACGAGACCGTCGCGGCGATGGACGCCGCAGTGATCGAGGTCGTCCCAGAGTTCGGCGCCGACGCCGCGATCGCGGCCGAGCTCACCGCGACCAACCGCGGCAACTGGCAGCGATTCCTGGCGGTGGCGCGCCAGGCGCAATCCCCGCTATCGGACGCGGTCCCACCCGAGGCACTTGACGCCGCCCGTACCATCGTGCGCCGCGGCATCGACCTGGACCGAATCTATGAGGGTTATCGGCGCGGCCAGCAGGTTGGGCTTGAGCGCTGGCTGGCCTGCGCATTTGAGATCGTCGAGCCAGGGCCCGAGCTGATCGGTGTCACCGAACTGTCGCTGTCACTCGCGTTCCGCTTTATCGACCAGACACTCGGTCGTGTGCTGGCGGAGGCCCAGCGCGAACGTGAGGAGGTCATCGGCGGCGCGCTCGCGCGTCGCACAGAGACCATCCGACTGATCCTCGACGGCGCCCCGATCAACCCGACCGCCGCGAGCCGCCGCCTCGGCTACGAGCTGGACCGCCGACATACCGCGGTTGTGGTGTGGACGGAGTCGGCCGTCGCGCCCCACGGCGCGCTCGAGTCAACTGCGGTGCTGCTGGCCCAGGCCGCGGGATCCGAACGGCCGCTGACCCTTCCGGCGGGAACGACGACGCTGTGGGCGTGGATCGGCACGCCCGGCGAACCCGCCATCGAGGATCTTCGCTCGGCGGTCGGGCGATCAGCCGACGATGTGCGCGCCGCCGTCGGCCCGACCCGCCGCGGCATCGAAGGGTTTCGCGCGACCCACGAGGCCGCGCTGACCGTGCATCGGCTGCTGCTGGGCAACCCGGCAAGCGGTCGTTTCGGCTCCTATCGGGAACTTGAGGTCACGGCACTCGCGGCACATGATCCGCGTGCGGCGAGCGAGTTCGTCGCGACGACTCTCGGCCCGCTGGCCGAGGACAGCCTCGCCGCGGCCCGACTGAGAGAAACGCTGCGTGTCTACCTTGAGGAGGCCGACAACGCACCGCGCGCCGCAGCCCGGCTATACACCCACCGCAACACGGTCCTCAAGCGGATCGCACGCGCGACCGAGCTGCTGGGTTATCCGCCCGGCGAGCGACGGCTCGCCGTCGAGCTGGCCCTGGAGCTACGGCGTCACCTCCCGCCGCCGGCTAACTGAGCGCCGCGAGGCGATCAACTTGGAGAGAGGTGTCCAGCGTGTAGCCGGGCAGCGCGCCAAGTCCGGGCCACTGCTCCTCGTCGGGGCCTGTGATCTGCGAATTTCACGAGTCGGGGTGGCGGGATTCGAACCCACGACCTCTTCGTCCCGAACGAAGCTACCTCGGCGTTTATACGCGCTAGTTGCGTTGAGTGCCAAAGCAACCCACAGGTCAGAGCGTTGGCCCACGTTGGCTGATCGTGGCCGACGTTGATACTGCTGCGGACCGGCTGCGGACCGGCAATAGTTATTTCTTAAGCTCGCCGACGGTGCGTGATCTTTACGACTTGTTCCCTACTTAACTGCTGGGGCTCAACAGGGCGATCCAGTGGGGCATCAGAGGCCCGTTCCTGGGATCGCTGCTGTGCGCAGAGCCACGCAGAGGGTGATCTGGATAGAGGACACCCGGCGAGGGCATCTGAGGACTTGACCCCCAGATTCAGGCAATGGGTCCGTCGGTGTTCGTGGGTGTCGAGTTTCTGCAGGTCCGAGCGTTTCGCGTAGGTCGGCGTACACCCACGAACACCCCCGGAATCGGGCTGGTTGGCGTACCAGTTGGCGTACCGAACCACGTGGTGCCTCCCCCAGTCCGCTTTCAGCCCAGACGGCGGGTGAATTTGAACACTTAGCTCGACGTGACTCGACGTGACTACACCCGTGCACAGGACTTTTGGGGCGCTCGATGGCCTCCCGGCTAGCGGCGTCCGGCCGCTGGAACCGAGGGAACTACAGTCAATAATCCACTAAAGGGCTTCTGTCACAACGCTATAGGGTAATTCAGTCGTGCGGGCTGCAAGCTACTGCAGGCAGACGGTACCTCGGCTTCACAGATCTCGGCAATATGGGGCCCAGTACGGGGAAGTACCGAGGACTACGGGCGGTCTCCTGCTGTGCAGCAGGTCTTCGCCCTGACAGACTAGGGACCGAAGCATCGACCACGGTGGCCTATGCCGGATCGAGGAGAACAGACATGTCTGTATCCCAGGCGCTGGCCACCCTGTCGACGACACCGTCGAGTCATCGGCGTTGGTCCCGCGCAATGGGTTTCATCTGGAGCCGCGATGCCGCGTGTGCCGCAACGATAGGATGCACAAGAAAGTCAACGACCTGTTGTCCGTCGGGTCCAGCTACGCCATGATCGTGCGCGCGCTCGCGGCGGACAATGCCGAACTCGACAAGGGTGATCGGGTGACGATCGAGTCGATCAGAAACCACATGCCCGCGGCACTTCCCAGTCCAGAACTTCGCCAAAGCAACCTACCGAGAGATCCTCGAACGCCGGGCTCGGGAGAACAGGGTCGACTTCGTCGAGGGGGTAGCCACCGCAATCACGCCCATGGCGTTCTTCGAGAGGTCATGGTGAAAAGCTATGAGAACCTGGTGGACTCGGGCGCCAAGGTCGATGTGAACACCGGCATGCTCGCGGCGGGTCGGCTGCAGTCGCTGATCGATTCCAGGGACTACGGCCGCGAAATCCTGAGTTGAGGGTTCAGCTGTTCAAGATTGGTGGGGCGGTCAAGTCGACGGTGCCGCAGGAGCTGTGGGGCGAGATCGTCGAGAAGCTGGAGGAGTTTGAGCAGTAACACCCGGAGGCGCTTGACGTCGGCACGGACTCCTACGATGACGACGAGCCCTACGACCCGACGGAGTTCGCCGAGCCGGACGACGAGTTTTGACCTCCGTATCGCCTGGCGTTACCGAGGGCGATGGGGACCGCTGCCGGGTGTGGACGGGGCGTTCGCGGTCGCGTGGACAGTGACGGACGCGCGGCCGGTGGCCTCGCATAAACTGAAGATGCTTCATGAGATGCCGTCGACAAGCTCCGACTTTGACGGCACGCCAACCCGATGCGCTACCGGGTGGCTCGGATGACGAAGCGGCCGACACCGACCGGTGCCTGGCAAGAGCGCCTCCCCTGCGGAGGCCCGACGTTCGGGAGTACCCGCAATGAACTACCCGTGTCGAGAAGGGTGGATCCAGAAGCACCGGGACTTGGGTCACAATCCCTATCCCGCCCCCACCGCAGAGAACCCAGAGTGCTGGGAGTGCAAGTGCGACCCCGACGCGGGGTGGACCGCGATCTGGCGCATCCTGACCATCAGGCAAATCCAGCAGAAGTTCGCACACCTGGCCAGGCCTCGCTGATGCTGATCGTGTACATGGAGTTCACCTGCCGGGCGGGGCAACAACGTGCAGCCGGAGAGGCCCGAAGCGTCAGGCGCATAACTGTTGTTCGTCAACAGTTTCAAGCTCAGTGAACTCGGCGTGGCCGCACGACGTCTATCTATATAAGAGCGGCTCACCGGGGCCGCAGCGACACCGATGGGAATGGTCCAATGGGCACAGCGACGCGCACTGGGCACTACAGGTTCCCCGACGGTTCGGTGCTGCGGGTGGACCTTGAGAGGGGGCGTTGGGTGGGCACGCTCTACGCGCCCTCCATGACGATCAAGACGCAAATCGTCGGTAGTGATGCTGAGGTTCACACCTGGGCCGCTGGCCTCGCGGCATAACACTTTGACATCCAGACCGAGCAGGAACAGAAGAACGCCGCGCTCGCAGCGCGGGCGACCGACGCCACGCGACTTGCGGTGGCTCCTCGCTACGCCAAGGGAATCGCGCACGAGGGCGGCGAGTAAGTGCCTAGTAGTGACCACGACAAGCGTCTGCGTGCTGAACTGGCCGCCGAGTTGGGCTGGTATCCGGCGGATCTCGACGACGAGTCCATCGCCCGGCACCGCGCCGACGCTGCCCGCAAGAAGACCGATCACGACCCCGCCAAGAAGTGGGCGCACCTGATCGAGCTTGCGCGCCAGCGTGACGTCGAGGCCAAGGGTCGAGCCGAGGTAGCCGACCTGTACGAGTGAGCCGTAATGTCAACGAGCGAGGACCTTCTGCGTCGGTTCGCGTAAACCCGAGCGACGCGTCGTGTGGCTGAGTGACCGTCACGGATAAATCCCGGTGACGCCGCTAGACGAGCTGACCGCTCTGGACCCGGCGCAGTGGCGGCGGCTCGACGTCTTTACTATCTTCACCACCGCCTTCGCTCACCGTGGTAAGCCAACCGATTTTGGCGCAAATCCGTTGTGCCCGCGCGGTTTCTGTGCCGTTCGCGTCAGGTTACGGAAGCCATCGAGCACAGGTATGCCTTCTCCCGGCCCAGTCGCTCGGCCTCGCTTCCGCTGGGTTCATTCTCGAATGTGTAGCGAATGTTGAACGGTTTGTTCGTGATGAACAGCATGAGACAGTCACTGTCCTCGGTCGCACCGTGATACATCGTCATCCCCTCGGGGAACCAGACAAAACTCCCCGGACCGAAATCCCCCTCGTTGGTCCGCAAGGTGCCACTCAACACAAACATGCCGTGCGCGCACTGGTGGGTATGCCACGGATTGATGAACCCGGCGGCATAACGCAAAAGCGCGCAGGACATCCCGGTGTCAGGGTCGAACGTGAATGGCTTGAGCGGCAGACTCCGGCCGATCTGTTCGATCGGCAGCTCCAGCCAGTCCATCGAATTGGAATCGAAGACCTCGACGTCGTACTGATCGGGCTGGCTCGTCATGGGACCCTTCCTCTCTCCTAGATGTCAGCCAGTATGAATCGCCAAGTTAGGCGCAGGGGCAGTTCGCGGGTCACCAGCACGCGAAGTCTGGGCGTGCACCCGGCACGCTGCCTAGAGTCGCGCCGAAAGGGGTGACGGCAGCCATCTAGCGCCGTTGGCTGCCGGGTAGACAGTGGCCTCAGGAGTGCCGCGATTGAAGCCAACCGTCGTCACACCACCCCAGGTGCTTCGCGGGCTGGCCCACAGGCTCGCCCGGCTGACACCTGGTGACACGTAACCGACAGCGTCAGAAGAACAGAACGAGACGCTCTTCGACACTGTGGGCGGCCACGTCAAGCGTCGGACCCCGCCAGTCGCGAAAACCACGACATACGGGGGTCTCAAAACTCCGTGTCGGAGATGCACGGCGATATGACGGACATCGTCCACCAGCATGAAACGATACTGACGTAAACCCCAGCGGGGATGGTGGCGGTGGACTAACCGCGACGGGGCTGTTCTGTGGTTCCTGCGGTGCGCAGTCAAGCCCGACCGCCAAGTTCTGCGGCGAGTGCGGTACACGACTCACGCAGGCCACTAGGTCGGCGGAGTACAAGCAGGTGACGGTTCTGTTCGCCGATGTTGTTCATTCGATGGACATCGCGGCCGCACTCGGTGCTGAGCGGCTGCGCGAGATCATGGCCGATCTGGTTGATCGTGCGGCGATGGTGGTGCAGCGGTATGGCGGCACGGTGGACAAGTTCACCGGTGACGGCATCATGGCGGTATTCGGGGCACCGGTGGCGCTAGAAGACCACGCTGTTCGTGCCTGTTTAGGGGCTTTAGGGGTTCAGGAGGAGGCCAAGCGGCTTGCGGTCGACGTCCACGCCCGCGACAGTGTCGACCTTCAGTTGCGCGTGGGGACGACGAGGCTGGGTACGCGGACTGAGGGAAGCAGCGCGCGCACGTCCATCGCAGAAACCATCGGCATCATGAGGGCGACCGTCGCCGGGCGCTTCGACCGAATAGTCCCAGCCATCCGCGCGGACAAGGTAAGCCAGGGTGCGGCCATAACGGTCGGTCCTGTCTTGCGTCGGGTCGGGTTCGAGTGCCACTCGTTGCCAGACCCTTCTGCGCGTCCGCGACGCAGATGGCGACATGGTGCACACCGACTGGCTTCATCGCTCGATTCTGCCTCGTAGGACGGGCCGCGAAGATAGCTCCTGAAGATCGTTAGCGGGCAGGAGCGGATCGGTTGTCCGGTCGCCGAGTTTGCAGCCCCGGTTCAATCGGAAGGGCTCTTGCGTTCATGTCCCGAATAAGTTGCTCCACGCTCTCCTGATGGTTTGCGTATGAGCCAAGTTCCCGCGACGGCCCCAGCGGGTGCTGTAGTGAATACCAAAAATTGTCGATGGGACTATTCATTTTTTCCTACTTCAATTAGATGTTTATCATAGCACGGTTAGGCCCACTGACCTGCGATTATCTGCCAGCAAATCGGTAGCGCGCCCAAAAGTCCGCACCATGGGCCACAGGCGAGCCGAGGAGCCGTGACCGACCCAACAATCGGCTCGCTGTTCGAAGCGACACTGCAAACGGCACAAAGCGCCGAGCAAAGTTGAAGAAGAGACTGTTCAAAAAGATCGGACCCCATCCCCCTGCGGCGGTGGCGCCACCGCCAGCACCGCTGGTTATTTGACGCTACGCCCGCGTCGAGGCCGGTTAGCAATCGAAGAAGGCGAACGGCGCGGCCCAGGTACGGTGGTCGTACATCGCTGCCATGGGAGGGTGCTTATGCCAGACCCATTGCCCGGTCCTCGTCTACGCCAGGTGGCGCTGGTCGCCCACGACTGCGAGAAGACCGCCACCGCTCTCCAGGAGACGTTTGGCTGGCCGGATCCGTTCCACGATCCGGGGGTCGGAGAGTTCGGGCTGATCAACGCCGTATTCCCCGTTGGGGACACCTTCGTGGAGGTGGTCTCTCCCGTACAACCCGACACCACCGCCGGGCGCTATCTCGCCCGTCGCGGAGCCGACAGCGGCTACATGGCCATATTCCAGATGCCTTCGCTCGAAGAGGCCCGCCGGCGGGTGACCGATCTGGGAGTGCGCGTGGTGTGGAAGGTCGACCTCGACGACATCGCAGGCACCCACTTGCACCCCAAAGACATCCCGGGGGCGATCGTGTCCCTCGACTGGGCGTCGCCGATCAACTCGTGGCGATGGGCGGGACCGGCATGGACCGGAACGGCGCCCGATCACCCGGCGGGCGGCATCGCCGGCATAACGGTCGAGGTGGAAGAAGCGGCCGTGGCGGCCCAGCGATGGGCCCGGGTTCTTGGTCTGGACGCCGAGGTGGACGGTGGGCTAGCCCTGGTCCGGCTGGACCCGGCCGGCCAATCGTTGAGGTTCGTCTCGGCGGTCGACGACCGGGCCGAAGGCATTACCGAACTCTGGTTGACACCCGGCTTGCCGGGCCTGCCAAACGGTGACGGGCCGGTCGCCGAGATCGGCGGAGTGCGGTTTGTAGTGCGTGCGCCATGACGGCCCTCGACACGGGCACCGAAGATCTCTTGGCCGAGGTGGACGACGGCGTAGCTGTGATCACCATGAATCGGCCATCTAGGCGCAACGCCTTCTCGAACGACATGGTCGAGGCGTTGGGACGCGTCCTGGCCCAGGTCGAACTCAGCGATGAGGTTGGGTGCGTGGTGCTGACTGGAGCGGGCGACGCCTTCTCGGCCGGGGGCGACGTGAAGGCCATGGCCGACCGGGGATCTTCAGGCGGCCCGTCGGTGCCGGTCGACGTGGCGATCCACCGGCAGCGTCTGAACCAGCAGGCGACCAGCGGGAAGCTGTGGCGGATGCCGAAACCGACCATCGCTCACATTCCCGGCCCGGCTGCCGGCGCCGGCCTGTCGCTCGCCTTGGCCTGCGATCTCAGGTACGCGGCCGAAACCGCCATCTTCACCACCGCATTCGCTCGCGTTGCCTTCGCCGGCGACTACGGCGGAACCTGGTTCTTGACCAGACTGGTCGGCCCGGCGAAGGCCAAGGAGCTGTACTACTTCTCGGAGCGGCTCACGGCCGATCAGGCCGAGAAGCTGGGTTTGGTCAACGCCGTCTTCCCGGCCAGCGAGCTCGAGAAAGAGGTGATGGACCGGGCCCGGAGGTTGGCCGAGGGTCCGTCGATCGCCTACCGCTACATGAAAGAGAACCTCAACCGGGCGGTCCACGGCAACCTCGAGGAATGCATGGACCTCGAGGTCACACACCACATCCATACGGGCCTGACAGAAGACCACTGGGAAGCGGCGCAGGCGTTCGTGCAGAAGAGGGAGCTTCGGTTTCGCGGCCGCTGACGCGACGATGCGGACCGTCCGGCCAGCTCTCCGCCCCGGCCGCGGCTTCGAAGAGCGAGATGTCGAAGCTGGACCCGCCACAGATCCCCGACGACGCCAGCGGTCTGGAAGTCGACAGACGCATCGCGGGTCGGTATTCGGGCTGAACGAGTAGCCGTTCGAAACCACCTGGGTGGACGGAGCCCTCCGGGTTATAAGGCGAGATGCTCTCGGGCGGGGGTACCGCCGACCCTGGGAGGCGCGCAGAATCGGAACAGGAGTGGAGGAAGGAGTCGGCGATGAAAGCCAACGTAGGCGACTGGTTGGTGATCAAGGGCACGACAACCGAGCGCTCGGACCAGCGGGGGCTTATTACGGAGGTGCACTCCGCCGACGGCTCGCCTCCTTACGTGGTGCGGTGGCTCGCCACCGGCCATGTGGCGACGGTGGTTCCCGGCCCTGACGCCATTGTGGTGACACCAGAGGAGCAGGAAGCAGCGGACCAGCGGGCACAGGAACGGGCCGCACACCGCGGCACCAACGACTAGGTGCTGCGGCTCGCCGTTAACCCCGCAGGCTTGCTGGCGGCCTGGTTGGGCCATCACGTGATGGGCTCTCGCGCATGCGGGCGGACGGGACTGAGTTGGATGCCGGTCGGTCTAACCTGACATCGCCATGTCCCAGAAGCCTCGCTCGTAGTGGGTCACCCAGAAGAAGGCGTCTTCAGCTTCTCGGGCCTGTTCGCCGACGGAGGCCTCGAGCTGGCGATCGACGGAACTCTGGAGGTCGCCGACGTAGGACCGGAAGCCGTCGGTGGTCCACCTGTTCACGAACTCCCGGTAGGGGTGAGCACCGGGGCGGGCGCGGTCCCAGCTTTCCAAGTAGCTGCGTTCGAGCGCCCAGATGGCGGTGATCTGGGCCGGGCAGCCGGAGTAGGTCACGGCCAGCAGGAAGTCGCAGTAGGCCCGAGTCATCGGATGCATGGGGACGTCGAGGGCCAGGCCGCGCCCCGCCGCCATCTCCTCAAACCAGCCGAGCTCCCCCACGGTAGCGACCACGCCGCCCGCGAGGAGGGCGACGTCGGCCAGGGAGGCCGTGGCCGCGATGCGGGACTGGGCGCGCACCAGGACCTGCGCGAAGAGGTAGTCCTGGGCCAGCCACCGGTCGAAGGAGTGCTCGGGCAGCGATCCGTCCCGCACGCCCGCGAGGAAGGGGTGAACAGTGGCCGCCTGCCACGCGGAAGTGTGACGGCTCATCAACGCATCGGCAGTCATGGTCTCTCGCATCGGTCGGCAGCGTCGAAGAACCGCACTTCGAGTTCCATCGCCTGGTGATACAGGACGGTTAGGCGGTCGTGATCACCTCCGTAGCGGTCTAGCAGGCCCTCTACACGTCGGGCCAGGGCCTCGAACTGCGGGCTGGAGTAGGTCATCACCCACTCGCGATAGGGACTGTCGGGTTTTGTCTGGGCGGCCAACTGCTGGCCGAGGTAGGCGTAAAGCCGCAGGCACGGCGTCATCGCCGCCGCGATGTGACCAACCGGCTCCAGCGCAGCGACCGCCAACAAGAAGTTGGCATACGCCGCGGTGGCGGGGTCTGCCGCTTGGTGAAGGTCGACGTTCCAGCGGTCCGCGTAGCCGCGGTGAAGGCGAAGCTCCTCGGCGGCGCCGTCGAGTAGCTCCCTGAACGCGATCAGCCCGTCTTGGTCGGGGCTCTTGGCCAGAGCCAAGGCATAGGCGCGGCAGAACGCATCGAGGAACGCGGCGTCTTGTCCCACGTAGTAAGCGAACGTAGCTGGGGTCAACTCTCCCGACGCGATGCGCTGGACGAACGGGTGCTCCAGCGCGGCCTCCGCCAGGACCCGGTTCCGGTGCCATAACGAGTCGGCAAGCGAGGCCACCAACCAAGCCTAAGCCTCCGCATGGCCTGGCCACCGCGAGCGTCGACGACCCGAATCGCAGCCAACGCTCGGACCCATGGATTGAGCCCGATCGTCAAACCGTGGGCCGGGGCGATGACATGACGGCGGGTGTATCTGTACCCCTATTGATCCGCGCGGCGTGCCCACATATTGCCCACAATTTGCCCACAGTTACAGACATCTCCAGTGACTCGGGTGATGAACTTCCGCTGTTAGATGGGGTTTTCGCCGTCTCCCGCTGGGCCGTCAGAACAGTTCAATCCTGACAGGGGGCTCAACCCGGCCTACGCTCGAAAGATGGAGCCCCATCCCGAAGAAACAGCCGACTTCTCGGCGTTCAGCAAAATGCGGCGGATACAGCTCGATCACGAATCCGTTATCGGAAGGGAACTCCTCGATCGGTTCGCCGAGTTCGACGAATCCTTTACCGGCCACAGCCGGATATGGGCGGTAGTCGTGAAACTCATTGGACTGACAGCCATGTGCTCCAAGGCTGTGATCGACCTTGAGAAACAGGTGATCGAGCTCAGGCGCGAGGTGCTATCCCGCGACAAGGCGTAAGCACCACCGATCGGCCCATCACCGGAGCCGCAGGCGGGATCGGTCTGGGCACCTGCAAACGACTTGTGACAGTCGATCAACGCTGCTGCCAAAGCATCGGGGATCAAATACAGAACTGCGCAGCGGATCGTGCGGGCTGCCGGCGAGCGTCGGCAGGGACAGCTCGTGGCGGCTTCCTAAGACGCACCGGATGCACCGACCGGGTCGTCAATCAGAACTCGATGAATACGATCTCGTAAATGTGATCAGGCGTCACGCATTCGGTGCTCCGACGCCCGTCTGACTCGATCAGCGGACGCCCGGTTCGGCGCTCGTCCACCACCAATGTGCGGTTTGGCTCGATCGCCTGGCGACTGTTCGCAGATCAGCGGTAGACCAGCAAACACCCTCGGCACGACGGCCAGCAGCGTAGAGATTGTCAATGAATCGGGCGACAGAGACGTGAGAAAACTGCGCAAAACAGCGCACGGTCGGTCATTGCCGACATCACATGATCGCCGCGCTGCACCAGCGTCAAGGCTGAGCGTTGGGGCGACGCATTGAGCCGTCAACCTACAGCTGATGAGCACACAAATCTGCCCGTGAGATGTCAGCTTTCGAGTTGGCGGACTCATGCTGGCAAACGTCGTGATGCCTTACGGCCGAGTGGCGTGCAGGTGAAGGTTGCTCGTGCCGGCGGACCAGGAGGCTGTCCACCCACTGTGGGTCGTGGTCGGGGTCGAGCGCGAAGTCTTGGGTCTGCTTAAAGGAGTTCGGTGAGCACGGCGCGGGCCTCTAAGCGTGCGAGTGCCGCTCCGACGCAGAAATGGATGCCGTGCCCGAATGCCAAGTGGCGCTTGGGGGATCCCCGTGTCAAGTCCACGCGATCGGGGTTGTCGAATTGGGCCGGGTCTCGATTCCCGGCAGCGAAGAACAGCAGGAGAGGGTCAGCGATCCTGGGCCAAATACTCGACGCCTTCGCCGAGGATGTCTACGGCCGTTACGCCGATGCTATGAATGTAATGACCGATCTGATCCGTGAGGGACAGCAGACGGGGGAGATCCGGGGCGGGGATGTGGGCGGCCTTGCCCACCTGGCGTCGGTGCTGACCAATGAGTACGCATTAGCTGATGTCGCACTCGCGCGACCCGATTTTCACGCCATATTCGACGGCGCTCCGCGTGCGGACCCAGCGTGTTGATGCCATCAACATCTTTCGCGTATCCGCAGGTCGCTCCGCGTTGTTTCACGTCGTTTCGCGTAGTCGAATCCAGTATTTTCGCAGCTCAAGTCAATTTTTGAGCCTGGTTCGATTCCCGGCAGCTCCACAACACAAGGGCCGCTGAAACGCGGGCGAAACGAACCGGGATAGCGCAACTGGCGTAAGGCTTGTGCGAGCGGCGCATCCTCGATCCGACGAGGATAGTTGAGGGCAGCAGAGGGTACCCTCCGATGCAATGGCGGAGACGCGATGAGTGCGGGTCTTTTCGGACTCCTCGACGACGTCGCGGTTCTCGCACGACTGGCCGCCGCCACCGGCCGCACGACCGCCAAGGCCGCCGGAGTGGTCATTGATGACACCGCGGTGACACCGCAATACGTCCACGGGGTCGCTGCCGAGCGCGAGTGGCCCATCATCAAACGCATCGCGATCGGATCCCTGCGCAACAAGCTGCTGTTGATCCTGCCCGCCGCAATGCTCCTCAGTCAGTTCGCGCCGTGGCTGGTGACCCCGATCCTGATGCTCGGCGCCATATACCTGTGCTACGAAGGCGCCGACAAGGTGTGGGGCACTATCCGAGGTCATGACGCCGACGCCGCGCCGGCCGCCGAGCATGACGTGGTGACCGGGGCGATCCGGACCGACTTGATCCTGTCCGCCGAGATCATGGTGATCGCCCTCAACGAGGTGGCCGACCAGGCGTTCGTGCCGCGGCTCATCATCCTCATCGTCGTTGCCCTGGCCCTCACCGCTGTGGTGTACGGCGTCGTCGCCGTCGTCGTCAAGATGGATGACGTCGGGCTGCACCTCACTCAGACCGCATCCCGAATCGGGCAGAAGGTCGGCCGGGGCTTGGTCGCCGGGATGCCCAAACTGCTCTCAGCGCTCTCAGCGGTCGGGACGGTGGCGATGCTCTGGGTGGGCGGCCACATCCTGCTAGCGGGCAGCGACCACCTCGGCTGGCACACTCCGTACGGCTTGGTTCACCACGTCGAGGATCAGGTTCACCACGGTGTCGAGTCCGCCGGCGGCGTGCTGGCCTGGCTGGTCAACACCGGAGCGTCCGCGGTGATTGGATTGGTCGTCGGAGCCGTAGTCGTCGCACTCATGCACCTGCTGTCGTTCGGTCGGCGAGGTCGCTCCTCCCCGTAGACGTCAGCACCCGCCGGACTCGTCACCGGACAGCGCGGACCCGCGTCGTTCGAGCTTGGCCGACGAGTGACATAGTGCCGTGCCGACGTCGAAAAGTGGCTGGAGGAAGCGCAATGACCGCACCCAGTGCAACGGAAGCTGCCTGGGCGTCTGCGCAGCTGTCGAGGCCGGTTTGCTGGCTGCGGTTCGGCCTTTATTGCACATGACCCCGTCCTTACGAGCGGTCGCTGTAGGTGCCATCGGACGCCGTGGCCACACTGTGGCCACAATTTGGCCACAGTCACAGTTAACTCACGTGAACAACTGTGATGTGTTTCAGCAGCTAGATCCGTAATAGGCGTGTTGATCAGGTAGCTGAATAGGGTTCAAATCCCTCCGCCACCGCCCTTCGCAAAGCGGAGTTCCCGGCCCATTCGGGCTAGTAGAGGCGTTTTTGCGGACTAGCGCCTACGGCAGGGTCCACCCGGGCATCCCACGTAAACCGCGGCTGCTGTGGGTTCGGTTGTGACATCCTGTGCGGGTGTCCGCGGGGGTGCCGCCGTCCGGCGTTGTGACCTTTCTGTTCACCGATATTGAGGGTTCGACTCGTCGGTGGGAGGCGGACGCGAATGCGATGCGGGTGGCGCTGGCCGCGCACGACGAGATGTTGCGCACTGCGATCGAGGGCCACGGGGGCTGGTTGTTCAAGCACACCGGCGATGGTGTGTGCGCTGCATTCGCGTCGCCGAGATCGGCGGTTGATGCCGCGGTGGCCGCACAGCGGGAACTCGAGTTGCCCGTGCGGATGGGCATCGCGACCGGCGAAGCTGAGCTGCGAGAGGCCGACTACTTCGGCGCGGTGCTGAATCGCGCAGCGCGGGTGATGGCCGCCGGCCACGGCGGTCAGATTCTGCTGGTCGAATCGACGGCAAGTCTGCTGAGCGGAGTCGATCTGGTCGATCTGGGGCCACGACGATTGCGGGATTTGCCGACCCCGGTCGGAATGTTTCAGGTCCGGGCGCCCGGTCTGCGGACGGATTTTGCGCCGTTGCGGGCGCTGGATACCAGTCCTGGGAATCTGCGGTTTGCGACGAGCAGCTTCATTGGACGCGAGTCCGAACTCGACGAGGTACAGGCAGCGGTCAAAGCGCATCGGCTTGTGACGTTGACCGGTGTCGGTGGGGTCGGCAAGACCCGGCTGGCGTTGGAGGTCGCGAGGCGTCTCGTCGATGAATTTCCCGACGGTGTATGGGTTTTCGAACTGGCCGCGGTTACCGATCCGGCAGCAGTGCCCGATGCGGTCGCGGCGGTGCTGGGCATTACCCAGCAACCAGGCAAGAGCGTGAGCGAGTCGGTGGCTGCCGCGCTGGACGGCATGATCCGGTTGTTGGTGATCGACAACTGCGAGCACCTGCGTGAGGCTGCGGCCGAGTTAGCCGAGGCGATCCTGGCGCAGTCGGTAACGGTGAGCGTTTTGGTTACCAGCCGCGAAGGACTAAGGGTCGCCGACGAGCAAGTGTTGCTGGTGCCCTCTCTGGACGTCGGCGCGGGCGTCGACTCTGCCGCGGTGGCTCTGTTCGTCGAACGCGCACGAGGCGAAGCCTCGCAGTTCTCGGTGGCCACACCTGATGAGGCGGCCGCAGTGGTTGAGATATGCCGTCGCTTGGATGGAATCCCGTTGGCCATCGAGTTAGCGGCCTCACGCATGGCGTCGATGACGGCCAGCGAAGTGCGGGATCGTCTTGACCAGCGGTTCCGGCTGCTGGTCGGCTCGCGACGGGCTCTGGAACGTCACCAGACCCTGCGCCACGCCGTCGCCTGGTCGTTCGAGCTCCTCGACGACACGGAAAAGGCGCTGCTGGAGCGGTGTTCGGTGTTCGCCGGTGGATTCGACCTGCAAAGCGCTTGCGCGGTAGCAGGATTCGACGACGCAGACGACCTTGACGTCCTCGATCTGCTCGATGCATTGGTGCGCAAGTCGCTGCTGGTCGCCGACCGGTCAGCGGGACGGACCCGGTATTCGATGCTGGAGACCATCCGCCAGTTCGCCGAGGAACAACTCGTCGCCCGCGGCGAAGCATCCGAGATTCGGGCCGCCCACTCGCGGTACTTCGCCGGACGGGAAACCGACATCCTGGCCCGGTGGGACAGCCCTCGACAACGCGAGGCCTACACGTGGTTCACCGCCGAATTGTCCAATCTGCGCACCGCATTCCGGTGGGCTGCCGACGAAGGCGATCTCGACAGCGCCGCGGCCCTCGCCTTCTACGCGACACTCCTCGGCATTATGGTCGAACAGTACGAGCCCGTTGGGTGGGCAGAGGAACTCATTGAATCCGCACGCAGGGTCAACCATCGGCGGCTTGCGGACCTGTACGTGGTCGCCGCGCAGTGCTACGCGGCGGGGCGGTTAGACGACGCCGTCGGCTATCTCGATGCCAGCCACCAGTTAACGGAGAGCGGCGATTTCGACAAGGTTCCCTATGAGTTGCAAAGCTCGACCGGAATTGTGTACACCCATGCCGGGCAGAGCGAGCGGTGGGCTGAGTTATGCCGCGGTGCGATCGAACAAGAGGCGGGTCCCCAAACGATCACCCGCGCAAGTCTGGTTATGGCGTTCTACTTCTTACGTAAAGGCGATGACGCGAGGGCGGCATCGCACGGCTTGCTCGCCGCCGCAGACGCCGCTAGTGCTCCGAGTACGGCCTGCATGGCGCTGATCGCGCACGGTCTCGCCTACTACGATGCTGATCCCGCCGCGGCTTATGACGCCCTACGCCGAGCCCTGACGATCGCTCAGGAGAGCGGCAACCGACAGATGGAATCGGCGTCGGCGTCTACAGTGTTGCTTGTTGCGGTTACCTACCGCGACCCCACCGAATGTTTCGAAACTCTGATGGTTTTAATCGGCCGCTATTACGACGTCGGCAACATGGCTCTCTTGCTGAACCCGCTGGCAATACTCGTGTCCCTATTGGACCGGTTCGGACACCACGAACAGGCCGCGATCATTAGCGGGTTTGCCGCAAGTCTCTTTTCGCTTGCGAGTTATCCCCAACTGAAACCGACGATCGCCCACCTTCGTGATGTCCTCGGCGACAAGACCTACGAATCGCTCGCCCACACGGGCGAGACCATGACCACCGCCGACATGGTGGCGTATGCGTATGACCAAATCGACCAGGCCCAAGCAGCGCTCAAAGCGGTCTCGAAATAGACGAGATACGAGGCTTTCAAAACTCTGTTCCGGAATCACCATGGAGGCCAACGGCCCCTCGTGGAAGGGGCCAACCGCCTATCCTTGAGCGCGACATGGATAGGCGCGCAGAGCGCGACGGGACGATCTCGGGATTCCTGACGACGGCCGGCTGGGGCAGCGCCGCGCGGACGGCGTTGGCGGGCGATGCCTCGTTCCGCCGCTACTGGCGCCTGACAGACGGCGCGCGTCGCGCGGTGTTGATGGACGCGCCGCCCGACAAGCTCGACATCCGCCCGTTCCTGGGGATCGACGCCCATCTGCGCGGCTTGGGTTTTTCCGCCCCCGAGATTCTCGCCGCCGATCCGGCGACGGGGCTGGCGCTCTTGGAGGATCTGGGCGACGCGACTCTGGCGCAGCGGCTCGAGGCCGGCGACGATCCGGACCGGATCTTCGGCCTGGCGATTGACTGGATGATCGATTTACACCGGCGCGGCGCGGCGGCAATTCCGGCTGGCCTTCCCGCCTATGACGATGCGCGCCTGCTGGAAGAGGTGGAGCGGTTCCTGCTCTGGTATGTGCCTGCGGCGCGCGGAACGCCTGTCGACGAGGACGCGCGGCAGCACTTCGAGGCGATCTGGTGCGCACTGTTACCCAAGGCCCGCACGGTGCCCGAGACGATGGTCCATCGCGATTTCTTCATCGAGAATCTGCTTCTGCTGCCGCGCCCGGGCCTGACGACGCTGGGGCTGCTGGACTTCCAGGACGCGGTGGTGGGGCCGATCACCTATGACCTTGCCTCGCTGCTGGAGGATGCGCGCCGCGACCTGCCTGCGCCCCTGATCGACGCCATGCGCGCGCGCTATCTGGCGGCATTCTCGCATCTATCCGGCGCGGATTTCGATGCCTCGTGGGCGGTGATGGCCGCGCATCGCCATGTGAAATGCCTGGGCCTGTTCGTGCGCCTGGCCAAGCGCGACGGCAAGCCCGGCTATCTGCGCCATATCCCGCGGCTCTGGCGCTTGCTGGGCCAGGCGCTGACGCATCCCGCGCTGCATGAGCTGGCGCACTGGCTGGAGCGCGAAGTGCCAGCCGCGCGCCGCGTGGTGCCAGACCTATGAGCGCGGCTCCATGACCATGCCGGGCCATGCCATGGTGCTGGCGGCGGGCCTCGGGCTACGCATGCGCCCCCTGACCAAGCGCACGCCTAAGCCGCTGATCCCGGTGGCGGGCCGCTCGATGCTGGACCGCGTTTTCGACCGGCTGGACGAAGCGGGCGTGCCGAACCGCGTGGTCAATACGCATTGGCTGGCGGACCAGATCGCCCGGCATCTGGCCAACCATTCCGGCGTGATCCTGTCGCACGAGGACGTGCTGCTGGGGACCGGCGGTGGCGTCGCCGATGCGCTTCCCCTGCTGGGCGCACAGCCCTTCTTCGTCTGCAATGCCGATATCATCTGGCTGGACGGTGCGCGGCCGGCGCTGATCCGCCTGGCCGACGCCTGGGACGCAGCGCGGATGGACGCGCTGCTGCTGCTGGAACCGGTGGGCCGGGCCTTCGGCTATGAGGGGCCGGGAGACTTCTTCCGCGCCGATGACGGACGTTTGCAGCGCCGCGGCGACGCGCCCACTGCGCCCTTCGTTTTCACCGGCGTGCAGATCCTGCATCCGCGGCTGTTCGCCGATGCTCCAGATGGGGAGTTCTCGCTGAACATCCTCTATGACCGTGCACAGGCGACCAGGCGCCTGTGCGGCCTGGTCCATGACGGCGACTGGCTGCATATCGGCACGCCGGAGATTCTGACGGCGGCCGAGTCCTGGTTCGCCGCGCGCGAGGACCGCGTCGAGTCGTTCGGCGTAGCCGTTCTTCCGGGTGACAAAGGCCCCTCCGGCAACCACCCATCGGATAGCGGCCGGTGATCCGCAGCCTCCGAGGACCATAGGCGGCGATCCAGATCCGGGGCCACTTCCCTTTTCAAGGCGGTAAGTCGAATATGGCGTTACGTAGCGGGAAGTAGGGCGAGCCCCGTGATGTCAGCCCACGAGCTGATGCGAGTTCGACGCTCACGTCCGACGGAGCGGCCGATCAACCAGCACCCGCTGTCCGCCTCGCCACTGAACGACGCGAATCTGATGGCCGGTTTGCACGCCGGTGACCGGGTCGACACGAAACCGACCGAACAAGGTGGTGGTGTCGAGTCGTTGTGACGCGGCCCGCACCGGCAACGATTCAACAGTTCCGGCCTCCTTCACGCAGCGCTGCCAAACCACACCCGCGGCGAAGGCCGCAGCAGCCGGATAGGGCGGCTCAGTACCGTTCGCATCCAGGTAACAGTGGCTGAACCACTCGCTGTTGGGTCCGTCCGCGGGATCATCTGTTCCGTCGTCGAACCACTGGCACGGTCCATAAAGCCCCTCAACGCGATCACCGATGGCGTGCCGGAGCTCCTCGACTCCGGCGGCGACCAATCCAACTGCGCGCCAACGGCGTTCGCTGGCCCACTGCGCGATGGCGACGTCATCGTCGAAGGAACCGGCCGATAACAGCACATCGCCCGCCGGGACCTGCGCCAGCATGTCTCTCGCCCGCGCTGGCCGAAAAGTGACCGACCGCCACAGGAGACCGAGTCGCAGGGCCGCCACCGCCGCCCCTTCGGCCGCCTCGCGGCCGAACCCCGTGTCGACGTGGATTATTACCACCGCCGACCCCTCGCCAAGACCTTCGGCGGCAAGGGTTTCGAGCACCGCGGCGAGATAGCCGTAAGCGGGAGACTCCACGTTGACGACACCCGGATACGCCGGCCGCGCCAGCCGGGCGGTGGCGCCACCGTGGTTCCAGACGACCCCTTTGCTGGCGGCCGCGGCCGCCAGCGCCGGCCCCGAACCGTAGGGCCCGAACACCACGTCGGGCCGGCTACCCTCGGCGGCCCGTATCGCGGACGCCGCGGAGGGGTAAGCGTCGATCACTTCCAGACTTACTCCGGAACGCTCGGCCCACAGAGCGAGCGCGCTCGCCCCTGCTTTCCCGAATCTGGCCAGCGGTCCCGACAGTGGGGTAACCAGGACGGCGCGAGCTGCCACGCCCACAACTTAAGCGTGTCGAACACCCGCCCACTTCCCGGGGCCGTACCGATCGTGACATCCCACTGCGGTTCAACACCGTTGCCGGGTGTACGCGCCTAGAACGGATCGTGCGTCGCTTCGCTGAGGCCGCCGCCGGCGGCGCCAACTTCCCCGGAGATCATCCTCCACCACGGTTTGATGTAGCGGTGTTTGCCGTGCGGATCGAAGTAGCGGCTTGTCAGCTCTTGTGCTCCCACGTCGACCACGTTTTGGAAGCCGCGCGAGGCAAGGAATGTGGGCGCTTGGCCCTCGTCGATCCCGAAAGTGAGCGCCTCACTCGTCCGGCTCATTTTGGCGAACTCGTTCGCCGCTCCACGCAGCGTGCAGGTGCCCTCCACCACGGAGCGCAGTATGTAATCGAACACGATCGCGCTGCCCACCGCACTGGCCATCACAAAGCCCAAAACGCCATCCACCGCCTCAAGGTCGAGGTAGGGCGTTACGCCTTCCCACAGAAACACCGTCGGGCGCGTGGTGCGGTAGCCGCAACCCAGCAGCTTGTCGGCAAGGTTGTCCACCGTGAAGTCCACCGGAACGTAGGCCACATTGGCCGGGATCTCACCGATGAGGGCACGGACCTTGGCCTGCTTCGCCGCGGACGTCGCAGGATGATCCACCTCGAACACCTGCACACCACCCAGCCGATCGGCAAACCGGTAGGGCCGCGAATCGTAGCCGGCTCCCAGTATCACCAGCTGCTCAGCCCCGTCCGCCAGCCGTTGCTGCAAGAGATCGTCGAAATAACGAGTACGAGCGATGACATAGTAATGATGCCCGGCGAAGCGGCGTTCGATCAGTCCCTCGACCACATCCCGAAACGGCCTGCCCCACAGCAGCATTCGGTATTTCGGGCCGAGAAATCGTTCCGCCAACGGATCGCAGCAGATCCGCTCGGCGGCAGGCTTGCGCGTCTCGATCGCTCGCGATAGCGCCATCTGCTCCGCGGTGGTACTAGAGCGAGTCGCTTTCATAGGGCTCGATGATAATTTATGGTTGACCGGGCCCGGGCAGCAAAGCGGGCGAGGCCAGCGCGACTAATGAAATGGCTTCAAACAAAGCCAGGGCCCGGTCGAAACCGGCAGCCACGCGGCTGCTTTGGATGTGGTTGATCAGCGTTGCTCAGCTGACGGTACGGGCGCACAATGAGGTGTCCGTCTGAAACCTGGTGAGTGCGATGAGCGAGCAACTGTACGACTTTTTCGGCGAGATCTTCCAGCGGTACTTCAGACCCGCCATCGACGCATATCCGCGAATGGGCGGAGCACTCGTCGAAAGGTTACTCACGCTGAGTGACGACGTCCCCGATAAATTGGCACAGACCCGGTGCGCCGCAACGGCATGGGCCAAAGCCGAGACCCCGAACGCCAGGATCACCTCGGAACTCTTCGTGATCACTCAACACGGACTGATCTATGCTGCCGGGTTGAACGAGTCGCGCCGGACGCTGTATTACCTGGCCACGCCGCCCGCATTGTTCGATCCGTTCGTCGATCAGGTCGACACCGCCGAACTTCGTGAGGGCACGGTAGTCGTGGTGGACAGCCGGTTCGGCCGCGACCTCGCATCCGCGCATCCGATGGACGCCGCGCTGCGCCGGATACTCGATGAGCACCTGGCGTTGCGGGTGGATCTGCCCGCGTAGCTATTTCTTCGCCGCGGTCTTGTTGGCCGGTGCGTCTTTCGCGGTCGCCCATTGCCGCGCTTTACCTGTGGGAGGACGATGAAGTGGACGGCGGCGCCAACGGCGCGGTCCGCCGTGTGAAAGGGGCGAAATCATGGGCGCGCACTCGATCGGAAGTGAGGAAGGCGCGGTGGTGGCGGCGGAAACGCAGTCGTTGTACGAACGGCTGGGAGGCGTGTACGCCATCGCCGTCGTCGTCGACGACTTCATCGATCGGATCATGGTCGACCCGCGGTTGAACGCGAACGCGCGAGTCGACGAGGCGCACCACCGCGTCTCGGCCCAGGGCTTCAAGTACTACGTCACCGAGCAGGTTTGCTGGGCGGCGGGCGGCCCGCAGACCTACTCGGGGCGCACGATGCTAGACGCGCACCACGAGCTGCTCATCTCCGGCGCGGAGTGGGATGCGTTCATGGACGACTTCCACCAGACCCTCGCGAAGTTCGGCGTGCCCGAGCGCGAGCGCGGCGAGCTCGACGCGATCGTCGAGAGCACGAAGGACGACATCGTGACGACGTCGGCGGCGCCCGCCGCGAGCCAGTAATCGCGTCGGGTCAGCCCCGGAGGGGTCGCGGGGCGCAGCACAATTCGCCGCGTGGAGATCCTGCATGGAGTTAACGGAGGCGTTGGTAGCGGAGGACATCACGCCATTCGAGCGGGAACGATTGCGTGAGGCTCTTGAGGAGGAAGTAAGAAGGCAACTTCCCGCCGATAGGCAGCTCCTGCGCGTGGTGGACTGGGATCCGCGGGGTGGCCACGCAGTGGAAGACGCTCCAGGCATGAGGAAGTACACGGTCGCGTACGAGACGGAACCGCGCGATTAGGCGGTCGAGTCCGTCGGCGTTCATGATGGTCTCGGCGATCAGCTGCGCGAGGAAATCCTCGACACACCAAGGTGAAGAGAGGTTTAGGTCGTGGTGTGCTCGTCGGATGAGTCGCTGGGCTCGATGAGCTTTGTTTCCTCACGTGCCCCTGGGGTGACCTCGATGCGGCGCGGCTTGGCCCTTGCCGCCACGGGGAGGGTTACGGTCAGCACCCCGTTCTGATAGGTGGCGGCGATGTGGTCGGCATCGATGTCCTGACCGAGAGACAGGCGACGCATGTAACCGCCGGTGAAGCGCTCGGAGCTCAGCCACTGCACGTCGTGTTCGGTGCGTTCGCTGCGTTGTGCCGTCACGGTGAGAATGCCGCCGTCAACGCTGACGTCCACCGAATCGGGGTCCACGCCCGGGAGGTCGGCGTGAAGCACGTAGTGATCGCCGGAGCGGTAGAGGTCCATCGGCATAGCTAGTGGGACTCGGGCGGATCCGGGCGATGTACCGAGCAGCTGCGCGGCAAGTCTGTCGATGTCACGGAATGGATCGGGATGAAGCACAGCGACCACCTCCTATATGTCGGTTGCCGCACCGCGCCACCGCGACGGGTGTCGGCTGGCTGCGCTCCTTCTGGTTTAGCACTCCACCTGCGCGAGCACCAGGGGTGTCGGCGCTGCGCCCAGGTCCTCGGCGATGAGGACCCTGGTGTCCGAGATCGTCTTCCACATGAAAGGGGCCAGACGCGCCTCGATCTGCTCGTGGATGTCGGGCGATATCGGCGTCGATGCTTTCGATCCGGCCGAACATGTGCGCGGACAGGAATTGGTGATGGTCGGCGGCGAGATGCCCGTTGAACCCTCGGCCCAACTCGTTTTAGTGTTGTTTTACCTGCATAGGCGTAGACTCAAAGTACGGATCCACGGCAGACCAAGGTCGGACCGGAAGAAAAGATTCCTCCTCTCGGCTGTGGCACCTAGCACGAGCACTAGGAACCCACGCGAAGCAAAGCCCATCAACTGGGCACAGCGCGGTGGGCTTGCGTCCAGGCCGGGAAACTGTGTCCTGACGCCGAGGCCACATTTCACTGCGCCATCATGCACGCTTGGTAACCAGGTGGTTGGTGCTTCGGACGGCACTCCTTTTCGTCAGGAGCGCCGTCCGACTCGTGTATGCCGAACTCCCGGAGCCGGTAGCGGTCTGCTCGCCGAAGCAAGCACACTGCGAGCTGGGTGATCGTGTCCCTTGGCACGGCGATATGACGGACATCGTTGACCGGCAGTGAAACGATACGGACGTGGATGACAGTGGTCGCGGTGCGCTGACAGCTGCGGGACTGCCGTGTGGGTCGTGCGGCACCGAACTGCCACCGAATTCCAAGTTCTGTAGCGAGTGCGGTGCACCGGTCACACAGGTCAGCCGGTCGGCGGAGTACAAGCAGGTGACGGTGCTGTTCGCCGACGTGGTCCACTCGATGGATATCGCGGCGGCGGTGGGTGCGGAGCGGCTGCGCGAGATCATGGCCGAACTGGTCAACCGCTCCTCGGCGGTGGTGACGCGCTATGGCGGCACGGTGGACAAGTTCACCGGTGACGGGATCATGGCGGTGTTCGGTGCGCCGGTGGCGTTGGAGGATCACGCTATTCGTGCTTGTCTTGCGGCCTTGGGCGTTCAGGAGGAGGCGAAGCGGCTTGCCGTCGCAGTGCAAGACCGCGACGGTGTCGGCCTCCAATTGCGGGTGGGACTTAACTCCGGTGAGGTGATCGCCGGTGAAATCGGTTCGGGGCCATTCGGTTACACCGCCGTCGGTGAACAAGTCGGGATGGCGCAGCGGATGGAGTCGGTGGCACCGCCGGGTGGGGTGATGCTCAGCCTGTCCACTGCACGGCTGGTTGAGGGCGCTGCGACTCTCGGCGACGCTGAGCTGGTGCAGATCAAGGGTGCCGACGCGCCGGTGCCCGCCCAGCGGCTTTTGGGCATGAGCGAGGGGCATCGCGCTGTCGGGCGTGCTGAGTCGAATCTGGTCGGTCGGCGCTGGGAATGTCCGCCGTCGAGAGCTTGTTGGACCGTGCCGTCGATGGCCACGGCGCGGTGGTCACCGTGGTCGGGTCACCGGGTATCGGCAAGAGCCGTCTGGTGCGTGAGGTGGCGGCAATCGCTGCTCGTCGCGGAGTGGAGGTGTTCACCACCTACTGCGAATCGCACGCCACCGATATTCCCTTCCACGTCGTGGCGCGGCTGCTGCGTGCGGCCACCGGCGTGAGCGATCTGGACGGCCCGGCCGCCCGTGACCGAGTGCGCTCCCGGGTGCCGGATGCAGACCCCGAGGACGTGCTGCTCTTCGATGACTTGTTGGGCATCGCCGATCCCGAAGTTGCTCTTCCGACTATCGATCCAGATGCCCGGCGGCGGCGGTTGACCGCGCTGGTCAATGCCGACTCGTTGGCCCGCCAAGTCCTAGCGGTCTATGTCATTGAGGATGCCCATTGGATCGATGAGGTCAGCGAGTCGATGATCGCCGAGTTCCTCGCGGTGATCCCGCAGACGCCCTCGCTGGTGCTGGTCACCTACCGCCCCGAATATCGAGGGGCGTTGAGCCGGGTGGCCGGTGCTCAGACCATCGCGCTTGCGCCGCTGAGTGATTCGGAGACGGCAGCCCTGGTTTGCGAGCTGCTCGGGTCGGACCCCTCGGTCGGCCGGGTGGTCACCGTGATCACCGAGAAGGCCGCCGGAAACCCGTTTTTCGCCGAGGAGATCGTGCGCGACCTGGCCGAGCGCGGCGTGCTACGGGGCAGCCGCAGCGCCTACGAATCGACCGCCGATGCTGGCGAGGTTAGTGTGCCAGCCACCTTGCAGGCGACCATCGCCGCCCGCATCGACCGGCTTTACCCGGCGGCCAAGCGCACCTTGAGCGCAGCCGCTGTCATCGGCTCGCGGTTCAGCCGGGACCTACTGGAAACGCTGGGGATTGATCCAGTCCTACAGGATTTGGTGGGCGGCGAGTTCATCGACCAGATCACATTTACCCGACAACCCGAGTATGTGTTCCACCATCCACTGGTCCGCACGGTGGCCTACGAATCGCAGCTCAAATCGGATCGCGCCGAGCTGCACCGGCGCGTTGCGTCCGCAATCGAATCAGGTGACCCGGCGGGGGCGGAGGAGAACGCGGCGCTGATCGCCGAACATCTGGAGGCCGCCGGTGATCTGCGCGCCGCCTACGGCTGGCACATGCGCGCCGCCACGCGGGCGACCAACCGCGACATCGCCGCCGCGCGACTGAGTTGGGAACGGGCGGAAAAGATCGCCGACGCACTACCCGCCGATGACCCCAACCGGGCAGCCATGCGCATTGCCCCGCGTACCATGCTGTGCGGAATCGCCTTTCGAGTCCATGAACATGTGGCAGGCGGGCGCTTCGACGAGCTGCGGGAGTTGTGCACCGCCGCCGGGGACAAGGCGTCCCTGGCCATCGCCATGGCGGGGCTGGTGATGGATCACGTGTATCAGGACCGAGTGCTCGAGGCGTCGCAGCTGGCGTCCGAAGCCATGACCCTCATCGAGTCGATCGGCGATCCGACCCTGACGGTCGGGCTGTCCGCCGCGCCCATCAACGCCAAGATTGAGAGCGCCGAATATTCCGATGTGCTCCAGTGGTCACAGAGAGTCATCGACCTGGCCGACGGTGACCCGTCTAAAGGCAACTTCATAATCGGATGTCCGTTAGCGCTCGCCTTGACGACGCGGGGTATTGCCCGGTATTGCCTGGGTCGTCCGGGATGGCGAGACGACCTGCGGCACGGCCTGGCCATGGCCCGCACCGCCGACCCCCTGTCCTACGCCGCGGTCGTCGCCTACGGCTACTTGTCAGGAATACCGGGTGGCGTGCTGAGCCCCGACGATTCCGTGGTGCGTGAGATCGAGGATGCCCTCCGGATTGCCGAACGATCCAGTGACGATTTCGCGGTGGATCTCGCCCGGGCGACGCTGGGCGTGGCGCTGGTGCACCGCCCAACGCCTGTCGAGCGTGACCGCGGACAGAAGCTCCTGGCCGAGGTCAGCGACGTGTTCGTGCGCCGCGGATACCTCCTGTGCGATTTACCGTTCGTCAACGTGTATTTGGCGCGTGAGAGGGCTCGGCGTGGAGATCGCGATGACGCCATCCCGCTCATGCGCGCCGCCGTCGACCATCTGTTCCGCGAGGGACAGCTGCTGGTGTGGGGCATTCCAGCGACGGGTGTTCTGGTGGAGACACTGCTCGATCGCGGGGCCGACGGTGATGTGGCCGAAGCCGAGGCCGCGATCGAGCGGTTAGCGGCGGCACCGACCGACGACGGTGTAGCCGTGCGCGACATCTGGCTGCTGCGGCTGCGCGCACTGTTGGCACGAGCCCATACCGACGACACCGCCTATCGCGACTATCGGGACCGCTACCGCGACATGGCGACATCGCTTGGCTTCGAAGGACATATCGCCTGGGCCGAGACAATGCGATGACGGTGGTAAGTCCGGAGGCCTGCCCAACGTCTCGGAATAGACGAGTTACGGGCATCTAGGCCAACCGGGCAACGACATAAATCAGCAAGACACCAGAGCATCGGACAGCGCGGCGTCGCGCTCAACCGTGAGGCGTTGGTGCAGGCGCTAAGCGGGCTGATTAGGCGCCCGGGCGGCTTCACCAAGTCGATTGTGGCGTGGGTCACGCTCACGGTGCCGGTGTGCCTCGCGACGACTCGACTTGTTGCGCCTTGCCGCTGGCCTGCGATTTCGCCGACAACAGCCTCGTTCAAATCGACTGTCGTCGATTCTCGTTGGGGCAGAGGGGCTCTCACGAGAGGAAGCAGCGCGGGGTTGTTGGTGTCACACCGCCGCCGACACAGGAACCCGGGCGCGGTGCCTCGGTGCTTCGGGTAGAGGATCCAGGAGAATCGAGTACCCAGCTACTCTGGTGCGCGGCTGCTCTCGTGATGAACATAGCCCCATGTCCCGAGTGTTCTTGACCCATAGTGCCGCGCAGGCGGTTCACGCGCTGAGGAGTGGAAGACCTTCCGCCCAGGGAGGTTGGGTCAAAGGATCGTGCCTCGTCCGCGAGAGCGTGCCAACCGACCGCCGTCATGCCGCGTTGAAGCAACGTACGACCCACAGACTGCGGGGCACCGAAGATGAGCGATAACGTTCGGCAGCTCCCCTTACGCGCATTTCCACGGCGACTGGCCGCAGCGGGCATTGTGCGACCAAGCATGTTGCGCCGCAGCGTGTCTCACCTCGATTCCCATGAGACCATTTGCGGTCCTTCAGCGACCGCGTCAGGTTTCCCCAATCCATACTGCGTGATCGACGCGCTTCTTGGTCCGCTGAGACTGACGTCGCCGCTCCCGTCGTTCACGCTGCCCGATGTCGCCCCCGTTGGCCGCCTTCCGCACGGCCGCGTGGTAGAGCTTTCCAATCGTGGCAGCACTTATGTTGTGGATTCCGGCCCAACTGCCGGCGGTCCGACCTTTGTGTTGCTCCATTCGCTGGCGTGCACCGGGCTGTTGACGTGGTATCCGTCATTGGAGATGATGCGTCGCTTCGGGCGTGTGGTGGTGTTCGACCAGCGCTGCCACGGCTCGGGTATCGCCTCGCCACGTTTCCAGCTGGAGGACTGCGCCGACGACGTCGCCGCGTTGGCCGACGAGCTCGGCATAGAAACATTCATCCCGGTGGGCTTTTCGATGGGATCACTGGTGGCGCAGCATGTGTGGCGGCGCCACCGAGACAGGGTCGATGCATTGGTGCTCTGCGCCGCGGCAGCGACATTCGGCCGTGCCACTCATGAGCGGCTCGCGACCGGTGTCTTCGCCGCGCTGCTAGAGGCTTTCGGCCCGCAGCCCGGGCGGCCCGACCCGGCGCGGCTGTCCGTCGTCGACGACATCGTGATGAATGACCGGCTTTGGGCGCTTGGGCAATTCCGGGCGACCAGCTATGGGGCGATGATGCGGGCGCTAGCCGAAATCTCCCGGTTTGATTCCACGCGCTGGATCGCTGACATCGATGTACCGACCTCGGTGCTGATATCGCTGCGTGACCGGGTCATCCCGCCGCGGCACCAGCGTTGGGTAGCCGAACAGATTCCCGACGCGCATACCGTGACCGTCGATGCGGGACATGCCGGCTGCACGATGCAGTGGAAGGCGTTCGTGCCCGGCCTGCGATCCGCTGTGGACTCGGTGGTCAGGCGAATCACGCACTCGCGCAATGCAACTGCTGGAGTGCCCGCGTAGTCGTAGCAGATGTCAGGCGCGGGTTTCGGGCACGAAGCGGTAATAGACGACTCACGAGAGTCTCATTAATTGTTCTCGGAAACAGGGTTTGCGAGAAGTATCACTGAGCGGACGTCACCCGATACCAACCTGACGCTGGTTCCGTTCAAGGCAGGGGCGTCGCAAGTTGTTGTTTGCTCACTAGTTACACACCGCCCCTTTACCCGGGACAAGATTCTTCGTGGTCATCGGCATGGTGGCCGGGTTGCATCGTTGGTGGATTTCAAGGTGACGCTGCGTGGGCGGGGATTAGGCGGTGGTGGTGTGAAAGACCGGCCAGCCAATCTCGGTGCGCCACGCTGTTTCATCGCGGGTGTCTTGGGGGCCGACGAGGAAGTACTCGCGAATGGGCCCATCGATGGCGATCGCGTGTTGGGCGACGTGGGTGGCCAACGCGCCGTAGGCCAGGTCGAAGTCGCGGTACGAGCCCGCGTGCACCACGGTGGCCAGTTCGGCGGCGGGTACCACCAGTTCGGTGAGGCGTCCGGTGCGTCGGATGTCACCGGAGAACGGGACGAAAACGGTCGCCAGTCCTCGTTCACTGGCGACTAGCTCGTCGGCGAAGATACCGCCAGCCGGGCCGCAGATGCGCGCGCCTTGAGCGGTCAGGGTGGCATACAGCTCGGCCAGCGCACCCTGGAGCCACGTCAGCGCGTCTTCCACGTCGACGACCTCGCTGATCGCGAGGGTTTCTGTCGCTTCGACTCTGCGGTAACCTATCCGGCCTTCAGTAGCAGGCCCGGGCTCAAGCAGTTCACGCAGCGACTCAACGGCGCGCTTGGTGTGCGCGAGTTGGGATTCCAGCCGCATGAGGTGCGCGTTGATCAGCTCGTTGCGTTGACGAATGTCGGTGGTGCTCATAACGGCGCCGATCTCGTCGAGCGGCATTTCTAGAGCCCGGAAGCGGCGAATGATCTGTGCTGTCGAGATCTGGTCGGTGCTGTAGCGGCGGTAGCCGCTAGCGCGATCAACATCAACGGGCTCGAGCAGCCCGATCTGGTGGTAGTGGCGCAGCATCTTCACGCTCAGCTGCGTCGCACGGGAGAAGTCCCCGATAGACAACAGCGTGGGTGAACTCATGCTCTCAGTGTGCACTCTCCCCCTGGGGGAGACTCACGCCCTGAACGAGCCTTGACTCGCCCACGGTGTCAGCGCGCACGGTGGGATCACCGGTGCAACACCGCGCCGGCCACGAATTGGGAGACGAAAGTATGAAAGAGACCCACCTGACGGGGATCGTCGCCGAACACATCGACGCGATCAACGCCGCCGACACCGATCGCGCGGTGGCCACGTTCGCCGAGGATGCCTACGTCAACGACAACCACCGCGAATTCGTCGGAATCGACGCCATTCGCCGCTGGGTAGCCAAAGAAATGGTCGGCGACAAGGTGACGATCGAAGTGCGCGAGGTGCTCGATCATTACGGCGATACCGTGGTGCGCGGGGCCTACGACGGCACGTTCGACCGGACCAACCTGCCCGACGATATTGTCCTGACAAACTACTTCAGCATGCGTGACGGCAAGATCGTCAGCCTTGCGATCATCTTCAACCAGCCCGCCGACTACTGACCTGGCACAGCGAATCGACCCAGTGCGGTGAAACGGCTTTCGTCCGAAACACGTCGCTCGACGATTTCCCCCGGAATCGTCGGCACAGAACAAATCTAGATAGGAGCGAATATGGTTGCGGTTCCCGCCGGCTACGACGATCTGCTTGAACGCCCGCTGTACGGGCATTTGGCGACGACCCGGCCCGACGGTTCGGTGCAAGTGAGCCCGATGTGGTTCGACTGGGACGGCGAGCTGCTGCGCTTCGCGCACACCACCAAGCGGCAGAAGTACCGCAACGTAGAACGCAACCCGCGGGTTGCCATGTCGATCTCGGATCCCGACAATCCGTACCGCTATCTGGAAGTGCGCGGCGACGTCGAGCGCATCGAGCCCGATCCAGCGGCGAGCTTCTTTCGGCGTATCGCCAACCGCTACAGCGGCGACGAACCTCCCCCCGACGCCCCGCCCCGGGGCGAGGCTCCCTCCGACGCCCCGGACTGGGTGGTCATCGTGGTTCGCCCGACCGGGTTCAGCAAGCATTAATACAGCGAGCACACCAATGACAACACCAAACATCGACCTTGGCCGATTCGGCGTGTTTACCTGGGACCCAGGCAGCAGTTTCCTCGACCTCGGACTGGCAGTCACCCCCGAGCAGGCCCAGGAAATCGAACGGCTCGGCTACGGCACGCTATGGGTTACTGGTTCGCCGGCCGCCGAATTGTCCTTCGCCGAGCCGCTTTTGGAGTCCACCACCGCGCTAAAGGTTGCCACCGGCATCGTCAACATCTGGACGGCGGACGCCAAAACCGTCGCCGAGTCCTTCCACCGCATCAATACCGCCCACCCCGGCCGATTCGTGCTCGGCATCGGGGCCGGCCATCCCGAGCACACCGAGCAATATCGCAAGCCCTACGACGCGCTGGTCGACTACCTCGACGAGCTAGACGAATACGGCGTACCGGCCAATCAGCAGTGTGCTCGCGGCGCTCGGGCCGCGAGTGCTGAGGCTGGCCGCTGAACGCACCGCCGGGGCGCACCCGTACAACACCACACCCGAACACACCGCACAGGCCCGCGAAATCATCGGGCCAAACGCACTGCTGCTGCCCGAGCACAAAGTGCTGCCGATCGCCGACGCCGAGGAGGCGCTCGCGGTCGGCCGCAAGGTCCTGAACACGTACAACTACCTCAACCTCACGAACTACGTGAACAACTTCAAGCGGCTGGGTTTCACCGACGCCGACCTCACCCCGCCCGGCAGCGACAAGTTCATCGAAGCCCTGGTCGCCTACGGCACCCCCGACCACATCGCCAACCGCCTGCGCGAGCATCTGCGGGCCGGCGCCAACCATGTCGTGATCCAAGTGTTCGGCGGGACTGACAACCTGTTGCCGACATTGGCCGAACTCGCTGGGCCGCTTGGCCTGTCACGTTAATGGGAACTCAATAAGGGGCGCACCACGACCGACCCATCGCAGCCTAAGTCCGACCTTGGTCGCTTTTGCGTGTGGGCCAGGGGTGCATGCGCCGATCGCACACTCGCCGTCATTTATCGCAACTGACGTCACCAACCCCTACCGAGACATTGGGGTCGCGTGTCTTGAAATAGACGACATGTGCGACTCGCGGAAGTTCGCCTCAAAACTTCGTGTCGGAGATGGCACAGCGATATCCTCACCGAGGCCGACGTTGGTGGCGTAGTGCGTCGAGCAGTCGGCCGACTACAAGAAGCCCCGGATCGTGGCGCTCGTCGACGAGTTGCCTCCTAACCCCCAACGGCAAGGTGCGCAAGCGCACGCCCCGCGTGGCATACCTGGCCGCTCGCTCGTGATTGTGGCCGCCCGTGATCGTGGGTGGTCGATAGGGCGGTCGTGATGGCCACGGAGATGACCCAGACGGACCGGCAGGGTAACTTTCGTGCCCAAACATGTGTGTACCAGTCGGTCGATGAGCAGCACGGGACGTGCATCCCGCAGGCACCGGTGCAAAGGGGATTCCGATGACGAAGATCTACTACGAGTCCGACGCTGACCTGTCGGTGCTGGACGGCCAACGGGTTGCCGTCGTCGGGTACGGCAACCAGGGCCGCTCGTGGGCCCTGAACCTGCGCGACTCGGGCCTCGCAGTGGAGGTCTTCACCCAGGCCGACGCCACTCGGGACCAGGCCGAGGCCGAGGGCTTCACGCCCCACGCGATCGAGGCGGCGAGCGCGTGCGACGTGATCTGCACCCTCATCCCCGACGACATCATCCCCGAGCTGCCCATCACGCCCAAGCCCGATGCGCTGTGGGTGCTGGCCTCGGGCTACGCGGCGGCCTTCGACCGGATCGACCCCAATTGCGACGTCGGCATGGTCGCTCCCCGGATGCTGGGTCCCGAGGTGCGTGCGTGCTACCTGGAAGGCGTCGGGTTCATCACCGCGCTCGGTATCCAGAAGGACAACACCGGGACCGCTCTGGCCCGCACGCTGGCCATCGGACGGGCGGTCGGCGGCTTGCGCCAAGGTGCCATCGAGATGACGCCGCGCCAGGAGGCCGTCCTCGACCTCGCGGTGGAGCAGGTGCTCGCCCCGGCCATGGCCCGGGTCTCCATGAGCTTCGTCGCGTTGATGTCGGGGGCCGGCATCCCCCTTGAGGCGATCATGGCCGAGCTCATGCTCTCGGGTGAGATCGAGCGGAGCTACCGGCTGCTGCGGCTGGAGGGCTACGCCGGCCAGATGCGCTACCACTCGCCCACCAGCCAGTACGGCCAGATGTCGCGGGCGGATCGGTACGACGGCCTAGACGTCCCCGGGGTGATGCGCGAGGTGCTGAGCGAGATCGAGTCGGGCAAGTTCGCCGACGAGTGGGATGCCGAGCGCGACGCGGGCTACCCGAACCTGGAGCGCCTGCGGGCCGAGAAGCTCAGCCCCGAGGTCGTCGCCTTCGAGGAGGACCTGCGCGCCCGCCTCGGCGAGCGGGCCACGCCCCCCGCCCGCTGACCCCGAGCTCCCTCCCTCACGGCCTATCCTTGGAGCACCCTGGAAACGTTGGGGGCCCGGATCGGCGGAGGGTCGGATGACGGCCATTGCAACGTGCCGGACGTGTGGCACCGAGCCTTTAGAGAACGCCCGGTTTTGTCACGGCTGTGGCTCACCAGTCGAGGACGGCGATACCCGGGCTGAGTACAAACAGGTCACCATCTTGTTCGCCGACGTGGTGCACTCGATGGACATCGCCGCAGTGGTGGGTGCCGAGCGGCTACGCGAGATCATGGCCGAACTGGCGGACAGGTGTGCCGGGGTGGTAAAGCGTTTCGGGGGCACGGTCGGCAGTTTCACCGGCGACGGGATCATGGCGGTGTTCGGCGCGCCCGTGGCCTTGGAGGACCATGCTGTTCGTGCCTGTCTGGCCGCGTTGGCAATCCAGGAGGAGGCGCGGCCGCTTGCCGTCGAAGTTCAAGGCCGGGACGGTATCGATCTCAAGCTACGGGTCGGGTTGAACTCTGGTGAGGTGATCGCCGGTGAGATCGGTTCAGGCGCTTTCGGTTACACCGCCGTTGGTGAGCAGGTCGGGATGGCTCAGCGGATGGAGTCGGTCGCGCCGCCGGGCGGGGTGATGCTCAGCGAGTCGACCGTCAGCCTCGTTGAGTACGATTTTGCCTTGGGCACACAGGAATTCGTCCGTATTAAGGGTTCCGTGGACGCGGTGCCGGCGCGTCGGCTGTTGTCCGCGTCGGCTGAACGCCGGGTGGGTCGTCGGCATTCTCGCCTCGTGGGCCGCGAGTCGGAGACGGTAGCGATCTCGGCGATCCTGGACAAGGCGCTCGATGGGGTCGGATCTGTGGTCACCGTGTCGGGGCCGCCGGGCATTGGTAAGACGCGGTTGGTCCGCGAATCCGTTTCGGCCGCGACAAGCCGTGGTTTTGAGGTATTTTCCACCTACTGCGAATCGCATACCCGGGAGATCTCGTTCCATGTGATCTCGCGACTGTTACGCGCAGTGTTCGGAATCGGCGTTCTCACACCAGAAGCCGCCCGGATGCGGGTGCGCGCAGCCGCGCCCCATACCGATGCCGAGGACCTGCTGTTGCTCGATGAGCTGGTAGGCATCCGTGATACCGATATGCCGCTGCCCGACATCAGCCCGGACGCCCGGCGGCGGCGGCTCATCGAGCTCATCAAAACAGTTTCGCTGGGTCGGCCGAACCCCGCCGTATATGTCATCGAAGACGCACATTGGATAGATGGCGTCAGCGAGTCGATGCTCACCGATTTCGCGGCCGCCGTCCTCCAAATGCGGGCAACGATGTTGATCACGTATCGCCCCGAGTATCAGGGGACCATGTCAGAACTCACCGAAGCTGAGGCCATCGTGCTTGCACCGCTGAGTGATTCGTACATCCGCGAGTTACTGGGGGAGCTGCTCGGGGTGGATTCGTCGGTGGGCAGGTTGTCCACGGTGGTCGCCGACCGCGCGGCGGGCATACCGTTCTGCGCCGAAGAGATCGTGCGCGATCTGGCTGGGCGGGGCGAGATCGAGGGCGAGCCGGGTGCCTACGTGTGTCTCCGAGAAGTAGGCGACGTGCATGTACCACCCACTTTGCAGGCCGCCATCGGTGACCGTATCGACCGGCTCACTCCCTCGGCGAAGCGGACGTTGAACGCCGCAGCGGTCATCGGTGCTCGATTTCGCGCCGAGCTATTGGAGCGATTGCTCGAGCGAACGGACCTGACGCCACTCATCGAAGCCGAACTCGTCGATCAGATCACTTACGAAGACGATGCCGAATACGCCTTCCGTCATCCGCTCACTCAGAAGGTGGCGTACGAATCGCAGCTCAAGGCCGCGCGCTCGGACTTGCACCGGCGTGCGGCGGCGATGATGCAGCAGACGAACGCCGCAGCCACCGGTGAGGGGGCGGCCATGATCGCGACTCAATACGAGTCCGCGGGTGAGCTGTCCGAGGCATATGAATGGTTCATGCGCGCCGCGACCGGGTATGGGCCGCGCGACATCCGGGCGGCACGCGGAAGCTGGGAACAGGCCGCACGTGTTGCCGACCAAATGCCCGGCGATCATCCCAACTGTTTGGCGATGCGGATCTCGCCGCGGGCTCTGTTGTGCGGCAGCGCCTTTCAAGTGGGTGGTGTTCCAGAAACCACTGGCTTCGAAGAGTTGCGCGACATCACGGCCGCAGCCGGCGACAAGAAGTCACTGGCGGTGGGCATGGCCGGCCACCTCAACACGTTGACGTTCAATTCGCGCCACCGGGAAGCCGTACAAACGGCGTCCGAGTTCGCCGCGCTGATCGAGTCGATAGGAGAGCCAGAGATGGCCGTGGGCCTTCTCTATGGGGCGGCCCAGGCCAATTTTGAAGCCGGTGAGGCGGTCGAAAGCCAGCGATTGGCCCAGCGCATTATCGACCTCGCGGACGGCGACCCCGTCATGGGGAACGTCCTCATCGGATCTCCGCTTGCCTGGGCCACTACCTTGAGGGGTGCATCGGCGATGTTCTTGGGCCGCCCGGGGTGGCGAGCCGACATCGAACGGGGCATTGCGATGGCGCGGTCGTTTGACGCGACAACTCGAATTCTGGCGCAGGTATACAAATTCGCGGGCGCGACGGGAAACGACGCCATAGTGCCCGACGCGGAGGACATCTCGTCGACATCGGAGTCGCTCGAGATCGCGCTGCAGTCGGGGGACAACACCGCCGTCACCTACTCATACATGATTCGAGCGACGGCATTGCTGCACAGTCCCGAGGGTGACCAAGCGGCCGGCATCGAGGCATTGACCACAGCGCGCGAGATGATCATTCGCGAGAAACTCACCGTGACATTGCGGAGGCTGACCGATCTCGAGTTCGCTCGGGCAAAACTCAGGTCCGGCGAGCTCGACGGCGCCATCGCTTTGGCGCGCCAGGTTCTCGACGAGCAGTTCGCCACCGAAGAGACGATCTTTCGTGGTCCTGCCACCGCGGTGCTGGGCGAGGCATTACTCCATCGCGGCACAGAATCCGACATCGATGAAGCCCAGAAAGCGGTGGACAGGCTGGCCGCCGTGCCGACCGAGCCGGGCTTCGTCCTGCACGAACTGCCGCTTCTGCGGTTACGGGCGCTCCTTGCCAGGAACAGCGGAGACAAGCTGGGCTACCAGCAGTTCTTGGCACGCTTCCGGGAGAAGGCGCTCGCAGCAGACTTCGAGGGATACCTGGCGCAGGCCGACGCGATGGCCTGACGGCGGTCGGCGAGGCTGAACTTCGTCTCGAAACAGACGACATACGAGAGTCTCAAAAACTTCGTGTCAGAATCACCCTGAATGCCGAGGGCTCCTTGCGAAGTGTCCAACCGCCTATCCTTAGAGCACCCTGGAAACGCTGGGGCGGTGAGCGGCGGAGGGTCGGATGACGGCCGTAACGGCGTGCCGGATGTGTGGCACCGAACCTCTGGAGAACGCTCGGTTTTGTCACGGCTGTGGCTCACCAGTTACAGACGGCGAGACCCGTGCGGAGTACAAGCAGGTAACCGTCCTGTTCTCCGATGTCGTGCACTCCATGGATATCGCCGCCGCGGTCGGTGCTGAGCGGCTGCGCGAGATCATGGGTGAGTTGGTGACCCGCTCGGGCGCAGTCGTTAAACGCTATGGCGGGACCGTGGATAAGTTCACCGGTGACGGGATCATGGCGGTGTTCGGCGCGCCCATGGCGTTGGAGGACCACGCCTTACGCGCGTGCCTCGCAGCGCTCGACATCCAACGTGACGCACAACAGTTGGCGGCCGAGGTCGACCGGCGCGACGCGGTTAAGTTTCAGCTGCGAATCGGTCTGAACTCGGGTCAGGTGATCACCGGCGAAATCGGCTCTGGCACAGCAGGTTACACAGCCGTCGGTGAGCAAGTCGGCATGGCCCAGCGGATGGAATCGGTGGGCCCGCCGGGTGGCGTGATGCTCAGCGCATCCACCGCGCGACTGGTTGATGGTGCAGCGGCTCTCGGTGAGCCTGAGTCGGTTCAGATCAAGGGTGCCGATGAACCGGTCTTGGCCCGTCGCCTGTTGGGCATGGGGGACCGGCATCGCGCTGTCGGGCGCGCTGAGTCGAATCTGGTCGGTCGGCGGTGGGAGATGTCCGCCGTTGAAGGCTTGTTGGACCGCGCAGTCGACGGCCACGGCGTAGTGGTCGGCGTGGTGGGGTCATCGGGTATTGGCAAGAGCCGTCTGATCCGCGAGGTGGCGGCGCTGGCGGGTCGCCGCGGTGTGGAGGTGTTCACCACCTTCTGCGAGTCACACACCAGCCAGATCCCCTTCCATGGCGTCGCGCGGCTGCTACGCGCGGCCACCGGCGTGGAGGGTCTTGACCCCGAGGCCGCCCGCGCCCGGATACGGGCTCAGGCTTCTGACGGCGAGGCTGAGGACTTGGTGCTGTTTGACGACCTACTGGGCATCGCCGATCCAAAGGCTCCCTTACCCCAAATCGATCCCGATGCCCGTCGGCGGCGGTTGACGGCGCTGATCAACTCCGTGTCGCTGGCGCGCACCGCGCCAGCGCTCTACATCATCGAGGATGCGCACTGGATCGATGAGGTCAGCGAGTCGATGTTCGCCGACTTCCTGGCCGTGATTCCGCAGACGCATTCGGTGGTATTGATCACCTACCGGCCCGAATACCGGGGAGCGCTGGCCCACGTGCCGGGTGCGCAGACGATTTCGCTGGCCCCGCTGAGTGATTCGGAGACCACCACGCTGCTCGATGAGATGTTGGGACCCGATCCATCAGTCGCCGGGATCAGGGCGCTCATCGCCGGACGGGCCGCCGGGAACCCTTTCTTCGCGCAGGAGATGGTGCGCGAACTCGCCGAGCGCGGCGTGCTCGAAGGCGACCGGGGCGGCTTCACCTGCCGCACCGACCTAGCCGAGGTCACCGTTCCGGCCACCGTGCAGGCAGCGATCGCCGCCCGCATCGACCGCCTCGACGCTGCTGCCAAGCAGACACTGAACGCGGCGGCGGTGATCGGCTCACGCTTCACAGCTGAGCTGCTCACGGCGTTGGGGATTGATCCCGTTCTCGATGTGAACCTGAGGGCCGAGCTCATCGATCAAGTCCGTTTCACACCCAACGCTGAGTTCGCCTTCCGCCACACGCTGATCCGCACGGTCGCCTACGAATCACAGCTCAAGTCCGATCGTGCAGAGTTACATCGCCGATTAGCCGCGGCAATCCAACAGCGTGACCCAGCATCGGTAGACCAGAACGCGGCGTTAATCGCCGAACACATGGAGGCCGCCGGGGAGTTGCACGAAGCCTATGCCTGGCACATGCGCGCCGGTGCGTGGTCGGCCATCCGGGGTATCGACGCGGCACCCGTCAGTTGGAAGCGTGCGCGCCAGATCGCCGACTCGCTGCCCACCGACGACCCGGACCACACCGCCATGCGCATCGCCCCCCGCACCCTAATTTGTTTAAGCGCCTTTCGCGTCAACGTGAAAACCTCCGATGCCGGCTTCGAGGAGCTGCGGGACTTGTGCATGGCAGCTGGGGACAAGGCCTCGCTGGCTATCGCCATGGGCGGGCTGGTGGGCGAGCACATGATTCATGCCCGCGTGCGCGAGGCATCAGAGATGGGGTCGGAAGTCATGGCGCTGATCGAGTCGATTGGCGATCCAGCGCTCATTGTCGGGCTGTCGGTTGGGGCGCTCGCCATGAAGATTGAGACCGGCGAGATGGCCGACGTGCTCCGATTGGCCCAGCGCGTCATCGACCTGGCTGAAGGTGATCCCGCCAAAGGCAACTTTATCGGCCTGGGATCGCCGTTGGCCGCGGCGTTGGCATCGCGCGGCGTCGCTCGATTTTGCCTAGCCCTGCCGGGGTGGCGGGATGACTTCGACCGGGCCGTCGCCATGCCCGACAGGACCGACCCGTTCTCGCGCTCCATCGTCATCTTCTGGAAATTCGGTTTGGCGATAGCCCACGGAGTGCTCGTGGCCAGCGACACCGCATTGCGCGAGATCGACGAAGCGCTGCATCTCGCCGAACGATCGGCCGATGATGTCGCGCTGGCCGTCGCCCGGACAACAATGGGCCTTGCACTGGTGCATCGGGATTCCCCGGCAGACCATGAGCGTGGATTGGGGTTGCTGGAGCAGGTCGGCGAGATGTGCCGGCATGGTCGGTACTATCTGAGCGACTTACCGCTTGTCGAGACGTACACCGCACGTGAGACCGCGAGCCGTGGCGACCGCGACGATGCGGTAGCGCGGATACGCGCGGCCGTCGATGATTTGTTTGATAACGGGCAGCTGCCGTATTGCGTGTTGGCCACGGGCGCGTTGGTGGAGACGGTGCTGGACCGCGGGGCCGACGGTGATCTCGACGAGGCCGAGAGTGCGATAGATCAGTTGGCGGCTGTGCCGACCGATCCCGGCTTCGTACTGCACGAGATCTCGCTGCTGCGATTGAGGGCGCTGCTGGCCCGCGCCCGCGGAGACGAGGCCGCCTACCGCGACTATCGGGATCGCTACCGCGCGATGGCGACACAGCTTGGCTTCGAGGGGCACATGAAGTGGGCCGAGGCGATGCCATGACGGCTGCTGCTCCTTCGGGGGTGGTGACGTTTCTGTTCACCGATGTCGAGGGTTCGACCCGTCGGTGGGAGGCGGACGCCGATGGGATGCGGGCCGCGCTGGCCGCCCACGACGAGGTGTTGCGCGAGGCGATCGCGGCGCACGGCGGCTGTCATGTTCAAGCACACCGGGGACGGTATGTGCGCGGCGTTCAGCTCCCCGAGGTCAGCGGTCGATGCCGCGGTCTCGGCGCAGCGGGAGCTGGGGTTGCCGGTACGGATGGGTGTCGCGACCGGCGAAGCCGAGCTGCGCGACGGGGATTACTTCGGTGCGGTGCTGAATCGTGCGGCGCGGGTGATGGCCGCGGGGCATGGTGGTCAGATCCTGTTGGCCGAGTCGACGGCGGGGCTGCTCAGCGGAGTTGATCTGGTGGATTTGGGGCCGCGGCGGCTGCGGGATCTGCCCACCCCGGTCGAGGTGTTCCAGGTCCGGACAGCAGGGCTACGCACAGACTTTCCGCCGTTGCGGGCGCTCGATACCAGTCCGGGGAACCTACGGTCTGCGACCACGAGCTTGATCGGGCGTGAGTCGGAGGTCGCCGAGCTGCACGCCGCGGTGAAAGCTCATCGGTTGGTCACGTTGACCGGGGTAGGTGGGGTCGGCAAGACCCGTCTGGCGTTGGAAGTCGCGGCGCGGCTGGCCGATGAGTTTCCCGATGGTGTTTGGTTTTTCGAGCTGGCCGCAGTCACCGACCCCGTGGCGGTGCCCGACGCCGTCGCGGCGGTGTTGGGCATCACCCAGCAAGCGGGCAAGACAGTGACCGAGTCGGTGGCCTCCGCGTTGGAGGGCCGGTCGCGGCTGCTGGTGTTCGACAACTGCGAGCATGTTGTCGACAGTGTCGCGGATCTGGTCGAGGCGGTCCTGGCCGCCTCGGCGACGCGTAACGATTCTGGCGACCAGCCGCGAAGGAGTGGGGGTCAGCGACGAACAGTTATGGCGTGTCCCGTCGCTGGACGTCGACTCCGGAACCGAATCCGCCGCCGTGAACCTTTTCGTCGACCGTGCCCACAGTGTCGTGTCGGACTTCTCGCTGGCCCAGCCCGGCGAGGCGGACGCTGTCGTGGAAATCTGCCGCAGACTCGACGGCATCCCGTTGGCCATCGAGTTGGCGGCCTCGCGGATGGCGTCGATGACCGCCAGCGAGGTGCGTGATCGTCTGGATCAGCGGTTCCGGCTGCTGGTCGGCTCGCGGCGCGGCCTGGAACGCCACCAAACGCTGCGCCACGCGGTGGCGTGGTCCTACGACCACCTCGACGACGCGGAGAAACCGCTGCTGGAGCGGTGTTCGGTGTTCGCCGGGGGATTCGACCTCCAAAGCGCCTGCGCCGTCATGGGTTCCGATGATGACTTCGCCACCCTGGATCTGCTCGATGCCCTGGTGCGCAAGTCGCTGCTGGTCGCCGACCGGTCCTCGGGGCGGACCCGGTTTTCGATGCTGGAGACGATCCGCCAGTACGCCGAGGAGCAACTCGTCGCTGGCGGCGAAGCATCCGAGATTCGGGCCGCCCACTCGCGGTACTTCGCCGGGCGAGAAGCCGACATCCTGGCCCTGTGGGACAGCCCCCGACAACGGGAGGCGTATGACTGGTTCACCATCGAGCTGGCCAATCTGCGCACCGCGTTCCGGTGGGCCGCCGACCGGGGCGATCTGGACACCGCCGCCACCATCGCCACGTATGCGGCACTCCTCGGCTATTGTGGTCGAGAACTATGAACCCATCGCCTGGGCTGAAGAACTCATCGAGCCCGCGCGCGCGGTCAACCACCGCCGGCTCGGCTGTCCTTTACGTGATGGCGACGGCGTGCTGGTTCGTTGGACGTATCGAGAACGCCGTCCAATACGGCGACGGCGGAGAAAACGGTAATGCGCAAAGGCCGCGCCGAGGTGCCGTTCGGCCTCGAGGCCATGCTGGCCAGTCCGTATGTAGCCATTGGGCAGCCTGATCGGTCAGTCGAGTGGTGCCGTGCCCAGCTCGCACGCAACGCGCACCCTAATGTCAGGGCGCAGCTGGTCATGTTCTTGACGATCGCGGGACACGATGAGGACGCGATCGCCGCGGCCGACGGCCTTCCCGAGTCCGCCGAAGCAACCCGCAACCCGTATGCAATCTCGTTGGCGCTGATGGCCTATGGTTTCGCCTGGCGCAACGCGGATCCCGACCGTGCACTGGAGGCGATGCACCGGGGCCTGGCGATCGCGCACGACAGCGGCAACCGCTTCAACGAAAGCCACCTGACAGCCAATCTGGCACAACTTGCAGTCGAACGTGGTGATCCCTCGTCGGCGCTCGACCACATCGGTTCTGCGGTCCGCCACATGCACGATTCGGGCAACATCGTCACTATCCGTTCGCCCCTGACAAACCTGGCAATTTTCTTGGACCGAGTCGGCCGCTATGGACCGGCGGCCACCATTGCCGGTTTCGCATTGAGTCCGCTGACTGCCGCGTCATTTCCGAATATCAACACCGCGATTGCCCACCTTCGGCGTGTCCTTGGCAACCAGACTTACGAATCTCTATCTCACAAGGGTGAGACGATGACGACCGCGGCCATGGTTACGTACGCATACGACCAAATCGACCAGGCCCGAGCAGAACTGAACGAAGTCTCGAAATAGACCACAACTGCGACTCGCGGAAGTTGGTCTCAAAACCACGTTTCTACGGTGACCGGGCCCCAGGGCGATGAGACGATTCGCCTCGAGTGGGGCGTCGGGTCGCCGTATCGCGGGTACCTGGCGGCTAACGTAAGCCCGGTGAGCGACGTCGTTGTGCTCGGCTCGGGGTTCGCTGGTCTGTGGGCCGCCCTGGGTGCGGCCCGCCGAATCGACGAACTCGGCGTCGCGCCCGGCGAGGTGAACATCACGGTAGTCAGCTCGCTGCCGTACCACGACATCCGGGTGCGCAATTACGAGGCCGACCTGACGGCGTGCCGCATTCCGCTGCGGGATGTGCTCGACCCGGTCGGAGTCGGGCACGTCGCCGCCGATGTGACGGCGATCGACCCGGGTTCTTGCACGGTGGCCACCTCGCTCGGTACCCGCGCCTACGACCGTCTCGTGATGGCGTTGGGCAGCCGAGTGGTCAAACCGGACGTCCCCGGTCTCCGTGAGTTCGGCTTCGACGTCGACACCTACGACGGCGCGCTAAGGCTCCAGCGGCACCTGGTGGAGGTCGCCAGCAGTCTGCACACACTCGCCGCGGCGACCGCGATCGTGGTGGGCGCTGGGCTGACCGGCATTGAGACCGCCTGCGAGCTGCCCGCGCGGCTGGCGACGCTGTTCCCGGACATCACTCCCCGCGTCATACTCGTTGATCACAACCGGCATGTCGGCTCGGACATGGGGGCGTCGGCGCGCCCAGTGATCGAGGCCGCGCTGACGGCGAACGGGGTGCAGATCCGGCTCGGTGTTGGTGTCGCCGCGATCGATGGAGACGGAGTGACATTGTCGACAGGGGAAAGGCTGGCCGCGTCGACAGTGGTGTGGTGTGCCGGTATGCGCGCCAATCCGCTTACCGCGGATCTGGGCGTCGAGTGTGACGGTCTCGGCCGGGTTGCGGTTGACGAGCACCTGCGCGTAATCAACGTGCAAGGGGCGTTCGCCGCCGGGGATGTTGCGGCCGCGTGGATGGACGATGGGCACCTTTCGGTGATGTCCTGCCAGCACGGCAGGCCGATGGGGCGGTTCGCCGGGTACAACGTCATCAGCGATCTACTTGGTGAGCCGATGTTGTCCCTTCGGATTCCCTGGTATGTCACAGTTTTGGACCTCGGGCCTGCGGGGGCAGTCTATACCGAAGGCTGGGATCGGCAGGTGATCGCCAGCGGGGCCGAAGCCAAAGCCACCAAGCGCACAATCAACGGCAGGCGAATCTATCCCCCCCTCAACGGGAGCCGCGACGAGATCCTCGCCGCCGCCGCACCGACGCTGCAGTCGCGGCCAACCCCCGAACACTGACCTGGCTTGCCGGATCCCTCAACGGCCTGTGTGACAGAGTGATTCGGTTGCAACTACAGCATCTCGCAATGGACGTAATCGTCTGATCCTGCGCGGCTGCAGGTATTGACAATAGAAACACCGAGCGGGGGGACGTTAGCCCGGTGTCTCGCGTTCAACGAACTGGTCGAGCACCTTTCGGGACAACTTTGAGACGCTCATGCCGCGAGCCTTTGCGATCGCCCGCAACTTGTCGCGCGTCTGCTCGGAAACCCGGACCTGCACGACGGGTGAGTGCTTCCCATTGCCTGACAATGACTTTCCCCCGGGCCGCAGGTTCATGGCTTGCGCCTTTGCCAGAACTTCTGCCGCGATCTCGTCAGCGCGCTCGTCGGTCAGACGCTCGCCTCCGACGTAGATCTCTTCTTCGTTGAGGTCGACGACGTCTACGACGGTGTGCTCGTCGAAGTGAATCTTGGTGGGATCAAGCTTGCGTGCCATGGTTCAGCCCTCCTTCCGGTAGCGGGTTTGCAAGGCATGCACCGCAATCCAGAGGTCGTCATCTTCGTCGTCGGGTGCCAAGATGATTTCGAACTCGCGGCCGCGGGTGTCGGTGCCGATGAAGTAGGCGCGGTCACGATCGGTGAGGAGCGGCAGGCCAGCATTGCGGAGAGCGGCAAGGAGCTCACGCCTTGAAATACGCCGGTGAACTGCCGCTGTCATCCTGATCCGTGCCATGGATCGGAAGTATGAGATGCACGACCGACAACGACTCGGATATGTAATGCATACTCGAAGTTTACACGCCGGGCCTAGATCGTGTCCTTGTCGGTCAGCCACCGCATCACCGGCCAGCCGACGAACACCGCTGCTGCTCGGCAACACGGGGATGGCCAAGCATTACGGTCGGCTCCGCATGTTCCTGCTCCGCCGCGCCGGCGACGGCAAGGGCCCGCCGGTGCTGGGCGACATCGAGCGCGCGGCGGGGTAGGGCGAAGCGGGAGCCGCGGGAGCGGGAAGTATTCGCTCGGCTATTGAGGATGTGGCGAAATCGGCGACTTCCACTCGTCTCAGGAGCCAGAATGATTTGCCGTGGCCATGCTCGATCTCCCCGAGTACAACTGGGCCTCGCTGTGCTGGCGGGAAACCCGGATCGTCTACCTGCACGGCGAGCTGGTCCTAGACAAGCGCGAACGGGAGCTGCGCCAACAGGGCAAGACCCTTGAAGAAATCGCGCGCGATTTGTGCAAGCTCCGCAGTGATCTGCGCTGTTGGACAAGAACACTCATGAGTGACCGTCTTAAGGCAGCCGAGCTCGACACGGGCGACCCCAACCCGACCTTCGATGAGCTGGTTGCCAAATGGGAACGCAGGCACGTCACCGGCGATGATCGCTACAAGGAGATCATCAAAAGCGCCAAAAAAAGCCGCGGCAGTGTGAACGACCTGTTCGGGATTAACCCGGAGAACCCGCCGCCGCTGCCACCGGTGGCTCAGCCGTCGCCGAGCTACGCACGGCCGTGCCCGGACGGGTCAGACTGTGCGCTCGCCGCCGCGGGGCCGACGGGTTGTTCAAAATACAAGGCTGCGTAGTTCCGCATCGAGGTTGCGCCTGGCGTTGGCTTCCCACCGTTCACGCGCGTGGGGTGTCCCGTACACCGCGGGTTGCTTGAGTAATGCCTGCAGGATGCGGGCCCGGCCGGCGCCAAACACCTCGTTGGATAGGTGGGCGTATTCGCCCCGGACCGCCGCCGTATACGCGACGTATCTGTCGGCCGGGGCGGCGAGGATGGCCAGGTCGGCGTCGGACAGTGCCTCGCCGTTGCGGTCGCCGCGCCGGGGATCGTGGGTGGCGGTGAGTCGCACCAGGCGGGCGACTTCACTGATCAGCTCAGGGGGAAGATTCAGGGCGGCGAGTTCGGCTTCGGCGCGGCGTGCGCTGTTCTCCTCGTCGTCGGGCTGCCCCGCGTAGATAGCGTCGTGGTACCAAGCCGCCAGCCTGACCGCGGCGGGATCCGCGGCATGCTCGGCCAGCTCATCGACGTGTGACAACACGTCACGCAGGTGGGCGGTGTTGTGGTAGCGACGATGGGGTTCACCCCACGAGGCGAGCAGCCCTCGGCCGACTTCGTCGACCCGAGGAGACTGGGTGTAAGCAGCGACCAGCTCCCGCCAGGCCACCGCTAACTCGTCAGAGTTGTTGGCACCGGCCGGATCTGTGATGGTCACTCGTTGTCGTAGATCGCCAGCTGATCGAATGCCACATAGGCAATCTGGGTGGGCTCACCGACGGGATGAACCCGCACACTCAGGTTTGGCCCCACCACGTCGTCGTCGGAAATCACCTCGGTAATCCCGACCGGCAGATCCTGCGGGACGCCGGCATCGTTCGTGGGAATGTCGGTTAGCAGGCGCATCCGGAGACCGCTTAGCCCGGTGGCCTCGTAAGAGAATCTGTGAAACGTCTCCTCGGCCTCGCCGGACTGTTGCGTTTGCGCTTGAGCCTCGCTGGGCTCTGGCAGTTGCGCTCCAGCTCCAGTCATCGTCCATCCTCTTCACGCCGTATTGCCAGCATTGTTCCTAGAGTAAATCTACGCGTTCCACGGCCTCTAGATCATGTCCTTGTCCGTCAGCCAACGCATCACCGGCCAGCCGACGAACACCGGTATCCAGCAGGTGAGCACCCGATACAGCAGTACCGACGGCACGGCGACGGCCGCGGGCACGCCGAAGGCGGCGAGCCCACCAATCAGCGCGGCTTCGACGGCGCCGACACCGCCAGGGGTGGGGGCGGCCGAAGCGAGGGTTCCGCCGACCATCGTCACCACGGTGACGGCCACGAACGTCACGTTGCCGCCGAAGGCTTGGACGCTGGCCCACAGCGCTATCGCTGCGCCGAGAGTCGTTCCGGCGCAACCGAGCAGGATCAGCCCCAGCCGCTTCGGCTCGCGGGCCAGCGCGACGAGGTCAGTCGTGACTTCCTTGAGCTTCGGGCGCACGTCCGTCGCCAGCCAGCGCCGCAACCTCGGCACCAACAAGAATGTGCCGATGAGGCCCAGCGCCACGCCTCCGATCAGGTAGAGCAAGGTGGCCTTCGGGACGAAGTGCGACAGGTCGGTTCCCGCACCCGCGGCGGCGCTGAAGATGATCAGCAACGTGACGTGGACGATCACCTGCACCACCTGCTGCAGTGCCACCGCCGTGGTGGCTCGCACAGTGCTCATTCCGCCCTTTTGCAGCAACCGCACGCTGAGCGCGAGCCCACCGACACCCGCTGGGGTGGTGGTCGCGGCAAAAGTGTTGGCTACCTGTGTAACAAAGATTTTCCAGTAGGCGACGGCCCCACTGGCGCACGCCCACAATGTGCCTGCGGCCCCGACATACGTCCCTGCCGAGACAAAGAGCCCCAGCAGCGCCCACCAATAGTTCGCTTTGCCCAGCTCGTTGAAGAACGTCGGCACCGTGCTGATGAACGGATACGCGACATAGACCAGCGCGCCGAGCAGCACCAGCTGGATGAGCTGGCCGCGGGTGAACCGGGTGATCGTCTCGGCTTGGATCTTCTCGGCACCGGTTTGCCGCATCACCGCCGCGCGGCTTCGGGAGATGACGGCCTTTGGGTCGTTGACCGACTCGCGGAGACGTTTCGGCACAGCGGATTTCGTGAGCCGGCGTGATGCGAGCAGCACGGTGTCTTTGCCCAGCGCGTCGATCGCCGCGTTGACCGCGGATTCGGCGCCGTAGAGCGCCGACGTCGTCACCAGCAATTGGGCGATGTCGGATTGGAGTTGGTTGTCGGTGGCGCCGTATTCGGCGCTGCCGAACCCACCGAAAAGGACCGTGCCGTCGTCGACGGTGATCTGCTCGTCGCGCAGATCGCCGTGCGAGATCTGGTTGTCCTGCAGCTTTCGCAGCGATTCCCACACCCGGGCCACCGGCATCGCCGTCCCACATTGCTTCAGGGGCGCGCCGCGAACGGGCTTGTGCGCGAACAACGTCCAGCCCCGGTCCAGTGCGCCGACGGCGATGCTCGACGTGTTGGCCACATCCAAGTCGCCGATAGCCATGGCCATCAACGCGCGATGCTCGACGGCGCGGCGCATCGACGCCTGAAAGGGTGCGGCCTCGCTGCGGCGCAGCCGCAGCTTGCCCCACAGCTGGCGAAGTGTGCCGCCGCTGCTTTGATGCGGGCCGTACAGCTCGATCACCGCGTCGCCGTTTCGACCATCCGATGCGGCCGACAGCATCAGCGGCCCGGCCCCGGCCGGGCGGACCACCGTGAGCCCGGAGACGGCGAACCCGCGTTTGGCCAGCGCGCGGACCGTGCCCTCCAGCGGCACCTCGAGCGCCGGAGTGCCGCTGACCAGGATCACCAGCGCGCCGACGAACCATCCCACCGCCAGGCCCAGCAGTGCGCGGGCCGGCACGACGGCGCTGACGACGAGGTGGATCGGCACGAACGCCAGCAGCAGCGCCCACCACCAGTGCCGCCAACGCGCGGGCAGCCAGGGGCCCGACACGGTGAGCACCGCGGCGAGCATCCCGATCCAGCGCGGGTCGTCGAGGAATTGCGCCAACACCGTGCGCAGGCGGTCGGAGAGGTCGAAGTGCCATTGGGGCATAGCGATGCGCTTGCCCGTGATCGACAGCGCCAGGACGGCGATGAACGCGGCCGCCGCGCAGGGGCCGAGCAGTTTCCACTGCCGGGAAAGGATCAACCCGATCAGGATCATGAACGGCAGCGCAAGGATCGCCAGGCCGTACACCAGGTAGACCACATCGGATTGGGTGGGTGTGAGCACCCCGACGATGCGGGAGATGGATTTCTCCAGCTCGTCCCACCTCGTGCGGGTGATCAGCGAACTGGTGATCACGATGGCCAGCAACGCCGCCGATAGCGCCAACCGCAGGATGTCGTTGGTGCGCCGGGTCAAGGGTTGCAGCAAGCTACCGGAAACGGTGACTTCGCGCCCGTCGACGTGCATGTTCTAAGGAACCTCCGGCCCGCCTCTGTCAGCGGCTCGCCGACAACATAACCGGAGACCGGCGTCGCGGGGCTGATTGCCCACGCGGGCGCGTAGAAACGCGAGAAAAACGGGCCGACCCTTGTCGGGTCGGCCCGGCTAACGAGCGACGGGTTTCCTGCGCCGATGAGCGCCGGATGCGGGTCGACGCCGACGGGACCCGGCGGTTGCGGCGCGTGCCGGCAGGGCTGCCTTGGGAGCGGGTGCCCGGTAGGGCGCAACCTCGCCGACCAGCTTGGTGACCGGTTCGCAGTGGGCGGTCACCTGTTGCGGGCGGACGTTGATGCCGGCTTTGCGCATCAGCGCCGAGAGGTCTTTGCGTTGCTCGGGAAGCACCACGGTGACGACGTCGCCGGCGCTGCCGGCGCGCGCGGTGCGCCCCGAACGATGCAGGTAGGCCTTGTGTTCGGCGGGCGGGTCCACATGCACCACCAGCTCGACCTCGTCGACGTGCACACCGCGCGCGGCGATGTCGGTGGCTACCAGCACGCGTGCCGTTCCGGCGCTGAATGCGGCGAGGTTGCGGTCACGTGCGGGCTGAGACAAGTTGCCGTGCAGGTCAACTGAGGGAACACCGGCCTCGGTCAGCTGTCGGGCCAGTTTGCGAGCCTGATGTTTGGTGCGCATGAACAGGATTCGGCGGCCGGACCCGGAGGCGAGCCGATGTATCAGCTCCTTTTTGGCGTCGGCACCGGCGACGTGGAAGACGTGGTGGGTCATCTCGGACACCGGCGAGTTCACTTCGTCGACCGAGTGTGTCATCTCGTTGCGCAGGAACCGCCTGACCAGCTTGTCGACCCCGTTGTCGAGCGTCGCGGAGAACAGCAGTCGCTGACCACCGGCCGGGGTGGCGGCCAGGATGCGGATGACGCCCGGCAGAAAGCCCAGGTCGGCCATGTGGTCGGCTTCGTCGAGCACGGTGATCTGCACCGAGTCCAGGCTGATCAGGCGTTGCCTCATCAAATCCTCCAACCGGCCCGGACAGGCGACGACGATGTCGACTCCTGACTTGAGCGCGGCCACCTGACGGTTTTGCGGCACCCCGCCGAAGATCGTGCCGACCTTCAGGTCGTGGGCGGCTGCCAGCGGGGCGAGCACGGCGGTGATTTGCGTCGCCAGCTCACGGGTGGGCGCCAGCACCAGGCCGGCCGGCCGCGAGGGCCGTCGCTTGCCGCGCGCCAGCCGGGCAGCGAGCGGAATGGCGAAGGCCAGTGTCTTGCCGCTGCCGGTCTTGCCGCGCCCGAGGACGTCGCGGCCGGCGAGCGTGTCGGGCAGGGTGTCGACCTGGATTGGGAACGGGCTGGTGATTCCTTGTGCGGAGAGCACGTGGATCAGTTGTTCGGGTACGCCGAGATCGGCGAAAGTTGTTTCGGTAGTCACGGTTTCGGTGCCTCTCAGGCATCGGGTGTGCCGCGCCGTCGCGACGGGATCGTCATGCGGCGTCAGCACAAGGTGGCGAGATTGCCAGTGGGCAAAATCGATCGCCGCGAGAAAATCCTGTGCTGGATGCACTAATCATCTTCGAACCGGTAGTTCCGGTGGATGAAGGAGCGTTCCACGACGTGTCAGCATCTGTGTTGGTGACGCCAACGTTGTTCCACACCCTACCTGATCAACCGTTCACCGCCCTCAACAGGTGATATGTGTCACCTCTGCGGGCATGCATACGTGTTTGCTTGGCGGCGCGCTGAACTGAGCGCCTGAGGCGGCGACTTGTCGACAGGTCTTCTGCGGATCTCGCGGGCTTGCGATGATCGGCGCATGCCCGAGCGTGACCGCGACGAGTCCGGCCGACCCCGAAGTACCCGCCCGCGCGATGCTCTGGGCCGACCACTGCCCCGTGGCAGTCAAGGCATTCCACGGATCCCCGATGACCTCGAGCTGGCACCGGCGGAAACCCTCCGCTACGCCCAGGACCTCCTGGACCAGGGGCTGGCGTTCAACGCGCACGAGGTCCTCGAGGCGGCCTGGAAGAACGGCCCTGACGACGAGCGGATGCTGTGGCAAGGCCTGGCACAGCTCGCGGTTGGCATCACCCACGCCCAGCGCGGCAACGTCAACGGCGCGATGAGTCTGCTGCGCAGCGCCTCGGCCCGTCTTTCCCACGGCGACCGCCCGGCACGCTACGCGATCGACATCGCTGGTTTGGTCGACTTTGTCGATGCGCTGATCGGCGACCTCACGGCGGGTGTGGAGATCGCGCCGGAGCGGCTACGACCACGTCTGGTTGTCGTCGAACCCGGTAGCGGGTAGCGGCTTTTCGCCATCGATCGTTGTCGCCAAGCTGATTGAGGTTGAGGCGTAGAGAGTTGGGGCATGGCGGTGGTGGTGGCGTGCCGCGCGTATCATGGCCTGATTCGCTGTGAAAGTTGGTTCGGCCCCGGCACCGGTGGATGATCCCAGCCTTTCAGGCTCAACTACCTCCGCTAGCGAGCAGAAAACATACATGCCACAGGAACAGCAGAAACCGTCCGAATCGGGGCCCAGCCCGCTCGTCGATGTGGCGCAAGCTCTGCGCGACGTCGCCCGATCGCTGGAGGCCGAACCGGACATACATCACGTGCTAGCGGCCATCGTTGCGTCGGTCACCGACACGGTCCCCGGCGCCGAACACGCCGCGGTGTCGCTTCGCGAAGGCAAACTCTTGCAGACCGTCGCCTCGACCAGTGACCTGACGACGCGAATCAACAACATAGAGCACGAACTCGACGAGGGTCCCTGCCTGCAGGCGCTACTCGATCATCACAGTTACCGGATCGACGACATGTCACAGGACACTCGCTGGCCGCGGTTTGCCGCGGCCGCCGAAGCGCACGGTGTCCGGTCGATGCTCGGATACAAGCTCTTCACCAGCGGCCGAAACCTGGGGGCGCTAGATCTGTACTCCTCGAAACGGAACGCGTTCGACGCTGACTCCGAAGTCATCGGGGAGTTGTTCGCCGCGCACGCCGCGATCGCGCTAACCGGGTCCACACAGCAGGCCGAATTTCGCAGAGCGCTCTCGTCCCGCGACACCATTGGGATAGCCAAAGGAATTCTGATGCAGCGCGAACGCATCAGCGACGACCAAGCATTCAATCTGCTGGTCTCGACGTCGCAAAAAGCCAACATCAAACTCCACGACCTCGCTGATTGGTTGGTGGACAACGTCAACAACACCGCGAGCCGGCCCGACTAAGCCTGGGCGGACTTACTGCCGGCTCCGCTCACACAGCCAATCCGCGACACGCCGGCGGGTACCGTCGGCGAGTGCCGACTAGGAGGGAGCGACGGTGGCGAGGACTGACAACGACAGCTGGGAGATCACCGAGAGTGTGGGAGCGACGGCGTTAGGTGTGGCGGCGGCCCGCGCGGCGGACACCGAGAGTGAGCATCCGCTGATCGACGATCCGTTTGCGCGGGTTTTTCTGGACGCGGCCGGAGACGGCATGTGGAACTGGTTCGGTAACTCGGACCTGCCAGCCGAGATCGCCAAGATTGCACCCGACGTGCCGCTGCGGATGCAGGGCATGCGCGACTATATGGCCTCGCGGACAGCATATTTCGACGAGTTCTTCATCGACGCCACCGAATCCGGCGTGCGGCAGGTGGTGATTCTGGCGGCAGGCCTGGATTCGCGGTCGTGGCGGTTGCCTTGGCCCGACGGGGTGACGGTCTACGAGCTCGACCAGCCCAAGGTGCTGGAGTTCAAGTCCTCGACGTTGCGGGACCGCGGCGCGCAGCCGACGGCCAACCTGGTCAATGTTCCGATCGATTTGCGCCAAGACTGGCCAACTGCGTTGCGACAAGCGGGTTTTGACGCGGCCGCGCCGAGCGCCTTCACCGCCGAGGGGCTGCTGCCGTTTTTGCCAGCGGCCGCCCAGGATCTGCTGTTCGAGCGCATCCAAGCGCTGACCGCCGTCGGCAGCCAGATCGCCGTCGAGGCGCCCGGTCCGGAGTTCAACGATCCGGAGTCCCGTGAGCGGCAGCGATCGACGATGCAGCGCTACCGCGCCCTAGCAGCCCAGCTGGGAGGTGAGGAGCACGACTTCCCCGAATTCGAGGACCTCTGGTATTTCGAGCACCGCACCGACGTGGGGGACTGGCTGCTCGAACACGGCTGGGATGTGTCGGTGCTGACCTCCGAGGACATGATGGCCATCTACGACCGCCAGCCCCCGGAGGGCATCGAGGACGGCGTGCCGGGGAGTCTGTTCGTGTCGGCGCAGCGGTCGGTGTTCTAGCGCGCCAGTGGCATAATGATGGCATGAATCGCATACGTCTGAGCACAACTGTGGATGCGCGACTCCTCGGCAGCGCACGCAGCGTGCGTTCGGGAATTACCGACGCCGCCCTCATAGATGAGGCGCTGAAGGCGTTGCTGGCTCGTTATCGATCCGCCGCGCTGGACGCAAGTTATGCCGCCTATGACGAGCACCCGGCTGAGGAACCGGACGAGTGGGGCGACCTGGCGACGTGGCGGCGTGCAGCGGGCGCTTCGTGAGTGAATTGCCGGCTCGCGGAGAAGTCTGGTGGTGCGAGCTGCCCGAGATCGGCCGGCGCCCAGTCGTTGTGCTGTCTCGTGACGCGGCGATCCCTCGGCTTCGACGCACCTTGGTCGCGCCATGCACGACGACCATCCGCGGACTTGCCAGCGAGGTTGTCCTCCAACCCGATTCCGACCCCGTCCCGCGCCGTTCGGCGGTGAATTTGGACTCCGTCGAAAGCGTCTCAGTGACAGTCTTGGTCAGCCGCCTTGGTCGGCTTGCCGATACCCGGATGCGTGAGATTTGCGGAGCCCTCGAGGTCGCCGTCGACTGCGCCGGCTAACGCGAACCGCGCGCCGGGGAGTCTGTTCGTGTTAGCCCAACGGTCGGGGTAAAACCCGGATGCTACAGATGTAGTACATTCGTAGCATGACTGAAGTCGGGTCTCGTGACCTGCGCAACGACACGGCGGGAGTGCTTCGTCGCGTCCAGGCGGGAGAAGACATCACTATCACTGTTAAGGGCCGCCCCGTCGCGGTGCTCAGCGCGGCACAGCCGCAGCGTCGGCGTTGGTTGGCCAAAGCAGAGTTTTTGGCGCGCTTGCGACGTGCGCAAGCCGATCCCGGGCTGCGCGACGACCTCGCGGCACTCGCCGGCGACACCACAGATGATCTCGGGCCTATCCGATGAGCGAGACGCCACCGGCGGGCCTGCTCGACACATCGGTGTTCATCGCCACCGAAACGGGCCGTCAACTCGAGGAGTCGCTGATCCCCGCCGAGGTCGCGACGACGGTGATCACGCTCGGCGAACTCACCGCCGGTGTGCTGGCCGCAACCACTTCCGATACCCGGGCGCAACGACTCGCGACCCTCGAATCCGTTGCCGACATGGAAATGCTGCCGGTCGATGAGGAAGCGGCGCGCGTGTGGGCCCGGCTACGTATCCACCTGGCCGAGACCGGCCGCCGAGTCCGGATCAACGATTTGTGGATCGCGGCCATCGCCGCTTCGCGGACGCTGCCCGTCATCACCCAGGACGACGACTTCGCCGCCCTCGATGGCGCTCGCGGTCTCACGATCATCAAGGTCTGAGCTACAGCCAGTCCTTAAATGCGGACCACCGGTGCTAAGTCTCGCCGCCGATGTCCCAGTTGACGGTGAAGCCTTGGCGCAACACGAGTTCGGTGAGAATGTCGTCGCGCTCCGCCAGCGACCACGACTCGCATGCGAACGCGTCGAGGGCAAAGAACGCGTAATTGATCGAGGTTTCCGGTGTGGTGCGCGCCCGGTACACCAGTGCGTCCAGGTCGTTCCACCAGCGGTGGGTGGCATCGGCGAGTCGATGACAGGTGTCCCACACGTCGGGATGCTGGCCGGTGCTGATCTGGTCGTCGACGCCGAGGATGTCGAGGTTGGCCTCGGTGCGCAGGTCGAACACGCGCAGATGCCTTGGGCGGCGGTCAGCCGCACCAGATGGTGGACTGGCGTGGTCGGCGGGGATCACCAGTCCCGTGGGCCGGTACCGTTCCCGGAACGCACCGGTGAGAGTGCTTGCCGCATAGCGCGTCCGGAACCTCCCGGATTCGGGATCGAAGCGGTAGCGCGGCGTCGGGAAGCCGTCCCAGGTCCAGTGCGCTGGTGTGGTGGCGTCGACGCGCCACAGTTCGGTGCCGGCGTCGACGCGTCGGCGTCGCAGGCCGACGGGCCGGACGTCGGGCAGCGGCGCCCGGTATCCGGCGGGAAGGTCAGGCACCGACGGCGGCGAGCATCCGCCATGCGGCGTCGGCGGTCTTCGGGCGTCCCAGCGCCGCGGCGATCGACGAGCCGCTCAGTTCGTCGTGCTGTAGGCGCATGATGCGATCGGCCGCCAGCGGGTCCGACGTGAACCGGGCGAGCAGTTCCAGAATTCGCGGCAGGTCCGGTCGCACCCGGTCGTCGTCGAATTGCCAGGCGGGGAACCATGTTTGGTTGCCCACAGCGGATCCGAGGAGCTTGCCCCGGCTGCGGAGCCGGTGGACCGCCTGCGGAGATCTTCAGCCCCAGCCGCGCTTGGGCCTGCGGTGTCGGCAGCGAGCCCTCGACGAACTCGCGGACCAATGCGCCGCGGCGCTCGTCGTTGAGGCTGCGGGCAGCGATGCGTTGCAGCGTTCCGTGCGGGACCGTCGGCGCCTCCAGAATGGCATCCAGGACTTCGGCGAACCCGGAGTCCTGTTGTGCGCGTTCTGCGACCTGGCGAGCAAGTGGGGCAACGGCAGTAGACATGGTTCCATGCTACCAGCGGTCGCCATCGATTGAAACAATTGAAACAAGCCGTCGGACGCGAACCCGCGCTCAGGCGCTAACGTGAAATCACGGGGCTACGTCCGCAGGTATGGCTAGGAGGATATGAGAGTGGCGAGGACTGACAACGACACGTGGGAGATCACCGAGAGTGTGGGAGCGACGGCGCTGGGTGTGGCGTCGGCCCGCGCGGCCGAGACCGAGAGCGACAACCCGATGATCAGCGATCCATTCGCGCGGGTGTTCCTCGACGCCGTCGGCGATGGAGTGTGGAACTGGCATTCGGCTCCCCAGCTCCCGCCCGAGCTCGTCGAAGCCGAACCCGAGTTGCCGCTGCAGATGCAGGCGATGGTCGGCTACATGGCCTCGCGGACCAAGTTCTTCGACACGTTCTTCCTCGACGCCACTCGCGCGGGCATCCGTCAGGCGGTGATTTTGGCGGCGGGCCTGGACTCGCGGTCGTGGCGGTTGCCGTGGCCGGACGGGGTGACGGTCTACGAGCTCGACCAGCCCCGGGTGTTGGACTTCAAAGCTTCGACGTTGACCGAGCACGGGGCGGAGCCTGCCTGCAATCGGGTCGCTGTACCGGTGGACCTGCGTCAGGACTGGCCGAAGGCGTTGCAGGAGGCCGGTTTTGACGCGTCGGCGCCGAGCGTCTGGTCGGCTGAGGGGCTGATGCCGTATCTGCCGGCCGCCGCGCAGGAGTTGCTGTTCGACCGCATCCAGGGGCTCACTGTCACGGGCAGCCGGGTCGCGGTGGAGGCGCTGGGACCGACGTTCCTCGACCCCGAGACCCGCGCGAAGCGGCGGGCGCGGATGGACCGGGTGCGCGAGTTGATGGCCAAAGTGGACCCGCAGCGTGAGATTCCCAGAATGGACGAGCTGTGGTACTTCGAGGACCGCGAAGCGGTTGGCGACTGGTTTGGCCGCCACGGCTGGGACGTGGAGGTGACGCCGTCCGACGAGCTGATGGCCGGCTATGGCCGCAGACCCCCCGAAGAAGTCAAGGACCAAGTCCCGGGGAACCTGTTCGTCTCCGCGCAGCGGACATAGGACCGGTTACGCGACTTCCTTGACCGGGGGGATATGCCAGGTTCCATCCAGGATCGACGGCTTTGTGCTGTTGGGCCAGTACAGCCGCAGCATGAGGGTGAACCGATCCTTCGGCGCAGGTAGCCAATTGGATTCCTTGTCCGCGCCAGGCGAGTCGGCCTGGATGTAGAGATCGGTCGAACCGTCGGGATTGGTCGCCAAGTGGTCTCGCGGGCTGAGGGTGTAGCGGTTCAGCGGGTTGTCAACGAAGAAGTACTCGGCGTTGTACATGGTGAGCGACCAGAATCCCCGCGCCGGCGGCAGCTGACCCTTGTCGAAGTGCATCATGTATTTCGTTGCACCGCTGTACTTCTGGGTGGCGTCCGGGCCTTCGGAGGTGGGGTAGACGGCATCCTCGGGTAGGTTGGCGCCCACGCCGACCGCGGTCACGAATGCCCGTTGCCGATAGTTGGTCCCGTAGCTGCCCGCCTTGGTGGTGTAGGCCCAGCCGTTCTTGAAAATGAAGTCACCGGCGACGACGCCGTCTTCCCGCCACGCATTGATGCTGTCCTGACCGAGCTTTGGCGCGTTGGCCAGACCGGTGTTCACCGCGCGCGACAGTTTCGTCGCGTCGAAATCCTGCCCGGGAACGATGCCGATTTTGGCGAGCTTGGCCAGTATCGGCGCATCGTCGGCGGTCGGCGGATTGCCCTTGAGCAGACTGGCGAACAATGTGAAATACTCCGGCGCGCCAAGGGCATTCACCTGTGTGCGCACCGCCGTCTTCATGTCGACAGTCGGGTTGATCTGAGCGAGCGGCGGCATGTAGGGCTTGCCGAACGATGACAGCGGCAGCGCGGTGATCTGATCCTGCAGCTTGTGCACGGCGTCGTAATCCTCCGGCGTGCCCGAACAGTAGAGGCGGCCCAACAGCCACACGATGGCCGTCGGCGACTTGTACTCCATCACCTCGGGCGGCAAGCTACCGTGCCAGCTGGGGCCGGTGATCGCGAACGTCCGCGGCTTGCCGCCACCGTTGCGGGTGCCCGGCGAGGCGAAGACGTTGGTCCAGGCGTCCAGCATGGGCAGCAGGAAGTAGCGGTCACCCATGTCCGGAACGGTGACGATCCACGGCTCCTTCGACACGTTGAACCACGCCTGCGTGTACAGCGTGTCGGCGTTGGGGGCGGTCACCGTGTTGAACGAGGCGTTCGGGTACTGGCGCATCCGCGCGACCTGTCCCATCGGCGCTTTGGTGTCTTCTGCGGCGGCGACGTTCGTCAATCCACGCCGGGTGTATTCCATCGTGACGAGCGGATAGGCGTAGACGTAGGCCTCGGTCGCAATGTCGGCTGCTTCGGACTCCGACAAGCCAGGCGCCTCAGTCGTTTTCACCGGCCCCGCGCCATGATCGTTGCCGCCGCATGAGGTCACGAGGCCGCCCGTCATCAGCAGGGCGGCCAGCATGACGCCGACGCGTGTGATGGTTGATCGCATGGCCATCCCTTCTACCGGCGGCGTCGACCCAGCATTCGCCGGGTTTTCACGCGCTAACGGGATACTTTCACGCCATCCATGCGGCGCCCGGCCGCCGATAACTTGACGGCCGCCCCACCGGCTCACCAGTTGCCGTTAGATGAATCCCGGCGACTGGCCTAACACCACGGATGCCGAAAGCTGCTGGCGATGATGCGGAAGCTATCGGGGCGGATCGGGTGGTTGTATAGGCGGGTACTGGCCGTAGATGCCCGACGAGTCGTCACCAGACATGAACGCCCAGTTCTGGGCGTCGGCACGGCCCGCGATCTTTGCCTGCTCCGCGCGGCGGTCAACCGCACGTTCATACGCCCGGTATCCGAGGTATCCCAAGCCCGCAAGAACGCCTAGGCCGAGGAACACCGGCCAATGAGTGATTGCAACGCCGAGGAGGAACAGGCCGCCAACCACCGTGCCGATGATCGCGGCATTGGAACGCGTCGGCTGTCCGGCCACGTACACCTGACGCTGGCCGACGATTGCGACGATCAGCCAGACCGGTAGCCACATACCGCATGTGAGCAGGGTGAGGACTAGATGCAGGGCATGATTAGGGCCGGTGCTGATGACCCAAGGCGCGGGGACGCCGACGTTGTTGTTGATGACGATCGACGGCTGCGGCGGTGGCGGGGGTGCAATGATCGTCCACTGTTGGCCGTCGAAATAACGCTGTCCTGGCCCGCCGGACGGGTCGGGGTACCAGCCAGGCTGCGGTGCGGGTGCGGGGTGGCTCATTCGGGCGTCCTATATGTGATCTACCAATGGCGTGGCGAATCATAAGCCGATAAACAGGTCAACGGTCAACAGGTCGAGGGCCTGCGACTCAAGAGGCATCGACTCGCATACTCGGCACTCCGAAACCAAGCTGCGCGCGGCTGCCGATAACTGGCCGCCCCACCGGCCCGGCTCCCACACGAAGTGACAGCGAAGGAGTAAGACTCAGGTATGCGGTCACGGAGGGGTGCCGCTGCGCTTTTAGCGGCGGCGCTGCTGGTCGGCGCGATGCTGGCCAGCGCTACGCCCACATCCTACGAACCGCCGGCCTTCGTCGCGAAGCCGGTCGAGCACGTCGACACGCTTATCGGCACCGGCAACGGAGGCCAGACGGTGGGAGAGATCAACAACTTCCCCGGCGCCTCGGTGCCGTTCGGCATGGTGCAGTACTCGCCGGACACCGTCGACAACTACGCCGGCTATGCCCACGCCAACGGGCAAGCCACCGGGTTCAGCATGACGCACGCCTCGGTGGGCTGCGCGGCGTTCGGTGACATCTCGATGCTGCCGACCACCAGCCCGATCGGCACCGATCCCTGGGACACCTCGGAGGAGATCGCCCACGACCACTCCGAGGTGGGCGTGCCCGGCTACTACACGGTGCGGTTCCCGTCGACAGGCGTGACCGCCGAACTCACCGCCACCACCCGAACCGGCGTGGGGCGGTTCCACTATCCGCGCAATCGTCCGGCTCGGTTTTACGTGCGCTCCGGCGGGTCGCTGGGCGGTAACTCGGCGGACAACATCCAAATCGGCGAGGACAACACCACGATCACCGGATCGGCGACCAGCGGCGGATTCTGCGGCAAGAACAACGTCTACACGGTGTACTTCGCGATGAAGTTCAGCAAACCGTTCACGTCATTCGGCACCTGGGACGGTTACTCGGTGTTTGCGGGCGAGCACAGCGCGTATTCGAGTTACCAGGGTTCCAGCGGGGGATACGTGGAGTTCCCGGCCGGCTCGGAGCTCGAGGTGCGCACGGCGCTGTCCTACGTGGATGTTGACGGAGCGCGGAGCGAACCTTGACGAGGCCGCGCAGAGCTTCGACGACGTCCGCGCCGCCGCGTCGACGCAGTGGAACACGATGCTGTCGCGCATCAAGATTGCCGGCTTCGAAGAGAACGACATCGTCACCTTCTACACCGCCCTCTACCATTCGCTGTTGAACCCCAACGTTTTCAACGACGCCGACGGGCGCTACATCGGATTCGACGGCGACATCCACACCGTGGCCCAAGGGCACACCCAGTACGCCAACTTCTCCGACTGGGACACCTACCGCGGTGTTGCGGCCGTGCAGGGGCTGGTCTACTCGCAGCAGGCCAGCGACATGGCCCAGTCGTTGGTCAACGACGCCGAGCAGAGCGGGTCATATCCCCGTTGGGCACTGGCTAATACGGCGACCGCCGAGATGACCGGTGACAGCGTGGTGCCGCTGATCGTAAACTTCTATGCATTCGGCGCCAAGGACTTTGACGTCAAGAGGGCGCTACATTTTATGCTCGACGCCGCGACCGAAGGCGGTGTCGGGCGCAACGGTTACATCGAGCGTCCGGAAATCGAAACCTACCTGCGCCGCGGCTATCTACCGCTGCCGACGACGTCGTGTCAGGGTTCCTTTCCCGCCGCCTCGATCAGCTTGGAGTGGTCGGTCGACGACTTCGCCATCTCTCAATTCGCCGACGCGCTAGGCGATTCCGAGACCGCAGGCGAATTCCAGGACCGCGCACAGTACTGGCAGAACCTGTTCAATCCGACCACCCATTCCATCTCGCCGCGCAACGCGCTCGGTTTCTTTCCCGCTGGGCCCGCGGTGGTGCCGCCCGGGGAAGGCTGCTTCAGCCAGGTCGGTTTCGACGAGGGCAACGCCGAGCAATACGTCTGGTACGTGCCGCAGAATATCGCCGGCCTGGTGACTGCGCTTGGCGGCCGAAAGGCGGTGGCCGACCGGCTCGACCGGTTTACCGCGCAACTCAACGCGGGCCCGACCGAGCCGTATTTGTGGGCCGGTAATGAGCCGGGCTTCGGGGTGCCGTGGCTGTACAACTACGTCGGTCAACCGTGGAAGACCCAGGAGTTGGTCGACCGGGTGCGCAGCACATTGTTCAGTCCCACACCCGACGGCGAGCCGGGCAACGACGACTTGGGCGCGATGTCGGCCTGGTATGTGTGGGCCGCGCTTGGGCTGTACCCGAGCGTCCCGGGGACATCGATCCTCACGGTGAACACACCGCTGTTCGACCGTGTCGAGATCGCCCTTCCCGCAGACAAATTCATCCGGATGTCCGCCCCTGGCGCGTCCGGACACCACCGCATGCAGTACATCAACAGGCTGCACGTCGACGGTCGGTCCACGGATAAGACGTATCTTCCGGAGTCGATCGTCCGCGACGGCGGCGAGCTGGCGTTCTCGCTTTCCGTCAAACCCAATAAGACTTGGGGCACCGCTTCGTCTTCGGCGCCGCCGTCGTTCGGCGCGGGCAGCCTTGCGGCGACCGTCAACGTCTCGCCGGCCGTCGTCGCGACGGACGCGGGAACGACCACGAACGTGACTGTCAACGTGCAACGGATGATCGACGGCCCCGGCGACTACAAGATCACCGGGACGTCCTACCGCGAGGGGATTTCCGCGGCACCGGTGTCCGGCAAGTTCGGCGCCGACGGGTCTGCCACCTCGACCGTCGCGGTCAAAGTGGGGCAGTCGGTGCGCGACGGGTATTACCCGCTCGTTCTCACCACCCACGTCGGCAAGGGGGCCAGGACGTTTATGCTGCTCGTCGCGGTCGGTCAGGGCGGGGGTGAGGCTGGCTGACCGGTGGGGCGGGGCGGGCTGAATACGCGGTGGCGCAGGCTCGCTCGCCACGGCTCGACAAACCCATGCTGCCCGACAAGGTCGGATGCTGGAAACCCCTGTCGCGCATGGCTACACACCCGCCACGAGCGCGTCGCCCACACTCTCAATGCCGCCTCAGCGTGGCACCTCTCTAAGCATTGGGTCAATGGACAAGTTTGTTCGGCTGTCGTACTGCGCTGCGTGTTGTATTGAGCACCAACGCCTTTCGGCAAGGGGTTCTCTGCAGGCTTATGGCTTGCCGTGATCGGGGTGGGGGACGGTTCGTAGGTCCAGGCGTGGGATCGCGTCAAAGTCTGACGGATTGCAGCTGTATAGCGGGAGGTCATAGGCAATGGCGCTGGCGGCGATCAGTGCATCATAAGCGCGTGCCAACGGCTTTCGGCCGGACGCTCGCAACGATGCGGCAACTGCCCCGAATGCGCGCGCAGACTCGGCATCGAACACCAGCACGTCGAAGTCCGACTCCGCCTGCTGCAAATGCGCCTGGCGTGCCGCGCGCTCTTCGTCGGTATGGGCGACATGCGGCCCCACCGACAGCTCGGCCAACGTGATCGCGCTGATCACGGCTTCGTCGGGCAGATCTGCAGGGTCGTCGATGCGCCCAAGCAGGATCACCGTTGATGTGTCGAGCATCCCTCTCGACGCCGGCTCAGGGGTCACAGCGTTGGATCAATGACGGTGTCGATGTCGCGTCGCAGCGCGTCGGGGTCAACGCGAGGCAACCCTTTCCTGCGCTCAATGAGTTCGACAGGTCTGGCGCTGCGGCGTGGCAGCGGGCGCAACTCGGCGACCGCGCGCCCGTCCCGGGTGACGATCACACGTTCGCCGCGCTCCACACGGTCCAGCACCTCTCCTCCTCTATTGCGGAGGTCGCGCACGGTTACTGACTCCACAGCCGCAGTGTATCACCGGTGAGACAGACACATCCAGCCTAAACAGGCGCATGTGACAGATTCTGAGCGCGGCTACTAGAGCGCCGGTGGCGCAGCACTCAGCGAAGACCCAGCACCGACGCCGTCTTCGCCATCCTCTCCACGCGATAATCAGGGCCGTACGGCGAGACTGCCTAGGACTCAAGCAGTTTCGCGGCGAGGTCGATGACCTCGGCACGACTGCGGGTACCGTGGTCAGCGGCCATGAAATGGCCGCCGATCAGCAGCGAGAAGGCAAGCATGCTCCGGGCCTCGATGTCGTCCTCGTCGGAGCAGAAGGTGCCGAAGAGCTCGCGCAGATACTCCATGCGCTGGTTGTCGACACGTCGCAAGCGCTTGGCAACCGCGGGGTCGCGCCGCGCCCAGTCGCGCACGGCGAGATCGATCGGCAACAGCGTTCGGGAGAAGGTCAGCGCACCCGCCTTGCGCAGCTTGACCCTGGCGTCGCCGCCCTCGCGTTCGACGCGCTCGATAACCTCCCGGGTGCTCATCCGCTCCCAGGAGTCGAGCATCTCCGCGAGCAACGCACTCCGGTCGGAGAAGTGCCCGTAGAAGCCGCCCTTGGTCACCCCAAGGGTTCGCGCGAGGGCCTCGACCCGAACAGCGTCTGGCCCGCCGGCGGCGAGCGCCCGCAGCCCCTCATCGATCCAGCCGTTACGCGGCGTGCGGGTGATGGCGACCATGGTTCATCAGTATCAGGTCCGGGGGTTGACAGCGCCGCTGATGGTGCTACGGTCCAACTATACGGGACCGTATAGTTCGGGGGCGAGCAGCCGCCCTTTCAGACTTAGGCCCACAAGGGAAACAGCATGAAGGTCGGCATGGTGGCGATCCACTATCCGCGGCTCGGCGATCGTCAAGAATTCATCGCGCGTGTCCAACGGGCCGTCGACGTCATGCGGCCGACGCCGGGATGTTTATCCGTTGACTTCTGGGTGACCGCCGCCGGCGACGAGGTGGTCTCGACCGGACAGTGGGAGTCCGAGACAGCTCTGGCGGCGTCGTTCGCGACCGCGCGAGCCGCCGGAGTGGACTTCGACTACGACGAACGGGAATCACGCCCCCGCCAGATCCTTCGGCTCGTTTCCCCGGAGGAACAGCGATCGCAACCCGACGAATTGAGCTCCGTTACGGCACCGCACCAGCCACAGAGAACCGTTTGACCAACGCGAAGGAGCCCACCATGCCAATGCTCGACGTCTACATCCCCGACGGCGCTTTGACCACCGAAGTCGAAGACGATCTGGTCGCCCGACTCACCGACCTGCTGCTCACCCATGAAGGCGTCAACCCGGAGAACGCCCGGGCCAGGGAGCTGGCATGGGTCTGGGTTCACCGGCCCGCCCGAGTGTTCGTGGCCGGCAAACCGGCGGACCGGCCCCGCTACAAACTCGTGCCGCAGGTTCCTGAGGGACAGTATGACGACCAGCGCCGTGCGGCGATTCTCGCCGAGGCCACTGAGGCTGTGCTCGACGCCGAGGAGCAGATGGGCCGCACCCGCGACCCAAACATCGTGTGGGTGTTCCCCACCGAGATCCCCGACGGCACCTGGGGCGGGGCCGGACAGATCGTGCGCCTGGGCGACATCGCCGCGCTCGTCCTCGGATCGCCAGAGAAAGGCCAGTCCTATGCCCAACGGGTGCTGGCGGCCCGCCGCGAAGAGCAAGCTGCGCCCGCCTGATCCCAGCTCCTGCTGTCGAAAGTTGTTTGGATAGCTACGCACAGCCGAAGGGTTACGAATGAGACTTCCGAACGCAGCACACGAATCTCACCCCTGGCGTATCCGCGAAATCGCACCAGACTTCACTCTGGAAGATGTCTGGGCCCTTCCCGTGCATGGTGGCGCCGAGGACTTCCAAACGGCGCTCGAAATGATGACTTCCTCCGATCCGGCCAACGCGGAGTCCCTCCCCACTCGCGTCCTCTGGGGTGCCCGCGACCGCCTCGGCAGTTGGTTCGGCCTCGGCAGGATTTCGGCCCCGGTCGACAGCGATTCGGATGATGCCGCGGGCAAACTGCCGATTCCGGGTACGAACGAAACCTCACTGACCGACCGACTGCCAGACGATCTGCGCAACACGGCCGGCGATCTGAAGTTCAGGTTCCTGCCTTTCGCGCCCCTGTATCGCACCGACGTCGAATTTGCCGCGGAACTGTCGAACCAGACCGTGCACGGCGTGATGCACCTGGCCTGGGTCGATCAGGGCGAAGGTCGCTACCAATGCCAGATGGCCGTCTACGTCAAGCCACGCGGTCCGCTCGGCAAGGCATACATGGCGCTCATCAAGCCGTTCCGGTATTGGGTTGTTTACCCAGCACTCATGCGACAGATCGAACGAACGTGGAATACACGCGTTCCTCAATAGGCCGCGTTCTACGTCGCGCACGCCGAACCCCACCGGCCGCTCATCCGAGCATCGAACGGCCGAGCTTTTCCCAATTTCAGCCGTGACACGCGGATTCGCGTAAGACCCGCCCGCAAAATGCCCGGTGACCAGGGGCCTATCGCTACACCCATCTTCAGAAACGCAGACGGCGGCAACGGTGTTGACCGCTCTTGTGAATCGCCCCGGCAAGTCAGGTCACTCACTTACATCGATGACAAGTTCGGCGAGAACCTACGTTGCCGTCCCCCGCTCGTCACGCGAGGATGACACGAGGCCAGCCGGCCAGCATAGAAAAACCCTACACGATTCGAGGGGAAGCTCATCGCCGCCGACCAGCTACCAGCACCACCACCGCTACGAAAGGCATTGCACACCATCGACATTCACCTTACAGAAACCATCGACCAGGCTCGCCTACTACCCAAAACAGCCTGAAAACTCAAGACAACTGTCGAAGTTCTAGCGACCGAGGATCGCTAGTTCACACCCGCGACAGGCTGGTCACCAGGGGCAGGCGTCGCCGGCCCCAGTGTCCGGCCGGGCCGTCGTAGACACCGGGCAACCGATAGCCGCACCCCCGGCAGCAGCCGTCGTCGGTCAGACCGTAATGGCGCATCGCATACCAGTCGCGAACCACAACCGCCGATCCGCACCCGGGACACCGCGTGCTGCCGCCCTCGGCGTCGTGGACGTTGCCGGTGTAGACGAACCGCAGGCCCTCGCGCAGGCCGATGCGGCGGGCGCGCGTCAACGTGGCAGGCGGTGTCGGCGGTGTGTCCAGCATCTTGTAATCGGGATGGAATGCGGTGAAGTGCACCGGCACATCAACGCCGAGGTGCTCCCGGATCCACGCGCATTCGGCGGCGATCTCGGCGTCGCTGTCGTTGCGTCCCGGAATGAGCAGGGTGGTGATCTCCAGCCACACGTCGGTCTCGTGCCGCAGGTAGACCAGGGTGTCCAGCACGTCGTGCAGACGCCCGACGCAGACCTTGCGGTAGAAGTCCTCGGTGAACGCCTTCAGGTCGACGTTGGCAGCGTCGATGTGCCGATAGAACTCCGCGCGGGGCGCAGCACACATGTAGCCGGCCGTCACCGCGACGGCTTTGATGCCCCGGTAGTGACAGGCGTCGGCGACATCGGCGGCGTACTCCCAGAAGATCGTCGGATCGTTGTAGGTGAATGCCACACTGCGGCAACCCAATTCGTCAGCAGTGCGGGCGATGTCGTCGGGAGTGGCCCGGCTGGCCAGGGTATCGACCTCGCGAGACTTAGAGATATCCCAGTTCTGGCAAAACTTGCAGGCGAGGTTGCACCCCGCAGTGCCGAACGACAGCACCGCCGAACCCGGCAAGAAGTGGTTGAGCGGCTTCTTTTCCACCGGGTCCACGCAGAACCCGCTCGACCGCCCGTAGCTGGTGAGCTTCACCTGATCGTCGATCCGACCGCGGACGAAGCACAGGCCGCGCTGGCCTTCGTGAAGTTTGCAGGCGCGCGGACAGACGTCGCACTGAATCCGGCCGTCGTCGAGGCGATGCCAGTGTTTCGTCGCGATGGTGAACCGGTCGTCTTCGGGAACGAGTGGGGTCATGGTGTGCTCCCGGCGCCAGGTTACGCCCCGCGCAGTCAGCTCAACACCTGCTGGTGGAGTAGGCCGTTGGTGGCCACGGCGCTGCCGCCGTGCGGGCCGGCCGGCAAAAAAGACAGCTGCCAAAAAAGCGCAGACAAAGAAGCAGCAGCCTAAGAAAAAAAGCGGCTAGCCGTCTTCGGATTCAGATGCGAGGAAAGCGGCCCGTTGTCGATGCCCGACACCAGTGTCGCGACACCATCCAGCCGAGCACGGATCACCGCCTCTGTCGTCAATCCACTCGGTCAGCTGGTCCCTCTCGTCGAGCAGAAACGCCTTCCCGCAGTCCTGGCCGCCGTACGCGAACTGCTGATGCGGCAAGCCAGCACGCATCAACGCGCACATCAACTGCGCCGCCGACATCGTCCCGACTAACCGATCCTGGAGAACGGCGCACAAGATCTGGCCGTTGGTTACAACCTCACGCCGCGCTGGTCTGGTGGGCCATTAACCTGAGGGCGGCTGGACTGCTTGCCGCCTATCCGCGGCAAGCGGCCTACGCTCGAAAGATGGAGCCCCATCCCGAAGAAACAGCCGACTTCTCGGCGTTCAGCAAAATGCGGCGGATACAGCTCGATCCCGAATCCGTTATCGGAAGGGAACTCCTCGAGCGGTTCGCCGAGTTCGACGAATCCTTTACCGGCCACAGCCGGATATGGGCGGTAGTCGTGAAACTCATTGGACTGACAGCCATGTGCTCCAAGGCTGTGATCGACCTTGAGAAACAGGTGATCGAGCTCAGGCGAGAGGTGCGATCCCGCGACGAGGCGTAAGCACCACCAGCTGTATCTCGCCACGACAGAGCAGGTTTGGGCGATCCATGACGCGATTCCGGATCATCTCCGGGCGGCGGTACTGCTCGGCGCGTTCGCAGGTCTGCGAATCTCGGAGGTTGCCGGGTTGCGGGTTGCCGATGTTGATTTCATGCGGGGCATCGTGTTCCCGAAGCAACAGGCGGGCGGCAAGCCGTTAAAGACGGACGGGTCGTCACAACCGATCCCGATTCCGAAGGATTTGGCGCTGATGCTGGCGGCTTCGGTGCAGCGGTACGGCACCGACATGGTGGTGACCAACGGTGCCGGGAAGCCGTACCGAACGCATCTCATCTATCAGGCCATCGCTGACGTGCGCGGGCAGGTCGAGGGGTTACCGGAGTCGTTCACGTTCCACGATTTACGGCACTACTTCGCCAGCCTGTTGATCGCGTCGGGTGCCGATGTCAAGACGGTGCAAGCCCGGTTGCGGCACGCCAGTGCCGTCACCACCTTGGACACCTACGCGCACCTATGGCCGGATGCGGATGAGTCCACCAGGGCGGCGGTCGGCGCGGTGATCACCGAGCGGATGGGTTCGGGTGAAACTACTGCGGACCCACTGCGGACCGGGAGCGCCCCGGCCCGGAGTCGCCGCAGGTCAGCGCGTTAGCTGGCGTTGGTGAAGATTCGTAGCGAATCTTCCAAGAATCCGTAGAGGTAACGAAGAGAGCCTTTTCGCAGATAGCCAATCTGTCACCGCCCGCTCAAAGAGGACACCGCATGATCGGCATCGCAACCGCGGCCGGGACCGCCGGCGCTGCAGTGCTGGTTGGTGCGACCGCGCTGGGGTTGACGATGGGCACCGCCCTCGCCGCTCCGGCGCACCCGACCCGCCGAGTGGTGAGGGCGCGCTGTACGGCGACCCCGCGGCGGCCGCCCCGTTCTGGCGTTACCAGCAATATGACGACGACTGCGTGCCGATGGCGGTCGCCGACGTGGTTGGTGAACTGACCGGTCACCAGCCCGCCGAGCAGGCCGTCATCAAGGTGGCCCAAACGACTCCCAGTACCGTGCATTCCGGACCGATCTACACCAAGCCGAAGAAGCGCAAGCCGGGCAGTGGCACCTCTTTCGAGGATGAACCGGCGCTGCTCGCGCATTATGGCATCCACGGTGTGGACACCGACAAAGAAAGCGCCGCGAAGAGCGGTGTTCCCACGGGTATGACGGCACTTGAGCAGGATCTGGCCAAGGGCCGCAAGGTGATAGTTGCGCTCAACGCCGAACTCATCTGGCGCGAACCTGTCGAGGACAAAGCCTCAGACGGCCAACCCGAGTCCAACCATGCCGCGGTGGTCACCGGTGTCGACACCGCGGCCGGCATCGTGCACCTCAACGACCCCGGCAGCGAAGACGGGCGAGACGAGCATTCCCATCGATGTCTTCATCCGATCGTGGGACAGCAGCGACGACGAAATGACCGTAACAACCGAGGCGAGGCCACACTTTGAGTCAGGTGGCGCTGCATTATCGCCGCCGTGAGACTAGGACGGCGCCGGCCCAACTAACAGTTGCCGAATGACCGGGGCGGCCCAGCGGCTGAGTTCTTCACGACTGAGGTTGGCTATCGGTGGATTGACCAACACGTATCTGGTGGTGGCAAGTCCAATGACAAATGCACCCATCAAACCGATCCGCTGAATGGGATTGTCCGGAGTGGCGGTGATCAACTTGGGCGCGACCTGCTCCGCGAACACCCGCCGCAGCGCGTCGGCTGCGACCTGGCTCGTCATCGCGGCCCGCAACAGCGCCACGAACGTCTCGTCCTCCCACACCGCAAAGAACCGCGGCAGCAGCATGCCTGCGACGTCGTCGGGGTCGACATGGGATAGGTCCGGCAATTCGATCGCAAATTCGGCTGCAGCTGCGAACAGGTCCTGCTTGGTACCGAAGTAGCGGATCGCCAGCGCCGCATCCACACCGACGTCCGCCGCAACGGCTCGCAAGGTTGTCCGTTCGTATCCTTCGGTTGCAAAGCGCCGCCGCGCCGCCGACAGAATGTCGGCGCGCGTCTGGCTGGCGTTGCGAGGCCGCGTCGCAGTCATTCCGACGGTGCCGGCCCAGTAAGTAGCAGCCGGAAGACCGGGCCGGCCCAACGGCTGAGTTCTTCGCGGCTGAGGCTGGCTATCGGTGGATTGGCGAGCACGGATCGCGTCGCGGCAAGCCCGATGACGAACGCATCCGTCAACGCGATCCGCTGCAGGTGATGGTCCGGCGTGGCACCCATCAATGTCGGCGCTACATGTGTGGCCAGCGTCTGGTTCAGGGTGTCCGCTGCGACCCGGCTTGTCATCGCCGCCCGCAGCAACGCCAGGAACGACTGGTCGTCTTCCCACACCGCGAAATACCGCGGCAGCAGCATGTCCGCAATGTCGTCCGGGTCGGCCCCCGAGAGGTCTGGCAGCTTGATCGTGAATTCGGTAGCTGTGGCGAACAAGTCCTGCTTGCTGCCGAAGTAACGGATCACCAGCGCCGCATCCACGCCGACATCCGCCGCAATGGCACGCAGAGTGGTGCGCTCAAAACCTTCCGTCGCGAAGCGGCGGCGCGCCGCCGAGAGGATGTCGGCGCGGGTCTGCGCGGCATTGCGCGGCCTTTTGCTGCTCATTCCCAAACTCTATGTCAGCCGCTGTTGACTTGATACCGCGACCCGGCGTAGTCTTCAAGTCACCCATTGTTGACAAAAGTCACCGATTGTTGAAATTGGATTCTTTGAGGCGGGTGGTCCCCATGACTGGCGGCATCGGACGGTCTAGTACCGCGACTCGTAGGACTGGGGTCGACGAGATCACCCGTGTGTATCGGGGTGGCCTGCTGCACCGCATCGCACAGCTGGCCATCGCCGCACCGACGTGGACCATTGCCATTGCAGCGCTCGTGATGGTGGCTGCGGGCATCTTCGGACTCCCGGTCGCCAAGAGCCTGTCGGCCGGCGGATTCCAGGACCCCACCTCCGAATCGGCCAGGGCCACAAAGATTCTGACCGACAAGTTCGGCCAGGGCGACGTGCAGCTGCTGTTTGTCGTCTCCGCCCCGGACGGCGTTCCCAGCACAGCGGCCCGCGCGGTCGGCACTGAAATCGCCGATCAGCTGAGCCGGTCGGCGCATGTGACCAGCGTGACCTCGGCATGGACCGCACCGCCGGCCGCCGCCGCCTCGCTGGTTAGCAAGGATGGCAGGTCCGGGCTGATCGTCGCGGGTATCAATGGCGGGGAAACCGACTCACAGAAGTACGCCGATGCGCTGTCGGAGCGGTTCGCGCACGACCGCAATGGAGTCACCGTGCGGTCAGGCGGGGTCGCGATGGTCAATGCGCAGATCACCGAGCAAGCGCAGCGCGATGTGCTGGTGGTGGAGGCGATCGCCGTTCCGCTCAGTTTCATTGTGCTGGTCTGGGTGTTCGGCGGCTTGTTCACTGCCGCGTTGCCGGTCGCGATTGGCGGAATGTCGATCCTGGGCGCGCTTGCGGTGTTGCGCTTGATCGCGTTCACCACCGATGTGTCGATCTTTGCGCTCAACCTCACCACCGCATTGGGCCTAGCCCTGGCGATTGACTACACGTTGCTCATCGTCAGCCGGTTCCGAGACGAGATGGCTGGCGGCGCAACCCGTGACGACGCGCTCATACACACCATGGCGACTGCGGGCCGCACGGTGTTGTTCTCGGCTACGACGGTCGCGCTGTCGATGGCCGCAATGATCCTGTTTCCGATGCACTTCCTGAAGTCGTTCGGCTACGCGGGAATCGCGACGGTCGCTTTCACCGCGATCGCGGCGGTGGTGATCACACCCGCGGCCATCGTTTTACTCGGAGATCGATTGAATGCGCTGGACGTGCGCCGGCTAGTGCGCCGCCTGCGCGGCCGGACGGCGCCGGCCCGCCTGCCCGTAGAAAAGGAATTCTGGTACCGCTCAACGAAATTCGTCATCGCGCACGCGATTCCCATCGGAGTAAGCGTAGTTGGGCTGTTGTTACTGGTCGGTACGCCGTTCCTCGGGGTGCGGTGGGGCTTTCCCGATGACCGGGTGCTGCCGAACTCTGCTTCGGCTCGCCAGGTCGGCGATCAGTTGCGCAGCGACTTTGCCAACGACTCAGCCACCTCGGTAAGCGTCGTCATCCCGGACATCGACGGCGTGCCGGATGCCGAAATCGCCAGGTACTCAGCCGATCTGTCGCGGGTGCCCGACGTGTCGGCGGTCTTGGGTCCGGTGGGCACTTTCGCGGGCGGAGCCCCGGTCGGACCACCTTCAGCTCCAACTGGAGAGGCGCAGAGCAGTGCATTTCTCACCGTGCGGAGCACGGCCCCGCTCTTCTCCGACATATCAGAGGCCCAACTGCGTCGCCTGCACGAGGTCCCCCGCCCCGACGGGAGGACGGTCGAGTTCGGCGGGACCGCGCAGACTAATCGGGACAGCGTCAACGCGATCACATCGCGCCTGCCGCTGGTGCTGGGCCTGATCGCTGCAGTCACGTTCGTGTTGCTGTTCCTACTGACTGGCAGCATCGTGATGCCGCTCAAAGCTCTTGTGCTCAACATGCTTTCGCTGACGGCGGCGTTCGGCGCGATGGTGTGGATCTTCCAGGACCACCATCTCGGCGGCCTTGGCACCACATCCACCGGAACGTTGGTCGCCAACATGCCGGTGCTGCTGTTCTGCATCGCCTTCGGTTTGTCCATGGACTACGAAGTTTTCGTTGTTTCGCGGATCCGTGAATTCTGGCTCGCATCGGGGCGTACTCGCGCCGACAACGACGAGAGCGTCGCGCTCGGCGTAGCCCGCACCGGTCGGGTAGTAACAGCGGCAGCGCTAGTGATGTCGATCTCGTTCGCCGCATTGATCGCCGCGCAGGTATCGTTCATGCGAATGTTCGGAGTAGGCCTGACGCTGGCCGTAGCCGCGGACGCCACGCTGGTGCGTGTGGTGCTGCTACCGGCGTTCATGCCCGTGTTGGGCACCTGGTGCTGGTGGGCTCCCAAGTGGTTGGCGTGGCTCCACGAGCGTTTCGGAATCAACGAGGGTAGCGCCATCGCGCACCAAACGAATGCGCACCAACACATTTCGGAAGCAGTGATGGCGCCGACAAGCTAGGCCGCGTCCCGAGCAAGGCCCGGGCGTCTGGTGGACGGGTCTTGGCAGGCGTGGTTGATTCCCGGCAGCACCTGGTGTGCAACGTCGACGCCGGTGCGGATGGTCAGGGCCGCCGTGATTCCGCCGATCACGCAGATGGCGGCGGTGATGGCCATCGCGAGTGAAAACCCGGGGCCGAGCGGCTGCCCGGGGCCCGCCCGGATGCCGGCCGCGACCGGCAGCACGGCGATCGCGATCAGCCCGGCGACGCGCGCAATCGCGTTGTTGACGCCCGACGCGGTGCCGGCATAGCTGTCGGGTACGGCGAAAAGAACGGCGGCAGTCAGTGGCGCCACCGTGATCGCCAGGCCGACGCCGAACACGACCACGGCGGGCAGGACCGTACCCAGATAGGTCGCCCCGGGCACGATGCGCGTCATCAACGCCAGCCCCGCCGCGGCGATCAGCGGGCCGATCGTCATGGGCAGCCGCGGACCGGTGCGCTGCGCGAGCGCCCCGGCCCACGGGGAGCCGATCAGCATGATGATTGTCATGGGCAACATCGACACACCGGCCGCAAGCGCAGAGTAGTGCAGGCTTTGTTGCAGCTGCAGGGCCAACAGGAACAAGGCACCGCCGACCGCGGTGTATACGGCCAAAGTGGTGAGGTTGGCGCCGGTGAATTGCCGGGAGCGAAACAGCTTTGGGGGCAAGAGCGGCGACCGCGCACGCTGTTCGATCAGCGGGAAGGCGACCAACGCCGCCGCGCCGACAACGGCGGCGGTCGTGGTGATGAATGTCCAACCGCGAGAAGGAACCTCGATGAGCGCGTAGATCACCCCGGCCAGGCCCACCGTCACAGCGGCGGTCCCCAGGAAGTCGGGGCGGCCTCGGGCGGTTGGATCGCGGGATTCGGAGAGATGCCGGAACGCGATCCACGCCACCGCCACGGCGAGCGGAACATTCAAGAAGAACACCCAGCGCCATGACACCGTGTCCACCAGCCAACCGCCGATGAAGGGGCCCAGCGCCGTCGTCACCCCGGACATGCCCGCCCAGATCCCCACCGCACGGCCCCGGTCCTCATCGGTGATGCCGGCATCGATCAGGGCAAGGCTGCCGGGGACCAGCGCCGCCGCACCGACACCCTGAACCAGGCGGGCGCCGATCAGCCAGCCGATGGTCGGTGCAATGCCGCAGCCGAGCGAGGCCGCGGTGAAAATGACCAGCCCGGCAATGAAGATTCGGCGGCGGCCGTAACGGTCTCCTGCGGCGCCGCCGGAGAGCAACAACGCGCTCAGCGTCAAGAGGTAGCCGTCGAGGACCCACTGTTGATCGGTCAGGCCCGCATCCAGCTCCCGCCCGATGGTCGGGAGCGCGACGTTGACCACGGTGCCATCCAGCAAAGCGATCCCCGAACCAAGGACGGCCGCGGCAATCAGCCAGCGCGCACCTGCCGACGCCAACGGCAGCTGGCGCGGCTCGGCCGATTCACCGGTCGTGGACTGGTCCACGGCTGAGCATTCTGCGCCATAGCTCCATCGCGGTGAATAGCGGGACATGCACGACGCGGGTGACAGGAGACTGGGCGCGTCACAGCTGCACTTAAATATCCGACCCTAGCCCGTCGGCACGATCTGCCCCAGACTGGAAGTGCGATACCCCAAAACCGTTAGCGGAGAAGGGCATAACGATGGCAAGGAATCACCACTCAAAGGAGAGCCCACGATGACTTCCTTGAACCTAACCGGCAGTGGCACAGCGGATTTCGACGAGGGAGATGTTTATTTTATCGGTAACGCCACCACCTTGATCCGGTTTTGCGGACTGACGATCCTGACTGATCCCGCCTTTCTCCACAAAGGCGAGCACGTCAATCTGGGCCATGGCATATGGGCCCGCCGCGAAGTCGAGCCCGCCTGCCAGATCGCCGACCTGCCATCTATCGATCTGATCGTCTTGTCGCACTACCACGGCGATCATTTTGACGACGTCGCCGCACAAGAGCTCGACAAGAAGCTGCCCATCGTGTCCACGGCTGACGCCGTAGGCAAGCTCAGCGCTCTGGGTTTCGAGCGGGGCTATGCCCTCGACACCTGGGAATCTCTCGCGGTGCACAAGGGCGACGCGACGTTGACGATCACCGCCATGCCGGGCAAGCACTCCACGGACGAGGCGGTCAACGAGCTGTTGATGCCTGTCAACGGGCACTTGCTCGACTTCAGCCGCAACGACGATAACCTCTACCGGCTCTACATCACCGGGGACACGATGCTCATCGACAGCCTCGAGGAGATCCCGCGCCGCTACCCCGACATCGACCTCGGTCTCATCCACACGGGTGGCACGACTTTCCTTGTCACGGTTGTCACGATGACTGGCGAGCAAGGAGTGAAGGCCGTCGAGATCACCAAACCTCGCACCGCGATCCCGATCCACTACAACGACTTCTCGGTATTCCTGTCCGGTCTCGACGACTTCAAGAAGGCGGCCCAGGCCTCGACCACGAGCACCAAATTCGTCTACCTCGCTCACGGTGAGACTTACAGCTTCAAGCCCGACGGCTGAGCGTCGTTCACCGACGGGACGACCATTGCCGCAGCTATGCCCGTCTGACCCCGCCTGCGTCCCTGCCGGAACGCTTCTTCGTCGCCAGTACGTGGGCTTGCGTTCACGTAACTGACGCCAATTGCGTATGTCCATCCTGAACACCGCACGCAGCGGCAAGTTCTCGTCAGATCGCGCCATCGCCGAGTACTGCGACGACATCTGGAAGGTTTGGCCGCTGACCGTGAAGATCTGACCCGTCTGGCTACGGCGACCGCTTCAGCGTCGCACTGGCGATCGCGGCGCTAACGGGTCTCTCTCGCGACAAAGATGGTGACGTAACCGATCGGGATGCCCGTGCGGACGGCGATACATTCTCGCGCCACTAACTCCACCGTCGCCCGACGGCCAGCGCGGGCAACCCCGCCGATCTCAGGGATCCAAATGAGCCACCCATCGGTCTCGCGAGTGACTTCGATGTCAAAGCACTGACCGACCTTCGGGAAGTTCACACGATGAGCGAGGCGCGGCGATTGTGCCCGTCGCAGAGTGGGCTGAATAGGCATGGGTTTTTCCTCAGTCGACAATGAGCCGCGCGCAAGACTAATGCGAATCGAGGCAAAATACCTAATCGGCCGAGGCCGGTGCGGGCGGGCGGCCGCCGGAATACCCGACCTGGGGAGCCGCGAGATCCGAAGGAACCACCTTTATGCGGCGGTAGTCATTGGTAGCCAGGCAAATCCGGGATGCCACTGGCTGTCAGCCAACCGCCGCCGTCGACGACCAATGTCGCTCCCGTTATGTAGGACGCTGCATCACTGGCCAGGAACAGCACCGCTTCGGCAACCTCGGTGGTCGAACCGGGGCGCCTGAGCGGATTCTGGATGGTGCGGTGTCGGTCATCGCCGGCGATTCTCTTGACGCCCTCGGTTCCTGACATCGCCCCGGGAGCGACGATATTGACCCGAACACCGTTGGGGCCCCATTCGATCGCCGAGGCGCGGCTCAGCGCGTCAATGCCGGCCTTGGCCGAAACGACGTGCGCTTGTAGTGCCATGCCGCGGTATTGGATCGCCGCGCTGATGTTCACCACGGTGCCACCGTGATCACGCAGCCATAGCTCGTAGGCTGCCTTAGATACGTTGAACGTGCCGAGAAGGTCGATGTCGACCACGGCTTTGAATCCGTTTGGGCTGAGGCCGCTGATCGGGGCGGGGAAGTTGCCGGCGGCATTGTTCACGACGATGTTGAGTTGACCGAACGTTCGCAACACTTCCTCGACGACCGCCGTCACCTCGTCGTGACGGCGGACATCGCAGATGCCGTAGGAGGCCTCAATCCCCTCTTGCCGCAATGCCGCAACCGCAGCTTGAAGATTGGCTTCCTTCCGGCTGCAGATGGCGACGCGAGCGCCGTGACTGCCCAGCACCCGGGCGACTTCCAGGCCGAGGCCGGTAGCGCCGCCGGTGACTAATGCCACCTTCTCCCGCAGGAGGTCGGCTCGGAACGGACTGCGGCGAGCGCCCATCACCGTCCAACTAGAACACGTTCTAATTCATATTGGCAAGGAGCCAGGCAGTCGACGGCTCCTGGGCGAGACCGGGACTACATCCCAAGGACTTCACCCGGTATGTCGGACATTCGATTGAGTTCCCCGATAAGCCCGGCGCCGCAGTGTCACTGCCGGGGGCTCGTCGTAGCGGGGCGTGTGTGCGGCAGCGAACCGGCCGAGGTTGGCAAACCCCAGTGGTAGGCAACCGAAGCGACGCTAGTCGTCGAGTGGTCGGATTCAAGCAGACTCTGATGTGCCCGACGGAGCCGAACCTCTCGCAGGCCAGTAGCGGGAGCGCTGGCGGACGGTAGCGGTCAATTACCCAGGAGTTTCGGCTGGCTGCCATCCGTTCGCCGCCATTGGTAACCGGCTTCGTCTTCGTAGTCAATTGTGACGCTCAGCGTGTAATCCGGCCTCGTGGTTGTGTAGGCCATCACGGTGTGCTGATGGGGCGGCAGGACGCGCTGCCACTCTGTGGCGAAGTGACCAATCAAAGCGTCCCGCAATGCTTGTGTGAGCGCTTGCGGTTTTCGGCTACTTCGCTGCTGCGAAGCACCCGCCAAAGCCATCTCGCCGAATGGCGGCTGTTGAAGACCGCCGTCTAACGATCCCGATAGCGCCGCAAGGATGGACCGATCGAAAACTTGATCAAGCGTCGTAGTGTTGTCGACTTGCTTGCAGCCATCGGGCACTTCCAAACCGTTCCTATCTATGGCTTGGACCTCGACCGCAAGGATCGTCGTCATTGCGTTGCTTGCGTTGTCGATACCGACCGTCCACCACGAACCACCAAACATCGGGGTTCTCACACAACAGGGAATTACCTTTCGAGCTTGAGCCGTAACACGTTTCCGATGCGCTCGCCGGAGCGCATCCATCTGTGCCTTGTGGCGTCTGCTCTCTGCGGCTGCTTTTCTGGGCTCCCGGATCGCGGCTACATATAGTGCGATGAGAACGCCGACAGTGGTTGCAACCGCCGAAATCGCTTGGATTTCCGAAAGCCAAAGCGACGTTTGATTGACAACATCTGTTGTGCGTTGTGCGCTGATGGGCGCCACGGACAGTAGATCGTGATTTGTCACTGCAGCTCTCCACGGGTTAGGAATCGACCCGTGACTGGGTCGGGCTTGGGTAATCGTCGTAGAACCCAGAGCCGGACTTGACCCCCAGCCGACCTCGCTTCAGATAACTGCGTAGCAGCCGGCGGGGCCCTTCCGGGTACTCCGGATGCTCAGCGCAATAGTGCTCTTCGATGTCCAAAACGACATCCAGGCCGACCTGATCCATCATCCGAAACGGGCCGGCGGCGGAGCCGGTGTTGATTTGAAACATCCGGTCGACTTCTTGTGGTGTGGACACGCCTTCGGCAACGACCTCCAGGCTTTCGCGTTTCACCGCGGCCCACACCCGGTTGAAGATGAAACCGGTGCTCTCCCTGCGCGCTTCGAATGGATACAGCCCGAACCGCGGCAAGGTCGCCAGCACGAAGTCGATGACGTCGCGGTCGGTCTTGCCACAAGACATGACGTCGACAGCATTCTGTTTTGGCGGCATGTAGAAGTGGATGTTGAGCACGCGTTCGGGACGGTGGACCTTGTCCAAGAACATGCGGCTGGCATACGACGAGGAGTTGCTGGCCAAAATGGCGTCGGCGGCGGCGAGTTCGTCGAGTTGTCCGAAGATCTGCTTCTTGAGCTCGAGTCGTTCGGGGATGGCTTCGATGACCAGCCATGCGTTGCGTACCGCGTCGGCGATGTCGGCCTGAGCCAAAACCCGGCCCGGCACAATACCGGTAATTCCATCCGACAACGCGGGAAGGTTCTGCGTCACGTAGTCGACGGCGGCGTGGCGTTGTGCTTGGTCGAGGTCATAGATGTTCACCTCAGCGCCATGCGCGGCGAACATCAGCGCGATACGCCGCCCCAGGGTGCCGGCGCCGATGACGGCCACCGGCCGGCTTGCGAAGTCGGTTGGCACGTTGAAACTCATCTCTCTCTCCTAGTCGTGTTACGCGGCCTCGACCGCTGCATCGGGTTGGGTGGGCCACTCTCGTCTGCAGTACCGGGGAGCGTGCTCATGTCCGGCTCCCGTCGGGCAGCTCGGCATAGGCGATACCTGTGAGGTTGCCTTGCAGGGCGCGGATCGGGCGCTGGCCGGTTCCGTCCAGGGCAGCCGCCCACACGTTGCCCCCCAAGTCGGTAACGAACATGCGATTGTGAGCTGGATCGAGCGCGATCCCTATGCCTTCCATCAGGTGGGTCGCCACGATTTCTGGTTCAGTGCAGCCGATGTCGACCAATGGGACCCGGTTGACAGTGTTGCCATGCGGCGGGTCTCCACGGTCGGTCCAATACAAGATCCTTGTCGTGTGGTCGATTTCGAGGTCGATCGGCTCAGGGAGGTCCTTGAACACCACCTCTACGTCGCTACGGCTCGCAGCGGATTCGCCTGCGGGAAGGTCGAGTCCGGCCCGCAGGATCCTGCCGAGGCCGGCATCACTGGGGCCCTTCTGCGTCCAGTAGAGATGCCCGCCGACGTGGTCGACGGCGACCCCGACGCACCAGTTCGTCTCGTCGCGGCGGTCCTGATCGCCCTGACCGGTCTGCACGAGAGTCTCGACGTTGGAACCGTCGAGGTCGCAGCGCATCACCCGCATGCCCTCCCGGTCCGACCAGTACAGCTTGCGGCTCGCGGCATCGAAATGAAGCTGCTTCGGGGTGTAGGTGCCCCCGCTGGGAACGACCGTCGTGCGGTTGCCCCCGTCGAGGTCGACACGTTCGATCGAGCCATCGTTGGCCGACGGCACGCCCATGTTGGTCCAGTAGATGTGGCCCGCCTGAACGTCGACCGCGACACCATCAGGGACGGGGCATCCGGTGACGATAGACGTCTTGTCGGAGCCGTCGGGGTTGATGGAAAACAGCCGTCCGCCGCCGCTGGCCTCGAGCGCAAATAACTTCGGAGTCAAATTAGTCATCGTTGTGGTCCTTTCTGATAAGCAAGTGTGTCAACATGTTTGGCACGCAAGCGGTGCGATGCTGACGTTCGGCACCGCTCAGTGACGTGACACCAGCACGTAACCTGCGACACCGAATGTCATGGGCACCATCGCCAGCACCTCATAGATCACGTTCAGCATCGTGTTCTCCTTACGGCACAAAGTGTTTCAGGCGTTCGTCCCGCAGGATGACCCGTACTCGGCGCGCACCGCCATCAACCCGAACAACATCTCGTCGCGCTCTGCGGCAAGCTCCTCGATCGACCGGCCGTCCGCCTCCTCGAGGACGCCCTTGACGATCTGGTGCGCCAGCTCCGGGGTCAGCTCCGGGTTGCCCAGCCCCGGCCAACCGGCTGCCATGCGAGGCATCAAGTGGTCCATGAAGTGCTGGATGCCGCCCTGGCCGCCGCCGAGGTGCCACAACAGGTTGGGCCCCATGACGCCCCAACGCAGGCCGGGGCCCCACGACACCGCGTCGTCGGCGTCGGCGACGTCGAGCACTCCTTGACTGATCAGGTAGACCACCTCCCGGTACAGCGCCGACTGCAGGCGGTTTGCGACGTGGCCGGGCAGCTCCTTCTTCAGGTGAATGGGCTTCTTGCCGATCGCGGCATAGAACACCATCGCGTCTTGGATGGTTTGTGGTGCGGTTTTCGTCCCACCGACGACCTCCACCAACGGGATCACATGCGGAGGATTGAAGGGGTGGCCGATCACCGTCCGCTCCGGACGCCGGCACTCGGCCTGCATCACGCTCATCGTGATGCCCGAGGAGCTCGAGGCGATAATCGCGTCGGGCGGTGTGGCGTCGTCGATGTCGGCGAACAGCTTGACCTTCAGTTCCGGGCGTTCCGGTGCGTTTTCCTGAACGAAGTCTGCCTCGGCGAGGGCCTCCTTCAGGTCGGCGGTGAACTTCAGTCGGTCCGGTGATGCGTCGGGCGCCAGGCCCAGCGTCTTCACCCCCTGCCATGCACCCTCGACATAGGAACGCAGACCTGCCTCGGCTCCTGGCGCCGGATCGGTGGCCGTGACATCGAAGCCTCGGCCGAGATAGTGCGCCGCCCAACTTGCGCCGATGGTGCCGGTACCGACGATTGCGATGCGACGCACCGCTTTTGGCGAAAACATGATTGTTACTCCTTCAGTTCGGTTGGTTGTTAGCGCCCGCGCCAGACGGGTGCACGTTTTTCGGCGAACGCCAGCGCTCCTTCGTGCGCGTCCTCGCTGTCGATCAGGCTGTGTGCCTTCTCGGATTGGCGGGCGAACGCGTCGGCGTCGTTGAGGCCCTGCGTTTCTCGCAGGACTTCTTTGACTCTGGCCAGGGCCAGGGGTGCGTTGGCGGCGATGCGCCGGGCGAGCCCATGGGCCACCTGCAGTGCCGCCCCGGCAGCGGTCAGCTTGCTGACCAGCCCGTACTGCTTGGCATCGACGGCCGAGAGCGGCTCGCCGGTGAGCAGCACCTTGAGGGCGACGTGGTAGGGGATGCGCTGGGGCAGGCGGATCACCCCGCCCTCGCCGGCGATGAGTCCGCGTTTGACCTCAGGCAGCCCGAATTTGGCGTCTTCGGCGGCAACGATCAGGTCGCAGCCCAGCGCCATCTCGAAACCACCACCGAGCGCCCAGCCTTCGACAGCTGCGATCAGCGGCTTGCGCACCACAGCTTGGGTGACGCCGCCGAATCCACGACCGGGAAGGATTGGGGTCTGTCCGTTCGCGAACGCCTTGAGGTCCATGCCAGCGCTGAACGTCCCGCCGGCGCCGGTGAGCACGCCCACCGACAACGACGGATCGGAATCCAGCAGATCCAGGGCGGACGCCACTTGGACGGCGACCTCGCGGTTGACGGCGTTGCGTTGTGCCGGCCGGTTGATGGTGATCGTCAGGACGGCGTCCTGGCGCTCGGTGAGCACCAGCTCCGTCGATACTTCAGTTGTGGTCATTTCACTGTTCCTGTTCTGCGGCAGCGGGAATCGCTCCCTGGGCCTGTAGTTGGTTAACGTCATCCGCGCTGAATCCCAGCTGTGCGAGGATTTCGGCGTTGTGCTCTCCGTGCTCGGGTGCGCGCCGCGCCGGTACCCGTGCCATCCCGCGAAGGGTGAGCGGATTGTTGACCGTGTAGTCCAGGTCGGCGGCATCCTCGATCGGAACGACGATTTCGGCGGCACGCAGCTGCGGATCCTCGGCCGCTTCCTCGGGCGTCTTGATGACGCCGTAGGGGATGCGAGCCGCGTCGAGGACCTTTTTCCAATGCGCCAGGGGCTGGGCACGGAATTCGGCGTCGAGCAGGGCGGCCAATTCAGCGGCGTGCTGGCCGACAGCCGCGGCGTCGCTGAAGCGTGGATCGGCCAGGAGGTCCGATCGGCCGATGGCCTTGGCCAATACCGGCCATGCCGATCGCCTGGCGGCCAGCATGATCCAGCGGCCGTCACCAGACTGATACGGATTCGTCAGCGCGTTCACCGGCTTGTTGCGGTCATTCAGTTCGTACGGCTTGGCGCCGGCCAACGCCGCCGAGACCAGCGTTCCCGTCGCCCACACCCCGGTCGCCAGAAGGGACGTGCCAACATTGGCACCCCGCCCGGTGCGTTCGCGGTGATAGAGCGCTGTGGTGATCGCCGCGTAGATCGCGACGGCGGTGGTGTAATCCCCACTGCCCCACACTGGAGACGTTGGCGCGGCGCCGGCGTCGCGCGTGGCAGCCAACAGCCCGCTGCGCGACCAAAAGGCGGTCAGGTCGAACCCGGGCAACTTGGCGTCCGGGCCGGCATCGCCGAATCCGGTGATGTCGGCGTAGATGATCCGCGGGTTCCAGGACGACACCTCCTCGTAGCCCAGGTGCAATCCCTCGCGGGTACCGTGCGGGAAGTTGGTGATCAGCACGTCGGCCCATTCGACGAGGCGCTTGAGAATCTGCGTCCCGCCTTCGGACTTCAGGTTGATCGACATTCCGCGCTTGTTGCGATTGGCCAAGTGCCAGCTGTAGTTCCCCAGCGCCGCCGGGCTCGGCGGGACCGAGCTCAGCAGGCGCTGCGGGTCGCCCATCCCTGGCGCCTCGACCTTGATGACGTCGGCCCCGAAGTCCGACAGCATCGTTGCTGCTGCGGGGGCGGCGATAAAGCTCGCCAGCTCAACAACTTTCAGGCCAGAGAACACGGATTGCGTTGGTTGCGTTGTCATTGTTGTCGTCTCCTTAGACGAATGCGCTCAGGCCGGTGACGGACTTTGCGACGATCAACGTCTGCATCTCGCGGGTGCCCTCGTAGGAGTAGAGCGCCTCGGAGTCGGCGACAAAGCGGCCGATGTTGTAGTCCAGCACAATGCCGTTGCCGCCGAACAGCTCCCGTGCCCAGTGCACGGTGTCGCGCATCTGCACCGTGCAGTAGGCCTTGGCCAGCGCGGACTGCTCGTCGCGGTAAACACCCTCGTGCTGCAACTGGGCCAGGCGCACCATCATCCCCGCGCACGCCGTGGCGTTGCCGAGCATCTTGACCAGCAGGTCTTGGACCATCTGGAACTTACCGATGGGGCGGCCGAACTGCGTGCGCTCCTTGGCATACTGCAGCGCCAGCTCGTACGCGGCGAACTGAACGCCTACCGCCTGCCATGCCACACCGCTCCGCGTCCGGCGCAGGATTTCGGCGGTGTCCCGGAACGAGTTCGCGTTCTGCAGCCGGTTGGCCTCAGGAACCCGGCACTCGTCGAGCACGATATCCGCGTTCTGCACGATGCGCAGCGCGAACTTGTTCTCGATCTTCGTCGCGGTGAACCCGGGTGTGCCCTTCTCGACCACGAAGCCCAGCACGCGGTTCGTCCCGACATCGCGAGCCCACACCACGACCACGTCGGCGAACGTGGCGTTCCCGATCCAGCGCTTGGCGCCGTTGATGACCCATTCGTCACCGTCGCGACGGGCGGTGGTCTCCATGCCGCCCGCCACATCGGAGCCGCCGTGCGGTTCGGTCAACGCGAACGCGCCGATCTTTTCGAAGCGGCTCATTGCGGGCAGCCAGCGGCGCTTCTGTTCCTCGGACCCGCAGGTGATGATGCTGCCCATCGCCAGCCCCGAGTGCACCCCGAAGAACACCGACAGCGACGGATCGGCGTGCGCCATCTCCATCGCAGTGATGCCCGTCATCAGGTTGCTCGGCGCGGGCTCAGTCGAATCAGGATCGGCCCAGTCCAGCAGGCCCAGCTTCGCGAACCCCTTGACGAGCTCGTGCGGAAACTCGGCCCGCAGCCAGTAGTCGTCGACGATCGGCGCAGCCTCGGTACGGAAGAATTCGCGGATACGGGCGACCTTCTCCCGCTCCGAATCTGACAGCAGCTCCTCATAGGCGTAGAAATCGGCCGGCAGCAGCCCGCGCTCCAGATAAGGTTGGGGCGTCGTCGGCAACGTCACTGTGATGGTCATGGCATCCTCTGCTCATTGGCTGAGCGAACGCTCTGGCATTCGCGGGGCCGGCTGGCGAAGTCACTCGCCACTCGACCGGGCCTTACGTAAACTATCGGCGCGGCGCGGATCGGTCGGGGATACCGCCTTTATCCCCGGTACCGGCAGGGACAGGCTTAAGCTCCAGTGATGGCTGTCAAGGCCAACGCGTTGGGTGACTACCTGCGTGCGCGGCGCCAGCAAGTGCGGCCCGAGGATGTCGGGCTGGTTCCCGGCGCGCGCCGACGCGTTGCGGGTTTGCGCCGCGAGGAGCTGGCAATGCTGGCGGGCATCAGCGCCGAGTACTACTTGCGACTGGAAGTGGGTCGCGACACGAATCCGTCGGCTCAGGTTGTTGAGGCGCTGGCGCGGGCGCTGCGTCTGGACATCAAGGCCACGCAGCACCTGCACAAGCTGGCCAACCCGACCGGATCGGATATGTCCGATCTAGAGACGGCACGGGCATACGCGTTAGCAAAAGTAGTCGATCAGTTCTTGATGCCAGCCTTCATGGCCAACAAGTACCTGGATGTGTTGGCGGCGAATCCGCTTGCCCGCGCCCTGTCACCAGAGTTCACACCGGGACAAAACTTCCTGCGCTGGCGCTTTTTAGACCCCGCCGCCCGCGAGCTCTACGTTGATTGGGACGAGGCGACCGCTAGCGTGGTGGGTGGTTTGCGGGAACTCGCCGGTGCGAGTACGAACGACTCACGCGTGCGGGCATTGACAGATGAGCTGTGCGCGGTCAGCGCACGTTTCCGCGAACTGTGGTGCGCCGGCACAGGCGTGGGTTACCAGTTGGGAATCCGCCACCTATGTCATCCGCTAGTCGGCGACCTTTATCTGAACACCCACCGGCTCAACGCTCCGTATCCCGGCGGGGACCACGTGGTGATGTTTCGCGCCGAGCCGGGCAGCGACTCCGCTGGAGCGCTCGAGGAGCTGCGATCGCTGTCGGCCGCGTCCACCAGCGGTACTGGCAGGGAATAAGTCATGGCGCCGAAAGCCAACGCGCTGGGTGATTACCTGCGTGCGCGGCGCCAGCAAGTGCGGCCCGAGGATGTCGGGCTGGTTCCCGGCGCGCGGCGACGCATCGCGGGTTTGCGCCGCGACGAGCTGGCGATGTTGGCGGGCATCAGCGCAGAGTACGACCTGCGTCTGGAGGTGGGCCGCGACAAGAATCCGTCGCCTCAGGTTGTAGCGGCGCTCGCGCAGGCCCTGCGGCTGGACATCAACGCCACGAGGTACCTACACCAACTGGCAAACCCGATCATCGGCCGCTGGGATCACTCCGTTCTAGACGCAGCGGCCGAGGGACTAGACGAGCTGGTCGATCACTAGCCATTCGACCTGCGCTACGACCTTCATGACGCACCGCACGAGTCCCGAATTCCTGCGATTGGACTGGCAGCCAGGTCCTGTCGATACGTGCTATTCGCAGTGACTTGGTTACCGCACCCGTCGTCAATCTCTGGTGCGCGGGTTCGGGCCGCCAGGCGGCTACACGAGCCAATCCTGTCCCTGCCACTACTAGGGATAAATACGGCATCCCCACTTTGTGTTCCGCGCACTCATGGTGGACGTAAGACCCGGCCGATCGACCAACCAGCCAGTCAAGTGGCCGCGATGTTGAGAGCTTCACCAAACGACTGAACGGAGAGGATGCCATGACCGTCACAGCGATGCCCGACACCGCACACGGGAGTGGCTGGCGACATCGCGTCGTGGCCATCGGTTCGGGTTTGGGTGGGCTGACCGCGACGAAGGCGCTCAAGCATGACCTGGTCAACATCGCTGACGCCCTGGTGTTTTTGACGCGTATCACCGCGCAGGGCACAGCGCACGTTCACAATCGAACGTCGCTATGGATTCAGGCAATACCAACGACTGCGGCTGTTTTAACCACTATTGGCGTGCTCATCACGCTATACGTCGCCATCGTCCGTGAGCCGAAAAGGGCTCCTCAAAAACACAGCGAGACAGACACCGCGGCAAGATATTTCAGTTACCACAGACGTCTGTGGCATTCGCAGCGGACGCGGAAAGGTTGGCGTTAATCATGTTATTCACCGCATTGCGTGACATGCACTGGCGCAGATGGCGCTTCGTGATCGCGATCGTCGTCACGGGCCTCGTATTCGCGATGACGCTCGTCCTCACCGGGCTCGCCAACGGATTCCGCGTAGAGGATGAGCGCACCGTCGATTCCCTCGGCGTCGACATGTTCTTGATCAAGTCCGGTGCGACCGGCCCATTCCTGGGCTCCGCACCGTTCCCGGCGGCAGAACTGCAAGTGGTCGCCGCCACCCCGGGCGTTGTGGCCGCAGCTCCGCTCGCGTACAAGGGGGCGACGTTCAAAAACGGCGACGCAACGCACCCGGGGGCCATGTTCGGCGCACCGGCGGGCGGCCCGGGTATGCCGGCGATGTCCGAGGGCAGGGCACCGTCAAGCCCCGATGAGCTGGCAGTGTCGAGCACGATTGGCCGCCAGATTGGCGAGCAGCTCGAGGTCGGATCGCGCAAACTGCTGATCGTCGGCATCGTGAACAATTCCACCGCGCTGGCAAAGACACCGAACCTCTTCGTGACGACCGAAGGTGTACAACAACTGGAGTTCGGCGGCCAGCCGCTCATCTCATCGATCGGGATTCGCGGCACACTGTCGCAGATCCCCGACGGCTACCGGGTTGTCAACCGCACCGTTGCGGTCGACGACCTGATGCGGCCGACCAAAATTGCGGTCCAGGCGATCAGAATCGTCGCCATTCTGCTGTGGATTGTTGCGGCGTTGATTGTGGGCGGCGTCGTTTACCTGTCCGCGCTGGAGCGCATGCGGGACTTCGCGGTCTTCAAGGCGATCGGCGTTGCGACGCGATCGGTCCTCGCCGGCCTGGTGCTACAGGCGATCGTCGTGGCCGTCCTAGCGGCCGGCTTCGGCGCAGGACTTTCGCGCCTGCTCGCACCCCTGTTTCCAATGAACGTCATCGAGCCCGCTTCGGCCTACCCGCTCCTGGCGGTAATCGCCGTCGGGGTCGGGATGTTGGCCAGCGCCACGGCAGTCCAGCGGGCTGCCACCGTCGATCCAGCACTCGCATTTGGAGGTCCCTAATCATGGTCGGTCTGCGCACCCAGAACCTCGTCGTCGAATACTCCAGCGGCGGCAATGCAATCCGCCCGATCGACGACCTCAACCTTGAACTCGACGACGGCTCGTTAACGATCCTGCTCGGCCCCAGCGGCTGTGGGAAAACGACATTGCTGTCGTGCCTCGGCGGACTCCTGACACCCACGTCCGGCCAGATCACTGTCGGCGACGTGGACGTGACCTCGCTAAACCGTCGAGCGATGTCGCAATACCGGCGCCACAAGGTTGGCATCGTGTTCCAGGCGTTCAACCTGGTGCCAAGCCTGACGGCGCTGGAGAACGTCCTTGTGCCGCTGCGCGCAGCCGGAGTCTCGCGCCGCGCCGCGCGTGAGCGCGCCGAGGAGCTGCTGACCCGTGTTGGCTTGCAGGACAGGATGACCCATCGTCCCGGTGATCTCAGCGGCGGCCAACAACAACGGGTAGCCGTGGCGCGCGCGATCGCACTCGATCCGCCGCTGATCCTGGCTGACGAACCGACCGCACATCTCGACTACCTCCAGGTCGAAGAGATGCTTCGGCTGATCCGCAGCCTAGCGACCGGCGACCGCATGGTTGTCGTGGCCACCCACGACCCCCGGTTGCTGCCGCTGGCCGATCGTGTGATCGAGATGGTGCCGACGACCACCTTGGTCAACCGCGCGCACGAAACGATTCAGCTCAAGGCAGGAACGGTTCTATTCAACCAAGGCGCGCTGGCTGATTTGATCTACACCGTCTCGGAAGGCGAGCTGGAGATGGTTCGCCAACGACCGGGTGGCAGCCACAAAGTGCTCCGAGTCGCCAAGGCCGGCGACTACTTCGGCGAGGTCGGCCCGCTGTTCGGCTTGCCGCGCTCCGCAACCGTGCGTGCCCGTACCGACGCGGCGGTGATCGGCTACAGCGTCCCGGCTTTCCGGCAACGCCTCGGCGCCGCAGCTGGACCGGGCCTCAACGAGGGGCATGAGCTGGCCATGGATTAGGTCCGCAAGAAGTATTTGGGCCTTAGCCGAGCGACCGCAGCGCGTCTAGCGCTTTGGCCGAGTCGCTGCCCGGTTCGGCGCGATACGTCAGCATGTGCTGACCACCACCAGAGTGCGGGATGTTGAACCGGTTTCGGTAAAGATAGAGATCACCGACCACAGCGTGGCGCATGTGGAGGACGCCCACGCGATACCCGACATCCGCACGTGCCCAGAGCTCCCTGAATCGCTCACTGGCGGCGGATAATTCATCGATCAACGACCGCACGCGCGGGTCATCTGGATCACTGCCGGCCGCTTCACGTAACCCGCTCACCGCGATGTCGGTCGCCTCGTCCCCCGTTGAGCTGGTCTCGTTACAGGGCGATCATCTGGTCGAAATAATCTTGTGGACCTGGTTTTTCGGCGAGCAGGCGACGCGCGTTGAGCAGGTCGTCGCCGGTTTGGTCAAGGAAAGACGGGTCGTCCGCCCCCACGGGGTGTCCTGTCTGCGGGTGACCGGACTGCTACTGCAGTGCACGTCATTGTAGGCATCCGCCTAATCGACGATGACTTGTGGTTCTCCATGTCGCCGAGGCCGCTCGACTTTGGCGGCTGCCTTGCGCGCCATAAGCGCCCACACAATTTGTGTGGTCCCGATGACAACCAGCCATGCCCCGACGACGAACGCGAGGACCACGATCGAGCTGATCGGCAGGGCAATGACCACCATGTCGGCGAGCGCGCTCAGCACTCCCGCAAAGATGTGCCAGGCACGTTCGGACAACTCCCTGTGGTTGATCGTCAAGACGGCCTTAATGGTGGTGTATCGCAACCTAATTCATAGACAATCATCTTCTGGCCATCAGGATGGCCGACAGACTTCATCAAAGTGGTTTCGCGGTTATATGTAGCCAGGCTTTGAATTCTTCATGCTCACCGCGCTTTTGCGCCCGTTTGGCACGTAATGGTTTGACCATCGTTGCAAGTTCGCCATTGGCCGCGCGTCGTACCTAGCGTCGGGATCAATAGTGCTGCTTGCTGATTCGGCGATCGGACCGGGCCAGCCTGCGGTCATCGCGACACCATCGCGTACCCGGCCGACCCAGAAAGCCACCGGCAGCATTGCCAGCATTCCGTAGGCTGCGTTGAGCATTGTTCGCTCTTTTCCTCGTGTCCTCACTGGCGGGGTCTGGCTGCGCCTCGACCTCGCGAAGCGATCAAGACGCCGCCGCAGATCCTCCAGCAGCGTTCGCCGCGCTCCGGGCTTCGATGGCCCTGACGCTGTTGGAGAACGCCTTGCCCAGGGAGCGCTTGCCGATGGTTCCAAGCACGCCCGACAGCACCCGCCCCTTGAGGTTTTTGCCCTCGCGAACGATGACGACGTCGACGTCGGTCGTTCCGTCGGGCCTCCGCGTGAGGGTGTAGGTGTAGCCCGATGCGCCGCCAAACACGTTGGAGTCGGTGGTCGTGAGCTCGACGTGGCTGGGATCGGACCAGTTGTACTGCAGTCTTTCCCAGATGCCGCCCGAGCCCTCGGTGACGTCGGCCTGATGGGGGCCCTTGTTGTGCACCATCAGATACGAATCGGCGCTGTTCTTGAAGATCTTCGACCGGCCCGGTCCGAAATCGGTGAGCCCGGCGATGAATTGCTCGGGGGTCGACGTGGTCGCCGCGTGGAAGTGGATCACGGACATGAGTTATTCCTCTCTTACAAAGGTTTGGTGCGATGTCGCCACCATGAGCGCGCCCCACGCGTGCGAAATTCCGTCGAACGGATCCGCAGCCAATCCCAATTGATACGTGGTACTGGCAGGGACACCCTTGAGGCCTACGATCGAACGATGTCCGGCAAGGCTGACCTGTTTGACGCCGCGCTGACGGCGCACGGAGGGCTGGACCGGTGGCGCGAATTCAGCTCCATCGAGGCGACGATCATCAGTGGCGGCAAGCTATGGGAGATCAAGGGCCAACCGCAGGATCCTACGCCGCGGCGGATGACTGTTGCGCTACAGCGTGAATGGGCTTCGGTGCAGCCGTTTGGTGCCGCAGACCAGAGAACCGACTTCACGCCGCGACGCATCGCCATAGAAAAGCTTGACGGCCGCGTGGTCGCCGAACGAGTCAATCCGCGAGAATCGTTCGCCGGCCACAGCTTGACAACACCGTGGGATCCATTGCAACGTGGCTACTTCAACGGTTACGCACTGTGGACATATTTGACCACTCCGTTCCTGATGACGCTGCCTGGGTTCACCGTCTCCGAAATCGATCCCGTCGAGGAAAACGGCGAGCGCTGGTTTGGACTGCAGGCGCACTTCCCCGACCAGTTCGCTAGCCACAGCTCCCTACAGGAGTTCTACTTCGGCAGCGACTACCTGCTGCGCCGTCACGACTACTGTGTCGACGTCGCCGGCGGGTTCGCTGCGATCCAATACGTCTACGACATCGTGGAGGCCGACGGAATCAAGCTGCCTTCCAAGCGCCGGGCGTACCGGTGCGACGAGAGCGGCCGGCCGTTGCCCGACGAGCTCATGGTGTCCATCGATGTGGGCGACATCCGCCTCAGATAAAGAGTCGTTTGACGCTTGTGAGCGTCGACCGATCGCTTGACAATGATGTATGGCCGAAACCGTCATTCAACATGTTTTGGGGCGACTCAAAGAGATTGGCGTCGACGACGTCTTCGGCGTCGCCGGGGATTACGCGTTTCCCGTCAATGACGCGATCGTCGAGCACCCGGCGATCAACTGGATCGGATGCTGCAACGAGCTCAACGCTGCCTACGCCGCTGATGGGTATGCCCGGATGCGCGGCGTCGGCGCGCTGTGCACCACGTACGGGGTGGGCGAACTCGCCGCGATGAGCGGTGTCGCCGGTTCATACGCCGAGAATCTTGCGGTTTTTCACTTGGTCGGTACGCCCAACCTGCCGACGCAGGAGGGGCGGGCGCTGGTGCACCACACGCTGGGCAACGGGGAATTCGACCTGTTCAGCACGATGGCGGAATCGGTGGTGTGCGCAAGTGCGACCATGACGCCGCAGAACGCGGCGGCGGAGACCGAACGGCTCATTGCCGAGGCGACCTATCATCGGCGGCCTGTGTACATGGCGTTTCCCAGCGACGTGGCGAGTACGCCCATGCTCGGGGGCGCGCCACCGCTGAGATTGCCCGTCAGCGATCCAGGGTCGCTGGCCGCGGCGACCGACGCGGTGGCCACTGCGCTTAGCGACGCCGGTCAGGCATGTGTGCTGCCCGGGGTGCTGCTGAGGCGGCTGGGTTTGCAGGGTGCTGCGGCGGCGTTCGTCGACGCCTCGGGCTTGCCCTTCGCGACGATGTTTGCCGACAAGTCGGTGCTTGGGGAGGACCATCCCGGCTACATCGGCATGTACGCCGGCCGGCTGATGGAAGAGCCGGTGCGCGCGTTCGTCGAGTCGTGCGATGTGGTGGTGATGATCGGCGCCATGCTGAGCGACGGCAACACCGCGGGGAACACCGTTCGGCTAGACCCGGATAAGACGATCAATATCGACCATCACCGCACCACCGTGGGTGGCAGGGTTTATCGCGACGTGGAGATCGGCGACATTCTGTCAGGGCTGGTCGGACGTATCACCAACAGTTTTCAGCGACCCGCCATCGCGCCCGGGACGCTGGGACCGATCGTGAACGGTGGTGACGACCCGATCACCGCCGACGCCCTCTACCCGCGCTGGGCGAACTTCTTGCGGCCCAATGACTTGATCATCACCGACACCGGAACGTCCTCGCTGGGATTGGCGTTCGCGGAACTACCCAAAGGTGCCGAGTTTCATAACCAAACCCTCTGGGCCTCAATCGGATGGGCGACTCCGGCGGCGTTCGGCGCCGCGATCGGCGCTCCGGGTCGTCGACTGATCCTGATTACCGGCGAAGGTTCTCACCAAATGACCGCTCAGGAGATCGGCCAGTTCGGTCGGCGTGGGCTGCGCCCAATTATCTTCGTGCTCAACAACTCCGGCTACCTCAGCGAGCGAATGCTATGCAAGGACATGGCCCTGGCCTACAACGACATCGCAGCCTGGAACTACGCCGAGCTTCCCCACGCGCTGGGCTGTCAGGGATGGTTCACCGCGCGGGTCAGCACCTGCGTCGAGCTCGACGATGCACTCAAGACAGCCGAGCAAGCCGACGGCGCCGCCTACATCGAAGTCGTGACCGCGCCCTACGAAGCTCCACCCCTCTATAAGAAACTGCACGAGTACGTCGAATCGTTCTACAACATCGGGTAGGCCAAGCATTTGAAACCGCAGACGAATCTGTGCGTCCGGCCTACGATTTCGGCATGCCGATACTGGGAGACGCCACGGTCGTTGTCGCACGGCTGACGAGGTCGACATCGAATGCCTTGCGGATCCAGCTCAACACCCCCGACGGCGCCGAATTGGCGCGCCCAACAAAAGGGCGGCGCTTCCAACGCCGCGGGTGATGAACTCCGGATCGCGGTGGCAGGAACCACGATCATCACACGGCAGAACACGCCCGTCGGAAAAGTTGTGCCCGCCGACGGCGCTGCACGGTTCGAAGACGGTGACGGCGACGTGCTGGCAGTGGTACTGCCGCACGCGGGATCGAAGGCCGACAGTGTCTGGCATCATCGGATACTGTCTCCCGCCGGCCACGACCTTGGCGTCCTCACCCTGATGACGGTTCACACCGGTTGGAACGGCATCGAGGCCGAAACCACGCAATGGCTGCTCAACGAAAACGTCGGCAGCCTGAAGGCACCGTCAGCCGGCGCACGGCTCAAAATCGGCGCACCGGTCACTCCAGCGTAGGGCGACGTATTGGCCGCGGCGTGCGTTGACTTTTCGGTGTTGCCCCGCGGGTACCTCGCCTGAACGCTCCGCTCGGAAATTTAACTCGCGCATCGGCGCTGAAATGCTGGCAGAGTCAAGCTATGGCGTGAGTCGGAGCTGCACGCCCACCGTTCAAATCGCGCTCACAGAAGGAGGGCACCATGACTGTCGTTCTAGTGCATGGTAATCCGGAGACTGACGCAATCTGGGGCCCGCTGGTCGATGCTCTCGGGCGCGAGGATGTGGTGCGGCTGTCTCCGCCGGGATTCGGTGCACCGCTGCCCGACGACTTCTCGGCGACCTACCTTGCCTACCGTGACTGGCTCGAGGGCGAGCTGGAGAACATCGGCGAACCGATCGACCTCGTCGGTCACGACTGGGGCGGCGGTCACGTGGTCAATGTGGTGATGCACCGACCCGAACTGGTGCGCAGCTGGGCCAGCGACATTGTGGGCGTGTTTGACCCCGACTACGTCTGGCACGACCTGGCCCAGGTGTGGCAGACATCCGGCGACGGCGAGCAGCTAGTGGACACATTGCTCGGCGGGACGGTTGAGGACCGGGCCGCCCGGATGGCTACGCTCGGCATTCCCAACGAAATCGCGACCTCGCTGGCCGCCGCGCAAGGTCCGGAGATGGGTCGAGCAATCCTGCTGCTGTACCGTTCGGCGCGCCAACCCGCGATGGCCGAGGCCGGCCGCGCGCTGGAGAGCGCAGCAGCTCGCCCTGGCCTCTCAATCCTGGCCACCGAGGACACGTACGTCGGCTCACAGGCGATCCGGCGTCGAGCCGCCGAACGAGCCGGGGCCCAGACGGAAGTGCTCGACGGGCTCGGGCACTGGTGGATGCTGCAGGATCCGGCTCGCGGCGCAGCGGCCCTCACCCGCTTTTGGGAAACGGTCGGTTGAGCGCCTAGCGCCTTTCGGTCGCGGACCGATTCTTGCCTCGGCCCACCTCGAGTCGCACGTGGTACTCGGCGCAAGCGCCCGCCAGCATTGCCAGCTCTCCGCGGAGCAAACTCGGGACCCGTCGCCGCGCGCCCGAAATCAGCCCGACATCCTCGGGCCACACCTGCTGCCGCCGCGCACGGAGGTAATCACCCCGCGCGTTGGCCTGCGTAGCCATCGTTCGAGCTGATCCTGTCTGTGCCAGTACCGGGGATAAACGCGGTATCCCCGACTGATCCCCGGCGCGCCGATGGTTGATGCAAGGCCCCGGCCAAGTGACGAGTGAGAGCTGAGCTAGACCAATGACCGCAATTATCGAGATTCGCCCAAAAGTATGGGCGGTCAAGCACAACGGACACATCCTGCGTCAGCACTACTTCACGCTTCAGACAGCACAGATGGCAGCACAACAGTTGAGGAGTTACTGACAATGACAATCACGATGACGTTGCCGGCGGATTTGGCGCCGATCTCTGCGACCCGGCAGTTCTCCGCCTTCGGCCCGTCACATTGGACCGTGCTCGTCGTCTTCGCGATAGGGTCCGCTGCGCTGGTCTGGATCGGACGCCGCCAGACCGAATCGCAGGCCCGGCTCCTCGGCCGCGTCCTGGCGGCTTTGACCATCGCGATATTCACCGTGGCTCTGCTCTACAAACTGGTCGAGCCAGCCATTGACCACTCGGTGCCGCTGCAACTCTGCGATCTCGCCGAGCTCACCGCGGCCTACGCCTTGCGGTCGCATCGGAAATGGGCCTTCGCGCTCGTCTATTACTGGGGTCTCCCCCTGAGCTCGCAGGCGCTGATCACACCGGATCTCAGCGCCCCAGACTTCCCTAGCCATAGCTTCCTTACGTTCTTTGCGCTGCACCTGCTCGTTGTATGGGCGGCCATCTATTTGACCTGGGGGTATGGGATGCGGCCGGGTTGGCGCAGCTACCGCTTCGCGGTCATCACGACCCTGGCGTGGGGGGCGTTCACCTTCATCTTCAACACAATCGCGGGAAGCGATTACGGCTTTCTCAACAGGAAACCTCTCAACGCCTCAATGCTGGACTTTCTAGGGCCTTGGCCGTTCTACGTACTGGCAGAGGTCGTTATTGTTGGCGCGGTTTGGGCGCTCATGACCTGGCCCTGGGAGCGAAAACGACGCAGACAGTTGAGCTTGGCAATCGCCGGTGAAACTCACCCCGTACTCGAACCCCTGTCATGATCGGGCAAAACGCGTGCTAGCCGGCGCCCTTTCCGTTGTCGACTCGATAGACGGCGCCGTGGACGGCGGCTGCGGCATCGCTGGCAAGGAAAGCGATCACATTCGCAACGTCAAGGGGCTGCATCATGCCGCGTGGCGAGGCCGTGCGCATGATCAGGTCGTAGTTCGGGTTGTCCGGCGCACTGAACTGTTCGAGTTGGGGTGTAAGCATGCCGCCCGGACACACTGCATTGACGCGCAAGCGATCCGCGGTGTACTCCACCGCCAAAGCACGAGTAAGCCCGATGAGTCCGTGCTTGGCAGCACAGTAGCCGGCCGAGTAGGCCTGGCCTTCGACGCCGGCAATGGAGCTGACATTGACGATGTTGCCACCTCGCTCCAGCAGATAGGGCAGTGCAGCCCGGCATAGGTAGAACGGCCCACTCAGGTTGACCGCGAGATCTTGTGCCCAGTCGTCGTCGGTCATCGACTCCGTCCGGCGCATCTGGTGTCGCCCGGCGATGTTGATAAGGACGTCTAGTCCGCCCAACTCGCGGACGCACTGCTCGACCGCGTCCCTGCAGGCCTGCGCCAAAGCAACGTCCACCGACGCGTATGACCCGTGTTCCACGTCGGCGAATACTTCGGCCAACCGTCCAGTATCCCGGCCTATGCCGAAAACCGTTGCGCCCTGCCGGGAAAGCAGCCGGGCCGTCTCAGCGCCAAGACCCGACGACGCACCGGTCACCAGCATGACCTTGCCCTGTAGCGCTGACATACCAGTTTTCGTCCTCCCTAGTCGCGATCGTTAAACGCGTTGGCAAGAGCGGGATTTCGCTGATGATCGCTGGGCTGGCCGTTGGGGACGCGTTCACCAAGCTGGCAAGCGTCAATAGGACCGCATCCGCGTGACGCTACCGCGCAGCAGCTCAAGTGGCGCAATAAGTCTCAGCCCCCAGAGGTGCACCGCGTCGGGGAGCGTGTGCCCGGCCCGGAAGCTCTGCTGGATGCGGCGTGCGGTCACCAACACGAGCAGACTGATCGCCAGCCTCCCCAGCGCGATCCGACTCGTTCGCTTCTTCCAGGTTGACGGCGTCGAGCCCACGCGGCGACCGAAGTAGTAGCCGACACATGTTGCCATCGCGAGAGCGGCGATTCCCGCAAGCACCGTCATGATGATGAGCGTTCTTCGTCACCGTCGCGGCGAGGTCACACGTGGGATACACCTCGGATAATAAGTGCGGCCGAAAAGTGAGCGCAGTACGGCGACGCCTAGGCCATACGACCTCGAGCTGCAAATATCGGTGAAGCCAAGGGGACTCGAATCCTTGCCTTGACCAGGCAACATTCCTATCTAACTGCAGATTCGATCCGTTTCGGTCCATTTCAGTCCCCCTCGTTGCCTGTGGTTTCGTTCTCGGGTCTTGACGGCGTCAAGAGCAGGAAGGGGCTCAAGTGCCAGCCCGTGACGGTTTGTTTCAGCACCACCCTGGCGTAGAAAACTCTCGGAATTGACCCCGTCCCCGCGCTTCAGAAGTGAGCCGGCCAAGCCCTCGGAGCGCCGGTGAGTGAGTCCCGTTAGTTGGTGGGGTGTCGTCGCCTTCGGTCTCGCAGCTGCTCGGTGAAGTAGTGGCATTTGCCCCGGCCTGTGGTTTTGGCCGCGTACATAGCGGTGTCGGCGTCGCGCAGGATCTGCGCGGCGCCGCGCGGGTCGTTGTTCTCGACCACAACGATTCCGATGCTGGCCCCGATGCGGAGTCTCACGCCCTCGATGACGACCGGTTCCGACAGGGTCGCCTGGATTCTCTCGGCGAGTGCGTCGAGGTCGGGGCGGGCGATCTGGCCGATCAGCAGGGCGACGAATTCGTCGCCGCCAAGCCGGGCGACCACGTCGTCGGATCGGACGGCGCGGCGGAGACGTTGCGCCACGCGCCGTAGCACGTCGTCGCCGGCGTCGTGGCCGAGCAAATCGTTGATGGTCTTGAGATTGTCCAGATCGATGAACAGGACCGCCGCCAAGACGTGGTGGCCGCCGGATTCGAGCGCTTCGGTACCCCGGGTGACAACGTAGGCGCGGTTGGGCAGCCCGGTCAGCGAGTCGTGTGTGGCCTCGTAGGCGAGCCGTTCGCTGGCGGTGCGCTGTGCGGTGATGTCGGTGAGTGAGACGAGCACCGCTGAATGCTCGGGATCGTCTGGGTTGAGCAGGCGATAGCTTGCGGACAGCCATACCCGTTGTCCGTCGAAGCGATCGACGCCGAAGACGTAATCACTGATCGGGGTTCCGGTCTGCCCGATCTGGGTGAGCGGATGCCGATCTGCACCGACGAGGTGGCCGTTGGTGTCGTAGATGGGAAAATCGAGGGCACTGCTGCCTGGCGGGGTTTCGAGAATCTCGGCGTGTGCGCCGAACATTCGTTGGGCCGCCGGGTTCGAGGATTCGATACGGCCGTCGCTGCCGATGATCGAAACCCCGTAGTCGAGTGTGGTCACCACGGTTTGGAAGTGTTGTTCGGCGCGGCGCAGGGCGGTCTGGTCGGTGCAGACCAGGAGATAGCCGGTGTTTATTGCGGTGGCGGAGACCCGCACGGCCAGTGCCGCTCCATCCGCGGCGTGGTGGGTGCTGTGAACGATTCCGCCGTGGGCGATGATCGCGGCGGGGTCCAACGGGGCGCCGACCGCCTCGCTGACCGGGAGTGCCAGTGCTCCTGCGGCGGGTCGGCGGTAGATGGCTTCAGCGGCCGGGTTCCAATTGGTGACGATCCCGGTGAACGTGGTGGCGATGATCGCGTCGCTGACGTGCGTGGCCAGCGCCGCCTGGCAGCGCAGCGCCGCCTCGGCGTCCTTCTGGGCAGACAGATCGCGGAAGATCACCTGATGGGCGGGTCTGCCCTCCCAGACCGTCAGCACCGATACTGCCTCGACGTCGAGGGTGGTGCCATCAAAGCGCAGCATCACCGCCTCCCAGGGTGGAGATGTGTCCCCCTCGTGCCGCAGGGAAGCGATTGGCGCCAGCATCGCGGGAACCGAGTCCGGATGCACGAATTCGGTGATCGCGTGTCCCACCAGCTCAGCGCTGGACTGTGCGCCGATCCAGCGGACCCCGGCGGGGTTGATGTAGACGACGCGGCCGCCCTCATGCACGGCGATGGCGTCGGGGCTGCGGTCCACCAGCCGCCGGTACCGCTGCTCGACAACATCTGCCTGCATCTGCCGACCATCGGAGGCTGGATGATGCACAACGCCGCCTTCGACCTCGACGTCGCAGCAGTGATCGTTCCCCGCGTCCAAACCAGATCCTCCGATTGCTGTCGAGCACATTATGCAACCAGAAATAACCGGGCAGAGTGAATAACTCGGACAATACATACCGGTGGCGTGACCAACGGTTCGGGTGTGACCCATGGTGATGATGGTGATGATTTGGACGTTAATCAATAGTCCCGGCAACGACCGACCGCAGCGGCGTATTCAGGACTACTTGGCCGACAACGTCTACCTGACGATCTCGGGTGACTTCAGTGTTCCCGCCCTGACGATGCACCCTGCAGGTAATGGGCAGCGACCGGGTGGCTGTTCTCCTGCCCGAGAGATCCGATGTGTCCGCCAACTCTGACGCCTATGGGCGCCTCGTAGCCGTATGGCGACACTCAACCCCGATTGGATAGGGCGGTTCTGAGGTGAAGTGCTCCAAGGCACCGCCACCGCGCTGGACGGCACGACGCCTCAGACAGCTGGGGCGACCCGAAACACTGGATACTCCTCGACGATCCCCTCGAAGTCGCTTAGGGGCGCCCGGCGATCAATCGGAAAGAATGGGCGGGCGCCGGGGGCGAGCTCGAGATATCGGCGCAAGATCGCGGCGCGATTACCGGAGAAGTCCTCCACCAAGGACACATTCTCGCGCCTGCCCTGCAGCAAAACAGCATGATTGTCGGCGCGCACGTTGTGCACCCAGTTCGTCTTGTCGCCCAGCATGGCCACCAGGTAGCGGTCAGCCTCACAGGCGACGACAACTATGGGAAACGAGATCTTCCGCCCGGTCTTGCGGCCTCGAACCTCGATTGTGGCAGCTTGGTTTGGTCCGATGCCCGCCGCAAAGGCGATGCCGAGCAAGCGGCTTAAGAGGCGTGCCGACCAATTTGGACGCCCGTCGCGGAACTGCCACCTCTGAAACGTGCTCACAGCGCCGCGCCGCATCACACGAGCCTTTCGTTACCAGGTACGACAGGGTTTGCGTTGGCGTTCGTGAAGGTCATCGACCTGCCTGTCCTAGCGGACGTGAGGGCGAGGAACTGATCAAGATCCGCATCGGTGAGTTTGTGCATATCGATTCTCCTTTCCTTTCATATTTGTGATGTCGGATGGGTGAGAAGCAGCGATGGGCCTCGATGGCAGGCGGGTGTCACCGCATCGCTCATCGGGCCCGTTGATGCGGCGACCGCATCCAAAGCCTCTCCAGAGCGGACTGTCGGAGGTTCGGTGCGGTAGCTAGACCTGGGCCATGCCGCCGTCGACGCTCAGTTCGGCTCCGGCGACGAAGCTGCTGTCATCGGAGGCCAAAAACAGTGCGGCGGCTCCGATCTCTTCCGGGTGGCCCAACCGGTTCAGCGGTACCGCCGCGATGAACTGTGCCTTGAGCTCATCGGCGGCCTCCACTGAGTCGGCCTGACCGTCCAAGATGGGGGTGTCGATCGGGCCCGGGCTTAACGTGTTGAACCGGATGCCACGGTCGTTGAACTCCCTGGTCCACGTGCGGGTGTAGGAACGCAGGGCGGCCTTGGTGGCGCTGTAGGTGGTGTAACCGGGGACACCCACGTAGCCCGCGATCGAGCCGACGAGAATGACCGAGCCGCCATTGCGGATCAGTGGTAGCGCCTTTTGCACCGTGAACAGCGTTGCGCGGGCGTTAAGTTCGAAGGTGCGGTCGAAATTCTCCTCGGTGATCTTGCCAAGCTCTTCGGGCTCCACCCGGCCCGCGCCGGCCACGAGGATGTCCAAGCCGCCCTCATTGTCGAGGACCGTCGCGAACAGCCTGTCTAGGTCGGCGCTGCTGGTGACATCACCGCCGACGGTAGTCAGACCGTCCCCAATCAACGCTTTAGCCTTGTCCAGCTCGCTTGGGCGGCGGCCCATGATAAAGACGTGCGCACCTTCGTTGACGAATCTCTGCGCCGTCGCCAGGCCGATGCCGCTGCTGCCGCCGGTGATCACGGCGACCTTGCCATTCAGTCGTGACATCTGTCGATCCTCCAAATTCGTGGTGAGTGATGGACGTGCTCCTGCAGCGTCCGTTTCTCCGGGAGCGCAGTCGCTGACCCGGAAAGGTTGTGGTGCGAGGGCATTTCGTGTCAGGCCCGGGTGGGGAAGGTGTCGCCGAACATCGGCAGCCCGCTTTGGGACTCCTCGGCGGTCGCTTCGTCCTGGATGACATCCCAGTGTTCAGCCAGCAGACCGTCTTGGATCCTTACGACGTCTGCCACGATCCAGTCGGCGAGTTGGCCGACATTGCAGAATCGACCGTGCAGCATCACGTAATCGCCGTTGGCGGTGATCAGTGCGTTCTCGTAGCGCATGTCGGACGGTGAGGCCTTGACAAGCTCGAAAAGACCCTCGCGTCCCGGTGGAATGTGGGCGCTGTGCTGAATGTAGTCGGCTGACCAGAAGCGTTGTGCGGCAGCGTAATCCCGCTTGTTGAACAGCGTGTCGAACGCCTCTAGCACGAGTGCCTTGTGGTGCTGCTCGGTCTCGGTCATGGTTTCTCCTCCTGTGATTGGTTCATCTGCTTGTGACGAGGTCGAACTCGTTGCCTTCGGGGTCGCGCAAGATGATCCAGCGGTTGTTGTTCTCAGCCAGCGAGCGGATCTGCTGGGCGCCAAGGCTTGTGAGCCGGTCGGCCTCGGTGGTCACGTCGGCGACGCTCCGGTGCAGGGCCTGGGCCCAGAACTGCGCGAGCTCAGCGGCGTTATGGGCGTCAAAGCTGATTGCCAGAACCGGGATGCTCAAGATGTCGTCTCCCGATTGTGGTGATGTTGGGCGCCGTCGCGGCCGCCATCGACGGCCACATTGGTGCCGGTGATGAAGGACGCGCGGGGGGACGCCAGGAATCCGATGACCTCGGCGACCTCCTGCGGCTCGCCCGCCCGGCCCAGCACGGTGGTCTCACCGAGGGAATCGAACAGTTCCCGTTCGGCTGCGTTGGTGTAGACGGGCCCTGGTGAGATGGCGTTGACGCGGACGCCGGCGGGTCCGTACTCGGCGGCCCAGGAGCGGGCGAAGGAGGCCAGCGCGGCTTTAGTAGCGCCGTACGCGGCGGTGTTGGGCTGACCGACGGTGCCAGCCCTGCTGGCAATGTTGATGATCACGCCGCCGCCGCGGGCAACCATTTTCGGGGCCAGCACCGACACCAGCAGGTAGGGGGATTGCACGTTGGCAGCGAACAACTGATCGAGCGTGTTGGCGTCGAGCTTTGCCGACGGGCCGAACCAGGCGAACCCGGCGTTGTTGACCAGAATGTCGACGTCGCCGACCTCCTCGGCCAGCCGCAGCGCCTCCGCGGCTTCGGCCAGGTCGGCGCCCACGAACCGCGCTGAGCCGCCGCTGTTTTCGATCTCGGCGACCACCGCGGCGCCCCGGTTGGCGTCACGGCCGTGCACGATCACCGAAGCCCCTTGCAGAGCCAGCTGCACCGCCGCCGCCTGACCGATTCCCGACGTCGCGCCCGTCACCAATGCGACCTTCCCTTCCAGATCCCGAATGACGATTGGGCTTGTCATGAACACTCCCTAAGGCGTTTGTACCGATCTGTCTGATGCGCTAGCTCAAATTTAGACCGATCGGTCTGAATGCACAAGGTGGTCATCACGGTCTTCCTTGTGATCTGCGTCATTGCTGCGACTTTCGCAGCACGGCTGGGCCACGGCAGCGGTTCTTTAGACAACTCGGTCTGATAGACTGTCCGCATGCCGAAGCAGACAGCGAAAAGACCGTCCCCGCGGGAACGGCTGCTCGCCGCGTCTGATGAGCTGTTCTACCGCGACGGCGTACATTCCACCGGAATCGACGCCGTCATCGAGAGGGCCGGCGTGGCAAAAGGGTCGCTGTACTACATCTTCGGCGGCAAAGACGAACTGGTCGCCGCCTACCTGCGGGGGCGCCTCGAAAAATGGCGGCAGGCCGTGGAGGCCGCGCAGGCCAGCGCCGCCGACCCGGACGCGAAGATCCTGGCGGTCTTCGATGCGATCGCCGAATATGTGTCGCTTCCGGAGTATCGGGGTTGCCCTTTCCACAACGCCGCCGCGGAAGCGCCGACAGGGGAGGCCCAGCAGCTGGCGATTAAGGAGTACCGCAACTGGTTGCGGCGGTTGTTTGGTCAACTCGCCGCAGACACAGGGGTATCCGACTCGGAAGCGCTGGCCGACGCGCTGATCGTGCTGTATGACGGGGCGCTGGCCACCGCCGGCACGGCCGAGTCCGCGCGCACCACGGCGATGACGGCTAAACGCATCGCGCGCCTCACCCTGGCAGCCGCGCGAGTCGCCAGCTCGGCCTAGCATGCGGCCATCTTGATTGAGGTCTGCATGGGGTCAGGCGGACCACCGTACGCACACGCCGGTCGGGCACGGTCGTCGCGTGGTCGGACTGCAGCGCGCGGATGGTCTGACGGATCGCGTGCTGTCGGGGAGTTATTGCATAGGGAGAAGCACCGGTTCGCCGTGATCAGCGCGCATCAGGCGCGGGCACAGATTTAGCAACGTCGCATCCACCGCAACATTGGCCTGCAGAAGCGTCATCGACGGGTTGGTCTGCGCACTACTGTCCGCCATCATGAACGACGAGGAGCCCCGAGTCGGGGCTGCGACTGGTGCTCGCGGTGTGCCGGGCGGATCTGGTGAGTGGCGCCGGACCTGCTTGATTCGCCGAGATCTTTCGCGCACACGGCCCGCGAAGTAGCGTACCGACGTGAGAGTTTTGCTCGTTGAGGACGAGCCAAGATTGTCGGCGACACTGTCCAGGGGGTTGAAGGCCGAGGGCTTCGTGGTCGTCGCCGTCGGCACGGGTGTCGAGGGCCTACACGAGGCGATCGAGAACAGCTTCGATGTTGTGGTTCTCGACATCATGCTTCCTGGCTACAGCGGATATGAGGTGCTGCGTCGAATGCGGGCGCAGGATGTTTGGACACCGGTGCTCATGCTGACCGCGAAGGACGGTGAGTACGACGAGACCGATGCGTTCGATCTCGGAGCGGATGACTATCTGACAAAACCGTTTTCGTTTCGGGTGCTCGTGGCGCGCCTGCGCGCGTTGGTGCGTCGCGGCGCGCCTGAGCGGCCGGTGGTGTTGACCGCGGGATCGCTGTCACTGGATCCTACTCGGCACACGGTCCAACGCGGCTCGACTCCGATCACTCTGACTCCCCGTGAGTATGGGCTGCTTGAGTTTCTCATGCGCAATAAGGACATGCTTGTGACGAAGGCCGAGATATTGCGCAACGTATGGGATGCGCACTATCAGGGGCCTGACAATGTTGTTGAGGTTTATATGGGATATGTGCGCCGCAAGATCGACGTTCCCTTCGGTACCAACACCATTGAGACAATCCGAGGCGTCGGTTACCGGTTGGTGTGCTGAGGCAACACCACGACCACCTTGGTCCCACCGCCGGGTCGGTCGTCGATAGTGACCGTGCCGCCATGAGCGACGACCACCTCGGCAACGATCGCTAAGCCCAAGCCGGCTCCTCCGCCGCTGCGGGAGCGGTCTGAATCCAGACGCACGAAGCGTTCGAATACCCGCGTCCGCTCGGCTGGGGCGATGCCGGGGCCGTCGTCGCTGATGCTGAGTTTGGCTGTTCCATTTCGGCTGCTGACTTCGATGGCGATGAGCGAGTTCGCGTGGCGGACAGCGTTGTCCACGAGGTTGCGGATCATCCGGGACATGGCCGCCGGGTCACCGGTCAGACGTGCTGGGCGAATGTCGGTGCGGATCGTGCATCCCGCTTCGCGCCGCGCACGGGCGGCTTCGACCTCGGCAAGATCATCGAGTGCCATATCTTGTTTGTGCAGCACCAAGCTTTGCTCGTCGGCGCGGGCCAGCAGAAGCAGATCTTCGATCAGCGTGCGCATGCGTTGCGCCTCGGGAAGGAGGGTGTTGATCGCTAACTCTGCATCGAGCAGCTCGGGGTGAGCCTCGGCGACCTCCAACCCGGAGATGATGGTGGCCAGCGGGCTGCGCAGTTCATGAGAGGCGTCGCCGAGAAACCGTTGCTGCGCGCGGTGGCCGGCTTCGATGCGCGCCAGCATTTCGTTCATGGTGACTGCCAGGGCTGCAATCTCGTCGCGACTGGTGGGTACGGGTACCCGTTCGGCTAAATCGGACGTGGAGATTTCAGCCACCCTGCTGCGGATCGCGTCCACCGATTGCAGTGAGCGGCGAACGAGCCAGTAGGTTGCAGCTCCTGCCACCGCGATGATGATCGGGGCGCCGCAAGCCAACAGCAGCGCGGCGGTCCGTGCAGTCGCCTCGACAGCTTCGCTGCCCCCTCCGACGAGCACCGTGTATGGGCCGGATGGAGTGTTGACCCTTTGACCGCTGACACGCATGTCGTCATTGGGCACCGCGTCGTCGGACATTCCGCGACGCAAATTGAGGTCAAACTCGGTGATGGGGATCAATGGTGTTTTAGGCGCGGACCCGGACCGCTCTATTACCTTGCCATCGGGGGCGATGAGTTGGATCGCGACCACGCGCTGGTTGGTGGTCAAAAGGGCGCCGTCGAGGTCGTGGGGCGAATTGGACTGCAGGGCTTCGGCAATGTGGCGCACTCTGCCGGCGGTGGCATCATCGACACCCGCCAACAACGACCGGTACAGGATCGCGTCCAGTCCCGCGCCTGCAAAAGCAAATGCAACCGACACGACGATCGCCGACACGGCGGCTGAGCGAGCGGAGATACCCAAGTTAGGGGGGCGCACCGAACGCACGAGCCCCGTTCGCCGAAACGGCCAGACCACAGACACCCGCACAGTCTGATTGTGCAGGGCTGAGGATCGGCTGAGAACACCGCAGCTGCGATATGGCGTGCAGTTGTGCGGGCGGACTTCGAGCTCAGTGAACTTCTCAGCGGCTTCTCAGCGACCCCCTCATACTCTGGCGCTCCCATGTTCACCACGGATCGCCTTGCCTTTCGGGCACACAGATCATGGACTCGACTGCTTTGCACAGCATGTCGTGACGGCGACACCAGCCGCCGGGTAAGGCGTTGTCGCGGTTGCGGTGCAACTTATAGCCGGCGGGTTTATCGAACTTCGCCGAAAACGGATAGCGAATCGGGATACGGGTGGCCTTGGTGCGGGATGGACTACCATCCGCGCCACATCATCGACGGTCAGTGGGCAGGTCACGCAGCAGACATGGTTGGCGATCGATGAACGTCGAGCAATTGCGCCGGATGCTCGCCGACCTTCCAGGTGATGTGCCGGTCGTTATCGAGGATTCCAAAATGGGCTGGATGGAGAACGCCGCGCTACATTTAGCGCCCGCGCACATTGACCGCCGCATATCTGGCAATTATCTCTATGCGCATCATCGGGACAGCAGCGCCGACAACTGTCACGCGCTGTTGATTAGCGGTTTTGGACAATCCGACGAAGGTTTCGTCGAAATCTCCCCGCCGTCCGCTTGGCCGAAAGTGATCGACGCAGAGGCCGACATACCGTCATCAGACGACGCGCCGTCCAACACACCTCAACATCGCCTCTCACTGGGAGGTCGTTGATGAAGATCGCATCCGTCGTCGCCCGCCAACTGCTGGACTGCAAGGCGCGTCCGTTGGTAGAGGTTGAAATCACCACTGACACCGGCCATGTCGGCCGCGGCGCGTCGCCGACCGGCAGTTCGGTCGGTATGCACGAAGCGTTCGTGCTGCGTGACGGAGACCTCGCCGAATACAACGGGCTGAGCGTGCACCGCGCCGTCTCCGCCGTGACCGACGAAATCGCTCCCGTTCTTGTCGGCGCCGAACTCGACGACCCGCGGTCCCTGGACCGGGTCATGATCGAACTCGACGGCACGCCCGACAAGCACCGGCTTGGCGGAAACGCGATCTACTCCACCTCGATCGCGCTGCTGCGCGCGGCGTCCGCGGCGGCGGGCACGCCCACATACACCTACGTCGGCGCACTGCTGGGACTCAAACCGCCGACCACTGTCCCGGCGCCCAGCTTCAACATGATCAACGGTGGCCGCTACGGGGATATCTTCCAGACGTTCAACGAGTTCCTCGTCGTGCCTTACCGGGCCGACTCCATCGAGTCGGCGGTCGAAAAGGGAGTGAGTTTGTTCGGTGTGCTGGGCGAGGTGCTTGCCGCGCGCCTTGGCCGCGCACCGTTGGTGGCGTCGTCCTACGGGTATGTCGCTCCGTCCAGCGACCCGCAGGTCGTCATGGAGGTGCTGGCCGAGGCGGTCGAGCGCGCCGGCTGTGCCGACGTCATGGCGTTTGCACTGGACTGTGCGTCCAGCGAGGTGTACGACAACAACACGCAGACGTATGCATTGAACGGTGAGCGAGTGGCCGCGGAGGCTCTGATCGACTACGCCTGGGCGCTGTCGGAGAACTTTCCGATGGTGTTCATCGAGGACCTGCTCGACGGGGACGACTGGGATGGCTTCACCAAAGCGGTGCAGACCGTGGACCGCTCGATCATCCTCGGCGACGATCTGATCGTCACCAACCGCGACCGCCTGGAACGGGCCGTAAACACCTCGGCGGTTGACGGTTTCATCCTCAAGCCCAATCAGGTGGGGACTATCGCCGAGGCATTGGACTGCTTCGAATACGCCGAGCAGAACGGCATTTTGGCGATCCCGTCAGGCCGATCGGGCGGTGTCATCGACGATGTCGTGATGGACCTGGCGGTGGGACTAGGGGCACCGTTCCAGAAAAACGGCGCGCCGCGGTCGGGCGAACGCATCGAAAAGCTCAATTTTCTGCTGCGCGCGGCCGAAGGCATCCCGAACTGTGCGCTGGCGGACGTGCCGGCCTTGGCGCGGTTCTGAGCCCGGCCGGCCGCTAGCCGCCCAACGCCAGCTGTGCTGCCAAGGCGGCCGCGCACACCGCCGACGCGATCGAAAGTGCCACCCAGTCAGCCCGTTTCGGCCGCGACGGGGCCGCCGAGATCTGACCGGCGCCGCCGCGGGCGGTGATCGCATCGCCCATCTCGTCCGCGCGCCGCAGCGTCACGGTGATGACCGCGACGATCAGGTCGGTCACGTCTGCCGCCAGTTGCCTGAGACGAGCCCTGCGGGTGGGCGGTATCTGTTTGGGCCGCAACCGGCGAGCCGCGTAGAGGACCCGGAATTCGTCGATCAGCATCGGGAAGGTGCGCAGTGCGAGCGCCAAAGCGACCGACCAGTCGTCGACCGGGATGCGCGGTGGTCGCAGCCGGCGACCCAGAGTGGCGACCGCAGGGGCGATTTCGGCGACATTCGTCGTCCATGACACCAGCGCGCCCAGGCCGAGCAACACGATCGAAAGCGCGGCGAATCGCAGGAATTCCAGCAGGCCGCCGAGACCGAGCGAGACCGTGCCCACCTGGATCTGCGGACTGCCGCCGGCCAATGTCGCAGTAACAGCGACGATTGCCAGCAGGATCCACAGCCAGCGCGGCGGCGACGGCAGCACGCCTCGGGGAATATGTGCAAGCCACGCTCCCGCCAGCGCCAGCGCGGCTACAAGTCCGATCGTCACCCATCCCGGGTAAAGCGTCAGCAACACCGAAATACCAAAAACGACAAGCAGTTTGGTGCCAGCCCACAGTTCGTGGATGGCGGAACGCCCAGGCACCGGGCGCAGTAGCACAACAGGGCGAGGTGGCCGGCGGACCGGCTGCCGCGCCGGCGAGGTCGTCGCCAACTCATTGGCGCGGGCCGCGGACGACGCCGGTTCCAGCAGACCGTCGCGCAGGTGCAGGGTGCGCGGGCACAGCTCCTCCAAACCGGCGAAGTCATGCGAAATGACTACGATGGTCAGACCAGTGTCACGGCGCCGATCCGCGAGCAGCCGCACCAGACCGCGCTGGCTGACGGCGTCCAGCCCCGCCAGCGGCTCGTCGAGGATCAATACGCGCGGCGACCGCGCCAGCAATCCGGCCAGGACCACGCGACGCATCTGGCCGCCGCTGAGCTGGTCGATGGGCCGCTTCGCCAGCGCGGCATCCAGGCCGACGACCGCCAGCGCCGCGGTCACCCGGGCGTGATCGTCGGGCGAAAAGCCGCCCGCCGAGGCCACTTCCAGGTCGACACGGCTACGCATCAACTGCAGCCGGGCAGCCTGGAACTGGAGCGCCACCGCGCCGACCTGCTCAGAGGCTAAGCGTTCGTCAAGCAGGCAGGTGCCGGTGGTCGGTACCGTCAAGCCGGCCATGATCCACGCCAGCGTCGACTTGCCGGAGCCGTTGCCGCCGTGGATCAGAAGCCCGTCGCCCTCATGCACCACAAAGCTGATATCGCGCAGCGCTGTCTGCGCCCAGGGAGTGCCACTGCCGTATTCGTGGCCGACGCCTGCGAGTTCGAGCACCGGCGCGTGAGATGGGTGGCCTACCGTGACCGTCGGCGCGGGCGCGGGCGCGGTCTCGACCATGGCGGTGTTATCCAGCGAATCGCTGAGATTGATTGTGCGGTCGGCGTAATCAGCCTCGTTGTTGTAGTGGGTGATGTGCACCAGCGCCGCTCGGTGACGGTCGGTAAGACCGGACAGCACGGCCAGCAGTGCATCCCGGCCCTGCTGGTCGACCATACTTGTGACCTCGTCGGCGATGAGCAGCGCCGGCTCCCGCGCCAGCGCGGCAGCCACGGCCAGCCGCTGCAGTTCCCCGCCTGAGAGGCTGCCGGTGTCGCGTTCGGCGAGGCCGGCCAGCCCGACCTCACTGAGTAGCCGGTCGACATCAGTAGTCTTGCCGGGTGGCAGTCCCCAGACCACGTCGTCGGCGACCCGCGTGCCCAGCACCTGGCTTTCCGGGTGCTGCATGATGACGGCGGTGCCACCCAGTTGGCCGAGACCCACCGCACCAAGGCGTTCGACAGTGCCAGATGTCGGTTCGCGGCCGGCCAGGATCAGCATCAATGTGGTTTTCCCCGAGCCGTTTGCACCGATGACCGCGACGTGTTCGGCTGGCCGCACGTCCAGGCTGACCGCGCGCAACGCATCATGGTCGCTGTGCGGGTAGCGGAGGCGCACCTCGTCCAGCCGCACCGGGACCGGCTGGATCGGCCCCGTGCGCGCCGGCGCGTCCAGTTTGTGCACATCGGGAACGCCGCCCAGCCGCTCCAGCACCCGCGAGAGCACCCACCAACCGATCAGCGAAGCGCCCATGATAGCCAGGACGGCGTATCCGAGAACGAACCATTGCCAGTAATCCAGTGCTTCGGCGAAGAATCGCTTGAGCTCCTGCGCGACCGTCTGCAGGTGCGGCACCCGCGCCATGATTGTCACGACTCCGTCCACGGCCGCGGTGATCGCGTGAAATACCAGCTGCCGAAGCCGCGCCAGAGCGGTCAACGCGATCACCACTGCGACACCGACGACAGCACCGGCGCCAAGGGACGCCGCGATCACGGTCGGCGTGCCGTGACGACGGCGTTTCACGATTCCGGCCAGCCCGCCGACATAGGCGCAGAGCGCGACCGCCCCGAAGCCGCTCAAGCCGACTACCAAGAAACCGATCACACCGGCTGCGACCGTCGCGGTGACCAGAACGCGGATCCGGTAGCGATACGCCAGCAGCCCCATCGGCACACTGCCCAGCAACCCCAGCCCCCCTGCGTGCGGGAGCACGACCGCAATGATCGCGATCGCCGAGCACAGGGCGCCCATCACCGATGCCTGCGCCAGTTCGCTGGGTCGTAGCGATCGAGCCTGACCACATTCGCTCATCACTGGCGTTTGACAGTCGTCGGCAACATCCCGATGACGTGCCCAAACCAATTGCTGCATCATCAAATCGAGCCCCCGACCTTTGTGTGCCCGTAGGCGAAGCGACCCGTACTGAACATGGGAGCGCCAGCGTATGAACGGGTCGCTGAGAAGTCGCTGAGAAGGTCTGAGAGCTCGGTGTCACCGGGTCGCCACGCCATATCCGGGATGCCGAGTTCTCAGCAGATCCGCACCCCTGCAGAACCAGACTATGGGGCTCTGACCTACAGTTTTCCATTTGAGCTAGGGTCTAAAACTGACGGACATCGTTGACAGTCCGGGTCTCCCAGCATTAGGAGACCTGCATGAGCGAACCGCAGCTGCCACGAGAAGTCCGTCGCCGGTTGGCGATCATCCAGCACGCCGAGGAAGTGACCGGCAACGTGGCTATGACGTGTCGGTACTACGGGATCAGCCGGCAGGTCTATTACCGGTGGCTACGGCGCTACCAGGAGCAAGGCATCGACGGGCTCCGAGACCTCTCGCGACGACCGCGCCATAGCCCCAACGCCACCCGTGTGGACGTGGTGGGCAAGATCCTCTACCTGCGGCAGAACTACCACTTCGGACCCGCCAAGATCGCGATGTACCTCAAGCGCTACCACGACGTAGAGGTGTCGCACTCCGGGGTCTGGCGCATCCTCAAGCGCCTCGACCTCAACCGGCTCCCGGCCTCCCAGCGCTACAAACGGCTCGACAAACGCTGGAAACGCTACGAAAAGCAGCTGCCCGGACATCAGGTCCAAATCGACGTCAAATTCGTTGAGCCACTCAAGACCGCGGCCCGGCCCGCCGTCGGCCGGCGCACCAAGTACTACCAGTTCACCGCGATCGACGACTGCACCCGACTGCGTGTGCTGCGCATCTATCCACGCTGCGACCAGAAAACCGCGATCCAGTTCGTCGACTACGTGCTTGAGCGACTGCCCTTCTCGGTGCAGATCATCCAGACAGACAACGGCGCCGAATTCCAATCAGCCTTCCACTATCACGTCCTGGATAAGGGGGTCGGCCACCGCTACATCAAGCCCCGAACCCCACGGCTTAACGGCAAGGTGGAGCGATCCCACCGCATCGACGCTGAAGAGTTCTACGCCCTACTCGGCGGCCTCGTCATCGACGACGCCAAGATCTTCAACAACAAACTTCGAGAATGGGAGGACTACTACAACTACCATCGCCCACACGGCGGCCTCAACGGCCAGACACCCTACGAACGACTACGCCAAAAAACCCAGACCCCGGCCGTAACCGATGAACGTCAGTCACACATCCATTTGAGCTAGGGGACTCGAACCCCTGAGGCATCGCCGTTTGCAGTCGGGCACAGGTGAGCTTCGCTTACGTAAATGTCGTTCATTTTGCCCGTCAACATGCTGGTGAACGCCCTACTCTGGGGCAATCGGGGTAGTCGGGACCCCAGATCGGTGGTGCTCGGGTGACGGCGGTCTTGGTGTGCGGGTCATGCGGCGCTGGCCTGCGGGTGAACGCCAAGTTCTGCGACGAGTGTGGCGCGCCAACTGCTTGACCAGGCAAAATGCTGGCTTATCTGCCGGTTCGTTCCGTATCGGCCCAATCCAGTCCCGCTCGTTACCTGCGGTTTCGTTTTCGGCTCTTGACGCCGTCAAGACCGGTAAAGGCGCGGCACTCCTACTCACAGGACAGTTACTTCTTAACGGGCCAGCTGTCGATTAGCCAGCCTCGATGGCAGCGACGGTTGCGGCTGCGTCGGGCCCACAAATGCGCTGAAGGTTTACCGTTCCCGCGGCCAGTAGATCGTCAATTCGGCGCTTGAGGTCACCTGAGGAGAGATGGGAATACAAGTTCGCACCCGGGCAAGAAGTCTGGGCGAGGTCCCGATGGCCCGCCAATGTGTCGCTCGTGATGCGAAAGTTCTGGGCGGCCCACGCGAACGCGAGAGCGGCTCCGTGAAGCTGGGCCTCCGGCACAACCTCTTGATCGAAGTCTCCTTCGCAGAGGACCAAGAAATGGCCCGTTGTGTCGTAGTCCGTCGCAGTGTCGCCTGCAATCTCGCTGCTGCGCAGTTCGTAGATGTTGCCCTTGCGGTCGACGCCGACGTGATAGGCGATGTCGATCCATCCCAGCTGGTCTTGGTGGTACCGCTGGTCCTGTCGGAGGTGGCCTGGGGCATTACGGTTGTCGCCGAGGACTACGCCCTCGTGGTGGAGGGTCATACGGCTGATGGTGTGAGGCCTGCCGCCGGGTCGGGCGGGACGAGCGCCCCAGGCATCCCGGCACAACATGACAGCCGAAGCTGCGTTTGGCGTGGGTGCGGGCAAGCTTGTCGGCGCTGGTGGCGAGAGTGCGGGCAAGGTTGTCGGCGCGGGTGCGGGGCGCGTGGGACTTGGACTCGGGCCAATCGCGGGCTCGGTAACAGTTTTCGAACACCCGCTCACGATGGCCGCCACGCCGGCGCCACCGGCCAGCCATAGCAGTCGACGGCGGCTGACGGACTCCGCGCGGCCACTCTGCCGGGCGGGGGAAGTCTGTCCATGAGGGACACCATACGAAGCCCAGTCGATTTCGTCGGGGTGCAGATCGCGCGGAGTCCCTACCACCTGGCACCAGTGTGTCAGCGAAGTCTCAAGTGCCAGGTTGTCGGTGATGCCATTTAGGTTGGAGTCATGAGCGACATCCAGTCCCAGTTTTCGGTTCTGAAGCAAACCGCCGATCGGGCCGTCGCGGATGCCATCGCACGGCTGATCGAGGACGGTGAAGATCATGAGCTCAATCGAATCAACGCCCTGGACTTTTCCAAGCGCACCGGCTTCGACGAAGAGAAGGTGATTTCCGGCTTCCTGCACGCCTCGCGGCTTGGCCTGTTCGATCTCACCTGGAACGTGCTTTGTCCCGGTTGCAGCGGCGTGCTGGACGCGCATGAGACGCTGAAATCGCTGCGTAATGACGACTACCATTGCGGATTATGCGCCTGCGGCTACGAGCCTTCCGTCGACGAGCAGGTCGAGGTGGCCTTTACGGTCAGTCCCAAGGTCAGGCGGATTGCCGCCCACGATCCCAACACGCTGCCGCTCTGGGAATATTACAAGCAGGTGTTCTGGAGTTCGGGCATCGATCTCGACAAGGATTCCTTTGCCTCGCTGACCGAGGAAGTGACGCTGGATGCGCTGGAGCTGCCCGCCGGCGAAAGGGCGGTGCTGTCGATGCAGCTTCCGCCGCAATTCATCATCGTTTTCGAGCCGGTGACGCATTCCGCGCATTTCATCGACGTCCAGGGCGAGCCGACCACGGAACGTCAGCAGCTCGGGCTGATCTTCAACAAAGCGCATCCGCCGACCGGGTCGATCACCTTGCGTCCGGGTCCGTTGCGGCTCGCGCTCGACAATGAGTCCAGCCTGCGGACGCTGCCCACCGTCTTTGTCGCGGCCGACGCGCTCCACCATCTGCTGGGCAAGCGCAGGCCGTTCCTCACCGCCAAGCGGATGCTGTCGAACCAGACGTTCCGCGATGTGTTCAAGGCCGACAATCTCAACATCGATCAGCGTCTCAAAATCACCTCGTTGACCTTTCTGTTCACCGACCTCAAGGGGTCGACCGCGCTTTACGAGCGGGTCGGCGACCTCGTCGCGTTCGACTTGGTGCGCGCGCATTTTCATGCGCTTCTGGAAATCATCGCGGCCGAAAAGGGCGCCGTGGTCAAGACCATCGGGGACGCTGTGATGGCGACCTTTGTCCAGCCGGACCACGCGCTCGTCGCGGGCTTACGGATGCGGGCCGCGATGGGCAAGCTCAATGCCGAGCGCGGCAAGTCCGACCTGATCGTAAAGATCGGCATCCATGAGGGGCCGTGTCTCGCGGTGATGCTGAACGAGCGGCAGGACTATTTCGGCCAGACCGTCAATATCGCGGCGCGGGTGCAGAGCCTGTCGACCTCGCAGGAGATCCACATCACCGGTCCCGTGATCGACGCGCCCGGCGTCGCCACCATCCTGGAGAAGGAGGCGATCCGGCCGATTCAGAAGGAGGCCGCGCTGCGCGGCATCGCCGACAAGATCGTGGTGTACGAGATTCCATAACTCTCAACCGCGCGACACGCCGGGCGGCTGGGAATTGGGACACGGCCGCCTGAGCCGCAGGCGGGAACTGCACTTAGCGACTGGCCGCTTCTTGGCACGAACGGGTCTTGCATGGGTCAATTCTGACGCGCTGCGGAGGAGAGTCTTAACACGCACCCGTAGGATTTCTAATTACGAGTTGGACTCAAGTTGTCGGCGCCGAGAAGTCCTGGGCCTCCCAGCCGCGTACCGGGCGGCGACCTGCAGGGGCGGGATGTGACTGTGGTCGATCTCGCCTATGACCTGCAGTTATATCGGTGGAGCTAAGGGGACTCGAACCCCTTTCTTGACCAGGCAAACTGCCTATTTAACTGCAGGTTCGCTCCATCTCGGTCCATATCAGTCCCGCTCGTTACCTGCGGTTTCGCTCTCGGGTCTTGACGGCGTCAAGAGCGGTCACCAACCACCCGCCGCCCCGGGAACGACCACCAGGCCCGGCTGAACGGAGGAACCTGCAGGCGCGCGATGCGCAAGCTGCCAACGATCAGGACCGCCGCAAGCGGCAACTCCCCCAGCGCGGCGGTTAGCACCGACACAGCGAAGTCGCCACGCTTCGCGGTCAGCACGTCGAACCAGGAGTCGCACACGAGCAGAACTCCCGTCGCGAACGCGAACAGCGTCAGCAAGTGGTGCTGTGCGAAGCCGACCACCGCGGTAGCAATCATGAACGCGAGCAGCAGGACATCGAAGCCGACCCAGGTCGCCTGCCAATGCTGGGCGATGTAGCTGTGCGGCAGGGTCAACCCCAAATAGATGGTCCACGGGATCAACGCGATCGCGGCGCCGAGCGCCAGCCACTCGCGGATCCGGCGGATCTGGACCAAACGCCGTGACCGCATCACTGACTACTGCCAACTGATTTATGACCGTCGGGGGCACGAACACTTCCACGGCCACCACCAATTCCGACACCTACATGCCTGGCCAGCACTGACACCACCAGCACACCGATTGCCAAAGAGACCACCAACACCACGGAGCGCAGCAGCAGTCGCACCATGGCGATGATCGTAGGCCGCGTCTAGCTGATAGGTCCCGGACACGTTGTGGGTAGCGACGCGCATCGGGGGTCAGTCCCGGCGCGACGTATTGAAAAGACCCAGCTCGAGGGTGTGGGCGATTTGGGTGATCGCGGCCTGCGCGCGCACGCTGTTGCCGGCCTTGTCCAGCGGCGGCGAGTAGGCAGCGAGCGCCAGTTTGCCTGGCGACACCGCGACCAGGCCGCCTCCGACGCCGCTCTTGGCGGGCAGCCCGACGGTGTAGGCCCAGTCGCCCGAACTGGTGTAGAGACCCTCCATCGTCATTAAGGCCAGCATGTGTGAAACGTTGGCTTGTTTGATGACGCGCTTGCCGGTGACGGGGTTGATGCCGCCGTTGGCCAGGGTCGCGCCCATGATCGCCAGGTCGACGGTGGTGACCAGCGTCGAGCACTGCTGCGTGTAGACGTCGCAGGCCTCCATCGGGTCGCAGTACATGTATCCGCCGCAAAGCAAGAGCCACGCGATCGCACGGTTATGAAAGTTGGTGGCCCGCTCGGAGGCGGCGATCTGTTCGCTGACCGTGATCAGACGCCCGGCGAAATCGTTTTGGATCTGCAGGATCTGGCGCCAGCGGTCGTCAGCGTCGGTGGCCGACACCAGGCTGGTTGCCGTCATCGCCCCCGCGTTGACCATCGGCGAGTTGGGCTTGTCGTTGTGCAGCTCCAGCGCCAGCACCGAATTGAATGCCTCGCCTGTCGGATCGGCACCCACCTTGCGGTGGAACTCTCGCTGACCTACTTGTTCCATAGCGAGCGCGGCCGTGAAGACTTTCGAGATCGACTCCAGCGCGAACTGGCATTGTGCGTCGCCGGCCGAAAACGTCTGACCGTCAACGGTCGCCACGCATACCCCGAACAGCTGCGGGTCCACCTCCGCCAAGGCCGGTATGTAGCTGGCGTTCTCGCCACGGCGGCTCTTCTTGTGCCTGGCGTGTGCGGCGGCGACCGCCTCGGCGATCCGGTCGGGGTCGATCGTTGTATTGCCCATGGCAGTCAATTCTGTTTCACCGCAGCATATTCAGCTGCAGCCGCTGTCACGACACGATGGATGAAGCCAAGCTTCGCGACGACGTGCGGGTGGATAGTAAACGGATAAAGGTCATCGCGACCCATCGAGTTGTTGACCCGGTTGAGCACTCCCGACAGCACGAGCCAGTCAGCCGTGATGTCCTCGATGGTGCCGTCGGCGTAGGACTCCCGAGCGTCGACATCGTGCGACAGGTCCCACTTCACCCGGTCGGCTTCGACGACAAGGCCCGAATCCGCGATCGTGGCAAGGGTTCCGGTGATGTGGAGATAGTGGGCCCAGGTTTCTGCGAAGTCTTCCCACGGGTGGGCGGTGGCGTACTCCGAGATGAAGTCTTGCTGCCAGTTCGCCGGTGCCTCGCCGTTGTAGTGGCGCTGCAGTGCGGCCTGGTAATCCTGCCGATCGTCGCCGAACATCGCCCGGGCGTCGTCGATGAGCGGCGTGTTCTGCACCAGCAGCATCTCGTAGTAGTGGCCGACCTCGTGGCGGAAGTGGCCCAGCATCGTGCGATAGGGCTCACGCAGCTTGATGCGTAGACGCTCCCGGTATAGCTCGAGCGACTCGGACAGGTCGATGGTGATCACGCCGTTGGCGTGCCCTATCGTCACCGGGTGTCCCAGCGTCTTGCTTGACAGCAGATCGAACGCCAGCCCGTGGGAGTCCGCGTAGTACGGACGGATCGGCAGGCCCAGGTCCATCAGCTCGAAGATCAACCGCCGCAGCGCTTTTAGAGTCGAATCGAGTTCGGATATCGCCTCATTGTCGTCGGGCGCCGGCCCCTCGCGCACGAAGCTGTCGGCGTAGCAGCGGCCGGATGCGGAGTCGTCCGCGGTCAACCAGTTGCAGCCCCGCTCCCAGTGCGCGCATCGGAGCCAGCCGTGGCCGTCCACGGTCACTGTTTGCGACGGCGTGCACACCATCTGCCGCGACGGGTAGTGGTAGCCGACCGTCATGGCGCAGGTCGGGCACTGCTGCACTTCGAACGGGACCGACTGCCCGCAGTTGGGGCATCTGAAGGCACGCACGGTCAGGGCCCGCTTGTGCCGACCGACTCGATGTACGTCCACGGTTGCTGCGGGCGGTCCTTGAGATAGCCACGCTGCCAATCCCATTGGGGATGCTGCCGCAGGAATTCTTCGGCGTCGAACTCGGTGCCGTCGGCACGTCCGCACCGGGCCCACAGATTGAGCGCCTTGATATCTGCTGAAGTGGCGACCTTGCCGTCCACGGACCCAAACGGTGTGAACGGGGTCAGCCCACTGAAGTGGCAGGGGTCGACGTCGGAATGTGCGCATATGGTCCGGGCCGAGGGATGGATGTAACCAAGGTAGGTGTCGAACGTGTCGGCCAGCATGCGCTTGCCGACCTCGACGTCGATGCGCCCGTTGTGCTGGCTGAGCAATTGGCGCCAGCGCACCTGCCGCGCGCCGTTGGGGGTGCGCACGTCGCTGAACCCGGTCCCGAAGCACTCCAGGTTGCGGATCCGCGGATCGACCGGGGTGTTGTCGCCCCAAAAGTGGCCGTCGGTTGTGCGGCTGAGGCTCTGATATAGCAGGCCCTCCTCGTAGCGCGCGATCTCACCGGTGTTGATGTCACCGATCAACCACGAGTTGGCGTATCCGCCGTTGTTGTCGGTGTTGAGCGTCTCGACCCAATGGTCGATGTTGTGCGCGTACTGCGAGGCCTTACGGGCGCGGACGAACTCCGGGACCCGGGTCTCGTCATAGCCCTTGAACCCTTCGTAGCCACCGATCGTGGTCTCGGTGATCGCCAGTCCGGCACTGGTCAACCAGAAATCGCTCATGCTGGCGATCCAGCCCGGCGCGGTCTGCATGACCATCCGGTTGCCGTCGTCGGGGGTGATGTCCAGGATGATGTTCTCGAATTGGCCTTGCCAGAAGTCGGCGAAGCTGGTGTGGCCCACAACGATCGAGCCGTCGACGGTTGCACTGCCGGTCGGGATGAAGGCGCTGCAGTGGTTGCCTTCGCCGCCGGTCGGCGCCAACGCCGTGTAGCGGCCCGAGTTCTTGGGCCACCAATAGCCGGTGAGTTCCATCCAATCATTGATGCTGAGCACATCGTTGAACGTGGCTGGCACGCCTGCAGCCGTCAGACCCGCGGCCACGCCTTCCATTTCCTCGCGCAGCTCGTCGGGGATCTTGTCGGCGTGGAGGTCGGCGGCCCGCTCGACAAAGAAGTCGTAGTCCATGCCGATGTCCTGGTAGGTCATCTCCCGGTAGGCCCGGATCGACTCCGCGTACTCGTCGGCGACGAGAAAGCCGTACTGAAAACCACGTGCGGCCGGTGATCCCTTGATCGTGATGTGCAACCAGCCGTTGATGTCGCCGCGCGAGGCCTCGGAGAGCCACCCCCGCTGCTCGTCGGTGAGTTCGGAGGGTGTGGTTCTTGCCGGCGGCTCTGCCGGCCCGGGCGGTGGTTTTACGTTATGACCCTTCGGGGTTGAAGCGATCGCCGTCACAAGCCCTCCTCGGTCAGAACCCACGCGCCGATGAGTTTAGTGCCGCCAGGTCGCTGGCTGGTCGACCTCGAAAGAATCCTGACAGGGTCGCCGTTGCCCCGGCTGCACCGGTATTCGGTCATCGATTCCTGGAGCACGCACCTGGAGTCCAGCCATTGATTGCGGTCTTGACGTGATCTCTGATCCGGGGAATTCGAGGCTGTGAGCTGGTATTTCTTGGTGGAGCTAAGGGGACTCGAACCCCTGCCTTGACCAGGCAAACTGCCTATTTAACTGCAGGTTCGCTCCATCTCGGTCCATTTCAGTCCCGCTCGTTACCTGCGGTTTCGCTCTCGGGTCTTGACGGCTTCAAGAGTCATCGCTCCTTTCCCGATCAGGAGTGTGCAGCATGGGTGAGCATCAAATCGGCATAGCGCTCCAGTCTGTCTGCGGGTGGCCACAATTCCCAGTTCTCATGAGGACCACCCTCGACCACCTATCCACAGCGGCGGCTCGTGGCCGTTGTACATGCTCTTGGGCCGCCATCGCAGTCTGCGCAACAGTCGACCGGCGTGGTGCTCGGCCACGTCCTTCAGGTACTCGACGTCGTCGCTGGTCCACGGGTGCTGGCCGGTCCCGTCCAACCACCACCTCGGTTGACCGTCCTGCTCGTAGCGGCTTATCCGGTAACGCCAGGCGACGTGCCTACCCTTGGCGTCAACCTGCCAGTCCAGCAGCCGCGGGCGGACGACCTTGGGCGCCGGCTGGATAAATTCCCAGGGGTGGGTTATCCGGATCTCGACAAACTCGCCACCATGAATTAGCCCTGCCAGGACGCTTGCTCGCGTCAGCGGTTCTACCTGCGAAGATGGCGTCTTTCTGATCATGCCAGACTGGACTGTCAGCAAAGCCGCTCTGGGTTAGTATCCGACATGGTCAGCACAACAACGGGTTACGACGTCATCGTCGTGGGATTGGGCGGTATGGGAAGTGCCGCCGCCTATCATCTGGCCGCCCGAGGACGCCGGGTGCTCGGCCTGGAGCGGCATGAGCCCGCCCACGACAAGGGCTCCAGCCACGGCGGGTCCCGGATCATCCGCCAGGCTTATTTCGAGGACCCCGGTTATGTTCCGCTGTTGCTGCGCGCCTACGAGCTGTGGGAGAAGCTGGCTGCCGACTCTCAACGCGACGTTTACCGACTCACCGGGGGCCTTTTCATCGGGCCACCGAACTGCCTGACCGTATCCGGTAGCCTGCGTGCCAGCCGCCAATGGGATCTGCCGCATGAGTTGCTCGACGCCGCCGAGATCACCGGCCGATTCCCGAACTTCACGCCCCACCCCGAAGATATCGCGCTCTACGACCCCAAAGCCGGGTTCGCGCGACCGGAGCTGACGGTGCGCGCATATCTGGAAATTGCCGAAAAAGCGGGGGCCACACTGCAATTTGGTGAACCCGTGCTGGATTGGAAGCAGACCGCCGCAGGGATGCGGGTCATCACGGGTCGTGGGTCTTACACCGCTGGGAAGTTGGTGATCTGCCCGGGCGCCTGGGCCCCGCAGGTGCTGGGTCAGTTCGGTGTCCCCATCACGGTGGAACGTCAGGTGATGTACTGGCTGGACCCGATCGGCGGTGTTTCCGGGTTCGAGGATCACCCCATCTTCATCCACGAGAACGCCTCAGGCATATACATATACGGCCTACCGGCGATCGACGGACCGCGGGGCGGTGTGAAAGTCGGCTTCGCCCGCAACGGAATCGCCTGTACGCCAGACACCATCGACCGAGTGGTGCACGAGCGGGAAATCAGCGAGATTGGGGCGCGGGTCGCTGAGTTGTTGCCGGCGCTGGCGGGCAAGTGCCTGCACGCGGCGACCTGCATGTACTCCAATACACCCGACCGGCACTTCGTGATCGGGCGCCACCCGCAATGCGCCGACGTCATCATGGCGTGCGGATTCTCCGGGCACGGCTTCAAATTCGTTCCCGTGGTCGGCGAGATCCTTGCCGACCTGGCCATCGATCGGGCCACCAACCACCCCATCGCGTTGTTCGACCCGCAGAGATTGCCGACCGCATGACCGCTACCGGGCGGCCACCGGCGTCGGCGGCGATCCCGGGCGGTGCCGGCACACAAGCCCTTATTCCCGGCCCTCCACCACATCTCAGGCAAAGAGGCTAACCGAAGTAGCTCAGCACGTAACCCGCGGCCGCATGCGCTTGCAAGTACCTGGATCGCGGTCCAATATTCCGATACTGAGATGGCCTCGCAGAAATCGACCGGAAAACGGGGGGCGGGGTTTGTCTGTGCTGGACCCCTGTTGGCAGCATTGCCTAGCGCTTTCAACCGTATTCGGCTGCGGCGAGTCGCGTTATGAATATTGTTACCGCGGGTTATCGTGTCGCCGTGCCTGATTGGTGCGGGTGCCCAGCGTCACCGTCTGTTTCGCGCCGTGATGTCCTCAAATACGCTGCGGCCACACCAATTATGCTGGGTTTGGGCACCGCCGCATCAGGGCTCGTCCAACCCCCGAGCGCGGGGGCGGATCCGGTCTTGGTTGCGGCGGTCGAAGCGCCCAGGCAGGAGCCCAATGTCATCAGTCGCGCCCGGTGGGGCGCCGACGAGTCGATTCGCAGCCGAGCACCGATGTACGACAACGGAATCAAGGCAGGCATCGTGCACCATAGCGCCGGCGTCAATGATTACGCGCGGCAGGATTCGGCGGCAATTGTGCGGTCGATCTACGACTACCACACCCGCACCCTGGGCTGGTCGGACATCGCCTACAACGCCCTGGTCGACAAGTACGGTCAGGTATTCGAGGGTCGATTCGGCGGGATGACCAGATCGGTTCGGGGCACCCACACTGGCGGGTTCAACCGCAACACGTGGGCGGTGTGCATGATCGGCGAGTTCGACGCGGTGGGCCCTACGCCGGTTCAGGTGGACACCGTCGGGCGCCTGCTCGGGTGGCGGCTGGCCATGGATGGCATCGACCCGCACGGCAGCGTCGCGCTGACCTCGGACGGGGGCCCCTACACCCATTTCCCCCAAGGCGCCGCCGTGAGCCTGCCGTGCATTTTTGCCCACCGCGACGTCTCCGATACTGATTGCCCCGGCAACCTCGGATACGCCTTGATGAACCAGATTCGCGACATTGCCGCGCGGTTCAACAAACGCCCCAGCGCCCAGGATCTGGCGCAGTCGCTGCAAGGGAGTGCTATCTATGACCGGTGGCAGGCGATGGGCGGCATGAACAGCGCACTGGGCGCACCCACCTCGCCGGAATCGCAAGGGGCGGCAGCCACGCGCTACGTCATCTTCGAGAAGGGAGCGATGTACTGGTCACCGGCCAGCGGGGCCCAGCCCGTCACCGGCGCCATCTACGCCGCGTGGGGCACCCTAGGCTACGAACACAGCGCGCTGGGGCTGCCGACCAGCGGCGAAATCCAGGAGCCCGAGTGGGTCGTCCAGAATTTTCAACACGGCACCCTGAACATGGATCGTGGGAGCCGGGCAGTCGTCAGCGTGATCGACGGTGTCGCTGATCTGGTGCCGCCGCCGTCAGCGGACGGGCCACCCGTGCAGCTTGAGCGGTTTTCACCGGCGCGCAACCGAGTTTGACCGGGCGCGCAGTCTCGAGAAAATCGGCTCAGAGTATGCCGAGAGTGCTCACCACGACCGCGACCATTACCGCCCAGAGTCGGCCGCCCGCCACCAACACCACCATTCCCAGCACTGCCACGACGAGTGCTGTGTGACCACTCGGATACTCCCGATAGTCGCCGTTACGACGGTCGAATAATCGCTTGAACGCCTCGCCGATCTCGATCGTGGCGAGCGGACATACCAGCGCTACCACCGCCAACCGCCACTGCCGACGATAGAGCGCGACTCCCGTACAGGCTGCCAGCACCGGCGCAAGCACCCACCAACCGGTGAAGACCAACAGCCAGCCGGGGTGCTCGCCGATCGCCTCGCGCGCATCCCGCGAGAACCAGTTGTCGACCGGCGTCGATCCCGTGCCCACTACCCACCCCAGCAGCAGCATCGTCAATACCCCAACGGGCGGCCACCAACGAGTCAAACTAACGACAGTCACTTCATTGAAAATAGTCTGAGCATGTCCCAATCCTCGTGGATTTTGGGTGACGATCCACGACGAGCGTGGGGTTGGCGTGCGGTCCAGTCGGAGCTTGGCGACGGCATCTCGTGAAGCGAATTCAGTCTGCGAGGACCAACAGACACATTGGCCAGGCCAACCTCCGATTCCGAGGCCTGGTCTGCCCGCAGGACCCCACGACCTACACGGGCGGCCTGTTCGTCACTCCAGAGACTGAAAGGCGGCAAGCAGTCCAGCCGCCCTCAGGTCGATGGCCCGCCAGACCAGCGCGGCGTGAGGTTGTAACCAACGGCCGGATCTTGTGCGCCGTTCTCCTGGATCAGTTTCATCTCCATTGCGCGAACCTCGGCGTCGGTGGCCGTCTCAGATTCCCAGAGGATTTCTTTGCGCAACGTCAGATCAAGCCGGTGGGGAGTCGAGGTCGGCGGCGATCTGCTCCACGTTGCTCGGGCTGCCGACGTAAAGCAGCGATCCCGTCAGGTCCATGCCGACGTAAATCTTGCCGTTCGGATAAGTGATCTTGTAGATCTGTTTACGTCGCGGCACCGGATGTACTTACTCCGATTGCAGGCAGGTGTTTGACCTTCTTCTTGGTGGTGAAGATCTTGTCAGGTGAGGCGATCCGCATAACGTCTCGAACCTCAAGGGCATTGCCACCACTGCATCGAACGGCAACTCCCTGAGATCACCGTCCGGAACTCGCCGCGTTCCGCACGGGGTGCTGTTAGAGCTTGTAACCGATGGCGCGCAGCAGGTCGTGCCGGTCGGCCACGTCGCGATCGGTCTCCACACCGAGGGGCGCCTGTCCGTCGACGACGCCCACAATGCCACGGCCACGCGGGGTCACCGCGACCAAGATGTCAACCGGATTGGCTGTGGCGCAGTGGATCGTGCAGACCTCGGGTACCGCCTTGACCGGGTTGAGGATGTTGACCGGGAACCCGTCACGCAAGAAGATCACGAAGCAGTGCCCGGCGGCGATGGCCAGCGCATTGCGGGTCGCGAGCTCGACCAATTCAGGATCATTGCCGGTGCGGCGAACCAACCGTGGCCCGGAGGCCTCGCAAAAGGCCAGCCCGAACCGCAGCGACGAGCTCACCCCCACCATCGCCTCATGCAGGTCCTCGACCGTCTTGATGAAGTGCGCCTGCCCGATCACGACATTGACATCGTCCGGCTTGTCGACGGGCACCACATCCCAGGAAAGCGTCGTCGTGGCCACATGCACATGCTGCCACAGGCACACGACAGCCACGTCCGATGCTCGGAATGCGAACAGTCCTCTTTGGGGGCGCCGCGGTCGCCCTTAGGGGTTCCGCGTACGGCCCCTCACCATGGAGGTGCCCGCAGCCCCGCTCGTCACCCCCTAAGCCCGCCGGGTGAGGGTGACGTGGAACATGTGTACCTGGGGGCCGAAGCGATTGAGGGTGCACCAATGACGACTCAGCAGGTCCGCGTCGACGGTGTTGATATCGCCTACACCGAGACCGGTTCCGGTCCGACCATCTTGTTCATTCACGGCGTCTACGTCACCGGAGCCCTGTGGAACGAAGTCGTGAGCGAACTCGACGGCGGCTTCCGGTGTGTGGTGCCGACATGGCCGCTCGGGGCGCATAGCACCCCGACGGGTGGCGCGGATATCGGCGCAGAAGCGACCGCTCGCCGCATTGTGCACTTCATCGAGGCACTTGATCTTCGTGATGTCACCGTGGTGGCCAATGACACGGGCGGCGGCCTGGTGCTGACTGCGCTAGGTGATGCCACCCTGGACAAGTCCCGTATTGGTCGTTTGGTGCTCACCAACTGCGATAGCTACGAACACTTTCCGCCGGGCTCCTTCGCTCACATCGTGAAACTTTGCCGCTTGAGTTCGACTGTCGGCGGTGCAATTCTGCGGCTGCTGGCCACCGGACCCGGCCAGAGCTTCTTCCTCAACGCCGTGTGCCGGCATGCGCCAGCAGCACCAGAACGGCGACGTGACATCTTCGGCGCCTTCGCCACCAGCAGTGGCGCCCGGCGCGACGCTGTCCGGGTGACCGCGTCACTAGATCCTGCCCTGACGCTGCGTGCGGCCCCGGCCATCGAGGCATTCGGCAAACCCGTCACACTCGTGTGGGGTGCAGCCGACCGGATATTTCCCCTCGATCACGCCCGGCGACTTCTCAATGCCTTTCCGCAAGCAACTTTGGACGAAGTTCCTGAAAGCTCCACATTTGTCATGCTCGACGCTCCACGCGAACTCGCTGCGGCGATCCGCAATTCGTGACCGCCCGCGGGCAGACCGGCCACCTTCGATGGAGCGTCCCTGGACTATCCTTCACCCGCCGATCGCAGAAAGGGACGCCATGACCAACCACACCTACCGGGTGATCGAAATAGTCGGTACATCACCCGACAGCGTCGACGCAGCTATCCGCAGCGGGCTGGCCCGAGCGGCAGAGACGACACGCGGACTCGACTGGTTCGAGGTGCAGTCCGTCCGAGGCCACCTGGAGGACGGGGCCGTCGCACACTTCCAGGTGACGCTAAAGGTCGGCTTCCGGCTCGAGGACGCTTAGTAGATCGGTTAGCCAGGCAACGGCTCCCGGCTCGGGGAAGGGCGAACCGAAGTCGGGAATCGAACCCGCCTTCCTACCAGGCAATATCCCTTCTGACCTGCAGGTTCACTCCGTCTCGTTCCGATTCAGTCCCGCTCAATACCTGCGGTTTCGCTCTCGGGTCTTGACGGCGTCAAGAGTCATCCCACCCCTACCGGGTCCCGACCGATGCTGTCGGAACGTATCGAGATGTGATCGCATCAACGAGCTGGTGAACGCGGGAGTGGTGACTGGGCGCGCACAGTCATGGCCAGTTTAGGATCTATCCGCCACGCCGCTACCGTCGATACCGCATCCAATCACGCGATGACAAGGTGCGGTTCTGCTGAACGAGGACCTCACCGTGCACACAAGTTCAGATACTGCGTCACCGCTTCGCACGGTCGGCGGCGCGGAAGCTGTTCGCCTGGCTGTCGTGATCGGCGCGTTAGGCGTCGTGTTCGGCGACATCGGGACCAGTCCGATCTACACCATCCAGACGGTTTTCAATCCCGGCGACCCGCACCCGGTGCCGCTCAACACCGGAAATATCTACGGCGTCGTGTCACTGATCTTCTGGTCGGTGATGGCCATCGTCACGCTGACCTACGTCACCCTGGTGATGCACGCCGATAACGACGGCGAGGGCGGCATCATGGCGCTCATCACGCTGTTACGGCGTTGGGGCGGGGAACAGCGGGGTCGCACCCTCGCGACGCTAGCCGCGCTGGGTATCTTCGGGGCCGCGCTATTCTTCGGCGACAGCATGATCACCCCGGCGATGTCGGTGCTATCGGCTGTGGAGGGGCTCAAGGTCGTCCAGCCGTCGCTCGCGGAATGGATCGTCCCGATCACCGCGGTAATCATCTTTGTGCTGTTCGCGGTTCAGCGGTACGGTACGGCCGCCGTCGGTCGCCTGTTCGGGCCGGTGATGATCATCTGGTTCGCCTCGATCGGCGCCTGCGGCGCGCAGGGCATCATCGGCCATCCGCAAATCCTGAAGGCGCTCTCGCCGACCTATGCGGTGTCTTTCATGTTCGGGCACTTCGACATTGCGTTCTTCGCACTCGCCGCAGTCGTGCTCTCGGTTACCGGCGCGGAGGCGCTATATGCCGACATGGGCCATTTCGGTCGGCGTGCCATCACCTGGGGCTGGCTATTTCTCGTGCTGCCGGCGTGCGTTCTCAGTTATCTCGGTCAGGGGGCGGTGCTGCTCGGCGACAAGTCCGCGGTGAGCGCCCCGTTCTTTTTGCTCACCCCGGACTGGGCACGACTACCCATGGTGCTATTAGCAACCGTCGCAACGGTTATCGCATCTCAGGCGGTGATCACCGGGGCGTACTCGGTGGCGTCGCAGGCCGCTCAGCTCGGCTATCTGCCGAGATTGCGGATAACGCACACTTCGGAGTCGACGATCGGCCAGGTCTACGTGCCGTGGATCAACGGTTTGCTCATGGTCTCGGTGCTCACCCTAGTGTTCGCCTTCCGCAGCTCGGCGTCGCTGGCCTACGCGTTCGGTATGGCGGTCACGGGCACGATCACCATCACCACGCTGCTGTTCTTCTACATCGCCCGGACGAGGTGGAGGACGCCACTGTGGCTGGTCCTGATCGGCGCGGGCGCTCTGTTGCCGGTGGATCTGATGTTCCTGGCGGCGAACCTGACCAAACTGGTCCACGGGGCGTGGCTGCCGCTGCTAATCGCCGTGATGGCGTTCACCGTGATGACCACCTGGCAGTCCGGACGTGAGATCGTCACCCGAGCCCGGGAGCAGGCGGAGGGACCGCTGCGCGAGTTCGTCGATCAGCTCTCCGACTGTCGGCCGCCATTACTGCGCATCCCGGGCACGGCGGTATTCCTCAACCGCGGAAAAGAGACCGCGCCCCTGGCGATGCGGGCCAACGTCGAGCACAATCGCGTGCTCCATGAACACGTGGTAATCATGGCGATCGACACCCTGCCGGTGCCGCGCGTACCAGACTCCGAGCGGACGGCAGTCGATGCTCTCGGCTATGCCGAGGACGGGATCATCCATCTCACCGCGCATTTCGGGTACATGGAAATGCCGAATGTCCTCGACGCGCTTCGCCTGCTGGACCCGGCGCAGACCGAAGGTACGGTCGCGATCGACGACGCCTCCTACTTCTTGTCCAAGCTCGAACTGACGAAGGGTACGGCACCGAACATGGCGCGATGGCGCAAGCAACTGTTCATCGCGACCTCTTACATCACCGCCGACGCCGCCGATTACTTCGGCCTGCCCCCCGACCGCACGGTGGTCATGGGTTCGCGGATTGAGATCTAGCTACGTCCCCTCACGACCGGGCCGTGGTGACCGCGATTCATTTGGTCCGGTCGGAGCTTTCGATGTTGGCTCGGTGAGGGCACGGTCGCGGGAATTTCTGTCTGCCGGTTCCATATTGGGCAGTCAGTCGCCACCGAAGTTTCCCCGCCGCGGAGCCCTAGACCTCCCAGCGGCATACCAGACGGCGATCCGCAGCGGCGGAGTGTGACTGTGGTCGATCTTGTGCAGCTCGGCATTCTTGGCCTCTTGAACCCGCGCTCCGTGCGGTTGCTGTTCGCCTATACGGAATCTGGCGGTACGACCCGGATGAGACAGTAAAGGGCTTCAAACGCTGGCTCAGCGCCCGACCCAAACCGGTTGCGTCCACCAGAGTGGTGTACGAGCCGGGCCTGATGTGTTGGGGCGGCGTGTCGTAGCCGGATAGAAGATGGTCATCGCGTGATTCTTCGAGAGACCGACCAAAGTCACTCGAGCAAAGGAATACACGCGATGACCGCTGTCCACGATATCGACTGGCCCCAGGTGTTGGCCGAACGACTCACCACGACCCATCCCGACGTGTTGCGTGAGCTGCTGGTGACGTTCATCCATACCCTGATGGGCGCGGAAGCCGACGCCCTGTGCGGCGCCGGATATGGCCAACGCAGTGTCGAACGCACTAATCAGCGCAATGGCTATCGCCCTCGCCAATTCGACACCCGGGCAGGATCATTGGATTTGGCGATCCCGAAGCTGCGGCACGGCTCGTACTTCCCCGATTGGCTGTTGGAGCGTCGCAAGCGAGCTGAGAGAGCGCTGACCACGGTGGTGGCCACCTGCTATCTGCTCGGGGTATCGACGCGGCGGATGGACAAACTCGTCGAGACGCTGGGTATCACGAGCCTGTCGAAGTCGCAGGTCTCGGTGATGGCCAAGGAACTCGACACCGCGGTGGAGGCGTTCCGAACCCGGCCGTTAGACGCCGGCCCCTACACGTTCGTCGCTGCAGACGCCTTGGTTCTCAAGGTGCGTGAGGCTGGTCGGGTGGTCAACGTGCACGCGTTGATCGCCGTCGGGGTCAACGTCGAGGGTTACCGCGAGATCCTCGGTGTCGACGTGACCACCGCCGAGGACGGAGCGGGCTGGCTGACCTTTTTGCGGTCATTGACCGCCCGTGGCCTGTCCGGGGTGAAGCTGGTGACCTCTGATGCTCACGCCGGGTTGATCAGTGCGATCGGCGCCACCCTGCCGGGGACCTCGTGGCAGCGGTGCCGTACTCATTACGCCACCAACCTGATGGCCATCACCCCGAAAAGCTCGTGGCCGTGGGTACGCACCCTGCTGCACTCGGTGTTCGACCAACCAGATTCGGAATCTGTTGCTGCTCAATATGATCGGATCATCGACTCCTTGACCGATAAGTTACCCAAGGTGGCCGATCATCTCGAAGATGCCCGCGCTGACTTGCTGGCATTCAGGGCCTTCCCTAAACAAATCTGGCGCCAGATCTGGTCTAACAACCCCCAGGAAAGGCTCAACAAGGAGATCCGGCGGCGCACCGACGTCGTCGGCATCTTTCCCGACCGCAACGCGCTGATTCGCCTGGTCGGCGCGGTCCTGGCCGAACAACACGACGAATGGGTCGAATCACGCCGCTACCTCGGCCTCGACGTCCTCAGCAAATCCCGAACCGACAACACCCCCGCGACAGAACAGGAGACCACACCGGCGGCACTGACCGCCTAAACCACCCAGTCGAAGAATCACACGACGACGTCGTACACCACGCCTCTGGACTTGACCCCCAAACCCGACACCCTGGCCGAACTACAAACCCTGCTCGACACCTTCGGCGCCCTCTACAACACCCAACGAACACACCGCGCCCACCCCGGCCACACCACCCCCCAACAGGCCTACCACGCCCGCCCCAAAGCCCAGCCCACCAACCAAGCCACCGCACACTTCCGCGTCCGCCACGACACCGTCGACCAATTCGGCAAACTCACCCTGCGCCACAGCAGCCGCCTGCACCACCTCGGCATCGGCATCACCCACGCCCACACCCCAGTGCTGATCCTGGTCGCCGCCACCACCATCACCGTGATCAGCAAAACCAACCACCAGGTCCTCAGCAGCCACCACAGCGACCCCGACGAAAACTACTGGCGCAACCAAAACAAAAACCCCGGCCGATGGCCGGGGAATCTGTAACCCATGTCGCGACTCAGCTGTCACCCATGTCGCGACTCATCACACCAGTGGAGCTAAGGGGACTCGAACCCCTGACCCCCACACTGCCAGTGTGGTGCGCTACCAGCTGCGCCATAGCCCCGAGAAGTTGTGCCAATCGAAGCTACACCACTGTGAACATGCGTTCAAAGTCGCTGGTCAGACGCCCTACCCGATGATCTGGTTAACCACCTCGCGGGCGGTCTTCTGCACCGCGGCCAGATGCTCGGGCCCGTTGAATGATTCCGCGTAGATCTTGTAGACATCCTCGGTGCCCGACGGCCGGGCGGCAAACCACGCGTTGGCGGTCGTCACCTTCAGCCCACCCAGCGGCGCGCCATTGCCGGGCGCGGTGGTGAGCTTGGCGGTGATCGGCTCCCCCGCCAGCTCAGTGGCGGTCACCTGGTCGGCCGACAGCTTGGCCAGCCGGGCTTTCTGGTCACGGTCAGCGGGCTCGTCGACCCGGGCATACATCGGTGCGCCGTATTCGTCGGCCAGCCACTGGTAGCGCTGCGACGGCGTGGCGCCGGTGACAGCCAGGATCTCGGAGGCCAGCAGCGCCAGGATGATGCCGTCCTTGTCGGTGGTCCACACCGATCCATCGCGCCGCAGGAACGACGCCCCCGCCGATTCCTCGCCGCCGAAGCCGATGGTGCCGCCGATCAGGCCGTCAACGAACCACTTGAAGCCGACCGGCACCTCGACGAGCTTGCGGCCGATGCCGGCGACCACCCGGTCGATGATTGACGAACTGACCGCGGTCTTGCCGACGGCGATGCCGTCCGGCCAGGACGGCCGATGGGTATAGAGGTAATCGATGGCCGCCGCCAGGTAGTGATTCGGATTCAACAGCCCGCCATCGGGTGTGACGATGCCGTGCCGGTCGGAGTCGGCGTCATTGCCGGTGGCGATCTGATAGTGGTCCCGGTTGGCGATCAGCGAGGCCATCGCGTCCGGCGAGCTGCAGTCCATCCGGATTTTGCCGTCGTGGTCGAGCGTCATGAACCGCCACGTCGCGTCGACCAATGGGTTGACCACCGTCAGCTCGAGGTTGTGCCGTTCCGCGATCGCGCCCCAGTAGTCCACGCTGGCCCCGCCGAGCGGGTCGGCGCCGATTCGTACCCTCGCCTTGCGGATAACGTCGACGTCGACGACGTTCGGTAGGTCGTCGACATAGCTGTCCAGATAGTCGTGGCGCTGGGCGGTCTGCAGCGCCCGCGCAAACGGGATGCGTTTTACGCCCGATCCGCCATTACGCAGAATCTCGTTGGCACGCTTGGCTATTGCGTTGGTCGCGTCGGTGTCGGCCGGACCACCGTTGGGTGGGTTGTACTTGAAGCCGCCGTCGGACGGCGGGTTGTGCGACGGCGTCACCACGATCCCGTCGGCCAGCGCATCGGTACGGCCACGGTTGTAGGTGAGGATCGCGTGGCTGACCGCGGGCGTGGGCGTGTACCGGTCGGCCGAGTCGATCATGGCGACGACGTCATTGGCGGCCAGCACCTCCAGCGCCGACACCCAGGCCGGCTCCGAGAGGCCATGTGTGTCACGGCCGATGAACAACGGGCCGGTGGTGCCATGCGCGGTGCGGTACTCGACGATGGCCTGGGTGATCGCCAGAATATGGGCTTCGTTGAATGCCGCATTCAGCGCCGAGCCGCGGTGACCCGACGTGCCGAACGCCACCTGCTGAGCGACGTCGTCGGGATCGGGTTCGATTGCGTAATACGACGTGACTAGATGCGGCAGATCGACGAGATCTTCGGGTTGGGCCGGCTGACCGGCACGCGGGTTGGCCACCATGGCTACCAATTCTGCCTCTGCCCGACTCCCCCGGGCTGCGTGAGTCTGGAGTTCCGCCATACGCTGCGTTGCGCACCGGCAAACGAAGGGAATCGACCCAGTGGCACAGCACGACTATCGGGAGTTGGCTGCGGTTTTCGCCGGCGGAGCGCTGGGTGCCTTGGCCCGTGCCGCCCTGAGCAACCTCGCCGGCGATGACCCGGCGAGCTGGCCATGGCCAACGTTCACGGTCAACATCGTCGGCGCCTTTCTGGTGGGTTACTTCACGACCCGGCTGCTGGAGCGGTTGCCGTTGTCGAGCTACCGGCGTCCCCTGCTCGGCACTGGATTGTGCGGCGGTTTAACCACTTTCTCGACGATGCAGGTCGAGACGCTGAAGATGATCGAACATGGCCATTGGGGCCTGGCCGTCGGCTACACCGTCACCAGCATCGTGCTGGGATTGCTGGCGGTACACCTGGCCACCGCATTGGTCCGCCGGGTGCGGGTGCGCGGATGACGGGCACCGCGGCTACGACGGTCTTGGTCTGGGCCGGCGTCGTGCTCGTCGGCGGCATCGGCTCGGTGCTGCGTTTCCTGGTCGATCGCACGGTGGCCCGGCGTGCGGCACGGCCGTTTCCGGTCGGCACACTGACGGTCAACATCAGCGGTGCCGCGCTGCTCGGGCTGCTCGGCGGGCTGGCGTTGAGCAAGAATGCGGCCCTGCTGGCCGACACCGCGTTCGTCGGCGCCTACACCACCTTCTCCACCTGGATGCTGGAAACTCAGCGGCTCGGCGAGGAGCGCCAGACGTGGGCTGCGGTCGCCAATATCATCGTCAGCGTCCTGCTGGGCATGGCCGCGGCGCTGCTCGGACAATGGATTGCAGACCAGATATGAACCAGCCCTGCTTGAAGTTGACCGCATACTTTGGCGAGCGCCAACGCGCCGTCGGCGACAGCACGCGGTTTCTGGCCGACGAGATGCTGGATTTGTTCGGCACACGCGACGTCGCGACCAGTGTGATGCTGCGCGGTATCGCCAGTTTCGGGCCAAGCCACAAGCTGCGCAGTGACGTATCGCTGAGTCTGTCCGAGGATCCGGCGGTGACGATCGCCGCGGTTGACGTCGAGCAGAAGATCCGTTCCCTGGTCGACGACGTCGGCGCGATGACCGGCCGCGGGCTGGTGACCCTGGAACGGGCGCGACTGGTCACGCGGCAGCTGGGCACCGATGCGCTTGCAGACTTCGACGGCCACAACGGGGATGCCGCCAAACTCACCGTGTATGTAGGCCGCCAGGAGCGCATCGCCGGAAGAGGGGCGTACTACGCGATCTGCGACCTGCTGTACCGGCACGGATTTGCCGGTGCCATAGTGCTTCTCGGTGTCGACGGGACGGCACATGGAGAGCGCTGCCGGGCTCACTTCTTCGGTCGCAACGTCAATGTTCCGGTGATGATCATCGCCATCGGGTCGACTGCGCAAGTTTCAACCGCCGCAACCGAACTGGCCGCCGTGGCGCCCAACCCACTGCTAACCGTCGAACGGGTGCGACTGTGCAAACGCGACGGTGAGCTGTTCGCCCGTCCCCAGCAGCTGCCGATGACCGATGACCAGGGCCGCACCCTGTGGCAAAAGCTGATGGTGTACACCGCCGAGGGCACCACACACGATGGGCTGCCGATCCACCGCGCGCTTGTGCAGCGGCTGCTGCATTCGGACACGGCCCGAGGGGCGACGGTGCTGCGCGGCATCTGGGGATTTCACGGGAACCATAAACCGCACGGGGACAAGCTATTCCAACTCGCGCGCAGGGTTCCGGTGACCACGATCATCGTCGACACCCCGCAGTCGATCGCGCGCAGTTTCGATATAGTCGACGAGCTGACGAGCCGGCACGGGCTGGTGACCAGTGAAATGGTTCCGGCGGCACTGTCGCTCGATGAGACCCAGCGCCTCGGTGACATCAGGCTGGCACAGCACGACTACTGACCGCCCATCCCAAAAAAGCCCTGGGACGCCGCTAGGCCTCTCGGAGCCGGGGAACGTCGTCGGGCGTGCGAACCCACGCATACAGCGCCATCCGCCGGTTCGACATGTCGTGTTCGCCCAAAAATACGCAACCCCCACGCTCACAGAACTTGCGCGCCAAGACGTTGCGGTGATCGGGGTCGAACATGAGAGGGCGACATCGCGGATCGAGGTTGAGCATGCTGGCCGGCAGGTGTGGCAGCAGGTAGCTGACGTGTCCTTGTTTCATGTAATCCGAATCAGCGACCGCGACGTGCAAATCTAAATCGCAGGGGTCGTACTCATATCGAGTAGCAATGGAATCCTTTGCCGCCCTGTATAATTCGACGTATCCACGGTCGACTCCGTCGAGGCTGGCGACGAACGGGCGGGAAAACCCGCTCTCGAGTTGCGCACGCAGGTAACGACGCCAGCGGGCCGCCGGCCAAGCGTATTCCCACGACTCGGCCAAGTGCGGCCGGTTCATCCACTCGGCTATCAGCTCGGCGTCGGCATCTGGGTCGGCGAGACGCAAACCGTACGGTGCCGGCAACTCCGGTATGGGCGGCGGCGTGACATCACGGACCTCGTCCGGGATATCGGTCACTTCCCGCCGCAGTATGGGTTCGGCGTCAGTCATATCAACGGGCGAGCCTGCCCAAGCCGTCGCCGCCCCAAGGCAGGCGACCGTCTCAATGGCTTTCCAGGAGCTTTGCGAGGACGGCTGCTTGGCTGATGTCTACGTCGCGGGTGGCGGTGACAAGGGTTACGACGCCGCGTTTGGTTAGCTTGCGCAGTTCCTCCAGCGCGGGGTTGTCGCGCAATTCCGCCTTATAGCGTGACGCGAATTCGTCGAACCGTTCCGGCTTGTGGTGGTACCACTCGCGCAGTTCTTTCGACGGTGCGACGTCCTTGCACCAAGTGCCCACTCGTGGGTCGTCCTTACGAACACCTCGCGGCCAGACGCGATCGACCAAGACGCGCTGGCCGTCGTCACTGCCAGCGTCGTCGTATACCCGCGCCACCCGGATACGCTTTCTGGCGCTCACACGGCCAGGTTAGCGCCGCTGCGCAAATATCCCGCGCGTCAGCGGAGTCATATATACTCGAACACATGTTCGATACTCTTGCTCTGGTCGACCCGGCAGCTGACCAATCGGCGTTGATCGAGCGCATCGCCGAGCTGGAGAGAATCAAATCCGCGGCGGCCGCGGGCCAGGCTCGCGCGGCCGCCGCTCTGGACACGGCGCGTCGAGAGGCTGAAGCGGCCGCCGGTGTGCCCGCCGCGCAACGCGGACGTGGCGTGGCCAGCGAGATCGCGCTGGCACGACGGGATGCACCCATGCGGGGCAGCCGGCATCTGGGCTTTGCCAAAGCGCTGGTGCTCGAAATGCCGCACACACTGGCGGCGCTGGAATGCGGGACGCTGTCAGAGTGGCGGGCCACCCTGATCGTGCGTGAAAGCGCATGCCTGGATGTCGAGGACCGCCGCACGTTGGATGCCGAGTTGTGCGCTGACCCGGCCCGCCTGAACGGAATGGGCGATGCGCGAGTGGCCGCAGCCGCCAAGGCGATCGCCTACCGGCTGGACCCACACGCCGTCGTCGAGCGGGCGGCCAAGGCCGAGAGTGAACGCACGGTGACCATTCGGCCGGCGCCCGACACCATGACGTACCTCACCGCGTTGTTGCCGGTGGCCCAGGGAGTTTCGGTGTACGCGGCGCTGCGTCGCGAGGCAGACACCCGGTACGACGGGCGCTCACGCGGACAGGTGATGGCAGACACCCTGCTCGAGCGGGTCACCGGCCACGACGCGACCGTGCCGTCCCCTATCGCGGTCAACCTGGTCCTGTCGGATGAAACGCTGCTGGGCAGTGACAGCGCGCCGGCTGAGATCTGCGGCTATGGCCCTATCCCCGCCGCGGTCGCCCGCGCAATGATCTCCGGCGCTGTCGCCAACCGACGCTCGCGAGCGACGCTGCGTAAGCTCTACGCCCATCCGCGAGGCGGGGCGCTGGTGGCGATGGAGTCACGGGCGCGGCTGTTTCCGCGCGGCCTGACCGCCTTCATCGAGTTACGGGATCAAAGTTGCCGCACTCCTTACTGCGACGCGCCGATCCCACACCGCGACCATGCCCAACCGTGGGCCGAAGGCGGGCCCACCACCGCGGATAACGGTCTCGGTTTGTGCGAGCGCTGCAACTACACCAAGGAAGGCGCCGGCTGGCGAGTCACTACGAGTACCGACGAAACCCACACGCACACAGCTGAATTCACGACACCGACAGGTAAGATCTATCGGTCCGGGGCCCCGCCGCGCGCACCCACGATAATGTTCAGCGACTTCGAATTCCGAATCGGCATAGCACTCCCGCAGCACGCCGCGTAAGCCGCGGCGAACTGGTTCGGCCCCCCGTCATCCTCGGCCGGTGAGGTGCTCGACATCGATGACTTCGCCGCGATTGATGCTCACCCAATCGCGCCCATCGAGGTAGGGACGTAAACGCCGGCCGATGAGTTCAACATCGGCCGGCGCCTTGGGCCGCTGGAGTTCGTAGACATGTGGCAGCTCAGCCATGCCGGTCACCACGCTCCACAGCTTCCGGGAGTCTGCCCCGGTCGGCGGGTCCACCAAGACTGGCCCAAACAGGCATTGTTCGAACAAGAACAGCGTTGGCACACCGTATCCGCCCGCGTCGACGACCCGCTGATGGTCGGCACGAACATCGTCGTGGGTGGTTGGGTCGTTTAGTGCCGCATCCAGAATCGCCGCGTCGACGCCGATATCGCTCAGCAAGCGTCGCGCAACGATGGGATCGTGCGGTTTGCCGCCCGCAGCGTGCAGTTCATGTCCGATCGCCGCGTACCACTGGTCGAGCAACGACATGTCGGTGCGACGCAGTAACGCCCCGATCCGCATCAGCGACCAGCCGTAGGACCACTCTCGTTCCCACGGATGCTTCTTGCCCTCGGCGCGGTTGATCTCCTCGAGGCTGAAGAATCGCCAATTGACACCTATCCCGACTTGCTCACGGACGTCGCGGATCCACAACGAGGTCTGATAAGCGAACGGGCACATCGGGTCGAAGTGAAACTCCACGACGGTACTCATCGAACCTGACCCTCCGTGCTACGTCAGTAGTGGTATGTGTCCGACGGTGCCGGCATGTGGACCTGCTCGTCCTCGAAGTCGGAAGCTTCGATGCCGTAGGAGCGAGCCAGCTCGAGGATCTTGGTGGCCCGGGCAATGCGCGGCAGGTCGGACCCGTTGCGGATCTCTCCCCCATCGCGTTCGAATTCAGCAAAAAACTCTTTCGCCCAGCCGATTTCGTCCTGCGAGGGCGATAGCCCCTCATTCACCACTGCACATTGTTCCGGTGACAGACAGATCTTGCCCGTCATCCCGAACTCCACCGAGACGGCCGTGGCCTCGATGAGCTTGAGCGCGTTGGAGCCAATTGTCGGCCCGTCGATAGCGCTGGGCAGGTTGGCCGCCCTCGCGGCGATGGTGAAGCGCGACCGAGCGTAAGCCAGTGTGATCGGGTCTTCCCCCAAACCGGTGTCACGGCGGAAATCGCCGATACCGAAGGCAAGCCGGAAGGTGCCCTTGGCCGCGGCGATTTCAGTGACGCGCTCGAGACCCCGCGCCGTTTCGACCAGCGCGACGATCGGGACGCCAGGCAGTCGTTTCGCGGTCTCGGTGATGTGGTCCACCGATTCGACCATCGCGAGCATCACTCCGCCGACCCGACTACCGGCCAGCGCGGCTAAATCGTCGGCCCACCAAGGGGTACCGAAGCCGTTGATGCGAACCCAGTCGGTGTTATCGCCGCCGAGCCAACGCACGACGTTGTCGCGGGCGGCGGCCTTGTCTTTCGGCGCGACCGCATCCTCAATGTCGAGAACGACGATGTCGGCGCGCGAGCGCTCCGCGGCCTCGAACCGGTCGGCATGGGCGCCGTTGACCAATAACCAACTCCGCGCGAGGACCGGATCGATGCGTGAGCCTACGTCGGCAGGATCCGCCGCGTCGCTGTTGACCTCTTCATACATTCAGTCATCTGTCATTTCTGCGTTGTGTCGATGTCGACCTAATGGTCCCTAAACCGTAGCGATATCCAAAACGGGAGTCGGAGGCTGGTCACGCTAGACGTTTGAGCGTTCCCCCGCTGGGTATCTTCCGCCAAGCGGCGCACAGCCCATAGCCCGCACTCCTCAACTCCCTATCAATGGAGGTATCGGCGATGGCCGACATGATTGTTCAATCGCCCGACGAGGTCGTCGCGTTCCTCAAAGCGCAACACAACCTCATCGAGGACATGTTCGACGAAGTGCTGCTTGCGTCGGATCCCCAAGCGCGCGAGAAGCCGTTCGTAGAGCTGCGCCAGCTGCTGGCCGTCCACGAGACAGCCGAGGAGATGGTGGTGCATCCCCGGGTGCGCCGCGAGGCCGACGCCGGCGACGCGATCGTCGATGCCCGGTTGGCAGAAGAGCACGAAGCCAAGGAACTGCTGTCGCAGATCGAGAAACTCCATATCACCTCGCAGCAGTTCATTGATGAGCTCACCAAGCTGCGGGACGCCGTCCTCGACCACGCCGAGCATGAGGAGAACGAGGAATTCCCGGTACTGCAGCGAGAAGTCGACGCCGACGATCTCAAGCGGATGGCAACAGCAGTGCGAGCGGCTGAGGCCATCGCGCCGACCCGTCCGCATGCCGGTGTGGAATCGGCGAAGCTGAATTTCGTGGTCGGCCCGTTCGCGTCGATGCTCGACCGCGCCCGCGACTTGATCCAACAAGCCGTCGGCTAGCCGCGACCGAGGGGAATTTCCGTAGTCTCGGTGTCGTGAGCGTTGCACCGGATATGGCCGTTGCCTTAAACGACCGATTCTCCCGCGAGTTGCCGGAGATGGCTGTCCGCTGGCAAGCCGAGGCGCCTCCCGACACGCGGCTGCTCGTGCTCAACGACACGCTGGCTGCAGAGCTCGGCCTCGATAGCTCCTGGCTGCGGAGTCCCGACGGGCTGCGTTTTTTGGTGGGCAACCTGGTCCCCAACGGCGCAGTTCCGGTAGCCCAGGCTTACGCGGGGCATCAGTTCGGCGGTTTCGTACCCCGGTTAGGCGACGGGCGCGCATTACTACTGGGCGAGCTCGTCGACGGCCACGGGCGCGTGCGTGACATCCACCTCAAGGGTTCTGGTGCCACGCCGTTCGCACGCGGTGGTGACGGCCTGGCAGCGGTGGCGCCGATGTTGCGTGAATACATTGTCAGCGAGGCGATGCACGCTCTGGGTGTCCCGACCACACGATCCCTGGCCGTCGTGGGTACCGGACGCCCGGTACAGCGCGAGTCGCTACTGCCCGGTGCCCTGCTCGTCCGCGTAGCCAGCAGTCACCTGCGCGTAGGGAGCTTCCAATATGCCGCGCACACCGGCGATGTCAACCTGCTGGGCCGCCTGGCTGACCATGCGATCGCCCGCCACCATCCCAGCGCGGCGGAGGCCGAACGCCCTTACCTCGCGCTGTTCGAAGCGGTGGTGGCTGTCCAGGCGTCGCTGATCGCCCGATGGATGTTGATCGGGTTCGTCCATGGCGTGATGAACACCGACAACATGACGATCTCCGGTGAAACCATCGACTACGGACCATGTGCCTTCATGGAGGCCTACGACCCGGAAACGGTCTTCAGTTCAATCGATCTCTGGGGGCGCTACGCGTACGGCAACCAGCCGTCGGTTGCCGGGTGGAACCTCGCCCGGTTCGCCGAGGCACTTCTTCCATTGCTCTCTGAGAACGTCGAGGAAGCCGTCGCACTGGCAGAGGAGTCGTTCGGTGTCTTCCGCGTTCACTATGACGCCGTATGGCTGTCAGGTATGCGCGCCAAACTCGGCTTGTCGGCGGACGTCGCCGCTGAGGTCGTCACGCCGTTGGTCGACGAGTTGCTCGTCCTGCTGAAGGACAGCGACGTTGACTACACCTCGTTCTTCCGCCACCTCGGCCAAGCGGCCCGAGGCGACGCCGAATCCGCGCGGGGACAGTTCATCGACCTCGCCGGCTTCGACGACTGGATGTCACGATGGCTTGCGCTGAGTCCAGACGCGGAATTGATGGACCGCGCCAACCCGATCTACATTCCGCGCAACCACCTGGTCGAGGAGGCGCTGACCGCGGCGACGGCAGGTGACCTCGATCCGATTGGGCAGCTGCTTGACGCCGTCACCGCACCTTATGACGCGCGACCTGGTCTCGACCGCTACGCCAGTCCGGCACCGGAGGATTTCGGCACCTACCAAACCTTCTGCGGCACCTGAACCGTTGCCCGTTTTCCCAACCGCGACAAGGCTTTACGCTAGTTTCGCGAACTCCGCCTGCAGTTCGTCCAGACGGCGAAGCGTCTGGTCGCGTAGGCTCGGTCGGCAGCTCGACCAACACGTGCTCGACCCCGATGTCACGGTAGCCCGCTAGCTCCTCGGCTTTCGGTGCGCCCATGTGGGTCTGGATGATCGGCACGTCGTGGTCGGCGACGCCGCGCAGTTCTTCGAGCTGACGCGACAGAATCTCGGCTGACGGGCTCATCGGCAGCCAGCCGGCATTCAGCCGGGCGATGCGGTTGAAGCTCGCCGGCCCGCCACCGAGATACAGCGGCGGGTAGGGTTTCGTCAGAGGCTTCGGCCAACTATAGATCGGGTCGAAATTCACGAATTCGCCATGGAATTCGGCTTTTTCCTGGGTCCAGATGTCGATCATGGCGCGCAGGCGCTCGTCGGCTACCTTTCCGCGAACCTTGGGATCAACGCCGTGGTTGGCGATCTCTTCACGCAGCCAGCCCACGCCCACTCCGAAGCGGAACCGTCCGTCCGACACCAGATCCATCGACGCAACCTCTTTGGCCGTCAAAATCGGATCACGCTGCGGGATCAAGGCGATACCGGTACCCAGCACCAGTGTCTTGGTGGCGACGGCCGCCGCCGTCAGCGCCACAAACGGATCCAGCGTGCGATAGTACTTCGGCGGGATCGGACCGCCCATGGGATACGGAGTCTTCGTGTCGACGGGGATGTGTGAGTGCTCGGCGAGGAACAGGGATTCGAAGCCCCGCTGCTCTAGTGCCTGGCCCAGCTCCACCGGACCTATTCCGTCGTCGGTGACAAAAGTCAGCACCCCGACACCCATTTTTTCTCCCATCGCCGTTTGACGATGACAGTCAACCTCATCGCAGTTCGGTTCATTCCGTCGGACCGCAGGTGTACCAAAGTCGCCGCGAATCGATCCAAGTCGTGGGACAGTTCCGCAGATGACGAGGAGCAGGGAAAGCATCGCCGTCGTCGGGGCCGGACCTGGCGGGCTGATCGCGGCTCGATGGCTGCTGTCGCAAGGATTCGAACCCACGATCTTCGAGCAGGGACCGATGCTGGGCGGACAATGGACGGGCTTGGATGGCCGCAGCGGCGTGTGGCCGGCCATGTACGCCAACAGCAGTCGCACCGTCACGGCTTTCAGCGACCTCGCCCACGACACCGGCCAGGTGTACCTGCCAAACCGCGAAATTCTCGACTACCTGCATCGATACGCCGAGACATTTGGGCTCACTTCGCGTATCCGGCTCGGCACTCGGGTCGAACTGATCAGTCGGGACGGAGCCCGGTGGCTGGTGCGTCATGCCGGCCTGGATGAGCCCTTCGAACGGGTGGTGGTGGCGAGCGGCAGGTTCCACACCCCCGCCATCCCACCTGTTCCGGGACTCGAGACATTCTCCGGCCCGGTGGGAGCCATCTCCACCTACCACTACCGAGAGGGCGGTGCGTATCGCGACAAGCGAGTCCTAATCGCAGGCTGCGCGGTCAGTGCCCTCGAGGTCGCGGCAGAACTGGCCCAGCTCGGCGCGGCCCACGTCGTAGTCACCCAACGGCGACAGAGGTACGTCGCACCGAAGTTCGCCGCCGGCGTCCCCTCCGACCACCGCCTCTACACCCGATATGGATTCCTGGCGAGCGAGACGCTTCCGGCGGCCGAGATCGACCGGCAGCTCAAGGAGATCGTGGTCGAGGCGGCGGGGCGCCCCGAGCAGTACGGCGCACCGGCGCCCGACCCGTCGTTGTTCGCCGCCGGCGTCACTCTCAGCCAGCACTACCTTCCGCTCGTGGCCGAGGGCCGGATCACGGTGCGGCCGTGGATGAAATCCGTGGCGGGCGCGACGGTGAGCTTCCTCGACGGGCATGCCGAGGAGTTCGACGCGATGGTGTTGGGCACGGGGTTCAAACTGTGGTTGCCGTTTCTCAGTGACGATGTCCGGGCGATCCTCGACCTCGACGCGGAGCACATGGACCTCGACCGCTACACCTTTCATCCCGACCTTCCGGGGCTGGCGTTCATGGGCATGTGGGACCAGTCGGGCGGATACTTCGTACCGCTGGAACTTCAGGCCAGGTGGATCGCTTACACCTGGGGCGGCACGATCGCGGCTATCAGTGAGAGCGAGCAGCGTTTGGCGATCACTGCTTATCGCGCCAGGCGGGGTCTGCCGGAAAAAACGCGAATGAACCTGGCAGCGCTCACCTTCGCCCGGGCCGCCGGGGTCGAGCCGTGCCTGGATAACTGGCCGCACCTGCGCCGCGCTCTACTTTTCGGTCCGCTGGCACCGAGTTGTTTTCGGCTCGAGGGTCCAGACGCGCTGCCCGATGCGCCGGAGGTGTTCGCGCGCGAGGCTGCCGCGTTCGGCACGATCACGTCGAACGAAATGACCGAGCGCGAAGAGAGCTACTGGTCGCTGATCGAAGCCGTGGTCCGCTGATCCGTCGGTCTCCGGCGCGTCGCGCCCCACAGCCCAACGCCGACGCCGATGACAGCGCCGCCTAGACCGACGAGCTGTGAGCGCTTGAGCTCGTGCTGGACACTCAAGCCCCCGAGCAGGTCGGCCGCGTCGGCGCCACCGGAGGCAAGGAACCAGCCGCGGGTGTTCTTGCCACGCAGCGCCGCCGTCGCGAGCAGCCCGCCGATTAATGCGTCGCGGTAGCCCATCGATCGCAACAGCAGTCGCGCCGTCGGCGTCGGCTCTTCACGGTCGCCCCACAGCCGGTTCGCACCAAGTGGGTCGACAAGGAAATGGATGCCCGAGGCGAGCCGGATGCTGCCCGCGACGAGTGCGGCACGGTCGATTGACATGGCCGCAGCCTAGCGCCGACAGCAACCTCACCTCGTGCGCACCTGCATGCGACACGGTCGACTCCGGCTCGACGAAGCTGGGATCTGCGAACGGTGAGGATTATTTTGGTTACTGATGACGGATCAGGGGGACTCGCTCACGCGTCGGCATGCTTACACGAGCCGTCCGGCCACGCGCCGGCGAAACAAGCTCGCCCCTGACCCCAATGTGCGTCGTGCCATCGTGGCTGTCGCGTCGAAAACTATCCGTGAGCAGGGAGTCCAGGGGCTCAGCGTCGCCGCGGTCCTGGATCGCGCCCAGCTCAGCACCCGCGCGTTCTACCGACATTTCGAATCGCAGGATCAGCTGGTTGCGGCGGTCTTTCGGGAGATGACGCGCAATGAGGTGCTGCGCCTGAGAACAAAGATGGCCGCAGCCGCCACCTCGGCTGCGGCGGTGGCCGCGTGGATCGGGGGACGCCTCGACCTCGCATTTGACGAGAACATCGAATCGGAACAGCGCCGGGTTTCCCTGGAAGTCCAGGCGACGATGTCCTCCTCCCCCGAGCTGGTTTCGCCCGCATACAACGCGATCCTGGAGCCACTCATCGAGCAGCTCGAGCGTGGCCTGGAACTTGGCGTGTTTCAAGACATCCTTCCGGCGATCGCCGCAAACTCGATCCACGGCGTGGTATGGGCGCAGACTGAGCGGCAGTGGGCAACGGATCATTCCGAACGCGCCGACGTTCGCAAACGCACGCTCCGCTTCTGCCTGCGGGGACTGAGTGTGGCGCCGGAGACGATCGCGCAAGTCGTTGCGCGCAGCGCATACGCGAACTCAGACTCTGGCTGAAAGCCGAGCTCGGCAGCTGCTGCCGGTCACGCGGGTGGCGGCGCAAAGCGGGCGATGGCTACCATGACCCTCATGGCCGAGCCGGGCCCGGCTGCCGATAAAACCGTCGGACTCAACAGTGACGAGACCGTCGCCGCACCTAATTCCGCAGCGCCAGACGCAGCCGATCTCGCATGGTCAAGCGGCGATGACAATGACGTCCAGCGCGACGCGGCGGGTGATCGCCAATCATGGCGTGCGACTTGGCGTATCGCGGCTGCGCTCGTCGCGGCCGGTCTCGTCCTTGCCGGGGCGATCGTTTTCGGGCGTTCGCTGTTAACCAGCCATACCAATGCTGCGCCGAAGCCCGCCGCACCGTCTACGCCGAAGGACGGCGCGACGCCTGCCCCAACCGCACCTGCGACGGCCTCGGCGCCGTCCGCTGCCCCATCGTCCATCGTGTCCACCCCGGATCAGGACAACAAGTACATTCAGGCCCTCAACGACCGGGGCATCTCATTCGCCAATCCCGACGCCGCCATCGCGAACGGCAAGACGGTATGCAACGACATCCGTCGGGGGGTCTCGGTGCCGCAGATAACCGCGGCGTTTCGTGCGAGTAATCCCGGACTCGCCGACAATGCCGATACCTATGTGACCATCTCCGTTCACACCTACTGCCCGCAAAACAACAACCTGGTTGGTGGAGGGCCCTGAGACGGATCCGCGCGCAACTGATTGCGACGACAGGCTACGGATACCCGCCCGCCTACCGGCTCTTGCTTAAAACGCAGCTGGTGGCACCGGCCATGGGAACTCCGGCCAGGTCTCCGGTGGTGGAGGTGGCGGTGGCTGCGTGGTCGGTTCCCCTAGGTGTTGGGGGCAGTAAGTATTCGTCGCGATCGCCGTGAATTTGGTGGCGCTGTCCATCGTGAATCCTGGATTGCTCGCCGACACGCTTTTGATGACGTCGCTTGCTGGATGCCCCTGGTCCATCAGTGTGCACGCCCTCTTGCCGACTGCAATGGCTTCAGCTTTGCTCTGAAAGGTGATGCCGGCGTTTTCGAGCGCGGTCAGAAAGCTCGCATCACGGCCAGAATCATTGCCGCTCGGATCGGCCTGTGCCGGCGTGGCCACGCCGATTACGGCGGTGAAGCTTGCAAGCACAACAAGCATCCGCATCGCTTGATCCTCGTACAGATTGGCGCCGCCGTCCTGCCGAACCGGTTCGTCGGGCCGTCAACCCCTGAATCCAGCTATGAACGGTTGCACGCTTCGGGTCAGTGACCGCGGGACACGGTCGGGGTTGACTAGCCAACAAATGTAGGCAACGGAAACTGAATCTGGTAAAACGATGGCGGCAGCGGTGCTGGTGTTGGCTGCTGCACAGCCGGTTGCGGGTGATCAGGACAGTAAGCACGCTCCGCGAGCGTTGTGAACTGTTCGGCGTAGGACATCGTGAGTTCTGGATTGCCCGCCGAAACGGTCACGATGACATCGCTTCGGCGCTGACCCTGGTTTATCCAGTCGCATACCTGTTTGGCGGCCGCAACAGCTTCAGGTCCGCTGTCATAGGTAATGCCGGCCTTATCGAGCGCGGCCAGGAAGCTCGCGTCGGGGCGGGGATCGGCGTGTGCCGGCGCTGCCAAACCGGTTGCGACGGCCAGGGTCGCAAACACGACAAGCGTTCGCATAGCTTCATCCTCGTACAGATTCACGCCGCTGTCCCGCCCACATGAAAGAACCGGAAGCGAACATAATCCGACAAATGAACTCTCGCGGCACCCATACCCACTACGAACACAAGGCGACTCACTTACTTTGCAATCATCGCAGCACTCTCCAGCCCGATCGCGCCAGGGCCGGCCTACTTTCGGGGTTATGACCTCCCGGTTCAGTGGAGCTGCAGGGAATCGAGCCGGCTGCTCTACCAGGCGGTTTGGCCTTCTGAGCTGCCGTTTCGTTCCGTCTTGTTCCGGCTCAGTCCCGTTCGTTACCTGCGCGTTTGTTTTCGGGTCTTAGAAACAGTTGCAGCGCGTCAAAACGGTCATGCGAGGCTACGTCGTATTCGATGGCCGAAACATCTATGATCCTAAGCGCCTGCGGGCCGAGGGCTTTGGTACTACGGCATGGTCCGGAACTAAGGAGAATAAAAGTGAGAGCCCTCGTTGCCGGCGCTGCCGGGTTCCTGGGGTCCCACCTCTCCGATCGTCTTCGCCGCGACGGCATCGAGGTTATCGGGCTCGACAACTTCTGTACCGGCAGGCGCGAGAACATGATGCAGCTGGAGGGAGACCCGGGCTTCAGTTTCTTCGAGCACGACATCACCCGGCCGGTAGGCGCGGGTGTGGCGGGTCCGCTGGACGTCATCTTCAACCTGGCCTGCCCCGCATCGCCGCGCGCCTACCAGCGGGACCCTCTGTTCACCCTGGAGACCAACTACGTCGGGACCAGGAACCTCCTGGAACTGGCGCGCGAGGAGGGGGCCACCATTCTCCAGGCCTCCACCAGCGAGGTCTACGGGGATCCGACGATCCATCCGCAGGTCGAGAGCTACTGGGGCAACGCCAACTGCTTCGGCGCACGGGGCTGCTACGAGGAAGGCAAGCGAGTTGCGGAGACGCTGATGCTCGAGTACGCGCGTCGCTACGGCGTCCGAATCAAGGTCGTCCGCATCTTCAATACCTACGGTCCGAGGATGGACCGGGAGGACGGCCGAATCATCTCATCGTTCATCGTCCAGGCGCTGCGCGGAGAACCGATCACCGTCTTTGGGGACGGCAGCCAGACCCGTTCCTTTTGTTATGTCGACGATCTCGTCGACGGGCTCGTGAATATGGCGGCGAGCGAACCCTCGTTCACTGGACCCGTCAACCTCGGCAGCCCAGCCGAACTTACCGTCCTCGAAACCGCAAGCATCATCAAGGAAATGACCGGGTCCTCTTCGGCGACTGTCTTTAAGCCACTGCCGCCGGACGACCCGAGGAAGCGCAAGCCGGACATCTGCCTCGCCGAGTCCAGGCTCGGCTGGCGTCCACGAGTCCCTTTCGAAGAGGGGGCCGCGCAGACGATCGAATATTTCAGAGGCATCATCGGATGTAGCTCCCAAGGGGCGCTGTGATCATTGATGTCTACAAAGCCGGCGCGTACGGCCATATGGTTGGTGTTCCTGTCACCGATCCCATGACCGGCAAGATGACTCAAGCTGCGTCGGATCGCGCCACCGCCGAGCAGTTCGCTCGGAATGTTGTTGCATCGACTAAGTCGCGTCTGAATTCGCTTAAACTGCTCAGTATTAAGGAGCGCCCACACGTAACGGACTCACCCGCCGACCAGGATTACCGAATGGGAGGCCCATGGCTCATCAACCCCATCGCCGCAGCCGTTAGGGTATTGCTACCCTTCGTTTTCCGCGTATTTTCCGGCTCGCGACCGGACTGCCCACGCACATCACCGCGAGTTAGGTTCCGGCGATGAGATTTGTGCTGGCAACCTTGGGAACTCGGGGTGATATCGAGCCGTGCGCCGCCATCGGTCGGGAGTTGCAGCGCCGAGGTCACGATGTACGCATGGCGGTCCCGCCTAACCATATTGGCTTCGTCGAGTCGGCGGGGCTTGCTGCGGTCGACCACGGCCCGGACCAGGTGCTGCAGAACGCGAATATCGCTCGCAAATACGGGAATACGCCGAACCCTATGCTCATGGCGTGGGAAATTTTGAGGGATATCACCCAACTCTGGCCGGAGCTGGGTACGGCGCTCACGTCACTGGCAGATGGGGCCGACCTGCTATTGACGGACGCAAGCGAGCAGGGGCTGGCCGCGAATGTTGCGGAATACTACGACATTCCACAGGCTGCGCTGCACATCTACCCGATCGGGCCGGGTGGTACGAATTCGCACATAACCAAAGAGGCTGAAGACGCCCAACGCCGGGCACTAGGCCTGCCAGAGGAAACGGGACCCTCGACGCGACAACCGCTGGAGATCCAGGCCTACGACGAACTCTTCTTTCCCGGGCTGGCAGCCGAATGGGCGAAATGCGACATCCGGCGGCCTTTCGTTGGCGGGCTGACGCTGGAGTTGCCGACGGATGTCGACGACGACGTCTCGTCGTGGATTGCCGCGGGAACGCCGCCGATCTACTTCGGCTTTGGCAGCAGCGCGCGAGTCGCATCTCCCCCTGACTTGGTCGCGATGATCAGCGCGGCTTGCGCGCAGTTAGGCGAGCGGGCGTTGATTTGCAGCGGCGTGAGTGATCTGACCCACATCCCCCATTTCGACCACATAAAGGTTGTGAGCGCGGTGAATCACTCGGCCGTCTTTCCCGCTTGCCGCGCGGTCGTCCACCATGGGGGCCCCGGCACCACATTCGCAGGCATACGGGCCGGAATCCCTACGTTGGCCCTTGCCGTCTCGGTCGATCAGCCGATGTGGGCAGCCGCGGTCAACCAACTGGAAGTCGGTATTGGACGGCGCTTCTGCGACACCACCCTGGATTCGCTGGTCGCGGATCTGCGGTCCATCCTCACTCCGCACTGCGTCACTCGAACCCGTGAGGTCGCCGCCCAGATGAACACACCCGCCGAAAGCGTTGCCACCGCCGCCGATCTCTTGGAAGACGCGACCCACGTCGGCCCTTTGGCTGATCGGCGAACGCGGACCGCGGAATAATCGGTGCCGACTACGCAGGCACCCGGATGAGATGGTGATGAAAATGAAAGCTGGTCAGATCTTACGGTTCTGACTAGCTGGTATTTAGTGGAGCTCCGGCAATCGAACCCTGGGTCCTGCACACCCAGGGCCCGCGAAGGCATTGCACGGGGGTGCTAGCGCGAAGCATTGCATGGACGCGGTTGTTCGGCAGAGCGCCTGTCAGTGCTCAGCGGTCGAGTGGTGAATTTGCGTGGCCGGCACGCTGCGATATGACCGCGACTTCGAAGTCGGGGAAGGCATAGATGTCGCCACGATCCCGGACCCGCTCTAACCAATACTTCTGATCAGCGGCCGACGTGCAGGCGTAGATCTTCATATACGTCGCCGCGAAGGGGAACAACAAGCCGTTGCCGACAGCCTGCCAGACGGCTGCGCCCACGCCGGGGGTTGTAACGCCTCGATAATCGTCCATCGCGATCACGCCCCGTTTGGCCGTGTGAGTCACGGCGAGGCTGATGTCCTTGGCGACGCACTGGTAGCTGTGACAACCATCGATGTGGATGAAGCGGAGTAGCCGGTCGCCGAGGTCGAGCTCTGATGATTCGCAGACTTCAAGCGTCGGCCGGCGAGTGTGGAAACGATCCCAGTTGGCCAGGAACTGCTCCTGCTCCAGGCCCGAGTATTGCTGGCGTGGGATCAGCGAGATGTCGGCGTGATCCATCACGGCGCTGAATAAATCGCAGATCACCAGTTCTTCATCGTCGCGGAGGCCGTAACCCATCAGGATGGCGGACTTGCCCTCATATGCGCCGATCTCCAGCAAGTCGCCCCTTATGTTCTCGGCCGTCTGGCAGGCGAGCAGATTGCTGAAGAGCTCGACATCGGCCTCAAAGAACCAGCCGTCGACCTTGTCCATCTGCTCGGTATAGAGGATCCAGGGATCGGTCACGACGCGCTCCTGCGCATGAACTCCTCCAGGCGTTCGGCAGGCTGGCGATTTTGCGCAGCCGGGTAGGAATAACCGAGCCCCCAAAGGCTGACGTTCGAGATTTCCGAGGGCAAATTTGGCGGGCGGAGCCTTGGGTCGAAGCGTATCAATCCTCCGCCCAGACGCAATCGAGGGTCGATCGCGAAATGGCGCAGCGGATCACGCGCTTCACCGTCGGTCTCCTCACGCCACAACCGGCCATGCGAATCGAGGATGAACCAGACGCGATCCAGCGTGAGATCAAGGGTGGCCGTCGCTGAGTAACCGGTCCCATCAACCGACTGCGTGTACTTGTCGCCGCTGAACATGCCGACCGTCTGATCCTGGACGCGTTCACGATGAATTTCGATGATCGTGTCGGGACGATGCATGTCAAACTCCCATAGCTAGGCTTGCGGATTCTGTACCCAAAAAGGTCTGTCTTGAGTCGACCCCGTCGAGATCCGCCAACGCGCTCTGCTTTAACAGCGAGGCCTGGGCGGGGTTAGCCTGCCAAGTATGGTCGTGTCGCCTGCTGCGCTCACCGCCCAGGAGCTGGAGTTGCGGGAGCAGGTTCGCGCCTTCGTGGTCGAGGCGCTGCCCTGGGGGACGTTCGAGCCCGGCCTCGGGATGGGCGCTGAGGTTAATCCGGCGTTCTCCGCCGCGTTGGCTGAGCGTGGATGGGTCGGCATGGCGGTCCCAGCGCGGTACGGCGGTCGCGACGCCACCGCGGTCGATCGCTTTGTCGTCGTCGAAGAGCTGCTGCGCTGGGGTGCTCCGGTTGGGCATCACTGGGTGGCCGACCGGCAGATCGCCCCGGTGTTGTTGCGTTATGGCACAGAGGAACAGAAGCAGTGGCTGTTGCCTCGAATCTGCCGGGGCGAGTTGTGTTTTTGCATCGGCATGAGCGAGCCGGATGCCGGAAGCGATCTCGCGTCGGTGCGGACACGGGGTGTGCGCGACGGGGATGGCTGGCGGGTGTCGGGCGTCAAGGTATGGACGAGCAACGCGATGCGCGCCGACTTCATGATCGCGCTGTGTCGAACCGGGGAGGGCGCCCGCCATCAGGGACTGAGCCGATTTCTGATCGATATGCGCAGCCCTGGCGTGACGGTCAAGCCGATCCCCTACCTGAACGGCAGCACCGACCATTTCGCCGAGGTGGTCCTTGACGGCGTGCTGGTGTCGGACGAGATGGTAATCGGCGAAATCGGGCAAGGCTGGGCGCAGAACGCCAGCGAGTTGGCCTTCGAGCGCAGCGGCCCAGACCGGTGGATCTCCACATTCCTGCTCGTTCAGGAGTTCATCCGCGAGTGGCCAGACCTGGCGGCCAGTCTCGCCGGGCGGCGGCTGATCGGCGAACTCGCGGCCCAGTACTGGGTGCTGCGCCGGCTCTCGCTGGCCGTGGCCAGGGCGATCGACGCGGGCGGCACGCCCGCGGCCGAGGCCGCGCTGATCAAGGAGATGGGCACCCGGTTCGAGCAGGATGTCGTGAGCGCGCTGCGCGAGTTGTTGGACCGCGAGCTCGTCTGCGGCCTGGAGCCGGCACAGGCACCATCGTTGTTCGAGCGGTTGTTACGTCGCGCTGCGCTGGACTCGCCGTCGTTCACCATCCGGGGCGGTACCAATGAGGTGCTGCGCTCGGTCGCTGTCAAAGGTTTGTCATGAGCGAAAACGAACTATATAGCTTGGCCGCCAAGCTGTTTGACGAACACAGCCGATGGCAGGACGTCGGCGACGCCGAAGCCACCGGTTGGGCTGAACGCCTATGGAAAGCGTTGCAGCAGACCGGGTTCAGCGACGTCCCCGTACCGGAGGAGCTGGGCGGAGCCGGGGGTAGCGTTGCCGATGCAGTTCAGCTGCTGCGTGCCGCGGGAGCACACGCGGCGCCGGTGCCGCTGGCCGAGGCCGGACTGGTCGGTGGGTGGCTGCTGGCGTCCGCCGGTCTCACGCTGCCCAAGGGGATTCGTACGGTACTGTCGCCCGCTGCCACGCTCCGTCTCGACAATGATCGGCTGTTCGGCACGGTGCCTGCCGTGCCGTGGGGTCACCGCGCCGAGCACGTCGTCGGACTCGTCGACGGCGTCGTGGTGCTCGCACCCGGGCCGGCGGCCCAAGCGGGCGGCCCGATCGTCAGCCGCGGAGCCAACCTCGCCGATGAGCCCCGTGACACGGTGATTTTCGACGGTGTGCCGGTAACCGCACGCGCTGACGCGCCGGACGAGGTCACCGAACAATCGCTCTGGGAGCGCGCCGCGCTGGGGCGTGCCGCGTTGATGGCCGGCGCAATAAGTACCGTCGCGGCGATGACATTGCGCTACAGCCGCGAACGTGAACAATTCGGGCGCCCCATCGGTCGTTTCCAGGCCGTGCAAGCCCATTTGGTCACCATCCACCAGCAGGCCACCGTCGTCGCATCGGCTATCGATGGTGCGGTCGCAGCGGTCGAGCTGGGCCGGGCCGGCTTCGAAATCGCTTGCGCCAAAATGCTTGCCGACCGCGCCGCACAGCTGGTGACCGCGGCCGCTCATCAGACGCACGGCGCTATCGGAATGACGAAGGAGTATCCGTTGCACTATCTCACCCGTCGACTCTGGGCCTGGCGAGACGAAGCCGGAGGGCATGGCCGTTGGGCGCACCGGCTCGGCGCAGCCTTGGTCGCGCGCGGTCCCGACGCCCTGTACCCAGCCATCCAGTGCGGTTCCGAGGTGGTGCAGTGAACCGACTGCAGCGCCAAGACGGAGTCACGCTGGCATTCCAGGTGCACAACCCGCAGGCGCCGGGCCTGCCGCTTTTGCTCACGCACGGTTTCGGCGCCACCGCGGGCATGTGGGACCTCAATATCAATGCGTTGAGCGTCGACCGTCCGGTGATTGTCTGGGACCAGCGCGGCCACGGCAGCAGCGACGCACCCGACGATATGGACCGCTACAGCGAGCAGATCAGCGTCGCCGACATGGCGGCCATTCTCGACGCCGCGGGTGCTGATCGGGCGGTGCTCGGCGGAATGTCCTTGGGCGGCTACCTATCCCTGGCCTTCCACCTCGTCCATCCGGAGCGGGTGGCCGCGCTGCTGCTGGTCGACACGGGACCGGGCTACCGCAACGACGAAGCACGCGACAAGTGGAACGCGTGGGTCGAACGGCGCGCCCAACAACTCGAGCGCGGCCAGGCGCCGGCCGAGATCTCGGCGGAACTCGCGCAGGCGGTGCACGAGCATCCCGAGGGACTGCCTCGCGCCGCCCGGGGTGTGATGGCGCAAAAGGACGCTCGCGTGATCACATCGCTCGACAGCATCACGGTGCCCACTTTGGTGATCGTCGGCGCCCAAGACACCGACTTCCTGGCCGGGGCCGACTACATGCAGCGCCACATCTCCACTGCCCGCAAGGTTGTCATCGACAACGCGGGGCATGCGGCAAATATGGACCAGCCCGAGACGTTCAATGCCGCAGTGCGCGAACTACTGGGACAGCTGTGACCGCCCCGGATGTCACCGTCGAATTCGCCGGCCACGTGGCCATCGTGGAAATCCATCGGCCCCCGAACAACTTCTTTGACACCGCCTTGATCGAGGGCATCGCCGACGCCTACGCGCGACTGGACGACGACGTCGAATGTCGGGCGATCGTGTTGTGTGCGGAGGGAAAGCACTTCTGCGCCGGCGCCGACTTCTCCCAGCCCGCCGCGGATCGTTCGTCGCCCGGCGAGCTTTATGTCCAGGCCATCCGATTGTTCCGCACCCGCAAGCCGGTTGTCGCCGCAGTGCACGGCAGCGCGATCGGTGGCGGACTCGGGCTTGCCCTCAGCGCAGACTTTCGGGTGGCTGCACCCTCCTCGAAGTTTGCGGCCAATTTCAGCCGGCTCGGGTTTCATCCCGGCTTCGGGATTACTGCCACGTTGCCACGTGTCGTTGGTCAGCAAAAAGCACTCGAGTGGATGCTCACCGGTGAGCGTTTAGGTGGTGAACTCGGCCACGCGGCAGGGTTATTCGACGAATTGGCCGCCGACGGCGATGTGCGCCCGGCGGCGATTCGGTTCGCCGAGCGTATCGCCGCCTCGGCTCCGTTGGCGCTGACGAGCATCCGCGCCACCATGCGCGCCGGACTCGCCGAGGCCGTCGTCGCGGCCACCGCCCGCGAGCTGGAAGAACAAACCCGACTACAGGCGACCGCCGACTTCCGCGAGGGCGTGGCGGCAGCGGCCCAGCGCCGTGCTCCGATGTTCACCGGTCGCTGAGGTGTTTACCTCGGCCATGTATCGGGCTTATGCGTATAGGAAATCGGGCTCGCCGGGGCAGTTGCCCCGGGAGAGCTGAATACCACAACGGCGATTCGGGTGCGGATTGAGTCGAACTCGGCTTAGTGTGGGCAGGGAAGACGATCCCGCGAGCCATCGCTACGCAGGGCTGGCTGCTAGACGCCGTCGGTGCGCCAGCAGGATAAGGGACGGTGGCAATGAACATCGACGACGAGTCCGTTACAACGCTGGAGGACCTCAGGGGCGATCTGGCGGATCGGTACAAGTGGACACCAAGCACCGGAAGCTCGGTCGACAACGCGATCGTCGAGGCCGACTTGGCGGCTCTGGACCGCGACGGCTACGTCATTTGGGAGAACCTGCTCGGTACCGAGCAGTGCCGACAAATCCGTGACGTCGTGCGCCCCTGGCTGGGACACACCGGACGCAACTCCTTCGAGGGCAGGCGCACCCAGCGCATCTACAGCGTGCTGAGCAGGACGCGCGTGTGCGACCGGCTTGTCGATAATCCACGGGTGCTGGCGGTGCTCGATCAGTTGCTGATGCCTAACTACCTGCTTTCGGCATTGCAGGCCATCAACATTCAGCCCGGAGAGACCGCGCAGCTGCCTCACCATGACGACGGGTTCTACCCAATTCCGCGTCCACGTGCACCATTGGCGGCCGCGACGATCTGGGCGATCGACGACTTCACCGCCGACAATGGCGCCACGGTGCTCATACCCGGCAGCCATCGCTGGGGCAAGCGTCGGCCGAGCTCAGACGACCAGGCGCTACCTGTCGTAATGCCCGCCGGCTCGTGCGTCTTCTTCGTCGGCACCCTTTGGCATGGCGGAGGCGCCAACACCACCACCCGCGAGCGTCTTGCAGTGACCGCCCAATACTGCCAACCGTGGCTGCGACCGATGGAGGCCTTCACCTTGTCGGTATCGCGCGAAATCGCTCGGACGGTCTCCGATGACATTCGCCGCATGCTCGGCTACAGCATCCACCCGCCGTTCGTCGGCGCGGTCGACGGCCTCCACCCGCTACGGCTGTTAGAAAGTGGTCAGGACTCGTAGATCCTGACCAGCCCTGTTAGAGAACTAGCCGCCGAAGTGACAGCCGGAGTGATGGGCTAAGCCGCCGCGTTAACGTCGACTGGTCGACGTTGTCATAGCCGCGTGGCACCCGCCGAGCCCGCCCCACGATGAGAGGATCGTCGGGTTGGTCCGGGTCGGAAGCTGGATTGCTCATTCCTTCATTCCTTTGGCTTGCGTGCGATGGCCTGTGTGGAGGGCGCCGGGCGCAATGAGGGCCTTCATGATTCGGCCCGCGCGCAGTGCATCGAAGGCGGTAAGTGCGTCAGCCAGTGGAGTGATTATCGTGGTGAGATCTGCGACGACGACTTGTCGGGTGGCCAGCAGGTCGATCGCGCGCTCGAATTCGTCGGTGTAGATGTAGGACCCGCGCACCGTGATCTCTTTGAGCAGGATCGTCGCCGAATCGAGGCCAGGGTCTGGCCCCGCCCCGACCACCACCAGAATGCCGCCGGGCCGTAGCAGTTTGAGCGCGGCAGAGGTGGCGGCTGCGCTGCCTGAGCACTCGAGCACGACGTCGACCCCCAATCCGCGGACGTCGCCTTGGGCTGCGTCGGCGGCGAGCAACACAGCATGGGAATCGGTCGCGAACTGGGCCCGCTGTTGCGCCGGCTCCATCAGAAGGATCTGTGCAGGCGATCTGAGGTGAGCGAGCCTGCAGGCGAGCTGCCCGATCGGGCCTCCGCCGGTGACTAACACCGTGCACCCCGCGAGCTCGCCGGCAAGTTCCACCGCTCGCAGTGCAGTCGCCGTGGGTTCGACCCAGGCCGCCTCAAGAGCTCCCAGCTCTTCGGGGATTCGGCGTAGGTGGCCGGGGAAGGCGGCCATCAGCGGCGCCAGCGCTCCGTCAGCCTGCAGGCCCAGCGCCGTCTCCAAAGTGGCTTGGCGACAAAAGTTCGGCCGCCCGGACCGGCAGTAGACACAAGACCCGTCCACGTTGCCGTTGGGGTTGACCGCAACCCTCTGGCCCGCTGCCCAGTCCGCGACGTTGCCCCCGACCGCCGCGACCCGGCCGGTCGACTCGTGTCCGAGAATGCAGTCGCCCCGGTACACCTGCGGCAACTGAGAGGCGTGCAGATCGCTGCCGCAAATGCCGCACAGATCGACTTCGACCAGGATCTGATCAGGTCGCAGCCTCGGGCGTGGCCGGTCCTGTAGCGCAATCCGTCCCTGTGCCGTAAGCACCACTGCGGGCATCGTCATCTGTACTGAGCTCCATGTCGGTGCGCACAGGTCGCACTACTGAGCGATTCATCGTACTGCGGATCAGTTGATTCAGATGTCAGGTCGATGTGTCTGGAACCTCGTTACGCTGTAAACGAATACGGCCCGAAACGGCCCCAGGCGACGACGACGGCGAGCACCAGCAGCACGGCATTCACAGCAACCTGCGGCGCTTCTTTGCGCCGAGCGTGCACCGCGGCCGCCCCGGCCATCACCAGTACGAGCCCGACAGCAGCCAGCGGTACCAGTATCGGAACGATGTGGACTGCGGCCGGCAGCACTAGCCCGATAGCACCGAGTATCTCGGCGAGCCCGATCAATCGGATACTGGTCGGGCTGAAGTCCTGCGCCCAGCCCTGGCCAGATTTGACGAGCTTGTCTTTGGGCACAAACTGTTTCATCAATCCGCTTCCGGCGAAGACAGCAGCTAAGACAATCGCGATAATCCATAGCGCCAAGTTCATGAAGTCCTCCTTGCTGATGTGAATGGGCAGATTGGTTGGATCGCTTTCGATTTCGTATGCGTTAAAGACCGCTAACTGGTGTCGGTCCAGCTCGCGCTACGCTTCCGGAAGCCGTAAGACTTCGCGGCAGTCGCCGACGTCTCACGGTTCACTGAATGCCGCGCTGAGGCTGGCGACTTCATCGTCCCGCAACGACAATGAACCAGCGCCAAGGTTTTCCGCGAGGTGGCCGCGACTGCTAGTTCCCGGGATCAGCAGCACGTTGTCCCCGATGGCCAGCAGCCAGGCGAGAGCAACCTGGGCCGGTGTAGCGCCGTGGCTGACAGCGATGCCAGCGACGACCGGATTGGTGCGGATCGCGTCGTGCTGCTTCCTCGGCCAGCCCAGCGGACAAAACGGAACGAACGCGATGCCTCGCGCCGCGCACTCGTTGAGGACGGCAGCCGAAGACCGATCCGCGAGGTTGTAGGCGTTCTGCACGCAGACGATGTCGGTGACTTCAAGCGCCCGCAGGAGGTGTCGTAGGGTCACGTTGCTGATCCCGATTCCCGCTACCAAGCCGTCGTCCCGCGCAGCTATTAATGCGCCGAGCTGGTCTGCAAACCGTTCGTCAGGCACGGCATTGTCCATCACACGCAGGTTTACAGCGGTGAGTTGCTCGACACCCAGCGTCGCAAGATTCTCTTCGATGCCCGCGCGGAGCTGATCGGGCTCGTCATAGGGCAGGACCGCGCCGAAACCGTCCCGGCGCGCGGCGACCTTGCTGACCAAAGCTAGTTCGTTGGGGTACGGGAAGAGCGCTTCCCGGATCAGCCGGTTTACCACCCCAGGTCCGTAATATTGCGCGGTGTCAATGTGATCTACCCCCGCGTCCACCGCGGCCCGTAACACGGCGATGGCTTCCTCACGGTCCCGCGGTGGGCCGAAGACGCCGTCTCCGGCCAGCTGCATCGCGCCGTACCCGACGCGCCAAACCGATTTGTCGCCAACGTGATAGCGCATAGACATCGGGCCGCCCGTATCCCGAGCTGCATCGGGCTCGTGCCTCGGCGCCGTCATTGTCGCTGCTCGCTTTCCGGCCCACTCCGCACTGAACGGTCAGGCATAAATGGGCGCAACGTCAAAGTAGACGCGGTAGTCGTCGATCTTGCCAGCGACGTCCGTGTGGAAGATCGTGACGCATGGGATGGTGACCTGTTGCCCGTCCTTGCGGTCGTAGCTGACTTTGAACTCGACGATCGCGTCGTCGCCGACGTTCCATCCGTTGACAATTTCGTGACGCAGGCCCGCGATCGTGTCATAGAAAGCGGTTATCCCGGCGCGGATCTCGTCGATACCGACCAACGGTTGGCCGTTCCCGAAAACAACTCGGCTGTCCGCGGCGAAGTGTGAAGCTATCGCGGCGACATCCATCGAGTCGACCGTGGCGAACAGGTCGCGCGTGTTGGGACGGGTTGTCGCACCCATAGGTGATCCCTTCCTAGCTCCAGGCCCCATCTCGGATCAGAATACGTGATACATCATCTATATCTCAAGAGACGCCGTGCTTATTCCGGGCGGGCTCATGCTCGAGAGCCCTCAGGTTAAGTGGATCTGGTTCTAACGGGGCAGCGTCAGCGCCTCGAGCACCGGATGATGCTTCATTCTGTGTTGCTCGCGGCTGCTCACCACGGGGCCGGCGGCAAGGAGCTGTTGAAGTTCATATGAATGTGGATGTGTTCCAACGCTGCAGTGAGGGGTGCGAGCAGCTCGTCGGGCAGCGGGTCGAAGAACAGACGCCGAACCAAGGCCACGTGACCGGGAGCGGCGGCGTCGATCGCTTCGCGACCCGCTCTTGTCAGAATCGCGTCCGTTGCCCTGCCGTCGTCCTCTGATGGAATCCGTTCAGCGAGACCGCGTTCGCACAACCGTCGCAGCTGATGCGACGCGCGGCTCCGTTCCCAACCGATCAGGGCCGCGAGGTCAGAGACCTGAAGGCGCCCGCCGGGCGCCGAAGTTAACGCATTCAGAACGTGGTAGTCGGCAAGCGACAACTCGTTGTCGCTCTGAAGCTGTCGATTCATCTCATAATTCATCCGCATCTGCACGCGCATGAAGGCACGCCAGGCTTGCAGCTGGGCGGGCGACAGCCAAGGCTCTTGAGCGGTCTTTCGGCGCTGATTATGTGCCACTTCGCCTAATTCCTTTTCGGGCTATCCGCCGAGGATATCGCGATGATGCCCGGTAACTGCTTCGACGCGTCGTCAGCGACCGTGGATACCAGTCCTTCTAGATCACTGCCTACCACGATTGGGAAGGCAACCACGAGCGGTCGTCGGTCGCCCGGACCCTCATTCGCGCGGCTTCGCCCCACCGGTAGGCGTAAGTGCGACAACTGGGATGGTGCGCGTCGTCATGCGCTGGTATTCGGCGTATTGCGGATACCGTTGCGCCTGATCGACGTACTTCCCATCGCGCTCTACACCGCTCAGTTCAACGGCATGTACGTCGAGGTGCTCGTCTCCGACTTCGATGCTGGCGTCGGGGTTGGCGATGAGGTTCCAGTACCACGCGGGGCTGCGGTCAACACCGGCGGCCGAGGCGAACAACAGGTAGCGACCGTCGTCGGCCAGATACATCAGTGGGTGCACCCGTTCTTGGCCACTTCGTGCTCCGGTCGTGTGTAGTAGCAAAACCGGTGCGCCCTCAAACGGTCCACCGACGCGACCATGATTGCTGCGGAACTCTTCGATGTTGCGGCGGTTGAACTCGTTGACTTCTGCCATGATGCCTCCTCGTTGGTTTGGGTCAGATCAATTCAGCTGGGCGCGTCCGGTTCGGGGCACACGCGCGGGTTCACGGCGCATGATCGGTCAGCACGGTGTACAACTCGACGATGAAGCCATCTCGCACGATCGCAACGTCGAATCCCGAGCTCTCCGGCGCCGAGCTTCCGGGTTTGACCAGGCGACGGGCGAGCGCGCCAGCGTACCCCTCTGAGTACGCACGTGACTCTCGCCCGGCGGTGCTGTCTTGCCTCCTCATTGTGCGTGACTTATCACGCAATGTAAAGTAGGTTGATTCACGTGGAGTGTCAATCGAGTGTCGTGCCACCTGGGTCCGACGGCGGGTCAGAACCACCCGCTAAGCAGCGAAGTGCGCTGCCTTACCAACGATTCCACCGCCACCACCGATACAAAGGATGTGACCAACGGTGACACGGGCCATCACCTACGCCACCGCCGGTGACCCCGCCGACGTGCTAGAAGTCGCCGAAATCCCCGAGCCGCCGATGCCGGGGCCCGGGCAAATCCAGGTCGAAGTCCGCGCCTTCCCGATCCATCCCGGTGACCTCCTCGGCGTCAGCGTCGGCCCACCGCGACCCGGACAACCCGTGGTGCCCGGACTTGAGGCCACCGGTGTGGTGGCTGCGACCGGACCTGGCGTCGACACCCCTGCGGTCGGCACCCGCGTGACCGTGTTCCCCAACCCCGGGTCCTGGGCGCAACGCATCAATGTTGCTGCGGAAGTCGCTGTCCCCGTGCCGGACTCTGTCAGCGACGACGTCGCCGCGCAGATGGTGTGCAACCCGTTAACGGCCCTGTTGCTCTACCGCGCTGCCCAGCAACACTTCTCGGTCGGATTCGACGGGATCATCATCAACAACGCCGCCAACTCCTCGGTGGGCCGACTATTCACCGCTAGCGCCAACCATCATCAGATCGCCACGATCAGCGTCGTGCGTAGCGCCAACCGCGCCAACGAACTGGCCGCCCGCTACCCGACCGTGCCCGTCGTCTCCGCCGACAGCCCCGACTGGGTCCAGCAGATTCGCGCCATCGCCGACGGCCGCCCCATCCCCGTGGCGCTAGATCCGGTCGGCGGCACCATCGCGGGCCACCTGATATCCCTATTGTCCTCCGGCGGGACATTGATCACCTATGGAGCGATGGCCCAAGAGAACATCCCGGTGCACGCCTCAGCCTTACTCGGCGGCGAAATCGGCATCCGCGGGCTAACCATCGGCCGTTGGCTCAGTGGCGTCGCACCCGAACGCCGCGCCTCCGACATCGCCAGCGTCACCGCAATCGCCCTCGCGCTGTCCGCAGAATTCGACGTTGCCGGCACCTACACGCTCAGTCAGATCACCGAAGCGGTCCAGCACGTCAACGCGCCTGGAAAAATCGGCACGGTGATCGTGACAATCTCATGACAGTTCAGAACATGCGAGAAACGAGGAGAATCCGGTGACCGATCAATGGGCGCTTCACGGTGTGGAGTTCGAGAATTGCCCCTGCGCCTGGGGCTGCCCGTGTCAGTTCGGTGCGCAACCAACTTACGGGCGCTGCGAGGCGTTGATGGGCGGCCACATCGAGGAGGGCAACTTCAACGACACGAATCTCGACGGCCTGGACTGGGCGATGCTCCTCTCCTGGCCGGGTCCGGTCCCCGAGGGCAACGGCACGCAGCAGGCCATCATCGACGAACGCGCGGATCCGACTCAGCGAGAAGCACTCCGCAAGATCCTTCACGGCGAGTCGACCACCCCCGGAGCGACAGTTTTCTTCGTGTACAACAGCACGATGTCGACCGTGCTCGAGACGCTGTACGCACCCATCGAACTGTCGATCGATGTCGATCAGCGAACGGCCAGCATGACGATTGAAGGGCTAGTCGAGTCACGCGGGGAGCCGCTCGCCCATCCGACGAACCCGGGATTGCCGACGAGGATACAGCTCAGTACGCCGGAGGGGCCGCGCTATCTCTATGCCGAGATGGGCAACGGCAACACCACAGCGCGGGCGGGAATCGAGCTTGACTTCAAGGACAGCTACTGCCAGTTCAACGTTATGCACCTGAACCAGGACGGACTCATCCACTGACCAGGTCGTGGATCTGGCGCCACCGAGACCGACTGGCCGTATTGGCCGGGCTGGCTGCCATCACCGTCGCAGCCTGGGTTTACGTCGTGGTGACAGCGCGCCGAATGACGAGCGGGTCAGCGGGCATGAGGGGGCAATCGATGGCGTCGACGATGGACGCCATGACCGGGATGCAGCCGTGGACGGCAACCGAGTTCGGCCTGAGACTGGCGATGTGGGCCGTGATGATGGTCGCCATGATGGTTCCCACCGCGGCGCCAATGACCCTGATGTACACCGCAGTCGCCCGCAAGGCCGCGGCCCAGCACAACCCGCTGGCCCCGACGTTCGCCTTCGTCGCCGGCTATATCGGGATGTGGACGGTCTTTAGTCTGGTGGCCACCATCGCTCAGCATGCTCTTGATCAGGCCGCGTTGCTTTCTCCGATGATGGTGTCCAGAAGCGCCATGTTCGGAGCGGCGCTGCTGATCGCGGCCGGCATCTACGAGTTCACCCCGCTCAAGAATGCCTGTCTGAGAAACTGCCGGACCCCGGCGCACTTCCTGTCCCGCTACTGGCGCACCGGCAACCTGGGCGCCTTCCGCATGGGACTCAGGCTCGGCGCCTACTGCGTGGGCTGCTGCTGGATCCTGATGGGACTGCTGTTCGTCGGCGGCGTGATGAACCTCCTATGGATCGCGGCGATCGCCATCTTCGTCCTGCTGGAGAAGACGATCCCATCCGGTGACGTGAGTGGAAGGTTCGCGGGCGCCGCGATGATCCTGGCTGGCGCGTTGAGTCTGGCCCTGTGACCGCGGGCTTAGTGCGGACAGCGCCAGCTGGTCTTGCGGCCAACGCCCTGACTCAATCGCCAGACTCTGTCCCGCCAGTGGATGGCGGTCCGCAAACGGGTGACGCCGGGACGCCAAGCGCGGCAGGTTTGCATCTGCCCTGCGATCCCTTCGTCCTCATGGTCGCAGCACCAACTTGCCGCGGGTGTGTCGCAGTTCGACCTCTCGGAACGCGTCCCGCACATCGTCGAGGGCGAAGACTCCGGCGATCGGCACTTCCAGCTCACCCCGTGCGACGAGGTCGGCCAACTCGGCGACCACCGCCGCAGTCGCGGCATCCGCGCCGCCTGCCGACAAGACCCCGAATCGCTCTACGGCAGCGAAATCGGCGATGGTGTCAACCCTTTCGCGCGGCACTTTGAGGTCCTCGACCGCCATCGCGACGTATCCACCACCGAAGAAATCCAGCAGGGCGTCGATGTGTCCGGACGGTGCTGCGGCGCGCAGCCGGGCCGGCAGGTCGTCACCATAGTTGACCGGGACCGCGCCATGGCCGGCGAGCCAGGCATCGTTGGATGGCCCGGCGATGCCGAGGACCGTGGTCCCGGCGCGTCGCGCGAGTTGAACCGCGATCGAACCGACACCGCCGGCCGCACCCGCGATCGCTACCGTCTCCCCCGGTACGAGGCGCACCGCCCGCACCGCGGCATACGCAGTGGCGCCCGCGACAAACAGCGAGCCGGCCACCTCCCAGGAAACATCGGACGGCTTGGCGGTCAACTGGTTTGCCGGCACTGTCACGTATTCGGCGTGGCTGGACCGGCGCATGGAGAACCCGATCACCTCATCGCCCACAGCGAAATCGCTGACGCCGAAGCCGAGTTCGGCCACCACCCCCGCCAGGTCGCTGCCTTGACCGGAGGGAAACGCGGCCGGGAACTGGTCGGCCAGGGCGCCACTCCGGATCACCGCCTCACTCGGATTGATGCCGGCTGCCCTGACCTCGACCAGAACCTCACCGGCTTCCGGAGCAGGCCGGGGCACATCGCGCACCTCGAGGACGTCGACGCCGCCGTACGAATCGAACTGCACTGCTTTGGGCATGTGCGCCAAAGTAGCAGATTTACATGATCTGTCAATCAGTTGACGGTCGCGCGATCGGCTGTGCGCCGACTGTAGTCGTCCCTTCCTCATGTACGTAGGTACCCATTTCGCAATAGAGCACACCCTGCTGCAGCCGGTCCCCATTTCCCACGCGTCGCATCTCGCCGGTTGCCGCGAACAACAATTGATTGATAGATCATGTAAATCTATTACCGTGGCGCTTATGACTAAGACAGGCTCTAGTTCCTCCCAAGAAGCCTCCGGATCGCAGCACATTGATTTCGATGCGCTTTACCGTGGCAAAAGCCCGGGCGATGGCATAGCGCCGATGACCACACCACCATGGGATACCAAGGCGCCCAGCGAGAGTGTCATCGCATGGCAGACCAGCGGCTGGGTCCACGGCGACGTCCTCGACGCCGGCTGCGGGCTCGGCGACAACGCCGTCTACCTGGCCGAGAACGGTCATGCGGTGACCGGGTTGGATATCTCACCCACCGCCCTGATCACCGCCGAGCGGCGGGCCAAGGATGCCGGAGTCGACGTGAAGTTCGCGGTGGCCGACTCTACGAAGCTCGACGGCTACACCGACGCGTTCGACACCGTGATCGACAGCGGCATGTCCACCCACCAAACCTATATGGCATTGGCCGCACTGTCAGAGCGGTCGAGCCTCAGTGCGCAGTCGCCTCTAGGTGCAATATTGCCCGTTGATCCGACAATTCAACGGTGGCGAGTAGGAACCGGTCAGCACGCCCCTCATACCACCGGTGGCTGAACCACCAGGTGTAATGGTGCGATTCCAATTCGCGGGGGTGAGAACGTAGTGCGTGCCAGATTGGGTAAGGGTGCTATTCCACGTGTGCGAGACGGATTCTCCCACCGGTAAGTCGAATTCAAGCTTCCAATCGGTTAGCGGCACCGTGCTCGAGTTGGTGATGGTGAAGTGGGCGATGAAACCGGTCTGCCACGTCGATGTCACCGACAACGTCGCCGTGGCCGCAGCCGCATGAGCTACGGGGGTGATGGCGAGTCCGAGGATGGCAACTATCAATGCCGACACGGTTACGTGAAGCGCTGTGCGCCCGCGCTTCACGTAATTGTTCAGTCCGGCCATAGCAGCCAACACTAAAGCCAAACAGGCGATATCGGCCCTCGCATCGCGGGTAAGCTGCAGTACCTTTGCCCAACCGAAACCGTCATGAAATTTTGGCCTCGATACACCGATACCCACTCTTGGTCTGTGCGGTTATGCAGTGCGCGGAGGAGACCGTAGGTGCGGCGTGGAGGGTGCTATGACTTTGCCGCCATTGCCGGGTGGATGCAGCGGCCTGTTCCACTGTCTCGATGACGACGGCAGACGTAGTTACGCCGCCGCGGTCCACCGGGCCACCCGACCAGGCGCCACCCTGTTGCTCAGCTGCTTCTCCGACGCCAACCCAATAGGCGAAGACTGGCGACCTGCGGTGTCCGAAAAGACGCTGCGCGATGTCCTCGGCGGCGCCGGCTGGGACATCGCGTCGCTGGAGCCTGCCACGGTGCCCGGCGAACTGGACGGCGCGCAAGTCGAAATGGCGTTCTGGTACCTCCGCGCACAACGGCGCTAGATGACCTGAACCTCAGTTTTCGGATTGCGCCCTGACAACCCTCGTGAGCCAAGGCGAGCAGATCGTCCGAACCTGGGCCCATCTCCGATGAACTCGACAGGGGGTCGATCGGTTCTTATGCGCTGAGCTGCTATTTTTCAGTGGAGCTGCCGGGAATCGAACGCGCTTGTCTACCACACAATTTGCCTTCTGAGCGGCAGTTACGTTTCGTTCCGGTTAGTCCCGCTCGTTACCTGCGGTTTCGTTCTCAGGTCTTGACGGCGTCAAGAGCGGTCATGGGCCACCCCTACCTGAGCGTGTCCGCCGGCGAACGCAGGCGCGTCCACTTCTCGACCGCACCGACATGAGCAGGTGAAGGGTCGGATGTGGCTGAGCATTGGTACATACGGCTGGACGCCTCTGCCGCACCCTGATAACCTACGGTTGCGTAAGTTACCAGCCGGTAACCGCAGAGGGGCGCCCATGAGTGATCTCAGGTATCTCGATCTGCATGGTGAGCGAGTTGCGTATCAAGACGCAGGGCAGGGTCCGGCAGTCCTGCTGATCCATGGGATGGCCGGCAGCTCATCAACCTGGCGGGCGATGGTGCCGCATCTGTCGAAACGCTATCGAGTGATCGCGCCGGACCTGATCGGTCACGGTCAGTCGGCGAAGCCACGAGGTGATTATTCGCTCGGCGCATTCGCAGTGTGGCTGCGTGATCTTCTAGATGAACTTGGTATCAGCCGGGTGACGTTGGTGGGTCAGTCCCTTGGTGGCGGTGTGGCTATGCAGTTCGTCCATCAGCATCCCGATTACTGCGAACGGCTTGTGTTGATCGGCAGCGGCGGCCTAGGTCCGGAAGTGGGCTGGACGCTGCGACTGTTATCAGCACCGGGCGCTGAATTACTGCTTCCTGTGATCGCGCCACCCGCTGTGGTCGCCTTCGGCGATCGGGTGTGGTCCTGGCTGGCGCCGTTGGGCGTTCCCAGTGTGCGCGCCGCCGAGACCTGGAGCGCCTATTCGTCGCTATCGGATCGCCCCGCCAGGGCAGCGTTCTTGCGCACCTTGCGCTCGGTCGTCGACCACCGCGGCCAGGCGGTCAGCGCCTTCAACCGGTTGCATTTCTCGTCCGGGCTTCCGACCTTGTTGATTTGGGGTGACCACGACCGCATCATTCCCGTCGCCCACGCTCACGCCGCCCATGACGCTCTCCCGGGCAGCCGATTAGTGGTCCTTCCCGGTGTCGGGCACTATCCCCACCTCGAAGCCGGTGACGCCGTCATTAACACCCTCAACGACTTCTGCGCCACCACCACGCCCTGGCAGCGAAGCCGACGCGCGAAGATGCCGGTCGCCACGGACCATCTCCGCTGCTGACCGGAGAATCCGGCCAGGGCGTCGCAGCAATTCAGCAGGTGGCTGCTGGCGCTGCGCTGTGACATTGCACGGCCACGATGGTGGTGACAAATCGACTTTTCACGCTTGCCGCTCAGAAGCTTGCCGGTATCCGCGGCGTCGAACTGGTCGACCGAGTCAGGCCGGAGCGACTCGCGATCAGCTCTCCGGTGAGAACTACGTAGACTTCTCGCCGGTCGCCGTATCTGGCATCGCATTCCAGCCAGTGATCAACAGCGCGACCAAGTGATCGAACGGCATTGCCACAGCCGCGTACCGAACGTCGGTCCGGACGACTTATGCCGCAAGTTCTGGCTGGCAGTTATGCTTCGCGGTTCGTTCGACGGCCCAGTGGGAGATGGCGAGGGCTGCCGGGGCAAGGGTCTTTTCGTCTCGGGCGGTTTGGTTCGCGTTGATGCTGACTAGGTAGCGTGGCCGCCACAAGCGCCGTCGTCGTGCGACCCATTGTGCGATCAGTGCGACCAGCGCGCCGGAGGGTCCGGCAACGACCATCGCTACCAGCGACGGCTCGGTGATCATCAGATAACCGAACGCGACCCCGATCGCGAGTAATGCCACCCGTGTGACTGTCCAGCCTGTAGTCGAGCCGAGCCGCCGCGAGAGCCCCATGCCCAACATCAGCGCAAGCAAGTGCCCGACAGCGGTGAAGTCCGCCCCGGATGCGGGCAACAAGGCCGCGCCCAACCACCAGCCGATCCAAACCGGACGCCACCGAGGCGGCATTACGGTGGTCAGCGCGCCCAATACCGCCACGGCGCCGTAGCTAATGCCCACGTCGCTGGCGTGGGCAACCGAGATCGGCAGCCACCCCGCCCCGATCGCAACGGCCAGCCCCACTGCAACGAGCAGCGTGGCGCCGACGTGGCCCACCGCGAACGCAAGGATCAGCCCTCTGCCGCGCCAGGCCAGCTCCCCCAGCGCCAGCAAGCACACCAGTCCCGGCAGCAAGAAGTAGATGTCGTCGCCATCGGTGACAAACGCGCTGGCCACCAACGTGGCGAGATGACCGTTCGCCAGGTTGTACAGGTTGGTGCTCATGCGACTGACGACGGCGCTCTGCACGTTCGGACCAAGCGCCAGCACCGTGCCACCAATGACGGCCAGCACTACTGCATAGGCCGCTGTGACTCGCACCGACACCAGACGGGAAAGCACCACCGACAGCATCGTCGTGTGGCGCGGATCACCAACTGTCGCGCCTTCCCGGCGGCGCAGGGCGACAACCGAGGACTGGCCGCGCAACCGATGAACGGCTTCGGACAAGGTCATTTCGTACCCCAGCTAGCTCGCCCGCGGCCCCTGGTGGAGCGGCGTCTGGAGCTACTCAACGCCCGGTGCGAGGATCTGATTGCGCTGCTGAGGTGTTCGTGGCAGGGATCACAGCGACGGGAACCCGATTCTGCTGACCTGACGCCCAGACGTTCAACGTGGGGCGCGATCACCGAGACGGCGTTGTCGTGGTTAGTCGTGCAGGCTGCCCGTGAATTAGCGGTGCGCGTCCGAGTATCGGGGAGGAGCTTGATGACATCGGCGTCGTTCGCGCTTTATCTCTGCCTTGAGATCCCTTCAAAACTTAACGCGCCACCTGCGGCATGTGCGACTTCGCGCGTAGCAGAGACCGGTACCCCGAAGGAACACTCGCCGGTGAAGTTGCCCGGCGCTGGTTAGTCAGCCGAAAGTGATGGAGTCGCCGCACCGGACAGCAACGCGCCTGCCACGAGGGTGTGTGTTGGTAGCGGTGATATTCCGATAGCCGAAACGATGAGGCCTTTGCGGTCGAGCCGGCGCAGGCAACGCCGATCGAATCCCATTAGGCGTTGATGTTGACCTTTAAGTCGCGTGGGTAGATTCGCCAGACCGCACGCGGTTGGCTATCCATCGTCTTCTGCAAGTCTCGGAGCTCTTTCTGGAACCGCGACAGAGCGGGCCGGGCTTTGGCTAGCGCGATGTCATCGAAGTTGTGTATCAGTGCCCGCCGGTGCACGTTCAGGATGTAGTTCGCGTTGACCAGGCGCTGGTAAACGTCCAGTGGCTCGGCCCGGAAATCCTCATAGATCCGCGCCGGCTGGCGGTGTGTCCACAGCTGGTAGTTCCACATAAAACTGCCCAGGATCTCGTGCTGAGCGGTCACCAAGTACAGCTGGCCCGCCAGCATCCGCGCCAAATCCACCCACGTGAACACTGCGGGGTCGATGCCAACTCCTTTGGGAAGGCGAGCGTGAAGTTCCTTCAGCCACGCCAGCGTGTCTGGGTCGTTGCGTACGTCGTTGGCGCCGGTGGCCTTCTGCGGGAAGAAAATCTCCAGATAGTCGCAGACAAAGTCGTGCATGACTTCGAACAGCTCCTCCAGGTTCTGCTGCGTCGGTGTATCGAATTTCGCGCTGGGCAAACCGCGCGATTTACCGTCTGTCTCAGGGTCGTTGACGCTGTGCTGATATTGCTCATACGTGTCGTCAAATAAATCGCACATGCCCCTGAACGTGAAGCTGAAGGTGGTCTCGAAGTCGCCGCCAGGTGCCATCTGCCCGCGGGTGACCATGTCGTTGCTCTGCAGGGTGCCGAAAATGTAGGGCCACAGCAGCCTGAACAGCGGGTGGTCCTCCGGGAGGCTGTTGCGCGTCGCGATGGCCAACTGCGCGCCGCCCGCCAGATGCACCCAGTTGAAGTGACGCACCAGCGACAGGTGCGTCGAGGCGGCACACAACGCGATCTTGCAGGCCTGGTCCCACTCTGGATCGGTTGGCTTGATCGCGTCCTTGCCTTCGCCCAGCGCGCAGTCTATGCGGTAGGCGCGGAGCACACGTCTTTTCGTATCCTGGCGGAACCGCACGCGCGAGCCGATCTTCACCAGTCCGGGGTGGTGCTCATATTTGTCGAGCATGGTCAGGTCCCACTCCCAGATGCCATCGCCGACACGCTTCGTGTAGCAGGCGTAGGGACCACGTACCGCCAGCGAGCCGAGGTCCGGATTGCCCAGATACTCGGCCGGTAGTTCGGGGTCGTGAAAAAGTTTGCGACGCGGCCCGTTGAAAGCCCGCTTCAACGCAACGTGCGGGTCAGGGTCGATTCGTGGCAGGCCCGGCTGCATCGGTGAATAGATTTTGTACAGCCATACCTGAAACTTATAGAACTTGGTATTCCGTGGGTTGCGTTCATCCTCGGGGATATTGGCGGGCGGACAAACCATCACCTTGTATAGCGGCACCTCGGGAATCGCCTCGCGCATCGGCTTCGGGTTGATCTGGGCACTCTTCGCCGTTGGCGACGGGATGTCAACCGGCTTGGCAAAGCAGAATTTGACCCACGTTATGAGGTCCCAAAAGCCCCGCCGCAGAAACCATCTCAGCATTTGCGCTCCCGAAGGCGCTCAGGCATGGGGTACGCGTCGCCGCGCCAGGGGTCGTCTTTCAATTCGGCATCCCAGGCGCGCAGTGGATGTCGCTCAGGATCCAGCCTCGGCCCGTCGTCCCACGGCTCGAAGGCGTTCTTGATGTTCGCCAGACCGGTATCGGCGAGCTCCGGGTAGTGGCGCAGGATCACGGCCTTCAGGTCGGTCTGGTCGATCCAGCGCAGGCCCTCCGGGGTGTAGACATCCTCGTTGTAGCAGTCGGTGTAGAAACGGTCAGCCTGCAGGCGGCTGCTCGCACTCACAATGAAAATCTGAAACACCGTCTCGCCGAAGCCGAAGCCGGTGGGCCGGCGGTTTTGGGCTTCTGCCAGCGTGCCGATCAGCAGGTCCAGGTCTTCGACCTTGTCAGGATTGCCAACGTAAACAGACCTTAGCTTCGCTAGAACGGCAGTGTCGTCGGTAAGGTCGTCGAAGTTCCGGATCTCGGTCAGCCCCAGCTGGCGGCGGAACTCGTTATAACGCGGCACACCGCGTTCTCGTGCGCGCACAATGTCTACCGTGCCCATGTCCAAGAACACATTGCCCGCAACGCTGAGCTCCTGCATGAAGCGCGGAAAGTTGTTGAGCACCAATGCGCCCGGGTGCTGTTTGCCGAACGAGTAGAACAGGTCCGACATCGCGTACCTCGTCGTCAGCTTGACCGAGCCGTGCTGGCGCGTGGCGGGTAAGGGCACCTCCTCCTTGATTGCCTTCTGGCCGCGGAGCCGAACCTCCAGCGTCTCGGGCAGCAACGAATGCAGACGGTAGACCTCGACAAATTCCTCGGTCAGCCCAAACGCGCTGTGGTGTCTGTTGATTGGGTTGCCGACGATGCCGCCGAGCTCGGGGTTGCGTATGTTCACGTCCGACAATGTCTTGCGCGCCTTGCCCTTATCCTTCAGGTAGGTCAGCAAGCCGTACCAGTTTGAGTTCAGCCCTGTTTCGAGCGTTTCGTTGGGCAGGATGGCCGGGGTCCATTCGACGGAATGGATTTTGGCCATCACCCCGGCGTTGATCAGCCGCGCGACATTGAAGAGGCGATTGTCGTCCCAGGCAGGGTAGGCGTCGTACAACATGTCGCAGATCGCGTTGTGTTCGCGAACGAAGAGGGTGTGCAACATCGCCAAGCCCACCCACCAGTTGCGCCGGAAGCCGGCGTCCTCGACTTCGGTGTTCGGTCTGGGACCGGACTCGACCGGCAGCAAGTCGTCGTCGCCCAAATTCATCTTGCCCATTTCGAGGCTGCGAAGGCGGTTTTGGGTGGCCTCGTCGCTGCCGTAGATCTGCGAGCCGTCCCACCAATGGGTGACCTCGTTGATCGAACTCGTGGCGGGCCGGCTCAACCGGACCGTTGCGGGTCGGGTCGCGCTGGGTCCTGCCGATCGCCAATTCGGTCTGCCCGTAGCGATCGCATGCAGGGTCGCCATTGCGCAGCGGCACCCTGATGAAGGCTTTAGGGTCGGTGTCGCCGTGGTTGATCCAGTCGTGGGTCATGAACTGGATCCACGATGCGGCTAACAGATTGAGGAATTTCACTGCTTTCACATCTGGTCGGCCATCGGAGAGGATCTCGCGGCTGAGCAGCCCGCGGCTGACCTCCCGCGGGTTCGGCGTCAGCAATCGCATGGCCCGTCTCGGCGCGGGCGGCCGAGAGATCAACGTTGCGCAGAAAGCGTGTGCCGGCGGCACCCTCCTTCGGATCCGTGAGGTTATTCCAGCTTCCGTCGGCGGTCCGGAAATGAGTGACACCCAGCGGTGGTCTCTGGCCCTCCTCTTGGAAGGCGACCAGCTTCCCGCGCGGGTAGGTGCTTATCAAGTTGTGCGCGTTCAGCTGTTCCCTCATGTAGGCCAATATCAGGACCCCCACCGGCCAGCAGCGGTGGTACCAGTCGGTCCATACCCTCGCGCGGTAGCCGAATGTCCGGCCCACCCATTCGATAAGCCAATCCATGCCCACCGTCAATACTGCGCCGAGCTTGTCCCCCAGGAAGAGGCGCAGCCGCTTGCAGCAGCAGTGCCGCCGGCGGCGGCGCGGCGGCCTGGGCAGGTCGTCGTCGCGTACCGTCGGCCGCGCCAGCAATTTTTTGCGTTCGAAGTACTCCGGTTTGGGCACTTCGACGTCGATCTCGGCGGTGGCGTTGGCGTCTGCGAGGGCTTGCATTTTGCGCCAGTCGGCGGCCTCGGTGCCGCCGGCCGTCACCGCCTCGCCGTAGAGTTCCGCGGCGTATTTATATTCCTCACGCTTGAAGTGGGCCAGGGCTGCCAGTGCGTACGTCTTGCCATCGCGCTTCGCGAGGGGAAGGCCTTCGAACCACTTAATGACGTCCTCGTATTTGCCCTCTTTCAGGGCTTCCAACGCCTCCTCGTAAGACATACGAAGCTCCTTGCATGGGCAAATACTCGAAGCTGGAAACTACTCTCATGGGTGGAAACGAGGACATGAAACTCGCAATTCACCAGTGGCAAAGCCGATTATCGTCAATTGCTCAACCATTCAGGTGAAAAGCATAGGACAATCACCCCGGAAGCTGCTGACCCAAGCGTTGCCCCCGTGTGTCGTGTCATCCAAACGGCTGCTAACACAGCGCCGTGGGTCGATAATCTCCTCTAGTGGTGCGTCGGGCGGTCCGCACCACTGATCAGCGGCGGGAGAGGCGGATGGGGCCAGCAGGCGCAGTGTGCCGAGCGTGCGGCACTGAACTGCGCCATAGTGCCCGGTTCTGCCACTCATGCGGGGCGCCTGCGCCACAGGCGGGAGAGCAGCCGGAGTTCAAGCAGGTAACTGTGTTGTTCGCCGATGTGGTGAACTCCCTGGCGATCGCCTCGACGCTGGGGGCGGAGCGGTTGCGCGAGATCATGGCCGACGTCTTCGGCTGCGCGGCAACGATTACTCGGCGCTATGGCGGCACCGTCGATAAGTTCACCGGCGATGGCATCATGGCCCTCTTCGGCGCGCCAGTCGCATTGGAGGATCACGCTTTTCGGGCCTGCTTGGCGGCCTTGGACATTCAAGAGCAAATCGCGCGGCTGGCCGACGACGTGCAGCGCCGCGACGGCATCGTGCTGAGGCTGCGGGTTGGGCTGAACTCGGGTCAAGTGATCGCCGGCGAAATCAGCTCTGATGCAAGGGCGTACACCGCGGTCGGCGAGCAGGTCGGGTTAGCACAACGGATGGAATCGGTTGCCCCGCCCGGCGGGGTGATGCTCAGTGAGTCCACCGCACGACTGGTCGAGCAAGTTACCGTGCTCGGGGCGCCCGAGTGGGTAACTGTCAAGGGCACCGAGGAGCAGTTACCCGCGCGACGGCTGCTGGGGGCCGCTGCTGAACGCGTGGGGATCGGTCGGCGCGAGCCGACCCTGGTCGGACGCACCTGGGAGATGAACAGCGTCGCCGGCATCCTCGATCAGGCGATCAACGGTGCCGGATGTGTGGTCGGGGTAATCGGGCCGCCCGGTATCGGCAAGAGCCGCATTACGCGCGAGGCCGTGACGCTGGCTACCGGGCGCGGCGTCGAGGTGTTCACCGTCACCTGCGAATCCCATACTCGCGATGTCCCGTTCCGTCTGGTGGCACGACTGATGCGTACGGTGTTCGGGGTCAGCGGCCTCGACGAGCAGGCGGGCCGGGCGCAGGTGCGTGCCCGGGTCCCCGACGCCAACCCCGAGGACCTGCTGCTGCTGGACGACCTGCTCGGAATCGGCGACCCCGACGCCGCGCCGCCCGCCATTACCGCCGATGCCCGTCGGCGCCGGTTGGCAGCCCTGTTGAATGCCGTCGCCCTGACCCGGACCACACCGGCGCAGTATGTGATCGAGGACGTGCACTGGATCGACGAGGTCAGCGAGGCCATGCTCGCTGAGTTCGTCACTGTTGTGCCGCAGAGCAATTCGCTCGTGCTGATCACCTATCGCCCCGAATACCGGGGTGCGTTGTCGCGGACAGCGGGCGCGCAGACGATCTCGCTGGCGCCGCTCAACGCGGCGCAGACCGCGGCGTTGACCACCGAACTGCTGGGTACCGACCAGTCTGTGCGTGCTCTGGCCGCGCGGATCGCCGAGCGGGCCGCCGGGAACCCGTTCTTCGCCGAGGAGATGGTGCGTGATCTGGCTCAACGCGGTGTGCTCGACGGCGATCGCGGCGCCTACCTCTGTCGTGATGACGCCGCCGACATCAAAGTGCCGGGCACTCTGCAGGCCACCATCGCCGCCCGCGTCGACCGCCTCGGTAGGCCGGCCAAACACTTCCTGTATGCCGCCGCGGTCGTCGGTACGCGATTCAGGGCTGAGCTGGTATCCCCCTTAATGGATGACATCGAAGTAGGGGAGGCGATCGCCGAGTTGCTCCAGGTGGAGTTGATCGATCAGGTGATGTTCACTCCGCGGGCCCAGTACGCGTTTCGGCACCCGTTGATCCGAACGGTGGCCTACGAGTCACAGCTGAAGGCCGGGCGCACGGAGTTGCACCGGCGCTTGGCCGTCGCGATCGAACAGCAGGATCCTGGGGCGGCCGACGAGAACGCCGCCTTGATTGCCGAAAACCTCGAGGCCGCTGGGGATTTGCGTGCGGCTTTCGACTGGCATATGCGCGCCGGCGCCTGGTCAGCCTTCCGCGACATTCGGGCGGCCCGCACCAACTGGCAGCGGGCTCGTCAGGTCGCCGACCGGCTGCCGGCCGACACCCCAGATCGGACGTCGTTGCAGATCGCGCCCCGTAACCTGCTGTGCGGCACCCTCTGGCGGGTCGGTGGCAGCATCGCCGACACTGGTTTCGACGAACTGCGAGACCTGTGTACCGCGGCCGACGACAACGTGTCGCTGGCGATCGGCATGACCGGGTTCATCATGGCGTTGACATTCCACAACCGCTTTCGCGAGGCGGCCCAAGTGGCTTCGGAGCAGAGCGAGCTGCTCGAATCGATCGGAGATCCGACGCTGACCGTGGCTCTGCTTTTCGCGGCGATCTACGCCAAATGCCAAGCGGGCGAGATGATCGAGGCGCTGCGATTGTCGGATCGACTCATCGACTTGGCCGACGGCGACCCCATCAAGGGCAACTTGATCTTCGGTTCACCGCTGAGCACGGCGATCGCGATGCGTGGGCACGTCAAGATGTGCCTGGGAATTCGGGGATGGCTCGATGACGCCGCAACGTCGATCGCGATGGCCGCTCCGCTCGACCCGACGAGTTATGTTTTCGCCCTGCTCTGGAAATACGTTGCCTCTATCCCATTCGGGGCGCTGCCGGCCGATGCGACCGCGATGCGCGAGACCGCCGAGGCGCTGCGCATCGCCGAAAGTTCCAGCGATGACTTCATCCTGTACATGGGCCGACTCAGCCGAGGCCTCGTTCTGGTTAGTCGCGATGACCCGGAGCGCGAGGCGGGCCTCGACCTGTTCACCCAAGCCCGCGATGCCGCCGTGACGGCACATTTTTCCCTGAGCGCGCTGACGATCGTCGACCCCGAGTTTGCGATGGAGACGGCCCTCAGCGGGGATCTCGACGGTGCGATCGAAATGGTGCGGGCGATCGTGGATGGCGCGTACGAAAGCGGTGACATGATCTGGCGCGGAAGGGCCACCGAAGTCTTGGTGCAACTGCTGGTCCGACGCGGATCCGATGGCGACCAACATCAAGCGCAGGCCGCGATCGACCGATTGGCCGCCGTACCCACCGATCCCGGCTTCGTGCTCCACGAACTGCCCCTGTTGCGTTCGCAGGCGCTGCTCGCGCTCGCGCGCGACGACGAAAACGGCCATCGAAACTTCTTGGAACAACATCGCGCAAAGGCAGCAGCCGCCGGCTTCGACGCTCTCATAGCGAATGCAGGCACGACTGTTACCGCGGCCCAACATGATTCGGCGAGCCAGTAAGTTCGGACCACCACAGCGGCTGAGGAAAACAGCTTTGGTCGGCCAATCCTGCGAACTCGCTGTAGTTCGATTGGTACCTTCTAGAGAGTGGTTCGGCCAACGATGACGAACGTTCGACTTTCGCACAGGAGTTCCGCCATGGCAGGACTGGGTGAGCGCGCGGTCGTTCTCGGGGCGAGCATGGGCGGACTGCTTGCCGCGAGGGTCCTGGCCGACTTCTTTGAAACTGTCACTGTTGTCGAGCGGGATGTGTTGCCGGACGGCCCCGCTATCCGACGAGGGGTACCGCAGGGTCGCCATGTCCACGTTCTGCTGGCCCGCGGTGCGCAGATCTTGGATGAGCTCTTCCCCGGGCTTCTCAATGAACTCATAGCCGGCGGTGCTCCCGTTTGGGACGACGGAGAGCTGTCCAAGCTGTACCTGGCTTTCGGCGGCCACGAAATGCTGCGGTCGGGCAGGATAACGAGGGCGCCTAAGGCATTGGCTGTGCACATGCCGAGCAGGCCTTTTCTGGAATGCCATGTCCGGCGGCGGCTGCAGGCGATTAGCAACGTGACGATTCTCAGCGGCCACGAGGTGACCGAGTTGATGTCGACATCCGATCACGGTCGCGTCACCGGAGTGCGGGTGGTCAATTGCGACGGCGGTGTCGAACGGGAGTTGACGGCCGATGTCGTCATGGACGCGATGGGCCGCGGCGCGCGTACGCCGGCTTTCCTGGAGAGGCTGGGGTACGGCCGACCGGTCGAGGACCACATCGTGATGCATACGAACTACGTAAGCCAACTGCTGCGAATCCCCCAGGGCACGCTGAAGGAGATGCTGGTCGACATCGGACCCGCGCCAGACAGGCCAACCGGGATGTTTCTGACCGGCTATGAGGACGACACGTGGATGTTCACGGTCTTCGGGATGGTGGGGCAGCAGCCGCCGCGTGACCTGGCCGGGATGCTGTCATTCGCCCATGAGTACTGCCCCAGCCACCTACTTGCGGCGATCCAGGCCGCTGAACCAGTCGGCGAGGTGGCACATCACCATATGCCGTCCAGCCAGTGGCGACGCTACGACAAGATGCCCCAACTACCCGATGGACTGCTGGTATGCGGCGACGCAATCTGCAGCATCAACCCCATCTATGGGCAGGGGATGACGGTGGCCGCTCTGGACGCCGCAGCGCTGCGCGACTGTCTGCATCGCGGCGGCACCGACTTGCCCCGGCGATACTTCCGCGCTTCGGCGAAACCGATTGGCGTGGCCTGGCAGATAGTAGCGGGCTCTGACTTGGCCTTCCCGGGGGTGGCAGGGCGACGGTCGAGGTTGATGCGCGTTAGCACCCGGCTTGTGGACTGGGCGCTGGCTGCCTGTGAGTCCGACGCTGTTGTCGCCGCACGTTTCTTCAGGGTCAATGGCCTCATCGACTCCCCCATTCGCCTACTCCACCCCGTGTTTGTTTACCGGGTGGCGGTCGTAAACCTGCGCCGCCGACGAGGCGGCGGGCAAACGTCTGGTCGTCCGGCCGGCACGACACATCCAAGACGTTTCAGTCGGAGCTTAGAGACCTAGGCACCCAGATGGATGGAGCTAAAAAGGCGCCCGCCACCGCCGGTACTACGTGAGTCCCCGATCGATAGCGGCCGCGTGTCGCAAAAAGGCTGTTCGAGACGCAAGCTTCCAGCCGATAACTAGAACCGCTTTCCCAGTGGAGCTGCCGGGAATCGAACCCGCTGCAAAAATGGATCTGACCTGCGCGAACACTGAATTTGGAGACGCGAAAACACGCGAAACGACGCGAAACGACCTGCGGATACGCGAAAGGTGTTGATGGCATCAACACAACCATGCGGTCAGAGTGTGAGCCTGCAGACGACGGACGTCACCGCGTGGACGTGGTTTTCGGGATCAACAGAGCTGCTTCGTCGTAGGGAACAGCGCTCTCTGCAGAAGACCCTGGCGTAGTCGAGGCGGGAAGCACATCGAAAGTCGCTGAGGGCTTTCCGAAGATCGACCGCCACCGGGGACCGTCGCTGGCGAGGCCGGCGGCAGTGTCATTGAGCGAGCGCTGCAACACGCCGCCGTCGCCGTTGTCGAGTGGATGCGCGCAATCGATTTCGGGCCATCGCCAGCGCAGGCCGTATCGCTCCAGCCCGAGGCTGTTCAGGAAGGTGGACCCGACCGCCATTGGGTGAAGAAACACCGAGCAGTGGTCACGCCACCGCCCCGAACCGGGGGTCAGTTGCAGGGCGGGTCCACGTCACTTGCAACGGGATCGGGCCGTTGGGCAGCCAGGGTTGTTCGGCCACCGCGTCGGTCACCTTCCAGGTGCCGCGCTCGGTCACGCCGAGTGCCGCGTCGATGACCTTGTAGTGCTGGACCTTGCTGCCGATGGCCTGCGACTCGACCCACACCACCACCAGCTCACCCGGTGCGAATTGAGCCTCGTCCTGCACCGCCGCGATCATGTCCTCGTTGTGCAGATGACCATCGCCGAAGTTGAAGCCGATGAGCGAGTTGCAGACAAGCTCCGCCTCACGCACGGTCCGAGTGTCGATATCCGGGAGATTCTTCACCAGCACCGAGAACAAGCCACGGCCCTGGCTGTGCATGGACCGCCATCCGACCGTTTGCTGGTTGAAGATCTCCGCCCACTGCGGCTGGTAACCGAATGCGACCAGCTGGTCGATCTGGTTCGGCGACGAACGCGTGACGCTGTTCAGCTTCTCCTCAGCGCCGGGGGCGAACGCCCATACCGCCGACGCCCAGTTGCCCGCGTACTGCCGCATCGCGGGCAGGAAGGACACTAGGTCGGGACGAAGGTTGCCCAGCACGGGGAAGAACAGCAGGCCGGCCAGGATCACGACGGTCAGCAACGGCGAGGACATGTCCGCGATGCCGTAGCCGTCCCAGTTCGGGAAGCCGAGGAACAGGAAGATAGCGCCGTAGGCGAATAGCACGTTCCACTCCAGGGGCACCGCGAGTGGGAACGTCGAGATGATGAACAGGTGAAACGCGACCATGATCCCGACCGCGATGAATGTGAGCCACGGCCAGGGTGAGAGCAACAGGGCAAGCGGGGCAAGGATTTCCACGACGGTGCCCGGACACGTGCGCCATGAAGCTGGCAAGGTGCGACGGACGCAGGTCGTTGGGGAAGTTGCGGTAGTGGGCTCGCTTGAGCCACTTGAGCGGAAGTGTCGGGCTGTTGCTCACCATCGGCGGTATCACGTTGGTGAAGTGCAGGCCGAATTTGGAGACGCCGGCAGCGACCCACACCACCACAATGAGCAGCTTGAGCGCGATGATCATGTCGACGAACGGCAGCACGGTGAAGAAGAACAACGCCGGCAGATACTGCTCGCCGCGCGCGGCTAAGAAGATGGTCTTGTCCCGCAGCCCGATCATGACCAGCAGCACCATCGGGGCGATCAGCAGCGCGGGGTTCACCAGACCGGACGTGTTTTCCGGCAGCGCCGCCGACAGCGAATCGCTGGGCACACCCGGCAGCACCAGCGCCACGATCACGCTGACGATCAGGGCCAAATAGAGCGCGACGTCGAACCAGGTCCGACGGTTGCCCGCGGTGAACGGGACTCGCCGCCACGGCCGCAACCTGATCGTGCCGGGCCGGGCCCAATACAGAATGCCTCCTAGCATCGGCTTGGTCTTGCCGGCCAGCGGCCCCCATGACCCGGCGACGCCGATGGTTTCGAGCAGCACCGTCCACAGGATTGCCTTCTGGTAGACGATCGGCTGGTTCCACCACTCCGAAACATGCCAGAACGCCGGCAGTCCGGAGGTCAGCGTGGCGACCACGATGCCGCCCAGCGCATAGAAGAACACGAGCTTGACGATGTAGATCGCGTGCACCATCCGCGGCACGCCGTAGCCGTTGTCGACCCAGTTCAGGGCCAGCGTCTTCACGCGTTCCAGGAACGGTGCCTTTAGAAAGGCTTCGGGCTCAACCCGCGGGAAGTTCGGCTCGGTGAATCCCATGATCGACTCCTTATCGATAGTCCAGACTAGGTCTGCGGTTGTCTTGCCGTGGTTGATCAGAGGTTTGCAGCGATCGACTTCCGCAGCGTGGGTTTGTCGATCTTGCCGACCGGGTTCTTGGGGAGGTCGTCGAGAATCGTGATCTCAACGGGGAGTTTGAATTTCGACAACGATCCGCTGAGGTGCTCGAGGATGCCGTCGGTGGAGGTGGCGGCGCCCGAGTTCAGGGACACGAACAGCACCGGCTCCTCGCCGTACACCGGATGGGCGCGACCGACCACAGCGGCCTCGGCGATCTCCGGCAGCTGATAGACGACGGTCTCGATCTCCTTCGGGTAGATGTTCTCGCCGCCGCGAATGATCATGTCCTTCGCTCGATCGACTAGTACCAGGTAGCCGTCCTCGTCGAAGCGTCCGACGTCCCCGGTGCGCAGCCAGCCGTCGACCAGCGTCTTCGCGGTCTCCTCCGGACGATTCAGGTAGCCGCGCATGACGTTGGGTCCCTGAATTAGGACCTCGCCGGCCTCACCCTGAGGAAGGTCCGCATTGTCGGCGTCGACGATCCGAATCCTCTGTCCCGGCAACGGAAGCCCGACGGTGCCCGCTTTGCGCTGGCCCGCCAGCGGGTTGGCGGTGCTGGCGCACGTTCCCTCAGACAACCCGTACCCCTCGATGAGCGGGATGCCGTAGCGGGTCTCGAACTTGGTAAGCAGCTCGACGCTTGCCGGTGCGGCACCACAGATGGCGAACCTGACCGCCGACGTGTCCGGCCGCACGTCGGCAGGCAAGTCGGCGAGCATCGTGTAGATGGTCGGCACCGCGGAAAAGTACGTCGCGCGGGTCTGCTCCAGCCGGTCGAAGAAGGCCTTCGGGCTGAACCGGCCGGCGACAGTAGCGCGGCCGCCCGCCAGCAACGGCGTCAGCGTGCCGACCACGATCCCATTGGCGTGAAACAACGGCAGGATGAGCAGGCTGTGGTCCGCGCTTGTCATCTTGAACGCGTCGATCACCATGCGGCACATGGCATTCAGGTTGGCATGGTCGAGCATGACGCCCTTCGGGCGGCCGGTGGTGCCGCTCGTGTAGATCAGCAGGGCGAGCGCATCGTCGCGGTGGTCCGCGGGTTCGACGACGGCTGCGGCTGTCCCGGAAGCTAGTTCTTCGGTCGACACAGCCACTACCGGGACGTCGATCTCGAGCGGTGTGTCGGCGATGAGGACCTTCGCGTCGGCGTCGGTGATCTGGTAGGCCGCCTCGGCTGGCATCGACGTCGGGCTGATCGGCGTGACCGTGGCGCCGAGGCGCCAGGCCGCGAATAGCGCCACGATGTAGCTGGCCTGGTTGGGCAACATGATCGCGACCACATCCCCGGCAGATACATCATGCGTAACCATCACCGCGCTTGCTCGGCGTACGGCGTGAAGAAACTGTGTGTTGGTCAGATCGGTGCTGTCGTCCGCTACGGCTGGCGCATCGGGCGCTTTCGCGGCTCGGAGATCTGGCAGTGTCGAAAGGTTCATTTGAGGTTCCTGGCTGGGTGTTTTCTGAGGTTGATGCGATTACGGTATGCCGCAGGAGTACGGGTAGAAAGGTGGATGCCGATATCTCGGCGTTACGCGGCGTGGTGAGCGTCGCCTCGGTCACGTGCCCATGGGGCGAAGCGCGAGACCAATGTGGCGGTGACGCGCTGATACCGCGGGCCGATGATTCGGGCGAGCACATCGAGGGCCTTCGCCTCCCAGCCGACCACTACCCGGGCATGGCCGTTGGCGACTCCGTTGACGATGGTCTCGGCGGCCATTTCCGGCGTATGAATTGCCAGCCGCTTGTCGAAGAACTCCGCTAGGGCCTGCGCGTTCTCGCCCTCGGCGACGGTCGCGTTGCGGGCGACTGCGGTCTTGATGCCGCCAGGATGCACGCATGTCACCTTGACCGGGTGGTTGGCGATCAGCATCTCCTGGCGCAGCGCCTCGGTGAAGCCGCGCACGGCGAATTTGGCCGCGTTGTAGGCGCTTTGACCGGGTATTGCGATCAGGCCGAACAAGCTCGAGATGTTGACGACGTGCCCGTCGCCGGACGCGATCACATGGGGCAGAAAGGCTTTGGTGCCATTGACGACGCCCCAGAAGTCGACGTCCATGATCCGCTCGATGTCCTTGAAGTTGGTCTTCTCGACGTCGCCGTTGTGGTCGATGCCGGCATTATTGTAGATCTGGTTGACTTTGCCGAAGTGGGCGACGACGGCGTCGGCGTAAGCCAGAACGGTCTCGCGTTCGGCGACGTTGAGCCGATCAGACTTCACGTCCGCGCCCAGTGCTTCCGCCCCGCGCACGGTTTCAGCTAGTCCGTCGGTGTCGATGTCCGAGAGCGCGAGTCTTGCGCCTCGCTTCGCGAGGTTGAGCGCAAGTGCTCTGCCGATCCCGGAGCCGGCTCCGGTGATGACGACGACTTTGCCTTCGAATTGATTCATTTTGTCGCGACCTTTCTTGGGAGGGTGTGGTGCCCGCTGTCTTTGCAGGCCCTTGTAGACACAGACTGGTGGAGGGCGCCCTGGCAAGTATTGTGATTTCCCGACATACTTTTGTGATTTCCCGACACTGGAGTTGATCGAATTGGGCAGCTTGCTGCGAGCCACCACGCTGTTTGGTTACGGCGATCTGGTGCGGGAGCTCGGTGGGGACCCAGAGCTGTACTTGTCGCGCTTCCGGATTCCGCGTGGCATCGAAAATCAGGAGGACGCGTTCATCTCCTTCGATGCGTACGCGCGCATGCTGGAGGCCAGTGCCGAGGGCTTGGGTTGTCCGGACTTCGGACTTCGTCTGTCGAGCTGGCAGGGATTGCATACCCTCGGTCCGATCGCGGTGATTGCGCGGAACGCGCAGACCCTGCTCGCCGGGGTTGAGGCGATCGCGCGTTACCTTTATGTCCATTCGCCCGCCTTGAAGCTGGCACTGGCACCGCGCACCCCGCAGACCGGTCTCGCATTCACCTATGAGGTGACTGAACCGGGACTTCCGTGTGTGGTCCAGACCTACGAGATCAGCATGGCCATCGCCGTCAGGATCATTCACCTGCTGGGCGGCCCGGAGGCGCGGCCGAACGTGATCTCGTTCATGCACGACCAACAGGGCACCGACGCGGCGTACCGCGAAACGCTGGGTTGCCGCGTGCGTTTCCGCCAGACCTGGTGTGGCTTCGTGCTACCCCACCGTTTGGCCGAGCGACGCATCGAGAGCGCGGATCCGGAGGCCAGCCGGATTGCGGCGAAATACCTTGAGTCCAACTATCTTCCACGCACTGCGTCGCTGTCGGATCGCGTGGCAGAGCTGACCCGGCGGCTGCTGCCCACCGGCCAATGCAGCGTTGATGCCATCGCGGACCAACTCGCGATGCATCCACGGTCGCTGCAGCGGCGGCTGGCCACCGATGGCGTGCGATGTCAGGACCTGATCGAGCGGGAACGGCGGGCCCTGGCGGCGAGATACCTCGCCGAACCCGGGCTGCATCTCAGCCAGATCGCCGGCTTGCTCGGCTACACGGAGCAGAGCACCCTCAATCACTCGTGCCGACGCTGGTTCGGGAAGACACCTCGGCAGTACCAACGGGACCTTGAATTGCGAGCCCCCCATCAGACCGGAACCCCCAATCGCCGTCGATAGTCACGTGGGGACGTCCCGGCCCAATGCCGGAAGAGCCCACGGGCCGAGCTGCGTTGTAACGCGCGGTCCATAGCAAAAGGGCCGCATCTCTGCGGCCCTTTGTGGAGCTGCCGGGAATCGAACCCGCCGCAGAAATCGCACTGCCCTGCGGAAGCATCGGGCGCGGTCGGCGCTGGAGGTGCCTGCGGTTGACCCGCTGGGGCGCTCCATCGGTCATGGCTTGCGCCTCCCGCCCCACGCGTCAGGCGGTGATGTCAAGTCACTGAGCACACGCAGAAATTGCCCAGATTCGAGAAATCTTAGGTCGCGCCCGAGGATCATCACAGGTATGCCTACCTCGGATCCCACGTTTTACCGCAGCCCGGACGCCGCTGTCGCGGCCGCGCCAGAGCAACTCGCCTATGTTGTCGCGTTCGACCCGACGGGCCGGACCAAGGATGCGCTCGCGGTGGTGGACTGCGACGCCAACACCTCCACATACGGCGGCGTGGTGGGCTGGGCCGAGCTGCCAACGGCCGGAAACGAACTGCACCACTTCGGCTGGAACGCGTGCTCGAGCGCGCTATGCCACGAAGGGCATGGCCATCACAAGGCGATCGAGCGGCGATATCTGCTAGTCCCCGGCATCCGCTCGTCGACCACCTACGTCCTCGACACCAAACCCGACCCTCGCCGGCCGGTGCTGGCGCACACAATCGAGGCCAGTGAACTGGCAGCCAAGGCCGGATATTCCCGCCCACACACGGTGCACTGTGGACCGGGCGGCATCTTCATGTCGGCGTTGGGTGGCCCCAACGGCGACGACGGTCCCGGCGGCATTGCGCTGATCGACCACGACACGTTCGAGGTCGTCGGACCATGGGAGGTCGACCGCGGACCGCAATTCCTGTCGTACGACATGTGGTGGCACCTGAAGCACGACACGGTGATCACATCTGAGTGGGCGACTCCGTCGATGATCGAGAATGGAGTCAATCCCGAGGACCTGCTCGGAAGAAAGTTCGGACACCACGTGAACTTCTGGAGCATGTCTGAGCGCAAGCTGACCCAGCACGTCGACCTCGGCGACCAGCACCAGATGGTGCTCGAGCTGCGGCCCGCCCACGATCCGGCCAAAGCGTGGGGCTTCGTTGGTGTAGTGACCAACGCCGAGGACCTGTCTGCGTCGGTGTGGCTCTGGCACAAGGACGGTGACCAGTGGTCCGTCGACAAGGTGATCACTATCCCCGCCAAGCCGGCCGATGCCGACGCCTTGCCGCCGTTGCTCAAGCCCTTTGGTGCCGTGCCACCGTTCGTCACAGATATCGATCTGTCCGTCGACGATCACTGGCTGTACGTCTCCTGTTGGGGCACAGGTGAACTCAAACAGTACGACGTCAGCGACCCATTCCAGCCGCGCGAGACGGCATCGGTTCGGCTCGGAGGGATCGTCGGGCGCACAACGCATCCGGCGGTTCCGGACCTACCGCTCGGCGGTGGGGCACAGATGGTGGAGATCAGCCGGGACGGTCGCCGGGTGTATGTCACGAACTCGCTGTATGCGGCGTGGGACGAGGTGTTCTATCCCGACGGCGTCGGCGCATGGATGGCCAAATTTGACGCCGATATCTCCGCGGGCGGTCTTGCCCTTGATGTCCGATTCTTCCCGCACGGCGACGATTTCCGTGGCCTGCGGGTCCATCAAACCCGGCTCCAAGGCGGTGACGCGTCCAGCGACTCTTACTGCCACTCCAGCTGAACGTCCGCCAGCCGATGTCGATCCCCACCCCTCCCCAAGCACGCCGTTTTGAGGCGGATGCCCCATGTGCCGCCATGGGTGTTCAGTGCACGATTTCTGTATCGACATTTTCGACACCGCACGCGAAGCCGCTCCCGCGATTAGTGGCGCCTTGGGACAAGGGTGCTAACAGATGGTCATGGCTGCAGGGACGTATGTGGAAAAGGTTGGGAGGCAGTCATGTTCACTATCGAGGAGCTGGCCACGATTCCGCTCTTCTCGACGCTGGGGGAGAAAGAGCTGGAGTATCTTGCTGGCGCCGTTGAGGACATCTATCTCATCCCCGGGGAGTACGTAGGCCACGAGGGCGAAGGCAGGTCCTTGGCGATCGTGGTCGAGGGAAAGACCGAGCTGACGAAGTTGGTGAACGGCGTCGAGCAGGTGATTGGCGTCCGGCTTCCAGGCGAAGTCGGAGGCGAGATACCGATGACGCTCGGTACGCCGTTGCCCGCCAGCATGCGGGCCGTCGAGCCGTCGCGCGTGCTGAAGGTGACCGTCGAGGTGTTCCACACACTCGCCGCCATGGCGCCTCAGGTGTCCGCAACGGTCGGTGCCGCCGCGTTGGAGCGCATGGACATGCTCAGAAACGCCACCGCGCACCCACTCGAGCCTGCGATATTCGTAATTGGCCCACCCGTCGACCCGGGGGTGCATGGCTGCGACAGCTTCCTTCATCGCAACCAGATTCCCTACGAACGCCTGGACCCGAACGATCCTGCCGCTGTTGCACGATTTGGAGGTGGAGCCCCGGTAGCCGGCCCCTATCCGGTGGTGGTGCTGCGTGACGGCACTCGGCTGATCACCCCGACGATGCGTGTCGTTGCCACGGTCGCTGGACTGACCGTCGCGCCAGGCCGGGCGCGCTACGACGTGGTGATTGTGGGCGGCGGGCCGGCGGGTCTGACGGCGGCGGTCAACAGTGCCTCCGAGGGCCTGCAGACGGCGCTCATCGAGTCCTTCGCGCCCGGCGGGCAGGCCGGCACCTCGACCCGGATCGAGAACTACACCGGGTTCCCATTCGGCGTCTCCGGTGACGAGCTCGCGAGCCGGGCGCTGCAACAGGCCAAGCGGCTGGGCGCTGAGATCGTCGTGACCCGCCGGGTGGAAGGCATCGACCCTGTCGACCTGACCGTCAGGCTGGATGGCGGCGACGTTCTGCGGACGAGGACAATCGTGCTCGCGATGGGCGTGGAGTGGCGGCGCCTCCAAGTCGATTCGGTCGATCGATTCGTCGGCTCCGGTGTCTACTACGGTGCGGCACGCAGCGACGCGCGTCTGGCACAGGGAAACGACGTGTATCTGATCGGGGCGGGCAATTCGGCCGGCCAAGCCGCCATCTTCTTCTCCAACCACGCCCGATCGGTGACGCTGCTGGTGCGGGGCGAGTCGCTCGCGGCGAGCATGTCTCACTACCTCATCGAGCAGATCGCAACGAAAGCGAACATCCGGGTGGAAACGCGATCCGAGGTTGTCGCCGTGCACGGAGACGAACAACTCGAGGCGATCGAGGTCATCAATCGAAGGACTGGCAATGATATCTCGACGAGATGCGAGGGCGCTGTTCGTCCTCATCGGCGCCGAAGCGGCGACTGACTGGCTCCCCTCGGAGATTGCGCGCGACGAGCACGGCTTCGTCTTGACGGGACCCGACGCGATGACGGCGGGACAGTGGAAGCCCGATCGCGACCCGTTCGCTCTCGAAACAAGCGCCCCGGGCATCTTCGCCGTCGGCGATATCCGCTCCGGATCGGTAAAGCGCGTGGCAGCATCCGTCGGTGAAGGCGGCATCGCGATCGCCCTCGTGCATCGCTACCTCCAGCTCTCCTCCTAGCCGTGGCCCGATCTGCCCTCCGATTCCTCGGCCGGCTCGGCGATTTCACGCCAGTTCTTCGCCAGTCAATGAGGCGGCGACATGGGTGTGTTGGTGGAGCTGTCGGGCATCGAAACCGATGCTCTACACCTGATTGGCGAACATATCGGCAGGCTCAACGCCGAGCTCAACCGGTGGGAAACCATCAAGAAATGGGCCCCGGCGTCTCCCTGGAAGCACGACTTGACCGTGGAGGGCGGTGCTGACACCGTCACTGAAGGTCAAGCGCGCGGTGGTGGCCGAGCGGAACAAGGAGCTCCTCGACTCCTATGCACAGTTCTATACGACCAATGACCGTAAAGTGAGGGACCACTGGCCCTAGGCGCCCAGATTTCGCGCGTTGCACGCTGGCGCTATGAGCAGCGTAGGACGATCAGCACTGGTCGGCGTGGTGTTGTATGCGGGCAGGCAATATTTCCGCAACTGGGGCGCAACCAAAGAGGAAACCCAGATGGTGTTGCCCGGCGATGAGCTGATCGAGGAACCGGCGGTGCAAACCACCGAGGGCGAATGGATCAACGCGCCGGCGGCTCGGGTGTGGCCGTGGCTGCTGCAACTCGGGCAGGACCGGGGCGGGCTCTACAGCTACAACCTGCTGGAAAACCTCGTCGGATTGCACATCCGCAACGCCGATGGCATTCATCCCGTATGGGCACGGCTTGCGCCGGGCGACTCGGTGCGACTGGTGCCGAAGGGCTGGATGGGCCTTCGTGACGGTGTGACGATGACCGTGGCGGGAGTGGAACCCGAGAGGTTGCTCGTGCTGAGGGGCAGCCCTCTGCTGTCGGGCGGGGATGCGGTGTGGTCGTTTCACATCGCTCCATGCGGAGAGGACCGTTGCCGACTGCTGGTGCGCCGTCGCACGCGGGTACGTCGCCGTCGCGACCTGGTGGAAATCGAGCTCGCCCGGCCGATTACGGCGTTGATGACGCGGGGAATGCTGCGCGGCATCAAAAGTCGCGTCCAGGCCCCGCTCGAACATTACGTCGTGGACATCGACGGCGACGCGAACTGACAAGTTAAGAAAGCACCACAAGCATTCAGGGTGATCCACGATCGAGTGGCTCTGCAGACCGATGAGACGCTAACCGGGACGTGGCATACGCATGAGCAGCTTTGGCGCGCAACGATAATCGGTCCGCGGACCGCGTGTACGACCGCACTGCACACCGGACCCAACAACATGCCGGGGAACCCACCGCGGCCGCGACTGACGACGACCTCGAAACAATCGGGGCGAACGGGACGTGAATCTCGACACGCGTTTTGGTGGAGCGGCCAGGAATCGAAGCTGCCGTAAAAGTCGGCTGAGCTGCGTAACCGCTGAAATTTGACGACGCGAAACAACGTCAGGCAGGAGCCGAGCCGAGCGCCAGCACCTCGTCGAAACCCGCAACGAGGCTCTCGGAAAACACGTCGTAATCGGGAATCGCGCCGGTGTCCACGTCGATGCCCAGCGCGCAGGTGTCCACGTACGTGAGCAACGTGACGTTGACGGCCGCGCCGATGGTTGGTCCGAATGCGTACTGGGTCACCACTCGGGCGCTACCGAGGAACACCGGCATCGGAATTCCCGGCACGTCACTGCACAGGAAGTCAACATGGCGCAGGATCGAGCCGATGTACCACCGCGGCATCATGTTGAGGGCACCGGCGATCCATTGCGTGTAGGGCAGCGACTTCTCGTGGCGAACCTTGCCGGTTCTCTCGTGGATCTGGCGGATTCGCTGGGCCGGATCAGGGACGCCGACCGGCACGTCGAACCGCATCAATGTGATCCGGTTGCCGCCCATCTCGTCGCCCTCTTCGCGCAGGCTGATCGGCATCGTGAGGTGAAGGTCGCCGACCGCGACGCCGTGCTGTTCGTGGTAGCGGCGCAGCCCGCCGGCCACGCCCGCTACGAACGCATCGTTCAAGGCACCGCCGCAGCGGTGGGCGGCAGCCCGAAGCTGCGGCAACGGGACCTCCAGCACGCCGAGACGCCGGATGAGGCTGCGCTTACTCATCAGCGGCGAACCCGTCCGGTTCACTGGGCGCACGGTTCGGTAGACCGACGCGGCCATCTCCGCAGCCGACGAAACGGCAGGCACCGGCCGCCGAATGCCTTTGGAAATCAGCTTCGGGGCACTCTTGAGTGTGCCCATCAGCGCGTTCCCGACCAATTGGGCGTCGTATCGCACAGTGTCGCGGTAGCCGCGCAGCCACGGCGGCGGGGGCACTTCAGGCAATTCCGCGACTGGTCCGTGCTTCTCGGGGACCTCGGACAAGTCGAAGAGGATCATTCCGATCAGGATGCCTCCGACGCCGTCGGTCAGAGCGTGGTGGAACTTGAGGACCATTGCCGCGCCGTCATTTTCGAGGCCGTCGATCAACGTGTTCTCCCAGAGCGGGCGTGCCCGATCGAAGCCCTCCATCGCCGCGACTCGGGCCATTTCCAGCACCTTGTCGAAGGTGCCGGGCGCGGTCGCGGTCACTCTGCGCATGTGGAAGTCGAGGTCGAAGTCCGGCGCGTATTCCCACCGCGGCGGCGCAGGCGGCAGAGATTGGACGACTCGCTGTCGCATCATCGGCACCTTGCGCGAGATGAGGCCGAAGCGGTTGCGTACCTCTTCCCAATCCGGAGATCGATCGAGCATGATCACCGTGACCACGGTGGAACGCAATCGAGGATCGCTTTCCATCGCCCACGTGAACGCATCGGTGTTGCGCATGAACTCGGTCATTTGTGGCCAACGTACGACTCCAGTCAGCTGTCGTCACGACCTCTGGTAATACCGGTGACTTTGGTCCCTTCAGAAAAGGGCATTCGCCGCCGTCAGCAGCGACGCTCAGCTGCTGATACTGACCTGCCGTCCGCGCGGCTATGACAGCGTCGAAGGCGAGCTACCAAATCCAAAGACCACGTCCAGATGATGTTGTGCGTCGTAATTTTGTTCCCGCATGAATCCGTGAACCTGTCGTAACTCGTGCTCGATGAGTCGTTGATGTGAGACCGGCGATCCAAAGAAATAGGGCCACTGATCAGCGGCCCTTCTGGTGCAGCTGCCGGGAATCGAACCCGGTGAAAGAATCATGCTGACCTGCAGAAACGCTGAATTCGTTGGTACCTGGGACCCACGCCGACACAACAGCGCGACGGTCGAGCCTCATCTCAGGGCCGGGCGCATTCGTCAGTGTCGTCCGCTCCTCCACCCGCTGCCTCATAGCGACGTTTCGCGTCTCGCGACGCGCTATACACCGCGGTCAACTTTGATCGCGTCCACGGTCGACAAAGGGGCCGCCGCTGACATCGGATGCCACGGTCGATTTTGCGCCGGACATGTGATCAGCCCAGCACCGGGAACCGGCGCTGCCGGCCCAGTCGGTCGAGAGCGCTCTGCATTACGGAGCGGACCTGGGCGTCGACCTGGTCGACGTCGGGGTCATCGCCGAATTGGGCGCCGATGTCGATCGGCTCCAGCACCTGGGTGACGATTTTCGACGGCAACGGCATGTTGGCTGGGAAGAACATAGTCAGACCGAACGGGAAACCGACGGCAAGTGGCAGTATCTCCATCCGTATGCGCTTGAGGCCCAAGCGCTTCGCCAGCCGATTGCCGCGGGTCAAGAATAGCTGGGTTTCCTGGCCCCCGATCGACACCGCAGGCACGATCGGTACGCCGGCCTCAATCGCGGCCCTGACGTATCCGGTGCGGCCGTCGAAGTCGATGATGTTCTGGGTCAGCGTCGGTCGAAACGAGTCATAGTCCCCGCCCGGGAACACCAGGACTACCGCGCCCGAATGCAGTGCCTTTGCAGCGTTTTTCCGGCTGGCGTGGATCACGCCGAGACGGCCCAAGTATCCGGCGAACGGTGTTATGAACACGCCGTAGTGGGCGAGGGTGTAAAGAGGGCGGTCATAGCCGAACTTGTCGTAGAAGGCCGGGGCGAAGACGAGTACGTCAGGCGTCAGTACACCGCCGGAGTGGTTACACACCACCAACGCACCGCCCGCAGGGGGAAAGGAATCCAGCCCCCGCACCTCTGACCGGAACCATCGCTTGATGACCGGCGCGACCACATTCGTTGCCATCTCGGTGAAGACCGGATCGAACTTAGCCATCTCTGGATGATCAAACTCCTTGCTGCTCATGCCATTCCTCCTATCCGGACAGGTTGAAGTTGCCGCTTGTGCCGTAGATCGCCAGCGAGACGAGCAGCGTGACCGACACGACCACGATGAGCGATGCGCGCACCGCGCGGCCTGTCGCAAGGCCGACACCACGTTGGTCCACCGATGTGGTGCGCCGCACGGATCCGCCCCCGCGACTTGGTTGGAGAATCTCAGTGGTCATGACTCCTAGTTCCGTGAAGCCATTCGCCCGGCTTCGGGCTCGCGAGCTGGGCGGTAGGCATCAGGTTCCGCCTCACCTTCATCCCCCGATAGGGCCGTTTGACCCAGGTGTGTGCGCCACAGTGCCCATTAGCCGGAGTCAAAGGATGCAAGCAAGCCAGCCTTCCGAGCGCGTGAGCAGTCAGACTGTCGGTTAGTTCGGCGAACGTCTCGGCGACTGCATGCTGGCACATGCGAGCGACAGCTATGACGCTTGACGTGTAGACGATTTGGTTCGACTCAGCTGTCCGATGTCTGGCTGTAACTGTGGGCAAAATGTGGGAACAGAAGGCGGGCGATGATTCCCGCGCATCTTCGCCGAATTACTCGCGAGCGCGCAGCTTTCCGGCGACCTCGCGGTCTGGGACGGCCACATCGCGATGGTCGTTGGCAACGGTCTTTCCAGCTACTGGCCTGTCGGTGACCCATACATGTCGGAGTGGTAGTTGCACCGAGATGGGATGTTGATGGAAAGAAAAGCAGGCTGGAAATTAGTATCTATCTCAATCTAGCTTTACCCTGTCGGCATGAGGCGGCTGTCCAGCGTAGATGCTGCGTTCTGGTTCGCCGAGACGCACGCCTGGCACATGCACGGCGCCGGACTGACGATCTGCGACCCGTCCGACGCGCCAGGCTTCTGCTTCCGTGCGGTCAAAGACCTTGTGGCTTCTCGCCTTCCGGAGATGCCGGAGCTGCGCTATCGAGTGGCGGGGGCGCCGCTGGGACTCGACAGGCCATGGTTCGTCGAGGATCGCGAGCTCGACATCGACTATCACATCCGGCAAGTCGCGGTGCCCGAACCCGGAGGACGTCGGGAACTCGAGGATCTGGCCGGCCGTCTCATGTCCTACCCGCTCGACCGGGACAGGCCGCTCTGGGAGATGTGGTTCATCGAAGGCCTGGAGCATGGACGTGTCGCGATTCTGACGAAGATGCATCACGCCCTTGTCGACGGTGTGTCGGGCGCCGGTTTGAGCGAAATCATGCTCGACATCAGCCCGCAACCGCGTCCCCCTGCCGTCGAGGGTGGCCCATTGTCGAGGCGCGGTATACCCCCGTTCGAGCTGCGGGCGCTGGGCGGCATATTCAACGTGGTGGTCAGGACGCCATACCGCCTCTTGCGAATCGCTCAGCAAACGATGTCTCAACAGCTGGCCGTGCGCGGGCTGGCCGACAAACCTCCCAGATTCTTCGATGCACCGACAACGCGATTCAACGCCGAAATCTCCACGCAGCGGCGAATCAGCAGCAGCAGAGTGCCACTGGATCGGGTGAAGGCGGTCAAGCGCGCCTTCGGCGTGAAGCTCAACGACGTGGTGCTCGCCCTCGTTTCCGGTGCGATGCGCCGTTACCTGCTTGACCGAGGGGAGCTCCCCAATCGGCCGCTGGTCGCCCAGATTCCGATCTCAACCCACGGAGAGAGTAGAGAAATCGGTAACCAGATCAGCTCGATGACCGTCAGCCTCGCCACCGATAATGCCGACCCCGCCGAGCGCATGAAAACCATCTATTGCAACTCCCAAGGCGCCAAGGAGATGGCCAAAGCGCTTACCGCACACCAGATCATGGGTCTGACGGAGACCACGCCGCCTGGCTTGCTGGCGCTCGCCGCCAAGGCCTACACGGCCAGCCACATTGGTGGCCATGTCGCTCCCATCAATTTGGTGGTCTCCAACGTTCCGGGTCCCGACTTCGCTGTTTACCTGGCCGGTTCGGTCGTGGAGCGGCTCGTGCCCCTCGGACCGGTGATGCTGGAGGTGGCGTTGAACATCACCTGTTTGAGCTACAACGGGGTCGTGGACTTCGGCTTCGTCACCACGCCGGAGATCGCCAGTGACATCGATGAACTAGCCGACGCGATTGAGCCCGCGCTGAAGGAACTGGAGGAAGCTGCCGGTCTGGTTTCGGCGTCTTGACCGACACGATCGGCCTACATTGTTGTCGGGCCGGGTATGGCCTTCCTGAGATCGCCGCAGGGTGCGTATGACGTTTCCGCCACGGCATTGAGCGTAATTGACGCGGCGGTTACGACTCCCGACTTTGGGCGGCTGCGTGCCGCTATTACAGATGATTGCGCCGAAGTCCGGGCGCGCCCGAGCTGCCGCCATATTTACAACGGCGGCAACATCAACACCACCAGTAAAGCGTTTCTGACACAGTCGCCTGCCAAGAATGCCCCGCCAAGAAGACCGCGAAAGACGCGCCGGCCAAGAAGACCGCGGCGAAGAAATAGCTACGCGGGCAGATCCACCCGCAGCGCCAGGTGCTCATCGAGTATCCGGCGCAACGCGGCGTCCATCGGATGCGCGGATGCGAGGTCGCGGCCGAGCCGGCTGTCCACCACGACTACCGTGCCCTCACGCAGTTCGGCGGTATCGACCTGATCGACGAACGGATCGAACAATGCGGGCGGCGTGGCCAGGTAATACAGCGCCCGGCGCGACTCGTTCAACCCTGCGGCATACATCAGTCCGTGTTGGGTGATCACGAAGAGCTCCGAGGTGATCCTGGCGTTCGGGGTCTCGGCTTTGGCCCATGCCATTGCGGCGCACCGGGTCTGTGCCAATCTATCGGGGACGTCGTCAGTCAGCGTGAACAACCTTTCGACGAGTGCTCCACCCACTCGCGGATATGCGTCGATGGCGGGTCTGAAGTACCGCTGGAAGATCTCGCCGAAAAAGTCGTACAGTTGCTCGCTCATCGCAGCTCTCCAGGTTTCAGACGGACACCTCAATTGTGCGCCCGTACCGTCAGCTGAGCACGAGCTTGGCCAGGACGGCGGCCTCGCTGATGTCGATTGTCGATGTTCTTGGTCGCGGTGAGCAGGGGCCCAGAATGCCCGATGAGGCGCGCGCGAATGGCCGAGGAGATGATCGCCAATCTCGGTTCCGGCGTGGATCACCGAGTAACGCGATCCTCGATCAGTATGGTGGACAATATCTTCCACGTGACATCAGCCGTTGCGTTGATCTGTCCAGTTGGCTTGTTCGACCGCGACAAGCACCATCGCTGTGCTCATCGTGGTCCTAACCGGATGGGTCACGCGCAAGACGGCAACGACGACGGTTGGCCCGAATAGTTCATCATCGTGTTCGCCCGATAGTGCGCGCTATGGTGGAGCCGTAAATTGCGGTTTCGCTGTTTTGCGCCCCCGGAAGGGGGATCCTGACCAGATGGCGGGGCTCGCAGTAGCCATCACCGGGCCGACCGGCGAGATCGGGATCTCGACAGTGGAAGCGCTGGAGCGTGATCCTGCGGTGGACCGCATCGTCGGGATGGCGCGGCGCCCGTTCGACCCTGCGGCCCACGGCTGGACGAAAATCACCTACCAGCAGGGCGACATCCTGGACCGCAAAGCTGTCGACGCGCTGGTGGCCGACGTCGACGTCGTCATCCATCTCGCGTTCGTCATCATGGGCTCACGCGAGGAAAGCGCGCGCGTCAACCTAGCGGGAACGAGCAACGTCTTCGAAGCGACCGTCGCCGCGCAGCGGCCCCGGCGACTGGTGTACACATCGTCCGTGGCCGCCTACGGTTACCACTCCGACAACCCGGATCCGATCACAGAAGACGTGCCCCCACGGGGCTCGCCCGAGCACTACTACTCCGAACAGAAAGCCGCGTGCGAGGCGGAGCTGGCCGAGATCACCAAGGGATCGTCGCTGGAGGTGTTCATCCTTCGCCCGTGCATCGTCGCGGGGCCGAAAGCGCCCGCGCTGGCCGACGCGATGCCGTGGCGGCATCTGCCGGGGGTGGTGCAGTCGGTCACCCGGGCGGTTCCCCTGCTCAAGATGCCCATCCCCGACCCGGGATTTCCGCTTCAGCTGGTGCACCATGACGACGTCGCCGCCGCGATCGCGTTAGCCGCGTCCACCGATGCTGCGCCGGGCCCGTACAACATCGCCGGTAACGGCGAGGTCAGCATCTCCGAAGTCGTCACGGCGCTGGGCGGGCACCCGGTGCGGGTTCCGGCTGTCTCGGCGACCGCCGCGTTGACGGTCATCGCGCACATGCCGTTCGTTCCGTCGGCCCTGGAATGGCTGCACGTCGCGCGGGCGTCGCTTGTGATGGACACCAGCAAGGCGAAGTCGCAGTTGGGCTGGAAGCCGAAGTACACGTCGGCGGAAACGCTGCAGGCCCTCGCTGAGGCTGTATAGCCCGTTCAGCACCATACGATCCGCAGGACCGATCAACGGGGCGAATCTCGTAGTAGGGCATCGCGCTACTCCATGAATGCCGAGCCTCCGCTCGGGAGGCGCTCTTGCCGACACAGCGCCATGCGTCGTCGTGTGAGTCTTTGACCGGGTGACAGGCGGCCATCGCCGTTGACAGACGTGGCGAATAGCTCACGAGACCCTGCAGCCTCGCTCGCTGGCGCCGCGCGATAGCGCTGCCCTCACCCCGTGCGAATCACCAGGCCTCCCAAGCGATCTTCAGCACGCTGACCTTGGTTCCAATCCAAACGGAAGTCACGCTATTGACCGATGTAGGCGTGGGCCAGAAGGCGTTAGGCGCTTCATTGGTGCCTTTAGTCCTTCGGCTTGCATCTCTTCAGCCCTAACAATCACGGCCGCCCTGAGTGATCCTGCCGGTGGGTACATAACCGATCAGAAGCGAACTGAAATGTTGCAACCACCACGTCGCGCGATCTTGGTAGGCGTTGACGGCTCAGCAGCGGCACTGGGTGCCGTACGGTGGGCGGCCCATGATGCCGCGCTGCGGAATGTGCCGCTGACCCTGGTCCATGTCGTCAACGCCCCCGTACCGGGGTGGTCCCAGTTCCCCGCGCCGGCCGGCTTCAGGCAATGGCAGGAGAAGCGGGCACGCGAATTCATCAAGTCGGCGATCAAGGTCGCCGAAGAGAGCACCGGTGAGCGCGGTCCAGTGCAAATCGATAGCAAGGTGTTTTATTCGGCCACCGTCCCGACGCTCGTCGGCCTTTCCAAAGAGGCGGAGATGGTCGTGGTGGGCTATCGGGGGCATGGCGGCGTGTTGGCCCGCAACTTCCTTGGCTCGGTGAGTTCGGGATTGGTCTACCACGCGCATTGCCCAGTCGCCGTGATCCACGACGAGGAACCGCTGTTCTCCAATGTCGCACGGGCGCCGGTGCTGGTGGGCATCGACGGCTCGCCGGCGTCGGAAGCAGCGACTGCGATTGCATTCGACGAAGCGTCACGACGAGGTGTCGGTTTAATGGCCCTGCACGCCTGGACTGATCTGCGGGTTTCCGACTTCAAAGAGTTTTTCCCGAACTTTAATTGGGACGCTCAGCTATCCCACGAGGAGGAGATGCTTGCTGAACGGCTAGCGGGTTGGCAGGAACGCTATCCCGACGTGGAGATCCTTCGCAAAATCGAAATTGGTGAGCCGGCGCGTCCGCTGATCGAGGCGTCCGAACGGGCGCAACTGATTGTGGTCGGCAGCCACGGCCGCGGCGGGTTCGCTGGTATGTTGCTGGGCTCGGTCGGGGCGGCGGTGGTCAACAGGGCCAGGATCCCTGTGATCGTGGCGCGTCAGTCCTGACGGCGGCCGTTGTGGGTTGGCATTGTGCCAAGCAATGCCACGGGCACCGACACTTCACCGCATTGCTGATCTACTAGGACTTGGCCCCTTCCGCGAACGAGTTGTGTGGCGCGCAAGATCGCGACGGCGCGGTCGGTAACTGGTTCCAGTCGATGTAGAAGTCTCGTGAGCGTGGTCAGGAACAGGAAACGGGCGCTGTTCACCCAGCACTCTGACCTACCGTTTTCAGTGGAGCTGCCGGGAATCGAATCCGCTACAGAAAACGCGCTGACCTGCGGAAATACGAAATTTGAGTACGTGAAGCAACACGAAAAGACGTGGAACGACCTGCGGATACGCGAGAGGTGTTGACGGCATTAACATGTCGCAGCCACCGCCGGGCTGGTAGCCGGCAACTGGGAGGGCCGCACGTGTCGCGAACGTGGTCTATTTCGATGCGCGGCGGTAGGCCTCGCCGACCGCCGTCATTGCTGACGATCGACTAGCGCCACATGCGGCGCGGTTTGCCAAGACTTGCAACATGCGGCCTGTTCGAATGGACCCCCATTGCAATATCCGGATCTAGCATTTCCATTGTGCTGGCCTTCAATGAGCGTTTCGGTGCCCATACCACCGGCCAATCATGTTTGTCATAGGCAGGACAGGGGAGCCAACATGACCGAGGTTGATACGCCACGGATCCGCCAGGCACTAACTGCCGCGCGGGATCTGAGCAGAGTTGCGGACGCGCGCGGCGGCGCCGGCAGCTTCTCGACGGGACGGCGGCTTCCGGAGAGGACGCGGGCACGCGCGCTTGCCGCCGAGCAGCTTTCCCGCATGGGGTCTGACGCCGCGGCGGTGGAGCGCGAACTGGGTGCCGAACGGGCGCAGAGCCGTCGCCGTTTAGAGCAACTCAAGGCGGACGCGGTCGCCCAGTCCGGTGTGCGAGCCGACTCCCTGCGCGGCATGGTCGATGCCCAGCGCGCAGCGCTGGGCGGGTTAGTGGGCATCGGACTCCCGACGACGCAGTACCTCGCTCTCGACAGCCCGGTCGAAATCTGGGCGACGGACGGCGTGAACCTCGAGTCGACCATGATCGAGCCGTACAAAAGCCGCGCGCAGCTTCGTCTTGATTCGAGCTTGTACGAGGGGTTGACGGGCGCGTACCTGATCGACTGGAACTATCAGCTACTTCACTTCTATTACCTCTGGGGTAACACGCAAGAGAATGCGTCTGCCGTAGTCACAGTTAACGGATTGCTCAGCCTCAACGGCTTCTGCTCGGCGCACTCACGCGGCGGCTGGTTCTTCGGCGGGAAGGGCGAGCTAACTCTCGATCCGACTCTCGACCTCGTGCAGACGTGGACGCAGCCGATATCGTCCGCTCCGCCCCAGAGCGGCGAATCGCAGAACGCCCTCGACTTGCTGGCCGACTCGACCGGTTTCCACACCGATGACCAAACGGCATACGACGTCGTGTTCCGGGGATTCCCCTTGGGCTACCAGCAGGAGATCGTCCCACCTGGGCAGTACCTCATTATCGACGTCGCACTCCGCCTAGGCTCCTATGTCGAGAACGGTGAGGTCAGCGCGGACTTTACAACCGGGGAGTTCTACGTGATGAGCCCGTTGGTTCAGCTGGTAATCCAGTACCCAGCGATAGGCGAAATTTCCAGCGCAACAACGTAATTGGTCCGGCTGACAGAAGATGAAGATTAGAGGCGGCTCGACTGAAGGTGCAGTATCAATGCCCACGAGCTGATGTGACTTTGACGCTCACGTCCGACGAAGCGGCCGATCAACCAGCACCCGCTGTCCGCCTCGCCACTGAACGACGCGAATCTGATGGCCGGTTTGCACGCCGGTGACCGGGTCGACACGAAACCGACCGAACAAGGTGGTGGTGTCGAGTCGTTGTGACGCGGCCCGCACCGGCAACGATTCAACAGTTCCGGCCTCCTTCACGCAGCGCTGCCAAACGACACCCGCGGCGAAGGCCGCAGCAGCAGGATAGGGCGGCTCAGTACCGTTCGCGTCCCGGTAACACTGGCTGAACCACTCGCTGTTGGGTCCGTCCGCGGGATCATCTGTCCCGTCGTCGAACCACTGGCACGGTCCGTAAAGCCCCTCAACGCGATCACCGATGGCGTGCCGGAGCTCATCGACTCCGGCGGCGACCAATCCAACTGCGCGCCAACGGCGTTCGCTGGCCCACTGCGCGATGCCGACGTCATCGTCGAAGGAACCGGCCGATAACAGCACATCGCCCGCCGGGACCTGCGCCAGCACGTCTCTGGCCCGGGCTGGCCGGAAACTCACCGACCGCCGCAGGAGACCGAGTCGCCGGGCCACCACCGCCGCCCCTTCGGCCACCTCGCGGCCGAACCCCGTGTCGACGTGGATTATTACCACCTCCGACCCCGCACCAAGACCTTCGGCGGCAAGGGTTTCGAGCACCGCGGCGAAATAGCGGTAAGCGGGAGACTCCACGTTGACGACACCCGGATACGCCGGCCGCGCCAGCCGGGCGGTGGCGCCACCATGGTTCCAGATGACCCCTTTGCTGGCGGCCGCGGCCGCCAGCGCCGGCCCCGAACCGTAGGGCCCGAACACCACGTCGGGCCGGCTAGCCTCGGCGGCCCGTATCGCGGACGCCGCGGAGGGGTAAGCGTCGATCACCTCCAGCCTTACTCCGGAACGCTCGGCCCAGAGAGCGAGGGCGCTCGCCCCTGCTTTCCCGAATCTGGCCAGCGGCCCCGACAGTGGGGTAACCAGGACGGCGCGAGCTGCCACGCCCACAACTTAAGCGTGTCGAACAACCGCCCACTCCCCCGGGGCCGTACCGATCGTGGCATCCCACTGCGGTTCAACACCGTTGCCGGGGGTGCGCTGTCGATGACCACTCCCGACACGCCTTACCCTTGGCAGATCCGTCGGCCTGGGCCACTGCACCCGCTAAGCGCGCCGGCCCCAGCCAGCATCCCGGCCTGAGCCGCAGGGCACCTCGCTGCAGAGCCGCTCCAGCAAATCCAGGCCCTATTCGTACCGGCTCGGATGAGGCCCACGGGGTACGGTGCTGCTGGCGTGCCTTGGCCCCCGCGCTTCAACCACTCCCCTCCCTGGAGGGACGACCAATACGACGGGATCGAATACGCAGGGTTACCAGTAGCCTGCTGGATAGTGCGAACCGCGCTGTAGTGCAACAGCTTTGAAATGCTCTTGCGTGCCGATAACTGCGGTTCACGATGAACCTTCCCCTTTCGGCGTGCGGTCGGTCGGCCGACCGCTACCGGCCGCGGGGAGTTCGGCATACACGAGTCGGACGGCGCTCCTGACGAAAAGGAGCGCCGTCCGAAGCATCGACCACCTGGTTACCAAGCTGCATGATGGAGCGGTGAAATGTGGCCTCGGCGTCAGGAGAGAATTTCCCGCCTGAAGCAAGCCCACCGCGCTGTGCCCAGTTGATGGGCCTTGCTTTGCGTGGGTGCCTAGTGCTCGTGCTGGGCGCCACAGCCGAGAGGAGGAATCTTTTCTTCCGGTCCGACCTTGGTCTGCCGTGGATCCGTTCTTTGAGTCTACGCCTATCCAGGTAAAGCAACAGTGAATGTGTTGGGTCGAGCGTTCAACGGGCATCTCGCCGACCATCACCAATTCCTGTGCGCGCAATGTTCGGCCGGATCGACAGCATTGAGCCGATATCGCCCGACGTCGACGAGCAGATCGAGGCGCGTCTGGCCCCTTTCATGTGGAAGACGATCCTGGACACCACGGTCCTCATCGCCGACGACCTGGGCGCAGCGCGACCCCCTGGTGCACGCGCAGGTGGAGTGCTAAACCAGAAGGAGCGCAGCCAGCCGACACCCGTCGCGATGGCGCGGTGCGGCAACCGACATGTAGGAGGTGGTTGCTGTGCTTCATCCCGATCCATTCCGTGACATCGACAGACTCGCCGCGCAGCTGCTCGGTACATCGCCCGGGTCCGCCCGAGTCCCACTGGCCATGCCCATGGACCTCTACCGCTCCGGTGATCACTACGTCCTTCACGCCGACCTCCCGGGGGTGGACCCCGATTCGGTGGACGTCAGCGTTGACGGCGGCATTCTCACCGTGACGGCACAACGCAGCGAACGCACCGAACACGACGTGCAGTGGCTGAGCTCCGAGCGCTTCACCGGCGGTTACATGCGTCGCCTGTCCCTCGGTCAGGACATCGACGCCGACCACATCGCCGCCACCTATCAGAACGGGGTGCTGACCGTAACCCTCCCCGTGGCGGCAAGGGCCAAGCCGCGCCGCATCGAGATCACCCCAGGGGCACGTGAGGAAACAAAGCTCGTCGAGCCCAGCGACTCATCCGACCAGCACACCACGACGTAACCTCTTTTCACCGGACGGGTGACATCCCGCCACGCCGTTGGCCGACGATACGAAGTTCGCGGGTTGCACGATTCGCCGCCGACTGCGCGAAAGGAGGCGAAAGTACACAGAACGACTTGCGGATACGCGGAAGGTGTTGATGGCATCAACACGCGGTGTCCGCGCGCAGAGCACCGTTGAACACTGCGTGAAACTCCGAGGGCGCGAGTGCGACGTCGGCCAATGCGTATTCGTTGGTCAGCACCGACGCCAGGTGGGCCAGGCCGCTGGGATCCCCGGCCCGGATCTCTCCAGCCTGCTGTCCTTGACGAATCAGGTCGGTCATCAGTTTCATTGCCTCGGCGTAGCGGCCGTAGACATCCTCGGCGAAGGCGTCGAGCACTGGGCCGAGGATCGCTGACCCTCCTTGCATCTGGCGCAACACCGACCGGAAGTGGCCACGCGCACTGAAGTATTCGGCCGCCGTGTCGACGATGAGATGCAGGCGGTCCAGCGGCGTTCCCGTCGGATTGCGCAGCCTGCCTCAGCTCGACCAGATACTCATCGCCGCGCCGGTTGAGGACCTCGGCGACGAGATGTTGCTTGCTGTCGAAGAACTTGTAGATCGCGGCAGTCGAGTAGCCCGACAGGTCGGCGATGCGGCGCAGCGACCCGGTCCGGAGGCCGTCTTCGCTGAAGACCAGTTCTGCGGCGTCAAGGATCTCGCTTCTGTTCTCCGCGCGGCGGGCAGCGCGCCGCTGGCTGCGCAACTCTGCGCGAGCCGTGTCCGTCACAAGCCCACCCTAAACCACCTCGACTTGATTTGTGGACATGCATCCATCAAAGTGGACGAATGTCCACAGCTGCGACGTCCGGAGACAAAAGCGATGCCGGCAGCCCCGAAGAAGACCTGATTCGTCGCGCGGTCGCCGCCCTCAACGCCGGCGACGTCGAGGGCTACCTCGCCGGGTTCTCCCCCGATGCCCCGCGATGGGTCAGCGGACTGGACACGCCGCTCACGATCAGCGACATCCGGGCGAACCTCACCTTGCTGACCGCAGCGTTCGACGGTCTGCACCTGGACGAGGATCTTCTCTTCGGCGCACGGGGTTTCGTCTGTGCCCGCTGGACGCTGCGGGGCGTGCACACCGGTGACTACGGGGGCATCGCGGCGACTCATCGCGACATCGCCGTGGAGAGCTGTGAGATCTACGCGCTCACCGGCGGCAAGGTGGTCGAATCGTGGGTCTACAGCGACATGACCAGTCTGTTCGACCAGATCGCGCAGCGCCCATGACCGAGTTGAGCCCCTCGATGCTGCTGGACCCCAAGGTCCTTGCTGACCCGTATGACTTCTACCGGACGCTGCGCGAGCAGGCGCCGGTCTGGGCGGTGCCCGGCACCGACGTCGTCGTCATCAGCACCTTCGACCTGCTATCGGAGGCGGTCGCACGACCGGAGGACTTCTCGTCCACGATGCGCTGCCTGCTCTACCGCGATGAGGACGGACTGCCGGCGCGCCTCGACTTCGGCGACGCGGCTACCCCCACGCTGGCGGCCGCCGACCCCCCGCTGCACACCACACACCGGCGCGCGGTGTTTCCCGAGTTAGTGGCACGGCGCATGCGCGCCCTGGAGGACGACATCCGCGCGCTGTCGGCGAGCACCGTCGCTTCGGCCCTGCGCGACAACAACTTCGATTTCATGGCCACGATCGGCAACATCGTGCCGATCACCGTGGTCGCCACACTGATCGGCTTCCGAGACACCGACCCGATGCAACTGCTGCAGGCGGCGTTCGAATCCACCACCATGGTCGGCGGCACCATGCCACTGGATCGGCTCAACGACCTCGTCACCCGCATCGGCGTCATCCAGGAGTGGATCGCCGACCAGGTCATCGGCCACTGGTCGAGGACGATGACGAAACAATCCTGCTGGCGGTACGGCGAGCACTGGACGCCGGCACCTTGCAGATGGGTGAGGTGCAGACCATCCTGCACACCCTGCTCAGCGCCGGCGGAGAGTCGACAACCAGCCTGCTGGGCAACGCCGTCCGGATGCTTGCCGAAGACCCGGCGTTGCAGCAGCGACTACGCGACCGCACCGAGGACATCGACGTGTTCGTGGAAGAGGCCCTGCGGCTCGAATCGCCGTTTCGGCAGATGATGCGCAGCGTCCCGCACGACACCACACTCGGGGGCACCGACATCGCGGCGGGCTCCACGGCGCTGCTGCTCTTCGCAGCCGGAAATCGAGACCCCGCCCAGTTCGACAACCCCGACCGCGTGGACCTGACGCGAGGATCACCCAAGCGGCACTTGGCCTTTGGGCACGGCATCCACTTCTGCGTGGGAGCCGCACTCGCGCGCATCGAAGCACGCGCCGTGCTCACCGAACTCCTCGAGCAGACCCAACACTTCGCACTCGACCCCGAACATGACCCGCAGTGGGTAGACAGCCTCCTGGTCCGCCGGCACGAGCAACTCCATCTGCACGCTAGTCCGTCGTAAGACCGTTGATCTCGTCGACGCCCTGGCCGGGCGCAGCGAACGCCACTGGAACTAGGTGTAACACAACCGAATGCAAAATACAATAACAGCGTTTTCTTAATCGTCAGCCCGTCCGATTGTTGCGCGACAGGCAGCTCACCGCATTAAAACGACGGTGTATTTCCTGGAATTTGTCAACCGGATTCTTTCGTCCGAGACATTTATCCGGATACGCCGCCGTCGATGGTCATCAGCGACCCAGTGGTGTAGGTGGACGCGTCCGACAGCAAGTACACGACCGCGCCAAGGATCTCGTCCGGACGGCCGACCCGACCCAGCGCGATCGTCCGGACGATCTCTGGGAGCAAGTCGGCGTTGCGCACGAATCCCGCTGCGGCGTCGGTGTCGAAGGTGCCACAGATGATGCCGTTGACGCGGATACCTGCGCCGGCGTATTCGAGCGCCGCCGCCCTCGTCAGCGCGTTGAGTCCAGCCTTCGCAGCAGAATACACGGGGGCGGTCGGGATCGGTTTCACCGAGGCCAGCGAGCTGATGTTGATGATCGAGCCACCGCCGGTGGCCTTCATCGCCTCGGCGGCCAGGGCCGTCAGCCGCGTCGGCCCCTTGAGGTTGACGCCGATCACCTTGTCGAACAATGTCTCCGACGTCTCCAGCAGCGATGGCGCCAGCGGACTCATCCCGGCATTGTTAACGAGGCCATCGAGCCGCCCCCAGCGTCCTGCGGCATCCGCGACGACTCGGTCGAGCGATTCCCAGTTCCCGACGTGGCAGGCCAAGGCGAATGCCTCGCCGCCGCTTCCGCGGATCTGTGCGGCCAGCTCTTCGCAGGCATCGAGCTTGCGGCTGGCGATCACCACCCGCGCTCCGCGTTCGGCCAGTCCCAGACACATGGCTCGGCCCAGTCCGCGGCTGCCGCCGGTCAACAGGACGACCCGGTCGGCGACGGAGAACAGCGGGTCGGTCATCGGGCGAATCTCCTTGCGCGCAAGAGCAATTCGTCGACAACGAATCCGAAGACTTCGTGGTGCGGATTGCTGGACTCTCCCCGGCGGTATTTTGCGTAGGAGGCTTCCAGCACGATCGCCAGCTTCCATGCACTGAAGGCCTGATACCAGTCGAATCCGGACAGATCGCGCCCGGTGGCCGCGGCATAGCGCTCCATCAGTTGGCCCGGTGATTGACACTGGTCGGCGGCGATGCCGTTGGGAGTGCCGGGCGATGCCAGCGCGATCAGGTTGCCTTCCTCGGGCCAGAAGATCAGCGCCCATGCCAGGTCGATGAGCGGATCCCCCACGGTGGTCATCTCGAAGTCGACGACGCTCATCACCCGGGGTGGCGGTTCCCGCGACCACAGCACGTTGTCGAGCTTGTAGTCGCCGTGCATCACCGCCAACTCACCATGTGCCGGCTGGTTGTCCGCCAGCCAGGCCGCGACGTCGTCGACGCCGTTCAGGTCGCGCGAACGGTAGGACTCCAGCTGACTCATCCACCGATCCACCTGCCGAGCCAGGAAACCCTCCGGATGTGACAGCTCGGTCAGCGGCGTGGACCGCCAGTCGACCTCGTGCAGGCTGACCAGTGTGTCGATCAATCCCTCCCCTACCGCATGGTGCGACTGAGGTTGTGCCGCAAGGGCTTCGGGGAGGCCGTTGCGGCGCACCACGTCGCCGTCGACAAAGGACATCACGAAGAAGGGCGCCCCAAGGATGGCGGGGTCGTCGCCGACGGCCAGGATCGTCGGCACCGGCACTGCCGAGCCGGCCAGTGCTTCGATGACGCGGGCTTCGCGAACCACGTGGTGTGCGGTGTCGGACACCGACGTCAGGGGCGCGCGGCGTACCACCCAGGACCTACCCAGCCGTTCGGCTCGGAACATCTCGCAGCTGGCGCCCCCGCTCATCGGTGTCACCGTCACCTCGGCGGGCTCGCCGGTCACCTGCCCCAGCCAGTCGGTGAAGCGCGGGACGTCGAACGCCGCCGCGGTGCGGTTCACGCGCTGGCCTCCAGCAGGTGGGCGAACCGGGCACGGGCGGCGGCCAGCCGGGTCGGGACGTGTTCGCTGGGCCAGCCTTCGACGGGCTGGTAGCGGGCCAGCTCACTCTTGGCGACGCTGACCTTGTGCACTTCATTGGCGCCATCGACCAGGCTGGCCATCCGGGCCATCCGGTACATCGACTCCAGCGGCATGTCGCCGCTGTATCCCAGGGATCCGTGCACCTGCAACGCCCGGTCCACCACGTTGTGCACCACCTGCGCGTTGTACACCTTGCACATGGCGATGTCGCTGCGCGCGGCCCGGTTGCCCTCGCGGTCGAACTTCCACGCCGCCCGCAGGGTAAGGAGCTTCGCCGTCTCCAACTCGATACGAGAGTCAGCGATGTACTGCTGCACCATCTGGTGGCGGGTGTAGCTCTTACCAAACGACGACCGCGATTGGGCCCGCTCGCACATCATGTCGAACGCCCGCTCGGCCTCGGCCAGCCAACGCGTCGCGTGATGCAACCGTCCCGGCCCCAGCCGGACCTGGGACAGCACGAACCCATGACCCTGCGGGCCAATCAGATGATCGCGCGGGACGCGCACATCGTCCAGCACGACCTCGGCGTGGTTGCCGATCCGGCCGAAGGTCACGTCGGGGTCGTGCATCGAGGGAATGTCACGCAGGATGGTCAAGCCGGGGGTGTCCTTCTCCACCACGATCATCGAGCACCGCAGATGTGGCGGGGCTTCGGGATCGGTGACCACCATGAAGATGATGAAGTCGGCGATCGACGCGTTGGTGATCATCCATTTGCGGCCGTTGAGCACCCACTCGTCGCCTTCGAGCACTCCTGTTGACTCGATTTGCGTGGGGTCGGTGCCGGATACCCAGGGTTCGGTGATGGCGAAGGCACTGCGCAGGTCACCGCGCAGGTTGGGCCACAGCCAGCGGTCCTTCTGTTCCTCGGTGCCGCCCTCGGCGATCAGTTCGGCGTTCCCTGAGTCCGGGGCCATGTTCCCGAAGACCTCCATCGCCAGGCCCACCCGGCCGGTGATGAGGTTCATCTGGGCCAGCGGCAGCTGGCCGAAGCCGTTGCCGCCCATGTCCTTCGGCAGATGCACGGCCCACAAGCCTCGCTCGCGGACCTGTTCCTTGAGCGGGTCCAACAGGCTCTTGGACTGTTCCAGTGTCAGGTGCGGAAGCAGCGGCTCGATCGGGCGCAGCTCGTCGTCCACGAAACGCCGAACCCAATCGAGCGTGGGTTCGAAATCCGGATCCGCGCAGAAGTCCCATGCCATGTCAACTACCTCTCCGACCCAGCGGACTGGCCACTTTCGGGTCAGCTATTAGAAAAACACCGTTTTCACAATTTTGCAAAGGCGTGGTCAGTCGTTCCACACCGCGTCCGGATCAGTGGCCACGCGGGCGGGCCCTTCCGGAACCCCAGGCACCGAGCGCGAGAACCGGGGGGCCACCGACGCCTGCATGACATTGTCGATCACTCTCAGGGCTCCGCGGGCGGTTATGTGCGAGTCGGCGGCGGCCTCGGCGAACGTCAACACGGGCGTGACGCACGCGTCGGTGTCGTCGAACACGGCAGCCCATTCGTCGCGGGTGCGGGCCCGGAATGCCTGTGTGAACATCTCCCTCAACGTCTCCCACTGCGAGGCGTCGTCGCGGTCGGGCAGCTGCGCCCGATCGGCCAGGCCGAGGCCGGTGAGTAGTTCGGCGTAGAACTGGGGTTCGATGGCTCCGACCGCCATGTACCGGCCGTCTGCGGTTTCGTACGTGTCGTAGTACGGGGCCCCGGTGTCGAGCATGTTGGTGCCGCGTTCGTCGCTCCATAGTCCGATTCCGCGGAACGCCCAGATCATCTGGCCCAGAACCGAAACCCCGTCGACGATGGCGGCATCGATCACCTGGCCGCGCCCGGAGGTCTGGCGTTCCACGATGGCCGCGAGGACGCCGACGAGCAGAAACATCGAACCGCCGCCGAAGTCGCCAACCAGGTTCAAGGGCGGGACCGGTCGGTCGGTACGGCGCCCGATCGCGTGCAGGAATCCAGTCAGAGCCAAGTAGTTGATGTCGTGGCCGGCACGTGGCGCCCGTGGCCCGGTCTGGCCCCAGCCGGTCATCCGGGCATAGATCAACCCGGGGTTGAGGGGTCGCACGTCCTCAGGACCGTATCCGAGCCGTTCCATAACACCTGGCCGGAAGCCCTCCACGAGGACGTCGGCCCGTGCGATGAGACTCATGAGGGCCGCCTTGTCGTCATCGTCCTTCAGGTCCGCCTCAACCACTGCACGCCCGCGCAGCATCCCGTCGGCATTGAATCCGGCGCGAGGAAGTACCCCTGGCCGCTGAATGCGCACCACGTCGGCACCCAGATCGGCAAGCACCATCGCCGCGTGCGGCCCCGGGCCCACTCCCGCGAACTCGATCACCCGTATTCCGTCCAGCGGACCACGGTGAAAGGAGCTTCTCAGCCGCGCTGTCATCCATAACATGCATTAAACAACATCGTTTTCCAAAGTGACGCGGACGGGGCAGCGGACTCGTCGAGTTAGCGGCGCCGGCCGGTGGTCGTCGCCGACAGCGCTTCCTGGCCGACTCCGGCGATGATCCAATCGATGGTTCGCAGAAAGGACCGTTGTCGCTTCTTCGCATCGAGGCGTCCGCCAGCACGAGTGGGGCGCCTGGCGAAGTGCCTGCGCTTCAACGATGGTGTGGTTGATCGTCGTGTTCACCAACGAACGGCAGCAGTCGGTGGCGAGCCGGCGGTCGATTCCGGCGTGCACCAGCGACTTCAGAAGTTTGTTGACGTAGGAGGTGACTGCGCCGCGGTCATCGACGGTCATCAGTTCGGTGAGGAACGGATGCGCTTGCAGCGCGTCGTGCAGCGCGAGACTCCACTGCGCGGCGGTGGACTCCCATGTGTCGGATTCGTGGAAGTCCAATTGCAGCTGCGAGAAATGCCGGCCGACGAGTGCGCGAATCAACTCTTCGCGATTTCCCACCTGCTGGTATAGCGTGCGAGTGGAGCACTTGAGGTCCGAGGCGAGACGTCGTGCATTGAGTGCCTGGGCGCCCTCGGCGTCGATTAGCGCCAAGGCGTGCTCGTGAATCACGTCGACCGGTATGAGCGGTTTAGCCATTGGCAGGCTCCCGCCGTGGCATGCGATTGGAACGGGGCGACGACATGCCCGTCATCTTACGGTGACGGCGTTGTTCTAACAGTGCACGCTCCGTGACTCGCGTACTGCAGCGACACCACCGGACTCAGACCTCTCACTGCCGCAGCCTTGTGACCCGCGCCACCATGCTGTAGAAAAACGATGTAGTTTTACTGTGGTGACTTTGTGCACCCCAACCATTCGAAGGGGGTGGACGCATGGCACCGACGCAGAGGGAGGACATCGTGACTCTGACTCCTGATCTCGTCCACGAGGCCGTTCGCCGGTTCACCGCCGCCGATGGGATCTTCGCCGTGACCGAGCAGCAGGTGGCCGGAGTACCCCGACGCGTCTTCACCCACGCTGCACCCACGGTCCTCGACATCCTCACCTCAGGTCGCGGGCACGGCGGCGCGGACTTTCTCGTCTTCGGCGACCAACGATGGACCTTCGAGCAGTTCTTCGCCGACGTCGACGCACTGGCCGCCGTGCTGCAACACGACATGGGCGTCAAGCCCGGCGATCGGATCGCCATTGCGATGCGCAACTGTCCGGACTGGGTACTGATCTTCGCCGCTGCGGTCCACGTCGGCGCGGTCGCGGTGCTGATCAACAGTTGGGGATCGGCCGAGGAACTCGAATTCACCCTGCGCGACTCGGATCCGACCGTGCTGGCCGCCGACCTGCCCCGCACCAGACTGGCCGCCGATGCGCTGCGGCAACGCCGAACGGCAGTGCTGTTCAGCGACGTCGACGGTGGCGACCAGCTTTTGGCCGACGACTCGCTCACGCACCTCGATGTGCGGCCCATCCGCGACGCCGTGGCAGCAGGTCGCGGCCGCGACTACGCCACCGTGCAACCTGAACCCGAAGACATGGCGATGCTGCTGTACACCTCAGGCAGCACCGGCCATCCCAAAGGCGTTGTCTATCGCCATGTCTCAGTCGGACAGGCGCTGATGCACATGATGCTGGCCGGCTTCCTCCCCCTCGAATTCAGCGGCCCCATCGAACTGCGTGGTGGCGCGACCTCCGAGGCGGGACTGGTGACGGTGCCGCTGTTTCACGCGACCGGACTGTTCAGCGGCTTCCTGCTGCCCTGCGCGGTCGGTCAAAAAGTGGTGCTGCTACGCAAATGGGACGCCGTGACGGCGATGCAGACAATCCAGAACGAGAAGGTCACGATGATCGCGACCGTGCCGGCAATCCTCAAGGACCTCCTGACTCATCCCAGATTCGACGACTTCGACCTGTCGTCCATCTCGCGAGTGGCCGCAGCCGGGGCCGCCACCCCCGCTGGGCTTCCCGAGTTATTGCGCGACAGACTCGGCATCGAGAACCGGTCGGCGGGATACGGCATGACCGAGACGGCGTCGGTGTGCGCAACCATGAGCGGACCGGTGTTCGATCTCAAACCCATGGCCGCAGGCATCGTTTCACCGATCATCGATCTCCGTGTCGTCGACGCGGAAGGCACCTCTCTGCCGTCCGAACAGGACGGTGAGATCCAACTGCGGGGCGTCACGATCACCCCCGGATACTGGCAACGCGACGACCTCACCGAAGAAGCGTTCACCCCCGACGGCTGGCTACGCACCGGCGACCTGGGCAACATCGACCGCGACGGGTTCCTGCACATCACCGGGCGGATCAAGGAAATCGTCATCCGCGGCGGAGAGAACATCGCCCCCGCCGAAATCGAGAACGTCGCCTACCGACACTCCATCGGTGAAGGAGGTCGCGGTCTTCGGCGTCCCCGACGATGCTCATGGGTGAGGAATTGGCGATGGTGTGCCACCCCCAAGCAGGCTCCGCACTCACCGAGGACGAACTGCGTCAGCACCTGCGCAATGCACTGCCAACGTTCAAGGTGCCGAAATACGTTGCACTGACCGACGAACCACTACCACGCAACGCCAGCGAGAAGATCCACCGACTGGCGCTGCGCAACAGCTTCGTCGCCAACTCGTTGACACCACGACGCGAGGAGAGCTCTCGATGAACGTACGCCGCGTAGTGACCGGCCACGATGAGCACGGCAAGGCGGTCATCGTCGACGATGGCGTCGTCGAACCGACGACCGTGACGTTGACGTCCCACCGTCTATCACGAACTCTGGCGCGCAGACTCAAGTCCCACGCTCCCCGACGCCGGCGTCAACGGCCCCAAGACGACCTTCTTCCCCCCGGTCGGCGGGTATCGCTTCTTCCTGTTGACCTTCCCGCCCGGCGATGGCGGTGCCGACCTCGAAGGCGTCGACATCGAAGCCGGTCTGCGGGAGCTGCAGGAGAAGCTGCCCGGCATCTTGGAAACCAACGAATTCGACAACCCCGGCATGCACACCACCAACACGGTCGACATGGAGATCGTGATATCCGGCGAGATCGTCCTCGAACTCGACGACGGCGTCGAGACGACGTTGCGCCCAGGCGACGTCAATATTCAGAACGGCACCCGGCACCGTTGGCATAACCGCGGCACCGAACCCGCCGTCATGGCGGTCGCGATGGTCGGACTGCCGCGAACCACCTGAAGACAGGGAGTGACGATGGAGCTCTACGACGTCATGCGGACCACGTTCGCCGCGCGCGAGTTCACCGACGACCCACTTCCCGATCCGGTCCTCTACCGAATCATCGACAATGCGCGATTCGCGCCTAGCGGCGGCAATAGACAAGGCACGCACATCGTCGCAGTTCGAGATGCGGCCCTGCGCGAACGACTCGGCGACCTGAACGTCCCGGGCGCACGACGATACTTCGCTCAGTTAGCTGCGGGCGAAAACCCTTGGAACCCCGTTGAACCGAGCGGTGTGCCCGCTGAGACGATCGCAGGTACCGCAGTGCCCGATGAATTCACCGCGCCGTTCCGGCGAGCGGCAGTGGTGCTGGTCGTCACCGTCGATCTGAGGTACGTGGCCGCGATGGATCAGCACCTGGACAGGATCGGTGTGGTCAGCGGCGCATCGGTCTATCCGTTGGTGTGGAACATTCTGCTGGCCGCCCGAAACGAGGGGTACGGCGGCACTCTCACCACGATGGCGGTCCCCGAAGAGGTGCAGATCCGTGACCTCCTCGGCATCCCCGACACCCACGCCGTCGCCGCCCTGGTTCCGCTCGGGAAACCCACACGCCAGCTGAGCAAGCTCCGCCGCCGACCCGTCGAGGAATTCACCACCCGGGACCGGTTCGACGGACCACCCTTCCAATTCGACGAATAAACGACCAGGCCGAAGCAGGTCACCGAGAAAGGATGCCGAAGATGAGTGCAGTTCCGAGTCGTCAGGCACGATTGGCCCACGCGGCCAAGCATGCCGAGTTGTGGAACGCAGGCAAGCGAGAGGAGTGGATTGCGTCGTGGCGCACCATCGCGCCAGCCGAAGTTCGTATGTTCGACCCCGTGGGTACCGAGGAGAAACACGGATTCGACACTGCGACGGGCGACGCGTTCGACATGTTCCAGTCCATCCTCAAGATCAAGATGATCACTGTTCAAGTGAACGGCAACGAGATGGCCTGGGTCTGTGAGAACTACTTCGGCACCGAACCGAACGTTCAAATGGCCTACAGCATAGAGACGTTCGCGTGGGACGACGACGGAAATCTGCTCATCAAGACCTATTATCCGATGCCGGAAACCGTCGGTTCCGACAGCGACCCTTACGCACACCTTCTGGAGGGCCAGCAGTAACGGCCGCAGTCCCCCGAACCGATCACAGCTGCGGAAACAGCGGTACGTAGCTCACCACGCCCTGGGCGACCGGTTCCCCGAGAGGAAAGAATTATGCAAGCATGGCGGGTTATCAAACATGGCGAGCCGAAAGAGGTAATGGAGCTCGGTGAGAAAGCTGTTCCGGAACCGGGCCCCGGTGAGGTCCGTATTCTAGTTAAAGCTGCGGCTTTAGGTTTGCCGGACGTGTTTATGTGCCGAGGAACCTATGCTTTCAACCCGGCAATTCCGTTTACTCCTGGCCAGGAGGTGGTGGGCATTGTCACTGCTGCCGGTGAAGGAGTTGATCTTGCTGTTCGTTCTCGAGTGATCGCCACCACTTCCTTTATCCAGGGAAATGGGGGGTTTGCTGAGCAGGCCCTCGCACCGATCAGTGCGACATATTGTATCCCGGATGATATGCCTGATGAGGATGCGGCTGCTTTCCTAATACCATTTCAAACGGCATATATTGCTTTGGCCAGACGCGGGCAATTATTGCGAGATGAAACGTTACTTGTTCATGGTGGAGCGGGTGGCGTTGGATCGGCCGCCATACAGGTGGGCTGTGCACTTGGGGCAAAGGTTATCGCTACCGCTACGGGCCCAGAAAGAGTCAAGGCATGCCTCGAGCTGGGGGCTTCTTTGGCGATTGATATCGGCACGGAGGATTTCGCAGAAGCAGTCAATAAGGCTACGGAGGGGCGTGGTGCGAACGTGATATTTGACCCGGTGGGGGGCGATGTGTTCGTTCGGTCATTCAAGTGTATCGCCAATGAAGGGAGACTGTTGGCTATCGGCTACTCAAGCGGAAGTTGGAAAAATGCAGCTACTGGGGCCGTTGTCTTTAAAAACTGCTCGGTAGTGGGTGTTCTTGCTGCATTGTATGACAAAGACTTTTTGGATCGCACGCATGAGGAGCTACTTAAACTCTATGCGGACGGCAAGATCCGGCCAACAAAACAAACAATATCCTTTGAAGACATTCCTAACGCGCTGACCGATCTCGCTGATCGGAAGGTCATCGGCAGAGTAGTCGCAGTACTGTGATTATGGCGGCTAGTGACTTGTAATTCTGTTTCGTTTACTTACCGTCGTTGTCGGAGAGTGTTCGGGCGGGTGCGACCACGGCGCGGTGGCGGTGGCGGTTCAGGTGAAGGGCATGGCAACGGTGTTCCAGTGGGTGATACGGAACGTATCTTATTTGATGTTAGGGAGTTGAGTTAATGGCAAACGAACGAATATCGGTAGACAAGGCCAATCATGTGGCCACGTTGACGTTGAACAGGCCTGAGAAGCATAACGCGTTCGATGGCGTGGCTTTGCAGGAGTTTGGTGAGTGTATGGATGACCTTAGTAAGGACGAAGACACAAGGGTGATCATTATCACTGGCGCTGGAAAGTCCTTCTGCGCGGGTAGTGACACTGCTTATATCAGCCAGATTCAAGCGGATATGGGTAAAACAGCGGACCGGTTCAATTTCAATAAACCTTTTGGTCCGTATCAAGTACTCCCGTCGTCTCTTCACAACTGCCCGAAGCCCACGATTGCCGCCATCAATGGTTTTGCTTCTGGCATAGCGGTGGCTCTAATCAGCCTTTGCGATTATCGCATTGCGTCGGAGAAAGCCTCCTTCACGCCGCAGTTTGTCAATTTTGGTTTGGCTGCTGAAATGGGGATTAGTTATACTCTGCCGCGGGTCACCTCCTTATCCGTCGCTCTCGAATTTCTGAGTACTGGAGAGAAAAGAGACGCTCAGTGGGCAAAGGAGTGTGGATTGGTAAGGGAAGTGACGATCCCCGAACGCCTGATGGAGTCAGCGATGGAATTGGCCAATAAGCTGGCGAGCATGCCGCCGGTGTCGGTGGAGAACATCAAGCGGTTGGTCTATCAGGCCATAGACCCTGGTTTTGAAGCACAGCTTCAATTCGAGGCTCGCGTTGGAACGGCGTTGAGCCAGACTGAAGATTGTAGAGAAGCTGTCATCGCGATGATGGAAAAACGGGCCCCGGTTTTCAAAGGCAAGTGAGGCGTTGAGGACGGCTTGCCTGGAGGGAATAGAGGAGCCCGGAAAAAGATCACAGACTTTGGGCGGATCGACGCGTTCAGCGCCGCCTGTGACGATTTCATTACACGTTTGGATTTGCAAACACCAAAATGGAGGTATAGAAGTGTCTAAATATATGACTCCCGAAGAGGTTGTTAGAGCATGGAGTGATGCTTATGTCAGTAAAGATCTTGATGCCACATCGGCTCTAATGTCTGAAGACTTCATTCGGTTAGGTGACAGTACTCACTGGACGCCAATCAACAAGCAGGAGTGGAGGCAAGTGATGGAGAACTTTTTTGCCGCATTTCCTGACTGGCGCTGGGATATGACAAGTTTGACCGCCTCAGGTGATCGGGTGGTGTGCGAATTTACTGAAAAAGGTACTTTTACGGAGCCTTATCCAATCATGCCAGGCCTGGTTCTGCCCCCAACAGGAGAATCCTTTACTGACTATGACTGTGATTGTTTTGAAGTTAGAGATGGACTAATTACGGAGATTCGCGCATACGTAACGAATGAAATTCACAGAAAGTTTAGCTTTGTTCCAAAAATCGAAGAATTTCTTGCGACTGGCAATGTTCCAGGAAGTTGAGATCGAGATCGATGGTCCGTTCACTACCCCACCGCGCATCCGAACCGTAGATGGTGTGACGCCGTAGTCGCAACTGCAAGGTCATCGGGGAACAGATGCCCGTACTGATCGAGCGTCATGGTCGCCGTTTTATGGCCTAGCTGCGATTGCACCATCTTGACGTTGGCCCCCGAGGCGATCAGATGACGTGGCCGACGAGATGGACGAACTTGTTTCGGGGTGTGCCCAAAATGTGCCCACAAAGGAAGCAGGCCAGGGCGAAAACACGCTCTGACCTGTTAACGAACCGCATATGCTGTTGTGGAGCTGCCGGGAATCGAACCCGCCGCTCTACCAGGCAATATGTCTTCTGAACTGCCGGTTCGTTCCGTTTCAATCCGATTCAGTTCCTCTCGTTACCTGCGGTTACGTTCTCAGGTATTGACGGCGTCAAGACACGGTCGCGACTGGGACCAAGAGCTCAATTCTGGCGACCGACCAGCTCGGCGACAAAACGATCGATAAAGCCGTCCAATGGCGCTCTACCGACCGGCCTAATGACGAATTTCGTCAATCCAGAGTCCAGGTAGGCGTCAAGTTGACGGTGTAGCCGATCCCAGCCGGCAGCGACCAGCTCGCCGGGATCAAGATCCGGGCGCCGCCGGCGGACCGCTGCAGTCAGCTCCGCCGGCAACTCACCGTCGGCGACGGCCAACGAAATGCCAAAGTGATCGGGCTCTATCTGCCGCCCTGCCTCCGCCGCGGCCCTTTCGATCGCCTCGCGCCCTTTCCACGCTTCGGTCGGGGTGAGGAAACTACCCAACCAGCCGTCGGCCAGCTTGCCGATGCGACGAAACGCCGCGGGCGACGAGCCGCCCACCCAAATGTCCAGCGGAGGCGTCGGGCGCGGCGCGACCGCTGCCGCACTGACCGTGAAGAACCTGCCGCTGTACTTGGCCGGATCGTCTTCCAGCGCCGAGCGCAGCACCCGCAGCGACTCGTCGAACACAGAAGCCCGCTCACCGTCGGGAACTACGAACACCTCGCGCTCGGCCGGAATCGCCGAACGTAAACCGAATACGGGAAGAACCCGCTTGGGGGCGAGCGCCGCCAACGATGCCAACTGTTTGGCAACCAGCACCGGATGGCGCCCTGGCAACACCGCCACCGAAGTACCCACCTTCAAACGGGTGGTGCGCGCCAGCGCATAGGCCATACCGACCACGGGATCCACCGCCGGGGAGTAAACAAGCTCCGAGAACCACAGCGAGTCAACCCCGCTCGTTTCCAAGCGATCGATGATGTCGGCGAGTTGATCCGGAGCTGTGTCCGCACCTAGCCCGACCCCAAAGCGAATCTTCACCTGGGTCTCCCTCCGGTAGCCGCACACGCGTCTAAGGCAACGCGGGAGGCCCGCCATTTGTGCCCACGGGACCTCAGTGTGGCCGACCGGCCCGGCGGCCGAGGTTAGCGAATGCCTTCAACTGGAAATGAATTTCTCCGACGAGGACCGGCGCGAGGCAAGCCGAGGCTCGAAGACGAAGTAGCGTCACGGCAGTCGAACACAATTTTATTTTGGGTCCCCAGGTGCAGGTCAGCCGACTACCGCCGCCGGTCCCACGCCAAAGTCGCGGATGTCGCCAATGTTCATGTCGGGTCTCCTCGCCGTCGTTACTCTCGACCCGACGTCACTCAGACGTTGCCGCAGCGGGTAGGAGGGTTGGCCGGTATGCCGGATCCTGAAACCGACAATTCCTCGGCGACCTCAGCACCAAGGTTCGAACCCGATGAGTGCTGGGTGCCCGCCGATGCGCGGTTCTTTGGCGTGGATCGGCGGACCATCGCCCCGACATTGGCAGTATTCGCGCTGGCCGTCGTGATGTCGGTGGTATTGCCTGTCATCAATGCGAAAATGCCCTACCACGACATTGTCAAAGCCGGCGATGTTGTTGAACTCGAAGGCGATGTGACATTCGTTCCGGAGACGGGCTGGGGCATCACATCCGGTGTCCGCGCTGGTGACTCCCCATTATCCGGCAAGTATCCCGCAACCGCGACCGTCGAGAACGGGGCCCTGAAATTCAGAGTCCATACGGGACCATTCGACGGAGACGCCAACAAACTGCTCGACCGGATCGAGACCACCTCCGAGGCCCTCAACCGCGGCCGCGGCGTCCACGTTACCGGCGCGCGGACGACCATCGTCACCGATCAGGGCAGGCAGGGTGCGACGGTGCGGGTCACCGGACCACACAGTGGCGGCGTGATCGCCACCTTCGTATTCGAGGGTCGCGGAGTTGAAGCCGTCGCGACCGGCCCGTCCGATACCGGCGCGGAGCCCACGGCCACGGTTTTCCGGATGATCCGCAGCATAAGCCACCCCGGACAGGAGAAGCGGTGACATCGACGACGCTTGCCGACCTCGATCGCGCACGCGACATCGCGCTCGACCTCTCCGGCTGGGGCAGGCGGTTCACCTTCTACCAGCCACGCAACTGCGCATTCTGGGGATATCTGGTGCTGGTCGGGATCGGCGTCTTTGTCTTCTTCTCCACGCTCGCCCGCGAGTACAACGCATACGGCCAAGCGATCGGGCTGGCGGTCACCTCATTCGCCATCTATGCCGGGCTGTTCTGGTGGTTCACCGCGCACGTCGACCACTACGCCAAACTCCCCGCCAAGCTAATGGTCGTCGCCTTTCTGTGGGGCGCCTTCGCCGCCACCGGGACGATGGCGGCTAACGCCAACGACGCAATCCTCGCTCTGTACGCGAAGACCTTCGGCCAGGTATGGGCGCTGAACTGGGGTGCCGGGCTGGCGGCCCCGTTCACCGAAGAACCGGCGAAGGGTTCGGGTTTGCTGCTGCTCATCGCGTTGGCGCCGCGGCACATACGAACCGCGTTCGACGGGTTCATCCTGGGCGCCTTCATAGGGCTGGGATTCCAGATCGTTGAGGACATCACCTATGCAATGACGTCGGCTGGCACCCAGTTCGGCGCGAATCAAATTGGGGCGTCGATCGGCACCATCATTCTGCGAATGGTCAGCGGGGTTGCCGCGCACATCCTGTACAGCGCCATCTTCTGCGCCGGTGTGGTCTATCTTCTCGGCCGGCCCGCTGAACCACGCAAGGTCGGGCGGGGATTGCTGCTGGTGGCGACACCGATGGTGCTGCACGGGACATGGGACTCGCTGGGGGCCATCGGTGGCCCGAGTGCGCTGACGCTGATCGGACTGCTCATCGCGGTGATCGTCATAGCGCTCGTCATCGTTGTGCGGGTTTACAAGTTGACCGTGACGCGCGAACGGGACTTCGTGCGCGACGTCATGACCCCCGAGCAGGCCCGCAACGTCATTACCGAGGCCGAACTCGATGCGATCGCCGGTAACCGCAAGGCCCGCAAGGCTTACCGCAAAGCCAGCCGCAACCGTCGCGAACGCAAACGCGCCCGCTACGTCCTCAACGCCGCGTATGGCCTCGCCGATGAATTGGCTGCCGCACACGGTGCCGACACCGACCGGGTGCGCTTCGCCCGTGCCGAGGTCGGCAGAATCCGCGCCGGCGTCCCCCCTCCACCACGGTGAGTTAGTGGTGACCTCCACGAGAACCCCGTCCAGGCGGGCGCTGCACCGCAAGACCTGGCGTTGAATTCGGGTTCATCTCTGAGATGGTGATCCGAACACAAAGGGCCCTGACCAGTGTTTCTCAGTGGAGCTGCCGGGAATTGAACCCGCTGCAAAAATTGACGTGACCTGCAACAATGCCGAATTTGACGACGCGAAAGTGCGCGAAAGTACGTGAAACGACCTGCGGATACGCCGAAGGTGTTGATGACATCAACACTCTGCGGACCCCTCGATCCATCGGACTCCGTGTAAAACAAGAGTCCGGCGGGTTTACGTCTACGGGGAGGAGCGACCTCGCCTACCGAACGACAGCAGGTGCATGAGTGCCACGACTACAGCTCCGACGACCAAACCAATCACCGCAGACGCTCCGGTGTCGACCAACCAGGCCAGCACCGCACCAAAAGACTTGACGCTGTGGCGAACCTGATCCGCGGCATGGTGAACCAAGCCATATGGAGCGCGCCAGCCGAGGTGGTCGCTCCCGGCGAGCAGTATGTGGCCGCCCACCCAAAGCATCGCCACCATCCCGACCGCTGAAAGCGCTGAGAGCAATTTGGGCATCCCGGCGACCAAGCCCCGGCCGAGCTGCTGTCCGATTCGGGATGGGGTCTGAGTGAGGTGCAGGCCGACGTCGTCCATCTTGACGATGACGGCGACGACGCCGTACACCACGGCGGTGAGGACCAGGGCAACGACGATGAGGATGATGAGTCGCGGCACGAACGCCTGGTCGGCCACCTCGTTGAGCGCGATCACCATAATCTCCGCGGACAGGATCAAATCCGTCCGGATCGCCCCCGCCACCACGTCGGCCTCGGCGACCGGCGGGGCCTCGGCGTCATGACCGCGGATGCTCTCCCACATCTTCTCGGCGCCTTCATAACACAGGTACACGGCGCCGAGCATCAAGATCGGGGTCAACAGCCGCGGCACGAACTGACTGAGCAGCATTGCGGCGGGCAGGATCACCAGCAGCTTGTTACGCAGGGATCCGATCGCGATGCGTTTGATGATGGGCAACTCACGCTCGGCAGCAATCCCGTGGACGTATTGCGGTGTCACCGCGGTGTCGTCAATGACCACTCCGACAGCCTTGGCGGTCGCGCGGCCGGAGGCAGCGGCCAGTCGTGCGAGAACCGCGACGTCGTCGAGGAGCCCGAAAAGGCCCGCACTCATCGCGTCTCCGCCATGGCGTTGGAGGGTACCCGCCGTCGTCACTCCCGTCGGATCAACAACCCACCACTCGCGCGGCGGCCTTACGCCAGTTGCACAATCGCGATCTGTTCATCCGCCTTTAACGGCTGCAAATAGACGAGAGCCCGCAGCCGTGCTACGGCCTCGTGAAGACTGCCAGCGCGACCTGGTCATGATCTTGACGTTGCGGCTGTATGAAGAAGGGATTTTGTGCCTTTGACCTGCTGCTTCTTAGTGGAGCTGCCGGGAATCGAACCAGGCAGGTAAATTGGTCTGACCTGCGAAGATGCCTGGATTCGCTACGTGAAAGTACGCGAAACGACGCCAAATGACCTGCGGATAGGCGAAAGGTGTTGACGGCGTCAACCAGCATGAGTCGGACGTGTCGGTGTGTGATCACCACTGCATGCACGAAAGGCACGCGCAAACGAGTGACGCATCGAGCTGACCTGGTCAGGTCTGGGCGGGGACCCGGGGGCCAATTTGGTAGGCGAGTTGCAGGGCGGGCTCGAGCGCTAGCCGGCGATTTAGTTTCTTGTCAAACGCCCTCACCCCTTCGGGTAAGCGGAATCTCGCGGGCACTTGGTGACCACCCCTGCGCACCAACATCTGAGCACAGCCGAGCAGTTGCGGGCTGCTCTCGAGCGTTCACAACTGCGTCGGTGATGTGCGCGGGGACGTCACTCAGGGAACGAGTACCGCGCGGCCGGTGACCCTGCCCGCAGCGAGATCGTCGAAGGCCCGCTGGTACTCCTCAAGTGGGTACTGCACGGTCTCGATCTTCAGCTTGCCCTCCCGCGCCAGGGCGAGGACTTGCGAGAGATCTTCACGGGTGCCGCCGTAGGGCCTCTGCACGTTGACGCCCCACGGCAGTGCCGCTCCGTCGGCATTCGCAGAGTATATGAATTGCCCCCCGCCGAGCCCGACGAAACGGATGAGCCCCTCCGGGGCAATTACCCCCGTCGCGAGATCGACGGTCGATTGCACACCGACGAAGTCGATGACCACGTCGACGCCGTACCCGCCGGTCTCGTTGAGAATCCGTTGTGCGGCATCAGCATCACTCATTAGAGCGAGGTCGGCGCCGAGTTCGCGTGCGACTGCCAGCTTCTTCTCGTCGTTGTCGAGCGCGATGATCCTGGCGCCGGTGGTGGCCTTGAGGATCTGTAGGCCAAGGTGTCCAAGCCCCCCGATCCCGATCACGACGACGGTCGCGCCGGGGGTGAGGCGGTGACGTGCTGAATTGATGGCATGCATCGGTGTGACGCCAGCGTCGGCGAACGGAGCGGATGTGACCGGGTCCAGATCGCCGAGCTTGTCGAGGTGCTGTGCCCCGACCAGCATGTATTCGGCCATCGCGCCGTCGGGCCCGAGTCCTGGGGTCGTCGGGAATTGGGTGCGGCTGCCGTTCACTTCGCACGCGTTCTCGCGGCCCTCGACGCATGCCCGACAGTTCCCGCAGCCCCAGAGCACCATTACGATGACGGCTTCTCCCATGCAGAATCCCGCCACACCGGGGCCCACGGCATCGACCCAGCCGGCGCCCTCGTGGCCGACAGTGCCACCGAAGAACGGCCATTCGTCGCCCATGTGCAGGACATGAAGGTCCGAATGACACAGACCCGCACCGGCGATCTTTACCCGGACCTGCCCCGGACCCGGCTGCGGAACGTCGACCTGTTTGAGTCCCAGAGTCCCAGGGGAGACAAGTTTCACCGCACGCATCATCAAACGCCCTTCCGTATGACACTCAGGGTGTCTGATTGGCCACGCTTCGGATCAAGGATCCGCGGCGGAAATATCCGGCTTGGTGTTCCAATTGAGTAGTTTCTGTTTTGAGTAGTTTCTGTTTGGGTCAATTTCCGGACTTCCGGCGCGGTCAGGTGCTCTGGACGGGCACGGTCGCCGATTTCCGCAGCGCCGGCTTGTCGATCTTGCCGACCGGGTTCTTGGGCAGCTCGTCGAGGATCGTGATCTCCACCGGCAGTTTGTATTTCGACAACCGCTGACTGGCGTGCTCGTGAATCTGATCGACGGTGAGCTCGGCGCCGGAGTTCAGCGCGACGAACAGCACCGGTACTTCGCCGTACACCGGGTTTGCGAGGCCGACGACGGCCGCCTCGGCGACCTCGGGCATCTGGTAAACGACTGTTTCGATCTCCTTGGGGTAGATGTTCTCCCCACCCCGGATGATCATGTCCTTGGCGCGGTCGACGAGCACGAGGTAGCCGTCCTCGTCGAAGCGACCGATGTCGCCGGTGTGCAGCCACCCGCCGGCCAGCGTCTTCGCGGTCTCGTCAGGGCGGTTCAGGTAGCCGCGCATGACATTCGGGCCTTGAATGAGCACATCGCCGGCCTCGCCGTCGGGCACCTGCTCGCCGCTCGCGTCGGCGATCCGGATTGTCTGGCCCGGCAGCGGCAATCCGACCGTGCCCGCCTCGCGCACGCCGTCAATGGGGTTCACCGTACTCACGCACGATCCTTCGGACAGCCCATAGCCCTCGATGAGCGGAATGCCGTAGCGGGCATGGAGCCTCTGCAGCAACTCGATGCTCGCGGGGGCCGCACCGCAGATCCCGAACCGCACGGACGACGTGTCCGGACGCACCTCCGGCGGGAGGTCGGCCAGCATGGTGTAGATGGTCGGTACCGCGGAGAAATAGGTCGGGCGACTACGCTCGAGCCGGTCGAAGAACGTTCGCGGGCTGAATCGGCCGGCGACGGTGACTCGGCCGCCGGCAAGCAAGGGGGACAATGTCCCGAGGATGATGCCGTTGGCGTGGAAGAGCGGCAGAATCAGCAGGCTGTGGTCGGCGCTCGACAGCTGCAACGCGTTGATGATCATGCCGCACATCGCATTCAGGTTGGCGTGGTCGAGCATCACGCCCTTCGGACGGCCGGTGGTCCCGCTGGTGTAGATCAGCAACGCCAGCGCCTCGTCGTCTACGGGCTCCGCGGCCCCATCAATGCTCGCGGGATGCACGGTCAGATCGCCGGCGGTGACCACAGCAGGTGCGGAAACGTCAAAATCGAGCGGCTTGTCGACCACCAACACCTGCGCGGCCGCGTCCGAAACCTGGTAAGCGACCTCCGCCGCGACGAGAGACGGGTTGATCGGAGTCACCGCCGCACCCAACCGCCACGCGGCGAAAAGGGCCACCACAAATGCGCTGGTGTTGGGCAGCATCACGGCAAACACGTCTCCGGCCGATACGCCATGTGCCTGCAGGGCCGCGGCGGCGCGTTGCACCGCCGCGAGGAACTCGTTGTTGTTCAGATCGTTGTCGTCATCTGCGACGCTGGCTCCCTCTGGGTCGTGCTTGGCGCGACGATCGGGCAAGCTGGCAAGATTCATGATCGTTCCTGGTATCGGCCTGATGTAATAGATAAACCGTAGGAATCGCAGAGGTGCGTCCACAAGGCCAGGCACCGAACGCCCCACTCTTCGACAGCCTTTCAGCCGGAATAGTTGTCAGCAGGTCGGCCATCGTGCGCTATATCGGCCCGGCGATCGCTTGTAACGCTAGGAGTCGTCCGGTGAGTGGCGAACGCATACAAGGTGCCCAGGTCGCGTCGGGCGACTGCGCGCTGTCGAAGCACCTTCAGGGGCACCACGTCGAGGGTGCGCTCATGAGTGGAGGCCAGCATCACGGGGGCGGCCAGCCTTCGCGGTCACGGGCCAACCCAGGTACTCGGATGCGGCAGGCACACGGCTGACGAGTACATCGCGATCTGTACCCACCCCGTCGGGTACTGGTCTCGGGAATACTCTGCTGCAACCGAAGCCACCAGCAGAGAGGAATCCCACCGATGGTCACGACACGTGCCGAAGCGGCGCACTGCCTCAAGGATGCCGGAGGCTTGAAGCTTGTCGTTTTCGGAGCCGACGGGCACGAGGTCGCGATGATGTTCGTGCAAGGATCGGTCACATACGACGAGGAGGAAGCCACCTTCATAGCGGTGGCTGAGGACGGCCACACCGTTGGGGAACTATTCGTGGACGAAATGGTCGGTTACGACGAGAACACAGACGCATTCGTCATCCGTACCGCGCAATAGCAACCCGCCCTGGCAGAGGATGTTGTGCCCCTGCATCAGGTTCTCACAGTGGAGCTGCCGGGAATCGAACCCGCTGCATAAATGGCGCTGACCTGCGGAAACACGCATTTTGACGACGCGAAAGTACGCGAAACGACGCGAAATGATGACCTGCGGATACGCGAAAGGTGTTGATGGCATCAACAGACCGGAGGCGGCAATCAGACCGTGTTTCGCCAAGTGTCCGATGGATTGTCGGAACACCACCCATTGCCGGGGAGACGACAGCCGGGTCCAGTCGGTCGGTGCCGACGGGCGCCCACTCGATTCGCCTGCCTGCCCGACGAGCTGTTTCGTGATGAAGCCCAGCGTCGTGGAATAACGTGACATGTCACGTGTTGGACTGATCCAAGAGGCGATGGTGATCCCGCCGGACCTCGGACAAAGGAGATCACCATGGGTCAGCTTTCCGGCAAGACGGCACTCGTCACCGGCGGCAACTCCGGCATCGGCCTCGCCACCGCACAGCGGTTGGCCGCCGAAGGCGCACACGTCTTCATCACCGGGCGAAACCAGAACACTCTCGACGACGCCGTGGCGTCGATCGGAGCAGGTGCAACCGGCATCCGCGGCGACGTGTCGAATCTCGACGATCTCGACAAGGTTGCCGATGCCATCAGGGCCAGTGGACGAGGCCTGGATGTTGTGTTCGCCAATGCTGGGGGCGGCGAATTGGCGACGCTGCCCGACGTGACCGTCGAACAGTTCACCAACACATTCCAGATCAACGTGGGCGGAATCCTGTTCACGCTGCAGAAGGTCTTGCCGCTGCTGAAACCGGGCGCGTCGATCGTGTTGACCGGTTCGACCGCCGCGTACGGGGGCACACCCGCAATGGGCGTGTACGCAGCGTCGAAAGCGGCCATCCGTTCGCTGGGCCGGACGTGGGCGGCGGAGTTGGTCGACAAGGGCATCCGGGTCAACACCGTCGTACCGGGTCCCGTTGAGACGCCGGGACTGAAGGGCCTGGCGCCGAGCGGCCAGGAACAGGCGCTGCTAGACGCGCAGGCATCACACGTGCCGATGGGCCGGGTCGGGCGGCCCGAGGAAGTCGCCGCCGCGGTGCTATTCCTCGCCTCCGACGAGAGCAGCTTCATGACCGGAACCGAGCTGTTCGTCGACGGCGGCGAAAGACAGCTATAAGGTGCGGGCCGGCAAGGGGACATCGACGTCGGGCCGAGGGCAGCGTCCGCGAGCTGCCACGTGCTCGCACGATTGGCGTGGCACGCTCGGACTGTGACCAACCCGAACGACGCTGCCGCGAACTTCCGCTCGGCGATCCATATCATGGCGGCCTACGTCATCGGTGACGACGCAGAGTTGTCCTGGTCGAAGGCCGAGGACGCGATGCGCCAGGAGCAGTGCCGACAGAAAGGCAGGCTGTAAGTGTCCCACTCAGATGCCACCGACGTGACGACGTCGCCCAACAATGAGGCGGAAGCCCTCAAGGCGTTGGTCCGCCGTAACACCGAACAAGTTCAGGGTCAGGGCGATTTCGCCCTGTTCGACGAACTGTTCGCCGACGACTTCGTCGACCACACCCCCCAGCCCGGCACCGCGCCCAACAAAGCCGGCGTTCGGGTTCTCTACAACCGACTGCGTGACGCGTTTCCTGACTTCCGGCCCGAGATCCATTGGCAGACCGTCGACGGTGACATCGTCACCACCTTCAAGATCTACCACGGGACGCACCGCGGCGAGTTTCTCGGCATCGCTCCCACCGGCAAGACCATCCAGTTCGAAACAGTCGATGCCATGCGAGTCCGCGACGGGCAGATCACCGACCACTGGGGGGTGGCGAACCTGTACTCCGTCCTACAACAACTCGGACAACTACCGCCCACCTGACCCACGCGGACCCGCTAGTTCTGAGGGCCAGCACAATGGTGCTCGCCGGGTATGTAGACAGAAGTTGGTTCAGGCACAACAGCTTTCGCTGTCGACGATGAGATGCGCGCCTTCCCGCACCGCAAAGGAAGCCCTTCGGGCCGCGTCGGCGATCGCCGATGCCATCGCATTCGCGATCGGGCAGCCCCCCGAGGTCGACGTCAACGAGATCATCGTGCGGCCCGGTCGCAAGCACGCACTAATCACGCGCAGCCGCTTACCGGAAAGGCCCGTTGATCGAAAAAGGGCCGCATCTCAGCGGCCCTGTTGTGGAGCTGAGCCGGAATCCGAGGCCGCTGATCTGCCGCCAGAGACCTGGCGAGACGGCAAGTTCGACTTCAACGACTACCTGATCGAGTCGATTCAGGTCGGCACCATCGAGGAAATCGACGACGAGAACGATGACGAGGACTGACGATGGTGGCGCGCGATGGCGGTGAGGCTACGGCGGGAGGCTTCCCGCTGGGATAGTGGCTACCCAGCAGACGGCGTCGACCACACCTTGTCGACGCTGATCTTCAACCGCGTGCTGAACGCGGCGAGATACTCGTCGCCCATCCCGATGCTGACGGCGTAATCGTGGTACTTGGCCTGATATTGCTCGTCCGCGAGCGAATCGGCCCCGACCTCGTCGACCCTGGCCGCACCGACGACCACGACGGTCCCCCTACCGTTGCCATCGGAATCCAGATTCAGGCTGACCTGCGGGCGGGCCTTGATGTGCGCGATCTTCGCGGCGTTCGGCATCGAATACACGGTCACATCCTTGCCGTCGAAGAAGAACCACACGAGTCGGGGTACAGGCTGGCCGGATTTCGCCACGGTGGTCAACCACACGTAGCGATCCGATTCGAGCCTGCGGGAAACCTCTTGCGTCAGTTCGACTGTCATGATCGCGAATGTAGTCCTAACCAGTACCTTTCGGTCCCGATCGTGCTGTCGTCGCCGTGACCGGTGTACACCACCGTCGAATCAGGGAAGACGTCCGATCGGTCAAAGCGTTTCCCACTGCGGCATGCCTCCTGGCCGCCGGAACTGTGTCGAGGGCCAACGGCGCGGCAAACCGCATCAGGGTCGGGCACGCTATCGGTCAGCTGCTGCTGGCTGCTAGCCCTGTTCGGGCCAGTCGCCTTGCGGGTCAAGTCCGCCGCCCCAGTCGTCCCAGGTGTCGTGGCGTCTGTCGCGGGGGGCGATGATGCGGCGGCGTAGCTCCAGCAGCAACTCCTCGGTGGACACCTGCGGCAGGGCGTTGGCGCTGGTCGGGCGCAGCGCGTATCCCTGGGAAGGGGCGTTGGTGTTGCTCCGGCCCAGCTCGACCACCGGCTCTTTGGGCTCCCCGCCTGCCAGGATGGTGTCGATGCTGCCGGGTGCCCAGGAAAGCTGGTTCTCCAGGATGGCGTAGGTGCCGGGGCTGGCTTTACGGATCCCGTTTTCGATGTCGGCCAGCGTGCGCACCGTGAACTGCAGACTGTTGGCGAGGTCGGTGCGGTTGCGGTAGCCCAGCGCTACCCGCCTGCTCACGATGTGGTGGCCGAGCCCCTCCAACGCATGTTGGTCCATGCACCGATCATGACGCACCAGGGCGGAAAAGTCGAGTCGCCATGCCCATTTGTTTCCACCTAGTGCGCGAAGGAGTGGAAACTACTTCCTTGGCGCTCCCGCCAGGTCGGCACGGATCTGGGTGATCGTGTCCCAGAACAGCTCCTCCACCTTCTCCTTAGACAGCCCGACTACCTCCACCCTGGGCACTCCGGCCAGTTCGCGGCGCACCACCTTGGCGTCGGGCAGGGCGTCCCCGGTCCACCACTCTTGGCGGATGGCGAAGTCGTCAAACCGTTCACCCTCGTCGGTGTGCCGCAGCGCGCCGCGACGCTTGGCGACCGGGACACGCGCCCACCACTCCGCCCGCCAGTACGGCCCGTCGTAGGCTCCCGGCGGGGCACCGGTCTCCCATTCCTCCACCTGAACAGGCTCAACAGGGGCAAGACCGTTGTAATTCTGCGCGAACCCGTAGGCCTGGTCGGGATCGAGGTAGACCCGCTCAATGCGGTAGGTGTCGCCACTGCCCGCCGTGACCAGATACACCGTCGTCATCGCCGCCTCCTGTATCCGCTGGTGGACTTCATTCTGACAGCACCCGCATGGCCCCGTCCGACAAACCGGTGCGGACGTCCGGGGAGGCAACTAGCGGAAATCTGTACCCCAGAAGTGCTGTCAGCGACCAATGTGAGGGGCATCACACGGAAATCGTTATCATATTGTTGACATAATTGCCGTTTATTTCCTATCGTTGCAGGCACATGAACGACGGAAACCAGCGACGTGTGCCCCCACGCAGTCTGAACGGAAGGAACACACACATGAAGAAGATCCTCGCCACCGCCGGTATCGGCGCAGCTCTCGCTGTGGGTTCACTGGCGGGCATCGGCACGGCTAACGCCGTCACCATCGGTGACACCACCGCCGCGTTCAGTGGCCCCGCCGGTGACCGGGATGCGGGTGCGTTCTGGGTGGACGTGCATCCCATGTTGCCCGGCCCCAAGTGGACGATGGCCAAAGACGCCGAGCTGGTCCGGCTGATGTGCTCGAAGCTGGAAGGCGGATGGTCCGAGGGTCACCTCATCGCCGACATCGCTAACAGCGACGGCACCCCGACGAGCCAGAGCGATCTCAGCGGCATCACCTACGTCGTGCACGCCGCCGAATGGCATTACTGCCCGAGCTACTACTGATGAGGAGCATCGTTAAGACCGCGCTCACAGGCGCGGTCATCACCGGAGCCGGGATCGGGCTGGGTATCGCCCCGGCCCAGGCCTTCACCAACGGCGAAAGCCCCAGCGTCATCTTCCTGGCGCATGTGAAGGCACTGAGATTCGTCGGCGCTACCAATGACCGCGACATCGTCAACGTCGGGTACGACACCTGCAATGCGATCAAACGCGGCAGCACCGTCACCGAGGTGCAAGGCATGGCCGAGGCCACATTTGAGCCCAAGGGCTACAGCGCCAACCAGGCTGATGCGTTCATCACCTACAGCATCGCCGACCTCTGCCCGCACGCGGGGTAACCATGACCACCTACATCGTCATCTGGCTGTTCTGCGGTGCCGTTGCCGCCGCCATCTCCCACGTCCACAACCGTGGGGCTGCTCAGGGTTTTCTCTGGGGGGCGCTATTGGGCGTGATCGGCTTGATCGTGGTGCTGTGTTTACCCGCTAAAACGAATCCCGCTTTGCCCGCCCCGCCGGGCTGGTATGCCGACCCGGCGGGCACGGGTGGGCATCGGTATTGGGATGGGCGGACGTGGAGTGAGGAGGCGTCATGAAGCGTCTACAGCATCAGCGACCTGTGTCCCCACGCAGTGTGAATCAGGTTGCCATGAGCGAGGACACTCCGCTGGCCGACAACATATCGGCCGCCGCGTGGGACGCCGACACGCCGCTGGCGTGCCATCGTCGACCCAAGTCCGATCCCCCGGCTACCGCGCGTCTAACTGGCGTTACCCGATGGGCAAGGTCAGCGATCCCCGTGCCAGCGAGCTCAAACGTATCTGAGGAACCACGAAAGGAGGGATCCACATGTTGACAAAGGCAATCGTCGCCGGATCGGCGGCGGCTATCGCTGCTGCGGTCGGGCTGGCGGCACCGGCTCATGCGGCGATGAGCCACATAGTGTCGGAGGTGTACTGGTCAGGACCGGCCTGCATCCCCGTGATGTCGCCTAACTACCCCAGCGGGCACTACACCCAGACGTCAATGATCTGCGGCGGGTATTCGACGGCAACCTACTCCGCATTCCCTGGCGAATACATCGGGGCCGACCCAATGCCCAACGACGCGACCGTCACGCTCGGCTGCGCGCTCTACGTCGACGGGAACCTGGCCTACCAGGACTACGCGCGCGACGGGGACCACCACGACGTTAACTGCCTGCGCGTCCTGACCGCGCCGTACAGCTACAACGGCCCGGCCCAGAACAGGGTGTAGGCGAGATGACCGATTTCGTCGTCCACCCGGACGGCACAGTGGACTACCCACCCACCGGCAGCTACACCATGTCGCCGGAGGAGTTCGCGAACGCGGACACCCAGCGGGCGTGGTCTGTGCCGCCCCAGCCGCAGCCGTACTACGACGAGTCGCCCTATCAGGATCCGCCCCACCAGGATTGGGCGGGCGTGGTCAAGCTGGTCGGCGGCATCGTCGCTGCCGGGGTGGTGATCGTCGCTGTCATTGTGCTGGCGATCTCGCTGACCAAGCCGACGCCGACAACGACTGTGTCGGCGACGCAGACCGTTACCGCGACCCCCATCCCGACGCAGACCGTCACGGCGCTCCCGCCGCAGACGGTCACGGCGATCCCTGGCCCGACGCAGACCGTCACCGCGCTTCCGGCCCCGCCGCCGGATGCCGAGCAACAGCTGCGGCAGATCGCCAACAGCGATCGTCCTTTCGTGGCTGCCCGGATGGCCGACTACTGGGTCGCGCAGCTCAGCTCCAAGCGTCCCGGCGTCGTCGACCAGGGCATCGTGTGGGACAACGCCACCACGCTGCGCGAGCACGTGCAGCTGCGGCGGCGCTACGACGCGCGGCTGCTGTGGTCCGGCGAGTGGTCCACGTTCTCCGCGTCCAACTTCTGGGTCACCGTGGCGGGCTACATCTTTCCCACCGCTGCAGACGCGCTGGCGTGGTGCACGAGCCAGGGATTTGATCGGGACCACTGCTTCGCCAAGATCGTGAGCACCACGCATCCGGTCGAGGGAAGCACGGCATACAACCGAGGTGAATCATGAGCACCGATTTCGTCTGCCACGGGGACGCTCGTATGAAGGAGATCGTTCGCGGTTGCCTCCTCAACACCGTCATTCGCGGGGCGAGGGCCGGGGCGTCGGTGATCCGCTTCGGGGCGTTACGACGCGGCAGCCTAGGACCGTTGGCGCGGGCTGACATTCGGCGCGACCACGGCGATCCGATTTGTGCATGCGGGTGTGCGGAGGTGTGGGTTGCGCCGCACGGATGGGCATGCCCGCACTGCGATTCTCTTGTTCCGCTCGTTCGGCCACAACGAATCTCGGGGACGTTCCTAAGTCACCAATGAATCGCCCATCAATTGTCAGGGCATATGGGTGCCGTAACGGTGCACAGCCTGGATTTTCGAAGCAACGACCAACAGGAGGTTCTCGATCATGCTTCGTGCTGCTCTAGTCGCAGCTGCAATCGCAGTCGGCATCGCCGCCGCACCAATCGCGAACGCAACGCCGAACAACACCGACGACGTCTACTACCCGAACTGCGCTGCGGCCCGTCAGGCGGGTGCTGCACCAATCTACAAGGGGCAGCCCGGTTACCGGCCTGGGCTTGACCGGGACGGCGATGGCATCGCCTGCGAGTGATGACCATCATGCAGAGAGACGCGCACAACATGAGCCGCGAAGAGCGCCGCGCGCTGCTTGAGCGGCGGCGCGCAGCCGTCGCACACCAGTTGCGGCGTCTGGCAATCGAATTAACGGACCTCGACAGACAGCTTGACGACATCGAGCAGTCGGAAGGCCGAGGCATCCGCGCTCCAGGGCCACATAAATGACCAATGACCGCACCGGCCACGGGATGTCCGTCGGCGAACGGGTCTGCACCGGATGCCAGCCGCAGCTGCGGCAGCTGCAACGGAGCATCGACCACTTGTGCCATGAGAACGCGGCGCTTAAGGAACGGATCGAACACATGGAATGGGAGCGCTGAATGCCAGGAGCCATGTTGCGGGCCGGAGACCGTGTGTATCTGCGCGGTAACCGAACCGACCACGGTCTGATCGAACTTTGCCGTTGGTGGCAGGGCGAGCCGTTCTACAAGGTGCGTTGGTCGCACGGCAGGCGCAGTCAGCACAGCGCCAAGGAGTTGGTCCCGGCGAGCAGGAGTTGGCGGTGAGCGAGATCATCCCGTACACGCCGACCCGTGGGAATCGCGAAGAGCTTGAGCGGCGGCGCTCAGCCGTCGCACACCAATTACGCCGCCTGGCAATCGAATTAACGGACCTCGACCGACAACTTGACGACATCAGTAATCAAAGCGGCACGAACGTCTGCAACGAGTGCGGGGGCTCGTGGTTCGCGATGGCGCACAACGACCCGTCCGGCACCGACCTGTTCGGCAAGCCGAACGTGCCCGGCGAGTGCGTCTGCTCGTACTGCGTCGAGGACCGGGAGCGGTCATGAGCGACGACAGGACGATAGGCGAACGCATCGTGGACGCCGGGGAGATGATCTTTGGGCTGCTGTTCGCGCTCGCGGTCGGCGGGACGGCGGTCTGGGCCGTGTCGTACTGCGTGAAGAACCACATCACCGTGCGGGACATCGGCAACACGATCGGCTCGTGGGTGGACGACGGCAAGGGCGACGAGACCGGCTTCGTCACGGCGATGCGCAACGTGGGCTACCACGACGACGCCAACGTTGCGCTCGACGCCGGGCACCGGATTTGCGGTCACCTGCGCAACGACGGCGCGACGCCGACCGAGGCCGTCAATAGGTTGACGGCTGACCCCGGCTCGGTCGATCCCACGATCCTGCGCAGGATGGCTTTCGACTTCGTGACCAACGCGCAGGTGTACCTGTGCCCGGACACGCTGCACAACACCGGCACGCCGACGCCGACGCCGACGACGGTCACGGTCACCTCGACCGCGACGCGGGCCCCCACCGCGCCGCCGACGATGGTGACCGCGCCGCCTTACTACTGCGGCCAGTACCCATCAGGGACGGGCTGCCCCGAGATCACGCCAACGCCGACGTACCATCCGCCACGCCCAGCCCGGACTGGAAGCAGTACTGCGCCACGCACATCGACGCGACCGAGTGCGATAACGCACCGCCGATGAACGCGCCCACGACAACCGTGCCACCGACGCTGGTGGCGACCACAGAGGAGACACCGTGAACAACGACGAGTGGATGGAGCAGCAGCAGGCGTACCAGCAGGAGATGCTGGGCTACGCGCGACAGCGGGCGGCGGCCATAACTGAAAGCTGCCGACCTTGTCCCCTTCACCGACCGCAGGCCGGTCCTGGTCTGTTACCCGATGTCCGAAAGAAAGAGCTTGACATGTTGAAACGATTCCTGATGATCGGGGCCGTCGCGGCCTCGATCAGCGTTGGCGGCTGCGTGGATATGGGTGCCGCGTCGGCCGACCCTGCCGTGTGTGGTGGGCCCGGCACGCCGCCGTGTGCGCCGCCGCTCAGTGCCGAGCAGCAGTGCGCGCTGATCGCGTGGCGGACCTGGACGCCGTGCAACTGGCTGGGTGCGCAGGTTCCGGTCGGTACACCGGGCAGCGTCGGCTAAGGCGCGGTAATGAGCAACGGAATGAGGGCGGACCGCCGCTGGCACGAGGCGGCTGGCGCGGCCACACACCGAACGGCAGCAGCGGAAGACCGCTGCTTCGGCGACGACGTGGCGATTTCTGACCACGGTGCGCGCAGTAGTCCCGCGATCCAAGACCGCATCGAGTGGGTGTCGAAGGCGCAATGCCGCTCCATCGATCCCGACAAACTCTTCGTTGGCGGAGCGGCGCAGCGGAAAGCGGTTGTCATTTGCCGTCACTGTCCCGTCATCGCCGAGTGCCTCGCCGACGCGCTCGACAACCAGATGGACCACGGTGTTTGGGGCGGCAAGACCGCACGTGAACGGCGGGCCTTGCTCAAGCAGTACCCGGAGGTGGCCTCCTGGTCCAAGTTCTTCGCCGCCCGGTCTCCGACGGGTCGCTGATGTCGGTCAACTTCTACGACGACATGGACGAGATGCGCTCGCTGAAACCCAACACCTCCTCGTGGAGCACCAGCTTCGTGAGCAAGGCGACCTATCAGCTGGTGGCGGTCGGCGCGCAGACCAAGGGGACGCGGGTCAGCTGCCGGATCACCAAGGACGGCCGGGTGGCCAGTGAGCAGACGGCGGTCGGCCGCTACACCCTGGCGACGTGTTCGGGATGAGCATCCCCACGCTGATCTGCGGTGACCGGGTCGCCTTTGGTGTGATCCGGCACGGCACCGTCAAGCACGCCTACAAGCCGCTGGTTAGTGTGCCCGGCGACTACAACGTGCTGGTGGCCTGGGATGACGGGGCGTTGCTGAGTCACCGGGCCTCGACATTGGAAACCTCACGGCTCAGCAGATGACCGACGTGCTGAGGTACGCCGAGAACGTCACCTGCCCGGACATCCGGCCGATCATCGCTCAGGCGAGCTACGACTACAACGGCTGGTAGGGAGGCGTCTTACTGAAAGCCCTGTAGGGCCCACAGTGACGGTGAGACGGGACGCCAGTGACATCCGCATTCATGCTGTTGCGCCAGAGTACTACGCCGCCGACCTCGCCCACGCCACCGAGCGGGGCCGACGCGCTCAACCGGCGAGGAACCTGCGAATGGTCGTGCGGCTAACCGGGCCCGCCCATCAGAAAGAAGGTCACATGACCAGCAACGAGGTGCTCAGGAGCACAGAGGACAAGGCTGGGACTGAGGAACAGATCGTGTTGGACCTGCCTGCCCTAGAGCAGATGGCCTACAGCCTGGAAGAACCCGAGCCACAACCGGAAACAGGTATGTGGCCGGTGTTTATGTCATGGCGTTGGGTGATGCTGCGTGCTGGTCGCATCATGCTGGCCGCTGTCCTGGTCATCATGGCCATCGTGGCAGCCAGCCTGGTGATCCCTTATCATCACCAGGCCACGGTGCCGACCCCACCACCGACCAGCATCGTGGTAGGACCACCACCACCAGTGGATGTGCCTGTGCCTGGTCCACCGTTTAACGCGGTGACGCCGGATGCTCAGCACGAAATCCTGCCGCCTCCTCCTCCTGCGGCACCGTCTGGCCCGTGTTTCTTCTCGCCAGCCACTCCTCAATGCCCGCCCCAGGGTCTAACACCAGACCAACGCGAGAATTGGTGAGGCTCTCAATACTTTGTGCCGGAGTCACCGTGAACGCCGGGCGGCCCGCCGTGAATGGGTCGCAGTCAGGCTCGTTGGGACGGGAGGTGTCAACACCGCCGCAAGCGGAATCCACCGCGATGTGGGCACCTAACTACTGATGTGCTGCTGGGCTTGACCCGGTAGCTAGGTACAGGGTTCATGCTGGTGGGGTGAGAACCAGCGAGGTCGCCGCCCAGGCGCAGGTCAACACCCAAACCCTGCGGTACTACGAACGCCGTGGCCTGCTGCCCGAACCCGAGCGGACCCAATCGGGGTACCGCGCCTACACCCCCGACGCAGTGCGGGTGGTGCGCTTCGTCAAGCGTGCCCAACAACTCGGATTCACCCTCGACGACATCGAGGACCTGCTGCACCTGGCCGACGGTGGACCCGCATCCTGCGAGGAGGCCAGGACGATGGCCCGCACCCGCATCGCCGACCTCCAGCAGCGCATCAACGAACTCGCAGGCATGAGGGATGCGCTCACCCAGCTGGTCGACACCTGTGATCAGCCCCGCGCCGAGCGCGAATGCCCAATCCTGCGTGACATCGAAACCGCCACGAACACAGCCTCCCCACGCGGAAGTGACTGACCGTTATGCGTATCGAGCTGCTCACCTCGCCGGGATGCCCCAATGCCGAGAGCACCAGAAAGATCCTCGCCGACTGCCTGGGCAGCCTCGGTATCGCCGAGCCGATCACCGACCGCGTCGGCACCTACCCCTCACCGACGGTGCTCATCGACGGCGTCGACGTGATGCGTCCAGCGGCCAAAGCGCCGACCGGCGATGCATGTCGACTCGACCTGCCCACTCCGCAACACATTCTCGACGCACTACGCCCCTGTGGGTCCAATTCAACTGACCGTCTACTGAGTAATTAATGCCCGACCAGTCGGACGCCCCCCAGTCGGTCGCAGCCTCCGCCGAGCAGCTGCCGCCCGCGATCCGAGAACTCCACCGAGCCGTGTTGCGCGGCTTCCGCGATAGCGGCCAGGTCCATCGCGACGATCTGCGCCCGACCGCTGCCGCGCTCGGCGTCGACCTCGACGATGCCCTGCACCAACTTGGCAGCGCCGACCTCGTGCACAGCGCACCCGACGGACAAATCGAGGTCGCCTACCCTTTCTCACGCCAACCCACCGGCCACACAGTCCACCTCACCGGCCACCCTCCGGTCGCAGCAATGTGCGCGATCGACGCGCTGGGCATCCCATTGATGACCGGCACCGACGGCGTCATCGAGTCAGCCGACCCCGACACCGGGACACCGATCCGCATCCACCGCCACAGCGACGAATGGACATGGCAACCCGCCACCGCCGTCGTCGTCATCGCACAAACCGACTGCTCCGGAACCCTGGCCGATACCCTCTGCGGATCGATCACCTTCCACACTGACCAGCAACACGCGCATGCGCACCTCGACAACCATCCCGAATTGCACGGCCACATCATCGGCCAGGCCGACGCGATCTCCCTGGCCGACTGCGCCTTCCGAGACTTGCTTGCCAGCTGACCGATTGACCAACACCTGCCCCAACACATGTCAGGGGGCCAACACACTGAGCCTGTGTCCCCGCACCGCAGTCTCGAACCAGACGACATATGAGGGCAAAACTTCGTGTCGGAGATGGCAAGGCGATATGACGGACATCACCGAGCAGCGGTGACACGATACTGACGTGAACGATGGCAGGGACGGTCGCGGCGCGCTGACGGCGGCTGGCCTCTCCTGTGGATCGTGCGGCAGCCAGTTGAGCGCGACTGCCAAGTTCTGTAGTGACTGCGGCACGCCAGTCGCACACACCACCCGATCGGCTGAGTACAAGCAGGTGACGGTCCTGTTCGCCGACATGGTGCACTCGATGGACATCGCGGCGGCCGTCGGGGCGGAGCGGCTGCGCGAGATCATGACCGAACTGGTCACACGGGCTTCAGCGGTGGTGCAGCGCTACGGCGGCACTGTGGACAAGTTCACCGGCGACGGCATCATGGCGGTGTTCGGGGCACCGACCGCGCTAGAAGATCACGCTGTTCGCGCCTGCATGGCCGCATTAGGCGTTCAAGAGGAGGTCAAGCGGCTTGCCGTCGACGTCCACGCCCGCGACGGTGTGGACCTCCGGATGCGGGTGGGACTGAACTCCGGTCAGGTGATCGCCGGTGAAATCGGTTCCGGGCCGTTCGGTTACACCGCCGTCGGTGAGCAAGTCGGTATGGCCCAGCGGATGGAATCGGTGGCCCCGCCCGGTGGGGTGATGCTCAGTGAATCCACCGCGCGGCTGGTGGAGAACTCGGCCGTGCTGGGGGAGCCGGAGATGGTGCGTATCAAGGGTGCCGAGGATGCGGTGCCAACTCGGCGGCTGCTAGGCATGGCCGCGCAACGCGAGCGGACTGGTCCGGTGGAGTCGACGTTGGTGGGCCGCGAGTGGGAGTTGACCACGTTGGCGGCGATGCTGGATCGGTCGATGGGTAGACGCGGGTCGGTGGTGGGCGTGGTCGGCCCTCCTGGCATCGGCAAAACCCGGCTCGCCGGTGAAGCCGTGCAGCTGGCGAAAGACCTTGGCGTCGAGGTGTTTTCGACCTTTTGTGAATCGCATGCCACCGATATCCCGTTTCGGGTAGTGGCGCGTTTGCTGCGCGCCGTTGCGCAGGTCAGCGGCCTGGATGATGCGGCCGCGCGGGCGCGTCTGCGGGAACGGATCCCAGACGCAGACCCCGAGGACTTGTTGCTCTTAGATGACCTGCTGGGCATCGCCGATCCCGAGGTGGCTCCCCCGACTATCGATCCAGATGCCCGGCGGCGGCGGTTGACCGCTCTGGTTAATGCCGCCTCGTTGGCCCGCCAAGTCCCAGCGGTATATGTCGTTGAAGACGCGCACTGGATCGATGAGGTCAGCGAGTCGATGCTGGCCGCGTTCTTCACGGTGATCCCACAGACGCCCTCGCTGGTGCTCGTCACCTACCGCCCCGAATATCACGGGGCATTGAGCCAGGTGGCCGGTGCTCAGACCATCGCCCTTGCGCCGCTGAGCGATTCGGAAACCGCAGCCCTGGTCACCGGGCTGCTGGGGTCGGACCCCTCGGTGGGCGGGGTGATCACCATGATCGCCGAGAAGACGGCCGGAAACCCGTTTTTCGCCGAGGAGATAGTGCGCGACCTGGCCGAGCGTGGCGTCCTGCGGGGCTCCCGCAACGCCTACGTGTCGACGGTCGATGTGGCTGAAGTCAGCATGCCCGCCACCGTGCAAGCCACCATCGCAGCCCGTATCGATCGCCTTGCCCCGGCGGCCAAACGCACCCTGAGTGCTGCAGCGGTCATCGGCTCAACGTTTAGCCACGGCCTCCTGGAAACCCTGGGAATCGACCCCGTGATTGACGACCTGTTGAGGGCACAGTTCGTCGATCAGATCACCTTCACCGGAGACCCCATCTATGTGTTCCACCATCCCCTGATTCGCACGGTGGCCTACGAATCACAGCTCAAATCCGATCGCGCCGAACTTCACCGGCGCGTAGCTGCCGCCATCGAATCACGCGACCCCGCAACGGCGGACGAAAATGCCGCCTTGATCGCGGAACATTTGGAGGCCGCTGGTGATCTGCACGCCGCCTACGGCTGGCACATGCGCGCCGGGGCGTGGGCGAGGAACCGCGATATTGGCGCGGCGTGGGTCGGCTGGGAGCGTGCCCGCCATATCGCGGACGCCCTACCTGAGAGCGATCCGGATCGCACTTCGATGCGGATCGCCGCTCGAACCATGTTGTGCGGCAACGGCTGGCGAGTCCAATGGCATATGTCCGAGCGGTTCGACGAGCTGCGGGAGTTGTGCACGGCGGTTGGGGACAAGGCGTCATTGGCTATCGGCATGGCCAGCCTGATACCCGAGCACTACATGCATGGCCGCGTGAGACAGGCATCACAGGTGGCCTCCGAGCTGATGACGTTGATTGAATCGATTGGCGACCCGACCTTGACCATCGCGTTCGTCGCTGCGGTGCCAGCCTGCAAATTTGGGAGCGGGGAGATCGGGGAGATGCTGCACTTTTCGCAGACCGTCATCGACCTGGCTCGCGGTGATCTAACCAAAGGTAACTTCATGATCGGTTCGCCGTTGGCGGTCGCCTTCGCCATGCGCGGCACTGCTCGGTACACGTTGGGCGATGCTGGGTGGCGCGAAGACCTCGACCGGGCCGTCGCCATGGCGCGCGGAACCGACTCGTGGTCGCGTGTCGATCTCAGCATGTTCACCTACGGAGCCGCGATAGAGGCTGGGGTGCTGCTGCCCGACGACGCTGCACTGCGTGACATCGAGGAAACGGTGCGTATCACGCAGCAATCGGGTGACGATCTGGTGCTAGGGAATATTTGGTTGATGTTGGGGATCGCGCTGATGCATCGGGAGTCATCGGCGGACCGCGAGCGCGGGTTGGCAGTGCTCGGGCAGGTCCGCGACCGGTGTCTCAACAGGCGGTTCTACGTGACGGAGCTTGCGACCGTCGACATCTACACCGCGCGGGAGATGGCTCGGCGGGGTGATCGTGATGGTGCATTGCCGCTGATGCGCAGTGCCGTCGATGCGTGGTTTCGTTCCGGAGAGTTCGCCCATGTCGATGCCGCTGTCAGCGGTCTCGTCGAGACGTTGCTGGCCCGTGGGGGCGAAGGTGACGTAGCCGAAGCCGAGGCCGCCATCGACCGGTTGGCGGCCGGACCCGGGGACGAAGGGCTGGCTCTTCGTGAAGTCTGGCTACTGCGCGTGCGCGCGCTGCTGGCGCGGGCACAAGGTGATGAGGCCACCTATCGGGACTTCCGGGATCGCTACCGCGACATGGCGAGATCGCTTGGCTTCGAAGGGCATATCGCGTGGGCCGAGGCGATGCCATGACGGGTGCTGCTCCTTCGGGTGTCGTGACGTTTCTGTTCACCGATGTCGAGGGTTCGACCCGTCGGTGGGAGACGGACGCGGATTTGATGCGGAAGGCCCTTGCCGCACATGACGAGGTGTTGCGCTCGGCGATCGAGGGGCACGGCGGCTTCTTGTTCAAGCACACCGGCGACGGGGTGTGCGCCGCGTTCGCCTCGCCGAGGTCGGCGGTCGACGCTGCGATAACCGCGCAGCGGGCGCTGGAATTGCCGGTGCGGATGGGGATCGCCACCGGTGAAGCAGAGCTGCGCGATGGGGATTACTTCGGAACGGTACTCAACCGCGCGGCGCGGGTGATGGCCGCCGGGCACGGCGGGCAGATCCTTTTGGCCGAGTCGACGGCGGTTCTGCTCAGTGGCGTGGATCTGGTGGATCTGGGGCCGCGACGGTTGCGGGATCTGCCGACTTCGGTTCAGGTATTCCAGGTCCAAGCGGAGGGCCTGCGCACGGAGTTTCCGTCGTTGCGGGCACTGGATGCGGGTCTGGGGAACCTGCGCCCCGCGCCCACGAGCTTTATCGGACGCGAGTCCGAACTCGACGAGGTGCAAGCGGCGGTCAAGGCGCATCGGTTGGTGACGCTGACCGGAGTGGGTGGAGTCGGCAAGACCCGCCTGGCACTGGAAGTTGCGTCGCGGCTGGCTGATGAGTTTCCCGACGGGGTTTGGTTTTTCGAACTCGCCGCAGTCACCGATCCGGCGGCCGTCCCTGATGCGGTGGCCGCAGTGCTCGGCATCACCCAACAGCCGGGCAAGAGTGTCAGCGAGTCGATTGCCGCCGCGCTGGAGGGCAGGCTGCGGTTGTTGGTGGTCGATAACGCCGAGCACGTGCGCGATGCCGCCGCCGATCTGGTCGAGGCGATCTTCGCCGCCTCGACGACCGTAACGATTCTGGCGACCAGCCGCGAAGGATTGGGGGTCAGCGACGAACAGTTATGGCGTGTCCCGTCGCTCGACGTCAAGTCCGGAACCGAATCCGCCGCCGTGAACCTTTTCGTCGACCGTGCCCACAGTGTCGTGTCGGACTTCTCGCTGGCCCAGCCCGGCGTGGCGGCCGCTGTGGTGGAAATCTGCCGCAAACTCGACGGCATCCCGTTAGCCATCGAGTTGGCGGCCTCACGGATGGCGGCCATGACGGCGATCGAGGTGCGTGATCGTCTCGATCACCGGTTCCGGCTGCTGGTCGGCTCCCGGCGCGGCCTGTCACGCCACCACACGCTGCGCCACGCGGTGGCCTGGTCCTACGACCTTCTAGACAACACCGAAAAGGCGCTGCTGGAACGCTGTTCGGTTTTCTCCGGCGGGTTCGACCTCCAAAGCGCCTGCGCGGTAGCCGGATCCGATGACGTTGACGACTACGCCATCCTGGATGTGCTCGATTCGCTGGTCCGCAAGTCCCTTCTGGTCGCCGACCGATCATCGGGGCGGACCCGGTTCTCGATGCTGGAGACGATCCGCCAATTCGCCGAAGAACAACTCGTGGCCAGTGGTGAGGCCGATGAGGCCCGCACCGCCCATGCTCGCCACTTCGCCGGGCGCGAAGCAGACATCCTGGTCCTGTGGGACAGCCCCCGACAACGCGAGGCCTATGACTGGTTGAGCGTCGAGTTCGCCAATCTGCGCACCGCGTTTCGGTGGGCCGCCGACCACAACGACCTCGACGCCGCCGCCACCATCGCCACCTACGCGACGCTCCTCGGTTTTCTGGTCGACAATTATGAGCCGATAGCCTGGGCCGAGGAGCTCATCGAGCCCGCCCGCGCCGTCGACCATCCCCGGCTCGCGACTCTGTACGTGCTGGCGGCCCAGTGCTATATGCCCGGACGGATCGAGGCTGCTGTCGGCTACGCCGACGCCGCCCAGACGGTGATCGGCACTGGCGGCGACGAGGTGCCGTTCGGCATCGAGGGGGGGCTTGGAATTGTGTACTCGACCGTCGGCCAGCCCGAACGGATGGTCGAGTGGTGTCGCGCCCAGCTCGCACGCGGCCGCGACACCCATACAATCACCCGGACATGCCTGGTCCAAGCACTGACGCTCGCCGGGGCCGGTGAGGAGGCGAGGGCCGCCGCGAATGGGCTGATCGACGCCGCCGAGGCCACCCACAACCCCTTTGCGCTCTCGTACGCGCTTTACGCCTACGGCTGCGCCTTCCTTGATGCTGATCCCGTCCGCGCACTGGAAGCCCTGCGCCGGGGCCTGGTGATCGCCCAAGACAGCGGCAACCGCTTGTACGAATCACTGCTGGCGACCGGTTTGTCTCGACTTGAGCCCGAACACGGCGACCCGCTGGCGGCGCTCGATCACATCACTCTGGCCATCCGCAACTACTACGACTTTGGCAACGTCGCCTTTTTCCGTTCCGCCCTGGCAACTCTCGCGGTACTCCTCGACCACCTCGGACGCCTCGAACCGGCAGCCACCATCGCCGGTTTCGTATTCAATCCCCTCACCGCAACGCTTCCTGAGTTCAGCGCCGCTATTGCCCACCTCCGCGAAGTCCTCGGCGACCAGACCTACGAATCGCTCGCCCGCAAGGGCGAGGCGATGACCACCGCCGAGATGGTGACGTATGCATACGACCAAATCGACCAGGCCCGAGCAGAACTGAACGCGGTCTCGGAATAGACCCGAATGAGACACCCTTCGGCACTATCGGCGGCCACGTCCGAAACCGTTGACCGACCGCCGCTACCGCCGCTTCCACTGGGATCCGCCTGTCTCGAAAACGATGGGTTGTTGCGACGGAGACGTCACTTCCGTCTCGGTGCGGTCGGTGACCATCACGAATGTCCACACCACGGTCGGTGAAGACGTCTCTTGGCCGAGGGTGCGGGCGATGTTGGACGGCGTGGTAGATGCTTCCGTCACGACGATTGCGGGTGCGAAGAGAAGCCATGACGGGCATCGTAAATCCGATTTGTTGACGTAAGTGTTGACGCAGAAAGGCCCAGGCTTGGGATTATGTCCCTGACCTGGGCCTTCTGTTGTGGAGCTGCCGGGAATCGAACCCGGGTCCTACGGCATTCCCTCAAGACTTCTCCGTGCGCAGTCCGCTATGCCTCTACTCGGATCTCCTAGTCACGCGAACTAGCCAGGATGACGATCCCAGTCGCTGTGTATGTCCCGATGAGTCCCGCGACCGGACTCACCGGTGGATCCCTCTAGCTGACGTCAGGGTCCGGGCCGAGGGCGTTCCCGGTCTGACGGACTAGCTGTCGCTTAGGCAGCGAGAGCGTAGTCGCGCTGATGTGAATCGGCGCTTATATAGTTGCAACGACGCTTACGGTGGTCTCTTGCCTGCACCGGCACGCTTCCCTTGATTCGATGCGCGAAGTCGAAACCGTTCAGCCCCTTGTCCATGTGTTCTTCGCTCATCCCCGCCGACTTTCGGCAGGACAATTCATGGTACGCCGTGTTCAACCAGGGGCAACGGAATTATCTTTCGTTCCAGGCTGCAGTCAGCTCACGAAGTTCAGGTGCTCGACGACCTGGGCGGCCACGTCTTTGTCGCCGCCGAGTTCGATGTCCTGGCCACGCGCGGCGCTCATCGGGCGCCCGCCGGAAAGCCTGGTGAACTGCAGCCCGTCAAGCCGGATCGTCGCGGTCGGTTCTTGGCCGTCGAAGTCGTCGACCAATTGAGCGCGACCGTCGACGTTGACGTGGATGTTGCGGGCCAGCGGGCCGGTCAGCTCGAACAGAATGCGTGAACCGTCGGGCGCTTTGGCGAGCTTGCCCACCACGTACCCCATGGTGGCCGCGATCTCGTCGAGGGCAAATTGCGACGCGACCCCGTCGAGCTCGTTGTCGGACGACGGCCGTGACAACGCCTCGCGCATGTCTTGCTCGTGCATCCAGCAGTCGAACACCCGGACCCGCATGAAACGCCCGTAACTCTCCGGGCCCACCGGCGTCGGCGTTACCGCGTTCCAATCCTCGTCGGACAGGCCGGTCAACGCCGCGCGGCGATCATTGGTGATCGCGCGAAACCGCTCGAGAACAGCGGCGCCTGACTCCCCGCTCAGTTGACGCACCCAGCACTCGTTCAGCACTCCGATGTCGTTGCGCACGTGGTCGAGCGCGGAGACGTCGACGTCGGGTTGCGGGGGCGCGATGCCGGCCAGGAATGACTCGGTCCCGATGATGTGCGACACCACGGCCTGGACACACCACCCGGGCAGCGGCGTCGCCGCCTGCCATTCCGTCGCGGACAGCCCGTCTAGCAGCACACCGATGTCGTCCCACACAGCAAAGAGGCCAGAAAGCACCTCGGACTTGTCGAGGACGGTGACCGGACGAGTGGCCATGGACGGATCCTAGGCCGATCAGCGCCTAGCTTGCGGCGATCATCGCCACAGAGCCCATGGCCATCACCATGCCGACCCCCTGGCAGCGACTCACCCGCTCGCGCAGCACCACCATCGCCAGCACGACCGTCGCCGCCGGATACAGCGAGATCAAGATGCCGGCCAACGACAGCAGCCACGTGTGCAGCGCCAGCAGCATGGTCACGTTGGCGCCGATGTCCAGCACGGCTACGCCCAGCGCCAGCTTCAGCGGGCCGCCGCGCGGCAGTCGCGTGTTCTTGCTGATCGCGGCCATAACGAACACCACCGCGGTGGCGGACAGCCGGGCGAATACCAGCGGCCAGAGTTTGCATTCGTGTGGCGCCTGATGGAGGAACACGAGGTTCAGCCCCATCGCCGACCCCGCCACGATCGTGAGCCAGGCCACCTTCGGGGTAAACCGATACGGCGTGGTGCCCTCGACAGCGGCCTCGCGGCTGACAAGCATGACAGCGATCAGGGCCAGTACGACGCCCAACGACGCAGCTTGGCCCGGCCGCTCCCCCATGGCGACACCGACCGCCACAGGCACTGCGGCATTGAGCACGGCGGCCAATGGTGAAACCACCGAGATCGGCCCGGCACCCAGCGCCGCGAAGAACGCCCACATGCCGAACGCCATGCCGATGCCGTACAGACTGCCCCAAAAGACCGCGCCGGGATGAATCGGCCCACCCACCATCATGGCCAGCACACCAAATATCAGTGTTTCGAGCGGGTAGGCCACCAGCATCACGCGCAGCGCGGCTACCCGCCGAGCGGCTACACCGCCCACGAAATCGCTGACGCCGTACGTAACGGCCGACAGCTCTGCGTAAGCGGCCCCGATCAGTTCATGCCCTTGGCTCGTCGGCCCAGTTCGCGAAGCACTTCGCGCTGGGCATCGCGGCGGGCCATGTCCTGACGTTTATCGTGTGCCCGCTTGCCTTGTGCCAGCGCGAGCTCGACCTTGACCTTGCCTTCGGAGAAGTAAAGTGACAGTGGCATCAGGGCGAGGTTACCATCTCGTATCTTGCCGATCAGTCTGTCGATTTGTTGCCTATGTAACAACAGCTTTCGATTGCGACGTGGATCATGGTTGGTCCAGCTACCGTGCCGGTACTCCGGAATGTACAAGTTACGCAACCAAACTTCGCCGTCATCAACGGTTGCGTAGGCATCGGCTAACGACGCGTGCCCTTCCCGCAAGCTCTTTACCTCTGTGCCCTGCAAAGCCACTCCTGCCTCGAAAATCTCGATAACCGAATAGTTGTGCCGCGCTTTGCGATTGGTGGCCACAATCTGTTTGCTGCCACGCTTGCCGCCAATCGCCTTGCCCCCGCTGGACTTATTGGCCACAGCTACCGCCGTACGTATAGGCGCAACGTTGCGTAGGACGTTAGCGCGGCCATCGACACGCCGAGCAAGAACAGAATCGGCGAGATGTAAAGGATGTCGGCGTAGTCGACACGCGCGATCAAGTTGGCTTGGTAGAACTGGTTTAGTGCGTTGTCCAGGAAGAACGCCCGCACCACGATCAGGCCGACGATCGCGATGCCCACACCGACAGCCGCGGCGACCATCGCCTCCACCAGGAACGGCAGCTGGGTATACCAGCGGCTGGCCCCGACTAGTCGCATGATCCCGATTTCGGTGCGCCGCGTATACGCCGCGACCTGAACCATATTGGCAATCAATAGAATCGCACCGACGGCCTGGACCAGGGCGACGGCGAACGCGGCGTTGCTCAAGCCATCCAGGACCGCGAACAGCCGGTCGATCAGGTCCTTTTGATTGAGCACCGAAAGCACCCCCGGCTGGGCCTGCATCGCGGAGTCAAAGTCCTTGTGCTGCTCGGGGTTATTCAGCTTGACGATGAACGACGCTGGGAAGGAATCCTTTCCGGCAACGTCCTTGTATTGCGGAAACTTCCGGATGGCGTCCTCGTAAGCGTCCTGGCGATTGAGGAATCGCACGGATTTGACGTCCTGTCGCTTTTCGATCGTCTCCCGCAGCGCCTTGCACGGGTTGGTACCGCACGCCGGGTCGTTGGCGGAGACGTCTTCGGTGAGAAATACCTGCGTTTCGACGCGGTCGAGGTAGATGGCGCGCGAGTGGTCGGCCAACAGGACTACCAACAGACCGCCGCCGAACAAGCCGATCGAGATGGCGGTCGTCAGGATCATCGCGGTCGTCATGGTGATATTGCGACGAAGGCCGGTCAGGACCTCGTTGAGCAGGAAACCGAAGCGCACTTAGCGATCCATCCCGTAGATGCCGCGCTGCTCGTCGCGAACCAGCCTGCCCAAAGACAACTCGACGACCCGCTGCCGCATCGAGTCGACGATGTGGTGGTCGTGCGTCGCCATCAGCACCGTCGTGCCGGTGCGGTTGATCCGCTCCAACAAATCCATGATGTCCTTGCTGGTGTCTGGGTCGAGGTTGCCAGTGGGCTCGTCGGCCAGCAGTACCAGGGGCCGGTTGACGAAGGCGCGGGCGATCGCTACCCGTTGCTGCTCGCCGCCGGACAGCTCGTGCGGCAGCCGGTTGGCCTTACCGGACAGGCCGACCGTCTCGAGCACATCGGGCACCACCCGATTGATCGCCTCCCTGCGTTTGCCGATGACTTCCAGCGCGAAAGCGACGTTTTCAAACACCGTCTTTTGCTGAAGCAGCCGGAAGTCCTGAAATACGCAGCCGAGTACCTGACGCAGCTTCGGTACATGCCGGCCCGCCAGCTCGTTGACGTGGAACTTCGACACCCGGATGTCACCGGTGTTCGGCGACTCCTCGGCCAGCAGCAGCCGCATGAACGTCGATTTGCCCGAACCCGAGGGACCGATCAGGAAGACGAATTCACCCTTGTCGATTTTGACGTTGATGTCGTCCAACGCCGGACGCGCCGACGCTTTGTACTTCTTGCTGACATGGTCCAGGGTGATCATCACGGCACGCCAGTGTAGCGGTGAATTTCGCTGGCTCGCGACGATCAACTGGCGGGTGGCGTCGATGTCGGCGAGGGACCGGGCCCCGGTTGGGGTAGCTGCAGTGCTGGTGATGGGCTTGCACTCGGCGGGCAGAAGGGCGGCGGCAGCAAACATGGCGGCGTCGGCAGCACGAACGGCGGCGGCGGTGTGGTCGTGGTCACCGTCGGTGGCGGTGGTGGGGGCGGCGGGGTGGTGGTCGGGGTCGGCGTGACCGTGACGGTTGGTGGCTGCTGCACCTTGCTGCGCGGCACCCAGGTGTAGTTGGGGTCAGGCACGAAACCCGGCGGCACCACCTGCGCGGGCGGCGACTTGGGAGCGGGTTCCGGGCGGTAGACGTCGTAAACCCACCACACCGCCAGGAACGCGACAATCAACACCAGCGTCGAGGTGCGCATCCGCCCGCCGAACATGTAGTTCGGCCAGCGCCGTTGCTCCTCGTCGCTGCGCTTCTCGAGGACATTCAGCGTGAACTTCACCGGTGCTGCACCGCACCCTCGGCTTTTTCGCGGGTTTTCTCCTCAGCGACCTGCTCTGGAGGCACGCCGGTAGCGTCGACAAGACCCACCGTCGCGTCGGCCGCCGTCACGATGCCGGCACGTGCGAGCGCCCGGATGACCAGCACCCGCAACTGCCGGCCCGCCTCGAACTGCTTGCCGGGTAGCGTGCGGGCCACCACACGCAGCGTGACGGTGTCGACCGCGATACTTTCCACACCCATCACGGTGGGCGCATCCAACAGCAACTCACCCAGCAATGGGTTGTCGAGAGCGCGCTCACACTCCTGGTGCAAGACCTCGTTGACCCGGTTGAGGTCGGCGCTGGTCGACACCGGGATGTCCACCACTGCGCGTGCCCAGTCCTTGGACAGGTTCACCGTTTTGACGATCTGGCCGTTGGGGATGGTGAACACCTCGCCATCAGAGGACCGCAGCCTGGTCACCCGCAACGTCACGTCCTCGACGGTGCCGCGCGCCTCGGCGGCGATGCCCCCTACCGTCAACGAGACGAGGTCACCGAAGCCGTACTGCTTCTCGACGATGATGAAAAAACCGGCGAGTAGATCCTGGACCACCCGCTGAGCACCGAAGCCCAGCGCGGCACCCAGCACAGTGGCCGGCGCCACCAGGCCCCCAACGGAAAACTGCAGAACGTCGCCGATCTGAACGATGACCGAGATGGCGATGATGACGATCGACACCCAGGAAATCACCGACGCCACGGCTTGGCGGTGTTTGGTCGCCTCCGAGCGCACCAACGCGTCGCTTTCGGCAAAGCCGACGTCGAGCCGCCGGGTCACTCGTTGCGCCACCCAGGTGACGAAGCGGACCGCCAGCACCGCCGCGATCAGCAGCATGACGATCCGCAGACCCCGGCTGACGATCCATTCACCGATCTCGCCGCGCCAGAAGTCGTGCCAGCGCTGCGTCATTGCCATAGCAAGAATAGTTTTGTTAGTCGTCATCTTTTCGGTTGCGCCACCGGATTCCTGCTTCCAGGAACCCGTCGATGTCTCCGTCCAGAACGGCCGCCGGATTGCCCACCTCGTACTCGGTTCGCAGATCCTTGACCATCTGATACGGGTGTAGTACGTAGGAGCGCATCTGGTTTCCCCAGGAGCTGCCGCCTTCGCCTTTCAACGCGTCCAGCTCAGCACGCTCTTCTGATCGCTTGCGCTCCAACAACTTTGCTTGGAGCACTCGCATCGCCGAAACTTTGTTCTGCAGTTGCGACTTTTCGTTCTGACAAGTCACGACGATACCCGTAGGGATATGCGTCAGACGAACCGCGGAGTCGGTGGTGTTCACCGACTGACCGCCGGGCCCGCTGGATCGGTAGACGTCCACGCGCACATCGCCTTCCGGAATGTCGATGTGATCGGTGGTTTCAACCACCGGAAGCACCTCGACTTCGGCGAACGACGTCTGACGCCGGCTCTGGTTGTCGAACGGGCTGATTCGCACCAGCCGGTGGGTGCCCTGTTCGACGGACAACGTGCCATAGGCGAACGGCGCGTGCACGGCAAAGGTCGCGCTTTTGATCCCGGCTTCTTCCGCGTAGGAGGTGTCGAACACCTCGACGGGATACTTGTGTTGCTCGGCCCAACGGATATACATCCGCATCAGCATCTCGGCCCAGTCGGCGGCGTCCACCCCGCCAGCGCCGGAACGGATGGTGAGCAGCGCCTCGCGCTCATCGTACTCGCCCGAGAGCAGGGTGCGCACCTCGGTGGCTTCAATATCGGCGCGCAGCGCCTTGAGTTCGGCATCGGCCTCGGTGAGGGCGTCGGCGGCACCTTCGCCCCCCTCGGCTGCGAGCTCGTAGAGCACCGGCAGGTCATCAAGGCGCTGCCGCAACTCCCCGATCCGGCGCAGCTCGCCCTGTGTGTGGGATAACTCACTCGTTACACGCTGCGCGCGGGCCTGGTCGTCCCACAGTTTCGGGTCGGACGCCTCGTGCTCGAGCTTCTCGATGCGGCTGCGCAGACCGTCGACATCGAGCACCCGCTCCACCGTGATCAGGGTGGAGTCAAGGGCGGCGATATCGGCTTGACGGTCGGGTTCCACAGCCGCCCACGTTACCGGCGCCCTGATCCGCAGCGAACGCTCAGGTCGCGACTAGCGGCACTCTGGCCAGGTGCGCGGGATCAGCGTTTAGCATCAAGTGACCAGTATGTGCGCCCGCGACCGCGCCGCCCAGCGCTTTCTCAGCCCCCTTGCGCGTAGCCGGCATGAACAGAAGGCTCGAGTATGCGCCCTTATCACGTCGCGATCGTCGGCTCCGGACCGTCGGGGTTCTTCGCCGCAGCATCGTTGCTGAAAGCCGCCGACAGCTCCGACGACATCGACGTGGTCGTCGACATGCTCGAGATGCTGCCGACGCCGTGGGGGCTGGTGCGCTCCGGCGTCGCGCCCGATCACCCCAAGATCAAATCGATCAGCAAACAATTCGAGAAAACCGCCGACGATCCCCGGTTCCGTTTCTTCGGCAACGTGGTTGTGGGCGAACACATCGAGGCCGCCGAACTCGCCGAGCACTATGACGCCGTGATCTACGCCGTCGGGGCACAGTCGGACCGCGCGCTCAACATTCCCGGTGAGGACCTGCCGGGCAGTGTCGCCGCCGTCGATTTCGTCGGCTGGTACAACGCGCATCCCAACTTTGAGCAGATATCACCCGATCTGTCGGGTGCCCGGGCAGTTGTTATTGGTAATGGCAACGTCGCACTCGATGTCGCACGCATCCTGGTCACCGACCCCGGCGAGCTGGCACAAACCGATATCGCCGATCACGCTCTGGAATCGCTGCGCCCATGCGGTGTGGAAGAAGTGGTCATCGCCGGGCGGCGCGGGCCGCTGCAGACCGCTTTCACCACGCTCGAGTTGCGCGAGTTGGCAGACCTCGAAGGGGTCGATGTGATCGTCGATCCCGCGGACCTGGAGGGCATCACCGACGAGGATGCCACCGCGGTGGGCAAGATCTGCAAACAGAACATCAAGGTGCTGCGCGACTACGCGGGCCGCGAGCCCCGCCCGGGACACCGTCGCATGGTGTTCCGGTTCTTGACTTCCCCGATCGAGATCAAAGGCGACGACAAGGTGGAGCAGATCGTGCTCGGCCGCAACGAATTGGTCACCGATCAGAGCGGGCGGGTATCCGCCAAGGACACCGGCGAGCGCGAGGAACTCCCGGTTCAGTTGGTCGTACGGTCGGTCGGCTACCGCGGTGTGCCCACCCCGGGACTGCCGTTTGACGACAAAAGCGCGACCATCCCCAACGCCCACGGCCGGGTTGAGGGCAGCCGCAACGAATACGTCGTTGGATGGATCAAGCGCGGGCCCACCGGTGTGATCGGCACCAATAAGAAGGACTCCCAGGACACCGTCGACACGCTGATGGCCGATCTGACCGGCGCTACAGAGGACGAACTGGCCGACTTCCCGGAAGATCATGCCGACAAGCTGACTGACTGGCTGGCCTCACGGCAGCCGAAGCTGGTCACCTCCGCTCACTGGGAGATCATCGATCGCCATGAGCGAGCCGCCGGGGAGCCGCACGGGCGCCCGCGGGTCAAACTGCCGAGCCTGGAGAAGCTATTGCGCGTCAGCCACGGCTGATCACGGATCGACGAGCACCCCGGGGTTGAGAATCCCGGCCGGGTCGAGCGCGGACTTCGCCGCGCGCAGCGCCACCGCGAACGGATCGGGCCGCTGCCGGTCGTACCACGGGCGGTGATCGCGGCCGACGGCGTGGTGGTGAGTGATGGTGCCGCCGGCGGCGATGATCGCCTCGGACACGGCGGCCTTGATCTCGTCCCACTGTGCGTCCAGGGAGTCCCAGCGCCCGCCGGCATAGATGCCGTAATAGGGGGCCGGGCCGTCGGGATAGACGTGGGTGAAGCGACAGGTCACCACGCCGGCCTGACAGATCCGTTCGATCGACGCTCGGGCCGCCTCGGTCACCGCGTCGTGCAGGTCCTCGAATCTGTCCCAGGTGCATGCCGTCTCGAACGTCTCGGCGATGACGCTGCGGCGGGCAAGGGCGTCGCGCTGGTAGGGCATGCGCAGGAAAGCCGAGCGCCAGTTCCCGGAAGCATCTGCCGCGCTGTTTTTCGTTGCCTCGCTTGCGGTTTCGCGGCTACGCCGCGCGGTCAGGGCGCCGCCGTGTTCGGCGACGATCTCCAAGGCCCGGTCGAGCCACGGGTCTACGGGATGGTCGGCCGATTCGAAGGCCAGCACCAGCATCCCTCCTCCGACCGCGGCGCCGGCGTTCAGCAATGCCTCGGCCGGGTCCAGTAGTCGGCAGTTGGACGGGTAGAGCCCGGCCTGTGCGATCGTGCGGGTCGCGGCGAGCGCAGCGGACCAGTCGTCGAACGCCAACGACGCGGTGACCTGCCACTTTGGCCGGTTTTGCAACCGCGTCCAGGCCTCGGTGATGATGCCGAGGGTGCCCTCGGAGCCGAGAAACAGTCGGTCCGGGGACGGCCCGGCACCGGATCCGGGCAGCCGCCGGGACTCGCTCACCCCCGCCGGGGTGACGACCCGCAGCGATTCGGTCAGGTCGTCGATATGGGTATAGAGCGTGGCGAAGTGCCCGCCGGCGCGAGTGGCAAGCCAGCCGCCGAGGCTGGAGAACCCGAACGACTGCGGAAAATGCCGCAGCGTCAAATCGTATGGGCGTAGCCGGTTTTCGATCGCCGGCCCGAGGGCGCCGGCCTGGATTCGGGCGGAGCGACTGGTCTGGTCGATCTCGAGCACGGCACTCATGGCAGTGGTGTCCACGGTGACCGCTGGCCCGTCAAACCGTGGCTCGACGCCGCCGACCACCGAGCTGCCGCCGCCGTAAGGGATGACCGAGATTCCTTGGCGCGCACACCAATCGAGCACGTCGACGACGTCCTGCTCCCGGCGCGGTCGCACGACAAGGTCAGGCGAATGGTCGAGGCGGCCGTGCAGGTTGCGCACGACGTCCCGAAAAGCCTTGCCGTGCGTGTGGGCCGCTCGATCGACGGGGTCGACCGAACACAGGTCGGCCAGCGATGATGGCGGAGTTATCCGTGGCTTGGCCAATCCGAGCGTGTTCGGGTCCGGCGGCTGGTGATCGGTCAGGTCGTGCCCGGGTAGCAGCGCCGCGACGCGTGAGACCAGGTCGTGTGTTTCCCGCTCCGAAAGCGCGTCTTCGACGGTGCCCCAGCCCCACCACGAGCGCATGTTGACAGCGTCAGCGTTTCAAGATGACGACGGCCGCGCCTGCGATCAGCAGCAGGATGGCCGCGGCGATGGCCCAGCCAGCGCCGGCGAGCCACCAGATAACGCCCAACGCCACGAGCCCCGGTGACACCGCGAAGAGCACTATCCCGGGGTTCTGCTTGATCACTGCGAGGGCACTCTTCGCCCGGATCGGATCGATTTCCCGCGCCATGTCATCAGAATGCCAGCTCAGGACGGGCAACGAAATACCTGGGGTCCCTACTGTCCCACGCGGATTCTCCGTAGCGTCGACGCCAGAGAGTGCGCCAGGGAAAGATTGCGGATTACCGACCCTCCCGGAGAGCGGCAAGCTTGCCGGATCCGGGTCCGGAATGCCAGGCATACCCGGGATGCCAGGAGGAACGGTCTCGCGAGCCACCACCGTCGTCCCACCGTTACGGCGCCCGGCTCAGGGTGATGCCACGCTCGCCGGCGGCCGGGTGACGCAGGCCCTAGCCGACAGGCGGCTCGGGCGGCGCGAACTTCCAATTGTTGGGATTCTTGGTCGAATACAACACCGGCATCAGTTGGCCCACAGTCGGCCACGCGTCGACGTCGACCGCCATGCGCTGATACACGGAGTACTCGTTGAGGGTGGGTCCGTTGATAACACCGGCGATGGTGACGTATTGCTCGCCGATTGCGTCCGGTCGTGGGCTGACTCCGGTCACCAGCAGCGTGCCGCTCGCCAGCTCACCGCGCGGGCCGCGCGGGACGAACCGTTGGGCAAGGACGACCACCAAGACCGCCACCAGTAGGAGCAGCAACCCGAATTCCCACACTCATTCAGGTTAGGGCCATGGTAGGACTGCTGGCATGAGCCGGGACGATCTGGCGCTGGCACTGACGCTGGCCGACCATGCAGACACGCTGACTCGCGCCCGGTTCGGCGCACTCGACCTGCGCATCGATACCAAACCGGATCTGACGCCGGTTACCGACGCCGATCGGGCAGTCGAAGCCGACCTGCGTGAGGTGCTCGGGCGCGAACGGCCGGACGACAGCGTCGTCGGCGAGGAGTTCGGCGGAACCATCACCTTCACCGGGCGGCAATGGATCATCGACCCGATCGACGGCACCAAGAACTTCGTGCGCGGGGTGCCGGTATGGGCCAGTTTGATCGCGTTGGTCGAAGACGGCGTCCCCTCGGTCGGTGTCGTGAGTGCGCCCGCGCTGCAACGTCGGTGGTGGGCGGCCCGCGACCAAGGGGCCTTCATCGCGGTCGACGGCGCTTCGCCGCGCCGGCTGTCGGTCTCGTCGGTGGCACAGCTGGGTTCGGCCAGCCTGTCGTTCTCCAGCCTGTCGGGATGGGCGCAGCGCGGTTTGCGAGACCGCTTCATCGAGCTCACCGATGCGGTGTGGCGGGTACGCGCCTTCGGCGACTTTTTGTCTTATTGCCTGGTTGCCGAGGGGGCCGTCGATATCGCCGCCGAGCCAGAGGTGTCCGTGTGGGACCTCGCGGCCCTCGACATCCTGGTGCGGGAGGCGGGCGGGACGTTCACCGGCTTGGACGGCACCGCGGGCCCGCACCGCGGCAGCGCCGTCGCGACCAACGGCCTGCTGCATGAACAGGTGCTCGGCCGCATCGGCGACGAAACGGTGTGAATTGGTTAGCAGGCAGACCTACCTATCTTACTCCGGAGTAAGATAGGCTTATCCGCATTTGCCCCAACGACCGAGGCTGCTGAAATGACCGACACTGGTTCCGGTTCAAAACAGACTTCACAATCGTCCCGCTCACGCTTGAGACGGCGCGACCGCAAGACCGGCGTGGGGCTGCAACCGCACAAACGGACGGGCATCGACATCGCCATCGCGCTGCTCACCCCGCTCGTCGGGCAGGAGTTCCTGGACAAATACCATCTGCGCGACCCGCTCAACCGCGGCCTGCGCTACGGCACCAAGACGATCTTCTCCACTGCCGCCAGCACTACCCGACAGTTCAAGCGGATTCAGAACCTGCGCGGCGGACCGACCCGGCTCAAGTCCAGCGGCAAGGACTGCTACGACCTGACGCCCGACGATGAGCAGAAGATGATCGTCGAGACACTCGAGGAGTTCGCCGAAGAAGTACTGCGACCCGCGGCTCACGACGCCGACGAGGCCGCGACGTACCCGCCGGATCTGATCGCCAAGGCCGCCGAGTTGGGCATCACCGCGATCAACATCCCCGAAGACTTCGAAGGCATCGCCGCGCACCGCTCCAGCGTGACCAACGTGCTGGTGGCCGAGGCCCTGGCCTATGGCGATATGGGTCTGGCACTGCCGATCCTGGCGCCGGGGGGCGTGGCGTCCGCACTGACCCACTGGGGCAGCGCGGACCAGCAGGCCACCTACCTGCCCGAGTTCGCCGGCGAGAATGTCCCACAGGCTTGTGTGGCCATCGCCGAGCCGCAGCCGCTGTTCGATCCCACCCGGCTGAAGACCACCGCCGTGCGCACACCGAGCGGATACCGGCTCGACGGCGTGAAGTCGTTGGTGCCGGCCGCGGCCGACGCCGAGCTGTTCATCGTCGGCGCGCAACTGAACGGCAAGCCGGCGCTGTTCATCGTCGAGCCGTCCGCCAAAGGCCTTACCGTCAAGGCGGATCCGAGCATGGGGATTCGTTCTGCGGCGCTGGGCCAGATCGAGCTCGCCGGTGTGTCGGTGCCGCTGAATGCCCGGCTGGGCGAGGACGACGCGACCGACCACGACTACTCCGAGGCGCTCGCGCTGTCGCGGCTGGGCTGGGCGGCGCTGGCGGTCGGGACGTCGCACGCGGTACTCGACTACGTCGTGCCGTACGTGAAGGAACGCGAAGCATTCGGCGAGCCGATCGCCCGCCGTCAGGCCGTAGCGTTCATGTGCGCCAACATCGCCATCGAATTGGACGGGCTGCGGCTGATCACCTGGCGCGGCGCGGCACGCGCCGAACAGGGCCTCCCGTTCATCCGGGAAGCGGCACTGGCCAAGCGGCTCGGCGCCGACAAGGGCATGCAGATCGGTCTCGACGGCGTGCAATTGCTCGGCGGCCACGGCTACACGAAAGAACATCCGGTCGAGCGCTGGTACCGCGACCTGCGGGCCATCGGCGTGGCCGAGGGCGTCGTAGTTATCTAGGTCGTCGTCATCTAACGAAAGATCAATCATGGCAATCAATCTGGAACTGCCCCGCAAAATGCAAGCGGTGATCGACAAGGCACATCAGGGCGCCGCGGAGATGATGCGGCCGATCGCCCGCAAGTACGACATCAAAGAGCACGCGTATCCGGTCGAACTGGACACGCTGGCCAACCTCTTCGAGGGAGCAACCGAATCCAACGCCCTGGGTCTCGCCGGGGCCGAGGCGTTCCGTAGCAGCGAAAGCAAGGAAGAAAACCGCAACGGCGCCAACATGGCTGCGGTGCTACAGACCATGGAAGCCAGCTGGGGCGACGCGGCGATGATGCTGTCGATGCCCTATCAAGGCCTGGGCAACGCCGCGATCTCCGGTATGGCCACCGACGAGCAACTGCGGCGGTTGGGCAGGGTGTGGGCGGCGATGGCGATCACCGAGCCGGGCTTCGGATCCGACTCGGCGGCGGTGTCCACCACCGCCACGCTCGACGGCGACGAGTACGTGATCAACGGCGAAAAGATCTTCGTCACTGCGGGTTCGCGCGCCACTCACATCGTGGTGTGGGCAACGCTGGACAAGTCACTGGGCCGTCCGGCGATCAAATCGTTCATCGTGCCGCGGGAACATCCCGGCGTCACCGTTGAGCGGCTGGAGGACAAGCTCGGAGTCAAAGGCTCCGACACCGCCGTCATCCGGTTCGACAACGCACGGATACCGAAGGACAACCTGCTGGGTAACCCCGAAATCGAGTCGGGCAAAGGGTTCTCCGGAGTCATGGAGACCTTCGACAACACCCGGCCGGTGGTAGCCGCGATGGCCATCGGTATCGGCCGGGCGACGTTGGAAGAACTGCGCAAGATCCTGACCGAGGCCGGCGTGGAGATCTCCTACGACAGGCCGTCACACGTCCAAAGCGCAGCCGCGGCGGAATTCCTGCGGATGGAGGCCGACTGGGAGGCCAGCTATCAGCTGACCCTGCGCGCGGCATGGCAGGCGGACAACAAGATCCCCAACTCCAAAGAAGCGTCCATGGCCAAGGCCAAGGCCGGCCGAGTGGGCAGCGACATCACCCTCAAGGCCGTCGAATTAGTCGGCACCACAGGCTATTCCGAGCAAACACTGTTCGAGAAGTGGGCACGCGACTCCAAGATCATGGACATCTTCGAGGGCACTCAGCAGATCCAGCAGCTGGTGGTTGCCCGCCGCCTGCTGGGCCTCTCGTCGTCTGAGCTCAAGTAGTTCGTCGAGTCACAGCCGCAAGCCATCCACCAGGAGGGTGGAAACCAGCTGCGCATGTTCCTCGACTGCGGAGGGCTCGAATGGTGAAGCCGCGTCGAACTTGGTAGCCAGCGGCACTAGCGCATGGGGTGCAGTGGCGCCATGAGCCAGTAGGAAATGAAAGGTTCGCAACGGAATTGGGCGGATCACTCCTTCGTCGGCCAGGTGGACGAGCAGCCGGGCGACGTCGGTGAGCATTGGCTCGACGTAGGTGTCATAGATGTAGGCCAGACGGTCGGTGTCCTGACGGCCCTCGATGTTCATCAACGCGACCAGTTCCGGATGATCGGCCGAGAACACCACGAATCGGTGCACCGCCAGCCGCAGCTGCTCGAGCGGTTCACTAAGTGTCGGGTCGAACAAGCCCTGCATGTGGCGCATCAGGCGGCCGAAGCCGAAGTCGACCGCCGCCCGCCACAGTTCCTCTTTGGTGCCGAAGCGCTGATAGATCAGGTTGTGACTGACACCTAGCTCCCGGTTCAGGGTCCGCAGCGACATCCCGTCGTATCCGACCGTGGCGAACATGGTCAGCGCCTTTTCCAGGATCTCCTCGATCGGCATCGAATCCGACGCCTTTGGACGCCCGCGCGGTCGCTCGGGCTTGGTTTCAGCGAGCACCCAACCAGCATGCCATATCATGTGTCCATTTATATATTGACAGTCAGCAATTTAAGTCTTAAGTTCTGACTCAGATCCAGAGCCCCAGGAGCAACCGCAATGACTGAACCGCTGCATGTCCCCGTCCTGATCGTCGGGGGCGGGCCGACCGGCCTGGTCCTAGCCGCCGAGCTGGCCCGCCATGGGGTCGCCAGCATGCTGGCCGAACGCAACGAGCACACCACGCTGTTTCCGAAAATGGACATCACCAACGGCGCGAGCATGGAACTGCTGCGCCGCCTGGGCGTCGACGCCGAACTGCGGGCGGTCGGGGTGGGCGCCCGGCATTCCTTCGACGTCATCTTCGCTGGTGGCCTTGGCGGGCCCGTCCACGGGCGCTGGCGGCTGCCGTCGGTGGACGAGCAGCGCGGCATCATCACCGCGACCGCCGATGGCAGCGTGCCGGGCCAACCCTGGCAGCGCTGCTCACAGGCAATTTTCGAGGCGATGATGATGGACCGCGCCCACCGCGACCCGCTCGTCGACGTCCAACAAGGATGGCGGATGCAAAGTTGCACGCAAATCGGCGAAGTAGTGGCCGCCCAGTTGGCCGACAGCGACGGCAATACCGTCACCGTCCACGCCGATTACCTCGTCGGCTGCGACGGCGCGTCCAGCCGAGTTCGCAGCGAACTGGGCATCGAAATGGACGGGATGAAAGATTTCACGACCTTCGCCCTGGTTCATTTCCGCTCCTTGGACTTGATGAATCTGCATGCCCTGGGCCAGTTCTGGCATCTGTACACGTCCAACGGTGCGGTGCTGATCGCCCAAAACGAGATTGACACCTGGACTTTGCACCTAGACCTCGGTGCAGAGATCGACGATCCCGATCCGATCGGTGATCCCCGAGAATTCGTCGCCTGCGCCCTGGGTCGCCCGATCGTTATCGACGACGTCCTCGCGTCCAGTGTGTGGCGACCCAACGCAATGCTGGCCGACTCCTACGGCCGTGACCGGATCCTCCTGGCCGGCGATGCGGTGCACACGATGATCCCCACCGGTGGATACGGCATGAACACCGGACTCGGTGACGCGGTCAACCTCGGGTGGAAACTCGCCGCGACAATCCGAGGATGGGGCGGCCCCGCGCTGCTGGCCAGTTACGCGATCGAACGACGCCCGATCGCGGACCGCAACCGCAACGCCTGTGTGGAAAACGCGATGGTTATTCTGCAATACCGCGACATGGTCGACCCGCAACTCTTCGATGAGGACAATCAAACCGGACAAGCGCACCGCCAACATCTGGCACAGTTCCTCGCCACCCATGACGCCGAAAACCTCAGCCTCGGTATCGAACTCGACGTGCGCTACGACAACTCACCAGTGGTGGTCACCGACGGTAGCGCCACCCCACCGTGGGACCGCCGAACCTTCGCGCCCACCGTGCGCCCCGGCCACCGCGCCCCCAATGTTGCGCTAGGCGAGCAAGACACGCTATTCGACCAATTCGGCGCAGAATTCACCCTGGTCGACGCGCTAGACGACAACAACCAATCATCCCGCCTGCTCAGCGAGGCCGCTCGTGTCGGCCTGCCGATTAGGCATCTGACACTCACCGATCCCGCGCTTGCCGCCCTCTACCAGCACCGGCTGGTCCTGGTCCGACCAGATCTGCACATCGCCTGGAGCGGCACCGACGCGAGCGACCCCGCAGACATCATCGCCAGTGTGCGCGGCATGCACGCAGCCGCAGCGCCTGCCGAAGTCAACGCCTAAGCAAAGCAACACAATTCACCCTATCGACACCACCAGAGAAACAGACAACGATGAACGCCCTGCTATGGACACTGCAGATCGTGCTGACCCTCGTCTTCACCGCGCCGCCTGCTCGGCCTCCCGTCGTCTGAGCTCAAGTAGCGATCGGGTGCGGAGGGTCGGCCTCGTCATCGGGCCCGAGTAGGTCGAGCTGCCACCACTGCACGTCGTGCCACGCGCCGTGTTTCCATCCGACGCGCCGGTAATGTCCCGCGCGCCGAAAGCCAAACGCCTGATGCAGTGCGTTGCTGGCATCGTTGGGTTGAGCGATGCCGGCGAACGCTCGCCGAAAACCGCGTTCGGTGAGCCGGCGCAGCAGTTCGGCGTAGAGCATCCGGCCACCGCCGGAGCGCAGCCGGTCCTGCGCGAGGTAGACGCTCGTCTCGACCGACCACTGGTAGGCAGCACGCGAATTGAACTGGCGTGCATAGGCGTAACCGGTGACTTCTCCGTCGACCTCGAGCACCAGCCATTCGTGCATCACACGCGCGTCGACGATGCGGTCTGCCATTTCCTCGACCGTCGGCACGTCCGTCTCAAACGTGATCACGGTGTCCAGCACGTACGGGCGGTAGATCTCGACGCACGCCGCGGCATCGGCGGCGGTCGCGGGTCTAACGCGTGCCGCCATCAACCAGCGACTGCGGTCAGCTGCTCGCGGCTTTGCTCGTCGAGCTCAATCGAGGCGACGTCCAAGTTCTCCTCCAGGTGTCGCACGGACGAAGTACCCGGAATGAGCAGCACATTGGGTGCCACGCTCAGCGTCCATGCCAATGCGACCTGGGCCGGGGTGCGCCCGAGTCGCTCGGCGATCTCCTGCACAAGCGCGCTGCCCAGAACTGGGTTCGGCTGCATGAAAGCGGCCCCCAGCGGGAAGAACGGAACGAACGCGATTCCCCGCGCTGTGCATTCCTCAAGCACCACAGCCGACTCACGGTGAACGAGGTTGAAAGCGTTTTGCACACAGGCGATCTCGGTACGCTCCAGGGCGTGCAGTAGGTGCTCGCGATTGATGTTGCTCAGCCCGATTCCGCCGATCAATCCCTCGTCACGGGCTTGGATCATGACCGACAGCTGATCGTCGAACAGTTCATCTGGCCCGTCGCTCTCGAACAGTCGCAGGTTGACCGCGGCCAGCTGGCCGACGCCGAGAGTGAGCAGATTGGCTTCGATGTCACGGCGCAAGTCGGCGGCCTCGGCGACCGGGAGCCAGGCGCCGGTGTCGTCGCGACGCCCGCCGACCTTGCTTACCAGGGCCAGATTCTCCGGGTACGGATAAAGCGCCTCGCGGATGAGCTCGTTGGCGACGTCGGGGCCATAGAACTGAGCGGTGTCGATATGGTCCACGCCCAGCTCGACGGCGCGACGCAGCACCGCAAGCGCCTCATCGCGGTCCCGCGGCGGGCCGAACACACCGGGACCGGGCAGTTGCATCGCCCCGAACCCGATACGGGCGACCGAATAGCGACCAAGTGGAAAGGACTCCATAGGGTGAGGTTAGCGTCGAGGAATGGACACTTTCCAAGCGCTCGTCGCACGCCAAGATGGTGACCGAATCACCGCGTCGGTCGAGACACTGAGCCCATCCGACCTACCGCCCGGTGAGGTGACGATCCGGGTGCTGTATTCGAGCGTCAACTTCAAAGACGCGCTGGCACTGACACCGAACGGCGGCGTGGTGCGCAATTACCCGTTGGTACCCGGTGTCGACCTGACCGGCGAGGTCGTCGAGTCGCTGTCGGCCGACTTCGCGGTCGGCGACAAAGTGCTGGCCCACGGGTATCAGATCGGTACCGGCCACCACGGCGGCTACGCCGAATACGCTCGGCTGCCAGCGGACCAGGTGGTGGCGCTCGGCGCATTGAATCCGCATGAGGGCGCTGCGATCGGAACCGCCGGGTTCACCGCCGCGATGAGCGTGCAAGCGCTGATCGACTGGGGCATCGCACCCGACGCGGGATCCGTCGTCGTCACCGGCGCCTCCGGCGGGGTCGGCTCGGTCAGCGTGGACCTGCTGGCCGCCGCCGGCTATCGGGTGGTGGCATCCAGCGGTAAAGACAAGGCCGCCGGGCTACTCAAAGAGCTTGGCGCCGCCGAGGTTATCGGTCGGCTGCCCGCCGATCCCGACGCCAAACCGCGACCACTGGCCAAGGCGCGCTGGGCTGGGGCGGTGGACTGCGTGGGCGGCGCGACGCTGGCCGATGTGCTCAGCGCCGTCGACTACGGCGGGGCGGTGGCCGCCAGCGGGCTCACCGGCGGTCCGGCCCTGCACACCACGGTGATGCCGTTCATCCTGCGCGGCGTCGCGCTGCTGGGGATGGACTCGGTGCAGTTGCCGATCGGCCCACGCCGCAAGTTGTGGACGCTGCTGGGCGACTCGTTGCGGCCGCGTCATCTGGACTCGGTCATCAGCGATGTCGACGTCAAAGACGTCGTCAGCGTGATTGATCAGGTGCGCGCCGGCGCATTCTCCGGCCGGGCGGTGGTGCGGGTCGCCGGCGGATTCTGAGCCAAGGAGCGCCAGTAGGCTAGTGAACCGCCGGCCGGAAGATCTCGGCCCTGATGACGGAGGCGATATGCGCGCGGTACAGGTGACTCGGCTCGATGGGCCAGACGGCGTCGAGGTGACCGATGTCGACGAACCGACCGGCGACGGCGTGGTTGTCGACGTGCACGCTGCCGGCGCGGCATTCCCGGACGCACTGCTCACCCGGGGCCTGTATCAATACCGGCCGGAGCCGCCGTTTGTGCTCGGAGCAGAAATTGCCGGGGTGGTGCGATCGGCACCGGACAACACGCATGTACAGCCCGGCGACAGAGTCGTCGGGCTGACCATGCTCACCGGCGGGATGGCGGAAGTCGCGCTCCTGCAGCCCGACCGAGCGTTCAAGCTGCCGGACAACGTGTCCTTCGAAGCCGGCGCCGGCCTGTTGTTCAACGACTTGACCGTGTACTTCGCGCTGAATGTCCGGGGCCGGCTACAGCAGGGCGAGACGGTGCTGGTGCATGGCGCAGCCGGCGGGATCGGAACGTCGACGCTGCGGCTGGCATCGGTGCTCGGGGCGTCCCGCACCATCGCGGTAGTGAGCACCGAGGAGAAGGGCCAGATCGCCACAGCGGCCGGCGCGACCGACGTGGTGTTGGCCGAAGGCTTCAAGGACGCGGTAAAGGAGTTGACCAGCGGCCGCGGCGTCGACATCGTCGTCGACCCGGTCGGCGGCGACCGGTTCACCGATTCGCTGCGTTCGCTGGCCCCCGGGGGACGCCTGCTGGTTGTCGGCTTCACCGGCGGTGAGATACCGACGGTGAAGGTAAACCGGCTGCTGCTCAACAACATTGACGTAGTCGGTGTTGGCTGGGGCGCCTGGACCCTGTCGCACCCCGATGCGCTCGCCGAGCAATGGGCCCAGCTCGAGGGACTGCTCAGCTCCGGCCGGCTGCCTCCTCCCGAACCCGCGGTCTACCCGCTGGACGAAGCCGCGGCCGCGGTCGCCTCGCTGGAGAATCGCACCGCCAAGGGGAAAGTCGTGCTGCGCGTCCGCGATTAAGACGCTGACCGTGCGGCGGCTCTTGTGCCCGAATAAAAGGAAAAGTAATGTCACTTTTAGTTTTCTAGCGACCCAAACTCGGGAGCCAGCATGGAATCCTTCGTCCACCTGCGAAAAGGTAAGACACCGCGGCGCCTGCACGCCGACCTCGACGGACTCAAAGACGACGAGCTGGGCCGGGGCGGATTCACCGGCCGGACCGCCAACATCTACCGCCGCCACGACCCCACCGCGTACCGCTCGGTGGGACCGCTGCGCCCCCTCGACGTCTTGTCCAGCGAACTCAAACCCACCGACGCCACCGACGCCAACGGCGGCCCGCTGCTGATGTTCACCAATGCCGACTGCCGAATCCTGCTGAGCCGTCGGCATGAGCCGATGCCGTACTACACCCGTCACGTCGACGGGGACCTGCTGTGCTTCGTCCACGACGGCACCGGACTGCTGGAGACCGAGTTCGGGCCGCTGCGCTACCGGAAGGGCGACTGGGTCTACGTCCCGAAGGCGTGCACCTGGCGCCAGCTGCCCGATCGCGAGACCACATTGCTGATGATCGAGGCCAGCGACGAATTCCGGGTGCCGCCGCCCGGTTCGCTGGGCCGGCACTTCCCGTTCGACCCGTCGCAGGCCACCATCCCCGAGCCGGCGCCGATAGACGACGATCCTTTCCGAGACGGCCGTGACGAATACGAGGTCCGGCTCATCCACGAGGGCGGCCCGACGACGCTTTACTACCAACACAATCCGATTGATGTCGAAGGCTGGCGCGGCGACAACTTCGCGTTCACCTTCAACATCGCCGACTACAACGTCATCACCTCCGACAGTGTCCACCTGCCGCCGACCGTGCATCTGTTCATGCAGGCCACCGGCGTCTATGTGATGAACTTTCTACCCAGACCGGCCGAAGGCATCCCCGGCACCGAGCGCACACCCTGGTATCACCGCAACGTCGACTACGACGAGATCGCGTTCTTCCACGGCGGCTCGCTCTACGGCATCCCGATGCCGCCAGGTCTGATTTCCCATGCGCCACAAGGGGTTCACCATGGCGCGCCGGAAAAGGCGCGGGAACGAGCGCGTCGCAAGTTTGACGAGCATTCGCGCGTCGACTGGCAAGTCATCGCCATCGACACCCGCCGGCGCCTGACACCGTCGGCCGAGGTGCTCGCGCACGACCTAGCACAGCACTGACATGGGGAGCACTCAAGCCGTGGAACAAGCCGTGAAACCAGCCGTAAAGTACGACTACGACCGAATCCCTTATCTCGTTGCCTTCCAGAACAATTCCGGCGTCCGGGACGTCTATGGTGGTGTAGCCGGGCTGACCATATTGGAGAGCTATCTGCTCAAGCCGAAAGACAAGCCCTCAGACACCGTGCTGGTGTTCATGCACCCGATCGGCGGCGGCGCATACCTGCCGATGATCAACGGATTGGCCCGAGCCGGCCACCACGTCATTTACTGCAACAGCCGATTTCGCGGCACGGATTCGGCGCTGCTGATGGAGAAGGTGGTCGAGGATCTCGGCGATTGCATCAAGGACGCCAAAAACCGGCTGGGCTACCAGAAGGTTGTGCTGGCCGGGTGGAGTGGTGGCGGATCGCTGTCGGTGTTCTACCAGCAGCAGGCTCAGCATGCGACCATCACGTCGAGCCCGTCCGGCGACGGCCCCGACCTCACCACGCTGGAGCTGCCCCCCGCCGACGGAATCATGTTGCTCGCCGCGCACATCAGCCGGCACGGCACGCTGACCGAATGGCTGGATGCATCCATTCTCGACGAATCCGACCCCACCAAGCGCGATCTCGAGCTCGATCTGTACAACCCCGACAATCCCAACCAGCCGCCCTACAGCCAGGAGTTTCTCGCCCGGTACCGGCAGGCTCAGATCGACCGTAACCGGCGGATCACCGCGTGGGTCAAGGAAAAGCTCGCCGAACTGAAAGCCAGCGGCCGCCCCGACGACGAGTTCGGGTTCGTGGTGCACGGCACCATGGCCGACCCGCGCTGGCTGGATGCAAGCGTCGATCCCAACGAACGCACCCCGGGGACGTGCTACCTGGGCGATCCTCGAGTGGTGAACATGAGCCCGGTCGGGCTGGCCCGCTTCTCGACGCTGCGCGGCTGGCTCTCGCAGTGGAGTTACGACGAAGCCCGCGGCGATGGTGTGGACTGTGGGCGCGATATCGCGATCCCGGCGCTGGTGATCGGTAATCTCGCCGATGACGCCTGCACACCGAGCCACACCCGACGGCTTTTCGAGGCGATCGGGCACCCCGACAAGGAGATGCACGAAATCCCTGGCGCCACACACTATTACGCTGGCCCCGACCAGCGCGATAAGCTGCGACAGGCCGTCGAGATCGTTACCGACTGGCTGACCCGTCACGACTTCGCGGAGACTGTATGACGGTCACCGGCCCGCTGGACGGCATCCGGGTGCTCGAGCTCGGCACCTTGATCGCCGGACCATTCGCGGGCCGGCTGCTCGGCGACATGGGCGCCGATGTCATCAAGGTGGAGCCGCCCGGCGCCCCGGACCCGTTGCGCACCTGGGGCCAGGCCGAACTCGACGGGCACCACGTCTTCTGGACCGTGCACGCGCGCAACAAACGAGCGATCACGCTCGACCTGCGCCGGCCACACGGCCGTGAGCTGTTCCTCGAGCTCGTCGAGAAATCCGACATCGTGGTGGAGAACTTCCGCCCCGGCACGCTGGAGAAGTGGAATCTGGGTTACGACGTGCTCAGCGAACGCAACTCGGGCATCATCCTGGTTCGGGTATCCGGCTACGGGCAGACCGGGCCGGACGCGCACAAGGCGGGCTACGCCTCGGTCGCCGAAGCCGCCAGCGGGTTGCGACACCTCAACGGCTTCCCGGGCGGGCCGCCGCCCCGGCTGGCGCTTTCGCTGGGCGACAGCCTGGCCGGCATGTTCGGCGCCCAGGGCGCATTGGCCGCTCTGTACCGCCGCAGCGTGACCGGGCACGGCCAGGTGGTCGACGTCGCGCTCACCGAATCATGTTTGGCCGTCCAGGAATCCACGATTCCCGATTACGACGTCGGCGGCGTGGTGCGCGGACCGTCGGGCACCCGGCTGGAAGGCATCGCGCCGTCCAACATCTACCGCAGCGCCGACGGCTCGTGGGTGGTCATTGCCGCGAATCAGGACACCGTGTTCGCCCGCCTGTGTAAGGCGATGGGCCACCCGGAACTGGCCACCGACGACCGGTTCGCCACGCATCGGGCGCGTGGCCGCAACCAGGACGAACTCGACAAGATCATCGGCGCGTGGGCCGCCGAACGGCAACCCGGCGAAATCATCGAAACGCTAAGCGCTTCAGGTGTGATCTCGGGGCCGATCAACACGGTCGCCGAGGTCGTCACCGACCCGCAGCTGCGGGCTCGCGGCATGCTGGTCGAGCACTATGACGAACGCGTCGAGCGTAACGTTTTGGGACCAGGGATCGTGCCGGTGCTGTCCGAATCTCCGGGCACCGTCCGCAACGCCGGCCCGGCGCATCCCGGACAACACAACGACGACATCTACATCGGGCTACTGGGCAAGACCGCCGAGGAACTCGAGGAGTTGCGTTCCGAGGAGGTGTTATGAACCAGCTTCCGTCCCGAGTTGATATTCGCGAGGTGTCGCTGCGTGACGGTCTGCAGATCGAAAAGCCGATCCCGTTGTCGGCCAAGCTGGAACTGCTGGCGGCCGTTGCGGCCACCGGGGTACGGGAGGTAGAGGCCACCGCGTTCGTCTCCCCCACGAAGGTGCCATCGATGGCCGACGCCGCCGAACTCGCCGCGCAGCTGCATAACTATCCCGACATCGAGTTCTCCGCTCTGGTCGCCAGTCCCAACGGAGCCAAGCGGGCCGTCGCCGCCGGCCTGCGATCGATCGAGTACGTGGTGGCGGCCGACGACACATTCAGCAAGGCCAATGTCGGGCGCACCAGCGCCGAGGCTGCCAACCAGATCGGCGAGATCGTGGCCATCGCGCACGACAGCGACGTCACCGTTGAGGTGATCGTGGCCACCGCATGGGACTCTCCATTCGAGGGCCCCACCCCGCCCCAGCGGGTGCTCGACATCGCCGCCGCCGCCCGCGAGCAGGGCGTGGACCGATTCTCCATCGCCGACACCATCGGCACGACCACCCCGCGCAGGGTGAGTTCGCTTATCTCCCAACTCCGTCCGGTCATCGGCGACATGCCACTGGGCGGGCACTTCCACAACACCCGCGGCGCCGGGCTGGCCAGCGCCTACGCGGCGGTCAGCTCCGGCGTCACCAGGCTGGACGCCTCCGCTGGCGGGCTGGGTGGCTGCCCGTTCGCGCCGGGCGCCACCGGCAACATTGCCACCGAGGATCTGGTGTACCTGCTACGCGACAGCGATATCGATGTCGACGTCGACCTGCAGGCCGCCATCGCCGCGGCTGAAGTTGCGAAGTCGGTTGTCGGCCATGATCTTCCGAGCGCTCTGCTGCGCGCCGGCGACCGAATCCAGGCCTGATGCGCTCGCGGGAGCTGACCTCCAAAGGCCGCCAGACGAGGCAGGCCATCGAGCAAGCCGCACGTAAACTGTTCGCCGAACGTGGCTTTCACGGCACCACGTTGGCCGACATCACATCGGCTGCGGGAAAATCACCGGCGGTTTTCTACCGGTATTTCGCCGACAAAGAAGACCTGCTCGCGGCGCTGGCCGAGTCTTTTCTGCACGATGTCGTGACACCGTCCGGGCTGAGCGTTCACCTGCCGGACTCGCCCCCGCAAGCGGGAGGTACCCCCACCCCGCAAGCGGGAGGTGCCCCCACAGATGACGACAGGTTTTTTACTTCGGTGGTCACCGGCTACTGGAACATCTTCAAGCAGAACATCGGCATCATGATCGCCGTCGCCCAGCTGGCCGCCACCCAGCAACGCTTCGCGGCTGTCCAGAACGAATTTCGACGTTTCGGCATGGACATCGTGGCCGCTTCGGTCCGTCGTGCCCAGGAGCAGGGTTACGGGGCTGAGCTCAACCCGCAACACACGGCGGCGGCCATCGCGCTGTTGTTCGAGAACTTCACCACCGTCTTCGTGGGCCCCTCCGGCCCCGGAGGACTTGGCCTGGAGATCAGCGACGAGGACGCCATCGCAACCTTGTCAACGGTCTGGAAGAAAACCCTGTACGGCGCGTAAGGAGATCAGAAGTGGATTTCACTCTGCCAGAACACCTTCCGCGGCTGCTTGCCGACATGGACGCGTTCATCGAGCGCGAAATCGCTCCACTGCAAGCCGAGAACATGCAGTACTTCGACCAGCGGCGAGAGCATGCCCGAACCGATTGGGATAACGACGGCATCCCGACGCGGGAGTGGGAGGAGCTGCTGGCCGAGATGCGCCGACGGGCCGACAACGCCGGCTGGCTGCGCTACGGGTTGCCGGCCTCCCTCGGCGGCCGCGACGGCTCCAACGTCGACATGGCGGTCATTCGGGAGCATTTGGCGCACAAGGGCCTTGGACTGCACAACGACTTACAGAACGAATCCTCGATCGTCGGGAACTTCCCGCAGGTGATCATGATGGAGCGGTTCGGCACCGACGAGCAGCGCCGCGTTTGGTCAGAGGCGCTGATCACCGGGGAACGCTCGATGGCCTTCGGCCTCACCGAGCCGCAGCACGGCTCCGATGCGACCTGGCTGGAAACCAACGCCAAGCAGGACGGCGACGAGTGGGTGATCAACGGCTCCAAGCGGTTCAACACCGGCGTGCACCGCGCCACCCACGATTTGATCTTCGCCCGCACGTCCGGTGAGCCGGGCCAAGCCCGGGGCATCACCGCGTTCATGGTGCCGACGGACGCGCCCGGATTCAACGTCCCGTACTACTGGTGGACGTTCAACATGCCTACCGACCACGGCGAAGTCGCGTTGACCGATGTGCGCGTGCCCGCCGATGCGGTACTCGGTGAGGTGGACCGCGGTCTTGAGGTTGCGCAAACGTTCTTGCACGAGAACCGAATTCGCCAAGCGGCCAGCAGCCTGGGTGCGGCGCAATACTGTATCGACCGGGCCGCCGAATATGCCGGTAAGCGTACGGTGTTCGGCAAGCCGCTGTCGGTCAACCAGGCCGTGCAATGGCCACTGGCCGAGCTGCATACCGAAGCCCAGATGGTGCGGCTGTTGGTGCAGTACGCGGCCTGGCACCTGGATCGCAACCACCACATGGAGGTCTCCGACAAGGTGTCGATGGCGAACTACCGCGCCAACCGGCTGGTCTGCGACGCCGCCGACCGAGCCATGCAGATCTTCGGCGGCCTCGGTTACAGCCGCCATGAGCCTTTCGAGCACATTTACCGCCATCACCGCCGCTACCGGATCACCGAAGGCGCCGAGGAGATCCAGATCCGCCGAGTGGCCCAGCGGCTGTTCAAGTTTGGCAGCAAGTGACGGTCATCAAAGACCCGGAAGCGTTAGCGCCCAAGCTGACCGGCGTGCTCAAGACGGCTCTCGGCGCCAGCACCACGATCGAAAACCTGCGTGCACTCACCGGTGGCGCGAGCAGAACCACGTGGGCATTCGACGCCGTCACAGGCGTTCAGCGCCGTTCGCTGATCCTGCGCACCGGCCCACCTGATGACGTGCACGCCGGTATGGAACTCGAAGCCCGGTCGCAGGCCGCAGCCGCCACGGCCGGCGCACCGGTCCCCCACATCCTGGTCGCCGACGATTCGCCTGCCGCACTGGGCAATCCGTTTCTCATCTGCGACGAGATCAAAGGCGAGACCATCGTCCGGCGCATTCAGCGTCAGCTCGACGGTGCCGATGGGCAAGTGGGCCGCGCCGCCTTGCTGCGCCAATGCGCGCAGGCGCTGGCCGCCATCCACCGGGCCGACGCGAACGATCCGGGTCTCACTCATGAGGACCAGCTCGTGGAGTGGCGCGAGCGCCTCGATGCCATGGGCGACACCACGGCCACCTTTGAGTGGGGGTTTCGCTGGCTGGCCGCTCGCAAGCCTCAGCCCTCGCCCACCGTGCTGGTGCACGGCGACTTCCGAATGGGAAACCTCATTGTCGACGGATCCGACCTTGCCGCTGTTCTGGACTGGGAGCTGGTGCACGTCGGACAGGCATACGAAGACCTGGCCTGGTTTTGCATTCGGGCCTGGCGGTTCGGTGCTCCGGCCAGCGTGGGGGCCGGCGGCTTGGGCAGCATCGAGAGCTTTCTACTTGCCTACGAAGAGGCCAGCGGGACTACCGTCGATCGAGTGGCGTTTCACTGGTGGCTGGTGCTGGCCACACTGCGCTGGGGTGTCATCTGCCGGCACCAGGCCGAGCGCCACTTGAGCGGGCAAGTCCGCTCGGTGGAGTTGGCGGCAATCGGGCGCCGCGTCTGCGAGACCGAGTGGGATCTGCTCAACCTCAAAGCTCGAGGAAAGGGCCCAGCCATGACGTCCGCTGACCCGCTACACGGGCGACCGACGGCGGCCGAGCTGGTGGCGGCGGTGGCTGAATTCATCGAAGGCGATGTGCGAGAGGCGACCAGCGGACAGGTCAACTTCCACGCCAGGGTGGCCGCCAACGTCTTGCGCACCGTCGAGCGCGAACTGCTCGACGACGGTGACGCGGAGGCGCGCGCGGCGCTGACCGGCCTGGGTTTTAACGAGGAGGCCGGTCTTGCTGCCGCGATCCGGGCCGGTGAGCTGGACGGGCGCAGCGAGGACGTCACGGCCTGCCTGCGGACCTTGGTGCGACATCGATTAGCCGTTGCCCATCCTGGATACGACAGCGAATAGGAGCCGGCCCCATGCCCGCTACTGCCGAGGCCATCGTCGACGTGGCCGACCGCCTGTTCACGGCGATCGAAAAGGGCGATATGGCGGCGGTCGATCGAATGTGGAGCGACGACATCGCGGTATGGCGGGTGGGTGCGCGCCGGGACCCCGCCAAGACGGATGACAAGGCCCGGGCGCTGCGAGTCATCGACTGGTTCATCACGACCACCGCCGAGCGCCACTACGAGATCTTGGACCGCCAGCTGTTCGGCTGTGATGCTAGGGGATCTGCCACTGGCTTCGTCCAGCAGCACATCCTGCACGCCACCGGCCATGCCGACCAATCGATCTCGCTGCGGGTCTGCATCGTGATCAAGGTGGACGCTAACGGCCTGATCAACCGGATCGATGAGTACTTCGACCCCGCCGGGATCGCTCCGCTGATGGATTAACTCGGGTGACGAAACGAAAGAGGCGACGATGACGACTTTGGAAACACTGCTCAACGATCCCGACCTGGCCGGCGTATGGAACATCGTTCCGGATCGCTCGGCCATCACCTTCAAGATCAAGAACATGTGGGGCCTGGTGAACGTCAAGGGCCGTTTCACCGACTTCAACGGCGACGGGCAGCTCACCGGCAAAGGCGCGGTCTTCGGCCGCCTCGACATCCGTACCGCGTCGCTGAGCACCGGCATCGGCCGCCGCGACACGCACCTGCGCTCGGCCGACTTCTTCGACGTCGATCGCTTCGGTGAGATCAGCGTCGTCGTCACCGCGGTGCACCCCACCGAAGGCAAGGCCGGCGATCTTCGGGCGAACTTCACCATCAAAGGCGTCACCGCACCGCTGCCCCTACCCGTGACGATTACCGAGCTCGAGGACGGCTCCATCCAGATCTCCGGCCAAACAAAGATCGATCGCTCCCAGTTCGACTTGGGCTGGAACAAGTTCGGCATGATCGGCACGACGGCAACGGCAGCAGCAGAAGCCATCTTCGTGCGGGCGCCCCAGTAAAGCCGCCGCGACACCAGTACCATCTGCACCGTGCCCGCCTCGAGCCCCGAAACCAGCGTTGCCCTGCGGATCCTCGTCTACAGCAACAACGCCGACACGCGTGAACAAGTGATGCGGGCACTGGGCAAGCGTCTGCACCCGGATCTGCCCGAGTTGAGCTACGTCGAGGTGGCGACCGGCCCGATGGTGATACACACGATGGACGAGGGCGGCATCGACTTGGCCATCCTCGACGGTGAGGCGACCCCGACCGGCGGCATGGGAATCGCCAAACAACTCAAAGACGAACTCGCGACCTGCCCACCCATCTTGGTGCTCACCGGGCGCCCGGACGATGCATGGCTGGCCAGCTGGTCGCGCGCCGAAGCCGCGGTCCCGCACCCCCTCGACCCCATCGTGTTGGGCCGGACGGCACTCGGGCTGCTCCGCACCCCCGCTCGCTAGCCTCGCGATATCCCGATCGCGCTGGTAATTACCGTCCTCACCTGCGGTGACGACCCCTCGCCCGGCACTTCGCGGTAGGGCCTACGGCCGCTCTGCTGCGCCCCGCTGCGCCATGACGCCACCGGCGCCGGCACGCCGCTAGAAGACGCCGAAATGCGGCGACACCAAAACCGGCCTAAAGCACTACCCCGGGCAACGGCACCGGCCGTGACGACGCTATGTTGAAGGTCACTGTGGCGCGCTACAGACCCAGTTCGTCACAGCAGCCCGGTTACCGCCCGGTCGCTGCGATGGCGGCCCTACGACGGATCATGGAGCGAGTTGAACGTCTACATACCCATCCTGGTGCTAGGCGCGATTGCCGCCGCCTTTGCCGTCGGCTCGGTCGCGATCGCGAGCCTGGTCGGCCCGTCGCGCTACAACAAGTCAAAGCAGGCAGCCTACGAATGTGGAATCGAGCCCACCGAAACGTCGGTGAGCGGCCCGCAGGCGAGACCCGGGCAGCGGTTTCCGGTGAAGTATTACCTGACCGCAATGCTGTTTATCGTCTTCGACATCGAAATCGTGTTCTTGTATCCCTGGGCGGTCAGCTACGACGCCCTGGGGACGTTCGCGCTGGTCGAGATGGTGGTGTTCATGCTCACGGTCTTCGTGGCCTACGCGTACGTGTGGCGCCGCGGCGGCCTGACGTGGGATTGAGGTAAGACGTGGGCTTGGAAGAACAGGTGCCCGGCGGCATCCTGCTGTCAACGGTCGAGAAAGTCGCGGGTTACGTCCGCAAGAACTCTTTGTGGCCGGCGACGTTCGGGTTGGCCTGCTGCGCGATCGAGATGATGGCGACGGCGGGGCCGAGGTTCGACATCGCGCGCTTCGGGATGGAGCGCTTCTCGGCGACGCCGCGGCAGGCCGATCTGATGATCGTGGCCGGACGGGTCAGCCAGAAGATGGCGCCGGTGCTGCGCCAGATCTACGACCAGATGGCCGAGCCGAAATGGGTGCTGGCGATGGGCGTGTGCGCGTCGTCCGGCGGGATGTTCAACAACTACGCGGTCGTGCAGGGCGTGGACCACGTCGTTCCGGTGGACATCTACCTCCCCGGCTGCCCGCCGCGGCCGGAGATGCTGCTGTATGCAATCCTCAAGCTGCACGAGAAGATTCAGGAAATGCCGCTGGGCGTCAACCGCGAACGCGCTATCGCCGAAGCCGAGGAAGCGGCCCTGGGCGCCAGACCGACGATCGAGATGCGTGGACTGCTGCGATGAGCTCGCCGGATCACGACCCGAAGGTAGCCGCCAGCGAGGTGGGCGGGTCTGTCCCTTCTCCGGAAGAGGAAGTCATCAACGTTCGCCATGGCATGTTCGGGGCGTCCGGGTCCGGTGACACGTCCGGTTACGGACGGCTGGTGCGGGAGGTCACGCTGCCGGGCAGCAGCCCCCGGCCGTACGGCGGTTATTTCGACGAGGTCGTCGATCGGCTGGCCGGCGTACTCAAGGCCAACGACGTCGAATTCGAGGACGCCATCGAGAAAGTCGTGGTCGACCGCGACGAACTGACCCTGCACGTGCGCCGGGAGCTACTGCCGCAGGTCGCCCAGCGCCTTCGCGACGAACCGCAATTGCGCTTTGAACTCTGCCTGGGTGTCAGCGGGGTGCACTATCCGCACGAGACGGGCCGCGAGCTGCACGCCGTCTATCCGCTGCAGTCGATCACGCACAATCGGCGCGTCCGAGTGGAAGTGTCCGCGCCGGACAGTGATCCACACATCCCGTCGCTGTTTTCGGTCTACCCGACCAGCGACTGGCACGAGCGTGAGACCTACGATTTCTTCGGCATCATCTTCGACGGTCATCCGTCACTGACCCGCATCGAGATGCCCGACGACTGGCACGGACATCCACAACGCAAGGACTACCCACTCGGCGGGATCCCTGTGGAATACAAAGGCGCGCAGATACCCCCGCCCGACGAGCGGAGAGCTTACAACTGATGAGCACAACCACTGATTCGACGCAGGATGGCGGTGCCGCTGAGACGATCGTGGTTGCGGGCGGCCAGGACTGGGAACAGGTCGTCGAAGCCGCCCGCAATGCCGACCCCGGGGAACGCATCGTCGTCAACATGGGACCCCAGCACCCGTCCACCCACGGGGTGTTGCGGCTGATCCTCGAGATCGAAGGCGAAACGGTCATCGAGGTCCGCTGCGGAATCGGCTACCTGCACACCGGGATCGAGAAGAACCTCGAATACCGCTACTGGACCCAGGGCGTCACCTTCGTCACCCGAATGGATTACCTGGCACCATTTTTCAACGAGACCGCCTACTGCCTGGGTGTGGAGAAGCTGCTCGGCATCACCGACGAGATACCGGAGCGGGTCAACGTCATCCGCGTGATGATGATGGAGCTCAACCGGATCTCGTCGCATCTGGTCGCACTGGCGACCGGCGGCATGGAACTGGGCGCCATGACTCCGATGTTCGTCGGCTTCCGGGGCCGCGAGATCGTCCTGAACTTGTTCGAATCGATCACCGGGTTGCGGATGAACAGTGCCTACATCCGACCCGGCGGCGTGGCGCAGGACCTACCGCCCAACGCGGAAACCGAGATCGCCGAGGCCCTCGAGGAACTCAAGAAACCGCTGCGCGACATGGGCAATCTGCTCAACGAAAACGCCATCTGGAAAGCGCGCACCCAGGGCGTCGGCTACCTGGACCTGGCCGGCTGCATGGCGCTGGGCATCACCGGTCCTATCCTGCGCGCCACCGGCCTGCCCCACGACCTGCGCAAGAGCGAACCCTACTGCGGATACGAAAATTACGAATTCGACGTGATCACCGATGACACGTGTGATGCTTACGGGCGCTACATGATTCGCGTCAAAGAGATGTGGGAGTCGATCAAGATTGTCGAGCAGTGTTTGGACAAGTTGCGACCGGGACCGATCATGGTCGACGACCGCAAGATCGCCTGGCCGGCCGACCTGAAGGTCGGGCCCGACGGCATGGGCAACTCACCAGAGCACATCGCGAAGATCATGGGCAGCTCGATGGAGGCATTAATCCACCACTTCAAGCTGGTCACCGAGGGCATTCGCGTTCCGGCGGGCCAGGTTTACATCGCGGTGGAATCACCCCGCGGTGAGCTGGGCGTGCACATGGTCAGCGACGGCGGTACCCGCCCCTACCGCGTGCATTACCGGGATCCGTCTTTCACCAACTTGCAGTCGGTCGCCGCGATGTGCGAGGGCGGAATGGTCGCCGATCTGATCACCGCGGTCGCGAGCATCGACCCGGTGATGGGCGGGGTCGACCGATGACGGCGCCGGGCGTAGGCTCCAGCGGCGAGCGGATCTTCATCCGGCTCGGACCACCGCCCGAGGAACCCAGCCAGTTTGTCGTTGAGGGTGCGCCCCAATCGTATTCACCGGAGGTGCGGGCGCGGCTGGAGGTCGACGCCAAGGAGATCATCGGCCGCTACCCCAACAAGCGCTCGGCACTGCTGCCGTTGCTGCACCTGGTGCAATCCGAGGACTCCTATCTGACGCCGGCCGGGTTGGAGTTCTGCGGTGAGCAGCTGGGACTGGCCGGCGCCGAGGTGTCGGCGGTGGCCAGCTTCTACACGATGTATCGCCGCGGCCCCACCGGCGATTACCTGGTCGGTGTCTGCACCAACACGCTGTGCGCGGTCATGGGCGGCGACGCGATATTCGAGACGCTGGTAAACCATCTCGGCGTCCGCAACGACCAGACCACCCCCGACGGCAAGATCACCCTGCAACACATCGAATGCAACGCCGCCTGCGATTTCGCGCCGGTGGTGATGGTCAACTGGGAGTTCTTCGACAACCAAACGCCGGAGTCGGCCCGCGAACTCGTCGACTCGCTGCGCGAGGGCAAGCCCGCGCCGCCCACCCGGGGCGCCCCGCTGTGTGTCTTCCGCGAGACATCACGCATCCTGGCGGGCCTGCCCGACGAGCGCCCCGATCAAGGTCAGGGCGGCGCCGGCGCGGCGACACTGGCCGGTCTGCAGGTGGCGAAGGAACTCGGCATGGAGGCGCCACCCACATCGAACAACGCTGGGGAAGGACAGTAATGGCTGCCCCCATCGCCCAAGCAACACCGTTGACCCCGGTGATCAGCCGCTACTGGGACGACCCCGAGTCGTGGACGCTGGAGACCTACCACCGCCACGACGGCTATGAGGCGATGAAGAAGGCCTTGGCCATGGAGCCCGACGCGGTCATGGGCACCGTCAAGGACTCCGGACTGCGCGGCCGCGGCGGCGCGGGCTTCTCCACCGGCACGAAGTGGTCGTTCATCCCACAGGGTGACGCCGGGGCGGCCGCCAAGCCGCACTACCTGGTGGTCAACGCGGACGAGTCGGAACCTGGTACGTGCAAAGACATCCCGTTGATGCTGGCGACACCGCATCTGCTCGTCGAGGGCGTCATCATCGCCTCCTACGCGATCCGGGCCAGCCATGCGTTCATCTACGTGCGCGGTGAGGTGCTGCCGGTGCTGCGCCGCCTGCAGAACGCGGTCGCGGAGGCCTACGCCGCCGGTTACCTGGGTCGCGACATCGTCGGGTCCGGCTACGACCTGGAGTTGATCGTGCACGCCGGAGCGGGCGCGTATATCTGCGGCGAGGAGACCGCACTGCTCGACTCGCTGGAGGGCCGGCGCGGCCAGCCCCGGCTGCGGCCGCCGTTCCCCGCGGTGGCCGGGCTCTACGGCTGCCCCACGGTGATCAACAATGTCGAGACCATCGCCAGCGTGCCCGCGATCATCCTCAACGGGGCCGAATGGTTCCGGTCGATGGGCAGCGAGAAATCGCCTGGCTTCACCCTGTATTCGCTGTCCGGGCACGTCACCCGTCCGGGCCAGTACGAGGCCCCGCTGGGAATCACGTTGCGCGAGTTGCTCGCTTACGCCGGCGGGGTGCGCGCCGGGCACCAGCTCAAGTTTTGGACGCCCGGCGGGTCCTCGACCCCGCTGCTCACCGACGAGCACCTCGACGTGCCACTGGACTACGAGGGCGTCGGCGCGGCCGGCTCGATGCTGGGCACCAAAGCGCTGGAGATCTTCGACGAGACCACCTGTGTGGTTCGTGCCGTGCAACGCTGGACATACTTCTACAAGCACGAATCCTGCGGGAAATGCACGCCGTGCCGAGAGGGCACCTTCTGGCTGGACCAGATCTACGAACGACTGGAAACCGGCAAGGGCACACACGAGGACATCGACAAACTGTCCGACATCTCCGACACCATCTTGGGAAAGTCGTTCTGCGCGTTGGGCGATGGTGCCGCCAGCCCGGTGATGTCGTCGATTCAGCATTTCCGCGACGAGTACGTCGCCCACGTCGAAGGAGGCGGTTGCCCATTCGACCCCCAAGACTCCATGCTCACGGCGGATGGAAAGGCATAACGCCCCAATGACACGCGCCGGTGACGATGCAGAGCGAAGCGATGAGGAGGAGCGGCGCTCATGACCAGTGCGGCCAAAGCCCAAGCCGGCGATGAGGTGAGCCCGCCGGAGATGGTGACGCTGACCATCGACGGTGTCGAGATCAGTGTTCCCAAGGGAACTCTGGTGATCCGCGCCGCCGAATTGATGGGCATCCAGATCCCGCGGTTCTGCGACCACCCGCTACTGGATCCCGTCGGCGCCTGCCGGCAGTGCCTGGTCGAGGTCGAGGGACAACGCAAACCGATGGCGTCGTGCACCACCGTGGCCACCGACGAGATGGTGGTGCGCACCCAGCTGACGTCGGCGGCCGCCGACAAAGCCCAGCACGGTGTGATGGAGCTGCTGCTGATCAACCACCCGCTGGACTGCCCGATGTGCGACAAGGGCGGTGAATGCCCGCTGCAGAACCAGGCAATGTCCAACGGTCGCGCCGATTCCCGCTATACCGACGTCAAGCGCACGTTCGCCAAGCCGATCAACATCTCTTCGCAGGTGCTGCTGGACCGCGAGCGCTGCATCCTGTGCGCCCGCTGCACGCGGTTCTCCGAACAGATCGCCGGAGATCCGTTCATCGACATGCAGGAGCGGGGTGCCCTGCAGCAGGTCGGCATTTACGCCAACGAGCCGTTCGACTCCTACTTCTCCGGCAACACGGTGCAGATCTGCCCGGTGGGTGCCCTGACCGGGATGGCCTACCGGTTCCGGGCCCGCCCCTTCGACCTCGTCTCCAGCCCCAGTGTGTGTGAACACTGCGCGTCGGGGTGCGCACAGCGCACCGACCACCGTCGCGGCAAGGTGCTGCGCCGGCTGGCCGGTGACGACCCCGAAGTCAACGAGGAGTGGAACTGCGACAAGGGCCGGTGGGCCTTCAACTACACCACCCAGCCGGACGTGATCACCACGCCGCTGATCCGGGATGCCAACGGCACGCTGCAACCGGCGTCCTGGTCTCATGCGATGGTGGCCGCGGCCCAGGGCCTCGAGGCGGCGCGGGGCCGGACCGGTGTGCTGGTTGGCGGCCGGGCGACCTGGGAGGATGCCTACGCGTACTCGAAGTTCGCGCGAATGGTGTTGGACACCAACGACATCGACTTCCGCGCTCGCCCGCATTCGGCCGAGGAGGCCGACTTCCTCGCTGCCCGCGTCGCGGCGCGGCCGGTGACCGTGAGCTATTCCGATCTGGAATCGGCGCCGGTGGTGTTGCTGGTCGGGTTCGAGCCGGAAGATGAGTCGCCCATCGTGTTCTTGCGGTTGCGCAAGGCGGCCCGCAAGCACGGTGTTCCGGTGTACGCCGTCTCCCCGTTCGCCACACGCGCGCTGCAGAAGATGTCCGGCCGGTTGCTCAAAACCCTTCCCGGCGCGGAGGCTTCGACGCTGGACGGTCTGGCCACCGGCGAAGTCGGGGATCTGCTGTCCACTCCGAACGCGGTCATCATGGTCGGGGAACGTTTGGCCACCGTGCCGGGCGGATTGTCGGCGGCAGCTCGGCTCGCCGACGCCACGGGAGCGCGGCTGGTGTGGGTGCCACGCCGGGCCGGGGAACGTGGCGCGCTGGACGTGGGCGCGCTTCCGACACTGCTGCCAGGTGGCCGCCCTGTTGCGGACGACGCCGCTCGCGCGCAGGTCGCCGCGGCGTGGAATGTCGACGAATTGCCTTCTGCCGCTGGGCGTGACGCCGAGGGCATCATGGCGGCTGCCGCCGACGGGACACTGGGCGCGCTGCTGATCGGCGGTGTCGAACCCGCCGACTTCGCCGATCCGGACGCGGTGCTGGCCGCGCTGGACGCCGCCGGCTTTGTGGTCAGCCTGGAGTTGCGGCACAGCGCCGTCACCGAACGCGCGGACGTGGTCTTTCCGGTCGCACCGACGACGCAGAAGTCCGGCGCGTTCGTCAACTGGGAGGGCCGCTATCGGGAATTCGCTCCCGCGCTGTACGGCACCACCCAGCAAGCCGGCCAACCGGACCACGGGGTGCTGGACGCGCTGGCCGACGAAATGGGTGTCTATCTGAATGTGACAACCGTTGAGGCAGCTCGCGAGGAGATGTCCGGGCTGGGCAGTTGGGACGGCAAGCACACCGCTGGCCCGCAGGTAGCAAGCCCGGAGCCGGCCCAACCGGGTCAGGGCGAGGCCGTGTTGACCGGCTGGCGGATGCTGCTGGACAACGGCCGGCTGCAGGACGGGGAGCCGCATCTGGCCGGGACCGCGCGCACACCCGTGGCGCGGCTTTCGGCCGATACCGCGGCCGAGATCGGCGCCGCCGAGGGCGATGCGGTCACCGTCAGCACGTCGCGCGGATCAATCACTCTGCCGCTGAGCGTCACCGACATGCCCGACCGGGTGGTGTGGCTTCCGCTGAACTCACCGGGCTCGGCGGTGCACCAGCAGTTGGGCGTAACCATCGGCAGCATCGTGAAAATCGGAGTGGACGCATGACTGGCTTCGGACACGACACCTGGTGGCTGGTGCTGGGCAAGGCGCTGGCCATCTTCGCGTTCCTGATGTTGACGGTGCTGGTGGCGATCCTGGTCGAACGAAAGCTGCTGGGCCGGATGCAGTTACGCCCGGGCCCCAACCGGGTAGGTCCAAAAGGTGCCCTGCAGAGTCTGGCCGACGGAATCAAGCTGGCGCTCAAGGAAAGCATCACCCCCGACGGCACCGACAAGTTTGTCTACTTTGCGGCGCCGGTCTTTTCGGTGATCCCCGCGTTCACGGCCTTCGCGTTCATCCCGTTCGGTCCCGAGGTGTCGGTGTTCGGCCACCGCACGCCATTGCAGCTCACCGACCTTCCCGTGGCGGTGCTGTTCATCTTGGGGCTGTCGGCGATTGGCGTGTACGGCATCGTGCTCGGCGGTTGGGCATCGGGTTCCACCTACCCGCTGCTGGGCGGCGTGCGGTCCACGGCTCAAGTGATCTCGTATGAGGTCGCGATGGGGCTGTCGTTCGCGACCGTGTTCCTTTTCGCCGGCAGCATGTCGACGTCGGAGATCGTCAAAGCGCAAGAAGGCGTCTGGTACGTCTTTCTGTTGCTCCCGTCGTTCATCGTGTACCTGATCTCCATGGTGGGTGAAACCAACCGCGCGCCATTCGATTTGCCCGAAGCCGAGGGTGAGCTGGTCGCCGGTTTCCACACCGAGTACTCGTCGCTGAAGTTCGCGATGTTCATGCTCGCCGAATACGTCAACATGACGACGGTGTCGGCGTTGGCCGCCACGTTGTTCCTCGGCGGCTGGCATGCTCCCTGGCCGCTGAACATGTGGCCGGGAGCCAACACCGGCTGGTGGCCGCTGATCTGGTTCGTCGCCAAGGTGTGGGGCTTTTTGTTCATCTACTTCTGGCTGCGCGCCAGCTTGCCCCGGTTGCGCTACGACCAGTTCATGGCGCTGGGCTGGAAGTTGCTGATCCCCGTCGCACTGGTGTGGGTGATGATCGCCGCGGTTATCCGCACGCTGCGCAACCAGGGTTACCAGTATTGGACCCCGGTGTTGGTGATCAGCAGCATCGTCGTCGCCGTGCTGCTGGTGCTAACACTGCGAAGGCCGTTCAGCGCCCCGAGTCCGCGCACGCGAGCGCGCCGGCTCCGCAAACATCCCGACGAAAGTATCGGCACCGCACCGGCATTCCCGACACCGCCGCTGCCGGCTGAGCTCTCGACGCCGTCGGCCGGTGCCAGCAAGGAGAAAGTACGTGGCTAAATTCTTAGACGCCGTCGCCGGTTTCGGCGTGACGTTCGGCGCGATGTTCAAAAAGACGATCACCGAGGAGTACCCGGAGAAGCCAGGTCCGGTAGCTCCGCGGTACCACGGCCGTCATCAACTCAACCGGTACCCGGACGGGCTGGAGAAATGCATCGGCTGCGAGTTGTGCGCCTGGGCGTGCCCGGCCGACGCCATCTACGTCGAGGGCGCGGACAACACCGACGAGGCGAGGTTCTCGCCAGGGGAACGATACGGCCGGGTATATCAGATCAACTACCTGCGTTGCATCGGCTGCGGCCTGTGCATCGAGGCCTGCCCGACCCGGGCACTGACCATGACCAATGACTACGAGATGGCCGACGACAACCGCGCCGACCTGATCTACGAGAAGGACCGGTTACTCGCCCCGCTGCTGCCCGATATGTCCGCGCCGCCGCACCCCAGGGCCGCGGGCGCCACCGACAAGGACTACTACCAGGGCAACGTGACCCCGAATGGCCTACGCCAGAACCAGAACGGCGGAGACGGCCAGTGATCGCGATGCTGGCCTCGAATCTGGCCGCTAATTTCGCGCAAGACACCATCACTCGCACCTCCACGGGTGAAGCGGTGACGTTCTGGGTGTTGGGTGCGCTGGCCGTGATCGGCGCGCTGGGAGTGGTGCTGGCGGTCAACGCCGTGTACTCGGCGATGTTCCTGGCGATGACGATGATCATCCTGGCGGTGTTTTACATGGTCCAGGACGCGCTGTTTTTGGGTGTCGTTCAAGTCGTGGTCTACACCGGCGCGGTGATGATGCTGTTCTTGTTCGTGCTGATGCTGATCGGCGTCGACTCCGCGGAATCCCTGAAAGAGACGCTGCACGGACAGCGCGTCGCAGCGGTGGTGACCGGTGTGGGGTTCGGCGTCCTGCTGATCGCCGCCATCGGTAACGTCGCCGTCGGCGGTTTCACCGGGCTGACCACCGCCAACGCCAACGGCAACGTCGAAGGCCTGGCGGCACTGATCTTCTCGCGTTATCTGTGGGCTTTCGAGTTGACCAGCGCGCTGTTGATCACCGCCGCCGTCGGGGCGATGGTGCTGGCCCACCGCGAGCGTTTCGAGCGGCGTAAGACACAGCGGGAGCTCTCGCAGGAGCGCTTCCGGTCCGGCGGGCACCCCACCCCGATGCCCAACCCCGGTGTGTACGCACGCCAGAACGCGGTCGACGTGGCCGCGATGCTGCCGGACGGCTCGTACTCGCGGTTGTCGGTGTCACGCATGCTGCGCACCCGCGGTGCGGACGGCAAAGAGACCCCCTCCCCCGAAGCTGTCAAGGGTGGCACCTCATGAATCCGGCTAACTACCTTTATCTTTCGGTACTGCTGTTCACCATCGGGGCCGCCGGTGTGCTGATGCGCCGCAACGCCATCGTGATGTTCATGTGCGTCGAGCTGATGCTCAACGCCGTCAACCTCGCGTTCGTCACCTTCGCGCGGATGCACGGCCAGCTGGACGGGCAGATGATCGCGTTCTTCACGATGGTGGTGGCCGCCTGCGAGGTCGTCATCGGATTGGCCATCATCATGACGATTTTCCGTGCCCGTAAATCGGCGTCAGTCGACGACGCGAACCTACTCAAAGGCTGACAACGCCACGATGACTCACTACACCTGGCTGCTTGTGGCACTGCCATTGGCGGGTGCCGCGATCTTGTTGTTCGGCGGCAGGCGCACCGACCCGTGGGGCCACCTGCTGGGCTGCGCCACCGCGGTCGCGGCGTTTGGGGTGGGCGCGACGCTGCTCGCCGACATGCTCGGCCGAAGCGAGGCCGATCGCGTCATCCACCAGAAGGTGTTCACCTGGATCCCCGTCGGACAACTCCAAGTAGACCTCGGGCTGCAGATCGACCAGTTATCAATGTGTTTCGTGCTGCTGATCACCGGGGTCGGATCGCTGATCCACATCTATTCGATCGGCTACATGGCCGACGACCCGGACCGCCGCCGGTTCTTCGGCTATCTCAACCTGTTCCTGGCTTCGATGCTGCTGCTGGTGGTCGCGGACAACTACGTGGTGCTCTACGTCGGCTGGGAAGGCGTCGGCCTGGCCTCCTACCTGCTGATCGGTTTCTGGTATCACAAGCCGTCGGCGGCCACGGCGGCCAAGAAGGCGTTCGTGATGAACCGGGTCGGTGACGCGGGGCTCGCGGTGGGAATTTTCTTGATGTTCAGCACCTTCGGCACGCTGTCGTACGCCGGGGTGTTCGCCGGTGCACCGGCTGCTAGTCGCGGCGCGCTGACCGCGATGGGCTTGCTGTTGCTGCTGGGCGCCTGCGCCAAGTCGGCGCAGGTTCCGCTGCAGGCCTGGTTGGGTGACGCGATGGAGGGCCCGACCCCGGTGTCGGCACTGATCCACGCCGCCACCATGGTGACGGCCGGGGTATACCTGATCGTGCGGTCCAACCCGCTGTACAACCTGGCGCCCGACGCACAGCTGGCGGTGGTCATCGTCGGCGCGGTGACACTGCTGTTCGGCGCGATCATCGGCTGCGCCAAGGACGACATCAAACGCGCGCTGGCGGCATCCACGATCAGCCAGATCGGCTACATGGTGCTGGCCGCCGGTCTGGGCCCGGCCGGCTACGCCTTCGCGATCATGCACCTGCTCACCCACGGTTTCTTCAAGGCCGGCCTGTTCCTCGGCTCCGGCGCGGTGATCCATGCGATGCACGAAGAGCAGGACATGCGCCGTTACGGCGGACTGCGCGCCGCCCTGCCCGTCACGTTCGCCACCTTCGGTCTGGGATATCTGGCGATCATCGGTGTGCCGCCGTTCGCGGGCTTCTTCTCCAAGGACGCCATCATCGAGGCGGCGCTGGGCGCCGGCGAAACCCGGGGCTACGTGCTGGGCGGCGCCGCACTGCTGGGTGCGGGTATCACCGCGTTCTACATGACCCGGGTCATGCTGATGACCTTCTTCGGTGAAAAGCGTTGGGCGCCGGGTACCCATCCGCACGAGGCGCCGGCCGTGATGACATGGCCGATGATCCTGCTCGCGGTCGGGTCGGTGTTCTCCGGCGGCCTACTGTCGCGGCGGCGGCACCCTGCAGCACTGGCTCGAGCCGGTCGTCGGAACTCACGAAGAATCTGCCCATGCCCTCCCGGCCTGGGTCAGCACCACTCTGGCGCTGACCGTCGTCGCGGTCGGCATCGCGGTTGCCTACCAGATGTATGCCACCAAGGCCATTCCGAGGGTGGCCCCGGTTCGGGTCTCGCCGCTGACGACGGCCGCACGCGCCGACCTCTACGGTGACGCCTTCAACGAGGAGGTGTTCATGCGCCCTGGCGCGGAACTGACCGACGCGCTGGTCGAATTCGACAACACGCGTGTAGACGGCTTGGTCAACGCGCTCGGCGCGCTGGTGAGCCGGACCTCAAATCGCCTGCGAGGCCTGCAAACCGGCTTCGCCCGCAACTACGCGTTGTCGATGCTGGCGGGTGCAACGCTGCTGATCGCGGCGATCCTGGCGGTGCAGCTGTGGTGAGCTCGAACGTTCCGTGGCTGAGCGTGCTGTGGCTGGTGCCGCTGGCAGGCTCGGTGCTGATCATCCTGATGCCCCCCGGGCTGGGGCGGCTCGCCAAGTGGACCGGCCTGGTCGTCAGCGTCCTGACGCTGGCGGTGTCGATCGTCATCGCGGTCGGCTTCAAGACCGGTGGCGCGCCTTACCAATTCGTCGAAAGCCAGCGCTGGATACCGGCGTTCGGCGCCGGATACAGCCTCGGCGTGGACGGCATCGCGGTGGTGCTGGTGCTGCTGACCACGGTGCTGATTCCCCTGCTGCTGGTGGCCGGCTGGAACGACGGCGGCGAGCGTACCCGCGGCGTGCAGGCCTACGTCGCCCTGACGCTGGCCATCGAGTCGATGGTGCTGATCTCGGTGATCGCGCTGGACGTGTTGCTGTTCTACGTGTTCTTCGAGGCCATGCTCGTCCCGATGTACTTCCTCATCGGCGGTTTCGGCCAAGGCCCCGGCCGGTCCCGCGCCGCGGTGAAATTCTTGCTGTACAACCTGTTCGGCGGCCTGATCATGCTGGCGGCGGTGATTGGGTTGTATGTGGTGACCGCGCAGGGCGGTTCGGGCACGTTCGACTTCCGAGACATCGTGGCCGGATTCTCGTCAGGCCGCTACGGCGCAGACCCCGCGATCATCAAGGCGCTGTTCTTGGGTTTCATGTTCGCGTTTGCGATCAAGGCCCCGCTGTGGCCGTTCCACCGCTGGCTGCCCGACGCAGCGGTCGAGGCCACACCGGCGAGCGCGGTGCTGATGATGGCAGTGATGGACAAAGTCGGCACCTTCGGCATGCTGCGCTACTGCCTGCAGCTGTTCCCGAGCGCCTCAACGTATTTCCGGCCGCTCATCGTGGTCTTGGCCGTTATCGGGGTGATCTACGGTGCGGTCGTGGCGATCGGCCAGGCCGACATCATGCGCCTGATCGCCTACACCTCGATCTCGCACTTCGGGTTCATCATCTTGGGCATCTTCGTGATGACCAGCCAGGGCCAGAGTGGCTCGACGCTGTACATGCTCAACCACGGCCTGTCCACCGCGGCGGTGTTCTTGATCGCGGGCTTCCTGATTTCCCGCCACGGCAGCCGCGCGATCGCCGACTACGGCGGCGTGCAGAAGGTGGCCCCGATCCTGGCCGGCACGTTCATGGTTTCGGCCATGGCCACCCTGTCACTGCCCGGTTTGGCCCCATTCATCAGCGAATTCCTGGTCTTGTTAGGAACTTTCAATCGGTACTGGTTGGCGGCGGCATTCGGCGTCACCGCGCTGGTCCTCTCGGCTATCTACATGCTCTGGCTGTACCAGCGCGTGATGACCGGGCCGGTGGCTCGCGACAACGAACGAATCCGTGATCTCGGGCTGCGCGAAATGATCGTCGTGGCACCGTTGATCGCGCTGCTGATCGTTCTCGGCGTCTACCCCAAGCCGGTTCTCGACATCATCAATCCCGCAGTCGAGAACACCATGACCACCATCGGCCAGCATGATCCCGCGCCGAGCGTGCCAGTGGGTGCCTCGGTACCGGCCCAAGCACCCCGGACAGCCGAAGGACCGCACCGATGACCCTCCCCGCCCCCAGCGTCGAGTACTTCCTGCTGTGCCCGATGTTCATCGTTTTCGGCGTCGCGGTGGCCGGCGTGCTGGTTGAAGCGTTCGTGCCGAGGCGAATTCGCTACGGTGCCCAGGTGACGCTTGCCCTCGGCGGTTTGGTCGCGGCATTCATCGCGGTCATCGTCGTCGGCCGCTCGGTTGCGCCGTCCGGTCAGAGCGCGGTGCTGGGCGCGATGGCCATTGATCGACCGACACTGTACCTGCAAGGCACCATACTGCTGGTCGCGATGATGGCAGTGATCTTCATCGCTGAACGCAGCGCCGTCGGGCAGGGTTCAGAAAGCAAGGTGGCAGTGGCGGCGGGGGCCTCCGAACACAATGCCGGGCTGGATTCCTTTGCCCCGCAGGCGTCCGCGGTGCCGGGCAGTGAAGCCGAGCGCGAGGCCGAGCGGGCCGGCGTCGCCCAGACGGAGCTCTTCCCGCTGCTGATGCTGTCCGTCGGCGGCATGATGGTGTTCCCCGCGTCCAACGACCTGCTGACGATGTTCGTCGCGCTGGAAGTTCTATCGCTGCCGCTGTACCTGATCTGCGGGCTCGCCCGTCATCGCCGACTGCTGTCCCAGGAAGCGTCGATGAAGTACTTCCTGCTGGGCGCCTTCTCCTCGGCGTTCTTCCTCTACGGTGTGGCGTTGCTCTACGGTGCGACCGGCACGCTCATGCTGCCCGGTATCCGCAATGCGCTTGCAACGCACGGCAATAGCTCGATGGCGTTAGTCGGCGTCGCACTGTTGTCGGTCGGATTGCTGTTCAAGGTCGGCGCGGTCCCGTTCCACTCCTGGATTCCCGACGTCTATCAGGGCGCACCCACACCGATCACCGGGTTCATGGCCGCAGCCACCAAGGTCGCGGCGTTCGGCGCGCTGCTCCGGGTGGTCTATGTCGCGTTGCCCCCGCTGCACGATCAGTGGCGACCGGTGCTGTGGGCGATTTCGATCCTGACCATGGCGGTTGGCACGATCACGGCGGTCAACCAGACCGATGTCAAACGGATGCTGGCCTATTCGTCGGTCGCACACGTCGGTTTCATCCTCACCGGCGTGATCGCCGACAACCCGGCAGGTCTTTCCGCCACGTTGTTCTACCTGGTCGCCTACAGCTTCAGCACGGTCGGTGCGTTCGCCATCGTCGGCCTGATCCGCAACGCCGACGGCGTCGAAGACGCCAACCTGTCCCATTGGGCCGGGCTCGGGCAGCGCTCACCCATTGTGGGCGTGATGCTTTCGATGTTTCTGTTGGCTTTCGCCGGTATCCCGCTGACCAGTGGATTCGTCAGCAAGCTCACGGTGTTCAAGGCCGCCGCCCAGGGCGGCGCGATGCCACTGGTGATCATCGGTGTGATCGCCAGCGGGGTCGCCGCGTACTTCTACGTGCGGGTGATCGTGTCGATGTTCTTCACCGAGCCGACCGACGACACACCACGGGTGGTGGCGCCCGGGATCTTGAGCAAGGCCGCCATCGCGGTATGTGCGGCAGTCACAGTGGGTTTGGGTATCTTCCCGCAGCCGCTGCTCGACCTGGCCGATCACGCCGCACAGCTGCTGCAGTTGGCCGCAACCGCCAGTTAGTCTGAGCCCAAAAACGGCCGGGTGGCCAAGACGTAGATCGCCAGCGCCCCCAGCGGCGCTGCCAGCGGTAACCATGGCAATTGCAGCGGGAACGACGTGGCGACGATCCCCGCGAAGGTAAACCCCCCGGCGGCAACAACTGTCGGCCAGCTCCCCAACACCACACTTGTGGACGTGCCGGCCGCATAGCGGCAGACCAGGTAGGCTGCGGCGCACAGGCCGGACAGTGCAGTGAGCACAGGCGGTGGATCGGACAGCACGATCGTGGCCACCACCAGCAGCACGGCAACCGTGGCGGCCGGTCGAAAGACTATCCCCACACCCACGGCAATCAGTGTCACTATCCCTGTGGCGGCTGCCGGTCCGTGGGATCCAACCGCAACCAGACCCACCATCAGGAGGCCGAAAGCGGTTGAGACGGCACGTGTCACTGCTAACCCCGGAGCCGTCCCCGCACCCGGCGGCGGCGGTCTGGCAGCACATCCATCGACTGGTCCAAGCTGCGATCCTCTTGCCAGGAAACAATGTCGACGCCGATGGTGGCCATGTCGCGATACATGGCAGAGCGCTGCAGCGCCCACATCCGATCCACCAGAGGGTCCTGCTCGTTTTGAAACGGGGAGCTATCGAGAACGTCGACGGCAAGGACGACATGGCCGCGTCTCCGCAGGTCGATCAGCGCCAGTGCGAATTCGGTGTCCAGCAGGGTGGAGAATGCGATGACGATCGCCCTTGCCGGAACAGCCGCGCGCGGTGCCAGTGTGCCGGTGGTGTTTTCGAATCGCTCGCCGGCACCCAGCACGGTATCGAGCACCCGATAGAACTGGCGCTGGCCGATGTCAGCGCCAAGCCAGCGCGGGCGGTTGCCCCCGAGTGCGACGATTCCGGCGCGATCACCGTGTCGCAACGCCGTCTGCACCACCTGAGCTGCGCCGCGAACAACCCGTTCGGTGGCGTCGGTCGCCGGGCCCGCCGGCTGCCGGTACGTGTCGATCAGCACCACCACGTCGGCGGCGCGATCGGTCAAACGCTCCGTCACGTGCAACTGGCCTCGACGCGCGCTCACCGGCCAGTTCACCGCCCGCAGCTGATCCCCGGGCACGTAGGCGCGAATGTCGGCATATTCGACGCCCGGCCCGACATGCCGGGTGAGATGGGCACCCAGGCGGTCGAGCAACTCGGTCTGCGGGATTGGTGTCGACTGCGGCGGCGTCAGCGGAAACACGAGGACATCGGCGGCGTCGACGGTGGCGGTTCCCGCCAGCAACCCACCCCGCGCGATCACGTCGACCCGGGCCCGGACGGGATATCGGCCCCAGCGTTGTGCTGTTGCCGCAACCGTTTTCGCGTGACGGGAATCCGAATCGAGAACTTCGAGCTGCATGCCCTCGACCGCCGCGACGGTGAGTTCGACCGCCGAGGCGCCGCTGGCGCCTGCTTCCTCCGTTACCCACACGGTCAGTCGTGCCTGCTCGTTTTCGAAGCATCGCTGCGTGTCCGGCTCACCGTGCACGTGGATCTTCGGCACTGGGCGCTGCCAGCTGATCGAGCACAGCACGCCGAGCAGCGGCGCCGCGAACGCAATCAGTTGCCAGTGCGCCGTGATGACGGCGGCTGCCAGCGCAACCCCGGCACAGGTCGCGATCGCCCGCGTCAGTTGCGATGCGCGCCAGCGGAACTCGACTTCACGGCTTTCGATCACACCAAGCTCATTCGGTCCCCCCGCGCGCCCGGGGCACCGGCAAGCGCCGCAGCAGTTCTTCGACGACATCGGCGCCCTGAATCTTCCGCACCCACATCTCCGGCCGTAAGGTGATGCGGTGCGCGACCGCCGCGGTGGCGAGCGCCTTGACATCTTCGGGGATCACATAATCCCGGCCAAGCAACAGTGCGCGGGCACGGGCGAGTTGAACCAGGTCGAGTTCTGCGCGCGGGCTGGCTCCGACGGCGACCTGCGGATGGTGCCGGGTAGCGTTGGCCAGGGACACCACATAATGCAAAACGTCCTCGTGCACCGTCACCTGCTCGACCGATTCGCGCATTGCCAGCAGGTCGTGCGCGTCCACAACTTGATTGACGGTCGGCTCGGCCGACCCACGTTCGAGACGCCGGCGCAGCATCGAGGTCTCGTCACGCTCGGACAGATATCGCAGTTCCAGCCGCATCGCGAACCGGTCCAGCTGCGCCTCCGGTAACGGATAGGTGCCCTCGTACTCAATCGGATTGTCGGTCGCCAGAACGATGAAAGGTGCTGGCAGCTTATGGGTTTCGCCATCGATGCTCACCTGGCGTTCGGCCATCGCCTCCAGCAACGCCGCCTGGGTCTTGGGCGGCGTGCGGTTGATCTCGTCGGCAAGCAGCAGGTTGGTGAAGATGGGCCCGGCGCGGAACGCGAAGCGGCCGGACTGCATGTCGTAGATCGTCGAGCCCAGCAGGTCGGCGGGCAGCAGATCCGGGGTGAACTGCACCCGGGTGAATCGCAGCCCCAGCGCTGCGGCGAAGGATCTGGCGATCAGCGTCTTACCGAGGCCAGGCAGGTCTTCGATGAGTACGTGGCCGCGCGCGAGGACCGCAGTGAGGATCAGCGTGAGTGCGGAGCGTTTCCCCACCACCACACGTTCGATTTCGTCGAGCACCGCCTCGCAGTGTGCGGTGGTCGTCTCGGCCGGCATCGTTGTCATATCCGCGTCATATCCGGGTCGTGCGCCCTGTCATACCTGTTCCAACTTCCGCAGTATCTCTTCGAACGCCGCACGACCGGGACCGGGCTGGCGGTCACCGCCACGCACGACGTTGTTTGGATTCACCCACTCCCACAATTCGGCACCGAACAGCATTTGGCCGGTCGAGTGAAATGTCGCCGGATCTTTGGCCTGCCTTTGACCCGTTGCGATTTCGTACCGTCGCGCAAGCATCGGGCGCAGATGCCTGTCCCAGTCGGACCGGGTGGACTCCGACCAACGGATCGTGGTCTCGGTGGTGGAAAGCCAGCGGCGAAACGGATCCCCCAGATCGTCGGAATCCGGCTCGGCCGGGGATTGCATCCCGTGTCCCAGGACACGACGGACGCTGAGCAGGACCAGAGCCAGGGCGACACCGGAGGCCGCCAACACGAACCGGCGATCGTGCACTATCAGCGCCAACAGCTCTATGCCGACAATAAGGCAAACACCCAGCGAAATAAGCTTTTTCATACGGGGCTCCGCAGATCCGCGAGGACCAGTTGCAGCACCTGCACCGCTACCTCACGATGTCTCTCATTCATCACGTGCGGGCTGAATCGTGCCTCTTCGAAAAGGTTCACCAGCTCCACTGCGTTATCTACATGCAACGCTTGGTGTTCGACGGCTCGGACCAATACCTCAGTCGGGGTGTCGAAGTCCTGGGGAGCAGCCCCCGGCACATTGGCGAGCTCACGTTCCATCGCGGCATAGCACGCAATGATCGCCGCGCGAGGTTCGCGGTTGAGGTCGCCGATCTGGGCCAGCCCGAGTTCTGCTGCCCGCACCAGCGATTCGGAATGCTCCGGTGGTGGCACGGACTCGATGTGGTCGTCGACGATGGTGGCCGGTGCGTACGCTCGCCATCGCCGCCGCGCCATGATGACCGTCCCCGCAATGATGATCAACAGCATCGGGACGGTGGCGGCAAGCAGGATTCCGAGCATGTCGCCGGTGTTGTTTTGCGGCTGCTGCTGCGGGGGCGGCGGGGCGTTGACATGCGTCGGCGGCCCGCTGGTATCCGGTGTCTGCGGGGAAGGAGTGACACCGTGCGGAACCACTCGGGACACCAGCATCACAACCAGCAACCAGGCCACGATCACGCCGAGTCCGATCAGCAACACGCGCCAATTCGGTCGCCCCCTGCCGGTGCCTAGCATGTCGGACAGATCCCCGGTATTGGGCGCAACCACATGTGGATCCCGCAATCGCGCGATGACGGCGACCGCTAACAGCACGAGCGTCCCGCTAAGAGCCGCCACGACGAATATCAGCGCCGCCCGATCGCTGCCCGACTCGGCGTGCGGCGCCCGGTCGTGAGCCGGAAGGTATCCGCGCAGGGCAGCAGCGACAACGATCAGCAGCACGATCGACGCAACTACGCGCCCCGTCGGCTTGTCAATACCGGGCATTGGCACACCACTCGACCGGTTTGCCTGCCGCCGTTGCGGCACAGGCTTTCTTCATACTTGCACGTCAGGCAGGCACAACGCCAGGAACGACGCGGCCTGGCGCACGCATCCTCCACAGTTGGCACTTCATCCACAGGCCTGCTGCCAGCAGGTTGAACTTGATCCCGACTCGCACAACTGTTCGATAGGATTCCGGATGTGGGTTACCCGATCAGCGCCGAGCAGGCACGTGAGCGGATTAGCGCTGCTCTTGATGCGATCGACGCCGCCCATCTGGTACTGCGTGACACCCCATCGGATGTGGTCGGCAACAACTTCCGCGTCGACGTCGCAGAACGGCTGGAGACTCAGGACCGCACCAACCGCGGGCTGATGTATCGGTTCTTCGGAGAGATCGCCGACCCACCGGACGGGACCGGGTTCCTTCCAGTGGTCCGCGACATGCTGTGGGCGCGGCTGCGCATCACTCCGCAAGAAACCACGCGCCGATTCAAACTGGCAGCGAGGATTCGGCCGCGGCGGTCGCTTACCGGACCGCCGGTACCGCCGGAGCTACCCGAGTTGGCAGACGCGGTGCAAGCCGGCACGGTCGGCGAGGACCACATCCGCGCCGTGTGCCGAGCGGTCGACGTGCTGCCGGCCTGCGTCTCGCCCACCGACGCGGCAGAAGCCGAGCGCACGCTGGTCCAGCATGCGAGCAAGCTCGACGCCGGCGTCGTCACCAAGCTGGGCCAACGGATCGCCGACTACCTCAACCCCGACGGCCTCTTCGACGACAACGACCGTGCCCGCCGCCGCGGACTACATCTGGGCCCGCAGCAACCCGACGGTATGTCCCGGCTGCACGGATTGCTCGACCCCGTGGCCCGTGCGTACTTCGAAGCCATCGAGGCGACCGTGCGGCCCGGTCGCCACCAGCCCGACAGCTCGGAGACAGACCCCGAAGCGCGCGACGAGCGCACACCCGCGCAGCGCTGCCACGACGCATTCAAGTTGGGTATGGAAACCGCGATCTCCTCCGGCCGCCTTGGTCTGCACCGCGGCCAGCCCGTTACGGTGATCGCCACCACCACGCTGGCCGAACTCAACCAGGCCGCACACGCGGTGGCCGACTCGTCGGCAGCGATGCCCGCACCTGCGCGAACCGGCGGCGGTTCAAGATTGCCGATGCCGGATCTGATCCGCATGGCCGCCAACGCAATTCACTACCTCGCCGTGTTCGACGAGCATACTGGCCGGCCACTGTACCTGGGCCGCCAAAAGCGCATCGCCACCGCCGACCAGAGACTCATCTGCTACGCCCGCGACCGTGGCTGCACCCGTCCCCATTGCCTGGAACCGGGCTATCACTGCGAGGTCCACCATGCACCGGACTGGTCAGCGGGTGGCCAGACGGATGCGGACAAGCTGTTTTTCGCTTGCGGCTGCCACCACGGCACAGCGAGCAGGGGCGAATGGCATACCGAGGTCACCGACAGTGGGCGACTTGGGTGGACCGATGGCACCGGTCCACCCGTGACCAACCATGCTCATCACCCCGACGAACTTCTCCGCGGTGACCCCTAGCCAAGCGTGAACGGCCGGAAGCTGCCGTCGAGAACCTCGCGATGACCGATCGTGCGCCCGGTGACCACGCTCGGGTCCACCAGCGCCAACTGCACTGCGGCCCGCGCGAATTCATCCGCCGGGGCCGTGTCAACAAACTCGCGGGCGTAATACGCCAGGCCCGGCGTGAGGATCGGTTTCGACGGTGACAGCGCGTTGACCGCGATGTTGTGGTCAGCGAGATCGAACGCCGCGCACTGGGTCAGATGCTCGAGCGCTGCCTTGGATCCGCCATAACCGGGCAGGACTCCGCCGCTGCGGTCAGGGTAGGGCCCGTCGCCGGGCATCCGGGACGCGACCGAGGTGATGTTGATGATTGAGCCACTGCCCGCGTCGATCATGTCCGGGCACACCATTTGCATCAGCTCGTAGGCGGCAAAGACCGCGATATCGAAGTGCCGGCGGAATGCGTGCAACGGTGTGCCGAGAAACGCCGGCCAGCCGGGTTTGTTGCCGGCCGGCGCCGGCTTGGCGGGCTTGGGGCGCTGCTGTGCTCCGGGTGTCGGGGGGCGGCCAGGCGCGGTGAAGGCAGCGTTGTTGATCAGAATTGTGATGGGGCCCAGCGCTTCTCGCGCCGCATCCACCAACCGCGAGATGTCGTCTCGGTCGGTCAGGTCGGCGCGGACCGCCACCGCGCGTCCGCCGGCCGCCTCGATGTCGGCGACCGTTTCACCGATGGTGCCCGGCAACCGGTCATCCCACACCTGTTCGGTGCGCCCGGCGACGGCCACTGCCGCACCGTCGGCCGCGAGCGCCAGCGCGATGGCCCGGCCCAGGCCGCGGCTGCCGCCCGTGACGATCGCGGTCCGGCCGGCAAGTCGCCCAGTCATCCCGTCACTCCGTGCACGACGATTGCGGTCGTCTGATCCACCCACGCATCATCCAGCTTTTCGTCCGGGCGCAGCAGCACGCGAAGCATCGTCGCTCCCCCAATCAACTCGATCAAGCGGTCCGGATCCACTTCGGGATGCGCTTCGCCGCGGTCGACAGCCTCGCGCAGCCGCACCCGCACCGCGGTGAACAGGTCGGTGAAGCGCGACATCACCCGGGCATTGAGATAGTGATCGGCCGTCATGTCGGCCACCAGCCCGGGCAATGCGGCCCGCACCACCGGAGTGGTGAACACATCGCGGGTGGCCGCGATCATCATCCGGACATCGGCGGCGATGTCGCCGGCCGGAGACTCCAGCGCGGTGGGTGCCGTCGGAAAAGCTGCCTCGTGCACCAATTCGGCCTTGCTCGACCATCGCCGGTACAGCGCTGATTTCGTGGTGCCCGCGCGCTCGGCAACCGCGGCCAGGCTGAGGTTTGAATAACCGATTTGCACAAGCAGTTCCGCGGTCGCCGACAGGATGGCCGAGTCGATGCGCGGATCCCGGGGGCGGCCGGCACCCGGGGCCTTGTCAAGGGCGGATGGGTCTGCTTTCATAACGCTACCTACCGTATCGTAATTGCCTCGCGAAGGACGCACCCGTGCCCAATGAACCGGCGGTCGACAATATCGACCGACTCCAGCGCTCCAGCCGCGACGTAACGACCCTGCCCACAGTCATGTCGCAATGGCTGTCGACCGTACTGCCCGGCGGCGCAAAACCCGAGGTGATCGTGGAGAGCGGCGTGGACTCGACGGGCATGTCGTCAGAAACCATCATCTTGACCACCCGCTGGCAGCGGGACGGGCAGCCGATCGAGCAGAAACTTGTGGCTCGGGTGGCGCCCAGCGCCGAGGACGTCCAAGTCTTTCCGACCTACCGCCTAGACCACCAATTCGAAGTCATACGCATGGTCGGCGAACTCACTGACGTTCCCGTCCCCCGGGTGCGCTGGCTCGAGGCCACCGGCGACGTCCTGGGAACACCTTTCTTTCTGATGGACTACGTCGACGGTGTGGTCCCTCCCGACGTCATGCCCTACACCTTCGGCGGAAACTGGTTCGCCGATGCGCCGGCCGAGCGGCAGCGCGAGCTGCAGGACGCCACCGTTGGGGTGCTGGCGAAGCTGCACTCAATCCCGAACGCGGCGAGCACGTTTGGCTTCCTCGCGCAGGGACAAGTCGGCGACAACGCGCTGCGCAGGCACTTCAACTGGGTGCGGTCGTGGTACGACTTCGCGGTGCCCGACATCGGCCGATCGCCGCTGCTGGAGCGGAGTTTCGGCTGGCTGGAAGAGAACTGGCCGCACCAGGTGGCCGCGCAAGAGCCCGTGCTGCTGTGGGGTGACGCCCGGGTGGGCAACGTGTTGTACCGCGACTTTGCGCCGGTGGCGGTGCTGGACTGGGAAATGGTGACGCTCGGCCCACGTGAGCTCGACGTCGCATGGATGATATTCGCGCACATGGTGTTTCAAGAACTCGCCGGTCTGGCGACGCTGCCGGGCCTGCCCGAGGTGATGCGCGAGGATGACGTCCGAGGCACCTATCAGCGGCTCACCGGCGTTGAAGTAGGCGACCTGCATTGGTTTTACGTCTACTCAGGTGTGATGTGGGCTTGTGTGTTCATGCGCACGGGCGCGCGACGGGTGCACTTCGGCGAGGTGGACAAACCCGACGATGTCGAATCGCTGTTCTACCACGCCGGATTGATGAAGCGTCTTATCGGAGAGGATCAGTAATGCTCGGACCGCTCGACGAGTTCCCGGTACATCAAGTTCCCCAGCCGATCGCGTGGCCGGGGTCCTCGGACCGCAACTTCTACGACCGCTCCTACTTCAACGCCCACGACCGCACCGGGAACATCTTTGTGATCAGCGGCATCGGCTATTACCCGAACCTCGGGGTCAAGGATGCGTTCGTGCTCGTCAGGCGTGGGGACACGCAGACCGCGGTGCACCTGTCCGACGCCATCGACCAGGACCGGCTCAACCAGAACGTCAACGGCTACCGGATCGAGGTGATCGAGCCGCTGCACAAACTGCGGCTGGTCCTCGACGAAACCGAAGGCATCGCAGCCGATCTCACCTGGGAAGGCCTGTTCGACGTCGTGCAGGAACAGCCGCACATCCTGCGGTCCGGCAATAGGGTGACGCTGGACGCGCAGCGGTTCGCCCAGCTCGGAACTTGGAGCGGCCGCATCGCCATCGACGGCGAACAGATCGCCGTCGACCCCGCGACGTGGCTCGGCAGCCGCGACCGGTCCTGGGGCATCCGGCCGATCGGTGAGCCCGAGCCGGCGGGCAGGCCCGCCGACCCGCCATTCGAGGGCATGTGGTGGCTGTATGTGCCGATGGCGTTCGACGAGTTCGCGATCGTGCTGATCATCCAGGAGCAGCCCAACGGGTTCCGCTCGCTCAACGACTGCACCCGGGTCTGGCGCGACGGCAGGGTCGAGCAGCTGGGCTGGCCGCGGGTCAAGATTCACTACCGTTCCGGCACCCGTATCCCGACCGGTGCCACGATCGACGCAACCGCCCCCGACGGCACCCCGGTCCACTTCGACGTGGAGTCCAAGCTGCCGGTGCCCATTCACGTCGGCGGTGGCTATGGCGGCGACTCGGACTGGCTGCACGGCATGTGGAAAGGCGAGAAGTTCGTCGAACGACTGACGTATGACATGAACGACCCGGCGATCATCGCGCGGTCCGGTTTCGGCGTCATCGACCATGTGGGCCGCGCAGTGTGCCGCGACGGCGACGGGGATCCGGTGGAGGGCTGGGGTCTCTACGAGCATGGCGCGCTGGGCCGCCACGACCCGTCCGGGTTCGCCGATTGGTTAACGGTGGCGCCCTAGCCTTTTCGACGTAATTCGTCGGTGATCGCGGCCAGGGTCTCCAGGCCAATGGGCGCGGGCTGATACAGGAACACGGTGTCGGTGACGCCGTCAATGCGATCGCGGATGTGAGCCGCGACCTCCGCCGGTGTGCCGCAGGCCGCGATGGTGTGCATCATCTCGTCGGTGATCAGCCCGCCCATCTCCTGCCAGCGGCCCTGCTTGGACATCGTGTTGAGTTCGGGCTGCAGATCCTCCCAGCCGTGGGCGGCCAGCACCGGCCGGTACGCCGGGGTCGACCCGTAGAAGGCCAGCAACCGTCGGGTGCCCGCGTCGGCTTGTTCCCGCTCGGCGTCGGTGTCACCCGTCGACACGATGATTTCGGGAATGACGGCGAACTCGTCGGGCCGCCGGCCGCTGGCCTGCAGTCCATTGCGCACCGCGGGCATCGTGGTCTCGTGCAGAAACCGCTTGGATCCGAACGGCATCACCAGCAGGCCGTCAGCATGCTCGGCGGTGGCCCGGGTCAGCTTCGGCCCAAGGGCACCAACGTAGATCGGCGGCGGACCGTAGGGGTTCGGGCCAGGACTGAAGGCCGGCGTCATCAGCGTGTGCCGGTAGTACTCGCCCCGAAAGTTCAAGCGACTACCGGAATTCCACGCGTCAAAAATCGCGCGCAGGGCGGCGATCATCTCGGTCATGCGGGCTACCGGATTGTCGAATTGGGCGCCGAAACGCTTCTCGATCTGCGGACGAACCTGAGTGCCGAGACCGAGGAAGAACCGGCCGCCGCTCAGCAGCTGGTGATCGTTGGCCTGATGCGCCAGGTGTATCGGGTTCCGCGGAAACGCGATCGCCACGTTCGTCATCAAGTCCAGACCGCCTACCGCAGCGGCCAGGGTCAACGGAGCGAACACGTCGTGCTGTCCTTCGAACGTGGCAACACCGCTGGCTCCGGCGTCGCGCAGTGCCCGCGCGCGCTCGGCAGCATCGGTGAGTCCGTAGAGCGCAGTGAAGACTTTCAATGCACCTGCCTGCGACGTTGTGGGCGTGTGACCGCCCGGGGGAAGTCGGGCAATCGGAATTTACCCTACGAAATCGACGAAATGCGGTTGACTAGAGGACGTGACAGACCCGCCGCGGATTGTCGACGTTGTCGTGGTGGGCGCTGGCTTTGCTGGGTTAACCGCGGCGCGCGAGCTGACGCGACAGGGCCATGACGTGCTGGTCTTCGAGGGCCGTGACCGGGTCGGCGGGCGCTCGTTCACCGGCAGCGTCGCGGGATTGCCCGCTGACCTGGGCGGCACTTTCGTCGGCCCGACCCAGGACGCAGTGCTGGCGCTGGCGGCCGAGCTCGAGGTCGCGACCACTCCGACTCACCACGACGGCAAGAACGTGATCCACTGGCGCGGCTGGCCACATTCCTACAGCGGTACCATCCCCAAGCTTTCGCTGACCGGGCTGATCGACATCGGCCGGTTGCGTTGGCAATTCGACAGAATTGCCCGCAGCATCCCGGTGGCGACCCCCTGGGTCGCGCGCCGTGCCCGCGAACTCGATGGGCTGTCGCTCGGCGGGTGGCTGCGTTCGGTACGCGCCACCGCCTCATCCCACGACCTGCTCGCCATCATGGCGCGGGTGACCTGGGGCTGCGAACCCGACGACGTGTCGATGCTGCATGCCGCCCGCTACACGCATGCCGCCGGCGGCCTGGACCGACTGCTCGACGTCGAAAACGGTGCCCAGCAGGACCGTTTCCCTGGTGGTACCCAGCAGATCGCCGAGGCGGCTGCTGCCGAACTGGGCGCGCGGGTGATGCTCAACGCACCGGTGCGTCGCATCGACCGGCACGGTGCGGGTGTGACCGTCTCCTCCGATCGTGGCCAAACCGAGGCCGGGTTCGTCATCGTCGCCATCCCTCCGGCCCACCGCGCATTCATCGAATTCGCTCCCCCGCTGCCCGCCGAGTACACCGAACTCGCCAAGCATTGGCCGCAAGGCCGGCTCAGCAAGGCCTACGCGGCCTACTCCACGCCGTTTTGGCGGGACAACGGGTTGTCGGGCCAGGCACTGTCCGACAAAGGTCCGGTATTCATCACCTTCGACGTCAGTCCGCACGCCGATGGGCCAGGCATCTTGATGGGTTTCGTCGACGCCCGCGCGTTCGACTCGCTACCCACTGACCAACGCCGCCGCGATACGTTGCGCTGCTTCGCCAGACTGTTTGGCGACAAGGCGCTCAAACCCCTTGATTATGTCGATCATCGTTGGGGCGCAGAGGATTTCGCGCCGGGCGGTCCAACCGCCGCGGTACCACCGGGGTCGTGGACACGATACGGGCCTTGGTTACGCGAGCCGGTCGGGCCGATTCACTGGGCCGGTACCGAGACCGCAGACGAATGGACCGGATTTCTCGACGGCGCTGTGCGGTCCGGCCAGCGGGCAGCAGACGAGATCACCGCCTTGCTGCTATGAGCTGATCCGCCGGACGCGCACGTCGTGGGTCACCGATTCGGCGAGTGCCCGCAGCTGGCTGCTCACCTCACGGGGATGTTCCAGCATCGAGCAGTGGCCGCCGGGCAGTTCGACAAGGCCGACGACGTTGGGCGCCGTGCGCGCGATCCTGCGGGACTGGCTGATCGGCGTCAGGCGATCGCGTTCGCTGCCGATGACCAGGGTCGGCACGGTCAAGCCGTCCAAGTCGAGATACCGCGACCCCAGTGCCTCGACGAGCATCTTCGCGCAGCCGCCGCGCCCCGCCGGTGATGTCTGGGAGAACAGGTCGTAGATGAGCTTCGCGGCGCTCGGGTCTGCGTCCTTTCCGACCGCCAGCATCGCGACCAGATAGCGACTCGGGATCCGGGCCGCACGCGGAATCGGAAACCCGCCGAACGCGCCGATCAGTCCGCGCGCGGCCATGACTCGAGCCTCCGACAATTCGCGCGGCACCGACAGCAGCTTCACTTCGCGCACCAGGTCGCCGGTGGTGGTGTTGATCAGCGCGACGGCGTCAGCGCGGCGGTGGACCTTGTGGCGGTAGCGCGCCGACCATGCGGCGATGGTGATGCCGCCCATCGAGTGCCCGGCCAGCACCGCACGCTCGTGTGGCGCCAACGTCGCTTCCAGCACCGAATCCAGGTCGGACGCAAGGTGTTTGAGACGGTAGCCGCGACGCCGCGGTACTCCGCTCCGGCCATGGCCGCGATGGTCGAATGCGATCACCCGATAGTCGGTGGCCAGGTCGGCGATCTGGTACGCCCACGCACGGATCGCGCAGGTGATGCCGTGCGTCAGAACAATCGGATAGCCGTCGGGTGGCCCGAACACCTCCGCGTGTAGCGGGGTGCCGTCCTCAGCGCGGACGGTCAGGGTGCGGCTCGGGGGTAGTGCATCAGGCAGCCGGTGAATCGTGCGAGTCGATCGTCGAGCACTCATCGCTGCTCCCCCCTCGAACACGGCTCCGTTGCCGCACCCTGGATACAGCCGAGTTTAACTTGGAATCAACGACGAACCGGCCGGAATCGGCCGAATACACGCCGCGAATTTCAGCACGGTCGTCCAATAATCGGGGGCTAAAGCGCCGCTGGGCCGATTGTGTTGGCGTTCAACCCCGGTGACCGCGGCCGCTCGATGGAGTCGTCCGCGCCGAATGATCTGATGGCCGGCGCGCTGCCTATCGCTCGACAACTGTTCGGCGACGACATCACGCCGGTCGAGGTCGCGACGTCGACGTGGACCATCGACCCCTACGCCGGCGGCGCCTACTCATTCCACGCCCCTGGCTCCGGCCTCGACGACCGGCGGCAGCTGCAGGAGCCGATCAGCGACCGGCTCTATCTGGCGGGTGAGGCCGTCGGCGTCAACAATCCGGCCACCGTGACGGGCGCCGTGCTCAGCGGCCGTTACGCCGCCGGCCAATTGATGCACCGATTGGGCGGTTAGTTGTCCTGCAGCAGAATTCGCGGCTAGCGCTCCAGGGCTTTCGCGCAGCCATTGAGGATCGCAAGGAAGCTGGAACGCAGCAGCCGATAGCTGATCGCCTCCATCGCCTTGCCCCCCGCCCGAGCCGGGTGGGTGTAGTTGCTCAGCCAGTCAACGTGAGTGCCGTCGCCCGAAGCAGAGAACGTCAGCGTGCCGCCCTCGTGGTTGAACGGCGGGAACGACCGGACGATGAGGTAGGAGTAGCTGTGCGGCCGATCGTAGGCCGTGATCTCTTCGCGAAACCACGTGCCAAGCCCGACCACCTCGCGTACCGTGCCCGCGCCGGGCCCCGACGAGTCCTTGGCGTAACCGGCCTTGAGAGCCAACGGAGCGGCAGCCAAGTTGGCTGGGTCAGCCAGCCAATCGAAGACCTGGTCCACAGGCGCTGCGATCGTCCGCTCCAAGTGAATCTCGACCATGAGCACCCCTGCCGGCAGTAATGGTGTTGTCCACGCACATGCTAGACGCCATTCGGCACACGGTGATCGGCCAGCACCCGCGGGGCGAGGTCGCGCAACGAAACGGGTGTGCCGGTAGCCAGGAGTACGACTGGGTGTCAACCGCCACCGGCGAATTTGTTCGCGACGCAAAACGTTGCGGCTGAGGATATTTGGCTGGCAAACGAGCGACAACATCCCGCCCCGGGTGGGCGGATTTCGCTACCTCGTCCGTGACGACCGGTGGGAATGGTCTGACGGGGTCGCCCAGATGCACGGCTATGCGCCGGGCACCGTCACACCCACCACCGAGTTGGTCCTGGCACACAGACATCCCGACGACAAGGCCACAGTCGGCGACCTGGTCGTTCAGGTGTACCGACAGCGAGCCCCTGTCGCTTGTCGACACCGGATTATCGATGCTCAAGGCAAAGAGCACTTGGTGCTCGTGGTCGGTGATACGTTCTGCGAAGAGGGTGGCGAACCCGCCGGCATCACCGGGTTTTACATCGACATCACCGAACAGTTCAACAAGGACGTGCAGGAGCGGTTATCCGAAGCGGTGCAGACGATCACTGAGCGACGAGCGGTGATCAACCAGGCCATCGGCATGCTGATGTTGCGGTATGGGATCGACGCTGATTTGGCGTTCAAGTTGTTGACCAGGCTGTCTCAGGAATCGAACATCAAGCTGCGGGTTATTGCCGAACGTGCCGTCGCCGACCCCGCCACTCTTGGCGGGCTCGTCGACGACGTGGCTGACCGCATCGACAATCTGTTACGCAGCGTCCGAGAATCCGGCTATTAGCCCACCGGCTGCCCAACCTTGGCCGTCAGCTCATCGCAGCGTGCCGGTGGATGAACTTCACCGCGTCTTTGAGCGTTTCCGGTTCGCAGGGTCACTGAGCAGATCCTGCTGCACAGTCAACATCCGGCATCAGGATCCCGACCGGACGGGGCCCCTCAAGGGTAGGTAACCGCGGAGATGGTGAATAGATGCGCGGCGGGTTTGACGGCTGTCAGGCGGGGCATTCTGTCAGCGGCATCTGTCCATGCACAGGAGGATTTATCGTGCCCAGATCGTCGATCAAGAACGAGAAGATGTATCAGGATCTGCGCAAAAAGGGTGACTCCAAGGAGAAGGCCGCGCGGATCTCCAACGCGGCCGCCAGTCGGGGCAAGTCCTCGGTAAGCCGCAAGGGCGGCAAGTCCGGGTCGTACGCCGACTGGACGGTTCCGGAATTGAAAAAGCGGGCCAAAGAGCTTGGTATCTCCGGGTATTCGAGCCTGACGAAAGATAAATTGGTCGCCAAGCTGCGTAACCACTGAGTCGCCGGCCGTCAGTCGGTAAGCCCCAGCCGCTCGGCCAGCACCAAAAATGCGGCCGAGTAGTCGTTGTCGGTGGTCTGTGCTCTGATGTGGCCCCAGTCCAGCCGTTCGCGGATCGCCCGCACGGCACATTTGCGTCCGCGTCAATGGGGTTCACGTGGATAGGTCATACCCGGCGGCCGGGGTGGGCAACCTGGCCTTCGACGGTGCGATGTTGTTTGTCGTCTGTTTAAGTCGCGGCGAAGTGGGCAATCCGCAGCTATGTCAGCGCCTGCGCTCCGCGTCTACGACCGGGCTGTCGTGGTGGTACCCGCCCACAATGAAAAGGCACATCTTCCGGCATGTCTGCGCGCGGTGTTAACCGCGGCGCTGTGCGTGCCGATTTCGGTCTCGATAGTGGTGGTCCTCGACGCCAGCGACGACGACAGCGCAAAGTTGGCCGGCGAGTATGGGCCCGATGTCCACTTCGTCAGCGTCGAGGCGCGCAACGTCGGCGCCGCACGGGCAGCCGGTTTCGCTCATGCCCGTTCACTGTTTGCCGACAACACCGAGTGCTGGTACGCCACCACCGATGCGGACAGTCGAGTGGACCCCGGCTGGCTGATCCATCAGCTCGAGCTCGGCGCGGACATGGTTCTGGGCGTGGTGCGTATTACCAACTGGCGCCACCACTCCGCCGATGTCGCTGACCGCTATGTGCAGGCTTACGAAGCGGACGCCCGAGATCAGGACGGCCATCACGACCACATTCACGGCGCGAACATGGGCTTCAGCGCCCGGGCTTACTGGCGAGTTGGCGGCTTTCGCGCGCTGGCCTCCGGCGAGGATGTCGATCTGGTAGAGCGCTTCGAGACCGCCGGCTACTGCGTTCACCGGGACACCGAATTGTCGGTCATTACGTCGGCGCGAACCCAGGCCCGGGCCCCGCACGGATTCGCTCATTACCTCAGGCAACTGGGGAGATCGGCAGCGGGTGATTGCGCGTGACGGCGGGCCTGGTGCAGCACTGGCTGGAGTCGGGAAGACTCGAGTTGCCATTGCCCGCGTCGGGCCGTACTGGCGAGCGTTGGCAAGGCCTGGCGCACCTTGCCGAGGACGACATCGTTGCGGCGCGGATCGCCGAGGCCCACGTTGATGCGGTCGCGATACTGCACGAATTGGGCGGCAAGCCACCGGAATCGGGCCAGTTGTGGGGTGTCTGGGCGGCCGAGTCATCTGACGCGGTGCTGACGGCAACCAATATCAGCGGCGGCGCATTCACGCTGAGTGGCACCAAGGTGTGGTGCTCGGGGGCCGGGTTCTGCACCAATGCGCTGGTCACCGCGCGGCTCGACGACGGAAGACGGGGCCTGTTCGCGGTAGCGATTGTCGACCCAGCCGTCAAAGCGTTGCCGACCACGTGGTGGAACGCCGGGATGGCCGGCAGCGACACCCGGCCGGTGCAGTTCACCAACGCCCAGGCGGTCGCCGTGGGCGACCCTGGTGACTACTTGAACCGCCCCGGGTTCTGGCACGGTGCAATCGGCGTGGCCGCGTGCTGGCTCGGCGGAGCACGTCGCGTTGCCGAGCCGCTATACCGTTGCGCCGGAAGCAAATCGGCAGACGCGTACGCTTTGGCCCATCTGGGCGCCGTGGACGCCGCGCTGGCCGCCGGCGATGCGATGCTGGCCGACGCGGCAGCCCAGATCGACGCCGATCCGTTCGATCGGGCCAACACCGCTCAACTGCTGGCCCGTCGGGTCCGCAGCATCGTCGAACACGCGGCCGATGAAGCCATCACCCGCACCGGCCGCGCCCTGGGACCGGGCCCGCTTTGTCAGGACGGCCGGCACGCGCAGCGGGTAGCGGATTTGAGCATCTACATACGACAGAGCCACGCCGAGCGGGATCTGGCCGAACTCGGACGGCTCGCGGGCAGCAGGCACTGAGGACGACATGAGGACCATCCCGATAAGCAATTGCACCAGGTTTGCGGCCAAGCCGCTGACCCGCGGCGGCACCCCGGTGCCAGTCTGGCTCGCCGCCCTCGACCGGGGAGCCCTGCCGCCCCTGGATCTGTCCGCTTGCCCAGGCCTGGTCGTCGTCGCACCCCATCCCGACGACGAGACTCTCGGCCTGGGCGCGACGATTGCGCAATTGGTCGCCTCAGGTGTCGACGTCCAGGCGGTGTCGGTCAGTGACGGCGGCGCGGCCCGGCCCGGCGCGTCGCTGTCCGAACAGCTTCGTCTGGAAGCCACACGAAGACACGAACTACGCAGAGCAACAGGTATTTTGGGGATTGCTCCGCCGATATCGCTGGGTCTGCCAGACGGCCGTCTGGCCGACCACGAGGATGGGCTCACCAATACGCTGGTAAACATCCTCGAGGACGTTGCGCCTGGGACTTGGTGTGCCGCCACCTGGCGGGGCGATGGGCATCCCGACCACGAGGCCGTCGGTCGCGCGGCGGCCGACGCGTGCGCGCGCACCGGCGCCACGCTGCTGGAGTATCCGGTCTGGATGTGGCACTGGGCCAGCCCGGCCGATCCAGGGGTGCCGTGGGACCGGGCATATTCGGCGCCACTGCCTGGGTGGGCCGTTAGTCGTAAACGCCTTGCGGCGCATTGCTTTCGCAGCCAACTCGAGGCTCCAACCGCCGACTCGCCACCGGTGGTGCCGGCATTCGTTCTACAGCGACTGCTGGCGGTGGGAGAGCTGGTGTTCCGGTGAGCACACGGCTACCCGACGCCTACTTCGACCGGATCTATGCCAGCGCTGACGATCCTTGGCAGCTATCGACGCGGTGGTACGAGCAGCGCAAGTACGCGATCACTTTGGCGCTGCTGCCCAACCGGCGGTACCGGCATGCTTTCGAGCCGGGCTGTTCGATCGGGACATTGACCGCGCCGCTGGCACTGCGCTGCGATCACGTGACCGCCGTGGATGTGGCCGATGCCGCGTTGCAGAGCGCGGATGCGCGGCTGCGAGAGGCCGGCTGCCGGGACCGGGTGACGCTGGCTCGCTTGTCCATGGACGCGACGTGGCCGCCCGGACCCTTCGATCTGCTGGTGCTCAGCGAGGTCGCCTACTACCTGGAGGAAGACGCACTGGCAGAGGTGCTGCGCCGCGAATGCGCTCGGCTGCTGCCCGGCGCGAATGTCGTTGCCGCACACTGGCGTCACGCCGTCGCCGACTATCCGCTCAGTGGCGACATCGCCCATGCCGTCATCGCGCGCACACCGGGACTGACATCGCTGGCCTGCTATCGCGACTCCGATGTCGTCATCGAGGTGTTCGACAACGGTGATGGCCAATCGGTCGCGGCTCGCGAGCAGGTGCCCGGAGCCCGCTAGCCCCGGGAAATGGGTACCGAGAATCTATGCGCGTAGCGACCTTCAACATCCTGCATGGTCGTACCCTCGGCGACGGCGTGGATCCACAGCGGCTGCGGGACTGCGTGCGCCGCCTTGATCCCGATGTGTTGGCCTTGCAAGAGGTCGACTTTGAGCAGCCGCGGTCGGATCGGGCCGACCTCACCGCGGCGGCGGCCGAAGCGATGGGAGCTGTGGAACACCGGTTTGTGGCCGCGATCTCGGGTACCCCCGGGGCGACCTGGATGGCCGCGACCGGCCATGAACAACCCGGGACCGCCGCATACGGGATTGCGCTGCTGTCTCGGTTTCCGGTGGCCAGTTGGCAGGTGGTGCGTTTACCCCGGATTCCGATGCGCTTTCCCATGTACCTGCCGGGGCCTAACCGGGTGATGGTCGTCAATGAAGAACCACGCGCGGCGGTCATCGCACAGCTGCACACCCCGCGGGGCCGGCTGACAGTGGCGAACACGCACTTGTCTTTCGTACCCGGCTGGAATCGGCGCCAGCTGCGCCGCCTGATCCACGACCTGCGGGGATTTCCGGGTCCACGGCTGCTGATGGGAGACCTCAACATGAAACCCCCGACGGTGCGTCGCTGGTCGGGCATGAGGACACTGGCCTTGGCCGCAACGTTTCCCGCGGACACTCCCAACCGCCAGCTCGACCACATCCTGACCGACGACGATCGCTTACGCAGCGGTGCCACCGAGGCTGAGCTGATGCCAATCTCCGACCATCGGCCGCTGGTGGTCGACCTCGAACGCGTCTGACGCGCTTCACTGGTTCAGATCTGGCGGTTCGGATCCGAACTACACAGTGTTCGGTTTGTCCGGGTGAGCGCCAGGCGAGCCGGTCGCGGCAAGTCGACGTTGGACACGCTCGATGTCGTCCGGTGAAGGCATCTCGTGCGTCACCCTGGTGATCTCAACCTCGACATCGACGTTGTCGACCGGCCGTGCGTCCAGGCATGAGTTTGCTTATGATCAAGCGGATCTCGTCGTCGGATACTCGCCGCGGCAGCAGAGCTAACAACGGCACGTATCCCAGGGCTGGCATACCGGCGGGATAACCGGCGCGCAGAAAAGCAACGATGCTCGACACCCGATCACCCAGGCTCATGCTCCACCTCACTCGCCCCGCCGCACACTAAGCAGCAGCGGCGGTAGTTGCTGAATAGCCTGGCGCAACGGTTTGAAACCCCCGGCTCACTTTTAGTGACGAATTATTTTCGCGGGCAGGCACAAAGATGGTCGCGGGGCGATGGGCGTCGCGTGCGCGTGGTGCGACCGGCGCTGCCTGCTCTCGCCGGAGGAGCGCTGCTGCCGCCTAACCACGCGATCGTCCTCGGCCCCGACGTTGACACCTGGCTTAACACGCTGGTGACAGATGGCGCGTCGAGCAGCCCACCAGCCGCACGAAGCGAAACTCAATCATCGATGCCCCGCACACAGAGCTTTTCAAGCACTTGAACTCGGCGTGAGACCGAATTCAGGTCACGGCTTTGTCACGATCGAGATCACGATTGCTTAAGAACAGGTCGGCTTCTCTGAGAATTCTCAGCATTGGCGGGCTTGATTGTTCGTTGGCTCAGCACATCTACGCCTCTTTGTCTCATTAGTCACACGATCGACGGCGAGCAACGATGGGTGTTCGTTCTGCGCGAACACCCGGCCTGTTCACTTCGGCTACTTTGGATTTCGGGCCTCGGGATCCTAGGCGAATCAATTGCAGAAGTCGAAGGACAATCACTGATCATGAAAATCAGCAGTTTCGCGGCGCGTCGGTGAGTGGCCGGTATCAGCGCCGGCTGTCTGCTCGGGGGAATGGCTATGGGTATCGTCGCCGCGCCGTCGGCGGCTGCAGCACCCGACTGCAGCCCTGCCGGTGTCAACGCCACCGTTTCCTCGGTCACCGACTCGGCCCGGCAATACCTGGCCGGACATCCGGATGCCAACCAAGTGGTCGCGGCCGCCTACGGGCAGCCGCGCGCGCAGGCCGCATCCAACCTACGCAACTATTTCACCGCGCATCCGCAGGAGTATTACGACCTGCGCGGCATCCTGGCGCCGATCGGCGACACCGAGCGTCAGTGCAATGTGACGGCGCTGCCGTCGAATCTGGAGTCGGCCTACCAGGAGTTCATGGCCGGCTGACGCTGCCAGAAACGACCCGCCACACCGCCGTGGCGGGTCGTTTTGCGTTGGCGGTGAAAGGCGTCATCTGTGTGAAAGGTTCGCCGGGCGGGTAATTCTCCACTCAGCCCACGGGACTGGAGGCCAAGATGCGGCTGCGTCGCAGTGTGCTCAGCAAGCCAGGGATCGCGCGCAAACGCCGCGGCAAGGGCTTCGCCTACTACGGGCCTGATGGCGAGCTGCTGGTCGACGAGGACACCCTGCAACGGATCAAGGAGCTGGTGATCCCGCCGGCCTGGAAGAAAGTGTGGATCTCGCCGTACCCCAACGGCCACATCCAGGCCGTGGGCACCGACGCGGCCGGACGCCGCCAATATCTGTACCACACGGCCTGGCAGCAAGAGCGCGCCGAGGAGAAGTTCGACCGCGTCCTGGAACTCTCTACGCAGTTGCCGGCCTGGCGCGACCGCGTCGCCGCGGACCTCGCCGGTCGAACTCTGACGCGTGAGCGGGTGCTGGCGCTGGCGCTGCGACTGCTTGATCGTGGCTACTTTCGCGCCGGCGGTGAGGAATATGCCGAGGAACACGAGTCCTACGGGATTGCCACCCTGTTGTGTGAGCACGTGACGGTGCATCGCGAGGCGGTTGAATTCGACTACCCCGCCAAAAGCGGGGTGCGGCGAACCCTGGAAGTCGAGGATCCCGCGGTGGTTCGTGCGGTGCGGGCACTGATGCGCCGCACCGAGCGCACCGAGCGATTGCTGGTGTGCCGCAGCGCATCCGGGTGGATAGATGTTCGGGCCGACGAACTCAATGCCCGCTTCAAGGAGCTCGTCGGCGACGACTACAGCGTCAAGGACTTACGGACCTGGCATGGGACGGTACTGGCCGCCGCAGCTTTCGCCGACGCGGACCCTGCCGTCTCACAGCGGGTGGCCAAACGCGTGGAGGGCGCGGTCATGCGGGAGGTCGCCGAGGAGCTGGGCAATACCCCGGCGGTCGCCCGCGGCTCCTATGTGGATCCGCGCGTCGTCACCGGCTACAGACAAGGGCACACCATCGCAGCCGCGACACGTCGCGCCGAGCGCACCCGTCGACCCGAGGCCGCTCAGGAAATCCTGGAGAAGGCCACCCGCATGCTGATCCGCCGAATAGCTAAGGGCGACAACGTATCTGGCCTGTCCAACCTAGCCAAAAGCGCGTGACCTGATAGCCTGCGGGCTTAAAGCATAGGGCGCATGCTGACTGGATAGTCGGGTTACTTAAGGAGGCCACTGACGTGACCAACCCTCAGGATCCGTTCGGGTACGACCCTTTTACGTATGACCCGCTTGGCCGCGTCCCGTTCAGCGGTCCGCCCGAGCAACCGCCAGCCTTCACACCACCGGCGCCACCGCCCTACCGCCCGCCTGTCAACACCTTGGCGACGCTGTCTCTGGTGTTCGCGTTCGTGTTCGCTCCCGCGGGCGCAATTTTGGGACATCTGGGTCTCGCGCAGATCCGGCGCACCGGTGAGCTCGGCCGTGACCGTGCTCTGGCTGGAGTGGCACTGTCGTATTCGTTCATCACACTTGCAGTCCTCGCTCTGGTCGGATGGGCCACCCTGGCTGCCTTCCCTTCCAACCAGACCGCGGCACCTGCCATCACCACCAGCACCACCACCGAGCCGCCACCACCGCCCACAGTCGCGCCAGACGCGATCATCACGCTCCTGCCCGATCTCGATGCCCTGAAAAAGATCACCGCCGACGAGAATCTGGAGGCCGGCGAAACCTGGGATCATCCCGTCAAGTCCGACAAAGACGCAAGCATCGACCGTCCGGAGTGCTGGGAAAGCGTCACCCCCGGGGCTCCGGAGGCTTACACCATCAACGCCATCCAGCGATACCACGCGGCCGAATTCGACGACACGCGTAGCTTCCTCAAGTCGATCCAGGTCATGCAAGCGGTCACCGCGTTTGGTGATCCGCCCACCGCGCAATCACAACTGGCGAAACTGCTGGACGGATGGCGCCAATGCGGCGGCTTAACCGTGACAGTGGCAGCTCGTGGCGGGCCAACGTACCCACTTTCTCTGAGCACTCCCGCCGATGCCGGCAACGGCATTACCACGATGGATCTGGCACCCAAGGGACTAAAGGTGCACTTTGTCCGCGCGCTCGCGGCCAAAGCCAACGTCGTCATCGACCTCGAAGTTACCCACCTCGGCACGACCGATGCTGACGCCCCTCGGCAAACGGTCGTGAGCATCGCCAATTACATCCTCAACAAGATCCCCGGCTAAGGCCCAGGACCGGCTACCTGAGTACGGTGAGCACATGAAGTACCTCGACGTCGACGGAGTGGGACGGGTCAGCCGGATTGGACTGGGTACCTGGCAGTTCGGCTCGCGCGAGTGGGGCTATGGGGACAGCTACGCCTCCGGCGCCGCCCGTGACATCGTGCGGCGCGCCCGCGCCTTGGAGGTCACGCTGTTCGATACCGCCGAGGTGTACGGGCTGGGCAGGAGCGAGCGGATCCTCGGCGAGGCACTCGGCGACGAGCGCGCCGAGGTGGCAGTGGCCAGCAAGATCATGCCGATCGCGCCGTTTCCCGCGGTGATCAAGCAGCGCGAGCGCGCGAGCGCGCGCCGGCTACAGCTGGATCGCATCCCGCTCTATCAGATCCATCAGCCCAACCCGGTGGTCCCCGATTCGGTCATCATGCCGGGAATGCGCGACCTGCTCGACAGCGGCAAGATCGGTGCGGCCGGCGTCTCGAATTACTCGCTCGCGCGATGGCGCAAAGCCGATGCTGCGCTCGGGCGGCCGGTCATCAGCAACCAGGTGCATTTTTCGCTCGCCCACGCCGACGCGCTGGAGGACTTGGTCCCCTTCGCCGAACGCGAGAACCGGATCGTGATCGCCTACAGCCCGCTGGCACAAGGGCTGCTGGGCGGCAAGTACGGCCTCGACAATCGTCCCGGGGGCGTTCGCGCGGTGAACCCGCTGTTCGGCACCGAAAACCTGCGCCGCATCGAGCCGCTGTTGCAGACGTTGCGCGACGTCGCGACGGAAGTCGACGCCAAGCCGGCCCAGGTGGCGCTGGCCTGGCTGATCAGCCTACCCGGCGTGGTCGCCATTCCCGGCGCGTCCAGCGTCGAGCAACTCGAGTTCAATGTCGCGGCCGCCGACATCGAACTGCGCCCGGATTCCCGCGACGCGCTTACTGATGCGGCCCGCGCGTTCCAGCCAACTTCGAGCAGGCGGTTTCTCACCGACCTGGTCCGCGAGAGGCTCGTCCGTCGCTGATCTGGCAGGCGGCGGTTACGACGGAGCGGAATCCGCAAACGCTGGCGGGCTGGCGGGCGCACCTCGTGCCACCACAACCGGCATCGACGTCGCCGCATCGGTGCGCAGGATCGTGTACACCACCTCGATGAGGTCCTCAACGGGCATCAACTTGCCGGGCATGCAGCCGCGCGACGACCAAAGCGGGACGGCCTTCATGGCGAGTTCGAGATCCCACCCGATGTTCATTCCGGTTTGCGCGTCGCCCTCGCCGCCCGCGCACTCGCCGACGATGAGGCAGGTGAAGCCGATATCCGCGTGTTCGGCTCGCCACGCCTCAACGAGCCTCTCGAGCGCTGCCTTGCTGACGCCATACGCGCCGAGGCCGGGCCAGGGAGGGCCGAAAGTGCCCGCGTCGGACGAGAGGTAGACCGCCTTGCCCGCTGAAGCGGTCAAGTACGGCACCGCCGCCGCCGTCGCGAGCGCCGCGCCGATGACATTGGTGTCGAAGATGCGCCGCCACGTTTCGGCGTCGGTATCGACCATGCGGACGAGCGGCCCGACCGCAGGCGTGTAGACCAGATTGTCGATGCCGCCCAGTGCGTCGGCGGCCTCGTTGACGGCCGATCGGCACGATGCCTCGTCGGTGACATCGCATTCGATGGCGATCGCGTTTGAGCCCGCTTCCTTCGCCGCGGCATCGATACGCTCACGACGGCGCGCGAGTAACGCGACACGATCGCCTCGTTGCGCAAGTCCCACACCAATGCAGCGCCCGAGCCCGCTCGACGCGCCAACCACGACTGTCCGTGACATATTCGCCCTCTCCTGTAAAGCCCGCTGCAGGCACAGCGTATCGGCCGGAAATGGGCGCTTAAGGCTCGGGCGGTTTCGCGTTAACCCGCTGTGGCTTCTTCTGCGGCTTGCAGCACCACGGCGGTGTGTGCTTCCACGGTGAGCTTGCCTCCCCCCGGCACTTCATCGGCGGGCGTCGTCTCCTCGGGTCCGGTGTATACCACAAGGCTCCAAGCGGGGCCGAACTCCTTTGGCGGAAGAGTGAATTCGATCGTCTCGTAGTGGGCGTTGAAACACAACACGAACGAGTCATCGAGCACCCGCTGACCCCGTGGATCGCGATCGGGGATGCCGTGGCCGTTGAGGAAGACCGCGACGGATTTCGCGAAGCCTGCGCCCCAGTCTTCGTCGGTCATCTCCGCTCCTTCAGGGGTGAACCAGGCAATGTCGGGCAGGCCGTCCTGGCCGCGGCGACCCACCGGCTTGCCGTCGAAGAAGCGACGCCGGCGGAACACCGGGTGGTCGGCGCGCAGCGTTGACACCACGTGGGTGAACTCCAGCAAACCAGCGTCGGCGGTGGCCCAGTCGATCCAGGTCAGTTCGTTGTCCTGGCAGTAGCCGTTGTTGTTGCCGTTCTGCGTGCGGCCCAGCTCGTCGCCGTGACAGAGCATCGGCACGCCCTGCGACAACAGCAACGTGGTGATGAAGTTGCGCTGCTGGCGAGCGCGCAGCTCGTTGACTTGCGTTTCGTCGGTCGGCCCCTCCGCGCCGCAGTTCCACGACCGGTTGTGGCTTTCGCCGTCGTTGTTGTCTTCGCCGTTGGCCTCGTTGTGCTTCTCGTTGTAGGACACCAGGTCGCGCAGCGTGAATCCGTCGTGGGCGGTGACGAAGTTGATCGACGCAACGGGCCTGCGCCCGGTGTGTTCATACAGGTCGGCCGATCCGGACAGTCGGTAGGCGAACTCGTCGAGGGTCGAGGGCTCACCGCGCCAGAAGTCCCGCACGATGTCGCGGTACTTGCCGTTCCACTCCGTCCACTGCGGCGGGAAATTGCCCACCTGATAACCGCCCGGCCCGACGTCCCAGGGTTCGGCGATCAGCTTGACCTGGCTGACCGTGGGATCCTGTTGCACGAGTTCGAAAAACGTCGACAGCCGGTCCACGTCGTAGAACTCCCGGGCTAGCGTGGACGCCAGGTCGAACCGGAAGCCGTCGACGTGCATCTCGGTCACCCAATATCGCAGCGAGTCCATGATCAGCTGCAGCGCATGCGGATGCCCGGCGTTGAGGCTGTTGCCCGTGCCGGTGTAGTCCATGTAATAGCTCTTGTCGTCGTCGACGAGTCGGTAGTACGCGGCGTTGTCGATCCCGCGCATGGACAGGGTGGGTCCCATGTGGTTGCCCTCCGCGGTGTGGTTGTAGACCACATCGAGGATGACCTCGATGCCCGCTTCGTGCAGGTCGCGCACCATCGCCTTGAACTCCTGCACCTGTCCGCCCGGTGACGTGGCGCTGGAGTACTTAGTGTCGGGCGCGAAAAACCCGATCGTGTTGTAGCCCCAGTAGTTGCTCAGGCCCTTCTCTCGCAACGTTGAGTCGTTGGCGAAATGATGCACCGGCATCAGCTCGATGGCGGTGACGCCGATGCTTTTCAGGTGGTCGATGATCACCGGGTGTGCCACCGCGGCGTAGGTCCCGCGTATCTGTTCGGGGATGTCCGGATGCGTCTCGGTCAGACCCTTGACGTGCGCCTCGTAGATGACCGTGTCGGCGTATTCGTGGTTCGGTGGGCGGTCGTAGCCCCAGTCGAAGAATGGGTTGATCACCACCGACTTGGGCATGCTGGCCGCGGAGTCGTCGTCGTTACGACTGTCCGGATCCCCGAACGTGTAGCCGAACAGCGACTGGTTCCAGTCGAAGATGCCGTCGATGGCCTTTGAATACGGGTCCAGCAGCAGCTTGTTCGGATTGCACCGCAGCCCGGCTTCGGGCTCATACGGCCCGTGCACGCGGTAGCCGTAGCGCTGGCCGGGCTCGATCCCAGGCAGATAACCGTGCCAGATGAATGAGTCAACCTCGGGGAGGGTGATCCGCGTCTCGGTGCCGTCGTCGTCGAACAGGCACAACTCGACCCGCTCACCCACCTCGCTGAACAGCGCAAAGTTGGTACCCGCACCGTCGTAGGTCGAGCCCAGCGGATAGGCCTTGCCCGGCCACAATTCACCGGTGGGCGTGGGCACGGGGCCTGCGGTAGTCATGGCGGACTTGATACCCGAGCTAAGGACCGGTCAAACAACCGCACGAAATACCCTGTCGGACAGCATCTTTGGGAGTCGTCGATGCTCGCTTTGTCGCAGTGCCGCTGGCCAATACCCTCAAAGGCGTCCACGCGGTTCGTGGCCGGGTGGACGGTGTCGACTTCGCCCAACAGACGCTGACTTATTGCGATCCCGAAGAGCGCAGCCACAGCATGTCCTGGGATCGGCTGGTGCTCACCCCGGGTTCCGTGACCCGTTTGTTCGATATCCCGGGGCTCGCCACCCACGCACGAGGGTTGAAGACCACCGCCGAGGCCCTCTACCTGCGCGACCACTTCGTTGAGCAGCTCGAGCTGGCCGACATCGAGGACGACCCGAAAGTGGCTGCGGCGCGACGCACTGTCGTTGTGATCGGCGCGTCGTATTCGGGTACCGAACTGGTCGCGCAGCTACGGGCTCTGGCCGACGCGGCGGCCAAACAAATGGGCTTCAACCCCGCCGACGTCCGGTTCTTGCTACTCGATCTGGCCGAACAGGTCATGCCCGAGGTGGGTAAGAGACTCGGGGATGCCGCACTCAAGGTGCTGCGGCGCCGCGGCATCGATGTTCGGCTCGGTGTCACACTCAAGGAGGCGCACGCGGATCATGTTGTGCTCAGCGATGATTCGCGGATCGACACGCGGACGATCGCCTGGGTGACGGGGGTGACCGGCGCACCGCTCATCGAGCAATTGGGATTGCCGACAGAGAAGGGCCGACTCAAAGTCCAGCCGGATCTGCAGGTGCCCGGTCATCCCAACGTCTTCGCGGCCGGTGATGCGGCGGCGGTTCCGGACCTGACCCAACCCGGAAAGATCACGCCACCCACCGCCCAACATGCGACCCGTCAGGGAAAAGTGCTCGCTCGCAACGTCGCCGCCAGCCTCGGCTACGGCAAGAGCAAGCAATACAAGCATCGGAATCTGGGTCTGGTGGTTGACCTGGGACCGAGGTATGCGGTGGCCAATCCGCTCAATGTGCACCTGTCCGGGCTGCCGGCGAAATTCGTGACGCGGGCCTACCACCTCTACGCGATTCCACGGCCCGTCAACCGGTGGGCTGTGTCGCTGGCCTACCTGACCGACATGCTTTTCGCCCGTTCGGTGGTATCGATCGGGTTGTCGTCCCAGGAGGACGCGCAGTTCACGGCCAGCGAAGGCATCCCGATGCCAAAGACGAGCTGACGCGCTGTCGGTTTAAGTTGCGCCGTGCCGGGGCAACCGGCGGTCGTGGAAAGCGACAACAACGACGACATGCTGGACCAGTCGGAGAGCCTGGACTCCGACGAGGTACGCAACGACGACGGTGACACGGTGGTTGATCCGCCCGACGAGTGGATCAAGGCTGACGACAACGAGTCACTCGATGAGAAGCTGGCGGCGGAGATTCCGGACAATCCGCGCGACGACGGGCCGTCCATGCAGGCGCACGACGCGGACGAGGGCGGCGCACTCGAGTTGGTCGGTGACGACGAGTTGGACCGCATCGATCCAAATGTGCATGGTCGCGAACGCGGCCAGATCGACGGGACACCAGAAGACGGCGACTCGTTCTTCGACGTCCAGGAGTGACTACTTTTTACGACGAAACGCGCTGTGCTGTCTGAAGCTGCCGCGCGATCAGACGAGTGAATCTGGGCGCGAAGATCAAGCCGATGACAAATCCGGCAGCCCACGGACCCGAGCGCGCAGCAGTTCCGGGTCGTTGCCTGACCTAGCTTGGGTCCCCATCTTCTAGTTTTTTCAGCTTCTTAGTCTCGCCGGTTTCGGGGCGTTCCGCAACGTGCGGTTCGTGGAACGCAGATCGGTATTGTCCGCGGATAGGGCGGCGTTGTCGTCTTCCAGGCCGAGGATGCGGGCGATGCCGGCCAGGTTGATCCCAGCATCGACCAGCGCGCTGATGCGCTGTAGCCGGACCAGGTCGTCGGCGCTATAGAGGCGGGTCCCACCGTCGCTTCGAGCCGGTGTCAGCAATCCATGACGTTCGTAGAGGCGCAGCGATTGCACCGCGATGCCCGAAAGTTCGGCAGCCACGGCGATCCCGTACACGCCGTGACCGGGTGCCGGCCCGCCGGTGTCGCCGGAGTTGTCGGCCAACTGTGTCTCCTTCAGCTAACTCGCACAGAAAACCTGTTTATCACACTTGCGATGAAGTGTCGATAGTGCTATATAAAACCTATGTCGCTAGACATAGGTAATAGTCACTAAACAACAACAGATTGGAGTGAGAGGTAGTGTCGCGGCCACCGCCACCGCCAACACCCACCAGGCGCCGATTGACGCTGATATTGGTAGCGCCAGCGTGGTCGTGGCAAGACATTTGAGCCTGTCCTTGGCGTTCAACAGCTAGCGCCTAAGCCCACGCCGCCCCTTCGCGAGTTTTCGCATCTACCACCGATCCGTCCGTGGTCGATGCTGCGCGCACGAAGGTGGTCGTCTTGCCCGGTGAACTGAATCCGAGGAGACAAAGTCCGAGATGAATTGGCACTTGAACGGCCAATCGGCCGACGTCGAACAAGCCTTAGCCGGCGGGGCGCCGCAGCGAGCGGGCTGGTTCCGGTTCTATTTCGCCGATCAGCGGTGGGAATGGTCCGAACAGGTGCAGCGAATGCACGGTTATGAGCCCGGCAGCGTCACGCCGACCACCGACCTGGTGCTGGCACATAAACACCCCGACGACCGCGGACAGGTCGCGGCTACCATCGATCAAATTCTGAACACTCACGAGGCGTTCAGCACGCGCCATCGGATCATCGACACCAGCGGAAATGTTCGCTCCGTCGTTGTGGTCGGCGACCAGCTCCACAATGACCAAGGTGCCGTGATCGGAACACACGGGTTCTACGTCGACGTCTCCCCGCTGCGCGACCAGGAGCGTGAGGATTTGGTCACGGCGAAGTTAGCCGAGATCACCGAGCTGCGCGCCAGCATCGAGCAGGCGAAGGGCATGTTGATGCTGATCTACGGCATCAGTGCCACCGCCGCGTTCGATTTGCTCAAGTGGTTATCCCAGCAAGCCAACCTCAAGCTGCGGCTGCTGGCCGAACAGATCACTGAAGACTTCCGCGGCGTCGGCCCAACGCTCACTTCGCAATCGGAGTTCGACCACCTACTGCTCACCGCGCATTCGCGCATCGACCGCACCGACAAACTACCTGTCGAGCAAGAATAGACAGAGCACATGCGTATATTTGCTGCTGGATGCAGCGACAACGAAAAGCGGAGACCCGTGCGTAGTTAAGCCCGAGCCGGTCATTTCTTGCTGGGAATGACGATAACGACGATTAACGTGAGGATGGAGAAGAACAGTCCGAGAATTCCCCAGCCCAGCGGGTTGCGGCCCTTCATCGCAGCGATGAGACCACAGATGACTGCGGCTATCACACTGCCAATGACAACGAAAATTCCTTTGATTCCACGGAGAATGAGCCCCGCGGCAAGTGGATCCGAACTGGCCAAAATCACCGAGTGCAACATGTCAGGCCCTTTCTGGTGAGGAGCTCTTAGGTGATACCCGCTTCGAGGTGGATTAAACCGTAATTCGGGCAAGCGACATGTTTGCTAGAGGCCGGAGATGAACCCGCGCGAAATCCTCTCAGAAGCGCTGCAGGGTCAGGTCTTCCACTTTGTCTCGGTCGATGTCGTAGCCGAGGCCGGGCTTCTGCGGAGCAGAGATGTAGCCCCTGTCGTCGATCGTTGGAAGGTCCGCCATCCCAATGCCCAACAAGTTCTGCGGCACCATGATTTCGGCGAAGTCGCAGTTGCGGATGGCGAGCGCCACATTTAGGTACATCGCCAGATTGAGAGTGGGCCCGTAGCTGTGGATCTCGTAGTTGAGGCCGAACGCCTCGCAGGCGTGTGCCGACTTCATCATTTGCGTAACCCCGCCCCCGTACTCAGCCAGGGTGCGGACGTAGAACCCGCTCGGCCTGCTCAAATAACAGTGAAGCGCGGCGAATCCCGCGAAGTTCTGCTCTCCCACCGCCAGTGGCGTAGTGAGCTTGCTCGCCAGGAACGCCAGCCCCTCGAAATCCTGATCCGAGATTGGATTCTCAAACCAATAGAAGTTCAGATCATCCAACACCCTGCCGACCGCGAGGGCGTCGGGCACCGTGTAGGCACATACCGGGTCGATCATGAGATCGATGTGCGGAAATTCTTCTCGCAGCGCTTTTGCCAGCTCGATGTCTCGGGCGGCCTCGCCGAAGGGGTGCACTTTCGCCGCGGTGAATCCCTCTGCCACAGCAGCTCGTAATGTGTCAACGTAACCGTCAATGGTTGGGTAAGCCACCGTGCTCGCATACGCGCGTATCTCGTGGCGATGCGCCCCAAGGTACTTGTAGAGGGGCAGGTTGGCCGCCTTGGCGTTGATATCCCATAGACATGCATCCGCCCCGGCCAGAGCGGGCGGGTTTGAATAGGGCGGCAGGGCGGTTGTCATTTCATGACTCAGGGCGGCTACATCGTATGTATCCCGGCCCACCAGAATCGTTTTGGCGACCTCAGCGGCGTGCGGAACGGCCTTGGAAGGGATGAGATAGCTGATGTAGTGCCCGTCGATGCCTTCGGCGGTCGCTACCGAGACCAGAACCAGCTGCGGCAACTTGTCCACTGCCCCGCGGGTGGGGATGACGCCTTCACCGAGCTCGGTCCGGAGTATCGACAGCGTAACGTCAGTGATCTCCACGGTTTCGACTCCTTCACTCGATGCGGATCAGCTCGGAAGCAGTGCCCGAGCATTGATAACCTCTTCGACACCGGCCTCTTTGAGGGTCGCTATGTCCTTGAATCCGCAGACCGCCAAACACAAGTCGAGTTCGGCCAGGAAGGACCGCAGATAGTGGGTCAGGCTTTCTGCACCACCGTAAGACAGGGCGTAGGCATAGGGCCGCCCAATCCCGACGGCCGTCGCTCCCAGCGCTAACGCGATGATTGCATCGGTCGCCGAGCGCACGCCGGAGTCGAACATGACTGGCGTGGAACCGGCCGCTTTGACGACCTCAGGCAGCAACTGCAGGGTCGAGATCGCCGAATTCGCTTGACGTCCACCGTGATTGGTGCAGTACAGCACGTCCGCGCCGTTGTCGATCGCCAGCCGTGCGTCGTCGGGGTGTTGAATTCCCTTGATGCCAAGGGGAAGTTTCGTCTGGGACCGGATCCAGCGCAGGTCCTCCCATGACAGCGGATGGGCGAAGATTTTCGAATAGTGTGCCAGGGCGGCCGGCTGGTCTTCTTCCGGTGGCTTGGCGAGATGCTTGGTGAAGTTTGCATCTGTGTAGTAGTTCTGCATGCAGAAGCCCCGGAATTGCGGAAAGTTTCCCCGCTCGAGATCCATGGGCCGGAAGCCAAGGGTCCAAGAGTCCACGGTGACCATCAGGGCGGAATAGCCGCTGGTCTCCGCACGGTTGATCAAACTTGCCGCCAGCTCCTTGTCGCTGGGAAGGTAGAGCTGGTAAAAGATGGGTGTTTCGCCCGCGTGTTTGACCACGTCCTCCATGCGTGTCTGCGTGAACGTCGACAACGTGAACGGCACTCCGGTGGCTGCCGACGCCTGTGCGGCCGCCACGTCTCCGTGAAAGTCGGGTGCGCACAAGCCGACCAAGCCGATCGGGGCCAGGAACATTGGCGAGGCAAGGTGTTTGCCAAACAGCTGGATCGACAGGTCGCGCTCGGGCGGGCTGACCATCATCCGGGGCACGATGCCGTAGCAAGAGAAGGCAGCGATGTTTGCGCGCTGGGTCCGCCCATCGCCCGCGGCTGCCGATACATACCGATACACCCAATCCGGAAGTGCCTCAGACGCTTTGCGTTCAATCGAGGCAAAGTCGAAGGGGTATCGGGTGGTTACTCCTTGTACCGCCTCCGCGTACACGCCGTTTTGAAAGTCGCCAAAATTGCTCATAGTGATCGGATCCTTTCCCCCGAAGAAGAGCTGATACGGAACTCGTCTGCTCGGCGAAGCCGGGTTACCGCGCGAGATAGGTGCACCGGCATCAGTATCGCGACAGCGAGTCAATCGGTCACTGTCAGCGATGACAGAGATGAAGACCGACCGGTGTCACGCAGAACAATGACCACCGCGGTCAACATTCCGATCACAGGCGATAGTCACTGTCGTCACGGCGAACAGCAATGTTTGCTGCTGCCTGCAGCGCGAAAGCCATTGGAATCGGCTATCAATCGGGAAAACGGCACGCCTACAGCCATGTCACAAAACGCCGCACTTGTTCCCCCGCGAAAACGCCGGGCCGGTTATTCAGTGTTGAATTCCCGGCCAGGCGCCAATCTCGATGCGGCTTTATGCCTGCTTGACCGCCTCGACGTCGATGGTAATCGTCACTTTGTCCCCGACGACCGCTCCGCCGGTTTGCAGCGGTATGTCGATGTCGATGCCGAAGTCCTTGCGGTTCAACGCGACCGACGCCTCGAAGCCCGCGACCTCGCCATGACCCATGCCCGGATTGACACCGTTGAACTCCAGTTCGAGGGTGATCGGCTTGGTGACGCCTTTGAGGGTGAGCTCACCGTTGAGGACATAGTTGTCTCCTTCGGGCTCCACGGTGGCGGCGGCGAACCGCGCGATGGGGTATGTCTCGACGTCAAAAAAGTCGGGTGACTTGATGTGAGCGTCGCGCTGATCGTTGCCGGTGTTGACCGAATCCACCGCGATCTCGGCGTTCACCGAAGTGGTGCCGTCTTCGGCGACCACGATCGCCCCGCTGAAGTTGTCGAACTTGCCGCGAACCTTGCTGACCATCAAGTGACGTACCGAGAAGTTGATCGACGAGTGCACGGGGTCGATGGCCCACGTACCTGCGGTGAGCTGGGTAGTTGCGGTTGCAGTCATTGGCGCATCCTTCTTCTTCGGGGCGACGGCCCTCCCGACGCCTTCAGAACTGCTAAACGGACTATAGTCCGATTTAATTCCCGTCGATGCGCCAGCTCATCGTGTTTGTAGCGCCCGGGTTGGGCCGCGGGATCGTGAGGCCCCCGGCCCACTGGTAGCGACTGCCGGAATGCGGCGTCGGTGGTCAGGTGACCTCGGGCGCTTGAAATGACGCGATCAAACGCGCGACATCGCGCCGCCGCGATTCGGCCGGCCACACGACCCACGTTCGACGGACCACCGGCTTGCCGACTAACGAGGACCATGTCACGTTGTCGGGCAGCGGTTGCAGCCCGTTCTTTGGTGCGAGCGCGAACGCTTGTCCGCTGGTTACCGCCGCGAACTTGACTGCAGCGATCAGCTCCTGATCCTCAGCAGCCGGAGGTCCGGTATCGATGCCGTGGCTGCGCAAGATTCCAGTCAACTCGTCGAACCAAGCTGGGCTACTCGAGCGCGGGAAGCCTACCCAGTTCAATTCGCCCAGTTGGTCGAGCTGGATGCCGTCCGAGTCAGCCAGTCGAGCAGCATGTGCCGATGAGACGAGGACTCCGAGGGGTTCTTGGGCTACCAGCATCGCGTCGAATTCCGATCCGGAGGGGCGTTCACGCACCAGACCCACGTCGAGTTGATCGCTGCGTAGTGCCATGAATTGCGCGGCCGTCGAAAGGTGCTGCGGGACGATGCGCGTGCGTGGCGATTCCGCCGCGAACTTGGCGAGTGCTGTGGGAAGCACGTCAGGAGCCAGCTCCAGAGGGATGCCCAGCCTGATGACGCCGCTGGTTTCGGTGGTGTAGGTGCTCATTGCCCGCAGGGCCTGGTGATAGCGAGCCAAGACAGCGCGTGCCTCAACGAGCAGCATTGCGCCCGCCTCGGTTGGCCGTACGCCAGTGCTGGTGCGGTCCAACAGCGTGACCCCGAGTTCTCGTTCCAGGGCGCCCACTGTCTGAGACAGTGCGGATTGGCTCACATGCAGGCGACGGGACGCGGCGGACATGCCACCTTCTTCCACGACCGCCACGAAAGCGCTGAGTTCCCGCAACTCCATAACCGTTGGCCGCTCCACGCCGAGGTCGATTAACGATCGGCCTAGCTTATCTCCGCAGTCCGCTGTCCAGCCGCGCTAATAGCGCCGATAAGCCAGACTCATGACTTCGTTCGCGGGGTGGATTAAATAGACCTGGCGCTGCGCTATTGCGCACGCAACATCCACAGCATTTCCGCTAAGGGGCAGCTCAGATGACAACAACACTTGAAGGCTCGAGCGCACTGGTAACCGGGGCCACCGCCGGGATTGGCCGGGCGGTAGCACTGCAACTCGGTCAACTCGGCGCTGAGGTAATCGTTCACGGGCGCAGCGCCGAGCGCGGCACTGAGGTCGTTCAGGAGATTCAAAACGCCGGGGGCAAGGCACGCTTCATCGCTGCCGATCTCGCCGATGCTAACGATGTGCGCCGGTTGGCCGCCGAGGCCGGATCGGTTGACATCTTGATCAACAATGCCGGTATCTATAAGTTCGGCGCGACCGCCGACACCGACGACGCATTCTTCGACGAGCATGTCAACCTCAACCTGCGCGCTCCCTACATCCTGGTGCAGCAGTTGGTGCCGGGTATGGCCGAGCGGGGCAACGGCGTTGTCGTCAATCTCAGCACCATAGCCGCCACTATTCCGGCGAAGAACGGCGGGATTTACGGTGCCACCAAGGCCGGCGTGGAATTGCTGACCCGTGTCTGGGCCGACGAGTTCGGCCGGTCCGGAGTGCGGGTGAACGCGGTGCAAGCCGGCCCCACCGAAACCCCGGGAACCGCCGTCACGCCAGGGCTCACCGACGGTCTTGGCGCCCTCACCACGCTTGGCCGGGCCGCGCAGGCCGACGAGATCGCCAACGCGATAACCTTTTTGGCTTCCCCGGCCGCCAGCTACATCAACGGCGCAGTCCTGCAGGCCACCGGCGGACAACTGGCGCTCGCCGCTTAAACATAATCGGAGGTCTTCATGCCAAATAAAGTGTTGGTCACCGGCGCGAGCGGCTTGCTGGGCGTTGCCGCGATCGAAAAGTTTCTGTCGGCAGGGTGGGAAGTAGTCGGCGTCTCGCGTCGCAGACCCGAGCAATTCAGCGGCCGCGACATCGAATTCTTGTCGGTCGATCTACGGGACCGGGAAGCGGCTCGCGCTGCATTCGAGCCACTCACTGATGTCACCCACATCGCCTACACGGCCCTGCATGAGAAGCCCGAACTGGTCGCAGGCTGGTCGAGCAAAGATCAGATCGAGACCAACAACGCCATGTTGCACAATGTCGTGGAACCGATCTTAGCCAGCGCCAAGGACTTTCAGCACATCAGCATCCTGCAGGGGACGAAGGTCTACGGCGTGCATCTGCACCCGATCCCCATCCCCGCGCGGGAAAGCGACCCGCGTGACCCGCACGACAACTTCTTCTTGGATCAGGAAGACTACGTCCGAGATATGGCTGCTCAGCACGGCTTCAGTTACACGGCACTGCGCCCGCAGCTCGTCACCGGCCCCACACCTGGAGCATTGAACGTGCTTCCGGCCATCGGCGCCTATGCCGCTATTCGACGCGAGAAGGGCGAACCGTTCAGCTTTACCGGCGGGCCATCGTTCGTCTGGGAAGCGGCTGACGCCGGCCTTGTCGCCGACGTGATGGTCTGGGCTGCGCGATCGCCTCGAGCGGCCAACGAGGCGTTCAACATCACCAACGGCGACGTTTTTGAATGGCGAAATGTGTGGCCCGCCTTGGCCAAAACCCTCGGTGTCGAGACGGGACCGGATACGCCGATGAGTTTGGCCACGTTCCTAGCCGACCATGCCGACGTCTGGGACCGCGTTGTTGCCAAGTACGGCCTTCGTCCGCTGAGTCTGCGCGAGCTGGTCGGTCACGGTGACCAGCACGCGGACTTCGCGTTCGCCTACGGCGCGCCGGAAGGACCGCTGGCCTTTGTCAGCACCATCAAGCTGCGTCAGGCCGGATTCACCGGGACCATCGACACTGAGATCGCATTCCGCAACGGCCTGCAGTCACTCATCGACCACAAATTCCTGCCGCCTGCGGCGAGCTGACGCCATGCTGCCGCAGGGGCGAGCTCAGAGGTAGTCATCAGAGAAATCGGCGGTGATCCAGCGGTCGGGACGGATGGTGAACAACACGCTCTCCTGACCCTCCATACTCCGGACGAACTCGCGTCCACCTTCCTCGCCGAGGTAACGGATAGCGATGGCTTCCCGTACCTCCGGCGGGGTCGGCGTCGTGGTATCGACGACGGCGCCCTCCACGACCACATATTGATACGGTGGCTCCTCGCGCTGCACGACCAACGTCACCACACCGGCCCGCTCGATGAGCTTGGCCTTACGGGCCCCGGTGCCCGTGTTGATCCGGATGTTTCCGCTAGCGGTGTAGTCGTACCAAATCGGGACACTGGCCGGCGGACGACCATCGGCCGCAGCGACCGATAACACGCCAACATGCTTTGCTGCGAGGAACTCCTGACGTTCGGTGTCGGTGAATGCTTTCATGGCTCGCAGAACGTGCCCGCGGCGCGCGGCTATTCCCGAGCTACCTGGATGAAATGAGTCGACAAGTATCAGCGACTGCTTGAAGGACCCCCCGCCCGCCGGGGTCTTCGGCGGTGACCGGTACGACGGCAACGGTATCTGCGCCGGCGTCCAGGTAGGCGTGTAGCCGGTCTGCGATTTGTTCCGGGCTGCCCACCGCGCCGAGTTGCTCGGTCAGCTCAAAGGGAATGGCGGCCGCCAATTCCGAGCGCGTCGCGCCGCTGCGGGCTTTCTCGACGAGGCCGGGGAAGCCGAGGTCGCAGAACATTTCGCCGTAGCCGGGCGGCGCGAGATATATCGCCAGTTGTTTTGCTGTTTGTTGCAAGGCGGCTTCGCCGGGTCGTAGAGCCGCCGGTACCCAGACCGTCAAGTGGGGCGGCTTTCGGTCGACGGCGGCGGCGTAGCCGTCTATTTGTTTTCGCACCTGGGCGACCCGTTGGGGCGAGGAAAGATTGAGCACCACCTCGTCGGCGACTTCAGCGGCCAGGCGTGTCATCGTCGGACCGAACGCGCCGACTCCGATACGGGTGCCCGTCAGCGAGCTGCGCAGCCGGAATCCGTGACTGCGGATATAGCGGCCGTCGTAGTCTGCGCGCTCGCCGCGCAGAATCGCGCGCAGGCAATGGATGGTTTCGCGCATGCGGGGTGCGCTGTGCAGCCAGTCCCGGTCGTGCCAGCCGCTGACGATCATGGGGCTGGAGGCACCGAGTGCGACGTCGATCTCGCAGCCGGTGAGTGATGCCACCGAGCTGGTGCCCAGCGCGATAGCGACCGGCGTTCGCACGCTGATGGGCAGCGGCCCCAGTTTGAGCCGCAACCCCGGCGTGCGCATGCCAATGGCGGTGGCCAACGCGAAGGCGTCGAAGGTGGTCATCTCGCCGATCCACAGCCCAGTCAGCCCCACCTCACTGACCGCCTCGGCGATCTGCACCGCCTCCACGTCGGGCCGGTCCAGCCAGAACGGCAGCGCCGCCTCGATCCGTGCGTTCACAGCATTGCCACTTCGGCGGGCTGGCCCAGCAGGATGCGGCCCGGCAACTCTCGCGATGCCTCGTTCACCTGAAAATGTGCGGTGGCGGTGAACGCGTCGCGGAAGCGCCGCTGCAGCGGCGCGCCGTCGTAAATGGCGCTACCCCCGGCAAGGTCATACATCGTGCGCACCACATCGGCGGCGATGCGAACCCCGTGCGTGGCGGCAAGCCGCAACCGAGTGCGCGCTTCCACGGGCACAGGGGTTTCGTCTTGATTTGCCCGCCAAACGGTTTCGATCGCCTGGTAATACAGTGCCCGCGCACCCTCCAGCGCCGACTCGGCCGTGGCTACCGCGGCCTGGACGGTGGGCCGCTGGGCAAGCGTACGAGATGACGCGACACCCTTTTTCGCGCCGGCAAGATCGATGAAATCCTCAATAGCGGCGCGCGCGTTGCCCATCGCGGCGGCGGTGATGCAGGCGGCGAAGAAACCGAACGGCGGGAAGCGGTACAAGGGTCGGTTTATCGACGGCCCGTCAAATATTGAGATCACCCGCGAATCCGGCACGAAGACCTCATCCGCCACCGTGTCGTGGCTGCCGGTGCCGCGCAGGCCGAGAGTGCGCCACGTGTCGAGGATCTGTAGCTCGTCGGTGGGCAGCGCGACCACGGCCGGCCGGTCCTCGAGGACGCACCCGGCGAACATCACATCGGCGTGAGTGATACCGCTGCAGAACGCCCACCGTCCCGACACCACGACACCGCCGGGAGCCCGACGGGCCGTGCCGTGTGGTGCCCACACGCCGGAGGCCACGCCGCGGCCGTCACCGAACAGCTCCGTACGGCTAATCTGCGGCAGATAGGCGACCAGCAGGCTGCTGGTGATCGCGATCGACACGCACCAGCCGGCCGACGCATCCCCGCGTGCCACCGCCTCGGCGCAGCGCAACGCCGTGCCAGGGGACAGCTCCAGAGCTTCAACCTCGGTCGGTGCTCCTGCCCGCAGCAGGCCCGAATCCCGCAGCGCACCAACCAGTTCGGCGGGAAGTCTGCGATCGGCATCGATCTGATCTGCCATGCCGCGGGCCATATCGCCTATCAGCCCGGCCCGGGCTACGATGTCCTGTTCGGCCGCTGCCGGCGAGGTTGTTTCGGTATCGGTCATGACGTCCTCGGCTTTCACAAATAGCTACAGTGCTGTAGCTTAAAGCTACGCTACTGTAGCTTCACTGCTGTAGCTCTTGTCAAGAGGGGCCCGAGCGCCCGACGGGAGGACCCGCATGACCGAGGCCACCGCGCGGCGCAACCGTCCGTACGCGCCGCGCCTGTCGCCCGAGCAGCGGCGCGAACAAATCCTGGATGTCGTGCTCGAGGTCATCAGTACCGAGGGCGTCGGTGCGGTCAGCATCGATGCCGTCGCTCGCCGCATCGGCGTCACCCGCCCCGTGGTCTATAGCCAGTTCACCGACGCCAATGACATGCTGCGCGCCTCACTCAAGCGTGAAGAACAGCTAGCACTGGCTCAGATCATCGACGCCATCCCCAGCCAGGACGACGAGGACCCTGCCACCTCGTTCCACCATGTATTCGACGCTTACCTGCGCGGAGTCGGCGAGGCGCCCCACCGGTGGCGAGCCATCTTCATGATCGCCGACAGCGGCACCCCGACATTCCATAAACGCGTCGCACGCCTTCGTGCTCGAATCGTCCGGGAATTCGAAGTGGCGCTAAGTAAGTCGTGCACGGCCGGCCAGCATGTCGATCCCGAACTGCTTGCTCACCATCTGCTGGCCATGATGTGGGAATCGGGTCGGCTGCGGCTGGTATCCCCGAAAGATTTCACCCACGAGCGCCTGCTGCAGTCCCTGGACGCGATGTTCACCAGGGTTGCGATACAAAGGCGGAGGGATTCTTGATCGGCGGAGCTGGACGTTTCCATCGCTGGCCTGTTTCCGATCAACGCGGTTAACCCTTTGTAACAAATCAGCTTTCACTCCTGGGCTTGCGATTAATCAAGGGGTGGTTGATCACACGCGCACTTGCGTTTTATCGCTGGCGAAGGCAGGGACGACGAAGCGACGCAGTATGGACCGGTAGCGCCTGACGTCGCCCTCCCCATCCTCGAGGCCGCGCATCACCATCTACGTGACGTCGCCCAGCCACAAATGGATGTCCGACCGGGGCAGCCCGGGTGGCAGTTCATTGTTCGCCAAGGCGGCGTCGAGAATGGGATCCCACATCTCGGCTCGCATCATCTCCGTCGTTCCCGAAGCGATCATTCGTCGGCCAAGGCTCGTGCCATCGGGGTCGATGACGTGCCGTGTCAGGGGGTCGCGGCGGGCGTGTTCGGCGGTGTAGAGGACACTCTCGACGATCTGATCCGGAAGGCTGCTCTGCCGGGCGACCGATTTGCGTGCCCGGTCGAGCAATGCCCGCGCGTGCCGTGTGATCAGCTCGATGAGCAGATCGTCGCGGTCAGCGAAGTAACGGTAGACACTGGGCCGCGACAATCCAACCTCAGACGCAACGTCGTCCATCGTGGTCTTGCGGATTCCGTGGCGGTCGATGCAGCGTTCAGCGGCGGCCAGGATGCGCTCGCGCGCGTCGTCTGTACTCGTAGGTGCGGTTGGCTCACTGGGCGATCGTCGAGGCACAGAAGCCATATTACTAGGTACGTCAGTCGTCCGGTGATATATACGCGGCCCGTCTTACTTAGTCGTGTCGGCTTGACAGTCGCGATCGATAGATGCATACTGACTGCTGACATTTTTCGTTTTTTGTCAGAAAGGAGCGCACAGATGCCAATGGGACTGCCGCACCGAATCGCGATAGTCGGCGCCGGATCGATCGGGTCGGCGTTGGCCGGTCACCTGGTCCTGGCCGGAGACAAGGTCATCATTGGAGCGCGACGCCCTGACGCCTTCACTCCGCCCGACTATCAGCGGGAAGACATCGACTATCCGGTCCGCACGATTGAGGAAGCAATCGACGGGGCGGAAGTGGCGATCCTGGCGATCCCGAACGCGGCCGTCGCGCCGTTCGCCGAGGTTTATCGCGATCGGTTGGCCGGCGCGGTCATCATCGATCCTTCGAACCCGTTCCTCTGGCACGACGACGGTGTGATGACCATCAAGGATCTCGGCGGCAAGACTTCCGGCACGGTGACCGCTGAGTTGTTCCCGAAATCATCGGTGGCACGCGCTTTCTCACACCAGCTCGCCGAAACGCTGTGGCTGCGAGGTCGCCGGGAACCTGGTCGATGGGGGATCGGGTACGCCGCCGACGACAACGATACCGCCTGGATCACCGCCGAAATCATCACCCAAACCGGCTTCGCGCCGATCCGAGTCGGCACGCTGGCCCACTCGGCGCCCATTGATCCCGGCGGAGTGCTATTCCCCGGCCTCCTCGGACTCTTCAGCCCACAAGGTATGCGGACGACCCTCGATACGGGGCCATTCACAAGAGAACTGCCATGTCGCACATGACACCCGCGCCTCTTGCAACTTCAGACACCGAGTCGGGTCCGCTGACAGCTGCCTGCACGCTACGGAAGCACGCACCAGTCCTGATTACCGAGAACCAAGTTGCATTTAGCACGGCAGCGGCCACACCAGTCGGGTCGACCCGCCGCCGGTGGCTGGACACAACCCTGATGAGCGGACTCGTCCGCATCCTCACCGCGCTGACACAGCCCCGGCCGCACTAACCGCGCCGTGAGCTTGCCTATTTCGAGGCGGCGCGGATGTCTCGGGCGATGGACCGACTGTGACGGCGCGGGACGCCCTCCGCGTGCCTTGCAGGCCCGCGCGCGGACCACGTTCGGGCCGAAACTGTTTCGTCTCCGACGCCGTGCACAGCATCCGAAGGGCCTGAGGTAGGGAGTGCAATGTCCAGGGTTATCGGACGCGGTTGGGTACCGATGGTCGTGGTGGCTGTTGGGGCGTTCACTGTTTCGCGGCTTCGCGGGGTTCACGGCTCATACGTGTCCGTTCCGGATTCCGGCACCGCTGATTTGATTATCCAGTTCGAGCCCAAACGCATGATCTGTGAGGTCTACGGCCCGGCGGGCAGGGTGGCTGCCGGAGCTTTGCGGTGCTGGTCACAGCCAGCGAGAGGTGCTGGCGACCGGCGCGTTACTGATCGGTTGGCGAAAGGTGTTTAGGTGAAGGCTATTCCAGTTACCGGCGTGGCCGCACGAGCGTGGATACCGCTGGTGCTGGTGGTGGTGTTGGCTTTCTCGGGATTGATCGTTTGCGGCTGCACAAGGTCTTTGGCTCCCAGGACCTCAATGCCAACGCCGGCGCCGGTATCGAGATCGTGCAGTTCAACCCGAAGATTGTGGTCTATGACGTGCTTGGCCCGGCAGGGACCAGTGCCAAGATCGACTACTACGACGCGGACGCGAATACCCATGAAGTCAATGCGGCCCTGCCGTGGTCAACCACGATCTCCACGACGTTGCCCGCGGTCAGCGCCAACATCATGGTGCAGGGCGACAGCGATCACATCGGCTGTCGTATCACCGTGGACGGGACGGTCCGGGATGAGAAAAGTACCGATGGGGTTAACGCGCAGACCTTTTGCCTGGTGAAGTCCGCATGACCGAGACGAGCAAGACGCACGCCGTGCCGCACGCCAAGCGGCCGTTCTTCGCCCATGCCATGCGCGTGTTGGCGGTGCCGATCATCCTGGGGTGGGTGCTCTTCGCGGTCGTCGTGAGTACGATCGCCCCCTCATTGGAAGTGGTCGGGGAGACGCATTCGTCGCCGATGGCCCCCAAAGATGCGCCGTCCCTGAAGGCGATGATGCTGATGGGTCATAACTTCAAGGAATTCGATTCCAACAGTACGGTGATGATCGTCGTCGAGGGCCAGCAGCCGCTCGGCCCGGACGCACACCGGTACTACGACAGCATCATCGGCAAGCTAAAGCAGGATCCCCAGCATATCCAGCATATTCAGGACTTCTGGGGGGATCGGTTAACGGCGGCCGGAGCCCAGAGCGCCGACGCCAAGGGCGCCTACGTCATGTTGAATCTCGCCGGTGAACAGGGCACGACGTTAGCGAACGAATCCGTCGAGGCTGTCCGCAAGGCCGTGGAACGCACGCCTGCCCCGCCCGGGGTGAAGGCCTATGTCACCGGCCCGGCCGCGCTCACCTTTGATCAGCACGTCGTCGGGAACGCCAGCCTGAAGAAGATCACGTTGTTTACTCTCGTGGCGATCGCGGTCATGTTGCTGCTGGTCTACCGCTCCATCGTCACCACCCTGGTCCAGCTTTTCTTGACCGGGATCGGGTTGCAGTCGTCCCGGGGATTTGTCGCGGTTCTAGGCAACTACAACATTTTCGGGCTGACCACGTTCGTATCGAATATCTTGACCATGCTGGCGATCGCAGCGGCCACGGATTATGGGATCTTCATCTTCGGCCGTTATCGAGAGGCGCGTGGGGCCGGTCAGGATCGCGAAACCGCGTACTACACCACCTTTCGGTCGGTTGGTCCGGTGATCGTGGGTTCGGGCCTGACGATTGCCGGGGCGACGTACTGTCTGAGCTTTGCGCGGCTGCCGTACTTCACCACGATGGGTGCACCCGTGGCGATCGGAATGCTCGTTTTGGTGGCGGCCGCGATCACGCTGGGGCCGGCTGTCCTTTTCGTCGGCAGCCGTTTCGGTCTCTTCGAAGCCAAGCGCGCGGCTCGCGGCCGACTGTGGCGCCGGGTGGGCACCGCGGTGGTCCGGTGGCCCGCGCCGATCCTGGTCGCCAGCTCGATCGTGGTGCTGATCGGTATGGTCGCCCTGCCCGGATATACGACGAGCTACAACGATCGCTACTACCAGCCCGCCAGTACCGCGGCCAATCTCGGATACGCCGCTGCCGACCGCCATTTCACCCAGGCCCGGATGAATCCCGACATCCTGATGGTCGACGCCGACCACGACATGCGCAATCCGGCCGACATGCTGGTTCTGGACAGGGTGGCCAGAAACGTCCTCAACACCGAGGGTATCGCCATGGTCCAGGACATCACCCGGCCGCTGGGAATTCCGATTCAGCACAGCTCGATACCGTTCGTGAACAGCATGGGGGGCCAGAGCACCATGCAGCAATATCCGTTCCAGCAAACTACCATCGCTAATCTGCAGAAGACGGCCGACGATTTGCAGATCCTCACCGACACCACCCAGCGGCTGTACGGTGTCTTGAGTCAGGTCGTCGCCACCACTCACGACCTGGCTCAAAACACGAACCACCTGACGGGTATCACCGACGAATTGCGCGATCACATTGCGGATTTCGACGATTTCTATCGGCCAATCAGGTCCTATTTCTATTGGGACAAGCACTGCTTCGATATCCCAGTTTGCTGGTCGCTGAGGTCGTTATTCGACGCCTTGGACGGCGTAGATGAGCTCACCGACAACCTGCACAATGTCAACCACGACACGCAAAAACTGGATGCGCTCTTGCCGCAGACGCTCGCGCTGCTGATCCCGATTATCGAGATCACGAAGAACAGCCGGGGATCGATACTGGCGACGTTAAGCACCATGTCGGCAATACAGAACCAAAATGCGGCGCTCAATGACACCGCGATCGTCATGGGGCAGAGTTTCGACGCCGCCAAGAACGGTGACCTCTTCTACCTGCCACCCGAAGCGTTCCAAAACCCGGAGTTCCAGCGGGGCTTGAAAATGTTCCTCTCACCCGACGGCAAGTCCGCTCGCTTCTTCATCACCCACCAGGAAGATCCGATGACCCCGCAGGGAATCGCGCGTGTCGACGCGGAGAGAAAAGCCGCCCAGGACGGGCTGAAAATGTCCTCCCTGTCGGACGCCAAAATCTATCTGGGTGGTACCGCTGCCACCTTCAAAGACATGCCGACGGCGCCAAATATGACCTCATGATCGTGGTGGTGTCCTCGCTCACGCTGATCTTCATGATCATGCTGATCCTCACCCGAGCCCTGGTCGCCGCGGCCGTGATCGTCGGCACCGCGGCCAGCTCCATTGCGGCATCCTTTGGGCTCTCGGTGCTCATCTGGCAGGACCTTTTCGGCATGAAAATCCACTGGCTGGTGATGCTGATGTCGGTCATCATCCTGTTAGCGGTCGGATCGGACTACAACCTGCTGCTGGTCTCCCGGATCAGGGACGAGATCCACGCCGGACTCAAGACGGGAATGATCCGGTCCATGGCCGGCACGGGTGGAGTGGTGACCGCTGCGGGCCTGGTGTTCGCCGTCACCATGGCCTCCATGCTCGGAAGCAGTCTGATCATTGTCGCTCAGCTGGGTTCCACCATCGCCATCGGCCTCCTGCTCGACACCCTGATCGTGCGCTCGCTGCTGATGCCCTCGATCGCCACCCTCCTCGGACGGTGGTTCTGGTGGCCGCAAGTTGTTTACCCCCGCGGCGACCATAACCGGCCCCGGATTCAGCAGCCGACCGACGAGACGGCCACGACCCAGCCGCTCCGCGTGCATGCGATGAGTCACGAAGGACCGCAATGAGATTAGCGAAGCTCTCAGTGCCGACGCTGGTCACGGCGGCCATGGTTGCTCTGGCCGCCTCGGCGCACGCCGACCCGGATGCCGATTTCGCCAATCAGCTTCACGGGTACGGCATCTACGGTCCCCGCGATTACAACGCATGGCTGGGCAAGATCACCTGCGAACGACTGCACAACGGCCTAGACACCACTGCCGACAAGTCCGCCCACTTCGCGTTGGTCAACCTGCCGCGCGGTACCACAACCGGGCAAAGCTACCAATTCCTCGCCGCCGCAATCGGTACCTACTGCCTCGACCAGGTGCCAATCCTGACCTCGGCGGCCGGACGTCACGAATGATGTTGGCAGCCCAGTCCGCGAGGCCAACCCGCCACTTTGACAAGAGAGGAGATGCCCATGAACCGACCGAGGCGCCCGCGAGCACGTTCGGTTCGGCGCGCCGGCCTCGCCGCGCTTTCCGCCGCGGTCGCGATATCGGCGTTGCCCGCCACCGCGGTGGCCGACTCCACCGACGATTACCCGATCCCGCACCGGATGATCGTCACCACATGCACCGCCGAGCAGATCCTCGCCGCCGCACGTGATTTCACACCGATCTATTATGAGCGCTACATGATCGACAAGCACAATAAGTCGACCCAGGTTCAACAGGCCGCCATCGACAGTGCGCACTACTTCTATTCGCTCAACCCTGCCGATCGCAGAGCCTACTCCGAACAAATGGTCACCAACTTTGCCGATCCCATGACGGCCGCGTGGCCCAACTGGGCGAAGATCTTCTTCAACAACAAGGGCGTTACCGCCAAAGAAACCGACCACTGCGCCGACTACCCACCCGATGACCAATCCGTATGGGACTGGTCACCCGCCCGATGACGAACCGAAAACCACTCCCCTGCAATTACTTTAGTCGTACCGGCGCGTGCTGACGTCGATACCCGCTACGCCAATCAGCCCCACACGTAATACATCTCCGGGCGCCGCAAAGGAGACGCACATGCACCCATCCATGCGGGAGTACGACCTTGTCGTTATCGGTTCAGGTCCCGGCGGGCAGAAGGCCGCCATCGCCGCAGCCAAATTGGGCAAAACGGTGGCGGTCATCGAACGCGACGGGATGCTGGGCGGCGTGTGCACCAACACCGGCACCATCCCGTCAAAGACGCTGCGCGAGGCGGTGCTCTACCTGACTGGCATCACCCAGCGCGAACTCTACGGCGCGAGTTACCGAGTCAAAGAAAAAATCACCCCCGCCGACCTGTTCGCCCGCACCCAGCATGTCATTGGCAAGGAGCAGGAAGTGGTGCGCGCGCAGTTGATCCGCAACCGCATCGAGCTCTACACCGGCCGCGGCCGCTTTATCGACGAGCACACCGTGCTGGTCGAGGACCAGCACCGTGGCGAGCGGGTCGCCGTCAGCGGGCGCTACATCGTCATCGCCACCGGTACCAAGCCGGCGCGACCACCGGGCGTCGAGTTCGACGAACAGCGGGTGCTGGACTCCGACGGGATCCTCAACCTGAAGTTCGTGCCGGCATCCATGGTGGTGGTCGGCGCCGGCGTGATCGGCATCGAGTACGCGTCGATGTTCGCCGCCCTCGGCACCAAGGTGACCGTCGTCGAAAAACGGCATACCATGCTGGATTTCTGTGATCCCGAGATCGTCGAGGCCCTGCAGTTTTACCTGCGCGAGCTGGCCGTTACGTTCCGGTTCGGCGAGGAAGTGACCGCCGTCGACGTCGGCGCCGCCGGCACGCTCACCACCCTGGCCAGTGGCAAGCAGATCCCCGCCGAGGCGGTGATGTATTCGGCTGGTCGGCAGGGCCAGACCGACCATCTGGACCTGGCCAACGCCGGGTTGGAAACCGACAGCCGCGGACGGATTTTCGTCGACGGCGAGTTCCGCACCAAAGTCGACCACATCTATGCCGTCGGCGACGTGATCGGGTTCCCGGCGCTGGCCGCCACGTCGATGGAGCAGGGTCGGCTGGCCGCCTACCACGCCTTCGGCGAACCGACAGACGGGATGATCGAGCTCCAGCCGATCGGCGTCTACACGATCCCGGAGCTGTCCTACGTCGGCGCCACCGAAGTCGAGCTCACCGACGCTTCAATCCCGTACGAGGTCGGCGTGTCCCGCTACCGCGAGCTGGCCCGCGGCCAAATCGCCGGCGCCTCCCACGGCATGCTCAAACTGCTGGTGTCCCCCGACGACCTGAAGCTGCTGGGTGTGCACATCGTCGGCACCAATGCCACCGAACTCGTGCACATCGGGCAGGCGGTGATGGGCTGTCGTGGCACGCTCGAGTATCTGGTGGATGCAGTGTTCAACTACCCGACGTTCGCGGAGGCCTACAAGATCGCCGCGTTGGACGTGATGAACAAGATGCGCACACTCACCCGGTTCCGAACCTGACGCCAACGCCCACGTCCTCCGCCGCCGAACTAATTCGAACCGTGGGTTCTCGATCGTCATGGCCACTCTCTGGCCGATTAGCGAAACCATGAGTGATGCATCCGCTCCCGGACGACCGCCTTATCTTCTGCGTGTCTCGGAGGCTAGTAAACGCAGCCAACTGAACGGGTTTTGGCGTGGCTGGCACACGGGTGGCCCGTATGGTTGCCGGAGCCCCGATCACGTATGGAATCAATGGTTCCTCGATGAGGCGACGAAGGTCCCGCTCATCATCGTGCCCGCCATACGCGTGCAACCACGTTCTGCACTGTTGCAGCAGATCAGGTCGCAGTGGGATTCGTTTGATCGCAACCGATCTGAACAGTTGGCGAATCGCTGCGAACGTTTCACCCGCACCGATCGCCACAAAGACGGCGTTACGTTCAATGGCGCTAAGGTACGGCTTGGCGGCTTCAGCGACCGCCCAGGCCAAGTTGGCTTCGTGCACAATTCGCTCCCCGATCACGACCCACTCGCAGTTCGCTCTGGCTCAAAGTTTGAGGGCCGCCCTCGTGGCAGCGAAGAAGTCGTCACCACTTCCCACGGGCAGGCCATGCGCAAGCAACCGTCATTCGTCTTGAACTGGATCAGTACGGTGCCGATGTCCGTGATCGTGCCGACGCGCGTACCCACTTGCACCGTGTCGCCTATTTGGAATTTCACTTGCCTACCTCTAAGACTTTCTAAGGCATCGCCATCACGGGTGCTCGTTGCCACAGGTACGTCATGGCCATCCCAGTCCGTAGTCGAGTCGTGGGACGGTCAACTCGGCGCGGGCATTCCAAGAAAGTTCACCTCGCCCATTGCGCCAATAGACTTTGTACCTAATCGCGTCTGTATCGACGATGGTGCCGATACCCTGCCTTTTCTCGGCCCGTAACAGAACCGTGTCGCCGATGACCGGATTGCGCGGATTACGCCCGACAATCATTACCCCTGCCTCCTGATCGATGCCTGATCTCAACGACAAACCAATGCCCTCGGCTGTCTACAACGTCCCAGGAGTAGGGATCACGCAACTGTGTGATACCCAGTGTGTGGACGATATGGCGGGCATCTATCTCCGACCGTATATTGGCTACCCGCCGGCCATCACTAGTGCTGAGTGTCCACATGGCTGCACCTGCGGATGAGGGCGCCTAATAACTTGGTCCTTGAACAGGAACGCGAAGGTTGCGCAATCATCTCTCCTCCATTGACAATCATCTCTCCTCCATTGAATAGTCTTGTAGGTAATGAAACCTATTGCCGCACTTGGTGTTGTCACTTGACCGCAGAACTGGCTCTTTGCGCCTGCGTCGTGCCTCGCAACGGGTTGCGGGAAAGGTATGCCGCCGCCGTGTCGGCATTGAGGTTTGCGCTCAGAACCGACGTCGGCCTCCGCCGGCGCAGCCAGCGCGATTGCGGCCGCGGGAATTCCAGAAACCATCGTTGCCATCGTGACGGAACCTTTCTTTACACAGGATTCGTCATCGAGCCGGCGACCAATCGCATCCTGGGTTGATCGTCAAGTGAGCGTTGGGAGCGGTTGTTCAGTTTCATTGGCGGCACCGCCCATGGATAGGCCATCGCCCCCATCCCAAGCGGCCGAGCCAACAAGGGTTCACGGCGATGGCGCTCAGCGATCGTTCGGCGGATCGCGTCGTTGATCTTGTGCGGCGCCTCCTGAGGCAGCATGTGTCCGGCGTAGGGAACGTGCACAAGCTCCGCTCCACGGATGCCGGCGATCAGGTCGGCGGCGTGCGAGGACGGGGTCAACGGGTCTGCGCCACCGCTGATGACGACGGTCCGCGCGTGAATCGATGCCAGGGTTGGGAATTGGTTGTAGGCCCGCAAGCTGGGCAGAAATCCGACTGCGGTCGCCATTGGCGTGGTGGTCAACGCAGCGACCACGGTCGCCGCCACAGTTGCGCTGCGCCCACGTCCGTGCCAGCGGCTCAAAGTCGCGCACACCGGCCCCGTAAGTGCGCTCAGTGCGCGTTTCGGGGTGTGCTGGATGACCCCGACCAGCGCCGCGGGAGCGGGGGTTGCCAATAGCCGCGCCAGGCCGCGCTCGGCGAGCTTTCCGGCGGCGGTGGCAACTAGGACCAGCCCATCCGGTTCGATGGGACGCTCGGCGGCGGACCGACCAAGGTAGGCCAGCACCGTCATCCCACCCATCGAGTGCCCGACGAGGGTAAGCGGCCCAGTGACGTCGAGGGTGGTGAGCACCTGGGCAAGGTCGTCGGCCAGTTGGTCGATTCGGTAGCTGTTCATCGGTGCCGCTGCGGACCTGCCGTGGCCACGGTGGTCGTAGCTGATGACGCGCACAGATCGGCCGTATCGGCGCAGCAGGTAAGTGATTTGACGGTCCCACGAGGTCTGATTGAGACAGAGCCCGTGTAGGAAGACGACAGTGTGTTCGGCCGCACGCGGGCCGGTGTCGCAAACGGCTAGGCTCACCCCGTCGGAGGAATCGTCAAGACCTGTGGATCGACGGTGTTCGGGCGTGGCGGGCTTATGGCAGTAGTCGGTGGGCGAGTTGTTCGGCGTTGAGTTGGTGGATTGCGTTGTCGACGGCATGCCGGTCGGTGAGGTCGACGCCTCGCTCGGTGAGGGCGGCGGCGACTTGTTTGGCGGGGCCCCAGGCGGTTTCGTCGTCGAAGGCGTCGTGGAAGACAGGCAGGTAGGTGTCGACCGCGTCGACGACGGGGTCGATCCAGTCGGGGTCGATGCCGCGTTGGGTGAGGGCGAAGCGCAACCACTGGCGCAGCACGTCGGGCAGGGCGGTGCGTTGGTTGGCGTCGAGAATGGTCTTGCGGGGTAGCCAATCGGTGAGCAGCAGCATCACCTCGCCGGGGCTCCAGCACAGCGGCCCCGCGCCGATGTAGCCTTCGCCGTAGTCGACTAGCAGCTCGGCCAGCGACCGGCTCACTGGGTCGTCGCACCCGCTGTCGGTAGCGAAGTCCTGGATCAGTTGGCGGCGTTGCGGCTCGGGCAGCTCAGTGTGGTCGGGCCAGTCGGGCAGGTGGTCGCGGCAGCGGGACCAGGCCAGGGCCCGGTTGTCTAGGAAGTCCTCGTCGTCGTTGCGGGGCCAGGTCATGTCGGTAGTGCGCAACGCGTGCGCGAGATCGCCGAGCACGTCGGGGACCGGGGCCTGTCGGATCGGCATCGGTACCTCGGTGGGCTCGCGCAGCTGGTCCCACGCGGTTGCGGCGCCGGGTTGAAGGATGGCGAGCGTGTCGATCATCAGGCCGCCGACCTGGCAGAGCTGGGCCATCAGCGTGTGCGGGTGGGGTCCGTCGTAGTCGATGAACAGGACCCGTTCGCTGTCGTACACATCGACCGCCCGCCACGCCGCTGCCGGGGTCCAGGCGGCGCCGGTGTGCCAGGCCGGCACCGGCTGGGTCTCGGCCAGGATCGCGACGGTTTCGGTCAACATCGAAATGTCGGCGGCGGGCGCGACCCGCGCCAGCGCGGCGACCGCGCCCAGCGCGTGCGGCGACGGCGTGGTGCATGCTCGCCCGCTCACCTGCATGCACAGCTGATGCTCGGGCTCACGCTCGGTCAACGCCGCGGTCGACCAGGCCTGGCCGAGCCAGCCGCTGGCCCACGTCTCGACGGCGAGCACATCGTCGAGCTCGATGATGTCTCGGGCATCACGCAGCAATAGATCCGCGGGCTGGGGCGGCCGAGGTGAACGGCGGACCGGTCGGTTCTTGGCGCCCTTACGGCGGCCACGGCTCTTGGGCATGACCGAAGTCCATCACAAGCACCGACCGGCCGCACCCAACCACCCGGCACGCCACCGCGATTTAGGCGACGTCGGTTTCGCCGGATGCAGCTGGTGCGGCCGGGGTGATGTCGAGGGGGCGTTCGAGCAGTTTGCCCTTGTGGAACACCGCTCCCGCCCGGACGAGCGCCACCAGGTGCGGCGCGTTCACCATCCGCCAGCGGCCTTGGGCGGCCTCGATCAGCTTGTAGGCCATGGCGATACCGGCGGCGCGAGAACCGGGGCCCTTGGTGACCCTGGCCCGCAAGCGCACGGTGGCGAAGGTCGACTCGATCGGGTTCGTCGTTCTCAGGTGTATCCAGTGCTCGGCCGGATACCGGTAGAACTCCAACAACACGTCGGCGTCGTCGGTGATCTTCGCGACCGCTTTCGGATACTTCGCGGCGTAGTCGATCTCGAACGCCTTGATCGCGACCTGCGCTTGGTCGATGTCCTCGGCGTTGAAGATTTCCCGCATCGCCGCGATCGCACCCGGATGCGCCGACTTCGGCAGCGCGGCAAGCACATTCGCCTGCTTATGGAACCAACAGCGCTGTCCACGAGTATTCGGGAACACCTCGCGCAGCGCCTTCCAGAATCCCAGCGCACCGTCTCCCACCGCCAGCACCGGTGCGGTCATGCCACGGCGTCGGCAGCCGCGCAGCAGATCGGCCCACGATTGGGTCGACTCGCGATACCCGTCAGTCAACGCGACCAACTCCTTGCGGCCGTCGGCGCGTACCCCGATCATCACCAGCAGGCACAGTTTGTCCTGATCGAGCCGCACCTTCAGGTGGATACCATCGACCCACAGATAGACGAAATCGGTGCCCGAGAGATCCCGCTCCTGAAATGCCTTCGCCTCGTCTTGCCACTGGGCGGTCAGCCGGGTGATCGAGGCCGCCGAGAGCCCCGATCCCGTGCCGAGGAACTGTTCCAGGGCCGCACCGAAGTCACCCGTAGACAGTCCACGCAGGTACAACAGCGGCAACACCGCATTCATCTGCCGGGACTTGCGTGCCCACGCCGGCAGAATCGCCGAGGAGAACCGTTGCCGTTCACCAGAATCGGGGTCGGCACGCTTGTCGTTGACGCGTGGGGCCACCACGGTCACAGCCCCCGCCGCGGTGAGCACGTCGCGCTCGTGATGATAGCCGTTGCGCACCACCAGCCGCCGCCCGTTCTCGTCAACCTGATCGGCGAACTGCTCGATATAGGCGGCCACCTCAGCGTGCAGCGCCGCCGCCAACATCTGCCGGGCACCATCGCGAACGATCTCGTCGAGCAACGACTCGGCCCCACCCGCCGCAGCGTGTGCGTTGGACGCAGACCCGTCATGAACTACCTTGAGCATGGGCGTACCTTCCCGAACCAGCGCGCCAACGCCGGTCCCGATCAGAGCTATGGACTTTCAGATCATTCCTGGGAAGGTGCGCCCACTCACGCCGCCTCGCCGAGAACCATCCACAGGTTCTGATCATTGCTCCCCCGTCGATGGTCCTGACCAGTAGGTGCTTGGCATAGGGCCGGTCACCTATGTGGCTGGCGCGAACAACGGCGGAGTCGGAGGCCGGCGCGGCCTGGCTCAGGAGGTTGCCCGGGACGGTGGCTGGCACGGCCATGAGGCGCCTGGGCTTGGTAAGTGTTTCTCCATTTAGCATCTGGCGATTCCCTTCACTCTCCGCCAGCCAGCGAAAGGTTCGGCAATCCAACGGTTCGCCAGGTTGTACGACTGACAACTTACGTTATTTGTCAGTATGTCCCTTATGTCGACTATATGTCAACAGGCTGAGCGTGGTTCTTTGCAAAGGGAGTTAGACATATGACGAATCATGTAACATGAGCACATGTCCCGGGGATCCCGCAGTCAGCCAACGGCACCTGCGCGCACAGATGATGCACGCGAGCGCATCCTGGCCGCCGCCGAACGCTGCATCGATCGCCACGGAATCCGGAAGACCACGATGGACGACATTGCGTCCGAAGTTGGATTGTCGCGGCCCAGCGTCTACCGCTATTTCGCCGACCGCGACGATCTGCTCCTCGAGTTGATCACACGACACGGTCGAGCATTGCTCGACCGTGCACATAAGACCCTCTCCCGGCAGAGCAGCCTTGCGGACCAGATCATCGAGAGCCTCCTCTACATCGCCGACCATGGCCGCCGGGACCCCTTGACCCGGTATTTGATCGACCCCGACGGCACGAGTCTTGGCCGACAAATGATCGCTTCGGGCGCGTCGGAGATGCTCAGAGCCGAACTCTGGGATTCCTACCTGGACGCCGCCCTGGCTGCCAATGAACTGCCACCCGGGGTCACCCGCTCGGATATCTACTTGTGGATAGGCGATGTCGGGAAGATCCTGATGCGCGGACTCGAGGAGGGCGACGGCGACCTCAAGCGCTACCGGTCCATACTCCGTTGCTTTGTCGCACCTGCCTTCACCAGCGCAAACGCATGAGCGAGCGCCTGATCAAACGACAAGCGGCCGCATCGTCCTAGCTACCCGCGATCCAGGCTTGCTCCTGACCGGGCTCGGGCAGGACGCGTCCACCTTCGACGGCGAAACTGGCCGGGCTGCTTTCGAAAACCACAAGCACCCTCTCGGCGGGGACACCCGCTATCCGGGTTACGGCAGCGGCGATTTCGGTGGCAAGGCGCGTGACCTCGGTTTTGGGGTGGCCCTCGCGTATCCACCCGCTGACCAGGACCGGACTGGCCGGCACACCGTCGGTGTAGACGTCGTCCGCGGGCAGTTCGTGGAAAACCACGTTGACGTACGTGCTGGGCACGTGATTGATCTCCGAGTGGATGCTCGCAATCTCACGCGCCAGCGCCTTCTTGACAGGGCCGGGCAGCGTTGATTCTGTGGTCGTGCAGGTGTAGATCGGCATGTTCGTTCCTTTAGGTGAACGCGCTCAGTCCGGTGATCGCACGCCCCACGATGAGGGTATTCATCTCTCGGGTGCCCTCGTAGGAATAGATCGCCTCCGCGTCAGCGACGAAGCGACCCACGTTGTGCTCCAACAGGATTCCGTTGCCGCCAAGCAATTCCCTGGCGTACCCCACGGTTTCTCGCATCCGCACGGTGCACCACGATTTGGCCAGCGAGGAATGCCGATCCTCCGCGCGGCCTTCATCCTGCAGCTGCGACAGGCGCGCACACAGCGCCCACGACGACGTGATATTGCCCAGCATCCGCACCAGTAGATCTTGCACCAGCTGAAAGCCGGCAATGGGGCGGCCGAATTGTTCCCGCGACAACGCATAGGCCAACGCGTTGTCGTAAGCTCCACGCGCGCAACCGACCGCCATCCAGGCCACACCTGCGCGCGTCATCCGCAACACCTCGGCGGTGTCTCGGAACGAATTCGCCTGCTGCAGCCTGTCGGCCTCAGTGACCCGTGCATCGTCGAGCGTAATCACCGCGTTCTGCACGATTCGTAATGCGATCTTGTCCTCTAACTTGGTCGTCGAGAACCCGGGTGTGTCGTTGGCCACGACGAAGCCCTTGACCTGGCCGTCGGCCACGTCTTTGGCCCACACCACAGTGAGGTCACCAAACGTGGCGTTACCAATCCATTTCTTCTGTCCGTTGAGGATCCACGAATCACCGTCACGGCGGGCGGTGGTCTTGAGGCCGCCCGATGCACCGGAGCCGACGTCGGGCTCGGTGAGCCCGAATGCCCCGATCTTTTCAAAACGCGCCATTGCGGGCAGGTAGCGCTGCTTTTGTTCCTCGCTCCCGCACAGGTAGATCGAGCCCATCGAGAGCCCGCCATGGACTCCGGAAAAGGTGGCGATGGACGGGTCGGTGCGGGCCAGTTCCATCGCGACCATACCGTCGAGCAGGAAAGACTTTCCTGGACAACCGAATCCATGGTAAGGCAGGCCAGCCAGCCCCAACTGGCGGAAGCCGGGGACGATCTCGAACGGGAAGCTGCCGCGCTGCCAGTGCCGATTCACCGTCGGCTCGACCTCGGACTTCATGAAGTCGCGAACACTGTGTAGATATTCCTGCTCGTCGGCGTCGAGCAGGGCCTCGAGCTCATAGAAGTCGGCGTAGTCGGTAGCCGTGCGAGTGCTCATCGAGGTGTCCTCACATCCGGTCTGGCTGTCATGGGTACAACACAACCACATCGGCCACACAGGCCGGGCGGTCTTGGCCCTCGATTTCGTAGGTGAGGCTGAACACAGCCTCCACACCGGAGGTTTTCTGACGAGCACTCATCAGTGCCACAGTGGCGCGAACCTGTGATCCGACCCGCAGCGGAGCGGGGAACCGCACCTTGTCGACGCCGTAATTCAGCGCAGCGGTCAGCTCGCGGATCTCAAGGATTTGTGAAATCACCACCGGCGCAAGTGACAGCGTCAGGTAGCCGTGCGCGACGGTGCCCTTGAACGGGCCGTTGATCGCCCGCGCGGGATCGGTGTGGATCCACTGATGATCCCCCGTCGCATCTGCGAACAGGTTCACCTGCTCCTGGGTGATCTCCATCCAGTCGGTGCTGCCGAGCGGCTTCCCGACGAGGCTGAGCAGATCGTCCGGCTGGTCAAGAACGGTATTCATAGAAGGCCTCTGGGTGTACGCCGCGGTCGCTTCAATCGTCGCGCCGATCCGGCTCGTCGTCGTTGTGCTGGGAAACAACATTGAGTGTCCCGTGATGTGCCGCGACACACCGCTGGCGAAGTTGTTTGGCAGGCAAGCATGTTCAAGCGGTGAGGCGGTGATCCGGCTGCATGAGCCGGCGTTGCACTTCGAAGGCGAGACACAACTCGGCCACATCGCGCGGCTTGGACAAGGAACGCCCGGTGCGTTGCTCGATGCGATGCAATCGGTACCGCACGGTATTGGGATGGCAGAACAGCAACTCCCCCACGGCGCGCGTCGACCCGTCGTTATCCACCCATGCCTGGAACGTGTCGAACAGGGTGTCGCGCTCTTGATCGGATAGCCCGGCAAAGCAATCCAACGTCGGCGCGACGGTCTTGACGAGTACCTCGGGTGCGCTGACGGCCGCGCTTGCCAGTATCGAACCGTCGAACAGCGACACCAGCAGCCCCGGCTCCAGGCGTGCTCGCAGCGACACCCGCGCAAAGCGCAGTGCCTGAGCGGTGTCGCGCAAGTCATCGAAGCGCGCGCTCACCCCTACCCTGGCGGTAGCAATCCGGGAAACCAATGCCACCACATCGCCAAGGTGCTTGTCGTTCTTGATATGAACGATGCCTACCTGCAGGTCGGGAAGCAGCCGCCAGGCGGAGAACACATCCAGGCTGCGCAGCTTCGACCCGATCTGGGGCAATGCCTCCCCGCCCGCGCTTTCCGCTTCGGCGGCGATCACCACGTACGGCCCCACAGTGGGTAACCGGAGGCAGTCGGCGGCCTCCCACAGGCTGCATTCTTCGATGACCCGCCCATGCAACAGCGCATCGATGAGCATCGCGCGCTGGGCCTCGTCGCTGCGCAGTCTGCGGGTCTGTTCGGCGCGGTGCCCGATAGCCATTGCGTCGGTATAGGCCGCTTGTGCGGCCCACAGTCTGTCCGTCAAGTCACGCAATGCAGCGCCGTTGACGCCCGGGCGGCTGGTCGATTCGGTCACCACCGCATCCCAGAGACGGCGAAACCCCACCCGGTAGGCCTCCATAACGGACGACAGGGGCACCCCGCCGCGGGCGCGCTCTACGCCCAATTCGGTGGCCGCCGTGGTATCGAAGGCGGTGTCGGCGGCGATGGCGGTGCAGATCGGTCGAATGTTGGCCGCGCAGCCGGCGACGACCACATCGAATTCCAGCGGAATCGCGGCCCGGTATAGCTCTACCTCGCACCTGATCGTTTGGGCAAGCATCAACGCAAGCTCGTCGGTGCGCCGGCCAACTGCCTCCGCCACGTCCGAGACCTGCCGTTGCACCCCGTTACTGTTCATGCGCTGCAGATTAGGCACGCAGCGGACGGCCGGCTTGTGCCGGCGAAACGAAAATCCGCGTTATCTTTGTTACCGAAACAATGACCAGCGCCTACGAGTCACTCGGCCGCAGAACCGCGGCGCGGTACCAGTGGCAGAAAAGCAAGGCCACTTCCACATCCAGCCGGTCGGCGGCTCACTAGCGCGCCGTATCGACGGCGGGTCGTGGCTCGGCGGCGAGGACACGTTCGCGGATCTCGGTCGGATAGAGATTGTCGAACGTCGCCGGGAGCGCTCGCCCGTCCCCTACCGGAGGAAGCAATCCGTCGTGTACGACAATCGGCCCATGCCCGCTGTGCCGTTCCTCCTCGGTGTAGCACTGATACCACGGCAGGATTGGCACCGCCCAATGCTCTTGGCGCAGATTCGGATGTATGCGGGTACCGAGCGCCCACAGCACATCCGAGATGTTCGATGGGTCGATATCGTCATCGAGCACATAGCTGACCGGACACATGTGACCGACCCGGCTGCTACTCATCAACTCCCCGATCCGGTGCACGAACTCGGTAGTGCTGGTTTCAGGGAGCACATCGCGCCAGTGCCGCGGGACGGTGATGATCATCCAGTGACAGGCCGTGTCTACCAGCAGCCAAGCCGTGGTGATAGGCAGGCCCGCGTTGCGCAGCAGCGCCAGCACCTCAGCCGATACCCCGACCGCCGGAGCGATCTGCGAATCGTCGGGTGGGCGGCCGGTGGCACTGACCGGCCAGATCGGGTCGTCGCGGTAGGTGATCGCTTCGATCGTGTATATCGGCTCTGGTGAGGTCTCTGGAAGCGCGTACCCATGGAATTCGGCGTAGGGACCTTCGGTGGCGTCACGGGTGATCGAAACATGGCCTTCGATGACGACTTCGGCGCCCGCGGGCACCTCAAGATCGACCGTCTCGCACTTGACGACCTCGAGGGGTTCGCCGTAGAGGGTGCCCAGGAACGTTCCTTCATCCATCTCGGATGGAATGGGCATCCCGCCGATCATCGGCACGCCGGGATCACCGCCCTGCACAACGGCGAACGGCATTGGCTTACCGATCTTCTCCCATTCCGCCCAGATCATCCCGATATGCTGCTGAGGCAAAAACAAGCCAGTCATGTGGCGGCTATCAATCATCATGATCCGCGAGATCGACCAGTTGGTCCACCGTCCGTCGGGGGTTCGCGCGACAATGACACCCCAGGTATTGGGGTAGCGGCCGCCATCATCAACGTGCACCAGCGGAATCGGAAACCGATCCAGGGTCGCGTCGGCGCCCAGCAGAATGTTCTGCTTGCACGGCGCCGAATCCGCCGAGATCAGCTTCGGCGGAATCGGAGTCTTTGCATGCACCGCTACCAGGTGCTCGACCAATTCTTGAGCTGTCGCGTCGTGGGACAGACCGAGCGAAAGCGCAACGCGCGCCAAGGGATAGCGTCGATCACTGGACAACGCACCTGGCGCTCCAAGCATGCGGAACCCGGGCCCTGCTTCGGCGACGTTGTCGAACAACGGCGCCGGCCATCCCTGCTCGGTTGACCGTCGCGTGATCGCCGCCGCCTCCAGCACCGCGCTGACGGGGCGATCGATATGCACGACATCGTCGAGCGATTCCAGCGCGCGCAGGTACTCCCGGAGATCGGTGATCCTAGCCATCAGTGATTCACCACCTTGAGACTCGAGGCTTTCGCATCTGGCACACCACTCCACCGTTGTGCGGTGGGCGATTCGATATCGAACTGGTCCAGAATCCGGGTCACGATGTGATCGACGATGTCGCCGACGGAAGCCGGATGGTTGTAGAACGCCGGCATCGGCGGGACGATACGGGCGCCCATGCGGGCCAAAGTCAGCATGTTGTCCAGATGAATTTCACTGAGCGGAGTTTCACGGGGCACCAGAACGAGTCGGCGGTGCTCCTTCAACGTCACATCCGCTGCACGGGCGATCAAGCCGTCGGCGTAGCCCATCCGGATCGCCGCAAGAGTCTTCATGCTGCAGGGGGCGATCACCATTCCCTCTACCCGGAAAGAACCCGACGAGATCGCCGCGGCCTGCTCGTCCCATGAATGGACAACGTCGGCGAGTCCCTCGACATCGCGCGACGACAACTCCGTCTCGATGTGAATAGTTGCCCGCGCCCACCGGGACAGCACCAGGTGCGTCTCTATATCGGGACACTGTTGCAGTCGGCGGAGCAGCTCGATGCCGAGCACTGCGCCTGTGGCGCCAGTCATGCCCACGACGATCCGTCTCATTCAACTCACTTCCGATCACTACTCGATATCCGGTTACGGTTCCGACGACGCCGCTTCACGCGGGCGGTGTTGCTGTTGACTTAGGTTCTCGGCCATTCGATTGGATCGTTAGCCGAACGGATCGCACTTGTCGAGATGCTTGCCGACAATGCTGCGCCCCTCTTAGTGTCCCGCGAAACAAAATCGCGACGCCCACTGGCTAGCGGGTGACCGTCACGAACCCGTTTGAGTTGCGGAGTCGGGCGACCAGATGGAACGCGGTCACGAGAGCGGGGATCAGCACCGGGGACAAGATCAGTACCAGTATCAAGACCACTATCACGATTGGGAGGAGCATCGTTTGACCTACATTTCTTCCGCGAAGCGGATCGCTGCATTTGTTTTTGCTGAAACGCCGCGCGACGCTGCGCGATACTCGCCCGGTAGCGAGAGCGATAGTTGGTGGGGCGACCATCGAGAAGATCGACACATGATTTCCAGTCACCACCACTGCTTGATCTGTCGGTACACCTCGTCGTTGGTGCCGATAACCCGTTGTTTGACAACAAGGTTGAGTCCGTATCTGCTCGCGACCCATTGGCCCGCGATGATGTCAACCCGCAACAAGCAACCGTCGCCGGCGAATACATGGCCGGTCGCATTAGGCATGACCATGACGTCCTCCTTGGTGTAATCCGTACGTCTCATGCAATCACCGCAGGTCAACGGGGGTTAGCCCCAAAGGGGTTGTTTTTCTCCCCCGAAGGGGGAAACGAGTTGCTCTCAGCCGCGGACGGGGGCACGGCCCCAAGTCCCGCTGGGCGCGCGTGGTTGGTTTTCTCCCCCCATGTGGGCATTTCATCGCTGAACCGATTGACGCGTGCACACAGCTGACAGACGCTGAGGCCAGATGCGTTACAGCCAGCGCACTTTCAATATCAGCACTACTAGCAAGAGGTGAACAAATGCAGGCAACGGCCACACTACTCAAGGACCCCACAATCAGCGTCGAGGATTTTCGGTTGGCGATGCGCCGGCTGGCAGGCGGGGTCAGCATCATCTCCGGTGTCGGCCCAGATGGCCCTTTGGGGGTGACGGCAACCGCGGTGATGTCGCTGACGGCGGAGCCGCCCAGCGTCGTGTGCTGCTTGAACCGCTCGCTGGAGTTGGAGACCGCCGTAAAAGAAACCGGCAGGTTCGCAGTGAACATGCTGCGCGCTGATCACCACGATCTGGCGATGCGGTTCGCCGGCATGCACGGGGTACGGGGTTCTGCGAAGTTCGAGCAAGGGAACTGGACAATCCTGCCCAGCGACGTCCCGGCACTCTCCGACAGTCTGGTTACGTTCGACTGCCGCGTCGACGGCATCGTCGAGGTGGGGACGCATTCCATCTTCGTCGGCCTGATCACCGAAGCCCATTTCGGTGAGTCAGGTGACCCATTGGTGTACTGCGACGGCACCTTCGCCAGCCTGGTACCGCTGTGAGCGTTGGTCTCCACTCGGAGTCGCTGACCTAAGTCTGAGTTTGGAAAGGAAATTGCAATGACCTCTGTACTGATCGTGGTCTCTGCCGCGAACAATTGGACCCTCAACGACGGCACCAGCCATCCCACTGGCTATTGGGCCGAGGAGCTGGCCCAACCGCACCAAATTTTCACGGCGGCGGGCTGGGACATCACCATCGCCACTCCCGGCGGAGTGGCGCCGACGGTGGACCGGCTCAGCCTCGGATTCGCCGGTGGCCTGCCGGCAAAGACCCGGGCGGTCGCGGACTATCTGCGCCAACACAATTCGGCACTCGCCCATCCAAAGGCGCTGGCCGATATCGACCCGAGTGACTATGACGTGGTGTTCTACCCGGGGGGTCACGGCCCGATGGAAGATCTGGCGGTCGACGCCGATTCGGGCCGGATCCTGACCGCGGTTCTGGAATCCGGTCGCCCGCTGGCCTTGCTGTGCCATGCGCCGGCGGCCACCTTGGCGGCGCAGCGCGAGGACGGAACGTGGCCGTTTGAGGGCTATCGAATGACTGCGCTGTCCAACATCGAGGAGCGACTCAACCGGTTCGCGCGCAAGGCCGCATGGCTGCTACAGGACCGCCTGGTGGAATCCGGGGCCATCTACCGCAAAGGACGGCTACCGCTGCGGCCCTACCTGGTGGTGGACCGCAATCTGTACACCGGCCAGAATCCGGCGTCCTCGGCGATGCTGGCGCACAAACTGGTGGCCGATCAGAGCTCGCCGGCGCTGCACGTCTCGGTCAGCCGGGTGATCCCCGCCGATCCCCTGACGGTCTATGACGCCGTCAGCGATATCACCACTATCGGGCAACGCAGCCCCGAAACCCATGCCGCCAAGTGGATCACCCACGGCAAGAAATTCAAGGGCTACAACCACATCGGCCCGCTGTACCGGTGGAGCACCGTGTGCAAGGTGACCGAGGACGCACCAGGACGTACCTTCGCATTCGATGTTGCGTGGCCATCGAAGACCGCGTGGCGCTACGACCTCGCCGCCACCGACGACGGAACCGAGGTCACATTGACGATGACCAAAATGCAGCCCCAGGCGGCGCCGGTTCTCGCGATCCAACGCATGGTCGGGGTCCACGACCGCGCCGGGCACCTCCGCACCGGCATGGAGCAGACGCTCAAAGGTTTGGCAGAGCAGGTGCAGCAGAGCAGCCGCCGCCCTAGCACACACGCCAAGTAGCCGCCGGACCTGACGTTTCACAACGCGACGGGCCGGGCCAGGTCGACTTGGACGGTTCGGCCGCACCGCCAACGCTGAAGCCATCCGGTCGCCGAGCGGCATTACCGAGGGTCGATCGCGTCTTCGGTCGGGAGATCGGCGATATTGTGTCGTTGGTAACGGAAGTCAGTGGCCTCCCGGCAGAGGATAGTGACCGTTGATGGCCGACGTCGATTCGCACTCGACCCAGCGGGATCTCGTCCCCGAGATCGCCGCGGAGCTGCGCGACGCGGGATTCGAAAGTGTCGCCGAAATCGGGCGCGGCGGCTTTGGTGTCGTGTATCGATGCGCTCAGCCGCGGCTGGACCGCACGGTCGCCGTCAAGGTGTTGACCGCCGACCTTGACCCGGAAAATCTCGACCGCTTCCTGCGCGAGCAGCACGCGATGGGTCGGATGTCCGGCCACCCCCACATCGTGACGATCCTGCAGGTCGGCACCACGACCAGGGGCCGGCCGTTCATCGTGATGCCCTACCACGCCAAGAATTCACTGGAAGCGCTGATCCGCCGGCACGGGCCGCTGGATTGGTGTGAGACGCTGCGCATCGGCGTGAAGCTGGCGGGTGCACTCGACGCCGCCCATCGGGCGGGCATCCTGCATCGTGACGTCAAGCCGGGAAACATTCTGCTGAGCGAGTACGGCGAACCCGAGTTAACCGACTTCGGTATCGCCAGGATGGCCGGCGGCTTCCAGACGGCCACTGGCGTCATCACCGGTTCCCCGGCGTTTACCGCGCCCGAAGTGCTCGAGGGCAAGAAACCCACACCTGCATCAGACGTGTATTCGCTCGGCGCGACCCTGTTCTGTGCGTTGACCGGCCACGCCGCGTTCGAGCGCCGCAGCGGCGAGCGGGTGGTCGCTCAGTTCCTCCGCATCACCTCACAGCCGATACCGGATCTGCGTGAGCACGGATTTCCGGCCGACGTGGCCGCGGTGATCGAACGGGCCATGGCCCGGGATCCCGCTGCTCGTCCGGCCAGCGCGGCGGCGTTCGGCGACGAACTGCGCGAGGTCCAGCGCACCAGCGGTGTGGCCGTCGACGAGATGGCCCGCCCCGTCGAGTTGGGTGTGGAGCGCCGAACATCGCCGGTGGCCGCGTCAACGGTTCGGCGGGATACCACAGCGCCGCCGACGCCGCCGACACCGACGACGAAGTACCGACCGCCGGTTCCGACCCGATCGCTGGTTGTCCGCAACCGGCTGTTCGACGTCCTCCGGGCGGGCGGCCGGCGACGGTTGGTCCTCATTCACGCGCCCTCGGGCTTCGGCAAGAGCACGCTGGCGGCCCAGTGGCGAGAGGAGCTATCCCGCGACGGCGTCGGGGTTGGCTGGCTGACGATCGACGACGACGACAACAACGTGGTGTGGTTCCTGGCGCATCTGGTCGAGTTGATCCGACGGGTCCGTCCCGCGCTCGCCGCGTCGTTGGGTCAGGTGCTCGACGAGCACGGCGACGACGCCGCCCGCTACGTCTTGACCACACTCATCGACGAGATTCACGAGAAAGACGATCGGGTTGCACTGGTCATCGACGACTGGCAGCGGGTATCGGACGCGCAGACCACCGCCGCTCTCGGCTTTCTGCTCGAGCATGGATGCCATCACCTGCAGATCATCGTGACCAGCTGGTCGCGCGCCGGACTACCGGTGAGCAAGTTGCGGATCCGTGACGAATTGGTCGAAATAGACTCTGATGCATTGCGTTTCGACCTCGACGAGGCGCGATCGCTGCTAAATGATGTCGATGGCTTGCAACTGTCAGAAAGCGACGTGGCGGCATTGACCACGTCGACCGACGGGTGGGTCGCCGGCCTGCAGCTGGCGGCGCTTTGCCTGCGCGGCGGTGGCGACACCACCAGCCTGGTGAGGCGGCTATCCGGTGCAACCGAGATGATCGGCGAATTCCTCGCCGAAAATGTCCTGGACACCCTGGAACCGGAGCTGACCGAGTTCCTGCTGGCGACATCGATTACCGAGCGGACCTGTGCTGGGTTGGCGTCCGTGCTGGCAGAAGTGCCCCGCGGACAGGCGATGCTGGAGGACATCGAGCGGCACGGTCTGTTCCTGCAGCGGATCGGCGAGGACCCGAACTGGTTTCGCTACCACCATATGTTCGCCGAATTCCTGCGCCGCCGGCTCGAGCGTGACCGCCCCGACCGGGTCGAACAACTGCACCGCGCCGCATCGGAGTGGTTCGCCGAACACGACCACCTCAACGAAGCCGTCGACCACGCGCTGGCCTCGGGCGACGCCACCCGCGCGGTCGACCTGGTCGAGCAGGACGAGAACACCCTGATCGACCAATCGAAAATGACGACCCTGCTCGGAATCGTCAAGAAGCTGCCGCCGCGATTGGTGGTCTCGCGAGCACCGCTCCAACGCACCATCGCCTGGGCGAACATTCTGCTGCAACGCCCGGCATCGACCTCCGCCGCGCTGAAGTGTTTCGAGACCGCCCTGGATCGCGCAGACCTCACCGACGCGATGCGGGCGGATCTACGCGCTGAAGCCGACGTGGTCCGCGGGATCGCCGACGCCTTCGCCGACCGGACCGACGCCATCGATCATCTGGTGGCCGTTGCATTGTCACGGGCGGATACCTTCCATCCTCGGGTTCCCGGCGTGGCCGGAAATGTTGCGGCGTTCGCCGCGATCTACCGCTTCGAGTTTGACGCCGCGCGCCGGCTGCTGGCGTGGGCGGCGCCCTACCAAGAGATGATGGGTCCGTTCGCCAGCGTCTGGGCCCGCTGCCTCAGCGCTGTCGCCGCCAGGTATCAGCTCGACATCCCTGCTGCCCTGAAGAATTGCCGGGAAGGCTATGAGATCGGCGTCGGAATAGGACCGCAGTCGCACGCCGCACGGCTGGCCGGTACGCTGCTCGGCGAACTGTTCTACGAGACCGGCGAGTTGGCCGAGGCCGCGCGTGTTCTGGACGAAAGCTACCAGCTCGGGTCCGAGGTCGGCACTGTCGACTTCATGATCGCCAGATACGTGATTGGCGCGAGAATCAAGGCAGCGCACGGAGATCGCGGCGCTGCGGTCGATCGCCTTTCCGATGGCATGAAGGCGGCGGAACAGTTCGAGCTGCCGCGGCTCGCGGCGGCAATCAATAACGAGCGGATCCGGCTGGGCATCGAGATCACGCCGGCGGTTGCCGCCCGGTTGCGAGCGACCCGCACAATTCCTCAGGGCAACGGAATCGCCACGATCACAGCAGAATTCGACGAGAGCTCCGGAATTCGGCTGTTGTCAGTGAGTGATTCGGCTGACGATCGGGAGCAGGCGTGCCGACGCGCGGCCGATCTGCTCGCCGGAATCGATGGTGAGCGACGACCGTGGGCGGCGTTGAGCGCGCAACTGCTGCTGGCCGAAACACTCACGGCAACCGGCAGAACCGATGACGCTAATGTCGTGTTGCCTCGTGTCGTCACGCGGTGCGAGGAACTCGGACTATCACGTTTAATCGTCGATGCCGGACTCGGGTAGCGGTGAGACGAAGACGTCGATCCTTGCAAACGCTCGAAGACATGTATGACCAGGTCATGCCGTAGCTGACCATTGCCGCAATGTTTGCTCTTGTCCTGTTCCCTGTACTCATCCCGGCGACCGTCCAAGCTGTCTATGCTGTCCGGCGCTGGCAGCCGCCCTTCCCGCCGGTCCGGATCGCCGGCTACATGCGGCGTATGGCGTCACGCCGCCTCGCCGTTCCCGCTGGGGCGTGACGTCTGCCGGCGACACCCCACCTGGGCCGCACCTCCAAGGCGCGGCCCAGGCTTATTTCGACAGCAGAACTGCGGCGCCGTACCAGTGGCAGGTCAGCAGCGCGAGTTCGACATCGAGCCGGTCGCTGTCCATACCGCGGCCGCGTCGCGCGATGGCCCGGCCCACGCGGTATTTCACCGTGTTGAAGTGCAGGTTCAGTTCCTCGGCTGCCTGCTTATAGCTGGACCCGCACCCCAGAAACACTCGCAGGGTCTCGCGCAGTCGCGCGTCGTTGTCGGTGTCGGCGGCCAGCGCGCCCAGCGTGCCGGCCACCCAGGCCCGGGTGTCGGTGACATCGGCGCCCAGGAGCGCGGCAACAGAAAAGCCCGGGTCGCTGGCGCAGATCAGCGTCGGCTCAGCGCCCTCGGCGATCAGCGCGACGCGGCGGGCGCGCTCGGCTTCGCGGTGGGACTGCCGGAAGCCCGCTACCCCGCTGCGCATCGTCCCGATCGCGATATCGGGGGCATCCCGTTTCCCTGCGGTAAACCGGCGGACTTCCGCCTCGGCGGCGGGCGTGGCTGTGCGGTAAGGAAGCCACCCCCATGCGCAGGTCCGGTCGGCGGCCACAAACAGTGGGATGGCCGCGGCCCCGGTTGCTTGGCCCAGTTCCCGCAGAAACCGTTGCAGCCGGGCGATTGCATCTGCGTCGGTGCCCGTATCGGGGTACCACATCACCACGGCCAGGTGGTGCCACCGCAGTGGGTAACGGATCGTCGTGGTGGCCGCATCGACGTCGACCGGCTTAGGCGCTGCCAGCACGTCGCGCACCCGCACGGCGCGCAGGCTGTTCTGGTCCTCCAGCCAGCGTTCGCGTTCGTCTTCATATACGACGATGACCTGCTGGGTGATCCAGTCGATGTACTCGAACAGCGTCGCGGTCATCGCTTCCAGGACGGCGTATCTCGCCGGCTCGGGCACATCGATCGTGCGCAGCTCGGCGAACACCAGTTCGTTCATCCGGTGCTGGCCAAGACGGTAGGCCCGCACCAGCGCATGGAGCGGGACGCCATGCTGGGCCAGCCGCCGCGCGTACTCCAGCGCCGCGGTGGGCGCCTCGACACGCTCGACGGCGATGTTATAACGCAACGCGTGCAGGAGGGTGTTTACGTTCCCCTCGACGCTGGGCCCGTGCAGCTCCATGACTCGGGCATCGCCGCGCAGCTCGGGAATCTGATCCTCCAGGTACAGCTGCATGCCCGAGGACAGCTGTGCCAGTCGTTCCTGCAGCCGGCCAGCCGTCTTTGCGATATGGCGGGCCACTCCGACATCGCCGTCCACATCCGGTTTCGGAGCCACCGACACTAGACCTCGTGGCGCCCGCCGGCGATGACGTCAACCCGCAATAAGCGACCGTAGCTGGCGAACACATCGCCCGTCGCATTGGGCATGATCATGGCGTCCTCCTTGATGTAACTCGTACGTCTCATGCAATCACCGCAGGTCAGAGCGGGTTAGACCCAAAGGGGTCGTTTTCCTACCCCGAAAGGGGAAAAGGGGAAACGAGCTGCGCTCAGCCGCGGGCGAGGCACGGCTCAGCCGCGGGCGGGGCACGGTTCAGCTGCGCGCCACGCGCATGTGGTTGGTTTTCTCACCCCACGGGGTCATTTCATCGCCGAACCGATTGACCCCTGGCACACAGCCGACCGAGGCTGATGCCACCAGATGCGTTGCAGATCAACGCACTCAGCGATGCCCCTACCAATAGTGAGAGGTGAACAAATGCACGCGACGGCAACACTACTTGAGGAATTGCAGGAGACGGCGACACTACTTGAGGAATCGGTAATCAGCCGGGAGGATTTCCGGTTGGCGATGCGCCGGCTGGCCGGCGGGGTGAGCATCATCTCCGGTGCCGGCCCGGATGGCCCGCTGGGGGTCACGGCAACCGCGGTGACGTCGTTGACGGCGGACCCGCCCAGCGTCCTGTGCTGTTTGAACCGTTCGCTGGAGTTGGAGGCGGCCGTCAAGGAGACCGGCAGGTTCGGGGTGAACATGCTCCGCGCTGATCACCATGACCTGGCGATACGGTTCGCCGGCATGGCCGGGGTGCGTGGTTCTGCGAAGTTCGAGCAGGGAAACTGGACAATCCTGGCCAGCGATGTTCCCGCGCTCATTGACAGTCTGGTTACCTTCGATTGCCGCGTCGACGACCTCCTCGAGGTGGGCACGCATTCAATTTTTGTCGGCCTGATCACTCAAGCCCATTTCGGTAAGTCGGGTGACCCATTGGTGTACTGCAACGGCGCCTTCGCCAGCCTGGTTCCGCTGTGAGCGTTGGTCTCCACACGGAGTAGCTGATACAGGTCTGAGTTTGGAAAGGAAATTGCAATGACCTCTGTACTGATCGTGGTCTCTGCCGCGAACCGTTGGACCCTCAACGACGGCACCAGCCATCCCACCGGCTATTGGGCCGAGGAGCTCGCCGAACCGCACCGCATCTTCGCGGCGGCCGGCTGGGACATCACCATCGCCACTCCCGGCGGGGTGGCGCCCACGGTGGACCGGCTCAGCCTCGGACTGCTCGGTGGCTTGCCGGCCAAGACCCGGGCGGTGGCAGAGTATCTGCGCCAACACGATTCGGCGCTGGCCCATCCGAAGGTGCTGGCCGACATCGACCCCGACGACTACGACGTGGTCTTCTACCCCGGGGGTCACGGCCCGATGGAGGACCTGGCCGTCGACGCCGATTCCGGCCGGATCCTCACGGCGATAATGGAATCCGGTCAGACGCTGGCGCTGCTGTGCCATGCGCCCGCGGCCACCTTGGCGGCGCGGCGCGACGACGGGACATGGCCGTTTGAGGGCTATCGAATGACGGGCCTGTCCAACACCGAGGAACGACTCAACCGGTTCGCGCGCAAAGCGCAATGGCTGCTGCAGGACCGCCTGGTGGAATCCGGGGCCATCTACCGCAAAGGCCGCTACCGTTGCGGCCCTACCTAGTGGTGGACCGCAATCTGTACACCGGACAGAATCCGGCGTCCTCGGCGATGCTGGCACACAAACTGGTGGCCGACCAGAGCTCGCCGGCGCTGCACGTCTCGGTCAGCCGGGTGATCCCCGCCGATCCCCTGACGGTCTATGACGCCGTCAGCGATATCACCACTATCGGGCAACGCAGCCCCGAAACCCATGCCGCCAAGTGGATCACCCCCGGCAAGAAATTCAAGGGCTACAACCACATCGGCCCGCTGTACCGGTGGAGCACGGTGTGCACGGTCACCGAAGACGCGCCCGGGCGTACCTTCGCCTTCGATGTCGCCTGGCCATCGAAAACCGCGTGGCGCTACGACCTCGCCGCCACCGACGACGGAACCGAGGTCACATTGACGATGACCAAACAGCAGCCCCAGGCCGCACCGGTGGTGGCGATTCAACGCCTGGTCGGCGTCCACGACCGCGCCGGGCACCTCCGCACCGGCATGGAGCAGACCCTCAAAGGTTTGGCAGAGCAGGTACAGCAGAGCAGCCACCACCCCTCCACACGCGCCAAGTAACCGCCGGACCAACAGCATTACCCCTAAGCCGCAACCCTGCGTCGCGGCGAGGGGGTGACGGCACACCGGGACCTGAAGGTACTCGAGCCGAAGCGACTGAATCCAGACACAACCCGTTCCTAGCGCCACCCAACTTCCTCGTCCGGAGAAAGGGAAACCATGAGCAATCACATATACCGGGTGATCGAAATCGTCGGAACCTCGCCCGACGGCATCGACGCGGCTATCCGAAACAGTCTGGCCCGCGCGGCGGAGACGATGCGCCTACTCGATTGGTTCGAAGTGCAGTCTGTCCGTGGCGACCTGAGGAACGGGGCCGTCGCACACTTCCAGGTGACCCTGAAAGTTGGCTTCCGACTGGAGGACGCCGAGTAATACCGGTTAGCTCGCAACGGCTCTCATGGGCTGCATATTGATGGCGTTGGGCCCAGAGGTCGCACCCTGCGGGTCAGCGGCACAGCGGCGGCTATGGAATCGGCCGCTGAGGCCGGGATGGGAATTTACCACAGCAAGGCGCAAGGGGAAGTCCGAGCCAGGGAAGGTTCGATCAGCGTTCCCGCGGACATCGCCGCTCCGGTGGAAGCGGTTATTGGCTTGGACCAGCGGCGCGTTGCCAAACGCAGGACTACGGACGCAGCAGCCGCTGTCGTGTGTCGGCAGTCTGGCTGTGACGGTTATACAACGGTCCCGGGTAGCGTTGGTTGACCGGGCTTACGAACCCGTCGCGGCCTCAGGAGCTCGCGCAGGCATGGCGCTGTAGCCGGAGACCGCATGAACTTCTTTGTTAGCGATACCGGGACGATACTGGGTTATAACGCCTCGCGTATCGGTTCAGATACCGGGCCCCATACCCGTTGGGATACGTGTCTTTCGGAGGCCTCCGCCGTCCTACTCCATGGCCGCGCGGCTGGCGCGAAACAGCCGAACCTCGCCGCGGACGCCGCGCAGATGACGAGACTTGCTGAATGACCATGCGATGCCGGGCACATCGCCGATCGCGGTGCGGACGGACTCGGCGACCAGCACTCCGCTGGGAGGTGCGACGCCGGTGACACGGCTGGCGAGGTTGACGGGGCTGCCGTACCAGTCGCCAGCTCGCGTGACCGCCAGTCCGGACGCGATCCCTGCTCGTAGCCGTGGGAAGTGCACTGCGCCCGCCGCTTCCATCAGATCGAGCACATTGTTCAACAGCTTCTCGGCATCCGGACTGACTAACATCACCGCATCGCCGATCGTCTTTACGAAGTGGACCGGCTCCGCTACCACATCACGCGTGAGATTCGCGAGCTGTCCGGCCACGTCGCCCAGCTCTTCTGGCGGCAGCGCTTCGCCTAGCCGGGTGAATCCCACGATGTCTGCGAACGCCACCGTGACGGCACGGCCCCCAGGCAACGTCCCTGCTGCCCTCTCGGCTGCGCTGACGGCCTCCGCCTCGAACCAGTGCCGCATTGCCAGCCAGGTCAACTCTCTGACCATGGATTCCACCACCGGTTTGGCGTCGCGAGCCAGCGCCTCGAAGGCCTGGGCGAGTTCTAGCTCCGTGGCGCCAGGGCGCAACACGGCTTGCAACCCGGCTTGACGCATCGCCACCGCTGCGCGCGTCAGACCTTCCATCAGCAACCGTACGACCAGGACGACTTGATCAGGGCCGATACCTAGCCCCACCGCAGCTGCGGACGACAGCACCGATTCTGCGTCGGCCCGCGGGTACACGGCCTTGTCCGGATCCTCGACGCGCGCGAGCCCCGCTGCTCGGTGCAGCCGCTGAACGAATTCGAGAGGCACTCCGCTCGACTCTGCAACGTCACGGGCAGAAACCAGTGTCCCGTCATCGCCATATACGCGGCTTGTTAGTAACAGCATCGGGCTCAGGTAATTGCGGATCTGGTCGACGTCGAAACCGCGGTCCAGCAACCACCGCGCTAGCTCCTCGCGTTCCTGGCGGGCCTGGCCCTCCAAGCCAGCAATTAGACCCGTGAATTCTGACTCGGCGGTCATCGCGCCAACCTACAACTGCCGTGCTGATCCGATGAGCGTTTGACGTGAACCGGACCCGCGTCGCTGGGCACCTGCGTGAATGGAGAAGGGCAACTTGCCGGCGATGCACTTGACACGCGGTCAAGTGCGCCAGTCTGGTCATTGGTACCGATAACACGTTGTGTGACAACAAGGTTGGATGCGTATCTGCTCGCAACCCACCGGCCCGCGATGATGTCAACCCCGCAATAAGCGACCGTCGCTGGCGAACACATGGCCCGTCGCGTAGTCTTCGGACCCACCGTGTAGCCCGTCCCAAGCGTGATCACGCCCCGCTGACACCTGCCGAGGCCGGTGATACGCGTCCCTTGGACAAAGGTCAGATTCCCGCGCGTGTGGCGATGTCGTGTCCCAGCGCAACGAGATCATTCACAGTCTGTTGAATGGGAATACCGGACGCAGCGCGGTTACGTGGATCCTGTTGTGCCCGGCGCAGGATACCTTCGGCGATGATAGCGATCTTCCACAGCGCCAGCGCTTGCCAGAAGCCCAGTTCGGTGTCGGTCACGTCGCGGCCGCTATTGACGCAGTACCGTTCGACCAGATCCTCGCGGCGGGGATAGCCGGGTAACAGCAGGGCGCGGAATTCGGGCAGGACCGTTTCGTCGTGCTCGGGCCAGTACGCCAGGGTGGTACCGAGATCGGCGATGGGGTCTCCCAGCGTGGCAAGTTCCCAGTCCAGGGCGGCCAGGATTTCGCCGTCAGCGGCGGACACCACGATGTTGCGTAGGTGCAGGTCGCCGTGGACCAGTGTCAGCGACCGTGGTGGCGGAACCGCAGCCCTGAGCCGATCGGTCAGCGAATCAAGGTCGGCCAGTTCACGTGTCTTGGACTGCTCCCACTGGCCGGACCATCGTTTAAGTTGACGCTGCGCGTACGGTGAGCGGCTGGCCAGATCAGCGAGGCTGGTTGCGTCCAGATCCACCGCGTGAATGCGGCCCAGCGTCTCAGGCAACGCCAGACCCGCGCTGTGGCGTGCCCGTGCGGGCAGGGTGCATGACGCGGCCGCGTCACTGATGACCACACCATCCACGAACTCCATCAGCACCAGTGGTGCATCCCCGACGTCGCCTGCCTGAGCGACGCCGTAGATGAGGGGCGCGGGGACATCGGTGGGTGCGAGGGCGGAGAGGATCCGCGCCTCGCGCAGAACATCGTGTGCCGAGCGCAGCAGATGGCCCATCGGTGGGCGGCGGAGCACCCACCGGTGGCTGGCAGCGTCGGAGAGCATGTAGGTCAGGTTGGACTGGCCCACCCCGATGCGCCGCGCAGTCACCGGCGGTGTGACATCTGAATCGAGCCTGCCCAACCAGGCCGTAAGCTCGGCATGCTCGACACCGGGCACCTTGACCAACGAGTCCTGCGCCGTGTCTTGTGAGGAGGCGGAAGCATTTTCAGCTGCGGGATTCATAGGATCGCTCCTCCGTCGATGACCAGGGTTTGGCCGGTGATCCAGGCTGCGGCATCGGAGGCGAGAAAAGCGATGGCCCAGCCGACGTCTTCGGGTTCGCCGATGCGTGCCAGCGGCAGCGAGTCAGTAAGGGTTTGCTCGTGCTCGCGCCAGAGGAGCTCGGAGAGTTTGGTGCGCACCACGCCGGGTGCGACCGCATTCACTCGCACGGTAGGTGCCAGTTCCACGGCGCCTTGTTTGGTGAGCGCAATCAGCGCGGCCTTGGTGGCGTTGTAGACCCCAAGCTTGGGCTCGGTAGTCAGCGCCCCGAGCGACGCGGTGTTCACGATCGCTCCACCGTGCTGGCTCATCCATGCCTGCGTTGCCAGGGACGACCACATGATCGGGGCCCACATATTGACGTCGACCGTTTTGCGGAACGCTGAGTAGTTCTGCTCGGTGAGTAGACCGTACGCGGAGTTGGTGCCGGCATTGTTGATAAGGATGTCGAGGCGTCCGAAGCGTTCAATGGCAAACCCAACGCATCGTCGGGCGGCGTCTTCATCGGTGGCGTGTGCGGCGAAACCAACCGCTCCACTGATCTTTTCGGCTGCGGCATCAGCGGCGTCCTGGGTGCGAGCCGTCAGTACCACATTCGCGCCCAGCTCGGCCAACCGCTGTGCCGCGGCCTGTCCGATACCGCGAGAGGCACCGGTCACCAGCGCTGTTTTGCCTGTCAGATCCATACCGACCATGTCAGGTGCCTCCTGCCGCGTCATCGCGGCGTCGTCGTTGCTTCCGCAGTTCCTCGCGGCCGATGGTTCTTTTGTGCACCTCATCGGGTCCGTCGGCGATGCGCATCGCGCGCAGGTGAGCCCAGAATCCGGCGAGGGGCACGTCCTCGGTCAGCCCGAGGCCACCGTGAATTTGGATCGCTCGATCGACAACTCGCAGCGCGACGTTAGGGGCGTCAACCTTGATCGCCGCGATCTCGGTTTTGGCTTCCTTGTTACCGATGGTGTCCATCAGCCACGCCGTTTTGAGGATCAGTAGCCGCGATTTCTCGATCTCGATGCGAGCTTCGGCGATCCAGTCGCGGATGTTCGCCCGGTCGCTGAGCGCGGATCCGAAGGTAGTCCTGGAATCGGCGCGCTGACATAGCAATTCGAGCGCCCGTTCGGCCATCCCGATGGCACGCATGCAGTGGTGGATGCGGCCGGGCCCCAGCCGCGCCTGGCCAATGGCGAAACCTTCACCCTCACCCTTGAGGAGGCCGCTCGCTGGCACGTGCACGTCGGCGAACTCGATGTCGGCATGGCCCTCGCGATCGTGATAGCCGAACACCGGAAGATTTCGCACGATCCGGACGCCGGGCGCGTCGATCGGAACGACGACCATAGATTGCTGACGGTGCGGCGCAGCCGCCGGATCGGTCTTTCCCATCACGATCAGCACTCGGCAGTTCGCGTGCAGCGCATTGGATGCAAACCACTTGCGCCCGTTGAGCACATAGCCGTCGCCGTTGCGGTCCATGCGCAGTTCGATGTTGGTGGCATCCGAGCTCGCCACCGCCGGTTCAGTCATGGCGAACGCCGAGCGGATCGTGCCGTCAAGCAACGGCCGCAACCACCGGTCCTTGTGGTCATCGCTGCCGAACAGCGTGAGCACTTCCATGTTTCCGGTATCAGGGGCGTTGCAGTTGCACGCTTCGGGCGCCAGCTGCGGACTTCGTCCCATGATCTCTGCGAGTGGGGCGTACTCCAGATTGGACAACCCGGGACCCCACTGCGGGTGTGGGTGAAACAGATTCCACAGGCCGCGGCGACGGGCCTCAACTTTGAGATCCTCGATGATCTGCGGGTGATGATGAGGGTTCCCGGACTCGCGCATCTGGACCTCATAGACCGGCTCTGCCGGATAAACGTGCGTCTCCATAAGGTCCAGCAGCTGCGCCCGATAACGCTGGGCAATTGGCGAGGACTCGAACAGAGAGGGCGGCTGATCGGTAATCACCACTCCTCCATGATGTTTCGATGCGTGCCAGACGCGACTACGTCCGCCGGATACCATGAGGATGCCAGTCACGCCGAGCCGTCGATACCCCCCGAACCATGGAATCCCCTTTTCGGAGGAGGAAACTCACTCCCAGCTCCGGCGCAGGGGCGCTGGGGGATTTTTGTCACCCGTTGTGGGCGATTCGTCGCCAATCAGATTGACGGGCTCGCCCACCCGCAACACGCTGATGCCTGAAGATGCGTTACGACTGAACGCAATCCACGACGCCTAACCGCTGACCGAAAGGGGCAAAGATGCAAACACCGGAGAGCACCGTGCGTGGAGCCGATCTGGCTCGACGGATGGCGGTGCGCGACTTCCTCGGCAGGGCCATCAACGGCCGCGGCCCCTGCGCCTACGATTCAGCGGTCATCGCCGGCAACGGAATCGGTGCCCTGGCCTTCGCCGGCTGGCTTGCCCAAAGCCCACTGTTCGAAGGTAAGGTCACTGTCGTTGCGCCCCCCGTCGTCGAGTCGCGACGGCTGATCAACGGGGTGACCCTGCGCGGGCGCTGCATCGACTTCATCAGCGCCGCCTTGAACACAACCCTGAATGAGATTCTCGAGGTCATGTCCGGGTCTACTGACTCGCCGCCGGTGGCCTACCGACAGGCCGCGGCCATGGCAATACAGAGCGGGTCGTCATATCGATTCGGCCGACGGGGACAATGGCAGAACGGGTTACCAGCCAACCGCCCGATCGCCTACGGCGTGCGCAACAGCAGGGTAGTTGGCGGCATGCGGGAACTGGCTTCCAAGCTGCCAATCGAATTCGTCGACGAGCGTGTCGAGTCGGCATCACACCTGCGAAGCTTCAGCTCCGGCCGGCACCCGCTGCTCGTCAACGCCACGACCCTGCCGAGATTGATCGGCGGTCAAGCACAACCGCCGAAACGGATGGTATTGGGGGCGCAGGTCCCGTTCATCGCCGGCGACCGCGGCGTGAGCTATCCGCTCGAGGCCGAGACCGCGTTCGCGCCCGTGGTACGGCGCGGAGGAACCATCGACGTCGGCTACTTCACCCCGTTCCGTGACCCGCTATCACCGCGCTCCACCTGGTACGGGATCTACGCCCGCGTCGTCGATCGCAACGCCGCGTTCAACAAAGATGCGGAACTACGAATCATGACCGAGCAGCTCTTCGGCGTAGGCGAGGCGATGGGCCTGACGCCCGACGACCCCGAGGAAACCCTCGGTCGGGCCTTCGTGCCGGCGTCACCGTGGGGCACCGTGGCGCCCTCTGCACCAGGCACACTGGAACTCAAACGCCACTACTCCGGTGGTGCGCCCGTGTTTTACGCAGACGGCATGATCATGAGCATGGTCGGTGGTGTTGTCGGGGCCGAAGCGGTCATCCACGGAGTGAACCCCGACGACGCCATCCGCCGCGCCCTGCGGCCCTGGCGCCGCCACAACGGGTTGTGGTACCTAGAGACCAACAAAATGCCCTTCTTGTCGGACATGCTGATGCGCGCCAACCCCGCAGCCGCGATGGCCTACCCGCACACGGTCGGACTGGACCTATGGGCTTCCGCCGCTTGATATCTGGTACTGCCACGAAACGCACCGGCGGCAAGCGCCGTGCGCTCAGCAGCATCAGCTATCCCACCGGCTGAGCCGCGGGGCCATAATGATGTCCATCATGTGCACGAAGGGCACGCACCATGCCGGTTGATCTTTCGTCGACATCGGGCCCAAAGCTGCCGCGAGAAACCTGGAAGTCCACGTCTGCGGCATTAATCCGTCGCTACCAGCGCACCTTCGCCAAGGCTGCCAATATGCTGCCGGTTCAGCGACTCGACGGCGTCGATTCCCAGAGGGACCGATTCCTGACCGAGCTGGGCGATCGTGCCGACGAACTCCACGCCCACCTGCTTCGCGCGATGCGTGACCGCGCCGCCTCCGGCGACACACGGGAGCTGGCGAGGTTGTGTGAAGTGGCCATCGAGCTGCAAGACATTAGGTCCGACCATCGTCAGGCCGTCAACGACGAGCGGCTACGCATGCTCACCGCCGGCCACGAGGTGAGTGCGCGACTATCCCCCTCAGTGGGCGTCCGTACCTTGCTCGAGCGCGCCGCGACGGCGATGTGCGATCTCCCCGGACTGGAGCGCTTCATGGTGTTCCAGCGCGAGGGTGGGGTGCTGCGGGCCGCCAATACCGTCTTTGTAGACCACGACGAGTGGGCCCGGGACTGCCAGGCCTTCTCGGCCAGCACGAGATACGATCTGGCGCCGAAAAATCCCGAGGCGCTGATCGTCCGCCGCCGCTCCCCGGCGATCATCACCGATGCGCTGCACGACCCGGACGCGTTTCAGCCGATCGTGCAGAAGATGCAGGCCGCGAACTATGTCGGTGCGCCGGTGATCGCTTATGGCGAGGTCGTCGCGACGATACACGGTGATGCTTATTTCACCGACCGCCCGGTCGACGAGGTCGACCGTGACGTCATCGCCTCCTTCGCCGAGTCGTTGGGGCCGATCGTGGAACGGGCGATCCTGATCGAACAATTGCAATTCCAGCAAAAGGTCGCCGAACAGCTGGCCCAGTCGGCAAGCGGCGTGCTGAGCGGCCTAGGTGCTCAGGTTCCGCTGCTGGAATTGGACGAGTCGGCTCCGACGGCGCCATGGCAGAGCCGCAGCGAGGTCGTTTCTGATCTGACGCGACGGGAGTACGAGGTCCTGCAGCTGATGACCAAGGGCGCCACCAACCGGGAGATCGCCACGACGATCTTTCTGTCCGAGGAAACCGTAAAGTCTCATGTGAAAAGGATTTTGCAAAAGTTCGGTGTGGCCAACCGCGGGCAAGCTGTGGCGACCTATCTGGAGAGTTTGGATCGCCGTTCGGTGTCGGGTCGCGGCGATCACCGCGGGGGATGGGCACCGCCGCCTGGGCGTTGAGCGCCGCAACGCCACCGCTGCTATGCAATCACTGGCACTGGCTTCGCTAAATGAGGTGTCGCTGGACGTCAAATGCCAGGCACAATTCGGCTAGATCCCTTGATCGGGACAATGATCGGCCCGTACGTTACTCGATTCGCCGAAGCCGATAGCGCACCGTGTTGGGTGACAGAAAAGTTCATCCGCCGTCGCACGCACCGATGCGTCGTTTTCCTACCAAACCCGAAAAGTCTCAAAGAAAAGTTGCCGCTCCTCAAAGCCGAGTGGCCACGCTGCTCGGCGCACGGGCGATTATTGAAACAGTTGAGCTAGAGCGAGGTTAGACCTTGCGGTTCTCTGACTTGATCATCCACGCGAGTTTCTCCAGCGAGTCGATGATCTCGTGCAGCAGGTCCGAGGTGGTGGGGTCCTCGGCGTCCACGGCGTCGTGAACCGAACGGATCGTGTCAACCGTCGCGTAAATCCGCGTGGCGATCAGATCCACGACATCCCCGGTGTTCTGCTCGCCGGCTGGGAACCGCGGAATGCTGGTCGTCGCCGCGACGGTGTCCGATCGGCCGTCGGGAACGGCGTCAAGGGCGCGCAGCCGCTCGGCGATCTGGTCACTGGCCTCACGCCCCGCGTCGACGAGCTCATCCAGCTGCAGATGCAAATCGCGGAAGTTGGCTCCGACGACGTTCCAGTGGGCTTGCTTTCCCTGCAGATGCAGCTCGATCAGGTCGACGAGCACCCGCTGCAAGCTGGCGGCCAACTCTGGGGAGGCCTGGAAGGCGCGGATCTCGGTTTCGGCTCGGCGGATGCCGTGCCCGTTTGTGGTTGTAGCTGTCATGGTTGCTCTCCTGAATGTTCTGTCGCTGTTGCCGGGCACACAAAAGGCGGTCCGACCTCGATGTATACCCACAAACTGGAACGATTCCAGAAAAGGATCAATTCCCATTCCAGCCACGATCGTGGGCCCGGCGCGGCATTGGGCGGCAACGCAGCTTCAGTGCGGTTTTCCGCGTGTGAACCGGGGTAGCTGACTACGTAAACACGCTGTCCGGACGGAGACCCAATGACCACCGCTGAACAGCCGCCACCAGAAGGCGACAAACAACCCGCACAAGCCGCATCTGCCGATTCGCCCGAGGACGGCTCCGACGCACCATCCTCCAATCGAGCCCCGACGCCGGAGGGCGACACCGAATCTGCAGACGAGTGAGCCACTGACGGGTGGCACTAGCACGGTGGTCTGGTGGCCGGGCGGCCTGGCATTGCACGGCCGAATAGTCTGGACCCAGACGTCTGTGCTTGGGAGGAGAACGATATGCCTGCACCGTCAGCCGAGGTCTTCGACCGCTTGCGTCAGCTGGCGGCGATCAAGGATGTCAATGAACGCCCGACCAAAACGATCGAAGAGGTGTTCACCGGCAAGCCGCTGACGACGATCCCGGTCGGCACGGCCGAAGACGTCGAAGCTGCATTCGCCGAAGCTCGCGCGGCGCAGATCGACTGGGCTAAACGTCCGGTCACCGAGCGCGTCGAGGTCGTCCGCCGTTATCGCGACCTGGTCATCGAGAACCGCGGATTTCTCATGGACCTCCTGCAGGCCGAGGCGGGCAAGGCCCGATGGGCCGCGCAGGAAGAAATCGTCGATCTGATGGCGAACGCGAACTACTACGCAGGCGTAGCCGCAGACCTGCTGAAGCCTCACAAGGTGCAGGCGCTGCTCCCCGGGATTGGCAAGACCACGGTCGGCTATCAGCCCAAGGGCGTGGTAGGGGTGATTTCGCCGTGGAACTACCCCATGACGCTGACGGCCTCCGACTCAGTACCCGCACTTCTCGCGGGCAACGCGGTGGTGCTCAAGCCGGACAGCCAGACCCCCTATTGCGCGCTCGCGTGTGCCGAGCTGTTGTACAAGGCCGGCCTGCCGCGCGCCCTCTACGCGGTCGTGCCTGGCCCAGGCTCGGTGGTCGGCACCGCAATCACCGACAACTGCGACTACCTGATGTTCACCGGCTCGTCCGCAACCGGCAGCCGGCTCGCGGAGCACGCGGGCCGTCGGCTGATCGGTTTCTCGGCCGAACTCGGTGGGAAAAACGCGATGATCGTCGCGCGGGGCGCCAACCTCGACAAGGTAGCCAAAGCGGCCACCCGCGCATGCTTTTCGAACGCGGGCCAGCTGTGCATCTCCATTGAGCGGATCTATGTCGAAAAGGACATCGCCGACGACTTCACGCGCAAGTTCGGCGATGCGGTGCGGAACATGAAGCTCGGCACCGCGTATGACTTCTCGGTCGACATGGGCAGCTTGATCTCCGCGGGTCAGTTGGAAACGGTGACGGACCACGTGAACGACGCAACAGCCAAGGGCGCCAAGGTGATTGCGGGCGCCAAAGCTCGACCCGATATCGGGCCGCTGTTCTACGAGCCGACGGTTTTGACCGACGTCACGACCGAGATGGAGTGTGCGGCCAACGAGACGTTCGGGCCGCTCGTCTCGATCTACCCCGTTGCCGACGTGGATGAAGCCGTCGAGAAGGCCAACGACACCGAGTACGGGCTCAACGCCAGTGTGTGGGCCAGCTCCCCCGCAGAGGGCCAGAAGATCGCAGCCCGGTTGCGGTCGGGGACGGTGAACGTCGACGAGGGCTACGCGTTCGCGTGGGGCAGCCTCGGCGCCCCGATGGGCGGGATGGGCGTGTCCGGCGTCGGCCGCAGGCACGGCCCCGAGGGCCTGCTCAAGTACACCGAGTCGCAGACGATCGCCACCGCCCGCGTTTTCAATCTCGATCCGCCCTTTGGCATCCCAACGACGCTATGGCAAAAGTCGCTGTTGCCCATCGTGCGGACGGTGATGAAGCTTCCCGGTCGGAACTGACGACGGCCTCCGCATTCGCGATCGAACGTAACAGCACAACGTAGCCATCAGAACTGATTCGCGCTCTGCGGCCGGCCCCGGCGCGGCGGGGCCCAGGTTTCGCCAGGCCGGAGAACTCTTTAGCTGCATCTACTACTAAGCGTAGTATTTTGGCTGTCCCAGCCTGCCCCAACGGAGGTGCAACGTGAGGTGGAGTTTCGCCCAGATCGGCCTGCTGATCATTTGTGCTCTTCATGTCATTCAGGCGGTGATTGGCTTCATTCTTGAACCCAGCTTCGCGACGGGGCCGAACGCGCCGACCGTCCAACTTCTCGGAATGGACTACAACGGCTGGCACGCAGTCGCCGGTCTGGCGTTATTCGGCCCGGGCCTGGTGTTTGCGATCCGCAAGTCGTGGTCCGTGCTGTATCTGATCCTCGCCGCGATAGCCGGTGCGCTGCCGGGCATCTGGGCCTTCTTCTCGCATCAAGTCGCCTTTGTCTTCAGCTTTCCCAACAACACCACCGACGCAGTGGTGCACTTGGTGACCGCGGCGGTGATGCTTGCGGTGGCAGTCGTACAGATCCGCATGGACGGCGGACTCAGAAACTCGCTCGCCGATCTCAGGAAAGCGCCGTAGCGTCAAGCGGGCCCACGACTTCGTTGCTAGCGGCAACGGGGCGATGACGCGAACTGGTCGACGATTCCGTGGGCACAAAAACGGCCCCCGGAGAGTCCTCCGAGGGCCATTTCCGCTAGTAGCGGGGACAGGATTCGAACCTGCGACCTCTGGGTTATGAGCCCAGCGAGCTACCGAGCTGCTCCACCCCGCGTCGGTAAATACCAGGTTACCGAACGCCTGGCGGCGCCTCCAAATCGCGGATACAGTCTCCACTCGCGAACCACACGACATAGGCCGCGACGTGCTGCAACTCCCGAAACGGCGCAAGCCCGGGCTGCTGCACGCGGGTCAGTGCGACGGCGGGTTGAGCCCGTATCGCCGGACGATGTCGTCCATCCATTCCGGATCGCCGTAGGTCAGCCCGTACTTGTCGGCGAGTTCGCCGAACTCAGGCAGCTCATGAAGTGACTTGCCGACCGAGCCGTTCGGGTGCTCAGCGAGCAGCTCACTGAGTTCTCGGAAGTAATTCTCAAACCCGCCCGGTGTGATGATCTCGACGATGCGACCGGGCTCGCTGCCGGCGTTCCACATCGCATGCATTTGCCCGCGAGGCTTGGTGATGTAGCCACCCGGTCCGAGAACCACTTCGCTGTCGTCGGACCGGAACCCGATCTCACCTGTCAACACGAACGAATGTTCATCCTCGCGGGTGTGCCGGTGCGCCGCAGTGATCAATCCGACCTCGAATGGATGCTCGACGATGGACACCTCACCGCCATTGGTCTTGCTGGACAGCTTGAAGACCGCCCCAAAACCGGGAAGGGCGGCATAGTCCCCTTCGCCAGGCTGCACGACGGTGACCCCGATTCGACTTGCGTCGGCCATATGAGATACCTCCTGTCTCGGCAGCCGTGAGACCCGTTGAGGCGAGGGCTATTCGGGCCACGAGCTGTTGAGGATGATATCGACGAAGTCGTCACGGACGAATGTCGGGTCGAAGTGCGCCAGCACGTCGGCATTGACCGTGCCGAAGGTGCTGTGCGGGCGGTGCTTCATGCCGTCGTTAAAGGCTGCCAGGATGCGCTGCTTGAACTCCGGGCGTGGGTGAGCGGCGGTGACGGCGGCGAGAGCTTCGGCCGAGAGGTCGTCGCGACCGATGCCCAACACATCGGTTTCCACACCGGCGGTGACCAAGGCGATTTCGGGCTCGAGGAATTCGGGCACGCCGGGAGTGGTGTGTAAGGCGATGGCCAGCCACACCTTGTCGGCCTCGGCTTTATCGACGCCGTGTTGCATCAGGAAATCTCGCGCCGCGTTGGCGCTGTCTACCTCGAAACGCAGGGTGGATGTGCGGTAGCGCTCGGTAAGACCCAGGTCGTGAAACATCGCCCCGGCATAGAGCAGCTCCAAGTCGGGTTGCAGTCCACGGCGATGTCCCTGCAGCGCACCGAAGAGGAACACCCGGCGGGAGTGGTTGAAGAGCAAGTCGTCTTCGGCGTCGCGGATGAACAGGGTGATCTCGCGTACCAGTGCGGTGTCGGGTATAGCGATGTCGGCGATGGTGTCAATCGACTGGGTGGCCATGATCTCGTCTCCTCGGTTGGGCGCTCTGGATAGTCAGTGTGCGGCCGCGTGGGCCATCCGAGCGTGGCTGTTCGAGCCGTCAATCCCACAAAAAGCGACATGGTCGCCTTGTGACGAACGCGGCTGACGCGACACGATGGGCAGGTGGCCGACGGCAAAGCAACTCCCCGCGTCGTGGTGATCGTCGTCTTCGACGGCGTAAAGCTGCTGGACGCGGCGGGACCCGCTGAGGTCTTCGCCGAAGCCAACCGGTTCGGCGCAAATTATTCGCTCGAGTTCGCATCGGTCGACGGGCGCGATGTGACGACGTCGATAGGAGCGCGGTTTCCGGTCACCGGCAGCATTTCGTCCATCGACTCCGCCGACGTCGTCGTGGTCGCCGGCGGCGACGATCTGGTCGGACGGCCGATTGATCCCGCGCTCGTCGAGGCCCTGAAAACCGTGCCGAATCGGACCCGGCGTCTCGCGTCGGTGTGTACGGGTTCATTCATCTTGGCGCAGGCAGGGCTACTCAGTGGCCGTCGGGCAACCACGCATTGGCGACACACCCGACTCCTGGCTCGCGCCTACCCCGATGTCGGTGTCGAACCGGACGCGATCTTTGTCCGCGATGGCGATCTGTTCACTTCGGCGGGTGTGTCGTCGGGCATCGACCTCGCTTTGGCGTTGGTCGAACTGGACTACGGGCCCGAACTGGTCCGCGAGGTCGCCCGATCGTTGGTGGTATATCTCAAACGCGCAGGAGGCCAATCGCAATTCTCGGTGCTGCTCGAGGCCGACCCGCCGCCGGAGTCCGCGTTGAGAGTGGTCACCGATGCGATCACCACCGACCCAAGTGCTGACCACAGCGTGAAGAACCTCGCGTCTCGGGCATCGCTGAGCACCCGCCAACTGACCAGACTGTTTCAGTCCGAACTGGGAATGACTCCGGCACGCTACGTCGAATTGGTCCGGATCGAATTCGCGCGTGCGGCACTGGAATCCGGCAGGAACGTCACTGAGGCCGCGCGCTTGGCGGGCTTCGGCAGTACGGAAACGCTGCGACGAGTATTCCTCAGCCATCTCAGCATCACCCCAAAAGCGTACCGGGATAGATTCCGCACGGCGTGTGCCTGAAAACAATGGTGCTGCAGGGAACTAGACGCGGAGCAACTCCAGCCCCGGCACTGCATGCCGGCGACGGCGATGCGGCGACCTACTTGGTGCTGTTGTACTTGTTGATGGCGTCGTCAAGCCGCTGCAGCGCCGCGCCGTAGGCGGCGAAATCACCCTTCTTTTGCGCGTCGCGAGCAGCGCCGATCGCCGTCTGGATCTCCTGCAAGGCGGCGGCCTTGGCCGGCGACAACGTCACCGACCCGTCCGGAGACGGCGGCACCGCCGCTGCCGGCGGCGGCGCCGGTGTTGCCGGTGCCCCGGCCGGCGTCGGCAGGTTCGCGGGCGGGTTCGGAGGCACACCGGCGTCCGTAGGTTGTATCCCTGTCGCGGCCGCACCCGCACCGGGCCCAAATAGTCCGGTGAGCGCATCACCCACCGTGGGGCCGTAGCCGATCTTGTCGTTGTACATCATCGCCACCCGGATCAGGCGCGGATAGGACGAGGCGGCGTCGCTGGCTCCCGGGGAGGCATACACGGGTTCGACGTAGAGCAGCCCGCCCTGGCCGACCGGAAGGGTGAGCAAATTGCCCCAGCGGATCCGGTTTTGGTTATCGCGCCCGATCACGCCAAGGTCCTGGGACACCGCCGGGTCGGTGGTGATCGCGTTATTGGCCAGCTTGGGACCGTTGACCTGGCCCGGGATGGTCAGCACGGTGATCTTGCCGTACGTCGCGGGATCGGAGCTGGCGCTGATATAGGCCGCCAGGTAGTCGCGCTTGAACCGGTTCATCGCGCTGATCAACTGGTACGCGGACGAATTGTCGTTCTTGGCAATGTTTTTCGCAACGATGTAATACGGCGGCTGATAACTGCTGGCGGTCGGATTCGGATCCAGTGGCACATCCCAGAAATCCGATGTGGAGAAAAACGTCACTGGGTCGTTGACGTGATATTTGGCCAGCAGCATCCGCTGCACCTTGAACAGGTCTTCGGGATAACGCAGGTGTTCGGCGAGCTCGGGTGTCATGTCGCTCTTGGGCTTTACCGTGCCGGGGAACACCTGCATCCAGGCTTTCAGCACCGGGTCCTGTTCGTCTTGCTGGTACAGCGTGACAGTGCCGTCGTAGGCATCGACCGTGGCCTTCACCGAATTTCGGATGTAGGAGACCTGCTTGTCGGGCCCCAGCCGGTTGAACGCCACCTCGGTGGAGTCGGCCGTCGCCGACGACAACGAGGTGAGTTGGGAGTACGGGTAATTGTCCAACGTGGTGTAGCCGTCGAGGATCCACACCAGTCGCTTGTTGACGATCGCGGGGTAGACGGCGCTGTCCGTCGTCAGCCACGGCGCCACCGCCTCCACTCGCTGCGCCGGATCGCGGTTGAACAGGATTTTGCTGTTGGAGCCGATCACGTTGGAGAACAAGAAGTTTCGCTCGGCGAATTTGGCAGCGAATAGGCTGCGGGATATCCAGCTGCCGATCGGAACTCCCCCGAGCCCGGTGTAGGTGTAGTTCTTGGTTTCGGTGCTGGTCTCGTAGTCGTATTCGCGGTCGTTGCCGGTGCGTCCGACGATCGCGTAGTCGGCGGAAGTGTTGGAGATGACGGGACCGTAGTAGATGCGCGGCTGGTCCAAGGGCGCCGGGCCGTCGGACACTACGCTGCCGTTGGCGCCGACGACGTTGACCAGAAATTCCGGATAGCCACCGTTCTGGTTGGGGTCGTTGGCGATCCCGCGCACGGTGTTGGCCGGCGACGCGATGAATCCGTTGCCGTGGGTGTAGACGGTATGCCGGTTGATCCAGTTGCGTTGGTTGTCGATCAGCCGGTCCGGGTTGAGTTCTCGGGCCGCGACCACAAAGTCACGCAACGCGCCGTTGCGGTCGAGGTAGCGGTCGATGGACAGCTGGTCCGGGAAGTAGAAGAAGTTCTTGCCCTGCTGGAACTGGGTGAATGCCGGGCTGATGATGGTGGGGTCGAGCAGCCGGATGTTCGAGGTGGTCGCGCGATCGGACGCGACCTGCAAGGCGGTGGCCTGCGCGTCACCGGTGTAATTGCGATAAGACACCACATCGGCCGTCAGCCCATATGCTTGCCGCGTCGCAGTGATGCTTCGACTGATGTATTCGCTTTCCTTTTGCGCTTCGTTGGGTCTCACACTGATCTGCTCGACGATCAACGGCCAGCCAGCACCCACAATCAACGACGACAGCAGCAACAACACCAGGCCGATCGCCGGAATCCGCAAGTCCCGCAAGACAACAGCGGAGAACACCGCAGCGGCGCATATCAATGCGATCGCCATCAGAATCAGCTTCGCCGGCAGCACCGCGTTGATATCGGTGTACCCGGCACCGGTGAACGGCTTACCGCCACGCGTGTGCGACAGCAGCTCATACCGGTCCAGCCAGTACGCAATAGCTTTGAGCAGTACCAGCGCACCAACCAAGCTGACCAGCTGGATGCGCGCCGAACGGCTCAGGGCGCCGGTACGCCCGGACAGTCGAATGCCGCCAAAGATGTAGTGCGCCAACAGGTTCGCCACAAAAGCCAGGAACACCGCCACGAAAATGTAGCTGAGCAGCAGCCGATAGAACGGCAGCTCGAACGCGTAGAAACCGAGGTCCTTGCCGAACTGCGGATCCTTCACGCCGAAATCACCGCCGTGCAAAAACAGCTGGACCCGCACCCAGTAGCTCTGGCTCTGCGCAATGAGGCCGGCCAAAAGGCCGATCGCCGCCGGGATTCCGATGCCCACCAGTCGCAGGCGTGACATCACGACGGTGCGGTACCGCGCTACCGGATCGTTGTCGTTATTCGGGACGAAAACCGGGCGGGTGCGGTAGGCCACCCCAAGCCCGGCGAACACGATGCCACCGACCAGTAGACCGCCGACCAGGAACACCACGATGCGGGTCACCAGCACGGTGGTGAACACCGAGCGGTAGCCGAGCTCACCGAACCACAGCCAGTCGACGTAGGCGTCGATCAGTCGCGGACCTGCGAGCAATAAAACGATCACACCCAGTGCGATCAAGATCAGAATCCGGCTACGCCGAGTGAGCTTCGGCATTCTCGCGGTGGGCCGCATCCCCACTGGCTACGCTCCCTGATCGATGTGGCTGGCGTCGATTTAGCCGGCGCCCGTTGCTGCTGGTTGCCGCAGATTTTCCTGGACGGTCACAACTGTACGCACCGCAGCACGCGGGATCGCGGGCCCGTTCGGTGCCGTCTAGCAGGTTGGCGGCTGACCTCCCACCTGAATCGCGTGCAACGCGTCCACCGCTTCGCGGAGGGTGTCGACCTTTAGCAAGCGCAAGCCGGACGGATTGTCCGAACTCGCCTCGTAGCAGTTCTTCGCGGGCACCAGGAACACCGTGGCGCCGGCCTCGTGAGCGGCAACCATCTTGTGGGTGATGCCGCCGATTTGGCCGACCTTGCCGTCGGCGGAGATGGTCCCGGTCCCGGCGACGAATGTCGACCCGGCCAACTCACCGGTGGTGAGTTTGTCGACGACCGCCAGACTGAACATCAGTCCCGCGGAGGGACCGCCCACATTGGCGAGGTTGAAATCCACCACAAACGGCGCCCACGGCGCATCAAGCACCGCGACACCCAGGAAGCCGGAGTCGCGATCTTTGTTTGTGCCCAGCGTGATCTGCGCGACGCCCGCCGGCTCGTTCTTACGGCGGAAACCGATCGTCACCACCTGGCCGGGCTTGGTGTTCTTCAGCAACCCCGTGAACTGCTCGACATTGGCTACCGGGGTGCCGTTGACCGCGTCGACGGCATCACCGGACTTCAGCTTGCCTGCCGACGGACCGGGATCGCTGACCGTCGCGACGGTGACTGCGGGCGCGTACTTCAGGTATCCCAGGGCGGCATACGCGGCGCTGTCCTCGGACTGTTTGAAATCAGCGTTGTTGGCCTTGTCCACGTCTTCGCGCGACTTGCCCGGCGGGTAGATGAGATCGCGTGGAACCAGTTGTTCCTGTCCCGAGAGCCACAGCGTCAGGGCTTCACCCAGGGTCAGATCGTCACGCTGGGACACCGTCGTCATGTTGAGGTGACCTGTTGTCGGGTGGGTCAGCGTGCCTTCGATCGCGACCACCTGCTTGCCGTCGACCTCACCAAGCGTGTCGAAGGTGGGGCCGGGGCCCAGCGACACAAACGGCACCGTCACTATCGCGAGCAACACGCCGAAGACCACGATCGGCACCAGCGCGACCATCAAGGTCAGAATCCGCCTGTTCACGCCGCTACACTAGCCGGACCCCGCTGCGGCTCGTTCAGCTATAAGCATGACCAGAGACCGCGCTTTCTGTTCCACCGGTGAGTACCGTTGAGGTTATGGCTGACCCGCCTTTCGGCTTCTCCCCTGGAGATGACCCCGAACGTGACAAACGCGGGAAGAACGATCCCGAGTCGGGCTCGGGCGCGTCCGATCCGCTGGGCGCGTTCGGCATGAGCGGTGATTTCAACATGGGTGATCTGGGGCAGATCTTCACCCAACTGGGTCAGATGTTCAGTAGCGCGGGCACCATGACGCAGGGCGGCGAAACGGCGGGACCGGTCAACTACGAATTGGCCCGACGCGTGGCAACAAGCTCGATTGGGTTTGTTGCGCCCATCCCGGCCACGACGAATTCGGCGATCGCCGATGCGGTACACCTCGCCGACACCTGGTTGGACGGGGTCACCGCGTTGCCCGCGGGCACCACCAAGGCGGTGGGCTGGACCCCCAACGACTGGGTGGACAACACGCTGGAGATCTGGAAGCGGCTGTGCGATCCGATGGCGCAGCAGATCTCGACGGTGTGGGCGTCCTCGCTACCCGAAGAGGCCAAGAGCATGGCCGGCCCATTGCTGGCGATGATGTCGCAGATGGGCGGCATGGCGTTCGGCTCGCAGCTGGGCCAGGCACTGGGCCGGTTGTCTCGCGAGGTGCTGACCTCGACCGATATCGGTCTGCCGCTGGGACCCAAGGGTGTCGCCGCGATACTGCCCGATGCCGTTGAATCGTTCGCCTCCGGACTCGAGCAACCGCGCAGCGAGATACTGACATACCTGGCCGCGCGGGAGGCCGCACACCATCGGCTGTTCAACCACGTGCCGTGGCTATCCAGCCAATTGCTGGGTGCCGTCGAGGCCTACGCCATGGGCATGAAGATCGACATGACCGGGATCGAGGAGCTGGCACGCGACTTCAATCCGGCGTCACTCTCCGATCCGGCGGCCATAGAAAACCTGCTCGGTCAGGGGGTATTCGAGCCCAAGGCGACGCCGGCGCAGACTCAGGCGCTGGAACGGCTCGAGACGCTGCTTGCACTGATCGAAGGCTGGGTGCAGGTAGTGGTGACCGCGGCCCTGGGCGACCGGATTCCGGGCGCGGCCGCCCTCGCCGAGACGCTGCGCCGGCGCCGGGCCACCGGCGGCCCGGCCGAGCAGACGTTCGCGACGCTGGTGGGCCTGGAGCTGCGGCCACGCAAGCTGCGCGAAGCCGCCGCGTTGTGGGAGCGGCTGACACAGGCCGCCGGTGTGGACGCCCGCGACGGCGTCTGGCAACACCCCGACCTGTTGCCCAGCGGGGATGATCTCGACGAGCCGGCCGGCTTCATCGACCGGGTCATTGGCGGCGACACCAGCGGCATCGATGAAGCGATCGCCAAACTCGAGCAGGACGGCACTGATACCCAAGCCGGGGACCCCGGCTCCGACGGCGGTTCTGTGGATAACTGAGCGGGCGTTTGTCCCCGGCGTGGCACAGTCTGAACTCATGCCGCGCGCCGCGCCTTCCCTGTATGCGTTGGACCCGGCGATGCCGGTGCTGCTGCGACCCGACGGTGCAGTACAGGTGGGCTGGGACCCGCGCCGGGCCGTGCTGGTCCGACCCCCGAATGGCCTGGCCGCGGCGGCGTTGGCAGCGCTGCTGCGGTCCATGCGGTCACCGATACCGATCACCGAATTGCAGCGGCAGGCCGCCGACCGCGGGCTGAAGGACGCTGATGGCCTGACGAACCTCGTCGCGCAGTTGGTCGGCGCGGGTGTCGCGACCCGCGCATGCCGGCAGTCAGGCGGCCGGGCCGCGTCGATTCGCGTGCACGGCCGCGGCCCGCTGTCGGACCTGCTCGTGGAGGCGCTGCGCTGCTCGGGGGCCCGGATTGCGCACAGCAGCCAGCCGCATGCAACCGTGTCACCCGCCGCCGTGGATCTGGTGGTGTTGGCGGACTACTTGGTCGCGGATCCGCGCATGGTGCGCGATCTGCACAGCCAGGGCGTCCCGCACCTTGCGGTTCGGGTGCGCGACGGCACCGGTCTGGTGGGGCCGCTGGTCATCCCCGGCGTAACCAGTTGCCTGGATGATTACTAAGTGGAATTACTCCAGACGCTCAGCGGTCCGACATCACACTCCCCGCCAGGCGAGCCGGTCAGCATACGCGGATTTACTTCGCCCCAGACCGTCGAGCAGTGCGTTCAGTGCCTGGACGCCTTGGTCCCGTGCCGCAGGCTGATCGGGTGCATTCGCGATGAATAGCGCTGTCTCGTCGGCGGCAGCGAGCAGAACATGGGCGAGCACATCGACTGGTTTCAGGCTTTCTTGGCGGTCTTCTTGGCGGTCTTCTTGGCGGTCTTCTTGGCGGACGGCTGGCGACCGGCGGCGCGGCCACTGACCTCGAGGAGGCGCAGGGTCAGGTCCCGTTGTGCGGTCAGCAGTCGGCTGGTCAGCTCGAAGTTGGCCTCGACGACCTCGCTCGGCTTCGGCAGCCGCTCGGATAACGCCTTGTTGAGCTTGGTGAGCGCCGCCGGCTCGGGGAAGTCGGGCAGCTCGACGTTCCCGCGAACGTCGTCGAGGTTCTCTGCCAGCTTGACGATGCTGTCCTCGGCGGACTTGAGCGCCGCAACCCACTGGTCGCCGACCTTGCGGGTGATCTCCTGGTAGCTGGTCATGATGGTTACTTTCCTTTCCTTTGTGGTGGGGTCGCCTTTTGGCGAGGTCGTCGGGTTCAGGACCCGTCGACCATGGTTCGGTACATCTGGATGAGCGCTGACTTCTGGGCTTGCGACAGCCGGTCGTCAGCCACGATGGCGTCGGTCACGCTGGTCGCGGCAGCGGCGCCGTCGTCGACCGACAGCCAGCCCATCCGGCGAAACAGCGAGTCCGGCGAGACGCCGAGCCCGCGCGCGATGGCAGTAAGCACGGCGGGCGACGGCTGGTAGAGCCCGCGCTCGACCTGGCTCAGGTAGGAGTCCGAAACCTTCGTCATCCGGGCCAAATGCCGCAACGAGAGCCGGGCGATCTCCCGCCGGGCCCGGATGTACCGACCGAGGTCGGCGAGGGCTTCTTCCCGGTTGGTCATCGCTGCACCTCCAGTTCCAACAATGCATTCAGTTAACCACGCAACTGCTTGGTATATCAAGCATCTAGGCCGTGAACTCGCCCACACGGGCGATGGGCGGCGTTCCCGCCGGTTGCTGTTGACACCGTTGCCCTCGGCCACCGGCTGCGCAACCGCAGCGCCACGTTGCCAAAGCGGAAGCAGGCCGAGCCGCCGAGCAGAGCCGGCGAATCAATGCAGAGCCCACATAGGGCCGATTGGCCCTAAATCGTCGCTGCTTAGGGCCGGTTTTCATATGCCCGGCCCGACCCGGCAGAGGAGGGCAACCAGCCGGGGCGGTTCGACATTCAATTCAGACGCGGCCCGCGGCCCCGGCACCGGTAACCGACAGGATTGTGCTAGCTACTAGGTCGGGGTCGTCCATAATCGGCACGTGGTTGACGTCGGGCAGGATCTCGAACGTCGCCTTGGGCAGGCGATCGCGGGCAACCTGGCCATATGTCGCGAGCGGAAACAGTGAGTCTTTCTCCCCCCATGCAATGGTGATCGGGCATGGCAGGGGATCCAGCGGAGCGACCTGCTCTTCGACGGTCGAAAAAAGCTCGTCGGTGACAGTGCATGCGACGACGTCCTTGGTAGCGCCGACAGCCTGGGCCGCCGGTAGTCGATCTCCGTGGCACGCGCTATTGAGGAAACGCATGGAGAGGCGGCGCACGGTCGCCGACTCGAAGATCAGGGGAGCCACGGGATGGCTGAGGCGAGACATCACGGCGATCCTGCGCACTTTGCTGCCCGCACGCGCCCGTGAACCGTCCCCCGTCGACCAGAAGCCCGCGGGCGATAGCGCGCACACGGTGGCGGCCCGGCCGCGCCGGGCCAACTCTAGTGCCACGAATCCGCCCGTCGAATTCCCTGCCAGGTGTGGCCGCTGGAGACCGTGCTCGTTGAGATACTCTTCGGCCGCGTCGATGACATCCCAGATCGTGGCCGGACGGCGCTGTACGGTCGGCCCTCCGCGATGACCGAGCAGCGTCGGGGTGAACACCTGGTGGTAGCTCGATAGCAGCGGCACCACGTCCTGCCAGACGTTGCCCGACAACAGGAAAGGATGCAGCAGCACTAAGGGCGGCTTGTCAGAGGCCATGACGAAGCTTGGCACCAAAGTCGTCCAGACAACCTGGTTTTCATATTTCGACGCCAATTGTGGCGTTCTGCCGATGGGGCGGGTAGTTCGACCTATATTGCGTCGATGGACGTGGAAACCTCGGTCGAACTTTGAGCGCCCCATCCCCCCTGGGACTTCTGACTCCACCCAACGAGGCCGAAACGCTCTATGCCCGCGCGAACGCGCGAATTCACACTCACGTATGGATGGATGGGCAACTAGGCCAATCCTGAACCCGATGGAAAGGAATGATCGAATGGCGATTGTGACTGCGGTAACGATCCAGCCGCGCTCAGGCGAGGTGTGGGACGACCTGCAGAAGCTGCTCAAGCGCATCAAGGAGATGGTCGTGAAGAAGGGCGGCGAGAACGTCACGGTGCTGGCCACTGTCATCGGCGGCGAGGCGACGAACCAGCTGGTGTTCCTCGCCAGCTCCGAGAACTGGAGCAAGTACGGCCAGGTCCAGGAGGCGTTCTACGGCGATCCCAAGGCGCAGGCGCTGCTGCGGGAGGCCGGGAAGCTCGCGACCTGGCAGACGTACGCCGCGCAGACGCTCGACCTCTGAGCGAGCCGCAGAAACCGGCGAGCCAGGGCGGGCCGGGAGGATCGACCAAACACCCCGACCCGCCCGGCTGCCCACCGGACGCACCACCGGCGGCGGAAATGCCTATTTCCGCCCCGAAGCCAACCGGCCCGGCGCTGCCCCACCAGCGGGGAGGTCCAAAACAGCACCCGGCGCGTGTGATGCGTCGGGCCCGGCTGCATAATCACGGTCATGTCAGCGGTGCAATGGGCATTCGTGGGCGTCGGGCTGGCGCTAGAAGCCGTCATCGCTTGGGCGTGGTTGACCACCCCGCCGCCGCTGCACCTGTGGCGGCGATTCTTGCGACTGCACCAGCGGCCCTAGTAGGTCGTACACTCCGGATTGCGTCGTTTCCGTGACGGACCCATCTACGCCAGCGGGCCCTTAGCGGGGCGCGGCGGTGGATCACTCCATTCCCTACCATTCCAATATCTTTGGCTGTTTCCGCACCTGTTGAGCCTTTTCGCTCGCCCCTGCTTAGCTGGTAGGAGGAAGCACACCCATCTGAGTCAGCACGGTTGCCATGTCCATATAGGCCTTCTCGCACAGGAGTCGGTCCTCGTCGAACTCGAAAATTGCTAGTATCGGAACCTCGACGCGGCGTCCTGTGGGCGGGATACCAGCCCATTCGCCGTCATGTGTTCCCGTGATAAGTCCTTCACCGAATACGGCGTCGTCGGCATGGCGCAGCCTGCCCATGTCGATGTGCAGATCGGGTAAGGCGTGCATGAAGCCTTGCAGCAACTCTCGAACGGCCTCCTCACCGTCGCTGGGTTCGCCGTTCACCTCGTAACGCGGTTCGTGGAAGGTAGCGATTGTCGCCTCGACGTCGTGCCGGTTTTCGGCCTCGGCGTGCTGATTGACGATTGCCTCGCGGCGCTGGCGAAGGCTGGTGATGTTGTCGACCGCAGTCATTATGGGCCTCCTCGATGCCTCAACGGCTAGTTCAATCGGGTTCCTGACTGTAGAACACCTGTGTAATGGCCGCGTGGCTTTGCGATTGTTTGACGGGCTCGCACACGCGAATGAAGTGTTCTTCGCGTATCCGCTGCCACTGACGAATGGGCGCGCGAGCAGGACGGCACTGATACCCAAGCCGGGGACCCCGGCTCCGACGGCGGTTCTGTGGATAACTGAGCGGGGCGTTTGTCCCCGGCGTGGCACAGTCTGAACTCATGCCGCGCGCCGCGCCTTCCCTGTATGCGTTGGACCCGGCGATGCCGGTGCTGCTGCGACCCGACGGTGCAGTACAGGTGGGCTGGGACCCGCGCCGGGCCGTGCTGGTCCGACCCCCGAATGGCCTGGCCGCGGCGGCGTTGGCCGCGCTGCTGCGGTCCATGCGGTCACCGATACCGATCACCGAATTGCAGCGGCAGGCCGCCGACCGCGGGCTGAAGGACGCTGATGGCCTGACGAACCTCGTCGCGCAGTTGGTCGGCGCGGGTGTCGCGACCCGCGCATGCCGGCAGTCAGGCGGCCGGGCCGCGTCGATTCGCGTGCACGGCCGCGGCCCGCTGTCGGACCTGCTCGTGGAGGCGCTGCGCTGCTCGGGGGCCCGGATTGCGCACAGCAGCCAGCCGCATGCAACCGTGTCACCCGCCGCCGTGGATCTGGTGGTGTTGGCGGACTACTTGGTCGCGGATCCGCGCATGGTGCGCGATCTGCACAGCCAGGGCGTCCCGCACCTTGCGGTTCGGGTGCGCGACGGCACCGGTCTGGTGGGGCCGCTGGTCATCCCCGGCGTAACCAGCTGCCTGGGATGTGCCGACCTGCACCGCAGCGACCGCGACGCCGCGTGGCCGGCTATCGCCGCTCAGCTACGGGAGACCATTGGGGTGGCGGACCGGGCGACGCTGCTGGCGACCGCGGCGCTCGCGCTGAGCCAGGTGAACCGCGTGATCGCGGCCGTGCGCGGGCAGGCGGCGGCATCAGATCCCGGGCCGCCCCAGGCGCTGAACGCCACGCTGGAATTCGATCTCAACGCCGGCGCGATCGTCGCGCGCCAGTGGACCAGACATCCGTTGTGCGCGTGCTGACACACCGTCGTCGCTTTCGGCTCTACCCCCGCGGCCCTTGGTCGGGAACGTTGCTCGACACCGCCGCATAGGCGCTGGCCAGAGTGTCCAGAACGTCCTCGGTCAGGGTGCGATCTTGGCGGTGCTTGTCGAGGGTTTCGATGATCGCTCTGAATATGGAGTCTGCGGCCTCGTGCTGCGATTGCTTTGCTGCCATAGCTCTTTCGGGACCACCCTTCGGACGCGTTTCGGTCAGTCGCGGGACTGCATCCTGCGAGGGACAACCTATGGCCCCCTACCCGATGAGGCGACTTGAAGTGCGCACCGGCCGCCGTGAGGCCGGTTGTTACCCGAATGAACACCGCGAGCCGCTGGCCGTCATGGATGATGGGGTTGTGTCAGACATCAAACGCGGCCGTGCTGCGCGCAATGCGAAGCTGGCCAGCATTCCGGTCGGCTTTGCCGGTCGGGCGGCGCTCGGGTTCGGTAAACGGCTGACCGGGAAGTCGAAAGACGAGGTCCAGGCCGAGTTGATGGAGAAGGCCGCCCACCAGTTGTTCACCGTCTTGGGCGAGCTCAAGGGCGGGGCGATGAAGGTGGGCCAGGCGCTGTCGGTCCTGGAAGCCGCGATTCCGGAAGCGTACGGCGAGCCGTACCGCGAAGCGTTGACGAAGCTGCAGAAGGACGCCCCGCCGCTGCCCGCCGACAAGGTGCACCGGGTGCTCGATGCGCAGCTGGGCACCAAATGGCGAGACCGATTCAGTTCGTTCGACGACACCCCGGTGGCCTCGGCCAGCATCGGCCAGGTGCACAAAGCGGTGTGGTCTGATGGCCGCGCCGTGGCCGTCAAGATCCAGTACCCGGGCGCCGACGAGGCACTGCGGGCCGACCTCAAGACCATGCAGCGGATGGTCGGGGTGGTTAAACAGCTCGCGCCGGGCGCCGACGTCCAAGGCGTGGTCGACGAGCTGATCGAGCGCACCGAGATGGAGCTCGACTACCGGCTGGAGGCCGACAACCAGCGCGCATTCGCCAAGGCTTATCACGGCCACCCGCACTTCGCGGTGCCACACGTCGTGGCCAGCTCGCCGAAGGTGGTGGTCCAGGAATGGATGCAGGGCATGCCGATGGCCGAGATCATCCGCCACGGAACCCCCGAGCAGCGCGACCTGATCGGGACCCGGCTCCTCGAGCTCACCTTCGACGCGCCGCGCCGGCTGCAGATGCTGCACGGCGATGCGCACCCGGGCAACTTCATGCTGTTGCCCGACGGTCGGATGGGTGTGATCGACTTCGGCGCCGTCGCACCGCTGCCCGGCGGCTTGCCGATCGAGCTCGGCATGAGCATTCGGTTGGCGCGTGACAAGAACTATGACCTGCTGTTGCCGACGATGGAGAAGGCCGGCTTCATCCAGAAAGGCCAGCAGGTGTCGGTGCGCGACATCGATGAGATGCTGCGCCAGTACGTCGAGCCCATCGAGGTCGAGGTGTTCCACTACACCCGTAAGTGGCTGCAGAGAATGACCGCCATCGAGATGGACCGGTCGGTGTCGCAGATCAGGGCTGCCCGGCAGATGGACTTACCGCCCAAGCTCGTGATCCCGATGCGGGTGATCATGTCGGTGGCCGCGATTCTCTGCCAGCTGGATGCCCATGTGCCGATCAAGGCGCTGTCGGAGGAACTGGTTCCCGGTTTCGCCGAGCCCGATGCGGCCATTGTCTAATACCGCCTACGCGGCGACAAAGTCTTTGCGCGGGCGTCCGCGCGGACGTTTGTAACTCACGATCGAGCCCCGCTCGAAGATCTCGCCGCCCCAGACACCCCAGGGTTCGGCCCGTTCCAGCGCCGCGGCAAGGCACTGGCGCCGGATCGGACAGCTCGCACACAGCGTCTTGGCGCGCTCCAGATCAACTGGTGTCTCGGCGAACCACAGGTCGGGATCTCCGGCATGACACGGCAGCGCCGGCCGCGGCTGTCTAGGGACTGTCAGTGCCGACATGTCCTTGTCACCTGCTTCCTGGTCTGGTGGCTGTTCCTTCGGATTGATCCGGACCAGGTTGGCAGGCTGTCGACCCTACAACTGTGGCCACGGATCCTTGTGACTTCGGGTCCGTGGCCATTTGGCGAAAACCGGGCTGGTTACGTTGCGCTTACGTATGACCCCGATCCACGGACATGTCAGTCGCGGTGGCGGCGGCGCGATGCTTAACCGCGGCCGCCGGCGTAGCGGTGTGAGCGGCATGGGAGGTCCCCGCGGTCAGCACCGCGCCGGCCACGCCTACACCGAACGTGTTGTTGATCATCGTGGCCACCTCCTCTCGCCTGCACGCATGCCAGCCTTCAGCCGGCAGCAGAATGCGTGTTTCGAGGGTAAATGGTAGCCGACGATGGTGACAACCGATTTTCTGACCTGCGTGTTTAGCCTTTGACCCGCGTCGTCGTCGCGCGGGCACGGCCGCGAACCAACCGCAGCACGTCTGGCCCGTATTGCTCGAGTTTGCGTGCGCCGATGCCCGGAATCGCGATCAGGGCCGCATTGTCGTCGGGCAACAGCTCGGCGATCGCGATCAATGTGTTGTCGGTGAAGACGACATACGCGGGCACCTTCTGTTCCTTGGCGATGTTCAGCCGCCAGTCCTTGAGTTGCAGTAGCAGTTCCTCGTCGATGTCGGCGGCACATGTCTCGCAGCGCCGCAGCATGACGGCTGTCGGGGTGCTCAGATCGTTGTTGCAAATCCGGCAGCGAGTCGCGACGCCTCGGTTGCGCCGGGATCTGGTCGGCGCCGGATCGGGACGCGCCTGAGGCGCGATTCCGTTGAGAAACCGCGACGGCTTGCGGCTCTGACGTCCGCCCGGGCTCCGCGATAGCGCCCAGCTGAGCGCCAAATGCACTCGGGCCCTGGTGATTCCGACGTACAGCAGTCGACGCTCTTCCTCGACAGGTTCGCTCTCGGCGCCGTGCGCTAGCGCGTGCGAGATGGGTAGCGTGCCGTCGGCCAGTCCGACCAGGAAGACCGCATCCCATTCGAGTCCCTTGGCGGCGTGCAGTGAAGCCAGCGTGACGCCCTTTACCACTGGTGGGTGCCGCGCGTCGGCCCGCATCCGCAGCTCGGCCAGCAGCCCCGGAAGGTCCAGCTGCGGACGCTGCGCCACTTCGTCGTCCACCAGCTCGGCCAGTGCGGTCAGGGCCTCCCAGCGATCCCTGGCGCGGGTGCCCACCGGTGGTTCGGCCGTCAGCCCAAGCGGTTCCAGGATTGCACGCACAACGTCGGGCAACGGGCCGGCCAGGCCATGTTCGGCGCCGCGCTCCGAGGTGCGCTGTAGTGCCAGCAGCGCCTGCTTGATCTCCTGACGATTGAAAAATCCCTCGCCACCGCGAACTTGATAGGCGATGCCGGCTTCGGTCAACGCTTCCTCGTAGACCTCGGACTGCGCGTTGACCCGGTAGAGCACGGCGATTTCAGATGGCGCAGTGCCGGATTCGATCAGCCGGGCGATCGACGCCGCCACCGCGGTGGCCTCGACCGTTTCATCGGGATGCTCATGAAACGACGGGGCCGGGCCCGGATCCCGCTGGCCGGACAATTGAAGCTTGCTGCCGGCGACCCGGCCACGCGCCGCGGCGATCACCTGGTTGGCCAGTGACACCACCTGCGGAGTGGACCGGTAGTCGCGCTCCAGCCGCACCACCGTGGCGTCGGGAAACCGCCGCGAGAAGTCGAGCAGGAAGCGCGGTGAGGCCCCGGTAAACGAGTAGATGGTCTGGTTGGCGTCGCCGACCACGGTCAGGTCGTCGCGACCGCCCAACCACGCCGACAGCACCCGCTGTTGCAGCGGGGTGACGTCCTGGTACTCGTCGACGACAAAGCAGCGGTAGCGATCCCGGAACTCCTCTGCGACCGCGACGTCGTTCTCAATCGCGGCCGCGGTGTGCAGCAGCAGGTCATCGAAGTCGAGCAGCGTCACCGTTTCGTCGCGGGCTTTGAGGGCTTCGTATGCGGAGTAGACGGCAGCGACTTGCGCCGCGTCCAACGGGATGTCCCGGCCGGCGGCGGCCACAGCGGCCGCGTACTCCTCGGGACCGATCAGCGACGCCTTGGCCCACTCGATCTCACCGGCCAGATCGCGCACGTCGTCGGTGCTGACATTCAGCCTGGTGCGGCTGGCCGCCCGGGCCACGACGGCGAACTTGCTGTCCAGCAGTTGCCAGCCGGTGTCGCCGACCACTCGCGGCCAGAAATACCGCAGCTGGCGGTGCGCCGCTGCGTGAAAGGTCAGGGCCTGCACCGCGCCGACCCCGCAACCGGTCTGCGCGGCGGCGTCGAGTGTGCGCAACCTGGAGCGCATCTCCCCCGCCGCACGCTGGGTGAAGGTGACCGCCAGCACCTGCCCGGCGGCGACATGGCCACTCGCAACGAGTTGGGCGATCCGGTGCGTGATGGTGCGGGTCTTGCCTGTTCCGGCTCCGGCAAGCACACAGACTGGTCCGCGCGGTGCCAGCACCGCTTCGCGCTGCTCGTCGTCCAGTCCGGCGGTCAATGGATCAGCGACCATCGGCATGGCGTCCATCTTTGCAGCGGTGGCCGACAAACCTGGTGCATCGCCACGCCAATCGCCTTGCTCTTAATCGGGCCGCCGTACGGAATGCATCGTCGCCGGGCTCGGCCCCACTGCCCGGCTCCTCAGCACCCGCCATACGGAATGCATCGTCGCCGGGCTACGTTAACGGGCTATGACCGATGCGGCGATTACCGTTTACACGACGTCATGGTGTGGCTTCTGCCATCGGCTCATGACGGTGCTCAAGTCCAACGGAATCTCCTACGACGCGATCGACATCGAAGACGACCCGGCGGCCGCGGAATTCGTCAGCTCGGTAAACGGCGGCAACCGCACGGTGCCAACGGTGAAGTTCGCCGACGGGTCCACGCTGACCAACCCGAGCGCGGCCGAGGTGAAAGCGAAGCTGGCCGAGGTCGCCGGCTGACGAAGCCGGGCGAGACCGTGTGCGCCGACACGGTCCTTCGGGCAATCAGGGATGGCATCAAGTAGCGCCGCGCCAACTAGTCAGTCGCCGCCGCCCACGATTCGATGATTACGCGTGCGATCGAAATCGACCCGGGCAGAAGAAGTTTCGATTCCGAGGAGCTTGACCAATCGCCGGCTTGAAGCGCTGCGCGCACCTCATCGCGGGTGAACCACGCCGCCTCGGCGATCTCACCGTCGTTGAACGAGAAGTCCTCATCTGGGTCGCCCAGGGCGTGGAAGCCGATCATGAGCGAACGCGGAAACGGCCACGGCTGACTGCCCAGGTAACGCACATCGTGCACGTGCAGGCCGATTTCCTCGCGGATCTCCCGGGCGACGCAGACTTCGAAAGACTCACCCGCCTCAACGAATCCGGCCAGCAGTGAGAACATCCGCTCGGGCCACACCGCCTGGCGAGCCAGCACCGCACGGTCACCGCCGTCATGAACCAGGCAGATCACCGCCGGATCGATGCGCGGGAACTCCTCGTGACCGGTGAACGGGTTGACCCTTGACCAGCCCCCTCTTGCCGGCTTCGTCGGCGAGCCGTCCATCGGGCTAAACCGAGCGCTGTCATGCCAATTCAGCAACGCGATGGCTGACGACACCAGTTGGCTGCTGGTGTCGTCGAAGATGGGGCCGAGACTGCGGAGGTTCACCACCTCGGCTTGCACGTCGGGGTCTTCCGGCGCTTGCAGTGCGCCCCGGATTGCCCATACATGCCGGCCACCCTCGATGCGGCCCAGGAACACCGCCTCGGGCGGGGGCTTGTCGGCCAGCTCAGCCGCGGCGCCGAGCACCACCCGGCCGTTGGCGACCAGCACCTGGTTACGCGAATCCACCCGCAGCAGCGCCGCTTCCGCCCATCCTGCGGTGGCCGCATCGACATCGGTGCGCAACTGATCGGCGCGGTCGGCGCCGACGCGCGACAGCACCGGAACGTCCCGCAGCTGGAAGTCCACGTAAGCCTCCTGGCGGCGACCCGCCGCTAGTGTCCCGCATTTCGGATGTAGAGCAGTCGGTCGGTGGCCTCGATGGCGTCCGCTTCGGGTGCACCGATGCGCATTAGGTGGCCGTCGCGTACCACGCCGAGCACGATGTCGCGCAGATGCCGCGGGGATCCGCCGACTTCGGCCTGCTCCACCTCGCGTTCGGCGATAGCCAGCCCGGCGTCCGGAGTCAGCAGATCCTCGATCATCTCCACGACGCTGGGCGTGGTGGTGGCAAGGCCGAGCAGCCGACCGGCGGTCTCCGAGGAGACCACCACTGAGTCCGCGCCCGATTGCTGCAGCAGGTGTGAATTCTCGGCCTCCCGAATAGAAGCCACGATTTTGGCCTTGGGCGCGATTTCTCGCGCCGTCAAGGTCACCAGGACGGCGGTGTCGTCGCGGCCGGTGGCGACGATGATCGATGATGCGTGCTGGGCCCCGGCCAGCCGCAGTACATCGGATTTGGTGGCGTCACCGTGCACGGTGACCAGGCCGGCGGTCGCGGCGTGCTCGAGGGCGCTTCGATCGGAGTCGACGACGACGACCTCGCCCTGGGCGGCCTCATCACTGACCCTGGCGGCGACAGCCGTTTTGCCCTTGGTGCCGTAGCCGATCACGATGGTGTGGTTGCGCACTTTGTTCCTCCAACGCTGAATCTTCCATGCCTGCCGGGATCGCTCGGAGAGCACCTCGAGCGTCGTGCCGACCAGCACGGCCAGGAACGCGATCCGCAGCGGCGTGAAGATCACGGTGTGCACCAAACGCGCGGCTTCGGTGTACGGGGTGATGTCGCCGTAGCCGGTCGTCGACAGCGACACCGCCGCGAAGTAGACGCAGTCCAGGAATGTCGGCGGCTCGCCCCGCACATCGCGGTAGCCATTGCGATCCAGATAGACAATGACGGCGGCGGCGAATAACACCACCAGCGCGATAGCCACCCGTCGCGTGATGACGCGGAAAGGGCTGCCGTGCTCTTCGGGGATGCGCAGCACGGCGACCAGCAGATGACCGGGCTGGGCGGTCAGCGTCTCATCGAGACCCCTCAGTCGCTGCAACCTACCCTTGCGCACAGCGGTCCGTCATCGGTTTAACCCCACCCGCATGCCACATACACGACTCAAATGTAACCACGATCGCCGATCAGCAGATACCTGAGCACATCAGCCGGCGACACAGCGCTCGCCGGTGGAGTCGGTCAGCAGCCCGGCCAGCTCGGTGGGCTCCGGCAGTTCATCGGGAACGACGGTGACACCGGTGCGTACGTAGTAGAAGGCGGTACGCACCGAGGATTGTGGGCATCCCGACAAAGCGGCCCACGCCAAACGGTAGACGGCGAGCTGGACAGCGGCCTGCCGCATAGCTTCCGGGCCGTGCGGCGGTTGACCGGTCTTCCAGTCCACCACCGTGACACCGCCATCAGGGTCGGCGAACACCGCGTCAATGCGGCCGCGTATCACGGTCTCGCCGATGGGCATTTCGAACGGCACCTCGACGGCAACAGGTGTGCGGGCCGCCCACCGCGAGCTGGTGAATGCGGTCTGCAACGCGGCCAACTCCCGGGTGTCGCCGACGTCGGAGTCCGCCGCACCCGGCAGATCGGCGAGATCGAACAGCCACTTGGTGCCGTAAAACTGCTGCACCCAGGCATGAAAGGCGTTGCCCAGCAGAGCATGTGGGTCAGGACGTGCCGGCAGCCGATGCACCAACCGCTGCGCCGCACCCTGCGGGTCACGCGCCAGGTCCACCAAACCGCTGACCGACAATTGGCTGGGCAGGGCGCGGGCGGGCGGCCGAGCCGAGCGGGCGCGCTCGGCCAGTAACGCGTCGACGTCGGCGACCCAGCCGTCGATGTCGGCACTGGTTGTAGCCGTGTCGGCCGACATGGCCTCGGCAACCAGTGCGGCACCGCGTTCGACGTCGCCGCGACGCGCGGCCAACGGATCGACAGGCCAGATTGCTTCGACGACATTGTCGCGCAGCGGGTTTCGTTCGCCGTCGGGCGGCGCCGGCGCCCACTGCTCCACCACTCCACACGGCTCGCCGGTCGCGGTGGAACGGTCGATGATGTCTTTGATTTCGCAGAGAAAGTCCGAAGGGCCCCGCGGTTTCATCCCGGTGGAACCCCAGTGATGGCCGGACACCAACAGGGTGTCCGCGGCCCGGGTGATGCCCACGTACAGCAGTCGGCGCTCCTCGTCGATGCGCCGTTGCTCGAGCTGGCGGCGATGCTCGGAGATCTTGTCCGACAGCTGCTTTCGATTCGTGACATCCGAGGTGTCCAGCACCGGGATGCCCAGTGCGCCTGTCGAGGCACGGTCGCCGCGCAACAACGGCGGCAGCTCGGCGGCGTCGGTGAGCCAGCTGCTCCGCGACGCGGTCGACGGAAATGTTCCACCCGACAGGTGCGCGACCGCCACCAGTTGCCACTCCAAACCCTTCGCGGAATGTACCGTGAGCACCTGGACCCGGTCCCGGGCGACGGCCAATGGAGCGGGCGACAAGCCGTTCTCGACCACCTCGGCCGCGTCCAGGTAGGCCAACAGGCCCGCAACCGATGCCGTCACTTCCGCCGCGCTCGTCGCAGCGCGTGTTTGTTCGGCGTAACGGGCGACCACGTCGGCGAACGCGTCGAGGTGTTCGGCGCCGGCCCAGCCGGCTGAGACCCCAACGGCGGCCCGGACTTCGCAGTCGACGCCGAGCACGCGCCGAACCTCAGCTACCAGGTCGGGCAGGGAATGACCGAGGTGGGCGCGCAGCGCGCTCAGTTGAGCGGCCAGCGCGGTGATGCGCTGGTATCCGGCAGCCGAATACGAGCCGGCCGGGCCGGGATCGGCGATCGCGTCGGCCAAACACGCGGTGTCGGCATCCGGACCGGCCGCCATCGCGATCGACTCGGCCGATGGCGCCGCACCGGAGTGCGGTGCCGCTGCAAGGGCCAGCGCGCGCTGCCACAGCGCGGTGATATCCCGGCCACCGAGGCGCCAGCGTGGACCGGTGAGCACCCGCATCGCCGCCGACCCGGCCGTCGGATCGGCAACCAGTCGCAGCATTGCCACGACGTCGGCGACCTCGGGGATGGACAGCAGACCGGCCAGCCCGACGACCTCGACCGGGATTCCGCGGGCGCGAAGCGCATCGGCAATGGGTGCGGCATCGGCGTTGCGGCGCACCAGTACCGCAGCGGTCGGCGGACTGATGCCCTCAGCGTGGGCTCGCTGGTAATGCCCGTACACATGGTCCGCGATCCACTCGCGCTCGACCCGCGCATCGGGAAGCAACGCACATCTGACAGTGCCGGGCAAAGCATCCGGGCGCGGGCGCAACGCATGCACCGCAACCGATCGTCGCCGCGCCTCCGCGGAGATGGCGTTGGCTACCTGCAAGGCGCGCGGAGGGTTGCGCCAGCTGGTCCGCAACTCCAGGACCGGCGCGGGGGTGCCGTCAGAGCGGGGGAAGTCGGTGGTGAACCGCGGCAGGTTGGTCGCCGAGGCGCCGCGCCAACCATAGATCGACTGAATCGGATCTCCGACGGCCGTCAGCGTGAAGCCGTCATCGTTGCAGCCACCCCCAAACAGTGATGACAACGCCACCCGCTGGGCGTGCCCAGTGTCCTGGTACTCGTCGAGCAGCACGACCCGATAACGGTTCCGCAGGTCCTGACCGACCTGCGAGAAGGTCGCCGCCAGCCGGGCCGCCGAGGCCATCTGCATGCCGAAGTCCATGACCTTCCCGGCGCGCATGCGCTCCTGCAGCTCGTCGAGCAACGGCACCAGCTCGGCACGCTCAGTCTGGGTGGCCAGCATTCGCAGCAGCCACTGGTTGGGGCCGCGGTCGCGCTGGTAGGGACCCGCCGGCAGGGCGTGGACCAGCCGCTCCAGCTCTAGGTGCGTATCGCGCAGCTGGCCGGTGTCCACCAGGTGCTCAGCCAGCTGACCCCACAGCCGCAGCACCATCGACGTGACCGCGGCCGGGGTCTTGTCGGTGCGCAGCTCGCCGCGATACCCGTTGACCACGTCGAAGGCCAGCTGCCACAGCTCGGTCTCGCTGAGCAACCTGGTGTCAGGTTCGACCGGTAACAACAGGCCATAGTCGCGCAGCAAGGAGCCGGCGAAAGCGTGGTAGGTGCTGACCACCGGAGTGCCCACTGGTTCGACGGCCGCCGGGCTGCCCGCGCCCAGACCGATGCCGGCCAACCGGGCCAGCCGGGACCGGACTCGTCGCAGCAGCTGGCCGGCAGCTTTACGGGTGAAGGTCAACCCCAGCACCTGGCCAGGTTCGGCGTAGCCGTTGGCGACGAGCCACACCACCCGCGCGGCCATGGTTTCGGTTTTGCCGGCGCCGGCTCCCGCGATGACCACCAACGGGCCCGGTGGCGCGGCAATCACGGCGGCCTGCTCGTCGGTGGGCGGGAAAAGCCCTAGTGCAGAAGCCAATTCGTCCGGGCTATAGCGCACGTTCACAGCGCTGACCCGTCGACATGGGCCGGACAGCACCGCCGTATCGGACAGTGCGTGCACCCGTCGTTGCGCCGGGCGACGAACTGCGGCCCCGCGGTCGCGTCGGCCGCCGTCCGGACGAGGTTGCGCCATTCGTCGCGGGCGGCCGGGGTCAGTGGATCCTGCTCGCGTTCGGTGGCGCCTGTGGTTCCGGTCTTGCCGATGTAGACCAACCGCGCGCCGCCGGGCTCCATACCGGCCGAGCCGGCACCGAGTATGCCTTCGACCACCGCCAGCTGGTACATGGCCAGCTGAGCGTGTTGTTGGGCGTCGTCCTTGCTGACCGGTGTCCTGCCGGTTTTGACGTCGACGATCACCAGCCGGCCGGCGCCGTCGCGTTCCAGCCGGTCGACCCGGCCACGCAGCCGGACTTCGCCGCCGTCATCGCGCGGTGTCTGAAAGACTCCGTCGACATCGACCTCGATGCCGACCTCGCTCAGTTCGGCTCGGGTCTGCGCTCGCCACTCGACGAACGCCTGAATCATGGCGCGGTGTCGGGCCAGCTCGTTGGCCGAATGCCAGTGGGCGTCGAAGGGCAGATGCTCCCAGGTCCGGTCCAGCTCGGCCAGCAGTTGCGCTTCACTTTTGCCCGGCTCGGCGATCAGCGCGTGCAGCACCGAGCCGATGGTGGACCGCAGATCACGGGCATTGGTTCCGCCGTGGCGTTCGGCCAGCCAGCGCAGCGGGCAGTCGGTGAGGGTCTGCAGCGTCGACGGCGTCAACGTGACCGGATCCTCAGGGCCGCGGAGGGCATCACCGGTGCTGACCGGGATCAGGCCCTGCCAGTCTGCCGGGTCGGCGCCCGGCACACCGGCGTTGGCCAACCGGGCCAATTGCGTTGCCGCACAATCACGAGCGGCGTCATCCACGGCGCCGTCGGGCGCACACACGACGCCGCGCAACCGGCCCACCAGCGCGGCCGCCGACAACACCCGCGGCGCTGAAACCGGCTGCGCCGCAACGCTATCATTCTCACCATTGGCCCACTGCGCGATCTCGAAAAAGAACGCCGAGGGCAGCGCGGCGTCTTCGCCTGCCCCGCCGGTGTCGCTGTCAACGGCGGTCACCAGCAACCGGCGCCGGGCCCGGCCCATCGCGGCTATCAGCAGCCGACGCTCCTCGGCCAGCAGCGGCGCGGTCGCCGAGGCATCCTCGGTGATACCGTCCAGCGCGTCGAGCAGCCGCTGGGTGCCCAGCACTCCGCCGCGCGGAATCGTGTTGGGCCACAACCCGTCCTGCAAACCGGCGATGACCACCTGGTCCCATTCATGTCCGAGCGCAGCGTGTGCGCTGAGCACGCTGACCTGTTCCGCCGTCGACACCGGCTCGGGGTTGACGCTCGGCAGCTGTAGCGCCGACAACATGCTCGATGAGTCCGCGCAACGACGCACCGGACGTGCGAGACACGTACTGATCGGTGATGTCGAACAACGCCGTTACCGCCTCGAGGTCCCTGTTGGCCTGGGCGCCGGCGGGGCCGCCGCGCTCGCTGGCCGCCAGCCAGCGGCGCTGCAGACCGGACCGGTGCCACGCCGCCCACAGGGTGAAGCGCGGATCCTGCCCCTCCCGGTGGCAGCGGGCGGCGGCGTCCAGCACAGCGCGCACTCGTCGCAGCGAGCGCGACTGCACGCCGGACTGGGGGCACCACCTGCTTGCTGGGGACGGCGCGTCGGCGCGGAGGGCGTCGGCCACCAGGTCGCCGAAATTCCTTGATGCGCCGCCGGGTGTGGCGCGCTGCAGCGTTCGGCGCAGCTGCCGCAACGAGACCGGGTCGACGCGACCGATGGGCCCGGTCAGCAATGCCAGCGCCTGGTCACCGTCGAGCCCGCCGGCGGTCGTCGCTAAAACCGTCAGCAACGCCCACGCCGCCGGCTCCTCGGTCAACGACCCGCCGACAGCGGGTACGGCCACCGGGACCCCGGCGGCAGCCAGAGCACGCTGCAATCGCGTGCCGGCCCGGGGCACCGACCGGACGATGACCGCCATCTGCGACCACGGCACCCCGTCGACGAGGTGCGCACGCCGCAGCGCGTCCGCGATCATGGCGGCCTCCGCATGCGCCGAGGCGGCCAGGCGGACCGCGACCACTCCGTCGTCGGCACCCGTGCCGTCGATATGCCTGCCGCTGCTGCCGCCGGGCAGCCGGCGCGCAATGCCGGTGACGGCACGCGCGACCGCGGGAGCACAACGATGCGACACCGTCAGCGTCACCGACTGCGTGTCGACGTCCAGCAGCCCGGCCGGCTCACCGCCGCGGAAGCCGAACACCGCCTGGTTGGGGTCACCGGCGACCAGCGCCAGCTCGGCCCCCGCCGCCAGCACCCGAACCAGACGGGCTGCCTGCGGGTCGAGCTGCTGGGCGTCGTCGACCAACAACACCCGCACCCGGGCGCGTTCGGCGGCCAATAGCTCAGGATCGACCGCGAAAGCCTCCAGCGCCGCACCCACAAGTTCGGCCGCGCCCAGCGCCGGCGTCGTCGCCTGCGGCGCCGCCGTCCCGACCGCGGCCCGCAACAACATCACTTGCTCGTATTGTTGCGCGAACTGGCCGGCCGCGATCCATTCCGGACGTCGGCACCGACGGCCCAGCCGTTGCAGTTCCTGCGCGTCTACACCGCGTTCGGCGCAGCGCGCCAACAGGTTTCGCAATTCGGCGGCAAAGCCGGCGGTGCGCAGGGCCGGCCGCAGATGCGCCGGCCAAGCAACCGCGGCGGCCGGCCCGTCTTCGAGGTCACCGGCCAGTAGTTCGCGAATGATGGCGTCCTGTTCGGCGCTGGTGACCAGCCGCGGCGGCGCATCGCCGGCGCGCTCGGCGGCCCGCCGCAACACCGCGTAGGCGTAGCTGTGCACGGTGCGCACCAACGGCTCGCGGACCGCGGCCCGGCGGTCAGCGGTGGTGTGCGACCGCAGCAACATCGTCGTCAAGGTGCTGCGCGCCCGCATCCCCAGTCGGCCGGAACCGGTAAGCAGCAGAACCGATTCCGGATCAACACCGGCGCCGATCTGAGCGACCGCGGCATCGACCAGCAGGCTGCTCTTGCCGGTGCCGGGTCCGCCCAAGACACGTATCAGGCCGCGTACGCAGGGCGCCAGAACAGCACTCGCTTCGGCGCCCCAGGTCAATGACATAGCGGCATGACATCACGAGGGTCTGACAAGTCGACCGCACCCGAGGACCGCGACGGCCCGGCCTGGCATCATCGACGCGTGACCGCCGACCTTCACGTGCACCGCTACGGGCCCTCCGGCCCGGTGCAGATGCTCGCCATCCATGGACTGACCGGCCACGGGCAGCGGTGGCAGAAATTGGCCGGCTCGCTGCCCGAAATCACCGTCGCGGCACCCGATCTGCTCGGCCATGGCAGATCATCGTGGGCCGCGCCGTGGAGCATTGACGCCAACATCTCAGCGTTGGCCGCGCTGCTCGACGACGAGGCCGACGCCCCGGTGCTGGTGGTCGGGCACTCATTCGGCGGCGCACTGGCAATGCATCTGGCCGCGGTCCGCCCCGACCAGGTGGCGGGACTGCTGCTGCTCGATCCGGCGGTCGGCCTGGACGGAACCTGGATGGGCGAGATCGCCGATGCGATGTTTTCCTCGCCCGACTATTCGGACGCCGCCGAAGCCCGCATGGAAAAGGCGACAGGCTCTTGGGCGGATGTGGATCCCGCCTTGCTCGACGCCGAACTCGACGAGCACTTGGTCAAGCTGCCGAGCGGACGATACGGGTGGCGCGTCAGCCTGCCGGCGATGATGTCGTACTGGAGCGAGTTGGCCCGCGACATCGTGTTACCGCCGGCGGGAACGGCGACGACGTTGGTGCGAGCGAAGTGGACCACGCCGCCCTACGTCACCGACCAACTCATCGCGGGGCTGCAACAACGCTTGGGGCCTGATTTCCAGTTGCTCGATTTCGAGTGCAACCATATGGTCCCCTACGTCATGCACGGGCAAGTCGCCACGTTGGTCCGCGAGCAGCTGGAAGGCCGCTGACCATGGCGCCGGTGACCGACGACCAAGTCGAGCGGGTGCGCTCGCTGGTCGCGGCCATCCCGTCCGGCAGGGTCGCTACGTATGGCGACATCGCAGCTGTCGCAGGCCTTTCCAGTCCGCGCATCGTCGGTTGGATCATGCGGATCGACTCCTCCGACCTGCCGTGGCACCGGGTGATCACCGCATCCGGGCGCCCAGCGCGGCATTTGACCACCCGGCAGCTGGAGCGGCTGCGCGCCGAAGGGGTTCTCGCCGTCGACGGCAGAGTTCCGTTGCGCGAGGTCCGCTTCGAGTTTCCGCCCGGGATTTAAAGCACACGGTCGTTGAGGCTAGAGCACCAGCCGGACCAGGGCCGCGGTGCGGGCCAGACCCGGGAAGGCGTCTGCGGTCGACCGAGGATGCAGGGCGTGGACTGCAAGCCGAAACATCAACGCGCGCAGCAACATCTGTGGCCACTCCGGCAGCGCGCTCCAGCGTTCGATGAGTCCGTCGTCGGCCTCGCCCCAGGACAATGCATCGACAACGACCACGCCCGCTGCCCATGATGCGGGCCGCCAGTAGGGCGTGATGTCGGTGATACCCGGTGCGGCGGTGCCGATGAAAAGCACTGTGCCGTAAAGGTCTCCGTGCACCAGCTGGTTGGCGCTCTTCGTAGGCCTGCGCAGACTGGCGAGCTGGTTGATCAGCTCGACCGACCGCTGGGCATCCGCTGTCGGCGGGGCGGTGCGCGCTCCCGGCGGCACCGACTGCAATGGTCGCTCCTCCCACGCGGCACGGTCTGCGGCGATGAAAACGTCGACGTCTCCCCACGGCGCGGCGGGTCCCTGAGTCAGGAATCGAGGGCGTTCCAGTTTGCCGGTGGCTTCGTGCAGTCGCACTGCCGCCGAGACGACCTCATCGTGCCTGGCTTCCGGTGTGCCGGCGACGAACGTGTCGGCTCGCCACCCCGAAAGGACGTAACGCCCGTCGGTCGAGCGGACCGGCCGGGCCAGACGCACCCCGTCGACGAACAGCGTCTCCCGCACCCGGGCCGACCAGGCCGCGCGGGCGTTGTCGGCCACTATCGACAACACGACTTCGCCGCATCGCCAGCCACCTTCCCAGCTGGCACCCAGGGCAACGGGCTTGACACCGGCCAAACCGAACGCCGACAGCACATGTTCCGGCGGCGGCTCGACACTCACGCGAGTCAGCCTAGTAGAGCCCACCTGCGGTATTGCTCAGTACATCACCATGTCGGGCTGCATCTGTTGGGCCCAGGCCACGATCCCACCCTGCAAATGCACCGCGTCGGAGAATCCAGCCTTCTTCACAGCAGCCAGCGCCTCGGCCGAGCGCACGCCCGTCTTGCAATACAGCACCGACATACGGTCCTGTGGCAGCTTTGCCAGACCCTCACCGGAGTTGATCAATGACTGCGGGATCAGCTGGGCGCCGTCGATGTGCACGATGTCCCATTCCACGGGCTCACGAACGTCGATCAGCGCCAGCTTCTTGCCGGAGTCGAGCAACTCGCGCAACTCCCGCGGGGTGATGGTGGAGCCGGTGGTCGCCTCGGCGGCATCCTCGGACACCACACCACAGAAATCCTGGTAGTCGATCAGCTCGGTGATCTTGGGCGTCGACGGGTCCTTGCGGATCTTGATCGTGCGGTAGCTCATCTCCAGCGCGTCGTAGATCATCAACCGGCCCAACAGCGGCTCGCCGATTCCGGTGATCAGTTTGATCGCCTCGGTGCCCATCACGGACGCGATCGAGGCGCAGATCGATGCCCAGCACGCCGCCTTCGGCGCACGACGGCACCATGCCGGGCGGCGGAGGCTCGGGGTACAGGTCGCGGTAGTTGAGGCCGCGCCCGTCCGGGGCGTCTTCCCAGAACACCGAGACCTGGCCTTCGAAGCGGTAGATCGACCCCCACACGTACGGCTTCCCGGCCAGCACGGCGGCGTCGTTGACCAGATAGCGGGTGGCGAAGTTATCGGTGCCGTCCAGAATCAGGTCGTACTGCTTGAACAGGTCAACGGCGTTGCTCGGCTCCAGCCGGAACTCGTGCAATCGCACTTCGATCAGCGGGTTGATCGCGGCGATCGAGTCGCGCGCCGACTGGGCTTTGGACCGCCCGACGTCAGCCACGCCGTGGATGATCTGACGCTGCAGGTTCGACTCGTCGACGACGTCGAAGTCGACGATGCCGATCGTGCCGACCCCGGCCGCGGCCAGATACAGCAACGCCGGTGCTCCCAGCCCGCCGGCGCCGATCACCAGCACCCGCGCGTTCTTGAGCCGTTTCTGCCCGTCGACGCCCAGGTCGGGAATGATCAGATGACGGCTGTAGCGGGCCACCTCATCGCGACTCAGCTGGCGTGCGGGCTCAATTAGCGGCGGCAACGATGTCGACACCGAACATCTCCTCGGTTCGCTTCGCGATTCAACTTCTCTGGGCGTTTTCTAGGCCTTTTTCTAGCCGTGTCCCACAACCATCACAGCAGTTGTCCGGATAGACGGCAATCAGGTCAACGCTTCGAGGGCCGGCAAAGCTTCCCGGCTCCGCCGGGCCTCGCGCTAAGCGATCGGATACGGCCAGGGATTGTATCGGCAGGTCTTGCCGTCCGCCTTGACGTAATCGGGGTCGAATTTGGCGGCGTCGTCGTTGGACGTGGAGAACGTCTGCTGCATCATCACCGGCGCCAGACCACCTTGCTTGTCGCACGGCTCGTGACGCACGTAGCCGATCGCATGGCCGACCTCGTGGTTGATCACATACTGCCGGTAGGAGCCGACGTCGCCTTCAAACGGGACGGCTCCGCGGACCCAGCGCGCCTCGTTGATGAAGACCCGCGCCTGCCGGTCCGCCCCGTACACCGGGTTGTAGCACGACGTCTCCAGCCGGAATTCGTAGCCGCACCCTTCGCGGACCGTCACCGGAGACACCAGCGAAATCCGGAAGTCGGGCTTCCCGTTGTCGATCCGGATGAACGCGAACTGCGGGTTGTGCGTCCAGCCCTTGGGATTGGACAGTGTCTGGTCGACCATTTGGGCGAATGCGTTGTCGCCGCCGAACATCGAGGGGTCGATGCCGTTCTCGACCTCAACGGTGTACCTGAACACCTTGGCGGTGCCCTGGCCGGACTGCGGCGTCGTGCCCGGCACGACATGCCAGGTCTTGTCGCCCGCTTCGGTCAAGGGACCGCCATCCGGCAGCGTCCCTGCCGGCAGGTCGGCGTCGAACGTGGCCAACCCGCGGGGTGGTGCGTCGATGATCGCGGTGCCCACCGCGCCGATGGCCGGAGGGCCCTGGATGGGCTGACTCGCCGTCGGCTTTGGCGCACCCGTGCCAGTGACCGTCTGGTAGATGACCACCGCGGTAAGCACCACCAGAACAGGCAGCGCATATGCCCGCCAGCCATAGGTGGACACGAACCGTCCCAGCCATGTTTGTTTTCGCCACTGTCGCGGCCGGTCGACGATCGGCCCGGGCCCGCCCGGCGCCCCGGCCGATCGGATCGCGCAGCGCCCGCAGTGGTTCTCGCCACTCGTCGCGCAGCACGGGAACTTGACCGGTGCCGCGCCCGGGCTGCTGGGACGTCATTGCCCCAGAATGGCACAGCTGACACGGAGGATGTCCCTGGCGCGCCCGAATGCACCGCCCGACACCGTTTCTGCCAGCATCGACCGCGCCGATGACAGTCGCGGGGACGTCACGGGTAGTAATGTCGTTGCGACGAGCCGCGCGCGGCTGGTCGCGGGGGTACCAACGGTCAGTTGCCACCAATCAGATGAGGACTCGATGAGCGAACTCCCCAAGGCGGCGGCACGACGTGCCGTCAATCCGGCTGACCCTCGGCCGGGAAACGGGGTGGCGACCTCGAACCGGCGGGGCAACAGGCTGCCCCGCGATGAACGTCGTGGCCAATTGCTCGTCGTGGCCAGCGACGTCTTTGTCAACCACGGCTACCACGCGGCTGGTATGGACGAGATCGCGGATCGGGCGGGAGTCAGTAAACCCGTTCTGTATCAACATTTTTCAAGCAAGCTAGAGCTGTATCTGGCGGTGCTTCATCGGCACGTCGAGAAACTGGTGACGGGCGTGCAGCAGGCACTGAGCACTACCACCGATAACCGGCGACGGTTACATTCGGCGGTCCAGGCGTTCTTCGACTTCATCGAACACGACAGCCAGGGTTACCGGCTGATTTTCGAGAACGACTACGTCACCGAGCCCGAGGTCGCCGCGCAGGTGCGAGTGGCCACCGAATCGTGCACCGACGCAGTGTTTGCGCTGATCAGCGAGGACTCGGGCCTCGATCCGCACCGCGCCCGAATGATCGCGGTCGGACTGGTCGGGATCAGCGTCGATTGCGCCAGGTACTGGCTGGACTCCGACCGTCCGATCTCCAAGTCGGACGCCGTCGACGGCACCGTTCAGTTCGCTTGGGGCGGGCTGTCACACGTGCCGCTTACTCGCTCTTAGCGGCTTTCCCACCGCTGCTGGCGGCCGAGTCCGCCCCAATTCCGAAGCCGACCCGGCGAGCGTCGGCAGCGCCAATCTCGACATAGGCGATCTTGGTGGTCTGAATCAGGAAGCGACGGCCCTTGTCGTCGCTCAGGCTGACCAGACTCGAACCCTCGCGCAGCGCGGCACTGACGAGCTCTTCGACTTCACCGGGCGTCTGCGGGCTGGAGAAGACCAGCTCGCGTGGACTGTCCGTGATACCGATCTTGACCTCCACCGTGGCCCCTTCCATTAGCAGTGAAGTCGCAGACGTGTCAGCAGCAGGCTAGTGGACGCGCAAGGTGTTCGGCGCCCCCTGGGCCCGCTGTCCGGTTCGCGGTAAGCGAAACGGGCCTTCCTCCAGATAACGATTAGCTCCCAGCTAGGCAACATGGCGCGTGACGCCAGAACCTCGATATTCACATCGGTAACATCGGCACCATCAGGAACACACTTCACGATCTCGACGGCCTAGTCCACGACTACCCCGATGACGAGACTTATGACGACGGAGCCGACGCCTACATCGAGGACGACGGCTACGGCGAGCTAGCCTGGCCGGCCGATCGTCGATGGCGGACGCTCGCGGCATTCGTCGGCGCTGTGGTGGCCGTCGGCGCAGTCGCGACGGCTGTCGTCATCAACAGCGGCGATAGCGCATCGACCAAGGCCACTGTGGGAGCACCCGCTCCCCGTACGCTGACCTCCGCGCCGCGGACCACGACCCCGCCCAGCGCAGCGTCACCCAGCACGTCCCGGACGCCCCAGCTGCCACCCGAGACGGTCACCACCGTGACAACACCCAGCGCAGCGCCGGCGCAGACGCCCACCGCCGCGCCGCCTGCCACCGCCGCACCGCCACCGATCGCGCTGAATCCGCACACCGTCGTCTACACCGTGACCGGCACGAAGCAACTCCTGGACCTGGTGAACATCGTCTACACCGACGCCCGGGGCTACCCCCAAACCGAGTTCAACGTGTCGCTGCCGTGGTCGAAGGTGATCGTGCTGAATCCCGGCGTCCAGACCCAGTCGGTTCTCGCGACCAGCATCTACGGGCGGCTCAATTGCTCGATCCTCAATGCCGAGGGTCAGACGGTGGTGGCGTCGGCCAACAACACGATCATGGCGACCTGCACCCGCTAACCGAGCAGGACGTCGGCTTTCGCCAGTCAGCTCAAACCGAGTTCGTGCATCCGTCGGTCGTGGGTTTGCTGCAACCGCTCGAAGAACGTACCGAGCTGGCCCAGGCCACCGGTCCCGGATACCACCAGGTCGACCAGCTCATCGTGATCGGCCAGCAGATACTGGGCCTGGGTGATCGCTTCGCCGAACAGACGACGAGACCACAGCGCCAACCGGCTGCGCTGTTTGCCGCTTGCGGTCACAGCCGCGCGCACCTCGGCGACGACGAACTGGGAGTGCCCGGTCTCCGACAGGGCCGCCCGCACTACGTCGGCGATCTCGTCGGGCAGCCCATCGGCGATTTCCAGATATAAGTCGGCGGCCAGGGCATCGCCCACATAGGTCTTCACCAAGGCTTCCAGCCAGGTACTCGGCATCGTCAACCGGTGGTAGTTCTCCAGTGTCGATACGTACCTCGACATCGCCGTCACCACGTCGACGCCACGGCTTTCCAGGGCGTCGCGCAGCGATTCATAATGCTGCATCTCGGCGGCGGCCATGCTCGCCATCGAGATCCGTCCCCGCAGGTCAGGGGCCATGCGCGCCTCGTCCGTCAGCCGGTAAAACGCCGCCACCTCGCCATAGGCGAGCACTGCGAACAGTTCGTTGACGCCCGGATGGTCAGCGGTCAGTCGTGGGGTAGGCGAATCGTCCACCTGGTCGGCGGAGGAGGCCGAAGTCATGGGCAACACTCTAGTCGGCGGCTTGGGGGAAGAGGGGTGCCGGCTGTTGACCGGCTATCATGTAAACAGGTAGTGGCTGTATTCCCTATCGCCGCTGCCGGCGAAATGTGCGTGCACAGCTGGCCCGCCCAGATTTAGCAGGGCCCGCGACTCGGCGACGTATTCGGAGTCGGAACTCGTGCGCGCGTGACCGCGAGAGAAACACCGACACAAACCGAAGACCGTCACCGAAAGGCACATCACCCACGTATGACCGCATTAAAGAGCACAACTGAACCGACCTTTGCCGACCTCGGGGTCCGCGACGAAATCGTCCGCGCACTAGCCGAAAAAGGCATTGAGCACGCCTTTGCTATCCAAGAACTGACCCTGCCGCTCGCCCTTGCCGGCGACGATGTGATCGGCCAGGCCCGCACCGGCATGGGCAAGACCTTCGCCTTCGGCGTTCCGCTGCTGCAGCGGATCACCGACGGTGTCGGTGTACGGCCGCTCAATGGCACACCACGGGCCCTGGTCGTGGTGCCGACCCGGGAGCTGTGCCTGCAGGTCACCGGGGACCTGGCCACCGCGGCCAAATTCTTGACCGCCGAACAAGGCCGCCGGCTGTCGGTGGTGTCCATTTACGGCGGACGGGCCTACGAACCACAGATCGACGCGCTGCGCACCGGCGCCGACGTCGTGGTGGGCACCCCGGGCCGGCTGCTCGATCTGTGCCAGCAGGGCCACGTGCAGCTCGGCGGGTTGTCGGTACTGGTGCTCGACGAGGCCGACGAAATGCTGGACCTCGGCTTCTTGCCCGACATCGAGCGCATCCTGCGTCAGATCCCCGCCGAGCGGCAATCGATGCTGTTCTCGGCGACCATGCCTGACCCGATCATCACGCTGGCCCGCACCTTCATGGACCAGCCCACCCATATTCGCGCCGAGGCCCCGCATTCCCTGGCCGTACATGACACCACCGAGCAGTTCGTCTATCGCGCCCACGCGCTGGACAAAATAGAACTGGTCAGCCGGATCCTGCAGGCCAATGGCCGGGGCGCGACGATGGTCTTCACCCGCACCAAGCGCACCGCGCAGAAGGTGGCCGATGAGCTGGCCCAGCGCGGATTCAAGGTCGGCGCCGTGCACGGCGACCTCGGGCAGATCGCGCGCGAGAAAGCGCTCAAGGCGTTTCGCGCCGGCGATATCGACGTGCTGGTCGCCACCGACGTTGCCGCCCGCGGCATCGACATCGACGACATCACCCACGTCATCAACTACCAGTGCCCCGAGGACGACAAGATGTACGTCCACCGCATCGGGCGCACCGGCCGCGCCGGCCGCACCGGCATCGCGGTCACCCTGGTGGACTGGGACGAACTGCCCCGCTGGACGATGATCGACAAGGCGCTGGGCCTGGGCTCCCCCGATCCGGCCGAGACCTATTCCAGCTCGCCGCACCTCTACGCCGAGCTAGGCATCCCGGCCGAGGCGGGCGGCAAGGTCGGTACGCCGCGTAAGTCGCCGGTCAAGCGCCGCGACACCGAGAGCAACGGCCGAGTCAAGGGCCAGAGCTCAGGCCAGTTTGAAGGCCAGAAGTCCGGAGGCAACCGCTCCGGCGCGAAGCGGCGGCGCACCCGTGGCGGCCAACCCGTCTCCGGCCACCCCGCCGGCAACGGCGCCACCACCGTTGCCAATGGCGAAGCCGCCGCAGAGACACCGTCGGGCTCCGGCAGCGGCGGGACTAACCGGCGCCGCCGTCGCCGGCGCAAGCCCGCTGAAAACAGCGCCGCGTCCGCGCTGGCTAACTGAGCCCGCGCTGCGGCGTGGTCAGACCCGAACGCCGGACCAAGGGCGACGTAGGGGCCGCCGCGGCGATCGCGGTCGTCGTCGTCGCCACCGCCGCAATGATCTGGTGGACCAGCGACGCCCGGGCCACCAGCAGCCGGCCGGCCGCCGTTCCGGCGCCCAACCCGACGCCGGCCCGGGAAGTGCCGGCAACCCTTAATCAGCTGTGGACGGCGATGAGCGTGGCCACCACCGCGCCCATCGTGGTTGGCGGGACGGTCATCACCGGCGACAAACGTCAGGTAGACGGGCGCGACCCCGGCACGGGTCAGTCGCGCTGGAGCTACGCCCGCGACACCGATCTGTGCGGGGTGTCCTGGGTCTACCACTACGCCGTCGCGGTCTTTAGAGACGACCGCGGTTGCGGTCAGGTCAGCACTCTGGACGGGTCCACAGGTCGACGCGGGCCTGCCCGCAGTGGCTATGCCGATCCGCATGTTCGCCTGTCCTCCGACGGAACCACGGTGTTGTCGGTGGGCGACACCCGACTGGAGCTGTGGCGCTCGGACATGGTCCGGATGCTGGGCTACGGCGAGACCGATGCCCGGGTGAAGCCGTCGGCGCGGGGGCTGCACTCCGGATGCAAGCTGGTTTCGGCGGCGGCCAGCTCGTCGGCGGTATCGGTGTTCGAGAGCTGCGTGAATCAGGCCGATCTGCGGCTGGTTCTATTGCGTCCGGCCAAAGAAGACGACGAACCCACACAACACGTCGTAGCCGAGCCTGGGATCGCAGCGGACTCGGGTGCTCGCGTGCTGACCGTCCGGGAGAGCAACACTGCGGTGTATTTCCCGTCGCCGCAGCCCAGGGTCGAGGTGGTCGACGAGATGGGCACGACCGTGTCGAGCACCCTGCTACCCAAGCCGCCGTCGAGCGCGGCTGTGGTGTCACTGGCGGGCAACCTGATGACTTGGTGGACCGGCGATTCCGTCATGGTCTTCGACGCAAGCAGTCTGACACCGCGCTACACCATCGCCGCCGGCGAGACGACGGCGCCGTTGGGACCCGGTGTGATGATGGCGGGCAAGCTGCTCGTGCCGGTCACCGGCGCGATCGGTGTCTATGACCCGGTCAACGGCGCGAACGAGCGCTACATCCCGGTGAATCGGGCAGCGAGCTCCATGCAACCCGGAACGCCCGTCGTCCCGGCCGTTTCCGGTTCCAGGGTGTTTGAGCAGCGGGGCGACACCGTGGTGGCCCTGGGCTGACCGCCCGGGGCGCGCCGCTAAATCTCGACGGCGAACGTCGCCAGCGGTTTGCCCGACTTCCAGTGCTTGATCAGCGCCTGCGCCAGCTCGGTGTAGGCCATCGCGCCCTTGTTCTTGCGCCCGGCGATCACCGACGAACCGGAAGCACTGGCCTCGGCGAAGCGCACCGTGCGCGGGATCGGCGGGGCCAGCACCGGCAGGTCGTAGCGGTCAGCGACGTCGAGCAGCACGTCGCGGGTGTGCGTGGTGCGGGAGTCGTACAGCGTCGGCAATGCGCCCAGCAGCCGCAGATTCGGGTTGGTGATCTGCTGGACATCGGCGACGGTGCGCAGGAATTGGCCTACACCGCGGTGCGCAAGTGTCTCGCACTGCAACGGCACGATTACCTCGTCGGCGGCCGTCAGCCCGTTGAGGGTGAGCACACCCAGCGACGGCGGGCAATCGACGATCACCACGTCGAACTCGCCGGAGAGCTTGGCCAGCGCACGTTTGAGCGCATATTCGCGGCCGGCCCGCATCAGCAGCATCGCCTCCGCACCGGCCAGGTCAATGTTGGCCGGCAGCAGCGTCATTCCCTCCATCGTCATGACCAGCGCGGCGTTTGGCTCGACCTCACCGAGCAGCACCTCGTGCACCGACACCGGTAGCTTGTCGGGATCGTGGCCCAGCGAGAAGGTCAAACAACCCTGCGCGTCCAGATCGACAAGCAGCACTCGTCGACCGGCCTCCACCATCGCCGCACCTAGCGAGGCCACCGTCGTGGTCTTGGCCACCCCGCCCTTCTGGTTGGCCACCGCCAGTACCCGGGTCTTAGTCACAAGCGCCGCTCCTCCTCATCGCTTCGCTCTGCATCGTCGCCGCGCGGTCACAGTGCCCATCCTGGCATGTTCGGCCGCCAAGCGCTTCGGCCTACGGCACGGCATGTCGTCGGGCAGAATCGGTCGGCATGGGCTTGCATAACCACCGACTTGTACTGCTGCGCCACGGCGAGACCGAGTGGTCGAAATCCGGCCAGCACACCGGTCGCACCGACGTCGAGCTGACCGATACCGGCCGGGTTCAGGCCGAGCTTGCCGGGCGCGTTTTGCGTGAACTGAAACTCGCTGACCCGCTGGTGATCAGCAGCCCGCGACTACGTGCCTTGATCACAGCCAAGTTGGCCGGGCTCACCGTCGACGAGGTATCTCCACTGATTGCCGAATGGGATTACGGTTCCTACGAGGGGTTGACCACACCACAGATCCAGGAGTCGGTACCCGATTGGCTGATCTGGACGCACGGTTGCCCCGGCGGCGAGAGTGTGGCGCAAGTCAGCGACCGCGCTGATCGGGCCGTCGCACTGGCGTTAGAGCACATGACCTCGCGCGACGTGTTGTTCGTGGGCCATAGCCACTTTTCCCGCGCGGTGATCACGCGCTGGGTCGAGCTGCCGCTCGTCGAGGGCAGCCGCTTCTGGATGCTCGCCGGCTCGATCGCCGTATGCGGGTTCGAGCATGGCGTGCGACAGCTCGCTGCGCTCGGATTGACCGGCCTCCCACAGGCAATAGCACCCGGGTGACCATCGCCGAACCGCCATTCGCGCTGTGCGGGCCGCTCGGGACCTTGGTTGCCGACGGGGTGCAGACGCGCTACTGCGACGTGCAAGCGGCGCAAGCGGCGCTGCGATCGGGGTCGGCACCAATACTGTTGGGCGCGTTGCCTTTCGATGTGAGCGCACCCGCTGCGTTGCTGGTGCCGAACACCGTGCTGCGCACCGACGGGCCGCCCGAATGGCCGACAAGCCCGCTGCCTGCGGTGCGCGTCGCCGCCGCCGTCCCGCCGCCGGACGACTACCGCGTCCGGATCAGCCGCGCACGAGATCGGCTCGCGGCACCGGGTAGCACGCTGCGCAAGGTGGTGCTGGCCCGCGCGCTGCAGCTGGTCGCCGATGCTCCAGTGGACGCGCGGGTCGTGCTGCGCCGGCTGATCGCCGCCGACCCGGCCGGCTACGGCTATCTCGTCGACCTGACCGGGGCCGGCGACGACTACGCGGGTGCGGTGCTGGTGGGCGCCACTCCAGAACTTCTGGTCGCGCGTACCGGCGACCGTGTCGAGTGCCGCCCGTTCGCCGGTTCGGCGCCGCGCGCCGCCGACGCGGACCTCGACGCCGCCAACGGCGCCGCCCTGGCAGACTCGGCCAAGAACCGTCACGAGCACCAGCTGGTCATCGACACCATGCGCGCCGCCCTGGAGCCACTGTGCGACGACCTGACGATCGCCTCCGAGCCTCAATTGAGCCGCACCGCGGCGGTCTGGCACTTATGCACACCGATCAGCGGTCGCTTGCGTGACAAATCAACTACCGCAATCGATCTGGCGTTGGCGCTGCATCCCACCCCGGCGGTCGGAGGGGTGCCGACCAAGGCCGCATCCGAGCTCATCGCCGAATTGGAAGGTGACCGCGGTTTCTACGCCGGGGCGGTCGGCTGGTGCGACGGGAGCGGCGACGGCCGCTGGGTGGTGTCCATCCGCTGCGCACAGCTGTCAGCGGACCGCCGCACGGCCCTCGCCCACGCCGGCGGCGGCATCGTCGCTGAATCGGACCCCGATGACGAAGTCGACGAGACCACAACGAAATTCGCCACAATATTGAACGCGCTGGGAGTCGAGCGTTGAGCGAAAATATCCGTCGCGCCGCACCGGAAGACAGCGCCGATATTGCCGACATGATCCACGCGCTGGCGGAATTCGAACGTGCCCCTGAACAATGCACTATCACCGAAGCACGAATTTCCACAGCGCTTTTCGGTAATTTTCCCACGGTGCATGGACATGTCGCCGAAGTTGACGGCGAGATCGGCGCCATGGCGCTGTGGTTTCTCAGCTTCTCCACGTGGGACGGCGTCGCGGGGATCTACCTGGAAGACCTGTTCGTCCGTCCGAGGTTTCGCCGCCGCGGTCTGGCCCGTGCGCTGCTGGCGGCGCTGGCGGGTGTGTGCCTCGAGAACGGCTACACGCGGTTGTCGTGGGCGGTGCTGAACTGGAACGCCGATGCCATTGCGCTATACGACAATATCGGCGCGCAACCGCAGCGCGAGTGGACCACCTATCGGGTGTCCGGCCCACCACTGGCTGAGCTGGCCGGACCGCGCTGATCGCCACCGACGGCCCAGCGCACGGCCGCGGGGGTGAAGAGCAAGATCAATGTGGTCAGCGCCGCGACGCCCGCGGGTATCCCGAACGCCGGTTGATGCGAGCCGACCGCGAGATACCAGGCCACGGGCAGCAGGAGCAGCTGGGTGAACACGGCGAACCCGCGGCCCCAACGCTTGCCGATCACCAGCGCGCGCCCGGCGGCCAGCACCACGCCGCCCGCCAATATGAACCAGACCGCTGTGCCCAAGCCGTTGACCACGTGCTGGTCGGCTCCGGCGATTCCGCGCACCACCAGCACCGCGGCCACCACCAACGCGGCCACACCCTGCACCGCAACGATCCATCCCGCGACGCGCACGGTGGTTGGGGCGGGCGGGTTCACAGCGTCAGCGTAGTCACGCCTACCGGCTCTTCCCGCGCAAGCGGCCGGTTCCCCACAGCCCAGCCTTAACCGCCCCGCATAAGCTCGTGCATCATGCGCGCCGTGCTGATCGTGAACCCAACAGCCACTTCCACCACCCCTGCCGGTCGCGACCTGCTCGCGCATGCACTGAAAAGCCGCCTTCAACTCACCGTCGAGCACACCAGCCACCGGGGTCACGGCAGCGAAATCGCACAAGCGGCCGCTGCGGCGGGAGTTGACCTGATCGTCGTGCACGGCGGCGACGGCACGGTGAGCGGAGTGGTCAACGGTCTGCTTGGCAGCCCCGGCTCACCGCGCGCCGAGCACGTACCTGCGGTTGCAGTGGTGCCTGGTGGCTCGGCGAATGTGCTGGCCCGGTCGCTGGGCATTTCCCAGGACCCGGTCGCTGCCACCAACCAGCTCATCCAGCTGCTCGATGACTACCGCCGTCAGCAGACGTGGCGCCGCATCGGGTTGATCGACTGCGGTGAGCGGTGGGCGCTGATCAACGCCGGGATGGGCGTCGATGCGGAGGTAGTGGCCGCGGTGGAAGCACAACGCGACAAGGGCGTCAAGGTCAACGCATTGCGCTATTGGCGGGTGGCGATTCCGGTGACGATAGCCTTCAGCCGCCGCGAACCGGTCCTCACGCTGGAGCTACCCGGCCGCGATCCCCTTCCGGGCGTGCACTTCGTGTGGGTGTCCAACACAAGTCCGTGGACCTACAGCAACAACCGGCCTATGGTGACCAACCCCGACTGCACCTTCGAGTCGGGCCTCGGGGTGTTCGCGCTCGACGGCATGAAGGTGTTTCCCACGCTGAACTTGGTTCGCCAGATCCTCTCGAAGGGCCCCAAGCCCAATGCCAAACAACTCGTCCGCGACGACGACGCGGCCTGGCTACGAGTAACCTCAACCGGCGGCCCAATCGCCAGCCAGTTCGACGGCGATTATCTCGGCTTGCGCGAAACCATGACGTTCCGGTCGGTCCCCGACCTGCTCCCGGTCGTCGCCCCGCCCGCCAAGAACACGCCTGACCTGCGATAACGCAGCATCGAACGGGCCCGTCGGAAATATCTTGGGCAGTGGCGGCGGGCCAGTGTAGTACAACCGAGTAAGGGCTTGGGTAAGAGATCGCCAAAGTGAAATAGCCCACGAGCTAAGTTCACGCTATTGACATCTGTTGAGCCTGTGAAACGATCGAAAGGTTGCATGCAGAAAATTTGTAGGGGTACGGATACCTTTTGTTGTGCACGCTTAACAGCCGAAGAAAAATGCCCGTGCGCCTTGCTGCGCACTCAGTGAGGAGTGACAACGTATGGATTGGCGCCACAAGGCGGTCTGTCGCGACGAGGACCCGGAGCTGTTCTTCCCGGTAGGGAATAGCGGTCCGGCGCTCGCGCAGATCGCTGACGCGAAACTGGTCTGCAATCGGTGCTCGGTGACCACAGAGTGTCTCGCCTGGGCTCTGAATACCGGCCAGGACTCGGGCGTCTGGGGCGGGATGAGCGAAGACGAGCGGCGCGCGTTGAAGCGTCGCAACGCCCGGACGAAGGCCCGTAGCGGAGTCTGACCCAGTTTCCAACCACAGTGCGGCCCCGACAATCGTCGGGGCCGCACTGTTGCGTGGGCATTACAGCAGCAACCGGGCCCGGCGACCGATCGGTACCCGTAACACCACATCGGTGCCGCGCTCGGAGGCTTCACTCATGCCCAACGTGCCGTCCAGCTCCGCCGACACCAAGGTCCGCACGATCTGTAGGCCCAGACTGTCGGATTTCTCCAGGTTGAATCCTTCGGGCAGTCCACGCCCGTCGTCGTGCACGACGACATCGAGCCACCGCGCGGAGCGCTCGGCGCGAATCGTCACGGACCCTTCGGCAGCCGCGGGGTCGAACGCATGCTCGATTGCGTTCTGCACGAGCTCGGTGATCACCATGATCAGTGCCGTCGCGCGATCGGAGTCCAGCACGCCCAGATCGCCGACCCGGTTGATCCGGATCGGCCGGTCCACGGACGCCACGTCGTTCATGATCGGCAGGATCCGGTCGATGACTTCGTCGAGGTTCACCTGCTCATCCACCGACATCGACAGCGCGTCGTGGACCAACGCGATCGACGACACCCGGCGCACCGACTCGATCAGCGCTTCCCGGCCCTCGGCGTTGACCGTACGGCGGGCCTGCAGGCGCAGCAGCGCCGCGACAGTCTGCAGGTTGTTCTTCACCCGGTGGTGAATCTCCCGGATCGTGGCGTCCTTGGAAATCAGGGCCCGGTCGCGGCGCTTCACCTCGGTGACGTCGCGGATCAGCACCGCGGCACCCGCGCTCGAGCCGTGCACTACCAACGGCAGCGTCCGCAGCAGCACCGTGGCGCCTCCGGCGTCGACCTCCATCCGCATGCTCTTCCCGCCGGCCAGCAGGTCCTGCACGTGCTCGGCCACCTCCTGCGCCTCGAACGAGTCGGAGATCAGCGGCCGCGTGATTTCGATGAGGTTGTGGCCCTCCAACTCGGTCGTCAGACCCATCCGGTGATAGGCCGACAGAGCGTTGGGGCTGGCGTAGGCGACCACACCGTTGACATCGATACGGATGAAGCCGTCGCCTGCCCTCGGCGTGGAGCGCGACATGGCCACGTCCCCCACGTCGGGAAAAGTGCCCTCGGCAAGCATGTGGACTAGGTCTTCGGCGCATTCCCGGTAGGCCGTCTCCAGCTGACCGGACAGGCGGTCGGCCGCGACTGCGGTTTGATGCTGCGTCAGCACCGCAACCACCTGTTCGCCGTACCGCACCGGGGAGGCTGCCACGTGCGGGCCGGGCAGTTGCCACGAATGCTGTTGGCCCGCAACGCTTTCCCTCCCGACCGCGCCGGAAGCAAAGGTATCAGCGACAAGCGGCAGCCGGTCGGCGGCGACGACACTACCCACCGCATCGGTCTGCAGAACCGTCGGCGCGGTATTCGGCCGGCATTGGGCCACGCACACCAGCACGTTGTCGTCGCGGTGGACCCACATCAGAAAATCGGCGAACGACAGGTCGGCCAGCAGCTGCCACTCGCCGACCACCGCATGCAGGTGGTCCACCGCATTGCCCGGCAGCACCGTGTGCTCGGCAAGCAGATCACCGAGAGTGGACATCGATTACTCCCGAGTCGTTCCCGGCGGTAAGTATGAAGGGTCCAACGGCTAGCTGATCACGGCGATAAGGTCGCCTGCCTGAATGACATCGCCGACGGAGACACTCACCTTGCTGACGGTGCCGTCGACCTCGGCCAGGACAGGGATCTCCATTTTCATCGATTCCAGCAGCACCACGATGTCGCCCTTGCCGATTTGGTCGCCCTCGTTGACAACGACTTCGAGCACGCTGGCCACGATCTCGGCGCGAACATCCTCGGCCATCTTCACCCCACTCATTTCGGCCACTGGCGCATGCTGGCTGCTGGTCCATCAAGCTTCTACCAGGATCCTGTATATCGAACCACAAGACCGGTTGAGGCCGCGGCGCCCGGGCTGTTGACACCACGTGCCGCGTCGCGTGAGAGACTGGGCGACGATCTGACGGGTGCCGGGCGCCCGGCACCCGAGCAATGACGGAGGTTCGACAACATGGCCAAGCGTGGCCGCAAGAAGCGCGACCGTAAGTACAGCAAAGCCAACCACGGTAAGCGGCCCAACTCGTAGCTAGAGCAGGGCGCTACTCCAAGCCCCGGATGATGGTGGTCCGGCGGATCTCCAGCCGGAGGCGCTCCTTCAAGCCCTCGGGGGCTTTCTCGCCTCGGCATTTGCTCGCGATCAATACCTTGATCCGCTCCTCGAGCCCGTAATGCTTGAAGCATCCGGGGCATGCCTCCAGGTGCTGACGCAATCTCTCTCGAGCCTGCGGTGTGCATTCACCGTCGAGCAGGGTCCATACCTCGGCGATCACTTCGGCGCAGCCCATGCTGCCGTGGGAATCGCTGTCGGCGCGCGGGTCGGCAGGGCCGGAAAACTCGCTCATGATGACACCTCCTCGTGCGCCTCTCGGCCGCGGGTAAACCCTCGCTCCTTGGCCACATCGGCCAATAGACCACGCAGCTGACGTCTGCCGCGGTGCAGCCGGGACATTACCGTCCCAATCGGCGTGTCCATGATCTCGGCGATCTCCTTGTACGGGAAGCCTTCGACATCGGCGTAGTAGACCGCCATCCGGAACTCTTCCGGCAACGCCTGCAGCGCCTCTTTGATCTCGGTGTCCGGGAGCGCCTCGAGGGCTTCGACTTCCGCCGAGCGCAACCCGGTCGAGGAATGCTCGGCGTTGGACGCCAACTGCCAGTCAGTGATCGCCTCGGTCGGATACTCCGCAGGTTGGCGCTGCTTTTTGCGGTAGCTGTTGATGTAGGTGTTGGTCAGGATCCGGTACAGCCACGCTTTGAGGTTGGTGCCCGCCCTGAAGGAGCGAAATCCTGCGTAGGCCTTCACCATGGTCTCTTGCAGTAGGTCCTCGGCGTCGGCGGGATTGCGAGTCATCCGCAGCGCACCGCCGTAGAGCTGGTCAAGCAGGGGAATCGCGTCGCGTTCGAAGCGCGCCGTCAGTTCCTCGTCGGTCTCTTCATGGGACCCCGGCTCGGGATTCTCTGACCCTGTCACGCCGTCTCGGCCATCTTCGAAGTCGGCCATATTGATTAACACGGTCCCTTCTGCTGCGGTGTCGCCGGGCAGCATCGAAAGCGCCACCGGACTCGCAAGAAAGCGAGCCAACTGCTCTGCGCCTATCGGACTGCCCAACAGGCTCGTCGCCGTTGACACCAGACTGCTCCTTCCAATCTAAAGGCTGCTTCCGACAGTGTCTGCCCGGGTCTGCCCCAGGTGCATCAGTAACCGACTGATTTAACAGCGTTAGCCGGCGTGCTATTTCCGGGCCGAATTCATCCCTGGATCGTGCGGTCCCCCAATACAGCCGGTTGCACCAGGACGTTAGTGTGACGCCATGTCTCTCAACGGCAAGACCATGTTCATCTCTGGCGCGAGTCGCGGTATCGGACTTGCGATCGCCAAACGGGCCGCAAGTGACGGCGCCAACATCGCCCTGATCGCCAAGACCGCTGAACCGCACCCGAAGCTGCCGGGCACGGTGTTCACCGCGGCCAAAGAGCTCGAGGAAGCGGGCGGACAGGCGCTGCCGATCGTCGGCGATGTCCGCGACCCCGAATCCGTGGAGTCCGCGGTGGCCAAGACCGTCGAGCAGTTCGGCGGCATCGACATGTGCGTGAACAATGCGTCGGCGATCAACCTGGGGTCCATCACCGAGGTGCCGATGAAGCGGTTCGACCTGATGAACGGAATCCAGGTGCGCGGCACGTATGCGGTGTCGCAAGCGTGCATTCCTCATTTGAAAGGCCGGGAAAACCCGCACATCCTGACGCTCTCGCCACCAGTGCTGCTCGGCAAGGAATGGTTGAAGCCGACCGCATACATGATGGCCAAGTTCGGCATGACGCTGTGCGCGCTGGGGATGGCCGAAGAGTTGCGTGACGACGGCATCGCGTCGAACACGTTGTGGCCGCGCACGCTGGTGGCCACTGCCGCGGTGCAGAATCTGCTCGGCGGTGACGAGGCGATGGGCCGGGCGCGCAAGCCCGAGGTGTACTCCGACGCGGCCTACGTCATCCTCAACAAGCCCGCCCGGGAGTACACCGGCAACACGTTGCTGTGCGAGGACGTGCTGGTCGATTCGGGCGTCACCGACTTGTCGGCGTACGACTGCGTGCCGGGTGGGCAGCTCGGCGTCGACTTCTGGGTGGACGGCGTCAACCCGCCGGGGTACACGGGACCCTAAGCACGCGAGCGTGGCCGGCACAGCAACACCGGGGATCGCCGCGTTGGTCAAAGCTGGTGTGCCGCATGAGATCTTGCGATTCGAGGTCATCAGCGACCTGTCGGAGTCCGGTGACATCGCGCCCGATCAGGTGTTCAAGACCCTGATCATCGCTCTGCCCGGTGAACTGGCGGTCGCGATCGTGCCGGTACCGTCGCGGCTGTCACTGAAGGCGGCTGCCGCCGCGTTGGGCGTGGCCAAAGCCGGCATGGCCGAACCGGCCGCCGCCGAGCGGGCCACCGGCTACGTGGTCGGCGGCATCTCCCCGTTTGGTCAGCGCAGGCGGCTACGGACCGTGCTGGACAGCTCCGCGTTGAGCTGGGACCGGGTGCTGTGCAGCGCCGGCAAGCGGCATTGGGATGTCGCGGTGGCGCCGCGGGACCTGATCCGGCTGACCGGCGCGATCACCGCTGACATTCGGGCTTAGGGTCGTTCTCCCGGCGCGCGCAGAAATTTCTCGATCACGGGTGCGAGCTCGGCCGCGTTGTGCACGAGGTCGATGTGCCCGCCGGAATGCAGGTATAGCCGCGAGTGAGGCAGCAACGCGTTCATGATGTGGGCGTTGACCACCGGGATGATCGGGTCATCGGTGCCCGCCACGATCAACGTCTCCTGCCGCACCGCAGGCAGCGCGAACAGACTGGTCCAGACCGCACCCGCAAGCAGCTGGTGCAGGTAGCCGATCTTCGACCCCGCGTGCAATTGCCGCACGAACAGTCGCGCCACGTCCTCGCCGTGAGCGCGGACGGTACCGCCGTAGAGGTCGCCGGCGATCGATGCGGCGTAATCGGGATCCGAGAACCGGCGCGGGGTAAGCATTTTCGCCAGAACGCGTGGATGGGCCGGCACCATCAGCGCACCGGTACCTGTCGCCACCAGCACGAGTCGCCGGCATCGGCGCGGGTTCTGGAAAGCGAACTGCTGCGCCAGGCCGCCGCCCCAGGACAGCCCGAGCACATCCACCACGCCAATTCCCAGCTTGGAGAGCACCCGGCCCAGCACCCAGGCCAGGTACGGAAGCCCGTAAGGGGCAAGGGATGTGGGTGATCCTCCGGTCCCGGGAACGTCGAATCTGACCACCGTCAATTCCGGATCCATCTGCTCCACCAGCGGATCGAGCACTTCCAGGCTGGCCCCGATTCCGTTGCACAGCACCAGCGGCACACCGGTTCCCTGGCGCACATTCACTCGGATCCGCTGCCCGCCGGCGGTGACGTAGCGCCCCTCGCCGATCGTGCTTGGCGACACCACTCGGAGGCTCCTCTGGGCTGCGCTACGCATAGCTCACTTCTCCATCACGTAGCTGCCCGGGGCGGGTCCCAGCGGCGGCAGGCCCTCTCCGCCAAGAGTTTTCGGAGCGTCGACCTCGGGGCCGCTGCGCTCGGCCAGCCAGGCCACGTAGTCGGGCCACCAGGAGTCAGCGAACTTCTGCGCCGAGTCCAGCCACTCTTGCGGATCTTCGGCATCGACCGGACCGGTCCGGTATGACGCCTTCGGGTTGCCGGGCGGGTTGACCAGTGCCGCGATGTGACCGCTGGTTGACAGCACGTAGCGGTTGTCCTTGCTGCCCAGCAGGCGTGCGCTGCGATAGGTGGCTTGCCACGGACAGATGTGGTCGGCGACGCCACCGACGACGTAGGCGTCGGACGTGATCTTGCCCAGGTCGACGGGGCTGCCCAGCATGCTGACCGCACCCGGGGTGACCAGCGCGTTGTGCAGCCCCATCAGCACCAGGTCGCGGTGCAAGGCGGCGGCCATCCGGGTGGTGTCGGCGTTCCAGAACAACACGTCGAATGGGGCCGGCTTGCGTCCCTGCACGTAGTTGTTCACCACGTACCGCCACACCAGGTCGGTGGGCCGCAGCCACGCGAACATCTCCGCCATATCACGCCCGTCGAGGTAGCCCTTCCTACCCGAAACCCGAATCGCCGCCTGCGCCGCGCGGTCGCTCATCGCCGCGGCCGCGAAGCCGGCCCGGGTCTCATCCAGCACGGTGACCGCCAAGGTGAAGCCCTCAATCCGATCGCCCTCGCCGATCTCACCGAGGTGGGCCGCGGTCATCGCCGCGAGGATGCCGCCCGAGCAAGTGGACAGCAGGTGGGTGCTGTCGGTCCCGGCAATCTTCTGAACCGCATCCATCGCCTCGACGATCGCCCCGCCGTATGCGTCAAAACCCCAATCACGATGGCGGGCTTGCGGGTTGCGCCACGAGATGACGAAGACCTGCTGGCCTTGCTGCACGAAGTACTCGATCATGCTGCGCCCGGGAGCGATGTCCATGACGTAGAACTTGTTGATCACCGGGGGCACCATGAGCAACGGAATGGTGCGCACTTTGGGTGTCTGGGGTGCGTACTGGATCAGTTCGAATATCGAGGTTTGCAACACCACAGCCCCCTTGGTGATGGCCACGTTCTCGCCCACCGCGAAGGCATCGGGTTCGATCATCGCCGGCACCCGGGGCTTCGAAAGCATGTCTCGGGCGAAGGCTCTCACGCCCCGCACCGCGCTCAGGCCGCCGGTGTCGATCAGCGCCTTCCAGCCCAGCGGGCTGATCAGCGGATTGTTGGTCGGCGCGAGGCCCTCCACCAGATTGTCCATGACGAACTGCATCTTCTCTTTATCGCGCCAATCCAGCTGCGCGTCGTCGAGTAGACCCTCGGCGGTCTCGGCGCCGGCCAGGTAGGCCTGCATGATTCGGTGCAGCAGCGGATTCTCCTGCCACGCGGGGTCGCTGAAGCGTTTGTCGGCCCGCCCCGGGACACGGTGGGACTTGCCCGCCGCGATGGCGCCGAGCTCACGAGTGAGGGTGCCGACCCGGTCAGCCACGGCCCCCGGGTGCTGCGCGAGGTTGGCACCGAAGCGGGCCCAGGTGGCGTTCGGCATCATTCGGTTGGCGACGGGCTTGGTGGCGCTGGTAAGAAGCAGGTCGAGCGGTGCGGCCAATTCGTCGACTTTGGCCACGGGAGCCGAGGGATTCGAGGGTTTAGCCATGCTTATCGCGTGCTTTCACTTGCCGGGACGGTGATTTCGCGCTTCAGCAGCTTGCCGGTTGGGCCTTTGGGCAGAGCGTCGACCAGCCAAACCAGGCGCGGATACTTGTAAGCGGCCACCCGCGCTTTGACGTAGTCGCGCAGCTCGTCGGCCGTGGCTGTGGACCCTTTCTTGAGAGCGACTGCTGCACCGACTTCCTCACCGAGGGAGTCGTGCGGGATGCCGATGACGGCGGCTTCGGCCACCGCCGGGTGCTCGTAGAGCACCTCCTCGATCTCGCGTGGGTAGACGTTGTACCCGCCGCGAATGATCATGTCTTTGGTCCGATCGACGATGTAGAAATAGCCGTCTTCGTCGACGCGTCCGACGTCGCCGGTATTGAGCCAGCCGTCGGCGGTGATCGTGTCCTTGGTGGCGTCGGGAAGGTTCCAGTAGCCCTTCATCACGTTGTGGCCGCGGATCTGGATTTGGCCGGTGTCCCCCTGCGGAACCTCAACTCCGTCCAGGTCGACCACCCGCATCTGGACACCCTGGATCGGGGTGCCGATCGAGCCCGCCTTGCGGGGCCGATTCGGATGGTTGAAGGCGGCCGCCGGAGAACTCTCGGAAAGCCCATAGCCCTCGAGAACGGTGCAGCCGAAAGCTTTTTCGAAGTCGGCGAGAACCTGGACGGGCAGCGCCGCGCCACCTGAAACACAGGTACGCAGACTTCGCGTCGCTTCCGGAGAGGCCTCTTCCGCCACGCTGAGCAGCGCCGAGTACATCGTCGGCACGCCCTCGAACACCGTGACCCCGTCACGCTCGATCACCTCAAGAGCCTTGCGGGGGTCGAATCGGGGAATGAGGGTCAACATCGCACCCGCGAGGACGGAACCGTTGAGCCCGCAGGTCAGGCCGAAGACGTGAAACAGCGGCAAGCAGCCCATCACCACGTCGTCCGGGCCGGTTTCGACCAGGGTGCGGACGCTGACCTCAGCGTTACGGCCCAGGTTGCCATGGGTGAGCATGGCACCCTTGGGCTTTCCGGTGGTGCCGGAGGTGTGCAGGATGACCGCGACGTCATCGTCGGCGCGTTCCACCGGAGAATGCTCCGGCAGGTCGGCGATCAACTTCATCAGCGCGGCGTCGTCGACCACCCAGCACCGTGCGCGCACCTCGGCGGCGCCTGCGGTGGCCTCATCGGCGAAGGCCGGCGTCGCGAACAACGCCCTGGCGCCGCTGTTGGACAGGTAGTACGCGACCTCACGGGCCTTGAGCAGCGGGTTCATCGGGACCGCGACGGCGCCGCGGTACATGATCCCGTAGAACGCGATGGCGAACGCCGGCGTGTTGGGCAGCATCAGACCCACCCGGTCGCCCGGCTCGACTCCGGCCCGTTCCAACAGCGTCGCGACGCGGGCCGCCGCGGCGTCGAATTCGGCGAAAGTGAACTGCAGATCGTCGCAACGCAGCGCAATGCGGTCACGGTGGCGATCTTTCGATGCGACGAGGTTGGTGCTCAGGGCGGTCACGGTGTGCCTCCGGGAAGTGCTTGACGTGGCTGGTTGTGGGCTTGTCGTGGGTTTCCAATCGTCCTCTCGACGGCCTCGCATGACAATGTCGTCAATAACAACAACCTGGGCGCTTTGGTGTGACGGCCCACATCTCGTCGCAGACGGTTCGCCGAACGGCGGCTTGGTTGGCGCCCGTACCTGCGCCGCCGGTGCTGATGGCGAACGTAATTACCATTACCGGACACAGTCAGTGGTCGTGCTCGGTGGGCACCAGTCATTCAGTGTGCCAGCAGCGGTGATTGTCGTGATGGTTCACTCGTTGATCACCCGGCAATCTGTGCACGTGATCAGATGGTGTCAATGCTGAGACGCACTCGGGCACTGGTGAGTTGAGTGACTCGGCCTGGCCGCCAGTGCTCTGCGATGCCATCAAGTTAGTTGGGATCCGTTGGAGCAGAGGGAGGTTGGGGTTCCTTTGGCACATAGTGATGACGCGGCGGAGTGTAACAAGCGCTGTATGGAATACATCCGCAATTGAGGCCGATGATGCAACCTCCTGGTCCGCTGATAGGACGCGGGGACATAGCGCCGCCGGTTTGGACGCCGGAAGTTGCCGGAGGTGACTGCGCCGGCGTGACGCTGGACGAGGAGCTCGCCGTGCTGATACGAGTTATCGATGTTGTTGTGCCGCTGAGTGACTCAAGATGGCCGCCATTACCGCATCCGACGGCAAAGACCAGCACGGCCGCACCGCCACATAACGTAATCGCTTTTCTACCATTGTGATTCGCCATATAATGAATGATCACCGCTTAACTGGCGCCCGCCATTGTTGGGCGCGACACGATCTTCGTTCGTGGATTAGTTGCGGCGATAACGCGCCATCTTGACTAGATCGCCATTTTGCCAAGGCTTTACAGCACTGTCATCCCAATCCACGACGGCGGCAGGCTAATCAGGGCAGGCGTCGGGCGGATGTACTCGGCGCGGGCTCGCCTGGTCGGCGGACGCGGAATGAACCCGTCATCCGCGTACCTCCTGTAGACGCTCGGCGACGATAATCCGTCCGGCGGCTTCGACTAGCGCCAGGTGCGAGAAGGCCTGGGGGAAGTTTCCCAGGTGGCGTCCGGTCTCGACGTCGTACTCCTCGGCGTAGAGGCCGAGCGGCGAGGCGACCCTGATCAGGCGCTCCATGAGGTCGCGCGCCCGCTGCTTCTCGCCGATGATGACCAGCGCTGAAACCAGCCAGAACGAGCAGATCAGAAACGTGCCCTCTTCGCCGGATAGCCCGTCGTCGGTCTCGTGAGTGCGATAACGCAGCACGTAGCCGTCGTCGGTCAGTTCGTCGGCGATCGCCAGCACGGTGGCGCGGAGGCGCTGATCGTCGCCGGGCCAGAAGCCGAACATCGCGGCCAGCAGGGCGGAGGCGTCCAGTGCGTCGGTGTCGTAGTGCTGGCGCAGCACGCCCCGCCGGTCGACCCCGTGCTCGAGTATGTCGGCCTTGATCTCCTCCGCGCCCTGCGCCCAGCGCTGCTGCAGCGAGCGATCGCCGCGGATTTCGGCTAGCTTGGCCGCGCGGTCGAGCGCGACCCAGCACATCAGCTTGGAGGAGACGTAGTGACGGGGTTCGCCGCGGGCTTCCCAGATCCCCTGGTCGGTTTGGCGCCAGACGGCGGTTGCGCACTCGGCCTGGGATTGAACCAGCGGCCACAGCCGTTGCGGCAGGCGTTGGCTACGCCGGGTCTGCAAGAGCACCGAGTCCAGCGCGGCGCCGTACACATCGTTTTGGCGCTGGTCAAAGGCGCCGTTGCCAATTCGCACCGGGCGTGCGCCGGCGTACCCGGAGAGCTCATCGCGCAGGGTCTCGGTCAGGTCGCGCCGACCGTCGATGCCGTACATGATCTGCAGGGCGCCGTCCTCGTTTCGCTTGAGGTCGGCGATGTACTGCATGAACTCGTCGGCTTCCCAGTCGAGGTTGAGGAAGTGCAGGGTGCGCAATGTGAAGGTCGAGTCGCGGATCCAGGTGTAGCGGTAGTCCCAGTTACGCTCCCCGCCGGGGGTCTCGGGCAAGGAGGTGGTCAGCGCGGCCACGGTGGCGCCGGTGGGCATGTAGGTGAGGCCTTTGATCGCTAGCGCCGAGCGCTCGATCAGCGGCGACAGCTGGTGGTCGGGGATCACCGCCCTGCCCAGCCACCGGTGCCAAAACCGTGTGGTTGCTTCCAGTTGGGCACGGGCCTGGTCGAGGGTCGCCGGTCCGGCCAGCCCATCGGCCCAGGAGAGGGCGCAAAACAGCTGCTCGCCCTTGGCGAGTACGTGCCGTGCACGGGCGCGGTTTTCCTCGATCCCCAGCAGCAGATCGGTATAGAGCCGGATGGTTTGGCCGGCGCCCGCCGCGTCGGCGCTGTGGCGGTCGTCGGCCAGTGTCCAGTCGGCGGGCGCGCGGCCGTAGTCGAACGCCGGCTCGCACACGAGGTCGATCTCGACCTCGCCGTCCAGGCAGGTGACGGTGCGCACGAGCACGTGCTGAGCGTCCTCGTCACTGGGCGGGCGGGTGTGGGGGGTGACCGTGTCCTCGCCGGACCGCGGCCCCAATGTGAGTGCGTCGCGGACCACCGCCCAGCCGGTGGGGGTACGCCAAGAGGTCAGCAGTGTGTTGGTGCCGGGCTCATAGGTCCGGGCGCTGGGCACGTTGATCCCGAACGGGGCCAGTCGAAACGATCCCGCCCCGCGGTCCAGCAGCGACCCGAAGATGCTCGGGGAGTCAAACCGGGGCACGCATAGCCAGTCGATCGACCCGTCGGGCGCCACCAGTGCGCCGGTGTGACAGTCAGAGAGGAACGCAAAGTCGGCGATGGGTGGAAACGGGGACGGGGCGGCCGCGCTCTGCTCGGCCGACCGCGGGCGAGACACGGTCTCCGGGCCGCGATCGGCCGCGTCCTTTCCTGGGCGACCTCGTTTTGCTGGGGCGGCCATCGTTTGCCTCCTTCTGGTTTGGGTTTGACCCGGCGGCTCATCCAGGAAGCGATCCCCGGTAGAGGTTGCAGCCCGGCCCGTGCGCGCCGAGGCCCGTGACCCGGAACACCCGTCCTGCGTCGGGCTGGCGTGCAAGCGCCTGCGCGTCGAGCTGCTCGCGGCCGGTCGTGACAAACAGTGTGCCGCGGTCCGCTCCGCCGAACGCACACGATGTTGCCTGGGCGACCGGAAGTTCAACCGCGCCAAGGAGTTTCCCCTCGGGCGAATAGTGATGCACCGCCCAACCGCCGTACACCGCCACCCAGATATCGCCTCGGTCGTCGATCGTGAGACCGTCGGGCGCGGGGCCGGGCTGCTCGAGCGCCACCAGCGTGCGTCGGTTCCGCGGCTCGCCGGTGGAGGGGTCGACGTCAAACTCGTACAGACAACCGGTGCCGCTGTCGTTGAGATACATGATGGCGCCGTCGGGGCTCCAGCCGATGCCATTGGGGATCGTCAACCCGGTCAGCACGGTGCTGATGCTTCCGTCCAGCTCAAGCCGGTAAAGCGCACCGGCGCCCGGTGACTTGTCGTAGGCCATCGTCCCGACCCAGAACCGGCCGCGCTCGTCGCAGGCCCCGTCGTTGAAGCGCACGCCGCTCGGGGCGTCGGTCAGGGACGCCAGCTCTGTGACGGTGCCGGTCTCATCGACGAACAAAAACGCCCGGGTTGCGGCCGCCAAGTAACCGCCTGCGACCGCCGGAGCCACCACGCCGACGTCGCGGTCCAGCTCGACCGTCTCGATCGGGCCGGGGTGGCCATCGCGCGTCAGGGCGGCGCGGTGAAGCCGGCGCCCGAGAATGTCGACCCACAAAAGCTCTTGGCGTTGCTCATGCCAGCGAGCTCCCTCGCTGAGCAGCCCAGGCTCGGGCGACCACACGCTGACCGCTGTGTTGCTCATGCGCACAGGTCGACGACGACCTTGACGTCATCAGGGCCGCGCGTCAGCGCTTCGCCCCAGCGCTCAAGCGGCACCCGGCGCGTGATCATCGCCGACAACCACGTCGGGTCGGCCGCCGCCAGCGCCGTCACCGCCTGTTCCCAGTGCCGCCGCCCGGCATTGACGGACCCGAACAGGACGATGTTGCGCAGCACCATCGCACGATTCATGACGGTGGTGTCGACATCGGGCACCGGGTCGGCGTTCATGATCCCGGTCAGGCACATGATCCCGCCGTTGACCAGCCGGCGGGCGGCCGCCCGGCCCACCGCGCCCAACCCCGTGCACTCGATAACCACCTCGGCGTCCACGTCCACCTCGGCCGCGTCACCGGCGTGGTAATGCGCGCCCAGCCCTTCGACCAGGTCGCGCTTGACCCCTCCGGTCGCCAGGTCCACCACGTGCATCTCATAGCCGCGCTGGACACCCAAAAGACACGCCAACAGACCGATCGGCCCCGCGCCACACACCAGACCTCGGCCGCCCAGAAAGAACGCCCGATCCGAGATCCGCTCGATCTGATCCCACGCCTTGGCCAGCACCGAGGCCGGCTCCAACAGCACACCGAGATCTCCCAGCGCACGCGGCAGCGAAACCGCAAACTCCGGTTCTACCCGCCAGCGCTCGCTCCCATAGCCGTGCCCGCGAACGATCCCACGCTCGACAAACCGATCGTTGCGGCACATATCCCATTGCCCCGCCGCACAGGCCGGGCACGGAACCGGATCAGGGCGGCGCACGATCCCGACAACCAGGTCACCGCGCTCGAACCCCGACCCGACCGGCGCCTCGAGCACCTCACCCAGACCCTCGTGGCCCAACACCAGCCGCGCCTCCCCCGGCGGCGGCTCCCCATAGACTCCCTCGGCGATCTCGCGGTCAGTACCGCACACGCCGACCAGCCGCCCCGACACCAACAGCTCACCCTGGGCAACCGGCGGCTCATCCAGCGTCTCCACGCGGGCCGTGCCCCTGCGGCCCGGCACAACGGTCATCGCACGCATGACTGCCACCTCTTCGTCGCCCTGCGCGACGGCTTCCTCGGGTCGTGCGCTGCCGCAGAGCGGCTCCAGTCATGAAACGTACTCTCGCTGTTTCTGAAGGATTCGATCAGCGGTGCAAATTCCGCAGCGTTGGCCACCAGGTCGACGTGTCCGCCGGTGTGTAGATACATCGTCGCGTGCGGCAACAGCCGGCGCATGATCCGGGCGTTAACCACCGGGATGATGGGATCGTCAGTGCCTGCGATGATCAAGGTGGGTTGGCGAATCAGCGGCAACGCGAACAGGCTGCTCCATACCGACGCGGCGAGGAGCTGATGCAAGTAGCCAACGGGCGACCCAGGGATCGGTTGGGAGTCGAACAGGCGCTTGACGATAGAGGCGTGCGTGCGGGCACTGCCACCGTAGAGCTCACCGGCGATCCTGGCCGCGTAGTCGTGGTCCATGAACCGCCGCGGGGTCAGCAATTTCGCCAGCACCGCGGGTCTGCCAGGCACCATACCGATGCCAATGCCAGTCGACGCCAAGATCAGCCGCCGGCAGCGGCGCGGGTTCTGGAAGGCGAACTGCTGCGCCAAAGCGCCTCCCCACGAGAACCCCAGCACGTCGACGCCCCCACCGCCGAGGCCCAGCGTGCTCAATATCCGGCCAAGCATCGCCGCCAGGCGCGGAAAGCCATATGGCAGCAACGAATTTGAAGATCCGCCGATACCCGGCACATCAAAACGTATCACTGTGGTGTTGGGATCCAACTGGTCGACGAGCGGATCGAGCACCTCCAAGCTGGCCCCAATCCCGTTGCACAACACCAGCGGCACCCCCGACCCGTTGCGGACGCTAACCCGGATGTGTTGACCCAATACTCGAACCAGGTCGGCAGTCTCATCTGCGGAGCCGGCCAGCACCCGGCCGAGCTGTGTTGCTAACCCGTCGGTTCCGCCCGCTCGGGCCGGCGATCAGCATGAATTGCGCAAGCGCTCGCGTCGGTACCGTTCCCCATTATTGTTGGCACACTTTTATGTTCCCGAGCTGACCACTCGATGCCGTTATCGCAGAGAACAATTTCGATCGGTGAACGGTGTGCGGGCGAACATCGAGTCAGGCTTTGCACGAGGCCCCAGGTAGGTATTCGCGCTACTCAGACCCGCACTACGGGTCCCAGTAGCGCCACACTTATTGCGGGCGACACTATCCCGGAGGCGACGTTGTCGCTGCGAACAGACCCGGAGATCACTTGCCAGACAACAATTAATCCAGGCGACCTCGCGGCGAGGCACGCGAACACTTCGTCACGCTATCGGCGCAATTGGGACCACAGAACGTTGCTGTATCCCGATCAGGTGGATGCAGCGAGTGGCCGTGAAAGGGAAGCCATCCGGGCTGCCGGAGCGTCCTTTTCAATATCAGCGACACCACCGTTTCATCTCCAGGAGAATGACATGTCGACTCAGTACCACAAAGTGATCACCAAAATACTCGTCAGCGCTGCTGCCACTCTCGGCCTCTGGATTGCGGGTGCAACACCGGCAAGCGCCGACCCGAACCCGAACACGGTCGGCACCGATCCGAACCCCTTCGGCGGCCTCAGCTGTAACTGCCAAGAGACAGCTCCAGCCGGCAGCCCGGAGCGGAGGAAAGAGATCGATCGGGGAATCCGGGAGGGTCTCTCTGCCCGGTCGCCAGGCCTACCGGCGGGCCAGCCCAATCAACCGCGGCGGTAATCACATTGCCATGCCGAGAACTCGAAATCATTGAGGCGACCGCCTCGGGATACTGGGAGGCAACTGAAATGAACCGCGACCACATCGCCCGCCCACTAAGATTGGTCAAGGGCTCATACCGGCCAGAGTTGGGTAAATGGTGTGCAATGAACGCGATTTCATACATCAGCGGTGACGAGCACATTACTGACTTTCCGCCGACTTCGGCCCGTCCGCTGGCCGCGTTTGTTCAGCTGTGCAACGACCTGTTGGCTGGGCCGGATGGCTACTTGTCGCCGGAAAACAGCGTTCTCGCAATCGAATTAGGGGGGCAGACGATGCAAACCGCCGGTGTGGCCGATGACGTTGTTCACGGCTGGGTGGCCGAACTGCTAAGCAACCCAGCCTGGGGTGTCGTTCAATATGTCGAGAACGCCGCCGCCGCAGCTATCTTCGACATCGCCAAGCTACATCGGAAACTCGCCTCAGGCGAAATGCCACCGATCGCCGCCTGGGACAGCGCTGACCGCGCAGCTCGCGCAGTCATCGCGACGTTATCCGGTGCTGGAATGTATGCTGTGCGGGCCGCATGTCAAGCGACCACACTTCTGAATACCGAACGTTCGGCGACACTGGATGCCGTAACAGGCAATGCCTTGCGCGCCCACACATTGGCGACCGAGGACAACGGAGCTGCCCGGATCGTGGAACTCACGCGCCACGCAATTCGCTCATGGCGCCGGCTGTCCCGGCTTGACGACTCAGGCCACATCGACCCCGTATCAGTCGATAGCGCCTGCGACAGATAATTGCTCTGGCTAGAAGTGCCGCAAGATCGCCGTCGTTTCGAAGTGCCGTCGGCTGCTCAGTTGGAATCCCTTGCGCCATCGGTAAACAACGCGGCACTGCGGCCACGTGGCGCGGCCTACCGCCTTCCCTGGTCGGTGCCGAGGGTGACTAGGACAGTCCGGTGACTCCCTGATGAATCAACGATCCCCAGGCGCGTTTGGGCGCCGGGTGATTTCGACTGTACGGCAGCGGCCAGCGCATCGGCGCTTCCGATCGCGTGGTCGTCGACCTTCGTTATCAGCGGGCCAGCAGACAGTCCAGCCTCCGCGGCTGGACTGCTGTCTGTCACGCCGATGATCCTGGCTCCATGGCTATTCACGTCATTGCTCGCCTGCACGCCCAACCAACCATGCGTCGCCTTACCGGTGGCGATGAGTTCGCGGGCGATGCGCTCTGCGTGATCGACAGGGATGGCGAAACCGATTCCGATCGAACCGCTCCGGAAAGTCCCGGGGCCGTCGGCACTAACCAGAGCCGCAATCGCCGAATTCATACCAATGAGTTCGCCGTGCATGTCGACCAGTGCGCCGCCGGAGCTGCCCGGGTTGAGCGCCGCATCGGTCTGTATGGCGTCAAACGCCGCGACCTGGTTATCGACCTCGGCAGCAGTCGACACTGGGCGGTTCAGCGCGCTGATGATCCCAGTGGTCACGGTGTCCTGCAGACCCAGCGGCGATCCCAACGCCACTACCGGCTCACCGACCCGCAAGCCCACTGAGCTGCCGAATGAAATCGGGATGAGGCTCGCAATTCCTTGCGCCCGAACCACTGCGATATCACTCGTCGGATCAGTCGCGACCATACTGAATACCGCGCTTCGGCCGTCGTAAAACGTCACCACAGTGCTGACCGACTCGGGCGGACCGGCGTGGATGGGTGCCACAACATGGTTATTGGTCATGATGAGCCCATCAGAGGTGAGGACGATGCCCGAGCCGAGTTCAGTTTCGCCGCCCACCTTCGTTTCCAGCGTGACCACGCTCGGCAACACTTTGGCGGCGACCTGCTCGACCGACAGCAGCCCGGAGGTACTGACCGCAGAGCGCGGCGCCGAAGAAGCCGGGACCAGCAAACTGCTCGCCGATAGTGAGCGGTCCGACGAGCACGGCCACAGCGACGCCGATTGCTGCACAGAAGATTACAACCACGACACCACGCATAATGAATCTCCCGACATGGGCTAGTCTCTGCCGTCGCGCAATCAATAAATTCGCCCATTGCGTGGAGTTAAGGGTCCTGTGCCGGGCTGCTGGCTGAACGTCAGGCATCGGCGTCACACCGTCGCATGCGTCGTCTGGGTCGCGGCACCTCTGACGTGGCCGTTGAGCAGTCTGCGCAGTTGCCGACGGCCACGGTGCAGCTGCGAAGCCACGGTCCCGGTCGGGGTGTTCATGATCGCCGCGATCTCCTGGTAGCGCATTCCCTCGACATCGGCGTAATAGATCACGTAACGAAATTTTTCCGGCAATGCCTGCATCGCTGACTTGATGTCGTTGTCCGGCAGGGCATCTAGTGCCTGATCTTCAGCGGAACGCAGCCCCGTGGGCGCAAAACGGGTGTAGGTATCCACCAAACGCTGCTCGGTGACCTCCTCGGTGGAGTACTGCACGGGTTGACGGCGCCTACTGCGATAGTCGCTGATATAGCTGTTTATCAGGATTCGCGACAACCAGGCATGCATGTTGGTGTCGCTGCGGAACGAATGGAAACCCACGTACGCCTTCATCATGGTCTCTTGCACCAGGTCCTCGGCATCCCCATGGCTTCGGCTTATCCGAAACGCTCTGCGGTACAGGGCGTCCCGCAGCGGGACGGCCTCCCGTTCAAACTGTGCACGCAACTCGGCCTCCGCTGACCGTCGTTGAACCGGCCTACGGGCTCGCGTCGCGCTCGGATGGGATTGAACCGCGGTCATTCTCGTCCCTTCTAGGGGTGAATCGCACCCGACCGGCAGGCGGAACTCGTGATTGCTTTCTGAATTCGTCATGTCGCGTCTCGTCTCACGATGTCATGACGTTTACCCAGCGCCGCGAGAGTCGCTTGCACGCACCGTCAAGCGCGCGCCGCGGCGGAGTATCGTCACCGAACTTCCCCATATCCAGGTCGACCTTGAATGTGGCCAGTTGCCAACCCAGGAGGTTCAAGCGAATGGTCACGTTCATGTCATGCACCCGGAAATCGCGCACGCCTGGTTGGAGGACTTTGTTATCAGCTCGGCTGATCATCGGGTCGCCGCGTCCGATCGGTCGGGCGGGCAGGTTCCGCGTCGTCATGCTGCCACCCGCCCAGATAGCGTCTCGAACGTTTCGCGGGCAGCCTTGGTGTCGCTGCGGATCTGGAAGGCCTGCACGATCTGAATCAGGCCGAGGACCACCAGTGACACACCGGACACGATGGTAAGTACGACGATGGAATCGAACGGCCAAACAAGCACGATGCCGCCGGCGATCACGGACATCAAGCCAAGCACGACGTACCAGCCCCGCCCGGGTAAGTCGCGCTCGCTCAGCGCGACCGCATTCTCAGACACACCCAGGAAAATGAAACCAGCTCCGATCCACAGCGACAGCAGTAAGACGGCGTAGGCGTCGCCGAAGTGGCGGAAGGACAAAATCGCCAAGACAAGCGACAGCGCCCCGGTCAAAAACAGCATGACGCGAGTGGCTGCGGACCGGGGCAAAGTGAATGCCAAAAACAGTTCTGCTAATCCGCTCATCAGCAGGTAGACGCCGAACATGGTCGAGGCAACAAGGATTGTGGGGCCGGGCCATACCAGCACCATGACGCCCAAGACGATGGTCAGGACACCCGATACCAGCGTGCCTTTCCACAGCTGCTGACCGAGAACGCTATTCATGATGCTCCTTATTTTTGTGTGGGCCGATTTTGTTGCCGGCCTTGTGTGTTCAGCCGACATGCTGATCGTCATCCCAGCTGGTGCCAGCGTCGATGTTCTCTCCGACAACGCAATCCACTTCTCGGTATTGCCGCCGACAACGCCGCCGCGGCACTACGGGCGGTGCGCGCACAGCCTGTACGCAAGAACACCGACAGGTCCGCCCCGTTGTGCGCGACAACATCGACACCCATAATCAGTGCCCGGACGATCGAGTAATGCAGAAAACAAACCAGCACCGGATCTACCAATGCGAGGAAGGGAGTACTGGCCACAATGACGGCGGTTGGGAGCGGAAAACGAGCCCGACCACTACCACCGTGCTGGTAATCGCTGGGATCTCTACCAGCGAGGTCAGCAGGGGACTTGCCCATGCCGCCGCGCTCAGCGCGCCAGACGGAATAACGCTCAACGTGTTCGACAACCTGGCCGGCTTGCCGCACTACGACGAAACGGCTGAGAATCAACGACTTCCACGTCCTGTGGCCGCATTGCGCGATGCTGCAATCGAGGCACATGCCGCAATGGTCTTGACCCACTACTACGGGCACATACCCCCGATGGTCCACAACGCCATCGACTGGCTGACGCAACGGTGGAATCACGGTGCGCTACACGACAAACCGCTGGCCGTGATCGGTCCCACTGCAGAGGGCTACAGCGGGGTCTGGTCGCGCCACCAAACCGACGAATCCCGCCCCGCCCTAGGAAACCGCATCATCGAACCCATCACAGTGACGACCCTGCACGAGGCCGTCACAAGACTCGCTGAACAATCAGAGATAGCCGCGCTCGCCCGTGCCAAAACTCGGGCGCACTCACGAAGGAATCGAGCCTGCGCACGAACACAGCTCCGTTGAACTCAGCCGTTAACTCAGTCCGCGTCAGCCTCCTCCTGGCCTCTGGGCAGTTGGCGGAGCGCAGTCGTTGACGGAGTTGACGAGCGGCAGACGCACAATATTTCGCTAATCGTGCGCCGCTGCAACGGCGGATCCTTCGGGTCTGGCTTTTTGTGCCCGAGATCCGCGCCGCCGTGCCTAAGATCGTGGAACTGATGGATTTTGGCCTATTTCCGGTCCCGCACTGGCAGGACCGCTGTGCCTGCGATGATGACGGTAGTAGTAACACGTCGTGCAGTCGTCGTTCGTCGGTACTGCCAGCACTCGGATGTGCGCCGGGGTCACATGAACCACCGACGGGCCGGCCCACGCCAGCACCGCGCCGCCCAAAATCGCCGTCAGCACAACGGCTTTCAGCTTTCCTTTCCAAACCTGTAGAGCCCGAACGTCGCTCATGATGATGCTCCCTATGTCGTCGGCATCGTGTTGGTAACCTGATCTCGCGCCGTCGCAGCAGGTGGTCGGATTCTTCACCGGCCATACACTTTTCGCCGTTGCATCAATCGTCGGATGAGCCTGCGCTCAGTGTCGACGTCGTCGCGGACAACACGTCTCAGTGCGCATTGTCTCGGTCAACAACGTCCGCAACATCAGTGACCTTCCGATTCGCCACGCAATATTTGTCAGCATGTCGTCGGCCGGATAGCGTAAGGATCACTTGATTCACTGCGGCAGCCAGAAGCAACACATCGAAAGTCAGAATTGACAACATGATTCGTACAGCACCAACAAAGATCGCAAATATCGTATGGTTGCAATTTCGACGAGCAGATCACGTACTGACCTCCCGGTCCGGCTCGGCACCGTGCACGATCCGTCGCGTAAGTCGCGGGTGTCGAGCACATCTCAATGTTGCTCGCACCGTGTATCTCCGCCGCTATCTTCAGATACAAAGTCGTTACTACAAAAGTGGTGTGACCAACATTGCCAACGTGTGGGACATGGTCCGGAATTGATCTTTGCCGACGCTGAATCATTAGACGGTAGAGGTGTTTACAGCATATGCTCACTACGCGCCAACATCAGTAACTGTGCGGTCGCGGATGCGAACCCATGGAGTTGGAGGTTGACGCAAGCCGATTTGGCGAATTATGTTCCGCTGCAAGATTTTACCATGCAGCGATTGTCAGCATGTTGGCGGGCCATCCGCGCAACAATGAACTGATTCGGCCCCGGCTACATAAGCCGGCGATGCACCTCGAACGTTAGACACAGCTCGGCGAGATCGCGTGGCCGCGAGAGGGACCGCCCGGTGCGTTTCTCGATCCGGCGCAGTCGGTAGCGCACGGTGTTGGGGTGACAATACAGTCGGTCAGCGGCGACGCTCACCGACGAGTCGGTTTCCTGCCACACCCGAAACGTTTCGAACAGCATCTCCCTGTCCTCATCGGGAAGGTCGCCGAAGCAGTCCAACGCTGCGCCGACCATCTTGACCATCACCTCCGGCGCGCTCACGGCAGCGGTGGCCATGACGGAGCCGTCGAACACAGCGACCGAGGAGGTGGAGTCGGTCGGGCCCCGTAACATCATCCTTGCGACATGCAGGCCTTGTGGCGTATCGCGCAGATCTCCGAAGGCCGCACTGACCCCCACCCGCGCAGTGGTCATCCGAGACATCAGGGCAACAACGACGTCGAGTTTCTGGTCGGACTTGACGTGCACGATCCCGACCTGAAAGTCAGGCAGCTGCCGCCACGCCGAAAAGATATCCAGGCTCCGCAGCTTCGATTCGATCTCGGGTAACGGCTCATCGCCCACAGTGGGAGCTTGGGCGGCGACGACCACAAAAGGACCATTGATCGGCAGCCGCAGGGAGCCGGCGACCTCGCGCAGACTCCACTCGTCGAACCCTCGTCCCTCAAGCAGTGCGTCAATCAGATTCGCACGTTGTGACCCCTCAGCCAGGAGCTGCCGCTTCTGCTCGTCGCGATAACCGGCCACCAGAACAATAGCGATCAGTTCGGCGAAGCGGCTGATGCGCACCTCGGTGTCGGCTGGCATAGGGCCAGGTTGCAGCGAACCGACAGCCGCCAGGCCCCATACTCGCCCATCAACGATGATCGGCACCCCCACCGCCGCCCGCACGCCTACCTCGCGCACGCGAGCCGCGGTCGACCCGCCAACGTTGTCGTAGCTGTCCATCCGTGCGGGCCGGCCGGTACGTTGTACCAACGTTGCGAGGGTGTTGCCTTCCACCGGAGTTCGGGTGCCCAACGGCCATTTTGCCCGCGCTGCGGGATCGGCAGCGGCGGCGACGAAGGTAATCTCGCGATCCGTGTCGAAGCGCCACAATCCGGCGGTGTCCGCAGGCACACATCGGCGCATCTCGTCGGCGACCGCGCCAAAAACCTCCAATGGTTCAATGCCCCGCGCCACGAGTGTGGCGAGTCGGCGCAAGGCGGCCTGTTCGGCGGAGAGCCGACGATACTCGGCGTACAACTTGCCATCGCCCAGGTTCTCGTCGAATTCGGTTGGAAATTCCTCGGCGGCTAGGAGTCCGTCCACCGCATCCTCATCAATCGTCAGGCCAGATTGAAACCCTGCGCTCAGTTGGCTATCGCTCGCGCGTCTTGCCTGCGCGTCGGGATCGATAGTGCTACTCGCCGATTCGGCGACCGAGCTAGGCGAGTTTGCGGTCATCGGGACACCATCACGTACCCGGCGACACCGAACACCACTGGCAGCATCGCCAGCATTCCATACGCTGCACTCAGCATCTTTCGCTCTTTTCCTCGTGTGCTCACGAGCGCGGTGTCTGGCCTAGCCTCGGCCGTCGTTCGAATGAGAACGTAATTAGTTGTCGACTACTACGGTCGCCGCACGGGCAGCCCAGCACCATCGCCCGAGGATTGATGTTTAGGCCCGCATGGATGTAGTGCTAGGCGGGCCCGGTATTTGACGGGTTGGTCAATCAGACCTGTGCATGAGCCGCGTCAATTGGGCGCGGGAGTTGATGCCCAGCTTGGCGAACGCATTGTGGACGTGGGTTTTCACCGTATGCAGGGAAAGGTGCAGCTGCTCGGCGACATCGCGGTTGGTCACGCCCTGCGCGATCAGGTTGACCACCGTGAGCTCGGCGTCGGTGAGGCTGTCCCAACCCGTTTTTATCCGCGGGCTGACGATGCGACGTTGCACACCTAATCGGCGCAACTCACGGCCCACCCGGCGCGCATCGGCGAGCGCTTCGTGGCCCATGTAGGTGTCGAAGGCGGCATTGAGCTGATCCAGCGCACTGTCATTACGATCGGTACGTGCGAGTTCAGCGCCGGCGTCCTCGGCAGCCGCGGCGTAAAGAAGCGGCCGCGACGACGAGTGAAGTAGCTTCGCGGCAGCCACCAGTGCCTGGGCATCACGTTCGAGTATCCCGCGCGCATACCCGGCCACCGCCGAGAACAACGGGATTGCCGGGCGCTCACGCTCGAGCAGGTCCGTGGCCTGCAGGACACGTGCGCGCAAGCCGGCATCGCCGCCTGCCGACGCAACCCGGGCACTGAAGATCACCCGATCTAAGACCTCGGTCCAGATTGGGGTCTCGAACAGCGTGATGTCGCCGAGCCAGCGCATCGCGTCATGGACGTCGTCGCGCTGCCACGCCGCCAGCGCCAGCACATGCGCCGCTCCCCGACGTACCGCAGATGAGCCAGTGGAGTAGGCGTCGCGAGCGTCATTGACCATCTGCTGCAACAAGTTTCGGTCATCGGTCCGCACCGCCACCTCGGTCAGAATCACCATGCGCACCATGTCCGGCTCGCTCACGCCTTTCCGTTCTGGGCGCGGCAGGGATTCGGTCGCGGCGCGCGCAGCAGACAACCGGCCCGCAGCGAGGTGGACCATCCCGTCAATCGTGGCCCAGATTGCAAGGGCCATCGCGTTCCGCTCCCGGTGGGCTTGCTCTATTCCGTCGGCGACCCGGGCGGCAGCATCGTCCAATCGGCCGACCGCCGCCAGCAGGATCGGGTAGTGGTTTGCGGCCATGTCATGGGCTGCCGTCGCATCACTCGTGCGGGCGAGCGCGCAAAGCTCCTCGAGGCGGCGAAGGGCGCGGCCCGCGTACCCCTCCCCACCATCGAGCACAGCGAGGGTGAGGTTGGCCATGATCGTGGCCTCGAGATCACCGGTCGATGCCGCGGCCGCGGCAGCCTCGTCGGCCGCCGCGCGCCGTTGCCCACCTCGTTTTTGAAACATGAGGTTGTAGGCCAGCCACGCCAGATGCCGCGCCCGGGTGACCTCGCTGATGTCGCGCAACTGCAGCGCTCGGCGGTTCTCCTCGACGCGCCGCTGGGTGCTGTGCCTATTGATCGTCGGGAGGCGCAGGCGAATCTCGGCCTCCTCTTGCGGTGACGCCACCTCCGAGAGCGCCGCAACGGCCAACTCTTCGGCCTCCTCATAGCGGCTGGCCCGGTTGAGCAAACCCACCGTTTCGGCGACCAATTGCCCGTGCTCAGGGTCATCGGCGGGCAACAGCTCCAACGCGCGCTTGCTCACGTCCGCGGCCGCACTGGCATCACTGTCGCCAATTGATTGGGCGGCTTGCCGCAGCGCACTGATCGCCTCCCGGTCTCCGTGCTCGGCGCTGCGCGCCAGCTGCGTGGCCACCTCGGCCGGGGCCGCGCCCATCCTGAGCATGACCGACGCCGATTGGCGCTCCATGGCGCGCCGCAGCGACTGCGGCAACGACTGCCGGGTGGTCTCGCGCAGCAAGTCGTGCCGAAACCTCAACTGCTCACCGTCTTCGACGAGCAGATCCGCGCGCACCGCCTCCTGGACAGCCGCCATCAACGACGCCGGCTGACGTTCCAGCATCGCGGCCAGCAGACCAGCCGAGAACCGGTCCGGCAGCACCGCAGCCACCCGCACCACATCTGAAGCACCCTCGGAGAGCAGGTCCAGGCGCTGCTGCATACCCGCGCCCAGACGTCGCGGCAGCGCATGCCCGGTGGCCACCGCACGCCCGCCGCTCACCTTGAGCCGGCCCTCCTCGCCCAGACCCCCCACCAGCTCCCTGACCAGGAATGGATTCCCGTGCGCCTTGGCGGCCAGATTCAACAACGACTCATCCGCGCTCGCCCGCACGACGTCGTGAACCATCTCGGCGACCGCGCCCGCCGTCATCGCGGGCACCCGCAGAAATGCGGCATTGGTCCGTTGCAGCACCGACAAGGTCTCCTGGACGGCCGGCCCGCCCGCTCCGGTGCGGGCGGTTAAAACCCACAGCACCGCCACATCCGGGCGCGCGGTGGCCAGCGACCGCAGCGCCAACAGGGTGCTGTTATCGGCCCAGTGGATGTCCTCCAGCACAATCGCCAGCGGGGTCTGTGCCGCCGCCGCATGAATCGCGTCGGCCAGATCGTCCACCACCCAATAGCGCAGATCTTCCGAGCCGCCCAGCCGGCGCAACGCGTCGGCGTCTCCGACCGGGGGATCGGCGCGCAGGGTCGCCATGAACAGCGAGAAAAACGGCACCGTCTGCTGATACTCGAATGCCTCACCGAACAAGGTGCGCACCCCGCCCGTGTCGGCCAGCGCCATCACCTCGGTCAGTAGCCGACTTTTCCCAATCCCGGGCGGGCCCTCGATGACCAGCACACCCCCGCGCCCCTGCCCCAGCGCCGTCACCAGCGCGCCGATCACCTTCAACTCGGCCGCCCGGCCCCGAATCGGCGGAGTTGCGAGCCGCTCGGCGCCGACATCAAATCGGCCGGTTGAAGGCCGCACGAGGTGTCCTGTCTGCCGTTTGCTGGACTGCCGCTGCAGTGCACGTCATTGTAGGCATCCGCCCGTCTACGCGTAACACACGGCGATGTTGCTCAACGTGCACGCGAACTGGGGCAGCGCCTCGGCACCGACAGCAGAACATCAGCGGCGACGACCACGAACGGCGAGTGATCGCGCGGGCAAGCACAACCGCCAATTCATCGGTTGGGCGACGACTAGCGCTCCACGAGCGCCTAGTCGGGCGAGCGGACTGCGGGGCGCGATCCCGTCATCGATGGCGGCGGTGGGTGTCGCTGGAGCTTCGCGCCGGCTTCTTGAGCGCTTTGCGCACGGTGTCGCCATCGGTGCCTAGCCGCTGGCCCGATCGCTTCGAGTGACAGACTGTCGGCGTAGAGCTACGTCGCTTGGTCTACGACGTGTGGCTTCATCTTCAACCGTCCACCACGAACGACGACACCTCCGCATGGATGTAGTACTAGGCGGACCCGGTATTTGACGGGCGGGTCAGTCAGAGCCGCGCGTGAGCCGCGTCAATTGTTCGCGGGAGTTGATGCCCAGTTTGGCGAACGCATTGTGGACGTGAGTTTTCACCGTATGTAGGGAAAGGTGCAGCTGCTCGGCGACGTCGCGGTTGGTCACGCCTTGTGCGATCAGATTGACCACCGTGAGCTCGGAGTCGGTGAGGCTGTCCCAGCCCGTTTTTGCCCGCGGCTGGCTGACAATGCGACGTTCCACACCTAACCGGCGCAACTCGCGGCCCACCCGGCGCGCATCAGCGACGGCTTCGTGCTCCATGTAGGTGTCGAATGCGGCATTGAGCTGATCCAGCGCCTTGTCACCACGATCGGTGCGCGCGAGTTCACCGCCCGCGTCCTCGGCAGCTGCGGCGCAAAAAAGCGGCCGCGACGACGAGTGAAGCACGTCCGCGGCAGCCAGCAGTGCTTGGGCATCACGTTCGAGGATCCCGCGGGCATATCCGGCCACCCCCGTGAACAACGGGATCGCCGGCTGCTCACGCTCGAGCAGGTCCGTGGCCTGCAGGACACGTGCGCGCAAGCCGGCATCACCGGCCGCCGAGGCAACCCGCGCACTGAAGATCACCCGATCTAAGACCTGGGGCCAGATTGGTGATTCGAACAGCTTGATGTCGCCGCCCAGCCAGCGCATCGCGTCATGAACGTCGTCGCGCTGCCACGCCGCCAGCGCGAGCACGTGCGCCGCTCCCCGACCTACCGCAGATGAGCCAGTGGAGTAGGCGTCGCGCGCGTCATTAACCACCTGCTGCAACAACGTTCGGTCATCGGTACGCGCCGCCACCTCGGCCAGAATCACCATGCGGACCATGTCCAGCTCGGTCACGGCTGTCCGCTGTGGGGGCGGCAGGGATTCAGCTGCGGCGCGGGCAGCAGACAACCGGCCCGCAGTTAAGTGGACAACCCCGTCCCACGTGGCCCAGATTGCAAGGGCCATCGCGTTGCCTTCCCGGCGGGCTTGCTCTGTTCCGTCGGCGACCTGGGCCGCAGCCTCGTCCAACCGGCCGACCACCGCCAGCAGCAGCGCGTACTGGATTGCGGCAAAGTCATGAGCTGAGCGCTCGCACGCATCACTCGTGCGGGCGAGCGCCCAAAGCTCCTCGAGGTGGCGTAGGGCGCGGCCCGCGTACCCGTCACCACAGTCGAGCAAAGCGAGCGTGACACCGGCCACGATCCTGGCCTCGAGATCACCGGTCGATGCCGCGGCCGCGGCAGCCTCTTGGGCCGCCGCGCGCCGTTCCCCACGTTGGTCGTGGAACGCCAGGTTGTAGGCCAGCCACCCCAGATGCCGTGCCCGGGTCACCTCGCTGATGTCCAGCAGCCGCAGCGCTCGACGGTTCTCCTCGATGCGCCGCTGTGCACTGTGCTTATTGAACGTGGCCAGGCGCAGACGAATCTCGGCCTCCTCTTCGGGCGACGCCACCTCCGAGAGCGCCGCCACGGCCAACTGTTCGGCCTCCTCATAGCGGCTGGCTCGGTTGAGCAACCCCACCGTTTCGGCGACCAGTAGCCCATGGTCAGCGTCATCGGCGGCCAACAGCTCCAACGCGCGCTTGCTCAAGTCCGCGGCCGCACTGGCATCACTGTGGCCAACCGATTGCGCGGCCGCCCGCAGCGCACCGGTCGCCTCCCGGTCACCCGGCTCGGCGCTGCGCGCCAGCTGCGTGGCCACCTCGGCCGGCGCCGCGCCCAGACTCAGCATGATCGACGCCGATTGGCGCTCCATCGCCCGGCGCAGCGACTCCGGTAAGGACTGCCGGGTGGCCTCGCGCAACAAGTCGTGCCGAAACCTCAACTGCTCATCGTCTTCGACCAGCAGATCCGCGCGCACCGCCTCCCCGACAGCCGCCATCAATGACGCCGGCTGACGGTCCAGCATCGCGGCCAGCAGGCCAGCCGAGAACCGGTCCGGCAGCACCGCAGCCACCCGCACCACCTCGCCAGCACCGCTGGAGAGGTGGTCGAGTCGCTGCTGCATACCCGCGCCCAACCGGCGCGGCAGCGCATGTCCGGTGGCCATCGCACGCCCGCCGCTGACATTGAGCCGGCCCTCCTCGCCCAGCCCCCCGACCAGCTCGCTGACCAGGAATGGATTTCCGTGCGCCTTGGCGGCCAGATTCAGCAGCGACTCATCGGCGTTGGCCCGCACCGCGTCGGAGACCATCTCGGCGACCGCGCCCGGCGACATGGCGGCCACCCGCACAACTGCGGCATCCGCGCGTTGCAGCTCCGACAAGGTCTCCCGCACCCCTGGCCCGCCGGCCCCGGTGCGCGCGGTCAGCACCCACAGCACCGCCACCTCCGGCCGCGCGGGGGCCAGCGACCGCAGCGCCAACAACGTGCCGTTATCGGCCCAGTGGATGTCCTCTAGCACAATCGCCAGCGGCGTCTGTGCCGCCGCCGCACCAATCGCGTCGGCCAGATCGTGCACCACCCAATAGCGCAGATCCGCCGAGCCGCCCAGCCGGCGCAGCGCGTCGGCGTCTCCGACCGGGGGATCGGCGCGCAACGTCGCCATGAACAGCGAGAAAAACGGCACCGTCTGCTGATACTCGAACGCCTCACCGAACAAGGTGCGCACCCCGGCTTTGTCGGCCAGCGCCATCACCTCGGTCAGCAACCGACTCTTCCCAATGCCCGGCGGGCCCTCGATGACCAGCACACCCCCACGCCCCTGCACCAGCGCCGTCACCAACGCGCCAATCACCTTCAACTCGCCCGCCCGCCCGCGAATCGGCGGAGTTGCGAGCCGCTGGCCGCCGACATCGAATAGGCCGGTTGAAGGCCGCACGGAGTGGTCCTGTCTACCGTTTATTGGACTGCCGCTGCAGTGCACGTCATTGTAGGCATCCGCCCGTCTACGCGGAATACACGTCGATGCTGCTCAGCGTGCACGCAATCTGAGGCAGCGCCTCGGCGCCGACAGCCGAACATCCGCGGCGACGACCACGAACGGCGGGTGATGTGCGGGCAAGCAGAACCGCCAGTTCATCGGTGCGCTGGTAGAGCACTTTCGCCACCTTAGCGACCCGTTTCTGCACCTCGTCGCCTGGCATGGCCGAAAGACTAAGCCCAAGCCTCGGCCATGCCATTGTCCGCGCGAAACAAAGACGCGCGTCATCGTCTTCTGTGGGCGATGACTGGCGCTCCACGACGCCTAGTCGGGCGAAACTACAGCGGGGCGCGATCCAGTAATCGATGGCGGCGGTGGTGGCGATGATCAGGATGAGGACTTTGGTGCCGGCGTGAGAACGGCCGATGCCGAGGTGATGGAGTCGGCTGGCGTTGCGCAGGGTGAGTTTGCCGCAGTCATCGACGTGTCGTGGCGGATGCGGAAGTGGGGTCGGGGTTCGATGCCGGGTGGGCTGGCTTTGGGCAGGGTGGTGTAGGCCTGCGTAGGGGTAGTGCGTGGTGGTAGGGGCTCGATAATGACCATCCTCGGTATACCGCCAGCGGAGTGGTACCGGGTACTGCTCCATGACCCTGGCTCCACGACCTGACCGGTTGCAAAACGGAACACCCCCGGCTGGACCGGGGGTGTTCCGTGTGGTGCGCCTTTTAGTGCGCGTGACCGTGGCGGTGGTCGTGCTCTTCCGCCTTGGCAGGCTTGTCGACCACCGCGGTCTCGGTGGTGTTGAATTACAGACACGCGTGCCCTGTTCGTTATCCGGCTCGCTAGAGTTACGGACGCTACTACCAGCCGTGATTGGCAGCTACAAACCTGCACGTTACGAACCGGCACCTGCCGGACAGATCGTTATCGTGGCGGCCTTCCGCTCATCCACAGCCTCAATGGGTTTCGGCTACATAGACGGCGATGTACCTCGAACGCCAAACACATTTCGGCGACATCCCTTGGCCGCGAAAGGGATCGGCCGGTACGTTTCTCGATCCGACGCAACCGGTGGCGGACCGTGTTCGGGTGGCAAATAAGCACCTCAGCCGCACCGCCCACCGACGCATCAGTGTCCTGCCACACCCGAAACGTTTCGAAAAGCAACTCCCGCTCCTCGTCGGCAAGGTCCCCGAAGCAGTCCAACGCAGCGCCGACCGTTTTGACCATCACCCCCGGCGCGCTCATGGCAGCGGTGGCCAGGATGGAGCCGTCGAACACCGCGACCGAGGATGTGGAATCGGTCGGGCCCCGCAACATCACTCTTGCCACATGCAGGGCTCGTGGCGTATCGCGCAGATCCCCGAAGGCCGCACTGACCCCCACCCGCGCGGTGGTCATCCGAGACACCAAGGCAACAGCCCTGTCGAGTTTTCGGTCGGACGCGACGTGCACGATCCCGACCTGCACATCAGGCAGCAGCCGCCACGCCGAAAAGATGTCAAGGCTACGCAGCTTCGACTCGATCTCGCGGAGCGGCTCATCACCCCCGGCGGGAACGTGGGCGGCGACGACCACAAAAGGACCATTGATCGGCAGCCGAAGCTGGCCGGCGACCTCCCGCAGGCTCCACTCGTCGAAAGCTCGTCCCTCCAGTAGAGAGTCAATCAGATTCGAACGTCGTGACCCCTCAGCCAGGAGTTGCCGTTTCTGCTCGTCGCGATAACCGGCCACCACAGCAGTAGCGATCAGTTCGGCGAAGCGGCCGATGCGCACCTCGGTGTCGGCTGGCATAGGGTCGGGCTGCAGGGAACCGACCGCCGCCAGGCCCCATACGCGTCCATCAACGATGATCGGCACCCCCACCGCCGAGCGCACGCCCACCGCGCGCACACGAGCAGCGAACGACCCGGCGACGTTGTCATAGCTGTCCATCCGTGCGGGCCGGCCGCTGCGTTGCACCAGCGCCGCGAGGGTGTTGCCTTCCACCGGCGTTCGGGTGCCCACCGGCCATCGCGCCAGCGCCGCGGAATCGGCGGCGGCCACGATGGTAATCTCGCCATCCGTCTCGAAGCGCCACAATCCGGCAGTGACCGCAGACACGCATCGGCGCATCTCGTCGGCCACCGCGCCGAATACCTCCATAGGTTCGGCTCCCTGCGCGACCAGCGTGGCAGTCGGCGCAACGCGGCCTGTTCGGCGGCGAGCCGGCGATACTTCGCGTACAGCGCGACATTGTCGACGGACTCGTCGAGTCGCTCGGTTGGAAATTCCTCGGCGGTTAAGAGTCCGTCCACCGCATCCTCATCAATCGTCAGGTCAGATTGAAACCCTGCGCTCAGTTCGCCATCGTTCGCGCGTCTTGCCCGCGCGTCGGGATCGATAGTGCTACTTGCTGATTCGGCGACCGAGCTAGGCGAGTTTGCGGTCATCGGGACACCATCACGTACCCGGCGACACCGAACACCACCGGCAGCATCGCCAGCACTCCATACGCTGCATTCAGCATTTTCGTTCTTTCTCTGGTGTGCTCACCGGAGGGGTGTGGCTTTGCCTCGGCCATCGCTCGAGTCGCCGCTGGACTTGGTGCACACCGATCGCCGTCACCAGCGCCAGCGCGGCCGCCAACGCAACCACGAAAGGACTCACAGTCGCTCCATCTCGCGTGCCATTCGCGCGTGTTCCAGATACGCCATGCGGGGTTGGTAAGGACGCCGCTTCGGGCGTGATTCCTTCGGCGCGGCCACGAAGATCCGGCTCAGTAGCGCAACCCACCGACGGTCCTTCCGTCGCACACCGGTTGCTGCCGCAGTGCCGAGGGCCACCTCTGCCTCGGTGATCAGAACCGTCGTGTCGGAAGCCTGGTCCTGCTTTTGAACGCCGTCCTGCTGCAATGCGTCCGGCGGGTCGGACGCGGGCGGCTCAGGCGCTCCCGTTATCTCGATCGTCATTTCTCAACCTCGTATTTTCGATGTGTGCCAGCTGACCCGGCTGGTGACAACTACCACGGTCGCCGCACGGGCAGCCCAGCACCATCGCCCGAGGATTGATGTTTAGGGCCGCATGGATGTAGTACTAGGCGGACCGGTATTTGACGGGCTGGTCACTCAGATCCACGCATGAGCTGCGTCAATTGTTCGCGGGAGTTGATGCCCAGCTTGGCGAACGCATTGTGGACGTGGGTTTTCACCGTATGTAGGGAAAGGTGCAGCTGCTCGGCGACGTCGCGGTTGGTCACGCCTTGTGCGATCAGGTTGACCACCGTGAGCTCGGAGTCGGTGAGGCTGTCCCAGCCCGTTTTTGCCCGCGGCTGGCTGACGATGCGGCGTTCCACACCTAACCGGCGCAACTCGCGGCCCACCCGGCGCGCATCGGCGAGCGCTTCGTGCTCCATGTAGGTGTCGAATGCGGCGTTCAGCTGATCGAGCGCCTTGTCACCCTGGTCGATGCGTGCGAGTTCAGCGCCGGCGTCCTCGGCAGCTGCGGCGTAAAGAAGCGGCCGCGGCGACGAGTGAAGCAGCTCCGCGGCAGCCAGCAGTGCTTGGGCATCACGTTCGAGTATCCCGCGGGCATAGCCGGCCACCCCCGTGAACAACGGGATCGCCGGCCGCTCACGCTCGAGCAGGTCCGTGGCCTGCAGGACACGTGCGCGCAAGCCGGCATCACCGGCGGCCGACGCAACCCGCGCGTTGAAGATCACCCGATCTAAGACCTGGGGCCAGATTGGTGATTCGAACAACGTGATGTCGCCGCCCAGCCAGCGCATCGCGTCGTGGACATCGTCGCGCTGCCACGCCGCCAGCGCGAGCACATTCGCCGCTCCCCGACGTACGACAGATGAGCCAGTGGAGTAGGCATCGTACGCGTCATTGACCATCTGCTGCAACAACGTTCGGTCATCGGTGCGCACCGCCACCTCGGCCAGAATCACCATGCGGATCATGTCCAGCTCGGTCATGATTGTCCGCTGCGGGGGCGGCAGGCGCGCAGCAGACAACCGGCCCGCAGTTAAGTGGACAATCCCGTCCATCGTGACCCAGATATCCAGGGCCATCGCGTTGCCTTCCCGGCGGGCTTGCTCTATTCCATCGGCGACCTGGGCCGCAGCGTCGTCCAACCGGCCGACCAGCGCCAGCAGGATCGCGTAGTGGTTTGCGGCTAAGTCATGAGCTGCGGTCGCATTACTCGTGAGTGGCGAGCGCGCAAACCTCCGCGAGGCGACCTAGGGCGCGGCCCGCGTACCCGTCGCCACAGTCGAGCAAAGCCAGGGTGAGGTTGGCCAGGATCGTGGCCTCGAGATCACCGGTCGATGCCGCGGCCACGGCAGCCTCATTGGCCGCCGCGCGCTGTTGCCCACCTTGCTTCTGAAAAATCAGGTTGTAGGCCAGCCACGCCAGATGCCGTGCGCGGGTGACCTCGCTGATGTCGTCCAACTGCAGCGCTCGACGATTCTCCTCGATGCGCCGCTGCGTACTGTGCGTATTCTTCGTCGCGAGGCGCAGGCGAATTTCGGCCTCCTCTTGGGGCGACGCCGCCTCCAAGAGCGCCGCAACGGCCAACTCTTCGGCCTCCTGATAGCGGCTGGCGCGGTTGAGCAACCCCACCGTTTCGGCGACCAGTTGCCCGTGGTCAGGGTCTTGGGCGGGCAGCAGTTCCAGCGCGCGCTTGCTCAAGTCCGCGGCCGCACTCGCATCGGTGTGGCCAACTGATTGCGCGGCCTGCCGCAGCGCACCGGTCGCCTCCCTGTCCCCCGGCTCAGCGCTGCGCGCCAGCTGCGTGGCCACCTCCGCCGGCGCCGCGCCCATACTCAGCATGACCGACGCCGACTGGCGCTCCATCGCGCGCCGCAGCGACTGCGGCAACGACTGTCGGGCGGCCTCGCGCAACAAGTCGTGCCGAAACCTCAACTGCTCACCGTCTTCGACGAGCAGATCCGCGCACACCGCCTCTGCCACAGCCGCCATCAGCGACGCCGGCTGGCGGTCCAGCATCGCGGCCAACAGACCCGCCGAGAACCGATCCGGCAACACCGCGGCCACCCGCACCACCTCGCCAGCATCGGCCGAGAGGTGGTCGAGGCGCTGCTGCATACCGGCGCCCAAACGGCGCGGCAAGTCGTGCCCGGTGGCCACCGCACGCCCGGCGCTCACGTTGAGCCGGCCCTCCTCGCCCAGACCCCCGACCAGCTCGCTGACCAGGAACGGATTTCCGTGCGCCTTGGCGGCCAGAGTCAGCAGCGACGCATCGGCGTTCGCCCGCACCGCGTCGCACACCATCTCGGCGACCGCGCCCGGCGACATAGCGCCCACCCGCACCACTGCGGCATCCGCGCGTTGCAGCACCGACAACGTCTCCTGCACCCCCGGCCCGCCAGCCCCGGTGCGGGCGGTCAAAACCCACAACAGGGCCACATCCCGCTGCGCGGTGGCCAGTGAACGCAGCGCCAACAGCGTGCTGTTATCGGCCCAGTGGATGTCCTCGAGCACAATCGCCAGCGGGGTTTCCGCAGCCGCCGCATGAATCGCGTCGGCCAGATCGTGCACCACCCAATAGCGCAGATCCGCCGAGCCACCCAGCCGGCGCAACGCCCCCGCGTCTCCCACCGGGGGATCGGCGTGCAGGGTGGCCATGAACAGCGCGAAAAACGGCACCGTCTGCTGATACTCGAATGCCTCCCCGAACAAGGTGCGCACCCCGCCGTTGTCGGCCAGCGCCATCACCTCGGTCAGCAACCGACTCTTTCCAATGCCCGGCGGGCCCTCGATGACCAGCACACCCCCGCGCCCCTGCCCCAGCGCCGTCACCAACGCGCCGATCACCTTCAACTCGCCCGCCCGCCCCCGAATCGGCGGAATTGCGAGCCGCTGGCCGCCGACGTCAGATCGGCCCGTTGAAGGCCCCACGGGTGTCCTGTCTACCGTTTGCTGGGCTGCCGCTGCAGTGCAGTCATTGTAGGCATCCGCCGTCTACGCGGAACACACGGGATGTTGCTCAGCGCGCACGCGAACTGGGGCAGCGCCTCAGCGCCGACAGCCGAACATCAGCGGCGACAACCACGAACGGCGGGTGATCGCGCGGGCAAGCACAACCGCCAGTTCATCGGTGCACTAGTAGAGGCTGTAGTACTAGGCGGGCCGGGTATTCGACGGGTTGGTCACTCAGACCCGCGCATGAGCAGCGTCAATTGTTCGCGGGAGTTGATGCCCAGCTTGGCGAACGCATTGTGGACGTGGGTTTTCACCGTGTGGAGGGAAAGGTGACCGTGAGCGGCCGGCGATCCCGCTGTTCACCTGGGTGGCCGGGTATGCCAGCGGGATAGTCGAACATGATGCCCAGGCACTGCTGGCTGCCACGAAGCTGCTTCACACGACGTTGACACTGTCATTTGGGCAAGGGATTTCGACATTCCCAGAACGGTGGCTTCAGCTGTTCTTCCATTCCGGCTTGCTTGACCCGCGCACCACGAGTACCGGGTCTTCCCAGTAGGGCTTGGTTTCGGAGAACTTCACGGGTGGGGCGAGTCGGACCAGTTCTCCGTAGGGGGTTTGCGCGGTGATGCTGTCCGGCACCAGGATTTGGTGTTGCTCACCGGTGGGCGCTGGGGCGTTCTTGTCGAATGTGCCCAGGGACATGAAGAACATCGCGGCACGGGCCAGGTTGACGCGAACGTGGTAGCTGCCGCCTTCTTTGGCCCGCCGGATGAGCGCGGCTTGGATGCCGGCCGCGCCGAGGTAGCCGGCGATGTAGTCGTTCATGACGTGGGTCGGGGGAAACTTGGGCTCTTCGGGGGTGCCCTCTTCGGTGGTGAACCCGGTGACACACAGGGCTTCCATGTCGAAGCCCGCCCGGTTGGCCCATGGCCCGTCGTAGGTGTAGCAGCGCGCCGAGGCGTAGACGATGCCGGGGCGGCGGGCGGCCAGTTCCTCGGGTGACAGACCGAGGCTCGAAATCTTGCGGGTGCGGTAGCTTTCGACGAACACATCCGCGCCGGCGGCCAGTTCGTAGGCCTTTTGCCGGGCGTCGGCCTGGTTGAGGTCCAGCCACGCATTCGAGGTGAACCCGGCGCACGGGTCTTGTATCAGGGCCTCGTGCTCAAACTCTTCGGGGTGGGCGATCTGCAGCACCTCGGCGCCGTGCTCGGCCAGCGTGCGGGACATGACATTGCCGGCGATCACATGGGTTGCCGACAACACCCGAAGCCCCGACAGCGGACGCGCCGCCGGTGTGAACGGCTCGGGATCGCTGTCACCGATCTTGACGATTTCCACCACCGGCTTTTCGGCCAGCTGTTTGCCCTGAGGGTGCGCTGCCCACTCTTCGGGCGTGCGGACGACGGCGAAAACGAGCCCTGCCGCGGCCGCTGCCTCATCGAGTTCCGCACTGTCCCACTGGGACACGGCTTTGGCGATGCTGTCCTTGTCCGGCGAGCACCGTAAAAACGTGCACATGCCGGCCAGCAGGCGCGGGTAGGCCCCCGTCGGCAGGAAGAAGCGGCCGTCCTTGGTCCGGTACAGATCGAATCCCATCGGGTTGCCGATGAAATATGGCAGCTGATAGGGGTAGCCGTTGATCGTGGGCATGAATTTGTACATGGGGTTGATACCGTGGATGGCCTTGCGCAGGTCAAGGGTCAGGTCCTGGCCGCGTCCGCTGCGCTGGCGCCAGATATCGGCAATCCCCGCCGCCCCGGCCATGATCGGGATTCCGATGCAAGCTCCGAGCCGATGCACACTCGGGAAAATCGGATCCTCGCCGACGAAGGTGATGGTGCCTCCGGTGTCTTCCGGGGAGAGCCCGAGTTGGTTCATGACGGAGCGGAAGTGCGCGTTGACGTCGAAGCCTGGAGTCGCTTTTGGTGTGGCTAAAGTACTGCTGCTCATGTTGTTTCCTTTCGATTGCGTGGGGCATCCAGGCGTGACTCTCCCACCAGCGGCCCTTGTAAAAGGCTGCCAATTCCGTTCATGGGTTGCATCGCTTCGGTTCTGTTCCCCGTCGGCAATTCGAGCCTGCTGGAGGCCATGGCCCTCGTCGACGTCGACGTTTACAACGCCGGTGCTCTTATTCAGTGCGGGTGAACAACGGCGCTGTCCGACGCAAGCACCGTTCGTATACATCGAGGAGTCGGCGCACGTCCGACGCCACGCATGCGCGAACTAGCTGTGGCGCATGGACAGTGGCGGCAGGCGGTTCGGGTCTTCCTCAAGTGCGCCGCGGTCCCAGCCGCCGAGTTCCGCCGCAGCCTCGTACGTGGTCTGCAAGAACCGGGCGACCGCGCGGTCGGGGTCATCGGCAGTGCGTACGGCTTCATAGGGCAGCAGGAATTCTTTGAGTTCTTGGCTGTAGTAGGCGGCGTCAGGCTCGACGCGGTGGGCGGAGAAACGCTCCGGCTCCGGGTATGCGTAGGAGTAGAACGCGCCCTCTTTGCCGCCTCCGGGCCAAAAGCCGCAGCTGCTGAGTTCGCGTGAGTAGCCCTCAGCCATCACCCAGTCCGGGCAGTTTGGAGCCCCTCCCGGGTGTAGGGGGGCGGGCCGCCCGGAGAATCGGGTACAAGCTAAATCCAAAGCACCCCAGAAGAATTGGACCGGGCTGGCCTTTCCGACGAACGCCGCGCGGAACTTGGTCATGACCCGGTGCGCCTGCACCAGCTGCTGCCAGAACACGCGCGCCGCATCGGGATCGTATTCAGCGTGCTGGTAGTCCTCAGCGAACGGAATAGCGGGTTCTACCTCGTTGGGCTTGCCGATGATATGCGATTCGATACCGAGGCTGTCGAGCGCCGAGAGCGTCTCTCCGTAAAACTCGGCGACCGGTTTGGCCGCTAACGGCACTGTCTTCTGACCCCCGTCACTATGCCGGATCACGAGCATATGGCTGACGAAGTCGAATTCCATGTCGAAGACCGCGTCCCCGTTTGGGGCTGCACCGGTGGTCAATCCCCGTGGACTCACATACAACGTCACTTGCCACCAGTGGTTTATCAGCGGCATGTGAACCATGCGGATCTTGCCGACGATCTGGGTCCACATATGCAAGGTGTCGCGGGTGGCCGTCCATTCGTCCACCATCAGGGATGGCCAGTCGTAGGTGCGTACGGGGCCGTTCATGTCGTTGCTCCAATGCTCCGCTTCCGCTCTACATTGCCAACTCGAGCCTGCTCGAAGCCGTCACCCCTTGTCGATACCGATCCTCACAACGTCGCTGACCTTTTCGTGGTACCCGCCAACAATCGCGCGGTTGCAATGTTCGCGACGACATCAAGCAACCCACTGGGACTGTTCCACAGCACATCGACGCATAACAGAAGCGTGGCGACGATTGTGCCATCGACGGGACGCGTAAACAACGGCGCATTGTGTCGGCGACCAGGCCATCGCTCTCACAACAACCAATGGCAGCAGAGAGATTCGATGAAAGCAACACTGGACCCGCCCACGCCCGCGGGCACCCACAAACCGGCCGCGGGCCCGCCGGTACGCCGAAGGCCGTCGGATTTCGCATGCAAGCAGGTGATGGCCGTGACTGGCCTGGTCTTCGGCCTCTTCGTGCTGGTGCACATGCTCGGCAATCTGAAGGCCTATCTCGGCCCGCAGGAGTTCGACGGCTACGCCGTGTGGCTGCGACACCTGCTCGAACCGGTAGTTCCGTATTCCGGTGTGCTGTGGGTGCTCAGAGCGGTGCTGCTGGCGTGCCTGGTTGGGCACGTGAGCTGCGCGTACATCCTGTGGCGCCGCGCGCGTATAGCGCGAGGCCCCTTCCGCCGGAAAGGCTTGCCACTACGCTCATTTGCCGCCCGGACCATGCCGGTCACCGGGGTGGTGTAAGACAATGAACATGACAGCCAATGATCATCGGTTCCCCCCACGGAATTCGCGGTGATTGTCGCTAACCATAACGTCATCGGCGAAAGTCGCCATGATACGGGCCAGTATCGAAGGCGTTGACTCCGCCGATGAACTCAACGATGGTGGGCGGCAATTGCTTCAGCATGACTCATCTCATAGGTCGTCGTTATGGGCACGGCTGGCCACGGACGCTACCGCGGTGCCGGCGATGTGCGGAGCGCCGCTGGTGAGACGTGCAATCGGGTCTGTGGATGTGAAATGCATTGTGCGACAGTAAATCTGAAGACAAACAACCTCCCGCCGACAGTGCCCGAATTAGCTCATTGTGTTCGCCGCTACACCGCCCGCACGGCCACGTTGTGTCAGACCACAGCGACGGCCGCGCGCGCCGGCGTCAGGATGGACTTAATTGGTAGCCGCGGGTGTGGTTGCACTGCGCGTCGAACGCATCGAAGGGAGTAGTCGATGAGCGCGAAGGTTCGCGAAGATTTGGTGCTGTCGCACGCTGTGGTCACCGCCGAGGTGGAAGCGCCCTTTGACCATGTTGATATTGCGCAATGGCTGAAAACGTTGCCGACGCACGAGTACCAGCGGTGTGCACCGCCGGATCACAAGGCAGCCGGCTATACCGTCGACGACGACGGGACCCCGATGTCGATCAACGTGGAGGTGATCGGCACGGGCCTGGTCGTGCAGCAGTATCGCTTCGAAGTCGCCGAGCCCCACTACTGCAAGATGGTGTCGCTGTCGGATGTCCTGACACCGCTTGGGTGGACGAGCACGCAAGTGATCTGGGAACTGCTGATGGAGCAGCTCGACGGTGATCAGTGCCGTTACACCAACACGGTGACCTCACATCCCACCGAGGACTTTCTGGAGTTCATCACCAAGAATGGGCAGACTTTCCCGGAAGCCGCAGAAGCCCGACAGGAGGCGTCGGGACGACACTGCCGGCTGGAGACACCTTTGTATGCGCAGAGCATTGCCCGGTGGGCGGCCGCCCACGCTGCAGCGACAGCCCCGTAATGGCCCGTCGTGGCTGGCGTCACGCGAGATGTGTTGCCTCTGTTCGACGCGTGCGCGATCCGCGTGGTCGTTGACACGGTCGTCCCGCTGTGCGCCGCCCCGCGGGCACAGGAACTGCTGGAATCCAAACAAACAGTCGGCAAGCTCATCCTCGACAAACCGTGACGTGAATGGCCGGCCTGCGAGCCAGGCCCGCCGCGACCGCAGCGACCGCTTCGCCCCCAAGACGCGGGTACCTACCTCGTGGACCAGTTCATGGGGTCCGGCCAGAGCTGTTGCGTTTGAATGTTGTTCGCGAACGCAGCGTCAGGTCGGTCAAACTGAGGCGCATGGCGTGTAGGGCGTAGTGAAGCTGGGACTTCACGAGGGACTCCGCGACATTCAGATCGGCAGCGATTTGGCCCGTCGTCCATCCCAGGTGATGGGCCTTTCGAATCAGCTCACGATGCGACGGGTGCAACTGATTCCAGGCTTCGCTGAGCAGGTCAGGATCGAACAGCTTGTTGTCCATTGCGTCGGCTCAGGTCCCGTCGATGCGCGCGAGTCGGTCAGCTTCAGCGTCTGCGGTCACGAGTCGGGAAGGCCTTTCGCAACGATGTTTGCTTCAGGAGGCCGGGTCGGCGACACACCCACCTTGCGTGCGGTCAGGGCACGACGATGGCACGACCGCGCACGTTCCCATGCTGCAGGTCGCGGTAGGCCTGCGCTGCGTTGTCGAGCGAGTAGGTGGTCGACTCGACGTGCACTAGCCCTCTGGCCGCCAAGTCGATGAGCTCGGCCAGCTCAAAACGGGATCCCCAGTATGTTGTCTGGATACTGACCTCGTACGGCTGCGAGAAGAACGACAGCGGCACGGTGCCGCCGGCGAGGCCGACGATCGTCACGTCAGCGAGCGTGCGTGCGGCGCTGCGCGCGAGTTCGATCGTCGCCTCGGTTCCGACAAAGTCCAAAAGCACGTCGGCGCCGTGGCCGTGAGTGAGGTCCTTGACGGCGCCGCCCGCCTGATCGTCCGATATGACGACATGGTCGGCACCCACCTTTGTTGCCAGTTCCAGCGCCTCCTGCCGATTGTCGACGGCGATCACCTTCGCCGCGGTCGTCGCCTTCACCAACTGGACCGCTACGTGCCCGAGACCACCAACACCAACCACCACGACGGTCGACGTCGGCGCCATCTTCAACCATGACCGGCGGATCGCGTGGTACGGCGTTAGGCCAGCGTCGGTGAGCGCTGCCGCAGTAGCCGGGTCAAGCCCATCGGGCAGGCGGAGAAGCAGCCGCTCAGCGGGCACCAGCAGGTACTCGGCCATTCCGCCGTCGAGACCAAGCCCACCGCCGCCGTTTACGACTGGTGCCTCGGCCTGATTCTCGCAGTAGTTCTCGAAGCCCTGCCGGCACCGGCTGCACTTGCCGCATCCCCAGGCGCCGTAGACCACAACGGCATCGCCCTTCGAGACGGTGGTGACGCCGTAGCCGACTGAGTCAACCCATCCGGCGTTCTCGTGGCCAAGCGTGAACGGTAACTTCCACGGCCACATGCCCGGCTCGAAGTCGTGCATCAGGTGCAGGTCGGAGTGACACGCTCCCGCGCCTCCGATCTTGACGACAACCTCGCCCGGCCCAGGTGTCGGCTTCGGCACCTCGACCAGCTCCGGATCGGTCTTCCAATCAATTAATTGCAGAGCCTTCATGGGCACCTTTGCTCGTGCTCAGTGATCATGCGGACGTCGATGCCCGAGCTTTTGTATGAAGTTCGGCGCAGCGGTCGAGCAGGTAGTCGACTACGCTCATCCAGCCGCAGATAGTGGCGTAATCACCGTCGCGGCGGGCGCGTTTAACCTCCTGGTAGGCATCGAAGATCCGCCACTCGAGCGCGTGATCAGGCGCCATGCTCGGCCGGCCGCGGCGCGGGGATGAGAAGACCATGTGGTCACCGCCTCTCGCTATCGGAGGTATCCGAGAGCTTGCGCTCGGATCGGGTTCTGCCCTCCGATGAGCTCCTACGATTCACTTCCGGGACTATCCGCCCCGTTCTGCTAATCGTCGGTCCTCCCTGCTCGGCCATCATTGTTTCGGGTGACACGATCTTCGAGCAGAGATTAGTGGCGGCGCCAACCGCATCGGTGAGACCAGCCCAAGTCGGTCCGACCTTCGTCGTACCGCAACCGGATGGCCATGCCGTCGGCAATTGAGTCACACGTGCGCGCCCGTCGTTGTGGTCGGACACAATGTGGCCGTGCCAGCGGTGTAGCGGCGAACACAATGGGCTAATTCGGGAACCTTCAATGGGACATTATTCGTAGTCAGATTATGTCAGAGACAACATATTTCACATCTACAAACGAGGCTGCTCGTCATGCCCGCGGCGCCCCGCACATTGCCGGCACTGCGGTGGCGTTCACGCGACACCGGTACAACCAGGATGAAGTGGCACGCGAACTCACCGATTTCGCCGAGCCGGGGTTCATGCGCTTCGCCCAAACGGCAGGAGTTGACCATCGCAGCCTCGCGCTGCCGCTGTCGCGTTACCCGAAAATGACTGGGTTCACAGAAGCCAACAACGCTTACCTCGAGGTCGCCGTTGACCTTGGTGAGCAGGCTATACGGAAGGCGCTCGCCGAGGCGAACATCGAGCCTCACGAGGTAGACGTCATCGTGATGGTCTCGAGCACCGGAGTAGCCGTGCCCACTATCGATGCGCGGCTGATGTCGCGCATCGCATTTCGGCCCGACATCAAGCGTGTGCCGCTATTCGGGCTCGGTTGTGTGGCGGGTGCTGCCGGGATGGCACGCGTCTACGACTACCTGCATGGCTACCCGGAGCACGTCGCGGTCCTGCTGTCTGTCGAGCTGTGCTCGCTCACCCTGCAGCGCGATGACACTTCGATCCCCGCTCTTATCGGTGTGTCTCTGTTCGGAGATGGCGCGGCCGCAGTAGTCGCCACCGGCGCCGACCGGATTCCGTTGAGCCCTAACGCGCATCAAGGTCCGCGTGTCCTCGCGACCCGCAGCCGGGTGATCCCGGAGACCGTCGACGTCATGGGTTGGAACGTCGGCTCCAATGGGTTCCAACTCGTGATGTCCCGTGACGTCCCCAAGATGGCCGATGAGTACCTGCGTGACGAGGTCGACAGCTTTCTCGCCGATCAAGGGTTGTCCATCGCGGACATCTCGACATGGATATGTCATCCCGGTGGTCCGAAAGTGCTCGATTCGATCGAGAATGCGATAGGCCTGGCGCCGGAAGCACTGGTGCACAGCCGAAACTCTATGCGGGAGAACGGCAATATCTCCTCCGCGTCCGTGCTTGACGTTTTGCGCCGCACAGCCGCCGAGTCGCCACCAGAGGGGGCCTTCGGAGTGATGCTGGCAATGGGTCCGGGCTTCAGCTTCGAGCTGTTGCTGCTGCGGTGGTGAGGGGCAAGTCATGTACTACTACCTGTTGATCCTCGCTATCGGCGTTGAACGCCTGATCGAGCTCGTAGTCTCCCGCCGAAATGCCAAATGGTCAATTACCCAAGGAGGCACGGAATTCGGCCGCGATCACTACCCGGCGATGGTCAGCATGCATGCGTTGCTGTTGGTTTCGTGCATCGTCGAAGTTTGGGCCTTGGGCCGGCCGTTCATCCCCTGGCTGGGATGGTCGATGCTTGCCGTCGTGGTACTCAGCACCGTTGTCCGCTGGCGGTGTGTTGCCGTGCTCGGCAAGCACTGGAACCCACGGCTCATCGTCATCCCGGGCGCGCCGCTGGTTCGACGCGGACCATACCGATGGTTACACCACCCGAACTATGTCGCGGTCACCGCGGAGGTCGCAGCGCTTCCGCTGGTTCACTCGGCATGGCTGACCGCGATCGTGTTCAGCATTGCCAATGCTCTGGTACTCACCGTGCGGATCCGCGCTGAGAACGCTGCATTGGGCTACGCCTGACCGATCGTCGACGGCACATGGCAGCGATCCCTGGACCGCTATGGTCCCGGCATGTTTTCGCGAACTTCGAAGGCCAGGCATAATTCGGCAAGTTGATCGGGCACCGCGAGCGAGCGGCCGGTGCGCTCCTCGATGCGCCGCAGACGATGCCGGACGGTATTGGGATGACAGTAGAGCTGTGCTGCGGCGTTGGCGGTCGAGCCTTTTTCTGCCAGCCACACGCGGAAAGTCTCGAACAGCACACCTTTTTCGTCACTCGGCATATCGTCGAATTGACCGAGAATGATGGCTGCCACCTTGTTGGTCACCTCCGGTGCGCTGACTGCCGCAACGGCCAGCAGGGAGTCTTGGAAAACGGCAACGCCGCCTCTCCTGCTGCTTCGGGTATTCAGTGCGACACGAGCGTAGCGGAGGGCTTGCGCCGTGTCAGTGAGGTCATTGAACGGGGGGCTGACACCAACCCTTGTGGTGGCCTGCCTTTCGAGGAGCTCAACCACCGTGACGCGTTTGGATTCTGTTAAGACGTGGGCGATGCCGACCTGAACGTCGGGGAGAAGGCGCCACGCGGAGAAGATGTCGGCGCCGCGCAACTTAGCGGTGATTCCGGGAAGCGCCTGCTTGCCCACCGTTGGGCAGGTGGCAGCGATGACCACGTACGGCCCGGAAATCGGCAAGCGCAGTAGCTGGGCGACTTCCCACACGGTGTAGTCGGTGAGGGTGCGCCCGTCGAGTAGTGCCTCGGTCAGCGCAGCGCGTTCGGCCTCGTCCTCAAGCACTTGGTGGGTTATCTGCTGTCGGTAGGCGCCCGTCATTGCGTCCGTGTAGGCGTCCTGAAGACGCCAAATCCGCTTGGTCGCACCGATCAGCACGTCGCGGCTGATATCTGCCCGTGTAGTGACGATTTGCACCACGGCGTCCCAAATATGGTGTGAGGCCACGCGATAGGCGTCCATCACCGCCGGCAGCGGGACCCCTGCTGCGGCGCGTTTGGAACCCGTCGCGACGGCAGGCGAAGTGTCGAATTCCGCTGCGGCTTCAAGGCCTTTCAAGGCGAACTGGAGGTTATCGGTGCTGCTGGCCAGCAGCTCGTCGTCGGTCACTACCCCGGTGCTCTTGTAGAAGTCGACCTCGGCTCTTACCGCGGAGGCCACAGATTGCGCCAGCTCGTCGACGTGACTCGCCAATGCGGATGCGATTCGGCGGACCTCCTCGTCGGTCTCGGCGCGGACGCTATTGCCGTTCAGCGCAACCGCCGCGCCCGCCGTGTGCGGGTGTTGTGGGAAAATTCCGCCGCCGTCATGGTGTGAGGCAGCCTTGAGCAGTTATCAAGAAGAGGTAAGGAAGTACCAAACGGCCGTTCCCCATTGACAGCCCCTTCCCTTACTGAGCGCGGTGGTGATAATCCGATCGTCGTTCAGCAGGTAATTTACACCGTTGTGCGCGGGGACAACATCGACGCCGCGATGGTGTAGCGGGCACCGATGCATTCCGCCGAACGAAGGGCCTACTCGAGCGGGAGGCGACAATCACGAAGCATTGTTTCGGCGGGACTGATGCCGTTTGGCCGTACGGAATTTCGCTCGCTCGGACGACGGGTTAGATCCAACCCCAAACGCGTCGTATCCACTCATGGTCGGCAGAGCCATTGCAACCGTCGCGAACAACAATGACCGGAACGCGCGCGGACCGCACGACCGCGGAAGTGACCGAACCCAGATGCATCCCGGCGTACCCGCCGCGGCCGTCGCTTCCCAGGACCACAAGTTGGGCATTCTTGGACTCGTCGACCAGCCAGCGGTCCGGGACGTCGCAGACCAGTCGTCTGCGCACTTCCACGTCCGGGTAGCGTTCTTGCCAGCCGGCCAGTCGTTCACCCAGCAACTCTGCACCTTGGTCGCGGTAAGTCCTCCAGTCCATGCCGAGGATGGGAAAGACGCCCACGTCGCTCCAAGCCTGGACCGCCAGCAGTGGTATACCGCGGCGCGACGCTTCGTCGAAGGCCACCGCAGCGGCCCCTTCCGACGCGGTTGAGCCATCGATACCGACGAGAACCGGTGCATCACAAGCCCCATGCTGTGCCGATTCTGGATCGGGAACAACCGTCACTGGACAGTTCGCATGGTGAAGCAGCCCCGCGATGACTGGACCAAGCATCCCCCGGCCGAATGCACGCCGGCTGCTGCCCACCACGACCATCTGGGCATCGTTCGATGCGTCGACAAGCGTCGGCACTACGCCGTCGTACACGCGCTCGGTGTAAATGTCCGGCCGCTTCTCACCGGCCAGTTCCTCGATGACTTGTCGTGCCTGCTTCAGGATCTGACGCGCCTGGAGTTCCTGGCCTTGTGTAATGGTGTGGTTGGGAGCCATCGCCGAGCTGACGAGCGTCGGGGCAACAACGTTTATGAGTTTGATTGGCAGCACACGCATCATGGCCTCACGTGCCGCCCAGCGAACGGCGGCATCGGATGCGGGTGAACCGTCGACACCGACGACTACGCTAGACCGCACAGCCCGACTGGACATCGTGTCCTCTCTTAGAAGTACCTCTGATGCATCATCGCGCCGGAACCCGGTCGCGGTCATTGTGGCTGGGAACAGCGTCGCCACGCCGACGGTGTAAGAGCGAACACTAGAAACGACGCCGACCGGTAGGGGCCACTTCGTCCATGCGGTCTTGAGTCAGGGTCGAGGCCGCCATCGGCACGCCGGTCTGCGCCGATGCCTTGGCCACCGCGATGTCACCGTGAAAGTCCTGGGAGCACAACGCCGGTCCCCCGTAGCCGGTCTTCAGGCCTACATGAGCCGGCGATGTACCTCGAACGCCACGCATAGTTCGGCGACATCGCGGGGACGTGAGAGCGACCGACTGGCGCGTTTCTCTATGCAGCGCAAGCGGTGCCGCACGGTGTTGACGTGGCAGAAAAGTCGTTGAGCGACAAGGCTCAGCGATCCAGCATTTTCCTGCCACACGCGAAACGTTTCGAAGAGTTTCTCCCGCTCCTCATCGGGAACGTCGGCAAAACCGTCCAATACCGTGGCGGCCGATTTGACCATTACATCGGGGGCGCCGACGGCAGCGGTGGCCAGGATGGAGCCGTCGAACACAGCGACCGACGAGGTGGAATCGGCCCGGCCCCGCAACATCACTCTTGCCACATGCAGGGCTTGTGGCGTATCGCGCAGATCCTTGAAGGCCGCACTGACCCCCACCCGCGCAGTCGTCGTCCGAGACATTAAGGCAACAACCCTGTCGAGTTTTTGGCTGGACGTGACGTGCACGATCCCGACCTGCACATCAGGCAGCAGCCGCCAAACGGAGAAGATGTCAAGGCTACGCAGCTTCGACTCGATCTCGGGGAGCGGTTCATCACCCACGGTGGGAACCTGGGCGGCAACGACCACAAAAGGACCATTGATCGGCAGCCGCAGGGAGCCGGCGACCTCCCATAGACTCCAATCGTCGAACCCTCGTCCCTCAAGCAGCGCGTCAACCAGATTCGCACGTTGTGACCCCTCAGCCAGGAGCTGCCGCTTCTGCTCGTCGCGATAACCGGCCACCAGAACAGTAGAGATCAGTTCGGCGAAGCGGCTGATGCGGACTTCGGTGTCGGCTGGCATCGGGCCGGGTTGCAGCGAACCGACCGCCACCGCGCCCCATACGCGTCCATCAACGCTGATCGGCACCCCCACCGCCGCCCGCACGCCTACCGCGCGCACGCGAGCAGCGATCGACCCGGCAACGTTGTCGTAGCTGTCGATCCGTGCGGGCCGGCCGCTGCGTAGTACCACCGACGCGATGGTGTTTCTTTCCAACGGATTTCGCGTGCCCACCGGCCATCTCGCCACCGCCGCAGGATGGGCAGTAGCGGCCACGAGCGTAATCTCGCCATCCGTCTCGAAGCGCGACAATCCGGCGGTGTCTGCGGGCACACATCTGCGCATCTCCTCGGCGACCGCGCCAAAAACCTCCATAGGCTCAATGCCCCGCGCCACGAGTGTGGCGAGTCGGCGCAAGGCGGCCTGTTCGGCGGCGAGCCGGCGATACTTCGCATACAGCTGCGCGCTGTCCACGGACTCGTGCGGGCGCCCGCCCGCAGGTTCCTCGGCGGTTACGAGTCCATCCACCGCATCCTCATCAATCGTCAGGTCAGATTGCAACCCTGCGCTCAGTTCGCCATCGCTCGCGCGTCTTGCCTGCGCGTCGGGATCGATAGTGCTACTTGCTGATTCGGCGACCCGAGCGAGGCGAGTTTGCGGTCATCGGGACACCATCGCGTACCCAGCGACACCGAACACGACCGGCAGCATCGCCAGCATTCCAAGCGTTGCACTCAGCATCGTTAGCCCTTTCTCCCGTCTGCTCACCGGCGCGGTGTGTGGCTTCGCCTCGGCCGTCGCCAGCGTCAGTGCGACCGCCAACGCAACCACGAAAAAGAACTCACAGTCGCTCCATCTCGCGCGCCATTCGCGGGTGGTCCAGATACGCCATGCGGGGTGGGTAGGGATGCCGCTTCGGGCGTGATGCCATCGGCGCGGGCACGAAGATCCGGCTCAGCAGCGCAACCCACCGGCGGTCCTTCCGTCGCACACCCGTTGCTGCCGCAGTGCCGAGGGCCACCTCTGCCTCGGTGATCAGAACCGTCGTGTCGGAAGCCTGGTCCTGCTTTCCAACGCCGCCCTGCTGCAATAGGTCCGGCGGGTCGCACGCGGGCGGCTCAGGCGCTCCCATTATCTCGATCGTCATTTCTCAACCTAGTATTTCGATGTGTGCCGGCTGACCCGGCTGCTCACAGGATCAACGTCTTTTGACGTGGCCGTCATTCCGCGTGAGGTGGTCCGCCGAACCGCGCGGTTTTGGGCCACACTCAATTTGGGCCACTCGCGGTATAACCTGTTCGCCCAGACGGGTGGCGAACGCCACCGGGTCGGTGGTGTCTTCCGGCGGCATGATGTTGATCAGATCGATGCCCAGCGCGGCGTATTGCTCTGCGGTGCGCAGGAATCCGTCGAGGTCGGCCATCGGGTCGATGAGCATGAATGCGGTCTTTTGAATCTCGTCGGGATCGCGGCCGACCGCGTCGCAATGACGGTAGAGCACGTCGATCTTGTGGGCTGCTTCTTCGACGGTTTGGAAGGCGCCGTTCCACGAGTCGGCGTACTGCGCGACGAGACGCAAAGTTTTGCGCTCCCCGGTACCGCCGAGCAGGACCGGCGGGTTGGGCCGCTGAATCGGTTGCGGGGAGCACAGCGTCTCAGCGAGCTGGTAGTACTTACCGTCGCAACGTCCGTTGTCCGAACTCCACATCTGGCGGCAAATTTGCAGGGTCTCTTCCAACCGCTCGTAGCGTTCCGACAGCGGGGGAAAAGGCACCCCCAGGCCGACGCATTCGCGCTCATACCAGGCTGCTCCCAGGCCGAACACCAGCCGTCCGCCCGATAACACATCCAAAGTGGTCGCCGTCTTGGCCAACAGACCCGGGTAGTGGTAGGTGACACCGTTGACCAGCACCACCAGCTTGATCCGCTGCGTCTGGCCGGCCAGGTATCCCAGGCAGGTGTAGATCTCAAGCATCGGTGCCTCGGCAGGCCAAAGGTTATCCATCTGAAAGAAGTGGTCGGCCATGGTGAACCAGGAGGCGCCGGCTTGTTCGGCGGCCTTCGCCGCTGCGGCGAGCGTGGTCGGCAGCGCCTGCACTCCGCCCGGCACGTCAAAGTTGACAAAATGAAAACCTATTTCCACGTTTGACTCCCTTAATGTGTTGTTGCCGAATCGGGTTCGGCGAGTCGGTTTAGAAGCGCCATCGCATGGCGCACCGTTCGGCGTTCGTCTTCGGTAAGTCGGTCCTGCAGTGCCCGGGCCAGCCACTCCTCCCGTGCCGTGGTGGTGTGTTCGGCGTGCGCCACCCCGGCATCGGTCAGGGATACGAGTTGTCGTCGACCGTCGGTGGGGTCGGGGCTGCGTTGGATGTCGCCCCGTCTCTCAAGGACCGCCAGGATCGCGCTGATCGCTTGGTGGCTGATCGCCTCTGCGGAAGCCAGCGCGCTCACCGATGACGGGCCCTCCGTATGCAGCCGGGTCAGCACCGCGGCCTGAGAGCCGCTCAGATCGTCGGTGAGCGCCAGCGCGTAGGTACGACGACGCAGACGGCTGTACACCACCTTGACCTCGCGCGCGGTGGTGGCGGCGGATCGTGACACTGGTCGGGCCATGCCACCAGACTAACTCCGCAATGTAAATTGCGCAAGTGTGATTGCGTAATTGGGTCCAAACCGACCCTGGGACGCCCGAGGCGCCATCCAACGTTGCAGCCGTCACCAGCAGACGCGGCAGCTGCGAGCTGGATTGGCCTAAACACCTCGTCTTCCCGTTCGTGACCACACCATCCCGGCTGCCGTACACGCACAACGGATTTGATGACCGACATGGCGACAATCGCTTCCTGGCAACACTTCTGGGATTGCCCGTAAGGAGAAGCTGCCGTGAAGGACACCAGATTCCGTAGGGGGAGTCGGCCCCACGCCGTTGCGCCCGTTCCGGCTTTTACTAGCACCGTGGACCGCTGAGCGGACCGCGTGGACGAGCGGATCACGGTCGCGGTGTTATTGAAGTCGCTTGGAGACGCCGGCCAAAAGCGTCAACCGTGGCAATCAAACTATGGCGTACTGCCTTAGTCATTCTGGCAGACAGGGTTTTTCCGATAGCTGAAGGCCGTCAGGCGGTGGCTGACGCGCTACCGACAATCGCAGAGCGGACGTTGACGACCTCTCGGGCATCATGTTCAGCTGGCGGCGTTGGCGTGCAGATCGTTCACCGTCGGTACCGAAAACACCGCGACGGTACCGGACCAATAGTCGCCGACATAGACGCGTTCCCCGTCGGGACTGACCGCCACCGCTTCGGGATAGCCGGGCACGTCGACGGTGGTCGTGACGGAGTTCGTGATCGTGTCGACGACCGAGAGCGTGCGATCGCCGAAATTAGTGACGTAGGCACGCTTTCCGTCGGGACTGAGCTGCAATCCCCTCGGCAGATCTCCGGTATCGATGTCGTCGGCGTCATTGGTCGTCGTGTCGATCACGGCAAGCGAACGCTCAGTGCGCACGTAGGCGTGCGTGCTGTCCGGACTGAACGCCACGGCCAGTGGAGCGTCCGGCAGCACGACCGCGGTGGCACTGCCGGTCGCCAGGTCGACCGCCGACACCGAACACGTGTCGTAGTGGGTGACGTACACGTAAGCACCGTCCGGACTCGCGGTTACTGTTTCCGGACAGGCGCCGACGGCGATGGTTTCGACAACGGCATGGCTGGCGGTGTCGATGACGGTGAGCCAGCCCGCGGGATACTCGTAGTAGGTGTGTCGATCGCATGAGATCGCGTACAGGCGACCGCCGTCCGGGCTTATCGCCAGCGCATCGACGTCGTTGACCGGCACCGTGGCAACTGTTGTCGCGCAAGCGATGTTGATCACGGAGATCCCGCCGCTGTGGGCTGCATAAAGGTGACGTCCGCCCGGGCTAACTACCACACTCGAAGCGCATCCACCCCACGGCGTTTGCACGGTGTAGCCGCGGGTATCGACGACCACCACCGTCCCGTCGTAGTGGATAACGAACAGCTGCGTGCCGTCCTCGCCCATCACCAGGCTTTTCACAGGCCCGCCGACGGGAATTCTCCCCACGATGTGGTGCAGGCCGTTGATGACCACGACCGAGTCGGATCGGGCAACAAAGAGGCGTTCGCCGTCGGGGCTCACGCTGATGTCGTGAACACGGCCGTCGACCCAGATCGCCCCAATGGCGGTTTCTGCCGGCGTCCACTCTTCGGAGTCGGGCCTCGAACCGGCTTCGCGATGCCCGTCATGCACCCCGCGGCAAGGGCGGGTCCGGAAACCGGAGACGTCGCTGACCAACACTTCCTCAGGAGCCTGAGGTTCGAGCAGCGAGGCAACGGGCGATGGCGGCGCTAGAGGCGCACGCGAAGCTGTCATGGAATAGCGACTGGCCATACCGTCAACAACGCTGCGAATTGATCAATCAAGGCAACTGTGACGTAAGTCCCAATCGCGTGTTTCGTAATCGCGCGTCACCCGGTCACGGGCGTTGTCGGATGTAACACCGACGAGTGGTGCTCGTTGTCGCTGACTCCATCGACAGCCCGCCAAGTCCGATCCCATCATCAAAGCAGCCGGAGCCCGTTCGCCCGGAAAGTTTTCATGAGCAATTTGAGTGTCTATCTCGTCGAGTCGGCAGACATGTACCCCGATGGTCCCGCGCTGCGCTGCGACGGGACCACAACCACTTTTTCGGAACTGGCCGACAATGCCGCACGGTTCGCCGCCTACCTCGCCGAGCGAGGCCTCCGCCCGGGTGACCGGGTGGGGGTCATGTTGGCGAACCGTCCCGAGTTCGCGATGGTTTTCTACGGCGTGCTGCACGCTGGAGCGGTTGTGGTGCCAATGGATCCGCTGCGGAGTGCCCGCGAAGTCGAGCTCTTCTTGACCAATACCGGCGCGCGCCTGCTGGTCTGCGCGCCGTCATGTGTGGCTGCAGCTACTGCCGGTGCACTGGCCGCCGGTGTTCCCCTCATCGGGGTCGGCAAGCATACACTCGAGCAGCTGACCGGCGGCTTTCTCGGGCAAGCGTGGCCGGTGACCCACACGAGCGACGACAATGCGGTCATCCTGCACACCTCGAGCAGAACCGGCGCGCCCAAAGGCGCCCAACTGACCCACAGCAACCTGGTCAGCAACCAAGCGGTCATAGCGAGCAGGCTACTCAACATCGGACCCGACGACGCCGTGCTGGGTTGCCTGCCGCTGTTTCAAGCGTTCGGTATGACTTGCAGCCTGGCGGCAGCCATCTCGACTGGCGCGACTCTGGCGCTGCTTCCCAGCTTTGATGCTGGCACAGCGTTGGAAATGGTTGCCGCCGAACGGGTCACGGTCCTCCAAGGTTTAGCTCCCATGTTTGCCGCGATGCTCGGGGCCACCGCCGAACGCGACCTAGACTTCGGGTCGTTGCGGGTCTGCATCTCCGCGGGCGCGGCCATGCCGGTGGAGGTGCTGCATCGGTTCGAGGATAAGTTCAACTGCACGGTCCTCGAGGGCTACGGGATGCCGGAGACGTCTGGGCCGGCGTGCTTTAACCGTCCCAACGGGGTGCGCAAGGTCGGTTCCGTCGGCACGCCTATCGACGGCGTGCAGATGCGGGTGGTCGACGAACACGCCACCGAGGTGCCGACTGGGACACCCGGTGAGATTCTGGTCCGCGGCCACAACGTAATGAAGGGCTACTGGAAACTGCCGGAGGCCACCGCGGACGCCCTTGTCGACGGCTGGTTTTCAACCGGCGACATTGGCTGGGTCGACGAGGACGGCTACTTCTTCGTCGTCGTCGGCAAGAACATCTGATAATCGGATTACCAATGCTCACGTTTCAGTTCACTTGATGCTGGAATCGCCCACCAATCCGACAATCCCGCCGAAACGCTGACTACTCGCGGGTGGACCTGCTGCGGTTGTAGCAGCGACTAATCTCCGCTCGTCGATCATGGCTCGGCGAACAATGCCCCGTGGCCACCCGGCGTCGACGATCACTCTAGGCGGCCTTGAGGCGGCCAAGGGTAGAAACGGCTGGCGATGAGCCTGCCTAAGGTGATGAAGGAGTTCTGATGGCAAACACCGATCTGTGCACACAGTTCGAGAAGATTTCCGACCAAGCGAAAACGGCGACACAGCATCTCCGCGTGGCCACTCAGCACACCCGCGACCAGCTTGCGGCCGACGCCGCCGGCGCACGTGACAGGGCAACTGCTGCGGCAACCAAATCAAGTCAAAGGCCGACGGTGCCCACGACAAAGCGTCGTCGCATTGGCAGGAGGTCCAAGACAAGTGGCAGGCGCATGTGGCGAAGGTGCGGGCAAGCGTCAAGCAGAAGAAGGAACAACTGGACGCCGACGAGGCAGACGCCGACGCAAATTTAGCCCTGTCTTACGCGCTTGATGCGATTGATTTCGCGCAGGCCGCTGTCGACGAAGCCGAGTACGCAGCGCTCGATGCGATGTACGCGCGCACCGCCGCGGAATCGCACTATCGCTGATAACCGCGTTCGGGCAGAGCTTTCTCGCTGGCCCCGGAGCGGTCCAGATTGTGCGCTAGGACATCATCGCGGTGGGCGAGTTGTCCTTAGCCACAACTACAACTATCCCTAACGGGGCAACAATTACGTCTGGTGACGCTGCAAGCCGCACCCGAGATTTACATCTGCAAAGGAATCTAACCATGAGCGAAATCCCCCGTCATGCTTCGAATCTAGTGCGCAATATCTGGATATCGGCGATCCTCTCCGGCCTATTGGCCGTGGTTGTCGGCGTTGTGATCCTGGCCTGGCCAGAACCTTCGGTTGTTGCGGCTTCCGTGTTTTTTGGTGTCTACCTGGTGGCGTCCGGCCTCGCGCTCGTGTTCCTGGCGTTCAGCCTGCCCGTCTCAGCCGGCAGCCGGTTTTTGTGCTTCATTTGCGGCGTGGCGTCGGTCGTCCTCGGTATCTTGGCTTTTCGTCACTTCGGCGAGGGATACGCGGTTGTCTTGCTGGCCATTTGGATTGCCACCGGATTCATCTTCCGCGGTGTGTCTGTGACGGCATCGGCGATCGGCGATCCACGATTCCCTGGTCGAGGATGGGCAATCTTCTTCGGATTGATGAGCATCATCGCGGGTTTTGTGGTGCTTGCATACCCGTTCGATTCGATCGTGACGTTAGCTCTGGTGGTGGGAATCTGGCTGATCATCCTCGGCATCACGGAGATCGTCTCCGGGTTTGGTATGCGCAGCGATGTGAGGAAGCTCGGAAAGATGACCGACTGGCCCGGGCCCGCGGTTCCCACAACCACGGACAAACCGGTTGCGGCGCAGTAGCAATGGGCAAGGCCAGCGAGGTCGCGAGGCCGCCGTCGAGGCGGGCACACAATCTTGTCGACCGCTTGACCGACGGTCTTGCGTCAAAGACTCGGTATTGGTGTCTGCTTCTGATCGCCGGCATGATCTGGATCGTGATCGCAGTCGCGATCCCGCGCCTCGCCTACGCCACCGTTACGACTCTCGCCGTGCTCGTCGGTGTGTTCTGTTTGGTGGCAGCGGCCAACGAAGCACTGGTGGGCGCGATGTCTTCCCGGAGTGGTCGGATAACTCGCGGGCTGCTGGCGGTGCTCTTCGTGGCCGCGAGCATCGTCGCGTTCCTGGGCGTGAACGCAACAGTCGTCGGTTTGGCCGCGGTGATGAGCTTTCTTTTCATCTTCTCGGGCGCCATCGGCGTCCTCGCAGCCCTCGCCAACCGAGAACACGGGTGGTGGGTGCTGTCGATTGCAAGCCTCGCCGAGCTCGCGATCGGGTTATCCGTCGCGGGTTCGTTGAAAGCGCCGATCATGACGCTGCTGACATGGACCACCGCGGGCACGCTGGCTCACGGCATCGGCGAAATCGCGTTGGCCTTCCAGGTCCGCAGGATTCGCCAACAAGTCGCCGCACGACAATAGTCGCGCAAAATGACGACCGGCCCAGCAAGATGCCGCTGGGCTGCACGACACGCCGATGTACTTCGAAAGCCAGACACAATTCGGCTACATCACGCGGCCGGGTAAGGGAACGGCCCGTGTGCTGCTCGATGCGGTGCATCAGGTAGGGGACGGTATTACGGGTGACAGAACAGCATGTTCCCCCCAGCGGCGCGCCTCGTCGCCGGGTGCGGTCGACGACCGTAAACCAAGAGGTTAGACGAGCCCCAGCAGGCACACATCGAACAAGGTCACACTGATAAGGATCGATGGGCCGGGCCACGCCAGGACCATGCCGCCCAGAACGGCGGTCAGCGCACCGACCGCCAGCGTCTCTTTCCAGGACTGTTGGGCCAGAACGTTATTCATGGCATTACTCCTTTACGTGGTCGACTTCATGGTTGCAACCCGGTCATCTCCTGTCGTTGCGGAGCGACGGATTTCGGTGCCGGCCATTGATTCATCGCCGACACCTCAATCATTGAATGAGTCAGTGCCAGTGTCGATATGGTCGTTTGCAATGTGTCTCAGTGCAGGTTGTCTTCTTCAACAACGCCCGCAGCGACATTGGCGTCCCTGCGAATTGCTACGCAATATTTGGCAGTATGTGCTTGGCCGAACGCGGTGAGGATGGCTTGAGTCACCCCCGCACCCAGCAACATGACAGTTAAAACCAAGTTCGAAGACATGATCAGCGCGCAACTAACGTGCCCAACATGTCTCAATGTTGCCCGTAGCATGGATCTCCGTCGCTGTCTTGAGATACAGAAGCGTTGCCGTAAAAGCCATGCAGCCAACATTGTCGACGTGCGAGACAACGATCGCGGCTGCACTGCACTATCATTTGCGGGCGGCGAGCTGGGTGGTGCCCTACTCAGCACCTTCCAATTTTGTCAGCTCGTCGTCGAACCATGCGCTCACGTAGCGGATCTCGTTCTTGACGTCGCCGGCCCTCTCCGGCCGCAATCCCAACCGTGCAACGATCTCTTGGGCCAAATGACGCGAATGATCGGATAGTTCCTTTTCCCCACAGCGACACGGATGGCTTCTCCCCGCAGTGGAATCCTCAAGGCGATGACGTTCGATGATCTCGCGTATGCGATCGACCAGGTGCAAGGATGTTGCCGCGGGCAGGGTACGCCGTTCCGCAGATTGCGCTTCCGACATGTCGGCTCCGTCCTCAAACCTTCGCTGACTGTTCCAGTGTAGAAGTCGTCGCGCCGGCCCTCGTTGTTGTCAAGAACAGCGTCGACGCTTCGTCGGCATCAGACCGCGATCCCTGGGCAAATCGCGATCAGATGAGCCGGCGATAGACCTCGAACGCCAGACATAGTTCTGCTACATCCCGTGGGCGCGAGAGGGATCGTCCGGTGCGTTGTTCGATTCGGCGCAATCGGTAGCGCACGGTGTTGGGGTGACAACAGAGTCGCTCGGCGGCGGCGACCACCGACGCGTCGGTGTCCTGCCATACCCGAAACGTTTCGAACAGGATCTCGCGCTCCTCGTCGGCGAGGTCGCCAAAACACTCCAACGCGGTGCCGGCCGATTTGACCATCACCTCCGGGGCGGCCAGCGCGGCGGTGGCCAAGATGGTGCCGTCGAACACCGCCACCGGAGAGCCGTCATCGGGCCGGCCCAACAGCGTCATCTTGGCGAAGTGCAAAGCCTGCGGCGTCTCTCGTAGATCGTTGATTCGCGCGCTGACCCCGACGCGGCCGACCGCCGTCCGAGAGACCAAAGACAAAATCTTGTCGAGTTGTTGCTCGGATGTGACGTGCACGATCCCGACCTGCCAATCGGGCAGCAGCCGCCACGCCGAATACACATCGAGGCTGCGCAACTTCGACTCGATCACCGGCAGCGGTTCGCTGCCCCGGGAGCCAACCTCGGCGGCAATGACCACAAACGGACCATCTTTGGGCAGCCGAAGATGGCCGGCGACCTCGGACAAACTGCAGTCGTCGAAGACTCGGCCCTCAAGGAGCGAGTCGATCAACAGCGAGCGCCGCGACGTGTCATCGAACATCTGCCGCTTCTGCTCGTCGCGGTATCCGGCCACCACGGCTGCGCCGATCAGTTCGGCGAAGCCGCTGATACGGGCCTCAGTGTCGGCCGGCATGGGCCCGGGTACAGCCGACCCCACCGCTGCCAGGCCCCACACCCGTCCATCGACGATGACCGGCACACCTACCGCAGTGCGCAGGCCCACCGCTCGCATGCGGGCCGCGATCGACCCCACGCTGTTCTCATAGCTGTCCATCCGCGCGGGCCGGCCGGTGCGCTGCACCGTCGCTGCGAGGGTGCCGTCGCCGAGCGGGGTTCGAGTGCCCACCGGCCACCCCACCGGCGCCTGGGAACCGTAATCCGCAGCTATGAGCGTGATTTCGTCACTTGGCTCGTAACGCCACAACCCCGCTCTTTCCGCCATCAAGCATCGGCGCATTTCTTCGACCACCGCGTCGAATACCTGCGACGGTTCAACCCCGCGGGCCACCAGCGCCGAGAGTCGACGCAAGGCCGCCTGCTCTTCGGCGAGCCGACGATACTCCGCATACAGCTGGACATTTTCCAGCGACAAATCAAGTTGCCCGGCCGCAAGTTCGCCGTCAGTCAATTGTTCTTCCATGGCTCTTGCCCCTAGGAATTGTCGATATCGGTGTCAGTCCTAGCGAACGAGCAAGTCGTGGTCATAGGACACTCTGGTCAGCTGCCAAAGCTCACCCCTGTGTCGTGCATCGCCAACACGATGCGTCGACAGGCGCTACCCCACTACCATCGCCAGCAAACGTGCTGGCGTCCATGTGACCGGTTACACGATCGCGGCCCAGCCACTGTGCCTGATCACAACTGCCATATTTGCCCAACGAAGGTTGCAGACGGGTCCTCACCGAACACGGCGCCGCCCGTCTGGCCTAAAAGGTCACGTCAGTCGGGGACTCATCCGCTGACATTTGCCAGTGCTCAGAGCCTATGGTGTGGGGATATGAGCGCGGCAACGCATCCCGCGGGCGTCCGGCGTGGCGCCGCCCCTGATCCGCACATCGTCAAGCTCGGCAAGCTCATGCTGTCCCGCGCCCCGAGATTGGGGGAAGCGATGGCGGATCTGCTGTGCCGCGAGATCGACGCATACAGCGACGGCACCGTCGTTACCAAGGATGAAGTACGCGACAGCTGCGTGGCGAACGTGACGTTCATCTTCGACTCGCTCGCCGGGGACGGGGACGTCGATGTCTCGCCGGCCGAGCACACCGGCACCGCACGCGCGCTCGCAGGTGTGCCGCTACCAGCTGTGATGACGGCCTACCGGATAGGTTTCCGGTTCATGTGGGAGCAGACCCTCGCGGCCGCCCGCGCCGCGGCCATACCCACCGACTCGATCCTCGATGCCACCGCGCGGGTCTTCCTCGCTCAGGACACCTTTACCCAGGCGATGGCCACTGCCTACCGCCAGCAGCTCACGGCGCAGATTCTGGAGCAAGAAGAGGAGCGATCGGCGTTGGTCGAAGCGCTGCTGTCCCGACGGATCACCGACACACAAAGTCTCTGGGAGGCGGCCGACCTGCTGCGGCTACCAACCTCGGGACCCTATGTCGTCGTGGCGGCCGAGCTGCCGGCGATCGGGAAGCTGGGATTACCCACAATCGAAAACAAGCTGTCCATCCGGGACATCCGGTCGGCGTGGCGGCTGCTGCCGGACCTGCAGGTCGGCATCGTGCACCTCAGGGGCCCATCGACGGTAGAAACCTTGGACAGAGTCGTCGAGGTGCTCCGGCAGGCCGCGACCGCGCGAGTTGGCATCAGTCCGCCGTTCCACGAGCTGGCCGAAACCAGCGACGCGCTGCGATTCGCCCGGCTGGCGGTAACGGGGAAACCGTCGCCCGACTCGCTCGTTGCCGTCTTCGATGACAGCACGCTCGCGGTTGCGGCGGTCAGCGCTCCGGAGGTCATGGCGAGGATCAGGTCGTCAGTGTTAGGGAGGCTGAACGCGCTGCCGGCCGAGGAACGCACGGTGCTGCTGGATACGTTCCACGCCTGGCTGGACGCGGGCGGCTCTGCCAATGACACCGCGGCGAAGATCTATTGCCATCCCAATACGGTGCGGCACCGTCTGCATCGCATCGAGGAGTTAACCGGCCGATCATTTTCGCGACCAAAGGATCTCGCCGAGCTGTGTCTGGCGTTCGAGGTCGAGCGGCGACTGCCCTAAACGGCCCCGAGAGACTCCGCCACGTGTTTCGTCCGGCGGCGAACCTGGAACGCGCTGATGACGTCCATGATGCCGATGGCGATCAACCAGCAGCCGACGACCAGGGTCAGGATCCCGATCGAATCGAACGGGTAGACGATCAGCACCCCGCCGCCGACAGCGATGATCACACCCGCGAGCGCCTGCCAGCCGCGTGCGGGCAGGTGGTCGAAGGATAGCGCCGCGGCGAACAGGGTTATCCCGCGGAACAGCCAACTGATGCCGATCCACAGGGCCAACAGCATGATGGACTCGAGTTCGTTGCGGAAGCAGAAGAATCCCAGCACCAGCGATACGGCGCCGCCGAGGAACGCCAGCACTCGCATTGCGGCGCCGGCGTGCGTGCCGAAAGCGGCGAATATATACCCAATCCCGGATACCACCAAGTAGATGCCGAACAGGACTCCCGCCACCACCAGTGTCTTGCCTGGCCAGGCCAGCACGATGGCACCGAGTGCCACGGCTACGATGCCGATGAGGAGTAGCAACTGCCATGCGTTATGCGCGAGCTGGTGCAGTGGACCTTCGAGAACGGGCTTTTCGCTAGTGGTCATAGGAAAACGATAGTCACACAGCCGACGCGAGGGATTGTTTTTCCTAACAGAGTTACGCACCCGATATAGGTTCGAAACCTCGGTGCGTCCAGGGCCGCGGCCGTTTTGTCGCTAGAAGACAAGAACTCCCCGCAACTTGATCGATCAGCGACATGGTTGCGCCGAGGCGACACCGCTACATTTCTCGACAAGCGCAGCACCGCGCTTCAGCAAGCCAGCTGATTCGAATTCGACACCGAAGCTCGAATTACCGAGTGCCACAACTTATCCCAACGTTCCGCCTCGCGGAGAAAAGTGAGCAAATCATGCAAATCATGACGTACTTGTCCATCGCCGGAATGCTCGTTCTCGTTCTGTTCCCCGTGCTGATGCCGGCGATCATCACCGCTTTCCACGCCATCCGTCGGACCAACCGGCCGGCCACCACGCTCGGCCACCTGCGGCCCGCTCTCGCGTAACCGCCTTCGTCAGCACGCCAACCGGGGCTCACCTGCATAGGTGCGGCCCCGGTTTTATGGCTGCAGAACCGCCGGTCCGTACCAGTGACAGGCAAGCAACGCGAGTTCTACTTCGAGCCGATCGCTGCCGATCTCGCGGCCACGCCGGGCAACGGCGCGCCCGACGCGATATTTCACCGAGTTGAAGTGCATGTTGAGTTCCTCGGCGGCCACCTTGTAACTGGAGCCGCAAGCCAGATACATCCGCAACGTCTCGCGCAACCGCGCGTCGTTCTCGTTGTCGCCGGCAAGGTCGCCGAGCACGGCCGCTACCCATTCGCGGGTATCGGCCACATCGCCACCGAGACGCGCCACCACGGATAACCCCGGATCACTCGCGGCGATCACCGTCGGTCCGCGACGCTCCCGGACGATCGCGACGCCGCGGGCCTCTTCCGCCTCCCGGTGTGAGCGCCGAAAGCCTTCGATGCCGCCCGCCATCGTCCCTATTGCCACACTCGGCGAGTCCGGGCGGTCCAGCGCGAATCGGCGGACCTTCTCCACGGCGTCGGTCACCGCGGCGCGATATGGTAGCCATCCCCATCCACAGCTTCGATCGGCGGGAACGAAAAGCGGGCCGGCACCGGCACCGGCCGCTTCGCCCAGTTCGCGAACAAACCGTTGCAGCCTGGCAAGGTCGTCGCCTTCGGTGCCCACATCCGGGTACCACATGATGAGCCCGAGATGGTGCCACCGCAGCGGATAACGGATCGACGTGGTCGCCGCATCGACATCGATGGCCTTGTTCGCGGCCAGAACCTCGCGTACCCGCAGGGCGCGAAGGCTGTTCTGGGTCTCCAGCCAGCGTTCGCGTTCGTCTTCGTAGACAGCGACGACTTGCTGCGACATCCAGTCGATGTACCCGAACATCGTGGCGGTGATCGCCTCGATTACCTCTACTCTCAGCGATTCCGGGATATCGATCGTGCGCAATTCGGCGAAAACCGCCTCATTCATCCAGCGTTGACCGAGCCGATAGGCGCGCACCAGCGCATTGACCGGCACCCCGTGCTGTGCCAATCGGCGGGCGTACTCCAGCGCTGCGGTGGGGGCCTCAACGCGCTCGACTGCGATGTCGTAGCGCAACGCGTGTATGAGCGTGTCCACGTTGCCCTCGACACTGGTCCCGAGCAACTCCACTAGCGCTGGATCGCCGCGCAGCTCGGGGATCTGCTCCTCGAGGGAGCGACGAAGCGCCGAGGACACGTCGGCCACTTGTCCGTGCAATCGGCCGGCGACCTCGGCGACGTAACCATTCACCTCGACACCGCTGTCAAGAGGTGGTTTCTTCACATCCATGACGTTAGACCCGGTTGTCGCCCAGCGATAACACCGCCGCGCGGTTTTGTTGGTGACTGACTGTGTCACACCGCGCATAATTCCTAATGTTGGCGCCACTCTCAGCAAACAAAGGTCGAAGGAGCCACGACAATGGGATTCACCAAGCCCTATCTTCCGGATGTTGATCCGGACACCTTCCTGGAGAAGCCGCTGATGGAGCGGATGCGGATCCTCGCCACCGACTGGGCCGAACATGGCTTCGGCTCACCGAAGATGATCCACACCATCTACATCCTGAAGCTGGTCGTGTTCTTCGCGATCGGTGGCATCACAATCGCGACGTTGACGTCGGGGCTGCCCGCCTTCTGGCACGTAAGTGAATGGTGGAACCAACCGATCGTCTACCAGAAGGTCATCCTGTGGACCGTGCTGCTCGAGGCCATGGGCGTGGCCGGCTCCTGGGGGCCGTTGGCCGGCAAGGTCAAGCCGATGACCGGCGGCATCCTGTTCTGGGCCCGACCGGGAACCATCCGGCTGCGCCCGTGGAAGTGGGTGCCGTTCACCAACGGCGACCGGCGCACCTGGTTCGACATCGCGCTCTACCTGGCACTGCTGGTGAGCCTGGCCGTCCCGCTGCTGTCACCAGGCGTGCACAGCGACTCGCTCTCGAAGGCGGTGCCGGACAACACATCCGGTCTGGTGAACCCGGCCCTGCTGATCGCGCCGATCGCGCTGCTGGTGCTGATCGGTCTGCGGGACAAGACCATCTTCCTGGCCTCCCGCGGCGAGCAGTACTTGCCGGTCCTGGTCATCTTCGCCGTGTTCCCGTTCGTCAACATGATCATCGCGCTGAAGATGGTGATCGTGGTGGTTTGGGTCGGTGCCGGCTGGTCGAAGTTCGGTAAGCACTTCTCCAACGTCATTCCGCCGATGGTGAGCAACACGATATTCGCGCCCAAATTTTTGCGACGGGCCCACTACCGCGAATTCGGGAGCGACATGCGGCCGTCGCGGCTGGCGGACTTCATGGCGCACGTCAATGGCACCACGGTCGAGATCATTGCTCCGCTGGTCCTGTTCTTCTCCACCAACAAGTGGGTGACGCTGGTTGCGGCGTTGTTGATGGTGGGCTTCCACCTGTTCATCATCTCGACCTTCCCGCTTGCGGTGCCGCTGGAATGGAACGTGGTCTTCGCCTACACCACGATTTTTCTGTTCCTCGGCTTCCCGAACGCGAACGGATACGCCCCCTGGGACATGACGCCGCCCTGGCTGGCCCTCATCGTCGCGGCCGCGCTGCTGTTCTACCCGATCCTGGGCAATCTGCGGCCGGACAAGGTGTCCTTCCTGCCTGCGATGCGGCAGTACGCGGGCAACTGGGCCTCGGCGTTATGGACCTTCGCGCCCGGTACCGAGCAGAAGCTGAACAAGGTCACCCGCTCGGCGTCCAACCAGATCGACCAGTTCATCGCGGCCGGCTACGAGCCGAAGTGGGCGGAGATCACCCTGCAGAAGACGACCGCGTGGCGAAGCATGCACAGCCAGGCCCGCGGTCTGTACTCGCTGCTGTTGAGCCACCTACCCGACATCGACGTCCGGACGGTCCGGGAGGGCGAGTTCACCTGCAACTCACTGATCGGCTTCAACTTCGGCGACGGCCACCTGCATGACGCAGACATGATCCGGGCCGTGCAGAGCGAAGCCGGATTCGAGCCGGGCGAGTGCGTCATAGCCTGGGTGGAGTCGGAAGCGTTTGGCAGCGGCGTCCAGCACTACCAGTTGATCGACGCCGCACTCGGGGTGGTCGAGCGTGGCACCTGGAAGGTCGCCGATGCGGTCGAGGAGCAGCCCTGGCTGCCTAACGGCCCCATCCCGACTCAGGTGAGCTGGTCGCTGCGCGGCACGACTCCTACGGCGACCGCCGAAGATCAGGAGCACGGTCACGGAGCGCTGGCATGAGTACCGCACTGGTGGTCGGCGGCGGGCCCAACGGGCTTGCCGCCGCCCTCTCGCTGGCCGCCGAAGGCGTGCAGGTCACCGTGCTCGAGGCCGCCGACGACGTCGGCGGTGGCACCCGCAGCGGCGAGGCAATCATTCCCGGCCTGCTGCACGACCACTGCTCGGCGATCCACCCGATGGCCGTGGGCTCGCAGTTCCTGAGCAGCCTCAACCTGCAGCGGTACGGATTGTCGTGGCGCTGGCCGGAGATCGATTGCGTCCACCCCCTCGACAACGGCAGCGCCGGCGTGCTGCACCGCTCGGTGGAGCAGACCGCCGCCGGTCTCGGTCGCGACGGATCACGGTGGCGGCTCGCGTTCGGCTACCCGGCAGCCCGGTTCGACGCACTGAGCGAGGACATCATGCGGCCCCTGCTGCGGTTCCCGCACCATCCGCTGATGCTGGCCCGGTTCGGTGCGCCCACCGTGCTTCCCGCGTCCACGTCCGCCCGGCTATTCCGCACCGCGGAGGGGCAGGCGCTGTTCGGAGGTGTTGCGGCACATGCCTTCCGGCCGCTGCACTATCCGATGACCTCCGCTATCGGGATGGGCATCATCGCGGCCGGCCACCGGCACGGCTGGGCGGTGGCAGAAGGTGGATCCCAGTCGATCACCGACGCGATGGTGGCGCTGCTGGGCGATTTGGGCGGCAAGATCGAGACCGGTATCCGGGTCCAGACGGCGTCGCAGTTGCCACCCGCGGACGTCACGATGTTCGACCTGGCGCCGAGTGGCGTCGCCGGGATCCTCGGGGACCGTCTTCCGCGCCGAATCTCGCGTGCCTTCACAAAGTTCCGGCGCGGACCCGGTGCGTTCAAGGTCGACTTCGCCGTCGAGGGCGGCGTCCCCTGGACGAACCCGGACGCCCATCGGGCCGGCACCGTGCACCTGGCCGGGACCTACTCCGAACTTGCCGCGACCGAGCGGGAGATCCACGCCGGCCGCATGCCGGAGCGGCCGTTCGTGCTGGTTGGTCAGCAGTATCTGGCGGATCCGCAACGCTCGGTGGGCAATACGCATCCGGTGTGGAGCTACGCGCACGTCCCGAACGGCTATGCCGGCGACGCGACCGAGGCTATCGTCGCCCAGATCGAGCGGTTCGCGCCCGGTTTCCGGGAACGCATCGTCGGGTTCACGGTTCGCTCGACAACGCAGATGGAGGCGTACAACCCCAACTATGTCGGCGGTGACATCATGACTGGCGCCAAGGACATTCGACAGCTGACGTTCGGGCCGCGAATCACGCTGTCGCCGTACAGCATTGGCGTGCCGGGGATGTACATCTGCTCGGCGGCCACTCCACCGGGACCCGGCGCGCACGGCATGTGCGGCGCCAACGCGGCCAAGCTAGCGCTTGGCTACCTGGCTCGACGAGCGTAACGCCACTGCGCGAATCCGAGGGCGCCGTGTCGTTACGCTCGCGCCGTACTGCGGCGCAGTGTTTCGCCCGCGGACGGTCGATTGTCAAAGCGACTTCTATGTGCTCTCGACTGCGGGCGTGTTCTTCCGCACCGAGCCGTTCTGCCTGGAGGGCGGCTTCTCCGCATGGACGCCGGCCGCGTCGACCGTGCTCTGGTACCTCGGTACATCGATCGCGATCCTGCGGACGCGAGATCGCGCTGATTCCCCGGCTTGACCCTAGGGATTCGGATACGTGTAGAAGCCCTCGCCGGTCTTGACGCCGAGCTTGCCCGCATCGACATAGGACTGCAACAAGTCCCGCGATTTCTTCGGCAGGTACCGGAACTCTTCGCAGTAGTGGTTTTCGATGTCGAGTGCAACGTCCAGGCCGACCAGATCCATCATCTGAAACGGTCCGGCCTGCAGGCCGAAGTTGACCTTGAACATCCCGTCGACATCCTCCGGGCGGGCAACGCCCTCGGCGACTACGGCCAGCGACTCCCGCTTGATGGCAGCCCAGACGCGATTGAATATGAAGCCGGTGCACTCCCGTCGCGCCTCGAAGGGATGAACGCCGAACTCGGGCAGTACGGCCAGCAAGGTGTCGAGCAGGCCGCGGTCGGTCTCCCCGTCGGACATCAGGTCCACCGCATTCACCTCAGGCGGCATGTAGAAGTGCATGTTGCACAAACGGCGTTTGTCCCGCACGTTTTCGGCCATCAGACGCGACGGGTACGACGACGAGTTAGTCGCGAAAATGGTGTCCGGCGGCGCCGCTTGGTCGATCTGGCCCCACGCTTCAATCTTGATCTCGAGCTTCTCCGGGACGGACTCAACGACGAGCCAGGCGTCGTCCAATGCCTCTTCGAGCGACCCGGCGGCCGTCGCGCCACCCACTTCGCCAAAGCCTCGGTCGGCCACCACCTTCGGTAGGGCCTCCGTTACGTACTGCGTCGCGGAGGCGCGCTGTTCGGCGCGTGGGGCGCAGATCCGCACGGTTCCGCCGCGGCTGGCGAACATCACCGCGATGCGGCGGCCCAGCGTTCCGGCCCCGATCACCGCGACCGGGCGGTTTTGGATGTCCTCGAATGTGTATGTGTACGAGTCAGTCACACATGCATGCTAAGACCCGGCTGCGCGCCCCGGCTCCGTCGCTGCACGACAAAGATGGACAGACCGTTGTCCGCGGTAGACAACCCGGCGCCGCAGCGATCCTTGAAACATCGCTTTCGGACTGGCGCCGCGATAGATTGTGGCTGGTAACAGAGGTCAATGGCCTCGCGCGTGAGATAGTGACCCTGATGGCCGACGTCGATCAACATGCGTCGCAGCGGGATCTGGTCCCCGACATTCCCGCGGAACTGCACGACGCGGGATTCGAAGATGTCGCCGAAATCGGGCGCGGCGGCTTTGGCGTCGTGTATCGATGCGCTCAGCCGATGCTGGACCGCTCGGTCGCCGTCAAGGTTTTGACCGCCGACCTTGACCAGGAAAATCTCGACCGCTTCCTGCGCGAGCAGCACGCCATGGGTCGGCTATCCGGCCACCCCAACATCGTGACCATCCTGCAAGTCGGCACCACGACCAGGGGCCGGCCGTTCATCGTGATGCCCTACCACGCCAAGAATTCACTCGAAGCGCTGATCCGTCTGCACGGTCCGCTGGATTGGCATGAGACGCTGCGCATCGGCGTGAAGTTGGCGGGTGCACTCGACGCCGCCCATCGGGCGGGCATCCTGCATCGCGACGTCAAGCCGGGAAACATTCTGCTGAGCGAGTACGGCGAACCCGAGCTGACCGACTTCGGTATCGCCAGGATGGCCGGCGGCTTCCAGACGGCCACAGGCGTCATCACCGGTTCCCCGGCGTTTACCGCGCCCGAAGTCCTCGAGGGCAAGGCTCCCACATCCGCATCGGACGTGTATTCGCTCGGCGCTACGCTGTTCTGCGCGCTGACCGGCCACGCCGCGTTCGAGCGCCAGAGTGGGGAGAAGGTGGTCGCTCAGTTTCTTCGAATCACCTCACAACCGATGCCGGATCTGCGCGATCGGGGATTTCCGGCCGAAGTGGCCGCGGTCATCGAACGCGCCATGGCCCGCGATCCCGCGGCTCGTCCGGTCAGCGCGACGGCGTTGGGCGACGAACTGCGCGAGGTCCAGCGCACCAGCGGTGTGGCCGTCGACGAGATGGCCCGTCCCGTTGAGTTGGGCGTTGAGCACCGGACATCATCGGTGGCCGCGTCACAGGTTCGGCGGGATACCGGGGCCACACCGACGCCCCCCACTCCGGCGACGAAATACCGACCGCCGGTTCCGACCCGATCGCTGGTGGCCCGCAACCGGCTGTTCGACGTCCTCCGGGCGGGCCGTCGCCGACGGTTGGTCCTTATCCATGCGCCGTCGGGCTTCGGCAAGAGCACGCTGGCGGCCCAGTGGCGAGAGGAACTCGACCGCGACGGCGTCGCGGTGGGCTGGCTGACGATCGACGACGACGACAACAACGTGGTGTGGTTCCTGGCGCATCTGCTGGAGCTGATCCGGTGGGTCCGTCCCGCGCTCGCCGCGTCATTGAGTCAGGCGCTCGAGGACCACGGCGACGACGCCGCCCGCTACGTCTTGACCACGTTCATCGACGAGATCCACGAAAAGGACGATCGGATGGCACTGGTCATCGATGACTGGCAGCGGGTATCGGACGCGCAGACCGCCGCCGCTCTCGGCTTTCTGCTCGAGCGCGGATGTCATCACCTGCAGATCATCCTGACCAGCTGGTCACGCGCCGGACTGCCGGTGAGCAAGTTGCGGATTCTGGATGAATTGGTCGAAATAGACTCTGACGCACTGCGTTTCGACATCGATGAGGCTCGATCGTTGCTGAACGACGTTGATGACCTGCAGTTGTCAGAAAGCGACGTGGAAGCATTGACCACGTCGACCGAGGGGTGGGTCGCCGCCCTGCAGCTGGCCGCGCTCGCCCTGCGCGGCGGCGGCGACACCAACGCCCTGGTGAGCCGACTATCCGGCGCGACCGAGATGATCGGCGAATTCCTCGCCGAAAATGTCCTGGACAGCCTGGAACCAGAGATGACCGAGTTCCTGCTGGCGACATCGATCACCGAGCGGACCTGCGCTGGGCTCGCATCCGCGCTGGCTGAAGTGCCCCGCGGCCAGGCGATGCTGGAAGAGATCGAGCGGCGCGGCCTGTTCCTGCAGCGATGCGACGAGGACCCGAACTGGTTTCGCTACCACCACATGTTCGCCGAATGCCTGCGCCGCCGACTCGACCGTGACCGCCCCGAGCGGGTCGAACTACTCCACCAGGCCGCGTCGGAGTGGTTCGTCGAACACGGCCACCTCAACGAGGCCGTCGACCACGCGCTGGCCTCGGGCGACTCCACGCGCGCGGTCGACCTGGTGGAGCAGGACGAGACCAACCTGCTCGAGCAGTCCAAAATGACGACCCTGCTCGGAATCGTCAAGAAGTTGCCGCCGCGGTTGGTGGTTTCGCGGGCACGTCTCCAACTGACCATCGCGTGGGCGAACATTCTGCTGCAGCGCGCGGCGCCCGCCGCCGCGGCGCTGAAGTCTTTCGAGGCAGCCCTGGCTCGTGCGGACCTCAACGACGCGACACGGGCGGACCTGCGTGTCGAAGCCGACGTGCTGCGCGGAGTCGCCGACATGTTCGCCGACCGGGTGGGCACCATCGATCATCTGGTCGCCGAAGCATTGTCACGACCGGACACCTTCCATCCCCGGGTTCCGGGCGTGGCCGGAAATTGTGCAGCGTTAGCCGCTGTTTATCACTTCGACTTCGACGCCGTGCACCGGTTGCTGGCGTGGGCGGCGCCTTACCAGGAGATGATGGGTCCATTCGCCAGTGTCAACGCGCGCTGCTTCGGCGGTATCGCCGCCAGGTATCAGCTCGACATCCCGGCCGCCCTGAAGAATTTCCGGGAAGGGTATGAGATGGGCGTGACAGTAGGACCGCACTCACACGCCGCGCGGCTGGCCGGTGCGCTTCTCGGCGAACTGCTCTACCAAACCGGGGAATTGGCCGAGGCCATGCGCCTACTGGACGAAAGCTACCAGCTGGGGTCCGAGGGCGCCGGTGTCGACTACATGATCGCCGAATACGTGACCGGCGCGAGAATCAAGGCGGCGCAGGGGGATCGCGGCGCTGCGGTCGAGCGCCTCGCCGACGGTGCGAAAGCCGCGGAGCAGTTGCGGCTACCGCGCCTCGCGGCCGCAATCACCAACGAGCGGATCCGGCTGGGCATCGAGATCGAGCCGGAGGTTGCCGCCCGGCTGCGAGCTACCCGCACAATTCCTCACGACGACGGAATCGCCACGATCACAGCCGAACTCGACGAGAACTCCGGGATCCGGCTGTTGTCGGCGAGCGATTCGGCCGACGACCGGGAGCAGGCGTGCCGACGCGCAGCCGACCTGCTCGCCGTAATCGATGATGAGCGAAGACCGTTGGCGGCGCTGACTGTGCAACTACTGCTGGTCGAAACATTCAGGGCAACAGGCAGATCGGATGACGCCGATGTTGCTGCTGCCGGATGTCGTGGCGCGGTGCGAGAGAACTCGGACTGTCCCGTTTGCTCGTAGACGCCGGACTCGGGTAGCGGCAAGACGAAGACGCGATGGCGAGCGCTACGCGCCCCTTGGCTTGATACCTAGAAGGCGCGTCCCGACTGCGCGCCGTTGTAAGAGTGTCCCACCGGACCAGCTTGCTGACTAGAGTGCGCAACCCGCTATTTCTGCTGATGAGGGCCTACAGCAGCGTCGCCTGCTCGGGTTGCTCGTCAACCGGCGCGAGCAGCTCGGGACCGTTGTTGCGAACACTGTTGACCAACGTCGACACCTGCCGCAGCTCGATGCCTCCGGCATCGGGCGGGCGGGCCAGCAGTTCGGAATCAAGCTCGGCGTCGGGATTCAGCCAGGCGTCCCAATCGGCTTGGGCGAGCATCAACGGCATCCGGTCGTGAATCTCGGCAAGATCGCCCATGGCGTCGGTGGTGATAATGGTGCAACTCAGCAGCGGCGCAGCATCTTTGGCGGGCTTCCACACCGACCACAGGCCGGCCGCGAACAGCGGCTCGCCATCGCTGCGATACATGTAGAACGGCGTCTTGCGAGACTTCTTACCGGCCGGAGTGTCGGCATTGACGCGCCACTCGTAGTAGCCGTCCATCGGCACCAGGCAGCGCTTGCTCTTGGCCGAACCGCGGAAGGCCGGCGAGGTGGTGACCTTGTCAGCCCGGGCGTTGATCAGCAGCGGACCCTTGTTCTCGGGCACTCCATCAGGGCCGGCTTTGACCCATGGCGGAATCAAACCCCAGCGCATGAGCCGGACGCGCCGGGTCGGTTCGTCGTCGGGCTCGCTGTGGCGCGTGACGACAGTGGCGATCGTGGCTGTGGGAGCCACGTTGTAATTGGGCGTCCCGGTATCGGGCGCGGTGGCCGCTGTGACTTCGTTGATCGCCTTGATCTTCTCGGCCAGCTTGGCCGGATCCGTCGTGACCGCAAACCGTCCACACATGACTTCCATGGTGCCTGGTGGCCACGACAGCCGCCGACACGGCAGGATAAGGCGAGTGAGCGGTACCGATTCGTGGACGGCGCCACATACGACGGCGCCGGTGCACGCGACCGTAACCGTTCCCGGCTCGAAGTCACAGACCAACCGGGCGCTGCTGCTGGCGGGGCTGGCGGCCGCGCAGGGCCTGGGGCCCCCGGGCTCGCCCAGGGGAGGCACGTCAAGGATCAGCGGAGCACTGCGCAGCCGGGATACCGATCTGATGATCGGAGCGCTGCGCACCCTGGGCTTGTCCGTCGACGGGACCGGGTCCGAACTGACCGTCAGTGGCCGCATTGCCCCCGAACCGGGCGCCCGGGTGGACTGCGGCCTGGCGGGCACGGTGTTGCGTTTCGTTCCGCCGTTGGCGGCGCTGGCGCACTCGGCGGTGGACTTCGACGGCGACGAGCAAGCCCGCGTCCGGCCCATCGCGCCGCTGCTGGACGCTCTGCGCGCTCTCGGCGTCCGGATCGACGGAACCGGCCTGCCCTTCCGGGTACAGGGCACCGGATCGGTCGCCGGCGGCACCGTTGCGATTGATGCCTCGGCGTCGTCGCAGTTCGTGTCCGGCCTGCTGTTGTGCGCCGCGTCGTTCACCGACGGCCTGACCGTGCAGCACACCGGTCCGGCACTGCCCTCGGCGCCGCACATCGCGATGACGGTGGTGATGCTGCGGCAGGCCGGAGTCGAGGTCGATGACTCGGTGCCCAACCGCTGGCAGGTGCGCGCCGGTGCGGTCGCGGCCCGGCACTGGGAAGTCGAACCCGACCTGACGAACGCCGTTGCGTTCCTGGCGGCGGCCGTAGTCAGCGGCGGAACGGTGCGCATCACCGGCTGGCCGGCGACCAGCGTGCAACCCGCCGACAACATCCTGGACGTCTTCGCGAAGCTCAATGCCGTTGTCAACCAAACTGATTCATTCCTGGAAGTGCAAGGCTCGGCGGGTTACGACGGGTTCGACGTCGACCTGCGTGCCGTGGGTGAGCTGACGCCATCGGTGGCGGCGCTGGCGGCCTTGGCGAGCCCGGGCTCGGTGTCACGGCTGAGCGGCATCGCCCATTTGCGCGGACATGAGACCGATCGGCTCGCCGCACTGAGCACCGAGATCAACCGCCTGGGCGGCAACTGCGCCGAAACCCCCGACGGCCTGGTGATCACTGCGACACCGCTGCGGCCCGGCGTCTGGCGCGCGTACGCCGATCACCGCATGGCGATGGCGGGCGCGATCATCGGGCTGCGGGTAGCCGGAGTTCAGGTGGACGACATCGGCGCCACCACCAAGACATTGCCGGAGTTCCCGCAGCTGTGGGCGCGCATGCTGGCCGACCTGGGGGCCAGCGCTTGAGGCCCGGCGACTACGACGAGTCAGACGTCAAGGTCCGCTCCGGTAAAGGGACGCGGCCCCGGACCAAGACCCGTCCGCAACACGCCGACGCAGAGTCCGCCATGGTAGTCAGCGTCGACCGCGGCCGCTGGGGCTGTGTGCTGGGCGGTCGGCCCGATCGTCGAGTCACGGCCATGCGGGCGCGCGAGCTGGGCCGCACCCCAATCGTTGTCGGCGACGACGTCGACATCGTCGGCGATCTGTCCGGACGCCACGACACCCTGGCCCGCATCGTGCGGCGGGGGCCGCGGCGAACGGTGTTGCGGCGCACCGCCGATGACACCGACCCCACCGAACGCGTCGTGGTGGCCAACGCGGATCAACTGTTGATCGTAGTAGCGCTGGCGGACCCGCCGCCACGCACCGGCCTGGTCGACAGGACGCTGATCGCCGCCTACGCCGGCGGGCTGACACCGATTCTGTGCCTGACCAAGACCGACCTCGCCCCACCCGAACCGTTCGCCGAGCAGTTCGTCGACCTGGACTTGACGGTGATCGCCGCAGGCGTCGACGACCCCCTGCTCGCGGTGGCAGAGTTGCTCCCCGGCAAGATCACCGTGCTACTCGGACATTCCGGGGTGGGCAAGTCGACGTTGGTGAATCGTCTTGTGCCCGAAGCCGATCGGGCTGTCGGCGAGGTGACCGATGTCGGCAGAGGACGGCACACCTCGACCCAATCGGTGGCGCTGCCCCTGGGCGACTCGTTGCCGGGTTCCGGCTGGGTGATCGATACCCCGGGGATTCGCTCGTTTGGGTTGGCCCACATCCAGCCCGACGACGTGCTGTCGGCTTTCTCGGATCTCGCCGAGGCGACCGAAGACTGCCCGCGCGGCTGCGGTCACATGGGGCCGCCGGCCGATCCCGAATGCGCACTGGACACCCTGTCCGGGCCTGCCGTTCGCCGTGTCGCTGCCGCCCGGCGGCTGCTGGCGGTACTCAACCAGACCTGACCAGTCGCATGCCGAGCTCGTCGGGAGACACCAGATGCCCCTCGGCGCAGCGGATTTCCACGCTCGCCTCGGCTCCGCAGCCCTGATGAATCAGCCGCAGGCGGTTGCGGCCGGGCAGGTGGTGTCTACCCCACTCGAACATCGCCCAGATCACCGGCATGAAGTCGATGCCGGCATCGGTGAGGACATACTCGTCACGGCTGCGCTGCCCGGGTTCGCGGTAGGGCCGCCGCGCCAGTAGCCCGAGGTCGACCAGTTCGGTCAGCCGCGCGGAGGTAGCGGCCTTTGTGATGCCGACTCGGCGGGCGAAGTCGTCGAACCGGGTAGTGCCGTAGTACGCCTCGCGCATGATGAGCATCGCGGATTTGGTGCCGAGCACCGACATGGTCTTTTCGATCGCACACTCGCCAACCGCCGACCACTTCTCCCGGTCGGCCAGCGCGCCCTGCAGAAATGTCATCTAAATCACCTCCCAGTCTGGGTTGCTTTTAGCATACCTAGGTGTTTACCTGGGTACAGCCAGAAATACCTAGCTTCTGGACTCAAGGAGGAGTCATGACTCAGGGCCGCGACGCCGTCATCGTGGGTGCTGTCCGCACCCCCATCGGCAAAGGCAAGGCCAGCGGCGCGTTGCACGACGTGCTTCCCGCCGACCTGCTGGCCCACAGCCTGCGCGAACTGGTAGCGCGCACAGGCGTGGACCCGGTACAGATCGACGACGTTATCGCCGGTGCCGTCACCCAGGTCGGCGACCAGGCGGTCAACATCGCGCGCAATGCATTGTTGGGCGCCGGGCTCCCGGAGTCGGTTCCCGGCGTTACCGTCGACCGCCAGTGCGGCAGTAGCCAGCAGGCGATCAGCTTCGCCGCCCAGGGCGTGCTCGCCGGCGCTTACGACATCGTCGTCGCCGGCGGTGTGGAGTCAATGAGCCGCGTCACGATGGGCAGCTCGGTATTGCCGGGCAGCAACCCGTTCGGCGACGACATGGCACAGCGCTACCCCGAAGGCCTGGTGCCACAGGGCATCAGCGCCGAACTGATCGCCGCGAAGTGGGGCTTCTCGCGTACTCAGCTCGACGAGTTCTCCGCCGGCAGCCATGACAAGGCAGCCCGCGCCACCAAGGACGGGTTGTTCGAGAATGAGCTGATCCCGATCGCCGGGCTTTACACCGACGAGATCATTCGCCCAGCTACCACCGTCGAAACGTTGGCCACGTTGCAGCCGGCGTTCTACAGCGAAGCTATGAAAGAGCGCTTCCCGCAGATCAATTGGGCGATCACGCCCGGCAACTCGTCACCGCTTTCCGACGGCAGTGCCGCGGTGCTGATCACCACCAGCGAGGTCGCCAAGAAGCTGGGCCTGCGCCCGCTGGCGCGGATTCACACCACCACCGTGGTGGGCTCCGACCCGCTCTACATGCTGACCGGAGTCATCCCGGCGACCGAGAAGGTGTTACATCGCGCCGGTCTGACGCTGGACGACATCGACCTGTTCGAGGTGAATGAGGCGTTCGCTCCCGTCGTGCTGGCATGGGCAAAGGACGTAGATGGGGAGCAAAACAACATCCTGGAGCGGACCAACGTCAACGGCGGCGCCATCGCGATCGGCCACCCGCTGGGCGCGAGCGGTGCCCGCATCATGACCACACTGGTCAACGCGCTCGAACAGCGCGGCGGTCGTTACGGGCTGCAGACGATGTGCGAGGGCGGCGGGATGGCCAACGCCACAATCATCGAGCGTTTGGGCTAGGCGGCTTCGAAGCCTGAGACCAGCAGGACACACACAGAGTCCCAGGCAGCCTGGGAGGTTACGCCACTTTCAGCAGGATCTTGCCGCCACGGAGGAGATGCTGCACCGCGTCCTGGATATGCTCGAGGGGATACACGCCCGCCACGGGGACAACGAGGGCGCCGTCGGCCACCAGCGGTGCCGCCTCACGAATGACAGGCACCACCTTGTCGCGGTAGTCGAAGTCGCCGACAAAGAATCCGCGGACCGTGAGGTGCTTGCCGACCAGTGTCGAGGTGTCGACCCACATTGGTTCGCCCGTGGCCCAGGCATAGCTGACCAACCATCCACCGTCGGACAGCAATTCGAGCAGCCGCGCCACCACTGGACCACCGACGGAGTCCACTGCCAGCGCCACTCGCGCGTCGCCGATCACTGCTCGAACATCGCCGACCGCATCGGGGTCATCGACGTGGACCACGTCGGCCCCAGCTGCTGTGAGCTCGGCGAACGTTGCGTCGTCGCGGGCCAGGTTGATCGTCTTCAGTCCACGAAGTTTGGCTAGCGCGATCAATGACCGCCCCACACCGGAGTTCGCGGCGTTCTGAACCACCCAGTCACCGGGCTGCAGGGGGGTGCATTCACTGAGCATCAACCCTGCTGTCGGGGGGTTGCTGCCCAGCATCGAGTACTGCTCGATGTCGCCGGCGGGGAGTGCGAACAGGCTGTCGGCGGGCACGACGAGCCGCTCACGCCACGCACCGGCATACAGGGGTAGCACGACCAGATCGCCGACCTGAAGTCCATCGACCTCGGGGCCAGTGGCAAGCACGCGGGCGACCCCCTCTGCGCCTGGTATGTGGGGCAGGGGTGGTCGCGCCAGCATGCCGCTGACAACCAGTAGGTCGTGTTTGTTCAACGGCGAGACCTCAACGCTCACCAGAACCTCATGCGGACCCGGTGGCGGCGGCTCCTCGATGTCGACGACGCGGAGCACCTGTGCGGGGTCGCCGAACTGTTCAATCTGGATGGCGCGCATATCAATTCCTCTCCATCGAAGGTTAGGCCGCTGTGTAAGCCCGCCTAACGGATACGCTCTATTACCCCGCGAAGTGCGGCCCTGCTACTGCGGCAGCCTACCGAGTCGGCGACGTTGGTCATTTGGTGATTCAATTTTGACAATCATTTTGGCGAAGACGCGGCCGGCCCAGTGAACGCCTGATGTGCGTCAACAGGTAAGCGGGCGCGGCGCGTCGGCGCGGACCAGCCGCAACGAGATAGCCGTCCAGCACACGATCAAGGCGTTCGCTCCCGATCGTGCTGGCGTGGGCTGCAGATACTGGCGCGGATCTGGCCAAGACCAACGTCAATGGCGGCGCCATCGCGATCGGCCACCCGCTCGGTGCTAGCGGTGCGCGCATCATGACCACACTCGTCAACGCGCTGGAATAGCGCGGCGGTCGGTATGGGTTGCAGACGATGTGCGAGGGCGGCGGCATGGCCAACACGACCATCATCGAGCGATTGGGCTAGGCACTTGCGTTGAATTTCATTGCCGCAGACGCGCCGGGTCAATCGGCTGCGCACTCCTCGCACGGACGTCGACGTCGGATCGTCGGGACAACAGGGCGAATCGGCTTGCACAGCCTGATTGCGCCCGTAGGCGTTCTACCGCAGCGAGCGTTGGCTAGGGCGACCGCAGGATGGTGACCGCGTTGTCGATCTTTTTGAAGGTGTTGAATGTCTCTGCGGGAACGCCGAAGACGGCGGACAACACCCGGGGTGGAAGCCTGCTGAGGGACTCACCTATGCCGATGTTGTCTTTGGATTCGGGCGCACTGGTGTTCTGGATGATGACTATTGTCATGTCGTCCGGGCCCCGGTTCTCGAAGTAGTGGAAGGAACCCTGGGGCGCGAACACGATGTCGTTGACATGTTGGTCGAAACTCTCGTGGTTGCCGTTCCCGTCGATGACGACCCAAGCCGCGACTCCCCTGATGACAATGTTGATCTCCCAAGCGCTGGGATGCCAGTGCGGCTCGCGGATACCTCCGGGCTGCAACGTAAGCAGCAAGACGCTGGCCTCTTGACCCTTGAGTATCGCAAAATTATCCTCGCTCGCCTGCTGAAACGAGCCCCCGTCATACTTGTTGACGGGCTGAGCGCCGAGTGGGAACAGGTGCGTTTGCGAGGTGATCGTCTCAGAGGGTAGGCGGGGATTACCAAAGCGTGCCGCATCATCGGTCATCGGCTCTTCCTTACTAGTGCGATAGCCGGGAGTGCCCTCGGAGATAAGGCGGTCAACGCCTGCACCGGTCGCGGCTGCAGCGCCGGCCAGGCTCGCTCCACCCAAAACCTTGCGACGATTAATCGACATTCTCGGAATTTACCGCACGGGTCAGGACCGGTCGACCGATCAGAGGCCGGGGTCCATCTCGAATCTCGCCACTTTTGGAGTTGAAGTCATCGAGTCGTCACCGAGGACGCATCCGGGGCCGGGCATCAGTACACCGGCGTCTTCGATGTTTTCGCGCTTAATGTCGGATTTCGACAGTTGCCCCGTAGATACGCGGTTGTCGAGTCCGGCAAGGTCGCGCCACGAGCGGATCGCCTGCCGGGCGAATTCCACTGTGTGGCTGGTTCTGGCGCCGCTGTGGGCCATTGTGTGTGCGCGCAAGGCGACGGCGGTCACTGCGTCCAATATCCTTGGTGGCAGCGGATGTTCAACGAGTGCGGTCGCCTCCAACGCGGCCCGGATCGCATAGCTGCTGGCGGGGTTTGTGGCCGGGTTCATCCCTCGGGCCGCCGTGCGGGCGGCTTGATCGGCGGCATCCCAGGCGGCGATGGTTGGGATGACGTCGTAGGCAGCTTGTAGGTGTAGCTCTGCAATGTCGACGATCGCTTTGATCGCCGAGATTCTGGCGTATTGGACGATGCCCCAGTCGCGGTTGGTGAGCAGTTCGGCCAGCCAGGCGTGGATGGCGGCATCGGAAACATCCGCGGTTCCTGTGGTCTGCCAGGCAAGTTCGAGTGCAAGCACGCTATTCTCCGGCGATAGGTAGCCATCGGCTCCGGCCAGCAGATCGTTACATGCCTGGACCAGGACGGCCAGCGGGCGAGCCGAACATTCGGGGAAGTCCGTGATCTTCGCATCGCCGTTGATGTAGGAGATCACGTTCATCGCACACCCTCTCCCTGATCCGGGCTGATGAGATCCTCTGGCCAACCTCAGAGGGTGGGTGATCCGGTCGAGATCCACTTCCGTGGCCTCCCTTACTACTCGTATGTAGATGGTGTTGTGGTGATGAGCCCATAAGCGATCAGGCACCGGCGCTGACGCAGCCGGCGCAGGATGTCCTCAGGAAGGGGGGCGACTCGGTGAAAGCGCGGATTGCATGTCATGCAAGCCATCCTGAATCCCCGCCTGTACCTGCGAGATGTCGCTGTGAGAGACGGTGGCCGGGGCTGACGTAGAGCGGTGGCTATCCATGCAGAGATAATTGAATGGGTTGCCCGGATCGGCCGCGGTCGGCGCTGCGGTGTTTATCGCTGCCGCGGTAATTGCGCCGCCTAGAAAAAGTTTCGCGATCATTGGTCGGCCCAGGGCCCTTTCATGTGGTTGATGGTTCGAGCGGTTTTCTGGCGCTACGCTCTAAACTCTTCCGCGGCGCGAAGCATCGTGTCCAAGACCCAACACTGACTAGTCGAGAAGTGATAGTTATCAAGGACGCGATGTAAAAATTCTTCGATTGCTCTCCTCGCATCGGGGCCGGTTTTGCAGCGATCTTGAGAACCCTGAGAACGTTGGTTCTCAGGGCGTGACATGGCGAGATCGCTTGGCCTTTAAGGACATATCGCGTGGACCGAGGCGATGCGATGACGGCGGTCGTACCCCGATCGATACATGCATTCGGCTGCGAACGGCTTCCCCGCTTCGGCCTAACCCCCTTCGCATATCGGGCGTGAATTACGGTGTCCCCGCACGCACTTTAGGGCCCCCAAGCCGACACTGGCCTGGGCTCATGACACCGGCGCGGATCTGGCCGAGACCAACGTCAATGGTGGCGCCATCGCGATCGGCCACGCGCTCGGTGCGAGCGGTGCCCGCATCATGACCACACTCGTTAACGCACTCGAACAGCGCGGCGGTCGCTATGGGCTGCAGACGATGTGCGAGCGCGGCGGCATGGCCAACGCGACCGTCATCGAGCGACTGGGCTAGGCGACTACGCCACCCAGCCAAAGATCAACTCTTCCTGCGTAACCGGATCCTTTCGGATTGCAAGGATCCGGCTGGTCAAAACTAGAGCCAGCCGGTGCGGGCAGCAGCAACCGGCTCGGCGGGGGCCGGGGCCAATTCGCCGTCCCGCACGCCATCGAGCATCCGTTTCACTACGGCTACAATCTCCGGGCCTGCCGCGGCGAGTCCGGTCTTATCGGCTGTGGTGACCTCGTCCGCGTCGACGCCTGCCCGGGCCAGCACGGCAGCCGGGTCGGCCAGTTGATCGGCCAGCCAGGACAGCGGGTCGGCTGACAGCTCGGCGACGAAGTGCCGGCGTCCGGGTTCCCAACCGTCGAAACGGGGGTGGTGATGGGCCCGGTCCAGCGTCCCGGGCGGGCTCTCTGTTGATCCGAACATGTCCACTCGCCACACCGGGCGGGCAAAGGTGATCGGGACGCCGGCGTAGATGGACCCCTGGGGCTCGGCCCGTTCGACGAGGCGGAGTTCCAATCTGACTCCCCGTTCCGGGGTCTCCTGACCGGCGAGCGGGGCCGGGTCGATGAAATACATATCGCCGACCACTACACCGAGGGCCTCGAATCCGAACGCTGCGAACATCGCGTACCTTTCCTTGTGCCTCTCCGAGCGTAGACCCAGGCGGTGGGCGTGGCATTTATCTATCGGAGGCGGGTGATCGTTACGGCCGAGACGCCAGCGCCTCCGCAGAGTTGAGCAAAATTGTCAGGCTCTGCCCTCCAGTGCGGTCGGCGACAACGAGCCCTGCCTGGGAGCAAGGGGTCTCGCCCTCCACCAAGTCGGCGCGATATGCGACGCACAACAATTCCAAGAACAGATCAAGCTCAGCGTGCAATCCGAAATCCGGCCTAACAACGAAAGGCTGGGAGATCACCGACGGCACCTCGGTGATCGGCACCCTGCCGAATGATCAAGTACGGATTTCACTGCTCTGGCGGGCAGTGACGTTCCCCGACGAACGTGAGGCGCAAGCCTACGACGAGCACGAAGATGACCTGGACGTTGAAACAGCGGTATCCAGATTTTGCGCCGACCTAACTGAGCGCGGTATCAATTTCTCGCCACCTCAGGATCCCTTCGACGACCAGGCGTGGAGCGCGCTGCTCACCCAAACCTACTTAGTGAGCGCATTCCTCTGACCAGCAGGACACACAGTCCCCCGGCCGCTGACGCCGTACCTTTCATTCCATTCGTTCGACCCATTGAGCGCGGGATGGCCCCGGCTCGAACGGGTCGCTAAAGTACTGCGTCTCACGGACCACCTCCCCGCCCTCGAATTCCATGATGCTGACGGTGTAAAACGGTTGACCGTCATACGTCAGGACGAGTTCGCTGATCCAGAGATCGCCGCCACCAAGCATGCGTCGCACGGTGAAGCGTTTGGTGTTCGGCTGCGCGGCGCGCGACGCCTCAATGTTGGCTCGACCTCGGATGCGCTCGCCCGATTGCGGATAGTCGAGAACCGCATCAGCTCGGTAGATTTGGTGCTCGGTCGCAAAGTCGTTGACGTCGGAGGCCGCCCAGTGCCGCCGCAGGGCAACCCGCACGTCGTCATCACCCATGGCTATCTCTCCTCCCAGTGGATGCATCGACGTCCCGCCATTGGGCGGGACCCCGACGCACATGTCGATCCCGCACCATAACCCTCTCAGAATCGGCTTGCATCGCCAGCGTGATCGAAGAACATCGCGGGTCACGCCGTTGTCGATAACGCCCGCATCATGACCACACTGGTCAACGCGCTGGAGCAGCGCGGAAAGCGGTATGGTTTGCAGACAATGCGCGAGGGCGCCGGGAGGGCCAATCGGCCATGGCCGGCATCGACCGCAAGGTGTTACGCGTGATCCTCGGTAACCCGCTGATCGCCATCACGATGTTGCGCCACGACGTCACCGCGGGCTTGTTCGCCCCGGTCGAGGTGCTGCTGATCGACGAGGCCGATGGCCGCAGCAGTCTGACCTACGTCAAACCGTCGTCGCTGATGGTCGTCGAGCACAATCCGGAACTGCTCAGCGCCGCAAAAGAACTCGACACCAAGTTGGCCGCGCTGGCTGCGAAGGTGACTGCCTGACACCGTCCCCCAAAGGGGGGCGTTCCTCACGGTGTGCTTTCCCAGTGCTTAGCAAGGGGGGTGCCGGCGAACTTCTCGAGCATCAAGCGGGAGAAGGACAGCAGCGCACTGCGTGGCCGGTGGTTGACCACAACTTGCCGGGTCTGCCCGGCGGCGTTGAAGGTGACCCAGACGACAACGTTGGTGTGCACGCCGCGGACCTCAGTTGTGTAATCCTCAACGAAGCCGTAGTCGCCAACGGGGCCGGCGAAGTTGAACTGCTGGTTGTCATACACCTCGCGAGCCGTGACCACGATCGAGCGAACGTCCTCTGCGCCGTGCGCAGTGCCGTCCATTGCCGCGGCCTCCAAGGTGACGTCGTCGGCGAGGTTGTCGAGCCAGATCGGGTAGTAGGGCTTGCCCATATATGTCATGCCGCGCCTCCCTCGGACCCCGGCATTTAGCCTGCCACGCCCTGAACTCGCTACGAGATAAGCGCCGAACGTGAGCTCACTGCGAAAAACAGCCGAAAATCTCGCAGTGAAAACACGCTCGGCGCAGAAACTTAGGCCGCGAGGTCTTCGTCAGCGTCGCTGACTGCAGCCTTTGCGGCCCGCTTGCTGCGCCGCCAACCCCGCACGGCGGCAATCGCGGACTTCAGCCCGCGCCGCCGACCGGTCGCCGGATCGGTGCCGGCGAAATCCGGCTCCAGCTCCGCGAACATCCGCTCGCTGCGGGTCTCGGGCGCGTCATCGGCGTTGTCCAGCAGGTACTTGTTCGGCAGCGACAGCTTGGCCAGCGTGCGCCACGTCTTGCCATACTGCACGAGGAATGAGCCTGTGGTGTAAGGCAAGTCGTACTTTTCGCAAACCGCACGTACCCGCACCGAGATCTCGTGCAGCCGGTTGCTCGGCAGGTCTGGGTACAGGTGGTGCTCGATCTGGAGGCACAGGTTGCCGCTCATGAACCGCAGCACCGGCCCGGCTTCGAAGTTGGCGCTACCCAGCATCTGGCGCAGGTACCACTGTCCCTTCGTTTCGCCGATCATGTCGGTCTTGGTGAATTTCTCTGCGCCATCGGGGAAATGGCCGCAGAAGATGACGGCGTTGGCCCACACGTTGCGGATGATGTTGGCAACCGCATTGGCCTTCAACGTGGACGTGTACGTCGCGCCGGGCGACATCGAGGTCAGTGCCGGGAAGGCGACGTAATCCTTGAGCACCTGCCGACCGGCTTTGGCCAAGAACTCCTCGGCCCTCTCCCGGGCTTCTGCGTTGTCCATCCGTTTCTTGAGGATCTTGCCGATCTCCACGTGCTGCAAGCCGACGCCCCACTCAAAGAGCATCGCCAGCAAGGAGTTCCACACCAGATTGAGAAGGTTGAATTTCTTCCAGCGCTGGTCACGGGTGACGCGCAACATGCCGTAGCCGACGTCGTCGTCCATCCCGAGGATGTTGGTGTACTTGTGGTGCACAAAATTGTGCGTGTACCGCCAGTGTTTGGACGACCCGCTCATGTCCCACTCCCACGTCGAGGAGTGAATCTCCGGGTCGTTCATCCAGTCCCACTGGCCGTGCATGACGTTGTGGCCGATCTCCATGTTCTCGACGATCTTGGCCACGCCCAGGGTCGCGGTTCCTACCCACCATGCCGAACGGCGTGAACTGGCAGCCAGCAGCAGCCGGCCGGTTACCTCCAGCGCGCGCTGCGCTGCGATGGTGCGACGGATGTAGCGGGCGTCCCGCTCGCCGCGAGAGTCTTCAATGTCCTGGCGGATAGCGTCCAGCTCAACCGCCAGGCTTTCGATGTCGGCGTCCGTCAGATGGGCGAATACGTCGACGTCGGTGATCGCCATCGTCTTCATCTCCCTGCGGTCGTTTGTCCGGTCAGTTACCTACGCTATCGTAACCTACGAATCCGTAGGTTACCTATGAGTAGCCTTTAGATGTCGAGCGCACAATCGCCGGAGGCGGCCGACACACAGGTCTGGATCCGGGTTCCTGGCTCGTGTTCCTGGCCGGTTCGCAGGTCGCGAACGTGGCCGTCCACCAGACTGACCACACACGACTGGCAGATGCCCATCCGGCAGCCGAAGGGCATCTGCACACCGGCGCCCTCACCGGCGTCCATCAACGATGTCGCCGCATCAGCGGCAACGGCGCGTCCGCTTCGGGCGAACGTGACGGTTCCGCCGGCCCCGGCGGGCGCGGCCTTGGACACCGCGAATCGCTCCAAGTGCAGCCGCTCGCTGATGCCGGCCGCCGACCATACCTTCTCAGCCTGAACGAGCATGCCCTCCGGCCCACACGCCCAGGTCTGGCGGTCGCGCCAGTCCGGCACCTCATGGTCGAGCCGAGCAAGGTCGAGCCGACCCTGTGCGCGGGTCGCCCGCAGCTGCAAGCGGTAGCCCGGCTGGTTGGCCGCCAGCGCCGCCAACTCCGCATCGAACATCACGTCGGACTCGGTGGGCGCGGAATGCACGTGTGCGATGTCGGTGATCTGGTTGCGCCGCATCAATGTGCGCAGCATCGACATCACCGGCGTGATCCCCGACCCGGCGGTGAGAAACAGAATCGACGACGGAGCGGGGTCGGGCAACACGAAATTGCCCTGAGGCGCTGCCAATCTCACGATGGTCCCGGGCGCGACACCGTCCACCAGGTGCGTGGACAGGAAGCCCTCGGGCATCGCTTTGACGGTGATGGTCACCGTGCGGGCGGACGCCGAAGTCGCGGGGCTTGACGTCAGCGAATACGACCGCCAGCGCCACCGCCCTTCCACCAGCAGCCCGATCCCCATGTACTGGCCCGGCTGATAGTCGAAGCTGAAGCCCCAGCCCGGTTTGATGACCAGCGTCGCGGAGTCTTCGGTCTCCCGGCGGACTTCCAGGATCCGGCCCCGCAATTCCCGCGCTGACCACAGCGGATTGGCCAGATGCAGGTAGTCGTCGGGCAGAAGCGGCGTCGTGATGCGCGCGGCAATCTTGCGCAGCGCGTGCCAGCCGGGATGCCGGTCCGCCCCCGCGACGCTGGGACGTTTGGTTGCGACGACATTGGCGGTGATCGGTGCATATTGCTTGCTCATAGTAGGAAGCTCCTGCTCACTGTGCGGCGTTTGGCTTCCGCTTACGTCTTGGGGGTAGTTTCACGCCCCATCAGTACAAGCTACGGTACCGTAACCTACGGTGCCGTATCTAGGCTCGCAGGCCCGGAATGCGTCACAGATTCGCTCAGAGCAGGTCGAGCAGGAACGGCAGCTCCTGGTTGGCGTACCAGGCCAGATCATGGTCCTGGGCGTCGCCGACAATCAGGTCAGCATCCTCATCGCCCAGGTCAGCGGCATCGATGACCTCGATAGCCTTGGTGACGTCCTGCTCGGCGCCGGCGTTGTCGACATATGCGGCGATCACCTGATCGATCGCGACGGGCGCACCCAGTCTGACGACGGCGTCGTCCAGATCGGGACGGAACTTGACGTCGTCGACCTCGGCGGACAGCACCGCGCGTCGCGGCCGCACGGTCGCGTCGGCCGCCAGCAGACGAAGCGACGCCAGCGCCGCCTCGCGCAGCGCCACGTCGGCGAGCTCATCGTCGTCACCCTCGGCGTAGGCCTCGCGCAACGTCGGCGTCACCGCGAATGCGGTGCCGTTGACCGGCCACAACGAGCCGTCGGTGACAAGCTGCTGCAACGTCGCCAGAGTGGCTGGGATGTAGACCTGGATTGCGGCAGCGTCCACGGCTAGCCCTCGATCAATGTGGCCGCATAGTCGTCGACGTACCTCGACAGCTCACGCGGCGGACGCTGGTAATTGCCGGTCACCACCAGACGTTCCGGCAGCTTGACTTTGGGTGTTTCCACGTCGGTGTACTCGATTGTCGACAGCAGATGGTGCATCATGTTGAGCCGAGCGTGCTTCTTGATATCGGATTCCACGACATACCACGGGCTGACCGGGGTATCGGTGTGCACCATCATCTCGTCCTTGGCGCGCGAATAATCCTCCCAGCGGTACACCGATTCCATGTCCATCGGACTCAGCTTCCATTGCCGGACAGGGTCATTGCGCCGCGCCTTGAACCGGCGCAGCTGCTCCTCCTCGGAGACGGAAAACCAATACTTGCGCAGCAGAATCCCGTCGTCGATCAGCATCTGCTCGAAAATCGGCGTCTGTCGTAGAAAAAGGACATACTCTTGCGGCGTACAGAATCCCATGACTTTCTCGACGCCGGCACGGTTGTACCACGACCGATCGAAGAGCACGATCTCGCCTTTGGCGGGCAGATGGGCGATATAGCGCTGGTAGTACCACTGGCCGCGTTCGCGATCGGTGGGCGCCGGCAATGCCGCGATATGAGCGACCCGGGGGCTGAGGTATTCGGTGATCCGTTTGATGGCGCCGCCCTTGCCTGCGGCGTCACGCCCTTCGAAGATGACCACAACACGCGCGCCGGAATCCCGCGCCCACTCCTGCAATTTCACGAATTCTGTTTGCAACCTGAATAATTCGGCTTCATAGACGGCATCGGAGATCTTGGGGGCGGCCGGCGCATTCGATTTCTTTTTCGTCGCCTTCGCCTTCGCCGACGCGTCCTTGTTCGTTGCGGTGCTCACATCAACGAATGCTATATCCACACAGCGATTTTGACGCCCTTACCGAGAAGCTTCCAGAAGCTCTTCGAGTGATTGATTCAGCAGGCCGGGCAGCAGGTCGACGTCGCTCATCGCATCGCGGTCGGCATTGATTCCGAAATACAACATGCCGTTATAGGACGTCACACTGATGGCCAACGCCTGGTTGTGCAGCAGCGGTGGCACGGCATAGGTCTCGAGCAACTTGGTACCCGCCACATACATCTGCGACTGAGCCCCGGGCACATTGGTGATCAACAGGTTGTAGGACCGCGCGGAAAAACCGGTAGCGACGCGGATACCCATGGCGTGCAGGGTGGGTGGCGCAAAACCGGACAGCGTGACAATGGTCCTGGCGTCGACCAGGCTGGCGGCCGTCGGGTTTGATTCGGTGGCGTGCGCGATCTGCGACAGACGCACCACGGCGTTGCCCTCCCCCACCGGCAAGTCGACCAGGTACGGGGTGACCTCGCTGATCGTCTGACCTGGGCCGGTTGAGTCGAGTTGACCATCGGAGTACACCGACAACGGCGCCATCGCCCGGATCGTCGCGGTCGGCGACACCGCTTCACCGCGTGACAACAACCAGTTGCGCAGCGCGCCGGCCACCACTGCCAGCACCACATCGTTGACGTCGCAGTCATAGCGCGCCCGTATCGTCCGGTAGTCCTCGAGATTGCCACGCGCAACCGTGAACCGCCGGTGGCGCGAGACCCTGGCGTTGAGCGGGCTGCTCGGTGCGGTGCCGCGCGCCACCGTGCGCGCGAAATCGATGACGCGGCGACCGGCGTCGAGCCATTCGCCATAGTTCGTTGCCAGCCCGGCCACCGCGGATCCGACGGCTTGCAGCTGCGCTCCCGGCCCCATCACCCAGTCGCTCAGCGCGCCGAGCACCAGCCGAGTACTGCCGGGGTCGCGCTCAGGTACCCAAAGGTCTTCGGGGAACGGCGGCGGACGCCGCGTCCGGTCGGCGATGACGTGGCCGATCTCCAACGCGGTCATGCCGTTGATGAGCGCCTGGTGCGACTTGGTGTACAGCGCCACGCGGTTTTTGGCCAGGCCTTCGACGAGGTACATCTCCCACAACGGCCGCGACTTGTCCAGCGGGCGGGCGGACAGCCGCGCGATCAGCTCGTGTAGCTGCTCGTCGCTGCCCGGCGACGGCAGCGCAGACTGCCTGACGTGATAGGTGATGTCGAAGTCGGGATCGTCGATCCACACCGGCCGGGCCATGCCGATCACTGCGCGAACCTTCTGCCGGTAGCGCGGTATCTGGGCGAGCCGCTGCTCGACGGTGGCCAGTAACGCCTCGTAGCTCAATCCGGCGCGCGGACGGCGAAGGATGGACAGCGATCCGACGTACATCGGGGTGGCGGTGTCTTCCAGCCGATAAAAGGACGCGTCCGAAGGGGACAACCGGGTCACCATTGCGGCCCTGTGCTCCTTGTCAATTCGCCCTCAATTCGTTGGTGCGCCGATGTACCCGCCCACGGTAATCGCCCGAGCCCGGCGCAGCACTGCACGGGTACGCGTGAGACCGAATTGCGCGACGACGACTCGCGCCTTAAAAACAATTGTCTGCCACTCTCCAGCAGGCTCCTCCGTCCGATCGCTGAGTTGGAGAGTGCCCGTTGACCGTTAGTCCTGCTGCGAGCCCACCCCGCCGCGACACGTTCGCCGTCACGCCCCTCGTCGAGTACGAGCCGGAACGACAAAGCGTGCCTCGAAAGGTCCCTCCGTGCCGGCCATCATCGCACGCAACGTTGCGCCGCGCCGGGCCCGCGCCGCGCCAGCCGTACAGCGGACGACCCACCGGGCAACCGGAGGCGGCGACCGTGGCGGTGCTGTCCCCGTCGATGCGTCAGGCGGCGATCTTCGCCGACGCCGCGCTGCGTCGAGTGCTGGAAGTCATTGACCGGCGCCGGCCGCTGGCCCAGCTGCGGCCGCTGCTGGCACCCAGCCTGGTCGACTCCGTGCTTCCGGTCGGCCGCGCGCCAGCCGGACGAGAAGGCGCCGCGGTGCTGCGCCGGATGCGGCTTCAACCAGTCGGACACCCCGCGACCGCGGCCGAGGTCTTCGGCTGTTACAGCCGCGGTGACCGCATCCACGCCATTGCCTGCCGCGTCGAGCGGATTGCGGATGAGCGATGGCTGGTGGTCGCCTTGCACATCGGTTGAGGGTCGCGGCGTTATTGCGCAGGCCCGGCACCCTCCGGCGGGGGGCCGCCGGAGAAGCGAGCCAGCACCGGACCCACGATCGCCATGATGAAGACATACGACGTCGCCAGCGCGGCCACGCCGGGAACCGAGGCGCCGACCAATCCGATGATGATCAGGGAGAACTCGCCCCTGGCGATGAGCGCCGTGCCGGCACGCAACTGCCCACGGCGTGCCACGCCGTCACGCCGGGCGGCGAATATCCCGGTGGCCACCTTGGTCGCCGCAGTGACGGCGGCCAGGATGATCGCCACCGGCAGCATCGGAAGTAACTCGTGTGGGTCAACCGACAGGCCGATCGCCAGGAAGAAGATCGCGGCGAACAAGTCGCGCAATGGACCCAGCACCCGGCGCGCCCGGTCCGCGGTTTCACCGGTCAGGGTGAGCCCCACCAGAAACGCGCCGACGGCGGCCGACGCGTGCAGGAACTCGGCCAACGCGGCCACCATCAGGGTGATTCCCAGGACCCTCAGCAGCAGTTGCTCGGAATCGGGGTGTGCCACCAGCCGGCCGACGTGGTGTCCCCAGCGATACGACGCGGCGAACGCCGCGAACAGCGCGCCGACCGCGGCGATCATGCCGCCGACCGCCTCCAGCCAGGTGCCGCCGGACGCCAGGACCGCGAACAGCGGCAGGTAGGCCGCCATCGCGAAATCCTCGAGCACCAGCACCGACAGCACGGCCGGTGTTTCGCGGTTACCGAGCCGGCGCAGGTCTTCCAACAGGCGGGCGATGACACCCGACGAGGAGATGTAGGTGACGCCGGCCAACGACAGGATGGCGACACCGTCGAAGCCCAGCAGCCAGCCCGCCACCGCCCCGGGCGTGGCGTTGAGCACGACATCGACGCCGGCCGACGGCAAATGGTGACGCAGGCTGCTGGCGAATTCGGTTGCGGAGAATTCCAGACCCAAGGTCAGCAGCAGCAACACGATGCCGATGGGTGCGCCCGTCCTGATGAACTCACCGGCGGCGGCGACCGGCCAGACGCCGCCCTTGCCCAGGGAAAGACCAGCCACCAGATAAAGCGGTATGGGAGACAACGCGAATCGGCGCGCAATGGCGCCCAACACCGCGAGCGCGGCCAGGAGAGCGCCGAGCTGAAATAGCAGCGCCTCCGAAATCTGCACTGGCTCAGCCTTTATCGACGATCTGTTGGACCCCGGCGATGCCTTCTTCGGTGCCGATCACTATCAGGACGTCTCCGGCCCGCAGCGTCTCAGCCGGGCCCGGCGAGGCGAGCACGTCTTCGTCGCGCACGATCGCCACGATCGACGCCCCCGTCCGGGTGCGAGCACGGGTCTCCCCCAGCGGCCGGTCCACGAACGGGCCGCCTGGCTGGATATGAACTTGGCCCGCTTCGAGTCCCGGCACTTCGCGGGTCAGTTCGGTGAAGCGCTCGGCGATCCGTGGCGCGCCCAGAATCTGCGCGACGGTGTCGGCCTCTTCGTCGGTGAGGCGGAAGACCGGGCGGGCCTGATCGGGATCGTCGGGGCCGTACACGACGACGTCGAAATCGCCGCCGCGCCGGGCGATGATGCCGATTCGGTCACCCTTATGGCTGACGAATTCGTATCGGAGACCGACGCCCGGTAGCAAGACCTCCTTGACATCCATAGAGTCAATCCTTGACGAAACGTCGTCCGAATAGAAGCGGCACCGGCCAACCTCATAGTCCCCCGCAAGCGGGAGGTGCCCCCAGTCGAACAGCGTTAGTGTTACCCAATGGAAGGAAACACAGTCAGCGTCGAGCGCGTCATCAACGCACCGGCGGGCAAGATATTCGCGCTGCTCGCCGATGCCGGCAACCATGCCAGCTTCGATGGATCGGAGTCGGTGAATCACGCTTCGAAGAAATCGGTTCCGCTGTCGATGGGTTCGAAATTCGGGATGGCGATGCGCGGGCGCAAGGAGACGCTGTTCCTCCCATACCGCACTACCAACACCGTCATCGAGTACGAGCCCGACCGCCGCATCGCATGGAAGACCACCGCAGCGGGCGGTCTGTTGGGCGGCCGCATCTGGCGTTACGAGCTGAGCCCGGCCGACGGCGGCACGCTGGTGCGTGAGACCTGGGACGTGTCGCAAGACAAGCAGAAGTCGATGATCACCAGCGGGTCGATGCCCAGCCTGACCGAGCGGGGCATTCGCGCGACCCTGGAACGGATCGCCAAGCTCCTCGAGGGTTAGCCCTGCGGCGCCGCTGGCGTCGGGTGTCGGCGCGGCGGCCGTCTTAGAGGTAGCAGCATCGGTACCTGACGACGGTAGTCACGGTATTGGTTGCCCAGCGCCGCGACCAGGTCGTGCTCTTCCAGCTGCGTGGCGATCAGGATGTAACCCGTCATGGCGATCGAGAAGAGCAGGTGTCCGGCCGTCATGGTGGGCGCCGCCCAGAAGGCGATGAGGAAACCGAGCATGAGTGGGTGGCGCACCAGCCGGTAGAGCCATCGAGCGTGAAAACCTATGTGGGTGTAGGGCTTTCCGCGCCAAGCCAGAAACACCTGCCGAAGGCCGAACAGGTCGAAGTGGCTGACCATGAAGGTCGCCCCGAGCGCGATCGCCCATCCAAGCCAGAACAACACCCACAGCGCCAGGCGCCCCGCCGGCTGCCACACATCCCAGATAACAGTCGGCATCGTTCGCCATTGCCAGTAGAGCAGCAACAGCACAGCGCTTGACAGCACCACGTAGGTGCTGCGCTCAATCGACGGCGGAACGAATCGTGTCCACCACGCCTTGAATGCCGGTCGCGCCATCACGCTGTGCTGGACGCCGAAAGCAGCAAGCAGCACCACGTTGATCAGCACCGCCTGGCCAATGGGCGCGGAGAGCCCGTGGTCGACGGATCGCGGCACCCAGAAATTGCCGACGAAACCAACGAGATACAAGAACGCGGCAAGAAATAGCAGGTAAGCCACGGCGCCGTAACCGACGATCAAGTAACGCTTCATGGTCTAAGTGTCGACCCCATGCGCACGATCGCATATAGGTCATTTGCCTCATCTTTGTGCGGCAAGTTCTAGGCATTATTGACTAGTCCATTTCGAAGCGCATACATGCTGGCGCCGATGCGGTTTGACACCCCGATCTTGGCGTAGGTGCGCTCGACATGGTTGCGGGCGGTCTTCTCGCTGATCACCAACGACGCCGCGATCTGCTTGTTGGACGCGCCACGAGCGACCAGGCACAGCACTTCGATCTCCCGGGGAGTGAGTCCGCCCGGACGTAGGTTGGGCCGCTGCGCGGGCTGTCCCGCCGCATGCAACACCGCCTCCACGGCGACGCCGTCGAGCTCCCCGGCGCGCACCCGCTCGCGCAGCCGCCGCGCCGCCGCGCCGGGTGACAGCTCGTCTCGATACGGCCTTGGCTCGCAAGCGGATTGGTAACTCACCGCGGCCGCCAAAACACGGTCGGGCAGGCTCAACGCGGTCCCGGCAAGGCCACGTGGATATCCCGAGCCGTTAAGGCATTCATGGTGATTGCCGGCGACTTCTGCCAGCCGCGCTAGTCCGGGGACCTGGTTGAGGATCCGCACGGTGAGATAGGGGTGCAGCCGAACCCGTTCGAATTCGGCGGCACTCAATGATGCCGGCTTGGACCAGATTTGGTTCGACACACCGATGCGGCCCAGATCATGAACGTGACCGGCACGTCGCGCCAGCGCTGCCGCGTCAGCGTCGACGCCGGCCGCGAGCGCCGCGTCACCGGAAAGGCGGGCCACCGCGCGTGAATGCCCCAGGGTGAACGGGCACTTCAGGTCGACGAAGTCTCCCAACGCGACAAGAAGAGCGTCCAACCCCTGTTCATCGAGCCGCTGGTGGCGATCGGGCGCCTCACGCAACGCCGCGGCCCAGGCGTCACCGGCAAGCGGGCCCGCCAAGATGGCGTCGGCATGTTGGATGAACGTGTCGACGACCTGCGGGTCGAACTGGCCACCCCGCCGGCTGCGGGCCACGGCCACGGCACCGTCGACGCCGTAGGCACGATGGTGCACCTCAACCATGTCGGCGAGCTGAGCGACCCGCATCTGTACCGGGATCTCGTCACCGTGCGCGCCGGCGGGCAGACCGCCGCCGTCGTATCGCTCGAAAGCGAACGCGAGCGACGCCTGCACGTCGGGGCCCAGACCGATTCGATCGGCCAGCAGCGCCGCGGAGGTGCAATGCGAATGGATCAACCGGGACAGCTGGCCGCGCGCATTGACGAAAAGCGTTGCCATGATGGTCAGCCGCTGCGTCAACGGCTGGCCGCGACCAACGTTGCTCATCAGGAACCGCAAATACGGCAGCCCTGACCAGTCGACCAGATAGGAGTCGTGGCGTACGGCGATGTCGTCGCCGAACCAGCGCGCGTATTCGTGGGAGTCGGCATGACAACCGATCCACATGATCAACGTCGTGTAGTAGACGCAATCCCGTTGCGCCTGGGTGAGCCCGAGTCGGTTCGCGAGCCGGGTCGCGATCATCGCGGCGCGAAGCATGTGCTCGGCGGGTTGCCCCAAGCCGAGGTCGATTGCCACAGACAGCGCCGCCAGAAGCTCCGCACGAGTCGGTGGTTCGGCCACCGATGGCTCTGGCCCGACTGGTCGCGACGCCATCGGCTCATTGTCCCCTTCGGTCCGGCCAGGGTCAGCCGATTGAGACAGTGCGCCCGACGGCATGGTGGCGGCTCGGATCGAAATTCTCCAGATGGCCGCCGACGACCACGAAAAATCCGCGCTGGGGAGCCCGGAAGTCAGCCAGGCGAGCCTGCGGACGCAGCGGGCCAACCGGGCCGAGACCCTCGCTCCGCAGCACCGCGCGCGAGCGGGTGACCGCCCAGAATCGTGTCGGGGCGATCATGAATCGCTGACCATTCGGCACAGCTCCCAATAGCCGGATCTGTCCGGCTCCCACCGCCGGTCCAGCGGCTCGGCCCATGAAGCCAAGGGTCAGCCGGTTGGTCCACGCCGCTGCTGGCAGCCGCTGGGCGATCTGGCTCATCAGCCGTGTCGATGCGGTGGCCCCGATGTCGAGGTGCCACTCGAGCAGTCCCGGGATCTGGACGTACAGCGACCATGGGGTGACCCATGCGACGTCGATAGCGCATTGGACGGCGTCGCTGGGTGTCGCCGAGCTGAAATACCGCGAACAGCTCTGCTCGCCGGGTGTCGTCGCGTAGAACGTCCACACGCCGGCCGGATCCCGGTGCCACACCGATCGGTAGCCGGGCGCGAAAGATGCCGACGGTATGCACCGCAAGGCGAGGTAGTGACCACTGGCGAACGGAAGCCCCAAAACGCCGAAGCCAGTGAATCTTTCATCATCCCCGGCGGGCAGCCTCGGGTTTTGCAGTACAGTCGAGGCGGCATCGGCAGGCGTACGAAATTCTGTCATGCACGCATGCTGCGCGACGCCGCCAGGCCCGCGCATGAGGCTTATGCCTCAAATCGCCCCACCGGCTATCAGCGCCTCTTCACCGATTTCGGCGGCTTGGCGCCACGACCTTGCCGCCGCGCGGCTTCGCGCCGCTCGCGCCGGCTGGCACCGGCTGGCGTCTTCTGTTCACCCCCGCCGTTGCGCTGCACCTGCGCCGAGCCGTCCTCGGACGGGCCGGAATAAGTCAGGGCCGGCGCCTCGTCATCAATACCCTTGGTGCGCAATGTGCTTGGAGCCGCTTGACGCACCGCGGTGGGCGCGCCGCCCGAGCCGTCCTGCTGCCCGGCGGCCGCCGCGGCCTCTGCACGCGCGGTGAATTCCGCAAGCCCGTCGGGCGCTTCCACCGGGGCGACTTGTGGGGCGGGCGCCGCCTCGACGGTGACGTTGAACAAGAAGCCGACCGACTCTTCCTTCATGCCGTCGAGCATGGCCATGAACATGTCGTAGCCCTCGCGCTGGTACTCGACCAGCGGATCGCGTTGCGCCATCGCGCGCAGCCCGATGCCTTCCTTGAGGTAGTCCATCTCGTAGAGGTGCTCGCGCCACTTGCGGTCGATGACGTTGAGCAACACGTTGCGTTCCAGCTGACGCATCGCACCCTCGCCGGCGATTTCCTCAAGTTCGGCTTCCCTTGTGGCATAAGCGCGTTCGGCGTCTTCGACCAGTGCCTCGAGCAACTCCTCGCGGGTGAGTTCGTCACGGTCGGAGTCCGCATCTTGCCGGGTCAGCGTCTCGTGGCTGATTCCGACCGGGTACAGCGTCTTCAGCGCCGTCCACAGCGCGTCCAGATCCCAATCCTCGGCATACCCTTCGGCGGTCGCGCCGTTGACGTAGGCGGTGATCACGTCGCGGACCATGTCCAGCGCCTGATCCTTGACGTTCTCGCCTTCGAGGATGCGGCGTCGCTCGGCGTAGATCACCTTGCGCTGCTGGTTCATCACCTCGTCGTACTTGAGGACGTTCTTTCTGACCTCGAAGTTCTGCTGCTCGACCTGGGTCTGGGCGCTCTTGATCGCGCGGGTGACCATCTTGGCTTCGATCGGAACGTCGTCGGGCAGATTCAGCCGGGTCAGCAGTGTCTCCAGGGCCGCACCGTTGAACCGGCGCATGAGCTCGTCGCCCAGCGACAGGTAGAAGCGCGACTCGCCTGGGTCACCCTGCCGGCCGGAGCGACCGCGCAACTGGTTGTCGATGCGGCGCGACTCGTGGCGTTCGGTACCCAGCACGTACAGGCCACCGGCCTCGATTACCTCGGTGGCCTCTGTGCCGGCCTCATCCTTGACCTTGGGCAGCTCCTGGTGCCAGGCCGCTTCGTACTCGTCGGGCGTTTCCACCGGATCGAGGCCTTGGGCGCGCAGCCGCAGGTCGGTGAGGAAGTCGACGTTGCCGCCCAGCACGATGTCGGTTCCGCGGCCGGCCATGTTGGTGGCCACCGTGATGCCGCCGCGACGTCCCGCCTCGGCGATGATGGCCGCCTCTTGCTCGTGGTACTTGGCGTTGAGCACGTTGTGCGGTATTCGCCTTTTCTGGAACTGGCGCGAAAGGTATTCCGAGCGCTCCACGCTGGTGGTGCCGATCAGGACCGGCTGACCCTTCTCGTAGCGCTCGGCGACGTCGTCGACCACCGCGATGTACTTGGCTTCCTCGGTCTTGTAGATGAGGTCAGACTGGTCTCCGCGGATCATCGGCATGTTGGTCGGGATGGAGACCACGCCGAGCTTGTAGATCTCGTGCAGCTCGGCCGCCTCGGTCTGGGCGGTGCCGGTCATGCCGGCGAGCTTGTCGTAGAGCCGGAAGTAGTTCTGCAGCGTGATGGTGGCCAACGTCTGGTTCTCGGCCTTGATCTCGACGTGCTCCTTGGCCTCGATGGCCTGGTGCATGCCTTCGTTGTAACGGCGCCCGATCAGCACGCGACCGGTGAACTCGTCGACGATGAGCACCTCGCCGTCGCGGACGATGTAGTCCTTGTCGCGGTTGAACAGCTCCTTGGCTTTCAGCGCGTTGTTGAGGTAGCTGACCAGCGGGGAGTTGGCGGCCTCGTAGAGGTTGTCGATGCCGAGCTGGTCTTCGACGAACTCCACGCCCTTTTCGTGCACACCGACGGTGCGTTTGCGCAGGTCGACCTCGTAGTGGACGTCCTTTTCCATCAGCGGCGCCAACCGGGCGAACTCGGTGTACCAGTTGGAGGCGCCGTCGGCGGGACCCGAGATGATCAGCGGGGTGCGGGCCTCGTCGATCAGGATGGAGTCGACCTCGTCCACGATCGCGTAGTTGTGGCCGCGCTGGACGCAGTCGTCCAGCGAGTGGGCCATGTTGTCGCGCAGATAGTCGAAGCCGAACTCGTTGTTGGTGCCGTAGGTGATGTCGGCGTTGTAGGCGACGCGCCGCTCGTCAGGCGCCATCTGGGCGAGGATTACACCGACGTCCAGGCCGAGGAAGCGATGCACGCGGCCCATCCACTCGCTGTCGCGTTTGGCCAGGTAGTCGTTGACCGTGACGATGTGCACGCCCTTGCCGCCGATGCCATTGAGGTAAGCCGGCAACACGGAGGTCAGGGTCTTACCTTCACCGGTCTTCATCTCCGCGACGTTGCCCAGGTGCAGGGCCGCGGCGCCCATCACCTGCACGTCGAACGGGCGCTGGTCGAGCACCCGCCATGCCGCTTCGCGGGCCACCGCGAACGCCTCGGGCAGCAGCTCGTCGAGGCTCTCCCCGTCAGCGTGTCGCTTCTTGAACTCGTCGGTCTTGGCCCTCAGCTCCGCGTCGGTGAGTTTTTCGACGTCGTCAGACAAGGTGCCGACATAGTCGGCCACCCTTTTGAGGCGCTTGACCACGCGACCTTCACCGAGGCGCAGCAATTTCGACAGCACAGCTATGTCCCCTGTTGGATGTCAATCTTTGGCATGAGGCGCCATCCATCGTAGGTGACACGCTCGCAAAGCCGGCGAACGTCGGCTCTGCGCGGACTAGCGCGGACCGGTGCCCGGTCAGGAAAGCCTGATCAGCCCGTAATCGTAGGCGTGCCGGCGGTAGACGACGGACGGCTTCTCGGTCTCTTTGTCGTAGAACAGGAAGAAATTGTGTCCGACCAGCTCCATCTCGTAGAGCGCGTCGTCGACCGACATCGGCGTGGCCTGGTGCTCCTTGGTACGGACCACTCGCCCCGGCGCGTGGTCGTTACCGTCGGCTTCTCTTTGTGTGGGGTCGTGTTGGTGCGGCTCTGCCGGTTCGCTGTGGTTGAAGGCCTTCTCCGGCATCGGGGCCACCGCGGTGGCCTCGGCCAGGGAGACGGGGGTCTTTTCGCCGTAGTGCACTTTGCGGCGATCCTTGCCGCGACGCAGCCGGCTTTCCAGCCTGACCACCGCGGACTCCAGCGCGGCATAGAAGCTGTCGGCACAAGCTTCACCGCGGACTACCGGCCCACGGCCCCGCGCGGTGATCTCCACGCGCTGACAGGACTTACGTTGGCGACGGTTGCGTTCGTGCTTGAGCTCGACGTCGAACAGGTAGATGGTCTTGTCGAACCGTTCCAATCGGGCGAGTTTCTGCGAGACATAGACGCGGAAGTGATCCGGAATCTCGACGTTGCGGCCCTTGACGACGACCTCGGCGGTCGCTGTCGGTTCCTGTGCGTCGGTTTCTACGGGCGGTTGGTCCAGAATCTGACCGGAATCCACGGTGAGCCTTGACATACGTGACAACTCGTTTCTCTTTTCACGTCGCACGCACCCTGCGTGCCGGCTTTCTTAAAGACGCGCCGACGGGGTTGGAGCGGTTTTAGATCAGTCACCGCCGCAGGCAGCCCGCCGGTGCAAGGTGTCGAATACTCACCCCCTCCGCAAGTGGCGTATCAACCTGGGACATCGCGACTAGTGAGTCAGACCAGTAGTCATTGAAGGTTGTCCTCGACGTTAGCTCGTGTTCGCCTTGGGATGCCACCAATTTCGCCGACCTGTTGCGAGTTCTTCACAACCTCTTGGCAAGTTCATGGGTTTCGGGCCAAACCTCACAGCGTCAGGCGACCGCGATCGCCAGCACGGCGGCCACTCGAACCCCGGCGGACCGCAGGACGCGCACCGACTCACGTGCCGTCGCTCCGGTGGTGACGATGTCGTCGACGATCACGACTTCGGTGCTCGGCGGCCGACCGCGTAGCAGTACCCGGCCCGCGATATTGCGCTCGCGGGCGGCGGCGCGCAGGCCCACCGAATCGCGGGCCAGCGCCTTCATCCGCAATGCCGGCACCACGATGACGTCGGGGTGCCCGGCGACCGCTTCGGTTGCCAACCGGCTGACGGGGTCACCGCCGCGCCGGCGCGCCGCGAAACGCCGAGTCGGCGCGGGCACGATCGTCAACGGCGTCTCGAGCATCCCCCACGTCAGCAGCCGGTGGACCCCGATGGCCAGCGCGCGCGCCAACGGCGCGACGAGGTCGCCGCGGCCATGCTCCTTCAACGCGAGGATCGCCTGGCGCCGGGCGCCGGCGTAGCGGCCGAGCGCGAACACCGGCGCCTGCGGGTCGATGCGGGGGTTCACCACATGCGGCTGATCGGCAGCCACCGACAGCTCTGCGGCGCAGGCCTCACACCAGCGGGTCGACGGCGCCCCGCAGCCGCCGCATTCCAGCGGCAGGATGAGGTCGAGCACCTCGCCAGTCTGGCGGGCAGGGGTGACAGGATGATTCGGGGCCCCGCGCGGCGGGGCTGCTATCGCCTCGGCGGCGCACCCTCCCCACACCTGCGCATCAACAACGCTAACGCCACGGGTTTGGCTCCGAAATGCCGCTGCTGGAAGTCTGCGCGATCCGGCCAGAGTGATGCGCGATCCGGCTAGCTCAGTCGGAACTTCTCAGCAGCGACGGCCACGCGAAGCTGAGCGCGCCCTGACTCAACTGGCTGATGACGTCTTCTAAATGCCTCAGCGGCAACTCCATTCGCCATTCCGGCAGCAGGGCCGAAATCTGCAAGGTATCCACTCCCAGGCTGACGCCGGTGACCAGCAGCCCGTGCGGCAACTCAGGCAGCGGCACCGGGTGAGCGGGAGTCCGCTTCGGCAGTTTCCATCGCCTTTGCCCGGTTATCCCGGTTACCAGCGCGCGCGGCCGAACCCACAGCGTCGTCCCAACCGCATCGACGTCGACCTCGAGACTTCCCCAGCCGGGCCGGCGCACCCAGTGCAGCTGGGCCGTTCTGTCCGCCCTTAGCTGGGCGTGTAGCTGTGGCGCCGCCTGACGCAGCATGTCGCCGAAGATCTCTGCCGGCAGTGCCATTGACAACTCGACCGGCGCGGCGACCACCAGCGGTGGCACGCCCGGACGGATGTGCACGTTGCGCAGGACGGCAACGGCGCGCTCGAGGCGCTGTTGACCCCACTCGATATCGCATGCGGCCAGCCGGACCTCGCCAAGCTGAGCGACGGCCAACCCGCGCGGCTCGAGTTCCGAGTCCAGCTCGGTGACGGTCAGCGTCACATCGTGGTCGCCCATGCGGATGGTGACTCGCTTGCCGATGAGCAGCTGCTGCAGCGTCGTGAACAGCGTCCGGTAAGGCACCGCCACTGCCTGGGCGGATACGGAATTGACCGACGGCAGTCCGGTCGACGACCATAGCGAGCCCAGCACGTCCAGCGCACGGAGCGGATCGTCCCACCGCAACCGCGGAACTTTAGGCGGCATCCGAAGCGACTCCTCACTGCGAGGGTAATTCCTGAGGTTAGCGCCGCCCAGGCCTGCCGTCAGCCACTCACCCCGGCAGCACCGGCGCCGCCCCGCCCAGCATCAACCCGGATACCTCCGACCAGCTCTGCTGGCTTTCGGCAGAAGACGCCGAATATTGCAGCACCCCTTGCGGAGCCGCGACGTACACCGTCGACGGGTTGGCCGCGATCGCCGTCAGCGGAATCTGCAAACCACGGGCGGGTGCGTCGGAGTTCACCCCGTCGATGTTCACGTATGACACCGGATGGGTGGCGTCTGTGCGGGTCACCACGATGTCATCGCCGGTTCGCCAGGACAACGACACCACCGACGTGCCCAGCCCGAAACCCAGCCGCCGCGGGTAGGTCAGCGCGTACTGCCCGGCCTGGGTCTGCTCGACACTGGCGAGGATCACCTGGCCGGCGATCACCATCGCCGCGCGCGTTCCGTCGCGGGACAGCTGCAAGTCGGTGATCGGGCCCGGGAAGCGGCTGGCCACCGCCGCCGAATCCACCGGGATACGTGCGGGCTGGCCCGATGCCGGCTCCTGGATCGCCCGCAGCACGTTGTTGGTGTCGACCACCACCCAGACCGCATCGTCCAGCGACCAGCTGGGCCGCGAGAGGCTATGCCCGTCGGCGGATTGGACCGCCTCACCGCCAAGGTCACCGATCCACAGCGACTCAGCCATGTCCGGGGCGCCGCGTCGCAGGGTCACCACGGACGCCACCTCGCGTCCACTGCGCGACAGCGCGGCACTGGACTGGTCCCCCATGCGGCCGAAGGCTCCGGGCACCGTCGTGGTGTGCTGTCCGTCCAGCCCTACCAGTGAACCGTTCACCAGCGCATGCAAACCCGCGCCCGCGCCGTCGGCCACGCCCGGGTCGGTGGCCGCGACGTCGGAGGTGGTCCAGCCTTCGGCGAACCTGTCGTCCAGCGGTGCGCCGTCGGCGTTGATCACATACGGCCCCCTGATATCCGCCCGGGCCAGGGTCCAAATGATCTGCGCGGCAAGCAATTGCCTGCTGTGCGGATCGGTTGTGGATAGTTTCTCCAGATCGATCCGCGCGCCGCCGTATCCGCGGCCGATCCCGTTCTTGCCACCGTCGGCCCGGGTCACCGGACCGCGTAACCGCAGCGGAGGGGCGAGCAGATTGCGGACCGTGTGGGCCATCTCCGGCCGTGGACCCGCCAGCAGCTTGGAGATGAGTTCGGTGGCCAGCTGATCGTGATCGGCTACTGCGACGTAGCGTGGATCGGGCACCACGGTCTTGCCCGTCGGGTCGGCGAAGTACAGCGTGTTGCGCTTGTAGGTCGACTGAAATTGCTGCCAGTCCAAGAAGACTCCGTTGGGAAGGCGGTCGATCCGCCAGCCGCCCGATGTTTTGACCAACTCGATCGGACCCGGGTCCGGCAGCACGCCTTCCGCGGTTTCGAACACCCCCATGTCGGACAGCGAGCCCAGGATGTCTGCCCGCATGGTCGCCGAAACCCGTTCAGCACCGCGGGTTTCGACGAATACCACATGGTCGATAAGTAGCGCGCTGCCGGCGTCGTCCCATGCGTTGGATGCCGACTGGGTGAGAAACTGCCGCGCGGCCAGATGCCGGTTGGCGGGATCGGCTGTGGCCTTGAGGAATTCGCGCAGCAGCACGTCGGGGTCCATGCCCGGGGTCGGCTTGGGTAGGTTCGACGGCGCGGGTCGCTCGACGGCGCCGATGGCTTGCGGGGCCGACGAGCTGGGCACACCCGCACAGCCAGCGAGTAAAGCCGCCAGCACGAGCAGCCCCAGGAGCCGGCGCATCACCCGCTCCTCTCGGCATGCTCACGTTGGCGCTGACGGTCGTTGCCGTGTTGTTGGCCGGCTGGGCCGGGCTGTTGCGCCGGTTGTGGAACGGGTTTCATGGGCAGCGGGCTGGTGGTGACCTTGTGGCCACGAACCAGGGGCAGCGTCAGCCGGAAGCACGCGCCCTCACCGGGCTCGCCCCATGCCTCAAGCCGGCCCTGGTGCAGCCGCGCATCCTCGATGCTGATCGCCAGGCCCAGGCCGGTGCCGCCGGACCGCCGCACCCGCGACGGGTCCGAGCGCCAGAACCGGCTGAACACCAGCTTCTCCTCGCCGGGCCGGAGCCCCACGCCGTGGTCGCGGACGGTGACGGCGACGGTGTCCTCGTCGACGCCCATCCGAATGTGGACCGGCTTGTGCTCGGCGTGGTCGATGGCGTTGGCGATCAGGTTGCGCAGGATCCGCTCCACCCGACGCGCGTCAACCTCGGCGATCGCCTCCTCGTCGGGCATGTCCACGAGCAACTCGATACCGGCCTCTTCGGCCAGGTGGCCCACATCGCCCAACGCGCTACCCACCGTGGTGCGCAGGTCGACCGCCTCGACCGACAACTCGGCCACACCGGCGTCGTGGCGGGAGATCTCCAGCAGATCGCTGAGCAACGACTCGAAACGGTCCAGCTCGTTGACCATCAGCTCGGTGGACCGCGCCAGCGTGGGGTCGAGGTCGGCGCTGTGGTCGTAGATCAAGTCGGCGGCCATCCGCACGGTGGTCAGCGGGGTGCGAAGTTCGTGGCTGACGTCGGAGGTGAAACGTCGTTGCAGGTTGCCGAACTCCTCAAGCTGGGTGATCTGCCGGGACAAGCTCTCCGCCATGTCGTTGAACGACACCGCCAGCCGCGCCATGTCGTCCTCGCCGCGCACCGGCATCCGTTCGGACAGATGGCCGTCGGCGAACCGTTCGGCGATCCGCGACGCCGACCGCACCGGCACCACCACCTGGCGGGATACCAGCAGCGCGATCCCGGCGAGCAACACCAGCAGCACCGCGCCGCCGGTGATCATCGTGCCGCGCACCAGCATGATGGTGGCCTGCTCGTTCTTCAGCGGAAAGATCAGATACAGCTCCAGGTTGGCCACCTGCGACGACGCCGGCGTCCCGATGATCAGTGCCGGCCCGGAGAAACCGTCGGTGTGCACCGTGGCGTACTGGTAGGCCGCCTGCCCGGCCTTGACGAAGCCGCGCAACGAATTGGGCACCTGATCGTCCGGTCCGGCCGCACTCGCGGCGCGCGGGCCGTCGCCGGGCACCAGCAGCACCGCGTCGAACGCACCGGCAAGACCGGCGCCCGAGGCCGGGTCGGTCTTCGACGTCAATGTATTGCGGGCCAGCTGAAGGCTGCTGTCCAGCGAGCGCGTCTCCTCACCGTTGACGATCCCGGCGACGGTGGTGCGCGCCCGCTCGATCTGCTCGATGGCGGCTTTGACCTTGACGTCGAGCACCCGATTGGTGACCTGACTGGTCAGCACGAAGCCGAGCGCCAAGATCACTGCCAACGACAGTCCAAGAGTCAGCGCCACAACTCGCAGCTGTAGCGAGCGGCGCCAGGCAATGCCTACGGCTCGGCTCAACGCACTCATGCCGCGAGTCATGGGGCCGGAGCGCCCCGAACGACCTCGAGTGCGTCGTCGCGAGCCCCGGATCACGGAGGTCCGGCCTTGTATCCCACTCCTCGAACGGTCAACACCACAGTCGGGTTCTCAGGGTCTTTCTCGACCTTGGCCCGTAGACGCTGGACATGCACGTTTACCAAGCGGGTATCCGCTGGGTGCCGGTATCCCCACACCTGTTCGAGCAGCACATCACGAGTAAACACCTGGCGTGGTTTGCGTGCCAGCGCAACCAGCAGGTCGAACTCCAGCGGTGTCAGGAAGATCTGCTCGCCGTTGCGAGTGACCTTGTGTGCCGGCACGTCGATCTCGACGTCGGCGATGGACAGCATCTCGGCGGGCTCGTCGTCGTTGCGCCGCAGCCTGGCCCGCACCCGGGCGACCAGCTCCTTCGGCTTGAACGGCTTCATGATGTAGTCGTCAGCGCCCGACTCCAAGCCCAGCACCACATCGACGGTGTCGGTCTTGGCCGTCAGCATGACGATCGGAACGCCGGAGTCAGCACGCAACACACGGCACACGTCGATGCCATTCATGCCGGGCAACATCAGGTCCAGCAAGACCAAGTCGGGGCGCAGCTCGCGCACCGCAGTAAGGGCCTGAGTACCGTCACCGATGACCGCGGTGTCGAAGCCCTCCCCACGCAGCACGATGGTCAGCATCTCTGCCAGCGAAGCGTCGTCATCGACGACCAAGATCCTTTGCCTCATGGAGTCCATGGTGTCACCAGTTCGGGACAAAACAGGGGCACCACACGGGCGTTTCTTGGGCAAAGCGCGCCAAATACCGTCAAATTTCGCCCAACAGCCGGTCTACGGGGCGATCAACGCCGCCGCCAGCCCCCCGGGATTGACGTCTGCATCGACGACGAGCCATCGCCCGCCCCAGTTCGCGGCGGCCAGGCCGGCGTACACCGCACCGGTGCGCTGCTGAAGTTCGTCGTCGCGTTCGTAGCTGTCGCGCGCCCGGCCCGGCTCTGATTCGGCTCGGTGGCGGGCCCGCTGCGCGGCCAGCTCCGAGGACACCGCGAGCAGTACTTGCCAGTCCGGCGGGGGCAACCGGAGGCGCTGATATTCGAGCCGGTGTACCCAGGCCACCGCCTCCCCCGCCGAATCCTGGTGCAGGCGGGCGGCGCTGTAAGCCGCATTGGAAGCGACGTAACGATCCAGGATCACCACGTCGTGCTCGGCCCCCAACCGCACGATTTCCCCGATCGCCGCGGCGCGGTCGAGCGCGAAGAGCATCGCCATCGCGTAGACCGACGACGCGAGGTCACCGTGCTCGCCGTGCAGCGCCTCAGCCGCGATGTCGGCGGTCACCGATTGCCCGTACCGCGGGAACGCCAACCTGGCCACCGACTTCCCGGCGGCTTGGAAAGCGCTGTGCAAACCTTCGGACAGGGTCCGCTTGCCGGCGCCGTCAACCCCTTCGATCGCGATCAGCACGGCGCGAGCCTATCGAGCCCGCCTAGCCGTCAGTAGCGGTAGTGGTCCGGCTTGTAGGGACCCTCGACGTCGACACCGAGGTACTCGGCCTGCTCCTTGGTCAGCTTGGTCAGCTCACCGCCCAGCGCCTGGACGTGGATGCGGGCCACCTTCTCATCGAGGTGCTTGGGCAGCCGGTACACCTCGTTGTCGTACTCGTCGTTCTTGGTCCACAGCTCGATCTGGGCGATCGTCTGGTTGGCGAAGCTGTTGCTCATCACGAACGACGGGTGCCCGGTGGCGTTGCCCAGGTTCAGCAGCCTGCCCTCGGAAAGCACGATGATCGACTTGCCGGAATCGCCGAAGGTCCACAGGTCGACCTGCGGTTTGATGTTGAGCTTGGTCGCCCCCGAGCGCTCCAGCGCGGCCATGTCGATCTCATTGTCGAAGTGGCCGATGTTGCCCAGGATCGCGTGGTCTTTCATCGCCTTCATGTGGTCCAGCGAGATGATGTCCTTGTTGCCGGTCGCAGTGACGACGATGTCCGCCTCGCCGATGGCGTCCTCGACCGTCTTGACGTCGAAGCCCTCCATCAGCGCCTGCAGCGCGTTGATCGGGTCGATCTCGGTGACACTGACCCGGGCGCCCTGGCCCTTCACCGCCTCCGCGCAGCCCTTACCGACGTCGCCGTAACCACAGATCAGGACGGTCTTGCCGCCGATCAGGGCGTCGGTGCCACGGTTGATGCCGTCGATCAGCGAGTGCCGGGTGCCGTACTTGTTGTCGAATTTGGACTTGGTCACCGAGTCGTTGACGTTGATCGCCGGGAACGCCAGGTCCCCGGCCGCGGCGAACTGGTACAGCCGCAGCACGCCGGTGGTGGTTTCCTCGGTGACGCCCTTGACCGACTCGGCGATCTTGGTCCACTTGGTCTTGTCGGTCTCGAAGCGGTTGCGCAGCACGCTCAAGAAGACCTTCCACTCCGCGGAGTCGTCTTCCTCGGCGGGCGGCACCACGCCGGCCTTCTCGTACTGACTGCCGCGCAGCACCATCATGGTGGCGTCGCCGCCGTCGTCGAGGATCATGTTGGCCGGCTCCCCGGGCCAGGTGAGCATCTGTTCGGCGGCCCACCAGTACTCCTCGAGCGTCTCGCCCTTCCAGGCGAACACCGGCACACCGTTGGGTTCTTCGGGAGTGCCGTGCTTGCCGACGACGACCGCTGCCGCCGCGTGGTCCTGGGTGGAGAAGATGTTGCACGACGCCCAGCGGACTTCGGCGCCCAGCGCGGTCAGGGTCTCGATCAGCACCGCGGTCTGCACGGTCATGTGCAGCGAGCCCGAGATACGGGCGCCCTTCAGCGGTTGCACTTCGGCGTACTCGCGGCGCAGCGACATCAAGCCGGGCATCTCGTACTCGGCCAGGTCGAGTTCTTTGCGGCCGAATTCCGCGAGCGACAGGTCGGCGACCTTGAACTCGATGCCGTTACGAACGTCGGTGGTCAGCGACTTTTCGGTCGTCGTCATAGCGTGTTTCATCCTTCTTAGGGCTCACCGGATTTAAGCGGTACTTAGCTTAGGTATGTTCTTCCGCCACTGTAGTCGTCGGCCCGTCGGCCCCTTGGATCAGGGAACGTTCTCCGGAACGTTGATGACCCCGTGACGCTCCGCGAACGGCGTCATCAGCCGCGCGAGATCGGCTGCGACGTCTCCCCCGCCAGCGGGAGGTGCCCCCAGGTCGGCCTCAGGCGGCGTCGAGACGTAGCTCAATGCCAACCGCACGATGGCACGCGCCAGCACACCGGCGTCATCGTCACTGGTAGCCACCCACGTGTGGGTAAGTGCAGACGCGAGCCTGGCAGATGCGCGGGTGATGATGGATGCGCTGTCGGTGGTGATCAGCTGCAGCAGGTCGGGCTTGGCGACACCGGTGCGCAGCGAGATCACCAACGGGTCCGCCGCTGACTCGGCGAAGAACCTCCGGAAAGCCTGCAGGAACGACTCGTAGATATTGCCGACGTTGGCGTCCAGGGCCGCATGGATGGTGTCGACCAGGCGGTCGGCCAGGCGCAGAGCGTATCCCTGTGCCAGACCTTGCCGCGAGCCGAACTCGTTGTAGATGGTTTGCCGGCTTATGCCGGCCGCGCGGGCCACGTCGGACAACGTGATGGCCGACCAATCCCGGGTCTGCAGCAGGTCCCGCATCGCGTCCAGCACCGAGTCGCGCAGCAGGACGCGCGACGCCTCGGCGTACGGCATCCGCTTCACAGGCGCGACAATATCGGTTTTTGGGGCGCTCAGGGCCTTGCTACCTCCACCATCTCGAAGTCGGATTTTGCCGCGCCGCAATCCGGGCAGCTCCAGTCCTCGGGGATGTCGTCCCATCGGGTGCCGGGCTCGATGCCGTCTTCCGGCCAGCCCAGGGCCTCGTCGTACTCGAAGCCGCACTGGATGCAGCGGAACAATTTGTAGTCACTCATGTGTCTGCACCAATCCTTTCGGGTCTTCTCGAAGCTGTGTGAAATCTGGTTTCTCGCGAACCGAGCAGTCCGGACAGCGCCAGTCGTCGGGAATCTCCTCCCATCGCGTGCCTGCCGGGAAGCCTTCCCGGGCATCGCCTTTGGCCTCGTCATAGACGTAGTCGCAGACCGGGCACCGGTAGGCTTCTGCGTTGGGGCGGGTCACTTTTCGACCCCGTAACGCGCCAGCAGCTTCTCGCGCAGCCGCGGCTGCACGTTGACCCGGGTGATGTCTCCGTCGTAGTGCTCGAGTACCCGGTGATCCATCACCTTGCGCCATAGCGGCGGGAAGTAGGTCAGCGAAATCATCGATGCGTACCCGCTGGGCAGGTTCGGCGAGCCCTGCATGCTGCGCAGCGTCTGGTATCGCCTTGTGGGGTTGGCGTGGTGATCGCTGTGCCGCTGAAGGTGGTACAGGAACAGGTTGGTGACCACATGGTCGGAGTTCCAGCTGTGCACCGGCGCGCAGCGCTCGTAGCGGCCGTTGGCGTTGCGTTGCCGCAGCAGTCCGTAGTGCTCGAGGTAGTTGACGGCCTCGAGCAGGCTGAAGCCGAAGACCGCCTGGATGATGACGAACGGGATCAGCGCCGGGCCGAAAACCACGATCAGCACGCCCCACAACAACACCGACGTCGCCCAGGCGTTGAGCACGTCGTTGGACACATAGGTCTTGGGGTTCCAGGGGCTGACGTCAAGCCGGTGTATCCGCTGCGCCTCGAGACGAACGGCAGAGCGTAGGCTGCCAAATACGCTGCGCGGCAAGAACTCCCAGAAAGTCTCGCCGAAGCGGGCCGACGCCGGGTCTTCCGGGGTGGAGACGCGCACGTGGTGACCGCGGTTGTGCTCGATGTAGAAGTGGCCGTAGCAGGTCTGCGCGAGGGTGATCTTGGACAGCCACCGCTCCAGCGAGTCTTTCTTGTGCCCCATCTCGTGGGCGGTGTTGATACCGACGCCGCCGAGAACGCCGACCGACAACGCCACACCCAGTTTCCCGACCCAGCTCAGCGCGCCGTCGAAACCCAGCCAGCCCAGGTTCGAGGCGGTGAACAAGTAGGCGCCCAAGACCACGCTGAGGTACTGGAACGGGATGAAGGCGTAGGTGCAGTAGCGGTAGTACTTGTCGTTCTCCAGCTGTTCCATTACCTCGTCGGGCGGGTTCTGGCCGTCGGGCCCGAAATGCAGATCGAGGATGGGCAGCAGAACGTAGAGCAAGATGGGCCCGATCCACAGCGGCACCTGCGCGGCGCCGTGCCAGCCGAGCTGGTTCATCCCCCAGACGATGGGCAGCATCACGAACAACGCCGTCGGGGCGATCAGTCCCATCAGCCACAGATGACGCTTCTTGTCCCGCCAGACCGGTACTTCGGGCGCATCAGCTGCTGAGGCTATTTCGGGCCTGAGTGTGGTCATATGCCGAACCTCCTTGTGAGTCATGCCACGTTGAGATTGGACAATACGTCCACCTGTGTCTTGTGTCTAGACAAAGAGTGCTATTTTGTAAAGAAGGGTCTGCTATGTCACCGCGCTGTTCGCGTCGACTTCGGGATCGGCTTTCGGGCGGGCCTGCTCGGCGTCCCGGCGGCCCTGAATCGAGTGCCGGACTCCATAGCCGACGTAGATCGCGGTCCCGACCACCAGCCAAACGGCGAACCGGACCCAGGTCAGTGCGGTGAGGTTGATCATCAGCCACACACACGCGCAGATCGAGGCGATCGGCAGCAATGGCACCCACGGAGCGCGGAACCCCCGCGGCAGGTCCGGCCGAGTCCGGCGCAGCACGATGACACCGGCGGATACCAGGACGAACGCGAACAGCGTTCCGACGTTGACCATTTCCTCGAGCTTGGTTATCGGGAACACCGCCGCCGTTATTGCCACCACCACGGCGACCAGCACGGTGATCCGGACCGGGGTGCCGTGCGAACCGGTCTTGGCCAGCCGCCGCGGCAACAACCCGTCGCGCGCCATCGCGAACAAGACGCGGCACTGGCCGAGCATCAACACCATCACCACGGTGGTCAGCCCCGCCAACGCCCCGATGGCGATGATCTCGCTGGCCCAGTGGATCCCGTTCGCCGTGAATGCCGTGGCCAGGTTTGCCGGCTTGCGCCCGGGAATGGTCTTGAGCTGGGTATAGGAGACCATGCCGGACAGCACGATCGAGACCGCGACGTAAAGCACCGTCACGATCGCCAGCGACGCCAGGATCCCCTTCGGGACGTCACGCTGGGGCTTCTTGGTCTCTTCGGCCATGGTGGCCACAATGTCGAAACCGATGAACGCGAAGAACACGATCGACGCGCCCGCCAGAACGCCGTACCAGCCGTAGTGGCTGCTGTGCGCCCCGGTCAGCAGCGCCAACACCGACTGGTCGATCCCTCGTTGGTCGCCTCCGGCCTCCGTCTTGGGAATGAACGGCGAGTAGTTGGCCGCCTTGATGTAGAACGCCCCGACCACCACGACCAAGATCACCACTGACACCTTGATGGCGGTGACCACCGCGGAAAATCTCGATGACAACTTGGTGCCCAGCGCGATCAGGGTCGACACCGCCCCGACGATCAGCAGCGCGCCCCAGTCGAGGTCGACCGATCCGAAGTTCACCGTGCCACCGGCAAATCCGAACACCGTACCCAGGTAACTCGACCAGCCTTTGGAGACGACGGCGGCACCGACCGCCAATTCCAGCAACAGGTTCCAGCCGATAATCCAGGCGAGGAATTCGCCGAAGGTGGCGTAGGAGAAGGTGTATGCACTGCCGGCCACCGGCAGTGTCGAGGCGAACTCGGCGTAGCACAGCGCTGCCAGCGCGCAGGTGGCCGCCGCGATCACGAACGAGATCCAGACTGCCGGACCCGTGACATCGCCGGTGGTCGACGCGGTAACTGTGAAGATCCCGGCGCCGATCACCACCGCGACTCCGAACACCGCCAAGTCGCGCCAGGTGAGCTCCTTGCGCAGCCGGGTATCGGGTTCGTCGGTGTCGGCGATCGATTGCTCGACCGACTTTATCCGCCATCGATTGGCCATCCACCCGCCCTTTCATCAGCCGTTGGACCGCACAGTACTGGGTAGTCTTGCGAAGATGTCCGACAGCGCAGAAAGCACGAGGAACCACGCGTTGGTTATCGGGGCGAGCATTGCCGGTTTGTGCGCCGCACGGGTGCTCTCGGATTGCTATGACGGGGTGACCGTCTACGAACGAGACGAGTTGCCGAGCGCACCGGCGAACCGCGCAACAGTGCCTCAGGACCGCCATTTACACATGCTGATGGCCCGCGGTGCAATCGAGTTCGACAGCCTGTTTCCCGGACTGCTGAAGGACATGGTGGCCGCGGGTGTGCCCATGCTGGAGAACCGGCCGGACTGCATCTACCTTGGCGCGGCGGGCCATGTCCTCGGGACGGGGCACACCCTGCGCGACGAATTCACCGCCTACGTGCCCAGCCGGCCACACCTGGAGTGGCAGTTGCGCAAACGGGTCCAAGACATCGACAACGTCGAGATCGTCCGGCGCTCGGTCGCCGAGCCGCGGTTCGACCGTGCCCAGCAGCGGGTGATAGGTGTGCTGCTGGATCCCGCCGAACGCCGAAGACGGCGAGCCGGAATTCGTGCGCGCCGACCTCGTCGTCGACGCAGCCGGTCGCGGCACCCGGCTGCCGGTGTGGTTGACGCAGTGGGGATATGCGCGCCCAACCGAAGAAATACTGGACATCGGCATCAATTACGCCAGCCAGCTGTTCCGCATCCCGGAGGGCCTGATTGCCGAAAAGGTGGTCGTCGCCGGCGCCTCCCACGACCAGTCGCTCGGGCTTGGCATGCTGTGCTACGAGGACGGGACCTGGGTGCTCACCACATTCGGGGTAGCCAGCGTCAAACCGCCGCGGACGTTCCCCGAGATGCTCGCGCTTGCGGACACGTTGTTGCCGGCCCATTTCACCGACGCTCTGGCGCGGGCCAAACCCCTCGGTGAGCCGGCATTCCATGCTTTTCCAGCCAGCAGATGGCGCCGCTATGACAAGCTGGACCGCTTTCCCGCCGGGATCATCCCGTTCGGCGATGCCGTCGCCAGCTTCAACCCCACCTTCGGACAAGGCATGACGATGACGTCGCTGCAGGCCGGTCATCTGCGGCGGGCTCTGCAATCTCCGGAGAGCGAACTGGCCGCAGAACTCAACCGGGCCACCGCCAAGACCACCTACCCGGTGTGGATGATGAACGCCATCGGCGACACCACCTTCCATCACGCCGGCACCAAGGGACCCGTCCCGTGGTGGTGGCGTCCGTCCGGTGCGTTGTTCGACCAATTCCTCGGTGCCGCCGAAACCGAACCCGTTCTCGCCGAATGGTTTTTGCGCCGGTTCTCGCTTCTCGACAGCCTCTATATGATCCCGCCACCACGGATCATCGGCCGTACCATCGCGCACAACATGCGGCTATGGCTGCGCGAGCGCCGGCAGGCCGCCCAAGACCGGCGGCGAGCCGTCACAACCCCACAGTTGCCCTGAACAGCTTGGCGGGCTCGCGCGCCACCAGCCGGATGGGGCCGTCGTCGGCGGCCACCCAGGCAGCCATTCCACGTTCCAGCGTGAGCGATCCGGACTTCCCGTGCACCGTCGCGCAACCCTCGCTGCACAACAGGATCTGCGGGCCCTCGTGGCTGCACGACGCGTCGACTTCGTGGCCGAGATTGTCGCCGTCGAGCACCAGCAGCGCGACCGCGAACTCGTCGGTCGGGGTGTCGTAGATCAGTCCGAGCCCCTCGCGGCGGATCTGCGGCCGCAGCGTCTCTTCGGCGGTGGGAGCGAAGTCCAGCACTCGCAGCAGTTCGGGCACGTCGACGTGTTTGGGGGTGAGGCCGCCGCGTAACACGTTGTCGGAGTTGGCCATTACCTCCACCGCGAACCCACGCAGATAGGTGTGCAAGTTGCCGGCCGGCAGGAAGATCGCCTCGCCCGGAGCCAGGTTGATGCGGTTGAGCAACAACGCCGCCAGCACCCCGGCGTCGCCGGGATAGCGTTCGCCGAGCTCCAGCACCGCCTTGGCTTCGGCGCCGAATTCCGTTGCCCCGGAGCTGACGTACTGGATGGCACCGTCCAGCACCGCGGGCACCAGCACGTCGAGGTCGGGCTGGGGTGCGGTGATCCAGGTGGTGAACAACGCACGCAGCCCGTCGGCGTCGGACTGGTCGTTGAGTAAATCGATGTAGGGATCGAGGTCTGAGACGGCGAGCGCCCGCAGCAGCTCGATGGTGCGGGACGCCTGACGAAATCCGGCCAGCGCCTCGAACGGCTGCAGCGCCACCAACAACTCAGGCTTGTGCGAAGTATCGCGGTAGTTGCGGACCGGTGAGGACACCGGAATGCCCAGTCGTTCCTCACGCAGGTAACCCTCGACCGCCTGCGCGGCGCTCGGATGTGCCTGCAGCGACAGCGGCTCGTCGGCGGCCAGCACCTTGACCAAGAACGGCAGCACATCACCGAAGCGGGCGCGCGACCCGGAACCGAGCTGTCCTTCAGGATCGGCGACCAGCGCCTCAAGCAACGAGATTTCGCCCTTCTCCGTTTCCAGCCAGGCCGGGTCACCGGGATGTGCGCCGAACCAGAGTTCGGCTTCCGGATGAGCAGCCGGCACTGGACGCCCGGTGAACTCGGCGATGGCGGTGCGCGATCCCCAGGCGTACGTCCGCACGGCCCCGCGTAGCAGTTCCACTTGTTTATCTATCCCCGCACCAGTCGCAAGTAAACCGCGGCCATCTCGAGCCGAACGGCCAAAACTGCCAGTTGCTGCTCGGCGCGTGCCGCGCCTCCCGGAGCCAATGCCCCCACCAAACCGCCAGACCCGCCGACACCGCCGGGTACTTCGGGCACATCCTCAGCCGCGATCAGGTAGACCTCGTTGAGCCCGGCGACGCGAGCGGCCACCACCGTCCGCTCGCCGGCCAACGTGAGCGCCAGCACCCGCAGCCGGTCGGGCAACGGTCCGTCGATTTCTTCGTCGTGAAAAAGAGTATCCACCGAAGAAGGGGCTTGGCCCAACCCGGAGCCCAACTCCGAAGTCGCGCGCAGCGCCACCACCGCATCCGCCAGCCCGGTGGCCGCGGCCACGTGGTGCGCGATTCGCAGTAGGACCGAGCTGCCATGCCGGGCCAGCGCCAGCGTCGCGGCGCAGTCGCCGGCCAGCGCCACTTGGCGACCGGAGATGCGCGTGGCAATCGTCTTGGCCGGGTTGGTGAATAGCTCGCGGCCGGCGCTATTGCGCAGCGCCTCGGCGTCCAGCTCGTCGGCGAGCAACGCCAAATCGATGCTGGAGCTGGGGTCCGCGGTGTGCAAAGCGGCCAGGCCGGCAGCCAGATACCGGGACAATTCGAACTCGTCGCGAACCCAGAGCCGCGGCTGAAGTACTGCGGCGCGCCCGGCCGTGGAGTCGCGCAGCGGACCCTCATACGGCGCCGCCACGACAACGCGCGCGCCGCGACGCACCGCCGTCGCGGCGGCCCCGACCAGCGCGGGATCGGCGGGGTCGTCGCCCGCGACGATCAGCACGTCAAGCGGACCGACCCACGGCGGCGCGTCGCTGGCGAGCGCGATCGGCGCCGACGCCGCACCACCCAGCGTCGCGGCCAGCAGCGTCCCGGCAGTCTCGGCGGTACCGCGGCCGGCCACCCAGATGATGCTGCGCGGCCGGTCGTCAGCGCGCAACGAGTCCAGTGCACCTTCGTCGGCCGCGGCGGCAACGGCGCGCACCTGCGCGCCCGCCGACGACGCGGCCCGCAGCAGGCCCTCCCGGTCGGCGGCGAGCAGGCCGTCGGTGTCTTCGAGATCGATTACCTGGGTGGCGTTCACGGTGCGGCCTCTTGGCCCAGGGCTTGGGCGGTGATCTCGGCGCTGATCTGCTGGACCACCGCATCGACGTCCTCGGTGCTGCGGCCCTCCACATTGAGCCGCAGCAACGGCTCGGTGTTGGAGCTGCGCAGGTTGAACCAGCTGCCGTTGCCCAGATCCACGGTCACCCCGTCCAGGTGGTCGATGGAGTTGATCCGGCTGCCGAATGACTTCAACACGGCGTCCACGCACTCCGACGCGTCGGCGACTTTGAAGTTGATCTCGCCGGAGGATTCGTAGCGTTGGTAGTCGGCGGTCAACTCCGACAGTGGCCGTTGCTGCTCGCCGAGGGCGGCCAGCACATACAGCGCGGCCAGCATCCCGGAGTCAGCGCCCCAGAAGTCACGGAAGTAGTAGTGCGCCGAGTGCTCGCCGCCGAAAATAGCGCCGGTCTCGGCCATCAACCCCTTGATGTAGGAGTGCCCGACGCGCGAGCGCACCGGAGTGCCACCACGCTCGGTGACCAATTCGGGCACCGCGCGCGACGTGATCACGTTGTGGATCACGGTGGCGCCGATCTCGCGGCCGAGCTCGCGGGCGGCCACCAGACTGGTCACCGCCGACGGCGACACCGGCATCCCGCGTTCGTCGACCACGAAGCAGCGGTCGGCGTCGCCGTCGAAGGCCAGCCCGATATCGGCGCCGGTGTCGCGCACATACGTCTGCAGGTCGACCAGGTTCGCCGGGTCGAGCGGATTGGCCTCGTGATTAGGAAACGAACCGTCGAGGTCGAAGTACAACGGCAACAACGTGATCGAGTCGATCGTGCCGAGCACGGCCGGTGCGGTGTGCCCGGCCATCCCGTTCCCGGCGTCCACGGCCACCCGCAAGGGACGCAGCCCCGAGGTGTTCACCAGTGAGCGCAGGAACTCGCCATAGTCGGCAAGCACATCCCGATCGGTAACACTGCCCGGCTGCCCGTCATAGGTTGCGACACCGGCGATGAGGTCATCACTGATCACTCTCAGCCCGGTGTCCGCGCCGACCGGTTTAGCCCCCGCCCGGCACAGCTTGATGCCGTTGTAGGCGGCCGGGTTGTGACTCGCGGTGAAGACCGCGCCGGGGCAATCCAGCAGCCCCGAAGCGAAATAAAGCTGATCGGTGGACGCCAAAGCGATTCGCACCACATCCAGGCCTTGGCCGGTCACCCCGGTCGCGAAAGCCGCGGCGAGCGACGGCGAACTATCCCGCATATCGTGGCCGATGACCACCTGTCGGGCGCCTTCAGCACGCATCAATCTGGCGAACGCGGCGCCGACGTCGGCCACCAACGAATCATCGATCTCTTCGCCTACCAGCCCGCGTACGTCGTAAGCCTTGATGACACGGTGGACATCCGCGGCGGGCCGAGACATGCGGAGGCTCCTGACGACTTGGACTTGCTTCGACTATTCGACGTCAGCCTATCGGCCCCACAAAGTTATGGGCCCAAACGGTGCGCAGGGATTCGGCGCAGTGCTAACCGGCAGGGTCGGGCAACACCCGCAGATGCCCGCGACGGCGTCCGGAACGATGCTCGGGGGGCACGAGCAGACCACTGCTCGGCGCGGTGGCATGGGCTCCGCTGGGGTGAATGGCAGGGTCGGCGGTAACACTTCCCGCTCGCGCGGGGAAGCCATTCAATGGCGCGCCGGTTGCGCCCCGATAGGGCAGCCCCGCATCGCTCGGGCCCTCGCGCACCGCGTCCGCCAGAGCCACCAGGTCGTCCTCGTCGGGATTGGGAAGCGGGCCGGCGTGCCGCACCAGGTCCCAGCCGCGGGGTGCGGTGATCCGGCCGGCATGGCCGACGCACAGATCCCAGGAATGCGGTTCGCGTGCCGTAGCGAGTGGGCCTACCACTGCCGTCGAGTCCAAGTAGACGAACGTCAAGGTCGCCACGGCATAGTGCGGACACCCGGGCCGGCAACAGCGACGGGGAACGTTCACGATCGAAAGGCTATCGTGGACAAACGCCGCCGAAGCGCCGGACACGCGCAACCGTACGGCCCCCGATGTTCAACCGTTACCATCGGCGCGTGGGCGATTCGCGCAGCTCCCCGCGCAACGGTCGGTCGGAGGGCCGATCGGCTGCACACCGAGCCACCCGGCGAGGCCGCGATATGCGCGGTCCGCTGCTGCCGCCGACAGTGCCTGGATGGCGCAGCCGGGCGGAGCGGTTCGACATGGCGGTGCTGGAGGCCTACGAGCCCATCGAGCGGCGCTGGCAAGAGCGAGTGTCCGAGCTCGACGTGGCGGTCGATGAAATCCCGCGCATCACCGCCAAGGACCCGGGCAGCGTGCAGTGGCCGCCCGAGGTCATCGCCGACGGACCGATCGCGCTCGCCCGCTTGATACCGGCGGGGGTCGATGTCCGCGGCAATGCGACGCGGGCGCGAATTGTATTGTTTCGCAAGCCGATCGAGAGACGGGCGAAGGACACCCTCGAGCTTGGCGAGTTGCTGCACGAAATCCTGGTGGCTCAGGTGGCCATCTATCTGGACGTCGAACCCTCGGTCATCGATCCGACGATCGACGACGAATGACTTTGGCGGTCAGATTATGCCGCGCTTGAGGCGGCGGCGTTCGCGCTCGGAAAGACCGCCCCAGATGCCGAAGCGCTCGTCATGGGCCAGGGCGTACTCCAGGCACTCATGACGCACCTCGCAACCCAGGCAGATCTTCTTGGCCTCGCGGGTGGAACCACCCTTCTCGGGAAAGAAGGCCTCGGGATCGGTTTGCGCGCATAGTGCGCGATCCTGCCATTGGTCGGTGGCGGGTTGCAGGGGCTCGGGTTCGAATGCGACTGGCGCATCAGGAACCACGGTCAAGTGCGGCCGCGCAATTGGCGCCGGGGCCGCACCAATGGTGGTGTGCGGTGTGCTTGCCATAACGCCCCGAAGGTGTTCGTAAGACATGCGTCGTCCGCCTCCTCAGCTTGATTTTGAGAGAGTGAATGTTTCCCACTGTTCTGATGTACAGACCATTCGAACATGTGATCGAATCTCGGTCTGCGACACCGGAACCGGCCGGCCAACCGGGAAATGACACTGATGTGATTAGACACGGGTTGACCTGCCGGGTCAAGCACTTCGGCGCATTTCCATATCATCTCGTGATCAAATTTCTGCGTTTCTGTTGCCGTCTGTCCTCGGCGTGTCGGTCACAACCGCTCACGACCGCCCATCTCGATCATCGAAATGGGCCCGCTTTCGCCCGCTACAGCAGCGTCGCCGGGGCCGGTACTGTCGTGCGGTGTGAAGGTCACCGTGCTGGTCGGGGGGGTCGGCGGCGCCCGGTTCCTGCTTGGCGTCCAGCAGCTGCTCGGCCTGGGTCAGTTCAGGGCGCAAGAGCGCCCAGATACCGAAGCCACCAGCCACGAGCTAACTGCGGTCGTCAACATCGGTGATGACGCTTGGATCCATGGCCTACGTGTCTGCCCGGATTTGGACACCTGCATGTATACCTTAGGTGGAGGCGTCGATCCACAACGGGGCTGGGGCCACCGCGACGAAACCTGGCATGCCAAAGAGGAATTGGCGCGCTACGGCGTGCAGCCGGACTGGTTCGAACTCGGCGACCGCGATCTGGCCACCCACTTGGTACGCACCCAGATGCTGCAGGCCGGCTACCCGCTGTCGCAGATCACCACCGCGCTGTGCGACCGCTGGCAACCGGGCGCACGATTGCTGCCGGCCACCGACGACCGTTGCGAAACACACGTGGTGATCACCGATCCGGCCGACGACAGCCGTCGGGCGATCCACTTCCAGGAGTGGTGGGTGCGCTACCGGGCGCAGGTGCCCACCCACAGTTTCGCTTTCGTCGGCGCTGAAAAGGCCAGCGCCGCAACTGAAGCGGTGGCGGCCATCACCGACGCCGACGTCATCCTGCTGGCACCGTCCAACCCGGTGGTGAGCGTTGGCGCCATCCTGGCCGTCCCGGGCATTCGCGGCGCGTTGCGGAAAGCCACCGCCCCGATCGTCGGCTATTCACCGATCATCGGTGGAAGGCCGTTGCGTGGCATGGCGGATGCCTGCCTCACGGTGATCGGGGTCGAATCCACCGCGGAAGCGGTCGGGCGGCACTACGGTGCGCGGCGAGACACCGGGATACTGGATTGCTGGCTGGTGCACGAGGGTGACCACGCCGACATCGAGGGAGTTGCGGTGCGCTCGATACCGCTGTTGATGAGCGACCCGAAGGCGACGGCGGAGATGGTCAGCGCCGGACTCGACCTTGCGGGCGTGACGGTGTGACGGGCCCAGGCTCGATGCGTTCCCGGGGGGAACATGGTGCCGCCTCGGCGATCGAGATCCTGCCTGTGGCCGGGCTTCCCGAATTCCGGCCCGGCGATGATCTGAGTGCGGCGCTGGCCACGGCGGCGCCCTGGCTGCGCGACGGCGATGTCGCGGTGGTCACCAGCAAGGTGGTGTCCAAGTGCGAGGGGCGGCTGGTACCGGCACCGCAGGACGCCGAGGAGCGCGATCGGCTGCGGCGCAAGCTGGTCGACGACGAGGCGGTCCGCGTGTTGGCGCGCAAAGGCCGAACTTTGATCACCGAGAACCGGCTCGGTCTGGTTCAAGCCGCGGCGGGTGTGGACGGTTCCAACGTCGGCAGTGACGAGCTGGCGCTGCTGCCCGTCGACCCGGACGCCAGCGCAGCAGTCCTGCGCGCCGGCCTGCGCGAGCGGCTCGGCGTAGACGTCGCCGTGGTCATCACCGACACGATGGGGCGCGCCTGGCGCAACGGCCAGATCGACGCGGCGGTAGGCGCGGCGGGTCTGGCTGTGCTGCACAGCTATTCGGGAGCGGTCGATCGGTACGGCAACGAGCTGGTGGTCACCGAGATCGCGATCGCCGACGAAATCGCGGCGGCCGCAGATCTGGTCAAGGGCAAATTGACCGCCATGCCGGTGGCTGTGGTGCGCGGGCTCAGCCGAAACATCACAGCCGACGATGGCACCACCGCCCGGGATCTGTTGCGACCGGGCGACGAAGACCTGTTTTGGCTCGGCACCGCCGAAGCCCTCGAGATGGGTCGCCAGCAGGCCCAGCTGTTGCGCAGATCGGTGCGCCGGTTCAGCGACGAGCCGGTGCCGCCGGATCTGGTCGAGGCCGCCGTCACCGAGGCCCTCACCGCGCCGGCTCCACACCACACCCGGCCGGTACGGTTCGTGTGGCTGCAGACTCTGTCCACCCGGACCCGACTGCTGGACCGGATGAAAGACAAGTGGCGCTTGGACCTCGCCGGCGACGGCCGATCCGCGGACGCGATTGAACGCCGGGTGGCGCGCGGTCAGATCCTCTACGACGCACCCGAGGTCGTCATCCCGATGTTGGTCCCCGACGGCGCGCACAGCTATCCCGATGCCGCCCGCACCGACGCCGAGCACACCATGTTCACAGTCGCGGTTGGAGCAGCCGTGCAGGCGCTGTTGGTCGCCTTGGCGGTGCGCGGGCTGGGCAGCTGCTGGATCGGCTCGACGATCTTCGCCGCCGACCTGGTCCGTGCCGAGCTCGAGCTGCCGGCCGATTGGGAGCCGTTGGGCGCCATTGCGGTCGGCTACCCCGCGGAACCCGCCGGGTTCCGCGACCCGTCCGCTATCGCGGACTTGCTTGTCCGTAAGTGAGCCTGGAATCCGGAGATACTTGACCCATGAAGGCGTTCGCGGGCAAGGCGGCGGCGTCGGCTGACAAGGTCCGCGGAGGCTACTACACCCCTTCCTCAGTGGCCCGTTTCCTGGCCCGCTGGGTGCGCGCGGCCGGACCGCGGATTGTCGAGCCCTCATGCGGCGACGGCCGAATCCTTTGCGAGCTGGCCGCGCTCGGCGGTCAGGTACACGGCGTCGAACTCGTCGCGCACGAGGCGGTCAAGGCGCGAGAGTTCGCTCCCGTCGACGCGGAAAACCTATTCACCTGGCTCGCCAAGACCGAGGCCGCCGGCTGGGACGGGGTCGCGGGCAACCCGCCCTATATCCGCTTCGGCAACTGGGCATCCGATCAGCGAGAGCCGGCTCTGGACTTGATGCGGCGCGAGGGCCTGCGCCCCAGCAGGTTGACCAATGCCTGGGTCCCCTTCGTCGTTGCGAGCACCGTTTTGGTGCGCGACGGCGGACGAGTGGGCCTGGTCCTTCCCGCCGAGTTGCTCCAAGTCGGCTATGCCGCACAATTGCGCGACTTTCTGCTGAGCCGGTTCTGTCAGATCACGCTGTTGACGTTCGAGCGACTGGTGTTCGACGGCATCTTGCAAGAGGTCGTGTTGTTCTGCGGTGTCGTCGGTGCGGGCCCCGCGCAGATACGCACGGTCAATCTCCCTGACGCCGGCGTGAATCGTGCCAGCGGATCTGGACGTCGAGTCGGCTCCGGCGCTGCTGCACGAAAAGGAGAAGTGGACCAAGTACTTCCTGGACCCCGCCGCGATCCAGCTGCTGCGAACACTCAAGCGGTCCGGCACCATGACGCGGCTCGGCTTGGCCGCCGACGTGGACGTGGGCATCGTGACGGGCCGCAACAGCTTCTTCACCTTCACCGAGGCGCAAGCCCGCGAACTCGGACTCGGGCCACACTGCGTCCCGCTCGTCTCGCGCAGCACGCAGCTGTCCGGCCTGGTGTACGACACCGACTGCCGGGCAAGCGATGTCGCCGCCGGACACCGGACCTGGTTGCTCGACGCGCCCCACGAACCGAGCGATCCCGCCCTGGTCGCGCACATCGCCGCGGGTGAAGCCGCCGGCGTCCACCGGGGCTACAAGTGCTCGGTCCGCAGCCCATGGTGGGGCACACCGTCATTGTGGATTCCTGACCTCTTCATGCTGCGCCAGATTCACTTGGCGCCGCGGCTGACCGTCAACGCCGCCGCGGCAACGAGTACCGACACGGTGCATCGGGTCCGACTCACCGGCGGCCCTGACTCCCGGATAGACCCCGCTGCGCTTGCCGCGGTGTTCCACAACAGCGCGACGTTCGCCTTCGCCGAGATCATGGGCCGCAGTTACGGCGGAGGGATCTTGGAGCTGGAGCCGCGGGAAGCCGAGCAGCTGCCCATTCCCCCGCCGGCGTATGCCAGCGCCGAACTCGCTTGCGACGTCGACCTCTTGTTGAAGGCCAACGAGATCGACAAGGCGCTCGACGTGGTGGACCGACATGTCCTGATCGACGGGCTCGGCTGGTCACCGGATGTGGTGGCGCAATGCCGGTCGGCATGGGCGGCGCTGCGCGATCGCAGGACAAAGCGGGGCTCGCGGTGAGCGTCCGGGAGTCGGCGATCTCGATTCTCACCGACTGGCGGGCACCCGATCCGGCACAGGATTCGTTGCGGCACGCCGTGCTGGCCTTCGTGCGTGGCCGCACCGACGCCTGCCGTCGCGAGTGCGTGCCCGGCCACGTCACCGCATCGGCGTTGGTACTCGACGACAGCGGCACCCGCGTGCTGCTGACCTTGCACCCTCGCCTTGGTCGCTGGGTGCAACTCGGCGGGCACTGCGACGAGGACGACCCCGACGTCGTGGCCGCGGCACTGCGCGAGGCCACCGAGGAATCCGGCGTCGCCGGTCTGCGCATTGCGCCCGAACTGGCCGCGGTGCATGTCCACCCGGTCGTGTGCTCACTGGGCGTGCCAACTCGGCACCTGGACTTGCAATTCGTGGCGCACGCACCGGCCGGCGCGCAGATCGCGATCAGCGAAGAGTCGGAGGACTTGCAGTGGTGGCCGGCCGACGCCTTGCCGGACGGTGCCGACCACGCGCTCGCCTACCTCGTCGCCCGCGCGACTCAGACGTCGGACGAGTAGCGAATCCCGCCGTCGGGAATGGAGATGCCGGGCCACACCCGGGCGCCACGCAGCAACTCGCAGCGTGCGCCGACGTCGGCACCGTCGCCGATCACACCGTCGCGGATCAGTGCCCGCGGACCGATGCGAACACCGAAGCCGATGATCGAGCGCTCGATCACGCTGCCGGCCTCGACCTTGACGCCGTCGAAGATCACCGCGCCGTCCAGCCGGACACCGGGGCCGATCTCGGCGCCGCGCCCGACGACGGTGCCGCCGATCAGCACCGCGCCGGGAGACACGGCCGCACCGTCGTGCACCAACTGCTCGCCGTGGTGGCCATGCAGGGCCGGCGACGGGGCGATGCCGCGGACCAGATCCGACGATCCGCGCACGAAGTCTTCCGGTGTGCCCATGTCCCGCCAATACGTGGCATCGACATAACCGCAGACCTTGACCTCCGGGTCGGACAGCAGGGCGGGGAACACCTCGCGCTCGACCGAGACCTCGCGACCGCGCGGAATCCGGTCGATGACGTCGCGTTCGAAGACATAGCAGCCGGCGTTGATCTGGTCGGTCGGCGGGTCCTCCGTCTTCTCGAGAAAGGCGACGACTCGGTCCTGATCGTCGGTGGGCACGCAGCCGAATGCCCGTGGGTCGCCCACCCGCACCAGATGCAAGGTGACGTCGGCGGAGTTGGTTTGGTGGAAATCCAGCAGCTGGCCGAGGTCGGCGCCGGAGAGCACATCGCCGTTGAACACCATCACGGTGTCGTGCCGCAGCCGGCCGGCGACGTTGGCGATCGCGCCGCCGGTGCCCAGGGGACGCTCCTCGGTCACGTAGTCGATCTGCAGGCCCAGCTTGGACCCGTCGCCGAACTCGGCCTCGAATACCGCGGCCTGATACGACGTGCCCAGAATGACGTGCTCGATGCCCGCCGCGGCGATCCGCGCCAACAGATGCGTGAGAAACGGCACCCCGGCGGTTGGCAGCATCGGCTTGGGCGCCGACAGGGTCAGTGGCCGCAGCCGGGTGCCCTTGCCGCCAACCAGGACCACCGCATCGACTTGAGGGGTTGCCAACTCAGTGCCGCCCTTCTGTCAGTGTCCGTCTGCGGGAACCGCGCTGTGAACTGCGCACCATCAGACGGGAACGGACCGCCAGCGATCCCCGCAGCGTCCAGCGCAGCGGAGCCCGCAACCAACCGGAATGCCGGTCAGCCAGAAAAATATAGGTGCTCTTGTGATGAGCCGCCAGGTGGCTGGCCGGATCGTGTCCGGTGGAGTGGCCCTTGTGGTGCAGAACTTCCGCCGACGGCACGTAGACGCTTTGCCAGCCGGCCTTGCCGAGCCGGTCGCCGAGATCGACGTCCTCCATATACATGAAGTAGCGCTCGTCGAATCCGCCAACTCGGCTGAAGGCCGACCGGCGCACCAGCAGGCACGATCCCGACAGCCAGCCCACCGACCGTTCGCTGGGCTCAAGCCGCTCTTGGCGATATGCCGCAGTCCACGGGTTGCGCTTCCAGAAGGGCCCGACCACGGCATGCATGCCGCCGCGGATCAGGCTGGGCAGATGGCGCGCCGACGGATACACCGAGCCGTCCGGATCCCGGATGAGCGGACCCAGCGCGCCCGCACGCGGCCAGCGAGTGGCCGCGTCCAGCAGCGCGTCGATGCTGCCCGGGCCCCACTGCACGTCGGGGTTGGCCACCATCACCCAGTCATCGATCCAGGGTTGGCCGATTTCGCCGAGGTGCGCGATGGCGCGATTCACCGCGGTTCCGTACCCGAGGTTCGCGCCGGTGGCGAACAGCCGCGCGTTCGGATAGCGCTCGACGGCCGCCTGTGGCGTGCCGTCGGTGGAGCCGTTGTCGGCCAGTAGCACGCTCACCGGGCGCTCGGTGGCCAGCGACAATGAGGCCAGGAACCGCTCCAGGTGAGGGCCCGGCGAGTAGGTCACCGTTACGACCGGCAGGACGTCAGTCACGCGTAGAGAGTATCGGTCGATCGGTCGGGGCATCCTGGCCGGAGGCTGCCAGCGCCGCGATAAGCGCTGCGCGCCAGTGCCTTAGCGGCCGCAAACCCGCCGCCGCTGACTGCCGGCTCGACAGGGCCGAGTAGCTCGGCCGCGGCGCCGGCCGTGGAAAGTGTCCGGTGCTGACCGGCCGCACCCGGGCCGCGTCGGCACCGCTTTCTTCGAAGACCGCGCGGGCTTGCTCGAATCGCGAGACCGCACCCTCGTTGGCGGCGTGCAGGACGGGACCGGGTACACGGTCGTCGGCGACCTGCAGCAGCGCGGCGGCCAAGTCGCCGACGTAGGTCGGTGAGCCGACCTGGTCGTCGACCACGTCGACGGGATCGTCTCCGGCGGCCAGCCGGCGCATGACCGCGACGAAGTCCTTGCCGGCACCGCCGGTGTAGACCCAGGCGGTACGCACCACGACGGCCTCCGGCAGCGCTGCCAGCACGGCGCGTTCCCCGGCGAGCTTGCTGCGGGCGTACACGCCCTGCGGCGCGGTTTCGTCGCTGGGTTCGTAAGGATGGGGTGCGACCCCGTTACCGTCCGGGCCGAAGTCGCCGTTGAACACGAAGTCGGTTGAGACGTGGATCAGCCGGGCGCCGGCGCGGGCGCAGGCACGAGCGATGTGTTCCGGACCGGCGGCATTGACTGCATAGGCGGCCGCCCGGGCGGTCTCGGCGCCATCCACGTTGGTGTACGCCGCACAATTCACCACGACATCGCCGCTTTTCACGATCCGCTCGGCCGCCGCCGGGTCGGTGATGTCCCATTGTGACGAGTTCAGCGCCAGCAGATCGCGGCCCTGATCGGTTGCCTGCGCCGCTAAGCAGCTGCCGAGCTGGCCGCCGGCGCCGGTGATGACGATCCTGCCCGACATGCTTCGAGTCTGGCACGCGTCGGGCACGCCGCAGCCGGCTACCCGAGAAGCGGGTGTGTCGGAAGTAACCTAATGTGATGCCTGTGCAACGTGTGGTTCGTGCGCTTGCCACTGCCTTGGCCGTCGCGGTCGTCATCGGCACCGGGGTCGCGTGGAACAACGTTCGGTCATTCGAAGATGGCATCTTCCACATGTTCGCGCCCTCGCTGGGTAAGGGCGGCGACGACGGCGCGATCGACATTCTCCTGGTCGGCCTGGACAGCCGTACCGATGCACACGGTAACCCCTTGTCAGCCGAGGAACTGGCCGCACTGCGCGCCGGCGACGAGGAAGCAACCAACACCGACACGATCATCCTGATCCGGATACCGAACAACGGGAAGTCGGCTACCGCGATGTCGATCCCGCGCGACTCCTACGTCGCCGCGCCCGGCCTGGGCAAGACGAAGATCAACGGCGTCTACGGCCAGACCCGGGAGGCCAAGCGGGCCAGCCTCGTCAAAGCCGGTGATTCCGCTCAGGACGCGGCGGCGCAGGGCACCGAGGCAGGCCGCGATGCGCTGATCAAAACGGTCGCCGACCTCACCGGCGTCACCGTCGACCGCTACGCCGAAATCGGGCTGCTCGGTTTCGCCTTGATCACCGACGCGCTCGGCGGCGTCGACGTCTGCCTCAAACAGCCGGTGTTCGAACCGCTCTCGGGCGCCGACTTTCCGGCCGGCCAGCAAAGGCTCGACGGTCCGGAGGCACTCAGCTTCGTCCGCCAGCGCCACGACCTGCCGCGCGGCGACCTGGACCGCGTGGTGCGCCAGCAGGTGGTGATGGCCTCGCTGGCCCACCGGGTCATCTCCGGCAAGACGCTGTCCAGCCCGGCCACGCTCAAGCGGCTGGAGGCCGCCGTCCAGCGCTCGGTGGTGATCTCCTCCGGGTGGGACGTCATGGATTTCGTCCAGCAGATGCAAAAGCTGGCCGGCGGTAACGTCGCCTTCGCCACCGTCCCGGTGCTCGACGGCGCCGGCTGGAGTGACGACGGCACGCAAAGTGTGGTGCGGGTGGACCCGCACCAGGTCGCCGACTGGGTGGCCAGCCTGTTGAACGATCAGGCTCAGGGCAAGACCGAGGAGCTGGCCTACACACCCGCGAAGACCACCGCCAGCGTGGTCAACGACACCGACATCAACGGGCTGGCATCTGCGGTGTCAGATGTGTTGAGCTCCAAGGGGTTTACCACCGGCACCGTGGGCAACAACGACGGCGGCCATGTGAAGAGCAGCCAGGTGCGGGCCGCCAAGACCGACGACCTGGGCGCCCAGGCAGTCGCCAAGGAACTGGGCGGGTTGCCGGTCGTCTCGGATACCTCGCTGGCACCGGGATCGGTCAAGGTGGTACTTGCCAATGACTACACCGGCCCGGGCTCCGGGCTGTCCGGCAGCGGAACCATCATGCCCGCCAAGCTGTCCGACCAAGGGGCGACGGCCGACCCTAATGCCCCGGCGCCTTCGCCGATCCTTACCGCCGGCTCCGACAAGCCGGAGTGCATAAACTGACCAAGCAGTGCATGAATCGACGCTGACTACGCTTTCTGGGGCGATCCTGGATCCGATGCTGCGGGCCGACCCGGTCGGCCCGCGCATCACTTACTACGACGACGCCACCGGCGAGCGCATCGAGTTGTCCGCGGTGACGCTGGCGAACTGGGCCGCCAAGACCGGCAACCTATTGCGCGACGAGCTCGGGGCCGGCCCGGCCAGCCGGGTCGCGATCCTGTTGCCGGCCCACTGGCAGACGGCGGCAGTCTTGTTCGGCGTGTGGTGGATTGGCGCCGAGGCCGTGCTCGCCGATGGCGCAGTCGGCCCTGCCGATTTAGCGCTGTGCACCATCGATCGGCTGGACGAGGCCGACTCGGCCTTGACCAGCACGGCGCCGGGCGGCGAGGTGGCGGTGCTGTCGTTGGATCCGTTCGGCCGCCCCGCGCCCGATCTGCCGATCGGCGTGATCGACTACGCGACGGCGGTGCGGGTACACGGCGACCAAATAGTTCCAGAGCGCCATCCCGGGCCCGCACTGGCGGGCCGATCGGCCGAGGAGATTCTGGCCGACTGTGAGAACTCCTCGGCGGCAAGGGGTTTGACGTCGAAAGATCGCGTGCTGTCCAGCGCCTCGTGGGCCGGGCCTGCCGAGTTGGTGGACGGCCTGCTGGCCGTCATGGCCGTCGGCGGGTCGTTGGTGCAGGTGGCCAATCCCGATCCGTCGGCGCTGCAGCGCAGGATCGAGACCGAAAAGGTCACCAAGGTTTTGTGAAGCGGCACGTCGGACCACTTCGGGCATTGTGCATACATATTGATATAGCAATACATAGATGTTAATGTCGTGCGAGCATTAGCTGACGCGGCGGCGACAGGAAGGTTCAGGCAATGGCGGTGTACGGGCTATTGGCAAAGGCGGCCGGCACGGTATTCACCGGCCTGGTCGGCGTGACGGCCTACGAGGTGGTGCGCAAGGCCGTGGCCAAAGCGCCGCTGCACGAGACCGCGGTGTCAGCGGCCGAGGTGGGATTGCGCGGAACACGCAAGGCCGAAGAAGCCGCCGAGTCGGCCCGGCTGAAGGTGGCCGACGTCATGGCCGAAGCCCGCGAGCGCATCGGCGAGGAGGCGCCCACCCCGTCCATCAGCGACGTGCACGAGCACGAGCACTAATCGCTCGACATGACCCTCGCGATCGCTCAAGAGGTCGATGCTGCCAATGATCCTGCCCTAGTGGTGGTTTCGGATGCGGCCGGACGCATGCGGGTTTCGGTCGACTGGGTCCGCTGCAACTCGCCGCGCGCCGTCGCGGTCGAAGAGGCCGTCGCCAAACAGAACGGCGTGCGCGCCGTGCACGCCTACCCTCGCACCGGATCCGTCGTCGTTTGGTATTCACCGAGGCGCTGCGACCGCGCCGCTATATTGGCGGCGATCAGCGGCGCCGAACATGTTGCCGCTGAACTGATCCCGGCCCGTGCACCGCATTCGTCGGAGATCCGCAACACCGATGTGCTCCGCATGGTCATCGGCGGCGCGGCGCTGGCCCTGCTCGGCGTGCGTCGCTATGTGTTCGCCCGGCCGCCGCTGCTGGGCCCGAGCGGCCGGGTGGTCGCCACCGGCGTCACCATCTTCACCGGCTATCCGTTCCTGCGCGGCGCGCTGCGGTCATTGCGCTCCGGCAAGGCCGGCACCGATGCGCTGGTCTCCGCGGCGACCGTGGCGAGCCTGATTCTGCGCGAGAACGTGGTCGCACTCACCGTGCTGTGGCTGCTCAATATCGGTGAGTACCTTCAGGATCTGACCCTGCGCCGGACCCGGCGGGCCATCTCCGAGCTGCTGCGCGGCAGCCAGGACACGGCGTGGATTCGACTCACCGATGGCCCGCAAGCGGGCACCGAGATACAGGTGCCGATCGACAGCGTGGAGATCGGCGACGAGGTGGTGGTCCACGACCACGTCGCGATACCGGTGGACGGAGAGGTGGTCGACGGCGAGGCGGTTGTCGACCAATCCGCGATCACCGGTGAAACCCTGCCGGTCAGCGTCATGGTGGGCTCGCGTGTGCACGCCGGCTCGGTCGTGGTACGCGGACGCGTCGTGGTTCACGCGCAGGCCGTCGGCAAGCAAACCACTATCGGCCGCATCATCACCCGCGTCGAGGAGGCACAGCACGACCGGGCACCCATCCAGACGGTCGGCGAAAACTTCTCTCGCCGTTTCGTTCCCACCTCGTTCATCGTTTCGGCGATCACCCTGGCGATCACCGGTGACGTCCGCCGGGCGATGACCATGCTGCTGATCGCGTGCCCATGCGCGGTCGGCTTGGCCACCCCGACCGCCATCAGCGCCGCCATCGGCAACGGGGCGCGCCGCGGCATCCTCATCAAGGGCGGGTCTCACCTGGAGCAGGCGGGCCGGGTCGACGCGATCGTCTTCGACAAGACCGGGACATTGACCGTCGGTCGCCCAGTGGTTACGAATATCGTTGCCATGCATAAGGATTGGCAGCCGGAGCGGGTGCTGGCGTATGCGGCCAGCTCGGAGATTCACTCTCGCCACCCGCTGGCCGAAGCGGTGATCCGCTCGACCGAGGAACGCCACATCACCATCCCGCCGCACGAGGAGTGCGAGGTGCTGGTGGGCCTGGGCATGCGGACCTGGGCCGACGGCCGGACCCTGCTGCTGGGCAGCCCCGGGCTGCTGCGAGCCGAAAAGGTGAAGGTGTCGAAAAAGGCGTCGGACTGGGTCGACAAGCTGCGACGCCGGGCGGAGACCCCGCTGCTGCTCGCGGTGGACGGCACACTGGTGGGGCTGATCAGCCTGCGGGACGAGGTCCGACCCGAAGCGGCCGAGGTGCTGAAGGAGTTGCGGGCCAACGGGATTCGCCGCATCGTCATGCTCACCGGGGATCATCCGGACATCGCCCAGGTTGTCGCCGGCGAGCTGGGGATCGACGAGTGGCGTGCCGAGGTGATGCCGGAGGACAAGCTCGAGGTGGTGCGCGAACTGCAGGGCGAGGGTTACGTCGTCGGGATGGTCGGCGACGGCATCAACGACGCCCCGGCGCTGGCGGCCGCCGACATCGGGATCGCCATGGGGCTGGCCGGAACCGACGTCGCCGTCGAAACCGCCGATGTGGCACTGGCCAACGATGATCTGCATCGCCTGCTCGACGTGCGCGACCTGGGCTCCAGAGCGGTCGACGTGATCCGCGAGAACTACGGCATGTCCATCGCAGTCAACGCCGCCGGGCTGATCATCGGCGCGGGCGGCGCGCTCTCCCCCGTGCTGGCAGCGATCCTGCACAACGCATCGTCAGTTGCGGTGGTGGCCAACAGCTCTCGGCTGATCCGGTATCGCCTCGACTGAGCCTGCGCAAGCGCAGGCAAGGCCACGCCAGGATTGCACGCCCTGCCAAACGGCGATGACGGCGATGGCAAGGCCGACCGCGGGGTCAATCCACCAACCGCCCGACCAAAGTGCGGTGATCGCAAGGCCGCTCAGCACCCCGGCAGCCTGGGCGGCGCACAGATAGTTCTGGGTGCCTTCACCCTCGGTGGCTCCCGAGTCCAATCGCGCGCCGAGTCGATGGTTGGCCCAACCCAGAACTGGCATCAGTAGCAGGGCAACGGCCGTCAGCCCGATGCCGATAACCGACGTTTCGGCGTGGTGCTCGCCGATCAGGTCGCGAATGGATTCGGCGGCGATGTAGGGAGCTGTCAGCCAAAACGACACCGAGACCCCGCGTTGCGCGCGCCCTTCGGCGATGTGCGACAGCATGCGAGCGCCGCTGAAACGCCACACCACCATCGCGCTGCCCAGCGCCTCGGCGCCGCCGCCAAGCGCCCACCCGGTCAATGCGACGGATCCGACCGCTAGCCCCTGCCACAGCCCGACAGCGCCCTCGATGAGCACCGCGATCAGGCTGAGCCAGGCCAGCTGCCGCGCCAAGTGGGCACTGCGCTGCCAGCCAATATCCCACGTGACCGGCGTCGGCTGCGGCGGCTCGGCAATCGAGATCATCGTTTCCATCCGGTGATGCTAAGGGCGAGACCGGCGGCAGCCCGGGACGCGAAACCGACTGGAGACCGTATCGTTATTCTGTCTAACCAGCCTCACAAAGGACCACGAAAGGACCACGGGATGGCGCGCACCGACAACGACACCTGGGACCTGGCGACCAGCGTGGGAGCCACCGCCACCATGGTTGCGTCGGGTCGAGCCCGAGCCACCCGGGCCGCGCTGATCGACGATCGGTTCGCCGAGCCGCTGGTGCGCGCCGTGGGCGTCGACTTCTTCACCAGGTGGGCCACCGGCGAACTCGACTCCGCTGATGTCGACGTTCCCGGTGCCCCGTGGGGCATGCAACGCATGACCGACATCCAGGCGGCACGCACGCGCTACATCGACACGTTTTTCTCCGAGGCGGTAACCGCAGGGATCCGCCAGGTGGTCATCCTGGCCGCCGGCCTCGACGCACGCGGTTATCGACTGCCATGGGCACCGGGAACGACGGTCTTCGAGATCGACCAGCCGCAAGTCATCAAATTCAAGGCCGCCACGATTGCCGCGCTCGGCGCCGAGCCCACGGCCGACATCCGGGCCGTCCCCATCGACCTGCGCCACGATTGGCCGTCCGCGCTGCAACAGGCCGGGTTCGACACCGGGCGACCCGCCGCCTGGGCCGCTGAGGGCCTGCTCGGCTTTCTGCCGGCAGACGCCCAGGACCGGTTACTGGACAACATCACCACGCTCAGCGCCGACGGCAGCCGGCTGGTCGCCGAAGTCTTTCTGAATTCCGGTGCCAATCAACAGGCTTTGAACGGCGCCACCCAGAAGTGGCGGGAGAACGGACTCGACGTCGCACTCGACAATCTGGGCTTTCCCGGCGAACGTAACGACGTTGCGACGTACTTGGCCGACCGCGGCTGGCATCCGGTTCGCACCCCGCTGAATCAGTTGCTGGCCGATAACGGACTACCGCTGCAGTCCACCGACGACGGTGCCCCTTTTTCCAAGAACTACTACTGCACCGCGGTGCTGCACAAGCCAGTTTAAGGAGAGGCTCAGAATGCCAAACAGCAAGCCCGCCAAGCCACTTGACGGATTCCGGGTACTCGATTTCACCCAGAATGTGGCCGGACCATTGGCCGGGCAGGTGCTGGCCGACCTGGGCGCCGAGGTCATCAAGGTCGAGGCGCCCGGTGGTGAAGCCGCCCGGCAGATCACCGCGGTCCTTCCCGGACGCCCGCCACTGCCCACATATTTTCTGCCGAACAACCGCGGCAAGAAGTCGGTGACGGTGGACTTGACCGACGAAGACGCCAAGCAGCAGATACTGCGGCTCGCCGACACCGCCGATGTCGTGCTGGAAGGGTTTCGTCCCGGGGTCATGGAACGAATGGGTTTGGGGCCCAACGACTTGCAATCACGCAACGACAAACTGATCTATGCCCGCCTGAGCGCTTTCGGCGGCAACGGCCCGCACGGCACACGACCGGGTGTCGATCTGATGGTCGCCGCCGAGGCCGGCATGACCACCGGAATGCCCACGCCGACGGGTAAACCGCAGATCATCCCATTCCAGCTCGTCGACAACGCCAGCGGTCACGTGCTGGCCGAGGCGGTGCTGGCCGCACTGCTCAACCGCGAGCGCCACGGGGTGGCCGACGTCGTCCGGGTCGCGATGTACGACGTCGCGGTGGGGCTGCAGGCCAACCAGCTGACGATGCACCTGAACAAGCCGAGCGAGGCGCCCAAGCCGAAACCGGATGCGGGGTCGGTTTCAAAGCCAGATGCCAAGAAGCGCAAGGGAGTTGGCTTTGCCACCCAGCCATCGGACGCATTCCGGGCATCCGATGGGTATCTCGTCCTGTCCGCCTATGTGCCCAAGCACTGGGCCAAGCTGTGCCAGATCATCGGCCGGCCCGATCTGCTGGCCGACGAGCGGTTCATCGACCAGCGCTCGCGGGCGCTCAACTACCCGGAGTTGACCGAGGAACTCGAGTCGGCACTGGCCGCCAAGACCGCCGCAGAATGGGTCGAGCTGCTGCACGAAGGCGGCCTGATGGCCTGCCTTGCCTACACCTGGAAGCAGGTTGTCGACACCCCGCTGTTCGCCGAGAACGACTTGGCCCTGCGCGTCGGCAGCGGTGATGACGCCATCACGGTGATCCGCACGCCGGCGCGCTACTCCAGCTTCGATGCCGTGAGCACCGATCCCCCGCCCGCGGCGGGCGCGCACAACGACATGTTTCTCACCGCACCGGAGACGGCGAAGTAGGCCAGGTGCCGGCGCGGGACATCAAGCGGCCAGCTTGACCGTTCGGTCGTTCCCGCGGTCGGCGACGTAGACGTTCCCCGCGCTGTCGGTTGCCACTCCCAACGGGGTATTGAGCCCGTTCAACGGCAACACCGTCGGGGTGTTCGACCCGGCCGCCAACTTCAGCACCTGGTTACTGTCATGTTCTGTGACGAACACGTCGCCGGCGGGGTTCACCGCGATACCCCACGGCACGGCCATGCCCGCGAACGGCAGCACCGTCTGGGTCGTCGACCCGGCCGGCAACATCAGCACCCGGTTGTTGTCGGTGTCGGTGACGTAGACGTTGCCGGCGGTATCCACCGCGACACCGTCCGGATTCTTGAGGCCGCTGAGCGGCAACACGACCGCCGCATTCGCGCCGGCCGGCAACTTCAGCACCCGGTTGTTGCCCCGGTCGGCGACATAGACGCTGCCCTGCCCATCCACCGCAACGCCTTCGGGGAAATTCAGCCCGGTGAAAGGCAGCACGGTCTGGCTGGTCGACCCGGCCGTCAACTTGACCACCCGGTTGTTGAAATCGGCGACGTAGACGGCGCCGGCGTTATCCACCGCCAGCCCCTGGGGCTGGTAAAGACCGCTGAACGGCAACACGGTCGGGGTGCTCGATCCGCGCGGCAGCTCCACCACCCGCCCGTACATGCCCTCACTGGTGACATACACATCGCCGGCCCTGTCCAGCGCCACCCCGCCCGGAGACAGCCGGAAGTCGATGCCGGTGAACGGCAGCTCGGTTTGTCCCGACGCCTGCTGTTTCGATGCCGCCGAGGGGCGCATTCCCAGGTATCCGGCGGTGGCGATGCCGGCGACGAGCAGCAGCACCGCGGCGCCGGCGAGGATCCACAGCTTGCGTTTCCGGCGCGGCGCACCGCGCGTGAAGTCCCGCTGGGGCGCGACGGACTGCGGACCAGACGGGCTGGGCCGGCGGAGTGTGACGCCAGCTGGCACTGCCAGCGCCCCAGGGCACGGGCCGGGCCATGGTCTCGTCGGTTGCCGAACCGGCGTAATTGGTCGACACACGGTCTGGGTCGACGGCGTTGGCCAGCAGCGTCGCATACTCGCCTTGCCGCAGAATCGTCGCTTCTTGGTGCTGCTCGGGCGCGGTCAGCGCGCAGTGGGCGGCCACGGCCAGATCTCCCGCGGAGAAGTAGCGGTCCGCCGGGTTTTTGGCCATGCCTTTCCCGATCACCGGGTCGAGGGCGGGTGGCACCCGCCCGGGCCGCAGTTGACTAGGACGCGGCGCGGGCTCGAGCAGATGGGCGGCGATCAGCCGTTCGACGCTGTCGGCCCGATACGGCGGCGCCCCGGTTAAGCATTCGCCCAACACACAGGCCAGCGCGTAGATATCGGAGCGGTAGGTGACCTCGTCGCCGGTGAACCGCTCCGGGGCCATGTAGTTGTAGGTCCCCAACGCGATTCCGCTTTGGGTCAGCCCGGGATCAGTTGCGGCGCGGGCGATACCGAAATCCACCAGATAGGCGAAGTCGTCGTTGGCGACCAGGATGTTTTCCGGTTTGACGTCGCGGTGGGTGACGCCGTTGGCGTGCGCGGCGTCCAGCGCGGCGGCGATCTGTCGCACGATGGCCACGGTCCGTGCCGGGCTCAGCGGACCGTAGTTCGTCAACAGCCAGCGCAACGAGACGCCGTCAATCATGCGCATCTCCACGAAGAACTGGCCGTCGATGTCGCCGTAGTCGTGGATAGGAACGATGTGCGCTTCGGTCAGCCGCCCCGCGGTGTCGGCCTCGCGTTGCATCCGCGCGCGGAACATCGCGTCGGTAGAGAATTGCTGCGAGATCAGCTTCAGCGCGACCACCCGATGCTTGCGGGTGTCTTCGGCCTCATAGACCTCACCCATGCCACCGCGGCCCAGAAGCCGCCTCAGCTGATAGGGCCCAAACCGCGCACCAACCCGCGAAACGGTATCGTTCACCGTCCACGCTCCTTTCGCCTCGCCGATCGCCGTTTAATCAAGAGTCGTTTGTTTTCCGACACCGCTCATCAGGAGATTGCGTTCACGACCGCCGCGATTTTCGATTGGAATGCGCTCGGCAGCGGAATCGATCCGTATTGGTCTAAATCGACCTGGCCTGGGCCAATTGCGGCCTGCATAAACGCCTTTACCGCCGCGCCGGTCGCCGAATCCGGATATTTCGAGCAGACGATCTCATAGGTCGGCTCCACGATCGGGTACGCACCAGGCTGCGTCGGCTTGTAGAACGACGAGGTGTCGACCACCAGGTCCCTGGAGTCGGAGCCCTGCCCCTTGAAGGTGGCCCCGGCGATGGTCTTGCTGACCGAGTCGGTGGTGATCGACACCGGATCCGGGCCGGCTGAGGTGATGATCTCGGCCATGTTCAACTGCTTGCCCACCGCGAACGACCACTCGTTGTAGGTGATTGCCCCGTCCGTGCTCTGCACTTGCGCCGACGTGCCGTCATCCCCGACGCCGCCGTCGCCGACACCCCCGTTGAACGTCTGGCCGGCGCCCTTACCCCACGCGCCGTTGGATGCGGCGACGAGGTATTGCTGGAAGTTGGACGTGTCACCGGATTGGTCGCTGCGGAAGAAGACATGAATGGGGGTCGACGGCAAGTTGGTGCCTGGATTGAGCGCCTTGATCGACGGGTCATCCCACCTGGTGATGCCGCCGTTGAAAATCTTTGCGAGCGTGGGCGCGTCGAGTTTCAGCGAGTTCACGCCGTTGACGTTGTAGGTGACCGCGATCGGCTCGAACACCGTCGGCAAGTCCCATGCCGGCGAACCGCACCGCTGGGCCGCGCGATCGACCTGGCCCTTCGACGGATCCAACGGATCGCCGGAGCCGGCCAGATCGCTCACGTTACTGACGAAATCCGTCACCCCGGCGCCGGAACCATTCGCGTTGTAATCCAGCGTGTAGCCGGGGCACGCATGGACATAGGCGTAGACGAATTGTTCCATCGCGTTCTCTTGCGCCGCCGCGCCGCTGGCCTTGAGTTGCTTCTTGCCGCCGCACTGCACCGGCGCCGGGCTGGGTGCAGACGACGAGGCGTGGGTAGCGCTACCGCATCCCGCTAACACCATTGCGCCGGCGGTCAGCAGACTCATCACTGCGCCGGCTCGGTTGAACTTCACCGGAAACTCCTCCGAACACTCAGGGAGACGGACACATTCACTCCGTCGCCGGGGAGCCCCCTCAAGAACACGTGCGGCCGCACCCGACAAACACGTGAACCTTTGGATATAGAAACCTCAGAACATGGGCGCAGGATTAGCGGCGGCTTTGAAAACCAGTAGAGGCTGCGCAACGCCCTCGAGGATGAGCGGAATTTAAGCACAGAATTGGCCGCAGCTGTGCAGATGAGGATGGGATTAGCGGCACCTTTGAAGATATGCAGAGGATGACTTCGCTTGGTCATTAATACCGCATGGCGACGTAACTTGATGGGGTGTTGATGACCCCTGATCAGCTCAGCGCCGACACCGGCGCCATTGTTACCACTGCTCCGGCGATGCGCGCGGTGAACCTCACCCTGGGATTCGGCGCCAAAACCGTGCTCGACGAGGTGAGCCTGGACTTTCCCGCGCAGACAGTCACGTCCTTGCTGGGACCGACGGGCTCCGGCAAGACGACCTTCCTGCGCACGCTGAATCGCATGAACGACAAAGTCTTTGGATACCGCTACAGCGGCGATGTCCTGTTGGGCGGATTCAGCATCTACAAAAGCCAAGACCTGATGGAGTTTCGGCGCAGGGTCGGCATGCTGTTCCAGCGCCCCAATCCATTCCCGATGTCGATCATCGACAATGTGATCGCCGGTGTGCGCGCTCACAAGCTGCTGCCGCGCAAGGACTTCAAGAGCGTTGCGCAGGCACGCCTGGCCGAGGTCGGCCTCTGGGATGCGGTCAAGGACCGGCTTGGTGATTCGCCGTTCCGGCTCTCCGGCGGTCAACAGCAGCTGTTGTGTCTGGCCCGTGCGCTTGCGGTCAACCCCGAGGTGCTGCTGCTCGACGAGCCGACCTCCTCACTGGACCCGACCACGACCGCGAAGATCGAAGAGCTGATTCGATCACTCGCCAACCGGCTCACCGTGATCATGGTGACTCACGATCTCGCCCAGGCCGCCCGCATCGGTGACCGCACCGCCTTGTTCTTCGACGGCAGGCTGATCGAGGAAGGTCCCACCGAGCAGTTGTTCTTATCGCCGAAGCATGAGGAAACGGTCCGGTACGTCTCCGGATTGTTCGGCGACCGCGGGCTCCTCGGTGTCGTCGTAGGGGCCACACAGCCAAATGGGGGCGCAAACGGGGTTGCAAACGGGGGACGTGAAAGGTGAGGGTCCATGAAAATTCGTTTGCGTGCGCTGTTGGTCGCCGTGCCGGTGATGCTGGTCGCAGCGGCCTGCGGTTCGAACTCCACAAGCGGTTCGTCGAGTCCCGGGGCCGGCTCCGGTAACCCTGCTGGTTCGCCTGCGACGTCGAAGGTGGCGTTGTCGGAGACCGGGGCCACGGAGCTCTATCCGCTGATGAATCTGTGGGCTCCGGCCTATAACGCGAAATATCCGAACGTCTCGATCACTACCGGCAGCACCGGATCTGGGGCCGGAATCTCCCAAGCCGCTGCCGGGGCAGTCAACATCGGAGCCTCCGGCGCCTACCTGTCCGACGGTGACATGTCCGCACACAAGGGACTGATGAACATCGCGCTGGCCGTCTCCGCTGAACAGGTCAACTACAACCTGCCCGGCATCACCGACCACCTCAAGCTGAATGGCAAAGTGCTGGCGGCCATGTACGAGGGCACGATCAAAACATGGAACGACCCGCAGATCGCCGCCCTCAACCCCGGGGTGAACCTGCCGGCGACTCCGGTGGTTCCGCTACACCGCTCCGACGGGTCGGGCGACACCTTCGTGTTCACCCAGTATCTGTCGAAGCAAGACCCCGACGGCTGGGGTAAAGGACCCGGCTACAACACCACCGTCGACTTCCCCTCAGTAGCAGGCGCATTGGGTGAGAACGGCGCCGGCGGCATGGTGACCGGCTGCGCTCAGACCCCCGGCTGCGTCGCCTACATCGGCACCAGCTACCTCGACCAAGCCACCCAGAAAGGATTGGGCACAGCCCAATTGGCTAATGCCTCGGGCAATTACTTGCTGCCCGACGCTCAAAGCGTTGCGGCCGAGGCCGCCGGCTTCGCCGCGCAGACGCCGGCGAACCAGGTGATCTCGCTGATCAATGGGCCCGCCCCTGACGGGTATCCGATCGTCAATTACGAGTACGCCATCGTCAACGCCAACCAGAAAGATCCCGCCATCGCCCAGACGATGCAGGCGTTCCTGCACTGGACGGTGACCGATGGCAGCAACCCATCGTTCCTGGGCCAGTTTCACTTTCAGCCGCTGCCGGCCGCTGTGGCGAAGCTGTCCGACGCCCAGATCGCCAAGATCAGCAGCTGAGTAGATCCGGTGACCATTTCCGTGCCCCAGCTGGCACCGGGCCGCCCAATGGTGCTGACGCGCATGCGGGTCCGCGTCCGTGCCGTCCGCCGCGCGGGCCTCGCTGTCCGGTGGGCCGGTGGGATGGGTGCGGTGATCCCGCTGCTCGCGCTGGTATTCGTGCTGGTAACGCTGATCATCGAAGCGTCGGGCGCGATCAGGTTCAACGGGCTGCATTTTTTCACCGGCACCGAATGGAATCCGGGAAACACCTACGGCGATACCGTCGTCAGCCACGGTGTCGCACATCCGGCCGGCGCCTCCTACGGCGCCCTGCCGCTGATCGTCGGCACCCTGGCCAGCTCCGCGATCGCCCTGATCGTCGCGGTGCCGGTGTCCATCGGAGCGGCGTTCGCCATCGTGGAACGGTTGCCCAAACTTCTCGCGTCGGCCGTCGGCACGGTGCTCGAATTGCTCGCCGGCATTCCCAGCGTCGTCGTCGGCCTATGGGGGGCAATGACTTTCGGGCCATTCATCGCTCACCACATCGCTCCGCTGATCGCCCGCAACGCTCCCGACGTGCCGGTGCTCGACTACTTCCGCGGCAACACCGGTAACGGCGAGGGCATGTTGGTGTCCGGTCTGGTGCTGGCGGTGATGATCATCCCCATCATCGCCAGCACCTGCCGCGACCTGATCCGGGGAGTGCCGTCGCTGCCCCGCGAGGGCGCGACCGCGCTCGGGATGTCCGGTTGGGAGTGCGCGCGCCGGGTCACCCTGCCGTGGGTGTCCAGCGGCATCGTCGGCGCCGTGGTTCTCGGGCTTGGCCGTGCGTTGGGAGAGACGATGGCCGTCGCCATGGTGTCCGGCGCGGAGTTGGGTGCGATGCCCACCAACATCTACTCGACCATGACCACAATCGCCGCCACCATTGTGTCGCAACTGGATTCGGCGCTGACTGACTCGACCAACTTCGCGGTCAAGACGCTCGCCGAGGTTTCCCTGGTGCTGATGGTGATCACATTGCTGACGAATGTGGCCGCTCGGGCGCTGGTGCGCCGAGCGTCGGGCACCGCGCTTCCCGTCGGGCGAGGTGTCTGAAATGTGGTCGGTAGCCTCTCGGCGCAAAACGGTCAACGCGCTGTTCTGGGCGGCCTGCTTCGGCTGTCTGGCGCTGGTGATCACCCCGACGCTGTGGATGCTGATCGGAGTCATCAGCCGTGCATTGCCGGTGTTCCATTTCAGCGTTCTGGTGCAGGACAGCCAGGGCAACGGCGGCGGCCTGCGCAACGCCATCGTCGGGACCGCGGTGCTGGGCCTCGGGGTGATGCTGGTGGGCGGCACCGTGAGCGTGTTGGCCGGGATCTACCTGTCCGAATTCGCCACTGGCAGAACACGATCAATTCTGCGTGGCGCCTACGAGGTGCTGTCCGGGATCCCCGCCATCGTGCTCGGCTACGTCGGCTATCTCGCACTCGTGGTGGACTTCGACTGGGGGTTTTCCCTGGCGGCCGGCGTGTTGGTGCTGTCGGTGATGAGCATTCCGTACATCACCAAGGCCACCGAGTCCGCACTCGCTCAGGTGCCGACGTCGTACCGGGAAGGAGCCGAGGCACTCGGGCTGCCGGTCAATTGGACCCTGCGCAAGATCATCCTGAAGCCGGCGATTCCCGGGATCGTCACCGGCATGCTGGTGGCCCTTGCGCTGGCGGTCAGCGAGACGGCACCAATGCTGTACACGGCCGGCTGGTCGGCTTCCCTGCCCACCGGACGGCTCACCGGATCGCCGGTGGGCTACCTGACGTATCCGATCTGGACGTTTTACAACCTGCCGTCGAAAACGGCCCAGGACCTGTCCTACGACGCGGCCTTCTTGCTGATCGTGTTACTGCTGGTGCTGATCATCCTCGGGCGGCTGATCACCTGGTTCGCCCGGCGGAATTCAGAATATTTGTAACCTCTATGCGAAGAGCCTCCCGCCGAGCGCAACATTCGCCGGCCATTCAGAATAAGTCGGTGCAGCTTGTTGATTCTGGGTCATTCCTGCGCAATTTGCGGTACGACCTTCCCGCCTCGCTGGTCGTCCTTCTGGTTGCGCTGCCTCTTTCGCTAGGAATCGCCATCGCGTCCGGGGCTCCGCTGATGGCCGGTTTGATCGCTGCGGTGGTGGGCGGCATTGTCGCCGGCTCCATCGGCGGGTCGGTGCTTCAGGTCAGTGGCCCGGCCGCCGGTCTCACCGTGGTGGTCGCCGGACTGATCGATGATTTCGGTTGGCAGATGACCTGCGTGATCACGATTTGTGCGGGTGCACTGCAGATCCTATTCGGAGTGATCAAGGTGGCTCGCGCTGCACTGGGCGTTGCTCCGGTCGTGGTACACGCCATGCTGGCGGGCATCGGTGTCACCATTGTTTTGCAGCAAATTCACGTCCTGATGGGTGGCTCGTCACGGAGCTCGGCATGGGAAAACATCAAGGCTTTGCCGAGCGGCGTCCTCCATCACGAACCGCGCGAAGTGATCGTTGGCGGGCTGGTCATCGCCATTTTGTTGTTGTGGCCAAAGCTGCCCGCCAAGGCCCGTTTCATCCCGGGCGCGCTCGTGGCCATCGTGGTGGCGACCGCAGTCGCGGAAGCTGCGGAGCTGGAAGGTGTCGACCGAATCACGCTCTCGGCCAACTTTTTGCAAGCGATCGGCTTACCCAAACTTCCCCCAACGGCCCCCGGCGGAGAGCCGTGGGTTGCCGAGATCGGCGAAATAGTCGTGGGAGTCCTCACGGTCGCCCTCATCGCCAGTGTCGAATCGCTGCTGTCGGCGGTCGGTATCGATAAACTGCACAAAGGGCCGCGCACCAACTTCAACCGAGAGATGATCGGGCAAGGCAGCGCGAACATCGTGTCGGGATTGCTTGGCGGGCTGCCAGTCACCGGCGTCATTGTGCGCAGCTCCACCAATGTGGCAGCCGGTGCCCGCTCCCGGATGTCGGCAGTTCTGCACGGCGTATGGATTCTGCTGTTCGCGTCGTTGTTTACCGAACTGGCGGAACACATTCCGAAGGCCGCGCTAGCCGGCCTACTCATCGTGATCGGCGTCCAGCTCGTCAAGCTGGCTCACGTCAAACTTGCTTGGCGCACAGGCAATTTCGTGGTCTATGCCATCACCATCTTGTGTGTGGTGTTCCTCAACCTGCTAGAGGGTGTGGCTATTGGACTTGGCGTCGCGATACTCATTCTGTTGAACCGGGTGGTGCGCGCACCCATCGAGGCCAAGCCGTATGGCGGCGACGAGTCGACGCACTGGCGGATCGATATTGACGGTACGCTCAGTTTCCTGCTTTTGCCCCGCCTGACCAAGGTGCTGTCCGAAATGCCGCCGGGGTCTGATGTGCGACTGACACTCAACGCGGACTACATCGATGAGGCGGTTTCCGAGGCCATTTCCGATTGGAGAAGCGCTCACGAGGCGACCGGCGGAGTGGTAGTTATCGTCGAGACGACGCCCGCGAAGCTGCGCCACGCACACACCACTCGGCCTAGGCGTCACTACCTGCCTCGGTCGGTAGGACCGATTTCTTCGCCATCGCGCGACATTTCGTGGCCAGCGCGCGACAATGGTGATCGTAACGACGCGGACGCTTCGATTCTCGACGGCGTGCATGAGTACCACCGCAGCGGTCGCGGAGAGCTATATCCCCGGCTTGCCGAGCTGACCGATTCAACGAGACCGAATGCGGTGTTCCTCACGTGTGCCGACGCGCGGATCATGCCCGCCGTCATCACCGCCAGCGGGCCTGGTGACCTCTACGTCGTCCGCAATGTCGGCAATCTGGTACCGACCGATCCGGCCGACCGATCGGTCGATGCCGCACTCGACGTCGCGTTCAACCAGCTGGGTGTGACTTCGGTTGTCGTCTGCGGACATTCGTCATGCGGCGCGATGACGACACTGCTCCAGGACGGCACGGATCAAGGGACCACTGCGATCGGCCAGTGGCTCGAGCATGCACGCGACAGTCTCGCCGCATACCAGAATCACCATCCGGCACGTGGGAGCGCCGAGTCCGACGGCCTCAGCGAGGCCGATCAGCTAAGCATTGTGAACGTGGCCATCCAGATGGAAAGGCTGACCTGTAACCCGATCTTGGCCCCCGCAAAGGCTTCTGGTGCTCTCAAGGTCTTTGGTATCTTCTTCGACATCTCGACGGCGCATGTGTACGAGGTGAATCAGAACGGCATCGTGCGCCCCACCGAGACTGCCGGCACGCCGTAGCTTCAGAAGCCCGGAAGCCGCACCACCTGAACGAAGAACTCGTCTATCTGCCGGACCGCTTTCATGAATTGGTCGAGGTCGACCGGCTTGGTGACGTAAGCATTGGCGTGCAGCTTGTAGCTGCGCATGATGTCCTCCTCCGCCGAGGAGGTGGTCAGGACAACGACCGGGATGCGACAGAGGTCGGCGTCGGACTTGATCTTTTCGAGCAGCTGCCGCCCATCGTATTTCGGCAGGTTCAAGTCAAGCAGGATGAGGTCCGGGCGCACCGCGTCCTCGTATCCGCCACGTTGGTATAGGTAGTTCAGACCCTCTTCGCCGTCGTGCGCGACGTGCAGCCTGTTTTGAAGTTTGTTGTGCTCGAACGCTTCCCGAGTGATGAGTGGGATGACGTTCGACAATAACCGGTACGCCGCCGCTCCCCACGTGTGCCTCCATTCCGACAAATGTCTGCCGATCACATGGGGGTTGGATCAGCGCAACAGAGCCCGCGACATCACCACCCGCTGAATCTGGTTGGTGCCCTCGTAGATCTGGGTGATCTTGGCATCGCGCATCATTCGCTCGACCGGGAAGTCAGTGGTGTAGCCGGCGCCGCCGAACAGTTGCACGGCCGCCTCCGTCACGTCCATGGCGGTGTCGGAGGCGAAGCACTTTGCAGCCGCGGAGATGAATCCGAGATTCGGCTCGCCGCGTTCGGCGCGGGCGGCGGCGGTGTACACCATCAGCCGGGACGCTTCGACTTTCATCGCCATGTCGGCCAGCTCGAACTGCACGCCCTGAAACTCAGAGATCGACTTGCCGAACTGCTTGCGGTCCTTGGTGTAGGCGACGGCAGCGTCCACCGCGCCCTGCGCGAGGCCCACGGCCTGCGCACCGACAGTGGGGCGGGTGTGGTCGAGGGTCTGCAGTGCGGTTTTGAACCCGGTGCCAGGTTCGCCGATGATCCGGTCGCCCGGGATGCGGCAATTCTCGAAGTACAGCTCGGTGGTCGGCGAGCCCTTGATCCCCAGCTTCTTTTCCTTCGGGCCGACGCTGAACCCCTCGTCGTCCTTGTGGACCATGAACGCCGAGATGCCATTGGGGCCCTTGTCCGGATCGGTCACCGCCATCACCGTGTACCAGGTCGACTTGCCGCCGTTGGTAATCCAGCATTTGGTGCCGTTGAGAATCCAGTCATCCCCGTCGGCCTTGGCCCGGGTCCGCATCGACGCGGCGTCACTGCCGGCTTCGCGCTCGCTCAACGCATAGGAGGCCATCGCCCCCTCAGTGGCCAGGGACGGCAACACCTGCTTCTTCAGCTCCTCCGAACCCTGCAGGATCAGGCCCATGGTGCCCAGCTTGTTGACCGCGGGAATCAGCGAGGCAGACCCGTCGACGCGCGCCACTTCTTCGATCACAATGCACGCGGCCACCGCGTCCGCGCCCTGACCGCCGTATTCCTCGGGAATGTGAACAGCGTTGAACCCGGACGCATTGAGCGCATCCAGGGCCTCCTGCGGAAAGCGGGAATTCTCATCCACATCGGCGGCGTGCGGAGCGATCTCCCGTTCCGCCAGCGCCCGAATCGCCACCCGTAACTCCCGGTGCTCCTCGGGCAATTGGAACAGATCGAACGCGGGATCCCCGGCCCACCGAGCCATCTTGGCCTCCTTGCTACTCGCCGGTAATTTTACCTTGACGCTCCTGCAGCGCCGCATCCTTGGCCCGCACGCTCTCGGCCAGCTGGGCCTGAAACTCGACGATTCGAGCCCGCAGCGCCGGGTCGGACGATCCGAGAATGCGCGCGGCCAGCAAGCCCGCGTTGCGGGCGCCACCGATCGAGACCGTGGCCACCGGCACACCCGCCGGCATCTGCACGATCGACAGCAGGGAGTCCAGACCATCCAGCCGCGCCAGCGGCACCGGCACCCCGATCACCGGCAGCGGGGTCGCGGAGGCAACCATTCCGGGCAGGTGGGCGGCGCCGCCGGCGCCGGCGATGATCACCTCGATGCCGCGATCGGCCGCGCCGCGCGCATAGTCGAACATCACTGCTGGGGTGCGATGCGCCGAGACCACCCGAACCTCGGTCGGTATGTCGAACTCGGTCAGCGCCGCCGCGGCATCCTGCATCACCGACCAGTCGCTGTCGCTGCCCATGATCACGGCGACCCGGGGACTGTTAGTCATGTGGATCCCATCCGTCCGTCCACTGCCCGTGTGACAACCAGTGTGCCGCCAGCTCGGCGCGTTCACGCAGCTTCGCCAAGCCGGCCATATCGACGCCAAGGAAATTGATATGGCCGACCTTGCGGCCGGGAAGTTCGGTCTTGCCATAGAGGTGAACCCGGGCGTCGGGCATCCGCGCGAACAGATGATGCAACCGTTCGTCGACGGTCATCGCCGGCGGCTGCGCGGCGCCCAGCACGTTGGCCATCACCGTGACCGGCGCGACGGCCTCGGTAGCACCGAGCGGATAGTCCAGGACCGCGCGCAGATGCTGTTCAAACTGGCTGGTGCGCGCGCCGTCCATGGTCCAGTGTCCGGAGTTGTGCGGCCGCATTGCGAGCTCGTTGACCAGCAGAACACCGTCGGTGGTCTCGAACAGCTCGACCGCGAGTACACCGACGACGCCCAGTTCGGCGGCCAATCGCAACGCCAGCTGTTGCGCGCCCGACGCCAGCTGCTCGGGCAGCTGCGGCGCGGGTGCGATCACCAGCACGCAGATCCCGTCTCGTTGCACGGTCTCCGCGACCGGCCACGCCGCCCCCTGCCCGAACGGCGAGCGCGCCACCAGGGCCGACAGTTCGCGACGCAGTTGCACACGCTCCTCCAGCAGCACCGGTACGCCGGAGGCCAGGTAATCGCCGGCGATCTCACGGGCATGCGCCAGGTCGCGCGCCATCCGCACGCCGCGGCCGTCGTATCCCCCGCGGGCGGCCTTGACCACGATCGGGGCGTCCTTGGAAGCGCCCAGGCGTCGGGCGAGCTGGTCCACGTTGTCCAGATCAGCCGGGCCGTCCAGTCCGGCGTAGCGCGGCACCGGGACGCCCAGCGCCTCCAACCGCCGCCGCATCACGAGCTTGTCCCGGGCGTGCACCAGAGCCCGCGGTGGCGGTGCCACATTGACGCCTTCGGAGACCAGCTTTTCCAGCAGGTCGGTCGGGACATGCTCGTGATCGAAAGTCAGCGCGGCGGCTCCGGCGGCAACCCGGCGCAGGTCTTCCAGATCGGTGTGCGAGCCGATCACCACATCGGGGGTGACCTGCGCGGCGGGTTCGTCAGCGGCGCTGGCCAGCACCCGCAGCGTCTGCCCCATCGCGATCGCGGCCTGGTGGGTCATCCGGGCAAGCTGACCGCCGCCGACCATAGCGACTAGCGGGGCGGCCTCCGGCGGGCGTGAACTCGGCACGGCCATCATGGTGTCATGGCACCCGGCGGCGTGCTGACCGGCTGTGACACACGATCGTTATGTAGCATTTTGCGTCGATTTTGCGTCCGTCCGTACACTGACGTGTTGTGTCCTTCGCCGAAGCCACGATTGCGCGCTTGCCCGGGATCGTTCAGCCGTACGCGCAGCGCCATCATGAACTGATCAAATTCGCCATTGTCGGCGGCACCACGTTCATCATCGACTCGGTGATTTTCTACACCCTGAAGCTGACGATTCTCGAGCCCAAGCCGGTAACCGCCAAGGTCATCGCGGGCATCGTCGCCGTCATCGCCTCCTACGTGTTGAACCGGGAGTGGAGCTTCCGCGACCGAGGCGGGCGCGAGCGCCACCACGAGGCGCTACTGTTTTTCGCGTTCAGCGGCGTGGGGGTGCTGCTGAGCATGGCGCCGCTGTGGGTCTCCAGCTACAGCCTGCAGCTGCGAGAGCCGATGGTCTCCCTGACGGTGGAAAACATTGCCGACTTCATCTCGGCCTACATCATCGGGAACCTGCTGCAGATGGCGTTCCGCTTCTGGGCGTTCCGGCGCTGGGTGTTTCCCGACGAGTTCGCCCGCAACCCCGACAAGGCGCTGGAATCCGCCCTCACTGCCGGCGGTATCGCCGAGGTCTTCGAGGACGAGCTCGAGGTCGGCAACGTCACCCTGCTGCGCGCTTGGCGCAACAGGGCGAGCCGGTCCGCTCAGCTCGGCGATTCCTCGGAACCCAGGGTGTCGAAAACTTCGTGATACAGCAGCGCGTGCACCTCGCGCAGGCGCGGAATGTCGTAGAACTCCAACGGATCTTGTGACGCCGACTCGATGATCAGCGTGCCGGTGCGAAACATTCGCTCGAAGAGCTTGTCCCGGAATTCCACACTGTTGATCCGCGCCAACGGGATGTCGATCCCGCCGCGGGTCAGCACCCCGTGCCGAAACATCACCCGCCGATTGGTGACGACGAAATGTGTGGTCAGCCAGCTCAAAAACGGCCATAGCGTCAGCCAGCCGACGATCACCAACCAGATCCCCCAGATGACGCCGTAGATGATGTTCTTGGCGATCTGCTCCCAGTGCGTCGAGTTGAGGTAACCGGACCCGAACGCTGCGAGCGCGGTCACCAGGATGAGAACCACGACGGGCCAGATCAAACGCTTCCAGTGCGGATGGCGGTGTATGACGACCTGTTCGCCGGCGGCCAGGGCATTGTCGGGGTAGCTCATGGTCGCGACATTAGCCGCAATCAGCTGTCGGGGATCCCGGTCCCGCCCTGATATCAGCGCAAATGAATGACGTCACCGGCGGACACCACCACGGTCTCCGCACCGGTCTCCAGACACAGCCGGCCCTGGTCGTCGACGGCGCTCGCGGTCCCGACGAGTTCCTTGCCGCCGGGCAGCTGCGCGCGCACGCGCGTGCCGATGGTCAGGCTGCGGGCGCGGTAGTCGGCCGCCAGCTGCCAGTCGGCTCCGCGGGCGACCCGCCAGGCGACGATGCGCCCGCCGAGCTCTCGCAACACGCTGGCGACCAGCTGGTCGCGATCGGGTGCGGGGACTCCGAGGTCCAGCAGCGAGGTCGCCCCGGGACCGTCGACCTCCTCTGGCGCCTGAGTTACGTTGAGCCCCAAGCCAATTACCACAACCGGCTTTGCGACCTCGGCAAGAATCCCGGCCAGCTTGCCGTCCCCGGCCAATACGTCGTTAGGCCACTTGAGACCGAGTTGAACGCCGGCTGCTTCGAGCAGGGGGGCCACCGCGTCGACCACCGCCACACCGGTGGCCAGCGACAGCCAGCCCCACCCCGCTGTCGGGACGTCGACGACACTCACGCCGACTGACATCGTGATCTGGGCTCGCGGGGAAGCCGACCATCCGCGCCCATGACGTCCGCGACCGGCGGTCTGATGCTCGGCGATCAACACCGCTCCGGCGACGTCGACACCCGACGCCGCGCGCGCCAACAGATCGGCGTTGGTGGAGCCGGTTTCCTCCACCACGTCGAGCTGTCGCCAACCCAGCCCAGTCCCGATCAGTTCGGCCCGCAGTGCGGCCTGGTTCAACGGTTGCCTGAGGAGATCCCGGTCCGTCACTCCGCCCAGCCTAAACGCGGCCGCAGCGGCTGCCGATAATATCGAGTCCCATGACTAGCGTTACCGACCACACCGCGGAGCCCGCTGCCGAGCACACCATCGACATCCACACCACCGTGGGCAAGCTGGCCGAGCTGCACAAGCGGAGAGAAGAGTCGCTACACCCTGTGGGTGAGGCCGCCGTCGAGAAGGTGCATGCCAAGGGCAAGCTGACCGCCCGCGAGCGCATCTATGCCCTGTTGGACGACGACTCGTTCGTCGAACTCGACGCGCTGGCCAGGCACCGCAGCACCAACTTCGGACTGGGCGAAAACCGCCCGCTCGGCGACGGCGTGGTCACCGGGTACGGGACCATCGACGGCCGCGATGTGTGCATCTTCAGCCAGGACGCCACGGTGTTCGGCGGCAGCCTGGGCGAGGTGTACGGCGAGAAGATCGTCAAGGTCCAGGAGCTGGCGATCAAGACGGGCCGTCCGCTGATCGGCATCAACGACGGTGCCGGGGCGCGCATCCAGGAGGGCGTCGTCTCGCTGGGCCTGTACAGCCGCATCTTCCGCAACAACATCCTGGCCTCCGGCGTCATCCCGCAGATCTCGCTGATCATGGGTGCCGCCGCGGGTGGACACGTGTACTCGCCCGCCCTGACCGACTTCGTGGTGATGGTCGACCAGACCAGCCAGATGTTCATCACCGGACCCGACGTCATCAAGACCGTCACCGGTGAGGACGTCACCATGGAGGAGCTCGGCGGCGCCCACACCCACATGGCCAAGTCCGGTACGGCGCACTATGTCGCATCGGGTGAGCAGGACGCCTTCGACTGGGTCCGCGACCTGCTGAGCTACCTACCGCCCAACAACTTCACCGACCCGCCCCGGTACGCCGAGCCCGTACCCGAAGGCCCGATCGAGGACAACCTCACCGCCGAGGACATCGAGCTGGACACGCTGATCCCGGACTCCCCCAACCAGCCCTATGACATGCACGAGGTGATCACCCGCATCCTCGACGAAGACGAGTTCCTGGAAATCCAGAACGGTTACGCCCAGAACATCGTCGTCGGGTTCGGTCGTATCGACGGCCGGCCGGTCGGGATCGTGGCTAACCAGCCGACCCATTTCGCCGGCTGCCTGGACATCGACGCCTCGGAGAAGGCCGCCCGATTCGTGCGGACCTGCGACTGCTTCAACATCCCGATCGTGATGCTGGTGGACGTCCCGGGCTTTTTGCCGGGCACCGGCCAGGAATACAACGGCATCATCCGGCGCGGCGCCAAGCTGCTGTTCGCCTACGGCGAGGCCACCGTCCCGAAGATCACCGTCATCACCCGCAAGGCCTATGGCGGCGCCTACTGCGTCATGGGTTCCAAGGACATGGGCTGCGACGTCAACATCGCCTGGCCGACGGCGCAGATCGCGGTGATGGGCGCCTCCGGCGCCGTCGGGTTCGTCTACCGCAAGCAGCTCAGCGAAGCCGCCAAGGAAGGCAAGGACGTCGACGAGCTGCGGCTGCAGTTGCAGCAGGAGTACGAGGACACGCTGGTCAACCCCTACGTCGCGGCCGAGCGCGGATACATCGACGCGGTGATCCCGCCGTCGTACACGCGCGGCTACATCGGCACCGCGCTGCGCCTGCTGGAACGAAAGATCTCGCACTTGCCCCCCAAAAAGCACGGGAACATCCCACTGTGAGTCGAACGAGCGGAGCGAATGCAGTGAGCGACGGGAACGAGACGAACAATTCAACCCGAGTGACCGACGACGCAGTGACCAACGACGCGGCGACCGATGACGCGTCGCAGACGCACGAGCCGCACATCCAGATACTCAAGGGACAACCCACCGTCGAGGAGTTGGCCGCGCTGATCGCCGTGCTGGGCAGCGCCGGCGGCGCGCCGGCACCGGCACCAGCCGAGCGCACCCGCTGGGGGCTTCCGGTCGACCGGCTGCGTTTTGCGATGTCCAACTACCAGCGGCTCACCATGCAGCAAATGACTCACATGAAACATTGACCCGACTGGTGCTGGGGTCGGCCTCACCCGGCCGCCTCAAAGTGCTTCGCCAGGCCGGCATCGATCCGCTGGTCATCGTCTCCGGGGTCGACGAGGATCGCCTCACCACGACTCTGGGATGGGACGCTTCGCCCGGTGACGTGGTATGCGCCTTGGCACAGGCCAAGGCCGAACGGGTGGCCGGCGAGCTGGATAGCGCGATTGCTGCCGATTGCGTTGTCATCGGCTGTGATTCGATGCTCTACATCGACGGCCGGCTATGCGGCAAGCCGCAATCCGTCGCCGATGCACGCCAACTTTGGCAGTCCATCGCGGGCCGCGCCGGGCAACTGTATACCGGTCACTGCGTCATCCGGATGCTGAATCATGAGATTGTCCACTGCGAAGCTCAAACATCAATCACCACAGTGCATTTCGGAACACCGTCGCCTGACGACCTCGAGGCGTACCTGGCTTCCGGGGAATCGTTGCGGGTCGCCGGCGGCTTCACGCTCGACGGCCTGGGTGGATGGTTCATCGACGGTGTCGACGGCGACCCGTCGGCCGTGGTGGGGATCGGACTGCCGCTGACACGGTCGCTGCTCGATCGCGCCGGCCTGTCGGTCGCCGCGCTGTGGGCGGACAATCCGCTCTAATTGAGGGCCCGCGAAATGGGTAGGCTTAGCGGTGTGCCACTACCCGCTGATCCAAGCCCCACGCTCTCGGCCTACGCCCACCCCGAACGGCTGGTCACCGCCGACTGGTTGTCCGCCAACATGGGCGCCCCCGGCCTGGTGATCGTCGAATCCGACGAGGACGTCTTGCTCTACGACGTCGGTCATCTTCCCGGCGCGGTCAAGGTCGACTGGCACACCGACCTGAATGACCCCAGGGTGCGTGACTACATCAACGGCGAGCAGTTCGCCGAGTTGATGGATCGCAAGGGCATCGCCCGCGATGACACCGTGGTGATCTACGGCGACAAAAGCAATTGGTGGGCGGCGTATGCGCTGTGGGTCTTCACGTTGTTCGGCCACCCCGACGTGCGACTGCTCAACGGCGGGCGCGACCTTTGGCTCTCCGAACGTCGGGATACCACCCTGGAGGTCCCCACCAAGACCACGACCGGCTATCCCGTCGTCGCGCGCAACGACGCGCCGATCCGTGCCTTCAGAGACGACGTCCTGGGCATCCTGGGCAGCCAGCCGCTGATCGACGTGCGTTCACCCGAGGAGTACACCGGCAAGCGCACCCACATGCCCGACTACCCCGAGGAAGGCGCGCTGCGCGCCGGCCACATCCCCTCCGCCCGGTCGATCCCGTGGGGCAAGGCGGTCGACGACAGCGGCCGATTCCGCAGCCGCGACGAGCTAGGCGAGCTGTACGGCTTCCTCAACCCCGACGACAAGACCGTCGTCTATTGCCGCATCGGCGAGCGGTCCAGCCACACCTGGTTCGTGCTCACGCATCTGCTGGGCAAGCCCGGAGTGCGTAACTACGACGGGTCATGGACCGAGTGGGGCAACACCGTGCGCGTGCCGATCGTCGCGGGCGAGAGCCCGGGGGCTGTACCGGTCTGATGACTCTGCCCGCGCCGCTGGTTGAGGTGGTGTCCGACTTCGCCGAAGTGCAGGGCCAGGACAAGCTGAAGTTGCTGCTGGAATTCGCCGACGACCTGCCGGACCTGCCCGCCGATCTGGCAGAAGCGTCCATGGAGCCGGTGCCCGAGTGTCAGTCGCCGCTGTTTCTGCATGTCGACGCGCACGACCCAAACCGGGTGCGCCTGTACTTCAGCGCGCCCGCCGAAGCGCCGACCACCCGAGGGTTTGCCTCGATCCTGGCCGCCGGTCTTGACGAGCAACCCGCCGCCGACATCCTGGCGGTGCCCGAAGATTTCTACACCGACCTGGGTCTGGCCGCTCTGATCAGCCCGCTGCGGTTGCGCGGCATGTCGGCGATGCTTGCCCGGATCAAGCGGCGATTGCGCGAGACCCCTTGAATACCCGCAATTCCGGCACCGCCTCGTCGGCTCGGCGGCGCGCCGCTTAGACTTCCCCGAAGTTGTAAGAAACTCTCTTAGAGAAGCTCGCAGAAAAACCGTCTGCAGATATGCCAAACAGGAGGCGCAGTGGCTAGTCACGCCAGCTCGAGGATCTCCAAGGTGCTCGTCGCCAACCGCGGCGAGATCGCTGTACGGGTGATCCGCGCGGCCCGCGATGCGGGCCTGCCCAGCGTGGCGGTGTACGCCGAGCCCGACGCCGAGGCGCCGCACGTGCGCCTGGCCGACGAGGCGTTCGCTCTGGGCGGTCAGACTTCGGCAGAGTCCTACCTGGACTTCGGCAAGATTCTCAACGCGGCCGAGAAGTCCGGCGCCAACGCCATACACCCGGGCTATGGCTTCTTGTCGGAGAACGCCGATTTCGCCCAAGCGGTCATCAACTCCGGCCTGATCTGGATCGGGCCCAGCCCGCAGTCGATCCGCGACCTCGGCGACAAGGTCACCGCCCGCCACATCGCCGCCCGCGCGCAGGCGCCGCTGGTTCCCGGCACTCCCGACCCGGTCAAGGACGCCGACGAGGTGGTGGCCTTCGCCAAGGAGTACGGCGTGCCGATCGCGATCAAGGCGGCCTTCGGCGGCGGTGGTAAGGGCATGAAGGTCGCCCGCACCATCGAGGAGATTCCCGAGCTGTTCGAATCGGCGGTGCGCGAGGCGGTGTCCGCGTTCGGCCGCGGTGAGTGCTTCGTCGAGCGCTATCTCGACAAGCCCCGCCACGTCGAGGCTCAGGTGATCGCCGACCAGCACGGCAACGTCGTCGTGGCCGGCACCCGCGACTGCTCGCTGCAACGCCGCTTCCAGAAGCTGGTGGAAGAGGCGCCGGCGCCGTTCCTGACGGACGCCCAGCGCAAGGAAATCCACGAATCTGCCAAGCGAATCTGCAAAGAGGCGCACTACTACGGCGCCGGAACCGTCGAATACCTGGTCGGCCAGGACGGATTGATCTCATTCCTGGAGGTCAACACCCGGCTTCAGGTCGAGCACCCGGTCACCGAAGAGACGGCCGGCATTGACTTGGTGTTGCAGCAGTTCAAGATCGCCAACGGCGAGAAGCTGGAGCTGACCGAGGACCCCACCCCTCGCGGGCACGCCATCGAATTCCGCATCAACGGCGAGGACGCGGGACGCAACTTCCTGCCTGCCCCCGGCCCGGTGAACAAGTTCCACCCGCCCACCGGCCCGGGCGTGCGGCTGGACTCCGGTGTCGAGACCGGCTCGGTGATCGGCGGGCAGTTCGATTCGATGCTGGCCAAGCTGATCGTCTACGGCGCGGACCGGCACGAGGCGCTGGCGCGTGCCCGGCGTGCCCTGGACGAGTTCGAGGTCGAAGGCCTTGCCACGGTTATCCCGTTCCACCGCGCCGTGGTGTCCGACCCGGCGTTCATCGGCGACGACGACGGCTTCTCGGTGCACACCCGCTGGATCGAGACCGAGTGGAACAACACCGTCGAACCCTTCACCGGCGGCGAGCCGCTCGACGACGAGGACGCCCGGCCCCGGCAGAAAGTGGTGGTCGAGGTCGGCGGACGCCGGCTCGAAGTCTCGTTGCCCGCGGACCTGGCGCTGTCCAACGGCGCCAGCACCGATGCTGTCGGCGCGATCCGCAAAAAGCCCAAGCCGCGCAAGCGGGGTTCGCACGCCGGCGCGGCGGCCTCCGGTGACGCCGTAACCGCGCCCATGCAGGGCACCGTGGTCAAGGTCGCGGTCGAGGAAGGACAGCAGGTCGCCGCCGGCGACCTGGTAGTGGTCCTCGAGGCGATGAAGATGGAGAACCCGGTCACCGCACACAAGGACGGCACCATCACCGGACTTGCGGTCGAAGCCGGCGCCGCCATCACGCAGGGCACGGTGCTCGCCGAGATCAAGTAGCTGCCTGACCAGCGTTCCTGAGAATCCGTTCAGAGAACTCACAGGACATTGGCGGGGCCGCCTCACCACGGGTACTGTTCAAAACAGGTTGAGTTCACAGCCGCCCGAAATACGTCGGTGACGCAGGGGTTGGCGAATTCCCTGTCCCACACCTTTTGCTAGGTGAGGCTGGCGTATCGACAGCACGAATCCTCCGGTAGTGAGGGAGTAAGCAATGTCTGTGGCCCAATCTTGGCAACAAAGCCGCACGGCCCAATTCGGTGCCCGCTGGGAGCCGTCGGGCACAGTGATCACCGTCGATGGTGAGCTCGATGCCGCCAACGCTGATCAGCTCGCCGCTTATGTGCAGCGCAGCGTCAGTCGTTCCAACCGGGTGATCCTGGACCTGCGCGGCCTGGAATTCATTGGTACTGCTGGTTTTTCGGCGCTACTTCGAATCAACGTGGTGTGCTCGGCCGCCCAGGTGTCCTGGGCGATGGTAACGAGCGCGGCGGTGTCGCGGTTACTGCGTGTCTGCGACCCGGACGGCACGCTGCCGGTGACGACGCCGGCCGACGAGCCACTACTGAAGTCGGTCAGCTGGACCGCAAGTGCAGCGCAGCGGCCGCTACTGCAACTGGTCCCGCAGTCGCGCTAACGATTTAGACAGCAACCGAGACACGTGCATCTGTGAGATGCCGACCCGGTCGGCAATCTGCGTCTGGGTCATCGACTCGAAGAACCGCAGTACCAACACCGTTCGCTCCCGCTCGGGCAGGGCCTCGAGCAACGGACGCAGCGATTCCCGGTTCTCGATCTGGTCCAGACCGGCATCCACGTCACCCAAAGTGTCCGCGATCGCGCGGGCGTCGTCGTCGTCGCTGCCGCCGCCACTGTCGATGGACAAGGTGTTGTAGGAGCTACCTGCCACCAGGCCCTCAATGACCTCGTCGCGGTCCATTCCGAGTTCGCCGGCGAGTTCGGTGGCGGTGGGGGCCCGGCCGAGCCGCTGCGACAGATCGGCGGTGGCGGCGCCAAGCCGCAGGTGCAGTTCTTTGAGGCGCCGGGGAACCTTGACCGACCAGCTGTTGTCGCGGAAGTGGCGTCGGACCTCTCCCATGATCGTGGGCACCGCGAACGAGACGAAGTCCGACCCGGCCTCGATGTCGAACCGGACTACCGCATTGACCAATCCGACCCGCGCGACCTGAACCAAGTCGTCACGTGGTTCGCCCCGGCCCTCAAACCGACGAGCGATGTGATCGGCCAGCGGCAAGCAGCGCTCGACGATCTTCTCCCGCTGGCGCTGGAATTCCATTGAGTCGGCGGGAAAGGTAGCCAACTCACGGAACATATCCGGAACATCGGCGTATTCGTTCGGGCGCGAATCCGAACCGCCGGCATCTCGGGCCGTCACCTGGTGGCGGCCGCCTTTCGCGCCGTCAGCGCAATACCGAAAACGCTGCCGGTTTCACTGGGTTCGCGACCGTCGTGGAACGTCTGGACGTCGTCGGCCAATGACGTCAGAACATGCCAGCTGAAGCTGCCGGGTGCCACCACGTCGTGGGTGTCGCACGCCGCGGACGCCTCCACTATCAATTCGTCGTCTAGCGGGTCGACCACCACGACGAGCGTTGCATCGGGAGTGGCCGATCGGATCAACCGGGTGCACACTTCGTCGACCGCGAGCCGCAGGTCCGCCACGGCATCGAAATCCAGGTCCTCGAAGGTGCCGATCGCACCAACCAAGGTGCGCAGCATCGCCAGGTTCTCCAGGCGTGCAGCAACATGCAGCTCGACAGCACGGTGGCCTCGTTGGCGCTTGTTACCGTGCAATCCCGCATCGGTCATATGGTCTCCCGGCAACGTTTGATTGACACTACTCCCGCTTTGCAGCTCGCCTTCGACCGCCTGATCGAGCCGGTTAGTCATGATTCCCGCCGGGTATTCCACCCGATATGGACGGGCCTGACACGACCGACACACTTCGGACGCGTCGGCTCAAGCGCGTCGCGGTCATCGCCGGGATCACGCTGGTCGCATTGGTCGTCATCGCGATAGGCATCTATGTCGGTGCTTTCGTGATCCTGTCCCCCGTGATGGGGTAAACACGCGAACGCAACACTGCGGCACTCAATCATGGTCTAGACCTGATACCCGCTCGACGTGTCCCATAACCCCAAGGATCTGGGATTTCTGACGAAGTGTCCGAAGGTGGCATTTCGATGAGTTCTTAACGCTCCCAACCGCGAGACCTACACTTATTGCCATGAGGCAAATTCTGCTGCGGGCAATTGTGCTTCTGGGATCGTGGGCGATCGGACTGCTGGTGGCGGCCTGGGTTGTTCCCGGTGTTTCGGTGTCCGTGTCGGGGTTCATTGTCGCCGTGGTGTTGTTCTCGGTTGCGCAGGCGATCCTGTCGCTGTTGATCTTGAAGTTGCCCCGTGCGTATGCGTCGCTGCTCCTCGGCGGCACCGGCCTGGTATTGACCCTCGTCGCATTGGGTCTCGCCTCGGAATTCACACACGGGCTCACCATCCGCGGCGCTGCATCCTGGATTGCCGCAACGATCGTGGTCTGGCTCGTGACAACGGTTGGGGCGATTTCGCTGCCCGAAGCGCTTGTTCGCGGTGCGGCCCGCTCGACCTGACCAAATCGCATTCGCGCCGAGGGCTGAGTGGCTGGTCAGCGGCGAATGTGTGAGTATCGCCAGGTCCGCCGAATGAGTAGCATTCTGTTATCTCGTCCGATCGCGGAGGGAGAGGTCATGGGAGACAGGCATCACGATCCGACGGATCATTTCCGGACCACGCAGCCGCACGCTGGTATCACGATGAAGGACAACCTCTTCTGGCCCGGGTTCATCCTGCTAATCGTCGCATTGTTCGGGGTGATCAGCGCTCTGGCCGCCGCCGCCTACCGACATTACGAGTGGCTCGCCACGACGGGGCTCATCGCCGTGCTCGGAACGGTCGCCGGGGCGCTATGGTTCGTCGTGGAGCGTCGCCGCGTGACCCGCATCGACGAGCAGTGGCACGTCGCAGACGCCGACAGTCCGCCGCGCCAGCGCGCTGCCAGCGAAGAGCCGACCGTAATTTAGTGAGGGTCTTGAGCGATTCGAGCGTGTAGTTGATGCTGGTCAACCGGCCAGTGCCGGGCCAGCAATTGCCGGAACGCCCATGGAGACCGTCACTACCATCAGCGTCAACAAGAACCAGCCCGCACCGTGCCATCCCCACCAAGTACCCTCGTTGCGCCAGACGCGGTAGGTGCGCAGGAACGCCCAGAGCCCGGCGGCGAACAAGATCAGCGGTCCCCCGAACGCCAGCAGCATCCGCTGCGGCGGGCCACAGGCCGCCGTGTCGACGCCCGTTCCCCCGCACGTGCTGACCCACAACGCAGCCATGATGATGAAGCCGACTGCCGCGGCCGTGGCCAGCACGGCAAACCGGATGGCGGCATGCACCTCGCCGTCTTCCTGGCCCAAGCGATCGCCACGTGATCGCTCATCTGCTTTCGGCATCCTGAACCTCTTATCCCGCGTCCGGCTGCTCTTAGTCTTTCGTTCGCTACGTCGTATTAGTTACCGCGTTATCACAATTTTTCCGACCACCTTGTGGTGCTAGCCCGGGTGGGAGGTCGCATGGGATCAGATACCCCTCGGTAAACCACGGTAAACCGCCTCAGGCCTAGGTCACAGCCTTCAAAGCGTCGCGAACAGCCGAAATCGCCGCGTCGATTTCGGCGCGCGAAACGGTCAGTGCGGGACGGAACCGAACGCCGTCTTTACCGGCGGGCAGCACAATCACGGCGCGTTGCCACAAGTGGCGGATCAACTCGTCGCGGTCGGCGGTGGTGGGCAGGCTGAACGCGCACATCAGGCCGCGGCCGCGAGGGTCGAGAACGACTGCCGGAAAGTCATGGGCGAGTTCGGCGAGGCGGGCGCGCAGGTAGCGGCCCTGTTCGGCGGCGCGCTCGAACAGTTCGTCGGCCTCGATCACCTCCAGGATGCGGCGGGCGCGCACCATGTCGGTCAGATTGCCGCCCCAGGTCGAGTTGATCCGTGACTTGACCGCGAACACATTGTCGGCGATCTCGTCGAGTCGGCGGCCCGCCATCACTCCGCACACCTGCGTCTTCTTGCCGAAGGCCACCACGTCAGGCTCCACGCCGAATTGCTGGTAGGCCCAAGGAGTTCCGGTCAACCCGCAGCCGGTCTGCACCTCGTCGAAGATCAGCAGGGCATCGTATTCGTCGCACAGGTCACGCATCGCCGCGAAGAACTCCGGCCGGAAGTGGCGGTCGCCGCCTTCGCCTTGGATCGGTTCGGCCACGAAGCACGCAATGTCATGCGGATGCTCCTCGAATGCCGCGCGGGCCTGGCGCAGCGACTCGGCTTCCAGCGCGTCTATATCGGCTCCCGGCTGGATGAACGGCGCGTCGATACGCGGCCAGTCGAACTTCGGGAAGCGGGCCACGCTGACCGGTTTGGTGTTGGTAAGCGACAGGGTGTAGCCACTGCGACCGTGAAATGCGCCGCGCAAGTGCAGTACCCGGGTACCGAGCTCCGGGTCGATACCGTGTGCCTGGTTGTGCCGGCTCTTCCAATCGAACGCGACCTTGAGCGCGTTCTCCACCGCCAGTGCACCACCTTCGACGAAGAAGAGATGCGGCAATGACGGGTCTCCCAGCACTCGGGCGAAGGTCTCGACGAAGCTGGCCATCGCCACCGTGTACACGTCGGCGTTGCTCGGCTTGTTCAGCGCGGCCTCGGTGAGTTCGGCGCGGAACTCCTCGTCGTCGGCGAGCGCCGGGTGGTTCATGCCCAGCGCTGACGACGCGAAGAAGGTGAACATGTCGAGATAGCGCCGGCCGTTTCGGGCGTCGACCAGATACGAGCCGGCCGACCGGGTCAGATCAAGCACCAGGTCGTAACCGTCGGCCAGAATGCTGCGCGCCAGCACCTCATGGACCTGGTCGGGTTCTGGTTGCAGACCGGCAAGGGCAATGGGCTTCAGGGCAGCAGTCATGACACCATGATAGTGGATCTTTACGGAATCATGACGCATACACAGGAAATATTATGGTATGAACTGCTTATTACTGTAAAAAGTATTTAGGATGATGGTACTTCGGGTCTGCACGTTCGCCGTTGTCCGGATCCGTTGCAGCAGGTTCTCGAGCGCTCGTGCGGACTCCACACGCACCAGCAAGATGTAGCTTTCCTCGCCGGCCACCGAGTGGCACGACTCGATCTCCTTGAGGTGTTCCAGGCGGGCCGGCGCATCATCGGGTTGAGACGGATCAAGAGGAGTAATGGCCACGAACGCCGACAGCAGGTGCCCGACGGCCTCGGGGTTGATCCGCGCGGAGTATCCGGTTACCACTCCGCGAGACTCCAGCCTGCGCACCCGCGACTGGACCGCCGAAACCGACAGGCCGGTGCTCGCTGCCAGCTCCGATAACGTGGCGCGTCCATCGGCGACCAGTTCGCGCACCAGGATCCGGTCGATGTCGTCGAGCGTCTCACTCATGGCCGGAGACTATCGCAGTGACGGCACACAATGAGCCCCGCCAAAAGGCTGGTGACCTGGCAGCTACGTGCGCAATTCGCGGCCGGGCTATCGGCCATGTATGCCGGCGAGGTGCCCGCATACGGCACCCTGGTCGAGGTAAGCGGGCAGGTCAACTCCGATTACGTGGCACGCAATCAGGGTGCCGAGAGTCTCGGCTCGCTGCAGCGGGTCACCGCTGAGCGGCACGGCGCCATCCGGGTGGGCAGCCCGGCCGAACTGGCCGCCGTCGCCAATTTGTTCGCCGCGTTCGGCATGCTGCCGGTCGGCTACTACGATCTGCGCTCGGCCGCGTCGCCCATTCCGGTGGTGTCGACCGCTTTTCGTCCCATCGAGGCAAACGAGCTGGCGCGCAATCCGTTCCGGGTGTTCACTTCGATGCTGGCCACCCGCGACCGCAGGTACTTCGACCCCAGCCTGCGTAAACGCGTTGAGGCCTTCCTCGCGCGCCGCCAGCTGTTCGACCCCGCATTGCTGGCCCGGGCGCGCATCATCGCCGCCGAGGGCGGCTGTGCTCCCGACGAGGCGCAAGCTTTTGTCGCGGCGGCGGTGGCAGCATTCGCGCTGTCCCGCGAACCGATCAACAAGTCCTGGTACGACGAGTTGTCGCGGGTGTCCGCGGTGGCCGCCGACATCGCCGGGGTCTGCTCCACCCACATCAACCACCTGACGCCGCGAGTCCTCGACATCGACGACCTGTACCGCCGGATGACCGAGCGCGGCATCACCATGATCGATGCCATCCAGGGCCCGCCCCGCACCGACGGACCCGCCGTGCTGTTGCGCCAGACCTCTTTTCGCGCGCTCGCCGAACCCCGCCTGTTTCGCGGCAGGGACGGCACCCTCACCTCGGGAAGCTTGCGGGTGCGGTTCGGTGAAGTCGAGGCGCGCGGTGTCGCGCTGACCCCTCGCGGGCGTCAGCGTTACGACGCCGCCATGGCGGCCGCTGACCCAGCCCAAGTGTGGAGCCATTACTTCCCGTCGACCGACAAGGAGATGGCCGCCGAGGGATTGGCCTACTACCGCCGCGGCGACCCGTCGGAACCCATCGTCTACGAAGACTTCTTGCCGGCGTCGGCGGCGGGAATTTTCCGATCCAACCTGGACCGCGACACCCGGGCCGCCGCTGCCGACGACGATTCCGGGTACGACGTCGAATGGCTGGCGGGGGCAATCAGCCACGATATTCACGACCCGTACGCACTCTACGAAGCGCTTTCCCAGGAGGCATCCCAGTGAACCTGCCCAACGCCGACGAGTTGCGCGCCCGGGCACGTCACGCCCTTCAGGCAACCGGAGCTGACGTCAGCCTCGGTGAGCCAGGCGGGCACGGGCTGCCCGCCAGCACACCGATCACCGGCGAGGTGCTCTTCACCGTCGCACAATCCACACCCGCGCAGGTCGATCAGACCATTGCCGAAGCGGCCCAGGCGTTTTCGGCATGGCGAGGCACACCGGCCCCGGTGCGCGGCGCGCTGGTGGCCCGCCTCGGCGAGCTGCTCAGCGAACACAAGAGCGACCTCGCCACACTGGTGACCCTCGAGGTAGGCAAGATCACCTCAGAGGCGCTGGGCGAAGTGCAGGAAATGATCGACATCTGCCAGTTCGCGGTGGGCCAGTCGCGCCAGCTCTACGGCCGGACCATCGCGTCGGAGCGCGCCGGGCACCGGCTGCTGGAGACCTGGCATCCACTCGGTGTGGTCGGCGTGATCACCGCGTTCAATTTCCCGGTGGCGGTGTGGGCGTGGAACACCGCGGTGGCGTTGGTGTGCGGGGACACCGTGGTGTGGAAACCCTCGGAGCTGACGCCGTTGACCGCGCTGGCCTGCCAGGCGCTGATCGGCCGGGCCGCCGCTGACGTCGGTGCGCCGCCCGCGGTGAGCGGTCTGGTGCTGGGTGACCGTGACCTTGGCGAGCAATTGGTCGACGACCCGCGGGTCGCATTGTTGTCCGCGACCGGTTCGGTGCGGATGGGCCAGCAGGTCGGTCCCCGCGTGGCGGGGCGCTTCGGGCGAGCGCTGCTGGAGCTGGGCGGCAACAACGCGGCGATCGTAACGCCGTCGGCCGATCTCGACTTGGCGGTGCGCGCCATTGTGTTCGCCGCCGCCGGCACCGCCGGTCAGCGCTGCACCAGCCTGCGCCGGCTGATCGTGCATCAATCGGTCGCCGACGATGTGGTCACCCGGGTCGTCTCGGCGTGCCGCCAGCTGCCCATCGGTGACCCGTCGGCAGCGAGCACGCTCGTCGGCCCGCTTATTCACGAGACCGCCTACCGCGACATGGTGGGAGCGCTGGAACAGGCACGCGCCGATGGCGGCGAGGTCATCGACGGCGACCGCCACCACCCCGACGCCCCGGACCATCCGAGCGCGTATTACGTGGCGCCCGCCGTGGTCCGGATGCCCGCACAGACCGCCGTCGTGGCAACCGAAACGTTCGCGCCGATCCTCTACGTGCTGACCTACGACGACCTGGACGAAGCGATCGCGCTCAACAACGGGGTTCCGCAAGGACTCTCCTCGGCCATCTTCACCACCGACCTGCGGGAGGCCGAGCGTTTCCTGGACGGATCCGACTGCGGTATCGCCAACGTCAACATCGGCACATCGGGCGCTGAGATCGGCGGCGCCTTCGGCGGTGAGAAACAAACCGGCGGCGGGCGGGAGTCCGGATCGGACGCGTGGAAGGCGTACATGCGGCGCGCCACCAACACCGTCAACTACTCCAGCGAGCTACCGCTGGCCCAGGGTGTGGAGTTCGGATAATCGCAGTCGGCAAGTGATCTTGAGCTCCGTGAGTACTATCTGACACATGCCGACAGCCAGGAGGCGGTTATCCCCGGAGGATCGACGCGCCGAGCTGCTCGCGCTAGGTGCGGAGGTTTTCGGGAAGCGGCCCTACGACGACGTCCGCATCGACGAGATCGCCGAGCGCGCCGGGGTGTCCCGGGCCCTGATGTATCACTACTTCCCCGACAAGCGGGCGTTCTTCGCCGCTGTCGTCAAGGACGAGGCGGATCGGCTGTACGAAAACACCAACGACCTGCCCTCAGTTGGCATGACGTTTTTCGAAGAGATCCGGACCGGCGTCCTGGCCTACTTCGCCTGGCACGAGCAGAATCCGGAGGCCGCTTGGGCGGCATATGTCGGCCTTGGCCGGTCCGACCCGGTTCTGCTCGGCATCGACGACGAAGCCAAGAACCGCCAGTTGGATCACGTCATGACCCGTATCGGCGAGTTCGTGAGCGCGATCCCGGGAAGGACTCTGGAACCGGATGTCGAACGCGACCTGCGGGTGATCATTCTCGGCTGGCTGGCGCTGACCTTCGAGATCTGTCGTCAGCGGATCATGGACCCCACGACCAACGCCGAACGGCTCGCCGACGGCTGTGCGCACTCGCTGCTGGACTCGATCGCCCGCGTGCCGGAAATTCCCGACGAACTGGCCAACGCGGCGATGTGGACCCCGCGTCACGTACCGAAATAGTGGCCGTTCGGACGTTTTGTCGTTTGTCTCGGATTTGTCGGTACCTGTTGGCACCATGGCTAGGTGAGCACCAGCCCCGCTGAGCCCCTAGACCCACTGGGCCGATTCAGCGCGATCACCCGCGAGTGGTTCAGCAGCACCTTCGCCGCGCCGACCACCGCGCAGGCGGACGCGTGGGACGCCATTGCCGACGGCAACAACACCCTGGTGATCGCGCCGACCGGGTCCGGTAAGACGCTCGCGGCGTTCCTGTGGGCCCTGGATAGTCTCGCCGGCTCGGCCGACCGCCCGTCCGGCACCCGGGTGCTATACGTGTCACCGCTCAAGGCGCTGGCGGTCGACGTCGAGCGCAACCTGCGTACCCCGCTGGCCGGTCTCACCCGCCTTGCCGAGCGCCACGGTCTGCCCGCCCCGAACATCAGCGTGGGGGTCCGCTCCGGCGACACCCCGCCCGCCGTCCGTCGTCAGCTCATCAACCAGCCGCCCGACGTGCTGATCACCACCCCGGAGTCGCTGTTTCTGATGCTGACCTCGGCAGCGCGCGAAACCCTGGCCAGCGTGCAGACGGTGATCGTCGATGAGATCCACGCCATCGCCGCCGGCAAGCGCGGTGCACACCTGGCCCTGTCGCTGGAGCGCCTCGACGATCTCCGTGAAGGCCCACCCGCCCAGCGCATCGGGTTGTCGGCGACCGTGCGTCCGCCCGAGGAGCTCGCCCGGTTCCTGTCCGGACAGGCACTGACGACCATCGTCGCTCCCCCGTCCGCCAAGACCGTCGAGCTCACCGTGCAGGTGCCGGTGCCCGATATGGCCAACCTGGCGAACAACACCATCTGGCCCGATGTCGAGGCGCGTTTGGTCGACTTGATCGAATCGCATGGTTCGACCATCGTGTTCGCCAATTCGCGGCGGCTGGCCGAACGACTTACCGCGCGGCTCAACGAAATTCACGCCGAACGCTGCGGCATCGCGCCTTCAACCGCTGGGACGCAACCCGAGGGCAATCCGCGGGTGCCGGGCGGGGCGCCGGCGCACATCATGGGCAGCGGCCAGACCCTAGGTGCCGACGCCGTGCTGGCGCGCGCCCACCACGGTTCGGTCAGCAAGGAGCAGCGTGCCGTGGTCGAAGAAGACCTCAAGCGTGGACTGCTCAAGGCGGTGGTCGCGACGTCGAGCCTGGAACTGGGCATCGACATGGGTGCCGTCGACCTGGTGATTCAGGTGGAGGCGCCGCCGTCGGTGGCCAGCGGCCTGCAACGCATCGGGCGGGCCGGCCATCAGGTCGGCGAAGTCTCGCGCGGCGTGCTGTTTCCCAAGCATCGCACCGACCTGATCGGTTGCGCGGTGACCGTGCAGCGGATGCTCGCCGGGCAGATCGAGACGATGCGAGTGCCCGCCAACCCGCTCGACATCCTGGCGCAGCACACCGTGGCGGCGGCCGCGCTGGAGCCGCTGGACGCCGACCGGTGGTTCGACACGGTACGCCGCAGCGCGCCGTTCGCGACCCTGCCACGTAGCGTCTATGAGGCCACCCTGGACTTGCTGTCCGGCAAGTATCCGTCTACCGAGTTCGCCGAGCTGCGACCGCGTTTGGTCTACGACCGCGAGACCGGCACGCTGACCGCGCGGCCCGGTGCCCAGCGACTGGCCGTCACCTCCGGCGGCGCCATCCCCGATCGCGGGCTGTTCACCGTCTACCTCGCTACTTCTGTTGGAGAGTCCGAAAAGCCTTCGCGGGTAGGCGAACTCGACGAGGAAATGGTCTACGAGTCGCGTCCGGGTGATGTCATCTCGTTGGGCGCCACCAGCTGGCGGATCACCGAGATCACCCATGACCGGGTGCTGGTGATCCCCGCGCCGGGCCAGCCGGCCCGGCTGCCGTTCTGGCGCGGCGACGATGTCGGACGGCCCGCCGAGCTCGGTGCGGCGCTCGGCGCGTTCACCGGCCAGCTGGCCGGCCTGGACCGCGACGCATTCGACAGGCGTTGTGCGACTTTGGGTTTCGATGCCTATGCGACAGAAAACCTGTGGAAGCTGCTGGACGACCAGCGAACGGCCACCAACGCGGTCCCCACCGACACCACGCTGCTGGTAGAGCGGTTCCGCGACGAGCTGGGCGACTGGCGGGTGATCCTGCACTCGCCGTACGGGCTGCGGGTGCATGGACCGCTCGCGCTGGCCGTGGGCCGGCGCCTGTACGAACGCTTCGGGATCGACGAGAAACCGACCGCCTCCGACGACGGCATCGTGGTGCGACTGCCCGACACCATGGAAGAAACCCCGCCGGGTGCCGAGCTGTTCGTCTTCGACGCCGACGAGATCGACCCGATCGTCACCGCCGAGGTGGGCGGGTCAGCGCTGTTCGCATCGCGGTTCCGGGAGTGTGCGGCCCGCGCTCTGCTGCTACCCCGCCGCCACCCGGGCCGTCGCTCACCGCTGTGGCACCAGCGCCAGCGCGCGGCCCAGCTGCTGGACGTCGCCCGCAAATACCCTGACTTCCCGGTCGTGCTGGAGACCATCCGGGAATGCCTGCAGGACGTCTACGACGTCCCGGCCTTGGTCGATCTGATGGCCGGTATTGCGCAGCGCCGGGTGCGGGTGCTGGAGACCGAGACCGCCAAGCCTTCCCCTTTCGCGGCCTCGCTGTTGTTCGGTTACGTCGGCGCTTTCATGTACGAGGGCGATTCCCCGCTGGCCGAGCGCCGCGCCGCCGCGCTGTCGCTGGACAGCACGTTGCTGGCCGAGCTGCTCGGTCGCGTGGAGCTGCGGGAGCTGCTGGATCCGGAGGTCATCGCTGCGACCGGCCGCCAGTTGCAGCACCTGTCCTCCGACCGGGCCGCCCGCGATGCAGAAGCGGTCGCGGATCTGCTGCGACTGCTCGGGCCGCTGACCGAAGACGAGGTCGCAGCGCGCGCCGGCGTCGCCGATGTGGGCGGCTGGCTGGAAGGCTTGCGCACCGCCAGGCGCGCGTTGACCGTGTCGTTCGCCGGCCGCAACTGGTGGGTAGCGGTCGAAGACATCGGCCGGCTGCGCGACGGGGTCGGGGCGGCAGTTCCCCCGGGCGTCCCGGTCGCCTTTACCGAGGAGGTGGCGGACCCGCTGGGCGAGCTGCTGGGCCGCTATGCGCGCACCCACACCCCGTTCACCACCGTCGATGCCGCCGCCCGGTTTGGCCTGGGACTGCGGGTGACCGCTGACGTGCTGGGCCGGCTGGCCGGCGATGGGCGGCTGGTGCGTGGCGACTTCGTCGCCGCCTCCGAGATATCCCGGGTGTCCGGGGTATCCGGCGCGGGAGCCGAGCAGTGGTGCGACGCCGACGTCTTGCGCATTCTGCGTCGGCGCTCGCTGGCGGCGCTGCGTGCGCAGGTCGAGCCGGTGAGCACCGCCGCCTACGCGCGTTTCCTGCCGGCCTGGCACCGCGTGGGCGCCGTGGATTCTTCGGGGTACGCCGGCTTGGACGGGCTGATGTCCGTCATCGATCAGCTGGCCGGTGTTCGGCTGCCGGCCTCGGCGATCGAACCGCTGGTGCTTGGCCCGCGGGTGCGCGACTATTCTCCCGCGATGCTCGACGAACTGCTCGCGACCGGAGATGTCACCTGGTCGGGTGTCGGGTCGATCTCGGGCAGCGACGGCTGGATCGCGCTACACACGAGCGAATCCGCGCCCTTGACGCTCGCCACCCCCGCCGAGATCGACTTCACCGACTCCCACCGGGCGATCCTGGACACGCTGGCCGGAGGTGGCGGGTACTTCTTCCGACAGCTCGCGCAGGACGGGGTCGGCGAGGCGGCGCTCAAAGCCGCGCTGTGGGAACTGATCTGGGCCGGCTGGGTCACCGGCGATACGTTCGCACCGGTGCGCGCCGTGCTCGGCGGCACGCGCACCCGCAAGCGCTCCGCGCCCGCGCACCGAGCACATCGTCCGCCCCGGCTGAGCCGCTACAGCGTCGCGCACGCGCAGCACCGCCCCACCGACCCGACCGTGGTCGGCCGGTGGTCGGCGCTGGCGGCTCCTGAGCCGGATTCCACGGTGCGCGCCCATTACCAAGCCGAGCTGCTGTTGAACCGCCACGGTGTGCTGACCAGGGGTGCGGTGAGCGCCGAGGGTGTCCCGGGCGGATTCGCCACCCTCTACAAGGTGTTGAGCACGTTCGAGGAAGCCGGCAGGTGCCAGCGTGGCTATTTCGTCGAGTCACTGGGCGGAGCCCAGTTCGCCGTCGCGTCGACCGTGGACCGGCTGCGCAGCTACCTCGACGGGATCGACCCGGAACGGCCGGAATACCGGGCGGTCGTGCTGGTCGCCGCCGACCCGGCGAACCCCTACGGTGCCGCACTGCCCTGGCCCACGTCGAGCGAGGACGCGCCCGGCCTCGGGGCACGGCCAGGCCGCAAGGCCGGGGCGCTGGTCGTGCTGGTCGACGGCGAGCTGGCCTGGTTCCTCGAGCGCGGCGGACGGTCACTGCTGACATTCACCGACGATCCCGCTGCCGACCACGCGGCGGCCATGGCGCTGGCCGACTTGGTCGCGGCCCGACGTGTCGCGTCGATCTTGGTCGAACGCATCGACGGAGTACCGGCACTGCAGCCGCGCGCCGGCGGGCCCAGTCCGGTCGACGCCCTGTCCGATGCCGGCTTCGTGCGCACCCCGCGCGGAATGCGGCTGCGGTGACCGATGCCAGAAGGCGACACCGTTTGGCATACGGCGGCCACGCTGCGGCAGCACCTGGCCGGGCAGACGCTGACCCGTTGCGATATTCGGGTGCCGAAGTTCGCCACCGTCGACCTCACCGGGCAAGTGGTGGACGAAGTCCTCAGCCGGGGGAAGCACTTGTTCATCAGAGTCGGGCAAGCCAGCATTCACTCGCATCTGAAGATGGACGGTAGCTGGCGGGTCGGCGACCGCCCGGTGCGGGTGGATCACCGAACCCGAATCATCCTGGAAGCCGGTACCGTGCGGGCCATCGGCGTCGATCTCGGCGTGCTGGAGGTCCTCGAACGCGACCATGACGGCGATGTCGTCGCGCATCTGGGACCCGATCTGCTGGGCCAAGACTGGGACCCACGGGTTGCCGCCGCCAACCTGACGGCACGCCCAGACCGACCGATCGCCGAGGCGCTGCTGGATCAGCGGGTGTTGGCCGGGATCGGCAATGTGTATTGCAACGAACTGTGTTTCGTCAGCGGACACCTGCCTACCGCGCCGGTGAGCGCGGTCACCGACCCGCGTCGCCTGGTCTCTCGCGCCCGGGATATGTTGTGGGCCAACCGCTTCCGCTGGAACCGCTGCACCACCGGTGACACCCGGGCGGGGCGGCAGCTGTGGGTCTACGGGCGAGCCGGGCAGAATTGCCGTCGCTGCGGCACGCGCATCAAATCCGACGACACCGGAGAGCGGATGGCGTACTGGTGCCCAACCTGCCAGCGCTGAACCCCGCGGCATGTCCGGCGAGTTACCGGTCGACGCGCGGCCAAACGCATCGCCAGGCTGGATGTCGCGTGCAATGATCGCATTGTCAGCGGCTTGGCATGCCGTCAGTAACACTGGCTCTTCTGCTCGGCGGAAAGGTTCAGAAAGGACGACCACCCAAGTGCGTTCGTTCAGCCCTGTGCGATCAGTAATGGCCGGCCTTGTCCCGCTAGTCGCACTGGTTAGCCTCGTGGGAGTAGCCGCCCCGACCGCTCACGCCGACGCGGTCGATAACAATTTCCTCGCAGCGCTGAAGGCCAAAGGCATCAACTTCGCGTCACCGCAAGCGGCGATCATTGCCGGTCATGAGGTCTGCGATGAACTCGATCTCGGGAGGCAGCCGTCCGACGTCGCAACTGACGTGACGAAAAACAGCAATCTGGATGGCTACCATGGCGGGTTCTTCGTCGGCGCCAGCATCGCCGCATTCTGCCCGAGGCATGCCCAGTAGCTCATCCCGCTGATGGCGGTCGGGGTATCACCGTCCCCTTGAGCTCCTTGCCAATTGCAATATCTTCGTACTTTTGCTGCTTCCGTTTGCGCCAACCACTGCCTGCTGAGATCGGCGGCGGCATCAGCGGCGGCAGCATGGGGAACCCGGGGTCTGCCGCAGTAAGCGGCGTTGCCGCCGATGCGAGTTGGACTGGGGCTTGCGATGCGGGCAACAGCCCCACCACGGCGGGCGGCGCGGTCAGCTTGCCCACCGACACTCCAACACCAATCGCCGACCGTGGGTTCTGCTGAGAGTCCGGCGGCACCCAACGCACCCAATGCTCCGGATCCCGCTCCCAAGGCCCCCTGACCCTCCGACAGACCCGTACCGATGTCGCTGCCCACAGCCTGGAGTCGACTGGGCCGCACTGGTCTGCGCTACGTAGCTGAGCATGTTAAAGGGAAATCCGGACGAAATGAACTGGTTGGCATACTGGTTGGCCAAACCAACATAGCCGGTCGTCGGGTCCCCAAAGCCAAGGTTAATCGGATCGGCAGCGGCAGCAGCGGGCGCCGCAGCGGCGGCAGCGGCGGGCGTCGCAGACGTGGCAGCGGCAACAGCGCGCGACGCAGAAGAGGCAGAAGAGGAGGCGGCACTGGTGGGCGCCGCTTGGGCTTGAGCAGCCAGCCCAGTCGGATTGGTAATCGAGGGCGGCGAAGAGAACTGAGCCAGCTGCGCGGTGGCTTGTGTCGAGGCGGCCTGATAGCGACTCATCGCCGCCGAGTTGTTAGCCCATATGACCTGGTATTGGTGTTCGGTTTGGGCGATAGCCGGAAGGTTGATCCCCAACATGTTGGTGGCCAACAAGTGCGCCAGCCGTGTCCTGTTGGCAGTGACCTGTGCGACAGGAGCCACCGCCGCACGGACGGAATTGAATGCCGTTGCGGCAGCCAGCGCCGAAGAGGCTGTCTGCCGACTTTGCTGCGCGGTGGTGCGCAACCAAGTGAGGTATGGCTCGACTGCCTGGGTCATCGCCAACGCGGACGGACCCTGCCAGACGCCAGTCAGCGACGACACCGCCACGGCACTGCTAGAGGCCGATTCTTCCAAATCGCTGCCGAGCTGCTGCCAAGCAACGGAAGCCTCGATCAATGATTCAGCACCTGGTCCCGAGTGGATCAGCGCAGACGTGACCTCCGGCGGACGAATGTCATGAACTCCATGACACGAAACATTTACTACTGTTGGAAAACTTTTGGAACATTACGTTGACCAAGGTGAAAAAACACGCTGGAACATTGGGCATCGACGCCGCCATCCGGGCAAACAGCTCCGATCTGCGGGAGACTAATCCCGGCGCGTGCGCCAGGAAAAACTGCGCAATCGGTTCCGACGCGTCGAACGCGCGCGTGGTGGACCCGATGACCGGCTTGGGCAGATATTGCTTGCCGCCCGGCCAGGTGTGTCCGCCGTTGTCGATCTGGTAGAAGACCACTTCGGTGGACGCCGCACATGCCGTGGAATCAAACCGGTGAACGACGGTGCCGTCCCCGACGTTGGGTAACGCCTCCGCCGACGGATCGCCTTGGCATCCATCGACGGTGCGCCACTTGTTCACCATGCTGATGGCCGAAATGGAGCGGCTGAGCCCGCCGCGACCACGCACGTCGCCGCCATTGAAATGCACCATCGGATCGGCGGTTCCGTGCGCCTCCCAGACCGAAACCGGCCGCGACGGATTGCAAACCATACCCACGCCCAGCGTGCCCGCCACTGGCGCGATGGCGGCAAAGATATCGGCGCGGTCGCACGCCAGCCGGTTGGACATGAAGCCCCCATTGGACATGCCGGTGGCGAACACATGGCCGGTGGCGATGCCGTAGTCGTTCTGCAGCTTGCCCGCCAACCCAACCAGGAACCCGACGTCGTCGACATGGTGGCGGTCCGCCGGCGACGCCCCTCGGCCGTCGGCCCAGCTCTTGTCGTAACCGTCGGGGTAGACCACTAGCAGGTTGTGGGCGTCGGCAACGGTATCGAAGTCGGTGAGGTGTTGCTGCCCGGTACCGGTACCGCCACCGCCGTGCAGGTTGAGCACCAGGCCGACCGGATCGCCGGGCGGCACGTGCAGCGTGTAGGTCCGGTCCATGCCGCCGGAACGGAATGTTCCGGCCAGATCTCGAGGGCTGGCCGCCGACACATGCCGCACGCCACACCCGACCAGACAAACTGCGAGGACGCTGACCGACAGCAATCGCGCCCATGGCATGTCGTCAAGTTACCCATCGCACCATGTTCAGCCCGCAGCGCCCTCTCGGCTTCGGCGACCCTCACCGATCGGCCGATCGTTGGCCCACGGGGTCCCCCGACCAGCGGAGCCGGCGCCGCAATGGAATGGCAGCGCCGGCCACCCCTAACCGCACCTCAGATCACGAGATGGCGTTGACCGCGGTCGACAATCGCGACTTGAACGCATCCGGAATCGGGACATATCCGTTGTCCGTCAGACCATTCTGGCCGGCGCCGATCGTGCTTTGCAGGAACGCCTTTACGGCCGTACCGACCCTGTGGATCGGAATACTTCGAGCACACAATCTCGTACGTCGCCAGCACGATCGGGTAGGCGCCGGGCTGGTTTGGCCGGTAGAAAGAGATCGTGTCGAGGGCGAGGTCGTTGCCCTCCCTGATGAACCAAGCAGCGGAAATCGTCTTCCCCACCGAGTCAGTGCTGATCGCTACCGGGTCCGGACCGGCCGACGTGATCACGTTGGCCATGTTCAGGTGTTGTGTCTGGGCGAACGACCATTCGACGTAGCTGATCGATCCTTCGGTGCTCTTAACGGCCGCTGCGGCGCCGTCGTTGCCCTTGGCGCCCTCGCCGACACCGCCGTTGAACGTCTTTCCGGCCCCCTTACCCCACGCGCCGTTGCCAGCGGTGTCCAGATATCTCTGGAAGTTGTCCGAGGTCCCGGACTGTCGCTGCGGAACACGACACGAATCGGCTCAGCGGGCAAGGCGACACCGAGTTCAGCGCTGCGATCGCGGGATCTTCCAACTAGTAATGCCGCCGTTGAAGATTTTGGCCGCAGTCGGACCGTCGAGGTTCAGGGAAGTCAGACCGTTGACATTGTAGGTGATCGCGATGGGGCCGAACACCATCGGAAGGTTCCACGCTGGCGAACCACACCGTTGGTCCGCCTTGTCGTACTCGTCCTTGCTCAGCGGTGAGTCCGAGCCACCGAAATCGGTTTGTCTGCCGATAAATTCGCTAATCCCAGCGCCGGAACCATTGGCCGTGTAATTCAAGGATTGCCCCGGGCAGGCTTGTTCGAAAGCCTTGACAAAACGGGTCATTGCGTTTGCCTGGGCGGTGGAACCACTGGCCTTGAGAATCGGCTTGCCGCCGCAGGCCACCTTCGCCGACGGCGTGCCTGTCGTTGTACTTCCTGCAGTAGCGTTCTTGTCGCTGCCGCACGCCGACAACATCACTGCACCAGTGGTGAGAATACTCAACGCGGCGCCAAATCGATTGAGTTTCAATTCAATTCCTTTGATTGGTACAGATGAGATGATCGCCGCGGGCGTAGCCGCAGCCCGCCGAACTGCTGTCGTCCTCGCAGTCGTGAGGCATCGTAACAACGATCGCCCTTCAGCAACTATGCCCCGCGATCGCTGGACATCGCAGGATTCACGAATTCAGCCACAGACGGGAGTGACGCAATGGTCCCTGCGACGGGTTCCGTCCCGACGACAAAGTCGCCGCCGCCGCTGGTGGCGGCGCGTCCTACTCCACGACATCGCACATTGACTTCCGTTGGAAAATCCCTGAATTAAAGTCTTGACTGCCGCCGACATCGTGGTGTTCTTGCTCGCTCACGAATCTAGCCGGTGGATGAACAAAGCATGTACAACTAACCGCCGACCTGGCACCCCAGTTGTCAACGATCGCAGTGCCCACGAGAATATTCGCGTAAAAGCTGAAACATTCAGCGTTGGCGACTTAGTTTGACGTCAGCAAGTCATCAAACTTCAGGGGAGCATCCGAAATGGTTTACCGCCTTCTACTAGCTGTGGCGGTCGCTTTACTTGGCCCGCTGGGCGCAGTCCCGACCGCTCGTGCCGACTCCAACGACGACCACTTCCTGTCGATACTGAAGCAAGAGGGCATCACCGACCACGTATCTCCCGCACACGCGATCGAGGCCGGCCATATGGTCTGCCAGAAACTGGACGGCGGCGCGTCGCCCTCCGACGTGGCCAACGACGTGGTGAATAGCAGTGGCATGCCCGCCTATCACTGCGGCTACTTCGTCGGTGCGGCCATCAAGGTGTATTGCCCGCAGTACATGCCTGAGGAGAAAAATCCCCCGGCCGCCTGATGGCAGTCACCAGCCGTCTCGACGGCTGACGAATTCACGACGCAACCCCGTCACCGGATCGTCGAACGCAATACGCTGCGCCAGCAATTGCAGCGGTGCGCTGAAGTCGCCGGTCGGCACGTCAACCACGTTGGGGTACAACGGATCACCCGTGATCGGTATCCCCAGTGACGCCATGTGCACCCGCAGCTGGTGGGTGCGTCCGGTGCGCGGCGTCAGCCGGTACAGGCCATCAAGTGATAAAAGCTCCACCAGCGTCTCGGCATTGGGCACGCCGGGCTCGCAGACAGCCTGCAGCTGTCCTCGGCGTTTGACGATGCGGCTTCGGACCAGGCGCGGCAGCGCCAGGGCCGGATCGACCGCCGCCCGCGCCAGGTACGTCTTGCTCACCAAACCGCGGGCGAACAGCGTCTGGTAGGCGCCGCGCAGTTCGCGCCGGGTGGTGAACAGCAGCACCCCGGCGGTCAGCCGGTCCAGCCGGTGGGCCGGGCTCAACTCGGGCAATCCGAGTTCCCGGCGTAGCCGCACCAGCGCGGTCTGCGCGACGTGCTGCCCCCGCGGCATGGTGGCCAGAAAGTGCGGCTTGTCGACGACCACGATGTCGGCGTCGTGATACAGCACCGGCATGTCGAAGGGCACCGGAACTTCTTGGGGCAGTTCGCGATACAGGTAGACGCTGGAACCGGTCGGCAGCACGGTGGCGTCATCGACCACTACGCCGTCGGCGTCGACGACTTCCGCGGCCAAGACCTTCGCGCGGGCGGGCTCACCGAACCGCGCGGTGAGCTCGGCCAGCACCGGTCCGCCATGCAACCGAACTCGGGCGGGTCCCAGTCCGTTCCGAACCGGCAGCGGCGCGGCTCTCAATTGAGCGGCACCGGCTCGAGGATCTCGGCGCGGGCCTCGGGCGCGCTGGCGCGCAACTCGTCGGCCGACACGTCGTCGGGCTGAGCCTGCGACATGACCTCGGCCTCCACTCGCGCGGTGTAGTTCGCGACCTCCCGGTCGACGTCCGCGGCGGTCCATCCCAGGATCGGAGCAACGAGGTCGGCCACCTCCCGGGCGCAGTCGACGCCGCGGTGCGAATACTCGATGGAGATACGCATCCGGCGGGCCAGGATGTCTTCCAGATGCAGGGCACCCTCGGCGACGGCGGCGTAGGCGGCTTCCACCTTCAAGTAGCCTGGTGCCTCTTTGATCGGGCTCAGCAGGCCGGGAGTTCCGGTCGCCAACGCCAGCACGTCGCCGATCAGCGAACCGTAGCGGTCCAGCAGATGGCGCACCCGGTACGGGTGTAAACCCTGCAGCGCGCCGACGTGTTCGGCCTGATTGATCAGCGCGAAGTAACCGTTGGCGCCCAGCAGGCTCACCTTCTCGGTGATCGACGGCGCGACCCGGGCCGGAACGTATTGGGCCGCAGCGTCGATGGCGTCCTCCGCCATGACCCGGTAGGTGGTGTACTTGCCTCCGGCGATTGCGACCAGCCCGGCCGCCGGCACCGCCACGGCGTGCTCTCGGGACAGCTTGGAGGTGTCGTCGCTTTCCCCGGCGAGCAATGGCCGCAGCCCCGCGTACACCCCGTCGATGTCGGCATGGGTCAACGGAGTGGCCAGCACGCTGTTGACGGTCCCCAGGATGTAGTCGATGTCGACCTTGGTGGCCGCGGGGTGGGCCAGGTCGAGATTCCAATCGGTGTCTGTGGTTCCGATGATCCAGTGGTTCCCCCACGGGATGATGAACATCACCGACTTCTCGGTGCGCAGGATCATCGCAGCGTCACTGACGATCCGGTCCCGCGGCACCACCACGTGCACGCCCTTGGAGGCGCGTACCTGAAACCGCCCGCGCTGCTTGGACAACGCCTGAATTTCGTCGGTCCAGACCCCGGTCGCGTTGACCACGACGTGGCCGCGGACCTCGGTGATCGAGCCGTCCTCGGAGTCGCGGACGCGCACGCCGGTCACCCGGTCGCCCTCGCGCAGCAACGCGACCACCTGGGTGGAGCACCGCACGACCGCACCGTAATGCGCCGCGGTGCGTGCGACCGTCATGGTGTGGCGGGCGTCGTCGACAACGGTGTCGTAGTAGCGAATACCACCAATCAACGAGCTGCGCTTCAGGCCCGGGCTCAATCGCAGAGCGCCGGCGCGGGTCAAATGCTTTTGCGGCGGAACCGATTTCGCGCCGCCGAGACGGTCGTAAAGGAAGATGCCCGCAGCGATGTAGGGACGTTCCCACACGCGCTTGGTGAGCGGAAACAAGAACGGCAACGGCTTGACCAGATGCGGCGCCAACGTGGTCAGCGATAGCTCACGCTCGTAGAGCGCCTCGCGGACCAGCCCGAATTCCAGTTGCTCGAGGTAGCGCAAACCGCCGTGAAACATCTTCGACGAGCGGCTCGACGTGCCGGAGGCGAAGTCGCGCGCCTCGACCTGTGCCACCTTGAGCCCGCGCGTGGCAGCATCCAGCGCGCACCCGGAGCCCACCACGCCGCCACCGATGACCACCACGTCGAACTGCTCGGTGCCAAGTCGCTCCCAGGCCAGGGCGCGTTGCCGAGGTCCCAGCGAGGAAGCCGCCCAGGTCTGGCCGCTCTGTGGTGCTTGAATCGGGTTGCTCACGGCAGAGGACTCCTCATTGGGGAAACTCCTGTCGGTTACTCGTCGGTAGGACTGCTCCCCAGGCTAGTTCGTCAGGCGCGTGTCAGACGCGTTCAGTCCAGATCGTCGTGCGCCATCAGCCGCCGGGCCGCCTCGGTGATCGACCCGGACAACGACGGGTAAACAGCGAGCGTCTGCGCCAACTCGTTGACGGTGATGCGGTTTTGCACGGCCACGGCGATCGGCAGGATCAGCTCGGATGCGATCGGCGCCACCACCACACCGCCGATCACCACGCCGGTCGACCGCCGGCAGAAGACCTTGACGAAACCTTGCCGCAGCCCCGACATCTTCGCTCTCGCGTTGGTCCGCAACGGCAGCATGATGGTCCTGGCGGGCACCGAACCGTCGTCGATCATCGATTGCGGCACGCCGACCGCGGCGATCTCCGGCCTGGTGAACACCGTCGCCGCGACGGTGCGCAGCCGGATCGGGCTCACACCCTCGCCCAGCGCGTGATACATCGCGATGCGGCCCTGCATGGCGGCCACCGATGCCAGCAGCAGTAAACCCGTGCAATCGCCGGCGGCATAGATACCGGGTACCGACGTCCGCGAAACCCGGTCCACCCCCAGGTAGTCGCCGCGCCCCAGCTCGATGCCAACCCGTTCCAATCCCAGACCGCTGGTGTTGGGCACCGACCCAATGGTCATCAGGGCGTGGCTGCCCTCGACGGTGCGACCGTCAGTCATTCTCGCGAGGACCCCGGCGTCGGTGCGGGTAACCGACTCTGCCCGGGCGTTTTTGAACAGTTGGACGCCGCGTTCGGCGAAGGACTCTTCTAGAACCAGCGCGGCGTCGGCGTCCTCGTACGGCAGCACGCGGTCCCGGCTGGCCGCTACCGTCACCGGAACCCCGAGTTCGGTGTAGGCGTTGACGAACTCGGCGCCGGTCACCCCGGAGCCCACCACGATGAGGTGGTCGGGCAACGCCTCCAAGTCGTAGAGCTGCCGCCAGGTCAGAATGCGTTCGCCGTCGGGCTGGGCCGAGGGCAGGATCCGCGGGCTGGCGCCGGTGGCGATGAGCACAACGTCGGCGTCGTGCTCATTGGTGCTGCCGTCGGAAGCGGTCACCTTGATCCGGTGACGGGCCAAACCGGGCGTGGAGTCGCACAGCTCGCCGCGGCCGGCGACCACCTCGACGCCCATGCTTTGCAGCGAAGCGGTGATGTCGGCCGATTGCGCCGCGGCCAGCGACTTAACCCGGGCATGAATTTGCGACAACGAGATCTTGGCGTCGTCGATGTCGATGTCGAAGCCCAGCCGCGATGCTCGGCGCAGCTCCGTGCGCAGCCCAGTGGACGCGATGAACGTCTTGGACGGCACGCAGTCATCCAGAACGGCCGCCCCGCCGATGCCTTCGGAGTCGATCACCGTGACGTGGGTTGTGTCCGGGTGCGAGGTGGCGGCCACCAGCGCGGCTTCATAACCGGCCGGGCCGCCGCCGATGATCACGATGCGGGTCACCACAGCCCTTAACCTATCCGGACGACCCCCAAAGTTTCGAGCGCGCTGCAGCGCGGCGTGCGACGAAGCTGGGGGTACCCCCAGCCGCGCAGCGGCGAGGGGGACAATCAAACTCCACGAAACGCTCGGATGAATACCGCCCGCGCGTATGCCGTTTAAGCTTTTCCCGTGCCGCTCTACGCCGCCTACGGGTCGAACATGCATCCCGAGCAGATGCAGCAGCGCGCACCCCACTCGCCGATGGCCGGAACCGGCTGGCTGCCGGGGTGGCGGTTGACGTTCGGCGGCGAGGACATCGGTTGGGAAGGCGCCCTGGCGACCCTCGTCGAGGATCCGCATTCGAAAGTGTTCGTCGTCCTCTACGACATGACTCCGGCGGACGAGAAGAACCTTGACCGCTGGGAGGGCTCCGAGTTGGGCGTCCACAAGAAAATCCGCTGCCGGGTGGAGCGCCTGTCCTCAGACACCACCACCGATCCCGTGCTGGCGTGGCTGTACGTGCTGGACGCCTGGGAGGGCGGCCTGCCGTCGGCGCGGTACCTGGGCGTGACGGCCGATGCCGCCGAAATCGCCGGCGCGCCAAGCGATTACGTACACGACCTGCGGACCCGGCCGGCCCGCAACATCGGCCCGGGGACTTCTGCCTGAGAAAAGGCCTAGCCCAACTCGGCCACGGCCGACTGCTCGATGATGTTGACCATCACGCGCAGCCCGATCGCCAGGGCTCGTTCGTCGAGATCGAACGTCGGCTGGTGCAGATCCAACTGTGGTCCCTCGCCCGACCACACCCCCAATCGCGCCATCCCACCGGGAACCTCCTCCAAATACCAGGAGAAATCCTCACCGCCGCCGGACTGCCGGGTGTCGGCCAGCACATCGGGGCCCACGGCTTCGATCGCGTGCATGAGGATGCGTGTCGAGACGTCCTCGTTGACCACCGGCGGCACCCCGCGCCGGTATTGCAGCGTGTGTTCGATCGCCAGCGGCGACAACAGGCCTTCGACGGCCTCGCGGATGAACCCCTCGAGGGCTACCCATGTCTGCCTGCTGGCAGTGCGCACGGTGCCGGCCAGCACGCCGGTTTGCGGAATGGCGTTGGGGGCCACGCCGGCATTGACCGCGCCCCACACCAACACGGTGCTGTTGCGCGGGTCGATGCGGCGCGACAGCACCCCGGGCAGCCCGGTGATCAGGGTGCCGAGCCCGTAGACCAGGTCGGCGGTCAGGTGTGGCCGCGAGGTGTGCCCACCGGGCGAGTACAGCGTGATCTCGATCTGATCGGCGGCCGACGTGATGGGGCCTTGCCGGACCGCGACCTTGCCGACTTCCAGCCGGGGATCGCAATGCAGCGCGAAGATCCGCGACACCCCGGTCAGCGCTCCGGCGGCGATGGCGTCAATCGCCCCGCCGGGCATCAACTCCTCGGCAGCCTGGAAGATCAACCGCACCCCGACCGGCAGTTCGGGCACCGACGCGAGCGCCAGCGCGGTGCCCAGCAGGATCGCGGTGTGCGCATCGTGCCCACAGGCGTGCGCGACATTGGGCATCGTCGAGGTGTACGGCGCGCCGGTCCGCTCGGCCATGGGCAGCGCATCCATGTCGGCCCGCAGCGCGATTTTCGGCTCATGGTCTGGGCCGAAATCACAGGTCAGCCCGGTACCGCCGGGCAGCACCTTCGGGTTCAGCCCCGCGTCGGCCAACCGCTCGCCGACGAACTGCGTGGTGGCGTACTCCTGCCGGCCCAGCTCCGGATAGCGGTGGATGTGCCGGCGCCATTCGACCAGGTCCTGATGGTGCGCGGCCAGCCACGACTCGGCGGTGTCGACCAGGCTCATGCGTCGGCCCTGCCGTGTCTGCGCTGCTGCGCCGTCAATACCCGGTCGCGTTCATCGGGGGTCTCGGCGAGGTGGACGATCGTGCGCGCCAGCATGATCGCGCCCTCGACGACCGCGCGATCGGCGCTGGGACCGGCGGCGGCAGCGGCAAAAGCACGCTGGTGAACCGTGGCCCCACCGGCGTCGACGCCGATCACCGGATGGATGCCGGGCAGCTCCTGCGTCACGTTGCCCATATCGGTGCTGCCCATCGGCAGCCGTGCCTCGACCTCCGCCGCCACCGGCTCACGCCCCAGCCGGCGCATCTCTTGGCGGCAAACGTCGGCCAGCCATTGATCGGGTTTGAGCTCGGCGTATGCCGGTGCCGGAGTGTTGATTTCGTATTCGCAGCCAGCGGCCAATGCGCCTGCGGCAAAGCACGCAAACATCCTGCCCTCCAGCTCTCGCAGCGAATCCGATTCGAGCGCCCGCATCGCGTACTGCAATGTCGCGTGGCCGGGGATGACGTTGACCGCCTGTCCGCCGTTGGTGACGATCCCGTGTACCAGCTGCCCAGGCGCCAGTTGCTGCCGCAGCACCCCGATGGCCACCTGCGCGACGGTCACAGCGTCGGCGGCGTTGATGCCCAGGTGCGGCGCAACGGCGGCATGCGATTCCTTGCCACGGTAATCCACGATCACTTCGGACAATGCCAGTGAGCGGGCCGCAGCGATGTCGGTCGGCCCCGGATGCACCATCACCGCCACCGCGACGTCGTCGAACGTCCCGGCCCGCAACAGCAGTGCCTTACCACCGCCGGCCTCCTCGGCAGGAGTTCCCAGCAGCGCCACTGTCAGGCCCAGGTCGTCCGCTACCTCTGCCAGCGCCAGCGCGGTCCCGACCGCCGAGGCCGCGATGATGTTGTGGCCGCATGCGTGCCCGATTTCGGGCAGTGCGTCGTATTCTGCGCAGATCCCGACAACCAGCGGTCCGCTGCCGAAGTCGGCGCGAAAGGCCGTGTCCAACCCACCGGCATGCGTGGTGATCTCGAAACCCCGTTCGGCGACCAGCGCCTGCGCCTTGGCGCAGCTGCGATGCTCGGCGAATGCCAGCTCGGGCTCGGCGTGGATTGCGTGGGACAGCTCGACAAGGTCGGCACCGCGACGACGCACCACGTCCTCGACGTTGGCCAATGCGGAAGCTGCGGGCATTCTCGCAGTATCTCATCGAAGAGAACCGGCGACGGCTACACCAGTCCGGCGACGAATCCCGCCGCCTGGCCGGGGTAGGGCGGTGACTCATAGTCGCTGTGCGCATCCCGGTCGCGACCGCCGACGACGCAGACCGGATCACCGGGGCTGCACAGGTCGATGGCACGGCCGGCGAACGCACCCGTTGACGAAAGGGGCGTGTTGAAGCGGTTGCCGGGATTGCCGAACACCGCAACCGCCGCAATCTTGCCGGCCAGACCAGGATCCAGCGCAGGAGCCGATCCGAAGTTGCCGATGCGCTGGCCGACGGGCGGCACTCCCGCCAGCATCGAGACCGCGGCGGCCCCCTGCGAGAAGCCACCGAGCACCAGCCGCGTCGCCGGGCACTGGTCGACCATCGCGGCGATGTGATCGCGTGCGTCGTTGGCACCGTCGGCGGTGGTCAGAAAGTTATAGCTGGCCGGATAGTTCACCGCATAAGCGTCAACGCGGCGCGAGCCGAGGGCAGGCTGCAGCGCAGCGAAGAACGCATCGCCTTCGCGGCCCATGCCGGGCGGCTCGGCGGTACCGCGGGCGAAGACGAGTTGGACATCCGGACACCCGTCGGCTCCTGCCGTCGGTGCGGGGCCGCTCGTGACGGTAACCACCGACAGCGCAACAGCAGCAACGGCCAGGCCAACAACCGGCCACCCACGAAGACCCATACGGCAGATCCTCACATATACCGGCGCTGACCATCGCAGCGCTAAGCCCAAGGGCCGGGTGGCCCGGCTCCTCCGCCCGCCGCTACGCGGCGCGCATCGTCGCCGGGCAAAGCCCAATGGCCCGGCTCCTCCGCCCGCCGCTACGCGGCGCGCATCGTCGCCGGGCTAGGCTCGCCGACTGTGGCCGAATCCCTGCCCGCTCCCGCCGAACTCGCGCAGCGGGCGGCACAAGTCATCGGCGAGCGCACCGGGATGGACGAGCACGATGTCGCCGTCGTTCTGGGGTCCGGATGGGCGCCGGCGGTCGCCGCCCTGGGATCCCCAACCGTCACACTGCCGCAGGCTGAGCTGCCCGGGTTCGCACCGCCACGCGCGGTTGGGCATACCGGTGAGCTCATGTCGGTGCCCATCGGCGAGCACCGGGTATTGGTGCTGGTCGGTCGGGTGCACGCCTATGAAGGGCATGACTTGGCCCACGTGGTGCACCCGGTACGGACCGCCTGCGCAGCAGGGGCACGCATCGTCGTACTCACCAACGCGGCCGGCGGACTGCGCCCGGACATGCAGATCGGCCAACCGGTGCTGATCAGCGACCACCTGAACCTGACCGCGCGTTCGCCGCTGGTGGGCGCGCAGTTCGTGGACCTGACCGACGCGTATGCGCCGCGGCTGCGGGAGCTCGCCCGCCAAACGGATCCACAGCTGACCGAAGGCGTCTACGCGGGCCTGCCCGGGCCGCATTACGAGACGCCGGCGGAAATCCGGATGCTGCGCGTGCTGGGCGCCGACCTGGTGGGCATGTCGACGGTGCACGAAACCATCGCGGCCCGGGCGGCCGGCGCCGAGGTGCTCGGCATATCCCTGGTGACAAACCTGGCCGCCGGTATCACCGGTGCGCCACTGAGCCACGCCGACGTCGTTGCCGCCGGGGACGCATCAGCGAGCCGGATGGGAGCTCTGCTGGCCGATGTCATAGCCCGGTTCTAGACGACATGACGCCCGAACAGTGGATCGTGCACGACCCGGACCCCAAGACGGCGGCCGAGCTCGCCGCGTGTAGTCCCGACGAGCGTGCGGCGCGCTTCACCCGGCCGCTCACCTTCGGCACCGCGGGCTTGCGCGGTCCGGTGCGCGCTGGCCCCGACGCGATGAACGTGGCGGTGGTGTCCCGCGCCACCTGGGCGGTGGCACGGGTGCTGGCGGATCGCGGCCTGGCCGGTTCGCTGGTGGTCGTCGGGCGTGACGCTCGGCACGGCTCGGCGATTTTCGCCACTGTGACGGCTGAAGTGCTTGCTGCCGAAGGCTTTTCGGTGCTGCTGCTGCCGCGCCCGGTGCCCACGCCGGTAGTCGCGTTCGCGGTGCGCCACACCGGCGCCGCGGCCGGCATACAGATCACGGCATCGCACAATCCGCGGACCGACAACGGCTACAAGGTGTACTTCGACGGCGGCATCCAGATCGTCACCCCCACCGACCGCCAGATCGAAACCGCCATGGCCGCCGCTCCTCTTGCTGACCAGATCGGCCGCAAACCCGTCGAACCCGCCGGCGCCGATCTGGTCGGGCGCTATGTCGAGCGTGCGGCCGGGCTGCGGCGCGCTGCCGGTTCGGTGCGGGTGGCCCTGACACCGCTGCACGGGGTGGGCGGTGCGGTTGCCGTCGAGACGTTGCATCGCGCCGGCTTTGACCGTGTGCACACCGTCGGTGCCCAATTCGCACCCGACCCCGACTTCCCCACCGTTGCGTTTCCGAATCCCGAGGAGCCCGGTGCTACCGACGCGCTGCTCGCCCTGGCCACCGACACCCACGCCGACGTCGCGATCGCGCTGGACCCCGACGCCGACCGCTGCGCGGTCGGGATACCGACGGTATCGGGATGGCGGATGCTCTCCGGCGACGAAACGGGTTGGCTACTCGGCGATTACATCTTGTCGCACGAACACTTCCGGGAAGCGCCCGGAACACCGGTGGTAGCCAGCACCGTGGTGTCGTCACGGATGCTGGCAGCCATCGCCGCGCACTATGGCGCGATCCACATCGAGACCCTCACCGGCTTCAAATGGTTGGCGCGCGCCGACGCGAACCTGCCCACCGGCACCCTGGTGTACGCCTACGAGGAGGCAATCGGCCATTGCGTCGACCCCGCCGCCGTGCGTGACAAAGACGGCATCAGCGCCGCGGTGCTGGTGTGCGATCTGGTGGCCTCGCTCAAAGAGCAGGGCCGTTCGGTGTCCGACCGGCTCGACGAGCTCGCCCTGCGCTACGGCGTACACGAAGTTGCGGCGGTGTCGCGTCGAGTTGCCGACGCCGACGAGGCTGTCACTTTGTTCCGGCGGCTGCGGGCAGCTCCGCCGACACAGCTGGTCGGCTTCCCGGCGACCATCACCGACATCACCGATGCGCTGATCTTCACCGGCGGTGACGACGAGGCGTCCGCCCGGGTGGTGGTGCGGCCCTCTGGAACCGAACTGAAACTCAAGTGCTACTTGGAGATTCGCTGCTCGGCGGCCGACGGCCTGCACCTTGCCCGGCACCGGGCCGGCGCTTTGCGCGACGAGCTCGTGTCAGTGGTGCAGGGCTGGTGAGCTAGCGGGGCCCGTACTGTCGGTCGCCCGCATCTCCGAGACCCGGAACGATATAAGCGATCTCGTTGAGCCCGTCGTCGACCGCCACAGTGAACAGCCGCGCATTCGGCGCTGCTTTCTCAAGCGCCGCAACGCCTTCCGGTGCGGCCACCACACACAACACCGTGATCTCTGTCGCGCCGCGGCGCTGCAGCAGACCGATGGTGTGTTTCAGCGACCCGCCGGTGGCCAGCATGGGGTCTAGCACCATCACCGGCAGCGCCGTCAGGTCGTCGGGCAGCGACTCCAGATACCCGCTCGCCTGGTGGGTTTCCTCGTCGCGGGCGACGCCGACGAAGCCCACCCTGGCCTCCGGCAGCAGCGCAAGTGCCTGGTCGACCATGCCCAGTCCGGCACGCAGCACCGGCACCAGCAGCGGCGGGTTGGCCAGCCGCACCCCGAGCGTCTCGGCCAGCGGGGTGCGGATCGGGAATGTCTCGCGGCCCGCGTCGCGGGTGGCCTCGTAAACCAGCATCGCCGTCAAATCGCGCAACGCGGCCCGAAACCCGGCGGTATCGGTGCATTCGTCGCGCAGCGTGGTCAGCCGGGCGACGGCCAGCGGGTGGTCAATCACGCGCACATCCATGGAATTCGAGCGTATATAACAATCCGACTTCTTTTGTTCAAAGGTCCGCTGACACGCTTGTGTCTGTCCCGTCAATCCCCCACACCCACTCATATACTCCGCGGGTGTTGCGCGAAATTCGAAGTCCGAGAAGGCTGATCGACTGGACATATCGCGTCCTCGGAATGGTTGGCGCGGTAACGCTGACTGGGCTGGCGGCCATCCCGTTGACTCCCCGCGTGGGCCTGGCCGCGGCCGCGCTGCCCCGGCCCGCCCACGTGGTAATCGTGGTGGAAGAGAACCGTTCTGAGGGCAACATCATCGGCAGTAAGTCGACGCCCTTCATCACCGCGCTGGCCGCTCATGGCGCGAACATGGTCCAGTCCTTCGCCGAAACACATCCCAGCGAGCCAAACTACTTGGCACTCTTTGCCGGCAACACGTTCGGAGTGACCAAGGACGTGTGCCCGGTCAACGGCGGCGCCGTACCCAATTTGGGTTCTGAGTTGCTCGCCGCCGGATACACATTCCTCGGCTATGCCGAGGACCTGCCCGCGGTCGGCTCACCCGTGTGCAGCGCCGGCAAGTACGCGCGCAAGCACGTGCCGTGGGCCAACTTCACCAATGTGCCGGCGGCGAACTCGGTGCCGTTCTCCGCATTTCCGATGGGAAATTACGCCAACCTGCCGACGGTGTCGTTCGTCATTCCCAACAACGACAACAACATGCACGACGGCTCGATCGCGCAGGGCGACGCCTGGCTGAACCGCCAGCTGTCCGGCTATGCCAACTGGGCGGTGGCCAACAACAGCCTGCTGATCGTGACCTGGGACGAGGACGACAACGGCAGTCGCAACCAGATCCCAACGGTGATCTACGGCGCGCATGTGCAGCCGGGAACCTACAACGAGCAGATCAGCCATTACAACGTGCTTTCCACGCTGGAGCAGATGTACGGGCTGCCCAAGACGGGTAACGCGGTGAACGCTCCCCCGATCGCGACCATCTGGGCCGCGTAGGTTCGATAGCCGGGCCGGGCACCCGCGCCGGCCATCGCTATTGTGTGCCGCATGGCTGCTGACCTCGTGCCCATCCGCCTGAGCCTGTCCGCTGGTGACCGTTACACCGTGTGGGCACCCCGCTGGCGCGATGCCGGCGACGAATGGGAGGCGTTCCTGGGTAAGGACGACGACCTGTATGTCTTTGAGGCCGTTTCCGACCTGGTCGCATTCGTGCGTTCCGACTCCGACAACGATCTGGTCGACCATCCCGCGTGGAAGGACCTGACTACGTTCCACGCGCGCGACCTCGATCCCGCCGAAGACAACCAATTCGATCTGGTCGTCGTCGAGGAGCTGGTGTCCGAGAAACCGACCGAGGAGTCGGTGGCCGCACTGGCGGGCGCGCTGGGCATCGTGTCGTCCATCGGATCGGTGTGTGAGCTGCCGGCGGTGACGAGGTTCTTCAACGGCAATCCCAACCTCGGCACGGTGTCCGGCGGGATCGACAACTTCACCGGCAAAGCCGGCGCCAAACGTTGGGATTCGATCGCCGAGGTCATCGGGCGAAGCTGGGACGACGTGCTCAGCGCGATCGACGACATCGCCAGCACCCCCGAGGTCGACGCCGCACTCTCGGCGAAGGCCGCCGACGAATTGGCCGAGGAGCTCGAGGAGCGGCGAGGGGGAGAGCTCGAGGAGACCGACGACGAGAACAGCGAGGCCTCCGAAGAGCCCGCTGAACTCGCCCAGCCCGACGACGCCGAAGCGGCCGAAACCAGCGAAGAAACCGAGGAAACCGAAGACACCGAAGCGGACGAGGCCGAAGAGGACGAGAACGAGGCCGAAGACGACGAGGAGGTCCGCGCAGCCGGCGACACCGTGGTGCTGGGCAGCGACAAGGACTTCTGGCTGCAGGTGGGTATCGACCCGATCCGGATCATGACGAGTTCCGGCACGTTTTACACACTTCGCTGCTACCTGGACGATCGCCCGATCTTTTTGGGCCGCAACGGACGCATCAGCGTGTTCGGCTCCGAGCGGGCGCTGGCCCGCTACCTCGCCGACGAGCACGACCACGACTTGGCCGACCTGAGCACCTACGACGACATCCGCACCGCCGCCACCGACGGCTCGCTGGCGGTCGAGATCACCGACGAGAACATCTACGTGCTCAGCGGCCTGGCCGACGACTTTGCCGACGGGCCCGACGCCGTGGATCGTGACCAGCTCGACCTGGCCGTCGAGCTGCTCCGCGATATCGGCGACTACTCCGAGGAGGGCACGATCGACAAGGCCCTCGAAACGAGCCGGCCGCTGGGCAAGCTGGTGGCCTACGTGCTGGAGCCTGGCTCGGTCGGCAAGCCCGCAGGCCCCTATTCCGCGGCGGTGCGGGAGTGGGAGAAGTTGGAGCAATTCGTGGACGGGCGGCTACGGCGCGAATAGCGCCGCGTTTGACGGGTAATCAAGTCTCCTCTTTACTGGCGGCAGCGTCCGCCGGCAGTTCAGTGGCGGCCAGACGGGAAGGTGGGCCGAGTGTCGCTTCCCGGAATCGGCCCACTTCCGCTGTACGGGTTCCAGCGGCCGGGCATGCTGTTGTTCGCTTTGGTCCCGCTGGCCCTGCTTGCCCTCTACGTCGTCGTCCAGGCTCGTCGCCGACACCGCCTGCGCCGGTACACCGAGGCGGATGTGCCGCAGTCGTTGTGGCGGCACGTTCCGATCGCGGTATCGCTGCTGTGCCTGTTCCTGCTGACCATTGCGCTGGCCACCCCCACCCACGACATGCGCATACCACGCAACCGCGCGGTGATCATGTTGGTCATCGACATGTCGCAGTCGATGCGGGCAACCGATGTCGAGCCCAACCGGCTGAAGGCGGCCGAGCAGGCAGCTAGCCAATTCGCGAGTCAGCTGACGCCGGGCATCAATCTCGGACTCGTCGGTTTCGCGGGAATCCCTTACCTGCTGGTGCCGCCAACGCCGCAGCACCAGGCGACCATTGAGGCCCTGAAGAAGCTCGAGTTCGCCGACAGCACGGCGACCGGTGAGGCCATCTTCACCGCCCTGCATGCGATCGGTGCCGCGGCCGTGCAGGGTGGGGATAAGCCGCCGCCGGCCCGCATCGTGCTGCTGTCCGACGGCGGCGAGAACAAGCCGCAGGACCCCAGCGATCCACACGATGGCGCCTACACGGCGGCGCGCCTGGCCAAGGATCAAGGGGTGCCCATCTCGACCATTACGTTCGGCACCCAGACCGGCCACATCGAGCTGGACGGCCAGCGGGTAAATGTGCCCGTCTCCACGGACCAGATGAAGAAAATCGCGCAGCTGGCCGGCGGGCAGTCGTATACGGCCAGCAGTCTCGACCAACTCAATAAGGACTACGACGCCATCGAGAACGAGATCGGATATCGGACGGTGCCCGGGCCCGGCAGTTCGGGATGGCTGCGCCTCGGTGTCATCACCGCCCTGATCGCCACGGCCTCAGCGCTGTTGATCAACCGGCGACTCCCCACCTGATCGGTCAGGCGGGCAGCCTGCGATTCAGGAGCAGACCCGCCAATACGGCGCCGCCCATCACGAACGTACCCAGCAGCATCCAGGCGAGGCTCGCGTCGCCCTTCACGGTTTCATAGCCGATCTGGTGCTGCAGCGTCGTATAGACGTCCTTGAGCGATTCCAGACTGTCGGCGTGAAACGCCTGGCCGTCGGTGATCTCGCAAATTTTCTGCAGCGTTTGATCGTCCACGGGAACCGGGATGTTGGCGCCCTCGAACTCGACGGTGCCATACGGCGTACCGAAGGAGATCGTCGATATCTGCACTCCCTGGTCCTTCGCGGCCCGAGCCGCGGTGAACGCCCCCTGCGGGGCGTTGGGGTCAAGCGGTACATTTTCGGCGCCGTCGGACTCCAGCACGATGCGCGCGGGTGGCGGACCTTCGCCGCCTCCCATCACCGAACCGACCGTGGCGATCGCCTGCAGCGCGGTGAAAATGCCTTCTCCCGTCGCCGTTTTCGGCATCGGTTTCAGGGTGTCGATCGCCGCTTTGACAGCGTCACGGTTCGTCGTCGGCGCGACCAACAGCGAGGCGTTGGCCGCGAATTCCACCAGGCCGAGATTGATGGCCGGCGTCAGCTGGTCGGCGAATTGCTTACCGGCCTCCTGCGCGGCGGCCAGCCGATTCGGAGGGACATCGGTGGAAGCCATGGATTCCGAGACGTCGATGACCAGCATGACGACAGCACGGTTGAGTGGAATCCGGACGTTGGACGTCGGACCGGCCATCGCCGTGGTCAGCAACACCAACGACGTGGCAAGCAGGATCGTGGGCAAGTGCCGCCACCGGCCGGGGTGACTCGGCGCGACGCGCTCCAGCACTTCCATGTTGGCGAACCGCAGCACCCGTCGACGGCGGGCGAATTGCTGTACGACATAGATCCCTATCACCAACAGCACGGCCAACAGGAACAAGAAGAACCAGGCGTGCTGAAAGCCCGCCAGCGACACCGGGCCCAACAGGGGCAACTTCATGTCCGACCACACTATTCGTCAAATGTTGACGGTGCACGGTCGCGGCGTCTGGCTGGGTCAGCCGGCGACGAGATCGCGGCGCTGGGTGAATTTGATGTCGAGGCTGCGTAAGTAGGTCTGCAGCCCCGCATCCTGGACGGGGATCAGGTGTGCGGGCTGATCGGTCTCGTTGAAGTGGGCGTGCCACATGCCCGGCGGGGTGGTGAACGCGCCGCCGGCCTGCCAGTCCACCCGGATCGGCTCGACGATGTTCCCGCGCTCGTCGAGGCGCGTCCCCAGCAACGTGTAGCAGCCGCTGGGCGGGGCATCGAGGATCAGATCCAGTGCGACCGACTGGTGCCGGTGTGGGCGCTGCTCCTGCCGGGGCGGCAGCACACCGAACATGGCCCACAGCACGTGGGTGATGGTCAGCGTCTGCTCCTGGTTCTCATTGGCCAGCAAGACGCTGACCCTGCTCTTCTCGTTGGCGCCGGGACGGGCGGCGATCTCCTCCAACTTGGCCACCGCATCCGAACGCCGGAACTTGGTCGCCCGGAACTTGGGCTCGCGCGCCTCGACACCCAGATACCGCAGCAGCGGCTCGTCATGCACCCAATACATGGCGGTCTCGGCGTCGGCGTAGAACACCGTGCGGGCACCGGCGGGCAAGGTCAAAAAGTCGCCCTTTTCAAACTTGACCAGCCGTCCGTCGACCGCCGCAAAGCCCCGCCCGTAGAGCACGTAGTACAGCTGCGACGTGGCGTTCGGGCTGGTGTCGATCTGCTCACCGGCGCGGATGCGCAGGAAGTTGGCCAACAGCGCCGGGCTGGTCGCCGTACCGGTCGTCATGCCCAGCTCCCTGGACAAATCCAACGGAACCACACCCGTCGGCTCATCCATGTAGATCTCGGGACCGAACCGGGTAACCGGGACCTGCGGCGCGTGCCCCGAGCCGATCGGGTTGGCCGCCTTGGAGTACTCGAAGTAGCAGGCGTCGTCGGCCCAATCCGCAAACCGGCCCTCAAACCCGTACTCGGCCACATTCGTCATCGGCGCCGGAATCGTCGGATCCAAGTTCACGGTCATTGCATGCCCTTCCTCATATTTAGGTACTTCTTGTATTTAAATCGTATCTAACTTGTATCTTAGTGTCAACGTGTACGGTCATGGACACAGTTGGGATACGACTCAGCTACAAGAAGGGGCGCCGTGGCGAAGAAGGCGACTGACCAGCGTCCGGGCCCGGCCAAGGACCGCGCACTCGAATACGTCAAGGCCCAGGTACTCACCGGAGCGTTTCCCGGCGGGGAGCTGATCAGCGAGGGCGACGTCGCCACCGCGCTGGGCATGTCGCGCACTCCGGTGCGCGAGGCATTCCTGCGGCTTGAGGCGGAGGGGCTGCTCCGGTTGTATCCGCAGCGTGGCGCCCTAGTCGTCCCCGTTTCGCCCGACGAGGTCCGCGCGGTGATCGAGGCGCGGCTGGTTTTGGAGCATTTCGCGGCCACCAAGGTGGTGGGAGGTGGCTCCGCCGGCTGCGCCGTGGTGTTCGAGCGGCTGTCGGGCGAGCTGGAACGGCAGCGCAATGCCGCCGGTGCGACCGACTGGCGAGATTTCCTGGACGCCGACCGCGCCTTCCACGCCGTCACCCTGGAAGAGTCGGGGAACGCCATTTTGTCGGGGTTCTACTCATCGCTGCGTGACCGGCAGATGCGGATGATCGGCGAATCGGCGCTGCGCGATCCCAATCGCGTGACGACGATCATCGACGAGCACCGCGGTATCGCCGAAGCGCTGCGCGACGGCGATCTGCAGCGGGCGCTGCAGGCCGTGCGGACCCACCTCGCCAGCACCGTGCGGGCCATCGGCCTCGCCGTCGACGCCGTCTGGTAACCGGACGCCGCCGTTCACGGTTGCCCGACCCGAATTTTGTTATGAGCACGTCGATTCGGGGAACTCACAGTCGAAGATGGCGCCCACTCGGGGAGCCGCTACGACGGGAGTTGCAATGATCGGATCAATCATCCTCGCCATCATCGTGGGCGCGGTCATCGGTGTGGTGGCGCGTCTCGTCATGCCGGGCAAGCAGAACATCGGCATGATCATGACGGTTCTGATCGGCGCCGTAGGCGGCTTGATCGGCTCGGCAGTGGCTGGCCAATTCGGCTATCACAATGCCAATGGTGGAATCGCCTGGATTCCGTTTTTCATTGGAGTCGGCGCTGCCGTCATCCTCATCGCGCTCTACGAGGCCGTGACGGGTCGTCGTAGTCGTACCAGGTTGCCCCGGTAGCGGGAGGCGTCGGCGGCCTAACCGATCAATACTGCGTACCGCGGCTTGATCACCTCGTCGATGATCGCCAGCCGCTCATCGAAGGGAATGAACGCCGACTTCATCGCATTGATGGTGAAACGCTCGAGATCGCTCCATCCGTAGCCGAACGCCTCGACCAGTCGGTGCATTTCGAGGCTCATCGAGGTGTCGCTCATCAGCCGGTTGTCAGTGTTGACGGTCACCCGGAACCGCGAGCGGGCCAGCAGATCGAACGGGTGGTCTGCGATGCTCTTGACCGCGCCGGTCTGCACGTTCGAGCTGGGGCACAGCTCCAGCGGAATTCGCTTGTCCCGCAGGATCGATGCCAACCTGCCCAACCGGACCTCCCCAGCTTCGAGGCCGCCTTCGACGAGATCGATGTCGTCGACGATCCGCACCCCGTGGCCCAGCCGGTCCGCGCCGCAGAACGCGATCGCCTCGTGGATGGACGGCAACCCGAACGCCTCACCCGCGTGAATAGTGAAGCGCGCGTTGTTATCTCGCATGTATTCGAAAGCGTCCAGGTGCCGCGTCGGCGGGTTGCCGGCCTCGGCGCCGGCGATGTCGAACCCGACCACTCCCTTGTCCCGGAAGCGGATCGCCAGCTCGGCGATCTCACGGGATACGGCGGCATGGCGCATGGCGGTGACCAAAAGGCGTACCACAATGGGGCGGCCCGCGGCAGCGCATGCCTTCTCCCCATCGGCGAAACCCGCCAGCACGGCATCGACGATCTCGTCGAAACACAGACCGCGGTTGATGTGCAACTCGGGAGCGAACCGCACCTCGGCATAGACCACCGAATCGGCGGCCAGGTCTTCCACACACTCGTAGGCCACCCGATGCAGCGATTCGGACGTCTGCATCACCGCCACGGTGTGTGAAAACGGCTCCAGGTAGCGCTCCAGCGAGCCGCTGTGCGACCGGGTCCGAAACCAGGTGGCCAGCTCGTCGGCATCGGCGGCGGGCAGCTCGTCGTAGCCGGTCTGGCCGGCGATGTCCAGCACGGTCGACGGGCGCAGCCCACCGTCGAGGTGATCGTGCAGCAGGGCCTTCGGCGCTTTTCTGATCTGCTGCAGATCCAAAGGTGTGGTCACTTGGTGATCCGATCGATGATCAGCGGCCGCGGCACCGGCGGTGTGTCCCCAACGCTCCAGCCGCCATCTAGCTCGGCCATCGCGGCGCCGAAGCGTTCCGGGGTGTCGGTGTAGAGGGTGAACAACGGCTCACCGGCCGCGACCGGTTCGCCGGGACGGCGATGGATTTTGACGCCGGCCCCGAACTGCACCCGTTCGCCCGGGCGGGATCTGCCCGCACCGAGCCGCCATGCTGTCAGCCCCACTGCCTTCGCGTCGATATCGCCCATTGTGCCGCCCCGGCCGGCGGTCACGGTCTCGGACTGCGCACCGATCGGCAACGGTACCGACAAATCACCACCCTGGGCCGCGATGAGCTGGCGAAATCGGTCCATCGCGGTCCCGTCGCGCAGCGTCTGCGCGGGATCGCCGCCGTCGATCCCGGCAAGTTCTAGCATCTCGCCGGCCAGCCGCAACGTCAGCTCCACCACGTCGGGCGGCCCGCCGCCGGCCAGCACTTCCAGGGACTCGGCAACCTCGAGCGCATTGCCGACGGTCGCCCCCAGCGGGACGTTCATGTCGGTCAGCAGCGCGCGCGTGGGCACCCCGTACGCGGCGCCCAACTCGATCATGATGTGCGCCAGCGCGCGGCACTGCGCCTCCGACGTCATCAACGCCCCGGAACCGACCTTCACGTCGAGCACCAGCGACCCGGCGCCCTCGGCCAACTTCTTGCTCATCACCGAGCTCGCGATCAGTGGCAGTGACTCGACGGTGGCGGTGACATCACGCAGCGCATACAGCTTGGCGTCCGCGGGCGCCAGCTCACCCGCGGCGAAGATCGCCGCGCCGACATCGACAAGCTGTTCGCGGACCCGCTGCATAGACAGCTCCGCGGTGAACCCGGCGATGGATTGCAGTTTGTCCAGGGTGCCGCCGGTATGCCCGAGCCCACGGCCCGATGCCTGCGGCACCGCCCCACCGCAGGCGGCGACGACGGGCACCAACGGCAGGGTGATCTTGTCTCCGACCCCGCCGGTGGAATGCTTGTCCACCGTCGGCAGCGGCCGTCCGTTGCGGCGCAGATCGCTGAAGTCCATCCGCGCACCTGACGCCAGCATCGCCGCCGTCCAACTGGCGATCTCGCCGCGGTCCATTTCGCGTAAAACGATCGCCATCAACAGCGCCGACATCTGTTCGTCGGCGACGTGGCCGTGGGTATAGGCGTCGATGACCCACGCGATGGCGGCATCGGACAACCTGCCGCCGTCGCGCTTGGTTCTGATCACCGTCGGCGCGTCGAATGCGAAGTCGGTCAAGAACGTTCCCGTGGGAGGTCGGCAGTGAAGGCGTCGGGCAGCAGCTCGTCGAGGCGGCGTGGCCCGGCCGGGTGGTCGATCAGCAACTCGGGACCGCCGTGCTCCAGCAGCACTTGACGGCATCGCCCGCACGGCATCAGCGGGGATCCTTGCGCGTCCACGCACGCCAGCGCAACCAGCCGACCGCCACCGGTCGAATGTAGGGCGCACACCACACCGCACTCGGCACAGAGACCAAGACCATATGAGACGTTCTCCACATTGCAACCGGTGACCACACGGCCGTCGTCGACCAGTGCGGCCGCACCCACCGGGAATCGCGAATACGGCGCATAAGCTCCCGCTGCTGCTCGGATCGCGTTGTCCCTCAGCATGTTCCAGTCGATATCAGGCATACCGCGGTCCCCGCTCACCGATGGGCTGACTTAATGGGCTGGCTTACGCAGTCACCCTAACTCCGACACGACACGAGTTTTTGGCCGGACTGTTCTGCTACCGCCCTACATCGTTGCCGGGCTAAGCTCGGTTGCCCGGCTTGTTCACGAAGGCGGTGAGAATTTCAGTGAGTACACAGACGACAACCGCGGATCCGGCTACATCGATCAGCACCGTCGCGCAAGCGGCGGCCACCGCGGACCCTATATCGGGGGGATCCCGGTATGTGGTCGTGGGTGCTGCATCGCATCACCGGTGCGGCGATCTTCTTCTTTTTGTTCGTACACGTTTTGGATACCGCCCTGGTCCGGGTGAGCCCGCAGACCTACAACGAGGTGATCCAGACCTACAAAACCCCGATCGTGGGCCTGATGGAATTCGGTCTGATCGCCGCGGTGCTATTTCACGCGCTGAACGGGATCCGGGTCATCCTGATCGACTTCTGGTCGCAGGGCCCCCGCTACCAGCGGCTGATGTTCTGGATCGTCGGCGTCGTCTACCTGCTGCTCATGGTTCCGGTGGCGGTGGTGCTGGGCATCCACATGTGGGATTACTTCCGATGAGCAGCCCCGACCTTCAGCTCGGCCGGGGCGAGATAGCTCCGGTACACCAGCGCAGCCATGACCGTCCGGCCAGCCTGGACAATCCGCGCTCGCCCCGGCGCCGTGCCGGCATACCCAACTTCGAGAAATTCGCGTGGCTGTTCATGCGGTTTTCCGGCATCGCGCTGGTGTTCCTGGCCCTGGGACATCTGTTCATCATGCTGATGTGGGACAACGGCGTTTACCGCATCGACTTCAACTACGTGGCGCAGCGCTGGCATTCTCCGTTTTGGCAAATCTGGGACATGGCGCTGTTGTGGCTGGCCCAGTTGCACGGTGGCAACGGGCTGCGCACCATCATCGACGACTACAGCCGCAAGGACAGCACCCGATTCTGGCTCAACAGCCTGCTGCTGCTGTCGATGGGATTCATTTTGGTGCTGGGCACTTACGTGCTGGTGACATTCGACCCGAACATCTCGTGAAAGGCGACCGGTGATCCAGCAACACCGATACGACGTGGTGATCGTCGGTGCGGGCGGTGCGGGAATGCGGGCAGCCGTCGAGGCCGGACCCCGGGTGCGGACCGCGGTGCTGACCAAGCTCTACCCCACCCGCAGCCACACCGGTGCCGCCCAGGGCGGCATGTGCGCCGCGCTGGCCAACGTCGAAGACGACAACTGGGAATGGCACACCTTCGACACCGTCAAGGGCGGCGACTACCTATGCGACCAGGACGCCGTCGAGATCATGTGCAAGGAAGCCATCGACGCGGTGCTCGACCTGGAGAAGATGGGGATGCCGTTCAACCGCACCCCCGAGGGCCGCATCGACCAGCGCCGCTTCGGCGGGCACACCCGCGACCACGGCAAGGCCCCGGTACGCCGGGCCTGCTACGCCGCCGACCGCACCGGCCACATGATCCTGCAGACGCTGTACCAGAACTGCGTCAAGCACGACGTGGAGTTCTTCAACGAGTTCTACGCGCTCGACCTGGCGCTCACCCAGACCCCGACCGGCCCGGTGGCCACCGGGGTGATCGCCTACGAGCTGGCCACCGGCGATATTCACGTCTTCCACGCCAAGGCCGTCGTGATCGCGACCGGCGGTTCGGGCCGCATGTACAAGACCACCTCCAACGCGCACACCCTGACCGGTGACGGTATCGGCATTGTCTTCCGCAAGGGACTTCCGTTGGAGGACATGGAGTTTCACCAGTTCCATCCGACCGGCCTGGCCGGCCTGGGCATCTTGATCTCCGAAGCCGTGCGCGGCGAGGGCGGCCGGCTGCTCAACGGCGAGGGCGAACGCTTCATGGAGCGCTATGCCCCGACCATCGTCGACCTGGCGCCCCGTGACATCGTCGCCCGCTCGATGGTGCTGGAAGTCCTGGAGGGCCGCGGCGCCGGGCCGCACAAAGACTACGTCTACATCGACGTCCGCCACCTCGGCGAGGATGTGCTGGAAGCCAAGCTGCCCGACATCACCGAGTTCGCCCGCACCTATCTGGGTGTGGACCCGGTGCACGAGCTGGTGCCGGTCTATCCGACGTGCCACTACGTGATGGGTGGCATCCCGACCACCGTCACCGGACAAGTGTTGCGGGACAACACCTCTACCGTCCCGGGCCTGTACGCGGCCGGCGAGTGCGCGTGCGTGTCGGTGCACGGCGCCAACCGGCTGGGCACCAATTCATTGCTGGATATCAACGTCTTCGGCCGCCGGGCCGGCATCGCCGCGGCCAGCTACGCGCAGGGTCACGACTTCGTCGACATGCCACCGGAGCCGGCGACGATGGTCGTCGGCTGGGTAGCCGACATCCTCTCCGAGCACGGCAACGAACGCGTCGCCGATATCCGCAACGCACTGCAGCAGTCGATGGACAACAACGCCGCGGTTTTCCGCACCGAGGAGACGCTGAAGCAAGCGCTCACCGACATCCACGCGCTCAAGGAGCGGTACTCGCGAATCACCTTGCACGACAAAGGAAAACGCTTCAACAGCGACCTGTTGGAAGCGATCGAGTTGGGCTTCCTGCTGGAGCTGGCCGAAGTCACCGTGGTCGGCGCTTTGAATCGCAAGGAGTCCCGCGGTGGGCATGCCCGCGAAGACTATCCGAACCGCGACGACGTCAACTACATGCGCCACACCATGGCCTACAAGCAGGGCACCGATCTGCTCAGCGACATCGCGCTGGACTTCAAGCCCGTGGTGCAGACTCGCTACGAACCCAAGGAGCGGAAGTACTGATGGCCGAAGGCGACAGCTTCGAAGCAGAGGGGGCACCACAGATCCAGTCAACGCTCGAACCTCCCTTGCCGCCGATCCCGGAAGGCGCGGTGATGGTGACCGTCAAGATCGCCCGGTTCAACCCGGACGACCCCGATGCCTTCGCGAAAACCGGTGGCTGGCAAAGCTTCCGGGTGCCCTGCCTGCCCAGTGACCGGCTGCTCAACCTGCTCATCTACATCAAGAGCTATCTCGACGGCACGCTCACTTTCCGGCGATCCTGCGCGCACGGGGTGTGCGGCTCCGACGCCATGCGCATCAACGGCGTCAACCGGCTGGCCTGCAAGGTGCTGATGCGCGATCTACTGCCTCAGAAAAAGAACGGGAAGGCGGGCAAGCCTGGAAAAACACTGACCATCACGGTCGAACCGATCCGCGGGCTGCCGGTGGAGAAGGACCTGGTGGTCGACATGGAGCCGTTCTTCGATGCCTACCGCGCGGTGAAGCCGTACCTGATCACCAGTGGCAACCCGCCGACGCGAGAACGGATCCAGAGCCCGACCGACCGTGCCCGCTACGACGACACCACCAAGTGCATCCTGTGCGCGTGCTGCACCACCAGCTGCCCGGTGTTCTGGCACGAGGGCAGCTACTACGGTCCCGCCGCAATCGTCAACGCGCACCGCTTCATCTTCGACAGCCGCGACGAGGCCGCCGCGGAGCGCCTCGACATCCTCAACGAGGTCGACGGCGTGTGGCGGTGCCGGACCACGTTCAACTGCACCGAATCCTGCCCACGTGGCATCGAAGTAACGAAGGCGATCCAGGAGGTCAAGCGCGCGCTGATGTTCACGCGCTGAGGGCCGTCACACTCTCGGGGTCTGTCTCGTCTGACGGGTATGACACCGAAAACCCGCATCGAGCCCCTGCCCCCCAACCGCGCCGGCCTGCTGACCCGCGTGATGTACCGGGTCGCCAAGCGCCGCTACGGCCAGGTCCCCGAACCGTTCGCCGTCGCGGCGCATCATCGTAAGCTGATGATCGCCGGCGCCGTGCACGAGACCATGATCGACCGGGCGTCGAAGACGTTGCCCGTCAGCGTGCGTGAGCTCGCGGTGTTCTGGACCGCGCGGAAGATCGGCTGCTCGTGGTGCGTCGACTTCGGGTCCATGCTGCAGCGCCTGGACGGCCTCGACATCCAGCGTCTCAAAGACATCGACAACTACGCCACCTCAACGGCATTCACCGACGACGAGCGCGCCGCCATCGCCTACGCCGATGCGATGACCACCGACCCGCACACCGTCACCGATGAGCAAGTCGCCGACCTGCGGGCCCGTTTCGGTGATGCGGGAGTGTTCGAGCTGACCTATCAGATCGGGGTGGAGAACATGCGGGCGCGGATGAACTCCGCGCTGGGCATCACCGAGCAGGGCTTCAATTCCGGTGACGCATGCCGCATTCCGTGGGTCAGCGAGGCGAGTCCCGCAGCGGAGAGCCGGTGAACTTGTCCGGGTTGGCGATATCCCATAGGGCGCAGACCTTTCCGTCGCGCACCGTCATCGCCATTACCCGCGGGCACATCTCCCGGTAGCCGTCACCGGCTGGGAAGCCGGCCGTGTAGATGCCCAGTTCGCCGTTGACCAGCCCCAGCTGATGGGCCGAATAAAACGCGGGACCGTAGCGGCGGGCCAGGCCGAGCATGAACCGGACCACCTTGTCCGGCCCGTGGATAACGTGAACTGCCGTCGGCGCCTTGCCATTCGAATCGCCGGTGAAGGTCACGCCGGGATGCAACAACGCCACTACGGCCTCCACGTCGCCGGCGGCCATCGCGGCCATCAGCTGGCCAACCACCTCGTTATGGGACGGGTCGGGTTCCGGAGGTGGCTCGGCGGCGACGGCCTTACGGGCCCGCGATGCCAGCTGCCGGGCTGCCGCCTCGTTGGTTCCCAGCACCCCGGCGACTTCCGCAAACGGCACGGCGAACCCGTCGTGCAATACGAACGCGACCCGCTGATCCGGAGTGAGTCGCTCCAGCACCACCATCGCCGCGTACCGGGCATCCTCGGCGGCCACCACGGCAGACAGCGGATCCGCGTCTTGAGAACCGGCGAACCCGGTGACCACCGGCTCGGGTAGCCAATTGCCGGTATAGGTCTCACGACGGTGCGCCGCCGACCGCAGCTTGTCCAGACCGAGCCGGCTCACCACGGTGGTCAGCCAAGCCCGCAAATCGGCGATAGCGCCGCCGGTCTCGGCCGAGTCCCAGCGCAACCAGGCTTCCTGGACGATGTCCTCGGCATCGGCGACGGTGCCGGTCAGCCGGTAGGCGACCGCCATGAGATGCGGCCGCAGGGCCTCGAATTCGGTGACCTGCGTTGAGGTCATGGCCATCGAGCTTAGCCCGGCGACAGCGAGCGCCGAACGGCGCGAGTGAGGAGCCGGGCCATCGAGCTTAGCCCGGCGACAGCGAGCGCCGAACGGCGCGAGTGAGGAGCCGGGTCAGCGAGGGTAGCGTTACGCTCGCTGACAATATGAATCAGAATCTTTCAGCCAAGGCCGACCGCCATTTGTGGTGCCATTTCACCCGGCACGGCCCGGACTTCACGCCGCCGATCATCGCTCGCGGCGAGGGCGTCACCATCTTCGACGACCGCGGCAAGAGCTACCTGGACGCGCTGTCCGGTCTGTTCACGGTGCAAGTCGGTCACGGCCGTGCCGAACTCGCCGAGGTCGCCGCCCGGCAGGCCGGCACTCTGGCGTTCTTCCCGCTGTGGGGATATGCCACCCCGACCGCGATCGAGCTCGCCGAGCGTCTGGCACACTACGCGCCGGGCGAGTTGAACCGGGTGTTCTTCACCACCGGGGGCACCGAGGCCGTCGAGACCGCGTGGAAAGTGGCCAAGCAGTACTTCAAGCTCACCGGCAAACCCGGGAAACACAAAGTGATTTCGCGATCGGTCGCCTACCACGGCACCACCCAGGGCGCCCTGGCGATCACCGGGCTGCCGTTGTACAAGGCACCGTTCGAGCCGGTGACGCCCGGCGGTTTCCGGGTGCCCAACACCAACTTCTACCGCGCGCCGGAGCCGTTCCACACCGACCCGAAAGCCTTCGGGCAGTGGGCCGCCGACCGGATCGCCGAGGCCATCGAGTTCGAGGGGCCCCAGACCGTCGCAGCGGTGTTCCTGGAACCGGTGCAGAACGCCGGCGGCTCCATCCCGCCACCGCCGGGCTACTTCGAGCGGGTACGCGAGATCTGCGACGAGTACGACGTACTGCTGGTCTCCGACGAGGTGATCTGTGCGTTCGGCCGGATCGGGTCGATGTTCGCCTGTGACGACTTCGGCTACGTGCCCGACATGATCACCTGCGCCAAGGGGATGACGTCGGGCTACTCACCGATCGGCGCGATGATCGCCAGCGACCGGTTGTTCGAGCCGTTCGATGATGGCAAGACGATGTTTCCGCACGGCTACACCTTTGGCGGGCATCCGGTGTCGGCCGCCGTCGGGCTGGCCAACCTGGACATCTTCGAGCGCGAGGGCCTCAACGATCACGTCAAAACCCACGCGCCCGGCTTCCGCGCCACCCTGGAGAAGTTGTACGACCTGCCCATCGTCGGCGATGTGCGCGGCGAAGGGTACTTCTACGGCGTCGAGCTGGTCAAGGATCAGGCGACCAAGCAGACCTTCAGCGACGAGGAACGCCGGCCGCTGCTGGGCCGGGTGTCGTCGGCGCTGTTCGAGGCCGGGTTGTACTGCCGCACCGACGACCGCGGCGATTCGGTCATCCAGTTGGCGCCGCCGCTGATCAGCGGTCAGGCCGAGTTCGACACCATTGAAGCCACCCTGCGCAGCGTGCTTACTGAAACCCAAGCGCGGCTCTAAAGTCCTTGGCATGGTTCGCAAACCACCTATCGACCCAGTCCGGTGGCAGCCGCCACCGGTCGATCCCTTGCCGGACATGCCGACGCCGAGTATCACCGTCGTCCCGCTGCCCGGGAACGGGCCCGAGGATGTCGTCGTCGACACGGCCGGCCAATTGTGGACAGGTCTGGAGGACGGGCGGATCGTGCGGATTCCAACCGAAGGCGGCGAGCCCACAGTCATTGCCGACACTGGCGGGCGACCACTCGGTCTGCACATCGCTCGCGCCGGCCGGGTATTAATTTGCGACAGCCATCGTGGATTGCTCGCCCTCGACCCGACCAGCGGCACGCTGGACGTGCTTGTCGAATCGGTCGCTGGCAGACAGCTCAAGTTCTGCTCGAACGTCACCGAGACACCGGACGGCACAATCTATTTCACCGAGTCGACGTGCGACTTTGGATTCGATAACTTTACCGCCCCGATCGTGCAGGCACGCGGCCGCGGCGGCTTGTTCCGGCTCCAGACGGACGGCACCGTCACCACGCTGGTCGACGGACTGTACTTCGCCAACGGGTTGACGCCGACGGCCGATGGGTCGGCGTTGGTATTCGCCGAGACCCAGGCGCGCCGGCTGTCGAAGTACTGGCTGGCCGGGCCGCAGGCCGGATCGGTGACACGGTTGGCGGTGAATCTGCCCGGAATGCCCGACAACCTGTCCACCGGTGCCGACGGCCGAATCTGGACCGCGATGGTTGCCCAGGTGAACGCCGCGCTCGAATGGATGTTGCCGCGGGCCCCGATCATCCGCAAGTTGGCGTGGCGACTGCCCGATAAGCTGCAACCGCAGATCAAGCCGGAGGTCTGGGCGGTCGGGTTCGATCCCGACAGTGGTGCGGCAGTCGCCGGCCTGCGCACCAAGCATCCGGACTTCGGCGCCGTCACCGGTGTGGTCGAGGCGGCCGGCAAGCTGTGGATGGGCACGATCAGCTTCCCGGCCATCGCTCACGTCGACCTGGCAGCCACCAAGCTGTAAACCCAGTTGGTAACTTCCCTCCCACTGATTGCCGGTCAGACCGAGTTCGACACCATCGAGGCCATCCTGCGCAGCGTGCTCAACGAGGAGTCTCAGACGCAGTAGCGAGGATCCGATTGACCTCGTACGCGGCCAGCAACACCTCCCGAGAATGCGCCGTGGTCGGGTTGTTCGCCATCCGCGTTTGCGCGTTGCAAAGCCAGGCGAGCGCAGAACGCAGGTCGGGATCGGCTGTGGTGTCGCGATGCAGCTTCAGTTCTGCCAATACCTGGTCGAACCCGGAGGCCCGAACCTGGGTCCGCTTCTCGACCTGCTTGAGCAGTTGTTTCAGCGATCGCGGCGTATCACCGGTGCCATCGCGGTTGCGCCGCCACTTTGACCACATTCGATCTTTTGGAATGGCAAACCCTTTGGACGTCGGTGGGCGTTGGCGTTTATCGCGCTGATCACGCCAGCGTAGTGGTTCGGCGGTGTCCCCGCTCGTGCGGATGTACTTGTAACTTCTGCCTCATCAGTCACAGCGCGGCTCCCCGGAATCGGGCGGTTGATCGCCTACTCTGCACTCACATGGCCCGCTCAAGAGCTCTCGTACATTCCGCATCGTGCCTGGCAGCGGCGGTTTTCATGATCGCAGCGCCAGCGGCGATGGGCCTACCGCGCGCATCCGCCGAGCCCAGCCCGGGACCCAGTGCCGGTCCCGCCAACTGCCCGTACAAGGTGACCACCCCGCCCGCGGTGGACTCGTCGGAGGTCCCCCAAGCCGGTGACCCGCCGATCCCGCTGGCGGTACCCCCCAAGCCGGTCGGCGGCGAGGCACTGGGCAGCTGCGGCATCATCGCCGCGCCCGGCACCCCGCCGCTGCCGAACGACGTCTCCGCCGAGGCATGGCTGGTGGCGGATCTGGACAGCGGCGCCGTCATCGCCGGCAAGGACCCGCACGCCCGTCACCGCCCGGCCAGCATCATCAAGGTGCTGGTGGCGATGGCATCCATGAACGCGCTGCCGCTCAACAAGTCGATCGTCGGAACCCCTGAGGACGCGGCCGCCGAAGGCACCAAAGTTGGTGTGGACGACGGCGGTACGTACACCGTCAACCAGCTACTGCACGGGCTGCTGATGCACTCCGGCAATGACGCTGCGCACGCGCTGGCCATACAGTTGGGCGGGATGCAGCAGGCGGTGGAGAAGATCAACGTGTTGGCCGCCAAGCTCGGCGGCCAGGATACCCGGGTGGCAACGCCGTCGGGACTGGACGGGCCCGGCATGAGCACCTCGGCCTACGACATCGGGCTGTTCTACCGGTATGCCTGGCAGAACCCCACCTTCGCCGACATCGTCGCCACCCGGACGTTCGACTTCCCCGGCCACGGCGACCATCCCGGCTACGAGCTGGAAAACGACAACCAGCTGCTCTACAAGTATCCGGGCGCGCTGGGCGGCAAGACCGGCTATACCGACGACGCCGGCCAGACCTTCGTGGGTGCGGCCAACCACAACGGGCGACGGCTGATGGCGGTGCTGCTGCACGGGACCCGGCAGCCGATCGCGCCGTGGGAGCAGGCCGCCCATCTACTGGACTACGGTTTCAGCACCCCGGCCGGCACCCAGGTCGGCAACCTGATCGAACCCGACCCCTCGCTGATAGCCACCAAGCCGGACGCTGCGGCTGACCGGCAAGGCAACGGCGCCCAGGCCGCCGGGTTCTTGCCGTCGGCGGACGCACTGCCGGTGCGGGTGGGCGTGGCCGTCATCGGCACCGTCATCGTGTTCGCGTTGATCATGGTCGCGCGCTCGATGAACCGGCGCCCTCAGCACCAGCACCGTTGACCACCCAACTTCGCTGTGGCACCGTCGTGCAAGTGACTGAAGCCCTGTACGAAGATGCCGGCCTTCGGCTCGATGAGGACGGAATCACGATTCGCCGCTATTACTTCCCGTGGGCTGGGCCCAAGCGGATCGCCTACACCAAAATCCAGGGCGTCAAGGCTCGGCCGATGAGACGGGCATCCGGCAAGGGCCGCATTTGGGGAGCATCCGACCCCCGCTACTGGTTTCCGCTGGATCGGCGTCGGGGACGCAAACGGACGCTGCTGATTCTCCATGTGGGCCGGCTCGTGAGACCGTGCATCACACCCGAGATACCCGAGCGCGTCATCGAGGTGCTGCGCGACCGGGTACGGCCCAGCTGAGCGGTTCAACGCGGGTTGGGCTCACCGCGGCCAGCCTCGGCGTCATCTACGGATACGACCTGTCCATCATTGCCGGCGCGCAGCTGTTCGTCACCGAGGACTTCGGACTCACGACACGGCAACAAGAACTGCTGACGACGATGGTGGTGATCGGCCAGATCGCCGGAGCACTCGGTGGCGGCGTGCTCGCCAACGCGATCGGCCGCAAGAAGTCGATGGTGCTGATCACCGTGGGCTACGCGGTATTCGCACTGCTGGGTGCGGCCTCGGTCTCGCTGCCGATGCTGCTGGTGGCGCGACTGCTGCTCGGTCTGACCATCGGCGTGACGGTGGTGGTCGTCCCGGTATACGTGGCGGAATCGGCTCCGGCAGCGGTGCGCGGCTCGCTTCTGACGGCCTACCAACTGGCGATCGTCAGCGCGCTGATCATCGGCTACCTGACCGGTTACCTGCTGGCCGGTACCCACAGCTGGCGGTGGATGCTGGGCCTGGCCGCCGTACCCGCAGCGCTCCTGCTGCCCTTGTTGATTCGGATGCCCGATACCGCGCGGTGGTACCTGCTCAAGGGCCGGGTCGACGACGCCCGTCGGGCTTTGTTGCGAGTTGAGCCGGACGCGCACGTCGACGAGGAGCTTGCCGAGATCGGCCGCGCCTTGAGCGAGGGTCGTGGCGGCATGGCCGAGATGCTGCGACGGCCGTATTCGCGGGCCACCATCTTCGTAGTCACGCTCGGTTTCCTGATCCAGATCACCGGGATCAACGCAATCATCTACTACAGCCCCCGAATATTCGAAGCCATGGGCTTCACGGGCAATTTCGCGCTGCTGGCTCTGCCGGCGCTGGTTCAGATCGCCGGTTTGGCGGCCGTGTGCACCTCGCTGCTTCTCGTCGACCGGCTGGGCCGGCGCCCAATCCTGTTGTCCGGCATCGCCATGATGATTGCCGCCGACGCCGTCCTGATGGCCGTGTTCGCCCAGGGTCATCTCGGCGGTGCCGGACTGCTTTTCGGGTTCGCTGGCGTACTGCTGTTCATCATCGGCTACACCTTGGGTTTCGGCTCCCTGGGCTGGGTGTACGCCAGCGAAAGTTTCCCGTCCCGGCTACGGTCCATAGGGTCGAGCACGATGCTCACGTCCAACCTGGTGGCCAACGCGATCGTTGCAGCCTCCTTCTTGACCATGCTGCATTCCCTCGGCGGCGCGGGGACTTTCGCGGTGTTCGCGGTTCTCGCGGTGGTCGCTTTCGCCTTTGTCTACCGGTATGCCCCGGAGACCAAGGGCCGACAGCTGGAAGAGATCCGGCACTTCTGGGAAAACGGTGGCCGATGGCCGTGATCAGCGCGGGCACCGTGGTGCTCGACGGGCGGGTCTGCCGGCCCGGATGGGTGGAGACATCCGGTGCCCAGATCCTCACCTGCGGGTCCGGTCCGGCGCAGCGGACGGCCGACAGTGAATTCCCCGATTGTGTTGTGGTGCCAGGCTTTATCGACATGCATGTGCATGGTGGTGGCGGCGGCTCTTACCTACAGGCCGAGGAAATCGCCGAGGCCGCCGGGTTCCACTTGGCGCATGGCACCACCACGACGCTGGCCAGTCTGGTCACTACCTCGCCCGCGGAGCTGATCGCCGGCGTGCGCGCACTGGCCGACGCGACCCGGCAGGGCACCGTCGCGGGCATTCACCTGGAGGGGCCGTGGCTGAGCGTGGCTCGTTGCGGAGCGCACGACCACGCTCAGATGCGCGACCCCGACCCCGCCGAGATCGACGCGGTGCTCGCCGCCGGCGCCGGCACGATCCGAATGGTCACGCTGGCGCCCGAACGGCCCGGAAGTGACGACGCGATCCGGCGCTTTCTGGGCGCGGGTGTTGTTGTCGCCGTGGGACATACGGATGCGACCTACGAGCAGACCAAACACGCCGTCGCCCTGGGCGCTACGATCGGCACGCATCTGTTCAACGCAATGCCCCCGCTGGACCATCGCGAGCCCGGGCCCGCGCTCGCGTTGCTGCAGGACCCGCGGGTGACCGTGGAGCTCATCGCCGACGGCGTGCACGTGCACCCCGCGATGATGCGCGCGGTGATCCAGGCGGCCGGGCCCGACCGGGTCGCGGTGATCACCGACGCCATTGCGGCGGCCGGCTGCGACGACGGAGCGTTTCGGCTCGGCGCGGTGGCGATCGACGTGGTGTCCGGTGTGGCGCGGGTGCGCGGAACTTCGACGATCGCCGGCAGCACGGCCACCATGGATCGGCTTTTCCGGGCCGTTGTCCAGCTCGGTGCGGACCCCGATGCGGCGCTGGCCGCCGCGGTGCAGATGACCTCCGCGACGCCGGCTCGGGCTGTCGGCCTCAAGCGGGTGGGCAGGCTGCGGCAAGGCGATGATGCCAATCTTGTTGTATTGGATCGTGATTTGCAGGTCAGGGCCGTCATGGTGCGCGGCGGTTGGCGGGTAGGCGACTAGCCGACCCGCCGTGTCACATCTCGCGCCGCGGCCGCGTCATACATGTGAACCGCCATCAACGTAGGAGGTCATCATGAATGCGCTGCTATGGACCTTGCAGGGATCGCTCGCCGCGATCTTCACCGCCTCCGGGCTGGAGAAGATCAGCCGGCCCAAAGACCGTCTCATCGCCAGCGGGCAAACCGGCGTCACGCCATTTCCAGTGCCGGTCATCCGCGTCACCGCGTTCTGTGAACTGCTGGGTGCCATCGGCATTCTCGCGCCCAGGCTTGTCGGTGTCGCGGAATTTCTCACCCCGGCCGCCGCGGCCGGCTTCGCGATCGTCATGGTGGGCGCGATCGCCTCGCATGCCTATCTTCGCGAACCTCGCAACGTCGCGGCCACCGTGGCGATCTTCATCGCAGCCGTCACGGTTTCCGTCGGCCGAGCGCTGGGAGCGTGACCCGTGCATGTGTTTCGCGCCGCCGTCGAGTCCGGCGAATTTGACACCATTGGCGACCTGTTCGCCGAAGACGCCGTTCTGCACAGCCCGATCGCGCACCGGCCCTACCATGGCCGGGACATGGTCGCGGCGATTATCTGCGCGGTCGCCAACACCCTCAACGATTTTCGCTTCGACACGGAGATGCGCGGAGAGCACGCCGGTGATCACGCGCTGATGTTCAACGCCACCGTGGACGGGCTGAAGATCCAGGGCTGCGATTTCGTGCACACGCGGGCGGACGGCCTGATCGACACGATCACCGTCATGCTGCGCCCGCTCAAAGCGGTCAGCGTGTTCGCCAACAAAATGCGCGCGGAGCTGGACAACGCCGGCACCGGCTAGTCAGCTAGCGCAGCCGGCGGGTCAAGCGGGAAAAGGCCAGCGCGCCAACTGCTCCCGCGGCCATCGCACTAAGCGTCTGACGTGTGCTGAGCCCCTCGTGCAGCTGTACCCGCGGGGCGATGACCGCGGGTACCGGAGGGTCGACGGGTTTGGAGCGCGGATCATTGGAGGCGGTAGCGGCCCACGCGGTGGAGAACAAGACGAGATAGCCGGTGATGTAGGCGAACACCATCAAACCCAGCACCGGACCGAACACGGCTCCCGCCGGGCTGCGCAGCACTGTCTGCAAGTAGATCGATCCCACTTCTTTGAAAAGTTCGAAGCCGATCGCCGCCATCAACCCGGCCCGCATCGAGGCGACCAGGCTTACCTTTTCACGGGGCAGCCGGGCGATCATCCAGGTGAACAGCAGCCAGGAGACCAACCACGACACCAACAGCGAAATCACCCTGAAGATCAGGTCGAACACCGAAAACTGGGGTATCCCAAACCACCTCAGTACCGCCGACATCGGCGCGGTGTGGGCGAGCGCGCTCAACGCAACGGTGGCCATGAGCACCACGAATGTGCCCAGCATCGCCAACAGATCGGACATTTTGTTGCGCACGAAACCCGGTGAGTCGATGCGTTGCTCCCACCACATCTCGGTCAGCGCTTGCCGAAGGTGTGACATCCAACCCAGACCGGCCCAGGCCGCTGTCGCGACACCGATGACACCGACGGACGCTCGCGCGTCGATGGCCGAATTCATCAACTCGACCAGCTGCTGACCCAGCGCACCGGGCACGGAGGCGTGGATATGGTTCTGAATCGAGCTCAACAGCTGGGGCCGCCGAGACAGCGTGAATCCGACGACCGCGAAACTGACCATCAGCAAGGGAAATAACGCGAAGATCGTGTAGTAACTGAGGCCGGCGGCGAAGAAGCTGCCGTTGCGGTCGTCGAAGCGCTCGTAGGCGCGCATCACATGGTCGAACCAGCCGAACCGGGCCCGCAGCCGATCCAGGAATCCAGGCTCGGCCGGTTGGGTCATGGTGAATCCTGCTACCTCCGTTGCGGAAGGAACCCCAGCCGATCGTAAACCCGCTGGACCGTTTTTCCGGCCACATCCTGGGCGCGCTCCGCGCCGGCCGCCAGCACAACCTCCAATTCGGTTCGATCGGCCATCAATTCGTCGACCCGGGTCTTGATCGGTCTGACGAACTCGACGACGGCCTCGGCGGTGTCCTTTTTCAGGTCACCGTAACCGCGCCCGGCGTAGCCCTCGACGAGCTTGCCGATGTCGACGCCGGTGACCGCCGATTGGATGCTCAGCAGGTTTGACACGCCCGGTTTGGCGTCAGTGTCGAAGCGGATCTCGCGTTCGCTGTCTGTCACGGCCGAGCGAATCTTCTTGGCGGACAACGCTGGATCGTCGAGCAGGTTGATCAACCCGGCGTCAGTGGCCGCCGACTTGCTCATCTTCGACGTCGGGTCGGCCAAATCGTAGATCTTGGCGGTGATCTTGGGAATGAGCACGTCTGGAACCACGAACGTGTCTGGGAAGCGCGCGTTGAAGCGCTGCGCGACGTCGCGCGCCAGCTCGAGGTGCTGTCGCTGGTCCTCGCCGATCGGCACCAGATCGGTGTCGTATGCCAGTACGTCGGCGGCCTGCAACACCGGGTAGGTGAACAGGCCGACGGTGGTGGAGTCGCTGCCCTGACGCACCGACTTGTCTTTGAACTGCGTCATCCGCGAGGCCTGCCCGAAACCGGTGAAGCAGCCCAACACCCACGCCAACTGGGTGTGGGCAGGCACGTGGCTTTGCACGAAAACGGTGCTGCGATCCGGATCGATACCCAGCGCCAGGTACTGCGCGGCAGTCACCAAGGTCCGGCGTCGCAGGGCCTCGGGATCCTGCGGGACGGTGATGGCGTGCAGGTCGACGACGCAGAAGAACGCGTCGTGGTCGTCCTGCAGCGCGACCCACTGGGTGATGGCACCCAACGCGTTACCGAGGTGAAGCGAATCAGACGTGGGCTGCACGCCGGAGAAAATCCGGCTGGGTCCGGTAGCGGTGCTCATGATGCCCCGATCTTTTCACGAAGACACCACGCAGTTCGACCACCGGTCACCCCTTGCTTGCGGTACCGCCGGTACCACCTTTAGTGTCGGCAATATGACGCCCCGTTCGCCGATCCACCTTGGTTCTGGAGAGCCGGTCCTGCTGCTGCATCCATTCCTGCTGTCGCAGACGGTATGGGAGGACGTGGCCCAGCAGCTGGCCGACACCGGGCGCTACGAGGTCTTCGCCCCGACCATGGCCGGCCACAACGGCGGGCCGTCCGCCGGCACCTGGTTCCTGTCGTCGGCGGTGCTCGCCGATCACGTGGAGCGCCAGATGGACGAACTGGGCTGGAAAACCGCCCACATCGTCGGCAACTCACTGGGCGGCTGGGTCGCCTTCGAACTGGAGCGGCGTGGGCGGGCGCGCAGCGTCACCGGCATCGCCCCGGCCGGCGGCTGGACGCGGTGGACCCCGGCCAAGTTCGAGGTGATCGCCAAGTTCATCCTGGGTATTCCGATGCTCGTGCTCGCCTGGGCGTTCGGGCCGCGTGTGTTACACCTGCCCTTCAGTCGCCGGCTGGCCACCTACGCGATCAGCGCATCGCCGGGCGGCGTCAGCGAGCGCCAGCTCAGCGCCATCATCGACGACGTCGCACATTGTCCCGCCTACTTCCAGCTGCTGGTCAAGGCGACGCTGCTGCACGGCCTGCGGGAGCTCGCGCTCAACGCCGTTCCCGCGCATTTGGTGATCTGCGAAAAGGATCGGATCGTCCCCGCACCCCGATTCAGCCGGCATTTCACCACCCACCTGCCGGACGAAAATCACCGGGTCACCAAGCTCGACGGCGTGGGGCACATTCCGATGTTCGAGGCGCCCGGGCGTGTCACTCAGGTCATCTCCGAATTCATCGACGAGCACAGCCGGCCGATGCGAGCGGTCGATAACCCACCGGCTAGTTAGCCAGCTCCTTTTCGAGGTTCTCGGCGATCGAGATGAGGAACTCCTCGCTGTTCTGCCACTCCTGGTCGGGACCGATGAGGATGGCGAGGTCCTTGGTCATCTTGCCGCCCTCCACCGTGGAGATGACGACCCCTTCCAGCGTCTGGGCGAACTTGGTCACCTCGGGTGTGCCGTCCAGCTTGCCGCGGTGCTGCAGTCCACGCGTCCAGGCAAAGATCGACGCGATCGGGTTGGTTGAGGTCGGCTTGCCGGCCTGGTACTGGCGGTAGTGCCGGGTGACGGTGCCGTGGGCGGCTTCGGCCTCGACCGTCTTACCGTCGGCAGTCATCAGCACCGACGTCATCAATCCCAGTGAGCCGTAGCCCTGCGCGACAGTGTCGGACTGGACGTCGCCGTCGTAGTTCTTGCAGGCCCAGACGTAGCCGCCCTCCCACTTGAGGCAAGCGGCGACCATGTCGTCGATCAGCCGGTGCTCGTACGTCAGCCCTTCGGCTTCGAACTTGTCCTTGAATTCCTCTTCGTAGATGCGCTGGAACTCGTCTTTGAACATGCCGTCGTAGGCCTTGAGGATGGTGTTCTTGGTGGACAGATACAGCGGCCATTTCGCGTTCAGGGCGTACGAGAACGACGCGCGCGCGAAGTCCCGGATGGAGTCCTTGAAGTTGTACATCCCCATCACGACGCCGCCGTCGGCGGGAATCGACACCATCTCGTGCACGATCGGCTCGCTACCGTCTGCGGGAGTGAAAGTTATCGCGACGGTGCCGGGCTGGTCGACCTTGAAGTTGGTCGACCGGTACTGGTCGCCGAATGCGTGACGACCGATGACGATCGGCTTGGTCCAGCCCGGAACCAGCCGAGGCACGTTCGAGATCACAATCGGCTCGCGGAAGATGGTGCCGCCCAGGATGTTTCGAATCGTGCCGTTCGGCGACAGCCACATCTTCTTCAGGTTGAATTCCTGGACGCGTGCCTCGTCAGGAGTGATCGTCGCGCACTTGACGCCCACGCCGTGCTTCTTGATGGCATATGCCGCGTCGATCGTCACCTGGTCGTCGGTGCGGTCGCGGTGCTCGATGCCCAAGTCGTAGTAGTCCAGATTGATGTCGAGGTGGGGAAGGATCAGCATGTCCTTGATCAGCTTCCAGATGACGCGGGTCATCTCGTCACCGTCGAGCTCTACTACGGGGCCTTCGACTTTGATCTTGGGTTCATTGGACATATCGAGTCCGACTTCCTCCTTGCAGCGTCAGCCTTGCGAAGCCGCTAGCGCTTCATTGAACGTTTTGCTCGGCCGCATCACTGCGGTCGTCTTCTCGCTGTCCGGCTGGTAGTAGCCGCCGATGTCGGCCGTCTCGCCCTGCGTCTCGGCGAGTTCGGCCACGATGACATCCTCGTTCCGGCTCAACGAGTCGGCCAGCGCGGCGAAGTGCTTGCGCAACTCTTCGTCGTCGGATTGCGCGGCAAGTTCCTGCGCCCAGTACAGTGCCAGGTAGAACTGGCTGCCGCGGTTATCGAGTTCACCGGTCTTGCGCGACGGGCTCTTGTTGTTGTCCAACAGCTTGCCGATCGCGGCATCCAGCGTCTTGCCCAGAATCTTGGCGCGCTCGTTATCGGTCTTGATACCGATGTCTTCGAAACAAGCGCCCAGCGCCAGGTATTCGCCCAGCGAATCCCAGCGCAGGTGGTTCTCCTCGACCAATTGGTGGACGTGCTTGGGCGCCGAACCGCCCGCCCCCGTTTCGTACATTCCGCCGCCGGCCATCAGCGGCACGATCGACAGCATCTTGGCGCTGGTGCCCAGCTCCAGGATCGGGAAGAGGTCGGTGAGGTAGTCGCGCAGGATGTTGCCGGTGGCGGCGATGGTGTCCTGCCCGCGCATCGCCCGCTCGATCGTGTGCCGCATCGCTCGTTCCTGCGACATGATCTGGATGTCGAGACCCTCGGTGTCGTGATCGGCGAGGTACGTGTAGACCTTCTTCCTCATCTCGTTCTCGTGCGGACGCTCCACGTCCAGCCAGAACACCACCGGCATGCCCGAGTTGCGCGCCCGCGTGACGGCCAGCTTGACCCAGTCGCGGATCGCTTCGTCCCTGACGACGGGCATGCGCCAGATGTCGCCCTCCTCCACGTTTTGCGTCATCAGGACCTCCCCGGTGTCGAGGTCGACGATGTTGGCGACGCCGTCCTCGGGGATCTCGAACGTCTTGTCGTGCGAGCCGTACTCCTCCGCCTGCTGCGCCATCAGCCCGACGTTGGGGACGGTGCCCATCGTCGCCGGATCGAATGCCCCGTGCGTCTTACAGAAGTTGATGACTTCCTGGTAGATCCGGGAGAACGTGGACTCTGGGTTGACGGCTTTGGTGTCCTTCTGCCGCCCGTCGGCGCCCCACATCTTGCCGCCGGCGCGGATCATCGCGGGCATCGACGCGTCCACGATCACGTCGCTTGGCGAATGGAAGTTGGTGATCCCTTTGGCCGAATCGACCATGGCCAGCTCGGGGCGGTGTTCATGGCAGGCGTGCAGGTCGCGGATGATCTCGTCGTGCTGCGAGGCGGGCAGCGACTCGATCTTGTTGTACAGATCGACCAGCCCGTTGTTGACGTTGACGCCGAGCTCGTCGAAAAGCGCCTGGTGTTTGGCGAACGCCTCCTTGTAGAAGATCTTCACCGCATGCCCGAAGACGATCGGGTGGCTGACCTTCATCATCGTCGCCTTGACGTGCAGCGAGAACATCACGCCCGTCTCGTACGCGTCCTCCATCTGCTCTTCGTAGAAGGCGCACAGGGCCTTCTTGCTCATGGACATGCTGTCGATGATGTCGCCCTCGAGCAGCGACACCTTGTGCGCAAGCACGATCGCCTCGCCGCTCTTGGTCACCAGCTCCATCTTGACGTCGCGGGCGCGGTCCAGGGTCATCGACTTCTCGCCGTGATAGAAGTCGCCGTGCTTCATGGTCGCGACGTGGGTGCGCGAGGCCATCGACCATTCGCCCATGCTGTGCGGGTGTTTGCGTGCATACTCCTTGACCGCATTAGGTGCGCGGCGGTCCGAGTTACCTTGCCGTAGAATTGGATTCACCGCGCTGCCAATACATTTGGAGTAGCGTTCGCGGATTTCCTTCTCCTCGTCGGTCTTGGGAGACTGCGGAAAATCCGGAATCTTGTATCCCTTGCCCTGTAGTTCCTTGACGGCGGCCACCAGCTGCGGCACCGAGGCGCTGATGTTCGGCAGCTTGATGATGTTAGTGTCCGGAAGCTGCGTCAGCCGGCCCAGTTCTCCTAAATTGTCCGGCACACGCTGCTCTTCGGTCAGGTCATCGGGGAACTCGGCAAGGATCCGAGCGGCCACCGAGATGTCACTGGTCTTGATCTCGATGCCCGCCGGCTCGGCGAAGGCGCGCACGATCGGCAGGAACGCGTAGGTCGCCAGCAGCGGCGCTTCGTCGGTCAGCGTGTAGATGACGGTCGGCTGTTCGGCGCACACGGTCCCTCTCCCGGCGTCAGGGGTCAGATTTTGGCGGGCTCAGTGTTCTGGATGCCACGTTATCAAGGGTGTTTGGGCAGGTGTCGACCTGCATGTACACCGCGCTGAATTGCAGTGCCCGGTCACATGCTGGGGTAATCATCGGAGCGTCGGTGTGCCGCCAGATCAGCCAGTGGCACGAAGTCGCCGCCGGAGTTGGCGTCGAGCGCACACAATAAGATAATCTTCGCATTGGTCATGAGCGCCAGCGTCAAGCCCCGGCTTGCTGGCCGGCAACCCTCCAACCGCGGTGGGGTGCCCCGGGTGATGACCGGGTTGAGTAGCCACAACCGGCTATCCGGCAAGCGCGGGTCCGGCATGACGGGCCCCTGAGTAGACGGGGAAACGTGATGTGCATCCACCAAGCCCATTCGCGCTCTATCGTGTGTCGGCGCTAGCCGAAAGCCACAGCTTGACGTCATTGATGGTGGCGTCCCGGTTGGCTGTGAGCAATCCCGATACCCGATCAATCCACTCCCACCAGAAAGCCCGCTCATGAACGACGACAGCACTACCGAGGCCGATCCGACCGCACATTGGTCGTTCGAAACAAAGCAGATCCACGCAGGCCAGCATCCGGACTCAACGGCCAACGCCAGGGCCCTGCCGATCTACCAGACCACGTCCTACACCTTCCACGACACCACACATGCCGCCGCCCTATTCGGGCTCGAGGTTCCGGGCAACATCTACACCCGGATCGGCAACCCGACCACCGATGTCGTCGAGCAGCGCATCGCCGCGCTCGAGGGCGGCGTGGGCGCGCTGTTCCTGAGCTCTGGGCAGGCTGCTGAGACGTTTGCCATATTGAACCTGGCATGCGCCGGGGATCACATCGTCTCCAGCCCGCGGCTGTACGGGGGCACCTATAACCTGTTCCACTATTCGCTGGCCAAGCTCGGCATCGACGTAAGCTTCGTCGAGGATCCCGACGATCTGGATTCCTGGCAGGCTGCGGTACGGCCAAACACCAAGGCGTTCTTCGGCGAAACCATTTCCAACCCGCAGATCGACGTGCTGGACACTCCGGGAGTCGCCGGGGTCGCCCATGCCAACGGGGTGCCGCTGATCGTCGACAACACCATCGCCACTCCGTATTTGATCCAGCCGTTGACGCAGGGCGCCGACATCGTGGTGCACTCGGCCACCAAATATCTCGGTGGGCACGGGGCGGCGATCGCCGGAGTCATCGTCGACGGCGGCACTTTCGACTGGACGCAAGGCCGCTTCCCCGGGTTCACCACACCCGATCCCAGTTACCACGGCGTGGTGTATGCCGAGCTGGGGCCGCCGGCATATGCGATCAAGGCGCGCGTGCAACTGCTGCGCGACTACGGATCAGCGGCGTCGCCGTTCAACGCGTTCCTGGTGGCTCTAGGTCTGGAAACGTTGAGTCTGCGAGTGGAGCGCCACGTCTCTAATGCGCAACAAGTCGCCGAGTTCCTGGCCACTCACGACGGTGTGCTGTCGGTCAACTACGCGGGGCTACCCAGTTCGCCATGGCACGAGCGGGCAAAAAAGCTGGCGCCCAAGGGAACCGGAGCCGTTCTGGCGTTCGAACTGGCCGGTGGTATCGAGGCCGGGAAGGCGTTCGTGGACGCGCTACAGCTACACAGTCACGTTGCCAACATCGGCGACGTGCGTTCCCTGGTGATTCATCCGGCGTCGACCACCCACGCCCAGCTGAGTCCCGAGGAGCAGCTGACCACCGGCGTCAGTCCGGGACTGGTGCGGCTGGCCGTCGGCCTCGAGGGCATCGACGACATCCTGGCCGACCTGGAGCTCGGCTTCGACGCCGCCCGCAAGTACGGGTCGCCGGCAACTGCGAATGGTAACCCGCAGGCAGTGGCGGCATTCTGATGAGCTCTGACGTGATGATTTCTGACGTTTCCAGCCAAGAACTCCCCCCCGAAGGCGAAATCGGCTTTGTCGACATCGGCTCGCTGACCCTCGAAAGCGGTGCAGTGATCGACGATGTGTGTATTGCCGTACAGCGCTGGGGTGAATTGTCGCCAACGCGTGACAACGTGGTGGTGGTGATGCACGCGCTCACCGGTGATTCGCACATCACCGGACCCGCCGGACCCGAGCATCCCACGGCCGGCTGGTGGGACGGGGTGGCGGGGCCGGGTGCCCCGATCGACACCAACCGCTGGTGGGACGGGGCGCCGGGGCCGGGTGCCCCGATCGACACCAACCGCTGGTGCGCGGTGGCCACCAATGTGCTGGGCGGTTGCCGCGGCTCCACGGGGCCCAGCTCGCTTGCCCGGGATGGAAAGCCATGGGGCTCTAGGTTTCCGCACATTTCCGTGCGGGATCAGGTTGAGGCGGATATCGCCGCGCTGGCCGCACTGGGTATCAAGCAGGTTGCCGCCGTCGTCGGCGGATCCATGGGCGGCCTAAGGGCTTTGGAGTGGATCGTGGGCCACCCGGACCGAGTCGGGGCCGGACTGCTGTTGGCAATGAGCGCCCGCAGCACCGCCGACCTGATCGGTCACCTGGCAACCCAGATTGCAGCCATCAAGGGCGACCCCAACTGGCAGGGCGGCGACTACTACGACACCGGGCGCAAGCCGGATGCCGGGATGTCCATCGCCCGTCGCTTCGCACACCTGACCTACCGCGGCGAGGTCGAGCTCGACACCAGGTTCGCCAACGACAGCCAGGGCGACGAGGACCCGATGAACGGCGGCCGCTACGCGGTGCAAAGCTACCTGGAATACCAGGGCGACAAGCTGGTGGACCGCTTTGACGCCGGCACCTTCGTGGCGTTGAGCGCGTCTTGTAGCAGCCATGATGTGGGCCGTGGCCGCGGCGGGGTGCGAAAAGCACTGCGCGGGTGCCCGGTGCCGGTCGTGGTCGGTGGTATCACCTCCGACCGGCTGTACCCGCTGAGGTTGCAGGAGGAGCTGGCCGAGCTGCTGCCGGGCTGCACCGGCCTGCAGGTGGTGGAGTCCATCTACGGGCACGACGGCTTCCTGGTGGAATTTGAGGCGGTCAGCGACATGATCCGCAAGACCCTCGAATTGGCCGAGAAAACGAAGGCATGACAACCGTGACTCGCCCCAGGCACGACCGCTCGCTGTCGTTCGGCTCCGCGGCTGCTGCCTATGAGCGTGGGCGTCCGTATCCGCCCGAAGCTGGTGGCTTCCCGAGGGTATCGACGATATCCTGGCCAACCTGCAGCTCGGCTTCGACGCCGCCCGCAAATATCGGTCACCCGCATGCGAGCGTTTACCCGCAGGCAGTGGCGGCGTTGTGATGAACTCTGAATTTATGATTTCCGACATTTCCAGGCAAACACTGCCCGCCGTGGGCGAGATCGGCTTGGTCGACATCGGCTCGCTGACCCTTGAAAGCGGTGCAGTGATCGACGATGTCCGTATCGCCGTGCAGCGCTGGGGTGAATTGTCGCCAACGCGTGACAATGTGGTGCTGGTGATGCACGCGCTCACCGGTGATTCGCACCTCACCGGACCCGCCGGGCCGGGACATCCCACGGCCGGTTGGTGGGACGGCGTGGCCGGCCCGGGTGCCCCGATCGATACCAACCGCTGGTGCGCGGTGGTCACCAATGCGCTGGGTGGTTGCGGTGGTTCTACCGGGCCCAGCTCGCTTGCCCGGGACGGAAAGCCGTGGGGCTCGAGATTTCCGCACATTTCGCTGCGGGATCTGGTCGAGGCGGATGTCGCCGCGCTGGCGGCCTTGGGCATCAATCAGGTTGCCGCCGTCGTCGGCGGATCCATGGGAGGCGCAAGGGCTTTGGAGTGGATCGTCACCCACCCCGACCGGGTCCGGGCTGGGCTGCTGATAGCGGCCGGTGCGCGCTGCACCGCCGACGTGATCGGCCACGCAACCACGCAGGTATCGCTGATCAAGGCCGATCCGAACTGGCAGGGCGGTGACTATTACGGCACCGGGCGCAAACCGGACGCCGGGCTGGCGATCGCCCGGCAATTCGCCATCCTGAGCTACCTCGGCGAGCTGGAGCTCGACACTCGGTTCGGCAACGACAGCCAGGCTGACGAAAATCCGGCGAACGGCGGCCGCTACGCGGTGCAAAGCTACCTGGAATACCAGGGTGACAAGCTGGTGGAGCGCTTTGATGCCGGCACCTATGTGGCTTTGACGGACTCTATGTGCGGCCAAGATGTCGGCCGTGGCCGCGGCGGGGTGCGAAAAGCACTGCGCGGGTGTCCGGTACCCGTCGTGGTTGGCGGCATCACCAGCGACCGGCTCTACCCGCTGCGCTTGCAGGAGGAACTGGCCGAGTTGCTGCCGGGCTGCACCGGCCTGCACGTGATCGAGTCCGGCTGCGGGCACGATGGCTTCCTGGTGGAATTTGAGGCGGTCAGCGACTTGATCCGCAAGACCCTCGAATTGGCCGAGAAGGAAGGCGCGTGACAGCGGTGAGCCGCCCGAGGCACGACCGCTCGCTGTCATTCGGCTCCGCGGCTGCTGCCTATGAGCGTGGCCGTCCGTCCTACCCGCCCGAAGCGATCGACTGGCTGTTGCCGACCGGGGCGCGCAAAGTACTCGACCTGGGTGCGGGCACCGGCAAGTTGACCACCCGGCTGGTGGAGCGCGGTCTGGATGTGGTGGCGGTCGACCCGATTCCCGACATGCTGGAAGTGCTCCGCGCGTCGCTGCCGGAAACTCGCGCGGTGCTGGGCACTGCGGAAGAGATTCCGTTGGAGGACAACAGCGTTGACGTGGTGCTGGTCGCCCAGGCATGGCACTGGGTGGATCCCGAGCGGGCGGTTCCTGAGGTGGCACGGGTGCTGCGGCCCGGCGGGCGATTGGGTCTGGTGTGGAACACGCGCGACGAAAGGCTCGGCTGGGTCCGCGAACTGGGCGAGATCATCGGCAGCGACGGCGACAGGGGTCGCTTCGACGTAGCGCTGCCCGCGCCGTTCACCGAGCCGCAGCGCCATCAAGTGGAATGGACGAATTACCTTACCCCGCAAGCGTTGATCGACCTGGTGGCTTCGCGTAGTTACTGCATCACCTCGCCGACCGAGGTCCGCACCAAAACACTCGACCAGGTACGCGAGTTGCTGGCCACCCATCCGGCGCTGGCGAATTCCACCGGCTTGGCGATGCCCTACGTCACCGTGTGCATCCGCGCGACGCTGGCCGAGTAGCGCTTACCACTCGTCGTCGTCCCCGTCGTGAAGGAGTTTCTCGGGGTGGTGATGGAAGGTGTTGCTTCGCGGTTGACACCGAACACGCGAAGAACACTTTGATTACAGGTTCAATCCCAACTTGTTGAATGTGGCCAGGAGGGCGTGGTCTGCAGCCATGCTCTTCGAGGCGGTGATCGGGTGTGGCTCGCTCAATCCCTGTCGCCTGCTGGCTGACTACTTACTGGCTTGCCAGCCCGGTCACCGCCGACCCTGCGGGGAGTGGCTGAAGAGAGGCCTGCGTTGCCGAAAGTTGGTGTGCCCTCCTCGCTTTTGAATTGAGTCGAGGCAAAGAGAGGTTGGTGCCGGTTGCGGTGACGAGGAAATCCGATGATCGGGTCGTGGTTGCGGTTGATCCGCACAAGGCGTCGTGGACCGCGGCCGCGGTGGATGGTTCACTGCAGCCATTGGCCACCGTGCGCGTGCCGGTCAGCCGCGACGGCTATCGGGCGCTGCGCCGGTTCGCGCACCGCTGGCCGCACGCCCGCTGGGCAATCGAAGGAGCCGCCGGTCTGGGGGCACCGCTGACTACGCTGCTGCGTACCGATGGCATCGAGGTCATCGACGTCCCGGCGAAGCTGGCCGCTCGGGTGCGGGTGCTCTCGAGCGGGCACGGCCGCAAAAACGACGACGCCGACGCGCTGTCGGTCGGTATCGCTGCGCTCACCTCACACGCGCTGGGCACTGCCGAGATCGATGCTGCCACCACGGCTTTGCGCGCTGTCGTCGAGCACCGCGATGACCTAGTGAAGACCCGCACCCAGACCGTCAACCGACTCCATGTCGTGCTCACCAGGCTGGTTCCGGCTGGTGCCAGGCGCCACCTGAGCGCCGATCATGCCGCCGAACTTTTGCGCGGCGTGCGACCCCGCGACGCCGCCGCCAAGACGCTGCGTGCCCTGGCGATGGATCCGGTCAGCGAGGTGCGCCAGCTCGATCGCCGGATCGCCAAGGCCGCCAATGATATCCAGATGGCCGTCAGCGCGTCCGGCACCACCTTGACCGAGTTGCCTGGTCTCGGCGCGCTGACCGCCGGCAAGTTCCTCGGCCACGTCGGTGATGTCAGTCGCTTCCGCTCGGCCGCCGCGTTCGCCAGCTACACCGGCACCGCCCCCATCGAGGTGTCCTCCGGAGAGGTGGTGCGCCACCGGCTTTCCCGCGCTGGCAATCGCCAACTCAATTTCTGCCTCCACGTCATGGCCATCGCCCAAGTCCGCCACGATACCCCCGCCAGGGCCTACTACCTGCGGAAACGATCCGAAGGCAAAAATCACCACGCAGCCATGCGCTGCTTGAAACGCCGCCTGTCCGACATCGTGTACCGACAGCTGATCGGCGACGCAGTCAAACAAAAGGCGGGCCCGGGAGGACACTCGGGGGCGGCTCTATCGTCTCGCGCGGCCAGCTGATACCCCGCACACCGGCTCTTCAGACAAGTCACTTCCCGAGCCCGCCCCCAAACCCTACAACCCGGCAAAAACCGACTACTTGACACAGAGAGGCGCCAGTATCGCGCACCAGTATTTATGCAGCTCAAAGGTTGTTTTGGGCTTCTTGCTCAGCGCGTGCCAGATATGCGGAGGGCTCCGTAGAGCGGCACGCAACCGCGCCAAAGTCGGAAGTCGCAGCCCACGGCATCGGTACGCTCACCACCGTGCCAGAAACGTCATACGCACAATGCGGCGATCTCAGCCTGGCGTATCAGGTATTCGGCGACGGGCCCATCGATCTCGTCTACGCGGGGTCGTTCGTCAGCCACGTCGAGCTGTTGTGGACCATGCCCGAATTCGAGGCATTCATGGAGCGGCTCTCCACGTTCTGTCGCGTCGTCCTGTTCGACAAGGCCGGGGTCGGGCTGTCGGACCCGGTCCCGCAAGTTCGCACGTTGGATGATCGAGCGGCTGAGATCGAGGCCGTGATGGAACGCCGTCGGCTTCGGGAAGGCCGTCATTTTCGGTGTGAGCGAGGGCGGCCCGGTCGATGCGCCAGCTCGCAATGTTGGAGCGCATGCGCGCCAGCCCGGGCATGGCGCGGGCGACAGTCGAATCGGCGTTCCGGATCGACGTGCGGCCGATCCTGCCGACGATCGGCGCGCCAACCCTCGTCATCCATGCTCGCGAGGACCTGGTTCTAGCGACACACGGAGGCCTGGCCCATTTCCGAGCGCCTCCGTGACCCCGGTTGCCACCACCCGTGTCTTCACCCTGGGTCAACGGTCCTGATCCCGAGCATCGCAGCTACCGCTCCTTCGCCTCGTTTAGCGATCCGGACGGGAACGGCTGGCTGTTCCAGGAACTCACCCCTCGGCTGCCCGGTCGCATCGACGCCACAGCGATGAGCTTTGCATCGGCAAGCGATCTTGCGAGCGCATTTCGGCGTGCGGAGGCAGCCCACGGTGAGCACGAGAAGCGCACCGGACAGCGCGATGCGAACTGGCCAGACTGGTACGCCGCATAAATAGTGGCGGAGCAATCTGGCAAAGAGCTGCCGCAATGAACGACCACGCCGGGGCCGACATCGCCCCGGCGGGACGGCGAGGCTCTTGATCGCGGATTCCTGGAGGATCCATGAGCGCCGCAACAATCACCGCTCCCATCCGGCACGAACCGGAACTCTCCGGACAAATTATCGTTGTCATCGACGGCAGGCTGCTGTTCATGGGCCGCACATGCGGCCGCCGCAGAGGCATCGGACCGGGGGTCGCGTCTACGGTCGCCGCTGCGCTCCCATCTTCAGAGCACGTCAACGAGTCAACGGTGAGGAGAAAGATTCCATGCGAACGATCAGCCATTTCATCAACGGCCAAAGCGTTACGCGCCCTGGCGCCATCACCAGCCCGGTCTACGATCCGAGCACCGGGCAGGTGCAGGCCCTTCTGGAGCACGGCGACGCCGCAATCCTTGCCGAGACTGTCGCGGCCGCCAAGGCAGCACAACCCGCCTGGGCCGCAATCGATCCCCTGCGCCGGGCCCGGGTGATTTTCGAGTTCAAGGCCTTGATCGAAGAGCACAGGCAGGAGCTCATTCACCTGATGTCCTCCGAACATGGCAAGTTGCTGAGCGACTCCAACGGCGAGCTGCAGCGCGGTCTGGACGTGGTGGAGTTTATGTGCGGCGTCCCGCATTTGCGGAAGGGCGAGTTCACGCAGGGCGCCGGCCCTGGCCTGAATGTCTATTCCATCCGCGAACCACTGGGAGTCGTTGCCGGAATTCCGCCTTTCAACTTCCCCGGCATGATTCCGCTCTGGATGCTGACCCCGGCCATCGCCGTCGGCAACGCGTTCATCCTGAAACCGTCGGAGCGCGCACCCTCCGCGGCCCTCCGGGTCGTCGAGCTCGCCCACGAAGCCGGGGTTCCGCCGGGCATCGTCAACGTCGTGCGAGGTAGCCAGGAGGTCGGCGAGGCGATCGGGGATCATCCGGACATCAAGGCCGTGACCTTTATCGGCTCGACGGAGGTGGCAAGGCTCGTCTATACCCGCGGCGCGGGCAACGGCAAGCGCGTGCAATGCTTGGGCGGAGCGAAGAACCACGGCGTCATCCTGCCCGACGCCGACCTCGACTCGGCTGTCGTGGACATCCTCGCCGGGGCCTTTGGCTCTGCCGGCGAGCGCTGCATGGCCATGCCGGTGATCGTGCCCGTTGGCAAACAGACGGCCGAGGCGGTTCGTGAGCGGCTGCTCGAGGAGATTCCCAGGCTGCGGGTCGGCGGCTTCACTGACCCCGACGCGCAGATGGGTCCGGTCGTCACTCCCGGAAACAAGCGGAAGATCGAAGGCTATATCCAGCTTGCTGTGACGAAGGCGCCGAGCTGGTCATCGACGGGCGCGGACGAAGCCTGCCGGGCCACGAAGAAGGATTCTTTCTGTGGCCATCCCTGATCGATCATGTCACACGATCAATGAAGAGCTATCAGGACGAGATCTTCGGCCCGACGCTGCAGATTGTTCGTGCGGAGACCTTCGAGGAGGCGCTGAGCTACCCGAACCTCCATCATCAGGGCAACGCGGTGACCGTCTTTACGCGCAGCGGAGATGCGGCGCAGCGCTTCGTCGCCGAGGTCGAGGTAGGCATGGTAGGCGTTAATTTTCCCCTGCCGACTCCCGTCGGCTACTACAGCCACGGCGGCTGGAAGAACTCGGCTTTCGGCGATCTGAACCAATATGGCGAGGACAGCATCCGCTTCTTCACACGCACCAAGAACGTGACACAGCGCTGGCCCCACGGTGCTTCTGGCGTTGGTTGGCAGGGATATTCTGAGCAAGCGATCGACGCGGTTGCGGGCGAACTGGGCGTCGCGGCAGTAGCTGCCGACGCCTTCTATGGGCCGTCCGCGTGAACTCGCAGGCCGTGGCCTAGCTAACCCAAGAAGTTGATGAACAAGGAGGCCGTAAGCGATGGCATCGTGGCTCACGGCTTTCGGGTTGTCCAAGATGCGCGCCAACGCCAACGCCGTCTGTGCCAACACTGGTATGGATGCTGAAGAAGCCCAAGCCCTTCGGACTGAGGGGCTGGACCCGACGACCCTGCGGTCATCGCGGCGATAGACCTTGTCCGGTGGGAATTGTCTTTGGTGTGGCGTTGATCCGGCGAGCGTCGGACCGCGCTACCCGGTCTTGTCCACCACCGTGACACCCGGCGCGTTGGTCTGCACCGATTTGATGTCGTTCCCCGCTGCAACCTTCGTCTTGTAGCCCGACGCGGCCACGCGCCACGGCGGCACACATCCTTCTTCTATCCGCCGCGAGCGCGTTACGGTGGATCGCCATGCAGGTCTTGACCGCTTCCGGAAGTTTCGGTCACTCCGACTGCGAGTGTTCGCGGCCGACGCCCTGCGCCGTGTGATCTATCGCCACAGGCAAACCCTTGGCCCGCCGCTGTTCCCGCCTTTTCCTGATTTCATCCGCCGCGCTCACCTCAACCGGCAACAACTCGTCAATCTGACTTAGCACCGCCTCCAACCGCGTGGACAACAGCGCCAAATCACGGGCGGACGGACACACGTCGATCTGCTCGGCCAGCCGGTCCCGCAGCCGCTGAAGCGTGGCCAGCCGGTCGCTGGTCTTCATGGACACCAACGTCATGTCTGTGCCGAGCGGGCCTTTAGGTGGTCCCATGGGTCACCTCCGTGTGTAAATCAAACTTGCTAAATTTTTGCAATTTGCTATCCACAGCAAACCTGCGGTGTGGGTTTGCTGACGAGACACCCGGTGGGGGGATTTGCTGGATACCGGTATATACGGCAAACCAAACTCGGGCATTTCCGATGGTAGAAAAGATGTCGCAATGCCTGGGTTGCGCGGCCCAAAAGGGTTGGCTACCCCCTCCCCCACTGGGGGTTGTTTGCTGGATGGGTCAGCCGATGGTCAAGAAGATGTCCGATCTATCGGGTGATTCGGTTTCATGGGCTGACCTGGGCTGACCTGGGCGGGTGCTCCCCTAGCGGGGTTTGACCACCTGGGCGTTTTGGTTTGGCGTGTCAACACCGCCAAAATTGGCCCACCTGTCCGTAAAGGGGGCTCGACTGGCAATCGCACTGGTATCCGTGCAAGGGGCAATCGCGCTGGTATCTGTGCAAGGGGTGATCGCGCAGGGATTCGTCGATGCAAGCCTGGTGGGCAGCGGGATCGGTGATGCTGACACAGGGATCGTCGGCGTGTGCTTGTGCTGGTGGAATGCCGAGGGGTGCCAGTGCTGTGGCTGCTGCCGTCGACAAGCCCATCATTGCCCTCTTCACCTGACCCCCTAATGGCCGCCGTGTTGTCGCCACTCCAGGGTTGTCCAAAATTGTTGCCATAGCGTTCCAAAAGCCTACGAATTTGTTGCAGATTGCTGTCGTTTGCTCGCAGACGAAGGTGTGTCGTTGAAAACTCGTTGGCGAAAACCGCTAGGGGCCGCAGTGCAATTCGTCACAGCGACGTATTGAAGGGGTACGCATATCGTGGCCCGCCAGGGCAAAGGTAATTGGGAAGTTCGATCACGAGTTCCGGGAGGGGGCGGTCCGCATTATCCGGGAGACCGGCAAGCCGATCGCCCAGGTAGCTCGGGACCTGGGTATCAACGCGGGCACCCTGGGCAACTGGGTCACTAAGGACTCCGACGCGTGCGCGACATCGAGACCATCGACGCCGAACTGCGGCTGGTGGCCGCTCTTCGCCGTGCGGCTCGGGAGCGGGGTGGGCCGCTGCCGTCGATAGTCGTGGCGGAGGCGCTGCCGGATCAACGCCACGAGCTGACGAAGCGGGCTACAACCCGCCACGGGAATTTTCGCAATCTACTCATACTGCAGCGAGGGGTAGGCAGTTGTATTCGCGTCGTAGTGCCGCCCGGATGAAGCCGGTACAGTCAATCCCTTCACCATTACCGCGGAGTCACCGCCCGGAGCCATCGATGCACACCTACGAGATCAGCGTTCACCGCGAGGGGCGTTGGTGGATGATTATGTTCCCGAAATCGACGAAATCACCCAAGCACGCCACGTCGGCGAGACCGAGGACATGGCTCGCAGTCTCATCGCCGTCAGTACTGGCCAACCCATCGACAACATTGCCGTCCGCGTCATCGGATCGCGTTGGTGGAAAGGTGCGAAAAGGCAGGTTTAGCAACAGAATTGGGCGTCAAAAAGCTGTCAAAACCGGTTTCAAAATCACCCGGTCAGCGATAGAATAAACGACACGATCAGGGTCGAATCACATTGGCGCAGTGAGATATTCGCCAAATGTGCCCCGGCGCCCGACAAGCGTCGCTCACCCCATCGCAGCCCTGATCGCGGCCGTCCAAGCCGCATGCTGCGCTACCGCGGCGTGCGGGTCGTGGGCGTCACCGGCCCGACGCCTCAGCGGGCCGGTTCCGTCGACCAACGCATCGAAATCACGTTGATCCATCGCGGCCACATGCACGTCGCGAATCTCCGTGAGCGAGTCATCAGCGCCCAATAGCCAGACCTTGTCGGCGTCAGCGCCGTCGTCGTCGAACCGGTCGGCGGCCTGCCCGGCGTGGCGCAGCGCGTCGTCGAGCCGGCCGCCGCTGACCACAACGTCACCGCCGGACTTCAACGCGATCTCGTACGGATACAGGTGGCCCTCGATGCGCCACCGCTGCATTCGGTGATCCCAATGGCGCACCAGCATGTCGCGCAGAGGCGTCGCACCGCGGCGCCTCCTAGGCGCACCGTCCGGCTTCGGCATCAGGCACCAGCTCCTCTCCAACGCTCATGGGCACCCGCCCGCTGGGGGTTGGCGCCGTTGATTTTGATGATGCCCTGCAACCCGTCGCCGGCATCAGCGTCAGGCAACTTTATTCGCGCCAAGGTCAAGTTGATCACTGTGAAGGACGAAGGTCCGCAGATTCAACAGGAGTTCTCCACGACGTCAGAAGCGCTGATAAGGCGTGGGTTCGAGGCATCTGAGTTACCTAAAGGGCCTATCTTCCGAATCCGCCGCACGTCGGCGTTGGTGGATGATTATGTTCCCGAAATCGACGAAATCACCCAAGCACGCCACGTCGGCGAGACCGAGGACATGGCTCGCAGTCTCATCGCCGTCAGCACCGAGACGCCCATCGCGGATGTAGGAGTCCGCGTCGTGAAAAAGTATTGAACGCCCAGACAGCGCCCCGGACAGCATTCGAACACGGATGCCTACGGCCGGTGATCGCGTAGGGGCCTTTCCGCTCGTCGGCGTCGCCGATAAGTCGCTGACCAGCACTTTTGAGGAAGGCGCCCCATAATTTTTGGCCCCTGTAAAAAAATGAATGACAGGCAGGCGGTCGTGCCGGTACCCCCACCCTGGATTTTTTCGGCGCGTGTCCAGCCAGCCTCACCTCACGTCTATCCCGATCGTCAGGCCCGCGACCAAAACGGCGACAACCGCGAGCAGGATCGTGTCTGTCGTGTGAAGGCGTGGCGCGTCGGATTCTATCGACGGCAACGGGCCGCCCCGCTCCCGAGTCGCGCGGCGAAGAGTCGCCACCAACACCAGATTCTTTTAGCCCGCTGGCTCGCGCCCTACGGGGTGACCGGGCGAACGGTTTCACTCGGGGCCTCGCCCGGCCACCCCGCCCGTCGATTTAACCCGTAGCCGCCGGTGACATGGCGAGAGACCGACCGAATCCAAATCATCCTCATAGAATTAGCGCGCTGCGCGCCGTTCCTCGCGGGCGCGCACGTTGCGGTGCCACCGGCCATATGCGCCGAGAGGTGTTCGAACGGTGTCTGCGCCCGGCTTCACGTAAGAGTTCACGGCCATCGGAGTCGATGGTCTCGATGTCGCGCACGCGGGGAGCGTAGGTCCGTGCGCCAGGGCCGGCACTTCACCCTTTTGTTCGGGCGGGTTGCAAAGACACCGAAACTCGACCCGCTCCTCGGCTTAGACTTCGGCTTGGAGACGAAGCCCTCGCTGCGATGGTCGCCATGTGGGGCACAGGAGAGTTGCAGCATGTTCTAAATCCGGACATGCCGTGGAACGACGAGATCCGGGCAACGTTGGCCCGTCAAGAGCGCTTGTCGGTGGTCGGACCCGCTCTACGGGCTGGGCGCAGCCGGTGGTGCTGGAACCACAGCCGCATTTCCCGACATGCAATCATGAAGCTCCTGACTACCCGGGGCGAAGTCGAAGCCGCAGTTGCACTCGTGAGCGTCCTTGGGCGGGAGCGCATTGCAATAGTCGGTGTCAGCCGAGGCCGATGGTGCGGTCCACATAACACCGGCGGCCAAGGCTGCCGCTGCAGCGCCGACCGTGGCCATCAATACTCTCGTCTTCATGTTGGGATTCCTTTTCTCTGGAAGACGACGGCACTCTGCCGCCGCTGGTTACAGCGGTGACAGCATTTGTAGCAGTGCGCTAGCCGAATAGTAGGGTTTTTCAAGGAGAAAGAATTACTGCCGGTATGTTGCTTCGCCTGCTTTCCAGGCCGAGCGCGACCGGCCCACACCTCGTCGGTGTGCTCGGCTGAGCGGACCGCAGGATCGGCAGAACGGGTGAAAGCTAATCGGCCTACCGTGGACTCATGTCCGCAGTCGGCGAGCTGGTCCGCTGCACTGACGGTTCGTGGATGACGCGGCCACCGCAGCACTGCCCGCGCGGGCACCGGCTCAGCCCTGGCCGGGTGCTCGTCGGTCACCGGGTGTGTTCCTGCGGCGGGCACACACTTGGACGTGTGACTGCGGAGCGGTGGTCTACGCGCCACCCCTAGACCCTGAGTGCCGGGTGTTGGTAGGTCCCGCTGCGGTTCGCTAGATGGCCCGCCGCTAAGTAAGGTTCGGCGTTGGGTGGTCAGTCGGACTACGGAGATTTGCCCGACTGTGCAGAAGCCTGGCGCTTTGCTGAAGGTAGCTGAAACGCGAAACCTGTTGCGCCCGTGCACGATTCGCTCAGGCCGCCGAGCTGGCCGAGGTGACGTCACCCCGTAGGCCGCCGAGCTGGCCGAGCTGCCCTGAGAGGCCAGAGGGGCCGCGAGCAGCGCCACGCCTGAACCCACTGTACGAACAAGCGTTAACCCGGCGTCGGGTAAACTGGCGGCTGTATGTTCTTCTAAATCCGCCAGCATTAGAAAGTTAAGAGCATGGGACAGGGAACCGTCAAATGGTTCAACAGCGATAAGGGCTTTGGCTTTATCGCCCAAGACGGTGGCGGAGAAGATTTGTTCGTCCACCATTCCGAGATTCGTGGGGGCGATTCGCTGGACGATAACCAGCGGGTTGAATTCGAGGTCGGTCAAGGACCCAAGGGTCCTCGGGCGCTCGCAGTAACTCCAATCTAACGACCTCATCAGCGGTGGACTGGCCGGAGGTGTCAGGCCAGCCGACACGCCTTCTTTGTCACGACGGTCACCGGCAGCGCGGCTAGAGCGGCGAATAGGTTGCGTTTCAAGGTGTTCCTCGCATCGGTTGATGTGTTGGGCGATGACGTAATGAGGCCATCCGGCAACTCACGGGCGCTGACACATTGGCTTCCAGTTGGATTCAAGAAAGCTCACTGGAAGCTGCCCTTGCCGGTTGCATCGAGTTCTGCGAGCCTGCGTGCTTCGCTTACGCTGCATCGCGCGTCCGGCGCGCCTACAGTTCAAGGTTATGACGAACATCGGCAGGTCGGAGGTCGCGCTGCGCGTAAGCGCGGGCCTGTTCGTCTTGATGGTCGGATGCGGTGCAGCTCTCGGTGGTGTGGAGCAAAGCGCACCGACGCCCGGCACGTCGGCGACACTCGCTCCCAGTAGTCCTTGCTTTATCGGCCTCAACTGTGGGTGCATTCATACCTGTCCTAATAATGTCCCGCAGCACCATCCCGCTCCCGACAACGACCATCCAAGCGACGCCCCAGCCGCCCCCCGCCCTGCCCCCACGGGTGGCGGCTGACTCTGGCTGCTGAGGTCTGCGAGCAAATCTATTGCAGTACAACGCTATTGCGGTGGGCAATGCGTGAGCAAGGTTGGGCGTCGATGGCAGCGCCGAGCTACACGGCGTCACCCGGCTGCCGCTGACGAGCTGACTGTCACCGAGGCCCACGCGCTCGGACACGCCCTGGTGCCGCTGAAATTTCCGGCCTGAGAGCCTAACCGTCTACATCTTCTGAAACGGGTGACCCAGATAGTGATGATGTCATCCGGTTCTCGACCTTGAACGCTCCGGCGAAGCGAACCTCCAAAAGCTCGGTGAGGTCGCCCGCAGCGTGGCGGTCTTCGATAGCCGCCCGAAATCGGGCCGCTGTATCTGCGACGTCACCGGTCAGCGAGTAGATAGCCAGAAATCCCGGCTCGCCAGGTTCCGTGCTTCGATAGAGCGTCGCTGCGTCGACGCCGTCCACGGCGAGAGCATTACGAAACTGGACCTCCTCGTACCAGGTCAAGAACTCCTCAACGCGTTCCTCGTCACGACAACTGGTGAGGGCAACGAAGATGCCACCGCCATCGGTCATTCGCTCTGCTCCCGTCGCTTCCAACAAATCTCGATGGGCGGCCTGCTCGCGGCACACCCGGCGAACGGCGGCCAACAACCGCAGCTCGGCGTCGATTACCTCAGGTCACGCATGCCGATGATGACCGGCAAGACGAACGTACGCCCAATTGATGGCCCAGCCATGACCGATGGCGATAAGCACTAGGCCGAGGATGAAAACGATATGACCTAGAAGTGGATGGTCCTCGCCTAGGCGCTTCCCCCACACCGAGCCAGCAAGGCCAGCCGGAGCTATCACGAACCACCAAAAAGGGTGTCGCCTGAGGAAGCTCAACGAGCTGGTGTCGTCTGCCATGTCTGTTGCCGCTCCTTCTCGCATGGCCGCATCCGTGGGAACTGCAGGACGCAACTAATACTTCTACTCAAACGGTTGTAGAACGTCACTCTTGGGAACGACAAGGACGCGCTCGGGCGAGCACGATTTTCTTCGATTGTCGGGTCGGATGCGCGCTACTGCCGATCAAGTGGAACGTCAGCGGAGTGTTGATGATGGCTGATCGTGTCATGAGGGGCAGTCGCCAGGGATTCGTGAGCTACGAGACTGACCGCAACCACGACCTAGCGCCACGTCAGATCGCGCGGTACCGCACCGAGAACGGCGAGGAGTTCGAGGTCCCCTTCGCCGACGACGCTGAGATCCCCGGCTCCTGGCTGTGCCGGAACGGCATGGAGGGCGCCCTGATCGAGGGTGGAGACTTGGCCGAACCCAAGAAGGTCAAGGTGCCGCGTACACCCTGGGACATGCTGCGGGAACGCCGCTCGATCGAGCAACTCGAGGAACTGCTCAAGGAACGCCTCGAGATCATCAAGTCACGCCGCCACGGCAGCTAGCTTCAAAGGCTCACCGTTATTGGGCGTCGGTGGGGTTCTGCTGTGCTTCCCAGCGCGCCTCTTTGAGCACGCCGTCGAGCATGTCAGCGACCGTCTTGCTTCGGTCGATTTGCGGGAACGCGAGGTGGGCGCCGGTCATGCAGAGCTGTTCCGCGCGCTCGAAACGTGCGATCTGCTCGGGTGTTAGCTGGTCGGTGAGGTCTCGCCAGCTGGTCGCCTTGTCGTCGTCCGTAGTCATGGGCCGCCCCTAGTGTCGCGATCGCGACCCCGAGGCGTCTATCCCATTGGGCACACATGGCCTCGACGGTCTGGGCTACCGCCCGGTTTGACCATCGGCTTGCTATTGGGTGAGGAACTGCTCGATGAGATCGGCGATCATCGCGGCGCCCCGGGTGTTTTGGTGCATGAAATCGGTGGTCAGTTGCAGCCCGCGGCGGTCGGAGATGCTGTCCAATGAGCGGCGCAGCACGAAATGTTGTGTTGCGGCGGTGGCCAAGAGGATGAGGCCGTCGCGGAACCGGATTCCCCGTGTGAAGCTCCCGGCCGTCAAGTAAGCGAGCTGGCATTCATGCAGCGGCAGATACGTCACACCCTGTGCATCGGCGATCTCCTTGATCACGGTGCTGTAGCCGGCTGACCGTTGCACGGAATCCGATCCGAGTTCTTCACCGAGTACCGGAATGGACAGCAGAGCCAGGCGCGCGGAGGTCTCGTTGCTGAGTCGGTGCACAATTGCGGTCAGGTTCTCGTGGAACCACTCGATGGTCGGCCGTCGCGGCAGCTTCTTCATCCGCGTCATCATCCGGATGTTCTTGTCCGACAAGCTGGCGTTGGCGTCGTTGGTGCCGATGAGCACCGTTATCGCATCGGGTTGCAGGTCGATCACCGAATCGAGGCGCCGCAGCACGTTGAAAGCCAGATCGCCGTTCACCCCGGCGTTGGTGAACCTCACGGAGCGGTCGAGGTCACGTGCGGCCAGCATCTTGACGTAGTCGACGCTGACCTGTCCGACGGTGAGGCTGTCGCCCACACAGGCAACATGTCGCTGCAGGCTCGAAGGCATATCGCAGTTCCTGTCCGTCAACGACCGCGGCATCTATGGCGAGTGTGCGCCAGCCGTCTGTGGCCTGTGCACGCCTACTTTCCACTGCCCACCGCATGTGATGATCGGGCGGTGGTTGGCTGCCCGTGAGGACAGGTCGATCGCCGAGCGGCGGCGGGCTGAGGAGATACGCGCGCGGGCTGACCGGCAGCATGCGCGACATCGAGGCCATCGACGGCGAACTTCGGCTACTGGCCCGTGCCTGGTGGGTAGCTCACACATGCTGGCTGCGCACCCAGCACTGCGCTGATAGACCAACTGCTTGACGAGCGAGCGGCCAACGCCGCAACGCCGTCAATCGGAGCCATTTGATCACCTGGCCGCGCGAGACGATAGAGCCGCCCCCGAGTGTCCTCCCGGGCCTGCTCCGGGGTCGCGGTCGTGAGGCGCACGTGGGCCGGCGTCTCCGAACGCAACACGTGTGGCGGTTGCCCGATGCCGGCCCGCCGCCATGGTCCCCACTGGATGCAGGTCCCGCTCCGGTTCCCAGGGGTCCGGCTCGGCCGGGTGGGCGACGACCATCCCACCTTCGTCGATCCCGAATCGTTCGTGCAGCCGGGCCAGCGGTTTGGGCGCCCACCAGTTCCACCTGCCCAACACCCGCATGAATGCCGGTACCAGCACCAACCGCACCAGTGTGGCGTCGACTACCACCGCCAGCGTCATACCGACGCCGAACATCCGCATGAACTGCACGTGAGCGGCGATCAGTGCCGCGAATGAAATCGACATCACCAGCGCGGCAGCGGTAATCACCCTCGCAGTGCGAGCCACTCCCAGTGCGACACTCTCGTCATTGTTGGCACCCGTATCTGCTGTCGCCGGCAGCGCGGCTCTGGAACGGACCCAGTACTCGCGGATCCGCGACATCAGGAAGACCTCGTAGTCCATCGACAGCCCAAAGGCGATGCAGAACAACAACACCGGCAAATTCGCCACTAGCGTCCCGGTCGGCGTGGTTCCGAGCGCGCCAAGATGGCCATCCTGGAAGATCCACACCAGCGCGCCGAAAGCGGCGGTCAGCGACAACACGTTGAGCACCAACGCCTTCAGGGGCAGCACCACGCTGCCGGTGAGCAGGAACAGCAGCACGAAGGTGATGACGGCGATCAGACCAAGCACCGACGGCAGTCGCGACGTGATGGCCTCCACGCTGTCGCGGTTGATCTGCGCAGTACCGGTCATTTCGACCGACCTGCCGGCCGGCCCGGGTATTGCGTGCAGCCGATCGAGCTGAGTCGCCGAGCTATCGGAGAACAGCGGCGCGGTACTGCTGACGGTGAGAAACGCACTACCGTGTGCGACCCCGGTGGCAGCCGAGGGCGGCCCCACCTGGTTCCCGCCGACGAACGTGCCGCTGGGGGCGGACACCGCCGACACGTCCGGTACACGGGACAGCTCGGCGGCATAGCGGTTCAGGTCATAGGGGGTCAGGCCGTGGGCATAGGGGACTACGACCGTGACAGCGTTCGCGGAGTTGTCGCCGAAGTCGTTGCGCAACTGGTCGCCGAGCTGATGCGCCGAGGCCGAGTGAGGCAACACACGGTCATCGGGCATGCCCCACCTGACGCCGAGGAACGGGGCACCCAACAGCACCAGCAGCGTAACGACGGCCAGTCCGATCGGAACCGCGCGGCGCATCACGAACTTGGCTGAGCGGTACCAAAACAGTTGCTCGACGGGGCGCGGGACGGGTTCGGGCCGACGCGACAGCCGCCGAACCAGCCGGCGCACGTCCAGCGAATCGAGCCGGGAGCCTAATAGGACGATGACCGCCGGCGTCACCACGATGGCGGCCACCGCTGCGAATGCGACCGTGGCGATACCGGCATAGGCGAACGACTTCAGGAAGTACATCGGGAACAGCACCATCGCGGCCATCGACAGCGCGACCGTGGTCGCGGAGAACAACACTGTGCGTCCGGCGGTGGCCATGGTTCGGATCAACGCCTCGTCGCGGCCGGCGCCAGTGGCCAACTCGTCGCGGTAGCGACTGATGATCAACAGTGTGTAGTCGATCGCCAGTGCCAGGCCCATCGCAGTACTCAGGTTGAGCGCGAAAATCGACACGTCGGTGCTGAAGGTGATGGCGCGCAGCACCGCCATCGAGCCCGCGATCGCCAGGAGGCCCACGGCCATCGGCACTGCTGCAGCCAGTAGCCCGCCGAACACCCAGACCAAAACAATGAGGCTGAGCGGGATGGCGATCGACTCCATCAGCAGCAGGTCGCGTTCATTTTGGTGGTTGATTTGCGCATAGACCATCGCCATCCCGCCCGCGCGGACAGTGACGCCTTGATGGTCATGGACAACTTCGTCAGACAACGTCTGGGCGTACTTCTGGGCGTTGTTCTCGCCGCCGGTGATTCCCGCGACGATCAAACCGGAGGTGCCGTCCTTGCTGATCAGCGCCCTCGCGGCCGCGGGCGGCGCGGTCCACGCCGACGTCACACTGGCGACATGGGGAGATTGGGCCAGGTGATCGACGATGTCGGTGGCCACTGCGCGGGCCGGCGCGCTGGTGGCGCCTGCCGGGGCGCTGACGGTGATAAGCAGCTGCATGTCGCCCTGGCCGAACTTATCGCTCAGCAGCTGTGTCGCCTTGGCCGATTCCGAGCCCGGATCCTGGAAACCACCTGCCGACAGGCTTTTGGCGACCGGGATGCCGAAAATGGCGGCTCCGACCATCACCAGGATCGCTATCGCGACGATCCGCCGCGGTGCGGCGATGGCCAGTCGGGCGATTCGTTGCAGCACGTCGCTCCTTCGCTGTATCCGTCGTAACTAGGCACCAAATCACTGGCGGCGCCAACCACCTCCCCCGACATAAATACGACGAGGGTCGCCGAAACGTTCAGATATGAGCGCGGGCCCTAACCCAGCGCCACCGCCGCCGCCCCCCGGGGGGTGGTTCGTCGGGTCCGACGGCAGCGGGACATCGGGGTATACGACTCCCAATGGTGCGGGGGTGGGTGCTTCCATTTAGGGATTGACGAGGCAGCTCGGGTGTCAGGACCGTCGCCCAGCGACGAGCGCATCATTAACTGCGGCGGGCATCCGCGATTTCCTGCCCGGCGCGGCTTCCGGGTGGGACGATTTGCTGATGGACCAGGACGACCCCGAGAAACGAATCGCCGATCTGGAACATCAGCTTGCCGAGCGGATGCGCGGTGCAGATCTGCCACCGGCGCTACCAGGCACCTGGGTCTCCGTTGACGAGGGCGGTTTTCAGCAGGTCGGCATCCCCCGGGGCGAAGCCAGGTTTGGCGGCCAACGGCCGCGGCGCACGGTCGGCTGGACCGGTCGTGTCGACGTCGGGACAGTCGTCGTGATCGGAATCGTCGCCACCGTGCTGGTGACAAAGCTGATCCCGTCGAGCGCGCTGTGGACAAGCGGGATCGTGTGCAACACCCCCTCCCACCTCGCGTACAGCGAGAGCCTCAGCCTGGGCCACGTAACCAGCAGGACCTTCCAATGTGTCAGCGGTGACAGCTCATACGCCGCCAGCAAACTCGCGATCTACGCGCTTCAGACCTTGGTCAGCGCGCTCGTGCTGTGCGGCATCGTAGCCACCGGTCGCTGCCTGGCGTGGTTACATAGGTTCGCCCCGACGGCGATGTCAGGATCACCGTCCCGTCGGGCAACTGGTTATCGCGCCACCCCCAGAATGTTTTGACCAAGTGATGGCACCGATTACGCGAAGGACATTTCAGCTTCCGAGACCGAGGCCAGTCTGGCACCCGGCTTTTACGTTGCAACGTTCGCTAGTCCGCACGGTGTGAGAGCGTAAACCACGTTGCGGCTCAACGTATCTCTGCTCATCTGCGGTCGGTGGCCGGGGCGAGGCGTGCCACCCCGCGCAGGATCCACGGTGTGCGCCTGGCCATCGCGGCAACGGCGCGGTCCAAGCGGCGCATCGCGGTCCGAGGGCCGGGAGTGGGAGTTGACACCAGTTCGGCCTCGGCAGATCCCGCCCGCGGGCCGTGGCGATCGACCGCCAGGAGTTGCCAGGTGCCGGGTACCCCGCGCAACTCGACGCTGCCGCGGTCCTACGGGGTTGATCTGGTTCCCCAACTCGGCCAGCTCCCGACGTTCATCTAGCAGCGCATCAGCGACGTCTATTGACGGCATTGGACCACCCCGATCCCGAGCCGCACAACGCAGAGCAGCCACCAATCGCAGCTCGGCGTCGATGATGTCGATGTCGCGCATGCGCGGAGCGTAGGTCCGCGTGACAGAGTTGCGCGCCTTATACAGGTATCGCGAACACCACTCCTCAGTGTGCCTACAGCCGCCGCTTTGTCGCCCGAAGACAAGAACTCCTCGCAAGTTGATCGATTGGCGACATTCCTGCGTGGAGGCGACGCCACTACATTTCCTGGTAAGCGCAGCGCCGTGCTTCAGCAAACCAGCTGATCTCGGTTCGACGCAGAAGCTCGAATGATCGAGTGCCACAACCTATCCCAACTGTTCCGCCTAGCGGAGAATGTGAGCAAATCATGACCTACTTGACCATCGCTGCAATGCTTGTTCTCGTGTTGTTCCCCGTGCTCGTCCCGGCGATCATCAGCGCTGTCCACCATCTCACCGGCCAAACGCGGACCAGCACCCAAGAGCGCGTTGCGGCCAACTTCCCGCGGCGCACGGCATTCCCGCGTCTCGCCGTTCCCGCCGCCGCGTGACCTGTGCTCCGCACCACCCCGACCGGGCCCGCACCAGCAGGTGCGGGTCATCGACGACCTATTAACGCACCCGGAGCAATTTCACTGTGGGGCTTGCCAGGCCGCAGCCATGGCGATCTGGTGGGCGATGTTGACCGCGGCGTCGGCGGGGTTGTCGGAGCACGCTGCGACGTCGATGGCGATGTTGTTGCTCACGGTTAACGCGCGCTGACAGGCCCACCCGTTACCGCCCTTTAGAGTGTCGGTGGTGCTCAGGGTGCCGTTGGTGTTGGCGATCGGCCCCACCGTCCAAACCTTGTCGGGCTTGCCGGGGTCGACGTTGTGGTACTGGCGATTCGAGCAGGCCGGCCAGCCCCGCTGGGCCGACGCGCTGAGGAAGCGCGCCGCGTCGTTGGCGGAGGGAAACGCCACGACCGCCTGCAAGACTTCATGATCGAAGTCGTCACCGGGTTCGTGTAGGTGCTGTGAGCGCATGGCGATCCATCCGCTGCCGTCATAGACCCAGGCCTCGGCTGGGTCGATGAATCGGCAATCCTTGTCCGGGATATTGGCATTGTCGTGAAACATCTCGGTGTATGTTCCGTTGACCAGTATCCCGGTAGTACGCATCGCGGTGTTGATCTCGGCGGGGCTAAGCAGCAGCCCGTAGAGGACGTCCGCCGCGACCGGTGCGGGCGCGGACGATATCGTCGTGGGTGCGGGTGCGGCCTTCTCATTGCCCCGGCTACAGGAAGCAACGAAAATGCACGCGGCCGCCAGTGCCACTATCAGCTGTCGCAAGTTCATCGCCCCGGCTCTCCCGATTCGGTAAATCAGAGATATAGCAGTCACCCGCAGCATCCATCAGCGGATCAAGGAAAGACGAGGCCGACGCTGAGCTACGCCGCCTGATCCGCGAGGGCTTCAAGAGCGGTATCGCCGGGCGAGCAGCTCGCCTGACGCGGCCGGGCTGTCAGTACCGCGGGTGTACCAGATCCGGGACGGGCGACGGTAGAAGCCCGGACCACGCTGCCCCGTGTCCCAACAGGGACGCCTCGGGCTTGACGTTTCGGGTGTCACAACGGTGTCACAAGTCATCCAAAACTCACCGGCCAAACCCCGATGGACGGGTATGCACTGCAACGGACCGCTGCGCGGCCTGAAACCGCAAGTGAGGCAGGCATATTCCGGGTCCAAGCGTTGGCATCCCGTGGACGGCTGTGGACCCCGGCAAACGGGTCGGATCAGCCTCCGGAGCAGAAGGCCTCGGCCTGCGCCGGCGCGGCAACCATCAGCGCGGCAGCGACTGCAGCGCTCGTGGCATCTGGGCCGGGCGTTAGCTCACGGGCGTAAACTCGCACGGTAAGTGGGGTTGTTAGGCAGACCCGATCTGATCTGGTGGCTCCTAAAGGAAGCCTGGCCCGCAACCCCACCCCCCAATTTTCCGCCTTTCGCCGAACAGCCCCCGTCACCCTGTGGATGGCGGGGGCCTTCGTGCGTTACCGGGGGTCAGTCGATAACTGCCCGCGCGGCGGAATCCATTGCGGCGTTCATTCACGTCCACTCAATCCGCACATAGGCCGGATCGAACCCCCTACCCCTCGGGCACGGCATGATCGTCACCGTCAGCAGCGCGTCGACGATCTGCCCCCGGATCGCGGGCGACACAGATTCCCAGTGCGCCTGCACCTGGTCACGCTCAGCGATCATGCCTACCGGATGATCTCGCTCACCGCCAACTCCTGCTCGCCGGGACCAGCTCCTTGGCGCTGTTGCTGACTGCGCCTGCCGTGCGGCCAGCGCACCTTGTAGAACGGCTCGCCCTGCCACCAACGGCAAAGTTCGATCAGACCGTGTTCGGTTCGGTTACCGTGCAGATGCACGCGGTCTCCGGCCCGCAAGATGGCTCCTGGCATTCAGCGCTCCTCTATTAATCGCCCCAGCCGTTGCTGTAGCAGTAGCCATCGCTGCAGCAATCGGTTGGGCTGTGGTAGCTGCCACCGTCGCCAGTAGTAGTAGTAGTCGGGATTGCAATTAATGTTGTAGTCGTCGCCGGAGCAAGAGCTGTCGCTAGCGGCCTTGGTGGTGGCACCACCGATGACCGCCGCGCCGGCTAGTGCTCCGAGACCGGCTACAAGACCGGCCTTGACCGCTGTCTTCATGTTTGGATTCCTCGTGCGATTCGCGGGGCTGGGCCTTCCTTGCACGGATGGTTGTCGGTGTCGGGGGCGAGGCCTGGATGAGTTCCTGACCCCGCCCCCTCGCAACCCCTCGGGGCAGCTATGCGGCCTGGGGCGCTTTGCGCCTTGCACCGCGGCCGGGCGCCTTTTATGTCAGTGTCCGAGTAGCCCCGGCAGGATCTGCTGCAGTTCCCGCCGGATCGCCGCGTTGACATCGGGCAGGCTGGATGAGCAGGGCAGGCTGTTGTCAGGGTTGACGCAGCCGGCCGGCGCAGGGGCGCATGGTTGTCCATCGGGTGTGACGCATGAAGCCGGGGGGGCCGGGTCGGCGTGGGCTGGTCCCGCTGCGGCGATACCGAGTGCGGCGGCGAAGGCGGCTAGGCCGCCGACGATCATCTTCTTCATGGTGGTTTTCCCTTTTGTTGCGTGGTGATCGTTGACGATGGTGAGCCGAACCGCGCGTAGCCTCGGGGGTCGCGCCCAGGGCACCGTTCGACGTGCTTGCAACGGTAGGAAATTAGTGGAGATTGTGTCAATGATTCGGAAATAACTTCCGAGTGATTCCGCTCACAATTGAAGTCCCCCCCTCGGCCCTGGCGCGCAGCTACGCGTGCCGCCCGGTAATCAGCCAGTTTGTGAAACGTGGCCGAGTGGTTGGTGGGAGACTGAGGTGCACCTGACTAGGCGGCGCAGGAGGCGGCGATGGCGACGGTGTACGTGGTCACAGCGGGCAGCGGCGACACCTATCGCATTGAACGGGTCTACCTCGACGGTGATCAGGCGTACAGGTTCGCGCAGGACTACAACGGCATTGCCCCTGTTGAGCCTGTTCAGGTGGAGGAATGGGCGACCGGGGCCCCGCCGGGGGCCTACGACGGCCCCTACTGGCGGGCGGAGTGGTGGGCGCGCGTGCCGGCCAGCAAGCGTCGCGCTGCGCTGCGGCACACCGACGAGGGTGAACGGTTCGATGACTTCGCCATCCGCCAGGAGTGGTGGACCGGCGACGCCCTGCCCGAGGCCAAGGTGGTGCGCCGCGAACTGGCCGGGGTGCCCAGGGTGGAGGTGGTCGGCCTGTCCAAGGAGAGGGTGGAGGAGCTGTTCTGGGACACGATTACCCAGGTCAGGGCCGACCTGGCGGGAGTGCCACGGAAGTAGTTTCCACTCTTTCATGCGGCACATGGAAAGAAACGGGCATGGCGACTCGACTTTGCCGCTCTGGTGCGCCATGATGCCTGCATGGACCGACGCGCCTTGGAACGGCTCGGCCACCACGTCGTGAGCCGACGGGTCGCGCTGGGCTACCGCAACCGCACCGACCTGGCCAACAGCCTGCAGTTCACCGTGCGTACCCTCGCCGACATCGAAAACGGTGTGCGTAAAGCCAGCCCGGGCACCTACGCCATCCTCGAAAACAAGCTTTCCTGGGCACCCGGCAGCATCGACACCATCCTGGCCGGTGGGGAGCCCAAAGAGCTGGTGTCCACACTGCGCCGGACCAACACCAACGCCCCGTCCCAGGGATACGCGCTGCGCCCGACCAACCCCAACGCCCTGTCGCAGGTGTCCACCGAGGAGTTGCTGCTGGAGTTACGACGGCGCATCATCCGGCCCCGCGACAGACGCCACGAAACCTGGGACGACTGGGACGGCCTTGACCCGCAAGGCGACTGGCCCGAGGAGGGCTAGCAGCCAGCACCTGACTGATCCCCTGCCCGACCCTGATGGGGTTTGCCGCGCTGTAGGCGCTTCCGGGGTTACTCACATCGGGAATTATGAAAATCCCCGCGGCCGGGTTGTTGCCCACTCGGTCAGTTCGCAGCGTTCCTCCAGCAGCGCATCCACCACGGCAATCGACGGCAGCGGCCCACCCCGCTCCCAGCTATATGAAGCGACTAATCGTGGGGTTAGCAACGATTGCCCTATGTGGTCGCCGGATGCTGGCTAGCATGAGCTGACACCGCTATTGGACTGGAGTAAGCAGGGCGTGAGCGCGCTTTTGCCAACGGGAACGGCGACGCTGCTGCTGGCAGACGTCGAGGGTTCCACGCAGCTGTGGGAGACCCAGCCCGAGGAGATGACCGCCGCCCTCGCGCGCTTTAACCAAACCGTCTCCGAGGTTATCGCCGCCCATGGCGGCGTGCGGCCGGTTGAACAGGGCGAGGGCGACAGCTTCGTGGCCGCGTTCACCCGCGCATCCAACGCGGTGGCCTGCGCGCTGGAGTTGCAACGGGCACCGCTAGCGCCGATCCAGCTACGGATCGGTGTGCACACCGGCGAAGTGCAGCTGCGTGACGAGGGCAACTACGCCGGACCGACCATCAACCGGACCGCGCGGCTGCGCGATCTGGCGCACGGAGGCCAGACCGTCTTGTCGGGCGCGACCGAGGATCTGGTGGTCGACCGGCTCCCGGCCGGGGCGTGGCTGACCGATCTGGGAACTCACCCGCTGCGCGATCTGCCCCGCCCCGAACGGGTGGTGCAGTTGTGCCATCCCGACCTGCGCGACGACTTCCCCCCGCTGCGCACCGCCGAGACCGTTGTCTCCCACAACCTTCCGGTGCAGCTCACCAGCTTTGTCGGCCGCGGCGCACAGATGACGAACGTGGAGAAGCTGCTCGTCGACAACCGGCTGGTGACCCTGACCGGTGCCGGCGGCGCCGGCAAGACCCGTCTCGCTGTTGAGATCGCGGCTCGCATCGCGGCCGAGTTCGGTGACAGCGTGTGGTATGTGGATCTGGCCGCGGTCACCCACCCCGGCATCGTCCCGGTCGCGGTGGCCCGCGCGCTGGGTCTGCCCGACCAGCCCGGCCGCTCCACGATGGACACGCTGCTGCGGTTTGTTCGCGACCGCCAGATGCTGGTGGTGCTGGACAACTGCGAACACCTGCTCGACGCGAGCGCCGAGTTGGTCGTCGCGCTCCTGGGTGCGGCGCCGGGGCTGACGCTGCTGGCCACGAGTCGTGAGCCGATCGGCGTTGCGGGTGAAGTGAGCTGGCGGGTGCCGTCGCTGTCGTTGGCCGACGAGGCGATCGAGTTGTTTGTCGACCGCGCCCGCCGTGCTCGACCCGATTTCGCGGTCGAAGCCGACAACGCTGCGGCGGTGGGTGAGATTTGTCGGCGCCTGGATGGGATGCCCCTGGCGATCGAGCTGGCGGCGGCGCGGGTGCGGGCGCTGTCGCCGGCCGAGATCCTTGAGGGTCTGCGTGACCGGTTCCGGCTGTTGACTGGTGGGTCGCGCACCGCGGTGCGCCGCCAGCAGACGTTGCGCGCCTCGGTGGACTGGTCGCATGCGCTGTTGACCGAACCCGAGCGGGTGTTGTTTCGCCGGCTGGCGGTGTTTCTGGGCGGGTTCGATCTGGACGCAGCCCAGGCGCTCGCCGGTGGTGGAGATGTGGAGCGGTACCAGGTCCTGGATCTGCTCAGCCTGCTGGTCGACAAGTCGCTGGTGGTCGCCGAGGACAGCGGAGGCCGAACGCGTTACCGGCTGTTGGAGACGGTGCGCCAGTACGCGCTGGAAAAGCTCGCGGAGTCCGGCGAGGCCGACGCCATCCGGTCGCGTCACCGCGATCACTACACGGGGCTGGCGGGGCGGCTCGACGCGCCGGCAGGCAGTGATTATGAGCAGCGTCTCGAGCAGGCCGAAAGCGAGATCGACAACCTGCGCGCTGCGTTTTTGTGGAGCCGGGAAAACTCCGACGTCGAGCTGGCATTGGCGCTGGCGTCGTCGCTGCAGCCGCTGTGGCTCGCGCGGGGCCGCTTCCGGGAAGGGTTGGCCGGGTTCGACGCCGCCCTCACCGAGGACAACGCGCAGCATGCCGAGGTGGCGCCCGCGGTGCGGGCGCGGGCGCTCGCCGACAGGGCAGTGCTCGCCACCCTCATGGGGGCCGCGGACAGCCTGGATCAGGCCCAAGAGGCCTTGGCGATCGCGCGCGAGGTCGATGACCCGGCCCTGCTGGCCCGGGCGCTGACCGCGTGCTCTGTAATCGCCGTCTTTGCCAATCCTGCGGCGGCCCGGGCGTACTTCGCCGAGGCGATCGGCCTGGCCCGGGCGTTGGACGATTGGTGGAGGCTCAGCCAGCTCCTCGCCTGGCAGACCGTGGGGGCGGCCATCGCGGGTGACCCGATCGCGGGGCGCGCGGCCGGACAAGAAGGACGCGATCTCGCCGAGGCGATCGGTGACCGGTTTCACTCGCGCCAGTGCCGCTGGTCCCTCGCGGTGGCACAGGTAATGCAGGGCGATCTGGCCGGAGCCGTCACACAGTTCGGCGAGGTGGCCGCCGAGGCCGAGGCCGCTCACGATGTGTTTTATAAGGCGCAAAGCCTCATGAGCCAGAGCCACATACTCGCGTTTCAGGGTGACACGGGTGCGGCCCGGGCCGCCGCCGACGCGGCCATCGAGGCCGCCGCCGAGCTTGGCCCGATCGTCGCGGGCAACGCCTACTGGGCGTTGGTTATCGTGGCCCTGGCCGCCGGCGATGTTGCGGCGGCGCTGGACGCGAGCGAGGCGGCCTGGCAGCCCTACAGTGTCCTGCCCGCGGCCGCGGCGCTAGGGCGCACCTACTATACGCAGGCCGCACTGGCAGGCGGGGACCTAATCGCGGCCCGCCGCTGGGCCGACGAGGCGGTCGCGACGGCGACCGGCTGGTGGCTGTTGTCGGCGTTGACCACGCGCGCCCGGGTGGCGATCGTGCAGGGTGAGCCTGAGCCGGCCGAACGCGACGCCCACGACGCGCTCGCGATCGCCGCCAGCATGCAAGCGCAATTGGGCGTTTCCGACACCCTGGAGTGCCTCGGCGTGCTGGCCGGCGAGGCCGGCAGCCACCGCGAAGCGACCCGGCTGTTCGGCGCGGCAGAGTCCATTCGGCAACGTATGGGCGCGGTCCGCTTCAAGGTCTGGGACGCCGACTACGAAGCCTCAATTGCACCGCTGCGAGATGCGATGGGCGAGCAGGACTTTGACGCCGCGTGGGCCGAGGGTGCCGCCCTATCCACCGAGGAAGCTATTGTGTACGCCCAGCGCGGTCGCGGCGAACGCAAACGCCCCACCAGCGGCTGGGCATCGCTCACCCCGGCCGAACGCGACGTGGTACGACTGGTCAGCGAAGGACTCGCCAACAACGACATCGCCACAAGGCTTTTCGTCTCGCCGCGCACCGTGCAGTCCCACCTCACCCACGTCTACACCAAGCTCGGGCTCAGCTCGCGCGTGCAACTCGTCCAGGAGGCTGCCCGCCACGCCTGACCGAAAGCTGTACGTGCGGCGGCCGCTGTCGACCCGAGCCGCAAAGGCCGCCGCGTGAGCGAAGCGGCTCCCGGCGCCGCATTTCAGCTGGGGTGTTCGAGTTCTGTTCGGGCCTGGTCGATTTGGTCGTATGCGTATGTCGCCATCGCAGCGGTAGTCGTTCTTTCCCCTTGCGGGCGAGCTCTGGACGAGACCCTGTCTGGCTGACTCCGGTCGCGCGCTGCTTTGAAACCGCCATGACAGCAAACTGCAGCGCGTACGATCACCGCATCTAGCGTTCGGAACCCAGCTTCGCGGTGACTCGACCGGGAGGGCACGTGGTTGGAGCTGATCAGCACGCCAGCTGGCAGGCGGAGCAACATAATATCGGGTATCGCCTCGCTGCTGCTGGTCGCGAGGTTGCCGAGGACGCTCGGCTGGCGCTCCTCGAGCAGATCTTCGACCCGCTATCACGACGGCGCCGGGACATGGTTCAGCCCGGCTGGCGTTGTCTTGAGGTCGGTGCGGGCCGCGGGTCGATGGCGGTCTGGCTGGCTCAGCGGGTCGGCCCCTCCGGCCACGTGGTGGCCACCGACGTCGACGTCGGTTACCTCGAACAGTTGGATCTGCCGAACCTTGAGGTGGTGCAACACAACATCCTCGAGGACCCGCTTGAACTCCTAGGTCCTGGCTCGTTTGACGTTGTGTGCTCGCGCCTGTTGTTGTTTCACCTCGTCGGCCGCCAGGAGAAGGCGATAGCGCGAATGGCGCGGTGCCTACGTCCGGGTGGCTGGCTGATCGACGAGGACGCAGACTGGGGCACACCTGGGTCAGTCGATCCCTCGCATCCGAGTTATCAGGTCTACCACGACGCGTGGCGGAACGGTGACTGGTGGATTTCGCGCGGCTACGATCCGGTGTTCGGGCGGAAGCTGCCAGCGCTGTTTGAGCGCTGCGGTCTGGAGGAGATTCGACACGAGGCCTCCACCGAAGTGGTTCGTGGAGGTTCCCCTTGGGGGCGGTGGTTTGCCGAGACCCTGGAGGTCATGAACACACTTGGCGGGGGCGCGGCGACCGAGGTCCAGCAGCGTGAGCACGAGCGGATCGTGGCCACTTTTGCGGACCCATCGGCCTGGGTGCTGAGGGAACTGTTGCACGCCTGCTGGGGCAGGCGCGCGGGGCAGGGTGCCTAACGGCTAACGCCCTACTCCGCCGAGGCTGGAGCACCACCATCGCGCGGGACTCGACCGAATCAACATCGCTGGTGTTGATCAGCGGAGTCATCACCTCGTCGTGGTCGGCCAGCGCGACCCGCATCCCGTCCGCGTCTGCCTCCCACCGACGGGTCGAGCCCTCGACGTCGGTGAACAGAAACGTCACCACCCCCGAAGGAGCAGCGGCCGCAGGAGCGGACACCCCTGCAGAATCTCACAACGGACGCGCTCCTACCTCGCACATTGGCGGAATCCGGCCCAGACCCCCGCGGCGAGGCGGGGCGTAGCGGCTACCTGTTGGCCGGATCGCAGCGGCGATATGGCACATGTTGGCCAGCCAGCGGTGACACGATATTGGGCAGTTGGCCGGTGCTGGCAGGAGGTAGGGCACGCTCCGTTGGAGCCCAGGTACGGTGGTCGTACGTCGCCGCCATGGGAGGGTGCATATGCCAGACCCATTGCCCGGTCCTCGTCTACGCCAGGTGGCGCTGGTCGCCCACGACTGCGAGAAGATTGCCACCGCTCTCCAGGAGACGTTTGGCTGGCCGGATCCCTTCCACGATCCGGGAGTCGGAGAGTTCGGGCTGATCAACGCCGTATTCGCCGTGGGCGACACCTTCGTGGAGGTGGTCTCTCCCGTGCAACCCGACACCACCGCCGGGCGTTATCTCGCCCGTCGCGGATCCGACAGCGGCTACATGGCCATATTCCAGATGCCTTCGCTCGAAGAGGCCCGCCGGCGGGTGACCGATCTGGGAGTGCGCGTGGTGTGGAAGGTCGACCTCGACGACATCGCCGGCACCCACTTGCATCCCAAGGACATCCCGGGGGCGATCGTGTCCCTCGACTGGGCGTCGCCGACCAATTCGTGGCGATGGGCGGGACCGGCATGGACCGGGACGGCGCCCGATCACCCGGCGGGCGGCATCGCCGGGATAACGGTCGAGGTGGAAGAACCGGCCGTGGCGGCCCAGCGGTGGGCCCGGGTTCTTGGTCTCGACGCCGAGGTGGACGGTGGGCTAGCCCTGGTCCGGCTGGACCCGGCCGGCCAATCCGTGAGGTTCGTCTCGGCGGTCGACGGCCGGGCCGAAGGCATTACCGAACTCTGGTTGACACCCGGCTTGCCGGGCCTGCCAAACGGTAACGGGCCGGTCGCCGAGATCGGCGGAGTGCGGTTCGCAGTGCGTGCGCCATGACGGCCCTCGACACCGGCACCGGAGATCTCTTGGCCGAGGTGGACGACGGCGTAGCTGTGATCACCATGAATCGGCCGTCTAGGCGCAACGCCTTCTCGAACGACATGGTCGAGGCGTTGGGACGCGTCCTGGCCCGGGTCGAACTCAGCGATGAGGTTGGGTGCGTGGTGCTGACTGGAGCGGGCGACGCCTTCTCGGCCGGGGGCGACGTGAAGGCCATGGCCGATCGGGGATCTTCCGGCGGGCCGTCGGTGCCGGTCGACGTGGCGATCCACCGGCAGCGTCTGAACCAGCAGGCGACCAGCGGGAAGCTGTGGCGGATGCCGAAACCGACCATCGCGCACATTCCCGGCCCGGCTGCCGGCGCCGGCCTGTCGCTCGCCTTGGCCTGCGATCTCAGGTACGCGGCCGAAACCGCCCTCTTCACCACCGCCTTCGCTCGCGTTGCCTTCGCCGGCGACTACGGCGGAACCTGGTTCTTGACCAGACTGGTCGGCCCGGCGAAGGCCAAGGAGCTGTACTACTTCTCGGAGCGGCTCACGGCCGATCAGGCCGAGAAGCTGGGTTTGGTCAACGCCGTCTTCCCGGCCGGCGAGCTCGAGAAAGAGGTGATGGACCGGGCCCGGAGGTTGGCCGAGGGTCCGTCGATCGCCTACCGCTACATGAAGGAGAACCTCAACCGGGCGGTCCACGGCAACCTCGAGGAATGCATGGACCTCGAGGTCACACACCACATCCATACGGGCCTGACAGAAGACCACTTGGAAGCGGCGCAGGCGTTCGTGGAGAAGAGGGAGCTTCGGTTTCGCGGCCGCTGACGCGGCGATGCGGAGCTTGAGGGCGCATCTCGCGAAGCTAATCAAGTATAGGGGCGAGCTGGTTCAATCCCAGTATCGCGCACCACTATTACCGCAGTTCAAAGCCTATATTTAGGCTCCCTTTGCAACCGGCGTAGAAGATACGTGGAATACCCTGGCGGGTCAGCGCACACTGATCCGCAGGCGTTCGGCGCTAGCGCTGCAGTAGCACCATACAAGTATGATCGCTGCCCGAAACGACCACTGGTCTTGGTCTAGAGGAGCTATGTCCATCAGTCCGCAACTCGGCCGAGAGCACCGCGTCGAGATCCCGGCGGGCGCGATCAGCTACCGCGACTGCGGCAACGGCTCGCCGATCGTCTTCGTTCACGGCGTCGGCGTCAACGGCGATCTATGGCGGCGAGTTGTGCCGCGCCTGGCAGGGGGCCATCGCTGCATCACCCCCGACCTGCCGTGGGGCTCTCACTCTATCCCGCTGGAACCCGATGCTGATCTGTCCCTGCCAGGGATGGCGCGGATCACCGCGGACTTCCTCGAGGCTCTGGACCTCGACAACGTCGCGATCGTCGCTAACGACACGGGCGGCGCGGTTGCACAGGCGCTCGTCGGGTGCCACCCCGACCGGATCGCTCGCCTAGTGCTCACCTCATGCGACGCGTTCGAGAAGTTCCCGCCGACGCCGCAGAAGTACTTGCAGGTGATGGCGCGCTCGCGCCTGCTCACGTGGATCGTCGCCTACACCGCGCAGTTTAAGCCGATCCAGCGATTGCCGACAGCCTACGGGTTTGTGACTTCACGGGCGATGCCGGCGGACATCATGTGCTCCTACACCGACCCGGTGCGCCTGAACTCGCGAGTCAGGCGCGACTTTCGCCGCATGCTGCGAGCGGTCGACACAAAATACACATTCGAGGCCGCGGCTCGACTCACCAACTTCGACAAACCGGCGTTGGTGGTGTGGGCCGAGAACGACAAGATCTTCCCCCGCGACCATGGACGACGGCTGGCACGACTGTTGCCGCAAGGCCGATTCGAGCTGATCACCCACAGTCGCACCTTCATCCCGGAAGACCAGCCCGACCTCCTGGTCACCGCGATCGAAGACTTCCTTGCCGCACACCCAACGGGAACGGAGTAAGGGCTGGGCAACACCCGCGTGGGCCGAGGCGATGCCATGACGGTGGTCGGCGAAGCTTACCGCCGCGTATCGAAATAGACGACATTGGCAATTGCGGTGTTTGTACATTTATGAGTCAGGCTCGCGGTGCGGCGACGACCGGTTCCGGTTCCAGTGTCCGCATCGGCTACACCCGTGTCTCCACGGTCTCTCAGACCCTTGCGCAGCAGAACGCTGCGCTGGAAGCGGCGGGCGTGACGAAGACGTTCTCCGACACCATGTCCGGTGCCCGCGATGACCGCCCCGGCCTGGCCGCGCTGATGGAGTACGTCCGGGAGGGCGACACCGTGGTGGTGTGGAAGTTAGACCGCCTGGGCCGCAACACATTGCACATCTTGGAGACCGTCAAGACCCTGACCGATCGTTGCGTGACCCTGGTTTCCATCACCGATGGTATTGATTCGTCTACTTGCGCAGGACACATGATGATCGGTGTTCTCGGTTCCCTAGCCGAGTACGAGCGTGAGCTGACTAGAGAACGAACGGCGTTGAAGCGGACCGCATCTCGCGCTGTCGGCACCAAGTTCGGACGGCCTCGAAAGGTCGCTAATGTCGAGCACGTCTCCACCGCGAAGCGGATGAAGACTGATGGCCACACCGCCAAAGACATCGCCAAGTACCTCGGGGTCAGCCGCACCACCCTTTACCGATACCTTGCCGAATCCACCGCCTGATTCGGCCTGGCGGGGACGGTGAAATTAATTGCCGCTCGAAGCTCGTCGGCGAGGGTGTCCTTTTCACGGTTCACGGCCCCAAGCACCCGGCCCGCGCCGGGGGCAAACACTAAGAGGAGATTGGCCAGATGGCCGACGAGCATGACCAAGTCGTCACCGCACCGTCGCGAAGAACGTCCGCACGTCGTCGACGAACAGCTCGGGTTGTTCGAAGGCGGCGAAGTGGCCGCCGCGCGGCATCTGTGTCCAGTGAGTGATGTTGTAGTTGGCCTCGGCCCAGTGGCGCGGTGCCAAGGCGATCTCCTTTGGGAATTGAGCGACGCCGGTGGGCACCTCGACGCGAGCGAGCCCACCGAAGACTCTGAAGCTCTCCCAGTACATCCGCGCCGACGACGCGGCCGACGCGGTGACCCAGTACATCATCACGTTGTCGAGGAGTTCGTCCCTGGTCAGCACGTTCTCGGGGTGGCCGTCGCAGTCCATCCATGACCAGAACTTCTCGACGATCCACGCCAGTTGGCCGACCGGCGAGTCGACGAGGCCGTAGCCGAGGGTTTGCGGTCGTGTCGACTGCTGCTTCGAGTAACCCGAGTCCCACTCTTCATAGTGCGCCCAAGCGGCGAGTGCCCGCTGCTCCTCGGCGCTCGGATTGTCCAGTCCTTCGGCGGGAGGCAACGCGATTGGCATGTTCACGTGTATGGCAATGCAGTGCCCGAGGTTGTGTCCGATCGCGGTGGTGACCGCGGCGCCCCAGTCGCCGCCCTGCGCGCCATAACGGTCATAGCCGAGCCGGGTCATCAGCGTTTCCCACGCCTCGGCGACCTTGCCGACACCCCAGCCCGTGCTCGTCGGCTTGCCGGAAAATCCGTAGCCCGGCAATGACGGGCACACGACGTGGAACGCGTCTTCCGCTTGGCCGCCGTGCGCGGTCGGATCGGTGAGCGGCTCGATCACCTTGTGGAACTCGGCGATTGAGCCCGGCCAGCCGTGGGTGATGATCAGCGGGAGGGCGTGGGCGTGTGGCGATCGCTGGTGGATGAAATGAATATCCAGCCCGTCGATTTCAGTCATGAACTGGTCGAAGCGATTGAGCGCCGCCTCCCTGGCGCGCCAGTCGTAAACATCGGCCCAGTAGCCGGCCAGCTCGCGGGTGTAGGCCAACGGGATGCCTTGACTCCAGTCGTTGACGCACTCACGCTCCGGCCATCGAGTGCGGTGCAGGCGGTCACGTAGGTCGACGAGATCGTCGTCCGGGACAGCAATCCGGAATGGTTCAACAGTGAGCATGGCTCATTATGGTCTGCCGCCTTCAGGATGACGGGAGCTGTCCTAACGGCCACACGATCTGGGGTGCCTCGAATGCGGCGCGGTGGTCTACGCGCCGCCGCTACGTGTTGACTGCCACGTGCTCGCCGGCCCGGCCGCGGTGCGCTAGGCGCTCGTCGGGCAATTCGTCGAATAGGTGCGGTGGTCGGCATCGGGCCGCCTTCGTCGCGCACTGTCCGGCGCACGGCGGCCAATTGAAAGCCGAATTTAACGCTCAGCCGTAAAGAACGGGGGGATTTAGCGCCGGCCATTCTGGCCTCAGCCTGCTTAACCGCGGCGAGCATGCGTTCACTGAGATCCAGGCATTGCCGCTCCCCCTCCCCGGCGCCCCGGTCGAGGGAATATCCAAGCTGGCGTACCTGAATGGCGAATTGGCGTAGGTCATCACAGAGCTGTTTCAGGGTTCTCCGGCAGCGTCGACGGTGGGGCCGGTCCCAGTCCCTCCTAGTCCAACAGGGGCCGGCTCCACGTAAAGGGTCCACGACCGTGGACACTTTTCAGTTCAATGTCTTGCGACACGAAGCATGCGTGCGTTATTGCGCAATGTCGCGAGTAGCCAACTACTCCATTAGTGGGTTTCTGCGAGGCTGCCCCTATGGGGGACTACCTTGACTGACGAGCTGACGGGCCGCCCGCGAGGAGAGCAGGGGCGGCCCGATCAACTATTCAGACGCGGGCTTTGCCGCCCGCGCTGGCCCGCGTAGCAAGCTGCACCCGACGGCGAGCGCCGGCCCGTATGTGACCGCGCCGCACTCGCGGCGCCACGTCAGATGCCGGCCACATGAACAGGCGATCGACCCCACGAGAGTGTGCCCCGGCCGCAGCCGGTGCCCGCGCGGGCAGCGCAGCGGCGGCCTCGCCATCCATTGGCCGGTCATCGATAGCACCAGCTCGCCGACCGCGGGCATACATCAACGGTAGACCGTCGAGGATCTGAGGGAAGGATCCGAGCGCACTCCGTGTTGATGATTGTTAGACAAGCTAGCCGAGCACGGCCAGCCCGCCAATCGAAGGAGCGCTGCCATGCGGATTCGACCGAAGTACATAACAACGCTGTTGGTGGCGGGAGCCGCCGCGGCAGCGATCGCCGCCGCACCGACGGCGGTGGCCGCTCCCGCTTCGGCCCAGCCGGCCGGGATCGTCACCGCACCGATGGGTCACGGCGGTGACCACAGCGGCTGGGGCGGCGGCGACCACCGCGGCTGGGGCGGTGACCGCGGCTGGGGCGGTGACCGCGGCTGGGGCGGCGGTGACCGCGGCTGGGGCGGCGGTGATTACGGCGGCTGGCAATGGTGGCTGCCGCACTGGTGATGGGCTATCCAATCGAGTCGGCCCGCCACCCCGAAGGATGACGGGCCGACTCTTCCGGCGAATGGTACGACTTCTCAGTCAGCGCCACTATCCGCTAGCTGCTTTTTGCCGAACACGCGCTCCATGATCGCTGTGTCTCCGTACACCTGTGCGCGTACCAACTTGCCGTCGCGAAGCGTGAACACGTCGGCGTCTTGGCTTGTTTCGCCGCCCGAAGTCGTTTCGCTGAGCACGACGACCGTGTCGCCGTCGGCGATGAAGCGGTGCGGGTTGACTGTCGTCGACTTCTCCGCCAACCGGCTTATGTATTCGCCGAGTTCACCCTTGCCGTGGTAGGTACCGCTGACCGCGCTTTGGCCCGGTTGGATCCACTCGATGTCGTCGTCTAACAGGCTCATCAGCGTTTCCATGTCGCCGGACATGAAGGCTTCGTAGCCCTTCTTGACGACCTCAACGTTCTGTTCTTGCTCTGACATCCCTCGACTCCTTCCTGCTGCGTCCCAATGTTTCGGCCGCGACGGGCTTGGGCCGGTCTGGGAGTCACAGGGCTCGGCTCTCGGATCAGTCAGACCTTCGCCGCCGCAATGAATGTAAGGCCGCGGCACGGCGGAAAAGTAGGGTAATCCACTACTCCATTCCTAGTGACTGCCTGCGGTGACGGGTGGCCGGGGACGAAGTGGCAATCCCCCGCAGGACCCGTTCATCCAGCAGCGCATCCGCCACGTCTATCGACGGCAGCGGCCCGCCCCGCTCCCGAGCCGCACAGCGAAGAGCCGCCACCAACCGCAGCTCAGCGTCGATGGTCTCGATGTCGCGCATGCGCGGACGATGACGGAGAAGGTCTTTTCGAAAAAGGTGCTGGGCAGTTGACGTGGATCGGGCCGCTCCCGAGGAGGAGCGCAGGGGCCTTATTAGCCATATGGGTAATGAATAACGGCAAATTTAAGTAGTCGATTACTTGTGTCCTCAGCCCACCGCGCGACTACGGTTGTGACGTGCCGGCAAACCGAAAGGGCACGTTTCAACAACGGTCAGGAGGGGCACCACATGCCAGTACGTTGGCAAGTCGATGGCAATTGGTCGATCGCAGCGAACTCCATACAGTATTGGAACTGGAACTTTTTCACCGATCCGGGGCCGACCGGAGGACCGAACCAGGGTCCGATCGTGTTCAGGGCTGTACCCAAGGGGATCTCGCAAGGTGGAGACAATACTGCCCGAAATGTCTTGGTTACTTACGATTTCGCGATGTGCCGAGGTGGCCCAGGCGATGACCACGCACCCGAAGTCTTCTACGAATTCAAGATCAGGAACGACAGCACCGTGGCGGTTCCGTTCGTGATCCAATTCGTCAAATTCAGCGACATACCGCTCAATACCTGATCCACGATCACACCCTGCAAGCACCCATTGAACGGAAGAGCATCCATGAAGATGACAGTCATCACCGACGAGCGCGGGAACATCGTCGGCACTGCAGGCCAAGGCAAAAAAAGCAATCCGGACGCTGGGACAGGCGGACCTGTCGCCGGACCGGGTCAGTCGCTCCACGAGATCGAGGTACCGAAGGAGCTCCAAGGCGTCGAAGACGTCTCCGAGCTACACCGCAAGCTCTTAGACCACCTTCGCAACAAGGGCTGAGCAAGGCGAATGAGAGTCGGGCCGCCCCCGAGGTGAGCAGGGGCGGCCCGATCAACTATTCAGACGCGGACGTTGATCCGACCCGTTTGCCGGGGTCCACAGCCGTCCACGGGATGCCAACGCTTGGACCCGGAATATGCCTGCCTCACTTGCGGTTTCAGGCCGCAGAGGTCCGTTGCAGTCCATACCCGTCCATCGGGGTTTGGCCGGTGAGTTTTGGATGACTTGTGACACCTTTGTGACACCGGAAACGTCAAGCCCGAGGCGTCCCTGTTGGGGCACGGGGCAGCGTGGTCCGGGCTTCTACCGTCGCCCGTCGCGGATCTGGTACACCCGCGGCACGGACAGCCCGGCCGCCTCGGCGAGCTTCTCGCTGGCGATGCCTTGATCGAATCCCTCGCGGATCAGGCGGCGCACCTCGGCGTCGGGCGGCCATCGAATGCGCCGCTCGCGTTCGCGCCGCTTGACCGACAGGTGCGCGGCCGCCAAGTCGGCCAATGTCCACGTCACCGCATGGCCCGCAAATTAACAGAGGTTGTGGCGAGCGGACGCTAGCCTCCGGAGCAGAAGGCCTCGGCCTGCGCCGGCGCGGCAACCATCAGCGCGGCAGCGACTGCAGCGCTCGTGCCATCTGGGCCGGGCGTTAGCTCACGGGCGTAAACTCGCACGGTAAGTGGGGTTGTTAGGCAGACCCGATCTGATCTGGTGGCTCCTAAAGGAAGCCTGGCCCGCAACCCCACCCCCCAATTTTCCGCCTTTCGCCGAACAGCCCCCGTCACCCTGTGGATGGCGGGGGCCTTCGTGCGTTACCGGGGGTCAGTCGATAACTGCCCGCGCGGCGGAATCCATTGCGGCGTTCATTCACGTCCACTCAATCCGCACATGGGCCGGATCGAACCCCCTACCCCTCGGGCACGGCATGATCGTCACCGTCAGCAGCGCGTCGACGATCTGCCCCCGGATCGCGGGCGACACAGATTCCCAGTGCGCCTGCACCTGGTCACGCTCAGCGATCAACCCGGCAACCGGGTCGATCCGCGCCGCGTCGGCCAACTGCGAATCGACACCGGCCAACTTCACCCGCAGACCGCTAGTGCCCGTACGTAACTGGCTAGCGTCGATCACCCCCTCGGCGAACATGCCGGCCAGCTCGTCCAGCCTGGCCTGCAGACCGTTACGCTGCGTCTGCAACGCGGGGATGTCGGTCCGCTTGTCGGCCAACAGTAGGTGCGCGTCAGGCTGCGACAGCCGCCGCAGTACCACGCCTGCGACGAAGTCATCCAGCCGTTGACCGACCCGTAACAGGTGCGCCTGATCGCGGCACACATAGGCATAACTCTTGCGGCCACCCGGTCTCGCGGAGCGCATCTTGCCGCCACACCGGCCGCAGATGTAGACACCAGAGCCGACGTATTTGCGCTCGAAACTGGTGTTCTTCACCCGCGCCGGATCGGACAGGTAGGCCACCAGTCCGCGCGCCGAGCGGGCGTCGCCGTCGATGGTCTCTTGGCTGGGTGTGCCGTCTACACAAGGGGTGTCGTCGGTGGGGTTGCACATGCCGGGGGCGGCCAGTTTGGCCCACACGGCCGCTAGGTTGGCGCGGGCTTCTGGCGTCAGCCAGCCGCGCAGTTGCGACGTGCCGTCGGCTTGCTGGTTGCCCAGCGTTAGGCCGCGACGGCGGGCGCGGTCGCCGTCGGTGAAGGTGCCGTCGGGGTTGAGGTAATCGGCCAATGTATCGGCCAATCCGGTCAGCTGTTCGGGACGAAGCTGGCTGCCCTCCTTGGCCAACCGGGCTTCGCTCTGCTCGCGCGTGGAGTGGTCTACCCAGCCGGGCAGCTGGTGGTAGAACCGGCGGATCACCGCGACGTGGCCGGTGCCGAGCTTCCCTTCCCGCTGACCGGCTGCGGTGGCCGCCAACACCGGCGCCAAGGGCTCACCGGTGATAGTCCGCCGCGCACCTAGATCGGCGGCCTCGCGGATGCGTCGCGCTGCCTCACCGCGGCTGATCAGTGCCCATTCGGCCACCGCGTGGGACAGCTTGCCGCCCAGTTCTTCTGGGGTGGCTTGGTGGGCAAGCTGATTGATCAGCGGATGCTCCACGGCCGGCAACCGGCGGCGCACCCGCTCACAGCGCTCCAACAACGCCAGCCGCTCCCGGGTGGTCAACGCCTCGAAGTCCAGCCCGAGCACCCCCTCGACGGCGGCGTCCAGGGCATCGAAAGCTGCCGTGACCGCGTCTCGATCCACAACAGCGCACGAACTCATACCGCCAAACTAGCCTGGGCCACCGACAAAAACACCGCCCGAAACCCACTGAAACCACAGTGGCGCAAGAGGTTTCAGCGAACAGGCGAGCGGCGAGGATGCCGAAGTTCAATCCGGAGAACATGATCCGGTTGGGGACATCGTCGCCGCGGACACTCGGTTGCCGGCGGGCTGCGATTCGTCGCCATGCGCGGAGATGGATCACGGTGTGGCGTCAATCCACCGAATCCGAACCAGCGGTGGCCTGCAATGGTTTCGCTGCTTTAACCGATATCTCAGGCATATCGCGTTCATGAAACGCATAGTGTGCAAACCTTTATCTCCCCGTGTTGTAAATGTGACAGTTATAGACCAAGGTTCCTAGAGTGGTTTGAGTGCCATAAGTGCGCTCCGCGACAGATGGGGAAGCTGTCAATGAAAGCGTCGATGAAAGCAGTGGAACGAACTCATTATTGGATCTGGCTGTTTCGCCATCAGCCCCTGACCATTCGCTTGCTGGCGGCCGCTGCCGCCCTGCTCACCGCGGCTGCGGCCTTTGCGGCGCCAGCGGAGGCAGACCCGAACGACGACAACTTCATCGACGCGCTGAACCACGCCGGCGTCGAGTTCGGCCAACCAGGAAACGCGATGGCCGTGGGGGAGTCCATCTGCCCGATGATCGCCCAGCCGGGCGGGAACGTGGCCGCTGCCGTGCAGCGCGTTCGGGCCAGCGGTCTGTCGCCGGGAATGGCCCAGATGTTCACCACCATCGCGATACAGACGTACTGCCCGATGGAGATGGCAAACATAGCCAACGGCAACCTGTCTGGTCTGCCGCAGGTCCCGGGCATGCCGGGAGGGGTGCCGGGCATGGCGGGGGGCATGCCCGGCATCCCAGGAATCTAACGCGTCCCCAGCGGGTCGATGGTCGACGCTATATAGATCATTGCCGCGCCGACCATCGCGGTCGTCATGAAGTCGGTGCCCTTAGTGCGCACCACTAAAAGGCCGGCCCGCTCTTCGGACAACAGCAATCGCAGCACCGACGCCACCCCAACTCCGATACCGATCAGCAACGAACCACGGCGCCAGAAGTTCGCCCCGACCAGCACGAAAGCCGCGGTGAAGATCAGCCCAACCAACAGAATCGGCCACTGCGCCCGCAGGACGGACCTGGCGGTCATTGCTGCTCGGCCAGCTCGACGACGTTGGTCAGAAGGAACGCCCGGGTCAGCGGGCCGACCCCACCGGGATTCGGTGACACGTAACCGGCGACGTCCCACACGTCCGGATGCACATCGCCGACCAGTCCGCTGTCGGTGCGGCTGACGCCGACGTCGACGACCGCGGCGCCCGAACGAACCATATCGGCGGTGAGCATATGCGGCACGCCGACGGCGGCCACGATGATGTCCGCCTGCTTGGTCAACGCGGGCAAGTCGCGAGTTCCGGTGTGGCACAACGTCACCGTGGCGTTCTCGGAGCGCCTGGTGAGCAACAGCCCCAACGGGCGACCGACCGTCACACCACGACCGATGACGACGACGTGTGCCCCGGCGATCTCGACGTCGTAGCGCCGCAGCAGGTGCACGATGCCGCGCGCGGTGCACGGCAGCGGTGCCGGGGTGGACAGCACCAGCCGACCCAGGTTGGTCGGGTGCAGCCCGTCGGCATCCTTGGCCGGGTCGACGCGCTCCAGCGCCGCGTTCTCGTCGAGATGCTTGGGCAGCGGCAATTGCACGATGTAGCCGGTGCACTCGGGGTTGGCGTTCAGTGCGTCGATGGTCTCGTTGAGCTTGGCCGCGGAGATGTCGGCGGGCAGATCGCGACGAATCGAGTTGATGCCGACTTTGGCGCAGTCGGCGTGCTTGCCGCGGACGTAGGCCTGCGAGCCGGGATCGTCACCGACCAGGATGGTGCCCAGTCCGGGCGTGCGACCCGATCGCGGTCAACGCGGAAACCCGCTGCTTCAGGTCGACGAAGATCTCGTCCCGGGTGGCCTTGCCGTCCAGCGTAATTGCGCCCACGCCTGACAGTCTGGCACGTCCGGGGTTTAGGCTCCTGACATGCCCGATGCCCCGGATGTGTTCAGTCCGGCCAAGCTCGGTCCGGTGACACTGCGCAACCGGGTCATCAAAGCCGCGACATTCGAAGCCCGCACGCCCGACGCGCTGGTGACCGATGACCTCATCGAATACCACCGGCTGCCGGCCGCCGGCGGGGTGGGCATGACGACCGTCGCCTACTGCGCCGTCTCCCCCGGCGGCCGCACCGACGGCAGCGGACTCTGGATGCGCCCGGAGGCACTGCCCGGTTTGCGCCGGCTCACAGCCGCGATCCATGCCGAGGGCGCGGCAGTGTGCGCGCAGATCGGCCACGCCGGTCCGGTCGCCAACGCCAGGTCCAATAAGGCCACCGCCCTGGCGCCGGTGCGGTTCTTCAATCCGATCGGGATGCGGTTCGCCAAGAAGGCAACCCGCCATGACATCGACGACGTGATGGCCGCGCACGCGAACGCGGCCCGACTGGCCATTGAAGCCGGCTTTGACGCTGTCGAAATCCATTTGGGCCACAACTATTTGGCGAGCGCGTTTTTGTCTCCGCTGATCAACCGTCGCGACGACGAGTTCGGCGGATCGCTGGAGAACCGGGCCAAGGTCGCCCGGGGTCTGGTGATGGCCGTTCGCCGCGCCGTAGACAAAGAAGGAACCCCGATCGCGGTCACCGCCAAGCTCAACATGGCCGACGGTGTCCGCGGTGGCATCACCATCGAAGAGGCGCTGACTACCGCCAAATGGCTGCAGGACGACGGCGGGCTGGACGCGATTGAACTCACCGCGGGCAGCTCGCTGGTCAACCCGATGTATTTGTTCCGCGGCGATGCGCCGATCAAGGAGTTCGCCGGTGCCTTCAAGCCCCCGCTGCGCTGGGGGATGCGAATGACGGGCAAGAAGTTCTTGCGCCAGTACCCCTACCGCGACGCCTATCTATTGCGTGACGCCAAGCTGTTCCGCGCCGAGCTGTCGATGCCGCTGATCTTGCTCGGCGGTATCACCAATCGGGAAACGATGGACCTGGCGATGGCGGAGGGATTCCAGTTCGTCGCCATGGCGCGGGCCCTGCTGGCCGAGCCCGACTTGATCAATCGGATCGCCGCCGACGGGGCCGCGCGCACAGTGCATTCGGCGTGTACGCACTGCAATCAATGCATGCCCACTATCTACAGCCGTACCCGCTGCGTCGTGACGGGAGCGCCCGACGCTGCAGGGTGACGGCGGATCTGCAAGCTACAGTTGTGGCAATGAGTGCACCAGCCCCGCCAGCGTTAACCGTTCGTCATGACGGGTCGGAACGTACGTTCGCAGCGGGTCATGACGTGGTGGTCGGGCGCGATCTCCGCGCTGACATGCGCATCACGCACCCGCTGATTTCGCGTGCCCATCTACTGCTGCGCTTCGACCAGGGCAGGTGGCTGGCGATCGACAACGGTTCGCTGAACGGGACTTTCGTCAACGGCCGGCGGGTGCCGGTGGTCGACATCCACGACGGCCAGACCGTCAACATCGGAAATCCCGACGGGCCGCAGCTGACCTTCGAAGTCGGCCGCCACCAAGGGATGGCCGGGCGCCCACCCCGGACCGAGTCGATGGGCATCCCGGTGGCGGCACACGCGGCGGGAGCGGCGTGGCCGGCCTCGCAGATATCGGGTCAGCCGGGTTCTCCGCTCGCGGCCCCACCCGGCCCTTCGGGACGCCCCCCGACCTGGGCTGCGCCCCCGTTGCGGCGACCACATCCCGGCCCACCCCAGCCACCGGGACCGCCGGGGCAGCCCGTGTACCCCAGCAGCGGTGGGGGCCGGCCGCCCGCGTATCCGACCAGCGCGCCGCCACCGCCACCCAACTTTCACCCCCACCCGCACCAGATGTCGAGTGTGGGGTCCTCGCACGCGGCACCGCACACCCAGATGTCGCCGACCGCCGCCAAGCCGCCAGAGGTGGCGAACCTGGCGACGAAAATGTTCCAGGCGTTGCTACCTTCCCGGTCGGGGGCACTGCAGAAACCCAGCGGCGCGATCACGATCGGTCGTGCGACCGACAATGACATCGTCATCCAGGACGTGCTGGCGTCACGCCATCACGCGTTTTTGACCCAGGTACCGCTGGGCACCGAGATCCGCGACGCACACAGCGTCAACGGGACCTTCGTCAACGGTGTCCGGGTCGGGTCCGCGTTGCTCACCGAAGGTGACGTGGTCACGATCGGAAACGTCGACCTGGTGTTCACCCGCGACACCCTGGTCCGCCGCACCGAAGCGGCGACGCGCACCGGCGGCCTCGAGGTGAACTCGGTCTGCTTCACCGTCGATCAGGGAAAGCAACTGCTCGACCACATCTCGTTGACTGCCCGTCCCGGAACGCTGACCGCCATCATCGGTGGGTCCGGCGCCGGCAAGACCACGCTGTCGCGGCTCATCGCCGGCTACACCAGCCCCAGTTCCGGCACCGTGACGTTCGAGGGCCACAACATTCACAGGGAGTACGCGTCCATGCGCAGCAGGATCGGAATGGTCCCGCAGGACGACGTCGTGCACCGCCAACTGACGGTCAACCAGGCACTGGGCTACGCCGCCGAACTGCGGCTGCCGCCGGACACCAGCAAGGCCGATCGCGAACAGGTCGTCGCTCAGGTCCTCGAGGAACTCGAGCTGACCAAGCACGCCGATACCCGAGTCGACAAGCTCTCCGGTGGCCAGCGCAAACGCGCCTCGGTGGCACTGGAACTGCTGACCGGGCCGTCGCTGCTGATCCTGGATGAGCCGACCACCGGCCTGGACCCGGCGCTGGACCGTCAGGTGATGATGATGCTGCGGCAGCTGGCCGATGCCGGCCGTGTTGTTCTGGTCGTCACGCACTCGGTGTCCTACCTCGACGTCTGCGATCAACTGCTGCTGGTGGCACCCGGCGGCAAGACCGCCTTCCTGGGCCCGCCCAACCAGATCGGCGCGGCCATGGGAACCACCAACTGGGCCGACATCTTCACCAAGGTGGGCGCCGACCCGGACGAGGCGAACCGCCGCTTCCTTGCCGAAAACAGGCAGCCGCCGGCCGCTACGTCCGAGTCCAGACCGGCCGACTTGGGTGAACCGGTGCACACCGACGTGCTCCGCCAGTTCTCTACGGTTGCGCGCCGCCAGGTACGGCTGGTGATCTCCGACCGGGGCTACACGGTGTTCCTGGCGCTGTTGCCGTTCTTCATCGGTGTCCTTTCCCTCACCGTGCGCGGCAAGACCGGATACGGCATGGGGGACCCGACGAGCAACTCACCCAACCAGGCCGACCAGATTCTGGTCATGCTCACCGTCGGCGCCGTTTTCATGGGTACCGCGCTGACAATTCGCGACCTCGTCGGCGAGCGTCCCATCTTCCGGCGTGAGCAGGCCGTCGGTCTGTCGACCATTGCTTATCTGCTGGCCAAGATCGCGGTATTCAGCGTGTTCGCGATCGCGCAGGCGGCAATCGCAACTGTGATCTCGGTAATCGGCTGGGGCCAGCCGATCGCCAAAGCCGTGGTCCTGGGCAATGTCAGCTTCGAACTGTTCGTCGACGTCGCCGCGACTTGCGTGGCCTCGGCGCTGCTCGGAATGGCCTTATCGGCAATCGCCCGCTCCCAGGATCAGATCATGCCGTTCCTTGTGATCGCCATCATGTCGCAGCTGGTGTTCTGTGGCGGGTTGATCTGGGTGACCAACCGGCCGGTACTCGACCAGTTGTCGTGGGGCACGCCGGCCCGCTGGGGCTACGCGGCGTCGGCGTCGACGATCGACACCCACCGCCTGGTAGTAGGCCCGACTGACCCGAAAGACCAACACTTCGACCACAAGGCGAGCGCATGGCTGTTCGATATGGCGATGCTCGGAGTGTTGTGCGCGTCCTATAGCGCAATCGTGTGGTGGAAGATCCGGCTCAAGCGGCACTGAATTAATGAATCGACCCGTGCAACCCGTGCTGACGGTTCGGTCCAACCGATCCCAAGGCAGCTTCGCCCCGGGCAGCGACGTCGTCGTAGGGAGCGACCTGCGCGCCGACCTGCGGGTGGCCCACCCGCTGATCGCCCGTGCGCATTTGCTGTTGCGCTTCGACCAGGGCCGCTGGATTGCGGTCGACAACAACTCGCTCAACGGGGTGTTCGCCAACGGCCAGCGAGTGCCGATGGTCGACATCCATGACGGCCAGAGCATCAACATCGGCAAGCCCGACGGGCCGCGAATCACGTTCGAAGTCGGACACCACCAGGGCAATGTCGGCTCGCTACCGCCGACGACGGAGTCGATACCGACAATCGTGCCGCCCGGCGGCCCGCCACCGGGCGCCCCCCGCAGCCCGGCGTCACGACCGCAACCCGCCCCACCCCGCCAACCACCGCCACCGGCCCAGGCCCCGCCGGCGCGCCGCTATTGGCCCGGCGCACCGCAGCCGGTTCCGATCGTCCCGCCAAAAGCCCCGACACACGCGGTACCACCGCCCGCGGCCCAGTTGGGGCCCGCGTCGGAGCTGGACCCCCCCGCCCGGATGGGCGCGGGAAGCGACATGTTGCAAGCCCCTACCAGGACGATCAAATCCGTGGGACCCGAATCGGCAGCGCTCGTCCCCGGTGCCGCCCGGATCGGTCGCGCGATCGACAACGACATCGTCATCCACGACGTGTTGGCGTCGCGCTATCACGCGTTCTTGGCTCCGACGCCAATCGGCAGCGAGATCCGCGACGCCAACAGCATCAACGGCACGTTCGTCAACGGGATCCGGGTCGGGTCCGCGCTGCTCTCCGAGGGCGACGTGGTCACTATCGGCAACGTCGACCTGGTGTTCACCGGTGGTGCCTTAGTTCGCCGCCAGGAAGCAGCGATGCGCACCGGCGGCCTGGAGGTGCGCCAGGTCGACTTCAGCATCAACGGGAAGAGCCTGCTCGAGAAGGTCTCGATGACGGCCCGGCCCGGCACGCTGACCGCCATCATCGGCGGATCCGGCGCCGGCAAGACCACGCTGTCGCGGCTGATCGCCGGCTACGCCACCCCCACTTCCGGCACGGTCACATTCGAGGGCCACAACATCCACACGTCCTACGCGACGCTGCGCACCAGGATCGGGATGGTCCCCCAGGACGACGTCGTACACCGCCAACTGACGGTCAGCCAGGCGCTCGGCTATGCGGCCGAGCTACGCCTGCCGCCGGACACCAGCAAGGCCGATCGCGAACAGGTCGTCGCTCAGGTCCTCGACGAACTGGGACTGACCCAGCATGCGGACACTCGCGTCGACAAGCTCTCCGGCGGCCAGCGCAAACGCGCCTCGGTGGCACTCGAGCTGCTCACCGGGCCGTCGCTGCTGATCCTCGACGAACCGACCTCGGGCCTGGACCCGGCGCTGGATCTGCAAGTCATGACGATGCTGCGGCAGCTGGCCGATGCCGGTCGCGTGGTGCTGGTGGTCACGCACTCGCTGACCTACCTCGATGTCTGCGATCAGGTCCTGCTGATGGCACCTGGCGGCAAGACGGCTTTCCTGGGCGCACCCGCCCAGATCGGCGCCGCCATGGGGACCACCAACTGGGCCCAGATTTTTGCGAAGGTGGGCGCCGACCCCGACGAGGCCAACCGCCGCTTCCTGGAGCGAACCCAACCTCCGCCGCCCCCGGAGGCGGAGGCACCAGCCGAACTCGGTGCCCCGGCGCACACCAATATGCGCCGCCAGTTCTCCACAATCGCCCGCCGACAGGTTCGGTTGGTCGTGTCCGACCGTGCGTACTTTGTATTCCTGGCGCTGTTGCCGTTCGTCATGGGTGCGCTTTCGCTGACCGTTCCCGGCAACACCGGGTTCGGCATAGCCGAACCGACCAGTGAGGCGCCGGACGAATCCGCACAGATCTTGATCTTGCTGTCCATCGCCGCCGTCTTCATGGGCACCGCGCTGACTATCCGCGATCTGATCGGCGAGCGCGCCATCTTCCGGCGCGAACAGGCGGTCGGCCTGTCCAGTTGGGCCTATCTGAGCGCGAAGGTCACGGTGTTCTGCGTGTTCGCGATCACGCAGGCGGCGATCGCGACGGGCATCGTGCTGGTGGGCAAGAGCGCACCCACCCAGCCGGCGGTACTGCTGGGTAATGCCAGCATCGAGCTGTTCGTCACGGTGGCAGCGACATGCGTGGCCTCGGCGATTCTCGGGATGGTGCTGTCGTCGATCGCCCGCTCCAACGAGCAGATCATGCCGCTGCTGGTGGTGTCACTCATGCTGCAGTTGGTACTCGCCGGTGGGCTGATCCCGGTGACCGGCCGGATCTTCCTCGACCAGCTGTCCTGGGCCATGCCGTCGCGCTGGGGCTACGCGGCCTCGGCATCCACGGTCAACCTGAGGGTGCTGGTGCCGGGAACCCTCAGTCCCAAGGACAGCCACTGGCTGCACACGCGCAGCGCGTGGCTGCTCGACATGGGGATGCTCGCCGCGCTGTCGGTGATCTACTTCGCCGTCGCGTGGTGGCGCACCCGGCTCAAGCGCTGACCCGCTAGTTCGGTCCGGCGTCCAGGTCCCCGTCCAAACGCAACCCGTGAGCCACCGCAAAGGCCACGGCCTGGCCGACGTCGACGCGTGCACCGACCAGCGTGGCGGTTCTCCACAACGAGGGGTCCACGGTCGCGCCGCGCAGGTCGGCGTCATCGAGCCGGGTGCCGGCGGTCCGGGCGCCGGACAGGTCGGCGTCACGCAGCACGGCCTTGCGCAGGTCGGTTTCCACCAGGTTGGTCTCCCGCAACCGCAGCCACTCAAGTCGGCACCGCGGAGGTCATTGCCGCCCAGCACCGCGAGCGTGAAGTCCACCTCGTCGAAGGTCATTGGCGCAGCCGGCATTGCACAAAGACCGAACCCAGCATGCTGCACTGTGCAAACGTGGCCCCCGCAAGCGGGAGGTGCCCCCAGTGAAGTCGCACTCGGTGAACACGGCCCGCTCGGTACACAACCGGCTCAGGTCGTCGTCGCGGAAATCCCGGCCTTCAAAGTGACCGGATTCGCAATCGGCCCACTGCTCCAAAGCCGTCAGCTGGCCGTCAGGCTGGCCAGCGCGTATTCGCTGACCGCGATCAGGGCGTCGGTCGCCGACCTGCGATCCCTGGCATCGACATTGATCACCGGGATGTGCGCGGGCAACGTCAGCGCTTCGCGCACCGCGCCCACGGGATACCTTGGCGCGCCGTCGAATTCGTTGACCGCGATCAGAAACGGCAGGTTGCGGTGCTCGAAGAAGTCGACTGCGGCAAAGCTGTCCTGCAGCCGTCGGCAGTCAACCAGGACGATCGCGCCGATTGCGCCGCGGACCAGGTCGTCCCACATGAACCAGAACCGGCGCTGGCCCGGGGTGCCGAACAGGTAGAGCACCAGATCCGCATCCAGGGTGATCCGGCCGAAGTCCATCGCGACCGTGGTGGTCCGCTTGTTGGGTGTCGCCTCGAGCATGTCGACACCGGCCGAGGCATCGGTGACGATCTCCTCGGTGCGCAGCGGCATGATCTCCGAAACCGCCCCGACGAACGTGGTCTTGCCGGCACCGAACCCACCCGCGATGACGATCTTCGTCGAAGCGGTGGCTCCCTCATCAGAGTGCTCGTAGGCCACGCAGCGTCCTTCCTATGAGTTCGTGGCGCTCATCGCGGGTCGAATGCTCGGTCAACGTTCGATGCACCCGAACGTAACCGGATAGCACCAAGTCACCGACCAAGACGCGCGCGACACCGACCGGCAGATCAAGCCGGGCCGAGATTTCCGCGACGGACGGGCTTTTGATGCACAGCTGGATGATCTTGCCTCTCGCATCGTTGGGTGGCCATCGGTGAGCCAGCCCAGCCTGCAACGTCTGGATCGGCGCTTCCAGGGGAAGGTCGACGTTGGTGCCGGTCCGTCCGGCGGTCAGGGTGTACGGACGGACCAGGCTCGCCTCACGTGGTGGCGGCCAGGACTCGCGTTTGTCCATCGCGACTCACGAGTGTGCAGCGGACCGGCGGGAGGACTGCACAACGCCGCCCACCCGTTCGACAAGGATGGCCATCTCATAACCGATCTGACCGATGTCGCACGACGTCAATGCCAGCGTGGCCAGATGCGAACCATCACCGACACGCATCAACAACAGGTAGCCGTTCTGCATCTCAACCACGGACTGCAGCACCTGCCCGCCGTCGAACAGCTGCGCGGCGCCGGTCGCGAGGCTGGCCAGCCCGGAGGCCACCGCGGCCAGCTGATCGGCCCGTTCGCGCGGTAGATGCTCACTGGCGGCGATGGGTAGCCCGTCGACGGACACCAGCAGCGCATGCGCTACGCCGGGGACCTCGCGGGTGAACTTCGTCACCAGCCAGTCCAGTGAGTTGCCTGATGACGTCATTCCTGATCGAGTCCTTGGTCCGTTTCGCGAGCATGCGACCGTCCGGTGCGCACGCCGCCGAAGTGGCTGCTGAAGGAAGCACGAACCGCGTCGGGGTCGCGCACCGCAGCCGAGTGTTGCGGCTGCCGGCCGGACCGGCCGGAACCGAATCCGCCATTCGATCCTACGAGGGAGCCTTCGTCGTCCTGGTCAGGGTGGTCCTGCTCGGAGAGACCGACACCATTGGCCGCCCCCGGCACCAGCCGGGCCCCGGGTGTGCGCACCGGCAGGCCATGCTCGGCGGTGTGTGATTCGACGGGTTTGTCCTCGGCCTCGGCGGCCAACGACCAGCCGCGGTCCCACACCGACTGCCAATCCAGGTCGGGGCTGTTGACCAGGTCGTGTGGATCGCCCAGCATCTCCGAGAGCATCCGCCGGTAGATCACGTCGTCGTCGCTTGGGGCCGTCGGGCCCTTCGGGATGGACGGGATTGGGGTAACCGGTGCGACAGCGTCCGGGCTGGCGGGTCTGGCAGCCGGCGCATCCGCGCGATCTCCGGCATCCCGCGACCGCGCGGCAAAGAATGCCGAGGTGTCCGATACCGCCGCGGCCGGGGCTGCGGGTGCTTTCGACGGTGCTTGTTTTGGCTCTGGCTGGTTCTTGCTTTCCCACCAGGGCTTGGCCAGCTGACGGCGGTGCCGGCGCGGCTGATCGCCAGGTGCGGCAGGAACTTCGGTGATACCGCTGGAGCCCGGGTTGCGGCGCGGCAACAAGGCGATCGGAGGCACCGGTGTTTGGGAACCATTGTGGTTGGACGTCGTGGCCACGGCAGCGTCCTGCGCGGCGGCCTCACCAGCGGGGTCCGTCGTAGCGATGGCATTGGCGAGTTGGGTGCTCGGCGATGACACAGCCCGGGCCCGGGCCCGCGGCCCCGCCGCCCGGGCTGCGGCGGTACCCGCGAGCACCGTCGGCGGTAGGTAGATCTCGGCCGTGGTACCGGAGGCCGCTTCATTGGGCCCCGGACCGCGCAGCCCGACCCGGATGCCGTGCCGGGCGGCGATCCGGCCCACCACGAAAAGACCCATGTGGCGGGCATTGTCGGGGGTGACCTCGCCGCCGGCCTGAAGTCGCATGTTGGCGATGCGCCGATCGGCGTCGTTCATGCCCAAGCCCGCGTCGGCGATCCGCAGCACAACTCCCCCGTCGCCGCCGGGCGCCCCGGAAATCCGCACGGACGTCGTCGGCGGCGAGTAGCGCAGGGCATTGTCGATCAGCTCGGCGAACAGATGGATGGCGCCACCGGCAACCGCGCCGATCAGCGTGCCCTCAGGTACCCGGGCGATTTCGACACGGCGGTAGTCCTCAACCTCGGAAACGGCGGCGTTGATCACCGTCGCCAGCGGCACCGGCTCGCGCTGATCACGCGCCAGCTGTGCGCCCGCCAGCACCAGTAGGTTGGCGCTGTTGCGGCGCAGCCGGGCGGCCAGGTGATCCAGCCGGAAGAGACTGTCAAGGCGGTCGGGATCCTCTTCGTTGCGCTCCAGCCGGTCGATGAGCTGCAGCTGCTGATCGACCAGTGACCGGCTGCGCCGCGACATGGTCTCGAACATGTCGTTGACCAGCAGCCGCAATCGCGCCTCGTCGCCGGCCAACAGCAGGGCCTGGGTGTGCAGTTCGTCGACGGCATGGGCAACCTGGCCGATTTCCTCGGTGGTGTACACCGGCAACGGCTGGGGGATCGGCTCGGCACCACCGGCCTTGACCAGGGCGACCTCCTCCTCGAGGTCGGTGTGCGCGACTTTGAGCGCGCCGTCGCGCAGCACCCGCAGCGGCACGACGAGCGCGCGCGCCACCAGCAACACGATGACCAGTGCGATCACGATGGCGGCCAGCACCAGGATGGAGTCGGTGATGGCGGCGTCGCGCCGATCATTGGCCTGGGCGTGCACCGACTTGGTCACCGACGCCGTGGCGTCGGTGATGACTTGTTCGGCGATACCGTCGGTGGTCTGTATCGAGCGCAGCAGGTCGGCATTGTCGACCAGCGGGCTGGCCGGATCGGACATGATCGCCATCCGGGTCACCATTTGCTGCTGCAGCGTCTTGGCTTCCGGCGAGCCGGCACCCAGCACTTCGCTCATCCCGAACAGCGTCGACGGTTCGGTACCGGCCAATGTGATCATCGAGGTGCGCAGTTGGGGTTCGGGCAGGTCCGCGCCACGAGTGACCAGGATCTCCTGCATGGTCATCTGCCCGCGGGCCCCGACCGCTCGGCTCAGCCCCTGCGCCTCGGCCCGGATCGTCTCGTCGTCGACACGCACCGAGGCGTTGACGACGTTCTCGGCCGTCAACAGCAGCGGCGCATAGGTAGTCACCCGCTCCCGCAAACCAATGCTGTTATCCGCCACTTTGTCCAACAGTGTCTGACCGCCGTTGAGCAGGGTGCTCACTGCCGACCGGACATCGGGTGTCACGTCGGTGTCGGCCAGTCGCGCCTGGAGTTCGCCCTTGCGGGCCTCGAAGTTTTTCTTCGCGCCCTCGACGTCGCGGTTGGTGGAGCTCGCCAGCAATGCAACATCCAGCGCGGACATGTATTTGGTAATCGCCGGGAGCACGTCGGCGCGGGCCGCGGCCAGCCGTAAACCGCTGGAGTTGGCCATCGCACCGTTGACACGCAGAGCACCGAAAACTGTCGCCAAAACCAGCGGGACCAGCACAATCGCCAAGACTTTCCACCGAACCGACCAGTTACTCAGCGACCAGGCCGGCGGCCGTTTTACCGGCGCCGCTCGACCGGCGGGGGCATCTGTGAACTCCGGGGGAACCGCCTCGACCGAGTCGGCCGGGCGGGCGAACATGGTCACGTGGTGGCGGCCGGGTGACCGGCCGCTGCGCTGACACTCAGCGCTGAAGGAAACAAGAGCCTCATGAAACTTCCTGCTTTATTCGCACCCGGCCCGCGCATAGAGGCGCGAGCGGAAAAACGCCTGGCAATCCGACGAGTATGACAGCCCGCGGCCCAGGTCACCAGAATTGTTACTGAGCAGACAGAGCCCTTCAAGGTTTCTCCCTACACCGCCAAGCAAATCTGGCAAACGCGCTTGGTCACCGGCGCGAACGGCTTTGTCATGATCAGCAGATGTTCCGGCTGCTGTTCTACACCCCGCGCATCGCCCCCAACACCGGCAACGCCATCCGGACGGCGGCCGTCACCGGCGCTGAATTGCATCTGGTCGAGCCGCTGGGCTTCGACCTGTCCGAACCCAAGCTCCGGCGGGCCGGACTGGACTATCACGACCTGGCGTCGGTCACCGTGCACCCGTCGCTGCAGGCCGCGTGGGATGCGCTGTTACCGGCGCGGGTGATGGCGTTCACCGCGCACGCGACCACCTCGTTTTCCGACATCGGCTATCAGGCCGACGACGTGCTGATGTTCGGACCGGAGCCCGACGGGCTGGACGCGGCGACCCTGGCCGACGCCCACATCACCCAGCAGGTGCGCATCCCCATGCTGGCCGGCCGGCGCTCGCTGAACCTTTCCAACGCGGCGGCGATCGCCGTGTACGAGGCCTGGCGTCAGCACGGCTACTCGGGGGCGGTCTAGGTCCGATGGTGGCGACCCGCTTCGCCCGGCTGCGCCGCCCTCGCGATCGCCACGACTACCAGGTGTTCCAGTGCGTGAGGCTCTCGGCGGGCAACCGCTTGGCCGGCCGGAAGTCGGTGCCTTTGGTGTAGGCGATCGGGAACAGCCCGCCCTGGCTGTACTTGTCATAAGGGATGCCGAGCACCTCGGCGGCCTGCCGCTCACCGTCGTCGAGCAGGTGCAGTGTCGTCCAGCAGGAACCCAGTCCGCGGGAGCGCAGCGCCAGGCAGAAGCTCCAGACCGCCGGGAACAGCGACGCCCAGAACGACACCCCGCCCAACGGCTGCTCGTCTTCCCGACCGAAGATGCAGGGGATCATCAGCACCGGCGCCTCGTGCATGTGCTCGGCGAGATAGGTCGCGGAATCTCTGACCTTGCCCATCCGCTCACCGCGAGTGTCACCCTCGGGATAGTCGGGTGACGGGGAGCTGAGGTAAACACGGGCATTCGCCAGGTAGATGTCGCCGATCGCCTTCTTCTTTTCGGCGTCCTCGACGAAGACCCACTGCCAGCCCTGCGAGTTGGAACCGGTCGGCGCTTGCAGCGCCAATTCAAGGCATTCCATCAACACCTCGCGAGATACCGGCTTGTCGAAATCGAGGCGCTTGCGGACCGAGCGGGTGGTGGTGAGAACTTCATCGACGGACAGGTTGAGGGTCATGTTTGGAGACTACATTCGGCCGCATGACAGTCGAACTGACACAAGAGGTTTCCAGCAGGCTCAGCTCCGATCACTATGGGTGGCTGACCACCGTCGCCAAATCAGGGCAGCCGGTTCCGCGGCTGATCTGGTTCTACTTCGACGGGGCCGACCTGACGGTGTACACCACGCCGGGTGCGGCCAAGGTCGCTCATGTCAAAGCCCATCCGGAGGTGAGCCTGAACCTGGATTCCAACGGCAATGGCGGCGGCATCATCGTCGTGGGGGGTATGGCGACGGTGGACGCCACCGACGTCAACTGCGAGGAGGACGAGCCGTACTGGGCTAAGTACCGCGAGCTGGCCGCGAAATTCGGCCTGACCGAGGCGATGACCACCTACAGCACGCGGCTTGTCATCACGCCGACCAAGGTCTGGACGACCCCCACGGCCTAGGCTTGTCCTTCGCGCCGAGCGTGAACTGGCTGCGAAAACTGGCCAAAAATCGCAGTGAGTTCACGCTCGGCGAAGACATCAGCGGAAGTCACGCGAGCGCGAGCCGACCGCGAAGGTGATGCGGCCCAACCGCTCGGCCACGACAGTCACTGCGCCACTGGCGTTTTGCACCTGACCGCGGATCAGCAGCGCCGGCGCCGTGTTCGCCAGCTTACGGTGGCGGGCCCACACTCCAGGCGTGCAGAGCACATTGACCATCCCGGTCTCGTCCTCGAGATTGAGGAAGGTCACGCCTTGGGCCGTCGCGGGTCGCTGCCGATGGGTCACCGCACCGGCGATCAGCACGCGGTCGCCGTCGGGCACCGATCCCAGGGCGTCGGCGGGCACCACCCCCATCGCGTCCAGGTCGGCACGCAGGAACTGCGTCGGATAACTGTCCGGCGAGATGCCGGTGGCCCAGACGTCGGCGGCGGCCAGCTCCAGCTCACTCATCCCCGGCAAGGCCGGGATATGCGACGACGACCCCACACCGGGTAACCGGTCCGGCCGCTGAGTGGCGGCCGCTCCGGCCGCCCACAACCCCTCCCGCCGGGACATCCCGAAGCAGCCCAGCGCCCCGGCCGTGGCCAGCGCTTCGGTCTGCGGCACGGACAGCTGTAGCCGGGCAGTCAGGTCCAGCAGAGAAGCGAACGGGCCATTGGCCTTTCGCTCCTCGACCAGCTGCTCGGCGAGGTCGTCGCCGATATGACGAACGGCGCCCAGACCAAGGCGGACTTCCGTTCCGGCGTACTCGAGGGTGGCGTGCGCCAGGCTGGCGTTGACACACGGGCCGTGTACCACCACACCGTGCCTGCGCGCATCGGCCACCAGCGACTGTGGGGAATAGAAACCCATCGGCTGTGCGCGCAGCAGCGCCGCGCAGAACGCCGCCGGGTGGTGCAGCTTGAACCACGACGAGTAGAACACCAGTGACGCGAAGGACAACGCGTGGCTTTCCGGAAAGCCGAAATTGGCGAATGCCTCCAGCTTTTCGTAGGTCCGGTCGATCACCTCGTCGGTGGCGCCGTGCAGCGCTCGCATGCCGTCGTAGAACCGGCCGCGCAGTCGTCGCATGCGCTCGGTCGAGCGCTTGGACCCCATGGCGCGCCGGAGCTGGTCGGCCTCGGCGGCCGAGAAGCCGGCGCAGTCGACCGCGAGCTGCATCAGCTGCTCCTGAAAAAGCGGCACGCCCAGCGTCTTTCGCAATGCAGGTTCCATGGAGGGGTGATCGTAGACAACCGGATCGATGCCGTTGCGCCGCCGGATGTAGGGGTGTACCGACCCGCCCTGGATAGGGCCGGGACGGATCAGCGCGACCTCCACCACCAGGTCGTAGAACTCCCGCGGCCGCAGCCGCGGCAAGGTGGCCATCTGCGCCCGCGACTCCACCTGGAACACACCGACGGAATCGGCGCGCGCCAGCATCTCGTACACCGCCGGCTCGGAGAGGTCCAGCCTGGCCAGGTCCACCTCGATGCCCTTGTGCTCGGCCACCAAGTCTTTCGCATAGTGCAGCGCCGACAGCATGCCCAAACCGAGCAGGTCGAACTTCACCAACCCTATTGCCGCACAGTCGTCTTTGTCCCATTGCAGAACACTGCGGTTTTCCATGCGCGCCCACTCCACCGGGCACACGTCGGCGATCGGGCGGTCACAGATCACCATGCCCCCGGAATGAATGCCCATATGCCGCGGCAGGTTCCGGATCTGGGTCGCCAGGTCGATCACCTGCTCGGGTATGCCGTCGGCATCCGGCGAGTCGGCAACCCCGTTCCAGGTGCTGATCTGCTTGCTCCACGCGTCCTGCTGCCCTTGCGAGAAGCCCAGGGCGCGGGCCATGTCGCGCACCGCGATCCGCCCCCGATAGGTGATGACATTGGCGACCTGCGCGGCATAGTCACGGCCGTATTTGTCGTAGACGTACTGGATGACCTTTTCGCGCTGGTCCGACTCGATGTCCATGTCGATGTCCGGCGGACCGTCGCGGGCCGGCGATAAGAAACGTTCGAACAACAGCTCGTTGGCCACCGGATCCACCGCGGTGACGCCGAGGGCATAACAGACCGCGGAGTTGGCCGCCGATCCCCTGCCCTGACACAGGATGTTGTTGTCCCGGCAGAACCGGGCGATATCGTGAACCACCAGAAAGTATCCCGGAAAGCTCAGTTGCACAATGATTTTCAGTTCATGCTCGATCTGGGAGTATGCTCGCGGCGCGCTGTCTGCCGGTCCGTAACGGTCGCGGGCTCCCGCCATCACCAATTGCCGCAGCCAGCTGTCTTCGGTGTGCCCGTCGGGTACGTCGAACGGCGGCAGCTGCGGCGCGATGAGCGCCAACCCGAACGCGCACTGCTCGCCAAGCTCGGCGGCGGCGGTCACCACCTCGGGCCGCTGCGTGAACAGCCGGGCCATCTCCTGGCCGGACCGCAGATGAGAACCACCCAGCGGAGCCAGCCACCCGGCGGCGGAATCCAGGGACTGCCGGGCCCGGATCGCCCCCATCGCCATGGCCAGCCGGCTGCGCGACGGATGAGCGAAGTGCGCTCCGGTGGTGGCGACGACGCCGACACCGAATCGCGGCGCGAGGGCGGCCAGCGCCGCATTGCGTTCGTCGTCGAGCGGATGACCATGATGGGTCAACTCGATGCTGACCCGGGCGGCGGTGAACCGATCCACCAGATCGGCCAGCGCCCGTTCCGCCGCATCCGGACCGCCGTCGGAAAGCGCTTGGCGTACATGGCCTTTACGACATCCCGTCAGGATGTGCCAGTGCCCGCCCGCAGCCTCGGTCAGCGCATCGAAGTCGAAGAGCGGCTTGCCCTTCTCGCCGCCGGCCAGATGCGCCGCGGCCAACTGCCGCGACAGCCGCCGGTAGCCTTCCGGGCCACGGGCCAGCACCAGCAGATGCGGGCCGGGCGGATCCGGCTCCTCGGTGCGGGCAACCGACCCCAGCGACAGTTCTGCGCCGAACACGGTACGCACGTCGAGCTCCGCGGCCGCTTCGGCGAACCGCACCGCCCCGTACAGCCCGTTGTGGTCGGTCAGTGCGAGAGCGCGCAGATCCAGCCGGGCAGCCTCCTCGACCAGCTCTTCCGGCGTGCTGGCCCCGTCGAGGAAGCTGTACGCCGAATGCGCGTGCAGCTCGGCGTACGCGACGGACGAGCGGATCCTCTGGTTGCCGTCCGGCGGCTCATACATCCCGCGCTTGCGCGACCAGGGGACGTCCTCAGGCGGCTCGACCGCAGCCGGACCACCCGCACGGCGCGGCTTGCCGTCGAGCACCCGCTCCATTTCCGCCCAACTCGGCGGCCCATTAAACCAGCCCATACCAGCCCACGGTTCACATTCTATCGAATATATGTTCGATTTGACGCGCGGTTGTTAAAGCGGTTGTTAAACGGGTCTTCACCTTCTAAACACGTTATTAACACTTCGGGGCCTACCGCCCTAAACACGCTGTACAGATACTGGTACAGGGGCACAAAACGATGGCGGGACCGAGCATGGCACAAGCGAACACACTGGATACGGGTTTCCTCACGCCTGGCGACCCCGATCGGCAGGCCAGCCTGGCGATTGGGGCGGTCGCCGTCGTCGACGGTGCCGTCCCAGACTACGAACTACTGAAAAGAGTTCTCTCAGAACGGATTCAGTCGATACCACGATGCACACAGGTGTTGCGGATCCACCCGTTCAACGGCGCCCAGCAGTGGATCGACGATCCGGGATTCGACCTCCGCCATCATGTGCGCCGGGTCGCGATTCCCCGCCCGGGCGATGACGCCGAATTCTTCCGTGCCATCGCCCATGCCCTGGAGCGTCCCCTCGACCTCGATTTCCCGCTATGGGAGTGCTGGATCATCGAGGGCCTCAAAGGCAATCAGTGGGCGATCTTGATCAAGGTCCACCACTACCTCGCCGACGGCATCTCGGCGGCCCAGCTTCTCACCAGGCTCTGCGACGAAGCCGACAGCGATATATTCGCCAATCATGTTGGTTCCAAACAGGTTTGCCCCTCGCAAGTCCAGAAGCGGGGCTGGGCCGATGCCCTATGGCGAGCTTCAGCCCTGGCCGGCACGATCACCAGCAACTTCGCCGACGCGATCTGGCCCGCGGTGCGGGCGTCGTCGACCGCCCCCGCCACCACCATGAGGCGATACCGGACGGTGCGCGTTCCGCTGGCAGCCGTCGACGATGTGTGCGGAAAGTTCCAAGTGAGCGCCAACGACGTCGCGCTCGCGGCTATCGCCGAAGGCTTCCGGACGGTTCTGCTGCACCGCGGTGAGCAACCGCGCGCGGACTCGCTGCGCACCCTGGAGAAAACCGACAATCGAATCTCGGTCATGCTGCCGTATCTGCCCGTCGAACACGACGATCCGGTTCAGCGACTGCGTACCGTGCACAACAGGCTGAACCGGCCCAGCCAGGGTAACCGGCGCCAAACCCCAAGCATCTTGGACTTGGCAACCGCCTACCCGCCATTTATGTTGTGCGCCAAGGCATTTCAAGCAATTCTGGCCCGGCTACCGCAACCTGGCATCGTGACACTGGCGACCAACGCGCCGGGGCCACGCCACCGGTTGGGGTTGATGGGCAAGCAGGTGCGGCGCCTGCTGCCGATCCCGCCGACGGCTCTGCAACTGTCCACCGGAGTCGCGGTGCTCAGCTATGGCGATGAGCTGGTTTTCGGGATCACCGCCGCCTACGACGCCGGGCCCGAGCTCGAACAGCTCGCCACCGGTATCGAACGCGGGATGGCACGTCTGGCGGCGCTCAGCCATGACTCCGTGCTGCTGTTCACCAAGGACCGTGGCAAGCGTCCATCCCGCGGGGTGCCCAGCGGTGTTCAGCGCGGGCGACCGTCGCCGCCGGCACGAGCGCGCCACTGACCCAGTCTCGGCGGCGTTGATCACCGTGAGAAGGTTGGTCGTGCGCAAGTTGGGGCCGGTCATCATCGACCCGCGCCGCCATGACGCGGTGCTGTTCGACCTCGACGCAGTGGTGACGGCCGAGGGCAGGGCGCTGGACTCGGCGGTGACGCTGATGCGGCAACTGCACGAGATCGGCGCCGGCACCGCCGTTTTTTCAGCACGCCGCGACGGCCGGGACGCGTTGGATGCGACCGGGATCGGCGATCTCGTCGACGTGCACAGGGGCGGCCCGGTTGAGACGGCCGCCCGACTGGGCGTGCGGCCGGGCCGGTGCGTCGTCGTCGCGAATGACGCGGCCGGTGTCACGGCCGGGCGCGATGGTGGATTCGCATTGGTCATCGGGGTCGACCGGACGGCGCACCGTGACGAGCTACGTCGGTTCGGCGCCGACGCGGTTGTCGCCGACCTCGATGAAGTCACCGTGCGAACCGGGGACCGACGGATGTCGCAGCTTCCCGATGCACTGCATGCCCTCGGCCTGGCCGCCGGCCTCACCGCCCGGCAGCCGGCGGTGTTCTTCGACTTCGACGGCACGCTGTCCGACATCGTCGACGATCCGGACTCGGCCCGCCCGGCCGCCGGCGCGGCCGAGGCACTGCAGAAGTTGGCTGCGCGTTGTCCGGTCGCGGTGCTCAGTGGCCGCGACCTCGCCGATGTGACCGAGCGTGTCGGCCTGCCCGGTATCTGGTATGCGGGCAGCCATGGTTTCGAGCTGACCGCACCCGACGGAACGCACCACCAAAACGACGCCGCGGCGGCGGCCATTCCGGTGCTGGAGCAGGTCGCCGCCCAGCTGCGCGACCAGCTCGGGTCGATTCCCGGTGTGGTGGTGGAGCACAAGCGATTTGGTGTGGCCGTGCACTACCGCAACGCCGCCAGAGATCGTGTTGGCGAGGTGGCAGCGGCGGTGCGCGCAGCGGGCCAGCACCACGCGCTTCGCGTGACCACTGGCCGCGAAGTCATCGAGCTACGTCCGGATATCGACTGGGACAAGGGAAAAACACTTCGCTGGGTGATCGATCACTTGCACGGTGCCGGCTCGCAAGCCGGCTATAAAGCCGGCAGCGTTCCCCTGCTGCCCATCTATCTCGGCGACGACATCACCGACGAGGACGCGTTCGACGCGGTGCGCCACGACGGCGTTCCAATTGTGGTGCGGCACACCGATGACGGTGACCGTGCCACCGCGGCGCTGTTCGCGCTGGACAGTCCCGCGCGGGTGACCGAGTTCACCGACCGGCTGGCGCGTCAGCTAAGCGACGCCCACGTCAGCTAGCCGTCCACGTACTCCACGGCGCCGTCCTCCAGCACGACCCTGGCGGCCCCATCCTTGTCGCCTTCGGCGCCAGAAGCCTCGGTGCGGAACACCGCCTTGCCCGGTTCGGTCCGCCAGATCAATGTGGTCAGCGTCTCGCCCGGAAACACCGGCGAGGTGAACCGCGACGCGATCGAGGTGACGTTGGCCGCGACACCTTTACCGAGCTCGGCGACCAGCGCCCGGCCCGACACTCCGTAGGTGCACAGCCCGTGCAGGATCGGCTTGGGGAACCCGGCGAGCTCCCGGGCGAACCAGGGATCGCTGTGCAGTGGGTTGCGGTCACCGGACAGCCGGTAGATCAGCGCCTGGTCCTCGCGGGTCGGCAGGGCGACGCGGGCGTCGGGCTCGCGATCCGGAATTTCCGGTGCGACCGGCCGCTGACCCGGCTGCCCCCCGAACCCGCCCTCACCACGGAGCACCAGCGTGGTGAGCGTCTCCGCGATCAGCTGCCCCGAGTCGGGATCGGTGCCGCGGCCGCGCAGCATCACGATCGCGTTCTTGCCCTCGCCCTTGTCCTGCAGGTCAGCGACCTCGGAGACCACCGACAGCTTGCCACCGACAGGCAGCGGCGCATGCAGCCGGATGGCTTGTGATCCGTGTAAGAGCATGGCCCAGTTGAATTTTCCGATCTTGCCCGCCGCCCCGAACGCCGGGCAGCAGATCACCGCATAGGTGGGCAGCACCTGTTGGGTGATGTCGTGGCTGTTGTCGGTGGTGAACGACAAGTCGTCGGTCCCGCAACCGACGCCGAGGGCATACAGCATCGTGTCCCGGTCGGTCCATTCGAACAGCATCGGTTCGGTCACCGCACCGACGGCACTTGGATCAATCGCCATACGAGGATCCTCTCAAGTGGAAGATTCAGCTTTTTCTGCACTCAACCATCGCAAACCCTTCCCACCGGGACCGTGGGCAGGGCAGGCTATCGCCATGCGTAATCGCAGCATGATCTGGAAGGCAGCCGCCGTGCTTGCCGCAACGGTAATCGTCGGTGCCTGCGGCGGATCACCGCAGGCGCGCAGCATCACCTTGACCTTCATCCGAAACGCACAGTCGCAGGCAGATGCGGACGGGGTCATCGACACCGAAATACCCGGTCCCGGCCTCACCGCCGAAGGCAAAGGCCAGGCCCAACAGGTGGTCCACCAAGCCGGCCACAACAAGTTCGACGGCATCTACGCCTCCGCGATGGCGGAAGCCCAGCAGACCGCCGGGCCATTAGCCAGCGAACTCGGTAAGCAGGTCGAGGTGCTTAACGGCCTGCAGTCGATCAACGCAGGCTGGTATAACGGCAAACCCGAAACAATGGCAGGCTCGACGTATATGTTGGCGCCGGCGGACTGGATCAACGGCGACCTGCAGAACAGCATCCCGGGGTCGGTCAGCGGCAAACAGTTCAACGATCAATTCACCGCCGCGATCCAGAAGATCTACAACAGCAGCCACAACAATCCGGTCGTGTTCTCGCAGGGCACGGCGATCATGGTCTGGACGCTGATGAACACGAAGAACGCCAAGGACAGCCTGCTGACCAGCCATCCCCTGCCGAACGCCGGCCACGTGGTGATCACCGGCAACCCGATGACCGGCTGGACGCTGGTGGACTGGGACGGCATCCGCAACTTCACCTGAGCCGCACCGATAGCGATACAGATCACGGTTGACGTGCGCGGCCACCAGCGGCCACCATGGCTGCATGCGGTATGTCGTTACCGGCGGTACCGGGTTTATTGGTCGCCGCGTCGTATCTCGCTTGCTGGACGCGCGGCCCGATGCCGAGGTGTGGGTGCTGGTCCGCCGTCAGTCGCTGGGACGCTTTGAGCGCCTCGCCACCGAGTGGGGGGAACGAGCGAAACCGCTGGTCGGCGAGTTGCCGGAGCTGGCACTGACCCCGGAGACCATCGCCGAGCTGGGCGGCCCGCAGCGTCGGGTGGACCATCTGGTGCACTGCGCGGCGATCTACGACATCACCGCCGGCGAGGCCGAGCAGCGGGCCGCCAACGTCGAAGGCACCCGCGCCGTCATCGAGCTCGCGCAACGGCTGAACGCCACCTTTCATCACGTGTCGTCGATCGCCGTGGCTGGCGACTTCGCCGGCGAGTACACCGAGGACGACTTCGACGTCGGCCAGCAGCTGCCGACTCCGTATCACCAGACGAAGTTCGAAGCCGAGTTGCTGGTGCGGTCGGCGCCCGGGCTGCGCTACCGCATCTACCGCCCGGCGGTGGTGGTGGGCGATTCACGCACCGGCGAGATGGACAAGGTCGACGGGCCGTACTACTTCTTCGGCGTGCTGGCCAAGTTGGCTGTATTGCCGTCGTTGACCCCGATCCTGCTGCCCGATACCGGGCGCACCAACATCGTCCCGGTGGACTACGTCGTCGACGCGCTGGTCGCACTCATGCACGCCGAAGGTCGTGACGGGCAGACATTCCACCTCACCGCACCGAAAACCATCGGCCTGCGCGGCATCTACCGCGGCGTCGCCAAGGCGGCCGGACTGCCCCCGCTGCGCGGGTCGCTGCCCCGCTCGGTGGCAACACCGGTGCTGAAGGTGAGCGGACGCGCCAAACGTGATGCGCAACATGGCGGCCACTCAGCTGGGGATTCCCGCCGAGGTCTTGGACGTCGTCGACCTGGCCCCCACCTTCGTCAGCGATGAGACCCAGAAGGCATTGCACGGCACCAACATTGAAGTCCCCGAGTTCGCCAGCTACGCACCCAAGCTGTGGCGGTACTGGGCTGAGCACCTCGATCCCGATCGCGCGCGTCGTGACAACAAAGCCGGGCCACTGGTGGGCCGGCACGTCATCATCACCGGCGCATCCAGCGGTATCGGCCGGGCATCGGCGATCGCGGTCGCAGAGCGGGGTGCGACGGTGTTCGCGCTGGCCCGCAACGCCGATGCGCTCGACAAACTGGTCGCCGAGATCCGAGCCAACGGCGGTCAGGCGTACGCGTTCAGCTGCGATGTCACCGATTCGGTGTCGGTGGAGCACACCATCAAAGACATCCTGGGCCGCTTCGACCACGTCGACTACCTGGTGAACAACGCCGGCCGGTCGATCCGCCGCTCGGTGGTCAACTCCACCGAGCGACTGCACGACTACGAACGGGTGATGGCGGTCAACTACTTCGGCGCGGTGCGGATGGTGCTGGCGCTGCTGCCGCACTGGCGTGAGCGCCGGTTCGGCCACGTCGTCAACGTCTCCAGTGCCGGCGTGCAGGCCCGCAATCCCAAATACAGCTCGTACCTACCCACCAAGGCCGCGCTGGACGCGTTTGCCGACGTGGTCGCGTCGGAGACGCTGTCCGACCACATCACGTTCACCAACATCCATATGCCACTGGTCCGCACGCCCATGATCGTGCCGTCACAGCGGCTCAACCCGGTCCCGGCGATCAGCCCCGAGCGTGCGGCGGCAATGGTGGTACGCGGACTGGTGGACAAACCGGCGCGCATCGATACCCCGATGGGCACGCTGGCCGAGGTCGGCAACTACTTCACGCCGAGGCTGTCGCGGCGAATTCTGCATCAGCTCTACCTGGGCTACCCCGATTCGGCTGCGGCACGCGGACTGCCTGCCGACCCGGTTGCGGCACCGCCAGCACGCCGTAAGCCGAAGCGTCCGGTCCGAGCCGTCACCCGCAGTATCCGGACACCCCGACCGGTCAAGCGGCTGGTGCGATTGGTGCCCGGAGTGCACTGGTGAACCCCCGGTATCGTTGCCGCGGTGAGCCCGGTTTTTGTCGACGTCGACACCGGTGTCGATGACGCGCTGGCGTTGATGTACCTGTTCGCCAGCCCGGAGGCCGACGTGGTTGGCATCGCCTCGACCGGTGGAAACGTTGCAGTACAACAGGTTTGCGAGAACAACTTGGGCCTGCTCGAGCTGTGCCGGATCACCGACGTACCGGTGTCCAAAGGTTCCGACGATACCCTGACCGGTCCGATGCGGGCCCCCTCGAGAGTCCATGGCCCCAGAGGCATGGGGTATGCGGACCTGCCGCCGACCGACGGGCGGGTCACCGGCTACGACTCCGCGACAGCATGGGTGCGCGCGGCCCAGGCCTTTCCCGGCGAGCTGGTCGGTGTGGCAACCGGCCCGCTGACCAATCTCGCGCTGGCGCTGCGGGCCGAACCCGCGCTGCCGACGCTTTTGCGCCAGCTAGTGATCATGGGCGGTTCCTACGACCACCGCGGCAACACCACCTCGGTGGCGGAATGGAATATCAGCGTGGACCCCGAGGCAGCGGCCGAGGTGTTCGCGGCCTGGCCCGCTGAAAGACGTTGAACATCAGCGGCTTCCGATCCTGTGCGGTCTGGATCTGACCCGTAACGTCGCGATGACACCGGAACACCTCGCCAGATTGGCCGCCGCCGCAGACTCGACGACGACGGCGTTGAGCGCAAGCGACGAACGCGGCACCCGGTCGACGGCGTCCAACCCGTTAGTCCGGGTGATCGAGGACGCGATGCGGTTCTATATGGAGGCCTACAGCGACAACGGGCACGGCTACCAGGCGCATCTGCATGATCCGCTGGCCGCCGCGGCCGCGCTGGATCCACAACTTGTCACGACCCGGCCGGCGACGGTAGAAGTCGAGCTGACCGGCACTTTCACTCGCGGCATGACGGTGACCGACTGGTCGAGGCGCCGAGAACCCAACGCGCTCATCGGCATTGGCGTGGACTCTGCGGTGTTCTTCGACCGGTTCATCGAACGGGTTGGAATGTTCGCGCGCGGCGTGTCCTCGTAGGCCGGCCAGCGGCTATGGAATAGTTGCCTATCTGCGTGAGGTTGCGTTAGCCGGCACGGAAGGACTTCGCAATGACAGAGCTGGTTACCGGGAAGACGCTGCCGAATGTGGTTGTCACCGGCGTTGCCATGACGACCGCGCTGGCTACAGACGCCGAGAGCACCTGGAAATTGTTGCTGGATAGCCAAAGCGGCATCCGCACCCTGGACGACTCGTTTGTCGAACATTATGACCTGCCGGTGCGCATTGGCGGGCACTTGCTGGAGGATTTCGACCATGGATTGACGCGCGCCGAGCGGCACCGGATGGGTTGGCTGCAGAAAATGGCCGCCATTTTGAGCCGCCGCGTGTGGGAGAACGCCGGCTCGCCCGAGGTCGACCCCAATCGGTTGCTGGTGTCCATCGGCACCGGCCTCGGCTCGGCCGAGCAAATCGTCTTCAGCTATGACGATATGCACGCTCGTGGGATAAAGGCGGTTTCTCCGCTCGCGGTGCAGAAGTACATGCCCAATGGGCCCGCCGCGGCGGTGGGGCTGGAACGGCACGCCAGGGCCGGGGTGATCGCCCCGGTGTCGGCCTGCGCGTCCGGTTCGGAGGGCATCGCCCAGGCCTGGCGCAATATCGTCCTCGGTGAGGCCGACATCGCCATCTGCGGCGGCGTCGAGGTCAGGATTGAAGCGGTCGCGATCGCGGCGTTTGCCCAGATGCGGATCGTGATGTCGACAAAGAACGATGACCCGGCAGGGGCATGTCGTCCGTTCGACAGGGACCGGACTGGTCTCGTGTTCGGTGAGGCCGGTGCGCTCATGGTGATCGAGACGGAGGAGCACGCGAAGGCTCGTGGGGCCAACATCTTGGCCCGGATCATGGGGGCCAGCGTTACCTCGGATGGCTACCACATGGTGGCGCCGGATCCCAACGGCGCCCGCGCCGGGCATGCGATGACCCGGGCGATTCAGCTTGCGGGCTTGACGCCCAACGACATTGACCACGTCAACGCCCATGCCACCGGCACCTCGGTGGGTGACCTGGCCGAGGGCAAGGCCATCAACAACGCGCTGGGCAGCAACAAGCCGGCGGTGTACGCACCCAAAGCTGCGCTGGGCCACTCGGTGGGTGCGGTGGGAGCGGTCGAGTCGATCCTGACCGTACTGGCGTTGCGGGATCAGGTGGTTCCGCCGACCCTCAACCTGGAAAACCTCGATCCAGAGATCGACTTGGACGTGGTGGCGGGTAAGCCACGGCCCGGTGATTACCGGTACGCGATCAACAACTCGTTCGGATTCGGCGGCCACAACGTCGCCGTGGCCTTTGGCCGGTACTGACACTTACTCGTAACTACCCTCGAGGTACCAGCGCCGCTGGCGGTAGCACAGCAGAAACGCTCGCTCGCCCTCCAGCATGATCTGGGCGCGGGCGGTGCGACCCTTCCCCAGGTCTGGGTCCCACCAGCGCTCGTCGACCGGCCAGGGTCCGGCCCACCAGCGCAGTTGGTCGTCACGATCGCGGACGATCAGGCGTGCGGGATCGGCGGAGAACGTCCCCCGGCTGGTCACGCGTATCGGATTTCCTTGGGCGTCAAGTAATTCCACCGGATCGTCGAGCAACACCGCCGGCGACGGCTCGGGCAGTTGGCCGGGCCACGGCAACCCTGGGTCGGTGTTCGGCACCGGTTGGTCGCCCAGCGGCGTCAACGTGATGCGTTCGGCCGGCCCGCGACCGCCGGACAGCACCGGCACCCGCACCGCCTCCGGGCCGAGCAAGCCCTGCACCCGCACCAGCGCCCGACGGGCCCGCAGCCGATCCGACCCACCCCCAAAATCCGAGCCACCCCATAACGGCAACTGCAGCGCCTCGGCGGACACCACCTCCACCGCCTGCAGCCGCAACAGCGTCACCGCCGCGGTGGGACGGGTCTCGCGCGCGGTCCGATTGCTCAACCACCCGTCCAGCTGCCAGCGCACCCGGTCGGCAGTGGCGTCCTCGGTCAACGGCTCGGCGCACCGCCACACCCGGCTGCGTTCTTCACCGTTGGCGGTGACGGCGTGAATGGCCAGCCGGGTGCATCCCACTCCGGCGGCCATCAGGGTCTGATGCAACGTGCTGGCCAGCGAGCGTCCGGCGAATGCCGCGGCATCGACCCGGTCGATCGGTGGATCGCAGTCCAGGACGGCTTCGAGTTCGGCCGGCGGCTCACGCCCGGACGGTCCTCGTTCGGGTTCGCCGCGCGCGAACCGGTGCGCGGTCACCCCGTCGGCGCCGAATCTGGAGGCCACGTCGGTACGAGACAGTGCGGCGAACTGCCCAATGGTGCGAATCCCCATCCGCCACAACAGATCCGTCAGCTCTTCTCGCCCCGGACCGGACAGGCTCGGCTCGGTGGCCAGCTGCCGGATCGACAGCACCGACAGGAACTTCGCATCGCCTCCCGCCTGGACGATCCGGCCCGCACGCGCGGCGAAGACCGCGGTGGACAACTGGTCGGCGATTCCGACCTGACACTCGGCGCCGGCCGCGGCCACCGCGTCGATCAGCCGCTCGGCGGCATGAGCCTCGGACCCGAAATAGCGGGCCGCCCCGCGCACCGGCAACACCATGAGCCCGGGCCGCAGCACCTCGGCGCGGGGGACTAGATCGTCCACCGCCGCGATCACCCCTTCGAAGAAGCGGGCGTCGCGGTCGGCGTCGGCGGTCGCGACGTGCAGTTGCGGGCAACGGGCCGCGGCCTCGCGGCGTCGCAGCCCTCGCCGCACTCCCGCGGCACGGGCGGCCGACGAGCAGGCGATCACCCGATTGGCCAAAGTGACCGCGACCGGGGCCGTCGCGGATTGGCCCGCTGCTGCCGCCGCCGCGACCGCGGGCCAGTCCATGCACCAGATCGCCAGTACTCGGGATGAAGCCACCCGAATTCACCCGGATCGCGCTCGGCCGATCACCCGTCTGCCCGCACACACCCCGCTGACCTGCAGCCACACCCCGCTGATGCGTCCGAATCCGCAAACGGGTGTGCCCCGGCTACCCGCGGTGATCTCATAGCCGCAGACCCGGGCGGCAAGCCGCGTCGGCGCTCCTTGCCAGTCGCCGTCGGTGACCAGCAGGGTGCAACCTTTAAGGCGGGCGCGGGCCACCACTGCCCGCGCCCGCGTCTGCGGTACCCGGCGCCCGCCCAGACCCAGTACCACCAGGTCCATGCCGTCGATGAGCACCGCGGCCACCTCCACCGGATCGGTTCCGGGATCCGGTATCACCGCGAGCCGGCTCAGATCCGCCCCCATCTCCGCAGCGGCCAGCAGTCCGATATCCGGCTGGCCGACGATAGCCACGTTGCCCCCGGCCGCCGTCACCGCGGCGACCATGCCCAACAGCAGTGACCGGGCTCCCGACAGCACCGCCACCGTCCCCCGGGGTAGTTGGACCGGCAGCGACTCCGCGAGCCACTGTGGGATCGCCAGCTGGGATTCCGATTCCGGCAGCAGGTCATCGGGGCGGGTGACGGCCTTTCCGGACATCTTTTCGGACACGCCAGCCATCTGCCGACGAAGCGATTCGAGCTGCTCAACGCGATTTTCCTGGCGCTGGCCGGAGGCAAAAGCCGCAGTCATGACCAGCCTCCTACACCCTCTCTTCGGCGACTATTTTCGAATGTATGTTCGATTAGTTTCGAGTAAACACCCGCCCTTGGAGCCCGTCAAGCCAACCGTCAAGCGACGTGAGAGGCTGCCTTATGCGGTCGGTGCTGGTGTGGCTCATGGTGTTTTTGGGTTGCGCTTTCCTGACCGAAATCCCAGCTAAAGCCGACGCCAATCCGTGCCATCCGGCCGAGCTATTCGCCACCGACAACACCGATCCCCTGTTCGAGATACAAGCCGACGTGACGATCGCTCTAAATGGCGCGACGGTGACGGGATCGACCCTGCTCGACGGGGTGTACTGGTCAAATGAGCTGCAGCAGGCCAGCTATGAACGCTCGCGGGAATTTCATCTGTGCGGTGCCGAAGGTTCGTTGCATACCGCCGCCGAAGCACTGCGCCGCCAGTTCAACCAGGAAGCGGTGTTGACCTTCGACTATCTGCCGCAGCATGTGCAGGCAGCCAACGCGGTCACCATCAATGTGCCCGACATCGACATCACTCGCTTTCGCGATGCGTTCGTGGCCGATTCGGCTGCGCACCAACGACTGCGCGGGGGTTCTGTCACCACCACCGACCGCACCTTGATCCTGGTCGCGGGCAACGGCGATCTCGATGTTGCCCGTCGACTCGTCATCGAGTCCGGCGGGAACTGGGACGCGGCCACGATCGCCTACGGCAAGCGAGAATTCGTCGACTAGCTATTCCCACTCGATGGTTCCGGGCGGTTTGCTGGTGATGTCCAGCACCACGCGGTTGACCTCGGCCACCTCGTTGGTGATGCGGGTCGAGATGCGTTCCAGCACCTCGTAGGGCACCCGGGTCCAGTCGGCGGTCATGGCGTCCTCGCTGGACACCGGCCGCAGCACGATCGGATGTCCATAGGTGCGGTTGTCGCCCTGAACGCCGACCGAGCGGATGTCGGCCAGCAGCACCACCGGGCACTGCCAGATCTGGTTGTCCAGGCCCGCCGCGGTCAGCTCCTCGCGCGCGATCGCGTCGGCACGCCGCAGCGTGTCCAGCCGATTCGCGGTGACCTCGCCGACGATCCGGATACCCAGCCCGGGCCCCGGAAACGGTTGGCGTGCAACGATTTCCTCCGGCAGGCCCAACTCGCGCCCAACCGCGCGCACCTCGTCTTTGAACAGCAGCCGCAACGGCTCGACGAGTTTGAACTTCAGGTCGCCGGGCAGGCCGCCGACATTGTGATGGCTCTTGATGTTGGCGGTACCGCTACCCCCGCCGGACTCCACCACATCCGGATACAACGTGCCCTGCACCAGGAACTCGACCCCTGAGTTAGGGGATCCGCTGTCGCCCACGATATCTCGGACCGCACCTTCGAAGGCCCGGATGAACTGCCGCCCGATGATCTTGCGCTTGCCTTCGGGATTCGCCACACCCGACAGCGCCTCGAGGAAGGTCTGCGCGGCGTCGACGGTGACCAGGTTGGCGCCGGTGGCGGCCACGAAATCGCGCTGCACCTGCGCACGCTCGCCGGCACGCAACAGCCCGTGGTCGACGAAGACACAGGTCAATCGATCGCCGATGGCGCGCTGCACCAGCGCGGCGGCCACCGCGGAATCCACACCGCCGGACAGCCCGCAGATCGCCCGGCCGTCGCCGACCTGGGCACGCACCTGCTCGACGAGCACACCGGCAATGTTGGCGGCCGTCCAGTCGGCGCCGAGCCCGGCAAAGTCATGCAAAAACCGGCTGAGCACCTGTTGCCCGTGCGGCGTGTGCATCACCTCCGGGTGGTACTGCACCCCGGCCAGGCGCCGGTCGCGGTTCTCGAAGGCGGCCACCACCGCACCCGGGCTGCTGGCCACCACGTCGAATCCATCCGGGGCGGCCGTGACGGCGTCGCCGTGACTCATCCAGACCGGCTGCACACTGGGCAGTCCCGAATGCAATTCGCCGCCAGTGACTTTCAGCTCAGTCCGGCCGTATTCGCTGGTGCCGGTGTGGGCGACGGTCCCGCCCAGTGCCTGGGCCATGGCCTGGAACCCGTAGCAGATGCCGAACACCGGCAGCCCCAGGTCGAACAATGCCGGATCGAGTTGCGGAGCGCCTTCGGTGTAAACGCTGGCGGGTCCGCCGGAAAGCACCAGCGCCAACGGATGACGGGCCTTGATCTCCTCGATCGACGCGGTATGCGGGATCACCTCCGAGAAAACCCGCGCCTCCCGAACCCGGCGGGCGATCAACTGCGCATACTGCGCACCGAAGTCGACGACGAGTACCGGTCGAGCCGGTGTTGCATGCCCATCGACGTCAGCAGGTTCGACCACGGCAGTGAGTCTAGTGGTATCAGTGATCACCAGCTTCGATCCAGCTCTTGGTGTGGTTCAGCAGGGTGCCGGTGGATCCTTCGGTTTCGGGGAGTAGCTGGAACTCGACCGTCATGGTGGGTCGGCGGGGCGCGTACTGCACCCAGCACAATCGTCTAGGCGCTTGTAGTGAGGTTACGCGGCACAGTGCGGTGTCGTCGCGGCCGATACGATTACGGATTAATCGAAACGACGTGCCTACCTGGAGCCGTTCGTCATCAGCGGCGTGTTCGACGACGTCCCAGGTGTCGTACCACTCAGTGATGCTGGCGACGGTGGTGATCAGCTCCCACACTTTCTCGGGCGGTGCGGCGAGGGGTATCGACCCGGATAGCTTGTTGTTTTTGACGCGCCGAGAGGTCATGGGCGCAGGCCTCCGGCGGCGGTCTGAAGTGAAGCGATCTCGGGCAGACGGGGTCTTTCACCGCGAGGTCTAAAGCCCACTCGTTGCGGCCACCAAAACCAGCGTCCGAGCAGGGCAGCGATCGATGGTGTCATAAGTGACCGCACGACGAGAGTGTCGAAAAGAAGCCCAATGCCGACGGTTGTGCCGAATTGGCCGATGATCTGTAGATCGCTGAATACAAAGGAGGACATGGTGAACGCGAACACCAGGCCGGCAGCGGTCACCACCGCTCCCGTTCCTCCCATAGCGCGGATGATTCCGGTCTTTATCCCGGCGCGGATTTCCTCCTTGAATCGTGAGACCAGCAGCAAGTTGTAGTCCGATCCCACGGCCAGCAGGATGATGACCGCCATCGCTATTACCAACCAGTGCAAGGGAATACCGAGGATGTCTTGCCAGACGAGCACCGAGAGTCCGAACGAGGCGCCCAACGACAGCACCACAGTACCGATGATGACCAAGGCCGCAATCACACTCCCGGTGATGACGAGCATGATGATGAAGATCAGGCAGGCCGCGGCGATTCCCGCGATCAGCAGGTCATATCTGGCCGCGTCGCTCATATCCTTGTATGTCGCTGCGGTGCCGGCCAGGTAGATCTTGGAATCTTCCAAGGGAGTTCCCTTGACAGCGTGGCGCGCGGCCTTTTTGATCGCCGCAACGTGCGAGATGCCTTCGGGAGTTGCGGGATCCCCGTCGTGGGTGATGATCAAACGGGCGGCCTTGCCGTCGGGCGAGAGGAACATCGCCAGACCGCGTTTGAAGTCGGGGTTCTCGAACGCTTCCGGCGGCAGGTAGAAGGAATCGTCATTTTTTGCTGCGTCGAAGGCTTGCCCCATCGCGGTCGCGTTCTGCTGTGCGGCGTCCATCTGATCTAACAAACCCGAAAATGTGCTGTACATCGTCATCGTCATCGTGCGCATCGTTGTTGTGGCGTCGATGATCGGTGGCAGCAGCGAGATCAGTTGCGGTATCAAAGTATCCAGCTTGTCGGTGTCTTTGACCAGGCCGCCCAGGTCGTCGGTGAGTTTGTCGACGCCGTCCAGCGCATCGAATATCGATCGCAGCGCCCAGCAGGTGGGGATGTCGAAGCAGTGCTGCTCCCAATGGAAGTAGCTACGCAGCGGCCTGAAGAAGTCGTCGAAATCGGCGATGCGATCGCGTACGTCGTTGGTGTCGGCGACGATCTGCGTTGTTTGGCCCGCCACGTCGTGTGTGGTGTCGGCGAGTCGGCGCATCAGGGTGAGCATGCGTTGCATGGTGTCGATGACGCCCGCCATTTGATCGGCGATGGCCCGCATGTCGGCCATGCGGTCGTGCATGTACTTCATGTTCTCGGTCAACGTGGTGCCTTGCATGCTGATCTGGAATGGAATGGAAGTGTGCTCGATGGGAGCGCCCAGCGGCCTGGTGATGGCCTGAACGCGAGCGACACCCTCAGCTCCGAAGACACCCTTGGTTACCCGGTCCAGGACGAGCATGTCGGCGGAATTGCGCATGTCGTGGTCGGTCTCGATCAACAGTAGGTCGGGGTTCAGCCGTGCCGGTGCAAAGTGCCGGTCCGCCGCGGCGTATCCGATGTTGGACGGTGTGGTGGCGGGTAGGTAGTTGCGGTCGTTGTAACTCGTGGTGAATGACGGGAGGGCCAGCAGCCCGACAAGAGCGGTCGCGCAGGTCGCCGCGAGAATCGGCGCAGGCCACCGGACGACAGCGGTTCCTACCCGGCGCCATCCCCGCGTCTTGATTTTCCGTTTGGGATCAAACAGGCCGAATCGACTGCCCAGGGTGAGGATGGCCGGACCCAACGTGAGCGCGCCCGCCACGGTCGTGAACATGCCGATCGCGCAGGGCGCGCCGAGGGTGTGGAAATAGGGCAGTCTGGTGAAGCTGAGGCAAAACATCGCGCCGGCGATGGTCAGGCCCGAGCCCAGGACTACGTGAGCGCTGCCGCGAAACATGGTGTAGTAGGCGGCTTCCCGGTCCTCGCCGGCCTGACGGGCCTCCTGATATCGGCCGACGACGAATATCGCATAGTCCGTGCCCGCGGCGATGGCAAGTATCGGAAGAATTTGAACCGCAAATGTCGAAAGCCCGATGATCCCATGGCTTCCAAGGAATGCGATCACCCCTTGCAGGGCGGGCAATTCGATGAAGACCATCAGCAGCGTCAGCAGGACGGTGACCAGGGAGCGGTACACGATCAGCAGCATCAGCACGATGACCCCAACCGTCACGCCCATCACCTTGCGGGCACTCTTGTTGCCGAATTCGAGCTGATCGGTGGTGACGGCCGCGGGGCCGGCGACATAAGCCCTGACTCCCTTGGGCGCCGGCGCGGTTGACACGATGCGCCGGACGGCGTCGACGGACTCGTTGGCCAGCGTCTCGCCTTGGTGACCGGCGAGAAAGACCTGAACGTAGGCGGCCTTCCCGTCGGGGCTCTGGGAGCCGGCCGCGGTGAGCGGATCGCCCCAGAAATCTTGGATGTGCTCGACATGCTTGGGATCCTGCGACAGCTTGCGGATCAGATCGTCGTAAAACCGGTGTGCCGTAACGTTCAGCGGCGCTTGGCCTTCCAGGACGATCATCACCGCACTGTCCGAGTCGAATTCGTGGAACACCTGGCCGACGCGCTTCATGGCCTGTATCGCCGGCGCGTCCTCGGGGCTCATCGAGACCGCGTGCGCTTCTCCGACCGATTCCAGTTGCGGTACGGCGATATTCGTGAACGCGGCGAGCCCCAGCCAGAACAGCAGGATCGGCACCGAAAGCACGCGAACCGTTCGCGCGATGGGCCCCCGCGGCGGGGTGTCTGCGTTGCTCACGCGGACTTCACCAGGCAGAAGGTTTGGGGGTGAACTCCCGCCACAGTTCGCTGAGCCTTGAGATCGCCGTTCACCGTGATCCGGCAGCCAATGACCTCACCGTCGCCTTGCGCCACGACATTGACGCTGACCGCCGGGGCCGTCGTGGCCACGCTGTAAGTCCACGGCAGCGGCGTGCCGTCAACTCGCTGCGGCACGGCGTTGACGTCGAGGTAGTTGATGTCGGCCACGGTCCCCGCCGAGCCGAAGACCTCCAAAGTCACGTGTTTGGGGTTGAAGGGCTTGATGTCATCGGAACGGGCGCTGACGGCCGGCGTGGCGCCGTGAACGCCGAAAACCCCGTGCAGTCGGTAAACGGCGAAACCTGCGATCGCGACCAAGATGATGATGGCCAGCGGCATCCACGCGCGTTTGACGACAATCATGCCTCGCAGTCGGTCTCTCGGGTTTCCTACAAGTCAGTTAGCTAACTAACATAGTAGCCGTGGCGGCTCCGCGGCGCAATCGAATGGTTTCACTGACATACTCGATGCCTATTACACCTCTGCAACAGGGCAATTAGTCGCTCGTAACGCGCAGCCGCCAGAGCGGACCGGGCTGTCCCGCCGGGACGGTCGATTCGCCGCCTTGCCAGTGATTTGGGACTGGTGATAAGTTAGATAACCAGCTTGTTCGTTTGCGAAAAGGGAAGAAGGCCCAAACACCATGAGTATCAACGCACGTCAGTTCTCGATGATGGCGCGCACGTTGTCGCGGCCCACACACGCCAAGAGCACCGCCCAATAGCCACCGCACCGCTCATGGACAAACCAATCTGCCTCATCACCGGGGCCACTGACGGCATCGGGAAAGTCACCGCGACTGCGCTCGCCGGGAAGGGCTATGCCGTCGTGCTGGCCGCGCGTAACCAAGCCAAGGCGGCAACCGTCACAAAGGAAATCGTCGCGTCCAGCCGCAACCCCGATGTGGATTACCTCACCGCCGACCTCAGATCGCTCGCCCAGTTGCAGCGGCTGGCCGAAACATTCACACTCCGCTACCCGCGGCTGGATGTGCTGATCAACAACGCCGGTATCGTCATGCCGGGGCGCGTGGTGACCGAGGACGGCTACGAGACGACCTTTCAGGTCAACTACCTCTCGCAGTTCTGTCTCACCCACTTGCTGCTCAACGAACTGAAGAGGAGCCAGCAGGGCAGGATCATCAACCTGAGCTCGAGCGTGTACCGCACGGGCAGGTTCGACCCGGACAACCTGCAAGGCGAACACCGGTTTTCCACCATCGGCGCATATGCCGCCTCTAAGCTTCTCGTACTGCTGTTCACCATCGAGTTAGCGCACAGACTCAAACCCACGCGGGTCACCGCCAACGCCGTGCATCCCGGGATAGTCAGAACACCGATGATGCGTGGAGCGCCGGGAGTCTTCCGTGCGATCTCCTATGCGGCGCTGCCGTTTTCGCTCTCCCCGGACAAAGGCGCCGCCACCTCGGTCTTCCTCGCGTCCTCCCAAGAGCCGGCGCAGGTCTCCGGACAATACTTCACGCGCGCCAAATCCAAGGAGGTCAAGACAACCTACAACACCCAGAAGGACAGGGACTTGCTGTGGGCCTTGAGCATGGATGCATACCAACGCGCGCTACCCAGGTAGCGGCGGCCGTCTATAGTCTGTGAGTGACATGACTGACTTAGCCGACCCAGGTGAATCCGTCTCACCGATACGCCCCGGCAAGCGGGAACGACTGATCGCCGCCGCGTGTGACCTGTTCTATCGCCAGGGCATAGCAGGCACCACACTCGCGCACATCGCAGAGGGCGCCGAGGTACCTCTGGGCAATATGTATTACTACTTCAAGAGCAAAGACGACATCGTCGCCGCCGTCGTCGAAGCGCGCACCGAAGAAATCCGGTCCGCGACCGCTGCCCTACAGCGCCGGCACGGTACCCCCAAAGCCCGGCTCAAAGCACTCGTGGGGCTGCTAGCCGACGGGCGCGACACGATCGCCGACCACGGCTGTCCGTACGGAACCCTCTGCACCGAGGTCGCGAACCAGCCAGGCCAATCGCATTCCCTGACCGCTCCGCTCATGCAAACCCTGCTGGACTGGACCGAGCAGCAATTCCAGACGATGGGCCGACGCGACGCCCACGACCTGGCACTCGAGCTCGTCATCGCTTACCAAGGCAGCGCGGTTCTCACCAACGCACTGGCACAACCCGAAGTCATGGCCCGCGAAGCCCGACGCCTCGAAAAATGGATAAACACGATGCAGGTGTGACGACACCGGCCCCTCGATTGAGGGCACCTACAGCGAAAACGCGTGACGCAGTGCGTCGACGGCATCCGGGTCGCCGGTGAAGTTGATCCGCCGCAGCGCCGTCTTGCGCTTGGCTTCGCTTGCCCCGAGACGGGCGGTGACGAGATCTGCCGCGGTGGCGGTGAGAGTGACCGAAGGTTCGCCGTGAGCGCCGGCCAGGCGGCCTTGCGTCACCGCGAACTCAAAACGGCGGCCGTCGATCTCGACGCGGTACGTCGCCTCCAAACCGGCCGCGCTGCCCGGGTTGAAGCCCAGCAGTATTCCGGCCAGGAACCCGGTCAGCGGCGATGCCGGGCCATCCTCGATCGGGTCCAGCCGGTCCAGCCCAAACCACGCAATGCTTTGAATGATGGGCAGTACCCGCTGCCAACCCATGTCGCTCAGCGTGTACACGGTTCGCCCGATCGGGGCCGGTAGGTCGGCCCGGTCGACAAGCCCGGCGTCTTGTAGTTCCTTGAGTCGCTCGGCGAGCAGATTGGTTGCAATACCGGGCAGCTCAGCGCGCAGGTCACCATAGCGGCGCGGTCCGCCGACCAGCTCGCGCAGGATCAGCAGCGTCCACCGCTCCCCGAGGACGTCGAGCCCGCGCGCAATCGGACAGTTCTGGTTGTAGTTCCTGCGAGTCGCCACCATGCCACACTACCAGCGGTGGACATCTTTTTCCACCAATTACTTGATTTATTTGTCTATCAGCTTTACTGTCTTGTCCATGCGCACCAACCCAGTGTTCCGCAATCACCCCATCTCCGCGCTTGCCGTCATCTGCCTCGGCGTCTTCGTCATCAGCGTGGACGCCACCATCGTCAACGTCGCGCTGCCCACCCTGTCGCGCGAACTTCACGCCGACACCGCGCAGCTGCAATGGATCGTCGACGCATACACCCTCGTGATGTCCGGGCTGTTATTGTCGGCCGGCAGTTTCAGCGACCGCTTCGGCAGGCGGGGGTGGCTCAGTTCCGGGCTCACACTGTTCGCAATCACGTCAGGCATTGCGGCGCAAGCGAATTCGGCAGACCAGCTCATTGCTGCACGGGCAGCCATGGGCGTGGGCGCGGCCGTGATCTTCCCGACCACGCTGGGACTGATCACCAACATCTTCACCGACCCGGTACCTCGCGCCAAGGCGATCGGGCTGTGGGCGGCCATGGTGGGTGTCGGGGTGGCCGTCGGGCCGATCAGCGGTGGCTGGTTGCTCGAGCACTTCTGGTGGGGATCGATCTTCATGGTCAATATTCCGATCGCGGCGGTGGCCATCGTCGGCAGCCGCTTGTTCGTTCCGACCTCCCGCGACCCCGCGGCGCCGCGCGTCGACATTCCCGGGTTGATCCTGTCCGCGGCCGGCATCACCGCGCTGGTCTATACCGTCATCGAGGCGCCCTCATGGGGATGGGCCAGCGGCCGCGCCGCCGTCGGCTTCGCGCTCGCCGCCATCCTTCTCGCCGGCTTTGCGCTGTGGGAGCGACGCAGCACCCACCCCATGCTGGACGTCTCGGTGTTCTTAAGCCGTCGGTTCTCCGGCGGCAGCCTGGCCGTCACCGCCGGTTTCCTCACGTTGTTCGGCTTCATCTTCGTCATCACCCAGTACTTCCAATTCATCAAGGAATACAGCGCATTTCAGACCGGCGTGCGGTTGCTGCCCGTGGCAGGATCGATCGCGCTGGCCAGCATCCTGGGGCCCCGGCTCGTCGAACGCGTCGGCACCACCGCTGTGGTCGCCGCCGGCCTCACGGTGTTCGCCGCCGGGTTGGCGTGGGCGTCCACGGTCGACGAGGCAACGAGCTATAGCGAGATCGCAATCCAGATGGTGCTGCTCGGCGGTGGCCTCGGCCTCACGACCGCCCCGGCCACCGAAGCGATAATGGGATCCCTGTCGGCCGACAAGGCCGGGGTCGGCTCGGCCGTCAACGACACCACCCGTGAACTCGGAGGCACCCTCGGCGTTGCCATCGTGGGCAGCGTTTTCGCATCCGTATACTCCGGCCGTCTCGGCTCGGCATCCGCGTTGGCCGGATTGCCCGCTGATGTGCGCTCTGCGATGCAGCGCTCGATGGCAGTGGCGCACAACGTGGTCGGGCACATGCCGACGGGTCAGATCGCCGACGTGCGCGATGCCGTCAATCACGCATTCCTCGACGGCCTTCAGGTCGGATCGCTGGTCTGTGCCGCTATCGCGGTGGCTGCCGCGGTCATCGTTGCCGCGCTGCTGCCCGCTCGGGCACAGCACTCGGCAGCCACGAAGATACCTGCGCTCGTAGAGAGTTAAAGCAGTGCAGCCCAGGTAAGTTCAAAGGAAAGGGAAATCCAATGACACACAATCGCGTATTGGTAACAGGTGCCACCGGCAGGATCGGTAGCGCGGTCGCCGCCCAACTGCTGCAAAAGGGCGTCACGACCAGGGCCATGGTGCATCGTGACGATGCGCGCAGCGCCCGGTTGCGGGACTTAGGCGCCGAGGTCGTGGTCGCCGATATGTTTGACATCCAACAGGTTACGGCCGCGATGGACGGGGTCGACCGGCTCTACTTCAATCCGCCGTACCATCCCCATGCGCTCGACAGCGCGGTTGCGTTTGCCGTGGCGGCCCGGCGCACGGGCGCCGAAGCGGTGGTGGCGCTTGGGCAGTGGCTGGCCAGCCCCGAGCACCCCTCGCTGATGACCAGGCATGCCTGGCTGACCGACAAGCTGTTTGAGCTGCTGCCGGACACCGCTCACGTGGCGGTTGACCCCGGCTACTTCGCCGACAACTACCTGCAGCTGGTCCCGATGGCCGCGGCGCTGGGAGTGTTGCCGACGCCGACCGGGGCGGGCCGAAATGCGCCGCCCTCCAATGAAGACATCGCCCGGGTTGCCGTCGGAGCGCTCCTTGACCCGCACCGTCATGACGGTCACGCCTACCGCCCGACGGGACCGACGCTGCTATCGGGAGCCGAGATCGCCGACGCTATCGGCGAGGCGCTGGGCCGACGCGTGCGCCACATCGACATTCCCGCGTGGATGTTCATGCGCGCCGTGCGCGTCAACGCCAAACGACTCGGAGCCGACCTGTTCTTCGAGTCCAGCCTGCGCCACTACCTACCCGAGTACGCCCTGGGAACCTTTGAAGCGGGCGGCCCTACCACGCATGTCAGTGACGTCGCCGGTGTCGAACCCGAGGACTTCCTGACGATCGCGCGCCGCTACGTCACCGGCCCGGAATCCCGCCGTACCGCAGGCAATTTCATCCGCCAAGTCTGGGACTTCATGTTGACCGGACTCGTGCCGATGCACCGCCTGGACAGGTTCGACCGGCTCCAGCAGCATCCGCAGCCCGCGCATCCGCGGCTATCGGGCCAGTCCGCGGTGTGGCGAAATGAGCACATCGCGGCATCCCACCCCACCGAGCGTGAAGCGAGCATCACGCCGGTCGACGAACGTGAAGCCAGCTTCACGCTGAAAGGCTGAGCAGACAAATGAACGACACAATCCAAACCCAGTACTCAACGGGGCTGTCGCAGAACAACATCGAGCAGGCGCTGATCAGCGCCGGGAAAGACCTCGACCACCTGCAACCCGCCGACCTGGCCCTGCTGGAGGACTTCCACACCATGGGCCGCTACGCCACCAGCCAGCTGGTGGACCTGGTGCAGATCACAAGTGCCACCAAGGTGCTCGACGCCGGCAGCGGGGTCGGCGGCACCGCCCGCTACGTCGCCGACCACTGTGGCTGCGCCGTTACCGCCGTGGATCTCACCGACGAATACTGCCAAACGAGCCGTTGGCTCAATCGACTCGTCGGGCTCGACGACCGGATATCCGTTCGTCAGGCGGACGTCACCGAACTTCCCTTTGCCGCCGGCACTTTCGACGTCGCCATCAGCCAGCATGTTCAGATGAACGTGGCCGACAAGTCGCGCCTGTACTTCGAGGCGCGCCGGGTGCTGGCGGATGGGGGACGGCTTGCCATGTGGGACATCGTGATTGGCGGCAGCGGCGAACTCGACTATCCGCTACCGTGGGCCGACCAACCCGCACGCAGCCATCTGGTGACCCCCGATGAGTTGCGCGCCGTTGTCGAGTCCGCCGGGTTCGCGGTCGAGCACTGGAACGACCTCACCGACGGGGCGGCCGCGCTGATGCAAGCCATGCTGGCCCAGCCCGCCAACCCGCTGGGCCTGCACGCCTTCGTCACCGACTTCGCACGGAAAGTCGAAAACCTCACCCAAGCCCTGGCGGACGGACGCCTTCGCGTCATCCAGGCGGTCGCGCGGGCGGTCGGTGGAAGGTTAAACACCATGCGGCCCAACGAGATTCCAGAGCAGCGCTACACGATGACATGGAGCGGCGGCCGCGGTGAGGTCAAGTTTCTCCGACGGTCCGACGGGTCGCGGTTGCGCTACTTCACGACGGGAACCGGCCCACCGCTGGTCCTGCTCCACACCGTTCGCACACAGCTGGACTACTTCCAGCGAGTCTTGCCCGCGCTCTGGGACGAATTCACGGTCTACGCGCTGGACTTGCCCGGCATGGGTTGGTCCGACATCGTCCCCGGCGCCCGATATGGCGAGCCCGAACTGCGCAGCGCCGTAATCGAATTCATCAGGGCGCTCGACCTGCGTGGGGTCACGTTGGCCGGCGAATCGATGGGGGCGGCGATCGCGCTATTAGCCTCGATCGAACTGACCGACAACGTGCGCAACGTGATCGCGTTCAACCCCTATGACTATCCGGGCGGGCTCGAACGGGGCAATTGGTTTGCCCGCCTGATCGGAACGGCCGTCCGCTTGCCCGGTTCCGGACCGGTCGTCGCCCGAATGGAGAATCGAATCGTCTTACGAGCCGTGCTGCGCGGCGGCGTTCGCCGACCACGACGCGCTGCCGGAAGACTTTCTTGGCGAGCTGCGGCGAAGCGGCCGCCGACCCGGCTACCCGACGGTGAACCGAGCAATCATGCGCAGCCTCAACGGGTTCATCGACGCACGAAGCCGCTACGCGCGGGTGACGGCACCCGTCACCTTGGTCTATACCGAGCACGATTGGTCACGCGTCGCGGAGCGGCAACATGTTGCGCGCTTGCTCACCAACGCCGAAGCCGTCACGGTGCCCGGCGCTGGCCACTTTTCGGCCCTCGAGCGCCCAATGGAGATGGTTCGCATCATCCGGCAAAGCACCGAAAGAACCGCCGCTTCATGAAGCAAACCCAACCGAGCCGCGCGGCGTCCTGGCTTCCCGTGATGATTCGACTGACCGCGGTCGGCTATCTGCTCTTCTTCGTGCCCGACCTGATCCTTGCGTCCACGCATCACATCAACGGGTTGCCGCCCATGTTGGCTCGACTCTTCGACTGGGGAGGGGGCGGCGACGCGGTAGCCGTCATGTTCTCCACCGTCTACATGGTCTGGGCGCTATTCCTGTTCGCATCGGCGCGCGCCCCGCTCGCGAACAGACTGTTCCTTGATTTCAATCTCACGGCGAACTCCGCGCACTTCGGCGTCATGCTCGTCATGGCCGTCGCCATGCGTGATCAGCACCGGCACCTGGCGGGAGTGGTGGCGCTTGGATTGCTCACCACGGTCCCGCTGGCGGCGTGCTGGCTTCCGGTCCGGCGCCGCTAAGACCGCTGATCCCTGGCGGCTCACGGATAAGCATGGTGGAGTGGTATCGGCCAACAACTGCGAGAGTGAGGATCCGCTGTGCTGGGTCTGCCAGAGAAGGTGCGTGCCTGCTTGTTCGACCTCGACGGTGTGCTCACCGACACCGCGAGCGTGCACACCAAGGCCTGGAAGGCCATGTTCGACACCTACCTTTCCCAACGGGCCAAGAGCACCGGAGAAAAGTTCGTCCCCTTCGATGAGTCGGCGGACTACCGGCAGTACGTGGACGGCAAGAAACGCGAAGACGGCGTCCGGTCATTTCTGAGCAGCCGGGGAATTCAGCTGCCCGAAGGCAGTCCCGACGATCCCGACGGCGCCGACACGGTGTACGGCCTGGGCAACCGCAAGAACGACATGTTCCAGAAGGTTCTGCATGACGACGGTGTCAAGGTGTTCGACGGGTCGCGGCGCTATCTGGAGGCGGCCTCGGCGGCGGGCCTCGGTATCGCCGTGGTGTCCTCGAGCGCCAACACGCGCGACGTGCTCGAGATGACCGGGCTCGACCAGTTCGTCCAGCAGCGGGTGGACGGCATCACGCTGCGCGACGAGCACATCGCCGGCAAACCGGCCCCCGACTCGTACCTGCGCGGGGCACAGTTACTCGACGTCCCCGCCGACGCGGCCGCCGTATTCGAAGACGCATTATCCGGCGTGCAGGCCGGCCGTGCCGGTAACTTCGGCTTCGTGGTGGGCGTCGACCGAGTGGGCCAGGCCGAGGACTTACGACAAAACGGCGCCGACGTGGTGGTCACCGATCTGGCCGAATTGCTGCAGCCATGATCACCCAGGAATCCTTTCCCGTCGATCCCTGGCAAGTCCGCGAAACCAAGCTCGACCTGAACTTGATCGCTCAGTCAGAATCCCTGTTCGCGCTGTCCAACGGACATATCGGGTTGCGCGGCAACCTCGACGAGGGCGAGCCCTACGGCCTGCCGGGCACCTACCTGAACTCCTTCTACGAAATCCGGCCGCTGCCGTATGCCGAGGCCGGCTATGGGTATCCGGAGGCCGGCCAGACCATCGTCGATGTGACCAACGGCAAGATCTTTCGGCTGCTGGTCGGAGACGAGCCGTTCGACGTCCGGTACGGCCAACTGCTCTCCCACGAGCGGATCCTCGACCTGCGCGCCGGGACGCTGACCCGCCTGGCGCACTGGAGCTCGCCCTCAGGCAAGCAGGTAAAAATCGTGTCCACCCGGCTGGTGTCACTGGCGCAACGCAGCGTCGCGGCCATCGAATACGTCGTCGAGGCCGTCGACGAATTCGTTCGCGTGACCGTGCAGTCCGAGCTCGTCACCAACGAGGATCAACCGACAACGTCGGCCGACCCGCGCGTGGCGGCCATTCTGGCCAACCCGCTGGAGGCCGTCGACCACGAAAATACCGAGTACGGGGCGCTTCTCATGCACCGGACCCGGAGTAGCGCGCTGATGATGGCCGCCGCGATGGATCACGAGATCGACGTTCCGGGACGAGTCGAGGTCAGCACGGACGCCCGTGAGGACTTGGCCCGCACCACCGTGATCTGCGGGCTGCGCCCGGGACAGAAGCTGCGCATTGTCAAATACCTGGCGTATGGCTGGTCAAGTCTGCGTTCCCGCCCGGCACTGCGCGACCAGGCCGCCGCCGCACTGCACAGCGCCCGCTACACCGGGTGGCAGGGCCTGCTGGACTCGCAACGGAAGTATCTCGACGAGTTCTGGGATTGCGCCGACGTCGAGGTCGAGGGCGACTCCGAATCTCAGCAGGCGGTGCGCTTCGGGCTGTTCCATCTGCTGCAGGCCAGCGCCCGCGCCGAACGCCGCGCCATCCCCAGCAAGGGGCTTACCGGAACCGGCTACGACGGCCACGCTTTCTGGGACACCGAGGGTTACGTGCTGCCGGTCCTCACCTATACCGCGCCGCACACGGTCGCCGACGCGTTGCGGTGGCGGGCCTCGACGATGGACCTGGCCAGGGAGCGGGCGGGCGAACTCGGCCTTGAAGGTGCCAGCTTTCCCTGGCGAACGATCCGCGGGCAGGAGTGCTCGGCCTACTGGCCAGCCGGTACCGCGGCGTTTCACATCAACGCCGACATCGCAATGGCCTTCGAGCGCTACCGCGTGGTCACCGGCGACCAATCGCTGGAGGCCGACTGCGGTATCAAGGTGCTGATCGAGACCGCACGGCTGTGGATGTCACTCGGGCACCACGACCGCCACGGCGTCTGGCACCTCGACGGTGTCACCGGCCCCGACGAGTACACGGCGATCGTGCGCGACAACGTCTTCACCAACTTGATGGCGGCACACAACCTGGTCGTCGCCGCCGATGCCTGCAACCGCCATCCCGAGGCGGCAACGGAAATGTTGGTCACCACCGAGGAGACCGCGGCCTGGCGCGACGCGGCCGCGGCGGTCAACATTCCCTACGACGAAGAGCTGGGCGTCCATCAGCAGTGCGAAGGGTTCACCACCTTCGCGGAGTGGGACTTTGACGCCAACCAGACCTATCCGCTGCTCCTGCACGAGGCCTATGTGCGGCTCTACCCCGCGCAGGTGATCAAGCAGGCCGACCTGGTGCTGGCAATGCAGTGGCAGAGCCACGCGTTCACACCCGAGCAGAAAGCGCGCAACGTCGACTACTACGAGCGGCGGATGGTGCGCGACTCGTCGCTGTCGGCGTGCACTCAGGCGGTGATGTGCGCCGAGGTCGGGCATCTGGAGCTGGCCCATGACTACGCTTACGAGGCCGCGCTGATCGACCTGCGCGACTTGCACAGCAACACCCGCGACGGGCTGCACATGGCGTCGCTGGCCGGCGCCTGGATGGCGCTGGTCAACGGTTTCGGTGGCTTGCGCGACGACGAGGGCGTCCTGGCCCTGGATCCCCAACTGCCCGATGGCATTTCGCGACTGCGGTTCCGGTTGCGGTGGCGAGATTTCCGGGTCACCGTCGACGCCAACCACTCCGACGTCACCTACACCCTGCGCGACGGTCCCGGCGGCGGTCTGACCATCCGGCACGCCGGCGAAGAGCTGGAACTGGACACGGAGAAGCCGACGACGATTGCGGTGCGCAGGCGCAAGCCGCTGCTGCCGCCACCGCCGCAGCCGCCCGGCCGCGAGCCCATGCACCGGCGCAGCTTGGTTCATCAGCTGACCGATGGCTGAGCCGTCAGTGCGGTTGGACGATCCGGCCCACTTCGGTGCGTACCGCCTCGCGTAACTCGGCGTCCGTCAGCTCGTCGATCCCGGTCGCCGAACGCAGAATGGGTGCGAACAACCGCCAACCGAATTGCAGCGCAAGGGCATTGGCGACCGCCAGCCGCGCATTGGTGTCGTTGTCATGCAGTGGCCGCACCCCGTCGAGCAGGGCTTCAATGTTGGGAAAGCGCTTTTGCAACTGGGCGGCCGGATACCCGTCGAGCAGTGTGCGGGCCATGACCCGCATCTGCCGGTCCAGAGCGGGCTCCAGGACGTCAGCAGGCGCCTGGGAGCGCAGCAGACCGGTCAGATTGGCGCCCAGGTGATCGAGCACGGTACCGACGAGCTGTTCCTTGGTGCCGAAGTGCCGGAACACCAGCCCGTGGTTGACCTTGGAACGAGCGGCGATATCGCGGATCGACGTCGCGGCCGGGCCCCGTTCGGCGAACAGATCGGTGGCGGCCTCCAGGATCGCCGCCGCCACCTCTTCGCGCCCGGTGGGGATATTCCGGCGCCCTCTTGCAGACTGTGTAGTCATGTGTCTACACTAGCCCATGTAGTCAATTGACTACATCCGACTTCAGCCAAGGACGAGAGCAATGACAGAACAGATCACTGTCACCAAGCTGGGTAGCCGTATCGGTGCCCGCGTCGACGGGGTGCACCTCGGGAGCGACCTGGACCGGGCCGCGGTCGAGGAGATCCGCCAGGCGCTGTTGACCCACAAGGTGATCTTCTTCCGCAACCAGCACCACCTCGATGACCAGCGGCAGCTCGCGTTCGCCCGCCTGCTGGGCACCCCGATCGGCCACCCGGCCGCCGCGGTGCTCGCCGCGAAGGGCGCGCCGATCATCACTCCGATCAACTCCGAGTACGGCAAGGCCACCCGCTGGCACACCGACGTGACGTTCGCCGCCAACTACCCGGCGGCCTCGATCCTGCGCGCGATCACCCTGCCCAGCTACGGCGGCTCGACGCTGTGGGCTTCGACGGCGGCGGCCTACGAGCATCTGCCCGAACCGCTGCAGTGCCTCGTCGAGAACCTGTGGGCACTGCACACCAACCGCTACGACTACGTGACCACCGAAGCAGCCATGTCGATGAACGACGCGCAGCGCGCGTTCCGGGAGGCATTCGAGAAGCCGGATTTCCGGACCGAACATCCCGTGGTGCGGGTGCACCCGGAGACCGGTGAGCGCACTCTGCTGGCGGGCGATTTCGTGCGTAGCTTCGTCGGCCTGGACAGCCACGAGTCAGCCGTGCTGCTGGAATTGCTGCAACGGCGAATCACCATGCCCGAGAACACCATTCGCTGGAATTGGGCGTCGGGAGACGTTGCCATCTGGGACAACCGGGCAACCCAGCACCGGGCCATCGACGACTACGACAACCAACCCCGGCTCATGCACCGGGTCACCTTGATGGGCGATGTGCCCGTCAACGTGCACGGAGAGCGCAGCCGGGTGGTCAGTGGCGCACCGCTCAAGGCGATCGCGAGCTGACGCCTATACCGATGGTGGCGACCCGCAGCGCCCGGCTACGCCGCGCTCGCGATCGTCACTCAGCCGGCCGTGCTGACCGGATCCACCGGCAGCCACCGTAAGGCACCCGGTGCGTCGAGGGGTACCACCGGGTGCTCGGGTGTGATCGGGGCCAGCCGGCGGTAGGCGTCACCCTGCAGCGGCCGCTCGTCGGTTTCGCCTTTGTTCGGCCACAACGAGGCGGCCCGCTCCGCTTGGGCGGTAATGGACAGCGACGGGTTGACGCCCAGGTTCGCCGAGATCGCGGCGCCGTCCACCACCAGCAGTGTCGGATAGCCGTAGACCCGGTGATATGGGTCGATGACCCCGTGCTCGGGGCCGTCGCCGATCACCGCGCCGCCGAGGAAGTGCGCGGTCAGCGGGATGTTGAACAGCTCGCCCCAGGTGCCGCCGGCCACGCCGTCGATCTTGGCGGCCATGCGCCGGGTGACCTGGTTGCCGACCGGGATCCATGACGGGTTCGGCTCGCCGTGGCCCTGCTTGCTCGTATACCACCGGATGCCCAGCTTGCCGCGTTCGGTGAATGTGGTGATCGAGTTGTCCAGGTGCTGCATCACCAGCGCGATCACCGTGCGCTCGCTCCACTGGCGGACATTGATCATCCGAAGTATGCCGCGCGGATCTTCGCGGGCTTGGTCCAACAACTGCTTCCACCGTGGCACGTCGGTGCCTTCGGGCCCGTGGCCATCGGTCATCAAGGTCTGCAGCAGCCCCATGGCATTGGAACCTTTGCCATAGCGGACGGGCTCGATGTGCGTGTCCGATGTCGGATGAATCGACGACGTGATCGCCACCCCATGGGTCAAATCCAGCTCAGGCATGACCTCCAACGTCGCGGCACCCACGATCGACTCGGAGTTGGTGCGGGTCAATACACCCAGACGCTTGGACAGCCGGGGCAACTTGCCTTTGTCACGCATCTTGAACAGCAGATGCTGCGTTCCCCAGGTGCCCGCGGCCAAGATCAGGTGGGTGGCGGTGTAGGTGCGCCTGTCCCTGCGCAGCCAACTTCCGGTGCGAACGGTATGGACCTCCCACAACCCGTCGGTCCGCTGCTCGAAACCCTTCACCGTCGTCATCGGAATCACCTGTGCGCCTGCTGATTCCGCGAGGCCGAGGTAGTTCTTCACCAAGGTGTTCTTCGCACCATAACGGCACCCCGTCATGCAGCAGCCGCACTCCAGGCAACCGGTGCGCTCCGGCCCCGCGCCGCCGAAATACGGGTCGGGCACCGTCTTGCCCGGTGTCTTGGTGCCATCGGGGCCGAAGAACACCCCAACCGGTGTCGGCACCCAGGTGTCGCCGCACCCCATGTCGTCGGCGACGGCTTTGACGATGCGGTCGGCGTCGGTGAACGTCGGGTTGAGCACCACGCCAAGCATCCGCTGCGCCTGCTCGTAGTGCGGCATCAGCTCGCTACGCCAGTCGGTGATGTGCGACCACTGCTGGTCTTTGAAGAACGGCTCGGGCGGGACGTACAACGTGTTGGCGTAGTTCAGCGAACCGCCGCCCACTCCGGCGCCGGCCAGGATCATCACATTGCGTAACGGGTGAATACGTTGGATGCCGTAGCATCCCAGCTTCGGCGCCCAGAGGAACTTGCGCAGATCCCAGGACGTTTTGGCGAACTCCTCGTCGGAGAAGCGGCGCCCGGCCTCCAACACGCCTACCCGGTAGCCCTTTTCGGTCAGCCGCAGCGCGCTGACGCTGCCACCAAAACCCGATCCGATGATCAGGACGTCGTAATCCGGCTTCATCTCGGCAGTATAGGAGCTTCTCAGCAGCCGACGGTAAGGCCGACCTTCTGGAATTCCTTGAGGTCGCAATAACCGGCCTTGGCCATCGAGCGGCGCAGACCACCGACCAGATTCAGGGAGCCGAACGGATCGTCGGACGGCCCGTTGAGAACCTGCTGCAGCGGCGGCCGCTCCCCGACGGCGATCTGCAGCAACGCCCCACGTGGCAACGACGGGTGCGCCGCCGCGGCCGGCCAGAACCACCCGTCGCCGAGCGCCTCGGCGCTTTCGGCCAGCGGCGTGCCGAGCACCACCGCGTCGGCTCCGCAGGCGATGGTCTTGGCCAGCTCGCCGGAGGTGTGGATATCGCCGTCGGCCAGCACATGCACGTAGCGGCCGCCGGTCTCGTCGAGGTATTCGCGCCGCGCGGCGGCGGCGTCGGCGATCGCGGTGGCCATCGGCACGCTGATGCCCAGCACCTCGTCGGTGGTGGTCACCCCCCTGGTGGAGCCGTAGCCGACGATGACGCCCGCGGCGCCGGTGCGCATCAGATGCAGCGCGGTGCGTTGGTCGAGCACACCGCCGGCGACCACCGGCACGTCGAGCTCGGAGATGAAGGTCTTCAGGTTGAGCGGCTCGCCGTCGGTGGCGACGCGCTCCGCCGAGATGATGGTGCCCTGGATGACCAGCAGGTCGATTCCGGCCGCGAGCAGCACCGGCGTCAGCGCCTGCGCGTTCTGCGGGCTGACCCGCACCGCGGTGGTCACTCCGGCCTCGCGGATGCGGGCAACCGCGGCGCCCAGCAGGTCCGGCTTCAGCGGTGCCGCATGCAGCTCCTGCAGCAGCCGGATCGACGCCGAGGGTTCGGGCTCTTTTTCGGCGGCCTCGACAAGCTGCGCGATCCTTGCCTCGACGTCGGCGTGCCGGCCGATCAGCCCCTCGCCGTTGAGCACACCCAGGCCGCCGAGCCGGCCGAGCTCGATCGCGAACTCCGGCGACACCAAGGCATCGGTGGGGTGTGCCACCACCGGGATCTCGAACCGGTAGGCGTCCAGCTGCCATGCGGTCGACACGTCCTGCGACGAGCGGGTACGGCGCGACGGCACGATGCTGATGTCACTGAGTTCATAGGTGCGACGGGCAACGCGGCCCATCCCGATCTCGACCATGGCCAGTTCGCTGTTCACCGCGCGTAGTAGTTGGGCGCTTCGACGGTCATGGCGACATCGTGCGGGTGGCTCTCTTTGAGTCCGGCCGGTGTGATCCGAACGAACTGCGCCTGCTGCAGGACCTCGATGGTGGGCGAGCCGGTGTAACCCATCGCGGCGCGCAGACCGCCGGTCAGCTGGTGGATCACCGACGACAGCGGGCCGCGGAACGGCACCCTGCCCTCGATCCCCTCGGGGACCAACTTGTCCTCCGAGAGCGCGTCATCAGCGAAGTAGCGGTCTTTGGAGTACGACTTGCCCCCGCCCCGGCCTTGCATGGCGCCCAGCGACCCCATCCCGCGATAGCTCTTGAACTGCTTGCCGTTGACGAAGATCAGCTCGCCGGGCGCCTCGGCGGTGCCCGCCAGCAACGAGCCCAGCATGGCCGTCGACGCGCCGGCGGCCAGCGCCTTGGCGATATCACCCGAGTACTGCAGTCCCCCGTCGGCGATGACCGGCACACCGGCCGGTCCGCACGCCGCGACGGCTTCCAGGATCGCGGTGATTTGTGGTGCGCCGACACCGGCCACCACCCGGGTGGTGCAAATCGACCCCGGCCCCACACCGACCTTCACCGCGTCGGCGCCCGCTTCGACCAGGGCCGCGGCCGCCTCCCTGGTGGCGACGTTGCCGCCGATCACCTCGACCCGGTCGCCGACTTCGGCCTTGAGCTTGCCGACCATGTCGAGGACCAGCCGGTTGTGTGCGTGCGCGGTGTCCACGATCAGCACGTCTGCCCCGGCGTCGACCAGCATCATCGCGCGCACCCAGGCATCGCCGCCGACGCCGACGGCGGCACCCACCAGCAGCCTGCCGTCGCTGTCCTTGGTGGCCAGCGGGTGTTGCTCGGTCTTGACGAAGTCTTTGACGGTGATCAGCCCGGTCAGCCGGCCGTGGCCGTCCACGATGGGCAGCTTCTCGATCTTGTTGCGGCGCAACAAGCCCAGCGCCGCGTCGGCACTGACCCCCTCCTGAGCGGTGATCAGCGGGGATTTGGTCATCACCTCGGCGACCTGCTTGGTCGGGTCAACCTCGAACCGCAAATCGCGATTGGTGATGATGCCGACCAGCGCGCCCGAATCGTCGACCACCGGCAATCCGGAAATCCGGAATCGGGCGCACAGCGCTTCAACCTGGGCCAAGGTGTTGTCCGGCCGGCAGGTGACCGGGTCGGTGACCATACCGGCCTCGGACCGCTTGACCATCTCGACCTGGGCGGCTTGTTCGGCCACCGGCAAGTTGCGGTGCAGCACACCCATCCCGCCGGCCCGGGCCATCGCGATCGCCATCCGGGACTCGGTGACGGTGTCCATCGCCGAGCTGACCAGCGGCACTTTGAGTCTGATCTTCTTGGTGAGCTGGCTGGACGTGTCGGCAGTTGCGGGCACCACATCGGAGGCCGCCGGCAACAGCAGGACGTCGTCGAAGGTCAGCCCCAGCATCGCCACTTTGTGCGGGTTGTCGCCCCCGGTCGGGACCCGGTCATCGGCCAGTCCGCCGACGCGCACGTACGGACTGGCGACCAGCTCGGAGCTGTCTTCTAGGTGGGACATGCCACGGGACATCGGTGAAGCCCTCCATACGCACGCGGAGTGAGAAACCCATCCTATCGGCTTGGGAGATCATCGAGACCCGTTGCTTGGGCGTGCCGTCGGGCCCGGTTGCCACCGAACCTCGCGCGACCTGCCTGCTGGCGCTATGACGGCCCGCTTGCGTAGTCTAGAGGCGTGCGCGACCACCTCCCGCCGGGTTTGCCACCCGATCCGTTTGCCGACGACCCCTGCGACCCGTCTGCGGCACTGGACGCCGTTGAGCCGGGACAGCCCCTGGATCAGCAAGAGCGAATGGCGGTGGAGGCCGACCTGGCCGACCTGGCCGTTTACGAAGCCCTGTTGGCGCACAAGGGGATTCGCGGGCTTGTCGTGTGCTGCGACGAGTGCCAGCAAGACCACTACCACGACTGGGACATGTTGCGCGCAAATTTGCTGCAACTGCTCATCGACGGCACCGTCCGCCCGCATGAACCGGCCTATGACCCCGAACCGGACGCCTACGTCACGTGGGATTACTGCCGGGGATACGCCGACGCGTCGCTCAACGAAGCGACATCATCAGACGCCGACGGGTTTCACCGGCGTCACTGAACGCCCCGGTATCTAAACGCCCCGTATCTAGCTGCCCGGCCCCACCGAAGACGGGGTCGGTGTCTGGCCGTGGTGGCGATGCCGACCCGAAGACGGAGTTGTCGACGGGATCGCCGATGGGGTCGACGAAGGGCTCAGTGATTGGCTTGGCGGCGGAGGGGTGGTGGCCGGCGCCGGTGACACGGTCGGCGTGGTCGAGGCGGCCGGCGCCTTGGGCGCTTTGGTTTGGGGCGCCGGGGGAACAGCCGAGGGTGGAGGCAGCGTCGCGTTCGGGTCCCGCGTCTCGACCCTCGTGTTCAGCAGATTCACCTGGTCCATCAGGTCGTGTCTGCTGGCCCCGTCATTCATGGACTGCACGGCGCTGCTGACCTCGGCCAGCTGATTGTGGGCCTGGTCCCATTGACCTTGGTCGATCATCTGCTGAACTTTCGCCAATTCGGCTTTGGCAGACAACTCGATCTGATTGTCACTGACCCGCGCCTGATCGAAGAACATCGCGTGCAGGCCGTACAACGCGTTCCCGGGTCGGGCCTCGACCACCATGGCACCGAAGCCACTGAGGACCAACAGCGTCGCGGCCACCGACCCGATCGTCGCCAGGCCACGGCGGCCGCGCCCGCGATCGGCTAGTCCGGTGCGCAGCGCCTCGACGGCCTCTTCCCGGGAAACCAGGGCACTGGCCGGTGGCCACCGCAAATCGTCACGCCAATCCTCCAGCAGGGCGGCCAACGCGTCCTCGTTGGGATCGTCGATGTCAACCGGCTGACGCTCGGCAAGTGCGTCCAGCAGCAGATCGCTGCGGACCAACTCATCCAAGGCCGGCTGATCCGGTACCGCATAACCAAATTCAGGCATAGTCACCTGCCGCGACGATCTCGGATTTGAGGCGTGACAAAGCGCGGTGCTGCGCCACCCGCACCGCCCCCGTGGTGCTGCCGACGGCGGTGGCGGTCTCTTCCGCGGACAGCCCGACGACAACGCGCATGATCAGGATCTCGCGCTGCTTAGCGGGCAAGATCTCGAGTAGTTCGTTCATGCGGCTGACCGAATCGGCTTCGATGGCCATCTGCTCGGGGCCCGCGTCAGCCGACCAGCGCTCGGGAACTGATTCGGCCGGGAAGGCACGATCGCGGCCGGCGGCCCGGTGGGCGTCGGCTACCTTGTGGGCTGCAATGCCGTACAGGAAGGCCAGGAATGGGCGACCCCGATCCCGGTAGCGCGGCAGCGCCGTAATAGTGGCCAAGCAAACCTCCTGCGCCACGTCATCGGCTGACAGGCCACCGCGCTCGAATGTGCCGACTCGAGCGCGGCAATATCGCACGACAATCGGACGGATGGTCTCCAGCACCTCCCGTAATGCGTTTGAGTCTCCCGCTACTGCCTCGGCAACCACAGCGTCGAGACGTTCCGCTTGAATTGTCATCGACGGCGGTATCTCCAACGTTACGAAGCGGACACAGCACGGGCTATCAGGGGCTAACTCACGCAATGACTTTAACGGCCGAAAGGCCGTTTCAAGCGGAACGCCACGTCCCACCGGCGCGCCGCACCTGGCCTGCACAGACATCGCGAATTTCAGGCAGATCTTGTGCTGCAAAAGTGACGCTTCCGATATCAATCAGCAAGCAAGCCAGCGCCCAACGAAGAGGTATCAGTTCCAATCGCTCGGTGGCGTTCAGTGCGGCCTCCGCGATCGCCCGGGCGCGTTCGGTGCGACCCGCGCTACACAGGGCCGCGGCCAGCACCACATCGCTTTTGACTCGGTGCCGCGCCGAGGCGACGGCCATGGCCTCCGCCAGCTCAACGGCTTCCTCGGCACGACGGACGGCGATGTCTCCTTCGCCGGAAGCCATCGCCAACTCGGCGCCCACCCACCGCCGGCGCACCGCGAGCCGGTCCGGCACCGTTGCGGGCGCCAGCACCGCGTCCGCGCGCGTCAACAACGTTGCCGCGGCGGCGAAGCGGCCGACGCCCAGCGCGTCGGCCGCCAGCCCGATGAGGGCATCTGCGCAGGCCTCGGGATCGGCGCCGGCCAGCGCCAGGGCACGACCGTCCCAGCCCCGCGCCTGCACGTGCCAGCCGAGTTGGCGCAGGAAGGATGCCTGCGTGCTGTGCGCCAACGAGACCAACCGGCCGCCCGAGCCACCGCGACGCAGCACTGCCAGGTCGCGGTAGGCACTGCCATAGCGGCCCTGCCCTCCGGACGCGACGGCGCGCAGCCACAATTGCCGGGGTGTGGTCGCCGTCGGCAACGGCCAGCTTTGGGGCCGGTTTCCGAACGCGGCGGCTGCCAGCGTTCGCTCAATCATCGAAGTGTGACGAGTTTCAATCACGGTGATAGTAGTAAACAGTTCGTGGTGTCTGTGTTACTGAAATGTTAATCACAATCACTGTGTACAAATTAGCCCTCCCCCGTCCAACCGCCCTGAGCAGCGAAATCCCAACGGGGAGCAACTAGCTGGTAGCACGGCTCTTGTTCGGTAAATGCGTTACAGATGAACGCAGAGTTAATTCTGCAGCAACGCCTAGGTATTTTGCCGGACTAAGCGCCTATTGACGGAAATTCACCGCCACCCCTAAGTTCTAGCAATGACGGGTAGTCATCGGTGACGCCTCACCAAATCAGTTGCACAACCGCTTCGCGAACCTGACCTCACTTGGGCGTGCCGTGCAGAGAGGGAACAGCTATGCCACAGCCGGAGCAGCTACCTGGGCCCAACGCCGATATCTGGAACTGGCAACTGCAAGGCCTGTGCCGCGGCGTCGATTCATCGATGTTCTTCCATCCCGACGGCGAGCGTGGCCGTGCCCGCATGCAACGCGAACAGCGCGCCAAAGAGATGTGCCGGCAGTGCCCGGTGATACAGGCGTGTCGTTCCCACGCGCTGGAAGTCGGTGAGCCGTACGGCGTCTGGGGTGGGCTGTCGGAATCCGAGCGCGACCTGCTGCTGAAGGGCGACATCGGCCGCGCACGCGGCATCCGTCGTACTGCCTAATCGGCCCGAGTTGGGTGCCGCGATTGAACGGTTCGGAATCCCAGTGCGTGTACTGGTCATGGACTAGGCCGGTAGGCCGCGATCCATAGCCGATGCGGCGTCGAGACGCGTTGCGCCGTGTCGGCCTAGATTCACGCGATCCGTCGCGGAGTCGGGGCCGCGTCGATTCGCCTGGCGCACAGGAGGGGCGCTGTGGCTAAGCCCTGGCACCATTTTGAAGCTCGGATCCGCAATGTCGGACTTGCTGTACGGACAACCCTGGGACAACAGGAGTGGCTGGATCGGCCGAGCTACCGACTCGAGCACACTCTGATGTTCCTGTTCGCGGCCACGGGCCGGTACCGAGATCGCGTCAGCAACGCGTTGCACGGCACCTGGCTCGGTCATCCGCTGCATCCGGCGTTGACGTCGGTGCCGACCGGAGCGGTGGCGACGACGGTCGCGATGGACGCAGCCAGTCTGCTCCGCGGACGTGCCACTCACCTGCATGACGCCTCGAGGTTTGCATTGGGTGTCGGACTTGTTGGAAGCGTCGGCGCGGCCGCTACCGGTCTGACGGATTGGCAGCACACCCATGAGCAATCGCGCCGGATCGGTCTGGTCCATGGCGTGCTGAACGCAGTCGCAACTGGCCTGTATGCGGTGTCGTGGTGGGACCGCCGCCGCGGCCGTCACCTGCGCGGGATGGCGAGCAGCGCGGTGGGCTATGGGCTGAGCGTTGGTGGTGGCTACCTGGGCGGCGCCTTGGTGTTCGGGTCAGGCACCGGGGTGGATCGCTCCGGCGCTCGGTTGAGCGGGGACCACTGGACGCCGGTGCTGCCGGCAACGGCACTGGATGGCCAGCCGCAGCGGGTCGAGGTGGCCGGCGTCGGCGTGGTTCTGTATCGCACCGACGGCCAGGTGCTGGCCGTCGGTGAGCACTGCCCGCACCTGGGAGCGCCGATGCATGACGGCTGGATTGACCGCGATCGGATCGTGTGCCCTTGGCACGGTTCCAGGTTCGCGTGCGAATCCGGAGAGGTGCTGCGCGGACCGGCGACAGCGGCGCTGCCGAGCTACCCGGTGAGGATCCGCGATGGATTCGTCGAGGTGCGTGGAGTGGCGAAATGAATGCCTATGACGTGTTGTTCGAGCATCACAAGGTCTTGCGCGGACTGTGCGAGAAGATCACCGCGATACCGGCGGATACCGACGAGCGGCAAGACGCCCTCGACGAACTGTTGATTGAGCTGGACATCCATATGCGCATCGAGGACGACTTGTTCTATCCGGCAGTATCGGCGGCGAGCGAACTTGTCGCAATCGCCCATGCGGAGCACCGGCAAGTCTGGGATCAGCTGGCGGTGCTGCTTCGGACGCCGCCGACCGCGCCGCAATACCAGGACGAATGGAACTCATTCGTCACGGTCCTGGACGCCCACGCTACCGAAGAGGAGCGCGACTTGTGTCCGGCCCCAATAGATTTGAGCGAGGACATGCTCGACACACTCGGAGACCGCATGGTCGAGCGCATCGCCCAGTTGCGTCAATCGACTATCCACAAGCTGCGCGTCCGGGGCCGCGCGGCGCTGCTGAGCTCACTGTGAGCCGATGGGTTCGCCGGTAGTTGGGCGGGCGGTAGCCGATAGGTCTAACCGCGTCACCTTTGCTTCACAGATAACCCGACGAGTCCGAAACGCCAGCTCTATTCGCGCCCAATATCTACGGACTAGGTTCGGATCGCTCGCGGCCCGTATGCTGCCACCGTGGCCAAGGTGGACCCGGATGATGACGGCATCTATCGCTGGGTCGTTCAGCACTACCGCTATGACCCTGATCGGAGAGAGCGCAGACACGTCGTGGTAGCCGCCTTCGACAACCCCAACGAGTTCCACGCCGATATCGAAGAGAGGACCGCGCAGCTTCGCGCGCGCAAAGAACGCGGTGAAGACGTCGACCACGCCGAATACATATCCGGGATGATGCATCCGTCGGGATATCGACGCCTGCAGGGAAACGCTCACCTACTCAAGCGAGCCATCGAGCACGGGGTCGCTCTCGTCGGCGTTGAGGACCTGGGCTTGCCGTCCAACGTCGGATTCATACGAGCCGTGCGTCGATCATAGTTACGACTGCGTGTAAGCGAGATCGCTTGCTGCACTTGGGTGTTGCGCACTCGGTACCTCGGTAGGGGCGCACGGTTCAGGAGCAGGCCGATTTTCTGCCTAGGCCCAAAACCAAAGCATCCTCGGCAATCGCCGCGGTGCTTCGCCTGATGCGCTCACGGTGGTTTTGGATCACAGCCACGCTGGGTTTGCCGGCAGACCGCTCACCGTCCCGGTGTGCGTGCCGCCCCGGCCGACGCCGGCGCGGCTGCTGGCGCGGCGGCGTCGGCCGGGGCGTTTCCGAAGGTGTGACGGCGCCGGACGAAAACCGTCCATGTGATGGCGACACAGAAAAGGTAGAACACCACAAACACCCAGAACGCCATGGTCCCCGACTGGCTGGACCCGGAGTAGGAGGAGCGCAACACCACGTTGATGCCGACCCCGCCCAGCGCCCCGAGCGCGCCGGCGATGCCCATCAAGCCGCCCGACATCGCCCGCGCCCATCCAGCGGCCTCCTCGGGTGACACGTTTTTCAGCGCGAGGGATTTGGTGGCGAAGACCACTGGGATCATCTTGAATACCGAGCCGTTGCCGATACCGGAGAGAATGAACAGCAGGATGAATCCGCCGATGTAGCAGGCCATCATCGCGCCACTGAGCTTGCCGTTGTGGGTGCCGCCTACTGTTGCGGCAGCGACGAGGATCCCGGCCGCGGCCGCCATTGCGACGAAGCACCACAGCGTAATCCGCGCCCCGCCGATGCGGTCGGCCAGCCAGCCGCCCACCGGCCGGCTCAGTGAGCCCAATAGCGGTCCCACGAAGGCGATTTGCGCGGCCGCCAGTGCGGCGGCCGCGGCGGTGGTGCCCGGTGTGGCCTGATAATTGAGTTCTAGAAGCTGCCCGAACGCGAAGCTGTAACCGACAAACGATCCGAAGGTGCCGATGTAGAGCAACGCGATCACCCAGGCATCGGCGAATCGCAGGACTGCCCGCATCGCCGCGGCGTTGGACGTCTGGTTGTCCAAGTTGTCCATAAAAAGCGCCGCACCAAGCGCAGCCAGGCCGACCAGCACCAAATACGTTGCGCACACAAGGTGCGGCGACCCGGCACCGGCGGTCGCGATGACCAGCAGCCCGACCAACTGGATCGCCGGTACTCCGAGGTTGCCGCCGCCGGCATTGAGCCCCAGCGCCCGGCCTTTGAGCCGCTGTGGGTAAAACGCGTTGATGTTGGCGATTGACGACGCGAAGTTGCCTCCGCCCAGTCCGGCGAACGCCGCGACGATCAGAAACGTGGTGTAGGAGGTGCTCGGGTGCGCCATGAAGTACCAGGTGAGTGCCAGCGGGATCAGCAACGACAGCGCGCTGACGATCGTCCAGTTGCGCCCGCCGAAGCGCGCCGGGGCGGTGGTGTAGGGGATGCGCAGCAGGCCGCCGACCAGGGTGGGCATCGCGCCAAGAAAGAACTTGCCTGCCGCATCGATGTGGTACACGTTCTCCGGCATGAACAGCACCATCACCGACCAGATCGACCACACCGAGAAGCAGACGTGTTCGGCGAATATCGACGAGATCAGGTTCCGCCGCGCGATTTTGGCGCCACCCGCCCGCCATGCGGCCACGTCCTCGGGATCCCAGCCACTGATGCGGTGATGGCGGGCACTCAGGCCTAGAACCTGTTGTGTGCACCAATTTTTCGCGTCGGCGATGACGATGCCGCCTCCTGCGGTCGATGGTGTCGAGGGCGGGCGGCGCTTCTGCACCCTTAAAGGTGATACGAGTCAACCCCGCCGGCGGTTCACCCGAATTCGACCGACAACCTCGACGCGAGCATCGTCGGCGCTCCCGGGGCCGGGGTGATCGGCGAGTTGATCTGGTGAACTGCGGACGTCCTCGATGGCGGATGCCTCTTGCCGGACCGGACTGACAAACAAAACACCCCGGCGAAAACCGGGGGTGTTTCATGCTGCGCGGCTTCTAGTGCGCGTGACCGTGGTGGTGGTCGTGCTCGTCCGCCTCGGCCGGCTTGTCGACCACGGCCGTTTCGGTGGTGTGAGATTGCAGCCCGCGCATTGTCGTTAACCCACTGAGAAGTCGTCCACTTAACTACGCACAGCGGCGACTTCACAGATTGCGTATGTGACGCTCGCCCGACCGGAGCCAGGCGCCGAAATCGCTAACTGACCAATCGCTTATCTGTAAGGCACTTCGTAGATCCCAATGTGCCTGCAGCTCAGGACATCTTCTGGGGAACGAACAGTCCAACATCCCCAGAGGCCGATGAAGCCAAGCGGTCAGGAGATGACCGCGATCTGCGACTGCTCGATGTGGTTGGTGATGAGCTCGACGAGACGGTCAATCACTCCCGGCGCCAGGTTATGGCCCATGCCGGCGATAGTGACATGCCGGGCTCCAGTGATGGCTGTCGCGGTCGCGCGCCCACCGCTGGGGTGCACGATGCGGTCGCTGTCGCCGTGAATCACCAACGTGGGCACGGAGATTCGGCCCAGCTCGACGGTGCGGTCGCCCGATTTGTAGATGGCATTGATTTGCCGTGCGACACCGTCTCCGGCCGCTTCCCGCAGACCGCGGTCCCAGGCCCCCGCCGCGTACTCCGCGGCACCGGCTTCGTCGAGCGGGAACCCGGTGCCCGCGACGTGGCTCATCAGCATGACCTGCTTGCGGATGAACTCGTCGCGGGTGCGTGACCCGGGGTTGGACAGCAGCAGCAGCGTCGAGATGGCGGGCTGTCCGACCCGCTTGCCACCGGTGGTGGAGAAGATCGACGTCAGCGATGACGTCCGAGCGGGGTAGCGGGCCGCGACCGTCTGGGCGATCATGCCGCCCATCGACATTCCGGCCACGTGGGCCTGCCCGATACCGAGGTGGTCAAGCACGGCGATTGCGTCGCCAGCCATATCGGCCAGGTCGTAGCCGTCCCGGCGGGGGCGGCGCAACGCCCGGCGCAGCAGGCTCGGCGGCGGCGTGGCGGCCGGAGTGGTGCGGCCGACGTCACGGTTGTCGAATCGGATCACGTAGAACCCTTGGGCGACAAGGCCGTCGACCATCGTTGGCGGCCACGAGGTCAGGTCCAGGGTCAGACCGGCGATCAGGAGAAGCGGCGTACCGGACGGATCACCGTCCGTCCGGTAGCACACCTGCCGGCCGGCGCCGGCGCGACAGAACTGGTCACTCATGCGGGCACCGCCACTGCGCTCGCGGCCGTGATCTGGCGGGAGGCGCCGAACCGCAGGTTGGGGTCCAGCACCGACTCGCTGCGAAGCAGCTTGACGTCGGTGCAGTAGCTCGACGACATCGTCCACGGTGCGCCGTCACCCTGCTTGGGCATCAGGTGCAGCGCACGCTGGACGTACCCGGCGGAGAAGTCCAGCAGCGGCCGGGCCTCCATCTCCGGGTCGTCGACCTCGGGACGCGCGGTGTCGTAGCCGTTGGCGTCCATGTGGGTCAGCAGCCGGCAGAAGTGCTCGCACAGCAGCCCGACCTTCAGCGTCCACGACGAGTTCGTGTAGCCCACGGCGAAGGCGAAGTTCGGCACGCCGGAGAGCATCATGCCCTTGTACCCGAACGTCTTGGCGAAGTCGACCGGCTCGCCATCCACGCTCAGGGACACCCCGCCGAACATCTGCAGGTTCAAACCCGTTGCGGTAACGATGATGTCGGCGTCCAGGTGGCGGCCCGACTCCAGCTCGATCCCGGTCTCGGTGAACGTCGCGATGCGGTCGGTCACGACCGAGGCGCTGCCGTCGCCGATGGCATTGAACAGGTCGCCATCGGGCACCGCGCACAACCGCTGGTCCCACGGGTTGTAGTTCGGGTTGAAGTGTTCGTCGACGGGATAGCCCTCGGGCAGCTGCTTGGCGTTGAGGCGGCGGATCAGCTTCTTGGCCGGGCCGGGGAAGTTCTGGCAGAACTGGTAAATGGCACGCTGTTTGACGATGTTCTTGCGCCGCGTGAGCGCATAGCCGCGCCTATCGCCGAGCACCTTCTTGGCTGTGTTGGCGAAGACGTCCTTCGACGGCACTGCCATGATGTAGGTCGGCGTGCGCTGCAGCATCGTCACGTGCGCGGCCTTGCCGGCCATCGCCGGCACCAGGGTGACCGCGGTCGCGCCGCTGCCGATGATGACGACCTTTTTGCCGGTGTAGTCGAGGTCTTCGGGCCAGTGCTGGGGGTGCACGATCTGGCCTTCGAACCGGTCACGGCCTTTGAACTCGGGGGTGAATCCATGGTCGTAGCGGTAGTAGCCGCCGGCCATGAAGATCCAGTTGGCGCTGAACTGGACCAGTTCCTCGGTGTCGGTGCGCTCGACGTCGACCAGCCAGCGCGCCTCGGCACTCGACCAGGCGGCGCCGAGCACCTTGTGATGGAACCGAACGTTGGCGTCGATACCGTTCTCGGCTGCCGTCTCGTGCAGGTAGTCCAGGATCTTGTCGGCGCTGGCGATGGCGTTCTCGTCACGCCAGGGCTTGAACTCGTAGCCAAAAGTGTGCAGGTCGGAGTCGGAGCGAATCCCCGGGTAACGGAACAGATCCCAGGTGCCGCCGGTGGCGCCGCGCGCCTCCAGGATGGCGTAAGACTTGCCGGGGTGTTCCTTTTGCAGGTAGTAGGCGGCACCGATGCCCGAGATACCGGCACCGACGATCAACACGTCGACGTGCTCGATACGGGTCACGGCGGAAGCTGTGGCTGTCATGGCTTGCTCCTGGGTGGGTGATGCGGGTTTGTGCTGTCCATGATTGAGGTCTTAGTCACCGTTTCCCAAGTGCAAACTGCCGTGACTTTCACGTTTCGCAGTGCATAGTGCAATGCCTCACTTAGACTGGGCACATGGCGTGGGAACCTCCGTCGCCGCGGGTCGCCGAGCTGATCCGCCAGGGAGCACACGTCGCACTCGATGCGCCAGCGGAGTGGCTCGACGAGATCGACCGCGCGACGCTGGCCGCCAGCCCCGAGATCCGCGAAGACCCGGTGCTGGCAGCGTCCGTGACCCGCACCAACCGGGCCAACCTTTTGCACTGGGCCGCGGCCAACGTTCGCGATCCGGGTCATCCGGTGCCGGCCAACCTGGGAGCCGAGCCGCTGGCCCTGGCGCGCGATCTGGTCCGCCGAGGCATGGACGCCGCCGCGCTGGACGCCTACCGGGTCGGGCAGAACGTCGCATGGCGGTGGTGGTTGGACACCGCCTTCACCCTCACGTCTGATGTAGGCGAGTTGCACGAGATGCTCGATGTGACGTCGCGCTCGATCAGCGAATTCATCGACGCGACGCTGGCCGGCATCAACGCCCAAATGCAATCCGAGCGCGAGGAACTGACGCGGGGCACACACGCCGAACGCCGAGAAGCCGTCACCCTCATCCTCGAGGGCGCGCCCATCACTCGCCGTCGCGCCGAAGCCCGTCTTGGCTACGCACTCAACCAATCCCATACCGCGGCCGTCGTGTGGACCGACCAGCCCGACAGCGACACGCATTCCCTGGAGCGAGCCGTCGACGCCCTGGGGCAGGTAGCCGGGACCCGCCCGCTCAACGTGATCGCCAGCGCCGCCACCCGCTGGGTGTGGATCGGCGGCGGGAAACGCTTGACCGTCGCGAATCTGCACAGCGCGCTCGAGCAATGCCCCGCGGTGCGGGTCGCCGTCGGCCCGACCACCACCGGAATCGACGGCTTTCGGCGCAGTCATCTAAATGCCCTCACCACCCAGCGGATGCTTGCTCGCCTGAAATCCGGCCAACGCATCGTGCTGTTCACCGATGTCCAATTGGTGGCGCTGCTCACTCTCGACCCTGAAGGCGCCGACGAATTCATCACCCAGATACTCGGCGAGTTCAGACATGCGGCACCCGAATTACGCAGCGCCGTAGAGATATTCATCAACGAGCAATGCAATGCCTCTCGCGCAGCCACCCGCCTCTACACCCACCGCAACACCTTGACCGAGCGACTGCACCGCGCCGAAAAGCTACTTCCGCGCCCCCTGGAAGAATCCAGCGTTCACGTCGCCGTGGCCTTGGAAGCCTTGCGATGGCGTGGCGATGTCGCCTTAGATTCCACGAAAGCAAGCGCCAGCACACCCGGCAGGCGCTGATAACCGCCGTCGCGCGGCTATTCGGTCAGAGGGGGTGCGACCAGATTAGGGGTCGGCCCGGGGCCGTTCACTTGATGACATCAGCTCGCGGGGGCGGGTCGGCCAGTCAGCGCCGATCGAGGAGTCGCACTGGACGCTTCTTGCCGGACAAGACGAACAAACGAAACACCCCCGGCGATAAAACCGGGGGTGCTCCGTGCAGGGTGGTTCTAGTGAGCGTGACCGTGGTGGGTGATCGTGCTCGTCCGCCTTTCAGGCTTGTCGACCACAGCCGTCTCGGTGGTTGCTGGTTACAGCCATGCGCGCCCCTGGAGTCCGGAGCCGTCGGCACAAGCCGCCAGCAGCGGAATAGCTGCGCGCGATGCGAGGGTTGCAACGAGTTATGACCGCACCAGACACCGTCACAAGCGACCTCGGCCGATTCGGCTTCTTCGGACTTGGCGCCACCCCCGAGCAGGCACAGGAAATAGAACGGCTGGGCTACGGAACGATTTGGGTCGGCGGTTCGCCGCCCGCCGAATTGTCCTTCGTGGAGCCACTTTTGGAGTCGACCACCACGCTGAAGGTGGCCACCGGCATCGTCAACATCTGGTCGGCCGCCGCCAAGCCCGTCGCCGAGTCGTTCCACCGCATCAACACCGCCTACCCGGGCCGCTTCGTGCTCGGCGTCGGGGTCGGCCATCCCGAGGTCGACACGCAATACCGCAAGCCGTACGAAGCGCTGGTGTCCTACCTCGACGAACTCGACGAATACGGCGTACCGGCGAATCAACGTGTGCTCGCCGCGCTTGGACCGCGGGTGCTGAAGCTGTCGGCCGAACGCACCGCCGGGGCGCACCCTGCCAATGCCACGCCCGAACATGCCGCACAGGCCCGCGCGATCATCGGGCCGAACGCGCTGCTGGCGCCCGTGCACAACGTGGTGTTGAACCCCGATGCAGAGCAGGCGCGCGCGATCGGCCGCGCGGCGCTGGACCGCTACTTCGACACGACAAACTACGTGAGCAGTTGGAAGCGGCTGGGTTTCACCGACGCCGATGTCACCCGGCCGGGCAGCGACAGGCTGATCGACGCCGTGGTCGCCCATGGCACGCCTGAAGACGTCGCCACGCGGTTGGGCGAGTATCTGAGCGCCGGCGCCAACCATGTCGCGATCCTTGTGCACGGCGGGCCCGACAAGGTGTTGCCAACATTGTCCGAACTCGCTGGACCACTTGGCCTGTCACGTTGATGGGAACTCAATAGGACCGAAAACAAGAAACGGAGCGCCGTCCTCGGTGGCCCAACCCGGGGGTGACGCTGCAACGAAACACCCGGCTTCTCGCCCGGGGGTGCTCCGTGTAGTGGGTTTCTCGGTCTCGGTGGTGTCGGATTACTGCCATGCGCGCGCTGAAGGGTTGATTAGCCGGTCAACCCGGTCAGCAGCGCGTCGACGAGCTGCGCGATGTCGTGTGCGTCAATGGGCTGGCGGGTGAGCAGTGCCCGGAAGTGCAGCGGTGCGATGACGAGTTCGAGGGCCGTGGCCGCGTCGAGGTCGGTTGGAACCTCGCCACGGTCCTTGGCGCGGGCGATCATCGCGCTGGCAAGGTCGAGCCGCGACTTCCAGAACTGGGCGCGTCCGGCGGCCAGGGTGTCGTCGTCGCCGGCGATGGCCATCGACCTGGCCAGCGTCCGCCCCAGCGTCGAGCCGAGGTAGGCGGTGACCGCGGTCGCGAAGGCGACCAAGTCGTCCCGCAGAGTCCCGGTGTTGGGGATGGGGAGCTTGGCCTCGCTGTAGTCCAGCAATGCGTCGAGCACGAGGTGTTCCTTGGTGGGCCACCGCCGGTAGATCGACGTTTCGTGCACCTCGGCCTCCCGAGCGATCTCACTAATGCTGACCGCGTCGGCGCCGTGCTCGGCCACCGCGTGCAGCGTCGCCTTCAGGACCGCCTCGCGGACCCGGGCCGATCGTCCCCCGGTCCGGCGCCGAACCGCTGGTTCGCTCATGAGTCTCATTCTAACGCAGCTTTCTTGCTTTAAAGCGCAGCCGGTGTTACCGTCCTCTTAACGCAGTATCACTGCATTAACTACAGAGCGCGAAGGAGCTCGTGATGTCCTTTCAGTGGCCGGTCGACGCCGAGGATCTGTTCGGCGAGCGGTATCCCCAGATGGTCAACACCGGATTACCCGCCCCAGACGTGGACGCGGTGGGCGCCGCGATCACCCAGATGTGGACGGATGCGCCCGGTGGCTGGGTGTATGAGTGGTCGGCACTGGCCGCCCGCTACGCCAGTCAAGGTTCGCATCAACTTGCCGCGCTGGCATACGGGTGGGCGAAGTTTCCGACCCTGGCCGACGACTCCAAGCGCGGGGCGCTACAGAACCAGCTTGAGCAGTATCTGCTTGCCGCACCGGATTTCGGGGTGGACTTCCAGCGGTGCGTACTCGACGTGCCGTATCGGGGTGCCAGCACGCTGGTGCCGGTGCACATCTTCGCCGCACCCGACCTGCCCGCAGACGCCCCAGTGCTGCTGGCATCCGGTGGGGTGGACAGCTGGAAGATGGACATGCACAACATGTTCGTTCTCGCGGCAGCGACGGCCGGAGTCCGGGTGGTTGCATTCGACATCGCCGGCACCGGCGAATCGGCTGTGCCGATGACCCCCGACGGCGGCGCAGAGATCGTGCGAGGCCTGGTCGCCGAAGCCCGGACGCTGGGCAACGGCATCGTGATCCATCTGGGGATCTCGATGGGCGGACACTACTCGGCCCGTTCCGGTCTGACCGGCGAGGTGGACGCCGCGATCGTCTTGGGCGGACCGGTCGAGGCCGCGTTCAACAGGGACGCCTCGATGCTGCAGTTCGGTATGGACGGAATCGTCGGCAACGCGCTGGGATTCGACCAGCGCCCCAGCGCCGAGGAACTGGCCGCAACGTTCGGCGCTTTCTCGCTGCGTCCGCTGCTCGATCAGGACACCAACGCCCCGATGCTGGTGGTCAACGGCGCCGACGACGTGCACGTCCCTGCGCACGACACCGTGGTCTTCGAGGGTCGCCGCGACACCGAGGTCCACCTCATGCCCGACACCGGGCACTGTGCGACCACGAAACTGCCCGAAGCGATCGGCCTGATGTTCAGCTGGCTGCAACGCACGCTGGAAACCCTTGGGGTGAAGGCGAACTCATGACCGTCCCGACGATCTTGGATCTCTGCCCGATCGTGTACGCGCATTAGGGCCGATCTGGGAGGCGACCAGTAAGACGAAACACCCCCGGCGATAAACCGGGGGTGCTCCGCTTTACTTGCCTAGTGGTGGTGGTGACCGTGGTGGTGGTCGTGCTCGTCCGCCTCGGCAGGCTTGTCGACGACGGCCGTCTCTGCCGTCAGGATGCCCAGGGCCCGACGACGCCGACCTTCTCGATCGTGATGCGTGTCAGGTACCCGGGCGGCGCGTCAGGCGGCAGGGAATTGCCGCCTGCGCCGAACATCGCCGTGTTCAGCTCGTCGAGCAGTTCAGGTGCGCCGCCCTCCTCGCCAAACCGGACATTGGGTTAGCTCACGCCCGCCGCGATCACCTCGTCCACCTCGAGGGCCCGGCCGGCCATCTCGGCGTGTGCCTTGTCCAGCGCGTCGGCCTGATCCTCATCGGCCTTCATCAGCGCCTCGATGTCGAAGGCGGCCATGTCGAGGACACCCATGTCCCTGAAGGCCTTCTGCACCTTGTCGCCCCACAACCCGATGTCCTTGACGATCGGCACGATGCGGCTGAACAGGTGCGAGCGGAACTGGATCATCAGCGGCGACGTGTCGACCCACTCAGCACACGCTTGAACGTCCATGCCGAGGGTCTCGAAAACCTCCTCGCCCCGGAACCGGTCGCGCATCAGGTAACAGGCGTCCACGACGAACTCTTCACGCTCGTCCCGCTCGGCCTCGGTCAGCGCGGAGTAGTAGTCCTTCAGCGAGATTCGGCCGAAGGCGACGTGCCTGGCCTCGTCCTGCATGACGTAGGCCAGCACCTGCTTGGCCAGCGAGTCCTGCGCCGACATGTCACGCAGCACCCCGAAGGCGGCCAGTGCGAGCCCTTCGATGAGGACCTGCATGCCGAGGTAGGGCATGTCCCAGCGCGAGTCGCGCAGGGTGTCGTCCAGCAGTGCGGTCAGGTGCTTGTTGATCGGGTAGACCAGGCCGACCTTCTCCTGCAGGAACCGCGAGAACGCCTCGACGTGCCGGGCCTCGTCCATGGTCTGGGTGGCCGCGTAGAACTTCGCGTCCAGGTCCGGGACGACCTCGACGATCTTGGCCGCGCACACCATCGCACCCTGCTCGCCGTGCAGGAACTGCGAGAGCTGCCAGGCCTGGAAGTGCTGGCGCATCTCGGCGCGACGTGCGTCGTCTGCGGCGTCCCACATCGGGCTGCCGAACAGCGGATGGAACTCGTCAGGCAGCCCGATCGGGTTCATCGGGTCGACGTCTTGCGCCCAGTCGATGCGCGACTGGGCATCCCACTGCTTGTCCTTTCCCTTTTGGTATAGGGAAAGGAGCCGGGCGCGCCCGTCGTCGTACTCCCACGTGAAGCACGCGTCGCCGGCACTGGCGACCTCCCACGAGTAGGGCGCGGGCACGTCCGTGTACTTGTCCCTCGTGGTCATGAGCTGCCGCCTTTCTGCCCGGTGTGACCAGTGGTCATATGACGAGTATCACATTGCACCGCGTGCGGCAGCGCGTCAACCCTGACGGGCGGGCTAACTGACCGCGGCCCGCTCCAACGCCCAACAAACGAAGGCACCCCCGGCCAATTGACCGGGGGTGCTTCGTTACAAGGTGGTTCTAGTGATGGTGATGGCCGTGACCATGCCCGTGATCATCGTCGCCGTGGCTTACTTTCTCGACAATGGCCGTCTCGGTGGTGAGCACCATCCGGGCTACCGACCCCGCATTGAGCACCGCCGAGCGGGTGACCTTGACGGGATCGATCACGCCGTCGGCGACCAGGTCGCCATAGGTCAGCGTGTCCGCGTTCAATCCCTGCCCGGGGGGCAGCTCACTGACCTTGTTGACCACGACCGAGCCGTCCAGCCCGGCGTTGGCGGCAATCCAATACAGCGGTGCACTGAGTGCCTGGGAAAACACGTCGACGCCAAGTGCCTCGTCGCCGCTCAGCGACGCACGCAGGTCCTTCAGCTTCTTGCCGGCCTGGATCAGCGCCGTTCCACCACCCGCGACAATGCCCTCTTCGACGGCGGCCTTGGCGGCCGCGACGGCATCCTCAACGCTTTCCTTGCGCTCCTTGAGCGCGGTCTCGGTTGCGGCCCCCACTTTGATGACGGCCACCCCACCGGCCAGCTTGGCCAGCCGCTCCTGCAGCTTCTCCCGATCCCATTCCGAGTCGCTGTTCTCGATCTCGGCGCGCAGCTGCTTGATGCGGTTTGCCACCGCGTCCTTGGAGCCTCCGCCCTCGACGATGATGGTGTCGTCCTTGCTGACCACGACACGGCGGGCGGTGCCCAGCACGTCGAGGCCGACCTCGCGCAGCAGCAGGCCGGCGTCGGGATTGACCACCTGTCCGCCGGTGACCACCGCCAGGTCCTCGAGGAATGCCTTGCGGCGGTCGCCGAAGAACGGCGACTTGACCGCGACCGCCTTGAGCGTCTTGCGGATGGAGTTGACGACCAGTGTGGCCAGTGCCTCGCCCTCGATGTCTTCGGCGATGATCAACAGCGGCTTGCCCGCCTCGGCGACCTTCTCGAGCATGGGCAGCAGGTCCGGAAGCGAGCTGATCTTTTCCTGGTGCAACAGGATCAGCGCGTCTTCGAGCACGGCCTCCTGGGAGTCGAAGTCGGTGACGAAATACGCCGACAGGAAGCCCTTGTCGAAGCCGACGCCCTCGCTGAACTCCAGCTCGGTGCTCAGCGTGGAGGATTCTTCGACGCTGACCACGCCGTCATGGCCCACCTTGCTCATGGCCTCGCCGACCAGCTTGCCGATCTGCGCGTCGCGCGAGGAGACCGTCGCCACCTGCGCGATGGCGTCCTTGCCGGACACCGGGGTGGCGGCGGCCAGCAGCGCCTCGGACACCGCGTCGGCGGCCTTGCCGATTCCCGCGCCCAGCGAGATCGGGTTGACGCCGGCAGCGACCATGCGCAGGCCGCCCTTGATCAACGCCTGGGCCAGCACGGTCGCGGTGGTGGTGCCGTCGCCGGCGACGTCGTTGGTCTTGGTGGCCACCGACTTCACCAGCTGGGCGCCCAGGTTCTCGAACGGGTCTTCCAGGTCGATCTCGCGCGCGACGGTGACGCCGTCGTTGGTGATCGTGGGCCCGCCAAATGCTTTGGCTAGCACCACGTGCCGGCCACGCGGCCCCAGCGTCACGCGTACCGCGTCGGCGAGCTTGTCCACGCCCGCTTCCATGGCGCGACGCGCGGTTTCGTCGTACTCAATCAGCTTGCTCATCAGGCTCCTTCACGCCCGGCTCGAACGCATGCCGCCCCGGAAATCACCCGTGGTTTGCAACACGGGGATCGCCGGGGCGGAACACGGTTCTTTACTTGGATACGACGGCCAGCACGTCGCGTGCCGACAGGATCAGGTATTCCTCGCCGTTGTACTTGATCTCGGTGCCGCCGTACTTGCTGTAGATGACGGTGTCACCCTCTGACACGTCGACCGGGATCCGCTTCGCGCCATCCTCGTCCCACCGGCCGGGGCCGACTGCGACGACGGTGCCTTCCTGCGGCTTCTCCTTGGCGGTGTCAGGAATGACCAGACCAGACGCGGTCGTGGTCTCGGCCTCGTTGGCCTGCACGAGAATCTTGTCCTCGAGTGGCTTGATCTTCACCTTCGCCACGATTGGAGCCCTCCACTGTTTGGATCGGGTCCGGGTCGCGCCCGGACCGGAGTTGGCGGTCGGTCCGGGGGCTTGCCCCGAACCGTCCGAATTATCAGGTGATTCGGCATCCGGCCGTGCCCTCGCGCCGTCGTCGCGGGTGCCGACACGGGGGTTTGGCCGATTGCCACCTAGCACTCTATACATGCGAGTGCTAGCACTCAAGGCCGCCCTGGTGCTTCCCGCGTATTTACGCTCTGAGCTCAGCTCACCTGGCCTTTGACCACCGGCAGACCCGGGTCGCTGGGCACGTCCAACGGTGAGGGTGATGCTCCCGCGGCCACCAAATGCGCGGCGAACGCAGCGATCATCGCCCCGTTGTCGGTGCATAGCCGCGGCCTGGGAATCCGCAACGTCAGGCCCGCCGCCGCACAGCGCTGCGTGGCCAGCTCACGCAGCCGCGAGTTCGCGGCCACTCCCCCCGCGATCAGCAGAGTCGACGCACCCAGCCCGGTTGCCGCTCGCACCGCCTTCATCGTGAGCACGTCGGCGACGGCTTCCTGGAACCCGGCGGCGATATCGGCTGTGGCCGCGTCGGGATGGCTTTCCACGTACCGCGCGACGGCGGTCTTGAGCCCGGAGAAGCTGAACGCGTACGGGTCGTCGGCCGGGCCGGTCATGCCGCGCGGGAACGCGATGGCATCCCGGTCGCCGGTGCGAGCCAGGTCGTCGAGCACCTTTCCGCCCGGATACCCCAAGCCCAGCAGCCGCGCGACCTTGTCATAGGCCTCGCCGGCGGCGTCGTCGACGGTGCTGCCGAGCTCGATGATCGGCTCACCGAGCGAACGCACATGCAGCAGGTGCGTGTGCCCACCGGACACCAGCAGCGCCACGCACTCGGGCAGCGGCCCATGTTCGTACACGTCGGCGGCCAGGTGCCCGCCCAGGTGGTTCACGGCGTAGAACGGCACTCCCCACGCGGCTGAATACGCCTTGGCCGCAGCGACTCCCACCAACAAAGCACCGGCCAGCCCGGGCCCGATGGTCGCGGCGACGACGTCGGGTTGTTCCACGCCGGCGGTCGCCAGCGCGCGGCGCATGGCGGGACCAAGCGCTTCCAGATGCGCCCGTGAGGCGATCTCGGGCACCACGCCGCCGAACCGGACGTGCTCGTCGACGCTGGATGCCACCTCGTCGGCCAACAGCGTCACAGCGCCGTCGGCGTCCAGCCGCGCGATGCCGACTCCGGTTTCGTCGCAAGAGGTTTCGATGGCCAAGATGATCGTCACGAGCCCTCCCTCCGCATCGTGTACGCATCGGCGCCGCTGACCCGGTAGTAGCGCCGCCGCAGGCCGACCTGGGCGAAACCGGCGCTGCGATAAAGCGCGATGGCCGCCTCGTTGTCGGTGCGCACCTCCAGGTAGACAACACCGCCGCCGGCGAAATTCAGCAGCTCGTCAAGCAGCCGACGGCCGATGCCCTGTCCCTGGAACGCCGGATCCACGCCGATGGTGTGCACCTCGTATTCGAACGGCGGTTTGCGTCCCAACCTGGAGACGCCCGCATAACCCACCAGCCTGCCGGCCACGCGCGCGGCCACGTAATGGTTGTGCGAGCTGGCCAGTTCGCGGTTGAACGCCACCGCCGGCCATGGGTCGTCACCGTCGAACAGCTGGGCTTCCAGCTGGGCGCACCGCTCGGCATCGGCGGGTGTCAACGCGCCGATGGTCACTGGCTCGCTGCAGGCGGTCATCGGCGGGCCGCCAAGGGCTTGGCATCGGGCCGGCGCAGATACAACGCCACCAACGGCGCCGGGTTATCGGACCAGTCGGACACCGCGGCTACCAGCCCGGCCGGCGTCGGGTAAACAGGCTCGCACAGCGGCAGGCCGAACATCCCCGCGTGTTCTTGCGAGCCTGCCACCGCTTGCGCCGTACCGGGGTCGATGTCGGCCGGGGCGTTGACGGCCGGGCCGGCGGTGCGCACTCCGTCGCGGTAGCGGGCCCAGTAGACCTCGCGCCGGCGGGCGTCGGTGACCACCAGTGTGTCGCCGGTGGTCCGCACCCCGATGGCGTCCAGGCTGCACACCCCGTGTACCGGGATGCCCAGCGCGTGCCCGTATGCGGCGGCGGTTGCCATCCCGGCCCGCAAGCCGGTGAACGGGCCGGGACCACAGCCCACCACGACGGCGTCGAGATCAGCCATCGTCAGCGCGGCCTCGGCCAGGGCGACCAGCGCATTGGGAGTGAGCCGTTCGGCGTGCGCCCGGGCGTCGACGGTGACCCGCTCGGCCAGCACGGCGCATGACGAGCCGTCAAGCCGCACGACACCCGCCGTCACTGCCGGGGTGGCGGTGTCGAGGGCGAGTATCAGGCTCATGAGCGGTTCCACTCCCAGGTCGCGATCCGCACATCGGAGTGGCTGACCCGCTCGAGGCGGATGTCCAGGTGCCGCTCGGAGAGGCGTTCAGCCAGACCCTCGCCCCACTCCACCACGACGACCGCGTCCTCGAGATCGGTATCGAGGTCCAGCGAATCGAGCTCGCCAAGCAGGTCGGCGCTTGGAGGATCCGAGTGGTCCAACAGCCGGTAGACGTCGACGTGAACCATCGCCGGCGCGCCGGGCCGACGCGACGGGTGCACCCGTGCCAGCACGTACGTCGGTGAGGTGACCGGACCGTCGACATCCATCGCCGCGGCAATGCCCTTGGCCAGCACCGTTTTTCCGGCACCGAGCGGACCGGAGAGCACCACCACGTCGCCGGCGCGCAGCTGCTCGCCCAAGTGAGACCCCAGAGCCACGGTGTCCTCGACGCGCTCGCAGGTGGCCGTGCCGGACCGCTGCGGCGATCGCGTGCGCGGCGAAGCCGGGCGCGGCGGGTCGACGCCATCAGACTCAGCCATGGCGGCGGAACCGTTCCCGGAAACGCCGGTAGCGCAGGACCATCCTGCTCGGAGTGGTCCGGTTGACGAGCCGGACCAGCCCGTCGTTGATGGCATCGGGCTTGTCCAGCAGGGCCAGGTGACTGGCCCCGGTGACGATGACCAGCTCGGATTGCGGCAGCGAGGCCGCCATCTTCCTCGAGTACTCGTCCGGAGTGATCAGGTCGTGGTCACCACACGCGATCAGGGTCGGGATGCGCAACAACGTCCACAGCCCGGCGGTTTCGTCGTGCACTTCCAGGGCGCGCAAAAAGCCGACCAGGGTGGCGATCGGCGTGCCGTTCATCATGCGCTGGGAGAAGGCGTCCAGGCTTCGGCTGACCTGCAGGTCACTGAAGGACGCGGCGCGCAAAATCGGGGCGATCAGCGAACGTGAAACGTTGCGGCCGCGGTGCATCAGCTTGGGGGCGGACCGGGCGGTGAACCGAAGGGCTTCCACCGCCGGGTTTTTCAGAATCTCGCCCAGCGGCGACCGGGTAACCCCTTCTGCGGCAGAAGAAATCAGCGCCGCACCGACGATCATGCGTCCATACTGCTCGGGGTACTGCCGGGCATGCGACAACACCGTCATACCGCCCATCGAATGGCCGACCAACACGCATCACCCCGTGCGGCGCGACCTCCTTCAGCACCGTTTCCAGATCCTGGCCCAGTTGGGTCAGCGTGTACGTCTCGGGCTCGGCTTCGCCGGAGCGCCCGTGCCCGCGCTGGTCGTAGAAGACCATGCGCACCCTCGGTTCCCACTTCTCGGCGAGCCGGGTCCGCTGAAAGTGGAAGGCGCCCATACGCAGACAGAAGCCATGAACGAAGACCATGGTCACCGGCGCGTCCACCGGACCGACTTCGCGGACGGCCAGCGCCACACCGTCGGGCGTGGTCACCACATAGCTGCGGTCGCTGTCCAGCCCCTCGAAATCCTCATCGGCGTAAGGGTCTTCGACTCCTGCGGTGCGTTGGATCATCGAACGGCGGGCCGAGGCCCCGACGATGGTGGCGACCGCAGTCAGCCCCGCTCCTCCCGCAAGCCAAGCCCTCTCCCTGCGGCGCCTGCGAGTTTTCTCATCGCTCAACGGTTCCGGCCTCGCGATAGGTCCTGGTGATGCGCCCCCGGGGGCTGGTGACCACTTCGTAGTGGATGGTGCCGAGCAGATCGGCCCAGTCTTGAGCGGTGGGTTCGCCTCTGCTGCCGGGCCCGAACAGAATCGCCTCGTCACCTTCGGCGACATCGATCTGCCCGGGACCCAGGTCGACGAGGAATTGGTCCATGCAGATCCGCCCGACGCCGGGCCGCCGCCTGCCGTTGATCAGCACGTCCAGCCGTCCGCCCAGCGACCGGAAAACACCGTCCGCGTATCCGATCGGCATCAGCGCCACGGTGGTGTCACGCTCGGCGATCCACGTGTGCCCATAAGACACGCCCTCGCCGGCGCGGATCGACTTCACCAGCGCGACAGCGCATTTCACTGTCATCGCCGGTATCAGGCCCATGTCACCGAGCTGCGGAACGGGGCTCAGACCGTACACCGCGATACCGGGCCGCACCATATCGAAGGCCAGGTCGGGACGTGACATGGTGGCCGATGAATTCGACAGGTGCGCAATCTCGAACCGCACCCCCTGGTCGCGCGCCTGTGCCAGCATCTCGCTGAACCGTTGGGCCTGAACGTCATTGATGGAATTGTCGGGTTGATCGGCGTAAACCATGTGCGACATCAGCCCGCGCAGCCGGATGGCGTGCTCGGCGACGGCCTGCCGCAGCGCGGTCAGCATCGCAGGGTATAACGCCGGGGCGACGCCGTTACGGTTCAGCCCGGTGTCCACCTTGACCGTCACCGTCGCTGTCCGGCCGGTCCGGCGCACCGCGTCCAGCAGCTCGTCGAGCTGGCGCACCGAGGACACGGCGATCTCGACGTCGGCGAGCAGGGCGGGCGCGAAGTCGAGGCCGGGCGGATGCAGCCAGGCCAGCACCGGCGCGGTGATCCCGTCGGCGCGCAGCGCCAGTGCTTCGTCGACGGTGGCGACACCCAGTTCGGCCGCTCCGGCGGCCAACGCGGCGCGGGCGACCCGGGTGGCCCCGTGGCCGTAGCCGTCGGCCTTGACGACAGCCATCAGCTGCGCGGGGCCGGCGTGCTCGCGCAGCACCCGCACGTTGTGCTCGATGGCACCCAGGTCCACCACGGCCTCGGCGAGGACGCCGGGACTCAGGGATATCGGCGTAACGGCCAACGAAGTCGTGCTCCCACTCGTTTGTCTGTCGGTTCGCTGCCGACATTCTCCCAGAACGGGCTTTGCGGACTGCCTGCGAGCGTCAGTGGGCGAAGTGCTCGGCTTTGTAGTGGCCGCTGGGCTTGACCTTGTCCAGGGAGGCCAGCGCGGTGCGGGCATCGTCGTGCAGCGCCCGGGCCAGGTCGGCGGAGAGCCCCTCGCGCACCACGATGCGCAGCACGGAGACGTCGGTGGCGTTGTCGGGCATGGTGTAGGCGGGCACCTGCCACCCGAAGGTCCGTAGCTCGTGCGAGAGGTCGAACTCGGTGTAGCCGAGGCCGCGGGCCAGCCGGAAGGCGACGACGGGGATCGCCGACCCGTCCGAGATCAGCTCACAGTGGTCGGCTTCGCGCAGCTGCTCACCCAACCAGCGCGCCGTCTGCGACAACGACTGCATGATCTGGGTGTAACCCTCACGGCCCAGCCGCAAGAAGTTGTAGTACTGGCCGATGACCTGGTTGCCCGCGCGCGAGAAGTTCAGCGTGAACGTCGGCATGTCGCCGCCCAGGTAGTTGACCCGGAAGACCAAGTCCTCGGGCAGGTACTCTTTGCTGCGCCACACGACGAACCCGATACCGGGGTAGGTCAGCCCGTATTTGTGGCCGCTGACGTTGATCGACACCACCCGGGGCAGCCGGAAGTCCCACTTCAGTTCCGGGTGCAGGAACGGCACCACGAAGCCCCCGCTGGCCGCGTCGACGTGCACCGGAACGTCCACACCCCCATCGGCGGCCAGTTTGTCCAGCGCCGCGCAGATCTCAGCGACCGGCTCGAGTTCGCCGGTGTAGGTGGTGCCCACGATCGCCACCACCCCGATGGTGTTCTCGTCGACGGCCTCGACAACCTGTTCGGGCGTGATGACGTAGCGGCCCTCCTCCATCGGCAGATAGCGGGGCTCGACATCGAAGTAGCGGCAGAACTTCTCCCAGACCACCTGGACGTTGGAGCCCATCACCAGATTGGGGGTGCGGCCCTCCCAGCCTTTGCCCACCTTTTCGCGCCAGCGCCATTTCATGGCCAGACCACCGAGCATGACCGCCTCGCTGGAGCCGATGGTGGACGCCCCGCAGGCGCTGGACGGGTCGTCGTCGCGCAAGTGATCGGCGTGGAACAGGTCGGCCACCATGCATACGCATCGCTGCTCAATGGCCGCGGTGATCGGATATTCGTCCTTGTCGATCATGTTCTTGTCAAACGTCTCGGCCATCAACTTCTCGGCTTCGGGATCCATCCAGGTGGTGACGAAGGTGGCCAGGTTGAGCCGCGAACTGCCGTCGAGCATCAGCTCGTCGTGGATGAAGCGGTAGGCAGCCTCCGAATCCATCGACTCCTCGGGCAGCCGCAACGCCGGCACCGGGGTGGTGAACATGCGGCCGGTGTAGGCGGGCGCAATCGAATGTGCGGGCACGGATGGGTGGCTGAGGGTCACGGCGCGATCCTTTCGGTGGGTTGGCTGGGTGCTGCTAGAGGGCGGCCAGGGCGGCTCGGATGTGCGGGACAATCCGCGACGCCGACGTCGGCGCTTCGCCGGGGCCGGGGTCAGCGGCCGACAACGCCGCCGCGTGCGCGTGCACAAAGGCCGCGGCCGCGGCCGCCTCGGCCGCCGGCAACCCAGACGCCAGCAGCGCGCCGATCATCCCGGAGAGCACGTCGCCGGAGCCGGCGGTGGCCGCCCAGGACTGCCCTGCGGGATTGAGATAAACCGGGCCGCCGGGATCGGCGATGACGGTGACGTTCCCCTTCAGCAGCACGGTGGCGCCGAACGTGTCGGCCAGCTTGCGGCACGCGGCGATCCGGTCATCGCCGGGGGGATTACCCGCCAGCCGGGCGAATTCACCCGCGTGCGGGGTCAGCACGGTCGGCGCAGTGCGGTTGACCACCAGATCGGGGTGGGCCGCCAAGGATGGTCAGCCCGTCGGCATCGACGATCACCGGCAGGTCGGTCTCCAGCGCGAACCACAACGCGGCGGCCCCGGCGTCGTCGGTGCCCAATCCCGGCCCGACCACCCAGGCCTGCACCCGCCCGGCCGCTGCCGGGGTGGGCGACGCGATCACCTCGGGCCAATGCGCGAGCACCTCGCTGCGCGCGCTGCCGGCATAACGGACCATGCCGGAGGTGGCCGCGACGGCGGCGCCGGTGCACAGCACGGCCGCGCCCGGGTAGGTCGACGAGCCGGCCATCACTCCCGTCACGCCCTGGGTGTATTTGTCGTCGTGGGGACCGGGTACCGGCCACCGCGCGGCCACATCGGCGGCCTCTAAACCCAGCACATCGGTGTCCGGCAGATCGAGCCCGATGTCGACCAGCCTGACGCGGCCGCAGTCGCCGAGCGCGTGCACGGGTTTCAGGCCGCCGAAGGTGACGGTCAGAGCCGCATGCACCGCGGGCCCGGTGATCGCTCCGGTCGCCGCATCGACCCCGCTGGGGATGTCGACGGCGACCACTGGAATCGCGTCGGCGTCAATGGAGGCGAACACCTCGGCCGCCGCCGGCCGCAGCGGCCCCGAGCCGGAGATGCCCACCACGCCGTCGATGACGAGATCGGTTGCGGGCGAGACGCTGTCGACGATGCGGCCGCCGGCTTTGGTGAACGCCGCCAGCCCCTTGCGGTGGGTGCGGTCCGGGTTGAGCAGCACCGCGTCGGCGGCCGCGCCGCGACGGCGCAGGAAGGTCGCCGCCCACAGCGCGTCACCGCCGTTGTCGCCCGAGCCGACGACCGCGCATACGCGGCGGCCGGCCACCCCGCCGGTGCGGGCGGTCAGCTCTCCGATGATCTCGGTGGCCAGCCCGAAGGCCGCGCGTCTCATCAGGGCACCATCGGGCAGGCTGGCCAGCAGCGGCGCTTCGGCGTCGCGGATCGCGTCTACGGAGTAGTAATGCCGCATCAAAGTCAGCATTCCATGCTCTGCGTTCACACTGCGCACGGACTACACACAGCGCTCGTTCAGGACCAGTCCGTAGATTCGGTTTCAGCGACGATTGGAGGGCACACATGGCACGGTTTGACGGCGACACCTGGGACTTGAGTAACAGCGTCGGAGCCACGGCGACCGGCGTGGCGGTGGGACGCGCATTGGGCAGCCGCGGCCCGAATGCATTGATCAACGACCCCTTCGCCGAGCCACTGGTGCGCGCGGTCGGCGTGGACTTCTTCACCCGCATCGCCACCGGTGAACTGGACCCCACGCAGGTCGACGACAATGGCGACTTCGGGATGAAGCGAATGGGCGACATGATGGGCCTTCGCACCCGGTTCTTCGACGACTTCTTCATGGCCGCAGCCAATGAGGGGATCCGCCAGGCGGTGATCTTGGCGTCGGGGCTGGACGCCCGCGCCTACCGGCTGCCCTGGCCGACCGGAACCATCGTGTTCGAGATCGACCAGTCCCGGGTCATCGAGTTCAAGACCGCAACCTTGGCCGAGCTGGGCGCCACCCCGACCGCCGATCGGCGGGCGGTACCCATCGACCTTCGCGATGATTGGCCCGCGGCGTTGCGCGCGGCCGGCCTGGATCCCACCAAACCGACCGCGTGGAGCGCCGAAGGCCTGATGCCGTTCTTGCCGCCAGACGCTCAGGATCGGTTGCTGGACAACATCACTGCACTCAGCCCGGCGGGAAGTCAACTGGCCACCGAGAACTTGAAAGGCGCCAGCGACGGTGTAGAAAAGATGGCCGGCCGTATGCGTGCGGTCACCGACCAGTGGCGAGAACACGGCTTCGACATCGAAATGACCGACCTGTGGTATCCCGGCGACCGCAACGACGTGGTCGAATACCTGAGCACCCACGGCTGGGCAACAGCCGCCACGGGTGTGCCGGATTTGGCTGCCACCTATGGTCTTTCGTTGCCGCCCGCTGCCAACGACGACGAGGAGACCCTCACGTCGCTTCACTATGTCACCGCCAAGCGAACCTAAGCTTCGCCGGAACGGAATCCCAAAGCGGTTCTGAGTTTCGCCGGATTCAACGGCGGGCGCTTGCGCTCTCGTGCCATCGGGTAGAAGCAGAGCCCGATGAGGATCGACGCGAAATGACCGATCGCCGTGAAGTTCAGCCCGTGGCGGTGGATCGTGAGCAGCGGAAAACCAAAGATGACGAACAGCACTCCGAGATAGCCCCAGCGCCACGGCCGCGCGATGTGATAGGTCAGCACCGCCATCACGCCGACCAGGAAATAGCTGACCCCGATATCGCGCGCGTACACCAGCCTTTCCGGCGCGTCGTGTTCTTCGATCGCGTAGTAGAGGATGCCTTCGCTGATATAGGTGGCGAGGATGTGGGCACTCAATCCCACGGTGAGCCAACGCAGCTGGCCAAGCCAGTGTTCGGCCGGTGCGAGGAACAAGGTGAACAGCAGCAGGTACGGTTCAAAGTTCTTGCCGTCGAGCCAAAACAGGCTGGAGAACAGCACGCCGAGCGGATCGGTGCCCAGTTCGTGGATGTTGGTGGAACGGTGCAGCAGCACCCAGTGCAATTGCCGCCCGGGGAGTTCGTGTTGCACGATCGTCGTGATCCCCAGCACAACCAGCCAGCTATAGGTCAACGGCGCGCCGATGACGAAATGCCAGACCGCGAGCACCATGCTGCGCAGTCGTGCCCCCACCGATGCATTGGCCACGGCGTCAACTTTTACATGCTTGGCGTTGCGCCGTGGAGATTCGGCAAACGTGTCAGCTGGGCGTCGGTGACGCGGCCGGAGGCTCCGGCGACACCGCCAAATTCGTCGGCTGTTCGGCCTCGGGTCTCAGATGCTTCCACCAGCAGGCGATGTAGAGCAGCATCGAGATCACGAGCACGACCAGCACCCAGAGAACGATCGTGACGTCGACCCAGCCTCCGAACGGCGGCGAGCCGGGAAGTGCGTTTCTCAGCGGCACCACCGCAAAGAGCATCGCCGCGTACCACGTTGTCATCGGCGGCTGAAACTTTCGCCGGTCACGCAGTGTCTGGACCGCAACGAATAGGCCCAGGCCGGCAATGGCGACGAGGACGCCGAGAATGACGACGCCGAACGCCGCCGCGCTGAGCGAGCGCCGCAAAGTCACTCGATACGGGCCGTAACCATCGGCATTAGTGGTGTTGATCTCCCAGCCCGAAAGATGGTTGACGAATGTCACCGGGACGCGTTGGACTGTGGTCTCATTTTCGCCGCGCATGAGTTCGATCTCGATGGGCCCCGAACGGTATCGATCGAAGGGCCAATCGTTGATGTCACCGGCCAGGGTCAGCGGAACCGGAAACGTACCGGGAAGCATGCCCTTCGTATACGTCCGGCGGGTGGGCGTGGCCACGGATCTGACTCGAAGACCGAGGTCTTCCTTAAGATGCTGGGTTTGCGGATCCAAAAGGTCGGATCCGGGTGAAAAAACCAGGTCGGCGTTAAGCACGGTGTAGTTCGTCTGGACGTCGTCCACATACAACGTCACCGAGGTCTGGTCGCTCGCAGTCGGGGTTTCAGCCTGACGACGGTTAGCCGTATCGCTGCTGGCATACAACGCAACCGCAGCGACGTATGCGCCTACGAGGACCGCGACCAGACCTATGATGCCGAATCTCATCAGTGAAGGCTTGGGATGCAAGTTATCCGCCGCCAAGGATGCCTCCCCACGTGCTCATTTGCATGAATTGCGTCCCGGCCAGCGATTGTAAAACCGGAACAAGTTGGCCGGAGGCGTTACGGCTGAAACAACCCGACTATTCGACGGTGACGGACTTGGCCAGGTTTCGTGGCTTATCGACGTCGTAGCCGCGGGCCTGCGCCACCGACGCAGCGAACACCTGAAGCGGGATGGTCGACAGCAACGGCTGCAAAAGGGTTGAAACCGAAGGGATTTCGATCAAGTGATCGGCGTAGGGACGCACGGTGTCGTCGCCCTCTTCGGCGATCACAATCGTCACCGCCCCGCGAGATTGGATCTCGCGGATGTTGGACAACAGCTTGGAGTGCAGTGTGGCCGCACCCTTCGGCGAGGGCATGACGACGATGACGGGCAGACCGTCCTCGATCAGCGCAATCGGGCCGTGCTTGAGCTCGCCGGCGGCGAAGCCCTCGGCGTGCATATAGGCCAGCTCTTTGAGTTTCAGCGCGCCTTCCAGCGCCACCGGGTAGCCGACGTGGCGCCCTAGAAAGAGCACGGTCGACGATTGGGCGAACCGATGGGCAAGGGCGGCCACCGGTTCGGCTGTCGCGAGCACTCGCGCCACCAGGTCTGGCATCGCCTCCAGCTCGCGGTACTCGCGCTCGACCTCATCGGGGTACTTGGTACCGCGGGCCTGCGCCAGCGCCAGGCCGACGAGGTAGTTGGCGGCTATCTGCGCCAGGAACGTCTTGGTCGAGGCCACGCCGATCTCCGGGCCGGCGCGGGTGTAGAGCACCGCATCGCACTCGCGCGGGATCTGCGAGCCATTGGTGTTGCAGATCGCCAGCACCTTGGCCTTCTGCTCCTTGGCGTGCCGGACCGCTTCCAGGGTGTCCGCGGTTTCACCGGACTGCGAGATGGCGACTACCAGTGTGCTGCGGTCCAGAACCGGGTCCCGGTAGCGGAATTCGCTGGCAACCTCCGCTTCCACCGGCAGCCGCGTCCAGTGCTCGATCGCGTATTTCGCCAGCAGCCCGGAGTGATACGCGGTACCGCAGGCGACCACGAACACCTTGTCGATCTCGCGCAGTTCCTGGTCGGACAGTCGCTGCTCGTCGAGCACGATCCGGCCGTTGACGAAATGGCCGATAAGGGTGTCGGCTACCGCGCTGGGCTGCTCGGCGATCTCCTTGAGCATGAAGTACTCGTAGCCGCCTTTTTCGGCGGCGGCCAGGTCCCAATCGATGTGAAACTCGCGGGCATTCGCGGCGTCGTCGTTGCCGTCGAAGTCGGTGATCCGGTAGCCGTCGGCGGTGATCACCACGGCCTGGTCCTGGCCGAGTTCGACGGCGTCGCGGGTGTGCTCGATGAATGCGGCCACGTCGGACCCAACGAACATCTCGCCGTCCCCGACCCCGAGCACCAGCGGCGTCGACCGGCGGGCGGCGACGATGGTATCGGGTTCGTCGGCATTGGCGAAAACCAGAGTGAAGTGGCCCTCCAGCCGGCGCAGCACGGCCAGCACCGAGGCCACGAAATCACCGGCAGTCTCGCCGTGGCGATACGCCTGCGAAACCAGGTGCACCGCGACTTCGGTGTCGGTGTCGCTGGAAAACTCCACGCCGGCGGCCTCCAGCTCGTGGCGCAGAGTGGCGTAGTTCTCGATGATGCCGTTATGGACGACGGCGATCTTGCCGGCGGCGTCGCGGTGTGGGTGCGCGTTGCGGTCGGTGGGCCGGCCGTGCGTCGCCCAGCGGGTGTGGCCCAGTCCGGTGGTACCGGCCAGCGACGCCGGCGGCATCTCGGCCATCGCCTCGTCGAGGTTGGCCAGCCGCCCGGCGCGACGACACACGGTGAGTTTGCCCTTGCCGTCGAGCAGTGCGATTCCTGACGAGTCGTAGCCGCGGTACTCCATCCTGCGCAGCGCGTCCATGACGACATCGAAGGCGGGGCGCTTCCCGACGTAGCCGACAATTCCGCACATCCTGCACAGGGTAGTGGAGCGGCCCCGGCGGTCCCAGCAGGACGGGTCGGCAAGCCAGCTGACCTGCAGAAATGCCCCCAAAGGTTGGGGCGCCGGGCGCGGCCGACGCCAAAACGCACCCTGCAGACGATGGGGTCCGGATGCATTTCGCATGCAAACCATATTCCTAAACAATGGGAGTTTGTCACCAGATGTATTTCTGACGTTTTCTGTTGCTTCATTGCTCCAACCCGGCGCGCACTTAAACTTCGGAATATCGGCTAGTGCTGGCAACCTTCCACTAACTCTGGGGGCCAGCGGAAAGGAAACGGTCTCCACGCCTGCCTGGCCAATCACAGCAGCAACCGCTACCGGCGAATACTACTGCAGCACAACAGTTCAGCTGCAGTCAGGATCGCCGTTCAACCGATCAACCGTTCTTGTGTCATGAGCTCTTTCAGCAGACATCACTGCCGATAGTCGCAAACATATCCAGTGGTTAATGAGTGTTAATTCGCAACTCGACGGGAAAAGGACGACTTTTCATCCTGGCTTCCCCACCTCAATCTTCTAGGAGCGAATCATGACTGCTGTTCCATACGACGATGTAGTGGCGACCCCGCCCGCACCAGAGCAGGCATCGAACCGGCTGCCTCAGCCGCCGATCGGCGGGGGCGATCTACTGGTGGACGCGACGGCTCGTTTGCTGGGTATCCCGCTGCGCCAGGTGTACGCGGTGCTCTGGCGGCTGGGGCTGATCGAGGTGCGCTAACGTCGACGCGTGGCCCGCATCCGCAAGCTCGTCAAAGCTCTCAGTCGGCGCGGCCCACATCGGGTTTTAAGCGGTGACCTGGCCTTTGCCGGTTTGCCGGGCGTGGTGTACACCCCGGAAGCCGGATTGAACCTGCCCGGTGTCGCTTTCGGCCACGATTGGCTCGCCGGCACCGCCCGCTATTCGGGGCTGCTGGAGCATCTGGCGTCGTGGGGCATCGTGGCCGGCGCCCCCGACACCGAACGGGGCCTGGCGCCTTCGGTGCTCAACCTGGCCTTCGATCTCGGTACCGCCCTCGACATCGTGGCCGGTGTTCGCCTCGGGCCCGGCAAAATCAGCGTCCACCCTGCCAAGCTCGGCGTCGTAGGCCACGGTTTCGGCGGCTCGGCCGCCGTGTTCACCGCGGCCGGCATGCCGGCCAAGCCCGCCGCGGTGGCAGCGCTGTTCCCGACCGTCACCAGTCCCCCGGCCGAGCAGCCGGCCGCCGCGCTGCGGGTCCCGGGTTTGATCTTGACCGCGCCGGGAGATCCAAAGACGTTGAACTCCAACGCCTTGGCGCTTTCCCGCGCATGGGACACCGCCTCGCTGCGCATCGTCAGCAAAGCCCGTCCCGGCGGCCTGATCGAGGGCGGGCGGCTGACGAAAGCGGTCGGGCTGCCCGGCCCGCACCGCGGCACGCAACGATCGGTTCGGGCGCTGCTGACCGGGTACCTGCTCGCCACGCTCGCCGACGACAAAACCTATCGCGCCTTCGCCGATCCAGAGGCGCACCTGCCCAGGACGGACCCGGTGGACCCCGAAGCGCCACCGGTTGCTCCCGAAGAAAAGATCGTCGCGCTGCTGAAGTGACGTGGCCGGTGGCGGCGCGCCGTAATCGCGAACCATGCCGACTGTCGAAGCACTGTACGACCGCTGGATCACCGAGCTCTGGGCCGGCCGACCGATCGCGGCATAGCACGACCCTGCCTGGCCGACAACGGTTTTCAGTAGAAGCGCATCCGGTTGCCATACATGGTGAGGGCAGAAGGCTTGCTCACGCGGTGAGTGCAGCCGGCACCGGAGCATTAAGGTGCTCGAGCAGCGCGGCAAGCTTGTGATCCAGTTCGAGTCCTACCTTGGTGATCTGGGGTGTGTTGAAGCTGCCGAACCTGGTGCTGGGTTGGTCGAAGGTGAACCACGTGGCATGGTCAGCGTCTTCCACGATGGCGGTACGCAACGGTGCATAGAGCAGGATGCCTGGGTTGTAGCGATACATCCTTTGCGCGATGGTGTGATTGCCCATGAGGTATTCGACGCAACGGCCGCGGTCTCCGGCCAGACCCATCAGCGAAGTGAAGTCGTGGGACCAGTAGAGAATAAAGTCGTGTGGCGAGTTCTGTGCGGTGGCCTCCAAAATGGCCTGCCAATCGACACCCCTCTCGACGAGGGAGTCGAACCGATCGCTCTGGAACCGCGGTACTGCTTGCTCGTAGCGATTCTTGAACCCGTCGAAGGAGTCGTCGATCTGGATCGTCAGCCGGTCGACCTGATGCGAGATCGTTTCAATAAATCCATTCAATGATGTGGCCATGGTATCTCCTGGTTGTTGTGTTTGAATTGCCCTGCGGCACTATCGATGTCGTGACATCAAGGCCCGACGTGCCGGTCAACGGCACCGGGTTTGGTCACCGCCCCCACGCTTGGTCAGCTCGTCACGCAAGTCCGCTGGCAGCTTGTCGACCCAGGCCTGCTCGCCCCCCGGCTCAGGCAAGACGCGGCCGAACTCGACCATGTCGGTGTGGGCGAGACCGTTCAGATACACCCACACCGCCGACTCGGGAACCGTCAATACCCGCGTGAGAAGATCTCTGATACCAACCAAGATGTGATTTTTGGCGGAACTGCTTCGCCCCGCGCGAATATGACCAAAGACAAACACCCCGTTCCTGGGCGCCGGCCGTACACCGATGAAGTGTTCGTCTGGCTCGACACTGTGAAAGATGCACTGAGTAAAGGCGATAGGAGCACCGGTGAACCGGCTATGGACCCGCGCAATCCCCGCCGCGATCTCCGACTTCTGATCAGCGGTGATTTCGCCCCGGTGTGCATAACAAACGTATGTCGGCATTGTGCCCTCCTTACCCGCCGCGATTTTGCGGCTAGATGCGCTGTGCGCCTGCTGCGCGTAGATCCGCGATCGTCGGGAAGCCGTCGATGGCCATCAGTAGGTCCAGTTCGGCCAGTATGGCCCTCAATTGGGCCACCACGCCGTCGGTGCCACCGACGGCCAACGCATACGCGTATGGGCGGCCCACCCCCACCGCCGTGGCCCCCAGCGCCAGGGCTCTGGCCACATCCGAGCCGCTGCGCAAACCGCAGTCGAACAACACCGGCATCCCGTCGGCGGCCTCGACGACAGGCGGCAGCGCGTCGAGGGACGCCAGCCCGCCGTTGGCCTGACGGCCGCCGTGGTTGGAGCAGTAGATGCCATCCACCCCGTAGTCGCGGGCGCGGCGCACGGCGTCGGGGTGTTGGATTCCCTTGAGCAGCAGCGGCAACGACGTCAATGAGCGCAACCAGCCCAGATCCTCCCAACGCAATGACGTGCCAAACACCTTGCTCCATTCCAGGGCCGCCGCCCGCGGGTCTTCCTCGGGAGACTTGGCCAGCCGATCAAGGAAAACCTCGTCGGTGAAGTAGTTCTGCAGCCCATACCCGCGCAAGAATGGCAAATTGGCGGCGTTAATGTCCCGCGGGCGCCAGCCGATCGTCCAGGTGTCCAACGTCACGGCAACGGCCCTATATCCAGCTTTCTCGGCACGAGCCAGAAAGCTGGCAGCGAGGTCCTTGTCGTTGGGGGTGTAGAGCTGAAAGACCGCCGGGGTGTCACCGGCATGCGGAACCACGTCTTCCATGCGGTCTTGGGTCAGTGTGGACGACATCATGGGCACCCCGGTTTGCGCTGATGCCTTGGCCACCTGGATTTCGCCGTGGAAGTCCTGGGCGCACAGGCCGATCACGCCGACCGGGCACATGAACACCGGCGTCGGCAACGTCATGTCGAACAATGACACTGACAGATCGCGCTCGTCCGCACCCACCAGCATGCGCGGCACAATCCCGTAGCGGGAGAAGGCCTCCACGTTCGCGTGCTGGGTCCGTTCGTCACCGCTACCCCCCGCAACGTAGGAGTACACCCACGAGGGGAGGACCTGGGAGGCTGCGCGTTCGAGCGAGGCGAAATCGACAGGGTACTTCGGCAATCGACCGTCGAGCCCATCCAGGTAAATCTGATATTCATAGTCGCCGTACTGCGGTACTGACATGATCAAACTCACTCTCTCTTGTTGCCAGTCAGGCGTATTGGGCTTCACCGTTGCCGAATGACCAGTTCTCCTTGGCCACCTCGGTGAGGACGATCAGCACATCTTGGGGTCTAACGTGGGCTTCGGCATTTAGTCGATCCACCAGCGTTGCGTAGAACCGTTTCTTCAAATCGACAGGGCGTCCGATGTTGAGCGTGATGTCGATGGTGAAGGCCGCGGCTGAACGGTTGATGCCCAGGTAGGTAGGATCCATGCGCGGCGCGTCGCTGTCATGGGCAGTGATGATTTGGAAATTGTCCCCAGCGGGCACGTTGAACACGTCGACCAGGGTTTGGTAGACGATCTCGCCGATCGAGGCGCGCTCCTCCGCGCCGATGGATTGCGGCAGATCGATACGAACGAGAGGCATTGTTGTAGTTCCCTTCTCAGATCGCGCGGGTGATCATGGCGTACGTCGTTACGACAGCTCACGATTCCGTCTCGGTCAGGATTTCGCGTGCCGGTTCAATGAGCGCGCCGCTTTGTACGAGTGCACGCATCTGGTCGTCGGTGTAGCCGAGTTCCTTGAGAATCTCTTCGTTATGCTCACCCTGGTGTGCCGGTGTTTGAGGCGTCAGCGCGTCATCGTGACCGCTGAAATGCCACGGGGGCGCGGGAATCGTCATGGTTCCGCCGTCCCGATCATCGACCTCACGGGTTGTCACCCAGTCCTTGGCCCAGTCTGTTTTGTGGAACTCGTCGATGTCTCGGAGTCGGCCGGTTGCGACCTTTGCCTCATCGAACTGGGCGTCGAGAGCGTCCATGCTCTCAAAGGTCCAGATCCAGTTCTGCACAATGCCGTGCAGTGCTTCCAGATTCTCTTTGCGCAACTCGGGGGTGACAAATCGCGGATCATCAGCAAGATCCGGGCGGCGCATGGCGGCCAGATACAGCGGAAACGTCATGCTGCTAAGAAGGCTGAACGGCACCACAAAATCGAAGCCTTCCGGACTGGTGAAGAATTCGGCATCGGCGGCACCGAGGATGGGTGGTTCGGCGCCCAGATCGATACCTGCAAGGTCATGGTGGACACGCTCGTTCATCGACGTCAGCACCGCGGCCATCGCAACATCGATATAGCGGCCTTGCCCGGTGAGCCGGCGGTGTTGCAGCGCAGCCAGGGCGGCGATGGCGCCGTGGAGACCCGCATACACGTCGCCATGCGTCAGCGCATCCGTGCGGCGGTCGGCACCCTCAACACCGAACTGGCGCAGGGTGTTACGGGTGAACCCGACCTCGGCTTGCACCGCGGGGCCGTAGGCCATCCGCGCTCGCCACGAGCCCCTCTGGCCGTAGCCGCTGATCGAAACGTAGACCACCGACGGATTGCGCGCCGCAACCGACGCATAACCGAGACCGAAGGATTCGAGCACCCCGGGCCGGAAGTTCTCGACGATGACATCGGCAGTGTCACACAGTTTCAGGGCCACATCGCGTGCCTCAGGGACATTCAAGTCAATGCTGATGTTGCGCTTGCCGGCGTTTTGCTGGGCGTAATAGCCGCTGATGTCACCGCTGCGGGGGAAAGCAAGCCGGCTGAGGTCACCGCGGGGCGGTTCGATCTTGATCACCTCAGCGCCAAGATCAACAGGTGTTTGGCGCAGTGCGGGCCGGCCAGCACCCGGCTGAAATCGATGACCCGCACACCTTCAAGTGGAAGCGACATCGCTACCGCCCCTCAAACCGCGCGGCGCCGGGCCCGTTAGCTGCGTATGAGGCCAGACCCACCTTCAGGTCGTTGGACTTCCAGAAATCCTTCTGCAGCTCCCGCATCACCTCGTCAGTAGCCTGCACGCCGTGGGATACCGCGTAGGAGACGATGGCCTTGGTGGATGCGTGTGCGACGGTCGGTCCGTTGGCTAGCTCGTGGGCCAACATCAGGCTAACCTCGGCCAGCTGCTCATCGGCAACGACGCGGTTGATGACGTTCCATTTCTCAAGCGTGCGGGCGTCGTAGCGGCGCGCGAGCAGCGCCATCTCTTTTGCACGGGCCGCACCGGCGCGCTCGGTGATCCGCTGGATGGCTCCCATCAGCGGATTGAGCCCGAGCGCCGCTTCGACGCAGCCGATCTTGGCCGACTCGGCCGCCACGATCAGATCGGCGGCCAACGCCAACTCCAGCCCGCCACCGACACAGACGCCGTGTACGGCGGCCACGATGGGGATGGGCAGTCGGTCGAACACCCGCAGCAGTTCGGTCAGGTCTAGGTCGGGGGCCACACCTCGCTCGGCGCTATCAAACATCCCCATATCGGCGCCGGCGCAGAAGTTGCGCAGCCCACTGCGCAGCAGCACCGCGCGGGCCTTCTGCTCGACGGCCCACCGCATCCCGTCGATCAGCGCATCGAACAATTCAGCTCCGATCAAGTTGTGCGGCCGGTGCTGCATGGTCAGCACCGCTACCTGTCCGTCCAGTTCGCGCGCAACCGGGGCGAACTCCTGGTCCGGCGCATTGAGCAGCGTCTGCGCACCTCCCGTTGGGCCCTGGCTCTGATCGGTCACGACCCACCTCCTATAATATGTCGGCCATCATACTTAGTAACGATCCCGACAGTACAGCGATATTCGACCTCTCGTCAAGAAATATGTATGATGGACGACATGCCAAAAAAGACGGACAGCAAGGAACGGATGATCGCCGCCGCGCGCCGGCTGTTCCGCGAACGCGGCTATCTGGGCACCGCGCTATCGGATGTGGTCACCGAGAGCGCCGCGCCGCGTGGGTCGATCTACTTCCACTTCCCCGGCGGCAAGGAGGAACTCGCCGGCGAGGTCGTTCTCCTGCACGCCGGCGATCACATCGCGCACATCAATCGCGCGGCGGCCGCCACCACCACAGCGGGCCAACTGATCGAGGCCTTCATCGGCCGCATCCGCGACGAACTGATCTCGAGCAACTACCGGGAGGGCTGCGCTATGGCGCCCCTCGTCATCGAATCGATGCCCGACTCCGATCAGCTCAGCGACGCGACGCGTCGCGGCTTCCAGGACATGATCGCCACGCTGGCCGCCCGGCTCACCGAAAAGAACGTCCCCCACTCCCGCGCCACGCAGTTGGCCACCCATGCGTGCAGCAGCTTGGAAGGAGCGCTCATCCTCAGCCGTGTGCTGCGCAGCCCCGAGCCGTTCGACTTGGCCATCGCCCAGCTGGCCGCAGCCGCCGACACCGAGGCCGGCGCCTCGATTCACAACACCCGAAAGGACAGCATCTGATGAGCGCGACCACAGCAGATGACCTGCGCACCAACCTGACCGGAGCGTGGGTCCTGCAATCCTATGAAGCCCGCAGCATCGACGGCTCCGATGTGACCTATCCGCTGGGCGTCAACCCCCGGGGGATCATCATGTACACCCCGGACGGCTACATGTCGGCCCAGCTGATGCGCTCGGGCCGACCGCGTTTCAGCGGCGACGACATGCACCTGGCGCCGAACGACGAACTAGCCGCGGCCGCCAGCGGATACCTGACCTACGCCGGCCCCTACACCGTCGTCCGCGACGGCCTGATCGCCCACCACGTCGAAGTCAGCCTGCTGCCCAACTGGATCGGCGGAACGCAATACCGTGCCGCCCGCCTGTGCGGGTCCGTGCTGGAGCTCAGCCCGCCAGAACCGGTCCTCATCGGCGGCCAGCCCCGAAACGCGCGGCTCGTCTGGCATCGTGCGGGATCAGCGGCGATGAGTCGCTGTTGGGCAGCCTAAAACGCGCCCCAAATCACCAAGGCAGCAATCGAATTGGATCACAAGCTTGCCGCGCTGCTCGAGCACCTTGAGCTCGTGTGCCGGCCGCGCTCACCGAATCTTGGGCGAACCTAACACTTTTCCCGACCTCTGCTGCGGCAGGTGCGTCACGGCCGCCCAGGTGATCAGTCCCGCCAAGGCCGTCGAATAACTAAGATTTCGTGTACCTCTAGGAGGCCTACCATGGCACGACGGCCGCGCGACCGCCCCGCCGCGGCGCGCCGCCATCGTCGTGGTATCTGTCGTTGATGCGAATCGGGATCGCTCTGGACTATTCGGGCGGCTTTCACCAAGCCGTCGACCGCGTCGTTGAACTCGAGAAGGCCGGCATCGACATCGCCGTGGTGGCCGAGGCGTACTCCTTCGACGCCGTCAGCCAGCTCGGGTATCTGGCTGCCAAGACCAACACCGTCGAACTGGCCTCGGGGGTGTTTCCCATCTACATCCGCACCCCCTCGCTGCTGGCGATGACCGCCGCGGGCCTGGACTTCGTCTCAAACGGACGATTCCGGCTCGGGATCGGCACGTCCGGGCCGCAGGTGATGGAGGGCTTTCACGGCGTCGCGTTCGATGCCCCGATCGGCCGCACCCGCGAGATCGTGGAGATCTGCCGAAAGGTGTGGCGCCGGGAGCGGGTGCAATACGACGGCAAGTACTATCAGCTCCCGTTGCCCGCAGATCGCGGAACGGGTTTGGGCAAGCCGCTGCAGCTCATCAATCATCCTGTGCGCGAACACATTCCGATAACGATCGCGGCGCTGGGACCCAAGAACGTCGAGCTCACCGCCGAGATCGCCGAGGGCTGGCAGCCGGTCTTCTACCTTCCCGAGAAAGCCGACTCGGTCTGGGGCGAGGCGCTGGCAGCCGGTGCCGCAAAACGCGATCCGGCACTGGGGCCGCTGGACATCATGGTGCACGCGTCATTGGCCATCGGCGACAACGTCGACGAACGGCTGGCCTGGATCAAGCCGCAGCTGGCCCTCTACATCGGCGGAATGGGTGCCAAGGGCCGCAACTTCTACCACAACCTGGCGACGCGCTACGGGTTCGGAGAGGTCGCGGACAAAATCCAGGAGCTGTATCTGTCCGGCCGCAAGCGTGAGGCGACCGACTTGGTGCCCGACGAATTGGTGCGCGGGATGTCGCTCGTCGGCCCACACGGATTCATCGCCGAACGCCTGGCCGCCTTCGCCGAGGCCGGCGTCACGACGCTGTTGGTGAGCCCGATGGCGGCCGACCCAGAAGAATCCGTGCGCTATGTCACCGAAGTGCTCCAGCTGCGGCCCGCCTGAGCCCTCACTGTCCTGCCTGCGGAAGCTGATCCGCAGCGATCTCGCACGGTGTTGATCCGCCGGTCGCTGGTCCAGCGGTCGGTGCGGGCGCGACAGCTGGCGGCGGCGCGTCAACCGGCGGAGGCGTGTCAGCCGGCGGGGGTGTCTCAGCCGATGGCGGCGCGCCCGCCGGCGACGCCGCCTCGACCGCCGGCGGTCCATCAACCGGTCGATCCTCTTCGGCCTTTTCGGTCTCTTCAGGCTCGTCGGATTCTTCAGCCTCGGTATCGGACTTGTCGTCGGCGTCGTCGTTCTCGTCGTCCGGATGGAAGGGATCCTCGTCGACGGCATCCTTGTCGAATGGATCCTTGCCCCCAAGCGCGTCGTCAAGCGCTGACGGATTAGTGAACTGGTCAGCCGCCGAACCCAGCAGCCCACCCATCGCATCGACGATTCGGCTGGCAAGCCCGCCAAGCCCGCCCAGACCGCTCAGTCCGCCGCCCAGATCTCCCGCGCCGGCGGGCATAGCCGAAGCATCACCAAGCGCTGTTCCCAAATCCGGAGCCAGTGCGGGGGTCGGAGCGCTCGCCGGTGCGGGAGGCGTCCAGCTCGGAGCTGGCGCCGGATCCGCCGGCGGTATCGCAGCGGCGGGGGCGACCGCCGGGGGCATGGCAGCGGCGGGTGCGGCCGTCGGGGGCACAGCCGCGGCGGGCGTAATCGCCCCTGTCACAGCCGGTGCGCTCGGCGAGGCGGGCTGGAACGGCGCTCGGCCGGGAACAAGATCGGCGGGAATATCGAAATGCGCCGACGGCACAGCGGCCATCCTGTCGACGACCATGTCGTAGGACGTTGCGACCCCGGCTTGCGACGAGCGCATCGCGGTCACCCAGTCGTTGCGAATATCGTTGTCCACGTAGGGCTTTATTTGTTGCTGGACGACCTCCTCGGCCGTCGGCCGATCGCCCACCCCGGTCGTGACCGCAGCGGCGGCGGCCAACCACGCCGGCCGCTGCGGCTGCGTGCGATCGTCGATGGCGATGGCAGTCGCGACCTTTGAGTCGAGCAGAAACCACAGGTTGTCGCGCAGCGACTCGCATCGCTGGGCCGCCGCGCGCACTTCGGTGGCAAGCCCGCTTGCTTCATCGCAATGACGCTGCAAAAACGCAACCGCGGCTGTCCCCTCCCAGGCCCCGTCCATGCCGCTGTCAGCTCGGCAACCTGGGCACGCTGTATTCGCAGGCCCTCCATGACCGCGGCGCCCGCCGCCCGCAGCTGTGCGCAATCGCGGTCGAGCGCGTGCAGGTCGAGGCCGTCTTCGCTGCCATACCAGTCACGGATCTGGGAAGGGTGCGACGTCATGTCGGATTGCGCGTAGCCCAGCGTCTGGCAAGCCCGTACGTACGTCTGGGTGTGCTCGACGGCGGGCCGGCCCTCAGCGAGGCGCTCGGCCACGTCTAACCGGTCGCCCACTATCAGGCGATCCGCGCCGCGGCATACAGTTCGGCCTCGGCATAGCGTTCGGCGCCGGACCGCAGTGCAACGGCGATCGCGACAGACGCCCGCGACCACTGCGACAACTGCGCCACCAGTTGCTCCAGCTCGGCGCGCAACGCATCGCCGCGTGCGGTGTGCGCCCGCCCTGCGGTGGCACCACTGAAAGCCAGCCCAGCCAAGTGGTCACTCACCGCGGCGTCGATGAGTTCGGCGGCGCCGCGCAGTTGGTCGGCGACCCTATGCACCGCCCCGACGTCGACCCCGGTGCGGTCAAAAGCGTTGTGTCGTACTCGACTATCGAATCTCATGCCTAATCCGACGCCCGATCCCCCGTCTGGGTTCCAGGTTTTGCGGATCAGCGCTGAGCGCTCACCGCTTCGGCAACTCGAGCGGCAACGCGCTGAGCGACGTCTGCTTGGGGCGCTTCCACCATCACCCGGATCATCGGTTCAGTTCCCGAGGGGCGCAACAGGATTCGTCCGGTGTCACCGAGTTCCGCCTCGGCCTGCTCGACTGCGGCCTGCACCGCCGGCGCGGCGGCGGCGGTGGCCTTGTCCGCGACCTCGACGTTGATCAGCACCTGCGGCAAGGTCTGCATCTGCGAGGCGAGGTCGGCCAGTGACGAGCCGGTCTGCACCATGCGCGTCATCAGTCGCAGGCCGGTGACGATGCCGTCGCCGGTGGAGCCCAGTGCGGGCATCACGATGTGACCGGATTGCTCGCCGCCGAGGCTGTATTCGCCGGCCCGTAACTCCTCTAAGACGTAGCGGTCACCGACGGCGGTGGTGCGGACGGTGATGCCGGCCGAGCGCATGGCCAGGTGCAGGCCGAGGTTGCTCATCACCGTGGTCACCAACGTGTTGGAAGCCAGTTCGCCGGCATCTTGCATCGCGCGCGCAAGCACGACCATGATCGCGTCGCCGTCGACGAGTTCGCCCTTGGCATCGATGGCCAGGCACCGGTCGGCATCGCCGTCGTGCGCCAGGCCCAGGTCGGCACGGTGGGCGATCACGGCTGCCCGCAGTGAATCCAGGTGCGTCGAGCCACAGCCGTCGTTGATGTTGAGCCCGTTGGGTTCGGCGTTGATCGGGATGACTCGGGCACCGGCCGCGCGATAGGCGCGCGGCGCCGCAGCCGACGCCGCACCGTGGGCGCAGTCGACGACCACGGTCAGGCCATCGAGCGGAAGCGTGCTGACCTTGCCCACGTGGCGCAGATAGCGGTCCGCCGCATCCCCGGCGTCAACGACACGTCCGATCCCGGCGCCGACCTGGCGCAACCCAGGTCCGGCGGCAACCAGCTCTTCGATCTGATCCTCGGTGTCGTCGTCCAGCTTGTGGCCGCCGGGGCCGAAGATCTTGATGCCGTTGTCGGGCATCGGGTTGTGCGACGCCGAGATCATCACCCCGAAGTCGGCGTCGTAGGCGCCGGTCAGGTGGGCCACCGCCGGGGTCGGGAGCACCCCGACCCGCAGCGCGTCCACACCCTCGCTGGTCAGGCCGGCGATCACCGCGGCCTCTAGCATCTCGCCGCTGGCTCGCGGATCGCGACCGATCACGGCGACTCGTCGGCCCGGTCCGCCCGAACTCGCCAAGCGCCGCGCCGCCGCAGAGCCCAGCGCCACCGCCAGCTCCGCGGTCAACTCGCGATTGGCGACCCCGCGAACACCATCGGTGCCGAATAGTCGACCCATGCGGACAAACCTCTCACAGTTGACGGTCGTGCACCTAACATTGCCATTCATTTCTGGCCGAAACCCTGCGCGTTTGTGCGCAGACACGCCGCACCGATGCACGGTTGCGGCCAGAAAGTGATCGGTGATCAGCGCTTGCTGTACTGGGGCGCCTTGCGCGCCTTCTTCAAGCCGTACTTCTTGCGCTCAATGGCACGCGGATCACGGGTGAGGAACCCGGCCTTCTTCAAAGCGGGCCGGTCCTCTGGTGATGCCAGGATCAACGCCCGGGCGATGCCCAGGCGCAGCGCGCCGGCCTGACCCGACGGGCCACCGCCGTGCAGCAGGGCGAAGATGTCGAAGCTTTCCACCCGATCGACCGTGACCAGCGGAGCCTTGATGAGCTGCTGGTGCAGCTTGTTAGGAAAGTAATCTTCCAGGCTGCGGCCGTTGAGGTCGAACTTGCCGGTGCCGGGCACCAGGCGCACCCGCACCACGGCCTCCTTGCGGCGGCCGACGGTCTGAATGGGCCGCTCGAACACGAACGACTCGCTGGGCTTGGCCGCGGCAGTCTCGGCCGGGGCGGCCGCAGCGGCAGTCTCGGCCGGGGCGGCCGGCGGCGGCCGGGGTTTCTGCCGGCGTTTCGACGGCCTCGGTTGTTTCGGTCACTGGGACACCTGCTTGATCTCGTACGGAACCGGCTGCTGCGCGGTGTGCGGATGCTCCGGGCCTGCGTAGACGCGAAGCTTGCGCTGGATCTGACGGCTGAGCTTGTTCTTGGGCAGCATGCCGACGATCGCCTTCTCCACCACGCGGGTCGGGTGCTTTTCCATCAGCTCGCCGATCGTGCGCTTGTGCAGGCCGCCGGGATACCCCGAGTGGCGTGAAGGCCAGCTTTTTCTGCAGTTTGTCGCCGCTGATGGCGACCTTGTCGGCGTTGATGACGATGACGAAGTCACCGCCATCGACATTGGGAGCGAACGTCGGCTTGTGCTTACCGCGCAGCAGGTTGGCTGCTGCGACGGCAAGGCGGCCAAGCACCACGTCCGTGGCGTCGATGACGTACCACGACCTGGTGGTGTCACCCGCCTTGGGCGCGTATGTGGGCACAGCGCTTACCTTCTTCTTCTCGAGGTGGATCCCGGTGTGACCCGGGTATCGGTCAGGCGTCCACGGTGGGGTTTGATCTCGGCGACCGACATTGACCCGAGGCCCCGGCGTACCGCACGCCAACCGAGCAGCTTACCGATCCCCATCCCCGCAGGTCAAAATGACTGTGCGGTCCCAACGGCTCTCCCCCGTCAGGACCGCACAGAGTCTAGTGCGTCCGGCTACCTTGCCCAGGCGCCAGCCGCTCGTCGATCTGCGCTTGCCACCTCTTCCGCGCCGTCGCGTACCGCATTTCCGAGGTCGACCAATATCTCGTTGAGCGCGGTCGCTGCCTGGTGCCACTTGAGCTGCTCAGCCTGGTATGCGGCCGCCGCTTCGCGGGTCCACAACTGCTGCAACGGAGCGATTTGCGACCTCAGCTCCTCGAGCGCGGCATTGAAACGGGCCGACGTGGTGTGGATCTCCTGGCGCACGGAATATTCGATTTCGCCAAAGCTGTAGGACAACACTGGTTCCACAAGTGACCCCCGATCACAGATTTCCGCCGGCGGCGGCGATGTGGTCTGCATGGTTCTGACCGGCCTCCTGCAGCATGGCCTCGTTGTGCCGAATTGTTTCGGCGATCGTGTGCAGCACGTGGTAGAGCCTCATCGACTCGGCATTCCAGCGATCAACCACATCCTTGAACCGCGCAGCCGCGAGCCCACCCCACACAGACTGCGGGACACTGCTCATACGGCCGATAAATGCCTGCAGCATCGCCCGGATTTCTTCGTTGCGGGCGTCCGTCGTGCCGGCAACCGAGCGCATCAGGTCAAAGTCAGTGCTCAGCGTGTTCGGTGTTCCCATACCAAGTACGACCGCGCCGGCGCCGGTTAGGTTCCATTGATTTTGTGGGCAGACCGCACCGCCTGCTCGCATGCATCCCGGATGGCGTCCTCACCGCCGGGCCGGCTCTGGCATCCGATACTGATCCGCACCGTCCCGTCAAGCACCACCGTCCACCGCACCTGATGGCTGGCGCGCACTTCGCGGTAGGTCACCGCGGGCCGGCCTGCGCTGTTTCCGGACGGGTTGAAGTCGACGAACACCCCGGCGGGCTCGGCGTCGATCGCGCGTTTCAACCGCTCAGCGGTGTCACCCAGCGACTCATCGGGAACCGGCGATTGCGTGACGTGCAACGCCACCTCAGGATCCGACGGCGACGTGACCTGCACCCGCGCCGAACCGGGTCCGGCAATCACACGCTGCGTGGGCCAGGTCGCGGGCACCGTCAGCGCCACCCGGCCTTCCACCAGGAAGGTCGTCGGCGCTGTGTCCACCCGCGTAACACCGTGACGGCCCAGGGCCGCCACAGCCGGCACCGCCGCGGCCAGGACGACCGCGGCGGCCGCAAGCCCCCTGAGCATCCAGGCGTGCGAGCGAATGCCACCGACATTCGGGTTTGACGGCGGCGAGGACGGCTCGTCCTGGGCCGACAGGGACGACTGAGCCAGCCGGCCAGCCCGGCAGCGCACCGTCACCGATCTCCACTACCGTCTGCCCGCGTCTGCGCACTGCGCCGGCGATCAACGCCGCGAGCGCCGGCGCCCCGGCAACCATGGCCGGCGCATCGACCAGCACGACCGCCGTTGTGCCGCATGTGATCCCGTCAACGACACTTGCCACCTGCTCGGCAACAGGATGTGGTTCGGTTCGGCGGGGCACGGCGACGACTTCGACACCGGCGATCGCCACCAACCGCTCGGCGATCTCCACCACCACCGTCGCTTCCGGTTTTACTTTGGAAGACTGCCGCAGCAGCCACGACCGCGGCCGCGCCAACACATCATCGGCCAGGGTCTTCGCGGCCGTGGTCACCAAGCCGACACGCGACGACGACCACCACGACGGGTGGACGACGACCATGGCTTGCTGCGGGCCCGGCCTCTGGCAGTCCACCGACCGCAGCGCGGCCTGCCACAGCGAATCGACGGCAACGGGCCGCCCGTCCACCATCGCCACAGGATCGTCTATCGAGTCCAGCGCCGTCCCAGTAATCTCAGACATCTCGGCATCAGCGACCACTTCTGTGCCGCAACATAATCGGCGGATCGTGCCGGGACCCGTCTCGATGATTGCGCGATGGCCGCTCATGGCAAGCTCATAGCGGCGGGCTCCAGGCCACCTGTACAAGCTGTTCGTCACCGGCACGAGTGACCAAAACACCACGGCCCGGTGGTAACCGCGCTGGGTGGCCCGAAGCTAACAGCGCGCCCTCGTCCGGACGTCCACTCATCACCAGTCCCATGCAACCGAGGTCGCGCAGACCCCCCAGCAGTGGCTCGAACAGAGCGCGCGCTGCGCCGCCGCTGCGCCGCGCCACGATAAGGTGCAGTCCCAGATCCCTTGCATGTGGCAAATATTCGACGAAGGCTGCTAGCGGATTTTCCGCCGAGGCAGCGACCAGGTCATAATCGTCGACCACGACATAGATATCCGGTCCGGACCACCAAGACCTGACCCGCAGCTGTGCCTGGCTCGCGTCCGGAGGGGGCATCCGCCCCTGCAGCAGATCGAGGAAACCAGGCAGCAATGCACCCACCGCGGCCGACGAAACGGCATAGCCGCCAAGATGTTCCGATTCGATGACCCCCAGCAGGGAGCGCCGAAAGTCGACGATCAGCAGTTGCGCTTCGGTGGCGGTATTGGTGCGAACGATCTCGCGGCACAGGGTGCGCAGTGTCGCGGTCTTTCCGCACTCGTTGTCTCCCAGGATCAGCAGATGTGACTGCTGATCGAAATCCACTGTAACCGGCTGCAGTCGGCGCTCCTCGAGACCGAGCAGGATTCGCGCTCCGAGTTCTTCACCCGTTCGGTGGACGATGGTGTCGCGGTCCACGTGCACAGGCAACAGCGGTATCGGCGGTGCGACTGGCTCACCGTGACGACGTTGTAGCTCGCCCCCGTCGATGGGCAAGGCGACCACCATGTGCAGCCCCTCGTGGGAAAGACCGCGGCCAGGTTTGTCGTGTGGCACCTGCTGCGCCCGTTTGCGGTCGATTTCGGAGTCGGCGGGGTCGCCCAGCCGCAACTCGATGCGGGTGCCGATCTGATCTTTCAGCGACGGCCTGATGTCCGCCCAGCGCGACGCCGACAACACCACGTGTACACCGAACGAAAGCCCCTGCGTCGCCAGGGAAGTGATCGCTTCCTCGAGCGCCTCGAACTCATGGCGCAGGGTTGCCCAGCCGTCGACGACGAGGAAAACGTCGCCGAACGGATCGGAGCCGTCTACCGCATCGGCTCGATGGGCCTCCCGAGAGCGGACGATCGATTCCATTTCGGCGACCATGCGCCCGACCAGCTGCGGCTCGGCCCTGCCGGCGACAGCGCCCACATGGGGCAATGTGCGTACCGAAGCCAATGTACCGCCGCCGAAATCGAGACAGTAGAACTGCACCCGGCGTGGATCGTGCTTGGCCGCCAATGCGGTGATCAGTGCGCGCAGTGCCGTCGACTTTCCCGATTGAGGTGCGCCTACGATTGCGACATTGCCTGCGGCTCCTGCTAAGTCGACCATCAGCGGCGTCCGGGACTGCTCGAAAGGACGGTCGACGATGCCGATGGGTACGGTTAGGTCGCCCGTCACGGATCCGGCGTCGCGCAACAAGCCCACCAATGGCGGTGCCGGACCGAGCGGGGGCAGCCAGACCTGGTGCGCGGCCGGCCCCTGCCCGGATAGCCGGTCCAGCACCGCACCCGCAACAGTTTGGGTGGGGGTCCCAACCGTCTCGGCGCTGCGTGTGACTGGTCCGGCGGCCCGTGTGCTGAACAGCTGCACGGAAGGCGATGCCGTCGCGGTGGTGACACCCGCGCGCGCGACGGTATGTAGCGGTCCCGAAACGAATGCGGTCTGGAAGCGAATAAGCTCGCTGCCACTGCAGCGCAGGAAACCGGCGCCGGGCGTATTCGGTAATTGGTATGCGTCGAGTGTTCCCAATACCATTCGTGATTCGCTAGCGGACAGAGTCTTCAGGCACAACCGGTAAGACAGGTGGGCTTCCAGGCCTCGCAGCCGGCCTTCGTCGAGGCGCTGACTGGCCAGCAACAGGTGCATACCCAGCGACCGCCCGAGCCGACCGATCGCCACGAACATGTCGGCGAAATCGGGATGCTGGCTGAGCAGTTCGGAAAACTCGTCGACGACGATGAACAATGTTGGCAGTGCCATCAATTGCGCGCCGGCCCGGCGTGCATCCGCGTATGCCGCGACGCTGACACAGCCGACCGCCCGCAGAATCTGTTGCCGCCGGTTCAGCTCACCGGCGAGTGCGTCTTGCATCCTGGCCACCAGCGGCGCGTCATCCGAGAGGTTGGTGATGACCGCGGCCACGTGCGGAGCCCGAGCTAAATCGACAAACGTTGCACCGCCCTTGAAGTCGATAAGGAGCAGGTTGAGCACTTCGGGCGAGTTCCGCGCCATCATGCCCACTGCGACGGTGCGGAGCAGCTCCGACTTGCCCGACCCGGTGGCACCTACGCAGAGGCCGTGTGGGCCCATGCCGTTTTCGACGGGCTCTTTGATATCCAGCTCGAGTGGCGTGCCATCGACCGTCGTTCCGATAGGGACGCGGAGTCGGTCGTGGTGGTCTTGGCTGCGCCACATCGTCACCGGGTCGAAACGGGGGGGATCGCCTAGCCCCATCAGGCGTGGCCAGCCCGGACCGTCGCCCTGGTGAGAAGCCGCCGCGCCGACACAGTACGCGGCGAGTCGGCGCGCACAGATCAGCGCGTCTATCGCATCCATTTGGTCGGGGTACACCAACCCTTGAGTTTCGTCGGCATACTTGATCACCAACTGCTTGCCGTCGCGGCCGGCGCCTACCTCGAGGAGGGTCGCGCCCGCGATCACACCAGCCGCAGCGCGCTCGTCGAGGTCGTTGATCATCACCACGTGCGCCTCACTCATACCGGCCAGCGCACTCTGCGCCTCCACCGGGCTCCGATACACCATGCGCGCAGACCCCACCGCATCGGCGGCGACCGGATGTTGATGGTGCGGCAGCCATTTCAGCCAATCCCAGTGACATCTGTTCCGTTCGCTGATCACCGCGACGATCAGCAACTGGTTCGGAGGATGCAACACGGCCAGTTGGCAAACAATCGCCCGCAGGACTCCCCGCGCTTCGCCCAAATCGCCGTCGATCGTCACGGCCGCATTTGCCCGCAAGCCGATCGCGATCGGCGCCTCCTCGATCGTCGAGTGTGCCTGGATGAAGCGACCCAAGGCGGTTGCAGTGACCGGGTCTGAAAGCTCCACGGGTGGGGTGTCCGGGGCCACCAAACGCGTGGCAAGCGGCTGGAATCCGACGCCGACACGGACAACGCAGAAGTCGGCGTCCCTCGCCTGCCGCTCCCACATGCGCGGGCCGCCGATCAATGTCCACAAGGTATCGGGGTCGGGGTGAGTCCAGCTAAGCGACGAGCGTTGTGCCGCAGCGGTTTCGACAATGGTTCTGCGCAGCCGGTCTAGGTATCCGAGGTACTCGACTCGATCGGCGTCGATACCGCCGCTCTGCCGACGGCCTCGTCCGGCTAGCGTGGTAGCCGTCATCGAAACCAGCATCATCATCGGGAATGCCAGAAACGTGGGACTGCGGGTTGCGGCCGACCCCGAGAAGAGGGCCGCTGCCATGACGCCAAGACCTCCGACGGATATGAGAAGCGGCACCAGGCGTACCAGCAAGCTGGGCGACGGGGAGCGCGGCAGTGCGGGCGGCGCGGCAATACTGACATCCGCCGTCGCGACCGCCGGCGGCAGCTGGCGCACCACTCGCACGAAAGCCTCGGTCATCCCGGCTCCCTCCCACCGTTCGACGACGTTAAGGACTGCCGGAATCGGCCGCAACTCACCTGTGGATAGCCGGATACGCGGTGATCGAAAACCGGTTAGAGTGCCGGTAATTCAAGTCTGAAGGGGTCAGCCTTGTCTGCATCCGATCCGGGGCTACGCCGCGTCTCCGTTCATGCTGGTACTGCCGTCGTCGATTTGTCGCTACCCGCCGGTGTCCCCGTCGCCACCCTGATCCCGCCAATCGTTGACATCTTGGAAGGCCGCGACGCCGACAGTTCCAGTGGTCTCGCGGGAAGGCGTTACCACCTGTCCCTCCCTGGTGCATCCGCTTTGGATACGTCGACAACGTTGGCGCAGAACGGTATCCGCGATGGTGCGGTCATGGTTCTGAGCCAGGCGCGGACACGGCCGCCCGTTCCCCGTTACGACGATGTGGCGGAGGCCGTGTCGGCGACGCTCGACACGACAGCCCGCCGTTCCAACCAGTCCCCCGACCGACAAGCGACTCGGCTCACGGGCGCAGTGGTGGCGAGCTGCCTGACCGGTGTCGGAACGGTGACACTTATTCGAAACGCTCTCACCGGCAATGGCACAAGTCACCGCGGCGGCACCGCAGGCGTTGCGGCATTAGCCGCCTTCGTTGCTCTGCTGTTTGCGGTCTTTGCGCACCGGGCGCATAGTGACTCGTTCGCCGGGCTCACGCTCAGCGTGATCGCCACCGTATTCGCCGCGGCTGCGGGCTTTCTGGCGGTGCCTGGAGCCCCGGGCATTCCCAGTGTGCTGCTGGCCGCGATGGGGGCGGCCGTTATGTCGGTGATGGCGATGCGCTTATCGGGTTGTGGTGTTGTGACATTGACTGCGGTGTCGTGCTTCGCGATGGTCGTTGCTATCGCTGCGTTGGCGGGTGTCATCACCGCGGCTCCGCTGCGCATCGTCGGGTCGGTATCCGCGCTGGTCTGCCTCGGTCTGCTCGGAGTAGCGGCGCGGGTGTCGATCGTACTGGCCCGGTTGTCGCCTCGACTGCCGCCCGCGGCGGACCTGGATACCGCGGATTGTCTGGCAGCCAAAGCGATCCGTGCTGACAAGTGGCTGACCAGCCTGCTCGCCAGCTTCTCATGTTCGGCGGCGGTTGGTGCCATCATCACCGTCCTCGCCGGTGCACCGAGGCTCAGCTGCATCGCTTTTGCCACTGTCACCGGCTCACTGCTGCTGCTGTATGCGCGCTCCATGGGTAGGAGCAGGACGCTGATGTTTGTCGTCAGTGGAATCGTCACTACCGGAATAACATTCGGCGTCATCGCAGCCAGCACGCCGGATCACGGACCGTGGATAGCTGCAATGACGGCGATGTTGGCTGCCGCGGCGATCTACCTGGGCTTCGTCGCTCCCGCAATGTCGCTCTCACCTGTCGTACGGCGAAGCGTTGAGCTGCTGGAGTGTCTGGCTCTGGTTGCGATGGTGCCCCTGACCTGCTGGATATGCGGCCTTTATGGAACCGTTCGTGGCCTGAATCCGACATGGAGTTGACCGCGTCACGCGTCACGCGGCTGCTGGCGGTATCCGCGCTTACGGCGCTGTCCCAGTTGGGAACACCCTCGGCGCACGCGGTTTCGCCGCCGAAGATCGACGACAGGTGGCTGCCGAAGCCGGCCTTGCCTGCGCCACCGCGGCCGACCGTGCAACGCGAGGTTTGCACGACGATGGCGGAGGACTCAGGACCGGGCGGCAACCAACTTGCGAACCTCGACTTGCCACGCGTCTGGCAGCTCACCCGAGGTGCCGGCCAGCGGGTCGCGGTCATCGACACCGGCGTCTCACGGCACCGCCGGCTGCCCGATGTGGTACCCGGAGGTGACTATGTGTTCACCGGCGACGGCACCCAGGATTGCGACGCACATGGCACCTTGGTAGCCGGGATCATCGCTTCATCACCGGATCCGAAAGCCGACGACTTCAGCGGCATGGCGCCTGACGTCACTTTGATCAGCATCCGCCAGTCCAGTGCCAAGTTCACTCCAGCCAACGACCGGTCCAGCGCAGGGGTGGGAGACGTCGCCACCATGGCCAGAGCCGTCCGGACGGCCGCCGATCTCGGCGCGTCGGTGATCAACATTTCGTCGGTTGCCTGCGTTCCGGTCGCGTCGCCGCTCGACGATCGGGCGCTTGGCGCTGCACTGGCGTACGCGGTCGACGTCAAGAACGCGGTAATAGTTGCCGCGGCCGGCAATACCGGCGGCACCGCGCAGTGCCCGCCACAACGTCCGGACGCAACCTGGGACACCGTCACCGTCGCGGTCAGTCCGGGCTGGTACGACGACTATGTTTTGACCGTCGGTTCGGTGAACGCCGAAGGGGCGCCATCGGCGTTCACGCTTGCCGGCCCCTGGGTGGACGTCGCCGCCACCGGTGAGGCGGTGAGTTCACTCGGTTCAGGATCGCTATCCGGCACGAGCTACGCCGCGCCCGTCGTCAGCGGGTTGGCCGCACTCATCCGAGCCCGGTTCCCGACAATGACTGCGCGACAAGTGATGCAGCGCATCGAATCGACCGCGCATCACCCGCCCGCCGGGTGGGATTCGGTCGTCGGCAACGGCACGATCGATGCCCTCGCCGCGGTCAGCACCGACTCGATTCCACCTATCAACACCTCCAAACCAGGCCCGGCGCCGGTGCCGATCCCTCCTCCTCTGGCACCGGCGCCGCTTGATCGTCAAGGTCGCAACACCGCCTTGGGCGGCGCTGCGATCTGCTTGGTTGCGCTGGTGGCGGCCCTTGTCGTCGGCGCGGCCAGCGGCCGGTTAAGGGGGTCCCGCCACAATGTCCCGAGCGACTGACGCGTCCTGTCTGCTCAATTCGGGTCCAGACGGCAAGGCCGCCAGCATCGGCCACGGCGCGGGGAGCGCAGCCGGCGGCAGCCCGAGGTTGTGTGCGGCGTCGTCGTCGTGAATCACGAACCGCACCCCGGTGTCGGTGACGAGGTACCGTGCGCCGGCTTGGCCATTGCCCCGCACATAGGCGCTTCGGGTGGGCGGCAGGTATACCGCGTCCAGCGCAGGACCGCGTCCGTCGGCCTGTGACAAGGTCACCGGCACCTGACCGGCCGGCACCGGCAGCCCGCTGCCCGCCACGAAAGCGACGTCAAAATGCCCGGACGCGGCCGGCGCCCAAGTCGCGCACACGGTGCTATCGGCAGTGTTCAAGCCACCGTCGCTTGGTGCGCGGTCTGGGAAACTCGCCACCGGCAGCGTGGTAACGATCGGCGCGGCGCGGATCGCATCCGGCGCCACCGTGATGATGTTCGTGCTGCCCCGCGAATTGCTGAAACGCAATAGATCCGCGGTGACCTGACCGATTCGCTGCACACCGGCGGCCAAAACGACGTAATACTCGTCACCATCGGCACGTGTGATGCGCAACACACTGCCCACCGGAAATCCGGGCAGTCCGGCGGCCTTTCCGCCCACGTCGCGAATTCGCGGAGGCGTGATCGGCGGCGCCTCGGGGACGGCCTTCAGCAATGACTGCGAGACGACATGCGGCGCGCGGCCCTCCAGTCTCAGAGCACGCACCACCACGGTATCGGCAAGATCCACCACTGCCCGCTGTCCGTTGTAGAGCAGGTAGGTCGGCGAGCCCGAGCCGGGAGCGACCACGATGGCCTGCTCGGGACCCAAGCGGCGGACGGCCGATCCTCCGTCGGGCCCGATGACGATCGTCGTTGCCGCATTACTATCCGTATCGCAGATCGTCCACACCGATTCATCAGCCGACAGCGGAGGGCCGAGAAGCTGTGGTGCACCCGGGATACCCAGCAGCGCACCGCGTTTGGTGCGGGCCAATTCAGACTCGCGCACCGGCTGCGGGTTGGCATCGGTCGCCGCGATCAACCGCGCCGACGCCAGGTTCAGCACCGGATGCCAGGTGTCGCCCACTCGCACGTACAGCGCTCCGGATTCTCGACCCATCACAATCCGCGCGTGATCAAACGCTGCCTGGGGCCGTAGCAAAGCAAGAAATCCAGATCCAGCCACGGCGATGGCTGCCAGCACACACCCCACCGTCAGCGATACGGTCCGTGCCCGCAGGTGTTGGCCGGCGATGCTGGTATCTCCGCTCAGCAACACGCACTCGATTCGACGCAGCAGAAATCGGTAACCGCTGATTTGTAGGCGGGTTTGCGATTGTCGGGGCAATAAAGGATCCAAAATCCCCCCGGGAAACTTGTCGAATCTGGATTTCCGCTTCACGTTAAACGGCAGGTTGAGCACACTGCGCAGGTTTATCCACAGGTCGCTCGAGTTTCGTCTTTCCCTGATGCGGGTAAAGTTACGGGGTGTTTACTCACCGCATACGTAGCCCTCGGGCGGGCAGCGCGCGGTCGACAGGTCGTTGGGTCGGCGTGGGCGCTTCCGCACTGGTCACCGCCGCCGGCCTGCTCGCCTTCCCAAGCGCGACGCCGGTCGCCTCCGCCGATAACTGCTCGGACGCCGAGGTCGTTTTCGCACGGGGTACCAACGAGCCACCCGGCATGGGCCGGGTCGGTGACTCCTTCGTCGACTCGCTGCGCCAGCAGACCGGCGGCATGAACATCTCGACATACGGGGTGAACTACGCCGCCAGCAAGCTGCAGCTGCACGGCGGTGACGGCGCCAACGACGTAATCAATCACGTCAAGAACACGGTGTCGAAATGCCCGAACACCAAGATCGTGTTGGGTGGCTACTCGCAAGGCGCGTCCGTGATCGACATCGTGGCCGGCGTTCCTATCGGGGGCATCAACTTTGGCAGCTCGCTACCGGCGGATCTCGCGAGCCACGTCGCGGCGGTTGCCACGTTTGGCGACATTGCTGACCGCGCCGGAGGATCGCTGCCGGCCCAGAGCGCGATGTTCGGTTCAAAGGCGATCGACCTGTGCAACCCCAACGACCCGATCTGTCACGCGGGACAGGGCAACGAGTGGAGCGGACACACCGAGGGGTATATCCCCGTGTACACCACTCAGGCAGCGGCTTTCGTTGCGTCCAAGCTTTTGGCCGGAACCGGCCAGCAGGTACCCGGGTATGGGCCGCCGCAGGGGTACGGCCCCCAGTCACCGGGATACGGCCCCCAGTCACCGGGATACGGCCCGCAGACGCCGGGGTACGGCCCCCAGTCACCGGGATACGGCCCGCAGTCGCCGGGGTACGGCCCACAGTCACCGGGATACGGCCCGCAGTCGCCTGGGTCTGCACCGCAGGCGCCTGGGTCTGGCCCGTCGATACACGATCCTGCGCCTACGGCGCCCACGCCTGCCGCGCCCACACCTGCGGCGCCAACGCCTGAGCCTGATTTGGTCTCGGTGGTTCGCTGACGAACAGGACCCGGCCGAACCGCCCGCGATGATCCGCTGACGACGTCGGCTAGCCCGTTAATATCGGGCCCATGAGGCTACGACGCCCGGTTGACCCAGTGCCACAGGCGAGTTCGGGTAAACGGTCAAATGCTGCATACCGCTTGGCCGGTTTCGCGGCCGCGGCGTTGCTCGCCGCGGCGTTGGTGATTGCACCGGCGGCAGTACCTTTCCCGTCAGCGCCGCCGATTCCGCGGGCATCGGCGGCGTGCCCGGGTGCCGAAGTGGTGTTCGCCCGGGGCCGAGAGGAGCCACCCGGCGTTGGCTTCGTCGGCGACGCATTCGTCAATTCGTTGCAGGGCAAGGCGCACATGCCGGTCGGGTCGTATGGGGTCAACTATCCCGCTGACGTGGATCCTGCGAAGGGCGCCTACGACATGAGCGCCCACGTTCAATCCATGGCGAAACATTGCCCGAACACCCGCGAAGTGCTCGGCGGATATTCGCTGGGTGCCGTAGCAGCCGACCTCGTGGTCGCGGTGACCAAACCGGGATTCGGGTTCAACAACCCCCTGCCGCCGGGCATGGATCAACACGTCGCAGCGGTCGCGATGTTCGGCAACGGCACCCGGCGTGTTCTCGGCCCGGTCCCCGATTTCAGCCCGGCCTTCGCCGGCAAGACGATCGACCAGTGCGCAAGCGGCGACCCGATCTGTTCTGATGGCACAACGTGGTCGGCGCATCTGCAGCCGTCGTACATCAACTCCGGACTGGTCGATCAGGCCGCCAGCTTCGCCGCCAGCAGGCTGTAGCGAACCGCTAGCTCTAGTCCCGCGAGCGCAGATCCCGGGTGATCAAGATCCGCGACGCGAGTTCGTCATCGGGTGGATAGTCCACGCCGATCAGCGTCAAGCCGTGCGCAGGCGCGGCCGCGAAATCGCTGGACCGGTCTGTCGCGGTGAGCAGGTCACGGCACCAGGTAACCGCACGCCTATGCTCGCCAACGGCCAGCAGCGCCCCGACCAGTGAGCGCACCATCGACCAGCAGAACGCGTCGGCGGTCACATGCGCGGTGATCAACTCGCCCTCGCGCGACCAGTCCAACCGCTGCAGATCGCGAATCGTGGTGGCGCCATCGCGCTGACGGCAAAACGCCGCAAAGTCATGCAACCCCAACAGATCTCGCGACGCCCTGCTCATCGCATCCAGATCCAGTGTGCGCGGCCAGGCGGTGACATAGCGCGCCTGCTGCGGCTCCACGCCGTAGGGCGCTGTGGACAACCGGTAGATGTAATGCCGGCGCAGCGCCGAGAAGCGGGCATCGAAACCCGCCGGGGCTCGGGCGATGCGGAGGACCCGGACATCGGTAGGCAGGAACCGGCCCAGACGCCGGAGCAGCGGCAGGAATTCCGGTTCACCGGCGCGCGGTGAGCGCGGATAAGCGTTCGGCAACGCGTCGCCCGGCACATCGACGTGGGCCACCTGTCCGGTGGCGTGCACTCCCGTGTCGGTGCGCCCGGCAGCGCGCAGCCGCACCGAGGTGCGGAAAACCGTCGTCAGCGCCTCATCGAGAACGCCGCCGACAGTGCGCTGCCCGGCCTGAGTTGCCCAGCCCGCGAAATCCGTTCCGTCGTAGGCGATATCGAGCCGGAGACGGACGTCCTCGCTAATTCTCGGCGGCCTCGTCGGACTCGTCGGCGGACTCGTCGGCGGGGGCCTCCTCAGCGGGGGCCTCCTCGGCGGGAGCCTCTTCGGCCTCAGCCGTCTCAGCCTCAGCCGTCTCGGCCGCGGCCGTCTCAGCCTCAGCCGTCTGGACACGTCCTCGGCCGTCGGACCCTCCGCCGCCTCAGGCTCGACCGCCGCCTGCGGCGCCGCGGCTGCTGCCACGGGTGCATCCGTCTTCTTCGAGGCTTTCACCCGACGTGCCCGATCGGCCTCCGATGTCACCGTCTTTTCCCGCACCAGTTCGATCACGGCCATCGGGGCGTTGTCGCCCTTACGCGCCTCGACCTTGATGATGCGGATGTATCCACCGTTGCGGTCGGCGTAGAACGGCCCGATCTCCTCGAACAAGGCGTGCACCACGTCCTTGTCGCGGATCTTCTTGAGAACCTCTCGACGGTTGTGCAGCGTGCCCTTTTTCGCGTGCGTGATCAGCTTCTCCGCGTACGGCCGCAGCGCACGAGCCTTCGGCTCGGTCGTCTTGATCCGACCGTGCTCGAACAGCGACGTGGCCAGGTTGGCCAGAAGGGCCTTCTGGTGCGAAGACGACCCGCCGAGGCGAGGGCCCTTGGTGGGCTTGGGCATTGCTGACGCTCCTGTCTAGATTCTCAAAGCCGTTAGAGCTGTTCGGTTTCGGCGTAGTCCTGGTCGTCGTAGGCACCCTCGCTGGACCAGGTGCCGGTGGCGACGTCGTAGCCCGCAACATCCGACGGGTCGAAGCTCGGCGGGCTGTCCTTGAGCGACAGACCCAGCTGGTGCAGCTTGACCTTCACCTCGTCGATGGACTTCTGGCCGAAGTTGCGGATGTCGAGCAGGTCGGACTCGGTGCGCGACACCAGCTCGCCGACGGTGTGCACACCCTCGCGCTTGAGGCAGTTGTAGGACCGCACGGTCAGATCCAGGTCGTCGATCGGCAGCGCGAACGACGCGATGTGGTCGGCCTCGGCCGGCGACGGCCCGATCTCGATGCCTTCGGCCTCGATGTTGAGTTCGCGTGCCAGGCCGAACAATTCGACCAGGGTCTTACCCGCCGATGCGAGCGCGTCGCGGGGGGTGATCGAACTCTTGGTCTCCACGTCCAGGATCAGCTTGTCGAAGTCGGTGCGCTGCTCGACACGGGTGGCATCCACCTTGTAGGTCACCTTGAGCACCGGCGAGTAGATGGAATCGACTGGGATACGGCCGATTTCGGCTCCAGAAGCCCGGTTCTGCACTGCCGGGACATAGCCACGGCCACGCTCGACAACCAGCTCGACCTCGAGCTTGCCCTTGTCGTTCAGCGTCGCTATGTGCATGCCGGGGTTGTGCACGGTGACACCGGCGGGCGGCACGATGTCACCCGCGGTGACCGCACCGGGACCTTGCTTGCGCAGGTACATGGTGACCGGCTCGTCCTCCTCCGAGGACACGACCAGGCCCTTGAGGTTCAAGATGATGGCGGTGACATCTTCTTTGACACCGGGCACGGTGGTGAACTCGTGCAGCACGCCATCGATGCGAATGCTGGTGACCGCCGCGCCGGGAATCGACGACAGCAGGGTCCGCCGCAGCGAATTGCCCAGGGTGTAACCAAATCCCGGCTCCAACGGTTCGATGACGAACTGGGACCGGCTGTCGGTGAGGATCTCCTCCGACAGTGAGGGGCGCTGTGAGATCAGCATGGTGTTTCTTCTTCTCCTTCTCGGCACCCGCTATTTGATGCCGCTCAGGTGTCCTGCACCGGCTGGTGCAGGGGGTCTTCTTACTTCGAGTAGTACTCGACGATCAGCTGCTCAGTGAGCGGCACCTCGATCTGCGCACGCTCGGGCAATTGGTGGATCAGGATGCGCTGGCGCTCCCCCACGATCTGCAGCCAGCTCGGGATCGGGCGCTCACCCGCGGTCTCCCGCGCGATCTGGAACGGCACCGTGTTGACCGACTTGTCTCGCACGTCGATGATGTCGTGCTGCGACACCCGGTAGCTGGGGACGTCGACGCGCACGCCGTTGACCGTGAAGTGGCCGTGGGTGACGAGCTGACGGGCCATCCGGCGGGTGCGAGCCAGCCCGGCGCGGTAGATCACGTTGTCCAGCCGGCTTTCCAGGATCTGCAGCAGCTCGTCACCGGTCTTGCCGGGACGGCCCGCCGCCTCCGCGTAATAGCGGCGGAACTGCTTTTCCATTACGCCGTAGGTGAAGCGGGCCTTCTGCTTCTCCTGCAGCTGCAGCAGATATTCGCTTTCCTTGATCCGCGCGCGGCCGTGCTGGCCGGGCGGGTAGGGACGCTTCTCGAAGGCCTGGTCGCCGCCGACGAGGTCGGTGCGGAACCGGCGCGATTTGCGAGTGATGGGTCCGGTGTAACGAGCCATGGATTGTTTCTTCCTCCCTAGACCCTGCGTCGCTTGGGCGGACGACATCCGTTGTGCGGCTGGGGGGTGACGTCGGAGATCGCGCCGACCTCGAGGCCCGCGGCCTGCAGCGAGCGGATCGCGGTCTCCCGGCCCGAGCCCGGGCCCTTCACGAACACGTCGACCTTGCGCACTCCGTGCTCCTGGGCCTTGCGTGCGGCGTTCTCGGCGGCCAGCTGAGCGGCGAACGGGGTCGACTTGCGCGAGCCCTTGAAGCCGACATTGCCGGACGACGCCCAGGCGATGACGTTGCCCACCGGGTCGGTGATCGTCACGATCGTGTTGTTGAACGTGCTCTTGATGTGAGCGGCGCCGTGCGGGATGTTCTTCTTTTCCCGCTTACGGGTCTTGTGCTGCCCCTTCTTGGGTGCGGCAGGACTTGCCTTCTTCGGTGGCATCGGTTACCTGGCCTTCTTCTTGCCTGCGATGGTGCGCTTGGGTCCCTTGCGGGTCCGCGCGTTGGTCTTTGTCCGCTGGCCACGCACCGGCATGCCGCGGCGGTGCCGCAGACCCTGGTAGCAGCCGATCTCGATCTTGCGGCGGATGTCGGCCTGCGTCTCACGGCGCAGATCACCCTCCACCTTGAGATTGGCTTCGATGTAGTCACGCAGGTGGGTCACCTGGTCATCGGTGAGATCGCGGGTGCGCAGATCCTTGTCGATGCCAGTGGCCGCCAGGATCTCGTTGGAGCGGGTACGGCCGATGCCGAAGATGTAGGTCAGCGCGACCTCCATCCGCTTGTCGCGCGGCAGATCGACGCCTACTAGTCGAGCCATAGGTGGCGTTTCCTCTTTCTAAGCGGAGGTCTGGTCCCAGTCCGTTCCCGCCTGTTGCGGGGCCCGGCCTCCGTCCGGGCGTGGATGAGCTGGCCCATCTCTATAGATGCCAGCCGCTCACTGGTGCTGGGAGGTCTGCATTCAGTTGTTAAACGCCCCGCTAGCCCTGTCGCTGCTTGTGGCGCGGATCTGAGCAGATCACCATGACCCGCCCATGCCGACGGATCACCCTGCACTTGTCACAGATTGGCTTGACGCTCGGGTTCACCTTCACGGCTGTTTCGATCCTGTTCTGTCTACTCGTCGGTTCTGGTTCGGACTTTTACTTGTACCGGTACACGATGCGGCCCCGGGACAGGTCGTAGGGAGACAACTCCACCACCACCCGGTCCTCGGGCAGGATGCGGATGTAGTGCTGCCGCATCTTGCCGCTGATGTGGGCAAGCACCTTGTGGCCGTTCTCGAGCTCAATGCGGAACATCGCATTGGGCAAGGGCTCGACCACGCGGCCCTCGACCTCGATGGCGCCGTCCTTTTTGGCCATAACCTCTCAGAAATCCTCGTCGTTTAGTTTCGTTCTCGTCTGCGCCGGATCGGCGCAACATTGACACCGACTTCAAAACGTGAGCCGGTGACAGGAAATTCCTAGGGACGGGGCACACAAAAGCCGGCGCGGATGCCGCACCGTTGGTCCATACTACCTGCTCGGCGGCGTGCCCCAAAATCGCTGAACGGCCACCTCAGGGCCACCGGCTCGACTGCATATCCGCTGGACAGCGGGAGCATACTTAAGGGCGATGACTGGACCCGATCCCCAGCCCCGCAAACCCGTAATCCTCAGCGTCGACGACGACCCTGCCGTCTCCAGGGCCGTCGCCCGCGATCTGCGCCGCCACTACGGCGAGCGGTACCGGATCGTGCGCGCCGAATCCGGTCCGGACGCGCTCGAGACGATCAACGAGCTCAAGCTGCGGGGCGACGCCATCGCGGTGTTCGTCGCCGACTACCGGATGCCCGGCATGAGCGGCATCGAGTTCCTGGAAGAAGCCATGGATATCTATCCACTGGCGCGTCGGGTGCTGCTGACCGCATACGCCGACACACACGCGGCCATCGACGCGATCAACGTCGTCGACCTGGACCACTACCTGCTCAAGCCGTGGGATCCACCCGAGGAAAAGCTCTACCCGGTGATCGACGGCCTGTTGGAGTCCTGGCGCGCCCAGGGTGATCGCGCGATCCCCGTCACCAAGGTGATCGGCCACCGCTGGAATCCCCGGTCGTGGGAGGTGCGCCAGTTCCTGGCCCGCAACCAGCACTCGTTCCGCTCCTACATGGCCGACGAATCCAAGGGCAAGCAGTTGCTGGACGCCGCGGGCCTCGACGGCCTGCAGCTGCCCGTGGTGATCACCGAGGGCGGTGAAACCCTCGTCCAGCCGACCAACACGGAGCTGGCCGACATGCTCGGGTTGTCCACCACCCCATTGTTGGAGATGTACGAACTCGCCGTCATCGGCGGCGGCCCCGCCGGTCTAGCCGCAGCCGTGTACGGCGCATCCGAGGGGCTGAAAACCGTGCTCATCGAGAGCACGACCACGGGCGGGCAGGCAGGCCGCAGCTCGAGGATCGAGAACTACCTCGGCTTCCCCACCGGCGTCTCGGGCGCCGAGCTGACGACATCGGCTCGCAGGCAGGCCGAGCGGTTCGGCGCCGAGGTCATCACCACCCGTAAGGCAGTCGGGCTCGACGTCAGCGGCCAGGCCCGCACGATCAAGTTCGAAGACGGCAGCACCATCGGCGCCCAGGCCGTCATCCTGGCCACCGGCGTCGACTACCGCCAGCTGCAGGCGCCCGGCTGCTGGGACGACCCGGACAACACCGCCTGCGACTTCATCGGCCGCGGCGTCTACTACGGCGCCTCGGTGTCCGACTCGTCGGAGTGCGCCGGCGAAGACGTCTACATCGTCGGCGGCGCGAACTCGGCGGGTCAGGCGGCCATGTTCATGTCGCGCGAGGCGAAGTCGGTGACGCTGCTCGTGCGTGGGCCGTCGCTCGCCGCCTCGATGTCCTATTACCTCATCCAGCAGATCGAGGGCAGGGACAACATCCACGTCCGCACCTGCACCGAGGTCGTCGAGGCGACCGGCGAGGACGACCACCTGACCAGCCTCGTCCTGGAGAACAAGCAGACCGGAGAGCGGGAGACGGTGATGGCCTCGCGCATGTGTTGCTTCATCGGCGCGACACCCCGCACCAAGTGGCTCGACGGTGTCGTGGCGCGCGACGACCTGGGGTTCATCCTCACCGGACCCGATTTGCAGGACGTGTGCGGCTGGACGCTGGACAGGCCACCGCACCATTTGGAAACAAGTGTGCCGGGTGTGTTTGTTGCAGGTGATGTGCGCGCCGATTCCGCCAAACGGGTCGCGGCCGCGGTCGGCGAAGGGTCGATGGCCGTGATGCTGGTCCACCGCTACCTGTCGGAGTCATGACGGCATGACCACCAAGACACCGTGTGAGCCCGACGAGCTGCGCACCCTGTTCCTGTTCGAGGCCCTGACCGACGAGCAGCTCGCCGTGTTGTGCACCAACGGGCACATCGAGGACTACCAGCCGGGTCCGATCTGCATTGAAGGCGAACCCGCGACCTGCTTCTACGTCCTCATGGATGGGGAACTCGCGATGTCGAAGCACTCCGGCGGCCAGGACATCGAAACCAACCGGACCTCGCAGCGCGGGGTTTATTGCGGCGCCTGGAAAGCGTTCACCGGCCAACCGCAGCAGAGCTACGACGCATCGGTGCACGCGACCAAGCCGTCCCGGTTTTTCGTCATGGACGCACCAGTGTTCGCCAAGTTCATGAAGGACCAGTTCCCGATGGCGGTCCACCTGCTCGACGGGATCGCCGTCGGCCAGGCGCGGACCCGCCGGATCATCGACAACCGGGAGAAGCTACTGGCTTTGGGCCGGTTGTCGGCCGGTCTGACCCATCAGCTGAACAATCCCGCGGCGGCGATCGCGCGAGCCGCCGACGACCTACGCGGCCGAATCGCCCGCATGCGGTCAAAACTGGCGATGCTCGCCGACGGCACCGTCACGCCCGAGACGCTGAACGCGCTGGTGCGGCTGCAGGAAGCGATCGCCGAACAAGTCGCCAAGTCGGCCTCGCAGCACCTGAGCGCGATCGAAACCGCCGACCGCGAGGATGCGGTCGGCGAATGGCTGGACGACCACGGCATCGAGGGCGGATGGGACATCGCACCGACATTCGTCGAAGGCGGCATCGACACCGATTGGCTGGAGCGGATTGCCGCGGCCGCAGAGGAATTGGAGGCGTCGACATCGTTGGACGAGGCGATCCGCTGGATCAGCTACACCATCGAAAGCGAGCTCCTGATGAACCAGATTTCTGAAGCGAGCAAGCGGATTTCGGCGTTGGTCGCCGACGCCAGGCAGTACTCCCAGATGGACCGGGCCCCGTTCCAGGTGGCCGATGTGCATGAACTGCTGCGCAGCACGCTCTCGATGTTCGCCGACCGGTTGAGCAAAGACGCCAGCAAGGACACTAAAGCGGTCACGGTAATCAAGGATTTCGACAAATCGCTACCCGAAATTCCTTGCTATCCAGGCGATCTCAATCAGGTGTGGACCAACATTATCGACAACGCCATCGCCGCGATGCGCGATGAAGGCGGCACGCTGACCGTCCGCACCTGCAGGGATGGCGAGAGCATGGCCCGAGTCGAGATCTGCGACACCGGGCCGGGGGTTCCCGAAGACGTCCGCGAGCACATCTTCGAGCCGTTCTTCACCACCAAGCCATTCGGGGAAGGCACCGGCCTCGGGCTGGATCTGGCCTGGAACATCGTGGTGAAGAAACATCGGGGAGACCTGCGGGTGGAATCGGTGCCCGGCGATACGCGGTTCATCGTGCTGCTGCCGCTGGAGATTGCGCCAGTTGTGGATGATGTAGCACCCGAGGAATAGCTCCCCCACACTCCCGGTTGCAGCCACCATGACCGATTCTGCTGCTAGCAAGCCCAATCTCGGCCGGTTCGGATCGTTCGGACGCGGCGTCACGCCCCAACAAGCCAAAGAGATCGAGTCCCTGGGATACGGGGCAGTTTGGGTGGGGGGTTCACCACCCGCCGAGCTGGCCTGGGTCGAACCCATCCTCGAAGCGACGAGCACACTGCAGGTGGCCACCGGCATCGTCAACATCTGGACGGCGCCCGCCCAGCCGGTCGCCGAGTCGTTCCACCGGATCGACAAGGCCTACCCGGGCCGCTTCCTGCTCGGTATCGGCGTAGGCCACCCGGAAGCCGTCAGCGAATACCGCAAGCCCTACGACGCGCTGGTGGACTACTTGAACCAGCTTGATGAGTACGGTGTGCCCGCCGACCGGCGCGTGGTGGCAGCCCTGGGTCCAGGGGTTCTGAAGCTGTCCGCCCGACGCAGTGCCGGCGCCCACCCCTACCTGACCACCCCCGAGCACACCGCGCAGGCCCGCGAGTTGATCGGCCCGTCGACGTTCCTGGCGCCCGAGCACAAGGTGGTGCTGACCAGCGACGCGGAAAAGGCACGCGCGGTCGGCCGCAAGGCGCTCGACATCTATTTCAACCTGGCCAATTACCGCAACAACTGGAAGCGGCTGGGCTTTTCCGAAGAGGAAGTCACCCGCCCGGGAAGCGACCGCCTGGTGGATGCGGTGGTGGCCTATGGCACCGTGGACCAGATCGCGGCACGGCTGAAGGAACACCTCGACGCCGGGGCCGACCACGTGCCCGTACAGGTCCTTGCCAAAGATGAAAACCTGGTATCGGCACTGGCTGAGCTGGCGGGGCCGCTTGGACTGAGCTAGCAGACGCGGAGGGGGACTCAAATGACCGAGGCAGTTTCACTGAAACCCGACCTGGGTCGTTTCGGTGCGTGGCTGCCTACCCGTTCCATCACCCCGGAATTGGCCGCAGGGATCGAATCGCTCGGCTACCGCGCCGCCTGGATCGGGGGATCACCCGGCGCCGACCTGGCCTGGGTCGAGCCGGCCCTGGCGCAGACCACCTCGCTGCAACTGGCCACCGGGATCGTCAATATCTGGTCCGCACCGGCACCGGCCGTCGCCGAGTCTTTTGAACGCATCGAAAACGCCTATCCGGGAAGGTTTTTGCTCGGCATCGGGGTAGGTCACCGCGAACACACCGAGGAGTACATAAAGCCCTACGACGCATTGGTGGATTACCTCGACGAACTCGATGCCGCGATGGTGCCGACCAGCCGTCGGGTGCTGGCGGCGCTCGGGCCGCGGGTGTTGCGACTGGCAGCAGAACGCAGCGCAGGCGCGCACCCGTACCTGACCACACCGCAACACACGGCCAAGGCACGCGAACAGGTGGGCAAGTCGGTGTTCCTGGCGCCGGAACACAAAGTGGTGCTCACCACCGACCGTGACAAAGCGCGTGCAGTCGCCCGCGAGACGGTCGATCACTATCTGGGCCTGAGCAACTACGTCAACAGCTGGCTGCGGATGGGATTCACCCACGACGACGTGCGAAAGCCGGGCAGCAACAGGCTGATCGACGCGGTGGTTGCCTACGGCACGCCGGAGGCCATCGCGCAACGCCTCAACGAGCATTGCGAAGCCGGCGCCGACCACGTGGCGATCCAGGTGCTGGGCGGCTGGAACGAAGAAACGCTACTGCCTGCGCTGAGCGAACTGGCCGGGCCGCTGGGGCTAAGTCGCGCAAACTGACCACCCCGCTCAGTTAGGGTTTGATCATGCGCCTGCTGGTCACCGGTGGCGCCGGGTTCATCGGCACCAATTTCGTCCACAGCACCGTGCGCGAGCGTCCCGACGTGTCGGTGACGGTGCTCGACGCCATGACCTACGCCGGGCGGCGCGAGTCGCTGGGCGACGTCGACGATGCCATCAGGCTGGTGGAGGGCGACATCACCGACGCCGCGCTGGTTGCCACGCTGGTCGCCGAGTCCGACGCGGTCGTGCATTTCGCAGCTGAAAGCCACGTGGACAACGCGCTGGACGACCCGGAGCCGTTTCTGCACACCAACGTGATCGGGACGTACACCATCCTGGAAGCGGTACGCCAATACGGTGCGCGGCTACACCACATCTCGACCGATGAGGTCTACGGCGACCTGGAGCTCGACGACCCACAGCGGTTCACCGAGTCGACGCCCTACAACCCGTCGAGTCCGTACTCGGCGACCAAAGCCGCCGCCGACATGCTGGTCCGGGCCTGGGTGCGGTCGTATGGGGTACGCGCGACAATCTCCAATTGCTCCAACAACTACGGGCCGTATCAGCACGTCGAGAAATTCATACCGCGCCAGATCACCAACGTGCTCACCGGCCGGCGGCCCATGTTGTATGGCAGCGGTGCCAACGTTCGCGACTGGATCCACGTCGACGACCACAACAGCGCGGTCTGGCGGATCCTGGACAAGGGCGAGATCGGCCGGACCTACCTGATCAGCGCCGAGGGCGAGCGCGACAACCTCACGGTGCTGCGCACGCTGCTGCAGATGATGGGTCGCGAGCCCGACGACTTCGACCAGGTCACCGACCGCGTCGGTCACGACCTGCGGTACGCTATCGACCCGTCGGCCTTGTGCGACGAATTATGTTGGGCGCCAAAGCACACCGACTTCGACGAGGGTCTGCGCGCCACCATTGACTGGTACCGGGCCAACGAATCCTGGTGGCGTCCGCTCAAGGACGCCGCCGAGGCCCGTTACGAAGAACGTGGTCAGTGAGATGAAAGTTCGCGAGCTCGACATCCCCGGCGCCTGGGAAATCACTCCTGGGATCCACGGTGACTCCCGCGGGCTGTTCTTCGAATGGCTCACCGATCGCGGGTTCACCGGCTTTGCCGGTCACTCGTTCGACGTCCGGCAAGCCAACTGCTCGGTCTCGGCGTCCGGTGTGCTGCGTGGGCTGCACTTCGCCCAACTGCCACCGAGCCAGGCCAAGTATGTGACCTGCGTGTCCGGCTCGGTGTTCGACGTCGTCGTCGATATCCGTTTGGGTTCACCGACATTCGGCCGCTGGGATTCAGTTGTGCTCGACGACTCCGACCGCAGGACGATCTACGTCTCTGAGGGTCTCGCTCACGGCTTCCTTGCGCTGCAAGACAATTCGACGGTCATGTACTTGTGCTCGGCGGAGTACGACCCGCAGCGCGAGCACACCATTTGTGCCACCGATCCCTCGCTGGCAATCGACTGGCCTTTGGTCGACGGCGCCGCGCCAAGCTTGTCGGACCGCGACGCGGCTGCTCCCAACCTCGATGAAGTGCGCAAATCCGGTCTCCTACCCTCCTGGGAGGAGACTCAGAAGTTCATTGCCGGTTTGCCCAGCAAATAATCGCGCGGCCACTTTGTGAAGCGTGAGTTGTTGATCGCCATTGCCGCCGTGACGATCGTTGCGGGCGCGGCCGGCTGTTCCAGCGGCAACAAAGCGTCCGGTCCGTCGTCCAACTCGTCGACGCCATCGAGCAGCAGTCCCGCTGCGGCCGCAGGAGAAACAAAGGTCACGGTCGACGGCCAGCCCCAGAATGTCAGCGGCCCAGTGGTGTGCGCGACGAACAACGGCAAGTTTTCCATCGCCATCGGCGAGGCGATCACCGGCGTCATCGTCGGGCTGGAGCCCGACGCGTCGGCGGTCCATGACGTCGGGCTCGGCACGATCAATGGCGTGGTGCTGAGCTTCACCGAAGGCGCGCCCGGTAACAACGCCGGTGCCACCAAAACCGGCAATAGCTACCACATCACCCGCACTGCCACCGGTATGGACAACGGGGGCCAGCAAGTCAGCAAGCCCTTCACAATCGACGCCACCTGCCCCTGAAAGGGCGGGACATCCGACTCGCTTCCCGGCTTAGACTTCCGCAATGTTCTCGGAGACGCGCTACGCGATGAACGGGGACTTGCGTGTCGCCTATCGCGCGTCGCGTGAAGGTCCCCGCGACATCGTGTGGGTCTTTCCCTCCACAAACTGTGAGGTCTTTCCGGAGCTGCCGTCGCTTCAAGGGTGGGTCGAGGCGATGACATCGCTCGGTCGACTCGTCTTCTTCGACCAGCCCGGCACGGGAGTGTCCGATCCCTTTACATCGGGCGCGCTGCCAACCTTGGAGCAATGGGCCGACAGCATCACCGCGGTGCTCGACGATCTCGGGAGCAGCGAAGCGGTCCTCGTCGCAAACAATGGCGCATTCGCGGCAGCGGCGCTGTTCGCGGCAACACATCCGTCGCGGACATCCGCGCTGGTCGTGCTAGAGGGCTTCGCGGATCCGATGGCTGAACGCACAGCAGGAGCAGCCCTCGAGGAAAATGCCGCTGCCTATGTCGCCATGTGGGGCACGGGGAAGTGGCAGCATCTCTCGAATCCGGACATGCCGTGGAACGAGGAGATCCGGGCAATGTGGGCACGGTACGAACGCCTGGCGGCGAGCCCAGCAACCGTCGCCCTCACGATGCCTCTCATTGCCGACATGGACGTGCGGGCAGTGCTTCCGACAATTCACGTGCCAACCCTCGTCCTGCATCACACCGACGACCCGTTAGTCCCGGCGGAGTGGGGCAAGGACGTCGCTGATCACATCTCGGGCGCGAAGTACGTCGAGCTGCCGGGGCGCAACCTCTACCACTTCGTTGAACCGTGGCGGTCGTCGTTTCAGGAGATCACCGAGTTCCTCACCGGACAACAGCCTGATGTGCCCGATGATCGGGTGCTGGCCACAGTGTTGTTCACTGACATCGTGGACTCGACGCGGCGGGCCGCCGAAATGGGTGACCGTGACTGGCATGCGCTGCTTGACGCGCACGATGCCGTGGTGCGGTCGCAGCTGGCTCGGTTTCGGGGCCGCGAGGTGAACACCTCGGGTGACGGCTTCCTCGCCATGTTCGACGGCCCGCAGCGTGCGATCCGCTGCGCCATGGCGATTCGCGACGCGGTGCAGGCGCTCGGCATCGAGGTGCGCGCCGGGTTGCACACCGGCGAATGCGAGGTCCGCGGCGACGACATCGGAGGGATCGCCGTGCACATCGGTGCGCGCGTGAGCGCCCTGGCAGGGCCGAACGACGTGCTTGTGTCCAGCACATTGCGCGACCTCGTGATCGGGTCAGGGCTTGAGTTTGAAGAGCGCGGCTCTCACGAGCTCAAGGGTGTGCCCGGCGAGTGGCGCCTCTTCGCCATCACGTCTGCGTAAACCGTTGAGCGACCGTCAGAATGGCGGTGGCTCATTGTCGCTGTCGCCCGGTGGGGCCGGACCAGAGTAAGCCGACTGGCGTGGGCTTGCGGGTTGCCGGACCGCCCGATTGTGCTGGCGCTGGGTGGCGATGTAATGGGCCCTGTTTTGGGCCCGAGTCGTCGTTCGCAGCGGCATCATCGCCGTCCGGTCGCCGCAACGGTCGGCGAGCGCGGGATCGCGTGTGGGGATGTCGCCGGCGGGTGCGCACAGGGTGGGGAAGAGCAGCGCGCTGCCCGGGTTGTGACGTAGGTTCGCCCGGACGGCGTCGTCCAAATCACCGTTGCGTCGGGTAATTGTTTGTCGTGCCAGCCCCAGAATGTCTGAGCAGATGATGGTAGCGACTGGCCAAAGAACACTTCAAGAGCACAACATGACCATCTACGTGCGACAGCAGAGTAATATTTGCGTGAGAGACAGCAAATTGCTGTGCGTCGAGTTCACCCAGTGTGACGGTTCAGAGCCGAGTCTCTGCCGTCATCATTTCCTTTGCGGACACCTCGCTTCACCAATGTGGGAGAAGGTGCCGTCGTGGATGATCGCGAGTATGCCGAGGTGTTTCGTCAAATTATGGCGGAGCTGACCCAAAAGGCTGCCAGGCCAACGGAAATCGATGCCATTCTGCAGAGTGCGACGGCCACGGCGGTTGAATTGATTCCCGGTGTGGACTCCGCCGATGTGCTATTGATTTCGGGTCCCGACCTGTTTCGGTCGCTGGCCGCGACCTCACAACTGGCCATAGACCTCGATGGTGTGCAGCAGCGATTTCGTGAGGGACCGTGTCTGGACGCTGCAGTCGGTCATTCGGTGATCTTGTGCAACGACCTGCGCGAGGATTCGCGGTGGCCCCAGTTCGCCAAGTCGGCGATAGCAGCTGGTGTCCACGCCATGTTGTCGTTCCAGCTCTACACCCACAACGGCCGAATGGGGGCACTGAATCTGTTCGGACTCACACCCGATGTCTTTACCGCCGAAGCCGAAGCGATGGGCGCAATGCTGGCGACCCACGTCGCGAACGCGTTCATCGCCCAGGACACAGAGCTGCAGTTTAAGTCCGCACTCAATAGCAGAGACATCATCGGTCAGGCCAAGGGCATGATCATGGAACGATTCGGCCTCGATGCCCTCCACGCGTTCGACGTACTGACCGAAGTCTCCCAGCAATCCAACATCTCAGTCGCAGACGTGGCAGCCGAAATCGTCGCGCGAGGACCAAAATCGAAACCGTGAGCCGCCACGTTGAGTGCCTCGACAAAACCTGCCGTCGCCGACCACGCCGACACCGAATCCTCTGCTGGAAATCCCGCCCCGAATACCGAATGCTTTGCCACCGACACGAAGCCACGGCAGAAGGTCATCGGCCCATCCTGGATACGGCACACACACTTCAGGTTTGACGCGTGGGTGGCTCCGCCGTCGGCATACGGAATGGTGTGGTCGAGGTCGCATTCGATGGCCGCACGATCGCAGCCCGGCGCCCGGCAGGTCAGATCGCGCGCCCGCACGAAGGCCGCCAGTTTGGCCGAAGGAGTGTATCGGGGTTCGGCGCCGGCTGGCGGCAGCAACGGCCGCAGCTTGGCGGACTTCGCCAATTCGGCTACTGCTTGCGGCGGGATCAGTCCGTCGGCTCCGAGCACGGATCCTGGTGTCGCACTGCGGCCCTCGAGGGTGACTTGTTCGGCCACCACGTGAATGACCACCGGATCGGCGGGACGCTTACCGGCGCAGCAGCCGCCGACTCCGGTACGGTCACCGGACCAGACTTATCCGCATGGCTGTGGACACCATTCGCGTCGCACCCTCGGACATCGCCGAACTGCTCGACGACCTGGCCCACGTTCCGCACCTGCCGGGCGCACGATGCCGGAGTCGGTCGGACTTGTTCGATGCCACCGTTCCGCGCGTAGCGTCCCGCACCGAGGCCGCCCGGGCGCGGCGCGAGGCACTGCGGCTGTGCCGCGCCTGCCCAGCACTTCTGGCCTGCGGTGCTTGGCTCGACACCCTGGATCCGGCTGGGTCCTGGTTAGGGAGCCTAATTATGGCTGATGTATTCCGAGGGTGCCTACGAGCGCACAACTCCGCCGGTTCGATGCCCGGCGGCCGCCGGTCGTTACAAGACGACCACCCAGATGGCGATGTAGTGGCAGATCGCCGCGGCCGCGGTGAACGCATGAAAGAACTCGTGATAGCCGAAGGTCTGTGGCCACGGGTTGGGCCAGCAAAGGCCGTAAAAGATAGCGCCGATGTTGTACAGCACACCTTCGGCGGCGAGTAGCGCGACGACGGCGACACCCGCGCTGTCCAAGAGTGTTCCGGTGAACCAAATCGCCGCCCAGCCAAGCAGTAGGTACAGGGGCACACTGAGCCACCGAGGCGCCGACGGCCACAGCATCTTGAGGGCAACACCTGCGGCCGCGCCGGTGCACACCACGGTCAGGACCTGTGTCCCGGTGCGCGGCGGCATCGCCAATAGCGCGATGGGGGTGTAGCTGCCGGCGATGAAGATGAAAATCAGCGAGTGGTCGGCACGCTTCATCCACATTTGGGCGGTGGGGGAGCGCCAGTGCACTCGGTGGTAGGTAGCGCTGACGCTGAACATGGCGACGATGGCGGCGGTGTAAATCAGAGTGGCCCAGCCGGCCTTCGGTGATGCGGCAATCCAGGCCACCGACACCAGCGCCACCCCGGCCACGATGGCGGTGACCGCCGAGCAGAGGTGAATCCAACCGCGTGCGCGGGGCTTGCCGAGGAAGTTGCTGACAGTGTCGGCCAGGACTTGGGCGTGCTCATCCACGCCAACGTACGGCGTGGCCGCAGCCGCCATCGATGCCGACGCCGGACCCCGCCAGTCTTCAGTGGTCAGCTCCGAGACGATTGAGCCGTAGGAGATCGCCGTCGAACGCAACTCCGCAGCTAGCCCACTCCAGGTCGACGCGGCGGCCAGCAGCGGCGCTGAGCCCGCCCCGGAATACATGCGCGCCGAGTTGATTTCCGGCGGCAACGCCCCGTAATCCATGGCTAGACTCATCATCGCCACCCCATCCGCGCTTCCCACATGTGCAGATAATCGATAAGTGTCTCCATCGTAGGAGTCACTTCCTTCATCACAATTGGTAAACCCGATAGTAGCGCTGCCGATCGATCTCAAGCAAAGCTTTTGAAAGCTTTTTTGGGTGCTGCACATTAAGTTCACAGGCTAAATTAAGCCACTGAGTAAAATCCCGCATATCTGGGCCGGACAGTGTTGTGTTCGCACACGGATATTCTAGGTCTCCGTAGATACTACTATCAGTATCTCAGTACGACATCACCAGGCATTTCCCTGCCCTGATCTGTGTAAATACGAAGATACTGACTTACTGATCTCCGCATTTCCGTAGCCAATGATCGCTGGGATAGAGTTTGCCTCGCGACATCCTTTGTTATCGCGAACATCTAGGGCGATTCCGCAAACAAAAAACCGTAGTTTAGCGCTCCACATTCTCCAGCAGCTCGCCATTGTAGCAACCGGTGACGATGCCTAGGGCGAAAACGAGTCGCTCCTGTCGGTGGTGCGAAGCCGGGGAGTGGAGCATTCCTGTCATCGGCCAGTGCTGATGGCGCCCGGCGGCATCGAGTAAACCCGGTTGCCGGCCCTACCGACCGCCTTCGAGATGCCTGCGAACTCCGCAGCCCACCACCATCGCAGGACTCCTGATCTACGGATAATACTGAAACTGATCTACTGACATACTGACATACTGACGGGAGGAGGTCACACAATGAGCTTCCCCAGCGACCGCATCAAAACCCACGCCGAACGATCCCGCACACACGCCGCAGCCGCCACACCACTCACACCCTCGGTCGCGGCGGCGCCGACCGAACCCGTCGCCATCGGACGAACACGCAGCCCACGAACACTACGAACAGTCGACCTCTCACCCGTCCAGCACCGAGCCCTCGACATCTGGCAGCGAGAAGCCGCCGACCGCTTCGGACTCGCCCGCATCTCGGCGAACACCTGTTCGAACAGCGTGTACAATAAGGAAGCCCACCCCCGGAGGGCCCTGCGGGCGACGATTTGATCTTGAATTGGGAGTCTCCAGCAAACACGAGTATACCATCGCCGGTGGTCACAGGCCTGCGGAGGGGGTGCAGCAATCCCTGAGCCACCATCCATGGCACCTAGGGGAGCCGGCAGCGCATCCGCCACATCTATCGACGGCAGCGGTCCACCCCGCTCCCGAGCCGCGCGGCGGAGGGTCGCCACCAATCGCAGCTCCACCGTCGATGGTCTCGATGTCGCGCATTCCGCCGAAGCTAAGTAGGGCGGGTGTGGCGCGCAAGGCACTCCTCGGCGGAGTCGGCGGCTGCGATTAACGCCCTGCCCAGCTTCCGCGCTTGGGCCGGCGTGATGATCGGGGTATCGGGGCAATCAATGATGATCTCGAGCTCAGCGTGCCCTTCCGCGTATTGCAGCCCGACGACGGTTACCACGATATCGGCGCGTCGCCCGTAGTCGGTGGCGTGCTTGATCCTCCACTCCGGGCCGTCGAATGCCCTCAAGGCAGCCCTGCTGTTGTCCCAACCCGTCACCCGGCCACCCATTAGGTCATGCGGTGATTCGCCGAAGCCTGGACAGAATGTCATCCTGCTCCACCGCTAGGCCCTCTATCGCCTGGGCGAGCGCCAGAAGACCTTCGGCCAGCTTCAGGCCTGCTGGGTCAAAGGCGGCACTCCGCGCCTGCGAGAAGGAACTAATAGCGGATTTAGCCCGTAATGCCGCGTTGGACATTTCATGTCTCCTGATCGATCTTTCTGTAAGAATCCGCAGGCTCAGCAATAACCAGTTCGGGGCGGCACATGACCAGCGCGCGCGAGTCAGCCCGCGCCTGGGCGCGCCGGGGTTAGCGGCCCCCTTGTCTCTGCTACTCAGCAGCCTGTTCTCTGGCGCAGCGGACCATCCGCTCACTCAGGTGGACGAGCGGGTCCTCATGGCCGGCGGGCATGGTGTAGGCCAACCGGCGCAACTCGACGGCAAACTCGTACAGATGCTGGCTCAGCGACGCGACGGTCATGACAGACGGCTCCGAGGGCCCATCGATCGGAAGGCTCTGAAAAAGGCCGGCATTCCTCCAAATAGAACCGCGATAGCCGCCATCGTTCCGGTAGCCAATCGCTTCATGCGAGGAACTCGGTTGCCCGCTCGGCCACGCGATACCAAACCTCGTTTGACGGCAGGCTTGCGTTATTAGCGTCATACCACGCTTGATGAAGCAGGGATGCTAGTAGCTCCGTATCGTGGTTCTTTTCGTCGTCGCTCACTTTCGCCTCATGGTTGCATTGAGTTTGTCTTTGAGTACCTGGGCTTCGTCGTAGCTGTTGATGAGCGCGGGTTTCGCCGTTCAGCAGCGTGTCCGCAACGCCTATCGAACGGGCAGCGGCCCCGCCCCGCTCCCGAGCCGTGCGGCGAAGTTCCGCCAAACCTCAGCGTTGATCGTTCTCCTGCTGGTGTCCCAACGGATGTGTCCGTCACCGCTGTTGTCCATGTCACAGATACTAGATCGAGTGTTGCAAAAATGCGATTAAAGAGGCAAAAATGACTGCAGTGATCATGTGTTAACTCACCGTTTGTGCTGGTAAGGGTGATTGCCCCACAACCACGCTTGTTGCTACGTTTGTGCAATGGCACGGACAAACATGGACGGGAAACCGATCCGTCGCGTGCTGGAATGGTTGTTAAACCGCGACCTCACGGACGCCGACATGGCAGCCGCACTCGACGTCCATCCCAGTAACTACAGCCGCCACAAAGACGATGACGACTACCCCTCCTTTGAGGAGCTCGCCGCCCTTGGTGAGCACTTCCACGTCAGCCCCAGGATGCTGCAGATAGCGTTCGGGCTGCTGGACACCGACGCCCTCATCCTCCTAAACGAGGACGAAATGAAGCAGTATGTGGAGCAGGGTGGGGGCAACCACATGGACCCTACGGCAGCCGGGGGAAAGGAGGTCCGAAAGAATCGTAGACTTTCGCCACGGGCCGACCGGCCACAGCTGTAGCGTCACCCCGTTCGGGGGGAGTCCAAATGACACAGTCAACACTCACAGCCCTGGCACTCTGCTTCTGCGGCGGGACCTTGTGGGTCCGACGCAAATCCTGGCGCGTCCGATGGGACCGCGCCCTGACCATGGCATTCCTCTTCCAAGGGTTAGGCTTTGCACTCTGCGCCCCAGCGATGTCGCGCTACCTCGAGCACCCGCTGTTCAGGATCTCCGGGGTCGCGCACCTACGCGACTTCTTCGGACATGTGTTATTTATCTGCGCGATCTGTGGCGTCATCTACGCCTGCGCCTGCCGACTCGTAGCCGACCGCGAATTGGAATCAGTGCTGTACAAGATCGAATTCCCCGGCGCCATCGCCGGCGGCACCATGCTCGCCGCCATCACCCTCAGCCACAACCTCTCTCGGGAACCGCCCCCAGACTTCCTCGACGTGCCGTGCGACTTCTGGCTTCGGGTTTACTGGCTCGCCTACGGGGCCATCGTCATCTACCTACTGTGCTTCGTCGTCCGTTTGTTGTGGGTGCTGCGGCGCGACCCGCGCTCCCGGCTCACCGCAGACCTGTTCATCATGGCCAGCGGATTAGGGGTGGTATCTTTCGCCGTGCTCCTCACCAGGATCATCATCAACCCGGGGCTGGTTGCCCGCGTTTGGATTTGGATACCTTCGTCTGTGGCTGGGGGGTTGGCCGCGTTCGGGGCAGCCTGGTCGTGGCGGGAGAGGATGCGTCCGCGCTCACGCAGGAGACCGCCACCGAATTCAACGAGGAGGAGCGCCTGAAAGCTGGGGTTTCACCCAGCGTTAACGCGGTGCCCTTCCGATCACCAACAGCTGCAGTGTGATTCGAATCGAATCACACTGTGGTAGCCGGAAATCGGCATAGATCACACGCGAGTCATCCTGCATCACCCAGGCATCCGACTAGTCTGCGGCTTCCGGTCCGCTCGCGGCGTCATCCAGCAGCGCGTCCGCCACGTCTATCGACGCCAGCGGCCCACCCCGCTTGCGGACCGCACGGCGAAGAGCAGCCACCAATTGAAGCTCCGAGTCGGGTCTCGATGTCGCGCATGCGCGGAGCGTAGCTCCGGACAGCTGATGTGGCACTTCACTTTTGATGATGCGGCCACCGGCCCGGTGGTCGTCAGCCGTCAGCCGGCGGTATCTCAGAAACATGCGTCGGAGCCTGTCCGGGTCCTATCACCCCCGGCATCTCAGGAATATTCGCCGGGGCCGGTGCGGGTACCGGCGGCGGAGGCGGTGGTTCGGGGTCGGCGAGTGCGGCCGGGGAACCGACCAGGCCGCCGATGGCGGCTGCCGTAGCGAATGCTGTGAAGAGGCGTCGGATGCGATTGATGGCTAACTCGAATGTGTAGACGGTGGGCCAATCGTAAACCCCAACATCCGGCATGCGACCGCGCTTAGAGCGCAAGCCCTACGTTGATTGGGCCTCCTTGGGCGATACAAAGGATTTCATCTCATGACGTCGTGAGTGGGCGCGGCGGGATGGATTATCAGCAATCCACGACAAGTCGGGGTCCGGTTGATTAGGGTGTTGTTCGTTAAATCGACACCGTTTAGCCGCTTACTCACACGATGAAGGAGGCAGCAATGTCGCTCTCAGCCCCTACTGTGCGCCGTGCGGTGGCAGGTACGTTCGCTACCGGTGCCATCAGCGGCGCAGTGCTATTTGGTGGCGCCGCGATCGCCGTGGCCGATCCGCCGCCCAACTGCACCGCCGCCGACCTGTCCCGTATTCAATCCGGTGTTTCGTCTGCCACGTCGGATTACCTGTTCAGCCATCCCGATGTCAACGCTTTCTTCACCGGTCTCAAGGGCCAGGACCGCGGTGTGATGCGCGACAACGCGCAGAACTACCTCAACGCCAACCCCCAGGTGCAAGGTGAACTTCAAGGCATCCGTCAGCCTTTGGATGATTTCAAGGCTCGCTGCCAATAGACGCATGCGCCAGCCCACGGTTCTACTTTCTTTGATCTAGCTCGGCCCGTCGGAAGGATGACTGCCATGCGAATTAGGCGCACCTATCTCACAGCGCTCGCGACCGCTCCCGCCGCCGCAGCGGCGATTTTTGCCGCCCTCATCGCGAGTCCACCGCATGTCCAACTCAGCTCTGCTCCCATCCACAACGCACCCCTGGATGACTGGAACGTCCCGGGCGTGCCCGGCGACATCGACTTTGGCGTCCCGGACATCGACATGCCAGACATCATCGACGTCCCGCACGTCGACGTGCCAAACATCAACTTGCCCAACATCAACCCGGGGCACGTCGGTCGGCCGGGTCGCGGACGGTAGCGCCGCATCTCCCCCGAGCGCACCGAAGCCGCCCGCCATCTAAATCTCGTTTGATCGAGTCGACGGAAAACACGGATAGTCCGACAAACGGTTGCGGCGGTGCGTTCATCCAGCAGCGCATCCGCCACGTCTCGACGGCAGCGGCCCACCCCGCTCCCGAGCGCACGGCGAAGAGTCGTAACCAACCGCAGCCAAAGCATCCGGCAGTGATGGCCACAAGGGAGCTTTGTGACCCCACAAGATCAAGACCTCTACTGAATGCCGGTTGGGCGGCGAACCATCGAAAGCATGAACCGTCTAACCAACAAGGGACACGAAAGTACAGGCCGTATTGGCCGCTGCGAAAGTCGTGTTTCATACCCATACATGGGGTATCTGTTTCTGCTTCTCGCGTCCGCCCTGCTCGGGCTGTTCGTAGTGGCTTTGGCCTCCCGAAGTGGTTGGGCCGCAGTCGCCGGTGTGGCCCTGGGCGGCTCTCTTGTCGCAGCCGTGGTGGGTTTCCGCAAGGGGGCCGTGAAGCTGGCCCAGTCACGCAGGGAAGGCGATCCCCGCCACAACGTGAGCATCTTCTCCGAACCCCTCCGTCAAGAGGAAGTCGATCAGTATTACGTGAATTATCGCCGCGGTCAGCGGCGTGCCCAGTCGGCAGTGGCACTGCGCGCATCGCGGCCCAACCAAAGTGAAGCACCAGAGGCCGTCGTGCCGAGTCGGCTGTCGGCATGATCCCGCGCCCAGTGGTCTCGCAGGAGCAAGGAATTTGCGTGGGTGCCCGGACTGCTGGCCCTAGGGAACTGCGTTTACTTCATCTACCTCAAAGGAGAAGGGCTATGGCGGCACAGAGGCGCTGTCTCCGATTTATGGGCTTAACGCTGACAAGTGGCCCACTTCTGGTCGCCGGGATCATCTGGGCCAGCCCGGCTCAGGCTGACGCCGCCTCCTATCTCAACGACACGCACAACGTCGGGATCCAGGATTTCGACGGCGGTGACGCGGCGCTGTTGCAGGTGGGCCAGAAATTCTGCAACGAAATATGGGACGGCGATCCTCCCGCCGAGCTAGCGGCCATGGCGCTGCAACGCTCCGACACCGTCCGGGGCGCTCATGGGATCAACCCGCAACAGGCCAATGAACTCGTTTACTATGCCAAAGCCGATCTGTGTCCAAACTTCTAGTTGGCGTTGTCGCGGAAGAAAGTATCGGCCGGCGTTCGCGATCTTCTGCCACGTCACGGCAATGCTGTAGGTCATCGCGAAGTAGCGCGTGGACGGTGCTCGCCTTGAGAGTGCGTGTCATCCGCCAGCCGCGCGGGTCGGAGCCGACATCACGGCTACGGTTGGTGTCGCTGGGCTCAAGCCTGCCGGCGTAGCGCGCACTGACGTATCGCAGATTGCCGCAGTCACAGCACAGTGCGCGGACGTGGGTCATGGTCATATCCCTCCTGGTTCGGATGGACGTAGCGGACTGTCGGATAACTGCGCGCACAGCATTCCGATTCAGCCTGGTACTTACCGATCAGCGCACAGCCCTAACCGCGCGACAACAGCCCGTAATCGATGTCACCGGCGCGAAACACCTCGGCCACCTGCGGTAGCCGCTCGCGCATTGCCAGCGCGTAGCGCCTGTAGCTGCCCGCCATCGCCAAGCTGATCCGAAACGCCGCGGCCACTTCGGCGCCCACCGCAGCCCAGGTGTCGACTGCCCACTCTGCGCACTCCCCCCACTCTGCGCGGCGCAGCTCGAACAACTCCCCGATCGCATCCAGCCGCTCGGCGACGGCTCGGGACTCCGTCCGCCGGGCCGCGCACATTCGATCGATCAACGTCCGCGACCGGTCGGTATCAGAAGGCTCCCAGTACTCGTGGAGCCTTGTATCGAACATATGTTCGAGAGTAGCAGGTTCCGCCGACACCAGCATGACCAGGCTAGACCGGTTTCGACACGTGCCACCTCACCAACGTCGCCGCCCACAGCAGCACCGTCAGCACTTCAGCGGCCACGCTGATGACGGCATGGGGTGATGGGTCCCATCCGCGCTCAGAAAAGCCGAAAAGCCCAACGGTCCTCGACAGGGCGAACGCCGCCAGGGAGCCGCCGGCCACCGCGGCGGCGACCCACTGCAGCCACCCCGGACCGCCGATGATGATCAGCAGAGCCAAGGCGAACGAGACGCTGGCCTGGATCAGAAAGGCAGTGCCGATCGTCGGAATGTAGTGGTAGCCATGGATATACAGGTAGGCATGGCTGGTGGCGCTGACGGCCAGGGACAGGGCAAGGCCGATCCGAATCAAGAATGTCATTGCAACCTAGTCTCTTTCAGCGCCAGCGCGGTCTGCCCCTTGGTGTAGCTGACCTCGCGAATGCCCAGGGCGTCGCGCAGCTTGCCGGCCGGCAGCGTGACCGGCTTGGGCGCCGGCCCGTCGCCGGGATGGGGCAACGGGTAGGCGGTCGTCGTCCCGCTGTAGAAGTTCACATTGCCTTCGGTTTTGGAAAACAGCTGGTGGACATGCCCGTTGATGCACGTTACCGAGGAGAACCGGCGCAGGTAGCTGAGCGCCTGGGTGGCATCCTCGGTGCCCCAGCCCCAGTCCGGGTACATCGCGAACAACGGGATGTGGCTGAACACGACGATGGGGGTATCACTCGACAACCCCGCGACATCCTTCTCGACGAACTCCAACTGGTCGACGCCCAAATGCCCAAGTTTCTTCAGGTTCAAGGTATTCACCAGGGCGATCACGTGGACACCGGCGATGTCGAAGCTGTACCACCCGTCGCCACGGGTTCCCGCACCGAAGGCGCCCCGGTACTTCTGTCCCGCGTCGTCGACCGAATCGTGTTCGCCGGGCACAGTGAAGATATGCGGAGTTTGCAGCTTGGTCAGCATTTGCTTCACCTGGTCGAACTGGTCAGGGCTCGACAGGTGCGTGAGGTCGCCGGTGTGAATGACGAAATCCGGTGTGTAGCCGAGGCTGTTGATCTGATCGATCGCCTGGCTGAATGTGCCGGTGACGTCCGGGTTCGGCGCACCAGTGAAGCCAAGGTGGCTGTCGCTGACTTGGGCGAACCGCAGCGTGGGCCGGCCCACGGCGTGCTGGGTCGGCGAAGCGCCGGCGACATGCGAGATGACCTCGCCGCCAACCACGGCGAACCCGACCGCCGCTCCGAACCATGCCGTATGCCGGATGAGCTGGCGGCGAGTCATCGTCTTCGGATCGGTGGTCATCCTGTCACCACCACGGTGCCGTGCATCATCGGGTGAATCGAGCAGACGTAGTCGAACTTTCCCGCAGTGGGGAAGGTGTGCGAATAAGTGGCCCCCGTCCCCATCCCGGGCGAGTGAAACGACCCGTCGGTGGCGGCGACCGTGTGCGGTTCTTCATCGTGGTTGGTCCACGTGACGGTGCTGCCTGCCTTGACGGTCAACGTCGCCGGGGCGAACGCGAAGTTGTCGATGCTGACCTCGTCACCCCCGACCACCGCCGGCGACCCGGTTGTCGACGCTGTGCCCGCCGGTGCGCTCGGCATCGAGGGCATCCCGCTCATTCCCGGCATTCCGGGGGTTGCGCTGGCAGCCGAGCCGAAGGTTACCGACGGCATCGGCATGCTGGAGCTGGTGCCGGCCGTGGGCCGTGAAGCCGAGCATCCGGCCAGTAACAGCACACCCACAGCCAGCACGGCTGCCAAATGTTTTCGAAGCATGGGGATATCCATGCCAAGAGATAGCGCGGTGGGTTACACCACTTAGGCCGGCTGGTCTGGGCGCGCCGGCGCGAATACCTCGATGATCCCGTCGACCTCGCGAACCATCAACGTGGGCAACGGCTTCGGTGCTATCGGCAGTTGATGGGTGAGCACCTGTCCGGTGGGTGAGAACGATGTCGAATGGCAGGGGCAGCGCAACCTGTCATCGGGTGCGTCGAACCAGAGCCGGCACCCTTGATGCGTGCACACCCCGGATATGGCCTCCGGTTTGCCGTCGACACGGCGGACGAATCCATTGATCGAGCCGAGATCGAAGGGGTGCATGATCCCGTCCGGCACGTCCGAGCTGGCCGCGACTCGCTGCCAGCTTCCGTCGTTGGGCGTGAGGTGCCCGGCGACGGCAGGGGCTTCGGCGGGACTGCCCATCACCGCTCGATCGATGGAAACCGCCGCAACGGCAGCCGCGGCGGCGGCCGAGGTGCCGACGAGGACCTGGCGCCGCGTGGTGTTCGGCGTCGGCGCGGCTTCCGGCGGCGTGCCGGACATCTGCTCGGCGAGACGACGGTGTAGGTCGGACAAGAATTCCTCGCGCGGGGCGTCGACCACATCAGAGCCCTGCCGGGCCGCGCGCAGCTCGATCGCCGTACGGATCTGCGCTGCCTCGAAGTCGTCGGGGGCAAACGGCTTCGGCCGGCGGCCCCGCAGCAGATCATCGACGTAACGGCGTAGTCCTCGCGCGTTCATGGCTGGCCCCCATCGTTGACTTGCGCTGCCAGTCGCAGAGCGCGGTGTTGGAGCACTTTGGCGTTGGCAATGCTGATCCCAAGTTCGGAAGCAGACTCCTTGATCGAATTGCCTTGCAAGAACCGCAATTCCAGAATCCGGCGATAGTGATCCGGCAGGCTTTCGAGAACCTTGGCGACGCGCTGCGGTGCGGTGCTGATCGCTTCCTCGCTGTCGGGTGGTTGTTCGATGTCGTCGATCGAGGTTATCTCGCGGCCCATGGTCTCGCGCCAATGCGCGGCCAGCACCGTTCGGGCCGTGGCCCGCAAGTATGCGCGCACCTCACCGACGCTCGCAGTCAGCCGCAGCGGCCGCAACGCGGCGAGGAAGACCTCGGCGGTGAGGTCCTCGGCGTCGGCCCGGTTGCCGACCCGGGCGAACAGCGTGCGGTATACCCAGGCCGCGTTGTCCTGGTACACCGCTTTCCAGTCGGTGTAGCCGTCGTCAGGCACCGCGCGCAAGGGTCGCGGGCTGACGGGTTCGTTTTGCGCCGCCACGTGCCTCCTTCACCGATCCATATCAGCGCGGGTTACACCCGGGGTCAGGGCGCGGCAAGTGATGCTTCCTCGACCATCAGCTGGTCGAGCTTGGTGGCGGTGGCCGACAGTGCCGACTTGGTCATGCGCAGTATCCGATCCTGCACTCGGGGCTTCGCCGACCCAGCCGCCTGCAGGTGGCCCATCAGATGTCCGAGAACGTCCAGGCGCGCCGCGGCGAGCCAGGCGATCAAGTCCGGGTCATCGAGCCAGCGCAGCTGATTTCCGTAGTCGGCCAGTGCGACGCGCAACCAGTCGAAGTCGGTGTCCGGGTGCGGCAACGCCACACACAGCTGGTTCTTCATTGTGTCATCCGGGTAAGCCGCTTCGACGTGCGCGACCAGGGCGGCGCTGAATACTTGTTGGCACCCGCGAACGCTTTGTAGCGTGATGTGGCCGGTATCGAAAATGGGTGTAGCGGGCTGCTTTTCGGCGCCATCGGCGGTGCAATCGATGTATAGTGCGCTGTCGTCAGCAGCTACGGCGCCACCGTCGAGAACCATCTTGTCGGCGTCGATACGCAGCAGGTGGCCCATGCGTACGACGTCGGTGATGCGCCGTAGCTGCTCCAGTTCGGCCGGGGTGACGGTCGCACAGCGGTACATGGTGGGCCGGATCGCCGGATCGATCCGCAACAGGGCGCCCGCATCCTCAAGACGCGCGAACAGATCCTCGACCGACGCCGCGTCACTGATGGCCCGCAGTCGCGCGCTGAAGCTGGCTTCGACCCGGTCGGCGAACAACGAGCCGGGCTGGATCGTCGCTCGATCAAGCAGCCAGGAATCGCGGGGCATGATCCAGGTCAGCCGGTCCGGCGCGATGCCATGGCCCAGCAGCCACAGGCACGTGTCGATGCCGGTCTTGCCGGCCCCGACGATGACGTAGCGCTCGCGGGCGGCATGCTTTGGCAGGTCGTTCGGCGGGACGCATTCGATGCCGGGTGCGACCTGGTACGGCGGCGGGCGCATCGAGGGAACCATGACGCGCATGTAGGTGGCATCGACGACGCGGCGCGCCACGTTGACGGTGTAATCGGAACCGGCCAGCGTCGCAAAGCGGCCCTCGCCGAGGTATTCGCTCATCGGGAAGTAGCTGACCCGCCCAGTCGGCAAGAACTGTTGGCGCATCACGTGGTCGTAGTAGGCGCAGACTTCCCCGGCGGTCGCCAGTTCGTAGAGCCCTTCATTCCAGCCCACTTGGTCGATGGTGTCGCTGCCGAGGCGCAGCGAGTTCACGCCGTAGAACGCCGAGGGCTGGTGCAGCCGCACAAACGGGTAGGCCGTCGTCCAATGCCCACCCGGTTGGTGGTAGCGATCGACCAGTACCACGCGTGCCTCCGTCTCAGAGACCAGCGTGTCGATGAACGCCATGCCCATGGCGCCCGCGCCGACGACGAGGTAGTCAGCCTCGATGGTGTGCATACCAGGTAAAGGCTAACCCGACTTGCATCGTGGTGGTTATGGATACGCCGCTCGGGCCTCGACCACGCTGAGGGGCGAAGCGGTTTGCACCACCCGATTCATCTGGAATCCGGCTTGGCTGAGCAGGTCTCGGTACTCGGCAGCGGTGCGTTCGCGGGCCCCCAAATTCAGCAGCATCTCCAGATCCACCCATTTGCCCGGGAAGTCACGATCGTGCTTGGGGATAACCAATTCGACCAGCAACACCGTGGTTCGGGGGCCAGCCGCCGCGCGAACGTTACGCAGGATCTGCACCGCCTTTTCGTCGGGCCAGTCGTGGATGATGTTCTTGAGGATGTAGGCGTCACCACCGGCCGGAACGCTGTCAAAAAACGATCCCTCCGCGATACGCACCCGGTCGGCGACTCTGTGCTCGCGCAACAGGCTCGGGGCATTCGCGACTACCGACGGCAGATCGTAAAGTACGCCCCGCGAAGCCGGCGCTCCCGCCAGGATGGCGGCCAGCAGTGGACCGTGCCCGCCACCCACGTCGACGATCGTGGGGTAGGCGCTGAAGTCGTAGCCGGCGACCACCGTCCCGTCCGTCAGTTCCGAAACGCTCGTCATCGTCTGGTTGAAAAGTTCGGCAAGCTCGGGCTCCCCGGCGAAGTAGTCGAAGCTCTCCTTGCCGCGCATTGCGGGGACGACCGTACTCCCGGTTCGGATCGAGTCCACCATCAGGGTCCAGCGTTCGCGCTGTTCCCGCGACCCGTAGAACTGTGCCGCCCAAGTCATCGAGATCGGTGCGTCCGAACACAGGGTGCCGGCAAGGGAATTCAGCTCATAGCGTCCGTCGCGGCGATGACGGAAGATGCCCTTGCCGATCAAGGCCCGCAGCAGCCGGCGCAGCGCGTCCGCGTCGGCGCCCACCTGGGCGGCTAGCTCCTCGATCGGCAACGGTCCGTTGGTCAGGGCATCGGCGACACCGAGTTGGGCCGCCACGGTGATCGCCTGCGATGTCCAGGTGGCAACGATCATCTCCATCATCGCTGCCGGCGCGGGTGTCAGCCGTTGATGGAGCCGATACAGGTAGTGGCGAATCCACTCGACAGCGCGAGCCAGCTTGGCGGGTGGCACCTTGGTGGTTGCCGACATCATTTGGCATCGACCAGATCGGCGGTCGTCGCTGCCCCGAGGTCTCGGCTGACCTCCGCGGATATCCGGCGGTGACTTACCGAACGCAGAAACGTTGTCAGTGCCCAGGTCATGAACCGGTCGGAGATCATCGCCGCCGGCCTCAGCGCGAACTCACTGCGGGACACTTGCAGCGTGGTCACCCAGGACACGGCCTTGACCTTGCGTCGCCTGGTGTTCTCGTACCAGCGCAGCGCGCTCGACAGATCACGATTGCCGCCGCGCACGCCATTCCAGCCCTTTACGAAATCCGAAAGCGCCTTGCACAACACCATGGTGTCGAGCAGCGCCTGATTGGTCCCCTGCGCAAGGGTGGGCGGCATCGTGTGGGCGGCATCGCCGAGCAAAGTAACCGCGCCTCGGCCCGAGCGGGGGATCGGGTGCCGAAAATGCGGGAACGGCGAACGGGCCAGATCCTCTTCGGTCAATGTCGCGAGTACTCGATCGGCCAAGCCGGACCACCCTTCGAAATTGGACCGGATCATGTCGATCGGACTTCCCGGTCTGACGAAGTCGGGCGACCATGGCAAGTCGAACCACCACTGCACATCCGAACCTCCAGCCGGCCACAGGCCAAGGCTTCCGTGCTCGCCGACAATCATTTGTGCAACGTGCTTGTCGGCGACGTGCGGAAGGGTGACCAGTCCCTGCCAGCTGCACCAGCCGGTCGGCTTCGCGGATGGCGCGCCGACGGTGTCTCGAACCATTGAGTGCAGGCCATCCGCACCGATCAAGAGATCCCCTTCGGCAAAGCTGCCGTCTTCGAACTCGAGGCGAACTCCGTCTTGCGTCCTGACGACCCCGACCGCACGGGCATTGCACCAGATGCGATCGGTCGGAAAGTCTTCCAGCAGCCGATCAAGCAGAACTCGACGTGGGACCATCCGAACTGGTGCGCCCAGCCGGTGCGTGATTGCGGTCAGGTCCACAGTGGTGACCGGGCGACCCGTCGATGTCACGACCCGCAGAGTGGACAGCGGCTGACCGGCCCCGTCCATATCGACCCCCAGCTGTCCCAGAACCGTTGCGCCATTGGGCCAGATGGTTACGGCGCCCCCACCTGCCTTCACCTCAGGTCGCCGTTCGAAGACGGTGACGTCATGTCCGTCGCGCAATAGTCCCCGCGCAATGGAAATGCCGCCCACACCGGCGCCGACAACGAGGACCCGAAGCGACCGGGTCGACGGCGCGTTGGGCACTGGCATCAGCATCGCGGAACGACTCACTTCAGTCCTCTGCATGCCGTTCGTAATCCCATCGCTCAAGTCGCGCTTGCAGCTTCAGCAGGCCGAGTCCGGCGAACGACATGCCCGCTGAAAAGTAAAGCGTCAGCAGTGGACTCATTTTCAAACCTCCTACTAATGCCACGTAGGACGTCGACGCGAGGTTCACCGCGGCGCCAGAAAATGTGTGTCGCCGGACTGAAACGGCGCGGCAAGTGCCAGGGCTGTTGGCCCAGCACGCCGCTCTTCCTACCGCATTTCCGGGCGCGATTTGGATCAGTCCCGCGACTTGGCCACTGCGGCCAGCACCGCTTGAGTGGAGGAGCGGCTTCCGACGGTGATCCGAGCAGCGCCGTCAGGGTAGTAGCGGGCCTTCAGCCCGGTGTCGCCGAATACCTCTCGCCAGGGTCGCCGGACGGCCGGCAGGTAAACGAAGTTGGCGTGCCCGTCGGTGGTGTATACGCCCATTGCCCGAAGGCGCCGGGACAGGTAATCCCGCTCACCCGTGATTCGCAGAATGCGTTGCCGCAACTGGTCTTCGGCGTCGTAGGACGTCGCCACCGCGGCCAAGCTGGTGATGCCCATGCCGAACGGCAATTGCATCCCCCACAGCATCGTGGTCAGTTCTGGTGACGCGAACCCGTACCCGATACGAAGTCCGGCCAATCCATAGGCCTTCGAAAACGTCCGCAACACCACGACATTCGGAAAGCGCCTGATCAGGTCAGGTCCGTCGATGCGGTGCTGGGGGGCGACAAACTCGATGTAGGCCTCGTCGAGCAGCACGATCGTGTCGTCCGGCACCCGCTGCAAGAATCGCTCCACATCCGCGACAGGTTCGACGGTGCCGGTCGGATTGTGGGGCCGGCACAAGACGACGACCCTGGCGTCCGCCGCCGCCTCGGCCATTGCCTCCAGGTCGTGGTGGCCGCGCTCGTCGAGCGGAACAGTGACCGATGTCAGGCGAGCCATCCGGGTGAAGATCGGATACCCGTCGAAAGTCGGCTCGCTCAGCACAATCCGATCACCGGGCCGTGTCACCGCATGCAGGACCTGCATCACCACCCCGCTCGCACCCGCTCCCAGCACGATCTGCTCGTCGCAGACCCCGATGTGACCGGCGATCAAGCGTCGCAGCCGTTCGGGCAGGAACTCCGGATACCGGTTGGCGGCATCGATCGAGCGGATCAGTGCTGAGCGCACCGCCGGCAGTGGCGGAAACGGGTTCTCGTTGAGCGACAATGCGAATGGATCGGTCGCGTTCGGCAGCGCGTCGAGGATCTCCGCGGTGACAGGGCTCGCCGCCAGCAGGGGATGCATCAGCTTCGTCCGCCCCAGCGGACCGCCGCCGCACCCGCGAAGTCGCCGGCGTGCGCGAACGCGGCCATCATCACGACGTCGCCGGCCTTGACCTGACCGTCGGATATCGCATGATCCAGGTTGATCGGAATGCCGGCGCCGAACAGGTTGCCGCATTCGTCAAAAGTATCGAGGTGTCTCGATTCGGGCACCTCGAGCGCTTCGCGCCAGTTGCGCAGGAACACCCGGTTTGGCTGATTGGTGACCAGCAGGTCGATGTCCTTGGACGCCAGGCCGATTCGATCACAGACGGCAAGCGCCACTTCGGGAACTTGCCGGTTGCCGCGGGCCAGCACCTTGGTGATCTTACTGTCGGTGAAACCGATGGAGAGCTCACCGTTACCGGCTGCCCACCACTTGCGGGGCGGGTCTGAGGCCAGCGTCATCTCGCCGGCATATTCGCCGTAGGTGCGGCACTCGATATCGAGAATGGGTGACTGGTCGGACAGCGTGACCAGACCCACCGCGGCGCCGTCGCCGGGCACCGCCGCCTGCGCCTTGCGGCGAACTCCGGGCTGATCGAAGACCTGTCCTGCGGCATTTTGGGCGATCGCGATCAGCGCGGTGTGCCCCGACCCCGACGCCAGCAGTTGACGAGCCACGTTGAGACCCAGCACGAACGCCGCGCACCCGCCGTTGTGCAGATCCAGCACCCAGTTAGGACGCATGCCCAAGCGGTGCGCGATGCCGCCGCCCGCGCCATAGAACGGCAGGTCGGGTGCCTGGGTGTGGGTAATCAGCACGTCGACGTTAGCAATGACGTCCTGGCCGTGCCGTTCGATCAGGCCCTGTGCGGCTCGCTCGACCATGTCGATCGCGGTTTCGTCCGGCCCGACGTGATGGCGGAACTTGGGCGCGCGGAACATCAGGTTGGCCGCCAGGTCGTCCGAGCCGGCGAACTGCGCGTAGTAGTCGGCGCCGAGAGGTTCGCCGGGCAGATAGCTGGAAACGTCGATCAGGCTAACGGTGGGTTGGTTCATGATGTACTCATCCAGGCCGGCGTGACCGACAGTCCGTTACGGTGGCGGTACTCGGCGATTGACTTGAGGTTGTTCAGCTCCAGCCCATGACCGGCACCGAAAATGTCCCAGAAGTCGCCGACCCAGCCCGTGCGCTCTGGTGGGGCGGCCTCGGGATGCGGGTTGTGGTCGTAGAACGCGTGACGGCAATTGGTCCACAGCACAACGGAACCGGGCTTGCCGAGCACCACCTGCGCGTCGAGGACCCGCATCAGATAGATCATCCACAGGTGCTCGCCCTGGTCCCAAGCGCAGTGGTAGTCGACGGTACGCGCCTCGGCGTTGGCCACCGTGCGGGTGTAGATCTTGGTGTCCGGAAGCAACCGGTCGTAGGCCAGCCAGAGCCCGGACTCCTCAGTGGGGGTGAAGTCACGCAGGGTATAGGTCCACTCCTCGAGGCTGCGGGTGTGGGCCAAGTATTCGAACAGTTCGTCGGGCGGGCAGTCGACGTAGTCGTTGACCGTGCAGTACTTGCCGAAGACCTCTTCGTGCGGGTACACCGACCGCATCTTCTCCATGAACATCGGGGCGGTCTCCTCCAGTGGGGAGGTCTCGATACGGACCACTCCCTGGATCGGCTCGCTGGTGCCGCTGTGGACGGCGATATCGTCAAGCGCTACTAGGGACATGGAATCGGTTCTCCTTTAGGGTTGTGATCTGTTGTTCGACAACCTGATTGGCAGGTTGTCTGTTCAGGAATGCCGCGAATGGCGGGATTTCGTCTGCGGAGCACTCGACGGTGACCACGGAAGGACCGTCGACGGCCATTGCCCGTTCCAGTGCTGCGGGTAGTGCGTCGATGTCGGCCACGTCGACCGACGACAGCCCGGGGAACATGCCCGCCAGACCGGTCCCCAGCTGGCTGGGAGCGAACCGGTTGTAGCTGTACAGGTCGTCGTAGAACAGTTGCTCGCGGGTCACGCACATGGCGTGGGCATTGTTGTTGAACAGTACGAAAGTCACCGGAAGCCGGTACTGCACCGCGGTGTGCACCTCCATGCCGTGCATGAAGAATGCGCCGTCCCCGGCGATCACCACGGTGCGACCGCCGGGGCGTCCGCTGTTGGCACGGCCGAAGGCCATCCCGATACCGGCACCGAAGCTGTAGCCCATACCGCCCATGCCGAGTGCGACCGCGAACCGACCGTCCCGGCGAACTGGGAGGTGATGGATTGCGGCTGCGCCGGTGTTGCCGGCGTCGACGACGATGTCGGTTCCGTCGGGCAACACGCGATCGAGCACGACCATGGCATCGCGGTAGCGCACACCCGTACCTGCGAAGGACGGTGGACTGAGTTCGGCGTCTGCCACGAAATCGGGCACACGCAGGCCCTTTGGCCGCCTCCGCCCGGACAACGCCCGGGTCAGCATCGTCAGCGATCCTCGCAGATCTTCGGTGTGCACGTGCGTGCACGGCAGGTATGGGGGTGCCGAGCCGATTGAGACCGTCCGCACCGCCGCGAGCGCGTCGTCGAGGCCGGTGCGGGCGGTCACCGACAGCCGGGTGCCGACCACTAGGCACACGGCGCTCGCCGCCACCGCGTCGGCCACACCGGGATGGCCCATCACACCGGTCACACCGAGCGCTGACGACGAACCGAAACCTGGTGTACCGGCTACATCTTTGGCGTCGGGGACACATGCCACCTGCGCGCGCAGCAGGGCCCGCAGTTCCTCGAGTTCGGACCGGGCGTCATCGCGAGCCACCTGCTCGCCGGCGATGATTGTGATAGGTCCAGTCGCTTGGCGCAGAGCGCGCACGATCGCATGTGGATCACCGGTGCGCGCTGCCGGGCGCTCGAAGCCACGCCGGTCATTACCGCCGTAACCGTTGACGCCGACCTTTGCCTGCTGAATATCCTTGGGGAGCAATAACACTGCCGGGCCACCGGTTCGCGCCGCCGCTATAGCGTCGGGCAGCGCCGAAACGATGTCGGCGGGCGTCAACACCCGCCGGCAGAAGACCGACACCGCAGAAAATAACGCCTCGGCATTCAATGAACCGTTGCGGCCACTGGTGTCTTGAAAGCTGCCCCGACCGTCCATCGTGGTCGCAGGCTGACCCACCAATGCCAACACCGGCACTCGGCTGGCCAATGATTCCCCAAGGCCCGGAACGAGATTGAGCGCGCCTCCGCCAGACGTCGCCGCCACTACCCCCAAACCGGCGCCGCTGCGGCTGTACCCGTCGGCCATCGTGGCCGCGGAAAACTCGTGCTTGGCCAACACCGCGGTGATGTCCGAACGGAAATGTGCTGCATCGTAGAGATCTTCGATGTTGGCACCGTCGACACCGAATATGTAATCGCTGTCGATTCTCGCGAGGTGCTCGACGATATGGTCGACCACCCTCTGTGTCCTAGGCATCTTCCCCCCAAACTTGTATGTCAGTAACACGACCTGCGGTGGACTTCAGTTCACACGGCGGCGAGACTCACAGCGAACGCTCAAGAAGCACCTGGCCGTCGTCGGCGGAAACCACCTGCACAGAGGCGATTTGATCGACAGGCGTCGAAATGCTGCCAGCGGGCGTCGCCGTATGGCCCGGATTCGCCACCCAGGTTGCCATCCGGGTGTGACTACCGTCACGACCTACCACGACCATCGCTAGCGTGTCGTGATGGGCATTCAGCGGGGCCAGGCAGACGCAGTTCATCGAGATGGACGTCCCCCACTGCTGGCTACTGAGCGAGACCGTCGAGGCCAGCCTGTTCGTCCCGACCTGCGCCATCGGCTGAACCGACACGCTCGCCTGCGGCGACGTGGGCACGGATGTCGGGTAATGGCCCGCAACGCCGACAAGCACACCGATCGCCAGCACCGCGGCTGCGGCGGCCCCAGCCGTCCAAGTCACGATGCGGGACCGCCGCCGCCGCCAGCTCACCTTCGCCAGCAGCGAAGGCAGCAACTCGTCAGGCAGCAACGGTTCTACGTTACTGCGGTCGGCCTCGTCGATCGCCGCCAACTCGTCGCGATCCAGCTGCGACAGCAGGGCCGGCATGCCGTTGAGCTCGCCAACGGCGCTGCGGCACAACGGGCAGCCGGTCATGTGCGCTTCGAATTGCCGCCGTTCGACGGACGACAGTGATCCCAGCACGTATGCGGCATCCCACATCGTGTACTCGTCATGCCCGGAGAGGTCACCGCCATGCGGCGTCCCGGGCCGCCATAGCGGCATCATCGCGTAACTCCCATCTCCCCTGGCACGTCAGATATTTCGTCGCCGGCGGCCCGCAAGGCAAGGTGCCTTCGGCGATGTCGTCCGGACTGGCCTGTTCAGGTGCGCTGTCCAGCGACCTGACTTCTTTGCGGGCCCGTGCGGTACGGCTCTCGTCGATGATTTCTGTTGCGGCGACTTTGCAGAGCCCTTGCTATTGAAACGATAGAAGCGCCTGTTTGGTTCACATGCGGCACACCGGCCACTGTTAGCTGGGCGGCGAGATACGGGGCTCGTGATCAGACGCCGCCCAGCCAGCTGTGGAATCGGCCATCCGGGTCGTAGGTCGAGCGCACCTTATCGAGGCGTGCCATGTTCGATTCGGCGATGAATCGCGCCGGACGCCGGCACAGATTCTCGTCGGCGAGCGAGATGCCGGTCGCCAAATGCGACATCGCCGCCATGTTGGACGCGGCCCAATCGCGGTACCGTTCGTCGTCGGCTGGATCCTCCCAGATGGTGTAGAGCGCCATGTAGACCTCGTCTTCCAAGCCGTACACCATGTCCGCACGCTCCGGGGCCGTCTTCCAACCCGTGAAAATGAAGTGGGAGGGGTGTGGTGGCATGGTTTCGATGATTTTGCGGATGCCCGGCAGTAGTTCTTCGGCGGAAGCCGCCGTGAACATGTTGTCTGCGATATAGCGATACCCCTTCGGGTAGCTGGTCATCACGGCGGTATACCAATTGGCCAAAGTCGTCGGCGCATAAGGAAGGTTGACGATCGCCTTATCGATGACCGGGCAAGTGCCCAGCGGGGCAAGGGCTTTCATCGCCTCATCCTCCGAATCGGCGAACACGGGCGAAGCGATCGTGATGCCAGGTTGATTGAGCCCGGCTCCCGGAAAGCTCCGCGCGGTGTGGATCTGCAATTCGACCCGGTCGTCGATCTCAGGAATGATCGAGCGTCCCCAAGCGAACACCTCGTCGGCGACCTCGATCGGATACATGTACAGGCAGGTGCCCCAGACCGCGGGACGTGGGTAAACCCGCAGTTTGAACGAGGTGACCACACCGAAGAAGCCCGGTCCAGAGCCGCGAGCTGCCCAATACATGTCTGGATGGTTTTCGGGGTCGCAGTAGATCTGTTCACCGTCGGCGGTGACGACTTCCACTCCAAGCACGCTCTCGCACGCCGGCCCGACCACCGGACTGTTCCAGCCGTATCCGCCCTGCAAAAGATAGCCACCGAGGCAAATGCCTTCGCAATGGCCGGAGGGAAAGAACAGCCCTTGTCCGTCCAGTTCTGCCGCGAAGACGCTGGCGACCTTGCCCGGGCCGACGTCTGCCGTCATCCGATCCGGTTCGACAGTGCAGTGATCGAGGCGGCTGACGTCGAGCAGCAGGCCGCCGTCGCGCAGGTGACTGGCCACCCAGCTGTGCCCGCCCGAACGTACGCCGACCTGATGTCCGTTGGCCCGCGCATAACGGATCGCTGCGACCACGTCGTCGGTGTCGTGCGCCTGCACGATCACGTCGGGAAAACGGTCCGGCAGCAGGCCATTCCATACCGTTTCTCGACGGGCCTTTTCGTAGCCGTCCGCGCCACGGACGAAGGTCTTTTCGGTGGAAAGTGAAATCATTGTATCCCTTTGCTTTTCGTGCGCTTATAGCCTGCATCGCTAAGGAGACACCGGCATCAAATCGTGCGAAACCGCTGCCCCGGTACCACGAGATCCGCGGGCGCGCATTCAAGTGGCGCCCGCGTGGACAGGCGAATCCGCTCTAGGTAGGCCGCGACTTCCCGGGCCAATGGCGTTGCCCTCATGCGGATCGCGCGGAGTGGTCCGTTGGGCGGAATGCCGTATCCGATCGCGAACATTCCGTCGCCGACATGCGAGGCAAAGCCGCCGTGGGGGTTGCCGTGCTCATCGAGGACGCCAAGATGTCCGACCAAACCGTCTAGATCCGTCGCAAACCCGGTGGCGGCGATGATCACCTGCGGCGCCACGGACGTGCCGTCGGCGAGGATCACGCCGTCGGATTCGACCGCCCGCACGGCGCCGACGACCTCGACGCGCCCGACCCGCACGAGATCGATAAGCTCGTCGGCCAACGTCGGAATACGACCTCGTTGCTCCACCGTCGCCTTCAGCCCGAGCGTTGGCCGCTGGAAGCCGTAGGCCGACAGGTCACCCCACATCAGGCGATTCATGCCCGCGATCAGCGGATCGATCATGCGTGCGGGAACTCTCGAGAACAGCTCGAGGAAGATATCCGATGGAAACGGTCCCATGGCCCGGCGCACGAGGTGCGGCGGCGTGCGCACTGCAAGCCAGATCTGCCGCGCGCCGTCGTTAGCGAGCTGAACAGCGATGTCGGCGGCCGAATTGCCCGCGCCAACAACGAGGACATCGCGGCCGCGATAGGGCCAAGCGTTTGTGAAGTCCCCGGAGTGAACGATCTCGCCTTTGAAGCGACTGAGTCCAGGCCACGCAGGGATGGTGGGTGCGCTGTAGTTGCCCGTGGCGAGGACGATTACCGAGGTTCGGATTTCACCCGACGACGTGTCAAGTTGCCAGACTCCCCCGGCACGGTCGACGCGGTGGACTTCACATCCGAGCAGGAGCGCGATGTTTTGCCGCTGAACGTAATGATCGAAATAGCGGACCATGTCCTCCTTGGTCGGCCAACGGCCGGCGTTCAAGGGAATCCGTTGTCCGGGAAGGTGCGACAAGAACCCGGTCGTGTTGAGGCGGAAGTTGTCATAGCGCGTGCGCCACGAAATCGCCGGCGCGGCTGCGCGGTCGAGGACGAGCGCTTTGATGCCATGCTGATGATCGAGTTGGCGTGCGACGGCCAGACCAGCCGGCCCCGCGCCGATGACAACGGCGTCGGGGCCGTCCTGGGTCTCTGTAGTCATGATCTCCGGTCGTCTTCTTCGGTGGCGAGGACCCTCGGGTCCCATCAGTAACACGATCCAGAACCGCATGCGGTTCAGTCGGGCAGAACAGGACCGCCGCACCGCAGATCAGCCCGGAGATAGCGCGTTCATGGGACGTATATCACCTTCAACGCCCTTGCCAACCCGGGCACAGATTTACTAGGATATGCAAGTAATCGGGGTATAGGCCCTCCACGATCAACATTCACAGGGATAGTCATGACGAGACAGGTTTCGCACTTCATCGGTGGGAAGCGCACCGCCGGCCAATCCGGGCGCACCGCCGACGTTTTCAACCCCAGCACCGGTCAGGTGCAGGCGAAGGTGCCGATGGCCGACAGGGCCGACGTCGACGCGGCGGTGGCGTCGGCCGTCGAAGCCCAAAAGGACTGGGCCGCGTGGAATCCGCAGCGCCGCGCTCGCGTGCTCATGCGATTCATCGAGCTGGTCAACGAGCACAACGACGAGCTATCCGAGCTGCTGTCCCTCGAGCACGGCAAGACGGTTGCCGACTCCCGCGGCGACATTCAGCGCGGTATCGAGGTGATCGAGTTCTGCCTGGGCATCCCCCACCTGCTCAAAGGCGAGTACAGCGAAGGGGCCGGCCCGGGTATCGATGTCTACTCATTGCGCCAGCCGCTGGGCGTGGTCGCCGGAATCACCCCGTTCAACTTCCCGGCGATGATCCCGTTGTGGAAGGCCGGACCGGCGATTGCCTGCGGAAATGCCTTTATTCTCAAGCCAAGTGAGCGCGACCCGTCGGTTCCGGTGCGCCTGGCCGAGTTGTTCCTCGAAGCCGGCCTGCCCGCCGGCGTGTTCCAGGTCGTGCACGGCGACAAGGAGGCGGTCGACGCCATCCTCAACCACCCCGACATCCAAGCGGTCGGGTTCGTCGGCAGCTCGGACATCGCCCAGTACATCTACGCGACGGCCGCGGCGACCGGCAAGCGATCGCAATGCTTCGGGGGCGCCAAGAACCACATGATCGTAATGCCCGACGCGGATCTCGACCAGGCCGTCGACGCGCTGATCGGCGCCGGGTACGGCAGCGCCGGCGAACGCTGCATGGCGATCAGCGTCGCGGTGCCGGTCGGTGAGCAAACCGCGGAGCGGTTGCGCGCCAGGCTCGTTGAGCGGATCAACAACCTGCGGGTGGGGCACAGCCTGGACCCCAAGGCCGACTACGGTCCGCTGGTCACCGACGCTGCGCTGACCCGGGTGCGCGATTACATCGATCAGGGCGTGGCCGCAGGGGCAGAAATAGTCATCGACGGCCGCGACCGCAGCAGCGACGACCTGGCATACGGTGACGCGAACCTGGAGGGCGGCTTCTTCATCGGGCCGACCCTGTTCGACCACGTCACCCCCGACATGTCGATCTACACCGACGAGATCTTCGGACCCGTGCTGTGCATGGTGCGCGCCCACGACTACGAGGAGGCATTGCGGCTGCCCTCGGAGCACGAGTACGGCAACGGCGTGGCGGTGTTCACCCGCGACGGCGACACCGCCCGCGACTTCATATCCCGCGTGCAAGTGGGCATGGTCGGTGTCAACGTGCCGATCCCGGTTCCGGTCGCCTATCACACCTTCGGCGGCTGGAAGCGCTCCGGCTTCGGCGACCTCAACCAGCACGGCCCGGCGTCGATCCAGTTCTACACCAAGGTCAAGACCGTCACGTCACGGTGGCCATCCGGCATCAAGGACGGCGCCGAATTCGTCATCCCGACAATGAATTAGGGCCGGGGTTTTTATGAACTTATTCACCCTCAACGACGATGAACGCGTCATCACCGAGACGGCTGCCGCGTTCGCCGCCAAACGCCTTGCCCCGCACGCCCTGGAATGGGATGCCACCAAGCATTTTCCGACAGACGTGTTGCGAGAGGCCGCCGAGCTCGGCATGGCGGCGATCTATTGTCGCGATGACGTCGGCGGCAGCGGGCTGCGTCGACTCGACGGGGTCCGGATCTTCGAGCAGTTGGCCATCGCCGACCCGACGACCGCTGCATTTCTGTCCATTCACAACATGTGCGCGTGGATGATCGACACGTTCGGCACCGACGAACAACGCAAGGAATGGATTCCGCGGTTGGCGCCGATGGATGCCATCGCCAGCTACTGTCTGACCGAGCCCGGCGCCGGATCCGACGCCAGTGCTTTGAGCGCTCGTGCCGTCAGGCAGGGCTCAGAAAAAAACGCAGACTATGTACTCGACGGCGTCAAGCAGTTCATTTCCGGCGCCGGGGCCTCGGACGTCTACGTGGTGATGGCCCGTACCGGGGGCCCAGAAAAACCCGGCCCACGCGGCATATCGGCCTTCATCATCGAAAAGGACACGCCGGGGCTGAGTTTCGGCTCGCTCGAGGAGAAGATGGGCTGGCACGCACAACCCACCGCGCAGGTGATCTTGGAGGGTGTGCGGATACCTGCCGACGCGATGCTGGGCGGCGCGGACGGCGAGGGCGCCGGCTTCGGCATCGCAATGAACGGCCTCAACGGCGGTCGGCTCAACATCGCGGCGTGCTCGCTCGGCGGCGCACAGGCCGCCTTCGACAAAGCGGGAGCCTACGTTCGCGAGCGGCAGGCGTTCGGCTCGCCCCTGCTGGATGAGCCCACCATCCGGTTTACCCTGGCCGACATGGCTACCGGGCTGGAAACCTCGCGAATGCTTTTGTGGCGGGCCGCCAGTGCGTTAGACGCCAACGACGCCGACAAGGTGGAGCTGTGCGCGATGGCCAAACGCTATGTCACCGATACCTGCTTCGAGGTCGCGGACAAAGCCCTGCAGCTGCATGGCGGCTACGGGTACCTGCGCGAGTATGGTCTGGAAAAGATCGTCCGCGATCTGCGGGTGCATCGAATCCTGGAAGGGACCAACGAAATCATGCGGGTCGTCATCGGTCGGGCCGAGGCCGCGCGGTTCCGGGCCAGCGCGTAGGAGAGGGAGCCAATGTCGGCTATCGCGTTCTTGGGGTTGGGCAACATGGGCGCGCCGATGTCGGCGAATCTGGTTGCCGCCGAACACATCGTGCGCGGGTTCGATCCGGTGCCGGCAGCGGCGTCCGCTGGAGCCGCGGGCGGCGCCACCATATTCGACAGCGCTGCCGACGCGGTCGCCGAAGCCGACGTGGTGATCACCATGCTGCCCAACGGCGACCTGGTCAAGCGCTGCTATGCCGATGTATTGCCCGCCGCGCAGGCCGGTGCGCTGTTCATCGACAGCTCCACGATCTCGGTCAACGACGCCCGCGAGGTGCACTCGCTAGCGGAATCGCACGGGGTTTCGCAGCTGGACGCACCCGTCTCCGGCGGAGTCAAGGGTGCCGTCGCCGGGACGCTGGCGTTCATGGTCGGGGGCGACGAATCCGCCCTGCAGCGAGCGCGGCCGGTGCTGGAACCGATGGCGGGCAAGATCATTCACTGCGGTGCGGCCGGGGCCGGGCAGGCCGCCAAGATGTGCAACAACATGGTGCTGGCGGTGCAACAGATCGCGATCGGTGAGGCGTTCGTGCTGGCCGAGAAGCTCGGGCTCTCGGCGCAGGCATTGTTCGACGTAATCACCGGCGCGACCGGCAACTGCTGGGCCGTGCACACCAATTGTCCGGTGCCGGGCCCGGTTCCGACATCACCGGCCAACAACGACTTCAAGCCGGGTTTCGCGACCGCGCTGATGAACAAAGACCTGGGCCTGGCGATGGATGCGGTGACTTCAACCGGTTCATCGGCACCGCTGGGTAGTCACGCCGCCGAGATCTACGCCAAGTTCGCCGCTGACCACGCCGACAAAGACTTCAGCGCCGTGATCGAGGTGCTGCGCGGCAGCTGAGTCAGAAATCGTGTGTCACTGCACGTTTCGGCCCAAGAACGCGGCCAGCTGATCGGCAGGCGTGCGCTCGGACGAGCACGGCTGCTCCTCGGCGAAGGGCTTGCCCGGCCCGCGGAACTGGGCCCCCACAAAAGCGCGCGCCGCGGCGAGCTGTTCTGCCGCCAACTCGGGGTCGATGTCGGTGCACTGACCGGTGGCTGCGGCGAGATCCCACGCGTGGGTCAGGACGTCGGTGGTGCGAATCCCGACGAAGATTTGTCCGGGAACCTCCCCGAACGGCGGCTTGAATGTGGTGGCCATGCCGCCCGGCCCTGCGAACACCCCCTGTGCGGCGGTGGCCGCAGCCCGATGGGCGCCAAGAATGTTGTCGGGCCGTGCCGGCGGCTGCGTGGGGCTCTCCGCCCATAGCCCGACGTACTCATTGCCCGCGACAACGTGCTCGATCAGATCACGGATCGTCCACTCCGAGCACGGCGTGGAAGCGCCGAGTTGGTCAGGACTGACGTTGGCAAGAAGGGTGGCGAACGCATCCTGAGCGCGCTGGTGAGCAACTAGTGGGTCCATTGATCCCGCCTTTCTCCGCTGAATCTCAGAAATCACCCGCGTTGCGGCGCAACGTTTCGATGGACGACACTAACGACTGCGATTCGTCGGCCTCCATTCCGATGTCTGCGAACACCTGCTCGTTGAGCGTGACGGTGGCGTCCTCGACCGTGGACCGGCCGAGATCGGTGATCTGGACCAGTGTCGTGCGCCCGTCGGTGGGGTGCGGCACCCGCTGAACCAGCCCGTCGGCCTCCAGCCGGCGGATTGCGTGGGTCACGCTGGTGACATGAACCTGCAGCCGGTCGGACGCTTTGGTGATCGGCAACGCGCCGGTCCGGCTGAAGGCCAGCAGCCGCAGCAACTCGTAACGGGAGAAACTCAAGTCGTAGGGGCGCAGCGCGGTCTCGACGCGAGCGAGCAGGATCTGATGGGCACGCATCACCGATGTCACCGCGACCATGCCCTGCGAAACATCGCCCCACCCGGCACGCTCCCAATTGGCCCGTGCCACCGCGATCGGATCCCGTTTCTGTGAGGCGGCCACGCCCTTTCTTACCGCACTTGGAGCCCAAGCGTGGACTTTCCCACCGCAGACAGCACCGCCTGCGTGGACGCCCGGCTGCCCACGGTAATCCGCGCGCCGCCGTCCGCGTAGCAGCGAACATGCAGTCCGCTGTCAGCGAAGACCTCACGCCACAGCCGACCCCTCGACGGCAGGTACACGAAGTTCGCGTGTGCGTCGGTGGTGAATATCCCCAACGCGCTCAGCCGCATCCGGAGATAGCGACGTTCGGCAGTGATAACCCGGATCCTTTGCAGCAGTTGGTCTTCGGCGTTGTAGGACGCCACGACCGCAGGCAAGCTGGTCATCGCGATGCCGAACGGCAGCTGCTGGGACCACAGCATCCGGGCCAGCTCGCCGGACGCCAGCCCATAACCGATCCGCAGGCCGGCCAGCCCGTAGGCCTTGGAGAAGGTCCGCACCACCACGACGTTCGGAAAACGCCCAACCAACGCCGCCACGTCGATCCGGTGCTCAGGCGCGGCGAACTCGATGTACGCCTCGTCGAGCACCACGATGGTGTCGCGCGGCACGCGGCGCAGGAATCGGAACAGCTGGGCCGTCGACTCCAGCGTGCCGGTCGGGTTGTGTGGCCGGCACACCACCACGACGCGGGCATCCGCAGCGACGTCGGCCAGCCCGTCGAGGTCGTTATGGCCGTGCTCATCGAGCGCTACGGTCACCGACCTCAGCCGCGCCATCTCCGCAATGATCGGATAGCCGTCGAACGTCGGTGATGACATCGCTATCGCGTCACCCGGAACGGTCAGCGCCTGCAGCGCCTGCAGCACCATCCCCGTCGCGCCGGCGCCCAGCACCACTTGGTCCGCGGGCACGCCGATGCGGCCGGCGATCACGCTGCGCAGCCGCTCGGGCAAAAACTCCGGATAGCGGTTGGCTGCATCGATGGAGCGGACCAACACCGACCGCACCGCCGGGAGTGGCGGAAACGGGTTTTCGTTCAGTGACAACGCATGCGGATCGATCGCGTTGGGAAACGCGTCATCGATCTCGGCCGCGGGAGGGCCCACTTGCATCAGCCTCGTCCGCCCCAGCGCACCGCTGCCGCGCCGGCGAAGTCACCGGCGTGCGCAAAGCCTGCCATCATGACCACGTCGCCGGCCTTGACCTGACCGTCGGATATCGCGCGATCGAGGTTGATCGGGATCCCGGCGCCGAACAGGTTGCCGCAGTCTTCAAAGGTGTCGACGTGTTTCGATTTGGGCAACTCGAGCGCTTCACGCCAGTTGCGCAGAAACGCCCGGTTGGGCTGATTGGTGACCAGCAGGTCGATGTCTTTGGCGGGCAGGCCGATTCGGTCACAGACCGCCAGCGCCACCTCGGGGACCTGCCGGTTGCCCCGGGCCAGTACCTTGGTGACCTTGCTGTCGGTGAAGCCGATGCTGCCCTCCCCGTGCCCGGCCGCCCACCACTTGCGGGGCGGATCATACGACAGCGTCATTTCACCGTGGTATTCGCCGTAAGTGCGGCACTCGACATCGAGAATGGGCGACTGGTCGCTCACCGTGACCAGTCCGACCGCGGCCCCGTCACCGGGTACCGCCGACTGCGCCTTGCGGCGAATCGTGGGCTGATCGAAAAATTGGCCGGCCGCATTCTGCGCGATGGCGATCAGCGCAGTGTGCCCTTCACCGGTCGACAGTAGTTTACGAGCCACGTTGAGCCCCAACACAAATGCGGCGCACCCGCCGTTGTTCAGATCCAGCACCCAGGAGGGCCGCAAGCCCAGCCGGTGAGCGATGCCGCCGCCTTCACCGTAGAACGCCATGTCCGGTACCTGGGTGTGGGTGATCAACACGTCCGCACCTTCGACGACATCGTGGCCGTGGCGTTCGATCAGCCCCTGCACCGCGCGCTCGATCATGTCGACCGCAGTCTCGTCCGGTGCGACGTGGTGGCGAAACTTCGGCGCGCGGAACATGACGTTGTCACGTAGGTCATCGGATTCGGCGAATTGCGCGTAGTACTCGGCGCCGATCGGTTCACCGGGCAGATAGGTGGAAACGTCGATCAGACTGACGGCGGGCTGGCTCATGGTGTCCTCACCTTTTCTCAACTCATCCATTTCGGGGTAACCGGCAGGCCGTTGCGGTGGCGGTACTCGGCGATTGCCTTGAGGTTCTTCATCTCCAGCAGGTGGCCGGCGCCGAACATGTCCCAGAAATCACCGACCCAAACCGGGCGCTGCGGCGGTGCGGTCTCCGGATATGGGTTGTGGTCATAGAACGGGTGGTGGCAATTCGTCCACAACACAACCGAACCCGGCTTGTCGAGGACCACCTGGGCGTCGATGACGCGCATCAGATAGATCATCCACAGGTGCTTGCCCTGATCCCACGCACAGTGGTAGTCGACGGTCCGCGCCTGCTCATTGACGCTGGTGCGGGTGTAGATCTCGGTCTCTGAACCAAGCCGGTCGTGGGCCAGCCACAGACCCGGTTCGTCGGTGGTGGTGAAACCACGCAGACTGTATGTCCACTCCTCGAGGCTCCGAGTGTCAGCCATGTACTCGAACAACTCGTCGGGCGGACAATCGATGTAATCGTTGACGGTGCAGTATTCGCCGAAGACCTGATCGTGCGGGTACACCGAACGCATCATCTCCATGATGATCGGGGTCGCCTTTTCTCGGGGGCTGGTTTCGATACGGATCACCCCATCGATGGGCGTGGGGATATCGTCAAGCGCTGGCAGCGACATCGGTTCGGTTCTCCTTCACAGTTGGAATCTTGTCTGGGACAGTCGCTTTGACTTGGGCCTGGGTGAGGAATGGTGCGAACGGCGGCATTTCGTCGGCAGCACACTCGACACTGACCACCGCCGGACCGTCGACGTCCAGCCCCGCGCGCATCGCCGCGGCAAACCCTTTGAAATCAGTCACGTCAACAGAAGTCAGACCCGGGAACATGGCAGCCAGACCGGCGCCGAGCCGGCTGGGACGGAATCGGTTGTAGCTGTAGAGATCGTCGTAGAACAGCTGCTCGCGGGTCACGCACATGGCGTGGGCGTTGTTGTTGAACAACACGAACGTCACCGGAAGCCGGTACTGCACCGCGGTGTGCACCTCCATGCCGTGCATGAAGAACGCGCCGTCCCCGGCGATCACCACGGTGCGGCCGCCGGGACGTCCGCTGTTGGCGCGCCCGAAAGCCATCCCGATGCCGGCGCCGAAGCTGTAGCCCATGCCGCCCATACCCAGCGCGACCGCGAATCTGCCGCCGCGACGCGCCGCCAGGTAGTGGATCGCCGCCGCGCCGGTGTTGCCGGCGTCGACCACGATGTCTGCGCCGTCGGGCAGGGCATCGTCGAGCACCGCCATGGCGTCGCGGTAGCGCACACCTTCGCCCTCGCACGGTGGCGGTGTCAGTTCGGTGCGCCGCACCACATCGGGCACCCGCACGCCTATCGGCCGCCCGGGTCCGGACAGTGCCTGGGTGAGCATGCGGAGCGAGCCGCGCAGGTCGTCGGTGTGCACGTGAGTGGTCGGAACATACGGCGGCGCTGACCCGATCGACACCGTCCGCACCGTCGCCAGCACGTCGTCGAGGCCGGTCCGCGCGGTGACCGACAGTCGGGTGCCGACCACGAGGCACACGGCGCTTGCGGCCACCGCTTCGGCGACCCCCGGGTGGCCCATCACACCGGTCACCCCGAGCGAAGACGAGGACCCGAACCCGGGTGTGCCCGCGACGTCCTTGGCGTCGGGCACGGTGGCCACCTGTGCGCGCAACACCGCACGCAGCGCTTCGAGCTCGGCGCGGGCGTTGTCGCGGGCCACCTGCTCGCCCACGATGATGGTTACCGGGCCGTTCGCGTCGCGCAGCAGCGGAACGATCGGAGCCGGGTTGCCGATGGGACGCAGGTCATGGGCGCCGTCGCTGGTCGGCTCGTCCTGATCCAAACAGTCGACGTATCCCTGCTGAATGTCCTTGGGCAGCAACAACACTGCCGGGCCGCCGGTGCGTGCCGCGGCGATGGCCTCCGACAGCGCCGAAGCGATGTCGGCCGGGTTGAGCACCCGCTGGCACGACAAGGACACCGCGGAAAACACCGCCTCGGCGTTCAGCGATCCGTTGCTGCCGCTGGTGTCCTGAAAACTGCCCCGGCCGTCCATGGTTGTGGCAGTTTGGCCGACCAGGGCCAACACCGGAACCCGGCTTGTCAGCGACTCCCCGAGGGCCGCGACAAGGTTCAGCGCGCCGCCACCCGAGGTGGCCGCCACCACACCCAGCCCGGCGCCGCTGCGGCTGTACCCATCGGCCATCGTGGCGGCGGAAAACTCGTGCTTGGCCAGAACCGCGGTGAGATCGGACCGGAAATGCGCGGCGTCGTACAGATCCTCGATGTTGGCGCCGTCCACACCGAAGATGTGATCGACTCCAATTAACGCGAGGCGTTCGACGATGTGGTCGACCACCCGGTGCTTCCTCGGCATCTGCCCACCTAGATCTGCCTGGTAGAGACGATGCCAATAAACACGACTCGCGGGTGACTTCGGTTCACCGCGCGATGGGATTTCAGAGCGAACGCTGCAGCAGAACCTGACCGCTATCAGCGGAGACCACTTGCACGGCGGCAATCTGGTCGAGCGGCGTCGAGATGCTGCCGGCAGGCGTCGCCGTGTGGCCGGGTACGGCCACCCAGGTCGCCAGCCGAGTCTGGCTGCCGTCGCGACCCACCACGACCATCGCGAGCGTGTCATGGTGCGCATACTGCGGAGCCAGGCAGACACACTTCAGATTGATGAACGTCCCCCAGTGCTGGCTGGACATGTCTACCGTGGAGGTCAGCAGGGTGGTACCGACCTGTGACATCTGCGCCGCGGACGCGGTCACCTGCTGCGGAGGTGTCGAGAAATGACCCTGGACACCAACGAGCACGCCGACCCCCAGCACCGCGGCCGCGGCGGACGACGCCACCCAGGTCGCGATGCGTGTGCGGCGGCGACGCCAGCGCACCTTTGCCAGCAAAGACGGCAGAAGCTCCGGCGACATCTCCGGTGTCGGCGATGAAGGGCCGGACTCGCCGATCGCGAGTACTTCGTCACGGTCAAGTTGCGAAAGCAGGGCCGGGACGCCGCTGAGCTCGGCGACAGCCTCCTGGCATGCCGGGCAGTTGGCCATGTGCGCCTCGAATTCGCGGCGGTCGACGGCCGACAACGACCCCAGCACGTATGCGGCATCCCACATCGCGTAGCGGTGATTGTCTTCGATGGTCAAACCAAACACCTCGTTGTCACCGGGCGGGCCAAGCCCTCGTAACGGCGTCCTCATGTCGTCCATCTCCTGTCACCCTTCAAGTATTCGGAGCCGATGACCATCCGGATGGGTGGTTGGGCTGTCATCGGGTAACTCCGAGTTCCTGCAGAGTGAGCCGCAATGCCCGCACGGCATAGTGTAGTCGCGACTTCACTGTTCCTTCGGCAATATCGAGGTCTTTAGCAATCTGCGCGGTGGTCCATCCGCGGTAGTAGGAGCGCTCGATCACGGCCCGATGCTCTGTGGATAGTTGCGCCATCGCGTCGGCGATCAGCAACCTGTCCAGCGCCGCGTTCACTTCGTCCGGCGTGGACTGCTCGGGTGCGCCTTCTTCGTCGATCGAACCGACCACATTGCGGTGCCGCGCGCTGCGTCGGTCGTCGATGATCATGTTGCGAGCGACGGTGAACAACCACGCCCGTGACGATCTCTCGGTGTCACCGATGACTTCCGGATGCTGCCATGCCCGCAACAGCGTCTCTTGGACGACGTCCTCGGCCAGGGTCGCGTCGCCGGTCAACCGGACGGCGTAGCGCCACAAAACCGCGGCATGCTCGTCGTAGAGCGCCTTCATCAGAGCGGCTTCGGCAGCCGCGGTGCCGGCCCCACGAGCCACTCGATCACCTCCGCCCACTAGACACGAGTCAAGCAGGTGTTTAGTTCAAGGCTAGGCGAGCGTAAGGATGCGTGGTCCGGTCTCCGTCACCGCGACCGTGTGTTCCCAATGTGCCGCACGTGACCCGTCGGTGGTGGTCACCGTCCACTCGTCGTCGAGCACGACAGTTTTGCCGGTACCGAGCGTCAGCATCGGTTCGATGGCCAGCACCGAACCGGGGGCCAGCAGCGGGCCCCGGCCCGGGGCGCCCTCGTTGGGCAGGAACGGATCCATGTGCATGTGCCGGCCGATGCCGTGGCCGCCGTAGCCCTCCACGATCCCGAAAGCGCGTCCGTAGTGGGCCTCGGCGGCGTGGGTGCCCACTTCGATGGCATGCGCAACGTCGGTCAACCGGTTGCCGGCGATCATCGCCGCGATTCCGGCTTCCAGCGATTCCCTGGTCGCCGCGCACAGCGCTTCGTCGGCTGGATCCAGCGTGCCGACCCCGAAGGTGATCGCCGCATCACCGTGCCAGCCGTCCAGGACCGCGCCGCAGTCGATGGATACCAGGTCGCCTGGCGCCAGTATTTCCGCGGCGGACGGGATGCCGTGAACGACCCGGTCGTTGACCGATGCGCAGATCGACGCCGGGTAACCGTGATAGCCCAGAAACGACGGTATCGCGCCGGCTTCGCGAATCACCGACTCGGCGATTTCGTCCAGGCTCAAGGTCGACGCCCCCGCGACCGCGGCAGCGTGCACGGCGTCCAGCGCAGCGCCAACCACAGCGCCGGCCGCCGCCATCGCGTCGAGTTCACTCGCACTGCGCTGCGGCACGACCCTGCGACTTCGCAGCCGTGCGAGCGGGCTCATCGTTACTTGCCCAGCGCTTGCAGCGCGCGGGCGAACACCTCGTCCATGGTGCCGACGGCGTCGACGGTCCTCAATTCGCCGCTGTAGTACTCCAACAGCGGGGCAGTCTCGTCGCGGTAGATCTTCATCCGGTTGAGGATGACGTCGTCGGTGTCATCGGCGCGGCCGCGCGCCTTCAGCCGCTGGAACAACTCCTCCTGCGACACCCGGAACTCCAGTACCGCGTCGATGTCGGTGCCCCGGCGTTGGAGCATGTCGTGCAGCGCTTTGGCCTGCTCGAGCGAGCGCGGATACCCGTCCAGGATGAAACCGTTGGCCGCATCCGCATCGCTGAGCCGCTCGTCGACGAGCTGGTTGGTCAAGTCGGAGGGCACCAGGTCACCGGCGTCCAGGTAGCGCTTGGCCTCCAGCCCGAGTCTGGTGCCGTTGTCGATGTTGCGCCGGAACAGCTCGCCAGTGGAGATTTGCGGGATCTCGAGCTTCTCGGCGAGCTTCTGGGCCTGCGTCCCCTTGCCCGCCCCCGGCGGTCCCAGCAAAACAACTCTCACTTGAGGAACCCTTCGTAGTTGCGCTGCATGAGTTGACTCTCGATTTGTTTGACCGTATCCAAACCGACGCCAATCATGATCAGAACCGCCGTACCACCAAATGGCAAGTTCTGGACCCCTCCGCCATTGCCGATCTGGAGGAACAGATTCGGCAGTACCGCGATCGCGCCGAGGTAGATCGAGCCCGGCAGGGTAATCCGGCTCAGCACATAACGCAGATAGTCGGCGGTCGGCTTGCCCGGCCGGATGCCGGGAATGAAGCCGCCGAACTTCTTCATTTCGTCGGCTCGCTCGTCGGGATTGAAGGTGACCGATACGTAGAAGTACGTGAAGAAGATGATCAGCCCGAAGTAAATGCTGATGTAGACCGGGTCGCTCGGGTCCGACAGGTAAGTGCCGACGAATTTGTCCCACCAGCTGTTGCCCAAACCGCCGCTGCCGCTCCGGACCAGCTGGGTGATCAGATGCGGAATGTAGATGAGCGACGACGCGAAAATGACCGGAATAACGCCGGCCTGGTTGACCTTGAGCGGCAGATACGTCGAGGTTCCGCCGTACATGCGCCGGCCCACCATGCGCTTGGCGTATTGCACCGGGATGCGGCGCTGGCCCTGCTCGACGAACACCACGCCGACGATGATGACCAGCGCGGCCGCGCAGACGGCTGCGAAGATGACCCCGCCGCGGCTGTCCAGGATGGTTTTGCCTTCGGACGGAATGCGTGCGGCGATGCCGACGAAGATCAGCAGCGACATGCCATTGCCGATTCCGCGTTCGGTGATCAGCTCGCCCATCCACATCACCAGCGCCGCACCGGCCGTCATCACCAGCACGATGACGACCAGGGTGAGGATGCTCTGGTCGGCGATGATCTCCAGCGAGCAGCCCTGGAGCAGCCCGCCGTTGGCCGCCAGCGCCACGATGCTGGTGGCCTGCAGGATGGCCAGCGCAATAGCCAGATAGCGGGTGTACTGCGTCATCTTGGCCTGGCCGGACTGGCCTTCCTTGCGCAATTCCTCGAACCGCGGGATGACGACGGTGAGCAGCTGCACGATGATGCTGGCGGTGATGTACGGCATCACCCCCACCGCAAAAACGGTGAGCTTCAGCAGCGCACCACCGGAGAACAGGTTGATCAACGAGTAGATCTGTCCGGCTTCGCCACCGCTGGCCTCTTTGATGCACTGCTGCACGTTCGGGAAATTGACACCGGGCGACGGCAAAGCGGCACCGAAGCGGTACAGCACGACAATGCCAAGCGTGAAGAGAATCTTCCGTCTCAGGTCGACTGTCCGCAGCGATGAGATGAAAGCCGAAAGCACTCTTCCTCCTGCGCAGCCGGGGGTAATCCTGCGTCACGCGCCCAACTCCCGCAGGCCAGGACGTACGGCGTCGCGCGTCAAAACCGTGTACGAGACTAACAGCTGGTTTGGGTGGGTCCTTTTAAGGGCCTGTGCGGAGCCAGAGTGCAGGCGCCCTAAAGGCCCCAAAAAGGCACAGGCGGCGCTCAGCGGCGAGGCGTAGAGTGCTGATGGCTCATTGCATTTGCTAAGTATCGAAGCTGTGTGGGGAGCGATGTATGACGCAACAGAGCAGCGCACGGTTTGCCGGCGATACCTGGGACCTGGCCTGCGCAGACGCATGCGGCGCCGCAACGCAGAACTACAAGGAGCACGATGACACGGACCGATCAAGACAGCTGGGACCTGGCGTCCAGCGTGGGTGCCACCGCCACGATGGTCGCCGCCGCCCGGGCGGTGGCCAGTCGGGGAACCGACCCGATCATCAACGACTCGTTCGCCGCGCCACTGGTACGCGCGGTCGGGCTCGATTTCTTCCGCCGCCTGGTTGACGGTGAAATCGCCGCAACGGAAACGCCCGATGGCGGCGAACGGGATTTACAGCTGGAAACCGATTCGATCGCGGTGCGCACCCGCTTCTTCGACGATTTTTTTCTCAACGCGGCCCGCGACGGGGTTCGTCAATCGGTGATCCTGGCCGCCGGCCTGGACGCACGCGCCTACCGGCTGTCCTGGCCACTCGAGAGTGTGGTCTATGAAGTCGATCAGCCCAAAGTCATTGAGTTCAAGAGCGCCACGATGTCAACCCTGGGCGCTGCGCCGGCCGCAGACCGGCGAACCGTCAGCATCGATCTGCGGGAAGACTGGCCGGCCGCGTTGCGCAGCAGCGGATTCGACGTGACGCAACCGACTTCCTGGAGCGCTGAGGGCTTGCTGATGTACCTTCCGCCCGAAGCTCAGGACCAGCTCTTCGACAACATCACCGCACTCAGCGCGCCGGGAAGCAAGCTGGCCACCGAATACCATCCGGACTCCGGCGTGGCGATGTCCGAGCGCGCTCAGGAATTCAACCAGCGGTGGGCCAGTCTGGGCTGCGACATCGACCTGTCCGGACTGTTCTTCGACGGCGAGCGCAGCAACGTCATTGACTACCTGAGCGATCGAGGCTGGCAAGTGAACGCCCGGCCACGGCGGGACCTGTTCGCCGATTACGGCCGCGTCTTCCCGGACGACGACGAGCTGGCGCAATTGCGCAACATCACCACCGTTACCGCAACGCTCAGTTAGGAAGGCCCCATGACGCATAGCGACACCAAGCGATTTGACGGCGACAGTTGGGATTTGGCATCCAGCGTGGGCGCCACCGCCACCGCGGTGGCTGCCCGGCGGGCGATGGCCTCGAAGGGCCCGAACCCACTCATCGACGACCCCTTCGCAGAGCCCCTGGTGAACGCCGTGGGCGTGGACGCCTTTATCCGGATGATGAACGGCGAAATCGAAGTCGCCGAGGACGATCCGGCATTCACTCCACAGCGACTCAGCGAAGGGATGGCGGTCCGCACCCGATTCTTCGACTCCTTCTTCACCGACGCCGCCGAAGCCGGCATCCGCCAGGCCGTCATCCTGGCCTCCGGACTTGACACCCGCGCCTACCGGCTGCCATGGCCGGCCGGGACCGTGCTCTACGAAATCGACCAGCCGAAGGTGATCGAGTTCAAGACCCGCACCCTGGCCGACCTCGGCGCGGCCCCGATTGCCGACCGCAGGGCGGTGGGGATCGATCTGCGCGACGACTGGCCGGCGGCGTTGCGCAACAGTGGATTTGACACCACGCGGCCCGCGGCCTGGATCGCCGAGGGGCTACTGGGGTATCTGCCGCCGGACGCGCAGGACCGCTTGTTCGACAACATCACCGCGCTGAGCGCCAGCGGCAGCAGACTGGGCACCGGCTACGTGCCAAACATCCGCGACCGCATCGAAAAGCGGGGGCGCGAGATCAGCGAGCGCTGGCGGCGCCTGGGATTGAACCTCAACTGGGCCGACTTGGTCTACTCCGGCGAGCGCAACGATGCGGTGGCCTACCTGGCCGATCGCGGCTGGCAGTCGACGGTGCACAGCACGCCAGCACTATACGCCGACAACGGTTTTGAGTTTCCAGACCAACCGTCCATGGTCGCGTTCGGCGATATCAGATACGTATCGGCAACGTTGACTTAGCTCGGTTTGGCTGCCGGCGTCCGGACAACCAACGGCACGGCGGGAAAACACCACGCCATCTCTGACCGCGACTTGCGCAGCGCGGCAGTGCCGTAACCCTTCTTCCGGTAATCGGGGTGAATCCAGATCCGCACGTTCACCTCGCCGTGGACCAGCTCGCCGAACACCATGCCGACCTTCTGCCCCGAATCGACGGCCACGAACCATGCCGCCTCTTCGTCGTCGACACGTCGCAGCGCCGCACGGATCTCGTCGTCGAGATTGCCCGCCGGTCCGCCAGAGCCGTCGCCGGCGGCGCCGACGTCCTGGGTGCGGGCGGCGAAGACGTCGCGGTCCTCGTCGGCGGAAAAGGCTCGGAGCTCCAGGGTTTCGCCCGAGCTGGCCGGCCGCTCGTTGAGCGTGAAGCTCAGCTGCTTGTTCAGGTCCTCGAGTTCAGCAAGGATCTTCCTGCGCGAATCCTTGGTGAGCCGATCGAAGGACATGTTCATCACGGCTTCGGCGGCGACGTGGGACGTGTCGAGCAATTTGACGATTGCCTCGACCGCGGCCGCCTTGTTCTCGGACTCCACCATGAGGTCGAGTACTTCATGCCGACGTTCAAGAGCTTGCAACAGCGCGTCTGCGATCTCGCGGCGGGCTGCTTTGCGGTCGTGGTCAGTCATTGCACCAGCCTAGAACGCGGCGGCCGGAGGTATCGCGTCGGATCGTCGATTTCCCAGCTCCAGGAACCGTTGGTAGCGGTCCTCGATCGCTGCGGCCCAGCCGGGATCGGGATCGACGACGCGATCGGTGGCGGCCCAGCGGGCCGCGTCGGCGATCGTCGTCTCCAGGCCGGCCGCCATGCGAGCGAGGAAGGCCGCTCCCAGGGCCGCGCCCTCGGCCACCGCGGACACCTCGACCGGCCGGCCGGTGGCGTCGGCGATGGCCTGCATCCACGGCTGCAGCCTGGTGCCACCACCGGTGGCAACGATGCGCAATGCCGACGCTCCACTGAGCTCGATGAGCTGACGAACGACGAAGCCCGACGCCTCGTAGGCGGCCCTGCGCAGCGAGGCGGCGTCGTGGGTGAGATCCAGGGCGTCGAGCACGGCGCGACGATCCGGGTCGTGGAACGGCGTGCGCTCCCCGCGTAGGTAGGGCGACCACACTGGTACCCGGTGCGGATCGACCGACTCCGGGTCGCCCGGTCCGACAAGGCGATCCACCCAGCCGAGGAACAGCCCGCCGGCGTTGCTGGCGCCGCCGATCTGGCTCTTGCCGGCGGTGGTGTGCGGAATGGTCCACAGGCCGGGCACCTGCCGCGCCTCGGGGACGGTGGTCCACACGATCAGGGTGGTGCCGCACATCACCAGCACGTCGCCGTCGCGATCGGCGCCGGCCACGATCTGCTCGCACAGCGCGTCGATGGCGCCGATCCCCAACAGGGCGCCAGTCCCGCGCACCTGCCCGGCCACCGTCCCGATCGTCTCCACCCGTGGCATCTGCTCGACGGTCGCGCCGCGGTCGGCGCATGCCGTCGGATTCCAGCCCGTTCCATCGAACAGGGGGAACGCCGTGGCTGCCGTGGCGACGTCGATCAGCGCCTCGCCTGCCAGAGCGTGGTTGGCCACCGCCGGCGCCGGCCAGTATCCGGCCGCGTCTGGCGCCTCGGCGGCCGTCCAGCGCAGAAACTCGGCGGCCTCGCCCAACGCCGGCAGTGGCTGGTCGTCGGCGCCGGGTACCCGGCCCCTCTCGTCGCCGTACAGCAGTCCCGGTGTCAACGGCGTGCCCGCGGCGTCGACGGCGGTCAACGAGGGGACCATCGCCGAAACCGCCACCGCCCGGACCTCGGGCCCGGGACTGAGCTGGCGCAGCTGGTTAAGGGCCGCCAGCGGGCCCCGGCGCCATGCCTCCTCGGCGTCGTGTTCCAGCCGGTTGGGCGCCGGTACCCGCAACCCATGCGGAATCCGTACCCGGGCCGTCACGCAGCCGTCGGCGTCGGCGACTACCGCCTTGACCGCGGTGCTGCCCACGTCGATGCCGATTGTGACGCCTTCACGTGACACGGGCGTCACCGTACGCCAGCATTGGGGTTCGTGACGTCAAGACCGCGCGCCTTGGTGACAGCCCCGCTGCGCGGACCGGGGTTCGCCAAACTGCAGCAGCTGGCCGACGTGGTGTATGACCCGTGGATCGATCAGAACCCGCTGCGGATCTACACTCCAGAGCAGCTGGCCGAGCGGATCACCACCGAAGCCGCCGATGTGGTTGTGGTGGAAAGCGACTCGGTCCGCGGCCCGGTGTTCGACTTGGGCTTGCGCGCGGTCGCGTCCACCCGCGGCGACCCCAACAACGTCGATATCGCCGGTGCCACCGCGGCCGGCATCCCGGTGCTGAACACCCCGGCCCGCAATGCCGACGCGGTCGCCGAGATGACGGTGGCGCTGCTGCTGGCCGCTACCCGTCACCTGCTGACCGCCGACGCGGATGTCCGCAGCGGCAACATGTTTCGTGACGGCATCATCCCGTATCAGCGGTTCCGAGGCTGGGAGATCGCCGGGCTCACCGTCGGACTGGTGGGCCTTGGTGCCGTCGGCCGCGCGTTGCGATGGCGACTGACCGGGCTGGGCATGCGGGTCATCGCTTACGACCCGTACAACGACGAAGCCCGTCATAGCCTCGACGAACTGCTGGGCGAGGCCGACGTCGTCTCCCTGCACGCGCCGGTCACCGACGACACCGTCGGGATGATCGGCGCCGAGCAGTTCGCGGCCATGCGCGACGGCGTGGTCTTCCTCAACACCGCGCGGGCTCAGCTGCACGACACCGACGCGCTCGTCGACGCCTTGCGCGCCGGCAAGGTGGCGGCCGCCGGCCTGGATCACTTCGTCGGCGAATGGCTGCCGACCGATCACCCGCTGGTGGGTATGCCCAACGTCGTCTTGACCCCGCACATCGGGGGTGCCACGTGGAACACTGAGACTCGGCAGGCGCAGATGGTTGCCGACGATCTGGAAGCGCTGTTGTCCGGCAACACACCGGCCCATATCGTCAACCCGGAGGTGCTCGGCCCATGACATCCGTGAAATCCGTCGCCAACCCGGAAACCGCGGTGCTGGACGCCGCCAAGGACATGCTGCGCCGGGGGCTGGTCGAGGGAACCGCCGGCAACATCTCGGCGCGCCGCTCCGACGGCAACATCGTCATCACACCGTCGTCTGTCGACTATCGCGACATGGAACTCGACGACCTCGTACTGGTTGATTCCGAAGGCACCGTGTTAAAAGCCACGGACGGCCGATCGCCGTCGTCAGAAATGAAGCTGCACCTGGCTTGCTACCAGGCATTCGACGACATCGGCAGCGTCATTCACAGTCATCCCATCTGGGCGACCATGTTCGCGATCGCCCATGAGCCGATTCCCGCTTGCATCGACGAATTCGCGGTCTATTGCGGCGGCGATGTTCGATGCAGCGAATACGCGGCGTCCGGCACACCGGAGGTTGGCCTCAATGCGGTCAAGGCACTCGAGGGCCGGGGCGCGGCGCTGATCGCCAATCACGGTCTGGTAGCCGTCGGGCCGCGACCCGACAAGGTCATGCACATCACCGCCCTGGTTGAGCGCACCGCGCAAATCGTCTGGGGAGCAAAGGCTCTCGGTGGGCCGGTGGATATTCCCGAGGACGTGAACCGCAACTTCGCGATGGTGTACGGCTACCTGCGCGCCAACCCGATGTAACGATGGGCCGGCTTCGGTTTGGTCACGCGGGTGTGGCGCGCGTGCTGGAACTTCAGTTCGACGTGGGGACTCGATTCTTCCCGCGAACGCCGCCATCGGGATGGCGGGACAATGCCGACCTGCTGGTGCCGGACTTTTTCGACCCCGACACCGATCAGTGGCACATCGCCATCCAAAGCTGGGTCATCGAGGTCGACGGGCTGACCGTCATCGTGGACACCGGTGTCGGCAACGATCGCCACCGCCCGCACATGCCGCCTCTTGATCACCTCAACACCGCGTTTCTGACAACACTGCAATCGGCGGGCATCGACCGCTGCGCCGTGGACGTCGTCGTCAATACCCACATCCATTCCGACCACGTCGGGTGGAACACCATGCTGGACAACGACGTTTGGGTGCCGACGTTTCCCAACGCCCGATACGTGACGCCGGCCGCCGACTACCAGTACTTTGCACCCGACGGGCCCGCGGCGAGGCAAGAGCCGCGCAGCGAGGAAGAGGAGGCCCAGCAGCGGGGTAACCAGCTCGTGTTCGCGGACAGCGTTTTGCCCATCGACGAAGCGGGACAGCTCGTCCAGTGGTCAGACGACTATTAAATTAAATCTGGAAAGGACACTTGAACGGACACCTGCTGATGTGCCCAGATCAAGCACCCTGGCGCTTGTGAAGCCCCAGCCGCTTCCACCGCAGATAAGGCCGAAGCGTTAGAAGCCGAAGCAGCGGCAGCGGCGGTGTCGGCAGCGGAGGCGGTGATAGCCGCCGCCCAGGTGCGATTACTCCGCGAGCATCCCGAACTATTCACATAAACGCAACTTGCCGAAACTAATACGACGTTATTGTCACCACTCCAGATGCAGTGTCGCACTGCGGCCATCGGGGTCAGAAAGGGAAGACCTGATGAAGAGGGCAATAACGGGCGTGTCGGCGGCAGCAGCCATAGCACTGGCACCCCTCTGCATTCCACCAGCACAAGCACACGCCGACGATCCCTGTGTCAGCATCACCGATCCCGCTGCCCACCAGGCTTGCATCGACGGATTCCTGCGCGATAACCCCATGCGCAGACACCATTTGGGCAATTGCGAGGGGGCGAGCCCCGTTGACGGACAGGTGGGCCAAATTTGTGGGTAACTTCTGGGTCCGAAAGTCTGCGCCCCCGGCGAGTCGACAACTCTGTAACTGGGAGAATCGCGCTGACTATCAGATCAGCCAGTCGCTGCGACTGCGGTCCGCTCCCGGACACACACCGGGCTCCTCGGTGCTCTGGCTGGATGCGGGTCAGTCCGCGGTTTTCGTCGGCAATCTCAGCCACAGCCCGCTGCAACTGCGTCGACCCGACGACGCCTGCGCCTTCGACATCGATGGGACTGCCGCTGCGGTCACGCGGCGCCGGATATTCACCGAGGCGGCCCAAGCAAATGCCGCCGTGATTCCCGCGCACTATCCCGGCCGCGGCGGCGCGACGATCCGCGCAGTGCAGGACCGGTTCGACGTCGACCACTGGCTGGACATCGAATCCCTCTGAGTCCGGGCAAGCATCCGCCCAGACAGTAGAGTCAACGGTTACGGTGAGCCATGGCGCCATACCGTGTAGTCCAGTGGTCAACCGGCAACATCGGCAGGCGAGCGCTCGGCGTCCTGCTAGACCGCGACGACTTTGACGTGGTGGGCGTTCATGCGTTCGGCTCGGACAAGGTGGGCCGCGACGCGGGTGTGCTGGCCGACCAACCCCCGGTCGGTGTGGCCGCAACCGGCGACGCCGACGCGTTGATCGAGCTTCGCCCCGATTGCGTGAACTACATGCCCCGCGCCATCGACTACGACCTGGTGACCAGGATGCTGCGCTCCGGTATCAATGTCGTCACCACGGGAGATTTCCTGACCGGCACCCATCACCCGGCCGAACTCCCGGCGCTCGAGGAGGCGGCGCAACAGGGACGCGCGACGTTCCTGGGAACGGGATTCGAGCCGGGCTTCATCAACGTTGTCGCCGGCTTCCTCACCGGCGCATGCCGACAGGTTCACAGCGTCAAGCTCGTCGAAACGTTGGACTGCACCACCTACCCCGTTTGGGAAGTGTGGCGGGTGCTCGGATTCGGCAAACCACTTCGTGAGCCGGTGACGCAAATCGACCCGGAGACGCAGCGATACGGCCTCGGCTACTTCGAGACGCTGGACATGGTCGCCACGATGCTGGGCGTCGAACTCGACTCCAAGGACGCATTCGTCGAGCCCGCTGTGCTGACCCGGGATCTGGATCTGGGGTGGGTGGACTTCGCGGCGGGCACAGTCGGGGGCCAACGCCGCACCTACCGCGGCAATCGCGGTGGCCGCCCGGTTGTCGAGCTGGCCATCTGCTGGACCATGAGCGACGACGCGCTCGACCCGCAATGGAGCGATCCCAAGGGTTTCAGCGTCGTGATCGAAGGCCAGCCACGGGTCGACGCGACGATCCGGTTCGGCAAGCCCGGAGAGGACGTGATGACCGTGTTGATGGACAGCACCGCCGTCGCGGCGGTCAACGCCATACCGTTCGTGTGCGACGCGCCACCGGGCGTCATCACCCCGATTGACTTGCCCATCATCGGATCCCAAGGGGCACTGAGGGTCTGAGTTAGTACTGACCGCTGATGACGGCTTGGCGGCCCCGCTCGTCATGCGCGGCCTAGCGCTGATCGATCGCCACCTTCACGGCGCCGCTGTCGCCCTGGTTGGCAATCGCGAGGAAGGCGTCGCGCCACTGCTCCAACCGGAAGGTGTGGGTCAGCATGGGCCCTAATTCCACCCGGCCGGCGAGCACCAGGTCGAGGTAGTGGGCGATGGCGTGCTTGCGCTGCCCGTCGATCTCCTCAATTCCGAAGGCATTCGACCCAACCCAGCTGATCTCTTTGAAGTACAGCGGGCTCCACTCCCACCGACCGGGTGCGTGCACACCGGCCTTCACCAGCGTCCCCCGGGAGCGCAGGACCCGCACCCCGACTTCGAATGTCTCGGGCTTGCCGACGGTGTCGTAGACGACGTCGATGGGTCCGGGGTAGGCCATGGGTAGACCCTGCAGCGGTTGGCGCAGCCGGCCACCGCCCCAGGCGACGAGCTCTTCGATGACGGCCAGGCGCGGTTCGTGCGCCAGCACTTTGGTAGCCCCGAACCGTCGGGCCAGCTCCGCCTGGGCGTCGAAGCGCGCCACCACGGCGACCGCCACATCCGGATAGAGCGCCCGCAGGATCGCGACCGCGCACAACCCCAGCGAGCCGGCCCCGTAGACCAGCGCCCGGCCCGAGCGGGGCGGCGGGTGGCGGGTGATCGCGTGCAGGGACACCGAAAACGGGTCGGCGAACACGGCCAGCTCGTCGGGAATCGATTCGGGAACGCAAAACAGCATGCTGTCGTGGGCGGGCATCAATTCGGCGTATCCACCGGTGACGTCGGCTGACACCCCGGTATGGATGCCGGGCTTGATGTCGCCGTCGGTGAAGCTCCAGCACAGGCTGTAGTCGCCGCTTTGGCAGGCGGGGCAGGGCGGTTCGATGCCACGCGGTCCGCACGACAGCCACGGGTTGAGCACGACCCGCTGCCCGACCTCAAGCCCGCGGGCCTTGGGTCCCACCGCCACCACGTCAGCGACCACCTCGTGGCCCATGACCTGGGGGAAGGAACAAAACGCGGACATGGCGTTGTCAACGTCGTCCTCGCCGAAGTCCATCAGGATCTGCTTGGAGTCCGACCCGCAAATGCCGGTCAGCCGAGGCCGGGTGATCACCCAATCCTGATGCGGCAGTTGCGGATCCGCCAACTGACGCAGAGCGGTCGGGGTGCGGGCCAAATTCTGGGTCAGCGGGTTGGCGTTGTCGGGCACCGCGAAAGGCTCCGGCGGCACGCCGTAGACAAGCGCCTTCATCGTGGTGCCATCCCGGCCACACCGGCGATGAAGGCGTCGAGGTCGGCGTTTTTGGCGTCAACGATGGCTTTCATGTCCGGCACGTAGTGTTCGAACTTGTCGCTGCCCAGGGCGTCTATGATTCCTTCGGCCACCACGTCGGCGGCCACCTTGGGCCCCTGGTAGAGGGGCTCCTCGCTGTCCGGCTGATCCCAGATCTCGGTGTCGACCGGGCCGGGCTCGATCAGCTTCACCGAGATCCCGCTGCCATGCAGGTCCACGGCCATCGCCTCGCTCCAACCGCACAGCGCGAACTTGCTTGCACAGTAGGCGGTTTCGTGGATGATTCCGAGCCGGCCGCCGACGCTCGACACGTTGACGATCAGGCCCGAGCCGCGCTCCAGCATCCGCGGCAGCAGCGCCAGCGTCAGGCGCATCGGGGCGAAGAAGTTGACTTGCATGACGTTCTCCACCTCATCCGGATCCAGGGCGGTGACTGGCCGGCGCTTGGGGATCGCGGCGTTGTTGATCAGCACATCGATACCGCCGAGAACATCCCACACCCGCAGCGCCAGATCACGAAGCGCAGAGGTGTCGGCCAGGTCGGCCACCCACATCGCCGATCCCGGCGAGGTCCGCTGACAGTCGGCCAGCACCTCGCCCAGGCGGCCTCGCCGGCGGGCGATCAGTCCCACCACCGCCTCCCGGGCGGCCAGCTGTCGAGCCAGGCCCGCCCCCAGACCCGACGAAGCGCCCGTGATGAGCACCCGTTTACCCGCTGCCGCGTACGCCATCAGTCAAGGTTGCCGCGAATCGGGGGAAGCGTACAGTGGTGAAAGCTTGTTATACTAGCTAAATATTAGCCAAGATGGACTAACTACATCCGATAGGGGCAAACATGACTTCCACCAGGTATGAGGGAGACACCTGGGACCTGGCATCCAGCGTCGGGGCGACCGCGACGATGGTGGCGGCCGCCCGCGCGGTGGCAAGCCGCGCCGAGCGTCCGCTGATCAACGACCCATTCGCCGAGCCGCTGGTCCGGGCCGTCGGCGTGGACCTCCTCACCCGGCTGGCGACCGGCGAGGTCAACGCGAACGACTTGAACGACGTCCACGACGGCGCGACGGGATCCGCCGGCGCCATGTCCCGCATGGCCGACAACATGGCGGTACGCACCAAGTTCTTCGACGAGTTCTTCCTGGACGCGACGAACGCGGGCATCAAGCAGGCCGTGATCCTGGCCTCCGGCTTGGACGCCCGCGCGTACCGACTGCAGTGGCCCGCCGGAACTGTGGTCTATGAGGTCGACCAGCCGCAGGTCATCGAATTCAAGTCCCGCACACTGGCCAAGCTGGGCGCCGCGCCCACCGCCGAACGACGGGTGGTGGCCATCGACCTGCGCGAGGATTGGCCCGCCGCGTTGCGCGCCGCCGGATTCGACCCGGCCCAGCCGACCGCGTGGAGCGCCGAGGGCCTGCTCGGCTACCTGCCGCCCGACGCGCAGGACCGCCTGCTGGACACCATCACCGAACTCAGCGCGCCGGGAAGCCGGCTCGCCACCGAGAGCGCGCCCAACCCCGAGCCCGGTGACGAGGAGAAGATGAAGGAGCGCATGCAGACGATCTCCGAGCGCTGGCGTGCCCACGGCTTCGATCTCGACATGGCCGGCCTCGTCTACTTCGGCGAGCGCAACGAAGCGGCCCCCTACCTGAGCGGGCACGGTTGGCAGCTGACGAGTGCCAGCATCCGAGAGCTGTTCGACGCCAACGGACTTGCACCGCTCGAGGACGACGACATGCGCATGGGCGAAATGCTCTACACCAGCGGCACGCTGAACAAGAACGCGAAATAGGAGCTAGCGGAATGGCTATCGAAACGGGACGCACCGACGGTGACAGCTGGGGCCCGGCGTTCAGCGTGGGAGCGACGGCCACCATGGTCGCCGCGTCGCGCGCCGTGGCGTCGCAGGGACCCGATGCGCTACTCGACGATCCGCTGGCCGATCCGCTGGTCCGCGCCGTCGGCTTGGACCCCTTCGTCCGCATCATCGACGGGGAGATCGATTTCGAGGATGACCCGCTGTTCAACCGCAAAGCCAGGGCCCAGCAGATCACGGTGCGCACTAGGTTCTTCGACAACTTCTTCACCGACGCGACCAGCGACGGCGTGCGGCAAGCGGTGATCCTGGCTTCCGGCCTGGACACCAGGGCCTACCGATTGCGGTGGCCGGCGGGCACGGTGGTCTACGAGATCGACCAGCCGCAGGTCATCGCGTTCAAAACCAACACGCTGGCCGGCCTCGGGGCCGCTCCGACCGCCGACCGCCGCACCATCGCCATCGACCTGCGCGAGGACTGGCCTGCCGCATTGCGCGATGGCGGTTTCGACGTGACGCAGCCGACCGCATGGAGCGCGGAAGGGTTGTTGCCCTACCTGCCGCCCGAGGCTCAGGACCGATTGTTCGACAACATCACCGCGCTCAGCGCGCCGGGCAGCCGGCTGGCCACCGAACACGTGCCCGACCCCAACGCGTTCTCCGACGAGCGTTTGCAGCGCATCAGCGAGCGGTGGCAGCGCTTCGGGTTCGACCTCAACGCGGCCGACCTGTTCTACCGGGGCGAGCGCAACGTCGTCGTCGACTACCTGACCACCCACGGTTGGCAGGTGACGCCCCATCCTGCCAAGGAGTTGTATGCGCAGAACGGGTTCGAATTTCCCAAGGACGAGATGGCAGCCACCTTCGGCGACATGAGCTATGTCGCCGCGACCCTCAAGTAGGGGTTGGCTAGGGTCGTCTCATGCCACGCGCCCACGACGATAACTGGGATCTGGCGTCCAGCGTGGGCGCGACCGCAACCTTCGTCGCGGCCGGGCGCGCCATGGCGTCGAGAGACCCGCGCGGTTTGATCAACGATCCGTTCGCCGAACCGCTGGTGCGCGCGGTCGGAGTGGATTTCTTCACCAAGATGATGGACGGCGAGCTCGATATTGACGCGATCGAGAACGCTTCACCCGTGCGTATCCAGGCGATGACCGACGGAATGGCGGTGCGCACCAAGTACTTCGACGACTACTTTGTCAACGCCACCGGCAGCGGGGTGCGTCAGGCGGTGATCCTCGCGTCCGGGCTGGACTCGCGTGCCTACCGGTTGCCGTGGCCGGCCGGGACGGTGGTCTACGAACTCGACCAGCCGCAGGTGATCGAGTTCAAGACCACCACGTTGGCCGGTATCGGTGCTGAGCCCACCGCCACCCGGCGCACCATCCCCATCGATCTGCGCGCGGACTGGCCGGCGGCACTACAAGCGGCCGGACTGGACACGACGGCACCGACAGCGTGGTTGGCCGAAGGCCTGCTGATCTACCTGCCACCAGAGGCCCAAGACCGGTTGTTCGACAACATCACCGCGCTCAGCGTGCCCGGGAGCACGATCGCCACCGAATTCGTGCCCGGCATAGTGGATTTCGATGCCGATCGGGCGCGGGAGGTGGCCGGTTCCTTTCGGGAGCACGGCGTGGATGTCGACCTTGCATCGCTGGTGTACGCCGGCGAACGCAACCACGTCGTCGATTATCTGCGGACCAAGGGGTGGGACGTCGAGGGCGTGACGCGCGCGGAACTGTTCAAGCGGCACGGCATCGACGTGCCCGCCCCGGAAAACGATGACCCGCTCGGCGAAATCATTTTCATCAGCGGCGGGCTCACCGGCTAGAAGCGCGCCTCCCCCGGCCACAGCGCGCGCACACCGGTCAGCGTCTGCCCGACATTCTCGAGGATCCCGGCAGCGGAGCGACCGAGCAGTGCGCCCAGCGCGTCCGGCAGCGAGGCCGCGGCCGGTTGCGATGACGCACGAGGTCGCACGATGTCCAGCAGCGAGGAACCTGGATAGCTGACGATGCGGACTTCGGTGTCCTCGTCCAGGCCGGCCAGGATTTTGGCTCGACGCACGGCGGTTCGAAGCCCGCCGAGTTCGTCGACCAGGCCGCGCTCCAAGGCGTCGACACCGGTCCAGACCCGTCCTCGGGCAACGACATCCACGGCTTCGGCAGTCAGATTTCGGCCCTCGGCCACCCGCTCCACGAAGTCGGCGTAGACCAAGTCCGCCTCGGCCTCTTGATGGGCGCGCTGCTGCGGCGTGAACGGCGCGTCGATCGACCAGGCATCGGCATTGGCGTTGGTGCGCACGGCATCCGACGCCACCCCGAACCGGTCCTTCAGATCGCGAATGACGAACTTTCCGCTGAAAACACCGATCGAGCCGGTGATCGTGCCCGGGTTGGCCACGATCGCGTCGGCGCCCATCGAGATGTAGTAGCCGCCAGAGGCTGCCACCGAGCCCATCGACGCAACCACCGGTTTGCCACGTTCGCGGGCCCTTGTCACCTCGCGCCAGATGGTCTCTGATGCGGAGAGCGAGCCTCCCGGACTGTCCACCCGCAGCACGATCGCGGACACCGCATCGTCGGCGGCCGCCTCCCGCAGGGCCGCCGCAATCGTGTCACCGCCGACGGCTGGGGTGCCGAATGGCAGGAACTGCGGCCCACCGCGTCCGTTGACGATCTGGCCCGCAACAGTGACCAGGGCCAACGTGGGCTTGGACCGGCGACCGGGAATCGGCGGCAGGGGTGGGGTCAGCCGGGACTGGGCCGCACCGGCATACCGCGACAGATAGAGCCGGGGCGGAGCGTTTTCATCGGAGTCGATGGACTCTGGTGAAATGCCTTCTATACCAATCAATTCTGCTATACGGGCGTAGGCTTCGTCGCGAAAGCCGATCCGGTCGAGAAGACCTGAGGCGACGGCGTCATCGCGCAACAGTGGGGCCCGGTCGGCCAGCGCATCGAGCGCACCCGAATCGAGGTTGCGTGATTCGGCGACCGCCTGCCACACCTGTTCTTGCAGGCTTTCCAGCATCCGGGTGACGGCCTCGCGGTGGGCGTCGGTGAACCCGTCCTCGGTGAAACGGTTTATCGCCGACTTGTATTCGCCGCGCGCGACAAACTCGGCCTCGATCCCCGCCTTGTCGAGCGCGTCCCGCAGGAAAGTGGCGTTACTGGCGAAGCCGACCAGCCCGACACTTCCCGAGGGCTGCATCCAGACTTCGCCGAATGCCGAAGCCAGATAGTAGGACAGCGTTCCCGGATAGATCTCGGCCCACGCCAGCGACGGCTTGACGGCACTGAAGGCGGCGATGGCCTCGCGCAGCTCCTGAACTGCCGCCGGCGGCGCCGCCGCAAGCTGCACGCGGGCAATCAATCCGGCGACCCGGGCGTCCTCGGCGGCGCGGTGGATCGCGGCGACCGCGTCACGCAGCGCCATCGGCCGCCCGCCCCCGGTGATGATCGCCAGCGGGTCAAAGCCCGTCGTCTCCGGCGGCACCGAGCGCAGGCTGAATTCGAGAACACAGCCGTTGGGTACGCCGTGGTGACGGGCGGTATCGACACGGCTGGCCAGGGCACGCACATCATCCCCCCATTTTGAGAAGCCAGGCAGCGAAGGCAGAAAGGCGAACATGGTCGCAGCCTACCGATCAGCCGCCGTACGGTGGTGGGGTGAGGTTCTCGATCGCAATCCCCCAATTCGATTACGACGGCTTCGACGCGGCCGGGCTGCGTTCGTATCTTGCACGCGCCGAGGAGCTCGGGTTCGAGGGCGGCTGGGTGTTGGAGCAGACCGTCGGCCAGGCGCCGCTGCTGGCGCCGCTGGAGCTGCTGGCGTATTGCGCGGCGTGCACCGAACGACTTCGCCTGGGGGTCGCGGTACTGGTGACCTCGCTGCATGAGCCGCTTCAATTGGCTTCAGCAGTAACCGCTGTCGACCGGATCAGCCGTGGACGGCTGGATATTGGCGTCGCGCCCGGCGGCGGCGCGCGCCAGTTCGCCGCCTTCGGCGTCGACAAGGACACCTTCATCAGCTATTTCACCGAGGGCCTGGAACTGATGAAGGCGGCCTGGTCCGACGAACCCAGGGTGACATTCCACGGCCGGTTCCGTGACGTCGATGACCTTCCCATCCAGCCAAAGCCGGTGCAGCGACCGCACCCGCCGATCTGGTTCGGCGGCCTTGCTCCCAAGGCCCTGGCCAGGGCGGTGCGCCACGGTGACTCATTTTTGGGTGCGGGTTCGTCGACCACCGAAGCGTTTTCCGAAGCCGTCAGCATTGTGCGCCGCGAACTCGACGGACAGCACAAAGACCCGATGCACTTCACCATCGGCAAACGGGTCTATCTGATGGTCGACGACGATGCCGCGCGGGCGCGCGAGCGGGTGCTCACCGGGCTGCACCGCATCTACGGCCAGATGCCCGGCATCGATTCGGTTCCGGTGTCAGGCACTCCTGATGACGTCGCACGCGGACTGCGTGAGGTGATCGACGCCGGGGCCGAGATGTTGCTGCTCAATCCCGTCGGCGTCGACGTCTCGGAGAATGGCGAGCAGATGGAACGCCTTGCCGCAGAGGTAATTCCGCAGCTGAGTTAGTTACAGCTCGGTGGCCGAACCGCCCGCGGCGGTGATCTTCTCGCGGGCGCTGCCGCTGAACTTGTGTGCGGACAGGTCGACCTTGACGGTCAACTTGCCGTCGCCGAGGACCTTGACCAAAGAGTTCTTGCGAACGGCGCCCTTGGCCACCAGGTCGTCCACCCCGACGGCACCACCCTTGGGGAACAGCCGGTTGATGTCACCGACGTTGACGATCTCGTATTCGGTACGGAACCGGTTCCGGAACCCCTTGAGCTTGGGCAGCCGCATGTGGATCGGCATCTGCCCGCCCTCGAAGGTCGCGGGCACCTGCTTGCGGGCCTTGGTGCCCTTGGTACCGCGGCCCGCGGTCTTGCCCTTGGAGCCGTCACCGCGACCGACGCGGGTACGAGCGGTCTTCGACCCGCGCGCGGGCCTTAGGTCGTGCAGCTTGATCGTCATTTGCTCTTACCTCCGGCGCCCGTCTCGGCCGGCTCCACCTCGACGAGGTGGCTCACCACCGCGATCAGGCCGCGCGTCTGTGGGTTGTCTTCGCGGAGAACCGAATGGCGAATCCGGCGCAGGCCCAGCGTGCGGAGACTCTGGCGCTGCTTCCAGCGTGTCCCAATTGTGCTGCGCACCTGGGTGATCTTCAGCTGACTCATGGCTGTGCCTCCCGGGCCGGGCTCGCACTGGCCAGCGCTTCACTTTCCCGTCGCGCCTTCAGCATCCCGGCCGGTGCGACGTCCTCGATCGGCAGTCCGCGGCGAGCGGCCACTTCCTCGGGACGCTGCAGGAGCTTGAGCGCTGCGACGGTGGCGTGCACCACGTTGATCGCGTTGTCGCTGCCCAATGATTTGGCCAGGATGTCGCGCACTCCAGCACATTCCAGCACTGCACGCACCGCACCACCGGCGATCACACCGGTACCGGGGCTGGCGGGGCGCAACAGCACCACGCCGGCGGCTGCCTCACCCTGCACCGGGTGAGTGACGGTGCCGCCGATCAACGGAACCCGGAAGAAGCCCTTGCGCGCCTCTTCTACGCCCTTGGCGATCGCCGCCGGGACTTCCTTGGCCTTGCCGTAGCCGACACCGACCATGCCGTTGCCGTCACCCACGATGACCAAAGCGGTGAAGCTGAATCGCCGACCACCCTTGACCACCTTGGAGACACGGTTGATGGCAACGACCCGTTCCAGGTAGTTGCTCTTGTCGCCGTCACGATCGCGGCCCCGGCCGCTGTCCCGCCTGCCGCGGGAATCGCGGGCGTCGCCGCGTGCGTCACGGCTGTCGGGGCCGCGTTGCCCGCCGGCCGGCTGCTCCGCCATTATGCGGTCCTTCCAGTTGTCATCAGAAACTCAATCCGTTCTCGCGTGCGGCATCGGCCAGCGCCGCGATCCGTCCGCCGTAGGTGTATCCGCCACGGTCGAATACCACGCTCTCGATGCCGGCGGCCTTGGCGCGCTCCGCGATCAGTTGACCGACCCGCACGCTGTGTGCTTTCTTGTCGCCGTCCAAGCCGCGCACAGCGGCCTCGATCGATGACGCGGCAGCCACCGTGGTGCCGTTTTCATCGTTGACCAGTTGCACGTGAATATGCCGCGCGGACCGGTGCACCACCAGCCGCGGGCGCTGGTCGGTGCCCGAGACCTTCTTGCGCAGCCGCGCGTGCCTGCGCACCCGGAAGACCCGCCGAGTTTCGGATACGCTCTGACCCACCGACTTTCGCACGGCGGCGGCAGCTTGTGATTTCGCCATGACTACTTACCTGTCTTTCCGACCTTGCGGCGGATCTGCTCGCCCTCGTAGCGCACGCCCTTACCCTTGTACGGGTCGGGACGGCGCAGACGGCGGATATTCGCCGAGATCTGGCCGACCTTCTGCTTGTCGATCCCGGAAATCGTGAATTTCGTCGGTGACTGGACCGCGAACGTGATGCCCTCGGGGGCCGCGATCACCACGGGGTGGCTATACCCCAGCGCGAACTCGAGATTGGAACCCTTGAGCTGCACCCGGTAACCGACACCGAAGATCTCCATCTTGGTGGTGTAACCCTGCGTCACGCCGGTGACCAGGTTGGACACCAGGGTGCGCGACAACCCGTGCAGTGAGCGGTTGCGCCGCTCGTCGTCGGGACGGGTGACCACGATCGCACCGTCGTCGTTGCGCGACACGGTGATCGGCTCGGCGACCCTCAGATCCAGGGTGCCCTTGGGCCCCTTCACCGAGACGTTCTGGCCATCGATTGTGACGTCGACTCCGGAGGGGACCGCAATCGGCTGCTTACCAATACGTGACATGGCTTTTCCTCAACCCCTCACCACACGTACGCGAGGACTTCGCCGCCCACGCCCTGTCTGGCAGCCTGACGGTCGGTGAGCAGGCCCGAGGAGGTCGAGATGATCGCCACACCCAGGCCGCCGAGCACCCGCGGCAGGTTGGTGGATTTCGCGTACACCCGCAAGCCCGGCTTGGACACGCGGCGCAAACCGGCGATGCTGCGCTCCCGGCTCGGCCCGTACTTGAGCTGGACGACCAGCGACTTGCCGACCCGAGCGTCCTCGGTGTGGTAGTCGGTGATGTACCCCTCGTTCTTGAGGATCTGGGCGATGTTCGCCTTGATCTTGGAGTGCGGCAGGCTCACCTCGTCGTGATATGCCGAGTTGGCGTTGCGCAGACGTGTCAAGAAGTCCGCGATCGGGTCCGTCATCGTCATAGTGTTTTGTCCTGTGTCCCGTTACCAGCTGCTCTTCTGCACACCGGGCAACTCGCCCGCGTGGGCCATCTCGCGCAGGCAGATCCTGCACAGGCCGAACTTGCGGAACACCGCACGCGGACGGCCGCATCTGTTGCAGCGGGTGTAGCCGCGCACCGCGAACTTCGGTTTGCGTGCGGCCTTGTTAACCAGTGCCTTCTTAGCCATTCAGTCAGTTCTCCTTGAACGGAAAGCCGAGGGCCCGCAACAGCGCTCGTCCTTCGTCGTCGGTCGTCGCCGAGGTGACGACGTTGATGTCCATGCCGCGGACCCGGTCGATCTTGTCCACGTCGATCTCGTGGAACACCGACTGCTCGGCCAGCCCGAAGGTGTAGTTGCCGACACCGTCGAACTGCTTGGGCGAAAGCCCGCGGAAGTCACGAATACGGGGTAGCGCGATCGACGTGAGGCGGTCGAGGAACTCCCACATCCGGTCGCCGCGCAAGGTAACCCGCACGCCGATCGGCATGCCCTCGCGCAGCTTGAACTGCGCGATCGACTTGCGTGCCTTGCGGATCTCCGGGCGTTGCCCGGTGATCAGCGCCAAGTCGTTGACGGCGCCGTTGATCAGCTTGGCGTCCCGGGCGGCTTCACCGACCCCCATGTTGACGACGACCTTCGTCACGGTCGGGATCTGCATGACGTTGCCGTAGCCGAACTGCTTGTGCAACGTATCCCGAATCTCGTTGCGGTAGCGCTCTTTAAGGCGCGGCTGAACCTTCACAGTGCTTTCCGTGGTTGACATGCCTAGATGTCCTTGCCGTTGCACTTGGAGATACGGACCCGCTTGCCGGTTTCCTCGTCTACCCGGTAGCCGATTCGGGTGGGCTTGCCGTCCGAGTCGACGACCATCACGTTGGAGACGTGGATCGGGGCTTCCTGGGTGACGATTCCGCCCGAGCGGGCTCCGCGCTGCGTGGTCGAAACCGGGGTGTGCTTCTTGATCCGGTTGACGCCTTCGACCAGCACCCGATTGCGGGTCGGGTAAGCCTGCAGGACTTTGCCCTTGGCCCCTTTATCTTTGCCGGCGATAACCAAAACGGTGTCGCCCTTGTGGATCTTCATCTACAACACCTCCGGGGCCAGCGAGATGATCTTCATGAATCGCTTCTCGCGCAATTCGCGGCCGACCGGCCCGAAGATACGCGTCCCGCGCGGGTCGTTGTCGGGCTTGATGATCACCGCGGCGTTCTCGTCGAACTTGATGTAACTGCCGTCGGGACGCCTGCGCTCCTTGACGGTGCGCACCACGACGGCTTTGACGATCTCTCCACGCTTGACGTTGCCGCCCGGAATGGCGTCTTTGACGGTGGCAACGATGACATCACCGATGCCCGCGTAGCGTCGCGACGAACCGCCGAGCACCCGGATGCACAAGATCTCCTTGGCGCCGGTGTTGTCGGCGACCTTCAGCCGCGATTCCTGCTGAATCACTCGATCTCCTGACCTGGTTGCGTGTGCACGACAGGAGGAACCCAGGAACCTGACGTGCGCGGTCTTTAGTCGCCGAAGGGCACGCGGGGCCGGCTTGCAAGCGCATCGCTTGCGCGAACCGGCCGAGGTCTGCCCAAGGCAACCCCTAGAGTCTAGGGGACGACCAGCTCAGAGCCAAATTTGGAACCAAGGCGGCAGCAGAGGTCGATGACCCGCCCGTTTGTCAGCGAGCCCTTTCGCCGATTCTCTGGATATCGCCAAGGTGGTGAACGCCTTCGTGCATCGCCTGGCGTACTAGCCAGCGCGCAGTGCGCTGCTCGCCAGCCTCAGCTCGAGTGTCGGTACCACGCGGCGATATACAGCACCAGAGCCGTGGCCAGCGCAATCAGCACCCAGATCACAACGGCTTGGTCGATCCACGAACCCGCAGGCGGGGTGCCGGGCAGGATGTTTCGCAACGGCACGACGGCAAACAGCATCGCCGCGTACCAAGTGGAAAAGGGCGGCAAGAATTGTCTCCTGCCGGTAAGCATCTGAATGGCCACGAACAGCGCCAGCGTCGGCAGCGTGATGAGCACCAGGCAGATACCCAGGTCGAAGACCAGCGGACCCTTGGCCCGCTTCACCGTCACGACGACGTTGTCCGGGCGATCCGAGTCGTGGCTGTCCCGCCCGACTCGACTGACCGAGATATCCCAGCCCTCCAGCGATCCGGTCACTTCGACCCGGGCGGGTTTGTATTGACGGTTCTCGCCGGTTCCGACGAGCACGTCCGCTTGGATGGTGTCGGTCCGGTATGAGTCGAAAGGCCAGTCACCGGGGTCGCCGTGCACCTCGATGGTGGTAGTCACCCGCGCCGGCGACTTGCCGGCCGGGTATTGCAGGTCTCCCAGGTCGTTGTGCGGAAGGAAACGCACGGACGTGTCGGTGGTCAACACGTTGAGGCGATGGTCGACCATCGAATCGTCGGGCATCACTTCTACTTTCACGTCGACGTGCTTTGCGATGGTGTCCAACTTCTCCAAGCGCACCAACGCCACGGTGTTGTCGGTGGTACTCACGTCCGGGTCGGGCAACGGACCGGGGGCGCTGGCCAACCAGTGGTAGCCGAGCAGGGATAGGACGTAGACGACCACGACTCCCACGATGATGGAGATATCGAGCACGAGGTGTCGACGTCGCGGTTTATGAGCCGTCTTCTCGGACTGCGACGGTGCCTGTTGCTGGGTCGCAGTGGGCCGCGGGGCCGGCGGAGCTTCACTGCCATTGGTGGGGCCCGTGGTGGGCGCCACGGTCCCGGGCACGAGGAACTTGGGCGCTGCCTCGGCAGGGGGATCATCCGCGGCAGCAGCTAAGTCTCTGAGCACCGACACGGAGTAAAACGCTATCAACGGAGCTGTTTGCTGGCAGCGCGTAGAACTATGCTCTTACAAGCATTTAACAGCACCGACACCGGCGCACGCGAAAATCAGTCGCCCTGGCGGACCCAGGCGAAAATGTACAGGCTCATCGCAGTCACCAGCGCGATCAGCACCCACTGCACGATGGCTTGGTCGATCCACGAACCCGGCGGTGGGGCGCCAGGAAGGATATTGCGTAGCGGGACGATGGCAAACAGGTTCGCGGCATACCACGTTGCGAACGGCGGCAAAAACTTCCGTCTGCCCAGTGCCATCGGAATGGCCACCAACAGCGCCAAGGTGGGCAGGCTGATGAGGACCAGGCAGATGCCCAGGTCGAAGATCAGCGGGCCTTTGGCCCTTCGCAAGGTGATGACCACGTTGCCGTTGTCGGTGGCGCGCGAGGTAGGGAGCGCGGCCGGGTCGTGGATGCGGTTGACTTTGATATCCCAACCATCCAGCGATCCAGTTACCTCGACGCGAGCGGGTACCTTTTTGCGGTTGTCGCCAGATCCGACAAACGCGTCCGCCGAGATCGGCTCGGTCTTGTACGAGTCCAATGGCCAGTTACCGGGATCGCCGTGTGCCACGATGGTGGTGGTGAGTTGCGCCGGTGCTTTTCCTTTCGGGTATTGCAGGTCCCCCAGGTCGCTCGTGGGATACAGACGCACGGCGACGTCGTTGCCCAGCACGTCGAAGCAATTGTCGTACTGTGAAATCCCGGGATAAACGAGCACATTCACCGTGAGGCGATTTGCGACGGGCTTCAGCTCCTCGAGTTGTACCTGCACGATCGTTGTATCGCCTCCGCCCTGGCTCAGGTCCAGTGGAGGGAGCGGACCCTCTGTTTTTTGCAGGAGGTGGACGCCGAGCAGCGATAGGGCGTAGATGGCGATGATAGTCACCACAACGCTCACGCCGATCGCGATGCGCGGTTTCGACGGCTTTGGCTTCTGCGGTGGCGAAGGCGGAGGGGGCGATGAAGGCGGCGGAGGCGGTGCCGCCTCGTCCACCATCGGCGGCGTCGACGGTGTCGGTCGAGCCTCAGTGGTCACTGGTCGCCGCCGCGAGCAATGGCGTGCAGTGGGCGCTGCTCTGCTTGCTGGGGCCGGACTAGAACTCGCTGGTGAATTCCAGCTTGGTGAGGCAACACTGGTCAGATGCTAGCGAATGGCCATGCTAGTTGCGCGGCGAAATCCCACGTCTGAACGTATGCATAGGGTTCTGTCACCCGCCGGCTACCCAGTGTTAACGTGCCGGACGGGGGACTCGTGACGGCCGGAGATGTCCACCCGCTGCAGCGTTGCTAGCCCGACGCCGAAGGCGCCACGCAGCGAAACCCGATGTGGGTCGTCGCGGTGTCCTGCGATTGCGGTGATCGCGCTGCCGGACGGTAGCGGTGGCAGTACTCCGGCGCACACAAATGCGAACCGCCCTTCAGCGTCTGATTGACGGTCGGATCCGCCGGCCCCGATGGCGTGCAACAGGCTTTCGGCGGCTGATCGAGCCGGTGGTGCGCGGAAAACTCGGTGGCGGTCCACTCCCAGACGTTGCCGATCATGTCGACCAGGCCGAACCCGTTGGGCGGGAACGCCCCGACCGGCGAAGTTCCCACCCAGCCGAGCGCACCGTCGTTGCGGTACGGAAACCTGCCCTGCCAGGTGTTGGCCATCAGCTGACCACTGGGCTTCTCGTCGTCGCCCCATGAATAGGTCGTCGTTCTTCCGCCGCGCGCCGCGTACTCCCATTCGGCCTCGGTCGGCAGTCGCCGCCCAGCCCATCGCGCGTAGGCCGCAGCGTCGGGATAGGCCACCTGAACAACCGGGTGGTCGGCGCGGTCCGCGGCGGTGCTTTCCGGGCCATCCGGCCCGAACGGATGACGCCAATTCGCGCCCGGCGCCCAGTCCCACCACTGCCGCCAGTCACGCAGATCGACCGGGCCCGGCGTCGGGCGGAAAACCATCGCGCCCGGACACAGGTCGTTGGGATCCGCCCCCGGGTACAGCACCGGGTCAATCGGTTGCTCGGCAACCGTCACATAGCCTGTGGCGGCGACGAATTCGGCGAATTGCGCGTTGGTCACCGGGTGTCGCTCCACCGCGAAGGAACCCGCGGTCAGGGTATGGATCGGCGCCTCTTCGGGGTAAAAACTCGTCGAGCCCATGCGAAATGATCCGCCGGGTAGGTCGACCAGCTCGGTGAGCATGACTTCAGGGTATGACACGCACCCACGGGGCCGCCGGTCAGCCGTTTGCTGCCCAAGACCGCAAGCGACGGAACGACACCAGCCGTCAACCACGCCGGCCTATGCCCGGACCTCGGGAAATCAGCACCGGGCATTCATCAAGCGGAGTCAACCAGTTCATCTGATGTTTGTTTGCGCGCTGGTTTCGATCACTGTAAATCTCGACGTGTGTCGAAATCGGGGTGTGCCCCGACAGCGAGCTCGCCGCCGAAGCCGGGCTGAGTGCACACAGGCCCGGCCGGAAGGAGGCAATCAACGTGAAGCACAACCGATCGGCTGCCGCCATCAGCTTGCTGGCAGCGGGTGCCATGGTGCTCTCGGCATGCAGCAACTCGCACGCGACCCTGGCCTATGCTGCCGGAGCCAAGGTGGAGTGCGGCGGTAAGCAGGCCTTAGTCGCCAGCGGCTCGACCGCACAGGCCAACGCGATGACCCGGTTCATCAGCGCTTACGGCAAGGCCTGCTCCGGGCAGACGCTCAACTACACCGCGAACGGCTCGGGCGCCGGAATCAGCGAATTCCTCGCCGGCAAAACGGATTTCGGCGGATCGGACACCCCGCTGGCCGGCGACCAATACGCGGCCGCCAAGCAGCGATGCGGCGGCGCCGACGCCTGGAACCTGCCCGCGGTATTCGGCCCGCTGGCCATCACCTACAACCTGAGCGCCGTCGACTCTTTGGTACTCGACGCGCCCACGCTAGCCAAGATCTTCAACGGCACCATCACGCGCTGGGACGACCCGGCCCTCACCGCGCTCAACGCATCCATGCCGTCAGAGGACATTCGGGTCATCTACCGCAGTGACGCATCCGGCACCACCTACAACTTCCAGTCCTACCTGCAGGCCGCCTCTGGCGGAGCCTGGAACAAGGGCGTGGGCAAGACGTTCGACGGCGGCGTCGGCACAGGCGCCGCCGGCAACAATGGCACCTCGCAGCTCGTGAAGACCACCGAGGGCGCGATCAGCTACAACGAATTGTCATTCGCGCTGCAGCAAGGGCTTTACGCCGCCGAGATCAAAACCCCGGCAAGCCGTAGGTCGTTACGCCCGGTCCGCATCGGCACCGACACGGTGGGCAAGACCATCACCGGCGCCAAAATCATCGGCAACGGCAACGACCTCGTGCTCGATCTTTCGTCGTTCTACAACCCCGCCCAACCCGATGTCTATCCAATCGTGTTGGCCACCTACGAGATCGTGTGCTCCAAATACCCCACCGCCGACGTGGCCCAGGCGGTCAAGGCGTTCCTGCAGGCGGCGATTGGGCCCGGCCAGGTCGACCTCAACAAAATCGGCTACATCCCGCTGTCGGCTGACTTCCAGGCAAGGGTCTCAAGCGCCGTCGACGCCATCAGCTCTGTGGGGGCACCGATCGCGGAGCAGTAGATCCGGGGTATCAGCCCTTCTTAGGCGACCTTCGCTCCCGTTGCCGCCACCAGCCGACCAGGAACAGGGCCATCGCACCAACCAGCCCGATCAGCACCCATAGCACGATGGCTTGGTCGATCCACGAACCGTATGGTGGGCTGCCCGGGAGGATATTGCGTAGCGGGACAATAGCGAACAGCATCGCGCCATACCACGTTGTCATCGGCGGCAAGAACGCGGTCCTGCCCAACGCCACCGGAATGGCCACCCACAATGCCAACACGGGCAGGGCGATAAGGACCAGGCAGATACCGACGTCGAAGATCAGCGGGCCCTTGGCCCTGTGCAGGGTAATGGTCACGTCGTCCAGCACATCGGGGTTGGAATCCTCGGGGTCGTGGACGCGGGTGACGGTGGCGTCCCAGCCATCCAGCTTTCCGGTTACTTCGACACGGGCGGGCGCTTTTTCGCGGCTCTGGCCGCTACCGGTGAACACGTCGGCCGCGACGACTTGCGTTTTGTAGGAGTCGAATGGCCAGTTACCAGGATCGCCCTGTGCCTCGATGGTGGTGCTGACTTGCGCCGGCGCTTTTCCTACCGGGTACTGCAGGTCCCCCAGATCGTTCTCCGGATACAGGCGCACGGCCGCGTCGGTGGTCAGCACACCGAGATTTTTGTCGTACAGCGAATCCTTGGGATAGACAAGAACATTCACCGTCAAGCGGTTTGCGACGGTATCCAGCTTCTCGAGGCGCACCTGCACAACGCTGTCATCAGCCTCGACCTTGCTCAGGTCCACCGCGGGCAGCGGAGGTGCTGACTTGGCCAGCAGGTGCACGGCAATCAGGGATAGGACGTAGACCACGACGACAGCCACCAGAATCGCGAACGCGATCGCGATTTGCCGTCCACGCCCTCCGGGCGGCGCCGGCGGCGGCAGCGGTTCAGCGGTCATTGGTCGTCCTCCAGAAGTAGTTGGAAGCCTTACCGAGGCTGGGGTCAGATGCTAGCAGCGGACCGCGTGCAGCAAACGGCTTTTCAGGGGATGACGACCGCGAATTGCTGCGTCACCGTGGATTTCGCCGCATTGAACCCAGGCGTGCCGGCCGTGCCGAGCGCGACGCACACCGCTCGAGCGGGTTCAGTCGCGCGAAAACGCAAGCGCAACTTCGGTTTCGACGTCTAAATAGGGCCGGCCTGACAAGTCGATGTTGACCTGGGCGATAGTGCCACCGGTGAACACGAACGGCGCTTTGTAGCGACGGGAAACTCCCGAACCGCCGTTGCGCCCCACCGTGATACCGGCACCAGCCAGCCCGAATGTTCCGGGGTGGGTGCTCACATCGGCAAGCGTGCCGACTTCCTTGTCGTCGACAAACAGCGTGAGGTCACCGAGCGGAGTATGGCTGTTCGCCACAGTTCCGGTCCGCGAATAGCTAACGCCGAACACATGTCTGCCCAGCGGCACTGGGTCGGACGAAGAAATCAGCTGCTGTCGCTCACCGAGGAAGTTATAGACGTAGTGCAACCGTCCGTCCTGGATGAACAGCACGTGCCCGCCGTGCGCGCCACCCTGCTTGAAGAGCACACCTTCGGCGCCGGTGGTATCCACGGTCACATCGGCGAGCACGGCAAACGACCGGCCGCGAATCTCAGCGGCGGCACCGATGCCGACGTCTGCGCAGTTCGGGTAGTAGGTGTAGCGGGACAGTTCGCCTACCAGGTAAGGACGAAAACGTGTCAGCGTTTCCATCAGGTCTAAATCGGCCAGCGGAAGACCGTTGTACTTAGCGGCCTCGGAAAACCACAGCGCCTTAAGCTCTTCCAGCTTCTCGGGTTGCGAGTCGGCCAGGTCGTGACACTGGCTGCGATCGGCCTCAATGTGGAACAGCTCCCAGCGATCAGCGTCGAAATGCGACCACCCCGCAGGTGTCGCCGCATGGATGGTGTTGGCGAACCAGCCCTTGTGCCAAATCCCACGGGTACCCAGCATGGTGTAGAACTGAGTTTCCTTTCCGGTATCGGTGTTCGGATCAGCAAGGGCCGCTTTGAAACTCAGTCCGTCTAGCGGTTTCTGCGGGATGCCCTTGACGGTCTCCGGCGGTGCCATGCCCAGCAGGTCATAGACGGTGGGCGTGATATCGGAAACATTGACGTAGTTGTCACGGACTTCTCCGTGCGCCGCAATACCGTTGGGCCACGATATGATTGCCGTGTCGGCGATACCGCCTTCGTGCGAGGCGTAGCGCTTGTACAGCTTGTAGGGCGTGTTGAAGGCCATCGCCCACCCGATCGGGTAATGGTTGTAGGTCTCCGGCCCACCGAGGTGGTCGAACATCTTCATGCTCTCTTCGACGGTATCGATGTAACCGTTGAAGAACTTGCCTTCGTTCACCGATCCGTTCGGACCGCCCTCGCCGCTGGCACCGTTGTCGGAGATCACCACGATGATGGTGTCGTCCAGCTGGCCGGATTCCTCGAGATAGTCCAGGATCCGCCCGATTTGGGCATCGGTATAGCTCAGGAAGCCGGCGAAAACCTCGGCCATCCGGCTGAACAACTTTTTCTCTTCGTCGTTCAGCGAGTCCCACGGCCGCACCGTGTCCTGCAGCGGCCACGGCTGGCCTTGCGGCCCCTTCACGTCCAAATACGGGTTGACGGGCGACAGTTCGGTATCCGGCGGCACGATCCCAATCGACTTCTGCTTTTCCAGCACGATCTCGCGGTAGCGCTCGTAACCCATGTCGAACCGGCCGGCGTATTTGTCAGCCCATTCTTTGAAGACATGGTGCGGCGCGTGACCCGCGCCGGGGCATACGTAGCTGAACCACGGTTTGTCGGGTGCAATCACCTTGGCATCACGGATGAATTCGATGGTCTTGTCGGCGATGTCCTTCGACAGGTGATAGCCGTCCTCCGGTGTGCCCGGCGGAGTCACCGGGTGGTTGTCGTACACCAGGTCGGGATACCACTGGTCGGTCTCGCCGCCCAGGAACCCGTAGAACCGTTCGAAACCGCGCGAGGTCGGCCAGTGCCGCTTGGTCGACGCCATACTCGACTCCTCCAGCGGCGTCAGATGCCACTTGCCGACGCAGTAGGTGTTGTAGCCACGTTCGGCGAGTGCTTCAGAAAGCAGCGCGGTATCGGCCGGGATACGACCGTTGCAGTTCGGGAAGCCGTCGGTGAATTCTTCGATGGTGGCCATGCCCACGGTGGTGGCGTTGCGACCGGTCAGCAATGACGCCCTGGTCGGCGAGCACAGCGCGGTGGTATGGAATTGCGACAATCGCACCCCGCGCTCGGCGATCCGCGTCATGGCGGGCATCTCGACCAAGCCGCCGAAACAGTCCCAGGTCGCGATACCGGTGTCGTCCCAGACCAGATAGAGGACGTTTGGCGAGTTCGGCGGCGCGGTCGGCGCCGCGTACGGCCCCCAATCTGGTTCCGAATCGCGAATATCCAGCTCGATCTTGCCGCCAAATTCTGTCGACTCTGTGGGCCCATTCGCCATTAGCCAGCCTCATCTCGTAGTGGACTTACAGCCGAACGTCGCGTGCAGACTACACCGGACAGGTGAGAACAAAATGTGAATTCACCGGCGCGCGTAAATGCAAACGCCCCGCGACACACGGTCGCGGGGCGTTTATCGGGCTACTTGGCCTTTACTTGGCCTTCTCCAGGATCTCGACGAGCCGCCAGCGTTTGGTCGCCGAGGTCGGACGGGTCTCCATCAGTGCAACCCGGTCACCGATGCCGGCGGTGCTGTTCTCGTCGTGCGCCTTGACCTTCTTGGTGGTCCGGATGATCTTGCCGTACAGCGGGTGTCGCATACGGTCTTCCAGCTCGACCACAATGGTCTTCTGCATCTTGTCACTCACCACGTAACCGATGCGCGTCTTGCGCCGGCCACGCGTCTTCGGAGCGCGCGGTGTGTGCTTGGGGCCCTTGTCTTTCGACGCGGTTTCCTTCGCAGCAGCCTGCTTCGGGGCCGCTTTGGCGGCCTTGGGGGCGGCCTTTGCGGCGGCCTTTGCGGCGGCCTTTGACGCGGTCTTGGATTCTGCCATCACGATTCCTTACCGTCGGGCCCGGAAGCCAGGCCCAGTTCTCGTTCCCGCAGCACGGTGTAGACACGCGCGATTTCCTGGCGCACGATGCGCAGCCGGCGGTTGTTGTTGAGCTGTCCGGTCGCCATCTGGAAGCGCAGGTTGAACAGCTCCTCCTTGGATTCGCGCAGGCGCTCGGTCAGCTCCTCGTCGGTGAGCTCACGCAGTTCGCCAGGCGAAATTCCCACTGCCATCAGAACTGATCCTCTCGGGTAACGATGCGTGCCTTGATCGGCAGCTTGTGGATTGCTCGGGTGAGCGCCTCCCGGGCGACCGATTCATTGGGATAACTGAGCTCGAACAGCACGCGGCCCGGCTTGACGTTGACCACCCACCACTCCGGCGAGCCCTTACCCGAACCCATCCGGGTCTCCGCGGGCTTCTTGGTCAGCGGGCGGTCGGGGAAGATGTTGATCCACACCTTGCCGCCACGCTTGATGTGCCGGTTGATAGCGATACGAGCGGACTCGATCTGCCGGTTGGTGACGTAGGCGTGCTCGAGGGCCTGGATGCCGTAGTCGCCGAAGTTCACCTCCGTACCGCCGCTGGCGATGCCTCGCTGGCGTGGATGGTGCTGCTTACGGTGTTTGACTTTGCGGGGAATCAACATGTTTCAGCTCTCCGTGCTCTGCGATTCGAGGGCAGGCGCGCTGTCGCTGGGGGCGGCGGACGCGGCGCCTTCGTCGCCGCCCGCGGCGCGTCCAGCCTCGGTGCTGGTCGCTGTGGTGCCCGACGCGCCACTGCGGCGCGGACGGGTGCCCGACGGCCGCTCGCGGCGCGGACGCTCGGAGCCCGCCGGCGCGGCGGCGGCCAATTCGCGCTTGCCGCCGACAATGTCGCCCTTGTAGATCCACACCTTCACGCCGATCCGGCCGAAGGTGGTCTTGGCTTCGTAAAGGCCGTAGTCGATGTCGGCGCGCAGGGTGTGCAGGGGCACGCGGCCCTCGCGGTAGAACTCCGAACGGCTCATCTCCGCGCCACCGAGGCGGCCCGAGCACTGCACTCGGATGCCTTTGACGTTGGGCTGGCGCATCGCCGACTGGATGGCCTTGCGCATCGCGCGGCGGAACGCCACCCGGTTGCTCAGCTGCTCGGCGACGCCCTGCGCCACCAACTGTGCTTGCGACTCAGGGTTTTTGACTTCGAGGATGTTGAGCTGAACCTGCTTGCCGGTCAGCTTTTCCAGGTCGGCGCGGATCCGGTCGGCCTCGGTGCCGCGGCGGCCGATGACGATGCCCGGACGAGCGGTGTGGATGTCCACCCGGACCCGGTCGCGGGTGCGCTCGATCTCCACGTCGGCGATCCCGGCGCGCTCCAGACCGCTGGACAGCAGTCGACGGATCGCCACGTCTTCCTTGACGTACTCGGCGTACTGCTTGTCGGCGTACCAGCGAGACTTCCAGTCGGTGGTGATGCCCAGCCGGAACCCGTGCGGATTGATCTTCTGGCCCACTAGTCTGAGCCTCCCTTCGCTTCAGAAGTCTCAGAACTGGCCGTGCCGGCTTCCGCCGATTTGCCAGCAGCCTTGGCGGGCGCCTTCTTGGCCGCGGATTTGGCCGGGGCCTTCTTGGCAGGCGCCTTCTTCGCCGGCGCTTTGTTGGCCCGGAACTAGCTACAGCCTTCTTCGCCGGCGCTTTCGCGGCGGCCTTGCTGGCCTCGGCACGAAGCGCCCTCGTCGACTTCGCCGACCGCTGATCCTTGGCCGGCCGGCTTTCCAACACGACGGTGATGTGGCTGGTGCGCCTGCGGATCCGGAACGCGCGGCCCTGGGCGCGCGGACGGATGCGCTTGGCGGTCGGACCCTCGTCGGCGTAGACCGTGGCGACCACCAGAGTCGCCGGGTCCAGCCCGTTGTTGTTCTGCGCGTTGGCCGCCGCGCTGGCGATCACCTTGGCCACCGGTTCACTGGCGGCCTGCGGCGCCCAGCGCAAAATGTCGAGCGCGTCTTCCACCGACCTGCCACGCACCAGGTCGATTACCCGGCGCGCCTTTCTCGGCGACACCCGCACAAACCGTGCTTTGGCCACCGCCGAAGGAAATTCAGTAGTGGTGCTCATCGGCGCTTGGCCTTCCGGTCGTCCTTGATGTGCCCCTTGAAGGTTCGCGTCGGAGCGAACTCGCCCAGCTTGTGGCCGACCATCGCCTCGGTGACGAACACCGGGACATGCTTGCGTCCGTCGTGCACGGCGAAGGTGTGGCCGATGAAGTCCGGAATGATCGTCGAACGCCGCGACCAGGTTTTGATGACCTGCTTGGTGTTCTTTTCGTTCTGTACGTCGACCTTCTTGAGCAGGTGCTCGTCGACGAACGGGCCCTTCTTCAGGCTGCGTGGCATGGCTGGTTACTCCTGGATCCTGAAACTTCCTAGCGCGAGTGCTTCTTGCCGGTACGCCGGCGCCGGACGATGAGCTTGTTACTGGACTTGTTCGGATGGCGGGTGCGGCCCTCGGGCTGACCCCACGGGCTGACCGGGTGACGGCCACCGGAGGTCTTGCCCTCACCACCGCCGTGCGGGTGATCCACCGGGTTCATGACCACACCGCGGACAGAAGGACGCTTGCCCTTCCACCGCATACGACCGGCCTTGCCCCAGTTGATATTCGCCTGCTCGGCGTTGCCCACCTCACCGACCGTTGCGCGGCAGCGCACGTCGACCCGGCGGATCTCGCCGCTGGGCATACGCAGGGACGCGTAGCTGCCCTCCTTGCCGAGCAGCTGAATGCTCGACCCGGCCGACCGCGCGAGCTTGGCGCCCCCGCCAGGCCGCAGCTCCACGGCGTGGACCAACGTACCGGCCGGGATGTTACGCAACGGCAGGTTGTTACCCGGCTTGATGTCGGCGTTGGCGCCCGACTCCACCACATCACCCTGCGACAGCCCCTGTGGCGCAATGATGTAGCGCTTCTCGCCATCAAGATAATGCAGCAACGCGATGTTCGCGGTGCGGTTCGGGTCGTACTCGATATGGGCGACCTTGGCGTTGACACCGTCTTTGTCGTTGCGGCGGAAGTCGACCACCCGGTAGGCGCGCTTGTGCCCACCACCCTGGTGGCGGGTGGTGATCCGGCCGTGCGCGTTGCGTCCACCATGGCCGTGCAGTGGGCGCACCAACGACTTCTCCGGCTCCGACCGCGTGATCTCGGCGAAATCGGACACGCTGGCGCCGCGACGACCCGGGGTCGTCGGCTTGTATTTGCGAATTGCCATGTCTAATCAGGTCTTTCTCTCGCGCGCGGCTAGGCCGGTGCTCCGAACAGGTCGATCGGCTTGCTGCCCGGCGCCAGGGTGACGATGGCGCGCTTGGTGTTCTTGCGCTTGCCGAAACCGGTCCTGGTGCGCTTGCGCTTGCCTTGTCGGTTCGCGGTGTTCACCGATGCAACTTTGACCGAAAAGATCTTCTCGATAGCGATCTTGATCTGCGTCTTGTTCGAATCGGGGCGCACCACAAAGGTGTACACGTTGTCGTCGAGCAGCGAGTAGGACTTCTCCGAGATGACCGGAGCCAGGATGATGTCGCGGGGGTCAGTGACGGTGCCCATCAGGCCGAAACCTCCGCATCGTTATTCTCAACGCTTCCCGCTGCTGCGGCGATGTAGGCGTTGAGCGCTTCAACGCTGAACACCACGTCGTCGGAGCGCAGCACGTCATAGGTGTTGAGTTGGTCGGGCGCCAAGACGTGCACACCGGGCAGGTTGCGCACGCTTTTCGCGCCGGCTTCGTCGCTGCGGCCGATGACTACCAGCACCTGCTTGCGATCGGTGACGGTGCCCAGAAATGCCTTGGCGCTTTTGGTGGAAGGGGTCTGGCCCGAAACCAGCTCGGTCACCGCATGGATGCGCCCGTTGCGTGCCCGGTCGGATAACGCCCCGCGCAACGCCGCAGCGATCATCTTCTTGGGTGTGCGCTGGGTGTAGTCGCGCGGCTTGGGACCGTGCACGACGCCACCACCGGTGAACTGCGGGGCCCGCGTCGAACCCTGCCGGGCGCGTCCGGTCCCCTTCTGCCGATAAGGCTTGCGGCCGCCGCCGCTGACCTCGCCGCGCGTCTTGGTCGAGTGCGTGCCCTGGCGGGCCGCCGCCCGTTGTGCGGTGACCACCTGGTGCATCAGCGCGATATTGGCTGGCGCATCGAACAATTCGGCGGGCAGCTCGACGGAGCCCTCGACTTTGCCGTCCGGCGTCTTGACGTCGATCTTCAGGGTGTTGGCTGCCATTACTTCTCACCTCGTTTGATCGCGCTGCGGACCATCACGAGTCCACCGGTACGGCCGGGGATCGCGCCCTTGATCAGCAGCACGCCGTTCTCGGTATCGACCTTGTGCACCAACAGGTTCTGCACGGTCACCCGGTCGTTGCCCATCCGGCCGGCCATCCGGGTGCCCTTGAAGACACGCGAGGGAGTAGCGCAGCCGCCGATGGAACCCGGACGACGGTGCACCGCCTGGGCACCGTGACTGGCGCCCTGACCGTGGAAGCCGTGTCGCTTCATGGTGCCGGCGAAGCCCTTGCCTTTGGACGTGCCCGTCACGTCGACATAGGTGTCGTCGGCGAAGATCTCAGCCGTCAACTCCTGGCCGACCTCGTATTCGGTCGCCGCGTCCGGGTTGTCCAGGCGCAGCTCTGCCAGGTACCGGCGCGGGTTGACGCCCGCCGTGGTGTACTGACCGGTCACCGGCTTGTTGACCTTGCGCGGACTGATCTCCCCGTACGCCAACTGCACGGCGCTGTAGCCGTCGCGCTCCGGCGTGCGGATGCGAGTCACCACGTTCGGGCCCGCCTTGACCACGGTCACCGGCACAACCCTGTTGTTCTCGTCGAACACCTGCGTCATGCCCAGCTTGGTACCCAGAATGCCTTTTCTTGCCATGAGTTCTGGATCTCCTACTGGATGTTGACGTCGACACTGGCCGGAAGATCGATCCGCATCAGCGCGTCAACGGTCTTCGGCGTGGGATCGAGGATGTCGATCAACCGCTTGTGGGTCCGCATTTCGAAGTGCTCTCGCGAGTCCTTGTACTTATGCGGAGAGCGGATGACGCAATACACGTTCTTCTCAGTCGGCAGCGGCACCGGCCCTACGACGCTGGCACCCGTGCGGACGACGGTCTCGACGATCTTTCGCGCCGATGCGTCAATAGCCTCATGGTCGTAGGCCTTGAGCCTGATGCGGATCTTCTGTCCCGCCACGCTTCTCCTACCCTCACTCCACTTAAGGTCCGTGTCTGGACCTGGTGCCCCCAGCGCGCCGATTCGACTCGGCCGATTAGGGCCGGTCGAGCGTCGCGCCGGATACTGCGCCGCTGTTTACCTGTCGTGGTCCACCGGCCCCCGCGGTCGGGTGTGTCACCCTGACGCAGCCTTGTCGCGATTATTTCCAGGCCGGAATTAGTCGCGTTCCAAGGATGGGACCGGACGCGCCCGGTTGGGCGCTGGTCGTATGCCCGGCCAGGCGTAAACCCGGCGCAAGGCAACCTGAACAGTATGCCTCAGATCGTGGCCCCTCAAAATTTGGCCAAATCTCGGGCAAACATCGCCGGCATGGTCTGGCCGGCCGGCTAAAGCAGTGGTCAGGCCCCCGTTTGAGGCGGCCGAATCGGCCTCAAGCACCTGCCGATTCGGTACTTGCCGCGGCGGTTCTGTTATGTGCGCGCTGAACGTGCAGGAACCCGTCAACGGCTGCGCGCGCGCACTCCCGGTAATCGAAATCGGGCAGCGTGGACAGGCGCCCCAGCACCAACGGGCCGATCAGCAGTGCCATAGCGCGCGATCGGTCGACCTCCCCCAGCTCGGCGGCGGCCTCCGGGCTGTCGAATACGGCGTCGAACGGCGCCGCGTACTGCGCAGCGATGCGTTCGCGCAACGTGGTGATCGAGGCGCTGTCAGCGGCGCGGGTGTGACGAGGTTCTGGCAACTCTTGCAGGTCGCGGCCAAGGGCCAACCAGGACATGGCGGTCATGACGGCCGGCGCCTGGGCCACCGCTTCGGCCTGGGCCAGCACGATCGCGATCAGCCGGTCCCGCAGCGAGCCCTCAGCCGGCGGCGTCGGTGCCGGCGGTATGAGGCTGTTAAATGCCGCCGCCAGCAAATCGTTCCCGCTTGGGAAGTGGCGATACAAGGTAGCTCTCGCTACATTGGCGCTTCGGGTGACCGCATCGACGGTCACCGCACTGGGACCCCCTGAACGCAGCAGCGCCGCCGCGGCTTCGAGCAAACGAGCCCGGGACCGCGCTGGACGGGGATCGGTAGTCCCCTCGGTGATTGTGAGCCACCTTTCTGTTTGAGAACAAGACTAATGGTCTATGTACAAGACTGTTGGTCTCGAAAATCCTCACGCCCCCGAGAGGAGGCGCTCAGTGATCGAAACTCTTGTCCGGTCTGACCAGCGTACTGATGCGGTAAACATCGGCGGTAGCCCCCGAGCGCGAGCCTGGACGCTGGCGGTCGCCTGCATGGGCGTCGCGCTGGTCGTTGCGTCGATGACAGCGCTGAACACCGCGCTGGGAGACCTCGCGGTGGCCACCTCGGCGACGCAGACGCAGCTGACCTGGGTCGTGGATGGATACACCCTGGCGCTGGCCTGCCTGCTGCTGCCGGCCGGGGCCATCGGCGACCGCTATGGCAGGCGGGGCGCGCTGCTTGCCGGTTTGGTCGTTTTCTCACTCGGCTCGGTTGCTCCGGCGATATTGCATAACCCGCTGCAGATCATTGCGGGGCGAGCGGTGGCCGGTATCGGCGCCGCATTCGTGATGCCCGCGACGCTGTCGCTGCTGACCGTGGCCTACCCGAAAGAAGATCGGATGAAGGCCGTCGGTATGTGGGCCGGCACAGCCGGTTCCGGTGGAGTCCTCGGCATGCTCGGTTCCGGCCTGCTGCTTCGCCTTTGGGACTGGCACGCGATCTTCTGGTCGCTGGGCATTGCCGGGCTGGTGATCTTCGCCCTGGGGTGCACTGTCTCATCGTCGCGCGAATGTGACGCTCCCCGAGTCGATTGGCTTGGTGCGGTGCTCATTGGTGCGGCAGTCGCGATCGCGGTGTTCGCAATCCTGGACGCACCCGATCGCGGCTGGAGTGATCCGCTGGTGTGGGGGGGACTTGTCGCGGGAGCAGTCATCGCAGTGGTGTTCGGCGTTGTCGAATTCCACAAGCGGCATCCACTTCTGGACGTTCGATTGTTCGCTGACCCAAATTTCGCTATCGGCGTCGCGGCGATCGTCATTCTGTTCGGCGCAACATTCGGATTCTTCTTCATCGGCATGCAGTACGTGCAGCAGATCATGGGCTACTCACCGTTGATGACGGCGATTGCTCTTGGTCCATTCATGGTGCCGTTGGGTATTTTCTCAGCGTTGTCTTTCTGGTACGTGCCGAAACTGGGCCTGCGGCTCGTGCTATTCATCGGCACGTTATTGATGGCGGTCGGTTTCGCATGCATATACGGGCTGGACCTGCATTCGACGTATTCCCAATTTTCCTGGCCGACAATGGTACTCGCCACAGGCATCGGAATATGCACCGCGCCAACGACTTCAGCGATTATGGGGGCGGTTCCCGACGAAAAGCAGGGCGTTGCCTCCGCGGTGAACGACACATCGCGCGAGATGGGCGGGGCATTGGGAATCGCGGTAGCCGGCTCAATCCTGGCCGGACGGTATTCCCATGAACTCGCACCGAAACTGGCGAACTTTGCCGCGCCCGTCCGCGGCCCTGCCACAGATTCGCTGGCCAAGGCGGTCGAGCTGGCCGGCAAGCTGGGACCGCAAGGGACTCAGCTGGCTGAGGTCAGCAAAGCCGCATTCCTCACGGCCATGCACGCTTCCACGATTGTGATGGCCGCGATCGTCGCCGTCGCCGCAGTCCTGATCGGGCTATGGGCTCCCGGACGTGACGGGCAACAGCTACGCCTGGTACGCCGGCTTCGGGGCGAGATGCGCCCTAATCGGCCTAATTCACTGAACGAACTCAGCAGCCCGGTGCCCGATCATCACGATCGTTGCGTGCGGTCCGCGGCTGGTGACCATGGGCAGGATGGAGCCGTCTATCACCCACACGTTCTCTAGGCCGCGGACCCGGCACCGATGATCAACAACGGCTCGTGGGTCACCCTCGGCGCCCATCGGGGTGCTGGCGCATAGGTGCTGCGATGTCGACCACACCGGTGACCCGACATGTGTTGCTGCACCCGCCAATTCGCGTGCTAATTCACTGCCCTGGCGCAGAGCGGCGACATCATCGGGCTCGCTGTCGTAGCGGTGCTCGATCCGCGGCGGCACACCCGGGTCTGGCGACACGAGCGTGATTCGTCCGCGCGCTCGCGGCTGCATGAGCGCCACCCCGATATGCGGCCAGTCGGGATGGCCGGCGGTGCCGTCGCCGGTCATCGCAACGAAACCACCCGTGTACGGCCTGATCTCGAGACCGTCAGCGGTGCTGAGCACGACCTCAACCACAGGCCGGCCAGGAGCCACGGTCCAGCTGGTCGGCAACACCCATTCCGGGTGGTCGCTGCAAGACATTCCCACCGGCAGCGGCGCCACCACAGGCACGCCGACAGCCCGCAGCATTGATTCGTCGCCGACGCCGGAGAGCATCAGCAGATGGGCCGACTGAATCGCACCGGCACACAATACGATTCGATTAGCACTGAGACTGACCGGGCCTTCTGGGCCGATCGCGTCCACACCCACCGCGTTAGTGCCGGAGAAACGCAATCGCGTGGCTCGTGTCCGCGCCAGCAATGTCAGGTTGGATCGCCCCAGAGCGGGCAAAAGATATCCCGCGCCCGATCCGATACGTATACCGTCGACGATATTGAGCGGGACTGCGCCCACACCCGAAACAAGTTCCGGCCCACAATCATTGAGGTCAGCAATCCAGGAGAAACCCGCTCGCTCGGCCGTGGCTATGAAACGTTCAGTCGTGCCGGTCATGTCGTGCGTTCGACGCACCAAGATAGGACCGCTGTCGCCGTGGGCCGGACCGTCGAAATCCAGGTCCGTCTCGATGGCGCGGAAGTGACCCAGAACATCAGACCACGCCCAGCCGGGTATTGCGGCGCGATCGAAATCGCGCGGCAACCCGCGGCAGAAGTAGCCGCCGTTGATCGCACCCGAACCGCCGACTGTCGATCCGCGCACGATCGGCAGTTGGAGAGCGTGGCGATCGGTGAGCCGAGTCAGATAACGCTGGGCCAGCGGGCTGCCGACCCCGATCGGCAGTTGCAACCCATTGGCGGTCTGAGCCAGCAACTCCGGATCGGTGAGCGCAGGCCCTGCCTCCAGCACGGTCACGGCACAGCTGGGGTCGGCGGAAAGACGTTCGGCAACAACCGATCCAGCACTTCCAGCGCCGACGATCAGCACATCGCTGTGCGGGACGGCGGTGGTCAAGGCGGCAGCTAACTCCGAATCTGCGGTTTGAGCGCGCGCAGGTTGCGTTCGCGCAACACACCCCACCACAGCCCGAGGCCGTAGGCCAGGTCATCGACGCGCTTGAGCAACATATAGGTCAGCAGGCCGATCGGCTCGGCATCGCCGCCGGTGGCATCTCGGCGGCTAAGCCAGTCCACCACGCCGTCCATGACGGCCGCGACGAGCACGACCCGTCTACAGTGGCGCGACATGATGGCGGCCAGCAATGCCAGGGGCCAGTAGTGCCGGCAAAGAGCCGACGCCAGTTGCAGGGCCGCCGACCACAAGCCACGGGCGGCGATCATCAGGACATCGGCGAGCGAGGTCTCGGCGCTGCGCATGGCTTTGGCGATCCGGTGACCCGTCAGGACGGCGACCACGATCGACGCCAGCTGAGAAAGGCTCGTCCCGAGCGCCATGAGGATCCAGGCCATCAGCGCCCAGCCGGAGATCACCACCGGTGCCGTCTTGTCGGGGTGACGCACCGACAGCGGAGCCGCCGAGCCGCCGTAAAATGCCTTCCGCGCAAGCCAATCCCGTAGTTCGGTGCGGTGATCGTGAGCGACCAGCGCAATCGGCTCGTAGCGCAGCCGAGCACCCGCCTCGATGAGCCGCCAGCACAGGTCGACGTCCTCGCCGGACTGCATGGTCTCGTCGAACCCGCCGACACCATCGAGCGTCGAGCGGCGACAGATGATCGCCGCGCTGGGCACGTATGACACCGTGCTGTGGGGTAAGACCGGCGCCTCGCGCTCCCCGAGGTCTAGCGAGGAGTGCACCGCCTCATAACGCGCCACCAGGTTCTCGCTGTGCGATAGGCCGACAATGCGTGGCGCGACCAGGGCGACGGTGGGGTCACAGAAATGACCGAGCAGGGCTTCCAGCCAGCCCCGGCGGGGCGAGACATCGGAGTCCATGAACGCGACGAAGTCGGTGTTGCAGGCGGCCAGCCCGGTGTTGCGGGCCGCCGCCGGACCCTTGCTGTAGGAGTGGCGCAGCACCTCGATGTCACAGTGTGCGCCGACGAAGTCCTCCGGCTCAATGGCGGGCGACGAACCATCGTCGACCACGATGACGCGCAATCCGCGTAGCGAGCTCACCAGACGTCGCACACCAGAGACGTTGTCCCGCACCGGAATCACCACGGTCACGTCACGATGCGACGGCCCACCCGCGGGCCGCGGATGGGCCACCGTGGCATCCAGCAGGGTGCGGGCCAGTTGAGCGCTGACCTCGTCGCGAACCTTCAGCCGGCCATCGGCCAGCATGTCTTGAGCGGAGGGGGCCAGCTTCAGCAGACGGGTCGGTGAGCCACCGAGCAGGGCCGAGCCGTCGCCGAGCACCCGCACGCGGCGATCGACCTGGACGGCGAACCCGTCCGGCAGTCGAGGCTGACTCATGTCAGCATCCCGTCGGACCCAGGCGACCATCGGACGACTCGACGCACGCACCCATCGACCATCTCCGCGAGGATCCGCTTCCCCTCGGCAGCGGTCGCCGTGGTCGGGTCCCCCAATACGCCCATCGGACTGGCCGCCGCCACTCCGCCGCGGCGCATCGATGGAAGCAACTCGGGCAGGGGCGCCCGGTTACCGGCGAGCCACCGGTCGGTCAGCACATCGGTCGGCGAGATATGGAGCAACAGTGATGTTTCGGTATGGCCGGCATGGGCATCACCGCCTGCCGCGGCGCACGGGCACCAGCCGACGTCGCGGCCCTCGGCGCGCAGTCTGGCCACCGCGCTGTTCACGGCGCCGACATTGCCGCCGTGGCCGTTGACGAAGACCAGGCGCCGGGCCCAGCACGCGGCTGACCTGCCATACTCCACCAGCATCATCGTCAGGGCCTCGGTGCCGATGGAGATCGTTCCGGCGAAACTTTGGTGCTCGCCGCTGGCGCCATAGCCGATGGCCGGTGCCACCAACCACTCTTGCTCGAGACGCGTGGCAGCCCCCCGGGCGACTGCGGTCGCGATCCTCGTATCGGTGTCCAACGGCAGGTGCGGACCGTGCTGTTCGGTCGACCCCAGCGGGACCATTATCGACGGCGAGGTGCTTAATAGCTGGCTCGACGTCACAGTTCCTAATTCGCCGAGTACGGGCACTGGCTGATGGTAGGACGAATTCACCTGGCGTGCACCAATTGTTGAACCTTCAAAGGAAATTTTTTCTCGGGTGTTCATCGATCGGTCAAATTTCAGCTCGTCCGTCACGATTGCCCCGTCGGTACCACAATTATCGCAGCCGTCGATTTTTGCTCGCTACCTCTGTCGAGGGCGCCCATCCGTGCGAGTTGGGGGCGTTCCCCCAGCGCCGGGAACGGCCCCCAATCGCCATGCGGGGAAAGCTGCCCAACTTGACCCAAATTAGGGCTGGGCGTCCCGGGCGGAAGGCACACCGATCGCCCGAGCGAAACCGTCCGGTACCAGAATGTCGTCCGGGCTGAGCTCGTGGACCGAGGAATGCCCCAGACCCGTCAGCGCCGAGTCGATGCCCCCACGCAGAATGTCGAGGACATTTTCGACACCGGTTTGCCCGGCCGCCGCGAGGCCCCACAGATACGCGCGGCCGATCATCACCGCGCGTGCCCCCAAGGCCACCGCCTTGACGACGTCGCTCCCGCGCCGGATGCCACCGTCCAGCAACACCTCGACCTGGTCGCCGACCGCCGCCGCCACCGCGGGCAGCGCACGAATCGACGCGGGCGTGCCATCGAGGTTGTTGCCGCCGTGGTTGGACACAGATATCGCCGAAACACCCGCATCCACAGCTCTTTTCGCGTCATCGACACGCATCACTCCCTTGAGCATGAACGGCCCGCCCCACAGTTCCCGCAGCCAGGCGATGTCTTCCCAGGTCGGCGGCGGCGTCGACATCCACTCCCCGTAAGCGGCGAAGAAGGGCGGGCCGGCCTCGCCGCGGCGGCCCTGGTTGGGCACCCGCAGCTCCGGTGGCCTTAGCGTCTTGCCGAACTTCCACAGCCATCGCGGCCGGACAATCGCCTCAGGGGACAACCGCAGGATGGTCCGCAGATTCATGTCCTCGGGAATCTTGGGGCTACCCCAGTCTCGGCCATGCGAGAACGTCCAGTCGGTTGTGACGATCAGTCCGACCGTGCCGGCCTGACGCGCCCGTTCCACACGCTCGGCGATCGCGTCTCGCCCACCGAGCCAGTACACCTGGAAGAAGACTTTGGGGTTTGCCGCGATGACATCCTCGATCGGTTTGCTAGCAAACGACGACAGCCCCATCGCCGTTCCTCGCGCCGCTGCGGCACGCGCGACAGCAACCTCACCGTCTGGGTCGACCGCCTGCACGCCGGTCGGTGAAATGATCACGGGCAGTGAAATATCTTGTCCCATAACGGTGGTCGACAAATCACGCTTTTCCTGCGCGCCAATGACATGCGGTGCGAAACCGAGTTCGCTGAAGGCTTCGACATTGTCGGAGACCGTAATTCCTTTTTCGCTTGCTGAAATCAGCGAGGAATAAACGGATTTTGGCAGCCGTCGCTTAGCGCGTTGCTGGGCGATGGCGACCGTTTCAAACCATTCATCGGCCATGGTTATAGCGGACTTTCGTTACAAAGGCGCGCCGGCGGTAGCTGCGACGGGCGCACGGACAATGTCAACGGCACTGGTTGGCGGACCCGTCGGCCATGCGAATGGTCCGCCCTGGGCCGAGGTGTGTCGCGCTCGTGGGCCAGCGCCGACGCACTGTGCCCCTGGACGCATTCGGGATCCGGACCGTCCAGCGGGAGGCCGGTGAAGAACTTGGCCGCCATGCACCCGCCCCGACAGCTGTCGTAGTGCCCGCAGCTGCCGCATGCACCCGCAGACTGCGGTTCGCGCAGTTCACGAAACAATGGAGCGTTCTTCCAGACGTTGTCAAAACCCCCGTCAGACAACACGTTTCCGGCCAGGAAGCGGTCGTGGATGGCGAACGGGCAGGCGTACACATCGCCGACGGGGTCGATCAGGCAGACCACCCGGCCGGCTCCACACATGTTGAGGCCGGCCAAGGCGCCAGACTGACCGAGCGGCGCCAGATGGAAGAAGGAGTCACCGGTGAGGACCCGCTCCCCCTTGGCGACCAGCCAGTCGTAGAGCTGAACCTGCTGGGCGGCGGTGGGGTGCAGATCTTCCCAGACATCCGCGCCCCGCCCCGAGGGACGCAGCCGGGTGATCCGCAGGGTGGCGCCGTAACGGCTTGCCAATGCCGCGAATTCGTCGAGTTGGTCGACATTGTGCCGGGTGACCACGACCGAGATCTTGGCGTCGTTGAAGCCCGCCGCGGCCAGGTTCTCCAGCGCCCGCACTGCCATGGCGAAGGACCCCGCACCGCGGACGGCGTCGTTGACCTCGGCGGTGGCCCCGTCGAGCGAAATCTGGACATCGACGTAATCGCTGGCCGCCAATCGCGCGGCGACCTCTGGCGTGATCCGGACCCCGTTGGTCGAGAACTTCACACCGACGTGGTGCGCGGTGGCGTAATCGACAAGCTCCCAAAAGTCAGGGCGCACGGTGGGTTCCCCGCCGCCGATGTTGACGTAGAAGACCTGCATGCGTTCCAGCTCGTCGATGATGTCCATGCATTGGCGGGTGGACAACTCACGTGGATCCCGTTTGCCCGAGGATGAAAGGCAGTGCACGCAGGCCAGGTTGCATGCGTACGTCAGCTCCCAGGTCAGGCAGATGGGCGCGTCCAGGCCGTGCTCGAATTGCTCGATCAGTCGCGGTACGGCCACAGTCATTGAGCCTCCTGAGGCACCAGCATGTTGGATTCGGCAAGCACACTCAGCGCGTGCAGATACGGCTGCTGTCCTGAATCGTCCACCCCGGCGGCGCGGCAGGCGGACCGGACATCCGGATGGTCGGCCAGCGACCGCACCACCTCAAGGATGGTGCGGTTCTTCAGAAAGGACAGCTTGCGGGTGCCGAAGTGATATAGCAGTGCGCCAAACGGTTCTGGTCGAACCGCCACCTGGGAGTGCAACCGCCAGCCGCGGCCAGGGTCGAACACGCGGTCAGTAGACCCCGCACATTCCGTCGATGGACACCTCTTCGACCAACGTCTCGGTAACGAGCTCGGTGTCAGTGTCGGTCTCGCGGTCCATATGTATTGCCTCTCGTCAGGTCTCGACAACGATGGTCGATCTTGTCACAATCGTCGTCAGAATATGGCATCGAGTGCCGAAATGGAAGGGCGGGTCTGATGCTGCCGGAGTCGCGAGTGGGCCGGCGCCGCTCGACGACCCCGCACCACATCACCGACGTTGCCATCGAGTTGTTCACCGCCCGCGGTTTTGCCGAGGTGAGCGTCGACGACGTCGCACATGCTGCCGGTATCTCCCGCCGCACGCTCTTTCGCTATTACGCGTCCAAAAACGCTATCCCCTGGGGGGAGTTCGACACCCACCTGGGACACCTACGGGAACTGCTCGACAACGTCGACCCGCAAGTTCCGCTCGGCGCGGCGCTGCGCGCGGCGCTGCTGGCGTTCAACACTTTTGACAAGTCCGAGACCGTCCGGCACCGCCAGCGCATGCGGGTCATCCTGCAAACCCCGGAACTACAGGCCTATTCGATCACGATGTATGCCGGCTGGCGTGAGGTGATCGCCGAATTCGCAGCCCGGCGCTCGGGTACCAAGACGACCGACCTGCTGCCCCAGACGGTCGCCTGGACCATGCTCGGTGTCGCGTTGTCGGCGTACGAGCACTGGCTGGGCGACGAATCCGTCCCATTGCCCACCGCACTCGGCAACGCTTTCGACGTCGTCGGCGCCGGACTGGAGAGGCTTCAGCGATGAGCGGCACCGAACACCTGCTGCACACCCTGCGGTCGCAGGGGCGGTTCTGCGGCGCGTCGGGCTCCCCGATGTACGACGAGCTGTTCGGGCTCGTGGCCGCCGACGTCGAAGCCGACGGTGTGTTCGCGAGCATCTTGTCCGGCCACGAAGATGACCCGTCGCGTGAAGCCGTACCGCTTCGGCTGCTGGGTGGTCTGCACCGGTTGGTGCTCGACGGCCGGGCACCGGCTTTGCGCCGCTGGTATCCCAGCACCGGCGGTACCTGGGACGCCGAGTCCGCCTGGCCCGAGATCACGCGCAGCGCGGGCGACCACTCCGACGCGCTGCGCGGGGCACTCGGTCAACCTCCACAAACCAACGAGGTGGGCCGATCCGCCGCGCTGATCGGCGGCTTGCTACGGATGGATCGCGGATTCGATTTGCCGGTAAGGCTTTTCGAGATCGGATCCAGCGCCGGGCTGAACCTGCGGGCCGACCGCTACCGCTACCACTACGCCGGTGGCCAGTGGGGACCGGTGGACTCGCTGGTGACCATCGACGACGCGTGGCATGGTCAGCTGCCACCGGAGGGTGCGGTGCGGATCGTCGAGCGGCACGGGTACGACATCGCGCCCATCGACGTCACCGGCACCGACGGGGAAATGACGGCGTTGAGTTACGTCTGGCCCGACCAGGCTGCCCGGCTGGATCGGCTGCGCCGCGCCATCGCGGTCGCCCGCCAGGTGCCCGCGCAGCTTTACCGCCGGCGCGCCGGCGACGCCGTCGCCGGCCTGACTCTGGCCGACGGCGCGCTGACCGTGCTGTGGCATTCGATCACCTGGCAATATCTTTCCGCCGACGAACAGGCCGCGATTCGCGACGGCGTTGACGCGCTGGGCGCCCAGGCCGATGCCCGGTCACCGTTCGCCCACCTCACCCTGGAACCCGCGCGCGACGGACCCGGCACACCGATCAAGTTCCTGGTGCGGGCTCGTCGCTGGCCCGGTGGCGAGCTGGAGATTCTGGGCGAATGCCATCCGCACGGCCCGCCGGTGAACTGGCAATAAGTGCAATCACCAAAGGGGCACAACAAGTCTCATCCGACGACGTGCGGATGACCGTCAACCCAGGATCTCTGAGATGGGAGTTGCGGCGGCGATCTTGGCGCGGACCTTCATCACCTTGCCGGGCATCCCGCCGCCTACTACGCCGACCACTACCCCGTCACGTTCGTAGTAGGCCAGGAATTTACGGCCGTCGTCCTCGACCAGGTGCACGATGTCAGTGGCTTGCGGCTCGCCCAGACACTGAATTTTGATGTCATATTGATCGCTCCAGAAGTACGGGACGACCACGGCCGACGGCACGTCTTGGCCTAGCATCGCCGGCACCGCCGCCCGGGCCTGGTCGGCGACGTTGCTCCAATGTTCTACGCGCGCTTGGTGTCCCGTCGGATCACGCCACGAGGCGACGTCGCCCAGCGCCCATACCTTGGGCGCGCTGGTGCGCCCGGCTTCGTCGCAGATGACTCCGTTGTCGACCTCGACGCCGCTGCCTTCGAGCCACTCGGTCGCGGGTCGTGATCCGATGCCGACGACCACCAGGTCGGCCGCCAGCTCGGTGCCGTCGGTGAGCACCACGGCATCGACGTGGCCGTCGCCGCGCACTTCCGCCACGCTGACACCGAGACGAACGTCGACACCTTCGTCGCGGTGCAGCCGCGCCACCAGCTCACCGATCTGCTCGCCGAGCACGGATGCCAGCGGCGTCGGCTGCGGCTCGACCAGCACCACGTCAACACCCAGACTGCGCAGGCTGGCCGCGACCTCGCATCCGATGAAGCCGGCGCCGATGACCACGGCCCGCTGTGCCTGCGATGCGTGCTGGCGCAGCGCCATGCTCTCGTCGAACGACCGCAGCACCCGAATGCCCTCGAGATCCGGAAACGCCGGAATGCGCCGCGGTACCAAGCCGGTCGCGATGACGAGCTCGTCGTAGCCAAGCTCCGTCCCGTCATCGAGAGTCACCCTCTGCTCGGCCGTGTCGAGACTGGTAGCGGCCGAACCCAGTCGCAGCGTGATGTCCTTCTCGTCGTACCACTCACGCGGTTTGAGGGCGACGTCGTCGACCTCTTTGCGCAGTACTTCCTTGGACAACGGCGGGCGGTCGTAGGGAAGGTGCACCTCGTCGCTGACGATTGTGATGCCACCGGTGTACTCCGACCGGCGCAGTTGCTCGGCCGTCCGCGCAGCAGCAAGCCCGCCGCCGACGATCACGATTCGGTTGTCGCTGTGGTGTACGCCTTTGCTACTGCTCACGTGGTGTTCATACACGATCGCGAATTAGTACTTCAAGGCGCCCTTGTCGACGGGGATCTGTGTGCCCGACAATGTGCCCGAGCCATCACCAGCGAGCCACACCACGACGTCGGATACCTCGTCGGACGTCATGAACCCCTTGTACTGCAACGGCATTGGCGGGAAGCTATGCACAAAACGGGGGTGCTTGGCGAATATTTCCGTCATTGCCTCCGGCTCGATCATCGGGGTGTCGACCGAGTAGGGGTGGATGGAGTTGACCCGGATGTTGTATTCGCCGAGCTCGATCGCAAGGGTGTTGGTCAGCGCGGTGAGCCCGTGCTTGCTGGCCGCGTAGTGGCCGTTGCCGGGCGTCGCTTTGAGGCCCGCCGACGAGCTGACGACGATGATGGAACCCCCGTTGCCGGCCTCGATCATCGCCGGAATCGTGGCGCGCAGGGTGCGCCAGGTGCCTGTCAGGTTGATCCCGATGACCGTGTCCCATTGCTCATCGGTGAGTTCCCAGACTCGGCCCCAGCCCAGCACGCCCGCGTTGGCGACCAGAATGTCGAGGCGGCCGAATTGCTCGACCCCGTCGGCCACCAATTGCCGCAGCGCGGTGTCGTCGCGGATGTCCACCTCGCGGGCCAGCACCTTGCGTCCTTCGGCTTCCACCAAGCGGACGGTCTCGGTGAGATCCTCAGGCGTGGCCGGCATATAGGTCAGGGTGTCCGACGCCGGGGCACAGATATCGAGTGCGATGATGTCGGCGCCCTCGCGGGCGAGCCGCACCGCGTGCGACCGCCCTTGGGCACGGGCAGCGCCGGTAACAAATGCCACCCGTCCTTGCAGTGATCCAACATGTGCAGCCACGAAGACAGGCTAGCAGCGAAACTGGAACGTGTTCTAACTCGCCTCGAGATTCAGATTTCGGAGATGATCTGGGCCCGCCGACCGTTGTACTCCGGATCGCTCAAAGCACCGCTGGCCCGCAGCGTCTCCAGCTCTTGCAGCCGCTGCGCGATCGACGGTTGTGGGGGCGTGACGACCGGTGCCGGCCCCCCGGCCGGTGCCGGCTGGGCGGCCAGCGCCGGTTGTTCGGCCGCGCGGCGCACCACGGCCTGGATGTGCTGACGCAACACCGGGTTCGACCGGATGTCGACCATCCGGTTGAGCGGAACGTTGTTGGCCTTCAGGATCTGCAGGATCTCCATCAGCGGGCCGGCTTGCCCGCTCAGGTCGTAGGTCCTGTTGTCTTCGGCCACGGCGAATTGTGCGGGCACCAGCCCGTTGACCAAAGCACTTCGCTCCCAGTCGATTTGGTACTCCTGGGTGGTGGGATTAACCAGGACAACAAGCTTGCGCGCGGTGAGGTTGCCCAGCCGGGTGACGCTGGCGATTACCCGGTCTTGACCGTCAAACGGTACGAACCCCGGTCCGGCGATGTGCAGGTTGACCTTCACCACCGGTTGTTCGTTGATCCGGGTTCCGGTTTCGGCGAGTCCGGTGATTTGAGCGAGTGCCAGCACCCCGTGCTGCTCGAGCTCGGCCGTTTTGGCGGCCGACTTCGCCCCGTAGTTGGTCAACGCGAGCGCGATCAACACGTCGGCAACGGTGATGAGCAAGCCGACATAGAGCATCCACTGGAGCAGGCTGCCCAGCCCCAGCGTGAAGTAGACAACCAAAAAGATCGGCCCAACCAGGCCGCCGCACAGCAAAACCAGTAACTGGGTCTTCAGGTAGCGCGCCAACACGTGTGTCTCCTCGCCTTGCTGGGAAGTCCGGGTCAGATTAACGCCCGCAGGTGTCCCGCGAGCGTCATACGTGCAAACCGCATCCGGGCGTCAGCTCGGCGCATGTTGCGCCGGTTGCCCCTTGAAGGACCCCGCTGCCCCCGCCGTTGCCGGAGAATGAGCCCGCGTTGCCGGAGAAATAGCCGCGCCTGCCGCGCTCGACGCCGCGAGCGGTGCCGGCATCGCGGCTGCCGGAGAACTTTGCGGCGTTTCCGCCTGCGCTGCCGCGGCCGGCTCGCTGCTGTGTGCGAGTGTCGCCGGCGTCGGAGCATGAGTCGACGTTTCCGGCTGCACCGCCCCTGCCGGCGTGGCGGCCGGTGCCAGCGGCCCCGCCCCCGCCGGAGCCGCTGCTTGCATCGCCGCCAACGGCGTACTGGCCGGTGCGGGCGCCGCCAGCGCCCCCGACGACGGCGAAACCGCTGTCGCGAGGTGCCCCGCCGGTGCCACCGTCGCCGCACCACCCGTCAGCCCGGCCGTTGCCGCCGCCGGCGGCCCCGCCACCGTCGAACCCGCCGAGCCCGCGGCGCCCAGCGCACCTTGCCCGACGGTCTGCAGAGGCGAGGCGTTTGCGGCCTCGGTGGCGGCATACTGAGCCGCACCGCCACTCATGGTCTGCACAAACTGCTGATGGAACAGCGCCGCCTGAGCGCTGAGCTGCTGATAAATCTGGGAGTGCGTGCCGAACAACGCCGCAATGCTCGCCGAGACCTCATCGGCACCGGGAGCCAGCACACTTGACGTCGGACCCAGGGCTACTGAGTTTGCGGAGCTGATGGTGGAGCCGATATTCGCCAAGTCAGATGCCGCCGCCGCCACATCCGCGGGCGTCGCCTTTACGTACGACATCTGCACCCTCCGACCAGGCCACGGCCTCAAGCAATTGCCCGGCCGCCAACCGCAGACTGGGACAAACCAAATCGTAGGCCTCAACCCGGGCTTTCCGCGACTTTTTCTTCGTCTTTGCCGAAACGTACAAGGCCCGGGCTGCCGAAATCGGCAATCCGGGCCTTGTACTTACTGCGTGCTGGGGCCGGTCGCCTACTTGACGATCTTGGTGACCCGGCCGGCGCCGACGGTGCGGCCACCTTCGCGTATCGCGAAGCGCAGACCCTCATCCATCGCGACGGGCTGGATCAGCTTCACCAAGATGACGGTGTTGTCACCGGGCATCACCATCTCGGTGCCCTCCGGCAGCGTCACCACTCCGGTCACGTCGGTGGTGCGGAAGTAGAACTGCGGACGGTAGTTGTTGAAGAACGGCGTGTGCCGGCCGCCCTCGTCCTTGGACAGGATGTAGACCTGGCCCTCGAACTCGGTGTGCGGCGTGGTGGTGCCGGGCTTGGTGACAACCTGACCGCGCTCGACGTCCTCACGCTTGATACCACGCAGCAACAGCCCGACGTTGTCGCCGGCCTGGCCCTGGTCGAGCAGCTTGCGGAACATCTCCACACCGGTAACGGTCGTCTTGGTGGTGGACGGGCGGATGCCGACGATCTCGACTTCCTCGTTCACGTTGATCACGCCGCGCTCAACACGGCCGGTGACCACGGTGCCACGGCCGGTGATGGTGAAGACGTCCTCGACGGGCATCAGGAACGGCTTGTCGGTCTCCCGGACCGGGTCCGGGATCGACTCGTCGACCGCATTCATCAGCTCCTCGACGGATTCGACCCACTTCGCGTCGCCTTCGAGCGCCTTCAGCGCCGAGACGCGGATCACCGGAGCGTCCTCGTCGAACTGCTGTTTGCCCAGCAGCTCGCGCACCTCCAGCTCGACGAGTTCGAGCAGCTCCTCGTCGTCGACCATGTCGGCCTTGTTCAGCGCGACCAGGATGTAGGGCACCCCGACCTGACGGGCCAGCAGCACGTGCTCACGGGTCTGCGGCATCGGGCCGTCGGTGGCGGCGACCACCAGGATCGCGCCGTCCATCTGGGCGGCCCCGGTGATCATGTTTTTGATGTAGTCGGCGTGGCCGGGGGCGTCGACGTGCGCGTAGTGCCGCTTGTCGGTCTGGTACTCCACGTGGGCGATGTTGATCGTGATACCGCGTTGACGCTCCTCGGGCGCGTTGTCGATCTGGTCGAATGCCTTCGTCTCGTTCAGATCGGGGAACTTGTCGTGCAGGACCTTGGTGATCGCCGCGGTCAATGTGGTCTTGCCGTGGTCAATGTGACCGATGGTCCCGATGTTGACGTGCGGCTTCGTCCGCTGGAACTTCGCCTTCGCCACTTCTGTGTCCTCCTGGACTTGTTGGTGCTTATTAAAAGCAGTGTTGATGTTTTCAGTTGTGCCGCGGTTAGTGACCGGGCCAGGTTACTCCGAGCCGATGTTCACTCGCCCGTCGCCTTCGCGATGATCTCCTTCGACACCTGCGCCGGCACTTCGGCGTACGAGTCGAACACCATGGAGTAGTTCGCCCGGCCTTGAGTCTTGGACCGCAGGTCGCCGACGTAGCCGAACATCTCCGACAGCGGCACGTGCGCCTTGACGACGCGCGCACCAGCCCGCTCCTCCATGGCCTGGATCTGGCCACGGCGGGAGTTCAGGTCGCCGATCACATCGCCCATGTAGTCCTCGGGCGTGGTGACCTCGACGGCCATGATCGGTTCCAGAATGACCGGCTGCGCTTGTGCGGCAGCCTTTTTCAGCACCTGAGAACCGGCGATCTTGAACGCCATTTCCGACGAGTCGACGTCATGGTAAGCACCGTCGAGCAAGGTGACCTTCAGGTTCACCAGCGGGTAGCCGGCCAGCACGCCGTACTGCATGGCGTCTTGCGCACCGGCGTCCACCGAGGGGATGTACTCGCGCGGGATGCGTCCACCGGTGACCTTGTTCTCGAACTCGTAGGTCGCACCGTCTTCGCCGGTGAACGGCTCGAGTTTGATGATCACCTTCGCGAACTGGCCCGAGCCACCGGTCTGCTTCTTGTGCGTGAACTCGACGGTGTCCACCACGCGGCGGATGGTCTCCTTGTACGCCACCTGCGGCTTGCCGACGTTGGCCTCGACCTTGAATTCGCGGCGCATGCGGTCCACCAGGATGTCCAGGTGCAGCTCGCCCATGCCGCCGATCACGGTCTGGCCGGTCTCGGAATCCAGGTGCACCTTGAACGTCGGGTCCTCTTCGGCGAGCTTCTGGATCGACAGGCTCAGCTTCTCCTGGTCGCTCTTGGTCTTCGGCTCGATGGCCACCTCGATCACTGGAGCGGGAAAGGTCATCGACTCGAGGACGACCTGCTTGTTCGGATCGCTCAAGGTGTCACCGGTGGTGGTGTCCTTGAGCCCGATCACCGCATAGATGTGGCCCGCCGATGCGCGCTCCACCGGATTCTCCTTGTTGGAGTGCATCTGGAAGAGCTTGCCCAGTCGTTCCTTCTTGCCCTTGGTGGCGTTGATGACCTGGCTGCCCGACTCGACGGTGCCCGAGTAAACCCGGATGTAGGTGAGCTTGCCGAAGAACGGGTGCGACGCAATCTTGAACGCCAGCGCGGCGAAGGGCTCGTCGGTCGTCGCGTTGCGCACAACCTCCTCGTCCTCCTTGCCCGGGGGGTGCCCGACGGCCGGCGGCACGTCCAGCGGTGAGGGCAGATAGTCGACGACGGCGTCGAGCATGGGCTGCACGCCCTTGTTCTTGAACGCACTGCCGCACAGCACCGGGTAGATCTCCGAGGAGATCGTCAGCTTGCGGATCGCCGCCTTGATCTCGTCGACGGTGATCTCCTCGCCGCCGACGTACTTCTCCAGCAGCTCCTCGTCGGTCTCTGCGACCACCTCGAGCAACTTGGTGCGGTATTCCTCGGCCTTTTCGGCCAGCTCAGCCGGGATCTCGACGGTGTCGTAGGTTTCGCCCAGCTTCGTCTCACCACGCCACACCTTGGCATTCATCTCGACCAGGTCGACGATGCCTTCGAAGTCGCCCTCGGCGCCGATGGGCAGCTGGATCGGCACGGCGTTGGCCCCGAGCCGTTCCTCCATCGTGCGCACCGAGAAGTAGAAGTCCGCACCGATCTTGTCCATCTTGTTGACGAAGCAGATGCGGGGAACGTCGTACTTGTCGGCCTGCCGCCAGACCTGCTCGGACTGGGGTTCGACCCCCTCTTTGCCGTCGAACACGGCGACGGCCCCGTCGAGCACCCGCAGGTTGCGCTCCACCTCGACGGTGAAGTCGACGTGTCCCGGAGTGTCGATGATGTTGAGCTGGTTGTCTTTCCAGAACGTCGTCGTGGCCGCGGAGGTAATGGTGATCCCGCGTTCCTGCTCCTGCTCCATCCAGTCCATGGTGGCGGCGCCGTCATGGACCTCACCGATCTTGTAGTTGATGCCGGTGTAGTACAGGATCCGCTCGGTGGTCGTCGTTTTGCCGGCATCGATGTGCGCCATGATGCCGAAGTTGCGGACCTTGCTCAGGTCAGTCAGCACGTCCTTCTGTGCCACAGAAGTCTTCCCACTCTTTCGATTGCTTAGTTAGTTCGCTGTCGGTCTTGCGTCCGGCCGGCCCCATCGCCGGCGGGTATCACCAGCGATAGTGCGCAAAGGCGCGGTTTGCCTCGGCCATCTTGTGAGTGTCCTCGCGTCGCTTGACGGCAGCTCCGAGGCCATTGCTGGCATCCATGATCTCGTTTGCCAGCCGCTCGATCATGGTCTTCTCCCGGCGTTGCCGGGAGAAGCTGACCAGCCAGCGCAGCGCCAGCGTGGTCGACCGGTCCGGACGCACCTCGACGGGCACCTGGTAGGTCGCACCACCGACGCGGCGGCTCCGCACCTCCAGTGCGGGCTTGACGTTGTCGAGAGCTCGCTTGAGCGTAATGACGGGATCGGTGCCGGTCTTGTCGCGGGCTTGCTCGAGCGCACCATAAACAATGCGCTCGGCCAGCGATTTCTTCCCCTTGAGCAGAACTTTGTTCACCAGCTGGGTGACCAGCTGCGACCCGTAGACCGGGTCGTTGACCAACGGACGCTTGGGCGCGGGCCCCTTGCGCGGCATTAGCTCTTCTCCTTCTTGGCGCCGTAACGGCTGCGAGCCTGCTTGCGGTTCTTGACACCCTGGGTGTCGAGCGAACCGCGGATGATCTTGTACCGCACACCGGGCAGGTCCTTGACTCGGCCACCACGCACCAGCACCATCGAGTGCTCCTGCAGGTTGTGGCCCTCGCCGGGGATGTAGGCCGTGACCTCGACCTGGCTCGTCAGCTTGACGCGCGCGACCTTCCGAAGCGCCGAGTTCGGCTTCTTCGGAGTGGTGGTGTACACGCGGGTGCACACGCCACGGCGCTGCGGGCTGCCCTTCAGGGCCGCGGTCTTGACCTTGGCGACCTTGTCCCGGCGACCCTTGCGGACCAGCTGCTGAATGGTTGGCATCTACCGGCTTTCTGTGTTCGATCTTGTTAGCGGTTTTCAAGTCTCTGTACTGCGGTTTCACCCCGCCTCGGAGTAATCTGGCACCCCGCGGCCGGGTGTGTCGCATGCGCTCACATCGGAGGAATCCGTTGCAGCGTGGACATGCGAATTAGCCCGGCATCCACTTCCTTACGTCAGGCGCCGTAAGCCGCCAGGCACGAGCAACCACAATACCCGCCGCTGGTCTGGCAGGTCAAAGCGGCTTAAGTGGACCTCAAGTGGACCCAGCACCGTCGGGCGCGGTGCTGCGGCCCAAGCCCGCGGCGAGCCGCAGCACCATGTCAGAGAACAGCGCATCGGTGTCGATGTCGTCCATCACGCCGGTCATTTCCAGCAATACGAAGCCGTGCATCGCAGACCAGAATTCGAGAGCCGCGTCGAAGGCCTCGTGACCGTCCAGACCGTAGGAGGACAACACCGCGATCACGGGCGCGGCCGCGTTCCTCGTGGCGGCGGTGTACTCGGGGTCATCACCGTCCAGCGGCATCCGGGTGAACGCCGAGTACCGCCCAGGGTGGTGATGGGCGTAGCTGCGGTAGGCACCGGCCATGACCAGCACCGCGTCGTCGCGGGCTCGACCCTCGCCGACGCGGTTCAGCATCGTGATGATGTCGTCGATGACACGAACCCGCACCGCGCGGCGCAGGTCCTCCAGGCTGTCCACATGGTTGTACAGGGACGGTCCCTTGGTCCCCAGCTGCGTCGCCAGCGCGTTGATGGTCAACGAGTCCCAGCCCTCCCGGTCCAGGAAGGCCAGTGCGCCATCGACGATGCCGCCGCGGCTGAGCTTGGCCGGACGGGAGGCGGATTTCGCGGCACGCTGGCGCCCAGCCGCCGACGGCGATTCCGGCTGAGCTGCCATGGCGATCGCCCTCCGATTGCGATGACCGAGTTGGTCACCGTCGCTTCGTCGACTTAACGGTTAACTAATGACTCTAGTTGACGCCGGTTGCGAAACCAGTGAGCCAGACACCGGTGGACCCGGGTATTTAGGCCGGACAAATGAAAATAACCCTGCCATCGAGCAGGCGAACACACGTAGGCTCATCCTCGAGATTCAGCCGTCTTCAAGGGGGCCCGCACTGAACTGGACAACCGTCGCCGGGTCGCTGGCCACCTGCGTCATTGCCATCGCCGTCACACCAGCCGCCGCAGCGTACGCGAAGAACGGCGACACCCATGTCATCGGCGAGGGCATCGAACAGACGCTGGACTGCAACGATGCCACCCTGATCGTCAATGGCACGAGAAATACCGTCAACGCATTGGGAAACTGTTGGGCCGTCACGGTAATGGGCTCGTCGAACACCGTCATCGCTGACTCGCACGACATCACCGTCTACGGCTACGACCAAACGGTGTTCTACCACAACGGTACGCCGATCATCTGGGACTGCGGCCGCGAACTGGGCATGACCAACCGGCTTCAGCAGGTGCCCGGCTGAGGCACCGTGTCGGCAGCAGTCATTCAAAAAGCGAGGGGAATCGACGGATAATGAGCACAGCTCACACTGATCACTCATGCAAATTGGCCGCCTTCGCTCTGGCACCGGCGCTCGGAGCTTTGGTGCTGGCCGGCTGCAGTTCGACAGCCAACCCGCCCGGAGGCTCCACCACGGCAACCACGAGCGGCGCAACCACGACGACGAGCGCGGGAGCCGCGCCGACCACGGGCACGAGCGCAAGCACCACCGCATCGGTCGAGATCGGCAACACGCTGAACTACGGATCGATGGGAACCACGGCCAGCCTTGACTGCGCCAGCGGCAAATCGCTGAACGTGGCCGGTTCGAACAACACGCTGACCGTCACCGGCACCTGCGAGAAGGTGACTGTCGCCGGCACCAACAACAAGATCACGATCGACAAGATCAACACCAAACTCACAGTGCTGGGAACAGACAACACCATCACCTACAAAGACGGTGATCCGAAGGTGGACAACATCGGGTCGACCAACACCATCAACAAAGGCAGCTGACCGCTAAATAGCCGGCGCGCCGTGGCGGCCGGCGCCCCCGGCGAATCGGCCTGCTCCCTCCAGCGCCTCCCCGGCAACCCGGGAGATGCTGGCGAACTCCAGATCGAGCGCCGCGGATTCCGGTAGTCCCCACTGATTCAGCGCCGATAGCCGATCCGATCGCAGGCACTGCTGGGGCAGGGCGGCCAATTCGGCCGCCAACTCCTCGGCCGCCTGCCGCGCTTGGCCTTTGGGCACAACGCGATTGGCCAACCCGATCGCATGCGCTTCGTCTGCCGCCACGCCACGGCCGGTGAGGATCATGTCCATCGCTCGGCTGTGTCCGATCAGCCGCGGTAGCCGCACGGTGCCGCCGTCGATGAGCGGTACTCCCCAGCGGCGACAGAACACGCCGAACACGGCATCCTCCTCGGCCACCCGCAGGTCGCACCACAACGCCAACTCCAAACCCCCCGCGACGGCGTAACCGCTCACCGCGGCGATCACCGGTTTGGACAACACCATTCGCGACGGGCCCATCGGCCCGGGACCGGTCCGGTGCACGGCGTTGGCTTCCGGCGTGCCGAAAGCCTTCAAATCAGCCCCCGCGCAAAAGGTTCCGCCGTCGCCCCATAGCACGGCCACCGACGCCGAATCGTCACTGTCGAATTGCTCGAACGCCGTGTACAGCGCCGTGGCCGTCGGACCGTTGACAGCGTTACGCGCCGCCGGCCGGTTGAGGATCACCGTCGTTACCGGACCGTTGCGCTCCACTCGCACCGGATCACTCATCTCGCCTCCAGGAGTTGGATTGGTTCGCGTCGTTTGAGCAGCTCAGCGGCAAAGTCGTGGTACGCCGCGCGCAGCCGGGCACCCGGCCAGCCGGACGGTAATAGTTCGTCGGGCAGCACCGGGTCGGTGAGCAGGTGGCGCACCATCGCCGCGGCAACCACGAACCGGCCGGGAGTGTCGGAGGCGGCGGCCATCTCGTCGAGCAGCCGGTGCCCGGCTTGTGCCCAGGCGGGTAAATCCCACAGGTGGGCGGCCAACTCGGCGGGGGCATCATCGCGTGCCGACAATATGCGCACCCGGGCGTCGAACTCCGGATCCAGGTCCAACTCCAGATTGTCTGGCCGCATCCAGACGCCCTCACGCAATTCGCCAAAGCGCTTGTTGTGCATGGCGGTTCGCAGCGCTGCCCTGGTACGCGCGTCGCTGCCCACGCTGGTCACGATGAGCACGACCCAGTCTCCGCGCCAGCCCCGGACCCGTGGATCGATGGCATCATCCTGCCGACGCTGGCGAGCCAGCAAGCGATTGGAGAGCCGGTAACCGTCGGCGGAGCGGATCAGGTCGCCGGCACTGACCATGCGGGTCAGGGCGACCCGCAACGTCGTCTCCTTGATGCCGAAATCGGTGGTCAGCCTGATCAATTCGCCGGCGCTGGCGCACGCTGGGTGGGCACCGAGCAGCACACTGAGCACCACCGACCGCGCCGTCATGTTGGGCATGGTTACACCTGCCTAGACCTGGGAAGCCTGACGACCGTAATCGCCGAACGGTTCGTCGCGATGCCGCACTGCGTCCCGGAAACCGTGCTCTACCGCGTCGGCGACGAAGGCGTGCCCCTCGGGTGTGTGCCGGGCTACGCCGTCGAACACCGTGCTGACCATCCTGCTGGTGGCCACGCCTTGTTGCAACAGAGCGGAATTCAGCGCCAGCTTGACCATGATCAGCTGGTTGACCGGCACCGCCGCGATCCGCTCCACCAGTCGCTCGGTGCGCTCGTCGAGGTCTTCGGGGGCCGGCGCCTCGATCGCCAGGCCCCACTCGGCGGCTTGCGCGCCGGTGATGCAATCACCGGTCAGCAGAAGGCGTTTGGCGCGCTGGTCACCGAGCCGGTGCGCCCACAGCCCTGCCGCCGGGACGCCCCATACCCGGGTGGGCGGGTAGCCGATCTTGGCGTCGGCGGCGGCGATCACCTGGTCGGCGTGCAGCGCGATATCGGTGCCGCCGGCCACACAGTAACCGTGGATCTTGACCACCGTCGGCTTGTCGGCGTGCATCAGGCTGGAGAACCCCCGCACGAACCGGCTCATCATCTGGTAGTCGATCATCGGGTCCCATGGCTGATTCGCGAAGTGGTTGATCGCCTGGGTCTTACCGTCGAGCACGGTGCCCTGGTATGCACCGGTACCGCCGGCCGAGCCGCTGCGATCGGCATAGGCGCTCAGGTCGAACCCCGCACAAAATCCCTCGCCGCGACCGGACACCAGAATGACGTGTACCGCAGGGTCCAGATCGGCGCGCTCCACCAGCGCCGAGAGCTCCAGCGGCGTGTCCGCGACGATCGCGTTGCCCTTCTCCGGCCGGTTGAAGGTGATCCGCGCAACCCGGTCGGTGACCTCGTAGGTCATCGTCTTCAGGTTGTCGAAATCGACCGGCCTGATGGCGTGAGTCATCGTGTGACTCAGCCCTTTACCAGGGCCCGCTCGAGAATCGGCGCGAGATCCAAGCCGGTCGGCATGGTGCCGAACGCACCACCCCACTGGCCGCCGAGCCGGGTAGCCAGGAACGCCTCGGCGACGGCGGGATGCCCATGGCGCACCAACAGCGACCCTTGCAGCGCCAGGCAGATGTCCTCGGCGACCTTGCGCGCGCGGTAGGCGATGGTCTCGACGTCGGCCAGGTCGTGGCGCAACCGCTCGACGTGGCTGCCCAGCCGCGGATCCTGGGTCGCGCTGTCGGCCAGTTCCGCGAACAACACCTCGACGCATTCGGGACGAGTTGCCATGGCGCGCAACGTGTCCAGCGCGCTGACATTGCCCGAGCCCTCCCAGATGCCCATCAGCGGCGCCTCACGGTACAGCCGCGGCATGCCCAAGTCCTCGACGTAGCCGTTGCCGCCCAGACATTCCAGCGCTTCGGCGGCGTGTGGAGTGGCGCGCTTGCACACCCAGTACTTGCTGGCCGCCAGACCGATGCGGCGCAGCAGCGCCTCCTTCTGGTCTCCGCGCAACGCTTTGTCGGTGGCACCGGCCATCCGCATCGCGACGATGGTGGCGGCCTCGGCCTCTACGGCCAGGTCCGCCAGCACGTTGCGCATCAGCGGCTGGTCGATCAGGTATGCACCGAATGCCTTTCGGTGCTGCGCGTGGTGGATGGCGCGGGTCAGACCGGTACGCATGCTGGTGGCACTGCCCAGCGTGCAGTCCAGCCTGGTGAGGTTGACCATCTCGATGATGGTCGGGACGCCGCGGCCCTCCTCGCCCACCAACCATGCGATGGCGCCGTCGTATTCGACCTCGCTGGAGGCGTTGGCGTGGTTGCCGAGCTTGTCCTTGAGCCGCTGCAGGAACATCCGGTTGCGGGTGCCGTCGGGCAGCACCCGCGGCAGCATGAAGCAGGACAGCCCGCGCGGTGCCTGCGCCAGAACCAGGAAGATGTCGCACATCGGCGCCGAGGTGAACCATTTGTGACCGGTCAGGCTGTAGCTGCCGTCGCCGTTCGGGGTTGCCTGGGTGGTGCCGGCGCGCACGTCGGATCCGCCTTGCTTTTCGGTCATCGACATGCCCGCGGTGATGCCGGCCTTGGTGGTGGCCAGCTTGAGCTCCGCGTCATACTCGCGGCTGGTCAGCAACGGCTCGTAAACCGCGGCCAGCTCGGGGTTGTACCTCAGCGCCGGCACGACGGCGTACGTCATCGAGACCGGGCAGGTGTGTCCGGGTTCGGCATTCCAAACCGACATCTTGGCGGCCCGCACCACATGCGCGCCCGGCCGCTCGTCGGCCCACGGCGCGGCGTGCAGGCCGTGGCCGATCGCCGCGCGCATCAGCTCGTGGTAGGCCGGGTCATACTCCACCTCGTCGATTCGGTGACCGTAGTTGTCGTGGGTATGCAGGATGGGCCGGTTGCGGTCGGCGAGCTCACCCCAACGCTGGGCTTCGCGGCTGCCCGCGATCGCCCCCACTTCGTTCACCTCTTCCAGGCCCCATTGCCCGCCTTCGCGGATGAGGGCCTCGACAAGCACGGCGGATGTCGCGGGGTTGTAGTTCTCCAGTGGAGGAACCTGGTTGGTGACGACATGGGTATCTGGCATGCCACCCATGTTACATTTTTTCAACAACCGCACAAGAGCTGTAATACAGCTAACGGGGATGGGCGGCGAAGAACTCCCACAGCCTCTGGGTAGCAAAGGCGGGCCACTCGTGGCCCCCGCCGTCGACGGTGGCGAGCACGACGCTGCGGTTGTCGGCGCATCCGGCTGTCGAGGTGGTGACCGCGCCGTTCGTCGTGACGGCCGGGGCGCCGCATTGATCAACGTTGCGCCAGAACGCATTTAGCTCAGGTACCGGTGGGCCGTTGATGACGCTGGCGCCCTGCCCACCGTTATAGGGGACGAGCCGGTCCGCAGTGCCGTGAATATGCATAACCGACGCCGGATGCGGGGACCGGCACGGGCTCAGCTGGATGCCGGCAACGGGGCCGATCGCTGCGAAAATGTCGGTGGTGCATACCAGCGTGTACGACATGATGGCGCCGTTGCTCATGCCGGTGGCATAGACCTTGGCGGGGTTGATGCCGACGTTCTTGACGATGTCGGCGACGGCCGCGCTGATGAAGCCGACGTCGTCGACGCCTTCTCGTCCGGACCGGCCGCAACAGGTTTCCCCATCAACGTTCCAGCTTCGGTTGAGGCCATCCGGGTAGGCGAGGACGAACTTCCCCGAGTCGGCCACTTTGTCCCATTTGTAGTCTCTTTCGGCTTGCTCGGCGCTCCCCGTTACACCGTGCAACATGACCACCAGCGGGACCGAGGCGGGCAATCCCGCGGGCGTGTAGAGCCGATAGCTGCGATCGCGTCCGCCGACTTTGATGTGGTGGACGCTGGTGCCGTTCACGAAGCCCGACAGTGGCGTCGCACAACCCGCGATCACGAGTGCCACACCGAGCAGCGCGGCTACTCGATGAAGCATGGCCGGCGTAATCCTCAGCCGCTGGTCTTTTCGCGCAGGAACGCGATGTCGTCCTTGCGGCCCGCGTCGGCGGTTTCGCAGATCACCGGCGCGTCGGCGGCCTTGACTGCCGCTACCAGTAACTCGGTATCGATTTGGCCGCTGCCCAAGTTGGCGTGCCGGTCGGCACCTGAGCCCGCCGCGTCCCTCGAGTCGTTGCAGTGCACCAGATCGATGCGGCCGGTCAAGGCCTTTATTCGGTCGACCGCGTCGATCAGCGCCTCACCCGCGGCCCACGCATGGCAGGTGTCCAAACAGAAGCCAATGCCCTTGTCTCCGATGTGATCCCAGAGCCTGCCGATCGTATCGAAGTAGCGGGCCATCGCATGGTCGCCGCCAGCGGTGTTTTCCAGGTACACCTGCACATCTGATTCGAGGTAGTCCAGCGCTTTGACCCACCGCTCGAAGCCAGCCTCCATGTCGTTGTCGTCGGCGTGGCCGCCGTGCACGATCACAGCCGTCGCGTTGATTTCGGCAGCAGCGCCGCAAGTGTCCTGCAGAATCTTGCGCGACGGGATGCGAATGCGGTTGTTGGCCGATGCCACGTTGATGAGATATGGCGCGTGGACGTACAGCGGGATGGTCGACGCCTTCAGCGTGTCGGCGTCGTCACGCGGCTTCGGCTTCTTCCAGCTCTGCGGGTTGCCGAGGAAGAATTGCACCACGTCGGCGCCGTCCGCCTGAGCAGCGGCGAGGGGATCGTCGTTGCGGACGTGTGAACCGATAAGCACGCCGGCCAGTCTAGTGCGGCGAGCAGACAGACAATCGCACTGCGGGAGCCCACCGCGTGCGACTCCGCGTCTGCTCGGAACAGGCGGTGCGGCACCGCGGCGATCCGACTGACTTTCGGTGGCTGATAGTCCGGATAAAATTCCTCCCCATGCAGCAACTGCGTGTGGATACCGCTGGTCTGCAAGCGATGGCCACTCGATGGGACGCTTCGGCGGGCGAACTAAACGAATCGGTGGCTCCGGCGCGGCTCGGCTTGTCCTTTCAGGCCAGCGCAGCCGCAGAAGGGCGCGCTGGCATCCCTGACGGGGACAGAAAGGAGTTATTTCGATGTATCCCCTCGAGGGCGGCAGTGGAGTGGTCGAAGTGGAACCGGGCTGGACGCTGTGCCCGCCGTGGGTGAACAAAAATGTGCCCATCAACTGAAGCCACCGACGCCCAACGTGAGTTCGCGACAGATGTATTGCGAAACCTGTTGCGCCACATCGACGGTGAGAATTGCAAAGGACACGCGCCTTTTCTGGTCTCCCATGCCTGGACCGACGGACCAATGATGTACCTGGTCTACACGGCACCGCCGTCGGACAGAACCTGGGGGCTCGCCCGCGACACCAGGGACTCGATCATCGACCCCGGCCCGTGGCCGGACTTGGACGAGGCGGTGCTCTACTACTACCTGCTCGATTTCGAGGAGAACCAACCGTCCTCATCTTTTCGTCGGCCAGGTGAGCCCGACACCATTTGGTGGTTCGGCTTTCCGCGCGAAGGTCTCCCTGGGCGCCCGACAGACATTCAAGAGGCGTATCGGTATACGCCACTGACAGGAACCTCACCGGCGAAGCACGACCGAGATCAAGATCGCCCTGTTATCAACGACCCTCGGCCATACGGAAACCCGCTATGAGCTTCTCGTCCATAGTTCGTCGAAGATGAGGGAACCCCAACGCATTGGTGGCAAAACTGACATTCGATGCGCACGAAAAAGCCCCGGGCAGAGCCGGGGCTTTTTCGTGAGTGGACTACCGGTAGTCGCTGTAGCCGTAATCGTCCAGCGGAACCGCGGCACCGGTGGCCTGGCCGAAGTCCGGGCTGTAGTACTGATCCTCGTAGGACGGGATCGTGTACGCCGCGGCCCGGGCCTCCTCGGTGGGCTGCACCTGGATGTTGCGGTAGCGGTTGATACCGGTACCGGCCGGGATCAGCTTGCCGATGATCACGTTCTCCTTCAGACCGTTGAGTTTGTCGCTGCGGCAGTTGATGGCCGCATCGGTCAGCACTCGCGTGGTCTCCTGGAACGACGCCGCACTCAGCCACGAGTCGGTGGCCAGCGACGCCTTCGTGATACCCATCAGCACCGGACGACCGGCGGCGGGCTCGCCGCCCTCGGCCACCACCCGGCGGTTCTCCGCCTCGAACCCAGCACGCTCGATCAGCGAGCCGGGCAGGAACTCCGTCGAGCCCGAGTCGATGATGGTGACCCGGCGCAGCATCTGGCGAACGATCACCTCGATGTGCTTGTCGTGGATCGACACGCCCTGTGCACGGTAGACCTCCTGGACCTCGCGGACCAGGTGGATCTGCACCTCGCGGGGGCCCTGCACGCGTAGCACCTCGTGCGGGTCGGCGGAGCCTTCCATCAGCTGCTGGCCCACCTCGACGTGGTCGCCGTCGGAAAGCACTCCCTCGGAACCGTCGTCGTGCTTGAACACACGCAGCCGTTGCCGCTTGGAGAGCTTGTCGTACACGACTTCCTCGCCGCCGTCGTCGGGAACGATGGTGATCTTGTAGAAGCGCTCACCGTCCTCGAGACGGACCCGACCGGTGACGTCCGCAATCGGCGCCTTGCCACGCGGCACGCGGGCCTCGAACAGCTCCTGGACACGCGGCAGACCGCCGGTGATGTCCTCACCGACACCACCCTGGTGGAAGGTACGCATGGTCAGCTGCGTGCCGGGCTCACCGATGGACTGGGCGGCGACGATACCGACGGCCTCACCGATGTCGACCAGCTTGCCGGTGGCCATGGACCGCCCGTAGCACGTCGCGCAGACGCCGGTGCCGGTGGTGCACGTCAGCACCGAGCGCACCTTGACCTGCGTGATGCCCGCCGCCAGCAAGGCGTCGATCTCCGGGTCACCCAGGTCCTCGCCACGAGCGACGACGACCTTGCCGGCCTCGTCGACCGCGTCGGTGCCCAGAGTCCGTGCGTACGCCGAGGTTTCGATGTACGGGTCGCGGATCAGGGTCCCGTCGGGCTGGCGCTCGGCCAGCTCGACAACGATGCCGCGCTCGGTCTGGCAGTCGTGCTCGCGCACGATCACGTCCTGGGACACGTCCACCAGACGACGGGTCAGATACCCGGAGTCGGCGGTACGCAACGCGGTGTCCGCCAAGCCCTTTCGAGCGCCGTGGGTGTTGATGAAGTACTCCAGCACGGTCAGGCCCTCGCGGAACGACGACTTGACCGGACGCGGAATGAACTCACCCTTGGGGTTGGTCACCAGACCCTTCATGCCGGCCAGCGTTCGGGTCTGGGTGAAGTTACCCGTGGCACCCGAGTCGACGATGGTGATGATCGGGTTGTCGGCGGGGTAGTGCTCCCGCAGCGCCTGACCCACCTCGTCGGTGGCTTCCTTCCAGATCTCCACCAGCGCCTCGTTGCGCTCGCCGTGGTTCAAAGCACCACGCTGGAACTGCTTTTCGACCTTGTCGGCGCGCTCCTCGTACTGGTCGAGGATCTCCTTCTTGCGCGGCGGAACCAACACGTCGGCCATCGAGACCGTGACACCACTGCGGGTCGCCCAGTAGAAACCGGCGTCCTTGAGCTTGTCGACCGTCTGTGCGACCACGATCATCGGGTAGCGCTCCGCCAGGTCGTTGATGATGGCAGCCTGCACCTTCTTGTGCATCTGCTTGTTCACGAACGCGTAGCCCAGCGGCAGCAGCTCGTTGAACATCACCCGGCCCAGCGTGGTCTCGGCCATCCAGGCATCCCCCGGCCGCCAGCCGTTAGCGCCGAACAGCTCGGCCTCGAGCTCGGCCGGCGGACGCAGCTGGGTCAGCCGCACCTTGATCTTGGCCCGTACCGAAAGCACACCGCGGTCGGCCGCCATGATCGCTTCGGCCGGCGAGGAGTACACACCCGTTTCCGGAGTGTCTTTTGCGGCCGGCTGGTATTCGCCGGTGTCGCTTTCGACCTCGGTGGTCAGGAAGTACAGCCCCGTTACCATGTCCAGTCGCGGCATGGCCAATGGGCGGCCGGATGCCGGCGACAGGATGTTGTTACTCGACAGCATCAGAATGCGGGCCTCGGCCTGCGCCTCGGCGCTCAGCGGCAGGTGCACCGCCATCTGGTCACCGTCGAAGTCTGCGTTGAACGCCTCACAGACCAACGGGTGCAGCTGAATGGCCTTGCCTTCCACCAGCATCGGCTCGAAAGCCTGGATACCCAGTCGGTGCAGGGTGGGCGCGCGGTTCAGCAGAACCGGATGCTCTGCGATGACCTCTTCGAGGACATCCCACACCTGGGGACGCTGACGCTCCACCATCCGCTTGGCGCTCTTGATGTTCTGCGCGTGGTTGAGGTCGACCAGCCGCTTCATCACGAACGGCTTGAACAACTCCAGCGCCATCAGTTTCGGCAGACCGCACTGGTGCAGCTTGAGCTGCGGGCCGACCACGATGACCGAACGGCCCGAGTAGTCGACACGCTTACCGAGCAGGTTCTGGCGGAACCGGCCCTGCTTGCCCTTGAGCAGATCCGACAGCGACTTCAGCGGACGGTTACCCGGCCCAGTGACCGGGCGGCCGCGACGGCCGTTGTCGAACAGCGCATCGACGGACTCCTGCAGCATCCGCTTCTCGTTGTTGACGATGATCTCGGGGGCACCGAGGTCGATCAGCCTCTTCAACCGGTTGTTCCGGTTGATCACGCGGCGATACAGGTCGTTGAGGTCGCTGGTGGCGAACCGGCCACCGTCGAGCTGCACCATCGGGCGCAGCTCCGGCGGGATCACCGGGACGGCATCAAGCACCATGCCCATCGGCGAGTTGCCCGACTGCTGGAAAGCGGCAACCACCTTAAGCCGCTTGAGCGCACGAAGCTTCTTCTGCCCCTTGCCGTTTCGGATGACGTCACGCAGTATGTCGGCTTCTGCGTCGATGTCGAAGTTCTCGATCAGCTTCTGGATCGACTCCGCGCCCATGGCGCCGGTGAAGTACTCGCCGTAGCGGTCGACCAGCTCGCGGTAGAGCACCTCGTCGACGATCAGCTGCTTGGGAGCCAGCTTGGTGAAGGTGCTCCAGATGTCCTCCAGCCGGTCCAGCTCACGCTGCGCGCGGTCACGCATCTGGCGCATCTCGCGCTCACCGCCGTCACGAACCTTGCGCCTGGCATCGGCTTTCGCGCCCTCGGCCTCCAGCTCGGCCAGGTCGGCCTCCAGCTTCTGCGCACGGGCCTCCAGTTCGGCGTCGCGCTGGTCCTCAACACCCTTGCGCTCCACCACCATTTCGGCCTCGAGGGTGGACAGCTCGTTGTGCCGCATCTCCTCGTCGACCGACGTGATCACGTAGGCGGCGAAGTAGATGATCTTCTCGAGGTCCTTCGGGGCCAGGTCGAGCAGGTAGCCCAACCGGCTCGGCACACCCTTGAAGTACCAGATGTGCGTGACCGGCGCGGCCAGCTCGATGTGACCCATCCGCTCACGGCGCACCTTGGCGCGGGTCACCTCGACGCCGCAGCGCTCACAGATGATGCCCTTGAAGCGGACGCGCTTGTACTTGCCGCAGTAGCACTCCCAGTCGCGAGTCGGTCCGAAGATCTTCTCGCAGAACAGGCCGTCCTTCTCCGGCTTCAGCGTGCGGTAGTTGATCGTCTCCGGCTTCTTGACCTCGCCGTAAGACCATTGCCTGATGTCCTCCGCGGTGGCCAGGCCAATACGGAGTTCATCGAAGAAGTTGACGTCGAGCACGTAACTCCCTTTCCCCTTGCGGGTTTAGTAACCGTTAAGCACCGCGGCTGTGCCGCGATTTAAGCTAAGTCCTCAACGGACGCGGATTCGTTGCGGGACAGGTTGATTCCGAGGTTTGCCGCGGCCCGCTCAAGGTCTTCGTCCTCGCCTTCGCGCAGCTCGATCGCCGCGCCGTCGGACGACAGCACCTCAACGTTGAGGCACAGCGACTGCAGCTCCTTGAGCAGCACCTTGAACGACTCGGGGATACCCGGCTCCGGGATGTTCTCGCCCTTGACGATCGCCTCGTAAACCTTGACCCGACCGACGGTGTCATCGGACTTGATGGTCAGCAGCTCCTGCAGCGTGTACGCGGCACCGTAGGCCTGCATCGCCCAGCACTCCATCTCCCCGAACCGCTGGCCACCGAACTGCGCCTTACCACCCAGCGGCTGCTGGGTGATCATCGAGTACGGGCCAGTGGAACGGGCGTGGATCTTGTCGTCCACCAGGTGGTGCAGCTTCATGATGTACATGAAGCCAACGGTCACGGGGTACGGGAACGGCTCACCGCTGCGGCCATCGAACAGCACCGCCTTGCCGTCGCCATCCACCAACACGTCGTTGTCCCGGTTGGGCAGCGTGGCCGACAACAGCCCCTGCAGCTCGGCCTCCTGGGCACCGTCGAACACCGGTGTCGACACGATGGCGTTCGGCTCTGCGTCCAGCAGTTCTTTGGGCAGCTTGGTTGCCCAGTCTGGAACTCCGTCGCCGGTGTCGATCTTCCAGCCACTGTGCGCGCACCAGCCAAGGTGCGTCTCCAGGATCTGGCCGATGTTCATCCGTCGCGGCACACCATGGGTGTTCAAGATGATGTCCACCGGGGTGCCGTCCGGCAGGAACGGCATGTCCTCGACGGGCAGGATCTTGCCGATCACGCCCTTGTTGCCGTGCCGGCCGGCGAGCTTGTCGCCGTCGGAGATCTTGCGCTTCTGGGCCACGTAGACCCGGACCAGCTCGTTGACACCGGCCGGCAGTTCATCGTCGTCGTCGCGGGAGAACACCCGAATGCCGATCACCTTGCCGGATTCACCGTGCGGCACCTTCAGCGAGGTGTCGCGGACCTCACGGGCCTTCTCGCCGAAGATCGCCCGCAGTAGCCGCTCCTCCGGCGTCAGCTCGGTCTCCCCCTTCGGGGTGACCTTGCCGACCAGGATGTCGCCGTCACGAACCTCGGCGCCGATGCGCACGATGCCGCGTTCGTCGAGGTCGGCGAGCACCTCGTCGGAGACGTTCGGGATGTCGCGAGTGATCTCCTCGGCGCCCAGCTTGGTGTCGCGGGCGTCGATCTCATGCTCCTCGATGTGGATCGAGGTGAGCACGTCCTCTTCGACCAGGCGGTTGGAGAGGATGATCGCATCCTCGTAGTTATGGCCTTCCCAAGGCATGATCGCCACCAGCAGGTTCTTGCCCAACGCCATCTCGCCGTTGTCGGTGCAGGGACCGTCGGCGATCACCTGGCCGGCCTCCACCCGGTCTCCGGCATCAACGATTGGAGACTGGTTGGCGCAGGTGCCGTGGTTGGAGCGGGCGAACTTGCGCATCCGGTAGGTGTGCCGGGTGCCGTCGTCGGCCATCACGGTGATGTAGTCGGCGGAGACCTCCTCGATAACCCCAGACTTCTCGGCCACGACGACGTCGCCGGCGTCGATCGCGGCACGCAGCTCCATACCGGTGCCCACCAGCGGCGCCTCACTACGCACCAGCGGAACCGCCTGGCGCTGCATGTTGGCACCCATCAGGGCACGGTTGGCGTCGTCGTGCTCGAGGAACGGAATCATGGCGGTGGCCACCGAGACCATCTGGCGCGGCGAGACGTCCATGTAGTCCACCTCGGACGAGGACACGTACTCGACCTCACCCGCTTTCCGGCGGACCAGCACGCGCGCCTCGGTGAAACGGCCGTCGTCGTCGATCGGCGAGTTGGCCTGCGCCACGACGTGGCGGTCCTCCTCGTCAGCGGTCAGGTATTCGATCTCGTCGGTGACCACACCGTCGACCACCTTGCGGTACGGCGTTTCGATGAACCCGAACGGATTGACCCGCGCGTAGACCGACAGCGAGCCGATCAGACCGATGTTCGGACCCTCTGGGGTCTCGATCGGGCACATCCGGCCGTAGTGCGACGGGTGCACGTCGCGGACCTCCAGCCCGGCGCGCTCACGCGACAGACCGCCCGGACCCAGCGCCGACAGCCGGCGCTTATGGGTCAGCCCCGACAGCGGGTTGTTCTGGTCCATGAACTGCGACAGCTGGCTGGTGCCGAAGAACTCCTTGATCGCGGCTACCACCGGCCGGATGTTGATCAGCGTCTGCGGCGTGATCGCCTCGACGTCCTGAGTGGTCATCCGCTCCCGGACCACCCGCTCCATCCTGGACATGCCGACCCGGATCTGGTTCTGGATCAGCTCACCGACCGTACGCAGCCGGCGGTTGCCGAAGTGGTCGATGTCATCGGTTTCCACCGGCACCTCGACGCCACCGGGAACGGTCATGGTGGACTGTCCCTCGTGCAGGCGAACCAGGTATTCGATGGTGGCGACGACGTCTTCCTCGGTTAGCGTCGACGACGTGATCGGCTCACCGGCGTGCAGGCCGAGCTTCTTGTTGACCTTGTAGCGACCCACTCGGGCCAGGTCGTAGCGCTTCTCCTTGAAGAACAGGTTCTCCAGCAGCGTCTGTGCGGACTCCTTGGTCGGCGGCTCGCCCGGACGCAGCTTGCGGTAGATGTCCAGGAGCGCCTCATCGGTGCCGGCGGTGTTGTCCTTTTCCAGCGTCGACATCATGATCTCGGAGAAACCGAACCGCTCGTGGATCCGCTCGCTGGTCCAGCCCAGCGCCTTGAGCAGCACGGTGACCGGCTGCCGGCGCTTGCGGTCGATACGCACGCCGACGGTGTCTCGCTTGTCGACGTCGAACTCCAGCCAGGCACCGCGGCTTGGAATCACCTTGACGCTGTGCAGCGTCTTCTCGGTGGACTTGTCGATGGTCTCGTCGAAGTAGACACCGGGCGACCGCACCAGCTGGCTCACGACCACGCGCTCGGTGCCGTTGATGATGAACGTGCCCTTTTCGGTCATCATCGGGAAGTCACCCATGAACACCGTCTGGCTCTTGATCTCACCGGTGTTGTTGTTGATGAACTCGGCCGTGACGAACAGCGGGGCCGCGTACGTCATGTCCTTGTCTTTGCACTCGTCGACCGGCGCCTTGACTTCGTCAAACCGGGGGTCGGAGAACGACAGCGACATCGAGCCGGAGAAGTCCTCGATCGGCGACAGCTCGTAGAGCACCTCTTCGAGGCCACCCACCGCCTTTACGTCTCCGCGTGTGGCTGCGGCCTCGCGCCAGCGCGGCGATCCGATCAACCACTCGAACGAGTCGGTTTGCACGTCAAGAAGCCCCGGAACCTCAAGCGGTTCGCGGAGCTTGGCGAAGGAAATTCGGTTGGGTGCTCCGGGTACGGAGCTGTTAGCAGAGCTTTGTGGGCGAGAGGAGTCCGTCTTGTTTCGGCGGGAATCTGCCAAGATGCATCCTTCCAGCACCTCGTGCGACTCACGAGAACCGGGGCCACCGGGCCTGTTCGCCGCGAATTTGTCGGTCAGGCTGGCGAACGATCTACCCAGATCTCACGCGCGCAACTAGATAGCTGGGCCGCAGAGGGCCTCAGGCTAAGACCACGATGTCAAGTGGCGGGTGAGGTGGGCAGGAGGAAGCCAGCGCAACGTCCAACAATAGCGCAGGCGCGCGCATTCCTCAACTACCCGTCCAGGGAACATCGGCGCTGGCTGGCATCTTGAGTTCCCGTGGACACATGCTGCCCAACAGACTGACCCGTTTAGGCCCTGTCGTCAAGAGGAAGGGCGGCAAGTTGCGCGAAGTTATCGTGAAAACTTCCGGTCCACGGCTTATTGAGCGCACACGGCGGCAAAACCCGCCAAACCGTGCTGATTGGAGCGCAGTGCGGTCGGTGTTGTGGACCCGCTAGCCGCCGAACTCGTGCGACTGGTACTTGTGGGTGCCCTCGAGATCGTCGAGGATCGCGACCTGGGCGTTCTTGGGCAGGGTGTGCAGGATCTCACGCACCCGGGCCTGGCGTCGCGCGACCGCTTTACGCTCCGGCATGCCCGGCGTCGCGACGATCTGCGGCGGCACGCCTTCGACTTCCTCGGTACCACCGGAGTGGTGACCCGCATCGACCATGGCCTGCTCTTCGGCCATGGTGGCCTCGTCCTTTTCCTCCGACATGCCGATCGGCCCGATACGCCGGCCGTTGAGGAACTGCTTCACCACCGGTTCGTCGCTGGTGAGCAGGACCTCGCGCGGGCCGAACATCACCAGATGCTTGCGGAACAACATGCCCATGTTGTCCGGCACGGTGCGGGCGATGTTGATGTTGTGCGTCACGATCAGGATGGTGGTATCGATCTGGGCGTTGATGTCGAGGATCAGCTGGCTCAGGTAGGCGGTGCGGACCGGGTCCAGACCCGAGTCGGGCTCGTCGCAGAGGATGATCTGCGGGTCGAGGACCAACGAGCGGGCCAGGCCGGCGCGCTTGCGCATACCACCGGAGATCTCGCCGGGGAACTTCTTCTCGTCACCACCAAGGCCGACCATTTCCAGCTTCTCCATGACGACGTCACGGATCTCGCTTTCCTTCTTCTTGGTGTGCTCACGCAGCGGGAAAGCCGTGTTGTCGTAGATGTTCATCGAACCGAACAGCGCGCCATCCTGAAACATCACGCCGAACAGCGTGCGGATCTCGTACAGCTCCTTGGCCGAGCATTCGATGATGTCGGTGCCGTCGATCATGATCGAGCCGCGTTCCGGCCGCAGCAGACCGATAAGGGACTTCAGGAACACCGATTTGCCGGTACCCGACGGCCCCAGCAGGACGCTGACCTCCCCGGCGGGGATATCCAACGTCACGTCTTCCCAAATCCTCGAGGATCCGAACGACTTCGTTAATCCGTTCACCTCGATAGCGACGCCCATGGGGAATCCTTCCGTCGACGCTCGTGCCCGCCACCTGCCCGTTCGTGTGGGTTAAGTCACTGTAGCGCACGGCCGAGGCGCCGCATCAGGGTTGCACAGCACCCGCGGGAAAAATTACCCAACTCGAGATCCAGCGCTGCCGCGCTGGTCATCACGTGTCTAAGCCGTCGTCAGCCGGCCGGCGCCCAGTTACCGTGAAAGCCCATCGGGACCCGCTGCGGCAGATGCACGGTGGCCATCGACTCGAGAGTCTGGGCATCCAGCAAAATCAACTGGCCTTCGTCGCGGCCGCGGTGATAGCCGTAGCCCATCAGGATGCCGTCATCTTCGGCCGTGTTCCGCGGGTCGGCGCTGGGGTCGGGCACAAAAGCCATCTCGCCGAGCAAAAGGCCGGGGTCGACCTCGGCGACCGTGCTGGATCCCGTCGCGTAATCGTGCTTGTACAGGGGTGTCGCCATCTGCGATCCGCCCGCGCCGGCAAACCCACCTTCGAGGCCGACGGTGTAGCCGAACCGGTGCCGCCGGCCCAGCAGCGTCTCGTTGATCCGGGGGAACTCCTGCGAGCGATCGTCGCGGCATTCGGTGCTCACCGCACCGGTCGACAGGTTGATGGTCCAGCGGTCCAGTGTGGGCAGGCTCTCGCCGGGGCCGCGCCGGTCGCGGTCGAACATCCGCGAGTAGCGCACCACGTCGAGCAGCAAAACCTCAGTCCCGTCGCGCATCTCGGAGTAGGCGTTGAGCGGGTGGTAGACGTAGCAGGGTTCGATGTCGAACCAGCGCACGTCAGTGTTGTCGCCTTCGCGGGGCATGACGCCGATGCGTGCCGGGTAGTTGGGGTTCCAGGCATACGGTATCCGGTCGGAGTGCCTCGGGTCGCGGTTCATCATCACGCTGATCGGGCTCGGCACCCGGACGCGTCCGATCAGCGACTGCAACGCCAGCCGGGCCGGGAGGCCCAGCCAGCGCGGCATTTTCGCCGGCAGCACCTGCACCGGGTCGAATGTCACCGGCAGGTCGTAGATCACCACATATTTGTCGGTCAGTGAGAAGTCGTGCATCATCGGCGACCCGGACACGTCGATGTCGACCGTGCGGCGGGCCCGTCCTTGGGTGTCGATCACCGAGTACTGCACGGTTCGCCCGCGGGCAAACGAGTAAGACACGGCGTGCAATTCGCCGGTGCGCGGATCACGGTGCGGATGAGCGGTGTAGCCGCCGGCCAGCGTGCCGTCGAAGTCGCACGTCCCGACGGTGTCAAGCTCGTCGGTCAGCTCGTAGTTGGCGACACCGCCCTCGACCAGTGCCAGGGTGCGTCCCGCGTGGGTCAACACGTTGGTGTTGGCACCCCCGGAAAGCATGCCCGCCCGCGGGTTGAGCCGGGTCGGCGCCGGCTCGCCGAGGGTGGCGCACACCGACAGGCTGCGCACCCAGCGGTTGCGATACCAGCGGGCTTTCCCGTCGCGCAGCGCGACCCCATGCACCATGCCGTCGCCGCTGAACCAGTGATAGGTGGCCGGGTCGACCTCTTCGGCCGGGTTGGGTCCGTTGCGTAGATAGCGTCCGTCGAGGTGCTCAGGGATGTGCCCGCTGACCTCCAGGTCGGTCGCGGTCACCTCAGCGCCCACGGGCGCCAACAAGCCCTCAAGATACGGATTCGAAGTTTTGGCGGTTTGCGTAGACGTCACTTCTGACTCCTATAACATTGATATTTCATTGTTATAGGAACCGTACGCCGGCGATGAGAAGATGGCAAGGATGACTTCGGAGACGCAACGCAGCGTTCGTGACGAGATGCTGCACGCCGCCGTCGGCCTGCTCGACGAGCATGGCCCGGACGCGCTGCAGACCCGCCGCGTGGCCGGCGCCGCGGGGACCTCGACGATGGCCGTGTACACCCATTTCGGGGGCATGCCGGGGCTTATCGCTGGGGTCGCCGAGGAGGGCTTGCGGCAGTTCGACACCGCCCTATCCGTGCCGCAAACCTCCGACCCGGTGGCCGACTTGCTGGCCATCCGCGACGCCTACCGGCGCTATGCGATCGAGCGGCCACACATGTATCGGCTGATGTTCGGCAGCACCAGCGCACACGGCATCAATGCCCCGGCCGGCAATGTCCTGACGCAGACTGTCGCGGATATCGAGCAGTACAACCCCAGCTTCGCGCACGTCGTGCGCGCCGTGCATCGGTCGATGCTGGCCGGCCGGATCACCATGGGTTCCGCGGCCGACGACGCGGCGGTGGTGGCCACAGCGGCTCAGTTCTGGGCGTTGACACACGGGTTTGTGATGCTCGAACTGGCCGGGTTCATCGGCGATGACGGCGCGGCCGTCGGGCCGGTGCTTGACTCCATGACTTCGCACCTGCTTGTCGCTCTGGGAGATTCACCCCAGCGGGTGGCACAGTCGCAGCGGTCGGCCACCCGCGGCGGCTAGGCAGACGAAACCCCCGGGGCGTCCAGTAACAGGAAGTCCCGGGGGTTTCGCGAATTGAACTACTTGACGGTGACGGTGGCGCCGGCGGCCTCGAGCTTGGTCTTGGCCTCGTCGGCGGCCTCCTTGGCGACCTTCTCCAGCAGCGGCTTGGGTGCGCCGTCGACCAGGTCCTTGGCCTCCTTGAGGCCCAGGCCGGAGACGATCTCGCGGACAACCTTGATGACGCCGATCTTCTTGTCGCCGGCCGCCTCGAGGATCACGTCGAACTCGGACTGCTCCTCGGCGGCCTCGGCCGGTGCGCCACCGGCGGCGGGCCCGGCCGCGGCGACGGCAACCGGGGCGGCCGCGGTGACCTCGAAGATCTCCTCAAACTTCTTGACGAAGTCAGAGAGCTCCAACAGGGTCATTTCCTTGAATGCGTCGAGCAGGTCGTCAGTAGACATTTTTGCCATGGTGTCGGTCCTTCCTGGGTTGGGTTGGGTTACTCGGCTTCCGCCGGTGTCTCGGTGGGTGCTTCTGCAGCCGGTTCCGCGGGTGCTTCTGCAGCCGGTTCCGCGGGTGCTTCGGCAGCCGGTTCCGCGGGTGCTTCTGCAGCCGGTTCCGCGGGTGCTTCGGCAGCCGGTTCCGCGGGTGCTTCGGCAGCCGGTTCCGGGGGTGCTTCTGCGGCCGGGGCGGCTGCAGCGGCGGGTGCTTCTGCGGCCTTCTTTTCCTGGAGTGCGGCCGCGAGCCGGGCCATCTGCGAAGCCGGGGCGCTGAACAGACCTGCCGCCTTGGCGAGGTTGCCCTTCATCGCGCCGGCCAGTTTGGCCAGCAACACGTCTCGGGATTCCAGGTCAGCGATGCGCTCGACTTCGGCCACCGTCAACGGGTGGCCGTCCATGTAGCCACCCTTGATGACCAGCGCGTTGTTGTCCTTGGCGAACTTCTTGATGGCCTTGGCGGCGTCAACCGGCTCACCGGTGACGAACGCGATGGCCGTCGGGCCGGCGAACAGTTCGTCGAGACCCTCGACTCCGGCTTGCGAAGCCGCACGCTTGATCAGCGTGTTCTTGGCCACCGCGTAGGTGGCCGACCCCGCCAGAGACCGCCGCAGCTCGGCCAAGTTGGCCACCGTCAAACCGCGGTATTCGGTGATCAAGGTGGCCGTTGAACCGGTGAACTGCTCCGCGATGTCTGCAACGGCGGTGGCCTTGTCAGCCTTGGCCATGCATACCTCCTGAAGTGAAAGTCCTTGTGCGACTGTCGTCTGTGATCACCGGAAAACGACGAACGCCCCGGCGCAGGAAGCGGCCGGGGCGTTGAAATACGCCGGCGCATGCCGGCGGTAATGCCTCGTCCTCCTGCGTGGGCCGCCGGGAAATTCCCCGGACCTTCAACCGATTGCTCGGTGACCGACGGTCTTCGGTGGATCGGCAACCACAATAGCGTGACCACCCGCGATCAGCCAAAGCGGCTCCACTCAAGTGACGGCGACGGCCAGTACGGCAAAGAGCAACACCAGCACCGCCACCCGCAGCCAGTGCAGCCGGTCCCACCGGGCCGCGAGGTCCCGCGAGAGCTCACCGGTGGCGGGCCACTTCGCGATGCCGTTGTTGATGGGCACCAGCATGGTGACCGTCTGGCGGCTGTGCGACGGGCCGATGCGGACCACCCAGCTGAGGCGCAGCGTCCCCGGCATCACCGAGCGAATGCGCATCCGGCATTTACATGAACTGGTCGACGACGGGATCATCGAGCGCCACGACGCTCGTACGGTGCCGCCGTGTGTGCACTATTCAATTTCCGAATACGGCATGACGCTGGCTCCGGTGCTGGCCAGCTTGTGCGACTGGGGACGAAAGCACATGCAGCGTAACGGGGTTGGCGCTTCATAGCCTGCTGGCTAAAGTCCCGCGAGCCTGCCCGCGCCGACCAGACCGGCCTCGCCACCGAGCTCAGCCGGCACGACGCGCAGGCCGGCTAGAAAATCGAGCCCGGCATAGTCGGCCAACGCCGCGCGCAGCGGGTCGAAGAGCAGGCGACCGGATTTCGCCACGCCTCCCCCGATGACGACGAGGTCGAGGTCGCACACCGCCGCCACCGAGGCGATCATCGCCGCGAGCGCGGTCGCGCCACGGTGAAACGCCCGCACTGCGACCACATCCCCGGCCGCTGCCGCGGCGGCCAGTTCCCTTGCACCGGCGCCGGGCGGTGCGGCCCAGCCATTGGCCCGCGCCCAGCGCACCAGCCACGGCCCGGCCGCGACCGTCTCGACACAGCCACGACCTCCACACGTGCACCGCTCGCCGTCTTGTTCGACCACTACATGACCGACGTGCCCGGCATTGCCGGTGCGCCCGGTGTAGGGGGCGCCGTTGAGCACCAATCCGCCGCCCACGCCAGTGGACACCACCATGGCCAGCAGAAAGCCCGCACCGCGTCCGGCGCCGCGCCAGTGCTCGCCCAGGGCCATACATACGCCGTCGCCGCCTAGCTGTACTGACACGCCGGGCACCGCGGCCGCGACGCGGTCCCGTAGCGGAAAGCGTTGCCAGCATTTTATGTTGATCGGGCTGACGGTTCCGCTGGACAGGTCGATGGGGCCGGCTGAAGCGATGCCCACCGCACGGACCGCACCGCCGGCCGCGCCTAACGCGTCGGCGATCATCGCGGCGACCACGGCCCAGACCTCCTCGGCCGAATCGCCGGCCGGGGTAGGCCGGACGGCGGCGTGCACGAGCGCGCCGCTCGGGTCGGCCAGGCCGGCGGCGATTTTGGTGCCGCCGATGTCCAAGCAAAGGGTGAGCATGCCGATCAATGCCGGTGGGTGTTGTCAGGCTGGCGCGGATCGCCGGGATGCTCGTAGCCCGGGGCGAGCCGAACCAGCTCAACGGTGCGCGCATCCAGCCACACCCGGAAGGCACGCCGCCACGCGGCGCCCCGCAGATGCTCGGCGATCGCGGACTCCACCTCCCCAAGCGGCGGGCCGACACGCGACGGGGCGCGCCAGCCGTGACGGCCCGGGCGCGGTGCTGCGAACCGCAGCGGATTGCGGGCGTGGTAGTCGGCCACGTCTTCCGCGGTGACCCGGACGGTGGCGGTGACGTCGGCGAACAGCGCCCGCGCACCCGGATCGGCCAGCGCGGCCGCGGCCACGCTGCCGATCTCCAGCCGGGCGGTGACATCGGGCAGCAGCTCCGCCTCGGTAGGGGCGTCTCGCGCATTCAGCCCGCGTGCGGCCACCTCGACGGCGACCACTCTTTCGGTGACGATCAATTGGGTAAGCCAGCGCCGCAGCTGCCGTCCCTCGCTGGTGCCGCTGGTCGGCAGCGCGGCCGCACGCGGACCGCTGCGCAACCGCGCCTCTCGGGCGTCGACCTCATCGACCGCAACCGGGATCCCGGCAACGGTTGCGACCAGTCGGGCACTCATGTCACGGTCACCTTCACCGCCGGTGAGTAGACCAGCCGACCGGCGCAGCCGACCCGGACCAGCGCCCACCACTGGCCGGGTTGCAGCCACGCCGGTGGAGTGACGGCGAAGCCGAGCTTGACCGTGCCGCGCGCGGGCAGGACCGCGCCGAGCGCGGGCGGGCCGATCCACTCCCAGGTGCCCCATGGGCTGATCAGATGCGCCTCCAGCGCCAAGTCGGCGCACGCGTGGGTGCCAACCGTGACGGTCAGCCGGGCCGTGTCGCCGGCCCGCAGCGTGACGTCGGCGGGCCCGTCGACGAGGTAGACCAGGTCGCCGAGATCAACCTGGTCAGAACCGACAGCCACCACACCCACGTCCTCGACCACCTGGCGCCATGCGGCTGGCACCGAATCCCCGGTGAGGCGTAGCTGAGCCCGGATCGGGTACAACCCGGGTTGCGCATCTGCCGGAATGGCCACCACCGCGTCAAACATTTGATAATCGCCGCTGCACAGCGTGAACGGCGGCTCGGCGGGTGTGTCCGACCAGCCGTCCGGCCACACCACGGCCACCGCGCACTCCAGCGTGGAATCGCTGCAGTCGCTGGCCACGGTGAGCCGGAACGCCACCTCGCCGCCCGGCTGCGCGGTCATGAGGTGCGGGTGCAGGTGAGCGACCGCCGGCAGCCCCCCGAGTGGCGCAGGACCACGATTGTGCAGCCAATAACGCGCGTAAAGCGGCTGGGCGGTCTCGGCTTGCGGGGCCAGCGCGGTGGCCCGGCGGTTACCGCCGGAAAACGCCTTGACCATGTCGAGCCGGGCCAGCACGGTGGCGACCTGAAAGCCGCGCAGTTCAATCGATCGTTTCGGTCCCCGCGGGGTTTCCAGCAGGTCGGCAAGCTCGAGCGCACTTACTTTGCCCAACGCGGAACCGATGCTGACGTGGGCGGCTGCGCCGTTGGTTTCCACCAGCCGAAGGGCCACCGCCGCGGGGTCGAGCGGCGCGGCGCTCCCCGCGGTCAGCGGGTTGCCGGCCGCCTTGAGTGCCCCCAAATGCACCGAGTCGGCCGGGTCGACCTGCAGCAGCGATCCGACCGGCGGCAGGTGGCCCCATCGTCGGTCGCAGACGACGGCAAGCAGCGGGTGGGAGAACTGGGCGCTGCGGGCCGGGATCTCGGCACGCCGCCAGTCGCCTTCGCCGCAGGCCAGCGCATAGTCGAAAACGTGTGTCCAGTGCTGCAGTTGGAAGTTGGAGCCGTCGGGCGCGGTGCGCCGTGGCTCGTCGATCCAGATGCCGGATGGCCAGCCGGTGCAGGACCGCATCAGCGCGGTATGCAGGGTGCCCTCGCTGTCGACGGCAAAGCTCGGCACGCCGCGGTTGAGTAGCGCGACGGTGCGGGCTTCGAAACGTTCCATCGCCGATGGGGCCTGCTGGTTGACGACGATCTCGGCGTCCCCAAGATCATCTGCCACCGAGGCGATCTCGTCGCTCAGGTTTTTGTCGTCGGAGCCCGCGATCACCAGCACCGGCAGGGCCCGCAGCCCACGCAGGTCGGCGCCGGGCACCCATGCCGCAGCCAACGGCGTCGCGGCAGGCACCCAGATCCGGGCCCGGCCCGTCTTCGCCAGCTGCCGTTCGAGTTCGGCGGTGTATTCCGGATCCGCCTCGGCCAGCACGGCCTTGGTGAAGGCGTTGCGACCGGGCCCGCCCAGCGCGATCCGCACGTCGGGCAAGTTGGAGTCGACGTCGAGGTGGCCGTAGCGCGGTTGGTCGGCGCCGCTGCAGGTGGCCGTGACACCGGCACGGACCAGCGCGACCATCAGCTCGCGGGCCAGCGGTCCGGACGTCGTCTCGGCCGGCGACACCACCTCGGCGACTGATACCGCGCGCACGGCGGTGTTTGAAACCCGGACCCGCGCCGCCGACGAAAGCCCGAACCAGCTGTAGGCCGGGTTGTCCAGCGTCCACAAGTACTGCGCGGTGTCCACCGATTCAGAGCCGTCATGCAGCAATGCGAAACCCCGCCCGATGACGGCGTCGCCCACCTCGCTGACCGGCATGGCGCCCGGAACCGGGCACGGCCAGCGCAGGCGCAATAAGCGGTCTTCCCCGGTGAACTCGTCGATGGTGGTGCGGCAGTTCACCCGCGCCACCCCTTGCCACAGGGTGATGGTTTGGGTGTAGCGCAACAATGTGCCGATACCGCCATGCACCACGAGCCGCTGACCGAGCGGGCCATGGTAGGCCTGCACCTGGGCGGGCGATTCCGACGAGCACACCACCGGACCCTTGGGCAGTAGGTGCCACGGGCCCTCGCCCTGCGTCGGGTGCGACGGGTACTCCTCGTAGACAGCAAGCTCATTGCCCACCCGGCCGGCGGCGATCAGCTGGTGACCGTCTTGAACCAGGGAAGAAACCGCCCCTCCGCGCGCCGCGTCGACCGCCAATCGGTAGTGCTCGTTGGCGATCTCTGACCCGGGCACCGGTTCCCAGCCGGCCGTTTGGTCGGCGTGGACCAGCCGATAGGCCCGCCAGCCCAGCGAGGGCACATTGCTCGCCAGCCAGATGACCGACCGGCCGTCGTGCTCGACGTGTGCGGGCAGCTCGGCGCCGTCGTGGTCGAGCACTCGCACTCCTGCGCCGATCGGCGAGTAAAGCCGGGCGGTGACGATGTCGGTGCGCTGGTGTGTCAGCGAATTCCACACCACGACCGAATGTTCTCCGATGTCGACCGCGCTGGACAGCAACGCCAGCGAGTTGTCACGGGCCGCGCGGCCCAGCTCCCACGCGTCGCGCCAGCCGGTCAGCAGGTCGAGATACACCTGGTCGGATTCCGAGCCGGTGATGGCGTCGTGGTGCGCGCCGTAGGCCAGCTGCACCCACGCCTTGGCCAACGCGGCCTGCGGGTACTCGGCGCCGGTCATCAGCGCGGCGAACACCGCGAAACGCTCGGCATCCAGGACGGCGTTCTCGGCGGCCCGGTTGGCTTGTTTGGTGTCGATGTAGGACACGTCCTTGCCGGTGTAGATCGGGTTCATGTCGCGGGTCTGCGGCGACGGCGCACACCCCCGCTCGGCCAGTTCGGCGCGCACCGCTGCGAAGAACTCCCGCGGCAGTGCGCACACGAATCGCGGCCAGGTGTAGCGCGAGGCCCAGTCGCGGTGGATCGCGGTGACCCATTTGTTCGGCGGGGTGTAGTCGGTGCCGACGGGCAGCAGCACATTGCGGGTCAACGCGACCTTCTTGAGCTGGTCGAACAACTCATAGGTGGCGTCCTCGGCCTCCCGCAGCGAGGTCGACGAGTCCATCCACCAGCCCGCCGAATAGTGCGCCGGCATGTAGTGGGTGAGCAGTCCGCGGCCGGACGGCGAGATCCATTCGAATTCGCTGCAGAACTGCATGCGCTCGACGTCACCGCCCTGCGCGGGACCCCATTGGTGGTGTGGTCCGCGCGCCCACGAACTCGACGTCAAGCCGGCGTCGGCGGCCATTCCGGGGAATTGCGGGTCGTGGCCGAACACGTCGAGCTGCCATGCGGTGGCCGGATCGGCACCCAGCACCTCGCGTTGAAAACCTATGCCGTGCACCAGGTTTCGAATGGTTGTTTCCGGTCCGGTGAGGTTTGTGTTGGGTTCGTTGTAGGTGCCGCCCATCACCTCGACGCGCCCCTGGGCGAGGAAGCGGCGCAGGTCAGCGCGGTCCTCGGGCCGGGTGTCCCAATACGGCTTGAGGTAATCCACCTCGGCCAAAACGAATTTGTACTCAGGCTCGCGGCGAGCCATCTCCAGATGCGCATGCACCAGCTCGAAGCCGTTGGTCTGACGGGCTCGCCCCGGCGGGTCTTCTCGCCACTCGCTGGTGTAGGCGCCCTGCGTGTTCCACCACACCGGGTCGTAGTGGAAATGGCTGACCATGTACATCGTCCACCCGGGCTCGGCCACGATGAACTCGAACGACGTGTCGGTGCGGCCCGCATGCACTCGCGCGCCGCGAGGCTGACCGACGACCGGATTCTCAACCGTGACCGGGACCTCGACGAAATCGTCGCCGATATCGGCGACCGCCTCCCCCTTCAGACCGTCCCCGTCGATGCGGACCGGTGTCGGCTCGGCTACCCCGGCAACGGTGACACGAGCCAGTTGCAACGGCGCGTCCGGCGGCCCGACGAAAAGCTCCGTCGACTCCGCCGAAATCACCTGCATGCCCGCACCTTACGGCCACCCGCGGGCCCGATAAAGCCATCGCGGCAACGACGCCTGTCCCCTGTTGCCGGAAATGCCGGTGCCATGGTGGAGGATCGGGAAATGCCCGCTCTTGCTGCACCCGCCGCCGACGAACGCAGCGCGCTGCGCGAATACTTGGCCTACCACCAAAGCGCCTACTTCGCGGTGTCGTACGGCCTCACCGACGAACAGGCCCGGTCCTCCCCAACGGTCAGTGCACTATCGATCGGCGGGCTGGTCAAGCACGCCACCGGAATGCAACGCAGCTGGATGGGCCGCGTCGCCGCCGCGCCGGAGGCACCGCCGAAGGACACTCGGCCGTTCGAGGAGATCTCCAAGGAGTTCGGGGACCAGCATGTGATGCGGCCCGACGAGACACTGGATGGGCTGCTGCGGGCATTCGAAGTCCAGAACGCGAAATCGCTGCGGCTGGTGGAAACGGTGGATCTCGACGCCGCGGTGCCCGTTCCGCAGGACATTCCATGGTTCCCCAAAAACCAGGAGGCCTGGTCGGTGCGCTGGGTGATCCTGCACGTGATCAACGAGCTGGCCCGGCACGCCGGGCACGCCGACATCATCCGGGAAACCATCGACGGCGCCACCATGTATGAGTTGATCGCCGGGCTGGAGGGCTGGGAGATCAAGGGCTGGGTTGAGCCCTGGAGTCCCCGGTAAAAGGCGAGCGTGCCGGCCTGCAGCCAGCTACGACCGCAAAGTGAGTGGCGTCACACCGAATTGGGACTTGACACCACCGGTTTGGCACACTGCTGAGATGAGTTCTACCAAACACCGCGAGGTGGCCAGGCTTGACCGGGTGCCCTTGCCGGTCGAAGCGGCGCGGGTGGCAGTCACTGGTTGGCAGGTCACCCGCACCGCCGCTCGCGTCGTCACCAAGCTGCCGGGCAGGGGCCCATGGCAGCAGAAGGTGATCAAGCAGCTTCCGCAGACCTTTGCCGACCTGGGGCCGACGTATGTGAAGTTCGGACAGATCATCGCGTCCAGCCCCGGGGCGTTCGGCGAGTCGTTGTCCCGCGAATTCCGCGGCCTGCTCGACCGGGTGCCACCCGCCGACACCGACGAGGTGCACAAGCTCATCGTTGAGGAACTCGGCGGCCAACCGTCCGAGTTGTTCGCCACCTTCGAGGAAGAGCCGTTCGCATCGGCGTCCGTCGCCCAGGTGCACTACGCGACCCTGTACAGCGGCGAGGACGTCGTCGTCAAGATTCAGCGACCGGGCATCCGCCGCCGGGTCGCCGCCGACCTGCAGATCCTGAAGCGTTTCGCGCAGGCCGTCGAGCTGGCCAAGCTGGGCCGCCGCCTGTCGGCACAAGATGTAGTGGCCGACTTTGCCGACAACCTGGCCGAGGAGCTGAACTTCCGCCTCGAGGCGCAATCGATGGACGCCTGGGTCTCCCACCTGCACGCGTCGCCGCTGGGCAAGAACATCCGGGTGCCCCAGGTGTACTGGGACTACACCACCGAACGGGTGTTGACGATGGAGCGGGTGCAGGGCATCCGCATCGACAACGCCGCCGAAATCCGCAAGGCCGGGTTCGACGGCACCGAGCTGATCAAAGCGCTGGTGTTTTCCCTATTCGAGGGCGGCCTGCGGCACGGCCTGTTCCACGGCGACCTGCACGCCGGCAACCTCTACGTCGACGAGGCGGGCCGCATCGTGTTTTTCGACTTCGGGATCATGGGCCGCATCGATCCGCGCACCCGTTGGCTGCTGCGGGAACTGGTGTACGCGCTGCTGGTGAAGAAAGACCATGCCGCGGCCGGCAAGATCGTCGTGCTGATGGGCGCCGTCGGCACCATGAAGCCCGAAGCCCAAGCCGCCAAGGATCTGGAGAAGTTCGCCACGCCGCTGACCATGCAGACGCTGGGCGACATGTCGTACGCCGACATCGGCCGCCAGCTCTCGACGCTGGCCGACGCCTACGATGTCAAGCTGCCGCGCGAGCTGGTGCTGATCGGCAAGCAGTTCCTCTACGTCGAGCGGTACATGAAGCTGCTCGCGCCCAAGTGGCAGATGATGTCGGACCCGCAACTGACCGGATACTTCGCGAATTTCATGGTCGAGGTCAGCCGCGAGTACCAGACGGACGTGGAGGTCTAGTGCAGATCCGCAGCGGCTATGCCACAACACGGGCCACATCGGGGGACCTGAAGCTCTATTACGAGGACATGGGCGACGTTGACGACCCGCCCGTGCTGCTGATCATGGGCCTGGGTTCCCAGCTGCTGCTGTGGCGAACCGCCTTCTGCGAGAAACTCGTTGGCCAGCGCCTACGGGTCATCCGTTATGACAACCGGGATGTCGGTCTGTCCAGCAAGACCGAGCGCCGTAGTTCGGGACAGCCGCTGGTGACGCGGTTGGCCCGCTCCTGGCTTGGCCTGCGGAGCAAGGCGGCATACGCGCTGGAGGACATGGCCGACGACGCCGCTGCTCTGCTCGATCACCTGGGCATCGAGCACGCCCATATCGTGGGGGCGTCGATGGGCGGCATGATCGCCCAGGTCTTCGCGGCACGATTCCCGATGCGGACGAAAACGCTGGGAATCCTGTTCTCCAGCAACAATTCACCGTTCCTGCCGCCGCCGGCCCCGAGCGCGTTGCTGGCGCTTCTCAAGGGCCCGCCGCCGAATGCGCCGCGGGACGTGATCATCGACAACGCGGTACGTGTCAGCAATATCATCGGCAGCCCCCGCTACCGCATGCCCGAAGAGCAGGTTCGCGCCGACGCCGCCGAGGGGTACGACCGCAACTACTACCCACAAAGCGTTGCCCGCCATCTCGCCGCGATCCTGGGCAGCGGCAGCCTGGCGCACTACGACCGGCGCATAGTCGCACCGACCGTGGTGATCCACGGCCGGGCCGACAAGCTAATGCGGCCCTTCGGTGGCCGCGTCGTTGCGCGCGCAATCAACGGCGCTCGGCTAGTCTTATTCGACGGCATGGGCCATGACCTGCCTCAGCAACTCTGGGATCGGGTGATCAGCGTGCTAACAAGCAACTTCGCCGAGGCCAGTTGAAGCCAGGAATCAGGCAGCCTTTAGGGTTTCCCTCGGAATTTCACACAAGTCTTACAAGGTTATGCGGTTGGCGCTGGGAGGTTGTCCGGTAATGGCGGAGCTAAGGCCGTATTTCGAAGAGTCGCAAGCTGCATACGACATTTCGGACGACTTCTTCGAGCTGTTCCTCGACCCCACCTGGGTCTATACCTGCGCATACTTCGAGCGCGACGACATGACCCTCGAAGAGGCGCAGCTAGCTAAGTTGGACCTGGCGCTGGACAAGCTGAACCTCGAGCCCGGGATGACGTTGCTCGATGTCGGTTGCGGCTGGGGCGGGGCGCTGGTCCGGGCCGTGGAGAAGTACGACGTCAATGTCATCGGAATCACGCTGAGCCGCAATCACTACCAGCGCAGCAAGGCCAGACTGGCCGCGATCCCGACGACGCGGCACGCGGAGGCCCGGCTGCAGGGCTGGGAAGAATTCGACGAGAAGGTCGACCGAATCGTCACCTTCGAGGCCTTCGACGCGTTCAAAAAGGAGCGTTGGCCACTGTTCTTCGAACGCTCCTACGACATCCTTCCCGAAGACGGACGGATGCTGCTGCACAGCATATTCACGCATCCGCAGACGTACTGGCGCGAACATGGCATCCCGGTGACGATGAGTGACCTGCGGTTCTTCCACTTTCTCGGGACCGAAATCTTCCCGGGCGGCGGGATGTGCGGCGAAGCCGATATCGTCGACAATTCCCAGGCCGCAGGGTTCACCGTCGAGAAGATCCAATACCTGCAGCCGCATTATGTGCGGACTTTGGACATGTGGGCGGCCAATCTGCGGAACAATCGCGAACGCGCCATCGCCATCCAGTCCGAAGAGGTCTACGACCGCTACATGCACTATCTGACCGGCTGCGCGAACCTCTTCCGCAAAGGCTTCTCCAACGTCGCCCAATACACCCTCACCAAATAGCGATTTGACCCGAGCATACGCGGGGGAATTTCGGTGCGTTTCGCTCAAGCACCGAGGGGCCTTGAGGTCGGAGAAAGGCACAACGTCATGGCCAAAAAACTGACGCCGCACTTCGCCAATGTGCAGGCACACTACGACTTATCCGACGACTTCTTCCGCCTCTTCCTGGACCCCACCCAGACCTACAGCTGCGCATACTTCGAGCGCGACGACATGACGCTGGAAGAGGCCCAGATCGCCAAAATCGACCTGGCGCTGGGCAAGCTGGGCCTGCAGGCGGGCATGACGTTGCTCGACGTCGGCTGCGGCTGGGGCGCCACCATGCGGCGGGCCATCGAAAAGTACGACGTGAACGTGGTCGGCTTGACGTTGTCGAAGAACCAAGCCACCCACGTGCAGAAGTCGTTCGACGAAATGGACAGCCCGCGCAGCAAGCGGGTGCTGCTGAACGGCTGGGAACAATTCGACGAGCCCGTCGACCGGATCGTGTCGATCGGTGCCTTCGAACACTTCGGGCACGATCGCTATGACGACTTCTTCACAATGGCTTGCGGCGTCTTGCCCGCTGACGGCGTGATGCTGTTGCACACGATCACCGGGCTGACGGGACCCCAGTTCATCGAACGTGGCATACCTATGACGTTGGAGATGGCCCGCTTCGCCAAGTTCGTCGCGACCGAGATCTTCCCCGGCGGCCGGTTGCCGTCGATCGAGAAGGTTCAGCAGCACTCGTCGAAGGCGGGTTTGCGGCTAACTCGGCGCCAGTCGCTGCAGCCGCACTATGCCAGAACCCTCGAGCTGTGGGCCGAGGCCCTCGAGGCGCACCAGGACGAGGCCATCGCGATCCAGTCCGACGAGGTCTACGAGCGGTACATGAAGTACCTGACCGGCTGCGCCAAGTCGTTCCGAATTGGCTCCATCGACGTCCACCAATTCACCCTGGAGAAATAGCACACTCTTTTATAGAGATGTGACAGAGCTCAAACCAATCCGTGCCTATGGTGCGTGGGCGGCAAGGCGGATTTTCCACTAAGATGCCAGCTGATCAAGTTCGCCGTGGGGGCATCTGCGGAAGCACCAGAATTCGAGGTGACCGAAGAAGCAAATGCGCGCTTCAAGGATCGGATGACCAAGCTTGTTGAGAAGTCCCTCTTCTCCCTTGGAGACTGCGCCACCTCGCGGTCTTACTACTTCAACCCCGATGGCGAGGCGACGCTGCTGCGGCCCACGTCGACGCGCAACGCAATACGGGAAGGATCACGCTTCCCGTTGAGCGATTACCAATTCCGCTGACCGACCGCGCCACGGCCCTCAAATACGAGGGATAAGCCCGCCCGAGTGTAGGGTGCCGGGGATGGCTGCCTCGGGTAGGTACCCGTCAGGGGAGGACACATGTACGGCAACCTAGCTGCCTCCATAGCCCTGCGCGCCCACAAGGACGAGGCCATCGACTCCCGGGTGCACCGCGCCCAGCCGATTAAGCGGCATCTCTACATTGGGTATCGTTGCACTTCGCACCAACCGACGATGTGCCGACGTAGGCAATGAATATCATCCAGGAGAACAAGAAGACAATGGCTGAGCAACCGACTGGCCCTACGAAGACGCGGACGCGCTTCGAAGACATTCAGGCGCATTACGACGTCTCCGACGACTTCTTCGGCCTGTTCCAGGACCCGACCCGCACCTACAGCTGCGCCTACTTCGAGCCGCCGGATCTCACGCTCGAAGAGGCCCAGTACGCCAAGATCGACCTCAACTTGGACAAGCTGGACCTCAAGCCCGGCATGACCCTGCTCGACATCGGCTGCGGCTGGGGCACCACCATGAAGCGCGCCGTCGAGAAGTACGACGTCAACGTCATCGGCCTGACTCTGTCGAAGAACCAGCACGCCCGCTCCGAGCAAGTGCTGGGCGCGCTCGACACCAGCCGTTCACGTCAGGTTCGGCTACAAGGCTGGGAGGATTTCAGCGAGCCCGTCGACCGGATCGTGTCGATCGAGGCGTTCGAGCACTTCGGCCACGAGAACTACGACGACTTCTTCAAGCGGTGCTTCAACATCATGCCCGAGGAAGGCCGGATGACCGTCCAGAGCAGCGTCAGTTACCACCCGTACGAGATGGCGGCCCGCGGTAAGAAGCTGACCTTCGAGACGGCGCGCTTCATCAAGTTCATTGTCACCGAGATCTTCCCGGGCGGTCGACTGCCGTCCACCGGGATGATGGTCGAGCATGGCGAGAAAGCGGGATTTATCGTCCCCGAACCACTTTCGCTGCGGCCGCATTACATCAAGACGCTGCGGATCTGGGCCGACACGCTGGAGTCCAACAAGGACAAAGCGATCGAGGTCACCTCCGAAGAGGTCTACAACCGCTACATCAAGTATCTGCGCGGCGCCGAGCACTACTTCACCGACGAGATGCTCGACGTCAGCCTGGTGACCTACCTCAAGCCGGGAGCTGCCGCCTAGGTTGTCGGATTAGGGCTGCGGCGTTCGTCGAATAGGTAGAGAGTGGAGCACAAGGCTTCGCTCACAACCGGAGGTGACGAGCATGCAGTATTTCGCGCTGTTGATCAGCCAAGAACGAGACCTCACACCCGACGAGGGTGCAGCCGAGATGGCCGCCTACCAGAACTTCCACGCCAAGGCGGCCTCAGCGATCCGCGGCGGTGACGCGCTGCTGCCGACGGCGACCGGTGTGCGCATCACCGGGGGCCCCGACGCACCGGTGGTAACCGACGGCCCGTTCGCCGAAGGCGCCGAAGTAGCGGGTGGCTACTACGTATTCGAAGCCGAAAACCTCGACGAGGCATTGACTTTGGCCCGCGACATCCCGGCGGCCAAGTACGGCGGCGTGGAGGTGTGGCCGGTGGCCACCCCCGGGGTGGCGACGCAGCCACCCGAGGGCACTACCTGGCTCGCGCTGCTGCTGGAGCCGCCCGACCGGCCGGCGTCGCCGGGCTCGCCGGAGTGGAATGCGATGGTGGCCCAGCACCAGGAGTTCGCACGCCGCGGCGGGCCAGCACATCAAGTCCGGCGCCGGCCTGCATCCACCGTCCACGGCGACAACCGTGCGGGTGCGCGACGGCGAGGTCCTGATTACCGACGGGCCATACGCGGAAGGCGCCGAAGTCGCCAACGGCTTCTACGTGCTCGGCGCGGCCGACCGCGACGAGGCCGTCAAGATCGCGTCGATGATCCCCGCTACCGCTGTGGAGCTACGGCAAATGGCCGGCGTCTCCGGGTTGTAGCGTCGCGCGAATGGCCGACCTGGACGGCGTCTTTCGGCGGGAATGGGGCCCGGCCGTGGCCGCGCTGGCCCGGTGGTCGGGTGACCTCACCGTCGCCGAGGACGCCGTCCAGGAAGCCTGCGCCGAGGCGCTGCGCACCTGGGCCCGCGACGGTCCGCCTGAAAATCCCGGCGGGTGGCTGGTGACCGTCGCCCGCAACCGCGCCCGGGATCGGCTACGCCGCGAATCCATCCGTCCCGGAAAGGAATTGGCGGCTGTGGTGGACGACATCCGGGTACGTACCGATCGCACCGACCCGCACCCGGTCCGCGATGACGAGTTGCGGATGATGTTCACCTGTGCACACCCGGCGCTGGACCGGCAGTCCCAGCTGGCACTGACGCTGCGGTTGGTGTCCGGGTTGACCGTCGCGGAGATCGCCCGTGCACTACTGCAGACTGAGCCGGCCATCGGCCAGCGAATCACGCGCGCCAAGAACAAGGTTCGGCACGCCAACATCCCGCTGCGGGTGCCACCTCCTGAGCTGCTGGCCGAGCGCACGCCCCACGTGCTCAGTTGCATCTACTCGGTGTTCACCGAGGGCTATTGGTCGACTGCAGGGCCCTCGGCGATTCGCGACGAACTGTGCGACGAGGGGATCCGGCTGGCCGCGGAGTTGTGCGCGCTGATGCCCAACGAGCCGGAGGCGCACGCCTTGGCTGCCCTGATGCTGCTGCATGATTCGCGACGAGCGACGCGGGTGGACGACGGGGGGATGCTGGTGCCGCTCGAGGACCAGGACCGTCGCCGGTGGGACCGCGGCCGCATCTCCCGCGGGCTACACCGCTTGCGTCAGGCCCAAGGATCGACGGGCGCCTACCTGCCGCAGGCGGTGATCGCGGCACTGCACGCGACGGCGCCGTCCTGGGAACAGACCGACTGGGTCGCCATCTGCGCCGCCTACGACCGGCTACTGCAGATGACCGACTCCCCGGTGGTGGGCGCCAACCGCGCGCTGGCGATCGGGTTCCGCGACGGCGCCGACGCCGGCCTGGACGCGTTGGACAAGGTGTCGCATGATCCCCGGCTGGCCCGCTCGAATCTCGTCGCGACGGTACGCGCCGATCTGCTGCGGCGCGCGGGACGGCCTACCGACGCTCTCAACTGGTACCGAATGGCGTTGGAGTCCAACGGTTCTGAGCCAGGCCGCGAATTCTTGCGGCGGCGTATCGCTGAGTGCGGCGGGTAGGCGCGCCGGCTAGGCCTCCGCGAAGTTCCGGGTGACCGACGGGTCGACCGGAATGCCCGGGCCGGTGGTCGTCGACACGGTGATCTTCTTCAGGTAGCGGCCCTTCGAAGACGACGGCTTGAGCCGCAGCACCTCGTCAATCGCGGCGCCGTAGTTCTCCGCGAGGTTCTTCTCGTCAAACGACGCCTTGCCGATGACAAAGTGCAGGTTGGCCTGCTTGTCGATGCGGAAGTTGATCTTGCCGCCCTTGATGTCGGCCACTGCCTTGGCGACGTCGGGGGTCACGGTGCCGGTCTTGGGGTTGGGCATCAGGCCGCGCGGACCCAGCACTCGAGCGATGCGTCCGACCTTGGCCATTTGGTCAGGGGTCGCGATCGCGGCGTCGAATTCCAGCCAGCCACCCTGAATCTTCTCGATCAGATCGTCACTGCCGACGATGTCGGCGCCGGCGGCCTGCGCCTGCTCGGCTTTTTCGCCGACTGCGAACACCGCGACGCGGGCGGTCTTACCGGTGCCGTGCGGCAGATTGACTGTGCCGCGGACCATCTGGTCTGCCTTACGCGGGTCGATGCCGAGCCGGATCGCCACCTCGACGGTCGCGTCCTGCTTGGTCGACGACGTTTCCTTGGCGAGCTTGGCCGCCTGCAGCGGGGTGTAGAGGTTGTTGCGGTCCACCTTCTCGGCGGCGGCGCGGTATGCCTTGCTGTTCTTGCTCATTTGATATCCAATCTGGTGTTGGGTCGTGGTTATCAAGCGGGCCGAAGCTGGCCCTCCCACGTCGGGGATTATGCAAACCTATTCAACGGTGATCCCCATCGACCGGGCGGTGCCGGCGATGATCTTGGCGGCGGCGTCGATGTCGTTGGCGTTGAGATCGGCCTTCTTGGTCTCGGCGATGTCGCGCACTTGATCCCAGCTGACCTTGGCGACCTTGGTCTTGTGCGGCTCCGCCGAGCCCTTGCCCACGCCGGCGGCCTTGAGCAGCAACTTGGCGGCAGGCGGCGTCTTGAGCGCGAAGGTGAAGCTGCGGTCCTCGTAAACCGTGATCTCCACCGGGATGACGTTGCCGCGCTGGTTCTCCGTCGCGGCGTTGTACGCTTTGCAGAACTCCATGATGTTGACACCGTGCTGGCCAAGCGCGGGCCCCACCGGCGGGGCGGGGTTGGCCTGCCCGGCCTGGATCTGCAGCTTGATCAGCCCGACGACTTTCTTCTTCGGGGCCATGAGATGTTGATGTTCCTTCCCGGTTAAATCTTGGAGACTTGGCTGAAGGTCAGTTCCACCGGCGTTTCACGGCCGAAGATCGACACCAGCACCTTGAGCTTCTGCTGTTCGGCGTTGACCTCGTTGATCGTGGCCGGCAACGTGGCAAACGGTCCGTCCATGACCGTCACCGATTCGCCCACCTGGTAGTCGACCTCAATGACCGGACGTTCCAGGCCGCCCGCCTCGGTGGCGGCGGCGGTGGCGGCCGCACCCTTGGCGGCCTTCTTCGTCGACCCCGGCGGCAGCAGGAACTTCACCACGTCGTCGAGCGCCAGCGCCGACGGGCGGGACGTCGCGCCGACGAACCCGGTGACCCCGGGCGTGTTGCGCACCGCGGACCACGAATCGTCGGTCAGATCCATGCGCACCAGGATGTAGCCGGGCAGCACCTTGCGGTTGACCTGCTTACGCTGGCCATTCTTGATCTCGGTGACCTCTTCGGTGGGTACTTCCACTTGGAAGATGTAGTCGCCGACGTCCAGGTTCTGCACGCGGGTTTCGAGATTGGCCTTGACTTTGTTCTCGTATCCCGCATAGGAGTGCACGACGTACCAGTCGCCAGGTTTGCTGCGCAGTTCCGCCTTGAGCGCGGCGGCCGGGTCGACCTCCTCGGCCGGCTCGGCATGAGTCTCGGCCTCGGTGACCTCTTGCGCGTCGGCCGCCTCTTGCGCGTCGACCGCCTCTTGCACGTCGGCCGCCTCTTGCACGTCGACCGCCTCACCCGCGGACGTGTCACCGTCGAAGGTAGTCACGGTTTTCAGTCCTCTCTCTACTCTCGAAGCTCAGCCGAACACCAACAGGACCAGCTTGGTCAGGCCGAGGTCCGCGAGACCGACCAGCGCCACCATGAAGGCCAGAAACGCCAGCACCACTGAGGTGTAGGTGAGCATCTGTTTGCGGTTCGGCCAGATCACCTTCCGCATCTCTGCAACGACCTGCTTGAGGTAGTTGTAGACGAATACGAACGGGTTCGCCGAACGGTCCGCAGGTCTCCTCGGTTTCTTGGCCTGCTTGCCGGCACCGGCCTTCCTGGATGTCCGGGCTTTTTTGGCCTTGTTGTCGGTGGCGACCTCAGCCTCGTCCGGCGACTCGATGTCGACGTCGTCGTCGGCATCCGCCACTCGCTGCCGAGACCGCTTGCCGCTAGGACGTTGCGGCCGCGCCGCAGGCTTAGTCACCACGGCCGTCCGACCACCGCTGGCGCGGCTGTCGTCAGTCTCGCCGCCGTCGCTTGCGGCGTCGTTGGCAGCGTCGCCCTCGTCGCTCACCGCATGCTCCTTTGTTCGCTAGCTATCCCGCGATCCGTCCCGTGCTGATCGGGTACCCGTTCAGTGTCCAGCATGGCACGTCTTCGCCTTCAGCAGGGGCGACAGGACTTGAACCTGCAACCTGCGGTTTTGGAGACCGCTGCTCTGCCATTTGAGCTACGCCCCTTCGCGGTTGGCAGGCCAACCTGCGCTTACCTACCGGGGCTTACATGACACGCGCGCTCTCCGTTCGGTGATCGCCGAACCGACGGACAGCGCGCTGTTATGGGAAAACCCCGAGGTCCGAGTGTACATCGGCGCCGGAGCCAGATACTAATTACGCGGTTCTGACGACCTGCCCGGATTCCTTGTCCCATCTGAGCTGGATGGAGTTATCACCCTGATGGCCCATCACGGTGGTGTACCCCTCCAGCACGAGCTCGCCATCGTCGTTGGTCACGCTGTTCTTGGTGACGACGATGTCGGCGCCGAAACGCTCGTCCACCGAATGGATGTCCATCCGGGCCCACAGCTTGTCGCCGGCCAATACCGGCTTGTAGAAGATGAACCGCTGGTCCACCTGGACGATCTGCAGGGTCTCCATGCCGATGTCGACATTCCGGAAGAAGTCCGTCTGGACATGTTTTGCAAGTATCGACACGAAGGTAATCGGCGCAACGATGTTGTCATAGCCGAGTTCGGCGGCCGCGTCCTCGTAGTAACAGGCCGGGTCCTCGTACTTGATCGAGCGCGCGAACTCGCGAACTTGCTCACGACCCACCATGAAGTAGTCCGGGTACCGCCAGACCATCCCCCGAATGTCGGTTTTGAGCGCCATGGACTACGCCAGTTTTGCCGATGCGGTGGCCCGGCCGAAGATCTTCTTGCCACCGGAGGTGGCCGTGAGCGCGATGATCACCGATTTGCTCTCTGGATCGACGGACTTCACCTTGCCCCTGAACACCAGCTCGGCGCCCTTGCCGTCGTTGGGCACCGGCACCACAGCCGTAAACCGCACGTTGTACTCGGTGACCGCACCCGGGTCGCCGACCCACGACGTGACGTAGCCGCCACCCAACCCCATGGTCAACATTCCGTGGGCGATCGCGGTGTCCAGCCCGACGACCTTGGCGATCTCGTCGTCCCAGTGGATCGGGTTCAAGTCGCCCGAGACCCCCGCATAGTTCACCAAATCCTGGCGGGTCAACGGGTAGGTCTTCTCCGGAAGCTGGTCACCCACCTTCACCGAACTGAACTCACGCAGCGCCATCAGAAAATCCCTCTTCTCCATCCTCAGCGGCACGGCCCGCCAGGGTCGTGTAGGTCTCCTGCACGATGTCACCGGCTTCGTTACTGATGATGTTCTTGGTCACGATGATCTGCGTGCCGTGCGCCTGGCGCGTCGAGTCCACGTACACGTCGCAGTACAGTCTGTCGCCGACGACGATCGGCTTTTCGAATTTCAGCACTTGGTCGACCTGGACGATCTGCGCGTCCTGGACCGCGATGTTCGCGTGTTTGAAGAACGCCGTCTGAGCCTTGTAGCCGAACACGCAGATAAACGTCAACGGGGCCAGCAAACCTTTGTAGCCCAGTTCAGCGGCCGCCTCCTCCTGAAAGAACGACGCGTCCTGGTTTTGCACGGCTATCGCGTACTCGCGGATTTTCTCCCGCTCCACCTCGTAATGGTCGGGGTAACGGTAATGCATGCCGACAATGTTTCCGGTCAACGCCACGGGTCTAGAACCTACCTAGTCAATCTGAATAAACGCTTGTGGACGGGCGCTAGCGCGTCTCGCGGTGCGCCTGATGCTTGCCACAGTTCGGGCAGAACTTCTTCAGCTCCATCCGGTCGGGATCGTTGCGGCGGTTCTTCTTGGTGATGTAGTTACGGTGCTTGCACACCTCGCATGCCAAGGTGATCTTCGGCCGCACGTCAGTACTGGAAGCCATGTCCGTTCTCTCTCATATCTCTCAAAGTCGCGTTGTTATGTTGTAGCGATGGCCGGACTCGAACCGGCGACCTAACGATTATGAGTCGTTCGCTCTAACCGACTGAGCTACATCGCCTCTGGCCACCCCGGTTTGGGGTCGGGGCCGCCATGTGTGCTCGGCGTCCGCCGAGCCCCCTAACGGAATCGAACCGTTGACCTTTTCCTTACCATGGAAACGCTCTACCGACTGAGCTAAGGGGGCCGTTCACCCGAAGCGACCAGTCGTCCCGCGGGCCTAAAAGAGGGTACAGCCTGGCGCGCAACGGCACCAAACCACAGGCACGGCCCGAGGTTGCTAGAAGGATCTACCCGGTGTCGCTGCTGCGGCGAGGTTCCCACGCACTGAGGTCGCTGAACTCGTCGTAGTCGTCGCCATGCTGCTCACCCTCTGATTCATCGGGCTCGCCGAGCAGCATCCGTAGCGCAAGATGAACGGCCTCGCGCGCGTCAGCCAGGTGGTATCGGCGTATTGCTTCCTGGACCAGATCGACGTCTACCTCGATCTCGACCTTCTTCCGCATGGGCTAACGATACCCAGCGCAGACAAGATGGACCGGTTCTTAGCGGCGTTCGTCGCCAAGGTGTGCGGCATTGCAGCGGTACGGCTTTAATCCGCGCACCCACCGGCGTGTCGCACAGGTGGCCACGCCCGAATTACGACGCCACCGGGTCGGGTCATAGTCTGGTGACGTGTCAGATTTGTCTGCAGACCGGCTGTACTTCCGTCAACTGCTTTCCGGTCGCGATTTCGCCACTGGCGACATGTTCGCGACACAAATGCGCAACTTCGCCTACCTGATCGGAGACCGTCAGACCGGAGATTGCGTGGTGGTCGACCCGGCGTATGCCGCAGGCGATCTTCTCGACGCGCTGGAGGCCGACGGCATGCACTTGTCCGGGGTGCTGGTGACCCACCATCACCCCGACCATGTGGGCGGGAACATGATGGGCTTTGAGCTCAAGGGACTAGCCGAGCTGCTGGAGCGGGCCAGTGTGCCCGTGCACGTGAATACCCATGAAGCGCTTTGGGTTTCGCGGGTTACCGGAATCGGGTTAGGCGACCTCACCACCCATGAGCACCACGACAAGGTCAACATTGGCGATATCGAAATCGAGCTGCTGCACACGCCGGGTCACACGCCCGGCAGCCAGTGCTTTCTGCTGGACGGCCGGCTGGTCGCGGGTGACACGCTGTTCCTGGACGGCTGCGGGCGCACCGACTTTCCGGGTGGCGACTCCGACGAGATGTATCGCAGTCTGCAGCAGCTCGCCAGGCTTCCCGGTGACCCGACGGTATTTCCCGGGCACTGGTATTCCGTTGATGCCAGTGCATCGTTATCGGAGGTCAAGCGCTCCAACTATGTGTATCGAGCCGCTGACCTTGATCAGTGGCGAATGTTGATGGGCGGCTGAGGGACTCAGCCGCGTTTCTCGTTCGCCATTTGCGCAGCATGAGCGAAGCGGTGGTCATTGTGATTCCATATGCGGCGATATTCGCCCATCGCCTCTACTATCAGGCCAGCGAATACTATCAGGCCAACGAAATTTCGTGCGGAAGATCACTGTGATATAAGCGGAGGGTGGATTCAATGGGGTGGATCCAGGACAGCTGGCACGGGGTCACCAACGTTGGGTCCAGCACCTGGCTGGCGTGGGCGGCATGGGCGGCGATTGCGCTCGGTGTCGTCGCGCTGGTGTTTACAAACCGGCAGATCAACCGCAACCGCGGATTGGTGGCGGATCAGACCCGTCCCCACGTCGCCATGCTCATGGAACCACATGCCGCTGACTGGCACGTGATCGAGCTGGTGGTCCGGAATTTCGGCCGGACCGCGGCGTATGACATCCGATTTTCTTTTCCGAATCCACCCACGGTGGCCGAATATGAAAATGCCGCTGACGGCTACGCCGATGTCGTCGAACTACAGCTTCCCCGCGAGTTGCCGGTACTCGCGCCCGGCCAGGAATGGCGGATGGTGTGGGATTCGGCGCTGGACCGCGCCGAAATTGGAAGTGGTATCGAGTCTCGTTTTACCGGGACGGTGATCTACTACGACTGCCCCGATAAGCCGCGCGGGTGGCGGTTCTGGCGGCGGGAACGTCGTCCGTTGGAGACCAACGTGGTGCTGGACTGGGATGCCCTGCCACCGGTTCAGCGCATCGAGTTGATGACGACGCATGACCTGGCGAAGAGGGAAAAGCAGAAACTGGAACTGCTGCGCGGGCTGCTCACCTACTTCCACTACGCCAGCAAGGAAACGCGTCCCGACGTGTTCCGCAGCGAGATCGAACGGATCAACGGTGCCGTGCAGGAAACTCAGGACCGGTGGCGCACCAGGCAACTCGACGAACCCACCGATGTCAGCCTGCGCTGGGGTAATGGGCAAAACGATCTGGGCAAACATCGCAGCCAGCACGTGTGACGCCGGGCCAGCTCCGGCCGAGCGGGCCTGCGCAACGTCGATCTGATTCAATCGACTCCGCTGTCCGTATCGAAGGAGTAACCCATGAGCGGCCCGGTCACCTACAGCCACGACGATTCCATCGCGGTCATCCGGATGGACGACGGCAAAGTCAACGCGCTGGGCCCGACCATGCAGCAGGCCCTCAACGAAGCCATCGACCAGGCCGACAGTGACAACGTCAAAGCGTTGGTCATCGCCGGGAATGAGCGGGTGTTCAGCGGCGGGTTCGATCTGAAGATTTTGACCTCCGGCGAGGTGCAGCCCGCAATCGACATGCTCAGGGGCGGCTTCGAGCTGGCATATCGACTCTTGTCCTACCCGAAACCGGTGGTAATGGCCTGCACCGGCCATGCCATCGCGATGGGAGCGTTCCTGTTGTCGTCTGGTGACCACCGGGTGGCCGCCCATGCATACAACATTCAGGCCAACGAAGTTGCGATTGGCATGATCATCCCGTACGCCGCCCTGGAGATCATGAAGCTGCGGCTGACGAGGTCGGCGTACCAGCAAGCCACCGGGCTGGCCAAGACGTTTTTCGGCGAAACCGCCCTTGCCGCCGGCTTTGTCGACGAGATCGTGTTGCCCGAGATGGTGCTCAGCCGCGCCGAAGAAGCCGCGCAGGAATTCGCCGGTCTGCACCAACATGCCCACGCCGCGACCAAATTGCGCGCCCGTGCCGACGCGCTGAAGGCCATCCGCGCCGGAATCGACGGCATAGAAGCCGAATTCGGTCTGTAGACAGAAGGCGATGCGGTTGCCCGGGCAACCGCCTCACCTCATGCCGCCTCCTCCACTCGAGAAGTGTGACACGTCGGCGCCGAGCCGTCACTTCACCGTTGGGCGTGACCAGATGGCCATCAACCGGCCCAGCGGAAGCGTTTGAGATAAGCCGCCCAGTCCCACGTCGACAGAAACTCCTGCGCTGCCTCATACCCCTTGTCGTAGAGCTCTTCCAAGCGTCCTGTGGGGACATCGAAGTCGAGCACGCCCACATTGGTCGACTCGACGGCGATTGCGCGGGCGGAGACCCAAGGGTGGTTTAGGTGGGTCTGGTCGTGGCCTGCCAGCATGGTGGTGAGCAGACTCTCCAACAATGCCGTCTGTTCAAAAAAGCGCAGCGGTTTCAGCGCGGGCATCACCGCACCGATGCCCTCGGTAACCCTCGGTAAGACCGTGACCCCGAACGTAGGCCAGCGTGGTGGTTTGCCGTCCGGCCGGTCGAAGGTGTCGATTGGAAAGTTCGAGAGCACACCACCGTCAACGAGGGTGGATGTCGCCCCACTGATGCCAGTCAGCTTGACCGGGCGGTAAACGAACGGGATCGCCATCGAAGCGCGCACCGCCTCGGCGACCGGCTGCTCATCGGGGTCCAGCCCGTAGAGCCGCCGGTAGTCCCACGGCAGTCTCACCAGCTGTGCCGCGGTCAAGTCAGCGACAGTGACCACCAGCGTGTAGTGCGGTCCCTTGATCAGGTGGTCCTCGTCGAGGACGAGATCACCGAAGGAGGTGACACCCAGGTTCTTCAGCTCACTCCGAATCCAGTCGTAGGCGACGTCACCCCGATACATGCTGGTTTCCCTTACCAGTCCCCACACAGCACCGAGATAGGGGACGGGTCCTGCGTCGCGCCACTTGTGCAGCGGTACCGAGAAGGCGAGTTCCTTCACTTCCTCGCTGGTCAGCTGGCCATCTTTGGACCCGGCCGCCAAGATCGCCGCGACGACCGAGCCGGCCGAAACGCCCGACACTCTCTTGATCGAATATCCGGCATCCATCAGCGCGACGATGGCGCCCACCAGACCGATGAACTTGACGCCGCCACCGGAGAGCACGAGATCGAGAGATTTCGGCTGTTCTGCCTTGACCACCATTTAGTTTTCCGCCGAAACCCAGTCGTAGGGAAGGAATTTGCCGTCGAATGTCACCACAACGCGGTCGCCCGATGGGTGCGGCTTCTTCTGCAGGTCGATGCTGAAGTTGATCGCGCTCATGATGCCGTCGCCGAACCGCTCGTGGATCAGTTCCTTGATGGCGCCGCCGTACACCTGAAGCGCTTCGTAGAAACGGTAGATGGTGGGGTCGGTCGGCACCGCCGTGGGCAGCCCGCCACGCATGGGAGGGGCGGCCAGCACGGGCACCACCGACTCGTCGAGACCCAGCATCTCGACCAAGACCTTGCCGAGTTCACCGGGAATGGGGTGCTGGCCAAGCAACGCCGACGTGGTCCACACCACCGGCCTGCCGATGGCGTCGGCCAGCTCCTGCCACGTCAGGCCTCGAGTCAGGCGGGCAACGACGATCTGCTCGGTGATCTCGTTTCTGTTCATCCCCCCAGCATGCATGCCTGACTTACCCGGGTTTCGTCGCGGTGACCAAGCGGGTGGAGAACCAGGGACCGCCGTACCACATACGCCATCCGAGGTTGCGGCGCCGCACGTTGAGCCAGCCCAGTTCGCGCAAATGGGCGACATGCTGACGGGTCTCCCACAAGTCGGCGATGGCCAAACGGCCACCCGGCCGCAATACCCGAACGGCTTCGTCCAAGGCCTTTCGCCGACCGGCGTGTGTCGCAATGTTGTGGATGGCCAGGCTGCTGACGATCACGTCGACACTCTCGTCGCCCAACGGCAGGGCGGTCATGTCGGCGGTACGCACCTCGACGCGCTCGGCCACGTTTTCCAGTGCCGCGTTGGATAACGTTGTCTGCTGGGAGTTTTCGGTCTGGTCGGTGCGCCACAGATCGACGCCTATCGCGCGGCCCCGCGGCAACCGCTTGGCCGCGGCCAGCAACACCGCACCTCGTCCACATCCGAGGTCAAGCAACGTTTCATCGCCGCGCAGTCGCAGGTTGTCGAGAACGCCATCCCACGCGCGGAACTTGCCCGACCTCGTTGAGTAGATGTAGGACGCCGCCGTCGCGAGAACCTCGACGGCCGACGCCGCCGCAAGCGCCGCCGCCAATCGGTTACCACGGGCCAGCGCGAAGCCCGCCCCAGTGAGCAGGGCCGCGGATGTGGCTCCGACACCTGCCAGTTGCGCTCCGGCCGAGACGGTATGGAAAGACCCGTCGTATCCGTATTCGCCCTTCCGAGCGCTGGTAGTCACCGCTTCACCAGCGGCCACGGTGGACGACCTCGTCGAAGGGCCGCCGATTCGGTTTGCGAATCGGGGTGATCGGCCGGTCGGCGGGATAGCCGAGGCCGAGCATGAAGGCCACCAGGTGGTCGTCGGGGACACCCAGGATGGCGCGCGCTTTCTCCTGATCTCCCACCGACGAATGGCCGGTGCCGATCCCCAGGTCAGTGGCCGCGATCATCATCGCCATCGTTGCCTGACCCACGTCGTAGTTGTCAGTCACCAGCCTGCGATCATCCGGCGGCACCGGCACAACCAAGACAATCGCGGCCGCGGCCGCGGCGATATGACCGGCGCCCCGCCAGACCGTGGAAAGCTCCTTGAGCTGAGTCGGGTCGGTGACGATCACGAAGTCCCACGGCTGGCGGTTCTTCGCAGACGGAGCCCGCCATCCGGCCTCTGCGATACGGTTCAGATCGGCTTCTGACACCGGTTCTGGCTTGTACTCCCGTACGTTGCGCCGGGCACAGATCGCGTCCCAAGTTTCCATCTCATCCCTCTCTGGTCCCTGCCCATGGTGCCACCGCAGTTAGGGTGGCGCTCGATGGCGCCTCACCTGCACCTTGCAGAGCCAACCGACCTGCTTGCCGACGGCCTGGCCGCCCTGCGCGGTTGTGCCGTACGCTGGCAAAACACTTGGGCCACTTCGACATCGACGATGAGGCCGAGCTGCCGTAGACGTTTCACCGGGCCAGCGGCTTGTAGAAGACCAAGCCGTTGCCTTTGTTGTCGTAGACCACGGCACGGCGTTCGGGTGCGTCGTCTTAAGGACCTTTCACGATGCCTCCGCCACTGGCCTCAACAGCTTTCGCCGCGGCGTCCACATCAGGGGTCTTGATACCGACGACGACCTGCCCCGGTATGGGATGGTCCACCGCGGTGGCCAGGGCGAGAGTGACCGGCCCACCATCAAGGGCAGCAAAATGGGCTCCGTCGCGAAACTTCAGCGACATCCCCAGGGTTTCGCTGTAAAACCGGATCGATTCATCCAGATCGTCCCAGGTTAGGCCGGGTAGGACGATTCTCCGCTACGCACGGCAAGGCGCAGACGATCGAGATCCGGCGGTTGCGGAAGAATCGCGGTCAGCATGGCCGAAAACGACGGTTCCTCACCGACATCCCGACCCAGATCCCGACGAAGCCACATCGTGCGGCTCGGGGTGTTCGCCGGCTTCCTCCTCGGAATGTTCTACCTGGTAGCTGTCGCGCGAGTCATCGACGTCGAGGACGTGCGGCGCGTGGTCTCGGCGACAGGCCCGGCGGCGCCGCTGACCTACATCGTGGTGTCGGCAGTCCTGGGCGCAATGTTCGTGCCGGGTTCGATTCTGGCAGCGGGCAGCGGGCTTTTGTTCGGTCCTGTTTTGGGCGTCTTCGTGACGCTGGGTGCGGCGGTGGGCACCGCGATCGTCGCGAGCCGCCTCGGCCGTCGGGCCGGCCGAAACAGCGCTCGGGCACTGCTGGGCGCGACACGCGCCGACCGCATCGACGCGCTGATTGAACGCCGCGGACTATGGGCGGTTGTCGGTCAGCGCTTCGTCCCCGGCATATCGGACGCACTCGCCTCCTACGCCTTCGGAGCCTTCGGAGTTCCGTTGTGGCAGATGGCCGTCGGTTCGTTCATCGGTTCGGCGCCGCGAGCATTCGTCTACACCGCGCTGGGCGCATCGATCGGAAATCGGTCGCCCGCGTTGGCATACGCGGCGATAGCGGTGTGGTGCGTGTCGGCCATCGTCGGTGCGTTCGCCGCGCGGCGTGGATACCAGACATGGCGCGAGCACGCCCGTCGCGGCGAGGACAGCGGCACGCCGGATCCGGATCGGGAAGCCGGGACGTGCTGACGAAATGCCTGCCTCATAGCGCGTTTTCAGCCGTACGGCTTCAGCCGGCTGGTGTCAGCATATCCTTCCACCCGTCTTCTCCGATGTTGCTCGAGTTCGCGACGGAATACTTCACACCATCGGGCCCTACGACGATGCCGCTCTGCACGTCGTAAATCGACGTGGCAACCCCGGTCGGGGTGTAGACGCACGGGTTGGGTTGCTGCCCATTGCATTGAACGGTGCCCGACCCCGGTCGCTGCAGCGGATCGCTGACCGGCGGCGGTGTGCCCGGTAGCCGATCGGCGGGAACGGGGTTGAGGCCGTTGTTGACCGACGGCGCCGGGATCACCAGACCCGGTTTCACCGGCTGGTCACAGCGCGCGGCCGGTGCGGGGCAGGTGAGGATCTGATTCGGGTCTCCGTACCACGGGTTGGTGCCCAGCGGCACATAGGGCTTGTCGCTGCGGCACTCCCGCGGGGTCGCCGCACGCTTGCCGGGCACGTCGACGCACGGGTAATTGCGGGCGCCACGCACGACGTTCGTTGCGTCCATGGGGATCTTGCAGTAGGTGCCGGCCGGTAGCGGCGCGGTGCTGGTTTCGGCCGGTGACCGCCATTCCGATGCCGGCAGGAAGCCGGTCAGGCACGCCGGTGGTTGGTTGAGGGCCGCGACGCCGACGCCGAGACCCGCCTGGCCGGGAAATGCCGAGGTAACCGACTGGGCGATGGCACCGCCCTGCGGCAAGAACACTAACGCCTGCTCGACGCCGTTGTGGTAGCGCTTGAGCATGTCGAGCACGACCTCGAGATTGGCGAGCGTCTGTGGTAGCGACTCCCGCACGTCGCTGAACGTGGCGTTGACCTGATCGGCGGTCGGCGCCGCGTTGGCCAGAATGCTTCGCAACGCTTGATCCTGCTGCGCGGTCTGCGCGGCGAGGGTATTGAGGTTGGCGGCCCAGTGCGCGATGTCGTCACCGGAATTGACCTGGCTGTCGATGATGGGCGCCGAATGCTCGATGATGTCGTCGATGTCGTCGATGCTGCCCCGGAAGTCGTGGGTGATGGCCTGGGCGGCGTCGACCAGGCGCCGTAGGGATGGTCCCAGCCCACCCAGAGCCTGTGACGTCTCGTAAAGCAATGACGCCACTTTGTCTTTGGGCAGCACTGCCAATCCACGGTTGGCGGCATCGAGCGCCGGGCCGATCTGGCTGGGGACCGTGCTCTTGGTGATCGTCTGCCCGTTACGGAGGTACGGACCGCGGTTGCTGGTCGATACCATATCGAGGTACTGCTCGCCGACCGCCGAGACCGAATGCACATTGGCCGACGCGTCAGTCGGGATCTGGTAGCCAGTGTCGATGCTCATCGTCGCCCGCGCGCCCCGCTCGGTCGGTTCGACGTCGGTGACCTTTCCTATGGTGATGCCCCGATATGTGACGTTGGCGGTTCGATACAGGCCCCCGGACTGAGGCAATTCGGCATACAGCGTGTATCGACCGACGCCGACAAGGCTGGGTATCCGCAGGTAGTACCAGCCCAAGACCACCACCGCGGCCACCGCCACCGCCGTCAACAACACCAGCTGGGTTTTGATGAGGCGAGTCAGCATCTTTCACTCGCCCCTGTCCACCAGCGGGCCCCCCGGGGCGTCATTCGGGTTCGGCGTATAGCGGACATCCGGGATCATGGTGTTCGGATCCCGTCCCCACGACTGCTCGAGCGCCCGCAACGCCCCCGAGAATCCCGTTCCGCTCAGCAGCGTGTTATCCATGGTGGACAGCGTCAGGTCGAGCGCCCCCGACACGTTGACGTAGTCGCCACGGATCACCTTTGACACGTAGTCGATGTTGAACGGCGCGGTGAGGCCCAATTTCAGCGAGCCGACCACGTACGGCGAGGCCCGGTCGAGTTGGCTGAGCGGTCGCTGCAGCGACTGCAGGCTCTGGTGCAGGTTCGGTCGGGTATCCGACAGCGCCCGGTTGGCGACGTCGCTGAACCGCCCCAGGGATTCGATGGCGTTGGCGAACAGCTCGCGGGTGTCGGCGAAATGCTGGATCAGCGGCGGGATGTCGGTGAGCACCCGGTCCAGCGTGTCATTGTGGTTCGCGACGACGGTCAGGAGTTGGTTGGTTGAATCGATTGCGCGGGTGAGGTTGTCGCGTTGGCGGTTCAGTTCGGCGGTGAATGTATCCAGCCGCTTGAGGAATTCGCGGACCTGGTCGACGTGGCCGTCAAGGACGTTGAGGATCTCGGTCTGAATCACGTCGAGGTTCGAGATGCCGCCGCCATTGAGGATTACCGCGACGCTGGCCAACGTCCGTTCGACGGTGGGGTAGGCCGAGGAGTTCATCAGCGGGATGGTGTCGCCGCTCTTCAACGGCTGCGGTGACGGGCTTGGCGGCGCGGCCAGCTCGACGTGCTGCGTGCCCAGCAGGCTGGTCTGGCCGATCTTCGCGGTCGCGTTTGCCGGTAGCTGCACGCTCGGATCGACGTCCAGCGTCAGGGTCGCGATCCAGTTCTTCAGCCTGATGTCACGCACCGTGCCGACCCATACATCGGCGACCCTCACCCGGCTATTGGTGTTCAGCGCCAGCGTGTCGGGCATCTGCACATAGATCGTCAGGTGCTTGGAGCCCGTGCCACGGCCGACCGGCAGCGGCAGGTTTGCGATGCCACGCCACTCGCACGAAACCAACACCAGTGCGGCCAGCAACAAAACCAGTCCACGGCGGCTTGCGCCGACGATCAGTCGCATCACCGCGCGCCTCACTGGCCCGGCCCGGTCCGTGCGGGCTGCGGGTACCACGGCGGCGGCAGCGGATTGCTCTCGTCGTAGGCGTTCGGCGGTCCGGGCATGTTCGTTCCCGGCGGCGGGGGTGCGATGTCTGGACCACCCATGAGCTCGGCGAGCGATTCCGGCGTCAGCATGTTGGCCGTGAACGGCTGAATCTCCGCGCCCTGCATCCCGGGCGCGACAACCCAGCCCTGTTCATGGTTGCCGTGTGAAAACGGTGTGTCCCGCGAGAAGATCCCCGGGATGGTGGTGTCCTTGTACCCCGGCGGCGGATGCAGCCGCTCCTCGGAGTACGCCACCTCCTTGGGCAAGGTGGCCGCCGAGCTGAACAAGCTCGTGCCGGCCGGCACGTAATTGAACTTGAAGGCGTCCAGAACCGGCGCCAGATACTGCGCGCACAGCTCGGCCGAGTCCTGATAGCCCAGTCGGCTGCCGGCCTGGACGGCACTGCAGATGAACTGAATCGGGTTCGCGAAGTTCGGAAATACGAGTATCCCCGCCAGCGAGCCCTGCAGCGGGTGGTAGAGGTTGTTGAAGTTGCCCGCATAGGTGGGCAGCACGTGTAACGCGGTTTCCAGGCCCTCCCGCGGCTCGGGTTGCAGGATCGTGGTCGTCGCCTCGGCGAGGTTGTTGACATCGTGACCAAGCACGGACCTGTTGTCGCTCACGAACTTTCGCGCGAGAGTGAGCACGTCGTCGACCCGCTGAACCGTGTCGGCCACATCGTGGTCGGATTTGGTGAACCAGTCGGTGAACTCGGCCAGGTTGTCATTGAGCGCGACGAACTGTCGGTCGTTCTGGTAGAGCGCGCTGATGAACTGCGCCAGGCTTCGGGTGATCGAGACGAAGTCCCCTCGACCCTCGTTCAGCGCGGTCAACGCTTCCGACAAGCTGTTCAGCGTGTCATGGACCTGCTTGCCCTTGCCAGCCAGGTTGTCCGCAGCCTTTTCGATGAGCTCACCGAACGGCCCCTTCGGCTGCTCCGGTGTCGGGCCGAGCTGCCGCAGGATCCCGTTGATGGAATCGCGCAGCTGGTCCCACTCGACGGGCACCTGGGTGCGCTCGATTGGGATCACCGCCCCGTCCTTCAGCACCGGCCCGCCCGTGTAGGGCGGCGACAGCTGAATGGTGCGCGAGGCAACCAGGCTGGGATTCAGGATCGACGCGGTCGCGCTAGCGGGCACCTTGTACTTGTTGCTGTAGTAGAAGGTGACGCGCATCCTGTCGCCGGCCGGCTCGATCTTGTCGATCGAACCGACCCGCACACCCATGATCTGAACTTTGTCGCCCGGGTAGAGCGCGAGGGTCTCAGAAAAATACGCGACCACGGTGGTGTTGGTCAGTTTCCGATAGAACTGCACTCCGACGACCAGCGCGACGAGGGCCAACACCATAACCAACGCCCCGGCGAACACTGCCTTACGCGACACTTTCGGCAGTCGAAGGCTGCGGATGTCGAAGATTGTGCTCATTGGTTGCTACCTCCGGTCCCGCCGGGCGTGATGAACGGGGCCGGCAGCTGCGGCCCGGGTCCCGGTGGTGCGGCCGGGCCCGGCGGCAGGCCCGGTGCGAATGTCGAGGGCGGCGGCGTCGGGCCGGCCGGTGCCAGCGGTTCGGTGCGTGCGCCAGGAGGCGCGTTGCCCGGCAGCGGCACCGGGGTGCCCGGAACATCGGGAGGCGGGTCACCCGGCCGGCCCGCGATCGGGATGCCGGGTGTGGGCGGCAGCCCACCGGGTTTCGGCGGCGAAGTCTGGGCGTCGAGCGGCGCCGGGAAGGCGGCGCCCCCGAACGGGCCGATGGCCGCACCCGCGCAGGGCAGCGGATTCCACGGCCGCGGCAGACCCTCGTCCCCGATGGTGACGTTGCCACCGGGATTCCCCGGGGTGTAGGAGCACGGCGATCCGGGCGGGATCGCGGGCGCCGGATGTTCCGGAGTGCCCTCCAGCACCGGCGGCGCCGGCGGCGGGGCGCCGTTGGGGAACCGGGTGCCATTAGGGTCTGGCCAGCGGAACGCCGGCAGGCCAGCACTGCGCCAGAAGTTCTCCGGGTCGATGCCCCGCTTCTTGAACGCCGCGTCAACCCACGGCTGGAGGATCTGGTAGGGCAGCAGATTCGCCACGATCGCCTTGAAGTACGGCCCGGAACCGACGGCCTCTGCCAGGGATGCGGTGTATCTGCTGAGCAGTACCAGCACTTCGGCCAGTTCCTTCTTGCGCTTGACCAGCTCGTCGCTGACCGTGCTCAACTGCTGCAGCACATGATTCAGGTTGGGGTTTTCCTTGATCAGGCCGGACACCTGGGTTGACACCGCTGACACGTCGCTCAGCAGAATGCTCAGCGCCTGGCTGCGTTCCCTGAACGCAGCCAGCAGAGTCTTGGCATTGACCAGCAACCCGTTGACCTGTTCGCTGCGGTCGCCGAGCACACGCGCGACCTTGTTGGCGCTCGCCAGCAGCTGCTTGATCTGCTCGTCACGTTTACCAATGGTGTCGGAGAATCTGGCCACACCGTTGAGGGCGGCACTCAGATGCGGAGCAGTCTGATCGAAGGTCTCCGATAACACCTGCAGCGAACGTTTAGTAACCTCGATGTCCCAACCCTTGGCCGCCCTCGTGACATCAACAAAAGCGTCGTAGACCTGGTACGGCGTCGTGGTTTGCGCCAACGCGAGTAAACCGTTGGGCCGCAACGGCTCCGAACCTCGCGGTTCTATCTCCATGTTCTTGCGGCCAAGAATGGTGTCGGTACGAATCGCCACCCGGCTCTGCGTCCCGATCGTCTTGCCGGCCAACGAGAATCCGATCAGGACCTTGTCGCCGCGGATCTCCAGCGAGCGCACCAGACCGACGTTCACCCCGGCGATTTCCACTTTGTCGCCCGCGCTGATGCCGCCCGTGTCGGCGAATTGCGCGTAGTAGGTGGGTGTGGCGAACAGCATCGGCACACTGGTGAAGCTTTGCGCCACCCCAACTGTGAGCAGCGTGACCATCGCACCCATCAGCCCGACGCGGCCGCGGTTGAATTCCGTCAGGGCTCTCATTGCGGCATGCACCTCCCGGTGGGCTGTCCGAAGAGCTTCACGGTGCGTACCGGACCGCCGGGCTGTAATCCGTTGACTTTCAGCGAAAGGTCGCACAGGTAGAAGTTGAAGAAGTCGCCGTAGGTGCCGCCGCCACGGCCGATGATGCGGTAGGCGTCCGGCAGCTTACGCAACACGTCGTCCAGAGTCGGCAGCTCGTTGATGATCGGCTGCTGGATGCCCTCGAGGTATCCGACGGTGCTGTGCAGCAGTGGCCGATCCTCACCCAGCAAGTCGGCCAGGGTTCCGGCGGCGCCGCCGATATGCGCCACCGCTGCGGCCAGGGGATCGGCCCTGTTCTTCAGTCCGGTGATCAGCACCTCTAACTTGTCGACTGTTCCGTCGAACTCCTTCTCATGCTTGACAGTGGTCGCCAGCACTGTGTTCAAGTTGTTGATGATCTCGCCTATCGCCCGGTCCCGGTCCGCCAACGTTGCGGTCAATGAAGCGGTTTGGTCGAGGATGTCGCTGATGGTGGCGCCCTGCCCCTGGAACACGGTGATGATCGACTGGGCGATCTTGTTGACCTTGTCAGGGTCCAACGCCTTGAAAAGCGGGCGGAACCCACCGATCAAAGCATCGAGATCCAAGGCCGGCGCGGTGTGCTCAAGCGGGATCGTGGCACCCGGGGCCAGCAGACGACCGCTATCGCCGCGCTTGAGCTCGAGGTAGCGGTCGCCGATCAGATTCAGGTAGCGAACCGATGCAGACGTCGCCTGATCCAGCGACAGCGACCTCTCTACGGTGAAGTCGACCAACACCCGCCTGTCCCCGTCGATCAGCGTCACCTTGGAGACCTTGCCGACCTCCACCCCCGCAGCGCGGACAAACTCCCCGGCCCGTAGCCCGCTGGCATTGGTGAACAACGCGGAATACCCGGTGGTGCGGTCGAAGCGCACTTGGCCGAACACGACGATGATCATCACCGTGAACAACAAGAGCACCATCCACAAGATGCCGAGTTTGACTGCTGTGCCAGTGGTTTTCATGGGTTGATCGTGTTCTCTCCGTATTGGCGTCCCCAGACGTATTCGGTGAACATCGGCTGGCCGAGCCCGAAGTGGTTGTATGGCGCGAGGCTGGCGCCGGTGTCCATCACCAGATACGGCGCCGGCCACAATTCCCGGGTGATGGTCTGCCAGCAGCCCGGCCGGCCACCGGGCCCACCGCGAGCGTTCACCCGCGGCAGATTGTCCGGATAGACGTACGGGTTGGCCGCTCCCGCGATCGTTCCCGCGCCCGCGAGCGAATAGCCGTTGCCGCCAACCGCGTTCGCGACTTTGGGCGCGGCGTCGTGAAAGTTGCGGATCATGCAGAACACTTCAGGGCTGTAAGTGTCGAGCAGCGTAGCGGTGGGCACCAGATCGGCGGCCCCGCGCACCAGATACGGCCCGCCCCGAGCGAAGATGTCCTCTCCGGTGTTGCCCGCGCCCACCGCCGCCAACAGCGCGGCATCCAGATCGTGCTGTTGCCTGGTCAGTGTGCGCGCGGTGGTCACCGCGTTCTGCAGAAAGTTCCATAAATCCGGTGACGCGCGGGTATAGATCTCACCGAGATCCGCCAAACGCCGGACGTCGTAGCCGAGCTGCCGCACCCGCGGGTTCAAGTGCGCCAGAATCTGATTGCCATTGACGATCGACGCTCCGAACTTGCCGCCCAGCCCATTCAGCGCCTGCGCCAACGCGGACAACGTCGCGTTCAGCTCGATCGGGTCCACTTTCTCGGCGAGTGAGGTGATCGTCTCGAACAACGTATTGAACTCGGTGGTCACCGACCGCACATCAATCACGACATGCGACGAGATCCGTTGCTGCTGTGGATTATCCGGTGAGGTGAGCGACACATATTTGTTGCCGAACAGGGTGGCCGCCTCGATATTGGCCACCACATTGGCCGGAATCAGCTTGATGTACTTCGGATTCACCTGCAACACCAGTTTGGCCGCCGGCTTGCCGTCACGCTCGACCGCCGAGATGCCAGCCACCCGGCCGATCTCCACCCCGTTGTAGGTGACTTTCGATCCCGTTTCCATCACCAGCCCCGCCCGCGAGGCCACCATCGTCAGCTCGGTCTTCGGCGTGAAATCCCCCCGAAACTGCAAGTACACCAATACAAGAACCAACGCACCGACCACCAACAGCACCACACCCTCCACGTACAGGAGGATCCGGCGGCGCTTCCGCGTCAGCGGCGTCGTCATGGCGGTTACACCGTGAGATTGAAGTTCGGGTCGACGCCATAGAGCGCCAACTGGGCCAGTAGGACGACAACCACCACCGAGACCAGCGAGAAACGCATCGATCGACCAACGGCCTGGCCGACGCCGACAGGGCCACCGCTGGCGGTGTACCCGTAGTAGCAATGGGTGATCATCACCACCACCGCGATGATGACGACCTCCACGACCGACCAACCCACATCCTCCGGGCGCAGGAAGGTGCGAAAGTAGTGCTCGTAAGTGCCGTTCGACTGTCCATAGAACACCGTTGTGACGACCTGGCCCGATGTGAAAGCCATGTCGAGAGCCAGGGCGTACAGCGGCACGACCACCGCCAGCCCTCCCAGAATCCGGGTGGAGACCAAAAACGAGATCGACTTGATGCCCATGACTTCCAGCGCGTCGATCTCCTCACTGATCCGCATGGCACCCAATTGGGCGGTGGCGCCGGCGCCGACCGTGGCGGCCAGGGTGACACCGGCGACGATGGGCGCAGCGACGCGCGTGTTGGCCAGTGCGGCAAAGAATCCGGTGAACGCCTCGACACCGATGTTGCCAAGCGACGCGAAGCCCTGGATGGCGATCAGCGAGGCGCCGGACAACGTCACAAAGCCGATGATCGCGACCGTGCCGCCGATGACCGCCATCGCGCCGGTCCCCATGCCGATCTCGGCGATGAGCCGCAGCGTCTCCCTGCGGTAACGGCGCAACGCCCACCAAATCTCTGCGACGCTGAGTCGCGTGAACCTCGCGAAAATCCCGATCTGCTCAAGTCTTCGGGCCGTGCCGCCGCCGTAGCGGTTGAGGTTGGCGGCGGTTCGCGGGTAGCGGGCACGCAGTACCGCGCGAGTCGACACGTTAGCGCCCCGTCCCGAATCGCACGCCGATCGTGGTCAGCACCACGTTGACCGCGAACAGCGCGATCACGGACAACACCAGCGTCTCGTTGACGGCGGTGCCGACGCCCTTGGGGCCGCCCTTCGTGGTCAGCCCGCGATAACAACCGACCAGGCCGGCGATCATTCCGAACGTGGCCGACTTGACCACCGAGATGACCACCTCGGGCAAGCCGGTGACCAGCGTGAGTGTGCCGACATAGGCGCCGGCCGAAATGTGTTGGATGAAGACACCGAAGACGAAACCGCCGACCAGGCCGATGGTTATCACCGCGCCGTTGAGCAGTGTGGCGACGATGGTCGCGGCGACGACTCGCGGCACCACCAGCCGGTGGATGGGGTCGATGCCGAGCACCTCCATCGCATCGATCTCCTCACGGATGGTGCGGGCACCCAGGTCGGCGCAGATGGCTGTGGCCCCGGCGCCGGCGATCACCAGCACGGTGGTCAGCGGGCCCAGCTGTGTGACCGCGCCCAGCGCCGCGCCGGCACCTGAGATGTCGGCGGCGCCGAACTCGGCCAGCAGGATGTTGAGCGTGAAGATGATGAGCACGGTCAGCGGAATCGAGACCGCAAGGGTTGGCAGCAACGAGACACTCGTAATGAACCAGCCTTGCTCGATCGCCTCACGCCAGTGGAAGGGCCGTCGAAACAGCGCCTTGCCGGTCAGAAGGCACGTTCGGTAGAAACCGCCGACCGCATCGACCCCGGGCTGGATCTGGCCGCGCAGGTAGGTGGTGATCGTGGTCTGGGTGGTCATGGGTATAACCCCTCGGCATAACCACCGGTGATGCTCATCGCCGATCCCCTGGGCTGTCGAGTACGGCCATCACCGTGATGTTGGCGAGTTCGAGTAAGTCATGGGCGGCGTTCTTCGCTCCGGCCGTATCACCCGAGCAGATGGCGTCGGCCAGTCTCCAATACGCATCGGGACGCTTGACCTCAGCGGTCACCGTGGTGGCCAGGGCCGCCAGCGCCGGCTCATATGCGGCGCGAAATGCGTTGTACATCAACCGAAATACGATCGAACCGGCGCCGTCGACCACATGATCCCAGAACTTGAGCACGTCGCGTTGCCACTCGATCGGATCTTCCTCGGCCGCCAGCGTGTGCAGCGAATCCTCGAGCAATCCAGCCAACTCAGGCCCGTGCCGTTCGGCCGCCAGCTCCGCGACCTTCGGACCGTTGCGCAGCCGGGCCTCTAGCATGCTGCAGACAACGGAGGTGTCGAGTACGCCATTGCGAAACAGCAACCGGGGCAGCAGGTCCAGACCGGCGTGCTGCCGGAAATCGCGCACGGTGGTGACGTCGCCGTGGCGCACCTCGACCAGACCGGCCGCCGAAAGCCGTTTGAGCGCCTCGCGGATAGCCGGCCGGGATACCCCGAGCGCCTCCGCCAACCGGCGCTCGCTCGGCAAGGCCTCACCGGGCTGCATCTCGCCGCTGAGCACATCGGTAGCGATCTGCTCGAAAACCTTTTCGGGCACCGATCGGCGAACTACCGGCTGCAGCCCCATGCGGCCATTGTGGCTGGTGTGACTCCAGTTAAGTGGTCAGACCACCGGCGTGTCGCAAATCTTTCGCCGTGGTGCACCACCGCGCGCGGACGTCACCGGGGTCGGTGTCGTGTAGTCGACTGTTTCCTTTTGCCTTGGGGCGGCTAACTTCCCGCCCGCTGCGCGGCGACGAACAAATTCCCCGGAACTTCGTCCTCGACCTCTTTGGAGACACTGCGGCCATAACCGGCCATCAGCTTGTCGGACGGCGTCACAGTTACGTCCCAGCTATGGCGCCGAAACCAGTCACCGACGTCTTCGCGCTCCTCGAAGTACCACAGCTCATCGGTCCTGGGGATCTCACGTTGGGGGTCCACGTCTGCCATCAACCCGCGAATCCGATCCATCCGCTCACGACGGTTGGCCCGATACTCAGGGTCCAGAAACTTCGGCCCCAGCGCCTCCACCGCGACCCGGCTGCCGGCCACGGTGAGCCCATCAACACGGTCGAACAGCAACTCTTGCGCCGCGGCCGGCAGATACGGCATCAGACCCTCCGCCGACCAGACGCTGGGTGCCGACGGGTCAAATCCGGCCTGCTGCAACGCCGCTGGCCAATCCTGACGCAGATCCACCGCGACAGCGACCCGATTGCACGCAGGCTCGGCCCCGTGCTCGGCCAACGTCGAAGACTTGAACTCCAGCACCTTGGGCTGGTCGAGCTCATAGACCGTGACGCCGTCCGGCCACGGCAGCCGCCAGGACCGCGCGTCCAGGCCCGCCGCCAAGATCACCGCCTGGCGGATGCCCGCGCGAGTCGCGTCGACGAAGAACTGGTCGAAAAACGCTGTCCGGCAAGCCATATAGCCGACCATCGACTGCATCTGCAAAGGCAACTCGGGTTCGGCTTCGATCAGCTCGGGCGGTAGCTGCGGAGCGGAGTGCCAATTCCACACTCCGTCGCCGGCGGCGTCGAGGAAAACCTGCGCGAACGGATCGCGAATCAACGGATTCTCGCTTCGGGTTTCCGCCGCACGCGCCGAGGCCACGCCCAGCGCCGTCGCCCCCACACTCTCGGTGATCTCCCAGGTGTCGTTATCGGTTCTGGCCTTGCTCATTTTGGGCTCACTCCCCCCGCCCGCTCGGCCGCCACGAACAGAGTCTTTGGGGCGGCGTCTTCGATGCCTTGCGGTGGCCTGCGGTCGTAGCGGGCCATCAGCTGCTCGGCCGGCGTCACCGTCACGTCCCAATCGTGGCGGCCCAACCAGATGTCGACGTCTTCGCGCTCCTCCAAGTACCAGAGGTCTTGGACATCGGGGATGTCGCGTTCCGGCTCCAATTTGGCCATCAGATCGCGCACCCGCTGCATCGTCTCGCGCTGCTTCGCGCGGGCGTCCTCGTCGAGGAAGTCGGGGCCGGGCGCCTCTACGGCAATCCGGCTGCCGCCGGCACTCAGTGCATGAACACGCTCGAAAAGCAGCTCCTGCGCGACCGCCGGCAGAAACGGCAACAGTCCCTCGGCCGACCAGGCGCTGGGCGCCGAGGCGTCAAAACCGGCCTCTTGCAATGCCGCCGGCCAGTCGTGACGCAGGTCCACCGGAACATGCACCAGCTTGCACGTCGGCTGGGCTCCGCTTTCCCGCAACGTCGACGACTTGAACTCCAGCACCCGGGGCTGATCGAGCTCGTAGACCGTAATGCCGTCGGGCCCGTCCGGCCAGGGCAGCCGCCACGCCCGCGAGTCCAAGCCCGCCGCCAAGATCACCACCTGATGCACGCTCGAGCGGGCGGCATCGAGAAAGAACTGATCGAAAAAAGACGTCCGCGCGGCCATGTAGTCGACCATTCCCTGCATCCGCGGCTTCAGGTCGGGTTCGGCCTCGGCGATCTCGGCGGGCAGGTCGGGTGCGGCGAACCAGTTCCACATGCCATCTCCGGCGGCGTTGAGGAACACCCGCGCAAACGGGTCGCTGATCAGTGGGTTTTCACTTTCGGTTTCCGCCGCGCGGGCCGCGGCGACGCCCAGCGCCGTCGCACCCACGCTTTCGGTGATCTCCCAGGTGTCGTTGTCGGTTCTTGCCACGCTCATGTCCTCCAATTCGCTAGCACGCCTACATAGCGACCCTACGCGCGCTGCGTGTGAACGAGCTGTCCGTCAGGTTCATGCGCGCCGACCCGGAGGTATCCGGTTAAGTTGTCGGCGGGCCACTAATAGCGCGGCCCGATCCAAAGGATCTCGAAGGATCTTGGACATGCGGGTTGACGGGCGCGACATCAGCGTTTCGGGCAACTTGCTGCAACCATTGACCCGACGGACCAACGACATCCTGCGCCTGGGCGCCGCCGTGGTCTTCTTCGGGATCGTGATCGCCGGTTCGCTGATTACCCGCCCGCAGTGGGTCGCGCTGGAAAAGTCGATCTCCGAGATTGTCGGGGTGCTGACACCCACCCAATCCAATCTCGTCTACCTGGCGTATGGCATCGCGATACTGGCGCTGCCGTTCGCGATTCTGATCGGATTGATCGCCGCCCGGCAGTGGAAACTGCTCGGCGCATACGCGGCCGCGGGGCTGTTGGCCGTGCTTCCGCTCTCGATCGGCGGCAACGGCATCGCAGCACCCCGATGGCACTTCGACCTTTCCGATCGACCCCAAACCGTGCTCGCACAGGTCCTCGATGACCCCAGGTGGATCGCCATGCTCGCGGCGGTGCTGACCGTGTCGGGTCCCTGGCTTCCCGCGCGCTGGCGACATTGGTGGTGGGCGCTGCTGCTGGCATTCGTGCCGATCCACCTGTTCATCAGCGCGATAGTCCCCGCCCGCTCCTTGCTGGGACTGGCGGTGGGCTGGTTCGTCGGCGCGCTGGTGGTTCTGGTCGTCGGCACTCCCGCTCTCGAGGTGCCGCTGGATGGTGCGGTGCGGGCGCTGGCCAAACGCGGATGCGTGGTCTTTAGGCTGCACGTGGTCCGGCCGGCCGGACAGGGGCCGCTGGTTCTTTCAGCCGCATGCCAGGATTCCGATTCGGCCTCCAACACGGCAGTGGTCGAGTTGTACGGCCCGCATCAACGCAGCGGTGGCGCACTGCGCCAACTGTGGCGGAAGCTGAGGCTGCGCGGCTCCGAGACCGCACCCCTTCAGACCTCCATGCGTCGTGTCGTCGAGCACCGCGCGTTGATGACCATCGCCGTCGGTGAGGTGGGAGTTGCGAACACATCGACGATTGCCGTTGCCGAACTCGCCCGCGGCTGGATGTTGTACGCGCACCAGCCCGTTCAAGGGCTTCCTCTCGACGAATGCGCGAGCACGACACCGGTCGCCAAAGTGTGGGAATCGCTGAAAACCTTGCAGGACCAACAGATCTCACATGGTGATTTGCGCAGCAACGAGATCACCGTGCACGACGGCGCCGTGCTGTTCGGGGGATTCGGCAGCGCCGAATACGGCGCCGTCGACGCCCAAATCCAGTCCGACCTCGCACAACTTCTGGTGACAACGTCAGCGCTGTACGACCCGAAATCCGCGGTAGCTGCAGCGATCGACGTGTTCGGTAGAGACATTATCTTGACGGCATCCCGCAGGCTCACCAAAGCTGCTGTGCCAAAACGTATTCGACAGTCGATAGCCGACGCAGGTGCCGTCATCTCCGCCGCCCGCGCGGAGGTCAAGCGCCAAACCGGTGCCGATCAGATCCAAGCCGCGACGATCACCCGGTTCAGCCGCAGCCAGTTCATTCAACTGGTGCTGCTCGGTGCGCTGGTCTATGTGGCATATCCCTTCATCAGCACCGTGCCGACCTTCTTTGCGGAACTTCGAAACGCGAACTGGTGGTGGGCTCTGCTGGGCTTGACGGTGTCGTCGCTGACCTATGTGGGCGCGGCGGCCGCGTTGTGGGCCTGCACCGACGGAACGGTGAGCTTCTGGAAGCTGTCAATCGCGCAGGTAGCCAACACTTTTGCCGCAACCACCACCCCGGCCGGCGTCGGCGGGCTGGCGCTCAGCACCAGGTTTTTGCAGAAGGCCGGTCTGTCCGCAATGCGAGCCACCGCGGCGGTGGCGCTACAGCAGTCGGTGCAGGTGATCACCCACCTCATATTGCTGATCTTGTTCAGCACCGTCGCGGGCGCATCGATGGATCTCAAGCATTTCGTCCCGGGTGCCACGGTGCTGTACCTGATCGCGGGTGTGGCGCTGGGCATCCTCGGCGCATTTCTGTTGGTGCCCAAGCTGCGGCACTGGCTGGGGACGGCGGTGCGCCCGCGGCTGAAGGAGGTAACCGTCGACCTGGTCGAGCTGGCCCGCGAGCCGAAACGATTGGCGCTAATCGTACTAGGTTGCGCCGGAACGACTCTCGGGGCAGCGCTGGCGCTGTGGGCAAGTGTCGAAGCTTTCGGCGGCGGCGCGACGTTCGTCACCTGCACCGTGGTGACGATGGTCGGCGGAACGCTCGCCTCGGCCGCCCCGACGCCCGGCGGCGTCGGCGCCGTCGAAGCAGCATTGATCGGTGGTCTCGCCGCCTTCGGCGTACCCGCGGCCGTCGCTGTGCCGTCGGTTCTGCTGTATCGGGTGCTCACCTGCTGGCTGCCGGTATTCGTCGGCTGGCCGGTGATGCGCTGGCTGACCGAGAACGACATGGTATAGCCGCCGGCCGGTCCGACGCCGCCGGCCGCAGCCGTGCCGAAACCAACTAGCAACGTGGAACCACATCACGCAGACCCCAGTCCATCGAGGCGATCCCGGCCGTATGGCACCAGCGAGCAGGGGCCGTTGACGGACGCCATGAACATCGTCGACGACCAAACGGCCATCGCCGTCTGAGTCAGGAGCCGGATCGCGCCGCCGAGACGAACACGCTGCGCGGCGCGCCGTCTTCGAGCCCCTCTGGAGCGCTGCGGCCGTAGCGGGCCATCAACTCGTCGGCCGGCGTCGCCGACACGTCCCAGCCGTGACCTCGCAACCACTCGGCGACATCGGTGCGGTCCTCGAAATACCACAAGTCCTGGAAGTCCGGGACCTCATGGCCTGCCGCTCTGGCTACGACCTCTCGGTAACGCTGCATCTGCGCTCGCACCCGCTCACGGCCGTCGGGAGTGTTGAAATCGGAGCCCGGCGCCTCCACCGCGATCCGGCTGCCCGAGACGCTCAGCGCCTGAACGCGCTCGAACAGCAGATCCTGGGCCACCGCCGGCAGAAATGGCAACAGTCCCTCGGCCGACCATGCGCTCGGAGCAGAGTCATCAAAATCGGCCTGCCGCAACGCCGCCGGCCAGTCATGGCGTAGATCGACGGCAACCCCGACCCGGCGACACGTCGGCTGTGCGCCGTGTTCCTGCAGGGTCGACGTCTTGAACTCCAGCACCTTGGGTTGGTCGAGCTCGTATACCGTGGTCCCGTCCGGCCACGGTAACCGCCACGCCCGGGAGTCCAGGCCGGCCGCCAGGATGACCACCTGTCGCACGCCGGTGTTGGCGGCGTCCAGGAAGAAGCCGTCGAAAAATGCTGTGCGCGAAGCCATGTAGTCGACCCTCGCCTGCATACGCAGCGCTACGTCCGGCTCGGCTTCGACAACCTCGGGCGGCAGCTCGGAAAGTCCGAACATGTTCCACATGCCGTCGCCGGCCGCATTCAGGAACACCCGTGCGAATGGATCGCTGATCAACGGGTTATCGCTCTCGGTCTCGGTGGCGCGGGCCCCTGCCACGCCCAGCGCCGTCGCTCCCACGCTCTCGGTGATCTCCCAGCTGTCGTCATCGGTCCTGGCCATGGTCAACCTCCCTACCCGCCGTGCTATCCATCGCGCCAACGCCGAGATTACGTGTCCTTGCCCGCAGTAAAACGTTCCTGCTCGACGTCATAATCAATCCACAGCCCGATCCAATGAGTCACCAAGGTGAGCGTTCCCCCGAACCCCGATTGGTCTTACGGTGTTTGCATGGCAGAACAGTCTTACGCGATAGACTTCGGGCACCCGCCGTCGGTAGTACTCCGCGTCGTCAACCCCATGCTGCGCTCCCTGCTGCGCACTCCGCTGGCCGGGTCCGCGCGCAAGCAGCTGATGGTGTTGAGCTTCACCGGACGAAAGACGGGGCGACCATACTCGATTCCATTGAGCGCCCACGTGATCGACAATGATCTCTATGCGTTGACCGGCGCTTCCTGGAAGCAAAACTTCCGCGGCGGCGCGGTTGCCGAGGTCGTCTATGACGGCAAGACAACCGCCATGCGCGGTGAGCTCATCCGAGACCGCGCCATCGTCCCCGATCTCTACCTGCGCTGCGCGCAGTCCTATGGTGTCCGACGCGCGCAGCGGATGATGGGATTGAAATTTCGCGACCAGCGGGTACCGACACTCGATGAATTCGCCGAAGCGGTTGACCGGATGCACTTGGCAGCGGTCCGGTTGACCGCTGCGGAGGACCGCTCTCGCTGATCAGAGTTGCCGGCGCAGTCTTTCGACGAGACTGAGCAACTTTGCATGATGTGACCCGGCCCAGTAGATCCGCCCGCATTCAACACAGCGGCTGAATTCCTCGTAGTACTGCCGCGTCAAGGGCTCGAGCTGGTCGGCCACCTCGTGTTTGGCGACCGCGGCCAACTTGCCGTTGCAGTGCAGGCACCGGGTGAGCGGCGCCAGCCGTTGGCCTAGGTCCAGTCGTCTTATCACCTCGACCGTCTGTTCCTCCGGATCCTGGGAGTGGACGAATAGGCCATGCGTGATGGCCCGGCGCTTCAGCAGGCCGCGATCGCGGGTCAGCAGGATTCGCTGGTGGTCCAGGCTGATGTGAGCCAGGGTCGCGTCGTCGGCGTCACTCGACCACCACACGTCGAACCCGAGCACTCGAAGCAGCCGCGCGAGCCGACCGAGGTTCACATCGACGACGAACCGCGGTTCGCGCAGCGGCACCGGCCGCAGTCTGGTCGTGGAACCGACATCCAGCGCCTCGAACATCGGGTACGCGGCGATGCGGTCGCCGGCGGTTGGCCGGTGGTCAAAGTCCGCAGGATCGCCGTTCACCAGGATGAGGTCGATTTCGGTATGCGGAATGCCCATCGCCTCCAACACGTCCTTGACGGTCTGGTGGGGCCGAAACGGGCGGCGCACGGTGACGCCGCGGAGCTCGGGTGTCAAAAAGTCGTTGAGCTCGGCGTAGGCCCGGACCTCGACGTAGCCGAGCCGTCCGCCCGACGCGTTCACCCACCCGGCCCCGCGCCCGCGGCCGCATGGGTCCGGGTGATCACCGGCCGCTGAAACCCGGCATCGCACACGACCCGTCGCACGGCCTCGCCGACCGAATCCACCCGGTCGGTCGGCACCAAGGCGATCACACAGCCCCCGAACCCGCCGCCGGTCATCCGGGCGCCCAGAGCGCCAACGCCGACGGCGGTGTCGGCGATCAGATCGATGTGCTCGGTGGTGATTTCGAAGTCGTCGCGCATGGACGCGTGCGAGGCGGTAAAGATGCGCCCGGCTTCGGCGAAGTCCGAATCGCCCAGCGCGGCAACAAAATCGACTACCCGACTGTTCTCGGTGAGCACATGCCGGGCACGACGGGCGTCGACCTGGTCGGTCACTTCAGCCAAAACCGACGGCCCGCGATCGGCGACGTCACGCAGTGACGACGCCCCCAAATCAGCGGCCGCTCGTTCGCACGACCTGCGCCGGGCCGCATAGTCGCCGCCGGCGTGACGATGGCGGGCCCGAGAGTCGATCAGCAGCAGCGCAACACCACAACCGTCCGGGTCGAAGGGCACCGGCGCGACAGTGACGTCGCGAAAGTCGATCAGCAGCGCCGTGGACGGCTTACCGAACAGCGATGCCAGCTGGTCAAGCAAACCCGTTGGGGCGCCGACATAGTCGTTTTCAGCGCGCTGGGCCAGCCGCGCCTGCTCTATTGCGTCGATGCGCACACCGGCGGCCGACGCGATCGCGCCCAGGGCCGCGCATTCCAATGCCGCCGAGGACGACAGACCCGAGCCCATCTCCACGTCGCTGGTGATCGCCATCGCGCCGCCGGGCATCGGGTAGCCGGCCTGACGCAGCGCCCACATCACCCCGGCCACGTAGCCGGCCCAGCCGGTCACGCCGCCGGGAGCGGTATCGAGCGGAATGCGCACCGTGCCGTCCGCGCGATCGCTGCCCACGCTGATCGCGTCGCTGCGGTCGGGGATGAAAGTCACCAGGGTGCGTTGCGGTAGCGCGATCGGCAGCGCAAACCCGAGGTTGTAGTCGGTGTGTTCCCCGATCAAGTTGATCCGCCCGGGAGCGGCGTACCGGATGCTCGAGTCGGTCATCGGCCGAGTTCCCGTAGCCGCTGGGCCACGCTTTCGGGCGTGACGTCGCTGATGAACGCGTCCATCGCCGATTCGGAGGCCGCCAAGTACTTGAGCTTGTTGGCGCTGCGCCGGATCGACATCAACTCGACGTGAAAGTAGCCGTCAGCCTGGGCGTCGGTGTCGGCGAACTGGTGCAGCGCCGAAATATACGGCAGCGGAGCCGAATACATCCGGTCGAACCGTCCCAGCACATCGAGGTAGACCTGCGCGAACCCGTTCAGTTCACCTTCGTCGAGTTCGACAAGGTTGTGCACGAACCTGTTCGGGTAGATGTGCACCTCAACCGGCCAGCGCGCCGCGAACGGCACGAAAGCCGTGAACTTCTCGGTGTGCGCGATGACGCGGCTGCCGTCGGCGACCTCGCGCGCCAACAGGTCGGCAAAGAGGTTGCCGCCGTGACGCATTCGATGTTCGCGCGCCTGCTGCAGCATGGTGGCGGTTCGCGGCGTCAGGTAGGGGTAGCCGTAGATCTGACCGTGCGGATGGGTCAGTGTCACTCCGATTTCCTCGCCGCGGTTTTCGAAACAGAACACCTGCTCGATACCCGGCGTAGCGATCAAATCGGCTGTGCGGTGCCGCCACGCGTCGACGACCAGCCGGGCATGCGCCGGTTCCAACTCCGCGAACGACGCCGTGTGTTCGCTGGAAAAGCAGATCACCTCGCAGCGGCCGTACCCCGGGGCGGACAAGAGCCCGTCACCGGCGGGCGCAGGCATCGATTTAAAGGCACCGGACAGGCTCGGGAACCGGTTCTCGAATACGACGACGTCGTAATCGGGCGCGGGCACCTCGCTGGTCAGCCCGGTGGGACCCGGACACAGCGGGCATTGGTCCGGGGGCGGCTTATAGGTACGGTCTTGGCGCAGCGCCGCGACGATCACCCACTGCCCGGTTGACCGGTCGAACCGTAACTGCGACTGGTGCGGGGTCGCGATCCGGCAGCGGCCTGCGATCTTCGACCGGCGCCGGACGGTGCCCGGGCAGCGAGAAGAACAGCAGGTCACGGCCATCGGCCAGCTTCGCCCGCGTCGGCACTGTCACGACGTCGAAGACTAGCTTGGCCGCTGCGGCGCAGTTCGGGTAACCATGTGGTGTCCAGCAGACGAGAGGGGTCAGGAGATAACTGTTATCTACGAAAGAGCCCGCAACTGGGCGATCGGTTCCGATCCCGGGTTGCTGCGGCTGCGGATGGCGACTCGAACGACGGCGGCGCTGGCCTGCGCCCTGGCGATCCTTTTCCTGCTGACCAGGGCGACGGGGCAGCCTCTGACGGTCGCTTTGCTCGGCGTCGTGATCACGATGGTGGCGGCCCGATCCGTCAACGAGCCGAACCCGCACCGACAGCGGATCACGATGGCGCTGCTGCCGCTGCCCGCTACCCTCGCCATCACCGCCGCCGCGCTGCTCGCGCCGCAGAAAGTGGCCAGCGACGCTGTCTTCGTGGTGGTCGTGTTCAGCGCGGTTTACATCCGCCGCTTCGGGCCCCGCGGCAGGGCGCTGGGCATGGTCGCGTTCATGGCCTACTTCTTCACTTTGTATCTGCGAGCGAGTGTTTCGGAGTTGCCCTGGATGGTCGGGGCGGTCGTGGTGGGGACGGTGTGCACGTTCGTGATGAGCACCTACGTACTGCCCGATCGGCCCGAACGCGTGCTGCGAGCCACCATTCGTGCGCTGCGGGCGCGGATGGCCATCGTGGTCGACACCACCGCCGAAGCGGTACGGACCGGCCGACTCGACGAACGGCGGCGCCGCCGCATGCGGGCCCGCACCATCCGGCTCAACGAGACCGCCCTGATGGTGCAAAGTCAGATCGAAGACAAGGCCGACCCGGCGATGCTGTGGCCCGGGGTAACCAGTGAACAACTGGCGCCCTGGCTTTTCGACGCCGAGCTCGCCATCGAATGGGTCGCCACCGCCGGCCGACGAGCCGCCGCCCTCGGCACAGACGCCGCCGCCGATATCCCCACCACCATCCGCGTGGAGCTGGTCGCGGCGCTCACCCAGCTCGCGCGGGCGATCCGCATACCACAGGCCGGCGGGCTTCCACAGGCCGCGAGCCAGGCTCAACGAATTCTTGATCAGCAGCCGGGGCCTACCGCGACCGACGCTCCCAGCCAAGCCGCCGTACGCCGCCTGGCCCTGGCGATAATCAACGCGGCGACGGCGACTGCCGAAGTCCGGGCAATCGTCGAGCGTGCCACCACCGGTGCTCTTGCAATCGCCGACGACGCGCCACCGCCGGCATCCGACAGCGTCGGCCCCGAACCCGACTCGGACGACGGCGGGCAACACGACAGCGGTCTGCGCCAGACCACCCGGCAGGCGATCCAGGTCGCCGTCGCAGCGTCGTTGGCCATCATCACCGGCGAGCTGGTGTCGCCGTCGCGCTGGTATTGGGCGGTGATCGCGGCGTTCGTGATTTTCGCCGGCACCAACTCCTGGGGCGAAACCCTCACCAAAGGCTGGCAGCGTCTGCTCGGCACCACGCTCGGCGTCCCGTGCGGCGTGCTGGTGGCCACGTTGTTCGCCGGCGACAAGACCGTGTCGCTTGCCGGGATCTTCGTGTGCCTGTTTTGTGCGTTCTATTTCGTGACCGTCACCTACAGCCTGATGACGTTCTGGATCACCACGATGCTGGCGTTGCTGTACGGCCTGCTCGGCCAATTCTCTTTTGGCGTACTGCTGTTGCGGATCGAAGAGACCGCGATCGGTGCCGTCATCGGTGTCACCGTGGCGATAGTGGTGCTGCCGACTCACACCCGAACCGCCATCCGCGACGACACCCGCGCCTTCTTGACGAGCCTGTCCGACCTGATCGAGATATCCACCGCAACCATGTGCGGTGACGAGAGCCTGAGCCCGACCGAGCAGGCACGCGAGCTCGATCGAAAACTGCAGCAGTTCCGGGTCACCGCCAAGCCGCTACTGGCGGGGGTCGCGGGCCTTGCCGGCCGCCGAAGCATTCGACGTGGCCTGCGAATATTCACCGCGTGCGACCGTTACGGGCGCAGTCTGGCCCGCAGCAGCGAGCAGTACCAAGGCTCTGTGGGGTCGCAACCGTGGGCCTCAAATCTGGCCTCAGATCTGGCCACAGCCTTCGCGTCGGCCGCGGCGCAAACGCGACGCAACATCGACGCGTTGCTGGCCATCATCGACGGTGCCGACTGGGTGACCGTCGACTCCACGACCGACGAACTCGACGCCGCTGAGACCCTGGCCCGGCATCAGGATGGCGAGGGCGAACCGGGGCACGATACCCGACGGTTCCTCACCGCGGTGCATGCGCTTCGACAGATCGAACGGGCCGTCGTGACCGCGGCGACGAACCTGGGCGCACGCGACGGCCTGAAGGTACCCAGCCCCGCCGCGAGCTGAAGCTCACGCCTCGCGGAGTTGCCGCCGGGTTGGCAAGCTCCAGCTAGACCACGAAAGGCTTACGCGTATGAACATCACCGGCAACACCATCTTCATTCCCGGCTCCACCAGCGGAATCGGTTTGGCGCTGGCGCTGCGCCTGCAGGCCAAGGGCAACACCGTAATTGTCGGGGGCAGAAGGAAAGAGCTGCTAGAGCAGATCGCGGCCGAACACCCGGATATCGACACGGTGCAGATCGATACCGCCGACGCCGCAAGTGTGCGGTCGGCTGCCGGTGAGGTGCTGGCGCGCCATCCCGACCTCAATGTCGTCATCTCGATGGCCGGCATCATGAAGGTCGAGGACTGGCATCAGCCCGACACGTTCCTCGAGTCCGCGGAGTCGGTCATCACCACGAATGTGCTCGGCCCCATCCGCCTTATCGCGGCGTTCATCGAACATCTGCAGAAGCAGGCGGCTGCCACCATCATCACCGTCTCGTCGGGCCTGGCCTTCGCCCCGCTCAGAGCCACTCCCAGCTACAACGCTTCGAAGGCCGCCATTCACATGCTCACCGAGTCGGTGCGGCTGCAGCTGGCCAACTCCACGGTCGACCTCAAAGAGCTCGTCCCGCCGTCGGTGGCCACCGATTTGCTTCCCGGACAACGGGAAAGTGATTTCGCGATGCCACTCGACGAGTTCGTCGACGAGGTTATCCAGCTGCTGGAAACTGAGCCCGACGCCAACGAGATCCAGGTCGAGCGCGTCAAGTTCCTTCGCTACAGCGAGGCGCGCGGCGATTACGACAAAGTGGTGGCGACCCTGAATGCCGCTGACCCGCACGGCAACTAACGGCGGAGCGCATTCGAGGCTGGTCAATTTGGCCGGATGTGTATGCCCAGGCCGAGGTGGGCACTAGCATCTCTTGCAACAACTAGCCGCGCCGAGATTCGCAAGGAGCAGTCACATCGCCACCCCGCACCTGCCGCCGGGGTTCGACTTCACCGATCCCGACATCTACGCCCGCCGGCTCCCCGTGCAGGAGCTGGCCGAGCTGCGGCGAACGGCGCCGATCTGGTGGAACAAGCAACCGCCCGATCAAGGCGGATTCGGCGACGGTGGCTACTGGGTGGTGAGCAAGCACCGCGACATCCGCGAGGCCTCGCTGCGCAGCGACGTCTTCTCGTCGGCCACGAAATCCATCGTGCCGCGTTACCGGGACGACTTGGCGGCGGGCCAGATCGAGGCGGGGCGCGCGTCGATGATCATGATGGACGACCCCGAACACAGCCGGCTGCGCAAGATCGTCTCGCGCGCCTTTACCCCACGCGCGGTCGAGCGGCTGCGCGCTGAGCTCGGTGAGCGTGCGCGCCGCATCGCTACCGAGGCCGCGGCAGAAGGGGCGGGCGACTTTGTCCGCCAGGTGGCCTGCGAATTGCCGCTGCAGGCCATCGCCGGCCTACTCGGGGTACCGCCGGAGGACCGAGGCAAGCTGTTCGACTGGTCCAACAAGATGATCGGCAGCGACGACCCGGAGTTCGCCGAGTATGACGCTCTGACCTCTGCGGGCGAATTGATGTGGTATGCAATGCAGTTGGCGGCCCGTAAGGCCGAAGAACCGGGCCCCTCAGATCGGGACATCGTCACCACGCTGATCAAAGCCGACGCCGACGGCCAACATCTATCGGACGCCGAGTTCGGCATGTTCGTGGTCACGCTGGGCATCGCGGGCAACGAGACGACCCGCAACTCGATCACGCAGGGAATGATGGCCTTCACCGATTACCCGGATCAGTGGGAACTGTTCAAGGCGCAGCGTCCCAAGACCGCAGCCGATGAGATCATCCGCTGGGCCACGCCGATCACAGCGTTTCAGCGCACGGCTCTGGCCGACACCGAACTCGGCGGTGTGCAGATCAAGAAGGGCCAGCGATTGGTGATGTTCTATCGCTCGGCCAACTTCGACGAAGAAGTCTTCGACGACCCGTACACCTTCAACATCTTGCGCAGCCCCAATCCGCATGTCGGATTCGGCGGCACCGGCGCGCATTATTGCATCGGCGCCAACTTGGCGCGCATGACGATCGACCTGATGTTCAATGCGATCGCCGACCACATGCCGGACCTGACCTCGGCGGGAGATCCGGAGCGGCTGCGGTCATCCTTCATCAACGGCATCAAGCACTGGCAGGTCGACTACGGCAAGTGCCCGGTCGCTCATTGAGTGCTGAAAACAAAGGCGTCGATCGGCTGGTCGTGTCCGCGCAGGTTCAGTCGCCGCCGCGGTGTCATCCCCATCAGCTCGTCGGCCACTCCGGATGCAACGAGCAACTCTCCGCCGGCGGCGTGTTGTTGCATGCGAGCCGAGACGTTGATCGGATCACCGAGGGCGGTGAAATCGACCACCGCGCCCCCTACGTTGCCGACGTATGCGACCCCCGCGTTGACCGCCACGCCTAACTGCAGCCAAGGCCCCTCGTCGCTGCCATAGCCGACCGCTTTGAGCAACTCCATCCCGGCCAGAACCGCGCGCCGCCGGTAGTGCGGACCGCTGATGCCCCGAACAAAGAAAGCCATGATCTCGTCGCCAATGAGTTTGTCAATTATCGCGTCATGCCGCAGAAGGGTCTGTGTCGCAGCGACGTAGAACCGGTTGAGCAACGCGGCGAAGTCCGCGGCGACTCCGAATTGGCCCAGTGCCGTGGAGCCGCGAACGTCGGCGAACAAAACCGCGACGTCCACCTCGGCACCACCCGGGGGAAGCGCATCACAACAACGACTGCACAGATTGGGGTTCTTGCGCGACGGGCGGAACCCGGCCGCGGCGAAAACATATCCGACCGGGCCACCAAACGGGTTGTTGCAGACCTTGCAACGCGGCGCCGACGGCAGGTAACGAAACACCCGTCGCGCCCTCACCAAGGGCGCGTGACCTTCGGTTAGCAGCTTTTCCCACGGCTGCTCTGGGATCACCGGAGCGGTCTCGAGTGGGATATTGCCGTCAATCATGGTGAAATAGTCGGCCCCAACACCATTTCGGCACATGAGGCATCCGCCTCAAAACCGCGATTTGAGGCAAACACCTCATGCGACCACCGCGGCCCCGACCGATGATCACGCCATAGCCAAGCGAGTTCAGAAATAAGGGAGGTCGCAGATCATGACCGAATTGACTTTCAAACCAACGACAATCAAGCGGTTCAGCACGCGGGGAGCGCGGGTCGATGCGGCCGACGTGAGCAGGCGTGTCGGCACCCGGCAGATCCTCCAGGACATGTCGTTGTCGATCGAACCGGGCGAGTTGGTTGCCATCGCCGGCGGCAGTGGCGCAGGAAAAACTACCTTGCTGGAGATCCTCGCCGGACTGCAACCACCGTCTGGCGGGGAGGTTCGTCGCGACGGCGTCCTTCGGGGAACCCGAGTCAGCGCCGAGTCCCGTATCGGCTACGTGCCTCAGGACGACATCATCCACCTCGAGATGCCCCTACGCCGCACGCTGCGCTACGCGGCGCGGCTGCGACTGCCCGCAGGCACATCGGCGGCCGAGGCTGACCGGGTCGTCGAAGAAACGATGCAAGACCTCGACCTGGCTGACAGGGCTGAGGTGCAGGTCCGTGCGCTGTCCGGCGGCCAGCGCAAGCGGGCCAGTATCGCCGTCGAGCTACTGACCCGGCCGTGCCTTTTTTTCCTCGACGAACCCACCTCCGGACTCGATCCGTCGACCGCGGCCGACGTAATGCGCCTGCTGCACCGGCTCAGCCGGCGCGGGGTCACCGTCATCCTCACGACGCACGAGCCGGCCGGCATCGACCGGTGTGACCGAGTGATATTCCTGGCCCGCGACGGCCACCTGGCCTTCACCGGCAGCCCAACCGAGGCTCGGGCCTACTTCGACGTAAAAGATCTCGACGAAGTGTACGACCGGCTGGCCGGTGAGCACACGCCCGCGATCTGGGCCGAGCAATTCGCGGAAAGCGTTGGGAATTGTGCAAATTCGAAATTCCGGCACGGCGTGCCTCCCACCCCAGCGACCCGTCCAAATATCAAGCCCACTGGCGTTGCCCGGCAGTGGTGGCTACTCACACGGCGCAATGTTGATGTCCTCCTTCGCAACCGGCTGACCCTGGCGATCTTGCTCGGCTCACCGGTGCTGGTCACGGCGATGATGGCGACGCTGTTCAAGCGCGGCGCGTTCGATACAAACAGTGCGGCCGACGTCGGTCCGGCTCAGATCGTGTTCTGGATCGCGTTCGACGGCTTCTTCTTTGGCCTTACCTATGGTCTGCTCCAGATCGTCGGGGAGATGGCTGTCTTCCGGCGAGAGCGGCTGGCCGGGCTCAGCGTTGGGGCCTACGTGGCATCCAAGGTCACAGCACTGCTTCCGGTGCTGGCCGGAGTCAGCGCGGTGCTCCTGGGTGCGCTGCGGGCGCTCGGTCGGCTGCCCGCTGCCGGATGGCACATCTACGCGTCGCTGTTCACGACGATCGTGATCGAGGCGACCTCGGCACTGGCCCTCGGCCTGCTCGCCTCTGCCGCGGTCTCCAACGCCGCGCAAGCCGCCCTCGCCCTGCCCATGCTCTGCTTTCCTCAGGTTCTGTTCGGCGGCGCCATCGTCCCGGTTGACCAGATGGCCACCCCGGGACGGTTGATGAGCCTCGTCCTGTCCAACCGCCACGCATTCGACGCGTTGGGCCGCGAGCTAAATCTCGATCGGTACACCGCCACGTTGCCGGCCATGTCCGCTTACCGCAACACCTTCCACGGAGGCACGGGCGCCAGTCTCCTCGCGCTCGCCTCGTTCGCCGTTGCCCTCACGCTGGTTACGGTGTGGGTACTGCACCGGCGGTCAGCGCCGGGCGCATCCAGGCGATGACCGCCGCACGGAGCGTCTCAATGGCAATACTGATTCTGCCTTACGTATGGTCGTCGGGGTAGCTGCATTGCTTTCAGACCGGTGAGCACGCTCATTCGCTTCACCGCCGCAACCCAAAGTCCGCGCATGGTGATCCACATCCGTTGACAGTCATCCACGGTGGCCATACATTGTTTCAAAGTCGTCTCCCGAGGAGACCGTCATGACCGTCGGTGCCGCTCCCGCAAGCATTTTCGACGCCGATTTACCGACACTGGCATACGATCCCGACGAAACCCCGGCACAGGTCTATCCCCGCCTCCAAGCGGCACAACGGCAGGCTCCCGTCGCTCTGGGACCGTACGGACCCGAGGTGCTCTCCTACCACCTCGTCCGTTCCGTTCTTCGTGATACCCGATTCCAGATCCCGCCCGGGATAAATCTGCTCGCCCAGGGCATCACGTCGGGTCCGTTGTGGGACAAGGTGGTCAACAGCCTGCTGTGCCTGGAAGGCGACGCGCATCATCGGCTGCGCAGCCTGACCTCCAAGGCATTCACACCCCGAGCGACCCTGCGCCTACACGACACCATGGTCGATGTGATGAACGAGCTGGTCGATCAGGTCGTCGACGCGGGCCGCTGTGACGTTGTCACCGACATCGCGCGCCCCTACCCCGTCCCGATCATCTGCGCACTGCTCGGCGCACCTCGCGAGGATTGGCAACAGTTTTCGTTGTGGGCGGACGACGTTTTCAAGGCTTTCAGCTTCACCGTCGAGCTCCGCGAAGTCGAGCCTGTCGTGATGCACGCGTGGCGGGAACTCGACGACTACGTCGACGAGATGGTCGCCCGGCGCCGGCACAGCCTGACCGACGACCTGCTTTCTGACCTGATTCGCGCGGAGAACGACGGCGATCGCCTCAACGCCGCCGAATTGCGTATGCTCGCGGGCGGCCTGCTGCTGGCCGGTACGGACACCACACGGAACCAGGTGGCCGCCTCGGTGCACGTACTCTGCGACCACCCGGAGCAGTGGGACCTGCTCAGGGGGTATCCCGAACTGGCCATGCGGGCGGTCGAGGAAACCATGCGGCATTCGCCGATCGCCTGCGGAACGCTTCGCCTGGTCGCCGAGGATGCCGAGCTCGACGGCTACATATTCCCTGCCGGCACGACGGTCCTGGTGAATACCGCTGCGGCCAACCGTGATCCCGCGGTGTACGACGAACCGGACCGCGTCGACATAACTCGCGAGGGGGCACCCCCGATATTGACTTTTGGCGGCGGCGTCCACTACTGCCTGGGCGCCAATCTGGCCCGGCGCGAGATCGCTGAAGCGCTGAACGTCCTCGCACAGCGGATGCTGAACCCGCGCACCGCCGGGCCGGTGCCGTGGAAGCCGATGGTGAGCCTGTCCGGGCCGAAGAGTCTGCCCATTGAGTTCGATACGGACCAATAGTGCAAGCGCGCACGACACCTAACGGCGCGGTGCTTGTGTCAGTGGACAACTTCACCAGGGCCGAAAGCGATCTGTATTTCAGCAACATCGTCAAGGACGGCGGATTCGGTAAATTCACCCACATTCGAGAACTCACGCCGCTGGACAAGCAGCTGGTGGTGCGGTCAAACCGCGACACGCTGTATTCGGCGGGTGTCTTCGACCTCGAAGCCGGACCAGTCACGATATCGCTGCCCGAGCCCGGCCGCCGGTTCATGTCGATGCAGGTGATCACCGAAGATCACTACGTGCCCGCCGTGTTCTACGGGCAGGGCGAACACACCCTTACCCGCGGTGAAATCGGCACGCGGTATGTCATGGTGGCCATTCGAATCCTGGTCAATCCCAATGATGATGCCGATCTCAACGAAGTTCATGCGCTACAAGACGCCGTCGGGGTGCAGCGGGACCACACCGGCAGCTTCGACATTCCGAAGTGGGACCCGGTCAGTCAGAAGAAGGTACGGGACGCGCTTCTTCAACTCTCGGCCACTTTGCCCGACTCCAAGCAGATGTTCGGCACCAGGAACGACACAGACCCGGTGCGACGGCTGATCGGCTCGGCGTCAGCGTGGGGCGGCAACCCGGAAAAAGATGCCATGTACTTCAGCGTCCACCCCACCGAAAACGACGGCGACACCACATATCGGCTCACCGTGGACAAAGTCCCGGTCGATGGGTTCTGGTCAGTCACCGTCTACAACAAAGACGGTTACTTCACACCCAACCCGCAAAACGCGTACTCGCTCAACAACATCACCGCCCGACGCGGCGCCGACGGCAAGATCACCATTCAGTTCGGCGGCTGCGACGCCGCAACAGCAAACTGCTTGCCGGTCACCCCGGGCTGGAACTACCTGGTCCGGCTGTACCGACCGCACGACAAGATCCTCAACGGCGAGTGGACATTCCCTGCAGCCGAACCGATTTCGTGATCGACACGATTCGGCGTCAGGGGATCGCCGGGTGATCGGACACCCAGGGATGCGCCGACTCCAGTTGGGACGCAACACGAATGAGGACGTCCTCACGGCCATAGGCGGCAGCGAGCTGGATTCCGATGGGTAGGCCCTCGGCGTTGCGGTACAGCGGAAGGCTGATCGCCGGCTGCCCGCTCATGTTGAACGGCGGAGTGAACGCGGCGAACTCTCCGGCGCGGCGCATCGGTGCGGTCGGATGCTCGGGATGGTTCTCGAATTCCGTTAGTGGCAGCGGCGGTTCGGCCAGTGTTGGCGTAAGTAGCAAATCCCAGCCGTCGGCCCACCACCCCTGCAGCGTACGGCGAAACGCCCACCCCGCCGCTTGCGCCGCCGCGTAGTCGACGGCGGTCATCCGCTGCGCCTGCTCGATGAGCGCCCAGTTCACCGGCTCGATGTCGTCCGCCGTCAGTTCACGCCCAAGCGTCTCGCCGAACCCGCGTGCCGCCACCGCGAGCTGTGTCGCCCACAGCACCATGAATTCCTCGGTCAACGTGGTACCGGCGAGACATGCCGGCCACGCCGGTTCGACGATGTGCCCCAGCCCCTCCAACATGGTCCCCGCCGCGCGCACCGCCGACACGCAGTCCTCGTGCAGGAAGCCGCCGCGCGGATGGACGTCGAGCAGCCCGACGCGCAACCGGCCGGGGTCGGCGCCGACCTCCTCGACGTACGGCCGCTGCGGCGGCGGTGCGATCACGGTGTCGCCGATACCGGGACCGCGCACCGCATCGAGCAGCCTCGCCGTGTCGCGCACCGTGCGGCTGAGGCACAGTTCGACCCCCAGTCCCGCCTCGGCGCGCGCCGGCCCGACCGTGATCCGTCCCTGGCTCGGCTTGAGACCCAACAGCCCGCAGCACGAAGCCGGGATGCGAATGCTCCCGCCCCCGTCCGAGGCGTTGGCGAACGGCACCATCCCGGCTGCCACCGCAGCGGCGGCGCCACCACTCGACCCACCTGGCGTGCGATCCAGCGCCCACGGATTGCGGGTCGGCCCCCAGGCCAGTGGCTGCGTGGTCGGCAGGCTGCCCATCTCGGGGCTATTCGTCCGCCCCGCGATGACCAGCCCGGCCGCCTTGAACCGGGCCACCAGCGTTGTGTCGGCGGTGTCGATCTTGCCCGCCTCTTTCAGCGCGACATTGCCGTTCGACAGGGTCTGACCGGCGAAACTCGTGTAGAGGTCCTTGAGTAGAAACGGGACGCCGCGGAACGGTCCGTGTGGCAGGTCCGGATCGGCGGCCACCGATCGGGCGTGATCGAACCACTCCATGATCACGGCGTTCAACGGCGGGTTCGACTGCTCGATGCGCTCGATCGCCGCTTCCAACAGCTCGCTCGGTGTGACCTCGCCCTTGGCCACCAACATCGCCTGATCTGTGGCATCCATCCACCGTGTCTCGTCGGCCAGACCGCTCATGGCTTTTGGTGTACCACTTGATTTCGAAGGTAGAGCGACCCGGGGTCACGTGATCAAGACCGCGATGCAGGATTCGCGGTTGCACCGGGACGGCTTTACGCTCGTTGGTTACACGAACTTAACGGGGGTTTGCTGGTGAGTTTGCTTAAGGGGCGACGTATGTCCAGAGACAGGCTCGCCCTCTTCGCGCCCGCCATCTGCCTTGCCGTCGCCTCGTGTTCGGCGACCGTATCGCCACCCCCATTCACACCGCCTACCTCCACTACTTCGACGACCACCACCAGCACGGTTCTGCCACCGGCTCCGGTTACGGGTCCGTTGGAAAAAGATTGGAAAAGCTACGGCGGCACGGCCTACTTCGGGTGTCCCGAAAAGTTCTCGGCCGCCAAATCAGCACTCGCCGACATCCGCCCCAAAGTCTTCGATACCAAAACAGGACAATATGTAGCGCCTGCGCTTCCCACGGTCCCCGCCGGTGAGAATCTCACCGGAGGCATGTGTGCGCTGACGGGCACAGCGGACGATATGAAGGTCGTCTACCTGGTAACGACCGTCAAGCCGGCCCAAGCGCCAGCACCCGAAGTCACCAAGACGACCGCCTATGCCTTCGATTTCAAGTCAGGCCAGCCGTTGGCAGCCAAAGAGCTGCAGCCGCCCACCCCTGACCTGAAATTGACCGCAACAAACGAATGGGGGCTCGCCGCGACCGCATCCGGCGTCGGCATGGGTGAACGCCTTCACCGATGGCCACGCCACCGCGTCACCGCCGCGGACCGTCATCCTTTCCGGTACCGACTTTCGATGATGTGGAACGACCCGCAGCCGGGCCGGGTCTGGCAGGACGTTCTTGCATTCCAGCGGAACACGACGGAGGGCAAGACGTCGGGAGCCGAGCTGCGCCGGCCGAACGGGGAAGCGATATATCAGGACAACGATGTATTGGCTGTCGATGCCGAATTATCCGATGGGCCAGACAAACTCGTGAAGATCACTCACCAGGACTCGCCCACGGTCATGTCGACCATGTTCTTCGACCTGAACTCCAAATCCATCATCAAGATCGGCGATTCCGACCGGATTTCCGGCGGTGGGTTGGCCGCCACGTTGTCGGACGGGAAATTATTCGTCGACGGTCGCAACTCGGATAATTCGCAGTTCGGGTTCGGGGTGTGGAACCTGCGGACACAACAGTGGGATTTGTTGAAGACCCGCGAAGACGCGAGCAAGATGTCGATTTCCAAATTGGCGTTCTTTGAAGGCCACCTCTACATCACGAACATCGGCGACACTTTTGCCGTCCTCGCCTTGCCCGCTACTGATCCCATCTCGACGACCTGGTCTGTGCGGCCTTTCGCGCGCATATCGGGCTGGACGCTGGTATGCCGCGGTGAGAATGCTGCGGCCTTGAATGGAGATTGCAAGGACATCGTGATGGTGCAAGACCAGGACGGCCACTACCCCGGCCCGTGGTTCTGAGTCGTCGCGGCTCACTTCGAAGTCCTGCCCGGACTCGTCGGCTGGCGTGGGATTTCCCGCTCGGCGCTCCATCGACGTGTATTCCGCGTGGATGGGCGGATGCCTACAATGACGTGCACTGCAGTGGCAGTTCAGTAACGGTAGACAGGACACCCCGTGCGGCCTTCAACCGGCCGATTTGATGTCGGCGCCCAGCGGCTCGCAACTCCGCCGATTCGGGGCCGGGCGGCCGAGTTGAAGGTGATCGGCGCACTGGTGACGGCGCTGGTGCAGGGGCGCGGGGGTGTGCTGGTCATCGAGGGCCCGCCGGGCATTGGGAAGAGTCGGTTGCTCACCGAGGTGGCTCTAACCGGAGTGAGCTCAAATCGAATTGGAAAGGACGACCGACATGAGTAGCGTTCGGCAAGCAACTATCGACCTGTTCCGCAAGTACGGGCTGACCACGTGGTTCGGTAATCCGGGCTCGTCAGAGCTGACCCTGCTGGAGGATTTTCCTGAAGATTTCCGCTACGTGCTGGGACTGCAGGAGATGGTGCCGGTGGGGATGGCCGATGCCTATGCGCAAGTCACCGGTCGACCCGCTGTGGTGAACGTTCACACCGCACCCGGCCTGGGCAACGCCCAAGGCGCGCTTTACAACGCATTCGTCAACAAGACCCCGTTGATCGTCACCGCCGGAAATCAGCGCCGCTTCATGCAAAACCAGTACTGCCTGCTGACCAACATCGAGCCGACGACGGTGCCTAAGCCGTTCGTGAAGTGGGCGGCCGAACCGGCAATCGCCAGCGAGACTCCTGCTGTGCTCGCCCATGCCATCCACCTGGCTACAACGCCGCCGATGGGGCCGGTGTTCGTGTCGTTGCCGATGGACGACATGCAGGTCGAGCTCGACGACACCCAGGCCGCGGACGTTGCCGTGGTGCGCGACCGCAAAGTTACCCGGGCCGTGGGCTTTCCGGCAGATCTCGCCGAGGAGATCTGTGCGCGCATCCAGGCCGCAACGTCACCGGCGCTGATCGTGGGTGGCGATGTGGAACGCTACGGGGCGTGGGACGCCGTGATCGGGTTGGCCGAACGCACCCAGTCTGTCGTGTGGACGGCCCCACTGACCGGGTGGAGTGGATTCCCCGAGAATCACCCGTTGTATCAGGGCATGCTGCCACCCGGTGCGGGCTGGATCTCCCAAGCATTAACGGGCCGCGACTTGGTAGTGGTGATCGGGGCACCGGTGTTCCGGTACTACCCGCGCGTCGCCGGACCTTATCTGCCCCAAGGCACAAGCCTGATTCACATCACCAACGATCCCGACGAAGCCGCCCGGGCCCCGGTGGGGGACGCGATCATCGCCGACCTGCGCTGCGCCGCTCAGGCCCTGTTCGCTGCGGCGGCCAAACCAACCCAGCGACCCGTTCCACCGCCGCGCGCCCCGATCCCCGACATCGAGCACGCGGAAACACCGCTCAAACCCGAAACACTATGGGCGGCCGTCGGGCATGCCGCACCCCCAGACACGCTGTGGGTCAGCGAGGGCGGCAGCAACGAGTTCCCCATCACTACCGGTATTCGGCCCGGCAACCAGTTCTCGCACCTATCAGCCGCCGGTGGCGGACTGGGCTTTGGGCTACCAGCGGCTGTAGGCGCTCAACTTGCCGCCCCGGATCGCCCCGTCGTCGCGTTGATGGGCGACGGTTCCATGCATTACGCGATCACCGCGCTGTGGACGGCGTCGCATTACCGGATCCCGCTGACCATCGTGGTCGCCTCCAACGCCGAATACGGCGTCCTCAAAGAGTTCGGCAAGTGGGAGAAAACGCCGGGGGTTCCCGGACTGGACCTGCCCGGTCTGAATGTCGTAGGCACCGCCGCCAGCTACGGCGTGGACGCCCACGAAGCACACACCACTGACGAGGTCATCAAGCTCGTGGAATCGGGTATTGCCGATCGCGAACGACCTACCCTTATCAACGTGCGCACCAACCCTGTCGACGCCTAAATCATTGGCACCGTACGGGATTGAACGCACTGAGCTGTGGCAAGGTCCTGTTGTGTCGCTGACTGATATGCCGGGGAGGCTCACATGGACATGGTGGTCCCCGCCGACATTTTGTCGGTGGAGCGACGGACCCCCTTGGCGTCGGCGGTGTTTCAGCGCACACCGTCACAGCTCATGCACGACGCGGTACCGTGTGCTCCCACGACGGACGATAATACCGACCGCACTGTGGCGAGCGGACTGATTCATCACGGCGATGCCGGGTCGCAATAAATATACGTCGATAGCGTTTGCGAAAACCCTTGTCCTGAACGGGATTGCGGCATCCATCGGCGGTGTCGGCGACGCGTACGACAACGCACTGGCCGAGACCACGATCGGGTTGTTCAAGACCGAAGCCGTCGGCCGCGGCAGGCGGTTCCTGGCGGGCCCGTTGCGCGCGATCGACGACGTCGAGTACGCGACGATGGAGTGGGTCAACTGGTACAACAATCGCCGCCTGCACAGCCGGCTCGACTACGTCCCGCCCGAGGAGCACGAAGCCGCCTACTACGCTGAAACCTAGGCATCCCAGCCCGCGACGCCTCAACTATGAAGCCGGCATCAAGCCCCGACGGCTCATCCAGGAGTGGCCCGATGATCAAAGTTTTCGGATACCTGAAGTGCAAGCCCGGCCTGTCGCCACAGGAGTTCGCCGACTACTACGAGCACAACCACGTACCACTGGTGCTGAGCAAGGCATTCACGCCGATGGTCTACAAGCGCAACTACATCCAACGTGGGGACGCGTTCAACATCGAAGGTGACGAGATCAGCTTTGACTGCATGACCGAACTCGTCTTTGCCGACCGGGACGACTTGTCCGCCTGGATGGCCAGTCTTGGCGTCGATGAGATTGCCCGAGACGAAGAGAACTTCATTGATCGAGCCGCAACGCGAGCCTACGTGGTGGACGAGCGTTCCACCGCGGGCTGAGCCCCGCGCGTCAACGCAATTCGGCCTGAACACCCCTGTCACCGGTTGCGCGCATTCCGGGTCGCGTGGGGAGGGAGTGGGAGGTCAGCTAGCCACTGCCTAAGGGTCCGACGTGAAAAAGCGGATGATAGGAGCGGCGATGGGAGGTGTGCTCGTCGAACCAGCGTAAAAGCTGCATTACGTCGAGAGCAGTTTGAACTGGGCCGGCGTCATGTCGATGGCCATCGCCGGTATCGCGCGCGCGTGCCAGACAGATATCACGCAGCACATCAGCAACAACGGCGAGAAGATCTGCAAGAACATGGAGAACGCATCGATCGTCAACGTTTTGGGTCAGTATATGTTTCTGACTTGGAGAGACCTAGCATGGCCGGCTTATCCGACTCTCGAGGACATCCCGCTCTACGTCTCCTTGGTCAACGAGCTGATCATGGGCACTGGCGGTACGCCGACGATCCCGCAGTTCATTGGCCAGGGCGCCAACGGTGTGCTAGAGGGCACGCTGGGTGAGAAGCTGGGTATTTGGTGTTGGTGACGGGGTGATGATCTGCCGGTGATGGGTGTTCAGAAGATGCCAGGGCGCGCGTGCGGATACGAATTCCCGACGCCGAGCCCACAGACCTGTTGTTTCTCGACGACGTGCTCGGGATCCGTGACACCACACTGCCGCTACCGGACATTGCCCCCGATGCCCGCCGGCGACGGGTGACCGCGCTCGTCAATTCGGCGTCCCTGGTTCGCACAACCCCGGTCGTCTACGTGGTCGAGGACGTGCACTGGATCGACCAGAGCAGCGAACGGTTGCTCACCGGTTTCTTGTCGGTGGTTCCACAGACCCCGTCCCTGGTGCTCATCACCTATCGTCCCGAATACAGCGGACCATTGAGCCGGACTCCCGGAGGCCAGACAATCGCGTTGGCGCCGTTGAACAACCACCAGACGACGACGCTCGTTGCGGAATTGCTCGGTACGGATCCCTCTCTGGGCGGGCTCACCGCCCAGATCGCTGACCGGGCTGCAGGCAATCCGTTCTTCACCGAGGAGATCGTGCGTGATCTCGCCGACCGGGGCGTGCTGCATGGTGCCCCCGGGACGTACACCTGCCCGAGTGGCGCCAGTGAGGTAGAGGTGCCGGCTAGTCTGCAAGTGGCCATCGCAGCGCGTATCGACCGGCTCGACCCGGCGGCCAAACGCACGCTTTACGCCGCCGCGGTGATCGGCCAGAGGTTCGACGTCGGCCTGCTGGCCAACCTCGCCGACACGACCGCCTTGACCGGCCTCATCGAAGCCGAACTGATTGACCAGGTGATGTTCACGCCGCGCGCGGAATATTCGTTTCGTCACCCGCTGATCCGTACGGTCGCCTACGGATCACAACTCAAATCGGAGCGCGCAGACCTGCACCGGCGCTTGGCGGACATCATCCGGGAGCACCATCCGGACTCGCTCGACGAGAACGGGCTATCGGGAAATAAACCGCCGGTGACCTGCACGAGGCGTTCGACTGGCATATGCGTGCCGGAACGTGGTCAATCAGCCGCGATATTCGCGCCGCCCGCATGAGTTGGCAGCGTGCGCGCCAGGTAGCCGATCAGCTCGCCGTCGACGACCCCGCCCGAATGTCGATGCGTATTAAACCGCTGACATTGGTGTGTGGGACTTCCTGGAGGATCGTTGACAAGATCGAAAACACCGGTTTCGAGGAACTCCGGCAATTGACCGGAGAGGCGGGCGACAAAGTGTCGCTCGCCATTGGAATGGCCGGGCAAGTGACCGTGCTTGCCATCCGCGCGATGTTCCGTGAAGCGGATCTATTGACCTCTGAGTACGTCGGCTTGATCGAGTCCATTGGCGACCCGACCCTGACCCTCGCGCTGCTGTACGCGGCCATGGCCGTCAAGCGCTTCACCGGCGAGATGGCGGAGATCCTGCGGTTAGCGCAGCAGTGTATTGACCTCGCTGACGGAGACGTCCGCAAGGGCAATCTGATACTCGAATCACCGCTGGCTGCCGCGATCACATTCCGCGGCACCGCACGGTGCTGCCTGGCACTTCCGGGGTGGAAGTCCGACCTCAAAGCGGCCTTCGAGATGGCCCGCACGTTCAACCCGACGATGCGCTCGCTGGTAATGATGTACGGATTCGGATTCGCCCTCGTGAACGGTGCGCTCGTCGTCGACGCCGATTCGTTGCGCAACACGGCTGAGATGCTCGACGCCGCGGAGCGCTCCGGCGACGATTTCCCTCTTGCCACCGCACGGTTCGTGCGAGGTCTTGCCCTTGTTCACCACGACCGCCAGGACCGCGAGGAGGGGTTCGACCTGCTCAACCAAGCTCACGATGCCATTCTGCGCGAGCAATTCAGCTTCGCCATGCGGCCGGTCATTGAGCTGCACTATGCGAAGGAGAAGCTCCGTACGGGCGATCTCGACGGCGCGATCGAATTGTCAAGGGCGATCGTCGACCAGGAATACGAATCCGGCGAGATGGCCTTTCGCGCGGCGGCAGTAGCGGTTCTTGTCGAATCGCTGGTTGCCCGCGCCGCAGATGCTGACCTGCAAGACGCAGAGGTTGCCGTCGAGCGGCTGGCCGCCGTTCCGACCGAGCCGGGCTTCGTTGTGAATGAGGTGGCGCTGTTGCGGATGCGGGCGCTACTCGCCCGTTGCCGCGGCGATCAGCAGAGCTATCACGAGTGGCGGGACCGCTACCGCGCGAAAGCGAGCTCGATAGGCCTCGAAGGCCAGATCGCAATGGCTGAGGCTATGACGTGACCGCCGATTCTGGCACTGAGCCTCTGGAGAACGCCCGGTTTTGCCACGGCTGCGGCTCACCAGTCAAAGACGGCGATACCCGGCCGAGCACAAGCAGGTCACCGTCTTGTTCGCCGATGTGGTGCACTCCATGGACATCGCGGCCGCGGTGGGTGCCGAGCGGCTCCGCGAGATTATGGCCGAGGTCGACGACCGCTGCGCGGCGGTGGTGCAACCTCGGTGGCCGCTGCACCGTTGGTCTCGGAGGAAGCAGACCACCGATGCCGAGGGGCCAAGCGATCGCGCGATGAAGGGACTATAGTCACTCGTGCCGGGTGGCGAAGGTCTCAGCGTTGGCACTCGCGTTAGCCACTCGCGTTAGCCACCCGCGTAAAAAGGTTGGTCTCCGCGTCCTGCGAACAACGGCAACCACCTGGATGTTTGAGGAGTCCAACGATGACCGAGACACCGCACAAGACCGGGCCGGCATGGGCCGAATTCTCCGATGACGCGCTTGAATCGGTTGAGATCGTCCGCACCAAGGCAATCGAGTAACTGTGCAGCGCGACCTAGAGTTCGTCACCTCCGTTGCCGCCCAACTGATGGAGGCTAACGCATCCACCGCTGCCACTGTGAGCGAAGAGGTACTGGCGAGGCTCGTCCACCTGTTCGACGCGGACACCGGCTTCTTACGCCACAACGACCAAACCATCGGGGCCTCCAAATTGATCGGGGAATGGCCACCGCGACCCAACCGTCCACAGGCAGATCTCCTGCCGATTGTCGACTTCACTAGCGCCGACGACGTCTTCGCCCCTTGCGCGCATGGCAAGGAACCGCTGGTGATTCAGCCCGCGGAACCGGTTGTGATTCGGCCGCCGGCCTCCACAAACTATGCTTACAAGGCTTTCCAACGCCAGATCACGGGAAGGCGCCGCGTCGCGACGCCCTGGATGGCCGCTGCACCGCTGGTTTCAAAGGGCGTGACCACCGGTGTGCTTGGCTTCGTTAACTTTCGTGGCAGGAAGTGGAAGCAGCAAGAGGTGCGCACGCTCGGGGCGGTCGCCACTTTATTTGCACAGCTCCAGGTCCGCATCGCCGCCGAAGAAAAGCTTCGATACCTGGCTGAGCATGACGATTTGACCGGTCTGCACAATCGTCGATCGGTTGTTGCGCAACTTTCCGAAAGACTCGCGGCGGGACACCCGGGACCCGTCGCGGTCTTGTATCTCGACCTCGACCGACTGAAGTCGATCAACGACTACTTCGGCCACGCCGCCGGCGATTTTTTCCTCCGCGTATTCGCCGAACGACTTCAGGCGAGCATGCGAGGACTGGGCTCAATCGGTCGGATCGGCGGGGACGAATTCCTGGTCTTTCCGGACCGGGCGATGCTAACTGGAACCGCGGAATCACTCGCGCACCGGCTTCAGACGACGTTGCGCGGTCCCCTGAAGATCGGCGACGATGTGATCACTCCCTCCGTCAGCATCGGGATGGCGGTGGGCAGGCCGGGACGCGACAATGCCGCGGATGTACTCCGTCGTGCCGACGAGGCCGCCCTGACGGCAAAGCGCGCGGGCGGCAACCAAGTCGCAGTGTGCACCACTGACATCTCCCGCAACATCGTCTTCCGCAACGATATCGAACTCCATCTGCAAGCGGGCATCGACAGCGACGCTCTGCTGCTGCATTACCTGCCCGAAGTCGACCTGTTAACCCGCACGATCCTGGGGGCCGAGGCGCTGGTCCGTTGGCGACACCCGACGCGCGGGCTGCTGCTACCGGATTCGTTCATCGGCGTAGCCGAATCGACCAACCTCGCCGCAGAGTTAGGCCGATGGGTGATGCGAAGCGCCTGCGCCGAATTGAGCCGGTGGCGATCCAACGGGGTGGGGCAAGGCGCGATAATGCGCATCAATGTGTCGCCCGTTCAACTGGTCACTCGCGGCTTCGTCCGTAGTGTTGCCGACACCATTGAGGAGTTCGGCATCGACAGCGGATCGGTATGCCTCGAAATCACCGAGCGTGCCGTGGTGCACGACATCGAAACCACTCGCAAAACGCTCTCGGCGCTCAAGGAAGTCGGGGTCCAGATTGCCATCGACGACTTCGGCACCGGCTATGCGGTGCTATCGCACCTGAAGTCCCTTCCGGTCGACATGCTCAAGATCGACACCGGGTTCGTCCGCGACTTGGGCAGCAACGTCAGCGACCTGGCCATCGTTCGCGCCATCATCGGGCTCGCTGAGGCCTTCGGCCTGCAACTGGTCGCTGAAGGCGTTGAGACGGCAGCTGCCGCACAGACTTTGATAGAGCATGGATGTCACCGGGCGCAGGGTTTCCTCTTCTCGCGCCCCGTGGCGGGCGACGCCATGGAGTCACTGCTGTCCAGGCGCCGGGTGCCGATGACCTGCTTCGCTGACGACGAGGCGCTGAGCGTGGGCGCAATCTAGGGCGGGCAACGCTGCCTCGTAGAGTTCATGAGCTTGCTGTGGTGGTCGCGCGTGTACGGTAGTGCCGCGTCGAGGCCAATTACGGCGACCCGTTAGCCGCGGTCGACTAAGTCTCCCTGTGTCGCAGATGGCACAGCGATTTCACGGACATCGTTGAACAGCGGTGACACGATACTGACGTGGACGACAGTAGTCGCGGTGCGCTGACAGCGGCGGGAGTGCCGTGTGGGTCGTGCGGCACCGAACTGCCGCCGAACTCCAAGTTCTGTAACGAGTGCGGTGCACCGGTCACACAGGTCAGCCGATCGGCGGAGTACAAGCAGGTGACGGTGCTGTTCGCCGACGTGGTGCGCTCGATGGACCTCGCTGCGACGGTGGGCAGCGAACGGGTGCGCGAGATCATGGCCGAGTTGGTCAATCGCGCGGCAATGGTAGTGCAGCGTTTCGGCGGCACAGTCGACAAGTTCACGGGTGACGGCGTCATGGCCGTCTTCGGCGCGCCGGTGGCGTTGGAGGACCACGCCGTTCGCGCCTGTCTGGCGGCGTTAGGGATTCAGGAGGAGACGAAGCGGCTTGCCGTCGAAGTCCACGACCGCGACGGTGTGGACCTACAGTTGCGCATAGGACTTAACTCCGGTCAGGTGATCGCCGGTGAGATCGGTTCGGGCGCTTTGGGTTACACCGCCATCGGTGAGCAGGTGGGGATGGCGCAGCGGATGGAGTCGGTCGCTCCGCCGGGTGGGGTGATGCTCAGCGCATCCACATCGCGACTTGTTGATGGCGGAGCGGACCTCAGCGACGCTGAGTTGGTTCAGATCAAGGGCATCGAAAATGCGGTTCCCGCGCGTCGGCTGTTGGGCATGGGCGAAGGGTATCGCGCTGTCGGGCGTGGTGAATCGAATCTGGTCGGTAGGCGGTGGGAGATGTCCGCCGTTGAAGGCTTGCTGGACCGTGCAATCGACGGCCACGGCGTAGTGGTCGGCGTGGTGGGGTCACCGGGTATTGGCAAAAGCCGTCTCGTGCGTGAAGTTTCTGCGATCGCAGCCGCGCGTGCTGCCGCGGTGTTCACCGTCTTCTGTGAATCGCACACCAGCCAGATTCCGTTTCATGCCGTCGCGCGGCTTCTGCGCGCCACCACCGGCGTCGAGGGTCTTGATCCGCTGGCAGCGCGCGATCGGATACGCGCTCAGGCTTCGGACGCCGAGGCTGAGGACTTGCTGTTGCTGGACGACCTGCTGGGCATCGCTAATCCCGAGGCAGCTCTTCCTCGGATCGATCCAGATGCGCGTCGGCGCCGGTTGACCGCCTTGGTCAACGCCTCAGCGTTGGCCCGCGAAACCCCGGCGGTCTATGTCGTTGAGGACGCCCATTGGATCGATGAGGTCAGTGAGTCGATGATCACCGACTTCCTCACCGTTATCCCGCAGACGTCCTCGCTGGTGCTGGTCACCTATCGGCCCGAGTATCGGGGTGCCTTGACTCGGGCGGCAGATGCACAAACCATAGCCCTTGCGCCACTTCGTGATTCGGAGACTGCCGCACTGATCACCGGGCTTCTCGGGCCGGATCCCTCTGTTGTCGGGCTCGGCCAGACGATCGCCGGCAGGGCCGCCGGTAATCCGTATTTCGCCGAGGAGATCGTGCGCGACCTGGCCGAACGCGGAGTGCTGCGCGGGCAGCGTGGCGCGTACATGTCGTCGGCAGAGGCTGCTGAGGTGACGGTGCCTGCTACCTTGCAGGCGACCATCGCCGCGCGCATCGATCGGCTCGACCCGAAAGCCAAACGCACGTTGAGCGCGGCGGCGGTCATCGGTTCGCGGTTCAACCTGGACCTGCTGACGGCGCTGGGGGTCGAACCAGTCGTATCTGACTTGGTGGCGGCCCAGCTCATCGATCAGGTCAGATTCACTCGGCAACCCGAGTACGTATTTCACCATCCGCTGATTCGCGCGGTGTCCTATGAGGCGCAACTCAAGTCCGACCGCGCTGAGCTGCACCGGCGGTTGGCGGCGGCGATAGAAGCGCGTGACCCCGCGTCGGCTGACGAGAATGCCGCCTTGATCGCCGAACATCTCGAAGCCGCCGGCGAGCTGCACGCCGCCTTCGGTTGGCACATGCGTGCCGCAACATGGGCGACCAACCGCGACATTGCCGCAGCGCGACTGAGTTGGGAGCGCGCCCAAAAGCTTGCCGACGCCCTACCCGCCGATGATCCGAACCGGCTAGCCATGCGCATTGCGCCGCGCACCATGTTGTGCGGGATTGCCTTTCGAGTCCACGAACATGTGGTCGGTGACCGCTTTGATGAGTTGCGCGAGTTGTGCGCCGCCGCCGGAGATAAGGCGTCACTGGCCATCGCCATGGCGGGGCTAGTGATGGATCACGCTTTTCAGGGCCGGATGCGCGAGGCGTCGCAGCTGGCATCGGAAGCCATGGCCCTCGCCGAGTCGGTCGGAGATGCGACCTTGACGGTGGGGCTGTCCTTGCCGCTGATCTACGGCAAGATCGAGAGCGCCGAGTGGTGTGACGTGCTGCGATGGTCCCAGACTGTTATCGATCTGGCCGACGGTGATCCGTCGAAAGGCAACTTCCTTGTCGGGTCTCCGTTGGCGGTCGCCTTTGCGTCGCTGGGGATGGCCCGTTATTGCCTGGGTCATCCCGGATGGCGTGACGACCTGCGGCACGGCCTGGCCATGGCCCGCAGCGCCGACCCCCTGTCCTACGCCGGGGGTGTCACCTATGTCTACTTCCCGGGGATACCGTTTGGCGTGCTGAGGCCCGACGATTTCGCAGTGCGCGAGATCGAGGATGCCCTGCAGGTTGCCGAACGATCCGGTGACGATCTCGCCGTGTCGAACGCCCGGGTGACGCTGGGCTTTGCGCTGGTACACCGCCAAACGGCGGCGGAGCATGACCGTGGACAGCAGCTCCTGGCCGAGGTCAGCGAAATGTTCCTCCGTGGTGGACACAACCTGGGCGATTTACCGATCATCAACGTGTACTTAGCACGTGACGGGGTTCGGCGTGGAGATCGCGATCAGGCAATACCGCTCATGCGCGCCGCCGTCGACCATCTGGTCCACACGGGACAACTACTGCAGTGGGGCATTTCAGCGACCGCTGTTCTGGTGGAGACACTGCTCGAACGGGGCGCCGAGAATGACGTGGCCGAAGCCGAGGCCGCGATCGAGCGGTTAGCGGCCGCGCCAGCCGATGAGGGTTTGGTGATACGAGACATCTGGCTGCTGCGGCTGCGGGCCCTACTGGCGCGGGCACGTGGTGAAGAGACCGGCTATAGCGATTATCGGGATCGCTACCGCGCGATGGCTACCTCGCTTGGATACGAGGGCCACATCGCGTGGGCCGATGCGATGGGATGACAAAGCATCCCGAGAGCTAGCCGAGTGTCTCCCAGAAGTGGGTGAGGGCCGCCGCGCCGCGAGCCGGATGTTGCACCATCCCCCACTGACGGCATCGATTCCTCAACTGCGGCCCTGCGCATGATGATTGGAGCCTTAGGGTCTCTTGCCGAATGCGAGCGCGAGTTGGTGAAAGAGCGCGCACCGCGCTCAAGCGAGCAATGTGTCGAGCGAAACGGCGCCAAGTTTGGGCGGCCTCCAAAAGGTCGCTAATGCTGAGCACATCTCCACCGCAAGCGGGTGAAGGCTGATGGCCGTACCGCTAAGGACATCGCCAAATACCTCGGAGCGAGCCGGGCAACCCGCTATCGCTACCTGGCCGACGAAGCCGCTTAGCCCACCTTCGCGCGGCGGGATTCGGCAACACTGTTTGCACAGTGCGACCTGTGTGTCAGCGGCTGATCCTGATTAGCTTGAATGATCGCATGATCGGTGCGTGGCTCGGCTTCGCCGTCGGGATAGTTGTCGTGATGGTCACGTTGTCCAGTGTCGTGGGCACACTGGTGGTTCCCCGCGCCATCAATTCCCGGATATCGCGCGCAGTCGACCGGTGCCTTGACGTCGCCTTCTTACTGTTGGTTAGGGCGGTCCGCTCCTTTGAGCGCCGAGACCGGATCCTGGCATGGCAGTCGCCGCTGTCCTTGCTTATCCGGCTTGCGGTGTGGCTGGGCCTGCTCGTTGTCGGCTTCGCGCTATTGCTGCTGCCGAGTCTGAATGGGCACCTGGGACAGGCTTTTTCCGACGCTGGATCGTCGATGTTCACCCTGGGGTATGCCGCGCCGGTCGGCACCGGCAGCACGACGCTGGAATACCTGGCCGCGTTCACTGGGCTGGTCGTTATCGGGTTGCAGGTGGGCTACCTGCCCACGCTGTACGCCGCATTCAACCGGCGCGAAACCGAAGTCAGCCTGCTCGGCTCGCGTTCCGGTGTCCCGGCCTGGGGTCCGGAGATTTTGGCCCGCACCCGGTGGGGCATGGAGGCCGGTGACACTCGACCGCTCCTCGAAGAGTTGTTCACCTCTTGGGAGCGGTGGGCCGCCGAGGTTGCCGAATCCCACACCACCTATTTCACGCTGGCCCGGCTCCGCTCGCCCCGGCCGTTGTCGCACTGGCTGACCTCGCTTATCGCGGTGATGGACGCCGCTGCCCTGCATCTGGCACTGGCTCCGTCGCGCGAACCCAAACTGGAGGCGCGGCTGGCGCTTCGGATGGGTTTCGTCGCGCTGGAGCAAGTCACCAGAACAATGCTGCGATCGGCACCCGATGAGCCAGACCCGGATGCGCCAATATCGGTGTCCTACGACGACTTTCGGAGCGCGACCACAATGTTACGCGAGCTCGGCTACCCGATCGAACGCTCGGATGAGGAAGCGTGGCCGCATTTTCGCGGGTGGCGGGCCAACTACGACGCCGCGGCGCTCCTGCTTGCAAAGCAACTCGACGCGCCACCGGCATTGTGGACGGGAACGCGGCGCTGGCCGTCGACCCCGATAGCGCCACGCCGCCCCTCACTCAGGCTGTCACGAGAAGCCAACGAGGCCGGGCCTGCGCGGCGCGAGCGGGGTTCAGAGTAAAACGCAGTCGGTGAGCTGCTCCCGTCCACTAGCCGCGTTCGGGCCGCAATCTGGGAGCGATCGGTCAGCGCGACGTAGCGCCGGCCTCGGTGACGCACGCGCGCAGTCACGACTCTGACCGGCTGGCCCCCGTCTGGCCGTCTGGGCGCTTCACGATGACGATGCGGCCCGGCCCGGGCACACATTTTGTCGAAGCGCGCCGGTCTTTGGCCTGCGCCGCCGGCGCGCTCCAAACTACTGCGGCGCCGGCCTCTACAAAACGAGCCGGTCGTGATGACCGCACAGGCTGCCGACTTCGGCCGCCGCATCGCCCCTGTCGGTCGGCCAAGACGCGTTATAGCGTGTAACCGTCGCGAGGGAATGCTAGAAGGGACCTTCTCGATGCCCGAGCAGAAAACCGGCAAAGCCACGCTTCTTGACGCGTTGACGACCAAGGGCACCGCGTTCACCCGCGCCGAGCGCCGCAAGATGGGTCTTCTGGGTTTGCTGCCGACCGCCGAGAAGACCCTTGCTCAGCAAGCGGAGCATTGCTGGCACGAATTCTCCACTTACCGTGAGGATCTCGACAAGCACATCTATCTGCGCGGGTTGCAGGATCGCAACGAGACTCTGTTTTACCGGGTGTTGCGCGACCATATCCCCGAGACAATGCCGATCGTATACACCCCGACCGTTGGCGAAGCCTGCCAACGATTCAGCGAGATCTACCGACGGCCTCGGGGGCTTTTCGTGTCCTATCCCGACCGCGAACTGCTCCGCGAAGTACTGCGCAACCGCCCACAGCGCGACGTGGACGTGATCGTGGTGACCGACGGGCAGCGCATCCTCGGCCTGGGAGATCAGGGGATCGGCGGGATGGGGATCCCGATCGGGAAGCTCTCGCTCTACACCCTCATCGGCGGCATCACACCGGCCCGCACGCTTCCGATCGTGCTCGACGTAGGCACCGACAACGTGGAGCTCCTCGACGACCCGCAGTACCTCGGCTGGCGTCACCGGCGGATTGGTGACGACGAGTACTACTCGTTCATCGACGATTTCGTCGCCGCGGTCCGGGAAGAACTGCCGGACGTGCTGCTGCAATGGGAAGACTTCGCCACTGTGCACGCGCTGCCGATCCTGCAGCGCTACCGCGACAAGCTGCTCACCTTCAACGACGACATCCAGGGCACCGCCGCGGTCACCGTCGGCGCGCTGCACGGTGCGGCGAAGGTGGCCGGCCGCCCGCTGTCGCAGCAGCAGGTCGTGATGCTCGGTGCGGGCTCGGCCGGCATCGGCGTGCTCGAGATGATCCAGCGCGAGATGATGTCGGAGGGTCTAACCGAACGTGACGCGGCGGCGCGGATCTGGGTCGTGGACATAGTGGGACTGCTCACCGACGACCGCACGGACCTAACCCCGGAACAGCGCAAGCTTGTCCAGCCGGCCAACCGCCTGGCGGATTGGGGTCTGACCGGGCCCGCCCAACTGGCCGATGTCGTGCACAACGTTGACGTCGGCGTCCTGCTGGGGCTGTCCACGGCGGCTGGTGCGTTCACCGAGAAAATCGTGCGGGAGCTCGCCGGTAAGACCGAGCGGCCGATCATCTTCCCGCTGTCTAACCCGACAAGCCGTGCCGAAGCCCGTCCGTCCGAATTGAACGAATGGACCGACGGGCGTGCGCTGATCGCCACGGGCTCACCATTTCCACCGGTGCGGCGAAACGGCGTGGAACAACCAATCGCCCAGTGCAACAACGTCTACATCTTCCCCGCGATGGGGTTGGCCGTCACCGCTGCGCAGGCCACCAGAGTCACTGACGAGATGATGCGGGTCGCGGCCGCCACCCTCGGAGATGCCTCGCCCGCCCTTGACGACCCGGATATGCCGCTGCTGCCGGCGTGGTCGGACGTCCCCGATGTGGCGATGCGCATCGCCCACGCGGTCGGCGTCCAAGCCGTCGCGGACGGAGTCGCCCCGAAACGTAGCGACGAAGAACTGGCCGAGCGCATCACGCAGGTGCGCTGGACACCCGAATACCCCCCAGTGCCAGCGTGAGTGAAACTTAGCGGCAGATCGATACCGTGCCTGATGAACTCACCCGGAGTACCGAGAAGTGCCAATTGCCGTCCTGCGACCGGACAGCAGCGGATCCTCTCGGAGGTGAAGCTCGCCAGCTACGACACCACCCGCTGCGCACCAGCCCTCGGCGGCAACGGGATTGGCGCTTCGATGAAGGAATTTTCCCGACACGTCCAACGAATCCGCGGCCGCGACTGCATATCGCCGACAGGAGGTCTGTTGTGTCCGTTCAGTCCGATAACCCAGCGCCTACGTATGCGGACCGTCCGATCGGAATAGATGCAACAGGAACGCGAACAGAATTCGACAGCCTCGGAACCGTCGAAGTGCCCGCCGATCGGTATTGGGGCGCGCAGACGCAGCGGTCATTGCAGCACTTCTCCATCGGCAACGACGATATGCCGATCGAGGTGTACCGGGCCTACGGTCTGATCAAAAAGGCCTGCGCCCTGGTGAATGAGCGCGCCGGGCGCCTGGAGCCGTGGCGGGCCAGGGTGATTGTTCAGGCGGCCGAGGAAGCGATTGCAGGCAAGCTCGACGATCAGTTCCCGCTGTATGTGTGGCAGACCGGTTCGGGCACGCAGAGCAACATGAACGTCAACGAGGTGCTGTCCAACCGCGCCATTCAGCTGCTCGGTGGCGAGCTGGGCAGCCAGAATCCGGTGGGCCCGAACGACCACGTCAACATGGGCCAAAGCAGCAACGACACCTTCCCCACCGCGATGCACATCGCCGCGCTCACCGAGATCGATGAACGGCTCGTCCCATCGGTGAAAGCGCTGCAGGAGGAGATCGCCGACAAGTCCGCGCAATGGATGGACGTCGTCAAGATCGGCCGCACCCATCTGGAAGACGCCGTACCGCTTAGCGTCGGACAGGAATGGTCAGGCTGGGCTGCACAACTTCAAGCGTGCCTGGACGAGCTCGACCACGTCCGGAACAGCTTGTTGGAATTGGCTGTTGGCGGCACCGCGGTAGGTACTGGCCTCAATGCCCCGAAGGGGTTTAGCCGCGAGGTGGCTGCCTCCCTCGCCGAACTCACCGGCAAGCCCTACATCACCGCGTCGAACAAATTCGCTGCGCTGGGGTCGCTGGACCCGATGGTGCGCGCTCACGCCGGACTTCGCGGTTTGGCGGTCGCATTGATGAAGATCGCCAACGACATGCGGTGGCTGGCGTCCGGGCCGCGCTGCGGCCTGGGAGAGCTGATCCTGCCGGCCAACGAGCCGGGTTCCTCGATCATGCCGGGCAAGGTGAACCCCACGCAGTGTGAGGCATTGGTGATGATCGCCATTCAGGTGATCGGCAACGACACCGCCGTCGCACTGGCGGGCTCGCAAGGCAATTTCGAACTCAACGCGATGCGCCCGGTCATCATCAACAATGTTTTGCACTCGGCGCGCATCCTTGGCGATGGCTGCGCGAAATTCCTCGAGTATTCGGTGAAAGGCACCTCGCTCAACACCGAGCGCATCGCCGGCTACGTCGACAACAGCGCCATGCTCGTGACCGCGTTGAGCCCGGTGATCGGCTACCAGAACGCCGCGCACATCGCCGAAGCCGCAGTCGCTGACAACACCACCCTGCGGGAGGCCGCACTGGCCTCCGGGCAAGTCACCGCCGAACAGTTTGACTCAATCGTCAAGCCCATCAACATGATCGGCGATGGACTCGCCGGCGCGTAACCGTGCCGAACACGGTGCGCACGACCGAAGGATGATCGAGGAGACGAGGCATTGCCAACCGTTGCGCAGCACATCATCGCAGCACTCGAAGCCAGCGGGATAGCCCGTGTCTATGGCCTACCGGGCGACAGCCTCAACGGATTTACCGATGCGATCCGCCGCTCGGGCCGGATTAGTTGGGAACACGTACGTCACGAGGAAGCCGCGGCCTTCGCCGCCGCGGCCGACGCCGCTTTGACCGGCGGCCTGGCGGTATGTGCCGGCAGCTGTGGGCCGGGCAATCTGCATCTAATCAACGGGTTGTTCGACGCGCAACGCACTCGTGTTCCGGTGCTAGCGATCGCGGCGCAGATACCGCTGGATGAAGTCGGTTCGCAGTACTTCCAGGAGACGCACCCGCAGGAGCTGTTCCGTGAGTGCAGCGTGTATTGCGAGCTCGTCAGCAAGGCGCAAATGGCGCCACGCATCTTCGAGATGGCGATGCGGTCCGCGATTGAACAGCGAGGCGTCGCCGTTGTTGTGGTACCGGGTGAAGTTTTCCTCAGCCAGCTGAGTAGCCCGGACTGGAAGATCGGGCCGGTTTTGCCTACCCGCTCAGTGCTGCGGCCCACCGACGAGTCTTTGCGCCAGGCCGCCGAAATCCTCAACCGCTCGACACGCACCACGATCCTTGCCGGTGCGGGGTGCGCCGGGGCACACGACGAAGTGGTTGAGCTCGCAGGGACTTTGCGGGCGCCGATTGTGCACGCGTTGCGTGGCAAGGAGCATATGGAGTACGACAATCCCCACGACGTCGGCATGACCGGGCTGCTCGGCTTCGCCTCCGGATACAAGGCGATCAAGGAGGCCGATGTGCTGCTGATGCTGGGCACCGACTTCCCTTACCGGCAGTTCTATCCCACCAACGCCACCATCATTCAGGTCGACATCGACGGGAGCCATATCGGCAGGCGCGCACATGTCGATCTCGGATTGCTTGGCACGGTGAAGGACACGATTAGTGCGTTGCAGCCACTGGTCTCCCCGGCATCCGACCGCGACCACTTGGATCGCGCGCTAAAGCACTACCGCAAGACCCGCAAGTCGCTTGACGACCTGGCGGTCAACGACCGCGACCGCACGCCGATCCGGCCGGAATACGTTGCGCGGCTCGCCAGTCAACTGGCAAGCGATGATGCGGTGTTCACCTATGACGTAGGCACACCCACGATTTGGGCCGCCCGGTACCTGACGATGAACGGTCGGCGCCGTCTGATCGGGTCGGCGACGCACGGGAGCATGGCCGGTGCACTCTCGCATGCGATCGGTGCACAGACTGTTGACCGTGGCCGACAGGTTGTCGCGCTGGCGGGGGACGGCGGCCTGACGATGCTGTTCGGGGAACTGGTGACACTCAAGCAGAATCGACTGCCGGTGAAGGTGATCGTGTTCAACAACTCATCGCTGGGTTTCGTCGAGTTGGAGATGAAGGCCGCCGGCATCGTGAATTTCGGCACCGACTTGGCGGCGGTCGACTTCGCCGCGGTGGCGCGCGCGGTCGGACTCTTCGCGCACCGTGTCGAACAGCCCGCTGACCTCAACGCGGCGTTGGAAGACGCGTTCGCGCATGACGGGCCCGCGGTCATCGACGTCGTCACTGCGCGTCAGGAGCTCACCATCCCGCCGACGATCACCGCCGAGCAGGTAAAGGGGTTCTCGCTGTACGCAATCCGAACCATCCTGGCCGGCCGTGGCGATGAACTCCTCGACCTCGTCAGCACCAACGTCGCACGAAGGATCCTCGACTGATTCGGCAGGCCGCCTAGCGGTGGCATGTCATACAGGCAGGACGTTGGATGGCTGACGTCGTGGACGACGTCGAGGACCCGACCTTGGTGGCAGGTACAGGATTCGAACCTGTGTAGGCGTAAGCCGACGGATTTACAGTAGATCCCTGGCGTTTGCGGCAGGTTTCAGCTAACCAGCGTTGATGCTGGTCAAGTCGATAGCCTGGCTCCCATCTGCCCCGTGCCGCAAGGCATCTGGCACTGGGCTCGCGAGGCAGCGGAGACTATCGGTTGACTTGCGGAGGTTTGCGGGCAACCAGCGTAAAGCCCTGGCTGCTGGGACTGTGCTGGGATCAGATTTGCCGCACCAGCTAACTAGCTTGTGAACCGCCGAGTGGCATCCGCCGCCGGTGCATTCAACGTGGCCGACCGCGCTCCCAAAAGCGGTCACCTCAATGTCGCCGTCGACCATCGGGCGGCCGTCAAATGGCCGAGCGCTACGCATGTGCGTGTGCGCGCTTGTACAAAGTCGGGTCGTGAGCGCAGACGACGTATAAGTCGGGGTCTGCGCGCCGGTAGAGCTCTGCGAGGCGGGCATGGTTGTCTCGCACCATTTTTCGATCGAATGCGATAAGGGCTTCCATGGCCGCGAGGGCACGAGGGACACGGGTGCGACGGTCGAGGGTGGCGTGGTGGAAGAACGAATCGCCACCGTGCAGCACCCATCGGTGGCCGGCGTCGACGGCCACACAGGCGTGCCCGCGGGTGTGGCCTGGCAGCGAGATCAGGACTATGCCCGGGGAGATCTCGTCAAGTTCCTTGGCCGCGGCGAAGCCACGCCACTTCTCCCCCCGCGGGTCATGTTCAACGATGTTGGGCTTGTGTGCCCATTGAGCGCATCTGTAGCGCGTCTTCTCGAACCGCGACGGGGAGGTGATTGCGCCGAGCGCCTCGGCCGCGGTGACGTGGACTTGGGCGTGCGGGAAGTCGGACAGACCGCCGATGTGGTCCAGGTCGAGGTGTGTGACGACGATGTGGCGGACATCGTCACGGTGGAAGCCGAGTTGCTCGATTTGGTGGGCGGCGGTTTCTTCGTGGCTGAGGACGGGTCTGAGGAAATGGCGCAGCGGTCCGACCCGCCCGGCGGGGTCCGCGCAGTCGTGTGAGCCGAAGCCGGTGTCGATGAGCACCAGGCCGCTGTCGGTTTCGACGAGTAGCACGTGACATATCACCGAGGCGGTGGCGGGCGGGTTCATGGTGCCGCAGTTGAGGTGGTGAACTTTCATCGCAGTGTCCTTGCTATCGACCCGTCGGCGTCGGTTTGCTTGGCCTTACACGGTCCAGCGCCGGGGACCAACCTAAGACGATGGCGGGCTACGGGAAATCGCCGACGGCACACACTTGCCCCATCGAGGTATGCGACGGCACCCCTGCTCCCTGCCGTCCCGGCCCCTGCTAAACCGGTGTGCCACGGCACACCCCGCACTGTCAAGTGTGTGCATCAGGCGATTCCGTCCGCCGCATCGCCGCCGTAGTTTCGGGTCAACCGACACCCCGGAAGGGGTTACACCGCGGATGAACCAGGGACCGAGGCTATGGATGAGATCAGCTACTACAGTGGTGACGATCGCTGCGCCGCTTGGCATTTCGCGGCTACCGGCGTCCATGTCGGCGTGCTGATCATCGGGGCCGGATTCTCCGGGCTCGGTGCCGCGATCACCCTTCAGAAGGACGGGTACACCGACTTCCTGGTCCTCGAGCGGGGAGATAACGTCGGCGGCACGTGGCGGGTGAACACCTACCCGGGCGCGGCCTGCGATGTGCCTTCGCACCTGTATTCCTTCTCGTTCGCGCCGAACCCCAGTTGGAGCCGTTCGTACTCCAAACAGCCCGAGATTGAGGCCTACATCCAGCGGGTTGCCCGAGAGCACAACGTGCTTGACAGGCATCGGTTCGGAGTCGAAGTTCAGGAGATCCGATGGAACGAGGACCAGGCGCGGTGGTACGTGAGCACTTCTCAGGGGAAGTTCACGGCGAATTTCGTGGTCTCGGCCGTTGGCCCGCTCACCGAGCCGGCACTGCCGGACATTGACGGTCTCGACGGGTTCGAGGGCGAGATCTTCCACTCCGCCCGTTGGAACCACGACTACGACCTCACCGGCAAACGCGTCGCGGTCATCGGCACCGGGGCTTCGGCCATCCAGATCATTCCCGAACTGGCTCAAACCGTGCGGCAGCTCCACGTGTATCAGCGCACCGCCCCGTGGGTGCTTCCCCGATTCGACCGCGAATACACGACGGTTGAACGCCTAGCCTTCGAGCACGTACCCGGCTATCAGCGGGCTATCCGAAGCGCCATCTACTGGAGTAAGGAAGTCATCGCTCTCGCCTTGACCCACGCACCGAAAATGCTTGTGCCGGTGCAAATAAGCCGCCAAACGCCATATCCAGCGCGGTATCACCGATCCCCAGCTGCGTGCGAAGGTCACCCCCCGCTGGCAGATCGGCTGCAAGCGCATCCTGATGTCGAACACCTACTACCCAGCGCTGGCGCAACCGCATGTCGATGTCGTCACAGATGGCATCGCCGCGGTGCGGCCGAACGCCATCGTCACCACCGATGGCAGCGTCCGCGAGGTCGACGCCATCGTCGTAGCCACAGGCTTCCACGCCACCGACTCACCGACCAACGAGCGCATCTTCGGCCGGGGCGGGCGCAGCCTCGCCGACACCTGGCAACGGGCCGGCGCGCAGGCGTACAAGGGGTCGACCGTGCACGGCTTCCCCAACATGGTTGTGATGACCGGGCCCGGAACAGGATTGGGTCACACATCGATGGTCTTCATGATCGAGTCGCAGTTGAACTATCTGCGGGATCTGATCCGTACGACCTCCAAACACGGAATCGCGACCATCGAGGTCCGCAAGGACGCGCAAAACGCCTACACCGACAAGATCCAACGAGGTTTGCGAAACTCGGTATGGGAAAACGGCGGATGCTCGAGCTGGTACCGAGACAAGTTCGGCAAGATCACCACCCTGTGGCCAGGTTTCACATTCAACTTCCGCCGGCAGACCCGCAGATTCGACCTCAACGCCTACCACGCGATGAGCGCCCGCGAGCTGCCGGCCGTCACCGGGCGATCCGCGGCCGCGGCACCGCACGACTTCGTGGCAGCGTGTCCTGGCTGATGGTGCCTGTCAGGCGCTGAAAGCCCAACGAAACCAAGGAGAGTGACTATGTGGCAGTCCTACGCCGAGATCGTGCAGGCCGCACACGCCGAGGAGCGCCGCTTTGTCGAGGTGGAGCGCCTCGGAGACCGTGCAGTGCTGCGTCTGGTCGACGTCGACAAGCTCAACGTCTTGAGCGCGCCGCTGATGGTTCAGCTGCTCGAACAGGCCGAGCAGCTGGCGCGCGACCCCGACATTCGCGCGATCGTGCTCACCGGTGCGGGTCGCGCTTTCAGCACCGGCGGCGACCTGCGGATGATGCAAGCCGCCGTCGACGGGTTCGCCGATCCCGCCGACACCGAGGGCGCCACGTCGCCCTGGCAATGGATCCGATATCAATTCGGCGCCATGGTGCGGCTGATCGGACACACCGACAAGGCGTTCATCGCCGCGCTCAATGGTCCCGCGGCCGGTGTGGGCTTGGCGTTCGCGCTGTCCTGCGATATCGCGATCGCGGCCGAGCATGCGTTGATCGTCCCGGGTTTCGGGAAGCTGGGCTTGGTCCCGGAAGTGGGTACCAGCTGGGCACTCACCCGTGCCCTCGGCTACCGACAAGCCTTCGCTTACTACGTCGGAGGCCAGCACATAGACGCCCACCGTGCCGCCGAACTCGGTCTCGTCAACGAGGTCGTCCCCGATGAAGAGCTGATCGACCGAGCACTGTACTGGTGCGACCGCATCTGCGCGCTGCCACCACACGCATTGGCGATCGCCAAGCCGCTGCTGCGCAGCAGTGCCGACCTGCCTTGGGAGCAGTCATTGACCATGGAGGAGTTCAGCGCGCCGATGTGCATCACCACCCGAGGCTTCGCCGAGGCCATCGCCAATGTGGCAACTAACACCGCAAGTGCTCAAGAGAATAGATGAGGGCGAGCATGGTCGATATCTGCGGCATTTCGATCGGATGACGCACGCGCTAGCTGCGATTCACATATCACCCGACGCTCAACGGTCAGTTTTCATGCGTCGCCAACCCCAGTGAATTGACAGCTTTTCAGCGACGCCCATCAAGGACAGCGCCCACGATGCAGGAGTACGTCTCCGTGATCCGGGCAGACGGGGGTAGTTTCGGCTTGGCCCTGAGCACGGGGCTCAGCGGCGATGACAGACGGAGAAACCTGTGGGCACGCTGTCAGACGATTTGCGCACGCTGAGTTATGAAGCGGCGCTGTACTTCTACCCGTTGGTGATGATGGACGTCACCCGGCTGCAGTCGATCAACACCCCGGCGGGCACCAAGGCGGGATTCGGGCCGCCCAACGCAGTTTCATCACCTCAGAGCGTTTCCGACCGCGGACATGCGCGCCGTCGTCCGGCCGAACTTCGACACGCTGTACTCCCAGGCGTGGCTCGATCTGACCGCCGGACCGGTGATTTTGCACGCACCCGACACCGACGACCGCTACTACATGCTGCCGCTGCTTGACATGTGGACCGACGCGTTCGCCAACCCGGGCAAGCGCACCACCGGCACCGGCGCGCAAGATTTCGTCATCACCGGCCCCGGATATACCGGTGACCTACCCGAAGGTCTGGCGGTGATCGCGGCGCCCACGCCGTACGTGTGGATCATCGGCCGCACCCAAACCAACGGCCCGGCCGACGACGACGCAGTCCACAAGGTGCAGGACGGCTACCGCATCAGCCCGGTGGGCAAGCCAATAGACCACGTCGTCGACGCGGATTACGACACCAGCACCGAGCCGCCCAAAATGGTCAACAACATGAGCGCGGCCGACTTCTTTACCTATGCCGCAAAGCTGCTTGGGGACCAATCCGCCGCACGCGACCGACTTCTCGCAGCTTGCCCGCATCGCGAACCTGGGCATCGTGGCGGGCAGGCCGTTTGACGCCGGCGGGTTCAGCGCTGAGCAACGCGCCGAGATCGACGCCGGGTTCGCCGCGGCGCTGCACGACATGCGCGCGGCGTTACCAACCCTGGGCACCAGTGTCAACGGCTGGGTCACGTTCACCGAGACCATGGGTGTCTACGGCAACTACTACTTCAAACGCGCCGTGGTGGCACTCATCGGGCTGGGCTCCAACCCGCCCGAAGACGCTGTCTATCCCCTCCTGATCACCGACGCCGACGGGAACCCGACCACCGGGGAAGACGACTATGTCCTCCATTTCGACGCCGACAAGCTGCCACCGGTCGCCGCGTTTTGGTCGGTGACGGTGTATGACGCCGACGGGTTCCAGGTCGCCAACGAGCTCGACCGCTTCGCCGTCGGCGACCGTGATCCATTGACGTACAACGCGGATGGGTCGCTGGATCTTTACCTGCAGCACACCAACCCTGGCCCGCAGCGCGAGCCGAACTGGCTGCCCGCCCCGCTAGGACCCTTCGGGGTGACCATGCGTCTTTACGCCCCGAAACGTGAAGTACTCACCGGCCAGTGGCATCCGCCACCCGTGCACAAGGCGTAGCCGACGGGCCCCCAGAGCCCCGCGGCAATGGTCTCGGCGATCACGTAGGCCCGCGCGCGTGGGAGGCCTTTCTGGCCACCACCGGGGTTCATCACCGCCTGGCGCCCGATCCGGTGTGCTGCCGCACACCTCGTTCGATCAAATGTGTGCTTCGGGCGATTCCGTCCCCCACGTCCACGCCATACGTTTTGGGTTGCGATCACCACCACCGATTGGAATCAACAATGAAGCTCAAGAATCTCAATAACCGTGTCGTGCTCGTTACCGGCGCCGGCAGCGGCATCGGCCGCGCCACCGCCCTGCTGTGCGCGAGCCGCGGTGCGCGCCTGGCGATCTGCGATCTGAACGAAGCCGGGCTGAAGGAGACCGCCGAGGCCGTGCTCGGACTGGGCGCCGAGGTGCACGCGCAGACCGTCGACGTCACCGACACCGCGGCTATGGACGAATTCGCCGACGCGGTGCACGCCCGGTTCGACGTGGTGGATCTGCTGATCAACAACGCCGGCATCGGCGTCGGGGCCGGATTCTTCGACACCACGCCCGAGGACTGGGAGCGCCTGATCGCGGTCAACGTGATGGGGCTGGTGCACGGCTGCGAACGCTTCATCCCGCGCATGATCGAACGCGGCACCGGCGGTCACGTCGCCAACGTGTCATCCGGCTGCGGCTACTCGGCGCTCCCGTACATGTTCGGCTACTCGGTCACCAAGTTCGCTGCATTTGGCTTCTCCGAGGCGCTGCGCATGGAGATGCGCTGCCACAAGATCGGGGTGACCACCATCTGCCCCGGTCTGATCAACACCCCGATCCTGCGCACCAGCGTCACGCGCGGGGCCCACGCCGAGGAACGGGCCGAGCGGATCGCGCGCCTGCATGAGCGGCGCAGCTACCCACCCGAGAAAGTCGCAGTCAACATCCTGCGCGCGGTGGGCCGCAACCGCGCGGTCGCCCCGATAACGCCCGAAGCTCACCTCACCTACGCGCTGACCCGCATCGCCCCGCCCGTGGCGCGCTGGTTTTCCGCCCGCACCTCAGCCGTCCTGGCCAGGTAGATCGCCCGAGCCCTCACCTAGCCGACGGCGGGAGGTGGCGGCGTAGTTCGAGGGCCAGCTCTACCGCGAGCCGTCGTTCGCCTGGCTCATAGCCGAGCAACTCGGTGGCGCGCGCGATCCGCTTGAGGATCGTGTTGCGGTGGGTGTAGAGGCGGGCAGCGGCGCGGGGTGCGTTCTCGGCCTCCTCGAGATAGACGCGCAGCGTCTCGCGCAGCCGCGCGGCCGCGGGGTCGTCCTCGGCGAGCGGGCCAAGGACGGCCGCAATGAACTCACCCGCCCGACGTGGATCGTGTGCCGCAAGCGCGGTGACCTCGAGTTCTCGGTAGCCCGCCAGACGGCCGGTGGCAGGGTTGCCCAGCAGCAGCCGATGCACGGTGAGCGCGGCCTCGTGGCTGGCGCGAAACCCTTCAATGCCACGTCGGCTTGGGCCGACGGCGGCACGTACGTCGGCCGGTGATCGCCCAATAGCCAACCGGAGATCCTGGATGGCCGGCTCGTCGGGCGTGCCGATCCATGACCACAGTGTGGTCGTGCCTGCCGGAAGGGTCAGCGGCCTTTGGGATCCAGCCGCCTGAGCGAGCAACAGCGCTACTGACTCCAGTGCGCCGTGGGGCGCGACGGGCGACTCTGTCCACACCACGAGCGCGGTGTGGCTGCGATCCAACTCGTAGCCGAGGCGGCGGCTCGCGGTGGTGGGGTCGATCGGGGCGCCGTCGAGGATCAACCGGACCGTTTCGGTTCGCCGCGCGAGCCCTCCGCCGATGATGTCTTCGCGTTCGCGCTGGGCCTCCGCCAGCACGCGACCGAGTATCTGGTCGATATAGCGGAAGGCGAGCGACAGCGTCATCTCGGTGACAGCGATCAGCTCGGGCCCTGGCTCGACGATCTCATATGCGCAGGCCAGCCAGCGCTCAAGTCCAACCTGGTGGCCGCGCCGATAACCCTCATAGATTCTGTCCAGGTCGATGCCGCGGCGCACGACGGTACGGGCGGCGTCAAGTGCCTCGGGTGGGACAGCGTCCGATAGCGGGGATTGCGCCTGGCGCGCCACCGCCAGGAATCGCTGCCAGTTGCCGCGGTTGGTCGCGGTGAGCTCGGCCGCGATCGCGGCATCGGCGCCGAACTCTGGGACGACCTGGATCACCGCGGCGTCCATGGCCGCGACCGTCTCCTCGAACTCGAGGGCCAGTCGATCCGCGATCGCAGCCATCAGTTCGAACGTTCGCGCCGTCGGCGCAACCGCCCTCATGTGCAAAAGTGTGCCACCGCACACCTCTGCCAACGTCAATTGCGCCTAACCAAGCAGCGCGCGCGCCATCACGACCCGCTGAATCTGGTTGGTTCCTTCGTAGATCTGGGTGATCTTCGCGTCGCGCACTATCGACACCGCGTCGGGTGTCAGGTCCTTGAGGTCCTTGCCTCCCAGTCCGTGCGGGCCATCGGTAGCAACGGCGCCGCCCCGGCCAGGCCTGCAGGTAGATCTCGATCTGGTAATCGCGGATTGACATGCGGCTTGGGTGGCACGATCCCGCCGCTAATCCGGTGTGTTGCCGCACACTACTCACTGTTTGAAGTGTGCAAGGGGCGATTCCGTCCGGTGCGCGCCCGCCGTAGGTTCGCGTTCAGCAGGAACACCTTCGGACTCCGTGAATTCCACCACCAAATCGGAGTCACAAGTGAACCTCGAGAACCAACAGGATGCCATCAAGGAGATCCACGTGAAACAACGCAATGTCCGCATGATTGAAACCAACGGCATAAGACTCAAGGTGGTCGTGGAAGGCAGCGGCCCGTTACTGCTGCTGCTGCACGGCTTTCCGCAATGCGCATACCTGTGGCGGAACCAGATCGACGACTTGGTCGCCGCCGGCTATCAGGTTGCTGTTCCCGATCAACGCGGCTATGGCGGCAGTGATAAGCCAGCAGAAGTCGAAGCGTACGACCTCTTGCAGCTATCCGCCGATGCCGTCGGCATCGCCGATGCACTGGGACACGAGACCTTCACGCTGGTTACCCACGACTGGGGCGCGATCGTCGGCTGGCACGTCGCGTTGCTGTACCCGCAGCGGGTCAACGCGGTGTTCGCGCTGAGCGTGCCACCGACTACTGGGACGCCCGTCGGCGCCCTGACGCGCCAAGAGAATTTCGGCGACAACTTCGTCTACACCGTCTACTTCCAGCAGCCCGGTGTGGCCGAGTCCGAACTGGACGCCGACGTGCGCAAGTCGCTCCGCATGGCGTACTACGCCGTGAGCGGTGACGCGCCGGCGTTCGGGTTCATGCGTCCCAAACCGGCCACCTCAAAGATGCTCGACGGCTTGGTCGACCCTGATCCGCTGCCCAGCTGGCTCACCGAGGAAGACCTCGACCGATACGTCGAGGATTACCGCGACGGGTTCCGCGGTCCGATCAACTGGTATCGCAGCATCGACCGCGGCATCGGGCTCACCCGCCATCTGCAGCAGACCAAGATCACGCAGCCGTCCCACTTCATGATCGGCAGCCTGGATCCCATGAACGTGCTGCTCGCGGTTCCCCTTGCCAACTTGGAACAGAACGCACCCAACCTGCGAGGCAACGTCGTACTCGAAGGTGCCGGCCACTGGCTTCCCATCGAGCGGCCAAACGAAGTCAATGCCGCGCTGCTCTCCTTCCTCGCCGGGCTCGAGAGCGCACCGCAGTCCGCGATAACAAAGGGATGAAATAGAAATGGCTTCAACGACCAACGACTTTGCGCCGCCGCTCAACCAGATCGCTTTCTCGGTGGTCGATTTGCGACTCACCGAACGTTGGTTTCGCGAAGGCTTCGGCCTGGTGCCGGCCGGTGGTAGCCGCGCCTTGATGCGCGGCCCGCTGGCAGCCAATGTGCAGGGCCTACCCCGCGCGGCCTCGACCTGCTGGTGGCTGCTGGGCCGAAACTCCTGGTTTCAGCTCGAACTGTTCCAATTCGAGCGCCCAATGGCCAAACTGATGCCCGCGGATTTCCGCCCATGCGACATCGGCTACACCCGGATCGGGATCTGGGTCGAAGATTTCGACGCCACACTGAACAAGCTTGCCGGGCTTGGCAGGCCGCCGCTGACTGAGCCACAGGGCGAGCGTGGCAGGCGGCGCGCCTGCGTCCGCAACCCCGACGGCGTCTATGTCGAAATCATGGAAGATGACCCGCTGCCGCAATTCAACCGGCGCGGGCGCGTCGACTGCCCGTCGGCGATCCGTTCGGTGACGCTGTCGGTCCCCCAGCTGGCCGATGCTGCAGCGTTTTTCGAGACGGGGATCGGCCTCAAGGCAAGCACCGTGGCCCTTCACACGCCAAACCACGAGGCGTTGTGGGGCCTGGCGGGCGCCAGGACCGAAAGCAAGCTGTTCGATGGCGGCGAGGTGCTGATCGAGGTGGTGCAGTACCTCGATCCCGCTGGAAAGCCGCGGCCCCACGACTACTGCCTGTCAGACCAGGGCATTCTCAACATCGCATTCGGGGCGCGCCGGAAGGCGGACTTCGACGCGATCTATCGGACGTGCCGAAAGCGTTCGGTGCCAAGCCCAATTGCCGACCCGCCCATCTGCCCGGAGCCGGCTCGGTGGTCTACGTCAACGATCCGCACGGCTTCTCGGTCGAGATCCTACGCACGACGCCCGGACTGTCCGACCGGATCTTCGGATTCGAGTCCCGCCCCTTACACAAGCGCCCGGACCCGGATACGCGCCGGATCGAACACCGGATCAACATCAACGCACCGGCCGACAAAGTGTGGGACGCGATCACCGATCAAGACAACATGGCCCAATGGATCGGTTTCGACCCGGTTACGGTGCGCAAGGAAGGCTGGACACAGCGCCACGGCGCCGGTTCCGAACGCCTGATGCAAGGGCCCGCGCGGAGTGGGGCAGGTCGTGGAGCAAGTGATAGCCACGAGGCCGCTGCACGCACCTGCGCTATCGCGTCATTGAAGGGTCACCGCTGAGGAATCACCAAGGCGAGATCACCCTGAAGCAGACCGGCGGGCAGACCGAGTTGCACTGGTCCATCCGCTTTCGGCCCAAGGTCGCCGGCACCGGCGCGTTTCTGCAGAAGGTGTTGCAGGCCAGGTTGCGCACCATGCTGGATGGACATCTCAAGCCCTACATCGAAACGTCCACGGCTGCTGGTGTTTTCACGATGGGCTCGGCAAACACAGAAACGGCCGTCAAATGAACGCAAATCCGCCCGGCTCCCACCATGTCGGCGTGTTGATCATCGGGGAAGGATTTTCCGACCTCAATGCCTACCACGCGGTGCACGCCCGCGACCTACCTGCCGCCACTGACACGTTCGCGGCTTCAGCATGACGTCGCGCCGGTCGGTGTGTCATGTGTATGCGACGTGGACGCGATCGATCCGGCCGTCGAAGCGGAACGGCGCTTTGTCGTAGTAGTCCAGCGACACCGGTGAGCCGAGACAGATGCCGATGTCGAGACAGTCGTTGGCGGTGAACAATAACGGCGCGCTGACCGGGACCCGGCCTTTGGCGACAACGTCTGGACCCACCTTGATACTGACGTCGAGCGGTCCGGCCGGCCGCTGTTCGGCATAGCGGGTTTCTACCACGATCGTGGCCGGACCGGCTGGCAGCTTGGTGGCCGAGCGAATTTTGGTGCGGGAGATGATGAATAAGTTGTATTCGTAGCACAGGAATCCGTTGTCGAGGTAGCAGGTTAGTCCGCCGGCCACGCCGCCGAGGGCGTACAGCACCCCACTGGCGTCGGCGGGCAGGTCGGCTTCGATGGTGACGGTGTTGTTCTTGTTGCCCAGCGCTGGCGCGCAGAACTCGGGGATGCGGGTAATGGTGCCGGGGAACTCCCACTCGCGATACGGCGGTGTGATGCGCAATTCCGGGTGAAAGACCGGCACCCACAAACCACCGCCGATCGGGAGCACGGAATTGCGTGCGGCTTCGATGGCGAACAGTTCGCGCATCTGGGCGAGCTTTTCGGGCATCTCGGCGGCCAGGTCGTGGGACTGTGACCAGTCCTCGTCGAGGTTGTACAGCTCCCACCGATCATTGTCCGGTGTCCAGTCTTGAATTCCGGGGGGCAATCCCGGCAGCCAGGGCACCCGCGGACCGAACGTCGAGGCCATCCAGCCGTCGTGATAGATGGCCCGACTGCCCATCACCTCGAAGTACTGCGTCTTTTTGCCTCCCGGCGCGGAGCGGTCGGTGAGCGTGCGGGCGAAACTTAGTCCGGCGATCGGGATCTGCGGCACACCGTTGACGATGAGCGGGGGCTCGATACCCACGATGTCGTAGATGGTCGGTACGACGTCGTTGCAGTGCAGGAAATGATCGCGCGGCACAGGGTCCGGCGCGACTTTCCTGGGCCAGCGGATCGCCAGCGGGTTGCGGGTGCCGCCCAGATGCGAGGCAAGCAGTTTCACGCCCTTGTAGGGCGTGCTGCCCGCCCAGCCCCAGCCGGAGTGATACTGATTGTCCACCAACGGTGAGCCCAGCACATCAAGACCGCCGAGCTGCTCCAGCGCGTCGATGTGCATCCGTGGGGTCGTCGGAATCCCGTTCTGCGCAAGCAGTTCGGCGATGGTGCCATCCTGTCCCTCAGCCGATGATCCGTTATCACCCCAGATGTAGAGAAATAGCGTGTTGTCCCCGTAGCCCAGCCGATCCAACTCATCGACGATCCGGCCCACCTGAACATCTACATGTTCGGCGAACCCGGCCGCCACCTCCATCAACCGGCGCTGAAACGGCCTCTCATCCTCGGGGATGTCGTCCCACGCCTTCATCCGCTCGTCACGGTCGGTGAGCTCACAGTCTGGTGGGATCCAGCCCTTGTCCTTGGCACGCTCGAAGACCCGCTGGCGGTAGGCATCCCAGCCGTCGTCGAACTTGCCAGCGTAGTGGTCGGCCCACTCCTTCATGATGTGGTGCGGGCCGTGCAGGCAGCCGCTGGCCCAATACATAAAGAACGGCCTATCGGCCTGCAGCGCTTTGTGATTGCGCAGCCAGTTGATCGCGTCGTCGGCCAGATCCTCCGAGAGGTGATAGCCCTCCTCTGGCGTTTTCGGCGGTGCCACCACGGTGGTATTGCGAACCAGATGGGGCTCATACTGCGAGGCCTCCCCCGCCAGGAACCCGTAAAAATACTCGAAGCCCAACCCGGTGGGCCAGTCCTCGAATGGGCCGGCCGCCGTCGTGTCCTCCGCCGGGGTGTTATGCCATTTGCCCCAGGCGCCGGTGCTGTACCCGTAATCCTTGAGCACCTCGGCGACCAGGGCGCTGCTGCGCGGGATCCTCCCGGCGTAACCGTCCCAGTCGTTCGCAAGCTCGGCGATCTGCCCGTTGCCGATCTCATGATGATTACGTCCGGTCAGCAACGACGCCCGCGTCGGCGAACACATGGCAGTGGTGTGGAACCGGTTGTAGCTGATCCCCTCTGCGCAGATCCGGTCCATCGTCGCGGTGCGGACCTCGCCGCCGAACGTCGCCGGCAGACCCGGGCCAGCGTCATCGATCAACACGATCACGATGTTCGGCGAATCCTCATGCAGCCGAGGCGGAATGACACGCTGGGCGTACGTGGATTCCTGCAAGGTTCGCCCCGCGACGCTCGCCGACGGTGTCGGCGGAAACGGCAGCGTCGCCCCACCCGCCAGCTTCGGCGCCACCATCCCACCCGCCGAATCGACATCTATGTTTGCGGCGGGACTCGACATGGCTGCTCCTCTGCTCGAAGCTGTGCAAGGCAGTCGCCGACGCGGCCAACCCAGCTCAAGATGCCCCGAATGTACTCCCCGACTCAGCATTCCGGGAGCTCGTTTCGACAGGC
>CAWFAR010000002.1:0-130669 GCA_963813935.1 uncultured Actinomycetota bacterium
GTGCAGTCGGGAAGGATGCCTCACGTGACCGCAACGGGATTTCACGAGGGAGAGGTCGCGACACAGCGCCGAGCCGGCGTGGAAGCCGACGCCAAGCGGCTCGAGAGGATGCTCGACTCGGCCCGCCTCTCGATAGGCGTCACAGGATTTCTCGCGTCACAGCGGTTCGCCGCGCTGAGCGGACGCGACCGCGACGGTGTCCTGTGGATATCGCCGTTGGCCGCGCCCCCGGGTTTCCTGCACGCACAAGGTGAGGTCTTGCACGTGTCGGCCATGCCCCGTGCTGGTGATCCCCTTCACGAGATGCCGATTGGCCAACAGGTCGGACTGATCGCCATCGACTTCGCGACCCGCCGCAGAGTACGGATCAACGGCACGCTCCTCGGTGCAGACAGCGCGGGTATGACTGTCCGCGTTGAGCAGTCATATGGAAATTGCCCTAAGTACATTCACCGCCGCGCCATCAACGTAGGTGCTTTCGCGGCCCCGCCTTCGATACCCGCGACCCGCGCAACATTGTTAGGCCCGGCCGATCAGGCGATGATCGCAGCGTCCGGCACCTTCTTCCTGGGCACCACCCATCCCACACGGGGCAGCGACGCGTCCCACCGGGGAGGCCCATCCGGGTTTGTCCGGGTCGACTCCCCCGGCCAACTGTGGTGGCCGGATTACCCGGGAAACAACATGTTCAACAGCTTTGGCAACTTGGCGGTCGACGATGAGGCTGCTTTGCTGTTCATCGATTTCGCGACCGGTGCCACCCTGCATGTGACTGGGACCGCACACGTGCGGTGGACTGATCCGGGTGCGTCCGGTGATGACGGCGGCGTAGGGCGCAGGGTCGCATTCTCGGTTGGCGCCGTTTCGCGCTAGATAACCCGCATGCGGCCTGCCCCAAAATGGTGCCGTTGGGCGCGGGTGTGGCCAAAAGCACAGTTACACGCCCTGCCGATTTGGGTAGCCTTGCCTAACTACGTTCGAAGAGTAAGGGCTTACCGTTGGCGGTTACCTGGCCGATTGTTCCGCATGCCGATGCCTCCCGGCGTGCTTGGCTGACCTGTCCGAACTGCGGATGGGGCCGCAATAAGTGTTCGGAGTGCCGAAGCAACCGCAACTGCGGTTCGCATTGGCAGTACTTGTTGGGCAATCAAGCCACGCGGGTCAATCTCCAGTGCCCGGGTTGCGCAAACGTGTGGTCATTCGACACTCGGAATCGCTAGCAGCTCAGCACATTAAGCCTCGGCGAATGTGTCGTCGGGCAGCGGGCGTCGGCAAACGGCGTGTGCCTCGTCGGCACTGAGCCCGAACAGTCGCAGCACATTCTCGGTCACCGCATCGGCGGCTCGTGCATCGTCACGATCCGGGTCGTCACGCAACAGTTTTCCCAGTCCCAGCAGCGCGCCGCCCGCCATGGCGACGGCGAGTTCCGGGTCGTCGATGTGAAACCTGCCGGCGGCGACGCCGGCTTTGATGTCGCGCAATGCCCGCGGCGCCAGGCCGCGTTCCGACGACAACAGCGCGGGCCCGTTGGCCAACAAGATCTCACTCTCCTGTGGGCGCTGACGGAACAGCCGGCCAGTCAGCCGGAAGCTGGTGGCAAACGTGTCGGCGGGGTCGTCGATCGAAGCAGTGAGCCGGTCCAGCATTGCCCCGTGGGCGTCGAGTACGTCGGCGATCGCGGCCTCGAACAGCTGCTCCTTGCTGTCGAAGTGGTTGTAGAAGGAACCCATCCCGACGTCGGCGGCCTGCGTGATCTCCAAGACCGGCACGTTGACCCTTCCTTCGGCGATCAACCGCTGCGCAGCCTTGACCAGCGCCGCTCTAGTGCGCTGTTTACGCCGCTCCAGGCGGCTGGGCGGCTCGGAATCGTCGGGCATCGCGCTCATGAGTAGAAGTATGCATCACTTTTGAGGATTTCGTCAGAAACCTTGACTGAACGTTACCTCGTATGTGACGATTTCGTCAGTTAACTTGGAGATGGTCAATGACTCAGACGAAAAGCACCCACCGTGACCTGCACAGTGAACAGGGCGCGTTACCCGGCGAACACCTCGGCCGCTCGCGGAATCCGGTGATCAAAATCGCCGACATCGCCTGGCTGGAGTTCGAGAAGCCGAACCTGACCCGCGCCGAAGCGTTCGCGCGGGCCTTCGGCTTCCGGGCCGTACCGCACGGTCCGGACGAGGTTCAGCTGCGCGGCACCCACGCGGGCGCACCGTGTGTGATCGTGCGTCGTGGGCAGCGGACGCGATTCACCGCCGCAGCGTTTCGGGCCTGCGATGAGGCCGATGTGCTGCGGCTGGCCGACAAATCCGGCGCCGCTGCGCGGCCGCTGCCGGAAACCATCGGCGGCCTGTCGGTCGACCTCATCGATCCCAGCGGCATGCCGGTGCGCGTCGTTGCCGGCATGCACGAACTGCCGGAGCTACCGGACCAGCGGCCCCTCGTTTTCAACTTCGGACACGACGTGCAGCGCACCAACACCGGCCAGCGCCCCCCGCGCGTGCCTGCACGGGTGCAGCGCCTGGGCCACCTGGTGGTGCAGTCGACGAAGTACATGCAGACGTTGAACTGGTATCTGGACAACCTGGGGATGATCGTCAGCGACTTCCAGTTCTTCCCCGGCCAGCGCGAACGAGGTCCGACCATGAGCTTCATCCGCTGCGACCGAGGACCGACACCGGCCGATCACCACACACTGGCGCTTGCGCTGGGTCCGGCCAACCGCTACCTACACTCGGCCTATCAAGTCAGCGACCTCGACGCCCTGGCTGCCGGCGGCGAATACCTCAGGGACCGCGGCTACTTCCGATCCTGGGGAATCGGCAGGCACATCCAGGGCAGCCAGATCTTCGACTACTGGCGCGATCCCGATGGCTTCATGGTCGAGCACTTCGCCGACGGCGACCTGTTCGACAACACCCTCGAACCCGGCTGGGCGCCCTTGACCGCATCCGGGTTGGCCCAATGGGGCCCGCCAGCGACCAGAGACTTCCTCGGAACCGACCTCAAATCAGCTCGCCACGAACTGGTTTCGATGGTCACCGCGCTTCGCGACAGCAACGAATTCGATATCAGCCGCCTCATCGGCCTACTGAAAGTACCCACCTCATGACCGTTTCCGTACTGCACACTCCCGACGCATGGTGGCGCAAAACGCCAAAAGGCGCCGCGAAAATCGACACCGCCGCGACCACAACTGCGCAGCTGCTGGCCGACCACGCCGCGATCGATGCTGCCGCCGCTAGCGCGGACACCGTCGCCGTGGAAAGTCTGAAACTGATCTCTCCGGTGACCAGGCCGTGCCGAGTTGTCGCCCAGATGACCAACTTTGCATCGCATGTCAAGGATGGGGGCATGGACCCGGCAGCGGTTCCGTTGACTTTCTTTCGTAAGGCATCGGCGTCGATCAACGGGCCGTTCGATGACATCGTCAAACCCGCACATGTCAAGCTGCTCGACTACGAGGTGGAGATCGGGCTGGTGATCGGACGCGCAATCCCGGTCGGCACCAGCATCTCTGATGCCGACCTCGCCGAATTCATCGCCGGACTGGTCGTCACCAACGACGTTTCTGCACGCGACATCCAGCTTCCGCAGACGCAGTTCTACGAAGCCAAGTCCTATCCGACGTTCACACCCGTCGGTCCGGAGTTAGTACTGCTGACCGCTGACGAGCTCAACCGGTTCGGCGATCTGCGGCTGCGCCTGAGCGTTAGTGGCGAGGAGCGGCAGAACGCGCTCGTTGACGGGGACATGCTCTATCGACCACTGCAGGCGCTGCAGTCGCTCACCCAGTTCCAGGAGCTCGCCGCGGGTGACCTGATACTCACCGGCACCCCTGCCGGGACCGCGCTGAGCGCCCCACCCAAACCGGTGGAGATCATCGGAAACCTGTTACCACCGGCGATCAAGTGGAAGGCGTTTTTCAAGCGTCAGGCGGGTAACCCGAAATATCTGCAGCACGGCGACATCGTGGAGGCGTCGGTGGCCACCGACGACGGGGCCATCGAACTCGGAGCGCAGCGCAGCGTTGTTCGATTCGCGTGACTGACAAGGCGATTCGGCACGTTCCCATTGTGATCGTCGGCGCCGGGCCGACGGGCATCACCGCAGCCACACTGTTGGCGCAGTACGGCGTGGAATGTCTTGTCCTGGACCGCTGGCATGGTGTATACCCGCAGCCACGTGCCGTACACCTGGACGACGAAATCTACCGCGTCATCGCACGTCTCGGGATCGCTGAGGACTTCGCGGCGATCTCGCGACCCGCGCTGGGTTTGCGGTTGCTGGACAATCGATTCAGGGTGCTCGCCTCGTTCAACCGCGACACCTCCCACAGCAATAACGGCTTCCCGCAGGCCAACATGTTCGACCAGCCGGAGTTGGAGGCCCTGCTGCGCGCAAACCTCAAGCGCTTTCCGAACGCCCAATTGCGCGGCGACGCCGAGGTTACCGAGGTAACCGATAGCGGAAGATGTGTGCGCGTCACCTTCACCGACCGCTCCGAGGGCGAGGTTCACCGGGTCGACACCGAGTACCTACTGGGATGCGATGGCGCCAACAGCATCGTGCGGGCGCAGATCGGCTCAGTCATGCGCGATTTGAAGTTCGAGCAGCGCTGGCTCGTTGTGGATGTCGCCGCCGAGGCCGACCTGCACCAGTGGGAAGGCGTGCACCAAGTCTGTGACCCGGTTCGCGCGGGAACGTACATGCGCATCGGAGCGGCGCGCTACCGGTGGGAGTTCCAGTTGTTGGCCGGCGAAAGTGCTGATGACTTCGGCACTCTAGAGGCATTGCGGCCACTGATCGCGCCCTGGACTGCCGACGTCGCGGACAGCGAACTGACTCTGCTGCGCGTCACCGAGTACACCTTCCGCGCCCAGATCGCCGATCGGTGGCGCTGGGGCAACATCTTCATTCTTGGCGACGCGGCGCACCTCACTCCCCCATTCATCGGCCAGGGCATGGGCGCAGGGCTGCGGGATGCCATGAACCTTGCCTTCAAGATTGCCGGAGTTCGCGGTGGCACGCTTGCAGCGGACGTTCTGGACAGCTACGAGCAGGAGCGTAAACCGCACGTTCGGGCCATGATTCGGCTGGCGCTGACCGTCGGCTGGTCGATGACTGGCGGCGGCCACCTGGGCAACCTGGTGCGCCGCGCGGTGCTGCCCCGGCTGCGGTTAGTCCCGGGCCTGCGCGACAAGGTCGTCAACTCCACCACGCCGGCATTGCACTCGTCTGCGCTGGTGCGCAAAGCAAGCCGGCCGCGTCAGCTGGCCGGCATGCTATGCCCGAATCCGCTTCTGCCCGATGGTCATCGGCTCGACGACATACTTGGCAATGGCTTCGCGGTGATCACGACCAGTCCCCCGGGCGCTGAGGCCGAAGCATCGCTGCGCCGGCGCGGAGTCGTTGTGCTGGTCGCCCAACCTGGCAGCGCACTCACGACCTGGCTGCGCCAGGGGCGTGCCGCGGCCGCGATCGTACGTCCCGACCGAACGGTCATGCGCGCCGGACGTGACGTTGCTGCGCTGTGCGCGTGGATAACCGACGTCCTTCACGACCGCCCACACTGATCTTCAGTTAGACGCTCACGACGGGCGGGCGACGATCACCGGCCTCCGAACCGAATGCAGGACTGCGTTGCTGACTGAGCCCAACATGCCGGTCAAGCCACCTCGGCCGTGACTACCCACGACGACAAGCTGCGCGGATTCCGACTTTTCGACGAGCTGTCGCGCCGGCCGGTCGGTTACGAGCAGTCGGTGCACCGCCACATCGGGATAGCGTTCTTGCCAGCCCGCCAGACTTTCGGCGAGACAGCGTTCCGCCTCTGCTTCCACCGACGCCCAGTCCAATCCCGCGAGGTCCAACACCGCAACATCACTCCATGCGTGCAGGGCCATCAGATCGACGCCACGACGAGATGCCTCGTCGAACGCGATCGCCGTCGCGAGTTCAGAGGCCTGCGAGCCGTCGATTCCCACCAGGACGGGAGCGTGCTGCGGGTCCGGCAGCAACTGATCTTCGTCACGGATAACTGCGACCGGACAATTCGCGTGCCGCACCACGGTCGAACTGACCGAACCAAGCACGCTGCGGGCCAGCAATCCTCGTCCGGAACTACCCACAACGATCATCTCTGCCTCGTCAGACATCTTGATCAGGGCCAGCGCCGGGGTCGAATAGACCAACTTCCTGGTGATGGTGACCTTCCGGTCTGCCGGCATCGCATCTTCGGCGATTTTGATCGCGTGCATGACGGCCTTTTTGCCCTCGTCTTCCAGCCTCACCACCAAAGAGTCAGGGTATGGAACCGGTGGCCAGGTCGTGGTGGGGGTCATCACCGCGTGGACCACGGTCAGTGAAACGTTTCTCATCGCCGCGTCGCGGGCCGCCCAGCATACGGCGGCGTTCGATGCGGGCGAGCCGTCGACCGCGACGACGATGCCGAGTTGTTTGACGGGTTCTGACATTTCGTTTTCCTTTCGTCCGTAGCGACGTTATAAGCCGTTGGGGTGATCGGTCGTGAGGCTTTAGTCCCCAACCCATCAGGACAATGGGCTTCGCTGGAACTCAGGGTCGCACGAGGTCCGGCCGCGACGGCAACCCACCGCGGCCGATACGGTTGCCAGTGACAGAAGGGGACCTAATGGCGCACGTCGATCGCGACTCCACCGACGGCCTGTTGCAAGAGCTGTTGTGGACCTATGGACCCTGCGGCCAGGAAAATGCGGTGCGGGCCGTGTGTGCCCGCGAACTGCAACCCGTCGTGGACGACATGTGGACCGATGACGCCGGCAACCTGGTCGGCTACGTCCGCGCTGTGGACGGTCTCGGCGACGACACCACGGTGACCGACCACCGCCACCGGTCGGCAGCGACTGCCAGCTCAGGCGCCGCGACGCGGGTGATGGCGCACATGGACGAATTGTCCATGCTCGTCAAGCGGGTCGAACCAGACGGCACGCTGCACATGACGGAGCTGGGAGTGATGTATCCCGGCAACTTCGGGCTCGGCCCGGTCGCTCTGCTCGGCGACCACGAAACGCTCACCGCGGTGCTCACGCTCGGCTCCGAGCACACCACGAAGGAAAGCCCGCGGATCTGGGAGACCAAACCCGATCAGGGCGACCGCGCGCTGGATTGGCAACATGTGTACGTCTTCACTGGCCGCACCCCTGAGGACCTGGCCGCCGCGGGGGTGCACGCCGGCACCCGGGTGTGCATCGACCGCAGCAAGCGAGACCTGGTCGACTGCGGAGATTACGTCGGCGCCTACTTTCTCGATGACCGCGCCGCGGTAACCGCCCTGCTGCGCGCCGCTCGCTTGTTGCGCGATGGCGGGCAACGACCTACCGAGGATGTTTATCTCGTGTTCACCACCAACGAGGAGATCGGCGGGGTGGGCGGCTCTTACGCCAGTGCCAGCCTGCCCGGCACACTCACCCTCGCCTTAGAGGTCGGGCCTACCGAACGGGAGTATGCGACCAGCGTCACCGGCGGGCCGATCATCGGCTACAGCGACGCGTTATGCGTCTACGACAAGGACATCGCCGACCGGCTGATGAGGATCGCCACCGAGCGCGGACTGTCGCCGCAGCCGGCGACATTGGGCGCGTTCATGTCCGACGCCTCGCACTCGAAGGCCAGCGGGCTGACTCCGCGCGCAGGGCTGCTCTGCCTGCCCACGCTGAGCACCCACGGTTTCGAAGTAATAGCCCGCGGCGCAATCGATGCAATGGCTGCGATCGTCGTCGACTTTCTGCTGCAGTCCGATGGGGATACTGGTTCGGGCAGCTAGTCGTGCCGGTCCGCGGGTGCTCAGCTGAACAGACTTTGCCCGACGTAGTGGCCTTCAGCAGGTGCGGGCGGCACTGCGAAGATAGCTGAGCCGATGTGACGGATGTATTCGTTGAGCAGGTCGTTGGACCCGAGACGGTTCTGCAGGCGAATAAAATTCTGCGGATCTCTTTGATACGAGATGAACAGCAAACCGGCGTTGAGTTGGCCGTTGGCGTCGAGGCCGTCGGTGTAGTTGTACGACCGCCGGCGGATCATGATGCCGTCATTGTTTTCTCTGGCAGCCAAGCCGACGTGGGACAACGGATCGATGAGCGGATTGCCGTCGGCGTCTTTGGCGCTGAAATTCGGCGTATCGAATTCGGCCTTGCCGCTCAGCGGCGCCCCGTCCTCTTTGGTGCGACCGAAGATCCTCTGCTGATTGCCAATTCGATCTACATCCCAGGTCTCCATCAGCATCCGGATTTTGCGGACGACTTGATAGGTTCCCCCGTTCATCCAGGCCTGGTCGCTGTTGTCGACCCATACATAACGGTCATACTCCGCGTCGGTGCTGATGTTGCGGGTACCGTCCTTGAATCCCAAGAGGTTTCGTGGGGTGTGCTGGCCCGGTCCGGCCGAGGCTCGTCCGAAGCCCAGCACCGCCCAGAACGGTGACACGATGTTGCGGCCGAGGCGGGCCAAGTTACGCACGGCGTGGTAGCAGACCTGCGGGTCGTCGGCGCAGGCTTGCACCGACAGGTCGCCTCCACGCAGGCGAGGATCCAGGTTGTCGCCATTGAGCGGGGGCAGGTCGGTAAACACGGCGGGGCGCCGCGCGGCCAGTCCGAAGCGATCCCCGAACAGGGACGGCCCCAACCCGATGGTGACGGTGAGACTGGCCGGACTCAGCCCGTAGGCCTCCCCGGTGTCAGTGGGGGGCTGCACCTCGACCTGCGGCTGCACGGTGCCGACCGGCTTTCCCTGCTGCAGGATCGCGCCCGCAGCCGACCAACGTGCCAGCAGGGCTTGCAGATCGGCACGTCCGGTCCCGGCGGCCAGTGAGAAGGACATGAACACGGCGTAACGCTGTGGAAGCGTGGCGATTCCGCCTTGGTGGACCTGGCCGTAAAAGGGATAGCTGCGGCGCAGGTCGACGGTGTCATCGTCGTCGCTGCGCTGCGTGGCCGCGGTCGCGTAGCCGGCGAACCCGCCGCCGACGGCACCGACGGCGGTACCGGTGAGCCCGGCCAACACGGCGCCGCCCAGCATCCGTCGGCGCGACACCCCGGTTGTGTCCGCCGCCGCCTCGGTATCATTCCCAGTTTCTTTGGCGGATTCGGCTAGCTCGTCGTCTGCCATGGTCAGCCGGCCGAGACGACTTTTTGGGCGACGGTGGACAGGCTCTGGTGGAGCGGCTGGATCACCGCGGTGAGTTTGGTTGCGTCGCTGGCCTGCAGCGCAGGAGTGTAGGTCCGGTAGCCACCCAGCGCCGACGGGTCGCGATAGCCGTCCAAGACACTGAGTACCGCCTGGAACTGCTGATCGATCTGGTTGACCAGATTGCCGTCGATCTTCTCCAGACCTGGCCGCAGTGAGGCGTAGGCCTGTTGCGCGCCTTCGACGTTGCCCGAAAAATCGACCAGATCAATGTGGCTGAAGGCCTCCTCCTCACCGGTGATCTTGGTGTTTTGCACCTCTTCGATGAGATCGCTGGCACCGTTGGCCAAATCCTCAGGCTTGTATTGCAGGGTGGCGACCGTGGTGTTCAATTTGCCTACGTTGCCGACTAATTCGGTGCTCAACGCCTTGGTGCCGGGGGTGATCGCGCCGCCCTGCCACAGGTCGCGTTCGATGGCGTGGAAGCCCTTCCATCCGACTTTGGCATCGACCGGGGTGGACGCACGCATGTCGATCAGATAGTCGAGGTTGCCGGCATTGTCGCCGACCGCGAAGCCCGGTAGGACGAAGCCCTCCACGCTGGCTTCCGATCGCTCCCAGAACAGCCGCGCCTTGGCGTAGGCCGTTTTCGCCGCGTCGAGGTTGCCTGATTGCACAGCGGCGTCGAGTGCCTTCACGCCATCACCGAGCTGACCGATCTGGTTGACGATGTACGCCGCATAGTCCTTGGTGCCCTGGCTGAGGATGCTCGCCACGGTGCCCGTCGGCCCTGCCGGCGCGCGGCCCGTCACCGTCAGAGTTTGATACTCGGTGCTGGCGCCGGGGCAATACAGCTGATAGGAACCGCCGTCCAAAGTGACGGTGAACGACACTGGATCCAGGCCAGGCGCGAGGTTCTCCTTCTCGCCGACGATGCGCTGGTCCCTGAGCAACTCCATTTCGGTGATCCCCGGCGCGCTGGCGTTGACCACTGTGAAGGTCACCGGCCCGGCGGGCACGCTGGAGGTGTCCAGGGCACAGCCGTCCTTTCCGCCGTTGTTGGCCATCGTCACCTTGACCGCGTTCGTGCCGCCCGGTTGCCCAGGTTTTGAAGGGCTCGAGCTGCCGCTCGAGTGGCTGCACGCGGCCACGGAGCACACCGCGACCGCGACCAAAGCTGGTGCGGTCAGCCAGAATTCACGGGACCGGCACCGTGCCCGGATGGTGCGATTCACCATCAATGGATCTCCTCTCCTGTTCGGTTCCGGCGCGGTCACCGCGTCCTGAAGCCACCGCACCCAGGGCGCAGGCCATCGCGAAAGCGCCCAGTACCAACGGAAGCCAGACTTTCCAGAGTTGCCGCTCGTCGCGCTCGCGGGCGTTTTCAGAGATGTGCGCCGCCGTCGCCTGGTCTTCGACGCTGGCGGTCGACCAATCGGTAGGGAGCGCGCCGACGCTGACAGTCTTGGATCCGGTGAGCCCGCCGCCGGTGAGCACGGCAGTGCGATTGCTGATCGCCTGAGCGCTTACCACCGAATCACCTTGGGCCAGAACCGTATAGACGGTAGTCGCAGCCCACTGCACCTGGAAAGGCCCGGGGGTGCGGGCAAGCGTCACGCCCACCGGCAGCCGCCCACCCGTCAAGCTCGACAACTCCTCCAGCGTGACCGTCGGTGAGCTGGGACCAGGGTCTGTGGGAACTGTCGTCTGCCACACCTGCACCGCGATCCCATCCACGGTTTGATCGCCCGCTGCAGCGAGTTCGACGCTGCGGGTACTCGAGTGGCCTTCGCCTGTGATTGTCAGCGCGCGCCCGTCCGGTTTGGAGAGCAGCGACACGCTGGCGGTGTGACCGAGGCGGTCGGTCACGCTGCGGGCCCGCGCCCCCGATGCGGAGCTACCGGCGGGCACCATGATCGCCAGCAGCGCCGCGACAATAAGCAGGGCCGCCGAGGCAGCGGCCAGCAGGCGACGCCGGATTCGCGGCGCCGCGGCCAACCGGGCTGGCCACAGGAAGACGACGAGCACCGGCACCGCGTAGAGCAACCAGCCGAGCACTTCGATGAGCCGCGGATCGGCGGACAGACCGAACACCCCGGTGATCAGCGCGGCCAGCATGGATTGGCTGGGCATCCAGGCTGAGAAGTCGAACACCTGTTGCTGGCCGATGGTCACCCAGCCAGCCTCGTGCGCGGTGCGTAGGGCGCCCATCATCAATCCGGCGGCGATCAGCACCAAAAACACTCCGGTAACACGGAAGAACCGGCCGAGGTTGAGTTTCAAACCACCGAAGTACAGGCCAACGCCGAGCGCGATCGATGCCGCGATCCCGGCCGCCCCGCCGAGCACGGCGAACCAGCGGTTGCCGTGCGACGTCTCGGCGGCCGCCAGCAGGAACACCGACGTTTCGAAGCCCTCCTTGAGAACAGCGAGAAAGGCCATGGCAACCAGAGCCAGCGCACCACCACGGTTGAGCGCCTGGCGGGCTTCACGCTCGAGTTCGCCCTTGAGCCGCGGCGCGTTGCGGTTCATCCAGATGATCATGGAGGTCACAAACACCACCGCGATGGCGTTGATGACCGTCTCCATCATCTCTTGCTGGGCCTGCGGCAGGGTCGCCGAGAGTAGATCCAGGCCGACGCCAACCGCAACGCTGATCAGCACAGCCAGGGCGACACCGGCAAACATCGGGCGCGTCGACTGACCGTTGCGCTTGAGGAAGGCGCCGACGATGCTCACGATGAGCGTCGCCTCCAGGCCTTCACGCAGGCCGATGAGGAAAGTGCCTATGAAAACGCCGTATACGCCCTGCATTCACCCGATTCCTGTCCCGCGGATCGGGACCGCCGACTTAGCGTAGCCTAACTAACGTCCGCCGTTAAGCGCGGGGGTTTACCCAGTATTCACGGGCCGACCGGTTGCGTCACGAAGTCGATGAGTTCTTCGACCCGACTGATCAATGCCGGCTCCAGATCGTTCCAGTCGCGCACGCGCGAACGGATGCGCCGCCAGGCCCTGGCGATGTCCGCCTGGTTGGCATGGCGCAAGCCGAGCGCTTCACATGCGCCGTGTTTCCACTCGACGTGCCGCGGCACTGTCGGCCAGGCCTCCAGACCGAGCCGCTGCGGCTTCACGGCCTGCCAAATGTCGACATAGGGGTGACCGACGACCAGGGTGTGCGGGCCTCCCGGTCCGCGGCGCACGGCATCGGCGATCCGCGCCTCCTTCGAACCTGCGACGAGGTGGTCAACGAGCACCCCCAGCCGGCGGCCCGGGCCGGGCTCGAACTCGGTCACGATGCTCACCAAGTCATCCACCCCGCCGAGGTGCTCGGCGACGACACCTTCGATTCGCAAGTCCTCGCCCCACACGTGTGCGATGAGTTCGGCATCGTGGCGACCCTCAACATAGATCCGGCTGGCACGGGCGACCCGGGCGCGGGCGCCGGGCACTGCGACCGATCCCGACGCCGTCCTGCCCGCGGCGGAAGGTGCCTCCCGTCGTGGCGCCGTGAGGATCACCGGGCGGCCTTCGAGCAGATACCCGGGGCCCAGCGGAAAACCGCGGGTGTGGCCGTGCCGGTCTTCCAGTTCGATCCGGCCGTATTCGACGCGGACCACTGCCCCGACATAGCCGGTCTCTATATCCTCCACGACTAGACCCAGCTCAGCCGGGTACTCAGTCGAGCGCGGCTTGCGCCAGCTCGCGGCGACAACATCGGTTCCATAGCGATCCATCACGCGGCAATACTAGGAAGCCTTGCGGCTAAACATCGTTACGGCGCGCCACGTCCGTGCACAACTAACGGCCCGAGCGCATCACCACCGCAGAGCGCGGCCCAACATCTAGCTGTTGCCCGGCAAGTCCGGCCCGCGCGGGGTCGAATGAGTCACACACGACTTCCCAGGGGTGCTGTGCAATGCTGCCGGGAATGGAGAAGGTCAACGGCTCCCACCAGGCGTTGACTAACACCAGAAAGTCATCATCGACCAACGGCGTGCCGTCGGGGGCGACGTCGGGATCCGTTGAGCCGTCGATGAACAACGCGATACTGCGCGCGACGGGATCCATCCAGTCCTGGGGTGCCATGTCGTCACCTGATGGCGTGAACCAACGCAAGTCCGCAGCGTCGGCCCCGGTGAGGAAGCGACGCCTGCGGAACACCGGGTGGCGGCGGCGCAGTGCGATGAGATCGGTGGTGAACCTGATGAGCGCATCGTCGGCCTTGGACCAGTCAAACCACGTGATCTCGTTGTCCTGGCAATAGGCGTTGTTGTTGCCGAGCTGGGTGCGCCCCAGTTCGTCGCCACCCAGCAGCATCGGGACTCCGCCCGATAGCAACAGGGTCAGCAGGAACGCGCGTTCCTGTCGCGCTCGAAGCGCCAGCACGTCGGGATCATCGGTCGGCCCCTCCACTCCGCAGTTCCATGACCGGTTGTCGTCGGTGCCGTCGCGATTGTTTTCGCCGTTCGCCTCGTTGTGCTTCTGGTCATAGGAGACAAGGTCGTTCAGCGTGAATCCGTCGTGCACGGTGACGAAGTTGACCGATGCGCTCGGGCGACGCCCCTCCGCACGATCGCCGTAGATATCCGACGATCCACACAACCGCGACGCGAACTCCGCAAGACGTCCATCCTGGCTCCGCCACCAGTCGCGGACGGTGTCGCGAAAGCGGCCATTCCATTCGCTCCAGAGCGGGGGAAACCGGCCGACCTCATAGCTGTCCATCTGGCCGACGTCCCACGGTTCCGCGATCAGCTTTGCCTGCGAAATCACCGGGTCTTGAGCGACGAGATCGAAGAAGGCGGACACCGGGTCAAAGGCGCCGTTCTCCCGTCCGAGGGTGGCTGCCAGGTCGAAGCGAAAGCCGTCGACGCCCATCTCCGACAACCAATAGCGGAGGGAGTCCATGATCAACCGCAGCGTCGTGGGATTGTCGGTGTTCAACGAATTGCCGGTCCCGGTCGTGTCGAAGTAGCTGCTCAGGTCGGCCGGAACAAGCCGGTAGTAGGCGGGGTTATAGAGCCCGCGGAAACACAAGGTCGGGCCGCCGGCTCCGCCCTCGGCCGTGTGGTTGAACACCACGTCGAGGATCACTTCCACGCCGGCGGCGTGCAGGGCGTCGACCATCGCGCGGAATTCCGCGATCTCTCCGCCCGATCGACCAGCTCGCGCCGCGGCGGAGTAGTTCGCTTGTGGCGCAAAGAATCCGATCGTGTTGTATCCCCAGTAGTTGGTCAGACCCCGGTCGACGAGGAATTGCTCGGGCACGCTGCGGTGGACGGGCAACAGTTCCACCGTTGTCACGCCGAGGTCGACCAGGTGTTGCAGTGCCGCCTCGTGAGCAAGGCCCGCGTAGGTACCGCGCAGTTCTTCCGGCACACCGGGATGGGTCGCGGTGAACCCGCGAACGTGCACCTCGTAGAGGACGGTGTCGGCGAGCGCACGTTGCGGTTTGGGCACAGTGACGGGCGGCAGGACGGCTGACACCAGGCTGCGCGGGACATGTTGGGCTGAGTCGAGAGGACTTGGCGCCGGAGGGTTTTCCACCGAGTGCCCGACGACCTCCGGCCCGAAGCGGACATCGCCTACGATTGCGCGTGCATAGGGATCAAGTAGCAGCTTCGCCGGGTTGTAACGCAACCCGCGCCCCGGATCGAAGGGGCCGCTGACCCGAAATCCGTAGGGCTGCCCCGGCCCGGCCCCTGGCACGAAGCCGTGCCACACGTCGCCGTCGCGGTCCGGCAGAACCAGTTGTGTCTCCGCCCCGTCGGCGTCGAACAGGCAGAGCCTCACCTCATCACCGCCCGAGGCCACCGCGAAGTTGGTGCCCCGCGCGTCGGGCGTGGCGCCGAGCGGGTCGGGCCGGCCCGGAACGATTTTCGGTGTCATTTGTCCTTCCTTACTCCTCGGTTCTTGACACCAGTGTTTGGACGACTTCGGATGCGGGCGGAAAGACGCGATGGCGGCGGCGGATCACGTCGGCGATGAGGCCGGTCCACCCGGTCTGGTGGCTGGCGCCCAGCCCGGCCCCGGTGTCGCCGTGAAAGTATTCGGAGAACAGCAGATTGTTCCGCCATCGCGGGTCGGTCTGCATGCGATTGACCCCGCCGAAGCACGGCCGGCGTCCTTGCTGATCGACGACGAAGAGCGAAACAAGCCGCTTCCACTGATCGGCAGCGACCTCGCCGAGCGTGACGCTGGTTCCCGATCCGGTGGGGTACTCGATCGTCAGGTCGGCTCCGAAGAACTCGTGGTATCGCTCAAGCGCAGTCGCCGCCAGGTAGTTGAGCGGAAACCAAACGGGGCCACGCCAATTCGAGTTTCCGCCGAACATAGTCGTGGTCGACTCGGCCGGTTCGTAGTCAATGGTGGCGTGCACGCCCTCGACGTCGAGAACGTAAGGATGGTCCCGGTGCACCGCCGACAACGACCGCAGCCCGTGCGGTGATAGGAACTCGTTAGGATCGAAAAGCGGTCGGCACAAAAGCCGCAACCGGTCGAGCCCTACCACGCCGACCAGGAGCCGCCGCTTGCCGGGATCGCCGCGAAGTATCCCGGCCGAGGTCATTTCGGCGGTGTCGCCGAGCCCATGGCGTCGCAGGTATTCGGCGAACCTCTTGTCGGTCTTAAGCGTCTCGTCGATGGCCTCCTCGTTGACCACGGCCGCGGCTAGCGACGGGATCATCGCCACCACCGATCGCACCCGCACCGGCACGACGCTGCCGTCGGTGAGAATGATGCGGTCGTAGAACATTCCGTCACGCTCATCCCAGACACCGGAAGTCTCGAGTGCCTCTGAGATGGCGGCGAAGTGTTCGAGGAACTTTTGCACCAAGTCCAGGGCCGGCCGCTGCCGCACGCCGTGCAAGATCGCGGCGATCGTCGCCATGGACAACGCGTAGGCGGCCATCCAGCCTGTGGCGTCCGACTGTTCAAGAATGCCGCGGACGGGCAGGTGCGAGCGGTCGAGCGGACCGATGTTGTCCAGGCCCATGAAACCGCCCTCGAACAGGTTCGATCCGTTCGTGTCTTCGCGGTTGATCCACCAGGTGAAGTTCACCAGCAGTTTGTCGAAGATTCTGCTTAGGAAGTCGACGTCACGACCGCCGTCGATCGCGAAGACCTCGAGCGCCGCCCACGCCAGCACTGGAGGATTGACGTCGCCGAAGTCCCACTCGTAAGCGGGCACCGCCCCAGTGGGGTGCTGAAACCACTCACGGCATAGCAGTAACAGTTGATACTTGGCAAACGCGGGATCGAGGTGCACGAGCGCCACACATTGAAAAGCCAAGTCCCACGCGGCAAACCACGGGTACTCCCATGTGTCGGGCATCGACATCACATCGAAAGCCTGGAAGCTGCGCCACTTGGCATTGCGGCCATGCAGCCGTTGAACCGGGGGCGGAGGCTGCGCCGGATCGCCGTCAAGCCAACGTGCCACGTCGTAGTGGTAGAACTGCTTGCTCCACAGCATCCCGGCGAACGCCTGACGCATCACCGCAGCTTCGTCGTCGGACGCGTCGGCCGGCGTGAGCTCGGCATAGAACTCGTCCGCCTCGTTGCGGCACCGGGCAATTACGCGGGTGAACTCGGAGCCCAGCGCGTCCGCGTGGTCCTCTTGCAAGCGGGCCGGACGCAGTCGCAGCCGTAGCTCGACGGTCTCCGCGGGATCGACCGAAACTCGGTACCACGCAGCACATTTGGTTCCTTGCCGCGCAGGGTTGACGCTGTCGGCGCCCGAGACGACATGGTCGTTGATGCCGTCCTTGGGCCAGCGTGTGGGAGTCGAAGCGCCGTACAACCGCGCGACGTTCGTCTCGTTATCGCAGAACAACAATTCCGGGTCGGCCCCGTCCGCCGCAGGCCCCGCCAGCAACTCAAGCTCGCCGAGTAACGGATGGTCGACGGATATCACCCTGGCCGCGGTCGCGCCCAGCCTCGGCCGGACCGCGTCGCTGTCCCATGACCACGTATTGCGGAACCACGCCGTCGGGAGCACGTGCAAAAGCTCCGTGTCCGGCCCGGCGTTTGTCACGCGGACCGACATCAGAATGTCGGTTGGATCGTTCTTCGCGTAGCACACGTCGACGATCCAGTACCGGTCGTCGTCGAATATCCCGGTGTCAAGTAGCTCATACTCAAGATCGCACCTGCCCCGCCTGCGGTTCTCATCGAGCAGGCTTTGGTATGGGAATGCGCGCTGTGGGTAGTGGTAGCGCCAGGTGTTCCAGGCGTGGCTAGGGACGGCGTCCAGAAACCACCAGTACTCCTTGACGTCCTCGCCGTGATTGCCTTCCGTGCCGGTGAGACCGAACGCGCGCTCTTTGAGGATGGAATCGCGGCCGTTCCATAACGCCAACGCCAGGCATAAGCGCTGCTCAATGTCACAGAAGCCGGCCAAGCCGTCCTCGCCCCACCGGTACGCGCGGGAGCGCGCGTGGTCATGCGGCAGGTAGCTCCAAGCGTCGCCGTCGGGGCTGTAGTCTTCGCGGACTGTGCCCCATTGACGTTCGCTCAGATAGGGCCCCCACAGATACCAGTCGCTGGCCTGCCGCAGGCCTTCGTCGAGACGGCCGAAACCATCGACTCGCTGCCGTTCTGTTCCTGTCACCGCGGTATCGAAGTGGGTTCGCTCGGTCAGGGATTGAGCAGCGCCGCGCGCGTTTGGTAGTACATTGCGCTAAGCACGGCGGATTCGGCTGCGTCGATCGCGGCCACTGCAAAAGCGATGGCATCCCCTGCAGAAGACTCCGCGGCATTGGCACCTGCGATGGCATAGCCGGCCTCGATGTCGTCGCCGGCCTGATCCAAGCCTGCAGGCGCGCCGATGGCGCGATTGCGAGCGCTACTGGCAGTAGATCTGCGTTGGCCGGCGGCCCGCACTTGGTCCGGCGCGACCGTTGCGCGCTCCCGGATCTGCTCGAATCGTGCAATGAGATCGACGCCCGCCATTGGAACTCCCTCATCAGGTTCCGGCTAATAGGAAGCATAGTCGCGAACCAGCCTCGCGCCGTCATTGTCCCCGGCCACAGCAACACCTGCCAACGATAGTGAATCGGTCACACCGAGTCGCATCAGGCCTGCCGTGCGGCGATTCGGTCGGTCCCGACCAGCACTCTCGCTACAAGGTAACCGAAGATGAATCCGCCGACGTGGGCGAAGAAAGCGACACCGCTGCCACCGGTCTTCGGCTCGACAAGCGAGTAGTTGCTTTCGAAGAACTGATACAGGAACCAGCCGCCCAGGAATACCCATGCCGGGATGTCGATCGGGAACCACCCCAGCAGCGTGCGGATCCGTGAGCTGGGATAGAGCACTAGATACGCGCCCAGTACGGCAGCGATCGCGCCACTGGCGCCCAGAGTCGGTACCTGCGCATCAGACGCCGAGCCGAAGAGCAAGGTCATCGCGGTCTGCGTCATCGTGGCGACGAATCCCCCGGCGAAGTACAAGAGCAGATAGCCGAGCCGCCCGAATGCATCCTCGACGTTCTTGCCGAAGATCGCCAGGAACAGCATGTTGCCGAGGATGTGATCCCAGCCGGCATGCAGGAACATGGCCGTGATCCAACCGACTCCCCAGGGAACGCCTAGGTGGCAGGCGTTATCGACGTTGCACGGATAGAACGACGCTCGGTTAACCGCGACATCGCCATTCGGCAGTTCATAGAACAGCCACACCGCGAAGTTGGCAGCGATCAGCGCGACATTGACGACCGGGAACCGGCGGGCCGGAATACCGTCGGAGTAAGGGATCATCCGGGCAACCTCTGGGAGCCGTCGCTTTGTCGTCCCCGCATTGACTTCAGTGGCAGAGCCATCTTGCTGATACAGGCGCTTGTCATGGGCTCCCTCGCTGTCGACACCGATCTTGGCGGGACAATCATCGCGCTTGGGTGCCCGGTCGTCATTGTTGCGGCGGACATCAAGGATTCAGAGTGTAAGCCCAAAGAATCCATAAAAAGCCCGTAAGTAACCGTGTGGTGTTACCGAGCTGATGACGTTGCCGCTGCTATGTTGAGACCCGTGGTACGGGCTGCCGTAATCGCTTAGCGTGCGGCGGTTAGCGAGGTGGAAGTATGGACCTGGCCCATTGGGTGGCGAGCATTGTCGCTTTTGTGCGGGCCGGATACCCCACCGGCATGCCGACTACCGGTTATGTGCCGCTTGCGGCCCTGTCGCGCCGGCGCGCATCCAACGACGAGATTACCGCCATCACAAGCGAACTCATTATGCAACGACACCGGCCGATCAGTAGCGCCGACGCGGGTGTGGCGATCACCCGCGTCACGAACGAGATGCCGTCTCAGGATGACATCGCGCGTGTCCAACGCCGCCTTGATGCGATCGGATGCGCGCGCGAAAAGCGCCGCATGACCGGATAACTCGGCCCCTCAAGACCCCGGCTTGACCGGGCCGCCGCAGGCCTTCAGGAAGTCCGCGTAGTTCCAGGTCTGCAAAAACTGTTGGCCCGCTTGCAATCCGCTCTGATAAAGGGCTTCTCGTTGTTCGGCGGTGATGTCGAAGTCGATCGGGCTCATGTCCTGGGCGGGCACGAAGATGGTGCGGCGCACCGTACACGGATCGTCGATGTAGGCGTTGTCCTGGTTGCTCACCAGTGTTTCGATCGCGGCGATTCCCAAGGACACCGGCCCATGCACCGGATGGGTGGGCGGAATGCCGGGCCGTGCCGATAGCCGGATGCCGAACGTCGGCCAACGCGGCTCGGCGCGGTCGAACAGCTCCACCGGAAAACTCGACAGCAACCCGCCGTCGACCCAGGTGGCGCCGCGCACCCGAACCGGTTCGAACACGTACGGAATCGCCGCCGACGCGTGCACCGCGCGCGCCACCGAGAACTTGTCCGGGTCGATGCCATAGGAGTCCAGGTCCCACGGGATGCGAACCAGCCGGCGTCGGGACAGGTCACTGGCGGTGACGACCAGCGACCAGGCGAACTGTTCGGGCTCTTCGCCGGTGCGCAGGTCGCCAAAGGTGCGCACGCCGAACTTGGCCAGCCAACCGGCCAGCAGCTGTTCGAGATAGGCCCCTCGGTACACACCGTCGGACACCAGAAGGGACAGCCCCCCACCGATCAGCGGCACATGTCCAATCAGATTGCGGTCAAGGAACTTCCGGTAGTCGATGCTGCGCATGATCTCCGCGAGCGTGCTCAGCGGCTCACCGGCGGCCTGCAGAGCCGCCACCAGCGACGCCACGATCGCGCCCGCGCTGGTCCCGGCGACACGAGGAAACTCATAGCCGGCCGCGGCCAACGCGTCCACAGCTCCCACCAGCCCGATACCTCGCACGCCACCGCCTTCGCACACCAGGTCGACATGCACCGTGCTCACGGCCGCCACCATAGCCGGATCGGGCCTGATTACGGGTGCGCGGCACGCCGAAAAACCCTGCTCATCGGATGCTCAGGACATGCTCAAGAAATTCGATGACCGTCTACGCCGAAGAAGTGCAAGTGCCCAGGCTCTGGATGCAGGCGCACGCGGCTGCCCTTCTCCGGTGGGTGACGCCCGTCGGCACGCGCAACGATGGGCCGATCGATTACCTTGCCGGAGCCCGTGATTCGGCCGTACAGGTAGGCGTCTGCCCCGAGCTCCTCGACCACGTCAACCTCCATCTCGACGCCAAGGCCACCCAGCTCGAAGTGTTCGGGACGAACCCCGACGACGACCTCTTCTGCGGCGTCGGTGATCTCACGGGGTAGCCGAATCGGCCAATCCCCCAGCGATACCGAGGAGTCCACGATCGGAAGGGTGAACAGGTTCATCGCAGGAGACCCGATGAATCCCGCGACAAAGACGTTGTCGGGATTGCGGTAAAGCTCACGAGGCGTGGCGAACTGCTGCAGCACACCGTCGCACAGCACCGCGACTCGGTCGCCCATTGTCATGGCCTCGACTTGGTCGTGGGTGACGTAGACGGTGGTGGTATCGAGTCGTCGTTGCAGCGCGGCGATCTGGTTGCGGGTTTGCACCCGCAGCTTGGCGTCGAGATTGGATAGCGGCTCGTCCATCAGGAATACCTGGGGGCGACGCACGATCGCACGCCCCATCGCCACCCGCTGGCGTTGCCCACCGGAGAGGTCTTTGGGTTTGCGGTCCAGATACGGTTGCAGGTCAAGCAGTTTCGCCGCTGCCAGGACCCGGTCGCGGATTTCGGCCTTCGGTGTCTTGGCGACTTTCAGGGCAAAACCCATGTTTTGCGCAGCCGTCATATGCGGGTAGAGCGCATAGTTCTGGAAGACCATCGCGACGTCGCGGTCCTTGGGATCGATATTGGTGACGTCGCGGTCGCCGATCCGGATGCGTCCGGAGTCCAGTGTTTCCAGTCCGGCCACCATCCGCAGCGAGGTCGTCTTGCCGCATCCGGACGGCCCGACCAGAACGACGAACTCGCCATCGCCGACATCCAAATCGAGACTATCCAGGGCCGGCCGATCCGTGCCCGGATAGCGCCGTGTCGCTTGCTCGAAAGTCACCGAGGCCATGTTTTACCCGTTGAGTCCCGTGACGGTGATACCGCGGACAAAGGAACGCTGCGCGATCGCATAGATGATGACCAGCGGCAGCATGATCAGCATCGAGGATGCCATTATTATCGGCCAGCGCGCGACATATTCACCCCGCAGCCGGACCAGGCCGAGTGTCAGCGTGGCCAGGCTGTTCCGCTGGAGCATCAGTAGCGGCCAAAGGAAGTCGTTCCAGACGTTGACCCAGGTGAGCACCGCGAGCACCATCACCGCGGGCCGCGCATGGGGCAGCAGGATCCGCCAGTAGATCTGCCACGGCGAGCAACCGTCCAGGATTGCCGCTTCCTCGAGGTCGGTCGGAAGCGTTCGGAAGAACTGGCGCATGAGGTAGGTGCCAAAAGCGCTGCCGAACAAGCCCGGCACGATCATCGCCCATGGAGTGTCGACCCACCCGACGGTCCGCATCAAGATGAACTGCGGGATCACGGTCACGGTCAAGGGCACCATCAGCGTGCCCAGGTACAAAACGAACAGCGTGTCACGCCCGCGAAATTGCAGCCGCGCGAATGCATATCCGGCCAATGAGCAAAAGAAGACCTGGCCGGCCGTGACGCATCCGGCGTACAGCACGGTGTTGAAGAACATGCGCCAGAACGGCATCAGCGTAAACACCTCGGTGTAGTTCGACCACCGCGGGTGAGCCGGCAACAGCCTTGGCTCGGTGACCTCGCCTTCCCTTTTCAACGAGCCGGACACCGCCCAGGCAATTGGGAACAGCCAGCACCACGCGATGCCGATGAGCGCGGTGTAGACCAGAACACCACGAATGACATTGCGCGTGAACACATGCTCAGCTGAGACCACGAGAAGTCTCCCAAGACCGCTGCCGCGTGAGCCGCAACTGGAACACGGTCAGCACCAGCAAGATGGCGAACATCACCCATGCCAGTGCGGACGCGTAGCCGAATTCCAGGAAGGAGAACGCGTGCTGGAACAGCATGATGCCCAGAACATAGGTCGCGGTTTCCGGCCCGCCATTCGCGCCGTTGAGGACGTAGACCATGTCAAATGCCTGGAACGCGTGGATGATCGAAATGATCCCCACAAACGATATCGACCCCCGGATCAGCGGCACGGTGATGAACACGAACTGCCGTATCTCGCCCGCGCCATCGATTTTGGCCGCCTCGTAGACGGTCTCCGGAACCCCCTGCATCGCCGCCAGCAAGATGACGGTCGCGAATGGCACACTGCGCCACACGCTGACAATGCACAGCGAGGCCATGGCCCATCTGGGGTCGACCAGCCATGGGATCGGGCCGATCCCGACCCAGCCCAGCATTATGTTGAGCAGCCCATTGTCGGTGTTGAAGACGAACTGCCATACGACCGCCATTACCACCGACGAGATGGCCAGCGGCAGAAAGACGATGGTGCGAAAAACACCGATGCCCTTGACTTTCCGGTTCAGCACGCCGGCAACGACAAGGCTGATGGCGATAGTCGGCACGACCGTCCCGAGGGTGAAGATCACGGTGTTGCGGATGGCGATGAGAAAGAGCGGGTCAGACGTGAAAAGATCTTCGAAGTTCTTCAGGCCCACGAACTTTGGCGGTCTGAACACGTCCCACTGCTGAAAGCTCATGTACAGCGAGAATCCGAGCGGAAACAGCATGAACACCGCGACCGCCGCTAGGTTCGGTGCGACGAAAAGGCGGCCGGCCCAGGCGCGCCGCCGCCACGGACCGCCGCCTTTGGAGCGTTTGCGGGTAACCGGCCCGGGTACGGCGGGTGTATCGATCGATGTCATCGAGTGCGCAGCACCTCGTCGAGAGCCGGCGACAGCGCCGTCAGCGATGTCGCCGGCCGGGATCCGCGCAGCACAGGTCCAAAATTGCGGTCCATCAAGGCGACGATCTTTTCCCACGCCGGGGTGACCGGCAGTCCTTCGGAATACGCCGGTCCTTGAGTGAGCACGGCGAGGTTGCCGACATTCTGGTGGGCTTTGGCGAATCCGGTCGAGTTGAGCGCGGACCGCAGCACCGGCACGAAAAGGCTGGATTCAGCGATCAACGCCTGGCCGACGGGGCCGGTCGCGAACTTCACGAATTCCCATGCCTGCTGCTTGCGCTGACTGCTCGCTGAGATGGCCAGTCCGGTGGAACCGATATCGGAGTGGGCAGGCTGTCCCTGCCGGCGTGGCCCTACTGGCAATGGAGGTGACATCGAAATCCAGGCCGTCGGCTCGAATGAAAGTCTGGTAACGCCAGTGGCCGCCCATCGCGATCGCCGCTTTGCCCGCCGCGAACAGATCAGGTGTGGACATCGACTGCACCTCGGATGCGTTGGGCGCCACCTTGTGCTTGTTAGCCAGGTCGGCGTAGAACTGCACCGCCTCGATGAACGCGTCGTTATCGAAGTTGAAGTGGGTCGGGTTCTTCAGCGGGGTGGACCACGGTACCCCGTTGTTCATGGCGAACAGCCCGGCCGAGTAGTACGAAAACCACATGTTGACGAAACCCCACTGCGTGGCCCGTCCAGATCCGTTCCGCTTGGTGAGAGCGGTGGCGGTGTTCAGGAATTCGCCGAAAGTCCACGGCTGCTCCCACGTTCTGGGCGGCGCCGGCACCCCGGCCTCGGCAAAAAGCCGTTTGTTGTAGAACAGGTAGTTTCCAGACCATTGCTCCGGGAGTGCGTACTGGCCTCCGTTGAACGTGAAGGTGTCATACAGGGCCCCGATGCCGTCTGACTTCAGTTCCGCCGCGAAGGCTTGATCGCGAGCCAGCATCGTGTTGAGGTCCAGCAACACCCCCCGGGCGGCGAGCTCGGCGTAGGTCAATTCCCACGCCATCAGCACATCCGGGCACTTGCCGCCGGCGCAAAACGTCGCTAGCTGCTGCATGACGCCCGGCGCGGACAACACCGCGCGAACCTTGATATCGGGATGGCGGCGCTGGAATTCGTCGACGATGCGCATCCTGGCATCGCGCTCGTCCGGGTTGGCCGCGAAGAAGAAGGTCAACGCGTCGTCGTCGGAAGCACAGCCGGCGGCCGACGGTGCCAGTGACGCAGCGGCGAGCGCACCGGCGCCCCGCAGCAGACTCCGCCGTCCGAACGGCTTATCGAGCATGGTGCTCCCGATCTTGCCCCCAAGCCGGCCGCCCCGCCGACTGTGTCTGATGTCCTTGGTACCCGATGGGCCTGCGACGTGCCTGGGATGGCAGGAGTGGCAGTGCGAGAACGGCCCGGCGCAGGCGCTCGGCGTCACCAGTGATGTCGATCGTGTGAATGCGGTTGTCGGTTCCAATGCCGATCTGCAGCATGACCTGCGGGCGCCCGCGCGGCGCGATCACAATGCCCGGCGCACCGTCGATGAGCATGACGACACCCACCCGCGCACGCTGGGCGAATCGACGGGTCTCCTCGGCGACCTCACCGGCCCCACGCAGCTCGGTCGGCACATCGGCAGGAACCAGCGCCCGATCGACCCGGCGCACTACCTCGGGAGCGAGCAGCTCGAGCAAAGTCGCGATATCACCGCCACGGGAGGCCGCCAGGAAAGCTTCCACGATCTCGAGGTGATCAGCTGCGCGACGAGGTTGGGCAGGCGCGCCGCCCAGCAGTCGCCCGCGGGCCCGGCTCGCGAGCTTCTTTGCAGCCGCCGGCGACCGATCCAACAGATCTGCGATCGTCTCGAACGGCACAGCGAACACATCGTGCAGCACAAAAGCAACGCGCTGGGCAGGTGAGAGCCGGTCGAGCACGACCAGCAGCGCGCGACTGACCGAATCGGCCAGCAGCGCGTCCTCGTCCGCCGGCGCTGAGCCGGTTCCCGCCAGCCGGTCGAGTTCGTCGGCGTCGGCCAGCGGTTGCTCGGCGCGCCGCTTGCGCATCCGAAGCTGATCGAAAGCCTCACGTGCGGTGATCGTCGTGAACCAGCCGGTGAGATTTTCGACGGCGTCGAAATCCGAACGACTGGCCTTCAGCCATGCTGACTGCACCGCGTCGTCGGCGTCGGCTACCGAGCCGAGCAGCTGAAACGCGACCGACCTCAGGTGTCGGCGATCTGCGTCAAACCGTTGCGCCAGATCATCGAGTTTTTCCGGAGCGCTCAAAGGGTCACCTTTTCCGCACGGGAGTCGTCAAGAAGATGACCACATCCATCGAACTCTCAGTCGCAAAGGAGACCAGCACCATGACCCTACCGATTGTGCGCCGCAACAGGCGCTGCGGCCATGCGGCTCGCCGCGGAAATAGCTGCACCACAACGGATTGACCCATGAACACCGCATTCATCGTGGTCACGGTGACCACCGCCCTCGTCACCGCAGCAATCGCGGTCGCCGACCTCATCCCCGCCGGATTCGTACTGGCAAACTCGGCCGAGGTCGGTGTACCGCGTTCTTGGTTACCGGCATTGGGGGCGGTGAAGCTGGCCGGGGCCGCCGGGCTGGTTGTCGGGCTGCTGGGCCTGCGGGCCTTAGGAATTGCGGCCGCCGTCGGCCTGGTCCTGTTCTTTGTTGGTGCGGTGGTCACGCACCTTCGGGCCCACGTCCTGTACAACATCGCGTTTCCCGGCGCCTTCTTGTGCCTGTCGGCCGCATCGTTGGCGCTGATAGTTGCGCACTGAAGAAACGCAACGGTCAGGCGGGAAAGTACCGGATCTGGTTGATCGCGTTGGCTCGCCGGGCCACATCGGCGAATATGATGCCGCGCCCATGACCGGAGTTGAGCGAGACCGCGACCGTTCTGCCCGCGCTGATCACCTTGGTCCAGCTGGCCCCGTTGAGTTGCTCGACGAGTTCGGCGAGGTCGAGCGGATCGTTGTCACCCAAAGTTATTGGGGCAGTGGGTGATAACGCCCGCAGAGCGGCGGGCTGGTCTTTTCGTGTGACGGCGCCGAGGAACGTCTCCGCTAGTTTCTTGTGCCGCGCCCCGACCCGCCTAAAGCCGGCCATGAAGCCGGCGGTCCCTCGCAATCCCTGATTGGCTACCAAGCCACGCGACAGCTGCAGGGCGGGCGACGCCGCTCGCGACCCGGTTCGCAGGAACTGCAGCATCATCGCCGGCAATTCCCAGTAGGCTCGCAGTTCGGCAATCCGCCAGTGGCCGTTGGCTTCTCGGAGGTCGTAGCGTAAGAATGCGGGAATGTACATTGTCACCGTCGATCCCATCGACACTTCGAGCTCGAGGTCACGTAGAACGACGGTATCGAAGACGATGTCGAGGTCGCGATGAAACTTGATGTCACGCGGACCGATGAAAGTGTCGTAGAAGCGGTAAATCTGTTCGTACCCCACGTGCGGCTGCGAGCCAACCGGATCTTCAACCCGGGCGTCAGTGGTGAAGACTCCTACCCAACTGTCGCGGTCGTGCACGGTTACCGCCTGCGGTGACCGCTCCACCGCGGCAAGTAGATCTTCCCGTTGCGCCGGAGCCATCAACAGCCCTCGACCAACTCGATGTTGGCGGATCTCATCTCGGCCAGGGCTGCCGCGGCCGAACCCGGCGCCACCGCCGCTGTCAGGTCTACGAGCACCCTGGTGGTCAAGCCGGCGCGTGTCGCATCCTCGGCGGTGCGCCGGACACAATGATCGGTGGCAATTCCGACCACGTCGACCTCGTCGACGCCGTGCTGCCGCAACCAGTCGAGTAGCGGCGTCCCGTTCTCGTCGACACCCTCGAAGCCGCTGTACGCCGCGGCGTGGGCACCTTTGCGGAATACCGCCTCGATCGGCCTGGTGTCGAGATCAGGATGAAAATCCGCGCCGAAGCTTCCCGCGATGCAGTGCGGCGGCCAGGACGATGAATAATCCGGTTCTTCGGAGAAGTGGTCGCCCGGGTCGATGTGGAAGTCCTGTGTGGCCACGACATGCTGGTAGCCGGGCTCGCCGGCCAGATAGTCAGTGATGGCAGGGGCCAGGGCGGCGCCGCCGGTTACCGCCAGCGAGCCACCCGCGCAGAAGTCGTTTTGCACGTCGACGATGATCAACGCTCGCACGCGCTCCACCATATCGTCGTCGGGCCGGCACGACCGCGGATAGCTGGGGCGATACTTCTGTCGGTTTGTTTGCCGCAACGTCGGGTAATCCACCTGCCATGTTGATCCGCAGAATCGCACGGCCCCTGTTGTCGGTCGCGTTTATCGGCCAAGGCGTCGAATCGCTACTCAATCCCAAGTCAGCCGCGGAAGCCGCGGCCCCCGCCGTGGACGGTCTGCAGGCGCTGCCGGATCCGGTGGGCAGCAAGATTCCCAGCGACCCCCAGACGTTCGCGCAAATCAATGCGGCCGTTCAGATCGGGGGCGGTCTGCTGCTGGCCACTGGCAAAATGCCGCGCGTCGCCTCGGCCGCCCTGGCGTTTACGGTGCTGCCGGCCAACCTCGGAACGCACATGTTCTGGACCGAGACCGACCCGCAGCGCAAAGCCGAGTTGCGCCAAGCGTTCCTGAAAGATCTGAGCCTGTTGGGCGGACTGATGATCGCGTCCGCGGACACCGCGGGGAAGCCGTCACTGGGATGGCGCGGCCGCCGGGCGGCCGAACGTCTCTCTGAGCGGGTGTCCTCGGCGCTGCCTGGATCACAGGACACGCTTGACGCCGACTTCTCCGAACTCGGCGAGAAAATCGTGCACGGCCTACAGGTTGGCGCCGAACGCGGTCGCGAACTGGCCAGCACGGCAGCCGAAAGAAGCGCACCATATGCCGAAGCCGCGCTCGAACGCGGTCGCGAACTGGCCGGCACCGCGGCTGACAAAAGCGCACCACTGGCGAAGAAGGCGCGCAAACGTGGTGAAAAGCTGGCCGATACCGCACGGGAACGCGGGGTCGAGTTCGCCGAATCCGCTCGCGAGCGCGGCAGCGACCTCGCCGACACGGCATGGACGCGCGGCAGTCAGTGGGCCGACACCGCGCGCGACCGAGCAGGTGGCCGCGTCAAGGCTCGTCGTCGCAAGCGTCCCTGGTAATCGCGCGGTCGTGTCGGCGCCTATTGACATGGCGCCGGAAGTACAGCGCCCATGACCCCGCAACGACCGCGAACGAAACGAGCTGGACGCCGACCACCCAACCCACGGGATAGATCACCCCGGTGAGGTAGTGGGCGATGAATCCGTCCGGCGGCAGTGGCGCCATTCCGGCACGTGCCCGAGCCCAGCGTTCCAGCCACGTCAACGGGCAGTCGACACGTTTGGCGGCAATGGCGATTCCCCAGATCACCGCCGCAATGTGCAGCCAGATCGTGCGTCGTAAGCGAAGCGCGAGAAAACCGCCCATGACGACGTAACCGATGAAGGCGAAGTGCACAACGACGACGAGCCCGACCACGGATTGATACATGGCTCAGCTGCCCGAGTGCTGCTGCGGCGCCGAGCCTTTCAGGAAGGTGTCGATGATGGCGTCGACATCGTGTCCGATATCGACGGTGACACCACCCTCGTCGGCGCCAAGAGGTTCCAAAGTGTCGAATTGCGACCGTAGCAATGCGGCCGGCATGAAATGGCCGGTCCTGGCCGACATCCGACGGTTGATCAATTCCGGTGAACCACTCAGGTGCAAGAACTCGACACGAGGGCAGTGCGCGCGCAGCTGGTCACGGTATTTGCGTTTGAGCGCCGAACAACTCACCACACCACCGGTGCGGTGGCCGGCCAGCCACTCGCCCACTTTCTCCAGCCACGGATAGCGATCGTCGTCGTTGAGTGGTTCACCGGTGGTCATCTTGGCGATGTTGGCTGGGGGGTGCAGCGTGTCAGCATCCAGGAAGGGCACCCGCAACCGTTGTGCCAGTGCGGAACCCACCGTCGACTTGCCCGATCCGGAGACACCCATCACCACGATGGGTGCCGGCGCAGCATCCCGGACCGCGCTTATGTCGGATCCCCGAGGTTGCGGTTCCATTCCACCCAACCAACGCCGGTACGGCCGTCCGCTGTGTTGATGCTGGCCCAGGCGCGCGGGAACTGACTCACCCGTCCGTCGGCGGCGGTCAGGCGTACCGGCGCGTGGCCGCGCACGTCGACCTCCGCAGTGATATCACCGGGATCGAGGCTCAATGTCGCGTTCAGTGGTAACCCGTTGGCGCCGAAGGGTTCCCGGGAGGTAACGGTCTGCAGCTCGGCCACCTTGCCGTCGGCGCCCTGAACGTAGCCGATGCTAAAAGCTGGTGCGCCGGGAATTCGGATGTTCACGCCGTGCAGGTGGGTGCCGTCGTCGAGGTGCAGCGCGCTCCATATCCAGTCCATGCTCCACCAGTCGCGCACACCCCACGAGTGGTCACGCTGCCCGGGGACGGAGTCGACGTGGTAGCTGGTGTCGTTGACGGTGACGGTGCCCGAGACGGTGCACGGGATCTCATAACGCGTTGCGAGCCGGTACTTGTACGGGGCGCCGTTGGTGGCCCACACCAAATTCATCGTCATGTCGACAGGAGTTCCCGGCTCCCCGCGCAACAAGGCCGACGGGTCTGGGTAAGCCTCACCCCGTGCCTGCACGTCGACACTGTAGGTCTGCAGCGGCGCGCTTGCGGAGTGGCCGACCTCGAAGGCCTCGGTGCGCAACACCCATGGATCTGTCGGCAGCGGGACTTCGGAGTTGACGACAGCCACCGTCGGCATGTCGGGTCCGCATAGCAGCGCATGAACCCATGCCGTCTGCTGGTTCGCTATCAGGCCGATGCGGAACCAACCGCCCAATCCCTGGGCGGCATCGACGAAGTCGGCGTACCAGCTCTCACTCCACAACGGTTCGTCGGTTGGGGCGTGTGCGAGTTCATCCTCTTCCGACGGTCGCAGCGGCTCCGGCACCACCGCAGCAGGCAGCGTCGCCAACGCGTCGGTATCGAGCACGTGGTCGCAGTGCCGTTCCAGCATCGTCATGAACATCCGGTCTCCGCGCTCGGTGCGTTGCACCAGCATTGACGAGACGATCGCCATCATCACGCCGAAAAAGCTTTGGCGGCGCACACCTTCGGCGACGTCGTCGAAGGTGATGGGCGCAGCCGGTCCGAGCGCCTCGTGGTAGGCCCGCAGCAATGCCTCGTACTCGGCAAGACGATCCTGCGTCGACAGCGCACACCCGAGGAAGTAAGACAGGTCGGTCAGTGCCGGGCCCCAGGAGACTGTCTGCCAATCGACGACGGTCAGTGCGCGGTCGGCGTCGGCGGTACCGAACAACATGTTGTCCAGTCGATAGTCGCCGTGCACGAGGCCCTGAATCCGGCCCGGTTCCGCTTCCTGGGCCAGGTAGCCGTCGAAGGTGGCTACCAGGTGTTCGCACACCATGCGGTGCTCCGCAGCGATCTGGTCGCCGTAACGCTCGATGAAGCCGCCGTATAGCTGGGTGATCATCGCCTGGTTGAGCGGCGCGTCACGGTTGAGCCAGGGCGCTTCGGCCAGCGATGTGTCGCCGAGCAGCGGGCCGTGCAGCCGTCCTAGTTCGACGACCGCGAGTGCGGCCTGTTCGGTTGTGGCGCCTGCGATTTCATCGCCGACGACCGCCGGCCCGGCATCACCGAGCAATAGATCGAACGCTCCCGTCGCGGTGTCGATTGCGGCGTGGTAGCAGGGCGCGATCGGCCCGCCGAGCCGTGGCGCGATGTCGCCGTAGAAGCGGACTTCGCGCTCGTAGAGGCCCAGTGCCAACCCGGTCTGTCGGCTCACCGGATCGGTCGCCGCGACCTTCAGCACCACCGACTCCGGCCCTTGAACGGGCGAGCAGCCGGCGTCGGCGTAGCTGAGCCGGACGCGGTAGCACTCGCTCATCTGGCCGGTCCCGATGCGTTCAACCGCGAAATCGGCAACAACTCCGGCGCCGATGGCCGCGGCCAGCCACGAGGCCGTCAGGTCGCTGGGTCGTTCGATGACCCGCTCGGTTACGGAGTCCATGAAGTCCTCTATCGAGTTTTTCGCAGGCGGTTAGGGTGCCAGGTCAGCGTGCCAGGTCATTGCGCCAATGAGAAGCCGTCCCATGCCATCCGGCGCTGCGGATGCGGATCGAACTCGACGCGACTCTTGCGGTCGAAGACCATGACGGCCCGGTCGGCGGGCGTGTAGGCGGGCCAGTCGTCGCCCGGCACCCCGGTGCGGCTGAAGGAGCGCCACCGTCGTTGCACCTGATTGCTGACTCGCAGCGCGGTGCGCTGATCGGCCGCAGCGGTCAGCAATGCGCCGAACCTGGTGCGATACAAGTCGAAGACGGCCAGCAACTCGGTGGCGTGGGTGGCTCCCAAACCCGACCAGCGCAATGTCCGTGGGGCGTAGTCGTAGCGGTACAGATAGGTGGGCGCGTGGTTGCCGTGGGCCTCGGCGATCTGCCAGGCCGCCGAGCTGAAAGCGAAGTCGCCGCCGAGCTGAATGCATGCAGACGACGACGGGTAGTCCGGGTAGGCGGCGGTAATACGTTCCCGGGCGGCCGGTTCCGCGTCGGCCAGCAGCTCTTCGACCATCGATTCGTTGGTCGGCAGCATTGTCAGGAAACGGGTGAACAAGCGACCCTCTTCGGCGTTGGTGCCCACGATGAGCGGTACTCGATGCGCGCGACCGCACCGCATGGCCTCGACGGGGTCCATCGGCAGGATGTCGTCACCGACAACAGGACCGATTGGGAAGGCGCCCAGCCTGTTCTGCATGCCGTCGTCGATCAGCCGGTGTTGGGTTTCCACCAGTTGGGCCGCCGATGCCTGCATCAGCGCATTAGCGGCGTCCTGGGTGCGGGTTCCGAGCAGGTTGGCGAACCGGTTCGCGAACTCGCCGGCAATCTCTTTCGAGCGCACCAGGCCCGACGCGGGGCTTTCCGAGATCGCGCGGGCGAATAGCCCTTCGGCGGCGGGCACCGCCAACAACGTGGCAGTTATGCACGCGCCCGCGCTCTCGCCGAAGATGGTGACGTTGCCAGGGTCGCCGCCGAATTCCGCGATGTTGTCGCGGACCCACTGCAATGCTTGCACCAGATCGCGTAGATACAAGTTGCTCTCGATGGTGATGTCCGGCCCAGACTTCGATGACAGCGATGACAGATCCAGACATCCCAGCGCGCCCAGCCGGTAGTTCACCGATACGTACACGCAGCCGCGGCGCGCCAGCGCGGCACCGTCGTAAAGGGGCGTTGCCGAGCTGCCCAGGAAGTACCCGCCGCCGTGAATAAAAAGCATGACCGGCAGTGGTTCGTCACTGGCGACTTCGGGTGTGACGACATTGAGGGTGAGGCAGTCCTCGCTCATGGGCTGGTACTTGCCCACGCCCAGCATGGTGTAGCGACGCTGCTGGGGCGCACAGTCGGTGAAGCCATGACAGTGCCGCACACCTGACCAGGTCTGGGCCGGCTGCGGCGCCCGGAAGCGCAGCCGCCCCACCGGCGGCCGGGCATACGGGATGGATCGCCAGCGGTTCACACCGTCGCGGGTGAAGCCTTCGACGATGCCGGTGGCGGTGTGTGCGCGGACAGTGCGCTCATGCATATCCCGACGGTAGCCGACACTACGTATGTAGGGCGCGCGCAGCGCCTAAATCCGGTGTGTGGCGGCTAGCCTGACGGAATGCGGATCGCCGCGCTGATCGCCCTGTCGTTGCTGGTCGTCGGATGCTCCCACGCCGGCAGCAGCCACTCGGGGCCGACGCAAACGACCGGAGCATCGCCGGGGCCGTCCTCTACGACAGCCGCGACACCCACGGCGAGCAAACCGCCTCCACCGTCGACCGCGCCGGCTGCCGGAGCGCCGATCTCAGACGTCATCGCGTGGATCGAGGCCGGTCACCCCGCTGATCCCGGCCGCTATCACACTGCGACGCGCGACGGCGTCACCACGCCGTTGGGTAACGACCTCGCCTTCACGGTCGCGGCCGGCAAAGTCGACTGCATGACGGATTCCAAGCACACCGGTAGCGCGCTGGCCTGTCTGGTCGACCTTGCCAATCCCCCACCCCGGCCCGAGACCGCCTACGGCGAATGGAAAGGCGGCTGGGTCGACTTCAACGGAACGAACCTGCAGATCGGGTCGGCCCGTGGTGATCCGGGTCCGTTCATCAACGGCAACGGACCCGAGTTGGCGAACGGGGACTCGTTGTCCTACGACGACTATCGCTGTCGCGCCGACCAAGGCGGCCTGTTCTGCGTGAACTACGCCCACCAGTCGGCAGTACGGTTCGCCGCCGCCGGCATCGAGCCGTACGGTTGCCTGCGGTCAGTGCCGCCGCCTGATGGCGTCGGTACCGCGTTCAGCTGTTGAGGCGGCTTGGTCGTTGGTCAGGTCGGTTTGGCCATGATGGTCGCGAAGAGCTCGCTCATCTCGTCCGCCGGTCCGCCGGGCACGGTGTAGCCGGTTTCGTCACGGATCTCGTCGAGATGATCGCGTACCTCCTCGATGGACAGCTCGGGACTGTAGAAACCCGTTGTCCTGCCGATGAAGAAACGCGCGACATGTCCGGCTCCGACGGTGAAGATCTCCCCGGAAACCGGACAATCCTGGTGACTCAGGAAGGCCACCACCGGAGCCACCAGCGCCGGGTCGAGCTTTTGAAGGTATTGGCCCACAAGCTCGTCCAGTACCGCTTGTGCCGACGCGTCGTCCTGCCGGCCGGCGCTGTCGACGGAGTGCGCCAGCATCCGGGTGTAGGCGATCGGGGCGATGGCGTTGACCTTGATATTGTGGTCGACTCCTTCGGCGGCCAAGACTCGGGTGAAGCCGATCAGACCCGTTTTAGCCGCCCCGTAATTGCTCATGCCCTCGGCTCCAAGGATTCCAGCGGCCGAGCAGGTGTTGACCACCCGGCCATATCGTTGCTCGCGCATGACTTTCCAGGCCGGCCGGGTTACGTAGAACGCGCCCTTCAGGTGCACATCCACCAGGGGTTCGAGTCGGTCGGCGGTCATGTCTTCGAATGGCGCGTCGCGCACGATTCCTGCGTTGTTGATCACGACGTCCACTCGACCCCAGGCACGAATGGCGGTGTCGATAATCGCCTGTCCGCCTTCTGGAGTCGCCACGCTGTGGCTATCGGCAACGGCCTCGCCGCCCCGCCGGCGAATCTCCTCCGCAACGGCGTCTGCCGCCCCGCTGTTCGAGCCGTCGCCCGTCACCGAGCCACCCGTATCGTTGACCACCATGCGCGCACCGCGGGAAGCAAGCAGCAGGGCGTACTGTTTGCCCAATCCCCCGCCGGCGCCGGTGATCACGGCAACCCGCTCGTCGAACCGTAGGTCGTCGGTCACCAGCGGACCGGCAGCTCTTTCATGCCGTAGATATTGGAGTCTTTGAACTTCAACTCATCCGGCGACACCGCCAATTTCAGCCCGGGTAGCCGCCGCGCCAGTGTAGAGAAGCCGATCTGCATTTCGACCCGGGCCAGGTTCTGTCCGATGCATTGGTGTACTCCGTGTCCAAAACCTAAGTGGCCGCGAGTGTTTCGATCGATATCAAGAATTTCCGGGTTGTCGACGAACTTGGTGTCCCAGTTTCCGGCGGGCAAGTTCATCACGAGGATGTCCCCAGCGCGAATCAGCTGACCGCCCAGGGTGAGGTCTTCGGTCGCCACCCGGTCCACCTGCGCGTGCACGATGCTGAGATAGCGCATGAGTTCTTCGACGATGTTGGCGATCACCGCAGGATCGTCGGTCTGACCGAGTCGCTCGAAGACATCGGGACGCTCGAGCAGCGCAACGGTTCCCAAGGAAAGCATGTTGACCGTGGTTTCGTGCCCGGCCACCAGCATCACCACACTCGTCATGGCCGCAGTCTCCCGGCTGAGCTGACCCGTGGCGACGTAGCCGGTGACCAGGCGGCTGATCAAGTCGTCACCCGGATCGTGTTCTCTGCGGGCCACCAACTCCTGGATGTAGGCATACATCGACGCGAAGCCCTGCGCCCGTTGCTCTTCGGTCGACCTGGTGTCCAGCCCCGCTGTGGTGTTGCGCTGGAAGAGCCCGAGGTCTTCGGACGGCACCCCGAGCAGCAGCGCGATCACCAATGACGGCACCGGAAGGGCAAAATCGCGCACCATGTCGGCAGGCGGCCCGTTGCTGATCATCTCGCCGAGAAACTGGTCGACAAGACCCTGAATCTGTGGGCGCATCGCTTCAGTACGCCTGAACGTGAAATCACTGACCAACATGCGCCGCAGCCGATGATGCTCGGGATCGTCGGTGCGGGCGAACATCACCGGTCTGGCTTCGTCAGAACCCGCCGGCAGAATCGAGTCCGGGATGGTCTTCGCGGACAACCGAGGATCGACGAGCGCGGCTCTGATGTCCTCGTAGCGGCTCACAGCCCAAGCCAATTGGTCCTGGTACATCACCCGCTGCAGGCCGGGCCCCTCCCGCCATTTCGTGAATTCTGCGGGAGGACGAAGAGGGCACTGAGCAGCACGCGGGGCGGGCAGGACAGGAAGATCGACGTCAGAGCGGAGTTCGGAAGTTGTTGACATCAGTGATGTTTCCCATTAAGTGTCAGGTGGCTGCCATTTGCACGAGCGTAGAACCGGACACTATTGACAGTCAACTGTCAGTTATGCTGGCACGATGACCGCGGTTGAAGACCGGCCGTTGCGATCCGATGCTGCGCGCAACGTTGAGCGGATTTTGCGTGCCGCGCGGGAGGTATACAGCGAGCTGGGGCCCGAAGCGCCCGTTGAGACCGTCGCACGTCACGCGGGGGTCGGTGAACGAACGCTCTACCGCAGGTTCCCGACCAAGGCAGACTTAGTCCGAGCGGCCCTGGATCAAAGCATCGCCGAGGATCTCACGCCGGCAATCGAAGAGGCCCGCCGTGCGAGCGACCCGCTGCGCGGCCTGGCCCAGCTGATCGAGGCAGCAATATCGCTCGGCGCCCGCGAACACCACCTTCTGAACGCCGCACACCGGGCCGGATCGCTGACCCCCGACATCTCGACCTCGCTGGATGAGGCGCTCGATGACCTTGTCCGCCGAGGTCAACAGACCGGCCGCGTCCGCGCCGATCTGGTCGCCCATGACATACCGCGCCTGATCGCGATGCTCTATAGCGTGCTGTCGACCATGGATTCAACGAGCGATGGCTGGCGACGCTACGTCGCCCTCATTCTCGATGCAATCTCAACCGGCGAACGCCAGCCGCTGCCCCCAGCCGCTGCTTTTCGCTATGCGCTTCAGCCGAATAGCTGGCCCTTGTGACGGATCTGCAGATCAGTGGCTAGCTGGGCAAGCCACTCTTGCTGGCGGCGTCCTGCTTGCGGGCCAAGTCGAGCACAATTCATTGCCGATTAATTCGCTGGCGCCTCCCCGGTGAAGGTTGGCGCAAGCGATTGCGAGGATTTCAGTGACTGTGGTCGTTTGCCGGAAGCGGCGGGTTGTCTTCGGAGGCCAGTTCAAGCACATGAATTTCGCCCGTGGTGCCATCGACTTCGACAAGGGCTCCCGACGGCAAAGACCTGGTTGCCCCCTGGGCATCTACCACACATGGGAACCCGAACTCGCGCGCCACCACGGCGGCGTGTGACATCGGGCCACCGAGTTCGGTGACCACGGCCGCGGCGTAGCAGAAGGCGGCGGTGTACCCGACGTCGGTGACCTCGGCGACAAGAATCTCGCCGGGTTGCAGGTCGTCGATGGTTTCCGGCCGCACGATCCGTACCCGTCCGCGTACCCGTCCCCCACAGACGCCGACCCCATGAAGCCTGTCCCCACTGGTCAGGGCCGGCGACGATGTGCTGGACGGCTGCCAGCTGCCACTGAACACAGTCGGCGGAACGACGGCGTTCAACCTGCGTTGTTCGGCCCGGCGCCGAGCCACCAGGTCCGGCACATCGGGTGCGGGCGCATCCAGTTCGTCTACCAAGAGGTAGAACACGTCGTCGACGGTGCCGAAGATTCCGGCGTCGACCAACCGGCGTCCGTACTCACGAAGCAGACCGCGCAGGACCCAGATGGCGCGGACCATCTTGTCGCGGCGAACTTCGCGGTCGCGGAGTTGACGTGTGGCCAATACCGCCACGGGCTTGGCTCGCAACGGAATCTGCGGCTGCCGGGGCTCAGAAATAGGAGGCGCGGGCGGCGCGCTCATAGCCCTGGCCACCATCCGGACCAGCAACTCGGGATTGTCGGCGTAGCTGGTCGACAGCATCTCGACCTCGGCGGGGCCCCGATGCCCGATCAGCTCCAGCTCGGCCAGCACTGCCGAATGGAACTCCGGCGCATCAACGGCCAACTTGCCAAGGCGCTCCCCCGGTTCAGCAAGCAGACGAACCACGTTCGGGTCACGCTGTGCGGCGACCACCAAACGCTGCACCGCTTCCACCGATCGCGCACTGACCAGCTGCGGTCCCGCCAGCGGGGCGATGTCGCGCCCACACAGGCCTCGCAACAACACATTGAAGGCGGCGCACAACATGAATGACACCGAGGCCAGCACCCAACCGTGCACAACATGGTCGCGTGCCAACAAGATCAGGCTGAGCAGACGGCGATCGTCGAGCTGGGTGACATCGTCACCGACCAGACGCTCCAGGCGATCGACATCGGCCAGGTACTCGCGGGTGTCGCGGTGCGAACCGGCACTCAAGCCGACCAGGTTGACGCCGAATACGCCGATGTTACGGACAGTGCGCAATTGCCTTCGGGCGCTGTTGGTTTCGGTGGGAGGACGCTCCTCACCGAAGATCGGCAGGGAGGCCATGCTGGGGCCGAAGTAACCGCTGTTTCTGACAACCGTCGGGGGCTTCACGAACGGTACGGTTTCGGCCATGAAGTGCGCCGACGTGATCCCGCCATAGAGCCGATGCGCGAACACCGCGACGGTTCTCATCGCGATTTCCCGCTGGACTATCCCACCGGGCCGCAGCCGCTCGGCGATGGTCACGCCGCCGGCCCGCAGCCCGCGCACGGTTGCCGAGGCCGACGATGGTGAAAACGGGCCAGGTAGCGCCTCCGACAAGTTGGTGGCCAAGTAGGTCGGGAACCGCGGGTCGATCGGCGTGTCGAATTCGCCGTTATCTGCTTCTGGGCCAGCCAATCTGGGCACCACTCCGTCGCTGGCCGGCGCGTCGACGGCAGGCAGGTCCTGTATGTTGGCCAGCCGCCAAGGCAGCGATATCACCCGGTTGGCCACCGTGACCCTGCCACGCACCGCCAGTGCGAAATCTTCGACGCACTCGTCGGAGTTCCACGCCGGCAGCAATCCCCACTCGTCGCGCAGCCGCGAGGTATCCATCAATGGTGCGCTTCGCACGAATTCCAGCTCGGCCAGTGAGCGCACGCGGCCCCGGAGCGAGCCCGGCCCGGAGCCAAGCGGCACGATCGGGCGCCCCAGCATAGCGGCGATCTGACGAAATGTTGGCGCTCCTGCGGCGGCGAGATTGACTGGGCCGCCGGCGATTTCCGCATTCAGAATCGTGTGTTCCCACAGCCGAAGCGCATCGTCGAGGTGGACGACTTGCATACGACGATCGGCGGATCCGTCCGGGAACGCCGGTAGCGCCAGCAGCCGACGCACCCAGTTATCGACGCCTCGGCCAAGGATGAGCGCGGAGCGGATCGCGACCCATTCGGCGCCGGAGGCCGCGAGCATTTCTTCGACACGGGCCTTGTGCGTGCCATCGGCAGATAATGGAGTTATCGCGTCTTGCTCGGAATTCGGCGCGTCTTGCTCGCCGTAGACGTGTGCCGACGACGCGAAAACGATGCGCCCGGTTCCGGTCTCGGCCATCGCCTCGAGGACGTTGCGCGTGCCGTCGATGTTGACCTGATGGCTGATCCGGTCTTCGGGGCCCGGACTCTTTGCCCATGCGCAATGCGCGACGACGTCGGAGCCGGCGATGGCGCGTTTGACAGCTGGTGTGTCCCGGATATCTGCCGCAACGAACTCGACTGCACTTGACCAGCTTTGCGGTCGATGACGGGCGATACCCACAACATCGTGACCCTGGCTGAGCAATCGGGCGGCGAGACCGCGGCCGAGTACACCACTGGCCCCGGTGACCGCGATTCTCACTGACTGCCCTCACTCAAGTGCGCCGCTCCTCCTCATCGCTTCGCTCTGCATCGTCGCCGGCGCGGCTCATCCCTGCTCGTCGTCGTTCAGCAACGCCGCGTTGACGAGGTCGTCGAGGTCCATGTCCGCGATGTCCTTCTCGGTGGTCACCGCGGGCGCTGTCGCCTGCCCGTTGCCGTCGGCTTCATTTGCCAACGCGAGCAACAGTTCCAGAACTCCCGCCTGCCGAAGGCGCTTGACCGGAATCGATCCCACAACACGCTGGATTTCGGCTTCCCCGGGCACGACGACCGATGTCTGTTGCTCCGATGTGCCGACGAGTTCGCGGTGCATGTAACCGGCGAGCGAGGCGGAGTTCGGGTAGTCGAAGATCAGCGTCGGTGACAGCGCCAGGCCGGTGGCGGATTTGAGCCTGTTGCGCATCTCGACAGCGGTCAGCGAGTCAAAGCCCAACTCCTGGAACGCCCTGTCCGGATGGATGGCCTCGGGACTGGAGCTGCCCAGCACGGTGGCAATGTTGGAGCGCACCAAGTCCAGCAGAATAGCGTGTTGCTCGTCCTCCGGTATTCCTTCGATACGTTGCAGCAGAGCCGATTTCGATTTGGCGGCGGCCAGCGAGTCGTCGACCTGGCGTCGGGTGGTTGCGTTGATCAAATCGACGAACATCGGTGGCAACGTGCCTGCGTCGAACTTGACCCGCAGTGCCGCAAGATCGATGTGGGCGGGCAGCATGAATGGCTCGTTGACAATGAGCGCGGTGTCCATCAATTCCAGCGCCTGGTCCGAGGACATGGCGACAATCCCGTCCCGACCGAATCGGGCACGATCGGCGGCGCCCAGCCCACCGGTCATGACGCTGGCCTGATCCCACAGCCCCCAGCCCAGCGAGATCGCCGGAAGCCCGTGGACCCGCCGATGGGCAGCCAACCCGTCCAGGAACGAATTGCCCGCCGCGTAGTTGCCCTGACCCGATGCGCCCGCCAGCCCGGCTATCGACGAAAACATCACGAAGGCTGACACATCCAGATCGCGGGTCAACTCGTGCAGGTTCCATGCCGCATCGACCTTGGCCCGCAACACGGCATCAACTCGCTCGGGAGTCAGTGACGTCACCACCGCGTCATCCAAGACCCCGGCGGCATGAATCACCCCGGTTAGCGGGTGCTGCATCGGGATATCGGCGATCACCTTGGCCAATGCCTCGCGATCCGCGGCATCACAAGCCACCATGTCCACCTGGCCGCCGGCTGCGCTCAGCTCGGCTACCAGCTCGGCGGCCCCCGGCGCATCAAGACCGCGCCGGCTGACCAACACCACGTTCCGCGCCCCATGGCGGGCCACGACATGCCGCGCGAGCGCCGATCCGGCCATACCGGTAGCACCGGTGATCAACACAGTGCCAGCCGTCCACGCATCGGGCATCGTCATCACGACCTTGCCGACATGGCGGGCCTGGCTCAAATAGCGCAATGCGGCAGGCGCACGCCGCACATCGAATCTGGTCACCGGCAGTGGCCGCAGCACATCTTCGCCGAACATGGCGGCCAACTCGTCGAGCATCTGCTGAATGCGTTCCGGTCCGGCTTCGAAGAGGTCGAAGGCGCGGTAGCGCACACCGGGGTGGTCCTGGGCGACGACCTCGGGGTCGCGGATGTCGGTTTTGCCCATCTCCAAGAACACCCCGCCGGGGGCAACCAGCCGCAGGGAAGCATCCACGAAATCACCGGACAGCGAGTCGAGCACCACATCCATGCCTCGCCCACCGGTGGCCGCCCGGAACTTGTCTTCGAACTCCAGGCTGCGCGAGTCAGAGATGTGATCGTCGTCAAAGCCCATGGCCCGCAACGTGTCCCACTTGCCACGGCTGGCCGTCGCGAACACTTCCAGACCAAAGTACCGGGCCAGCTCGACCGCGGCCATTCCCACCCCACCGGCGGCGGCGTGTACCAGCACGCGCTGACCGGGCTTAACGCCCGCCAGGTCCACCAGCGCATAGCATGCCGTGGCGAACACCACCGAAGTCGTCGCGGCGGCGGTGTGTGACCATCCGGCCGGCGCCTTGACGAGCAGTCGCTGGTCGGTGGTGGCGATCGTTCCGGTCCCGTCCGGGAACAGGCCCATGACGCGGTCCCCGACCGCGAAACGCCCGTCCTTCGAGGCAGTTTCCAAGACAACGCCGGAGGCCTCGATACCCATGATCGCGTCTGGGTCGGGATAGAGGCCCAACGCGATCATGACGTCACGGAAGTTGGCGGCGATGGCCGACAACGCGACCCGCACCTGACCAGGCCCCAGCGGCGCGTCGGCATCGGGAATCCGCTCCAACCGCAGATTCTCGATCGTGCCGTAACTACTCATGCCCAGCCGCCACGGTCCATCATCGGGTGGCGCCAAGAGACCGCCGACGGCGCGGCTGCCGAGCACCCGCGCGGTGTAGAGGGTCCCATTCCGCAGCAACACCTGCGGCTCGGCGAGCGCCAAAACCGCTGCTACCGCGTCCGGGTCTAGGGGCGCGTCAGTGTCGACTAGCACGATTCGACCGGGATGTTCGGTCTGCGCCGACCGCACCAGCCCCCACACCGCCGCACCCGCCAAATCGGTGACGTCCTCCCCCGGCAACGACATCGCGCCGCGGGTCGACACCACCAATGTTCCGGCCCCGTCGCGGGCCAACCACGACTGCAGCACCGGCAGCACCGCGCGCGTCGCCGCATATACCTCCGTCACGACGTCACCGGCCACCGGTGCCGATTCGAACAGCACCGCCGATCGCTCGGCCTCGGCGTTGTCCAACTCGGTTGCTCCCCAAGCGGACACCGATACCGGCTGCACTGCGGATGACGGCTGGGCGGACCAGATGACCTCGAAGAGCCGGTCCGGCCCCGAATTCGACACCGCGGCCAGCAGCTGCTGATCGGTCACCGGGCGGGCCACCATCGACGCCACCGAGAGCACCGGCAGCCCCAACCCATCGGCCAATTCGATTGACACTGCCGTTGGGCTCACCGGCACGATCCGCGCGCGCACCGCCGCCGCCCCGGCCGCATGCAACGACACCTGCTGCCAGGAGAACGGGACCAGTATCGAGCCCTCGTCAACCCGCAGGCCGTCGGAATCATTGGAAGCCAGGATGACCGCGTGCAATGCCGCGTCCAGCATCACCGGGTGGACCCCGAATCCGGTCGCCGATACGCCGGCGTTCGCCGGCAGTGTCACTTCGGCGAAGACTTCGTCGCCGCGACGCCACATCGATGTCAAGCCACGGAATGCGGGCCCGTACCCGTAGCCACGCTCGGCAAGTTGCTCGTACCCGTCGCCGATATCGACCGGGACCGCACCCACCGGCGGCCACACTGACAGATCCGCGCTGGGCTGCATCGACCCCGCCCGCAGCACGCCCTCGGCGTGCAACGACCAGCCGGACCCCGTGTCGGCACGCGAAAACACCGATACCGCACGGGCACCCGAATCGTCTGGGCCGCCAACCACTACCTGAACTGCGACCGATCCACCGGCCGGCAGCACCAGCGGCGCCGCCAAATTCAGCTCGTCGACAACTCCGCAACCCACCTCGTCGCCGGCCCGGATCGCCAACTCGACAAATCCCGCGCCAGGGAACAGCACGACACCACCGACGGAATGATCCGCCAACCAGGCCTGCGCGCTAGGCGACAACCGGCCGGTCAGCACCACTCCGCCCGAGGTCGGCAGTTCCACCACCGCGCCCAGCAAGGCGTGTTCGCTGGCGGCCAGACCTAGGCTGGCAGCATCAGCCCCAGCACCATCGCCGGAGAGCCAAAAGCGCCGCCGCTCAAAGGCATACGTGGGCAACTCGACGAAATTCGCTTTGCCGAGTGCACTGCGCCAGTCCACTTCCATCCCGGCGACGAATCCTTGCGCGACGGCGTTGGTCAGGGCTACCGGCTCTGGCCGGTCCTTGCGCAGAGCGGACATCGTTACCACGGGGGTGTCAGCCAGTGATTCTTCGATCGATGCCGTCAACCCGCTGCTCGGCCCGACTTCGAGGAAACGGTTTCCGCCGGCCGAGTGCACGAAACGCACGCTGTCGGCGAAACGCACCGCTTCGCGTACATGTCGCTTCCAGTACGCTGCCGATGCGAAGTCGTCTTCGGCAAGTTGCCCGGTCAGGTTCGACACGATCGGGATGGTGGGCTTCCCAATGGGGAGTCCGGCGGCGACCGTTACGAATTCGTCGATCATGGGATCCATCAACGGGGAGTGGAACGCGTGCGAAACGGCTAGTCGGTGGACGCGGCGGCCGTCAGCGCGGAGTTGGTCTGCGATTGCGATCACCGCGTCTTCGGCGCCCGAGATCACCACCGAGGCTGGTCCGTTGACCGCAGCGATGCCGACCCCGGTGGTCAGCAGCGGCCGCACTTCTTCTTCGATGGCCTGCGCGGCGATCATCGCGCCACCCGCCGGCAGAGCCTGCATGAAACGGCCGCGGGCGGCCACCAGTACCGCAGCGTCCTCCAGCGACAGGACGCCGGCAACGTGTGCCGCCGACAATTCGCCGATCGAGTGGCCCATCACGAAGTCGGGGCGCACACCCCAGGATTCGAGTAGCCGGAACAAGGCCACTTCCACCGCGAATAGCGCGGGCTGCGCGAACTCGGTGGTATTCAACAGGTTTTCGTCGTGACCCCAGATGACTTCGCGCAGTGGGCGCAGTAGGTGCCGATCCAATTCACCCACGACGGTGTTGAAGGCCTCGGCGAACACCGGGTATCCGGCGTGCAATCCCATTCCCATGCCAAGTGATTGGGAGCCTTGGCCGGGGAAGACGAACACGGTCTTGCCGGCGGGCGTCGCGACGCCACGAATGATCGAACCGGCCATGTCGTCCCCGGCCAATTCATCCAGCCCGGCCAGCAAGCGGTCGCGGTCACCGCCAACGATGACGGCCCGCTGTTCGAAGGTCGACCGGCCCGCCAACGACCACCCCACATCGGCAATGTCGAGTTCACCGTGGGCTCGTACATGCGCCGCCAACCGCGCGGCCTGAGATCTCAACGCCGACACCGACTTCGCCGACACCGCCCACGGCACCACGGGCAGTTTGGGACCGTCCACGACGCGCTCGGGCCCGGCGGGCTTCTCAACCTGGACTGCCTCGACGATCACATGCGCGTTGGTGCCGCTGATCCCAAACGAGGACACCCCGGCCCGGCGTATCGCGCCCTGCGCGGGCCAGGGCCGTGCCTCGGTCAGCAACGACACCGACCCCATCGACCAATCCACGTGCGGGCTGGGCTCGTCGACGTGCAATGTCGCCGGCAACATCTCATGGCGCATCGCCAGAACCATCTTGATGACACCGGCGACGCCGGCCGCCGCCTGCGTGTGACCCATGTTCGACTTGATCGACCCCAACCACAGCGGCTCGCTGCGGCCCTGACCGTAGGTCGCCAACAACGCCTGGGCCTCAATCGGATCGCCCAAGGTCGTCCCGGTCCCGTGGCCCTCGACCGCATCCACCTCGGTCGCGGACAACCCGGCATTGGCCAGTGCCGCACGCACCACCCGCTGCTGCGACGGACCATTGGGCGCGGTCAACCCGTTTGATGCGCCGTCCTGATTGATTGCCGAACCCCGCACCACCGCCAGCACCGGGTGCCCCAGCCGCTGCGCGTCGGACAAACGCTCCACCACGAGCATGCCGCCGCCTTCGGAGAATCCGGTGCCGTCGGCCGCCCCGGCGTACGCCTTGCATCGGCCATCCGCGGACAACCCGCGCATGCGGCTGAACTCCACGAAGATGTCGGGTGTGGCATTGACCGTGACGCCACCGGCCAGGGCCAGATCGCATTCACCTGAACGCAGCGACTGGGCCGCCATGTGCAACGCCACCAACGACGACGAACACGCCGTATCCACCGACACCGCCGGGCCCTCCAACCCCAGCACATACGACACCCGCCCAGACGCCACACTCGACGACTGCCCGGTCAGCCGGAAGCCCTCTGCGGCTGGTGCGGCGCCCATGCCGTAACCCTGCGTGTACACCCCGGCGAACACGCCGGTGGCGCTGCCCCGCAACCAGCCGGGTTCAATTCCCGCGCGCTCCAAAGCCTCCCAGGACAGTTCGAGGAACATCCGTTGCTGCGGATCCATGGCCAGCGCCTCGCTCGGCGCGATGCCGAAGAACCCGGGGTCGAAATCGGCGACACCGTCAACGAAGCCACCAGTGCGGGTGTAGCAGGAGCCTGGAACGTCCGGATCGGGGTTGAACAGCCCGGTTAGGTTCCAGCCGCGATCGCTCGGGAATTCGGAGAGCACGTCACGGCCCTCGGTCAGCATGTCCCAAAGATCGTCGGGGGAATTCACCCCGCCCGGGTACCGGCACGACATACCGACGATCGCGATCGGGTCGTCGTCGGTTGCGCGAACTGACTGCGGCGTGCTTGATTTCTTGCGGGACTCCGGCGAGTTCGGTGCGGATGTAGCCGGCCAGGCCGTTGGGCGTCGGGTAGTCGAAGATAAGTGTGGGCGAAAGGGCCAGTCCTGTAGCGGTTTTGAGCCGGTTGCGCATCTCCACCGCGGTCAGCGAGTCAAAACCCAACTCCTGGAACGCCTTGTTCGGATCGATCTCCTCGGGAGTGGTGTTCCCCAGCACGGTGGCGATGTGCGAGCGCACCAGATCCAGGAGCACGGCGTGCTGTTCAGGTTCTGGCAGCCCGTGCAGACGATGTGCCAGAGCCGATTTCGATTTCACGGCGGCCAGCGAGTCGTCGACCCGGCGCCGGGTCGACGCGTTGACCAAGTCGGTGAACATTGGTGGCACCGCAACCGCATGGGCCCGCAGCGCGGCCAGGTCGATGCGGGCGGGCGCCATGAATGGTTCGTCGACAATCAGTGCGGTGTCGAACAATTCCATCGCCTCGTCCGAGGACAACGCCAAGATCCCGTCGCGGCCCAACCGGGCGAGGTCGGCGGCGTCCAGTCCGCCGGTCATCGCGCTGGCTTGATCCCACAGGCCCCAGCCCAGCGAGATCGCCGGCAGCCCGTGCGCCCGCCGATGAGCAGCCAACGCATCCAGGAACGAGTTGGCCGCACCATAATTACCCTGGCCTAAGGACCCCACCAGCCCGGCCATCGACGAAAACATCACGAAAGCCGACAGATCCAGATCGCGGGTCAATTCGTGCAGGTTCCACGCCGCGTCGACCTTGGCCCGCAATACCGTGTCGACCCGCTCGGGAGTCAGCGACGTGACCACCGCGTCGTCAAGCACGCCAGCCGCGTGAATCACGCCCGAAAGCGGCCGTTGGGCGGAAATATCGGCAATCACGCTCGCCAGCGCCTTACGCTCGGCCGCGTCGCACGCGACCACCCGGACACGGGCTCCGGCCGCCTCCAACTCGGCGACCAATTCGGCGGCCCCCGGCGCATCCGGACCACTGCGACTCAGCAGTGCCAAGTCCTGAACACCGTGCTGCGCCACCAGGTGGCGGGCCAACGTCGAGCCCGCCATGCCGGTCCCACCGGTGATCAACACGGTGCCCGCCCCCAGCGCGCCACCTGGCGCAGGGCAGAGTCATGACGACCTTGCCGATATGACGCGCCTGGCTGAGGTACCGCAACGCCGCGGGAGCCCGCCGCAGATCAAACGTGGTCACCGGCAACGGCCGCAGCGCGCCCGCGTCAAACAGTTCGGCCAGGTCGAGCATGTACTGGTGCATCCGGGGATGGCCGGGCTCGAAGAGGTCGAAGGCGCGGTAGCGCACGCCCGGGTATTCCTGGGCGATCACATCGGGGTCGCGGATGTCGGTCTTGCCCATCTCCAAGAACACGCCGCCGGGTGCGACCAGCCGTAGTGATGCATCCACGAATTCGCCGGCCAGCGAGTCCAGCACCACATCCATGCCGCGACCACCGGTGACCGCCCGGAACTTGTCCTCGAACTCCAGGCTGCGTGAATCAGAGATGTGGTCGTCGTCAAAGCCCATGGCCCGCAACGTGTCCCATTTGCCGCGGCTGGCGGTGCCGAACACCTCCAGCCCCAAATGCCGGGCCAATTGGACCGCCGCCATCCCCACCCCACCGGCGGCGGCATGCACCAACACCCGCTGCCCTGGCTTGACGTCAGCCAGCTGTACAAATGCCATCCACGCGGTCGTGAAAACGACCGATATAGCGGCGGCTTCGGCGTATGACCAGTCGGCAGGCATCGGAAGCAGCAGGCGGACGTCGCCGACGCACCAGCGTGCCGCTGCCGTCGGGGAAGAATCCGTACACCGAATCACCGACCGCGAATTCGGTGACACCCGGGCCGACTTCGACCACCACGCCGGCGCCTTCACCGCCGAGCAGCGCGTGGTGGGTGAACATGCCCAGGGTGATCATGATGTCGCGAAAGTTTGCGGCGATAGCACGCAGGGCCACCCGAACCTGGCCCGGCTCCAACGGGGCATCAGCGTTCGGAACCGGCTCCAGCCGCAGATTCTCGAAAGTGCCCGCACCGCTCAGACCCAGTCGCCACGGCCCATCACCCGGAGGCACCAACACACCGTCAATCGCGCGGCTGCCGCGCACCCGCGCGGTGTAGGCCTGTCCACCTCGCAGCAACACCTGCGGCTCGCCGACCGCTAAAGCCGCCGCAATCGCCCGATCGTCAAGTGGCGCATCGGAATCAACCAGCACGATGCGGCCCGGGTGCTCGGTCTGCGCCGACCGCACGAGCCCCCACACAGCCGCGCCCGCCAAATCGGTGACGTCCTCCCCCGCCAACCCCATTGCGCCCCGGGTGGCCACCACCAGCACGCCCGAGTCATGCTCGGTCAGCCAAGATTGCACGGCAGCCAGCGCCAAGCGGGTGCGCTCGTGGCTCCCGGTTACCGGATCTGCCTCACCGGCAACAGATTCGAACAGCTGATAGGCCGGTGCGGGGTTGCCGTTGGCCGCTGTCGTCGTGGCCGGCGACCAGACCACCTCAAACAGCCGGTCCGGGCCCGCACCCGACACCGCCGCACGCAACTGCTGCTCGCTCATCGGGCGTGCCACCATCGCGCCCACTGACAGCACCGGCAACCCCAACCCGTCGGCAAGCTCGATCGAGACCGCCGAAGGACCCGCCGGCGCAATCCGCGCCCGCACCGCTGAGGCACCCGCGGCATGCAACGACACGCCCTGCCAAGAGAATGGCAACATCACTTCGCCGGCCTGGCCGTCAGTTTGGTTGGCAATGACCACGGCGTGCATCGCCGCGTCGAGCAACGCCGGGTGCACACCGAATCCGTTGACACCACCGGCGGCGTCGGGTAGCCGCACCTCGGCGAACACCTCGTCGCCGCGCACCCACGTCGCGGTCAATCCCCTAAACGCCGGGCCGTAACCGTACCCGCGCGCCGCCAACTGCTCGTAGCCGTCAGCCGGGTCGACCGTGGCCGCACCCGCAGGCGGCCACACCGACAGATCCGCGCTCGGCTCGACCGAGCCGGTGCTCAGTGTTCCCTCCGCGTGGCACACCCAACCGGAGCCGGTATCGGAGCGCGAAAAAATCGACACACTGCGCTGACCGGATTCTTCGGCGGGACCCACCACTGCTTGCACGGCAACCGAGCCCGACCCAGAATCCTTGGCCGGCAACATCAATGGTGCTTGCAGCGTCAGTTCGTCGACTGTCGAACAACCGACTTCGTCGCCGGCGCGGATCGCCAACTCCACAAACCCGGCGCCGGGAAACACGACCGCACCGGACACGGCGTGATCGGCCAGCCAGCCCTGCAAACTGGGCGACAACCGGCCCGTCAGGACCACCCCACCCGAGGCCGGCAGCTCTACGACAGCGCTCAGCAGCGGGTGCTCGCTGCTTCCCAACCCCAAGCCCGTGGCGTCGGCTGCGACACCTTCCCCGGACAGCCAAAACCGGCGGCGGTCAAAGGCGTACGTCGGCAGCTCTACGAAGCCGGCTCCGTGCAGTGCACCGCGCCAATCCACGCTCACTCCCGCGACAAACGCGGTGGCGGCCGAGGTCAGGAACCTATGGAGTCCGCCGTCATCACGGCCCAGGGTGGGAATGACAATGGCCTCGGTGTCACCGCCGACGCAGTCGTTGGCGGTGTCCTCGATCCCGGCGACCAAGGCGGGATGCGGACTGGATTCGATGAATGTGCGGTAACCCTGTTCGCACGCACTGCGCACCGCCTGGTCGAACTGCACGGTCTGCCGGATGTTGCGATACCAGTATTCTGCATCCAATCCTGCTGTGTCCAAACGGTTTCCGGTCACGGTGGAAAAGAAGGCGGTGCGCGAGGAGCGCGGCTCGATACCGGCCAGAACCTCGGCGAGCTCAGCGCGAATCGCCTCGACCTCAACCGAATGCGAGGCATAGTCCACGTCGATCCGCCGGGTTCGCAGATCCAGGTCGGCACAGAAGCCGACGAGCTCGTCGAGCGCGGCCACGTCACCCGACACCACGACGGCCGACCGGCCGTTGACGGCGGCGATGCTGACTCGATTACCGTAGGGTGCCAATAACTCCCGAGCCCGCTCGGTGCTGCACGCGATAGACAGCATGCCGCCGGGACCGGCCAGTGACCTCAGCAGCTTGCTGCGCAGCGTGACCACCCGTGCCGCATCTCGCAGAGACAATGCGCCCGCGACATAGGCCGCGGCGATTTCACCTTGTGAATGGCCGATTACGGCATCTGGAGTCACTCCGACCGACTTCCAGAGTTCGGTGAGTGACACCATCAATGCGAACAGCACAGGCTGCACCACGTCCACGCGATCCATGCCCGGAGCATCCGGCGCGCCACGCAGGACGTCGGTCAGCGACCAGTCGACGAATTCCGAGAAGGCGTCCTCGCATGCCTGGATCTGCTGTGCGAATGCTGGTGCGGTATCCAGTAATTCAATGCCCATGCCCAGCCATTGGGAGCCTTGGCCGGGGAAGACGAACACGGTCTTGCCGGCTGGCGTCGCGGTGCCCCGAATAACCGAGCCGGCCAGGTCATCGTTGGCCAACTCATCCAACCCGGCCAGCAACCGGTCTTGATCACCGCCCACAACGACGGCCCGATGCTCAAACGTCGAACGGCCCGCCAACGACCATCCCACGTCAGCGACATCCAGCTCACCATGAGCACGCACATATTCGGCCAACCGGGCCGCCTGCTTGGCCAGCGCCGCCGCCGACTTCGCTGAGATCACCCACGGCACCACCGGCGCGGCGAGTCCGCCCGCAGCGCGCTGCTCAGCGGCGGCTGACTCGACGATCACATGCGCATTGGTGCCGCTGATCCCAAACGACGACACCCCCGCCCGACGCGGCCGACCGTCAGCCGGCCACTGTCGCGCCTCGGTCAGCAGTGACACCGATCCCGCCGACCAATCCACGTGCGGGCTGGGCGCATCCACATGCAGCGTCGCCGGCAACATCTCATGGCGCATCGCCTGCACCATCTTGATCACACCGGCAACACCCGCAGCGGCCTGAGTGTGACCCATATTCGACTTGATCGACCCCAACCACAGCGGCTCGGCCCGGTCTTGTCCATACGTCGCCAACAAGGCCTGAGCCTCGATCGGATCACCCAAGGTTGTCCCTGTGCCATGGCCTTCGACCACATCGACCTCAGCCGTCGACAACCCGGCATTGGCCAACGCCGTCCGCACCACCCGCTGCTGCGACGGACCGTTGGGCGCAGTCAACCCATTAGAAGCGCCATCCTGATTGACCGCCGAACCCCGCACCACCGCCAACACGGGATGACCCAACCGCTGCGCGTCCGACAAACGCTCCACGACCAGGATTGCCCCACCCTCGGACCAGCCGACGCCGTCGGCCGCCCCGGCGTAGGCCTTGCACCGCCCATCCGGCGCCAGTCCGCGGTGCCGGCTGAACTCCACGAAGACCGTCGGTGTGGCATTCACGGTCGCGCCGCCGGCCAGGGCCAGGTCGCACTCCCCCGTGCGCAGCGACTGCACCGCCATGTGCAACGCCACCAACGACGACGAACACGCCGTATCCACCGACACCGCCGGGCCCTCCAAACCCAGCACATACGACACCCGCCCCGAGGCGACGCTGGAGGTCGTGCCGGTCAGCCGGTAGCCCTCGATCTCTTCGGCGAGCATGCCGTAGCCCTGGACGATGAGCCCGGCGAACACCCCGGTGGCGCTGCCACGCAGCCCGCTGGGATCAATCCCGGCCCGCTCCAACGCTTCCCACGACAGCTCCAGCAACATCCGATGCTGGGGGTCCATCGCCAAGGCTTCACTGGGCGCAATGCCGAAGAACGCGGCGTCGAAGTCCCCGACATCGTCGACGAAGCCACCGGTGCGTGCGTATGTTTTGTGGCGCGCGTCGGGATCGGGATCGAATAGCGCCCCCAGGTCCCACCCACGATCGGTGGGAAACTCTGATATCACGTCACGGCCGTCGGCAACCATCTGCCACAGAGCCTCCGGGCTATCAACGCCACCCGGGAAGCGGCAGGACATACCGACGATCGCGATCGGCTCGCTCGACCGGTCCAGCAGTGCACGGTTGGTGCGCTTCAGGCGTTCCACCTGGACCAGCGCTTTCCGCAGCGCTTCGGTCGCATGCTGGAGTTGGTCCACCATCACTACCCCTCGCCTAACATTGGCCGTCTTCAACCGCCGGATGCGGCTCTCGCCGAGTCACGGAAGTTGCTGCACGAAGCGACGTCGTCGTGCTGCTCTCCGACCCAAGAATGTCGCTGGTGAGTATGGCCAACTCCGGCGGGATTTCAAAACGTCCGATACTCCCGGCTGCTAAAGGAGGACCTGCTTCGACATGTGAAACGGCGTGTCCAAGGGGATGTGACGTTGCGTGGCGACGCGCGCGGTGGCACCGAAGCCCCTGTGATCCGGCGCACCTTCCATGGCGCGACTGTACCCGGCTACCCATCGGTGGTGGTCAGGCGCATGGCGGTGTGGTCCTCGATGCGAGCCGGCCGGGCGCTGCGCCGCGAGACGTCGCGGTCAGACACCCACTCGGCGCCAGCCGTCAGCAGCCCGGGCGGCGCGGATCAGCACGTTGCAAAGTTCGCGCAGTTCGGTTGCCTCGGCTCCTTCGTCGAGCGCTGTGGCGACGTCTTCTGCCGCACATCGCACCTGGTAGACGCGATCCGACAGGTCGGCCGCCTCGTCGGCCGACAACACCACCGCGTCAGGAGGTAAGGCCAACGATGTCCCAGCCTCGCCCCTGTTCAACGAAGCCCGTTGCTCGTATGCCCGCTGCCGGCAAGACTGCCGACAGTACTGGCGGCGACGACCCATCCCGGCATCCGTTACGTCGCGTCCACACCAGCGACAGGGCTGCGGGCGGGCACGGCGGGTCACGCCTGCCGACTTTAGTCCGCCGTGCTCCGCGATCCCGGTATGATTGATGGTCGCGCCGCGTAGGCCGCGTGTCGGCCCGGGAACTACGGCGAGCGCCGTAACGTTTTGCCAAGCGGAGAGAATCGCACCACAGCTGGCCAACAGCCCAGAGGACCTAAAAGGAGTAGCGCCCATGGCTGATCGTGTACTTAGAGGCAGTCGCCTCGGAGCCGTGAGCTACGAAACTGACCGCAACCACGACCTAGCGCCACGTCAGATCGCGCGGTACCGCACCGAGAACGGCGAGGAATTCGAAGTCCCGTTCGCCGACGATGCTGAGATCCCCGGCACCTGGCTGTGCCGCAATGGGATGGAGGGCACCCTGATCGAGGGTGACCTGCCCGAGCCGAAGAAGGTCAAGCCACCGCGGACGCACTGGGACATGTTGCTTGAGCGCCGCACGGTCGATGAACTCGAAGAGCTGCTCAAAGAGCGCCTCGAACTGATCAGGTCCAAGCGCCGCGCTTGACCGGGGCCGATTACGCCCCGGCCGACTTGGTGCTCTTGTCGGCGCGCGCCGCGCGGGCGGTCGGCGTCCGTCCCCGGATGCCCCACCGAGTGACTTTGACCAGTGCCTCGCGGATGTTGGATCCGCTCATCTTGGACACGCCGAGTTCGCGCTCGGTGAAGGTGATCGGCACTTCGACGATGACGAACCCGTTGCACACCGTGCGCCAGGTCAGATCGATCTGGAAGCAGTAGCCCTTGGAGTCCACACCGTCGAGGTCGATTGCCTCGAGGACTTCACGACGGTAGGCGCGGTAGCCGGCGGTGATGTCGTGCACACCGATGCCGAGTGCCACCCGCGTATAGGTGTTGGCAGTCCAGGACAGGGCCCAGCGCCGCCAGGGCCAGTTGCGCACCGTCCCGCCGTCGACGTAGCGCGAACCGATGGCCAGGTCGGCTCCGGCGTCGACAGCGTCGAACAGGCGGTGCAGCTGTTCGGGCGCATGGCTGCCGTCGGCATCCATCTCGACGAGCACCGAGTACTGCCGGCTCAACCCCCAGGCGAAACCTGCCAGGTAGGCGGCGCCCAGGCCGTCCTTGGCGGTGCGATGCATGACGTGGACGCGGCCCGGATCGGCCGCTGCGAGCTCGTCGGCGAGCTGGCCGGTGCCGTCGGGGCTGCTGTCATCCACGATGAGCAGGTGCACGTCGGGGCAGGCGTCCTTCAGCCGCCGATGGATCACCGGCAGATTCTCCAACTCGTTGAAGGTGGGGATGATCACCAGGACGCGCTGACTGGGACGGTTGCCCGGGACGCGGGGCGCCTGCTGGCCGGGGGTCATGTAGCTCCTCTGTGTCGCCCGAAACCAAATGAGTGTGGGCCGCCCTCGTCGGGCGAAGTGTCGTCACCGCCCTCTTCTGGCGGAGTGTGGTCGCCGTCCTCGTCGTCGGGTGCAGCGTCGTCGCCCTCAGCTTGGACCGGGGGCGCACCGGAATCGTCCAATTCATCCGAAGGCCTCGACCTCAGCCGAATCGGACGCGGGAACCACCCATTGTGCCGTATCCCGACCAGAATGACCGCTCCGGCCGCAACAACCAGCACCCATTGCAGGATCGGGCCCCAGCGGGTCGCCGGCGTCAGCTGCGTCTTGAGGCGCACCTGGATGTCCAGATAGCCGGGCTCGAAGAAGCCGGTGCGGACCAACTCGCCACCATCCGGCGCGATGACAGAACTGATCCCGGTGGTACCGGCAACCACGACGTATCGGTCGTGCTCCACTGCCCGAACCTTGGCGAACGCCAGCTGTTGCTCGCTCATCCTTTTGTTGAAGGTGGCGTTGTTGGCGGGCACGGCCAACAACTGGGCGCCGTTGAGGACCGCTTTTCGCGGCTCACGGTCGAAGATCACTTCCCAGCAGGTGGCCACGCCGACCGGCACCCCCGCGATCTGCACCACGTCGCTGCTTTTGCCGGGAACCATATGGCCGGCCCGGTTGGCATAGGCGGAGAGATGCTTGAAGAGCCACGGCATGGGCAGGTATTCGCCGAACGGCTGCACGATTTCCTTGTCGTGGCGGTCAGCGGGGCCGGTGACCGGATTCCAAACGATGATGGTGTTCGTGTATTCCGCGGGTTCCTGGGTGTGGCCGGGCACGGCGAGGATGGTCCCTACCAAGATCGGCGCGCCGATCGCATGGGCTGCCTGGGCGATCTGTTGTCCCGCGTCGGCATTGAGTAAGGGATCGATGTCCGAGGCGTCCTCCGGCCAAATGACGAATTGAGGTTGTGGGGCGACTCCGGCGCGCACATCCTCGGCCAGCCGCAGTGTCTCCTGGACGTGGTTGTCCAGGACCGCTCGGCGTTGCGCATTGAATTCGAAACCGAGCCGGGGCACATTGCCTTGCACGGCTGCGACGGTGACCGCGGGCTCGCCACCCGATCCGGCGCCGGCGTGTCGCACCTGCGGCCAGACGATGACGGCGCTGAACAACACCAGGCATATGCAGATACCCGGTAGCAGCACCGCGGGCGGCGGCTGGTCGGCATTCGCGGCGTCCTTTTCGGAAGCCTTGCCGGGGGCCGTGTCAGGGGCACCGGCACGGGACTGGCTACCAGTTCGCCACCATTTGATGATTTCCAGCCCGATCGCGGTCGCGCTGAATCCCACCAGCACGACCGCGGTCGACAGCAGCGCAACGCCGCCGAGCTTGACCAACGGTAGTAGTGGACCTTCAGCTTGACCGAAGGCCACCAACCCCCAGGGAAAGCCGCCAAACGGAAAGATCGACTTCAACCACTCCTGGGCCGCCCACACCAACGCGAACCAGACCGGCCAGCCGGGCAGTCCCCGCACCACGACGGCGAGCAGGCCGAAAAGTGCGGGAAACAGCGCGCACACCATCGCCAACACCAACCACGGCACGGCGCCCACCAGAAGGCTGATCCACGGCAGCAGCGGCAGATAGAACGCGAGTCCGAACAAAAATCCGTAGCCCAGACCGCCCACCAGCGTGGTGGCGGGGTGCTTGAGCACCCAAGCCAACAGCGCGGCAGCGACAACGGCGGCCCACCACCAGCTCAGTGAGGGGAAGCTGGCGCACAGCAGCAATCCGCCCACGATGGTGACCAGCAGCCGCGCCAGACGCGGCAGCATCGCCGCCTGAAGAGCCGGGAGCCGCGCCACAACCGCGGCGATCGCCCCCGCCAGTACCCGACGTGCTGCCGCGCCCGCTCGCTCGGCCAGGCTCGGAGCGTCATGCGCGCTCGGGACCTCGGGCGCCGCTCTGGCCTCTTCCTTGTGTTCCTCGTGTACCTGGCCTTCGCCCCGCTCCTGGTCTTCCTCGCTGCAGGTCGACTTCGTCGCTTACCGGGTCCGTGTCGGGGGGGCTCTCCAGGCCCTCATCCGCCGGGGTGACCTCGTCGGCCTCGTCGGGCCGCTCGTGCCGACCCCTATCCATAGATGACAGCGCCCCGGTGCACGGTCCGGCGGCAACGCGGTAGGGCGTCGGCCGGGCCCAAGCGCGGCAACGCAGGCACCCGCGAGCGCGGGTCGGTAGACCAGCGCTGGACGGCGTCGCGCGGTGCGCTCACGTCGAGGGCTCCGGCGTCCCAGATGGCGTAGGAGGCGGGCGCACCTGGCACCAGGGTCCCGGTGGTGCCGTCGCGGACACCGCTCGCCCGCCAGCCGCCCCGGGTCGCGGCAGCGAATGCTGCCCGTGCCGACACCGCACTGCCTGGAGTGTGGTGATTGACGGCTGCGCGCACGCTTTCCCACGGGTCAAGACCCGTCACCGGGGCGTCGGTACCGAGCGCGAGGGGCACGCCTTGGGATGCTAACAGCGCAAGTGGGTTCAGTTGGCTGCCTCGTTCGGCACCAAGTCGACGAGCGTACATGCCGTCGCCGCCGCCCCACAGCGCATCAAAATTGGGCTGCACGCTGGCAATGACGCCCCACGCGCCCAGTTTGGCGGCCTGATCGGCGGTCACCATCTCCAGGTGCTCCAGTCGGTGCCCGCAGCGAGCAACGGCAGCCACCCCGAGGTCTGCCACTACCCGCTCAATGGCAGCGACCACCGCCGAGACCGCGGCATCCCCGATGACGTGGAAACCGGCCGTCACCTCGGCCTCGGTACATGCCCGCACATGCGCTTCGATGACGTCGGGGTCCAGGTAGCAGGTGCCGGCGCGGTCCGGCGCATCGGCGTACGGCTCATGCAGCCAGGCGGTGCGTGACCCGAGCGCCCCGTCGACGAACAGATCACCGGCCAGCCCGCGGGCTCCGGTCTGGTCCATGAGCGCGCGGGCCTGTGCGGGGGTGGTCACCGCCTCACCCCAGTAGCCGATCACCTCGACGCCGTGATCGAGGTCGCGAAGCTGCAGCCAGTCATCGAGCCCGCCGATCTCGGGGCCGGCGCATTCGTGCACCGCGACGATGCCCGCTGCGGCGGCGGCCTGCAGCGCCGCGGTCCGGGCCTCGGCCAGCTGCTCGGCGGTCAGCAGGTCCCGGGCGGCGGCCCGGACCAGGTGGTGTGCATCGCCGGCCAGCGGCCGCTCAACGCTGAAGCCGGCTGCCGCCGGGAGTTCCGGAACCATCCGCCGCAGCGCCGACGAGGCCAGCGCGGAGTGAACATCCACGCGAGCCAGATAGGCGGGCCGGTCACCGAGCACCGTGTCGAGGTCGGCTGTGCTCGGTGGAGTGTTGTCGGGCCACGACGACTCGTCCCAGCCGTGCCCCCACACCGGCTGGCCCGGGTGGGCGGCGGCATGGTCGGCGATCATCTGAATGCACTGTGCGTGCGACGTGGCAGGCCGTAAGTCCAGCCCGGTGAGGGCGAGGCCGGTCGCGCTCAAGTGGATATGGCTGTCCACGAATCCCGGCGCGACGAAGCCACCATCCAGATCCACGACCTCGGCGCCCGGAAACTGGCTGCGGCCGACGTCATCGCTGCCCAACCACGCGACGACGTCGCCGCGCACCGCCATGGCGGTCGCGTCGGGGTGGCTGGGGCTGTGCACTCGACCGTTCACCAACAGCGTGGTGGAAATCTCCGTCACAGGCCAAAACTTAGATCGAGCCCCGCGACGATGTGCGCCGCGGTGGCGGCTCGTCATCAATCGGGCCCTGCGGCAAGATCGGCGGCTCGACGTCTTGGACGTCTATGACCTCGCCGTCGATATAGTCGCGACCTTCCCCGTAGTTGCCGCGACGGGAGTCGGCGGCGAAAGCCGCTGCGTCGGTGATCAGCGGTACCCGCCGCTGCAAACCGCGGAGCGCAATCCCGGTCAGGCCGGGGCCGGCGACCGCCCGTACCGGCGGTACCAGCAGCAACAGCCCCACCGCCGTGGTGACCAACCCGGGGACCAGCACCAGCGCCATGGCCAGCGTGACCAGCGCGCCGTCGCTCACCGCGCTCCGCGGTTCGGTCAGGCCGGATCGCAATTGCCCGAGTTGGCGAATCAGATGCGACCCGGCCATGGGCGCCAACAGGCCCCACCCGAGCAGGAAGGTGGCCAGCAGCACCAGCAGGGTCCAGCCCCACCCGATCGTCGACACCAGCGCGATGATCACCGCCAGCTCGATGACCGCGTAGACGAGCAACAGCCGCGACAGCATGTGACGCCAACGTCTGCGGGCCTCCCTTGAGTTCCCCTGGTGATGCACAACCCGGCTGCAGTTAGATGACGCTATGACGACGATTCAGATCGAGGCCCCCGACGGACCGATCGATGCGCTGCTGGACATTCCCCAGGGAACAGGCCCGTGGCCGGGTGTGGTGGTGATTCACGACGCGGTCGGCTACGGGCCGAACAATGAACTGATTTCGCAGCGCATCGCACAGGCAGGCTATCTGGCGCTCACTCCGAATATGTTTGCCCGGGGTGGCCGCGCCCGATGCATCCCCAGGGTCATGCGCGAGCTGCTGACGAAGCGTGGCCGCGCACTTGATGACATCTTGGCTGCGCGCGATCACTTGCAGTCGATGGCGGAATGTTCCGGCCGAGTCGGCATCGCCGGCTTCTGCATGGGAGGTGGTTTCGCACTCATTATGTCGCCCAAAGGTTTTGGCGCTTCTGCGCCGTTCTACGGCACCCCACTGCCGCGCAACTTGAGCGAGACGCTGGACGGGGCGTGCCCGATCGTGGCCAGCTTCGGCCGCCGCGACCCGCTGGGCATCGGCGCGCCCAACAAATTGCGCAAAGTGACCACGGCCAAGCAGATCACCGCCGACATCAAGGCCTACCCCGGCGCGGGTCACAGCTTCGCGGACCAGCTCCCCGCCCAGCCACTGCTTCGCATCGCTGGTTTCGGCTATAACCGGGCCGCAGCCGACGATGCATGGAGCCGGGTCTTCGCGTTCTTCGGCGAACATCTGGGAGCGGGAGCAACACCGTAGTGTTGTTGGACCGCTACCGTGCGCAGTGGCCGCGCATCGGCGCCATCCTCGCGATGCTCGTCGGCGGAGCGACCGCGGTGGCGAGCAAACGGCTGACAAGGCCGCAAATCCTCTCGGCCGCAAACCTTATGGCGCTCATGGCCCATCAGTATGAGGAGTACGTGGATCCCGGCTACTTTCCCGGCCAGTTCAATCGCGGCCTGTTCAAGAGCGATTCGCCCCGCAACTACCCACTGAACCCGCAGACGGCGATGGTGATCAACACCGGCTTGGCCTACCCGTTCTACCTTGCGCCGGTGCTCTTTCCGAAGAAGAGGTGGCTTGGACTGGCACCAGTCCTGGTGGGCTGGAGCCAGATCGTGTTGCACGGCATCGTCATCCCACGGAAGGCCGGGGCGAAGTATGGCCCGGGAGTTCTCACCGCGCTGCTGTTGCATCTGCCCATTGGTATCGGTTACCTCACGGCCGGCGGCCAGGAGGGGCCGATCGGCCGAAAAGACTGGGTGAAAGGCCTGATCGGTGCTGTCGGCAGCGCGGTCTTCGGGGTGGCAGTTCCGAACATGGTGATGCGCGACAGGAACAGCCCCTATGCCTTCACGGCCAAGCAAATGGGTCCATACGATGTCCAAGCCGGCAGCGCCGCCGAAAGCGTCGAGGTCTAACGCGCCGACTTCAGCTTTTGCGACAAAACTGTTGCGAAGGTGTGCGTATCGCCGGGCCAACGCGCCGAAACGTAGCTGCCGTCTTCGACGACGAACGCCGGCCGCGAGTCGGTCGCCGTATCCCTTGCCATTCCCGAGGACTTGAGCCACCACTGCGGCGATCCGCGGACGACGTCGCAGAAATCCGCCGGATCTTTAAGGGCGCGGGTGACTTCGGACTGCACTGACATGTACCCGCCGGGCTGTCCGGGCTGCTCGGTATAGGTCCGGTAGTAATTGGGATCCCAGAATCGGGTGACCCGGGTGAGCCGCCAGGCGAGCCGCTCCATTGCCCACGTCAACGCCGTGGTCTTGCGGCCGTAGAGCACCGAGCGACCCGTGGCGGGATCAACGCTGCGCGCGGCAAGTAACACACCGTGACAGATCGCGGCCACCGTCACCTCACCGGCAAAGGCGTCCACGACCAGCCGCTGCAGTATGTCGCTGTCGATGTAGCTGCGCATTCCGCGGGCGCGGTGTCCGCCAGGCAGTAGCAGCGCGTCGATGTCGTCGAGGGTGGCCTGAGACCAGCTGACAGGATGCTGAAATTCGGTTGACTGGACCATCGCGGCGTAGGCGTCGCGGCCGTCCTTGTTTGCCCGCAGCATCAGCCCGATCACCGGGATAGCGCCCAATATCGGTAGCGCAGACCAGATGTCCAACCCGCGGCCGGTGACCATGATGTCGTCAGCCGTCGCGGCCGTGCCGCTTTCGGTGGCAAACAGCACTCGATGACCGTTGCGGGCCAAAACGCGCCAGCTGACCGCGACCTCGGTTGGGTCGAAGTCGCGGTCCGGGATCGGGATTAAGACGGTGCCCATCGGTGAGCTTGTCCGGTTAGCTTTCAGCCACTTTGAGCTCGAGGCCGACATTATTTTCCATGCCGCCGCGTAGCTTGCTGACGAAGTTGAACAGCCGGCCCTGGATACCGTAGCGCCTGCCGATCGCGTCGTAGACGGCGCTGGTTTGCGACTTGTCCAGGATCGCCGCAGTGCCCTCGACCGGCTCGCTGGTCGGGCGTCCGCGCAGGGTGCAGGTGGCCAGCGTCACGCGGGGGGTATTGCGGATTCGCTTGACCTTCCACGACTTTTCCTCGGAGATCACCAGGAGCCGGTCACCGTCGGCAGCGGCCCAAATCGGAGTCGGCTTGGGTCGGCCGTCCTTGGTGAAGGTGGTCAGCAGGATGTATTGCGCCTTGGCGAGGTCGGCGAGAGTGGGCATCACGGTGTCAACCTACCGCCGAACGGACGCAACCTTGACTTTCGCGGCCAAAAGCTGCAATAGTCAGCTGACGTTAAGTGAAAACAGTATTTTCGTTTTAAAGGCTTGTAGCTGCGACCGGAGCGGAAAAAACGTGGGCGACCCGAAGAAGCCGTTGGCGTGGTTGCCGTTCTCGATCGCTGAGGCGGCGTTATCGGATGGACCTGGCAACGTCGACCTGTCGCGGGCGTGGTCGTACCTGATGGACCGGCTTCGCGGAGCCGCTCAGGTCGTGGAATCCGACCCGGGGCGGCGAAATCGGGTCGATTTCGCCGCGGGTATGCGCCATCTCCTCGTCCTGCTTGCCGCGGGTATCGACGAGGTGTTGCGGTTCGATCCGGATCCGATCCTATGGGTCCAACGCACCAGCACCGACGACATCCTCACCTGGGGAATGGAGTGTCCGGACTGCATATACACCCGCGCCGTGCTGCACGGCGGGGAGAGTTACCGACTATTCGGCAATCGCGGCACCGCCCGGTACGTCGGGCTGCAGACGATGAACGGCATCGTGGCAACTGCGAACGAACTGGTCGACGAACTCGAGGTGGACGCCGACGGAAACTTCGAGGTGGTGCTGTCAGCCGATGAGCGGGCGGGAAATTGGATGCGTATTGAGGGCGACCATCCAACGTTGACCGTGCGGCACTTCTTCTACGACTGGGATACCGAGACGGCATCGTCCCTGCGCATTGAACCGCTGGGCGACGGGGTCAAGGCAATACCCTCGTCGGTCGATCCATACGTTGCGGTGTCGCGACAGCTGATCGCCCTCGGCGACTTCGTTCAGGACAACCTGGCATTCTTTCTGCAATTCGGTGCCGCGCCGCCACCGAACGGCTTCCTGCCGCCGATCGATCGTACCGACATCGGAGCGGCCGCGGAGAACAAGCCGGTCATCGGTCGCTGGGAGCTGCGCCCCGGTGAGGCGCTGATCGTCGAAGTTGAACCGCCCGAAGGGATTTACTGGAGTTTTTCCCTCGGCAACCCGTGGTGGGAAACCATTCATTACGGGCGCCACCAGTCCAGCCTGAACGCCCATCAGGCAGAAGTGGATTCCGACGGCCTGGTGCGTGTGGTGCTGTGTGCTGAGGATCCCGGCGTCGCGAATTGGCTCGACACCGCCGGCCACAGCAACGGTCCGATCATCCTGCGCTGCGTGCGAACCAAAACGGCACCGACACCGACGACGCGACTCGTGCCATCCGACGACATCCATGCGGAGTTGCCCACGGATACAAAGACGGTCACAGCCGACGAGCGGACATCCATCCTCGCCGCGCGTCGCCGCGCCGTGCGCGAAAGGTTTGGACGGTGACATTCGACGCTGACGAGTTAGAGGAAGGGGCTTGCGCCGCGACCGGTCTCGAGGATTTCGGCTCGTCGTACTACCGCGAGGGACTCGAACGCATCGTTGATGCGCTGAACACCGAGGCGGACCTGAACGACATCGGCCGGGTCATCCAGCACGCCACCATCAGCAACGCCCTGATCCAACGCCTCAAGATCGAGGACACCTACACTCAGCACCCCGAGATCGACGACCAGGTCGTCGGCGGACCCGTCTTCGTGATCGGATTACCCCGCACCGGGACCACCGCGCTGAGCCAACTGGTGGCTGCCGATCCGCAGTTCCGCTCACTACGGATGTGGGAATCCCAGGCACCCACGCCGCCGCCGGAGGCCGCCACCCAAGACAACGACCCGCGGATCGCGCAGGCCGAGGCCGGCCTGAAGATGCTCGACGACATGTTCCCGTTGATGAAAACGCTGCACAGCTCCGAGCCCACGGCCCCGACCGAATGCCAGGACCTGATGGGAATGAGTTTCCGTACCTTCCACTTCGACGGCGCCGTCCGCGCACCCGGTTACCTGGCGTGGCTCATGAACTGCGACATGCGCGGGACCTATACCTTTCACCGGCGAGTGCTCAAGCTCCTGCAATGGCACTGCCCACCGGTTCTCTGGCACCTCAAAACCCCCGTGCACATGTTCGCCCTCGACGCGCTCGCCGAGGCATACCCCAACGCCAAATTCCTTTGGAGTCACCGCGATCCGGCTAAGGTAATGGCCTCCGTGTGCAGCCTTATCCAATACGTGCGCAGCTGGAGCAGCGACCGCGCCGACGCGGAGGAACTTGGCGCCGAACAAGTCGACAGCTGGGTCGAAGGTGTGCGGCGGGCAATGGATTTCCGCAACCGGACGGGCGATGACCGATTCGCCGACGTCTCATTCGCCGATTTGCAGACTGATCCAGTACACACCCTGCAAACCAGTTACGAGTCCCTGGGTTTGACCTTTACCGATGCCACTTTGCATAGGGTCACGCAATGGGCGCAGGGACACCGCCCTGGCTCACGCGGTACCCACGAATATGACCTGGCCGACTACGGCCTGACACCAGAAGGTGTTCACGAGCGGTTTGCGGACTACCTCGCCACCTACGATGCGACTGCTTGATCGGATCCGTCAGTGGAAACAACCATGAGCAGTCCTGGCAGGCGGCGGCGCAACAAACTGGGCCCCGACCCCACGGTTCGCCGCGAAATCCTGGCCGCCGCTTCGACGATTCTGCGCGAACAGGGTGTTCGAGGACTCAACATTGCCGCAGTCCTTGAACGAGCCGCATTGGGCACCCGTGCGTTCTATCGGCATTTCGACTCCAAGGACCAACTGGTGGCCGCGCTCTTACTTGAAATGGCACGCGCAGAGGAACGGCGACTACGACGACGAATGGCGTGTGCCGCCACGGAGATCGACGCAGTGGCGGCGTGGATCGATGGACGACTCGACTTGGCATTCGACGACAAAATCAAATCCGATTTACGGCGCGTGTCGCTGGAGGCTCAATCGCAGATGTTCGCCTCCCCCAATCTGGTCATGCCCGCGGACGCGCAGTTGCTCAAGCCGCTCAGCGAAGCTCTGCAACGCGGCCTGCAGCACGGCGTGTTCCATCACATCGATCCGGCGACCGACGCGCAGGCCATCCACGCGGTGGTGTGGGCGGGCATCGAGCGGCAATGGACGACGGGCGATTGTGACCGCGAGAACGTCCGCCAGCGGACGCTCCGTTTCTGCTTGGGCGGGCTTGGCGTGACAGCGGAAGCGATTGCCCGCGTTTCGCTTTAAGTAACTTCACACCAACCAGAGGGAGACGTCGATGGACCTGGGTTTCGCCGGATCGACGGCCGTGGTCACCGGCGGCAGCAAGGGCATGGGGCTGGCTATCGCCGAAACCCTTGCGGCCGAAGGAGCCAGCGTGGCGGTGATGGCCAGAAGCCAAGGAGCGCTCGATGCCGCCGTGATATCGCTGCGCGAGGCGGGCGCTCCGGATGCCGTGGGGATCAGCGTGGATATGGCTGATGCTGACTCCATCGCCGATGGCTTCGCCGCAGTCTCGGAGCGTTGGGGGCAACTCAACAGCCTCGTCCACACGATTGGTCCGGGCGACGGCTATTTCGAGCAAATGGACGACACACAATGGGACCAAGCGTTCGCACTCGGCACCATGTCGGCCGTGCGATCGATCCGCGCCTCGTTGCCGTTGTTGCGCTCCGCGGGCTGGGCTCGCATCGTGACCCTGTCGGCGCACTCCATTCAGCGTCAAAACCCGCGCATCGTCGCCTACACGGCAGCGAAGGCAGCGCTGGCCAGCATCACCAAGAATTTGTCTAAAAGCCTTGCCAAGGACGGCATCCTGGTTAATTGCGTCTGCCCAGGGACCATCGTGACCGCCAGCTTCACCGAGGTACTCAAGGACATCCTCGCCGCGGAAGGCCTTGACGCCACAAATCCACGTGACGTTATGACCTGGATCGACAACAACTTTCACCAGCCGTGCGACCTCGGTCGTGCCGGGCTCCCCGAAGAGGTCGCTTCCCTGACCGCCTATTTGGCATCCCGCCGAAACGGCTACGTCACGGGCGCCACGGTGAATGTGGACGGCGGATCGGACTTCGTCTGAGATTGAGCCGACAGCTAGCCCTCCAGGTCGCCCTCGGTTTCCAACAACGCCTGGCGTAGCCCGTCAAGGGTTTCCGGTTGCGGGTCTGCCCACATGCCGCGGCCCGCCGCCTCCAGCAGCCGCTCGGCCATGCCGTGCAGTGCCCACGGGTTGGACTCCGCCATGAACTTCCGGTTCTCGGCATCCAGCACGTAGCGCTCGGTGAGTTGTTCGTACATCCAGTCGGCCATCACCCCTGCGGTGGCGTCATAGCCGAACAGGTAATCGACGGTCGCGGCCATCTCGAATGCGCCCTTGTAGCCGTGCCGGCGCATCGCGGCCATCCAGCGCGGATTGACCACGCGGGCCCGGAATACCCGGGTGGTCTCCTCGGACAGGGTGCGGGTGCGGATCGCGTCGGGCCGGGTGTTGTCGCCGATGTAAGCGGCGGGTGCTTGGCCGGTCAGCGCCCGCACCGTGGCCACCATCCCGCCGTGGTACTGAAAGTAGTCGTCGGAGTCAGCGATGTCGTGTTCGCGGGTGTCGGTGTTCTTGGCGGCCACCGCGATTCGCCGGTACTGGCGGTTCATGTCGTCGATCGCCTCGCGACCGTCCAGGTCGCGCCCGTAGGCGAACCCACCCCAGGCGGTGTACACCGCAGCAAGGTCCGCATCGTCACGCCAGTTTCGGCTGTCGATCAGCTGCAGCAAACCGGCACCGTATGTTCCCGGCTTGGAGCCGAAAATCCTTGTAGTGGAACGACGTTGATCGCCGTGCTGGGCCAGGTCGGCCTGGGCGTGCGCGCGTACGTAGTTGTGGTCGAGCGGGTTCGTCGAGGTCGGCGACCAAGCGCACCGCGTCGTCGAGCATCGTTACCACGTGCGGGAAGGCGTCCCGGAAGAACCCCGAGATCCGCACGGTCACATCGATACGCGGCCGGCCCAGCTCGGCAAGCGGAATCGGCGTCAGTCCGACGACCCGCCGCGACGCGTCGTCCCAGACCGGTCGAACGCCCAGCAGTGCAAGAACTTCGGCGATGTCGTCACCGGCGGTGCGCATCGCCGAGGTGCCCCATACCGACAGCCCAACCGATTGCGGCCACTGCCCGTGATCGTCGCGGTAGCGGTCCAGCAGCGAATCGGCCAGTGCCACGCCGGCTTCCCACGCCAGCCGGGACGGTATCGCTTTGGGGTCGACGGAGTAGAAGTTGCGGCCGGTGGGTAGCACGTTGATCAGGCCGCGCAGCGGAGAACCCGACGGCCCGGCCGGGATGAACCGGCCGTCCAGTGCTCTTAATACCTGGTCGATTTCGGATGCTGTGCCGGCGAGTCGGGGCACCACTTCGGTGGCCGCGAACCGCAGCACCGCCGCGACGTCGGCGTTGTCGGTGAGGCTGTCGGCGGCATCGGGATCCCACCCGGTGGCCTGCAGCGCAGCGACCAGCTCGCGGGCGGCGGCTTCGGCCCGGTCAACCGCGGACCGTTCATCTTTGCCGTCCTCGGCCAGGCCCAATGCCTGTCGCAGGCCGGGAAGGACGTGCTCACCGCCGAACAGCTGCCGGGCCCGCAAGATGGCCAGCACCAGGTCGAGTTCGGCCTCCCCCGTTGGCTTTTGGCCGAGGATGTGCAATCCGTCGCGGATCTGGACATCCTTGATCTCGCACAGCCAGCCGTCGATGTGCAGGATCATGTCGTCGAACGAGTCCTCGGCGGGTCGCTCGGTCAGGCCCAGGTCGTGGTCCATCTTGGCGGCCCGGATGAGTGTCCAGATCTGCTGGCGGATGGCGGGCAGCTTGCCGGGGTCGAGCGCGGCGACGGAGGCGTGCTCGTCAAGCAACTGCTCCAACCGGGCGATGTCGCCGTAGGTTTCGGCGCGTGCCATGGGCGGGATGAGGTGGTCGACGAGCACCGCGTGCGCTCGCCGCTTGGCCTGGGTGCCCTCGCCGGGGTCATTGACCAGGAACGGGTAGATCAACGGCAGGTTGCCGAGCGCGGCGTCGGATCCGCAGGCCGCCGACATGCCCAGCGTCTTTCCGGGCAGCCATTCCAGGTTGCCGTGCTTGCCGAGATGCACAACGGCGTCGGCTTTGAATCCGGCATCCACCCAGTGGTAGGCCGCCAGGTAGTGGTGGCTGGGCGGCAGGTCCGGGTCATGGTAGATGGCAACGGGTTTCTCCCCGAAACCGCGAGGTGGCTGCACCATCAGCAGCAGATTGCCCGCTTGCATTGCGGCGATGACGATCTCGCCGCCGGGATCGTTGCTGCGGTCGACGAACAAATCGCCGGGCGGCGGGCCCCATTGCGCCTGCACCGCCTCGGTCAGTTCAGCGGGCAGGGTCGCAAACCATGCCCGATAGTCCTTGGCGGACACCCGGATCGGGTTGCCGGCCAGTTGACCTTCGGTGAGCCAGTCGGGATCTTGTCCGCCCCGCTCGATCAGCGCGTGAATCAGCGCATCACCGTCGGCGTTATCCACACCGGGCAGGTCGCCCACCTGGTACCCGTGCTCGCGCATCGCGCGCAGCAGCGCGACCGCGCTGGCCGGGGTGTCCAGTCCGACCGCGTTGCCGATCCGGGCATGCTTGGTGGGATATGCCGAAAACACCAAAGCCACGCGTTTGTCGGCGGGTGCGACATGGCGCAGCCGCGCGTGCCGGACCGCCAGGCCGGCGACGCGCCGAGCAGCGCTCCGGGTCGGCGACATAGGAGATCAGCCCGTCGTCGTCAATCTCCTTGAACGAGAACGGAACTGTGATGATGCGGCCGTCGAACTCCGGAACCGCCACCTGACTGGCCACGTCCAGCGGGCTGAGGCCGTCGTCGTTGTCGCACCATTGATCCCGCGGGCTGGTCAAGCACAAGCCCTGCAGGATCGGGATGTCCAGGGCCGCCAGGTGTTCGACGTTCCAGCTGTCTTCGAGACCACCAGCCGCCGCCGTCGCAGGCTTGACGCCGCCCGCGGCCAGCACGGTGACCACCATCGCGTCGGCGTCGCCGAGCCGTTGCAGCAGTTCCGGTTCGGCGGTGCGCAACGACGCGCAGTAGACGGGCAGCGGTCGCCCACCCTCCTCCTCGATGGCCCGGCACAGCGACTCGATATATGCGGTATTGCCGGCCAGGTGCTGCGCCCGGTAGTACAGCACCGCGATCGTCGGGCCGCTCTGCCCGGCGTCCGGCCGCTGTAGCTCGCCCCACGTGGGGGTCAGCACCGGCGGAGTGAACCCGAAGCCGGTCATCAGCACGGTGTCCGAAAGGAAGGCGTGCAGCTGGCGCAGGTTGTCTACCCCGCCGTGAGCCAGGTAGATATGCGCCTGCACCGCGATGCCGGCCGCAAGCGTGGACAGGCCGGTCAGCTCGGCGTCGGCGGCCTGCTCGCCGCTGACCAGCACCGTCGGGATACCGCTGGCGATCACGGCGTCGATGCCGCTTTGCCAGGCGCGGTAGCCACCGAGAATCCGGACCACCACGATCGCGGCGCCGGCCAGCAGGTCAGGCAGTTCGTCTTCGGACAGCCGCGATGGGTTGGCCCACCGATAGTTCTTGCCGCTGGAACGCGCGCTGATCAGGTCGGTGTCGGACGTCGACAGCAGCAGGATGGTCGGCTCGGCCACCCACCATTCGTACCGCAGCGCGGCTCGGCAACCAGCGGCGGTACCGCTAGCGTGAGGTGATGAACGCTGCGTCGGTTGCAGACAAAGTCATTGCCATCACTGGCGGAGCCCGCGGAATCGGTCTGGCCATTGCCACAGTTCTGCAGGATCTCGGCGGCAAGGTCGCCATCGGAGATATCGACGAATCCGCGGTCAAGGAGGCGGGCGCCCGGTTAGGGCTAAAGGTTTGCCGCGGATTGGACGTGACGGATCGCCAATCCTTCACCGATTTTCTCGACAGCGTTGAAAGCGAACTGGGGCCCGTCGACGTCGTGGTGAACAACGCCGGCATCATCGCGGTCGGTAGCGCGGTCGACGAGTCCGACGCCATCACCAGACGAGTGCTTGACGTCAACGTCTACGGAGTCATCCTGGGCACCAAACTGGCCGCACAACGGATGCTGCCTCGCGGTCACGGGCACATCATCAACATCGCGTCGCTGGGCAGCGTGCTGCCGACCGAGGGCATCGCAACCTATTGCGCGACAAAGCATGCCGTACTCGGATACACCGACACCGTTCGCATGGAGAACCGTGGGAGTGGCGTCCACTTCTCGGCGATCCTGCCGACCTTGACGAATACCGAGATGATTGCCGGCATCGGGCATCCGAGAGGCTTGAGGAACGCCGAGCCAGACGACGTCGCGCAGGCAGTCGCCGCCGTGATCGCCAAACCTAAATCGCGGGTGGTCGTGCCTCGTTCGATGGGCGTCGTCGCGTCGACTCAGCGTCTGATGCCGCAACGTGTATCGGAGGCGCTTGAACGCCTATTCGGTACCGGGCGGGTCTTCACGAGCGACGTCGAAGTGGACAAGCGCAGGTCTTATGCCCGCCGGACGGGGACGTCCTGACGCTCGCGTACCGACGGCCGTCAGGCGCTGCGCACGTCGAAGTGGGCAAGCTCGGGTTGGCGTAGCAGCCGTCGGTGAGTCTCCGGTGTCCAGGGAAAGAGCTCCGGCAAACCGTCCTTGCCGAGATACCAACTGTTACAGCCGGTAACCCAGATCGTCTGCGGCATAGCGGCTTTCATGCTCTCGTTGTATTCCTTGGTTGCCGCTTCGGTCGGAGCGGCAATGCGCACCGCACCCTCATGCAGCTGCTTGATCCACCACATCGCATAGTCGGCCTGATCCTCGGCGATCGGCACCAGGGACTGGTTGCCGATCGGCGAATGCGGGCCCATCAGCATGAACATGTTGGGGAACCCGGGCACCGCGACCGACCGGTACGCCATCGGGCCGTCGGCCCACGCCTCGTCCAGGGAGAGCCCGCCCTCCCCGATCATTTCCAGCGGGCGGACATAGGCTCGTGCGTCAAATCCGGTGGCATAGACCAGCACGTCGAGTTCGTGCAGGGCGCCGTCGGCGGTGACAATGCCCCGGGGCTCGATGTGGTCGATCGAGTCGGTGATAACCTCGACGCCCGGCTGCTGCACGGAGCGGTAGAAATGCCCGGCGAGAACCAGCCGTTTGCACATTGGCTGATCCTTCGGGGTCAGCTTGGCCCGCAGCTTCGGGTCGCGGACCGAGAGTCGCAGGTTCCATCGGCACTCCGCCTGCACCAGGCGACGTTGGAATCCAGGGCGGATCGTCGCGCGGCCGAATGTGAACCTGAAAAACCAGCCCCAGAACCAATAACCCAGCCAGTTCAACCTCGGGCACCTCGACAAGGCGCTCCGGGTCAACTGCGAATAACGCACGTTGGGGAACGGGAGGATCCATTGCGCGGTGCGCTGAAAGACTTTCAGTTGGCGCACCTTGCCGCCGAGTTCCGCGGTGATCTGCACACCGGTCGAGCCGGTGCCGATCAAGCCGATCCGCTTGTCGGGCAGAGAGACTGAGTGATCCCAGTGCGACGAATGGAAGGCAGGGCCGGCGAACGTCTCCCGTCCGGGGATCTCCGGATAACGAGGTACCCGCAGCACGCCCGTCGCGGTGACGAGCACGTCGAATGTCTCTTCGCCGTCTCCGGTTCTGAGCCGCCACCTCCCGTCGTCGTATTCGGCCCTGGTGACGTTGGCGCCGAACCGGATGTGGGGACGGATGGCCCGTTCGTCGGCCACCTGCTGGAAGTACGCCTGTATCTCAGGACCCGGCGACAGCAAACGCGACCACGTGGGATTGGGTCGAAACGAATAGGAGTAGTAGCGCGAAGGCACATCGCAGGAAAGACCGGGATAGGTGTTGTCGCGCCAGGTGCCGCCGACCTCGTCGGCTTTCTCGAAGATCGTGAAGGAGTTGATGCCGGCATCCTGCAACTTTGCCGCCATGCACAGGCCTGACATTCCGGCGCCGATTATCGCGACTTTCAATGCGCGTTTCTGTGCAATGACAACCACCCGACCTCTCGCCGGTCCGCACGTTACGCCGGTCAGACCCGTTGCTGCACTTGGTGCCGGCAAATACATGAATCTTCGGTGTCGGGCGGCAACCTTCGGTGTCGCGCAGCGCCGCGGAGCCGTAACGTAAGCAGATGGTCAGAGCCCGCGACACCGACGGCTGCCCGGGTGCACTGCAGGTGCATCAGGCGGCCGACGGCGCGCTGGTTCGAATCCGGCTACCCGGCGGCTTGATCACCGCCGCCCAGCTGACGACGCTGTCCGGGGTGTCGAGCCGGTTCGGGTCGGGAACGCTGGAGCTGACCTCCCGCGGCAACGTGCAATTGCGCGGAATCACTGACGTAACGGCGGCTGCCGAGGCGATCGCCAACGCCGGGCTATTGCCATCGAAGACGCATGAGCGGGTCCGCAACATCGTCGCGTCGCCGCTGTCGGGCCGGGCCGGCAAAAAACTCAACCTGCGCCCGTGGGTCGGTGAGCTGGACGCGGCGATCTGCGCCGAACCCGGGCTTGCCGAGCTGGGAGGCCGGTTCTGGTTCAGCCTCGACGACGGCCGCGCCGACGTGTCCGGACTGGGCGCCGACGTCGGCGTCCACTTCTTGGCGGACGACTGTGCGCTGCTGCTGACGGGGCGCGACACCGGCGTTCGGCTGGCTCTGAGCGACGTGATCAAGACAGTTGTCGATGTTGCCGTCCGGTTTGTGGAGATACGCGGAAAAGCCTGGCGCGTCAACGAATTAGATGACGTGACGGGGCTGTTGTCTGGTGTGACGCTCAGCGCCACCGCCTTCCCGCCCGTCACCAAGGCACCGGTGGGGTGGATAAATCAGGAGGACGGCCGGGTCACGCTGGGCGCCGCGGTGCCGCTGGGGGTGCTGCCTGCAAGCGTCGCGGAGTATCTCGCCGCGATCGAGGCCCCGCTGGTGGTCACACCGTGGCGATCGGTGCTGGTGTGCGATCTCGACGAGGCCGTCGCCGACACCGCGCTGCGAGTCCTCGCCCCGTTGGGCTTGGTGTTCGACGAGAACTCCCCCTGGCTGAACGTCAGCGCCTGCATCGGCAGCCCCGGGTGCGCACATTCAACCGCCGATGTGCGGGCCGACGCAACGCTGTCGCTCCAGGCGAATTCGGCCGTGCACCGGCACTTCGTCGGCTGCGAACGCGCGTGCGGCAGCCCGGCGGCCGGCCAGGTGCTGGTCGCCAGCGGACAGGGATACCGAGTGCTGCGAGGACGACCGTAGGGTGAGCACGTGCTCGACTACATCCGCGACGCGGCTGAGATCTATCGCCAGTCGTTCGCGGCCATCCGCGCCGAAGCCGACCTGACGCAATTCCCCGACGACGTCGCACGGGTCGTGGTCCGGCTGATCCACACCTGCGGACAGGTGGATGTCGCCGAACACGTCGCGTTCACCGACGATGTCGTGTCGCGGACCAGCGCCGCCTTGCAACGCGGCGCACCGGTCCTGTGCGATTCGTCGATGGTGGCCGCCGGGATCACGACCGCGCGGTTGCCCGCCGACAACCAGGTCGTGTCGCTGGTGGCCGATCCGCGCGCAGTCGACCTGGCCGCGCGTCGGCACACCACCCGCTCGGCGGCCGGCGTGGAACTGTGGGCCGACCGGTTGGCCGGGGCGGTGCTGGCGATCGGCAATGCACCGACGGCCCTGTTCCGGCTGCTCGAACTGATCGATGAAGGGGTTTCGCCGCCGGTCGCGGTGCTGGGCGGGCCGGTCGGATTCGTCGGGTCGGCACAATCCAAGCAGGAGCTCATCGAACGCCCGCGCGGCGTGTCGTATTTGGTGGTGCAGGGCCGCCGCGGGGGCAGCGCCATGGCGGCCGCCGCTGTCAACGCGATTGCGAGCAACAGCGAATGACGGCCCGGGGCACGCTCTGGGGGGTGGGGCTGGGACCCGGCGACCCGGAGTTGGTGACCGTCAAGGCCGCCCGAGTGATCGGTGAAGCAGATGTGGTGGCCTATCACAGCGCCCGGCACGGGCGCAGCATCGCACGCGGTATCGCCGAACCGTATCTGCGGCCCGGTCAGATCGAGGAGCACCTGATTTATCCGGTGACCAGGGAGGGGACCGATCATCCCGGCGGATACGCCGGTGCGATGGAGGACTTCTACCTCGATGCCACCCGGCGGATCGCCGCGCACCTTGACGCGGGGCGCAATGTAGCGCTGCTCGCCGAGGGCGACCCGCTGTTCTACAGCTCGTACATGCATTTGCACACCCGGCTGACGCAGCGGTTCGACGCCGTCATCGTGCCGGGTGTGACGTCGGTGAGCGCCGCGTCAGCGGCCATCGCGACACCGTTGGTGGCCGGTGACGAGGTGCTGTCGGTGCTGCCGGGCACGTTGCCGGTCGCCGAGCTTACCCGGCGGCTCGCTGACGCCGATGCTGCCGTGATCCTCAAACTGGGCCGTTCGTATCACGCTGTGCGGGCAGCACTTTCGGCCTCCGGGCAGCTTGACGGTGCGTTCTATGTGGAACGTGCAAGTACCGCCGGGGAACGCATACTGCCCGCCGCGGAAGTCGACGAGAACAGTGTCCCGTACTTCTCGCTGGCCATGATGCCGGGTGGACGTCGGGGTGAAAGGGTTTCGTCGCTCGCCGGCACCGTCGCGGTGGTGGGCCTGGGCCCCGGCGACCTCGACTGGATGACGCCGCAGAGCCGACGCGAGCTGGCCGCGGCGACCGATCTGATCGGCTACGGCGGCTACCTGGACCGCGTCCCGGCCCGCGACGGTCAGCGGCGCCACCCGAGTGACAACACCGACGAACCCGCTCGTGCGCGACTGGCCTGCGCGCTGGCCGAGAAAGGGCACACCGTCGCGGTGGTGTCGTCGGGCGACCCGGGAGTGTTCGCGATGGCCACCGCCGTTTTGGAAGAGGCCAAACAGTGGCCGGGGGTGCAGATCCGGGTGATTCCGGCGATGACAGCCGCGCAGGCCGTCGCCAGCCGGGTGGGCGCTCCGTTGGGCCACGACTACGCGGTGATCTCGTTGTCCGACCGGCTCAAGCCGTGGGAGGTGATCGAGTCGCGGCTGGCCGCCGCGGCCGCGGCCGATCTGGTGCTGGCCATCTACAACCCGGCCTCGAAGACGCGGACCTGGCAAGTCGGTGCGATGCGCGACGTAATCCTGGCGCATCGCGAACCCGGGACGCCGGTGGTGATCGGACGCAACGTGTCCGGCCCTGACGAAGACGTCCGCGTGGTGCGACTGGCCGATCTCAACCCCGCCGAGGTCGACATGCGCTGCCTACTGATCGTCGGGTCCTCGCAGACCCAGTGGTACTCAGACGATTCCGGTGACCGGGTGTTCACCCCGCGGCGCTACCCGACCTGACGTGGCCTAAAGGGGCGAGTGGTCGGCCTGGGCGACCTTTGCGCGCAGACCAGACATGCGCAACGATGCAGGGATGCGGTGTGACGTTGCGCGTGAGGCGCTTTCCGCGCGATTGGACGGCGAGCGTCCCCAAGTGCTCGCGCAGCAGGTCGACGCCCATCTGGAATCATGCCGAGGTTGCCGCGCCTGGCTGATCGGTGCCGCCGTGCAGACCCGCCGGCTGGCCTCGATTGAGCCCGGCGAGACACCAGACCTGGTCGACAAGATTCTGGCAAGTGTCGGCGAGGAGTCCACGGCAGATCACCGCTGGATGCGGTGGCTGCGATCGCACTACCGGCGGTGGGGCCTGATCGGTGTCGGTGCTTTCCAGGTAGCGATCGCCGCAGCCCAAATCAGCGGAACCAATTTCGGCATGGTGTCGGCGCACATGCATGGCGCGATGTCCGGAGAGCATCTGATGCACGAATCCACCGCATGGTTGCTGGCGTTGGGTCTGGCGATGATCGCCGCCGCCATCTGGCCCGTCACCGCGATTGGCGTCGCAGCGATCACCGGCGTGTATTCAGTCGCGCTGTTGAGCTATGTGGTCGTCGACGCGTTCAATGGCGAGGTCACCGCGACACGTATCGCCAGCCACGTGCCCGTGCTACTGGGCCTGGTGTTCACGTTGCTGGTGGCGCGGGACCGTGCGGGTTCACGCAGGCCACGCAGGCGTGACACCGATGCCGACGCCGATCGGCGCGCTCCGCCCACCGCGTCCCACGCCGGTCGGCGACGCGGACACCTCTGGCCAATCAACCGATCGTCTCCCTACCCCACCGCAACCTCTACGACAACCGGTCGTAGACTGACTGCGCCCGAGCAACTAAGGTGGTTCGCCATGACCGCGGCACGCGACGACGAGGCCGTCACCGAGCTCGCCCTGGCGGCTGCATGCGGGAATGCGCGAGCGCTCGAGGCGTTCATCAAAGCCACCCAGCAAGACGTGTGGCGTTTTGTCACCTATCTTTCGGATGCGGGCACCGCGGACGATCTGACTCAAGAGACGTATTTGCGGGCAATCGGTGCGATCGAGCGGTTCTCCGGGCGCTCCACCGCCCGAACCTGGCTGCTGGCCATCGCGCGCCGTGTCGTGGCCGATCACATCCGCCACGCCCAATCGCGGCCCCGCACCGCCCACGCCGCCGATCCCGAACACGTACTCAACGGCGACCGCAACGCCCGCGGATTCGAAGACCTCGTTGAAGTGACGACGATGATCGCCAGCCTAGCCACCGAACAACGGGAAGCCCTGTTGCTCACCCAACTGTTGGGGTTGCCCTACGCGGACGCCGCAGCGGTGTGCGGTTGCCCGGTGGGCACCATCCGGTCCCGCGTCGCCCGCGCCCGCGATGCGCTGCTCGCTGACGCCGATCGCGACGACCTGACCGGCTAGTCCAGCCCGGCGACCCAGTCGGCCGCTTCTTGCACGGTGCCCACCGCTGCCACTCCGGCCGGCAGCTGTGGGCGCGCCACCATCACGACCGGAATAACCAGCGCGGCAGCGGCATCCAGCTTCGCGCGGGTCATGTCACCGCCGCTGTTTTTGGTGACGAGCGCCTCGATGCGGTGCTCACGCATGATGGCGCATTCGTCGTCGTAGTGATACGGGCCGCGGGACAGCAGCAGCTGATAGCGGCGCGGCAATACGGCAGCGTCCGGTTCGGTCACCGCGCGGATTAAAAACCAGCCGTCGTTGTCGGCGAAGGCGTTGACACCGGAACGACCGGTGGTCAGGAAGACACGCGAATAGCGTTCCTGTGCAACGATTTCCGCTGCTTCAGTGTCCGATGTCACGATGATGGCGGTGCCGGGATCCCAGGCTGGGCGGGCCAATACAAGGTGGGGTATCCGTAATTCGCCACACACTTCGGCGGCGTGGGCGGTCATGGATGCCGCGAATGGGTGGGTGGCGTCGACGACGGCGTCGATGCGCTCTTCTTGTAGCCAGCGCCGTAGCCCGTCGACGCCGCCGAATCCGCCGATGTGTACCGGCCCGATCGGTAGGGCCGGCTCTGGTACCCGGCCGGCCAGTGAGCTGATGATGTCGACTCGCGGGTGCAATCTTTTGGCCAGCGCGCGGGCCTCGGCGGTGCCGCCGAGCAGCAACACCCGCATCAGTGCCGGCTCCCCCGGGTGCGCCCCGTTGAATACAGGTAGCTGTCGGTGAATCCCTCGGCGGTCAGCACGTCACCGACGATGATGACCGCCGTCTTGGTGATATTGGCGTCATGCATTTGCCCGGCAATGCCGGCGAGCGTGCCACGCAGCACGACCTGCTGTGGCCAGCTTGCGAAAGCGACTACCGCGGTGGGTGTTTCGGGTGGGTAGCCGCCTTCCAGTAGTTGCGGGACGACGGCGTCGATCTGGGCGGCGGCCAGGTGCAGCACCAGGGTGGCGCCGGATTGGGCGAGGACGGTCAGCTCCTCTCCGGGCGGCATCGGCGTCGATAGCGTGGCTACCCGGGTCAACGTCACCGTCTGCGCCACCCCTGGGACGGTGAGCTCGCGTTTCAGAGCGGCCGCAGCCGCAGCGAAAGCCGGTACACCAGGGACGATTTCGTAGCCGATGCCCTGCGTGTCGAGTCGCCGGCACTGCTCGGCCAGCGCGCTGTAGAGCGACGGGTCACCGGAGTGCAGCCGTGCCACGTCCTGGCCGGCGGCATCGGCGTCAGCGAGTTCGGCGATGATCTGGTCCAGTGTCAACGGGCCGGTGTCAATGATTTTCGCGTCCGGCGGACATAAGGCCAGCAACTCGTCGGGCATGATCGAGCCCGCATAGAGGCACACCGGGCAGCTTTCGAGCAGACGTTGGCCGCGGACGGTGATCAGGTCGGCGGCCCCCGGTCCGGCGCCGATGAAATACACGGTCATGGCTTTGTCACCGCCCACTGTGTGACCGGGTACTGCGGGCGCCAACCGGTGAAGCCACCCAGCGGCTCACCCTGGTAGTGCTGGAAGCGTCGCAGTTGGCCGCCGAGACGTGAATATGCCTGCATCAGAACGGCTTCGGACTCGGTGGTGACGGTGTTAGCGACCAGCCTTCCGCTTGTGGGCAGGTTGTCGAGGCAGGCGTCGAGGAGGCCGGGCTGGGTCAGCCCGCCGCCGATGAAGATGACCGACGGCGGTTGGGCGCCGTCGAACGCGTCGGGGGCTTCGCCGCGCACGTCGATTTCCAGGCCGGAGGCCGCGGCGTTGAGCCCGATGTTGAGGCGGCGTTTCTCATCGCGTTCGAACGCCACCGCGCTGCAACCCCGCCAATGCAGGCACCACTCGACCGCGATGCTGCCCGAGCCGGCGCCGACGTCCCATAGCCGCTCCCCTGGCCGCGGCTGCAGCGCCGCCAAAGTCACTGCCCGGATTCCGTATTTGGTGATCTGCCCGTCGTGGACGAACGCATCGTCGTGCAGTGGCGACATGCGCTCGTCGGGCAGGTAGCGGACGGCGATCACGTTGAGATCGTCGATATCCGAGGGTGCGTCGTCGGCCCACTGGCGGGCCGTGGAGTCGCGACGGCGTTCGGCTGGGCCGCCGAGCTGTTCGAGCACGCTGATCTCGGAATCGCCCCGGCCGTGGGCGTTCAGCAGTACCGCCAGCGCCTGTGGTGTGCGCCGGTCTTTCGACAGCACGATCGCCTGGCCGCCGCGGCGCACCGCCGTGTGCGACTGGGCGGTGACGAGACTGATCACCTCGGTGTCGTGGATATTCCAGCCCATCCGCGCGCACGCCAGCGTCACGCAGGATACATGCGGCAGCACCCTGACTTTTTCGGCGCCGAACAAGCGGATCAGGGTGCCGCCGATGCCGTGCATCAGCGGGTCGCCGCTGGCGACGATGTGGATGTCGTCACCGGCGTCAACCGGAAGTTCTTGCAGGGCAGGCAGCATCGGCGAAGGCCACTCCCGGCGGGCGGCGGCCAGCGTGTCGTCGAGCAGGCCGAGCTGTCGCGTTGCTCCGTAAATTACTGTTGCCCTTTGCAATTCAGCGCGTGATGCCGACGAGACCCCTGCCATTCCGTCGGCGCCGATACCGACAACGATGATCATCGCGGCATCCTGCGCCACACGAATTGCGGCAGCAGCCGCATCACGAAGAACATCGGCCGCAGTGCCCACGGGATCCACACGGTGCGCCGACCCTTGGCCAGCGCACGCGCGGTGGCAGCGGCCACTTGCTGCGGGGTGCTGGACAGCGGTGCTGGCGTCATGCCGTGCGTCATGCGACCGATGACGAATCCGGGGCGCGCGATCAGCAACCGCACCCCGGTGCCGTGCAGCGCGTCGGCCAGCCCGCTGGCGAAGCCGTCCAGGCCGGCCTTGGCCGAGCCGTACACGTAGTTGGCGCGGCGTACCCGGACCCCCGCGACCGAGGAGAACACCACCAGCGATCCTTTGCCCGCCCTGCGCATGGCGGCAGCCAAATGCGTGAGCAGGCTGACTTGGGCGACGTAGTCGGTGTGCACGATGGCCACCGCATGCGCGGCGTCGGTCTCGGCACGGGCCTGATCGCCGAGGATCCCGAAGGCCAGCACCGCGGTGCCGATGGGGCCGTGGTCGGCGATGATCGAGGCGACCAGCGGGCCATGCGAGGGCAGGTCGTCGGCGTCGAACTCCCTGGTGTGCACCGCCGCGGCGCCGGCTTCTTTGAGCGCCGCCACCTGCTCGCCGAGCCGGTCAGCGTTCCGCGCGGCCAGTATTACCGTCGCCCCCGGAGCCAGGCGGCGCGCGAGTTCAATGCCGATCTCGCTGCGGCCGCCCAGAATTAGTACCGGAGCTGCGCCCGTGTCATCCACGGCTGCGATTATTACCTGCGCTAGCGTGGGCGGTGATGACGAACACCACCACCCGGCTCACCGACGACGCTTTGGCGTTTCTGTCCGAACGTCATCTGGCGATGCTGACCACGCTCCGCGCTGACAATTCACCGCATGTGGTGGCCGTGGGTTTCACCTTCGATCCCAAGACGCATATCGCGCGGGTGATCACCACGGGCGGCTCCCAGAAGGCCGTCAATGCGGACCGTGCCGGGATGGCTGTGCTCAGCCAGGTCGACGGGGCCCGGTGGCTGTCCTTGGAGGGCAGGTCCAAGGTCAACCGCGATGCTGACGCCGTGCGCGACGCCGAGCTGCGCTATGCGCAGCGCTACCGCACACCGCGGGCCAACCCGCGACGGGTGGTCATCGAAATCCAGGTGGAGCGGGTGCTGGGGTCGTCGGATCTGCTCGACCGAGGCGAGTAGCGCGACCCTGCTTAGCTGTACCCACGCCATGTCGAGGCGGATTACGATGGAGTGGTCCTAAGCGCCGTGCGTCGGGCTTATTACGCAGTGTGCCGCCCTCGGGTTGTGCTGGTTCAAGTAGTGCCAGCGTTCGGTGTGCGGGACGGACCGGCGTGACGGAAAAGGCAGTGTCACACCGCTCGTCAGGGGCGACGGCTGCTGCATGCCGCGGCGGCCGACGGCCAGCACCTGGGGTCTGGCCTGCAATTTGCATGCCGCTTCGGCTGGCTCGATGGAGTGATGCCGACCCCAGGTGTGGCGGACGAGTGCGGCTCCTGCACGATGCCGCACCGCAGTGCCGCATCCGTGGGGGCTGGGTCGCCACTATAGCCGCGCAGGAAAGAGGGCCGCTGTCGTGGTTGTCATCGGAGTTGACACGCATAAAGCCACCCACACGCTGGTCGGTGTCGATGCCGGGGGCCGCAAACTTGGCGAGCTCACGGTGCAGGCCACCCCCGTAGGGCACATCAAGGCCCTGGGCTGGGCCCGGCGCGAATTCGGGTCCGATCTGGTGTGGGGCATCGAGGATTGCCGCCATTTGTCGTCGCGGCTGGAACGTGATCTGCTCGATGCCGGCCAGCAGGTCGTGCGGGTGCCCACACAGTTAATGGCCCGCACCCGCGCCTCGGCGCGGACCAGGGGCAAGTCCGATCCCATCGATGCGTTGGCGGTGGCCCGGGCGGTTCTGCGAGAACCCGACCTGCCAGTGGCCAGCCATGACGAGGTGTCACGCGAGTTCAAGCTCTTGGTCGACCGCCGCGCCGCGCTGGTGGCATACCGCACCGCGGTGAGCAATCGGCTCTTGTGGCGGATCCATGAACTCGATCCGTCGCATGCACCCAGGGCCGGGTCGCTGGGTATTTTCAAAACCCAGGCCGCGCTGCAGATTTGGCTGTCCACCCAGCCGGGATTGGTCGCCGAGTTGGCCCGCGACGAACTGGCTGACATCACGGCGTTGACCACGCAGATCAACGCACTGGAACGGCGCATCGCCGCACGGGTGCGAGCAACCGCATCGTCGCTGCTGACCATTGTCGGATGCGCCGAGCTGACCGCGGCCAAACTCATCGGAGAGACCGCCGGGGTGTCGCGGTTCCGCAGCGAAGCCGCGTTCGCCCGCCACGCCGGTGTAACACCAATCCCGCACTGGTCTGGCCCGAAACGAGTGCGGCTCATGACGGCCCGGCTGGGCAACCGGCAACTCAATGCCGCGCTGTATCGCATCGCCGTGACGCAGATCCGACACAACGGCCCAGCCGAGGCGTACTACCGTAAGCGCCGCGAGGTCGGCGACTCGCACGCCGAGGCGATGCGCCGGATCGAACGCCGGATCGCCCGCATCGTTTACGGACGCCTGCGCGCAGATCGCGCCCACCGGTCGGCGACCTCCGACACCGCTGGACCGATTCGCATGCCGACGCAGGTAGAGACCCCACAGTCGCGCGAGAGTTCTTCGGCGCCGACTCCATCGAATCGGATGCCGGTACGCTGAGCCGGTGGCGATCTTCGGTCGGACAACGGCGCGCCAGCGTCTCCGGCGAGCTACTCGGGAATCACTGGCAACGCCGGTGTTCAGCTCTTTCGTCGACTGCGCCCCCTGGGTGATAGGTGGGCTTTGGCATGGCGAACTGGCGACACTCACCGCCGAAAACGCTACGCTCGCAAACCATCTTAGGGCCGACCTGCAGCGGATCACCCGTAGCGCAAACGACGCGCTGAAACTCATCAAGCGAGCAGGATTGGCTGATTCCGCAAGGCAGGCCCACGAGGCCCGCATCATCGACGAGGCCCGGGCCAAGGCCGTGCGCCGAGTTGAATCGACGATTCGTCATGTGCGTGCGATGAAGGCTCAGATGCTCGCAGGACCCCGGCGCGCGCAGGTCACCGAGCGTTTCGCCGGGACAGATATCGACGAGACACAAGTCATACCTGCCATCGCGGGTGTGGAACCGGCTGCTGCTGCGCCCACCGATACGGCTCCGGAGCCGCAGGAGCCTACCGACGCCGATCGCCATGAGGCGCCCGTTGCTCCCCCATTGGCAGCCGCCCCCTCAGCCCCAGACCACGACGAACTCGGGGTTTCGGTGGCTCGGCACTGGGCTCCCGACGACGCTGCTACGGCCGTGATCACGCCAGAGCCGGAGATGCCGCAGGCACTGGAGGCTCCAGAGATTACGGAGAGCCCAGGGATCTCGGAGGCTCCGGGAATCGTGGAGCTTTCGGAGGCGGAGGCCCCGAAGGCCGTGGAGGCACCGGTGGCCGTGGAGGCAGTGGAAAGCCCGGAGGCCCCCGAGACCGTCGAGATCCCAGTCGTAGCCGAATCCGAGAACGAACGATTGCAGCGGCTACTCGCGTTCGTTGTCCACCAAGAACCACAGCTGAACTGGGCGGTCAGCGATCACGCGGACGGCACGACGCTATTGGTCACCGATTTCGCCCATGGCTGGATACCTTCGGGTATCACGCTTCCGGCGGGCGTGCGGTTATTGGAGCCCGGGCGACGCGCCGGGAAAGTCTCCGCGCTGGTCGGCGAGGCGACGCAGATGGCGACCTACACCCGGGGCGATTTCATGGGTCGGGGTGCCGACTTCGCCGCGACGGAATCCTCGGTGCAGCCCCGCGAGCTGCCGGCAGTTGATGATTTGGGATGGGAACTGGGTCGAGCTACGCACTGGCGCGACGGACTGCCCCGGCTGGTGCACACGTTGGCAAAGGCCGCCGCCGCGGGTACCGGCGTCGTGGAAGAAGAAGTCGACCTGCTGCGGGTACACCTCGATACCGCGCGCTACCAGCTCCTGATCCAGTATCCGGACGTCGGATCCGCGCTCTTGCTCAACTGTCTGTTGTTGGCCGCCACCGAAAGTCTCGTCACCGGGCACTCGATATCAGCGAACTATCACCTCGCCTGGTTCCAGAAGCTCGACGAGCCGCCGGCCAGCCAGAGGACCGCAGAGCGGTGACGGTTCTAGGCTGAGGCGACCACATTGGCGGCAGCCATAGAACCGGAACCAACGCTCACAACTGTCAATTGCGGTGGAGGAGGCGGCGACTCGGCACTGCGACGTGATCGGGCCGGCTATCCAGACCACTCAAGGCTGTGCGGGCCCGCGGCTAGACATGCTTCCAAGTTCGGCGTCTACCCAATCGCGAACCGCATCGTCAGACACGCCGAACCTTGCGCCCAACCGCACATAACTCCAACCTTGGCCGTGCAGCAATCGAATTTCGCGGACGATCTCGGCGGTCAGCTGCCGTTGCCGTTGCCGTCCCCCAACCGTGGTGAACGTGCCAAGGCAAACCGACCCAGTGGCGTGCGTGATGCCAGCTGCACCGCGCCCTTTGGCGCGATGCGGTGCAGCACGGCCCTCTACCGCGCATACGTGGTACTTACCCTTCGGCGTGCGTATGAACGGAGCCGGATAGGGAGCACCGCGCCGCCATGGCAAGTAGTACTCACGGCAGAGCCCGCGAGCCTCGACCCGATTGCCGCTGCCGGACACCGAACGCACCGTCACCGCCGTCAATCTAAGTGCCCGACGACCACAGGCGCGCCAGCGCGCGCGACCATTCAGCATTGATCTGTTCCATTTCGGGAAACGACCTTAGCGGTTCGCACGTAGCGCGTCGGTTGGCGAAATCGGCACGCAGGCAACCGAAAACGCTGCGCACCACCCGGCGTTGCAGACGGCGCAGGGCCTCAGCGCGCGAATCACCCGCAGCCCGGCGCTTGCGGTAATACTCCTGGCCGGGCCCGGAGTGCCGACTCTGGGTCAACGCGATCCGATACAACGCGACATTGAGTTGCCTGTTTCCCGAGCGGACCACGCGTACTCGCACCCTTGTACGCCCCGACCATCGCGGCAGCGGGGCAACTCCCGCATAGCACGCGAACGCGGCTTCGCTGCGGAAACGCCCCACCCCCGCAGTCTCCCCGACCACCTTTGCCGCAGTCAGTTCTGCGCATCCCACAAGGTTCAATAACGACGGCGCCTCAGCCCGTACTCGAGCAGCGATGCGTCTTTCCAGCGCGTTGATCTCCTCGGTAACAGATGCGATGTCGGCCAGCTCATCGCGGGCCAGCGACGCCACCAGGCCAGGCTGGGTGGCCAACCACGCACCCAGCCACCGCCAAGTTTTCCTGCGATCCAGCGACGCAGGCTTGGGCGCATGCGACGGGTCAAGCTCATGGACACGCCACAAGAGACGGTTGACCGTCGCGCCCCGCTGCGCCACCAGGTCGTCGCGGCGATCCACCAACAGCTTCAACTCCCGTGAAATCTCATCATGGCTAGCCACCGGCAAGTCTGGTTCTCTCAGTACCGCGCGCGCCACCGCCAACGCGTCGATTGGATCCGACTTGCCCCTGGTGCGGGCCGAGGCGCGGGTGCGAGCCATCAGATGCGGTGGTACCCGCACCACCCGCTGACCAGCATCCAGCAATGCCCGTTCAAGCCGCGACGAAAGGTTTCGGCAATCCTCGATGCCCCACACCACATCGGCACCGAAGACGCTCCGAGCCCAGCCCAGCGCCTTCAGGTTCCCGACGGCGGTAGCTTTCACCGTCAGCTCGGCAAGTTTGCGGCCGGCGACATCGACACCGACCAGCGTGTGGGTGGCTTTATGCGTATCAACTCCCACGACAACCATGCCAACCGCCCCTCGCATGCCCAGATCGTGCCGACTCAGGCGGTCCGACGCCGACAGCGGGCTGGGGCTCAAGCCCGCGCCACCCGCGACACCTAGGGCCAGCAATACATGGGTGAAGCCAGCCGAAGCGGCACTACTCCTCGAGAGTCGGCCCCAGGTGTAGCGGATGTCGACCGCGTATGACGGTCATCGGCCAACGAGTGGTCTGGTGCTGCCCTCTCGTTACGCCGGCAGTCCCTCGCGCCGAACGCCGGCATGACGGCGTATAGCTCGCCCCAAGGCGGCAATCGATGGTTCGAGCCGAACGGACGGCATTAAGGACCAGCTCATCGTAACGCTGCACAGCCTCACTAACCATCAGAATTGGCGGCCACGGCCTCACACCTGAGACCCTGCGACCCCCTGCCCGGTGAAGGGCCTAGGTTCGAAATCGACGTAATCTATCAGGCGTGACCGACCACGACGACGTCGCACCGAAACCCCCGGCTCCGGCACTTGACGAGCAGCCCGCCGGTCCGCCAGAAGATACGGCGCCGCAGCGGTGGTCGGGGCCGCCCGAACGACAAGGTGGCCAGCACGCGGCAGCACCCGGCTTTCCGTCTGAACCGGCTCCGTGGCAGCAGCCGCCGCCGCGAATGGGTTATGACGAGGAAACGCGAATGTCTCGTACGCCGCAAACCGACCAGCCGCTGCAGCGATGGCAGCAACCTGCACCGCCACAGGAACCATCGACCAGCCGCAGCGAGGGTGGCCAAGAGCCGTACGGCCGTGCCGCGCCACCCGTTGATTGGAACTACGTCGAGAGCATCCGTACCAGCGAGCTGGTGCCGACCCGGAAGGTGCCGCCTGGACACGGCTGGCGTCGGCTGGTCTACAACGCCACATTCAAGCTGATCAACCTCGGTCAATCCCCGGGCGAGTTGCGCCAGGCGCACCTGGAGGCCAAGATCCGCACCCTGCTGCGCGGCCACTACAAGATCGGCGTGTTGGGCAAGGGCGGGGTCGGCAAGACCACGGTCGCGGCAACTGTTGGTTCCATCTTCGCCGATCTCCGGCAAGACGATCGTGTGGTGGCTATCGACGCCGACACCGCGTTCGGCAAACTGGGAGCCCGCATCGATCCCCACGCAGTGGGCTCGTACTGGGATGTCGCCGCTGACCAACACCTCGACACCTTCGCCGACATGCGCAGCCGGGTAGGCAACAATGCGGTCGGACTATTTGTGCTCGCCGGTGAGTCCACCACTGCGGGGCGACGCGTGCTCGATCCCGCAATCTATCGCGAAGCGGTCTTGCAGCTAGACCGCCACTTCACGATCTCGATCGTGGACTGCGGTGCGTCGCTCGACGCACCGGTCACCCAGGAGGTGCTGCGCGATCTCGACGCACTGATTGTGGTGTCCTCGCCGTGGGTGGATGGCGCATCGGCAGCAGGCCAAACCCTGGAGTGGCTGGCCAGCCACCAACTGGCCGATCTACTTCATCGAAGTGTGGTGGTGCTAAGCGACTCCGACGGGCATAGTGACAAACGGACTCGTACCATCCTGGCGCAGCAATTCGCCAGCCGCGGCCAGGTCGTCATTGAGGTGCCCTTCGATCCGAATCTGCGGCCAGGTGGGGTGATCGACGTCGCCAACGAATTGAATCCCAAGACCCGCCGACGCTTCTACGAGCTCGCCGCTGCGATCGCCGATCACTTCCCATCCACCACACAGGGACGCCGCGACCAGCGATTAAGGTGACGTGGCGACCGCGACCGTCAGGTCGGGACGGGGGCGGTTGGCGTTGGCATGGCCATGAGCTCCCTTCACGTTGTGGTATTCCCACTTAGGACTTACCTAGGCACGCGCAGCGCCCGACGTCTACCTGGATCGCAGTCGGCTCCCACGCCTGCGCGCTCGCATACTTCCTGGCTTTGCACTCGCGCCTTAGCCGCCCAAGAGCAAATGTCACCCGCCAATACATGACCGACCCCGCGAGTTGGCCGATTATCGCCGCTGAGCCAGGCGAAGTGACGCGGCGGTAGTAGTGTTACACCTGCTCGGAAGGGGGTAGCGATGGATGTCGACACGGGGTTGCTGCATTCGGGGGGCAACGAGTCTCACCGGGCGGGTGGGCACGCCCAAGAAGCGGCCAGTCACCTATCGCGGGGACCACTAATGCCCGGGATGTTTGGTGAGTTTGCCGCGGCCGAATCGTTTCACGAAGCGGTCACCTCGGCGCAAGCTCACCATGTGAAAACCCTGCAGGCCCACCAAGAGACGCTGACAACAGTCGGCACAAACGCGCATTCGGCCGCCAATGAGTTCACCGACATGGAGGAGAGCAACGCCGCGAAACTGCGGGCGGTGCGGCGCAACTTAAGCGCATAAGCACCCCGCACCATTGTGATATATGACTTGGACGTGCTTACGCGGTTGGATGCGAACTCATGAATCGGGCGATTCCGATGACTGCCGGCATCCTGGCGCTAGTCGCCGGCGCATATCAAGCGTGGTGCATTCCGCAGCTACTGCATACCGCGTCGACCTACTCGGACAGCCTCAGGGGCCTCGAGCAGTACACGACGAGTTTTCATGCTTTCGCCGTGTGGCTGACCACCGAGGCGGCAGCGTCGGCCGTCGCAGCGCTCGCGCTGATCCTCGGCGGCGGCATGGTGCTCGCCGGAAAGTTCCTCGGCCGAGGATTCGTCATCATCGGATGTGTGATCGCCGTCGTGCACACCGGCGTTGGCTGGGTGACCGCCAACAACATGCTGCATTGGTTCGCCGAAATAGGGGCCGACGACTACGCCTTCCTATGGTTCAGCATGCCAAGCAGGCTCGCCATCGTTCTGCTGTCGCTCGCCGTGCCCGTTATCACCGCGATTCTGACGTTGCTTCCGGCCACGCGGCGATGGTGCCGACGGATTCCTACTGGCGCACTTGCGACGGAAACTGGTGCGGCTCAAACTGATCCGGCACGAACGGCCGAAAACGATTAGCGAGATCGCTGACTCGCTTGCTCCCCCAGCGTGATGCGGTGTCGTCCCGGTGACACCGCCACGGTCGGTCCCGCCGGCTGACCGTCGAGTCGCACCTGAAGCCCGGCGGGTAGTCCGCCGAGCGTGATCCGCGCGGCGGAATCGGTGGCCACCGTGATCGTCGACGACGGCAACGACGCCAACCCAGCACGCCGAAGATCTACCGTGAGGCTGGCGACCCCAGTGAGCCGCAGCGTCAGATACGGCAGCGGGTCGACGGGCAACCCCACCCGCCAATCCAGCTCGCTGTACACCGCGGGCGACGGGTCGAAGTTGAGCACGACACCGCGATGATGCCGAACGGTGTGCGTGGGGTCCGGCCGGGCATACGACCGCGCGTCGACTTCCGCGATGGCTCCGCGGCGCGCCTTCACCGATGGATCGGCGGTCAGTTCTGACAACCACCACGCCCGATCGGGCCCGATACCCAACTCGGCCGACACCAGCTGCGGATACCAGGCGAAGGTGATATGTCCCGGATCAGCTTGGCGCAGACCGGTTCCCATGTGAGCGATCGGATCCTCGAACTGGTCCTGAAACACCCACGCGATGTGATCCTCGAGCGGATACACCGTGAATCGGTAGCGGTAGCCGAGCCGGTCGAGCTCAAGCACCTGCTCGGCGGCCGAGGCGAAGGGCACCAATTCGTCGAGCAACCCGTGGGCGATGACGTACGGCAACCAGCGGGCATTCACCAGCAACTTCCACGTGTCGCCCTCGCGAGCACACGGCGAGTCCGGGTCCAGGTCGGCCGGAATGTCGATATCAGGCAGCAAGCGCACGCCACATGTCGGCGGACCGGCCAGCACCACCGCCTGGGCGAACACCTCCGGATAGGTCAACCCGAACTTATAGGCCGCATAGCCGCCCATCGAATAACCCGAGACCACAGTGCGATTGGGGTCGGTGCCCAACTGTTCGGCCACCCGCGCCCACACTTCCCAGACGTCGAGTTCCCCGGTATCGAAGTACCAGGTCGACGGACCCCGGGCCAGCGGCGTGACCACCACCGAGTCGCGGCCCTCGCACACTTCGTGCAGCAGCCGCGGATCGATCGCGGCGAACTGGCTTTGTCCGAGCGCAAGCGAGTGCAGCAGCAGGGTCAACGGCAGCTTTCGACCGGGCACGTACGTCGACGGCAGGCATATCGCATACGGCTGGACCCGCCCGAGGAACTGCGGCTTGGTGCTCAAAATATTGAGTGCGGCTAAACCCTGTTCCACGCCCTGCCCGAGCTCGACCGAGGACACGTACCACCGCGTCGACGGGCCGGTGATAACCGGTTCGGGGCTGGTTACACCGGCCGCAAGCTGGTCCCAGCGCACCGTCACCGCAAACTCTGAGACGTCGCCGCTGGTCAGGGCCGCGGCCTGGGCCGCGTCGGACCAGAAGTTCAGATGCGGCGGCTCCTGCTCGTTGGTGCGAAACGCGACGTTGTAGACGTTGGGTTGTCCGGGCAGCGCGCCATGTTCGGCGGGCACGTCGGCGAACGCATCACCTGCGGCGTTGGCCAAACCCGCGACCAGGCGCACCGTCCAGCTGCCGGCCGGGTCCACCAGCGACCGCGGAACCTGCGCCATAAACGACCGCGACCCCATGTCGACGCTGTGCCCCACCGGCGTGGTGGCCTGCGAGTTCAGGTCGATCAACGCGGCGCTGCTGCCCGAGACCCGCAGGGCCAGGTCAATGCCCGGCGAGCGCACACCCGCCCCGGCCGGCCACCGCTCCGAACCCGCCCGGCCGGGGTCCGTGTCGAAGGTGAACAGCGCGATGGGTACCGAGGCCTCCACCAGCGTGTTCCAGTCGACCCGCCACCACGTGTGGGTCTCGGTGAGCCCGATCGCCACGCGAAAGATGTCGGCACCGTTACCCGCGGCGGGCCCGTCGGGATACACATAGGTGCCGCGCGGTGGCGCCTGGATCTTCAGGTCCCCGACCGGTAGGCCCGTCGCGCCGTGGTCGTCGTAGAGGAAGTCGGTCCAGAACAGGGCACCGCCGGCTATCCGGCTGCTACCGCAGGTGCGGGGGAACTGCTCGCCGAATGGCCATCCCGACGGCACCGGAAGCTGCGGCTCGGGCTGACGCGCCGCCGGCGGCGCCCCCTCGGGCATGCCGTCGACCACGATGAGCTCACCCGGCGGCGCCGGTGAGGGCGGGACGGGGTGCAACACGGCGTCGGCGATGTGTCGTGCAATGCGGATCGGAAGCAGGGCTAGGTCCAGGATTGACACGACGCCCAACGTACGCGGCGAGGGTGTCGTGATAGTTACGGCACCGGTACGACGATCAGGTCGTGCGGCTGGTTGTTGACGGCCAGCGCGCCATCCTCGGTCACCACGACGATGTCTTCGACTCGGGCACCCCAGCGGCCCGGGAAGTAGATACCGGGCTCGATGGAAAACGCCATGCCCGCGGCCAGCGGCAACTCATTGCCGGCGACGATGTAGGGCTCTTCGTGAACCGACAGCCCGATGCCGTGCCCGGTGCGGTGCACGAAGAACTCCGCGAGTCCGGCGTCGGCCAGCACGTCGCGGGCGGCCGCGTCGACCTGCTCGGCCGTCACACCCGGACGCACCGCGTCAAACGCCGCGCGCTGGGCCCGTTGCAACACCGAATACTGCTGTGCGACATCGGGTCTGGGCTCACCGATGCTGTAGGTCCGGGTCGAGTCCGAGTGGTATCCGGGCTCGTACGCTCCCCCGATGTCGACGACGACGATGTCACCGATTTGCAGTTCACGATCCGAATAACCGTGGTGCGGGTCGGCGCCGTGCGGGCCGGAGCCGACGATGATGAACGCCACATCCGAATGCCCTTCGGCGACAATCGCTTCGGCGATGTCGGCGGCGACATCGGCCTCGGTACGACCCGGACGCAACAACTCCGGCACTCGGGCATGCACCCGGTCGATGGCCGACCCGGCCTTGCGCAGCGCGTCGATCTCGCACTCCTCCTTGACCATCCGCAGCGTGCGCAGCACATCGGTGGCCAGCACCGGCAGCACGCCGAGCACACCGGCCAGCGGCAACAAATGCAGCGCCGGCATGGAATCGGTGACAGCTGTCGCGACAGAGGCGCCACCCAGCGCGGCGCCCACCAACTGGTACGGATCATCGCCGTCGACCCAATCACGCACCGCCAGACCCAGTTCCGCAACGGCCGATCCCTTGAGCGACGCCAACTCCATCCGCGGCAGCACGACCGTCGGATCACCGGAGGCCGGCAGCACCAGCGCGGTCAGCCGCTCGAACGTCTGGGCTCGCGAGCCGATCAGGTAGCGCAGGTCGTAGCCCGGGGTGATCACCAGGCCGGCCAGGCCGGCGTCGGCGGTCGCCGCAGCCGCCGCAGCCAGCCGGCGGGCATACACCGCGGCGTCGAATCGGTCAGAGTCCATGGCAGCCAGGCTAACCGCGCCGTGGCCGGCGCTGGCAGGATAGCCCGCATGGCCACACCGCTGTTGCTGCTCGATGGCGCCAGCATGTGGTTCCGCTCGTACTTCGGGGTGCCGTCGTCGATCACCGCTCCCGACGGCCGGCCGGTCAACGCCGTGCGCGGATTCATCGACTCGATGGCCGTGGTGATCACCCAGCAGCGACCCGCCCGACTGGCGGTCTGCCTCGACCTGGACTGGCGACCGCAATTCCGGGTGGATCTCATCCCGTCGTACAAGGCGCATCGGGTGGCCGAGCCGGAGCCAGCAGGCGAGCCCGACATCGAGGAAGTGCCCGACGACCTGACCCCACAGATCGACATGATCATGGAGCTGCTGGACGCATTCGGGATCCCGACAGCGGGTGCAGAAGGTTTCGAGGCCGACGACGTGCTGGGCACACTGGCGGCTCAGGAACGCCGCGACCCGGTCGTGGTCGTCAGCGGAGACCGCGATCTGCTGCAGGTGGTCGCCGACGATCCCGTCCCGGTTCGGGTGCTCTACCTGGGCCGCGGGTTATCCAAAGCCACCCTGTTCGGGCCCGCCGAGGTGGCCGAACACTATGGGGTGCCGGTGGATCGGGCCGGAGCGGCCTACGCCGAGCTGGCGCTGATGCGCGGCGATCCATCCGACGGCCTGCCGGGTGTGCCCGGCGTCGGTGAGAAGACCGCAGCCACCCTGCTGGCCCAGCACGGCTCGCTGGAACAGATCCTGGCCGCCGCACATGATCCCAAATCCAAGATGGCCAAGGGCCTACGGGCGAAACTGCTTGCCGCCACCGATTACATCGAGGCCGCGAGCCAGGTGGTCCTGGTAGCCACCGACGCGCCTGTCACACTTTCGACGCCCACCGACGAGCTACCGCTGGCCGCCGCGCACCCCAAACGCACCGCCAAGCTGGCCACCGAATTGGGCGTCGGGTCATCGATTGGCCGCTTGCAGAAAGCGCTCGACGCGTTGCCCGCATGACGAGCTACTGCGGCCGGCCCACCTCGTAGGTGCCCTTGCTGTCCTGGAAGGTCACCGTCACGTGCTTCGGGGCGCCGTCGATGCTGACACTGCAGTCGAAGGTGCCGCCCTTCTTGACGGTGGGATCTTGGCCGCGGTTGCACTTGACGTCTTTGACGTTCTTCGCGCCGTACCCGTTGGTCTCGTCGGAGAGGACCTGCTGCACGCCGGCCTGCGCCTTGTTGACGTCCAATTTGGTGGTGACGAAGAACCCGGGCTCCCAGAAGCCGAGCACCAGCACGACCGCGATGAGCAGAAAGGCGATCACGCCGACGACGCCGCCGATCAGTGCAGCCGGACGCTTCTTACCCGGTTGCTCGTAGGGCGGGTACTGCTGCGGGTACTGGCCCGGCTGGCCGTACTGGCCGGGCTGGGGCTGGCCGTACTGGCCCGGCTGACCGTACTGAGGCTGGCCGTATTGACCGGGCTGACCGTACTGGCCCGGCTGACCATACTGCCCGGGCTGGCCGTACTGAGGCTGGCCGTACTGGCCCGGTTGCCCGTACTGGCCGGGCTGCTGCGGGTAGGCCTGCTCGGTGGGCTGTTCGTACTGCGGGTACTCCGCGGGCGGCGTGTATGCCGGAGGCTGCCACGTCGGCTCCTGGGCCGGCGACTGTTGCCAGGGCGATCCCACCTGGGTCGGTTCCGAGGACCGATCGCCGCCCTCGCCGGGCGGTTGCCACTGGTGGTCCGATCCGTGCGGTCCGCTCATCGTTTCTCCTCAGTCCCTGTGTGTCTGGCCCCGAACGGGTCCGGTTCTGATCCCGGATGCAACCGTAGCTCCGGCCCAGCCTACCCGGCGTCAACTGCGACGACGCCGCGCCGAACGTCATTGATAGCGCGCTTTGCGATTGCCCGCAGCTCAGCATCCGGGGCGGCGTTGCGAACCTGGTCCAACAGGTCGAGCACCTGCCGGCACCACCGTACAAAATCCCCCGCCAACAACGGCGAACCGGTGCCCGCCGGGTCGGCAGCGGCCAGCGCCGCCGCCAGATCGCCGGTCCGCGCCCAGCGATAAATGACGGTGACAAAGCCGTCGTCGGGTTCGCGACTCGGGGCGATCCGGTGCGTCTGTTCATCAGCGCGCAGCGCGAACGACAGCTTCGACGTCTGATGCAGCGCCTGCCGCAATCGCGGTGTGGGCGCCTCGGCGGCAAACGGACCGCTTGGCTCGTCGTTGCCCCGGCTCTCGTAGAGCACCGCCGAAACCACCGCCGCCAACTCGGCCGGTTTCAAGTCCGCCCAGGCGCCGGTGCGCAGGCATTCGGCGACCAACAGGTCGCTCTCGCTGTAGATGCGGGCCAACAAGCGGCCGTCGTCGTTGACATGCGGATCGGTGGCCGGACCTTGGATGAACTCACGCTCGGTGAGCAGCCCGACGATCCGGTCGAATGTCCGGGCAAGCGAATTGGTCGCTGCGGCAACCTTTTTCTCCAGCTGGGCGTTGTCGCGTTCGATGCGCAGGTAGCGCTCGGCCTGCCGCATCCGCTCCTCGAGGCCGGAGCTGTTGTGGGCGGGGTGCTGACGCAATTGCGCCCGCAACGACGCCAGCTCCGGATCGTGAAACGCGCCGTCCTCGGCACCGCGACGACGCGCGGACGGAATAGCCAGCCCGGCGGCGGCGGATCGCAGCGCCGAGGCCAGATCGCGCCGGACCCTCGGCTGACGGTGTTCGACCCGCTTGGGCAATGACATCGATCCGACCGGCGCCGACGCGCCCGAATAGTCCGCCGACGAGATACGCCCCGCCCACCGGTGTTCGGTGAGCACCAACGGCCGCGGATCGGAGCTGTCGCGGGCCGACTCCAGCACCACCGCCAGCCCCCCGCGCCGACCGTGGGTGATGGTGATGATGTCACCTCGACGCAGCGCCGCCAGCGCGTCACTGACGGCCTGCCGCCGTTGCAACCGCGACGCGCGCGACTGCGCGCGCTCCATCTCGGAAATCCGGGCACGCCGCCGCGCGTATTCGAAGATCGGCGCATCCGCCCCGCCCAGTTCGGCAGCGATCTCGTCGAGCATCAGCCGCCCGCGTTCGATACCACGCACCAGGCCGACGACGGACCGGTCGGCCTGATATTGGGCGAACGACTGCTCCAGCAATTGATGCGCCTGCTCAGGGCCCATCCGCTGGACCAGGTTGATCGTCATGTTGTACGACGGCGCGAACGAGCTGCGCAGCGGAAAGGTGCGAGTGGAAGCCAAGCCGGCCACCGCCGACGGTTCGCTGGTTTCTTCGGCGGGATGCCACAGCACCACCGCGTGGCCCTCGACATCGATGCCGCGCCTGCCGGCGCGCCCGGTCAGCTGGGTGTACTCCCCCGGCGTCAGCGGCACATGCTGCTCGCCGTTGAACTTCACCAGCCGCTCGAGCACCACTGTGCGGGCGGGCATGTTGATACCGAGCGCAAGTGTTTCGGTGGCGAACACCGCTTTGACCAAGCCGGCGGTGAACAGCTCCTCGACGGTGTGCCGGAACGCCGGCAACATCCCGGCGTGGTGGGCCGCCAACCCGCGCAGCAGCCCCTCCCGCCACTCGTAGTAGCCCAGCACCGCCAGGTCGGAGTCCGCGAGATCACCACACCGGTGCTCGATCACCTCCGCGATCTGCGCGCGCTCCTCCTCGGTGGTCAGCCGCAGCGGCGAACGCAGGCACTGCTGGACCGCGGCGTCACAACCTGCCCGGGAGAACACGAACGTGATCGCCGGCAACAGCCCCTCGGAATCCAGCGTCGCGATCACGTCCGGCCGCGACGGCGGCCGATAGAACCGCGGCCGCCCCGGCCGACCTCCCCGTCCGGGCCGGCCCGACTGCCGCCGGGGCTGCCAGCCCGACATCCGGTCGGCCTCCCGGCGATGTGCGATGTGGCGCAGCAGTTCCGGGTCGACGCGAAACTGGCGTGTGGTCGAGGGGGCGCCGCCGGGCTCGTCGGCGTCATAGTCGAACAGGTCGAACAGACGCTTACCCACCAAGACGTGTTGCCACAGCGGAACCGGCCGATGCTCGTCGACAACCACGGTCGTGTCGCCGCGCACCGTCTGGATCCAGCCACCGAACTCCTCGGCGTTGCTCACCGTCGCCGACAGGCTGACCACCCGCACCTCGTCGGGCAGATGCAGGATCACCTCCTCCCACACCGGACCCCGCATCCGGTCGGCGAGGAAATGCACCTCGTCCATCACCACGTGGGAAAGTCCTTGCAGCGCATGCGAATCGGCGTAGAGCATGTTGCGCAGCACTTCGGTGGTCATCACCACCACGGGCGCATCGGCGTTCACCGACATATCACCGGTGAGCAGGCCGATCCGGTCTCGGCCGTAGCGCAGCGTCAGATCGGTGTGCTTCTGGTTGCTCAGGGCCTTCAGCGGCGTGGTGTAAAAGCACTTGCCACCGGCCGCCAGTGCCAGGTGCACAGCGAATTCGCCGACCACCGTCTTGCCGGCGCCCGTCGGCGCGCAGACCAGCACGCCGTGGCCTCGTTCCAGCGCCGCACAGGCCCGCTGCTGAAAGTCGTCGAGCGGAAAAGGCAGCTCCGCGGTGAACCGGGCCAGCTCGGCCAGCTCGGTCACGCTGCCGCCATGCGACGCCGACATCTAGGTGACGTCGTCATGTTGCCCGGCGGTGAATGACGGCTCCGGCATCGGCTCGGGCGGCTCGACGACCGACGCTTCGTCGTCGGGAATCATGGCTTGGGCTTCGCGCTTGCCTTTCCGCTTGTCGTGCAGGCGAGCGATCTGAATGGCGAACTCGAGGAGCACCGACAGCGCTACTCCGAGCGCCGTCATCGAAAACGGATCGGATCCGGGCGTGAACACCGCCGCGAACACGAACATCGCGAAGATCAGGCCGCGCCGCCACGACTTGAGCCGCTGATAGGTCAGCAGCCCCGCCATGTTGAGCATGACGATCAGCAACGGGAATTCGAAGCTGACGCCGAATACCACCAGCAGGTTGATCAGGAAGCCGAAATAGCGGTCTCCGGACAACGCGGTCACCTGCACGTCGCTGCCCACGGTCAGCAGGAAGCTCAGCGCCTTGGACAGCACGAAGTAGGCCAGCACCGCACCGCCGACGAACAGCACCGCAGCCGGGATCACGAACGCAATCGCGAAGCGACGCTCCCGCTGGTAGAGCCCCGGCGTGATGAACGCCCACAGCTCGTACAGCCACACCGGACAGGCCAGCACAATCCCGGCCGTCATCCCGACCTTGAGCCGCAGCATGAATTGGTCGAACGGCGCTGTTGCCAGCAACCGGCACTGCCCGTTGGCGGTGATCTCCGCGCGCGCCGACTGCGGCAGCGAACAGTAGGGATGGCGCAACCACTCGCCGAGGCTCTCCAGCCCGAGGATCGAATGTGAGTACCAGACGAACCCGAAAATCGTGGTGATCAGGATCGCGCCCAGGGCGATCAACAACCGGGTGCGCAGCTCGGTCAGGTGATCGACCAGCGACATGGTCGCATCGGGGTTGCTACGGCTGCGCCGGTAGCGAGGGTTGAGTCGCTTCAGCAAGGCAGCGGTGCGCGCTGAAGTCTTGAAAACTTTCACGACATTCGGTCAGTGGCGCTCGGGCACCGCGACGGCGATGCCGGGCTACGCAGGGCGTGCTTCGGTGTGCCCCTGCTCGCTCGCCGCGGGCGGGTCGACCCGCTGCGACTGCACGGGCTGGGGGTTCGCCGCGGGGGTGGCGGGGGTTTCGATGGAAGGCGCTTGCGTTTTGTTCTCCGTCTGCATTTCCCGGAGCTCAGACTTGAAGATGCGCATCGACTTGCCCAGCGAGCGCGCCGCATCGGGGAGCTTCTTGGCACCGAAGAGCAGGATCACCACCACAGCGAGGATCGCCCAATGCCACGGACTAAGACTGCCCACTTTGATTACCTCCAGACGTCCACCCGATGCTACCGCAGCAGAGCCAACTGCCGGTGCGCCCGCGCCGCCGTGCGGTGGCCGCTGTGCAGCTTCTCGACTGGACTTTTATGAGCTCAGGGCCTGATAGGACTCCAACGCCGCCGTTGCGGAATCCCGTACCCGCTGCGCAAGCGACGCCGGCGCGAGCACCTGCACGGCCGACCCGAACCCCAGCACCAGGCGCGTCATCCAATCCTCAGAGGCGTAGGTCATGACCGCCTCACACGATCCGTCCGGCAACTCGCGCACGTCCCGCATCGGGTAGTACTCGAACATCCACGACGCCGAGGGCGCCACCCGCAGCTTGGCCGACGGCAGCGATGGATCGCCGTCGAACAGCGACGTGTCCGGCGGCGTATGCAGCGCCGACTCGGGCGCAGCGGCCGGCTCGCCCAGCTCGGTGGCCTCGACGATCCGGTCGAAGCGGAACAGCCGAACTCCTTCAGCTTCGCGCGACCAGGCCTCCAGGTAGCTGTGGCCGCCGATCAGCAGCACCCGGATGGGGTCGACGATCCGGCTGGTCAGCGTGTCGTGTGACGCGGCGTAGTAATCGATGGCCAGCGCATGTTTGTCCTGCACCGCAGTGCGTACCGCGGCCGCGGCCCGGCTTTCGGCGGGGGCCTGCTCATCGACGGCTGCCGCCGACCCGGTGGCGTCGTGCCCGACGGCGCCGGCGGCGGCCTCGATCTTCGCGATCGCGCTGCGCGCGGCTTCTGGATCGACCACACCGGGAATATCGGCCAGCGCCCGCAGCGCCACCAGCAGGCCGGTGGCCTCGGGCGAGGTGAGCTTCAGCGGCCGGTCGATCCCTGCCGAGAACGTCACCTCGATCTTGTCTCCGGAGAACTCGAAATCGATGAGATCACCCGGGTAGTAGCCGGGAAGACCGCACATCCACAGCTGGTTGAGGTCCTCTTCCAGCTGCTTGGCCGACACTCCCAAGTCGGCGGCGGCCTTTGCGCGGGTGATCCGTGGGTTGGCCTGGAAATACGGCACCATGTTGAGCAGCCGGACCAGTCGGGTGGATACGGGTGTCATGAGCGCCGCTCCTCCTCATCGCTTCGCTCTGCATCGTCGCCGGCGCCGGTCATGCCCCCAAACCTCCCAGGCCGGCCTGGGCGCGCAATCGGGCCAGCACATCGTCGCGCAGCGACTCCGGCTCGAGCACGACGGCGTCAGCTCCGTAGCCGGCGATGTCACGCGCCAGGCGGTCGCTCGATCCGATGTCGAATTCGATCACCTCGCCGTCGCGGCCGCCCAGTTGTCGCGCACCGGTGGACCTTCCAGCGCGGCGCAGCGCGGTGGCCCGCCCGTCGGCGACCCAGACCCGCGCCTGCCCGCCCGTCGGTGTTTCAGCGACAGTCTCGGCCACGATCTTGCGCAGGTCGACGTCGTCGGGCACGGTTACCGCGCCGGCCGGACCGATCGGAATGACCTCAGCACCGATCCGCGAGAGCCGGAAGGTGCGGGTGGCATCACGGTCGCGGTCGTGGCCCACGAGATACCAGCGGCCCTTTTCGGTGACCACGCCCCAGGGCTCGACGGTGCGCGTGGTGTAGGGCGCAGCCCGCGACGGGCGGTGCGGGAACTGCACCGCCTGCCGGGAATCGATGGCCGACAACAGGATTCCGAGAACATCCTCTGACCCGCGCAGCCCCGGTACCCCCGCCGGAGAGGCTATGGCCACCGGGGCGTCCGGATCGACGTCCACCCCGGCGGCGCGCAGCTTGAGCAACGCGCCCTGGGTAGCGGTGATCAGTTCGGGTGACTCCCACAGCTGGATGGCGACGGCTACCGCAGCCGCTTCGTCCGGCGTGAGCTCAACGGGAGGCAGTGAGTAGGCGTCGTGATTGATCCGGTAGCCCTCGGTGGGATCCAGCGCCGACACCCTGCCGACTTCCAGCGGGATGCCGAGGTCACGCAACTCGTTCTTGTCGCGCTCGAACATCCGGGAGAACGCCTCGGCGCTGGGGCTATCCGAGTAACCCGCCACGCTGGACCTGATCTTTTCAGCGGTGATGTAGCCGCGGCCGGACAGCAAGGCGATAACGAGGTTTACCAGCCGTTCGACTTTCGACGTCGCCATTTACTCCAGCCTAGATTCGGTGGGTTGGCCAGCGTCTCCCGGCCCGCGGGCGGCCCCCGAGATCGGAGGTTACATGCTGGCGATCAGCCGCTTGACCCGCTCATCGACCGCACGGAAGGGGTCTTTGCACAGCACGGTGCGCTGGGCCTGGTCATTGAGCTTGAGGTGCACCCAGTCGACGGTGAAGTCGCGCCCCGCCGCCTGGGCAGCGCTGATGAATTCGCCACGTAGCCGGGCGCGAGTGGTCTGCGGCGGTTGGTCGACGGCTTCCGCGATCTCCTCGTCGGTGGTGACGCGCGCGGCCAGGCCCTTGCGCTGCAGCAGGTCGAAGACGCCGCGCCCGCGCTTGATGTCGTGGTAGGCCAGATCCAGCTGAGCGATCTTCGGGTCGGACAGCTCCATGTTGTAGCGATCCTGGTAACGCTGGAACAGCTTGCGCTTGATCACCCAGTCGATCTCGGTGTCCACCTTGGCGAAATCCTGGCTCTCGACGGCGTCGAGCTGACGACCCCACAGGTCGACGACCTGCTCGATCTGCGCGTTGGGCTCCCGGACCTGCAGATGCTCGACGGCGCGGCTGTAGTACTCCCGCTGGATGTCCAGCGCGCTGGCCTGACGCCCGCCCGCCAGCCGCACCGGCCGGCGGCCGGTGACGTCGTGGCTGACCTCGCGGATGGCGCGGATGGGGTTGTCCAGCGAGAAGTCCCGAAACGGGACGCCGGCTTCGATCATCTCCAGCACCAGCGCGGCGGTGCCCACCTTGAGCATGGTGGTGGTCTCGCACATGTTGGAGTCGCCGACGATGACGTGCAGCCGCCGGTACTTCTCGGCATCGGCGTGCGGCTCGTCGCGGGTGTTGATGATCGGGCGGCTGCGGGTGGTGGCCGAGGAGACGCCTTCCCAGATGTGCTCGGCGCGTTGGGAAAGGCAGAACGTGGCGGCCTTAGGGGTCTGCAGCACCTTGCCTGCCCCGCAGATCAGCTGGCGGGTGACCAGGAAGGGAAGCAGCACATCGGAGATCCGGGAGAACTCGCCGGCCCGCACGATCAGGTAGTTCTCGTGACAGCCGTAGGAGTTGCCCGCCGAATCGGTGTTGTTCTTGAACAGGTAGATGTCGCCGCCGATGCCCTCGTCGGCAAGGCGCTGCTCGGCGTCGATCAGCAGGTCTTCCAGCACCCATTCGCCGGCCCGGTCGTGTGTGACCAGCTGGACCAGGCTGTCGCATTCGGCGGTGGCGTACTCGGGATGGCTGCCCACGTCGAGGTACAGACGGGCGCCGTTCCGCAAGAAAACGTTGGAGCTGCGGCCCCACGACACCACCCGGCGGAAGAGGTAGCGGGCCACCTCGTCCGGGGACAGCCGGCGATGGCCGTGAAACGTGCAGGTGACACCGAACTCGGTCTCGATGCCCATAATTCGCCGCTGCACACAATCGAGGGTACTGGTTGTCAGACCGCGACCGTGAGCCTGCCGCGCCCACGGATGTTATCGGGCGCAATCGGCAATGCGTGTACGGCCGGCGTGGCCCTAGGAATCGCCGTCGGAATCCGACTCTTCGTCGTCGGATTCCGAGCCCTTCGAACCGGCTTCGCCGAGCAGGTTTTCCAGAGTGGACCGGCCAATCCGGCGAAATGCGCGCCGCGGCCGGCTGGTATCCAGGATGGCCACCTCCAGGCTGGCCACTTCGAGGGAGGGCTGGTCGCCATTCGAGGCGTCGGCACTGCCGGCCCGCAGCGCATCCACCGCGATGTGCAAAGCGTCGTGCAGGTCGGCGTTCTCGGCGTAGGACTCCTTGAGCGCGTTGGCGATCGGCTCGGTGGTGCCACCCATCACCACAAAATGCGGCTCGTCGGCAATCGATCCATCGTAGGTAATCCGATACAGCTCAGGTGGTTTCGTCTCGCCGTAGTGCGCGACCTCGGCGACACACAACTCCACCTCATACGGTTTGGCCTGCTCGGTGAAGATGCTGCCCAGCGTCTGCGCGTAGACGTTGGCCAGCTGCCGGCCGGTGACGTCGCGGCGGTCGTAGGCGTAACCCCGGGTGTCGGCGAACTGGATCCCGCCGCGGCGCAGGTTGTCGAATTCGTTGAACTTGCCCGCGGCCGCAAAACCGACGCGATCATAGAGTTCGCTGATCTTCTGCAGTGACCGCGATGGGTTCTCCGCAACGAACAGCACACCACCGGCGTAGGCCAGCGCCACCACGCTGCGGCCCCGCGCAATGCCCTTACGCGCGAGCTCGCTGCGCTCGCGCATGGCCTGCTCAGGCGAGATGAAGTACGGAAAACTCACTTGTCACCCCGCGGCTCAGCATCGGGGCCGAAAGTGTCAGCGCGCGAACGGCTTTCGATGATTTCCCGCGCCAGTTCGGCGATGCGGCTCTCCGGGACGTCGACCGCCCCTTCGGCGCCGATAGTGACCGCCGTCGGGTAGATGCCGCGGACCAGGTCCGGGCCGCCGGTGGCCGAATCGTCGTCGGCGGCGTCGTAGAGGGCCTCGACGGCCACCCGCAGCCCGGAATCGACATCGGTGACCTGCGAGTACAACTTCTTCATCGACGACTTGGCGAAGATCGACCCCGACCCCACCGACTGATAACCCTCTTCTTCGATGTTCCAGCCGCCGGCGGCGTCGAACGAGACGATGCGGCCGGCGCTTTCCGGATCGGCTGCGCGGACGTCGTAGCCCACCAGCAGCGGTAGGGCCACCAGCCCCTGCATGGCGGCCGCAAGATTGCCGCGCACCATGATCGCGAGCCGGTTGACCTTGCCGGCAAAGGTGAGCGGCACGCCTTCGAGCTTCTCGTAATGCTCGAGTTCCACCGCGTAAAGGCGGGCGAACTCGACGGCGACCGCGGCGGTACCGGCGATGCCGGTGGCGGTGTAGTCGTCGGTGATGTACACCTTGCGGACGTCGCGCCCCGCGATCATGTTGCCCTGAATGGCGCGCCGGTCGCCGGCGATGAGGACGCCGCCCGGGTACTTGAGCGCGACGATGGTGGTGCCATGCGGAAATTGCCCACCGCCGCCGCCGGGTTGACCGCCGCCGCTCAGGATTGCCGGTAGCAATTCCGGCGCCTGCCGGCGCAGGAAGTCAGCGAACGAGGACTGGTTTACCGCAGAGGTTCCGGAAAATGCCGAGTTGGTAGGCAGACGATCAGGGAACGGCCAGGTCACTGTCCGCCCTTTTGGACGTACGCACGGACGAAGTCCTCTGCGTTCTCCTCAAGGACGTCGTCAATCTCGTCCAGCAGATCGTCGGTCTCCTCGGCTAGCTTCTCGCGGCGCTCCTGGCCCGCGGCTGTGCTACCGGTGACGTCGTCGTCGTCACCGCCGCCACCGCCACGCTTGGTCTGCTCCTGAGCCATCGCCGCCTCCTGCTTCCTGTGGGCTTTTTTAATGGCTTGTCTAATAGTCAAGCCACGCGCCCGCTGGTCTTTCTCTACCCTACCGGTCAACACCGATGTTTCCGCGTCTAACGGGCCTAGCTGGTCAGTTGTTCCACCAGTTCGACGGCGCTATTCACGGAGTCCAGCAGCGCCCCGACGTGGGCCTTACTGCCCCGCAGCGGCTCCAGTGTCGGGATGCGCACCAGCGAATCGCCACCCAGGTCGAAAATCACCGAATCCCAGCTGGCCGCGGCGATATCGGCCCCGAACCTGCGCAGGCATTCACCGCGGAAGTACGCGCGGGTGTCCGTCGGCGGGTTGTCGACCGCGTCGAGCACCTGGTGTTCGTTGACCAGACGTTTCATCGAGCCACGTGCCACCAACCGGTTGTATAGGCCTTTGTCCAGCCGGACATCGGAATATTGCAGGTCAACGAGGTGCAGCCGCGGCGCCGACCAGCTCAGATTCTCCCGCTGCCGGAAACCCTCGAGCAGTCGCAGCTTGGCCGGCCAGTCCAGCAGCTCAGCGCAGTCCATGGGGTCGCGCTCGAGCTGGTCGAGCACGTGTGCCCAGGTCTCCACGATGTCGGCGGCGCGGGGATCGGGGTCGCGGCCATCGACCAGCTTCGCCACCCGGTCGAGGTAGATGCGTTGCAGCGCAAGGCCGGTCAGTTCACGACCGTCCGCCAGGGCCACGGCGGCCCGCAGCGACGGATCACGGCTGATCGCGTGGACGGCTTGCACCGGCCGGGCCAACGCCAGGTCGGTCAGATCTATCCCGTGTTCCGGGCCTTCCTCGATCAGATCCAGCACCAGCGCCGTGCTGCCCAGCTTCAGGTAGGTCGACGTCTCGGCGAGGTTGGCATCGCCGATGATGACGTGCAGCCTGCGGTATCTGTCGGCGTCGGCGTGCGGTTCATCGCGGGTGTTGATGATGCCGCGTTTGAGCGTGGTCTCCAGCCCGACCTCGACCTCGATGTAGTCGGAGCGCTGCGACAGCTGGAAGCCGGGCTCGTCACCGGAGGGCCCGATGCCGACCCGGCCCGAGCCGGTGACCACCTGTCGCGAGACCAGAAACGGCGTCAGCCCGGCGATGATGGCCGAGAACGGCGTCTGCCGAGACATCAGGTAGTTCTCGTGCGATCCGTAAGACGCGCCCTTGCCGTCGACGTTGTTCTTGTAGAGCTGCAGTTTCGCCGCTCCGGGCACGCTGGCGACGTGCCGGGCCGCGGCCTCCATCACCCGCTCGCCCGCCTTGTCCCAGATCACCGCGTCCAACGGGTCGGTGCACTCGGGTGCGGAGTACTCCGGGTGCGCGTGGTCGACATAGAGCCGCGCCCCATTGGTCAAGATCATGTTGGCCGCACCGACCTCGTCGGCGTCGACCACCGGCGGCGGTCCGGCCGAGCGGCTCAGATCGAAGCCACGGGCGTCACGCAGCGGCGATTCCACCTCGTAGTCCCAGCGAGTGCGTTTGGCGCGCTGAATACCGGCCGCGGCGGCATAGGCCAACACCGCCTGCGTGGAGGTGAGGATCGGGTTGGCGGTCGGGTCCGACGGCGACGAAATGCCGTACTCAACCTCCGTCCCGATAATCCGTTGCATGCTTTGAAGCCTAGGCGAGGTTAGGGATTGACCTTCTCCCGGGCGACCCAGCAACGCGTTGATCAGGCCGGTCGCGCGACAAGCACCGCGACCGACATCGTCAGCGCCAATCCCAACGCCACCATGGAGGCCATCGCCGAACGCGCCGCGGAACAAATCCTGAGCTGCGTCGACAACAACCTCCGCAGGCGCCGTTCCGACACTAGGGTGAGCCGGCATGGACCTATCCCTGCGCCGCCGGACGAGCGACCGGCCGACGGCGGGCGCCGCGGCTGAAAGCTGGTCTTAGAGCGCGGTTTGCCGTCGGTGTTGACCAGGAGGGCACGGTGGCGACGGCTCTGGCCGCGGTCGGCCCCAATGCTGCCGGCGTACGCGACGCAGCAGGCCTGCGTCCTGCCGATCTACTTGATCACCGGCGGCCATGACGTCGAGATCACCGGCGAGCCAACAACTTCGGAATTGATCGTGCTCGTCATCGTAGGACTGACGCTTCCGCTTATGGCGATCGTCGGCTGGGTGGTGTCCCGATCACAGAGCGGCCGCACCCGCGCGGGTGTCGCGACCATCGCGGTGGTCATCGTGGCATGCGTCGCGGCCACTGTGGCCGGCCCCTCCCAACTGGCGCAGGAAGCCGTCGTCGTGGCCGTGGTGCTGATCCTGACCGGCTGCGGCGCGGGTTCGGTGGTCGGCTGGGCGGTGCGGATGATGCTGTCGCACCTTGCCACGGTCGGCGCCCTGGCGGTCCGGGCTCTGCCCGTGGTGCTGCTGACCGCATTGGTCTTCTTCAGCGGCTACGTCTGGCTGATGGCCGCGACGATCAGCGGCGACCGGCTGGGGCTGGCAATGGGATTTCTGGTGTCCATCGCTGCGGCCTTCATCGTCTCGGCCACCCGAGAACGGGTGCGGCCGATGCTGCGGTCGACGGCGACGGTGCTGCCCAACGACACCGAGAAGCTCGCCGACACGCCCTTCGCGACGATGCCGGATACTCCTGACTGCGCCTCGCTGAAAAGGGCCGAACGCGTCAATGTGGTCTTTGTGCTGGCTGCCTCGCAGTTTGCACAGATCCTGGTGGTGGCGGTGGTCACCGCCACGATCTACTTGATTCTGGGGCTGATCGTGCTCAGCCCAGAGCTGCTCAACGAGTGGACCCACACCTACAAAAGCACCGCGACGGTGTCGGGATTAACGCTTCCGGTGCCGGATTCGCTAATCCATATGACTCTTTTCCTGGGCGCGCTGACGTTCATGTATATCAGCGCCCGCGCGGCCGGCGACGCCGAGTACCGCTCGACATTCCTCGACCCACTGATCGATGACCTGCGCACCACCCTGATCGCGCGCAACCGTTACCGGGGCGCCGTCGCGGTGCCCGCTTGTGTTGACGGCACCGAAGTAAGTGATTAATTTCACCCGCGTGGCCCGCCACCGAATTGAAGAAGCGAACCGCGACCAAGCACTTAACCTGTCCGGGAAGCGGTACGGCGAAGTGCTTCTTGTAACCCCCGGCGAGGCCGGTCCACAGGCCACGGTCTACAACAGTTACCCGCTCAACGACTGTCCCGCCGAGCTGTGGTCCGCGCTGGACGCGCAGGCGATTGCCGCCGAGAACGGCGCGGCCGCCGCGCTGCTCAACGGCCCGCGCTACTGGCTGATGAACAGCATCGAAAAGGAACCCCAGGGTCCGCTGATCACGAAGAACTTCGGAGGGATCGAGATGATCCAGCAGGCCACCGTCCTGCTGTCGTCGATGAACCCCCCTGCCCCTTACACCGTCAACGAGGTGAGCCGCCATACGGTCTTCGTCTTCAATGCCGGCGAAGAGGTCTATGAACTCATCGACCCCGATGGACAGCGCTGGGTCATGCAGACGTGGAGCCAGGTCGCAGACCCCAACCTTTCCCGGGCCGACCTACCTGGTCTGGCCGGTCGGCTGAACCTGCCGGACGGGTGGAGTTACGAGCCGCGCGTGCTCACTGAAACGCTGCGGGTGGACACCAGGACCCGTCGCGCCCACGTCACGCAGGACGACCTCACCAACAGCTACTCGCTGGAGTTCGACTGACCCGGTAGGGGTTTGGGCCCCTACAGGTACTGGCCCAGGTTGGATTCTGTGTCGATGGCCCGCGACGCGCTCGACGACTTGCCGGTGACCAGGGTGCGGATGTAGACGATCCGCTCGCCCTTCTTGCCCGAAATCCGTGCCCAGTCATCGGGATTGGTGGTGTTGGGCAGGTCCTCGTTCTCGGCGAACTCGTCGACGATCGAGTCGAGCAGATGCTGAATGCGCAGCCCCGGTTGGCCCGTCTCCAGCACCGACTTGATGGCGTTCTTCTTCGCCCGGTCGACGACGTTTTGGATCATCGCCCCGGAGTTGAAGTCCTTGAAGTACATGACTTCCTTGTCACCGTTGGCGTAGGTGACCTCCAGGAACCGGTTGTCGTCGATCTCGGCGTACATCCGGTCGACAACCTTTTCGATCATCGCCTTGATGCACGCCGTACGGTCGCCGTCGAACTCGGCGAGGTCGTCGGCATGCACCGGCAGCGACTCGACCAGGTACTTCGAGTAGATGTCTTGTGCCGCTTCGGCATCGGGCCGCTCGATCTTGATCTTCACGTCGAGACGCCCGGGCCGCAGGATGGCGGGATCGATCATGTCCTCGCGGTTGGAGGCGCCGATCACGATGACGTTCTCCAGTCCCTCCACCCCGTCGATCTCGCTGAGCAGCTGCGGGACCACGGTCGTCTCGACGTCCGAGGAGACGCCGGTGCCTCGGGTGCGGAAGATCGAGTCCATCTCGTCGAAGAACACGATCACCGGCGTGCCTTCCGACGCCTTCTCGCGGGCCCGCTGGAAGATGAGCCGGATGTGCCGTTCGGTCTCGCCGACGAACTTGTTCAGCAGCTCGGGGCCTTTGATGTTGAGGAAGTACGACTTCGCCTCGCGGGCGTCGTCGCCGCGGACCTCGGCCATCTTCTTGGCCAGCGAGTTGGCCACCGCCTTGGCGATCAATGTCTTACCGCAGCCGGGCGGGCCGTACAGCAACACGCCCTTGGGCGGGCGCAACGCGTACTCGCGGTACAGCTCCTTGTGCAGGAACGGCAGCTCAACGGCGTCGCGGATCTGCTCGATCTGCCGGATCAGACCACCGATGTCGTTGTAGGTGACGTCCGGCACCTCTTCCAGCACCAGGTCTTCGACCTCGGCCTTGGGGATGCGTTCGAAGGCGTAGCCGGCCTTGGTGTCGACCAGCAGCGAGTCGCCAGGCCGTAGCTTGCGCGGTTTGGTGTCGTCGTTGAGGGCGTCGGGAACGCCGTCCGGCAAGTCCTCGGCGACCAGAGGCTCAGCGAGCCAGACGATGCGTTCCTCGTCGGCGTGGCCGACGACGAGTGCGCGGTGACCGTCGACCAGGACCTCGCGCAAAGTGGAGATCTCGCCGACCGATTCGAACCTACCGGCCTCGACGACGGTCAAAGCCTCGTTGAGCCGGACCGTCTGACCCTTTTTCATAGAGGTGACGTCAATGTTCGGCGAGCATGTCAGCCGCATCTTGCGGCCCGACGTGAAAACGTCGACCGTTTCGTCGTCGTGCGCAGCGAGCAGAACGCCGTAGCCGCTGGGCGGCTGCCCGAGCCGGTCAACTTCCTCGCGTAACGCCAGGAGTTGTTGGCGGGCCTCTTTAAGAGTTTCCATTAATTTGGAATTGCGGGCCGCCAGCGAGTCGATACGGGCTTCGAGTTGATGCACATCGCGGGCAGAGCGAGTGCTGCCCTGCGATCCGACCGCGTGATCCAGTTGCTCGCGCAGCATCGCTGCCTCACGGCGTAACTGTTCCAATTCGGCAGCATCGTCGCTGGACATGTCGGCTTCACCAGCTGTGCCGAATGCTTCAGAACGCTCTGAGTCACCCATGTTGCGCTCCTTTCCCGCCCCGAAATAACGCGGTGGATACATCAAAGCTACCGGCGATTGCCCGTAGATGTGCGGTGTCAAATAGCTTCAAAATTCGCGTCGTTACTCCCGCTGGTAACCTCAGCGTCGATTCGGGACCACCGAAAGGACACCTGTGATCCCAAAAGCCCTCGCCACAGGCGTGGCGGCCGTCGCGAACGTCGGCGCGGCGACGGCAGGTGTGACTTGCATTGCATCCGGTGGCCCGACATCCGCTACCACCCCGCTGCAAGAATCAGGCGTGGCCGAATAGCTCGGCCGACCCGACTGGATGCTCCGATACCTGTCCGTTGCGCTGAGTGCCGCCACCGCCGTGGCGGCCATCGGGCTCTCGGGATGTTCGCATAGAGAACCCAAGGTTGCGCCGTCGAGCCCTTCGGCACCGGTACCCGCCGCGTCGAGTCCCGTCATCGTGGCTCCCCCGACTGCTCCGGTGCCGCCGCCCGAAGCCCTTACCGAGGTGCTGAACCGGCTCGCCGACCCAAACGTTCCGGGCATCAACAAGGTGAGCCTCGTCGAAGGCGCAACCCCGGAAAGTGCGCCCACCCTGGACAAGTTCACCAACGCATTGCGGGACAACGGCTACTTGCCGATGACCTTCGCGGCAAACAACATCGCATGGTCCGACAAAAATCCGTCCAACGTGATGGCGACGGTCAGCGTCAACAGCCCGCGGGGGAACACCGGTGCGTTCACTTTCCCGATGGAATTCACGCCCTTCCAAGGTGGCTGGCAGTTATCACGGCGAACTGCGGAAATGCTGTTGGCCCTGGGCAACTCACCGTCTGCAACCCCGCCGCCACCGAGTCCGCCGCCAAGCCCGGCACCTGCCCCGCCACCAATACCCGCCCCTGCTCCGGCACCCGCCCCTGCTCCGGCACCCGCACCTGCTCCGGCACCCGCACCCGCACCGACGCCCACGACTGAACCCGCCCCGGCGCCGGCTCCCGCACCCGCCCCGCCGCCGGGACCCCCACCCGAACCACCCCCGCCACCGGCTCCACCCCCGGCGCCGCCGCCTGCACCCGCCCCGTCTCCGGAGCCCCCGCCTGCGCCCGCTCCACCCCCCGACCAACCGCCACCGGGCTGAGAAGCGGGATGTGGATCGGCTGGCTCGAGTTCGACGTGCTGCTCGGCGACGTGCGATCACTCAAACAGAAGCGATCGGTCATCCGTCCCGTCGTCGCTGAGTTGCAGCGCAAGTTCAGCGTGTCGGCCGCGGAGATCGGTTCTCAGAATCTGTATCGACGAGCGGGCATCGGCGTGGCCGTCGTATCCGGTGACCGCGGACATGCCGTCGATGTCCTCGACGCGGCCGAGCGCCTGGTAGCCGCACACCCCGAATTCGAGCTGCTGGCCGTACGGCGTTCGCTGCTTCGCAGCGACGATTACGCCGGCTGAACCAGACCGGCGCTAGCCGTCGCGGCCCTCGCGCTTGCGACCCAAAGGCGCCGGCGCGATGGCGCCGGGTGCCAGCCGTCGCGCTGCGATCAAGAACGCGGTGTGCCCGCGCATCGAGTGCTGCGGCCGAACGGCGAGGCCGACAACGTTCCAGCCCCGCTGCAGCGTTTCCCACGCCCGCGGTTCGGTCCAGCGTTGCTGAGCCCGCAGTGCCTCCACCGCCCGCGACAGCTGGGTGACGGTGGCCACGTAGATTATCAGCACACCGCCGGCCACTACCAGCCTCGATACCGCGTCCAGCACCTCCCACGGCGCGAGCATGTCCAGCACGGCCCGATCGAAGGATGCGTCGGGCAGCTCGGAGTCCGCGACATCGCTGAGGATCAGCTGCCAGTTGTCGGGCACCTGGCCGAAAAAGACCGACACATTGCGACGGGCGTGTTCGGCGTGGTCAGCGCGCTGTTCGTAGGAGATCACCCGTCCTTCGGGCCCGACGGCGCGCAGCAGCGAGCAGGTCAACGCTCCCGACCCCGCTCCGGCCTCCAGCACCCGGGCGCCCGGAAAGATGTCGCCCTCGTGGATGATCTGAGCGGCGTCCTTGGGGTAAATGACCTGCGGCCCGCGGGGCATCGACATCACGTAGTCGACCAAAAGCGGACGCAGCACCAAGAACGACGCACCGTTGCTGGATTTGACCACGCTGCCCTGTTCGAGCCCGATCACATCGTCGTGTGCGATGGCGCCGCGATGAGTGTGGAACTCACTGCCTTCGGTGAGCGCCATCGTGTAATGACGGCCCTTGGCGTCGGTGAGCTGGACGCGTTCGCCAACGGTGAACGGGCCGGTTGCGGACACGGCATCTAGCGTGCCAGCCGACTCGCCGTCGCCCCTGCTCGGGGTTGTCGCCACCCAGTCCTAAGCTGCGGGCATGACCGACCAGCCGGAGGGGCGCACACGACCTGCGCTGTCACCGTCACGGGCGGCGGACTTCAAGCAGTGCCCGTTGCTGTACCGGTTCCGGGCTATCGACCGGCTGCCCGAGGCACCGTCGGCGGCACAGCTACGGGGGTCGGTGGTGCACGCCGCGCTGGAGCAGCTCTACGGCCTGCCCGCGGGGTTGCGCGTCGAAGACACCGCGAGATCGCTCGTGGAACCCGCATGGGAACGGGTAATTGCCGCGGAGCCCGACCTGGCCGGCGCGCTGGACTCCGAACAGCGAGCCCAACTGCTCGAGGAAGCCCGCGCGTTGCTGTCCGGCTATTACCGGCTGGAAGACCCGACCCGATTCGACCCGCAATGCTGCGAACAGCGCGTGGAGGTCGAGCTCGCCGACGGCACGCTGTTGCGCGGTTTTATCGACCGGATTGACGTCGCCGCCACCGGCGAGCTACGGGTGGTCGACTACAAGACCGGCAAGGCACCGCCGGCCGCGCGAGCACTTGCCGAGTTCAAGGCGATGTTCCAAATGAAGTTCTACGCGGTGGCGTTACTGCGTTCACGCGGGGTGCTGCCCACTCGCCTGCGGCTCATCTACCTGGCCGATGGCCAGGTCTTGGACTACTCGCCGGATCATGACGAGCTGCTGCGCTTCGAGAAGACGTTGATGGCGATCTGGCGTGCCATCCAATCGGCGGCGCCGACAGGCGATTTCCCTCCCAGCCCATCGCGGTTGTGCGAGTGGTGCCCGCATCAGGCGCACTGTCCGGTCTTCGGCGGGACGCCGCCGCCCTACCCCGGGTGGCCGGATCACCTGCGAACGGAAGCTGCCTCACGTCCAACCGAACCGGTGGCCCAGTGCATTCCGCTCGAAACGAAACTGACCCACCCAGCAGTGCGGTAGGCTCTTCATAACGTTGGCTGCCGGATGGCTTGCCAGCAAGTCGTGATCGATTGTTTGTTTTCTTTTGCTCAGATGCCTGCGGGGCGCCGAGTCCAAGATGACCAGGCGTGCCTGCGCAGCCTCGAGTCGCGGCGATCGATATTGCCAGATAGGCAATCTCGCTAGCACCGACGCTTTAGGGACATTGAAATATGCTTGAGGACAAAACTTTTGGTCACCTGGGTGTGAGCCCACCATTGGTTGACGCGCTCGCCGCGCGAGGCGTCCACCACCCGTTTCCGATACAGGTTCAGACATTGCCGGACACACTTGCCGGCCGTGACGTCTTAGGCCGCGGCAAGACGGGTAGCGGCAAGACGCTCGCATTCTCGATCCCGCTCGTGAGTCGGCTTGATCCCGGTGACCGGCGACCGGGCCGGCCCACGGGGCTGGTCCTGGCACCCACCCGAGAACTGGCGACGCAGATCGCCGCGGCCATTGAGCCCCTTGCCAGGGTTCGGGGCCTGCGCGTTGTCACGATCTTTGGTGGGGTATCGCAGAACGGGCAAGCCAAGGCGCTGAAGTCGGGTGTCGACATTGTCGTGGCCTGCCCGGGCCGCCTTGACGACCTGATGACGCAACGCATCGTCAACCTGGACGCTGTTCAGATCACGGTCGTCGATGAGGCCGACCACCTGGCCGATCTGGGTTTCCTGCCAACCGTTACCCGTATCCTGGCGGCCACTCCTGCGATCGGCCAGCGGATGCTGTTCTCGGCCACCCTGGACAATGCGGTCGACATCTTGGTGAAGCGATTCCTCACCGATCCGGTGACGCGATCGATTGCAGAAAAGACATCTACGACGCCTGAAATGAAGCATCACCTGTTCTGCGTCGACGGGGTCGAAGCCAAGAAGCAGTTGGTGCACCGGTTGGCCGCCGGCCACTCCCGGCGAATTCTTTTCCTGAGGACCAAACATCAGGCGCGAAAGCTGGCCCGCCAGCTCACCCAATCGGGCATCGCGTCGGTGGAGCTGCATGGCAACCTTTCACAACCCGCACGCGACCGAAACCTGGCGGCGTTCGCCGCCGGCCACGCCCGGGTACTGGTGGCGACCGACATCGCCGCTCGCGGCGTGCACGTGGACGACATCGAACTGGTGGTGCACGTTGACCCACCTCCCGAGCACAAGGCCTATCTGCATCGATCCGGCCGTACCGCCCGGGCCGGCGCCTCCGGTGACGTTGTCACCATCGTGCTGCCGGAGCAGCGCCGGGAAACCGAATCAATGATGCGCAAGGCGGCTGTTCGTGCCGTACCCCAAAAGGTCAGTGCAGCCTCCCCCGTCATCCACGCCCTGGTCGGCCAGGGCGGCCCCCGCGAGGCCGTCGAACCCGCTGCGGTCGCGGCCCGTCGGCATCGCGAGCCGACCGCAGTTTCCCCCAACCGTGTCTCCGTGGCGCGTACCAAACGCCGCAGGTCTCAGCGCCCTGCAACGACTGCCCATCACCGTTAGGGGGATCATGGCCACACAGGAGATTCATCCGTCACAGATCCGGGTTGGTGACGTGATAGGCACGACGCGCCGTACCGATCTGCGCTATACGGTCAAGATGATCAGCGGACCGCAGGCGAGTCCAGCGCAGTGGACGTTTTTCGGCCGCGACGCTGACGGAATGCAGCACACGAGCACGTTCGGTGAGGGCGACCTCGTGCACAGATACGCCAAAGCCTGACAACGTCGTAGGACTCGTACCCCGCTCATTTGAGCAGCGACATCTCCTCCAACATCGTGGGAATGAGCTCGCTGACAGTGGGATGAATATGCATCGTGCGCGACAGCGTGGTGTACGGCGCTTTGGCTGACATGATGTCCAAAATGGCGTGAATCGCCTCGTCGCCGCCGACTCCGAGGATGGCCGCCCCCAGGATTTCGTTGGTGTCGGCGTCCACCACGACCTTCATAAAGCCTTGTGTTTCACCCTTTTCCACTGCTCTGCCGACCTTGGTCATGGGCCGCTTACCGACCAGCGCCTTGCGTCCCGATGCGCGGACCTGGCTGACGGTCATGCCGGCCCGACCCAGCGGAGGGTCGATGAAAAGCGCATAAGTGGTGATGCGGTCGCTCACCCGGCGCGGGTCATCATCGAGCAGGTTGGCAGCGACGATCTCGAAATCGTTGTAGGAGGTGTGGGTGAATGCACCCTTGCCGTTGCAGTCGCCCATCGCCCAGATGTGATCGACGTTGGTCTTGAGCTCGTCGTCGACCACGATGTAGCCACGGGGGTCGGTCTGCACGCCGGCCGCTTCCAAGCCCAGGTCGTCGGTGTTGGGTCGCCGTCCCACTGCCAGCAGCAGATGACTGCCCTGAATGGGCGCCGCGCCGGCACGAGGTGTGAGTTGGAATCCTTTGTCGCTCTTGCTGATCCGCACATCGTCAGCATCGAGGACAACGTCGATGCCTTCGGCCTCCAGGATCTCCCTGATGGCGGCCGAGACATCCTCGTCTTCGCGGGACGCCAGCCGTGGGCCCCGTTCGACGACGGTTACCGGAGCCCCGAAACGCCGGTACATCTGCGCGAACTCCAGCGCGATGTAGCTGCCCCCGACGATGACGAGATGGGATGGCAGCGTGTCGAGTTCGAGGATTGACACGTTGGTGAGGAAGTCGACATGGGGCAGTCCCGGGATCGCCGGCACGACCGCACGGCAACCGACGTTGAGAAAAATCCGGTCGGCGTGCAGGAGTTCTTCGCCGTCCTGCACGCCGACCCGCAAGGTGTGCCGATCTTCGAAACGGGCGTGACCGCGAAAAACGGTGCAGCTCTCCATGCCGTCCAACCAGTCCTCGACGCCCTTGCGGTCGCCGAGCATGATGTCGTCTTTGCGTGCTTTGACTTTCACCATGTCCACACTGACCGGTCCGGTTGCGACGCCGTATTCCGCGCCGCGACGGGCCAGCTGCGCGGCGTGCGCGCTGGCCACCAACGTCTTGGTCGGGATACATCCGTTGTTGACACAGGTGCCGCCGATCAGTTTGCGCTCGACTATCGCGACGCGCTGCCCGGCGGCCGTCAACCGCCCCGCCAGCGACGGCCCAGCCTGGCCGGCACCTACGATGACCGCATCGAAATGCGTTGTCACAGACTAGCCGTCACCGCGAGGATGGCGAACCCTCCTAGGATCGCAACCGCATCCTCTAGCAGCGCTACCGGCAAGTCCTGCCCGTTGCGGGCAGCCACCAGCCGCTTGCGCGCTTGATACCCGCCCAGGGTGCCTAGCACCGCGCCGATGGCACCCGCGCCGAGACCACCCCACCGGTAGCCCCATGCGGTGCCGATGACCGCACCGGCAAAAGCGCCCGTGATGATTCGAGCAGCGAATACCGGCGGCGCGGTGCGGGCGGGTGTCTTGGGGAGTTTGTCGCCAACCAGTTCGGCAACGGCAAGGACGGTCAGGACGATGACCGTGATGACATTGCCCACCCAGGATGCCCAGGTGTTGTGCATGTTGATCCAGCCGAGGAAGGCGGCCCACGCGACCACCGCGGGCGCCGTCAGGGAACGCAACCCGGCGACCACACCAATCAATAGAGCCATCAGCAGAACAAGTGCATGTGTCACAGAGACCCTCCTGGGGGACGAACAGCCCGGCGACCAGAAAGGGGTGACGACCCGATAACTCGGCCAGTCTCCCCCAAGGCGGACGCTAACACAGCGGCGGCTGTCCCGCCGACCGGGTCATCAGAATCGACAGAACCTGATATCCGAAGCCAGAATCGCTTTGGCACCGATGGCGGCGAGCTCGTCCATGACCTCGTTGACACCGCGGCGCGGCACCAGTGCCCGGATTGCGACCCAGTCCGGGTCGGCCAGCGGGGCGATGGTCGGGGACTCCAATCCCGGCGTGATCGACGTGGCTTTGTCCAGCACCGAGCGCGGGCAGTCGTAATCGAGCATCAGGTATTGCTGACCAAACACCACACCTTGCACCCGGGCGACGAGTTGATCGCGCGCCGTGGTGGCCCTGCTCTGGGGGTGGCCGCCCTGAGCGACGCGCTCGATCAGCACCGCCTCCGAATCACACAGCGGCTCACCAAAGGCCGCCAGATCGTGCAGGCTCAAGGTGCGGCCGGACCCCACCACATCGGCAATGGCGTCGGCAACCCCGAGTTGCACCGAGATCTCCACGGCGCCGTCGAGCCTGATCACTGTTGCGTTAATACCGCGGTCGGCCAGATCTTTTCGAACGAGATTCGGGTAGGCGGTGGCGATCCGTTTCCCGGCCAGATCCGCCATTGTCCAGTCACGCCCGGCAGGCGCGGCGTACCGGAAGCTGGACGACCCGAAACCCAGTGCCAGACGTTCGCGCACCGGCGCATCGGAATCGCGCACCAGATCCCGTCCGGTGATGCCGAAGTCGAGCTCTCCCGAACCGACGTAGATGGCAATGTCTTTGGGCCGCAAGAAGAAAAACTCGACCTGGTTGATGGGGTCGATGACCGTCAAGTCCTTGGGGTCGGTGCGGCGCCGATAGCCGGCCTCCGCGAGGATCGCGGTGGCCGGCTCGCTGAGCGCACCTTTGTTGGGAACCGCCACCCGTAACATGCTCACAGCTTCCGATAGATGTCGTCGAGGGACAGGCCGCGCGCGATCATCAGCACCTGCGTCCAGTACAGCAACTGGCTGATCTCCTCGGCCAGCGCGTCGTTGGGTTCGTGTTCGGCCGCCAGCCACACCTCACCGGCCTCCTCCAGGATCTTTTTGCCCAGCCCATGTATCCCGCCGTCCAATGCGGCAACGGTCGCGCTGCCCACCGGCCGGGTGCGGGCACGATCGCCGAGTTCGGCGAACAGATCCTCGAAGGTCTTCACGGCCAGCGATTGTTTCACGTGTTGGCCAGCAAAGTCACGGCGGTTTAGTTCGACGAGTGCCGCGTAGCGCTCAGACGTTGAAGTACTTGGCCTCGGGGTGGTGCAGCACGAAGGCGTCGGTCGACTGCTCGGGGTGCAGCTGCAACTCCTCCGACAACGTCACGCCGATGCGTTCGGGCTCCAGCAGCTCCATCATCTTGGCCCGGTCCTCCAGGTTCGGGCATGCCCCGTAACCAAAGGCGAAACGCGCACCCCGGTAGCCGAGCTTGAAATAGTCTTCGACGGCCTCGGGGTCCTCGGCCGACATCGCCCGGTCCCCGGAGAATTTGAGTTCCTCGCGGATACGCCGGTGCCAGTACTCGGCCAGCGCCTCGGTGAGCTGGACGCCGATACCGTGCACTTCGAGGTAATCGCGATAGGAATTCGACGCGAACAGCTCGTTGGCGAAGTCGGCGATGGGCTGGCCCATCGTCACCAGCTGGAAGGGCAGCACGTCAACCTCGCCCCGCTCGACGGCCAGATCCCGCGACCGGATGAAATCGGCGATGCACAAAAACCGGCCGCGTTGCTGGCGCGGGAAGGTGAACCGATACCGCTCCTGCGCATCGGGTTTGGGCTCAGCGAGCACGACGACGTCGTCGCCCTCGGACACCGCCGGGAAGTAGCCGTACACAACGGCCGCATGGGCCAGGATGCCGTCGGTGGACAAACGGTCCAGCCAGTACCGCAGCCGGGGCCGGCCCTCGGTCTCAACCAAATCCTCGTACGCGGGTCCCTCGCCGCCGCGCACACCGCGTAAACCCCACTGGCCCAGGAACAATGCGCGTTCGTCGAGCAGTCCGGTGTAGTCGGCCACCGCGAGGCCCTTGACGATCCGCGACCCCCAGAACGGTGGAACGGGCACCTCGACGTCGGCCGCGACATCGGAGCGCGCGGGCACCTCGACCGGCTCCTCGGCCGCCTTGCGCTGTTCGGCGATGCGCTTTGACCGTTCATGGCGGGCCTTGCGCTCGGCTTCCTTCTCGCGGGCTGCAACGGCCTCCGGGCTGTCGACGTCCGGCGCCTCGCCCCGCTTGAGGCTCATGATGGTGTCCATCAACTTCAGACCCTCGAAAGCGTCTCGCGCGTAATGGACTTCGCCCTCGTAGAGTTCGGCGAGGTCGTTCTCCACGTAGCTGCGCGTCAGCGCCGCACCGCCAAGCAGCACCGGGAACTTCTCGGCCACGCCGCGGGTGTTCATGTCCGCGAGGTTTTCTTTCATCACCACGGTGGACTTCACCAACAGGCCCGACATCCCGACCACGTCGGCGCTCTTGTCTTCGGCCACTTCGAGGATGTTGGCAATGGGCTGCTTGATGCCGAGATTGACCACCTCGTAGCCGTTGTTGCTCAGGATGATGTCGACGAGGTTCTTGCCGATGTCGTGCACGTCGCCCTTGACGGTGGCCAGCACGATGCGTCCCTTACCCGAGTCGTCGTCGGACTTCTCCATGTGCGGTTCCAGGTGGGCGACGGCGGCCTTCATCACCTCGGCCGACTGCAGCACGAACGGCAGCTGCATCTGCCCGGAGCCGAAGAGCTCACCGACCGTCTTCATCCCGGCCAACAGGTTCTCGTTGATGATCTGCAGCGGCGGCTTCTCGGTCATGGCCTCGTCCAGATCGGCCTCCAGGCCGTTGCGCTCTCCGTCGACGATGCGCTGCGCCAGCCGCTCAAACAGCGGCAGTTTGGCCAGTTCGGCGGCGCGCGATTCCTTTGACGACGCCGCCGACACACCTTCGAACACCCGCATCAGCTCCTGCAGTGGGTCATAGCCCTCGCGGCGACGGTCATAGACCAGATCAAGTGCGACGTTGCGCCGCTCTTCCGGAATCCGGTTGATCGGCAGGATCTTCGACGCGTGCACGATCGCCGAATCCAGACCGGCTTCCTGGCATTCGTGCAGGAACACCGAGTTGAGCACTTGGCGCGCGGCGGGATTGAGTCCGAACGAGATGTTGGACAACCCGAGTGTGGTTTGCACGTCGGGGTGGCGTTTCTTCAGCTCCCGGATCGCCTCGATGGTCTCGATGCCGTCTTTGCGTGACTCTTCCTGACCGGTGGCGATGGTGAAGGTCAAACAGTCGATCAGAATGGAGGATTCGTCGACTCCCCAGTTGCCGGTGATGTCGTTGATCAGGCGCTCGGCGATCTCGACCTTCTTCTCGACGGTGCGGGCCTGGCCCTCTTCGTCGATGGTCAGCGCCACCACCGCGGCGCCGTGCTCGGCGACCAGCTCCATGGTCTTGTGGAAGCGCGACTCCGGTCCGTCGCCGTCCTCGTAGTTCACCGAGTTGATGGTGCAGCGCCCGCCCAGATGCTCCAAACCGGCTTGCAGCACCGGGGTTTCGGTGGAGTCCAGCATGATCGGCAATGTCGATGCGGTCGCCAGTCGGCTGGCCAGCGCCGTCATGTCGGCCGCCCCATCGCGGCCCACATAGTCGATGCACAGATCAAGCAGGTGCGCGCCGTCGCGGGTCTGGTCCTTGGCGATGTCCAGGCACTTCTGGTAGTCCTCGGCGATCATCGCCTCACGAAAAGCCTTGGAGCCGTTGGCATTCGTCCGCTCGCCGATCACCAGCACCGAGGCGTCCTGCGCGAACGGGACGGCGGTGTACAGGGACGACACCGAAGGCTCGTAGGTCACCTGACGCTCACCGCGCCGCGCGGTCCCGTCGTTGAACTTGGCCACGACAGCGGCCACCTTGCGGATGTGCTCCGGGGTGGTGCCGCAGCAACCGCCGACCAGCGAAAGACCGAAGTCGGCGATAAACCCTTCCAGCGCCTCGGCCAATTCGTCGGGCTGCAAAGGGTATTCGGCGCCGTTGGCGCCCAGCACGGGCAACCCGGCATTGGGCATCACCGACACCGGGATGCGGGCGTGCCTGGACAGGTGACGCAGGTGCTCGCTCATTTCGGCCGGGCCCGTCGCGCAGTTCAACCCGATCATGTCGACACCGAGCGGCTCGACGGCCGTCAGCGCCGCACCGATCTCGCTACCGAGCAGCATCGTGCCGGTGGTCTCGACGGTGACGTGGGCGAACACCGGGATGTGCCGGCCGGCCTGCGCCATCGCGCGACGCGCCCCCAGCACCGCGGCCTTGAGCTGCAGCAGATCCTGGCAGGTTTCCACCAGGATGGCGTCGGCGCCGCCGTCGAGCATGCCGAGCACAGCCTCGGCGTAGGCGTCACGAATGAGGTGGTACTCGGTGTGGCCCAGGGTCGGCAACTTGGTGCCTGGGCCCATCGACCCCAGCACATAGCGCTTGCGGTCGGGGGTGGTCAGCTCGTCAGCGACCCGGCGCGCGATCGCGGTGCCCCGCTGCGAGAGGTCCCTGATTCGGTCGGCGATGTCGTAGTCGCCGAGGTTGGACAGGTTGCAGCCGAACGTGTTGGTCTCTACTGCGTCGGCGCCGGCCTCGAAGTAGGCACGGTGAATCGTCTCCAGCACATCGGGACGCGTCTCGTTGAGGATCTCGTTGCAGCCTTCCAGGCCGCGGAAGTCGTCAAGCGTGAGATCGGCAGCCTGCAACTGAGTGCCCATCGCGCCGTCGCCGACCACCACACGCTGCGCCAAAGTGTCGAGGATATCGGTGTCGTAGCGGTGTTCGTTAGCGGCAGTCACGCCACAAGGATAGTCGGCCTATGCAAACAGCCCGATAAACCGCCCAGTGGTTGACAGCTCCCTGCCAGACGCGGTCGAACATCCGCGCAGGCAGTCTGCCGCACGCCGTAGTCTGATTCTGTGACTCCGCCCGCTGGCAGCGCGCTGCCCGAACTGCACAACACGATTGTCGTGGCTGCGTTCGAGGGCTGGAATGACGCCGGCGACGCGGCCAGCGACGCGCTGGAGCACCTGGATGCCATCTGGGAAGCCGATCCGATCGTGGAGATCGACGACGAGGCGTATTACGACTACCAGGTAAATCGCCCGGTCATCCGCCAGGTCGACGGGGTCACCCGCGAGCTCGTGTGGCCTGCGATGCGGATCACACACTGCCGCCCACCGGGCAGCGACCGCGACGTCGTATTGATGCATGGGGTGGAACCGAACATGCGCTGGCGCACCTTTTGTGCCGAATTGGTGGCCATCGCCGACAAGCTCAACGTCGACACCGTCGTGATCCTTGGTGCGCTGCTGGCCGACACTCCCCATACCCGGCCGGTGCCCGTCTCGGGAGCGGCCTACTCCCCCGAATCCGCGAAACTCTTCGGCCTGGAGGAAACCCGCTACGAGGGACCGACCGGGATCGCGGGCGTGTTCCAGGACGCCTGCGTGGCCGCCGGAATCCCGGCGGTGACGTTCTGGGCGGCCGTGCCGCACTACGTATCGCACCCGCCGAACCCGAAGGCGACCGTGGCCCTGCTGCGCCGGGTCGAAGACGTGCTGGACATCGAGGTTCCGCTGGCTGACCTGCCGGCGCAGGCCGAGGAATGGGAACAGGCGGTCACCGAGATGACCGCCGAGGACGAGGACCTGGCTGAATACGTGTTGTCGCTGGAGCAGCGAGGCGACGCCGAGGTCGATATGAACGAAGCGCTGGGCAAGATCGACGGCGACGCGCTGGCCGCCGAGTTCGAACGTTATCTGCGCCGCCGCCGCCCGGGATTCGGGCGCTGACGTTCTTGGTCGGCATTCCGGCACGCTAGGCGTTGCCTAACTCCTCGTTGTAGGCGCTGGTGGAGCGACCAAGCGCTGCGACCTCGGCATCGATTCGGGGCATCAGCTCGGCGCTGCTCTTGCGAATGGGAAGTTCGCCGAGCGGGGTGGACAGCACCGGCTTGAGCCAGCGGAACAGGGCCACCCTCAGCGCGGGCAGTACACACGATCCTTGCGGCCCTCGATGCCCTTGACGAAGGCCGTCGCGCACTTGTCCACCGAGGTGGTCTTGTTCAACGGCCAAGGCGGCCATGACATCGCTGCACGGCAAAGTCGTCTTCATCACCGGCGGTGGACGGGGAATCGCCGCCGCGAGTGCCTGCCGTATTCCAGCGCACCGGTGGTCCAACCATCAAGTGCGCCAATCGTTTTGGGAGGGGCTCGGGCGGTAGCGGCGTTGCTTCTAATTCCGTTGGGGTGCAACCAGAAAGAGCTACCGCCAGTAATCGTTCATCGGTTGGGCGAATCGGTCATTGTTGGTGAGTCGGGGAAGTCCGAGGGCGTCTTCGATGGTGCGCAGCAAGCTGTAGTGATTGTTGTAGTTGCCGGCAACGAGGTGGCCTTGGCGCATGCCGGAGTTCGGTGACGCGATGACGATCATGGGGACGTGATTGCCTTCGTTGCCGATGCCTAGTGACAGGTTGTCGTAATCCTCGTCCCACGTGATGAAGATCGCGGTGCGCTGCGTTTGGAATGCGGGCGAGTTCAGGATCGTGGGGAGTGTGTCCGCGAGGAACTGGTCGCCGGCCTTGATGTTGTATTGATGATTCGTGAGCAGGCTGAGTATGAATTCGATGTTGATCGGGCCTTCCATGTTGTGGTCTTCGTCCGCAGCGAACCACACGTAGTTCGGGGTGGTGGAGGTCGAGGCGAGATCCGTGGCCATCCGCTGCAGCGGCAGCACGTGTGCCTGACAACGAGCGGTGTTGGAGACTATGTCGTGGAAGGCGAGAAATGGTAGCTCACCAGGGCTGTAGGGACCCGAGGACTGCGTGAAACATGGGGAGGGCATGGACTGCTCGTAGCTGGCCCACCCCTTCCCCGCTCTCTCGATGTTGTCGGCCAGGTTGGGTTCGTCGAAGCAGTCCAACTCACAGTTGTAGTTGAAGCCGAAGTCCGATCCGCCGAGGATCGGGTAGTAGTTCGGAAGGCTGGGGTGGGTTTGGGCGAAGTAGTTCGACCCGTATCCGTTGTTGTTGATGAGGCCGTTGATGTACGGCGCGTTGCTGCTGCCGACGATGTCTTTCACGCCATGGTTCTCTAAATAGATCATGAATACGTGGTCGAGGGGGCCGACTTTCGACGGCGGTGGTGTGGGTGGCGGTGGGGCAGGCAGTGGTAGGCCGACGGTGAACGAGACGTTGTCGGCATAGGCGTTGTTGTAGTTGCCGATTACTGGGTTTCTGTCTTTGAGGGTCACGACCACGCGTGCGCTGCGGGTGCCTACAGGTATCGTCCCGGTGGTCTCACGTTCGAGGAGCGCGGTCCTCAACCCGCGATCGAGCACAGTGACCGGCCCGATCTTGCCGGTGCCCAGCGGTGATTGGTTGGCATCCCAGAAGGTGACGGTGACCGATGCTTCGGACGGGTCTTCAAGGAAGCCTCCGAGCCATCCGCTCAGCCTGTAGGGCACGGTGCCGGAGGCGATCTCGCGCACGCCGCTGAGGTCGACGGTTTGGGTGAGCGTGGCTGTGGCCACATTTCCACCGCCGAAGAACTGTACGGCGCCGTCCGGGGGCCCGTTCTGAGAGCGCGGAAATCCTAGGGCCGCTGGCAGAGTTGGCCCCGGCGACCCGAGGGGCCATGGCAGACGGCGCACGGTGCCATACTTGATCACGGTCGGTGTGCCGGTCACGGTCCAGCCCGGGATGGACACCGAACTGTATCCCGACAATGACGGGTCGCCGAACTCGGCGCCGGGATTGACCAGCAGGTTCGGGCTCTCAATGGCGGCCGCGGATGCGGGCGCGGTGTTCGGTGAAATGGTTAGCATGGTGACGGCGCTGACCGCGCCAGCCACACGACGAAAACGACTGAGCATCAAGCAATCACCTCTGCGGTTGACGCGCGTTACGCGTTTGCTCCGTCGATGGTGACCCATGACACGCCGTCCACCCAGATTGTTGTGCGAATTGACACTCAGCAGTTGCCGTTTAGTGACTTTTGTGGTGCGTTGGCCCCAGAAATAGTGGGCTCTGCGGCTTTTGGCTTGCTGTGACAGTTTTCCTGCGGGTCGCTAACCATCGACTGCACGCCAACCATTTAGCAACATATTTGCGGCACAATACTTCCCATGACTCCCCCGAAAAGGGAGAATGGTCAAGCTGGCTGCGCAGCCGACGGTTATTGTGTCACAACGTAAATCGTTAGCACCAATAACGTTGGAGCGACGTAGCCGCCTACAGACCTACCCCGAATAGCGCATCGACCGCGGTTGCCACCAACTTCGGAGCCGCCGCGTCGTGGCCTCCGTACTCCAGCGCATCGGTGGTCCAACCATCAAGTGCGGCAATCGCTTTAGGAGTGTGAAGGTCGTCGGCCAGGTACTCGCGCACCCGGGCGATGACGTCTGCGGCGTCCGGGCCGGCCGGCAGCGCGGTCGCGGTGCGCCAGCGATGCAGCCGCGCGGTCGCGTCGTCGAGCACCTGCTGGCTCCAAAACCGGTCCGCGCGGTAATGCCCGGCCAGCAGACCAAGCCGAATGGCCGACGGCTCAACGTCTTGCGCACGCAACGCCGACACCAGCACCAGGTTGCCGCGGCTCTTGGACATCTTTTGCCCGTCCCAGCCGATCATCCCGGCGTGCACGTAATGCCGGGCGAATCGCCTTTCGCCCCTGACACATTCGGCGTGCGCGGCGGTGAATTCGTGATGCGGGAAGATCAGGTCGCTGCCCCCGCCTTGGATGTCCAGGCCGCTGCCGATACGGCTGAGTGCGATGGCTGCGCATTCGACGTGCCAGCCGGGCCGGCCGGCGCCGAACGGTGATGGCCAACTGGGTTCCCCGGGACGGGCGGCCCGCCACAGTAGGGCGTCGAGTTCGTCGGTCTTGCCCGGCCGGTCCGGGTCGCCACCGCGCTCGGCGAACAGCCGAAGCATCGTGTCGCGGTCATAGCCGGACTCGTAGCCGAACTGCAGCGTGGCGTCGGCCCGATAGTAGACGTCCGGGTACTCGTCGTCGACGACGTACGCCGCCCCGGAGGCGAGCATCTTCTCGACGAGTTCGACGACTTCGGAAATCGCCTCGGTCGCCCCGACGTATTCGCGTGGCGGCAGTATCCGCAGCGCCGCCATGTCCTCGCGGAAAAGGGCGACCTCGCGGTCGGCGAGCTCACGCCAATCGACGCCGTCGCGTTCGGCCCGCTCGAACAGCGGGTCGTCGACGTCGGTGACGTTCTGCACGTAGTGCACGTCATGACCCAGGTCCAGCCACTGACGATGGACCAGGTCGAACGCCAGATAGGTGGCCGCGTGGCCCAGATGGGTGGCGTCGTAGGGCGTGATCCCGCAGACGTACATGGACGCGGTCGACCCGGTTGCCACCGGGCGCACCTGCCGGTCAGAGGTGTCATAGAGCCGTAGCTCCGGGCCGCGTCCCGGCAACTCCGGAACCAGTGCGGAAGGCCACGACTGCATGCCTCGACTTTAAGCCCGGCGACGATGCAGCCCGCGTAGCGGGCTGAGGTGGGGTTACCTCCCAGCCGCGAAGCGGCGAGGGGGCGAGGCGGGCAATCCAGCCAGCAAGCCCGGCGACGATGCGGGCCTGACAACGGCCTGCTAGCGCCACGCGTCGCGGATGGCGCCGAGCAGGATCGGCGCCACTTCGGCGCGACACATCACGAAGTCGGGTAGGTATGGGTCGAGTTGGTTGTAGCGCAACGGCGAGCCGTCCAGTCGCGACGCGTGCATGCCGGCGGCCATCACGACCCCGGCCGGCGCTGCCGAATCCCATTCCCATTGCCCGCCGGCATGCACGTAGGCGTCGACGTCACCGTCGATGAGGGCCATCGCCTTGGCGCCCGCCGAACCGATCGCCACGGGTTGGATGGCCAGCATCTGGCGCATGCGGTGCAGCACGGCGGGTGGCCGGGTGGCGCTGACGGCAATCCGGAAGGTATGGGGAATGCCGGTGCGTGCGGCGTCGTCGGTCACGGTGTCGCTGCGATACACCATGTTCCCGCGAGCCGGCAAAGACACTGCGGCGTCGGTGATTTCGCGTTGGCCGTTGGTGGGGCGTTGCCACAACGCGATATGTACCGCCCAGTCGTCGCGCCCCGGTGTGGAGAACTCACGGGTGCCGTCCAACGGGTCGATGATCCATACCCGGTCGTACTTCAGCCGCGTCAGATCGTCGTGAGCTTCCTCGCTGAGCACCGCATCGTCCGGCCGCTCGGCTCGCAGCCGCCGCAGGATCAGTGCGTTTGCCAGGCTGTCGCCCGCGTCGCCGAGCGCCCATGGATGACCGAAGCCGATCTCTTCGCGCACTTTCAGCAACAACTCCCCCGCTTCCGCGGCGAGATCGGCGGCCAGTGCGGCATCTGTCAGGTTTGACAGGTCATCCCTCTCGTCCTGGGGGGCCGGGGTCACCGCTTCAGTATCGCCGACGGCCTGGCGCGCCCTAGAACGCCGGCCAGGGAATGGCACGATGCCGGTTCGGCCCGGGCATCACCGGATTGTCCAGCAGCGCGTGCGCGCGCCTGCGCAGCGCCGCAACTTCCGCCCGGGTGATGTGCCCGGCCAGCGCATCGCCAAACGAGCCGCCAAGGGCCTCGGCGAGCCCGGCGACAGCCTTCAGGGTCGGCTCGTCGACCGGCTTGCCCGCCCAGCCCCACAACACCGTGCGCAGTTTGTTCTCGACGTGCAAGCACACGCCGTGGTCGACGCCGTAGATGTGGCCGTCGAGGTCGCGCAGGACGTGGCCGCCCTTGCGGTCGGCGTTGTTGATCAGCACGTCCAACACCGCCATCCGCCACAACCGGATGTCGTCGGCGTGCATCAGGATGACCTCGTCGCCCGCGTAGTCGTAGGCCCGCAGCACCGGCAGATAACCCGGCTCAAGTTTGTCGGCGGGAAACAGGTCGACCAGGTCGGGCCCGGGCCTGGGATCGGAGTCGGCCGTGTCACCGGGTTGCTCCACCCACAGCTGCAGCATTCCCGGACCCGCCGGCCCGTGACGAATGATCGTGTAGGGCACAATATTCCAACCCAATTGCCTCGACACCAGGTACGCGCCCAGTTCGCGCCCGGCCAGTGTTCCGTCGGGGAAATCCCATAGCGGCGCCTCACCGGCGACCGGCTTGTAGACGCAGTGCACAGTGTGCTCACCGAGCGTCGACTCGCAGAGAAAGGTGGCGTTGCTGGCTGAGCGGATGCGTCCGAGGACTGTCAGCTCGCCGTCCCGCAACACCTCACATTCGTCATTCCTCGGGTTCATCGTCAGGCCCGAGCAGCGCGCTGCGCTTATAGCCGTTGGCGCGCGCGCAGATGTGGCCCTCCGGGTCCAACGGTTCGTCGCACAGCGGGCAGGGCGGACGTCCCGCCGAGATCACCCGATTGGAGCGGGTGGCGAACTGCCGAGCCGACTCCGGGGTCAAGAACACCCGGACCGCGTCGGGCCCCTCTTCGGTGTCGTCGAGCACCACCGAGGCGTCGAACTCGGCGTCGGTGACGGCAAGCAGTTCGACCACCACGGTCTGCGCCTCCGAGTCCCAGCCCAGGCCCATGGTCCCGACCCGAAACTCCGCATCGACTGGGGTGATCAGCGGGCTGAGGTCGTCGACCTCGGCGGGCTCCGGGGGAACCGGCGTGCCGAACCGCCGATTGACCTCGAGCAGCAGCGCACCGATGCGCTCGGCAAGCACCGCGACCTGTTGCTTCTCCAACACCACGGATACCACCCGGGCATCGTGCACCGCTTGTATGTAGAAGGTGCGGTTTCCGGGCTGGCCAACGGTCCCGGCCACGAAGCGGTCGGGTGTGCGGAAAACGTGAATTGCGCGGGCCATGGCACTTCTAAAATACCGGCAGTTGCCGTCGCCGTGCGATCCGATTCGGTTGTCCCCGCTGAATTAGTCGGTGGAGCCTCCGACCACCGCGTCGCTTGACGGCACTTCTCTGGCTGCCTCTTTCTGCGGCTCTTCTTTCTGCGGCTCTTCGTTGGACGCACCGTGAGTCTCACCCTTGGACGCATCCTTCGGCGGAGGCCCGGCGCGCAACGCTGCCGACAACCGCGCACCGGTTTGGTTGACGTGCAAGACGAACGGACGCAGCGGGGTGTAGCGGACCACGCTCACCGACCCCGGGTCGGCGGTGACGCGCTGGAACCCGTCCAGATGCATGCCGTAGGCGTCAGCGATCACCGCCTTGATGACGTCACCGTGGGTACACGCCACCCACAACGCATCGCCGCCGTGCTCATCGGCAAGCCGACGGTCGTGCTCGCGAACGGCGGCCACCGCTCGCACCTGCACCTGCGCTAAACCCTCACCACCGGGAAACACCGCCGCGCTGGGATGGGCCTGAACCACCCTCCACAACGCCTCGTTCGCCAGGTCGCCGATTTTGCGGCCCGTCCATTCCCCGTAGTCCACTTCGGCGATCCGCTCGTCGATGAGCGGCTCGAGGCACAGCGATTCGGTGAGCGGCTCGACGGTGCGTCGGCAGCGCAGCAGCGGCGAAGTCACCACCGCCCGGATCGGCAGGTCACCGATCCGATCGATCAGCCCTGCGGCTTGCTCGCGGCCCTTGTCGTCGAGGTCGACGCCCTCGGAACGACCCGCCAAAATCCCAGCGGTGTTCGAGGTGGACCGGCCGTGGCGCAACAGGATGACGGTCATGTTGCGGCGACTGTCTCGTTAGCTAGCAGGATCGGCATGGCGACACCGGCGCCGGCGAGAAAGACCCGCGACACGACCTGCCACCGAGACATCGCCGAAACCGCAGTCACGACGACGACCGTACCTGGTGCGGGTGGCCGCTAGCGGACGTGACTAACGCGAGACCGGCATCGCATGCGCGACCGAGTCACGCACCGCCGCGGTCAGGCTGCGCTCGTCGGTGACGTCGATATCGAACAGGCTGCGGATTGCCCTCGCGACCACGTCCTCAGCCTGCGGAACTGGCCCGGCAAGCCGCGGCCGGTAAACTTCGACGACGAGCGACCGGTGCTCAATGTGGAAGGAAAAACTGCGTCCATCACCGACTTGTCCGTACCCGCTGGCAAAAATGCCTGTCGAAATGTCTTCGACAGCAAATTCTTTGTCTGCGGTATGCCGGTCAACGATGACGGTCATATCGCGACCATACCTCTCCAGACCGACCGGAGGTAGGCAACATGGCCGTATTGGATGCGAAACCGTTCCTTAAAATTTGAACTTCATGTTCGCCATGCGAAAGTCGATTATTGCTGTCACGGCATAGCTGCTTGAAACAGGTAGGTCAACGCCGTTTTGTTGGCCTGCTGCTTTTGCTGGCGCTGGTCGCCGGTTGTTCGTCGAATCCGCTCAATACGTTCTCGTCTGGAAACCCGCCCACGATCGAGCCGGCGCAGGCCGCCGAGTCGCCGCCGGTGTCGACGAATCCAGCCGGCGCGGTGCGACCGCTGCCCGGTCACGCGCAGGCCGCGGTCTTCGACGGCGACACTCACCAGTTGGCGGTCCTGGCCCCCGACGCCGACTCGGCGGCACCCGCCAGCGTCACGGTGTTCGGTGCAGCGCAGGTCGCGCCACGTGTGATCGTGCTGCCGGGGGCGGCGACCGCCTTGACCGGCGACGGCCACGGCACGGTCTACCTGGCAGCCCGTGGCGGCTACTTCGTGGTCGATCTGACCGCCGGCCACACGACACAGGTGAACGTCGCCGAGGCCCAGCAGGTCGAATTCACCGCGATCGCGCGCCGCGCTGACGGCAGACTGGTGTTGGGCAGCGCCGACGGCGCCGTCTACACCCTTGCCCCCCAGACCCCGAGTGGCGGTGGCACCGCGACTGTCGAGAAGCGGAATAAGATCTTTGCTCGCGTCGATTCCCTTGTGACACAGGGAAATACGACGGTAGTCCTGGATCGGGGGCAGACCTCGGTGACCACCATCGGCGCCGACGGTCGCCCCGAGCTCGCACTGCGGGCCGGCCAGGGCGCAACGACCCTTTCCGCCGATCCGCTGGGCCGGGTCCTGGTCGCCGACACTCGCGGCGGCGAACTGCTGGTCTACGGCGTCGACCCGCTGATCTTGCGTCAGGCCTACCCGGTGCGGCAGTCCCCATACGGCCTGGCCGGCTCCCGTGCGTTGGCCTGGGTGTCCCAAACCGCGTCGAACACGGTCATTGGTTACGATCTGTCAACTGGAATTCCCGTCGAAAGGGTGCGATACCCAACCGTGCAGCAACCCAACTCGCTGGCCTTTGACGAAGCGTCGGACACCTTGTATGTGGTGTCGGGGTCGGGTGCGGGCGTCCAAATCATCGAGCGCGCGGCGGGCACCCGTTGACCGCGCCACGGTGGAGCCGGCTGCCCGCGGGCTGGGCCACCGAAATGTCCGACGAATACGAGTGGATACCGTTGCGCCTGCCCCCCGAAGTGACCAGGCTCAGCGCGTCCACCCGGCTGTCCATTGAGGCCGAATATCGTGGCTGGGAGCTGACCCGGGTGCGGCTCTATACCGACGGCAGTAGGCGGGTTCTGTTGCGCCGCAAGAAATCTCGTCTGGACGGTGCGGGCTTCGCCGGTCGGCGGCCCGACCAGCCGGAACTGTGACGGTGGCCGACCGGCGCCAAAGCGGTCATCGGCTGTATCGCCTTGTGCGCCGGCTGTTTTTCGTGGTGCCGCCCGAGCGCATCCACACACTGGTCTTCGCGGTGCTGCGCGGCGCCACGGCCCTCGCGGCGATGCGGCGGTTGCTGCACCGGCTGCTGGGCCCGACTGATCCGGTGCTGGCCAGCACGGTGTTCGGGGTGCGCTTTCCTGGACCGCTCGGCCTGGCCGCCGGCTTCGACAAGGACGGCATGGGGCTGCTGACCTGGGGGGCGATGGGTTTCGGGTACGCCGAGGTTGGGACGGTCACCGCCCACCCGCAGCCCGGCAACCCGGCCCCACGCCTGTTCCGGCTGCCCGCCGACCGGGCCCTGCTGAACCGGATGGGGTTCAACAACCACGGCGCCGGGCAGCTGGCGATCCGGCTGGCCCGCCACCGGCCCGAGGTGCCGATCGGGGTGAACATCGGCAAGACCAAGGCAACCCCGGCCGCCGACGCCGTCGAAGACTATCGGGCAAGTGCCCGGCTGGTCGGCCCGCTGGCGTCGTATCTGGTGGTCAATGTCAGCTCACCGAACACCCCGGGATTGCGCGATCTGCAGGCGGTCGAGTCGCTGCGGCCCATTCTGTTGGGCGTTCTCGCCGAGACGTCAGCCCCGGTGCTGGTGAAGATCGCACCGGATGTCTCTGATTCCGACATCGATGACATTGCCGACCTGGCAGTCGAATTGGGCCTGGCCGGCATCGTGGCCACCAACACCACGGTGTCGCGCGACGGCCTGCTCACACCCGGGGCCGACGAGCTGGGCGCCGGTGGCATTTCGGGGCCGCCGGTCGCGCGCCGTGCTGCCGAGGTGCTGCGCCGGCTCTATGGGCGGGTCGGCGATCGCTTGGTGCTGATCAGCGTCGGGGGCATCGAGACCGCCGATGACGCCTGGGAGCGGATCACCGCAGGCGCGTCGCTGCTGCAGAGCTATACCGGCTTCATCTACGGCGGGGGCTTGTGGCCCAAGCACATTCACGACGGCATTACCCGACGGTTGCACGACGGCGGGTTCGCCTCGCTCAGTGATGCGGTCGGGTCGTCGGCCCCCAAACCGGGAAGGCCGCCGGGCTAGGTCTCAGGCTGCCCCATCTTCGTCGTCCTCTTCGGCTAGGAGTTTTTCGGGGTGGTGGTAGGTGTTGGTTCTTGGCT
>CAWFAR010000003.1:0-497725 GCA_963813935.1 uncultured Actinomycetota bacterium
TACGACGGCCTGACAAATTGTCTGGTGAAACGTCGGTTCAGCCGTTGCCAAACGCGGAGCTAGCCGAGTTGCGGTTGGACAACTTCAGGGCGGCCTCGGCCCGCGCTAGTTCCGGGCAGCCGCTGTCGGTGGGGAACCGGCTGACCACCTCAGCGAGGGCGGCGCGCGCCGGTTGGCCGCGGAGCTCGAAATCGTCAAGGGCGGCGCGCAGTTCGTACAGGGGGGCGCCCTGGCTGGCGGGCGAGGGTAAGGGCGGCAGCCAGATCAGCGCGGCGGGCGTCGGCGTCGGTATGGGTGTGGGCGCGCAGCCGCAGCAGCTCGGCGTCGTAGTAAGTGCATCCCGGTGTCCTCGGCGAGCTGAAGTCCGGTGTCCAGGCGGTGGCGGGCCTGCTCGGGTTGCCCGGCGGCGATCAACAGCCGCCCTAGGACGCTGTCGAAGAAGTTGAGGTAGGGTTTCAGCCCCACCGCGCGCCAAGTGTCGACGAACGTGGTCATCGTCGCAATGTTCGCCGACAGCCCCGTCAGTTCAAGGTCGTCGGCGCCGAGCGCGTTCAGGGCGCTGACGGTGGCCTGCTGGGTTGTCCCCACCAATCGCCAAACGTCGAAGCCGTGCCGTTCGGCCTGCTCGATCAGGTCGGCGGCCAGCACCGCGGCACGGTCGAGTTGGCCGGCTTCGATGCGGACCCAGATCTCCATTGCGCGCGTATAGGCAAGGCTGAACGGGCCCTGGGGGAAGCCGAGCTGTTCGGCCCGCGTGCCGCGTGCGCCAGCTCGGCCTCGGCGGCGGTCAGATCGCCACGCACGAGACGGATACAGGCTAGGTGGATGTACGCCACCGCGATCGGGTCGTTGGGCATGAACCACACGGCTCAATCTCGTCGTGATCAGTTGCTGCCCAGTCTGGTCGTGTGCCAGCTCCAGGTGGGAGCGGGCCAGATCGAACTGGCCGCAAAGCCAAGCCCCTAGCCCCGAACTGAGCATCGGACACCGCGCGGAACCACGGCCGACCGGGCGTGAGGCCCGCACGCATTAACTCCGCCACCTGGATTGCCCGACGCGTGTCGGCACGTGAGCTGTAGTAAAAACCCAGGCCGATCAACGCCCAAACCAACTCGTCGTCCAGGCAGATCGGTTCCGACCAGTTCCAGGCATCGCTTGAAGTCGCTGGCGCGGCTCGAATTACCTTCCGCCGCCGTGAGGAATCCTCGCCGTAACCGCACGGCGATTTCCCGCCGGTCGCGATCCGGGCCGGGCGACGCGCGGTCGAGTTGGGCGAGGGCGTGGGTCAGGTAGTTCGCTGGCCTCGGCGAGCCCGCCCCGCTGGCGGGCATCCTCTGATGCCTGCTGGTAGGCCGCCGCCGCCTGGTCGAACAGCTCGGCCTGCTCGTAGTGGCTTAGCGACGAGCTGCCGGTCCGGGTCGCCGCCCGCACCGCCGATCAGGGCGTCGGCCACTTTCTCGTGTAGCGCGCGGCGCACGCTGGGCGGCGCCAACTCGGCGGCGACCTCGCGCAGCAACTCGTGGCGAAACCGCCAGCTGTCGGTTCCCCACGGCTCCATGACCAGGGCGTCCTCGAGCTCGTCGATGACGTCGTCGACCTCATCGTCGGTCAGGTCGATCACCGCGCACAGCAGGCCGCGATCCAGCTGGCGGCCGATGACGGCAGCCGCCTCCACCACCGGCACCACGTTCGCGCTGGCGCGCAGCCGGGCGAACAGCGGCTCATACAGCGCCTCGGGCACCCCGCTCTCGGTGAGCCCGGCCACGACTTGCTCGATGTAGAACGGCACCCCGTCGCAGCGGTCGGCCACCACCGCCCGCTCATCCGCGGTCACCGTCGGATCCAGCGCGGTGATGAGCTCATCGGTCTGCTCGTCGGTCAACGGCGCCAGGTCGAATACCTTGACCGGCCAGCCGGCGGGCAGCCATCCCGCCGGGCCGCCCGGTGATGACCATCAGCAGCCGACCCCCACCCGCGCCTAGCAGCGCGCCGAGCACCTCCAGGGTGGACGGGTCGAACCAGTGCACATCCTCGGCGACTAGCAACCCCGCAGCATCCCCGAGACAGGCCAGCAGATAACCCTGCACCGCCTGCGCGATCAGCTCATAGAGCTTGCGGCCCTCGGCGGCCACCGGCTCATAGCCCGCCTCGGCGCCGATCCCCAGCACCGGCGCCAACAAGGGGACCAACGTGACCCGGATCCAGTCCGCGGGCAGCCACCTCCGCCTCCAGCAGCCGCAGCCGCTCGGGCTGATCGGTGAGGCGAGCGATGCCGCAGCGGCGTTCCAGCAGGCTGCGCACCGGGTGCAGGCCGGCGTCGGTGTGAAACGGCGACCCGGCCAGCTCCAGCACCACCGCACCCGAGTGCTCGACCAACTCGGCGGCCGCCGGCGCCAGCCGGGACTTGCCAATCCCGGGCTCTCCGCGAAACACCACCCCCGCCGTGGTCAACGTGCCGGCTCTGTGCCCACGCCCAACTCTTCCGAAGCCGCGCCAGCTCGCGGTCACGGCCCACCAGCGGACCACGGGTGATTCTGGCCGGCTCGGCCCGCTCGCCGATGACCTCGTGATGGCCGATCAGGCCCTCCACACCCTTCACCGCAGCGGATGGCAGGGCCTGCAACTCGAAGGCGTCCCGGATCAGCGGCGCGACCGCGTCGGAGACCACCACTGTGCCCGGCGGTGCCAGGCCCGACACCCGCGCGGCCAGATTGGCGGCAAGCCCGTACACGTCGTCCTCGGCGGTGTCCAGATACACCAGCCCGCGGTGCACCCCGACCCGCACGCTGATGTCGACCCGAAGCGGCGCTGCGGCCTGCGCACTGAGCTTGGCCACCTCGCGGGTGATCTCCAGGCCCGCCAGCACGGCGCGGCGGACGTCGTTCTCGTGTGCTCTCGGATACCCGAATACCGCCAGCAGCCCGTCGCCCTTGGTCGAACCGATATGGCCCTCAAGGCGGTCCGCGATCTCCAGCACCAGGTCGCGATAGCGCCCAACCAGCGTCCGGTACGTCTCGGGCTCCACCCGGGTGGACAACACCGTCGAATCGACCAGATCCGCGAACAAAATCGTTAACCGGCGGATCTCACCCTCATCCCCTGGGGAGGCCAGCAGGTCTTCGGCGTCGGCGTTCTCGCGGTCGACGGCCAGCACCTGCCCCGCCAGCGCCGTTGCGGCTGCCCGGTCACCACGATTGATGGCTGCCACCGCTCGGTCAAGCAGGTCATCGATGGATGCGCCGCGCTCGACAGGGCCCACACGCCCTCCTACCCAGTCGCGCCAAAGCATACTGCCCGACCGGCGCCGACACCGCGCGTCGCTGGTTGAAACCGGCGAATTCGGTGAAGTAAGCCGCCGCATTATTTGACGACGGGTTGCTTTCGGGGCGATAGAGTTTCTGCCATGACGACGATGTCCGAGCAGGAGCGATCCGACCGGTTCGAGGCGCAACGGCAGCGCATCCGCGAGCAGTACCTGCGTCCCGCCGACGAGCGCTCGGCCTCGTCGGCACGGGGTTTGCACCACACCGCCCTGGTGAGCAGCGACGTCGAGCAGACCGTCCGGTTCTACCAGGATCTGCTCGAGTTTCCGCTGACCGAACTGATCGAGAACCGTGACTATCCCGGCTCGTCGCATTTCTTTTTCGACATCGGCAATGACAACTTGCTGGCGTTCTTCGACTTTCCCGGCCTCGATCAGGGCCCCTACCAGGAGGTCCTCGGCGGGCTGCACCACCTCGCGATCAGCGTGGAGCCGTCGCGCTGGGAGCGGTTGCGGGACAAGCTCACCGCGGCCGGCGTGGAGTTCGCCGAGCACAGCGGCGTCTCGCTATATTTTCGGGACCCGGACGGGGCCCGCATCGAACTGATCGCCGATCCGCTTGGGGAGATGTACGGCAGCAAGGTGCTGTAGCGGGTCAGATCGGCAGCGCGAGAATGCTTAGTGCCGCGCAGTCATGCGCCAGCATGCTCCATCACGTGCTGCTCTACGAGAGCGCCGCGGCGTTGTCGCTAAGTCGTCACAGCGTTGATCGTCGCCGGAAATCAACGGTTCTTGCCTCGCGCACTGGGGATACCGTCGGCCATCAGGCCCTCGGCGATCGCCTGAAAGGTTCGGCCTTCCCGGCGTTTGGATTTGCCGACCAGAGTCGGGGTCGCGCCCACCTTGTCCGGTGTAGACAATGACGTCGCCGTAGTCCTGGTCGTCTACGTATCCGCCTGAGACGACGATCGACTCGGCACCGTCTTCGCCCCCGCAGATCCCGCCTTGGAGCGGTCGATGGACGCCCGCGTTAGCGGCAGCCTTGCGGTCGGGGTAGGTGGTGCCGACAGGGTTGTCGGCGATGTTTCCGAACACTCGATTTGCCGTACCCAGGAAGATAACCAGCGGGGCTGACAAATCCGAGAAGACGGTATCGTTTAGCACGGCCAAGAGATTCGCTCGTACGCCTCCGAACGTGAGCGGACGGCAACCGCGCTACCGGCACGGTGCCCTTCGGAGAAGGCCGGGACTTGTCGCCAACTGCTACTTGTCAAGACGGGAGCACTGAGATGCCCGAACCGCAATATCGGCATTACTGGCGCGTGCTGTACCCCGAATATGCCGGACCCAAATCGACGGCGCACTGGTATGGCAAGTGGAAGACGGCCGAGATGTGGCGGTTTTGGTCGGTTCACGGCCCATGGTTGATGTTGACGAACGCCAGCACCATGATGACGACGATGGCGATCAAAGCGACGCCACCTGCGATGCCTGGCCACAGCGCTCCGGGGTGAATTGGCCCCAGGTCCAATCCCCTGTAGCCCAGGATTCATTGTTGGTTGATGAGCGCTGAGATGGCCTGCTGGCTGAGCCATTGTTCGGTGTCGCTCCATGACCAATGCCGGTCGATCACGAACAGGTGCCAGGCTTCCCGGCCGAAGTAGAACCACAGCGTGTCGGTGGCTCTTTTCTGGGTGAGGCCGGGTTTGAGTGCGTCTAGGTCGCGTAACCGCCGGCCGATGCGCGAAAGGGCGTGGCGGTACTGGCGGTCGGACTCGACGAGGATTGCGGTGGCGGATTCGTCGATGGCCGCGGCGGTCTTCATGACTTGGACGATGTCGTGGTGGCGCTCGTTGTCGACGCGGGTGCCGTGCGCGGTTATTCGGATGACATCGTGTGCCGAGCCGGTTTGGCGGATCGCCGACAAGGTCTCCTCGACGATGGGGTCGCGGATGGCTTCGTCGATGATGGTTGACAGGATGGCCGATTTGCCGCCGGTGCACGCGTACACGGTGGGCACGGCCAGGGCGGCTTCCGCGGCGATGTCGTTGACGGTCACCTTGCCGTAGCCGTGTTCGACGAACAGTCGCTTGGCGGTGGCCAGGATGGTGGCGCGGGTTTCGGCGGCGGCCTGGGTGCGCCGCGGGGAGTGATACGCCCGGGTGCTCTTCCCGGCTGTTTTGCCTGATCCAGCGGGCATTTGCGTCCTTCACCAAATAGATATATGATAACTATATTCAATATCTACAGCCGTAGTCGCATCCAGTATCTCATCTGCAACCCAACGAGACAGCCGCAACTCGGTCCCGAGCCAGAAGTAATCGAAGATCTCCAGAGATAAGGAACTCACTCGATATGCCACCTGACCAACTCCACAGCACTGTGCTGCGCCAGATTGCCGACGGAACTCCCTACACGGCGGTGGATGTGTTTGGGCCTACGGTCGAATTCGTCAGCGGCCCAGATGATCCCGACGCTGATTTCTGGGTGATGCGGGGCGTGGTGCCGCCCGGTGTTACGGTGCCGCTGCACAGCCACGACGATGCCGAGGACTTCTTCATCCTGTCGGGCACCCAGCAGGTGCTGACCAAAAGCGATCAGGGGTTGCAGTGGCGTGACGTGAATGCCGGGGATTACGTGCACATACCGGCTGGCGTCCCGCACGCGCTTCGGAACGTGTCCGACGAGCCGGCGGTGGAGCTGATCATCACTCCCGCGCGGCTCGGGCGATTCTTTCAAGCGATCGCCCGGCCCGGCGCTACGCGCCCGCCAACGCCCGATGAACTGTCCGAGTTCGTCGCCGTGGCCACCAAATACGGCTATGCCCTGGGTACGCCAGAACAAAACGCCGCCGTCGGCATCGCCCTAAGCTCCTGATTGGGTGAATTGCTTTGCCCTAGGCGCTCCGAGCAGCTCGTCTAAGCCCACCCGGCCCCCTCGCGGCGCTCATCCAGCAGCGCATCCGCCGCCGTCTATCGACGGCAGCGGGCCGCCCCGCTCCCGAGCAGCACGGCGAAGAGCCGCGACTAGCCGCAGCGCTCGGAGTCGATGGTCTCGATGTCGCGCATGGGGCGAAGCTAGGCAGCCCCAACGTGGGCGCAAGTCATCCCCTGGCATTTGGCAAGAGGGGTCTGCTGCACCGACAGGTGACAGTTTCCTTCACGCGGCCTGACTGGCCGGTGTGGTCATGATTGCTTCGAATTCGATCGGGGTCAACCGTCCGAGAGCGGCCTGGCGTCGGCGACGGTGGTAGGTGCGTTCGATCCAGGTGATGATCGCGATCCGTAGTTCTTCGCGGGTGTCCCAGCGACGGCGGTCCAGGACGTTCTTTTGCAGCAGGCTGAAGAAGCTCTCCATAGCGGCGTTGTCGCCGGCGGCTCCGACGCGTCCCATGGAGCCGACCATGTCGTGGCGGTACAGGGCGCGGACGAATTTTCGGCTGCGGAATTGCGATCCGCGGTCGGTGTGCAGGATGCAGCCGGCCACCTCACCACGGCGAGCCGCGGCGTGATTCAGCGCGGTGGTAGCTAGTCGTGATTTCATCCGCGAGTCCATGCAGTGCCCGACGATGCGGTTGGAGAAGGCGTCCTTGATCGCGCAGAGGTAGAGCTTGCCCTCACGAGTGGGATGCTCGGTAATGTCGGCCAGCCACAAGGTGTTTGGGTCTCCTGCGGTGAAGTCACGGGCGACCAGATCGTCGTGCACCGGTGGGCCCACTTTGCCGTTCTTGCCGCGCTTCTTCTTGCCGAACATGCTCCACCAGTTGTTGGCGGCGCAGATCCGCCAGGCGGTGCGCTCGGCCATTGGCTCACCGGCCGCCCGTGCCTCCTCGACGAGGAACCGGTAGCCGAACTCCGGGTCGTCGCGATGCGCGTCGAACAGCGCGTTGGCCCGGTAGGCCTCGGCGCGTTCGGCTTCGGTGACCGGGTCAGCGCGCCAGCGGTAATACGGCTGGCGGGCGAGCTTGAGTACCCGGCACGTCACCGCGACGGGGATCCCGTCGACGGCGAGCTCGTTCACGAGCGGGTAGAGCCTTTTCCCGGCAGATTGGACTGCGACAGATAGGCCGCGGCCCGTCGCAGCACCTCGTTCTCCTGCTCCAACAACCGATTCCGCCGTCGCAGCTCCCGCAGCTCCGCGGAGTCACTGGTCGTGCTGCCGGGCTTGGTGCCCGCGTCGACATCAGCTTGGCGCATCCACTTCGACAAGGTCATCGGATGAACCCCGAAATCGGCGGCGATCTGCTCGATCGTCACCCCATCATCACGGTTGCGGGCGACCCGCACGACATCATCACGGAACTCGCGGGGATAAGGCCTGGGCACAATGACATCCTTCCAGCCCGCCCACCAGGACAAGCCATCTCAGGTGTCACCTATCCGTGCAGCAGACCCCTGGTTCGCCCGCCAGCTGACGTTGGTCACGAACTCGCGCACTGGCCGGTCAGCACCCGTTGTCGGCGGCTGGCTCAGGCTTGCGTTGGTCTGGTACCGGCGGGGCTCGATCTCCTCCGCCAGCTTGCGGTTCACGTTGGATGGGTCGTCGATTGTGGTGACGACGGCCACCAGCACTGAGGTTGTGCTCATTGCGGGGCCTCCTGTTTATCGCTGCCAGAATGCATCTAAAAATAAAGAACACTGACGTCTATTAACTTGTTCCCACCTTGCTCACAAGCTATCCACAGCTAAAGCGGGTAACGCTGCGCGTCTAACCGGACCGTAGTCCGAATAGCGACTACGCTGCCCACCAGTGGTTGCGATCACGAGCACGGACGGGCCGCTGGCACTCTCACGCCGGCGGCTCGGCGATGCCGTGGCAGCCCTGGCCGACCCGCAGCCGGTCGCGGTTGCCGGCGTCTACAGATGGCAGACGCCGATCTATCTTGAACTACGCCAAGCCTTGAACGGCTCCAAGACCGACCGCACCGGCGTGCAGCGGTCCTTACTTCCGTGCCGTGTTGACGTTCTCGCCCTGGTGATCGACATTGACCGGACATCAGCCGGTTGGCTACCAGAGGGCAAGGATGGCACGCTTGGGCGATTGCGCCGGTTGGCAGGCAAGGCGTGGCGGCCGCAAGATTGCGACCTGCTTGCCGGCTACACCGACCGGCTCGAGTGTTGGGTTCTGACTGCAACAGAGTTGCTGCGCCCAACCGCGCGGGTGTTTCTGGTCGGCGCGGCCTGTCCTTGCTGCGGCGCCTGTTCCGCCTACGTCCGCAACGCTGAGGGCGAGCGAGCTCGCCAGCCCGCCCTGAAGGTGTCCGAGGACGGGGCTGTGTGCGGGGCATGCAAGGCGCGCTGGGACCCGGCTCGATTCGGCCTGCTGGCTAAGCTACTGCACTGCCCGCCATTGCCGACAATGGTGAGGGGCGAGCTGTCAGTGGGTCCGCAGTGGGTCCGCAGTAATTTCAGTTCCCCCCTTTACTCGTCAACACTGTCAACGCTGTGACCAGCCGTTTCGCAGCAGCGTCAACACAGCAAACACTCCTAAACGCCCAAGATGCAGTTCGTAGCGAATCCTTGGAACCCACGCACGAGAATTGCGCCATAGGACCTTTCCGCCGCAACCGATGCGCTTGGACGTCAGCGACGTGATCGGGGAGCGCTCGACGGGACCGCGACCGTAGCGTCAGTCTTATGACGACGAATCTCAACCGCCGCCTCGCCCGCTATGCGCCCGCGGTGCTGAGCCTGTTTCGGTTGGTCTACGGTCTTCTCTTCGCCGGGTACGGTTCGATGATCCTCTTCAGGTGGCCCGTCCGTCCGACGTGGCCTGTCCAGGTTGGAGCCTGGCCCGGCTGGTATGCCGGCTTGATCGAACTCGTAACGGGGCTGCTCATCGCAACCGGGCTGTTCACCGGCGCCGCCGCGTTCATCGCCTCGGGCGAAATGGCGGTCGGCTATTTCTGGATGCATCAGCCGCGCTCGCTCTGGCCGATCGGTGATCCCCCTGCGGGCAATGGCGGAATTTTGGCGATTCTCTTCTGCTTCGGTTTCTTCCTGCTGGTCTTCACGGGCGGGGGCAGCTACTCGATCGACGTCCTACGGGGCGACATCAAGCGCTGATCTCAGTCGCCCCATCGGCCGTGCGACGCCGCAAGCTCTAGCAGGGTGATGCCGTCGGTGTTGCGTTCACGCAGCAGGTAGGCGGGGAACGAATAGGGCGGCGCCGCCTCGGGGGCGCGCTGTGCGTGCGCGGCGATTGCATCTATCAGCGTGCGCGCCATGGACAGCCGCGGGTAGCGGGTATGGATCGCGGCGGCGGTCTGCTCAGCGATGAAGTCGGCGTTGCGGCCGAAATCCACACCCACACCGCTGCGGACCAAGTAGCACAGCGCTCCGCGCCGCTCGGCAATGCCGCCATTGGTGTGCAATGCAATGGCCTCCCATACGGCGTCCACTACCGCGCGCTCGCAGCCGTGTTCGGTCAGCAGGGCCGCCGCGAGGTCCGCGCCCTCCACCTCAAACCGTTCCTTGCCGGGGGCTGCCGTGCCGACGCCAAGATCGTGGAGTACGCAGCCCAAAAACAAAGCCTCGCTGCCGTAATCGGCGCCCGGGCGCATCCCCTCGCGTGCTGCGAGCAGTTCCCCGAACAGATAGCTGCGCACGCTGTGGTTGAACACCGATGGCGACTCGGTGGACTGCGCGAAGCGGATTGCGGCCTGCGCAACGGCGGTATCTATGAGATCCGGAACGGTTTGCATAGGCAAATACGTTAGGGCCGGTACCGCGGACGTGGGAAGTGGCCACAACGCCATACTCCCCACGATTTAGGCCATGACGACGCGGCGACAGGCACCCCGCGCCATACTTCCGATCAGGCGACGATAATGACATTCTCGATTTCGGAGAAACCATTTCCGCGGCAGGCGGTCGGAGGAGGTCGACGATGAGCGCTGACCAACGGTGTGACGGGATGGTCGCCTTGGTCACCGGAAGCAGCCGTGGGCTGGGCAAGGCGATCGCGGCGCGGCTTGCGGCGGAGGGCGCCACGGTGGCGCTGACCGCGCGCACGATGGACCCCGATCCGAAATACCAAGGGTCACTGAGCCAGACCTGCGACGAGATTGCGGCCGCAGGAGGTCGGGCCATCGCGGTGCAGGCGGATCTCTCCCAATCCGAGGAGCGTGAAAGGCTCTTCGCCGAGGTGGTGCAAGCCGTTGGCGCACCCGACATCTTGGTCAACAACGCCGCGGTGACCTTTCTGCGGCCGCTCGACGGGTTTCCCGAGCGGCGGGCCCGGCTGATGATGGAGATGCATGTTCTGGGCCCATTGCATTTGAGCCAGTTGGCAATTCCCGGCATGCGCGACCGTGGACGGGGCTGGATTCTGAACCTGACCTCGGTGGGCGGCGATCTGCCGCCCGGGCCGCCGTTCTCCGACTTCGACCGGACCGCGGGCTTCGGCATCTACGGTACGGCCAAGGCAGCGCTCAATCGGCTGACCAAAAGCCTTGCCGCCGAACTCTATGACGACGGCATCGCCGTCAACGCGGCCGCTCCGTCCAATCCGGTGGCGACCCCGGGAGCAGGCACCCTCGACCTGGCCAAGACCGACACCGAGGACATCGAACTGATCACCGAGACCGCCTTCCAGTTGTGCACGGGCGATCCGAAGACCATGACCGGTCGCATCGCGCATACTCAGCCGTTTCTGGCCGAAGTCGGCTGGTCGAAACCGGCCGGGTAAATGGCCGAGCTCGACCTCGAGGAGCTGCGTCGGCGACTTGCCGGCGCTGGTGTCACCGACATCAACCCACTGGCTGGGGGAGCGTCCAGCCTGACTTTTCGGGGCGCGCGGGCCGGCCGAACAGTGGTGATCAAGGTGGCTCCGCCCGGCGTCGAGCCGGTCGCGCACCGCGACGTTTTGCGTCAAGCCCGCATCATCAAAGCGCTTGCCGCGACACGGGTTCCGGTCCCCGAGGTGCTTTGGCAGGACCCGGGAAACCCGCCGCACACGCCACCGCTCTTTGTGATGTCGTATGTCGACGGCGACGCCGTGGAGCCGCTCTTCGATGGTTACCCACCGACTGTTGATCTCGCCGAGCGCTACCGCAATGCGTGCCGGGCCATGGCCGCCCTGCACAGCCTGTCGCCGATCGACCTAGGCCTGGGCGGTGAACCGGTCATCGATCCGGTCACAGAAGTCCGGCGCTGGTGTGAGACGTTGCAAACCGTCGATGCATCGCTGGTGCCCGATTGGGAGCGCGTGCGTGATGCGTTGTTAGGTTGCGCGCCAACGGGTATGGCGCCCAGCGTGGTGCACGGCGACTTCCGGCTGGGCAACCTGATGGCCGTCGGTCCCCGCATCAATGCGGTGTTCGATTGGGAGATCTGGTCGATCGGCGACCCGCGCATCGACGCGGGCTGGTTTCTGATCAACTGCGACCCGGATACCTACCAACGCGTTCCGGCTTCTGCTGGTATAGCACCGTCGATCGCTGAACTCGCCCAGATCTACCAGCACGAGCTGGGTCACGAGGTGAGAGACCTGGCCTGGTTCACCGCGTTGGCGTGTTTCAAGTCGGCGGCGACGTGGTCGCTGATCGTCAAGCACAACCGCCGAAGGCGCTCGCCGCGAGCCGAATTGGAAGCCATGGCGGCCACCCTGCCGAGGTTGCTGGGGCGTGCCCGGTCGATAGTGGACTAGTTCCGTTAGTGGGTGATGCTTTCTTGGCTGCACCGGACAAATAGATTTTGGCAATACATTCCGACACCACCCCAGTCGGTGGATGGACCGCCTTCATCGCGCGGATCCACAAACAGGTCAGGTGTTTCAGTCAGCAATTGATCGATTATCCCGGGCGCCGGCGGCAGAATAGGGTCTGGCTGCGCGGCCGCGACGCCGGTGCCGCCCACCAGGGCCATGACGCTTATCGCCCCGGCGAGCAGTCCGCGAGCGCACGTGCGAAACTTCATCGCCGCCCTCTCTGTCATTTGCCCTGAATCACCGGCTATCGCCCGAGGCTACCGCCGGCGACAATTCTACCGCTCTGGCAAGCGAAGCCAGTACAAAATCCTTGGGCAGGCCGCCGAGCGCCACCAGTCTTCCCAGCGTGGCGCGCTCATATCGCATATGAATTACGAACGCGCAACAAGTTTGCTGGGCGACCAGCAAATTTCGTAACTGAAATCGGACAGTGCGTACGGTGTCGCCTGTGAGACCAATAGCCATGGTCGTTCGTCGCGCTGCGGTTCTTGCAGTTTGCCTCGTCGTGTGGCTGGCCATGGCGCCTTCAGCAAGTGCTGATCCCCAGGTTGACCCTGTTGCTGCGGGGGCGCCACCGGACGACGGGCACGTGCCCTCGAACCCTCCAGCAACTGTCAACACTCCTGACGGCTGGACTCTGGGCCTCGGCGCGAAGGATGAGATGCAAGTTCCCGTGCAGCCGTTGACCACTGCTGTCTCGTCGCGCGAATACCTCGCGAGCGGAATTTTCGTCGCCTCGCTGATCGGACCGGAACAGCCTCGAGGCGAGCTTGAGGTGGGTTACGAGATCGGTTGTGGAATCGACATGAGCACGTCCAACGGCGTCACAATGGCCGGTAGCCAGGGCCTCACGCCGTCGCTCGGCTTCTCGGGACCGTTGGCCGCTTTGCCAACGGCTATTCTGCCGATAATTTCCACGCCGACCAACGGCGTGCTCAGCGTCGGGCTCAAGCCCGGCCTCATAGTCGTGGTGCCGGTGGTCAAGAAAGAGTTCAAGAGTCCGAATCCCTGGGTCATGATCAGCAACTTTCACGTCAAGATCGACGGATGCGTGGGTCAGTCGTTCATCCGCTCCTATGCGACGCTGACTCGCGTGACCGATCAATCGGACGTGGTGCTGTCCTACGTCGGCGTCACCAAAGCCGTCTGATCGCGGTCGCTGACACGGGCCCGCTCGATGGTGGGCTAGGGCTCGATTGCCGTCGCGCCGCGCGCTCGGACGCCGCGGCCGAACACGCTCAGATGACGCTTGCCGTGGTCGGCCAGTCCGGGCCGTGCGGCAGCGGAGTTGCGATCAGCGTTGCGCAGACAGCGATATCTTGTGCAGATCGCAATCTTTTCGCCGCCACAACCGAGGAGGCATCGTGACCGACGACGACTTCAACCGTCGTAACATCGAAGAGTTCCGCGCTAACCACGGCCGGCTTGGCGGCCAGTTCGAGGGCGCGCCGGTGCTATTGCTACACACCAAGGGAGCACGCAGCGGCGAGGAGCGCGTGAACCCGATGATGTACATGGCTGACGGTGATCGTTACCTGGTGTTCGCGTCCGCAGCCGGCGCTGACCGCAACCCGGCCTGGTACCACAATCTCGTTGCCTACCCGGATGCCCACATCGAGGTGGGGGACGACCACGTCGACGTCCACGCAGTCGAGCTGCACGGTGCCGAACGCGACGCCAAGTACGCGGTTCAGGCCGAGCGCTATCCGGGTTTCGCCGATTACGAGCGCAAAACCACACGTAAGATACCGGTTCTCGCCCTCGTCCCCAAGGGCTCTTCGTCATGAATGACGTCGTCAGCGCGCTGCGCGCTGAGTTGCACGACGTCGTTTATGGGCCCGGCGAAGACGAATACGCCGCCGCTACAAGCCCAGACAACTCGAGCTACGCCCAGCGGCCGTTCGCCGTCGTCCGACCGCATTCGGCCGAGCAGGCGGCGCAAACGGTGAAATGCGCGTGGCGCTTTGGCTTTACCGTCGTCGTTCAGGCCACCGGCCACGGCGCGGGACGTGAGATCGGCGACGACCAGCTAGTGCTCGACACCTCCGCGCTGACCGGCGTCACAGTCGACGCGATCGCGGGCACCGCGCGGGTCGGTGCGGGGTCGAGATGGCCCGCTGTGCAGGAGGCGGCTCTGCCTCGTGGTCTGCTCGGCTTGAGTGGGACGTCGCCGACCGTCGGCGTGGCCGGGTACACCTTCGGCGGCGGAGTGGGCTGGTTTGTCAGGAAGTACGGCCTCGCGTCGGCGGCGTTGCGTGCGGTGGACTACATAGACGGCGCCGGCCAGCTGCGGCATGCCTCCGACAACGCCAGCGATGAGCTTGATCGCGCTGCGCTGTGGGCGTTTCGCGGTGGCGCACCCGTCGGTATCGCCACATCGATCGAGATCGAACTGTTTCGTGTGCCCGAGCTGTGGACCGGGTATTTGTTGTGGCCGGCAACTGCCCTTCCAGCAGTCATCGACGCCTGGACATCCGCCGTCGAGGTGGTGAGCCCGTCGGTGACCAGTTCGCTATCGCTGCTGAATTTGCCGCCCGAGGGGCCGTTCCCGGGCGAACTGCTGGGTACCCCGGCCGTCCATCTGTCCTACGCGTCACCGGACGGCGGAGCACACCTCGACGCGATGCGTGATGCGGTGCGGGGCGCGGCCGAACCCGTCATGGACACTACCGCGCGAGGGGATGTGCAGTCCCTGTCGGCAATCCACTTGGATCCGGCCATCGCCGTGCCCGCCCGAGGAACCGGTCGATGGCTGGCAGCCAACGCGACCGACGTTGTCGGTGCGATGTTCGACGCCGCCCGGATCGGCGAGCCAGGAGGCCTGAACATGATTGAGTTGCGCCACACCGATACAGCCGCCGGTCCCGACGGTGCCCTGACTAGCGTTCCCGGGCCATTCCTGCTGCATGCTGTCGGCGTCGGCGGCGGCGACGACGACGCGAGTAGTCGAGCGGATAACCTGCTGCGCCAGGTCGAAAGCGCGGGTCAAAACGCCGACATCGGCCGCGCGATGCCGTCGTTCCGTGACGGGCAGCCAGATGTCGCGGACGCGTGGTCGGCAGCCGAATTCACGAGCCTCCGCAACGTCAGAGCCTCCTTGGATCCCGAACGCGTCATGTCGTTTCAGCGGCACCCGGCGTTTTAGAACCCACTCAGCCGCGCGGGATGCCTGCCAGCTTGTCTGCGAACTTCGCCTCGGCGGCCTCGCGTAACCGCAGCAGGTGCTCGGAGGGAAACAGGTCGGGCGCCGGCGCGCGGTCTTTCAGCAACAGGCGGGCCAGCGTCACCTTGTGCACTTCGGTCGGACCGTCGGCGAGGCCGAGCACGAACGACTCCACCAGGTACTGCACAAACGGCATCTCATGAGTGGTGCCCAACGATCCGTGTAGCTGCAGCGCCCGCGACGACACGTCGTGCAGCACCTTCTGCATCATCGCCTTCACCGCCGAGATGTCGGTCCGCACCGCCTTGTAATCGTTGAATTGGTCGATCTTCCAGGCCGTCTGGAGTGTGAGCAGCCGAAAGGCCTCGATGTCCATCCATGAGTCGGCAACCATCTCCTGGACGAGTTGTTTGTTGGCCAACACCTCGCCCTGGGTGTATCGCGACACCGCCCGCTCACAGATCATGTCGAAGATTCGCCGAACCAGCCCCACCGTGCGCATGGCGTGATGAATGCGTCCGCCGCCCAACCGGGTTTGCGCAACGACGAAGGCCCCACCGCGTGGGCCGAGCATGTGATCAGCGGGCACCCGCACGTTTTCATAACGCACGTAGCCTTCGCGCCCACCGCCCAACGGCTGATATCCCAGCCCGACGTTGCGCATTACATTGATGCCCGGAGTGTCGCCGGGGACGACGAACATCGAGTAGCGCTGATATGGCGGCGCGTCGGGGTCGGTCATCGCCATCACGATGATGAACGACGCCATCGACGCAAACGAGGAAAACCACTTCTCTCCGTTGATGATCCAGTAATCACCATCGGCCACTGCGGTGGTGCGAAACACCTTCGGGTCGGCGCCGCCCTGCGGTTCGGTCATCGAGAAGCACGACACAATGCGGTTATCCAAAAGCGGTTCGAGGTAGCGCGCTTTGAGTTCGGGCGTCCCGTAGTGCGCAAGGATCTCACTGTTGCCGGAATCGGGAGCTTGGGAGCCGAAGACGATCGGCGCGCACTCCGACCGGCCCAGAATCTCGTTGAGCAGAGCCAGTTTCACCTGACCGTAGCCGGGCCCGCCCAGATGCGGCCCGAGGTGAGTGGCCCACAGACCGCGCTGCTTAACGATTTGTTGTAGTGGCGGGATCAGCGCCTGACGCACCGGATCGTTGAGGTCGTGAGACTCCTTGACGATCAAGTCGATCGGCTCGCACTCGTTGCGCACGAAGTCCTCGACCCATTCGAGTTGTTGCGCCCACTCCGAGTCGGTGGAAAAGTCCCACGACATCTGCCGTCCTCTCCGGATTCACTGCGAGCAACACCCGCAAGGTCACTGGGACCATTTTTTGCGGCGTGTCGCCGCCTCGTCGGTCGCATGTGCGATCACCTGGTTGCGGTTCTCCAGTTCCAGCGCCGCCGAGAGGCTTGCCGCGTCGGTGTTGACTTGCAGCGCACGCTTTGTCAGCTGCACACCCAGCGGGGCAAGATCTGCGATCAGCGACGCCAACTCCACGGCGCGGTCGGCCAACCGATCGGGTTCGACGATCTCACTGACCAGACCGCGCCGATCCGCTTCAGTGGCCGAAACGGTGCGGCCGGTGAGCATCCAGTCGGCTGCGACGCTGGTCCCGACGATGCGGGGCAGGTGGTAGCTCATGCCCATCTCCGCGCCCGACAATCCGAGCAAGATAGCCGCGTTACCGAACGATGCTGCTGCCGAACAGATCCGGATGTCGCAGGCAAGACACAACGCGAATCCTGCACCAACACACGGGCCGTTGACCGCAGCGATGGCGGGCTGTGGCAATTGACGGATGGCTTCGGCCAATCCGGCCATATTCTCCTGGAACCGCATACGGTCTGCTGCCGGCGCGGTGGCCTCCGGCACGCTCGGCCCAAAGTCGCGCATGTCGATCCCCGCGCAGAAGCCGCGACCGGCGCCAGTCAGTACGACTGCACGCACCGCGGGGTCAACGGCTAAATTGGCCAGCGTCTGACGCAACTCGGTCTGCATGGCCTCGTTGATGGCGTTGAGGCGCTCCGGGCGCTTCAGGCGCACAGCGGCGACACCGTCGCGCGGACGTTCGAGTTCCAGCGTGTCTGGCACCGTGAGCTGATCCCCTTCGATCACCACCGATCGTAATGCGTCTCTCGACTAAGGAGAATATTCTTCTCCCAGAAAGCGAAGCTATTGTCGCGACCCCGTGGGGTCGCTCTACGGATGCGACGCTATGTCTGTGAGTGGCCGGCCCGCGCCGCAGCGCGTCGCGCGGCCTCCGTGTGCTCTGCGGCGGTCACCACCACCGCGTCAGACCCTGGGTACACCGTCGCCTCGTGACCGGTTACCAGCCAACGCACCACGTACGGCGGCGAGCCGTCTTCAGCACGCACCCCGATGATCTCCGCATGTTGATCATGCCGTTCCGTGGTCGTGCCTTTGACAACGAGGAAGTCGCCGACCCTGGCCTTCATCGCCCGCTCCCTTCTCTCGAGGTTGTGAGATGCGCGGGACCCTTCCAATCGTGCGCGCTTTCCTCACTCAACGGAAGTGTGATGCGGGCGCAAACCGTCGCCTACTTCTGCGGCGGCCTCGGCGCGGCCGTCGCGAACCGCGAGAACCCGGCTCCGGCCAGACGAAAGTGGCTGCGGCAACTCGGTATTCGCGGGCGACCCGACGGACTGCTGGGGCGCTTTCAGGCGTCGAGGTTCGTGCCGGCGGTGACGTGCTCCCATTTCGCGATCTCTTCCGCGCGCGTGTCTGCGACATAGCGATAAAGGGCCAGAGCGTCGGGGCCCAGGAGCAGGAATCCCGGGGGCTCGTTTGACTCGACCGCCGCAATGATCGCCGAAGCCGCCTTGGTGGGGTCGCCCGCCTGGCTGCCGTCCATGGTGTCGTTTTCCTTGCGCCGCTGCCCGGCGGTGCCGGCGTAGTCGTCGATGACCGTGGCCGACTGCACAAGCGAGCGCCCGGCGAAGTCGGTCCGGAATGCGCCGGGCTCAACGACGGTCACCGAAATGCCCAGGGGAGCGAGCTCTCCCCGAAGCGCGCCGCTCATGCCCTCGATAGCGGCTTTGGCTGCCGAGTAGTAGCCCGATCCCACCGGGGTCACCGTAGCGCCGATCGAGGAGATGTTCACGATCGCGCCGCTGCGGCGGGCCCGCATATCAGGTAGCACGGCCTTGATCATGGCGACGGTGCCGAAGAAGTGCGTCTCGAACAGGGTGCGGACTTCGGCGTCGTCTCCTTCTTCGACCGCGGCGCGGTAACCATAGCCGGCGTTGTTGACCAGAACGTCGATGCCACCGAACTGTTCGTCGGTCCGTTGAACGGCCGCGGTGACCTGATCGGGCTTGGTGACGTCGAGGGCGACAGGGAGCACACGCTGCGTTGCGGTGTCGGCCAGGTCGGCGACTTTCGCGACGTCGCGCGCCGTGACGACGGCGTTGTGGCCGGCTCCGATGACAGCTTCGGCGAGCGCGCGTCCGAGTCCGGTTGAGCAGCCGGTGATGAGCCAGGTGGACATAACAATGTCTCCTTACCAGTCGAGGCACAACGCACACTTTGCAGGTGCTGGACGCCATATGCTTGGTCTCGATTTGTCGGGGAGATGCTAACTATGCCGCAGGGGTTTCCCAACCGTGGCTATGGCTGCCGGTGCCACAGAGTCGACGACGTCGCCGCGAGATGGCAACGGTGGTGCCGGCCGACCCCGGCTTCGGGCTGCATGAACTTTCGCTGCTGCGGCTGCGGACACTGCTGACGCTTTCGCACCGCGACGAGACCGGCTACCGAAAATACGCGAAAGACTATGCAGCTTTGGCTGATTCGCTTGGCTTCCAAGCCCACATGGCCCAGGCTCGCGCTCCGTCATCGTGGCCGGCCGGCAACGTCAGCTAGTCGGTCAGCGCGCGGCCCACGATCTGCGGATCCGGCTCGCCCACAACCTCATCGTCTTTGTCGTCGTAATCGGACTTGGCGAGAACGTAGCGCATGGCGTTGATCCGGGCTCGCTTCTTGTCATTGCTCCTGACCACGATCCACGGCGCGATGTCGGTGTCGGTCGCCTCGAACATCGCCTCCTTCGCCTCGGTGTAGTCGTCCCACCTGTTTATCGACTCCATGTCCACCGGCGAGAACTTCCACTTCCGTATCGGATCGACCAACCGGATGGCGAACCGAGTACGTTGCTCGGCCGGTGACACCGAAAACCACAGCTTGGTCAGGTCTATCCCGTTGGCCACCAGCATGCCTTCGAAGAGCGGTGCCTGCTGCATGAATTCGGTGTACTCCTCAGGGGTACAGAACCCCATCACCTTCTCGACGCCCGCGCGGTTGTACCACGACCGGTCGAACAGCACGATCTCGCCGCCGGCCGGCAGGTGGGTGATGTAACGCTGTAAATACCACTGCGTTTTTTCGCGTTCGCTCGGCTTCTCCAGCGCCACCACCCGTGCGTTGCGTGGATTCAGGTGCTCCATAAAGCGCTGAATGGTGCCACCCTTGCCGGCGGCGTCGCGACCCTCGAACACGATCACATGGCGGGCGCCGGTGCGTTTGGCGTGTCTTTGCAACTTCAGCAGCTCGATTTGCAGGCGCCGCTTCAGGGACTCGTATTCGTCGCTTGGCATCCGGTGGTCGTAGGGGTAGCGCTCGCGCCACGTTTGGATATTGTTGCCCTCCCGATCCAGCAGGACCGGGTCGTCGTCGTCCTCGTCGTCGATGGTGTAGCCGTGTTCGGGAGTCGAAAGGGCTTCTAGGTCTATTTCTGGCATGACCCTGACGTACCCAGCGGGGACTGCCGTCTCACAAACTTGCGACGGCGTGCCGTTCCAGCCGGAAGGTGCGCTCGAAGCCGGCGGGATGCGTCGTCAGGGTCACTTCCACCGCACCGCTGGGCGCGACGACGTAGCGCTCCTCGACATCGGGTCCGTCGTTCCACCGGCCGACCGGCTGGCGCCCAAGATCGTCCCGCTCGTAGAGGGCCGGGTCGAAGGGGAAGAGGACCGGTTCGTAGGGTGTCACATCCCCGTCGGGCCGGCCGTCGACGAGGCGGCTGCACTCGACGAAGCGGAAATGGCCGATGTTGTGCGCCGCCCGGTACATGCGCCTGACAACCAGCGGGGTTCGCCCATCCGCCGGAAGCGTGGCGTCCTTGAACACGATCGGGTCGAAGACGACGTCGGTGCCGGCGTACGCCTCGCGGAAGACCCCGAAATGTCGCGAAAAGCGTTCGGACAAGGCGAAACCGGACTCCTTGTCGAGGAAGACGGCAAGACCGATGGCGGTGGCCGCGAAGGGGTGCGGCGATCGTTTCACACGCTTCTCACCGAAGCTGCTGCGCAGCATCCGGGACACCAGCGGGAACCCGCCGGCCCCACCCACCACGTAGATACCGGCCACCTCGGACCACGCGATGTCTCTGCCGCCGTGAGTCGGATCCTGAAGGATGCGATCGAGAAGCTCGATTGTCGGGTCGACGAGCGGTGCACAGGCCGAATAGACGTCGTCGATACCGCAGGAGAACGGTGGCAGGTCGACGTCGAGCTCGGTGAGGTCCACCAGGAGGCGGCGCGTCTGCGGCCCGACGGCCTCCTTACGGGCAGCGCACTCCTCTTTGAGGAGGTCACGCGTGGCGGCATCGACCCGCGGCAGCTTCGAACCGGCCAGGACGAGCTCCACGATCGCCTCGTCGAAGTCGTCACCGCCGAGACGCTGGATGCCCTCGCTGATCACGACTTCGTTCGTGTGCCCGGTCATTTTCAGCAGCGACGCGTCGAACGTGCCCCCGCCGAGGTCGTAGATCAGGACGTACTCGCGTTTGGCGGTGATGGTGGAGCGGTACCGATGGGCATATTCGAGGCTTGCGGCAGATGGCTCGTTGAGCAGCGCGACGACGTGGAAACCCGCCGCTACGAAGGCATCCAGCGTCAGCAGGCGTTGAGCGCTGGAGGCATTGGCCGGCACGCTGATCGCCGCCTCGATGGTTTCACCGGGCCCAACGGAGGCGTTCGAGCGATGCGCAAGGTCGCTTTTCAGCTGAGCCAGAAAACCGGCCAGCAGGTCGGCGAGCCGGTAGTCTCTGCCGGCCAGGTTCACCTCGGTCTGCGGCCCGGCCTCGTTGAGCAGACGTTTGATCGATCGCAACACCGACCACCCCCGCTCGCGGCGGACGGCGGCAGCGTCGGATCCGAACCGCAACTGGCCGCCGGCGTTGGCGGCGATGAGCGAAGGCCACGCTTCCATTCCGTCGAACGAGACGACGGGGTAGTTGCCGGGTCGACGACCGCGACGACAGTGTGGGTGGTGCCGAAGTCGATACCGACTCTCATTCCGCACCATATTAGGAGGACGGGAGGTACTTCGGCATACCCCTTTATCCGGCGCGCCGTCCGATGCGAGGCGATCGATCCTTGAACCGGTCGCAAGTGTTCCGGCGACTTTGGTCAATCGTAGAAATGGCGCTGATAGGAGCCATCCTCAAGCCACGACTGCAGGTTGTAAGTCCCCGTCGCGACCATCATCATCAGCACCGCGGTGGCGGCAGCGATGGCTACGTTCACAATCTTTCCATTTCGCGCGCCATGAGGGCGTTTTCGAGGTATGCGTAACGCTTCGGCTCATACCGTGGCCGCGGGCGTGATGCGTCCGTTGAGGCCGCGAACACTCGCCGCATGATGGCAACGAACCGCCGGACGATGTTCTCCCGCTGCACCCCCACGGCGGCTGCGGTGCTGAAAGCCACCTCCTGTGTGGTGATCAGCACCTCGGTGGATGGCGCCTCAATCGAGGGTGCCTCGGATTGCGGTTGAGGCATGGGCTCGTCGACGAGATCGGTTGTGCTGGCCAGTCTCGTTGGTGAATTCAACATTTTGGTTACCTCCAATGCCGTATGGCATGCGACCGGGCGAGTCCGCCGTTGGTTCAGCCACCGTACGGTCGGCGATCACCGCTAGGCACGCGTAGTCGACTACCTGTTTCAGCGCCGCGGCCCTACTCACCGCAGGCGTGGGCGCGCCAGTCCGGTACGAATCGGTGGCCCGTTTGTTCGACCCGGCCTAAGCGTATGGACGAGCGATCAAGGCTCCTGAATGCCAACCGACCTAGCAGCCGGCGACGTCAGGGCGTCCCATTGCCTCTGCACCTTCCGTTCGCTGGCCGTAGGCACCAGACCCGACGGCGCGAACAACTTCGACGGCACCGGCTCATCCTCGGTCAGCGGCCTGCCACCACCGCGAATTGCCTTGAATGCGACGACAAGTCCAACGATGACCACGATGACGACAACCAACGCGAAGAGAATCGACAGGGTGCCCTGGATGAAGGTGTTCCTGATGACCTCATCGAGCTGATGGGCGTTCTTGGCCGCCCCGAACGACGTCTTACCTGCGTTCTTTGCCGCCAAATACTGGGAATGCTGAGTCCAGTAGCCGACCGCGGGATCCCCGGAGAAGATCTTCTGCCACGACGCTGTCAGCGTGACCACCAGATCCCACAGCAGTGGAATCCCCGGGATCCATGCCCACTTCAGTAGGCCCTTCTTGATAACCACCACGGTGACCACGGTCAGCGCGATAGCCGCGAGCAGCTGATTGGCAATACCGAACAGCGGAAACAGCGTATTGATGCCACCCAGCGGATCGGTCACGCCCATCAGCAGGACGCTGCCCCACCCGGCGACCACGGCCAGGCTGCAGATCCACACGCCGGGGCGCCAGCTCGGATTCCTCAGCTTGGCCAGCGGACCGCCCAAATTGCCCAGCGCGTCGGAGAGCATGAAACGCGCGACCCGGGTGCCCGCATCGACGGTGGTCAGGATGAACAGCGCCTCGAACATGATCGCGAAGTGGTACCAGAACGCCTTGAGGCCCTCGCCGCCGAACACCCGGTGCAGCACGTCGGACATGCCGAACGCCAGCGTCGGTGCTCCGCCGGTGCGCGACACGATCGAGTGCTCACCGACACTGCTGGCCGCCTCGTTGATTTGCGCGGCGGTCGCTGGGGCGCCTGACAACCCGAGTTTGTTGACATAGTCCGCGGCGGTGGCCGCGGTGCCGCCGGTCTGCGCGGCCGGCGCGTTGAGGGTGAAGTACAGGTGCTGATTGATGATCGACGCGGTAATCAGCGCCATGATCGCGACGAACGACTCGGTGATCATGCCGCCGTAGCCGATCACCCGCATCTGGCTTTCCTTCTCCAGCAGCTTCGGCGTCGTCCCCGATGAGATCAGCGAGTGGAATCCGGATAGCGCGCCGCACGCGATGGTGATGAACAGGAACGGGAACAGCGAGCCGGCGAACACGGGTCCATCGCCTCGGGTGGCGAAATGCGAGATCGCGGGCGCCTGCAAGATCGGGTGCGCAATGCAGATACCGATCGCCAGCAGGACGATGGTACCGACCTTCATGAAAGTCGACAGGTAGTCGCGGGGCGCGAGCAGCAACCACACCGGCAGCACCGAGGCCGCGAACCCATAGATGATGATCAACCACGACACCGTTCCTGCGGACAAGTTCAACCAGGATGCGCCCCATGACGTTTGGGCGACCCAATTGCCGGAGGCGACGCAGAGCAGCAGCAGCCCGGCGCCGATCACCGATACTTCCCCGACCCGCCCGGGGCGCAGAAACCGCAGGTAGCAGCCCATGAAGAGGGCGATGGGGATGGTCATGGCAATCGAAAACACGCCCCACGGGCTTTGGGCCAGTGCCTTCACCACGATCAGTGCCAGCACCGCGATCAGGATCACCATGATGACGAGGACCCCGACGAGGGCCACCGCCCCGGCCGTGGCGCCGAGTTCTTCGCGGACCATCTGGCCCAGGGAACGGCCCCGTCGCCGGGTGGATATCCACAACACCAGGTAGTCCTGTACACAACCACCGAACACGGCTCCGATGACGATCCAGATGCTGCAGGGCAGATAGCCCATCTGGGCGGCGAGCACCGGTCCGACGAGTGGCCCTGCTCCGGCGATGGCGGCGAAATGGTGGCCGAACAGCACCCGCCGGTCGGTGGGGACGTAGTCGGTGCCGTCGTCGAGTATTTCGGCTGGTGTGGCGTGGTCGTCACGCGGGCGCACGGTCTTCATTTCGACCAGCCGCGCATAGAACCGGAACCCGATGATGTACGTGCAGATCGCCGCGACCACCAACCACACCGCGTTCACCGTCTCGCCCCGGGCGAACGCGATGATCGCCCAAGCCACGGCACCGATCATGGCGATGATCCCGAAGACGATTCTGTGTCGGACGGTGATAGGTGAGCGGTCGACGATCGCGACGGCCGGTAAGTCTTCGTCGGTGCGGATGTAGCTGACCCTGCTGTTATCGCTTTCCCGTTCCGCGATGCGCTCTGTCACGGTCAAACCCTACGACGGCTGGGAGTCTGACGCCCGGGGAGAATCAATACAGCGCACGCACGTTGTCAATGGTGTCGGCTTCTGCCGGGCTCTTGTCGTCGCGGTAGCGGACGACCCGGGCGAACCGCAGCGCCAGTCCGCCCGGGTAGCGTGACGACGCTTGCACCCCGTCGAAGGCGATCTCGACTACCTGCTCGGGTCGCACCACCACGACGTGCCCGTCCGTGCCCCCCACGGCGAGCTCAGTAAACCGGGCAGTCTGCCAATCCAGCATGGCATCGGTCATCCCTTTGAAAGTTTTGCCCAGCATGACGAATTCACCGCTGGCCGGATCACGCGCGCCCAAGTGAATATTGGAGAGTTTGCCGCGGCGGCGCCCCGAGCCCCACTCCACGGCGAGTACCACGAGATCCAGGGTGTGTACCGGCTTGACCTTGAGCCAGCCCGCACCGCGACGGCCCGCCTGGTACGGCGCCGCCGGCGCCTTGGCCATGACTCCTTCGTGGCCGGCGGCCAGCGTCGCGTCCAGAAAGTCCGTGGCCGCCGCGGGATCGGACGTGACGAGCCGATCGACCCGCTGCCCGGCCGGCACCAGTGCGTCCAGGGCGGCCAGCCGGTCTGTGGTCGGCGCATCGAGCAGGTCTGCGCCGTCGCAGTGCAGGATGTCGAAGAAGAACACCGAAAGTGGCTGCGCCAGTTGGGCTGCGGCCACATCGACCGATCGCCCGAATCGTGACGCGGTGACCTGGAAGCGGTGCGGCCGGTTGTCCGGCCGCAGCGCGATTGCCTCGCCGTCGGCGATGAGGTCGCTCACCGGCAGTGCCAACGTCGCCTCGACCACCTCGGGCAGCCGGGCGGTGACGTCGTCAAGGCTTCGGGTGTAAACCGTGACCTGGTTACCGGCGCGGTGGATCTGCACGCGTGCGCCGTCCAGCTTTGCCTCGAAAATTGTTGTGCCGCCGTGGCGTTCGAGCGCATCGGCCACACTGGTCGCGGTCTGTGCCAGCATCGGGCCGACCGGCCGGCCCACTCGCAGGGTGAATGCCTCCAGTGCGACGGCTCCGCCGGAAAGTCCGGCTGCCGCAACCGCGGGCAGGTCCCCGCCCAGCATCGCAGCGCGCTGTACCGCGGCGGCGGGGATGCCGGCGGCCGTGGCCACGGCGTCGGCCATGATCCCGGCGAGCGCACCCTGGCGCAGTTCGCCGCTCATGAGTCGCAGCAGAAAGGTCTGTTCGGTTTCGGTTGCGGCGGCGAACAGGCCCGCGACAAGTTCGGCGCGACGCGCCTGGGACCCTTTGCCCGATACGGCACCGATCTCGGAGAAGGTGGCGTCGACACCGCTGACGGTCAGGGTCGGATGCGACGCCGCCGGCGGACGCGACCGCAGCGACGCCCAGCCCACGCCGATCTGGCGTTGCCGCAGCTCACCCGAGAGCCACGACACGATGATGGCGACCAGTTCGGGGTCGGTCGCGGCGCGGCGGAGCAGGTTGGCGATGTGGGCGACCTTGGTCAGGCGCGACGAGGTGCCGCCGACTTCAACAGACGTGGCCGCCACGTCGAGAAGGAGCACGGTCGTCAGCTTGGCATGGCTCGGTGACAAGCCTTCAGAGCCGACACGCTAGCGTGCCTACGTAACGTTACAGATTGCGTGGATTCTGACAAGGAGGTCCGGATGGAGATCAGCGGGAAGAAGGTCGTCGTCATCGGCGGCGCCTCAGGGATGGGGCGTGCCACCGCCGAGTTGCTGACCGAACGCGGCGCGGATGTCGCCGTGCTCGATCGTGAGGGTTCCGACGGCAAGCAGGTCGCCGAGGGCATCGGCGGTTCGTTCTACCCGGTCGACGTCACCGACTTCACCGGCACCGAGGAAACGTTGCAGGCCGCGGTCGACAAGCTGGGCGGACTGCATGTCGTGGTGACCACTGCCGGCGGCGGCATCGCCAAGCGGACACTGACCAAGTCCGGTCCTCATGACCTCGAATCCTTCCAATCCGTGATCGATCTCAACCTCATCGCCACCTTCAACATCAGCCGGCTGGCCGCCGCGCACATGGCCAAGAACGAGCCCGAAGACGAAGAGCGCGGCGTCATCATCAACACCGCGTCGATCGCGGCCTTCGAGGGCCAGATCGGGCAGGTCGCCTACACCGCCGCCAAGGCGGCGATCGCCGGCATGTGCCTGACCATGGCGCGCGACCTGGGATCGATGGGCATCCGGGTGCTGGCAATCGCCCCCAGCCTGTTCTTGACGGGGTTGACCGCGATGGTCCCCGACGAGATGGCGGCCACGCTAACCCGCGACGCGGCCTTCCCCAAGCGGATGGGCCGGCCGGAGGAGTACGCGAAGCTGGCCGCCGCCATCGTGGACAACCCGATGCTCAACGGCCAGTGCCTGCGGCTGGACGCGGGACAACGGTTCGCGCCCAAGTAGATGCCCCCGGCGGTACCGTCCCCGCAATAAGTACACTCTTTAGGCAGCCGCCCGGTTTCCCCTGGGAACGGGGCAGGCAACCAGGCCCCGGCAACGATGCGGGCTGGTTAGCGGCGCGAGGAGGACCCCATGGGTATCGCACTGACCGACGACCATCGCGAACTCGCCGAGGTAGCCCGCGCGTTCCTCACCTCGCAGAAGGCGCGCTGGGCAGCGCGATCGCTGCTTGATTCACCGGACGAGAACCGGCCCGGATTCTGGCAGGACATGGTCGAATTGGGCTGGCTCGGCCTGCACGTCGACGAAGAACACGGCGGCTCAGGGTACGGATTGCCCGAACTCGTGGTGGTGATCGAAGAACTCGGTCGCGCGGTGGCGCCGGGACCGTTTGTACCGACCGTGATCGCGTCGGCGGTGATCGCCAAAGACGGTAGCGCCGATCAAAAGTCGCGGCTGCTGCCGGGACTGATCGACGGAACCCTCACCGCCGGGATCGGCCTGGACAGCCAGGTGCAGGTCAAAGACGGCTCAAAAGGGTACATAGCCGAGGGTGAGGCCGGAATCGTGTTGGGCGCCGGGCTCGCCGAGCTGTTGCTGATCGCCGCCGGCGACGATGTTCTGCTGCTGGACCGCGGCCGCGCCGGTGTGTCGGTCTCCGATACTAGGGGGGCGACCGACAACTTGGATCCGACTCGGCGTTCCGGGCGTGTGCGCCTGGAGAATGTGAGCATCGCTGCCGAGGACATCTTGCCGGGTGCGCGGGAATCGGCGCTGGCTCGGGCGCGGACGTTGCTGGCCGCCGAGGCGGTGGGCGGGGCGTCCGACTGTGTCGACGCAGCCGTCGACTATGCCAAGGTGCGCCAGCAATTCGGCCGCACCATCGCCACTTTCCAAGCGGTGAAGCATCATTGCGCGAACATGTTGGTGGCCACCGAATCCGCGATCGCCGCGGTGTGGGACGCCTCGCGCGCGGCGGCAGAGGATGAGGAGCAGTTCCGCCTTATCGCCGCGGTGGCCGCGGCGCAAGCATTCCCGGCCTACGCGCGCAACGCCGAACTCAACATTCAGGTGCACGGCGGCATCGGCTTCACCTGGGAACACGATGCGCATCTGCATCTGCGCCGCGCGCTGGTGAGCTCGGCATTGTTCGGCGGTGATGCACCCGCCGGCGAAGTCTTCGATCGCACCGCGGCCGGCGCCGTTCGAGAGAACAGCCTGGACCTGCCGCCCGAGGCCGAAGAACTGCGCAAGCGGATCCACGCCGACGCCGCCGAGATCGCCGCCCTGGACAAGAAGGCGCAGCGCGACAAGCTGATCGAGACGGGCTACGTGATGCCGCACTGGCCCAAGCCGTGGGGTCGCGCGGCCGACGCCGTGGAGCAATTGGTGATCGAGGAAGAGTTCCGCGCGGCAGGCATCAAGCGCCCCGACTACTCGATTACCGGATGGGTGATCCTGACCCTGATCCAGCACGGAACTGATTGGCAGATCGAAAGGTTCGTGGAGAAGGCGCTGCGTCAGGACGAGATCTGGTGCCAGCTGTTCTCCGAGCCCGAAGCCGGGTCGGATGCGGCATCGGTGAAGACTCGCGCCACCCGGGTAGATGGTGGCTGGAAGATCAACGGGCAGAAGGTGTGGACCAGCGGGGCGCAGTATTGCGCGCGCGGCCTGGCCACCGTGCGCACCGACCCCGACGCCCCCAAGCACGCCGGTATCACCACGGTGATCGTCGATATGAACGCGCCCGAAGTCGAGGTTCGGCCGTTGCGGCAGATCACCGGCAGCTCGGAGTTCAACGAGGTGTTCTTCAACGACCTGTTTGTCCCGGATGAAGATGTCGTCGGGGCCCCCAATTCCGGGTGGACGGTCGCGCGGGCGACGCTGGGCAACGAGCGGGTCAGCATCGGCGGCAGCGGATCGTTCTACGATGGGCTGGCATCGAAACTGGTTCAGCTGGCTCAAGCGTCAGATCGGTTGGCGGGCGGGCGAATCCGGGTGGGAAACTTCCTGGCCGACGATCACGCGTTGCGGCTGCTGAACCTGCGTCGTGCCGCCCGCAGTGTCGAAGGGGCGGGCCCGGGTCCGGAAGGCAACGTCACCAAACTCAAGCTGGCCGAGCACATGATTGAGGGCGGCGCGATCTCGGCGGCGCTGCTGGGGCCCGAGGTCGCACTGCTCGACGGGCCCGGTGCGGTCGTCGGCCGAATGATGATGGGCGCCCGCGGCATGGCGATCGCGGGTGGCACCTCGGAGGTGACCCGAAACCAGATCGCCGAGCGGATTCTCGGCATGCCGCGCGACCCGCTGATCAATTAGTGGGGCGCGTCGGATGGTGCGAACAACGGCGCGCCACCGGCACCCTTCTCTGGCCGCAGATCGACGGGCATTCCGCAGCTGACCGAATCCGGTTCGCAGTCAACGATATTGGCGGCCAGGCGCAGACCGCTTTGTTCGGCGAGCTCGATGATGGCGATCACGTAGGGGACCGGGATCTCGGGGTTATAGGGGTGGTAGTTGACCGTGTAGGTGAATACCGTGCCGTGTCCGGAAACCGCCCGCGCCACCAGCGGGCCGCCGCATTGGCGGCATTCGCCGGCCGCGGGATGCACCCAGCGCGCGCAATTGTCGCAATGTTCGATGAGCAGCTGGGAGGGCGACTCGGCTGGCACGGCCAATACAGTACACTCTATTGGTCCAGTGCGTGCGGTGGGGTTTGGTCTTGCGGACGGTGCATATGACGTACTTCGAAAAAGACGCGATCTTGTCCGGCATCGGCATCTCGCGAATCGGCCGTCGCACCGGCATTCCGGGGTTCGAACTGACTATGGAGGCGGTGCGGGCCGCCATCGAGGACGCCGGCCTGGGGGCCGGCGACATCGACGGGATCGCGACCCTGGGTGACACTCCGGCCGAAGAGGTCAGCGCTGCACTGCAGATCGAGGCGGCGGACTGCGGCTCCGGATTCGGCACCGGCGGCCTGCTGAGCCCGGTGATGTCGGCGTGCCGGGCGGTCGCCGAGCGTCGCGCCCGCCATGTGGTCATCTACCGGACCATCCAAATGCTCGGCGGCACGGTCCCGGTCAAAAAGGAAGAAAACGCGCCCGCCCCGCCACTCGCGCGGATGTTTTCCACACCCGAAGGCGCCGAGCGGCCCGCCGTTGGCCCGATGGACGATGTCAACGATCTGGTTGCGGCCCAGGCCTACTCCGCTGCGAACTGGCTGGCGCTGAACTGCCGTCGGCACATGGAGTTGTACGGAACCACCAAAGAACAGTTGGGCTGGCTGGCGCTCAACGGCAGGCGCAACGCCGCGTTGAATCCCCTTGCCGTGTACCGCGAACCGATGACGATGGCTGACTACCTGGGCGCGCGGCTGGTGTCGACGCCGTTTGGGCTGCTGGACTGCGATGTCCCCATCGACGGCTCGATCGCGGTAGTGGTATCGAACGCGGAGTACGCCGGCGACTGCCCGCACCGTGCGGTGCGGGTGGAAGCGATCGGCGGGTCCGACGGTGCCGGTGGCTGGTTCCACCGCGACGATTACCCCAAGATGGCGATGTCGGATGCGGCGGCGCAGATGTGGTCGCGCACCGAGTTGAAGCCCGCCGACCTCGGCCTCGCCGAGTTGTACGACGGCTTCACCTTTCTCACCATGGCCTGGTTGGAGGCGCTGGGCATATGCGGTGACGGCGACGCCGGACCGTTCGTCGAGGGCGGCGCGCGGATCGCCCGCGATGGTGTACTGCCGCTGAACACCTACGGCGGCCAACTTTCGGCCGGGCGCATGCATGGTTATTGGGCACTGCACGAAGGGTGTCTGCAGTTGCGCGGCGAAGCAGGGGAGCGGCAGGTGTCGCAGCGCCCGGAGGTCGGCGTGGTGTCCGTGGGTGGTGGTCCCGTCGCGGGATGCATGTTGCTCACATGTTGAGACAGCTTGTGGCAGCGGTTAATTGAGTCTGAATGAGCCCTAGATGAGCTCAGAGCCAGAGACCGGCCCAGCCAACAAATTAGCTTCGACGATTGCCCGCGACATCGAGGCGGATATCGTTCGCCGCGGCTGGACTATCGGCGAGTCACTGGGTTCTGAACACGCTCTGCAACAACGCTTTTGCGTGAGTCGGTCGGTGTTGCGGGAGGCCGTTCGGCTGGTCGAGCATCATCAGGTTGCCCGGATGCGCCGTGGACCCAATGGCGGGCTGCTCATTTGCGAGCCGGATGCGGGCCCGGCGACCCGCGCCGTCGTCATCTATCTCGAGTACCTGGGCACGACGCTGGCCGACTTACTCAATGCGCGCCTGGTGCTCGAGCCTTTGGCGGCCTCTCTTGCCGCGGAGCGGATCGACGAAGCCGGCATCGACCGGCTACGAGCGGTGCTGCGCGCGGAGGAGCACTGGAGGCCGGGTCTGCCTGCGCCGCGGGACGAATTCCACATCGCGCTCGCCGAGCGGTCCAAAAACCCTGTTCTGCAATTGTTTATCGACGTCCTGATGAGGCTCACCACGCGATACGCGCTGCAGTCGCGGACCGACTCGGCGAGTGAGGCCATCGAGGCGATCGACTACATGCACAACGACCATTCCGAAATCGTCGCCGCCGTCACCGCGGGTGATTCCGCGCGAGCCAAGACGCTGTCCGAGCGACACGTGGAAGCGGTGACCGCCTGGCTACAGCAGCATCACCCCGGCGACCATGTCGGCGGAAAAGACCGGCATGCAAGCAGGGCACGTCAGCGGCGGCTCAACCCCGAGGCGCCCCGCGGCAAGTTGGCTGAGGTGCTGGCGGCCAACATCGGTGACGATATCGCCGCCAGCGGCTGGCAGGTCGGTTCGGTCTTCGGAACCGAGACGGCGCTGCTACAGCGCTATCGGGTGAGCCGCGCGGTGCTGCGCGAGGCGGTGCGCTTGCTCGAGTACCACTCGGTGGCGCAGATGCGCCGCGGACCCGGTGGCGGGCTCGTCGTCACACAACCCCAAGCGCAAGCCAGCATCGACACCATCGCGCTCTACCTGCAGTACCGCAAGCCGAGCCGCGAAGACTTACGCTGCGTCCGGGACGCTATCGAGATCGACAACGTCGCCAAAGTCGTCAAGCGGCGTAGCGAACCCGAGGTGGCGGCCTTCCTCGATACCCACCGCCCCGCGTTCGGCGACAATCTCCAAACCGCCGACGAAGTGCGCAAGGCCACCGTCGAGGAATTCCGGTTCCACGTCGGACTGGCACAACTGGCCGGCAACGCGTTGTTGGACCTGTTCCTCCGGATCATCGTCGAGTTGTTCCGCCGCCACTGGTCCAGCACCGGGCAGGCGCTGCCGACTGGGGCCGACATCATCGCCGTCGAGCACGCTCACCTGCGGATTCTCGAGGCGATAGCCGCCGGCGACGATAGCTTGGCCCGCTACCGCATCCGTCGTCATCTGGACGCTGCCGCCTCCTGGTGGCTGTGATCCGGCCGCATTTGGGGCGAGCCCGCTTTGTGATCTATTACCTGCATAGCGGAGCCCTGTCCGGGGTATGGAGATAGGTAACGCGAAGCAGGACGGCCGGTCCAGCAGGGGGTTGGCATTGTGATGGAAAGCGGGAGCGCCGAAAAAGTGAGTATGGGCACGGAAAGGGAACATCAAGGCTTTGTTCATTCCGCGCTTCTATATCACTCTCAGCGGGAGTACCTGGATTTTGTGGTGCGCTTCGTCATCGACGGGTTGGCGACGGACGAACCGGTACTCGTCGCCATACCCGGCGACATGATGGCGCTGGTGCATGACGAACTGTGTGGCGCGGGCGGTTTAGTGCCGGACGGATTGCAAATGGCCGACACCACTCAGGTCGCCCGCAACCCGAGCCGATTTATGGCCATGGAGGGCTCCTTCGTCGAGGAACACCCCGACCGGCGGGTGCGCATTGTCAGCGAAATTGTCTGGCCACGCCGTACCGCAAATGAGCGCTTGGCTTGCGCACAGCATGAGGCGCTGGTGAACGAAGCGTTCGAAGGTCGTCAGGTGACGGGATTGTGCCTGTACGACGCGAGCCGGCTGGATGACGACGTGCTGGCGGATGCCCGGGCTACTCACCCGATGCTGTGGAGCTGCGGTTCGCTGCATCGCAGCGCCGAGTACGCGCCCGATGATGTACTGGCGCGCTGCAACCAGCCGCTGCCCGTCAATCCGGGCGCTGTCACGTACATGGTCCGCAAGTCAGCGGATCTGCGACTGGCGCGGTCTTTCGCCGTCAACTACGCCGACTGGGTTGGACTGTCCCAGGACAGCATCGAGGATTTGCAATTGGTCGCCACCGAGTTAGCCACCAACAGCTTGATGTACACCGACGGCGCATGCAGGCTGGCGTTCTGGCGGAACGATGAGCATTTGGTCTGTGAGGCGCGCGACAGCGGACGGCTCGATGACCAGCTGGTGGGCCGCCTGAACCCGGGCCCCAGTGGCCCCGCCAGTCGCGGGCTGTTTCTGGTGAACGCCATATCGGATTTGGTGCGTACCCACAGCACGACAGCCGGTACGACGATTCAGGCATATCTGCGGTTTGATCCATCGCCACGGCCGACCGGATAAAGCGGAGCAATCGCCGGGAACCGCCGCAGCGGTTCCCGGCCGGTCGCCCAGCGTCGCGCTTCGCGGTATCCGCTCTAATCCTCCTGGTATCCGCCCTGATTGGTTCCCGCCTCTGGTACTTCATCGGTCATCCGACATTTCTTGCCAACCGAACCGGCACCGTGCGCGCGACCGACGCCGGCGCCGGGCTCTACGGCGGCTTGGTGCTCAGCTTTGCGGTCTCGTGGCCGGTGCTGCGCCTCATGGGTTTGGAGTTCTGGCGATTCTGGGACGGTGCGGCCATCATCATGTTGGTCGGGATGGCTGCGACGCGTATCGGTTGCCTGATCAACGGGTGCTGCTCCGGACGAGAAACGCCGGGGCCCTTCGGGTTGTGGCTGCCTGATGACCGCGGCGAATGGAAGCGCCGCTATCCGACACAGCTTTTCGAAGCAGCTTGGTCAGCAATCATTTTGGGCGTCGGATTGTCGTTGTACGCGCCATCCGGGCGTCCGGGGTTGTTGTTTCTCGGCTCGGCCGCAGCGTATGGAATTGGCCGGTTCGGTCTAGAGCTGCTGCGCGCGGACGCCTCGAGCACTGCGCTGCCGACACGTATCAATGTGGCGTTCTCAGCGGTGCTGTCGCTGGTTTCACTGGCCGCCTTCGTACTGAAACTGCGGTAAAGGTAGTCGGTGTGACGGGAAAAGGAAGTTGCGCTGCCGACCCTCGACGGCTAATCTCGGCGCTCGTGCGTCTTCTCGAGCGTGCCGTAGTAGCCAGCACCCGCAGCGGGGTCTGATCCAGACCGACCCCCCGCTGTGGGTCGGAAGCTACTACCGTCGGTCGCTCCTGCTGATCAGAGAAGACCGACACGATGCCACTTTCGAAGCCTCTTTCTAAGCCTCTTTCGAAGCCTCTTTCCAGTCCGAATCCGGACGTCTCGGCGCGCCAATGCGGCGCCGGCGCATGGTTCGGCCACCACTTCGGCGCGGCGTTGCCGCGTGGTCTGCGGGAGCAGGCCGAGGCGATGTCGTGGGAGAACTTCGTCGCGACCTACAGTCATACGGCCGGCCCGCTCCAACTAGGGCACTGGGCGTGCACCGACGCCGAGCGGCCGGCCGGACGGCTGGGGCCACAAGCACGCAACTTCCGGGCGATGATCGCCGTCGGCGATCGCATCAGCACCTCGACGGCTGCCGCCGGCGGGCCGATCGCCGCTCTCACCGCGATGTTGCACGAGCGCGGGATCACCGTCGAAACGCTGAAGTTCCATCAGATTCGCTCGGGCGAAGGCACCGCCACCTTCATCTGCGGCAGCAACGGAACCCGTTCCGAGTGGGCAATGGGCTGGTCGGGCGACCCGACGCAGTCGGCGCTGCGCGCGGTGATCGCCTGCGCCAACCGGCTATTCAGCGCCGAAAGCGCTGCGTAATCCCCGCAGCGTCAGAGCGGGCGCAGCACAATCGGCATACCGTCCTTCGGTATCGGCATGCCACCGTAGTCCCAGCATGGCTGGTAGCCAGGCCGGGGCAGTTCCAGCCGGTAGCGGCGTAGCAGCCGGTGCAGGATCGTCTTGATCTCCAATTGGCCGAACACCATCCCGATGCACTTGTGTGTGCCGCCGCCGAACGGCGTGAACTGATAGCGGTGTCGTTTGTGCTCGTTGCGCGGCTCGGTGAACCGCTCCGGGTCGAATTTCAGCGGATCGGTCCAGTACTCCGGCAGACGATGATTCATCCCGGGATACGCGATGACGTTGGTGCCCTTGGGTATGTAGTAGCCGAGCAGGTCGGTGTCGCGCACCGTCTGCCGCATCGCCCACTGGACGGGCGTCACCAACCGGATCGACTCATTCATCACCAGGTCGAGCGACTCCAGCTTCTCCAGCGATTCGATGTCGAGTGGCCCGTCGCCGAGACGGTCCGATTCGTCGCGGCAGCGCTGCTGCCACTCCGGGTGGGCGGCCAGCTGATAGGCCATCGTCGTCGACGTCGACGTCGACGTGTCGTGGGCGGCCATCATCAAGAAGATCATGTGGTTGACGATGTCCTCGTCGGAGAACTTGTTGCCGTCCTCGTCTTCGGTCTGGCACAACACCGACAGCAGGTCTGTGCCGCCCTTTCCGCGTTGTTTCTTGACCCGTTCGCGGAAGTAGTTCTCCAGCAGTTCGCGCGCCTTGAGGCCACGCCACCAGGTGAACGGGGGCACGCTGGTGCGGATGATCGCGTTGCCCGCGCGGGTGGTGACAGTGAATGCCTTGTTCACCTTGGTGACCAGCTCGCGGTCGGTGCGGGGCTCATGGCCCATGAACACCATCGAGGCGATGTCGAGGGTGAGTTCCTTCATGGCCGGATAAAGAAGGAAGCGCGCATCGTTGGCCACCCAATCGTTGGCGATCACTTGCGACACGACCTTGTCCATCTGCTCGACGTAGCCGACCAGCCGGGAGCGGACGAACGCCTCCTGCATGATCCGGCGGTGGAACATGTGCTCGTCGAAGTCGAGCAGCATGAGCCCGCGGTTAAAGAACGGCCCGATCACCGGGACCCACCCCTGCTGCGAGTAGTCCTTGTTGCGGTTGGAGTAGATGACCTGCGCTGCGTCCGGGCCCAGCGCCGCGACCCCCGGCAGGACTGGTGAGTCCCCGAACACGACCGGACCCTTGGTCTGGTAGAGGAACATCAGATAGTCCGGTCCGCCGCGCATCATCTCGATGAGGTGCCCGACGAACGGCAGCCCCGCATCACCGAGGACCGGCTCGAGCCCGCTACCCGGCGGCGGGTCGGCGAGCTTGTGCTCCGGGAATTGAGTCTTCAGCAGCCTATGTTCCACCAGGCCCATGCCGGGAAAGTTGTTGATCGACGGGGTGAACCGGCGCCGCGCCTGATCGAGCAGGTAGTGCCGGGTGCTGATGGTGGCGGGCATAGACGCTCCTTTGCGGGCCCGGGACAGGTGAGCACAGTCACGTGAGAATCATCCTTCGCGAAAAACTTGACGGCTGTCAAGTTTGCTTTTTGGGCGACGTGGTGCAATGTCGAGGGGGTGAGCAGCCACGCCACACATCCGGAGCCGGACGAGCCGGCCCTGCGACGGCGAGGCGACAAGCACCGGCAAGCGATCCTGCGGGCAGTGCGTGAACTCCTGCAGGAGAGGCCGTTCGCGGAGCTGTCCGTCAGCACCATCAGCTTGCGCGCCGGGGTTGCCCGCTCGGGCTTCTACTTCTACTTCGACTCCAAATACGCTGTGCTCGCCCAGATCCTGGCCGAGGCCGTCGAAGAACTCGAAGAACTCACCCAGTACTTCGCGCCCCGTCAGCCGGGCGAGTCGCCGGAGCAGTTCGCCAAGCGGATGGTGGGCAGCGCCGCCGCGGTCTACGCGCACAACGACCCGGTAATGGTGGCCTGCAATACCGCCCGCCACACCGATATCGAGATTCGCGACATTCTCGAGCAGCAGTTCGAGGGTGTGTTGCGCGCGATCGCCGCGATCGTCGAGGCCGAGATGAAGTCCGGGACCGCGAATCCGATCAGCGACGACATCCCGATGCTGGTCCGCACCCTGGCGGGAACTACCGCGCTGACACTGACCGGCGACCCTATCCTGGCCGGCCGCGATGGCGACGTGGATCGCCGCGTGCGGGTCCTCGAGCAGTTGTGGCTGAACTCGCTCTGGAGCGGCGGCCCGAGGTAACCCGCCGACGTCGCCGTTACCGCCGGTATCGTCACCGCCATGGCGCAGAAGGCGTATTTCGCGGGGAAGCGGTGTCTTGTCACCGGGGCGGCGAGCGGCATTGGCCGCGCCACCGCGTTGCGGCTGGCCGCGCAGGGGGCCGAACTCTATCTGACCGACCGCAACCCCGAGGGTCTGGAACTAACCGCGGCCGACGCCCGCGCGCTGGGTGCGCAAGTGCCCGAGCACAAGGTGCTCGATATCGCCGACTATGACGATGTGGCGTCGTTCGCCGCCGACATCCACGCCAAGCATCCGAGCATGGACGTCGTGATGAACATCGCCGGAGTGTCGGCCTGGGGGACCGTCGACCGGCTGACCCACGAACAGTGGAGCAAGATGATCGCAATCAACCTGATGGGGCCCATCCACGTCATCGAGACGTTCGTCCCGCCGATGATGGCCGCCGGCCGGGGTGGGCATCTGGTCAACGTGTCGTCGGCGGCGGGGCTGGTCGGGTTGCCATGGCATGCGGCCTACAGCGCCAGCAAGTACGGATTGCGCGGATTGTCCGAGGTGCTGCGCTTCGACCTGGCCCGGCACCGCATCGGGGTGTCGGTCGTGGTGCCGGGCGCGGTGAAGACGCCGCTGGTCAAGACGGTCGAGATCGCCGGCGTCGACCGCGAGGATCCCACGGTGAGCCGCTGGGTGGACCGCTTCGGTCATCACGCCGTGTCGCCCGAAACGGCGGCCGAGAAGATCTTGGCCGGAGTGGCGAAAAACAGATACCTGATCTACACATCGCAAGACATTCGGGCGCTCTATGCATTCAAACGGCTGGCGTGGTGGCCCTACAGCGTGGCGATGCGCCAGGTCAACGCGATCTTCACGCGCGCGCTTCGGCCCAGCCCGGTGCCGCACTGAAACTATTCGGGCATCTCGAGTTCCAGCCGTACCCCGAGTAACCGGACCGGCCGGTCCAGCTCGAAGAGGTCCAGGACGCGCAGGGCGGCTGCGACGATCACGTCGGGATCGGTGGTGGGCGCCGCCAGCTTGCGGATCTTGGTGCGGGTGTAAAACGTCGCGGTGCGCACGGTGATCGCCACCCGGGTGACGATGCGTCCCGCGTCCACAACATCGTCGAGTGCTCGCTGGGCCAGTTCTGTTATCGCCGAGTCCATTTCGGCGCGGTCAGTGAGATCACGCGGAAACGTCACGACGTGGCTACGGGAGCGCGGAACCCATGGCTCGGCGCTGACGTCTGCGTCGCCCCCACCCTTGGCGAGCAGCAGCAGCCATAGGCCGGTGCGCGGGCCGAATGTGGACGTCAGCAGCTCGGCATCGCTGTGGGCAAGTTCCCGTACCGTCGTTATGCCCAGGGCTGCAAGCTTTTTCGCGGTCTTGGGTCCCACACCCCACAGCGCGTCGACTGGGCGGTCGGCCATCGCATTCATCCAGTTCGCGTCGGTGAGGACAAAGATGCCGGCCGGTTTTGCGAAACCGGTGGCGACCTTGGCGCGCTGCTTGTTGTCGCTGATGCCTACCGAGCAGGACAACCCGGTTTCGGAGAAGATGACGGTTTGGATCTGCTCGGCGATTTGGGTGGGATCGACGCTGTCGTCGGCCGCCACTGCGAGATACGCCTCGTCCCAGCCCCACACCTCGACCGGGTATCCCAGGTCGCGCAACAACCCCATCACCCGGTCGGAGGCGGCGTCGTAGGCGGCTGCATCCGACGGTAAGAATGTGGCGTCGGGGCAGCGGCGAGCGGCGGTGCGTAACGGCATGCCCGCGTGCACACCGAACTCGCGGGCCTCATATGAGGCGCAGGTGACGACCTTGCGCGGTTCGGTCGGATCGCCGCTGCCGCCGACGATGACCGGCAGCCCGGCCAGCTCGGGGTGACGCCGCAGTTCTACCGACGCCAGAAACTGGTCGAGGTCGACGTGCAAGACCCACCTCGGTGTCGGCGCGACCATCGGGTGTGATCACCGCCCACAGAGCTTGCGTGCCAGACTCTCCCACGCATCGCCCAACGTCTCCAAGGTGTGACCACCGTCGTTGAGTTGATGCTCTATGTAGTCGGCGTCGAGCAGAGCCAGCAGCGCGTCGGTCTGGACATCGAGGTCGCCGGTCGTGTCTGCCGTCTGCAAGAGCACCCGCACGTGGGTGCGCTGCACCGCTGCCGCCCCAACGTGGCGGGTGTGCGGATCGCGGTTGGCCGCCGACAACAGCGCGTGGTGGGTGTGGACGAATCCGATCCGCTCCCGGCCGAACGCCACCAACCGATCCATCGGAGGCGCATCCGGGCCCAGCGGCGGCGGGCCGAACAGAAATGCCTGCTGACTGGCCCGCTCGTCCTCGTCGAGCAGCACCATCATCAGGCCGGCCCGGCTGCCGAATCGGCGGAACACGGTGCCTTTGCCGACCCCGGCGGCCGCGGCAACATCATCCATGGTGACGGCGTCCGCGCCGCGTTGGGTGACCAGGTGGCGCGCCGCATCCAGTAAGAGCGCGCGATTGCGCGCGGCGTCCCCTCGCTCTTGCGGGGGTTCTTGGGGAGCGGACACCGGCAACTCGCGCAACCGCTCGCTCATACCTGCACTTTAACGCGTCCGGAATAAAGCGGACCAGAGTCCGGTTTGGTCGTGGGGAAAGATGTAGACCAACAACCGAAGGGAACGGAACAGTGCCAGAGAACTCGGACATCAAAGTATTGGCCTTGGTGGGCAGCCTGCGCGCGGCGTCGATCAACCGCAAGATCGCCGAGCTGGCGGCAGTGGTCGCTCCAGACGGGGTCACCGTCACGGTGTTTGAAGGGCTCGGGGAGCTGCCGTTCTACAACGAGGACATCGACGACGCAATGAACCCTGACGCCCCGGCGCTGGCCCCGGCCGTCGCGCTGCGCGCCGCGGCGGGCGACGCCGACGCCGCTCTGGTGGTCACTCCCGAGTACAACGGCAGCATTCCGGCGGTCGTCAAGAATGCGATCGACTGGCTATCTCGCCCCTTCGGCAACGGCGCGTTGAAGGACAAGCCACTGGCTGTCATTGGAGGGTCGATGGGTCAGTACGGCGGCGTTTGGGCGCATGACGAGACCCGTAAGTCGTTCGGCATCGCCGGTGCCCGGGTGGTCGAGACGATCAAACTCTCGGTGCCGTTCCAAACCCTGCAGGGCAAGACTCCGGCGGAGCACGCGGAACTTTCGGAGAATGTGCGCGACATCGTCGGCAAGCTCGCCGCCGAAGTCAGCTGAATTTAGCGGTATCCAACAAGCCGCTCGCCGACGACCAGCAACGTTGGCAACAAGTAAATAGTCAAAGCCGCCAGTTGCCCCTGGCGGCTTTGCTGGCGGGGGGCACGCGCGACGACGGCGCCGGCGGTGTCGGTGGCCGGTGATATACCTACGCCTACGAGCACCCGCGGCGCGATATGTGATCTGCGACACGCCGGGCGGGTGCGCGAGACAGGGCTCACGACCAGGGAATTTCAAAATTGTTATTCAGAACATCTTGTATCTCGACATCTTGTCAGCCACTAGGTGTAGTGTTTCGAGGGCCGGCAGATCCCAGGATCACCACGCCAGCCGGGCATGGTGAACCTCCCGGAATCGGTACCGCCAGGTCGTTCGGCCTGACATCCGCAAACGGGAATCTGGGGCCTTGACGGACCGCTGAACATAGCACAGACGTAGTACCCCCAGCAGTTGCCAGTCCGTGACAAAGTTCCCGACCTTCCGCAAAGGAGCGGCATCCATGAGCGTCACCGTGTACACCAAGCCGGCATGCGTGCAGTGCAGCGCCACCTTCAAGGCTCTGGACAGGCAGGGCATCGCCTACGAGAAGGTCGACATCACCCTGGACTCCGAGTCGCGGGACTACGTGATGGCGCTGGGCTACCTACAGGCCCCCGTGGTGGTGGCAGGAAACGACCACTGGTCGGGCTTCCGGCCCGACCGCATCAAGGCGCTCGCCGGTGCCGCGCTGAGCGCCTGAAGCAGCAGACGATAAGTAAGTAAGGAGGTTGCGGTGCAGTCGCGCAACCTGGTCTATTTCTCTTCCGTGTCGGAGAACACCCACCGCTTCGTGCAGAAGCTGGGTGTTCCCGCCACGCGGATACCGCTGCATGGCCGTATCGAGGTCGACCAGCCGTACGTACTGATACTGCCCACCTACGGCGGCGGCCGGGCCACCCCGGACATCAACGACGGTGGCTATGTCCCCAAACAGGTCATCGCCTTTTTGAACAACGAGCACAACCGGTCGTTGATCCGCGGCGTCATCGCGGCGGGCAACAACAACTTCGGTGCCGAATTCGCCTACGCGGGGAACGTGGTCTCCCGCAAGTGTGGCGTTCCGTACCTCTACCGCTTCGAACTGATGGGAACCCCGGACGACGTGGATGCCGTCCGTGCCGGTCTCGCTGACTTTTGGAAGGAACAGACGTGCCACCAACCGTCGCTGCAGAGCCTGTAACCGCCGGCACGCACGTGTTGCCCGACGAAACGGACTACCACGCGCTGAACGCCATGCTGAATCTGTATGACGCAGACGGCAAGATTCAGTTCGACAAGGACGTTCTCGCGGCGCGGCAGTACTTCCTGCAGCACGTCAACCAGAACACGGTCTTCTTCCACAATCAGGACGAGAAGCTCGACTACCTGATCCGCGAGAACTACTACGAGCGTGAGGTTCTCGACCAGTACTCACGCAACTTCGTCAAGACGCTGCTGGACCGTGCCTACGCCAAGAAGTTCCGCTTCCCAACGTTTCTCGGCGCGTTCAAGTACTACACCTCGTACACGCTGAAGACGTTCGACGGAAAGCGCTACCTGGAGCGCTTCGAGGACCGCGTCGTGGTGGTCGCGCTGACGTTGGCGGCCGGCGACACCGGGCTGGCTGAGAAGCTGGTCGACGAGATCATCGACGGCAGGTTCCAGCCTGCCACCCCGACGTTTTTGAACTCGGGCAAGAAGCAACGTGGCGAACCGGTGAGCTGCTTCTTGCTGCGCATCGAGGACAACATGGAGTCGATCGGGCGATCGATCAACTCCGCCCTGCAGCTGTCCAAGCGCGGTGGGGGAGTTGCGTTGCTGCTGAGCAACATTCGCGAGCACGGTGCACCGATCAAGAACATCGAGAACCAGTCTTCGGGCGTGATCCCCATCATGAAGCTGCTCGAAGACTCCTTCTCTTACGCGAATCAGCTGGGTGCGCGCCAAGGCGCCGGCGCGGTGTACCTGCAGGCACATCACCCCGACATCTACCGGTTCCTGGACACCAAGCGGGAGAATGCCGACGAGAAGATCCGGATCAAAACGCTGAGCCTGGGCGTGGTGATCCCCGACATCACCTTCGAGCTGGCTAAGAAGAACGAGGACATGTACCTGTTCTCGCCCTACGACGTGGAACGGGTCTACGGCGTGCCGTTCGCCGACATCTCGGTGACCGAGAAGTACTACGAGATGGTAGACGACGCGCGCATCCGCAAGACCAAGATCAAGGCACGGGAGTTCTTTCAGACGCTGGCCGAGCTGCAGTTCGAGTCCGGCTATCCGTACATCATGTTCGAGGACACGGTGAACCGGGCCAACCCCATCGAGGGCAAGATCACCCATTCGAACCTGTGCTCGGAGATCCTGCAAGTGTCCACACCGTCATTGTTCAACGATGACTTGTCGTATGCCAAGGTGGGCAAAGACATTTCGTGCAACCTGGGGTCTCTCAACATCGCCAAGACGATGGACTCGCCGGACTTCGCCCAGACGATCGAGGTCGCGATCCGCGCGTTGACTGCGGTAAGCGACCAGACGCACATCACCTCGGTTCCCTCGATCGAGCAGGGCAACAACGATTCCCACGCGATCGGGCTTGGGCAGATGAACCTGCACGGCTACCTGGCTCGCGAGGGCATCTTCTACGGTTCCGAGGAAGGTATCGACTTCACCAACATCTACTTCTATACGGTGCTGTATCACGCACTGCGGGCCTCCAACCGCATCGCGATCGAACGCGGCACGCACTTCAAGGGTTTCGAGCGGTCCAAGTACGCGTCCGGAGAATTCTTCGACAAGTACACCGAGCAGGTGTGGGAGCCGCAGACCGAGAAGGTGCGTCAGCTGTTCGTCGATGCAGACATCCGTATCCCCACCCAGGACGATTGGAAACGGCTGAAGGAGTCCGTGGCCGCGCACGGCATCTACAACCAGAACCTGCAGGCGGTCCCGCCGACCGGGTCGATCTCCTACATCAACCACTCGACATCGTCGATCCACCCCATCGTGTCCAAGGTCGAGATCCGCAAGGAGGGCAAGATCGGGCGGGTCTACTACCCGGCGCCCTACATGACCAACGACAACCTGGAGTACTACCAGGACGCCTACGAGATCGGCTACGAGAAGATCATCGACACCTACGCCGCGGCCACCCAGCACGTGGACCAAGGGCTCTCGCTGACGTTGTTCTTCAAGGACACCGCTACCACCCGCGATGTGAACAAGGCGCAAATCTACGCCTGGCGCAAGGGAATCAAGACGCTCTACTACATCCGGCTACGGCAGTTGGCGCTGGAAGGCACCGAGGTCGAGGGTTGCGTGTCCTGCATGCTGTGACGCCGCGCTGGGCTAGCGACCGTCTCGGGATACGCAGTCTGCGCAGGTCAGCGGCTGCAACGCGGTATGGTGCTTGATGTGGTGAGAATTCCTCGGCCCCACCCCAGCGTGAAGCCCGGGGCAAAGGTCGACGCGCGCAGCGAACGTTGGCGCGAACACCGCAAGAAGGTACGCGGCGAAATAGTCGACGCGGCGTTCCGCGCCATCGACCGCCTGGGACCCGAGCTGAGCGTGCGGGAAATCGCCGAAGAGGCCGGCACCGCCAAACCGAAGATCTACCGGCATTTCCACGACAAGTCCGATCTGTTCCAGGCGATCGGGGAGCGGTTGCGCGACATGCTGTGGGCGGCGATCTTCCCGTCGATCAACTTGGCCACCGACTCGGCGCGCGTGGTCATCCGGCGCAGTGTTGAGGAGTACGTCACCCTGGTCGACAAACATCCCAATGTGCTGCGGGTCTTCATTCAGGCTCCCTCGGGAGGTACCTCCGAGTCGACGATTCGGACTCTCAACGAAGGCCGGGAGATCACGTTGGCCATGGCCGACATGTTCGACAACGAGCTGCGGGAAATGGAGTTGGACCACGCGGCGCTCGAACTCGCCGCACACGCGGCCTTCGGATCGGCCGCGTCGGCCACCGAATGGTGGCTGGGCCCCGACCCGGACAGCCCGCGGCGCATGCCGCGTGAGCAATTCGTCGCCCATCTGACCACCATCATGATGGGGGTCATCGTCGGCACCGCCGAGGTGCTCGGCATCACGGTGGACCCTGACCAGCCGATTCACAATGTGGTGCCCAGCAATCCTGCCGCGAGCTGAGCGAGCGCCGCGTTGACATCGCTGCGGCCATCGATAACACTCGTGCTATCCGATACCCTGGGTACTGGGTATTTGCTGGGTATTTTGAGGTTAGGTGCCCAGGCCTCAATAGGAAGACCGATCCACCGTGACCGATGCCATGACACAAGCCGAGACTGACCCAATCCCGGGGCCCGAGGCCCCGGAGCCGGTGCACACCCGCGCCATCATCATCGGGACCGGATTCTCCGGTTTGGGTATGGCCATCGCGCTGCAGCAGCAGGGTGTGGATTTCGTCATCCTGGAGAAGGCCGACGACGTCGGCGGCACCTGGCGGGACAACAGCTACCCCGGCTGCGCCTGCGACATCCCGTCTCATCTGTACTCGTTTTCCTTCGAGCCCAAGCCGGACTGGAAGAACCCGTTCTCCTATCAGCCCGAGATCTGGGACTACCTCAAAGGGGTCACCGAGAAATATGGGCTGCGCCGCTACATAGAGTTCAACTCGCTGGTCGATCGCGGCCACTGGGACGAAGACGAACACCGTTGGCACGTATTCACCAGCGACGGAACGGAATACGTCGGACAGTTCCTGATCTTGGGCGCCGGGGCGTTGCATATCCCGTCCATCCCCGATTTCGAAGGTCGCGATGAATTCCACGGCCCCGCTTTCCATTCCGCGGAGTGGGATCACAGCGTCGACCTCACCGGCAAGCGCGCGGCGGTGATCGGAACCGGCGCCAGCGCGATCCAGATCGTGCCGGAGATCGTCGGGCAGGTCGCCGAACTTCAGCTCTACCAACGCACTCCGCCGTGGGTGGTGCCGCGCTCCAACCCCGAGCTCCCCGTAGCGCTGCGTCGGGCCATGGAGAATGTACCGGGGCTGCGTGCAATGGTGCGCGCCGGCATCTACTGGTCGCAGGAGGCGCTGGCGTTCGGCATGACCAAGCGGCCGAACATGCTGAGGTTCATCGAGGCCTACGCCAAATACAACATCCGCCGCTCGGTGAAGGACCGCGAGCTGCGTCGCAAGCTGACCCCGCGTTATCGCATCGGTTGCAAGCGAATCCTGAACTCCTCCACCTACTATGGCGCGGTCGCCGACCCGAAGACAGAACTGATCACCGACCACATCGCCCGCATCACCCGCGACGGGATCGTCACCGCCGACGGCATCGAACGCCAGGCCGACGTGATCGTGTACGGCACCGGCTTCCACGTCACCGACTCCTACACCTATGTCCAAATCAAGGGCCTGCACGGTGAGGACCTGGTGGACCGCTGGAACCGGGAAGGCATCGGTGCCCACCGCGGGATCACCGTCGCCGACGTGCCTAACCTGTTCTTCCTGCTGGGACCCAACACCGGGTTGGGGCACAACTCGGTGGTGTTCATGATCGAATCCCAGATCCGCTACGTCGCCGACGCGATCAAGACCTGCGACAAGTTGGGTGCCCAGGCGCTGGCTCCGACGCGGGCCGCGCAGGACCGCTTCAACGATGCGCTGCAAAGCCGACTCGCCGATTCCGTCTGGAACACCGGCGGCTGCAGCAGTTGGTACCTCGACGAGCACGGCAAGAACACGGTGCTGTGGGGCGGCTACACCTGGGAGTACTGGCGGGCAACCCGATCGGTCCAGCCCGAGGAGTACCAGTTCTTCGGAGTACTCCGTACACACGGCCAGACAGACCTGAGCCCCGCCGGGCAGGCATAACCCCAGTTCAGGCTCCCTAAAATGGGCCGCACAGGCCGCATCAGCCACGCCGAGGCGAGATACAGGCGCGAATTGACCCGCGCAACGAAGACACAACATATGCTCCGACCATGGGCCTCTACCAACGCCTGATCGATAGGTTCATTCGCTCCCCCCTCGGTGTCTGGACCACCCTTCATGTGATCCAGCGCATCGACAAGCGATTAATGCGGTGGTCGAACGGCTCGCTGAATATGACCGTCGGCACTGGCTATGCGGATAACTCGATGCTGCTGCGTTGCACTGGCGCCCAGAGCGGGAAGGCCCGTGATGTTCCGGTGTTCGCGTTTGAACATGACGGCGGTTGGGTTTTGATCGCGTCGGCGGGCGGCCAGGAACGCAACCCCGCCTGGTATCACAATCTAAAGGCACACCCACGGTGCGCTCTGCTTGTTCCGCACCGTGGCGAGGTTTCGTGCGTAGCTCACGAGGCCGAAGGCGAGGAGCGCGAACGGACCTGGAAGGCGGCCAACGCCGGGTACTCCGGGTACGCGGCGTATCAGCAACGGACTCAGCGGCCCATCCCCGTGATGGTCTTGCGCCCCGAGAACAATTCCTCCTAAAGCCAGTTCTTCGGGGTGGGCAAGGGCTCACGCGCCGGGCGCTCGGCGGTGGCCGCTCAAGGCTGATCGTCTAGGCGCCGAGCGAAGTCGCCTGCGCGTCGTGTCGTGCGCTTGACTGCGAGCCTTTGACAAAGGACCGAAGGTTCAGGCGCACTATGCGGTCCAGGACCCGGTCGGATACGACGCGGCTGATCCGCACGAGGATCGCAGCGTCGCGTCCGATGGTGTAGCGAGTCCGGGGACGAGACGCGGTCGCGGCCTTGGCGATCACTTGTGCGGCGTGTTCGGCCGAAACGCCGATGTCGTTGAACGATCGGGCTTGTGCCGCAACGGCTGCGGTGAGATCGCCGTAGCGTGCGAGTTGGGCAGCGGTCATGTTCACCTGTAGCCCCTCCGCGGTGGCGATTCCGCGCTCCGCCATCTGGGTCTTGACTGCGCCGGGTTCGATGACGACGACCTTGATGCCCAGCTCCGCGACCTCACGTCGCAAGGCGTCACTGACGGCCTCGAGGGCGAACTTCGAACCGGCGTACGCGCCATAAGTCGGCAAGACCACCTTCCCGCCGACGGAACTGATGTTCACCACGGTGCCCGCGCTACTCAGTAGGGCCGGCAACAGCGCCTGGGTGATCGCGATGTGACCGAACAGATTGACCTCGAACTGCCGGCGCCACTCTGCCACCGGCAGCGTTTCGACTGGCGCATTGACCGCTATCCCGGCGTTGTTGACCAGCGCGCGCAGGGGACGATGCAGCGGATCGCGCGCGACACGGTCGGCGATCGCGGCTACGTCCGATTCGACGGTGATGTCGAGGATGCACGGCTCGATGCCGTCAGCGCGCAGCGCGTCGGCGTCCGCCTCGCGGCGCACACCGGCAAGCACGTGAAAACCCTTGTGGGCCAGTTCTCGAGTGCAGGCTGCGCCAATACCTGTCGATGCACCGGTCACGACAATCAGATCATTACGGTCGGCGCGATTCGAGGAATTCATGGCGGTCTCCATCGAGTGGGTTGGGTATTTGAGTTGACGCTGTCATCTCAAACTAGCAGTTGAGTAGACGTTGTCAACTGAACAACCGGCTTATGCTCTGCGGGTGACGACACGATCGGAGAGTGCGGCGGCCACGCGCCGTTCGCTGCTCGAGGCGGCGGGGATCTTACTCGACCTCGGTGGAGTCGAGGCAGTGACGCTGCGCGAGGTGGGTGCTCGCAGCGGCGTGTCGCGCTCGGCGGCGTATCGCCACTTCGCCGACAAGGAATCTCTGCTCACCGTCTTGGCCACAAACGCGTTGAGCGAATTGGGTGATGTGCTCGAGGTGTTGGGCACCAGCGACGACTCGCCCGAGGAGTCCTTGCGATCCGCTCTGCTTTCGCTGGTCACCATCGGCCGCACCCGGCCCCACCTGTACCGCCTGATGTTCACTACGCCGACGGGTGACCCGACGGCCGCGGTCCGGGCAGCCGAACGCGCGCAGGACCTGTTTCTCGACATCGTGGGGCGCATCACCGGTCCGCGGCGGGCGAGACGCTATGGAGCGCTCCTTTTGACCAGCGCCCACGGCATCACGGGCTTGGATCTGAGCGGCCACCTGGATTTGGATAAGTGGCACACCAACGCCGAGGAGCTCATCGACACGATCATTTCGCTGTTGCCAAAAGCGAAGTAGTCTCCCGCATAGTCGCGCGTACTGCGGCTCGCGCGTCAATCGCGTGACGCGACCCTGAGCAGATCGGCGAAGGCTTTCGCCGCCGCGTCGACGCCGGCATCATCGTTGGTGGCCACCAGATCCAGCAGCAGGCCACGGGTGACGGCCAGCCCGAGCCTTGCCATCGCACGATCGTATGGCGCGTCGGCGTTAGCCTCGACCTCGCGCAGCCAGCCGTCGACGGCACCGGGAATGATACGCGTGAACGGCTTTTCGCCTTGGGCCGCGCGCGCGTAGCACTCGAAGAAGAGGCGTTCCAACTGGCGCAGTTCGGGGCGACGAAGGTCAGCCCACATTGCGGCAAAGCCTTCGGCCGGATTCATCGGCAAATCAGGGACGAGAGCCATCTGGCGGCGCTCGGCCTCCTCGACGATCGCAATCAGCAGACCTTCTCGAGATCCGAAGTGGTGCAGCAGCATTCGATGGCTTGTGCCGACCGCGTCGGCCACATCGCGCAGCGATCGGTCGCCGACGCCGCCGGCGGCGAACTCTTCAACGAGCGCGTCGAGTAGTTGTCGGCGCCGCTCCAAGTCAGGAGTGCGGACCACTGGCGCGGCTGAGCTGCTCAGACCGGGCCTTGAGGCCTTGGGCCTCCTGTTCGAGGAAGCGCTTGGTCTTCTTGACCATCAACCGCCCGACAAGCGCACCGAGCACACCGCGCTGGTCGAGTTGCTGGCGCACCAGGGTACGGCCGCCGGGTTGGGCACTGACGTCGTGGCGAGCGATGACCAGCACGCCGGGAGAGCGTTGCACCCACGTCCAGGACGAGCCTGGGTCGATCTCGGTGACCTTCCAGACCAGCTTCTGCATGCCTGGCTGCTTGATCGCGAACCGTCTGCCGACGGCGAGGGCGGGTCCGTCCCGCCCGACCAGGGACGTCACCGAGGCGGTCCACTCGGGCCAGCGCTCGACATCGCTGAAAACATCCCATACCAGTTGCGGCGGCGCATCGATCTCGACACTGTCTTCGTTAAACATGTACCAAATGGTACATGGTGTGTTGGGTATTGCCTGCGCCCTCACCCGACGCGCGCGTTGAGGTGCTTGAGGGCCGCCTCGGCGCCGTTCCACCCGGGGATGCCGGTCACTCCCGGACCGGGGTGGGTGCACTGGCCGCATAGGAAGAGCCCGTCGAGTGGCGTGGCGAACTTGTCGGCTCCCTCGACGACGCGACCGGTCCACAGCTGGTTGGGCTGCAGCAAGCCATGTGAGTAGTCGCCGGCGTGTGCGCTGAAGGTGCTGCCGAAGTACCGGTTGGAGAACACAACCCGGTTGGTGACGGAGTCGGCGAACCCGGGCGCGAACTTGTCGAAGATTCTCACGCAGGTGTCGGCGTATTGCTCTTTCCAGCTTCGGTTTTCGTCGGCGTCGAGTCCGGTCGGGAAGTACGGCGTGAAAATGGTTGCGCTGTGCTTGCCTTCGGGCGCCAGCGACGAGTCGACCATGCTGGGGATGTACAGGTAGGTTGGCGGGGCGTCGGGAAGCTGGCCCTTTCGGTATTGCTCCCAGGCGTCGCTGATGTACTCCGGTGAGGGCGCGTAGGCGACGGTGGGACACCATTGCCCATTGTCGTGCATGTACGGCTGCAGCCGCTCGATCCATTGCGGGGCTTGGTCAATGGTCAGATGCGCCTGGATGTATCCCAGGTTGAAGTTGATTTCCTTGACCTTGCGGATGTAATCGGGCGGAAAATTCTGCGCGCCGGCCAGATTCACGAATGTGGTGTACGGGTCAAGCGACGAGAGCACGGCGTCGGCCGAAATCGTTGTGCCGTCGCGCAGTTCGACTCCGGTGGCACGTCCATCGGTGACCAGGATCTGCTTGACGTGTGCCTTCATCTGTACCTCGGCGCCCAACGCTTCGGCCCGGCGGCATAACGCCGTGCTCAGCGAGCCAATGCCACCGCGCGGCATGATGTATTCGACATTGCCCCCGCCGATCAGGTAGTGGTACAGCGTCGACGCGTTCGAGCCCGGGGTCCAGGGGCCGCCGTCGAAAGCGTCGATGGACATGGCCGCCAGCGAGCCTTGGATACAGCGGCCTTGGTCGGGCGCCAAGAAACGGCGGACCGTGTCCATCGTGCTGCCGTACCACATCTGGGCGAAATCGTGGCGGTCCTCGGGTGTGGGTTGCGCGGCGATCACCTCGATGATGTCCGGCGGGGGACCGAACGCCGAGTCGACGAAATACGGTGCGAACCGGCCGATGTGGGCGAACAAACCGCCCAGGGCCGCCGCGACGTCGGCTCCGTGATCGTCGAGCAGGTGACGCGCCATGCGTTCGAGGTCGTTGTACATCACGAACGGGGTGTCCTCGCGATCTCCGAACGTGCACGTTGATGTCCACTGATCCATCAGCTCGAAGCCCCACTTGGTCAGCTCCAAGCGGTCGGTCATCTCCTGTCGCCAGATCAAAACCGCCCACGCGCCGACACTGTGCTTGTATCCGTCGAAGAGTTCCCGGGTGGCGGCCATTCCGCCGAGGAAGTGCGCCCGTTCCAGGACAAGGACTTTCGCGCCGTTCTTGGCCAGCACGTTGGCGGCGACCAGACCGTTGTGGCCCGCCCCGATGATGATCGCGTCGTAGTCCGCCATGCTGACCTGCCTCCCGATCCGGTGGTGATCCTTCGCCTCGACCGCACAATGTCACATCTGACATATTTGCGTCAATGGTGACATTTGGTGTGTGCTGACGTAGTGAAGTCCGAATGGCCGACTACCGTGATCGCATGCTCGCCCTGAGCCGCAGCGCACGCACGCGCCAGGCGCTGCTACAGGCGGCGATGCAGCGCTTTGTCGCCGACGGCGTGCATCAGACGAGCGTCGCCGACATCGCCGCCGATGTCGGGGTCACCGAGCGAACTTTTTACCGGCACTTCCCGTCGAAACACGCGGTGATCTTCGCCGACTACGACATCGGCTTCGAGTGGTTCGCGCGCGCGCTGGCAATGCGCCCGCACGGCGAGCCCATCACGCAGTCGGTACGTAAGGCCGTGGACGCCTTCCCATTTGATTTCCGGATGGTCCGCGAAGCCGCCACCATCCGCTCGCGCGACCTGGACCAGGACATCATCAGCAGCCACATTCGGCGGCTCCGGGATCAGCTGGCCGACGAGATCCAGCGCTTCATTCATCAACGATCCGACACCACCGCCGATGGGGCGATGATCGCCGACATCGCGGCACACAGCCTGGCTACCGCGGTGTTCGCCGCACTAGAAGCCTGGATGAGCAAAGGCGAGCACGATCCGGACCAACAACAAGACGAACTGAGTCGCCTCACCGACGTCGCGCTGAGCGCCCTCGAAAACGGTCTCACCCATACCCTGCGGCACGCCGGCCTGGACTGACGGCGGCGCCGGCGAACTGGGCGGCCCGGTGCACGACACGACGAACACAAGTTGTTGTGTTGCAGCGCCTTGTCGTACCCCAGGGGTAGTGTCTGAGGCCTGAGTACCGCAGGCAAACCGTCTGGTGAAGTGGGGTTCTGGTGAGCGACAAAATAAAGCTGATTGACCGCGTCTCGGCGATCAACTGGAACCGGCTGCAAGACGAAAAAGACGCCGAGGTCTGGGATCGGCTGACCGGCAATTTCTGGCTGCCGGAAAAGGTGCCGGTGTCCAATGACATCCCGTCCTGGGGCACCCTCACGGCTCACGAAAAACAGATGACGATGCGGGTCTTCACCGGCCTGACGCTGCTGGACACCATCCAGGGCACGGTCGGGGCGGTCAGCCTGATTCCGGACGCGCTGACCCCGCACGAGGAGGCGGTGTACACCAACATCGCGTTCATGGAGTCGGTGCACGCGCGCAGCTACAGCAATATCTTCTCGACGCTGTGTTCGACCGCTGAGATCGACGACGCGTTCCGCTGGTCGGAGGAGAACCCCAACCTGCAGCGCAAGGCCGAGATCGTCATGCAGTACTACAGGGGCGACGAGGCGCTCAAGCGCAAGGTGGCGTCCACGCTGCTGGAAAGCTTCCTCTTTTACTCCGGGTTCTATCTGCCGATGTACTGGTCGAGCCGGGCCAAGCTGACCAACACCGCAGACATGATCCGGCTGATCATCCGCGACGAAGCCGTGCACGGCTACTACATCGGCTACAAGTTCCAGCGTGGCCTGGCGCTCGTCGACGACGTCAAGCGCGCCGAACTGAAGGACTACACCTACGAACTGCTCTTCGAGCTCTACGACAACGAGGTGGAATACACCCAGGATCTCTACGACGAAGTCGGGCTGACCGAAGATGTCAAGAAGTTCTTGCGCTACAACGCCAATAAGGCGTTGATGAACCTCGGCTATGAGGCGCTGTTCCCCCGCGATGAGACCGACGTGAACCCGGCGATCCTATCCGCGTTGTCGCCCAACGCCGACGAGAACCACGACTTCTTCTCCGGCTCCGGCTCGTCGTACGTAATCGGCAAGGCCGTCGTCACCGAGGACGAGGACTGGGACTTCTGAAGCCGCAGGTCAGCGGCCTAATTGTGGGTCAGGTTCATCGGACTGCGGCCTGTCAGTCGGTCGGCTGGACCGCCGTGAGAGCGCCCCGTGGCCACCCCGTGGACACATTTTGGACACAATCGCGCGAGCGGGCCTGATCCAACGCGGTCGCCACCGCTTCCAGATCGTCGTCGAACAGGTCGGCGTAGATGTCGAGCGTCATCGCCGCGCTGGCATGCCCGAGCATTTTCTGCACCGCTTTGACGTTCGCTCCGGCCGACACCGCAAGGCTGGCCGCGGTGTGACGAAGATCGTGCGGCGTGGCACGCGGAATACCCGACTCGGCGACGGCTTTGGCGAACCACCCCGACGTGGGGTGGGGCCGCTTCAGGTGCCCGCCGTCGTCACCGGACCACAGTAGGTCGTGTCGGCTCTTCCGCTCGCACTGGCGGGCCAGATAGGGCAGCAGGAACTCGGGGAGCGGCACAGTGTCGCTGCTTGTGGGCCTAGGTTCCGTCGCGTGTTATGAAGATGAGCAGCACGGGACGTGCATCCCGCGGGCACCGGTGCAGAGGGGATTCCGATGACGAACGTCTACTACGAGTCCGACGCTAACCTGTCGGTGCTGGACGGGCAGGAGGTTGCCGTTGTCGGGTACGGCAACCAGGGCCGCTCATGGGCCCTCAACCTGCGCGACTCGGGCCTCGCAGTGGAGGTCTTCACCCAGGCCGACGCCACCCGGGACCAGGCCGAGGCCGAAGGCTTCACCGCCCACGAGATCGAGGCGGCGAGCGAGTGCGACGTGATCTGCACCCTCATCCCCGACGACATCATCCCCAAGCTGCCCATCACGCCCAAACCCGATGCATTATGGGTGCTGGCCTCTGGATATGCGGTGGCCTTCGACCGGATCGACCCCAATTGCGACGTCGGCATGGTCGCCCCTCGGATGCTCGGTCCCGAGGTGCGTGCGTGCTACCTGGAGGGCGTAGGGTTCATCACCGCGCTCGGTGTCCAGAAGGACAACACCGGGACCGCGCTGGCCCGCACGCTGGCCGTCGGACGGGCGGTCGGCGGCTTGCGCCAAGGTGCCATCGAGATGACGCCGCGCCAGGAGGCCGTCCTCGACCTCGCGGTGGAGCAGGTGCTCGCCCCGGCCATGGCCCGGGTCTCCGTGAGCTTCGTCGAGGTGATGTCGAGGGCCGGCATCCCGCTCGAGGCGATCATGACCGAGCTCATGCTCTCGGGCGAGATCGAGCGGAGCTACCGGCTGCTGCGGCTCGAGGGCTACGCCAGCCAGATGCGCTACCACTCGCCGACCAGCCAGTACGGCCAGATGTCGCGGGCGGGTCGATACGACGGCTTCGACGTCCCCGGGGTGATGCGCGAGGTGCTGAGCGACATCGAGTCGGGCAAGTTCGCCGACGAGTGGGACGCCGAGCGCGACGCCGGCTACCCGAACCTGCAGCGCCTGCGGGCCGAGAAGCTCAACCCCGCGGTCGTCGCCTTCGAGGAGGACCTGCGCGTCCGTCTCGGCGAGCGGGCCAAGCCCCCGGCCGGCTGACCACGGAGTTCCCTCCCCTCACGTTCTGGACCGCGTCGGGTCAGCACTGGTGCTGTGAGATCGTCTCTTGCATTTCGTAACCTTGTTTCGTAACGTCGATACAAATCAATAGCGCGCTGCGGCCGAAGGAGCATCATGAGCGGACCGGTCACTTACCGTCGCGACGAGTCGATCGCGGTGATCACGATGGACGACGGGAAGGTCAATGCTCTGGGGCCGACCATGCAGCAGGCCCTCAACGAGGCGCTCGACAACGCCGATCGCGACGACGTCGGTGCGGTGGTAATCGCCGGCAACCACCGGGTGTTCAGCGCTGGGTTCGACCTGAAGATCTTGACCGCTGGCGAGGTGCAGCCGGCGATCGACATGCTCAGGGGCGGATTCGAACTGTCGTACCGGCTGCTGTCCTACCCGAAGCCGGTCGTGATGGCGTGCACCGGTCCGGCCATCGCGATGGGGTCATTCCTGTTGTGCAGTGGCGACCACCGAATCGCCGCACCGGGATACAACATTCAGGCCAATGAGGTCGCCATCGGAATAGTCCTCCCGTACGCGGCCTTGGCAGTCATGAAGCTGCGCCTCACGCCGTCGGCTTATCAGCAGTCTGTCGGGCTGTCCAAGACGTTCTTCGGCGAGACCGCCCTGGCCGCGGGATTGATCGACGAGATCGACCTACCGGAGACGGTGCTCAGTCGTGCCGAGGAGGCTGCCCTCGAATTCACCAAGCTCGATCTGGGCGCACATGCGGCCAGCAAGCTGCGCGCCCGCGCCGATGCGCTCACCGAGCTTCGCGCCGGAATAGACGGAGTGCCAGCCGAATTCGGCGTCCAGTAGAACCGGATGCCCAGGCCCAAGCAGCGCACCCCAGAGCTTCGCGATCGAGTGCTGCAGGTCGCGGTCTCGACATTGAACGAGGACGGTCTCTCGGGGTTCACTACTCGGCGGGTGGCCGAGCAGGCCGGCACTTCTGTGCCCGCGGTGTACGAGTTGTTCCAGAACAAGCCCGGGCTGGTGCGCGCGGTGTTCTTCGAGGGATTCCGGATGCTTGGCCGCCGGCTGCTCGCCGTACCCGAGACCGACGACGCGGTCGCCAACGTCCAGCGGCTCATCCCGGTGTTCCGCCGGTTCTGCCTCGACTATCCGGCGCTGGCCCGGGTGATGTTCTCGCGACCCTTCCAGGATTTCGACCCCGGCCCCGAGGAACTCGCGATGTCGCCGTCGGTGCGAGAGATCTTCGTCGGCAGAATCAAGCGGTGCACCGATGCCGGACTGCTCACCGGAGACCCAGTCGACATCGCGCACGTATTGCTCGCTCTGGCACAAGGTTTGGCGGTTCAGGAAGGTGGCCGCTGGCTGGGCAAGTCGAAGGCGTCGGTGAACCGGCGCTGGGAGATTGGGGTGACCGGGATTCTGCGGGGCTTCGCGCGCTGAAGCTCCGGCCACGCCGCCATGCAGGCTTACTGCCCACAGTTCGACGACCAATAAAAAGTTCTGGGTGCCGGGGACCGCCGCAAAGACACGGTGACGGTGGTTGTACATCAGCGATTGAAGTGATTGCTGCGCAAGCGTAATAGCACTTTACCTGACATAAGCCGGGGCTTCCGGATCGGGCGGATTGAGTCGTCATTGACAGCGGTTGAGACTGTCTCGATACTCCACCAATACGACCGTCGGCCATCACCGACGTGAGGCTGAATGGTCCGGAGGCAATGGAGGTCGGCCGTGATCGACTTTGGACTATCCGGTAAGCGCGCCGTTGTGTCGGGTGCGGGCTACATCCCGGAGCGCGCGGGCCATGGCTGGTTCACGTCGTTGGCCCTTGCGGAGGCGGGCGCCTCGGTGGCCTGTATCGATATCGACAAGCAGCGCGCGAATCGCATTGTCGGCGAAATCGTCGGCAGGGGAGGTAATGCCATCCCGATCGTCGCCGATATGACCGACCCCGCGCAGGTCAGTCGGGCGATCGACGAAGCCGTCGCAGCTCTGGGCGGTGTTGATGTCTGTGTCGACATTATCGGTGGTGCGACCTGGTCAAAAGTCGAGGACTTCACCACCCAATTGTGGGACGCGGCGATCCACTACAACCTGACCCAGGTCTTCTACCTTTTTCAAACGGTGGCAAGGCGCATGATCGCCCAGCGCAGCGGTGGATCGTTGGTCGCACTCACCTCGGTCGACGGCATTGCGGCGGCGACCTACCACGCCGCCTACGGCGCCGCCAAGGCCGGCGTCATCTCGCTCGTCAAGACCTTCGCAGACGAACTGGGCCGGTATGGCATTCGCGCCAACGCGGTCGCGCCGGGCAATGTGGGCTCCGGCAACGAGGACCAGCCGCCACATGAGTACGCCGTCAACGGAATTAATCCGCTGGCGGCGCCCCGCGCCCATGACGTCGCCAACGCTGCGTTGTTCCTCTCCTCTGAGCTGGCTGCCCGCATCACCGGTCAGACACTCGTCGTCGACGGCGGTGCAACCATTCAACAGCTATGGGGACTGCCCGAATCATCGATCCCGCCCAACCCGGAGGACGCGATGCCGGAATTCATGAAACCTGGGCGGTTGGGCAGCTAGCGCCACTGGCGCTGATGAACCATGGGCAGGCCTGGCACCGAGCTTCTCCCCTTGAGCACATACGGGGTCACGATCGAACCGATGTAGACATCGCACATGTCCTGCCCACCCCAGGCGATACTGGTCGGCCCGCTCAACAACGCACCGTCGGGATCTTCGACCACCACCGTCGCCCGGCCATCCGGGCTGATCGCCACGATCCTGTTGGGGAAAACAAAAGTCACCCAAAGGTTTCCATCGGCATCGAACGCACAGCCATCGGCAAATCCCCACCGGCGACACAGCTGCTGGTCGGCCAGGGACTCGCTGTATTGCGGGCCGAACTCGTCGGGGCGCCGTCCGCCCAGCGGCGGCCCGAATCGCTGTTGGGGGCCTAGTGTTTCGCCCCGGATCGGAAACCGCACCACGTCAGCGGCTACCGTGCGGACCACATACAGATAGTCCTCATTGCGATCCAGCGCCATGCAGTTCGGGAAGCTCACCGCATCGGCGACCACTCGCGCCGATTGGCGATCCGGTGTGACCCGAAAGATGAATCCATCAGCGGTGCCTCGCGCGATGGTATCGACAAGATCGTCTGCCATCGTGCTCACCGAACACCATAACGCCCCAACGGAATCCACCAGAACGAAGTTCAACCACCGCAACGGGCGTCCATCTAGTTGTCCGCCCAGCACCGCCATGATCGCGCCGGTCACCGGGTCGAGGTCCTGCAGGACGCCCAAGCCGAAGTTGGCGATCAGAAAGTGGCCGTCGCGGTCGAGCGCGATCCCGTTCGGCTCGCCGCCCGCCTGCCCCATACGCCGAACGGTGTTCTCATCAATGAGTTCTGCGACCGCTGAGGCCTTATCGGAGGCGAACACCCGACCATCGCCAGCCACCACAACCTGTTCCGGGCGATCCACGCCGCGCCCAACCACGTGCAAGCCAGTCACCCGGATAGTGATCTCGCCCGTTCCACTCATCGATGCCCCTTATGGACTTGTAGCGGCCCGCGTGGGCCGTACGGTCCCCATCACGTTTCAGCGGCGACACGACCGCCCATCAGCTGGGACTAAGCCCTGGATCCTGCATTGTCGAACCGGCCCCGGCAAGGGCATCGCGGTAGTCTCGAAGGAGAACGGGCCGAGACAAGCCGGGCAACTAGGCTTGAGGGTTAGAGCGGTCGACAGGAAACAAAATGTGAGCCGCCACGACGACAGCTCAGAGGCAGAGGAATCGCTTACTGACATCACCTCCACTTTCGGCGACGACCTTCTCGGTGACGCGGAGGCCTCGGTGGGCGTCACCGATGAGGCGACGCGCGACGTCGAAAAGATGGCACGCGGCACGGCTGTACTCGTCATAACGCGCGGGCCTAACCTCGGATCGCGGTTCGTGTTGGATCAACCCGTGACATCCGCTGGCCGACATCCCGACAGTGACATCGTTCTCGACGACGTTACCGTCAGCCGACGCCACGCCGAGTTCCATCGTGACGAGGATGGTAGGCGGTTTCGGGTCATCGATGCTGGAAGTCTCAATGGCACGTATGTCAACCGTGTACCGATGGACGCGGCGGTGCTAGCGAGTGGCGACCAAGTGCAGCTCGGCAAGTTCCGTCTGGTATTTCTGACGTCGACGGATTTATCTGTAACGGGTTGACGGGTGCGTGGGACTGTACCCACGTGGGTTTGGGGGCGGCTTTTCATCGTGGGGGACAGCGTTATCCATGACGGTGTTACCGACGTTGGCCGGCTTTTGGGCGTCGGTTGTCTGAGGCGGTGGAGTCGCCGTGGGCTGCTGCGACCACAGCTGGCCGTTGTACTCCCCGCGGTCGTGCACGCTGACAATGTGCGGATGCCACAGCTTTGACGCGAGATCGGCCTCGCGGTTGAACCGGGCGCGGTACTTGGCATCAGCCGACACATCTGTCGGAAGTACCTTCAGCGCATTGCGACGCGGCAGCCGGGGATGCTGCGCCAGATACACCTCCCCCATGCCTCCCGACCCGAGCAAGCGCACGATTCTGAAACCGGCGAAAATCGAACCGTCATTTATCAGCAGGCTGAACTGGTGGTGCCAGTACACCGCCGAGGCGGTCGAGCGGGCTGAGCAGGGGCTAGCCGAGGCGAACAACAGCCCGGGTTGCAGGCTGTTCAGCACCTGCGTGCCCGTGGGGCAGTAAAGGATCTTTGACATGAGAAACCTACTGATGACGGGGGTGGTGGCCGCATTCGCGGCCATCACCTTCGCCCCGATAGCCCAAGCGGATCCAACCCACCCTGATACAACGATGTGCCCCTCGGGCGCAGTAGCCGTCGTCGGTGGCCAGACCAGCTGCGCATTCGCCGTCAACGTCGGGCGACGTGCCGCCGCTACCGCCGTGCGCTGATGCAAGAGCGCACCCGCGAGCGGCGGGTAGAAAGGCTACTCGAAGACGCCCAGGTGTCGGATGGTCAATTTAGCTGGACGTCAAGCCGCTAGCCTATCCGGCGAAATATGAGCCGTAGTGTGTGTAGGCCATCGTGCAGTCGCGATTTGACGGCAGCTTCGGTGATCTTCAGGTCGTCGGCGATTCTCGCGGTCGTCCACCCCTGGTAATAGGCCCGGCAGATGACGGCGCGGTACTCGAACGGCAACTGACACATGGCATCTGCGACTAGCGATCTCAGCTGCTCGTTGGTACCCGACGAACCCGGGTTCAGGCGGCCTACCGCATCTGGCTGCTTCGCAGTCGGCGCCCGCTGCGCACCTTTGCCGGTGCTGGCGAACCGCGAGTTGTGATCGACGGGCTCGGCGGACCCATAGGCCGGATGGCTGGAAACGTCGATAAGGCCAACGGCTGGTGTTGTCATGGGGTCGTTCTTCTCATCCAGGCCATCTGGCTGGCTCGGGCTAGCTGGCGAGCGGGTAGACAGTCACCGTGACCTGACGGTGGCTGCTGGCGGTGACGTGATCGACGCGGTACCAGCCAGGGAAGGTCGGAAACTGCAGCGCCAGGTCGGAGGCGGGGGCCAGGTGCAGATCACAGAACGCCTGGTGGCATCGGCCGCCCGCCATGATGACAGGTTGGCGCCAGCAGCCGGGTACGTCGCAGGTGTTGGTTCGTGCGATGGACCAGGTGAGGATGTCGGTGTCGCTGCGAGTGCTCATGGCGCGCTCCCCGGATTCAACACTTGATGACTTTTGTCACCAATTGGTGACTTACAACATACGCGGGGATTCATCACAAGTCAACAGGTGCTGACATAGCATTTTGAAATGGTGACCAAACGGCCCCGCAATGCCATCCAGACGCGCGCCGACATCCTCGCAGCGGGCCCGTCGTCGATTTCCAATCCGCACTCGACAGAGCACGCTGATGACTGACCGCAATTTTGTGCTCAAGTGGGCCCATTTGGGGCTCGGCCGCAATCCTCGGTGGCGTCGGATCATCGAGGAAAACCGCGCTGCCCTCGGCGCCCACATCGCTGAGATTCAGGCAGAGCAGGAGCAGCGTAATACCGCTCTGCACGAGCGCGACCGCAGTCACATCCCGCCCCTGCGTATCGCCGACCGGGCTGGGCGTAAGCGTGGCTGAATGGAGGTAGCCAGGGTGCGTGAATTGGCTGATGAGCTTGGATTCTTGCCGAGCACCATGGATTTGGAGGGGGACGTAATGAGCGCTGAGCGCGGCTGGATCGGTGATCCGCAGGCTCCGGTGGAATGGCGCGACTCTCATTACTCGCGGGAGGCCGAGAGGATCGCCGCCCGCGATCGGGTTACGGCCCCGGTCATCGACGACGAAATGCATGACTGACCACCGGCATGGCGTGGAGGAATGGGCTGCGCACCATCGTGGCCAAGGCCACAACCCGCACCCCGCGCCGACTCGGGAGAACCCCGAGCGATGGGAGTGCAAGTGCGATCCGGACGCGGTGTGGACTGCCGTCTGGCGCATCCTGACGCCCGCACATGTCAGGCAGAAGTTCGCCCACCTGAGGAGTAACGCCCGGACCGGGGCCCCGGGGAGCCGTGTACGGGTGATGGCCCGGCAATGACAATCTCGACGCAGGACCCGAACCGGCGACGCTTATTCGCCACGAGTGCGGCCGCTGTGTCGATTGCCGCAGGCCTCGGGTACCTGATCCTCGAAGCCATTGCGGCGGTGGCCTTTCGCCACCATTACAGCTACGCCCACAACTTCATCAGTGATCTCGGGGTCACCTCTCGCGGCATGTTTCAGGGTCGCATGATCGACTCCCCGCTGGCCTACCTGATGAACACCGCGTTCTATTTGCAGGGAACTCTGTTTCTCGTTGGTGCCATCCTCATCGTTCGGGCTTTCGAAACCCACAAGGCTGCATTGTTTCTCACTCTCGCTGCCACGAATGCGGTCGGCAACTTTCTGGTAGCAGCCGTCCACAGCGGACCCATCGCGCAGGCCGACGGAACCACTTGGGTGCATGACACCGGCGCGCTGCTTGCGATCATGGGAGGCAACACGGCTATCCTGGCGGGATCTTCCATCGCTCGGAACGTCAGTGGGCCATGGTATCGCGGCGTATCGGTCGGGCTCGCTGTGCTCGGCCTGCTGAGCTTCATGTTGCTCGTTTTTGAGTCGAAGTTCGCAGCGATAAACATTCTGCCGCCCGCAGTATGGGAGCGATGTAGTGTCTATTCGATCATCGCGTGGCAAATGTTCACCGCCGCCTACCTAATTACTCGCAGTCGCTGACCACGCCAGAGACGGAACCTGATTAGATCGCCGACGTGCGTGTGCCCTGACCCCGGTTGGTTGGTCCGGCGGGAGTGAGAGTCTGCCGCCCATGGTCGTGGGCAGGAAGGACGATCACGATGGCAACGAGGAAACGACACTCGGCTGAGCAGGTTGTGCGCAAGCTGACCCAGGCTGACCGGATGCTGGCCGAAGGCAAGGACATCGCCGACGTGTGCCGCGAGCTAGAGGTCTCCGAGCAGACCTACTACCGCTGGCGTAACCAGTTCGGCGGGCTAAAGGCCGATGACGTTAAGCGGCTCAAGGATCTGGAGCGTGAAAACGCGACCCTGAAACGGCTGTTGGCGGAGGCGGAGCTGGAGAAGGCCGCGCTTAAGGAGCTCGCGCGGGGAAACTTCTGAGCCCGGAGCGACGTCGGGAGGCCGTTCATCACCTTGTAGCGGCGATGAAGGTCAGTGAGCGGTTTGCCTGCCGGGTCACCGGGCAACACCGCAGCACCCAACGACACCGGGCGATCACCCAGACCAAGGCCGACCCGGATGCCGCGCTGCGGGAATGGTTGCGGCAGTGGGCCAAGGATCATCCCCGCTGGGGTTTCCGCCGCGCCTACCATTGCGCCCGCGGCGAGGGTTGGATCGTCAACCACAAGCGGGTGCAGCGACTGTGGCGCGAGGAGGGTTTGCGGGTACCACAGCGCCGACGGCGCAAACGCCTCGGCACATCTACCACCAGCCATAGCCCGGTGGCGGATGCGCCAAACCGGGTGTGGGCAGTGGATTTTCAATTCGACGCCACCAGTGATGGGCGGCCGATCAAGATCGTGTCCATCGTCGACGAGCACACCCGCGAATGCCTGGGTGGGCTGGTCGAGAGATCCGTCACCGCCGATGACCTGATTGGTGAGTTGGATCGCCTGGCCACCCAGCGCGGCCACCCCGCGGTGTTGCGCTGTGACAACGGGCCCGAGCTGGCCTGTGCGGCGATGGCCGAGTGGGCGGGCACCCGGGTCGGATTGTGCTTCATCCCGCCCGGTGAACCGTGGCGAAACGGATATGTCGAATCGTTCAATGGCCGCGTCCGCGACGAATGCCTCAACATCAACGTCTTCTGGTCGCTGGCCCAGGCCCGGGTCGTCATCAGCGATTGGAAGCGCGAATACAATTGGGACTGGCCCCATTCGGCCTTGAATTACCAAGCTCCGGCCCGATACGCCGCGAACTGCATTCACCGCTAATCGATGATGCGCCGTTTGGGATCTGAATCATCCAGGGCCACAATGCGTCGACCCGATAGCCGTTCGTCGGGGCTGCCCTCAGCGGGCGGATCTTTCCGTCAAACGCGGGGTGCGCGCGTTCACCTGCGCGCGGATGGGTGCTGCGGCGACCATCGTGAAGGGCAGAGCGAGCGGGAAATCGTCATTGAGGGAGCGGATTTCGGTGCGCCGGACGATGGTGGCCAGTGCGAGGGTGGCCTCGAGCATGGCGAAGTGGTCGCCGATGCAGGTGCGGGGGCCTGCGCTGAAGGGGATGTATTGCCAGCGGTCGCGGCCCGTAATGTTTTCTGGGGTGAACCGATCGGGGTCGAACTCCAACGGGTCTTCCCACAGGTCGGGGTCGCGGTGCATCGCGTAAACCCCCACCGTGCACAACGTGCCTGCCTTCACGAGATATCCGTCGACCTCGATGTCGCGGGTGATCAGTCGGGGAATCGAGGGGGCCGGCGGGCATAGGCGCAGCGCCTCGTGCAGCACCTGGACTGTGTAACGCAGTCGGGGAACGTCGTCGGGGGTGAGCTCCTGGTCACCGATGGCGTCGGTTTCGGCGCGGACCTTGCCCTGCATGTCGGGGTGTTGGCCGAGCGCCCACAGCGCGTAGGTCAGGGTCGTGGCGGTGGTGTCGTGTCCGGCCGACATGAACACAATGAGTTCGTTGCGTATCTCGTCGTCGGTCAGTGGGCGGCCGGTAGCCGGGTCGCTCGCGGCGATCATCGCCCGCACCAGAGGGGCGTCGCGGGTAGGGTCGTCGCGGCAGGCCTGCAGGACCTCTGCGGCTAGTCGGCGCAAGGTAGCGGCCGCGGCGCGGGCTCGCCGGCGGGCGGGAGTGGGCAGCCAGCGGGGTGGTCTGACGGGACTGGTCACCCGCGCTGTGACATAGCCAAGGGCTGTCCTCAAGGGTTCGGCGATCGCGTCGGCGCGCTCGTCGAGATCGATCCCGAGTACCGAGCGGCCGAGTGCTCTCAGCGTGAGTCGGCGGCACTCGGCGTCGACGTCGACTTGTTGGCCGTCGCTCCAGCTCGCGGCGACCATGTCGGCGGCCTGAGCCATGTGCCCGCCGAACGCACGAACGTTTTGTTTGGTGAAGACCGGCTGCAGGGCGCGCCGACGGGGCAGCCAGGGATCGTGTTTGAGCGTGAAAAGGCTCGCACCGAGCAGGAAACGCACCTCGTCGTGGGCGGGCGTCCGCTCGGCGGCACTGCCGGTCCCGCCGAGAATGTCGCGGGCCGCTTGTGGTGACGTTGCGACCACCGCCTCCGGCGTCAACCATGCCGGGCCGTTATTCAAGCGGGTCACATGCCCGCCGGCGTCGCGCAACACCTCCTGGCCGGTGTGAAACGCCTTGACGGCGTGGATCTGCTGCCGCAACGTCAGCGGATTCCTCGGCGGCGGCGGAAGCTCGGCGACGTCAGCGGTTGTGCTTGTCTCAACCATTGCGGTCTCCTCGTGGGTGATTAAGTCAAGCGTCCGATCTCGAGCCGCCTACATCATCGGCCAATGCGCGTAGATGTTGTCGTGGTTGGCAGGGAATCTGCGCGTCTATGCCGATGTTTGCAGCCCGCGGCTGACCGATGGTGGCTAGCATGAGCGAGATTCACCCGCGCATTGGAATGCCGGTGTTGGACTGGAGCGATGATGGTGTGAGCGGGCTTGTTCCGACCGGCACGGTGACGTTGCTGCTCGCTGATGTCGAGGGATCGACCCGGTTGTGGGAGACCGTGTCGGAGGAGATGACGGCGGCCTTCGCCAATCTGGACCGCACGCTGGCCGAACTGGTCTCTGCCCATCACGGGGTGCGCCCGGTCGAGCAGGGCGAAGGTGACAGTTTCGTGGTCGCGTTCACCGGCAGCAGCGACGCGGTGGCGTGTGCGCTGGCGTTGCAGCTGGCGCCGTTGGCGCCGATTCGGCTGCGGATCGGGGTGCATACCGGGGAAGTGCGGTTGCGCGACGAGGGCAACTACATCGGCCCGGCCATCAACCGTGCGGCCCGGCTGCGCGAACTGGCGCATGGCGGTCAAACCGTGTTGTCCGGCATCACCAGCGATCTGGTGGCGGACCTGCTGCCCGATGGGGCATGGCTGAACGACCTGGGCTCCCATCCGCTGCGGGATCTTCCGCGTCCGGAGCGGGTGGTGCAGCTGTGTCATCCCGATGTGCATAACGAGTTCCCGCCGTTGCGGGGACGTGAAACGGTTGCTGTCCAACGCCTTCCGGTCCAGCTCACTAGTTTCGTCGGGCGCGTTGACGAGATGAACGAGATAGCTCGACTGGTGGACGTCAACCGGCTGGTCACCCTTACCGGCGCGGGAGGGGTGGGAAAGACTCGCCTGGCTGTGCACGTCGCCACCGACCTGGCGGGCGACTTCGGCAACGGGGCGTGGTATGTCGATCTGGCCCCGATCACCGACCCTGACGTGGTTCCGGTTACGGTGGCCCGCGCGCTGGGACTGCCCGACCAGCCGGGCCGCCCGACGATGGATACGCTGCTGGGGTTCATTCGTGACCGGCACATGCTGGTGGTGCTGGACAACTGCGAGCACCTGCTGGATGCGAGCGCCGCGTTGTGCGTCTCTGTCCTAGGCGCCGCGCCAAGGCTGACGGTGCTCGCGACGAGTCGTGAGCCGCTTGGTGTGACAGGTGAAGCGACGTGGCGGGTGCCATCGCTATCACTGGCCGACGAAGCCATCGAGTTGTTCGCCGACCGTGCCAGGCGAGCCCGGCCCGACTTCCGTGTGACCGATGACAACGCCGCCCGCATCACCGAGATTTGCCGGCGCCTCGACGGCATGCCGCTGGCCATCGAGCTCGCGGCCGCGCGGGTGCGTGCCTTATCCCTGGCCGAGATCGCTGACAGCCTGCATGATCGGTTCCGGTTGTTGACCGGTGGGGCGCGCACGGCGGTGCGCCGCCAGCAGACGTTGCGCGCCTCGGTGGACTGGTCACATGCTCTGTTGACCCAGCCGGAGAGGGTCTTGTTCCGGCGGCTGGCGGTGTTTGTGGGTGGCTTCGACCTCGACGCTGCCCAGGCGGTCGCCGGCGATGACGAGGTGGAGCGCTACCAAGTGCTCGATCAGCTCACCTTGCTGGTGGACAAGTCGCTGGTGGTGGCCGACGACAGCGCGGGACGCACCCGCTACCGGCTGTTCGAGACGGTGCGCCAATACGCCCAAGAAAAACTCGGCGAGTCCGGCGAGGCCGGCGCCGTGCGCTCACGTCACCGCGATTACTACACGGCGATGGCCGCCCTGCTCGATGCGCAGGCAGGCCATGACTATGAGCGGCGCATCGAGCGGGCCGAAACCGAGATCGACAACCTGCGCGCCGCGTTCGGGTGGAGCCGCGAACACTCTGACATCGAGCTGGCGTTGGCGCTGGCGTGCTCGCTGCAGCCGCTGTGGCAAGCGCGCGGCCGCATCCGGGAAGGGCTGGTGTGGTTCGACACCGCCCTGGCCGACCTCGACGCGCAGCACGCCGAGGTGGCGCCCGCGGTGCGGGCGCGGGCGTTGGCCGACAGGGCCGTGTTCGCCGTTTGGGTGAGCGGCGCCGACAGCCTGTCTCAGGCTCAGCAGGCCCTCGCGATTGCGCGCGAGGTCGATGACCCGGCGCTGCTGGCGCGGGCGCTGACCGCCTGCGGTCAAATCGCCTCTGTCGTCAGTGCCGAGCTGGCCGACCCGTACTTCGCCGAGGCGATCGGCCTGGCCCGGGCGTTGGACGATCGGTGGCGGCTCAGCCAGCTCCTCGCCTGCCAGGCGGCGGCAGCGAGCTACGCGGGTGACCCGATCGCGACGCGTGCGCCCGCCGAGGAAGGACGCGACCTCGCCGAGGCGATCGGTGACCGGTTCTGCTCGCGGTTTTGCCGCTGGTGCCTCGGATATGCACAGATATATCGGGGCGATCTGGTCGGTGCCGCCGCACAATTCGCCGAGCTGGTGGCCGAGGCCCGGGCAGCTCACGATGGGCTCCTCGAGGCGATTAGCCTCGCCGGCCACAGCATCGTGCTGGGGTACCAGCGTGACCCGGCGGCGGCCAGGGCCGCTGCTGACGCGGCCATCGAGACCGCCGCCGAGCTGGGTGGGATTGCCGCGGCGCAGGGCTGCGCGGCGTTGGTGGGCGCGGCCCTGGCCGCTGGGGATGCTGCGACGGCGCGGGACGCGATCGAGGCGTGGCCGCAGCTGAGTGCCGTGCCCCAGTACGCGGCGTCGCACCGCGTGTTGGGTGCGCTGGCCGCGCTGGCGGGTGGGGATCTGGTCGCGGCCCGCCGCTGGGCCGACGAGGCGGTCACGGGCACGACCGGCTATCACCTGTCGGCGGCGCTGTTCACGCGCGCCCGCGTGGCGATCGCGCAAGGGGAGCCGGAACGAGGCGAACGCGGCGCCCGCGACGCGCTCGCGTGTGCCGCCGACGTTGGGGCTTACCTGCTCATCCCCGACATCCTCGAATGCATCGCGGGTCTGGCCGGCGATGCCGGCAGTCACCGCGAAGCAGCGCGGCTCTTCGGCGCAGCTCACAGCATCCGGGAACGCAGGGGTGCGGCGGTCCGGTTAGAGGTCGGGGTCGCGGGCTACGAAGCCGGTCTCGCAGCTATGCGAGACGCATTGGGTAAGAACGACTTTGAGTCCGCATGGGCCGAGGGCGCCGCCCTATCGGTCGAGGAGGCGATCGCTTATGCACAGCGCGGTCGCGGTGAACGCAAACGCGCGGCAACCGGCTGGGGCGCGCTCACGCCCGCCGAGCGTGACGTGGTGCGGTTGGTCAGTGAGGGATTGGGCAATAAGGACATTGCCGCCCGGCTTTTCGTCTCACCGCGGACCGTGCAAACCCACCTCACGCACGTCTACGCCAAACTCAGCGTAACCTCCCGCATGCAGTTGGCTCACGAGGCGGCTCGCCAGCGCGGCCACTCAGACGCAGACCAGCCGCGACCGTAGTTGAAGTTCCGCCTGGGTAGGCTGCTTGCCGCACCACTGAATCGACTCTCGCTTCCAGTGGACCGATTCCCGGGGTCCGGTCACGTGGGCTCCTGGACGATCTGGAAGACGCGCGCCAATCGATCGTTCGGCAAGCGGGCAGATCCTTGAAGCTGCCCACGCCGCTGTAGCGGCACAACGTTCCGCACGCTGACTGGACCGGCCATCGCGCCAAGCGCTGCCATGTTGCCCGCGTGGTCGTCGGTGTTGATCAGATGGGCGTGACAGTCAAGGTCGTAATGAACGTTGGCGTGGCCGATGAACCGCGATAGTTGCAAAGGCAGAACGCTATCGCGGGTATCAAGCAGGTTCGTCGCCGGTGTCGTGATCACCGACATACAGCGACAGTCGTCATCTGACCAAGTCGATCGCGGTCACCACCGCCGGGTCGTCGGGATCAAGTCCTTCGGCTTGGATCGCATCGCGTTCGGTTTCGTCCATGCCGGGATTGGACGCAAGCCGGTCAGTATCGGTTCCCACGGGATCCGGGCGAAGGTGGGGGTAATGGCCGGATAGCGCAAGGAGGTGACGATGGCAAAGATGACGCGGGATCGCTTGGCGTCCTTGACTGACGACGAGCTTTTAGCCTATAGGCGTGAGCGCCATGGCAATCCCTACATGTCCCTGAGGGTCGCCAAAGAGATGCGCAAGATCGCCTTGAAGTTCTAGCACCTGCGGCACTGTTGATGGTCACCGGAACACCTGCGGCAGGTCAATGGTAAGGCCGCGAACCAGCCGTCAGATGCGCAACTGCGGCCAAGGTGCTGGCCGCGCTGCTGGACAAGCTGCACTCGGCGTCAGCGCGTGGTCGTCGCGGCCGTCTCGCGGTGGTCAAGTCGATGACGGCGAATTCACCATCGGCTTAGGCGATGTGATTTAGCGCCGTTCTTTGAAGTGTCTTAGGCGATCCGCGAGCACCAGCAGCTCCAGCCGTTGTGCCGCGTTGCAGGTGGAGCCCGCCCTTCGTTTGGTGGTCGTCGTATAGGTCCATCAGTGTCACGTAGCGCCACCATGACGTGACTTGGAGGTGCAGCCAGTCGCGCAATTCTTCTACGGTCATGTCGCGCCAGTCGCCGTAGCGGTGGGGTTGGTTGGTGTGTGTGTTCATCGGTGGTCACGTCCTTTCATTCGGGTTAGGCGTGCCAGACACCGCGCGGTGCCCGGAACACGTCGACGTAGCACACGCCCATGCACCGGACTAGAAGTCTGGTATTTCCAATACACGATCTTACAAGTATGTAAGAAGCTGATTCAAGTGATCATCGGTATGATCGCACTCTGATCCGCGGTCCTGCTAGAGATTGAGAGTCACACATGAACAACCTGAGCCATACGCCAGGCGAAAACCTCGATCTGGCGGGGTGGTTTCCGGTCAACGCCGAAAAACACGGGCCGGCGGCCAATAGGGTTGCGCGAATGGCGAAACACTACGCGACCACCCAAAGCCGCATCGACGAAGTGAAGATCGGTTTCGAACTGCTCTTGCCGTCCGGCATAGATGGTGTACCGCCTACGAACTTCGTCATCGACGGGATCAAGCTCATCCACAATAAGGGCGCTGGCGAACCACCGAAGATAAGGCTGACGTCTGATCTCCCTGAAGGGCCGTACACCGTCGACTTCCCGCTTGACGCGGTTGTCACCATGATCGCCGAGCCCACGGACGACGACTGAGCCACGGCTATCGACGGCAGCGGCCCACCCCGCTCCCGAGCCGCACGGCGAAGCGCCGCGTTTGTTTTGCCTCAGTAGCGTTGGCGTGGGTTTTGGGGTGAACGGTTTTGCAGGCATGTTCAGCGTTCACTCAAGTCGGGATTTACCTTTCCCCGGCGACGGCTGGGTGCGGTGTTTCAGATTCGCCGCCCCAGCCACCCAAACTTTTCAAGACTCCGCGTCGATGCCTCCTCTTACTGGCGCGGCGGTGAAATACTCGACTCTGGAGTCGGTTTCACCGGGGCGACCGGGCGTTTCCAGAAGGGGGATCGGCAGTGATAACCGAACCCGCAAAGGTGTTCGCTCTAATCTCCAGGGGCTACGATCCGGCTGCGGTTGATGCCTACATCAAGTTGTTGCTCGACGACGTCGAGCGCCTAAGGGCTCGGCTGACGGAATACGGCGATGAAGTAGCCGTGCTGCGGAAGGAGGTGGCCGTCCTCACGGACACCTCGCCCCACGCGATGCAACATCGGATGGCGGAGATGCCGCGGCTTGGGGTCGACGAGGTTTCCGAGATGCTTGCCGACGCGCGGGCCGAGGCAGAGGCCGCCCAGCGAAAGCACAAAGAGGTGTTGGCGGACATGACCGCGCAGCGAAAAGCCCTAGAAGCCGAGTGTGAAACCAAGAAAAAGCTCGACGCCGAACTGGCCAGGATGCGCGTTGAAACCCAATCGGCAATCGATGAGGCATGGCAGGACGCCGATCAGGAGCATGAGCAGCTCCTCGCCGACGCAAAGCAGGGGGCTGATCATTATCGTGAGCAGGCTCGGCGGGCGGTGGACGAGGCGAGTCAGCAACGAATCAAGATCCTGGAGCAACTGGTGGGTATATGCCGCGACCTAGAAGCGGTTCCGGCCGTTCTTGAGTCGGTATACCAAGAACGAACGAATCCGCCAGAGGCGAGCGTCGTGGTGCCCTTGAGACCAGAAAATCAGCACGGGGTGAGCCCGCGGTAGCCTCGCCGCTGAGGGCGGGATAAAACTGTCTTAGCCGGATCTTTGCGAGGGCCCTGGCGGCAGCGCACACACCGCGGCCCTGCATGCTCGAAGGCGTTATCGCCTGGCCAATTCGAACACTCGTAGTTCCCGGTCCGTTCGGCCTCGGTAGGCATCATAGTTAGCTGCGTAGTCGGCGAACTTCCGGAAGATGCGATCGTGCTCGGCGCCCGTCAACTGGGTTGCGACCACCGCGATCTCCTTTCCCCCCATCATTACCCAGGCGTTCGGGTCGGCCAGCAGGTTCCACGACCACGCGGGGTGAGTGGCCTGTCCGTAGTTGCTTCCGACCAGGAAGAGGCGATCGCCTTCTCGCATGTAAGTCAGTGGTATCTCGCGTCGCTCACCCGACTTTCTGCCGGTGGTGGTCAGCAGCAGCAGCGGAACTCCGACCGGGCCGAAAATTGTGAAACGACCGTTGCTTCGGCGCAGAAGTTGGCGGTCCACCGGGGCGAGTTTGCGGATACACCAGGCACCGAACTTCGTGCTAATAAGGGCGATTATCGGTCTCCAGAGTGCCGAGGGTGGTTCATGACCCCACCGCACATCTGGGAAAGCATCCTCGTTCACAGCGCAATACTATTCACTCCGATACGAGACAAAGCGCTTTCACGGAAGAACCCGCCAGACTCCAGAATGGTATTAGCGGGATCTTTGCTATGTCGTAGACCGATCCCACCTTTCGGCAGTGTCGCCGGTGAGAGTCTTACCAGCCACCGACAGCCGGAGTTCTGCCACTTAGTTGCTCACGCGGTGGCGGGGGAGTTGGCGGACTCCGCCCCTGTTGGTCAGTCAGCCTTCTGCCATGTTTGGCAGTTATGCGTCAAGAACGCCCTGTCACTCGGCTGGATCATCACTGCCTGAGGACCAGTGCTGATGTTGCTGTCGATGATGTGGGTTTCATTGAGATTGTTCAGCCTCGCCCAATAGCAATCGGATGTTCCTTTAGGGCTACTGGACGTTGCTGTACGGGCGGCCCACCCCGGTGACCGATGGCGGTCGGTGTGAACACTTCGTGGTGGACAGCAACCAGCGGGACGTCTCTCGCCAGGCGCTGTCTGACATTGTGAGACCGTGCAACAGCGCCAGGGGCGACAGCTTCGAGGCCACGGGCCAAGTCTGGCACAAGCCCACCCACGCGCACTTGCGAAATCTCACCTCTGCTAAATCGCTGTCCTTGTGGTCGCCTGGCAGTTCTCTTACGTCAAGGTGCGTCTGCGGTGGAGCCGCGTGACCGCCAACTCTTGATCAATCCGTTCGCTAGGACCTGAGATGTCAAAGTGAGACAAGGTCGGAAGGGAATCGTGAGTGAGAAGCTTTTTACCTTGATAACGGCCAGGACCGATCCGGAAAGGTGGACCACGAAGCGGTGGAGTATGGCCGTCAACCGGTCGAGTCTCGATCGCCCATCGAGATTTGTTGGAAGCGACGGGAGCAGAGCGAATGACCGATGGCGGTGGCATCTTCGTTGCCCTCACCAGCTGTCGTGATGAGGAGCGCGTTGAGGAGTTCTTGACCTGGTACGCGGAGGTGCAGTTCCGTAATGCTCTGGCCGTGGACGGCGTCGATGCAGCGACGCTCTATCGAAGTACGGAATCTGGCGAGCTGGGATTTCTGGCTATCTACTCGCTGACCGGTGACGTCGCAGATACAGCGGCCCGATTTCGGGCGGCTATCGAAGACCGTCACGCCGCGGGCGACCTCACCGAGCTTTTGGAGGTTCGCTTCGCCCGAGCGTTCAAAGTCGAGAAACGGATGACATCATCACTATCTGGGTCACCCGTTTCAGAAGGTGTAGACGGTACTTAGGGGAAAAAAGAGGTGCGGCATGGCAGCAGTGCTATTGAGAAAACCTCCGCCTGATGACGCAGTCGCGTTCGGTGTGGGCTGCCCCGCTGGCCGTCTCGGGGTCGAGGCCCATCTGGACACGCATCTCCCTTAGGGGCTCGGTTTGCACCCCCAGGCCTATCTCCCGTAAGCGCGTCGGCAAGCCGCGTTCGAAGGCCTCGACCGGTTTCAGATCACTCGGTCCGCGAAGACGTACGGCTGCGATTGGTTTTCGGTTCTTCGCGGGTGGTTGTGTGATGACTCGACTGTACTGTGCGGGGCGAGTGCGGAACGATGAAAATCACCCTGACCAGCACTCATAAGACAGATTCTGTCACCTCGCCGGGTACGGCCCTGGGCGCCTCAATCGCTGCGGGCCCACCGAAGACGAAGACTGAGACTTCTAAAGGTGAACGACGTATGAATTGTCTGGATGGAGAGGCGCGACGGTAGCGCGCGTATTGCACCTACCGTGGACACTGATGAGGTGACGACATCCGGTTCTTCTCACAACCACCCCCATTTTCTGCGGTCGGTAATCCGTTGGCTGCAGGCCGGCTATCCCGAAGGCGTGCCCGGACCCGATCGGGTCCCTTTGCTTGCACTGCTGCGCAGTACGCCGCTTACCCCGGATCAACTCAAGGAAGTGGTGAGCAACCTCACGTCGAAGGGATCACCCGCGGCTGCCGATGGCGTGATCGACGGCAACGAGATCGCCGAGTCCATCGCGGGGTTGACCAAGCACGACCCCGGCCCCGAGAACGTCCGGCGGGTGGCCGCGACGCTGGCCGCCGCGGGTTGGCCGCTGGCCGGCATCGACGTCAGCGAGGTTATTCCGGGTGACGAAGACGGGGAGGCGGCCGAAGAGATTGCGGCACAGCTACGAGCTGCCTCACAAGCCTGAGATATCGATGACGAAGCGGTAGCGCACGTCGCTGGCCAGCACGCGCTCGTAGGCTTCGTTGACGTAATCCGGCTCGATGAGCTCGATTTCGGGCGTCACATCATGCTCGGCGCAGAAATCCAGCATCTCCTGCGTCTCGGCGATTCCGCCGATATTCGACCCGGACAGGCTGCGCCGCGCCAGCGCCAGCGGGAATGCCGGCACTTCCATGGGGTGCTCGGGAATGCCCAGCTCGACCAGCGTGCCGTCGACGTCCAGCAGGTTGAGGTAGTCGCCGAGGTTCAGGTTGGCCGACACGGTGTTGAGGATCAGGTCGAAGCTGCTTCGTAACTGGCGGAAAGTGTCGGGATCGGCCGTCGCGTAATAGTGGCTTGCGCCCAGGCGCAGTCCGTCTTCCATCTTCTTCAGCGACTGGGACAGCACCGTCACCTCGGCGCCCATCGCCGCGCCCAGCTTGACGCCCATGTGGCCCAGCCCGCCCAGGCCGATGATCGCCAACCGCGCGTTCTCCCCGGCATTCCAGTGCCGCAGTGGCGAAAACAGCGTGATACCCGCGCACAGCAGCGGCGCCGCCTTGTCCAGCGGCAGCGAGTCGGGGATGCGCACCACGAAGTTCTCGTCGACGACGATCCCTTGGCTGTAGCCGCCCTGCGTCGACTGGCCGTCTTTGTCGATCGAGTTGTAGGTGAACGTCGCGCCCGGTTTGCAGTACTGCTCCAACCCAGCCAGGCAGCTGCTGCATTGACCGCACGAGTTGACCATGCAGCCCACACCCACGTGCTCGCCCACCTTGTACTTGGTGACCTCGGAACCCACCTCGCTCACCACGCCGGCGATCTCATGGCCGGGGACTACCGGGTAATTCGGTTGACCCCACTCGGCTTTGACGGTGTGAATGTCGGAGTGACAGATCCCGGCGAATTTGATGTCGATCGCTACATCGTGCGGACCCGGGTCGCGGCGGGTGATGGTGGTCTTGGTCAGCGGTTCGGTCGCCGACGTCGCGGCGTACGCCGAAACAGTACTCATAGCAAATTCCTCTTCGATTTCGTTGCGTCCTACAAAAGCTTAGCTAAGGTAAAGTTTTCAGGCCAATCGGCCGGACCCCGAATATCAGCTTATGACGATTTGTGCGTACCGGCCGCCGGGCGCTAGTTGATCGCGGCGTTGACCATGCGGAGGTCGTCGACGATGCCCCGGGCCGCCAGGACGCCCTCGCCGGTCTGCCATACCTCGTCGTTGACGACGTAAACCCGGTTGTCGTGATTGGCGGACAGCCTGCGCCATGAGTCGCTGTCCAGGATGGTGGCGGCGCGGTCCGCGGCGGCGGGTGTGGCGCACGACACGTAGATGACGTCGGCGTCGGCGGCGGAGAAATTCGGCACCTTCGCGAGGTCGGCATCGGTGGCGCCGATCTCGATGTAGGCCTTGTCGGTGAACCGCTGTGCGGCAGGCCGGTCCACCCCGACCGCGGTGAGCACGCTGGCCGGGAAGTTGCTGGACCCGTAGACCCGAATGCTGGTGGTGGTCAGCTGGACAATCGACGCCTGGAAGTGGGCCGCGTCGTGGCTGGCGCCGATCTGCGTGGCCCGTTGTGTGAAGCCGTTGATCAGTCCGTCCACAGCAGCACCACGTGCCGTGGCGGCGCCGACGCCACGCAGGTTGTCTTGCCAGGCAGCGCCCGGTGCCGCGGTGAACACCGTCGGGGCGATCGCCGCCAGCTGCGGGTACAACTTCGGCGTCAACCCTTGCGAGCCCAGGATCAGATCCGGGTGAGCCGCGGCGATCCCGTTCAGGTCAGGGTTGCTGCGCGTTCCGACACCGGGCAGGCCGTGCACCGCGTTTCCCAGGTACGAAGGCTGACTCGACGAGCCGTCCGGCAACGCGGCGGCCACCACCCGGGATTGCAGGCCAAGCGCGCACAGGGCGTCGAGCTGATCACCGGAGACCACCACGATGCGCTGCGCCTCGGCGGGCACCTGAACGACGTCCGGTGTGACTCCGGCCGCGTTGTGGGCCTGCCGCGTCGGCGGCCCTGGGTCGGCCGCGGCCGCGTCCCGCGGGCACGACTCGTCGGGCCGGCGGTCGTTTCCCAGCACCCCGGCCCCGGCGATTTGGGTGGTGGGCGTGATCAGCGATCGGGTGGATGCCTTGGACCCGGACCCGGACCCACATGCGCTGCACGCCACGACCACTGCCGCCGTCGCCGCCGAGGCGGCGGCCAGGACCGATCGCCTCCCGCCGAATTGCACGCGTTCGACGCTAACATCCGACCAGCTGGCACCCGTCTGCCGAAACGACCGCCGACGCCGGTGAGGCATTTACGACAGTTTGTAGGACCAGGCCTGCCACCAACCTGATCGAAGGCTAAGATTCCAACCATTACTGGGTTCTGCGCCCCGGTCCGATGCTGGATGTTTGGAGGAGCTGTTGACAGCTGAAGCGCCCCCCCTGGGAGAACTCGAGGCCGTCCGCCCGTACCCGCCCCGGATGGGGCTCAAAGGGACCCTCGTCTACAAGCTGATCACGACCACCGATCACAAGATGATCGGCATCATGTACTGCGTCGCTTGCATGGGCTTCTTCTTCATCGGCGGACTGCTGGCATTGTTGATGCGCACCGAGTTGGCCGCACCGGGTCTGCAGTTCTTGTCGAATGAACAGTTCAACCAGCTGTTCACCATGCACGGCACGATCATGCTGCTGTTCTATGCCACCCCGATCGTGTTCGGCTTCGCCAATCTGGTGCTGCCGCTGCAGATCGGCGCACCCGACGTGGCATTCCCGCGGCTGAACGCGTTATCGTTCTGGTTGTTCCTGTTCGGCGCTTTGATGGGCGCGGCCGGCTTCATCACACCGGGCGGGGCCGCCGACTTCGGCTGGACCGCCTACACGCCACTGACCGATGCCATCCACTCGCCGGGCGTCGGCGGCGACCTGTGGATCATGGGGCTGATCGTCGCCGGTCTGGGCACCATCCTGGGCGGGGTCAACATGATTACCACCGTGGTCTGCATGCGCGCGCCCGGGATGACGATGTTCCGGATGCCGATCTTCACCTGGAACATCCTGGTGACGTCCATCCTGGTGCTGATCGCGTTCCCACTGCTCACCGCCGCGCTGTTCGGGCTGGCCGCCGACCGCCACCTGGGCGCTCACGTCTACGACCCGTCCAACGGCGGAGTCCTGTTGTGGCAGCACCTGTTCTGGTTCTTCGGCCACCCCGAGGTCTACATCATCGCGCTACCGTTCTTCGGGATCGTCTCCGAGATCTTCCCGGTGTTCTCCCGCAAACCGATCTTCGGCTACACCACGCTGGTCTACGCGACGCTGTCGATCGCCGCCTTGTCGGTCGCGGTGTGGGCGCACCACATGTTCGCCACCGGAGCCGTTCTGCTGCCGTTCTTTTCGTTCATGACGTATCTGATCGCGGTGCCGACCGGGATCAAATTCTTCAACTGGATCGGCACCATGTGGAAGGGCCAGTTGACTTTTGAGACGCCGATGCTGTTTTCGGTCGGGTTCATGGTCACGTTCCTGCTGGGCGGTCTGACCGGCGTGCTGCTGGCCAGCCCGCCGCTGGACTTCCACGTCACCGACACCTATTTCGTTGTCGCGCACTTCCACTACGTGCTGTTCGGCACCATCGTGTTCGCCACCTTCGCCGGCCTCTACTTCTGGTTCCCCAAGATGACCGGCCGGCTGCTCGACGAGCGGCTGGGCAAGCTGCATTTCTGGTTGACGTTCATCGGTTTTCACACCACGTTCCTGGTGCAGCACTGGCTGGGCGACATGGGTATGCCGCGCCGCTACGCCGACTATCTGGCCACCGATGGCTTCCAGCCGTACAACGTCGTCTCGACGATCGGAGCGTTCATTCTGGGCGCATCGATGTTCCCGTTCGTGTGGAACGTGTTCAAGAGCTGGCGCTACGGCGAGGTGGTCACGGTCGACGACCCGTGGGGTTACGGCAATTCGCTGGAGTGGGCGACCAGTTGCCCGCCGCCGCGGCACAACTTCACCGAGCTGCCCCGGATCCGTTCGGAGCGCCCGGCTTTCGAGTTGCACTATCCGCATATGGTGGAACGGCTTCGCGCCGAGGCGCACGTCGGGCGATCCCACGGCCCATCAGACGACGACGTCACCAGAGCCGACGTAAGCGTTCGCAGCTAATGGGCGGTGGGGGCCTCGAACGAGGCTGAGTCACGGGTGAACACTCCATCTAAGGTGTCGGTGCTGATCACCGTCACCGGCGCGGATCATCCGGGTGTGACGTCGGCGCTCTTCGGTGTGCTGTCTCGGCACGGAGTCGAACTGCTCAACGTCGAACAGGTGGTAATCCGGGGACGGTTGACGTTGGGTGTGCTGGTGTCATGCTCGCCGGAAGTCGCCGAAAGTACCGCGTTGCGGGCCGATGTCGAGGCCGCTATCTACGGGGTGGGCCTGGACGTCACCATCGAGCGCAGCGACGACTTGCCGATCATCCGGCAACCCTCGACGCACACCATCTTCGTGCTGGGCCGGCCGGTTACCGCCCGCGCGTTCGGCGCGGTGGCCCGCGAAGCCGCAGCGCTGGGCGTCAACTTCGACGTCATTCGTGGGGTCTCCGACTATCCGGTGACCGGGCTGGAATTACGGGTCTCGGTGCCACCGGGGGCCGATGATCCGCTGCGGACCGCCCTGAACCGGGTGTCCTCCGAAGAGCATGTCGACGTGGCAGTCGAGGACTACGGCTTGGCTTGGCGCACGAAGCGGCTCATCGTGTTCGACGTCGACTCCACCCTGGTTCAGGGCGAGGTCATCGAGATGCTGGCGGCACGCGCGGGTGCTCAGGGGACAGTCGCCGCGATCACCGAAGCCGCGATGCGCGGTGAGCTGGATTTCGCGGAGTCGCTGCAGCAGCGGGTGGCGACCTTGGCTGGCCTGCCCGCGACCGTGGTCGACGAGGTTGCCGATCAGCTGGAGCTGATGCCCGGCGCACGGACTACGCTGCGGACGCTGCGGCGCTTGGGTTTTCACTGCGGCGTGGTTTCCGGGGGGTTCCGGCGGATCATCGAGCCGTTGGCACACGAGTTGATGCTGGACTTCGTTGCCGCCAACGAGCTCGAGATCGTCGACGGCACACTGACCGGCCGAGTTGTCGGCCCGATCATCGACCGGCCCGGTAAAGCCAAGGCGCTCAGGAACTTCGCGCAACAGGTCGGGGTGCCGATGGCGCAGACCGTCGCCGTCGGTGACGGCGCCAACGACATCGACATGCTCGCCGCGGCCGGGCTGGGGGTGGCGTTCAACGCCAAGCCGGCCTTGCGTGAGGTCGCCGACGCGTCGTTGAGCAACCCGTATCTGGACACGGTGCTGTTCTTGCTGGGGGTGACCCGCGGCGAGATCGAGGCCGCCGACGCCGGTGATCTTGGAGTGCAACGTGTGGAGATTCCTTCGGATTAGCGGTGGCCGCGGCCAGCGACCCGACAGCTTTGGCAGCCTCGCGGTACGGCACGATGATCGGGTGCCCGAAACCGGTCCCGAATCCAGCCCCCAGACTGGCCTCGACACCGGTGACGCCCCAGCCGATCCCGATCTGCTGATCGACTTGCGCGGTGTGTCGCTGCGCCGCAGTGGGCGCACCTTGGTCGGGCCGCTGGATTGGGTGGTCGAACTCGACGAACGGTGGGTGATCATTGGCCCCAACGGCGCGGGCAAGACGTCGCTGCTGCGTATCGCGGCGGCAACCGAGCACCCGTCGTCGGGCGTCGCCTATGTGCTCGGTGAGCGGCTGGGCCGGGTCGACGTTTCGGAGTTGCGTGCCCGGATCGGCCTCAGTTCCTCGGCTCTGGCGCAGCGGGTGCCCGACGACGAAGTGGTGCGCGACCTCGTCGTCTCGGCCGGCTATGCGGTGCTGGGCCGATGGCGGGAGCGCTACGAAGACGTCGACTACCAGCGGGCGATCGAGATGCTGGAGAGCCTGGGTGCCGAGCACCTCGCGGAGCGCAGCTACGGCACGCTGTCGGAAGGTGAACGCAAACGGGTGCAGATAGCCCGTGCTCTCATGACCGATCCGGAACTGCTGCTGCTGGACGAACCCGCCGCCGGCCTGGACCTGGGCGGCCGTGAGGAATTGGTGGCCAGGCTGACCGATCTCGCCGCCGACCCCGACGCACCCGCCCTGGTGCTGGTCACCCATCACGTTGAAGAAGTTCCACCCGGCTTCAGCCACTGCATGCTGCTGGCGGAGGGTCAGGTGGTCGCCGCGGGGCTGCTGCCCGACGTGCTGACCGCCGAAAACCTGTCGACCGCGTTCGGCCAGTCGATCGCTCTGGAGGTTGTCGACGGGCGCTATTTCGCGCGGCGCGTGCGCAGCCGCGCAGCCCACCGGAGGCTGCTATGACCGCACCGCACGATGAGCCCCCACTGACTCCGCGGCCGGCCGCGACGGTGATGCTGGTCCGCGACACCCCTGCGGACATCGCTGTCTTCTTGATGCGCAGGCACTCGCGGATGGAATTCGCCGCAGGGGTGATGGTGTTTCCGGGCGGCGGCGTCGACGACCGCGACCGTAACGCCGACATCGCATGGGCGGGGCCGCCGCCGCAGTGGTGGGCGCAGCGATTCGGCATCGAATCCGACCTGGCCGAGGCGCTGGTCTGCGCCGCCGCCCGCGAGACCTTCGAGGAATCGGGGGTGCTTTTCGCCGGGCCGGCGGGCGACCCGGAGGGTATCGTCGCCGATGCCTCGGTGTACGGCGACGCCCGCCGCGCGCTGGCCTCCGGCAAGCTGTCCTTCGCCGATTTCCTGCGCCGGGAAAACCTGGAACTGCGATCCGACCTGCTGCGGCCGTGGGCCAACTGGGTCACCCCCGAGGCCGAGCGGACCCGCCGCTACGACACCTATTTCTTTGTCGCGGCACTGCCGCAGGGTCAGCGCGCCGACGGTGAGAACACCGAATCCGACCGTGCCGGCTGGACGACGCCGCAGGACGCCATCGCTGACTTCGCGGCCGGGCGTAACGTCTTGCTTCCGCCTACCTGGACGCAGCTGGACGCGCTGGCCGGTCGCACGGTCGCCGATGTGCTGGCCGTCGAGCGCCAGATCGTGCCGGTGCAGCCCATCCTGGAGAAGCGGGGCGACAACTGGGTGTTCGAGTTCTTCGACTCCGACCGGTACCACCAAGCACGCAAATCGGGTGGGTTTATGGACTGGCCGTTATGAGGCCGCGATGAGCGAGTTCGTCAGCAGCGTGGTCAGTGACGGCTCGCAGGATGCCGGCCTGGCCATGCTGCTGCTGTCGCGACCGCCCACCAACGCGATGACCCGCCAGGTCTACCGGGAGATCGCGGACGCGGCGGCCGAGCTGGGGCGGCGCGACGACGTCGCCGCGGTGATCCTGTTCGGTGGCCATGAGATCTTCTCCGCCGGCGACGACATGCCCGAACTTCGGACCCTGACCGCACCGGAGGCCGAGACCGCGGCCCGGGTCCGCCGCGAGGCCGTCGATGCCGTCGCGTCCATCCCACAGCCGACCGTGGCCGCGATCACCGGCTACGCCTTGGGCGCGGGCCTCACACTGGCCCTGGCCGCCGACTGGCGCGTGAGTGGCGACAACGTGAAGTTCGGCGCGACCGAGATCCTGGCCGGCCTGATCCCTGGCGGCGGAGGAATGGCCCGGCTGACCCGCGTGGCCGGCGCAAGCAGGGCCAAGGAGCTGGTGTTCAGTGGGCGCTTCATCGACGCGGAGGAGGCCCTGGCGCTGGGCCTGATCGACGAGCTGGTGGCTCCCGACGACGTGTACGACGCCGCCGCGGCGTGGGCGCGGCGCTTTCTCGACGGCCCGCGACATGCCCTGGCCGCCGCCAAAGCCGGCATCAATGCCGTTTTTAATCTCGAACCGGCCGAGCACGTCGTCGCCGAGGGCCGCCGTTATGTCGAGGTCTTCGCCGCTGGTCAAGACGGCGCCGACAACTCGGGCCGGCACGGCCGTTAGGCTTGCCCTTCATGACGAGGAGTTCGAAAATCCCCGCTGACACCGTTCCCAACCCGCATGCCACAGCCGAGCAGGTGGAAGCCGCGCGGCACGACAGCAAGCTGGCCCAGGTGCTTTACCACGACTGGGAGGCCGAGAGCTACGACGAGAAGTGGTCGATCTCCTACGACCAGCGTTGCGTCGACTACGCCCGGCACTGCTTCGACGCCGTCGTACCCGACGAGGTCTTCCGTGAGCTGCCCTACGACCGCGCCCTGGAACTGGGCTGCGGCAGCGGCTTCTTTCTGCTCAATTTGATCCAGGCCGGGGTCGCCCGGCGCGGATCGGTCACCGACCTCTCACCTGGCATGGTCAAGGTGGCCACCCGCAACGGGCAGTCGCTGGGGCTCGACATCGACGGCCGGGTCGCCGACGCCGAGGGCATCCCGTATGACGACGACACCTTCGATTTGGTGGTCGGGCACGCGGTGCTGCATCACATCCCCGACGTCGAGCTGTCGCTGCGTGAGGCGCTGCGGGTGCTGAAGCCTGGCGGCCGGTTTGTGTTCGCCGGCGAGCCCACCAACGTCGGCAACGGATATGCCCGTGCGCTCGCGGACCTGACGTGGAACGTCACCATCCGCGCGGTGAAGCTGCCCGGGCTGGGCGCCTGGCGCCGTCCGCAGGCCGAGATCGACGAGAGCTCGCGCGCGGCGGCCCTCGAGTGGGTCGTCGACCTGCACACCTTCGAACCGAAAGACCTGGAGAGGATGGCGACCAACGCCGGCGCCGTGCAGGTCGAAACCGCCACTGAGGAGTTCACAGCCGCGATGCTCGGGTGGCCCTTGCGTACCTTCGAGTCGACGGTGCCGCCGGGCAAGCTCGGCTGGGGCTGGGCACGCTTCGCATTCACCGGCTGGAAGACGCTGAGCTGGGTGGACGCCAACGTCTGGCGTCACGTGGTGCCGAAGGGCTGGTTCTACAACGTGATGATCACCGGGATCAAGCCGTCCTGAACAGTGGCTTTAGCGGCCTGCGCTTCAGCACGGACGACGTCAGTTACCTGCAATCGGAATCGGGTGCCGCGGCGCTGGCAGCGGTCGCCGAATTCGAGCTCACGGACACCACCCGGATTGCCGATATCGCCGCGGTGCGCGCCCGATTCGGCGATCGGGCGCCGGTGCTGGTGGAGACGACGCTGCTGCGCCGCCGCGCCGCCGACAAGCTCGCGGAGTTGGGGGTCTCCGGCTGGCTGTTCACCGACGAGGCGCTGCAGCAAGCGACAGCGGCGCCGGTGGCCCTGCACCGGGCCAGGCGGCTTGCCGGTCATGTCGTACACGACGCGACCTGTTCCATCGGCACCGAGGTGGCCGCGCTGCGTCGCTACGCCGTCCCGGCGGTGGGCAGCGACATCGACCCGGTGCGGCTGGCGATGGCGCGCCACAACCTGGGTCCCGGCACCGCCCTGTGCCGTGCCGACGCGCTGCATCCGGTGACCCGCGACGCGGTGGTGGTTGTTGACCCGGCACGCCGCGTTGGCGGGCGGCGGCGTCGGCGCCCAGATGACTATCAACCGGGCCTGGGGCAGTTGCTTGACAGCTACCGCGGCCGGGATCTCGTCGTAAAGTGCGGTCCCGGAATAGATTTCGATCATTTAAGACGCCTCGGTTTCGACGGCGAAATCGAGGTGGCGTCGTATCACGGTTCGGTCCGGGAAGCGTGCCTGTGGTCGGCCGGGTTGGCCGAACCCGGTGTGCGCCGTCGAGCGAGCGTCCTTGATCGCGGTGAGCAGATCACCGATGCCGAGCTCGGCGACTGCCCGGTGCGGCCCGCCGGACGATGGATCGTCGACCCCGACGGCGCCGTCGTCCGGGCCGGCCTGGTACGCCACTACGGCGCGCGGCACGGGCTGTGGCAACTCGATCCCGACATCGCCTACCTGTCCGGCGACCGGTTGCCGCCGGCGGTCCGAGGCTTCGAGGTGCTCGAGCAGCTGGCGTTCGATGAGCGCCGGGTCCGGCAGGCATTGTCCGCGCTGGACTGCGGGGCGCTGGAGATTCTGGTTCGGGGCGTGCAAGTCGACCCCGACGCGCTGCGGCGTCGGCTGCGGCTGCGCGGCGGCCGATCCCTGTCGGTGATCATCACTCGTGTGGGGTCCGGAGCCGCCAGTCATGCGACGGCCTTCGTGTGCAGTCCCTCTCGATAGTGCCCAGGTAGGCTGGCTGCGGTCGGTCTTCCAGGCGCCCCGCCTGTGTAGTTTGCGAGGACGAATTCGAACGATGCGTTATCTGATTGCGAGCACGGTGCTGGCTGCCGCGGCCTTGCTGGGCTGGCCGGCGGCCGCCGCGCCGCCGTCGTGTGCCGGCTTGGGCGGCACCGTCGACGGCGCGCAGCTGTGCCATGTGCGCACCACGGGTCCCACGTACGCGATCACCATGACGTTTCCCGCCGACTATCCCGACGAACAGGCGCTGACCGACTACATCACCCAAAACCGCGACGGTTTCGTCAACGTCGCACAGACTTCCGGGGGGCGCGACCAGCCGTACCAAATGGAGCTCAGCACTGACCAACGCACTTCCGGCCAGCCGCCACACGACACCCGCAGCGTTGTGCTCAAGTTCTTCCAGGACCTGGGCGGAGCGCATCCGTCCATCTGGTACAAGGCGTTCAACTACAACCTCGGGGCCAAGCAGGCCATCACCTTCGACAACTTGTTCGCACCCGGCACCACGCCGCTGGACAGCATCTTCCCGCTGGTGCAGCGCGACCTGGAACATCAGACCCCGTTGGGTGCCGCCATCTTGCCGTCGACAGGCCTCGACCCGTCGCACTACCAGAACTTCGCCATCACCGACGACCAGCTGATCTTCTACTTCGCCCCGGGTGAGATGCTGCCGGCGGTTGTCGGCCCCGCCCAGGCCCAGGTGCCGCGCAACGCGATCCCGCCCCTGGCTATCTAGTCAGTGAACCGGGCCGGCCAGCGACTCCATCGCCACGGCACCGATGCCCAGCGCCACTTGCGCCACGCAGCCGACGATCGGGACGAAAAAGGCGACTCCCTGCCGCACCAGGAGATATACGGCGACCACAAAGTCGGCGATCAAGATGGCGGCGCCGCCCCAAATCCCCAACCTCATGGCGCGGTCAATCCAGGCGGGGTCGCCGCATTTCACGGAACCGCACGGGTCGGGTGCCCATGACGAGCAGGCCCAGCAGCACGATGGTCGCCCCGAACAAAGCTCCATGAACGATCAGCAGGACGAGGGTTGCGGCGATGTCGGCCGGCCGGCTGCGTGGGCCGCGATGGTTGTCGGTGCTCACCGATGCTCGTTCATTTCTAGGCCGGCCCGAAGCCGTAGACCTGGCCGTCGCTGGTGCAGGCCACCACCCGGCGGTCAATGCCGACCGAGACTCCGACGGGATATCCGGTGGCCGCGGGCAACGGGTAGCTGTTGAGGGTGTGGCCGTTGCCCGGGTCGAAGGCCAGCAACGACATGCCGGGTGTGCCTTGTCCGGGCGGACCGCTGGCCACCGTGTAGCCGACGCCGGCGCCGGCCAGGCTCGACGACGACAGCGGGGTGACGTCGTCGCGCCGCCACGCCTGCTCGGCGTGATCACCGACATCCTTGAAGGCCGCCAGCCGGGTGTCGGGTCCGCCGCCGGACACGATCAGTCCTTGCGGGGTGACCGCGGGTGGCGTCTGCGCCAGAAAACCCAGCGGCACTGACCATTTCACCTTCCCGTCGACGGCGTGCAGTGCCCACAGACGTTGGTCGCGGCTATTGACGTAGACGGTCGATCCGTCGGCGGACAGCACCGGGCTGGCGATCACACCGGCGCTGACCGCATCGCTGGTCCACTCGCGGGCAAGCAGCGGCGTCTGACCCGGGTGGTATTTCAGCCCAACCAGTCCGGCGGCCGGAGCGGTCGGCTGCCAGACGCCGATCACCACCATCTGACTGGCCGGCGAGAAGGCGGGGGCGGCCGCGACCGGACAGCCCTGCCGCGCCGGCACGCAATCGGCCAATCCGCGGGTCGCATCGGTCGGGTCGATGCCGTCGACCAGATCCAGCGGACTGCCCACCACCATGCCGCGGTGGGCGTCGAACGCCAGTACCTGCCCGAGATGCGTGATGACCAGCAGTTGACCACTCCCCAGAAACCGTGGGGTGGTAGGCATCCCGATCACCGGCTGGCGCCACCGCGTCCACTGTGTCACTGGAAAAGAGAGGAAAGCCCCCGGCTGGCCGACGTAGAGGTTGTCGAAGCCGTCGAACAACGGACCGGCGAAGCCACCGCCCTGGATCACCCGGGCGCACCAGCGTTGCCGGCCGTTGTCGTTGTTCTCCCATTCCATGAGCGAACATCCGCCCGGGGTCTGGGCGTTGAGGGCCAGATAACCGCGTGCGCTCAGCGCGGGTCCGGCCGCCAGGCTTCCTTTGACTGACCGCGTCCACTGCAGTGACAGCTTGGTGGCGCCGCTGGTTGGGGTATAGCTGCTGTTGGCCGCGTCGCCATATTGGGCCGGCCAGCCTTGCGAGGGTGCGGATTCAACCCACGAGTCGGTATTGCTGCAACCGCCGAGCCCCACGGCGAGCACAGCTGCCAGCACCCACCAACGCCGAAGCCCACTGAGGAGTTGTCGGGCAAGCACCTCGGTATCCCAAATCCTTCCGCGGCCGTTCGGCAATGAGCAGCGATCGAGTACAGGTGAGGGTAACCCGTGGCGGCTCGCCTCCGTCTGATCGCCCGGCTCTCCCCTCGCCGCTGCGCGACTCGGGGTACCCGCTCAGCCCGCCGTCCCGGCGCGCCCCGTCGCCGGGCTAAGCTTTCCGGCCATGACGAGCATGTGGAATGCTCCGCTACATCGCCGTTGGCGCGGACAGCGGCTGCGGGACCCACGCCAGGCCAAGTTCCTCACGCTGGCCTCGCTGAAGTGGGTGCTGGCCAACCGCGCGTACACCCCGTGGTACCTGGTGCGGTACTGGCGGCTGCTGAAGTTCAAGCTGGCCAACCCGCACATCATCACTCGGGGCATGGTGTTCCTCGGTAAGGGCGTCGAGATTCACTGCACGCCGGAACTGGCGCAGCTGGAGATCGGCCGCTGGGTGCACATCGGGGACAAGAACACGATCCGCGCACACGAGGGCTCGCTGCGGTTCGGCGACAAGGTGGTGCTCGGCCGGGACAACGTGATCAACACCTACCTCGACATCGAACTCGGGGACTCGGTGCTGATGTCAGACTGGTGCTATGTCTGCGACTTCGACCACCGGATGGACGACATCACGATGCCGATCAAGGACCAGGGCATCGTCAAGTCCCCGGTCCGGATCGGGCCGGACACCTGGGTCGCCACCAAGGTGACGATTTTGCGTGGCACGTCCATCGGACGCGGCTGCGTGCTGGGGTCGCACGCGGTGGTTCGCGGCGTTGTCCCTGACTATTCGATCGCGGTCGGCGCACCGGCCAAGGTGATAAAGAACCGGCAGCTGTCCTGGGAGAGCTCGGCAGCGCAGCGCGCGGAACTGGCCGCCGCATTGGCCGACATCGAACGCAAAAAGGCTGCCCGCTAGCCGATTTCGGTTGCGCGGCTACGAGGGTTGGTCTTCGACCTCGAAGTGATAGTTGACGGTGCCGCCATCGACGCCTTTGAGGTTGTCGGGGCACGTCACCGAATCGGGTCTGGTTCCCAGCTGCGGGGTGACTTTGTCGCTGATCGCCTTGGCGACCTGGTTTTTGTCGACCGTTTCCACCATGTCGAACTTGACGTCATTGCCGTTGACGCTGGTCACGGTGACGTTGACGTTGTAGGCCTGCCCGCCGGCCTTCATCTCGCAGTTCGGCTGCGCCCCAACCTTTGCCACCAGGTCACCGGGGCAGTTCGTTGTCGGCCGGCGCGGCCAGCGCCGGGTGATCGCCTAACCTCAGATCGCGACGAAACCACAACAGCGCAGGCATTATCGGGTGGGGCGGTTGAGCCGCCAGATATGGGTGGACAGAACGGTGGCGAAGGCACACCACAACGCGTAAGGCGAAAGCGCCAGTCCGGCCTGCGGTTTGGCCTGCGCGGTCCGGCGGGCAAGATCGGCGCTGCTGGCCGTCAGTGCGGCGGCGCCGAGCGCGGATACGCCGAGTTTGTGATATCGGAAGAAAAGCCAACTCCATCCGGCGTTGAGCAGCAGGTTGACGCTCAACGCGCCGGCATAGCGGCGTGCCTTGTCGTGCCGTCCTGCCCTGCGGAACGCGTCGATAGCCACCGCCGACGTGGCGGCGATATCGCCGTAGAGGATGGTCCAGACGGCGGGGAAGGCCGCGCCGGGTGGCTGGTATGGCGGCTTGCGCAGCCGCGAATACCAGGTGGGGACACGTCGTGGGCTGGCGATGCTGCCGGTGCCGGCTGCCGCGGCGACGGCCAGCGTTGTCGCGGCCAGTGTCGAGCTGTTCACACGGTGCTCCGTTCATGATGGGCCAAATCCGCTTGCTGCTCAACAGGTTTGGCGTTGGTTGCGGGCCACCAGACGCGGTCACCGATCAGGGCGAACAACGCGGGGATGACGAGTGTGCGCACGATGAAGGTGTCGAGCAGGATTCCGAGGCCGACGATGATGCCCAGTTGGGTCAGCACGATCAGCGGCAGCACCCCAAGCACGCAGAAGACAGCGGCCAAAACGATTCCGGCGCTGGTGATCACCCCGCCGGTGGCCGATACTGCGCGGATCATGCCATCGCGCGCGCCGTGTTGCGCTGCCTCTTCACGGGCGCGGGTGACCAGGAAGATGGTGTAGTCCACTCCGAGAGCGGCCAGGAACAAGAAGGCGAATAACGGAGTGCTGTCGTCCAGGGCCGGGAAACCGAAGACGTGCATGCTGGCCCATCCGCCGAGGCCGAGTGCGGCCAGCGCGCCCAGAATGGTTGCAGCCAACAGGGTCGGCGGCGCGAGCACGGATCGCAGCAACACATAGAGGACGATCAGGATCACGGCCAGGATCGACGGGATCAGCATCAGCCGGTCATGCGCGGCAGCGGCATGAACATCGAGCGACTGCGCATCGGGGCCGCCCACCAGCGCGCTGGCAGAAACAGCTCTGGTCGAATACCGCAGCGCCGCAATTGTTTTGAGGGCCCGATCGGATGAAGGCGCGGCGTCGATCACCACCGACCACATCGTCAGGCCGGATGTCGAATGGCCAGCCTCGGTCGTCGAGACCACACCTGGGGTGGAGCGGATCGCCTGCTGAACTTGGGATGCCGAGGCGGTGGGGGCGACGACCAGCGTGGGGTTGGTCAGGCCCGCCGGAAAATGCGCGGCCACAATGTCGTAACCCGACACCGAATCCGCCTGCACCCGGAACTGCTCGGTCTGCGTCAGGCCGATCCTGGTCCCCAGCAGTCCGGCGGCAAGGGCCGCCAGAACAGCGACCGCGACCGCTGCGATCATGGCGGGACGATGGGCCACCCGTTCGGCGACCCGGTGCCAGGGACCGGAATCGAGGGTGGCCCCGGCGTCAGACTCGGGTATGAAGGGCCAGAACAATCGTCTGCCACATAGCGCCAACAGCGGCGGCAGCACCACCAAAACCGATACCGCGGCGACGACCAGCCCGCACGCCGCCAGTGCGCCGAGACTGCGCGTGCTGGGGGTCGAAGCACAGAGCAGGGTGAGCAGTGCCAGTACCACGGTGGCGTTGCTGGCGACGATGGCGGGCCCGGCCATGCGCACCGCGCGGCGCAGGGCTTCCCGGTGCTCGGGGCGGCGCCGAAGTTCTTGTCGGTAGCGGGAAATCAGCAGCAGCGCGTAATTGGTGCCCGCCCCGAACACCAGCACGCTGGTGATCCCGGAAGTGGCTCCGTCGAAGCTCAGCCCGGTCAGCGAAGCCACCGCGGTGCCCACCGCCGTCGCGACCCGATCGGCGAATCCGATCACCAGCAGCGGCACCAGCCACAACACCGGCGAGCGGTAGGTGGCGATCAGCAGCAGTGCCACCACCGACGCCGTCACCCCGAGCAGGGTGACGTTGGCATCGGTGAACGCGTTGGCGATATCGGCGCCGAACGCCGGCCCTCCGGTGACGTGGGCCTGCAGTCCCGCGGGCAAGCCGGTTGTGGCGGCGGCGCGCAGCGCGGCGACCCCGTCGTTGAGCACCAAGCCGGACAGGTCGGCCCTGATGAGGACCACGCCGATGGCTGCCTTGCCATCGGCCGACACCATCGGCGAGGCCGGGCTGACTGCCCCGAACGGATGGGTGAGCGCCTGCATGCGGTCGCGCGCCGCTTGGGCGGCCGTGACATCGACGGCGCTCAGGACCGCGCCGTCGACACGGCTGACCACCAGAATCAGCGGTACCTCTTCGCCCCCGGGGAATTGCCGGGCCAGGGCTTGTACCTTCGCGGACTCCGAGCCCATGGGCACGGTCAGTGGCGCCTGGCCGGCTGCCGCGTTGCCGCCGATCAACACCATGAAGCCGATACTCAACACGACGACGCCCAATCCCAGCAGCAACGATCGTCGGCCGGTCACGGCACCGGCCAGCCCCTCCCACACCACGAGTGCCAGCATTTCAACGAATTAAATATTAATCAACTGAAATGAACGCCGAACGCGGATATGCTGCACACCGCTATGGACACTGATGAGCAGCCCTTCGGCCGGGAGGCACTGGAGTCGCTGATGTCGGCCGATCTGCGGGAGATGTCGACCGAATCCGACCAGATCGGCCGATTGTTCGCCGTGTCACAGGAGCTGCGGGCTACCGATTTCCGCGCCTTGCTGCACATCATGGTCGCCGAAACCGCGGGGAAGCCGATGACATCGGGTGGCCTCACCGAGCGGATGGGTTTGTCCGGTGCCGGGATCACCTATCTGGTGGATCGCCTGATCGAGTCCGGCCACATCCGGCGTGACTCGCATCCTGACGATCGGCGAAAAGTCATCCTGCGCTACTCCGAACCCGGCCTCGACACCGCCCGGTCGTTCTTCAATCCGCTGGGCGCGCATACCCGCGCGGCAATGAGTGACCTGCCCGACGCCGACTTGGCGGCAGCGCACCGCGTCTTTAGCGCGCTCATCGCCGCCATGCGACGCTTCCAATCCGAACTGGTCGCCGGCCAACCCTGATCCACGCGCAGTGCTGCGCGTTCACGCCGCGGTGCGCCCGAGCAGGTGACGTAGGGCCCGATCGAGGTCAGGTTGGCGAAACCGGTGCCCGGAATGGCTGAGCCGGTCCGGGATTACGCGTTGACTGGCGCACGCGAGTTCGCGGGCACCCTGGGCACCGAGCAACAGCCGCGGCCCCAGCGATGGCACCGGCAATACCGCGGGGCGGTGCAACACGTGGGCAAGAATGTGGGTGTAATCGGCATTGCGAACCGGTTGCGGGGCAACCGCATTCACCGGTCCAGACAGCGTGGTATCCCACAGCGCACGGTGATACACGTCGACCAGATCGTCAATCCCTATCCAGGACAGCCATTGTCGGCCATCGCCGAGCCGGCCGCCCAGCCCGGCGGAAAACAGCGGACGCATCAGCCGAAGAGTTCCGCCGCGAGGGGATTGCACGATGCCGGTACGCACCCGCACCACCCGCACCCCGGCCCGCTCCGCCGGCGTAGTCGCGTCCTCCCACTCGGCGACGACATCGGCCAGAAACCCGTCGCCGCGCTCGCTGTCCTCGGCCAGCGTCTCGTCGCCGCGGTCGTATCCGTAAAATCCGATCGCCGAGGCAGAGATCAGCACGGCCGGCCGTTCGCCGCTGCGTGCCAGCAGTTCGGCCAGCCTGCGAGTTGGGCCAATTCGGCTGTCGCGGATCGCGTTTCGGTGACCGTCGGTGAAGCGCCCGGCAATCGAGGCGCCGGCCAAATGAACAACCGCGTCGACCCCGGCGAACAGCTCGGGGTCGGGGTCGTCCGGGTTCCACCGTCGCTCGTCGTCGCCTCGTGCGGTCCCGCGGACCAGCTGGATGACGCGATGACCGCCGGTGCGCAGAAACGCGGTCAGCGCCGAGCCGACCAGTCCCGAGGACCCCGTGACCGCGACGGTCGCCGGAGCCAGACCGTGCTCGGCGGCCAACTGGTGGGCGGCCAAATCGTCGGCCAGTTGACGGTGCCGATAGGCGAACATCGGGCGCAACACCGACCCGGGTACCGGCGTGTCGACCCGGTCGATGACCCGGGTCCGATCGCCGCCGACCTCTTCGAATTCGTGGATGTGCCGCCACCGCACCGCGACCCGGGCCGGTAACGAGGCCAACCCGTCGCTGCCTATGGTGTCGACGAACCGCCGCGGGGGATCGTAGGAATCCGCCTGGTGTTCGGCGACCCAGCGCAGGCCGCCGGGCAGCGCGAGTTCCGCCCGCCCGTCCGCGAGCGAGTCGGTCTCGGTGACCACCCGCAGGGGCGACCACGGCGGCGAAAGCCGGTTGAAAGCACCCGGTCGCGCGTACCAGGCGAACACCTCTGCGCGCGGCGCGTCGACCACGCTCGAATACTGCAGTCCCATCGTTCAAGAGTTACCCCAACAACGACGCGGGCATGCCTTGGCCCGTTGTGGGTAACAGAGACGGCATGCGTATCAACAGCGGAATACGGTCCGTGCTCGACACAGCGCTTGATCGGACGATCGTTCCCGGCTACACCCGCGTCGGCTATCACCTGCGCCAATTGGGTTGGGCAGACGATCCGGCGCCCGACGCACTGCGAGGTAAGACGGCGCTCGTCACCGGCGCGAATCGCGGCATCGGCAAGGCGATTGCCGCGGGCCTGGCCCGGCTGGGCGCGACGGTGTTGTTGACCGTCCGCGATCGCGAGAGCGGTGAGCTGGCTGCAAAGGAGATCATCGAGGCCAACTCCAACGCTGATGTGCAGGTGGAGGTGTGCGATATGTCCGACCTCTCGGCGGTGCGCGCCTTTGCCGCCGACGTGTCCAAGAGAGTGTGGGAGTTGGACGTGCTCATCCACAACGCCGGGGTGCTGCCGCCCACCCGCACCGAGACCGGCGATAAACACGAGGTCACCTTGGCCACCCACGTTCTGGGTCCGGTGTTGCTGACCGAGTGCTTGGTTCCGATCCTTGGTGTCGCCGATGACCCGCGGGTGATTCTGATGTCTTCGGGCGGGATGTACACCCAATCGCTGCCGACCGACGACCCCGAATACCTCGACGGGCGGTACAGCGGTGTCACGGCGTACGCGCGAACCAAACGAATGCAGGTCGCGCTGACCCCAATCCTCGCCCGCCGCTGGGCCGGCCAGCACATCCATGTCTACTCCATGCACCCCGGATGGGCCGACACTCCCGGGGTAGCCACATCGCTTCCGGTTTTCCGCCTGCTCACTGGCCCGCTATTGCGCACACCCGAACAGGCAGCCGATACCGCCCTGTGGCTTGCCGCGACCCAGCCGGCGCCGCCCACCGGCCGCTTCTGGCATGATCGGCGGCCCCGCCCGGAGCACTATCTGCCGCTGACCAGGTATGGCGAACGCCAACGCCAGCGCCTGTGGCGGTACTGCGCGTACGCGGTCGGTATCGATAACGCGTGAGGGTCAACGGTCAGGCAGAGCGTGCTCGACGATGGGCAGCCGCGGCTGCGGTTGCCGCTCACGGCGTTTGGCCGCCAGATACACCTGGGCTGTCTGGCTGGCCACGGTCTGCCAGTCGAAGTCGGAGGTGAGCCGTTCGCGGGCGGCGCGGGCGCGCTGCTGCGCGGCGTGCGGGTCGTCGAGCACGGTGCGCACCGCCGCGGCCAGGCCGGCCACGTCGCGAGGCGGACAGGACACCCCGGTCTGCCCGTTGATCACCGCTTCGCCCAGACCGCCGATGTTCGACGTCACCAGCGGAGTACCGGCCGCGGCGGCCTCGAGAGCGGCGAGCCCGAACGGCTCGTAGTGGCTGGGCAGCACCGCGGCGTCGGCCCGATGCAGTACCGCAAGCAGTTCGTCGTGACCGCAATGCCCGACGAACCGAGTCGCCTTGAGCACCCGGTGTTTACGGGCCTGCTCGATGAGCCAGTCCTGCTGGGTGCCGTCTCCGGCGACGGTCAGCGTGGTACCCGGATGCGTGCGCCTGATCCGCGGCAGCGCGGCGATCACGTCGTGCACGCCCTTCTCGTACTCGAGCCGCCCGACATAGAGCAGTTCGGCCGGCCCGGTGCGCGGACGGCGGGCCGCGAACGGCCAGCGCGCAGCATCAATACCGTTGCGGATCACTGTGGTCTCGGCCAAACCGGGACCGAACAATTCGGTGATCTCGTCGCTCATCGACGCCGAACAGGTGATCAGCGAATCGGATTCGCGCACCAGCCACGACTCGACCGCGTGCACTTGACGGCTGATCGATCCGGCAACCCAGCCCGAATGCCGCCCGGCCTCCGTCGCGTGGATCGTGGAAACCATTGGCACGTCGTAGTATTCGGCGAGCGCGATAGCGGGATGCGCGACCAGCCAGTCGTGGGCATGCACCACGTCGGGACGCCAGGACCGGTCGCTGCCGTATTTCTTCAACCGCAGACCGGCGCGCGTCATGGCATGACCCATCGCCAGGGTCCAGGCCATCATGTCGGCACCGAAGCTGAATTCATGCGGATCCTGTGCGGCCGCGATCACCCGGACACCCTCGCTGAGTTCGTCGGACGACGGGTGCGTGCTGGGGTCGGTGCCCGACGGACGCCGCGACAGCACGACCACGTCGTGACCGGCCGCGGCCAGCGCGGTCGACAGGTGATGCACGTGCCGGCCGAGCCCGCCGATCACCACCGGCGGGTACTCCCACGACACCATGAGGATCTTCAACGGGGCAGCCTTCGAGCGTCCAGGGCGCCGAACAGACCGTCGGCGCGGTTCCACCCGTCGGCCAGCCGCTGCGCGCTCTCGCGCCGGCCCGACGCCAGCGTCCCGGCGATCTCGCGGGTGGCGTGTGCGTGCAGGTGCGCACGGTAACGGGCGTAGTCGGCGGCCGAGTCCTTGCTCACCATGAACGGCCAGTCGCTGGAGACGGTGAGCAGGGTCTCGCGCAGGATCTGATCGGCGACGCGATCACGGGGAAGCGGCCCGTCCAGTGACGCCGTCTGCGACAGCGCCTTGTCCACGGTGCTCAGTGCGGTGTCGACCACTTCGGTGTTGAGCTGGACCAGATCGGCCACCTTCTCGCCGGCCCACACCTGCCAGTCCTTACCCGAGCCCCACGAGCTGGGCGGCAGGGCGACCGCCTCGCCGACGAATCCGTCGGCGATTGCGTCGTTCAGCGTGCCTACCCGAACACCGGCGGCGGGCAAGGCCCGCAGCACCCGCTGCAACCACGTCGGCCCCTCGTACCACCAGTGACCGAACAGTTCGGTGTCGAACGCCGCGACCACGTGAGCGGGCCGTCCGATGCGCGCGGACTCGGACAGCAGCCGGCTGCGAACCACGTCGACGAAGTCGACGACATGGACGTCGACGGCGCGGTCGGCCCGCTCGGGGTCGTAGGGCGCCTTGGCCTCTGACCCCACATTGCGGCCGGTGACCCTGGCCGGCTTGAGCCCGGTGAGGTGGTCATAGGTGTGGAAGTCGCGATAGGCGGCGTGCCCGGGATAGCCGGACTTCGGCGACCACACCCGGTAGCTGACCTGCAGGTCGCGCCCGAATGCGACAACGTCGGTGCTGCCGACTGGCCGGCCCAGCGCGGTGTCGCCGTGCAGCGACGGGCCGTCGACCATGAAGTGCGTGACTCCTGCCGCGGCGTAGTCGTGCTCCATGCCCGGCGCGTAGGCGCATTCGGGCGCCCAGATGCCGCCAGGGGTGTGGGCCAGCCGCAGCTGTGCGTCGGCCAGGCCCTCGCGCAGCGCGAACTCGCGCAGCCGCGGTGCGAGCAGCGGCTGGAACGGGTGGGCCAGCGGGCCGCCGAGCAGCTCCACCGCTCCGGCGTCGATCAGGCTGCGCAGCAGCGGACTGCCCCCGTGCCGCCACAGGGTGGCGAAATCATCGAGCGCCTGGTCAGCCTCGGCGCATTCGCGAATCCCGAAGGCCCGCAACGCTTCTGGTGTGCATGACTGGTAGCCGGCCGACTTCGATCCAAGCGAGCGCACGCTGGCGGCCTCGGCCGCGCGCAGCCGCCAGTTGGCCAGCCAATGATGCATACCGTCGAGGCAGTACGGGTCGTCGAGCTGCGCGTTGACCACCGGCGTGACACCGAGCGTGATCAGGCTGTGCCGATCCTCGTCGGCCAACGTCCGCAACACCCGCAACAGCGGCAGGTATGCCGCCGCCCAGGACTGGTAAAGCCATTCCTCGCCGACCGGCCAGCGTCCGTGGTGGGCCAGCCACGGCAGGTGGGTGTGCAGCACCAGGGTGAACATCCCGGGCACCCGGGGACCCCCGGAACTCACAGTGCTCACGGCCGCACCGCGATCGCGATGAGGTCCAGGCTGTCATCTATGTCGGGGGCCCCTTTGTAACGGGAGCCGGCATTCCCGGCGTCGATGATGTCGAAGTCGTCGGTGGTGACCGCTGCGACGTCCGCGGCCAGCTCGGGCGGCCATGGTGCATCGGCCACCGCCCGCGCGATCTGCGCCTCGATGATCGAGCCGCCATGCCGGGCATCCATCTCGCGCAGCCGCGGACCGTGGAACAGGCCGCTGATCGACACCTCGGCGAAACCCCTGTCGACCAGCAACTCGGTCAGCTCGTCGGCGTTCAGTTCACGGGTGTGAAACGGATTGATCGGGGTGTCACGGCCCGGTGAGAAGGTGATCCGGTTGGGAGTCGACACCATCAATATCCCCGACGGACGCAGCACCCGGGCGCACTCGGCCACGAACTGGGCCTGGTCCCACAGGTGCTCGATCACCTGGAAGTTCACCACGACGTCCACCGACGCGTCGGGCAGCGGCAGCTCGGCCAGGTTTGCCTGCATGACTTCCACCCTGGCGTAGCGGCTCCGGACGTGGGCCACCGCGGCATCGTCGTAATCCACCGCGACGACCCGGCGGGCGACGCCCGCGATCAGGTCGGCGCCGTAACCTTCGCCACATCCGGCCTCGAGCACCTCGCGGCCCGCACACCGCGGGGCCAGGCGCTGGTAAACCACCTGGTGGCGGCGAAACCAATAGTTCTCGATGTCCAGATCGGGGATGGTGCGCTCGCCCGTCAGCGTCAACACCGCGTCAGCCGCCGGCGAGGTTCCGCCGGGGATGCGTTGGGGGACGTCGGGGACGAATGCGCTCATTGCATAGGCAGGCTAACGCGAAGTGTCCGATTCGCGAACCGGGCCGAAGGAACCTGCACTACGACCCGCTATGGTGTGAGGGCAGACCGCGCAAAGTTACCGGCTAGTAACACGGCGGTGCGGAGCTAGACGCATACCTAGGTCTCGCAGTCGAGGACTGCGAGACTCCTTCGAGGAGGACGAACCACACTCATGACGAACATCGTGGTCCTGATCAAGCAGGTCCCAGACACCTGGTCGGAGCGCAAGCTGACTGACGGCGATTTCACGCTGGACCGCGAGGCCGCCGACGCGGTGCTGGACGAGATCAACGAGCGCGCCGTGGAAGAGGCACTGCAGATTCGGGAGAAAGAGGCCGCCGACGGCGTCGAGGGGTCGGTGACCTTGCTGACCGCAGGGCCCGAGCGCGCCAGCGAGGCGATCCGCAAGGCCCTGTCCATGGGCGCCGACAAGGCCGTCCACCTCAAGGACGACGGCATGCACGGCTCGGACGTGATCCAGACCGGCTGGGCGCTGGCGCGCGCGCTGGGCACCATCGAGGGCACCGAGCTGGTCATCGCCGGTAACGAGGCCACCGACGGCGTCGGCGGTGCGGTGCCGGCCATCATCGCCGAGTACCTCGGACTGCCGCAGCTCACCCACCTGCGCAAGCTTTCGCTCGAGGGCGGCAAGGTCGTCGGCGAGCGTGAGACCGACGACGGCCTGTTCACCCTCGAGGCCACACTGCCCGCGGTGGTAAGCGTCAACGAGAAGATCAACGAGCCGCGCTTCCCGTCCTTCAAAGGCATCATGGCCGCCAAGAAGAAGGAAGTCACGGTGCTGACCCTGGCCGAGATCGGGGTCGAGAGCGACGAGGTGGGGCTGGCCAATGCCGGGTCGACTGTGCTGTCGTCGACGCCGAAGCCGCCCAAGACCGCGGGTGAGAAGGTCACCGACGAAGGTGAAGGCGGCAACCAGATCGCCCAGTACCTGGTCGGCCAGAAAATCATCTAGCGGCCACCCATCCCAGACCACCGCCAGATCACGAGAAGAGCGACATAACCCATGGCTGAAGTATTGGTGCTCGTCGAGCACGCTGAAGGCGCCCTGAAAAAGGTCACCGCCGAACTGATCACCGCCGCCCGCACGCTGGGCGACCCGTCCGCCGTCGTGGTCGGCGCGCCGGGCACGGCCGCGCCGCTGGAAGACGGGCTGAAGGAGGCCGGCGCGGCCAAGATTTACGTCGCGGAGTCCGACATCGTCGACAACTACCTGATCACCCCGGCGGTCGATGTGCTGGCCGCGCTGGCCGAGTCGAATGCTCCCGCCGCCGTGGTGCTGGCCGCCAACGCCGACGGCAAAGAGATCGCCGGCCGGCTGGCGGCCCGGATCGGGTCCGGGCTGCTGGTCGACGTGGTCGAGGTGAAGGAGGGCGCCAAGGGAACCCACTCCATCTTCGGTGGCGCGTTCACCGTCGAGGCGCAGGCCAACGGCGACACCCCGGTGATCACGGTGCGGGCCGGCGCGATCGACGCCGAGCCGTCCGCGGGCGCCGGTGAGCAGGTCACCGTGGAGGTACCGGCTCCCGCCGAGAACGCCACCAAGGTCACGGCCCGCGAGCCCGCGGTCGCCGGTGACCGCCCGGAGCTGACCGAGGCCACCATCGTGGTCTCCGGTGGCCGGGGCGTCGGCAGCGCGGAGAACTTCAGCGTGGTCGAGGCGCTGGCCGACTCGCTGGGTGCGGCCGTCGGAGCGTCGCGCGCCGCCGTCGACTCGGGCTACTACCCCGGCCAGTTCCAGGTCGGCCAGACCGGCAAGACGGTATCGCCCCAGCTCTACATCGCGCTGGGCATCTCCGGTGCGATCCAGCACCGTGCGGGCATGCAGACCTCGAAGACCATCGTCGCGGTCAACAAGGACGAAGAGGCGCCCATCTTCGAGGTCGCCGACTACGGCATAGTGGGTGACCTGTTCAAGGTCGCTCCCCAGCTCACCGACGCGGTCAAGGCCCGCAAGGGCTGACGTCCCGCCGAGTTAACCACAACAGCCCCGCGGATTGGCCGCGGGGCTGTTGTTTTGGCCACGTTTTTTGCGACATTTCGTCATCTGACGTGCACCGACACGTCATAGCGGCGATGCCGATCAGTACATCGATTGCGCCACGTTGTTTCTCATGAGCATTGCTTCTGTCCTGATACCCAGCGACAAGCCGGACGGCGCGGCGACCAGCTCGCCTGGACCGCGCTATTCATTGCTGTTGTCCACCGACCCCAGCTTGATCGAGGCGGCGCAGCGGCTCCGGTACGACGTGTTCAGCAGCACACCCGGCTTCGCACTGCCGGGGGTCGGTGATGGGCAAACCGATGTCGACCGGTTCGACGAGTACTGCGACCACCTGCTGGTCCGTGACGACGACACCGGCGAGCTGGTGGGTTGTTACCGGATGCTGGCGCCGGCGGGCGCCATCGCCGCCGGAGGGCTCTATACAGCGACGGAATTCGACGTTCGCGCGTTTGATCCGCTGCGGGCGTCGCTGGTGGAGATGGGACGCGCCGTGGTGCGCGACGGTCACCGCAACGGTGGCGTCGTGCTGTTGATGTGGGCCGGCATCCTGGCCTACCTGGACCGCTACGGCTACGACTACGTGACCGGGTGCGTGTCGGTGCCGATCGGCAGCGAATCGGGAGAGGAAACGCCGGGCAGCCAGCTGCGCGGCGTCCGTGACTTCATCCTGAGCCGTCACGCCGCGCCGCCGCAGTATCGGGTGTACCCATACCGGCCGGTGCTGGTGGACGGGCGGCCCATCGACGAGATTCCGCCGCCGCCACGGCCTGCGGTTCCGGCGCTCATGCGCGGCTACCTGAGGCTGGGCGCACAGGTCTGCGGTGAGCCCGCGCACGACCCGGACTTCGGGGTTGGCGACTTCTGCGTACTGCTGGACAAGCAGCACGCCGACACCCGATATCTCAGACGACTCAGGTCGGTATCGGCGGCCTCTCAAACGGTCGGTGAAATGGCGGGCGGCGCCCGGTGAACAGCGCGGTGCACGCTCCCGCAGTCACCGGCCACTCTTGGCTGCCCCACACCACGTGCGACAACAGCTGTGTGGGTATCGGCCCCGCACAGTCGCGGCGGTCGTTGGTGGTGCTGCGGGTAACGCTTCGCATCATGTTGGCACTGCTCCTGGCGCCGGGGGTGCCGCTGGTGGCAGTACCACTACCGGGCCGGACGCGGGTGCAACGCATCTACTGCCGATTGGTGCTGCGCTGTTTCGGTGTCCGTATCACGGTGTCGGGTAGTCCGATTCGCAACCTGCGCGGGGTTCTGGTGGTCAGCCCGCACATGTCCTGGTTGGACGTCTTCGCGATCGGTTCGGTGTTGCCCGGGTCGTTCGTGGCGCGCGCCGACATGTTCACCGGGCGGGCCATCGGGGTCGTGGCTCGCATCCTGAAGATCATCCCCATCGAGCGGTCCAGTCTGCGCCGGTTGCCCGGGGTGGTGGACACCGTCGCGCGCCGGCTGCGTGCCGGCCAGACAGTGGTGTGCTTCCCGGAGGGCACCACCTGGTGCGGTCTGGCATGCGGTTCCTTCTATCCGGCGATGTTCCAGGCCGCGATCGATGCCGGCCGCCCCGTGCAGCCACTTCGCCTGACCTACCGCCACGTCGACGGCAGCGTCTCGACCGTCCCGGCGTTTGTGGGCGACGACACATTGCTGCGGTCAATCTGCCGGCTGCTCACCGTGCGCCGCACGCTGGCGCGCGTTCACGTCGAATCTCTGCAGCTGCCGGGGACCGATCGGCGAGCACTGGCCAGCCGCTGCCAGTCCGCGGTGGGAGTGGGAACCTCGCAGCACCCGGGGCGGCAACCAGGTCACGGGCGCGTGCTGGTGGCCTGAGCCGCTCCACCTGCAGGTATCGTGGGGCGCGTCATGGTCTACCTGGATCACGCCGCCACCACCCCGATGCACCCCGCTGCCATCGAGGCGATGACGGCTGCGCTGGGCACCGTCGGCAACGCCTCCTCGCTGCATACCAGCGGCCGCACGGCGCGGCGCCGGATCGAGGAATCGCGTGAGCTGATCGCCGACAAGCTGGGCGCCCGTCCGTCGGAGGTGATCTTCACCGCGGGCGGCACCGAGAGCGACAACCTGGCCGTCAAGGGGATCTACTGGACCCGCCGCGACGCCGAGGCGCACCACCGGCGCATCGTTACCAGCGAAGTGGAACACCACGCCGTGCTGGACTCGGTGAACTGGCTCGTCGAACACGAGGGCGCCCAAGTCACCTGGCTGCCCACCGCTGCCGACGGGTCGGTGTCGGCGGTCGCGCTGCGCGAGGTGCTGCAGAGCCATGACGACGTCGCGCTGGTGTCGGTGATGTGGGCCAACAACGAAGTCGGCACCGTCATGCCGGCGGCTGAACTCGCGGCCGTCGCAGCCGAATTCGGCGTCCCCATGCACAGCGACGCCATTCAGGCGGTGGGACAGCTGCCCATCGATTTTGCCTCCAGCGGACTGTCGGCGATGAGCGTGGCCGCACACAAGTTCGGCGGTCCGCCGGCTGTGGGGGCGCTGCTGCTACGCAGGGACGTCACCTGTGTGCCGCTGTTGCACGGCGGCGGGCAGGAGCGCGACATCCGCTCCGGCACACCCGATGTCGCCGGTGCCGTCGGTATGGCGACGGCCGCCCACATCGCGGTGGACGGACTTGCTGCCAACAGCGCGCGACTGCGGGCGTTGCGCGATCGCCTGGTCGAAGGGGTACTTGCCGACATTGACGACGTCATCCTCAACGGCGCCGCCGACCCGCTGCGGCTTCCCGGCAACGCGCACTTCACCTTCCGCGGCTGCGAAGGCGATGCGCTGCTGATGCTGTTGGACGCCAACGGAATCGAGTGTTCGACCGGCTCGGCCTGCACAGCAGGTGTTGCACAGCCGTCACACGTGCTGATCGCGATGGGTGCCGACCCGGCCAGCGCCCGCGGATCGCTGCGTCTTTCGTTGGGCCACACCAGCGTTGATGCCGACATCGATGCGGCGTTGCAGGTACTGCCCGGCGCGGTGGATCGCGCCCGCCGTGCCGCCCTGGCCGCGGCTGGAGCGGCCCGGTGAAAGTCCTCGCCGCGATGAGCGGTGGCGTCGACTCATCAGTCGCCGCCGCTCGCATGGTCGATGCCGGGCACGACGTGGTCGGCGTGCACCTGGCGCTGTCGACCGCGCCCGGCACGCTGCGCACCGGCTCGCGGGGCTGTTGCTCGAAAGAAGACGCATCAGACGCGCGCCGCGTTGCAGACGTGCTGGGAATCCCGTTCTACGTGTGGGATTTCGCGGAGAAGTTCAAGGCAGACGTGATCGACGATTTCGTATCGTCATACGCCCGTGGGGAAACCCCCAACCCCTGCGTGCGGTGTAACCAGCGAATCAAGTTCTCGGCACTCGCGGCCCGGGCCTTGGCGCTGGGCTTCGACACGGTGGCCACCGGGCACTATGCCCGGCTGTCCGACGGGCGGCTGCGCCGTGCCGTCGACCGGGACAAGGACCAGTCCTACGTGCTGGCCGTGTTGACTGCCGAACAGTTGCGCCACGCCGCATTCCCGATCGGGGACACCCCCAAGCCGCAGATCCGCTCCGAGGCCGCCCGTCGCGGGCTGGCGGTCGCCGACAAGCCGGACAGCTACGACATCTGCTTCATTCCGTCCGGTAACACCCGCGCGTTTCTGGGTGAGCGCATCGGGGTCCGCCGTGGCGCGGTGGTCAATGCGGACGGCGCCGTGCTGGCCACCCACGACGGGGTGCACGGTTTCACCATTGGCCAGCGCAAAGGCCTGGGCATCGCCGGGCCAGGACCCGATGGCCGCCCGCGCTACGTGACCGCGATCGATGCCGACACCGCGACCGTGCACGTAGGTGAAGCGGGCGATCTGGACGTGTTTGCGCTGACCGGACGGGCGCCGGTCTTTACCGCGGGAGCCGCATTCTCAGGTCCCGTCGAGTGCGCGGTTCAGGTGCGTGCACATGGTGAAATCGCCAGTGCGGTAGTCGAATTGACCGGCGACGAGCTCGACGTGCGGTTACGTACGCCGCTGCGCGGCGTGGCGCGCGGCCAGACGCTGGTGTTGTATCGCCCGGACCCCGGCGGCGATGAGGTGTTGGGCAGCGCCACCATCGCCGGCACCCGCGGCTAACCCAGGGCTAGCCCGGCACGTTGGCGACGATGTTCGTCATCACGATGTCAGACACCGATTGCGGGAAGCCGCAGAACGTGACTTCCAGCACGGCCACTGACAGCACCCGATAGTCGCGGCCGCAGCCGCCGGGCCGCATGCGCAGCGAGCTGGCGTCGGCCTTCCACTCGCCGACGAATAGCTGGCCGGCCAAGCCGTCCGCACAGTTCCCGACGGTGGTCACCAGGGTGCCGAAGGCACGCCGTGCGGTAGCGGCGTCTGGATAGGCCGCGGCGCCCTCGGAGATCAGAGCGACGTCGGGCGGGTCTTGAAAAGTGGTCTTGTGGAACTCTTGAACATCGGGCCCGAACGTCGCCGTCTCGGCGAAGAGGAACCGGCATTCCTGCGGGGTGTTATTGGCTAGCGCATCGATGTCCACCGGAGAGGTGTCGTCCATCGTGGGGATGATCGTCAGGTGCTGGCCGGCGCCGGTGATCGCTTGCATCCGCGGCTGGTCCAGCAGGATCGCGTCGACATTGACACCCTGTACACCCCGGTGGGCGGCGCCGAATGCCGGTACCGCCAAGCCGCCCACCACCCGGGTGCAGGCCGCCGTCAGCAGCACCGCGCCACACAACAGCAGCGGCCGCGTCAATCTCCCCACCTGTGACACTATTTGCACCCTTCTTGGCTCGAACCTACCCGCCCAACCCCGCGGCAGACACCCCTCGCGACCGTCCTGCGACATGAGGTCGAATACGGTTGCCGGGTGAGTGTTTTCGCAACGGCGAGCGGCGTCGGATCGTGGCCCGGCACAATCCCACGGCAGGCCGCCGAGGTTGTTGTCGGTGAGCTGGCGGATGCGCTGGCCCACATCGTCGAGCTGCCGGCCAGGGGAGTCGGCGCCGACATGCTCGGGCGGGCGGGTGCACTGCTGATCGACGTGGCCATCGACACGGTGCCGCGCGGCTATTGCATCGCCGCTCGGCCCGGCGCGGTGACACGCAGGGCCGTCAGCCTCCTCGACGAGGACATGGATGCACTGGAGGAGGCTTGGGAGACCGCGGGCTTGCGCGGTGCCGGGCGCGTGGTCAAGGTGCAGGCACCCGGGCCGATCACGTTGGCCGCGGGGCTCGAGTTGGCCAACGGCCACCGGGCGATCACCGATTCCGGTGCGGTGCGCGACCTGGCGGCGTCGCTGGCCGAAGGCGTTGCCGCGCACCGGGCGGCGCTGGCCCGCCGGCTCGACACACCGGTGGTGGTCCAGTTCGACGAGCCATCGCTGCCCGCGGCATTGGGCGGACAGCTGACCGGGGTGACCGCACTAAGCCCGGTCGCCGCGCTCGACGAGGCCGTGGCCGGAGCGCTGCTCGACACGTGCGTCGCGACGGCGGATGCCGAGGTGCTGGTGCACAGCTGTGCTGCAGCATTGCCGTGGAATCTGTTGCAGCGCAGCACTATTAGTGCAGTATCAGTGGATGCTGGCACGTTGAGGGCGGCGGATCTGGACGGTATCGCGGCATTCATCGAATCGGGACGCACCGTCATGCTCGGCGTGGTCGCCGCCAACGCCCCGGAACGGTGGCCGTCGGCAGAAGAGGTGGCACGCGCAGTTGTCGCGGTGACCGATCGGCTCGGATTCGGCCGCTCGGCGCTGCACGATCGCGTCGGCGTCACCCCGGAGTGTGGTCTGGCGACAGCCACGCCGCAGTGGGCTCGCACCGCGATCGAGCTTGCGCACCGGGCCGCCGACGCGTTCGCGCAAGACCCGGACGCGATCTAGGACGCTCCCAATACGCAATCAAAAGGTTGCGTTTTGCCGCGTCGTGTGATGAGCTGATAGGCAACCAGGAGGTTGCATATGAACACGGATCGGATCGAGAAGCGCGTGGTGCTACGCGCACCGCTGGACCGGGTATGGCGGGCCATCAGCGACGCCGAGGAGTTCGGTCGCTGGTTCGGTGTCCGCTTCGACGGACCGTTTGTCGAGGGCGCCTCGATCACGGCGGCGATCGCCCCGACCACCGTCGACGAGGAGGTCGCCAAACGGCAGGAGCCCCACGCCGGGGTGAAGAGCACCTGGCAGATTGTCGCGATCGAACCGCAGCGGCGCTTCGCCTACCGCTGGCATCCGTTCGCGATCGACCCAGATGTCGACTACGACTCCGAGCCCACCACGCTGGTGGAGTTCACCCTGTCGGAGACGGACGACGGCGTGCTGCTCACCATCACCGAATCCGGCTTCGACGCCATTCCGCAGGCGCGCCGCTCCGCCTCGTTCAAGGCCAATAGCGAAGGCTGGGCCATCCAGACCGATCTGGTGCGCCGGTACACCGAGGACGCCCGGGTATGAGCGCCCCCCCAGCGGTGGCCGCGCCGCTCTACCCCTTCTTCAGTGCGCTCGGAGATCCCAATCGACTGCGCATCATCGTCCGGCTCTGCGATCTGGGCCCGAGCTCGACATCGCAAGTCACCACGGTCATTCCGGTCACCCGGCAGGCGGCCAGCAAGCATCTACAGCTGCTGGAGTCCGCCGGTCTGGTCACCAGCAGCCGGCGCGGCCGGGAACGCATCTGGACCGTGCGGACCGAACCACTGGCCCGGGCCAGCGACTACCTCACCCAGTTGTCGCGGCGGTGGGACGCCGCGGTGGATCGGTTGCGGGCTTTTGTAGAAGGGGAGGGACAGGACTGAGCGGGGGTGTCGGAGTCCTTCGATAGCCTGCGAAGGTGAGTTCGCCAGAGGATGACCCCGTCCCGCCCGAGGTTCGCCGGCAGTGGCGCGAGCTGGCAGACGAGGTGCGCGAACACCAGTTCCGCTACTACGTGCGCGACGCGCCGATCATCTCCGACGCGGAATTCGACCAACTGCTGCGCCGGCTGGCCGCAGTCGAGGAGCAGCATCCCGAGCTGCGCACACCCGATTCGCCCACCCAACTCGTCGGCGGTGCGGGCTTCGCCACGGATTTCACGTCGGCCGAGCATTTGGAACGGATGCTGTCTCTGGACAACGTGTTCAGCACCGAAGAGTTCGATATATGGGCCGCCCGCGTCCGCGCCGAGGTCGGCAATGACGTGCCGTACCTGTGTGAGCTCAAAATCGACGGTGTCGCATTGGCTTTGGTCTACCGCGACGGCCGGCTGGTCCGGGCGGCCACTCGGGGCGACGGGCGCACGGGCGAGGACGTCACGCTGAACGCGCGCACCATTGATGACGTCCCCGAGCGGCTGACGGCCGGCGATGGTTATCCGATACCCGATGTCCTCGAGGTGCGCGGTGAGGTGTTCTTCCGGCTCGCCGATTTCGAAGCGCTCAATGCCGCACTGGTCGAGGACGGCAAGACGCCGTTCGCCAACCCGCGCAACAGCGCCGCGGGGTCACTTCGGCAGAAGGATCCATCGGTCACCGCTCGCCGCAAGCTCCGGATGATCTGCCACGGGGTCGGATACACCGAGGGATTTCGACCGGCCACCCTGCACGACGCATACCTCGCGCTGGGGGCCTGGGGTTTGCCCGTCTCCGACCACACCACTCGGGTGGACGACGTGGCCGGCGCGCTCGAGCGCATCGCCTACTGGGGTGAGCACCGTCACGACGTGGATCACGAAATCGATGGTGTGGTCGTCAAAGTCGACGATGTGGCATTGCAGCGCAGGCTCGGGTCCACGTCGCGAGCGCCGCGGTGGGCGATCGCTTACAAGTACCCGCCCCAGGAGGTGCAGACCAAGCTGCTCGACATCCGGGTCAACGTCGGCCGCACCGGACGCGTCACGCCTTTTGCCTTCATGGCGCCGGTGAAGGTCGCCGGATCCACCGTGGGTTTGGCCACGCTGCACAACGCCGCCGAGGTCAAGCGCAAGGGGGTGCTGATCGGCGACACCGTGGTGATTCGCAAAGCCGGCGACGTGATTCCCGAAGTGCTGGGCCCCATCGTCGACCTGCGTGACGGCTCCGAACGCGAATTCGTCATGCCCACAAACTGTCCCGAGTGCGGTACCGAACTGGCTCCGGCCAAGGAGGGCGACGCCGACATCCGTTGTCCCAATTCGCGCTCCTGCCCGGCACAGTTGCGGGAGCGGGTGTTTCACGTCGCCGGTCGCGGTGCGTTCGACATCGAGGGGCTGGGTTACGAGGCCGCCATTGCGCTGTTGCAGGCCGGAGTGATCGGTGACGAGGGAGATCTGTTCTCCCTCACCGAGGACGACCTGTTGCGTACCGAGTTGTTCACCACCAAGAGCGGCGCGGTGTCGGCTAACGGTAAGCGGCTGCTGGCCAATCTCGACAAAGCCAAGGCGGTGCCGCTATGGCGAGTGCTGGTGGCGTTGTCCATCCGGCATGTCGGGCCCACGGCTGCGCGCGCGCTGGCGACCGAGTTCGGCAGCCTGGACGCGATTACGTCGGCGTCGACCGAGCAGCTGGCCGCGGTGGAGGGCGTGGGAGCGACCATCGCCGCCGCGGTCACCGAGTGGTTCACCGTTGACTGGCACCGCGCGATCGTCGACAAGTGGCAAGCGGCCGGCGTGCGGATGGCCGACGAGCGCGACGCCAGCGTGCCGCGCACCCTGGAGGGTCTGACCCTCGTGGTCACCGGTTCGCTCAACAGTTTCTCCCGCGACGACGCCAAGGAGGCGATTGTGTCGCGCGGCGGCAAGGCCGCCGGTTCGGTGTCGAAGAAGACCGCCTATGTCGTTGCCGGCGACTCACCGGGGTCTAAGTACGACAAAGCCGTCGAGCTGGGGGTGCCGATCCTCGACGAGGACGGGTTTCGCCGGTTGCTTGACGAGGGACCGCCCGAGGAGGCGGCCGCCGAGTAACGGATCGAGCCACGATTCTTGCCAAGTACCTCAGCCGAATCGTCGCGGCGGTTCTATCGTTTGCGCTATGGCCCAGACTGCCGATCGGTGCGACCCGGCATCACCGTGGTCGCCCCGAGAGGCCGAGTTGCTTGCCGTGACTTTGCGCCTGCTGCAGGAACACGGCTATGACCGGTTAACGGTGGATGCCGTGGCCAGTACGGCCCGCGCCAGCAAGGCCACGGTGTACCGACGCTGGCCTTCGAAGGCCGAATTGGTGTTGGCCGCATTCATCGAAGGCATCCGCCAGGTGGCGGTCCCGCCGGATTCCGGCACCTTACGCGGCGATCTGCTGCACCTCGGGGAGGTTGTCTGCGAGCAGGCCCGCCAGCACGCCAGCACCATCCGCGCGGTACTTGTCGAGGTGTCGCGCTACCCTGCCCTCAACGAAGCCATGCAGCATCAATTCATCGATCAGCGCAAGGCGCTGGTCCAGCACATACTGTGTCAGGCCGTTCAACGGGGTGAGATCGCCGATGCCGCCATCACCGACGAACTCTGGGACCTATTGCCGGGGTATCTCATCTTCCGGTCCATCATCCCGGACCGGCCGCCCACTCGTGAGACGGTGGAAGCGCTCGTCGACAACTTCATCATCCCCGGCCTTACCCGATCGAGCGGATAAGCGGCCGTTGACCAGCACCGGCCCGCCGATTGCCAGCCGGCCCGAAAGTGTACGCTCGCGTCTCTTGTGCAGTACTGGTCAGTACCGTACTGTCGTAGTAGCTAACGATCACGCTCGAGGTGTTGGACGGCTACCCTCGCCCGAGCGTAATTGTGTCGCCGATCATCGAAAGGCGAACGGGTGAGCCGGATTTCGATTGCGACCCTCGTCAAACGAGGCTGGATGATACTAGTCGCGGTGGTCGTAATCGCGCTCGCGGGATTTGCCATCGATCGCTTGCACGGAATCTTCGGCTCGCACAACAACACCGCGGCCAATAGCGGCCTCGCCAACGAGATCGTCCCGTTCAACCCCAAACAGGTGGTTCTCGAGGTCTTCGGCGCGCCGGGCGCGGTGGCCACCATCAACTACCTTGATGTCAACGCTCAGCCGCAGCAAGTCAAAAATGTTCCCCTGCCGTGGTCGTACACGATCACCACGACGGAGCCCGCGGTCGTCGGCAACGTTGTGGCGCAGGGCAATGGCGACACCATCGGCTGCCGCATCATCGTCAATGGTGAAGTCAAAGACGAACGAACGGTTAATAAAGTCGACGCCTATACCTTCTGCTTGGACAAGTCCGGATGAGCAACCACGAACAGTCGCGGCCCCGCGTTCCGCACACCATCCGCCGGCTCTCGTTGCCGATCCTGCTGTTCTGGGTGGCGCTGGCCGCCATCACGAACATTGCGGTGCCGCAGCTGGAGGAGGTTGGAAAAACACACAATGTGGCGCTGAACTCACCCGACGCGCCGTCGCTGAAGGCGATCAAGCGGATCGGTCAAGCCTTCCATGAGTTCGACACCGACAGCTCGGCCATGGTCGTCCTGGAAGGCGACAAGCCGCTCGGCGCCGACGCCCACAAGTTCTACGACGAGATGATCCGCAAGCTCGAGCAGGACAAAAAGCACGTCGAGCACATTCAGGACTTCTGGGGGGACACCCTGACCGCGGCGGGGTCGCAGAGCAGTGACGGCAAGGCCGCGTATGTTCAGGTGTTTCTCTCGGGCAATCAGGGCTCGGCACAAGCTAACGAAGCCGTCGGCGCGGTCCGCGACATCGTGGACCACACGCCAACCGCCGCCGGGTGTCAAGGCCTATGTCACCGGCGCGGCGCCGCTCATCTCGGATCAGTTCGACGTGGGCAGCAAGGGGACCGCAAAGGTCACCGCGATCACCATCGGGGCGATCGCGGTGATGTTGTTTTTTGTTTACCGCTCTCTCCTCACGACTCTGCTCGTGCTCGTGACGGTCCTCATCGAAATGTCCGCCGCCCGGGGAATCGTCGCCTTTCTGGGCAACGCCGGGATCATCGGGCTGTCGACATACGCGACGAATCTGCTGACGCTGTTGGTGATCGCCGCCGGAACGGACTACGCGATATTTTTCGTCGGCCGCTACCAGGAAGCGCGCGGCGCCGGCGAGGATCGGGAAACCGCTTTCTACACCATGTTTCGCGGGACGGCTCATATTGTGCTGGGTTCGGGTCTGACCGTTGCGGGCGCGGTGGCCTGTTTGAGCTTTACCCGGCTGCCCTACTTTCAGAGCCTGGGCGTTCCTGCCGCGCTAGGTATCCTCGTCGCGCTTGTCGGCGCGCTGACCCTGGGTCCGGCGATCCTCACACTGGGCGCTTTAGTGGGCATCTTCGAACCCAAGCGCGCGATGAGAACCCGCGGATGGCGGCGGATCGGCACGGCCATCGTCCGCTGGCCCGGCCCGGTTCTCGTGTCGGCGTGCGCGTTGGCCCTCGTCGGACTGCTCGCGCTGCCCGGATACAAGACGAGTTACGACGCTCGTCCCTACATGCCCGCCAGCGCGCCGGCCAATGTCGGTTACACGGAGGCCGAACGGCATTTTTCGCGCGCCCGGCTGGAGCCTGAGTTGCTCATGGTCGAAACGGATCACGACATGCGTAACCCGGCCGACATGCTCGTCCTGGACCGGGTGGCCAAGGCGGTGTTTCACGTGCCCGGCGTCGCCCAGGTGCAGACGATCACCCGGCCCTTGGGAACGCCGCTCGTCCACAGCTCGCTTGCGTTTGTGGTCAGCAATCAGAGCGCCGCCCAGCAGGAAAACCTGCAATACCAACGGGATCGCGCGGACGACTTGCAAAGGCAGGCAGGTGAACTGGCGAAGACGATCAACATCTTGAAGCAGCAGTACGTGCTGCAGCAGCAGCTCGCCGCAGACACCCACAGCGAGGCCCAAAGCTTTCACGACACGATCGCCGTGATCCAAGACGTACGCGACAAGATCGCGAATTTCGATGACTTCTTCAGGCCGATCCGTAGCTACTTCTATTGGGAAAAGCATTGCTACGACATCCCCGCCTGCTATGCGCTGCGGTCGACCTTCGACGCGCTCGACAGCGTTGACCAGCTGACTGAGAAGTTCGAAGACCTCACGGCCACCCTGGACCGGCTCGACGCGCTGCAGCCGAAGCTGGTGGCCCTGATACCACCCCAGATCTCCAGCCAGGAGATCAATCGCGAACTGACGTTGGCGAGTTATGCCACCCAATCCGGTATTTACGCGCAGACGCAGGCCGCGATCGACAACGCGACGGCGCTGGGGCGAGCCTTCGACGCCGCCAAGAACGACGACACCTTCTACCTGCCTCCCGAGGTTTTCGACAACCCCGACTTCAAGCGTGGGCTGAAACTGTTCCTGTCGCCCGACGGCAAGGCCGCCCGCATGATCGTCACCCATGACGGCGATCCCGCGACGCCGGAAGGCATTTCACACATCGACCCGATCACGAAGGCCGCGCACGAAGCCTTGAAGGGCACGCCTATGGCCGACGCCCATATCTATGTGGGCGGCACCGCGGCGACGTACAAGGACATCCAAGACGGCGCCAAGTACGACCTGATGATCGTGGCTTTCGCCGCGCTGAGCCTCATCCTGCTGATCATGATGATCATCACGCGAAGCCTGATCGCCGCGCTGGTCATCGTGGGCACGGTGGCCCTCTCGCTGGGCGCGTCCTTCGGGCTGTCCGTGCTGGTCTGGCAGTACATCTTCGGCATTCAGCTGTATTGGGTCGTGCTTGCGCTGGCCGTGATCCTGCTGCTGGCGGTCGGATCCGACTACAACCTGCTGTTGATCTCCCGCTTCAAGGAAGAAATCCATGCCGGACTGAAGACCGGGATCATCCGCGCGATGGCCGGCTCCGGCTCGGTGGTCACCTCCGCCGGCATCGTTTTCGCGGTCACCATGTGCGCGTTCGTGTTCAGCGGTTTTCAGGTGCTCGGTCAGATCGGGACCACCATCGGCCTTGGGCTGTTGTTCGACACGCTGATCGTGCGCTCCTTCATGACGCCTTCCGTCGCAACGCTTCTGGGTCGCTGGTTCTGGTGGCCGCAACGGGTGCGCCCGCGCCCGGCCAGCACAATGCTTCGGCCCTACGGGCCGCGTCCGGCGGTTCGTCAACTGTTGCTGTGGGAGGACGGCGATCCGGCGGTGATGTCCGGATCGCGTTCTGAGCCTTGATAGTTCGGGCGATAACGCGGCGGCTCAGCGCAGCATGGTGGCCACGATTCCGGCCAGGTAACCCAGCCGGGCCACCTCCGAGGGCCGGAATTCCGGGCCCGGACGGCCCAGCACCACCGCCGTGTGCGGATCGCCCAACGGCGCGGCGACCATCGTGATGTCCATGTCGCGCCATGCCTGCGGCACCCACTCGGCGGTACCGTCCAGCGTCGCGGCGTGCTCAATCGGCAGCCACGGCGCCGAATCCGCCTTGGTTTCCGGAGCGCCCGGACTGGCGGCGAGGCGCTGCAGCTCTCCGTCGGAACTGCGCAACACCGTGCACCAGCTCACGCGCAGCACCTTGGGCGCCTCGTCGACCAGGACCTGCAGCCTGGACGCGTTGTCGCCGGCCGCGGCGACATGGTCGAGCAGTTCCAGCTCGCGGTGCGCTTCCAGCAGGCCGGTATGCGGACGGACGCTGTCCACCCGGACACCGTGCAGCGATTCGGCGGCGGTGATCAAGGCGTCGGGCATCGCTCCCAGGGGCAGTTCGATGACCAGGTCGTCGGTCGCATAACCCGAGCTGCGCTCCACCACGTCGAGCGACAGAATGTCGGCGCCCACCGAACCGAGCGCGACCGCCAGCGAGCCCAGGCTGCCCGGGCGGTCCAGCAGCTCGATGCGCAACAGATACGACGGCACGCGCCCACTGTTACACAGCGGCGCGTCCTGGGCATTTCGGCCAGATCCGATCCGGGTAATGCTCGCGACCGGGTGTGAAGCTAGCTTCACGCTCGTCGGCCAGTGTGAAGCCAGCTTCACGTCCGCCCCTAGGTAGGCTTTTCGCTCGTGTCCCAGATCTCCCGCGACGAGGTGGCTCACCTTGCCCGGTTGGCCCGGCTGGCGTTGACCGATGCCGAGCTGGACAGCTTCGCCGGTCAACTCGACGCCATCCTGACCCACGTCAGCCAGATCCAGGCGGTCGATGTCACCGGCGTCGAACCGACCGACAACCCGCTCAAGGACGTCAACGTCACCCGCTCGGACGAGACGACGCCGTGCCTGACGCAGCAGGAGGCGCTGGCCGAGGCGCCCGAAGTCGTTGACGGCCGCTTCGCCGTCCCCCAGATCCTGGGGGAGGCCCAGTGACGGAGCTCATCCGATCCGACGCCGCGACGCTGGCCGCCAAGATCGCCGCCAAGGAGCTGTCGTCGGTCGAGATCACCCAGGCGTGCCTGGACCAGATCGAGGCAACCGACGACCGGTACCGCGCGTTTCTGCACGTGGCCGCCGACGAGGCACTGTCGGCGGCGGCGGCCGTCGACAAGGCACTGGCCGCAGGCGAGCAGCCGCCGTCGGCGCTGGCCGGGGTGCCGCTGGCGCTCAAGGACGTGTTCACTACCACCGACATGCCGACGACCTGCGGGTCCAAGATCCTCGAGGGTTGGCGCTCGCCGTATGACGCCACCGTCACCGCCCGGTTGCGCGCCGCCGGCATCCCGATCCTGGGTAAGACCAACATGGACGAGTTCGCGATGGGCTCGTCGACCGAGAACTCCGCCTACGGCCCGACGCGGAATCCTTGGAACGTCGACCGGGTGCCCGGGGGCTCCGGCGGCGGCAGCGCGGCGGCGCTGGCGGCGTTCCAGGCGCCGTTGGCCATCGGATCCGACACCGGGGGCTCCATCCGTCAGCCGGCCGCGCTGACCGCGACCGTCGGGGTCAAACCCACCTACGGCACGGTGTCCCGCTACGGGCTGGTGGCCTGCGCGTCGTCGCTCGATCAGGGCGGCCCGTGTGCGCGCACCGTGCTCGACACCGCACTGCTGCACCAGGTGATCGCCGGACACGACGCCCGCGACTCGACATCCGTCGAGGCCGAGGTGCCCGACGTGGTGGGTGCCGCCAAAGCCGGTGCGGCCGGTGATTTGCGCGGCGTGCGCATCGGGGTGGTCAAGCAGCTGCGCGGCGAGGGCTACCAGCCGGGCGTGCTGCCGTCGTTTCAGGCCGCGGTCGAGCAGCTGACCGCACTGGGTGCCGAGGTGAGCGAAGTCGACTGCGCGCACTTCGATTACGCGTTGGCCGCCTACTACTTGATCCTGCCGTCGGAGGTGTCGAGCAACCTGGCACGCTTCGACGCGATGCGGTATGGGCTGCGGGTCGGTGACGACGGCAGCCACAGCGCCGAGGAAGTGATGGCGCTGACCCGGGCCGCCGGTTTCGGTCCGGAGGTCAAGCGGCGCATCATGATTGGCACCTACGCGCTCTCGGCGGGCTACTACGACGCCTACTACAACCAGGCGCAGAAGGTGCGCACGTTGATCGCCCGCGACCTCGACGAGGCCTACCGGTCCGTCGACGTTCTGGTGTCGCCGGCGACACCGACCACCGCGTTCGGCCTGGGCGAAAAGGTCGACGATCCGCTGGCGATGTACCTGTTCGACCTGTGCACGCTGCCGCTGAACCTGGCCGGCCATTGCGGCATGTCGGTGCCGTCGGGACTGTCCCCGGATGACGACCTGCCGGTAGGGCTGCAGATCATGGCGCCCGCATTGGCAGACGATCGGCTGTACCGAGTGGGCGCAGCCTATGAGGCCGCCCGCGGACCCCTGCCGTCGGCCATCTGAGATCCCGCCGCCACGCCCGCTGCGGGCAGGGCAAGATAAGGGCATGCGGATCGGAATTCTCACCGGGGGCGGCGACTGTCCCGGGCTCAACGCCGTTATCCGGGCGGTGGTGCGCACCTGCTACTCCCGATACGGCTCGTCGGTGGTCGGATTCCAGGACGGGTGGCGCGGGTTGCTGGAGAACCGGCGCATGCAGCTGGCCAACGACGACCGCAACGACCGGCTGCTTGCCAAGGGCGGAACGATGCTGGGCACCGCTCGAGTGCACCCCGACAAGCTGCGGGCCGGGCTGCACCAGATCATGCAGACCCTCGACGACAACGGCATCGACGTGCTCATCCCGATCGGTGGTGAAGGCACGCTGACGGCCGCGCACTGGCTGTCGGAGGAGAACGTTCCCGTCGTCGGGGTGCCTAAGACGATCGACAACGACATCGAATGCACCGACGTGACTTTCGGCCACGACACCGCGTTGACGGTGGCCACCGATGCCATCGACAGGTTGCACAGCACCGCCGAATCCCACCAGCGCGTGATGCTGGTGGAGGTGATGGGCCGCCACGCCGGCTGGATCGCGCTGAACGCCGGGCTCGCTTCCGGCGCGCACATGACGCTGATACCCGAACAGCCCTTCGATGTCGAAGAGGTGTGCCGGCTCGTCAAAAGGCGTTTCCAGCGCGGGGATTCGCACTTCATCTGTGTGGTCGCCGAGGGCGCCAAGCCGATCGTAGGCTCGATTGCGTTGCGCGAAGGCGGGATTGACGAGTTCGGCCACGAGCGTTTCACGGGGGTGGCTGCAGCAGCTGGGGTTGGAGGTGGAGAAGCGGATCAACAAGGAGGTCCGGGTGACCGTGCTGGGCCACGTCCAGCGGGGTGGTACCCCGACGGCCTACGACCGGGTGCTGGCCACCCGGTTCGGGGTCAACGCCGCCGACGCCGCGCACGCCGGTGAGTACGGCCAGATGGTGTCGCTGCGCGGCCAGGACATCGGCCGGGTGCCGCTGGCGGATGCCGTGCGCCAACTCAAGCTGGTGCCCGAAAGCCGCTACGACGACGCCGCCGCTTTCTTCGGTTAAGCCGACGGAGGCGGCAAACATCCGGTAGCGCCGACTTGACGATTGGCTGAATTTGCCGACGGAATTGCCCGGTCCCGCTAGATGGGCACATTTTTCGTGGTTTAACCGCAAGTCCGAAGCGGTTATATACCGGGGTATGAGCAACCGCGGTTCAGTTCGCGGAGTCGTTCAACCGTCCGCCGCACCGGCGGGGCCAGCAGGCCCGCTGGACCATCCGCCGCCTGCGCCTTCGCGGGGTGCCGACGCTGACCCAACGGCCGTCACGGTGCCGGAGCCCTACCGCCCGGGCGCGTCGGCGCGCCGGCAGCCGTCCAGTCCGGCCGAGCCCGCGGAACAAACTCTGGCGGCCCCGGCACGTCGGGTCCCTCCGGCGTTCCGCCCCGAGCTGCTGCGAGGCGGCACGGCGCTCGACGGACTCGACCAGCAGGATCCCGCGGATTCGGCTGGATTCAGCTGGCGAGATCTGATCCGTCGCATTACCGGAATTGATCTGGGTCCGGGCAAAGACGCGACATACGAACACCAGCTGCAGGACCGCATCCGCACCGTACTGGGCGGCGCATTTCCGATCGCGGTCCTCAACTTCAAAGGTGGTGTCGGCAAGACCGCGGTGGTCGAGGCGCTCGGCTCGACCTTCGCCCAGGTGCGCGACGACCGGGTGATCGCCGTCGACATCGACGCCGGGGACCTGGCGGAGCGGCATGGTCGCCGGAACCCGCTGAGCATGGCCGACCTGCTGCTAAACGACTCGGTTACGCAATACCGGGACATCCGGGCGCATACGCACATGAACAGCTTCGGGCTGGAAGTGCTCGGGCTGCCGGACTATGCGCGCACCGACTGGCGACTGGAGCGTCACCACGTCGTCAAGGCGTTCTCGATTCTGCGGAACCACTATTCGGTGGTGTTGGTCGACTGCGCCAAGGCGGTCAATTCGGCCGTGATGGACGCTGTTCTGCCGGAGTCACGGGCTCTGGTGGTAGTCACCAGTACCTCCATAGATGCAATACGGAAGACCAGGACAACGCTGGAGTGGTTGTGCAACAACGGATATCAGCGATTAATGAGGTCGACGGTGCTTGCGATAAACCACATCGAGCCGGCCAAGCCGGGCGCCGTGGCGGCCAAGGAACTCGAGGAGCTGTCCGCTCGCGTCGCCACCACCGTGGAGTTGCCGTTCGATCGGCACGTGCATGAAGGCAAAGAGATCGGGCGGGATCGACTGAGCAAGGAAAGCCGGCGCAGGTACCTGGAGATGGCGGCCGCGCTGGCCGATATGGTCCCTGGCAGGCGCGTCGAGCAGGACGTCTGCTTGGGCGCCCCGCGCTCCCCACAGCACTCCTGATCGGCGACCCGCAGCGCCCGGCCCTGCCGTCTTCGCGGTCACCATTAGGATCGACCGCATGACTGTTGCCGCCGGGGCGCCCCAGGCTTCGGGCGCTGACCTGCTGGATTACCACGACGTCGTCGCGCGCTTTGATCCGGTGCTCGGCCTCGAAGTGCATGTCGAGTTGTCCACCGCGACCAAAATGTTCTGCGGCTGCGCCACCGCATTCGGCGCTGAGCCCAACACTCAGGTGTGCCCGGTGTGTCTGGGACTGCCCGGTTCGCTACCGGTGCTCAACCGGTCAGCAGTCGAGTCGGCGATCCGCATCGGGCTCGCGCTCAACTGCGAGATCGTGCCTTGGTGCCGCTTCGCACGGAAGAACTACTTCTATCCGGACATGCCGAAGAACTACCAGATTTCACAGTACGACGAGCCGATCGCCATCAACGGCTATCTCGACGCGCCACTGGAAGACGGCACCACCTGGCGGGTGGACATCGAGCGGGCGCACATGGAGGAAGACACCGGCAAACTCACCCACATCGGCAGCGAGACAGGCCGCATCCACGGCGCGACGACATCGCTGATCGACTACAACCGTGCCGGCGTGCCACTGATCGAAATCGTCACCAAGCCCATCGTCGGGGCTGGAGCACGGGCGCCGCAGATTGCCCGGTCCTATGTGACGGCATTGCGAGATCTGTTGCGCGCATTGGAAGTTTCCGATGTCCGAATGGATCAGGGCTCGATGCGTTGTGACGCAAACGTGTCGCTGAAGCCGATCGGGACGGCCGAGTTCGGCACCCGGACAGAGACGAAGAACGTCAACTCGCTGAAAAGCGTCGAGGTCGCAGTCCGCTACGAAATGCAGCGCCAAGGCGCCGTCTTGGCGTCTGGCGGTCGAATCACCCAGGAGACCAGACACTTTCACGAGGCCGGGTACACCAGCCCGGGCCGGGCCAAGGAGACTGCCCAGGACTACCGGTATTTCCCCGAGCCTGATCTGGAACCCGTCGCGCCCAGCCGCGAGCTGGTCGAGGAGTTGCGGCAGACCATTCCCGAGCTACCGTGGTTGAGCCGCAAGCGGATTCAGCAGGAGTGGGGCATTTCCGACGAGGTGATGCGCGACCTCGTCAACGCGGGCGCGATCGAATTGGTCACTGCGACAATCGAACACGGCGCGTCGGCCGAACAGGCTCGCGCCTGGTGGGGAAACTTCTTGATGCAGAAGGCCAACGAGGCAGACGTCACCCTGGACGAGCTGGCCATCACCCCCGCCCAGGTCGCCGCGGTGGTGGCGTTGGTCGACGAGGGCAAGCTGTCCACCAAGCTGGCCCGCCAAGTCGTCGAGGGTGTGCTGGCCGGGGAGGGCGAACCCGAGCAGGTGATGACCGCCCGTGGCCTGGCGCTGGTGCGCGACGACTCGGTGACACAGGCCGCTGTCGACGAAGCCCTTGCCGCCAATCCCGATGTGGCCGAGAAGATTCGCGGCGGCAAGGTAGCCGCGGCGGGGGCGATCGTGGGTGCGGTGATGAAGGCCACCCGCGGGCAGGCTGACGCTGCGCGGGTGCGTGAGCTGGTCCTGGCGGCCTGCGGGCAGGGCTAGGGACCTAGCCACCCGTTTCTGCCGATGGCGAACTTCGGCATACGGAAAGCGGCTACGACGCTGAGGCGGTTATGCGAGACGACCATGATGACGCCTTTGATGGGCAAGCTTTGGACGCGTACTCCGCCGTGGTCACCGCGGTGGCGTACGCGGTGTTGCCCAGCGTGGCCAGCCTGGCGGTGCACACCCGTCGCGGCGACGGCGCGGGCAGCGCCAGCGTCATCACGTCCGACGGTTACCTGCTGACCAGTGCGCACGTCGTCGCCGGGGCCGGCTCCGCCGAGGCGACGTTCACCGACGGCACCACCGTGGCCGCGGATGTCTCCGGACGTGACGAGTTGTCCGACCTGGCGGTGCTGAAGGCGCGCGGCCAGCGTTCCCCCGCCCGTCACCATGGGGCGCGCAGAGGAGCTGCGGGTCGGGCAACTGGTGGTGGCCGTCGGCAACCCGCTGGGGCTGGCCGGCAGCGTCACCGCGGGCATCGTCTCCGGTCTCGGCCGGTCGCTGCCCACGCGCAACGGCCGCGTCGTCGACGAGGTGATTCAGACCGATGCCGCGCTCAATCCGGGAAACAGCGGCGGCGTGCTGGCCGACAGTCGTGGCCGCATGGTCGGCGTGAGCACCGCGGTCGCCGGCATCGGTCTCGGGCTGGCCGTGCCGATCAACGCCTCGACGCACAAGATCATCGCGGCGCTGATGCACACCGGCCGCGTGCGGCGCGCCTGGCTGGGTATCGCGGGCGCACATGTTTCGGTGCCGCCCGCCGTCGCCGCCAAGCTCGGCACCGCTCACGGCCTGCAAGTCGCCAGCGTGGTCGCGGGCAGCCCTGCCGCCAAGGCGGGCGTGCGGCGCGGCGACATCGTGGTGAGCGTCGACGGCCATCGCGTCGTCACCGCAACCACGATTCAGCAGCTGATGGTCGAGGATGCGATCGCACGCCGGATCGAGATGACGGTGTGGCGCAACGGCGCACTGGTCGACGTGTTCGTGGTGCCCCGCGAGCTTGCCGACCAGGTCTAGAGCCTGATTGCCCGGTTAGGTCTTGTCGTCGTTGTTGCGCGGGAATCCGCCACCCTGCGGGAACAACGGGAACACCACGTCGTCGAGCTTCTCGGCGTCGCCGGCGGTCTTGTTGACGGTGGCGCCCCAGACGTTTCCATCCGGCGACATCCGCAAAGCCCATGCGTGGGCGTGAGTGTCCTTGCGAACGACGTCGGGTTCACCGGTCACCGCACCCGTATTCGGCGCGAGCCGGACCGCCACCGTCAACTTGGTGTTGATCAGGTTGACCAGCACCGTCCCGTCCATGGCCGCGCACCCGGCCACGCCGGGCTTGTCCGGCCAGGTCCACACCGTGGAGACCTCGGAGGTCTTGGTGATGCGCTGCAACCGGTCCGCGGTGGGGGTGCGGTCGGCGACATACAGCGAGCCGTCGACGGGGTCGATGCACAGGCCGCCGCCCGAGCCGACGCCGGACAGCGCCGTCGTCGGCGGCGCTTGGCCGATGGTGGTGGGCTGTTCGATGCGCAGGACTTTGCCGGCCAACGATTTGGGATCCGCGGCCATGGCCGGGTTGCCCGCATCGCCGGTCAGCACGACCAGCGTGGTGGGGCTGGTGAAGATCAAGGCTCCAGTGTTCCCGGTGGCACCCTTGGGAATCCCGGTCAGGATGTCCTTCGGGATGTCGCCGTCGGCGATGCGGATCACCCGGTTGTCAGTGGGCGTGCTGATGTAGGCGTACATCAGGCGGTCTTGCGTGTAGGTGGGCGACTGCACGATATCCATCAGGCCACCGTCGCCGGACGGGTCGACCGGGATGACCATCTTGACCTTCGGCTCGGCGCTGACGGAGATCTCCTTGACCGCCCCGGTGGTGCGCTCGGCGACCAGCGCGGTTTTGCTGTCGGGCCCCATGATGAGGCCGCTGGTGCTCTCCAGGCAGCCCTGCATCACCCCGGGCGCGGGACACGCCTTGGGGAACGGTGTGGGTGGCAGTGGCGGCGGCGGGGGAGGCGTCGAGCTGGGCTGGGGCTTGAGTTCCGGGTTGGTGGTGAACGGCTGAGACTGAGCGTCGTTGAATCGTGCGCAGCCGCTCGATACCAGCATCACCGCGGAGAGCGCAGCGAGCCCGCACCGAACCGACCGCCCCGGTCGCCCTAGTCGCATGGTCGACAGGCTACGGACATTGCGGGCTTAAACGCCACAAGCCGCCACAGACGTGCCCGTTGCGGCGTCTGGAAGTCCGTCGGTTCACCTTCTGCGGGCGGCTGGTTTTAAGCGCGAATTCACCGTTTTGGAATGATGCCGAGACCATTTGCGGCAAATCTGGGCCTGCTTGGCAGGGTAACTGCCGATTGCCTGGCGAAAGCGCCGCTCAAATCCCCAATTCCAGCCCAATTGCCCTTACCCTGTCACCCGTGACCAGTCAACCTAATGACGGACATTGGCAGCGGCCCGGCGAAGCCCACGTGTAGGGCCCCATGATGAGGCCGCTGGTGCTGTCTAGGCAGCCCTGCATCACCCCGGGCGCGGGACACGCCTTGGGGAACGGTGTGGGTGGCAGTGGCGGCGGCGGGGGAGGCGTCGAGCTGGGCTGGGGCTTGAGTTCCGGGTTGGTGGTGAACGGCTGAGACTGAGCGTCGTTGAATCGTGCGCAGCCGCTCGATACCAGCATCACCGCGGAGAGCGCAGCGAGCCCGCACCGAACCGACCGCCCCGGTCGCCCTAGTCGCATGGTCGACAGGCTACGGACATTGCGGGCACCGCCGCCACAGACGTGCCCGTTGCGGCGTCTGGAAGTCCGTCGGTTCACCTTCTGCGGGCGGCTGGTTTTAAGCGCGAATTCACCGTTTTGGAATGATGCCGAGACCATTTGGGGCAAATCTGGGCCTGCTTGGCAGGGTAACTGCCGATTGCCTGGCGAAAGCGCCGCTCAAATCCCCAATTCCAGGCCAATTGCCCTTACCCTGTCACCCGTGACCAGTCAACCTAATGACGGACATTGGCAGCGGCCCGGCGAAGCCCACGAGTCAATCCCGGCACGCCCCGGCACAGCGCGGGTGGTTGATCCGGAAGATGACCTGACGCCAGTCGGGTACCCCGGCGATTTTGGAAGCACCACCGTGATCCCCTACCACGACCCCAGTCAGGCAGGTGGCCCCGGCGGCTCGACGTACCACCTCCTCGACCAGCAGGAGCCTTTGCCTTACGTCCAGCCGCAGCCGACGTCCGGCACCTCAGCAGCCGAGCCTGCCGAGATCGATGCGGCCGAGGACGACGAACGGCAACGCGCGGTCGGCAAGCGTGGCACTCAGCATCTCGGATTGCTGGTTTTGCGGGTCGGGCTCGGAGTGGTGCTGGGCGCCCATGCGCTGCAGAAGCTGTTCGGGTGGTGGGGCGGCCAGGGCGTGACCGGGTTCAAGAACTCACTGTCCGACGCGGGCTACCAACACGCCGACATCCTGGCTTACGTCAGCGCCGGCGGTGAGCTCGTCGCGGCCGTGCTGCTGGTGCTGGGACTGTTCACCCCGATCGCCGCTGCGGGCGCGCTGGCGTTCCTGATCAACGGTTTGCTGGCCACCATCTCGGCGCAGCCGCATTCGCACACTTTCGCGTTCTTCCTGCCGGACGGACATGAGTACCAGATCACCCTGATCGTCCTCGCGGTCGCGGTGATCCTGGCCGGACCGGGCCGCTACGGCCTCGACGCCCGCCGCGGCTGGGCACATCGACCCTTCATCGGGTCATTCGTGGCCCTGCTCGCCGGCATCGCCGCCGGTATCGCCGTGTGGGTGCTGCTCAACGGGGTCAATCCGATCGCCTGAAACTCCCGCCGGTCAGTTACCGGTACGGATTGGGAACTCGTCCCGAGCTGGCTTCGGTCAGCAGCGGCAGCGTCGCGAAAGTGACCGCGGGCAATCGCAGCTCTGCGCCGCTTTTGAGACGGGCTCGTGCCCAGGAACCCCGGTGGAAGCGCAGCCCCTCGATGTCGTCCCAGGGCACCGTCTGGCTGCCCAGCAGGGTCCGCACCGTCACGCCCCGGTCGTCGGCGACGGTCCGCAGCCGAATGATCATCGCCGACAACACCACCGGGATGACAAGCAGCGGGGCGGACGGCGGCCAGGCCAGCACCGGTATCAACAACCCGAGGGTCAAGAATCCAACGGCGATGTGCGCCATCGGTGAAATTTTGATCACCACAGGCGAGCCGGCGGGTGTCGGGGCAGACGAACCAGTAGCCACCCGAGCATCATTTCACCGTCCGGCTTCCGACTGACTTATCCCGGTGGCCGGTGGCACCGGATTTGACGGTTGAGCAGTGCGAAGGCTACCGTCGGACGCTATGGATACCGGAATGCTCGTAGTAATTAGTCGGCGCGTTGGTGGCTGACTAACACTTCAGCAGTTGAAGCGATCCAGCACCAACGCCCTCGTGCAGCAGATGAGCTGACGGGGGTTTTTTGTTGCCCACCGCGAGACATCCAATAACGAGAACTAAGAGGACACAGTGAGCGCACTCACTAGGCCACACACCGGGTCGCAGGAAGCGGCCAACGGCGCGCCGCAGACGTCGAAACCCGCCGCAACACCTCCGCCGGCCCAACCCACGCGCGTTGCAGCGGAGCAACTGACCGGAGCCCAGTCGGTGATCCGGTCATTGGAGGAACTCGACGTCGAGGTCATCTTCGGAATTCCCGGCGGCGCCGTGCTGCCGGTCTATGACCCGCTGTTCGACTCGAAAAAGCTACGCCACGTGCTGGTCCGCCACGAGCAGGGCGCTGGTCACGCCGCCAGCGGTTACGCACACGCCACCGGCAGGGTCGGGGTCTGCATGGCCACGTCGGGTCCCGGCGCCACCAATCTGGTGACCCCGCTGGCCGATGCGCAGATGGACTCGATACCCGTGGTCGCCATCACCGGGCAGGTCGGCCGCGGGCTGATCGGCACCGATGCGTTCCAAGAGGCCGACATCTCGGGTATCACGATGCCGATCACCAAGCACAACTTCCTGGTCCGCTCCGGCGACGACATTCCTCGGGTGCTGGCCGAGGCGTTCCACATCGCGTCCTCGGGACGCCCCGGCGCCGTGCTCGTCGATATCCCCAAGGACGTGCTGCAAGGGCAATGCACGTTCAGCTGGCCGCCGCGGATCGATCTGCCCGGTTACAAGCCGAACACCAAACCGCACAGCCGGCAGATCCGCGAGGCGGCCAAGCTGATCGGGGCCGCGCGCAAACCAGTGCTTTATGTCGGCGGTGGTGTCATCCGCGGCGAGGCGACCGAGCAGCTGCGAGACCTGGCTGAACTGACGGGTATCCCGGTCGTCACCACGTTGATGGCGCGTGGCGCCTTTCCGGACAGCCATCGGCAGAACCTAGGCATGCCCGGCATGCACGGCACCGTCGCCGCGGTGGCCGCCCTGCAACGCAGCGACCTGCTGATCGCACTGGGCACCCGCTTCGACGACCGGGTCACTGGACAGCTCGACTCCTTCGCGCCTGAGGCCAAGGTCATCCACGCCGATATCGACCCGGCCGAGATCGGCAAGAACCGGCACGCCGACGTCCCGATCGTCGGCGACGTCAAAGCCGTCATCACCGAGCTCATCGCGGCCCTGCGCCACGACGAGCACATCCGGGCACGCATCGACATCGACCGACTGGTGGGAGTATCTGCACGGCGTGCAGTCCACGTATCCGCTGAGCTACGGGCCGCAGAGCGACGGCAGCCTGAGCCCGGAATATGTCATCTCCACGCTGGGTTCCATCGCCGGCCCCGACGCGGTCTACGTCGCCGGTGTCGGTCAGCACCAGATGTGGGCGGCGCAGTTCATCTCCTTCGAAAAGCCGCGCACCTGGCTAAACTCGGGCGGCCTGGGCACCATGGGTTTCGCCATCCCGGCGGCCATGGGCGCCAAGATCGCCCGCCCGGAGGCCGAGGTGTGGGCGATCGACGGCGATGGCTGCTTCCAGATGACCAACCAGGAGCTGGCCACCTGCGCGATCGAAGGCGCGCCGATCAAGGTGGCGCTGATCAACAACGGCAGCCTGGGCATGGTGCGGCAATGGCAGAGCCTGTTCTACCAGGAGCGCTATTCACAGACCGACCTGGCCACGCACTCGCGCCGCATCCCGGACTTCGTGAAGCTGGCCGAGGCGTTGGGCTGCGTCGGATTACGTTGCGAGCGTGAAGAAGACGTCATCGACGTGATCAACCAGGCGCGCGCGATCAACGACCGCCCGGTGGTGATCGACTTCGTCGTCGGCGCCGACGCGCAGGTGTGGCCGATGGTGGCCGCCGGGACCAGCAATGACGAGATCCAGGCCGCCCGCGGCATTCGCCCCCTGTTCGACCACGAAAGCGAAGGGCACGCCTGATGTACGCGAAGACGCACACGTTGTCGGTGCTGGTCGAAGACAAACCCGGTGTGCTCGCGCGGGTAGCGGCGTTGTTCTCCCGGCGCGGTTTCAACATCGAGTCGTTGGCGGTCGGCGCCACCGAACAGAAGGACATGTCGCGGATGACCATCGTGGTCTCCGCCGAAGAGACCCCACTCGAGCAGGTCACCAAGCAGCTCAACAAGCTGATCAACGTCATCAAGATCGTTGAGCAGGACGAAGACAACTCGGTGGCCCGGGAGTTGGCACTGATCAAAGTGCGCGCCGACGCCGGTAGCCGCAGCCAGGTGATCGAGGCCGTAAATCTCTTCCGCGCCAAGGTGGTTGACGTATCGCCGGAAGCGCTGACCATCGAGGCCACCGGTGACCGCGGCAAGATCGAGGCGCTGCTGGGGGTCCTGGAACCATTCGGCATTCGCGAAATCGTGCAATCGGGACTGGTCTCGATGTCCCGCGGTTCGCGCGGCATCGGCACCGCCAAGTAAATTTCAGACGCCAAGCGCAAGAAGGAGATATTGAAGTGCCATCCGAGGCATTAGAGATGTTCTACGACGACGATGCAGACCTGTCGATCATCCAGGGCCGCAAGGTCGGCGTCATCGGGTACGGCAGCCAAGGGCACGCGCACTCGCTGAGCCTGCGCGACTCGGGTGTTGAAGTGCGCGTCGGGCTGAAGGAGGGTTCGAAGTCCCGGCCCAAGGTCTCCGAGCAGGGCCTGGACGTCGACACCCCCGCCGAGGTCGCCAAGTGGGCCGACGTCATCATGTTGCTGGCGCCCGATACCGCGCAGGCCGACATCTTCAAAAACGACATCGAGCCCAACCTAAAGGCCGGCGACGCATTATTTTTCGGCCACGGACTCAACATCCACTTCGGTTTGATCAAGCCGCCTGCCGACGTCACCATCGCGATGGTCGCCCCCAAGGGTCCTGGGCACCTGGTGCGCCGCCAGTTCGTCGACGGCAAGGGCGTGCCCTGCCTGATCGCCGTTGAGCAAGACCCCACCGGCAAGGGCCAGGCGCTGGCGTTGTCCTACGCCAAGGCCATCGGCGGCACTCGGGCCGGGGTCATCAAAACCACCTTCAAAGACGAGACCGAAACCGATCTGTTCGGTGAGCAAGCCGTATTGTGCGGTGGCACAGAGGAATTGGTGAAGACGGGCTTCGACGTGATGGTCGAGGCGGGCTACCCGCCGGAGATGGCCTACTTCGAGGTACTGCACGAGCTCAAGCTGATCGTCGACCTGATGTACGAGGGCGGCATTGCCCGGATGAACTACTCGGTGTCCGACACCGCGGAGTTCGGCGGGTACCTATCGGGTCCGCGAGTCATCGACGCCGACACCAAGGAGCGGATGCGCAGCATCCTGCGCGACATCCAGGACGGCAGCTTCGTCAAGAAGCTGGTCGCCAACGTCGAGGGCGGCAACAAGCAACTCGAACAGCTGCGCAAGGAAAACGCCGAGCATCCCATCGAGGTCACCGGTAAGAAGTTGCGCGACCTGATGAGCTGGGTCGACCGTCCGATCACCGAGACCGCATAACCGGTTCTGCCGAGCCTGTCGCGCGAAACTGCAGCTATGGCTGCCGTTTTCGGCGTGTCGTGTGCGTAGGTTAAGTGTCGCGAAGCTGGCCCGGCGAGCGAGGCCACTGCCAGTTGGTGGAATCCACCACCGACCGATCAGATTTGGCGGCGAATGTCTAAGAGGTGGTGCTGCGCCTCATGCAATGTATGTATCGCGACCCACCGCAGCGACCGTTCGCGAGTTTCCGGGTAGTGGTAGATAAGCATGCGATCCCAGTCGTCGGGGGCCAGCCGAGCGAGCACATTGCTGAACAGCTGTGCCGCATCCCCGAGTTGGCGGGCCACATCCTCAGGATCCTGCTCGGCATACCCATCGTGGATAACCCGTTCGTCACGCCCCGATGGCGGACAGTCCGGCCGATCCACCCGGCGGGCCGCGAGTACTCTTTCGCGCTGCACTAGCAGCATGTCCCGCAGATGGCAGCCATACTCCAGGGGTGACCACATGCCCGGCCGCCGCCGGGATCGCAGGTCAACTTCTCCGGCGCGCAAGAGTGCCACAACCTCGGCGACCTGCTCCCCGATATCGCGCTCGACTGTCTCGGACCGACCGAGGTCGTAAACGAAACCGCAGTCCGCGCATCGATCCGTCGGCCAAACCATGCGTCGGCTCTTACGACGTCAGGCGGTCCGGCGACCGAAACCACCCGGCGGGCCAGGTGGTCAAGGGCGTTCCGAGTGGCTTCGTCGAACTCGTGGATGTTGTCGTGGGTGGAGACCAGGCTCACCCCGTACGGGTTGCCGTCGACGAATTTGCACGGATCGGTGTATCCCGGCGGCACGATGATGCCGCCGAAGTGCATCAGCGTGAAGTAGAGCGCGACCAGCGTGGTTTCCTGGCCGCCGTGCAGGGTGTTGGAGGACGTGAAGGCCGCATACACCTTGTCGGCCAACTTGCCTTCGGCCCATAGCCCACCCAGCGAGTCGAGGAAGGTGCGCAACTGCGCCGCGGGCGAGCCGAATCGAGTCGGTGAGCCGAAGATCACCGCGTCGGCCCACACGATGTCGTCGGCGGTGGCCGCAGGAAGATCCTTGGTTGCTTGGTAGTTCGCCGTCCAGGCCGGGTTGTGGGCGAACGATTCCGGGTCGTGGGTTTCGGCGACGTGTCGCAGCCGGACTTCGGCGCCCGCGGCCTCGGCCGCCGCAGCGACGCGCTGTGCCATCGCGGTGCCATGACCGGTGGCCGAGTAGTAGATGATCGCGAGTTTTGTCACGGGCGTCAGCTTAGGCCCCAACGCCGGTATTGTGGCGATGCCGAATTCGCGGCGCAGCAGGGTACGTGCGGCGTAGTAACCGGCCATGCCGTGCACGCCGCCACCGGGTGGGGTAGCCGCAGAACACAGATACACCTTGGGAATCGGTGTGCGCCAAGGGTTGAGCCGCGGTGTGGGGCCGGCGATCGCACGCCAGGCCGAATTTCCGCCCATCCCGATATCACCGCCGACGTAGTTGGCGTTGTGATCGGACATCCGCGCGGCAGGCACCGCGCGGGCCGCCAGCACGATGTCGCGGAAGCCGGGTGCGAACCGCTCGACCACCCCGGTCACGGCCTCGGTGGCATCGACGGTGGAGCCCGAGGGCACGTGGGCGTACGTCCAGAACGGACGGCGACCCTCGGCTGTCGATGCGGCCGGGATCGGCGACGTGTGGCGAGGCGGCCAGCACCATCGGCCACTGCGCGTGGCGGCCGGCCGCGATGTCTGCCTCGGCTTGTGCCATCTGCTCGCGGCTGCCGCCGAGGTGAAGGGTCGGCGCCTGCCGCAGGCGGTTGTCCGACCACGGAATCTCGTCGCTGAGCACGAAGTCGACCTTGGCGACTCCCGGCCCAAAACGATAGCGGCGCAACGCTTTAGCGTACCCGGCGGGAAGAGCATCGCGGTAGATCCGCAGCAGCGCGGTCGGTGCGGTGTCAAACGCGACGACACCGCTTGGCGGCTCGGTGATTTCTGAAATTTCCAGGCCGACAGTCAGCTCGCCACCGTGCGCGCGGAGGTCGGCGATCAGCGCATCGGTGATCACCCGGCTGCCGCCCACCGGAATCGGCCAGCCGACCGAATGGGCGAGCGTTGCCAACATCAACCCGGCACCGGCGGCCGTCATTGACGGCATCCGCGAAATCACATGAGCGGCAACGCCGGTGAACAAGGCGCGGGCATCCTCGCCGACCAGCGACCCCCACGCCGGAGTTCCCTGGGCCAGCATCCGCAGCCCAAGTCGCAGCGCGGACGGCAACGAACTGGGCACCGAACGCTTGTCGCCGAGCAGCAATCCGACCACGGCGGGTGAGTCGGTCACCAACGGGCCCAGCAGGCGCCGCCAGGACGCGCCGTCGGCCAATTCGGCGCAGGTGCGCTCCAGGTCGCGGTAGGCGATCACCGCGGGCCGGCCGGGCAGCGGATTCGCATACGCAATCTCGGGCACCGCCAACTGCACCCCGCGGGCGGGTAGATCGAACTCACCAAAAAACGGCGATGCCAGCGCCAGCGGGTGAACCGCCGAGCACACGTCGTGTAAGACTCCCGGGAAGTCCAAGTCGGCCGCGGTGCGCGCACCGCCGCCGAAGGTCGGCTGGGCCTCGACGACCTGCACTTTCAGACCTGCACGCGCGCAGATCACGGCTGTGGCGAGCCCGTTGGGCCCGCTGCCGACGACGGTGACGTCCACCGGTCAATTACAGCGGAGACGCTGGCCTATAGCCTGGTCGGGTGAACTTGCCTGTTGTGTTAATCGCCGACAAACTCGCCCAATCAACCGTTGCCGCCCTGGGAGACCAGGTCGAGGTCCGCTGGGTGGACGGTCCCGACCGAGAGAAGCTGCTGGCCGCGGTGCCCGAGGCCGACGCGCTGCTGGTGCGGTCGGCCACCACCGTCGACGCCGAGGTGCTCGCGGCGGCCCCCAAGCTCAAGATCGTCGCCCGGGCCGGCGTCGGGCTGGACAACGTCGACGTGGACGCCGCCACGGAGCGCGGTGTGCTGGTCGTCAATGCCCCGACATCGAACATCCACAGTGCCGCCGAGCACGCACTGGCGTTACTGCTGTCCGCGTCCCGCCAGATCGCGGCGGCCGATGCCTCGCTGCGCGAACATACCTGGAAGCGCTCGTCATTCTCGGGTACCGAGATTTTCGGCAAAACCGTCGGTGTGGTCGGGCTGGGACGGATCGGCCAGTTGGTCGCCCAGCGGATCGCGGCCTTCGGCACCCACGTCATCGCTTACGACCCGTATGTGGCGCCGGCGCGCGCTGCGCAGCTCGGCATCGAACTGCTGCCCCTCCACGAGCTACTGGCCCGTGCCGACTTCATCTCGGTGCACCTGCCGAAGACGCCCGAGACGGCAGGACTGATCGACAAAGAGGCACTGGCCAAGACCAAGCCGGGCGTCATCATCGTCAACGCCGCCCGCGGCGGCCTGGTGGACGAGGCGGCGCTGGCCGATGCGGTGAGCAGCGGACACGTGCGAGCGGCCGGTCTTGACGTGTTCTCCAGCGAACCCTGCACCGACAGCCCGCTGTTCGAGCTGCCGCAGGTAGTGGTCACACCGCACCTGGGCGCGTCCACCGCCGAGGCCCAGGACCGGGCCGGCACCGACGTGGCCGAAAGCGTGCGGCTGGCGCTGGCGGGGGAGTTCGTTCCCGATGCGGTCAACGTCGGCGGCGGAGTGGTCAACGAAGAGGTGGCACCCTGGCTGGACCTGGCCCGCAAGCTCGGAGTGCTGGCCGCCGCACTGTCGGACGGCCTGCCGGCGTCGTTGTCGGTGCAGGTGCGCGGCGAGCTGGCTTCCGAAGACGTTGAGGTGCTGAAGCTTTCGGCTCTGCGCGGTCTGTTCTCGGCGGTCATCGAGGATCCGGTCACTTTCGTCAACGCACCGGCGCTGGCTTCCGAACGCGGCGTTACCGCCGAACTCACCACCGCCTCGGAAAGCCCCAACCACCGCAGCGTCGTCGACGTGCGTGCGCTCGGCCACGACGGCTCGTGCGTCAACGTTGCCGGCACGCTGTCCGGTCCGCAACTGATCGAGAAGATCGTCCAAATCAACGGCCGCAACTTCGATCTGCGCGCTCAGGGTACGAACCTGGTGATCAACTACGTCGATGCGCCCGGCGCACTGGGCAAGATCGGCACCCTGCTGGGTGCGGCCGGGGTGAACATCCAAGCCGCACAACTGTCTGAGGACGCTGAGGGTCCGGGCGCGACGATTCTGCTGCGGCTCGACCAAGACGTGCCCAGCGACGTCCGGTCGGCGATTTCGACAGCAGTGGGCGCCAACAAGCTCGAAGTGGTTGACCTGTCATGAAGCTGGCTGTTATCGGCGGTGACGGGATCGGCCCCGAAGTGGTGGCCGAAGCGGTCAAAGTCCTTGACGCAGTTGTACCGGACGTGCAGAAGACCAGCTACGACTTGGGCGCGCGCCGCTTCCACGCCACCGGTGAGCTACTGCCGGACTCGGTGCTCGCCGAGTTGCGGGAGCAGGACGCCATTCTGCTTGGCGCGGTCGGGGACCCGTCAGTGCCCAGTGGCGTGCTGGAGCGAGGTCTGTTGTTACGCCTGCGCTTTGAGCTGGATCATCACATCAACCTGCGACCGGGTCGGCTGTATCCGGGGGTGAGCAGTCCGCTCGCCGGAAATCCCGACATCGACTTCGTGGTGGTGCGCGAGGGGACCGAAGGGCCGTACACCGGCACCGGTGGCGCGATCCGTGCCGGCACGCCCAACGAAGTGGCCACCGAGGTGAGCGTCAACACCGCCTTCGGCGTGCGTCGAGTGGTGGCCGACGCGTTCGAGCGCGCCAAGCGGCGCCGCAAGCACCTGACGCTGGTGCACAAGAACAACGTGCTCACATTCGCCGGGAAGCTGTGGTCGCGGATCGTGGCGGAGGTCGGCGAAGAATATCCCGACGTCGAGGTGGCTTATCAGCATGTCGACGCCGCCACCATCTTCCTGGTCACCGACCCGGGGCGCTTTGACGTGATCGTCACCGACAACCTGTTCGGCGACATCATCACCGACTTGGCTGCGGCGGTGTGCGGCGGAATTGGCTTGGCCGCCAGTGGAAACATCGATGCCACCCGGACTAATCCTTCGATGTTCGAGCCGGTGCACGGCAGCGCACCCGATATTGCCGGTCGGGGCATCGCGGATCCGACCGCGGCGATCATGTCGGTGGCGTTACTGCTTGCCCATCTTGGCCAGGACGATGCCGCTGCGCGGGTGGACCGGGCCGTCGAGACTTATCTGGCAAATCGCCCGAACGAACGGCTCGCCACCAGCGAAGTCGGCGAACGGATCGCAGCCGCGCTGTAGTTTCCAAGCCGGGCGGGAGCAATCGGGTCGGCACCAGCGGTATCGCCACCAACGGAAACAACCCGCACAGTGCCCAGGCGGACGGATATTTGGCCGCCGCGATCAATGCACCGAATAGCGGAGGCCCCGCCGCAGCCATCAGCCGTTGTGTGGTGTTCTGCACACCCAGCGCGCGTCCGCTCCAGAACGGCCCGGCGAATTCGGTGATCGCGGTTGCCTCCAGACCATTGTCGAGTACCGCGATCACCGAGACGGCGATCATGAGCGGCACCTCATATCGCGAACTCACCTCGTCGGCCAGCGCCAGCAGGAACAAGGTCAAGGTGGCGCCGATGGCGATGATGCGGACCGGCCACATTCGCGAGCCGATCCGGTCCGACCAGCGGCCGACCGCGACGCGGCCCGTCGCGCCGAGTAGCTGTGCCAGGGTCACCAAACCGCCGGCCGCTCCCACCGACCAGCCGTGGTGGTTCATCAGCCAAACCAGCATGAACGTCACGGTCACCGTCTGCGGCATCATCAGCAGACCCGCCACCGCGTGAATTCGCCACAGCACCAACGATCCGCGGTACGGACTGGACAGTTCCTGTGCAGTGGCGGCCTTCCTCGACTTGCGCGGCGGGTCGACGATTCCGATCGCGCTGGCCACCGCCGACACCGCGCACACCAACGCCGGAAACATCAACCCCGCGCGCAGGCCGCGCTCGGCCAGCTCGGGCATAATCAGCGCGCCCGCGGCGATTCCCAGCGGTTGCGCGGTCTGGCGGATGCCCATGGCCAGACCGCGCTGCTGGGGCGGGAACCAGGCGGACACCAGCCGGCCGCCGGCGGTGTTGCAACTGGCGGCGGCCATGCCACCCAGGAACAGATAGGCACCAACCGAAACCATCGAATGGACCGATGCCGCGCCGTAGGCCGCCGCCGCGGTGAGCCCCGAGCCCAAGGTCATCACGATGCGCTCGCCGACACGGTCGAGCACGAAGCCCCAGAGGACGAGTGTGGCCACCATGCCCCAACTGGGCATCGACGACAACAAACTGGCTTCGGTCAGTGAAATCCCACGCCGGAGCTGTAGCGCGGGGATCAAGAAGGCAACGCCATTGATGAAAAGGAATGAACTTGCCGTTACCCCTAGCGAGATGACCATGATCGACCAGCGCGCACCGCTGCCGAGCTGGCGCGTGGGGTTCGGCTCCCTCGCCATTCGACCATGCTTCCACACCTGATCGTGGGGGTTGACGATCGAATATCAGCGCCCGGCTGCGCCCAGCGCTATAGGCGATTACTAGGCTCAACGAATGCGCCTTGGTCGAATCGCCAGCCCAGACGGCGTCGCCTTCGTCAGCATCGAAGGCGCGCTGGAAGATCCGAACGGGATGGCTGCCCGTGAGATCGCCGAGCACCCGTTCGGCACGCCGACCTTCACCGGCCGATCATGGCCGCTGGCCGATGTCCGGCTGCTGGCCCCTATGCTGGCCGGCAAGGTGGTCTGCGTCGGGAAGAACTACGCCGACCACATCGCGGAGATGAGTAGCTTTGCAACGGGCCCGGCGGCGCCAGATCCGATTATCTTTCTCAAACCCAACACCTCCATCATCGGACCGAATGTGTCGATTCGATTGCCCGCCAACGCATCACCCGTGCACTTCGAGGGTGAGCTGGCGGTAGTCATCGGCCGGCCCTGTAAGGACGTTCCAGCCGCTCAGGCCGCCGACAGCATCCTCGGCTACACCATCGGCAACGACGTGTCGGCACGCGATCAACAAAAGGCCGATGGCCAATGGACTCGGGCCAAGGGGCACGACACGTTCTGCCCGGTGGGGCCATGGATCGTCACCGACCTGGACCCGGCCGATCTCGAACTGCGCACCGAAGTCAACGGCCAAGTCAAACAGCACAGCCGAACCTCGCTGATGATCCACGACGTCGGCGCCATCGTGGAATGGATCTCGGCCGTGATGACCTTGCTGCCAGGGGATCTCATCCTCACCGGAACACCGGCAGGTGTTGGGCCCATCGAGGACGGTGACACCGTCACGATCAGCGTCGAGGGAATCGGCAGCCTCACCAATCCCGTAGTCCGCAAAGGAAAGTCGTGACTGCAGCAGCTCCTGAAGCAGCCCCTGAAACAGCCCCTGAGGTAGGCAAAGTCCGGGTCCGGTTCTGCCCGTCGCCCACCGGTACGCCCCATGTCGGGATGGTGCGCACCGCGCTGTTCAACTGGGCCTACGCGCGGCACACCGGCGGCACGTTCGTGTTTCGCATCGAGGACACCGACGCCGCGCGCGACACCGAGGAAAGCTATCTGGCGCTGCTCGACGCGCTGCGCTGGCTCGGCCTGGACTGGGACGAGGGCCCCGAGGTCGGCGGACCCTACGGCCCGTACCGGCAGTCGCAGCGCAGCGATATCTACCAAGAGGTGGTGGCCAAGCTGCTCGCGTCCGGCGAGGCCTACCATGCCTTTTCGACGCCAGAGGAGGTGGAGGCCCGTCATATCGCCGCGGGCCGCAATCCGAAGCTGGGCTACGACAATTTCGACCGTGATCTGACCGATGCGCAGCGCTCGGCATTTGTCGCTGAGGGCCGTAAGCCGGTGGTACGGCTGCGAATGCCCGACGAAGACCTCCATTGGGACGACCTGGTGCGCGGTCCCACTACCTTCGCGGCGGGCAGCGTGCCCGACTTCGCGTTGACCCGGGCGAGCGGAGATCCCTTGTACACCTTGGTCAACCCGTGTGACGACGCACTGATGAAGATCACTCATGTGCTGCGTGGCGAGGACTTGCTGCCGTCGACTCCGCGCCAGCTTGCGCTGTATCAGGCGCTGATCCGGATCGGGGTCGCCGAGCGGGTTCCGGAATTCGCCCACCTGCCAACGGTGTTGGGGGAGGGAACCAAAAAGCTTTCCAAGCGCGACCCGCAGTCGAATCTGTTCGCCCACCGCGATCGGGGCTTCATTCCAGAAGGGCTGCTGAATTATCTTGCGTTGCTGGGCTGGGCGATCGCCGACGATCGCGACCTGTTCAGCCTTGACGAAATGGTGGCCGCGTTCGACGTTGTCGACGTCAACTCCAATCCAGCCCGATTCGACCAGAAGAAGGCCGACGCGATAAACGCCGAGCACATCCGGATGCTCGACGCGGACGACTTCGCCGCCAGGCTGCGTGAGTACTTCAGCGCACACGGCCATCGGATCGAGTTGGACGACTCCGCATTCACCGCCGCCGCTGCGCTGGTGCAGACCCGCATCGTGGTGCTCGGGGACGCATGGGACCTGCTGAAGTTTCTCAACGACGACGAATACGCGATCGACCCCAAGGCCGCTGCCAAGGAGCTGGGTCCAGATGGGGCCCCGGTGCTGGAGGCGGCGCTGGCCGCGCTGGACGGCGTGACGGATTGGACCACCGCACAGATCGAGGCCGCTCTCATGGCCGCACTGATCGAGGGACTGGCGCTCAAACCGCGCAAAGCGTTTGGCCCGATCCGGGTTGCCGCCACCGGCACGACGGTCAGCCCGCCGTTATTTGAATCACTGGAGTTACTCGGCCGCGACCGCAGCCTGCACCGGCTGCGGGCTGCCCGCGACGAGGCTGCCTAGGTTTTTGGTAGTCTGCACGTCGGCCGACAACGGCTGGCAGCAGCGGTCTGAGGACCACTTGTGTGGTTCCGCGGAATGCGCTCTGACCAGCGGTTCTAGGCAGCCGATGGGGTATGGTGTAATTGGCAACACAGCTGATTCTGGTTCAGCCATTCTAGGTTCGAGTCCTGGTACCCCAGCAAAATCTGGCCACCACAAGCGATTAGGTGGGCATATGCGGGTGAGCTATGCTGACAGCTCGGATCGGTTCAGGCCCCGTCGTCTAGCGGCCTAGGACGCCGCCCTCTCACGGCGGTAGCGTGGGTTCGAATCCCATCGGGGCTACAAAAACGTTTACTGGCCGGTCCCCAATACTGCCGGTGCGGTCGATCCGCCCACCGGCATTGCCGGCAAGCCGAGCTTTCGGTGATTCCACGAGCGTGCTCGACGGGCCACGATGCGCACGCAGACCCGCTTGTTCATCATCTGCTCGACGAAGGGCTTCATCTCGTCGCTGTAGGGGCCGGTGTAGCGCTCGAACACGCTGACCCCGACCCGGTGCGAGACGTCGGGATCGTCGACGATCTCCGCGATGCCTTCGAAGGACACCCCGCGCAACGTGTCATAGGTGTCGCCGCCCTCGATCAGGAAGCTCACCCGCGGATCCCGTTTGAGGTTGACCGCCTTCTGCGACTTGGCCTTGGTCTCCAGCCAGATTTCGCCGTCGACCACGGCGTACCACATGGCGGTCAAGTGCGGGTGCCCGTCGGGACCAACGGTGGCCAATGTCCCGGTGCGGCTCTTGACGACAAAATCGGCGATCTCGTCCTCCGACATGACGATGCTCGCGCGCTGATTGGTTCCCATGGCGTCAGTCTGTCAGGCGGCCGTCAGCCGGTGAGCGTCGACTGGTCCTCGAGTGCGGTCACGGCTTTGAGCGTGCGCTGAGGGCGGGAAATTCGCGATTCCGGCGCCCAGGGTGCACAGTCGAAACCCTGACTGCACATTCGAGCCGGCGTGGCGAAGGGGCGTTAGAGCCGACGGGTGAGCGCTTCGGCCGCAGACAAAAGATCGGCGGCCCAACGCGCTCCCGGACGCCGCCCGATTCGGTCGATGGGCCCCGACACCGAGATGGCCGCGATGACGACCCCGCGGCCGTCGCGCACCGGCGCCGACACGCTGGCTACCCCTGGCTCGCGTTCGGCCACGCTTTGTGCCCAACCGCGCCGGCGCACTTCGGCCAGCGCCCGGTCGGTGAATTTCGCTGCCGGTAGTACGGCTTTCTGGGTGGCGGCGTCGCTGTGGGCCAGCAGCACCTTGGCGCCCGAGCCTGCGGTCATCGGGAGGCGTGCCCCGACCGGGACCGTATCGCGAAGGCCCGCAGCCGGTTCCAGGGCGGCCACGCAGACCCGCGAAGTGCCCTCGCGACGGTACAGCTGCACGCTTTCCCCGGTGGTTTCACGCAATCGCGGGAGCACCGCCGCGCTGGCGGCCAGCAGCGGATCGTTGACATGGGCCGCGAGTTCGGTGAGCGCGGGACCAAGCCGCCAACGCCCTTCGTCGTCGCGCGCCAGCAGGCGATGAACTTCCAGCGCCGCCGCCAGCCGGTACGCGGTGGCTCTGGGCAACCCGGTCCGTTCACACAGTTCGGCTAACCCGCAGGGCGAATCCGCGATCGTATGCAGCAGCCCCACACTTTTGTCGAGGACACCGATTCCGCTATGCTGTCTCACAAGGAGATACTAGCGTCTCGCATTATGAGATCACCAGCCTGAATCGATCGGCGAGTCGCGAATGAGGTGAATCGAGGCGAGTTCGAGATGGGAACCGAGACCAACGCGGTCGGCGCAGCCAGACCGCGCACACTGGCCGAAAAGGTTTGGGACGACCACGTTGTGGTATCCGGCTCATCCGGCGAGGGGGCCAGCGGGCCCGACGTGATCTACATCGATCTGCATCTGGTGCATGAGGTCACCAGTCCGCAGGCGTTCGACGGCCTGCGCCTGGCCGGCCGCCCGGTGCACCGGCCCGACCTGACGCTGGCCACCGAAGATCACAACGTGCCCACCCTCGACATCGACAAGCCGATCGCCGACCCGGTCTCGCGCACCCAGGTCGAGACATTGCGGCGAAACTGCGCCGAATTCGGTGTCCGGCTATATCCGATGGGTGATATCGAGCAGGGCATCGTCCACGTCGTCGGCCCGCAGTTGGGATTGACCCAACCGGGAATGACAATTGTCTGTGGCGACAGCCACACCTCCACCCATGGTGCGTTCGGTGCGTTGGCGATGGGCATCGGCACTTCGGAGGTCGAGCATGTGCTGGCTACCCAGACATTGCCGCTGCGGCCATTCAAGACAATGGCGGTCAACGTCGACGGGCAATTGCCCGCCGGTGTGACGGCCAAGGACATCATCCTCACGTTGATCGCCAAGATCGGCACCGGCGGCGGGCAAGGTCACGTCATCGAATACCGGGGCAGCGCCATCGAATCGCTGTCCATGGAAGGCCGGATGACGGTCTGCAATATGAGCATCGAAGCGGGCGCCCGAGCGGGCATGGTGGCGCCGGATGCGACCACTTACGAGTTTCTGCGCGATCGTCCGCACGCGCCGCGCGGCGCACAATGGGACGCCGCGGTCCAGTATTGGCAGCAGCTGCGCACCGACCCCGGCGCCGTTTTTGACACCGAGGTCTACCTCGATGCAGCGTCGTTGAGCCCATTCGTCACCTGGGGAACAAACCCCGGGCAGGGTGTGCCGTTGGCCGCGAGTGTGCCGGACCCCGATCTGATGACCGACGAGGGTGAGCGGCAGGCCGCCGAGAAAGCCTTGGCGTACATGGACCTTCGACCGGAAAGGCCGATGCGCGAAATTGCTGTCGACGCCGTGTTCGTCGGCTCTTGTACCAACGGTCGTATTGAAGATCTGCGGGCGGTGGCCGAGGTATTGCGTGGCCGCGAGGTGGCCTCGGGGGTGCGGATGCTGGTTGTTCCGGGCTCGATGCGGGTGCGCGCCCAGGCCGAAGCCGAGGGACTCGGTGAGATATTCACCGCCGCTGGCGCCGAATGGCGACAGGCCGGTTGCTCGATGTGCCTGGGTATGAATCCCGATCAGCTTGCGCCCGGGGAGCGATGCGCCGCGACGTCCAACCGCAACTTCGAAGGGCGGCAGGGCAAAGGCGGCCGCACACATCTGGTATCACCGGCCGTTGCTGCGGCAACCGCGGTTCGCGGCACGCTGTCCGCGCCGGCCGACTTGAACTGAATTAACGGAATAGAGGACGAGCATGGAAGCCTTTCACACCCACACCGGTATCGGGGTGCCACTGCGGCGCTCCAATGTCGACACCGATCAGATCATTCCTGCGGTGTATTTGAAGCGCGTCACCCGAACCGGTTTCGAGGATGGTTTGTTCGCGACTTGGCGGTCGGATCCCTCATTCGTGCTAAATCTCAGCCCCTTTGACCGAGGCTCGGTTCTGGTCGCTGGCCCCGATTTCGGCACCGGATCGTCGCGTGAACATGCTGTGTGGGCGCTCATGGACTATGGATTCCGGGTGGTCATCTCATCTCGATTCGGTGACATTTTCCGGGGCAACGCGGGCAAGGCGGGGCTGCTGGCCGCAGAAGTCAGCCAAGACGGCGTGGAACTTCTTTGGAAGCTCATCGAGCAGAGTCCAGGCTTGGAAATCACTGCCAATCTTCAAGATCGAAATATCACCGCGGGAACGGCGGTGCTGCCGTTCAAGATTGACGATCACACTGCTTGGCGACTGCTCGAGGGCCTTGACGATATAGCCCTTACGCTGCGGAAACTCGACGAAATCGAGTCTTTCGAGACGGCTCGCCCGGAGTGGAAACCGCGCACTCTACCCGCCTCCTGACCGGGTCGATCGGGGCGGAATTTCCGCTCGCTCAGTAAGTAAACCCGGCCCAATTCGAGGGCGCGCCACCGGTCAAGGGCGGCAACCGGATTGCGAAAATTCCGGTCGCCGGGTCTTGAAATTGCGCGTGGCGCTTGGCAATTTGCCAGGTGAGGGTTTACCGTGTTCGCTAGTTGGTTCAAAATCGAGGACCACTGGCTTCGGAGGATTTGGATGAACAAAGCAGAGCTCATTGACGTGGTCACGCAGAAATTGGGCTCAGACCGTCGGCAAGCGACCGCTGCAGTCGAGAATGTTGTCGACACCATTGTGCGCGCAGTGCACAAGGGCGACAGCGTAACCATTACCGGGTTCGGTGTGTTCGAACAGCGGCGCCGCGCAGCGCGCGTGGCCCGCAATCCGCGCACCGGCGAAACGGTGAAGGTGAAGCCGACGTCTGTCCCGGCGTTCCGCCCAGGTGCCCAATTCAAAGCCGTTGTGTCTGGTGCACAGCGTCTCCCGTCGGAAGGACCCGCCGTGAAGCGTGGTGTTGTAGCAGGCGCAGCCAAGAGGACAGCCGTGAAGAAGGCGGTGGCCAAGAAGGCCGTGAAGCGGGCCGCGGTGAAGTCGGCTGCCAGGAAGGCTGTGGCCAAGAAGGCCGTTAAGCGGGCCGCGGTGAAGACGGCTGCCAGGAAGGCTGTGGCCAAGAAGGCCGTTAAGCGGGCCGCGGTGAAGACGACTGCCAGGAAGGCTGTGGCCAAGAAAGCCGTTAAGAAGGCTGCCGTCAAGAAAGCTGTCGCCAAGAAGGCAGCGACCAAGGCTCCGGCCAAGAAGGCGGCAAAGAAGGCTCCGGCCAAGAAGGCGACCGCGCGGCGCGGCCGCAGGTAAGGCAGTAAGCCGAATTCCACACGCAGATACCCTTCGGGGGCAGCGGTGCCCCCGAAGGGTATTCGCGTGCTAGGCCCGCACGTTGGCGGCCAGCGAGCCGCCGATGTGGTTGGCCGCTACTAGCCGGCCCGCCGCCAGGGACAGCACCCACGTACTGCCCTTGTGGTTGCGGGATTTGTCGGGGCGCACTCCGTCGCGTTCGCACCACCATGCGATCAAGTCCGGAATCACCTTGCCCTGCGTGCAGATCACCGGCGTGCCCTCTTGCTCTGCGATATGCAGCACCCGGCGCCGGCCGCGTTTGGGGTTCTTGGCGTAGGACTCCTCGGTGAGGGTGGGCTCGTTTTGGATCGCCACACCAAGTTCCTCCGCGAGCGGTTCTACCGTCTGGTGGCAGCGGAGCCGGTCGGCCGCGTAGACGTCGGTGGCTCCGAAGGTCATCAGCTGTGCGACGAGTGCCTCCGCCTGCGCACGTCCCCGTTTATCCAACGGTCGCTTGGTGTCATCTCCGGAGAAGCGGGATTTCCGGCCGGCGGTGCCGTGTCGGACCACCAAGACAGTATGCGTGTTCGCTGGTTGTTTTGCGAAGTGCCGCAACATCTTTCGATCGTGCGCGTAGTCGAGTCTGTTGATCGCATCGGCGACCGGCAGCCACACCAATTCGTCGACCTCGCTGCCCGGGGTGAATTCCCCGCCGGCGCTGCGTGCCGCCCAGTAGTAGACCTTTTTGACGCCCTGATCGATCGGATAACTCACCAAGTCAAGCCGCCGGCCAAGGACGGCGTGGTGACCCGTCTCCTCGAGAACTTCCCGCGCTGCGGCAACGGGTGCTGTCTCGCCGGGCTCCACTTTGCCCTTGGGCAGCGACCAGTCGTCGTAGCGGGGGCGGTGGATGACGGAGATCTCCAGTTCCGGGTTGGCCGAATCGGCAGTGCCTTGTCGCCACAACACCGCGCCCGCGCCGTGTACGATCCGGCTCCCCGAGCGCCGGCCGGCGGACGAGTTCTGGTCCGACACCTCACTCCTGCAGGTCAATTCGGCCAGGCTCGCTCCGGCCTTGGGCGTGACCTGGAAACCTACCACAGAGCATCAGGCGCTACGGTGCAGCTCCATCAGCGATTCCTGATGATCGCGCACGCTGTGACCCTCCTGCGGCGAGGCGGTCCACTGCCCGTCGGACCCGAGCTCCCAGCACCGAGTGGACGGGTCCAGCGTGGACTCGAACAAGTCGTCCAGATATGCGGTGAGCCTCGGGTCCTTGACCTGAACCAAAACCTCGACTCGCCGGTCGAGATTACGGTGCATCATGTCGGCGCTGCCGATCCAGAACTCGTTGATGCGATCGAAATGGATGATCCGTGAGTGCTCCAGGAATCGACCGAGAATCGAGCGGACCGAAATGTTTTCCGAGAAACCTTCTGTTCCCGGGCGCAGTGCGCAGATGCCGCGCACCACCACCTCAACCCGCACACCTGCCCGCGACGCCCGATAAAGCGCATCGATGACCTGCTCATCGACGAGAGCGTTCATCTTGAGCCGGATCCGCCCCCCGCCGCTTTCACTGTGAGCGGCAATCTCGCGCTCGACGCGTTCGATGATGCCGGTGCGGATGCTATGCGGGGCCACCAGCAGGTTGCGGTAGGACACCTTGCGCGAATAGCCGGTGAGCGAATTGAACAAGTCGGTCAGATCGGCTCCTATATCGGGAGAGGCCGTGAGCAGACCGACATCCTCGTACAGCCGCGCCGTCTTGCCGTTGTAGTTGCCGGTCCCGACATGGCAATAGCGCCGGATCGTCGAACCTTCGCGGCGCACCACCAAGCAGGTCTTGCAGTGCGTCTTGAGTCCGACGTAGCCGTAGACCACGTGCACGCCCGCCTGCTCCAACGTGCGGGCCCAGCGGATGTTGGCCTGCTCGTCGAAGCGCGCCTTGATCTCCACCATTGCCACCACCTGCTTTCCGGCCTCGGCGGCGGCGATGAGTGCCCGAACGATCGGCGAATCGCCGGATGTGCGGTACAGCGTCTGTTTGATCGCCAGCACGTTGGGGTCTGCGGCGGCCAGCTCGATGAATCGCTGCACGCTGGTGGAGAACGAGTCATACGGATGATGGACCAGCACATCGCCTTCGCGCAGCGTGGCGAAGATGCTCCTGGGCGTTTCGCGGTCGGCGAAGGCGGGGTTGGTGGCCGGAACGAAGGTCCGGTCTTTCAGCGCCGGCCGGTCGATGCCGTAGATCTGCCACAGCGACGACAGGTCGAGTAGTCCGGGCACTTCGATCACATCACTGGGATTCACGTCAAGTTCGCGCAGCAGCAGCTCCAACATGCTCTCGGTCATGTCGTCGGCGATCTCGAGTCGCACCGGCGAACCGAACCGCCTTCGCGCCAATTCCCGCTCCAGCGCTTGCAGTAGATCTTCGTCGCGGTCCTCTTCGACTTCGAAGTCAGCGTTGCGGGTAATGCGGAACGCGTGATGTTCGACGATGTCCATACCCGGAAACAGCACCGGAAGAAAGGCCGCGATCAGCTCTTCCATTGGCAGGTATCGGATTATCGCGTGTCCTTCGCCGCCGTCTGCACTGTCGCGGATTTCGAGTTCGACGAAGCGATCGACGTTGTTGGGCACCTTGACTCGGGCGAAGTGCTGAGTGCCGTCCTCCGGCTGCTTCACGGTGACCGCCAGATTCAGGCTCAATCCACTCACAAACGGGAACGGGTGAGCGGGGTCGACGGCCAGCGGCGTCAGGACCGGGAAGACCTGCTCGGTGAAATAGGTCGACAGTTCGTCGCGCTCAGCCTGATCCAGATCGGCCCATGTGACGATATAGATGCCTTCCTCGGCCAGCGCTGGTCGCACCGAATCGAGGAACACCCGGGCATGGCGCGTCGCGATCCGCTGCGTCTGCTCGCCGATGCGGGCCAGTTGCTCACGCGGTGTCAGACCGTCGGCCGAGCGGACCGACAGCCCCATCTCGTCCCGGCGCTTGAGGCCGGCCACCCGAACCATGTAGAACTCGTCCAGATTGGAAGCGAAGATTGCCAGAAACTTGGCTCGCTCCAGCAGCGGCAGGGAGTTGTCGTCGGCCAGCGCGAGCACGCGCGCGTTGAAGTCCAGCCAGCTAAGTTCCCGGTTAAGGTAACGGTCCTCCGGCAGCGCATCGTTGATCGCTGCGGGGGTCGCAGCCGGTGGTGCTGCCACCGTCGAGTCAACTGGTTGCCATGCCGTTTCTTCGAGGCGCGCCTCAGCTTCGGTTTCGGTCACCATGCGATCATCGCGCATCACCCGCTGGTGCTGCTAGCGCCCAACAGACATCCATCCGTCGTTGGTGTGCCGTTCATCGCCCGGACAGGTTTGCTGATGCGCCGAATCCGTCAATGCCCCGCGATGGCACGGGCGGTCGCCGCGCCGACCCCGAGGCGGCGCGCGGAGGCCAGATCAGCGGGAGTGTCGACATCGCATCGCAGGCCAGGCCACGCGCCGGTCAGTTCAATCGCGCCCGAACGGCGGTGCCGCGCGCACGAATCCGGCCCGAACTGCGGATCGAGCATGCTTCCGAAAGCGCAGAGTGCCGCGGTACCGGTTGCCAGCCGGTCGGCGACAAAGCTGCGCCGATGGTGGCGTGCAGCAGCAATCGCCTCGGCCAGCTCTTGCGTCTGCAATGCCGGCAAATCACCTTGCAGCACAACGATATTGGAGAATGATGCGGTCACAGCGCGTTCGGCGGCGGCGATAGCGTTGTTCAGTGGGTCATGATGGCCCTCGGGCGTCGGGTCGGCCAGCACATTTGCTCCGAGCCCGGCCGCCGCGGCCGCCGCGGCTTCGTCGGGTGTGATGACGGTGATCGAGCCCACCGATGCGACGCCCGCCGCGGCGCTCAGCGTGTCCACCAACATGGCGAGCACCACGTTCTCCCGGGTCCGCGCCGAGAACACCGGGGCCAGCCTGGTCTTGGCGGCGGCCAACCGCTTGACGGCGATGATCAAGGCAACGTCAGTTGCGTTTTCGCCCGCACCGTCGGCGCGTGTGCCGGTCATGAGGTCATCCTGCCAGCGCCGATCCCTCCGATGCTGCCTCGGGCTAATCTGAAGCGCCGGCAACGCAATAACAAAGCAGCGACGGTGAACGGCTCGACGACAGACGAGGTGGTAAATGGCCAGCACAGCAGGCGCCGTTGCGATAATGGGCGCCGGTGCATGGGGCACGGCGCTGGCCAAAGTGCTTGTCGACGCCGGGGGGCCAGAAGCAGACGTCACGCTGTGGGCTCGGCGATCTGACATCGCCGAACAGGTCAATGCGACCCGATACAACCCCGCCTATCTGCCCGGTACATTGCTGCCGCCCGGCGTCCACGCCACCGCCGATGCGAAAGAGGCGCTGGCCGACGCGTCGACGGTGCTGCTGGCAGTGCCTGCGCAGACGATGCGGGCCAATCTCGAGCAGTGGGCGCCTTTGTTAGCCGACGACGCGACACTGGTCAGTCTGGCCAAGGGCATCGAGCTGGGCACCCTGATGCGGATGAGTCAGGTCATCGTTTCGGTGACCGGTGTAGACCCGGCGCACGTCGGGGTGATTTCGGGGCCGAACCTGGCCAGTGAGATCGCCGAATGTCAGCCGGCGGCCACTGTTGTCGCGTGCAGTGACTCCGGCCGCGCCGTCGCAGTGCAGCGCATGCTGAACAGCGGGTACTTCCGCCCGTACACCAACAGCGATGTCGTCGGCACCGAGATCGGTGGGGCCTGCAAGAACGTCATCGCGCTCGCGTGCGGGATGGCGGCCGGCGTCGGCCTCGGCGAAAACACCGCGGCGGCGATCATCACCCGTGGCTTGGCGGAAATCATCCGGCTGGGGATAGCGCTGGGCGCGAAGGGCGCGACGCTGGCCGGTCTGGCTGGACTGGGTGACCTGGTGGCCACGTGTACCTCTCCGCATTCGCGCAACCGCTCGATGGGCGAACGCCTGGGCCGGGGCGCGACCGTGCAGTCGGCGCTGGAAGGTAAAGACGGGCACGTCGTCGAGGGCGTGACGACGTGCGAGTCGGTGCTGGCGCTGGCATCCAGTTACGACGTCGAGATGCCACTGACCGACGCCGTGCACCGGGTCTGTCACAAGGGACTTTCGGTCGACGAGGCGATGGCTCTGCTGCTGGGTCGCCGCACCAAGCCGGAATGAGCCCGGCACGGGTCGGCGGTCACCGAAAACCCCAGCTCAGGGCATGGCGTCCCACCCACGATCGCCCCACCCGGTAGCCTCTCCAGGTTGTGAATGCCTCCGACCGGCCTACTCAGCGCCCCGGGTCACCCGGTGGCCGTGTGCGGGTCGCCGTCGTCTTCGGCGGGCGCAGCAACGAGCACGCCATCTCGTGTGTGTCCGCCGGCAGTATTCTGCGCAATCTCGACCCGCAGCGATTCGAGGTGGTCGCGATCGGCATCACCCCGGAAGGTTCGTGGGTGCTCACCGACGGTGACCCGGATGCGCTGGCGATCACCAACCGGCAGCTACCCGGGGTGACCTCCGGCTCGGGCACCGAGCTGGCCTTGCCCGCCGATCCGCGGCGCAGCGGCCAATTGGTGTCACTTTCGCCCGGTGCCGGTGAGGTCTTGGCCTCGGTCGACGTGGTGTTTCCGGTACTGCACGGCCCGTACGGCGAAGACGGCACGATCCAGGGACTGCTCGAACTCGCCGGTGTGCCCTACGTCGGCGCCGGCGTGCTGTCCAGTTCGGTCGGTATGGACAAGGAATTCACCAAGAAGCTACTTGCCGCCGAGGGACTTCCGATCGGCCCGCACGCGGTGCTGCGCCCATCGCGGGCGGCGCTGCGTCCCGAGGAGTGCAAGCTGTTGGGTTTGCCGGTATTCGTCAAACCCGCGCGGGGCGGTTCGTCGATCGGCGTGAGCCGGGTGTCGAGTTGGGACAAGCTGCCCGCCGCGGTCGCGAATGCTCGCCGGCATGATCCGAAAGTGATCGTCGAGGCGGCGATCAACGGTCGTGAGCTGGAGTGCGGCGTACTCGAAATGCCAGACGGCACAGTGGAAGCCAGCACGCTGGGGGAGATCCGAGTGGCCGGGGTTCGGGGCCGCGAGGACTCGTTCTACGATTTCGCGACCAAATACCTCGACGAGGCAGCCGAATTGGACGTGCCGGCAAAGGTCGACGACGAGATCGCTGACGCGATGCGCCAATTGGCGATCCGTGCGTTCAAAGCCATTGACTGCCAGGGTCTGGCCCGGGTCGATTTCTTCCTCACCGAGGACGGACCGATAATCAACGAAATAAACACGATGCCGGGATTCACCACGATATCGATGTACCCGAGGATGTGGGCGGCCAGCGGCGTCGACTATCCCAGTCTGTTGGCGACCATGGTGGAGACCGCATTGGCCCGGGGCGTCGGTCTGCGCTGACGGGGTTGCTAATCCGGCCGAGCCGGGTCGATGGGCACCGCCGCGATGGTGTGGTCGATGACCTCGGAGAGCTGCTGGATCGGCGTCGGCCCCGATCCCCAGGGCAGCGTCAAGGCCACGTACACCGGCCGATCCACCGTGTACCAGGTGGATCTGCCCGCGTCACCGGCGGATTGCTGTTCGGCCGCCACCTCAAACCACTGCACCCGGTCGACGATCTGGATCGGAGATCCCACCACGAAGGCGACCGGGCGGTCGAGTCCGCAGCGCAGCACCACTGGCTGGCCGTCGGGCCCGGCCCGCCAGGCCGCCGCGCCTTGCGGCGCCGGTTGCGCGACGGGCGCGCGCTGATAGTTTCCCAGCCGCTGCGGCAGCGCGTCCGTCAGCGCCCGGCATGCGGCACTGGCGGCCTGCGGCGCCGGGACGGCCGGAATGGCAACCGGTTGTGGCGGCGCTTCGCGGTTTGCCGCGATGACCAGGATCGCGCCGATCACCGCGATCGCCAGCGCAACCGCGGCGATCATCGCGGCCCGCGGGGGTCCCCCTAGATCGGTAGCAGAACCGGTATTGGCGTCGGTCGTCACCGCCAGCGCACCTCCTGTCTCATACACTGGCGCGGTCCGCTCGCGCGGGCTGGGAACCAACTTACCCCAGGTCGGGCAACCGACTTGCGGTCGTCACAAGGCGGGACACGCCGGAGGAGGTGGCGTGCGCGACGATACGTCCGGGGCGTCGGAACAATCCCCGACGCTGCAGCAGCTCGGTGAGTTCGCGGTGATCGACCGGGTGGTGCGCGGCCGTCGGCAGCCCGCTGCGGTCGTACTGGGGCCCGGCGACGACGCGGCGGTCGTCTCGGCCGGGGACGGTCGCACCGTGGTATCGACCGACGTGCTCGTGCAGGATCGGCATTTCCGGCTGGACTGGTCGACGCCGCACGACGTCGGCCGTAAGGCGATCGCCCAGAACGCCGCCGACATCGAGGCGATGGGCGCGCGGGCCACGGCATTCGTGGTCGGCTTCGGAGCACCGGGTGACACTCGGGCGGCGGACGTGGACGCGCTCGTCGACGGCATGTGGGACGAGGCGGGGCGGATCGGCGCGGGCATCGTCGGTGGCGATCTCGTCAGCTGCCCCCAGTGGGTGTTGTCGGTGACCGTGCTGGGCGACCTGAACGGTCGGCCGCCGGTGCTGCGATCCGGGGCGAAAGCCGGCTCGGTGCTCGCTGTCGCCGGTGAGCTGGGTCGCTCCGCTGCTGGATATTCTTTGTGGCACAACGGTATTGACGGGTTCGACGAACTGCGGCGTCGTCATTTGGTGCCCGAGCCGCCGTATGGCGCGGGAGTGGCGGCCGCGGCCGCGGGCGCGCAGGCGATGATCGACCTGTCCGACGGCTTGGTGGCCGATCTGCGGCACGTCGCCGACGCGTCCGGGGTGGGAATCGATCTGTCCACCGCGGCGCTGGCCGCAGACCACGACGCGCTGACCGCGGCCGCCGCCGTTGTCGATGCCGACCCCTGGTCGTGGGTGCTGGCCGGCGGCGAAGACCATGCCCTGGCGGCGTGTTTCGCCGGTCCGGCGCCGGCCGGGTGGCGCGTCATCGGTCGGGTGCTCGACGGGCCGGCCCGCGTGCTTGTTGACGGCGCGGGGTGGAGTGGTTACGCGGGCTGGGAATCATTCGCGCGTTAGGGTGGCGCGGTGACCGTCTATGCGATCGCCCAGCTGAGATTCACCGACCGGGCAGCCTACGACCGGTACCAGGCGAGGTTCATGGAGGTCTTTCGTCGTCACCCGGGAACGCTGCTGGCCGCCGACGAGTCGCCCCGGGTCGTTGAGGGGCGGTGGGACCGCGAGAAGGTGGTGCTGATGTCATTTCCGGACGAGGCGGCATTCAACGGTTGGGCGCAATCGCCTGAATACCAGGACATCTCGAAGGACCGCATCGCTGGCGCCGATACGGTGGTGTTGCTGCTGAAGGGCCTGGGATGACCGCGCGCCCGTTGAAGGAAATTGTCGAGCAGGGGTGGGCGACCGCGCTGGAGCCGGTGGCCGAGCAGGTCGCTCAGATGGGGCAGTTCCTGCGGGCCGAGATCGCCGCAGGGCGAAGGTATCTGCCTGCCGGTCCGAACGTGTTGCGCGCCTTCACGTTTCCCTTCGACGACGTCCGGGTCCTGATCGTCGGACAAGACCCCTACCCGACACCGGGACATGCTGTGGGCCTGAGTTTCTCGGTGGCCCCCGAGGTGCGTCCGCTGCCCCGAAGCCTGGCCAACATCTTCGACGAGTACACCGCCGACCTGGGCCATCCCCAGCCCTCGTGTGGCGATCTCACGCCCTGGGCGCAGCGCGGAGTGCTGCTGTTGAACAGGGTGCTGACGGTTCGTCCCAGCAACCCGGCGTCGCATCGCGGCAAGGGTTGGGAAGCGGTCACCGAATGTGCGATCCGCGCGCTGGCCGCACGGTCGCAGCCGTTGGTGGCGATCCTGTGGGGCCGCGACGCGTCAACGCTCAAACCCCTACTGGTCGAAGGAAATTGCGTGGCGATCGAGTCGCCGCACCCCTCGCCGCTCTCGGCGTCTCGCGGGTTTTTCGGCTCGCGTCCCTTCAGCCGCGCCAACGAGCTGCTCGCCGGCATGGGCGCCGACCCGGTCGATTGGCGGCTGCCCTGACCGAGATGACGGCGCTGCGGGCACACCGCCGGGGCGGCCCGGAGGTACTGGTCGTCGAGCGCGCGCCCGTGCCGGTCGCGGCCGCCGGCGAAGTCTTGGTCGCGGTACACGCCGCGGCCATCACGTTCGACGAGTTGACGTGGAACGAAACGTGGACCCGCGACGGTGTCAGCCGGACTCCGGTGATCCCGTCGCATGAAGTATCCGGCGTCGTTTCTGATATCGCTTCGGGCGTCCAGGATTTCGCGCCCGGTGATGAGGTATACGGGCTGATCAGATTCGACCGCGACGGCGCGGCGGCCGATTTCGTCGCCGTCCCCGCGGCCGATCTGGCCACCAAGCCGTCGACGGTCTCCCACGTTGTCGCCGCCGCGTTGCCACTGGCCGGGCTGACCGCCTTGCAGGCCTTGGTCGACCACGCCGCGGTGCAACCCGGGGAGGCCGTGCTGGTGCACGGTGGGGCCGGCGGAGTCGGTGCCTTGGCGGTCCAACTGGGCGCGATCCTGGGCGCGCAGGTCACCGCGACCGTTCGCAGCGATGCGGGTGAGCTGCTGCGCGGCTTCGGCGCGCAGCGGGTGATCGACGTTCGGACCGAAGCGTTCGACGAAACCGGCGGCGCCTACGACGTCGTCATCGACACCGTCGGCGGACAGACGTTGGACCGATCTTTTCGCGTGCTCCGCCGGGGCGGGCGGTTGGTCTGCCTGTCGGAACCCCGGCCCGCGGGCAGAGCCGACGAATACGGGGTCACGGCAACGTTCTTCATCGTCGAGCCCAATCGAGACCAGCTGATCGAGCTCGCTGCGCTGGTCGACGGTTTGTCCGCGAAAGGCCGACTGCGCGTGGAAATCGCGCAGACGTATCCGCTCGACAAGGGACGGGAAGCATTCGAAAGCGGCCTTGAAACTGGCCCAAGCCCCGGCCGGCGCGCGGGCAAGACGGTCATTGTTGTCCGGGACTGACAGGATCTTCGGTTATGACGGCTGTGGGAAAGATCGTGGTGGTCGGCGCCAGCGGCCTGATCGGCGCCAAGGTGGTCGACATTCTGACTGCCAACGGTGCGCAGGTGCTACCGGCTTCGCGTCGGACCGGCGTGGATGTGCTCACCGGCGACGGCCTCACCGCCGCGCTGTCCCAAGCGCGAGTCGTTCTCGACGTGACCGATTCGCCGTCCTACGCAGACTCCGCGCTGATGGATTTCTTCACCACGTCCACCACCAATCTCCTCGCCGCCGGACAGACCGCCGGGGTGGCCCATCACGTGGCGCTGTCGGTGGTCGGTGCCGACCGCATGCCGGACAGCGGATACATGCGGGCCAAGGTCGCGCAGGAGAGCCGGATCGCCGGCTCCGGGCTCGGGTACACGATCCTGCGGGCGACTCAATTCTTCGAATTCGCCGGCGCCATAGCCGATTCCTGCACCGACGGAGACACCGTGCGGGTTCCCGAAGCACTGATTCAGCCGATCGCCGGCACCGAAGTCGCCGCGAAACTGGCCGGGATCGCGCTGGACGCCGCGGCCAATGCCGTCGTCGAATTCGGTGGGCCGGAATACTTTCCGTTCGAGAACTTCATCGGCACCGCGCTGACGCAATATGGCGATACCCGTGTCGTGGTCACCGACCCGCACGCCCGCTACTTCGGCACCGGCCTCGAATCGCGCACCCTCGTCACCGATGACACTGCCGCCCGGGGAAGGATCCGTTTCGGTAACTGGCTGGCAGGCAGATGAGGTCCGGCAGCGGCTACTGAAGACGCTGGGCGGCGACAGCTAGCCGCGGACGACCTTGCCGGCCTTGATGCAGGACGTGCAGGCGTTGATCCGTTGCTTGTTGCCGCCGGGACGAGTCACGACGTGCACAGTCTGGACGTTGGGGTCCCACCGGCGGCTGGTGCGGCGGTGGGAGTGCGACACCGACTTGCCGAAGCCGGGGCCTTTCCCGCAGATATCGCACACAGCGGCCATTCTTCAAGCTCCTCAAAATTTCGGGGGTCCGGCACTCAGGATAGATCTAGACGAGCCGGGACGGCCCAGGCTGACCCGGGCCAGCCCAGGATACCGACTGTTGTGTGCAACCACCAAAACGCTCAACAGTCCAGCGATGGCTGCGACCGGCGCTGTCGCCCCCGCTGGCTAGGCTCAATGGGCCGGTTTGCCCCCGCCGGCGGGGCCGGCTGACCGACAGCCGCCGAACATGTCGTGGCCGAGCTACGCTGGCGCCGACCGGGGGCTGGCGCGGAGGAGGTGGGTCACACTGGGCACGTCGAACAGTTTGTTGGACGCGGTGACCCTGCGCGACTGGGCGCACACCGCCGTCAGCGACCTGATCACTCACATCGACGAGATCAACCGGCTCAACGTGTTCCCGGTCGCCGATTCCGATACCGGCGCCAACATGCTGTTCACCATGCGTTCTGCCCTGGCGGAGGCGAACGCGCGAGCCGGCGCCGACCTCGCCCCCGGATGCGTAGCCCGGGTCGCGGGCGCCCTGTCGGCCGGTGCGCTGAATGGCGCCCGCGGCAATTCCGGTGTGATCCTGTCCCAGATCCTGCGCGGTATCGCCGACGTCACCGCCAGTGCGGCCGCCGACTCCGGCGGTGAATTGCCCGAGATGGACGCCGTGACCCTGGCGGCCGCGCTGCAACGCGGCGTCGATCTGGTCATCACCTCGATGGGCGGCCGGGAGGTCCCGGGAACCATCGTCTCGGTATTGCGGGCCGCCGCCGAGGCCGTCGACGAGTGCGCCAACGACGGGCTGGCCCCGGCGATCACTGCTGCAGGCGACGCGGCGGTGGTCGCGCTGGAGAAAACCACCGAGCAGCTCGACGTGCTCGCGGACGCCGGTGCGGTCGATGCCGGCGGACGGGGCCTGCTGGTCCTGCTGGACGCGCTGCGCTCGACCATCACCGGGCAGACACCCGCCCGCACGGTGTACGAGCTGTCGCCGCGCTTGCCGCAGCCGGAAGCCCCCGCCGACCGCCCCGCGCAGTTCGAAGTGATGTACCGGCTGGATGGGTGCGATGCCGCAGCGGCGGACGCGCTGCGGGGCCGGCTTTCAGAATTGGGTGATTCCGTGGCCATCGCGGCGGCGCCTGCGACGACTCAGGGCACCTATTCGGTGCATGTGCACACCGACGACGCCGGCGCCGCCGTTGAAGCAGGACTGATGGCCGGCCGGCCGAGCCGGATCGTGGTCTCGGCCCTGAGCTCCGGCGTCACCGGGCTGCCGGCGGGCAGCTGGACGCGGGAGAGGGCGGTATTGGCCGTCGTCGACGGCGACGGTGCCGCCGAGCTGTTCGCCGGTGAGGGTGCCTGTGTGCTGCAACCGGACCCCGAGGCGGGCGATCCAGCCACCGATATCAGTGCCCACCGGCTGGTGCGTGCCCTGGTCGACACCGGCGCCGCACAGGTGATGGTGCTGCCCAACGGCTATGTGGCCGCCGAGGAGCTGGTGGCCGGCTGCACCACCGCCATCGGGTGGGGCATCGACGTGGTGCCGATACCGACGGGGTCGATGGTGCAAGGGCTGGCCGCGCTGGCCGTGCACGAAGCGGGCCGGCAGGCAGTCGATGACGGCTACACCATGGCCCGCGCCGCCGGAGCGGCCCGGCACGGAGCGGTGCGCATCGCGACCGAAAGCGCGCTGACCTGGGCCGGTCCCTGTCAGCCGGGTGATGGCCTGGGCGTCGCGGGCGACGAGGTGCTCTTCGTGGCGGCTGATCCGGCCGGGGCGGCGATCGGTCTCCTCGATCTGCTGCTGGCATCGGGCGGCGACCTGGTGACGGTGCTGGTCGGTGCCGGGATCGAGACGGAAGCCGACGCCACCGCTGTCGGCGACATCCTGCGAGAGCACGTGCACGACCACCATCCGGGGACCGAGCTGGTGATCTACCGCACCGGCCATCGCGGCGACGCGCTGCTGATCGGGGTCGAGTAGCCGTGGTGTCACTGAGTGACCGGCTGGACTACATCGTGGGCGCCAAGGCGGCCGACTCCCTGGACGACGTGTTCGGCATCCGGACCGTCGATGACCTGCTGCGCCACTACCCGCGCAGCTACACCGAGGGCGCGACGGTGCGCGGCGCCGAGGACGAGCGTCCGGAAGCCGGTGAGCACATCACCATCGTCGACACGATCACCGCTACGGAGTCGTTTCCGATGAAGAAGGACCGGAAAAGGATGTGTCACCGCATCACCGTCGGATCCGGACGGAGCAAGGTGACCGCCACGTTCTTCAACGCGAACTACATCAAAAAGGACCTCACCAAAGACACGAAGGTGATGCTCTCCGGGGAAGTCGGGTTCTTCAAGGGGGTCATGCAGCTCACGCATCCCGCGTTCCTCATCCTCGACTCGCCGGACGGACGCAACCGCGGCACGAGGTCGCTGAAAAGCATTGCCGACGCCTCGCAGGCCGTCAGCGGCGAATTAGCAATGTCGGAGTTCGAGCGCCGCTTCTTTCCGATCTATCCGGCCAGCACCAAACTGCAGAGCTGGGACATTTTCGCTTGCGTGCGTCAGGTGCTCGAGGTTCTCGACCCCGTCGACGACCCGCTGCCCCCAGAACTGCGCGCCAAGCTCCGTCTGATCTCCGAAGACCAGGCGCTGCGCGCCATTCATCTGACCGAGAGCGAGGCCGAACGCAGGCGCGCACGTGAGCGGTTGACGTTCGACGAAGCCGTCGGCCTGCAGTGGGCGCTGGTCGCCCGCCGGCACGGCGAGCTGTCGGAGTCAGGTCCTCCGGCTGCGCCGCGCTCGGACGGGCTGGCGGCTGAATTGCTGCGGCGGTTGCCTTTCGAGTTGACGGCCGGACAGCGCGAGGTGCTCGCCGTATTGTCCGACGGGCTAGCGGCGACCCGCCCGATAAACCGCCTGCTGCAAGGTGAGGTGGGGTCGGGCAAGACGATCGTCGCGGTGCTGGCGATGCTGCAGATGGTCGACGCGGGTTACCAGTGTGCGCTACTGGCGCCAACGGAAGTCCTTGCCGCACAACATCTGCGGTCGACCTGCGACGTCCTCGGCCCATTGGCGATGGGAGGCCAGCTGGGTGGGGCTGACAATGCGACCAGGGTGGCGCTGCTCACCGGCTCGATGACGGCGGCGCAGAAGAAGCAGGTCCGTGCCGAGATCGTCAGCGGTCAGGCCGGAATCGTCATCGGCACCCATGCGCTGCTGCAGGATGCGGTGGACTTCCACAACCTGGGCATGGTGGTGGTCGACGAGCAACACCGGTTCGGTGTCGAGCAGCGAGATCAATTGCGCGCCAAGGCTCGTGCCGGCATCACGCCGCACCTGTTGGTGATGACGGCAACGCCGATTCCGCGTACCGTCGCGCTGACGGTCTATGGTGACTTGGAAACGTCGACGCTGCGCGAACTTCCGCGTGGACGTCAGCCGATCACCAGCAATGTCATCTTCATCAAGGACAAGCCCGCGTGGCTCGGCCGTGCCTGGCAGCGCATCATCGAAGAGGTCGCCGCCGGTCGCCAGGCTTATGTGGTGGCGCCCCGGATCGACGAGACCGACGACCCGCAGCAAGGGGAGCAGAACGCCAGACCGTCGGAGACCGCCGAGGGTCTTTACGCCCGACTGCGTTCCGGTGAGCTGGCGAGCCTGCGGCTGGGGCTCATGCACGGGCGGTTGTCCGCCGACGAGAAGGACGCCGCGATGGCCGCTTTTCGCGCCGGCGAGATTGATGTGTTGGTGTGCACCACCGTCATTGAGGTGGGCGTTGACGTCCCCAATGCCACGGTCATGTTGGTGATGGACGCCGACCGGTTCGGAATCAGTCAGTTACATCAGCTGCGCGGCCGCATCGGCCGCGGCGAGCATCCGAGCCTGTGTCTGTTCGCCAGCTGGACTTCTCCGGGATCGCGGGCCGGTCGCCGGTTGTCCGCCGTCGCCGAAACCATGGACGGGTTCGTCCTCGCGGACCTGGATCTCAAGGAACGCCGGGAAGGAGATGTGCTGGGCCGCAACCAGTCCGGTAAGGCGATCACCCTGCGGCTCTTGTCGTTGGCTGACCACCAGGTGTTCATCGAGGCCGCACGGGACTTCTGCACGGCCGCATACGAAGATCGGTCGCCGAACCCCGGATTGGCTGTGATGGCAGCACGATTCACCAACACCGACCGCATCGACTACCTGGACAAATCATGAACCGGAAGGTGCTGCTGTGGTTGTCGCTCGCCGCGGTGCTCGCGGTGCTGGTCGCCTACCAGACGCTGGGATCATCGGCGGCCAGGCGCGCCGAAGTCGCCGCCCGCGCGGACGTTCCGACGGTGCAGCCCGGTACCGATGTGCTGGCGGGAATTGCCGTGCTGCCGCAGCGGGTTCACCGCTACGACTACCGCAGGGCGGCCTACGGCGACGCCTGGGACGACGACAACGATGCCCCGCTCGGGCACAACGGGTGTGATACTCGCGACGACATCCTCAACCGCGATCTCGTCGACAAGACGTATGTGTCGATCAAGCGCTGCCCGGATGCGGTGGCCACCGGAACTCTGCACGACCCGTACACCAACACCACGGTCGCCTTCCAGCGCGGCGCCAAGGTCGGCGAATCGGTGCAGATCGACCACATCGTCCCGCTCGCCTATGCCTGGGACATGGGGGCCTACGGCTGGCCGTTTCCCGAGCGGCTGCGTTTTGCCAATGATCCGGCCAACCTGCTGGCCGTCGAAGGTCAGGCCAACCAGGACAAGGGCGATTCGCCGCCGGCTCTTTGGATGCCGCCCAACACCGCGTTCGCGTGTCAGTACGCCGTGCAGTTCATCGCGGTGCTGCGCGGCTACCAGTTGCCGGTGGATCAGGCTTCGTCGGACGTACTACGCCGGGCCGCAGCCACCTGTCCGGCGGGGTAGCGCGAACCGCTATGAGCCGTCGTAGGTGTTCGGGTCCGGGCGCAGCCGGGTGCCGTCATTGAGGCCGTTGATCGCATCCATGTGCTCGGCGGCCAATTCGAAATCGAAGACGTCCAGGTTGCCGGCGATGTGCTCGGGTTTGGCCGACCGGAAGATGACCGCATTGCCCAGCTGCAGGTTCCACCGCAGCAGCACCTGTGCCGGGGTCTTGCCGTACTCGCCGGCGACTGAGGTCACCGTCGGGTTGTCCATCAACTTGCCGAGAGCCAGCGGTGTGTAGGACTGGGTGACGACGTTGTGCTGCGCATGCGCTTTGCGCAGCTCATCTTGGTTGAGCAGCGGGTGCAGCTCGACCTGGTTGACCACCGGGGTGACGAAGGAGAGGTCGATGACCGTCGTCAGATGATCCTCGGTGAAGTTGGCGACTCCGATCGAACGGGCATGGCCTTCTCCGCGGGACTGGATCATGCCGCCGAAGGAGTCCACATACTTACCCACCGACGGGGCCGGCCAGTGAACCAGGTAAAGGTCGACGTAATCCAGGCCCAGTCGCTCCAAGCTGGCGCTACAGGCTCCCTGCGCCTTGATGAAACCGTGGTCTTCGGTGGCCAGCTTGGTGGTGACGAACAGCTCCGCGCGGGGAATCCCGGAGGCCGCGATCGCGCGGCCGACGCCGGCTTCGTTGCCGTAGACCGCGGCGGTGTCAACGAGCCGGCAGCCGATTTCCAGCGCCGCCGATACCGCGCGTTCGGCCTCGTCGTCCGACAAATCGGCGACGCCCAGGCCAAGCACCGGCATGGTGTTTTCGTCATTGAGAGCTATGGATGGTACGGCGGTGCCCGACTCGCCAGTCAACGTCATTCACCTACCTGCGAAATTGAAAGTTCGTGGATTCGGACCAAGCCGGGTCCCGTCATCGAGCGAGGATATCGTCGCCATTTCATTGGCGTTGAGTTCGAAATCGAACACGTCGAGGTTGCTCGCAATCCGTGAGGGGTTGACTGACTTGGGGATCACGATATTACCGAGCTGGATATGCCAGCGAATCAGCACCTGGGCGGGTGTCCGCCCGCATTCCGCGGCGACGGCGGTGATCATCGGATGCGTCAGCAGCGCTCCCTGGCCCAGCGGTGCCCACGCCTCGGTTGCGATGCCGCGTTGAGCGTGCACCTCCCGCAATTCTTTTTGGGTGAAACGTGGATGCAGTTCGATCTGGTTGACCGCCGGAACGATGCCAATGGCATCGATGAGAACCGTGAGGTGCTCGGGCTCGAAATTGCTGACGCCGATGGACCGGATACGGCCCTGGTCGCGCAGGTGGGCGAATGCCTTGAAGGTGTCGACGAACTTGTTGAGCGCGGGCTGCGGCCAGTGGATCAGGTAGAGGTCGAGATACTCGAGACCGAGCCGGTCCATGCTGGCGTCGAATGCCCTCAGCGTGCTGTCGTAGCCCTGGTCTGGATTCGCCAATTTGGTCACCACGTACAGTTGGTCGCGCGGCACGTCGGAGTCTGCAACCGCGCGCCCGGTCTCCCGCTCATTGCGGTAGGCGGCGGCCGTGTCGATATGTCGGTAACCGGCGCGCAGAGCGGCACCCACCGCCCGTTCGGTGTCTGCCGGCGGGATCTGGAAGACTCCGAGCCCGACGGCGGGGATCGAATTACCGTCATTCAGCGTCACCAAGGGAGCTGCCATGACACAAAGTCTGCCAGGCGCGCGGGACCTGGACCCCGGAGCGAGACGTGCACCGATGGGGTGGGCCAGCCGCGTGCAGGACGCGGTCACCACCGTTGGCGCTAAGGTCATTCCGTGGATCCCGACCGTCGCTAAGCGGGCGCTGGTCCGTGGTCGTTCGGTCATCATCGACGGAAATACGCTTGATCCCACGCTGCAGCTGATGCTGTCGGGTCTGCACGCCGTCGGCATCGACGGCCTGGTTGTCGACGACGACGCAGCTGCCTCCCGGGCCCAGCTACGCCAGAACATGCAGGAACTTCCCGGTCCGCAGATACACGTCGAGGCGCGCGACATGTCGATACCGGGACCGGCCGGTGAGATTCCGGCGCGGCACTACCGTCCGGCCGGTGAAGCGGCCGCGCCGTTGCTGGTCTTTTACCACGGCGGTGGCTGGGTGATCGGCGACCTGGACACCCATGACGCGCTGTGCCGGTTGACCTGCCGCGACGCCGGTATCCACGTGTTGTCGATCGACTACCGGCTGGCCCCCGAGCACCCGGCCCCGGCCGCGATCGACGATGCTTATCGCGGCCTTTAAGTGGGCGTACGAGCACGCCGATGAACTCGGCGCGATCCCCGGGCGCGTCGCGGTCGGCGGGGACAGCGCGGGTGGCAACCTGGCGGCCGTCGTGTGCCAACTGGCGCGCGACAAGGGTGGCCCTACCCCGGTGCTGCAGTGGCTGATCTACCCGCGGACGGATTTCACCGCACAGACCCGATCGCTGAGCCTGTTTGCCCGTGGCTTTGCGCTGACCAAGCGGGACATGGATTGGTTCGAGTCGCAATACCTGCGGGGTTCCGGTATCGATCGCGCAGATCCGCGGGTGTCGCCGTTGCTGGCCGAGTCGCTGTCCGGGCTGGCGCCGGCGCTGATCGCGATCGCGGGTTTCGACCCATTGCGCGACGAGGGCGAAAGCTACGCGGTCGCCTTGCGGGCCGCCGGGACTGCGGTGGACCTGCGGTCCATGGGTTCGCTGACGCATGGCTTCGCCAATCTGTTTCAGCTCGGGGACGGCAGTGCCACCGGGACCAGCGAGTTGATCTCGGCGTTGCGGGCGCACCTGAGCCGGGTCTGATTTGCCGAGTCGTTGTCGCCGGTAATGTAGAGGCGCCGTCGCCCGACTGCCGGATAAGCCCGCACGCCGGAGGCTGAGCGAGCCGCAAGGGGAGCGAAGCCGACAAATTGAGCACAGAAGGATCAGCGAACCAGTGGCAGACAAACCCAAACGTCCCCCTCGATTCGACCTGAAGTCCGGCAGCCGCAAATCCGGCCGACTCTTCCAGATCGGCGGTACCGCCTTCATCGTGATCCTCCTGGTCGCGATCGTCTCCTACATCGTGATGACGCACCACGACAAGAAAGGTGGCGCCAGCGGCCAGGGCGACACCGTGCGGGTGACGTCGAGCAAGCTGGTGACCCAGCCTCAGACCGCTAACCCCAAGGCCGTGGTCGCCTTCTACGAGGATTTCCTGTGCCCGGCCTGCGGTAATTTCGAGCGCACTTTTGGGCCGACGGTGTCCAAGCTCATCGACGCCGGCGCCATTGCGGCCGATTACTCCATGGTTGCCATTCTCGATAGCCCGAAGAACCAGAACTATTCATCGCGGGCGGGTGCGGCGGCCTTATGCGTCGCCGATGAGTCCATGGATGCGTTTCGGCGTTTCCGTACGGCGCTGTTCAGCACCGATATCCAACCCAATGAACGCGGCACCAGCTTTCCCGACAACGCGAAATTGATCGAACTTGCCCGCGAAGCCGGCGTGGTGGGCAAGGTCCCGGATTGCATCAACAGCGGGAAGTACCTCCCCAAGGTCACCGGGGAAGCAGCGGCTGCCAACATCACCGCAACCCCGACGATCAAGATCAATGGCGACAACTATGATCCGTCGACACCGGATGCGCTCGTCGCCAAGATCAAAAGCATCGTGGGCGATGTGCCGGGCATAGACACGGCTGTCGCCCCCGCGGCTTAGTGACGGTCGCGGTGTCAGCACAACCTGCCGCGCCTCCCGGCGACCTGAAACCTGATTCGCCTCCCGGCGCGCTGGTACCCGCGCTCAGTGCGTGGTGGGTGCTGATCTCCGGCGTGATCGGGTTGTTCGCCTCCATGACGCTGACGGTGGAGAAGATCAAGATTCTGCTCAACCCGTCATACGTGCCGTCGTGCAATATCAATCCGGTCGTCTCGTGCGGCTCGGTGATGGTCACACCGCAGGCATCGCTGCTGGGATTTCCCAACCCGCTGCTGGGCATCGTGGGCTTCACCGTAGTGGTGGTCACCGGCGTCCTCGCTGTAGCGAAAGTGTCTTTGCCCCAATGGTATTGGGTCGGACTGGCAGCCGGGACCCTGGTTGGTGCGGTGTTCGTGCACTGGCTGATCTTCCAGAGCCTGTACCGAATCGGGGCGTTGTGCCCGTACTGCATGGTGGTCTGGGTGGTAACCATCTCGCTGCTGGTCGTGGTCTTTTCGATCATCCTTCGCCCGGGGCTGGCGAGCAGGGAGGGCGCCCTAGCGCGGTTGTTGTTTGACTGGCGATGGTCGATCGCCGCGCTGTGGTTCACCGCGGTGTTTCTGCTGATCATGGTGCGGTTCTGGAACTATTGGTCAACACTTCTTTCGTAGGTGGCGCGGCAGGGCGAAAAGGTAAGGGGTCAAAGGTGATCTCCAAAGTGCTGGTGGCCAATCGCGGAGAGATCGCGATCCGCGCGTTTCGCGCCGCCTATGAACTGGGTATCGGCACGGTCGCCGTCTACGCCCACGAGGACCGCAACTCGCAGCATCGGCTCAAGGCCGACGAGTCGTACCAGATCGGCGACATCGGCCATCCGGTGCGCGCGTACCTGTCCGTCGACGAAATCGTCGAAACCGCCCGCCGCGCCGGCGCCGACGCGGTCTACCCCGGTTACGGATTCTTGTCGGAGAACCCGGAATTGGCCGCGGCTTGCACGGCCGCGGGTATCACGTTCGTCGGCCCCACCGCCGAAGTGCTCAAGCTGACCGGAAATAAATCCCGGGCCATCGCCGCCGCCCGCGAAGCCGGCCTGCCCGTGCTGATGTCCTCGGCGCCATCGGCGTCGGTCGACGAGCTGGTAGCGGCCGCCGAAGGCATGCGGTTTCCGTTGTTCGTCAAAGCGGTCTCCGGCGGCGGAGGCCGCGGCATGCGTCGCGTCACCGATATCGCCGCGCTGCCCGAAGCGATCGAGGCCGCCGGCCGTGAAGCCGAGTCGGCATTCGGTGACTCGACCGTCTATCTCGAACAGGCCGTGATCAAGCCGCGCCACATCGAGGTGCAGATTCTGGCCGACACCCACGGCGACGTGATTCACCTTTTCGAGCGCGACTGCAGCGTGCAGCGCCGGCACCAGAAGGTCATCGAACTGGCGCCCGCGCCGAACCTGGCCGCCGAGTTGCGCGACAAAATCTGCGCAGACGCGGCAGCTTTCGCCCGCCACATCGGCTACAGCTGCGCCGGCACCGTGGAGTTTCTGCTCGACGAGAACGGTCAGTACGTCTTCATCGAGATGAATCCGCGGATTCAGGTGGAGCACACGGTGACCGAGGAGATCACCGACGTCGATCTGGTTTCCAGTCAACTGCGCATCGCGTCGGGTGAGACGCTTGCCGGTCTGGGTTTGCGGCAGGACGACATCGCCCCGCACGGCGCCGCACTGCAATGCCGGATCACCACCGAGGATCCGGCCAACGGCTTCCGCCCGGACACCGGCCGGATCAGCGCGTTGCGCAGCCCCGGTGGTGCCGGCATCCGCCTGGACGGCAGCACCAACCTGGGTGCGGAGATCAGCGCGCATTTCGATTCGATGCTGGTCAAGCTGACCTGCCGGGGCCGTGACTTCCACACCGCGGTATCCCGCGCGCGCCGGGCGATCGCGGAGTTCCGGATTCGCGGGGTGTCGACGAATATTCCGTTCCTGCAAGCGGTCCTGGACGACCCGGACTTCCAGGCCGGCCGGGTCACCACGTCGTTCATCGACGAGCGACCGCAACTGCTGACCGCACGCGCCTCGGCCGATCGCGGCACCAAGATCCTCAACTATCTGGCCGATGTCACGGTCAACAAGCCGCACGGCACGCGGGCGTCAACGGTGTACCCGCAGGACAAGCTGCCCGACGTCGACATGGAGGTCCCGCCGCCCGCTGGTTCCAAGCAACGGCTTGTCGAGTTGGGGCCTGAAGGTTTCGCGCGCTGGCTGCGGGAGTCGCCGGCCGTCGGGGTTACCGATACGACGTTCCGCGACGCCCACCAATCGCTGCTCGCTACCCGGGTACGCACCAGCGGTCTGCAGATGGTCGCTCCGTATCTGGCCCGGACCATGCCGCAGCTGCTGTCGGTGGAGTGTTGGGGCGGTGCGACTTACGATGTGGCGCTGCGGTTTCTCAAGGAGGACCCTTGGGAGCGGTTGGCCACGTTGCGCGCAGCGATGCCCAACATCTGCCTGCAGATGCTGTTGCGGGGCCGCAATACCGTTGGCTATACGCCGTATCCGGAGCTCGTCACGTCGGCGTTCGTCGTGGAGGCGATTGCCACCGGTATCGACATCTTCCGGATCTTCGATGCACTCAACAACCTCGAGTCGATGCGACCGGCGATCGACGCGGTTCGCGAAACAGGTTCTGCGGTCGCAGAAGTCGCGATGTGCTACACCGGTGATCTGTCCGATCCCGGGGAGCGGCTCTACACACTCGACTACTACCTCAAGCTGGCCGAGCAGATCGTGGACGCCGGCGCGCAGGTGCTGGGCATCAAGGACATGGCCGGCCTGTTGCGGCCCCAGGCCGCGCACCGATTGGTCGGCGCGTTGCGCAGTCGCTTCGATCTGCCCATCCACGTGCACACCCATGACACACCCGGCGGGCAGCTGGCCAGCTATGTGGCGGCGTGGCATGCCGGGGCGGACGCCGTCGACGGTGCTGCCGCGCCGATGGCGGGAACCACCAGCCAGCCCGCGCTGAGCTCGATCGTGGCCGCCGCCGCGCATACCGAATACGACACCGGTTTGTCACTGTCGGCGGTGTGCGCGCTGGAGCCGTACTGGGAGGCGCTGCGAAAGGTGTATGCGCCCTTCGAGTCTGGGTTGCCAGGGCCGACGGGACGGGTCTACCACCATGAGATCCCGGGCGGGCAATTGTCGAATCTGCGCCAGCAGGCGATGGCGCTGGGGCTGGGGGATCGATTCGAGGAGGTCGAGGAGGCCTACGCTTGCGCCGACCGGATGCTGGGCAGGCTGATCAAAGTCACCCCGTCGTCGAAGGTGGTGGGGGATCTGGCGCTGGCGCTGGTCGGCGCGGGGGTGAGTGCCGACGAATTCGCTTCCGATCCGAAACGATTCGATATCCCGGAGTCGGTGCTCGGATTTCTGCGTGGCGAGCTGGGCGACCCGGCGGGTGGGTGGCCCGAACCGCTGCGCACCAAGGCGCTGGCCGGGCGCGGCCCGGCCAAGCCGGTCCAGCAGTTATCGGCGGAAGAGGAGGCCGCCCTTGCGCTGAACGGAGCCAAGCGCCAGGCCACCCTGAACAGACTGCTATTCCCTGGCCCGACAAAGGAATTCGAGGAACACCGGGAACTCTTCGGTGATACTTCGCATTTGTCGGCCAACCAGTTCTTCTACGGGCTGCGGCAGGGCGAAGAACACCTGGTGAAACTCGAACGCGGGGTTGATCTTCTGATCGGGTTGGAGGCCATCTCCGAGCCCGACGATCGTGGCATGCGAACGGTGATGTGCATCCTCAACGGCCAGCTGCGTCCAGTGTTGGTGCGCGACCGCAGCATTGCCAGCACTGTGCCGGCCGCGGAGAAGGCCGACCGTGGCAACCCGGACCACATCGCGGCACCGTTCGCCGGGGCCGTCACGGTATCGGTGTCCGAGGGCGATCAGGTGCGCGCGGGGCAGACCATCGCCACTATCGAAGCAATGAAGATGGAAGCCCCGATCACGGCCCCCCAAGACGCCACGGTGCAACGGGTGGCGGTGTCGAGCACCGCACAGGTCGAGGGCGGAGATCTGCTGGTGGTGCTGAGCTGACCCGAATCATCGGCGGCATCGCCGGTGGGCGGCGCATCGCCGTCCCGCCGCGGGGAACCAGGCCGACCACTGATCGGGTGCGGGAGTCGCTTTTCAACATCGTGACCGCCCGGCGCGATCTGAGCGGGTTGGCGGTGCTGGACCTCTACGCCGGTTCGGGGGCACTGGGGCTCGAGGCGCTGTCCCGGGGTGCGGCGTCCGCGCTTTTCGTGGAGTCCGACCCGCGCACCGCCGCCATCATCGCCCGCAACATCGAGGAACTGGGCCTGACCGGAGCGACGCTGCGCCGAGGCTCGGTGGCAGCAGTGGTAGCGGCCGGGAGCCCGGCTCCGGTGGACCTTGTGCTGGCAGACCCGCCCTACGACATCGAGGCCGCCGAGGCCGAGGCCGTCCTGGCCACTCTGACCGCCCATGGCTGGGTGCGCGAGGGAACCGTCGCGGTGGTCGAGCGTGCGGCCACCAGCCCGCCGCTGAACTGGCCGGCCGGCTGGTCTTTGTGGCCCTCGCGTGTTTATGGCGACACCCGTTTGGAGCTGGCCGAATGGCTGTGAGCCACCGTGTACCGTCATTGGTCATGGACGCCGCTCCTCCCCATCGCTTCGTCCCCCGCAAGCGGCAGGTACCCCCACTGCATCGTCGCCTGCGCGGGTCATGAGCGGCGCGGTATGCCCGGGGTCGTTTGACCCGGTCACGTTGGGCCACATCGATGTCTTCGAACGCGCCTCGGCCCAGTTCGACGAAGTCGTGGTGGCGATCCTGATCAATCCCGCCAAGAAGGGCATGTTCGACCTCGACGAGCGGATCGCGATGATCGAGGAGTGCACGACACATCTGACTAACTTGCGGGTGGAGGCGGGAGAAGGTCTGGTGGTCGACTTCGTCAGGTCGCGCGGGATGACGGCCATCGTAAAGGGTTTGCGCACCGGCACCGACTTCGAATTCGAGCTGCAGATGGCGCAGATGAACAAGCACATCGCCGGTGTCGACACCTTCTTCGTGGCGACCGCACCCCGGTATTCGTTCGTGTCGTCGTCGCTGGCGAAAGAGGTCGCGATGCTGGGCGGTGATGTGTCGGAGCTACTGCCCGAACCGGTGAACCGCCGATTCCGCGAAAGGTTGTCCGATGGCCGGGGCTGACGACGCCCAGGCCACCGTCGGCAAGTTCATGCACGCGCTTGTCGAGGAAAGGTTTGACGAGGCCCGGCAGCCTGCTGCATGACCACTTCGTCGTATACGAAGCCGGTGGCGTGCCCTAAAGCGGCGAATATCGGGGCCCGCAAGGCTTTTTCGAGCTCTTCGGGAAGATGAACGAGGGCTTGGAGCTCACACCGGACAAGGACCCGTCGGCGGTCGCGGCGCTGTTAGCGGGGTAGCGCCGCCTACACGGCATTGCGCCGCGTGCCAGGCGTTTACGCTCATTTCCTCACTGTCGAGTCGCGCAGCGCCGCCGAGCCAGACCCGCGCGCGAAGTTCATGCCACCAGGCCCGGAGCGCGACGCTGCCATTGCCTACGTCAAGACGCCAGCGGGCCGAAGGGCTAAGTGTGTGTCAGACATTCACGCGTTGGAGGCGAATATTCCGGTGAGAATGCCGTTTTGGATGTTTGGCGGGCGCGGGTTCCCTAACGGCGGCGACAGCTGGCCCGACCGGTCCCAGGTGGCCGCGTACTGGCTGCACCCCGACGACACGCTATTGCCCGCCTGGGACTGAGCGAGCCGACCTCGCCGAGCAGGACTTGGTTCCAGATAGCCGTGCGGCCGAGCTGTCGGAGCGGGCACGGCCACCGCGCGCCCATGTCTCGTGATTGTCAGTGAGATGTCCAAACGGTGAACTGCATGCAAACAGGAAACACTCAACCAAAACACAGCCTCTCGTAAGTTTGCGCAATCACCATAAGAATCACGCTGAATAAAACAGGCGCAGCGAGGCGGTCGCGACATCGTTGCGGCAACGATTCACCGCGCACCCGCCCAGCCTTGACCAAAACGACCAGGTCGCGGACGGCTCTAGTGCCGACGGACCACCGATAGCCGAGTGGGGTGGCAAATGTCAACTCTGTCCCGCGTACTCCTCGATAGCGCTCTCGGGTCCGCGTCAGGGCGGCCTAACGGTGGCGCGCGAAGGGTGGGGATAGTTGGCGTGGCTGTGGCTGTCCTGGCGGCTATGGCTTTGGGTGCCGACCCTGATGCGAACGCCAAACCGACACCGGGATGTGAGCAAGTGCCGGGTCCGGGATGCGGACGGCGTGCCTTCCTGGCAGATATCCATGCGGCCGGTTTCGGGGACAGCAACGGTGACTTGGAGGCACTGGACCAGGGCGAGGATATGTGTGGCCTGATGGACGCTGGCCTCAGGCGACAGTTAATGGTGAACCAGTTCGCAGCGTTGAACCCGACGCTGGGTCCAGACGGGGCGGCACAGGTCGTCAGGATCGCTATCCGCGACCTGTGCCCGTGGCTCCGTCGATAGATGAGGCGGATGCGCTCCAGGATTGGGGGAAGCCCGACCAGACAGCCACCCGTGTGGCATAGATCACTATCCAAGACCCGTCGGTGGGGTCCTAGCAGGAAAGGAAACCCCTGGCATGTTCACCGGCATTACCACCCACGCCAGCTCCCTGGTTACCGCCATCGTGGTGGCTGCCGCTGTGGCTGTACCTGGTTTGTGCGGCATTGAGTGTGCTGGGAGCTTTGGCAGGGCGGCTACACCGGTCATCTGGCGGCTGCGGCTGTGCAGAAGAACTATCCGACATTGACCACCGACCAAGCGGCTCATTTCGTTATTGCTGCGTATGAGAACCTGTGCCCGGTGCCTGGTCGATATGACTGGTGGGCTTATAGCACCAGCTAAGCGCTGCAGAAACACAAGTGGCGTAAGTGATTTGTCGCAAGACGCCGCCGGGGAAGGCCCGCTAGTGTCCGTGATGGCTGTGATCGCTTTGATCGGGCAGCGCCTCGGGAGAGCCGCCCATCATGCTTAGCATCGGAAGTCCGCCCGAGGTGATGAACCGCACGACCAGGATCGCCGCGAGGACGAGGAAGGCGATGTTGAGCCAGGTGGTGTAGTTCCACGAGATCCCCGCTTGCATGACCGTGGCGTTACGGGAGTTGGGGATGAGATTGGCTGTGCCGAAAATCAATTCGACGAGGTATCCGGCGGCGACCATCGCGACGTAGAAGGTGCCCAGCAGCGCCAGCGCCATTTTGGTGCCATAGTACTTGCGGTAGATGTTCAAGATCGGCAGGATTATCAGGTCGGCGAAGATGAATGCGATGACACCGCCGAAGCTGATGCCTCCGTTCCAAAGCACCGCGGCCAGTGGCACATTGCCGATGGAACAGACGAAGGACACGATCGCCACGACGGGACCCACGATCGGTCCCCACAGCGCCGCCCAGCCCGGATGATTAGCCAAGAAGAAGCTCTGCCAGAAGCTTTCGGGCACCCACGCCGCGATGGCACCCGCAATCAACAGGCCCAAAACGAGGTCGCGCAGGATTGCCATCCACTCCATGACGAACACATGCGAAACCGAGGTGAAGCCCTGCGCGGAGAGCAGCCGCCGCCAGAACGATCCATCGCCTTTGATGGACATGTCCATGGCGGCATGGCCTTCCATCGAGCCGGCGATTCCCCGCTCGGCCTGCTCGCGCGCGTTGTCGATGAGCCGGGAACGCACGAACAGCCGGAACAGCACAGCCAGTACCACGATCATCAGCGGGCCGCCGATGAACTCCGCGGCAGTGAACTGCCAGCCCATCAGCAGGGCCAAGATGATGCCCAACTCCACCACGAGATTGGTGGAACCGATCTCGAACGCCATGGCGGCGGTGAAGTTGGCGCCTTTGCGGAATAGCGATCGGGCCAGAGCCACTGCGGCATAGGAGCACGACGACGATGCGGCTCCCAGCCCCGCTGCCACAGCCAGCGTGCGGGGCCGGTCGTCGCCCATCAGGCTCACGATCGTTGAGCGGCGCACCACGGCCTGGACCACCGCCGACAGGGCGAAGCCCAGGATCAGTGCCCAGGCGATCTCCCATGTCATCGATCCCGCCAGCGTCAACGCGTGCCCGACGGCCGGTAGCACCTTGCCTGTCACTGGTCCTCCGCTCCGGTTCGTACTGCGGCGATTGTCACCCATGCTCCCGGGGGCCAGCCCCGCTCTGCCACAATACCCTATAGGGGTATATATCCGAGCCATCCGCTCCGCGGCGGCAGCAAAAAGATCGAGACTGGTAAGGACTCCTATACTGGCGGCAAAATAACCGGACGTTGCCGACACCGGCACTGCCGCAAATATGGACTGAATAACCTCGCGTGGCGGTGTGGCACGCGGCATCGGCGTGAACGGGCGTGTGAATGGATTTCCCTCGTAACTTGCAGGTCGGTGGCGGTGTGCTGGGGCTTCTCGGTTCCCTCGTCGAGCAAATGCCCGACACACCGGTCTCGCCACCACCGTCACAGACGTAACACCAGGCACACTGGTAACAACAACGACGCCAGGAGGGCATGGCCGTGTACCGAGTCTTTGAAGCGCTGGACGAATTGGGCGCCATCGTGGAAGAAGCCCGTGGCGTGCCGATGACGGCCGGCTGTGTGGTGCCTCGCGGTGACGTATTAGAGCTGATCGACGACATCAAAGATGCAATCCCCGGCGAGCTGGATGACGCACAGGATGTGCTCGACGCGCGTGATTCGATGCTGCACGACGCCAAGACACACGCCGAATCCATGGTGTCCTCGGCGACCACAGAGTCGGAGTCAATGCTCAACCACGCCCGCGCGGAGGCCGACCGGATCCTTTCTGACGCAAAAGCCCAGGCAGATCGCATGGTGGGCGAGGCGCGCCAGCACAGCGAGCGGATGGTCGGGGAGGCCCGCGAGGAGTCGATTCGCATCGCCACGGCGGCAAAACGCGAGTACGAAGCCAGCGTCGGCCGTGCCCAAGACGAAGCCGACCGGCTGATCGAAAACGGCAATATCTCCTACGAGAAGGCCGTGCAAGAGGGCATCAAGGAACAGCAGCGCCTGGTGTCGCAGAACGAGGTGGTACTGGCGGCCAACGCGGAAGCCACGCGCCTCATCGATACAGCGCACGCCGAGGCCGACCGGCTGCGCGGTGAGTGCGATATCTACGTCGACAACAAGCTCGCCGAGTTCGAGGAGTTCCTCAACGGCACGCTCCGTTCCGTGGGCCGTGGTCGCCACCAACTGCGGACTGCGGCCGGCACGCACGACTACGCGACGCGCTAGCCCGGCAGCGGCCGTCAACCGGGCGGTTACGCCCTAGCGCTATGCGGCGCGCGCCGTAGGATTTCTTCTATGGCGCGGCAGCACAGCACCACGGCGCAGCAACATCCGACTTCGCCGATGGCGGTCGACATCACTCGGCTCGGGCGACGTCCGGGTGCGATGATTACCCTGCGCAACACTGTGCCCAGCCCGTTGCGCATCGGGCTGGACATGATCGCGATCCAACCCGGTGCTCCGCTGGAACTGGATCTGCGGGTCGAGTCGGTGTCGGAAGGTGTGCTGGTCACCGGGACGGTAATCGGGCCAACGGTCGGTGAGTGTGCCCGTTGCCTGACCGAGGTCAGCGGGCACGTGCAGGTTGGGTTGACCGAACTGTTCGCATACCCGGACAGCACGACCGAGGCGACCACCGAAGAAGACGAGGTCGGTCACATCGTCGACGACACCATCGACCTCGAGCAGGCCATCATCGACGCCGTCGCGCTGGACCTTCCGTTCGCGCCGGTGTGCAGGCCGGATTGCCCGGGACTGTGCCCCGAATGTGGTATTCCGCTGGCCGCTGAGCCGGGCCATCACCATGACCGCATCGACCCGCGGTGGGCCACGTTGGCTGGCATGGTGGACCCCGAGCCGGATACATTGCGAGGTGAGCAGTGACTTCGCGGCAAGTTCTGCTGGATGCGCTAGGAGTCGACCTGGCCGACGAGCTGCTCTCGCTGGCGTTGACCCACCGCAGCTATGCCTACGAGCACGGCGGGCTACCTACTAACGAGCGGCTGGAGTTTCTCGGCGACGCCGTGCTGGGCCTGACCATCACCGACGAGCTCTACCACCGTCATCCCGACCGTAGCGAAGGCGACCTGGCCAAGCTGCGGGCCAGTGTGGTGAACACCCACGCGCTGGCCGATGTGGGGCGGAACCTGTCCGAAGGGGGGCTCGGCGTTCATCTGATGCTGGGCCGCGGCGAGGCGAACAGCGGCGGAGCCGACAAGTCGAGCATCCTTGCCGACGGCATGGAATCGCTGCTGGGTGCGATTTACCTGCAGCACGGAATCGAAACGGCGCGCGCCGTGATCCTGCGGCTGTTCGGCCCGCTGCTGGACGCCGCGCCCACGCTGGGAGCCGGACTGGACTGGAAGACGAGCTTGCAGGAGCTGACGTCGGCGCGCGGCATGGGCGCGCCGTCCTATGTGGTCACTTCTACTGGCCCGGATCACGACAAGGAATTCACCGCGGTTGTCGTCGTGATGGACACCGAATACGGGTCGGGTGTGGGCCGCTCCAAGAAGGAAGCCGAACAAAAGGCCGCCGCCGCGACCTGGAAAGCACTGGAAGTGCTGGACACCGCGGGGAAAACGTCCGCCTAGATGCCCGAACTGCCCGAAGTCGAGGTGGTGCGCCGCGGCTTGCAGACCCATGTGGTGGGAAAGACGATCACGGCCGCTCGGGTCCACCATCCCCGGGCGGTGCGCCGCCACGAAGCCGGGCCCGCTGATCTCACCGCCCGGCTGCTCGGCGCACGGATCAACGGAACCGACCGGCGCGGCAAGTACCTGTGGCTGCTGCTCGACACCGAGCTTCCGGGATCGGGATCAGACACGGCGCTGGTCGTTCATCTCGGCATGAGCGGGCAGATGCTGCTGGGGACCGTCCCGCGCGCCGATCACGTCCGGATCTCCGCGCTGCTCGATGACGGGACCGTGCTGAGCTTCGCCGACCAGCGGACCTTCGGAGGGTGGATGCTTGCCGACCTGGTGACCGTGGACGGCAGTGTGGTGCCGGTGCCCGTCGCCCACCTGGCGCGTGACCCGCTGGACCCTCGGTTCGACGCCGAAGCCGTGGTGAAAGTGTTGCGGCACAAGCATTCCGAGCTCAAGCGACAGCTCCTGGATCAGCAAGTGGTGTCGGGGATCGGCAACATCTATGCCGATGAGGCGCTGTGGCGGGCCAAGGTGCACGGCGCCCGGATCGCCGCCACGCTGAGCCGAAAGCAGCTGACCGCCGTCTTAGCTGCCGCCGCCGACGTGATGCGCGACGCGCTGGCCAAGGGCGGGACCTCGTTTGATTCGCTGTACGTCAACGTCAACGGTGAGTCGGGTTACTTCGACCGGTCCCTGGACGCCTATGGCCGCGAAGGCGAAGGCTGCCGTCGGTGCGGCGCGGTCATGCACCGGGAAAGGTTTATGAACCGTTCGTCGTTCTACTGCCCGAAATGCCAGCCGCGGCCCCGGCGGTGACACTTGAGACCACATTCGGCGGCCCCGGCGGAGTCAGTCGAAGATGTCGCTGTGTACGCTACCCGGCGATCCCGATGACAGGGCCGGATCGACGAACCATTCACGGGGAAACAGCACGCCGAACGCTTGGGGTGGCAGTTGAAGCAGTACCCCGAACATGCGCGCGGCCAGGCCGGAGCTGCCGATCTGCGAGCGGTGGGCGGCGACCGCGTCTCGCTTCTGTCGCGCAAAACCGAAGACCTTGATCCGATGGGTGATGGTCGCCCTTGGAGCGTACGCGGTGCGTGCGATGTCCGGCTCGTACGGCGCCGGTAATCGCAGCAGACGAGCGACGTAGCTGGTCCAAAGTAGTAATTCGCGCGGCATCGTCGCCTCGAGTACTCGGGGGGTCGCTGCGAGCTCTGCGGTCCGCTTGCCGACGTGATGCACCTGTACATGATCACGATGGCCGTAGCCGCCGTTGGGCTGGTAGCTGAGCAACAGATCTGCGTCTTCATCGCGGAGTATCTTGGCGAGTCGCCGCGCGGCCTCATCGACCTCCGTTCGCCCGAACCTGACCTGTCCGGGCGGATCCGGGTGGAAATCGGAACCGTAGCCGCTATCGGCGTAGCCAAGGCACTCGACCCGGTGCACTCCGAGAATGTTTGTGCTCGAACGCAATTCGTCCAGTCGGGCCCAGTCGTCCTCGTTGCGCACGCGTCCGTCGGTGGCCGTGACGACAACCACGCGATGCCCCGCCGCCGCCCTCGCGAGCGTGCCACCGGTGAGGATCACCTCGTCGTCCGGATGGGCGTGGAATGCAACGACTGCAGCCATGGAACGCAGTATGCCTGCCAACGCAGCCGTCGATGTCGACGCAATGATGGCCCGGTAGAAAGAAGACATGACCGAACTGTGGGTCGAACGCACCGGATCGCGCCGCTACACGGGATACAGCTCACGGGGTGCGCAGGTACTCGTCGGCTCCGAGGACGTCGAAGGCGTATTCACCCCCGGCGAGCTGCTCAAGATCGCACTCGCCGCGTGCGGCGGGATGTCCAGCGACGAGCCGCTGGCCCGCCGGCTCGGCGACGACTACAAAGCGATGGTCAAGGTGTCCGGTGCCGCCGACCGTGAACAGGAACGTTATCCGCTGCTCGAGGAGACCCTCGAGCTCGATCTGTCCGGATTGTCCGACGAGGAGAAGGAACGCGTGCGGGTGGTGGTCAACCGGGCCATCGACCTGGTCTGCACCGTCGCGCGAACGCTGAAATCCGGCACCACCGTCAACTTCGAGGTCGCCGATGTCGGATCCTGACGTCCGGCTCACTGCCTGGGTACACGGGAGGGTCCAGGGGGTCGGTTTCCGCTGGTGGGCCCGCTGCCGGGCACTTGAGCTGGGCCTGACCGGGTACGCGGCCAACCAGCCCGACGGTCGGGTGCGGGTGGTCGCCCAGGGACCGCGCGTGGCGGGCGAGAAATTGCTGCAGCTCCTGGAAGGCGGCGGCACGCCGGGCCGCGTCGACAAGGTCGTCGCCGATTGGTCGCAGCCGGGCGAGCAGTTCGACGGTTTCGTCGAGCGCTGACGCGGGCCGCCGTGTCAGACCAGTCACAGCTGCACCGTCGAAGCTTCCCATGTCCTATCCGCGAACGTGATAGCGCCGGCGCTATCACGTTTCAGAAGGCAACATCGATTCTCTTTCAGTGACTACTGTGACCACTGTGGCCAGTGCGTCGGACTGTGGGCGCCATGCATATTTCGAGCAGGCCGACACCCCTCGGTGAAGGTGACCCGGGCGATTTGAGCGGTAGTCTGGCACGCCGTGTACCTCAAGAGTCTGACGCTGAAGGGCTTCAAGTCCTTCGCATCGCCGACGACTCTGCGTTTCGAGCCGGGCATTACCGCCGTCGTGGGGCCCAACGGCTCCGGCAAATCCAACGTGGTCGATGCCCTGGCGTGGGTGATGGGGGAGCAGGGAGCAAAGACGCTGCGCGGCGGAAAGATGGAAGACGTCATCTTCGCCGGCACCTCGTCGCGAGCCCCGCTGGGCCGCGCCGAAGTCACCGTCACCATCGACAACTCCGACAACGCGCTGCCGATCGAATACTCCGAGGTGTCGATCACCCGCAGAATGTTTCGCGATGGTGCCAGTGAATACGAAATCAACGGCGCCAGTTGCCGTTTGATGGATGTTCAGGAGCTGCTGAGTGACTCCGGCATCGGCCGCGAGATGCACGTGATCGTCGGGCAGGGCAAGCTCGAAGAGATCCTGCAGTCGCGACCCGAAGATCGCCGCGCGTTCATCGAGGAAGCCGCCGGCGTGCTCAAGCATCGCAAGCGCAAGGAAAAAGCCCTCCGCAAACTCGAAGCGATGTCGGCCAACCTGGCTCGGCTCACCGACCTGACCACCGAACTGCGCCGCCAGCTCAAGCCGCTGGGCCGCCAGGCCGAGATGGCCCGTCGCGCCCAGACCATCCAGGCCGATCTGCGCGACGCCCGGTTGCGGCTGGCCGCCGACGACCTGGTCAGCCGGCAGGTGGAGCGCGACGCGATCTTGGAGGCCGAGGCGACCATCCGCCGCGAGCACGACGAGGTCGCCTCCCGCCTTGCGGTGGCATCCGAGGAGCTGACCGCGCACGAGACCGCGCTGGCCGAGCTGTCCGTCCGGGCCGAGTCGGTTCAGCACACCTGGTTCGGGCTGTCCGCCCTGGCCGAACGGGTGGGCGCCACGGTGCGTATCGCCAACGAGCGCGCAGCCCATCTCGATGTCGAGCCGGCGATGACCAGTGACACCGACCCCGACGCGCTGGAAGCCGAGGCCCAGCAGGTGGCGGCCGCCGAGCAGCAGCTGTTGGCGGAGCTGGCCGCGGCACGCACCCGGCTGGATGCCGCCCGTACCGAATTGGCCGATCGCGAGCGCGAGGCCGCCGAGGCCGACCGGGCCCATCTGGCGGCGGTCCGGGCCGAGGCGGACCGGCGTGAGGGTCTGGCGCGGCTGGCCGGTCAGGTGGAGACCATGCGAGCGCGCGTCGAATCGATCGACGACAGCGTTGCGCGCCTGTCCGAACGCATCGAACACGCCGCCACCCGCGCACAGCAGACCAAGGCAGAGTTCGAAACCGTGCAGGGCCGCGTCGGCGAACTGGATCAGGGCGAGGTCGGCCTGGATGAGCACCACGAACGCACCGTGGCCGCGCTGCGGTTGGCCGACGAGCGCGTCGCCGAGCTGCAATCCGGCGAGCGCAACGCCGAACGCCAGGTGGCGTCGCTGCGAGCCCGAATCGATGCGCTCTCGGTAGGGCTCGAGCGCAAGGACGGTGCGGCATGGCTTACGCAAAGCCACAGTGTCGCAGGGCTTTTCGGCCCAATTGCCAAGTTGGTCAAGGTCCGTTCTGGGTACGAGACGGCGTTGGCCGCGGTGCTCGGGTCCGCGGCCGACGCACTGGGCGTCGAAAGCTTCGGCGCCGCCCGTTCGGCGGTCGCCGCACTGAAGGAAGCCGACGGAGGTCGCGCGGCCCTCGTTTTGGGCGACTGGCCTGCCCAAGAAAACGATCTCGAACCCGTGTCGGCTGCCGGGCTGCCCGGCGACGCCCTGTGGGCGCTCGACCTGGTCGAGGCACCGCAGCGGCTGCGCGGCGCGATGATCGCGATGCTCTCCGGCGTCGCGGTGGTCAGCGACCTGGGCCAAGCGCTGGATCTGGTGGCGGCCCGTCCGCAATTGCGCGCGGTCACGATCGACGGTGATCTGGTGGGCGCCGGGTGGGTGAGCGGCGGTTCTGACCGCAAGCTGTCCACGCTGGAGCTCACCTCGGAAATCGAAAAGGCCGGCAGCGAGCTGGCCGCCGCTGAGACGCAGGTGGCTCAACTGACCGCGGCGCTGTCCGGCGCGCTGACCGAGCAGACCGCCCGTCAAGACTCCGCCGAGCAGGCATTGGCCGCCCTCAATGAATCCGACACCGCGATCTCGGCGATGTACGAGCAGCTTGGCCGGCTCGGACAGGAGGCCCGCACCGCCGAAGAAGAGTGGAAGCGGCTGCTGCACCAGCGCGAGGAGTTGGAAGCGGGGCGTGCGCAGACCGTCGAAGAGGTCACTGAACTCGAAACCCGGCTGCGCAATGCTCAAGAGACGCAGCATGTGCAGGTGGCGGAACCCAGTCATGCCGAGGTCCGCCAGCAGATCGCGGCCGCCGCCGAAAGCGCGCGCGGCGTCGAAGTGGAGGCGCGGCTGGCGGTGCGCACCGCCGAGGAGCGGGCCAACGCGGTGCGCGGGCGGGCGGATTCGTTGCGCCGTGCCGCCGCCGCCGAACGCGAGGCGCGGTTGCGAGCCCAGCAAGCCCACGCAGCGCGATTGCGCGCGGCCGCGGTGGCCGCGGCCGTAGCCGACGCCGGGCGGCTGCTGGCCCAACGACTGAACCGGGTGGTCGACGCGGCGTCGCAGATCCGCGACGCGCTGGTCGCCGAACGTCAGGAGCGATCGGCGGCGATAACGGCGGTCCGCGACGAGGTGCACCAACTGGGTGCCCGCGTGGCCACCCTGACCGATTCGCTGCACCGCGACGAGGTGGCCAATGCCCAGGCGGCGCTGCGTATCGAGCAGCTCGAGCAGATGGTGCTGGAGCAGTTCGGCATGGCGCCGGCCGATCTGATCGCCGAGTACGGCCCCCAGGTCGCGCTGCCGCCCACGGATCTCGAGATGGCCGAATTCGAGCAGGCCCGCGAGCGTGGCGAGCAGGTGACCATGCCCGCACCGATGCCGTACGACCGGGCCACCCAGGAGCGCCGGGCCAAGCGAGCCGAGCGTGAGCTGGCCGAACTGGGCAGGGTCAACCCGCTGGCGCTGGAGGAGTTCGCCGCGCTGGAGGAACGCTATAACTTCCTGTCCACCCAGCTTGAGGACGTCAAGGCTGCCCGAAAAGATCTGCTGGACGTTGTCGCAGACGTCGACGCCCGCATCCTGCAGGTGTTCATCGACGCCTTCACCGACGTGGAACGCGAATTCCGGGACGTATTCACCGCGCTGTTTCCCGGCGGCGAGGGCAGGCTGCGGCTGACCGATCCAGATGACATGCTCGCCACCGGCATCGAGGTGGAGGCGCGTCCGCCCGGCAAGAAGATCACCCGGCTGTCCTTGCTGTCCGGCGGCGAAAAGGCGCTGACCGCGGTGGCGATGCTGGTCGCGATCTTCCGGGCCCGCCCGTCGCCGTTCTACATCCTGGACGAGGTGGAGGCCGCGCTCGACGATGTGAACCTGCGCCGCTTGCTCGGGCTGTTCGAACAGCTGCGTGCCCAGTCGCAAATCATCATCATCACCCACCAGAAGCCGACGATGGAGGTCGCTGACGCGCTTTACGGCGTGACCATGCAGGGCGACGGCATCACTGCGGTGATCTCGCAGCGCATGCGCGGTCAGCAGGTGGAGCAGCTGGTCTCCACTTCCTCCTAGCGGCTCGCCCTGAGCGCGGGCGCCGGCGGTCGCTGACTGGGGCCGGTCCAACCGGCGTGGGGCGACTTGGAAGAATGTCAGCGTGTCGCAAGGTCTTTGGATCGCCATCGCGGTCGTCGCCGCCCTGGTCGTCATCGTCGCGCTGGTCCTGGGCCTGGTGCGTTATCGCCGGCGTCGGATCAGCCTGTCGGCCCGGCTCGAACCAGGCGCAATCGACCGCTCGGGTGGGTACACCGCGTCGTCGGGCATCACATTCAGCCAGTCCGCACCGACGATCGATACCAGCGGGCTGCCCGCCGTAGGCGACGACGCGACCATTCCTCGCGACGCGCCGCGGCGCACGATCTCCGACGTTCACCTCCCGGAGGTTGAGCCCGAACCCGAGACGGTCACGCCGCCCCCTGCGGCCCCGCCGGCCCCTGCCGCCCCGCCAGTCCCTGCCGCCCCGCCAGTCCCGGAGACCCCTGCGGCCCCGCCGGCCCCGGAGGCCGCAGAGATCGAGGCCATCGCGCCGCCCGAAGGCCGATTGGAACGACTCCGCGGGCGGCTGGCCAGATCGCAGAATGCGCTGGGCCGCAGCATGCTGGGGTTGATCGGCGGCGGCGACCTGGACGAGGACTCCTGGCAGGACGTCGAGGACACCCTGTTGGTCGCCGATCTGGGCCCGGTGGTCGCCGAGTCGGTGGTCTCGCAGCTGCGTAGCCGCCTGGCCAGCGGCAACGTACGCAACGAGGCCGACGCGAAGGCCGTGCTGCGCGATGTCCTGATCAAAGAGCTGCAACCCGCGATGGACCGATCGATCCGCGCCCTGCCGCACGCCGACCATCCCTCGGTGCTGCTGATCGTCGGTGTCAACGGCACCGGGAAAACCACCACCGTCGGCAAGCTGGCGCGGGTGTTGGTGGCCGACGGACGCCGCGTTGTACTGGGCGCCGCCGATACGTTCCGGGCCGCGGCCGCCGATCAACTGCAGACCTGGGCGGCCCGAGTGGGCGCCGAGGTGGTCCGCGGGAATGAAGGCGCTGATCCGGCGTCGGTGGCGTTCGACGCGGTCGACAAGGGAATCGCTGTGGGTGCCGACGTTGTGGTGATCGACACGGCCGGTCGGTTGCACACCAAGGTCGGGCTGATGGACGAACTCGACAAAGTCAAGCGGGTGGTTACCCGGCGCGCGGCTGTCGATGAGGTGTTGCTGGTGCTCGACGCCACCATCGGGCAAAACGGACTGGCGCAGGCCCGGGTTTTCGCCGACGTCGTGGACATCACCGGCGCGGTACTGACCAAGCTGGACGGAACGGCCAAGGGCGGCATCGTTTTCCGCGTCCAGCAAGAGCTCGGCGTGCCGGTGAAGCTGGTCGGACTCGGTGAAGGACCCGACGATCTGGCGCCGTTTGAGCCCGCTGCCTTTGTCGACGCGCTACTTGGCTGAAACAGCTAACACACCGCGCGGGACGTTAATCCTGACGAAACATGGTTGCTCCATCGCGGAAACAACCATTGCGCAAGGTTCTGGATCAGGCCATCAGACCCATGTCTGACGGCCAGACGTGGTCCGACCGGAGGAGATAGCGAGTGACATACCCGATGCTGGGCCAGCCCAATACAGGCGACACCGCCTGGATGCTGGCGAGTTCCGCGCTGGTGCTGTTGATGACGCCGGGTCTGGCGTTCTTCTACGGCGGCATGGTGCGCGCCAGAAGCGTTCTCAACATGCTGATGATGAGTATCAGCGCGATGGGCGTGGTCACGGTGCTGTGGGTGCTTTACGGCTACTCGATGGCGTTCGGCAACGATACCGGCAACGTCATCGGCAGCCCGACCGAATACTGGGGCCTGAAGGGTCTCATCGGTGGCAATAGCGTGGCCGCCGATCCGAGCAAGGGCGTCGCGGCGACAGATATCCCGCTGGCAGGCACCTTGCCCGCCACCGTATTCGTGGCATTCCAGCTGATGTTCGCGATCATCACGGTCGCGCTGATCTCGGGGGCGGTGTCCGACCGATTGAAGTTCGGCGCCTGGCTGGTGTTCGCCGGGCTATGGGCCACGTTCGTCTACTTCCCGATCGCGCACTGGGTCTTCGCGTTTGACGGGTTCGCGTCCGAGCACGGCGGCTGGATCGCCAACAAGCTGCACGCGATCGACTTCGCCGGCGGCACCGCCGTCCATATCAACTCCGGTATGGCCGGCCTGATGCTGGCGATCGTGCTGGGCAAGCGCAAAGGCTGGCCCACCACGCTGTTCCGCCCACACAATGTCCCGTTCGTGATGCTCGGCGCCGGATTGCTGTGGTTCGGCTGGTACGGGTTCAACGCCGGCTCGGCGACTAGCGCTAACGGCGCGGCCGGATCGACGTTCATGGCCACCACGATCGCGACGGCCACGGCCATGCTCGCCTGGCTGCTCACCGAGCGCATCCGCGACGGCAAGGCGACAACGCTGGGAGCGGCATCGGGCATCGTGGCCGGGCTGGTCGCCATCACACCGTCGTGTTCATCGGTCAACGCCCTGGGCGCCCTGGCGATCGGCTTCGTCGCCGGTGTGGTCTGCGCGCTGGCGGTCGGGCTGAAATTCAGGCTCGGCTTCGATGACTCGCTCGACGTGGTCGGGGTGCACCTGGTTGGCGGTCTGGCGGGCACGCTGCTGGTGGGTCTGCTCGCGGCCCCGGAGAGCGTGGCCATCAACGGCGTCACGGGCGTGTCCAAGGGATTGTTCTATGGCGGCGGCTGGGATCAACTGGAACGGCAAGCGGTCGGCGCGTTCAGCGTTCTCATCTATTCCGGCGTCGTCACGCTTATCCTGGCTTTGATCCTGAAATACACTATCGGGCTGCGTCTGAGTCCTGAGGCAGAAGCGGCAGGTATCGATGAGTCTGAGCACGCGGAGACCGGTTACGATTTCGCAGTGGTCACTGGTTCGGTACTTCCGCCTCGGGCCGAGGTGGAGGACACCCGTAACGGCCTGGAGGAAACAGTGGGCGAGAAAGTGGAGGCAGAGCAGAAATGAAGCTGGTCACCGCGATCGTAAAGCCGTTCACCCTCGACGACGTCAAGACCAGCCTCGAAGAGGCGGGGATCTTGGGGATGACGGTCAGCGAGATTCAGGGCTACGGACGGCAGAAGGGTCACACCGAGGTTTACCGGGGTGCTGAATACTCGGTCGACTTCGTGCCGAAGGTGCGGATCGAGGTCGTCGTCGACGATTCCATTGTCGACAAAGTCGTGGACAGCATTGTCCGGTCGGCGCGCACCGGCAAGATCGGTGACGGCAAAGTCTGGGTCAGTCCCGTGGAAACCATTGTGCGAGTGCGCACTGGTGAACGCGGAACCGATGCTCTGTGACATTGATCGAAAATTGCTGATCCGACCCGGGCGGGCCGGGAGGGTATGAATCCGAACCGGCCCGACCCGTCCGGGGCATCTAAACCCGACGACACGGAAACAGAAAGTGCGTGCGGGGCAGGCGATTTGGCTGCCGCACGGCGCAATCTGCTGTCAGATGGCATTCAGCTGCATGCGGCCGAGCTGCGCCACGCCTGGCTGGATCTGCACGAGTCGTGGCTGACCGCCAAGGCGGCCGAGATCGGGATCACCGAGACCAGTGGCTTTGCGATTGTCGGGATCGGCGGGATGGGCCGCCACGAGCTGCTGCCGTACTCCGATCTCGACCTAATGCTGTTGCACGACAACAAGTCTGCCGGTGTGCTGCAGCGGGTTGCCGATAAGCTGTGGTATCCATTGTGGGACGCCAACGTTCGGCTTGACCACAGCGTCCGAACCGTCTCCGGGGCGCTCGGCGTCGCCAATACCGACATGATCGCGGCCCTGGGCATGTTGGACGCTCGCCACATAGTGGGCGATGCCCAGCTGTCCGAGGAATTGATCGCCGGCGCAAGAAGGCAGTGGCGCAGAGTAATTCGTTCTCGAATGGACGAGCTTGTCGAAATAACAGATGCCCGCTGGCGGCGTTGTGGCCGGATATCGCAACGAGCCGAGCCGGATCTGAAATCAGGTCGCGGCGGTCTCCGTGACGTGCAATTACTTGACGCGCTGGGCGTTGCCCAGCTCATCGACCGCCACGGTATGGGCCGCCCGGAATCACCGGGAGGTTCGCTGGATGACGCCTATCTGACGCTTCTCGATGTGCGCACCGAGCTGCACCGGGTGTCTGGCCGCGGACGCGATCAGCTGCTGGCCCAGTTCGCGGACGAGATCAGCGCCGCCTTGTACATCGGTGACCGGTTCGACTTGGCGCGCAAGCTCTCCAGCGCCGGTCGCACCATTGCCTACCACGCCGAAAGCGGGCTGCGCACCGCGGAAAACGCGCTGCCGCGGCGTGGCGTGTCGGCTTTGGTGCGGCGGCCGAAACGGCGACCACTGGACGAGGGTGTGGTCGAGTACGCCGGCGAAATCGTGCTCGCCCGTGATGCCCAGCCCCAAACCGACCCCGGTCTGGTGCTAAGGGTGGCGGCCGCGTCGGCCGATACCGGATTGCCCATCGGTGCCGCCACGCTGAATCGCCTGGTGGCCAGCGCGCCCGCGATGCCGACTCCCTGGCCGCGCGAGGCTCTAGACGACCTGCTGGTTGTGCTTTCCGCCGGTCCCACCACGGTGGCGACAATCGAAGCGCTCGACCGCACCGGGGTATGGGATCGGTTGCTGCCGGAATGGGGTGCGATTCGCGATCTTCCGCCCCGCGACGTCGCGCACAAGTGGACGGTCGATCGTCATGTGGTCGAGACCGCAGTCCACGCAGCGCCACTGTCCACCCGCGTGGCGCGACCCGATTTGCTGGCGCTCGGCGCGCTGTTGCACGACATCGGTAAAGGCCGGGGTATCGATCACAGTGTGCTCGGGGCCGAGATGACACTGGGGATCGGCTCCAGGCTCGGGGTCTCGCCCCCAGACGTCGAATTGCTCTCGAAGCTGGTCCGCCACCACCTGCTACTGCCGATCGTGGCAACACGAAGCGACCTGAACGACCCCACAACCATCAAGGGCGTATCGGAAGCACTCGGCGGTGATCCGCAGCTGCTCGAGGTGCTGCACGCGCTGACGGAGGCGGACTCGAAGGCCACCGGCCCGGGGGTGTGGAGCGAATGGAAGGCCTTGCTGGTCGAGGATTTGGTGAATCGCTGCCGGATGGTGATGGCAGGTGAGCCCCTCCCGCAGGCCGAACCAACTGCCCCGCACTATCTTTCACTCGCGGCAGACCATGGGGTGCACGTGGAGATCACGCCGGCTGACGGATCGCGCGCCTACCACGTCGTGATGGTCGCCCCTGACCAGCGGGGATTGATGTCGAAAGCGGCAGCCGTGCTGGCGCTGAACTCGCTGGGAGTCCATTCGGCGACGGTGAACAGCCACGAAGGTGTCGCGATCACCCAATTCGTAGTGTCACCCCACTTCGGGTCCCCGGCCGCGGCCGAACTGCTGCGTCAGCAGTTCGTCGGTGCCCTCGCCGGCGACATCGATGTCCTCGCCATGGTGGAGAAACGTGACAGCGAGGCAGCCAGCTCGGCGTCGGCCCGGGCGGGCGAGGTGCTGGCGGGCGTGCCCGTCACGCGTTCCACCGCCCCGCCCCGCATCGTGTGGCTCGACACTGCCGCTGAAGGTCAGCTGGTCGTCGAAGTGCGCGCGATGGATCGGCCCGGCTTGCTTGCGCTGCTGACCCGGGCGCTGGAACGCGCAGGAGCAGATATCGTCTGGGCGAAAATCAACACATTCGGATCGACGGCCGCCGATGTGTTCTGCATAGTGCTGCCGACTGAAGCCGCTGCGATCGTGCCAAACCGTGACGAAACCGCGCGAGCTGGGGTCGAAAAGCACCTATTGGCCGTTTTGGGCCCTCCTGGGGAAGTGGCAGTCCTCTAGTCCGCACTCACGAGCGCTCCGAATTCAGTTGTCGCAAGGCAACAATGCGTGCCTTGAGCTGCTCGCGGGTCGCGGCGGCTATCGGCGGCCCTCCGCAGCGGCGGCGCAATTCGTTGTGGATCCACCCGTGCGGTTTTCCGGTGCGGTGGTGGGCTATCGACACCAGTGTGTTGAGTTCGCTGCGCAGTTCGCGCAACTGGCCGTGCATGGTGACCGAGGTCACCGTCGGCGCGCCCTGAGTGGCGGCCGCCCGCTTCTGCAGCTGCTCGTCTTGGCGGCGGTGCAGCAGGGCGCGCATCTGCTCGGCGTCGAGCAACCCGGGGATGCCAAGGTAGTCGGCCTCCTCGTCGCTTCCGGCCGGGGTGGCGGTGCCGAACGAGGAGCCATCAAAGATGACCTGATCGAGTTCCGCGTCGGCGCCCAATGACGTGAAAGCCTTGTCTAGTTCCGTCTTTTCGGTTTGCGTCCGCACGGCGGGGTCCCCGTCGAGGGGGTCGTCGGTTTCGCGGTGCGGTTGGCCGAGCACGTGGTTGCGCTGGGCTTCCAACTCACTGGCCAGCTGCAGCAGGTTCGGCACCGACGGCACGAAGATGCTTGCGGATTCCCCTGACCGGCGAGACCGCACAAACCGGCCGATGGCCTGCGCGAAGAACAGTGGTGTCGACGCGCTGGTGGCATAGATCCCGACCGAAAGGCGGGGCACGTCAACGCCTTCGGAGACCATGCGCACCGCGACGAGCCACCGGCTGGTGCTCTGGGCGAATTGGGTGATGCGGGCCGACGATCCGGGATCGTCGGATAGCACCACGGTTGGCGCTTCGGAGGTCAGCTTCTTCAGCAGGGCGGCGTAGGCGCGCGCCGCCGTTCGGTCGGAGGCGATGATCATGCCGCCGGCGTCGGGCACGTGGGTGCGCAGCTGTCGCAGCCGTTGGTCGGCGGCGGCGATCACCGCGGGCATCCATTCGCCGGCGGGGTCCAGCGCGGTGCGCCACGCCCGTGCGGTCTGCTCGGCGGACAGTGGCTCGCCGAGTCGTGCCGCGTGCTCGTCGCCGGCACTGTCCCGCCAGCGAGCCTGCCCGGAGTAGGCGAGGAACACCACCGGCCGGACCACACCGTCGGCGAGCGCTTCGGCATAGCCGTAGATGTGGTCGGCTTGCGAACGCAGCACCCCGTCGGCGCCCGATGCGTACGTGACGAACGGGATGGGGCTGTCGTCACTGCGAAAAGGGGTGCCCGTCAAGGCAAGTCGGCGTGTCGCGTCGCTGAAGGCTTCGCGAATGGCGTCGCCCCAGGTCTTGGCGTCACCGCCATGATGGATCTCATCGAAGATGACCAGGGTTTTGCGTTGCTCGGTGCGCACCCGGTGCAGCGCCGGATGCCAGGCGACCTGCGCGTAGGTGACCATCACGCCGTGATACTCCGGCGAGGTCTGGGGGCTGGTGTTGGAGAATCGCGGGTCCAGGGCAAGACCGTGCCGTTGGGCGGCCTGCGCCCACTGGACCTTCAGGTGCTCGGTGGGCACCACGACAGTGAGCTGGTCGACGGCGCGATGGGTGAGCAGTTCGGCCGCCACCCGCAGCGCGAACGTCGTTTTCCCGGATCCGGGAGTGGCCACGGCCAGGAAATCGCGCGGCTGGGCGGCCAGGTACTTCACCAACGCCCGGCGCTGCCAGCCCCGCAACGCCCGGCCGCCGGCATGGCCGGCATCGACGGTCGCGTCGGTCCCGCTGACCGGCTGCATCGACACAGCTCCCCCCGTAGATGATCTGGTGCGCGTGTCGGCGCGCCATCGCGCCGTTACAAGTCTTGAGTCCGCCCGCAGTGCTCACGCCACAGCGGCGGGTGTGAAATGTAGCATGGCAACGTATTTCGGCGCCGTAGCGACTTGGCCCCGTTACCCCGATCGCTGCGATTGGCTCGCCAGGTCGCGGGTTTGCAGCCACTCGTGGATCCGTCCGGCGACGTCGGCCCATCCGGGTTCGAGCATCATGTTGTGCCCCATGTCGAAGAATTCCGGCTCGGTCCTATAGGCGCGTGCTGTGGCGCGCACGTCGCCCATGCTGACGAATCCGTCGTGCTCGGCCCCGAGGACCAGGATCGGGGTGGTGACCCGCCGGGTTTTGACGCGGCGGACCATCGGATCGGTCATTCCGGCGCGAATGCTCTCGGCTCCGGCGCGTTGCATGCAGGATTCGACGGTGGCCTCGGGCGTGTCGGCGCAGAAGAGGTAATCGCGGGTAAGCGCCGGGGTATCGATGAATTCGAGCAAGGTGCCGCCGGCGAAGGACCGGATGGAGATCAAGGGGTGGCGGCGCCAGACACGCAATCCCAGTCCGAGCACCCCCTGCGGCGGCACCGGCGCCACCAATACCGCGGCCGGGGCCCGGTGATTCTCGAGGTATCGCTGCACCACGAAGCCGCCCAGGGAATGGCCGATGAGCACCGGCTGGCCACCCAGTTTGTCGGCGGTGGCCCCGACATCGTCGAGGTAGTCGGCGATGGACACTTTGCGCACCGGCTTCGTCGTGGGGCTGGTGCCGTGTCCGCGCAGGCTGAGCGCGACCGCGCGATAGCCCGCAGCTGCGAAGAAGTCCAGGAAGTGGTCGTCCCAACACCATGCGCCATGCCAGCCGCCGTGCACGAAAAGCAGCGGCACCGGATGCGCGTCACTGCAGGACCCCTTGTCGATCACCTCGAGCATGAGCCTGACCCCTTAGCTGCGACGATCCCTGAGAATAGCTTCTGGCCGAGCCGCTGCGCGGGCTTCGTGGCGCCGCGCCTAAGACCACCACGGCGCTGGATGCGTGGTGACCCGCCGCGCCCGGCTCCGCCGTGCTCGCGATCACCGCGGCGCTGGATGCGTGGTGACCCGCCGCGCCCGGCTCCGCCGTGCTCGCGATCACCACGGCGCTGGATGCGTGGTGACCCGCCGCGCCCGGCTCCGCCGTGCTCGCGATCACCACTAGGCTGGCGGGGTGTTTGAATCGCTGTCTGACCGGTTGACCGGTGCGCTGGCAGGGCTGCGCGGCAAGGGTCGACTGACCGACGCCGATATCGAGGCCACCACCCGCGAAATCCGGCTGGCGCTGCTGGAAGCAGACGTTTCGCTGCCCGTGGTGCGCGCATTCGTCGGCCGCATCAAAGACCGCGCCAAGGGCGCCGATGTCTCCGGTGCCCTCAACCCGGCGCAACAAGTCGTCAAGATCGTCAACGAAGAACTCATCGGCATCCTGGGCGGTGAGACCCGCCAGCTGGCTTTTGCGAAGACGCCGCCGACCGTGGTGATGCTGGCCGGCCTGCAGGGTTCCGGTAAAACCTCGCTGGCCGGCAAATTGGCCGCCTGGCTCCACCGCCAGGGACACACGCCGCTTCTGGTGGCCTGCGACCTGCAGCGACCGGCCGCGGTGAACCAGCTGCAGGTCGTCGGTGAGCGCGCCGGCGTACCGGTATTCGCGCCGCATCCCGGCGCGTCTCCCGAGTCCGGACCCGGCGACCCGGTCGCGGTGGCGGCGGCGGGGCTCGCCGAGGCTCAGACCAAACACTTCGACGTCGTCATCGTCGACACCGCAGGCCGGCTGGGCATCGACGACGAGCTGATGGCAGAAGCCGAGGCCATCCGGGAGGCCGTCGACCCCGACGAGGTGCTGTTCGTCCTCGACGCGATGATCGGCCAGGATGCCGTCACCACCGCGGAGGCATTCCGCGAGGGTGTCGGCTTCACCGGTGTGGTGTTGACCAAGCTCGATGGTGACGCCCGCGGCGGCGCCGCGCTGTCGGTCCGCGAGGTGACCGGCGTCCCAATCCTTTTCGCCTCCAGTGGCGAGAAGCTGGACGACTTCGACGTCTTCCACCCGGACCGCATGGCCAGCCGCATTCTGGGCATGGGCGACGTGCTGACCCTGATCGAACAGGCCGAGCAGGTCTTCGACGCGCAGCGGGCCGAGGAAGCCGCCGCCAAGATCGGCACCGGCGAGCTGACCCTGGAGGATTTCCTGGAGCAGATGCTTGCCATCCGCAAGATGGGTCCGATCGGCAACCTGTTGGGCATGCTGCCCGGCGCCGGTCAGATGAAGGATGCACTGGCCGAGGTCGACGACAGGCAACTTGACCGGTTGCAGGCGATCATCCGCGGGATGACGCCGAAAGAGCGCGCCGACCCCAAGATCATCAACGCGTCGCGGCGGCTGCGTATCGCCAACGGCTCGGGCGTGACGGTGTCGGAGGTCAATCAGCTGGTCGACCGCTTCTTCGAAGCACGCAAGATGATGTCGTCCATGCTCGGCGGCATGGGCATCCCCGGTATCAGCCGCAAGTCCGCGACGCGAAAGGGCAAGGGAGCGAAAGGCAAAAAAGGCAAGAAAGGGGGACGGGGTCCGACGCCGCCCAAGGTCAGGAACCCGCTCGGGCCCGGCATGCCGGGCATGCCGGCAGGATTCCCCGATCTGTCACAGATGCCCGAAGGCCTCAACGAGGTGCCGCCCGGGCTGGCCGACTTCGACCTGTCCAAGCTGAAGTTCCCGGGCAAGAAATAGCCGCGCGGTGCGTATGCACGTGCGAGGTCTGCGGCTGCCGGACGAGACCGAGATCGAACTGTGGATCGCCGACGGCCGCATCAGCTCGGAGCCGGCTGCCAGGGCCGACACCGTGTTCGGGGCCTCTGGAGGCGGCTGGATCCTGCCCGGATTGGTGGATGCGCACTGTCACGTTGGGCTCGGTCACCACGGCGAGATCGAACTCGACGAGGCGATCGCCCAAGCCGAGATCGAGCGCGATGTCGGCGCGCTGCTATTGCGTGACTGCGGCGCACCGACCGACACCCGCAGCCTCGACGACCGCGACGACCTACCCCGCATCATCCGGGCCGGAAAGCATCTGGCCAGACCCAAGCGCTACGAGAAGGGCTTGGCGGTCGAACTGGACGACGAATCGCAGCTGCCGGCAGCGGTGGCAGAGGAAGCGCGGCGCGGCGACGGCTGGATCAAGTTGGTCGGTGACTGGATCGATCGCACCGTCGGCGATCTCGCTCCGCTGTGGTCCGACGACGTACTCAAAGCCGCGATCGACACCGCACACGCCCACGGAGCCCGGGTCACCGCGCACGTCTTCAGCGAAGATGCTCTGCCCGGCCTTATCAACGCCGGCATCGACTGCATTGAACACGGCACCGGGCTCACCGACGACAACATTGCCCTGATGCTCGAGCACGGCACGGCATTGGTGCCGACGTTGATCAATACCATCGAGAACTTTCCGGGCATCGCCGACTCCGCGAAGCGCTACCAGACCTATGCCGCCCACATGCGCGACCTGCACGCCCGTTGCCACGGGCGGATCGCCGCGGCTCGGGAGGCCGGCGTGCCCGTGTATGCCGGGACCGATGCCGGCAGCATGATCAAACATGGGCGGATCGCCGACGAGGTCGAAGCCCTCAAGGGGATTGGGATGAGCCCGACCGAGGCGTTGGGCGCGGCGTGCTGGGACGCCCGTCGCTGGCTGGGCCGGCCCAGTCTGGATCACGGGGCATCGGCTGATCTGCTGTGCTACTCGACTGACCCGCGGCAGGGTCCCGGTGTGCTGAATCAGCCCGACCTGGTGATCTTGCGCGGCAACGTGTTTCGGCCCTAGGAAGTCGAACGCCGGCCCGGGTGCCGGACGGGCGGGGTACCGCAGTGGCGGTTACGATCGGGTGATGGCGTTGGCCAGCGGCGCGAACTTCGCCGGTTACACGGTGGCGCGCAAGCTGGGTTCCGGTGTGACGGGTGAGGTTTACCTCGCCCAGGATCCGCGAGCGGCGCGCTGGGTGGCTTTGAAAGTTCTGTCGCTCGCGATGTCGATGGACAGCGACTTTCGTCAACGCTTTCTGTTGGAGACGACTACCGCCGCAAACCTTTGTCACCCGCACATCGTGGAGGTGCACGCCCGCGGCGAGTTCGAAGGACAGCTCTGGGTCGCGATGGATTACGTCGAGGGCAACAATGCCGCGCAGCTCGTGGCCGACCGGTTCCCCGCGCTCTCACCGACCGGCGAAGTGCTCGCGATCGTCACCGCCGTGGCCGGCGCTCTCGACCATGCCCACGAGCGCGGAATGCTGCATCGCGATGTCAAACCCGCCAACATCCTGCTGACTCGGGGCCAAGGCGAACAACGAATTCTGCTGGCAGACTTCGGGATAGCTCGCCGACTCGGCGACCCCATCGAGACCGCGGGAAGCAACCTTCCGGCCGGCACGGTCGGCTACGCCGCCCCCGAGACATTGATGGGCGCCGACGTGGACGGCCGCGCCGACCAGTACGCACTCGCGGCCAGCGCATTTCACCTGCTGACCGGTGCGCCGCCGGTGGAACACACCGATCCGACTGCGGCGCTGCGCCAGCTTCTCAACGCTGCGCCGGTACGACTCAGCGACCAGCGCCCGGAGCTGGCACGTCTGGACACCGTCTTCTCCAAAGCGCTTTCCAGACGACCCGGCGATCGGTTCGACAGCTGCCGGCAGTTCGCCGACGCGGCCAACGAGGCGGCCGGCCTCCCGATCGGGGATCACAGCCCTGAGGCCGTCCCCGTCGTCGACTATCCGGCCTACACCTGGCCCGATTTTATCGGCGTACCACGCGCGCTTTCGGCGCCCGGGCCGGTGCCCGACGCCGCAAAGCCGGCACAACGGGCCCCGGCGACCCTGCCGACGAAGCGCAGGCCCCGCAAGATCTTGGTCGGTACCGCAGCGGTGGCGCTGGTCGCGGGGTTGCTCGCCGTGGGCATTGTGATCGGACGCAAGACCGACAACACCCCCACGCGGGCAGCGAGTCCCCCGTCAGGCGCCGCCGCCCCGGCCGCCGTACCGCCACCGCCCCGTACCCCATCCGGCCCGCCCGCCCCACTCGATGGCACATATCGCATCGAGGTCCAGCGAGCCAAGCAGACGTTCAATTACACGCCCGACCCTCAACCACCGAACGTGAACACCTGGTGGGCATTCCGCTCGTCGTGCACGCCGTCGTATTGCTCGGCCGCCGCAATACAACTCGACGACAGGGACCACACGCAGCCGAGCGCACCGGGTGGTCGTCCCGTCGTCATGCGGTTCACCGACGGCCAATGGCAGTCTGAGTCGGAAACGGCGCAGTTTCCCTGTGTTGGACCAAACGGCGCGAAACAGACTCAGACCATGACGCAGGTGCTGATACTGCGTCCCAAACCCCAGGGCGATCTGGTCGGCGAGATGGACGTCACCGTTCAAAGCAATGAGTGTGGCCAGAAATCGGCCGTAGTCCGGATCCCCACGGCGGCTACCCGGAGCGGTGATACACCGTCCGGTGTCTATGTGCCGGATCCGGTAACGATCGGCGCTCCGAAGGCGAGTGGCCCGCCGACGACCACGGGTGCTCCTATTGCCACCGGCGCTCCGACGTCGCCGGCAACCGCGCCGTCCGGACCCGGCCGTTAACGCGGTCAACAGGCTTGAGCAGGGCATATGCGAGAGACACGCGCAATAAGAAAAAGATTGCGAGTACTTGCTATCTATGTTACGGTCATTGCAACCCGACGACCCGGAGGAAAACAGTGACCTACGACGTGATCATCCGCGATGGATTGTGGTTCGACGGCGCCGGCAGCGCACCGCAAACCCGCACGCTCGGAATTCGCGACGGCGTGGTGGCCACGGTGGCTTCGGCCTTGGACGGGCCGCTGGACGAGACCGGTTGCCCCGAGGTGATCGACGCGGCTGGCAAGTGGATCCTGCCCGGCTTCATCGACGTGCACACCCACTACGACGCCGAGGTGCTGCTGGACCCCGGGCTGCGGGAGTCGGTGCGCCACGGCGTCACCACGGTGCTGCTGGGCAACTGCTCGCTGTCGACGGTGTACGCCAATTCAGAAGACGCGGCCGACCTGTTCAGCCGAGTCGAGGCGGTGCCGCGCGAGTACGTCTACGGCGCCCTGGACTCCAACCGAAACTGGTCGACGGCCGCCGAATACATCGAGGCAATCGACGCTCTTCCGCTCGGGCCGAATATCAGCTCACTGCTTGGTCATTCGGACCTTCGTACCGCGGTGCTGGGACTCGATCGCGCCACCGACGCCACCGTCAAGCCCACCAATGCCGAACTGGAGAAAATGGCGGCATTGCTGGACGAGGCGCTCGAGGCCGGGATGCTCGGCATGTCCGGCATGGACGCGGCGATCGACAAGCTCGACGGCGACCGCTTCCGCTCGCGTGCGCTGCCGTCCACCTTCGCGACCTGGCGTGAGCGGCGCAGGCTGATCAAGGTGCTGCGCAAGCGCGGCCGGATGCTGCAGAGCGCACCCGACGTCGACAAGCCGGCGTCCGGGATGCTGTTCTTCTTGGCCAGCAGCCGAATACTCAACCGGCGCAGGGGAGTTCGGATGAGCCTGCTGGTGTCGGCCGACGCCAAGTCGATGCCGCTGTCCGTATACGTCTTCGGGCCCGCAACCCGGCTACTGAACAAGCTCCTGGGCTCTAGCGTGCGGTTCCAGCACCTGCCGGTGCCGTTCGAGTTGTACTCGGACGGAATCGATCTGCCGGTCTTCGAGGAGTTCGGCGCCGGAACGGCCGCCCTGCATCTGCGCGACCAACTGCAGCGCAACGAATTACTGGCCGACGAGGCCTACCGCCGGCGGTTCCGGCGCGAGTTCGACCGCATCAAACTCGGCCCGTCGCTGTGGCACCGCGACTTCCACGACGCGGTAATCGTCGAGTGCCCCGATAAGTCGTTGATCGGCAAGAGCTTTGGCGCGATTGCCGACGAGCGCGGACTGCACCCGCTCGACGCGTTCCTCGATGTGCTCGTCGAAAACGGTGAGCGCAACGTGCGGTGGACAACCATCGTGGCCAACCATCGGCCCAAGCTGCTCAACGCGCTCGCCAAGGAATCCAGTGTGCACATGGGCTTTTCGGATGCCGGCGCGCACCTGCGCAACATGGCCTTCTACAACTTCCCGCTGAAGATGCTCAAGCGCACCCGCGATGCCTACCGAGCCGGCGCGCCGTTCATGTCCACCCAACGGGCGGTGCACCGTCTGACCGGCGAACTGGCGGAGTGGTTCGGCATAGACGCCGGCACCCTGCGGGAGGGCGACCGTGCCGACTTCGTGGTGATCGACCCGGCGGGCCTCAACGAGGCGGTCGAGGGCTACTACGAGGAAGAGGTGCCCTTCTACGGTGGCTTGCGGCGCATGGTCAACCGCAACGACGACGCCGTGGTCGCGACGGGTGTGGGCGGCGACGTGGTGTTCCGCAACGGTCAGTTTCGCGAGGGCTACGGGCAAACGATGAGGTCGGGCCGGTACCTGCGTGCAGGCGCGCGGCACGCGGCACAGCCCGCCGCTGTGAGCGTCGGCGCCTGACGTGGCCAGAACCCAGCAGCAGCGCCGCGAGGAGACCGTCGGACGGCTCCTGGAGGCGTGCATCGACAGCATCATCGAGGTCGGATACGCCAGGGCATCCGCTGCCGTGATCACCAAGCGCGCAGGCGTGTCCGTCGGCGCCCTGTTCCGGCACTTCGAAACGATGGGCGATTTCATGGCGGCGACAGCATCGGAGGTGCTGCGCCGCCAGGTGGAGTCAGGCACCAAGCGAGTCGCCGAAATACCGGCCGACCGGCCGGCGCTGGAGGCGGTGCTGGCGGTGCTTCGGGACATCACCAGCAGCCCCACCAACGCGGTGCTCTACGAAATGCTGATCGCCGCGCGCACCGACGAGAAGCTCAAAGTCACGTTGCAACGCGAGCTCGGGCAGTACGGCGCGAAGATCCACGACGCCGCTGCGGGCGCTGCCGGGCGCCGACAGGCTTTCCGGAGGAAACATTTCCGGTTCTGGTGGCATTGCTGACCAACGTCTTCGACGGAGCCGCCGTCGTCGAGGGGGTACTGCCACAGCCGGAAATCGCCGAGCGACGGATTCCGGTGCTGACGGCGCTGCTGACCGCAGCCGTGCCGACTACGGACTCATAGCGGTTACAGCGAGCCGATACCGGACTCTGGGTTGAGTGCGAAACCCCAATCGAACAGACTCCCGGCCTGATCCCAATACGTCGGCCCGCCCGCTTTCACCAGCCCGTACATCATGGCGATCACCAACCGGCGGCCACCACGGGCAGCGGCGCCGACGAAGGTCTTGCGGGCCGCGTTGGTGAATCCGGTCTTGCCGCCGATGGCGCCGGGATAGCGCTGCAGCAGTTCGTCCTGGTTGGTGATGGGGCGTTCGCCCCCATCAGCCGAGTCCCCGGGGAACATCGCCGACGGCTCGGCGGTGATGTGCGCGAACATCGGATTGGCCATCGCAGCCCGGAAGATGACGGCCAGGTCATGCGCCGTGGAGGCCCCGGAGCCGCCGGGCCCGTCCAGTCCGGACGGGGTCGCCGCGTGGGTGTTGGTCGCCCCGAGTGAGGCCGCTTTGGCGTTCATCTTGCCGACCGTGACGTCCGCGCCGCCGAGCAAGTGCGCCAGCGTGTTAGCGGCGTCGTTACCCGAAACCAGCAGCAGACCGTCGAGCAGTTGGCGCGCGGTATAGGTACGGCCCGGTTTGACGCCGACGCAGTTGCACTCGACCTGGGTGTCTGCGGGGTCGGCGACGACGGTGGAGTCCAGGCTCAGCTCGTCCAGGGCCACCAACGCCAACAGCACCTTGATGGTGCTCGCGGGCGGGTGGGCCACGTTCTGGTCGCGGCCGGCCAGCACCTGACCGCTGTCGAGGTCGGCGACGATCCAGGTCTGGGCCGGGCCGTCGGGGATCGGCACCGAGCCGATCGGCTGCATGTTGTCGGCCGACGCGGTGCCCATGCTGACGGTGGCACCGAGGGTGCCGACCGTGAGCAGAGCAGCGGCTGCGGCCCTGAGCTTCCGCATGGGCGCAAAGTTTAACTTCCAGGCTTGCCTGACGCCTATTTCGCCGCCCTGCTCACCTCACGGGCACCAGGGCGGAACCGGGCAGAACGGCAGGGTCGGCAGCGGTAGATAGGAGGTCTGCGTGGGCACCGGCCCCGGCGGTGGAGGCTGTTTGAACGGCAGCGAAGACCACGCGTAGAACGTGCCGGTACCGGCGTCGTGGACGCCAGCCGAGTCCCAGTAGAAGTCGTGGCAGACACTCGCGTCCCAGGGAATGGGTCTGCCCGCCGGATCGGGATCCCCGGGGCACCACCGCATGCAAGATTTACCGGGCGCACAACCCGCAGGATCGGCCTGGGCGAAACGTGCGGGCAGCCCGGCCAGACCGACACCGCCGGACACCATCAGGGCCGTTGCTAATCCGACGACTCCTGCTTTCACAGCTGGGATTATTCTCCTCGGCGGCTTTGCGCGGTACTGGGAGAGATCGCGGTGTTGGGTTCAGGTCGGCCGGGGCTGGCGCCGGGCGTAGGCGCAGCACGGAAAAACAAGTAGCCGACTACTCGTGCGAGCCCTTAAGCGACAGCCGTAGCTTCGCAAGAGCATCGCAGGAAACGCAAGGAGGCAGCCATGGTCACCTGGACGCACATCGCGCATCGGGAGCCCACTATGAAGTTGGATGGAACACATGGGGGGGAAGACGCCCGTCGGCTACGCGAGTTCATCGCATTCGACAAGTTTTCGGATTATGAGCTGGAGCGTCTCGTCCGAGCAACACATCACACTTCGACGTCCGTGCCGTGGCCGCTGATTCATGAGCAGACTCCCTCAGACGCCTGCTACATCCTGCTCAGCGGGGAGGTAGGAGTGTACGTCGGCCAGGACCGCATTGCCGTGTTGGGGCCGGGCGAGGTGATCGGCGAATCTGTGCTCCGCCCTGGCAAACTGCGTTCTGCGACCGTAACGACGACCGGGGTGGCCGAGGTGCTGCGTATCGAGCGCGATGATCTCGCCAGCTTGCTCGACGAGATACCCGCGCTGCGTGAAACCATGGACGTGACTGCCGCGCGACACACGCCGATTGTCGATACGTCCACTTAACGCGCAAGACGTGCCGCTGATGCCGACCTAATCAAACGTCGTCTGCGACTCGTTTAGCGCCCTATGCTGGTGAACCGGGAAACTCGGGGGCCGGAAGCGGCGGAGGGTCGGATGACCGCAGCGACGGCGTGCCAGACGTGTGGCGCTGAGCCGCTGGAGAACGCCCGGTTCTGCCACGGCTGCGGCTCACCGGTCACCGAGCAGGACACCCATGCGGAGTACAAGCAGGTCACCGTCCTGTTCGCCGATGTGGTGCGCTCCATGGACATCGCTGCGGCGGTGGGAGCGGAGCGGCTGCGCGAGATCATGGTCGACTTAGCCAACCGGTGCGCGGCGGTGGTGAAACGCTACGGCGGCATGGTGGACAAGTTCACCGGCGACGGGGTCATGGCGGTGTTCGGTGCGCCGATAGCCTTGGAGGACCACGCAGTCCGCGCTTGTCTTGCGGCGCTTGGCATCCAGGAGGAGAGCGCCCGGCTGGCCGCTGAGGTCAAGAACCGCGACGGTATCGACCTGCGGTTACGCGTGGGGCTGAACTCAGGCCAAGTGATCGCCGGTGAGATCGGTTCAGGCTCTTTCGGATACACCGCCGTCGGTGAACAAGTCGGTATGGCCCAGCGGATGGAATCCGTCGCACCGGCGGGCGGGGTGATGCTCAGCGAATCCACCGCACGGCTGGTCGAGGGCGCTGCGGTGCTCGGTGATGCTGAGTTTGTCCGCATCAAGGGCACCGATCAACCGGTCTGCGCCCAGCGACTGCTGGACGTGCCGGAAGGGCGTCATGCTGTCGGGCGCGCTGAGTCGAACCTGGTCGGTCGGCAGTGGGAGATATCCGCCGTCGAGAGTTTGTTGGATCGCGCTGTCGACGGCCAGGGCGCAGTGGTGGGCGTGGTGGGCCCACCTGGCATCGGTAAGAGCCGTCTGGCACGGGAGGTCGCCGCAATGGCAGCCGCCCGGGGTGTCGACGTGTTCACCTCCTTCTGCGAATCGCACGCCAGCGACGTGCCCTTCTATGTGGTGGCGCGGCTGCTGCGTGCGGCCTTCGGGGTGGCTGATCTGGATGGCCCGGCCGCCCGCACGCAGGTACGGGCCCGGGTGCCCGATGCCGAGCCGGAGGACTTGTTGCTCTTCGATGACCTGCTGGGCATCGCCGATCCCGAGGTGGAGCTGCCCAAGATCGATCCCGATGCCCGGCGGCGGCGGTTGACTGCGCTCGTCAATGCCGCGTCGCTGGCCCGCCGAGCCCCGGCGGTTTATGTCGTTGAGGACGTGCACTGGATCGACGAGGTCAGCGAATCCATGCTTGCGGACTTTGTGGCTGTGACCCCGCAGACGCCCTCGCTGGTGCTCTTCACCTACCGCCCCGAATATCGGGGCGCGTTGAGCCGGGTGCCCGGTGCTCAGAGCATCGCCCTTGCGCCGCTGAGCGATTCGGAGACCGCAGCACTGGTCACCGAGCTCCTCGGGCCGGACCCCTCGAATGGCGCGCTGGGCCAGACGATCGCCGAAAGGGCCGCCGGGAATCCGTTTTTCGCCGAGGAGATCGTTCGCGAACTGGCCGAGCGTGGCGTGCTGCGCGGAGAGCGCGGCGGCTACGTGTCGACGGCGGATGTTAGCGAGGTGAGCGTGCCTGCGACATTGCAGGCGACTATTGCCGCCCGCATCGACCGCCTGGACTCGGCGGCCAAGCGCACCTTGAGTGCTGCGGCGGTCATCGGCTCACGGTTCGACCCGGGCCTGCTTGAAACGCTGGGGGTTGATCCTGCCCTGGAGGACCTGCTGGGGGGTGAGCTGATTGATCAGATCAGGTTCACCCGACAACCCGAGTATGTGTTTCGCCATCCGCTGATCCGCACGGTGGCCTATGAGTCACAGCTCAAATCGGATCGCGCTGAGCTGCACCGGCGCGTAGCGGCCGCCATCGAATCGCGTGATCCGGCGGCGGCCGAGGAGCAGGCGGCGCTGATCGCCGAACATCTGGAGGCGGCCGGTGAGCTGCACGCCGCCTACGGCTGGCAGATGCGCGCCGCAACCTGGGCGACCAACCGCGACATTGCTGCGGCGCGGCTGAGTTGGGAGCGCGCCCAAAAGATCGCCGACGCCCTACCCGCCGAGGACCCCAACCGAACAGCCATGCGCATCACCCCTCGAACCATGTTGTGCGGTATCGCCTATCGAGTCCATATGAACGTGGCCGGTGACCGCTTTGAGGAATTGCGGCAGTTGTGCGCCGCCGCCGGGGACAAGGCGTCACTGGCCATCGCCATGGCAGGGCTGGTGATCGATCACGTGTATCAGGCCCGGATGCGCGAGGCGTCGCAGCTGGCATCCGAAGCCATGGCCCTCATCGAGTCGATCGGCGATCCGACCTTGACGGTCGGGCTGTCCTTCGCGGCGATCCGCGCCAAGGCTATGACCGCCGAGTGGCCTGACATGCTGCGGTGGTCACAGAAGGTCATCGACCTGGCTGAGGGTGACCGGTCTAAAGGCAACTTCATCGTCGGGTCTCCGTTGGCGTTCGCCTTAACGACGCGGGCTATGGTCCGCTATGGCCTGGGTCGTCCTGGATGGCGCGACGACCTGCAGCAGGCCCTGGCCATGGCCCGCAGCGTCGACCCCTACTCCTACGTCACGGTGGTCGCCTACACCTATTTGCCGGGAATACTCGGTGGCGTGCTGAGGCCCGACGATTCCGCGATGCGCGAGATCGAGGATGCCCTGCAGATTGCGGAACGATCCGGTGATGACCTCGCGCTGTCCGCCGCGCGGATGACGTTGGGGGCCGCGCTGGTGCACCGCCATAGTGAGGCGGAACGTGACCAAGGACACAAGCTCCTCGCGGAGGTCAGCGAAGTGTTCCTGCGCCGGGGCCACAACCAGCCCGAAGTGCCGATCGTCGATGTCTATGCGGCACGGGAGAGGGCTCGGCGTGGAGATCGCGATGACGCCATACCGTTCATGCGCGCCGCCACCGACCATTTGTTCCGCGAGGGACTTCTGCAGATGTGGGGCATTCCTGCGACAGGTGTTTTAGTGGAGACACTGCTCGATCGCAGCGCCGACGCTGACGTGGCCGAAGCCGAAGCCGCGATCGAGCGGTTAGCGGCCGCGCCAGCCGAAGAGGGTCTGGTGATGCGCGACATCTGGTTGTTGCGACTACGCGCTCTACTGGCGCAGGCTCACGGCGATGCCGCGACTTATGCGCACTTCAGGGATCGCTACCGCGACATGGCGAAAACGCTTGGCTTCGAAGGGCATATCGCGTGGGCCGAGGCAATGCCATAAAGGCGGTCGGTCGGCAGTCCTTGTCCCGCCTTGTCTCGAAACAGACTGGTTGAGGAGGAAGCGGTGGATCATCCGATTCCCGACGTTCCGGTGACCATCACGATCTTGGTGGTCTCGGTAGCTGTCGTCTTCACCGTGTGGGTGCCGGTGATCATGTATCGGTCTGCGATACGTCATGGCCGTTCGACCAGTGAGTCGCTCAGGCTGGGGTGTGCCCTTGTGGCCGTGTTCGCGGTGTGGTTCGGCTTGTCAGCGGGATACACCCAGGTGGAGGCTTTTCACGATGGTCCGGACCGGCCGCCGTGGCTGGTGTACTTGTTCTTCGCGCTGATCGTTATTGGACCGATTGCGGTGGCACGCTGGTCGTCGCTGGATAAGCTGTTGGCCGACCGGCGAACGCTCGCCGAGCTGCTGATATCACAGACCGCTCGTTGGTTGGGATGCGTGTTCCTGGTGTTGGAGGTCGGCGGTCAGCTTCCCGGCTTCTTCGCCTACCCGGCCGCGTTCGGCGACATCGCAGTCGGTGTCACTGCCTGCGTCGCCGTGATCGCCCTGATCTGGTCGACGTCGATCGCTATTCCCGTTGCATGGTCGGTGCTTGGCCTGCTTGATTTCGTCGGCGCGGTGGGAACCGGGTTCTTGGCATCCCAAGCTCTCGCCGTGGTGCATACCAACCCACCGACCTCGGTGTTCACCCAATGGCCGATGGTCCTCTTTCCGGCATACATGGTGCCCTTCTCGATCATCCTGCACATCACCACGATTCGCGTACTGCTGGCAAACCGGAGGCGCGCACGGGATGAACATACGTCCGTCGCCACGTCGGTGATGACGGCCAGCGGATAGGTAACTGTCAACCCAACCTGGCTACCGCGACATGGCGAGAACGCTTGGCTTCGAGGGACATATCGCGTGGGCCGAGGCGATGCCATGACAGCGGATGGCCATTGCGGGGCCGCTGGGAGCCACGCTGAGCCACTAAGCCCGCTCCGCTGGTGCCCATGATGCTCAACACGACACAGAACCGCTGAGACGCGATATACCCTCGGCCGCAAGGAGTCTCGGCGCGCGCCGCTGTGCCTGTTGTGCCACCTGTGCCACCTGTGCCACGCGCCAGCCCTGGCACAGCGCAGGGGCGACGGGCCACTGTAGATCCCGTCCAGCGAACATGGCTCACCTGCGCCGACGCGTAGTCACCGAGTACACGCTGTCACCGGCCAGCACATCGTGGTAGGCCTGCCGGACGGCGGCTGCCTCATCCGGCACTAACTCGGGATTGTTGTGGTCGCCGTTGTAGCCGAATGCTCTCGGCCCCCAACCGCGTCCGGATTGCGCCCGCTGTAGGGATGCCCGTTGCTGGCGGGCCTTCTTGCGCTCGATCTCGGCGCGTGCCACGGCACCCTTGATCCTGGCGAACAATCGACCGCCATCGGTGGACAGGTCGGTCTCGCCGCCTACTGTTGCTAGCGCCAGGCTCTTCTTGTCTGCTAGGGCGATGAACTCCTCTAGCTCGATGGGCTGGCGGTGGAGTCGGTCGAGATCCCAAACGGCGACGGCGTCGAGGTTCCCGTCGCGGATGTCTTGCAGCATCCGCTGGTAATGCTTCCTGAACCCTTTGGTGGCGCTGGTGTCGTTGTCTTCGTATATCTCGGCTACGTCCCGGCCTTTGTCGGCGCACAGCCGTAGGCAGTCCTCAAGTTGCCGTGCGACGGCCAAACCTTCCCCGGTGCGGTCTAGCGACTAGCGAAGGTAGACAGCGGCTTTGACGGGCCTTGCGGTCAGCTTGATGGCACGGTCTTCCAGGGTCTCGGTCATCGCGCCCTCAGTGGCGCGTTAGCGGACCAGAGCACTTCCTCGCGAAGGTTGCGGCTGCGCCAGCCGTCCTGGGTGCGGATCATGTCGTGGTGGTAGTAGCCGCCGAAGTAGGTCAGCCCCTTCATGCCGGGGAACTGCATTGGGTTGAAGACCGCCGCCCGGACTAGGGCGCTGTCGCCGGTCACCTCGGCCTCGATGTTGGTGATGTAGTGCATGCCGCTCCAGTCGAAGGTGCCGAGGGTGCTAATCAGCCCCTCAACAACCTGGTCGCGCTGGCCGGTCATCCCTCCTGACGCCGCGTAGTCAATGAACGCATCCTCGGTGAACACGGAGCGGTACAGCTCCCAGTCCCTGGTGTCGAGGGAGCGGGAATAGCGGGCTAGCAGTTGCTGGATCTCGATAGTGTCGACGATTTCAGTACCGTTCATTGCCTCCGCTTTCGCTTGACATCGGTGCCAGTTTTACGGCGTGCAGCTTACCCACATCGCTCCCAGGAGAGGGGAGGGGTTGATGGGGTGTTGGGCCGTGTCACCTGTGTGTGCGGGGGATTGTGACTCGACTGGCACAGCCTAGATTTAAGTGCCCTTGAGCTGCCTACATCGACTACCGGGCGCTGGGAGGCATCGACGGCCGCTACCCCGAGGTGAAGGAGTGGCTGTCGCAGGTGCTGCCGAGCTTCCCGGTGTATGCGCACATGCTCGGCAACTTCTCGGTCTGCATCGACGGGGACACGGCGTCGTCGCGGGTGATCTGCTTCAACCCGATGGTGCTTCCCGGCGATAAGGACCAGGTGTTGTTTTGCGGATTGTGGTACGACGACGAGTTCGCGCGCACCCCCGAGGGCTGGCGGATGACTCGCCGGGTCGAATCGAAAGTCTTCCAGAAGGTGATGTGACGCCGGCTGGGCGAATTTCTGGTGCATTTCTTTCGAAGGGCCGCGTTCTGGCACAATAGGCGGCTGTCCGCCGTGCGACCCACCTGCAAGGGTGCTTGCGCGGCTGGTCACACACGCGAGGCAAAACCGGATCCGGGCATCCTGCCCGGGTCGCTGAATTGCAGCGTGACACACACAGGAGAAATCGCTCAACCATGGCTGTGAAGATCAAGCTCACTCGGCTTGGCAAAATCCGCAATCCCCAGTACCGAATCGCCGTCGCCGATTCACGCACGCGGCGCGACGGCCGCTCAATCGAGGTCATCGGCCGGTACCACCCGAAGGAAGACCCGAGCCTCATCGAGATCAACTCCGAGCGTGCCCAGTACTGGCTTTCCGTGGGTGCTCAGCCCACCGAACCCGTGCTCAAGCTGCTGAAGATCACCGGCGACTGGCAGAAGTTCAAAGGGCTGCCCGGCGCAGAGGGCCGGCTGAAAGTCGCCCCCGCCAAGCCCAGCAAGCTGGAGCTGTTCAACGCCGCGTTGGCTGCCGCCGACGGCGCGCCTACCACTGAGGCCGCGAAACCAAGGAAGAAGGCCCCCGCCAAGAAGGCCGCCAAGGCTGCCGAGACTGCCGAGGCTGCCGAGGAGCCCGCCGGCGAAGCCGCCCCTGAAGCCAGCTCTGAAGCCGAGAAGCCGGAGGCGCCGGCCGAGGGTGGCGAGCAGTCCGCACCGGCCACCGAAAGCTGACGGCTCGATGAGTACCGTCGTCGTGGACGCTGTTGAGCATCTGGTTCGGGGGATCGTCGACAACCCTGACGATGTCCGGGTGGACATGGTGACCAGTCGGCGTGGGCGAACTGTGGAAGTACACGTCCATCCCGACGACCTGGGCAAGGTGATCGGTCGCGGGGGACGTACCGCGACCGCGTTGCGCACGCTGGTCGCCGGTATCGGTGGCCGCGGTATCCGCGTCGACGTGGTGGACACCGACCAGTAGGGTTGCGCTGCTCATGGAGCTGCTAGTCGGGCGCGTAGTCAAAGCGCACGGCATCAGCGGCGAGGTGGTCGTGGAGGTCCGCACCGACGATCCCGCTGCCCGCTTTGCGTCGGGTACTACGTTGCGCGCCAAGGAATCTCGCGGTGGCGGCCAGGAGCGCAGCTATGTGGTCGCTGAAGTTCGCGAGCACGGCGGGCGGCTGCTGGTGCGGTTGACTGGTGTAGACGACCGCGACGCCGCTGATGCGTTGCGCGGCAGCTTGTTTGTGGTGGATTCCGATGACCTGCCGCCGATCGACGAGCCGGACACGTACTACGACCATCAGCTCGAGGGCCTGCACGTCCGGACCACGACGGGGCAGGATGTCGGCATCGTTGCCGAGGTGCTGCACTCCGCGGCAGGTGAGTTGTTGGCGGTACGGCGGAAAGACGGTAGCGAAATGAGGGAAGTGTTGGTGCCGTTCGTCGGCGTGATCGTCACGTCTGTGTCGCTGGACGAGGGCACTGTCGAGATCGATCCGCCCGAGGGCCTGCTGGATCTGGGCTAGCAGGTGGGTATCGACATGAAGATTGACATCGTCACGATTTTCCCGGCCTACCTGGACCCGCTACGACAATCGTTGCCGGGCAAGGCGATCGAGTCTGGTCTGGTTGACCTGCGGGTGCATGATCTGAGGCGGTGGACGCATGATGTGCATCGCTCGGTCGACGACGCGCCATACGGCGGTGGTCCGGGCATGGTGATGAAGGCACCGGTGTGGGGCGAGGCGCTCGATGAAATCTGTTCCGCCGAAACGCTATTGGTTGTTCCCACCCCTGCGGGCACACTGTTCGGGCAGGCCACCGCCCAGCGTTGGAGCGCCGAGGCGCACCTGGTGTTCGCATGCGGCCGCTACGAAGGCATCGATCAGCGGGTCGTCGAGGATGCCGGCCGACGGATGCGGGTCGAAGAAGTCTCGATCGGCGACTATGTGCTGCCGGGCGGAGAGTCGGCGGCCATAGTGATGATCGAAGCGGTGCTGCGGCTGCTGACCGGAGTCCTCGGCAATCCCGCGTCACATCGCGATGATTCGCACTCGCCGGAACTGGACCGGCTGTTGGAGGGGCCGAGCTATACCCGGCCGCCGAGCTGGCGTGGCCTTGACGTTCCCGACGTTCTGCTATCCGGTGATCATGCGCGAATTGCCGCCTGGCGTCGCGAGGTTTCGCAGCGGCGCACTCGGGAACGCCGGCCCGACCTGTCTAGCGACTAGTCGATGGGCGTCGACGCGATCCGGCCGTTGGGAAATATCGTCTTGACCGCATGGGTGATCGTTTCGCGCGCGGTGGCGTCATCGGAGGTTTGCAGCGACTGGACCACCATGACGTAGCGGCGGTCCGCGCCGATCAATCCGGTCGACAGATGCACCCAGGCGCTGCCGATACAGCACATCCAACCTTGCTTGACCGCCACCGTTTCGGCGTACAGACCCTCGGGGATGCCGAATCGCTGTGGGTAGCCGTCGATTCCGTTCGGGGTTGACTGCGCCAGATCGTTGACGATGATCTTGGCGCGCTCCGCTGGTAGCCCACCCGACCCGTCGAGCAGGACGTCGTAGTAGTGGACGAGGTCAGTCACCGAGCTCATGGTGTTCCACCAGCGCCCGTCGTCGGGCGGGGTGGTGGATGACAGTCCATACCGGCCCGCGACCTGGGTGATGATGGCGTCTCCGCCGCCCTGGCCCCAGAATTTCTCGGCCGCGCCGTCGTCGGATGACCGCAACATGACGTCCAATGCCTGCCGGTCTTCCGGCGACAGGATGGTCCTGCCCTCGGATTCGGCCAGCAGCAGATCGTCGGCAATGAAGAGCTTGGCCACCGATGCGGTGCCGACGATCTGGGTATTGCCGTTAGAGACCAGCTGATGGGTCTTGCGGTCGAGGATGGCTACCGACAGGGTGGCCCCGCTGGCGGCGGCTTCATCGGTCGCCTGCTGGATGCGCGCCTGCAGTCCAGCGAACCCGGAGCCCGGCACTGCCTGCGGTGGCCCGGGCATCGTGACGCCGTCCGGCAGCAGTTCGACCAGCTGCGCGGGCTGTGCCGGGCGATCGGGTGCGCCGTGTACCGGCTTGCTGGATACCTTCGCGGGGACCTTCGCCTCGACGATTGCCTCATCGCACCCGGCCATCACCAGCGTCACCGCCGCCATGGCGGTGAGCACAGTGAGCGGCCGGGCGCGCATTGGTCTCCTCCGGACGTTTGGAAACGTGCGTGGGCGGGCCGCATCGCCATCTGCCCCGGGCATCACGCTGAGGTTCGGGTTCGAATAGCGCGTTTTGACCCGAATCATGTGTACCATTCACCAGCGCCTTTGGCGCGCCATGAACCGCGGGTTTACCTGTGATTTTCAAAGCACGCGGGCCGTCTGGCACAATTGACCAGTTGTCTCGATGCTGTCAGCGGGCCGGGCGGCTTCCCGCCTGCTGCGAGATACGCCCGGAAGCCCGAAAACCCATCGGCTTGGTGGCCGGCTCGCACCTGCGTGTGGGCAGCTGCCGCAGGCCGCGATCCCGAGGAAGTGTCTTCTCACGATGAACAGGCTGGACTTCATCGACCAGGCGTCGCTGCGCGACGACCTCCCGGCCTTCAGCCCGGGCGACACCGTCAACGTGCACGTCAAGGTGATCGAGGGCGCCAAGGAGCGCATCCAGGTATTCAAGGGCGTGGTGATCCGCCGGCAGGGCGGAGGCATCCGCGAGACGTTCACCGTGCGCAAGGAGAGCTATGGCGTTGGCGTCGAGCGGACTTTCCCGGTGCATTCGCCGAACATCGACCACATCGAGGTGGTGACCCGTGGCGATGTCCGCCGCGCCAAGCTGTACTACCTGCGTGAACTCCGCGGCAAGAAGGCCAAGATCAAGGAGAAGCGCTGACCAGGTATGCCTTGGCGGCCCGTGCGGGTCGCCTTCGGCGCTTTAGTCGGCGGTTTACAAGGGCACAAACTGCGCTGGCTACGCTGATCTCGTGACCGATACCACGGACTCACCTGAGCCCCAGTCCGACGCTGGTCAGTCAGAGCCGAAGGTTTCCACCCGCGACCCGGATGCGCCCCCGGACAAGGCAGCGGGCGAGCCGGAGCCCAAGAAGAAGTCCGCGCTGCGCGAACTGGCGATTCTGGCGGTGATCGCGGTGGTGCTCTACTACGTCATGTTGACGTTCGTGGCGCGCCCCTACCTGATTCCGTCGGAATCCATGGAACCGACGCTGCACGGATGCACGGGCTGTGTCGGCGACCGCATCATGGTGGACAAGCTCAGCTACCGCTTCGGCCCACCGCACCCCGGTGATGTCATCGTCTTCAAGGGGCCGCCGTCGTGGAACATCGGATACAAGTCGATCCGTTCTCCCAACCCCGCGCTGCGCTGGGCCCAGAACGCGCTCTCGTTCATCGGTTTCGTGCCCCCTGACGAGAACGACCTGGTCAAGCGGGTCATCGCGGTCGGAGGGCAGACGGTGCAGTGCCGAGCCGACACCGGGTTGACGGTCAACGGCAAGCCGCTCAAGGAGCCGTACCTGGATCCGGCCACCATGATGGCCGACCCGTCGGTGTACCCGTGCCTGGGCAGCGAGTTCGGGCCGGTCAGCGTGCCGCAGGGTCGGCTGTGGGTGATGGGGGACAACCGCACGCACTCGGCGGACTCGCGCGCCCATTGCACCAGCGTTCCGGCCGACGCGCTCAAGGGTGTGCTGTGCACCGGCGACCCGATGTCGGGGACGGTGCCGGTACCCAATGTCATCGGCAAGGCGAGGTTCATCGTCTGGCCGCCGTCACGATGGGGTGGTGTGGGTTCGGTGAACCCTCAGCAGAACCAGTAGCCATGGCCACGACCTGGCCGCCGCGGACGGTGATCCGCAAGTCGTCAGGGTTGCGCACCCTGGAGTCGGCGCTGCACCGCAGCGGCCTGGGGCCGGTGGCCGGGGTCGATGAGGTCGGCCGGGGCGCCTGCGCGGGCCCGCTGGTGGTGGCGGCCTGCGTGCTGGGGCCGGGGCGACTGGAAAGCCTTGCAGCCCTTGATGATTCGAAGAAGCTCACGGAAAAGGTGCGGGAGAAGCTGTTCCCCCTGATCTGCCGCTACGCCCTGGCCTACCACGTGGTGTTCATCCCGTCAGGTGAAGTCGACCGGCGCGGCGTGCACGTAGCCAATATCGAAGGCATGCGCCGTGCCGTGGCCGGTCTGCCGGTGCGTCCCGGCTATGTGCTGAGCGACGGCTTTCGGGTGCCTGGCCTGCCGATGCCGTCGCTGCCGGTGGTCGGCGGAGACGCCGCGGCTGCCTGTATTGCCGCGGCCAGCGTGCTGGCGAAAGTCAGCCGGGACCGGCTGATGGTCGCGATGGACGCTGAGCACCCCGGCTATGGCTTCGCTGAGCACAAGGGCTACGGCACGCCCGCCCACAGCTTGGCGCTGACCCGGTTGGGTCCCTGCGCCGAGCACCGCTATTCGTTCATCAACGTGCGGCGGGTGGCCATAGGGTCGGAGGGGTCAAACGCCCGGGTGGTGGCGGAGTGCAAACCGGACCCTCCGGGCTTGGGCGGCGAATATTCGTGAGGAAAGATGGGACCAGACTTCCGACCCGGCGACGATGCCGGCCCTTAACGGCCCGAACGGGAAGTCGGCGAAATTGGCAGGAAAAGGACGTCTGAGCAGATGAGTGCCGAAGATCTCGAAAAGTATGAAACCGAGATGGAGCTCTCGCTCTACCGCGAATACAAAGACATCGTCGGCCAGTTCAGCTACGTGGTGGAAACTGAGCGGCGCTTCTATCTGGCTAACAGCGTGGAGATGATGCCACGCAACGCCGACGGTGAGGTCTACTTCGAGCTGCGACTGTCCGACGCGTGGGTGTGGGACATGTACCGGCCCGCCCGGTTCGTCAAGCAGGTGCGGGTGGTCACCTTCAAGGACGTCAACATCGAAGAGGTGGAGAAGCCCGAGCTGCGGCTGCCGGAATAGCCTCGAACGGCCCTGGCTAGGTGCCCGGCGGAAGCTGATTCTCGTCGTTGGGCGGCAGCTGACCGCGCCTCCCGATGACCTCTCGCGCCACGTCGGCCAGCTTGATGTTCAGGCCCTGGGAGTGCCGCCGCAGCAGGTCGAACGCCTGGTCTTCGGTCATGTCGTGCAGCATCATCAACATGCCGATCGCCTTGCCGATTTCGCGGTTGCTGAGCAGCCCTCGGCGCAGGCTGGCGGCATCTTCCCCCTTAGCCGCCGCGTTGATGGCCACGCTGGCGAACGAAGCCAAAACCGCCGCTCGCCCGGCGGACTCGGCGTCGAACATGTTGGGTGTGTTACTGAACAGGTTGAGCGCAGCCCCTTTGCGTTTGTTGACCAGGAGCCGAAATCCCATCGCGCCGCGCACCGGTGTCTCTGCGACAAGAACCGATGCGAGCTGGGGCCAAAGAGACGGTGTGGTGAGGTTCGTGTCGATCTGAGGAGTCTCCTCCTCGATCGCATCGATGCACGGGCCGTCGCCGGCGCGCCGTTCCAGCTCGTCGATTTTCTGTGCGAGCTGGTCGCTCGCGCCCACCGTGATGTAACGATCGTTATCGCGCACCAACAGGCTGGCGTGATCGCAGCCGCGGACGATCATGGTCGCGGCGATGCAGATGGCCGCGTACATCTCGCCGGCGTCCGAGCCCTGATAAATGATCTCGGCGAGGGCCGCGAAGACCGTCGCCGGGTCGGCCTTCTCTCCGCCAGGTAGCGCTTCGTCCGTGCCGGCATTCGATTCGTCTGCCATGTTGTGCCTCATTTCCGACGGCGTCGGTGATTCGACCCGCTTCGATGGCCGTAGATTATCGGGTTCCGCACACGACCTCGACACGCTGTGTGTTCTGGGCCTACCGGCAAGTCCCAGCTGCGGGTCAGCGCTGCAGATGCGCCGCTGCGCCGACCATAGGGTATACCCACCGAAATACAGCCCTCACCGGTCGCGGTGGGGAAAGTCACGATGCCGACCAGCGGTTTTCGTAATCGCGGTTTGGGGGCGGCGCAGCAGGGAAGGACACCTGAGGTGGGACTTACGGTTGCGGTAACCGGACCGACGGGAGAGATCGGCATCTCCGCGGTGACGGCGCTGGAGCGCGAACCCGCGGTGGAGACCATCGTCGGGATGGCGCGGCGACCGTTTGACCCGTCTTCGCGCGGCTGGGTGAAGACCACCTACCAGCAAGGCGACATCCTCGACCGCGAGGCCGTCGACGCACTGGTTGCGCAGGCTGACGTGGTGGTCCACCTGGCATTCATCATCATGGGGTCGCGCGAAGAGAGCGAACGCATCAATCTGCAAGGCACGCGCAACGTGTTCGAGGCAACGGTTGCCGGCGAGAGACCGCGACGCCTGGTCTACACCTCGTCGGTGGCGGCGTATGGCTACCACTCCGACAATCCCGTCCCGCTCACCGAGGACGTGCCGCCGCGTGGGTCACCCGAGCACTACTACTCCGCGCAGAAGGCGGCATGTGAGGCGTTGCTCGCCGAAATCAGCAAAGATTCGTCGCTTGAGGTATTCATCCTGCGGCCGTGCATCGTCGCCGGGCCCAAAGCATCCGCCCTGGCCGACGCGATGCCGTGGAACCGGCTGCCCGGCCCGGTGCGCGCCGTGGCCAAGGCGGTGCCGGTGTTGAAGCCCGTCGTGCCGGATCCCGGTTTTCCGTTGCAACTGGTCCATCATGACGACGTCGCGGCCGCGATCGCGCTCGCGGCCACCGCTCCGGCGCCGCCGGGTTCGTACAACATTGCCGGGGACGGCCTGGTAACGGTGGCCGACGTGGTCAAGGCGCTGGGCGGCAGACCGGTGCGGGTTCCCGCCGCCGCTGCCTCGGCGGCGTCCGCGGCGATTTCCCGGGTGCCGTTCGCCCCTTCCATGCTGGAATGGCTGCATATCGCCCGGACATCGGTGGTGATGGACACCACCAAGGCGAAAACGGAGCTCGGCTGGCGACCCGTGCACTCCTCGGCAGAGACGTTGGCGGCGTTGGCCTCGGCGCTGTGACTCGTTGGTCAAAATCGCCTTCCGGGCAGTCAGCCGCGGGCCAATGTAGTTTGATTTCGTGAGGTTTCACCGTTCCGCCGCGTCTGGCGACATCCCCGCCGACTATGACGAACACGCGGTGACCGTTGCGCCCCCGAAACACGAGGCGGCGGGGATGCGGGGCGTGATGGTCTCGTTGCAGCGGGGGTTCGAGCAGATGGGTGCGCTGCGTACTGCGGCGACGCTGGCGCGGCTCAATCAGCGCAAAGGCTTCGACTGTCCCGGCTGCGCATGGCCGGAGGAGCACGGCGGACGCAAGTTGGTCGAGTTCTGCGAGAACGGCGCCAAGGCCGTCGCCGAGGAGGCCACCACGCGCACTGTCACGCCGGAGTTTTTCGCCCGGCACTCAGTAGCCGAGCTGTCGGCGAAGCCCGAGTATTGGCTTTCCCAACAGGGCCGGCTCACCCACCCCATGGTGTTGCGACCCGGTGACGACCACTACCGGCCGATCAGCTGGGATGCCGCTTACCAGTTGATCGTCGAGCGGCTCAATGCCCTGGACAGCCCCGACCAAGCGGTGTTCTACACGTCGGGTCGCACGAGCAACGAAGCCGCGTTCTGCTATCAGCTGCTGGTTCGCTGTTTCGGTACGAACAATCTGCCCGACTGCGCCAATATGTGCCACGAGTCTTCGGGCTCGGCGCTGACCGAGTCGATTGGCATTGGAAAAGGATCGGTCACCGTCGACGACGTCGAGCGCGCCGATCTGATCGTCATCGCCGGACAAAACCCGGGCACCAATCACCCGCGGATGCTCGCGGTTCTGGAGAAGGCAAAGGCCAACGGCGCCAAGATCATTGCGGTAAACCCACTGCCCGAGGCCGGGTTGATCCGGTTCAAGGACCCGCAGAAGGTGAACGGGCTTGTGGGGCAAGGTATCCCGATTGCCGACGAATTTGTGCAGATCCGCATCGGCGGCGACATGGCATTGTTCGCCGGGCTGGGCAGGTTGTTGCTCGAGGCCGACGACCGCGCCCCGGGCACCGTCATCGACCAGGCATTCGTCGAAGCGCACTGCGCGGGGTTCGAGGAGTATCGGCGCCGGACCATCGAGATCGACTTCGACACCGTGCTCGCCGCCAGCGGCGTCGAACGGCCACAACTCGAACGCGTGGCTGCGATGTTGATGGCGTCGCAGCGCACCGTCGTGTGCTGGGCCATGGGCCTGACCCAGCACACCCACGCCGTGGCCACCATCGGCGAGATCACCAATCTGTTGCTGCTGCGCGGCATGATCGGCAAGCCGGGCGCGGGCGTCTGCCCGGTGCGCGGGCATTCCAACGTGCAGGGTGACCGCACGATGGGCATTTGGGAGAAGATGCCCGAGCAGTTCCTGGCTTCCCTGGATCGGGAGTTCGGCATCACCAGCCCCCGCAAACACGGGTATGACACCGTGGCCGCGATCCGCGCGATGCGAGACGGGCGGGCGACGGTGTTCATGGGCATGGGTGGCAATTTCGCGTCGGCCACCCCCGACACCGCCGTCACCGAGGCGGCCTTGCGCAGTTGCGCGTTGACGGTGCAGATTTCGACCAAACTCAACCGCAGCCACCTCGTGCACGGGAACACCGCGCTGGTCCTGCCGACGCTGGGCCGCACCGACCGTGACATCCGTGGTGGGCGGAAACAGGTTGTCTCGGTCGAGGATTCGATGTCGATGGTGCATCTTTCACGTGGCAGCCTGCATCCGCCCAGCGACCAGGTGCGTAGTGAGGTGGAAATCATCTGCCAGTTGGCCCGCAGGCTGCTCGGCGTAGCGCATCCGGTGCCGTGGGAGCGGTTCGCAGCTGACTACGACACCATCCGCGACGCGATCGCCGCAGTGGTTCCCGGCTGCACCGACTACAACCGGAAGGTGCGCCAGCCGGACGGATTTCAGCTTCCGCACCCGCCGCGCGACGCACGCGAATTCCGCACCAGCACAGGCAGAGCCAACTTCGTAATCAACCCGCTGCAGTGGGTGCCGGTGCCGCCGGGCCGACTGGTGCTGCAGACGGTGCGCAGTCACGACCAGTACAACACCACGGTCTATGGGCTCGATGACCGTTACCGCGGAGTGAAGGGTGGCCGTCGGGTGGTGTTCATCAATCCCACCGACATCGAGTCAATGGGTCTGACGGCGGGCCAGCGGGTCGACTTGGTCTCGGAGTGGACCGATGCCGATCAACGGCTGCAGGAACGGCGCGCAAAGGACTTCCTGGTGGTGGCGTATTCGACTCCGGTCGGCAATGCCGCGGCCTACTACCCGGAGGCGAATGCGCTGGTTCCGCTGGATCACACCGCTGCCAAATCGAACACCCCAGTGTCGAAAGCGATCACGATCCGGGTGGAGCCGGCGGCGGTGGCGGCCGGCCCTGACAACGGTGAAATGACCTCGTGGGGCACGTAACGGCGCGTCGGCGCGCACACCATCTCACCGCCGATCGGGCTGTCACCCGGCCGGAGACCTTGGTTGTCGAGGAGCCGCTGGAGATCCGTGTCAACGGCACCGCGGTCACCGTGACCATGCGCACGCCGGGCTCGGATATCGAACTCGCGCAAGGGTTTCTGCTCACCGAGGGGGTGATCGCGGGCCGTGAGGATGTGCTCACCATTCGCTACTGCGGCGGGCGCAATGGCCGGGATGCCCAAGGCGCGAATACTTACAACGTTCTCGACGTGACATTGGCGCCCGCCGTGCGGCCGCCCGATCTCGATGTCACCCGCAACTTCTACACCACCTCGTCGTGCGGGGTCTGTGGCAAGGCGTCGCTGGACGCGGTGCGGGTGATCAGCCGGTTCTCGCCGGGCGACGACCCCGCCACGGTGGCCGCGGCCACGCTCAAGGAGATGCCCGGTCAACTTCGCAGAGCGCAAAAGGTTTTCGACAGCACCGGCGGATTGCACGCCGCGGCGCTGTTCGGTGTGGACGGCACCATGCTCGTGGTGCGTGAGGACATCGGCAGGCACAATGCGGTCGACAAGGTCATCGGCTGGGCGCTGGAACACCAGCGGGTGCCGCTGAGCGCGACGGTGCTGCTGGTCAGCGGACGGGCATCGTTCGAGCTGACGCAGAAGGCCGTGCTGGCCGGCATTCCGGTGCTGGCCGCCGTGTCCGCGCCGTCATCACTGGCGGTCTCACTGGCTGAGGAGTCCGGCATCACGCTGGCGGCATTCCTGCGGGAAGACTCGATGAACGTCTACACCAGGGCCGACCGGATCACGTAGCCCGCGACGTCCGCCGCCTGTGGATGGACAGGGGGCTGGGGATAACCGGTCGTCGCGCCGGCCGCCAGGAGCTCGACGGCCGAGTACGGCGAATATCCTCGGTTTTCTCGAGACGACTTAACTTGAGCAACAAAGGGTTTAGCATCATCACGTTTCAGGTTCTTACCGGCAACCCAGTGGCGCAACTGCATTTCTGTTGGTGCCCGACGCGGCGGCAGGCTAACCGGGTTGGTCGAGCAGCTCGGGCTGACCATGTACATCTGGCTCAGATTGCACCGCCCTCATTCCTATCGATTTCGTGTGTTGCATAGCGACTGACGTTGCGTTCCTCTGCGCCATCGCTACCCTCTTCGAAGCATGTACGACGTATATGCGGCCCTGTACAGGGTATATTTGGCGACATGGCGAACAGGAGAAGCGGACCCGTGGCCCGTGAGCGGCTGAGTCGCGACACTATCGTGGACGGGGCCATCGCGCTGGCAGACGCGGAGGGCCTCGACACGGTGACCATCCGACGGCTCGCCCAGGATCACAAAGTCACCCCGATGGCGTTGTACTGGCACTTCAAGGACAAGGGCGAACTGCTGGACGGCATCGCCGAACGCCTCTTTGCCGACGTCCGGCTTCCGGCGCCGTCCCGTAAGCCCTGGCCCGAGCAATTGCGCTCCATCCTCGAAGCGCTATCGGACGCGCTGCGCCCGCATCCTGAGGTGGCCGGCCTTGTCTCCGACCGTGTGCTGTCCTCTGAGGCCGGGCTGACAGTGGCCGAGCGCACGCTGGCGCTGTTGCGGCACGCGGGGCTTTCCACCGAGCAGGCTGCCCAGGTGGGCGGGTACCTGCTCAACGCCGTCGCCATGCTCGTAACCAGCGAGCCGGGGCGAGAGTACGGTCCTGACTCCGAGGCCCGTGACGACGCAATCCGCCGCAAGACCGCGTCGTTGAGCGGACTGCCCCTGCGGCGTTATCCCAGCGTCGTGTCCTCCGCCAGCGTGCTGGCCGCGTGCCCCAGTCCGGACGCCTACTTCAGCCTCGGGCTCGACATGCTGATCGCCGGCGTCACCGCCACCGCAGAGCAAGGTTCTCCCGCGGCGAACTAGGCCTGACCTGGTAGGACGAACGATTCCGATCTCTGGCGTTGACAACTATACGATGTATAGTTTTAACTATACGATGTACAAGTACGACATACACTCAACGTGGACGGTGGAAGTCAGATGAATGAGAACCCAACGGCAGTCCGGCGCGATGCGCTGTCCAAGCCACTTACCCTGCGCAGCGGCATCACTCTGGCGAACCGGCTCGCGAAGGCCGCGACCAGCGAGCATCTCGCGGACAGTCGCGGGCGCACCGACCAACCAGCTCATCACCGCCTACGCGGCGTTGGCGCACTCCGGCGCCGGGTTGCTGATCAGCGGCAACGTCATGGTCGACGGCGCGGCGCTGGAAGCACCACGCAACGTGGTCATCGAGGACGGCCGACACCGCGCGCAACTGCGCCGTTGGGCCGCGGTGACCGAGGGCACCGATGCCAAGTTCATCCTGCAGCTGTCTCACCCAGGGCGGCAGACGATGCGCGGCAACGTGCTGCCCGGGCGTCGACAGGACGTTGTCGGCCCATCCGAGGTGCCCCTCGCCGTCGGTGGCAACCGGCTCTTCCGAGCGCCCCGCGCCCTGTCCGACGCGGAGATCACCGCGATCATCGGCCGGTTCGCCCGCGCCGCCCGGATCGCCGCCGACGCCGGCTTCCACGGCGTGCAGATCCACGCCGCGCACGGCTACCTGTTCAACCAGTTCCTCTCGCCGCTGGTCAATCGGCGCACCGACCGCTGGGGCGGCTCACTGGAGAACCGGATGCGACTGCTCGTCGAGACGGTGCGAGAGGTCCGGGCGATGACCTCCGATCAGTTCTTGATCGCCGTCAAGCTGAATTCCGCCGATTTCCAGCGCGGCGGCTTCGACGCCGACGACTCCCTGACCGTCGCCCGCGCCTTGGAGAAGGAAGGCATCGACCTCCTGGAGATCTCCGGCGGAACCTACGAGAGCACCGCCATGGTCACGGGCATGCCACAGCGAGAATCGACACGCGCACGGGAGGCGTACTTCCTCGAATTCGCGGAACGGTTCTCCCAAGAATTGTCGGTGCCGGTCATGCTGACTGGCGGATTCCGCACCCGGCAGGGCATGAACGACGCACTTGACAGCGGTGCGGTCGACATCGTCGGACTGGCACGCCCCATCACCTACGAGCCGGACCTGCCGCAACGCCTCCTGGACGGAACCGCCGAGAAGAGCCTGGTGACGCCGAAGACCCTCGGCCACAAGACCGTCGACGACCTCCTCAACAGCGCCTGGCACCAGCAGCAGATCGCCCGGATGGGCCGTGGCAGGGCCGTGCGTCCCCGACGAAGCCCCGCGATCGCCCTCGTGATCGCCCTCCTCGCCACCAGCCGGGACCTCCTAGTTCCGTGGCTGGCGCCCAGCTGACCTCGGATTTCCCCCGACCCAGCGCGGCGGCGACCCGCCCGCACTGCTGAACCCACCCCAAAGGAGAACACCATGGACCTACAACTCACCGACAAGATCGTCGTCGTCACCGGTGCCGCCTCAGGCATCGGGGCAGCCACCGCGCGCCTGCTCACCGAAGAAGGAGCCATCGGTCGTCGGTGTCGACCGCGATCCGATCGACACCGGTCCCGGCGCCCGCGGCACCGCCGTCCAAGCCGACCTCACCGACCCCGCCACACCCGACCGCGTGATCGCCACCGTGCTCGAACAGCACGGCCGGATCGACGCCCTCGTCAACAACGCGGGCGGACTACAAGCCCGCACCAGCTTCCTCGACATCACCGACGAGCAGTGGCTGGCCACCTTCAACCTCAACTTCCACGCCGCCCGCCGGATGAGCCGCGCCGCCGTGCCCGCCATGCTCGCTGGCGGCGGCGGCAGCCTCGTCCACCTCGGCAGCGACTCCGCGCGGCTGCCGGAAATCGGCAACCTCGACTACGCGGCGGCCAAACTTCCGCTGCTGGCGCTGTCCACCTCACTGGCCACCGAGTTCAGCCCCCAAGGCATCCGGTCGAACGTCGTGGTCCCCGGGCCCACCCGCACCCCGCTCTACGACCGGCCGGGCGGTTTCGGCGACCAAGCCGCCGAGGTGTGGGGCACCGACAAGGAAACCGCGATCACCCGCATGGTGACCGAAATCCGACCACTGCTCACTCGCCGGATGGGTCAGCCCGACGACATCGCACAGGTCGTCGCCTACCTCGTCTCACCCCTCTCGTGCCAGGTCACCGCCGCCGAATGGAGCGTCGACGGCGGCGCGCAGCGCCACATCTGACCCACCACCAACACAGGCCGGGCGGGCCATGTTGCGGTGCGCGCGCAGCTGGTCAAATGTTGCAGATTGAGGGCACCTGGCAGTCTGCGACCCGCTACCCGTTCGGGCTGCACGTGGCCGGGCACAGCGCTCAGCTGGTCGGCCAAGGACGGAAAGGAAACACCGATGAACAAGCCTTCGGTACGCGTCGTTCGGCGTGACCAGCTCTCCGATGACACCCCGCAGACCCCGGGACTGCTCCGGGAGGTCGCGTTCGACAGCCGCAACCCCGACGCCAAGGTACTGAGCGCCTTCCTTAGCACGGTGCTACCCGGCGCAGCGACCGGTGCACACCATCATGGCGATCAGGAGACAATCCTGTACGTGCTGGAAGGCACCGCCAGGTATCGGTGGGGCGACCGTCTGGAGCACGTCGTTGAGGCGGGTCCGGGAGACTTCGTTTTCATTCCCGCGCACACGGTGCATCAGGAGATCAACGCATCCACCGAGCGCCCGACCGTCTGGGTTGTCACCCGTTCGGACCCCGATCCGATCGTGGTCAACCTCCCGGAGCTGGACAAGTTCGCCGAGCCGGCGGCCCGCAAGTACCCCCACCCCTGACCCGCTTTTCACGCGCTTGAAATGGTCCGTCGATTACCAAAGACCCCGTGAAATGTGCATTTTGGCGTCACTTGTCGAGGACAACCTTGCCGATTGTGCTGCCCGACTCCAGCAACGTGTGCGCCTGCGCGGCGCCCGTCCGTATGCCCGTTCGCCGGCGTAGTCCGCGCGACTGTGCCAACGGATGGATCGACTCAGCTAGTCCACGACAGTCGCTGAGTGGGGCCGTTGTTCCCAGGGCATGGCGACGAGTGCTTCCAGGAATGCTTCTGCTAGCGGCGACCAATTCCGGCGGGTGAAGGCTACGATTTGACGAACCAGTGGCGACTTCAGACTTCGTACATCGGCGTCGAGGCCGGGTGGTAGGACGTTGCTGGGGACGATCGTCACTCCCAGGCTGCACGCCGCGAGATGCGCGGCCGCCGCCACTTGTCCTGTTTGAGCAGCGCCCCGAGGAACGAAGCCTGCGTGTGCGCAGGCAGTCTCAATCAGGTGCGTCAATCCATGGTCGGGCCCGTAGAGAACCCAATCGCGGTCTGCGAGTTCCTCGAGCGATATCGCCCTTTTGCGCTTCGTCAGCGGGTCCGATCGGGGCAAGACGACGACGAACTCTTCCCATCCCAGAGCAACCAGCGGGCCTTTCCAGTGGGGCGGGCGAGGTCCGACTGCTATGTCACCGACGCCCGCTCGCACCGCGTCGTCCAGTGCCTGACGGTGTGTGAACTCGCGCAGGGCAATCCTGATCGACGGATGGTTTGCATGCCACCGTTTAAAGGCTGGTGGTAGCAATCCGAAGGCTACCGACGTCACGGTAGCCACTTCGAGTTCTCCACCTTCGAGTCCGAACACGCTGCGCACGTTGCGCTTTGCGCGATCGGCATGTTTGACGGCAGCGCGCGCCTCGGGCAGGAACTCTTTGCCGGCCGCGGTAAGGCGAACGCCCTTGGGTATCCGTTCCAGTAACGCTCCGCCGAGTTCGTGTTCGAGGCTCTTGATGTGTTGCGAAAGCGAGGGCTGAGCCACGAGCAGTCGCTCCGCTGCGCGGGTGAAGGAACCCTCTTCGGCGATGGACACTAAGTAACGGAGCTGCAGAAGGTTCACCGCATAAGTATAACGTTTGCTTATAGAGAATTGAGAAATCTCGTCTTTGCAATATATCGACGGAGCGGCCAAGGTAGTGGCATGGCCGCGACCTCCACCACGTGAGTTCGAGCACGAACTACCTCGCCGGGCCGCGTGTTTCTCAGCGCCGCTGTGATTCCCGATCGGCAGTGTCGCCGGTGTACTTGACACTTTCAGAAGGAGACCTCGATGGATTTTCAATTGACTGACCGCGTTGTTGTGATTACTGGGGCGGGGTCGGGGATTGGTCTGGCCACGACAAAGACATTCCTCGCCGAAGGCGCCAAGGTCGTCGCCGCGGACATCGATCCGTCAGCCGCCGGCGAACTGTCGAACAGTGTTGCCGCACTCACGGTCGATATGTCCACGCCCGACGGCGCAAGTTTCGTAATCGCTGAGGCGATGAGAATGTATGGGCGCGTGGATGTGCTCGTGAACAATGTGGGCGCCTTCCCATTTCGCGAGAGTTTCCTGGCCGTGTCGGACGCTGAGTGGCACGAGCTGATGAATCTCAACTTCTATTCGGCCGTTCGTGCGTGTCGTGCCGCGTTGCCGCACATGGTCGAACAAGGACGAGGCGCAATAGTGTCCGTGGCCTCAGATGTGGGACGTTCCCCCGACCGATTCTTCGTCGACTACAGCGTCTCCAAGGCCGCGGTACTGATGATGTCGAAGGCCGTCAGCATCGAATTCGGTCCTGCTGGAGTTCGCTCCAACTGTGTCTCGCCGGGCCCGACGCGAACACCGGCGTGGGATCGGCCGGGTGGCTTCGGCGACTCGCTGGCCGCGGAATACGGCCTCGACAAAGAGGCGGCTATCGATCATTTCGCCAAGGAAGTTCGAAAACTACCGCTGCAGAAGGTCGGTGATCCAGGCGACGTTGCTCGCGTGATCGCCTTCCTTGCCTCGGACGTGTCGAAACACGTTACCGGAGCCGACTACACCGTCGACGGTGGCGTCGTCGCTGCCGCCTAGCGACCGTCGGCGCGCATCGGCAAAAGACTCACAACTATGGAGGATGGGAATGTCTGATCGACACGCAGTGGTCGTTGGTGGGCTAGGAGTAATCGGGCGCTCACTGATCGATCACCTCACTAGTGACCCGAGCTGGGATGTAGTCACGCTGTCGCGACGGGCTCCCGATTTCGAGACGACGGCCCGCTTCCTGTCGGTCGACTTGCGCGAAAGGCACAGCGCGACTGCTGCGCTCGCAGAACTCAAGAACACTACGCACGTCTTCTATGCGGCCTACCAGCCCATGCCCACTCGCGCTCTGGAGGTCGACGCGAACCTCGCCCTCCTTACTAACGCTGTGGAGGCGCTGAGCTCGGCGTCATCGAGCCTGGAACACGTCAATCTGATGGAGGGCGGGAAGTGGTACGGCAGCCACCTCGGGCCGATTCGCACGCCGGCGCTCGAAGATGACCCGCGGCACATGCCGCCGAATTTCTATTACGACCAACAGGATTGGCTCGAAGGGGCCGCTGTGCGCGGTGACTTCGCGTGGTCGGCCCTTCGCCCCGAGGCGGTCTGCGGGTTCGCCGTGGGTAACCCGATGAATTTGACCATGGCGATCGCTGTGTACGCGGCGATCTGCGGTGAACTGGGTGTCCCGTTTTCGTTCCCCGGTAAACCGGGCGCGTGGACGGCTCTTTATGAAGTTACCGACGCGCGCATCCTTGCCCAGGCGGCGCAGTGGGCAGCGACCACGCCTTCAGCGGCGGGAGAAGCGTTCAACATCACCAACGGCGACTACTTCCGCTGGTGCAACATCTGGCCGAAGTTCGCGGACATGTTCGGCCTCCCTGACGCGGAACCGCGGCACATCTCGCTGACCGAATTCATGGCAGACAAGGGACCGGTGTGGGATCGCATTCTCGCGAAGCACAACCTGCAGCCATACGCTTATTCCGACATCGTCTCGTGGGGCTTCGCGGACGCCATCTTTGGGTCGGACTGGGACATTGCGCGGTCGACACTAAAGGCACGACGGTACGGCTTCGCCCCGTTCATCGAGACAGATCGCATGTTCGCGGAGCTGTTCGCTGACCTCCAGCGCAACCGCATCATCCCGAGCACTCTCACCGCTCACTAAGACTTTTCGACTCCACCGCCGGCGCACCGCCTAACGATGAAAGCAAGGAAGACCGATCATGACCGACCCGCAATACGAGAATCCCGCCGCGCCGCACGACCGTGCGGATCCCCGCGCCCCGCGGCCAACAGTTAGACGCCTGGTTTTATGAGCCCGCCGGGCAAGGCCCACACCCGGCGGTGGTCATGGCACACGGCATGGGCGCAGTAAAGGCAGGCGGGTTGCAGCCGTTCGCGGAACGGTTCTGCCGCGAAGGCTTTGCCGTGGTGGTCATCGACTATCGCCAGTGGGGCGATTCGACCGGGTGGCCCCGCGATGAGCTCAGCGTCCCGCGCGAGCGCGAGGACTACGGCGTCGCGATCGGTTGGGCAGCAGCACATCCCAAGATCGACGCACAACGGATCTTCGTGTGGGGCACGTCGTTCGCCGGCATGCACGTCACCGCGCTCGCCGCTTCGGACACCCGACTCGCGGGAGCCGTCGCTCAATCCCCACTGGTCGACGGCCTCGCGGGAGCGACGAAGATTCGACCCAGTCGATCGATTCCCCTCACGGCGGTCGCGGTGGCCGATTGGATCGGTTCCCTGTTCGGTCGGACACCGATCTACCTACCCATAAACGTGCCGCCGGGGCAGTGGGGCGTCACCGACACCCCCGACGCTCCCTTCGGCAAACAGTTGGTGACGCCGCGGGAACCGGAGGATTGGCATAACCGCCTAGCCGCGCGCTCACTTCTGAGTATCTCGAGGAACCGGCCTGTACGCCGCGCAGCATCGATTCGCATCCCCATCCTGCTGATCGTCCCCGAAACCGACACACAGGCTCCGGTCGCGAAGGCCCTGCGAGTGGCCGAGCTTGCTGAGCGCGCCGAACTGTACCGCATCAAAGGCGGTCATTACGATGTCTACGAGGGCGGCGCTGCTTTCGATGACGTGTTGGGTGTCGAGGTTGAATTCCTGCGCAGGCATGCAGGACTCGCGAAATGAGCACCCGCACAGCGCAGTTCGACCTGCGCGGGAAAGTCGTGGCGATTACAGGAGGCGCCCGCGGGATCGGCTTCGCCACGGCCAACGCATTCGCACATCGAGGTGCCCTGGTAGCCATAGGAGACCTCGATGCGGCAGGCGCTCGTGTCGCCGCCGAGAGGATCGGTAGGGGAGCGACCGGCCTTCCGCTCGACGTCACCGATCGGGTCAGCTTCGAGTCATTTCTGAACGAGGTAGAACACCGACTCGGTCCGCTGCACGTCATGGTGAACAACGCAGGCATTCAGCATCTGGGACTGTTCGCGGATGAAACCGACGCGTTCACCGACATCCAGATCGCCGTCAACCTCGGTGGCGTACTGACCGGCACGAAACTCGCCCTTGCGCGGATGCGTCCTCGTGGCCGCGGCCACGTCGTCAACGTGGCCTCAATAGGCGGCAAGATAGCCTCCCCGGGCGGTGCGACATACTCCGCCACCAAACACGCCGTCGTCGGCCTGAGCGAATCGCTGCGCGGGGAGCTTGGTGGCAGCGGCATTGCCGTCTCCATCGTTATGCCGGCAATCATCGCAACCGAGATGGCTGACGGGCTCGGCTCAGCGCGTGGCGTGCGCCGGGTCGAGCCGACTGTTGTGGGCGAAGCCATTGTTCGTGCGGTGCTGCGCGGACGGGGCCGGGATGTGTACGTGCCCCGATATACCGGCGCGATCAATACCGCGATGTCGGTGATGCCGCGTAGCTGGCGAGATGCAATTCACCATCTCATGCGGGCGGACACCGTGCTGACGGATATCGATCAATCGGCGCGCGCCGAATACAACACGCGGATAACAGCCGAGGACCAACCGCGTGCAGCTGGATCCAATTCAGCTGTGCAGCAGCCTTAAACACTCGGCCTCGCCGCCAAATCCTGGAAGGTCGCACCGGTGCCGTCGACAAGTTTGCCGCCTCTAACACCGACCAAGTTACGCCGACCAAGCGCCAAAACCACGGTAGTAGCGCAAGGATCTCACGCAGACTCTTGTCTCCCGGCAGATCCCGGTCATGTGAAATCCGTTTGCGTGCAAACGTACTCATGAGGCATACCGGTCTTCCAACGACCAATCCTACTGACGTCTACACCAGACGCGCTCGACCCACTATGCACGCCTACCCAGGCCGAGGATCTTGCTGGCGGTCAAGGCGCCGATGCCGCACAGCTGGGTGAGGGTGGTGGAGGCAACCCTCACCGTGGAAATCCTGGGCAGGGTCGTGCGGCCTAACGCAGAATCTGTGGCCGCGGATCGCTTAGGGCTGCGTCCGACCGGTGATCCACGCCGAGGTGCCGATCACCGATGTAGCCAGGGCATGCGAGCTGCCTGACGGGCCTGAAACATTCGGCAAGGTGGTGCTACGGATTCGCTGAGCCGTCCGGGTTGGCGCGAGGTTGGTCAGCGAGTGTGAACGATGGCCCGTCGAATCGCTCCCGCGTAGCGATTTTGCCAACGGTCTTGCGGTGCAGCTTGGAGATTCGTCGCGTCGGCTTGCCCAGAGCCAACACCGCGGCGACCGCACAGAAATCGGGGATTGCCAATAGTTCTTGCACCCGTGGCTCCTGGGGCACCACCATCGTCGTGAGGTTGCCGCCGTACCCCTCGCCGTTTGCGGCCAGCAGGATGTTCCACACCAGCGGATACACCGAGGCGCCACTGACCACGCCGATACGGCTCAAGTCCTGATCTGTGGCCGCGACGTATCTCAGATCCAGACACACCACGAGGACGACGGATGCCCCGCGCAAGGGTGCGATGAAGGCGTCCGGAACATCGGTGGTGTCGACGTCCGCCGGACGCACGCCGCTCGGCCTGATCGGATTCCAGGGCGCCTCCCCGATACCGAGCTGCGCCACGTAGCGCTGGGCCCCGGGCACCGACAACTCGGCGAGGCGGTCGCGGGTCGGCTGGTCGCGGACCACGATGATCCGCACCGCCTGACGGTTACCTCCACTTGGTGCAAAACGCGCGTTGTCGAGGATGCGATACAGCACGCCGTCGGGCAGCGATTCGTCGGTGAACTCGCGCGCGGCGAACGTGGTGCGCATCACGTCGTAGAGGTCCACAGATCTTTCGCCTTCCTTGATGCCCGGTACCGGTGAGGACAATCACTTCGTGGTCAGTTGCGGGTCCATGACGTTCTCCTCGCGAGTGCAGTCAGCGGTGCTGCGGATCGCAACGGCGCGTGGCCGCGGGGTTTGATCGCTGTGTGGCTCGCTAGGCGTTTGCATATGAGCCGTAGGCGATGTCGTCCCAGATGTCTGCGCGTTTGGGCGACCAGCCGAGGAGCCTGCGCGTGTTTTCTGAGGACAGGCGCTTGTTCAGCGACAGGCTGATACCCGATGCGGCCGTGGGCGGCGGTGTAAACGAGCCGCCGACGCCGCCGACCGTGTCGGCGGTGATGCCCAGCATCTGCTCCAGCGAGAGGCACTCGGTCTGTTCACCGGCTCCAATCAGCTGGTTGATCGCCGTCGCCAGTTCGCGCTGGGTGACGTCGTCGGTGACGCCGTGCAGGATCGCCCGGTGCGGTGCGTGTTCGGCGGCCAGGCAGAACAGCTCGGCCAGGTCTTCTACGTGCACGTAGCTCTGGGTGGTGCCGCCGCTTCCCCAGTGCCCGGCGCGCCCGGCCACCCGTGCCCGATCGATCAGGGACTTGAGGTCGGAATTTCCGCCGTTCCCGTAGACCAGGCCGGGCCGTACCACGATGCCGCGCACGCCATCGCCGGCCAGAACGGCCCGCTCGGTGTCGATCCGGGCGGCCATCGCGTCGGCGAAGCCGGCGACCAACAGCGGGTGCACACCCGCAGAGGCGGGCGCGAATACCGATTCGAGTAGCGGCAATGGGGCATCCTCGGCGTAGACGGTGTCGGTGGCGTCCCCGCCGTTGAAGGTGCCGAACACCGCTGATCCGCTGGTGAACACCAGAGCGCCGCCATAGTTAGCCAGTGCGTCTTGCATGGCACGCACGGCCTCGCGGTCACGGGCGAATGCCGCATTGTCCCCGCTGGTCCCGCCGACGCTGGCGGTGCTGACCACGACGTCGGGCCGGGTTTCGAGGACGGCGCCGGCCAGGCTGGCCGGGTCACCGAAGTCTCCCGTCACGGGCTGGATGCCACGCTCGCGCAGTGCGCTCGCGGACCGCTGCGATCGGGCCATTCCCACGACCTCATGTTCTCGGGCGGCCAGTGCGGTGGCGGCCACCGCGCCCAGATAACCAGTCGCGCCGGTGACGAGAACCTTCAAGATCTGTTCCTTTCCCAGCCGTTCCCAGTGGACCGTCGGTGTGGATCACACCATTTGAGTGGTGTCACCACGCACTGGCACGTTGCCGCTTGCGCCCGTCACCAGAACCCGGGACGGCTCGTTGTCAGCTGGCATCGCTGCTTCTCCTTCGTTATTCAGGTGGGCCGGCACGGACGTGAGTCCGGCGTGGGGCATGGTGAACCTCTGCTTATGTTGGGGGAACAGGAGATTCGGGCTGCTGACCTTGACCGGTCATCCTGCCGAGCACGCTGACCAGCAGTCGTCGGCTCACGAAGCGGCCGCCAAGCGCCATGATCTGGTTGCGGCGCCCCGAGATCACGCTCGGCGGCGGATTCTTGCGGTCGAGCACGCGGAGCGCCGTATCGACGACTTGCGCGGGAGTCTGGCGGGGTGTGCCGCCATCGGCTGCATCGGTGCCGACCACATCGAAGAACTCGGTGCTGGTGGCGCCCGGGGACAGCGCAAGTACCCGCAGGCCGGTGCCGCGCGACTCGTACCACAGCGCTTCGGTAAAGCTCAGCACGAAGGCCTTGGCGGCTCCGTAGACCGCCATGTTGGGGGTGGGCTGATACGCCGCGTTGCTGGCCAGGTTTATCAGGAAGCCTGTGCCGCTGGTGCGCAGCGCACCGAGGAGAGCGCGGCTGATGTCCACCAGTGCCGAGACGTCGAGCGCAATCTCCTTGCGTACGCGCTCAGCATCCTCTTCGTGGAACTGCCCGTAAGTGCCGAAACCGGCATTGTTGATCAGGCTGGTCACGTGCAGGCCACGTTGTTCGACTTCTGCGGCGAGGATCGCACCGACCGCAGGCTGGCTGAGGTCCAGCGCGATCGCCTCGACGCGGACACCGAACCGCTCAGATAACTTCTCCCCCAACGACTCCAGCCGATCGAGGCGCCGCGCAACGAGAATGAGGTCAGATCCACGTTCTGCGAGCTGGTGTGCGAATTCGGCACCGATACCCGAGCTGGCTCCGGTGATCAGCGTGGTCTGGCCGCGGTAATCAACGGGAGAATTCTTCACGGATCTAGGCACCGACTGCGGCGGTGCGGATGTTGATCTGCGTAGGTCGGTCGCGGTCGGCGATAGCGCTGTGGAGTAACTCAGCTACCTCGTCGGTGGTGTACGCCTCATGGGCGTCGACAGCAGGCATGAAGTGAGGACCTTTCCGGGTTCCGGCAATCGCAAGGGCATATGTCGGGATGCATGCCAGCTGAGTTTCGTGTGAACCGTCGTCATCGATCGTGACCGACGGCGATGGCCAGGGCAATGTTCGTGCGGATACCGTTTGCAGCCGGCAAATGTTGGTGCGGACACCGGGGTTGCGATCGAGCCCTGGGCCCGTGGGGTGGCTGTCGCACGCGGCGAACGCAATCGCTGGCAACTCACACCGTTAACGACGTATCGCGCCCGCGCCCCTACGGCGGAGACGTGCTGGGGGCAGGGGCGTGCAATGGTCGTTAGGATTCGGCGGTGGCAGCCGAACCGCACGATGTCCAGCTTGCGGCTGTTAGTGCGGCCCTACTCAACGACGTGGACCGGCATGCGGATGCGATGTTGGGTCTGATCCATGAGCAGATAGCGTTTCACCGGATCAAAGCGGCCGTGCCCGACGAGGTGCTGAAGCAAACCGCTCGAAGTCATCTCGATTTCATTCTCGGTTCGCTGACGACCCCCGCTGAGAGTTTCAATACCGAAACCGCTGTCGAAACGGGTCGCCAGCGTGGGCAGATTGGCGTGCCCCTGACGGTGTTGATGGGTTGCTATCGCGTATGTGCCCGATATATCTGGGACGAGATCTGCGCCGAAGCTCGCCGCAACGGCCTGGTGTCCGACGCCAGTCTGGTGCGCGCAGCGTCGACGATATGGCGCGCGCTCGACGAGTTCACCGAGGCAATGGTCGCGGGCTACCAGGAAGTGATGACGAAGCAGTTCCTGAACCGTGAGCAGGAACGCTCCGCGATGGTGCAGGCGCTGATCGAGGGGCGGATGCCCGACACCGCCGATCTGTGGAACGCGGCCGACACGTTGGGTATCTCGCTGCGAGGACCGTACGTCGTCTTGTGCGCGGAGCTCGCCAGTACCGGTCGCGCTGTCCTTCCCGACGTCGAACGGCGCCTTTCCTCCATCGGCGTCTTCTCAGCGTGGCGTCTGCAGCCGGATACTCAGATCGGAATCCTGCACCTGGGCGAGGATCAACGCCTCGCCGCGGTGATTGAGACGCTTCGCGAGTACCCCGCAACCCGGATCGGGATCAGTCCACCTATCAGCGATCTTGCCGAGACGGCCCGCGGACTGCGCTATGCGCGGACGGCGATGAACGCATCGCGGCTCGACCGATCCTCGCTCACAGTGTTCGACCGGGATGCTCTAGCGGTGACCGTCGTTGGCGCACCCGACCTGATGGTGAGAATTTCCGACAACGTTCTCGGCGGGTTGAATGATCTGCCCGAACATGACCGTGACGTTCTACTCGACACCTTGGAGGCATGGCTGGACCACGGCGGTTCGATCGACCAGATCGCGCACCACATGTTCTGTCACCCCAATACCGTCCGGCAACGACTTCGCCGTCTGGAGACGCACACCGGCCGATCGGTGAACAATCCCCGGGATGCGACCGAGCTGTTCATCGCGCTTGAAATGCTCCGTCGATTACCAAAGACCCAGTGAAACGGTGCCCTTTGGCGTCAGCAGCTGTGCATAAGTGCGTCACTGGGGATAACCGGTCGATGCGCTGACCCACGAGGCTTCGTCGCGGGATCTCATGTCGGGGCCACCGTGCAGGTTGGCCGCATGACGACCCAAAAGACGATGACGCGGGTCCAGTTGGGAGCGATGGGCGAAGCGCTCGCCGTGGATCACCTGACGAGGATGGGGTTGCGGATCGTGAACCGCAACTGGCGCTGCCGCTATGGCGAACTCGACGTGATCGCTTGCGACGAGACCACCCGCACCCTGGTGTTTGTCGAGGTCAAGACCCGGACCGGCGACGGTTATGGGGGCCTGGCGCACGCGGTCACCGAGCGCAAGGTTCGACGGCTGCGCCGGCTGGCCGGGCTGTGGCTGGCCGGACAGGACGAGCGTTGGGCTGCGGTCCGCATCGATGTGATTGGTGTGCGGATCGGGTACCGCCGCATCCCGGAGATCATGCACCTGCAGGGGATCGGCTGATGGCGCTGGGGCGGGCGTTCTCGGTCGCGGTGTGCGGATTGGACGGGAAGATCGTGGAGATCGAGGCCGACATCACCTCGGGGTTGCCGGGTGTGCATCTGGTGGGCCTGCCCGACGCCGCGTTGCAGGAATCCCGCGACCGGGTCCGGGCGGCGGTCACCAATACCGGAAACAGCTGGCCCATGGCACGGCTCACACTCGCGCTCTCACCGGCGACGCTGCCGAAAGTGGGATCGGTCTACGACATCGCGTTGGCCGCGGCCGTGCTCTCGGCGCAGCGAAAGAACCCGTGGGAACGTCTGGAGAAGACGGTGCTGCTGGGCGAGCTGTCGCTGGACGGCCGGGTCCGGCCGGTACGCGGAGTGCTGCCCGCCGTGCTGGCCGCCAAACGTGACGGCTGGCCGGCCGTCGTTGTTCCGGTGGGCAATTTGGCGGAGGCCAGCCTGGTCGACGGCATCGACGTATGGGGCGTTCGCACCCTGGGCCAACTGCAGGGTTGGCTGTGCGGCTCGGCCCACCTGGACGACAGGATCACCACGGCAGCCACGACCGCGGAGCCCTCGGCAGACCTGGCTGACGTGGTGGGCCAGGCGCAAGCGCGTTTCGCAGTCGAAGTCGCAGCCGCCGGGGCACACCATCTCATGCTGACCGGACCCCCGGGTGTGGGTAAAACGATGCTGGCGCAACGTCTTCCGGGATTGCTGCCACCGCTGTCGGACGGTGAGTCGCTAGAGGTCACCGCGATTCACTCGGTGGCCGGGCTGCTGTCGGGGGACACGCCGTTGATCACACGACCGCCATTCGTGGCGCCCCACCACAGTTCCAGCGTCGCGGCGCTGGTGGGCGGAGGGTCTGGAATGGCCCGACCGGGCGCCGTCAGCCGCGCGCACCGCGGAGTGTTGTTTCTGGACGAATGCGCCGAGATCAGCGTGCACGCGCTGGAAGCGTTACGAACACCGTTGGAGGACGGGGAAATTCGCCTCGCCCGTCGCGACGGGGTGGCGTGCTACCCGGCCCGATTCCAGCTGGTGCTGGCCGCCAATCCGTGCCCGTGCGCGCCGGCCGATCCACGGGATTGCATCTGTGCGGCGGCGGCCAAACGACGCTACCTCGGGAAGCTGTCGGGGCCATTGCTGGATCGGGTGGACCTGCGGGTGCAGATGCATGCGGTGCGGGCCGGGGCATTTTCGGTTTCCGACGGTGAGTCGACGGCAGAGGTTCGCCGGCGGGTGGCAGCGGCGCGCGACGCGGCCGCAGCGCGTTGGCGGCCACACGGTTTTCGCACCAACGCCGAAGTCAGCGGGTCGCTGTTGCGACGGAAGTTCCGTCTGGGCAACGCCGCGATGACCCCGTTGCGCATCGCGCTGGACCGTGGACTGCTCAGCATTCGTGGCCTGGACCGCACGTTGCGAGTCGCATGGAGCTTGGCCGACTTGGCCGGCCGCTGCTCGCCCGGGCTCGACGAAGTTGCTACCGCGCTGAGCTTTCGGCAACCGGGGGCACAGCGATGATCGCCGGCCCCGACGATCCCGTGTCGTGCGCGTGGGCTTACCTGTCCCGGGTGGCCGAGCCGCCCTGCCCGGAACTGGCCGCACTCGTGAGATGTGTTGGCCCGCAAGAGGCGGCCGACCGGGTCCGGCGCGGCTTGGTCATTGACGACCTGGCGCGGCGCACCGAGGCCAGACGCGAAATAGACCGGGCCGCAGAGGATCTCGAGCTGCTCGCCCGTCGCGGCGGACGATTGATCACGCCCGATGGCGACGAGTGGCCGCTCGCGTTTGCGGCATTCGGCGGTGCCGCAGCTACGCTGCGGCCGCGCGGTGGGCCGCCACTGGTGTTGTGGGCACTGGGTCCCGCACGCCTCGACGAGGCGGCACACCGTGCGGCCGCCGTGGTCGGAACTCGCGCGGCGACTGCATATGGCGAGCACGTGGCGGCCGATTTGGCGGCCGGGCTGGTTGAGCGCGACGTCGCGGTCGTCTCCGGTGGCGCCTACGGTATCGACGGCGCGGCTCACCGCGCGGCGCTGGCGGCCGACGGAATCACCATTGCAGTGCTGGCCGGTGGTCTTGACGTCCCTTATCCGGCCGGGCATTCGGCACTACTGCATCGCATCGGCCAGCGCGGGCTGCTGTTCACCGAGTATCCGCCCGGTGTCCGCCCGGCCCGGCACCGGTTCCTGACCCGCAACCGTCTGGTGGCCGCCGCCGCGGGCGCCGCGGTGGTGGTGGAAGCGGGCCTGCGCAGCGGCGCCGCGAATACCGCCGCCTGGGCACGGGCATTGGGCCGGGTGGTGGCTGCGGTGCCGGGACCGGTCACATCGTCGGCCTCGGCGGGTTGCCATGCATTGCTGCGCGACGGCGCGGAACTGGTCACCCGGGCCGACGACATTGTCGAATTGGTTGGTCGCATCGGTGAGCTGGCATCCGAAGAGCCGCGACCCAGCACGGCGCTGGACGGGGTAAGTGAAGCTGAGCGTCAGGTGTACGAGGCACTACCGGGCCGAGGCGCCGCCACGGTTGACGAGATCGCTGTTGCAGCGGGACTGGTGCCCGAGCAAGTGCTGGGGCCGCTGGCGATCCTCGAGGTAGCCGGCTTCGCCGAGCGTCACGATGGACGGTGGCGAATTGTCCGCGTTAGCGGCGGCCAAGCTGCGGCGACAGCGCGACTCGTATAGTCGACGAGGGGTCGGGTCTGGACAGGAGGAATAAGTGGCAGGACGACCTCTGCAAAGCTTCGAAGTCGTCGGTACCAAACAACTCACCCGGCACATGGTCCGCGCAGTGCTTGGGAGCAGGGCTTTCGATACCTTCGTGCCCAGCAAGTTCACCGACTCTTACGTCAAGATGGCGTTCGTCGCTGACGATGTCGACGTGGCCAGGCTGCCTCAGCCGTTGACGCTGGACAGTTTTGCCGACCTGCCGCCGGAGAAAAGGCCTTCGGTACGGACCATGACCGTCCGTCAGGTCGACGTCGCGGCCCGCGAGATCACGGTCGACATCGTGGTGCACGGCGAGCACGGGGTAGCAGGCACGTGGGCGGCTGCGGCCCAACCCGGCCAGCCGATTTATCTGATGGGTCCCGGCGGCGCATATACCCCCGACCCGGCCGCCGATTGGCATCTGCTGGCCGGCGACGAGTCCGCACTGCCTGCCATTGCCGCTGCGCTGGAAGCGTTGCCCGCCAACGCGGTTGGCAAGGCATTCATCGAGGTAGCCGGCCAGGAGGACGAGATCGCTTTGACCGCACCGGAGTCCGTCGAGGTGCGCTGGGTCTATCGCGGTGGGCGCGCTGATCTGGTTCCTGAGGACCGCGCAGGCGATTACGCGCCGCTGATCGAGGCGGTCACCACCTCCCCATGGCTGCCCGGGCAAGTGCACGTCTTCATCCACGGCGAGGCGCAAACCGTCATGCACAACTTGCGGCCCTACATCCGCAAAGAACGCGGCGTCGATGCGAAATGGGCGTCGTCGATCTCCGGTTACTGGCGACGCGGCCGCACCGAAGAGACGTTCCGGCAATGGAAGAAAGAACTGGCTGAGGCAGAAGCCGGGGCTTCCTAGGACCTCGTCAGCCTCACCGCCGGCTGGCATGCTCGTCGCATGGCATTCTCACCCCATTTCGGGGACTACCAGAACGAGATCTACCTGCAGGGCCTCGCCGGAGTGGCGCCATCGCTGCCGATTGCCTACCCGGAATTGGAAGCCAAGGCCGAAAAGGCGCTGCCGCCGTCGGTGTGGTCATACGTGGCGGGTGGGGCCGGCGATGAGCGGACCCAGCGGGCCAACTGCGAGGCCTTCGAGCGGTGGGGTCTGTACCCCCGCATGTTCGTCGGGGCCGCACAGCGCGACCTATCCGTCGAATTGTTCGGCCTGACCCTGCCGACCCCGCTGTTCATGGCGCCGATCGGCGTCATCGGGCTCTGCGCCCAGGACGGCCACGGCGACCTGGCCACCGCACGCGCGGCCGCCCGCACCGGCGTCCCGATGGTCGCCTCGACGTTGACCGTCGACCCGATGGAAGACGTCGCCGCCGCCTTCGGCGATACGCCAGGACTCTTTCAGCTGTACACACCGACCGACCGCGAGCTGGCCGCCAGCTTGGTGCAGCGCGCCGAGGCGGCCGGCTTCAAGGGCATCGTGGTGACGCTCGACACCTGGGTCACTGGCTGGCGCCCGCGCGACCTGAGCACGTCGAACTTCCCCCAGCTGCGCGGACACTGCCTGACCAACTACACCAGCGATCCGGTTTTCCGCGCCGGCCTGCAACGGCCGCCGGAGGAAGACCCGCAAGGCGCCGTGCTGCGCTGGGTGCAGGTCTTCGGAAACCCGTTGAGCTGGGACGACCTGGGCTGGTTGCGCTCACTGACCAAGCTGCCGCTGCTGGTGAAGGGCATCTGTCACCCCGATGACGCCCGGCGCGCCAGGGATGGCGGCGTCGACGGCATCTATTGCTCCAACCACGGCGGCCGGCAAGCCAACGGCGGCCTGCCCGCCATCGATTGCCTGCCCGCGGTGGTCGAGGCGGCCGGCGGCCTGCCGGTTCTGTTCGACTCGGGCATCCGCAGCGGCGCCGATGTCATCAAGGCACTGGCACTGGGCGCGACCGCAGTGGGTGTCGGCCGCCCGTACGCATACGGTTTGGCGCTCGGCGGTGTCGACGGCATTGTGCACGTGCTGCGCACGCTGCTGGCCGAAGCGGACCTGATCATGGCCGTCGACGGCTATCCCACGCTCAAAGATCTCACCCCGGAAACACTCCGGCGCGTCGACTAAGCCTCGGCGGGCCGTGCCTGCGACCGTGGGGGAGTGCAGGCGATCCTCGAGGAGTTCGACGAATACCTGGGGCTGCAATGCGGCCGTTCGGCGCACACTCGTCGCGCCTACCTGGGTGATCTGCGCTCGCTGTTCGGTTTTCTGGACGGACGCGGAATCGGCCTGGACGGATTGAGCCTGCCGGTGCTGCGGACGTGGCTGGCCGCGGCGGCCAGTGCCGGCGCCGCCCGCACGACGCTGGCCCGTCGCACCTCGGCGGTCAAGGCGTTCACCGCCTGGGCGATGCGGCGCGGCCTGCTGACCACCGACCCTGCCGCTCGGCTGCAAGTGCCCAAGGCCCATCGCATCCTGCCGGCGGTGCTGCGACAGGATCAGGCGCTGGACGCCATGGCCGCCGCGAAATCCGGTGCCGAGCAAGGTGATCCATTGGCGCTGCGGGACCGGCTGATCGTCGAAATGCTGTACGCCACCGGTATTCGGGTGAGCGAGTTATGCGGCCTGGACGTCGACGATGTCGACACTCGGCACCGGCTGGTGCGAGTCCTCGGCAAGGGCAACAAGCAGCGCACCGTGCCATTCGGGGTGCCGGCCGCCGACGCGCTGCGCGCCTGGCTGACCGACGGGCGTCCCGCCCTGGTCACCGCGGAGTCCGGACCCGCGCTGCTGCTCGGCGCACGGGGCCGGCGGCTCGACGTGCGCCAGGCACGCACGGTCGTGCACCAGACCGTCTCCGCGGTGAACGGCGCCCCCGACATGGGGCCACACGGGCTGCGGCATAGCGCGGCCACGCACTTGCTCGAAGGCGGGGCCGACCTGCGGGTTGTCCAGGAGTTGCTCGGCCATTCCAGTCTGGCGACCACCCAGCTGTACACCCATGTCGCAGTGTCTCGGCTGCGTGCCGTGCACGATCAGGCCCACCCACGGGCCTAGCCCCGCGATCAGCCGTTCAGCGGTTTGAGCCGGATCGGAGTGGATCCCAGCAGGCCCAGCGGATCGACATAGTGCGCACCCGACGCCGGACCCCACATGGCGCCCCAGTGCAAACACGCCGCGGACGCGGCAGCCGGGGTGTCCGGCGACCAATTCGCCGAGCACGGTCTGCGCCGTCACCGGCTGACCGACTCGCACGGCTGCCCGAACCGGCTCGTAACTGGTGTGCAATCCGCCGGAATGGGCCAGCGACACCACCGGCCGCCCGGCCAGCAGCCCGGCGAACACCACGGTCGCGGTACCGGCGGCGTATACCGCCTGGCCAGGGGCGCCGGGCAGGTCCACCCCCCGATGCCCGGGATTCCAGTTGGGTGACGGGGCGTCGAATCCCCGGACGACGGCCGGGGGCGGTCGCAACGGCCAATCGAACCGAACGTCGTCGGCAACCGCAGGTGTTGCGCTGATCACGGCGACGCTCAGGACCAGCGCTAGCCACCGCACCCTCTTAGTTCAGCGCGGCACCCACCACCAGGCCAACCGCGTGCGGCCACTCTGTGGACGAATACCCCGGTGTGAACGCCTGCTGGGAAAACCACCAGCTGGATCGGTGTAAACTCCTCGTCGCAGCCCGTTCGCGGGTTGACTTCGCGCGCCTGCACCGCGGCTCCCGTTCCACTAGGAGTTCGCACCGCATGCCGGGCGGTCCCGTAGCGGTCTCCCTTGGGATTCCGACACGGGTCCGGCATCGCGGCAGACGCCAGGGCCAGGCTTCACCCGATGCCAGGCAGCAACCGACCACAAGTAAGGCATAAGCATGGCCGTAGTCACAATGAAGCAGCTGCTTGACAGCGGCACCCACTTCGGGCACCAGACCCGTCGCTGGAATCCCAAGATGAAGCGGTTCATTTTCACCGACCGCAACGGCATCTACATCATCGACCTGCAGCAGACGCTGACCTTCATCGACAAGGCGTACGAGTTCGTCAAGGAGACCGTCGCCCACGGCGGGACAGTGCTGTTCGTCGGCACCAAGAAGCAGGCGCAGGAATCGGTTGCGGCCGAAGCGACCCGCGTCGGCATGCCCTATGTGAACCAGCGCTGGCTGGGCGGCATGCTCACCAACTTCTCCACCGTGCACAAGCGGCTGCAGCGCCTCAAGGAGCTGGAGGCGATGGAGCAGACCGGTGGCTTCGAGGGCCGCACCAAGAAGGAGATCTTGGGCCTGACCCGGGAGAAGAACAAGCTGGAGCGCAGCCTGGGCGGCATCCGCGATATGAACAAGGTCCCGTCGGCGATCTGGGTCGTCGACACGAACAAAGAGCACATCGCCGTCGGCGAGGCCCGCAAATTGGGTATCCCGGTCATCGCGATTTTGGACACCAACTGCGACCCCGACGAGGTCGACTACCCGATCCCCGGCAACGACGACGCGATCCGCTCGGCCGCCCTGCTCACCAAGGTGATCGCCTCCGCGGTTGCCGAAGGCCTGCAGGCGCGCGCCGGACTGGGTCGTGGTGACGGCAAGCCCGAGGCGGAGGCCGCAGAGCCGCTCGCCGAATGGGAGCAGGAACTGCTGGCTTCTGCCACTACAGGGGCAACGACAACAGCCACCACCGACGCCGCTGGAGGCGCAACCGAATCAACCCCCACGGAAGGCTGATATGGCGAACTTCACCGCTGCCGACGTCAAGCGGCTTCGGGAGCTCACCGGTGCCGGCATGCTCGACTGCAAGAACGCGCTGACCGAAAGCGACGGCGATTTCGACAAGGCCGTCGAGGCGCTGCGGATCAAGGGCGCCAAGGACGTCGGCAAGCGTGCCGAGCGGGCCACGGCCGAAGGTTTGGTCGCGGCCAAGGACGGCGCGCTCATCGAGCTGAACTGCGAGACCGACTTCGTCGCCAAGAACGAGCAGTTCCAGAAGTTGGCCGACGAGATCGTCGCGGCGGCCGTGTTGTCCAAGGCCGCCGATGTCGATGCGCTCAAGGCTTCTCCTATGGATCAAGGCTCGCCTACTAAAACCGTCGAGCAGGCGATCGCCGAGCTGTCGGCCAAAATCGGCGAGAAGCTGGAACTGCGTCGTGTCGCGATCTTCGACGGCACCGTTGAGACCTACCTGCACCGTCGGTCGGCTGACCTGCCGCCGGCGGTAGGCGTGCTGGTGGAATACACCGGTGACGGTTCCGAAGCGGCGCATGCCGTCGCGCTGCAGATCGCTGCGCTCAAGGCGCGGTATCTGTCCCGCGACGATGTGCCCGAAGACGTCGTGGCCAGCGAACGCCGCATCGCCGAGGAGACCGCAAAGGCAGAGGGCAAGCCGGAGCAGGCGCTGCCAAAGATCGTCGAGGGCCGGCTGAACGGCTTCTTCAAGGATGCGGTGCTGCTCGAGCAGCCGTCGGTGTCCGACAACAAGAAGACCGTCAAGGCGCTACTCGACGAGGCCGGCGTGACGGTGACCCGGTTCGCTCGCTTCGAGGTGGGCCAGGCCTAGGCGGCGACCGCGAACCGCTAGCGTCAGTGCTATGCGACGCGTGCACGCTTTCGGCGACGATGCCCTCGGCGATTTCGACGCGGTCGGCCTCAGCGCGGCCATCCGCGCCGATTGGGTCAGCAGAGCCGACGTAATCGAGGCCGCCATCGCCCGCGCCGAGACTGTCAATCCGGTCCTGAATGGCTTGGCGTACAAGGCGTTTGAGCAGGCCCGTGCTACCGCGGCGGCCAAGCCTGCGACTGGCTTTTTCCGGTTTTTTGAAGGCGTCCCGACGTTCATCAAGGACAACGTCGACGTCGCCGGCCAGCCAACGATGCGGGGCGCCGACGCCTGGGCGCCATTCGACGCCGTCGCCGACAGCGAATTCACCCAGCTGTATCTGGCAACCGGGCCGACATCGTTGGGCAAGACGCAGATGTCGGAATTCGGGTTCAGCGCGTCCGCCGAACATCCGCGGCTGGGGCCCGTTCGCAATCCGTGGGACACCGACTACACCGCCGGCGCCTCATCTTCGGGATCGGGCGCGTTCGTCGCGGCCGGTGTGGTGCCGATCGCACACGCCAATGACGGCGGCGGTTCGATCCGAATTCCGGCCTCCTGCAACGGACTTGTCGGGCTGAAGCCGTCGCGCGGCCGGCTGCCGCTGGATCCGGAGCTGCGCCGGATGCCGGTAGGCATCGTCACCAACGGTGTGCTGACGCGTTCGGTGCGTGACACCGCGGCGTTCTATCGGGAGGCCGAGCGCACCTGGCGCAATCGCAAGCTGGCGCCGATCGGGGACATCACGGGCCCGGGTCGGCAGCGACTGCGGATTGCGGTGGTGACCCGTTCGGTCCACCGCGAGTGCAGCCCGCAGATGCGCGAGCTGACGCTGAAGTCGGCCGGTTTGCTCGAGGAACTGGGTCACCGCGTCGAACACGTCGAGGACCACCCGGTGCCGGCCAGTTTCAGCGACGACTTCGTGCTGTATTGGGGGTTCCTGGCGTTGGCGCAGGTGCGCACCGGGCGCCGCCTGTTCGGCAAAACGTTCGACCGCACCCGGCTGGACGCTTTGACGCTGGGCCTAGAGCGTCACACCAGCCGCAATCTCCACCGGCTACCGGCGGTGATCATGCGCCTGCGCAGGATGCGACGGCGCAGCGCGGAGTTCTTTCGCACCTACGACGCGGTGCTCACGCCGACGGTCGCCGACGAGACGCCGCGAATCGGATACCTCGCGCCCACCGACTATCAGCAGCTGATGAAGCGGCTGATCGACTGGGTCGCATTCACCCCGTGGCAGAACGTCACTGGCGATCCGGCGATATCGCTGCCGCTGGCCCAAACCGCAGATGGGATGCCGGTCGGCATGATGCTGGCCGCCGACATGGGCCAGGAAGCGCTGCTGCTGGAACTGGCCTACGAACTCGAAGAGGCCCGGCCATGGGCGCGGATCCAGCCTGCCGAGGGGGCCGCCTAACCGGAGTCAGTCGGCTCCGAGCTTGTCGAGCATTCGCTTGAACTCGCGTTGCTGGGCCGGGGTCAGCTTGGCCAGGATGCGCGAATCAGCGACACGGACCGCGCCCTCCGCGCGCTTCAGCAGGGTGCGGCCCGAAGCGGTCAGCGTGGCCGGTAGCGCGCGCCCGGAGGACACCGACTCCGGCCGTGCCACCGCGCCGATCCCTTCCAACCTGCGCAGCACCGTGTTCATCGCCTGCGGTGTGACGTTGGTGTTCCGGGACAATTCCGCGCTGGACAGGCCCGGGGACATCGAAATGATTCGCAGACAAACGAATTCGGGGAGTGACAGGCCCAGCGGACCCAACACAGCGGAAACCTCCGGTCGCAGAACCGCTCCCACCCGGTAGAGCAGGTAACCGAGTGGAGCGTCTTCGATCTGACCCATGTCAACGATATTGACATATATTCGGAGCTTCTCGACGCACATCCGAGTTTTGCGATTCCCCGACGCTGATTGAAGGCACCGACAGCGGGTAATCGACGCCAAGCGCCGGCCGAGCGCGGCGAAAGGTTGCGCGCAGGTGACAAACGAGGAGATCGAATGCCGAAGACTACGAAAGGTGGCAAGGCCAAGAAGGGCGAGTTGCCGAGCACGCTGCGGCGTTCCAACGCCAAAGCGCAACGTACCTTCGCGAAGGCGCATGATTCGGCGGCCGAGGAATACGGCAGTGAAGAGCGGGCCCACCGCGTCGCCTACGCCGCGGTCAAACACAGCTTCGAGAAAGTCGGTGACCACTGGGAGCCGAAGGAAGCGAAGGGCCCGTCCGACAAACTCGCCGAGGGCGGCGGTCCGCGCAATACCGGTCCCTCGGCAGAGGGCGTCGATGCCAATGCCAGCAAAAAGCATCTGCTCGACGTCGCGCGAAGGCTCGAAGTGCGCGGCAGGTCGACGATGACGAAATCAGAGTTGGTCGAGGCGATCAAGAAACACAACCGCCGGGCCCGGGGCCGCTAGTGAGAAATTAATCGCCGGCTATTGGCCAGTTGGATTGCCGTGGTGTGGGTGACTCAGTGGTGGTTCTGATGCCGATGTTAATCCTGTGGTGCGAAAGGTGCTGTGGCACAAAGCGGCAAGTGACGCAGAATATCGGCTGTTTGCGCTGGTAGCGGGGCCCGGCCTAGGCAATTCGGGTTTTATCCGTGTTTAGCGACGCGCTGGAAGGGTTATGTGAACCTCGAGCGAATGTCGCCCTGTCGAGGGTGACTGTTCGACACGAAAGGAATGAGCATGAAGGTCAATAAGACTGCTGTAAAGACAGCTATTGCCGCTGGAGGAATCGCGGCGACAAGCGTTTTCGCCGCAGCGACCGCTTCCGCCGCACCGCCCAACATTCAGCCGTTTGGCGCCAGCGAACCACTCATTGACGGGGCGCTGGTCACCAATTACACGGTGAACAACCTGCAACCCAGCAATGCGGCGATTCCCGGGTACACCCCGAAAGGCACCCTCTACCAGGCGGACATCACCGCCAGGTCGGATGGCGGGCTGGTCACCCCCATGGTTAACGACTTCATCGCCCGCGGGCCCAACGGGCAGAACTACCGGGTGATCGACAAGGTTCAGGCCCCGGGCAGCCTTAACCCGGCGCCTATCCCGCAGGGCAGCGAATCGACCGGAACGCTGTACTTCGACGTGACCGGCGCACCGCCGAACGGCGTCGTCTACAACGACGGAATGCAAGACATTCTGATCTGGACGTCGAACATGCAGGGGGGCTCGGCGCCTGGCGCACCGAACCCAAGCCCGGCACCGGGTACGTTGCCTAGCCCGGCTCCGAACGGGCCCACGCACTCCTAAGCCTGCTGAGTTCGTCGAGGCATAGTTGCTGTAACCCTCCCCGCGCCACGCACCGTGGCGCGGGGAGGCTTGCGTATTGGGCCATTCCGGAACCGTTTCGGTGCACAGATACCGCGAATTGTCTGAGGCGCAACGGGGTACACGACAGAAATGACTGATACGGATCACAGGCCAGCCGAAGTGCGTGAGCAGGCGCAGCGACATGCCGAACAGGCGCGGGCGACCATGGAGGACAAGCGCAGCGATCAGGACGGCGGGCTAAGCGGCTGGGTAGCCGAGCGCGCCGGCGAATGGGATCTCAGCGGCCAGGACGAAACCACGCTGCAGCGCCAGAAGTTCTTCTGGAACGTCTTGGTTGACTATTGGTTCCGCATGGAGATGGACGGCTGGGAGAACATTCCCGGACCACCGGCACTCTTGGTGGGGATTCACTCGGGCGCTCCGTTCGTCTGGGATGCGTGGACGGTCGGTATCCAATGGTGGCGACGCTTCGGTCAGGACCGTCCGTTGCACGGCACCGCCCATGACGCGTTGATGGCGATTCCGCTTATCGGGCGCTACTTCCGCTCGATGGGCGTGCTTCCGGCGGCCCCGGACGCGATCGCCACGGCACTGGCGGAGGGACGTGATGTGGCGCTCTGGCCTGGCGGGGAAGTGGACTCGCTGCGCCCATGGGCAGAGCGTGATCGTGCCAACCTCGCCGGGCGGACGGGATTCGTGAAGATGGCGATTCGTGCCGGCGTACCGATCGTGCCGATCGCCACCGTCGGCGGGGCCGACGCGATGCCGGTGCTGATCCGCGGCGACCGGCTGTCGAAGGTCTTGCAACTCGACCGCCTGCTGCGGCTCAAGGTGTTCCCGCTGGCAGTGTCGCTACCCTGGGGCATCGCGCCGGCGGCGCTTCCGCAGCTGCCGCTGCCGGCCAAGATCAGGACCCGGTTCATGCCCGTCGTCGAGCTGGACCACGATCCCGCACGCGCCGAGGACGACGAATACGTCGACGGCAAGTACCGCGAGGTCGAAGACAGCATTCAGGAAGGCATGGACGCACTGGCGCGCAAACGCGCACTTCCGCTTTTCGCGTGACCCGAGTCGTCGAAAGTTCAAGCAGAACAGGGCATTTAAGCTCAAGTTTGACCCGCGTCAGCGGGCGGTCGAGTCAGTGGGTGCTGGCGCGGACATCGAGATCGAGCCCAGCGTCGATTCGTTGACAATCCATTCCGGTTGCGGCGGCGTCATCGCCATGTAGCCCACGCCGCGGACGGTGTCGACCATCGATTCGTATTCGGTTCCAAGCTTGGCGCGGAGCCGTCGCACGTGAACATCGACCGTACGCACGCGTCCGTTGCAGTCGTAACCCCACACCTCATGCAGCAGCCGTGTGCGGCTGAACGCCCGACCCGCATGCTGCACAAGGAAATTCAACAGCTTGAATTCGGTAAGTGTCAGGCCCAGGTCCTTACCTGCCAGCGACCCGGTGAAACTGGCTGGGTGAAGGGCGAGGTCGCCGAATTTGAGGGTGCCATCGACTGAACTGCGCCGGCGTTTGATCGCCAGACGCAACCGTGCCTGCAACTCGTCCGCGCCGGCGGCGGGCAGCATCACATCGTCGAAATTCCAGTCGACGTCAACCGTGACGAAGTCCGCCGGTGTGACCACGGCCAGCACCGCAGTGGCCGGCGCGTTACACGTGAGCCGGCGGCAGACCCCGCGAGCTGCGGCGATGTCGGTGCGTGCATCGATGATCGCGACGTCGGCCTTGTCGGAATGCCCGTCGACGTGGTCGGCCAGCGGCGCGCGCCGCATCGTGTGCGCAAATGAGTTCAGCGTCGGCAGAACCGATTCGAAATCATCGGCATCGGTAAGTAGTAGTACGTCCAAAGACATCTCCAAAACTCATGACGGTTGTGCCATGGACCCGTAGGCACCTCCCGTGGAGATGTCTGCCAGCGCAGCGCTGAGTACCCGGATTAGAGCAGAACTATGCCACCTTCATGTCCCTGGGGAATCCGGACCGGAGAAAGTCGATGGGTCCGGCCCGTGTAAACGGGCCGGACCCATCCTGCCAACAAGCTAGTCGTTCTGGTTGGACTTCTGCCGTTCCTCGGCTACCTTCGCGCTGCCGCGGGCCGCCTCTGCCTCGGCTTCCTTCTTGGCCGCGTTGCGCTGTGCTTCGGCCTTGTCCTGCTGGGCCTGGCCCTCTCGAGTGAGATCGTCTTGACCAGATACAGCCCCGACGGCTTCCTTCACCCTGCCCTTGACGTCTTCGACGACGCCCTTAACGGCTTCCGCAGGTCCCGATTTGTTGGTGTCCGCCATGGATGATTCCTCCTCAGTGGCGTACGTGATTTGGGCGATTCACGCCCAATGCCGATCGACCAAGCGATCGAACGGGTCAACGCGAGGCAGTCCTTATTCTCAAGACCGTGATTTCTCCCGCGCTGCTGCGGATTCCCCGTGCCGCGGGATGCTCAAACATTTGATGCCGGAAGGAGAGCTGTGTCGGCAGCGATGTGATCTTGGCTGGCCTGGGCCGATCTGCCCGATCATCGACCTAGGTCGGCAACTGGGCAGATAATGCACCCCGCCCACGCCGCATTGTGCTGCGATGAGGCAGGATGTGAAATGCCGTTCCGGGTGTGAGGTCGTCCGGGATGGCACTGTCATGCGAGGAGTCTGATGACGGAGCCCGAGCCAACGCGCGCCAACGGAGTACCGACATCTTCACCGGACCTTGAACAACAGGTCAGCCAAGCTGTAAGCCGGCCGGCGGGTCGATCGAAGTATTCGAGAGTGGTGCTCAAGCTCGGTGGCGAAATGTTCGGCGGCGGCCAAGTGGGACTGGACCCCGATGTGGTGGCACAGGTGGCCCGCCAGATTGCCGAGGTTGTTCGCGACGGCGTGCAGGTCGCCGTCGTGATCGGTGGCGGCAACTTCTTCCGCGGCGCACAGCTTCAGCAGCGCGGTATGGAGCGCACGCGTTCGGACTACATGGGCATGCTCGGCACCGTGATGAACAGCCTCGCGCTGCAGGACTTCCTGGAGAAGGAAGGCATCGTCACCAGAGTCCAGACCGCGATCACGATGGGCCAGGTAGCCGAGCCCTACCTGCCGTTGCGCGCCGTCCGGCACCTGGAGAAGGGGAGAGTGGTGATCTTCGGGGCCGGCATGGGGCTGCCGTACTTCTCTACGGACACCACCGCAGCGCAGCGGGCACTGGAGATCGGCGCGGAGGTCGTCTTGATGGCCAAGGCGGTCGACGGCGTGTTCTCCGAGGATCCGCGGCAGAACCCTGAGGCCGAGCTACTCACCGCGATCAGCCATCGTGAAGTCATCGACCGCGGGCTGCGGGTAGCCGATGCCACGGCATTCAGCCTGTGCATGGACAATGGCATGCCGATCCTGGTGTTCAACCTGCTGACCAGTGGCAATATCGCCCGTGCCGTCGCTGGTGAGAAGATCGGAACGCTGGTCACCACCTGAGGGGAAGACGCGATGATCCGCGCTTGCGACGACACAAATAGCGATGTGGGGGCACCACCCGCTTGCGGGGGAGAGGAGCGGCGCAAATGATAGATGAGGCTCTCTTCGACGCGGAAGAGAAAATGGAGAAGGCCGTATCCGTGGCCCGTGAGGACTTGTCAACCATCCGAACCGGCCGCGCCAACCCGGGGATGTTCTCCCGGATCGTGATCGACTACTACGGCACCAACACCCCGATCACCCAGTTGTCCAGCATCAATGTCCCCGAAGCCCGGCTTGTTGTCATCAAGCCCTACGAACCCAATCAGCTGCACGCCATCGAGACCGCGATTCGCAACTCCGACCTCGGGGTGAACCCCACCAATGACGGCACCCTTATCCGGGTGGCAGTTCCGCAGCTCACCGAGGAGCGCCGGCGAGAGCTGGTCAAACAGGCCAAGCACAAGGGGGAGGAAGCCCGGGTGTCGGTGCGCAATATCCGTCGCAAGGCGATGGAGGAGCTGCACCGCATCCGCAAGGACGGCGAGGCCGGCGAGGATGAGGTGGGACGCGCCGAAAAGGATTTGGACAAATCCACCCATCAGTACGTCACCCAGATCGATGAGCTGGTCAAGCACAAAGAAGGCGAGCTGCTGGAGGTCTAGCGGCCGCTCAGCAACCAAATCCGTGGCAGCCTTCGATGCCGGCGCAGGCACCCCGCCCGATGAGCCGGCGCGTGGGGCCAAGACGCCGTACCCAAAAGAGCCAGCGCAGCCGCCGGCGAAGAAGACGTCCCGGGCGGGACGCGATCTGCCCGCCGCGATCGCGGTGGGCATGGGGATCGGCGGCGTCCTCATTGCGACGCTTCTGTTCGCCCCGCGCCTCTGGGTGTTCCATTGCGCCTGGGCTATTTTGGTCGCCAGCCATGAGGTGGTGCGGCGGCTGCGGGAAGCCGGCTACCTCATTCCGGTTATCCCGTTGCTGATCGGTGGGCAGGTCACGGTCTGGCTGACCTGGCCGTTCCATGCCGCCGGCGCCTTGGCCGGCTTCGGTGCCACCGTGGTGGTCTGCATGATCTGGCGGCTGTTCATGCAGGACAACAGGCGGCATGATGGCGGTCCCGAGTCATCGACAAACTACCTGCGGGACGCATCCGCCACCATTTTCCTGGCCGCGTGGGTCCCGCTGTTCGCCTCCTTCGCCGCACTGCTGGTCTACCCGAAAGACGGCGCCGGACGGGTGTTCTGCCTGATGATCACCGTCGTTGCCTCCGATGTGGGCGGCTACGCCGTGGGAGTGCTGTTCGGAAAGCATCCGATGGTTCCGGCGATCAGCCCGAAGAAGTCCTGGGAGGGGCTTGCCGGATCGCTGGTCTGCGGCATCACAGCCGCGGTCCTGACCGCGACCTTCCTGGCCGGCAAACCGCCGTGGATCGGCGCGCTGCTGGGTCTAGTGCTTGTGCTCACCTGCACACTTGGCGACCTGGTGGAGTCGCAGGTCAAGCGCGACCTTGGCATCAAGGACATGGGCCGGCTGCTACCCGGTCACGGTGGCCTGATGGACCGCCTCGACGGTGCGCTCCCGTCGGCCGTAGCGGCCTGGATAGTGCTCACGCTGGTGCCGTGACAAGGCCGATACTGGACAGGTCATGGTCCAAGAGTTGATTTTCGACGAGCCGCGGCCGAGCAGGCCGCCGCGGCACCTGGCCGACCTCGACGCGGCGGGCCGCGCGTCGGCCGTCGCGGAGTTGGGCTTGCCGGCGTTTCGGGCCAAGCAGCTCGCGCACCAGTACTACGGGCGGTTGATCGCTGACCCGCGACAGATGACCGACCTTCCCGCGGCCGTGCGTGATCAGATCGCCGAGACGATGTTCCCGAAGCTGCTCACCGCGGCCACCGAAGTCACCTGCGATGCCGGCCAGACTCGAAAGACGTTGTGGCGAGCCATCGATGGCGCCACCATCGAGTCGGTTCTGATGCGCTACCCGCAGCGCAATACGGTGTGCATTTCGTCGCAGGCCGGCTGCGGCATGGCCTGTCCGTTCTGCGCGACAGGTCAGGGCGGATTGACTCGCAATCTGTCGACCGGGGAGATCCTCGAGCAGGTGCGCGCGGGCGCCGCGGCGCTACGCGATGACTTCGGCCCCCCTAGTCAGCGGTTGTCGAATGTGGTTTTCATGGGCATGGGTGAGCCGCTGGCCAACTACGCCAGGGTGCTGGCCGCGGTGCGGCGCATCATCGACGCACCGCCGCAAGGTTTCGGTATCTCGGCCAGATCGGTGACGGTGTCGACGGTGGGTCTGGTCCCGGCGATCCGCAAGCTTGCCGACGAGAGGCTGGGAGTGACTCTGGCGTTGTCGCTGCACGCGCCCGACGACGAGCTGCGTGACACGCTGGTTCCGGTCAACAACCGCTGGAAGATCGGCGAGGCTCTCGATGCCGCCCGGTACTACGCCGACATGACGGGGCGGCGGGTATCTATTGAGTACGCGCTGATCCGCGACGTCAACGATCAACCGTGGCGAGCCGACCTGCTCGGCAAGCGGCTACATCGTGCCCTCGGGGCGCTGGTGCACGTGAACCTGATTCCGCTCAACCCGACCCCGGGCAGTGACTGGGATGCCAGCCCCAAGGCGGTGGAGCGGGAGTTTGTCCGGCGGATCAGAGCGAAAGGGGTGTCATGCACCGTACGAGACACCCGAGGCCGGGAGATCAGCGCCGCGTGCGGACAGCTGGCCGCGCAGGCTTGAGCAGGCCTGCTGAACCGCGGTGACGCCAATCACGTCCTTAAGGCATAACGACAGCACAAGAGGCTAGCAAATGAGGAACGCCATGATTCGCCTGTTGTCCCCGCTCAGATTGTTTGCCGTAGCGGTCTTCGCCGCCGCCTTGATATTCGGGCTGGCCGAGGCACCGCAGGCGAAGGCCGCCGACGATCGTCTGCAGTTCACCGGAACAAGCCTCGGCGGTGCACCGTTCAACGGCGCCAGCCTGCAGGGCAAGCCTGCAGTGCTGTGGTTCTGGACACCGTGGTGTCCGTTCTGCAACGCCGAAGCCCCCGGCGTCAGCCAGGTCGCAGCTGCCAATCCCGGAGTCACCTTCGTCGGTGTCGCCGCGCACTCAGATGTCGGTGCAATGCAGAATTTCGTCTCCAAGTACAACTTGAACTTCACCAACCTCAATGACGCTGACGGTTCGATCTGGGCTCGGTACAACGTGCCCTGGCAGCCGGCCTATGTCTTCTATCGATCCGACGGCAGCTCGACATTCGTCAACAACCCGACCTCGGCCATGCCTCAGCAGGACCTGGCGGGCCGAGTGGCCGCGCTGACGCACTAACCCGGTGAACCAAGGCCTCATAGGTCTGGCCTTCGCCGCCGGATTGGTGGCGGCCCTCAACCCGTGCGGGTTTGCCATGCTGCCCGCGTACCTACTTCTCGTGGTGCGTGGGCAGCGGTCCGGTATGCAGTCGTCGGCTGCCCGGGCATGGGCGCCGATCGGCCGTGCCCTGGCGGCGACCGTCGGGATGGCGCTCGGTTTCGTGACGGTATTCGGATTGTTCGGAGCACTGACCATATCGGCGGCCGCGACGGTGCAGCGATACCTGCCGTACGGGACGGTGGTGATCGGTGTTGTGCTTGTCGCCCTTGGAGTTTGGCTGCTATCGGGTCGAGAGCTGACGGCGATGACGCCGCGGCCGGTGGGCCCGCGGCGGGCACCGAATGTGCGGCAGGGCTCTTGGATAGTAGGTATGTACACATACGGCGTCAGCTATGCGATCGCCTCGCTGTCGTGCACCGTCGGTCCATTCCTGGCGGTCACCGGCGCAGGCTTTCGGGGTGGATCGGTCGTCAGCGGTGCGGCGATCTACGTGGCCTATGTCGCGGGCCTGACGTCGGTCGTCGGTGTGCTTGCCATCGCTGCCGCCATGGGTGGTTCGGCGTTGGCCGACCGCTTGCGGCGAATCTTGCCGTTCGTCAACCGGATCAGTGGCGTGCTGCTGGTGTTGGTCGGTCTGTACGTGGCCTACTACGGCGTCTACGAGCTGCGGCTGTTCAACACCCGGGCGAATCCCCACGACCCGGTGATCACCGCGGCCGGACGCCTGCAAGGTGTGCTCGCCGGCTGGGTGCACCAGCATGGCGGATGGCCCTGGGTTGTGGCGCTGTTCGTGCTGGTTGTCGGCGGACTCGCCGGCGCCTGGTACCGACGGGCGCGGCGCTGAAAGCAGCAGCTGACACCGGTGCGCACCGTTATGGCACTTGCATTGACGTCAAAGGGGCGTCGATATCCATCGGGCCGATCAAGCCCACGAAACCGTGAATGGGTGAGGGCCGGGCGACGGCGAGCGCCGGAACGGCGGGAGCGAGGAGCCCCGCCCATTGAGCCGGGTTACCTGATCCAGCCGCGCCGGCGGCCCCACAAGTCGCGCACCAGAACAAAGAGCGAGAGAACGGCAAACCCGATCAGGAACCAGTTCTCGACATGGCCGACGTGGTTGCCGCGCAGCATCGCGAGCAGGAATACGAAGGCGAACACCCCGACGGCTTGCCAGGTGCGGGTGTTGATCCTGCTCCACCCCCACGCTGCGGACGGCACCTCAGCGACGTCGACGCCGTTGTAGTGCTCCACCTCAGTACCGGCCACGGCGATTCCCTTCGGATCTGTGCTGAATTCAGACTCACACTGCTTTAAGGATTCTGGCACAAGCCAATTTGTGCGAGCCGAAGTCCTGCGGCATCGAAACCCACGAAGGCGTGGGAACGTCCGAGAGGACAGCACGCCGCCGTGGATCTCGGTGCGAGGGTGAAGGTTCGCCGACTATTACGAGGGCGGCATCAGCACCGTGTCGATCATGTACACGGTCGCGTTGGCAGTGGGGACCCCGCCGCACACCACGCCCGCATTGTTGACCTTCAGGGTGTTGCCTTGGCCGGTGACCGTCACGTTGGCGCCCTGCAGGGTCTTCCAGGTGCCGACGATCTTGGCCGGGCTCACTTGGCCCTGCGCGACATGGTAGGTCAGGATGCTGTTGAGCATGGGCGCATTGGTCTTGAGCTGGTCGATCGTGGACGCTGGCAGTTTATTGAACGCGGCGTCAGTCGGCGCAAATACCGTGTACTGACCGTTGTTGAGCGTGTCGACCAGATTCACCTGCGGGTTGAGCTTGCCCGACAGCGCCGAGGTCAGCGTTGTGAGCTGAGGATTGTTCGAGGCCGCCACAGCGACCGGGACCTGCGACATCCCGTCCACCGAAGCGGGACCGCTGGGATTGGCTGCCGCGTAATCGGCGCACCCCGGGCCTACCAGATCAGCCGCCGCCGCGGTCGGGGAGATGGCCAACGCCAGGCCCACGGCGCTGGCCGCCGCGAAACTAGTTGCCGCAATTCTGTTCTGCATTTTCATCGCCGTTCACTCCTTTTGTTGAAAGCCGGGACGGTCGTCTCGCAAAAACCCCGACATCATTTCTTCGGAGCGGACCGGTTTTCGGATTGGTGACAACGCCGGCGTATTTAGCCGTAGGTGAAGGAAAATACTTGCAACCCCTTGCTGGGCCGGATCTCCAGCATTCCGGACGCCAACTGATCGCCGGCGACGATCTGGTGACTGGTCGGCGCTCCGCTGATCGGCAGTGTGGTGGGCTTTCCGTCCCGTATCACCGTGATGGTCCCGCTCCCACCGACAACGATGTAGACGTTTTTGGCGTGGTAACTGAGTTTGATGGCCGAGTTGTCGCCATCGGCCGTCGCACCTTGGTAATCGAGCGACCACGGCCCGCTCAATGCAAATTTGTCAGCTGCCAGAGTCGGCGGGTAATCGAACGTCGCCGACCCTTCGTCATACACTCCGGCGCCGCCGTAGTTGACGACTTTGCCGACCGCGAAGTACGTCTCAGGTGTCAGGGTAGCCTGCGGGGTGGTGTCGGCCGCGTCCACAGGTTTGGGGAGCTTAACGCCGGGCTTGGCGTCGGTGAGCAACTGCCTGATCAGCTTCTCGGTGACGTTGTAATCGCCCTCTCCGAACTTGATGTGCCGAACCGTGCCGCTGGCGTCGATCAGGTATTCGGCCGGCCAGTACCGGTTGCGGTAGTTCGTCCACGTGGAGTAACCGTTGTCCAGCGCGATCGGATAGGTGATGCTCAGATCCGCTGCGCCCTGGGCGACATTGCCCGTGACTTTTTCAAACGCGTATTCGGGCGTGTGCACGCCGACGACCTCGAAACCGCTGTCGTGATAAGCCTGGTACCAGCCGACGACATGGGGTATGGCGCGTTGGCAGTTGATGCAGGAGTAAGCCCAGAAATCAATCAGCACGACTTTGCCGCGTAACGAATTCAGGGCGATGGGCTCGCCGCCGGGTGTGTTCAGCCAGGCCGCGATGCCTTTGAGATCGGGTGCAGGGCCACAGTTTTCGAGTTGTGTTGCTGCGTTGCTGCAGTTCGACAGCTGTGCGTTCTGGTCGTTGACGATGCCGCCGAGGTTCAGTTTTTGCCGTATCTGCTCGGAGCCGCCGACTCGCTGTTGGAGTGAGGCGGTGTAGTCCGGAATGGCCCGCTGCAGCGTCGCCGGCAGATCGAATACCAGCGCCACCGCGAGCAGGATCGTCACGATTCCCGCGGCGATTCGGATCTCGCGCTGGCGACGCCGAAAAGAGCTCACTCGTTCGGCGACTCGTTGACCCGCCAATGCGAAGAAGAGCAGCGGTAAGGCGGCGCCGAGTGCGAACGCGCCGGTGAGCACGACGGTTCCCACGCCGATGGTTGCGGTAGCTCCGGCCACGACAATCGCGGCCAGAACGGGACCCGCACAGGGGACGTACAGCACTCCCAGCGTCAGACCGAGTCCGAAACCGTTGCCGCGGGTGGTGATTTGCTTTTGCGGGATGCGAGAGAACGGCCGCTCCAGCAATTGTTCAAACCGCGGAAAGATCAGGCCGATCCCGATGGCGACCAAGGCAACCAGCGCGACCCAGCGGATGGCATCCTGCGGCAGGTGCAGCGCCGACAGGAGGGCCGACCCGAGCAGGGTGACCACGCTGAAGCTGAGCACCAAGCCGCCGATCACCCAGTAGGGGCGCAGTGTCGCTGACAGCCCACGTTTCGGCTTGACGGCGACGGCGCCTCCGGGTTCTGAAGGCGTCGCCGCGACAGCGCTCTGTGCGCCCGAGAAGAAGATCACCGGGAGGACCGGCAAGATGCAAGGTGATATTCCGGTGATCAGGCCTCCGAGGAAGCCAACTAAGGCGAGGGTCCACATGTCTACTATTCGTTGCTGCCGCTGCCACGGATTGGCCTGGCCGCCAAAGATTTTCGCAACTCCAGCCACCCAGACCAACCACCCAGAAAGTGGCAAGACAGCCCGCCGGCCCGGGCTGCCTTTGCCGTGCGCGGGTTAACGCTACTGGCCCGGAGGCATCAGCACCGTGTCGATCATGTACACCGTCGCGTTTGCGGTGTGCACCCCGCCACACACCAAGCCCGCGTCGTTGACCTTGAGGTCGTTTCCTTGTCCGGTCACCGTCGAGTTAGCGCCCTGAAGGGTTGCGAGGGTGCCGTCGACTTTTGCTGGACTCAGCTGGCCCTGCACCACGTGGTAGGTCAGGATGCTTTTGAGCAGCGGTGCATCCGTCTTGAGCTTGTCAATCGTGGCCGCCGGGAGCTTGTCGAACGCGGCATTGGTCGGGGCGAATACCGTGTACTGGCCGTTGTTGAGAGTGTCGACGAGGTTCACGTTCGGGTTCAGCTTGCCGGATAGCGCCGAGGTCAGGGTGGTCAGCACCGGGTTGTTGGACGCCGCCGTCGCAACCGGGTCCTGCGCCATCCCGGCCACTGACCCCGGACCGCTGGGGTTCTGTGCTGCGTAAGCCGAGCACCCGGGTCCAACCAGGTCCGCCGCCGGGTCCGCCGTTGCGGATGTGGTGGCGGGTGCCGCCATGCTGCTGGTCGCAGGTTGTGCACTGGTGGTGCCCTGAGCCGCGGGTTTGTTGCTCGAACACCCCGAGAAGCCCACTATCGCGATCGCCGCGAGGCTCGCCGCTGCGACCGTTTTGGCCTGAACATTCATCATCGTGTCTCAATTCTTTTTTCCAGACGACCCTTGCCGCCGTCCTCACTTTGAACACAAGGCATTCGGAGTGACCGCGGTCACGGATGGGCCCGAGAATCGCCCGTCTCCGTGCTGCCCGCCCGACAAGTTGATGCGGGCGTGCCGCGATAGGCGTTCCGGACGGCACAATGAATGGGTGACCAACCCGACAACCGAAGGACACGCCGAGGGCCGCCTGCGTGTGCTGGTGTTGGGCAGCACCGGCTCAATTGGCACCCAGGCGCTGGAAGTCATCGCCGCCAATCCAGACCGATTCCAGGTGGTCGGGCTGGCCGCCGGGGGCGCGAATGTGGACACGCTGCTGCGCCAGCGCGCCGAGACCGGGGTCAGCAACATTGCCATCGCCGACGATCGCGCGGCTCAGCTGGTCGGCCAAGAAGTCGGGGAAGTGCCCTTCCACGGTCCCGATGCGGTGACCCGGCTAGTCGAGGAAACCGAGGCCGACGTCGTGCTCAATGCGCTGGTCGGAGCGCTGGGTCTGCGGCCGACATTGGCCGCACTGGCGTCGGGCGCCCGGCTGGCGCTGGCCAACAAGGAATCGCTGGTCGCCGGCGGTCCGCTGGTTTTGCGGGCGGCGCGGCCGGGTCAGATCGTGCCCGTCGACTCCGAGCACTCCGCGCTGGCCCAGTGCCTGCGCGGCGGTGACCCCGACGAAGTCGCCAAGCTGGTGCTCACGGCCTCCGGTGGGCCGTTTCGCGGCTGGGCCGCCGCCGACCTCGAGGGCGTCACCCCCGAGCAGGCCGGCGCCCACCCGACCTGGTCAATGGGCCCGATGAACACGCTGAACTCGGCGTCGCTGGTCAACAAGGGGCTCGAACTCATCGAGACCCACCTGCTATTCGGTATTTCCTACGACCGCATCGAGGTCGTGGTGCACCCTCAGTCAATCGTTCATTCAATGGTCACGTTCATCGATGGCTCGACGATCGCCCAGGCCAGCCCCCCGGATATGAAGCTGCCCATTTCCTTGGCGTTGGGGTGGCCACGGCGGGTAAGCAGTGCTGCTCCTGCCTGCGATTTCACCACCGCTTCGACCTGGGAATTCGAGCCGCTGGACAGCGACGTCTTCCCGGCGGTCGAGCTGGCCCGACATGCCGGCCAGACCGGGGGCTGCATGACCGCCGTGTACAACGCGGCCAATGAAGAAGCGGCGGCAGCATTCCTCGAAGGCAGGATCGGCTTCCCGGCCATTGTCAGAACTATCGCCGACGTGCTGCACGCCGCCGACCAATGGGCGCCCCAATTGGGTGAGGTACCCGCTACCGTGGATGACGTACTAGACGCGCAGCGCTGGGCACGGGAGCGAGCGCAGCGCGCTATCACAACTGCGAGCCCCGCGGGAGCCTCTGAGAAGGCCTCCGGAATAGTCTTAGAAAGGTCCTAGCAGCGAAGATGATGTTCGCAATCGGCATTGTGCTGTTCGCGCTCGCCATCCTGATCTCGGTGGCTCTGCACGAGTGCGGCCACATGTGGGCCGCCCGCGCCACCGGCATGAAGGTCCGCCGCTATTTCGTCGGCTTTGGCCCCACACTGTGGTCGACGCGGCGCGGCGAAACCGAGTACGGCGTCAAAGGCGTACCCCTGGGCGGTTTCTGCGACATCGCCGGTATGACCCCGGTCGAGGATCTGGCACCCGACGAAGCTGACCGTGCCATGTACAAACAGGCGACCTGGAAGCGTGTCGCGGTGCTGTTCGCCGGCCCGGGCATGAACTTCGTTATCTGCCTGGTGCTGATCTACGGCATCGCACTGGTCTGGGGGCTGCCGAACCTGCATCCGCCCACCAGGGCCGTGGTCGGCGAAACCGCTTGTGTCGCACCGGAAACAGCGCCGGGCAAAATCGCTGACTGCACCGGGCCGGGGCCGGCGGCACTGGCCGGCATTCGCGCCGGTGACGTCGTCGTCAAGGTCGGCGACACCCCGGTGTCCACCTTCGAGGACATGGCCGCCGCAGTGCGGAAATTGCGCGGCACCGTTCCGGTCGTCGTCGAGCGTGACGGCACCACGATCACCACCTACGTCGACGTCACGCCCACCCAGCGGTTCCTGACTAATGGGGCCAATGGGCAGGACCGTCAACCCCAAGCGTCGACGGTCGGGGCCATCGGGGTGGGCGCCGTGAAAGCCGCCCCCACGCACTACGGCGTGGTCTCTGCGATACCCGCCACCTTCACCTTCACCGGCGACCTGACCGTCGAGGTGGGCAAGGCGCTGGTCGCGATACCGACGAAAGTCGGTGCGCTGGTGCACGCCATCGGCGGCGGACAGCGCGACCCGCAAACACCGATGAGCGTCGTCGGAGCCAGCATCATCGGCGGCGACACCGTCGACCATGGTCTGTGGGTGGCGTTCTGGTTCTTCTTAGCCCAGTTGAACCTCATCCTGGGCGCGATCAACTTGGTGCCGCTGCTGCCCTTCGACGGTGGCCACATCGCGATCGCGGTGTTCGAAAAGATCCGCAACGCCATCCGATCCGCCCGCGGGATGGTCGCGGCCGCGCCGGTGAACTATCTCAAGCTGATGCCCGCGACATACGTGGTCCTGGTGTTCGTGGTCGGCTACATGCTGCTGACCGTGACCGCTGATGTGGTCAACCCGATCCGGATCTTCCAGTAGAGAGAGAAGGCGAACAGTGACCGTTGGCCTGGGCATGCCGGACGCTCCGGCGCCCACGCTTGCCCCCCGGCGCACCACCCGCCAACTGATGGTCGGCGACGTCGGGGTGGGCAGCGACTATCGGATTTCAGTGCAGTCGATGTGCACCACCAAAACTCATGACGTCAACGCGACACTGCAGCAGATCGCCGAACTGACCGCCACCGGCTGTGACATCGTCCGGGTGGCCTGCCCTCGTCAGGAGGATGCCGACGCGCTGGCCGAGATTGCCCGCCACAGCCAGATTCCGGTGATCGCCGACATCCACTTCCAGCCGAAGTACATCTTCGCCGCCATCGACGCCGGGTGCGCAGCGGTGCGGGTAAACCCCGGCAACATCAAGGAATTCGACGGCCGCGTCGCCGAGGTCGCCAAGGCCGCGGGCGCGGCCGGCATCCCGATCCGCATCGGCGTCAACGCCGGCTCGCTGGACAAGCGGTTCATGGAGAAGTACGGCAAGGCCACGCCCGAGGCGCTGGTCGAGTCGGCGCTGTGGGAGGCCTCGCTGTTCGAGGAGCAAGGCTTCGGCGCCATCAAGATCAGCGTCAAGCACAACGACCCGGTCGTGATGGTCGCCGCGTACGAGCAGCTGGCCGCGCAGTGCGATTACCCGCTGCACCTCGGTGTCACCGAGGCCGGTCCGGCGTTCCAGGGCACCATCAAGTCCGCGGTCGCCTTCGGCGCACTGCTGTCGCGCGGCATCGGCGACACCATCCGGGTATCGCTGTCGGCACCGCCGGTGGAGGAAGTCAAGGTCGGCATTCAGATTCTCGAATCGCTGAACCTGCGGCCGCGTTCGCTCGAGATCGTGTCGTGCCCGTCGTGCGGTCGCGCCCAGGTCGACGTCTACACCTTGGCCAATGAAGTCACCGCCGGACTCGACGGTCTCGACGTGCCGCTGCGGGTCGCCGTGATGGGGTGCGTCGTCAACGGGCCGGGCGAGGCCCGCGAGGCCGACCTGGGCGTCGCGTCGGGAAATGGCAAGGGCCAGATCTTCGTTCGGGGCAAAGTGATCAAGACCGTGCCCGAAGCGCAGATTGTCGAGACGCTGATCGAAGAGGCCATGCGCATCGCCTCGGAAATGGGCTCGGAAACGAACACAGCGCAAGATACCGATCACGGTCCGGGCACAACACCGAGCGGTTCGCCTATTGTGACCGTAAGCTGATAGGGGCCGGTTCGCCTTTACTGGCCTTCAGTTCGCACCACAGAGAGTTCGCCAGATGTCGGCTCCGCCCATCTTTCGCCTCATCGGCGACCGACGGGTGTCCGTGGTGCGTGACGCCGCCGCAGTGTGGCGGGTATTCGACGACGACCCGGTCGGGTCGTGCATGGTCGCGGCGCGCGTTGCCGACCACGGCATCGATCCGAACTCGATTGGCGGCGAGCTGTGGACCCGCCGCGGCGCGGAGGAATCGCTGTGCTTCGCCGGTGCGAACCTGATCCCGCTGCGCGGCGAACCGGCCGACTTGACCGCGTTCGCCGACGAGGCGATGAGCGGGACGCGACGTTGTTCGTCGCTGGTCGGTCGGGCCGGCCTGGTGATGCCGATGTGGGAGCGGCTCGAGTCGGCCTGGGGGCCTGCGCGTGACGTGCGCGACGATCAACCACTGATGGCGCTGGCCACACACCCGAGCTGTGAGATCGATACCGAGGTGCGCCAGGTCCGGCCGGAGGAACTGGACGCCTACCTGGTGGCCGCCATCGACATGTTCATCGGCGAAGTCGGCGTCGACCCGCGGCTCGGTGACGGCGGTCGCGGCTACCGCCGCCGGGTGGCGAGCCTGATCGCGGCCGGACGCGCCTGGGCCCGCTTCGAGCACGGTCAGGTCATCTTCAAGGCCGAGGTGGGATCGCAGTCTCCGGGCGTCGGTCAGATCCAAGGGGTCTGGGTGCACCCGGAGTGGCGCGGCCTGGGGATAGGCACTGCCGGCACCGCGATGGTGGCCGCGGTGATCGTCGGGGGTGGACGCATCGCCAGCCTCTACGTCAACAACTTCAACACGGTGGCCCGTGCCGCCTACGCCCGGGTGGGCTTCGCCGAAGTCGGCGCCTTCGCAACGGTGCTGCTGGACTAGCTCGAGCCTTCGGCGCAGGCGTATCGACACCACATAACGGTTGGGTCTCGGTGTGTCGGCGCCGGTGTCGAAGCCGCCGCTTTAACATCTGTACCGATGGCAACAAAAACCACACTGACATCATTGGTTTCAGGCCTGCTGCTAGTCGCCGTGATCACCGTGTCCGGATGCACCCCGCGGCCCGACGGTCCCGGCCCCGCCGCCGAGAAGTTCTTCCGCGCGTTGGCCATTGGGGACACCGCGACGGCTGCCCAACTCAGCGACAACCCCAACGAAGCCCGCGAAGCACTCAACGCGGCCTGGGCCGGGCTGCAGGCGACCCACTTGGATGCGCAGATTCTCAGCTCGAAGTACGCCGAGGACACCGGCACGGTCGACTACCGGTTCACCTGGCACCTGCCCAAGAACCGGAGCTGGACGTATGACGGCCAGCTGAAAATGGCTCGCGACGAGGGGCGTTGGGAAGTTCGGTGGGCTGCCAACGGGCTGCATCCCAAGCTGGGCGAGCATCAGACGTTCGCCTTGCGCGCCGATGCGCCGCGGCGCGCCTCGGTGAACGAACTCGGGGGCAGCGATGTGCTGGCGCCGGGCTACCTGTATCACTACACGCTGGACGCCACCCAGGCCGGGCCCGGCCTGATCGGGACGGCACACGCGGTGGTCGACGTACTGCGGCCCCTCAACGACTCGCTGACCGACCCGCAGTTACTGGCTGAGCAAGCCAGCTCGACGACCCAGCCGGTCGACCTGGTGACCCTGCAACCCGCCGACAACGACAAGATCTACCCGCTGATCGGCAGGCTGCCCGGCATCGTGATCACGCCCCTGGCCGACATGCTGCCTACCGACCCGCATTTCGCATCGGCCGTCATCAGCCAAGTGAAGAAGGCCGTCATTGACCAACTCAACGGCCAGGCGGGCTGGCGAGTGGTCAGCGTCAACCAGAACGGTGTCGACGTCGCCGTGCTGCATGAGGTCGAAGGCTCGCCGGCGCCGTCGGTCTCGATCACCCTGGACCGGGCGGTGCAGAACGCCGCTCAGCACGCGGTCGACACCCGGGGCGGCAAAGCGATGATCGTGGTGATCAAGCCATCGACGGGGGAGATTCTCGCGATCGCGCAGAACGGCGGGGCCGACGCTGACGGCTTGATCGCTACCAACGGCATGTTCCCGCCCGGTTCGACCTTCAAGATGATCACCGCCGGCGCGGCCATCGACCGCGATATGGCCACACCCAACACGATGCTGGGCTGCCCGGGCCGTATCGACATCGGGCACCGCACCATCCCCAATTACGGCGGCTTCGATCTCGGTGTGGTGCCGATGTCACGTGCGTTCGCCAGTTCCTGCAACACCACGTTCGCCGAGTTGGGTAGCAGGATGCCGCCCCGTGGTCTGACGCAGGCGGCCACCCGCTACGGGATCGGGCTGGACTATCAGGTGGACGGCATCACCACGGTTACCGGGTCGGTGCCGCCAACGGTGGACCTGGCCGAGCGCACTGAAGACGGATTTGGCCAGGGCAAGGTGCTGGCCAGTCCGTTCGGCATGGCGCTGGTGGCAGCCACGGTCGCTGCCGGTAAAACGCCGGTGCCACAGCTGATCGCCGGACGGCCGACGACCGTCGACGGCGACAACACTCCGATCAGCCCGAAGATGGTCGACGCGCTGCGGCCCATGATGCGGCTGGTGGTGACCAACGGGACCGCCAAGGAGATCGCCGGCTGTTGCGGCGAGGTGTACGGGAAGACCGGTGAAGCCGAGTTTCCGGGCGGATCGCATTCCTGGTTCGCGGGGTACCGCGGCGACCTGGCGTTCGCGGCGCTGATCGTGGGGGGTGGCAGCTCGGAATACGCGGTCCGGATGACCAAAGTGATGTTCGAGTCGCTGCCGCGGGACTACTTGGCCTGAGCATCTTGCGACTACCTGCCCTTGCTGCAGCGGTAAATTGCGTGGGTAGGCAAGATATCGCCTAGTGGCAACCGTCAGGAAAGGCCATGACTGAGACCGGTGGGGACATGGTGACGTTGCGGGTCTCGGACGCCGACCGCAACGGCACAATGCGGCGACTGCACAACGCCGTCGCGCTAGGGCTGATCGACATCGGCGAGTTCGAGCAGCGCTCATCGCTGGTGTCCTACGCGCGTACCCGGAGTGAGTTGGACGAGCTGGTCGGCGACTTGCCCGGCCCAGGCGCCATCGTCACGTCCGCGGCCGACCGTGTGGAATTGCGCGGCTGGGCCGGGTCTTTGAAGCGGCGCGGCGAATGGACTGTGCCCACCCGCCTGGCGCTGGTACGGCGACTGGGATCGATCGAACTCGACCTCACCAGGGCCCGATTTGCCGGGCCGGTGGTGGTCATCGAACTCGACATGAAGTTCGGCTCCCTGGACCTCCGGCTGCCCGAAGGCGCCAGTGCCTCGATCGACGATGTCGAGGTCTACGTGGGTAGCGCCAGCGACCGCCGCAGGGACGCGCCAGCCGAAGGGATGCCGCATGTCGTGCTGACCGGTCGGGTGACGTGCGGTTCGGTGATCATCCGGGGACCGCGCCGTTCGCTGCTGCGCCGCCGCTCGATCTGATAGCCCAGCTGGGCCCGATTGCCCAGCTCCTCCGCGGGCCGTTGCTCGGCCCGCATCGTCGCCGGGCAGCCGTGGTTAAGCTAGCTACATGCCTGGCCGCACCGCGCTTTCTCCCGGAGTGTTGTCCCCGACACTGCCGGTGCCCAATCGCATCCCGCGTCCGGAATACGTCGGCAAGGCGACCGCCAAGGAGGGGACCGAGCCGTGGGTGCAGACACCGGAGGTGATCGAGAAGATGCGTGTCGCCGGCCGAATCGCGGCCGGTGCGCTTGCTGAGGCGGGCAAGGCGGTCGCGCCCGGGGTGACGACCGACGAACTGGATCGCATCGCGCACGAGTACATGGTCGACAACGGCTCCTACCCATCAACTCTGGGCTACAAGGGATTCCCGAAGTCGTGCTGCACATCTCTCAACGAGGTCATCTGCCACGGAATCCCTGACTCGACGGTGATCGCCGACGGTGACATCGTCAACATCGATGTCACCGCTTACATCGACGGCGTGCACGGCGACACCAACGCGACTTTTCTCGCCGGCGACGTCTCCGAGGAGCACCGGCTGCTCGTTGAGCGGACCCGAGAGGCGACAATGCGAGCGATCAACGCCGTCAAACCGGGGCGTGCGCTGTCGGTCATCGGCCGCGTCATCGAAGCCTATGCAAATCGGTTCGGGTACAACGTGGTTCGTGACTTCACCGGGCACGGTATCGGCACCACGTTTCACAACGGCCTGGTCGTGCTGCACTACGACCAGCCCGCCATCTCGACAGTCATGCAGCCGGGAATGACATTCACCATCGAACCGATGATCAACCTTGGCGGGCTGGACTACGAGATCTGGGACGACGGCTGGACGGTGGTCACCAAGGACCGCAAGTGGACCGCGCAGTTCGAGCACACCCTGCTGGTCACCGACACCGGCGTCGAGATCCTCACGTTGCCATGACGTTTCGACCGCGAGCTTTCAGCACACGAGGGTGAGCGGGGCTCTGCTGGTCGCGGGCACCAGCTCCGACGCCGGGAAATCCGTAGTGGTTGCGGGTCTGTGCAGGTTGCTGGCACGCAGCGGGGTCCGGGTCGCGCCGTTCAAGGCGCAGAACATGTCCAACAACTCGGTGGTCACCACCGAAGACGGCGAGATCGGCCGGGCGCAGGCGATCCAGGCGCGGGCGGCGGGACTGGAACCCAGCGTGCGGTTCAACCCGATCCTGCTCAAACCGGGCAGTGACCGCACGTCGCAGCTGGTTATCCGGGGGCAGGTCGCCGACTCGGTCACCGCGGCCGGCTATGTGGAGCATCGCGACCGGCTCGTCGGCATCGTCATCGACGAGTTGTCGCGCTTGCGCAACGAATTCGATGCGGTGATCTGTGAGGGAGCCGGTTCGCCGGCCGAAATAAATCTGCGTGCAACAGATTTAGCCAATATGGGTTTGGCCAGGGCCGCCAATCTGCCGGTGATCCTGGTCGGTGACATCGATCGCGGTGGGTTGCTGGCTCATCTGTTCGGGACGGTCGCCGTGCTCGAGCCCGACGACCAAGCACTGATCGCGGGCTTCATCGTCAACAAATTCCGTGGCGACCCCGGCCTGCTGGAACCGGGGCTGCAGCAGCTGCTCGCCCTGACCGGCCGCCCAACCTATGGAGTGTTGCCCTATACCGACGAACTCTGGCTGGACGCCGAGGACTCGCTGTCGGTGGTTGCTCACCGCATTGTCGGCACACCGGCGCCACCGCGCGGCAGCGAGTGGCTGAGGGTGGCCGCGGTCCGGCTGCCCCGGATTTCCAACTCCACCGACGTCGAGGCGCTGGCATGCGAGCCGGGCGTGCTGGTGCGCTGGATCGCCGACCCCGCCGACCTGGCCGACACCGACCTGATCGTGCTGCCGGGCAGCAAGGCCACCGTCGCCGACCTGACCTGGCTGCACGAACGCGGCCTGGCCGCCGCGGTTGCGCGGCACGCCCGGGCCGGCAAACCGGTGCTGGGTATCTGCGGGGGGTTACAGATGCTGTGCCGGCGCATCGAGGACACGGTGGAATCCGGCGTCGGGGAAGTCGCCGGGCTTGGGCTGTTGGACGCCGACATCGCGTTTGACCAGGCCAAGACCCTGCACCGCTGGCAGCAGCCGCTCACCGGATACGAAATCCATCATGGGCGGCTATCCCGGTGCACGGAGGTGAGTTGGTTCGACGTCAACTGCGAGCCACGGGGCATCATGCGCGGCGCGGTCTTCGGCACTCACTGGCACGGCCTGCTGGACAACGACGACTTCCGTCGCGCGTGGCTCACCCGTGTCGCCGATGCGGCCGGCCGCAGCGGATTCGTGGTCTCCGACGACACCGACGTCGCGGCGCGACGCGATGCTCAACTGGATCTGATCGCCGAACTGCTCGCGTCTCACCTCGACGTCGATGCCGTCCTCGGCCTGCTCGATGGCCCCCCGCCGCGGCGACCGCAAATCGCAAGTGCGCTGCGGCCGTAGCGTATTCGGCTCGCCGACCGGGCAGACACTGAAGCGGAGATGCGCCGAGGGCTGCCGGTCGGCGCAACGACGCTCGGGCAAGCCTCGCGCATACCGGCCGATTGGCTGTAGCGTGCGGGGGTGCCCTCGATGATGACCACGCTCGACGGGTTTCCCGTTCCGGTTGGCGTAGCCGGTCCCGAGAAGGGTGTCGTCGTCGTCATACTCGGCGACGCACAGCGGGCGCCCGCCGCTTATGACGCCGTGTGCGAGCGCCTGCACACTGCGTCGCTTCGGACCGTCGTCGTTGGCCTTGATCCGCGGCTGACGCCCAAGTCGGTGGTCGGCATCCTCGACGCGCTGGGTATCGGGTGGGCCGTGGTGGTCGGCGACCGAGCCGGTGCCGAGCTCGCCTGGGAACTCGCGGCAACCAGGCTGGGCCGGTTCACTGGCCTGGTGGTCATCGACCGCGGACATCCGCGGGTGGCCGACCTCAACGGAGTCGTTCGTGACGAACACTGCCCGCCGGTGGAGATCGGCACCACCATGCTGGTCAGCTCCCCGGGCGGGCGGACTGTGGCCCGCAACAGCCAGCGGTTCGTCTATGCCGAATACCGCACGGTGGATCTCCTTGGGCGGCGCAACGCGCACGAGTCGACCGCGCAGTTGGCCGCAGAGATCGTGTTGCGCGCCAGCACCTGGTAGCGCCTGGTTGACTAGCGGTCATGGGCCTCCAGGAAAACCAGGAACGTGCTGTGACCGGTCCGGGTTCTCCGAACTTGTCCTTGGCCGCACTGGACCAATTGGTCGGGATCGGCGGGGTGGACACCGTCATCGTGGCCTTCACCGACATGCAAGGCCGGCTGGCCGGCAAGCGGGTGTCGGCCCGGCTCTTCGTCGACGAGGTGGCTGCCCACGGCGCCGAGTGCTGCAGCTACCTGCTCGCCGTCGACGTCGAAATGAACACCGTGTCCGGTTATCCGATGTCGAGCTGGGACACCGGCTACGGCGACATGGTGATGATGCCCGACTTGACCACGCTGCGGCGAGTTCCCTGGCTGCCCAACACGGCACTGGTGATCGCCGACCTGGGCTGGGCCGACAGCAGCGCGGTCACCGTCTCGCCCCGCGCCGTGCTGCGCCGGCAGCTGGACCGGCTGGCCGAGCGCGGACTGGTCGCCGATGTCGCCACCGAGCTGGAGTTCATCGTGTTCGACCAGTCGTACCGCCAGGCATGGGCCGACGGCTACCGTGGGCTGACCCCCGCCAGCGACTACAACATCGACTACGCGATATTGGCGTCGTCGCGGATGGAGCCGCTGCTGCGCGACATTCGGTTGGGAATGCAGGGCGCGGGTTTGCGGTTCGAGGCCGTCAAAGGCGAATGCAACAAGGGTCAGCAGGAGATAGGCTTCCGTTACGACGAGGCGATGGTGACCTGCGACAACCACGCCATCTACAAGAACGGCGCCAAGGAAATCGCCGACCAGCACGGCAAGAGCCTGACGTTCATGGCGAAATACGATGAGCGCGAAGGCAATAGCTGCCACATCCACCTCTCGCTGCGGGCCGCGGATGGCTCCGCGGTGTTCGCCGACGGCTCCCGCCCGTACGGCATGTCGCCGACGTTTCGCAGTTTCGTCGCCGGCCAGTTAGCAACGTTGCGCGAACTCACCTTGTTCTATGCGCCAAACATAAACTCCTACAAGCGATTTGCCGACGGCAGCTTCGCGCCCACGGCGCTGGCGTGGGGTCTGGACAACCGCACCTGCGCGCTGCGGGTCGTCGGCCAGGGGCACAACATCCGGGTCGAATGCCGGGTTGCAGGCGGCGACGTCAATCAATACCTCGCGGTGGCGGCGCTGATAGCGGGTGGGCTGTACGGTATCGAGCGGGACCTACAGCTTCCCGAGCCGTGTGCGGGCAATGCTTATGAAAACCCGAGCCTGCAGCGGCTGCCCGCAACGCTGGCCGAGGCCGCCGCGTTGTTTGAGACGTCGGCGCTCGCTCGCGACGCGTTCGGCGACGACGTTGTCGCGCATTACCGTAACAACGCTCGCGTGGAGCTGGCGGCATTCAACGCGGCGGTCACCGACTGGGAGAGGATGCGTGGTTTTGAACGCCTTTAGGCCAGGGCCGGTCGTTGGTTTGACCAGTTATTTGGAGCAGGTGCAGAGCGACGGCTGGGATGTCCAGGCGGGTTATTTGTCTGCCAATTACTTCGAGGGCGTCATCGCTGCCGGTGGCATCGCGATGCTGCTGCCGCCGCAGCCAGTGGACGCTGGCGTTGCCAACCGGGTCCTCGACCGCCTGGATGGCCTGGTGATCACCGGCGGTTATGACCTCGACCCGGCCGCCTATGGCCAGCAACCGCATCCGGCCACCGACCAGCCTCGTACCGCACGCGATGCCTTGGAATTCGCGCTGTTATCGGGCGCCCTCGAGCGGGGACTGCCGGTTCTCGGCATTTGCCGCGGGATCCAGATGCTCAATGTCGCGTTGGGCGGGACGCTGCATCAGCACCTGCCAGACGTTCTCGGCCACAGCGGGCATCGGGCGGGTGGTGGGGTGTTCACCACGTTGCCGGTGCGCACGGCACCGGGGACCCGGCTGGCCGCGCTGATGGGGGAGTCCGCCGACGCGTCGTGCTATCACCATCAAGCCATCGACAAGGTCGGTGACGGCTTGGTGGTCAGCGCGTGGGACGCCGACGGCGTGGTCGAGGGGTTGGAGCTGCCCGGGGACAGCTTCGTGCTCGCGGTGCAGTGGCATCCGGAGCAGACCCTGGGCGACCTGCGGCTGTTCAAGGCGGTGGTTGACGCCGCGGGGTCCTATGCGGACAGCCGATGAGCACAGCGCAACTGATCAACCCCGCCACCGAGGAATTGCTGCGCTCGGTCGACCACGCCGATGCCGCCGCGGTCGACGACGCGGTGGGCCGCGCGCGGGTGGCCCAGCGGCGCTGGGCGCGGTTGCCGCCGGCGGAGCGGGCAGCCGGTCTGCGGGCATTCGCCGCTGTCGTCGACGCCCATGTCGACGAGCTGGCCGCGCTGGAGGTCGCCAATTCCGGGCACCCCATCGTGTCGGCGGAGTGGGAAGCCGCCCACGCCCGCGACGTGTTGACGTTCTATGCCGCTAGCCCGGAACGCTTGTCCGGCACGCAGATTCCCGTGGCCGGAGGACTCGACGTCACCTTCAACGAACCGCTGGGTGTGGTCGGGGTGATCACGCCGTGGAACTTCCCGATGATGATCGCGTCGTGGGGCATCGCGCCGGCGTTGGCCGCGGGCAACGCCGTGCTGGTCAAACCGGCCGAGTGGACGCCGCTGACCACGATCCGGCTCGGTGAGCTGGCGGTCGAAGCCGGGCTGGACGAAGACCTGCTGCAGATATTGCCGGGAAAGGGCGCGGTGGTCGGGGAGCGGTTCGTCACCCATCCCGACATTCGCAAGATCGTGTTCACCGGGTCCACCGATGTCGGCAAAAAAGTGATGGCCACGGCGGCCGCTCACGTCAAGCGGGTGACGCTGGAACTCGGCGGCAAAAGCGCAAACATCATCTTCTCCGACTGCGACTTGGAGCGCGCCGCGGCGACCGCGCCGGCCGGGGTGTTCGACAACGCCGGACAGGATTGCTGTGCCCGTAGCCGGATCCTGGTGCAGCGCGGGGTCTATGACCGGTTCATGGAGCTGCTCGAGCCCGCGGTGCGCGGCGTGGTCGTCGGGGACCCCACGTCTCGCGACACCGAGATGGGCCCGCTGGTGTCGGCGGCGCACCGCGACAAGGTGGCCTCTTATGTGCCCGACGACGCCCCCATCGCGTTTCGCGGCAGCGCGCCCTCCGGCCGCGGATTCTGGTTTCCGCCAACGGTTCTGACTCCGCAGCGCACCGACCGTACCGTCACCGACGAGATCTTCGGCCCAGTCGTCACCGTGCTGGCGTTCGACGACGAGCATCACGCCATCACGCTGGCCAACGACACCGCATACGGCCTGTCGGGATCGATCTGGACCGATGACCTGTCCCGCGCGCTGCGGGTGTCGCGGGCGGTCGAAGCCGGCAACCTGTCGGTGAATTCGCACTCGTCGGTGCGCTACAACACGCCGTTCGGTGGCTTCAAGCAGTCTGGGCTGGGCCGTGAGCTCGGCCCCGACGCGCCGCTGCATTTCACCGAAACCAAGAACGTCTTCATCGCGATCAAGGAGGAGGGCTAGTGTTGCCGGTCGATCTCACCCGACGGCTGGCGGGCCGGGTGGCAGTGGTCACCGGTGGCGGCGGCGGCATCGGCCTGGCCGCGGCACGGCGGATGCATGCCGAGGGTGCGACGATCGTCGTGGGCGACGTCGACCGCGAAGCCGGTGCTGCGGCCGCCGATGATGTATCGGGTTTGTTTGTGGCAGTCGATGTTTCGGACGAAAATGCGGTCAACGCGCTGTTCGACACCGCAGCAGATTCCTACGGCTCGGTCGACATCGCATTCAACAACGCCGGTATTTCACCACCCGAGGATGACCTCATCGAAAACACCGAGCTGCCGGCGTGGCAACGAGTCCAAGACGTCAACCTCAAATCGGTGTACCTGTGCTGCCGGGCGGCATTGCGACACATGGTGCCTGCGGGGAGGGGTTCGATCATCAACACCGCGTCGTTCGTCGCGGTGCTGGGCTCGGCGACATCGCAGATCTCCTACACCGCATCCAAGGGCGGGGTGCTGGCCATGTCACGGGAGCTGGGGGTGCAATTCGCCCGGCAGGGCATCCGGGTCAATGCGTTGTGCCCGGGACCGGTCAACACCCCGCTGCTGCAGGAGCTTTTCGCCAAGGATCCCGAGCGCGCCGCGCGCCGGCTGGTGCACGTGCCGATAGGCCGGTTTGCCGAGCCCGACGAAATTGCGTCTGCAGTAGCGTTTTTGGCCAGTGACGACGCATCCTTCATCACCGCATCGACGTTTTTGGTCGACGGCGGCATCAGCTCGGCCTATGTCACCCCTTTCTAACCGCGGTACTCGCTAACTGAACGAGGGCCATGTTGGTGGATTACTTCCCTTGACCAAACGGATCGGTTCGCAGACCCAGCCGCTCCGCGACGGCTCCACGGTGACCGGGGGCGGAGCCGTCGCTGTTGCCCAGGCGCGCGGTACCGACAACGTCCCGATCGACATGCCGCGACCGAAACCCAACGCGGTGCCGCCGGCACGACCCACCGTCGGTATCAGGGCGCGCAGTGCCGCTGCGTTATCCAATAGCGCCGCTTTGTTGAGCGAATTCAGCTGACTGATCGCTACGTCCATCGGCGCGGACAGTGAACTCAGTTTCGACAGAGATGCTGTCACCGGCGAAAGGGAAACATCGAAACTTGTCAGCGGCGACACCGAAAGTGCCTCCAGCGCTTCGGGGATGGTTGACATCAGTTGGTTCCCGGCCGCGATGACCTCAGGCGCCGACGTCAAAGCCCAGCCGCCGGATGCTGAGGTGACGCCGTGGCGAGCCGACCCTGTTGGGCCGGTCGCGCACGGCGGCGAGCTGAACCGCGTCAGCGCCGAGGCGTCGGCCGAGGCGCGGGCATAGGCGTACATGGCGTCGGCGTCGTGGGCCCACATCTGTTCGTAGTCGGCTTCGATGTCCGCGATCGCCGGGCTGGTCTGGCCCAGGCAGTTGGTCGACACGAGCGACATCCGCCGCGCCCGGTTAGCCTCGATCACCGGCGGGGGCACCATCGCCGCGAACGCCGAATCGTACGCGCGCGCAGCGGCCTTGGCCCGGGTGGCCGTCTGCTGAGCTTGTGCGCCAGTGGCGTTCAGCCACGCCAAGTAGGGTGCCGCGGCTCGGGTGATCGCCATCGCGGCCGGCCCCTGCCATAGGCACGCCAGTTTCGCCGTCACCGCACCGTAGTCGGCCGCCATGTCGTGCAGCTGGGCGGCCAGCCCGTCCCAGATCGTGGCGGCCTCGATCATCGATCCCGCGCCGGGACCTGAATACATGCGCCCGGAGTTGGTTTCTGGCGGTAACGTCCCGAAATTCATTACTACCTCTGCCTGACTACGGCGGTATGAGTTGCTCTTGAAAACATGGACTCTCCTTGAAGACATAGACGCCGGGGTTACAGACGTGCGTTCCGGCGGAATCCGTCGCACAGCGTTGCCCGCCCTATGGCTGCGTGCGCAAGTCGATCAGGCTCATGCTCACCGGCCACAGTCCGACGGCACGTTGGCCTGGCGTCGCCCGATCAGCGACGCGCGACGCAGTGCTGGGTCAAGATATTTCGGCCGGCAAGGGCGGTCGGGGGTGCACCGAACTGCGCGCCGCCCGGGTCGAACCCTGACGCAAGACCCCGGGCGGCAAACGAAGCCGGCAATGGCGACCAGACCGATTGCGACGACAAGCGGTTCCAACTCGGCGGCCGATCGCGCGTCATCCACGCGTTCTTGGTCGACTTCTGATGTGTCGGAGACGAGCCATGGACAAAATAGCTCGTTGGGTGAGGCCGAGCGGCAAATTGCACGTGGCCGGCATTCACACCGACATGGGTTGCGTGTGACAAAGCCGGCGGCTGCGATACGGCAGCGGCGGCGACCGCGGAACTCCGCGATGCCCAGCCTGTGGTGACGGCTGCGAAGAGGCTCAGCGCTGCGAAGACGGCGATGGCCAACTGCCATCGTCGAGTGGTACCAGCGCCCCGAAATGCCACAGTGGCCCGACTGTATAACGCGACCCTGAGCAATAACTGAAGGTAGCTGTGAAAACGATCAGAGTCTGGTGGGTGCGTTATCGCGGCGATGATGGCCCGTGAGCCGTTAAGTCAAGATTTGAAAACGATCAGGGGTATCGCCATTTCGGCTTCGGTCGCGGCGCCGTGAAAGCCGATGAGGCGAGCCGTTTCCGGAGGCTCGTGTCCGGTTGCCAGCACCGCTGCATCGCCGGTGCAGACGACGACGACATCGCCGATCCGTGCCAGGTGTATCGGGTTGACCGGGCCGAACATGCCCGTGCCCACCGCCTGCTCGCGGGTGTAGATCTGAGCCCAGCCGTCCAGCACTTCGCCCCAGGTGGCCTGCACGTCGGCTGCGGCACCGGGCTGGGTGTGCAGGTAGCGCACCCGAGGCTCGCCGGCGACGACCCGGACTCCCTGCGCCAGCCGCGGGTCGGTGTCGAGGTCGACGCGTGCTTCCGGCGGGACGTTGAGGCCGCCGTGGTCGGCGGTCACCAGCAGCGCCGCGTTCGGGGGCAGCCTGTCGACCAGGCGGGTCAGCAGCGCATCGACACGAACCGCCGCTTCGTGCCATCGGGGTGATCCGATACCGAACACGTGCGCCGCGGTGTCCAGGTCGGCGGTATAGCCGTAGACCAGCCCGGGCGCCGCCGCCAGCTCGTCGCCCACCTGCCGGGCGTAGTCGCCGGACGTGTGGGTCGGGCGGAATTGGGCGCCGCGATACGCCGCGTCGGTAAGGCCGCTGCCCATGAACGACGCCGGCAGCACAACGCGGGCACTGACCCCGGCTCGTTCCAGGCGCTCGAACCAGGTCGGCAGCGGCTGCCATTCGAGGTGCGGCGGGTCGTCGCGCCACCGGATGTGGTTGAGCACCCGATCGGTGCCGGGAATGTTGAGCGTGAAGCCAAGAATGCCGTGTTCGCCGGGCTGCGCGCCGGTGCCCAGCGATACCAGGCTGCTCGGCGTGGTCGACGGGAAGGTGCATGCGAGTTGGCTCAGCCGTCCGGTGCCACCGGCAAGAACCGAGGCAAGCAGCGGTGCACTGCCGGCCAACTCCGGTAACAGGTGCCAGCCCATTCCGTCCACCAGGACGACGACGACGCGATCGACCTGGCCGACCGATTCGGTAAGACCCAACGTGTCGACCGCGCCCGGCACCCCGAGCAGCGCGGCCGCGGCGGGCAGCACATCGCAGATCGAACCGGGCACGACGGTCAGTGTGGCACGAGACTAGACATGCGCCAGCCGTTGGCTTGTCACCCGCAACTGGCGGTCGGTGGTTTCGGCAAGCGCGCGAACCTGCTCTGGTTGCAGCCGGCCGCAAAGCCGACCCCAGTGCACCGCGACCTGGTCGTCGACGGCCACATCGGGCACCGCGCTGTACCCGTCGGCCCAGACGTCGAGCAGACACACCGAAGGTTCGGACAGCGCTAGCGCGTGACCATCCCAAACGAGCCGCTGACACATGACCTCGACGTCATCACCGGCACGGGAAACAACTGTGCCCCAACTGATCCGGCAATTGTCCAGCACGCTCAGCGGATGCTCGTCCATGCCACGACCCAGAAACCGCGTCCACGGATAAACTCCGAACACGTGGAAGCAGTGGTTGGCGGCCGCCTCGTGCGCCAGATCAGCCGTGAGGTGTGACCAGTAGCGTCCGGCCTGCGGGCCGATGATGGCCAGTAGCGCATCGAAGAACTCGTCTCCGTCGAGGTCGGCGCCCACGCCGCCGCCGAGCCAATACGACTCGACAAGCCGATGATCCAGCGGGTCGGCGATACCGGTCAGGGTGGACAGCACCCGCAGATACGGCCAGGCCCCGGAAAACTTCGTCGCCGCTCTGCGCACATCGTCGACCGTGCCGTCACGCAAGGTCAGCCCCAGCGGAGGACCGCAATAGCCCAGCGCGTTGGGCGCATAGGCGTAACGAGCGAACATCTCGGCCCCCCGGACGCCACCCGGATCAGGCTGCAGCGCCGGCACGCGTCACACCCGCCCGGATTGCCTCACGAGCTTGACGGCATCGCGGTGCATGCGGCCGAAGTTGTAATAGGCCGCACAAGCCCCCTCGGGGGACACCATGCACGTCCCGATCGGGGTCTCCGGGGTGCACGCGGTGCCGAAAACCTTGCATTCCCAGGGCTTGAGCACACCCTTGAGCACCTCGCCGCATTGACACGCCTTCGGGTCGGCAACCCGTACGCCGGGCATCGCGTAACGCAGCTCGGCGTCGAATTCCGCGAAATCGTCGTGCAGCCGTAGCGCACTCTGCGAGATGAACCCCAGCCCGCGCCATTCGAAGTGCGGACGCAGCGCGAACACCTTGCCCATCAACGCCAGAGCCGCCGGATTGCCGTGCTCGGGCACCACCCGCTTGTACTGGTTTTCCACCTCGCACCGCCCCTCACGGATCTGGCGCAGCAGCATCGCGACCGAAGCCAGGATGTCCAGCGGCTCGAAACCAGCCACCACCAACGGCTTTTTGTACACTTCTGGCACGAACCGGTATGGCCGGTTGCCGACCACCGTCGACACGTGCCCGGGACCGATGAACCCGGACAGTCGCAAATCCGGTGACTCCAGGATCGCCTTGATCGGCGGCACGATCGTGACGTGGTTGCAGAACACGCTGAAATTGGGCAGACCCAGGTCGCGTGCGCGCACCAGCGTGACCGCGGTTGACGGTGCGGTGGTCTCGAAACCGATGGCGAAGAACACCACTTGTTTGTCCGGGTTGTCGACCGCCATCTTCAGCGCGTCCAGCGGGGAGTAGACGAACCGCACGTCGGCACCGCGCGCCTTGGCGTCCAACAGGCTGCCAGCCGAGCCGGGTACCCGCATCATGTCGCCAAAGCACGTGAAGATCACCCCGGGCTGGCCGGCCAGCCACATCGCATCGTCGATGCGGCCCATCGGAATCACGCAGACCGGGCAGCCGGGGCCGTGCACCAGTTCGACGCTGTCGGGCAACAGGTGTTCGATGCCGTGCCGATAGATGGTGTGGGTGTGCCCTCCGCACACCTCCATGAACTTGAAGTGTTCCGGACCGGTGCCGGCCAGGTGCTCGATGGCAACCAGCAATTTGCGGGCGGCGGCCGGGTCACGGAACTCGTCAACGAATTTCATTACGGCTCCTTACCAGTCAGACGATCGCTGACGAGTCGAAGGCTGCTATTTCGGTGGTGTAGGCGTCGCCGAGTTTCTTGATGGCCGCCAGGGTGAGCAACGCCTCGGTTTCGTCGATCTTGGCCATCGCGAAGCCGACGTGGACCAGTACCCAATCGTCGGGTTCGGGCATATCGCCTTCCAGCAGCCGCACGCTGATCGTGCGCTGCACACCGCTGACGTCGACTTTCGCCAAATAGTTTGCCGGATCGGTGATCTCAACGATTCGACCTGGGATCCCGAGACACATCTGCGGTTCCTCCTCTCTACAAAGCCTTTCAGCAGATTCGCGGCAACGGATCTCCGACGAGCATGTCGACGATCCGCGAACCGCCGAACCCGGTGCGTAGCACCACGCTCTCCGCCGGTTCGGTGACGATTTCCCCGACTTCGGCCGCCTCGGCACCCAGCGGATGCGACCGCAACGCGGCCAGCCCGGCGTCGGCCTCCTCCGGCGCGACGACGGCGACGAACTTGCCCTCGTTGGCGACATAGAGAGGATCGATGCCGAGCAGCTCACAGGCGCCATTCACCATGGGCTGCACGGGTAATCGGTCCTCTTCGAGTAGCACCCCAAGGCCGCAGGCCTGGGCCAGCTCGTTGCAGACGGTGCCCACCCCGCCTCGGGTCGCGTCGCGCAGCCAGCGGGTGGACGGCGCGGCCGTCATCAGCAGCTCAACCAGGGGGCTCAGGCAAGCGGTATCGGAACGGATATCGGCCTCGATGGCCAGATCGCCCCGGGCAAGCATGACCGCCATGCCGTGATCGCCCATCGACCCCGACAACAACACCTTGTCGCCGGTGCGCACGGACGCCGGCGACAGCGTGCGCCCCGCGGGAATGACACCGGCTCCCGCGGTGGTGACGAACAGACCGTCGGCGGCGCCCTTGGGCACCACCTTGGTGTCGCCGGTGACGATCTGCACACCCGCCTTGGCGGCCGCGGCCGCCATATCGGCGACGATCTCTTTCAACTCGGCGATCGGAAAGCCTTCTTCGAGCACGAACGCTGCCGAAATCCAGGCCGGCACGGCGCCGGCCATCGCCAGGTCGTTACAGGTGCCGTGGATGGCCAGTTCGCCGACGGAGCCGCCGGGAAAACGCCTGGGCTGCACCACAAATGAATCGGTAGACATCGCAATCCGTTCGCCGCCTGGCAGCGTGAGGACCGCACCGTCACCGAGCGACTCCAACGTCGGGTTGCGGAAGGCCTCCATGAACACCGCGTCGAGGAGTGCGGCTGAGGCCTTGCCGCCGGCGCCGTGTGCCAGCGTCACATGGTCGTCGAGCAGGCGGGGACGGCGCTTGCGGAACGTCTCGATCCGCTCGATCACCTCGCCCTCGCCGAAACGTGGCCCTGACGAGAGGTATTCGCCTGCTGACTTGCTCATGCGGCCCCCAAACCTTGATCACCGGAACGTTCGTGAACTGCCAACCACAGCTGATAGCCCAGCAGCGCCTGTGATTCCTGAATGCGGTGCACGCTCTGCGAACGAACGACGAAGCAGGTGTCCACATTTGGGTTGTTCGCGAATGCGCCGCCGTCGTAGCCGGCGAAACCGATGGTGTACAGGCCGCGCTGGCGCGCCTCGGCCAGCGCGCTGAGCAGGTTGGGCGAATTGCCGCTGGTCGACATGGCGATGGCGATGTCGCCGGCCTTCGCGCGGGCGATCAACTGACGCGCGAACACCAGCTCGAAGCCGACGTCGTTGCCCAGGGCGGTCACGATCGCTTGATCGGCGGTCAACGACCACGCGGGCAGTGATTTTCCAGGCGTGCCGATCGGCGGCCGGGCGAACAGTCGCGCCAAGGTGGTGGAATCGGTGCAACTTCCACCGTTTCCGAAGGTGAACATCCGTCCGCCCGCCGCGAACCGGCCGGCCATCTCGCTGGCGGCCGCTTCCAGGAGGTCCGCGTTGGCCTCGACTGTGGAGCGCCGCAATGCCAGGCTTTCGGCTGCTTTCGCCTGCGCCGACGCGGCCAGGTCGGCAAGCAGCGACTTGGGGTCGTCTTCCTCGGCGTCGATGAACGGATAGAGGAAGTTAGTCGGTTCGTCACTCATGAAAGGCCTTGCTCCTCATCCACTTTGCTCATTTGCGTCGCTCCTCAATCCCGGCTTGAACCTGTCCGAGCCGGCATCTTCGTCGCCGACGCGGCTGATCGCGGTGCCGGCGTGCACCAGCACCAGCTCGTCGGCGGCGACCGGGTCGATCAGCGTCGTCACCACGTTCTCCACACCCCGCGCGGTGCGTACCGTGGCCTGTCCGTCGGCCGAGGCCGTCACCACCTCGCCCAGGCGGCCCTCGTCGCTGCAGGTGACGCAGACCGTGTCGTCGCATTCCGGGTCCGGCTTGAGCAATCCGGAGTGCTCGAAACACACGTGGGTCAGCTCCCACAACAGGTGATAGAACAGCACGAAGCCACCCGTTGCGGGTACGCGCGGATCGGGGTCGTCGAGCCACAGCACATGGTCGGCCACACCGGCTTTGGGTCGATCGCCGCTGCCGATCCAAATCGTGGTGGCGCCCCAGGCCGGGCTCCGGCGCATCACCGAGCGCACTTGCGCGTCGTCCGCACCGGCGACCGCGACCACGATGTCACCGGGCCGCACCGACACCCGCACCAGGTCGACCAGGTCGGGTCCGGTCAGCGCCACCGCCGGCAACGCCCGTTTCCCCATGATCACCGGATGAACGAACTCGACCGCAATATGTAGCGCATGCGGTTCCCACGATGGCGCGATGGACCACATGGTCGCGCCCGCGGCGAACCGCTTGGCGAGCGTGAATGCGGTGGCGGCCAAGTCCTCGGCCAGCTCGGCGCCCAGCCCGCGATCGAGAGCCGTGATATCAGACACAGGGGTCACGCGTCAGCCCTCCTCTAGCGCGGTCAGCATTGAGATCGCGGCCTGACCTAATGCCAGCCCGCCGTCGTTGGGCGGGACGGTGTGATGCGTCAGCACCTCAAATCCCGCCAGCTGCAACCGCTTACGGCACGCGCGCAGCAGCAGCACGTTCTGGAATACCCCACCGGTGAGACCAACCAGCCGCACCTTGCCGGCCACCTGGCTGACCACTTTGACGACGGTGTCCGCGACCGCCTGGTGGAATGCGGCCGCCAGCACCGCGGGTGCAGTACCGGCCCAGAGCCCCGACACCATCGTTTGCACCATGGTGGCGGGATCGATCACCCCATCGGCTCGCACCGTCAGCGGCAGCGAGGGCACCAGCCCGGCGGGATTGTCGAAGGCCGGTTGCGCCAGCGCCTCGAGTTCAATGGCGGCCTGGCCTTCGTAGTCGATCCGGTGCCGCACCCCGAGCAGCGAGGCAACGGCGTCGAACAGCCTGCCCATGCTCGAGCACGGCACACATCCGGTTCCGCTCTCCAATTGCGAGCGGGTGAGCCGTAATTCGTCGGGCGTTGCCGCGGCGACGGGTGCCAGATCCGGGGTCCACTCGATATCGGCCATCCACAACTGAGACAGCGCCATCCGCCACGGATTACGCACCGCGGCGTCACCACCGGGCAGCGGCACCGGCAGCAGGTGGCCGGCGCGCACGAAACGGTGGCTGTCGGTACCGAGCGCGAGAATCTCGCCGCCCCAAATGGTCTGGTCGCAGCCGTAGCCGGTGCCATCGAAGGAGACTCCCACGATGGGTTCGCCGATCCGCCCGTGCTCGGCCAGCAGTGACACCACGTGCGCGTGGTGGTGCTGGACCAGATCCAGCGGTCGATCGGCGGCGTTGCGTTCCGCCCAGGCTCGGGTGTGATATCCGGGATGCAGATCGGCGGCCAGTCGCATTGGCTCGCCGCGGATTTCGCTGAGCTGGCCCACCGCACGCTCGAACGCGCGCAGCGTCTCCCAGGTGGCCATGTCACCGATGTGCCCGGACATGTAGGCGCGCGAGCCGTCGGTGAGGCAGAAGGTGTTTTTCAACTCGCCGCCCACGGCCAGCACCGCCGGGCCCACACGGTTGATGTCGACCGGCAGCGGCGCATAGCCGCGGGATCGGCGGATCGGCAGTTCCCGGCCGTCGATGACGCGCACCACCGAGTCGTCACACGGCACATGAATTGGCCGGTCGTGGTCGAGCAGGGCGTCACAAAGTCCGCCGGGCCCGGTAGCTCCCCAGTTACCGCGCCCGGTAGCTCGCAGAAGTCGTTGCCGCACATCGTCGTCGGTGAAGCAGATGGGTTCGTCGGAACGGTTGGCGCTGGTCAGCACCAGCGCATCGGGCACCCGCTGGGCACCGCCGGGAACGGGTGCCAGCAGCAGGTGATGGATGGGGGAGTAGGGCAGCATCAGCCCGAGCAGCGGGCTGCCGGGCGCAACGGCGTCGGCGGCCGGCGCGTCAAGGCGGCGTCGCAGCAGCACTATCGGGCGGGCGGGACTCGACAGCACCGCGGCCTCGGTGTCGTCGATGTGGGCGTAGCGGCGCGCGATGTCCAGGTCGTGGACCAGCATGGCGAAGGGCTTGGCGCCCCGGGCCTTTCGTGCTCGCAGCGCGCCGACCACTGTTTCGTCGTCGGCGACGCAGGCCAGGTGGTAGCCGCCGATGCCCTTGATGGCAACCACCGCGCCCGCCGCCAGCGCCCGTTGGGTGGCCGCCAGCGCGGCGTCTGAGCCGTTCACTTGCCCGGCCGGCGACCAGAACCACAGCGACGGCCCGCAATCGGGGCACGCGATCGGCTGGGCGTGGAACCGGCGATTCGCCGGATCGTGGTATTCGGCGGCACACCGCTCACACATGCCGAATGCCGACATGGTGGTGGCCGGGCGGTCGTACGGCAATTCGCGGATGATGGTGAATCGCGGCCCGCAGTTGGTGCAGGTGACAAACGGGTGCCGGTAACGCCGGTCGTGCGGGTCGAACAGTTCAGCGACGCAGTCATCACACACCGCGATGTCGGGCGGAATCGGTGTTGTGGGCGTCTTAGCGCCGGTGACCATGCTGGCCACGATGCGGAACTCGCGCGGGGTCTCGGCCTTGGTTTCCGCCCTGTCCAGGGGGATGTCTGTCACGGAGACGGCGGTGATCCGCGCCAGCGGCGGAGCCTCGGCACGCAGCCGGCGACCGAATTCGTCCAGCTGTGCGCGTTCGCCCTGCACCTCGAGAAAGACTGCGCCCGAATCGTTGCCGACGAATCCGGCCAGTCCCAGCTCGGTGGCGATCCGGTGGACGAACGGACGAAAGCCAACCCCCTGGACGACACCGGTCACGGTGTAGTGCTGCCGAACAACGGTATCGGCGCGGTCGGACCGCAGCATCAGGGGGGTCTCGGTCATCTCAACCGCCCCCCGGCCCGACTGTCGGGTCGGGGTCGCCCCGGCCCATCAGCTGCAGACCGGCCATCGCCTGCTCGGCGCCGGCCCGGTCCGTCTTCTCAACGACGAAGCCCATGTGGATGATCACCCAGTCGCCCCGCGCGAATGTCTCTTCGGGCAACATGCCGACGTTGACCTTGCGCTGCTCGCCGACGACGTCGACCAGTGCGAGCTGTCCCTCGTAACCGTCCAGCATGCTGATCACCTGACCGGGTATACCCAGGCACATGGCTCAGGCCTCCTCTCGCGCCGGAGTTTTGGCGGTGGCGGGAGTTTGCAACGCCGCGACGATTTCCTCGACGGCTCGTGCGGCCCGGGGGACGGCTTTGGCGACGGGTTCGGTGAGGCCCATGCCTTCCTCGACGCTCCCGGCCTCGCAGCCGACGACGACGGTATAGGGCGGACTGCCGCCCAGCGCCCGCAGGCTGGCGAACACCGCGGACGGATCCATGCTGTGGGCGTCCACGCCGGGTGCGGCCGAGCCTGATTCAGTGTCGACTTCATGGTCGGCCTGGAAGACGTGCAATGCGCCCGGGTTGCCGCGGCTGGGCACCGCGTCAACGAGGACCAGCGTGTCCCATTCCTCGAGCAGGTCATAGGCGAGGTGCATGCCCCTGATGCCGTAGTCGATGACACGGACACGCGGATCGTCCTGTGGGATCTCCGCATTACGGACTACTTCCGAGCCGAATCCGTCGTCCCCCAGGAAGATGTTGCCGATCCCGGCCACCAGGATGCGCGCTGTCATAGGGCTACCCGAAGTGGCTACATCCGCCTTAGCTTGAGGTAGCGGCGGGCATCCGGCAGGGACACCAGTCCCAGCAACAGCCCGATCCCGACCACCAAGGCGATGATGGCAATGAAAATCCAACCTAGGATTTCCATGTCGAACTCCTTTCAGGGGTTTGGTTTGCTTCTAAAGGCTCGACTTCGTCAGGGGAGAAGTAGAGATACCGGCCATACCAGTCGTGCAGGTCGGCGGCCGGGTCGTCGTCGACGACAACCCCGACGTGTTTGTTGCCCTCGACGTCTTCATGCACCGAGGTGACGCGGGCGGTTTTGCCGGCGACGAAGATGTCCTGCGCATCGGCGTTGCGCCTTGGCCGCAACCGGACCTGGCTGCCCCGCATTACTCGGATCCCGTTTACCAGCACCGCGTCGATCTCGGGTCGAACGGCGTCGTCGGCCAGCGGATCCCACCAGTCGACTCCCTCGGGAATCTCCGGGATCAGCCCCGCGGCAATCCCGAGTCCATGCGGATCTCGCAGCACACCGTGCAGGCGGGCCATGGCGTCGGGCGACATCGCATCACACTGGTCGATGATCTGCGCGGCCCGCGGATCGGTGGCCCGGGCCTGCGCCTTCTCCTCGTCGGTCATCGTCATCACGCGCAGGGTCAGGATCTCGTCGATCTCGGTGCAGTCGTACAGCGCGGTATTGCTCTGTTCGGCAACCTCGGGGTGGTCGTACAGAATGATCGGCGAGACCAACAGCATGTCTTGGGTGCCGGGCGGGCCGGCCAGCACCGGGAAGCAGCGGTGCTGGCTACACTCAGATACCGCGCCGGCAGCGGCGGGCGGTGGCTCGAGCAGCGAGACGAACTGGCCCCCAACAACTTCAGCGATGATGTGAGTTCCGATCATCGACCGCGCGATCACCGAATCTTTCGTGTCGGCCTTGCCGTTGATGGCGGCGCCGACGTTGTTGACCCGAACCGAGACCCGGCGCAGCTCACCGTCCGGCTCGCTGCTGACGGTCAGTTCGCCGCGCACCTCCTGCCGTTCGCGGACCAATCGACCGCCGTCGACCGGCTCGATCTCGGTTGCCGCGTCTGCGTGCAGCGGCAGCGTCCACGGCTGATCGCCGAAGGCTAGCGGGCCGAAAGACATTTCACACTCGACGGCTTCGTCCCAAGTCAGCCACGATCCGGACCGGGTGGTCAGTTCGTCGACGGGTTCGAACCGGTCGCCGCCAAGTTCGCGCTCGGCCCGGCGGTGCTGCAACTGCAGGAACCGCACCACCAGCGTGATCGCCTGTGCCCCGTCGACCAAGAACTGCGCCGCCAGGGTGTCGTCTTCGCCCAGGCCGGTGTCCGCCGCGCCCGGGGGACCCAAAACGCCGAACTGCCAACGTGATTGGTTCTTGCTCGAGGTGCTGCGATACGGGTATAGCAGGTAGCCCTCATACAGCACCGCATCGGCGACGGCGCGGGCACGGTCCCAGCTCGAAGTCATCGCGCCGTCTCCCGTTCGTCATCCAACAGCGAGGTGACCGCGTGGTCGAGGTCGAGCAGCCCTTGTGCCGACTTGTAGGAGGCCAGCGCCGCGATGGTTTCGTGACTCAACCGCACCCAGCCGGTGTTCGGATAGTGCTGCGCGATCAGCTCCTGCCAGACCGCAACCGGCATGTCATAGCGAAACTCGCAGTCCCACGGCACCTGCTGGACCGAGAAGCCGCGTTCGGACTTGACGAAAATAGTTCCGCTGAACAGAAACTGGAGAGGTAGCGCACCGTCGCGCAGCGCGTGCAGGTACTTGGCGGCAGCGACCTCGAAGTCATAGGTGCACTCCAGCGGAAGCGCCACCGTCGTGTTGCCGGCGAATCCCGGCACCATCGCGGCGCAATGCTGCCAAAGAAAAGTGCGTTGGGTGTTCGCCCACCGTTCCCGGGGCCCGAACAGATCGAGCAGGCCGGCCGCTTCGGCGTCGGAGTAGGACCGTCGCAGCGGCTCGATCCGGACTTGGCAGCGCAGCGCGATGGCGTGGATGGGGTCGTCAATGCTGGCGGCGATGCCGACGCGGGCGGTGAGCACCGGGCTGACGGTGTACGGTTCGGGCGCCACGTCGAGAATGGCGAAGTTCACGTCCATGGGGTGGCCGGTCATGGTGGCGTCCCGGGCGGCGTTTTCAAGGCGCGGGCGTCGATCTGCGAGAAGAAGCTGTCGATGAACTGCCGAGCCTCCTGGCCGCCGTCAAAACCCCGCCACAACATGCGCAAGCGCCCGACGAACTCGTAGCACGCGTCGATCGGAACCAGATAACTTTGCGGCTGCGCGAATTCGCCATCGGCACCGTCGTTCTCGGGGACCCGGACGAGCAGCGCCTCCACATCGTCTGCCAGCAGGCTCACCCGCGAGTCGGCGCCTCTGATGGCGTTCCAGGCGTCCAGGTCGAGCTCGGACTCGCATGCTCCGGCCGGACCGGGATAGAAGGCCACGGTGCGCCCGAGCGCGGAGTTGGTGAAGAAGAAGGCCACCCCGACCGGGATCTGGAGTGCCTCCCACGCACGACGGTCCAGCGCGAAATCTTCAAACGCCAGATAGCGGTCCGGCACCGCCCGGTAGCGCAGATCAGCGTTGCCATCGGTGAACAGCAGATAGCAGGCGCGGCACACGCACATCAGCTGTCGGCCGGCCACATTCACCACGTGCTGATGCTCGTCGGCGATGGACTCGGAGCACATTTCGCATCGTTCGCCGGCCGGCTCGGGGGCCTGCCGGTTGTTCCTGATGCGGGCCAGCACGTCGTACGCACTGGTCATGAGCGCCGCTCTCCCCCGCAAGCGGGAGGTGCCCCCACCCCATCGCTGCGTGCTATATCGTCGCCGGCGCGGGTCATGTGCCAGCCCCTATCGCTTCGTCGCGCAGTGCCACCGACAGCAATCCGTCGCGGGTCAGCAGCGGAATCGGGTCCAGGTGGCCTCCCGACCCGTCGGCCACGCCGGCTCCCGCATGCACGACGTCGAAATCCGCGTGACAGCGCGCACAGCGCAGCAGCGCACCATGCAGTTGGGAACCCGCCAGTGAGTCGTCACAAACCGGGCAATGGTCGCGATAGGCGAATGTCTGGTCGCCGACCCGGCACGCCAGGATCGTGGTGTCGGCGATGACGAAACCCGCGACTTCGCCGGGCGCCAGCTCGGCCAGCTCGGGCACCGGGTGCCAGGTGGTCGTTCCGCTGCCGTTTGAAATATTCGAGCCATTCGAATGAACATGCGCCAGTAGGGATTCGGCGGGAATCACACCCGTGGCAGTGGCCGTGGGTTCGGCGGCCACCACCTCGATCGAGGAGATCTCCGGTGCCGCCGCCCGGACCGCGTCCTCGACGGCCAGCTCCAATGTCACCGCCGATGACGGGCAGCTCTTGCAGCTGCCCTTGAACGCCAGCCGCACCACATCATCGTCGGTGACCTCGAGCAAATCGACGTCGCCACCATGGGAACCCAGGTAAGGACGCACCCGGTCCAGCGCGTCGGATACTCGCCGGTGCACGTCGTGCGGGTGCAGGCCGTGCACCAGGAGCAGGCTGGCCACCAGGTCGTCGGCGGCCAGCCGCTCTAGCAATCCAGTGTCTTGGCCGGGCAGCTCGGATAGCGCGATGATCCGTTCCAGCCCGGCTCCGTAAAGCCCGACTACCTCGCGGACCAACTGCTGGGCGCGTTCATACGCGGCAGCCCCACTCGCCGCGCAGGAATCCAGCAGTGTCTGGATCCGATCGCCCGCTGTGCGCCACTGCGCGTCGCTCTCGAGGCCTTCAGAGCGCGCCGTCGGGCGATCCTCCATGCGTCACTCCCCGACAGGCGACTGCGTCGGAGTGTGCAGTCTCTCCAGGGTCTTGCCCTTACCCAGGTACATGTGCACACCACATGGCAGACACGGATCGAAGCTGCGCACCGTGCGCATGACGTCGATGCCCTTGAAGTTCTCCCGTGAGTTCTCCTCGAAGATCGGCTGACCCTGCACCGCGTCCTCGTAGGGGCCCGGCGTGCCGTAGCTGTCGCGCGGGCTGGCGTTCCACGGGGTGGGCGGGTACGGGTGGTAGTTGGCGATCTTGCCGTCCCGGATCACCATGTGGTGACTGAGCACACCGCGGACCGCTTCGGTGAAACCGCAGCCGATGGCCTCGTCGGGCACCTCGAACTTCTCCCAAGTCTTGGTGCGTCCGGCGCGGATTTCCGCCAACGCCTGCTCGGCGAAGTGCAGCGCGCACGCCGCCGCGTAGGCCTGGAAGTAGGTCCGGGCCCGGTCGCGTTCGATCGTGTTGCTGCCGTGCCTGGGGATCTTCCACTCCAGCTCCACCGGACCCTTCAGGACGGTCTTGGGCAGATTGATCTTCACACTGTTACCGGTCGCCTTGACGTAGCCGATGTCGACCAGGCCGGCCAGCGCGGTCGCCCACAACCGGGCCAGCGGGCCGCCGCCGGTATCCAGCGCCAGGTGATCCGTGCCGTCGAACCAGCGCGGCGACATCACCCAGCTGTACTTGCCGCCGTCCATGTCCCGCTTCTGCGGGTGCGGGTTGGTGTGCTGGTTCCACGGGTGGCGCCGGTCCACCTGGTTGCCCAGCGGATCGGTCTTGACGAACATCTCCTGGTCGGTCCAGTCGTCGTAATACGAACTGCCCAACAGGATCCGGAGGCCGAGGTTGATGTCCACCAGCGAGTGGGTGACCAGCTTGCCGTCGACGACCACGCCCGGGGTGACGAACATCGCGTTACCCCAACGCTCCATGTCCTTGTATTCGAAGTTGCACACCTCGGGGTCCTGGAAAGAGCCCCAGCAGCCGAGCAGGGTGCGGCGCAGGCCCACCTTCTCGTAGCCGGGCAGCGCCTCGTAGAAGAAGTCGAACAGGTCGTCGTGCATCGGCACGACCTTCTTCATGAACTCGACATAGCGCATCAGCCGCGTCATGTAGTCGGTCATCAGCTGAATGGTCGCGACGGTGCCGACCCCGCCGGGGTACAGCGTGGACGGGTGCACGTGACGCCCCTCCATGAGGCAGAACATCTCTCGCGTCCAGCGACTGACCTGCAGCGCTTCCCGGTAGAACTCACCGCTGAACGGGTTGAGCGACCGCATGATGTCGGCGATCGTCCGGTACCCGTGCGCATCGGCGTGCGGCGCGGGGGTTTTCTCCGCCAGGGACAGCACACTCGGGTTGGTCTCGGCGACCATCTTCTCGCAGAAGTCAACGCCGACCAGGTTCTCCTGGAAGATGTTGTGGTCGAACATGTATTCCGCGGCCTCGCCGAGGTTGACGATCCACTCGCCGAGGTGCGGTGGCTTGACTCCGTATGCCATGTTCTGCGTGTAGCACGAGCAGGTGCAGTGGTTGTCGCCGCAGATACCGCAGATGCGGCTGGTGATGAAGTGGGCGTCGCGAGGATCCTTGCCCTTCATGAAGATCGAGTAGCCGCGGAAGATCGACGACGTGCTGTGGCACTCGACGACTTCTTTGTTCTCGAAATCGATCTTGGTGTAGATGCCGAGACTGCCCACGATCCTGGTGATGGGATCCCACGCCATCTCGACCAGCTGGCCGGGTTCGCGGGTGGCATGTGACGGCTCCGGGATGATCGTTGTCATCGGCCTTCGCTCTCTTTAGAGACGATCAAGATTTATCTGGTGTCACCCGGGTGGCGCTGCTTTCTCAACGCCGGTGCACCTACCAGGTGCGGCGGGCTCCGGTGGTGAGTTGGTCGCCCGTGTGGCGCCAGCGCGGCTCCTTGTCGAGGGTGCGGCCCGTGATGCCGCGCAGGCTGCGGATCACGCTGCCGTACAGACCCGATGCCGTGCTCGACAGCTTGCCGCCCGGCGGCTCGTCCATGAATGGCATGAACTTGTCCGGGAAGCCGGGCATCGTGCATCCGATGCAGATGCCGCCGACGTTCGGGCAACCGCCGATACCGTTGATCCAGCCACGCTTGGGCACGTTGCACTTCACGACCGGGCCCCAACAGCCAAGTTTGACAATGCATTTCGGCGATCCGTACTCGGTGGCGAAATCGCCCTGCTCGTAGTAGCCGGCCCGGTCACAACCCTCGTGCACGGTCGCCCCGAACAACCACTTGGGGCGCAGCGCTTCGTCGAGCGGGATCATCGGCGCCTGGCCGGTTGCCATGTAGAGCAGGTAGGTCAGCGTCTCCGACAGGTTGTCCGGCTGGATCGGGCAGCCGGGAACGCAGACGATCGGGATGCCGGCCTTGCTCTTCCAGTCCCAGCCGAGGTAGTCGGGCACGCCCATCGCTCCGGTCGGGTTTCCGGCCATCGCGTGGATGCCGCCGTAGGTCGCGCAGGTGCCCACCGCGACGACCGCGGTGGCCTTGGGCGTCAGCCGGTCGAGCCACTCACTGGTGGTCATCGGCTGCCCGGTGGCCGGATTGTTGCCGAACCCGCACCAGTAGCCTTCGTCCTTGAGCTTCTCGTTGGGAATGGATCCTTCGACGACGAGCACGAACGGTTCCAATTCGCCACGATCGGCCTTGAAGAACCATTCGAGGAAATCGTCGGCGCCGCCGGTTGGTCCGCACTCGAAATCGATCAGGGGCCAGTGCACGGCGACTTTCGGGAGCCCGGGAAGCGCACCGAGTGCAATCTCCTCGACGCTGGGCTGGGTGGCGGCAGTCAACGCCACCGAATCGCCGTCACAACTAAGGCCCGCATTAATCCATAGAACATGGATCAATGTTTCTTCTGCTTTGACTGCTGCTTCCGTTGGCATGCTGCAGCTCTCCGGGGCGGGCTGGAGCCCCTGCGCCGCCGGAGTCGACCTTCGGCCCACTTGCGCAGCGCTGTTTTTGGGTCTACGCCTGCCATCAAGCGTTGTCAACGGGTCGAAGGTTGCCGCCAAATAGACAGATGTTCTATAGGTTTGCGTAGTCGGCCGATTGACCTTTCCTACAAGGGATTTCGGCAGCCTGTGGGGTCTGTGCTCAACCAGTGAGCCAGGCTAATCGAGAGTGGCGATTTCTGTTGTCATGCAAGTCATTTGCAGGAAGAAACCGTCCTATGGCCGGGCTGGGCCGCTTCAGGCTTCGGAATCTCGGGCGAACCGTCGTAGCCAGCCGAACCAGGCCCCCATGCCGGCTCCGGTGCGTGCGCTGACCGGGAGGATGGTCGCTTCCGCGTTGACCTCGCGAACATGCGCGATGTAGGTGTCGACATCGACATCGAGGTAAGGCACCAAGTCAATCTTGTTGAGTAAGACCACATCCACGGATCGAAACATCACCGGGTACTTCAGCGGCTTGTCCTCGCCCTCGGTGACGGAGTACACCATCGCCTTCGCGTGCTCGCCGACGTCGAATTCGGCGGGGCAGACCAGGTTGCCGACGTTCTCGATGATCACCAGGTCCAGTCCGGGGAGGTCGAGGCCCGGCAGCGCCCGGTTGACCATGGGTGCGTCGAGATGGCATTCGCCGCCAAACCCATTGCTGGTATTGAGCAATGACACCTGGGCGCCCCGACCGCTGAGCTTGGCCGCATCCAGGTCGGTGGCAATGTCGCCTTCGACCACACCGATCGCGAATTCGCCGGCCAGCTCGTCCAGCGTTGCCTGCAACACGGTGGTCTTACCCGATCCCGGTGAGCTCATCAGGTTGACGGCGCGGATCCCATTGCTCTCGAACGCCGCCCGGTTGGCATCGGCGAGAATGTCGTTCTCGGCGAAGATCGACTCCAGCACGTCGATACGTTGCTTGCCCGTCTCGTAGTGAGAGTGATCGCCGTGTTCATGTTCATGCTCATGCTCGTGGGGAAGGTGGTCGTGCTCGTGGGTGTGCACGGTCCCGTCGTCGTGCCGATGGAATCTACCCATGGTCAAACCAATTCATAGTGAACACCTTTCACGAGACGTCCAGCGACGTCACCAGGAATTCGTTGCCGCGCAGCACCTCGACATCGGGACTGTCGCACCGCGGACACCAGATTGACCAGGCCGACGTGATCTCTGACTGCCGGCCGCAGGCACGGCAGCGCACTTCGGCGGTGACGCACTCGAGTTCCAGCTCGGCGTCCGGCATGTTCTCGGAATCCCGGACGAGTGTCCAGCAGAACGACAGCGATTCCGGCACCACCTGGCGAAGAGCACCGATTCGCACCCGCACCACATCGACGTGCCGGCCGTCGGCGTATGTCTTGACCACACCGGCGATCGCTTCGCACAGCGACAGCTCATGCATCGCTGGTCACCGGCGTCTCGCAGCCTCGCGGTCCAGGTGGGCTAGGCCCATGAAGACGTTTCTACACCCCAGGCGCGGTTATCCTGAACCTCACGGGGCGCACCGTGAAAGTTGACGAGTTATATGCCTCGATCGAGGCGAACCGCCCCGGTCGCGATGATGTCGTGTACCTGGAGCGGCGTGGCGACGAATATGACTGGTGGATCGTGGCCCCGGACGGTGCGCCGCAGCCCGTCCGCAGCGACCATGCCGATCCCGATGTGTGGATGTCGTTTTCCGCGACCTGGCCGGCTGAACCGGAGCGATTGCGCTCGTTCTTCGACGACCTGCTCGCCGAACTGGAGTCGATGGCCGCCGGCGCTGACCGATGCCGCTGGCCGGTTGACGAGCCCTGGCCGCATTTTCATTGATTTCTTGACCGGTGGGCGCTGAGCGGGGGACCGCACCGTGAACTATCGAATTACCGAGGACGACCGCGCGCGATTCAAGCGGTGCCGGCGGCAATGGGACTTTGCATCGCGGCGTGGGCTGGAGCCGATTGCCGGCATGGAACCGGTATTGCCGTCCGTGCTGAAAGATGCGCTCGCCGTCTACTACTACCCGGGCACCTGGGACTGGCAACCCGAACTGAGGCAGTCACTGGTGCACAAGGCGGCCAGCCGCAGTCTGCAGGAAGTCGGCGCGGCCGACGCCCTGCCGGCCGCCACGGCGATACTCGACGCCTACGACGCATGGGCGAGCACGCTCGACGACTTCGCCCCGGTGAAGATCGGCCACGACGTCGGTGGGCTGGTGCCTGATCCGCGCGACCCGGAACGGGGATTGACCACCCCGGACGGTGCCGCGGTGATCTACACCTGCCGGATCGAACTGTTGGCCGTCGACGCCGCCGACGAGTATTGGGTGGTCCGGAACCTGATCCTCGACGAATGGCAAGAGCTGGATGCGCTGATCGGTGACGAGTCGGCGGTCGCGGCTTGCTGGGCCTGGGAGCAGGAGTACCTGGGCATGGAGATCTCGGGCACCATCCACAACCAGGTGCGCATCACCGGTCCGCTGGACCGTCCCGTCGCCGACCCCGCCGGGAAAGCGAATCGGGTGCACCAAAGCGAGGCCAGCGGCGGCGGTCGTGCGATCCCACAGCACCGGCGGCTGTCGGCGCGCACCTCGCGAAGCGACCAGTCGGGTCACGGAGACGTCATAGAGCAGTACACCGCCGGGTTCGTGCGGCGAACCCGCATCCGCCGAAGCCGCGCCGAGATCGGGGCCGTCGGTGCGCTGATCGGTGCCGAGGCGGTGCAGATGTGTGGTGAGCCCGCGATCCATCCGACCTTCGCCGCTCACTGTCAGGTGTGTGAATTCCTCGCTCCCTGCCGGGCCATGGTCGAGGGAAAAGATCCAGAGCCGCTGCTGGCGGCAAAGTTTCGCCCGCGCCCCGCCGACGATCAGCGAAAGCCGCGACTGGGCCAGGCGACCTGGGGTTTCGGCCGGGGTGCCGCACCGCCGCAGTGGTAAACGCGGGCGGTTACGTCACGCTTTCGGCTCCGAGATGGGAGGCGCCCCATTTTTCCTCGATCCGGCCATAGCGCCAGACGAGCACAGCGACCGCCCAGGTGAACACGAACATGCCGACGACGACGAAGCCGACCGTGTTGAGGTCGAGGTTGTTGATCCAGTTCCAGAACGCGCCCCGCCACCCCAGCTGGCCGGCGAACAGGCCCAGCAGTTCGACGCTGCCGATCACCAGGGCGACGGCCACCGACAGCCCGGTGATGGTGATGTTGTAGTAGATCTTGCGCACCGGGCTGGAAAAGGCCCAGCCGTAGGCGAAGTTCATGAATGAGCCGTCGATGGTGTCCAGCAGGCACATGCCGGCGGTGAACAACACGGGCAGGCACAGGATCGCGTACCACGGCAGCCCCGCCGCCGCGCTGGTGCCCGCCAGCACCAGCAGGGCGATCTCGGTGGCGGTATCGAAACCCAGGCCGAACAACAACCCGACCGGGTACATGTGCCAGGACCTGGTGATCGACTTGGTGAAGCGGCCCAGGAAGCGGTTGAGCAGCCCGCGGTTTTCCAATTGCTGTTCGAGTTCGGTCTCGTCGTACTCGCCACGGCGCAACCGGACGAACACCCGCAGGATGCCGACCAGGACGATGACGTTGAGGATGGCAATCAAATACAGGAACACGCCGGAGACGCTGGTGCCGATCACGCCGGTGTAGTGATGCAACGTCGAGGAATCGTCTTCGACCGGCCCGATGATGGCCTTGACCCCGGTCGCCAGCAGCAGCGCCAACCCGAACACCACGGTGGAATGGCCCAGCGAGAAGAAGAATCCGACCGCAAGGGGGCGCTGTCCATCGTTCATCAGCTTGCGGGTGGTGTTGTCGATGGCGGCGATGTGGTCGGCGTCGAAGGCATGCCGCAGGCCCAGGGTGTAAGCCGTGAGCCCGATGCCGATGCCAAATGCCTTGCCGCCCAGGCTGAGTCGCGCAGGATCGACGATGAACACCAGGGTGATCCAGCCCACCAGGTGCAGGACGACGATCACCGTCAGCATCGATCCCAGGCGCCACCACTCCGCGGGTGACAAGGCGCCGCGGACGCTAGACCACCGAGACGGGTGCCCGTCGACCTCACCAATGGCCATGTCGGTCCTTCCAGAGGGCAGAACGCAACAGGCACGACTGTAGGTTCGGTCCGGAGCTGGATGCAAGTGACTTGCAGGAATCAACCGGGCTCTGTTGCCGGCCAACACTGGCAATCCCCGGTGTCCGGCGCAACACTGAACGAGTGACGCCTAAGCCGTCGGCCCTGGACCCCGCGGTCACCGAGCGAATCGGTGAGTTCCTGCGCACCCGGGGGCTGCGGCGGATGGCATCGCGGATCCAGGTACTGGCGGTGCTAGAGCCGGTCAACGGGCACCTGCCGGTGGCCGAGATCCACCAGCGGGTGCGTGCCTGCCTGCCACCCGGCGCCCAGCCGCCCGATGTGGCGACCATCTACCGCACGGTGACCACCCTGGTCGATCAGGGGGTGCTGCACGCGCTGACCCTCGACGGCGGGGTCACCACCTACGGCCTGGCCACCGCACCCCACCACCACGCGGTGTGCACGCAATGTGGCTCGATCATCGAGGTGCCGGCGCGGCAGCTCAGCTCGGCGCTCGAGCACGCGATGGCGGGCAGTTCCTTTGCTTTGTCGGAGCGGGCCGGCCTGACGCTGCGCGGCCTATGCCCGCAGTGCCAGAACCGCAAGCGCGATCCACGCTCGCCCCGACGCTGACCTCATTGCAGGCCCAGTAGCGCGTTTTCGACCACCTCGGGCAGCGCCGGATGAATCCAGTACTGGCCGCGAGCCATTTCTGGGGCGGTCAGTCCGAAGCTCATCGCCTGGATCAACGGCTGGATGATGGACGATGCCTGGTGGCCCATGATGTGCGCGCCCAGCAGGCATCCGCTATTGCGCTCGGCGATGAGTTTGACGATTCCGGTGGTGTCCTCCATCGCCCAGCCGTAGGCGACGTCGCTGTAGTTCTGCACCGCGACCGATATATCGAATCCTCGTGCAATGGCTTGGTTTTCGGTCAAGCCGACGGTTGCCAGCTGTGGTTCGGTGAATACCGCCGACGGTACGTAGCGGTGGTCGGTCACGGCCATCGAGTCGGTGTCGTCCCAGTCGTAGAGCAGGTTGTGCTGCACGACGCGGGCCTCGTGGTTGGCGACGTGCTTGAGCTGATATGGCGACGAGACATCACCCAGCGCGAAAACCCCACGCGCGGAGGTCCGTTGGTATTCGTCGACCACCACCCGACCGTTCTCGACATCGACACCGGCCTGCCCGGCGTCCAGTAGATCGGCGTTGGATAACCGGCCAGTCGCCACCAGCAGGAGATCGGCGTTCATCTTGCGGCCGTCGTCGAGCTCCAGCGCGACGCCGGAGCCACGGTTGGAAGCACCCACGACGTTGCGGTGGGTGCGTAGTTCCCATTTGCTTGATGCGATGCGGGTGAACCTTTCACAGATGGTGTCGTCGAGATGCCGCAGCAATGTGCCGCCCCGGATCACCAAGGTGACCCGGACCCCGAGCGCGGAGAAGATGTGTGCGAATTCAGTTGCCACGAAGCCACTTCCGACGATCACGACGTGCTCGGGCAACTCGGCGATCCGCATGACGGTATCGCTGGTGTGATACTCGACGCCGGACGCGAGGATCGCCGGCGGAATCACCGGCCGCGAGCCCGCCGCGATCACCACCTGATCGGCGGTGAATTCTTCACCGGCGTCGGTGCGCAACAGATAGCGCCCGTCCGGTTGAACCGGCCCGAACCGGGCGTGTTGGTGGTACACGTCGATATTGGGTGCTGAGCGTCGATAGTCCTCGCCGCTGATCGCGATTGGATCGATCCGCCCGAAGACGCGCGAGACGATGTCGTCCCAGCGCACCCGGTCGATGTGGGCGTCGACCCCGTACCGCGCGGCACCCCGGATCGTGTTGGCGACCCCGGCGGCGTAGACGAACATCTTCGTCGGGATGCACCCGACGTTCAGGCAGGTGCCACCGAAGGTGCCCTGCTCGCAGATCGCCGCCCGCTTACGCGCGTATCGCTCATCGAGAATGCAGTTGCCCGAACCGGTTCCGATGATCGCGATGTCATAAGTCTCCACGCTGTCACCCTTTCCCGGACGGTGTTGATGCGTCGGTGTTGTTGGTGTCGAGGTAGCGATCCAGCCACCGGTCCAGTTGCTGATAGGCGACCTGGCGCGGCTCCGGCAGCGACAAGAACACGTCGTGCTTGGCGTCGGTCACCGGAACGATGGTGCTGCGGTTGCCGATACAGCCCGCCCATCTGGCGATCTGGGTGACGTCGAGAACCGCGTCGCCGCACTGCATGGCCGTCGGGTCGGTGGTTTCGCGCACGCTGTGATCCGACCGCAAGATCAGATTGGGCACACCGACGTCGAGCCCGCGATGCAGCCGGGCCTGGCCACGGCGTACGGCGTGTAGCCACCCCAAGGTGATCGGGAAGCCGCCCAACGGTTTCCACTGCAGGTCGTAGTCGAACTCCCCGGAGTAGTCGCGGTGCAGAGTGGTGCCATAACCGCCTTCGGTAGGTGAGCGGACCACGCCCTTCGAGCGCACTCGCGACAGGCCGGCGATCATCGCCGAGGTCACCGGCAGGCGCAGGATCGCCGGGCCGTGCAGATCCAGGAACGGGCTGTTGAGCACCAGGCCGCCGATGCCGGAATGCGCCGCCGCGCCGCGCCGACGCATTCGGTCCAGCCACAACGACACGATGAGCCCACCGGCGGAGTGGCCGTACACCAAGACCTTCACCGGCTGGTCCTGCTCGGTGATGACGGCCAGCGCCCTGTCGAGTTCGGCGTCATAGCCGGCAAGGTCGGTGATGAAGTGCGGGGTCTGGCCGTCGCGCCGCGAGCGGCCGCACTTCTGCAGGTCCAGCGCATAGAAAGCGAACCCCCGCTCGGCGAAGTGATCGGCCAGTGCGGTGTGGAAGAAGTAGTCGGTATAGCCGTGCACCGCAAGCACCGCGTGGTCGGCCCGGCGGGCTTCCGCTTCGGGTCCGCGCCGGATCAGGGTTGCGGCGATATCGCCCTCGCCGGCGGGATCGTGCCCCAGCGGGAGCGTGCACTGCCAACACCCGGGCAGGACATCGGCCACCCAGCCAGTCACGACGCCAGCTTAAAGCGTGGTCAAAGCTTTTGCTGGAGGCGGGCAGGCGCACGTCGTTGTGCCCACACCCTCGGGATAACCTGGGACCGGCACAGTCGAAGGAAGGACAGGCGACCCGAGTGTCGGACCTAGCCGCAACCGCGCGCACCGATGTCGTGCTGGTGGGTGCGGGCATCATGAGCGCCACGCTGGGCGCGTTGCTGCGGCGGCTGGAGCCCGACTGGTCGATCACCCTGATCGAGCGGCTGGACGCCGCCGCCGCTGAAAGCAGCAGTCCGTGGAACAACGCCGGCACCGGGCACGCCGGGCTGTGCGAGATGAACTACACCCCGGAGCACGGACGGCTCCATCGACATCACCAAAGCGGTGGCCGTCAATGAGCAATTCCAGGTGACCCGCCAGTTCTGGGCGTACGCCGTCGAGAACGGCATCCTGACTGATCCCGGCTTCGTCAACGCCGTCCCGCACGTGAGCTTCGTCCACGGCGCCGAGCGCGTCGATTACCTGCGACGGCGTCAGCAGGCGCTGGCCGGCAACCCACTGTTCGCCGGTACGGAATTAATTACGGACTCCGATGAGTTCGCCCGCAGGCTGCCATTCATGGCCGCCAAACGTGACTTCTCCGAGCCGATTGCGCTCAACTGGGCCGCCGAGGGCACCGACGTCGACTTCGGCGCACTGTCTCGACAGCTCATCGGCTTTTGCGTGCGCCATGGCACAACAGCGCTGTTCGGTCACGAGGTCACCAACCTGACCCGTCAATCCGACGGCAGCTGGACGGTGCTGATTCGCAATCGCCGCACCGGCGAAAAACGCCGACTGAATGCCAAATTCGTGTTTGTCGGGGCCGGTGGTGACGCTCTGCCGCTGTTGCAGAAGTCCGGCATCAAAGAGGTCAGAGGCTTCGCCGGCTTCCCTATCGGCGGCCGGTTCCTGCGTGCCGACAACCCGGCGCTCACCGCCGCGCACCAGGCTAAGGTGTACGGCGTTCCCGCGCCGGGAGCCCCACCGCTCGGGGCGCTGCATCTGGACCTGCGGTTCGTCAACGGCAAGTCGTGGCTGGTGTTCGGACCGTACGCCGGCTGGTCGCCGAAGTTCTTGAAATACGGCCACTTCAGCGACCTGCCCCGGTCAATCAAGCCCAACAATGTGTTGTCGATGCTCGGTGTCGGCATCACCCAGATGACCCTGATCAATTATCTGATCGGCCAGCTGCGGCTCTCCGTGCCGGACCGGGTCCACGCGCTGCGCGAATTCGCGCCCGGCGCCGTGGATTCGGACTGGGAATTGACGGCGGCGGGCCAGCGCGTGCAGGTGATCCGTCGAGACCGGCGCAAAGGTGGGGTGCTCGAGTTCGTTACCACCGTGCTGAGCGACGCCGACGGCACGATCGCGGGCCTGCTCGGGGGCTCGCCGGGAGCGTCGACCGCGGTGCCGGCCATGCTCGATGTGCTGCAACGCTGTTTTGCCGGCCGGTACCCGTCGTGGTTGCCGACGCTCAAAGAGATGGTGCCGTCCCTGGGGGCCGAGCTGTCTCGTGAGCCGGCGTTGTACGACGAGGTGTGGTCGTGGGGAACCAAGGCCCTGCAGTTGGGACCTGATTCGGAGGGGCGATCATGACGGTGGCGCTGCGCCGCATTTGGGCCAAAGACCTTGACGCTCCGACGCTTTACGAGTTGCTCAAGTTGCGGGTGGAGGTCTTCGTCGTCGAACAGGCTATCCCGTACCCGGAGCTGGATGGGCGCGACCTGCTCGCCGAGACTCGGCACTTCTGGCTGGAAACACCTGACGGCGAGGTGATCTGTACGCTACGGCTGATGGAGGAGCACGCCGGAGGCGAGAAGGCATTCCGGATCGGCCGGCTGTGCACCAAACGCAGCGCGCGTGGCCAGGGCCACACCACCCGACTGCTGCGGGCCGCGCTGGCCGAGGTGGGCGACTACCCGTGCCGGATCAACGCACAAACCTATCTCGCAGACATGTATGCCCATCACGGGTTTGTCCGCGACGGTGAAGATTTCGTTGATGACGGGGTTCCGCACGTGCCGATGCTGCGGCCCGCCTCCGGCCCGGTGGTGCAGCCGTGAAGCCCTATCCGTTCAGTGCGATCGTCGGGCACGATCAGCTGCGGCTCGCGCTGCTGTTGTGCGCCGTTCGACCGGAGATCGGTGGGGCGCTGATCCGCGGCGAGAAGGGCACCGCCAAGTCGACCGCGGTGCGTGGGCTTGCCGCACTGCTGTCCGCCGCCACCGGGAGTGCTGATGCTGGTTCGGGCGCCGGCCTGGTCGAAATGCCGCTCGGCGCAACCGAGGACCGGGTGATCGGTTCACTGGACCTGCAGCGGGTGCTGCGCGACGGTGAGCACGCGTTCTCGCCGGGATTGCTGGCCCGTGCGCACGGTGGCGTGCTTTACGTCGACGAGGTCAATCTGCTGCACGATCATCTGGTCGACGTGTTGCTCGACGCCGCTGCGATGGGACGGGTGCACATCGAACGCGACGGCATCTCCCACTCCCACGAGGCCCGGTTCGTACTGATCGGCACGATGAATCCCGAAGAGGGCGAACTGCGCCCGCAACTGCTGGACCGGTTCGGTCTCACCGTCGACGTGCACGCGTCGCGTGACGTCGACGTGCGAGTGCAAGTCATCCGGCAGCGGATGGCCTACGAGGCCGACCCGGACGCGTTCGCCGAGCGCTATGCCGACGCCGACGCCGAGCTGGCCCGCCGGATTGCGGCCGCGCGTGCGCTCGTCGACGACGTGGTGTTGCCGGACAACGAATTACGACGCATTGCGGCGCTGTGCGCAGCGTTCGACGTCGACGGCATGCGGGCCGATCTGGTGGTGGCCCGCACCGCCGCCGCGCACGCCGCCTGGCGGGCGGCAGGCGCCGTCGAGGAGCAGGACATCCGGGTGGCGGCCGAACTGGCGTTGCCGCATCGGCGCCGCCGCGACCCCTTCGACGATCCCGGCATCGACCGCGACCAGCTGGACGAAGCCCTGGCGCAAGCCGGCAGTGATCCCGAACCCCACCCCGACCCGCCGGGTGGCGGTCAACCAGCTGGCGCGGAATCAGATCTGCCGCAATCGAACTCCGGGTCGTCGTCCAGACCGCCGCCGCCGAGTGCGATTGGCGACGACCCGCCGCGCCCGGCTTCGCCGCGCTTGCGATCGTCGACGAAACCGAGCGCGCCGCCGTCGAAGACCTTCCGTACCCGGACGCTGCGGGTGCCGGGCATCGGCGAGGGCGCGCCGGGACGACGGTCGCGGGCCCGCAATGTCTCCGGCAGCATGGTGGTGGCTGCCGACAGCGACGACACCGGTTCCGCGGGGCACGGACTGCACCTGTTCGCCACCCTGCTGTCGGCCGCCGAGCACGCCGGAGCGGGACCGCTGCGGCCAGGCCCGGACGATGTGCGCCGGGCCATCCGTGAGGGACGCGAAGGTAATTTGGTGATCTTCGTGGTCGACGCGTCCGGTTCGATGGCCGCTCGTGATCGCATGGCCGCCGTCAGCGGCGCCACCCTGTCGCTGCTGCGCGACGCCTATCAGCGCCGCGACAAGGTCGCGGTGATCACCTTCCGCCAGCAGGAGGCGCGGCTGTTGCTGCCGCCGACATCATCGGCGCACATCGCCCGCCGGCGACTGGCCCAGTTCGACACCGGTGGCAAGACTCCGCTGGCCGAAGGGCTGCTGGCCGCGCGTGAGCTGATCGTCCGGGAAAAGGCGCGCGACCGTGCGCGCCGTTCTCTGGTGGTGGTGCTCACCGACGGTCGGGCCAACGCCGGGCCGGACCCGTTGGGCCGCAGTCGAACCGCGGCGGCACGGTTGGTTGCCGAAGGTGCGGCGGCGGTGGTTGTGGACTGCGAAACATCGTATGTACGGCTGGGCTTGGCCGAGCAGCTGGCTCGCCAGCTGGGCGCGCCGGTCGTGCGGCTGGAGCAGTTGCATGCCGATTATCTGACGCGGGCCGTGCGCAGCGTCGCCTGAGAAAGGTAACCGCTTATGCCACAAGGCCGTCCGCTGCAGGTCCCCGATGATGGGCTAACCACCCGGGCGCGGCGCAACGCGCCCATATTGGCCGTATACACCGGTGACGGCAAGGGCAAGTCGACGGCAGCATTCGGAATGGCGTTGCGGGCGTGGAATGTTGGACTCGACGTCGCGGTGTTTCAGTTTGTCAAGAGCGCCAAGTGGAAGGTAGGCGAAGAGGCAGCATTCCGTCAGCTCGGCCAGTTACACGACCAGCACGGGGTCGGTGGGGCCGTCGAATGGCACAAAATGGGTGCAGGCTGGTCGTGGTCGCGTAAGGCGGGCAATGAACCCGACCATGCTGCCGCAGCCGCAGACGGCTGGGCGGAGATTTCGCGCCGGCTGGCCACGCAGCGCCACGACTTCTATGTGCTGGACGAATTCACCTATCCACTGAAGTGGGGCTGGGTCGACGTGGACCAGGTGGTGAACGTCCTGCTGGCCCGGCCCGGCCACCAGCATGTCGTGATCACCGGACGCGATGCGCCGGCGCGGTTGGTCGAGGCCGCTGATCTGGTTACCGAGATGAGCAAGGTCAAACACCCGATGGATGCCGGGCGTAAGGGACAGAAGGGCATCGAGTGGTGAGTGTCCCCGCCGTCGTCGTCGCTGCACCCGCGTCGGGTAGCGGAAAGACCACGGTTGCAACGGGTTTGATGGGGGCGCTGCGACAGGCGGGCCATAATGTCGCGCCGTTCAAGGTAGGCCCGGACTTCATCGACCCGGGCTACCACACCCTGGCCGCGGGACGGCCCGGACGCAACCTCGACCCGGTATTGGTGGGGGAGCGGCTCATCGGACCGCTATACGCCCACGGTGCCGGTGGCGCGCACATCGCGGTGATTGAAGGGGTGATGGGACTGTTCGACGGGCGGATCGAGCCGGCCGCGACGACCCCCGCAGCAGGCTCCACCGCCCACGTCGCCGGTCTGCTGGGTGCCCCGGTGATCCTGGTGGTCGACGCGCGCGGCCAGAGTCACAGCATTGCCGCACTGTTGCATGGCTTTTCCACGTTCGATACCGCAACCCGGATCGCCGGAGTGATCCTCAACCGGGTCGGCTCGGCCAGACATGAGCACGTACTGCGACAGGCATGCGAACACGCCGGAGTCCCGGTGCTGGGCGCCATTCCGCGAACGGTTGAATTAGAGCTGCCGACAAGGTATTTGGGTCTTGTCACCGCTGTTGAGTACGGACGACGTGCGCGGCTCGCGGTCGAGGCGATGACGGCCTTGGTCGCTCGCCACATCGACCTGGCCGCTGTGGTTGCGGCTGCCGGAATCCGGGCCACCGATGCGCCGTGGGATCCCGCTACGGCGGCAGCCCAGACGCCGGGCGGGCACGCCGTCGTCGCAATGGCAGCGGGAAAGGCATTCAGCTTCGGCTACGCCGAACATGCCGAGCTGCTGCGGGCCGCGGGTGCCGATGTGGCCGAGTTCGACCCGCTCGTCGATGCGTTGCCCGACGGCACCGACGCGGTGCTGCTGCCCGGCGGCTTCCCCGAGCAGTTCACCGCGGAACTCTCCGCCAACGACGTCGTCCGCCGGCAGATCAACGAGCTCGCCGCCGCCGGTGCGCCGGTGCATGCCGAATGCGCCGGGCTGATTTATTTGGCCGCCGAACTCGACGGGTACCCGATGTGCGGAGTGCTGGCAGGATCTGCGCGGTTCACCCCGCAGCTGACGTTGGCGTATCGCGACGCCGTCGCCGTCGCGGATTCGTCGCTGTACTCCGTCGGCCAGCGGGTGGTTGGACACGAATTCCACCGAACCGCAGTCACATTCACCGATAGCTACCAGCCGGCGTGGGTGTACCAGGTTCAGGAAGCAGACGATGACAGGGCTTCTGTGCGAGACGGCGTCGTGCAGGCCGGGGTGCACGCGTCATACCTACACACCCACCCGGCTGCGGTGCCGGACGCGGTGACGCGTTTCGTGGCGCGCGCCGCCGGGCGCAACCACCAGCCCACTAAGCTTGGCGGGTGACCGAGAGCGCCTATCTGGTCGGATTGCGGCTGGCCGGCAAGAAGGTCGTCGTGGTCGGCGGGGGGACCGTCGCCCAGCGCCGCTTACCCCTGCTCATCGCCACCGGCGCAAACGTCCACGTCATCTCCCGTACCGCCACCCGCGCCGTCGAGGCGATGAGCGGAATCAACTTGTCATTGCGTGAATACCGCGACGGGGACCTCGCCGAAGCCTGGTACGCGATCGCGGCCACCGACGACGCACAGGTGAACGCCGCGGTGGTCGATGAGGCCGATCGGCGCCAGATCTTTTGTGTCCGCGCCGACATCGCCGTTGAGGGGACCGCGGTGACCCCGGCGTCCTTCAGCTACGCGGGGTTGTCGGTAGGGGTGCTGGCCGGCGGCGAGCACCGCCGATCGGCGGCGATCCGGTCGGCCATCCGCGAGGCGTTGCAGACCGGGGTAATCACCCCGGAGACCTCCGTGGGCTCCGAGAGCTCCGACGTCATACGCGGTGGGGTGGCGCTGATAGGCGGCGGTCCCGGCGACCCCGAACTGATCACCGTCCGTGGCCGTCGGTTGCTCGCTCAGGCCGACGTGGTGGTCGCCGACCGGCTGGCGCCGCCCGAACTGCTCGCCGAGCTACCGCCGCATGTGGAAGTCATCGACGCTGCCAAGATCCCGTACGGGCGGGCCATGGCCCAGGACGCGATCAACGACGTCATGATCGACCGGGCCCGGGCCGGGAACTTCGTGGTCCGCCTCAAGGGCGGCGACCCCTTTGTCTTCGCGCGTGGTTATGAAGAAGTACTGGCGTGCGCCGAGGCCGGGATTCCCGTGACGGTGGTGCCAGGTGTGACAAGTGCCATAGCCGTACCCGCTTCGGTGGGTGTTCCGGTCACTCATCGGGCGGTAAGTCACGAGTTCGTGGTGGTCAGCGGCCATCTGGCGCCGGGACATCCCGAATCGTTAGTGAATTGGAATGCACTGGCCGCAATGTCGGGCACCATCGTTTTGCTGATGGCGGTCGAACGCGTCGAACTTTTCGTCGATGTCCTGTTAAAAGGCGGCCGACCTGCGGATACACCGGTGCTGGTGGTTCAGCATGGAACAACGCCAGCTCAACACACCTTGCGGGCCGCCCTTGTCGACACGCCGGACAAGATTCGCGCCGAGGGGATTCGACCTCCCGCGATCATCGTGATCGGGCCCGTCGCGGCGTTCGGCGTTTAAACGATTCTTAAGATTACTGTAAGGTAACCCGTTATGGCGGCTCTCAACGACACAGAGCGCGCGGTCCACAATTGGACAGCTGCGCGCCCCGATCGTCCAGCCCCGATGCGCGCCACGCGTCCGGCGGAGACCGCCTCACCACGTATCAGCAGGTATTACCCCGCGTGGTTGCCCTCTCGTCGCTTCATCGCAGCGGTCATCGCAATTGGTGGTATGCAGCTGCTGGCGACCATGGACAGCACCGTCGCCATCGTCGCGCTTCCTAAGATTCAAAACGACCTGAGCCTGTCCGATGCCGGCCGCAGCTGGGTGATCACCGCATATGTGCTCACCTTCGGCGGGCTGATGCTGCTTGGCGGGCGACTCGGCGACACCATCGGCCGAAAGCGCACCTTCATCGTCGGCGTCACCCTGTTCACCATCTCCTCGGTGCTGTGCGCCGTGGCCTGGGACGAGGCGACGATGGTCATCGCCCGGCTGTTGCAGGGCATCGGGTCGGCCATCGCATCGCCGACCGGTCTGGCGCTGGTTGCGACCACCTTCCCCAAGGGACCGGCGCGAAACGCCGCGACGGCCGTGTTCGCCGCGATGACCGCAATTGGCTCGGTGATGGGTCTGGTGGTCGGCGGGGCGCTGACCGAGGTGTCGTGGCGGCTGGCGTTCATGGTCAACGTGCCGATCGGGCTGGTGATGATCTACCTGGCCCGCACCGCGCTGCGCGAGACCAATAGAGAGCGGATGAAGCTCGACGCCACCGGGGCCATGCTGGCCACACTGGCGTGCACCGCCGCCGTTTTCGCCTTCTCGATGGGTCCGGAGAAGGGCTGGATCTCGACGACCACCATCGGTTCAGGCGTGGTCGCCCTTGCGGCCGCGATCGCGTTCGCCATCGTGGAGCGCACCGCCGAAAATCCCGTCGTCCCGTTCGATCTGTTCCGCGACCGCAACCGGCTGGTCACCTTTATCGCGGTGTTGCTGGCCGGCGGACTCATGTTCAGCCTGACGGTCTGCATCGGCCTGTACGTGCAGGACGTCTTGGGCTACAGCGCGCTGCGCGCAGGTGTCGGCTTCATCCCGTTCGTGATCGGGGTGGGCATCGGCCTAGGCATCTCCTCACAGCTGGTGTCACGGTTTTCGCCACGGGTGTTGACGATCGGTGGTGGATGGCTGCTACTGGGCGCGATGCTGTACGGCTCAGCGTTCATGCACCGCGGCGTGTCCTACTTCCCCAACCTGGTACTGCCCATCGTCGTCGGCGGAATCGGCATCGGCATTGTCGGTGTCCCGCTGACCCTGTCGGCGATCGCCGGTGTCGGTTTTGACCGGATCGGCCCGGTGTCGGCGATCGCGCTGATGCTGCAGAGCCTGGGCGGTCCGCTGGTGCTGGCCGTCATCCAGGCCGTGATCACCTCGCGCACGCTGTATTTGGGCGGCACCACCGGCCCGGTGAAGTTCATGAACGACGCGCAGTTGCACGCGCTCGACCACGGCTACACCTACGGCCTGCTGTGGGTGGCCGGAGTGGCCGTCATAGTCGGCGGTGCGGCGCTGTTCATCGGCTACACCCCTGAGCAGGTTGCTCATGCTCAGGAGGTCAAGGAAGCCATCGACGCCGGCGAGCTGTAACTCAAGGCGATCAGGCCGCGTGAGTGTGGCGCCCCGCTGCGCCCGGCTTCGCCGCGCTCTGCTGAATTGCCCGGTTCCTCAGCGGCCCGAAGCGGCCCGCATCGTCGCCGGAGCGCCAGGTCGCCATTAGGCTTGCCCGCTGTGATCACCCGGATGTCCGAGTTGTTCCTGCGCACCCTGCGTGACGATCCCGCCGACGCCGAAGTGGCCAGCCACAAGCTGCTGGTTCGGGCGGGATATGTCCGACCCGTCGCGCCCGGGCTGTACAGCTGGCTGCCGCTCGGGCTGCGGGTGCTGCGCAACATCGAACGTGTCGTCCGCGAAGAGATGAACGCGATTGGCGGGCAAGAGATTCTGTTCCCTGCCTTGCTGCCGCGCGCGCCGTATGAGACGACGAACCGCTGGACCGAATACGGCGACAGCGTGTTCCGGGTGCGCGATCGTCGCGGTAACGACTACATGCTGGGCCCCACACACGAAGAGCTTTTCGCCCTGACCGTCAAGGGCGAGTACAGCTCCTACAAGGACTTTCCGCTAACGCTGTACCAGATCCAGAACAAATACCGTGACGAGGCACGGCCGCGAGCCGGCATCCTGCGCGCTCGGGAGTTCGTCATGAAGGACTCCTACTCTTTCGACATCGACAGCGCCGGGCTCAAGGCGGCCTACCACGCGCACCGGGAGGCCTATCAGCGGATCTTCGATCGGCTGAAGGTGCGCTACGTCATCGTGTCGGCGCTGTCCGGCGCCATGGGCGGCAGTGCCTCCGAGGAGTTTTTGGCCGAGAGCCCGGTGGGCGAGGACACGTTTGTGCGGTGCCTGGAGTCCGGTTATGCGGCCAACGTCGAGGCGGTGATCACTGCTCGCCCGGACGCACTGCCCATCGATGGGCTGCCCGAGGCGGTGGTGCACGACACCGGTGACACACCGACCATCGCCAGCCTGGTGGCCTGGGCGAACGAGGCTGACCTGGGCCGAGCGGTCACCGCCGCCGACACGTTGAAAAATGTCCTGGTCAAAGTCCGCCAGCCCGGCGGCGACTGGGAGCTGCTGGCCATCGGTGTGCCGGGCGACCGCGAGGTCGACGACAAGAGGCTGAGCGCCGCGCTGGAGCCGGCCGACTACGCGTTGCTCGATGACGACGATTTCGCCAAGTATCCCTTCCTGGTGAAGGGTTACATCGGACCGAAGGCATTGCGGGACAACGATGTTCGCTACCTCGTCGATCCGCGGGTGGTCGACGGCACCAGCTGGATCACCGGGGCCGATGAGCCGGGTCGGCATGTCGTCGGATTGGTGGCCGGCCGTGACTTCACCGCCGACGGCACCATCGAGGCCGCCGAGGTGCGCGAGGGCGATCCGTCGCCCGACGGCGCCGGTCCGCTGGTCATGGCACGCGGGATCGAGATCGGGCACATCTTCCAGCTCGGTCGCAAGTACACCGATGCCTTCACCGTCGACGTGCTCGGTGAGGACGGCAAACCGGTGCGATTGATCATGGGCTCCTACGGCGTCGGGGTGTCGCGGCTGGTCGCTGTCGTCGCCGAGCAGCAGCATGACGAGCTGGGCTTGCGCTGGCCGTCGTCGATCGCACCGTTCGATGTTCACCTGGTGATCGCCAACAAAGACGCCGAGGCCCGCGCCGGAGCCGCGACATTGGCCGCCGACCTGGATCGCTTGGGCCTGGAGGTGCTACTCGACGACCGCCAGGCATCACCCGGCGTCAAGTTCAAAGACGCTGAGCTGCTGGGCATGCCCTGGATCGTCGTGGTTGGGCGTGGCTGGGCGGACAGCGTGGTGGAGCTGCGCGACCGCTTTAGCGGACAGACTCGCGAACTGGCCGCCGGCACTTCGCTGGCCACCGACATCGTGGCGGCCCTGGCCGGCCGAGCAGCCGGCTAGCCGGACACGGCGTTATTCGTTGCCGCCCGGGAAACTCGTGGTGATGGGCCAGGCGTTCAGTACCCGGTTCCACCGGGCGGCCAGCACTGTGCTCTGGGTCAGGGCCGTGGAGGCGAACGCCCGGTCCTCGCCGGTCTCGGCGTGTTCGATGACGGCGCGCCAAGCCGTCTGGCCGTCGCTTTCCATCCGCACGGCCAGTCGTGCGGCATCCGCCGCGCTGCCTACCAGCATGGGTAACTGGTAGCCGGCGGCGGCGACCGGGGCGGTGACCTTGCGGGCGGTCAGCATGGCGATGACGTCGTCGCGGCGTTGGCGGTGCTGCTGTAGTGCCTCCACCACCAAGTTGTTGACACCGGGCGGCGACAGCGCGGAGACGATGCCGTAGCCGTAAATCGTCGAGTGTTCGACGGCCAGCGCATCACACAGCGCCGTGTTGTCGGAGTCCTTGGTGACGGGGGAGCGCTTCGGCGTGGCGCCCGGCGTGGGTTCGGACGAGGTCATGGCGTCGGCCCCGCGGGCACCAGGGCAACCGTGTAGGACGCTGTGCAGGAAGCGGCGATGGAGCCGAGCAGCCCTGCCCGGTAACCCGACGCCGTGGCCACCAACCGACTGGCGCTCTCGGCCGATGCGCGCAGCGAGTTGACCACGTCCGCCAGCGGCGGCGGTGGCGGCGGCGGCGCCCCCGGCTCGGTCGGGCTGGGGCTGGCCGTTTCGCTCGATGACGACGACGACAGCTTGCCGGCCGCCCGCGCGATCTCGGTGGACAGGGCCCGGGCATGCGCGGCGCGCTGAGTGGCGACCACCGTCAGCGCGGCGGCGATCTGCGGCGGGTTGCCGAGGGCCGCGCGGCGGCACCGGCGAGCACACTGTCGCGCCTCGCCTGGTCTAACGGCCCCAGCAGCTCTTCGACGGCCGGGGGCTTGGGCGGGGGCTCGCCGCAGGCGGACACAACCACCCCAAGCGCGGCGATAGCCACGCCGCCGGCGAGCACACCCCGCCGGTTGGTGACGGGTACTGCGCTGGGCACAGCAACATCCTGCCATTGGTTCGAAGGCAGGCACGCCAAGAGGACCTTGACCACGCGATCACGCCGTCATATGCGATTCCTGGCGTATCGTTGATAGCTGGTTCTGGTGGGACGGGAGCGTTCCGCCGGGACACCGGAAGCCGCCTGGGCGACGACATCCGCCAGATGACCGGACAACTCAAGATGAGGAGCTCGCCGTGACCACCGGGCTACCTTCGCAGACGCAGGTGATCGAGCTACTCGGTGGAGAGTTCGCGCGCGCCGGCTATGAAATCGAAGACGTGGTCATCGATACCCGTGCGCGCCCACCACGGATCAGTGTGATCGCCGACGGTGACACCGCCCTCGATTTGGACACGATAGCCGCCTTGTCGCGTTCGGCATCGGCTTTGCTGGATGGCCTGGACGGCATCCGCGACCGCTACGTGTTGGAGGTCAGCTCGCCCGGCGTGGACCGCCCGCTGACCAGCGCGAAGCACTTCCGCCGCGCGCGCGGCCGCAAGGTCGAACTGGCGCTGTCGGACGGATCGCAGCTGACCGGTCGCGTCGGCGAGACGCGCGAAGACACGATCGCGTTGGTCGTCCGCGAAGGCCGCGAGTGGGCAGTACGCCAGATCCCACTCGTCGAAATCGTGAAAGCTGTTGTCCAGGTTGAGTTTTCGCAACCAGCCCAGGCTGAGGTGGAACTGGCAGGATTGGCTGAGATGGGTCGGGCCGACAGGACGGAGGCCGGAGCATGAACATCGACATGGCCGCGCTGCATGCGATCGAGGTGGACCGGGGTATCTCGGTCAACGAATTGCTAGAGACGATCAAATCCGCGCTGATTACCGCCTACCGGCACACCCAGGGTCACCAGAACGACGCGCATATCGAGATTGACCGCAAAACCGGTGTCGTTCGGGTGATCGCCCGCGAGGTGGACGAGGACGGCAACCTCATCAGTGAATGGGATGACACCCCGGAGGGTTTTGGCCGCATCGCCGCCACCACCGCACGTCAGGTGATGCTGCAGCGATTTCGCGATGCCGAAAACGAGCGCACTTACGGCGAGTTCTCCACCCGCGAGGGCGAGATCGTCGCGGGGGTGATTCAGCGCGACAGCCGCGCCAACGCTCGCGGCCTGGTCGTCGTCCGGATGGGCAGCGAAACCAAGGCCTCCGAGGGCGTCATCCCGGCGGCCGAGCAGGTTCCCGGCGAGAGCTACGAGCACGGCAACCGGGTGCGGTGTTATGTCGTCGGCGTGACCCGCGGCGCCCGTGAGCCGCTGATCACGCTGTCCCGGACTCACCCCAACCTGGTGCGCAAGCTGTTCTCGCTGGAAGTCCCCGAAATCGCCGACGGATCGGTCGAGATCGTGGCGGTGGCTCGCGAGGCCGGCCATCGCTCCAAGATCGCGGTGGCCTCACGCGTACCGGGCCTGAACGCCAAGGGTGCCTGCATCGGCCCGATGGGGCAGCGAGTCCGCAACGTGATGAGCGAGCTATCCGGGGAGAAGATCGACATCATCGACTACGACGAGGACCCGTCCCGCTTCGTCGCCAACGCGTTGTCGCCGGCGAAGGTGGTCTCGGTATCGGTTATCGACCAGACGGCCCGCGCCGCCCGGGTGGTGGTGCCCGACTTCCAGTTGTCGCTGGCCATCGGCAAGGAGGGCCAGAACGCGCGGTTGGCCGCCCGACTGACCGGGTGGCGCATCGACATCCGCGGCGATTCGCCGGCACATGCGGAGAATCAGCCCGAACACGGTGCCAGCCACGGGATGGCACACGACCGCTAGCGTCGCTGGCAAAGTCGGCCTTTCGACGGCTTTTTCGGGGCGGCGGGTGTCGCCGGACACCCGCGTCGCGACGCAGCCGCGGGTGGTTCTGACCATTGAATGAGTGACGCTAGACTGAGCCGTGATCCAGCGCGAGCCTTCGGCCTTGGCGCACCGACACGTGGGTGGACCTGTGCGGACGTGTGTCGGGTGCCGAAAGCGAGAGTTGGCCGTCGAACTGCTTCGAGTGGTGGCTGTGTCGACCGGGAACGGCGAATACGCCGTGATCGTTGACACAGGGAGTAATCTGCCGGGGCGGGGTGCATGGCTGCATCCCGTACCGCAGTGCGCCCAGCAGGCGATTCGGCGGCGGGCTTTCGCCAAAGCGCTGCGCATCACCGGTTCACCGGATACATCCGCGGTGGTCGAGCACATCGGTGCGCTCGACTTGCCCGGCAACAGGATAGGTAGCAAAGAACATGAGCACACCGTGAAGTCCCGATGACAATGCGTCATAGCTAAACCCGAGGCGCGGCCCACGACTGTCGCCTCTTAGACAGGAGATGTAGTGGCAGGTAAGGCCCGCGTACACGAGTTGGCTAAGGAACTCGGTGTCACCAGTAAGGAAGTTCTCGCCCGGCTGAATGAACAGGGCGAATTCGTTAAATCCGCGTCGTCGACCGTAGAGGCACCGGTCGCTCGCCGGCTTCGTGAATCCTTTGGAGGGGGCAAGCCGGCCGCCGCTAAGGGCGCCGCCAAGGCCCCCGACAAGTCGTTGGACAAGGCCCTCGACAAGGCGATCGACAAGTCCGCCGGCAACGGCGAGGCGATTGGCGCGCCTGCCAAGCGTGCCGACGCCGGCGGAGCGGCCGCTGCGCAGGGCCCCCCGGCAGCGACGGCGGAAGCGCCGGCGCCCCAGGCGCCCGGACGGCCGTCGGCGCCGTCTCCGGGGCAGCCGGGAGCGCCGGCCCCCGGACAGCCTCCCAGCCAACCGGCGCCCCATCCCGGTATGACGCCGGGACCGCGCCCCGGTCCGATGCCAAAGCCGGGCGTCCGCACCCCACGTGTCGGCAACAACCCGTTCTCGTCGGCGCAACCGGTCGACCGGCCCATCCCGCGTCCGCCTGCGCCACGCCCCGGCGCGGCCAGGCCAGGGGCACCCCGCCCGGGTGCCTCGCCGGGCAGCATGCCGCCTCGTCCGGGCGGTGCCGGTGGACAGGGCCGCCCAGCCCGTTCCGGCGGGCCCCGACCCGGGGGTGGCCGGTCCGGTGGGCCCGGTGGCGGCCGCTCCGACGCCGGTGGCGGTAACTACCGCGGCGGCGGAGGCGGAGTAGGCGCCGCGCCCGGAGGCGGAGGTGGCTTCCGTGGCCGTCCCGGGGGCGGCGGTGGCCGTCCCGGACAGCGCGGCGGCGCCGCCGGCGCGTTCGGCCGTCCCGGCGGCGCGCCCCGACGCGGTCGCAAGTCCAAGCGGCAGAAGCGCCAGGAATACGACTCGATGCAGGCGCCCGTCGTCGGCGGCGTGCGGTTACCGCACGGCAACGGCGAGACGATCCGATTGGCACGCGGAGCATCCCTGTCTGACTTCGCCGAAAAGATCGACGCCAATCCGGCCGCGCTGGTGCAGGCATTGTTCAATCTCGGCGAGATGGTGACGGCCACCCAGTCGGTCGGCGACGAGACGCTCGAGCTGCTGGGCAGCGAGATGAACTACAACGTCCAGGTCGTCAGCCCGGAGGACGAAGACCGCGAGCTGTTGGAGTCGTTCGACCTGAGCTACGGCGAAGACGAAGGCACCGAGGAAGATCTGCAGACCCGCCCGCCGGTGGTGACCGTAATGGGTCACGTCGACCACGGTAAAACCCGACTGCTGGACACCATCCGGAAGGCCAACGTCCGCGAGGCCGAGGCCGGCGGCATCACCCAGCACATCGGCGCCTACCAGGTGTCCGTCGACCTTGACGGCACCGAGCGGCCGATCACCTTCATCGACACCCCGGGCCACGAGGCGTTCACCGCCATGCGTGCCCGCGGCGCCAAGGCCACCGACATCGCGATCCTGGTGGTCGCCGCCGACGACGGCGTGATGCCGCAGACGGTGGAGGCCATCAACCACGCGCAGGCCGCCGATGTGCCGATCGTGGTGGCGGTGAACAAGATCGACAAGGAAGGCGCCGACCCGGCCAAGATCCGCGGCCAGCTCACCGAATATGGTTTGGTGGCAGAGGATTTCGGCGGCGACACGATGTTCGTGGACATCTCGGCAAAGGTGGGCACCAACATCGAGGCGCTGGAGGAGGCGGTGCTGCTGACCGCTGACGCCGCGCTGGATCTGCGGGCCAACCCCGACATGGAAGCCCAGGGTGTGGCGATCGAGGCACACCTGGACCGCGGTCGCGGGCCGGTCGCCACCGTGCTGGTGCAGCGCGGCACGCTGCGCGTCGGCGACTCGGTGGTCGCAGGCGACGCCTACGGCCGGGTCCGCCGCATGGTCGACGAGCACGGCGAGGACGTCGAGGAGGCGCTGCCGTCGCGGCCGGTGCAGGTCATCGGCTTCACCTCGGTGCCCGGCGCCGGTGACAACTTCCTGGTCGTCGACGAGGACCGCATCGCCCGCCAGATCGCCGACCGGCGCAGCGCCCGCAAGCGCAACGCGTTGGCGGCACGCTCCCGCAAGCGGATCAGCCTGGAGGACCTGGACTCGGCGCTGAAGGAAACCAGCCAGCTGAACCTGATCCTCAAGGGCGACAACGCCGGTACGGTCGAGGCGCTGGAAGAGGCCCTGTTGGGGATTCAGGTCGACGACGAGGTGGAACTGCGCGTCATCGACCGCGGCGTCGGTGGCATCACCGAGACCAACGTCAACCTGGCGTCGGCCTCGGACGCGGTGATCATCGGCTTCAACGTGCGCGCCGAAGGCAAGGCGACGGAGCTGGCCAACCGCGAAGGCGTGGACATCCGCTACTACTCGGTCATCTACCAGGCGATCGACGAGATCGAGAAGGCCCTGCGCGGCATGCTCAAGCCGATCTATGAGGAGAACCAGCTGGGTCGTGCCGAGATCCGCGCGATTTTCCGGTCCTCGAAGGTCGGCGTCATCGCCGGCTGCTTGATCACCTCCGGCACCGTGCGCCGCAACGCCAAGGCCCGGTTGCTGCGCGACAGCATCGTGGTCACCGACAACCTCACCGTCACCTCGTTGCGGCGGGAAAAGGACGACGTGACCGAGGTCCGCGAGGGCTTCGAATGCGGTATGACGCTGGGCTATTCCGACATCAAGGAGGGCGACGTCATCGAGTCCTACGAGCTGGTCCAAAAGGAGCGCGCCTGATGGCTGACCCCGGACGGGCGCGCCGGCTGGCCAAACGGATCAACACGATCGTCGCCTCGGCGATCGAGTTCGAGATCAAGGATCCAGGGCTGGACGGGGTGACCATCGTCGACACGAAGGTGACGGCCGACCTGCACGATGCGACGGTGTTCTACACGGTGATGGGCCGAACGCTGGACGACGAGCCGGATTACGCCGCTGCCGCCGCTGCGCTGGAGCGGGCCAAAGGCGCGCTGCGCACCAAGGTCGGGGCGGGCACCGGTGTGCGCTTCACTCCCACTTTGACGTTCACCCGGGACACGACGTCCGACAACGTGCAACGGATGGACGAGTTGTTGGCCCGTGCCCGGGCCGCGGACGCCGATCTGGCGCGGGTGCGGGTGGGCGCCAAGCCGGCGGGGGAGGCGGATCCATACCGTGACAGCGGGTCGGCAACGGCGCCGGCGTCGGGGGCATTGGACGGGCTCGACGCTAAGGACACCGGTGACGACGATCAACGCGAAAACTGAGCTGGCCGGTGCCCCGATTGCGGGGGTACGCGTCGACGCCGTCCGCGCCGCTGAGTTGCTGTCGGCGGCGACGACGATCGCGGTGATCTGCCACGTCCACCCCGACGCCGACACCATCGGCGCCGGACTGGCACTGGCCACAGTCCTGGATAAGTGCGACAAACAGGTCGAGGTCAGTTTCGCCGCGCCGGAGACATTGCCGGAGTCGCTGCGGTCGCTGCCCGGCTGCCACTTGCTGGTCAGCCCCGGCGAGTTGCGCCGCGACGTCGATTTGGTTGTGACCGTTGACGTTCCGAGCGCCAAACGGCTCGGCGCCCTGATTGACCTGGCCGGCCCCGATCGGCACCTGCTGGTGATCGATCACCACGCCTCCAACGACATGTTCGGTACCGCGAACTTCGTCGACCCGTCAGCGGACTCCACCACGCTGTTGGTTGCCGAAATCCTCGATGCGTGGGGCAAGCCGATCGATACCGATGTCGCACATTGCATTTACGCGGGACTGACGACCGACACCGGGTCGTTCCGTTGGGCCAGCGCCCGGGCCCACCGGCTGGCGGCCCGGTTGGTGGACGTCGGCGTGAACAACGCCGCGATCAGCCGGGCGCTGATGGACACCCATCCGTTCGTGTGGCTGCCGATGCTGTCGCGGGTGCTGGGTTCTGCGCAATTGGTGCCCGAAGCGGTGGGTGGTCTCGGTCTGGTCTACGCGGTCGTCGACAACCAGGAATGGGTCAATTCGCGCCCAGAGGAAGTCGAGAGCATCGTCGATATCGTGCGCACCACGCAGCAGGCCGAGGTGGCTGCGGTGTTCAAGGAGGTCGACCCGCAGCAATGGTCGGTGTCGATGCGTGCCAAGGCCGACGTGGATTTGGCTGCGGTCGCGTCCGTGTTCGGCGGTGGTGGCCACCGGCTGGCCGCCGGCTATTCGACCACGGGTTCGATCGATGATGCTGTGGCATCGCTGCGCACTGCGCTGGGCTGATGGTGTTTGGTTTCAGCGCACCTGGGAGCGTCCGCGTTGCAGCACCGCCTCGCGGTTGGCGGCGATGTCGTCACCGCTGGTCCTAAATTGCCGGGCCGCCATCGCTTCCAGCCACAGCCCCGCACTGGTCTGCGATTCGTCGATCCGGTGATAGGACGCCAGTAAAGCCCGTACCGCGTTCTGGTTGTTCCCGACGATGCTCGCCGCCACCTGACGGGCGGTGGTCAGCAAATGGTCGTGCGGCACCACCTCGGTCACCAGCCCGGCCCGCAGCGCGTCGGCGGCCGACAGGTAGTCCCCGGTCAGGCTCATCCGCCGGGCCACGCCAACCCCCACCTTCTGCGGTAACCGCACGCTCAACCCCCAAGTGGGCAGCAGCCCCACCCGGGCATGGGTGTCGGCGAAGCGTGCCTGCTCGGACGCGATCACAATGTCGCAGTACAGGACCAGCTCCAGGCCGCCGGTGACCGCGGCGCCGTTGATGGCGCCGATCACCGGCTTGGTCATCGGTGGCCACCGCGGTGAGATGTCCGGAAGCGCCGACTGACCGCCCAGCTCTTTGAGATCCAGCCCGGCGCAGAACACCGGATCGGTGCCGGTGAGGATGACCACGTCGACGTCGTCGTCGGTCTCGGCGTCGGTCAGGGCACCGAAAAACCGATCCCGCAACGCCGAGGACAGGGCATTGCGAGACTGGGGCCGGTTGAGGGTGAGGGTGCGCACCCCCTCGTCGTTGTCGATCAGCAGGATCTCGTCGGTCATGACATCACCGTAGCCAGTCGCGAATCCCACCAACACGGTCGGCTGCTGCAGCCAAAGGCCGGGCCTATCGTTGAGGCATGTGCCGAAACATCACCGAACTGCGCGGTTTGCAGCCAGCGGCCACGGCCGAGGAGATCGCGGCGGCTGCCCGCCAGTACGTGCGCAAGGTCAGCGGCATCACGCACCCGTCAGCGGCCAACGCCGAGGCGTTCGAGGCAGCGGTGGCCGAGGTCACCGAGACGACGGCGCGGTTGCTCGGGGCCCTGCCGCCGCGGCGCCAGGCGCCCAAGACCGTCCCACCGCTGCGCCGGCCCGAGGTGTTGGCTCGGGCCGGCGGCGCGAAATGACGCTTACTGCCACGGCGCCCGCGCTCAAGGAGTGGAGCGCCGTCGTGCATGCGCTGCTGAATGGTCGCCAGCGCGTGCTGTTGCGCAAGGGCGGCATCAACGAGAAGCGGTTCGAGGTAGCGGCCCAAGAGTTCCTGTTATTTCCGACCGTCGCGCACAGCCACGCGCAGCGCGTCCGGCCCGAGCATCGTGACTTGCTCCATCCGGCAGCCGCCGACAGCACCGACGAGCACCTGCTGGTCCGGGCCGCTGCGAAAGTCATTGTTGCACAAGAGGTTAATCGGCCCGACGGCCTGGCGGCGATCGAGGATCTGCACATCTGGACCGCTGAGTCGGTACGCGCCGATCGGCTCGATTTCCGCCCCAAGCACAAACTGGCCGTGTTGGTGGTGTCGGTGATTCCCTTGGCCGAACCGGTGCAAATCACCCGCGCCCCCGAATACGCGGGCTGCAAGAGCTGGGTGCAGCTGCCCGTGCGGCCGAATTTGGCGGCGCCAGTCTACGACGACGCGGCGCTAGCCGAGGTCGTTGCCCGAGTCCGTGACGCCGTTGGCTGACAGGTCGGGCGGCCCGACAGGAAGCAGCAGCCGGGAGCGTCCGTAGCGCACTGTATGGGTGGCCGGCTTCGACTGGCGGCCCGTCAACATCGGTTCTTCGGTGCCGAGGTTGCGCGCATAGCGGGGGAACCAGCTGCCGGCGATCAGTAGGCGGATGCGTGAGCCGGCCCTGAAACGGTGGGCAATCTCGTCGAGTTCGATGTCGACGGTCTTTGTGGCGGCACCCAGCCGTCGGTAGCCGTCGCTCACATTTCGGGAGCGGCCTTTGGCATCGACTTCGCTCACCCGGACGAACAGGTCGACATGCGGATTGTCCGAGGTGTGCGCCAGCTCGACGACCGGGTTCCCGTACACGCACAGATCGTGGGTGAGCGTCGCGCCGGTGAAGGCAAGCACGTCGTCGCGTAAAGCGAGCCGGCTGTCGTCGCGGTAGCCGCCGCTCCGCGACAACAGTGGGCCGCCGGTGGTGGGGATCGGGTCTGCGGGGTCACCGCGAAATCTCGCCGGTGCTACCCCCTTCAGGTCGGTTGGCGCAGTCTCGTCCAGATAGCGGCCGGGCCGTAAATACAGCGCGTGTTCGGTAGTGGTGGGCGGCCAGTCGCTCAGATTGCGCCAGCCCTGGCCGGTGACGTCGACGCGGACCCGGCTCGGGCGGCGCAGCGTCGGCCCGTCACCCAGATGAGTGTCCAGCCAGTCCAGCGATTCCCGTGCGCAGGTAGCCAACCCTTTGGTGAGCATTTGGGTGTGCGTCCACGGGCCGACCGTCAACGCAACGTCGACGCCCCGCCCGCGCAGATGCCCGTACTGCTGCAGCGTCTGCTTGAGGAAGATGTCTTGCCAGCCGCCCAGCAGTAGCACCGGCACCTGCACGCGATCCAGCGCCCCGTTGGACCGCAGCGCATGCCAGAACGGATTGTCGGAATCGGAATGTTCGATCCACGATTCGAACCAGGGCGCGCCGGTGCCCAGCAGCGTCCGCGCCGCGGCACCCATCGGAGGTTCACCAATAGCCTTGGCGACCTTCCGGGGGCCCAGCAGTCGGGGGGGTCCGATCGTGATGCGCCTGGAGTCCTCTTGGCGGGACACCAGATCGCACCAGGCCAGGAAGTCGTTGACTGCGAACGAGCCGGTACCCCACACCGAGGAGAACAAATCGTGCGGACCCGCGGTGATCACCGCCGCGGCCAGCTCCGGCGGCGGATCCCGCAACAGCGCCCACTGGGTGAACCCCAGATACGACAGTCCGATAGTGGCGAACCGACCGGTGAACCAGGGCTGCTCACGCAGCCATCCGACCGTGTCGGCGCCGTCAGCGGCCTCGTTCACCATCGGCTCGAACACCCCGGCGGACCCGAACGTCCCGCGCACGCTCTGCAGCACGACGTGGTAGCCGCGGGCGGCATACAGCCCGGCAAATGCCAACGCGAACGGAAATCCACGCCCGTACGGCCCGCGGACCAGCAAGGTGCCAGCAGGTGTGGAGCTCGTCGGGGCGTAGTGGTCGGCCAGAAGGTGGATCCCATCGCGCATCGGGACTTGGACCTGATTCACGGTGTAGCCGGTGGTGGCCCGTGGCAGGCCCAGCAGTCGGCCAAGAGCGTTGCCGCCGACTTGTCTCAGGCTGCCCAGCCTGGGCTCGACGGGTCGGGTGGATGTCGTACTCACGACCATCAGGTTAAGGCTGACCGACGAGTCTCGGTTGCCCGGCTCGCGGACCCCGCCGAATACGCGGAAGGCCACACCCGGCCAGTCCGGCCATTTTCCGAAAGTTAAAGCAGCGCAACGTTTCAAGGTTCGCCGTGCGGGGGTAACGTTGACTCTATGTCGGACATTGATCGGCGCATGCTGCTCTTTGCGATCGCGGCTGGTGTGGTCGCGGCCATAAGCCGCGCGCCGGTGACCAACGCCGTGCCCATCAGGTGGAAGATCCCGGTGGGCCGGATCCCCCCGCCCGCCGGTGTGCTTACCCGGCTGCCCGGCGATGGCAACCAATTGGCGCTCACCGTCGACGACGGTGTGAGCGTGCCGGTGGTCGGAGCGTTCGCGCAGTTCTGCCGCGACACCGGCACCCGGCTGACGTTCTTCGTCAACGGTGCCAACCCGTCCTGGTCGGCCAACGCGCCAGCGCTACGGCCGCTGGTCGACGCGGGGCAGGTGCAGATGGCCAACCACACCTGGTCGCACCCGTACCTGAACCGCATGAAGTTGACGGCGGTAGACGACCAGATCCGGCGCAACGCCGATTTCCTGCGCAACACCTTCGGTACCGACGGCACGCCGTTCTTCCGTCCGCCCTTCGGCGTGCACAACGCCGACATCGACCGGGTGGCCGCCGACCAGGGGTACACCACGGTCACCCTATGGAGCGGCACCGTCGGCGATTCGGCACCGGAGAACGAAGCCAGCCTGGTCTCCAACGCCGCGAAATCGTTTCAGCCACAACAGATCGTGCTCACCCACGCCAATCTGCCCACCATCACCCACTGCTATGGGCAGCTGACCAATCTCATCGCCAGCCGCAATCTGCAAACCGTCACCCTCAACGACGTGTTCGGCTGACCGTCGGGCTAGAACTTGTAGTAGGGCGCGAGGTCGTTGGCCCGCTGCAGGTTGGTGGACGGGCAGTCCACCTCGGGGGTGGAGTAGACCGTCGAGTAGTACAGCGCCTGCTGCAGTACCCCGTAGCTGGTCTTGAACGCCACCATGCAGGAGAAGTACCAGTAGCTGTTGTGATAGGTCGGCTTCAAGACCCAATATGTTGCGGCGCGGTGCCCCTGGATCGTGGTCTCCAGGGCGTCCGGCGGCAGCGACTGTTCGTATTTGCGCCAGACGATGGGCTCGACGGCTATCTGATAGTTACCCGCGTCGAAGTGACACCGCAGCCCGTCTTCGTGTTCGGGCGGTGTGAACGCCAATCCGAGCCGCTGCACGACGTCGAACGGGATGTCCTCGCACGCGTCGAACGGGCGCGGGTCGGTGGTCGCCACGATCGGGCTCTTCATCGTGGTCTCCATCGGCGCCGCGGTCGATCGCAGCTCGAAGGTCTTGCCTGCGGTTGGCGAGGGTGGGAGGCTCTGCCAGCCCACTGTGCCCCCTAAGGCCGCCGCGATCAGCGCAGCAACCGCTCCGATCAGACGCACTCTGGTGAACACGACACCCCCTGACGCCCCGGCCGTCCCTTGCCGGGAGTGTACAAGTCGTGTCAGCACCGTCACGGTGAAACGAGAACATGTTCTAATCCTCCCAAGCAAGGGCCTAGCCGAAACCGGCTTATTACACCGGGTCGTTAGGCTGGTCAGTCGTGGCTCGGAAAGAATGGGAGCAAAAATCGGGGCAGGAGTCGCCCAACGGGGGACAGCCGACACTGTGGGCGGTTTCCGACCTGCACACCGGTCACATCGGTAACAAGCCGGTCGCCGAATCGCTGCACCCGTCGTCGCCGGACGATTGGCTGATCGTCGCCGGTGACGTCGCCGAACGCACCGACGAGATTCGTTGGGCGCTTGACCTGCTGCGACGGCGGTTCGCCAAGGTGATCTGGGTGCCGGGCAACCACGAGCTGTGGACCACAAATCGGGATCCCGCGCAGGTCTTCGGCCGGGCGCGCTACGACTACCTGGTCAATATGTGTGACGAGATGGGCGTGGTCACGCCCGAGCATTCGTTCCCGGTGTGGACCGAACGCGGCGGCCCGGCCACGATCGTCCCGATGTTCTTGCTCTACGACTACACCTTCTTGCCGGAGGGGGCGATGAGCAAAGCCGAGGGCTTGGCTATAGCGCGGCAGCGGAACGTGGTGGCCACCGACGAATTCCTGCTTTCACCGGAGCCGTACCCCACTCGCGAAGCCTGGTGTCGCGACCGGCTCGCCGGCACCCGCGCCCGTCTCGAACAGCTGGACTGGATGACACCGACCGTGCTGGTGAACCACTTCCCACTGGTGCGAGAGCCCTGCGACGCGTTGTTCTACCCGGAATTCTCGCTGTGGTGCGGAACCACCAAGACCGCCGATTGGCACACCCGCTACAACGCTGTCTGTTCGGTCTATGGCCATCTACACATTCCCCGAACCACCTGGTACGACGAGGTGCGCTTCGAGGAAGTCTCGGTGGGTTACCCGCGGGAGTGGCGGCGTCGCAAGCCGTACACCTGGCTGCGCCAGGTGTTGCCGGATCCTCAGTATGCGCCCGGCTATCTCAACGACTTCGGCGGTCACTTCGTGATCACCCCCGAGATGCGGAAACAGGCGGCGCAGTTCCGGGAACGATTGCGGCAGCGTCAGTCACGATGACGACGCACATGCTGGTGTCGTCGGTGCTGCCGGCGTCCGAGGATCTGGCGTATTCGGAGGTGTACTCCGACCCGCCCGGCTTGGCTCCGTTGCCCGAAGAAGAGCCGTTGATCGCCAAGTCGGTTGCCAAGCGGCGCAACGAATTCATCACCGTCCGTCACTGCGCCCGGATCGCGCTGGATCAGCTCGGCATGCCACCGGTGCCGATCCTCAAGGGCGACAAGGGGGAGCCGTGCTGGCCCGACGGCGTGGTCGGCAGTCTCACCCACTGCACGGGCTACCGCGGCGCGGTGGTGGGGCGCAGCGCCGCAGTGCGTTCGGTAGGCATCGACGCCGAACCGCACGACGTGTTGCCGAACGGCGTGCTGGACGCGGTCACGCTTGAAGAGGAACGCCACGAGATCGCTGCCTTACCCGAGGGCCTGCATTGGGATCGAATCCTGTTTTGCGCCAAGGAGGCAACCTACAAGGCCTGGTTCCCGTTGACCAAGCGTTGGCTGGGTTTCGAGGACGCTCACGTGGTGTTCGACGTCGATCAGGCCGGCAAGGGAGCCGCCGGGGTGTTCGTCGCCAAGATCCTGATCGACGGTGCCGCGCTGTCGGGTCCGTCACTGACCGCGCTGAGGGGCCGTTGGTCAGTCGATCGCGGACTGGTGTTGACCGCGATCGTGCTATGAACGAAAGCCCTCGAGGGCCTGGTCCGGGAATAGTCGTCATCGACAAGCCGGCCGGAATGACCAGTCACGACGTGGTGGGGCGGTGCCGCCGAATCTTTTCCACCCGCAGGGTGGGACACGCAGGGACGCTGGACCCCATGGCCACCGGCGTGCTGGTGGTCGGGGTCGACCGCGCCACCAAGATCCTCGGCCTGCTGACGGCGGCCTCGAAGTCGTATGCCGCCACCGTTCGCCTGGGTCAGACCACTTCCACCGAGGATGCCGAAGGTGAACTGCTGCAGAGTGTCTCGGCTGAGCATGTGACCGACGAGGCGATCGCGGCTGCGGCCGCCGGGCTGCGCGGTGAGATCGAGCAGGTGCCATCGGCCGTCAGCGCGATCAAGATCGGCGGGCGTCGTGCCTATCGATTGGTCCGCGAGGGCCGCGAGGTCGAGCTCGAGGCCCGACCGGTTCGCATCGACCGGTTCGAGGTGTGCGACGTTCGATCCCACGATCAGCTTGTCGACGTCGACATCGAAGTCGACTGCTCGTCGGGAACCTACATCCGTGCGCTGGCCCGCGATCTGGGTGCTGCGCTTGGCGTCGGCGGGCACCTGACGTCGTTGCGGCGCACCCGGGTTGGCCGCTTTGGCCTGGACCAGGCGCATTCACTCGACGACCTGGCCGAGCAGCCGCGGCTGAGCTTGACCCTGGACGAGGCGTGCCTGCTGATGTTTCCGTGCCGCGAGCTGTCGGCCGGGGAGGCCGAGGCGGCCGGCAACGGCCGGTCCATTTCGCCGGCCGGTATCGACGGTGTCTATGCCGCCACCGACCCCGATGGCCGGGTGATAGCGCTGCTGCGCGACGCGGGCTCGCGCACCAAGTCGGTGGTGGTGATCCGCCCGGCGACGCTGTAGGAATAGGCTGAGCCGGTATCTAGACGGCCTAAGCCCATTTGCCGGCGGGCCGTTTCACAAGCAGAAGGGGCGCGCAGTGTCCAACAATGGGTCCAACAAGGTTTACGTCGTCGGCGTTGGCATGACGAAATTCGAGAAGCCGGGTCGCCGCGAGGGCTGGGACTACCCGGATATGGCGAGGGAGTCGGGGACCAACGCGCTGCAGGATGCGGGTATCGACTACGGCGAGGTCCAGCAGGGTTACGTCGGCTATGTCGCCGGCGATTCAACGTCCGGGCAGCGGGCGCTTTACGAGCTGGGCATGACCGGCATCCCGATCGTCAATGTCAACAACAACTGCTCAACCGGCTCGACGGCGCTTTACTTGGCGGCACAGGCCATCCGCGGTGGTATCGCCGACTGCGCTATCGCGCTCGGCTTCGAGAAGATGCAACCGGGCTCGTTGAGCGGCGGCGCGCAGGACCGCGAATCGCCGATGGGCAAACACGTCAAGGCGATGGCCGAGATCGACGAGTTTGCCATGCCCGTCGCACCATGGATGTTCGGCGCCGCCGGCCGCGAGCACATGAAGCAATACGGCACCACCGCGGAGCACTTCGCCAAGATCGGCTACAAGAACCACAAGCATTCGGTGAACAATCCCTATGCGCAGTTCCAGGAGTCCTACACCCTTGACGACATCCTGGCGTCCCGGATGATCTCCGACCCGCTCACGAAGCTGCAGTGCTCGCCCACGTCGGATGGTTCGGGCGCGGCAATCGTGGCCTCGGAGCGCTTCGTCGACAGCCATGGGCTGGCCGGCCAGGCGGTCGAGATCGTCGGCCAGGCCATGACGACGGACTTCACTTCGACCTTCGATGGGAGCGCCAAAAACCTCATCGGCTATGACATGAATGTGCAAGCGGCACAACGTGCTTACGACCAGTCGGGGCTAGGGCCAGAGGATTTCCAGGTAATCGAACTGCACGACTGCTTCTCGGCCAATGAACTGTTGCTCTACGAAGCCCTCGGTTTGTGTGGCCCGGGCGAGGCGCCCAAGCTGGTCGACAACGGCGACACCACCTACGGCGGGCGCTGGGTGGTCAACCCGTCCGGCGGCCTGATCTCCAAGGGGCATCCGCTCGGCGCAACCGGGCTGGCGCAGTGCGCCGAACTGAGCTGGCAGCTGCGCGGCGCCGCGGACAAGCGTCAGGTCGACAACGTAACCGCCGCTTTGCAACACAACATCGGGTTGGGCGGAGCAGCCGTCGTCACCGCTTACCAGCGGGCCGACCGCTGAGCCGGCGGCCGGGGAAGCGACATGATCGAGTGGTCCGACACCGACCTGATGATTCGGGATGCCGTTCGGCAGTTCGTCGACAAAGAGATCCGGCCGCATTTGGACGAATTGGAAACCGGCGCAATGTCGCCCTATCCGATCGCGCGCAAGCTGTTCAGCCAGTTCGGTCTCGACGTCATGGCCGCCGAGTCGGTCAAGAAGATGCTGGACCGGGAGCGGGCCAGGCTTGACGGGGCCCAGGAGATCCAAGCCGGTGACGATCAGGACGAAAACTCAGATGGTGCAGGCGGTTTCGGAGGGACGGGCGGCGCCCAGGGGTCGATGGCCGCGGTGCTGGTGTCCGAAATCGCCCGGGTCAGCATCGGATTGCTGAGCACCGCGTCGGTCAGCCTCGGGGTGGGCGCGGCGACCATCATGAGCCGCGGGACGCTGGCGCAGAAGGAACGCTGGTTGCCCGAGCTGATGACGCTGGAAAAGATCGCGGCGTGGGCCATCACCGAGCCGGACTCGGGTTCGGACGCGTTCGGCGGTATGAAGACCTACGTCAAGCGCGACGGTGAGGACTACATCCTCAACGGGCAGAAGACATTCATCACCAACGGGCCCTGCGCCGACGTCCTGGTCGTGTACGCCAAACTCGCTGAAGACACAGCCGGTGATTCCGCTTCGGACCCGCGCAACCGGCCGGTGCTCGTCTTCGTGCTCGATTCGGGCATGCCGGGCCTGACGCAGGGCAAGCCGCTCAAGAAGATGGGCATGATGTCCTCGCCGACTGGCGAGCTGTTCTTCGACAACGTGCGGCTGAGCCCGGACCGGCTGCTCGGCGAGAGCGAACAGCACTACGACGGCGACGGCCGCGACAGCGCCCGCGCCAACTTCGCCGCCGAACGGACCGGGATCGCGATGATGGCGCTGGGCATCATCAACGAATGCCACCGGCTGTGCGTGGATTACGCCAAGAGCCGAACGCTGTGGGGCAAGAACATCGGGCAATTCCAGTTGATCCAGCTCAAGCTGGCCAAAATGGAAATCGCCCGGATGAACGTGCAGAACATGGTGTTCCAGATCCTCGAGCGGCAGCAGGCCGGCAAACCGCTGACGCTGGCCGAGGCATCGGCGATCAAGCTGTACTCGTCGGAAGCGGCCACCGATGTTGCGATGGAGGCCGTGCAACTGTTCGGCGGCAACGGCTATATGGCCGAGTACCGGGTGGAGCAGCTGGCGCGCGACGCCAAGTCATTGATGATCTACGCCGGCAGCAACGAGGTCCAGGTCACCCATATCGCCAAGGGCCTGCTGAGCTAGACCGCTTGCGCCGAGCGTGAACTCAGTGCGAAAAATCAGGCGAAATATCGCAGTGACGTGACGCTCGGCGCAAAGCCCAAAGCCCCGGCTAGGCCGTCACCCAGATCGCTCGGGCTGCCGGGCTGCCCAGGTCGACGGTGGCCTCGACGCCGTCGGCTGATTCGATCGCAACCGAGATCATGCCGGCGAATTCGCGGCGGGTCAGCACCCGCATCCGAGAGTCGAGATTGATCCCGACGCTGGCGAAATAGCGCAGCATCTCCGGGTCGGAATCAGAGATTCGGGCCACCGTCCCGGTGTCGCCGTCGCCGCATGCCCACAACTGACGGGCCGGCGGTGTCGGCACTTGTCCGTCGGAGGCCGGGATCGGGTCGCCATGCGGGTCGCGCTGCGGAAATCCCAGCTTGGCGTCGATACGGGCCACCAACCGGTCCGACACCGCGTGTTCGAGCACCTCGGCCTCGTCGTGGACCTCGTCCCAGCCGTAGCCGAGCTCATTGACCAGGAAAGTCTCCAGTAGCCGATGCCGGCGCACCATCTCCAGCGCCGCTCGTCGCCCCGCCTCGGTCAAGGTCACCGCGCCATACTTCTCGTGGTCCACCAGGCCTTGCTCGGCGAGTTTGCGGATCGACTCCGAGGCCGTGCTGGCGGAGACCCCTATCTTCTCGGCCAACATCTTGGTGCTGACCTTTTGCGGGGCCCCCTCAGGGGACCACTCCTGGACATTCCAGATGACCTTGAGATAGTCCTGGCCAACCGCGGTAAGACCGCCAGGCTCTTCGTCAGCCCTCACAACAGAAAAGTTTAGGCAATTTACGCCTGATCTGGCGTGCTGCCCGACGCCGGCGGTACCAGGCAATCGGTGATCTCGCACCGCGTCGGGCCACAAGGCGCCGTAGGCTTGCGGTCGTGCAGCGGTGGCGGGGCCAAGACGAGATCCCCACGGACTGGGGCAGATGCGTGGTCACCATCGGAGTGTTCGATGGTGTGCACCGTGGTCATGCCGAACTCATCGCGCACGCGGTGAAAGCCGGCCGCACCCGCAACGTGCCGGCCGTGCTGATGACGTTCGACCCACACCCGATGGAAGTGGTCTATCCCGGCAATCACCCCGCGCAGCTGACGACGCTGACCCGCCGCGCTGAGCTCGTCGAAGAGTTGGGTATCGACGTCTTCCTGGTGATGCCGTTCACGAGCGATTTCATGAAGCTCACCCCGGAGCGCTACGTCCACGAGTTGCTGGTGGAAAACCTGCATGTGGTGGAGGTGGTGGTCGGTGAGAACTTCACCTTCGGCAAGAAGGCCGCCGGCAACGTCGCCACCCTGCGCAAGGCCGGTGAGCGATTCGGCTTCGCGGTGGAGTCGATGTCACTGCTTTCCGAGCACCACAGCAACGAAACCGTGACGGTCTCCTCCACCTACGTCCGGTCCTGTGTGGACGCCGGCGACATGGTGGCGGCCACCGAGGCGCTGGGGCGCCCGCACCGCGTCGAAGGTGTGGTGGTCCGAGGTCACGGCCGGGGTGCCGAGTTGGGCTTTCCCACCGCGAACGTGGCGCCGCCGATGTATTCGGCCATCCCGGCCGACGGCGTGTACGCCGCCTGGTTCACCGTGCTCGGGCACGGGCCGGTGACCGGCACCGTCGTCCCGGGTGAGCGCTACCAGGCCGCAGTATCCGTCGGGACCAACCCGACCTTCTCCGGACGCACCCGCACGGTCGAAGCGTTCGTCCTCGACACCACCGCTGACCTGTACGGACAGCACGTGGCACTGGATTTCGTCGCACGCATCCGCGGGCAGCGCAAGTTCGACTCGGTGAAGGATCTCGTCGCCGCGATGGACAAGGACACCGACCGGGCGCGCGCCGTGCTCTCGGCGGGTTGACCACCCGCCGACGATTCGAGGCGGGCACCGCTCGGCTGCTAAACTGCCGGACGACATCGGCGCGTGCTGCGGTTCGCGGTGGCCGCGCTGTAGAAATCCATGATCGCGGACCAATTGATGGAGATATTTCGTGGCGCTGACAGCCGAGCAAAAGAAGGAAATTCTTAGCCAGTACGGCTTGCATGACACCGACACCGGATCCCCGGAGGCGCAGATCGCGCTGCTGACCAAGCGGATCGCCGACCTGACCGAACACCTCAAGGTGCACAAGCATGACCACCACTCGCGGCGGGGATTGCTGTTGCTGGTCGGGCGCCGGCGGCGGCTGATCAAGTACGTGTCCCAGATCGATGTCGAGCGGTATCGCTCGCTCATCGAGCGGCTGGGTCTGCGTCGCTGACTCCGGGGCGGTGAGACCGTCCTGGCAGGCTAAGTTCGCCCGTGTAGAGTGGGAGCGTTCTGGGCCGACTCGGCCCGAGCAAACGGTGCGGTTCGCGCAGATCCGCGTGCGCCGTTCCAGCGTGTCACGACGGGAGCAGCCCAGTCTGCATCGGGCGGTCTTCGGTAGTGGCTGCCGGGCTCTCCGGATCTGGAGTAGGTCGGCCGCTTCGATCGATGGCCGTAGCCGCATTCAGGCATTGAGCTCTTAGGAGCTCTTGGGCAAGCTCCCAAGGGTGACTCGCGGGCCCGTCCGGGCCGGGCGAGAAGTCCTGCGGACCCTCCGGGTTGCGCGTGACGACGCGAAAAAGCTGAATAACCCAGAGAGGCCGTACGGACAACGTTATGTCTGTAGCTGAAATTGAACAGGGCGTCTTCGAGGCGACCGCCATTATCGACAACGGGAGCCTCGGCACTCGGAGCGTCCGTTTCGAGACCGGTCGGTTGGCCCAGCAGGCCGCCGGTGCCGTCGTCGCTTACCTGGACGACGAAAACATGCTGCTGTCGGCGACGACCGCCAGCAAGGCTCCCAAGGAGCATTTCGACTTCTTCCCGCTGACGGTCGACGTCGAGGAGCGGATGTACGCGGCGGGGCGTATCCCCGGCTCGTTCTTCCGTCGTGAGGGCCGCCCCTCCACCGACGCGATCCTGACCTGCCGGCTCATCGACCGCCCGCTGCGCCCGTCGTTCGTCGCCGGGCTGCGCAACGAGATCCAGGTCGTGGTGACGATCCTGAGTCTGGATCCCAACGATCTGTACGACGTGCTGGCGATCAACGCCGCGTCGGCCTCCACCCAGCTGGGCGGTCTGCCGTTCTCCGGCCCCATCGGGGGTGTGCGGGTGGCGCTGATCGACGGCACCTGGGTTGCCTTCCCCACCGTCGAGCAGCTCGAGGGGGCTGTGTTCGACATGGTGGTGGCCGGCCGGATTGTCGGCACCAGCGCGGACGGCAAGCCCGACGTGGCCATCATGATGGTCGAAGCCGAAGCCACCGAGAACGTCATCGCGCTCGTCGAGGGCGGCGCCCAGGCGCCGACGGAAAGCGTTGTCGCCGAAGGCCTGGAGGCGGCCAAGCCGTTCATCGCCGCGCTGTGCACCGCACAGCAGGAGCTTGCCGACGCGACTGGAAAATCAGGCAAACCCACCAGTGAGTACCCGGTGTTCCCCGACTACGGCGACGACGTGTACTACTCGGTGTCCTCGGTGGCCACCGACGAGCTGGCCGCCGCGCTGACCATCGGCAGCAAGGCCGAGCGCGACCAGCGCACCAACGAGCTCAAGGCCGAGGTGCTGGCGCGGCTCGCCGAGACCTACGAGGGTCGTGAAAAAGAGGTCAGCGCCGCGTTCCGCTCGCTGACCAAGAAGCTGGTCCGGCAGCGCATCCTGACCGACCACTTCCGCATCGACGGCCGGGGCATCACCGATATTCGCGCCTTGTCGGCCGAGGTCGCCGTGGTGCCGCGCGCGCACGGCAGCGCGCTGTTCGAGCGGGGCGAGACCCAGATCCTGGGCGTTACCACGCTGGACATGGTCAAGATGGCCCAGCAGATCGACTCGCTGGGACCGGAAACGTCCAAGCGGTACATGCATCACTACAACTTCCCGCCGTTCTCCACCGGCGAAACGGGCCGGGTCGGTTCGCCGAAGCGGCGTGAGATCGGGCATGGCGCGCTCGCCGAGCGGGCCCTGATCCCGGTGCTGCCCAGCGTCGAAGAATTCCCCTACGCCATCCGTCAGGTGTCCGAAGCGCTGGGCTCCAACGGTTCGACGTCGATGGGATCCGTCTGCGCGTCCACGCTGGCGCTGCTCAACGCCGGCGTGCCGCTGAAGGCACCGGTGGCCGGTATCGCGATGGGGCTGGTCTCCGACGACGTCCAAGTCGGTGACGGCGGCGGTACCGAGCGTCGCTTCGTCACGCTGACCGACATCCTGGGTGCCGAGGACGCGTTCGGCGACATGGACTTCAAGTGTGCCGGCACCAAGGACTTCGTCACCGCGCTGCAGCTGGACACCAAGCTCGACGGGATTCCGTCGAAGGTGCTCGCGGGTGCGCTCGCGCAGGCCAAGGACGCCCGGCTGACCATCCTCGAAGTCATGGCCGAGGCCATCGACGCACCCGACGAGATGAGCCCGTATGCGCCGCGGGTCACCACCATCAAGGTCCCGGTGGACAAGATCGGTGAGGTCATCGGCCCCAAGGGCAAGGTCATCAACGCCATCACCGAAGAAACGGGCGCGCAGATCTCCATCGAGGACGACGGCACCGTGTTCGTCGGCGCCACCGACGGCCCCTCGGCGCAGGCGGCGATCGACAAGATCAACGCCATCGCCAACCCGCAGCTACCGACGGTGGGTGAGCGGTTCCTCGGAACCGTGGTCAAGACAACGGATTTCGGTGCATTCGTGTCGCTGCTGCCCGGGCGTGACGGCCTCGTGCACATCTCCAAGCTCGGCAGGGGCAAACGGATCGCGAAGGTCGAGGACGTCGTCAACGTCGGCGACAAGTTGCGGGTAGAGATCGCCGATATCGACAAACGCGGCAAGGTTTCGTTGGTCCTGGTGGACGAAGAGGAGTCGGCCAACGCGCCTTCAGCTCCTGCCCCGGCAGCCGCGCCAGCCGATGCCGCGACGGCCAGCAGCTGACGTAGCGACCCGGACTCCCTCCGGTCGTATGGGCGCCCTGCGGCGGGGCAAGCAGACCGCCGAAGCTACACCTGAACACCGGCTGCGCCGCACCACACTGCCGGGCGGCTTGCGGGTGGTCACCGAGTACCTGCCCGCGGTGCGTTCCGCATCGGTCGGTGTCTGGGTTGGTGTCGGGTCGCGGGATGAGGGTGCCAGTGTGGCCGGGGCGGCGCATTTCCTGGAGCATCTGCTGTTCAAGTCGACCCCGACGCGCAATGCCGTCGACATCGCGCAGGCGATGGACGCGGTCGGCGGGGAGCTGAACGCGTTCACCGCCAAGGAGCACACCTGCTACTACGCACACGTGCTGGACAGCGATCTGGAGCTGGCCGTCGACCTGGTCGCCGACGTGGTACTCAACGGTCGTTGCGCCCCCGACGATGTCGAGCTCGAACGCGACGTCGTCCTCGAGGAGATCGCGATGCGCGACGACGACCCGGAGGACGCGCTGGGCGACATGTTCCTGGCGGCGCTGTTCGGTGACCACCCGGTGGGCCGGCCGGTGATCGGCACCGCACAATCGGTGTCGGCGATGACGCGGGCCCAACTGCACTCGTTCCATGTGCGGCGCTACACGCCGGAACGGATGGTTGTCGCGGTGGCCGGCAATGTTGACCACGACGAGGTAATCGAGCTGGTGCGGGAGCACTTCGGGTCGCGTTTGGTGCGCGGGCGCCACCCCATTGCGCCGCGCAAGGGCGCGGGACGCGTGAACGGGAGCCCCGGATTGATGATGGGCCACCGGGACGCCGAGCAGACCCACGTGTCCTTGGGCGTACGCACGCCCGGGCGGAGTTGGGAGCATCGCTGGGCGCTATCGGTGCTGCACACCGCGCTGGGCGGCGGCCTGAGCTCAAGGCTGTTCCAAGAGGTTCGTGAATTACGCGGGCTGGCCTACTCGGTCTACTCGGCGCTGGACATCTTCGCCGACAGTGGTGCGCTGTTGGTGTATGCCGCGTGTTTGCCTGAGCGTTTCGCCGAGGTCATGCGGGTGACCAGCGAAGTGCTCGAATCGGTGGCACGCGACGGCATCACCGAAGCGGAATGCCGCATCGCCAAGGGCTCGTTGCGCGGCGGGATCGTCCTTGGCCTGGAGGATTCCGGCTCCCGGATGAGCCGCATCGGCCGCAGCGAATTGAACTACGGCAAACACCGCAGCATCGAGCACACCTTGCGGCAAATCGACGAGGTTACCGTTGAGGAGGTCAACGCGGTGGCCCAGCGGCTGCTGCGCAAACGCTACGGTGCTGCGGTTTTGGGTCCGTATGCCTCGAAACGATCACTGCCCCAACAACTTCGGGCGATGGTAGATTAATCCAATGGTGCTGGTTACCCAGAGGGTACTGGGCTTTTGGGACATCATGGTGCCCATCGTGGGCGCGCCCATGGCCGGCGGCCCGGGCACCCCAGCGTTGGCTGCGGCGGTGACCAACGCGGGCGGACTCGGTTTCATCCCTGCCGGGTACCTCAGCGCGGAGCAGTTCGCCGACGACATCGCCGCGGCGCGCGCCGCCACCACCGGCCCGCTCGGCGTCAACCTGTTCGTGCCCCAACCCAGCGTCGCCGACTGGGTCCAGCTCGAGTACTACGCAGATGAACTTGACGAGATCGCCGGTAGTTACAACGTCGAGGTCGGTTACCCCCAACTCGGGGACGACGACCACTGGGAGCGCAAGCTCGAGGTGGTGGCCGATTTACGCCCGGAGCTAGTGTCCTTCACCTTCGGTGTGCCGTCGCCTGATGTCATTCGGCGGCTCGGCGCTTTGGGATTGTTGGTGATGGTCACGGTGACGTCGGCCTACGAGGCGGGCGTGGCGCTCGCCGCGGGCGCCGACAGCCTGGTGGTCCAGGGCCCGGGCGCCGGCGGGCACCGCGGTACGTTCGCGCCGGACATGGAGCCAAATACCGAGTCGCTGCACGAGCTGCTCGCCCGGATTCGCAAGGCGCACGATGTCCCGCTGATCGCAGCGGGTGGGCTGGGCACCGCCGAGGATGTTGCCGCGGTCCTGAACAGGGGAGCGGTGGCCGCGCAGGTCGGCACCGCGCTGCTACTTAGCGACGAAGCCGGCACCGACGCCGCACACCGCTCTGCCCTGAAGCATCCTCTCTTCACCGCCACCACCATCACGCGCGCGTTCTCCGGCCGGTATGCGCGCAGTTTGGAGAATGAGTTCATCCGCCTGCTTGATCGTGTTGCGCCGCTGGGCTATCCGGAGGTCAACCATATGACGGCGCCAATACGGGCGGCGGCGGCCGCGCGCGAGGACCCGAACGGGTTAAACCTCTGGGCGGGAACGGCGTTCCACGAGGCACGCTCTGGGCCGGCGGCCGACATCGTCGCCAGTCTCGCGTCCGGTTAGCGTCGCGATGCCCTCGGACCGGGCTGAGCGTCAGGCCAACACGCTTGCCGGTTCGGTGAACTGCAAATCCAGATCGGCGGCCACTTGTTCGGACAACAGCGCACCGTCATGCGTCGAAAGCCCTTTGGCCAGAGCGGGATCCGAGTGGCATGCCGCTTGCCAGCCCTGGTCGGCGAGCTTGAGCACATACGGCATCGTCGCGTTGGTCAGCGCGAAGGTCGAAGACTTCGGTACCGCGCTGGGCATGTTGGCCACACAGTAGAACAGCGTGTCGTGCACGGCGAACGTCGGACAATCGTGGGTGGTCGGCCGTGAATCTTCGAAGCAGCCACCCTGGTCGATGGCGATGTCCACCAAGACGGCGCCCGGCTTCATATGTGCGACAAGCGAATTCGAGATCAGCTTGGGCGCTTTGCGGCCCGGCACCAGTACGGCTCCGATCACCAGGTCGGCCGCTTTGACGGCACCTTCGAGCTCATAGGCCGATGAGTAGCGGGTGCGGACTGCGATGCCGAACTCCGCGTCGAGCTGCCGAAGTTTGCTGATGTTGACGTCGAAGACGGTGACGACCGCACCCATGCCGCTAGCCACCCGGGCGGCGTTGTAGCCCGCGGTGCCGCCGCCGATCACCACGACGTCGGCAGGTTCAACACCGGGCACCCCGCCCATCAGCACGCCGCGGCCGCCGCGAGTCCGCATCAGATGGTATGCCCCGACCTGGGCGGAAAGTCGACCGGCGACCTCGCTCATCGGCGCCAGCAGCGGCAATGCGCCATCGGCGGTTTGGACGGTCTCATACGCGATTGAGGTTGTGCCGGACGATAACAACGCATCGGTGCAGGCGCGTGACGCGGCCAAATGCAAAAACGTGAACAAAATCTGGCCGTGCCGCAGGTAGCCAAACTCATCCGGCATCGGTTCTTTGACCTTGAGCAGCAGATCGGCGTCGGACCAGACTTCTTCGGCGGTGCTGATCAGTTGGGCACCGGCCGCCTTGAAATCCGCGTCGGTGATTGCCGACCCTTCTCCGGCACCTGCCTGGACGAGCACCTCGTGGCCACGGCGCGTCAGTTCGACGACGCCGGACGGGGTGATGGCCACCCTGAACTCGTTGTTCTTGGTCTCGGTCACAATGCCGACTCGCATGTTCGCCTCCTCGGCCGAGGTCCTTGAGCTGTGACTCAAGTGTGAAGAAAGTTCGGAGTAGCTTCAAACATGCTGATGATAATTCTGTAAAGTACTTATATGGCCGATAAGTCAACGGAACCCGTGGGCCGGCCGGGTGGCTCACCGAAGGATGTTCGGCCCGCTGATCTCGATGATGTGGACCGCAGAATCCTGAGTTTGCTGCATGCCGATGCGCGGATCACCAACAACGCGCTCGCCGAGGCGATCGGGATCGCACCCTCGACGTGTCATGGCCGTGTCCGGCGGTTGGTGGACGCCGGCGTCATCCGTGGTTTTTACACCGACATCGACCCGGTCGCGGTGGGAATGCCACTGCAGGCCATGATCTCGGTCAGCCTGCAGTCCAACGCGCGCGGGAAGATCCGCAGCTTCATCCAGCAGATCCGCGGCAGGCGGCAGGTGATGGACGTTTATTTCCTCGCCGGCGCAGACGATTTCCTGCTGCACGTCGCTGCCCGCGACACCGAGGACCTGCGCGCGTTCGTGGTCGAGAACCTCAACGCCGATGCCGATGTCGCCGGCACCCAGACGTCACTGATCTTCGAGCACCTGCGCGGGGCGGCGCCTATTTAAGTCCGGGTTTGCTGTGGTTATGATCCACGGATGAGTGACCCGTGCGTGTCGGCCACCGTTCAGATCGACGCCCGCCCCGACGTGGTCTATGGGCTCATCACCGACCTGCCGACATTGGCGTCACTGGCCGAGGAGGCGGTCGCCATGGAGTGGCGTAAGGGCGATGCGGTGCGCCAGGGAGCGGTGTTCGCCGGCCACAACCAAAACGGCAGCAAGCGCTGGAGCACGAAGTGCACCGTCATCGACGCCGAGCCGGGCCGCCTGTTCGCGTTCGATGTGCGACACACGGTCTTTCCCATTGCGCGCTGGCAATACGACATCGTCGCGTCCGACGGCGGCTGCCGGGTCACCGAAAGTACCTGGGACCATCGGCCCGGCTGGTTCCGCAAGCTGGGCGGCAGGGCCACCGGCGTTATCGATCGGGTGGCCGCCAACACGAAAAACATCGAGCTCACCCTGCAACGCCTCAAGCAGCGCGCCGAGGCCGGGTAGCCAGAGAGGGCGGTACTTCCGATGACGAGTCGCGATCCCACCGTAGCCGTCGTCGGAGCGGGCATGTCCGGACTGTGTGTGGCAATTGCGTTGCTGCGCAGCGGCATCAACGATGTCACCATCTACGAGAAAGCCGACGAGGTGGGTGGCACCTGGCGCGAGAACACCTATCCCGGTCTGGTCTGCGACATCCCCTCGCGGGTCTACCAGTACTCGTTCGCCCGCAATCCCAACTGGTCGCACCTATTCTCGCCCGGCGGCGAAATCCAGGCGTACTTCTGTGGCATCGCCGACCGATTCGCGCTGCGGGACCGGATCCGGTTCGGCACCGAAATCGTCAGCGCCCGATTCGACAATGGCCGCTGGGTACTGCGCACGGACGCCGGATCCGGGTCGACGGTGGACTTCCTGATCTCGGCCACCGGCGTGCTGCATCACCCCCGAATGCCGTCGATTGCCGGTTTGGATGACTTCGGCGGCAATGTTTTCCATTCGGCACGCTGGGATCACGATGTTGCGTTGCAGGGGCGCCGAATTGCGGTGATCGGCAACGGATCTACCGGCGTCCAACTCATCTGTGGCCTGGCCGGCGTGGCGGGCAAGCTGTTGATGTTCCAACGCACCGCGCAATGGGTGCTCCGGCTGGCCAATCCCCGCTACAGCAGGTTCACCGGCATTACCCGCCAGAAGGTCCCATGGCTTGATTGGTTGGCGTACCGGGTATACAGCCTCGGATACGACTTCTTCTCGGTGGGACTGACCAAGCCAGGCTTGCGCCGAAAGATCATGGCAGCGTTGTGCCGAGCCAGCCTCTGGGAGGTGCGTGATCCCGAGTTGCGCCGGGCACTGACTCCCGATTACACGCCGGCGTGCAAGCGATTGGTGATGTCGAATGGCTTCTACCGGGCGATGCAGCGCGACGATGTCGAGCTGGTCACCGCCGGTATCGATCACGTGGAACGGCGGGGCATCGTCACCGACGACGGCGTCTTGCACGAGACGGACATCATCGTGCTGGCCACCGGATTCGACACCCACGCGTTCTTCCGGCCGATGGAGCTGATCGGTCGGGACGGGATCTGTGCCAACGACGTCTGGCGTGACGGACCGCGGGCCTACCAAACCGTCGCGCTGTCGGGCTTCCCTAACTTCTTCATGATGCTCGGGCCGCACAGTCCGGTGGGAAACCTGGCGCTCACGACCGTGGCCGAGTCACAGGCCGACCACATCCTGCGGTGGATCGAGCGTTGGCGCCAACACGAATTCGACACGGTGGAGCCGACGGCCTCGGCGACTGAGCGTTTCAACGCGAAGCTGCGTGCCGCGATGCCCGACACGGTGTGGACCACCGGCTGTAACAGCTGGTACCTCAACAAGGACGGTGTGCCCGAGGTGTGGCCCCTCACACCTGCCGAACACCGCTCCATGCTGGCAAACCCCGATCACGACCAGTACGACCTGCGCCGCCGCACGATTGCCTCCTGAGGACAACTCCGGGCAACTCCGGACAACTCCGGGCCAAACCCGGTACCGGCGGTTTCGTATATCTGGGCCGCATACCTATACTTGCCGGTGCGTGATGTCCACCGGGGGAGAAATTTGATCCATAGGTGCAAACGCTGAGGTAGGGGGTCAGGATGTTCACCGTCGACGACCAGGCAGCGGGTCCGCACGACGCATCTCTCGACCACGAGCGTCTCGTCCTCGAGGCACGCGATGTCCAGTTCGACTGGGCGAAGCTGCCGCTTCACTATGTGCCCAACGAACCGTTTGCCACCCACGTCCTCAACGTTTTGCACCTGCTGTTGCCCGCGGGCGAGGAGTTTTTCGTCGAGGTGTTCAAGAAGACGTTGCCGTTGATCAAAGATGATCAGCTGCGGCTGGATGTGCAGGGATTCATCGGCCAGGAGTCCGTGCATTCCCAAGCGCACTCCGCAGTGCTCGACCACTTCGCCGCCCAGGGCGTGGACGTGACGCCCTACACCGACCAGATCAAGTGGCTGTTCGAGAGGCTGCTGGGTGATCGGCCTCGGCGGAGCTTGCGACGACAGCACAGCTGGCTGCTGGAGCAGGTCTCTTTCGTGTCGGCAATCGAGCACTACACCGCGATTTTGGGTGAGTGGATTCTGAACGCCCCGGCACACGATGCCATCGGTACCGATCGAACGATGCTGGACATGCTCCGGTGGCACGGCGCCGAAGAAGTCGAGCACAAGGCGGTGGCCTTCGACACCATGAAGCATCTCCGGGCCGGGTATTGGCGGCAGGTGCGCGCCCAGCTGGTGGTCACGCCGGCGATGCTGTGGTTGTGGATTCGCGGAGTGCGGTTCATGTACTCGGTGGATCCGCAGCTGCCGCCGGGGATCAAGCCGCGCTGGCGCGATTACCTCCACGCGGCACGCCGGGGCCTGGTACCGGGGCCCATGCGATTCATTCGGGTGGTCGGTGACTACTACCGGCCGGGGTTTCACCCGTCGCAGCTGGGCGGGTTGGGGCTCGCGATCGACTACCTGGCCGTCTCACCTGCCGCCCGTGCGTCTCACTGATCGATGACCGTAACTTCCGGCATTACCGCGTCCGACGGTGTCAACCTGGCAGTACACAGGTACACCGAGATCGACACAGCGCGCCCGACCATTCTGGCCATTCACGGCTATCCCGACAATCATCACGTGTGGGACGCGACGGCCGACCAGTTCTGCGAGCGCTACCAGGGCCGATACAACGTCGTCGCCTACGACGTGCGCGGAGCCGGCGAATCGTCCCGTCCGGCAAAACGATCCGGATACGCGTTTCGCCAGCTGGTGTCCGATATCGGTGCTGTGATCGGCAGCCTGGGGGTCGAGCAGGTCCATCTGCTGGCCCACGATTGGGGCTCGATTCAGGCCTGGGCCGCGGTCACCGACGATTCGGTGATGGGCAAGGTCGCCTCGTTCACGTCGATCTCGGGCCCGTACTTGCAGTACGCGGGCGCCTTCCTGCGGTCGGGGCGCACGCCGCGGAGGCTGGCCCAGATCGCCGGGCAGTTGGTGTCTTCCGGGTACATCGGTTTCTTCCTGTGCCCCGGTGTGCCGGAGTTGGCGTATCGCTGCGGGCTGGGTGTGAAAGTCGTTGAAGCTCTTGAACATATAGGTCGGTCGAGCACTCGCAGCCAACGCCGCAAAGCGCCGCGGTCAATCGCCGACTATGTCAACGGGCTCAACCTGTATCGGGAGAACATGCCCGCGCCGTTCTTGGCGCCGGGGCGGCAGCTGCCGAAGACCACCGTCGCGGTCCAGGTGCTGGTGCCGCGCAGGGACATCTTCGTGACGCCCGCATTGCAGCGGTTCACCGGTGCAATTCCCGCTGGCGGCCGGGTGATTTCGATCGAAGGCGGGCACTGGGTGGTGATCGCGCCCCGAGGTCATCGCCCGGCTGACCGGCGAGTGGGTCGATCGCAACGTCGGCGGCGCGGCCACGGGACGGGCGTCGGTCGTGCGCGGCGGTCCGCGCGAGGTGCAAGGCAAGCTCGCTCTTGTCACCGGGGCGGGCGCCGGCATCGGCAGAGCCACCGCGGTGGAACTGGCCCGGCATGGCGCCCGCAAGGTGGTGATTGTCGATCGCGATCTCGCCGCGGCCAACGAAAGTGCGGATGCCGTTCGGGCGGCGTGCGCCGAGGCCGCGGTGTACCAGGCCGATGTCAGCGATGAATCCGCGATGAATGACCTTGCCGCACAAGTCTTCAACGACCATGGCGTGGTCGACATCCTGGTGAACAACGCAGGCATCGGGATGGCCGGCCGGTTCTTGGAGACGACTTCGGCGAACTGGGAAGACATCATGGGGGTCAATGTTCGCGGCGTCATCTCTGGCAGCAGGGCGTTCGGCGCCCAGATGGTCGAGCGTGGCGAGGGCGGAACGATCATCAATGTGGCGTCGGCGGCGGCGTACCTACCGTCGAAATCCATGGTCGCCTACAGCACTTCCAAGGCGGCGGTGCTGGGGTTCAGCGAATCGTTGCGGGCCGACCTCGCCGACGAGGGCATAACCGTAACGGCGGTGTGCCCGGGATTCGTCAACACGAACATCGCCAAAAGCACCGTATACGCCGGCATGTCGGCCGAACAGCAGGCGCGCGCCCGCGAGAAGGCTGATGCGGCGTACCGACGGCGCAACTACACACCCGAAGCCACCGCCAAAGCGATCGTCAAGGCCGTCAGGAGCGGCCCTGCCGTGTTACCGATCGCCGCCGAGTCAAAGATCGGCTACGCGATGCGCCGCATCAGTCCTTCGATGATCCGGCTGTTCGCGCGCTTCGACATTCGGCAGAAATAGGGATTCTACTGTGCCGGAGGGTATTTGGACTTCTAGGCCCGCCGACCTCTATGGTCGGCGCGACCACGATCGGCTGGGCACGGTGCTGTGGGGGATTCGCACGTTGTTCAGTGGATTCGCCTCGGTCTCGCGATGGGAGCCGTCGCGGGTCAAGCCGGTGCGGCGGACGCAAACCGCGGTGGTCACCAAACGCGAACTCGTCGCCCCGGACGTCGTCGCATTGACGCTGGCCGACCCTGACGGTGGGTTGCTCCCCTCCTGGACGCCCGGCGCGCACATCGACGTTCAGTTGCCGTCGGGCCGGCGCCGGCAGTACTCGCTGTGCGGTCCGCCCGGGCGTCGCACCGACTACCGCATCGCCATCCGCCGGATCGCCGATGGCGGTGGCGGTTCGATCGAAATGCATGACGCATTCGATGTGGGCGACACGTTGGTGTTCGAAGGCCCGCGCAACGCGTTCTATCTCGTCACGGACGAGCGTGATGTGCTGTTCGTGATCGGCGGCATCGGTGTGACACCGATTCTGCCTATGCTGCATGTGGCCCAGCAGCGCGGAATCAGCTGGCGCGCCATCTATGCCGGTAGCAGTCGCGAGTACATGCCGTTGCTGGACGAGGTGGTGTCAGTGGCTCCCGATCGGGTCACGGTGTGGGCCGACGATGAGCACGGCGGCGTCGCCGGCGTGGATGACCTATTGGCCGACGCCGCGCGATCCAACCGCGTGCTCAGCGTGCCGGCGAATCGGTCCGCGCTGGACGTGATGCTCGACCACGATCCGACGACTGCGTACTCCTGTCAGCAGGGGTTCTGTGGGACCTGCAAGGTCAAAGTGCTTGCCGGACAAGTCGATCACCGTGGCCGCACCGCGGTCGGTGATGACGAGATGGTGGTCTGCGTGTCGCGGGCGAAAGGCGATCGCCTGGTCATCGACGCCTGACGTGTCGCGCAACGGCGTTCAGCCCTGGGAGGCCGATCGATAAAGCCGATAGCCCAGATGGGGCACGGGCACACCAGGCAGCGGCTTCCAAACGAAGGTGCGGCCATCGAGGCGGAAGTTTTTCTTCTCGTAGAATTCGCGTGCCTTGAGGTTCTTTTCTGCGCACCACAAGATCACGTCGCCCGGGGGATTCGCGCGCACAGCCCTGTCGAGCAGGCGGCCCCCGATGCCGAGGCGCTGGCTTTCCTCTGCTGTGTACAGGGCGTCGATTTGCAGATCATCGGGATTGACAGCGTCCGGTCCGAAGATTGTCATGCCGAGCGTCTTGCCGTCGGACTCGGCAATCCACATGGACCACCCGGGGCGACTCAGATCTTGTGGATAAGTCTCGGTGGCCCAGCGTTTCGGCGTACCGAGCATGTCGAGCAGGTAGTCGGCCAGTATCCCGGACCATGACCGTCGCCAAACCGGATAGTGCATCTGTGCGACATTTGCGAAATCGGCCTGCTTGGCTTCACGAATCCTGATGTCGCCGCGCCTGACGTGAGCCCCGGTGCGGGTAGCGGTCATTTCACCGGGGCGCCTTCCAGATAGGCGGCCAGAGCGTTGGTCAGACCCCGTCGTGCCATGTCGAGATCGGCGTAAGAACCCAGCTGGCGCTCCGACACCAGGCCACGCATCGCGCCGGGGATGAGGGCGGCCACTTCGCGTAACCGCTCCGGGTCGACGTCGAGACCGGCGAAGGCGTTCTGGCACGTCTCCAGCCAGCTCTTGCCCCAGGAGAACAGCTCTGTGGCGGTTCGCGGGTAAAGACGCTCGAGCTCGTCAGGGTCTTGCGGCAGGGCTGCCCGCAGATTCTCGATCGCGCGCGAATCCGCCGACGCCAAGCCGTGATAAAGCGTTTCGATGATGGCGCCCACACGCTCACGCAGGGGCGCATCCGGTTGAACCGGCGTGGACAGCGTGGAGAATGTCGCGGCGCGCCGCTCGGCGGTGCGATGCAGCACCGCGGCCCAGAAACCGTCGGTGTCGCCGAACTGGTACTGCACCGCGCCCCAGGTGGCGCCGATCTCCTTGGCGATGCGGTTGGCCGACACCGAGCCCGGCTCGCCCGAGGCCAGCGAGCGCAGCGCGGCCTCGAGCATGCTTTCCCGGGTCGCGTTGCCACGCCGGTTGGGCCGTCGGCCCACCATTCCGGCCCCTGCAACCTGGCGAGTCATCTGCCGATCCTATCCACTGGTTGCACGCGGTAAGCATGATTTTCATAGAGGGGACTGTGATTTTTGGCCGGCGCCGCCTATCATTCGTACGCGAGGAGGACAGCTCAGATGGCAGGGTCGATGGCTAAGCCGCCGTTGTCGATGAAACCGACCGGATGGTTCCAGGTCGCCTGGTCCGAGGAGATCGGCGTCGGCGACGTCCACAAGATGAAGTACTTCGACCAGGAGATGGTCGCCTGGCGGGCCGAGTCCGGCCAGCTCACCGTGATGAACGCCTACTGCGAACACCTCGGTGCCCACTTGGGTTACGGCGGCAAAGTGGTCGGAGAGGTGCTGCAATGCCCGTTTCACGGGTGGCAGTGGAGCCGGCAGGGGCGCAACGTGTGCATCCCGTACCAGGATCATCCCAACCGCGGCCGGCGCATCCGCACCTATCCGGTCGTGGAGCGCAACGAGTCGGTCTACATCTGGCACGACGTCGAGCGTCGTGAGCCCTATTTCGACGCGCCCGACGTGTTCGCCGCGTTCGGCGACGGCAGCAGCGCCGACGACTACTACCCGCAGCAGCGGTTGTACCGCGAAAGCCTCGAGCTGCACCCGCAGTACGTGCTGGAAAACGGGGTCGACTTCGCGCACTTCAAGTACGTGCACAACACCCCGATCGTGCCGGTCTTCACCCGCCACGACTTCGACGAGCCGGTCTCCTTCGTCGACTTCACCATCACCTTCGAAGGCGACGACGGCCAGAAGATCGAGGATGTCAACAGCGGCGTGGAAGCCATCAACGGCGGCCTCGGAATCGCGGTGACCAAGAGCTGGGGGATGGTCGACAACCGCACCATCTCGGCGATCACACCGGTCGACGAGTCCACTTGCGACGTGCGCTTCATGGTCTACATCGGTCGGATGCCGGGCAAAGATCCGGCCCGGGCCGCGATCAGAGCGCAGGAATTCGGACAGGAAGTGATCCGCCAGTTCGAGCAGGACGTCGAAATCTGGCAGCACCAGCGCTACTCGGACCCACCCGCGCTGGCCGCCGACGAGTACCAGGGCTTCACCGCAATTCGCAAGTGGGCCAAGCAGTTCTATCCCGACGGCATCGGTGGCAGCGCCGCTGAAGTGTACGCAGCATCCCAGAAAGGCTGAGCCGAATGAACGCATCTGCTCGACCGATTCGCGTCTTCCAGGTAGGCACCGGAAACGTCGGTTCGGAGATGATCAAGCGGATCGCCACACAGCCCGACCTGGAGCTCATTGGCGTGCACTGCTATTCGCCGGACAAAATCGGCAGGGACGCCGGCGAGCTGGCCGGCTTGGCGCCCAACGGGGTGAAGGCCACCGGCACCATCGAGGAGATCATCGCGGCCAAGCCCGACGTGCTGACATTTCACGGTGTGTTTCCCGACGAGGACCTCTATGTCAAAGTGCTTGAGGCGGGGATCAATATCGTCACCACCGCCGACTGGATCACCGGCTGGCACCGCGACAAGAATCACCCGCACCCGTCCGGCAAGCCGGTGACCCAGCTGCTGGCGGAGGCTTGCGAGAAGGGTGGTGCGACCTTCTACGGCACCGGGATGAACCCGGGGCTGAATCAGATTCTGGGCGTGGTGTGTTCGGCCGATGTCGCCGATATCGAGAACATCACCACCATCGAGTCCGTCGACGTGTCATGCCACCACTCCAAGGACACCTGGATCGAGGTCGGCTACGGCCAGTCGGTCGACGATCCGGAAATCCCGTCGAAGTTGGAGAAGTACACCCGCGTCTTCGCTGACAGCGTACTGTTGATGGCCGACTGCTTCGATCTCCCACTCGACGAGGTCAAGTTCAGCTACGAGTTGGGCGCCTGCACCAAGGACGTCGACCTGGGCTGGTACACGCTGCCGAAGGGCTCGCTGGGCGGCAACTACATCAAATACCAGGGCATCGTGGACGGCGTTCCGCGAGTCGAGACGCACCTCGAGTGGCAGATGACCCCGCATACCGACCCGAGCTGGAACATCAAGGGTTGCTACATCACCCAGATCAAAGGCGACCCGTGCGTCTACAACAAACATATGATTTTCCCCAAACCCGGTGTGGACTTGTCCAACCCGGCCAACTTTGCCTCGATCGGCATGACCGTGACCGGGATGCCGGCGCTGTACTCGATCAAGTCGGTAGTGGCGGCGCGGCCGGGACTCATCACCAGCGCCGACCTGCCGCTGCGCGGGTTCGCCGGGCGGTTCAAAAAGTAAGCACGAATCAAGGGGCCTCAAGGGGCTCTGTCGTCCTCGAAGAGGCGTTCTGGGTGGTGATAGTCATTGGTGCGCGCGCCGCGGTCCAATTGCGGCGGCGGGATCCACTCGGTGCGGCCGTTCGGGAGTTTCCTTGTTCGCCAGCCTCTTTCGACTAGTTTGTGGTTGGGTTTGCAGGCGAAGGTGAGCTTGTCGGCATCGGTCAAGCCGCCGGCGGCCCACTCGTCGGTATGGTGGACTTCGCACCAATAGCCGGGCACGTCGCAGCCCGGGTGCGTGCAGCCGCGATCCTTCGCATAGAGGACTATCCGCTGATCCGGTGAGGCGATTCGGCGAGATCGGCCGAGATACAGTGGGCGACTTGCGTGCTGGTCGAATATCGCGAGGTAGTGGTAGGCATGGCTGGCCATCCGGATCACGTCACGCATCGGCAGCAGCGTTCCGCCGCCCGTCACCGCTCGGCCGGTGCCCGAGATCAGCTCCTGCAGCGTGGTCGACACAATTACGGTAACCGGCAATCCCTTGTGCACACCGAGTTTCGGATTGCCCAGCTGGCTGCGAACCAGGGCGTTGAGCGCGTCGTGTTGGCGCTGAGCGGGGCTGCGCAGATCTCTGCTCACGGATTCGTCGCTGGGTTCGCCCTCGACGCAAGGGGTTTGATCGTCCGGGTTGCACATCCCAGGCGCGGCGAACCGCGCCAGCCAGGCGTCGAGGTTGGCACGCAGTTCAGGAGAAGCAACAAGCTTGCCGACGCTCATCCCGTCAGTGCGCTGACCACACCAGGTGAAGCCGCGCTGCCGCGCACGGTCGGAGTCGGAGAATCTCCCGTCGGGGTTGAGCCGCAGCGCACACCGCTGCGCCGCCTTTTCCAGCTGGTCGGGCCGCAGCTTCGTCGCTTGCTGGGCCAGAAAGCGTTCTGCGTGTTCGACGGTGTCGATTTTTATGGCGTCCGGCAGGTCGCGGATGAACGTCTGAATCACCCGCAGGTGCTGACCGTCGAGCATGCCCTGGCGCCAGACCCGGGCGGTGGCCGGCAGCTCCGGTTGCAATTCCTGGCCGGTGAGCGTCAGTCGCGGAGAAAGCTGTTCGGCGTCGCGAAGCCGGCGGCGCGCCTCGGCGTAACTGATCCGCAGCCAGTCGGCGATCACTTGGTGGACCGGGCCGCCGATGTCGGTGGGATCCTCTTTCGCCAAGCCTCGAATCAAGTCGTGGCTCAGCACAACCTGCCGCCGGCGTGAGGTCTCCAGCCGCTCCAGCGCGCGCACCCGGATCGCCGGGGTCAGGTCGGCGAGGTTCAGCTCGCCAATGGCGGCCACCGCTGCGTCGAGCGCGTCCAAAGCCGTATCCAGCTCTGCCGCAACAGGAATCGAACGCATGTTCGAATTTTATTACTCCGGCACGGACCTCGACCACCATGAAGACGACCTTTGTGGATATAGGCCTAACTGTGGACAAAGCCGGTCGGATCGCCCGGTCTAGGGTGAAGACCATGCGGGTAGGCGTGCTCGGAGCCAAAGGCAAAGTCGGGTCGACGATGGTGGGCGCCGTGCAGGCCGCCGAAGACCTGACGCTGTCCGCGGAGGTGGACCTCGGTGACCCGCTGAGCCTGTTGACCGACGGCGACACCGAGGTGGTGATCGACTTCACCCACCCGGATGTGGTGATGGGGAACCTAGAGTTCCTGATCGACAACGGAATTCACGCCGTAGTCGGTACCACGGGCTTCACCGCGGAGCGCCTACAGCAGGTAAAGTCGTGGCTGGCCGAGAAACCCGACACGAGCGTGCTGATCGCGCCGAACTTCGCGATCGGGGCGGTGCTGTCGATGCACTTCGCCAAGCAGGCCGCACCCTTTTTCGACTCGGCGGAGGTCATCGAGCTGCATCACCCGCACAAGGCCGACGCCCCGTCGGGCACTGCGGCCCGAACCGCGAAGCTGATCGCCGAGGCCCGAAAAGACCTACCGCCCAACCCCGATGCCACCAGCACCAGCCTGCCCGGCGCCCGTGGCGCCGACGTCGAAGGCATCCCGGTGCACTCGGTGCGGCTGGCCGGACTGGTAGCCCACCAGGAGGTGTTGTTCGGAACCGAAGGGGAGACGCTCACCATCCGTCACGACAGCCTCGACCGCACGTCATTCGTGCCGGGTGTGCTGCTGGCGGTACGCCGCATCCGGGAACGCCCCGGCCTCACGGTCGGCATCGAGCCCCTGCTCAACCTGCAATGAATGACACCGGAATGACCAGGCGCAGCCTATATATCCAGCTGCTCATCGCATTCATGTGCGTGGCGATGCTGGCGTACTTCGTGCTGCTGGGCCGCTCGGCAATCGCGATGATCGCCTCGGGCCGGGCCCCCGCCATGGGCCTGGGGCTGGCGCTGCTGATCATGCCCGTCATCGGGCTGTGGGCGATGATCGCCACCCTGCGGGCCGGATTCGCTCACCAGAAGCTGGCCCGCCTGATCGCCGAAGACGGAATGGAACTCGACACCAGTACGCTTCCGCGACGGCCGTCGGGGCGCATCGAGCGAGACGCGGCCGACGCGCTGTTCGCTACCGTGCGCACCGAGGTGGAAGGCGATCCCGATGATTGGCGGCGCTGGTACCGGCTGGCGCGGGCCTACGACTATGCGGGGGATCGCCGCCGCGCGCGGGAAGCCATGAAGACGGCCCTGGAGCTACACGGGGCGCTGCAGGGCCGCCGATGAGCAAGACACTGCTGATCGTCCATCACACACCGTCTCCGTTCACGCAGGCTATGTTCGAGGCGGTCGTGTCCGGTGCCACCGACCCCGCGATTGAGGGCGTGGAGGTCGTGCGGCGCCCGGCGCTCACCGTGTCGCCGGTCGAGATGCTTGAGGCTGACGGCTATCTACTGGGCAGCCCGGCTAACCTTGGCTACATTTCGGGGGCTCTCAAGCATGCGTTCGATGTTTGCTACTACCCGTGCCTCGACACGACCCGTGGGCGACCGTTCGGCCTCTACCTCCACGGCAACGAGGGCACCGAGGGAGCCGAGCGGGGCGTCACCGCCATCACGACCGGGCTGGGCTGGGTGAAAGCCGCTGAGACCGTGGTGGTGATGGGCAAGCCGAGCAAGGCCGACGTCGAGGCGTGCTGGAACCTCGGCGCGACGGTCGCTGCGACTCTGATGGGTTGACCGCCGCAGCTGTCAGAAATAGGGCGTACCGTCGCGCCTGTGACAGAACAGGCTGGCCAAGGCGGCGACACAGCAGCTGGCTCGCAAGGTGCTGGGCAGCCTGAATCGCCCGAATTCTTGCGCCTTGGAGCGTTTCTCACGTTGAACAACCTCCCGGTGGAGTTCCGGTTTCAAGCAATGTCTGGGCAGCCAAAGAAGTAGGAATTCGGGCGGGAATGACACTGGTCGCGGTATGGGTCAGCCAGAACCGCACTCGTCGAAAACTAGTCGCGGTCGCGGACTCGCGCCTTAATACGGCGTATTGCTTCACTGCAGTGCGGAGACCGCTCGCATCTAGTCGGCGAGGGCGATCTGGTCCGCAGGTGTCCTCGGCCAATCTACCTGTCGCGCAAAGTCTGTGATGGAACCCAGCGGCATAGAGACCGAGTCGACTGCCATTTATTCGACGCCAATGAGCCGGAATGGACCCGAACTGGCCGGTTCTGGTCGGCGCAATCGGAGTACCAATCACGCTGGGGCACAGCAGAAGAGGTCAGGCTTGGTCATCAGCCTGCTCAATCTGGTACGCGATTTCACGGGCACCTCGTACGGGTCAGGGAAAAAGCGTTGAAACCCTGATGAACCCAAGCTGCGCGCAGTAGCTGCGCGGCCGAAAAGCACCGACAGGCGCCAATGCCACAGGGTTAGTGCGCTAGTGGTACAGCTTGGCCTGGCGCACGATCTGTATCCGTTTGGCGGAGTGCGCCGGATGTGCGACTACCTTGGCGCGCCCCACCGCCCATCCCCGTGGTCGCGGCGGCGTTCATCGGGTGTCGGCGTTCCATCATCCGGTGCGAGGCCTGCCTGCCTGAGCATCCGGCGCAAGTTCACGATCATCTGCTCATCGATGTCTTTGCCGCGCGGCGCCTCGAGCACTTCAGTTTCGGGACCCAGCGTCACTCTGAATTTGCCGTTGCGCTCATCGGTAGTCGTTCCGACGTACTCGAGTAGCGACAAAACTTCCCGCCACTCGATATTGCCGCTGGTCGGGTGGCTGAAGATTTTCTCGATGGTATCCCGGTGGTGACTACTGAGGTGCGCGTCCATGAACCATCCTGCCGAGCGGAAGAGACGACTCCATCGTGTCACATTCCCACGCGCATTCTGCTCGCCTGGGGTGCCGACAGATTGACCAAACCCGTCGGCGTAGGGCAGCGGGCAAGCCCGGCGCGGTCAGTTCCAAACCCGATCAGTGCCGAGGTTGAATATCCATCGTTCGGGCCTCATCACGTCGGCGACGTCGTCATCACCGCCGGCCTCGAGCAGCAATACGTTGACGTTGAGGTTCTCGGCGAGGCGACCCGCCACCACCGATCCCGAAGCCGGATCCGCAGACGATGAAGTCGTACTGTGGCAGCAGCTGCGAAACGAGCTTCTGCTGATTACGGCGCACCTGCTCCGTGAAGTCCGGTCTGGCCGCTGTGTCCTTCAATGAAACCACCTGCCAGATCACTCATTTCGCTGTGCCCGCGTGAGCCGCGAGGCCGAGGCTCTTCCGCAGCCAGCTGCCGATCTCGGCGATCGCATCATCGACTTCGGGCACCCGGCCTGCACCGATGATGAAGGAATGCTGACCGGCTTCAACCGGCCGCACCATGACATCATTACCGGCTCGTTCAGCGCGGAGCCCGAATTCGAATGCTTCGCTAGCGAGCAGCTCATCTTGGCCGTAGAACACCGCGATCGGCGGCAGGCCGGACAGGTCAGCGTTGAGCAGATTCACCTGCGGGTCGCTGAAGCCCACGCCGGTTCCGTCGAGCCAGCAGGACCGGAAGAACTCCAGCAACCCACGCGACAACAGCTTGTCCCGCTCAGCATTGCTCTCGATCGACTTGCCCGACAGCGTGAGATCGCACCACGGCGAGATCGACAGGATGGCGCCGGGGAGTGCGGCTCCGTTATCGCGCAGCCTCAGTGCGAGGCTGATCGCGAGGTTGCCGCCGACGGAGTGGCCAACGCTGGCGATTTTGTCGGGCTGATACCCCTTCTGCAGCAGCCAGTCATAGGCGCTGTGCACGTCGTCGATCTGTGCCGGAAACTTGTGCTCCGGCGCGCGCCGGTAATTGAGTACCAGGGATCGCACGCCCGCCGCGCGGGCGAGGTGGGCCGCGGCCTTGCGATCGGAGTGCATCGACGCGACCACGCTGCCACCCAGGTGACTGTGCAGCAGGACGGCGTCGGGGTCGCTGTCGGCCGGGATGCACCACAGCGCCTCCACGCCGCCGGCGTCCTCCTCGGCATAGCTGACCCCCTCGGGTTCCTTCGTCGCCAGGTGCATCGTCTCGGTGACGTCTCGCACCGTCGGCAAGTCGAGATCGGGGTTGGAGAAGCGCGCGCGCAGCGCGTCCAAGAAGTTCGCGAACTGCACTGCCTGGTTGCTTGTCATCAAGCCGCCTCTCATCAAGGATCATTGGGTAACGATCGTTATGGTAACGAACGCTATACTATGATGAGATAGACGTCAAGGAGGACTAGTGAGATATCCGGCGGATCAGAAGGCACGCGCGCGCGAGGCGCTGTTGCGCGCCGGCACACGCTCGTTAAAGACGAGTGGTTTCAACGGTGTCGGCGTGGATGGCCTGGCCGCCGCCGCGGGCGTGACGTCGGGTGCGTTCTATTCAAACTTCGCGAACAAGGAAGCGATGCTCGAAGCCGTCATCGACGCCGGGCTAGGCGAACCGTTCCTGTCGGATACCGATTCGGCGACTCGAGCAGAGGCGCGGGCCCGCCTGATCGGTTTTGTTCAGGAATACATCAGCACCGATCACAGCCTGGACGCGGCGGAAGGCTGCGTGATGCCCGCCTTGAGCGCCGATGTTTCGCGCGCCGAGCCGCCCGTCAAAGATGCCTACCAGCGCAAGATGACCGCGCTGATAGACCGGATTGCCGGACTGCTCGACGGGGAGCAATCCGATCGGCAGCGACGGGCGTGGAGCATCGTCGCCTTGATGGTGGGATCGATCGCGATCTCACGCGCTATGCCCGAACAGAGCCAAGCCCGAAGCGTGCCACTCGATTCCGCGCTCAGCACAGCATCGATGTTGATCGACGCCGACGACGGCTCGCACCACACCAGCGAGTAGACCGACTGGCATCACGGCGGATCGCCGCATACAACTCCACCCGCGACGCAACCGGCATCGGTAGCTCCCCCGGACGCGGCTGCACAACCACCTCGGCGTAACCGCCGTCGACCGTATTGCCGGTGCGCGGTCGGTTTTCGCAGTTGACGAAGTCACCGTGTCGACACCAGACGCACACCCCGCAGTGTCCGCCTAGGAAACCAAGACCGACCCGGTCGCCGGCGGCGCAGCCCGTCGCCCCTGCAAACCGAGCCAGCCGGTGGTTCCCGGGCACGAAATCGTGGGCGTCATCGACGCGATCGGAGACGGCCCGGCGATCCTTTGACCGGGTAACAAGAGCGACCTCGAGGCGCGCTGGAATCTGGGCGCTACGGTCGCTGCTCAGCTGATGGGTTAGTCGGCGATTGGATGCGCTGTCGCACCTAGGTATAGGACGGCTGGAACGCCTCGGCCGGCTGGGCCAGAGCCAGCGCCGAGCTGGTGCCGATCGGTCCGTGCCGGTCGAACAGGGTCGCGGCGCCGGTGGCCACACCGGCCGTGCCGTAGTGGCTCTGGGCTGCCAGGCCGATGAATTCACCGTCGGGCAAGCGGCTCGCGGTGACGGTGTAGTCGGCGTTGATGTAGCGCAATCCGCCTGTGCCCCAATGGGTGAGCGAACTGGTGATATCGCCGACGAACGCCAGGCGAGTAAACGGTGTGAGGGGGTGGCCTTGCACCATCGGGCGAAACACCCGCGCCCAGGCGAACTTCTGGGAGTGGGACTGCTCCCACTCGCCCGTGGCGATACCGGGACTGCCTTCGAGGGTGGCCCCATACCCCCAGATGAGAAATGGCATGTCCGCCGGGAAGCCGTCGGAGTCGGTCGGGAGCGGCGGCATCTCTACCGCGGAGGACCAGACCTGTCCATCAGGATGATCGCCTCGTCGCAGAAACAGCGCGCTGGCCCGCGCGACGGTCGTTCCGTTCTGCACCAGCGTGCCGTCCACCAGTTTGATGCGCCGACCTTCCCGCTGCACCGAGGTCTGAATCTGTACCGGCTCGAGCAGCACCGGGACGCAACAGGTCGACCGTGAAGCGGGCGGCCTGAAACTCGGCATCGATACCGGCCCGCTCTATCCCCCAACCCAACAGGCCGCCGACGATCTGGCCGCCCATCGCCGCACCCCACGGCCCTCGGGTCATTACGCCCGGCACATAGGAGTCGCCGTCGACAGTGAAGAACGCCTCGGGCATGATGGCGGAATCCTCGATCGTCACCAGTATCACGATAGGACACCGGATCGTAAGGACAGGGCATGTCTGCAGTGATCGAAATTCCCAGTGACCGCAACCCCTTCCCGACGACAGGTGTTTCCCGCGATCCCAACGGGATTCCGCACTACGATCGCCTGCCTGCCACGCTTCTGGACATGCTCGCCGAGCAGGTCGACAACCGCCCGAACAGCGAGGCCGTAATCGAACTCGGTGCTGACAGGTTGACATACCGGCAGTTGTGGGACCGTGCATCGCGGGTCGCCGGCGGCCTACGAGCGGACGGACTAGGCCCGGGTGACCGCGTCGCCGTGCGTTACCCGGCCGGCATCAATTGGGTGCTCGCCTTCTGGGGCACGGTGATGGCCGGGGGCATTGCGGTGGCGGTCAATACGCGGTCGGCGCAACCGGAGGTCGAGTTCGTCCGGTCTGACTCGGGTGCGCGGATGGATCTCGCTCCGGACACCCCGTTGCCCGATGGCGAATCTTACGTAACCCACGGGCTCAGCCATACAGACACGGCCGCGCTGTTCTATACCTCGGGCACCACCGGTCACCCCAAGGGCGTTCCGACAACGCACGAGGCATTTCTGACCAACACCGAGAATGCGATGCGATGTCTCGGACTGCCAAGGGATCTCGGCGAGGAGCTGCGCACCCTGATTTCGGTGCCGCTGTTCCACGTGACGGGTTGCAACTCACAGCTTTTGGCAGCTGCTCGTCTCGGGGGCGCATCGGTGATCATGCCTGCGCTCAACCTCGACGAATTGATCGCCACGCTGACCGCTGAGCGGATCTCGCTGATGGTCACCGTACCGGCAATCTACTCGCTGTTGTTGCGGCACAAGGATTTTGCGGCAGCAGATGTTTCCGCCGTCCGCTGGGTGGGCTACGGCGGTGCACCCATTGCCCCGTCGTTGGTGCAGGCAGTCAAGAACTCGTTTCCGCAGGCCACGGTGTTCAACGGGTACGGCATGACCGAGACGGCCTCCTTGATGACCGTGCTTCCTGACCAGGACGCCGTCGAGCACGCCGACTCGGTCGGATATGCGGTGCCCTCGGTCGATCTTGGCGTGATCCCCTTCGGGGACGATCCCGCTGTCGGTGAATTGGTGACGCGCGGCGGCAATGTTACTGCCAGCTACTGGAACCGGCACGAGGCCACTTCGGCCACGATGGTGGACGGCTGGTTGCACACCGGTGACGTGGTTCGGGTCGACGACGCGGGCCGGGTGCACATCATCGATCGGCTCAAGGACATCATCAACCGGGGCGGCGAGAACGTGTCCAGCGTCGAGGTAGAAGCCGTGTTGCTGGCGGCACCCAATGTCGCGGATGCCTGCGTGCTGGCAGTGCCCGACGAGGTGATGGGAGAGAAAGTCGGTGCGGTGCTGTTCGGCGGCCAAGACCAGATCGACGTGCCGGCCGTGCTCGACCACTGCCGCGCCCAGCTCGCCGACTTCAAGGTTCCGCAGTACGTCACGGTGGTAGACAGCGCGCTGCCACGCAACGCCGGCGGCAAGCTGCTCAAGGGCAACCTCCGCGAGCAGGTCGAGTGGGGCGACCCGCTCCGATGAACGTGCTGATCGCCAACCGCGGGGAGATCGCGCTTCGAATCATCCGCACGGCAACAGAACTGGGCCTCCAAACGGTCGCGATTTATGCCGAGGACGACGCCGACAGCCCGCATGTGCATGCGGCCGGCGAGGCGATCGGCCTGCCCGGCGCCGGCCCGGAGGCTTACCTGGATCAGGCCGAGATACTGGCGGCCGCCAAGAAGTCCGGCGCCGGACTCATTCATCCGGGCTACGGCTTCCTCAGCGAGAATGCCGAGTTCGCCCGCGTGTGCCGGGCGGGCGGATACACGTTCGTAGGGCCGGACGCCGACGTGCTCGAGTTGGCCGGCGACAAGTCGTCGGCCCGCGGTGCTGCCATTGCCGCCGGGCTCCCAGTGCTGCCCGCGACCGAAGGCCCGAGCACCGTCGCCGACGTCCGGGCATTTTTCGCCGCCCGCGATGGCGGCATCATGATCAAAGCGCTCGCCGGCGGCGGCGGGCGGGGAATGCGCAAGGTGCACAGCGCCGATCAGATCGACGATGCCTACCGCCAGTGCGCCGCGGAGGCACAACTCGGCTTCGGTAATCCGGCGCTGTTCGCCGAGGCGCTCCTCGACACCGCGCGGCACATCGAGGTGCAGGTCGTGGGTGCACCGGCCGGGTACCAGACGCGCGCGCTGGCTCTCGGCGATCGCGACTGCAGCATCCAGCGGCGCTACCAAAAGCTCGTCGAAATCGCTCCTGCTCAAGGACTTTCAGATGGCCTGCGACGAGAACTGCACCAGGCGGCCGCCCGGCTGTGCGCCAGGGTCGGCTTGCACGGGCTGGCCACGGTCGAGTTCCTGGTCGCCGGTGACAAATACGTCTTCCTCGAGGTCAATCCGCGGATCCAGGTGGAACACACCGTCACCGAGGAAACCACCGGGGTGGACCTGGTGGCCGTACAGCTGGCCATCGCCGGTGGCGCGTCCTACTACCAGCTGGGGTTGCCGCCCGGAATTGCTTCTGACGGCACCGAAGTCATCGGCGAACCCGCCGCACGACGGGGTATTGCGATACAGGCGCGGGTCAATATGGAGACTTTTGCCGCCGACGGGTCCGTTGTCCCCGCGGCGGGGACCCTGACGGCGTTCTCGCCGCCAACCGGTCCGGGAGTGCGCGTCGACAGCTACGGCCGGCCGGGCCTGGTCACCAGCCCGCGGTACGACTCGCTGCTGGCCAAGGTCGTCACCCATGTGCAGGGGCCGTCGTTTGCCGCGGCGGTGCGCAAGGCCCGGACCGCCCTGGGCGAGTTCCGCGTCGAGGGCATTCGCACGAACATCGGGTTTCTGCGAGAGCTGTTGTCCGACAGCGAGGTCCAGTCGGGCATGGTAATGACGGGTTTCCTCGACGAAAAGCTGCCCGAATTGGCGGCCGCGGCGCTTTCTCGACAGCATGACATTCGTGTTGCCGCGGTTGAGCTCTACCCGGGCGAGGAAGTGCTGCGCGCGCAGTTGGCCGGCACGGTGGTCGAGGTGGCCTCCGAAGGCGTGGAGATCGGCCCCGGCGGCCAGCTCGTCGTCCTCGAGGCGATGAAGATGCAGCATGCGCTGGTGGCGCCGGATGCACTGCGTACCGTCCGGAGCCTGGTGACGCCCGGGCAGGTCGTCGGCACCGGAGACCCGTTGCTGGTCTTCACCCGCACCGAGGCCGGCGGTGCCGGCGAGTCTGCGGCGGCCGCAGTGGATCTCGATCGGCCACGCGCCGACCTCGAAGAGGTCCGCGAGCGACACCTGCTCACCCTCGACGAGGGCCGGCAGGCCGCGGTTACCAAGCGGCACAAGCACGGTCGCCGCACCGCACGGGAGAACATCGCCGATCTGGTCGATGCCGGCAGCTTCGTCGAATACGGCGCACTGGCCATCGCCGCGCAGCGCAGCCGGCGCTCAGAAGCGGATTTGATCGCCAACACCCCGGCCGACGGTCTGGTCGCCGGCCTGGCGACCATCGGCGCCGACAAATTCGGCCGGGCGGCGGCCGAGGCGATAGTGGTGTCCTACGACTACACCGTGCTGGCCGGGACACAGGGCATGCGCAACCATGCCAAGACCGACCGGGTCTTCGAGTTGGCTACCCGAAAACGCTTGCCTGTGGTGCTCTTCGCCGAGGGTGGCGGTGGCCGCCCCGGTGACACCGACGTCGGCGGCGCCGCCGGGCTGGACGTACCGACCTTCCGGATGCTGGCCGGCCTGAGCGGCCGAGTGCCGCTGGTGTCGATCGTCTCCGGCCGGTGCTTCGCCGGCAACGCCGCCCTGGCGGGGGTGTGCGATGTGATCATCGCGACCCCGGACGCCAATATCGGGATGGGCGGTCCCGCAATGATCGAAGGCGGTGGGCTCGGGGTGTACCCGCCGGACGCGATCGGGCCGATCGATGTCCAGCGGCACAACGGCGTGGTAAGTCTGGTCGCCCGCGACGAAGAGCACGCGGTGTCGTTGGCGAAGCAGTATCTGTCGTACTTCCAGGGCAGCGTCAGCGAATGGGAAGCGCCGGATCCGCGGCTGGCCCGACATGTGGTGCCGCAGAACCGGTTACGCGCCTATGACGTGCATCGGGCGATCGAGTCGATCGTCGATAAAGGATCCGTCCTGGAGCTGCGCCCCGACTACGGCGTTGGGATCGTCACCTCGCTGGTTCGTGTCGAGGGTGTGGCATACGGGTTGTTGGCCAACAGCAGTCACCATCTCGGCGGCGCGATCGATGCCGAGGCGGCCGACAAGGCAGGCGATTTCCTGGCGCTGTGCGAGTCGTTCCGGTTGCCGACGATCTCGCTGTGCGATACGCCCGGATTCATGGTCGGGCCGGACGCGGAAAAAGAGGCCGCCGTCCGGCGGTTCGGCCGGATGTTTGTCCTCGGCGCCAGGCTGACGGTGCCGCTCGGAATGATCATCCTGCGCAAGGGTTATGGGCTTGGCGCGATGGCCATGGCCGGCGGCTCTTTCCGCGCGCCACAATTCACCGTCGCCTGGCCGACCGGCGAAATCGGCGGCATGGGTCTGGAGGGGGCCGTGCGGCTCGGCTTCAGCAAGGAGCTTGCCGCGGCAGCCGATCCGGTCGAGCGTCAGCAGTTATTCGACAAGCTCGTGGCGGCCGCCTACGAGCACGGCAAAGCGCTGCGGTCAGCCACCACATTCGAGCTTGACGACGTCATCGATCCCGCAGACTCCCGGGCCTGGATCACCAGGCTCCCGGGAGGCTGAGGATCAATGTGCTGTTATCCGTGGCCGGAACCGCAACCGACGCCCGGAAGACATCCCGTACCGCCCGGCACGCCGCCCGGGCCGAAGAACTGTCCTCCGGAGCCGCAACCGACGCCCGGCACGCAGCCCTGCCCGCCAGGACCGCCGCCGGGGCCGTTCACGCCTCCGGAGCCGCAGTTGCCGTTGGCGTCGCAGCCGCCGCCGCCCGGGTCGTCCTTGAAGACAACGTGGGTGGACGCGGGTCCTGTCATCGCTGGTCCAGCCGCAAAAATGTCAGCGGCGGCCGTTGGAGCTGCGGCGATCGCCGCAGCAACTGCGCCGGCCACCACGATTGGTTTCATGAGTGTCAATTTCGCTAACATGCGTCTCGCATACCACGTCAAGACGTGTATAAAACATCGCGAATAAAATTCGGTGCAACCGATGCCCTCCGTGTGCGGAGTCCGGTCACCCACCCAACAGAAGGCATACGAAATGACCTCACTGGATCTAACCCGCCGTACCGCGATAATCACCGGTGCCTCGCGCGGAATCGGGCTGGCGATTTCACAACAGCTGGCAGCCGCCGGCGCCAATGTGGTGCTGACCGCTCGCAAGCAGGAGGCAGCCGAGGCAGCCGCGGCGCAAGTCGGGGAGAAGGCCCTGGGCGTCGGCGCTCACGCGGTCGACGAGGACGCGGCCCGGCGCTGCGTGGACCTCACGCTGGAGCGCTTCGGCAGCGTCGACATCCTGGTCAACAACGCGGGAACAAACCCCGCCTATGGTCCGCTGATCGACCAGGACCATGCCCGCTTCACCAAGATCTTCGACGTCAACCTATGGGCGCCGCTGCTGTGGACCTCACTTGCCGTCAAGTCATGGATGGGCGAGCACGGCGGGGCGGTGGTCAACACCGCTTCCATCGGCGGCATGCACCAATCCCCGGCCATGGGTATGTACAACGCCACCAAGGCTGCGCTGATCCACGTCACCAAGCAACTGGCGCTGGAGCTTTCACCGCGTATCCGGGTCAACGCAATCTGCCCCGGAGTGGTTCGCACCAGGCTGGCCGAGGCGCTGTGGAAAGACCACGAGGATCCGCTGGCCTCGTCGATCGCGCTCGGACGCATCGGTGAGCCAATGGATGTGGCCGGGGCGGTCGCCTTCCTGGTTTCCGACGCGGCGAGCTGGATCACCGGCGAGACGATGGTCATCGACGGCGGTCTGCTGCTCGGCGCCGCGCAGGGATTCCAGGCTCAACCAGAGGGCAACCGATGAGCTCCGAGGACTTCACAGCCGACCTGGACGCGCGGGTGCAGGCACTGTTAGACGAACACGACCCCGCGACCAGCGACCCGCGGGAATTCCTCGGTGCGCAATACGACGCGGGCCTGGCCTGGGTACACCTGCCGCGGGGTTTCGGCGGACTGGATCTACCGCGGAAAGCCCAGGAGTCAGTTGACGCCAAGCTGGCCGCCGCCCGCGCGCCAGTGGGCGGCACCGTCAAGAACTTCATCGGCATGGGCATGGCGGCACCGACGATCGCAGCCTTCGGAACCGACGAACAGAAGCGAAAGTTCCTGCGCCCGTTGTTCACCGGCGAACAGGTTTACTGCCAATTGTTCAGCGAACCGGGCGCGGGCTCGGACTTGGCCGGGGTGGCCACCCGCGCGGTCCGCGACGCGCATGACCCTAATGACTGGATTGTCAACGGGCAGAAGGTGTGGACATCGATGGCCCAGCACGCGCAAATGGCCATCCTGGTCGCTCGCACCGACCCGACCGTGCCGAAACACGCCGGCCTGACGTACTTCCTGTGTGACATGACGCAACCTGGTGTCGAAGTCCGGCCGCTGCGCCAGATCACCGGCGAGGCGGAGTTCAATGAGGTGTTCCTCACCGACGTCCGGGTGCCCGATGCGAATCGGCTTGGCCCGGAAGGCGGGGGCTGGCGCGTTGCGACCACCACGCTCAACAACGAGCGGGTCGCAATCGGTTCTCGCCCGGGCGTTCCGCGTGAGGGCGGGATCATCGGCAAGGTCACCAAAGCCTGGCGGGATGAGCCGGGGCTGCGCAACCCTGCGATGCACGACGAGCTGATGCGGCTGTGGGTCGACGCAGAGGTCCTTCGCCTGGCCGGTGAACGGCTGCGGCAGCAGGCCGTCGCCGGTCAGCCCGGGCCGGAAGGCGCCGGCATGAAGGTCGCCTTCGCCAAGCTGGCGCAAGCCATCTCGGGTTTCGACCTCGAGCTGCACGCCGAATCTGGGCTGCAGTATGACAACTGGACCATGCGCAGAACAGAAGTCGTCGACCTGATCGGACGCGAGCCCGGATACCGCTACCTGCGGGCACGTGGCAACTCGATTGAAGGTGGCACCTCGGAGATCCTGCGGAATACCATCTCCGAGCGGATCCTTGGCCTGCCGGGCGAACACCGCGTCGATAAGGACAGACCGTGGGCGGACCTAGACAAATGAGCCCGATGAGCACCGGCGACTTGCTGTACTCCGACACCGAGGAGGCGCTGCGCGACAGCGTCCGCCACCTGTTTGCCGACCGTTGCCCGCCTGAAACGGTGACCCGAGCCTACGACCCAGCGCGGCAAGACTTTTCACCTGTATGGCGGACGTTGTCCGCCGAACTGGGAGTGGCCGGGTTGCTGGTGCCCGAGTCTCTCGGCGGTGCCGGCGCGGGTGCCCGCGAGGCCGCAGTCGTCATGGAGGAAATCGGCCGGGCCGTGGCGCCGGTGCCATACTTGTCCAGCGCGGTGCTGGCCACGGTCGCGCTTTTGCGTGCCGGCGACACCCAGACCGTGTCCGAGCTGGCCCAGGGGTCGGTCACCGCGGCGCTGGTGGTACCGCTGTCCACGGCCCCGGGTGATCCGGTCGCGGGGGTGAGCATCGGCGGCGACGGGCTGAATGGGTTGGTCAGAAGCGTTGCGGGTGCCAGCGAAGCCGACGTGCTGGTGGTACCAGTAGCGGGCCCAGACGGACTCGAACTGCATACCGTCGCCTCCGCCGCGGCCGGCGTCGAGGTAGCGCCGCTGCTGGCATTGGATATGACGAGACCGCTTGCGAATGTCCGGTTCTCGGCGGCGGCGTCGTCACCGGTCGGGCCGGCCGACGGGGCTGTGGTTGATGCGCTTCAGACGGCGGCGGCGCTGCTCGCCTCCGAGCAACTCGGGCTGGCGCAGTGGTGTTTCGACACCACCCTGGCTTATGCCAAGCAGCGCAAGCAGTTTGGCCGCGCCATCGGCTCCTATCAGGCGATCAAGCACCGGCTGGCGGATCTGTGGTTCGAGGTCAGTTCGGCGACCGCAGTGGCCCGCTATGCCGCGGACACCTGCGCCCGCGGCGATGAAGACACGAGCATTGCCGCGGCCATCGCGCAGGCCTACTGCAGCGGAATCGCCGTGCACACCGCGGAGGAGTGCGTGCAACTGCACGGCGGCATCGGGATGACCTGGGAGTATCCAGCGCACCTGTACCTCAAGCGGGCCAAGAGCGACCAGTTGGCCTTCGGCTCCGGCTATCGTCACCGGGCCCGATTGGCAGAGTTGGTGGACCTGCTCCCGAGCTAGCCCAATCTCGGTCGGCCGATCGGGGAATCGACCGCAACGGGGGGCGTGCTCAGCCCGCGCCGGACACTAGTCGCAATTTTCGGGTTGCAGTCCCCCATGAGCTTTCTGGGACGCCGCTGGACCATAGCTCTTCGGTGCGGTCGTGGAAGGTGACCAGTGCGACGGTGTCGTCACGGCGTCGCATGGCCGACTTGCTCATGGCGGCCCACACCGGGTGGCCGTATTTGTGTCGCAACTCAACCAGCCGAGGGGCGTCAGTTCCAACCAGCACTACCCAGCGGTCATTAGCCGGCAGGCTGTAGAAAATCTCATCGAACTTCGTCGACAGCATCTCTTGGGACGAGTGACCCACCATGTCGCAGAATCCCGCGTTGGCGAACAGGATGGTTCCAGCGTGGTCGACCGCCAGGGCCGGTGCCGGCAGCCGCTCCAAGACGACCAGCGCAGGCATCTCCTGCAGTGTTTCTATCGGCAATTGGCCAGGCGGCTTCGAGCGTCGGCGCTCAATGCGTCGACCGCCCAGGGCTGTGGGACTGTTCGTAATCACGCACCACCCCGTCATCGCGCTACTCGGTCCCCGATGGGGTAGAGACCCCTCCCCGACCCATCCCGCTGACAGCAAATGCTATGGTATGTCGAGTCGTAAGTCTATAGCTCGATGGCTGTATTTGCTATTAGCCACATGCATAATTAATTTTGCGTGACATCCCAACGTATCATGCAGGTTTTTCTAGCATACCTTATTAGCTGGAAGTAAATTTACTTGCTGGTTACAAGGAGTGGCTGCTCTGGCACAGCAAACATCAGCGTACGGCTGCGCAACTGCACGGGCACCGCGCCCAAGAGCATCTACAAACCAAACTTGCCGTGACTGCGGCGGACTCAGGATCATTATCGTGCTATGCCAGCAATCATGCATCCGGACGGCGCTAACCTCAGGCACCGATCGGCCCGGCCAACACGGTTACGCGCGTCCGATAGCTCTCATGGGTGTGACCCGCTAGGGTCATCGAGCGGCGTGTCCTTCCAACGCGGACGATTAGTACGCCGAAACTGGCTTCGGCGACTATCTACCGCCAATGGCCATTCGTCTTACCCAGATTTTTTCTCTCACCCTGGGCGCACCTTGACTATCCATAGAGTGATCGGAGCCCCGTGCGGTTCGCGCCGCGTAAGGCGCTGCTGCAGAATCTGTTGCCGAGACCACAGCCTGCGGAAACGGGAGTAGCGAATGCGTGTGTTGTTGTCGACATACGATTCGCGAGGCGGTGTCGAACCGCTGGTTGGACTCGCGGTCCAGTTGCAGGCACTCGGCGTCCAGGTGCGGATGTGCGCGCCGCCGGATGAGGAGTTCGCCGAGCGGCTGGCTGGTTTCGGAGTGCCGCTGGTGCCCTTCGGGGAGTCGGTGCGCGCGATGATGACCGCAGCGGCACCGCGGTCGGAGGAGGACCTGCGCTGGCATGTGGACGGGTTGATCGCGGCGCAGTTCGACACGGTTGCCGCCGCGGCCGAGGGGTGCGATGCGCTGGTCTCGACCAACCTGCTGTGGACCGCGGCCGGCGCGCGGTCGGTGGCCGAAAAACTAGGCATCCACTACGTGTACGCGAGCTACCACCCAACCCACCTGCCGTCGCCGCACCATCCGCCGCCGGAGAACGCGGACTGGCCGTTCCCACTGAACGAGATGGACAACCGGGTGCTTTGGGACCTGAACGGACGTAACGCGAACGCGCAATTCGGCCCGACACTCAACAGCCACCGGGCGTTGGCCGGCCTGCCACCTGTGGAAAACGTCCGTGACTACGCCTACACCGACCATCCCTGGCTGGCGGCGGATCCGACCCTGGGCCCGTGGCAGCAGCCGGCGAACCTCGACGTCGTCCAGACCGGCGCGTGGCTCCTGCATGACGAACGGCCGCTCCCCGCCGAGTTGCTGGCGTTCCTCGACGCCGGCACGCCGCCGGTGTACATGGGCTTCGGCAGCATGCCCGTGCACGCCTCGAACGACATCGTCCGGGTGACCATCGAAGCCATCCGCGCGCAGGGTCGCCGAGTGCTCCTCTCGCACGGTTGGGCCGACCTCGCCCTCACCGACGACCGGGACGACTGCTTCGCTGTCGGCGAGGTCAATCAGCAGGCGCTGTTCGGGCGGGTGGCCGCCGTTGTGCACCACGGCGGCGCGGGCACGACCACGACGACCGCCCGGGCGGGCGCGCCCCAGGTGGTGGTACCCCAGGGGAAGGACCAGCTGTACTGGGCCGGCCGAGTAGCCGACCTGGGCATCGGCGCTGCGCATGCTGGTCCGATTCCGACGATCGAGTCCCTGTCAATCGCGCTGACCACAGCACTGGCCCCCGAGACCCGCGCACGAGCGAGCGCCGTGGCCGGCACGATCCGCACCGATGGGGCGGCCGTGGCCGCGACGCTGCTGCTGGACGCGATAAGCCGGGAAACGTCAGCCGACCTTGCCCACGGTTAGCGCGGTAGCGCGGAGGCGAAGAGGTCCGTCATCGCCGTCCAATGCCGCTCGTCGTCTGCGGGGTCATAGGGCGGGTTGTCCGGGACCGCGAACCCATGCCCCGCCGAGTACCACTCGATGGTGTGGGCCACCCCGGCCGCGGTCAGCGCCTTGTCGAGCTGCTCGGCGTGATCGGCCGTGAACGACGCGTCGTTCTCGGCGCCGCCGACATACACCGTGGCGCTAATCCGATCGGCCAGCAGGTGCGGGCTGTCGGCTGTGTCGGTCACCAGGCCGCCACCGTGGAAGGACGCTGCGGCCGCGACGCGGTCCGGAACGCGGCCGGCCACCACCAGTGAGGTCCGCCCGCCCATGCAATAGCCGCATACACCGAATCGCTGGCCGGACACCTCGGGGCGAGCGGCCAGGTAGCCGAAGAAGGCACTGGCATCGCCGGCCATCTTGTCAGGTGTGATGCTGCCAATCATTGAAAACAGGCGCTTGCGCTCCTGTCGTTCGGTGAACGCGGTGGCCATGTCGAACGGGGCCCAGTCGCCGTTGCGGTAGTAGACGTCCGGCAGCAACACCGTGTAGCCGAATCCGGCCAGCTTGGCCGCCATCTGGTAGAAGGTGTCGCGCACGCCGCCGGCATCGGGGAACATCACCACGCCGGGCCACGGGCCCGGGCCGTCAGGAGTGAACAGCTGGACGGTGCAGGTGCCATCGGGCGTGGTGACGGTGTCTTTGATGTTCGGCATGGCCTCCGTTGTACTCCTAGCGCCGCGACGTAAATTCATCGGCGGCGACCCGCCGCGCCCGGCTTCGCCGCGCTTGCGATCGCCGCTGGCCTTTCTGGCGGCGACCCGCCGCGCCCGGCTTCGCCGCGCTTGCGATCGCCGCTAAGCTGACCGCGTGCCGATCGCGACGCCCTACGAGGATCTGCTGCGCCTGGTGCTCGAGCGGGGCACGGCGAAATCAGATCGCACCGGCACCGGAACCCGCAGCCTGTTCGGCCAGCAGTTGCGCTACGACTTGTCGGCCGGCTTCCCGCTGCTGACCACCAAGAAGGTGCATTTCAAATCCGTGGTCTACGAGTTGCTGTGGTTCTTGCGCGGCGACTCCAACATCGGCTGGCTGCATGAACACGGAGTCACCATCTGGGACGAATGGGCAGACAGCACAGGTGATCTCGGGCCCATCTACGGTGTGCAGTGGCGATCTTGGCCTACCCCTACAGGTGAGCACATCGACCAGATCAGTGCCGCGCTGGATCTGCTGCGCACCGACCCGAACTCGCGGCGCATCATCGTGTCGGCCTGGAACGTCGGCGAAATTTCGCAGATGGCGCTGCCGCCGTGTCATGCGTTCTTTCAGTTCTACGTGGCCGATGGACGGCTGAGCTGCCAGCTCTACCAGCGCAGCGCTGACCTGTTTTTGGGTGTGCCGTTCAACATAGCCAGCTACGCACTGTTGACCCACATGATGGCCGCCCAGGCTGGACTTGCGGTCGGCGAGTTCGTCTGGACCGGCGGCGACTGCCACATCTACGACAACCACGCCGAACAGGTGCAGCTCCAGCTCAGTCGCGAGCCGCGGCCGTACCCGGAACTCGTTCTGATGCATAGGGATTCGATCTTCGACTACACCTACGACGACGTCGTGGTGAAGAATTACGATCCACACCCGGCGATCAAAGCCCCAGTCGCTGTATGACGCGCGTGGGCCTGGTGTGGGCTCAATCGACGTCCGGTGTCATCGGGCGCGGCGGCGACATCCCGTGGCGGGTGCCCGAAGACCTGGCCCGCTTCAAACAGGTGACCATGGGGCACACGGTGGTGATGGGCCGCCGAACCTGGGATTCTTTGCCGGCCAGGGTTCGGCCGTTGCCGGGCCGCAGAAATGTCGTCCTGTCCCGCCAGACTGACTTCATGGTTGACGGAGCCGAGGTAGTCGGTTCACTGCAGGCGGCTTTTGCCACTTTTGAGACCGAACCCGAGGCGTGGGTGATCGGCGGCGCACAGGTCTACCTGCTCGCACTGCCGCACGCCAACCGGTGTGAGGTGACCGAGGTCGACATCGATCTGCCGCGCGATGACGACGACGCGTTCTCCCCTGTGCTCGACGACACCTGGCTGGCCGAGACTGGGGAGTGGCAGCTCAGCCGCTCCGGGCTGCGGTACCGGTTTCACAGCTACTCTCGGCGGTGAGTGCTCGTGTCCGCGCCCACGGAATGACCTGACATACTCGACTCGGGAGTCGGTCTGACCGGGTTTACCAGGAGTTTTCAGGAGGGAAAATTGGCAGTGATAACCGAACCCGCAAAGACGTTCACTCGCATGTTCAGGGGCTACGACCCGGCTGCGGTTGATGCGCACATCGAGGTGTTGACCACCAAGCAGCAGTTGCTGCTCGACGACGTCGAGAGTCTGAGGGCCCGGCTGAGGGAATCCGGCGATGAAGCAGCCGCGCTGCGGAAAGAGGTCGCCGTGCTCACGGACACCTCACCGTCGCCCCACGCGATGCAAGAGCGGATGGCGAAGATGCTGCGGCGTGCGGTCGACGAGGTTTCCGAGATGCAGGCCGAGGCGCGCGCCGAGGCGGAGGCGCTGATCGCGGCGGCCGAGGCCGAGGCCGAGGCCACCCGGCGAAAGCGCGATGAGGTACTGGCGGACATGGCCGCGCAGCAAAAAGCCCTGGAAGCCGAGTATCAGGAAACCAAGGAACAGCTCGAGGCCGAACTGGCCAGCCTGCGCGCTGACGCCCAGCAGGCGCGTGAGCAGCTTCTCGCCGAGGCAAAGCAGAGAGCCGATCGGGATCGTGAGGCGGCCCGGCGGGCCGTGGACCAGGCGAGTCAGCAACGGATCAAGATCCTAGAGCAACTGCTGGGCGTATACCGCGACCTGGAAACGGTTCCGGCCGCTCTTGAGTCGGCATACCGAGAACAAAAGAATCCGCCGGAGGGGAGCCTGGAGGCCAGCGAGATGGCGCCGTTGGACGAGAAAGTCAGCACAGGGTAAACCCGCGGTCGCGTCGCCGCTGAAGACAGCCGAAAGGACCGGTATTCTCGGCGCCGTGTCGATCCGGAACCGTCGGGTGACTGCCGCGCAAGCCCGGCGGATAGCCGTTGCGGCCCAAGGATTTAGCGAGCCGCGGCCCGTCGGCCCGGTCACCCGTGCGCATCTGAAGCGCCTGATATCGAGAATCCAAGTGCTGCAACTGGATTCGGTGTCGGTGGCGGTGCGCGCCCACTACGCGCCGGTGTTCAGCCGGCTCGGTCCCTACGACCGCGACGTGCTGGACCGCGCGGCCTGGGGGCGGCGCTCGTCGCGACTGCTGGCCGAATACTGGGCCCACGAGGCCGCGCTGATGTCCGTCGACGACTGGCCGCTGCTGCGCTGGCGCATGCGCCAATACCGGCACGGCCGCTGGGGCAGCCACATCGTCAAAGCCAATCCGCAGCTGGCCGAGGACATCGTCGCCGCCGTCGCGAAGCTCGGACCCAGCACCGCCGGGCAGATCGAAGCGCATTTGGCCGCCGAGCCGCGCCGGAAGAAGGGCACCTGGTGGACTCGCAGCGACACCAAGTGGGTCGCCGAGGCGCTGTTCGCCTCCGGCGTGCTCACCACCGCCACCCGGGTCGGCTTCGCGCGCCACTACGACCTGGTGGAGCGGGTGCTGCCGCCGAGCGTGCTGGCCCGCGAGGTCGACGACGACGAGGCCGTCCGCGAGCTCACGCTGCGGGCCGCCACCGCGCTGGGCGTGGGCACCGAGGCCGACCTCCGCGACTACTTCCGGCTGTCGGCACAGCAGGTCAAGCCCGCGATCGCCGACCTGCTGGCCACCGGTGAGATCGAGCGGGCCGACGTCGACGGCTGGTCGGCGCCGGCCTACCTGCGGGCGGGCCGGACGGTGCCGCGCCGGGACCGCGGCACCGCACTGTTGTGCCCGTTCGACCCGTTGATCTTCTTCCGGCCCCGGGTCGAGCGGCTGTTCGGCTTTCACTACCGCATCGAGATCTACACCCCTGCCGCTAAGCGCCAGTACGGCTATTACGTATGGCCGTTGCTGTTGGACGGCCAGCTGGTCGCACGGGTCGACCTCAAAGCCGACCGCGCCAGCGACTCGCTGCGCGTTGTAGGCGCGTTCGGCGAGCCGGACGTGGCACCAGGGCGGGTTGCCGAGGCGCTGGCGGGCGAGCTGGAGTCGATGGCGTCGTGGCTGGGTCTGGGCGGGATCAGCGTGTCCGGTCGGGGCGATTTGGCTCCGGAGCTGCGCACGGCCGGGAAGCGGGTCAGCTGATGGCGCCGTCGACGGACAAGGAGCTCAAAGCCACGCTCTGGAAGGCCGCCAACAAACTGCGCGGTTCGCTGTCGGCCAGTCAGTACAAGGACGTCATCCTGGGGTTGGTGTTCCTCAAACACGTCGCCGATTCGCACTGGAAAGCCCTGACGGACAACGCGACATCTCCGACCATCGGCCGGCTCGTCGACGACGCGATGGGCGACGTCATGACGTCGAATCCCGCGCTGGCCGGGATGCTGCCGCGGCTGTACCACGGTGTGGACCAGCGCCGGCTCGGTGAGCTGGTAGGCCTGCTCGAAGGCGCGCAATTCAGCCGCCAAGGCACACATCGCGCGCGGGACCTGATGGGCGAGGTGTACGAGTACTTTCTCGGCAATTTCGCCCGCGCGGAAGGAAGGCGGGGCGGTGAATTCTTCACTACGCCCAGCGTCGTGCGGGTGATCGTCGAGGTTCTGGAACCGTCGAGTGGGCGGGTGTACGACCCGTGCTGCGGCTCCGGCGGAATGTTCGTGCAGACCGAGACTTTCATCGCCGAGCACAACGGCAACCCTAAGGACATCTCTATCTACGGCCAGGAAAGCGTCGAGCAGACCTGGCGGATGGCGAAGATGAATCTCGCCATTCACGGCATCGACGGCAAGGGACTGGGCGCCCGGTGGGGTGACACGTTTGTCAACGATCAGCACGCGGGCATCCAAATGGATTACGTGTTGGCCAATCCGCCGTTCAATATCAAAGATTGGGCCCGCGACGAGCAAGACCCACGCTGGCGATTCGGCGTGCCGCCGGCCAACAACGCCAACTACGCCTGGATCCAGCACATCTTGTCCAAGCTGGCGCCAGGTGGTCAGGCCGGCGTGGTGATGGCGAACGGATCGATGTCGTCGAATTCAGCGGGAGAAGGCGATATTCGCGCGCGGATCGTCGACGCGGACCTGGTGTCATGCGTGGTGGCGCTGCCCGGTCAGTTGTTCCGCAGCACGTCAATCCCGGTGTGCCTGTGGTTTTTCGCCAAGGACAAGGCCGACAGGTCCGGGCAGGTGCTGTTCGTCGACGCCCGCGGCCTCGGCTACCTGGTGGACCGTGCCGAGCGCGCGCTGACCAACGAGGAAGTCGTTCGTATCGGCGACACCTATCACGCGTGGCGCGGATCTGCGTCCGCGAAAGACATTGCCTACCAGGATGTCCCGGGATTTTGCAAATCCGTGCCGCTGGCCGACATCGCAGCAGCGGGCTACCCGCTCACACCCGGACGGTATGTCGGTGCTGCTGCCGCTGAGGATGACGGGGAGCCCGTCGACCAGAAGATCGCGCGACTGACCAAGGACCTGCTGACGGCGATGGACGAATCCGCGCGGTTGGAAACGGTCGTGCGCCGGCATGTGGAGCGGCTGTCGTGAAGGTCCGACTGGGCGACCATCTCGACTTCTGCAACGGGAGCAGCTCGCCGGTGCGAGCGTCAGACGGGCGGATTCCCGTCTACGGCGCCAATGGGACGATCGGCTATGCGGCAGAACACAATGCCAGCGGCCCCCTGATAGTGCTCGGTCGCGTTGGATCGTATTGCGGCAGCGTGCGTTACTGCGACTCCGATGTCTGGGTCACCGACAACGCGCTGGCGTGTCGGGCCAAGAACCCGCGCGAGACGCGATATTGGTATTACGCGCTGCAAACCTGCAGCCTCAACGAACACCGAACCGGGTCGGGCCAGCCGCTGCTGAATCAGCGAATTCTGCGCGACGTTTCGGTCTGGACGGTCGCAGCGGCCGAACGTCACCGGATTGCTGAGCTGCTCGGCGCCCTCGACGACAAAATAGCCGCCAACGATCGCGTGGTCGAGGCCGCGGAGAGGTTGATGGTCGCCACCGCCGAGTCGGTCACCGGCTACGTGCCGCTGTCCAGCCTGGCGGCACGATCGACGGCATTGCTCAACATGGGCCAATTCGACGACGTGGTCGCCCACTTCAGTCTTCCGGCGTTCGACGACGACGCCAAACCTGCGCTGGTCACGGCGGAATCGGTGAAGAGTGACAAGTTTTACCTGTCCGAGCCGTGCGTATTGTTCGCCAAGCTGAATCCCAGAATTCCGCGAATCTGGAACGTGGTGAGTCTCCCGTCGGAAATGGCTTTGGCGAGCACGGAGTTCGTCGTGCTGAGGCCGATTGGTGTCGATACGTCCGCGCTATGGGCGGCGCTACGGCAACGCAATGTTTCCGAACGGCTGCGGCAGCAGGTCGCCGGGACATCAGGCAGCCACCAGCGAATCCGACCGTGTGACCTACTCGATGTCCGGGTGCGAGATGTCCGCCGGTTGGCCCCCGCGGCGTCGCGCACGATCACCAGCCTGGGTGCGCTGTGTCACGCACGCCGTACCGAAAACACGCATCTGTCTGTCCTCCGCGACGCGCTGCTTCCCCTGCTGATCTCGGGCAAGGTCCGGATCCAATAACACTCCGGCTAGATGAGATTGCCCGGCTCGCCCCCTCGCCGCTCCGCGGCGCGCATCGTCGCCGGACTAAGGTGAGCGCCGTGGCCGAGACCGCGCCGCTACGCGTGCAATTGATCGCCAAGTCCGAGTTCCTGGCGCCCCCCGACGTGCCCTGGGCCACCGACGCCGACGGCGGCTCCGCGTTGGTCGAGTTCGCCGGGCGGGCCTGCTATCAGAGCTGGTCGAAGCCCAATCCCAAGACTGCGACCAACGCCGGCTACATCAAGCACATCATCGACGTCGGTCACTTTTCGGTGCTCGAGCACGCGAGTGTGTCGTTCTACATCACCGGCATCTCGCGATCGTGCACGCATGAGCTGATCAGGCACCGGCATTTCTCTTACTCGCAGCTCTCGCAGCGCTACGTCCCGGAGAAGGAATCGCGGGTCGTCGTGCCCCCGGGCATGGAAGACGACCCCGAACTCCAGCAGATCTTGGCGGCCGCTGCCGATGCCAGCCGTGCCACCTACGCCGAACTGCTGGCCAAGCTGGAAGCCAAGTTCGCGACGGGCCAGCCCACCGAAAAAATGGGAGTCTTGCGCCGTAAGCAGGCCCGCCAGGCCGCGCGCGCGGTGCTGCCCAACGCCACCGAAACCCGCATCGTGGTGACCGGGAACTACCGGGCATGGCGGCACTTCATCGCCATGCGGGCCAGCGAGCACGCCGACGTGGAAATCCGGCGGCTGGCCATCGCGTGTCTGCGCCAGCTCGCCGATATCGCGCCCGCGGTGTTCGCCGACTTCGAGGTGTCCACCCTGGCCGACGGCACCGAGGTCGCGACCAGTCCGCTAGCCACCGAAGCCTGAGGCGGCTCACCGGGACACAGCCAGACAGCAGGTGCGAAAAAGCTTGGCGTCGCCAGGTAGCCTGAACACCGTGAGTACCGTCGGATTCGACGCCCCGGCACGCCTGGGAACTCTGCTAACCGCGATGGTGACGCCGTTCGGTGCCGACGGCTCGGTTGACACAACCGCCGCGGCGCGACTGGCTAACCACCTGGTGGATGCGGGGTGCGACGGCCTGGTGGTCTCCGGAACCACCGGCGAGTCGCCGACCACCACTGACGACGAGAAACGCGAGCTGTTAGGCGTCGTGCTGGAGGCGGTGGGAGACCGGGCCCGTGTCATCGCCGGCGCCGGCACCTATGACACCGCACACAGCATCCGGCTGGCCAAGGCCGCTGCGGCCGAAGGTGCCCACGGACTTTTGGTGGTCACCCCGTACTACTCGAAGCCGCCGCAGACGGGGCTGCACGCACACTTCACCGCCGTCGCCGACGCGACCGGGCTGCCGGTGCTGCTCTACGACATCCCCGGGCGCTCGGGAGTACCGATCGCGCCCGAAACCATCCGCGCGCTGGCCTCGCACCCGAACATCGTCGGCGTCAAAGACGCCAAGGCCGATCTGCACAGTGGCAGCCAGATCATCGCCGAGACCGGGCTGGCCTACTACTCGGGCGACGACGCGCTGAATCTGCCCTGGCTGGCGATGGGTGCCACCGGCTTCATCAGCGTGATCTCGCACGTGGCGGCAGGCCAGCTGCGAGAGTTGTTGTCCGCCTTCAATTCCGGGGACGTCGCCACCGCTCGCAAGATCAATGTCGTAGTCGCCCCGCTATGCGATGCCATGGGCCGGCTGGGCGGGGTGACGATGTCCAAGGCGGGCCTGCGCCTGCAGGGTATTGACGTCGGTGATCCGCGACTACCGCAGATGGCGGCAACCCCGGAGCAGACAGACGCGTTGGCTGCCGATATGCGTGCGGCCTCGGTGCTGCGGTGACCCAAAGGGTGGCCCACAAGTGGATGTAGACCTCACCCCACCAGGTCCGCTGACCGCGGGTGGGTTGCGGGTCACCGCGCTGGGCGGCATCAGCGAAATCGGCCGCAATATGACCGTTTTCGAGCACCTGGGCCGGCTGCTGATCATCGACTGCGGAGTGATGTTTCCCACCCACGACGAGCCCGGTGTCGATCTGATCTTGCCGGATCTGCGCCACATCGAAGACCGGCTCGACGATATCGAGGCGCTGGTGCTGACCCATGCGCACGAGGACCACATCGGGGCGATCCCGTTCTTGCTCAAGCTGCGGCCCGACATCCCCGTCGTCGGCTCGAAGTTCACCCTGGCGCTGGTCGCCGCGAAATGCCGCGAGCACCGCATCAAACCGGTGTTCGTCGAGGTCAAAGAGGGTCAAAGCAGCAGGCATGGCGTGTTCGAGTGCGAATACTTCGCCGTCAACCACTCCATCCCGGACGCGTTGGCCATCGCCGTCTACACCGGCGCGGGAACCGTTTTGCACACCGGCGACATCAAGCTCGACCAGCTACCCCTGGATGGCCGCCCCACCGACCTGCCCGGCATGTCCCGGCTCGGCGACGCCGGCGTGGACTTGTTCCTGTGCGACTCGACCAACTCCGAGATCCCCGGCGTCGGGCCATCGGAAAGCGAAGTGGGTCCTACTTTGCACCGACTGATCAGGGGCGCCGACGGGCGTGTCATCGTGGCGTGCTTCGCCTCCAATGTGGACCGGGTGCAGCAGATCATCGATGCCGCAGTGGCATTGGGCCGGCGGGTGTCGTTCGTCGGGCGATCCATGGTGCGCAACATGGGGATCGCCCGCGACCTGGGCTTCCTGCGGGTCGCCGATTCGGACGTGATCGATATCTCGGCCGCCGAGATGATGGCGCCCGACCGGGTGGTGCTGATCACCACCGGCACCCAAGGCGAGCCGATGTCGGCGTTATCGCGGATGTCACGCGGCGAGCATCGCAGCATCACGCTGACCTCAGGTGACCTCATCGTGTTGTCGTCCTCGCTGATCCCCGGCAACGAGGAGGCGGTCTACGGCGTTATCGATGCGCTCTCCAAGATCGGAGCCCGGGTCGTCACCAATGCTCAAGCCAGAGTGCATGTTTCCGGCCACGCATACGCCGGTGAACTGCTGTTTCTGTACAACGGCGTGCGACCGCGAAACGTCATGCCGGTACACGGCACCTGGCGGATGCTGCGGGCCAATGCCAAGCTGGCGGCCAGCACCGGAGTGCCGCAGGAGTCGATTCTGTTGGCCGAGAACGGTGTCAGCCTCGACCTGGTTGCCGGTAGCGCTTCCATCGCCGGAGCGGTACCGGTTGGCAAGATGTTCGTCGACGGTCTGATCACCGGCGATGTCGGGGATATCACCCTGGGTGAACGGCTCATCCTGTCTTCCGGTTTTATCGCGGTAACCGTCATGGTAAAGCGCGGCACCGGGCGTCCGGTGGCTGCGCCGCAACTACATTCGCGAGGATTCTCCGAAGATCCCAAGGCACTGGAGCCCGCCGCCCGCAAAGTCGAGTCGGAGCTGGAGTCCCTGGTCGCCGCCGGCGTGACCGACCCGCCCCGCATCGCACAGGCGGTGCGACGCGCCGTCGGCAAGTGGGTGGGCGAAGTCTACCGCCGCCAGCCGATGATCGTGCCGACGGTCATCGAGATCTGAATCGTCGGCTAGATCTTCTCCGCGTAGGCCGACCATTCCAGCCGCGATGCGTTGAGTTTGCGGCCGGTGGGCTCGACGTAGCGCTGCACAAACTCATCGGGCCCGGCCTGTTCCACCAGCCGCCAGCCGTAATCGGCGATAAACCCGGCGACCTCGTCGGGCTCCAGGCCGAAACGCCAGAGTTGTTGGCGCTCGCGGACATTGCGATACAACGTCCGGGTGCCATAGTGATTCGTCCCGTCGATGAAGTCCCGGCGGACATAGGTGAACACCAATCGGCTGCCCGGGGCGGCCGCGCGGAGCCCCTCCAGGGTTCGTCGCACACCGCCTTCGGTGAGGTATTGGGTCACGCCCTCGCAGACGAAGAAAGCCCGGTAATCGGTGCGATAGCCGTGCTCGGCCAGCGAGGTGAGCAGATCGTCGCGCTCAAAGTCCAGTGCCACCAACCGAACCGACAGCGGCGGCTCGCCCAGCACCCGTCGTACCGTCTTGGCCTTCCTGGCGATATTGACCGGCAGGTCGACTTCGAAGACCGGGATCCGGACCCGGCGGGTCAGCCGGTAGGCGCGAGTGTCCAATCCGGCGCCGAGGATCACCACCGCGTCAATGTCGTCGAGCGCCTCTTTGAGCTTGTCGTCGATGAAGCGCTTGCGGCAGGCCATATTTACCCAGAGCCCGGGGCCGGTGAACTCGGATCCGCGGATCATGAGACGGCGTGCCGGTCCCCATCGGGTCGCACCGACCAGCCATCGCAGCGGCGCCGGCAAAAACAGGACCGCAAGGTCGTCGTCGACCAGACGGCGGTCCGGTGGCTCGTTTTGTTCGATGGCGGCTAACACCATCGGGCCAAAGGCGGTCTGCGCCGCGGGATTTCGTGTCATAGCTACTACTTGTTCAGGAAGCCCGCATCGACGGGCAAGGTGACGCCGGTGATGTAGCGAGCCTGGTCGGACACCAGCCATGCCACCGCATTGGCGATGTCATCGGCATGCAGCACGTCCACCGGCATCGCGTTGCCCATGTCCGGCGGCGAATCGGACTGCGCGACCAGGTCGGCGAGCCACTGCCGGGTGAACTCGTTGTTGATCATTGGAGTATCGACGCCGGACGGATGGATCGAGTTGACCCGGATACTTTGCTTTGCAAGCAAATTCGCGTATACACGCATCAACCCCACCACACCGTGCTTGGCCGCGGCGTAGCCGACTGAGCCGGCATCGGCGCTGCCGACGCCGGCCAACCCCGCGGACGAACTGATCAGCACGATCGATCCCCCGTTGCCTTGCTTGACCATGGTCGGTAGCGCGACCTTGATGGTGTTGTAGACGCCGGTGAGGTTGACGTCGATGACGTCGCGCCAGCCGTCATCACCGGATTGCATGGGAGCGATGCCGGCGTTGGCCACCACGATGTCGAGCCGGCCGAACTCATCGAGGCCCGCCTGTAATGCGGCCGACAGCGATTCGCGATCGCGGACATCGCCACGAGCGGCGACGATGCGGGCGCCGGTGTCCTCGACGAGCTTGACGGTGGCCGCCAGATCGTCCGGGGTGGCCAGCGAATAGGGGACACTGTCGATCTGCTCGCACAGGTCGACCGCGATCACATTCGCGCCGTCGGCGGCCAGCCGTACTGCGTGCGCGCGGCCCTGACCGCGCGCGGCGCCGGTGATGAGCGCGACTTTGCCTTTGAGTGGCCCGTCCGTCGGCCGGTCAGTCACTGGCGCAGCTGTCCTTTGTCCGGATCGCCCGCGGGCACCGGCTGCAGCATCTTGATATCCGGTGCTCCGGCCAGGTGCTCGCCGGCCGCCGCGAACATCTTGCCGATCGCGGGCGCGGTGCTGTGCGCCTTGAGCGCCTCGGCGTCGGCCCATTGCTCGACGAACACGAACGTCTCGCCCGTTTCGTGCAGCGAATACAACTGGCAGCCGGGCTCGTCGTGCACCTCTTCGACCGCGCGGGTGAGGATGTCGCGGACGGTGTCGACCGATTCGGGTTTGACGTTCATGGTGGCGACGACGACGACGGGCATGCTAGGGCCTCCTGGGCGCTCCGGGGGTGGGTGGCGGCATGACTTTAATCACCGTTTGTCACCCTACCCACGTGCTCTGGTGGCGGCGCCGGCACCTGGCAGCGAGGATCGGCGTTACCAGTGTGGCGGGTGGTGCAGATGATGTGTTTACGACTACCCTTGCGATCATGGCTAGTAAGACCGCCGCCCGCTCCGGAACCCGAACGAGCAGGTCAAAGGCCTCTTCGCGGGGCAGGTCCCGAAGTTCGCGACCAGCAGCACCCCGCCGGAGGGTGGGCAGGCCCGCCAAACGGCGCAACCAGTCGTTGCTGGTTGCCGCGGGGCTGACCTGCGGCCGGGCCATGCGCGCCACCTGGCTGATGGCGGCACGCGGCACCGGCGGGGTGGCCCGGTCAATCGGACGGGCCCGTGATATCGAGCCCGGACACCGCCGCGACGGCATCGCGCTGGTTCTGCTCGGCCTTGCCGTCGTGGTCACGGCGAGCTCTTGGTTTGACGCCGCCCGGCCGATCGGCGCGTGGGTCGACGTCGTGCTCCGGACCTTCATCGGGTCGGCTGTCCTGGTGCTGCCGGTGGTCATGGCGGGGGTGGCGGTGGTGCTGATGCGGACCCAGCCCAACCCCGATGCCCGGCCCAGGCTGATTCTCGGCGCGAGCTTGATCGCCCTGTCGGTGCTCGCCCTGCGCCACCTGTGGTCCGGTTCCCCGGAAGATCCCGAATTACGGCGTCGCGCGGGAGGATTCATCGGCTTTGCCATCGGTGGCCCGTTGTCGGACGGATTGACGGCCTGGATCGCCGCGCCGCTGTTGTTCATCGGCGCGCTGTTCGGGGTGCTGTTGCTGACCGGGACCACGATCCGCGAGGTGCCTGACGCGGTGCGGGCGATGTTCGGCACCCGGCTGGTCGTCGATGACGACGCTGCTTACGACTACGACGACGAGTTCGGCGACGACGCGGACGCCGGTACGCGCGAAGACTTTTCCGACGGGTACGACGACGCGGCGTCTTTCGACCAAGAGCCGCAGGCGTGGCCGTCGGCGGGCGCCGCTCAGGGCGCCGGCGATGACGCCTATGACGAAACCCCCACCGTGCCCGAACCGGCCGTCGCGCGCAGCCGGCGCGGCTCCCGCAAGCAGACCCGAGCCCTGGACCGGGTGGTCGAGGGCCCCTACACGCTGCCGTCGCTGGATCTGCTGGTCGCCGGCGATCCGCCCAAGAAACGCAGTGCGGCCAACAACCACATGGCCACCGCCATCGGCGAGGTGCTCACCCAATTCAAGGTCGACGCGGCCGTCACCGGCTGCACCCGCGGACCCACCGTCACCCGCTACGAGGTCGAGCTGGGGCCAGGCGTCAAGGTGGAGAAAATCACGGCGCTGCAGCGCAACATCGCCTACGCGGTGGCCACCGAGAGTGTCCGCATGCTGGCCCCGATCCCCGGCAAGTCGGCCGTCGGCATCGAGGTTCCCAATACCGATCGCGAAATGGTGCGCCTGGCCGACGTGCTCACTGCGCCCTCGACCCGCCGCGACCACCACCCGCTGGTGATCGGGCTGGGCAAGGACATCGAGGGCGATTTCATCTCGGCCAACCTGGCCAAGATGCCGCACCTCCTGGTCGCCGGCTCCACCGGATCCGGCAAGTCCAGCTTCGTCAACTCCATGCTGGTGTCGCTGTTGACCCGGGCCACTCCGGAGGAGGTCAGGATGATCCTGATCGACCCGAAGATGGTGGAACTGACGCCGTATGAAGGCATCCCGCACCTGATCACCCCGATCATCACCCAGCCCAAGAAAGCGGCGGCCGCGCTGGCGTGGCTGGTCGAGGAGATGGAGCAGCGCTACCAGGACATGCAGGCGTCGCGGGTGCGTCACATCGACGACTTCAACGCCAAGGTGCGATCTGGTGCCATCACGGCGCCGCTGGGCAGCCAGCGTGAGTACCGGCCTTATCCGTACGTCGTGGCGATCGTCGACGAGCTGGCCGACTTGATGATGACCGCCCCGCGTGACGTCGAGGACGCCATCGTGCGGATCACCCAGAAAGCCCGCGCCGCGGGCATCCACCTGGTGCTGGCCACCCAGCGCCCCTCGGTGGACGTGGTCACCGGGCTCATCAAGACCAACGTGCCCGCCCGGCTTTCGTTCGCGACGTCGTCGCTGACCGACAGCCGGGTGATCCTGGACCAGGCGGGCGCGGAGAAGCTGATCGGGATGGGTGACGGGCTGTTCCTGCCGATGGGCGCGAGCAAGCCGCTGCGGCTGCAGGGTGCCTACATCACCGACGAGGAGATCCACGCCGTCGTCAACGCCTGCAAGAACCAGGCCGAACCCGAATACACCGACGGCGTGACCACCGCCAAGCCCACCAGTGAACGCACCGACGTCGACCCCGACATCGGCGACGACATGGATGTGTTCCTGCAAGCCGTCGAGCTGGTGGTCTCCAGCCAGTTCGGCTCCACCTCGATGCTGCAGCGCAAGCTGCGCGTCGGCTTCGCCAAAGCGGGCCGTTTGATGGATCTGATGGAGACCCGCGGCATCGTCGGGCCCAGTGAGGGATCCAAGGCGCGTGAGGTGCTGGTCAAGCCCGACGAGCTGGCCGCGACGCTGGCCTCGATCCGGGGCTCCGCGGGTGGATCCGACGACGACGGCGCCGACGAGCTAGTCGTTAGAGCAGCAGCAGCATCCGGGTGTTACCCAGGATGTTGGGCTTGACATAGCTCAGGTCCAGGAATTCGGCGACACCGATGTCGTAGGAGCGGCACATCTCCTCGAACACCTCGGCCGTGACCGGCGTGCCCTCGATCTCGGTGAACCCGTGCCTGCCGAAGAACTCGGTCTCGAAGGTCAACACGAACAGCCGCTGCAGCTGCAGCTCGCGAGCGACTTCGAGAAGGCGGTTGACGATCGTGTGGCCGACGCCTCGGCCGGTCGTCGCCGGGTCGACCGCGACGGTGCGGACTTCGCCCAGATCAGACCACAACACGTGCAACGCCCCGCAACCGATCACTTTTCCTGCGAGTTCGGCCACCCAGAATTCCTGAATAGCCTCATAGAGCGTCACCAGGTTCTTTTCCAGCAGGATCTTTCCCGCATAGGTGTCGACGAGCTGTTTGATCGCCGGGACATCGGATGTTCGCGCACGCCGAACCACCGGCCGGTGGTCCCGTTGGCTTTCGGTCACGGGTAACAGTATCGACATCAGGGACGGCTGCGCTGGTCAACGGCTATTCTGTTGCGGTGTCGGGGCAGCCGCAAACGGGTCCGATGGTTGGACGCGCGCGTATAGCCAACCTCGCGAATATCCTCACGTTATTGCGGCTGGTGCTGGTCCCGATCTTCCTGCTCGCCTTGTTCGCTGGGAATGGCCACGAAATCGCCGGACGCATAGTGGCTTTCGTGATTTTCACGATTGCCATCATCACTGATCGGCTGGACGGCCTGCTGGCCCGCAACTACGGCATGGCGACCGAATTCGGCGCGTTCGTCGATCCGATCGCGGACAAGACGCTGATCGGGTCGGCGCTGGTCGGATTGTCGATGCTCGGTGACCTGCCGTGGTGGGTCACGGTGCTGATCCTGACTCGCGAGCTCGGGGTGACGCTGTTGCGGTTGGCGGTGATTCGTCGCGGCGTCATTCCCGCCAGCTGGGGCGGCAAACTCAAGACCGTGGTTCAGGCGCTGGCGATCGGGTTGTTCGTGCTACCACTGTCGGGGCCGTTCCTGGTAATGGCTGCGGTGGTGATGGCCGTGGCGATCGTGCTCACGGTGGTGACCGGTATCGACTACGTCGTGTCGGCCGTCAGGGAAGTTCGTCAGACGACCGACTGATCGGGAACCAACGCCACCGCTGCTGGCGTTCACCTAATGAGCCCACGGGTGTTCCGGGGCTGATTTCGTGTTGAGCAGGGCTGACTGGACGAAGGAGAGCAGGATGCCGCCATTGGTGCGCGAGGTCATTGGCGACGTGTTACGCCGGGCCCGGACATCGCAGGGACGGACGTTGCGCGAGGTGTCTGATTCGGCTCGGGTGAGCCTCGGGTACCTATCCGAGGTGGAGCGCGGCCGTAAGGAGCCCTCCAGCGAGCTGCTCAACGCGATCTGCGATGCGTTGGAGGTCCCGCTGTCGACGGTCCTCACCGACGCCGGCGAGCGGATGGCGAGCGTGGAACGCGCCGCTCACAGCGAGCCGAATGCCGTGGCAAGGGGTTCCACCATCGATCCCGGCACCAAGGTCGTCATTCCGCCGGTGGCGTCTCTGGCGGTGGCCTGAGTGCCAGAGTGTGCCGGGTCCACCGCAAGGGGTGGGGCGATTGGCGCCGACCCACTAAATTGAGCGACAGGGTGAGCACGAGCCCATCCAGGGCACCCGGCCCACAAGTAGCGAAGGCGGAGCTAACTCATGGCTAATCCGTTCGTCAAAGCGTGGAAGTACGTCATGGCGTTGTTCAACGCGAAAATTGACGAGCACGCCGACCCCAAAGTGCAGATCCAGCAGGCCATTGAGGAAGCACAGCGCACCCATCAGGCGCTGACCCAGCAGGCGGCTCAGGTGATCGGCAACCAGCGTCAGCTGGAGATGCGGCTCAACCGGCAACTCGCGGACATCGAAAAACTGCAGGTCAATGTGCGCCAGGCGCTGACCCTGGCCGACCAGGCGACCGCCTCCGGAGACACTGCCAAGGCCACCGAGTACACCAACGCCGCCGAGGCGTTCGCGGCCCAGCTGGTGACCTCCGAGCAGAGCGTCGAAGACCTCAAGACATTGCACGACCAGGCGCTCAGTGCCGCGGCTCAGGCCAAGAAGGCTGTCGAACAGAACTCGATGGTGCTGCAGCGGAAGATCGCCGAGCGCACCAAGCTGCTCAGCCAGCTCGAGCAGGCGAAGATGCAGGAACAGGTCAGCGCATCGCTGCGGTCGATGAGCGAGATCGCCGCTCCGGGTAACACCCCGAGCCTCGACGAGGTGCGCGACAAGATCGAACGCCGGTACGCCAATGCGATTGGCTCGGCCGAACTCGCGCAGGGCTCCGTGCAGGGACGGATGCTCGAGGTCGAGCAGGCCGGTGTGCAGATGGCCGGTCACTCCCGGCTGGAGCAGATCCGTGCGTCGATGCGTGGCGAAGCCCTGCCGGCGGGCGGGACTCCTGCCGCACCCGGAGCCACCCCAGCCACTTCCGCGCCCGCCCAGACCAGCGATGGCCAAGCTGCCGAGAAGCCCTTCGGTCAGTCCTAAACGCAGACGGTCTGAAGATGGCGGTGAACGCGACCCAGCGCGGCTCCTGGCGGGCGTTGTTGCAGCGGGGGCTGGACACCGCCGCCGATCTTTCCGACATGGTGGCCCAGAAGATCAGCGCCGCCGCGGACCCGCGTGCGCGCCAGCTGCGCCGCCGTCGCCGCGCGCTGCGGTGGGGCCTGATATTCACCGCCGGATGCGTGTTTTGGGCGGTGGTGACGGCGGTACTGGCGGCCTGGGGCTGGTTCGCGTTGCTGCTGGAGATCACCGGCGCCATCGCGGTCGTCCAGGCCATTCCGGCGACGTTGTTGCTGCTCCGCTACCGCTGGCTGCGATCGGAGCCACTGCCGGCGAGCCGGCCCGCCAATGTCCGCCGGCTGCCGCCGCCCGGTTCGGCCGCGCGACCCGCGATGTACGCGCTGGGCGCCTCCGAACGCGGATTCTTCTCGTTGTTGGGTGTGATGGAGCGGGGCGCTATGTTGCCGGCGGCCGAAATCCGCGATTTGACCGCGGCGGCCAACAAAACCTCGGCGGCGATGGCGGCCACCGCAGCCGAGGTGGTGTCCATGGAGCGGGCGGTGCAGTATTCGGAATCATCGCGGTCGTATCTGGTGCCCACCATCAACGCATTCACCGCGCAGTTGAGCGCCGGCGTCCGTCAATACAATGAAATGGTCACTGCTGCAGCGCAATTGGTGTCGTCAGCGAACGGCGATGCCGGGGGAGCGTTAGCCGCCTCGCAGCAGCGCTACCGCGCCGAGTTGGCCGGCGCCACGGATCGTCTGGTCGGTTGGGCCCAGGCGTTTGACGAACTCGGCGGATTACCCCGCAACTAGCCAACCGCTAGTTAGTCGCCGGTGTTCGGGTTCTGCGGCGGGCTTTGGGTTGGGGTTGATTCGGGTCGCGGGCCATAGCGTTCGATATATGCCTGATGGATGTGGGCGTCGCGCTTGCGGGCCAGCTCGTCGACGAGATCTGGGTCGAGGTTGTGCACGCGGAGCATGTGACGGCGCCATATCTTGTTCAGCGCATGGGAGAAATACACGAACGGAATGAGAATCGGCAGCGTCATGGTCAGGTGGACGTCCAGCGTCGTCGGGATCAACCAGAACGGAGCGAGCACCAGTACCGCCGGCACAGCGACACGCATCATCATCCGCGCGGCAGCGCCCTTGCCGGCCAGGTCGTTGCGCACCCAGTCCCGCATCGAGTCGGGCAGCTGAGCCCCGTAGCAATAGCGGATGTACCGAAGGGCGTTCGGCTTCGTCCGGACTGTGTTGCCGCTCATGCCTTTCCCTACCCAGGCTAAAGCGTCGCTTTCAGCGACGGGATTACCAGCGCGGCCAAACCGCGTACGAAGCCTTTGAACATGTCGTACAAGTCAACGTAATCGCGCCACAAAGTAATTCGCCCGTCGTGGACCTCGAAAATGCCGCAGACCCAGAACTGAATCCGCAGCGGGCCGAAGATCAGCGCGTCCTGCGTTCGGTGAGCACCGCGGCGCCGTCGGCGGCAATGCGGTGGATCTTCACCTCGAACTCGTGCGGCCTTCCATCCGGCGCAATAGCTTCATCGTCGGCGCGGCCACGGATCGTCGGCAGCCCGACATTCTCGATAGACGAGGTTGTCGTCCAGTGCGGCCTCTGCTGCTTCGAAGTCTGCGTCCTGCAGGGCGTTCAGGAAACCCTCTACCGTGCGGGTGTTTTCAAGCGGCGGATGTCTCAGTCAGCTCGGTCATGGTCGCCAGCGTAGGCGCGCGGCGCTGTGGCAGGGTAGGGCGGATGCGCGTCGCCGTGGTCGCCGGGCCGGATCCCGGGCACTCGTTTCCGGCCATTGCGCTGTGCCAACGATTCGGCGAAGCCGGCGACGAGCCCACGCTGTTCACCGGCGAGGAATGGATTGATGCCGCCCGAGCGGCCGGTGTTGACGCTGCCCCGCTGGACGGGCTCGCGGCCACCGACGACGACGTCGACGCGGGGGCCAGAATCCACCGGCGTGCGGCGCGGATGGCCGTGCTCAACGTGCCTGCGCTGCGCGAGCTGGCACCCGACCTGGTGGTGTCCGATGTCATCACCGCGGGCGGTGGCATGGCTGCCGAGCTGTTGGGGATCCCGTGGATAGAGCTCAACCCGCATCCGCTGTACCTGCCGTCGAAGGGGTTGCCGCCGATAGGCAGCGGGCTCGCGCCCGGCACCGGCATCCGCGGCCGGCTACGCGACGCCACGATGCGCGTCCTGACAGCGCGATCCTGGCGTATCGGGCTTAAGCAGCGCGCGGCCGTCCGGCTGCAGATCGGGCTGCCCGCCGTTGATCCCGGACCGCTGCGACGGCTGATCGCCACGCTGCCCGCGCTGGAGGTCCCGCGTCCCGACTGGCCGGACGAGGCCGTCCTGGTGGGCCCGTTGCACTTCGAGCCGACCGACCGGGTGCTTCCGGTTCCCGCGGGCTCCGGGCCGGTGGTGGTGGTCGCGCCGTCGACCGCATTGACCGGTACCGCCGGTTTGGCCGAAGTCGCGCTGGGATGCCTGACGCCGGGAGACACGCTGCCCGAGGGGTCGCGCTTGGTGGTGTCGCGTCTGGGCGGAGCGGATCTGTCCGTGCCGCCGTGGGCCGTGGTGGGGCTGGGACGCCAGGCTGAGCTGTTGACGCATGCCGATGTGGTGATCTGCGGCGGCGGTCACGGGATGCTGGCCAAGACGCTGCTGGCCGGGGTGCCGCTGGTGGTGGTTCCCGGCGGCGGCGATCAGTGGGAGATGGCCAATCGGGTGGTACGTCAGGGCAGCGCGCGGCTGCTTCGGCCGTTGACTGCCGACGCGCTGGTGGCCGCGACGAACGAGGTGCTGTCGTCGCCCAGCTACCGTGCGGCCGCCCACGAAGCCGCCGCCAGCATCGTCCGGGTGGCCGACCCGGTGCAGGTGTGCCACGAAGCGCTGGCTTTGGCCGGGTAACCGGCTGGGTATGTTGGCTGGCGTGCGCCTGACCGAGTTCAACGAACGGGTTGTTCTGCGGTTCGGTGCTGCGTACGGCGCATCGGTGCTGGTAGATCACGTGCTGACCGACCTCGAGGGCCGTACCGCCGCCCAGGCCATCGAGGCGGGCGTCGAGCCCCGCGACGTCTGGCGGGCGTTGTGCGTCGACTTCGACGTTCCCCGCGACCAGTGGTGAGGTTGCTTGGGATCGAGTGTGCGTCCAAGGCGGTAGATCGGCGGAAATCGCGCCCTCAGCACACACTCGATGCCACCGCCGCACACTCGGCGGTTGCTGCGGCGTGTCGAACTTGAATCGAACAGGTGTTCGGCTACTGTGGTGATCACTCGAAGAGGACGACTTGTCGGTGGCCTTCTCTAGTGTCACGGCCAACCGACCGATACCGGTCATCGAACACCGACTACAGGAGAGGCACCATGACGCAAGCCCCCGACCGTGAAAAGGCTCTCGAACTGGCGATGGCCCAGATCGAGAAGAGCTACGGCAAAGGCTCGGTGATGCGTCTCGGCGACGAGATGCGTCAGCCGATCTCGATCATTCCGACCGGGTCCATCGCACTGGACGTGGCACTGGGCATCGGCGGCCTGCCACGCGGCCGGGTCGTGGAGATCTACGGCCCGGAGTCCTCGGGTAAGACCACCGTCGCGCTGCACGCGGTGGCCAACGCCCAGGCCGCCGGCGGCGTTGCGGCATTCATCGACGCCGAGCACGCCCTGGACCCCGACTACGCCAAGAAGCTCGGCGTCGACACCGATTCCCTGCTGGTCAGTCAACCCGACACCGGTGAACAGGCGCTGGAGATCGCCGACATGCTGATCCGCTCCGGCGCACTGGACATCCTGGTCATCGACTCGGTGGCGGCACTGGTGCCGCGTGCGGAACTCGAAGGCGAGATGGGGGACAGCCATGTCGGACTGCAGGCCCGGCTGATGAGTCAGGCGCTGCGGAAAATGACTGGCGCGCTGAGCAATTCGGGAACCACGGCGATCTTCATCAACCAGCTCCGCGAGAAGATCGGGGTGATGTTCGGCAGTCCTGAAACCACGACGGGTGGAAAGGCTTTGAAGTTCTACGCGTCGGTGCGCATGGACGTACGCCGGATCGAGACGCTCAAGGACGGCACCAATGCGGTCGGAAACCGCACCCGGGTCAAGGTCGTCAAAAACAAGGTGGCGCCGCCCTTCAAGCAGGCCGAATTCGACATCCTCTATGGCCGCGGTATCAGCAGGGAGGGTTCGCTGATCGACATGGGGGTGGATCAGGGCTTCATCCGCAAGTCCGGTTCCTGGTTCACCTACGAAGGCGAGCAACTCGGCCAGGGTAAGGAGAATGTCCGTAGCTTCCTGATGGAGAACGCCGACGTGGCCAACGAGATCGAGAAGAAGATCAAGGAAAAGCTTGGCATTGGTGCGGTGGTTACCGATGACGACGTCCTGCCCGCCCCCGTCGATTTCTGAGCCATCCCGCGAAGAGCAGGCGCGGGCATTGTGCCTGCGCCTGCTCACCGCGAGGTCGCGCACTCGCGCCGAGTTGTCCGGCCAGCTGGCCAAACGCGGATACCCCGACGACATCAGAGCTCGGGTATTGGAGCGGCTGGCAGCCGTGGGCCTGGTGGACGACGGCGACTTCGCCCAACAGTGGGTGCACTCCCGGCGGGCCAACGTGGGAAAGAGCAAGCGCGCACTGGCCGCTGAGCTGCACACCAAGGGCGTCGACAACGACGTGATCACCACGGTACTGGCCGGGATCGACGCCGGTGCCGAGCGAGACCGGGCGGAGCAACTGGTGCGGGCCAAGCTGCGGCGGGAGACGCTCAGCCAGGACGACGCCCGGGTGAGCCGCAGGCTGGTCGGGATGCTGGCCCGGCGTGGCTACGACCAGAACCTGGCGTGCGAGGTTGTCCTCGCCGAGTTGGCCGCCGAACGGGACCGCCGGCGGGTCTAGCGGCCCGCAGGTCGGATGGGTCAGATCGCGACCTCACCAGTCGCCGTACCATGGCCCCGTGACTTCGATGGTGGCGCGAGACGCCGTGGCGGGTGACGCCGCGCCGATGCGCACCTATCAAGTCCGCACCTACGGCTGCCAGATGAACGTCCACGATTCCGAACGGTTGGCGGGGCTGCTCGAAGCGGCCGGCTACCAACGGGCCGCCGAAGGCGCCGATGCCGATGTGGTGGTCTTCAACACCTGCGCCGTGCGTGAGAATGCCGACAACAAGCTGTACGGCAACCTCAGCCACCTGGCTCCGCGCAAGCGCGGCAATCCCGATATGCAAATCGCGGTCGGTGGCTGCCTGGCTCAAAAAGATCGAGACGCATTGCTGCACAAGGCGCCATGGGTCGATGTCGTCTTCGGCACGCACAACATCGGATCGTTGCCCACGCTGCTCGACCGGGCCCGGCACAACAAAGTCGCCCAGGTGGAAATCGCCGAGGCGTTGCAAGAGTTTCCGTCGTCGCTGCCCAGCGCCCGCGAATCCGCCTACGCCGCTTGGGTTTCCATCTCCGTCGGATGCAACAACAGCTGCACCTTCTGCATCGTCCCGTCGCTACGGGGCAAGGAGGTCGACCGCAGTCCGGCCGACATCCTGGCCGAGGTGCGATCGCTGGTGGACGACGGCGTGCTCGAAGTCACTCTGCTGGGCCAGAACGTCAACGCCTACGGGGTCTCGTTCGCCGACCCTGAGCTACCGCGGAATCGCGGTGCCTTCGCCGAACTGCTGCGGGCCTGCGGACGCATCGACGGGCTGGAACGCGTGCGGTTCACATCGCCGCATCCGGCCGAGTTCACCGACGATGTCATCGAGGCGATGGCGCAGACGCCGAATGTCTGCCCCGCCTTGCACATGCCGCTGCAGTCGGGATCCGACCGGGTTCTGCGCGCGATGCGGCGGTCTTACCGCGCCGAGCGCTACCTCGGCATCATCGACCGGGTTCGGGCGGCCATGCCGCATGCGGCCATCACCACCGATCTGATCGTCGGATTTCCCGGCGAGACCGAAGAGGACTTCGCGGCCACTCTCGATGTGGTGCGGCGGGCCCGGTTCGCGGCCGCGTTTACCTTCCAATATTCCAAGCGGCCCAGCACCCCGGCCGCTGAACTCGACGGGCAGGTTCCCAAACCCGTTGTGCAGGAACGCTATGAGCGGCTGGTCGAGCTGCAGGAGCAGATCTCGTTGGAGGGCAATCGCGCGCTGCTCGGGCAGACCGTCGAGTTGCTCGTCGCCACCGGTGAAGGACGCAAGGACACCCGCACGTCGCGCATGACCGGGCGCGCACGCGACGGCCGCCTGGTGCACTTCACGGCAGACACCCAGGTGCGGCCCGGCGACATCATCACCACGGTGGTCACCGAGGCCGCGCCGCACCATCTCATCGCAGACGCCGGGGTGCTGACCCACCGTCGCACGCGGGCCGGTGACGCACACGCCGCCGGGCAGCGTCCACGTGGTGTCGGTCTCGGCATGCCCGGTGTCGGGCCGTCGATCGGACCGGTCGAACCGCTCGGATGTGCCCGATGAAGAAAGAACACACCGACATCGATGCCCTGCGTGCCGAAATCGAGGCCGCAGAACGCCGCGTAGCACGCGAGATCGAGCCCGGCCCAAGGGCATTCGTGGTAGCTATCCTGGTGTTCGTGCTGCTGGGTTCGTTCATCCTGCCGCACACCGGCGCGGTGCGGGGATGGGATGTGCTGTTCAGCAGCCACGGCGCTGGCGCGGCCGCGCTAGGCCTGCCGTCGCGGGTGTTCGCCTGGTTGGCGCTGGTGTTCAGCGTCGGTTTCTCGATGCTGGCATTGCTGACACGGCGCTGGGCGCTGGCCTGGATTGCGCTGGCGGGTTCGGCGATCGCCAGTGCGGCCGGGCTGTTGGCCGTGTGGTCGCGCCAGACCGTGGCCGCCGGTCATCCCGGCCCCGGTGTGGGACTGATCGTGGCATGGATCACCGTGATCCTGTTGACGTTTCACTGGGCCCGCGTGGTGTGGGCGCGCACCATCGTGCAACTCGCGGCCGAGGAGCAGCGGCGCCGGATCGTGGGACAGCAGCAGTCCAAGACACTGCTGGACAGTTTGCAAGCCGACACCGACGACACGGGCAGCGGCGATAACCCGGAAAGTCCAGGGGATGGTGCCGAGACGCCGTCCGATTCCGAAGACTAGGGCCTGCGGGTCAGCGCCGCAGCGGCTGCTTCAGCCCACTGCCGCCACTGTTCGGCGTTGGCTTTCGCCTCTTCGGCTTCTTTGGTGCGCCCGGCCGCCGCGGCCTTGCGGGCCTGCTGTTCGTACTGCTCGGCACGGGTCGCGAACTGCTCGGCGCGGGCCTGCGCCTGGGGATCGGACCAATCCGCTTCGCCGGCGTCGCGCACCTTTTTCTCGACCGCGCGTAGCCGGCGCTCCAGCTCGGCGGACCGTTCCCGGGGAACTCGGCCGATCGCGTCCCATTTCTCAGCGATCGATCGCAGCGCCGCTCGGGCAGCGTCGTGATTGCTTGTGTCGAGCTTCTCCGCGTCAGCCAATAGCGCCTCTTTGGCGGCGGCATTGGCCTGCAACTCCGCGTCCTTTTCCGCCGTCGCGGCATTACGTGCGGTGAAGAATGAGTCCTGGGCGGCTTTGAAGCGGCGCCACAGGGCATCGTCGACTTCCCTGTTGGCTCGTCCCGCCGCTTTCCATTCGGTGAGCAGCTTCCGGAATTCCGCGCTCGTTGCGGTCCAGTCCGTCGAATCGGACAGCTCTTCAGCCCGTTCACAGAGCCGTTCCTTGGACTGCCGAACTCCCGATCGCTCGCGGTCCAGCTCCGCGAAGTGGGACCCTCGACGCCGGTTAAAGGCTTCCCGGGCCGCGGAATAGCGCTTCCACAGCGCGTCGTCGACTTTTCGGTCCAGGCCGCTGATCGTCTTCCACTCGTCGAGGATCGCCCGCAGCCGGTCGCCGGCGATCTTCCAGTGCGTTGAGTTGGCGGCCAGGTCCTCGGCCTCGGCGGCCAGCGCCTCCTTGCGGGCGGTCTGCGCGGCGCGATGCTCTTCGCGTCGGGACTTATCGGCGGCGACCGTGGCCTCGGCGTGCTCGAGAAGGGTCGTCAGTCGGCTCGCGAGCGCGTCGATGTCGCCCAGCACGCATGCCGTCGGCAACGTCTCGGCCAGCTCGGATGCGTGAGCTTTGATCTTGCGGGCATCGCCGGTGCCCGACGCCAGCCGTTCCTCCATCAGCGTGATCTCGGTGCTCACGTCGTCGAAGCGCCGGCCGAAGTGGGCGAACGCGGCCTCGGGGTCGCCGGCCTGCCAGGAGCCGATGATGCGTTCGCCGGCCGCGCTGATCAGCCATACCGTGCCGTCGTCGTCGACGCGTCCGAACTGGTGTGGATCGCTGGGCGGGGGCGCAGCCACCGGGTGGGCGGTGGGTCGCGACGTCGGCCGGGGACCGGGAGCGGTCCCGGACGCGGCGACGGCTTGGGTGAATCGTTGCCGCGGGGGTCGTCAGCCGTCATCGCTCGTCACCTGCCCTTTGCCACCTTCGCGCGGTCGGTGTTCCGCGCGCCTGCCGCGCGTAGCGGCACCCATACGGTCGGGAGGGCTGGTGCGGCCGTGCCGTTGTCCCAGCTACTCCCTAACGGTTCCAACAGTATTCAAGCAGCTTGGCGAGCGGTGCGCCGCCACCTTGGGCGGTGTTGGTCAGCGCCCGCGCAGCCAGCTCGGCAAAAGCCGCCACCTGGGGTTGTCGGCGCGTTGCCAGCCGGATAACAGTTCGATTCCACCGTCGTCCGGGCCATATGGCCACGCCACGTTGCCCGGTACCGTGACGGAGACGAGGTGTTACGGGCGTTACTGGTGAGGTCGGAGGGGGAGATCACCATAGCGAAGGTGGATATCGCGGCGTTGCTGGCGCTGCTCGCCGCGTTGATATCTGGTGTCGGCGACGTGATCCGTCAGCGCTCCGCACAGGAAATCACCGATGAAGAGGTCGGCCACGTCGAGCTGCTGCGCATGTCGTTGCGTGACGCCCGCTGGTGGTTGGGTGGAGGGGCGGCCGTGGCCAGTGCCGCGCTGCAGGCGGTGGCGCTGGGACTGGGGTCGGTGGTGTTGGTGCAGGCGCTGCAGGTGACGGCGTTGCTGTTCGCATTGCCGGTGTACGCGTGGATGACCAAACAGGGTCTGACCCGACGGCAGTGGGGATGGGCGATATTGCTGGCTGTCGCCGTGGCAGCGTTCGTCACGGTCGGCGAACCGGCCGCCGGATACCAGCGGGCATCGCTGCAGACGTGGACCGTGGTGGCCGTCGTGATCGGCCCGGCAATGGTGTTCTGCGTGCTGGGCGCGCGGATCTGGTCGGGCCCGGTGGCCGCGGTGCTGCTGGCGGTGGTTTCGGCGTCGTCCTGGGCGCTGTTCGCGGTGTTCACCAAGGCCATAGTCGACGTGGTCGACGGCGGCATCGGGGCGCTGCTGCGCACCCCGGAGTTGTATGGCTGGCTGCTCGTCGCAGTACTTGGGACGGTGTTTCAGCAGTCATCGTTTCGGGCCAGCGCGCTGACCGCGTCGTTGCCGACGATGACGGTGACCGAGCCGGTAGTGGCTTCACTGCTGGGTGTCACCGTGCTGGGTGAAACGCTGGGCGCCAGCGGCCCCCGGCTCATCGCTTTGGCAGCTGCGGTAGCGGTGGTGATTGTCGCCACCACGGCTCTGGCTCGTGGCGAAGCCGCGTCCATGGCGGCCGGCGATGAGAGGCATCTCACGGGCAGCCGCCCACCGGTGGCGGCGTGGGATGCCCCTTCTACGGTGATGGCTGGTGCGACCAGCCAGGCGTAGCTGTGGTGCGGCCTTTTGCAAAGGTTTCACACAGCTGCCGCATAGGCTCCACGGGTAAGAATTGATGAGGCCGCCACGCTGCGGTCGAGACGGGCCGCTGCCGAACTACAGTGGTCGTGAATTCGTATAGAACGGCACGTGTACGTACAGCTTTGGCGGGAGCGCCGGTTAGGGGGTTCCCATGTCCAAAGTGGACGTCGCGGCATTGATTGCGTTGTGCGCGGCGCTGGCCTCCGCGATCGGCGATGTAATCCGGCAGCGCTCCGCACAGGAAATCACCGACAGAGAAGTCGGCCACGTCGAGTTGTTCCGCATGTCACTTCGCGACAAGCGGTGGTGGGTGGGCGGCCTGGCGGCGATCGTCAATTACAGCCTGCAGGCCGGCGCCCTGGCGTGGGGGTCGGTGGTGCTGGTGACGGCGCTGCAGGTGACCGCGCTGCTGTTTGCCTTACCGATCTACGCGCGGCTGACCAGGCACCGGGTCACCCGCTGGGAGTGGATCTGGGCGCTCGTGCTGGCCGGTGCGTTGGCGGTGGTCATCATTGTCGGCGACCCGGAGTCCGGCCAGCAACGGGCGCCGCTGTCCACGTGGATCATCGTGGGTCTGGTGATGGGTCCTGCGTTGGTGTTGTGTGTGCTGGCGGCGCGGGTCTGGTCGGGTCGTCCGGTCGCGGCGGTGCTGCTGGCGGTGGTGGCAGGTTCGTCGTTGGCACTGTTCGCGGTGCTGACGAAGGGACTCGTCGAAGTGCTCGAAGAGGGCTTGGGGGCCGCGTTGCGTTCGCCGGAGTTCCTTCCGTGGCTACTGGTGATGTTGGCCGGGATGATGTTCCAGCAGTCTGCCTTCCGCGCCGGGGCACTGACCGCCTCGTTGCCGACGATGACCGTGGCCAAGCCGGTGGTGGCCGGGGCGCTCGGGGTTCTTCTTCTTGGCGAGGCGTTCGCCGTCGAGGGGCCAGAGGTGTTCGTGCTGGTCGCGGCGGTAGTTCTGGTGATTGTCGCGACGGTAGCGCTGGCTCGCGGGGAGGCCGCCTCGATCGCGGCAGGGACTGGCCAAGACGTCAAACTCACCCTCCCGCACGAAGCGGCGCACGAACCCGTGGAGGACGTCGCAGGCCAGGTGTCCCCCCACCAGGCGGGAGTGTCCCCAGCCGCGTCGGAGAGAAGCCGGACAATCACGTAGTGCGGTTGGCCTAGCGTCGTCGACCGGTCCGTTAGTTTGGTGGCGTGCTGAGCGCCATCGCGATCATTCCCTCCGCGCCGGTGCTTGTCCCCGAGCTCGCCGGAGCAGCCGCCGCCGAAGTCGCCGACTTGTCCGCGGCGGTGCTGGCGGCGGCCGCCTTACTGCCGCCGCGCTGGATCGTCGTCGGGACAGGCGGGACGGACGATGTGCTCAGCCCCCACGGCCCACATTCCGCGGGCACCTTTGCCGGTTTCGGCGCAGACGTGCGGGTCCGGCTCTCGCCCCGGGCCGACGACCGCGCTGAACCGCCGGTCGAATTGCCCGTCTGCGCGCTGCTCGCCGGATGGGTGCGCGGCCAGGCCCGGCCCGAGGCCAGCGCGCAGGTCCACGTCTACCGCGGCGACCACGACGCCGACACTGCGCTGGCCTACGGCAGACAACTACGTGCCGAGATCGACCGGGCGCCCGATCCGATCGGCGTGTTGGTCGTCGCCGACGGCGCCAACACCCTGACACCGAGAGCTCCCGGCGGGTACGACCCCGGCAACGCCGACGTTCAGCTGGCCCTTGACGACGCGCTGGCCAGCGGCGACGTCACCGCGTTGACCCTGCTGCCCCGGCAGATCCTGGGGCGGGTCGCATTCCAGGTGCTGGCCGGCCTGGCCGAGCCGGGGCCGCGATCGGCCAAGGAGCTCTACCGGGGAGCGCCCTACGGTGTGGGCTACTTCGCCGGTGCCTGGCAGCCATGAGACCACTCGCGATCATCGGCCCCACCGGTACCGGCAAGTCGCAGCTGGCGCTCGACGTCGTCGAGCGCCTCAGCTTCGAGGTGCGCGCGGAAATCGTCAACGCCGACGCGATGCAGCAATATCGCGGCATGGACATCGGGACCGCCAAGCTGCCTGTCGACCAGCGCCGCGGCATCCCGCATCACCAGCTCGACGTTCTCAACGTCACCGAGACCGCGACCGTCGCCCGCTATCAGCGGGCCGCCGCCGCGGACATCGAAGCGATCGCGGCCCGGGGCGCGCTGCCGGTCATCGTGGGCGGTTCGATGCTCTACATCCAATCGCTGCTGGACGACTGGTCGTTTCCCGCGACCGATCCCGCAGTACGCGCGCGCTGGGAGCAGCGGCTCGCCGAGGTCGGGGTGGACCAGCTGCACGCCGAGCTGGCTCGTCGCGACCCGGAAGCGGCCGCGGCGATTCTGCCCACCGACGGGCGGCGCACGGTGCGGGCACTCGAGGTAGTCGAACTCACCGGGCAGCCGTTCGCCGCGTCCGCGCCACGCATCGGCGCTCCGCGTTGGGACACCGTCATCGTCGGATTGGACTGTGACACAACGATTCTCGATGAGAGATTGGCCCGCCGCACCGACACGATGTTCGACCACGGCCTGGTCGACGAGGTACGCGCACTACTGAAACAGGGCCTGCGCGACGGGGTCACCGCCTCGCGTGCGCTGGGCTACGCCCAGGTGCTCGCGGCGCTGGACGCCGGCTCCAAAACTAGAGCAGCCGACCAACTGCGCGAAGCGCGCGAGCAGACATACGTGGGCACTCGCCGTTATGTGCGGCGGCAGCGCTCGTGGTTTCGCCGGGACCACCGGGTGCACTGGCTCGACGCGGGCCCGGCGACCGAGGCCGACCGCGCCCGCATTGTCGACGGCGCGGTGTACGCGTGGCGGCAAGTATCCTGATCTGGTGATCTTCGCCAAGGGCCACGGCACGCAGAACGATTTCGTGTTGCTGCCCGACGTCGGCGCCGAACTGACGCTCACCGCGGCGCGGGTGGCCGCGTTGTGCGACCGGCGTCGGGGATTGGGTGCCGACGGGGTGCTGCGGATCACTACCGCAGATGCCGCGGTGGGCGCCGGCGTGCTCGAGCGACTGCCCGACGGCGTCGGGTCGAACGACTGGTACATGGACTACCGCAACGCCGACGGGTCGACCGCCCAGATGTGCGGCAACGGCGTGCGGGTGTTCGCGCATTACCTGCGCGCCAGCGGCTTGGAGTCCCGCGACGAGTTCGTCGTCGGGTCGCTGGCCGGCCCGCGGCTGGTCACCCTGCACCATGTCGACGCGACCAACGCCGACGTCACCGTCGAGATGGGCAAGGCCAACCGGCTGGGCGCGGCCGATGCCGTCGTCGGAGGTAAGCGGTTCACCGGGCTGGCGGTCGATGTGGGCAACCCGCACCTGGCCTGCGTGGATCCGCAGCTGAGTCTCGAAGAGCTCGCAGCGCTGGATGTGGGCGCGCCGGTGCAGTTCGACCGGGCGCAGTTCCCCGACGGGGTCAACGTCGAAGTCCTCACCCCTGCGGTCGGCGGGTTGGTACAGATGCGGGTCCACGAGCGCGGGGTTGGTGAAACCCGATCGTGTGGTACGGGAACGGTCGCGGCCGCGGTCGCTGCGCTGGCCGATGCCGGCGCAGACACCGGGACGCTCACCGTGCGGGTACCGGGCGGTGACGTCGTGGTCTCCATCACCGACGCCACCAGCTACCTACGCGGGCCGTCGGTGCTGGTGGCCCGCGGCGAGATCGCGGATGCCTGGTGGAGCGCGCTGGCGTGACTTCCCGCAGAGCGGCTGGTGTTGCGGCCGCCATTGGCCCAGTGCGGCAATTTATTCGGATGCACCGCCACCGACGACGTGCCACCATCGGATATTGGCTATGACATATCCAGATTCGCCCGACAAGGGCTCCTCAGACAGCTCAGACTCTGCGGACTGGGACCCTTCGGACCCAGTGCCCAGCGTCGGTGAGCTTGCCCTCGAAGACCGATCGGCGCTGCGCCGCGTCGCGGGGCTGTCGACCGAACTGGCCGACATCTCCGAGGTCGAGTATCGCCAGCTCCGGCTGGAGCGCGTGGTGCTGGTCGGGGTGTGGACCGAGGGCAGCGCGGCTGACAACCAGGCGAGCCTGGCCGAGCTGGCAGCCCTGGCCGAAACCGCCGGCTCGCAGGTGCTCGACGGACTCATCCAGCGCCGCGACAAGCCCGACCCATCGACCTATATCGGCTCGGGCAAGGCGCAGGAGTTGCGTGAAGTGGTGTTGGCGACCGGTGCCGACACCGTCATCTGCGACGGCGAACTGTCCCCGGCGCAGCTGACCGCGCTGGAGAAGGCGGTGAAGGTCAAAGTCATCGACCGCACAGCGCTGATCCTGGACATCTTCGCCCAGCACGCCACCAGCCGGGAGGGCAAGGCGCAGGTGTCGCTGGCTCAGATGGAGTACATGCTGCCGCGGCTGCGTGGCTGGGGTGAGTCGATGTCGCGGCAGGCCGGTGGCCGGGCCGGCGGCAGCGGCGGCGGCGTGGGCCTGCGTGGTCCCGGTGAGACGAAGATCGAGACCGATCGGCGCCGCATCCGCGAGCGGATGGCCAAGCTGCGCCGCGAGATCAAGGACATGAAGAAGGCGCGCGACACCCAGCGCAGCCGTCGGCTCGGCAGCGACATCCCGTCGATCGCCATCGTCGGATACACCAACGCGGGCAAGTCCAGCCTGCTCAACGCGCTGACCGGGGCCGGGGTGCTGGTAGAGGACGCGTTGTTCGCCACGCTGGAACCCACCACCCGGCGCGCGGAGTTCGACCCCGATTCCAAGGCGGCCGGCCGTTATACGATCACCGACACCGTCGGATTCGTGCGGCACCTGCCCACCCAGCTGGTCGAGGCGTTCCGCTCCACGTTGGAGGAGGTCGTCGACGCCGATTTGTTGGTTCACGTCGTCGACGGCTCCGACGTCAACCCGGTTGCCCAGATCGATGCGGTCCGGCAGGTGATCTCCGAAGTCATCGCCGAGGCCAACGGGGATCCGCCGGCCGAGCTGTTGGTCGTGAACAAGGTGGACGCCGCAAGCGATCTGATGCTGGCCAAGCTTCGCCATGGGCTGCCCGGAGCGATGTTCGTCTCCGCACGTACCCGCGACGGTATCGATGCCTTGCGCCGTCGGATGGCCGAGCTCGCGATGCCCACCGACACCGCCGTCGACGTGGTGATCCCCTACGACCGCGGCGACCTGGTGGCCCGGGTGCACGCCGACGGGCGGGTACAGCAGGCCGAGCACAACCCGCAGGGGACTCGCCTGCGGGCCCGGGTTCCGGTGGCGCTGGCCGCCAGCCTGCGCGAGTTCTCCGCTGCCGGCGATCAGACGTCGTAGACACCGTGGCGCGATCGTGGGCCAGGCCTGCCCAGCTGCCGACCAACCGGCTGGTTGGTATATCTTGGGCGGCAGAGTTCCCGTCCGCTGGAGGTCAGCTATGAGCAGTGCCATCAAGTACCAGCGCACTCTTTTCGAGCCCGAGCATGAATTGTTCCGCGAGTCGTACCGCGCCTTCCTGGATCGCCACGTCGCGCCTTATCACGACGAATGGGAAAAGGCCAAGATCGTCGACCGCGGCGTGTGGCTCGAGGCGGGCAAGCAGGGCTTTCTCGGCATGGCGGTGCCTGAGGAGTACGGCGGCGGGGGCAACCCCGACTTCCGGTACAACACGATCGTCACCGAGGAGACCACCGCCGGGCGTTACAGCGGGATCGGGTTCGGGTTGCAAAACGACGTGGTAGCCCCGTACCTGCTGCGGCTGGCCACCGAAGAGCAGAAGCAGCGTTGGCTACCCAAGTTCTGCAGCGGGGAGTTGATCACGGCCATCGCGATGACCGAGCCAGGCACCGGCAGCGACCTGCAGGGCATCAAGACCCGTGCCGTCCAGCACGGTGATCACTACGTGCTCAACGGCTCAAAGACGTTCATCACCAACGGAATCAACTCGGACCTGGTGATTGTAGTGGCGCAGACCGACCCGGACCAGGGTGCGCAGGGCTTTTCGCTGCTCGTCGTTGAACGCGGTATGAAGGGATTCGAACGCGGCCGCCACCTGGACAAGATCGGATTGGACGCGCAGGACACCGCCGAATTGTCGTTCACCGATGTGCACGTTCCGGCCGAAAACCTACTCGGCAACGAGGGCATGGGGTTCGTCTACCTCATGCAGAACCTGCCGCAGGAACGGATCTCGATCGCGATCATGGCAGCCGCCGCGATGGAAGCCGTGCTGAACCATACGGTGCAATACACCAAGGAGCGCAAGGCTTTTGGGAAACCGATCGGCAGCTTCCAGAACAGCCGCTTCGTGCTGGCCGAGTTGGCGACCGAGGCCACCATGGTGCGCGTCATGGTCGACGAGTTCATCCGGCTGCACCTCGAGGAGAAGCTGACGGCCGAACAGGCCGCGATGGCCAAGTGGTACTCCACCGAGAAGCAGGTGCACCTGGTCGACCGCTGCCTGCAACTGCACGGTGGATACGGCTACATGCGCGAATACCCGGTCGCACGTGCCTATCTCGATGCCAGGGTGCAGACGATCTACGGCGGCACGACCGAGATCATGAAAGAGATCATCGGCCGCAGTCTCGGGGTCTAGCCCGGGTGGCAGCCCCGTCGGCTTGCCTTGCCGAACGCAATCGTGTTGGCGCGCAACCAATGTTGGGATGTCGCCACGTCACTGATGACGCAAAGGAAGACGAATCAGTCGTGTGCCGGGGCCTCGTCTTTAGGTCTGCGGCACATTAATCAATGCGCTAACCGGTATTCTGGACGGGTAGATCGCCGGGCAACTGGCGGCCTCGCGTACCGTCGGCACATGTTTTCACGTATGCGGACTGCGTAATGACACGGTCCGGAACCACTGACTGCAGCGGTGCTTCGCGGCTCGGCGGTATTCCGGCTGTTTTCCGCACGCCGCTGCCACCCCCGTGCGGCACGGCAATCGCAACGCCGCGCGACCTGCGGACCGAGTGGTCGCGACACGCGTGTGGTCAGGCATCATTTCGACATCGGAGTGGTATCCGTTTTCGTAAAATTCGTGATTCGGCTTCGCATTTTCCGATCGCTGGAGCAAAGTTATGCGAGCCCGGCGATAATACGGACCAAAGCGGGTTAGTAACTCGCGGTGGGGGTATCACCCCGCTCGCAGGGTCTGCAGGGTACGGGCATGGCCACAGATAGGGGCATATCCGTCGGCTGGGAGGCTTGGTGAACGGGCAGAGAGGTCCATTGCGCAGGCTATTCGGACGCGTGCTGGTCAGCATGGCGACCACAGTGGTGGCTGCGGCATTCCTGGCACCTGGAGCCTCGGCGTCTCCGATAGGCGACGCTGAGGCCGCCATCATGGCCGCGTGGGAGAAGGCCGGCGGCGACAGTTCACCGCTGGGCGCCAGGAAGGGCGACGTCTACCCGGTCGGCGACGGGTTCGCCCTGGACTTCGACGGCGGCAAGATGTTCTACACCACGGATACCGGTGCCAAGTTTGTTTACGGGCCGATCCTGGACAAATACGAGTCAGTGGGCGGTCCGGCCGACAGCGATCTGGGATTCCCGACCATCAACGAAGTTCCCGGCCTTGCCGGACCGGACAGCCGAGTGGCGACCTTCTCCGCCAGCGACAAGCCGGTAATTTTCTGGGCGCCGGACCACGGCGCGTTTGTGGTGCGCGGCGCAATGAACGCCGCGTGGGACAAACTCGGCAGCTCGGGCGGCGTTCTCGGTGCCCCGGTCGGCGACGAAACCTACGACGGTGAGGTCACTTCCCAGAAGTTCAGCGCAGGTGAGATCTCCTGGAACCGGAAAACCAAGGACTTCACCACCAACCCGCCGGTATTGGCCGACCAGCTCAAGGGTCTGCAGGTGGCGACCGATCCCACCGCGGCCATCAACATGGCCTGGCGCGCAGCGGGCGGCGCCTCCGGCCCGCTGGGCGCCAAGCAGGGTGGGCAATATCCCATCGGCGGTGACGGGATCGCCCAGAACTTTGCCGGTGGCAAGGTGTTTTTCAGCCAGGCCGCCGGCGCAAACGCCGTCGAGAGCGACATCCTGGCCAAGTACGAGTCGCTGGGCGGACCGGTCGGCAGCGATCTGGGTTTCCCGATCGCCAACGAGTCTGACGGCGGCATCCCCTCCAGCCGGATCTCCGCGTTCGCCGCTGCCGACAAGCCGGTGATCTTCTGGACATCCCAGCACGGCGCGTTTGTGGTACGCGGGGCGATGAAGGCCGCATGGGACAAGCTTCGCGGTCCCAGCGGCAAACTGGGCGCACCGCTCGGCGATCAAGCGGTGGACGGCGACGTGGTCTCCCAGAAGTTCGCCGGCGGCAAGATCTCGTGGAACCGCGCGAAAAACACGTTCACCACCGACCCGTCGAACCTGGCGCCGTTGCTGTCCGGTCTGCAAGTCTCGGGGCAGAACCAGCCAAGTGGCGCGGCGATGCCTTCCCACGCCAAGAAGTTCGCCGGGCATTGGTGGTACCTGCTAGCCATCATTGCGCTCGCGGTATTGCTCGCGTTGTTGCTGTTGGTGGTGTTTGGGCGGCGTCGGCGTCGCGCTGGCCGGGATGCCCCCGCCTACAAGCATGACCGCGACGTGGACGTCGGCGGCTACGATGCCGCGGTCGATGGCCATTGGGGCCACGAGGACGCCGACGTCGCCACCGAGCACTTCGGGTTCGGCGAGCCGCACCCATCGGAAGAGCAGTCGGCGGGCGCCGGGTCCGCGGCGCGAGTCAGCTGGTCGCGTGGCGACGAAGCCGCTGCCCGTCTGGGCGAAGATGTTGGGCCCGCCGGGGAATACGGCGGCGAATGGCCGTCCGGATCCGAGGAGGGCCCGGGCCGGTTAGGGATCGAGGAAGATCCCGACGCGGTGGACACCGATTCCATACCGGTGGTGCCAGGGGACGCGCTGGCCGAGCCCGACTATCCCGATGCTGCCCCGGAGCCCACCTACCCGGAGCCCACCTACCCGGAGGCCGCTCATCCGGAGGACGCCACGGCCCCGGAGGCCCCTTATACCGAGGCCGCCGCCCCCGAGGACGCTACGGCCCCGGAGCCCACCTACCCGGAGGCTGCTTACACCGAGGCGGCTGCTCCCGAGGACTCCTATCCGGATGCTGACGAAGCCGCCTATCCGGACGCTGGCTATCCAGATGCTCTCGCGGATGCTGCCGATACCGATGCCGCCTATCCGGACGTGGCCGTTCCGCAAACCCCCGCGGACGCCGCCCATCCAGATGACGCCTACCCTGCCGCCGCGCCGGATGCCGTCGATTCGGATGTCGTGTATTCGGATGTCGCAGTGCCGCACACCGCTCCGGATGTCGCGATACCGGGTGCCGTCATGCCCGGCGCCGCGCCGAAGTTCGGACGGCACGCAGCCATCGACACCGAAGAAGAGACGGCCGAGCAAGCAGCCGGCGCGGGACTAGGCCCGGCCGGGCGCCCGACAATGCGCCTGCCTTTGGACGACCCGTTTGAGGTGCCCGACGGATATCCCATCAAGGCCAGCGCCAGCTTCGGTCTGTACTACACCCCTGGTAGCGCGCTCTACGAGGACGCGCTCGCCGAAATCTGGCTGTCCAGCGAAGAAGTCGCGCAAGCCAACGGTTTCAAGAAGGCCGACTAACCCCGGGACTCCCCAAAGCTCTGTGGCGAGAGCCGTCCGGCGCTAGATCTTGCGAATCACCGTGACGACCTTGCCGAGCACGGTCGCCTCATTACCGGGGATGGGATCGAATGCCGGGTTGTGCGGCATCAGCCATACCTGACCGCCCGCACGCTTGAACGTCTTGACCGTGGCCTCACCGTCGAGCATGGCGGCGACGATGTCACCGTTGTCGGCGACATTCTGCTGCCGCACCACGACCCAGTCACCGTCGCAGATCGCGGCTTCGACCATCGAGTCGCCGACCACCTTGAGCAGGAACAGCGCCCCCTCGCCAACCAACTCACGGGGCAGCGGGAAGACATCTTCGACAGCTTCTTCGGCAAGGATCGGTCCACCGGCCGCGATACGCCCGAGCACGGGGACAAAGGTGGGTTCTGGCAAGGCGTCCGAGCCGGCTACCTCGGTGGCGGGGACCGCCGCCGCGGCGTCATCGGCACCGCGGACATCGACAGCCCGGGGACGGTTCGGGTCGCGGCGCAGGTATCCCTTGCGCTCCAGGGTGCGCAGCTGGTGGGCCACCGAGGACGTCGACGTGAGACCGACGGCGTCACCGATTTCCCGGATGCTCGGTGGATAACCGCGAGTGGTCACCGACTCACGGATGACGTTGAGGATGGTGCGCTGCCGCTCGGTAAGCGATGGATCCACGGAACGCAACCGGCCGGCCGCGGGGGCGGTCGAAGTGTCGTTGCTGTCGCTCATGGCACTGAATGTAGCCGCCCGACGACCAAGAATCAAACATGTGTTCGACTCGCGTGTCGCGACCCGGATGTCGGCGTCGGGAGGCGTTGCGGAACTCGTCGAATAACAAAGGTGTAACTCTGCGCAAGACGGGGTACTTGTGCTGCATGTCAGTGGTAACGACCGACCAACTTTGTCGGTGGTGTGCTCTAGCGTTTTGCTCGTCCGACACGCTTCGCTCAAATGTTCGGATTTCGAACACACGAGCGATTATAGTCGAACACATGAGCGAGGATTAGTCGACCGGAGGAACGCACATGACAGTCATCCACACAGTCTCGCCGCGTACCAGCGGCATTCGGCGCACGGCCGATGTGCTGGTCGACGGCCCTCGCCACGACCGGGAACACCTGGTCCGGTCTCGCCGGCCGAGCACATCGCGGCCGGCCGGCGCGCCAATGCGCTACTACGGCACCGGCGTCGCGATGTCGGTCGCGCCGCATCGCAAGCGCCCCGTCACGATGGTGACGACGGTGGGGCTGGCCTTACTCGCCGGGGTGATCACCCTGTGGCTGGGCCTGGTCGCGAACCTCGGGCAGATGGCCAACGGCGACTCCGGCGGTTCGGCCGCCCCGGTCCCCGACCGGCTGGCCGTCGTGCGGGTCGAAGCCGGAGAGTCCCTGCAAGACGTCGCTCACCGGGTAGCGCCGGACGCGCCGGCCCGCCAGGTTGCCGACCGTATCCGCGAACTCAACGATCTGAACTCGCCATCGCTGGCTGCCGGCCAGACGCTGATCGCGCCGGTCGGCTGACTGCATCGCGGTGTCTTGCGAAAATCGCTCTACGCCAAGGCTCCTCGGTTCTCGCGGTGGTGAGTACAGCCGTATCGCGGCTGCATTGGCCCCGTGGGGGAGCGCACAGGTACGCTCGGAGTGTTCTGCGAGGTATCAGCGCGGCGAAGGAGCGGTCATGCACTGTCCGTTCTGCCGTCATCCCGATTCCCGGGTGATTGACTCGCGGGAAACCGATGAAGGCCAGGCTATTCGGCGCCGTCGGTCCTGCCCCGAGTGCGGGCGGCGGTTCACCACCGTGGAGACCGCGGTCCTGGCCGTGGTCAAACGCAGTGGTGTGACCGAACCCTTTAGCCGCGAGAAGGTCATCAGGGGGGTCCGTCGCGCGTGCCAGGGCCGTCAGGTGGATGAGGATGCGCTGAATCTACTGGCCCAGCAAGTGGAAGACACGGTGCGGGCCGCAGGGTCGCCAGAGGTCCCGAGCCACGAGGTCGGCCTGGCGATTCTGGGGCCGTTGCGCGACCTTGACGAGGTGGCGTACCTGCGATTCGCGTCGGTGTATCGGTCGTTCTCGTCGGCGGACGATTTCGAGCGGGAGATCGAGGCGCTGCGCGCGCACCGCAAGGTGTCTACTCCAAGCTGACCGATCGGCGCCCGCCCGGCCCCGGTGGCCGCCGGAGCTAGGCTGTTTTCATGCCTCCCGACTTGCATCCCGATCTCGAGGACTTGGCGCCGCTGCTTGGTATCTGGGCTGGTCAAGGCGCGGGCAAGTACCCGACGATCCAGCCCTTCGAGTATTTCGAGGAAGTCGTGTTCTCTCATGTGGGCAAACCGTTTCTGGCCTACGCGCAGAAGACCAAAGCGGTGGCCGACGGCAAACCGCTGCACGCCGAGACCGGATATCTTCGCGTGCCGCAACCGGGTCACGTCGAGCTGGTTCTGGCCCACCCGAGCGGCATCACCGAAATCGAAGTGGGCACGTATTCGGTGACCGGCGACCTCATCGAAGTCGAGTTGTCCACCACCGACATCGGATTGGCCCCGACCGCCAAAGAGGTGTCCGCGCTTAGTCGTTCCTTGCGCATCGACGGCGACGAGCTGTCGTACTCGGTGCAGATGGGTGCCGTTGGGCAGCCCCTGCAGCATCACCTCGCCGCGGTGTTGCACCGAACGCCCTGAGCCCTCACTGGTGCCGTCGGGATCCAGCTGTTGCTCAGTTCAGATGTGCCACACCGTCATTGACGACACGTCCGGCCACCCGAACCCAGCCCTCGGGACTCCAGGTCGTCTCGATCATCGATCCCTTGCCCTGCGTGATGCGCAGGTCGCGGCTGAGGTAGTCGGTAATCCGTATCGCCGCTGAGCCGGTCGCTTCGTCTTCCGGCACACCCAGATTCGCGGCGAACATGCGGGCGCGCAGCGATCCGGCGCGTTGATCGGTCCAGGTCCACAGGTAGTGGGCGGTGTCGTCGGGATAATCGGCGGGGTCGGCAGCCAGAAGGTCGTCAACTGAATCGAGTTCGTGGACGAACAATTCGGGAGCCCACTCCGAGCGTGCGCTGATGACCGTGAGCTCGCCCTCATAGCCGACTTGCACGATGCCGGCCGGCACCTGCAGCGTGTTGATCGGCATCCCGTTGTCGCGCAGCCACCATGACAGGCCGACGGCCGGATGTCCCGCGAACGGGATTTCGGTTCGTGGCGTGTAAATCGTGGCGTGCGCGCTGGTGGAGCCTGCGGTGGGGCGATCGACGAATATCGTTTCGCTGTAGCCCAATTGGGTTGCCAGCTGTTGTCGGTCGCGGGGGTCGACCTGACCCGCATCGACCACACCGAGCGGATTCCCGAAATTGCGGTCTGGATCGGTGAACACGCGCAGCACCGTCACATCGATACCCATGGCCCGACTGTACGACCCCGGGCGCCGTGGGCGCGGAACGGGCTAGCTCAGGTGGCGCTGCGTTCGTCGGCATCCATCGCGTTGAGAACCGCGACGCGGGTGTCGGCCGGGCCGGTGACCGTTCGTTCCCCGCCGCCGCTGCGGAGCAGCTCACGAAGAGCGGTCGGATCGTATTCGGAGGGCTCGGTGCTGTCTATGAAGCGCTGGACGACGTCGATGAAGCGGGCCGGGTCGTCGTGGAAGGGAAAGTGGCCGGAGCCCTCGAAGATCTCCAGCCGCGAGCCGGGCATCGCGGCGTGCGCCATCCAAGCGTGATTGACGGGCACCACCACATCCTTCGTGCCCCATACGATCTGCACCGGGATGGCCTGGGTCAAATAACATCGATCCAGCATGGTGACGATCTGGCCGCGCCAGTCCACCACTGCCCGCAGGGTGCGGCTGAACGCCGCCGAGGCCGTCGGTTCCGGTAGGTCGTGCAGTACCCGCAGCATGTTCGGCAGGTCGTGCCCCAAACCGGTGGTGCCGATCGCCCTGCCCACTATCTGTCCGGCTATCTGCACCGCAGGGAGCATGAGGGGCAATCGCAGCAATGCCAGAGCTTCGCTGCCGATCGGCAACGAGGCCAACCGCAAGAGGACATTGACATCCTTGGTCACACCGCCGGCGGAGACGAGGATCAGTCGCTCGACCAGCTGGGGGAACTGGTAGGCGAATTGCATCGCCACTCCGCCGCCCAGCGAGTGACCCACTATGGTTACCCGCTCGATGTCGAGCAGGCTGAGCAGGTCACGCATCCCGTTGGCGTAGGCCGCGACCGAGTAGTCGGCGCGTGGCTTGTCGGACTGCCCGTGGCCCAGCAGATCTGGGGCAATGACCGTATACCGCTGGGCGAGCTTGGCCTGGATGGTATTCCAGGTGGTGGAGTTGTCGCCGATGCCGTGGATCAGAAGGATCGCCTGCCCGGAACCGGCTATCCGGTACGCGCGCTTATAACCGTGGATGGTTCGGAACTGAAGGGTGGGTGCGGTCACTTCCCGCACCGGGCGAAGATTGCTCTTGCGCTTCCGCTCGGTCATCTCGCCCACCTTGTTGTCGGGCCGGAGCCGAGCGTCTAGCCCGAGTCGTCGTCCTCGGACTTCTTCTCGGACTGCTGGGCCAGGAATCGCTCAAACTCTGCGCCAATCTCGTCGCCGCTAGGCAGGTCCTCGTCGCGAGTTAGTAACGACCTGTTCTCCTGAGCGTCGATGAACGCATCGTACTGGCGCTCGAGCGCAGCCACCACTTGAGCCACCTCTGCGCTTGCCTCGACCTGCTCGTCGATTTTGTCCCTGATCTCTGCGGCTGCTTCGGTCAGCGCGGACAGCGGGAGCTCCAGGGAGCCGGTCTTGGCCACTTGCTCGAGCAGCGCCTGGGCGGCGGCGGGGTAGTCGGTCTGCGTCAGGTAGTGCGGCACGTGCACGGTGAACCCGACAACCTCGTGAGCGTGCTGGGCCATCCGGTATTCCAGCAGGTTGGACGCGCTGCCGGGGACCTGGATCTCGGAGATCCAGGGCTGGAAATCGGCGATCAATTCCTTGCGGTTGGAGTGCGCGGTCAGCGTGATCGGCCGGGTGTGCGGAACCGCCATCGGGACGGTGCCCAGGCCGATGGTTTGCCGCACACCGAGACGCTCGGCCAGCAGGCGCACCGCGGTGACGAACCGCTCCCACTTGAGATCTGGCTCCATGCCGGCCAGCAACAGAAACGGGGTGCCGACGCTGTCACGCAGCGCGTACAAGCTCAACTCCGGGTCGTCGTAATTGGTGAAGTGATCGGTCTTGAAGGTCATCAACGGCCGCCGTGAGCGGTAGTCCAGTAACTCGTCGATCGCGAACGACGCGACCAGCTCGGTGTCCAGTGCCGCCTTCAGGTGGGTGGCGGCCAGCCTTATCGCGTGACCGGCGTCGGAGAACCCTTCCAGGGCATGGACCAGCACCGGGCCGCGACCGTCGGACGTCGACAACTGGGGTGCCGGGAACTCGAGCTCGTACATGCCCGGCTGCCCTGGCTGGTAGAGCCCGTCGTCCGGGTTTTGATCATGGGCCATCGGCGTTGCCTCCTTTCGGGGGTTTCTCCAGGGTGCCCTAACCAGTGTCCCCCAAATCGACGAACACCAATAAGCGAAACGCTATTACGCCGGAACGTAATCCGGGTGGAACATTTCGGCCCGCGCTGAGTTTGCCAGCAAATCTATCAACACACGGTGTCGCGTTGAGGTGTGCTTGCCAGCTCGCGGTCAGGCATGATTGCAATCAAATGCGCATACCGATGGTGTTGCTGTGTCTGGTGGTCGGGGTGGCGACGTTACTGACGTCGTGCAAGCGGCCTCCCGAGCATGCGGCGGGTCCGGCCGTGTCGGCTCCTCGGGCCACCGGGCCGGTGCAGCGGCTCAGCCAGCCCCAGCAGAAGGCGGTCGCAGGTCCGGTGGACCCGGACAGGCGCGTGGGCGCAATCTTCATTGACAATGGGCCCCTGCACGTTTGCACGGGTTCCGTCGTGCATTCGGCGGGCGGGAACCTGATGATGACCGCCGCGCATTGCCTGGCCGGAGCCTCCCAGATAACCTTCGTCCCCGGTTTGGTCGGCGATGCTGCGCCCACCGAGGTGTGGAAGGCCGAGGCCGTCTACCTGGATCCGCGCTGGACTGCCGGCAAGGATCCGCACGCGGATTACGCGATCGCGCGGGTCAGCAATGACGCCGGTCTTTCGGTCGAGGCACACGTCGGCCTGGCGCTGACGCTGGGCACCGCACCTCCGCCCGGCAGCCACGTCACGGTGATGGGGTATCCGGTCGGCGCGGGGGGCTCGCCCGTCGGCTGTCAGGCCAGCACGTCGGTCAACGAGGCTGGGTTCCCCTCGTTGGTGTGCGAAGGGCTGGTGGACGGCACCAGCGGCGCGCCCTGGGTCCGCGGTACCACGCTGACCGGGCTGATCGGTGGTTTCGAACGCGGCGGGTGCGTCGCGAACGTGTCATACTCGGCCCCGTTCGACGCTCAAACCGCGCAGTTACTGGCCCGCGCCGAAGCCGGCGGGCCCGGTGATCCTGTGCCCAACGACCTCGACGACAGCTGCTGATCGCGCCCGGTCAGCGGCGGAATTGGCTGAGTGCCCGCATCTTGTTCGTCACGTCCAGTGCGGCGACCTTGTAGGCCTCGGAGAACGTCGGATAGTTGAACACCGCGTCGACCAGGTAGTCGACGGTGCCGCCGCAGCCCATCACGGCCTGCCCGATGTGCACCATCTCGGTGGCGCTGGTGCCGAAGATGTGCACTCCGAGCAGCTTGTGATCCTCGGTGGACACCAGCAGCTTGAGCATGCCGTAGGAGTCGCCGGCGATCTGGCCGCGAGCCAGCTCCTTGTACCGCGCCACCCCCACCTCGTAGGGAATCGAGTTCTTGGTCAGTTCCAGCTCGGTGGCTCCGACGTAGGAGATCTCGGGGATCGAATAGATCCCGATCGGCTGCAACTCGGTCATGCCTTCCGCCGGTTCTCCGAACGCATGGTAGGCGGCCAGTCGGCCCTGTTCCATCGAGGTCGAGGCCAGTGCCGGGAAGCCGATCACATCGCCGACGGCGTAGATGTGCTCCACCTTGGTCTGGAACCTTTCGTCGACCCAGATCCGGCCGCGGCCCTCGACCTCGAGGCCGGCGTTGTGCAGGTCCAGGTGATCGGTCTGACCCTGCCGTCCCGCGGAGTACATGACCGTCTCGGCGGGAATCTGCTTGCCGCTGGCCAGGGTGGTGCAGGTGCCCGCAGAGCCGACGTCGACCGCGGTCACTTCCTCGCCGAACCGGAATGTCACCGCCAAGTCGCGCAGGTGGAATTTCAGCGCTTCGACCACCTCCGGGTCGCAGAAGTCCAGCATGTCGTCCCGCTTCTCCACGACGGTCACCTTGGTGCCCAACGCGGCGAACATGGAAGCGAACTCGATGCCGATCACACCGGCGCCGACCACGACCATCGAGGTCGGCAACGATTTGAGGTCGAGGATCCCGTCGGAGTCGAGCACCCGTTCTTCGTCGAACTCGACCCCGGACGGTCGTGCCGGCCTGGTGCCGGTGGCGATGACGATGTATTCGCCGCTGACGGTGGTCATCTCCCTGCGGCCCGGGTCTTCGATGGTGATGGTGTGCGGGTCGAGGAATCGGCCGTGCCCGATCATCAGGTCGATTCGGTTGCGCATCAACTGGTTGCGCACCACGTCGACTTCCTTGCCGATCACGTGCTGGGTCCGCGCCAGCAGGTCGGCCGGGGTGATCCGGTCTTTCACGCGGTAGCTCGCGCCGTAGAGCTCGCGCTGATTCATCCCGGTGAGGTAAAGCACGGCCTCGCGCAACGTCTTTGACGGGATCGTGCCGGTGTTGACGCAGACGCCGCCGAGCATGCGGCCGCGCTCGATGATCGCCACGGATTTCCCAAGCTTGGCCGAGGCGATGGCGGCCTTCTGGCCGCCCGGTCCCGAACCGATGACGACGATGTCGTACTCCTGCATCGAACCCATGAGATAGACGATAAGGCTCACAGTCGAGACTTTCTCCACAGACGGCTGGCTCGATTACCTTGCGCGAGCACGGCCTGACGGTGGCGGCCGCCAGCGTTGGGCCCATGACGACGCATCGAGCAGATTTTGACTTGAACCGCCCCGGCGCGCTGATCGCCGCGCTACCGGCCGTTCTCGGCTTCGTTCCGGAAAATTCATTGGTCTTGGTGTCGTTGGACCACGGCGAATTGGGGTCGGTGCTGCGGGTCGACCTCTCCGAGGAACTCGTCGACCGGGTTGGGCACCTCGCTGAAGTCGCCGCCGCGGCCGCGCCGGAGGCCGCGATCGCAGTGATCGTCGATGCCGACGGCGCGCACTGTCCGCAGTGCAACGAGGACTACCGGCACCTGAGCACGGTGCTCACCGAGGCTTTGTCGCTGCACGACATCGTGCTGTGGGCGGCGCACGTGGTCGATCGGGTGGCCCTGGGCGGACGCTGGCACTGTGTGGACGGCTGCGGTTCGGCCGGCACGGTCGACGACCCGTCGGCGTCGCCGTTGGCGGCCGCGGCGGTGCTGGACGGCCGGCGGCTCTATCCGCGCCGCGCCGACTTGCAGGCCGTCATCGCGGTCGACGAGCGGGCGCAACGCGGCGAGTTGGCGGTTGCGGTTACCCAGCAGGCGGCCGCGCGCGAGGCCGCACAGGAGGCGGATCCCGCAGGCTGCAGCCGCCGCGACGTGGAGCACGCGATGGCCGCCGCCGCCCGGGTCGCAGGCGGCCAATCGCTGTCCGACGCAGAGTTGGCGCAATTGGGCTGCGCCCTGAGGGACGCACAGGTGCGCGACATCCTGTATGCCCTTGCGGTCGGCGAGAGTGCCGGCGAAGCCGAGTCACTGTGGGCGGCGCTGGCACGCGCCCTGCCGCTGCCGTGGCGCGTCGAGGCGCTGGTGTTGCTCGCGTTCAGCGCCTACGCCCGCGGTGACGGGCCGCTTGCCGGGGTGTCGCTGGATGCCGCGCTGCGGTGCGCACCGGACCATCGGATGGCGGGCATGCTGGACACGGCGTTGCAGTCTGGTTTACGGCCCGAGCAGATCCGCGAACTGGCCGCCACCGGATATCGACTGGCGAACCGGCTCGGTGTGCGGCTACCGCCACGACGAGCATTCGGCCGGCGCGCGGGGTAGCCGAACAGCGGATACGGGTGCGGGTCAGACCTTCTCGACCTTGACGGCGTGCGCCATCTCGTGCGGCAGGGTGACGTTTTCATGGCCCGGTATCAGGATGGTCACGCCGCCACCGGCGGGGCTGGTCTCGACGGTCACTCGTGCGTTGGGCACCACGCCGGCGTCCTTGAGTCGCGTGATCAGATCGATGTCGCCCTGAACGTGCTCGGTGAGCTGGCGGACGACCACCGCCACCGGCGACCCGGCGGGCAACTCCGTCAACCGGACCAGGTCGGCGTCGTCCGCGCGGGAATCCGGGCCTACGCCCAGGTCCAAAAGACCGGGAATCGGGTTGCCGAACGGGGAGGTGGTGGGGTGGTTGAGCACCTTCACCAGTCGGCGTTCGACATCGTCGCTCATGACGTGTTCCCACCGGCACGCCTCGGCGTGCACTTCTTCCCACGGCACTCCGATGACGTCGACGAGCAGTCGCTCGGCGAGACGGTGCTTGCGCATCACGGCAATGGCCAGCGCCCTGCCCTTGTCGGTGAGCTCCAGGTGACGGTCACCGGCCACGTGAAGTAGCCCGTCCCGCTCCATGCGCGAGACGGTCTGGCTGACGGTCGGCCCACTCTGATCGAGCCGTTCGGCGATCCGGGCACGCAACGGCGTGACGCCCTCTTCCTCGAGGTCGTAGATAGTCCGCAGGTACATCTCGGTGGTATCAACCAGCTCGTTCATTCAGCACCCTCCATTGACGCTGAGTCTACTTCGCCAGCTGCGTGAATGGGTCCAACGCGTCCTAGGCAAGCAGTATGCCCGCCGCGGACGCGTCTAGGCATACTGTCTGCTACCTGGCTCTGGTTAGGCGGCGTTAGCTGGCGTACGAGCGCAGCCGATCGGCGCGCTCTCCGTTGCGCAGCTTGGCCATCACGTCGCGCTCGATCTGACGCACCCGCTCGCGGGACAGACCGAACAGCTTGCCGATCTGGTCCAGGGTGCGCGGTTGGCCGTCGTCCAGACCGAAACGCAACCGGATCACCTGGTGCTCACGCTCGTCGAGGGTAGCCAGCACACTGCGTATGTCGGTGTGCAACAGTTCCGCGATCACCGCGTTCTCGGCGGACATCGCCTCGGCGTCCTCGATGAAATCGCCCAACGGGGCTTCTTCCTCGGAGCCGACCGGCATGTCCAGGCTCACCGGGTCGCGGCTGTGCTCGAGCAGATCGTTGATCTTGTCGACCGGAATGCCGGATTCTGCGGCCAGTTCCTCGTCGGTGGCTTCACGTCCCAGGTTCTGGTGCATCTCCCGCTTGATCCGCGCCAGCTTGTTGACCTGCTCAACCAAGTGAACCGGTAGCCGAATGGTGCGGCTCTGGTCGGCCATGCCGCGGGTGATGGCCTGACGAATCCACCAGGTGGCGTACGTCGAGAACTTGAATCCCTTTGAGTAGTCGAACTTCTCCATCGCGCGGATCAGACCCAGGTTGCCCTCCTGGATGAGATCCAGCAGCGGCATACCCCGGCCCGTGTAACGCTTGGCCAGCGAAACCACCAGACGCAGATTCGCTTCCAGCAAGTGACTGCGCGCTGCCTCGCCATCGCGCACGACGGCCGCTAGATCGCGTTTGCGGTTCTCGCCGAGGCGCTTACGAGTTTCCAGCAGATGCTCGGCATAAAGCCCAGCCTCGATGCGCTTGGCAAGTTCAACCTCACCTGCGGCGTTGAGCAACGCCGTCTTACCAATTCCGTTCAGGTAAACGCGCACTAGGTCCGCAGCGGGGCTTTGAGCATCTAGATCGCCGTCAAACCTGCTAGTGGTGGCGTTCGCCATAGCGACCTCCCGATTGGCTTGTACTGTCATGTCGTTTAACGACAGATCCGCCCTAGGAGTTCCCGCCGATTCGGCATCTCACACGACTTGACGTGCAGAAATGTGCCTCAGACCTGAGAATGTCCTGAGAAGTGCGTTCCGACCGCCGATTAGCCGGAACCGTCGTCGTATTCCGGCCCCGATTGCGGCTGCGAGTGCCGCCGGGCCTCGAGCGCCGGCCGCTCGGCGGTCGGGAACAACGGAGTGCGGCGCCGCGCATCGTCGAACCGCCGAGGCTCGTTGGCGCGGCGAGGTGGCCGGTCGTTGGCGATCAGCACGGCCATCCACGGCAACGGCACCGACGCCGCCACGATCAGCAGTGAGATCAGGCCGTTGTGCCAGGCGCCGTAGGCGAGGGCGGCAAAGATGAGCGCCGGAATCCGGATCGCCATCAGGGTCAGGTATTTACGTACCCGCGCGCGATGCTGCTCTTCATACGAGGGTTCGGCGGCGGTAATGAGCACCGGCCGGCCGTTGTCATCGAACCTGTCGTCGAACCCCGGATCGGAGCCGCGCTTCATTCCTCCACTGTCCCACATGCGATCGATTCCGGCTTAGCCGGTTTGGGAGTCCGCAGTGCACAATGTCAGGTATGCAGACCCAGACGATCGAACGCACCGAGACCGACGAACGCGTCGACGACGGGACCGGCAGCGACACCCCGAAATACTTCCATTACGTCAAGAAGGACAGCATCGCCGAGAGCGCGGTCATGGGCAGCCACGTGGTGGCCTTGTGTGGTGAGGTTTTTCCCGTCACGCGGGCGGCTAAGCCGGGCTCACCGGTCTGTCCGGAATGCAAGCAGATCTACGACAGGCTCAAGACGGACTGATCAGGCCGGCGGCTCTGCCGCGGTGGTGCTGTGCTGCGGTGATGGCGAATCGGCCGGATCCGTGCCGACACCCGCGCGCGCCAACAGCCAGTTTCGTAGCCGGTGGGCGTGGGTCGCCGGCGCTGGGAATTCCTCCTGAATCGCGGCATTGAGTTCGGCACCCAGCATGAGGGCGAAGCCGCCGAAGAACGCGAACAACAGGAACGCGATCGGGGTGGACAGTGCGCCGTAGGTGTAGCCGGTGCTGGTGATCCACCTCAGGTAAATCCGCAAGCCCAGCGTGGCAATCACGAAGAACGCCGTCGCCAGCATGGCGCCGAACACCAGCCGATGCGTCGGCAGCGGGACCGGCAGCGATACCCGGTACAGGACGATGACCCCGATCATCAGACCAAGAACCAGCGTGGGGTAGTAGCCGTAGCGCAGGATGTTGGCCAAGCTGTACGGGATGTGCTCGCTCACCTTGCGCGGGCCCACCACTATCACCGGCGCGGTCGCGACCACGAATACGAGCATCACCACATAGAGAAATAGCGCGAAGAGTCGCTGCCGTACCGGATGCCGCAGGGGAGTCTGGTCGTGCGCCTCCACCACGGCGTCGACGTATGCCGAAATTGCCGACGACCCCGCCCACAGCGAGATCACAAAACCCACCGAGACCACCTCGCCTCGGGCGTTGGCGGTGATGCCGCGAATGGTCGGCTCGATGATCTCGTTGACGACACTGGGAGAGAAAAAACTGTGGGTCGTGGAGATGATGCTTTTTTCAATCGAAACCAGGGTGTCCCGGCCGAATAGCGGCGCCACGTAGGCCAAGCTGCCCAGCACTCCCAGCAACAGCGGTGGCAGGGACAGCGCCGACCAAAAGCCAGCCTGCGCTGACTCAGAAAAGATCGAGTCGTCCCAGCTCTTGGATAGGGTCCTGAGGCTGATTCGCCAGATGTGGTGGCGAGAGGGCTTAGCGACCTGATCGCTCATAGGAGTCCAGCATTACCGATAACTGCTCGCGCGCCCCACATTGCCGGTGGGTGAGTTGGTGAGACCTAGCTTGCGCTGAGCTCCAACACGGCGGACAGCTCGGTGAGTTTCGCCTCGTGCTCGTTGGCGTGGTGCTGGCAGAAAAGAAGCTCGGCCCCGGAAGGCAGCTTGGCACGTACCCGAGCGGCGGCACCGCAGCGGTCGCAGCGGTCTGCTCTGGTCAGCTCGGGACTGGTCAAAGTTGCATTCATCGCTTCTCCCATCTCGTACATTCACTTTCTCAGACGTATGCGGTTTTCGCGTTGTTCCCCGATCGTTATCGGGTGTGTCGTTTCTCACGGCTTTCTCACCTCCTCCTGGCGCGCGCTTTAAGGTGAGCGAACGTGACCTTCGCTCCGGACGTCTTGGTGCACTTGTGCGGCGTCGGAGAGTGGGCTCGTGCCCGCATTCGCGGCCATATTCGGCCCGCCGCATCCGGCTCGGAGGCCGAGGACCGATTCATCCATCTATCGACGCCCAACCAGGTACATCTGCCGGCTAACCGGCTCTACCGCGGTCGTGATGACCTGGTTCTGTTGCATATCGATCCGGCCCTACTGGACTCACCCGTGCGTTGGGAGCCGGGCGTGGCAACGGATCCGGAGTCGATGCTGTTCCCGCATCTGTACGGTCCGCTCCCGGCGCGGGCTGTGATACGCGTCACGGCCCATTTGCCGGCGCCGGATGGCACGTTCCCGCCGGTCGCAGCACCTCAGGACTCGGCTGACGAGTCGACGTAGGCGTCGGCTTCGATCTCCACTAGCAGGTCGGGCGTGATCAGCGCCGCGACCTCGACCATCGTGGCCGCGGGACGCACATCACCGAAGACTTCCGCGTGCACCGCCGCAACCTCGCGCCAGCGCGCAATATCGGTTACGTAGATACGGGTCCGGACCACGTCGGTGAGCGCGGCGCCCGTCTGTTGCAGTGCATTCTCGATGCGACGCAAAGCGTCTCGGGTCTGGGCGGCGATATCGCCCGCCGGTGCGGCGCCGGTTGTCCCGGCCACTGCCACGTGCGGGCCGACGCGCACCGCGCGTGAGTAGCCGACCACCGATTCGAATTCGGATTCGGACGAGACAACTTTGCGGTTGGCTGACATGCGGTCACAGTAGCCGAGGGTGTAAACCGCGAACGGTAGGCCCACGAAACATGGTGGCCGGCAGGTGATTTCGCTGTCTGCTGGCCGAATGCCGGGTGTTCAGAGTTAATATGTCACTCGACGGCACCGGAGTCATCTAGCAAAGGGAGCAGTCGATGACCACGCGCGGTATCTCCGAGGACGCGCTGCTCGCGCAGGAGGCGTGCTTCGCGCGGACATTCGCCGACGGCGATCCGGCGATCGCGCGGGATCTCTATCAGCCCGACGTGGTGTACGTGAGCCCGACGGTACGTCTTTTCGATTGGCCCGCCCAGATCGACGGCATCGAGCGCACGCTGGAGTTCATCGCACTCACTATCCGTGGCTGCTCGGCCATCCGCTACGAGGCGACCGAGCGTGCCATCGCACCCGGCGGGGACGTCGCGTTCGTGCGCGTGCAGTTCGACTGGACTCAGAGCGCACTACGCCTGCGCTCGACGTATGTGGTGATCTACCGCTATCGCGACGGCCTGATCGCCCGCCAAGAGCTCTATTACGACCCGAGCGGGGCGTTGCAGCGACTCGGTTGAGCGCTACCGCTCAGTCCAGGTAGTCGCGCAACACCTGGGAACGGCTGGGGTGGCGCAACTTAGACATTGTCTTGGACTCGATCTGGCGGATGCGCTCCCGGGTCACGCCGTACACCTGCCCGATTTCGTCAAGGGTCCGAGGCTGGCCGTCGGTGAGGCCGAAACGCAGTCGTACTACGCCGGCTTCGCGTTCGGAAAGGGTCTCCAGCACCGACTGCAGCTGGTCCTGCAGCAGCGTGAACGACACCGCGTCGACGGCCACGACCGCTTCACTGTCTTCGATGAAGTCACCAAGCTGGCTGTCGCCCTCGTCGCCGATCGTCTGGTCCAACGAAATCGGCTCGCGCGCGTATTGCTGGATTTCGAGCACCTTTTCGGGGGTGATGTCCATTTCTTTGGCCAGCTCCTCAGGCGTGGGCTCACGGCCCAGATCCTGCAGCAGCTCGCGCTGAATGCGGCCCAGCTTGTTGATCACCTCGACCATGTGCACCGGGATGCGGATGGTGCGTGCCTGATCGGCCATGGCGCGGGTGATGGCCTGGCGGATCCACCACGTCGCGTAGGTGGAGAACTTGTAGCCCTTGGTGTAGTCGAACTTCTCGACTGCACGGATCAGGCCCAGGTTCCCTTCCTGGATCAGGTCGAGGAACGCCATCCCACGGCCGGTGTAGCGCTTGGCCAGTGAAACCACCAGCCGCAGGTTGGCTTCCAGCAGATGGTTTTTCGCGCGGTCGCCGTCGCGGCAGATCCACATCATGTCGCGGCGCTGGGCGGCGGGCAGCTTGTCGCCGCGCTCGACCAGCTCCGTCATCAGCTGGGTGGCGTAGAGGCCGGCTTCGATCCGCTTGGCGAGCTCGACCTCTTCTTCCGCATTGAGCAGCGCCACCTTGCCGATCTGTTTCAGGTAAGCGCGAACCGAGTCCGCGGACGCGGTGAGTTCGGCATCCTTGCGGGCCTGACGCAACGCCTCGGATTCATCTTCGTCCCAGACGAAATCACCCGAGGCCTTGTCCTTTTCGGTGGGCTCGGCGATCTCCTCGTCCTCATCGGCGGGTGCCTCGCCGGCTGCTGCGGCCGGGGCGGCTTCGCCGTCCTCGGCGGCGACTGGCTCGATGCCGGCGCCCTCGCCGTCGGGCGCGGCCTCTTCCTCCAGGTCGTCGAGGTTGAGGTCGGCAGCGTCGATGTCGATGTCGTCGCCAGGCTCACTGAGGTCGGGCTCGGCGTCGAAGTCTTCGGCGGTGTCGGAGTCGAGGGCCTCCGGATTGGCTTCGGGATCCTCCGGAGCAGCTTTTTTGGAGGCCGCTTTCGTCCCGCGGCCCGATGGCGCCTTTGCGGCCGCGCTCTTGGCCGACGTGCGGGTCTTCTTCGCGCCGCCGCCGCCGGTTGTCGTGGTGGCCTCGGAGCCCGCCGTGGACTTGGCGGCCCGCGATGCCGTCTTGGTGGCCCGCTTTGCCGGCGCGGAGCCATTGGCGGCCTTTGCCGCCGATCGCTTAGCGGGGGTCTTGGTGGCGGTGCGTTTCGCCGGCGCGTCGGTTGCCGGGCTGGTCTTGGTCGCTGCCACTTACACCCCTTCGGTCGAACTCACTTCCGGTGGGTCTGGGCATGGTGAACCGAAAGTGTCTGCTATGTCGAATGTCGGCGTTGAGCTCAGCGTGAGTCCTCGCACGCTATCAGTCGGGCGGTCGCCGAGCACCATTGTAACGACAGTGCGCGCTTGTACCGCCCCACCGGGCAAAATTCAGTGCGTCACATCCGAGGTAGAGGCCATCGCCGCGCCGACGATACCGGCGGTGTTGAGTAGGGCCGCGGCCACCACCGGGGTGCGATTTTCCAGCAGCGGCAGCCACTTGTCAGCCTTGCGGCTGATGCCACCGCCGGCGATGAACAAGTCGGGCCACATCGCGTTCTCGATGGCCACGAGCACCCTGGTCACCTGCTTGGCCCACTTTTCGTAGCTCCAGCCGTGCTTGTCTTTGACTGATGACGCCGCCCGTTTCTCGGCCTCCTTGCCACCGACCTCGAGATGCCCGAACTCGGTGTTTGGTATCAACGTCCCGTTGTGGATGACCGCAGACCCGATTCCCGTTCCGAACGTCAGCACCACAACCAAGCCAGATTTGTCTTTGCCCGCCCCATAGTGCTGCTCGGCTAGCCCCGCGGCGTCGGCGTCGTTGAGAATCGTGACCTCTTGACCGTTCAGCTCGGCGCTGATGATGTCGCGCGCGTTGCTCCCGATCCAGGACTTGTCGACGTTGGCCGCCGTCTGCGCGACGCCATGGGTGACGACGCCGGGATAGGTCACCCCGAGCGGACCGGTCCATCCGAATCCCTTGACGACCTCGGCAATGGTCTTGGCAACAGCGGGAGGTGTTGCCGGTTGCGGGGTCAATATCTTGATCCGCTCGCCGATCAACTGTCCGGTGTCCAGGTCGACGATTCCGCCCTTGATTCCGCTGCCGCCGAAGTCGACGCCGAATCCACGGCGTTGCGGCGTGCCGGCGGCCGGGTCGGTGCTGGGCGGGTCCGTGGTCGAGTCGGCGCTGGTCATCGAATCTCCTCGGCGAGACTTGGGCTGTGAGCTCACCTTAGCCCGGCGACGGCGCCGCTTGGCGTGTCTGCGCAGCCGTGGCGACTGTGATGCGATAGATGAGTGACGCGGTATGACGACGACCCCGCGCCGCTGCGCTCAGTTGCCGAGACCCTGGCCGCCGAGGCCGCTGAGTTCGTGCGTTCTCGCCGCGCCGAGGTGTTCGGCGCCGCGGCGGGCGGCGCCGGCAGTGGCGCGGTGCGGTCGAAGAGCACCCCGACCGATCCGGTGACGGTGGTCGACACCGAGACCGAACGGCTGCTGCGCGACCGGTTGGCTCAATTACGGCCTGGAGACCCGATTCTCGGAGAAGAGGGCGGCGGGCCCACCGACCCGACGGCCACCCCCGACGGCGCGCTCACCTGGGTGCTGGACCCCATCGACGGGACGGTGAATTTCGTTTACGGCATCCCGGCCTATGCGGTGTCGGTGGCGGTGCAGGTTAACGGTGTGTCGGTGGCAGGCGCGGTCGCAGACGTCGTCGCCGGCCGGGTGTACTCGGCGGCGAGCGGCCTCGGCGCCCATGTCACCGACGAGCAGGGGACGCACGCAGTGCGGTGCAGCGCGGTCGACGATTTGTCGATGGCGTTGCTGGGCACCGGTTTCGGGTATTCGAGGCGGCGCCGCACCACCCAGGCGGCGCTGTTGGCGCGGATGCTGCCGGTGGTCCGCGACGTGCGCCGTATCGGTTCGGCGGCACTGGATTTGTGCATGGTCGCGGCGGGCCGGTTGGATGCGTTCTACGAGCACGGGCTGCAGGTGTGGGACTCCGCCGCGGGTGCACTGATCGCGGCCGAAGCGGGGGCCCGCGTGCTGTTGCCGGCGCCCAGCGGAGCGGTGGGCGGCGCCGGATTGGTGGTGGCGGCCGCGCCGGGAATTGCCGACGAGCTGTTGGCGGCCCTCAAGCGGTGCAACGGCCTAGAGCCGATCCCGGACTGAGTCCGCCGGGTGATTCGGCGCGGACAATCAGCAGCTGCTCGCGTGGATCTTTTGCAGCAGCGCGGAATCTGACGGCTCGGTGGCGCCGGGGCGCAGGCTGGAGAGCACGGCGTCGATGTCGTCGTTGTGCGCCAGCCCACTGAAGTCTGTGCCGACGGCGAGGTCGACGGTGTCGTCGGCGCGGTTGTCGTTGAACAGTTCGGTGCACGGCGCCACCAGCCACACCGCCGCCGCGGAGGCTTGCCCGGCCGTCCCGAACCGGATCTGACCCTGGCAGGTCAGCCGGGTGCCCGTGTAAATCGGGTCGTTAGCGGCGGTCGGCGCGGCGAAGCCCAGATCTTTCATCGAGCCGGCGACGTCGGCGGCCTGTCCGCCCCGGCCGCTGGCGTTGAGGACGCGGACCTTGGTGTCGCCGAGCTTGGCGGGTGTGACGTCCGCCATCGCGGACCGCGACATCTGCTCACCGAGCTGCTGCGGCGCCGACCCGTCCTGCTGTGGAGGTGGTGGATTGCACACTGCGACCTGATGAACCTTGGCCGGTCGCGTCAGCGCGACGGTCCACGCCACGCCCGTCGCCAACACCAGGAAAACCACCACCACAATGGCGGGTCGGGAATTGCGTCGCCGAAAGGGCCGACCGTGCTTGTCAAACGCGGTACCCTCAGTGATTTGTGCGACCACAGGTGCACTCTAGTCGCACACTAAACGCACTGTTTAAAGCCGAAGATGAGGGTCAATTCAGCGGTGTGACGTAAATCACAACTCAATGGGCCGTGATCTGGGCACGAATCGTTTGGTGGATGCGTTCGACGCTGGTACAAAGCGTTCCTTGAGGTATCGCGGGAACGCGGGCATAGAGGGGATAGGACGATGCCTACCGACTATGACGCTCCACGGCGCACCGAGACGGACGACGTCTCGGAGGACTCGCTGGAGGAGCTCAAAGCACGACGGAACGAAGCGGCATCGGCCGTGGTCGACGTGGACGAATCCGAATCCGCCGAGTCTTTCGAACTGCCAGGCGCCGACCTCTCTGGTGAAGAGCTGTCGGTTCGCGTCATTCCGAAGCAGGCTGACGAGTTCACCTGCTCGAGCTGCTTCTTGGTGCAGCACCGCAGCCGGCTCGCCAGCGAGAAGAACGGCGTGATGATCTGTACCGACTGTGCGGCGTAGGTCAGCTGCGCAATGCCGACAGCACCCGCTCGGGATGACGGCAGCTCACCAGCCAGTACGGCGTCGGGTCGTCTGGATCATCGAGGACCAGCAGAATCAGCGGGCCAACCCATGCCCGGTGCAGCACATAGGCCGCCGGATCCAGCTGGCGGCCCAGCGCCGCTGATTTTGCCGAGCGCGCTATTTCGGCGGACCGGGCGATCACGGTGACCGGCAGATGCGCTTCGCCCGCCCACAGTTCGACTCCGTCGGCGCCGGCGGTGACCTTGATTTCGATGCGGCCCAACCACAACAGCGCCGCGGCCGCCACCGCGAACAGAGCGACGAACGGCAGCCACGCCGGTAAGGCGCGAACACCGAGATTGACTTCGAAAGCGATGAGCCCTGCCAGCCCGAGACCCAGTGGCCACCACCACCATGGAACCCACAGTCTTTCGCGATATCGCACGCTGTGCGGCGCGACGCGCGTACCAGACACGCGGTCAAGGGTAATCTGTGGCCCCGTGTCGACCAGTATGGCCATTCTCCGTCTCGACCCCGAACTCCCGCTGCCCAGCCGCGCTCATGACGGCGATGCGGGGGTTGATCTCTACAGCGCAGAAGACGTCAAGCTGGATCCCGGACAACGTGCCCTGGTGCGAACGGGTGTCGCGGTCGCCATCCCTCACGGGATGGTCGGCTTGGTTCACCCGCGCTCGGGATTGGCTGCGCGGGTGGGACTTTCGATCGTCAACAGTCCGGGCACCATCGACGCGGGCTATCGCGGCGAGATAAAGGTTGCGTTGATCAACCTCGACCCCGGTGAGCCCATCTTGGTGCATCGCGGCGACCGCATCGCCCAGCTGCTGGTGCAGCGGGTCGAGTTAGTCGAGTTGGTGGAGGTCTCGTCATTCGACGAGGCCGGGCTGGCCGAAACATCCCGTGGCGACGGTGGTCACGGTTCCTCCGGCGGACATGCGAGTTTGTGATGGCATTCGGTAGGCGCTCAGGCAAAGACGACAGCGAAGACACTTCGGCCGCGACGCCCGGCGACGACGTCGAGGCCGCGGCCGCCGCCGAGCCAGACGACAACGAAGAGGTGGAGGGTCCGTTCGACATCGACGACTTCGACGACCCCGCGGTCGCGGAGTTGGCCCGACTCGACCTGGGCTCTGTGCTCATCCCGATGCCGGAGGGCGGCCAACTGCAGGTCGAGTTGACCGAGACCGGTGTCCCGAGCGCGGTGTGGGTCGTCACATCCAACGGTCGTTTCACCATCGCCGCCTATGCCGCACCCAAGACGGCCGGGCTGTGGCGTGAGGTGGCCAGCGAGCTCGCCGACTCGCTGCGCAAGGACTCGGCCCAAGTCAGCATCAAGGATGGCCCGTGGGGCCGGGAAGTGGTCGGCATCGCTTCTGGTGCGGTGCGCTTCATCGGGGTCGACGGCTACCGCTGGATGATCCGCTGCGTCATCAACGGGCCGCACGAGACCATCGAGGCGTTGGAGCAGGAGGCGCGTGCAGCGTTGGCGGACACCGTGGTTCGCCGCGGTGATACACCGCTCCCGGTGCGGACGCCGCTGGTGGTGCAACTGCCCGAGGCGATGGTCGAGCAGCTGCGAGCGGCAGCGGCGCAGCAGGCGGAGGCCCAGCAGCCGCCCGATGAGCCCGCCGCGCGCCGCAGCGCCGAGGGCTCGGCCATGCAGCAGTTGCGCACCACGACCGGCGGCTAGGGTTTGGGGCCCGGCGCCCGTCTTGGAAGCGTCTAGGCTTCGGCGAGCGCGGCCAGGCAGGCCGCACCCAGCGCGGCGGTGTCCTTGCCGATCTGGTCGAGCGTCACCGTCCGTAGGGCCGCGTGCGGCGCGGCGCTGACCCAGTCGATACCGACTTGCAGCGGGTGAATGGGATCATCGACCGCGGCGGCTACCCCCAGCGGCGCGGCCAGCCGGGTCAGCTCGGCGCAGCTGGGCGCGACGTAGGCCGCGGCCTCTTCCATGGCGTCGGGTAGTTGTGGCCACTGAGCCCGCCACGACCTGGTCAGCTCCTCGGCCAGCCAGGGTGGGCTGGATGCCCGCATCTGCGTGGTCGTTGCCGCCAAACCGTCGGTTCGCAGCTGGGACGCCGAGTGCCGCGCCGCGAGAGCCGCTGGCGCTGTTCCCGGGGCACCGGCCCAGGGTGGCAGTGCGGCCAGGACAGCGATCGTGTGATCGGGATGCGCGAGTGCCCATGCGGCCGCCACCGCGGCACCGATCGAGACACCGCCGACGCCGATCGGACCGTCGCGGGCCGCGTCGTCCAATGCGGACAGATAGCCATCGATCAACCGATCCGGCTGCGGTGCCGGGGTTACCAGCAACGCGCCGACCTCCCGCAACGGTCCGGAAAACGCCCGGTAGACGTAGTCGTCGTCGGACCCGGTTCCGGGCAACAACACGGTCGCGACACCGCGCAGATCGACAGCCACCCCTCGATAGTGCCCGGCAGCGACAAACGCTCCAAAATCGCGGTTTGGTCCTGGTTGGCACCGGGGAACCAAGAGGTCTACGGTGTCCGTTGGCTAGACGGAAGCGCCGAAGCTTTAACAGCATTGTCAGGAGTGGCCATGGGGGCCCAAGGTTATCTGCGCCGGCTCACCCGTCGATTGACGGAAGACCCGGAACAACTCGACTCCGAGGAGTTGTCCGACGAGGTCGCAAGCACCGGCGCGCAGCGTGTGATCGATTGCGAGCGTGGCCAGGAAGTCACCATGGTGGGCACGTTGCGCAGCGTGGAATGCAACGGTAAGGGCTGCGCGGGCGGGGTCCGCGCGGAATTGTTCGACGGCAGTGACACCGTCACGCTGGTGTGGTTGGGGCAACGCCGCATACCCGGTATCGACTCGGGCCGCACACTGCGGGTGCGGGGTCGGCTGGGCAAGCTGGAGAACGGGACCAAGGCCATCTACAACCCGCATTACGAAATTCAGCGGTGAGCATCCCCAGCGAGACGGGTAATCGCACCAACCTGGAACGTCTGCTGGCACAGGCGGGCGGGGTGAGTGGTGTCATCTACTCGTCGCTGCCGGTGGTGACCTTCGTGACTGCTTCCAGCTTCTTCGGCTTGCTGCCCGCGATCGCGTCTGCGCTCGGCGTGGCCACGCTGGTCTTGCTGTGGCGGCTGATCCGGCGCGAATCCCCAAAGCCGGCGTTCTCCGGGTTCTTCGGCGTCGCCGTCTGCGCGCTCGTCGCCTACCTGATGGGGGAGTCCAAAGGCTACTTCCTGCTGGGCATTTGGGGGTCGTTGTGCTGGGCGGTGGTCTTCGCGGTATCGGTGCTGATCCGCCGTCCCGCGGTCGGCTACATATGGACCTGGGCCAGCGGACGTGATCGCGGCTGGCGCGCCGTTCCCCGGGCCGTGTACGCGTTCGATATCGCCACGCTCGGCTGGATGCTGGTATTCGGCGCCCGGTATGTGGTGCAGCAGCAGCTCTACGACGCCGGTCAGACCGGTTGGCTGGGCGTGGCGCGGATCGGGATGGGTTGGCCGCTGACACTGGTAGCCGGACTGCTGACGTACGCGGCGATCAAGGCCGCGCAGCGAGCCGTGTCCGCAGCCGGTGAAGCGGCCGGCGACGATGTCGTTCAGGTCGAGGCGGATACCGGCCTCGACTAGTCGACCGACGGCGGGGCGGCCGGCAGCAGTAGCTTGCGCAGATCTTCCTCCACCTCGGTGACCGCGACGAAGAGCAGTTCGTCACCGCCTTCCAGCGGCTCGTCGGCCTCCGGCACGATGACTCTCGGCCCGCGCAGAATCGTCACCAGCGCGGCATCCCGGGGCAGCTGCAATCTGCGCACCGGCTTGCCGCCCCACGGTGTGTCGTCGGGCAGGGTGATCTCGACCAAGTTGGCCTGACCCTTGCGGAACCCCATCAGCCGCACCAGATCGCCGACGGCGACGGCCTCCTCGATCAGCGAAGCCAGCATGCGCGGAGTGGATACCGCCACATCCACACCCCAGGCATCGGTGAACAGCCATTCATTGCGGGGATCGTTGACCCGGGCCACCACCCGGGGTACGGCGAACTCGGTCTTGGCCAGCAGGCTCAGCACCACGTTGACTTTGTCATCCCCGGTCGCGGCGACCACAACGTCGAAATCCTCCAGGTGTGCCGACTCCAGCAGGCTCAGTTCGCAGGCATCGCCCAGACGCCAGTGCGCGGCCGGGATGGCGTCGACGTCGACGTGCTCGGGGTTGCGCTCGATCAGCGTCACGTCGTGGCCGTTGCCGATGAGCTCGCGGGTGACCGAGCGGCCTACCGCGCCGGCCCCGGCGACAAGTACCTTCATTTCCGCCGCTCCTTAATCGGACGCCTCGGCTTCAACGGCCTGCTCCCGACTCGAGGTCTTCACTGGGCGGCAACGCGGCGATGGCTACCGCCTCGGCGGCGCGGCCGGAAATCGCGGCGATGTAGACCTGATCGCCGGCTTGGATGATGGTCTTGGGCTCCGGCAACACACCAGTCCCGAACCGGATCAAGAACGCCACTCGAGCACCGGTGGCATGCTCCAGATCGGTGGCCCGGTGCCCCACCCAGTCCTCGTGCAAGACCACCTCGGCGACGGCGACGGTGCCGGTCGGATCACGCCACTTGGCGGTCTCGCTCTCCCGGGTGAGCGCGTTGAGCAGCCGATCGGTGGTCCACGGCACGGTGGCAATCGTAGGGATGCCGAGGCGTTCGTAGACCTCGGCGCGCTTGGCGTCGTAGATCCGGGCGACGACGCGGTTGACACCAAACGTCTCCCGGGCCAGCCGGGCCGAAATGATATTTGAGTTGTCTCCGGATGACACCGCGGCGAACGCGTCGGCCTGCTCGATGCCCGCGTTCAGCAGTACATCCCGGTCGAATCCCTGGCCCAGGACCCGCTCACCGGCGAACTCCGGGCTCAGCCTGTTGAAGGCGGCGCTGTCGCGGTCGATAACCGCGACATCGTGCCCGATTCGGGACAGCCCGTCGGCCAACGAAGACCCCACCCGGCCGCACCCCATCACAACCACCCGCACTTGAGGTCCTCTCGGCTGGGTCTGCATGTGTTGCTCAATCGGCAACCCAGGTTGGCCAGCCGATTTCGCTGCCGAACATTCTCGCCTAGGGAACGCTACCGGCAAACCGGGGTGGGCTTACCCTTGGCTCTCGTGTCCAAACTTTCAACCGCCGCGCGCCGGTTGCTGATCGGTCGGCCGTTTCGCAGCGACCGACTGAGTCACACGCTACTGCCGAAGCGGATCGCCTTGCCGGTGTTCGCCTCCGATGCCTTGTCCTCGGTGGCGTACGCACCCGAGGAGGTCTTCCTGATGCTCTCGGTGGCCGGACTAACCGCGTACGCGTTGACGCCGTGGATCGGCCTTGCGGTGGCCGCGGTCATGTTGGTCGTGGTGGCCAGCTACCGGCAGAACGTGCATGCCTACCCGTCGGGCGGTGGTGACTTCGAGGTGGTCACGACCAACCTCGGCGACACCGCCGGCCTCGTCGTCGCCAGTGCCCTGATGGTGGATTACGTTCTCACCGTGGCTGTTTCGACGGCCTCGGCGATGGCGAACATCGGCTCCGCACTGCCGGTCGTGGCCGAGAACAAGGTGTGGTTCTGTGTGGTCGCCATCGTAGTGGTGATGGCGTTGAACCTGCGTGGGATCCGCGAGTCCGGGGTGGCCTTCGCCATCCCGACCTACGCATTCATCGTCGGGGTCGTCGTGATGATCGGGTGGGGGCTGATCCGGATTTACGTGCTGGGCAACCCGCTGCGGGCCGAATCCGCCGGTTTCCAGATGCATGCCGAGCACGGCCAGATCGTCGGGTTCGCGTTTGCGTTCCTGCTGGCCCGCTCATTCTCGTCGGGCTGCGCGGCGCTGACCGGTGTCGAGGCGATCAGCAACGGGGTGCCGGCGTTTCAGAAACCCAAGTCGCGCAACGCCGCAACGACTCTGCTGATGCTGGGCGTAATCGCAGTGACGCTGTTGATGGGCATCATCGTGCTGGCCCAGCAGATACACGTGCAGCTGGTCGACGATCCCGCTACGCAGCTGGGCGGCATCCCGGCCGGCTACATGCAGAAGACACTGGTCACGCAGCTCGCGGAGACGGTGTTCGGCAGCTTCCGCATTGGGTTTCTGCTCATCGCCACGGTGACTGCCCTCATCTTGGTGCTGGCGGCCAACACCGCGTTCAACGGGTTCCCGGTGCTCGGCTCGGTGCTGGCGCAGCACAGCTACCTGCCGCGCCAATTGCACACCCGCGGAGACCGCCTGGCGTTCTCCAACGGGATCCTGTTCCTGTCGGCGGCGGCTCTCGCGTTCGTCATCGCGTTCCGTGGTGAGGTGACCGCGCTGATCCAGCTGTACATCGTCGGCGTGTTCATATCGTTTACGCTGAGCCAAATCGGCATGGTCCGGCACTGGACCCGGTTGCTGCGCACCGAGACCGATCCGCAGGCACGACGCAAGATGATGCGCTCGCGGGTGGTCAATACCGTCGGGTTGCTGTCCACCGGTGCGGTGCTGTTGGTGGTCCTGGTCACCAAGTTCGTCGCAGGGGCGTGGATCGCCCTTTTCGCGATGAGTCTGCTGTTCCTCATCATGAAGCTGATCCACCGCCATTACCACACCGTCGGCCGGGAATTGGAGGAGCAAGCGGCCGCCCAACACAACGTGGTGTTGCCCAGCCGCAATTACGCGCTGGTGCTGGTGTCGAAGTTGCATCTGCCGACATTGCGGGCGCTCGCCTATGCGCGTGCCACCCGTCCGGATGCGCTCGAAGCCCTCACGGTCAGCGTCGACGACGCGGAAACCCGCGATCTGGTGCACAAGTGGGAGGAAAGCGATATCAGTGTTCCGCTGAAGGTCATTGCCTCGCCGTACCGTGAAATCACCCGTCCCATACTCGATTACGTCAAACGGGTCAGCAAGGATTCGCCGCGGACCGTGGTGACGGTGTTCATCCCCGAGTATGTGGTGGGCCATTGGTGGGAGCAGGTGTTGCACAACCAAAGCGCGCTGCGGCTCAAGGGCCGGTTGCTGTTCATGCCCAACGTAATGGTCACTTCCGTTCCCTGGCAATTGAGTTCGTCAGAACGGCTCAAGGCATTTCAACCGCACGCGGCGCCCGGGGATGCCCGTCGCGGGATCTTCGATTGAGCCCGGGCCGACCCCCGAACTCCGATGAGGCATACCCCGTGAAGCCCGTGTTGCCGGCCACACCCGCCAGTGCCGAACTGACGCTGGTCACCGGTGCCCCCGCCAACGGCGGCAGCTGCGTGGCCCATCACGAAGGCCGGGTCGTGTTCGTCCGCTATGCGCTACCCGGCGAACAGGTTCGGGTGCGCGTGACCGCGGATCGCGGCTCTTATTGGCATGCAGACGTTATCGAGGTGATCGAGCCGTCGGCCGATCGGATCGCGTCGCTGTGCCCGATCGCCGGGGTGGACGGTGCCGGGTGTTGCGATCTGGCATTCGCCGTCCCGGAGGCGGCCCGGACGCTCAAGGCGCACGTCGTGGCCAATCAATTGGAGCGGCTGGGCGGACATCGCTGGACCGGTGAGGCTGAACCGATCTCGGATTGTGGCCCCACCGGTTGGCGCACCCGGGTTCGGCTCGAGGTGGGCGCAGACCGTCGCCCCGGATTTCACCGCTACCACAGCGACGAGCTGGTGACCGACCTGCGCTGCGCGCAGCTGCCGGCCGGGATGCTGGACGGACTGACTGGGGCGTGTTCTGAGCCGGACTTGACGCCGACCGCACAGCTGCACGTGGCCGTCGACGACGACGGCGAGCGCCATGTGGTGCGCACTTTGCGGCAGGGCAAACGGACTGCGACAAGGGTGGTTCAGGGCAGCTACGAGGCGGTGCAGCGGGTGGGCACGCGCAGCTGGCGGGTGCCGGTCACGGCGTTCTGGCAGGCGCACCGCGATGCGGCGGGGGTCTATAGCGGTCTGGTCGCCGACTGGGCACAGCCCGGTGCCGGCATGGCGGTCTGGGATCTCTACGGCGGCGCGGGCGTTTTCGCCGCGACGCTGGCCGACGCGGTGGGGCAGTCCGGTCGGGTGCTGACCATCGACACCTCGCGCGCGGCGACGCGGGCCGCTCGGGCCGCACTGGTCGATCTGCCGCAGGTGGACGTCGTCACCGATTCGGTGCGGCGGGCGCTGTCGTTGCAACGATCCAGCGCCGATGTCGCGGTGCTGGATCCGCCGCGCTCGGGCGCCGGGCGCGATGTCATCGACCTACTGGCCGCCACCGGGGTCCCGCGGGTGGTGCACATCGGCTGCGAGGCAGCGTCTTTCGCACGGGATATCGGCCTGTACCGCGGCCACGGTTACCTCGTCGAGAAGATCAAGGTGTTCGATGCGTTCCCGCTGACCCATCACACCGAATGCGTTGCGTTGCTGACCCGTTAAGGCGATTCGCGCTTCAGCCCCAAACGAAGTAGCGCAACCACAGGTAGATCGCGGATAGCACAGCGGAGATCAATGTGACGACCATGCCTTTGCGGGTGAATTCCCAAAAGGAGATGGGGCTGTCGGCACGTTTCGCAATTCCCAGGATGATCACGTTGGCGCTGGCACCGACCGCGGTGAGGTTGCCGCCGAGGTCGGTGCCGAGGGTAAGAGCCCACCACAGCACCTGCGGGTGCACATGGCCCACCATTGATGAAAGCAGCTGTCCGACAACAGGTGCCATCGTCGCGGCATAGGGAACGTTGTTGATGATGCCACTGAGCACCAGGGACAGCACGAGGATGAACATCGTCGTCAGCAGGGCGTGCCCGCCGGTCGCTTCAGTGGCTAACCGGGCCAGGTCCTTGATGACGCCGGTCTTCACCAAAGCGCCCACCATGACGAACAGGCCGGCGAAGAACAGCAATGTGTCCCATTCGACGCCGGACAGGTAATCCGAGCGCTCCAGCCCGGAAATCACGATGAGAATTCCGGCGCCGACCAATGCCACCAGCGACGGCTCCAGGTGTATTGCCGAGTGCGCGACGAACCCGGCCAGCACCGCCACCAGGACCACACCGCATTTGATGAGCAGCCGGGGATCGCGGATGGCTTCGCGCTCTTCCAAAGACATGACGTCGGCGACCCGCTCGGGATCGACGTCGAAAGCGCCCGGGAACAGTCGCGGTAACAACGCGACGAAGACGCCGATGATGATGATCGCGATCGGTGTCAGATGGATCAGAAAGTCGTTGAAGGAAAGGCCGGCCCGGCTGGCGATGATGATGCTGGGCGGGTCACCGATCAACGTCGCCGTGCCGCCGATGTTCGACGCGAACGCCTCGGCCATCAAAAACGGTGCAGGACCGATATCCAGCCGGTCGCACACCAGCAGTGTGACCGGGGCGACCAGCAACACCGTGGTGACGTTGTCCAGCAGAGCCGACGCGAACGCGGTCACCAGCACCAGCAGAATCATGATGCGCAGCGGTGAGCCGTGGGCGCGCTTGGCAGCCAAGATCGCGGTGTATTCGAACACACCGGTCTGCCGCAACACGCTGACGATGATCATCATGCCCAGCAGCAAAAAGACGACATCCCAATCGATTCCAGTGTCGCGGGAGTAGAAGATATCGTCGGAATTGATCACTGGTAAGGCGACCACGATCGCCGCGCCCGCCAGCGCCACCAATGTCTTGTTGACTCGATCGCTGGCGATCAGTGCATAAGCGCCGACGAACACGACGACCGCGTAGACGCTCATCGATTTCCCTGTGCGATCAAGGCTTCAGGTATCAGTGCTTGAGTGCCGCGGCCAGCAAGCGCGATGCGGTGATCACCCCGAGCAACCTACCGTCTTTGACCACCGCGATCAGCGGACTGCGCAGCCGCGCCATGACCGCGGCGACCTCGATGATGGTGTCGTCCGCGTGCGCCGATGGCACTTTGACCAAGTGCTCCGGCAGCACATCGCGGACCTTTTTGCCGCCCAACTTATCCGCGGTGCGATCAGCCATGGATTCGTTGAGCACACCGGCCAGCGAGGGATCGTCCTGCACATATCTGGGCACGATGAACCGCACCACTTGGGACGCCGGGAGCACCGCGAAGGGTTTTCCGTCGTTGTCGGTGACGACGATTCCGGGCAGGCGGTGCTCGGCAAGCAGGCGGGCAGCGTCCAGCGCGTCGGAGTCGGCGGTGACGACCGGGAAGTCCTCGGCGAGTTCCGCGGCGCGCATACTCAGACAATACGTTCCGAGGCGCTCCGGCAGGTTGGTTGGTCAAACGAATCAGTAGTGTTCGGGCGGTCGCTGCGTAGACTAACGGGATGCTGGAACAGATCCGCGGGCCCGCTGATCTGCAGCACCTTTCCCAACAGCAGCTAGGCGATCTGGCTGGCGAGATTCGCGAGTTCCTGATCCACAAGGTTGCTGCCACCGGGGGGCACTTGGGGCCCAACCTCGGCGTCGTCGAGCTCACCTTGGCGCTGCACCGGGTGTTCGACTCACCCCACGATCCGATCATCTTCGACACCGGCCACCAGGCTTACGTCCACAAGATGCTGACGGGCCGCTGCCACGACTTCGAAAGCCTGCGCAAAAAGGGCGGGCTGTCCGGGTATCCGTCTCGCGCCGAGAGCGAACACGACTGGGTGGAGTCCAGCCACGCCAGCGCGGCGCTGTCGTATGCCGACGGCCTGGCCAAGGCATTCGAGCTGACCGGGCACCGCAACCGGCATGTGGTCGCGGTGGTTGGGGATGGTGCGCTCACGGGCGGTATGTGCTGGGAGGCGCTGAACAACATCGCCGCTTCTGGCCGTCCGGTGATCATCGTGGTCAACGACAACGGCCGCAGTTACGCACCCACCATCGGCGGCGTTGCCGACCACCTGGCCACGCTGCGCCTGCAACCGGCCTACGAGCAGATGCTGGAAAAGGGCCGCGACGTGGTGCGCTCAATGCCGCTTTTCGGCAAGATCGCCTACCGCTTCATCCACAGCGTCAAGGCGGGCATCAAAGATTCGTTGTCGCCGCAGCTGATGTTCACCGATCTCGGCGTGAAATACGTGGGTCCGGTTGACGGCCACGATGAACGTGCGGTGGAGGTCGCGCTGCGCCATGCCCGCGGCTTCGGCGGCCCGGTGATCGTGCACGTCGCTACCCGCAAGGGAATGGGATACGCCCCGGCTGAAGCCGACGAGGCCGAGCAGATGCACTCCACCGTCCCGATCGACCCGGCCACCGGGCAGGTCACCAAGGTCGCCGGCCCGGGCTGGACGAAGGTCTTTTCCGACGGGCTTATCGAGTGCGCCAAAAAGCGCCGCGACATCGTGGCGATCACCGCGGCGATGCCCGGCCCCACCGGGCTGACGGCATTCGGGCAGCAGTTCCCGGATCGCTTGTTCGACGTCGGCATCGCCGAGCAACACGCGATGACGTCGGCGGCCGGACTCGCGATGGGCGGCATGCACCCGGTGGTGGCCATCTATTCGACGTTCCTCAACCGGGCGTTCGACCAGATCATGATGGATGTGGCGCTGCACAAGCTGCCCGTCACGATGGTGCTCGACCGAGCCGGGATAACCGGTTCGGACGGTGCGAGCCACAACGGCATGTGGGATATGTCGATGCTGGGCATCGTGCCCGGGATGCGGGTAGCCGCGCCCAGGGACGCCACCCGCTTGCGTGAGGAACTCGGTGAGGCGGTTGACGTCGACGACGGCCCGACAGCGATCCGCTTTCCCAAAGGCGATGTGGGCGAAGACATTCCGGCGCTGGAGCGGATCGGGTCGGGCGTCTCGGGCATTGACGTGCTCGCGGTGCCGGCCGCCGGGTTGAACCACGACGTGCTGTTGGTGGGGGTGGGCGCGTTCGCGTCGATGGCGTTGGAGGTGGCCAAGCGGCTACACAACCAGGGAATCGGCGTGACGGTGATCGACCCGCGCTGGGTGCTGCCGGTGTCTGACGGTGTTCTCGAACTGGCGGCGCAGCACAAACTGCTCGTCACGCTGGAGGACAACGGGGTCAACGGCGGTGTGGGTTCAGCGGTGTCGGCCGCATTGCGGCGTGCGGAGATCGACGTCCCGTGCCGCGACGTCGGATTGCCGCAGGAGTTCTACGAGCACGCCTCGCGGGGTGAGGTGCTGGCCGATCTGGGGCTGACCGACCAGGACGTGGCCCGCCGCATCACCGGTTGGGTTGCCGCGCTGGGCGCTTGTGTTACCGAAACAGAGATCCGCGAGCACCTCGACTAAACGCCGGCGCTGCCCGTCTCTGCCGGCGGCTGCACCGCCGCCGCCAGCACGGGGTCCACGAGCTCTCGCTGCCATGCCCGCGCGTGGCCGGCGCACAAGAACTCTTCGACTGCCTCGACGGGGTCGGCTGCGTCTTGCCAGCCCCAGCACAGCCGCCGCACCAGATCGGGTGAGACCAGGTTCTCCGTCGGAACCCCCACCCGCTCCGACACCTCCGACAGCGCCGCCCGGGCCGCCTCCAGCCGGGCGGCGGCCTCCGGTTTCCGTCTGCTCCAGCGCGCCGGCGGGGGCGGCCCGTCGGGCGGCTCGACCTCGTCCGCCGGCTCCCGGCTTTGCCGGGCCGTTTCCAGGGCCGCCAACCACATCGCGGCGCTGCGACGCTGGTTGCGCCCGCCGAACACGGGCAAGGCCACCAGATCGTCAACCGTCTTCGGATCGGCGATGGCGGCGTCGATGATGGCCGAATCCGGCAGGATGCGCCGGGGCGCGACGTCGCGGCGCTGCGCGATACGGTCACGCGCCGTCCACAATTCGCGAACCGCGGCCAGGCCTCGCGGGTCACGCACCCGATGGATCCCCGACGTTCGCCGCCAGCGGTCGCGCCGCCACGCCGGTGCAACCTCGCTGATGCCCACGGTGCGCAGATAGTCGAATTCCTGTGCAGCCCAATCTGTTTTGCCTTGCTCGGCCAGGACACCCGAGATCGCCGCGCGCAGTTCGATGAGCAGTTCCACGTCGAGGGCCGCGTAGTTCAGCCATTCGGCGGGCAGCGGGCGCTTGGACCAGTCGGCCGCGCCGTGGCCCTTGGCCAGCCCGAGACCCAGCAGCCGCTGGACCATGGTCGCCAGGTTCACCCGCTCGAACCCGGCCAGCCGTCCGGCAAGCTCGGTGTCGTACAGCGCCGGCGGCCGCATGCCGACCTCGGCCAGGCAGGGCAGATCCTGGTCGGCGGCGTGCAGAATCCATTCGTCCGAGTTGAGCACCTCGGCGACGGGCCGCAGCGCGGTCAACGGGTCCGCGCCGTGGCTGACCGGATCGATGAGCACGGTGCCGGCGCCGGCCCGCCGGATCTGAATCAGATAGGCCCGGTTGGAGTAGCGGAAACCCGACGCGCGCTCGGCGTCGACGGCAAACGGTCCGCGCCCGGCGTCCAGGAGTTCTGCGGCCACCTCGATCTCGTCGACGGTGACGGAGAGATTGGGTATCCCGTCGGTCGGGTGCAGCAGCGGCGTAGGGCTGGGTTCGGTGCCGCCGGGCGCATCGGCCGCCGGTTCGCCCATGTCAGGCGCGTGACCGCGAGCCCAGATCGGTGACTCCGGTCGGTGGTAGGCCCGCGGCGTGCTCCAGCACGTCGCAGAACGCCTCGACATGGACGCCGACTTCGGGGCTAGTCGCCGTCCACGATGCCCGCAGCTCTAGCTGGTGGGCGCGAGGCGGTCCGGAGATGTCGCCGTAGCGTACCGATGTGGTGGCGGTGACGGTGCCGCCGAGGGCTGTGACGTTGTCGGTATGGGATTCCAGCGCATCGACCAGCCAGCTCCACGCCACTTCCGGCAGCAGGGGATCGACGGCCTCACTGGGGTCCAGGTCGGCCTGGATGTAGGCGACCAGGCGGATGGTGCCGTCCCAGGCTTCGGCGCCGTCCGGGTCGTACAAGAGGATCAGCCGACCGAAGGCGTCGCCCTCGGATCGCTCGGGGACGACCTCGAGGTCGGGATGTTTGACTTCGGCTCCCAGCGCGTAGCTGTAGGGCGCCAGGCGCTGCGGCGGCCGAATGGGGCCCAGCTCGATCTCCGGCCGCGCGGTGACGGCGTTCATCGCCGCTACTGCCTCGCGGAATGGTGCCGGTTCAGCTGAGGTCACAGCGTTTGACGGTAGACCTAACGCCCGACCCGCCGAAACAGGCGCGCCGATTCCCGCACCCGTCGCGACCAACCCGTTATCAGCACTCATTGAGCCTGCTCAGCTGGCAGTTCCGCCAGAAAATCGGGCCGGACGCTTCTCGCGATGCGCGGCGAGGCCTTCCTGCACGTCGGGGCCGCTGAAACTGAGGAATTCCAGGCCAAGCGACGTTTCGAAGGTGGGGCCGAACATGCGGTACCAGTAGTTCAGGCTGTGTTTGGTCCAGCGAATCGCGTTTTGGGCGCCCTGCGCCAGATTCTCGGCGAGGCGGGTTGCGGTCGGGAGTACATCGTCGTCGTCGACGCAGGTGGAGACCAGTCCAATGCGCTCGGCTTCGTCGCCGAGCAGCGTGTCGCAGGTGAGCAGGTAGTACTTGGCCTTGGCCATGCCGACCAGCAGTGGCCAGCAGATCGCGGCGTGGTCACCCGCCGCCACCCCGAGTTTGGTGTGCCCGTCGATGAGTTTCGCGGTCCGGCCTGCCACCGAGATGTCGGCGAGCAGCGCGACCACCAGGCCGGCGCCGACGGCTGGACCGCGGATCGCCGAGACCACCGGCTTGTCGAAGTTGACCATGTTGAGCACCAGATCGCGGGCCTCGCGCATGATGCGGATCCGGCCGTCATAGTCGCCGATGGTTTCCGCAATCAGGTCGAAGCTGCCGCCGGAGGAGAACGCCTTGCCCTCGCCGCGCACCAGAACGACGCGCACGGCTGGATCGCGATCGATCACCGGCCAGATGTCGGCGAGGTCGCGGTGCATTTGTGGCCCGACCGAATTCAGCCCGGGTGCGTCGAGAACCAGCGTCAGCACGCCGTTTTCGCCGGTTTCACACCGAAGGCTGGGGAACTCGTCGTAACTGATGGGCTTGGGCATTTTCTGAGCACTCCTGAGATCGCGTTGCGGTCGTTGATATTACGCAGCGGCATCCGGCACGCGGGACGGGCTGCCCGGCCGTCGTGGCAGCATTAAGGCCAATGAGTACTCGTCGCGAGCTTCCCGAGTCGCCGTACCTGGCAGCTGTCATCGGGCGCAAACCCAACCGGGTGCCGGTGTGGTTCATGCGGCAGGCCGGTCGCTCGCTGCCCGAATACCGGGCACTGCGCGAACAGCACAGCATGCTGGCGGCGTGTTTCGAGCCCGAAGTGGCCTGCGAGATCACCCTGCAGCCGATACGCCGCTACGGCGTCGATGCGGCGATCTTGTTCTCAGACATCGTGGTGCCGCTGCGCGCCGCGGGCGTGGATCTGGACATCGTCACCGACGTCGGACCGGTGATCGCGCACCCGGTGCGCACCGATGCCGACATCGACGCGATGAAACCCCTTGATCCACAAGCTATTCAACCCGTCTGCGAGACGGTTTCGCTGCTGGTTGACGAGCTGGGTGATGTTCCGCTGATCGGTTTCGCCGGTGCGCCCTTCACGCTGGCGTCCTATCTGGTCGAAGGTGGCCCCAGCCGTAACCACGCCCGCACCAAGGCGATGATGCTGGCCGAAACGACGAGCTGGCATGCGTTGATGTCGAAGCTGACCGATCTCACCGTCACGTTCCTGCGCGGTCAGATCGATGCCGGGGTAGACGCCATCCAGGTGTTCGACTCGTGGGCGGGGACGCTGTCGCTGGCCGACTACCGCCAGTACGTGCTGCCGCACAGCTCCCGGGTATTCGCCACCCTGGCCGAATACGGCGTGCCGATGACGCACTTCGGGGTCGGGACCGCCGAACTGCTGGGCGCGATGTCGGCGGCCCTGAAACCGGCCACAGCGACGGTCGTCGGGGTGGACTGGCGAACCGCGCTCACCGATGCCGCCACCCGCGTCGAACCCGGCACGGCGCTGCAGGGCAACCTCGATCCGGTGGTGCTGCTGGCCGGCTGGCCGGTGACCGAACGCGCCGCCCGGGCTGTCGTCGACGACGGACGCCGCGCCGTCGACGCCGGCGCCGCGGGCCACGTCTTCAATCTCGGCCACGGAGTGCTGCCGGAGACCGATCCCGGCGTGCTGACCGACCTGGTATCGCTGGTCCACTCGCTATGAGTTCGCGCTCGTATTGTGTTGTGGGCGGCGGAATCTCAGGATTGACGGCGGCCTACCGGCTGCGCGCGGCGGCCGGTGACGACGCCGGCATCACGCTGTTCGATCCGGGTGAGAAGCTCGGCGGGGTGCTGCGCACCGAGCTGGTCGCCGGACGGCCGATGGACCTGGGGGCCGAGGCGTTCGTGCGGCGCCGGCCCGAGATGCCTGCGCTGCTTTCCGAGCTGGGGCTGTCGGATCGTCAACTGGCCACCACCGGCGCCCGGCCGTTGATCTACAGCCAGCGCGAGTTGCATCCGCTGCCGACGGCCACGGTCGTCGGGATTCCGTCGTCGGCGTCGTCGCTGGCCGGATTGGTCGACGAGGCGACGGTCGCACGGATCGATGCCGAACCTGCCCGCCCCTTCAGTTGGCAGCCGGGCAGCGATCCCGCGGTGGCCGAGTTGGTGGGCGACCGGTTCGGCGAGCAGTCCGTGGCCCGGTCGGTGGACCCGCTGCTGGGCGGGGTGTATGCGGGGTCGGCGGCGACGATTGGGCTGCGTGCGGCCGCGCCCAGCGTGGCGGCGGCCCTGGATCGCGGCGCCACCAGCCTGACCGACGCGGTCCGGCAGGGGTTGCCGCCGGCTACCGGCGCGCCGGTATTCGGCGCACTAAACGGCGGCTACCAGGTGCTGATCGACGAGCTCGTCGAGCGCAGCCGGCCACGGTGGGTCCAAGCCACGGTGGACCGGCTCGAGCGGGCCGGGCGCGGCTGGACGTTGCTCGACGACACCGGCGCTCAGTGGCACGCCGACGGGGTGATCCTGGCGGTTCCGGCCCCGCGGGTAACGCGCCTGGTGGCCGAAATCGCCCCGCGCACCTTCGCCGCCGCGAGCCGGATCAGTAGTGCGTCGTCGGTGGTGGTGGCGCTGGCAGTGCCGGGCAACACGCCGTTTCCGGAGTGCTCCGGTGTACTGGTGGCCAGCGGAGAGGCGCTGCGGGCCAAGGCAGTCACGCTGTCGTCGCGCAAGTGGGGGATACCCGGCGACACACAATTCCTGCGGCTGTCGTTCGGTCGGGCGGGCGAGCACGTGGCCGCAAGCGCGTCCGACGATGAGCTGCTGTCCTGGTCGATCGGCGACCTGGCAGACCGTATTCGGGCTGGACGTTGAACTGGTCGACGCCCGGGTGCGGCGGTGGATCGACGCGATGCCGCAGTACGGGCCGGGCCACGCCGATCTGGTCGCCGAGGTGCGCGCCGGTCTGCCGCCGACGCTCGCTGTGGCCGGCAGCTACCTCGACGGGATCGGCGTGCCGGCGTGTGTCGGGGCGGCGGGCCGCGCGGTTGAGCGCGTCATCGGGGCCGTCGAGGCCGTGGATGCAGAAGTGGCACGATAGGTTTCATGGCCAAACTCGACGCGAAACTCGACTTTGACGCCCTGAACTCGCAGCTTCGCTACCTGATGTTCTCGGTGTTCTCGGTGCGGCCCGGCGTGCTCGGCGAGCAGCGCGACGCCGTGACCGATGATGCGTCGACGTTTTTCAAGTTGCAGGAAGAACGCGGCGTCGTGGTGCGCGGTCTCTACGACGTGGCGGGGCTGCGGGCCGACGCCGATTTCATGATCTGGACGCACGCCGAACGTGTCGAAGCACTACAAGCGACCTACGCCGATTTCCGGCGTACCACCACACTGGGACGGGCCTGCTCGCCGGTATGGAGCAGTGTGGCGCTGCACCGGCCGGCCGAGTTCAACAAAAGCCACATCCCGGCATTTCTGGCCGGCGAGGAGCCCGGCGCCTACATCTGCGTGTATCCGTTCGTGCGGTCCTATGAGTGGTACCTGCTGCCCGACGAGGAGCGCCGCCGCATGCTCGCCGAGCACGGCATGGCCGCCCGCGAGTACAAGGACGTCCGTGCCAACACGGTGCCGGCGTTCGCGCTCGGCGACTACGAATGGATCCTGGCCTTCGAGGCGCCCGAACTGGATCGCATCGTCGACCTGATGCGAGAGCTGCGTGCCACCGACGCCCGACGGCATACCCGTGCAGAGACGCCGTTTTTCACCGGTCCGCGGGTGCCGGTCGAGCAACTGGTGAACGCCTTGCCGTGACGGGGACCTAAAACCAACCGGAAACAAAGGGGACACATGACGACCGCGTTCGACCCGACCGATCCGACCCGTTTCGAGCAGATGTATCGCGACGACCGGCTGTCGCATGGCTTGCCGACCGCCACGCCGTGGGATATCGGCGGTCCGCAACCGGTGGTGCAGCAGCTGGTCGCGCTGGGCGCGGTCAAAGGTGAGGTGCTGGACCCGGGCACCGGCCCGGGCCATCACGCGATCTACTACGCGTCGGCGGGCTACTCGGCGACCGGGATCGACGGGTCGGCGGGCGCCCTGGAGCGAGCGCGGGAAAACGCGCGGAAGGCCGGGGTGTCGGTGAACTTCGAGCAGGCCGACGCGACCAAGCTGGACGGGCTGGACAACCGGTTCGACACCGTCGTCGACTGCGCCTTCTACCACACCTTCAGCACCGATCCGGAGCTGCAGAAGTCTTATGTGCATGCGCTGCACCGGGCTACCAAGCCGGGAGCGCGGCTCTACATGTTCGAATTCGGCGAGCACGACGTCAACGGCTTCAAAATGATGCGGTCGTTGTCCGGGGACGATTTTCGTGAGGTGCTGCCGGTCGGCGGCTGGGAGATCACTTACTTGGGTACGACCACCTACCAGGTCAACATGAGCGCCGAGACGATCGAGATGATGGCCGCGCGCAATCCCGACATGGCCGAGCAGGCGCAGACCCTGCTGGACCGGTTCCGGGCGATGGAGCCGTGGTTGGTCAACGGCCGGGTACACGCTCCGTTCTGGGAAGTCCATGCCACCCGGATGGACTGACCGAAGCCGTGAATCCTGGGGCTAGCCCGCCGGGACCAGGCGCAGCGAGATCGAGTTGATGCAGTACCGCTGATCGGTCGGCGTCGGGTAACCCTCGCCGGCGAACACATGGCCCAGGTGGCTGTGGCAGTTGGCGCACAGCACCTCGGTGCGCGTCGTGCCCAGCGAACGGTCGGGTCGCAGGATCACCGCGTCGGAGTTCGCCGGGTCGAAGAACGACGGCCAGCCGCAGTGTGACTCGAATTTCTCTGTGCTGCGGAACAATTCGGCGCCGCAGGCCCGGCATTGGTAGACGCCTTCGGTTTTGGTGTCGGTGTACTCACCGGTGAAGGGCCGTTCGGTTCCGGCGCGACGGAGCACCCCGAACTCCTGTGGGGTGAGCTTCTTGCGCCACTCGTCGTCGGTCAGTTGCACCTTGGCAGGCGACACGTCGGGGGAGGTCATGCGTCCACGCTAGCGCGCTCCCGTTCGGCCGTCAGCCACGCCGGATCGATGCCGTCCTCGAGCCGGTTTTCGTCCTTGGCGTCCAGGTAGCGGAAGTAGAGGACGGTGAACACCACGATCAGCAGCAACGACCACCCGTAGGTGATCTTCAGGTATTGCAGCGCGCGGCCGTAGCGCATCCAGTTGAACAGCAGCCAGCCGTCCAGCGTCATGAAGCCGTAAATACCCAGCCACGCCGGCCAGTTCCGGATCAGCGAGTTGGGCAGCACGACCGTCATCAGGAACGGGAACAGCATCATCGAGTAGTAGCCCTGGGCCAGCGACAGCACCAGCCAGGACCACAGCAGCAGCACGCCCGACGAGGTGGTGAACCAGAACAGCGGGTCGCGGGTGCGGTAGTAGCGGTACAGCAGCCACAGACGCGCCGATCGCGAGCAGCGTGAACAGGATCCGCAGGAACACGATCAGCCAGGTGGGCAGGCCGAAGTACACGCCGTTGCCCTCGATGGAGCTGTTGAAGTAGTCACGCGTGCCCAGAATGTACGGGACCGTTTTGGTGAAGAAGTCCATCGGGTGACTGACCAGCGGCCAGGCGGCCAGGTTGATCGCCACCGGAACCACGATTGCTGTCACCCACGCTCGCCACTGGCGATTCAGGAAGGGCAGCAACAGCAGCGGCGCGAGCACAGGTTTAAGCGTTAGCGTCAGCCCGATCGCGATGCCGGCCCACCACTGATGGCCTTTCTTCCCGTCGAGTAGCCACCACAAAAACAGCATCTCCGCCAGCAAGACGCAGCCGTTGATATTGGTGAACACCAGCGTGCTACTCACGCTTTCGGTGCAGAACATGGCCAGCAGCAGGGCCGGGGCGGCCACCGAGGACAGCGTGTACTTGAACAGCCGCAGCAGCAGGTACCAGGCAATGAGGATGGCCACGGTGTTGATCAGAATGAACAAATATCGCGACGGCGTGAAAGGCAAATAGCCGAAGGGCGCCATCAGCAGCGTGCCGCCGGGCGGATACAGGTAGTGCGGGTCGACGTAGTCGAAGTGCTCGTTGTAGATGTCCAGGCCGTGCCGGAAGTTATTCACCGCGCGGTAGACCGGTTTGAAGTCGTCGGTGATATTGCCGTTGGCGGGGAGCACGATGCTGCGGTGCAGCACCGACATAATGGCCAACGGCCACAGCGCCGACCGCAATATCGTCGCCGCGCTCGGTGGGCCGGTGCGGGGACGGAATCCGGCCATCATCCAATCGCGCAAGCCGGTTCGGGTCGAGTCAGCTGCCGTCACCAGCGCACCGTACACCGGCGGGACCGGACCCCAAGTATCAGGCGGGGCAGTAGGTGTCGGTTCCGGGCAGCTTGCCGCTGTTGAGATAGCCGATCAGTGGCGGGACCGCGCACGGCGAGTAGATGCTGGCGCCGTGGCCGATGCCCTGCCACATCACCCGCTTGCTGGCCGCGTTTGCGTTGATGATCGTCGCCGCTGTCGCGGCGACCCCTTCGCTACCCACGATCGGGTCGTTCTGCACACCCGACAACAGGACGTCGACCTTGAGCTTCTTCGGCGCCGCCGGCGGCGAACCAGTGGGCCAGTGCACGCATTTGACCAAGTTGAGCGCGGCGACCGTGCCGAACTGCGGATAGAGCTTCCCCCACGCGACTACCAGTTCGCGAACCCGATCCGGGGTCGGGCGGCTGATCGCGTCGCTGCAGGAGTTGACGAACTGGCCGTCTGAGTCCTGGGTGGCATCGGCGTGGTTGATCAAGCTGTTCAGCTGGTTGGTGTCACCGGAGCGCGCCGCGGTCAATGCGTTGGCCAGGTTCGTGGTGGCACTGACGCGGCCGCCGGAGGGGAAGCCCAACGCGACGGTGATGGCGTTGGCCACCTCGGCCACCGACACGCCGCCGGGCCCCTTGCCCGCGCGGGCGTCGGCCAGCAGCGCGCTGACGGCGCCCTTCGGATCGGGACCCAGCGCGCAGTTCACCGCAAGGCACTGCGCGGCGAACGCGTTGAGTGCGGCCTGCTGGCCTTTGACCCGTTGCTCGGCGGCCGCTTCGGCGTTGACCCCCAAGGCAATCGGGGAGTCGAGGATCAATCTGGCGACCTTGTCGGGCCGCGATGCGGCGTAGGCCAGCGCCACCTGGGCGCCGTTGCCGATGCCGACCAGCGCGACGGCGGGTACGTCCCAGAGGCTGCGCAGTCGCTCGATGTCCGAGGCGGCGTGTGCGTTGTCGTACGCGCCGTCGCCTGGCGCGATGGCGTCGGTGCAGTTTGTGGTGGCGGTGTTGGAGATGTCGGAGAGATTGGCGACCGGGTCGTCGCCGGTCTGGAATTGCGCCTGATCGCGCATCGCCTGCCGGGCAAAGTGATCCCGGCAGTCGATCGGGCTCGACATGCCGATGCCGCGGCGGTCGACGGCGACGATGGGGTGGGTTTGCAGCACGTCGGCGCCCGCCTGTGCGAGCCAGACCGGCAACTGCGCCGAGGACGGCAGGTCGGAGCCGGTGGTGAAGACAAGGGGGCCCGCGTCCTTCGGGGTCTGATTGGACCGGGCGCGGACCACGCCAATGGTCACGGTCCCGGACCCGCCGTTGACCGGGTCGAGGTCGGCGTCGTAGTTCGCGCAGTCCAGCTGGATCCCGGCTGCGAAATGCAGTGCCGCGTCGTTGAAAAGCTGCGACGTGCAGTCGTGCCAGGACAAGTCGTTCTTGGGTGCCGCGATCGGCGGCGGACCGGCCGGCGGCGGCTTCGTGGTGGCCGCGCCTTGTGGGCGGGCGCCGGAATTGGTGGCGAACCGCGGGTCTGCGGCCAGGCCCGGGACGCAGCCGGCCACCACGATGCTCACCGCGACCAGGATCGTGGTGGACGTGATGTGCCGGCTCATGCCGACCACAGTAGCCACCCCGCCCGGGGTTGCCGTTTCATCGCGCGGTCAGCCCTTCACGTAGCGGGTGTACAGGTAGCCGGCATCGTCGGTGAGAATGTGCGCGCAGCGCATCCGGGTCAGCAATTGGCCCGGGCCGGTCGCGATGCGTCGCGCTAGGCCGCCGACCACGTAGGGCGCGATGGTCAGGCACAGCTCGTCGAGCAGGTTCCGCTGGACGAACGCGCCGAGCAGCATCGGCCCGCCTTCGGTCAGGACGCGGCGCATACCGCGAGCCGCGAGGATCGCCAGTAAGGCGGTCTCGTCGACCTTGTCGGGATCGCTACCGGAGCAGTCGATCACCTCGGCAAGATCGGAGAGCAGACGGCGTGTCTCATCGGCGGCCGCCGTGCAGGTGAGCACCAGCGGTGGCACCTCGGTCCGGGTGAAGACCCCCATATCCCGCTCGAGGCGACCCGACTTGGTGACGATCGCCAGTCGCGGGACTTCGCTTTGCCCCCGGGCCTGCCGGCGCTGGCGCCGGGCGACGCCCAGCTGTGCGCCGGAATAACCCTCGATCCGTACCGTGCCCGCGCCGACCACGATGACGTCGGCGAGTTCCCGCAGCAGGTTGAAGATGAACCGGTCGCCGGGCCCCGCCATCGCGCCGGTTTTGCCGTCGGCGGTGGCGCCGCCGTCGATGCTGGTGATGAAGTTCGCCCGTACCCACGTCCCGTCTCGGTCGGGATAGGCGTAGAGCTGGGGGAGTTCGCCGTCGTCGAGTTCACGCGCCGAGCCGAGCAACGTCAGCGGCATCTCGGCGGCTCTGCGGGCGTCAGAGTCGGGCATGAGTTTGATTGCAACACGCCGCTACAGTTCCTGCATGCACGGGTCGACCTCTCCGGACGTGTCCGGCGCGTCCGGCCGGGTGGCTCATCTGGTGGATCGGCACCCCAGTGTGTCGCCGGAACGGCTGATCGCCCAATTGAGGCCGCCGCCAACGTTCACCGACGTGAGCTTCGCGACCTATCGCCCCGATCCGGCCGAACCGAGCCAGGCTGCCGCCGTAGTGGCTTGCCAGGATTTCTGCCGACAGGCGGTCGAGCGCCGGGCCGGCCGACGAAAGCTGTTGGGCAAACGGGTGGTATTGCCCGGCGTCGGGCTGTATCTGGATGGCGGTTTCGGCGTGGGCAAAACTCACTTGCTGGCGTCGGCCTACTACCTGTTGCCCGGCCCGGGACCGGATGGGGCGCCGGATGCGCCGACTCATCCCAAGGCGTTTGCGACATTCGGGGAGCTGACCCAGCTGGCCGGGGTGTTCGGCTTCGTCGAGTGCATCGATCTGTTGGCCAACTACACGGCGGTGTGCATCGACGAGTTCGAACTCGACGATCCGGGCAACACCACGCTCATCTCGCGGATGCTCTCGTCGTTGGTCGAGCGGGGTGTGTCGGTGGCCGCGACCTCCAATACGCTGCCCGAGCAACTCGGCGAGGGCCGGTTTGCCGCCCAAGACTTTCTGCGTGAGATCAATACGCTGGCAAGGATTTTCATCACTGTGCGGATCGAGGGGCCGGACTACCGGCACCGCGATCTGCCCCCGGCGCCCCAGCCGCTGTCGGACGAGCAGGTCGCGGTGCGTGCCGCAGCCGTCGAGGGCGCGACGCTTGACGACTTCGACGCGCTGTGCGCGCACCTGGCGACCATGCACCCGTCGCGGTATCTGACCCTCATCGAGGGTGTGACAGCGGTGTTCTTGACCGGGGTGCACGGTATCGACGACCAGAACGTCGCGCTGAGGTTGGTGTCGCTGACCGATCGGCTGTACGACGCCGGCATCCCGGTGGTGGCTTCCGGGGCGAAGCTGGACACCATCTTCAGCGAGGAGATGCTGGCCGGCGGGTACCGAAAGAAGTACCTGCGGGCCACTTCACGGCTTTTGGCGCTGACCGCCGGGGTTAACGCACCTCGCGGACCATGACGAAGTCGTCTTCGCGGCCAGCGCCCACCTGAAACGTCCTGGTGCCGTTGATTTCAAAGCCGCTCTTAGTGTAAAAGCGTTGTGCGCGTTGGTTTTTTTGGTTGACGCCCAGCCAGACACAGCGCACACCCCATTCGGCGGCGATAGCCAGCGTACGTTGCATCAGTGCCGTTGAGGCCCCGGTGCCGTGAAAGTCGGGCAGCAGATACAACTTTGACAGCTCAGCCGCTGGGCGAAGTTCGACAGCTCGCTGCACGTCGGTGTCGTCGTCGACTCCGCGAATGAGCATCGCGTAACCGACAATCCGGCCGTCCTGTTGCGCGGTGAGCACCGCACGTTGCGGATCGGTCAAGTACTCCGCGAACCGGGTAGCCGACAGATTGCTGTCGATGAACGACGCGATGTTCTCAGACGCCATCGAGGGCGGACATGCCATCGGGAAAGTGCGCGCGGCTATGGTGGCCAGCTCGTCGGCATCGACGGAATCCGTCGTGGCGAGGTGGACTTGCAGCGTCAGAGGTTCCACTGCGCGAGATGCCGGCCCGTCTTCTTGTCCAGCAGCACGACATTGGAGACCGGATCGCGGTAGGCGTCCCAGTACACGCCGCCGCGGACGATCGTCCCGTTCGGCGCATTCACGAGCACGTTGTCCAGCGCGTGCGCATCCGAGGCCCGCGGCTTGTAGGCGTCGGCGAATGGTGTCACCCCGTCGAAGCTGAAGGTGGTGGCCATGATGAACGGATTGGGCACCCGGATCGAGCGGACCGTCACGTCGGCGCGGTCAACGGTGCTGCCGGGAAAGCTTTTCACCGGAACGCCGCTGCGTGTGTAGCCGAATCCGGGCGGCGGGTCGCAGGGGGCCACGCTGCTGACGGTGACGTCGGCGATGTAGGTGCCGGTATCCACCCGCAGGGTGTCACCGAGGTGGCCGATCGGTGCGTCGCCGGCCCGTGCGCGGGGAGCCGCAACGCCGGCAGCGGTGACGCTCGCGGCGGCAACGAGGAAGGCGGACAGGACGATCAGCCAGCGATGCATCGTTGCCTCCTCGGCACCCTTGCAGGGACCTTCGCATAATTGCACACCGGGCATCGCCAAGAGGAGGGTTACCGCACACCGGTCAGCCGTCTTGATCAGCACCCTTATTGCTGGTCAGGGATTCGAGCGCGGCGATCAGATCGGCCTCGACGCGTTCCTTGTCGATGCCTGCGGAGTGCAGCGGTCCGGCATCGCCTTCGAGTTCGAGCAGGGCCAGCAGCAAGTGTTCGGTGCCGATGTAGTTGTGGCCGAGCCGAAGCGCCTCGCGGAAGGTCAGTTCGAGCGCCTTGCGTGCCGGGCCGCTGAACGGAATGAGCTCCGGCAGCTCGGCATCCGTCCGGAGGGCGGCGACGGAGCTGGCGACGGAGGTGCGGACGGCCTCGGCGTCGACGTGCTGTCGGTGCAACAACACGGTGGCCAGCGCGGCCGGATCGCTGAGCACACCGAGCAGCAGATGGTCGGGGGTGATCTCACTGTTGGCGGCCTCGTGTGCGGCGTTCTGGGCCGCGACGACGGCATTGCGAGCCCGCGGGGTGAAGCGCCCGAAGCCCTGTTCGGGATCCAGGGTGGTCGCCTCGGCTCGGGGGACGAACCGCTTTTGCGCGGCCTGCTTGGTGACACCCATGCTCTTTCCGATGTCGGTCCAGGAGGCTCCCGAACGGCGCGCCTGGTCGACGAAGTGCCCGATCAAGTGGTCGGCGATCTCGCCCAGGTGCTCGGCAGCCAATACGGCATCGGTCAGTTGGTCCAGCGCGTTGGTGTGCACTCGTTTTATGGCGTTGATCAGCTCGTCGAGCCGGACCGGGTAGGCGACGCGGGTGGAGTCAGACATGCGTCAACGGTAGGTTGACGCAAGGATAGCTGTCAACCTTGGGTTGACGACCCCCGCGGTGTTTTCCCACGAGATGCGGGTTGACAGCCACTCTGGGAGAATCTGTAAGCCATGAAGCTACTCCTGGCCCTGACAAGCTTTGCCGCCATGATCGGCATCGCCGCGCCCGCGCACGCCGACAGCACCGACGACTCATTCATCGCCTCACTCAAAGCGGCCGGCATCACCTTTACCGACCAGGATGCCGCGGTAGGGGCAGGCAAATGGGTGTGTGACAAGGTCAGCGGGGGCACGGAGATGTCGGATGTCGTCACGACGCTCACAAAAAAGAACACCTCGCTGAACCCGGACAAAGCCAGCAAGTTCGCGGCAATCGCCGCCAACGCGTACTGCCCGGATGCGGTCTCGACCACTAGTTCCGCGAGCGACACCCCTAGCGACACCCCTAGCCCTGCCCCTACCAGCACCTCTTAACGGCCCGGGCGTCAACCTTCGGTCGGCGCGGCCTCGCCGTCATCGGGTTTTGTGGCGCGTTGCAGCACGCGCCGACGGCCGGGTGCCCGGCCCAGTTCCAGGGGGCCCAGTCCGGGAATGGTGCGTGGCGGCGTCGTGACGGATCGTCGCTTCCGCCAGTGGCCGGCCCGCGAGAGAAACCAATCGGCCGCCCACTTCCACTCGTAGATCTCTGGCGTGCTCAAATTCCACGCGAGTGCCGCCATTCTCAGATTGGTACCGCGGGCCTCCATCCAGGAGGCGATCACCCAGACTCTGTCGAGGTCCTCGTCGGGAATCTCAAGATCCCACGACATTTCTTCGTCATCGCACCCCATTGACGGACGTATCGCAGGTTTGGGCGTTGATACGTCGAACCGATTGCCATCCGCTTCAAGGTCGAGCCCTACCTCGTAACGCACAGCCGGTCCTGCCATCCGCAGCCTCACCTCGAGCCGGGCAAGGCTCTTGCGGCGCGGCGCAAGCCGATCGATGACCATCACGACGCCTCTGGCGTGCGGTTTTTTGTGCTGTGCCCGTGGCTGATTCGCAAGGGCGATCAGCCCAAGCACAGCGATGATGCCGACGAAGACGTCGAGAACGATGATGGCAGCCACGTCGTCCTAGATAACACCATCCGAAGTTGCCTCGCCCGCCGGATAGGCGTTCGCCCGGGATGCGCACCCGCCCTGCCTCTGCGAGAATCGGGGAGCTATGAGACGCCTGTCGATGCTTTTGAGCGTCGCCACGATGATCGCCGTGGCCGCGCCCGCTCACGCCCACGCTGACGGCAACGATCAATCCTTCCTCGTCGCGCTGCAACGGGCCGGGTTGACTTATCAGAACCCCGACCGCGCGGTATCGGCCGGCAAACAGGTGTGCGATTTGGTCGACGGGGGAATGACTGGCGTGGACATCGTCAAGAACCTGGAGCAATACAACCCGGGGTTCGCGGGCAATGGTGCGGCAAAGTTCACGGCGATCGCGGCCGAGGCGTACTGCCCCAACGCCCTCGCCCGGGTGCGTCAAGACGCAGCCTTGGCGGCGCTGGGGCGCTGACCAACATCCGGACGCATGGTCGACGTGCGGCAATACGCTAAGTGACTATGGGCGTCTATCCGGGGCCGTTGACGTGGGCCGCCGTGGTTCAGACCTGGCATCTGGACCTTGTCTCTGCGTCGGTAATTGTGTTGCTGGCCAGTGCATATGCGTGGTGCTACCGACATACCCGAGAAGACGCGCAGCCGGGTGGACCCGCGCAGGCCGGATGTTTTGGCGTCGGCATAGTGCTGTGGGCGCTGGCTACGACAAGCGTGATCGGCGCCTATGCCTACGTTCTGTTCTGGATGCGTGCCCTTCAGGTACTGCTGTTGCTGTACGTCGTGCCGTTCTTCCTCGCGCAGGCCAAACCGGTCACCGTTGTCCGCAACGCACTGGGCCCCGCTGGCCGCGACCGCATTGACCGGCTGTTGGCGAGCCGGCTCGCCCGGCTGCTCGCACACCCATTGACCACCTCGGTGGCGATGCTCGCCACACCGTGGCTGCTTTACCTGACGCCCTGGTATGCTGCAGCACTCGAGAGTGAATGGATCGGCGCTCCCACTCGAATCCTTTTGGTAGCCATAGGTTTTAGTTATTTCTACGCCAGGTTGCAAGCAGACCCCGTTCCCCGCAGGTATTCCCAGCTGATTTCGTTGCTCATCACCATCGCCGAGACCCTCGGCGACGGACTGCTGGGGCTGGTCATCTGGCAGGGTTCGTTGATCGCCGAGGCGTATTACTCTGGGCTGCACCGCTCTTGGGGTCCGGATCAGCGGTTAGACCAGACCATCGGAGCCGGTGTGTTGTGGATCCTCGGTGACGTGGTCGGGTTGCCGTTTGTACTGCTGTTGATGCGCGCGCTGTCCCGCGACGAAAAGGCACACGCGGTGCAGGTCGACGCCGAGCTGGATACGGCCGAAGCGGCGGAGAACGAAGGCGCCGCGCCCCCTGGATTGTGGTGGGAAAACGACCCGCAACTTCGGGAGCGATTTCGTCGAAACTAGCCGTCAACGCCGGCGAGCAAAAGCACTGCGGCGCAGCGATTTACGCGGCTCGCGCCGTCCAGGTGAAGTTGTGCATCTGGGGAATTTGTGGCACCAGAGCGGAAGCCACGTTGCGACCGATTTGGTCGGCTGCTGCCAGCGCAGTGTCGGGGTCGAGGAAGCCTTCTACTTCAACGCGCAGGGTCCGTCCGGTCCAGCGGGCTCGGGCGTGCGCATGTGTAACACCGGGCACGCTGGTGGCGACGGTTTCGGCGGTCGTGATGATTTCAGGATCGACGCCATCGAGTAGACGGTGAGCGATATCGGCGGTGACCCCCCAGCCGACATGGCAGATGAATCCGGTCACGACGATTCCAGCGACTGCGTCAGCCCAACCCCAGCCGAGTGCCACGCCGATCAGCCCGAGCATCGCCCCGGCCGAGGACAACGCATCCAGCCACGAATGCTTGGCGTCGGCCACCATGGTCGCGGACCGGATCCGTCGGCCCACGACCAACTTGTAACGGGCGACAAGTTGATTGCCTGCGATACCCGCGGCTGCCGCGGCGATGCCCCAGCCCACATGACCGGTTCCGCCATGACGGAGCAGCTTCGTGGCACTTTCAAAACCGGCGACCAGAGCGCTGCCCCAAATCACCAGAGCCACACCGATTCCGGCGAGGTCTTCGGCGCGCTCGTAGCCGTAGGGATAGCGCTCGGTGGGGATTTTGCGGGAGGCCCGAAACCCGATGAAGACCAGGGCGCTGGTCGACACATCCGACAAGTTGTGCAGCGCATCGCCCAGCAGGGCGACTGACCCAGACACCAGCGCGATGGCCAATTCGATGAGCCCGGTCAGCGTCAGTCCGATGGCACTGACCGCGACCGCACGGTTAGCCTGCCGACGCTCGCTCACGTCGTCCACCGCGGTGGTGAGAGGAAAACCTGCCGCTGGGTCACGGACTCCACTGATCACATGCATAGACGCAAGCATGCCCGCGCGAGCGGCGGTGCCCAACTCCGCTGGCTGGGCCGCCGCCGACCGGACAGACTGATGCGGGGACTTGGGTGGGTCCCCGCATCGATGCTGGTCGCTGTTAGCTCGAGGAGACGTACTGCGGGCAGTAGGCCGACGCGGCGTCGACGGCGAATGTCTTGGCGCCCTTGCTGCTCAGGCCCGTCGACTGGGCTACCGCGTTGATGACCTCCTGGCCCGAGTGGCCGTTGTCGAGCGCTTTGCAGACGGCGTGTCCATCGCTGACGGCGCGCGCCGCGCTGGGCGGCGTGATCCCGTCGGCCTGCAGCTGAGCAAGGAAAGCGTCGTCGACCGAGCTTGCACCTGCGGTGCCGGCGAAGCCGAGCGCGGCCAGGCCGAGAGCGGCGGCGGTCAGGGTGGTGCGGGCTGCGGGGGCTGCGAAACGGCCAGTGAACATTGGGGGTTCTCCTTGTGCTGATGTGAGTTGGTGGGGGGCGCTGTTTGCGTCGATAACAGAATCAGCACAGGACCTTTATGGTTTCTCGATAAATTCTTGACGGAACCTCAGCAAACCGCGGGGTGGCGGCCCGCGGCGACTAACCGCAGTTCACCGTCACGCTCATCGCGCAGTCAACTGCTTGGTGATGTCGATCCAGCGGCCTTCGCCCTTGTGATTGGCCGTGTTGCGGCACTCGCCATACAGGATGATTTGCCCGTACGTGTGGTCAGACGGGAAGTAACCAATATTTGCGGTCACGCCGCTCTTGTTCAGAGTTGTGCCGTGGTACTGCTGTCCTGGTGGGGCGCCCTCGTTCCACCCGTGTGACAGCAGCGCCGCGCGGACTTGCTGAAAGTACGCGTCTGGGTTCCCGTGCAAGAGAAAGCTGATCGTGACGGTCCCCTGATACGGCGGGTCGCCTTGGTCGTTGCACGAGGCGAACGAGAACGCGCCGGTGACGCCCTGCAAGTCGGCGGCGGCGACGATTTGCTTGGCCGGCTCGATCACCTGGGCCTTGGTCTGATCGTCGGTCATGGGGTGGGCGGAATCATCAAATGGGTTAGAACCCGAGGAATGCGGTTTAGGAAACACCAGCGCACACCCTCCTAACAACATGACAACGACCACTATGACGGCAAGCCTTGGTTGCCGCCCCCACAAGTGCCGCGCTTCAGTGGTGGTGTTGATCATCGAAGACATGGTTGTCGGTGATAGATCCCGGCGGGCGGCTCCACTCCGGGTCGATGACGGCCGGCGAGCCGGGTATACCGAGACCGACCGGGCCCAGGCCAGGAATGTTGACCTTGCCCGGCTGGTAACGGTGTTGGGCCGTCAGGCCGTCGGATTCCAGCGCGTCACCATGGCCAGAGGCGATGTCGGCCATACTGTGCAGGGCTTCGCTTCCGGGATGGTAGTAGTACGAGTGGTCGTGCGGGTTGATGCCGTCAGAGCCGGGCACCTCCGCGCGGAACCGCACCGATCCGAATCCGTCGTCGGCGGGGTCGGTACCCAGGCCCGGGTCGGTCCCGAATAATTGGCCGGGGATGTCGTCGCCGAAAAAGTGCTTGCTGACGCCATTTAACCCCCCGAGCATACCGACCGGATCCGTCGAGGCGTCTCCCACGTACACGTGGCCACCGTCAAGGTGAAAGCTCGCGGCGTTCGGGGCCAAATCAGTTCCCGGGCAACCTATAAGCACCGCATCGTTGGCGTGCATGTGGCCCAAGGCGAACGCGTCGGCTACCGTCGTCGAACCGTAAGAGTGGCCAAGGACCGTGACATGCTGGCCGGCGCCGAGGTGAGTTGCCCATAGACCGTTGACGTCCCGCGCCAGGGCTTGACCGCCGGTTCGGGCCAGCTCGGGTGTGGAAATCCGCTGGACGTCGCTGAAGTCGTTGGGGGCGTCGTATCCCATCCAGGCGATCACCGCGGTGGGATTCTTCGGGTCGGCCGCGTTGGCCTGGGCGAAAAGGTTGAGCGCGTCGTTGTGATTGTCGTGCAGCCAACCGCCCTTCACGCTGCTGCTGGTGCCGGGCACAATCACCGCGGTGTTCTTCGCCAGGTCCGGGTTGCCGATGGCGATCGCCGCGCGGCCCTTACCACCGAACGCCAGCGGATCATAAGCGAACAGGTACACGGGATTTGGACGAAGGGGATCCCCGGCGTCGTGGTCGAGACCCTGCTTAGTCTGATCGGCGTTCTGGTAGCGAGTGATGTCAGCGGCAGACAGTCCGTATTTCCCCGGATCGCGCGCCACGTCATCGACCGACACGCCGTAACGGCCGGCGACGTCGCGTACCCGGCTTAGGTCCTGCGTCATCACCGCGATATTGGCGTCACTGCGCGCGAGGACCGGGACGCCGTTGAGGTTGCCGATCTCCTCGGGGTGCTCAGCGATGAGGCGCTGTCTCTCCTCTGGCGTTAGCGATGTCCACCACTTGTTGACGTCCTCTGCGCTGGTGCCTGGTGGCGGAATCTGAGGTGCCGCATCCAACGATTGGAGAATCGCCGGGTCGTATCCGTCGGTGCGCAGAGTGGCCATTCCTCTTTGCAAGTAATCCGAGTAGCCGTCGCGTAGCGATACGAGTTGGCCCAGCGCTGATTTGGTGTCGTCGATGGCTTGCTGTTCAAGGTGTGTGATCAGCGTGTCGAGCGCGGATCGGTCAGCCGCGCTGAGGTGGATGTCTTTCTCCTTTTCCACCGCTTGGCCGATTTCGTTGTCGAGTTCTTGTAGTTGACCCTCCAAAGTCGAGATCAGCACCGCACCGGTTCGTTGTGCTTCGGCCAGGGCGGCGGCGATGTTTTCCAGGTCGACGCCGATCTTGGGCAGCTGTAGGGACTGGGCGCCGAGTGTCTTGGTTACCCGCTGCACTTCGGCGGAGTCGTTGATCGGATTCTCGCCATTTTCCCGATTCCAGGACGCTTCGAAGCGGCGCTGGGCTTCGTCGAAGGCATTGCTGGACTCGGTGGTGCACCGGCCTGCAGCATGAAACGCCTCCGCCAGGTCCGAAATCTGGGCTGGACGGCCGGCTTGCAGGCTTTGATTGATCGCCCAGGGATCACCGCCGGCTTCGGCGATTAGCGCCGCAATGCTTATGTAGCGCAGCTGCATTGCACCGCCCGCGGTTTCGCGGCGTCGCGCTCATCCATCTTGGTGAACTCCGTGAGCCCGAGTGCAGCGAAACCAGTGTCGACAAGCATCGCTACCCCTTCCTGAGCTCGTGCTAACACTACTACCGCCTATCTGGTCACATGGTCGATGCTTCGGCGGCGGCCCCGAGCAGAACCAACCCAGGTGTCGAGCGGAACTTGGCGAATTTACGGCGCGGTTTGGGCTGGCGGCGTGGCTATTACGGACACATGAACGCGATGGGAGGGCACTGCCGGGGTGTGCTCGGGATAGCAATAGGCGGAGGACCCGGCCCGTCGGCAACCGCATTCGGGTCAGCGTTCGGGTTGCCCAAGCTGGCGAGGTGGTAGACGTGGCAGACACTCAAGTCCCAACCTGTGGCCGCCAAGCCGGGCCACACATAGTCGCCTGGGCACCGGCGCATCCCCGGCCCTTTGTAGCACCCCGTTCTTGTCGAAAGTGGTCCGGATCTGCTTGGGCCGCGCCTGCGATCAGGCCGAAACCGGTTACCGCGACGCCACCCGATATCAGGGCACCGGCGATGATGAGCGTCAGGCTGTGAGGGATGTTCGTGCGGTTCGTTTGGTTTGCTGTCGGGCATTAGGTTACGCCCGACCACTTGCAAAAATTCCCGTGTCCGCACCGCCAGTGACCGCGCGGATCACCGGTCGAGTTGGGCGCCACGCACATACACCGTCACTCGGTCGTGTTGGCCCCACCATTGCACCGGCCGGCGGAAATCGACTTCGCTCCAGTCAGTATCGAGTATCAGGTGCATCTGATCATCGCCAGTGGCGCCGCCGTGGCCGTAGCCGATGTAGATAACGCGTTTCCCCTTGTAGGCCATCAATATTCGCGCGCCAACATCCTGGCCATGTGGCGGCCACGAAAGCAATAGCGTCCTGTCAGGGTGCAGTGCCACCGCTTCGGCGCAGTCTTTCGCGCAGATCTCCGCATAGAGGTCGTCGCCGTGCCAACCATTGGTGAGCAGTTCCGTACCGGGGTTCGAGTCGTAGCAGATGACATCCACGCCCAGCTGCGCGATCAGGTAGGCCCAATAACCGGTGCCCGCGATTGGATCGACCAGGCCGCCTTCAGCATGCTCGGCCACGAACGTCACGGTATCGGGGTCGGGAATGCTCCAGCAGTACTTCCCGACGAGCCCCATCCGGTTCGGCGAGCGGGCAATGTTCTCACCGACGGTCCGGTCCAAATGGAAATAACCGACCACCGGGTTGCCCCGGATGCCGTCGGTCTCAACGCAATCCTTGACGGCCTCCCAATAGGGATTGTTGATCGTCACTCTCGATAGTCCCTCGAACGGAGGCCGCTGCGTCGAGCATCTTTCGTTGCCCATTCTCCTGGTATCTGGCGCCTGACGCGATTCCAGGTTTGACTAGCTGTACCGGGCATTGCGGCCGGAGCTGGACGAATTGCTTAGGGAGTGGAAGGAATTGGCCACGAGATGGTGACCAGCGGAATTTGAATTGCGTTTTCGTGTTCGCACCGTGAGCCACTTGTGTCTCATTAGTGACTACTGTATTTATAGTCTCGTTTGTATCGTTGGTAACATGAAACGGCTGGCGTCTCTGGCTGCGCTGACCATGTTGGCGGCCGCAGGTTTAGGCATAGCTCATGTGAGCATCGCGACGCATACGCGACAAAAGGAGGGCATTCGGGATGTTTGCCTTGTCGCTTGGCGGCGAACCACAGGTAGCCAATACGCCCGTCGACGCAGCCTTATCAGGGCGTTTAATGCGTCCGGATTCAACTGAAACGGGAGAAAAGTGGACAGCACTACAGAACTAATCACGCTTGCGGGAGCCGTTGTGAGGGGAGATAACGTCAACCCGGGCCAATTGTGTAGGGCTGCTATCGCGGTCGCCGACAATCCACCGGAGGATCAGGATCTGGCCCGTTTCGCCGACCTATTGATTGATGCATCGTTCGGATGGGCTCGGTTTAATGGGTCGCGGCTGAGATTGGCGACCGCTGTCCGGGCCTACACGATTGCGGCTTCTCTGGCGGTTGCTGATATATAAGCGCTACTTCAGGCGTTACCGCCAGCCGGCCGGTAGGTCGATTATGTGATTGGGACAGAAGTCCTGGGCTGCCTCAGACATGACATTCCGTGCGTCCTCAGCCGACATCTTGGCGCGCGGCAGCATGAAGGCGTATTCGGCTGGCGCGTAGCCCAATTGAGGACCCGTTGGATCGTCCATCAGCTGGCATGCCTCATTCTCCTGGTTGCTGTCGGCGTGGGCGATGCCCGAGCCGAATAGCGAGGCCAGGCCGACGAGCCCGCCGGCGGCGATTTTGGTAGTGATCTTCACCGTGTCACCTTCGGTCGCTCAGCACGTCCTGCCGCCGTGCGAGGTCAAGACGATCAGGAACGTCCGGCAATCCGGGGAGGTGCGCTGATTTCGCGACCAGTGTAAACAGCTCACCGCCTACGGGTTCCAGATGCTTCCCCACATAGATGCATGAAAGCCGTAGATACCGCGGTCAGCGTTCGCGACCGCACCGATCGCCAGGGTCAGCGGCAAAATGGGGTAATGGCCTGTGCCAGTAGCCCGCTACGACAATTTCGGATTGAGAAAGACGTATAGCGCGGCGATCTTGCCCTCGCGAGCCACCACAACGTCGAGCCCGGTGTATTCGGGCGGCTCGCCCTCCGGCCCCGAGCCCCAAGCAAGAATTCCTCCGTTATGTAGGGCCTGGGGCTCGCCGTGCGGCACATAGGCAAAATGCGGATGAGTCGCACGTAGTTCCCCGGCGAATTTGTCCAATGCGGCGTGCCCAACGAAGGCGCCATTGGGAACATAGAGCACGCAGTCGTCTGTGTAGAGGTCTTCGATGGCGGCGCGCCGCCGGGCTGCATCACCCTCCCCGAAGACCTCCTGAAGGTTTCGAGAAAGAAGTTCAAGAATTCGCTCAGCCGTAGTCATCTTCGCGTCAACCTTCTTCTGGGGGTGTCGGCCTGTCCGACGCCTTCGACGAGCTAAACGGACTTCGGTCCGATTCCATTCCCGCGCCGGATCAAACTGCTGGGCAAGGTCGAGTTGAGCGAATATGCGGGCGGTTCGTCAACATCGACACCAGCCTGGACCGGTACTTCGAATTCGATTCCGTTGGCGTGCGCGCAACCTGGCGCAGCGGCCACGTGGTCGTGCGTCCAGACAGGCTTGGCGTGTTCTCGATGGGGCGAAGGCGGCAGTTAAGAACGTGAGGCAGAACGGCGCAGCAGCGGTACTGGGAGGTCAGCATCACTGAGCTCAAAGCGGTAGGGGCGCCTCCTCGAAGCCGCAGGCCGCACTGTGGCCGTCAATTCCCTATCGCTCACCCTCTTCAGCCACACGCAGCAAGACGTCAGCCACCGCTGACGGTCGTGAAAGGAGCGGTGAATGACTGCCCGGCAGTTCTACGATGTCGGCGCCGATGCGGTGAGCAATTCGCCTCGACCACTCGAGACTGACTACCTGATCTTCGGCGCAGACAACGTAAGTACAAGGGACGGAGGGCGGTTCGGTCAGCGAGCAAGGCAGGGTCCATGGATAGGCGGCCTGGGGTCGCAGGTGATCGATCGCTGCCGCCGCGGTGGGTTCGTCGCAGTCGGCATAGAACATCTTTCGCACAAAGTCAAAGTCGACCCATACCGTCCGTCCTTGCTCGTCAGGCTTACTCAATCCCTTGACCCATCCGTTGGCAAATTCCGCCGTCATCTGCTCCAGCCCTTGGTCTACCAAGCTGAGTCCGACCTCTGGAACCACGGCACACAGATACACCAAATGCCGAGCAGGTCGGCGAGCCGCGACCAACGTCGCCGTGGGACCGCCCAACGAGTGCCCCACGACCACCACATTGTCATCGCAGCCCCGCAGGGCGCTGTGCATCACATCCGCGTAGGCGTCGAAATCTGCCGACCCATCGTCGCTCGGGAGCTCCGGCGCGACCACGTTGTGGCCCGCTTGCTGGAGAAGCGGCGTCAGCAACTCCCAACACCAAGCGCCGTGCCACGCACCGTGGACCAACGCAAACATTGTCATGCAAATGAAGGTAGGGGGATGACCCCTCTTACGCGGCGAAACCGCGCCGGTCGGCACAGCGTCTGCATGTTTGTAGCAAAACGCGGCGATTTTTCGGAAGGCATGTTTTGCACGGCGCATCCGTGGGGCTCACGGGTGGAGTTCAACCCGTGGGGTGATACGTAGTGGACGACGAACACCTATAGCTGGCGCGCTGAAGAACGAATCAGCCTGTGCGTGTCTCGTCCCGGCAATCAACATCGTCACCAGTGAAAGCTCCGTACCGCGTTGTGCACGAAAGCAATCCGTACCGCAACGGCGATGAGCTCACCGTGCCGGAATCAACGGTCACACACCGGGAACGCTCACGCTGAATTGAGCGAGTCAAACGATGAACGCCGATTGGTTAGGTACGCCCCGTGCATTCCAGAAGTGCTAACGCAAACGTCGCGCGCGGACCTTGACAGCATCAACTGTACGATCGCCGTGACTACGCCGAAGCGAAGCCAAAACCGCTCCTGTAGGTCGCGCATTCTTCCCATTCTTCCCGGGCGCGGTTCGGTCCGTCACCGCACCGGCTGATCTTGCAAATCAAAAACCAATGCTGAGCAGGGGGATGCAAAGCTCAGCAAAATATCATCCGGACGAGCCAAAGGCTTTCGGCCCGATTTCCGGCCCCGGTATGAAAGTGGTACTGTCACAACGGTTTTCGCATATGCGCATAGGCGAATGCAGTAGCATACAACAGATTTGACGGTAATCATGGCAGCCAGGCACGGTACGAGACACCGCTAACGACGGCTGTCGCTGCGAGGTTTGCACCGCCGCTAATACCGCCTACCAGCAGCGATATCGTCAGCGGCCGTCTGCGGTCGTGCACCTGGCAGCGCCGGTAACACCCCCGAGCGGTTCCGGCCCTGTCGAGGTAGCCGTCGAGGAAAAGATCGCAGGGCTAAGCGAAACGCGTCCTGGCCCTGCGCAAGCTGCGATGGCGATGGAGATGGCGATGGAGATGGCGATGGCGATGGCGCGAGTTTTGGATACTGCCTCACCAGGAACTAGCCGCCGCAGGCTGCAAGCTGATGTCGGGCCGCCCCCGAGTAGAGCAGGGGCGGCCCGACCAACTATTTAGACGCAGGTTAGGCCGATTCGGTTCCGCGTACTCGTCGATCACGATGATGCGAGGACACCATGGTCAGTCATTGGGACATATATGCCGGCCAATGTCGAGTAGCCCGCATCTAGGGCAACGCTTCGGGCTGGCCTGCTGCTCGTGATAGAGGGTGTGGAGGCCTTCGTTCTTGACGATGGCACCGCACGTCAGGCATTCGCGGAAGTACGTATCCCCGATGGAGCACGGCTTGTAGAAGATCAACGGGGCCGTCATACGCCGCAACAGTACGCCTGACCGCCAACGCCCAAAGGCCGCGGCGGGCTGGGGGTTCTGGCTGGTATCTCAATGCGCATAGGTCTTCAGGCCTTGCAATGTGTTGAGAGAAGACTATGAAGTCGCCGGATGTTGGCTAGACCGGAGACCAGTGACCACACGATGGCAACGCCGCCGCTAATCGGCGCGGCATGTCGCGGTCGTTGTTCAGCCGGTCAGCAGAACTCCAAGGTGACATCCCAATAGCCGTGCGGTGCCCCGCTTGAGGTATATGCCTGTACCGATCGGGCACCGGCCGGAGGGTTGGGACCGAGGTTCCAGTACACCGTGAAGGAACCACCGAGGCGGGGATTGGCGTCGATGATGCGGCCCGTCCCACCGCCGCCATAGGGCATGCCAGCATCCCATTGGATGCGCTGGAATGACGGTGGCATCGACGGCGTGCACCGAGCTTGCACCTGGTTATAGACCGGGGCCGACCGGAGGACCAAACCAGGGTCCGATCTTGTTCATGGCTGTACCCAAGGGGATCTCGCAAGGCGGAAACAATACCGCCCGAAACGTCTTGGTTACTTACGATTTCGCGATGTGCCGAGGTGGCCCAGGCGATGACCACGCACCCGAAGTCTTCTACGAATTCAAGATCAAAAACGACAGCACCGTGGCGGTTCCGTTCGTGATCCAATTCGTCAAATTCAGCGACATACCGCTCAATACCTGATCCACGATCACACCCTGCAAGCACCCATTGAACGGAAGAGCATCCATGAAGATGACAGTCATCACCGACGAGCGCGGGAACATCGTCGGCACCGCAGGCCAAGGCAAAAAAAGCAATCCGGAGGCTGGAACAGGCGGACCTGTCGCCGGCCCGGGTCAGTTGCTCCACGAGATAGAGGTTCCGAAAGAGTTACAAGGCGTCGAAGACGTCTCCGAGCTACACCGCAAGCTCTTAGAACACCTTCGCAACAAGGGCTCGAGCAAGGCGAATGAGAGTCCAGCCGCGCTGGACGCATCAAGATCAGCGCGTCGACCTGCATAAACGCTCCCACCAAGATCAATTTACGTTTGCTGAAAATGTGTTTGCTACAGCAAAACAGTGTTCCGCTGTCGGTGATCACACGAGAGTGCGTGTGGCACCACCACTTTCGAAGGGACTCTGAACGAGGCCTACTTGCCGCGCTGGGCCTACGACCCGTCGCAGTGAATCGGCTTCACCAGCTACCTGTCCTCGGCATGATCTCGGCGTACCGTCGGCGTGATGAAGGGATCCTCGGAGATGGCGGATGACAGCCGTCAGGGTATCGCTGCTCAGCTGGCCGCTCTGGTAGCGGATTTGCGCCGGGATAGCCAAGGCGTGGACACCGAGTTGAGCAAACTTGTCGACAGTGCCGGCCGCAACGTGCCCGGCGCCCAGTATGTCGGCATCACTTTGGCGCACCAAAAAGCCGTCCATACCGTGGTGGCCACCCACCGCTATCCGGCGGTGTTAGATGAAATTCAACACCACCAGCAGGAAGGACCCTGCCTGGCGGCGGCCTGGGAGCAGGGCATGGTGCGTATCAACGACCTCACCATCGATAACCGGTGGCCGGGCTACCGACGTGAGGTCCTCGATCAAACCCCGATCCGTTCCGTCTTAGCCTTCGAACTCTTCACTAATAACGATGCGATGGGGGCCCTGAACTTTTACTCCGAAAACACCCACGCATTCAGCGAGGAATCCGTCAAAGTTGGCCTGATCTTTGCCACCAATATCGCGTTGGCGTGGGCCATGCTTCGGCGCTTTGAGGAATTCCGCAGTGCATTAGCCTCCCGCGACCTCATCGGCCGGGCCAAAGGGATGATCATGGAGCGCTACCACGTCGATGCGATACAGGCATTCGAACTCTTGAAACACTTCTCGCAGCACTCCAACACCAAACTGGCCGAAGTGGCCCAACAGATCATCGACGCCGAACTCTCCGGGCACCGCCCCAAGTCCAGCGACGATTGATAGGTGCGGCATGGCCCGCGGCAGCAGTTGTCGTCGGTTCATCCCGCAGCAAGTATCCCCAGCGCCTGATAGGGGTACTCATCGAGATAGCCGGACCGGGATCAACACCACCCCAACGTCCCCGGTCCGGTTCAGTGACACCCGGCATCCCTTCCGGCAACCGGACCCCGGACCGGGCGACGTCAGTGAGGGGGCGGCCCCGGTAGGCCTGAGTCCAGATCCCCGTCGCGGCTCCTGGTCAGACCGTTGGCCGCAACGCCGCGAGGGTACCCATCAGATAACCGGACCGGGGAGCCCGCACCTCACCTTCCATCTGTGAGTCTCCCCGGCGCGGTTTTTCACTCAGGTAGCTTCAGGCGGTCGATTGCCTCAGAGCGGCCGTTGCGCGCGTCCAGCAGCTCGCCCACCAACGGTGACCATTTCCTTCCCGCTCCACTAACTAGGCCCATCCAAACGCTTCACGGCGTCTGCTGCGGCGATCAACGCCCTGCCCAGCTTCCGCGCTTTGGTGGGCGCGATGACCGGGGTATCGGGGCAGTCAATGATGATCTCGAGCTCAGCGTGCCCGTCCGCGTATTGCAGCCCGACGACGGATACCACGATATCGGCGCGTCGCCCGTGGTCGCTGCTGTGCTTGATTCTCCACTCCGGGCCGTCGAATACCCTAAAGGCTGCCCCGATCTCGTCCCAACCCGTCACCCGGCCACCCCCCATTGTTCTGTCACGCTAGGCCGGTTGGCGTGGCGGGCGACCCTTCCTACCAAGCCAACCACGCGACCCCCTGGTTCCCGACGGAGTGTGTCGTCATCGCTGCTGTCTATTTCGCGGAGCCTAGTCAGGTGTTGCAGAAATGGAGATTTTTATGCAGAAATGATTGTCATGAGCCGCCACCTGCGCACCTGGAACATCGCCGAATGCCGCCAGGAGGCCGCGGTGTGCCCCACCCCGCCGGCCTGCACCCGAGCCACGACCAGCGCCAGGCGCGCCGAGTACACTACGCGAATTTGCGTTGCAGCAGGTTTGCTAGTTACCCATCGCTATAGCTGGGTACATGTGAGCATGCGTTTCATCTATGTCGCCGCGGCTGTCGGCATGGCCATCGTCGTCCTGTTCATCGCCCCCGATTGTGCTGATGGGGGCGTCGTCGGCTCATGCTGACACTGGCGTCAATGGTTACCTTCGGTGCATAAAAAGCGATGCGGAGCCCCCGCCGCAGGCGGTACATGCAGGAGATTGGTTTCCCATCGTTAAAGTTATTGAGCAGGATCTCGATTCTGGTGAATCCCCTGCCCACGTAGCCGACATATTAGTGGGTATGGGAGTCAAGCCGAACGATGCCGTTACGCAAGTGCAGTGCGTTTCTGGCCAACGAACCACATTAGCGCAAACATACAGGTCAGGGGATGTATGCAGGGGGTGCGCACATCTCTCAAGGCGACCCTCCGGACGAGACTGAAGGCATCGGCGGGATTTCCCGCACCGAATCGAAAGTAACAGTGTTACAACGCTTTTCACCCATAACGCGAATTACGTTGAAACACAACGACTTTGAAGGCAATCTTGGCAGCAAGACACGGTACGCGGCGGAGGTACAACGAAGGGTGCCGATGCGGCGATTGCAAGGTCGCTAATACCGCTTACCAACAGAGATACCGCCAGCGGCCTCCTGGTAGACGCGGACCACGCAGCGGTCGTTGCGCTCGACCCACACGCCCTTCGGCAGCTCGGCCTCAGGGACTTCCCAGCTGGTCCCGCTCAACATGCCTCCGCACGGAAAGACCGACATCCATCTGTGCGGGCCTTCTTCCCACACGACCACGGTGCGCCCTTGCTCCCAGGTGTCCACCATCACGCGCGGCCGCTCCCAGTCGAACAGCGGCTGATCGAACGCCTTCAACAGCGCGTCGACCACCGCCTCGGCCTGCTGGGCCGTTGCCTGCTTATTTCGGTACATGGAGGCAACTTTGTTCTCTGCCACAGCATTGCTCCTTCGATAGAGCGGGATCTGCGGGTCCTGATGTTTCCAATGCTGTGGCAATGTCACGGGGCGGCCTAGCGTAGTCGGCTACTCGAAAGCCGTATTTCCCCTTAGTGATTGATTAGGCAGCTCGTGAACGTGGGGTCCGGCACGGATGCATCGGCGTCGGTGGGCATCTGAACGCGACTCACCTGTCAACGATGTCGTGGACTCAGACACCTCCAAGCGCGCTGACTCCGGGCTGTTCAGCGGCGGCCGGTGGCCGGGGCGAGGCGGGCCATCCCGCGCAGGATCCACGGTGTCCGCCTGGCGATCACCTCTACGGCGCGGTCCGAGCGGCGCATCGCGGTCCGACGGCCGGGGGTCGGCATTGATGCCAGCTCTGCCTCTGCCGATCCCGCCCGCGCGCCGTGGCGATCCACCGCCAAGAGTTGCCAGGTGCCGGGCACGCCACGCAGCTCGACGCTGCCGCGGTCCGCGAACCCCGTGCCCGAGCCGACGACCAGATCACGCACGGTGCGGGACACGAGGATGTCGCCCGCCCCTGCGTGCCCGAGGATCCGCGCCGCGATGTGTACCGCGAGCCCCCCGATGTCGGCGTCCAGCAGTTCGCATTCGCCGGTGTGGATGCCAGCGCGGATCTGGATGCCCAGGGCCTCGGCGTCAGCACGCAGGGCCTCGGCGCAGCGGATGGCCTGCGTTGGGCCGTCGAACGTGGCCAGGTGGCCGTCGCCGGTGCTCTTGACCACCGTGCCGCCGAATCGTTGCGTGAGTTCGTTCGTGATCTCACCAAAGCGGTGCAGCACCGCACGCCACCGCTCGTCGCCCGTGGCCGCGGCACGTTGCGTCGAGGCGACCATGTCGGTGAACAGCACGGTGCGCAGGGCGCGATGTGACTGCGGCGGTGCGGCATGGCTGCCGGTGAGGAACTCCTCGATCCCGGTCAGGATCGTGTCGGGCTCGGTGAACCACGGCGCGTGGTCCACGCCGTCGACCTCCAGCCATCGCGCGCCGGGGATGTGGTCGGCGAGGTAGCGGCCGCACTGCACCGGAGCGACGGGGTCCTCGTGGGCATGGATGACCAGGGTTGGCGTGGTGATCGTGGGCAGGATGGGCCGCAGGTCGAGCCGAAACGACGCTTCGAGTGACGCGCGCGCCATTCCCGGGCTGGCGCACATGCGCTCAAACATTGCGAGCTGGCGTATCGACCGGACCGACGGCTCGCTCATGCTGAGTGCCGCACCGCTGCCCCACGCCGAGTGGATGGCGCAGTCGATTTCCTGAATCCGGGCGATCTGCTCCACCGACGGCATATAGTCCTCGTCCAACTCGGGAAGGTGGCGCGCCCGCAGCTCGGCCGGGTCGCGGTCGAGCTCGTCCCACCCGCCCGGGAAGAAACAGAACGTGCCGTAAAGGATCAACGCCCGGGTTCGCTCCGGCCGTGTCGCCGCGAACATCAGGGCGGCCGGGCCGGCGTCGCTCGCACCGATAAGGGCGGCTGTTCTGAAGCCGACAGCGTCCATGACGGCCTCGATCTCGGCGGCTCGATCATCAAGCGTGCGAACGTGCGGGACCGGGTCCGACAGCCCGACCCCGGCCTTGTCGTACACGAGCACGCGACAGAACCTGGCGAGCTGGTCGACGAAGGCCTTGATGTCGGGCACGGTCCAGATCAGCTCGATGTGGCTGACCATTGGCCCGACGGAGACCAGCTCGACCGGCCCGTCGCCGAACACCTGATACGCCAGGCTGAGATCGCCGCACTTGGCGTATGACGTTTCTGGCACGGCATGAGCGTACTGCTGTCCAGCAGCTACGACCCCCGACTCCGGGCGCAGTTGCGTGCCGCTGGCTAGAGCCCTTAACGATGAACCGGGCCGCCCCCGAGGAGAGCAGGGCCGGCCGATCAACTACTCAGACACGGAGTAGGGCGATCTGGTTCCCCGTTCCTCTTGCCGCGGTAGGTTTCCGTTCCTGGTGTGGCGGTGGCGGGGTTCGACTCACCGCTTAGCGGAGCTTAGGTCCGTGCGCCGGTGTTGCACTTGATCCATCCAGGCACCGGATGCCGTCGCGGGGCGATAGGCTAGCGCCCCTGTTCCCATAACTGCTCAGTCAGATCCTGAAACGCCGCGAGGGCAAATTGATCGTCCGCCCGCATGTCTGCGGAACCGCTCATCAGCGCTCGCACGACCCAACCGTCCTTATGCACCAATTCGACGACCATGTTCGCGAAGGCATGAAGGACCGATAGCAGGGATTCCGAGGTCGGCGCCTGGCGGAAGACCTGATGGAACCGTAGCGACAACACTTCGTCCGGCTCGCAGCCCACCATCTCGGCAAATGCAGTGTTGGCGAACAAGATGCCGCCATCATGCCCGATGGCGAGCAAGGGAACCGGAATCCTCTCCAGCACGACCAACGCGGGCGACTGCTTCAAGCTGGTCATCGGCGATTGGTTGTGATGGCGGTTTCGTCGTCGCTCCGCAGGCCGATTACGCACAACGTGTAGCCGCCGCGCTCTTGGCTCCGGAGCGTCCCCACGACAGCACGGCCCGAGATCAGCACTTGAACTGGCGTGTATCACGGTGTCGGATCTAGTCGGACTAGTAGGCATTTGAGCATCCCGCTTCGGTGTTGTGGGAACGGCGTGGTCGTGCCATGGCGGGAATCTTGCAACGGGGACGGCAAGTGTGCACGCGTACTGTGCTACCTGTTTTGCACGCGAGGTACCTGTTTTGCACCGCGAGGTACCTGTTTTGCACGGAGGCACCACAGCGGCAACGCACTGGCATCGGCATGGGGTTGGCTACTTTTTTACCGGAGTTAGCCAGTCCCCAAGGTAATCACCACGGTTGCCGCACTCACAGCACAGCGCGCGGACGTGGGTGGTGGTCATAGATGGCTAGCTACCTCTCTAGATGGTTGCTGGCGTTCCGATTAACCAGTTCACACGTAGTTCACGCGGCCTCGTGTGTGGTGGGGATGAGCCGTCGTCCTGGGGAAACAGGGGTTTAGCAGCCGCAGGGTACCTGACACCCGCGCACACGCGCCGGGCTACCGCGCCGATTCGACTTGAAAGCGTAATTCCTAGGAAGATCGGAAGCGCAGCGCCACGCCGTTCATGCAGTAGCGCAGGCCGGTCGGTTCGGGGCCATCGTTGAAGACGTGGCCGAGGTGCCCGCCGCAACGGCGGCAGAGCACCTCGGTGCGTGTCATGCCCAGGGTGTTGTCTTGCCGCTCGAGTACCGCGTTGTCCAAGGCTTTCCAGAAGCTCGGCCAGCCGGTGCCGCTGTCGAACTTTGTGGTTGACGAGAACAGGTCCAATGCACAGCCCGCACATCCGAAGATACCGGGCCGGTGCTCATCGTTGAGCGGGCTGCTGAAGGGCGTCTCGGTGGACGCCGTACGAAGCACGGCGTACTGCTGTGGCGTCAGAAGTTGCCGCCATTCCGCGTCGGTATGACTAACCTCGAATGTATCGGTCGAAGTGCTCGGGGCACCGGCTGCGATGGAGGCAGTCAGTGAGCCACACCCGACGAGCACGCCGAGACCTGCGGTGCCGAGAAGCATGCGCCGTCGGGTCAGAGGCGGCCACGGCCGCGGTGGTGTCGGGGCAGTCACCTTTCCAAGCGTAACGCCGACCTCGGGCGACAACGTGATCCTGGTGGTTGGGGCAACCATCCGCGCGGTGGGTCGACCGGCTTACGCTGGATTTGATAGCACATGCAATAGCGGCTGCGTCAGCCCCGCGCTATCGCTTCCAGCCGACAGATGCGGTCCTCGATCGGCGCCGGGTGGCAGCCACGCCGCTCTACCATTCGGCCAGTTCGCGGCGTTCATCCAGCAGCGCATCCGCAACGGCTATCGACGGCAGCGGACCGCCTGCCGGGTCTTACGGGATAGAGGCAAAGTTCGCTTGCGCCAACGCGTTTGGCACCCGAGGTACGTTGGCGACAGCGCCACCGAATTCACGCCGACGTCTCATTGGGGAATTGCAAAAATAGCCCCCAGGCGTTCATCTAGGAGCGCATCCGCGGCGTCTATCGACGGCAGCGGCCCACCGCGCTGCTGAGCCTGACGGCGAAAAGCCACCACCAATTGCAGCTCGGCGTCGATGGTCTCGAGGTCGCGAATGACGTGCGTGGGGGTGGCCTGGCATCCGCCCACGGAGAGGTCTTCACTTCCCATTGCATCGGTCCCCACCTAAGGGTTCACGGCCGTGGACACTTCTCAGTTCAACGGCAACGGCCCCGGCTGATACTTCCGGCGGGGGACCGGCTCCACATCGGTTTGCACTCTAATGAGCGCCGTTGGCCTTACACTGGGTGGGAAATGAGCGCCTATCAGACCGTCGTGGTCGGCACCGATGGCTCGGACTCGTCGCTGCGTGCGGTGGACCGCGCAGCCGCGATCGCTGCGGATCACGGCGCGAAATTGATCGTTGCGACGGCGCATCTCCCCGTCCCCGAGGAAAAGGGCCGCTACGCCATCCCGCCGGGGAGCACCCACGGCCAGGACTATCGGTTGGTGGGCGAGGCCCCCTTCTACAGGATCCTGCAGGACGCCAGGGAGCGGGCGCACAAAGCCGGGGCCACGAACGTGGAGGAGAAGCCGATCGTCGGTGCCCCCATCAACGCGCTGGTGCACCTGGCCGAGGAGGTCCATGCCGACCTGCTGGTCGTCGGCAACGTCGGACTCGGCAGCGTTACCGACCGGCTGCTGGGGTCAGTCCCGTCCGAAGTCTCCCGCAGGGCCAAGACCGACGTGCTGATCGTCCACACCACCGACTGAGGCATCGTTAAGAATCGTTCGGCGTCGGACCGCAACCTGTATCTCAGACCAATTGCCTGCCCAATTGTCCTGGTATCGTCTTGGCGATTTGTTAAGTCAGCCTAGATATAGCATCTGAGCTGCGTTGATGCTGGTGCGCGATATTGGGATTGAACCAGTCACGAGTTCGGGCCGCCCCCGAGGAGAGCAGGGGCGCCCCGATCAACTGTTCAGACGCGGACTAGGCCGATTTCGTTCCCCGCTTAACCCCGGCATTCCACGGCCACTCGCTCGTCCAGCAGTTGCCCAGGTGACTCCAATCATTCTCGGTCGTCATCCAGCATTTCGGCGATACATCTGGAACCTGATCGACTGCCTGGGCGAGGAGCTCGACCAACTCGGTGCGGCTTACTGAGCAGCCAGCCGGTGCTCGTTTCGTCGCTCTGCTTTGATTCGCCGGCTCTGCTCGGCGGCTCGGCCTGCTTCCGCTTTGGCAACGTGGCGCTGCGGTTGCGCAGCCGGTGGCCGAGGGCAACGGTGTCAACAGCAACCAGCGGGAACGCCGCCCATCGCCCGTGTGGGCGAGTTCACGGCCTAGATGCTTGATATACCAAGCAGTTGCGTGGTTAACTGAATGCATTGTTGGAACTGGAGGTGCAGCGATGACCAACCGGGAAGAAGCCCTCGCCGACCTCGGTCGGTACATCCGGGCCCGGCGGGAGATCGCCCGGCTCTCGTTGCGGCATTTGGCCCGGATGACGAAGGTTTCGGACTCCTACCTGAGCCAGGTCGAGCGCGGGCTCTACCAGCCGTCGCCCGCCGTGCTTACTGCCATCGCGCGCGGGCTCGGCGTCTCGCCGGACTCGCTGTTTCGCCGGATGGGCTGGCTGTCGGTCGACGACGGCGCCGCTGCCGCGACCAGCGTGACCGACGCCATCGTGGCTGACGACCGGCTGTCGCAAGCCCAGAAGTCAGCGCTCATCCAGATGTACCGAACCATGGTCGACGGGTCCTGAACCCGACGACCTCGCCAAAAGGCGACCCCACCACAAAGGAAAGGAAAGTAACCATCATGACCAGCTACCAGGAGATCACCCGCAAGGTCGGCGACCAGTGGGTTGCGGCGCTCAAGTCCGCCGAGGACAGCATCGTCAAGCTGGCAGAGAACCTCGACGACGTTCGCGGGAACGTCGAGCTGCCCGACTTCCCCGAGCCGGCGGCGCTCACCAAGCTCAACAAGGCGTTATCCGAGCGGCTGCCGAAGCCGAGCGAGGTCGTCGAGGCCAACTTCGAGCTGACCAGCCGACTGCTGACCGCACAACGGGACCTGACCCTGCGCCTCCTCGAGGTCAGTGGCCGCGCCGCCGGTCGCCAGCCGTCCGCCAAGAAGACCGCCAAGAAGACCGCCAAGAAGACCGCCAAGAAGGCCTGAAACCAGTCGATGTGCTCGCCCATGTTCTGCTCGCTGCCGCCGACGAGACAGCGCTATTCATCGCGAATGCACCCGATCAGCCTGCGGCACGGGACCAAGGCGGCGTCCAGGCACTGAACGCACTGCTCGACGGTCTAGGGGCGAAGTAAATCCGCGTATGCTGACCGGCTCGCCTGGCGGGGAGTGTGATGTCGGACCGCTGAGCGTCTGGAGTAATTCCACTTAGTAATCATCCAGGCAACTGGTCAGGCGGGGAAGTCCGGTCAGCTCGCGGCGTTCATCCAGCAGCGCATCCGCAACGTCTATCGACGGCAGCGGCAACGAGACATCGCCGCTCGCCGAGCTGCTCGCCGATGAGACGGCCATGGCGGATGTGCCATGGGATCCCGCGACGGATCCGCCGTGAACGCCGACGAGCCGAGGCAGAGCTATCGTCAACTAGCCGCCTGCCACGACGACCACTGGTACGACGGTGAAGCCCGCGACCAGGGCAACTGGCACAATGGCCCCTGGGACCAAAACTGGCACTGAGGTGATGTAAGCGGATCCGGTGACCTGTCAGTCCTTCGGCTGCTTTTAGCGCTCCACGCTCGCGCGCCAGCCGTGTCAGCTGTGTCGGTCATCTTGGGTGCTGCGAAGCTCCCTAACCGTCCAGCACCTGGGCAAAGGGTAAACCACACCCTCTTACGGATTGACCGCGCCGGTCGATCCGCCAAGCGGCTCAGTCGGGAAGGAGGTGGTCGGTGTTGACGAACACCAGATTGCCGGTGTCCAACTGAACCGCCCACCGGCGGGCCGCGGCGATGTGGCAGCCACCGAGATCAACGGCTTGGCCCGCCAGTTCACCGAAATCCTCCACGATCACCCCCGGACTCTCAGCGTCGGCGCCCGGGTAGACGCGCACGCGCATGTTCACCGCTAGGTCCGCGTCAGTTTGGCCCGTGCTGCCCCTGACACGTCTGATCACTGTCTACCCCTAAACCGTTTTGTGCTTGTCGTCCGGTTTCAGTACATCACCGTTGCTCGACGGCGGAACACAAATTAGGCATTTTTCGGAATCCGATACCGGGAGAATCTATCCTCGTCGCCGCCCGAAAACTCCGAAGGCTATAGCGGAGTGAGCCGAACACCTTCATCAGCGCGTCGACCACCGCCTCGGCCTGCTGGGCCGTTGCCTGCTTCTTTTGGTACATGGGGGCTGGGGCTGACCTCCCGCGTGCAACTCGTCCAAGAGGCAGCCCGCCACACCTGAACACCGCCGCGTGAGCGAAGCAGTTCCCGGCGCCGCGTTTCAGCTCGGGTGTTCGAGTTCTGTTCGGGCCTGGTCGATTTGGTCGTATGCGTACGTCGCCATGGCGGCGGTGGTCATGGTCTCGCCCTTGCGGGCGAGCGATTCGTAGGTCTGGTCGCCGAGGACGTCGCGGAGGTGGGTGATCACCGTACTGAGCCCAGGGATCCACACGGTTGGGACGCCACGAACCGGCGGCCACGATCGCCGGCTACGGCTTCGGTCCCCTCGCCAAGCCGGTCGAAAAGAGCGGCGAGGATGGCCAGCGGGATGCGGATCGTCGTGGTATTGCCCGAATTGTGGTAGTTGCGGATTGCCAGAGTGAGGTGATCGAATGCGGCCACCGGGTCGCTGTGTTCGGCCTCAAGTCGTGCCAGAAACTCCGCCAGGGCTGACGCGCTGGGCGTAGGCGCAGCACGGAAAAACAAGTAGTCGACTACTCGTGCGAGCCCTTAAGCGACAGCCGTAGCTTCGCAAGAGCATCGCAGGAAACGCAAGGAGGCAGCCATGGTCACCTGGACGCACATCGCGCATCGGGAGCCCACTATGAAGTTGGATGGAACACATGGGCAAGACGCCCGTCGGCTACGCGAGTTCATCGCATTCGACAAGTTTTCGGATTATGAGCTGGAGCGTCTCGTCCGAGCAACACATCACACTTCGACGTCCGTGCCGTGGCCGCTGATTCATGAGCAGACTCCCTCAGACGCCTGCTACATCCTGCTCAGCGGGGAGGTAGGAGTGTACGTCGGCCAGGACCGCATTGCCGTGTTGGGGCCGGGCGAGGTGATCGGCGAATCTGTGCTCCGCCCTGGCAGACTGCGTTCTGCGACCGTAACGACGACCGGGGCGGCCGAGGTGCTGCGTATCGAGCGCGATGATCTCGCCAGCTTGCTCGACGAGATACCCGCGCTGCGTGAAACCATGGACGTGACTGCCGCGCGACACACGCCGATTGTCGATACCTCCACTTAACGCGCAAGACGTGCCGCTGATGCCGACCCAATCAAACGTCGTCTGCGACTCGTTTAGCGCCCTATGCTGGAGAAACCGGGAAACTCGGGGGCCGGAAGCGGCGGAGGGTCGGATGACCGCAGCGACGGCGTGCCAGACGTGTGGCGCTGAGCCGCTGGAGAACGCCCGGTTCTGCCACGGCTGCGGTGCACCGGTCACCGAGCAGGACACCCATGCGGAGTACAAGCAGGTAACCGTCCTGTTCGCCGATGTGGTGCGCTCCATGGACATCGCTGCGGCGGTGGGAGCGGAGCGGCTGCGCGAGATCATGACCGAGCTGGCCGATCGCTGCGCGGCGGTGGTGGTGAAACGCTATGGCGGCACGGTGGACAAGTTCACCGGTGACGGGATCATGGCGGTCTTCGGGGCACCTGTGGCGTTGGAGGACCACGCAGTCCGCGCTTGTCTTGCGGCCTTGGGCGTTCAGGAAGAGGCGAAGCGGCTTGCCGTCGAAGTAGCAGAGCGGGACGGTGTGGACCTCCAGTTGCGGGTGGGCCTGAACTCCGGTCAGGTGATTGCCGGTGAGATCGGTTCAGGCGCTTGGGGTTACACCGCCGTCGGTGAGCAGGTCGGGATGGCTCAGCGGATGGAGTCGGCGGCTCCACCTGGTGGGGTGATGCTCAGCGCATCCACGGCGCGACTTGTTGATGGGGCAGCAACTCTCGGCGAATCTGAGCTGGTTCAGATCAAGGGTGCCGACGCGCCGGTGCGCGCCCGTCGGCTATTGGGCATGGGGGAACGGCAGCGCGCTGTCGGGCGGGCTGAGTCGAGTCTTGTCGGTCGGCGCTGGGAGTTGTCCGCTGTTGAGGGTTTGTTGGACCGTGCCGTCGATGGCCACGGCGCGGTGGTCGGCGTGGTGGGGCCACCTGGCATCGGCAAGAGCCGTCTGATCCGCGAGGTGGCGGCGCTGGCGGGTCGCCGCGGTGTGGAGGTGTTCACCACCTTCTGCGACTCGCATACCAGCCAACTCCCCTTCCATGCCGTCGCGCGGCTGCTACGCGCCGCGTTTGGTGTCGGCGATCTTGACGCACAGGCCGCCCGCGATCGAGTGCGCGCCCGCCTTCCGGACGCAGACCCCGAGGATTTGGCGCTGTTTGATGACCTGCTGGGCATCGCCGACCCGAATGCTCCTTTACCGGCAATTGACCCCGATGCTCGTCGGCGGCGGTTGACTGCTGTGGTGAACGCAGCCTCGTTGGCCCGCGAAACCCCGGCGGTCTATGTCGCGGAGGACGCCCATTGGATCGATGAGGTCAGCGAGTCGATGCTGGCCGAGTTCCTCACCGTGATCCCGTACACGCCCTCGCTGGTGCTGGTCACCTACCGCCCCGAATATCAGGGTGTATTGACCCGGGTGGCCGGTACCCAATCCATCGCCCTTGCACCGCTGAGCGATCCGGAGACCGCGGCACTGGTCTCGGAGCTACTCGGTCCGGACCCCTCCGTTGGCGGCCTGGGCCAGACGATCGCGGACAAGGCCGTTGGTAACCCGTTTTTCGCCGAGGAGATTGTGCGTGAATTGGCCGAGCGTCGTGTGCTGCGTGGGGAGCCGGGCGCATATGTGTCGTCGACAGATGTTGCTGAGGTCAGTGTGCCTGCCACGTTGCAGGCGACCATCGCCGCGCGCATCGACCGGCTCGACCCGAACGCGAAACGCACGCTGAGCGCCGCCGCGGTGGTCGGCTCCCGGTTTGGCCTCGACCTGCTCACCGTGCTGGGCGTCGAACCGGTGGCTGAAGACTTGGTGGCAGCGCAGCTCGTCGATCAGGTCAGCTTCACCCGACAGCCGGAGTATGTGTTCCACCATCCGCTGATTCGTGCGGTGGCCTACGAGGCTCAACTCAAATCGGATCGCGCCGAATTGCACCGGCGGCTGGCGGCGGCGATTGAAGCGCGTGACCCCGCCTCGGCTGATGAAAAAGCCGCCATGATCGCTGAGCACCTGGAGGCCGCCGGTGAGCTGCACGCCGCCTACGGCTGGCACATGCGCGCCGGGACGTGGGCGACCAACCGTGACATCGCCGCAGCGCGACTGAGTTGGGAGCGTGCCGAAAAGATCGCCGACGCCGTGCCCGCCGAGGACCCCAACCGGACACCGATGCGCATCGCCCCGCGCACCATGCTGTGCGGAAACGCCTGGCGAGTCCATGAACGTGTTGCTGGTGCCCGCTTTGAGGAATTGCGGCAGCTGTGCACCGCCGCCGGGGACAAGCCGTCATTGGCCATCGCAATGGCAGGGCTGGTGGTGGATCACACCTATCAGGGCCGGGTCCGCGAGGCGTCGCAGCTGGCATCGGAAGCCGTGGCCCTCATCGAGTCGCTCGGCGATCCGACCTTAACGGTGGCCCTGTCCGGTGCGGCGATCCTCGCCAAGACGGAATGTGGTGAGTGGCCTGACGTGCTGCGGTGGTCACAACGGGTGATCGACCTGGCCGACGGCGACCCCTCCAAAGGGAACTTCGTTTTCGGGTCCCCCTTGGCGTTGGCCTTTGCGACGCGGGCTGTCGCCCGTTATTGCCTGGGTCGTCCTGGATGGTGCGACGACCTGCGCCACGGATTGGCCATGGCTCGCAGCGCCGACCCCATCTCCTACGCAACGCTCGTCACCTACAGCTACGGCTTGGGGATCATATTTGGCGTGCTGAGGTCCGACGATCGCGCGGTGCGCGAGACCGAGGATGCCCTACATGTTGCCGAACGGTCCGGTGATGATCTCGCGTTCGTCTGGGCCCGGACGACACTAGGTGTTGTGTTGGTGCACCGCCAGATGGCTGGCGAGCGCGATCGCGGCAACAAGCTCTTGACCGCAATCAGCGAAGTGGTCCGACGCCAGGAACATAACCTGGCCGAGCTACCGCTCATCGAGGTCTACTCGGCGCGTGAGAATGCTCGGCGTGGAGACCGCGATGGGGCCATTCCGCTCATGCGCGTCGCCCTAGACGAGCTTTTACGCAACGGACAGCAGCTTGTGTGGGGCATTCCCGCGACGGGTGTTCTGGTGGAGATGCTGCTCGATCGCGGAGCCGAGAGTGACGTGGCCGAAGCCAAATCCGCAATCACTAGGTTGGCGGACGCGCCAGCCGACGACGGACTGGCTGTACGCGAAATCTGGCTACTGCGACTACAAGCTCTCCTGGCACGGGCTCACGGCGATGGCTCGGCTTACGCAAACTTGCGGGATCGCTACCGCGCCATGGCCACGGAGCTTGGCTTCGAAGGGCATATCGCCTGGGCCGAGGCAATGCCATGACGACGGTCAGACCCGAGGGCTGTCCAGCTTGTCTCGAAATAGATTCTCAATGAAGTTGTCAAGCCGCTGCGGCGTTAGGTGCGGTGGGTTGATAGGGCTTGTGGTCGCGCAGCATCGCCCACATGACGTTGAGGCGGCGGCGCGCAAGTGCCAGCACGGCTTGGGTGTGACGTTTCCCTTCGGCGCGTTTGCGGTCGTAGTAGATCCGCGATGCGGTGTCGGTGCGGATGGCGATGTGAGATGCCAGGTAACAGGCGCGCAGCAGCCGTCTGTTGTAGCGGCGGGGGCGTTTGAGGTTGCCGCTGATGCGCCCGGAGTCACGCGGGACCGGGGCCAGTCCAGCGACGGCCGCGAGGCGGTCGGTGTTGCCGAAAACAGCGATGTCCCCGCCCGTGGCGGCCAGGAACTCGGCGCCGAGGATAACGCCGAAGCCGGGCATGCTCAGGATAATTTCGGCGTGGCGGTGCCGGCGAAATCGCTCCTCGATCATCGCGTCGGTGTCGCCGATTTCGGTGTCGAGGGTCATCACCTCCTCGGCCAGCCGGGCCACCATCGCCGCCGCCAGTTGTTGCCCGGGTACCACAGTGTGCTGGGATTTGGCCGCTTCGATCGCCGCAGCTGCTACGGCATCGGCGTTGCGGGCCTTGCGTTTACGCAACCAGGCCGCCAACCGGGCAGCCCCGGCGTGGCGCAGCCCATCGGGGGTTTGATACCCGGAGAGCAAGATCAGCGCGGCCTTGCTAGCGCTGTAGTCAAATGCGCGTTCCAGCGCGGGGAAGTATTCCAGCAGCTGGGCGCGCAGGCGGTTGATCGCCCGGGTGCGATCGGTCACCAAATCGGTGCGTCGACTGGTCAGGATCCGCAGCTCCACCGCGATGTCATCCTCAGGGCGCAGCGGCTGCAGGTCACGGCGCATCCGAGCCTGATCGGCGATCACCGCGGCGTCTTTAGCGTCGGTCTTGCCCTCGCCGCGGTAGCCACCCGAGGCGTGGTGCACGGTGCGCCCGGGGATGTACAGCAGCCGCTGCTCGGCGCCGATCAACAAGGCGATGAACAGGGCCGCACCACCCGCGTTGAGGTCGATCGCCCAGGTGAGCTCACTGCCGCCAGCCAGCGCGGTAATGGCGTTGATCAATTCCAGCAGCGCCGCTTCATCGTTAGCCACCCGTCGCGACAACAGCCGCTTCCCATCAGCATCGATGACCACGCAGTAGTGATCCGATTTCCCAGCATCAACACCAGCCCACAACGGTTGGCCCACAACCACCTCCCTGCTCGCTGTCGTTCCGATCAACAACCCAGCAGACGACCGCGCCGTCGTGTCCTTACACAGCGATCCAAATCGCATCTCTCAATTAGCGGTCGAGTCGTCGCGGGACAGCGGGCGGCCAATCTATTTTGGCCATCACAGCCGGCAACGACATAAAAGCCATACCCGCTGCCCCTGGGTAGCTCGAAGCCTAAGGCCAGCGGCAACGAACCCCTGCAAGAAAGGTAAGGACGACATATGAGGGTCTCAAAACTTCATGTCGGAGATGGAACGGCGAAAGTGCTGGTCACGGTGTTGGACACGTTGCATAAGGGCTCGGCGCAGGGGCGTCGCGGCAACTTGGCGGTGGTGCGGACGATGACTGAGAAAGGCGGCGCCTGATGCCTGGACGGGCGCTGCTTTAGCTGCCTTATGGGTACCTGTGGTCACATTTGCAAACTTCTCAGAAGCAGTGTGTTGCGGCGGGTGATGGCTGTAGCGTTTGCTGATCGTTAGTCGCTTCGGACTACGACTATGTAACTGCAGGCCGATGTCGAGGGAGAAGACTCGTGGCCGTAACAACCGATTTTGGCTTAACCGACTTCGTGTTCCAGAACACTGGCCAGGACGTGACGTGGACCATCACCTGGCAAGGGGTGCTAGGCGACGACCGTTTTGTTGGTGTCAGTTTCTTTAGCCAATACACCGATTCGCTACTCGTGCGAGTATCGGAGTCGTTCTCTACAGACAACGGTGGCACTAACCAGGTCTTGGAAACGATACGTGCGTCGCAGGGCCAGGTCGACTTTGTCGCCTTGCGTTTCGCGGTCGTAGTCATTTTCACCGTTTAGAGGAGGACTGTGGGATGAGATTGCATGTTGTGTTCGACAAGGATGGCGGCATCCTCGCCGCGGCACGCTCGGATTCGACCGGTCCCCTCCGAGTCCGGCCAATGGCCGACGAACAAGCGGGTCAGCAGGCTGCTGAAGTCCATGTGCCTCCCGAATATGCGCATTACGATCTGGCGGCCGTGTGTCAAAGGCTGAAAGTGAGTGTCAAAGGCAGATTCCCGGAACTGACGGCGAAGAAGTGACCCACGAACACAGTGCGACCGTCACGTCCTGTTGCGAGTTGTGTAGAGAAGACTGCTGCAGCGCAACGGCCGTGATTTTGTAGCCCACTCGGTCAGCGCGCGGGCGTTCATCCAGCAGCGCATCCGCCACGTCTATCGACGGCAGCGGCCCGCCCCGCTCCCGAGCCGCACGGCGCAGAGCCGCCACCAATCGGCCGGGTGTGGCGCGCAAGGCACTCCTCGGCTGAGTCGGCGGCTGCGATTAGCGCCCTGGCCAGCTTCCGCGCTTGGGCCGGCGTGATGATCGGGGTATCGGGACAGTCAATGATGATCTCGAGCTCAGCGATCTCGAGCTCAGCGTGCCCGTCCGCGTATTGCAGCCCGACGACGGATACCACCATATCGGCGCGTCGCCCGTGGTCGGTGGTGTGCTTGATTCTCCACTCCGGGCCGTCGAATGCCCTCAAGGCTGCCCCGATGTTGTCCCAACCCGTCACCCGGCCACCCATGTTCTGTCACGCTAGGTCGGTTGGCGTCGCGGGCGACCTAGATCTGCCGCACTCATAGAAAATTCACATTTACGTTGTAGTTTTTATTTGCTTTGCGTTCATCCAGCAGCGCATCCGCCACGCTTATCGACGGCAGTGGACCGCTCCGCTCCCTGGCCGCTTCGCGAAGTGCCGCCACCAGTCGAAGCTCGGAGTCGGGGCGGCTGGCGCATCCGGGGCAGGCACAGTTGGATACAGCGGTCACCGGGGCGCGCCGCCGCCCGGTCGGTGACGCGGGTTTGTGGGCGTGGGATCGCCGCGACGGATCGGTGTTCGTGGCCCCGCTGGTGGCGGCCACGTTGGTCCGGCACGGGGCGGTCACCGCGGGACGGCCCAGGAGCAATCATGCGGTGTTTGTGTGAAGGGTCAGCAGCTTACGAATCCGGAAACAGCGGACCCAGCGGATACGGGATTTCAGGGCCGGGCGGCTTAGTAGGCCGCACCTGCACCTTCGACGGCTGCGTCGGTGTTGGGGACGGAGACGTCGGCACTGCATGCGCCATGCCTATACCTAGCCCGATGGCGCTCAAGCCTAGGCCACCGGACACCACTGCCATGGCGACGAGTTGCTTATGTTTCAAGCCGCGCATCTCCTGGCCTGGGCGGATGCTCATAGCCTTAACCTATTGGGGGGCGCAGACTTTCGGACCCACCCAGAAGTTACCCACAAAGTTACCCACAAAGTTGGCCCACCTGTCCGTGATTGGGGCTCGCATCGCACTGGGCCGTTTCGCGTCTGAAGATGAAGTCGTCGATGCAAGCCTGGTGGGCAGCGGGATCGGTGATGCTGACACAGGGATCGTCGGCGTGTGCTTGTGCTGGTGGAATGCAGAGGGGTGCCAGTGCTATGGCTGCTGCCGCCGACACGGTCATTATTGCCCTCTTCATCAGCTCGTCCTTTTCTGACCCCCTAATGGCCGCGTTGTTGTCGCCAACTCCAGATATAGTGTCGCACTTTTTCGACCGCCCACCCGGCCCGCCCGGCCGCCTTCAAAGCGACTTCATAGATTGTGGATTTTCACCCTGTGAAGAGATCGAAAGCTCATCGTGAGCACGGTGTCCCACACGTCTTCTACGGACAACACAGCGTCCCGCATGGGGCCGTGCGGGTTCGCCTGACCTGTTGTGCTAGTTGTGTGCACGCGGCCCGCAAAACGACCTAAAAACATGCCCTGACCTGCGGTAATGTTGGTGCGCGATACTGGGATTGAACCAGTGACCTCTTCCGTGTCAGGGAAGCGCTCTCCCGCTGAGCTAATCGCGCTGGGAATCGAAATTGGAGGTGGAGACGGGAATCGAACCCGTGTGCACGGCTTTGCAGGCCGTTGCCTCACCACTCGGCCACTCCACCGCTGGGGTTGATGCCACTTGCACCTTCGAGCGGATGACGGGATTCGAACCCGCGACCCTCACCTTGGCAAGGTGATGCGCTACCAACTGCGCTACATCCGCGCGCAACGGACGAGATCGTCGCCCGGTGCGAAGGACGACGATAGTCCACGTAAGCGGGCCCACACAAATCTCTTGGCACGGGCCGTGTCCAGGTTATCGCGCGGCACTCAGAGCCGCATGTGACGTTCTGCAATGCCCGGCGCGTGCTACTCTTCGACGTCGTTCGCCTCTCGGCGCCGGTCCCGTGGCTCAGTGGGAGAGCGTCCGCTTCACACGCGGAAGGTCGCTGGTTCGATCCCAGCCGGGACCACTCTCGTTCACACAGGTAGGCGAGGGTGCCTGGGCCTGCGAAACAAGTCCGGTGTTATCCCGGTGTAGTCTCGCGTTTCCGGCCGTTTCTTGAGTCCTCCACCCGCACAACACATTTGTGAGCGTAAGGAACCCAGTGGCCCCAATCCGCGTCTGACTAGACGGTATGGAGGCTGACTCGGGGCCGAAGGCCTCGGGCTGCAAAAGGACGTGGGTTGCTGCTAGCGGGTGAACACTCGCTGCGGTAGGGCCACATTTGCAATTCAGGAGGCCTCCGGTGAGTTTCAACGGTACGAGTGTCGGGTTGGATGTGCATGCGCTTTCGGTAGTTGCGCATGCCGTCGATGAGGAAAGCGGTCTCGTTGAGCGGGCACGGTTGTGCCCGGACCACGGCGAGGTCCTCAGGTGGTTGGGCCAGCTGCGGGGTCCGCTACGAGTGGCCTACGAGGCTGGGCCGACGGGGTTCGGTTTAGCTCGGGTCTTGGCCGAGGCCCGCATCGAGTGTGTGGTGGCGGCGCCGTCGAAGTTGATCCGCCCAGCTGGGGATCGGGTCAAGACCGACGTCAGTGACGCTGCGCATCTGACTCGGCTGCTGCGCCTGGGAGAGATTACGCCGGTCACCGTGCCCGAAGCGGACGTCGAGGCGGTACGAGATTTGGTGCGCGCCCGTGAGGATGCTCGCGCCGACCTGATGCGGGTGCGGCACAGGTTATCCAAACTGCTGCTGCGCCAAGGCCGGGTGTATTCCGGTGGGCAGGCCTGGACCGGGCTGCACGAGACGTGGCTGCGTCAGCAGCGGTTTACCGACGCCCATACCGCAGCAGCATTCGACCATCACTTCGACGCGGTCTTATCGGCGACGGCGGCGCGTGATCACCTCGATGAGCAGATTGTTGGGGTGGCAGCATCGCCGCGGTGGGCCGACACAGTGGACCGCCTGGGATGCCTGCGCGGCATTTCGGCATTGACCGGGCTGGCGCTGGCGGTGGAGATCGGTGACTGGAGCAGATTCACCGGCGCCTCGATTGGGGCCTACGTCGGTCTAGTCCCAACCGAGTACTCCTCGGGCGCCTCGCGGGTGCTGGGCTCGATCACCAAAGCCGGCAACGCCCACGTGCGACGCTTGTTGATCGAAGCGGCCTGGCATCATCGGGCCTCCTACCGCCATCCGGGACCGACGATGCGGGCCCGCTGGGCCAAGGTCGACCCAGCCCTAAAAGCACGCGGGCATGCCGGCAACCGGCGACTGCATCAGCAGTGGTGCCGGTTCCTAGAACGCAAGAAGCACCCCGCAGTCGCCAACGTCGCGATTGCTCGACAACTGGCCGGGTGGTGCTGGTCACTGGCCACCGGGGACTAACCCCGGGCCAGATGACTTGATCGGCAGCACAGCCGGCCGACGGCGAGGTAGGCGAACTGGATCTGCGTATCAACTATGAGCCACAACAAGATTCACACTCTGCCACGTGACGCTCGTGACTAGAAAGCAGCCACCGTTCGCGCCGAACCATCGTCTTGCGGTACCCAACCCGCGCATATCAGTCTGACACCACCGTCGTTGACTAACGACCGCCACCACACCGACTGGCACCGATCAAACGAAGGCCGCCCCGGCAAAAAACCGGGGCGGCCTTCACCTGCCTATTGACAAACCAAGCCTACATATCAGTTGATCGGGCCGCCCCTGCTCTCCTCGGGCGTGCGGCCCCGATTCGCGTCGAGATTCAATCGTGCTCTGTGTCGGCCTCCTTATGGGCGGTTTGCGCCTGGCGGCGATCCTCGCGAGCGGCCTGCCGGTGCTTGTCAGCGGCCCCACGGTGAGCCTCGGCGTCATCGTCGGGCATCGATTCGGCGGCCGAGTCATGTTTTTCAGCGAGCCGCTCGTGGACAGGAGCTACCTCGTCAGGGCGCAGGGCTGCTGAACGGCGGCCTTCCGCGGACCGGTCGTGGGCGGACCGTGACATATATGCACGATAGAGCTCAACGGGGTTGCACGACGACCAGATCGACACCTCAAGAAAATCGGCCGAGGGTGGCGCTGCTGGCACCTAAATTACGGGCCTGGAAGTCGTAACTGCAATAGTTCCACGCGCGCGCCGAGCCACTCGCGCACGATGGCGTCGGCGCCGGCCTGGGCGAGCGTGGTGATCAGGTCTCCGGTCAGCCTCGCGACCCGGTGCAGCAGGATCTCCTCAGGCGTGTTCCCCGCCGCGGTGATCACCTCCACCTCGAGGCACAGATTGGCCAGCGAGTTGAGGTAGCCCTGATGGTTATCCGAGGTCGGGCCGTGAACGTCGACGCGCAGCCCGCCCAGCATTGAGACGAGCAGGTCGATGGTGCGGCGGTCTCCGTCGGTCATTGGGTCATTACCTTTCGTGGTTGGCATCGGCGGGTGGCCGTCATTACTGGTCGTGCCTGTATTCGGAGCCACGCGGGTCGTGGACGGCGCCCGGGGTGACCGGTTTGCTGGGAATGGGGTGAAGTGACCCCAACCGCGCGGACCTACGCTCCCGCGCATGCGCGACCTTGAGACGAATCGACGCCGAGCTGCGATTGGTGGCGGCTCTATGCCGCGCGGCTAGGGAGCGGGGCGGTCCGCTGCCGTCGATGGACGTGGCGGATAGGCTCCTGGATGAACGCTCGCGGCTCCGAGAGGGGTGATGTTGACGTCGCCGCACTGCGTGAGCTTGCCGCCAACGCTTTAGCCGCAACCGACGAACTCGACATCGTTTAGCGGGGGCATCACCCGAAAGGTAGGCACTGGAGATGACCGACAAGGGATTACTAGCCATTGACCTGGTGTGCCCCGAGGGACACGTCGCCGGCCAACTGATCCGGAACATTGAGCACCAGGCCATCGGGATCCAGGTGCCCGACAGCGCGCGCGAGGAATGGCCGCGGGGTGGTGACAAGATGTACACATTCCTGACTTGCCACGGCTGCAATCGCCGGGTGTATGGATCGACGGACGCGATCCAGGAGACGGCCACTTGGCTGTCTGAGATTGAGTCCGAGGGGAAGGGCAGATACTCGCTGCGCTACCTGGAGGACGGCCTAGCATAGCCTCGCACAGGCGCATATGTGGTTCGGTCAGTCGCCCTCTGCGGCATGGGAGCGGGGTGGGCCGCTGCCGTCGATGGACGTGGCGGACGCGCTGCTGGATGAACGCCGCGAGCGGACCGGAAGCCGCCGACTGGTCGGATGCCTGGGTGATGCAGGATGACTCGTGTGCGGTCTATGCCGATTTCCGGCTACCGCAGTGTGATTCGATTCGAATCACACTGCGGCTGTTGGTGATCGGAAGCGTACTGCGTTAACGCTGGGTGAAACCTCAGCTTTCAGGCCCTCCTAGTTGAATTCGGTGGCGGGTCTCCTGCGTGAGCGCGGACGCATCCTCTCCCGCCACGACCAGGCTGCCGCGAACGCGGCCAACCCACCACTGACAGACAAAGGTGTCCAAATCCAAACGCGGGCAACCAGCCCCGGGCTGATGATCTGGGTGAGGAGCACGGCGAAAGATGCCAGCCCTAATCCGGTGGCGATGATGAACAGGTCTGCGGTGAGCCGAGAGCGCGGGTCGCGCCGCAACACCCACAACAAACGGACGAGGAAGCACAGTAGGTAGATGACGATGGCCCCGTAGGCGAGCCAGTAAACCCGAAGCCAGAAGTCGCACGGCACGTCGAGGAAGTCGGTGGGCGGTTCCCGAGAGAGGTTGTGGCTGAGGGTGATGGCGGCGAGCATGATGCCGCCGGCGATGGCGCCGGGGAATTCGATCTTGTACAGCACTGATTCCAATTCGTGGTCGGCTACGAGTCGGCAGGCGCAGGCGTAGATGACGCAACAGATCGCGCAGATGAATAACACATATCCGAAGAAGTCGCGTAGGTGCGCGACCCCGGAGATCCTGAACAGTGGGTGCTCGAGGTAGTGCGACATTGCTGGGGCGCAGAGTGCGAAGCCTAACCCTTGGAGAAGGACCGACATGGTGAGGGCGCGGTCCCATCGGACGCGCCAGGTTTTGCGTCGGACCCAGATGGCCCCGCCGCAGACGCAAACTGGCAGGGATATGAGTGTTGATTGTGTCATTTGGACTCCCCCTAACGGGGAGTGACTCTAGAGCGGTGGCCGGTCGGCGCGTGGCGAAAGTCTACGATTCTTTCGGACCTCCTTTCCCCCGGCTGCCGTAGGGTCCATGTGGTTCCCCCCACCCTGCTCAAGATATTGCTTCGTTTCGTCCTCGTTTAGGAGGATGAGGGCGTCGGTGTCCAGCAGCCCGAACGCGATCTGCAGCATCCTGGGGCTGACGTGGAAGTGCTCACCGAGGGCGGCGAGCTCCTCAAAGGAGGGGTAGTCGTCATCGTCTTTGTGGCGGCTGTAGTTACTGGGATGGACGTCGAGTGCGGCTGCCATGTCGGCGTCCGTGAGGTCGCGGTTTAACAACCATTCCAGCACGCGACGGATCGGTTTCCCGTCCATGTTTGTCCGTGCCATTGCACAAACGTAGCAACAAGCGTGGTTGTGGGGCAATCACCCTTACCAGCACAAACGGTGAGTTAACACATGATCACTGCAGTCATTTTTGCCTCTTTAATCGCATTTTTGCAACACTCGATCTAGTATCTGTGAGATGGACAACAGCGGTGACGGACACATCCGTTGGGACACCAGGGGGAGAACGATCAACGCTGAGGTTTGGCGGAACTTCGCCGCACGGCTCGGGAGCGGGGCGGGGCCGCTGCCCGTTCGATAGGCGTTGCGGACACGCTGCTGAACGGCGAAACCCGCGCTCATCAACAGCTACGACGAAGCCCAGGTACTCAAAGACAAACTCAATGCAACCATGAGGCGAAAGTGAGCGACGACGAAAAGAACCACGATACGGAGCTACTAGCATCCCTGCTTCATCAAGCGTGGTATGACGCTAATAACGCAAGCCTGCCGTCAAACGAGGTTTGGTATCGCGTGGCCGAGCGGGCAACCGAGTTCCTCGCATGAAGCGATTGGCTACCGGAACGATGGCGGCTATCGCGGTTCTATTTGGAGGAATGCCGGCCTTTTTCAGAGCCTTCCGATCGATGGGCCCTCGGAGCCGTCTGTCATGACCGTCGCGTCGCTGAGCCAGCATCTGTACGAGTTTGCCGTCGAGTTGCGCCGGTTGGCCTACACCATGCCTGCCGGCCATGAGGACCCGCTCGTCCACCTGAGTGAGCGGATGGTCCGCTGCGCCAGGGAACAGGTCGCTGAGTAGCAGCAACCGAGTCATGACCTTGTTCCTCCCGCGCCGTACGAAGCTGCAGCCGCGCCGCGGGCCCTTAGTCGCGCCGGGCTTGTGTCTGGCGCCCGCGCGGACGCCTGGGCCGGAACGCGTCTTTGATCTTTTCGCCAGCGTCTTTCAGATGAGACCCGCGCTGGTCCTGCCTGCCCTGCCGTTCGAGTGCGACGTCTCCGGTCGCTCGACCGACCACCTCCTTGACCGCGCCCTTCAACCGCTGCGCCTTGTTCCTAGCCTTATCGGAGCCACTCATGGCCAGTCCTCCTCTGTCGTGGTCTCGCATGGTGACTACCCCGTATCAGGCACCGACAACCCGTCAGATCCGCCTAGGCCGATGGTGATCTCGCCGTCATCGACTTGACCGCCGCGAGCTTCGGGCCGAGGGCAGAACGGGGTTTAGCGTCTTCGTTCATTGGGCCTCGATTCGCCCACACGGTCATAGTCACCGAGCAATCGTGTTCGCTCGGCGAATGTCGTGGTAGGTCGGCAACGCGGGGCCCCGACGCGTTTCCTGCCAACCACAGCTCAGACGCCGGCTACAAGGAGACTCCCGACTGATCCCGCGCGACAATGAGTTCGACCGAGCACGAGACCAGGACCCTGAAAGGATGGTGGACGGTGGTAGGTAATCAGGAGGGAATCGGCATCCTGAAACTCGAATGTCCGCAAATGCATCCCGTTGGCAGGATTCTCAAGGAGGCCCCGCATCAGTCGATCGTCTACGACCCCGGAGCCCAGGTTGGGGACCGCCGGTTCTGGCCGGATGAAGACGACCAGCCACAGTTCAACACGCACTGCCGCTTTTGCGACAAACCGGTGGGAGACGCCACAACCACGCTTCAGAACAAACTTCGTAATTTGATCGATAACGCATCCGAGACAACCGAAGCGGCCACACTGCCATATCTGTAGCCGGGGGTGGGGTAAGCGCGTCTGCACTTTACTGTAAGCGCACAGTAGCGAGCCTACGGCGCGATGTTGCACCAACGGAGGCGCCGATGCGAGAGGAGTCCCGTGGCGCAGATCCCGCCGACACCACACAGCAGCCCCCGTCCTCCGGAAGGCGATTGGCTGGGCACCCCGTACCTGTCTTTCGACCGCCAAGGGCCGATCGCCGTGTGCACAATCGATCGCCCGGAAGCGCGCAACGCCTTGACGCCGGCGATGTACTTCGGAATCCGTTATGCGGTAGGCCGTCTCAATGAGGATCCGGATCTGGCCGGGCTGCTGATCACCGGAACCGGAGACGTCTTCGCACCCGGTGGCGACATGGGCGGCGGGGGAGGCACCGACGACTGGATCACCTTTGGTGCCGCGCTGGGCATGGATGTCACTCCGTTCGACGCCGTTCGGACCTCAGGCAAGCCCATCGTGTCCGCGGTCAACGGACTATGCCAGGGCGGCGGGATGCAGATCGCGTTGTGCAGCGACCTGTCCGTGGTCAGTGAGCGCGCGGCCTTCCGGGTGCCCGAGCTGTTCCGCGGCTACGCCGACACCTATTACAGCCAGATGCTCGTGCGTCTCATCGGCCCGGTACGCACCCGCGACCTCATGTTCACCGGACGAGTGCTCACCGCGGCCGAAGCGCTGGACTGGGGTCTGGTGACCAGAGTTGTGCCCCACGAAAGCTTGCTGACTGCGGCAAAGGATCTACTTGCGCAAAGCTGCCGCACGGCGCCACGCGCCCGGGGTGTCATCAAGTCCAGCATTGACAACTATCTCGGCCTGTATGACCGAATCGGCATGACGGCCAGCCTGAGCGACGCGGAGGCAAGGGAGGGCTTCCGTGCTTTCAAGGAGCGTCGCTCGCCCGATTGGGTGCATCCAGAACTGCGCGTCGAGGGACGCCTGTGACTTCGACTAGTCGGCGGGGAGCTGGGCGCGGGCTTGGTCGCGAACGCCAGAACTCTTAGCCCAGTACCGGGAATCGACGCGCAGCCGCGAGTTCGTCGAGTCCGGCCTGCATGACCTCGCGCACGTGGGCGTCGACTTCGGCGATGTCCGGGTTCTTGCCGAACTTCTTGCGAATGTTGATCGGCTCGAGGACACGGGTCACGATTTTGGACGGCAGCGGGATATTCGGCGGCAAAACAAAAAGGCTCACGCCGAATGGGAAGCCCACCGTAATCGGCAGGATCTTGGCGCGCGCCAAACGCGCGATGGGGCCCAGCCGCTTCGCCAACGAAGTGCCGCGGGTAAGGAACATCTGGGTCTCTTGGCCGCCGACGGACACCATCGGGACAATGGGCACGCCCGCCTCGATCGCCGCCCGGACATAGCCGGTGCGGCCGCTGAAGTCGATGACGTTCTGGGTGGACGTGGGCCGGTAGGCGTCGTAGTCACCGCCCGGGAACACCACCACAATGCCGTTGCTGCGCAGTGCGCTGGCCGCGTTCTCGTGGTTCGCGCGGATGAAGCCGATCCGCCTCAAGAAGTCCCCGGTGGGTCCAACCATGATCATGTCGTGGCTTAGCGTGTAGATCGGGCGATCGTATCCGCGTTCCGCATACCAATCGATGGCAAAGATCGGCACATCGACCGCCATCTGTCCGCCGGAGTGATTGGAGACCACCAGGGCACCGCCGGCAGGCAGGTTGTCGAGCCCGTGCACCTCGGATCGGAAGTAGCGCTTGAGTACGGGCCGGATGATTCCTATGACGCGTTCAGTAAGAACCGGGTCCCATTTGGCGATTTCGGTGATGTTGGCAGTGGGTGTCACAATGTCCTCCTGTGTGTGGCCACTCAAGCCACGTTGGCCTGACAGTCATCCTGATCGGAGTCGGTGGTAGCCGTGAAAACTCCCGCTGCAGAACCGATCTCAGAAAATTCATAGATCAATGCCTCGGTGACCTCGTGGGCGTCGGTCACCGTCACGGTGTCAGCCAGAACCGACATGTTCAGCTGACCCGCATAGCTCCACACGGTGATGTTCAGTCCGCTGCCCGCGACGAGTGGGCCGACGGAGTAGAACTCGTTGATCGTCGCGCCGGCCACCCGCACGTGTTCGCGCGGGCCGGGCACATTGGAGACAACAAGATTCTGCATTTTGTTGTGGGCTTCCGTGCGTGCCAGCCAGCCGCTGAGTTTGCGGGACAGGACGGGCGGCATGTAAGCGAACCACCGCGTCAAGAGCTCCGGCCCTTTGAGGGTATGCAATTCCTTCGCGCTAATCGCGGCGTCATGGCTGTTTACGACCCGGTGCAACGGATCGCCGAGGTCGGCGGGCAAGGCCACCGGGATCTGCGTGAAGTTGTTACCGGCTGATCTGCCCGGCGATGAATCGAGGCACACCGGCACCATTGCCACCAGCGGTGTGTCTGAGCGGCCGTCGTAACGCAGCCGCAGCTCCCGGACTGCGCCGGCGGCCATCGCGAGCACCAAATCATTGATCGTGCAACCCAATTCACGGGTGACCTGCTTGGCATCGGCGAACCGTATGCTGGCCGTCGCAAACCGGCGCCGCGTTGTGAGCCGATGGTTCATGAAGGATGTTGGGGCTTGGAGAGATTGAGCGCCGTTCCGTGACCCGCTTCGCCTGTTGCGTCTGACCCGCCGGACGCTAGCCGCGGTATAGCGCAACAGGCTTGGCAGCTCGGCAATTTGGCGGAGGTGATCGCGGGTGGCTGCCCAGAGAAGTTGGGTTTTCGTCGGAAGCGGGTCTACCACGGCAGGGCCGGACCCGACTGTTGCCGGTCTGTCGAACGCGCCTGCGAGCAGATTCGCCGATGCGACACCATCGGCAAGCGCGTGGTGAATCTTGGTGACGACGGCGAACTGCCCGTCCTCCAGACCGTCGACCACATAGATCTCCCACAGCGGCCGCGTCCGGTCGAGCGGCTTTTCGATTATTTCGGCGATTGCGTTGTCGAGTTCGCGCCGCCCGCACGGGGCCGGTAGGTGCAACGGCCGCACATGGTATGCAAGGTCGACCGGGCAGTTCTCGCGCCACATCGGGCGGTGGAAGCCGTAGGGGGTGTCGACGAGTACGCGTCGCATCGGCTCGAATCGGTGCAAGCGTTGCCGCACAACCGTGCGGACCGTGTCCACCGAGAAGCCGCCGGTATCCGGCGCATCGACAATCGCAACTTTGACGGTGTGCATTGGCACGTTGGCGGCCTCGGTGTACAGCATCATCGCGTCCATGCCGTTGAGTCGTTTCACCATGTGACCCTTCGCAGAAGAAGATCCGATCCCGCCATTGCCGCTGAACATCCGTCGATGCCGACGCGTGAAGAAGCCCTTGTCACCGCGCTGCCCAGCCGTGTCCCCGCTTTTCTTGGACACGTCGGCGAGCGAGGCTCACGCTACGTCAATAAATAGACGAGTGTCCAGACATACAGCCAGACACGAGTGTGTAATGCATCACACGCCGAGACCGTTGGACCGCTGTGACCGCGTCACCACTCCGGCTGACGCAGCGTCAAGCGAATTATCGCAGTATCCGGCGCACCGCCGCTTCGAGCTGATCGGTGACGTCGGCGGAGGAAGCAAGTCCGGTGCCGGCGCGCACCATGGCGCCGGTATACACCAGCTCGAGCAGTGCCACCGTTTCCTCGTCGGCATCGTCGGCGACCGCCGCGGCGATGAGTTCGTGGGTGCGCTTGGCGATTTCGGCCCGGATTAATTCCACATCCGGGTCCGAGCTGTTGATCACCACGCGCAGGGCGTCGGCCAGTGCGGGTTCGTCTGCAACGAGGAAGGCCAGGCGTCGCAAGGTGGCGATCACCCGCTTCTTCACATCGGCTGAGCCGCTCTCCGGCGGCTGCTCGCTGGAGAGTCGTCGCCAATAGACTTCGGCGATCAGGTGATCCTTGGACGAGAAGTAGGTGTAGGCCGTCGCCCGGGCGACACCCGCCTGCGCCGCGATTGCCTGCAACGTCGCCTCGTGATAGCCGACCTCGCGCAAAACTTCGACCGTGGCTCGGCTCAGCCGCCGCACCGTGTCCGCCCGCTTGCCGGTCAGGCGACGACGGGCGGACTCGACGACAACATTCTCGGGCATGCTCCTAGACGCTACAGCACGGCGGGCGGCTCCGTTGGACATACAGCTGGACAATAGTCCAGACACTTGACCACAAGCACTTCTAAGGGGTTCCCGGCTCGGCCGATCCTGCGTCCGGTGATGTCGACGACAGTCGTCGGGCCGCCGAGCACGCTGATCGCACAGTCGCGTCGCTGTGCATCCACCGTCGCACTCATGTCCGCACTCATACCTTTCGCGCGCGGCCTTTCCAATACGGTTCCCGAAGCTGGGTTTTGAGGATCTTTCCGCTTGCGTTTCGAGGCAGTTCCGGCATGAAATCGACGGTTCGCGGGCATTTGTAGGCGGCCAGATGCCGGCGGCAGAACTCGATGATCTCGCCGGCGTCGACCACGCCTGTGGTCACCACGATCGCCTTCACGGATTCGCCCCAGTAATCGTCGGGCACACCGATGATCGCGGCGTCGGCGATGGCGGGATGCTTTACGAGCACGCTTTCCACCTCGGGTCCGTACACGTTCTCACCGCCGGTGATGACCATGTCTTTCAGCCGGTCCTCGATGTAGATGTAGCCCTCGGCGTCGAGCCGCCCGATGTCGCCGGTCCGTACCCACTCGTCGGCGGTAATCGTGTCGGCAGTGGCCTGGGCACGGTTCAGGTAGCCGGTCATGTTCTGGTTGCTACGCACCCAGATTTCGCCCGGCTCTCCCGCAGGTAACCGATTGCCCGTTTCGGGATCAACAATCTGAATCTCGCTGCCCAGCACCGCCTTTCCGGCAGACAGCTGCAGGCCGGGCCGAGCCGCATCGCGGTGGTCAGCGTCACTCAGGGCGGTGACCGCGCCGCACAGTTCGGTCTGTCCGTACACCTGGACGAAATTCGTGTCCGGCCACGTCGCCAGCGCCTGATGTAACAGGGGCAGCGGCATAGGTGCGGCCCCGTATACGAGGTGGCTCAGGCCGGAGATCGTCGCGCTCGCCGCCTCACCGGCGTCCAGGAACCGTGCGATCACCGGGGGCACGAAAAAGGCGTGGGTCGCGCCGGCCCGCACCGCCCCGATCAGAGCTGCGGCGTCGGGTTCGCGGGTCATGATGGTCGGCACTCCCGCCCTGATACCAAAAAGCGCGTATCCGATGCCCCCGACGTGAAACAGCGGCATCGCCACCAAATTTGCGTCTCCTTCGCCGAACGGAAACGCCGGTGCCAGGTTCGCCGAGTGATTGACCAGCGCGCGCTGGCTCAGCAAGACACCCTTCGGTCGTCCCGTGGTGCCCGAGCTGTAGATCACCAACGCGGTCTCGCTGCCGGTGACCTCGGTGTCGGCGGGGGCGGGCGACGCGGCGAGCAGGGATTCGTACTCGTCGGCATCGCCTCCTACCACCACGATGCGTTCCAGGCCCGCGACTCGAGAAACGACCGACTCGACCGACGGCTGCAGCTCGGCCCCGACGAACAGCAACCGAGCGCCGCAGTCGTCGAGCACGTGGACGAGTTCGTCTCCGATCACGCGCCAGTTGACGACGGTGGTCACGGCGCCCATCGATGCGGCGGCGAAGAGAACTTCCAGGCAGGCCGGGTGATTCTTGTCAAGGAACGCCACACACTGGCCACGCTGCACACCGGCGGCTCGCAGGGCGCCGGCCGCACGACGAATCCGCGACGCCCAGTCAGCCCAGGACCACTGCAGGTCGCCGTAGCGAATCGCGATGCCGTCGGGCCTGCGCTGCGCGTGTTGCTCGACGAACCCGGCGAGCGTCTCCGCGGTGCTGGTCTCGGTGTCGGCTGATGGCATGACTCCTCCGAGTTCTGGGGTGGTTTCACTCTGTGATACGCGGTCGCGTCGCCGCACGCTACGGCGCCCCTGGGTTCCGGTCAGAGCCGGCCAGCTTGACTAGCGATGGCAGCCTTGGCAATCAGAGTATGGAATCGATAAAGTTGGCGCTTTGCAGCGCTTTGATACCGGGCGCGCTCACATTCTGCACATTGCCCAAGATGGCCGATGCCGTGCCGGTGAACTGATTGACGTCGGACTGCAGCACGGCGACGACACCTGTCCCGCCGGCCGGTTTGACCGTGACCCGCATCTGCGCGCTGGTGTCGGCATCGTTGAGCGCCACCCAGTTTGGGCCCCGGTTTCCGAGCGTCCAGCCGGGTTCCGGGGTGATCGAGATGCCCTGTGCGATCTCGATCGCGTCGGCTGAAGTGAGCGCCGTCGCCAGGCCCCGGGGTGTTCTGGGCGCGGCGGCGGCGATGGGATGACCACTCCGATGATGACGGCGACGGCGATCGACCCCTCAGCCTGCCGTGCTCTTGTAACCTGTTGTGCGCCACTGTGATTACTTCCCCGCATGCGCGTCCGTTGTGGTCGGTGGCGGTGTCGGTAATCGGGCATTCGCTGACTCGAGCCTATGCCGTATGTCAACATGGCTGCGGCTAACGTATGACAAAGGAACCAGACATGGTGAGTAGTGATCGCGCCCGTTCTCGCACGTTCGTCGTGACTGGCGCGGCGTCGGGCATCGGCCTGGCGACCGCGCGGCGCCTGCTGGCCGAAGGGGGCAGCGTCGTCGGCGCCGATTTGGCGTCTCCGCCCGACCTCGGCCCTGAGTTCAGGTTCGTGACGGCCGACGTGACCGACGAAGCCGCGATCGCCGCGGTGCTGGACGCAGTGCCCGGCCGCCTGGACGGAGTCTTCCACGCCGCAGGTGTGGCCGGGGGCGGACCGGTCCATCTGCTCGACCGTGCCGAATGGGACCGGGTGATCGGAATCAATCTGACCGGCACATTTCTGGTGGCCAAGGCCGCGTTGGCTCGGATGATCGAGCAAGAACGGGTCGACGGTGAGCGGGGCTCGATCGTAACCGTCGCAAGCATCGAGGGCTTGGAAGGCACGGCAGGCGGCAGCTCGTACAACGCGGCCAAGGGCGGCGTCGTGTTGCTCACCAAGAACATCGCGCTCGACTACGGGCCGAGCGGGATCCGGGCAAACGCGATCTGTCCCGGCTTCATCGAAACTCCAATGGCCCAAAGCGTTTTCGGTCTGCCGGGGATGGAAGATCCGCTGGCCTCCATCACCCACGAGCACGCCCTGCAACGCCTCGGCCGGCCGGAGGAGGTCGCGGCCATGGCGGCCTTCCTGCTGTCGTCCGATGCCTCCTTCGTCAGCGGCCAGGCGATTGCCGTCGACGGCGGCTACACCGCGGGTCGTGATCACGGTGTCGTTAAACTCTTCGGTTTTCCCCAGTGATTCCTTTAGGATTCGCCCATGGGCGAAACGGTCTCTCCTGACGACGCAATCGAGGCGATTCGAAGCACCGGGGGAGCACAGCCGGGCTGCCGGGCGTTGCACGCGAAAGGCACGTTGTATCGCGGCACCTTCACCGCGACCCCCGAGGCGGTCTTGCTTTCCCGCGCAAAGCACCTAGATGGCTCGGCGGTCCCGGCACTGATCCGCTTCTCCAACGGATCGGGAAATCCGGCGCAGCCTGACGGCTCGTCAGGTGTGCGCGGAATGGCGGTGAAGTTCACCCTGCCCGACGGCTCTACCACGGACGTCTCGACCCAGACTGCCCGGCTGTTCGTATCGAGCACGCCGGACGGATTCGTCGATCTGCTGAAGGCGATGCGGCCCGGCCTGACTGCGCCGCTGCGCATGGCCCGGTATTTCCTGACCCATCCCAAGCTGCTCGGTGCGTTGCCACTGCTGCGCGACGCCAACCGGGTCCCGGCAAGCTACGGCACCGTCGAATACCACGGGCTGCACGCCTTCGGATGGATCGGCAACGACGGCACCACCAGATTCGTCCGCTACCACCTGGTCCCGGCGGCGGGAGAGCAATATCTCACGGGATCGGCTACCCAAGGCAAAGGCCCTGACTTTCTCACCGACGAGCTGGCTACTCGCCTGGCGAGCGGGCCGGTGCGATTTGACTTTCGCGTTCAGATCGCCGGACCGAAGGACTCGACGGTGGATCCCTCGGCGCCCTGGCAGAGCACCGAGACGGTCACCGTCGGCACCCTCGAGATCATCGGCCTGGACACCGAGCGTGAGCACGGCGATGACATCGTCGTATTCGACCCGATGCGCGTGACGGACGGAATTGAACCCTCCGACGACCCGGTGCTTCGGTTCCGCACTCTTGCGTATTCGGCATCGGTCAAGCTACGCACCGGCGTAGATCGCGGTGCCGAAGCGCCTCCCGTCTGACCGGAAGACGGTCAGCCGCGCAGTTTTCGGCGCAACGAGACCGCAGACTAATGTTGTCGACAGTGTCGCCTTCCCACGTGTTGCTGATCGGCCTGGCCGGGTTCGCCGCCGGTGTAATCAATGCGCTCGTCGGTTCGGGCACCCTGATCACGTTTCCGACACTCGTCGCGCTCGGCTATCCGCCGGTCACGTCCACCATGTCGAACGCCGTCGGTCTGGTGGCGGGCAGCATTTCGGGCACCTGGGGTTATCGCGCCGAGCTGCGCGGTCAGTGGGATCGGTTGCGCTGGCAAATCCCGGCATCGCTGGCCGGCGCGGTGCTGGGGGCCTTCCTGCTCCTGCATCTGCCCCCGACCGTGTTCGCCCGGGTGGTGCCGGTGCTGTTGGTGCTGGCCTTGGTGTTGGTGGTGATCGGGCCGCGGATCCAGTCGTGGGCGCGTCGGCGCGCCGAGGAGGCGGGTCGGTCACCCGAACACATCACACCGGCACGAAAGGCCGTGCTGGTGCTCGGTACGTTTGGCATCGGCGTCTACGGCGGCTACTTCACCGCGGCACAGGGCATCCTGCTGGTCGGCGTGATGGGCGCATTACTGCCGGAGTCGGTGCAACGTATGAATGCGGCCAAGAACCTCCTGACACTGGTGGTGAATGTTGTTGCAGCGGTTAGCTATACGCTAGTGGCCTTCGATCGGATCAGCTGGCCGGTAGCCGGGATCATCGCGGCCAGCTCGTTGGTCGGGGGATGGGTCGGAGCGCGTTATGGCCGTCGGCTGTCGCCAAATGCATTGCGCTCCACCATCGTGGTGGTGGGCCTCATCGGGCTGTATCGGCTGCTCACGTTGTAGGCGCCGGCGTCACGGGGATTGACCTAGTTGCGCGGCGGAGTGATTGGAGTTCGATATGGCTTTTCGCAAATTAGAGCTCTCGCTCTAACTAACAGACGTACGATCCCGCGCATGTCGACGTCAGCCGTGTTGCCGAGCAATGAAAACTCCGCCACACCAGCAGTTCCGCTTCCGCTGCGGGAGCGGCGACGGGACTGGGTTTTCGTCGTCGCATTCGCGCTCTTCGCGACGACCTCATTTCTGCTGGATACGGTCAACCTGATGGGGCGTCCGGACCCTCACTCAGCGTGGTTCTTGTCACGTTTCGTCTACAGCTCCGGGACGGATTCGCTGATTCTGGTAAACCCGCGTTTTGTCCAGATCACCGTGGGTTGCGTATCGGCGCTGCTGTTCGGCGTCTTCTATTTAGTGTTGATCTATGCGTTTGTGCGAGGAAGAGATTGGATTCGGCTTCCGGCTGTCTTTTACGCGGGAATGGTCGTGATGGGCACCGGCGTGTACCTCGCCGTCGGGCTCTTGGGCGATGCGCCGCTGTTTCACCTGGCATGCGGACCGGCTTCGGGTTACGACTACAAGTTTGTCAGCGCCGCGAAGTCTTTGGCCTACAACCTGCCCTACCCTCTGGTGGGGTTGCTGCTAGTCGCGCGCATGTGGCGCGATCGCCCATTCACACGGTGAAGCTCAGGGTGGCAGCGGCGGCTTCCTCGATGACGTCCATCACCTCGCCACGTTTTCGCCACGCTCGCAGCTGCCGCATCGCCCCGTTGCCCCGTGCGGCGATGCGGTCGAGTTCCTCTGTGACGCGGTCGTATTCACCGAGTGCATCCAACGCCGGGCGCACCCGTTGCACCAGGGTGTCCAACTGCTCACGCGCCGGCACCGCTCCGCGGCCACCGATCAGATCGAGAGTCCGCCCCGACAGTCCGTCGTGGGCGGCCTTCCAGTACGCCGCCCGCAGCGCCGCGGGCGGCAGGCGGCCGACGTCATCGCCCTGGCCGCGCGCCTCCAGCGCCGCCATCACCGCGGCCCTGATTAGGGTGGCAAGCAGCACAGTTTCGGCGACGGTCGCCGGCACGTCGGCCACCCGCACCTCGACCGTCGGGAAGTCCGTCGATAACCGCACGTCCCAATAGATCATGTCTTTGTCCAGGATCACGCCGCTGTCGACCAGCATGCGCACCGTGCGGTCGTACTCCTCGGGTGAGGTAAAGAACGGCGGCGGACCGGCGGCCGGCCAGCGTCTCCACAGGACGCTGCGCCAGCTCGCGTAGCCGGTATCGGCGTTGCGATACACCGCCGAATTGGCCGACAACGCCAGCAGCGACGGCAGCCACGGCCGCAACCAATTGCTGGCGTGCATGGCGGCCGCACGGTCGGGCACCTGCACGTGCACGTGACATCCGCAGATGCCTTGCTCGTGGGCGACCATGCCGAACTGCGCCCCGATCCGCCGGTACCGCTCAGTGTCTGTGACCGGAAACTCGCGCGGCGTGGCCGGCGGAAGCCCCAAGGCCAGCAGCCGAACCCCAGTGGCCTCGGCAGCCTGCGCTGCGGTGCGTCGCAGCCGGATGAGTTCCTCGCCGAGTTGCGCACTGGTGCTCGCCACGCTGGAAGTCGCTTCTACCTGGCAACTGCTCAGTTCCAGCTGCAGTGTGACGCCGCGGCGCTCGGCTTCCTCCGCCACCACCGTGTTACGCGCGGCGGGTTCGCCGGTGCGCGGGTCAACGAGGAGGAACTCCTCCTCCACACCGACGGTGGGAAGGACGCTCATCCAGCCTCCGGGTGTCCAGCGCGTTATGCGCCACGCTACTGCGCGACAACCAGGCGAGAGCTGCTAGGGAAAGCGATTCTGGCAAAACGTATCGGACAGGCGTCAGCTGACCAGCGAGCCCGTCATCGCCAGCGCGGAGTCCGCAGTCGGGTAGATGGGCAGCAACCCGCCGAGCCCGCACGCGTCGACAATCCGGGCGACGATGGGCTGGCGGCTGACCAAACACAGCTCGATGCCCCGACGGTGACACCGCTCCGCCTCGTCGGCCAGCACCGCGAACGCGCAGCCGCCCATGAAGTCGAGGCCGCTGACATCGACCACGAAGGGTCCGGGCAAAGTGACCACACTGGCCGCCTCGCTAACCAGATGGCGCCAGGTGTGCTCGTTGCAGGCGTCGATCTCGCCGCCCGCGTTGATGATCACTGCCGCGCCGCACCGATCTGTGGTCGCCCGCAGCGTGCTGCGTGGATCGCCCAGCTCGTAGACCAGCCGCGTGCTGAGCATGAGGTGCGGGCTGGATATGGGTTCTGCGATCACTGGGCTCATGATGGACTCCCTAATCGACCGGCGTCGGAGGCGCCGGGGATGGATGCCCGTCCTAGTGTCTGAAGACAGACTTTTCGCTATTGCGAATCTCTTTTGTATAACGAGACAGGGCGGTCTGTCTACATGCTGTCGTTAAGAGTATGGTAAGGCCCGAAATGGCTAGCCTTGACGTCGCGAAGTCCTCCCCATCGGCCCGCGAGCGGATACTGGGCGCAGCATACGAGCTGTTCAGCCGGCGTGGGATCCGGGCGGTAGGTACCGACGAGGTGATCGAACGGGCCGGTGTGGCCAGGGCAACGCTCTACCGGCATTTCGCGACGAAGGACGACCTGGTACTGGCCGTGCTGCAGCGTCGCGAAGAACTCTGGACTCACGGTTTGATCGAGGCCCAGTCAGAGCAGCGAGGCAACACACCCGAGGAACGGTTGTTGGCGATCTTTGACGTCATGCACGACTGGTTTCAACTTCGTGACGGCTATGAAGGCTGCTCGTTTATCAACGTGTTGCTCGAGTTGGGGGCGGATCATCCTGCCGGACGGGCCAGTGTCGTGCACATCGACCATGTCCGCGATATCGTGCGTCACCGCGCCCACGCGGCCGGCCTCACCGACGTCGAGGATTTCGCATGGTCCTGGCACATCCTGATGAAGGGCGCCATCATTCTCGCGGCCGTGGGTGATCTGGATGCCGCTCTGCGTGCCCAGAAGATGGCCCGCACCCTTATCGAACAGCACCGGCCGCCAACGGCCGTGGACACCGGCGACGCGGTCCCTCAGCCCGCCGGCTGAGGATTTTCAGCGGCGTCGGCCGCGGTCCTGCCGGTCTTGCGCTCGTGCTCGGCTTCGAGTTCGGCGATGGCGCGGGATGTGCGCTCGCGCAACAAGATTGCTGCGATGAGGCCCGCCACGACCGCGATGACGAGCGCGATCCAGGATAATCGCTCCAACCATCGTTCGGCGGCCATCCCGGCGAAATAGACCAGGGCGGTGGTGCCGCCCGCCCAGCAGATGGCGCCCGACACGTTGGCTGCCAGAAAGCGCCGGTAGCGCATTTTCAACGCTCCGGCCAGCGGCCCGGCGAATATCCGCAGTAACGCAATGAAACGACCGAAGAACACCGCCCGAACTCCCCAGCGGTTGAACAACTTTTCGGCGAGCGCGACGTGCCCAGGACCGAAGTGTTTCGGAAAACGACGGCCGAGCTTGTCGAAAAGCGGCATGCCGAAGCGGCGCCCGATGCTGTAGCCGATCGAGTCGCCCACGACCGCGCCGATGACGCCGGCAACACCGACGCCGATCGGATTGACGGCCAGGTCGTGATGTGACGACATCAGGGCCGCGCTGACCAGCACGATCTCGCCGGGAAGAGGCACGCCCAGGCTCTCAACCCCGACCACACCGCCGACCACCAGATACACCGCGAGCGGTGGGATCGACTGCAGCAAAGCCTGAACATTCATGGGTCAAGGATGCCTGACGGGCAGTTAATGCGCGCCGTAACGTCGTCGCTTCGGGTCGGCATCGTATGGTGCGCAGTCCGCGCTGACTGGTTCCAACCGCGGACGCTTGGGCACACGGCCGTCGGCCGAAGACATACCGCGCAGACGGCGCCACACCCATGGCATGAACTTTTCGTGCGCCCAGCGCAGCTGGCCATAAGTGCGGGCTTTGAACGGCAGTCGCGTGAGACTGCCGCTCGATTCGGCCCAATAATGGTTGCTGCCAGGCAAATTGAGCGATTCGGCGGCCGCAGCGGCGAACATGATATGCCCCTTGGTCGACGCGTGTACGCGGTCGATGTCCCACGTGTCCAAGTCGCGCATCGAGGGCGCGTTGTACAGGTCCACCAGCCTGAAGCCGTATCGGCCGGCGGCTGTTCTGATCGCTTCGTTGATGCGGGTGAGCCGCCCGGACACCAGCTGGCCGAGCGGCAGGAATTGCGCGACGTTCGGGAAGGTCGTTGTCACCACCGTCGCCCCCGATTCGGCAAGCGCGGCGTGGACGTAGTCGAGGTCGGCAAGGGCACGGCCGAACGATCGTCCCGGCTGGATGACGTCGTTCATCCCGGCGCACACGGTGATCAGATCCGGCTGCATCGCCAGTGCTTCCGGTACCTGTTCCCTGAGCACGTCGGCCACCAGCTTTCCGCGGATCGCGAGGTTGGCATACTGCAAACCTGGATAGAGCGAATCGAGCATTACGGCGAGTCGGTCAGCAAATCCGAGGACACCGACAGTGTCGTCACCGTCCCATAAGCCCTCGGTCTGACTGTCACCGATGGCGACGTATCGGCTGTATCCGGTCTGAATAACCCCGCACACGAAGCCGAGACTAATCGTCATCTGGGCTGCTGGGTGGCACCCGCGCTGTAGCGTGGCGCTGGCACGAGTCCCACCCGACCGGCTAGTGGCAGGAGCGTGAGTGGAATTCAATCTTGCCCAAGTGTTCTCGGCGGTGGCGGCGGCCAACCCCGATCGGGACTGCATCGTGTTCGGGGATCGGCGATTCACCTTCGCGCAGACCGATGACCGTGCCCGTCGATTCGCCCGTGCACTGCATTCGTGGGGGCTGGGCGCACATCGGGAACGTGCTGAGCTCGCGGCTTACCAATCGGGCCAAAGCCACCTGGGCTTATACATGGCCAACTGCAACGAGTTCCTCGAGGGCATGCTCGGTGCCTACCAGGCGCGGGTCGCGCCGTTCAACGTCAACTATCGCTACGTTGCCGACGAACTGGTGTATTTGCTCGACAATGCCCGCGCCGACGCGGTCATGTATCACGCGCGGTTCGCTCCGACGCTGGCTGCGGCGTTAGAGAAAGGCCAGCTGCCCTCCGTGCGGCTGGTCCATGTTGACGACGAGTCCGGAAATGCTCCACTGCCGGGGGCGGTGCGGTACGAGGACCTGCTGGCGTCGACGTCCGACGAGCCGCTCGGCCTCGCCTTATCGCCGGACGACCTCTACGTGCTGTACACCGGTGGTACCACCGGGATGCCCAAGGCGGTGCTGTGGCGCCAGCACGACATCTACATGAACGCCATGGGCGGCCGGATCTTCGGCACCGGCGAAATGGTGACAAGCCTGGATGAGATCGTCGCGCGATCGCGGGACGAGGGGCCGGGCTCGATGACGGCCGCACCGTTGATGCATGGCGCGGCACAGTGGGCGGCGTTCATCAGCTTGTGCGGCGGACGGCCGTTCGTGATGGCCCCGACGACCACCCACTTCGACCCGGCCGAGGTCTGGGCGGTGGCCGGCCGGGAACGCATCGTGTCGTTGTCGATCGTCGGCGACGCCTTCGGGCGGCCACTGGTCGACGCACTCGAGTCCGGCGACTTGGATATGCGCGGGGCCCTGTCCGGGCTGCTGGTACTGGTCACCGGCGGCGCCGCGCTGAGCGCGCCGCTCAAGCAGCGATTCGTTGACCTGCTGCCCAACCTGAGCATCCTGGACGCGGGTGGATCGTCGGAATCCGGCTCACAGATGGGGCAGGTCTCCAGCCGCATGCAGAGTGCGACCGGGCGGTTCGCCCCTAACCCGGGCGCCGTGGTGGTCAGCGACGACCTGACCCGGATCCTGTCGCCGGGCGACGATGAAATCGGTTGGCTGGCCCAGCAGGGCCTGATACCGCTGGGCTACCTGGGTGATCCGGAAAAGACAGCACGCACGTTCCCGGTCATCGAAGGGATTCGGCACTCCGTGCCGGGTGATCGGGCGCGCTGGGACGCCAACGGCCAGATCGAGCTGCTGGGCCGGGATTCGGTCACCATCAACTCCGGTGGCGAGAAGATTTTCGCCGAAGAGGTCGAGGCCGCGATCGCAGAGCACCCCGCCGTCTACGACGTCGTGGTGACGGGTCGCCCCAGCACCCGTTGGGGAAACGAAGTCGTTGCGATTGTCCAGTTGGCCGACGGTGAGCAGCCTGACGCCGAGGGAATCCTCGCCGAGGCCGGTCGCCACATTGCGCGGTACAAACTGCCGAAAGAAATTGTCTTCTGTAACCAGGTGCAGCGTTCGCCGTCCGGCAAGGCCGACTATCGGTGGGCGAAAGCTCAAGTGGGTTCGTGACGTCCGCAACTGGCTTACGGTGAACCCATGCAGAAGAAGGGGCAGCGGGCCCTGCACCAGACGCGCGAGCCGGCCGCCGATTCACTTGCGCCGCAGTACCCGATCGAATCCGTCGACAACGCGCTGAAGCTGCTGCTGTTGTTGGGGGAACAGCCCCAGATCCGGTTGAGCGAGGCAACGAGGTACCTGGGGGTGGCGTCGTCGACCGCGCACCGGCTGCTGGCGATGCTGACCTACCGTGGGTTCGTCCGCCAAGACCCGGTATCCAAGGCGTATCTGCCCGGTCCGTCGTTAACCGGTGTGGCGTTTGCGATCTTCAGCCGCATCGATATTCAGCGATCCGCCACGCCGATCATGCGGAGCCTCAGCGAACAACTGCGGGAAACGATTCACGTTGGGATGCTCGACGGAGCCAGCGTTCGTTTCGTCGCCGCGATCGAGGGTCCGGCCGCGGTCCGGGTGGCGTCCCGGCTGGGGCGCACCATGCCGGCGCATTGCACCTCGACGGGCAAGGTCATGCTGGCCCTGTTGTCGCAGCCGGAATTGCGTGGCCTGCTACCGGACGAGGAGTTGCAGCGCATCACCTCTCACTCGATCGGCAGCCGCACGGAGTTGGAGGCGGAGCTTTCGGCCATCCGTGAGCGGGGCTATGCGGTCAATCGTGGGGAGAGCGAGGAAGGCGTCGCTTCGGTTGCGGTGCCGATACCGACCCGGGCGCCCGGCCTGCGCATCGCGCTCAACGCCGCGGCCCCGCAGAACCGGCTCGACGCCTCGCAATACTCATCGGTGGCCGCCGCACTTGCCAAGGCGGCCAAGGAGATTGGCGATCAGCTCGGTTGAGCGCCCAAGCGGGCCACCTCATGCCGCCAGGCTGCCTCGGCGGTGAACGCGGGTCCCAGGTCCGGCAGGTCGTCCCAGTCGGAATCGTCGATGTCCCGCAGGACGCCGCCGGCCGAGCGCACCCGCAACGACATCCGGGCCAGTGCGTCAAGGCTGATCGCCTGCAGCACCGCCTGCGGCACGGTGGCTGCGGCGCTGGTGATTCCGTGCCCGCGGCAGATCACCACCGGCCGACCGTGCATGGCCGCCACCATTTCCTTGCCCAGCGCCGAGTTCCGGATCAGCACAGCGCGCTCGTAGACGGGCACGCCGTCGCGGGCGAGCCAGGCGCCGGGAATGTCGTAGGCCCCGTAGATCGGCCGGATCGAGATGCCGGCAAGATCGGCTGCCACGACAGCCGGCGGATGCAGGTGCGCGACGGCCCGGTGCCGCGGATCGGCAAGCATGGTTTCGACGTGGATGGGCAGTTCATTGGGGACGTGGTAGCCGTCGAGTTCGCCGTCGGCGGCTGCGCTGCCGTCGAATCCGATGAGCCGGATGTCGGATGCCCGGGTGAACGCCACCCCGGAGTCGGTGTCGCTTCGGCAGCGGATGAGCACGTGGTCGTCGTCGATCCGCAGGCTCAGGTGACCGAGGATGCCATCAACCAGGCCGCGGGCCGCGGCAACCCGGCAGCCTTGGGCCACCAAAGCACGTTGCCGATCCAGCTGGTCGGTCATCGTCGCCCCGTTTTCGGTGTGCCGACACCGAATCCGCCGTCGGGGTGGATCGTTTCGCCGGTGATCCCGCGGGATCGGTCGGACGCCAAGAACACGTAACTCCACGCATGGTCTTGGCCGTCGAGTGCAACGTTCAGCGGCGTGCGCGCGGCCACATCGCGTGCCCTGTTAGGGGTGTCGTCGAGGCGGACGCTGTCCAGCCCCAGGCTGGCAAGGCCGCGCAGGTCGGTGTTGAGCGTGCCGCCCGGCGCCACCCCGTTGACACGGATCTCGGGCGCCAGCTCGTGCGCCAATGCCGCCACCAGCCCACGTACGGCGAACTTCGACGACACGTACAGCACACCGCCGCGTCCGGGATAAAACGACGATGCGGATTCGGTCAAGATGATCGAGGATCCGGTTCCGGCCCGCAATGCCGGGACCGCGGCTTTGACCGACTGCAGATGGCTCAGCACGTTGGTGCGGAACATTTCGTCGAACGCGGCGCAAAGGCCGTCGGCGTCGAGATCGGCAATTCCCTTGTAGAAGTCGAAGACTCCGACACAGTTGACCAGTATGTCGAGCCCGCCGAAGGCATCCACGGCGACGGCGACCGCGCGGTGGTTGGCCTCACTGGTTACGGCGTCGCCTTCGGCCACCCGAAGCTCGGGAAGCTGCTCACCCAACAGGGCGCACTTCTCGCGATCATGTTCCAGCACGGTAATTCTCGCGCCTTCGGCGTGAAATGCATCGACGACGGCCCGGCCGATTCCGGATCCGGCACCCACGATCAGGGCGCGCTTTCCGTGCAACCATCCGGTCACGGTGCGGGTTCCTCCGGGTTTGCTTCGGGATCGGGCAGCAGCGGGGCGTGGGGGTTGCCGACCATCGCCGCCAGCGTACGGGTGTTCTGCCACGTCAGGGCCTCCACCTCCAGCGCGTCCAGGCTGATCCACTGCCCGGTTCTGGGCGCGCTGATCAGCAGCCTCGATCCGTTGCGGGTATCCACGCGGCGCACCACGACCTCGGTGAATTCGTTTGCGACCGTGAGGGGTTCGCCCACCGCGCCTTGTAGTAACTGCTCGATACTCACAAAAACACCGCCAGGTTTTGCATCCGCAGCACCGACTCGTCGGTAATGATATTGCGGCGGGCCAGTTTCAGTGTTTTTTGGGGGCTTTTTTGAGGATCAAAGCACCAGCGCAGCAGGTCTTCGCGGCCGCAGGACACCAGTGTGCTCTCGTTGACGTCTCCTCGGCTGCGGAACAGCAGTTCGGCCGACTCGACGAACAGATGTGTGTCATCGTCGCACTCAAATGTGCGCACGTTGGTGATGAAGTGGCGCAGTCGCGATGGTGGGTCCTCGGCCCACACGTGCTCGGTGCCCATCCGCGCGACCCGCAGGCTCAGCGAGTACTTGTCCTCGTCGAAGTGGGCCATCCCCGGCGAGGTGTCGAACGCGGCGCCACGTGCTGTGGTGACGCGGACCGGCATGACATAGCGGATGTCGTCGGTCATCGTGTCGAGCCACGTCTGGTACTGCTGGGCATCGAGCAGGTAAGCCTCGTCCACCAGGAACTGATGCGCCTGGAGGTGCCGGGAATCGTTGAACGGCAATGCCTTTCTTGCCGAGGCCGGGCTCATGCCGTGACCGCCGTGCCTGTGGCGGGAGCCGCAGCCGCCAGGGCAGGCCGGGGCTTCTGAAGGTAGTCGGCCCACAACTTGAGCAACTCGCGCTGGTTGTTCTCGTTGTAGCCGACCTGTGCGCGTCCCGGCCCGTGAAAAGATTCGGCACTCAGCGCCTCGACGACCGGACGGTCGTCGAGCAGCAGGCCCATCCGGCTGTTCAGCAACAGTCGTCGCGCCATCGAACCGCCCGCGGTGGTAGTCAGCGACACCCAGTTCTCCACGTCGTCTTGTTCGAACATGCCGGTCGAACCGAAGCACATCAAATATGCCTTGTAGGAGTCCTGTTTGTACTGCGGGGGAGCGGCGGAGTCCACCGCGAACCACGAGCACACCTCGGTTTCATGTTCACTGATCGGCTGCCAGAGCCGGATGGAGATGAAAGGCAGCACACCATCGTTGCGACCGTTGCGGTCGTGCACCTTCGGCCAGTTGTGCACGAAACTCAGGTTCGGAAAGCAGGTCGCCGCGGAGATCATGAATCCGTCCTCGCCGACCATCTGCTGTTGCCGCGGCGTCCAGAGCTTTTTGATCCGGCCGATCATGTCGTCGGGATAACCGACGTAGCGCATCCGCTCGTCGAAGCCGCCCGGTGGAAGTTTGTAGGTGGTTCCGCCGCCGCGGTGCGCCCAGTAGGTGGCGCCGTCCTTGCGCTTCTGGGCCTTCGGCTCGCGGAACAGGCCGATCTCGACGATCGAGGCATGTGTGTGCGGCGTGTGGTACATGTCGCCGGCGAAGTTCTCCGCACCGATCTTCCAGTTGGCCTTGATCCGCCACCGTTGCGGCCCGCGCAGTTCAAGGCCGCCGGTGCTCTGTTTGGTGTAGAAGTCCAGATAGAACTTGAAGTCGCCGAGGAAGTCCTGCAGCGGCTCGGCGCCTGGGTCCATGCTGATGAACAGCAGACCGTTGTAGCTGGACAACTTCGGCGCCGGCAGCAGGGTCTGGTTTTTGGCGAACCCCTCGTCGCCTCCGTAGGCATCGCGGTAGAACGGCAAGCCGGTGAGCCGGCCGTCGTTGCGGTAGGTCCAGCCGTGGTACGGGCAGCGGAAGTTGGAGGCGTTCCCCATCTCGGCGCGACAAACCTGCATACCGCGATGCAGGCACATGTTGAACATCGCCCGGACGTCGCCGGCCGAATCGCGGGTGATGACGAAGGAGTCGTCGAGAACCCGGCGCACCACGTAGTCGCCCTCCTGTGGGATCTCTGACTCGTGGGCCACGAACGTCCACGCCCGGCTGAACAGCCGTTCCTTCTCCAGCGCGAACAGCTCCTTGTCGTTGTAGATGTGGGCCGGGATCATCCCCCGGCGGACGTTGTCGAAGACCTCGACTAATTCGCTGCGATGATCTGCCACGGAAGACCCACAATCTCAGACCCGGTTGTCTGCTCTACAGAAATACCTTCCGCTCAGTAGAATCTCGCAGACGGCTCCGGTGGTCAATCAGGGCCGTTCAGCGCCGTCAGCGCGCCGATCAGGATCTTGAGAGGATCCTTTGAGCTAATTCACAGGCACTCCACAATTAACGACCCAGCGGGCGCCGCTACGGTGGTCACGTTGTCTCCACTCGGCACGTGAGTGCGAGTCAATCGGGCGTCAATCACCGATTTTGCGTCTCATAACGTCGTATGGCCTGTATGCGAGGAAGGACGGGTAGCCATGGTTGGTCGGTCATCGGATGGCCGATTGCAGAAACTCGGACCGCAAGCGTTGTCCGCAATCGGGCGTCAAGAGTGGCTGGATCGGCCGAGTTATCGGTTGGAACACCTGCTCAGCTTCGCCTACAACGGGCTCGGCCGGGCGCGCAACACCGTCACCAACGCGCTGAACGGTGTCTGGCTCGGGCACCCGGTTCATCCGCCGCTGGCGTCGCTGACGAGTGGAGCGCTCGGTACGACGGTGGCGCTGGACGCTCTCAGCCTGCTGCCCGGCCAGCCGGCTACCGAGGTCCGCGACGCATCACGGTTTGCTTCCCGCGCGCTCGGGGTCGGAATCCTGGCGAGCATCGGCTCGGCAATCACCGGCGCCACCGACTGGCAGCACACCCACGAGGAGGACCGCCGGGTGGGGCTGGTGCATGGCGTGGTGAACATGGTGGCCACCGCGCTCTACGCGCTGTCCTGGTGGGACCGCCGTCGCGGTCGCCACGGCCGCGGGATCGTCCTGACTGCGCTGGGCTACGGCCTCACGGTCGGCGGCAGCTACCTTGGCGGAGCCCTGGTGTTCGACTCCGGCATCGGAATCGACCAGTCGGGTGAGCGGCTGCGCACCACCGAGTGGACGCCCGTGCTGTCGGCGAGCTCGTTGAACGGAAAGCCGGTGCGGGTCGAGGTCGACGGGGTGGGACTGGTGGTCTGCCAGACCAAGCCCGGCGAGGTGTCGGCCTTCGGTGAGTTCTGCCCGCACTTGGCGGCTCCGATGGCCGACGGCTGGCTCGATCGTGGCCGCCTTGTGTGTCCATGGCACGGCTCGTGGTTCGCGGCCGAGTCGGGAGAGGTTTTACGTGGCCCGTCGGCGGCTCCGCTGCCGTGTTACGAGGCCAGGTTGGTCAACGGAATGGTCGAAGTCCGCGGTGAGGAGCAGCATCTCGCCGTCGGCGCGGCGAGAAGAAGTGGGAAAGGAATCGCCAAGTGAATGCGTACGACGTGTTGAAAGATCACCACGTTGTGATCAAGGGCCTCGGTCGCAAGATCAGCGAAGCAGCGGTGAACAGCGAAGAGCGCCATGCCCTTTTCGACGAGATGCTGATCGAACTCGACATTCACTTCCGCATCGAGGACGACCTGTACTACCCGGCGCTGGGGGCGGCCACCAAGCTGATCGCGGTCGCCCACGCCGAGCATCGGCAGGTGTCGACCAGCTTTCGGTGCTGCTCAAGACCCCGCAGACCGCGCCGGGATATGAAGACGAATGGAACTCCTTCAAGACCGTGCTGGAGGCGCACGCCGACGAAGAGGAGCGCGACATGATTCCCGCTCCTCCGGAGGTGAAGATCACCGAGGCCGAGCTCGAGGAGCTGGGCAACAAGATGGCCGCCAAAATCGACCAATACCGCGGCTCCGCGCTGCACAAATTGCGTACCAAGGGCCGCGCGGCGCTGGTACGCGCCCTGTAGCGCGGTTAGCGGCGGCCGGGGCGTCCACGCGCCTGCGGGGCCAGTCGGCCGAGCGAGGGTAGCGTCACGGCTCATGAACGCCGAGCGCGCCGCGTCGCAGGCTGACATCACGGCGGAGATCGCCTGCATCGCGGCCGGCTACCAGCGCGCGGGCGGGGGGCCTGGCCACCACACGCAGCCGCGCCTGGACTACCCGCCGTACCGCAGCAGCACCCTGCGCCATCCGAAACAACCTCTGCTGGTTGTTGATCCCGAGGAGGTCGAACGCTGGGCGCCGTGCTTCGGCCACCAGGACGTCGACCCCCTCGACGCTGACCTGACGGCCGGCCATCCGGGCGAGCCGATCGGCGAGCGCGTCATCGTGACCGGGCGGGTCCTCGACGATTCCGGTGTGCCGGTGGCCGGCCAGCTGATCGAGATCTGGCAAGCCAACGCCAGCGGTCGCTACCGCCACCAACTCGACCAGCACCCGGCTCCGCTCGACCCGAACTTCACCGGCACCGGTCGCTGCCTGACCGGTCCGGACGGGTCATACCGCTTTCTCACCGTCAAGCCCGGGCCCTATCCGTGGCGCAATCACCGCAATGCCTGGCGCCCGGCGCACATCCACTTCTCGGTCTTTGGCACCGCATTCACGCAGCGCTTGGTCACCCAGATGTACTTCCCGGGTGACCCGATGCTCGATCTGGATCCGATTTTCCAGTCAGTTCTGGATCCCGTTGCGCGCCAACGGTTGATCGCCAACTACGACCACGACCTCACCCAGCCGGAATTTGCCGCTCGATACCGGTGGGACATCGTGGTCTCCGGAAGCCGCCGAACCTGGACCGAAGACGGTGA
>CAWFAR010000004.1:0-582002 GCA_963813935.1 uncultured Actinomycetota bacterium
CAGTCGGCCAGCGACCGCCCGGCGTCCAGGACATGTCGCTCGGCGATCGCGCGGGCCCGCTCGACGTCTTTGTCGCCGAGTGCGTCGAGCAGCTCTTGGTGCTCGTCGAGCGAATGCCTCTCGTGTTCGGGGAACAAGATGAGGAAGTTGCTCGGCACAACGCGCGCCGCTTGCTTGATCTGAGTCAACAGCCGCGGCGAGTGCGCGACGCGGTGGATGCCCTGGTGGAAATGCCAGTTGGCCTCGCCGATGCTGTCGTCTCCAGATCGGGCGGCGACATCGGCTGCAAGTGTGCGCAGCATCTCGAGCTCTTTGATCTCGATGCGCTCGGCCGCCCACGCGGCCGCCTGTCCGGTCAGCACGCCGAGGATAGTGAAGCTGTCCATGACGTCCTCCGGGCTGATCCCGATCACGGTCACGCCACTCCGCGGCGCGACCTGAACCAGGCCTTCGAAGGAAAGCTCCAGCAACGCTTCGCGCACCGGGGTCCGACTGGTCGCGAACTCCTCGGTGATGGCGTCGAGGTCCATCCGTGAGCCTGCGGGCAGTGCACCGGTGAGAATTCGGTCCCGCAGTTCACGAGCGGCGCGCTCCCGCACCGTTCCGGAGATGTCAATCGCTGCCACCGGCGCATTATATCAAATGGAACATCTAACATTTGAAATCTGAAATATCAGATGCTACGTTTCCAGCATGGCTGATCGACGAACCGACCAGATGGCACTCGTTGCGTTCATGCAGGCAGGCAGCACCTCGGTGTATGCGGGCTCATGGCGTCACCCCGCGACCGAGCACCGTTACCTCGACGCGTCCTATTACACGAAAATCGGCCGCCAGCTCGAAGAAGGCTGTTTCGACCTGATGTTCTTCGACGATCGCCTCGCGATGCCGGGCGTCTACGGCGGTTCGGTGGCCGAAGCGGTGTCCTGCGGCGCCCGTCCGGTCAAGCTGGACCTCGGGGTGGTGCTTGGGGTGCTGGCTCATGCCACGTCGCGAATCGGGCTGGGAGCGACGTACTCGACGACCTACTACGCGCCGTTCCACGTCGCCAGAACCTTCGCCTCGCTGGATCATCTCTCCGGCGGTCGGGCGGCATGGAACGTGGTCACTTCGGTCAACGACAGTGAGGCGCAGAACTTCGGCGTCGACGCCCACTTGGGCCACGACGAACGTTACGACCGAGCCGACGAGTTCATGGACGTGGTCACCGGGCTCTGGGACACCTGGGAGGACGACGCGATCCTGCACGACCGAGCCTCCGGTCGCTACGCCGACCCGGCCAAGGTGCACGAGCTGGGACACGTCGGCCGGTACTTCTCTGCACGCGGGCCGTTGACGGTGCCGCGCACCCCACAGGGCCGACCGGTCATCATCCAGGCCGGTTCTTCGGGCCGCGGACGTGAATTCGCCTCCCGCTGGGCCGAATTGATTTTCACCGGGGACCCGGGGATCGATGTCGGGCGCACCCACTACACCGACCAGAAAGAGCGCATCGCCGATACCGGACGTGATCCTGGCGCGGTCCGCATCTGTCCGATGGCCTACGCTGTGGTCGGCGAGTCCGAGGCACACGCCAAGGAGCGCGAAGCTATGTTCCTCAACGATCTGGTTCACCCCATGGCATCACTGACACTCTTGTCGGAGTTGATGAATTATGACTTCGCGCAACACGATCTCGACGACCCGGTAACCGACGAGCTCATCGAGTCGGTCTCCGGTATTCGGGGGCTGGTGCAGAACCTGCGCGCCCACATCGGTGGAGACACCGTCACCGTGCGCGACCTGGCCGGCCACCGCGCCACGCTGCTGCAGGGCCCCCGCTTCGTCGGTACCGGCGAGCACGTCGCCGATCAGATGGCGGACTGGTTCCAAAGCGGGGCCTGTGACGGTTTCGTCCTGGCGGCAACACATCTGCCCGGCGCGTTCGAAGACGTTGTGCGCATGGTGGTCCCGGAACTCCAACGAAGAGGCCTGTTCCGCACCGCCTACGAGTCGTCGACACTGCGGGGACACCTTGGGCTGCAACGACCCTCGAATAGCCGGGTGTCCGCAAGTGCAAATGCTTGACGGCATCCGAGTGCTCGACCTCGCGACGTTGGCGGCCGCTCCGCTGGTCGCCACATATCTGGGTGAGTTCGGCGCCGACGTGATCAAGGTCGAAGAACCACGCCATGGCGATCCGATCCGGGCCTGGGGCAATCAGCGCGACGGGGTCGGGCTGATGTGGAAGTCGATATCGCGCAACAAGCGATCCATCACGCTGGATCTGCGCTGCGCCGATGGTCAGGCACTGGTGCGCCGCCTGGTGGAGCACGCCGACGTCGCCATCTTCAACACCCGGCCGCAGACGTTGCATAAGTGGGGTCTGGACTACGAGAACCTGCGCGCGGTCAACGACCAGATCGTGGTGCTGCACATCACCGGCTACGGGCTGACCGGGCCGAAAAGTGAGCGCCCGGGTTTCGGCACGCTCGGGGAAGCGATGAGCGGATTCGCCCACATCACCGGCCAGGCCGGCGGACCGCCCACGCTGCCGCCGTTCATGTTGGCCGACGGTGTCGCATCGTTGAATGCCGCGTATGCGGTCATGATGGCGCTGTATCACCGCGACGTTCACGGCGCGCCGGGGCAGCTGATCGACGTCAACCTCATCGACCCGCTGGCCCGGCTGCTGGAGCAGACGCTGCTGGGCTACGACCAACTGGGGTTGGTGCCCGAGCGGTCCGGCAACCGGTGGGATATCTCGGCGCCGCGCAACACCTACCGCACCGCCGACGGACGGTGGTTGGCCATGTCCGGCAGTTCACCGGCACTGGCACTGCGAGTGTTTCGGGCGATAGGCCGTGACGACCTGCTGCAAGATGCTGACTTCTTGGACCCCCAGCGACGGCTGGCCAGGGCCCGCGAAGTCGACGCCGTGGTAGCGGATTGGGTTGCCACCAAGACACTTTCGGAGGCCATGGCAGTCTTCGAAGCCGAAGAGGTAGCCGCAGCCCCCGTCTATGACATCAGCGACCTGGTCAAAGACGAGCAGCTGGCGCATCGCGAGGTGTTCATATCCGTCGACGACCAACAACTCGGGCCCATGACGGTGCAGGCTCCGGTTCCGCGTTTCTCGGCGGCGTCCGGGACGGTCGAGCGTCTGGGGCCCCACCTCGGTGAACACAACGCCGAGGTCTACGGCGAGCTGCTCGGTTTGACTCCCGACGATATTGATGACCTGCACGCTCGTGGTGTGTTGTGACAGAAGGAAATTCCGAAAGTGACTGATCTTCTTCGTCGTTCTGAACTCGCGGTGCCCGCGAGCAATGACAACATGTTCGAGAAGGGTGCCCGGTGCGGAGCCGACCTGGTGTTCCTCGACCTCGAGGACGCCGTCCCCGCAGCCTTCAAGGAGGAATCGCGAGCCAAGGCGATCACGGCGCTCAACGACATCGACTGGGGAAACACCGCACGCGCCATCCGGATCAACGGCCTGGATACCCAGTGGTGCCACGACGACGTGATCGAAGTGGTGACCAAGGCCGGCGAGAACCTCGACACGATCATCATCCCGAAGGCCCGCAAGGCCCGTGACGTCTGGTGGGTGGACGTGTTGCTCACCCAGCTGGAGTCGAAACTCGGTCTGAGCAAACGTATTCGGCTCGAAGTTCTCATCGAAGAGGTGGAAGGCCTCGCCAACGCCGAAGAGATCGCGGAGGCTAGCCCTCGCTTGGACGCGCTGATCTTCGGCGTCGGTGATTTCTCGCTGTCCCAGGGCGCCCGAGTGGACACTAACTTCGTCCCGCTCGGTGAATACCCCGGTGATTTCTGGCATTACGCCCGCACCAAGGTGATCGTGGCCGCGCGGATCGCGGGCATCGACGCTATCGACGCGCCCTATCCCGACTTCAAGGACCTGGCGGGGTATGAGCGCGACGCGCGACGAGCCTCACTGCTGGGCTACACCGGCAAGTGGGCGATCCACCCCGACCAGGTTCCGATCGCCAACGAGATCTACGCGCCGACCGCCGACGAGATCGCCCGCGCCGAAGCCAATGTCGCCGCCTACCGGGAGGCCGAGGCGAAGGGTCGCGGTGCGGTGGGAGTCAACGGTGTGCTCGTCGATGCCGCCCACGTGAAGATGGCCGAGGAGACGCTGGCGCGTGCGGCGCTGATCAACGGCAGCCGCGGTCAGTGACCGCTGGGATGCTGTACGGCCTTGATGTTCCAGGTCTGCGCTCGCGTCACGACACAGGTGACTGCGATTGAAGTGCGCCGTGCGGGGTACACCAGCCTGATGCGCTAATTCAACGGGCGCTCAATAGAAGGGAGCACGCTGTGATTGTCCTGGGCATCATTCTTTTGGTGGTCGGTTACTTCACGGGCCTGTCAATTCTTTACACAATCGGCGGCATCCTGCTGGTGATCGGCGTGATCTTGTGGATCCTCGGCGCAGTCGGACGTCCCGTGGCTGGCCGCAAAGTTTGGTTCTAAGGCTGTTCACTCTGACTGCTGGCAGGATCCTCAACCTGGCGCTGCATGGCACCCGTCACTCGGTGCCGTCACGCTCCGGGTGAGATCGCGATGGACTTGGTGTCCAGATAGGAGTCGATGCCTTCTGGACCGAGTTCGCGACCATAGCCGCTGGCCTTGACGCCGCCAAACGGCGCAAAGGGAACCGCAGCGTCGCCTGGTAGTACGCTGACGACGCCCGGCGGCAGGTCGATTTGGTCGATCATCTCAGCTTGGGACGCCACTTCACCGACCATCAGCGCATGGATCTAGTGTTCACCATCGGCGGGTACTACCTGCTGGCCATCGCGGTCAACACCTTTGGCATCGAAGATGAGAAGTCGTGACGGAGTCATCTACAGAAACCGAGCTGTTTGTCTGCGCTCGTCCGTCAGCTAAAAGCCGGGACCCCGTCCCGGTGCGGATGCAGCGCCCCCACCGGCGAGGTGAGCGGGATGTGCAGCGCGTCAACGATTCCCGGCTCGGCCTCGCACACCCAGGGGATGGCGTTGACCGCGCGCATGCCCGTCGCCAGCAATCCGTGGTCGTTATGGCTCTCGCCGGGACGATGTCCGACTTCGAACTCCGCGTCGATGCTGGGCTCGCCGTCGATGATGACCCGCCAGATGCCATCGGTTCCGCCGTCACGGCCCTTCAGCCAGTCGGGTGCGAGGTCGTCGGCGAGACGGTCGACGTGCTCGATGGTAATGACGTCCTGGCCGTCGACGACGCCAATGCACGCTGCCCGGGTGGCGCCGACGGTGCCGGCTTCGACCAGTCCGAATGCGGTGGAGATGTCGCGCGGGGTGGGCTGAAATTCGCACATTTCTCGGATGTCGCTGAGTTCGACCCCGAGCGCGTCGGCGACCATGGTGACCGCTGCGCCCCAGCCCCAGCGCAGTGTGCCCGGCATCTTCAAGCCGCCTTGGTAGTCCAGTGGCTGGCCGAATCCAAACAACTCGCGCATGTCGTATGCGTTCGGGTACTCGGAGTAGTTCGTGATTTCGATGCCGCGCACCGAATAAACCTTGTGCGACATGGACATCAACGCGATCGGGAGCAGATCGGCCGCAAATCCCGGCTCGATGCCAGACGAGAACAACGAACTGCGTCCGGCCTCGGCTGCGCCGCGGATCGCGTCGATGACCTTGGGTGGCATGGAGCCGCGCGGGTACACCAGTCCCGAGATCGAGGTCGTCACGACGTTCTTGCCGGCGGCCAGGATTCGGCACAGGTCGCCGATCGCTTCCTTCATTCGGTGCGGTGCGGGCGCAGCGTAGACAATGCAGTCCGCGTCGCCACCGAGGATCTCCGATTCGTCTTGCGTGGCGAGAACACCGACCGGATCAATGCCGGCGAGTTCGCCGGCATCCTTGCCGTTCTTGCCTTCCGAATGCACCCACACTCCGACGAAGTCGAGGTTGGGCCGATCGGCGATGGTGCGGATCGCATACTTGCCGACGCCACCGGTGGCCCAGACGGCGACTTTGTAGCTGGCTTTCATGATCGTGACCTCCTGTTCCAGTGGGGACTCTTGACCGCTTCGAGGGCCTCGGTCACGTAGAGGTCCAGCGCTTGGGTGTCTTCATCGACTGGCGCACCCACTGCTGGAAGGCGAAATCGGCTGCCGCAAAGGCGAGTTGGACCAGCAGGCCGGGGCGAATGTCGGTATCGGGGCTGGCGCCCATGCGTTCGGCGATCAGCTTCATCGCGCGCTCCTTGTCGGCGGGCGTGTGAACCGTGACCTTCTCCAGCAGATCAGGAGCCACCTGCAGGGCTTCGCGCCACTCTTCGCTGTCGGCTTGGTCGAACGAGCGGGTTCGGGTGATGATGGCGTTGATCAGCGCGACGTCGGGCGACTCACTGGCGGGTCGCTGTTCGAGGAGGTTGACGATCGCGGCGCCGCCATGGCGAACGGGCGCCAGCAGCAGTTCTTCCTTCGTGGGCACATGGCGGAAGAAGGTGCGCGGGGAAACGCCTGCGGCGGTGGCGATTTCCTCCGTCGTCACGGCGTCATAGCCGCGTTCGATGAACAGCCGGAAAGCCGCCCGCCTGATGTCGGCCCGGATCTGTGCGCGCTGCCGATCTCGCAGCGACTCTCGCGTCATCGGAAGCATCCGATTCCGCCGTCGACGTGAATGATCTGCCCGGTGATGAACGACGCGTCGGTGCTGAGCAGAAACGACACCAGCGCACCCACGTCGGTGCGAACGTCGCCGATGCGCTTCATCGGAACGCGGCCCACCGCCTTCGCGTAATCGTCGGGTGCGAACTGTTTCCACAGTTTGACTCCGTCGGACTCGGCGAACGGGCATATGACGTTGACGCGGATGTTGTCTCGCCCCCATTCCAAGGCGGCGACCTTCGACAGCCCACGGATGGCTTCCTTTGCGGCGGCGTATCCGCCCCACTTGGGTTCGCCGCCGGTGCCGGTGCCCGAACCGAGGTTGACGATCGACCCGCCGCCCGCCTCAACCATCAGCGGGTACACGGCCTGCATGAGCAGGAATGTCGCACGGGGGCCGACGTCGTAACCGAGCGCCAGGTCTTCGGTGGTGATGTCGACGAATGCCTTGGGCTCGTTGGTGGCGATGGCGTTGTTGACCAGGCCGTGCACCGTACCGAAGGCGTCGATCGCCGCGGCCACGATCCGCTGTGCGCTCTCTGGGTCGCGCAGATCGGCGACCAGCTTTTCGGCGCGCCCCGCTGCTTGGAGCTCAGTAGCTGTCGCGCTCAGCTTCTCGTCCTGGATGTCGACCAGCAGTACCGCCGCGCCACGTTCGAGCAGTGCCTCGGCAATGCCCTTGCCTACGCCTTGGGCGGCGCCCGTGACGATCGCGACGTGGCCGCGCATCGAGTCGGGGTGGGTGTAGGTGGCGGTGCTCATTTGACGGGTCCCATGTGCAGCTGCACGCCGCGGTGCATCTCGTAGGTGCTGCGCGCACCCCCGGGGAGTTCGATGAACTCGACCGGCGTGCCGTCGGGGTCCTTCACGAAAAACATTCGGACACCCCCGATCTCGAACGGCGCCTGGTCGGGGGTGTAGCCGGCGGCGGTGATGCGGCGGTGGGTCTCATCGAGATCGGTCACCGACAACGACACGTTTTGGATTCCGGTGATGCCGCGACGGGCGGGCTTTTCGGCAGGGGGTTTGGTGCCGAGTGAGAGAAGCTCGACCATCAGCCCGCCCAACAAGCCGCCGACCACCCGGCCTTCCTGCTTGCGGGTCGCGTGCAGGACCGCGTCGAAAGGCTCTCCGGAGATCAGGGTTTCGAAGACGACTTCCATGCCGATCACATCGCGGTAGAACGCCAGCGCGCGATCCATGTCGGTGACGCCGACCACGAGGTGACAGAACGACACGTCGTCGAGGATGCTGGTGGTTTCGGTCATGCTGGTCGCTCCGCGAGATGCACGGCTGGGCGCCCGGCGAACAACGGCAGGTCCAGGTAGGTCTTGATGCCGGGCTCGGCGGCGCAGACGTCCGGAATCGCGTTGACGCAGTGATTGGCGGTGGCCACGACGCCGGGGTTTCTCTTCAGCCCCTCGGCGATCGACGGAGGTTGCAGTCCCTTGAAGGTGAGGCTCACTGTGGGGTCGCCGGTGATCTCGACCTCGAACCGTTCGCCGCGCCCACCGAAATTCCAGCCCGGGTCCAGGTTTTCTTCACCCATCAGCCAGTTGACCGCCGCCGTGATGACGGGGTGGCCGTCGGCGAGGGCTTGCCAGCGGAACCGGCGGGCGGCCACCGTTCCCGCCGTGATCGGAAATGGTTCGTAGTCGATATCGGCGGTCGCCACGGCGATCTCCTGAATAGTCCTGATGTTGTGATCGATGCGAAAACCCATGTGGTCGGCGATCATTCGTACCGACATCTTGAAGCCCGATTCGAGCAGGCTGGCCATCGGACCTTGCATGGCTTCCTCAGGGGTACCGCCGAAACCCATGATGTGACGCACGACGTCCGGGGCGTTATAGGTGCGGATGTCGGAGAACTCCTCGGCGCGCACGTGCGTGACCGCCGACGAGAGTGAGGACACCATGAGCGGGAACCGCTCTGTGATGCCGCCGGGGTGGATTCCCGACCCGTGCAGGGTCACCCCACAGTCGAGTGCGGCGTCCGCGATTGCTTTGTGACGCGGGTTGCTCAGGTCGGGGTAGACCCAGCCGACCGGGGTGACGACATTCTTGCCGGATCGCAAAATCGCAACGACCTCTTCGTCATTCGGGATCAGCGGGCTGTACATGACGCAGTCGGCATCCAACGCCAGCACCTCGTCGATGCTGGAGTTAGCCGTCACACCCAGCGGAGCAGTCCCGAGGATCTGACCGACGTCGATGCCGTTCTTGTCCGGGCTGTGCACCCAGCACCCGACCAGCTCGAGCTGTGGATGATTGATCACACACTCGATGGCGGCCTTGCCGACCCCTCCGGTCGCCCACTGAATGACACGAAGCTTGGACTGGCTACTCATCGGTGACCTCCAAAGTGGACGAACCGCGGCATGGACACGCATTGACCGCGCATGGCACAGTATGACCGGCTGGCAGTCACTGTCAATATGTAGGAAGGCCGATGATGAGCGTCCTCGATGGCAAGATCGCGATCGTCACTGGAACCAGCCGCGGCGTCGGTGTCGGCATCGCACATGAACTGCTACGCGCCGGTGCCGCGGTCATCGGCTGTTCGCGCTCGCCGTTGGACACCATCCCCGGTGTGGATACCGAGCCCGACTGGGCGGCCCGTGCCTCCCAGAAGGTCTGCGATCAAGGTGACTACCACTCGATCGATTCCCTCGTCACCGACGTCGTGGCCACCCACGGCCGAATCGACATCTTGGTGAACAACGCCGGCGGTACCGTCCCGGCGCCGCATGTGGAGAACATTCCCGAACTCGTCCAACGCATTCAGGGCGCACCGCAAAGCAGCGACGATTTTGAGCGAACGGCACTATTCCACGCTTACGCGGTTCAGATGAACCTCATCAGTCCACTCTGGTTCGCCATTCGCGTGTACCGGCAGATGGCCACCCAGGACGGCGCCGGCTGCATCATCAACATCTCCAGCGGCGCCGGACATCCAGCGGGATCACCGACCTTGGTCTCCTACGGTGCGGCCAAGAGCGGGCTCAACCATCTCACCCGGTCGCTGGCTGAAGAGTGGGGACCGAAGGTCCGAGTCAACTGCATAGCACTGGGCCCGACCATGACTGAAAACTTCCGGTCGTTTGTGCTGCCCAAAGACGATCCCACCGGTGAAAGGTACTTCGCCGCTGTCCCATTGCGCCGCGCGGGCGAACCCTCGGAGGTGGGCCGCGTCTGCGTTTTCCTCGCGAGCCCAGATGCGGACTTCGTCAACGGCACGACCATCGAACACGACGGAGGCATGCTGCCCGGTGTGCTCTACGATGCGGGCCTGAAGACCATCACCGATCTGCTGTAAACCGGTCGCCTGACATGCTTCTAGAGCGAAACTAGGGCAAGGAGATTCACGTGAACAGCTTGGAGCCCACTCCCGAACAGTTCGCGGCGCTGGCCGCGCGGCCGGCCGACGCACCAGTGGTGATGGTCAACCTGCTGAAGTTCAAGACCCCGGGCGGCCTCGATCGCTACCTGCAGTACGGGCGCGAAGTCACGCCGCACCTCGAACGTGTCGGTGCCACGGTGCTGTACGCGGGAGGAGCGCCAGCGGTGGTCATAGGCGACGGCCAACAGCCTTGGTGGGACGCGATTCTCATCGTCCGGTACCCAACGCCACAGGCGTTCATCGACATGGTGACGACTCACGAGTACGCCAAGATCCACGAACATCGCGCCGCTGGTTTGGAGCGCGGAGACTTGATCGCGACATCGACGTGGTCGGTCGCACCGGAATGATGCGGCCCTAAGCCGCTAGCGGGTTGCTTCCCCCTCGGGGTCTAATTAGTGGATGGAACTGATGATGCCCACCGACTCGGTATTTCTGATGGGCGAATCCCGTGAGCACCCCATGCACGTCGGTGGCCTGCAGTTGTATGAGCCCCCGGCCGGGGCCGGTCAAGGGTTCGTCCGCGAGTTCTACGACAACCTGGTCGCCCAGCAGGATTTCCAGCCCACCTTCCTCAAGCGTCCGGCGACGTTCTTCGGCGGGATCGCAAATCTCGCGTGGTCCTACGACAAGGACCTCGACATCGACTATCACGTCCGTCGCTCGGCGCTGCCCTCCCCGGGGCGGGTCCGCGATCTGCTCGAGCTGACCTCGTTGCTGCACAGCAGCCTGCTCGATCGGCACCGCCCGCTGTGGGAGGCGTACGTGATCGAGGGACTCAAGGACGGCCGGTTCGCGATCTACACCAAGATGCACCACTCGCTCATCGACGGTGTCTCGGCCCTGAAGCTGATGCAGCGTGCACTGTCGAATGACCCCGATGATCCCGAGGTCCGGGCGACCTGGAGCCTGCCCAAACGCAAACGCAAGTCCCAGCCGTCATCCCCGTTGAGCTCACTGATGCGTACGGCGGGATCCGTTGCGGCACTGGCTCCTTCGACGGTGTCGCTGGCTCGTGCGGCGCTGTTTGAGCAGCAGCTGACGCTGCCCTTCGGGGCCCCGCGCACCATGCTGAACGTCAAGATCGGGGGCGCCCGGCGGTGCGCGGCGCAGTCATGGTCGGTGGACCGAATCAAGAACGTCAAGAGGGCCGCGGGGGTGACCCTCAACGATGTCGTCCTGACGATGTGCTCGGGGGCCCTGCGTTACTACCTGCTCGAGCAGAACGCGCTGCCGGACACGCCGCTGGTCGCGATGGTTCCGGTGAGTCTGCGCAAGGAAGATGAGGCTGACGCCGGTGGCAACCTCGTCGGAGCCATCCTGTGCAACCTCGCCACCGACATCGAGGATCCCGCCCAACGGCTGGAGATCGTCAGCGAGTCGATGCGCAACAACAAGAAGGTGTTCTCCCAACTGCCCCGGTTCCAGGCGTTGGCGCTGTCGGCGATGAATATGGGATCGCTGGCCCTGGCGGCGGTTCCGGGTTGGGTGTCGTCGACGTCGCCGCCGTTCAATCTGGTCATATCGAACGTGCCGGGACCCCACGAGCAGATGTACTACGGGGGTGCGCGACTGGACGGCAGCTACCCGCTGTCAGCGGTTCTGGACGGCCAAGCGCTGAACATCACCCTGGTCAGCAACGCCGGCAATCTCGATTTCGGTCTGGTCGGATGCCGGCGCAGCGTGCCGCACCTGCAGCACCTACTTGCGCACCTGGAGTCGTCGCTCAAAGACCTGGAACGCGCCGTCGGGGTCTGAGAGTTCTTGAAAACGGTGCCCAAACTCAGCGCCGGTGTGCTGTTGTACCGGGTTCGTGACGGCGTCGTCGAAGTCCTCATCGTGCATCCGGGTGGCCCGTTTTGGGCCCGCAAGGACGACGGGGTCTGGTCGATCCCGAAAGGCGAGTACACCGACGGCGAGGACCCTTGGACGGTCGCGTTGCGGGAGTTTTCCGAAGAGCTCGGGCTGCCGGCGCCGGCCGGGCCGCGCATCGACTTCGGTCGGCTGAAACAGCCCAGCGGCAAGGTGGTCACTGCCTTCGGCGTGCAGGGTGATCTCGACGTCACCGACGCGCGTAGCAACACCTTCGAACTCGAGTGGCCGAAGGGCTCGGGCAGGTTGCGGGAGTTTCCCGAGGTCGATCGGGTTGGCTGGTTCCCGGTGGCGCAGGCACGCACCAAGCTGCTCAAGGGACAGCGGGCGTTTCTGGATCGATTGATGACCCACCCCCAGCTGGCGGGCTCGACCGAAGGGTCATGAACCGACGGGCGTATGTTCGCAGACATGCAGACAGTGCGCACACCCGGCGACCGATTCGACAATCTGCCCGAATTCCCCTATGCCCCAAGGTATTGCGACATACCCGACGATGACGGCGGTGTGCTGCGGGTCGCCTGGGTCCAAGACGGCCCGGAGAGTGCGGACCCTGTTCTCATGCTGCACGGAGAGCCTTCGTGGTCATATCTGTACCGCAAGATGATTCCGATACTCGTTGCTGCCGGGCATCGCGTCATCTGCCCCGACCTGGTCGGGTTCGGTCGTTCGGACAAGCCGACCCGCCGCGAAGACCACAGCTATGCACGCCACGTCGAGTGGATGCGGGCACTGGCCTTCGATGTCCTCGACCTTCGCAACGTGACTCTGGTCGGCCAGGATTGGGGCGGTCTGATCGGGTTGCGGCTGGCCGCAGAGCATCCCGAACGGTTTGCCCGCCTGGTCGTCGCCAACACCGGCCTGCCCAACGGAGAGCAGCCGATGGCCGAGATCTGGTGGCGCTTTCGGGAGGCCATTACGACGGCGCCAAAGCTGAACATCGGCATGTTCGTACAGGGCGGTTGCCGCCAGCAGATGAGCGACGAGGTGCGCGCGGGCTATGACGCGCCGTTTCCCGACGACGAGTATTGCGCGGGGCCGCGCGCCATGCCCGGCCTGGTGCCGACCTCACCGGACGATCCTGCGTCAGCGGCCAACAAGGCGGCATGGACGAAGCTGTCGGTGAGCCCGACCCCGATGCTGGTTGCCTTCAGCGACAGCGACCCGATCACCGGGCCGATGGCCGAGATCTTCCAGCGTGCGATGCGTGGCGCGCAGGGTATCGACCACCCACTGATTCGCGGCGCCGGACACTTCTTGCAAGAGGACGCCGGCGAAGAGCTGGCCAACCACATCGTGGAATTCTTGCGCCGCTAAGCGCGCCGCCTTCGACCGGTGCTTTCTGCCGCGGCAGGCAGAATGTGAGGATGACGACCGCGCCCCCTCAGCCCACCGAGCCCGCCGAGAAAGCCGAATCGCAGGAGTTACTGCTGCAGTTGCTAGACCCGGCCAATCGGGCTGACCCGTATCGGCTTTACGCGCAGTTGCGCGACCGCGGACCTTTCCAGATGCGCGAGGGCAACGTTGCCGTCGTCGCGACGTACCGAGATTGCGACGAAGTTTTGCGGCACCCGTCGTCGAGCAGCGATCGGACGAAGTCGGCGGTCGTGCAACGGCAGGTTCAAGCGCAAACCCAGGCGCTGATCGAGGCCGGCGCGGAGTTACCCCGGCAAACCCCACCGGGATTTCTGTTCCTCGACCCGCCCGATCACACCCGGCTGCGCAAACTGGTCAGCAAGGCTTTCGCACCCAAAGTGGTGAACGCGCTGCAGCCTGATATCAGCGCGCTCGTCGATGGATTGCTCGACCGGATCGCCGAGAAGGGCCGGTTCGAGGTCGTCGAAGACTTCGCCTATCCGTTGCCGGTGGCGGTCATCTGCCGGCTGCTCGGTGTGCCCCTCGAGGACGAGTCGCAGTTCAGCCATGCCTCGGCGCTTCTGGCGCAATCGCTGGACCCGTTCGTCACCTTTACCGGCGCCCCCTCGGAGGGTCTGCAGGAGCGGATGCAGGCTGCAAGGTGGCTGCGCGAATACCTACATGGTCTGATCGAGCGGCGCCGACACAAGCCCGGCGACGACTTGCTGTCGGGTCTGATCGGAGTCAAGGAGTCCGGCGATCAACTGACCGAGGACGAGATCGTGTCGACCTGCATTCTGTTGCTGGTAGCGGGCCACGAGACGACGGTGAACCTGATCGGCAACGCCATCCTGGCGATGCTGCGCCAGCCGTTGCAGTGGGCCGCGCTGGGCGCCGACGCCACTCGCGCCGCGGCAGTCATCGAAGAGACCCTGCGTTACGACCCGCCAGTGCAAATGGTCGGCCGAATTGCCGGCAGCGACATGACAATTGCGGGCATCGAGGTGGCCGCGGGTGACGTGATGATGCTGCTGCTGGCCGCGGCCCAGCGTGATCCCGCCGAGTTCGACCGACCAGATATCTTCGACCCGGATCGGGGGACGTTGCGGCACTTAGGGTTTGGCCGCGGAGCGCACTATTGCCTGGGCGCACCGCTGGCGCGGCTGGAAGCCGGCGTGGCCCTATCGGCGCTGACAACACGTTTCCCGAACGCGCGGCTGGACAGCGAGCCGCACTACAAGACGAACGTCACGCTACGCGGATTGTCGAACCTGACGGTGGCGGTCTGATTCAGTCGCGCTGCCAGGGAGCGCTTTCATCGTTTCGTAGTCGGCACGACCCACGTGCCCAGGGCCGCCAGCCCAAGGACCTTGGAGATGCCCGCGTCAGAAAACGCCCGTTGGATGTCCTCGACGCCCTCGGTGAAGTGCGCCCATCCGTCGGCGTGTGCCGGAATCACGACTTTGGCCCGCAGCACCTCAGCGGCAGCCGCCGCCCTCGCACTGCTCAACGTCAAAAGTCGCCCGTCCTGCCGACCCGGTACGCGCGCAGCGCCGACGAACAGCACCGCCACGTCGATCGGACCCGAACGGTCGGCGATGTCCGTCACCGCCTCCAACGATGCGTTGTCGCCGCTGAGATAGATGGTGGGCAGACCATCGCCGGTGAGGACGAAACCGGTCGTCTCACATGTCACATGACCGCTGCCGTCGCGGTCGCCGTCGGCGGGTCCATGCACCGCGGGCACCGCCTGTACGCTGACCACCGACCTGTCGCCGTCCGCAGCCAAATCGATCGACTCCCACGGGGCGAGTCCCTGCGCCGACGATCCGAGTCGCAGGGCCGCCCCCGGATTAGTCAAAATCCGCGGCGCATCAAGCGCGAAACGGCGCCCCTCGACGTCGAGATTGTCCAGGTGCTCGTCATGGCTGATGAGTACCGCATCAACGGAACCAAGGGCCGACGGGCCGACCGCCGGACCCGCCGTCTTGATCAGGTGACCGTGCTCGCCAGGTTCATCGAAGGTCGGATCAATGACGAATCGCCACCCGGCCAGGTCGACGACCGTCGTCGGGCCCCCCAAAACGCTGATGCCAATCGGCTGCCTACTCGCATTCACAGTGCCCACCCGAACCGGAACACAGCCCCCGCGCGAGATGTTCCGGTCGTCGGAGCCGCTGTCATCGAAGCGGGCGGGTGCCAGACGCGCTTTATCCGAGGCCCGGCACGATGTCGCCCAGGCTGAAGGTGAGCGGCTGTTCAAGTTGTTCGTAGGTGCATGAGAGTGGATCGCGGTCGGGGCGCCACCGGTTGAACTGGGCGGTGTGGCGGAACCGCCGACCTTCCATGTGGTCGTAGCGCACCTCGACGACCCGCTCGGGTCGTAGCGGAACGAACGAGAGATCCTTGCCGGCGTTCCAGCGGGAGAACTCGTTCTTGCGCGGTGTGCGCTCGCCGGCTTCGTGGGCGGCCCAGTTCCACGGGTGGTCGTCGAAGCCCGTGACCAGCGGCTGCAGCTCGGAAAACAGCCGTCGCCGTTCGGCCATCGGGAAGGCACCGATGACTCCGACCGACGCCAGCTGACCGTCGTCCTGATAGAGCCCGAGCAGTAGCGACCCGATGGCGTCGCCGCCGGATTTGTGGACTCGATACCCGGCGACGACGCAGTCGGCCGTCCGCTCGTGCTTGATCTTGAACATGACGCGCTTGTCCGGCTGATAGGTAATCGTCAGCGGCTTGGCGATGACGCCGTCGAGGCCGGCCCCCTCGAACTCGTCGAACCATTGCTGTGCGGTCTGCGGGTCGGTGGTGGCCGGCGTGACATGAAACGACGGCCCGGAATCGGCCAAGGCATCGACGAGGGCGGTGCGCCGCTCGCTGAATGGCCGCCGTGTGTAGTCGTCGTCGCCCAAGGCGAGCAAGTCGAATGCGATGAAGGACGCCGGTGTCTTCTCGGCGAGCATCCGCACCCGCGAATCGGCCGGGTGGATGCGTTGCTGCAGCGCCTCGAAGTCCAAGCCGTGGTCGGTCGCGATGACAATCTCGCCGTCGATCACGCAGCGCTGCGGCAGCTCGGCCCGCACCGCCGCGACCAGCTCCGGGAAATAGCGGGTCATCGGCCGCTCGTTTCGGCTGCCCAGCTCGACTTGATCGTGGTCGCGGAAGCAAATGGACCTGAACCCATCCCATTTGGGCTCATACGATGCATCCGATGGGATCGACCGAACCGACTTGGCCAGCATCGGCGAAACCGGCGGCATCACAGGCAAGTCCATTGGGACATTGTCGCGTCTCGACCGTCACCGCCCACCGGGACGTGCTGGAATCCTAATATGGCTGCCGCAGCAGAAGAGCTCGACGTAGATGGCATCACGGTTCGGTTGACCAATCCGGACAAGGTGTATTTCCCCAAACTCGGGTCGAACGGCACCAAGCGGCGGCTCGTCGAGTACTACCTCGCCCTGGCAGGCGGCCCGATGCTGGACGCACTGCGCGACCGGCCTACCCACCTGCAGCGCTTCCCGGACGGCATCGACGGTGAGGAGATCTATCAGAAGCGGGTGCCGCAGCATCATCCCGACTATCTGGAGACCTGCCGGGTGACATTCCCGTCGGGACGAACCGCCGACGCGTTGAAGGTGACCCATCCCGCGGCGATCGTGTGGGCCGCGCAGATGGGCACGGTCACGCTGCACCCATGGCAGGTGCGCTGCCCCGACACCGAGCACCCCGACGAGTTGCGTATCGATCTTGACCCGCAGCCGGGTGTCGCGTTCGAACAGGCGCGCACGGTGGCGGTCGATCTGTTGCGCCCCCTGCTCGACGAACTCGATCTGGTCGGATATCCCAAGACGTCCGGGGGTCGCGGGATCCACGTGTTCCTGCGGATCGCCACCGATTGGGACTTCATTCAAGTACGCCGGGCGGGCATCGCGCTGGCTCGCGAGGTCGAGCGTCGTGCACCGGATGCGGTCACCACCTCGTGGTGGAAAGAGGAGCGCGGCAAGCGCATTTTCATCGACTTCAACCAGAACGCCCGAGACCGCACCATGGCGTCGGCCTATTCGGTGCGGCGCACCCCAATCGCAACCGTGTCGACGCCGCTGACGTGGGACGAGCTGGCCAGCGCCGAGCCCGACGAATACACCATGGCGACCGTGCCCGATTTGGTGAAGGGCCGCGACGACCCGTGGGCCGCCATGGATTCGGTTGCCCAGTCCATTGCGCCGCTGCTGGAGATGGTCGAGGCCGACGAGCGGCGCGGGCTTGGCGATATGCCGTACCCGCCGAACTACCCCAAGATGCCGGGCGAACCGAAACGGGTGCAGCCGAGCCGGGACACCGATCTTAAAGACAAGCGGAGTTGAGCTGGCAAAAGTGCGCGTAGGAGGAAGGCGGCCCTACGCGTTTCTGCTGATGTTTTGCGCCTCCTAGTGGCCGCATGCTGGTTAGCATGAGCGAGATCGATCCGCGCGCGGATGTGCCGCTGGTGGACTGGAGCGATCTTGGCGTGAGCGGGCTTTTGCCGACGGGCACGGTGACGCTGCTGTTGGCTGACGTGGAGGGTTCGACGCGGCTGTGGGAGACCCAGCCCGGTGAGATGACCGCGGCCGTCGGTCGTCTGAATCAGGCGGTGTCGGAAATCATCGTCACACACGATGGTGTGCGCCCGGTCGAGCAGGGTGAGGGTGACAGTTTTGTGGCGGCGTTCGCGCGCGCGTCTGATGCGGTGGCCGCTGCCCTGGAGTTGCAGCGGGCGCCGTTGGCGCCGATCCGGCTGCGCATCGGGGTGCATACCGGCGAGGTGCAGCTGCGCGATGAGGGTAACTACGCCGGTCCGACGATCAACCGCACGGCGCGGCTGCGCGATCTGGGCCACGGCGGCCAGACCGTGCTGTCGGGCGCGACCGAACCGCTGGTTCTCGACCGGCTACCTGAGGGCGCCTGGCTGACCGATCTGGGCACCCAACCGCTGCGGGATCTGCCCCGCCCGGAGCGAGTGGTGCAGCTGTGCCATCCCGACCTGGTCAACGAGTTCCCGCCCCTTCGGGTATCGGGCACCGTTGTCTCCTCTCGTCTTCCGGCGCAGCTGACCAGTTTCGTGGGCCGCGACGCGCAGCTGACCCAGCTTCGGGAGCTGCTAACTGAGAACCGGGTGGTGACGTTGACCGGCGCGGGCGGGGTGGGCAAAACCCGGCTGGCGATCCAGGTCGCGGCCCAAATGGCCAGCGGGTTCGGCGACGGGGTGTGGTATGTGGATCTGGCCCCGCTCACCGACCCCGAGCTGGTGCCCGTGACGGTGGCGCGTGCGCTCGGGCTGCCCGACCAGCCGGGCCGCTCCACCATGGACAGCCTGCTGCGGTTTGTTCGCGACCGTCAGCTGCTGGTGGTGCTGGACAACTGCGAGCATCTGCTGGATGCCAGCGCCGAGCTGGTCGTGGCCCTCCTGGGTGCCGCGCCGGGGCTGACCTTGCTGGCGACGAGCCGTGAGGCGATCGGGGTGGCCGGTGAGGTGAGCTGGCGGGTGCCGTCGCTGTCGCTGGACGGTGAAGCCATCGAGTTGTTCACCGACCGGGCGCGTCATGCTCGGCCCGGTTTCGCGGTCAGCGACGACAATGCCGCGGCGGTGGGAGAGATTTGCGCGCGCCTGGATGGGGTGCCGCTGGCGATCGAGCTGGCGGCGGCGCGGGTGCGGGCGTTGTCGCTGGCCGAGATTCTCGACAGCCTGCATGACCGGTTCCGGCTGCTGACCGGTGGGGCGCGCACCGCGGTGCGCCGCCAGCAGACCTTGCGCGCCTCGGTGGACTGGTCGCATGCGCTGTTGACCGAGCCCGAGCGGGTGTTGTTCCGCTGGCTGGCGGTGTTTCTGGGCGGGTTCGACCTCGACGCTGCCCAAGCCGTCGGCGGCGGTGACATGCAGCGCTTCCAGGTGCTGGACCTGCTCAGCCTGCTGGTGGACAAGTCGCTAGTGGTGGCCAACAACGCCGGGGGCCGCACGCGCTATCGGTTGCTGGAGACGGTGCGCCAGTACGCGGCCGAGAAGCTGGGGGAGTCCGGCGAAGCGGATGCTGTGCGCGCGCGCCACCGCGACCACTACACGGAAATTGCTGCCGCGCTCGACACCCCGGCGCACGCAGGCCATGAGCGGTATATCGGGCATGCCGAAACCGAGATCGACAACCTGCGCGCCGCGTTCGCGTGGAGCCGCGAAAACTCCGATGTCGAGCTTGCGTTGGCGCTGGCGTCGTCGCTGCAGCCACTGTGGCGCGCGCGGGGACGCCTCCGGGAAGGGCTGGCCTGGTTCGACGCCGGGCTGGCCGACCTCGACGCGCAGCACCCCGCGATGGCGGCGGCGGTGCGGGCGGCGGCGCTCGCCGACAGGGCCGTGCTCGCCGCCATAATGGGGGCCGCCGAGGGCCTGGATCAGGCTCAGCAAGCCCTGGCGATCGCGCGTGAGGTCGATGACCCGGCGCTGCTGGCCCGAGCGCTCACCGCCTGCGGCTCGACCGCCGCCTTCACCAATCCCGAGCTGGCAGGGCCGTATTTCGGCGAGGCGATCGGCCTGGCTCGTGCTTTGGACGATCGTTGGAGGCTCAGCCAGATCCTCGCCTGGCAGGCGAACAGCGCGCACATCGCGGGTGACCCGCTCGGGGTGCGCACGGCCGCCGAGGAAGGACGCGATCTCGCCGACGCGATCGGCGACGGGTTCAACTCTCGTATGTGTCGCTTTTGCCTCGGGTCGGCGCAGATGTTTAGTGGCGATTTGGCTGGAGCTATCACACAATTCGGCGAGGTGGCGGCCGAGGCCGAGGCGGCTCATGACGAGATGATCAGGGTGATGAGCCTCGGGGGTCAGGGCATTGCACTCGTATACCAGGGTGAGGCGGCCGCGGCCCGAGCGGTGGCTGAGGCGACGATTGAGGGCGGCGCGGAGGTTGGCGGCAGGCTCGCAGTACTCGGGCACACGGTGTTGGCGTTGGCGGCCCTGGCCGCCGGGGATGGCGCAGCGACGCACGAGGCGCGCGAGGCCACCTGGCAGCACATGAGTGTGATCGGTGGTGTGATGGCGGCATTCCACCGCGCCTGGAATGCCGAGGCCGCCCTCGCAGACGGGGATCTCACCGCCGCCCGTCGCTGGGCCGACGAGTTGGTCTCGACTTCAACGGGCTGGTACTCGGTGTGGGCGCTGACGATCCGCGCCCGCGTGGCGATAGCGCACGGTGAGCGCGAGCAGGCCGAGCGCGACGCCCATGACGCGCTCGGGTGCGCCGCCGAAGTTGAAGCGTACCTGGACAGTTCTGACACCCTGGAGTGCCTGGCCGCTCTGGCCGGTGATGCCGACAGTCACCGCGAAGCCGCCCGCCTCTTCGGCGCCGCAGCGGCCATCCGGGAACGGATAGGGGTGGTGCGGTTCAAGGTTTACGACGTCGGCTACGAGGCCTCGGTGGCGGCGGTTCGTGGTGCCTTGGGCAAGCAGGACTTTGACTCCGCGTGGGTCGAAGGCGCGGCCCTGTCTACCGAGGAGGCGATCGCCTACGCGCAGCGCGGTCGCGGCGAACGCAAACGACCCACCAGCGGGTGGGCCTCGCTCACCCCCACCGAACGCGACGTCGTACGACTGGTCAGCGAAGGACTGGCCAACAACGACATCGCTGGACGGCTATTCGTCTCACCACGCACCGTGCAAACCCACCTCACCCACGTCTACACCAAACTTGGCCTGAGCTCCCGCGTACAGCTCGCCCAGGAAGCAGCCCGCCACGAGTGAGCGCCGCTGCGACAACTTTTGCGGTGCACCCATGTCTATCCAAAAGGGGGCGAGGATTCGCCGAGCCGTCACGCCTCGAGTATGCATTGAAAGAAAGGAATGCGACCAAGCGTTCGGTTTGTTCGTGCCCCAAAAGCACCACAGCTATCACTGGTGTCACCATGACGGCCGTTGTCGGCCCGAACGGCTAAAGAGATTCCGCCGGCTCTAACGATTGCAAAGCGAGATTGGCCGAGGCTTTCGCGGGTTTAGGTGTTGCCCTTTCCTTTCACCCGACCAACCTTCACTCGGGCTTCGCCAACTTCTTCGCCAGGTCATCGAGTGCGACCTGGCGATCCCTCACCTTGCCCGCCTCCTGGCCCTTCTGCGATCTCTGGGCAACTGGCTTCGTCAGGACATCACTCCGAAATTTATTGTTAGCGTGGTGGATTGCGGCATCGATCATTTCGATATAGTGCTCCGCATCGTCGTGGGCGCAAGAGCCCTCAATGCGCTGGATTTCGTCCCAGGAGAGGAAAGAGCAGTATCTGGCATCGAGTTGTTGCTGCGATACCAGCGAACCGAAGTAGCCGCGCCAGTCTCGGCTGAGCCATCCTCTCGTCTTCAGCTCAACTTTGATCCGGCTACCAATGCCCGCTATGAACTTGGGTTCGCCGACGCGCACCACCGGCTGCCACTCGTTCGATGTCATTCCGGCAACTCCTCGAACAAAAGACGCCCTACGTCATGAGGCCCCCAAGTGAGGCTGACTTGCGCGCTTCGACACGCCTTTTACGTTTCGTGGATATACGTATCCGGAAAACAATCGGCGGGCAGTGCTGCCGTCAACAGATTGGGTCGGACGCACTCCTGTTTGAGTCTTTTCGCGCGACAAGCGAAACGGATCACCCCTGCTGCTGCAGGCGCAGAGACCGCTAGCCGATCTCCGGAGCGACGATGCGATCCGGCCGCGATACCCGGCTGGCGAGGAGCGCGATCAGCGCACCCGCCAGGCCCGCGACCGGCGCGGCCATCAACGACCCGCACAGCACGAAGTAGCCGAATGCGACGCTGACGGAGAGTAAGGCCACTCGTATGGGTGTCCAGTGCGCTGTTGAAGGCAGCTGGAAGGACAGACGTATGCCCAGGAGCAGCGCCAGGATGTGACCGAAAGCCGTGAAGTCGGCTCCCAGGGCTGCCACCACCGCCACGCCAAGCCACCAACCGATCCAGACTGCCCGCCAACGCGAGGGTATCGAGGCCGTCAACGCGCCCAGAACACACACCGCGCCGTAACTGACGCCCACGTCGCTGGCCCGCGCAACGGACATCGGCAGCCACCCCGCCTCAAGCGCGGCGGCCAGCCCTACCGCGACTATCAGCGTGGTGCCGATATGACCGACTGCGAATGCGACGACTAAACCCCTGCTGCGCCAAATCAGTTCGCCCAGCGCCAGCAAGCACACCAAGCCCGGCAACCAGACATAGATAGCATCGCTGTCGTCAACAAACGCGCTGCCGACCAAGGTGCCCATGTGGCCGTGCCTCAGATTGTGCAAGTTGGTGCTCATGCGACTCACGGCGGCGTCACGCGCATGCGGACCCAGCATCCTCAGCGTAGAAGAGACTCCGATCAACACGGCCGCGTATGCCGCCGTGACACGCAATTGCGCCGCGCCGGACACCGTTCGCCCAACCGCTGCAGTCCAACGGTTTCCGACGCTATTCGCCGGGGTGTCGGCGCGGTCACGAACAACGTTGCCAGACATCATTTTTGGCTACTCGACTCAGGACGGTCGCCATGGTGGCCGGACCAGCCGCGGTCACGGGCCAGCAGGTCTGCGACGGTTTCTCGACGCACCAGTTCACGGGACTGGCCACCGGCGACGGCGACCAACGGCGGGCGGCCCTCCAGATTGGAGCTCGATCCCATCGAGTAGTGATAGGCGCCCGTACAGGCCACCGCAAGCAGATCGCCGGGATGGATGTCGGCGGGCAGCTCGACATCGCGGGCGATATCGTCCCCGGCCTCGCCGTGCCGGCCCACTATGGTGACGGGTGCGGTGACAGTCGGCTGATGCCGGTTGGCCAGTGCCACAGTGTATTTCGCGCCAGAGATCGCCATCCGCGGGTTGTCGCTCATGCCGCCGTCGACCGCGACGAAAGTTTGCCCGCCGACCTGGACTTTGACGGCGATCACCCGGTACAAGGTCATCCCGGCACGCGCGGCGATCGCGCAGCCCGGCTCGATCACGATCTTCGGCGGCGGGTATTTATATTCTGCACAAGCGGATCCGAGCGCAGCGTCAATGACCGCGCCGAGCGCATGCAGACTGAGTTCCGGGTCGCCGGACATATAGGGGATCGCATGTCCGCCGCCGAGGTTGAGCTCGCTGAGCACGACCTGGTGGCGGTCCCGGACCTCGGCCATCATGGCAATCATCTGCCGGATCGCCTCGCCGTACAGCCCGGCGTCGGTGAGCTGCGAGCCGAGTTGGCAATGCAGCCCGACCAGGTCAAGCCATGGCTGATCCAGCACGCGCTTGATCGCCCGGGCCGCTTCTCCGTTTGCCAAGGCGAACCCGAATTTCTGGTCGAGCACCCCGGTGCTGACCGTGTCGGTGTCGACGTCGGGAATCACCCGGACCAGCACACGTTGACGACGACGCACCCGCCCGGCCAGCAGCGCGATCTCATTGGGGGTGTCAATCACGATGCGTCCTACCCCGGCAGCGACCGCGTTGTCCAGCTCGCCGGCCATCTTGGCGTTGCCGTTGAGGATGATTTGCGACGGTGGCACTTCGCCCGCCAGGGCGGTGGCCAGTTCGCCAGCCGAGCAGACGTCTACGCCAGCGCCTTCGGCGGCGACCCAGCCGGCCACCGCAGTGCTCAGTAGTGCCTCCCCGGCGTAGACCAACTCGACGCCTGGGAGTGCGGCTCGGTAGGTGCGGATGCGGGCCCGAAAGTCCGCTTCATCCACCACGTAGGTGGGCGTGCCGAACTCGGCGGCAATGTCAGTGGCGGCCACCCCGCCGACGCACAGCCGGCCCAATTCGTCGACGTCGGCGCTCAGCGGCCAGATCGCACGGTCGAGGTGAGGGTTCAACCCGTGCCGCCGCGACGGAAGCAGCTCGAACAGCGTCATAACTCAACGGTGCGGGTCCGATGCGGGTTCGGCCACATTCTTAACGAAGCTTTCACACCCCTGTGATTAATCTTCACGGATTTAGTACCGCGGACGCTCACCTAATATGTGCAAACACCGGGCGCTCATCGACCCTTGGACGCGGGAGTGGCGCCTGCTGTGCTGGTTTGACCATCATTGACGACGGCTAGAGTCGACTCGCGGCGAACGCCGCCGCCTGGTTTGTCATCCCGGACTGGATGTACGCGACGTGTGCGGCCGGGTTCCTGCCTTCGGAGCAAATTGGGTCGTCGGGAACGCACAAGTCAATGGTCTTGGGGCGGTAAAGCGGGCTGATTGTGGGGAGCCGGCCGCCCCCCAACGTCCTCGCGAATGTACTTTCTGGATTGCCGAAGAGGGCGACCGCGGCGACATGATTAGCCACCTGGGGCGGGATCGATTCGGTGGCCATATCGATCACGCCCGCGCCCTGAGAATATCCGCCAAAGACCATTCGGGTGTTGAGGCAGTTCGCAGCCATGTTTTCGACGTGAGCACGCGCATCACCGGCGCCGGCCGGCATGCTACTGGCGAAAGCGTCGGTCGCAGGGTAGTTGACCGCGTAGACCCCGACGGGTCGTGCACGAACTTGCGACCTGAGCGAGTCGATGAATGCCTGGCCGACCGCGCCAACACCAGGGGGCTCGTTGGTGCCGCGAGCGAACACAACCTCGACGTCGGGGCATGGGTCGGCAGAGGCGGAAGGAATGCCGATGACCGCGCTCAACAGCGCCCACGTCGTCATCACCGCAGCCCCGAGGATGCGAGCGATGTTGCGTGCACTCATTGCTAAATGCTCACATATCGCTGGCAATCGTCACGACCGATTGGACTGTGGGGTGTTAGCAGCGGCTACTCGCACATCTCATGTGCACCGCTCGACTCCCAGCGAAGATGATTGCGACCAGTCTGAGGCATGCTTGGGTAGTCCCCGACGCTGCTATGGCAACCCAAGCTCCGGGGGAGCCGAAGCGGGTGCAGCCGAGCCGGGATACCGACCTGAAGAGTATGAACAAGCCCAGACTTGATCTGGGCAAAATCCGCGTTGTGAGGCCTGGCTCTACGCGTTTCCGCTGATGTTTAGGGCTCGTGGTGGCCGCATGCTGGCTAGCATGAGCGAGATTGATCCACGTGCGGACACCCCGCTGTTGGATTGGAGCGAACTTGGCGTGAGCGGGCTGCTGCCGACGGGCACGGTGACGCTGCTATTGGCAGACGTCGAGGGCTCGACGCGGTTGTGGGAGACCCAACCCGGCGAGATGACCGCCGCCATCGCTCGTCTGAATCAGGCGGTGTCGGACATCATCGCCATCCACGACGGTGTGCGGCCGGTCGAGCAGGGCGAGGGCGACAGCTTCGTGGCGGCGTTCGCCCGTGCCTCCGATGCGGTGGCGGCCGCGCTGGAGTTGCAGCGCGCGCCGCTGGCCCCGATCCGGCTGCGCATTGGGGTGCATACCGGTGAGGTGCAGTTGCGCGATGAGGGTAACTACGCCGGCCCGACGATCAACCGCACGGCGCGGCTGCGCGATCTGGGCCACGGCGGCCAGACCCTGCTGTCGGGCGCGACCGAGCAGTTGGTGGTCGACCGGCTCCCGGCCGGTGCCTGGTTGACCGATCTGGGCACCCATCCGTTGCGTGATCTGCCCCGTCCTGAGCGGGTGGTGCAGCTGTGCCATCCCGACCTGTCAACGAGTTCCCGCCGCTGCGGGTGTCTGGAAGCCGTTGTGTCTCACGCGTCTTCCGGCGCAGTTTACGAGTTTCGTGGGCCGCGACACGGAGCTGACCCAGCTGCGCGAGCTGTTGGCCGACAGCCGGGTGGTGACCCTGACCGGCGCGGGTGGGGTGGGTAAAACCCGGCTGGCGGTACAGGTCGCGGCCCAGCTGACACGGCGAATTCAGTGACGGGGTGTGGTATGTGGATCTGGCGCCGATCACCGACCCCGACCTGGTACCGATCACAGCCGCCCGTGCATTCGGGCTGCCCGACCAACCGGGCCGCTCCACAATGGACACGCTCGCTCGTTTCGTCGCCGACCATCAGATGCTGGTGGTCCTGGACAACTGCGAGCATCTGCTGGATGCCAGCGCGGCTTTGGCGGCGGCACTGCTGAAAGCATGGCCGGGATTGACCTTCTTGGCGACGAGCCGTGAGCCGATCGGTGTTGCCGGTGAGGTGAGTTGGCGTGTGCCGTCGCTGTCGCTGGCCGACGAAGCCATCGAATTATTCAGCCGATCGGGCTCGCCATGCCCGGCATGATTTCGCCGTCACCGACGACAATGTCGCGGCGGTGGGCGAGATCTGCATGCGCCTCGACGGGTTGCCGCTGGCGATCGAGCTGGCGGCGGCGCGGATGCGGGCGTTGTCGCTGGCCGAAATCCTGGACAGCCTGCACGACCGGTTCCGGTTATTGACCGGCGGGGCGCGCACCGCGGTACGCCGCCAGCAGACATTGCGCGCCTCGGTGGACTGGTCGCATGCCCTGCTGAGCGAGTCCGAGCGGCTGTTGTTTCGCGGGCTGGCCGCCTTCCTGGGCGGCTTCGACCTCGACGCTGCGCAAGCGATAGTTGGCGGCGATATGCCGCGATACCAGGTGATGGATCTGCTCACCCTGCTCGTGGACAAATCGTTGGTGGTCGCCGACGAGACCGCGGGCCGAACCCGCTACCGGCTGCTGGAGACGGTGCGCCAGTATGCGCTGGAGAAGCTCGGCGAGTCCGGTGAAGCGGATGCTGTGCGGTCGCGTCACCGCGACCACTACACATCGATGGCGGCGCTGCTCGACGGGCCGTCAGGCAGCGACTACGGGCAGCGTGTCGAACAGGCCGAAACTGAGATCGACAACCTGCGCGCCGCATTCGCCTGGAGTCGCGAAAGCGGTGACAACGAGCTCGCGTTGGCGTTGGCATCGTCCCTGTCGCCGCTGTGGCAACCAAGGCCCGCCGAAGGGGTTGCCTGGCTCGACGCGGTCCTCAACGAGGCCAACGCGCACCATCTCGGCATAGCTCCGGCGGTGCGTGCGCGGGCGCTCGCCGACCGGGTCTTGTTGGCCGCCAATATCGGGTGGTACGCGGACCTCCCGGATCAGGCTGACGAGGCCCTCACAATTGCCCGCCAGCTCGATAACCCGGCCCTGCTGATGCGCGCGCTGGCCGCCTGCGGATTGATCGGCTTCCACTCCGAGGCGGCCCAAGAATACCGCGCCGAGGCGATCGGCCTGGCCCGGAAACTGGGCGACCGGTTGAGGCTCAGCCACATCCTCAGCATCGAGACGCTTGTGGCGTCGTTCACCGGTGACCTGATCGCGAAACGTGCGGCGGCGCAAGAGGGATGCGAGCTTGCTGAGTCGATCGGTTACCGCGCCGGGTTCATCCGGTGCCGCTGGTACCTCGGACTAGCGCAGCTGGCACAGGGCGATTGCGCCGGAGCGGTCGAACATTTCGGCATAGCCAGCGCCGCGGCCGAAGCGGGTCACTATGCGAACTTTCAGAAGTACGCGCTGGCGTTCCAAAGCATGGCACTCGTGTGGCAGGGCGACACCTGTGCGGCAAGAGCCGCGGCGAGCGAGGCCCTCGAGGGCGCCGACGAGCTTGGCAGCCTGAACGCCGGTCTCGCCCACACGGCGTTGGGCATGGCGGCCCTGGCGGCTGGGGACGCTGCGACCGCGCGAAACGCAACCGATGCGGCCTGCCTACACGCAACAGGTGCCCCGCCCGGGATGGCGGCGCTGTCTCGCGCGTTCAACGCGCAGGCGGCACTGGCTGACGGAGACCTTGTTGCAGCGCGCGGCGCGGCGGATGAGGCGATCACGACCGCGACGGGGTGGTACTCGATGTGGGCATTGATCAGCCGCGCGCGGGTGGCACTCGCGCAGGATGAGCCGGATCAGGCTGAGCGCGACGCGCATGACGCGCTGGCGTGTGCTACCGAGTTTGATGCTCAACTCGGCATTTCCGACGCCTCGGAGTGCCTCGCTGCTCTGGCCGGCGAGGCCGGGAGTCACCGTGAGGCCGCCCGGGTCTTCGGCGCGGCCCACGCCATTCGACAACGCACGGGCGTTGTTCGCTTCAAGGTGTGGGACGCCGGGTACGAAGACTCGGTGGCACAGCTACGAGATGCCATGGGCCAGGACGACTTTGAATCTGCGTGGGCCGAGGGCGCGGCCCTGTCCACCGAGGAGGCGATCGCTTATGTGCAGCGTGGCAGGGGCGAACGGAAACGGCCCAGCAGCGGCTGGGGTTCACTCACGCCGGCCGAGCTAGACGTGGTGCGGCTGGTCAGTGAAGGGCTCGGCAACAACGACATCGCCACACGGCTTTGCGTCTCGCCACGCACCGTGCAATCCCGCCTCACCCACGTCTACACCAAGCTGGGCTTGACCTCCCGCGTGCAGCTGGCCCAGGAAGCGGCTCGCCACGGCTAAGCGAAGTAGTTCGTCGGGATAAACGGGACATCGTCGGCAGCTGCCCGCCGGGCCGCCAGCAGCGCCCGGGCGGCATGTCCGATCGGAATCCGTAGCGGCAATTGCGGTTTCTCGGCGGCGTCGGCAACTTCTGCGGCAACCTGCTCGGGTGTGATCATGCCAGCGCGCGGACCGCCGCCCTTCAGGATTGCGGCATAGGGATCGTCGGGCAGGGTGTACGTAGTCACGTTGTCGAGAGCGCCGGAGCTCACCGCGCCGGGTTCCAGTAGGGCGGCCTGGACACCGAAGGGCGCAACCTCGATGGCAAGGGCCTCGACGAGGGCTTCCAACGCCCACTTCGTCGACGCGTAGGCCGCGCCGGGCGGTAGCACGACCCGCCCGACGACACTGGACATGAACAGCAGCTTCCCGTCGCTGCGCTCCCGCATCTGTGGCAGCACCGCTTGAGCCACCCGGATGGCGCCGACGGTGTTGAGGTTGAACAGCCTCTGCAGTTCGTCCAACGGTATGGCTTCCACGGCGGCGTAGAAGATGACGCCGGCGTTGGCCACGACGATGTCGATGTCGCCGGCGGCCGCGATGGCCGTGTTGACGCTGGCGTCGTCGGTGACGTCCAGGGCGAGGCGTTGATTGGCATCTAAATCGGCCAGCGTGCGCGGATCACGTGCGGTGGCAACTACGCGGTGCCCGCGCCTGGCGAACTCGGTGGCGATGGCGCGGCCGATGCCGCGGTTGGCTCCGGTGATCAGGACGGATGACATGGCAGGACAAGCCCTTTCAGGAATGGTTTCCGTTGGTGCTGGAACGCTTTGCGGGACTGTGCAAATCGAAGATCAATAGCGTGCTTGTCGCGGTGGCGACGAGGTTTCCAGAAGCGTCAGTGATGTTCGCCTCGGTGAATCCGATCCGCGATCCCGCCTTGACGACGGTGCCGCCCGCCATCAGCGTCCCACTGGCCTCAGTGACGGCTTTGAGGTAGTTGATCTTGATTTCGACGGAGGTGTAGCCGACGCCTTCGGGCAGTGTGGTGTGCAGCGCGCAGCCGGCCGCGGTGTCCAGCAGGGTGCACACCGCACCGCCATGCACCATTCCGAGCCCGTTGTACATGGACGCGTCCGGCGTCCAGGCGAAAGTGATTCGCCCGTCCTCGACGTCGACGACACGCATTTGAATCAGTTGGGCGATCGGCGGCGGCGGCAGGTGTCCATCGGCGACCGCTCTCCAATAGGCCAGGCCCGACATCGACGCGGCGGTGGTCTGGGTGGTGATCGGGTCGCGCCAGGTGACCAATCGCGACTCTTCTGCGCCCCAACCCGGTGTGCTCGCGATATCAACGCCGCTACTGCGGGCGTCTTGAATAGCCGTCATGAGTCCGCCGCCCCTCTTTCTCTCGGAAACCGATCGGTTTATCTGTAAGGGCCAACATAGCTGCATGTTCACACGCTGTAAACCGATCGGTGTACGATGGATGTGTGAATCATGGCACATCGCAAGCGCGTCCACCCGGAGGGCGCGGAGCACGTGATCGTATCGAGCGTGCCGCGGCGCAGCTTTTCTACCGCAACGGAATCCACGCGACCGGCGTCGAACTCATCGCCCAGCAGGCCAACGTGTCCAAGCGCACGCTGTACCAGCACTTCGCCAGCAAAAACGACCTCGTTGACAACTACCTTCGCGGCATCGACGCCGGTGGCGGCGCACCCACCGAGAGGCGCCTCGATGACACTGACCTGCCTGCCCGGGAGCGACTGCTGGCCATTTTCGACCTACGCCGTTCCGATGTGATGCGCGGTTGCGCCTTTCACAACGCGGCCGTGGAATCCGCGGGATCGCTGGCGAGTACTGACGAGATCGTGCGGACTCACAAGCTCGCATTCACCCGTCGCCTCATCACCGTCGCTCGTGAGGCGGGCGCTGCGGATCCGCATCTGCTGGGGCAGCAGCTGTCGGTGCTGTTCGAGGGCGCCACTGCGATGGCGACGTCGCTGAACGACACCGCGCCGGTCGTGCACGCCCGTCTCGCCGCGGCCACGCTGATCGACGCTGCGCTGACAGGCGAATCGACCTCTTGACGAGCTCATCGTGATGCTGTTAGACATGGCCTGCGCCACAAATTTGGGCGATCGCTCAAATCGGCTAGGCGGAGGTTGCAATGGGCCGGATGGACGGCAAGGTCGCATTCGTGACTGGTGCGGCCCGCGGGCAGGGCAGACGCCACATCAGCAACGCCGTGCTGTTCCTGACCTCCGATGAAGCGCGCTACATTACCGGCGTTGCACTCCCGGTGGATGCCGGCAGCTGTTTGAAGTAAGGGAAGCATCGATGACCGTCACCAACGACACGGACGTCTACTACGACCCCTACGACGTCGGCATCAATGCCGATCCGTACCCGACCTACGCGCGGCTGCGCGAAGAGGCCCCGATCTACTACAACGGGCGGTACGATTTCTGGGCGATATCAAGGCATTCCGATGTCGAGCAGGCACTGGCGAACTGGGAAGTCTTCTCCAGCCGTCGCAGTGACATCCTCGAGTTGGTGCAGTCGAAGTTCGACATGCCCGGCGGAGTCATGATGTTCCAGGACCCGCCGGAACATTCGATGCTGCGCGGGCTGATGTCGCGCGTGTTCACCCCGCGCCGGATGGCCGCCATCGAAGACCAGATCCGGCAGTATTGCATTCGGTGCCTGGATCCGCTCGTCGGCTCCGGGGGATTCGACATCATTGCCGAGCTCGCTTCGATGATGCCGATGCGAGTCATCGGCATGCTGCTGGGGATCCCTGAATCCCAACAGATCTCGGTTCGCGACGCCAACGACGCCAACCTGCGCACCAAGCCGGGTGCACCGCTGCGGGTCGCCGACGCCGACTCCATCGCCGACGGCCGGATCTACGCCGACTACGTCGAATGGCGATCCAAGAACCCATCCGATGACCTGATGACGACACTGCTCAACGTCGAGTTCGACGACGAGCAGGGTGTGCGCCGAAAGCTCACCCGCAAAGAGGTGCTTCATTACACCCAGGTGGTGGCCGGCGCGGGTAACGAGACGACGGGTCGGCTGATCGGCTGGCTGGCCAAGGTGCTCGCCGAGCACCCTGACCAGCGCAGGGAAATTCACCAGGATCGGTCGTTGCTGAACCGCACCGTTGACGAGACGTTACGGTTCGAGCCCACCGGGCCCCACGTCGCCCGTTGGATCGCAAAGGATTTCGAGTGTTACGGCGCCACCGTTCCGGCCGGCAGCGCCATGCTGCTGCTATTCGGGGCCGCTAATCGCGACCCCCGCCGCTACACCGATCCGGACAAGTTCAACATCCATCGTGACAACATCTCGCACATCACCTTCGGGAAAGGCGTGCATTACTGCCTGGGGGCGAACCTGGCACGACTCGAGGGCCGGGTGGCGCTGGACGAGATGCTCAACCGCTGGCCAGAATGGGACGTCGATTACGAGTCAGCGCAATTGGCGTCGACCTCCACCGTCCGGGGCTGGGAGCGGCTGCGGGTTGTGCTGCCCTAGGAGGCCCGGGATCAGTCCGGGGCGCCGCGCTCGCGGCGTGCCTTCGGGCTCGGCATCTCGAATCGGTCGAGGAGACGGTTGACCAGTGCGACGGCCTCGTGGTGACCTCCGGTGCTGCCGAGTCCCTGCTCGAGTATCAGAGTGCGGCCGATTGAGGCGATGACGACCGCGATGGCTGAGGGCGGGAATTCGTCTGTGTCGATGCCATGTTGGCGCACAATGAAATTCAGCGCGGTGATCTGCTGTTCGCGCCACCGTTCCGACCAGGCTGCGATCTCAGACTTGATCTCCTTGCGGTGGTTGGCAAGCCCCATGAACTCCAATAGCAACCGCGTGTCCTTGGGTTCGGTGAGGGTGTCCCAGAAGGCGTGCAGTGGGCGGTCAGAGGCCAGTGCTTGCTGCTGGCGCTCCAGGTAGACAGCGGCGCCGCGGCGGAAGACGGCCAGATACAACTCGTCCATGGTGGGGAAGTAATAGTGCACCAACGCCGGTTTGACGCCCGCTTTGGCCGCTACCCGGCGTGACGTGGCCGCGGCGTAACCTTCCTCGACCATGATCTGACTCGTTGCGTCGACCAGCATGTCGCGAGTAGTCGAGTCGCGAGCCTTGGGCCGTTCGGAGGCGGTCACATTGTGGTCCTATCACACCGCCGGTTCGGCGACCATGTCGAAGAAAGCGGCACCGGAGTCCGGGATGCGATTCTGCTTGAACACGTTGACCGCGTAGGAGACCAGGATCATCGAGTAAAGCAGGTGCAGTAGCCGCGCGGCGGCGTCCGGCAGCTCATTGATATCGAGACCATCCAGGTAGGCGATCGCCTCCTCAGCCCTTGGAGCGACGGCGTCGTAGAACCTGACCAGCTCGTCGTAGGGCTTCGACAGCCGCGCCTCGTAGCGTTGGGCCCGCGTCGGTAATGCCCAGTCGGCGACAAACGGCTCGAGATCGGCGAACCCTTCCGGCAATCCCAGACTGGACATCACGCCTCCCGTGGACTGTGGGCGGCCACGGTGTCGCGGATGACCGTGTGGAACTGGCGGATGAGCAGTTCCTGGTCGCTGAGGTGGAAGGTGTTCTGTGCCCGCGTCTTCAGCGCCGAGTGGGTGGCCTCGATGGTGTTCACGTCCTGCATCGCGAACTCAATCGTGCTGTCGACCACCAATTCCTGCGCGAGTCGATCCCGTGCGTTTGCGGGTGGCACGAAGTACATGTCGATCTCGTAGATGTGCGAATCGACGGTCTCCGGCCAGTAGGTGTAGGTGATGTAGTAGCCGCGCGCCCAGATTTGGATCGAGATGTTCGGGAAGATCCAGAATTGGTCGTTGCCCCACGATGCGATGTTGCCGCGGTTCAGGAAATCAGGGGCCGGACCGATATCGGGAACATCGTCGGGCCCGAAAAGCCCGGCGCGGAACAGCTTGTAGACCCAACGTTGGTCCTGTCGGGCAGGTCCCGCGGTGCCAGGTTCGCGGGACGGCAGCGGAGGCGGTCCGGGAACCGAGGTGAGCATGTGCGGCCGGAACAACTCGTAGTGGTAGGCGTCGACGGGCGGCACCATTTTCTCGGCTTTGGAGACGTCAGGATCGATGAAGCGACCATGCACATAGGGCGGGTGGTACCACTCGCATACCGAATCAACAGCCAGCTTCCAGTTCCCGTTGATCCGGGTGGAGAACCCGTAACGCTGTGTCATCTTCTCGAACGGGTAGGCCTCGATACCTAACAGCCCGTCGCCGAGGAAACTGCGCAGCGGCACCGGGTTCTCGGCGAGGTTGATGAAGATGAAACCCGCCCAGACTTCGCAGTGCACCGGCGGCATCCGCAGGGTGCTTTTGTCGAGGTCGAAAAACTCGGCTTCGTTGGTGATGTGGTCGACCGTGCCGTCCAGGCCGTACCGCCAACCGTGGTACTTGCAGGCAAACGCGCGACAGGTTCCCGAGGACTCTCGCGCGGGGTGCTCCTGCCACACCACCTTGTTGCCGCGGTGGGCACACACGTTGTGAAACGCGTGCACGGTGTCCCCGGCGTCACTGTGATCGCGCGCGACCACGATCGAGGCAAGGCGCCCGGGGAGGTCGCGGGTGAAGTACGAACCCTTGCGCGGCAACCGCTCAATACGTCCGACGCACAACCAGTTTCGTTCAAACACCGCCTTACGCTCGGCGACAAAGAATTCTTCGGAGATGGAATCTTCGTAGCTGACTGGGCCGGTCCCGAGTTCGGGGTAGTCGGTGGTGAACTTTCCCCGTCCAGTCGACAGTCGCTGTTGGATGCTTGTCACGATGGCACTCCTTCATTGCGTTGACCATCGCCGGCCGGCGTAGACGCCGATGTTGTCCAAGGCTCTTGGTCCCACGCTCTATCCAGGGGTGCCATCCCGCCGCCGAACGGGAAAAACGCCCGCTGCGCGTAGGTTTCCCGGGCCAGGCCGTGGCCGAGTTCGTCGATGAAGGCCCGCTTGAGTGGGTTGGTGAAGAGCTGACGCGAGTACCGCAGCGTCAGCGGTGGGCGCTTGACCAGTTCGCGCGCGAGTTCCCACGCCCTGTCCAGCAACTGGTCTTTGGGCAGCACCTCGTTGACCACACCCCATTCCTTGGCTTCCTGCGCGCCGAGCTTCATGCCGGTCAACAGGAAATAGCGGGCGCGGGTGTGGCCGGCCAAGAAGCTCCAGATGACATGTTGGCCGTCACCTGGCACCTGGCCGCGGGGGAAATGCGATGCATCCTGGAAGTAGGCGTCCTCTGCGGCCAGGACGATATCCCCGAGCAACGGCACCTCGGAGTGCATATTGCACGGGCCGTTCACGGCGCTGATCATCGGCACATCGACGTCGAGTACATTGGTGATGAGCTGCCTTGCATACCAGGCCTTTTCGTCAAGCTTGAGCAGACCGCGGGTGCCCGGCATCAGTAGGTACTCGGGTTTTTCGACGGGGTCGCCATTGGGCATGCGCCCCCAGTTGGCGTTGTAGTTCTCCCCGGTGCCGGTATGGATAAGCACTTTGATCTCGCGGTCTCCGGCGATATCGGCGAACACATCCGACATGTCATCATGTGCCCGCCAGTCCCACACCAGGGAGCCGCCGTTGGTGTGGCATTGCATGAACAAAATGCCGTCATCGGCGAGCTCGAGCCGATAGTTGGCGTACCGATCGTGGTACTCGCTGTATCTGGTCCGCTTCGCCATTGCGCTGTCTCATTCCCTTGAGCGATCGCCCAAATATTCCACCTCTGGTGGTGGCGGTCAAGGTTTACCGCCCGCGCAGGACGGCCACCACGGGCGCGAAGGATTCGATCTGCGACTGCTGCACCGTGACGTAATTGACGCCAAGGGTCTCGCGGCGCGAACGCAGCAATTCCACAATGCTTTCCGGCGAGCCGATCAGAACGTTGGGATGGTTGCGCAGCAGGTCGGGCGAGATGCCCGTCGACTCCGCCACCCCGGCCAGCGCGGCCTCGGGATCGTCGGTGATCTCGGTGAAATAGGGCGAACTCTCGACGTCGAGACGACCGAAGCGCGCACCGGCAGCGGCACGGACGAAGCCGATCCGACGCTGCGCGACCGTCTGTGGATCCAGGCCGTCGGCGTCGCGTTGCACGAACGGGACACTGGACATACTGACGATATCGGCTTCGCGGCCGGCGAAGGAGAGGATGCGCTGTCCGCCGCCGCCGATCATGATCGGTGGGTGCGGCCGTTGCACCGGCCGTGGCCGTCCCGCGTATCCGTGCACCTGAACGAAGTCGCCCGAGTAGTCCAGTTCATCACCTTGCCAATGGGCCTTGATGAGCGAGACGACCTCGGCCAGCTTGGCGATCCGCTGGCCGGGACGGTCGAAGTTGAGCCCCATCGCGGTGTACTCGACTTCGCTCCAGCCGGCGCCGATTCCCATTTCCAGACGACCGTCGGAGAGCAGATCGAGCGTCGCCGCTTCCTTGGCCAATACCGCCGGCACGTGATAGTCGATGCAGAACACTCGGCACCCGATGCGTAAGTTGTCGCTGCAGGCGGCCGCTGCCGCCATCGCCGCGATAGGGGCCAGGTCTTGGCGAGGCGTGCGCGCGGCTCGCTGCGCGGGGCCCGGTCCCAGGTAATGATCGGCAAGGAAAAGCGTTGAATAGCCGAGGTCTTCGACTTTGCGAACGGTGTCGCGCCACTCGCGTCCCCCGGCAGCGTTGGTCGCTTGCACTGCGAAGCGAAACGGCGGCCGGTCCATCAACGGACCCTAAATTGGGTGGTCACCAAGAATCAACAACCGGCTTGACCGTGCTGACACAGGGTGATAGGCATGTGAAGCCAACCGTTTGAGCGATCGCTCAGGAAAATGGAGGCGCGGCTTGAGCGCGAAGACTGCGGTCGTGACCGGCGGTGCGTCAGGCATTGGCCGTGCCGTCGCCGAACGGTTGCGCGGCGACGGATTTCGCGTCGGCGTCATCGATCTGACGCCGACTGACGACGGGTTCGGCCATGTCGCTGACGTCACCGACCGTGCGCAGGTCGAGACCGCGATATCAGCGGTCCGCGACGAGCTTGGCCCAATCCTGGTGCTGGTCAACGCCGCCGGGGTGGAAGGCTTCAAGAAGTTCTTGAATATGTCCTTTCAGGAATGGTCCAAGGTGATCGACGTCAACCTGAACGGCGTTTTCCACACCATTCAGGCGGTGCTACCCGACATGGTCGAGGCCGGATGGGGACGCATCGTCAACATCTCGTCGTCCAGCACGCACTCTGGGCAGCCGTTCATGGCCCACTATGTGGCGGCGAAGTCCGCGGTGAACGGCCTGACCAAGTCACTTGCCCTCGAATACGGTCCGAGCGGGATCACCGTCAACGCGGTACCGCCGGGGTTTGTCGACACACCGATGCTGCGCAGCGCCGAGAATCGGCACCTCCTCGGTGGAACCGTGGAGGACCACATCAATCGCACACCCGTGCGCCGGGTGGGCAAGCCCGAGGATATTGCGGCCGCATGTGCTTTCTTTGTCTCCGAGGAAGCCGGGTACATCACCGGACAGATCCTCGGCGTCAACGGCGGTCGCAACACCTGACATTCGACCGCCACGAGATCCCAAGAGATCCAAGGAGTTTGATGTACGACAGGGACCAACTCTTCATAGACGGGAAATGGGGGGCGCCGGATTCCGGGCCGGTTTCTGGTGCCGTCATCTCGGTGATATCTCCGCACACCGAGGCCGTCATCGGCCACGCAGCCTGCGCGGGGCCGGCGGACGTGAATCGGGCCGTCGAGGCCGCGCGGGCAGCTTTCGACAGCGGGCCGTGGCCACGCATGGCGCCCGCAGAACGGATCGAGGCAATCACCCGGCTGGCCGGCATCTACAAGGAACGGCGCGCCGACATGGCCGAGCTGATCTCGGCCGAGATCGGCGCTCCCATCAGCTTCGCCAAAATGGCGCAGGTCCGTCTTCCCCTCACCATGATCTCGGCATTCTGTGGTTTGGCCGGGACCTACGAGTGGCAGCAGGTACGTCCGGGGCTGTACGGCAAGGACATCCGGATCGTCAAGCAACCGGTGGGAGTCGTCGCCGCCGTGGTGCCGTGGAACATGCCGCAGTTCCTCACCGTCTGCAAAGTGGTGCCGGCGCTGCTGGCCGGCTGTTCGGTGGTGCTCAAGCCGGCGCCCGAGTCGGTGCTCGATGCGCAGCTGCTCGCCGAACTGGTTGCGGCAGCAGACCTTCCGCCCGGTGTGCTGAACGTGGTACCCGGCGGTCGCGATGTCGGTGAACTCCTGGTGAGTCACGCCGATGTCGACAAGGTCTCATTCACCGGGTCCACGGCGGCCGGCCGGCAAGTCGCCCTCGCCTGTGCCGAGGGGCTCAAGCAGGTGAGCCTCGAACTGGGCGGCAAGTCTGCGGCCATCGTGCTCGACGACGCCGACCCCACCGCCGTCGCGACCGGGATCCAGATGGCCAGCCTCGCCAACAGCGGCCAGGTGTGCAACGCGCTCAGCCGCATCCTGGTACCGGAGGCGCGCAGGGACGAGTTCGTCGACGCTTTGGCGGCCGGGATGGAGTCGATGACAGTGGGCGACCCGGCGGATCCCAACACCCAGATCGGTCCGCTGGTGGCGCAGCGCCAGCAGGAGCGGGTCCGGGGCTATATCGAATCGGGCAAGAGCGAGGGGGCGCGCTTGGTGACCGGCGGTGCTGACATGCCCGACGGTCTGGACACCGGTTGGTACGTACGGCCCACACTGTTCAGTGATGCCAACAATGACATGCGGATTGCGCGCGAGGAGATCTTCGGCCCGGTGTTGACCGTCATCGCCTACCGCGACGAGGACGAGGCCATCCGGATCGCCAACGACTCCGAGTACGGGCTGGCCGGGTCGGTATTCACAGCCGACATCGACCGCGGGTACGGCGTAGCGGCTCGGGTGCGGTCCGGGACCTTCGGTGTCAACGAGGGCTACATCATGGATCCGGCGGCGCCGTTCGGCGGTGTCAAGAACAGCGGCTACGGGCGTGAACTCGGAACCGAGGGAATCGACAGTTACACGGTCAGCCAATCGATTTCCGCCGCGGCGAACTGAGGGCAGCGCCATTCGGCGTGATTAACACCATGATTAGGGAAAACGCGATTGGGGAATGTTCTGGGAACCCTTTTACAGATAAGGAAAACACGTGGCTCCCAGTTTCCAGGACGTCATCAAATCCAAGTACCTGCTGTTGACGACGTTCACCAAAGACGGCCGCCCCAAGCCGACACCGATCTGGGGCGTGCCCGACGGCGACAAGCTCCTGGTGATCACCGACGACGGGTCGTGGAAAACCAAGCGGATCAACAACACCCCGAGAGTGACGATCGCCAAGAGCGCCGCGTTAGGTAAGCCCAAGAGCGAAGAAATCGAGGCCATCGCCCGGGTACTACCGAAGTCGGAGACGCGGCGGGTCTACGCCGCCGTGCTCAAGCGGTACTGGTATCACGCCTGGTGGTTCTACGCGCACTCGATCGTGCGCGGCGGCATCGACAAGGTACACGTGGCCCTCGAGATCAAACCCCCCGCTTAAGAACTCGGCACCCTCGGACGCTTCCAATTCCCGCCTGGTTGACGTCGCGTGAGGAAGTTGCCCAGCGGATCGGAGTTGGCACGTCGGGTATGACGTGATTGGTCCGCGGCACCCGCAAGTGCCCCGGCGCGGTGAATCGGATGCCGCCGAGCCGAAATATCGATTTGAGGAAACCGGTCTGCGGGTGAGGCGAGATAATTCTTCGCATGGACTCCAAGCTCCAACCGGTGTAGTGGTGGCGCTTTGCTGGTCGGTTGCGGGTTACGCGGGAATGGAGATGAACACATGCGCCAACTAATCGCTGCAGTAGCCGCCGGCATCTGCGTTCTCACCGCCAGCTGTCACAGCCAGCCCAACCAGGGCCCTAAAGCGTCGACCACCACGTCGACCACCAAAACGAAAGCTCCGCCTCCTGTTGCGGAGAGTGCGCTGAAAGGGCTCCTGCTCGCTCCCGAGCAAATCAACGCCGCCATGGGAGCGACAGAAATGAAGGTGACGAAAAGCCTTATCGCGATGTCTGACGACAGCGCCACGATGGCGCCCAAGGAGTGCCTAGCCATCGACTCCTCGGCGCAGGCCCAGGTGTATGCCGGCAGCAATTCCATGGCCGTGCGCGATCAGGCACTCCAGGACGCCGATAACTTCACTCATTATGCCGAACAGGCGGTGGTGCTATTTCCCACCGCCAAACAGGCTGGCGCCTTTTTCAGCGCCTCCGCCCAACAGTGGGGGGCCTGCAAACAGTACACGCACACCCAGAGCCATTCGGAGTGGACAGTGGGGGCGATATCCGACACCAACGGCGTCTTGAGCACGATCTCAACTCAGCAGAACGCCATGGCTGCCGGCTGGGCCTGTGGACGGGCGCTGGTCCTCAGGAACAACGTCATTGTCGACGTCAACACATGCAGCGCCGATCCCAAGAACTCAGCCGTCGACATCGCGAACCAGATCGCCGCCAAAGTGCCCGCATAATGGGCCATCAGTTGCGCGCAGGCTGACTCGGCCCAGTGCCGGGCTGACTCCGCCATGGCGACTGGGCTCGGCGCGCAAAGATTCTGATTAGGCTTGACCCGTGACGCAGCATCGGACCCGGACAGCACCGCCGATCTTGGCGTTGGTGGCAGCGGCCCGCGTCGGGGTGGGAGCCGCCATGCTCCTGGCGCCGAGCCGGTTCTTCAAGCCCGAATCAGGCACCGCGACCCTATTGATGCAGACGATAGGGATTCGCGACGTGGTCCTCGGGTCGGGTGCCTGTGCCGCTTGGGCGCGTGGTGGCGACGGCGAGTTCCGGCAATGGGCGGCTGCCGGTTTGATCAGCGATAGCGCCGACCTTCTGCTCGGGCTACGCAGCAGGCACCTTGTTGGTACCAAAAGCGCGTTGATCGCCACGCTCGCCCCGGTGCCATTCGTGGGCGCAGCCGTGCTCGGTTTTGGCCGTAATTTGCGTACATTGCGCAGCACGTGACGCGGATCGAAGCTTTACGCCCTGCCACGACCCGGGTTCAGCCAACCCGCTGCGGGCTCGCGGCGTCGCTCTTGGGGTCGATCAGGATCTTCGCGTGGGCCTCGGGATCACCGAGCGCGTCAAAAGCTGCCTCGACGCCGGACAGCCCGACCGTCCCGGTGATCAGCGGTGTGACGTTGACCTTGCCGTCGGCGAGCATGTGCAGCGTGTCGCGGAACTCGAGCGGGGTGTAGCCGAGCACGAACCGAAGGTCGATCTCTTTGTTGATCGCCATCGCCGGCCGGATGTGGTCGGAACCCATGCAGACGCCGACTACGACGACGCGCGAGAACAGCGGCGCGCCCGCGATGATGGCGTCGACAATGCCTGGGACGCCGACACATTCGAAGATGACGGGGTGCTTAGGCGTGGCGGCGCCGGCCGCTTCCGCGGCGCGCCAAAAGTGCCACCAGGGCAGCCGCAGCCTTTGCAGCTTTTCGATGGTGCCGACCGCCAGGTCGAACGCGTCGAGGATGCCTGGCAAGTGTCCGCGGCTCGCGTTCGTCGTGTACGGCGAGTCCTGCGCGGGGTCGACGACGATATCGGCTCCGCAGGCGGTCGCCAGCGCGCGCCGGCCCGGTGATAAGTCGCTGGCGATCACGGTGCGCACCCCGTGCGCCTTGAGCATGCAGATCACCGCGAGACCGATCGGTCCGCAGCCGATCACGATTGCGACGTCGCCCTTGCCCACCTCGCCGCGCCGCACGGCGTGCCAGCCGACGGCCATCGGTTCGGTCAGGGCAGCTGTCTGGGGGGACAACCCGTTGGGTACGGCAAGCGTCAGCGACTGCTCGACGAGGAGATGCTCGGCGTAGGCGCCCGGTGCCATCGTCGACAATCCGATCCCGTGCACCTCTTTGCCGCGCCGCAGCAGCGGCAGCGCAACGACGGGTGTACCGCGCCGCGGGGCCTTGCGCGTGCCGGGGCCGTAATCGAGTACCTCACCACAGAATTCGTGACCGAACACGACGTGCTGATTCGATCGCATGAAGGCGTCATACCCGGATTCGGCCATCACGTCGGCGAGTTCGTCGCAGTGGTGGCGCGCATGCAGGTCGGATCCGCAGATGCCACATCTGAGAACCTCGATCAGCAACTGACCCTTAGCAGGAGTCGGGGTCGGGGAGTCGACTACTTCGAGCTTCGCGTTGGTACAGGTCACGGTCTTCATTTCGCCGCGTCTCTCTTCGATCCGAAGCCGGTGCTGGGCTTTCCGGTCAGGTCTATGTTTTTTGCCATGGCGATCCTCCTAGACGGTGGCGGGCTTGGCCGGTCCGGCATGATCCCACTATCCGGCCAGGACCAGTCCGAAGTCTTGACGTCCTTGATTCGTCGATTATCGAGGGACAAGTGCTGGTAGGAGCCGAACATGGTTGTGACACAAGCAAGTATGGACCATGGCCGGGATGGCCAAGATCAGCGATTTGTAACGCCGCTTGAAGTGGACGTCGACGTCGTAGCCGACCGGAAGGTTGCAAACAGGCTGCTTCCCGATTGAGCGAATCCGTTTGCCGGCTTTGGCATACGCCAGTCCAGTCACCGGTATTTTTCACGGAGCACCCGCTTGAGAACCTTGCCTGATGGGTTGCGCGGAATTGCCTCAGTGAAGATCACCTTTTTGGGCAACTTGTAGCGCGCCAGCCGGGTGCCGCAGAACTCGACGATTTGTTGCTCGCTGACCTCGCTCTGGTCGGCGACGACGATGGCGCACGCGATCTCGCCCCACTTCTCGTCGGACAAGCCGATGACCGCTACCTCGCTGACGCCGGGGATGCCGATGATGACGCTCTCGATCTCGGCCGGGTAGATGTTCTCACCGCCGGAGATAATCATGTCCTTCAGGCGATCCTTGATGTAGAGATAGCCTTCTTTGTCGATCTCGCCGATGTCGCCGGTACGGAACCAGCCGTTATCGAAAGCGTCGCGCGTGGCGTCCGGGCGGTTCCAATATTCCTTGAGCAGGAAGTCGGACTTGATCACGACCTCGCCTTCCCCGCTTTCGCTGATCACGCCATCGTCACTGCGCACTCGAACGTCTGCGAACATGCAGGCGCGTCCGGCCGAGCCGATCTTGCGCAAGGCGTCGTCGCCGAGCAGCACGGTGCCGCTACCGCACGATTCGGTGAGTGCATAGCCCTGCATGACTTGCATGTTCTTGGCGGCATACATCTCGATCAGGGCCTCGGGCATGGGCGCGCCGCCGGTCATGAAGAAGCGGAAGTCGGGCGCGTCGAGTTCGGCGAACTCGGGTACCTGGCGCATGAAGTTCAGGATCGCCGGCACGGCACCAGCGATGGAAACCCGTTCCTCGACGATCAGCGACCACATCTTCGCCGGATCGAGCTGCGGCATCGAGATCAGGGTGATGCCGCGCATGGCACAGAAGATGACCGACGTCAGTGCCGCCACGTGGAACATCGGCAGGGGTAAGAGTATTCGGTCCTGATAGCGCGACTCAGCCGTCAGTGCATTTGAAGTCGCCGCCGTATGCACCGAGTCGTGGGTATGCACCACCCCTTTTGGATGTCCGGTCGTGCCCGACGTGTACATGATGAACAGGTTGTCCGATCCACCGCACTCGACGGCCGGTTCGCTGGCATCTGCGGCCTCAAGGCGTTCCGCAAGAGAACCGCTGCCGCCCGCTACCGGCACCCAATCGATGACGGTGCAGTGGTAGTTGGTATCTGCCTTGATGGCTTCCGCTACCGCCGCGAACGCTTCACCGTAGACCAATACCTTGCTGCCACTGTCGGACAGGATGAATTCCAGTTCAGCCGCCGCAAGCCGGGTGTTGAGCGGAACGACCACGGCCCCGATTTTGGCTGCGCCGTAGAACAGGCAGCAGAACTCGACACAATTGGGCATCAGCAACGCCACCCGATCACCCTTGCCGACCCCCAGAGAGGTCAGCACGCCGGCGCACCGGTTGGCCAGCGCATTCATCTGTGTGTAGTCCATACGCACGTTGGCAGATGGCTCGACGTAGGCCTCGAGCCGAGGAGAAACAACTGCGCGTTGTTTGAGCGTGGCGCCGATGTTCTTCATTGGCGTTCTCCGTGTTCGGTGCTGTTTGGTGACGTGTCGATCACACTGGCTGCGTGTGACGTGCAGTTGCGGGTGCCGTTGTGCCCGTGTCGGTTTCCAACTGGTGGAAGGCCTGTTCAATCAGTTCGGCCAGGCGGAAGGGGTCGTCCACGGCTTCCGGCGCCGCGCCGATCCCGATTCCTATGTCCTTGTTCACGCTCGCGAAGGTGACGTTGAGCCCGGCGCCGGGCGGCAGGATCGGCAAGCCAAGGAACCCGACCATCGGCGCACCGGCCAAATAAAGCTGCTCGGTCGGCCCCTTCATGTTCGATATAACCAGATTGGCGCTCGGGACCTTTCCGAACCAAGGCGCGTCCGACATGGTCTGGCTTGCAAACAGCAACAGCGTGTAGACCTGACGCGACGTCGTTTGCAAGCGGCGTCCTTTGTGCTTTGCATTCGTTGTCGCGCGGTTAATCTGCCGCAGGCGCTCACCGAGTCTCGCCTCGGGCGCACCCATGGCGATTAAATCAGCGCTCACCTGGTTACCGCCTCCGTCGCCCGATTCGTCGCGCAACGATATGGGCATCAAGGCCACTAAAGGTCTGTCGGTGGGAGCCCGGTGCTCGCGCAGGTAGTGATGTAGGGCATCGTCGATGACGGTCATGACGACATCGTTGACGGAGGTGTCGGTCGCCTTGGCCACAGCCTTTACCTCGGCGAGCGGCAATTGTATGTCCGCGTACGCGCGCGCCGCCGACTTTGCGGTGTGATTGAAGAGGGTATGGCGCGCGGTGAAAGGCACGGACGCCATTCGCGGCTTCAGGTTCAGTGTTTGCGCGCCGAGGTCGAGCACGTCGCTACCCATGCCGATAACATCCGCCGGCAGCTTGGTCAGTTCCTTCAAAACGATTTGCAGCCGCTGTATTTGCGAAACGCTGGGGCGCGAACGGCGTGGCTTTTCGCCGCTCTCGGAAGCCATCCAGGGACCGGCCAGCCTCTTGTTGCGCGGCGAATCGCTTAGGAAGTTGCGCATCGCGCGCAGCCCGCCTTCACCGTCGATCAGCGCGTGGTGCACTTTGATCATGACCGCGAGACGGCCATTCTCGATACCGTCGATGATGTAGCACTCCCACAGCGGATGTCCCCGGTCGAGCAGGCCGGTGTTGAGAAAGGAAACCGTCTCATAAAACTGCTGCATGGACCCCGGCGCCGGTAAATCAATGTGCCGGATGTGATTTCGCATGTCCGGCTCGACGGTTTCCCATGCCGCGACATCCTTGCCCAGCCACTTGAGCTTGTAGTTAAAGGGCTTGACCGCCTTGCTGTGCCGATAAGCTTCGAACAGGCGCGGCCCGAATGAAGACTGCTGTCCCTTCGGTTTTTGGAAAATCGTCATGGCGGCCATATGAAATGGCCGGTTCGGTCTCTCCAGTAGCAAGAACGACAGGTCGAGCGGGCTTAAACGGATCATGGAACAGCAGCCTCCTTTGTCTTGGTAACTGCCAGTAGGGCATTCAGTTCTTCGACGAAGTAGTTGAACAGCCCCCAGCCGTCTTCGAGCACCTCGCGGTCGATCAGCATGCAGATGTTGGCTTGACCGCAATAGCTCCACATGGTGATGTTGAGAGCCGTGCCGTCGAAGATCTGGCCGGTGGAGTACCAGTTGGCGAGCTTCCAGTTGTCAAGGTAGAGGGCCTCTTTCGGCCCGGGCACATTGGACAGCGCCATGTTGCCACCCATACCGAGGCTTCCTCCCCTGCGGTGTATCGCCTTGCGGATGAGCGGGATGGCAAAGGGCGGGACAACCCGCATCACCGAACTGATGTCGGCGCCAGCCTCCCTGACCTCCTTGATGTGCTCCTTCATCTCCACGTTCGCCTCGTGGCTAGCCTGAAGTCGCTCGACCGGGTCGGCGATGTCACTGCGCAACCAGCAGAAGTCCATGGTCGCGAAGTTGCCCCAACCTTCCTTACCTGGCGGCCTTTCGCCGGCGAACGGGGTTGCGCCGATCAACGGGTGGGCGTCCGGGTCGTAGTCCAGGTCGATCAGCAGGCGCCGCACCGCACCCGCCACGCAGTTGCTAAAGACGTCGTTGATGGTGACATTGAGCGCCTTGCTCACGGTGATGAAGCGCTCGAGCGGGATGCTGTCACAGACAAAGGTGCGGCCGGCGCTGAGGGCGACGTTGATTGGTGTTTGCCGCATCTGCCCGGCCGACGGGTGTGGCGGCAAGCCGGCCGACTTGCGCTTGCGGTCCAGCATGAATTTGTGCCGCAGCCCGGTGGCCACCTTGGGCAGGTTGCCGATCGTGACCTCGGGCCAGTCGCGCAAGGCCCTGCCCAGTCGGGTCGGCCATGAGGGCAGAGGTGGCGGGTTGTAGGCGGGGGGATCGTCTGCGTGGATGCCCGGCTGTGGTTGATAGAACCGCTGCATCAGCCACGAAGCACCAACGCCGTCGACGTAGGCGTGGTGCACCAGCATGACGATTGCTACTTTGCCGTCTGCGAGTCCCTCGACTACCCATGTCATCCACAACGGCCTGTTGCGGTCGAGTTGATAGGAATAGATCGCCGCCATGAACTCGCACAAGCTCTTGTGGTCCGCGGGCGGCGGGCAGGCAACGCGGCGAACATGGTAGTGCAGCTCGAAGTCGGGATCTTCCACCCAATAGGGGTGATTCAGGCCAAGCGGCGAGTCGAGGTACTTCCACCGCAGCATCGGCACCAGATGTATCCGGCGTGCCGACTCGGCGTAAAACCTCTCGAAAGACCAGCCCTCCGGATCGGTTGACGGATCGATGATCGCCACCTTGAACGTGTGCATATAGGCTTTCGACGTCTCCATGCCCAGCATGAATGCGTCGAGACCGTTTAGTCGTTTCATGACTGCCTCTCAGCTACTTTTGGAGCGCCGGTGATGACCGCGGTCTTGCCGGTCAGGTCGATGTCTTTGGCCATGGTGATTCCCACCCCCTAGATGGTGGCCGGCTTCGCCGGTCCGGAGTAGACCTCGAAGAAGCGAGCCAGCATTTCGGCGGGTATGGCGAGGTTGGCGGCGTGGTCGGTGCGGAGGCAAACCAGGCTGGGGCCGTCGTATTCGCGCGAGCGCCGCAGCGCGCCGTCGAGGTCTCCGATGCATTCCACGTACTCGCCATTGCAGCCCAGCCCCTGGGCGACGATGTCCCAGCGGATCTCACCCTGGGTGGTGCCGAAGGTGGTGCCGTAGAGCTGTAGCTCGTTGAGTTCCTCCATGGTCCAGGAGCCCTCGGCGAACACGATGACGGTGATGTCGATGCCCTCGCGTGCGGCGGTCTGAAGCTCCATGATGTTGAAGCCCGCGGCCCCGTCGCCGGTGACGCAGACGACCTCGCGGTCTGGCGCGCCGAGCTTGGCGCCGATGGCCGAGGGGATGCCGGTGCCCAGCATCCCGAGTTCGAGGATCGAGTGATACGACCGCGGCTGCGTCGGGGGCAGCATGTTGTACGCCCACAGCGAGGTGTTGCCGCCATCGGTGGTGTACACGGCATCCGGTCCGAACACCGCGCCGATCGCGCCGAGTGCATGGGCGGGGTGGATGCCCGGGCCCTGCCATTGGAGGATCGGCGTGGCCGTCTGGGTCCGCACTTGCTCATCGAGTTGCCGATAGCGCGACAAGTCCGCGCCATCGCGAGTGCCGAGGTCGGTCGTACGTAGTCGTGCGGCGATTCCATCGAGCGCCGCCCGGGCGTCGGCGAGGATGCCCAGATGCAGCGGCCGGGTGACGCCGAAGTGGCGGGGGTCGATGTCGATCTGGATGAGCCGTTTGCCCTTGGGATCGCCCCAGTAGGTGTCGTAGGGGACGTCGAGGTTGCCCATCCGCGAGCCGACCACGAGCAGCACGTCTGCCTCGCGGCGCGCGAGGTCGCCGGCAGGACCGAACCCGAAGACGTAGTTGGGGTGATCGGTGGGGACGCTCGCGCGGCCGGCCATGGAACTGATCGCCGGACAGCCCAGTAGCTCGGCGATCTCAAGCACGGCAGCGTGTGCGCCAGCGCGGTCGACGCCGGTGCCGGCGAACAGAACTGGGCGCTCGGCGCTGGCCAGCAGCGCCGCCGCCTCATCGAGCTGACGCTCCGACGGCTGCGGCGGCCCCAGTCGGTAGGCCGCGGGCGGCCACACGGGTGCGGTGCTCGGGTCGCCTGTCTCATACAGGATCGGCGCCGGCAATTCGACATGGACCGGGCCCGGCCGGCCGTTGTGCATTTCGCGGAATGCCAGCCGCAGCACTTCGGGGATGCGTGCCCACTCGAAGATCGGGCCGCCCCATTTCACTGCCGGCCGGAAGAGGTCGAGCTGGTCTTGGCCCTGGAATGTGGATGGCGGTGATGGGTAGACGATGCCGAGCCGGTGTTGGGACGTGATGGCAAGCACCGGAACTCCCTCATGCAGCGCCGTGACGACTCCGGGGAGCAGGTTCGCCGAGCCGGGACCGGGATTGCCGAGCACCGCCGCGACCTTGCCCGTCGTCTTGTAGAGGCCCTCGGCCATGTGCACGCCTGCGGCTTCATGGCGCACCGGCACCATCCGGATGCCGTGCGCGTCCAGTTGGGCGAGCAGCGGATCGATTTCCGGTGACGGAAGGCCGAACAGGAACTCGATCCCCTCGGCTTGTAGCGCGCGGGCGAACAACTCGCCGCCGGTGATCTCGGTCATCTCAAACCTCCGGTCCGGTCCGGTTTCTCTTCTTTCGGTTGGTGCCAGTGTGCGACGCGACCCGACGAAATACTTGACATCGCAGGACAAATTATTGATGGCTCAGGACACGTTGACGTGGTGGGAAGAGGCGCGCTTCGGACGCGCCGGTTGCATTCCCGCCGCCTCTTTCAGCTCCGCGTAGGCCTGCAGCGCGTGGTGGGCGAGTCGCGTTGGGTCGTCGATCGCCGCAGCGTTGGCGACGAACCCGAAGTCTATGCTGTCGTCGTATGACGCCAACGTGGCGTTGAGTCCAATCGAGGCGGCGAGGGCGGAGACCGGGTAGATACCGAGAAGGCGTGCACCGTTGAGGTATCTGGGCTCCTTGGCGCCCGCCACGTTAGAAACGACCAAGTTGCACGCCGGGTGCGCGACACGGTCCAGGTGTGTGGAGGCCCCCAGGCCCGCGAGCGCGACGAGTCCGACAGCGTAGGTCATTGCCGCCTCGTTGGACAAACGGCCGAGTTCCTTCTTGCACATGGCGACCGAGTCCACCACTTGGCGGATGCGTTCGGAGACGCTCGCCTCGGGCTCACCGAGTCGCGCAAACATCGCCGACACTCGCGTGCCGATCGCCGTGTCCCCATCGGCGCGCAGCGATACCGGACACATCGCAATGAACGGGTGTCCGAAGGCGCGGCCCGTCTCCCGCAGGTAGGCATGCAGCCCCGCGTCGACGACGGTGATCGCCACGTCGTTCAGGGTCGCCCCGAAGTGCCGACCGACCTCATGCATCTCCTCGAGCGGCAGGGAGAGGGTGGCGAATCTGCGCCCGATTTTGAGCGGCTCGTTGGTCGCGGCGTGCTGTGCCGTGAACGGCAGGCTGCCCTCGAGATGCGATCCCACCAGACCGGCGAGCACCTTGCGCAGCGCGCCGACCGAAACCTGGTTAAGCGCCTCGACCTGCGTAATCGCCCCGCGAATCGATTCGGCGATTCTCGCTGCGAGTGGCGTCGGCGGGTGCGGCGTGGGTTCCGGCACGCCGAGCGCAAACGCGGGCGTGGGGACGGTGCGCCGATCGGATGTGCTCAGGCCTGCATATAGCCGCTTGAGGCCCGATTCGCCGTCGATGATGGAGTGATGGGTCTTCGTGTAGATCGCGAACATTCCGTCCGGTACCCCATCGATCAGCCAGCAGCGAAAGAGCGGCCGGTCGCGATCGAGTTGTGGCTCGTGCAGGTCGGCGACGAGCCGCAGCAGGTCGTCGTAGGAGGCCCGAGCGGGGAGCGCCAAGTGCCCGATGTGGTAGTACGGGTCCCAGTTCGACACCTCGCGAAAATGGGGCGCGCCGCGACCCAGGAGCTCCGGGACATAGTTGAACGGCGGCGCCGGCGAGCAGGCCCGGTACGCCTCCACGATCTCGCGGACGATGGGCGCGCGACCGGCGGGTTTTTTGAAAAGCAGCATCGCGCCGACGTGCGTCGTGCCGGCCGGTGACTCGATCAGTAGCCATGAAAGATCAAGCGGCGGAATCGGTTTGGTCATGGCTTATCTCCTATCCGAAGTCCAGGCAGCCGTTGACCGACATCGGGAACCGTTACGGAGATGTTCGCTCCGCAGACCAAAGCCGACGAGGGCATTAGGGCCCTGTTACGGCAGCCGTAAGTCCCTCAGCAAGGTCCACTGCTCGTGGACGTTGTGCGCGGCAAGGCTTAGCGGTCACCCGCGAAGCGCCTCGAGATCAAGGCCGCCGCCTAGGGGCCACCGCGGTTAAGGTTTACCCGTGACGCAGCATCGGACCCGGACAGCACCGCCGATCTTGGCGTTGGTCGCAGCGGCGCGCGTCGGGGTGGGAGCCGCCATGCTCCTGGCGCCGGGCCGGTTCTTCAAGCCCGAATCGGGAACCGAGACCCTACTGATGCAAACGATCGGGATTCGCGATGTGGTCCTCGGGTCGGGTGGGTGTGCCGCTTGGTTGCGTGGTGGCGACGGCGAGTTCCGGCGATGGGCGACCGTCGGTTTGATCAGCGATAGCGCCGACCTTCTGCTCGGGCTACGCAGCAAGCCCCTGGTTGGTACCAAGAGCGCACTGATCGCCACGCTGGCCCCGGTGCCATTCATTGGTGCGGGCTTGCTCGGCTTCGCCCGGATCCTCGAAAGGGCCGGTAACGGCTTGACTTCTCAGCCCTAGCCGCTGGCGCTGCGAAGGGCTTCGAATGTGTCGGCGACGGTTTCGGTCGGATCCCGAAAGGTGATGCCGAGTTCTCGCTCGCTCGGTGAATCATCGGAGGCCGGCATCTGGGTGTAGTACTGCATTCCCGCCGAGGTGAAGGGCGTGTCGAAGGGCAGAAATCGGCCCGCTCGATCCAGCACTGCACCCGCAACCCGCAGCGCGGTGTCGGGAATCGGGACGGCAACCATTGGCGTACCGGCGATTTGGCCGAGCATGTTCGCCAGCTCGGATGCGGGAACTCGATGACCACCCGCGGTGTAGCGGCGAGGCCCCCGTCCCGGCTCCAACAGCGCCGCGTGCAAAGCGGCCAGATCGCGGACGTCGACGACCAACCATGCCGCGCTTCGCCCGGGGATCGCATGCATCTGCACCGCCGCCTTGACGCCCTCGCCGGCCTCACCGAATTGGTCGCCGACCGGCGGACCGAGCACCATGCCGGGATAGGTGATGTTCACCGGCGCTCCGGCGTCCTGCAGGCCGCGAGCATAGATTTCGACCTGCGCCTTGGATGTCCCGTATCCATCCGCTCCGCCGACAACCGGCAGCTCCGCCGTCAACATCTCCAAGCCAGGACGAAACAGCGCGGTGAAGCTCGACACGTGGACGATCGGATCCAGGCCGAGCTCAACGGACTGACCGAGGACGTTCTGGGCGCCCTGCATGTTCGTGGTCAGCATCTCGTTGGTCTGGCGGGGGTCGGTTGCTACCAGAGCAGCGCTGTGCACGACGGCGTCGCATCCGCGCAACGCGTCTCGTACCGAGACGCGGTCGGTGATGTCCCCGACGGCGAAGTCCGACACGTCGACGCCCAGTCTGGCGACGGAGGTCTGTAGCCGACCGGGATTGCGCACCAGGAACCGGATGGAATGTCCCGCGTCAGCGATGACCTTGGCGGTCCACCCGCCCACGAATCCGGTACCGCCCGTGATTAGAACGTGCATTGTGCGATTCTGCAACGGACGTCCGCCCGCGGGCGCCGGGGGTGTTACAGATGACTGGCGGCGAAGTCCGCGGCTTGGTTCGTCATGCCGTTCGCCGCATACAGAACATGCGCGGCGGCGTCGTTGCCGCCACCGCAAACGGGGTCACCCTGCGTGCACAATTCGAGGGTCTTGGGCTTGTACAGGGGGCCGATCACGATCGGCGGAGCGCCGTACTGCCCCAGGAATTGGTCTGAAGGTGTCCCGAACAGCGTGACCGCGGCGACGTGGTTTGCGATATCCGGCGACATCGGCTTCGGTACCGCGGCAGCGGGTACGCCCGGTGGTACGGCAGCCGAGGTGACGTAGCCGGCCACGGCGGCGCCCTGGGAGTATCCGCCCAGCACCTCTCGGGTCGTTGGGGCAGTTCGCTGCCATGGATTGGACGTGAGCGCCGGCGTCGCGAATCCCGTCAATAACCGTCAACGGGAAATCAGGACTGCTGAAATCAGTGCTGGCTTGGTAATTGACCGGATACACCCCGAGCGATCTCCCGCCGATCCGCCCGCGCAGGCCGTCGACGAATTGCTGTCCGATGTTGCCAACGCCGGGTGGCTCACCGCTGCCGCGGGCGAACACCACATCGACGTCGGGACACGGGTCGGCAGACGCCGATGGGGCGGGGGTGCCCATCAGTACCGAAGCGGCCATCACCGCGCCTGCTCCGACCGTCGCCGCGACCCGACGCGCCCGTTTGTTGATCAACTTCAAGACATCCATCTCCACCCAATCGCTTCGCATCATTGGAGCCCTTTACCTGGTATTCGATGCTGATTGCGGTATGGATTGCCAGAAGCCTCATTTTTCAACCGTGTGGCACGCCATATGGACGCCGGCAGCAATCACTCGCCGGCACAGTTTGCGACTCGGACAGCACGCTGCCACGGATCTGTCTCGGACACGTGCGTGGCGCCAAGAGCACGTCTTGCGCAGCAGCCAGCAAACCCCATACCCGCGCCGGACGCGACGTGCTTGTTGGACGAAATGTGGCGGAATCAGGTGATGACGAACCGATCGTGGTGCCGGGGGCGGATTTGCGTGGACCTCGGTCGGCTGCTCGCCGTACTCGATATTGGTAGTTGCTGGAGCGCTGGAATCGCCGCAAAAGGCGACCAGCAGGTTTACCCGCTTTCTTCAGTAAACCTGCTGGTCTATGGGGTGGCTATTTCTTGAAGGCGTCCTTCACCTTCTCGCCGGCATCCTTCAGGCTGGACTTAGCCTGATCCGCCCGGCCTTCGTTCTTGGTGTCGTCATCGCCGGTGGCCTTGCCGATTGCCTCTTTGGCCTGGCCGCCCACATCCTCGATCTTGTTCTTCAACTTGTCTTCTTTGCTCATGCGCTACTACTTCCTCCTCGATACGACTGCTTCTTGTTGTGGCTACCCCGCAACACGTGTCTTTGAAACCCTGAACGGCGATCCGCTGCCCGCCGAGCGGTAAGTACCGCAGAATGACAAGCTCTCGGGAGCCCGCAAACCCAGCAAACTGCCAGCGGGCCGAGCATCGCATGGATCACGGGCCATGCGACGTACCGATGCTTCGGACTGTCACCATGGAGTTCGTGAGCACCGCAATTGTGGTGGCAATAGTGGCGGCGCTGATGCTCCTGGGCATCGGCATGGTGGTCAATCAGCTTCTTCGGTTGAGGAAGTATTTAAACGACTCGCCGCCCGATGCAGCGCCGGGCGGCGAAGTGCGTGAACCCCCGGACCAACCTGATTAGCAGCCGTTTTCCAAACCCGAGCAAACGGGGGTGTGCCTGGCTGATAGCTTCATTCCCGTGATGGCATCTGGTCGGAGAGCTGCACTGTAACAATGTCAACTCTTCTGGTAGCCGACGATGGCCTGCCGCGGGGCGTGTCCGGCGCCGCCGACCCGCATTTCGCAAACGTCATCAAGCTGTTCGCCGAGCGGTTTCCGGGGCGGCGGTTGGGCGGGGGAGCTCTCTGCGTCTACATCGACGGGCGGCCCGTCGTCGACGTCTGGACGGGCTGGTCGGACCGAGCGGGCACGGAGCCGTGGGCCGCGGACACCGGCGCAATGGTGTTCTCGGCGACCAAGGGTGTCGCATCGACAGTGATTCACCGGCTGGCCGATCGCGGCCTGCTGTCGTATGACGAGCCCGTCGCCGAATACTGGCCCGAGTTCGCGGCCAACGGGAAAGCCGAGATCACGGTCCGCGATGTCTTGCGTCATCGTTCCGGGTTGTCGCATCTGCGGGGCGTCACCAAAACGGAGTTGATGGATCACCTCCTCATGGAGGAGCGGCTGGCCGCGGCGCCCGTCGATCACCTGCGTGGCGTGCAGGCATATCACGCGCTGACCTACGGATGGCTGCTGTCCGGTCTGGCCCGGGCGGTCACCGGCAAAGGCATGCGGGAGTTGATCCGCCAGGAAGTCGCGCGCCCGCTCAATACCGACGGCCTGCACCTCGGCCGTCCGCCCGTCGGGTCGCCCACCAAGGTGGCGCAGATCCTGATGCCGCAGGGCAAGCTGCGCACCCCGGTAATGAACTTCATCGCACCGAAGGTAGCCGGTCTGCCGTTCTCGGGCGCCCTCGGCGCGATGTATTTCCCGGGCGTCATATCCCTCGTGAAAGGGGACACCCCGTTCCTGGACGGCGAGGTGCCCGCGGCCAATGGCGTGGTGACCGGCCGCGGCTTGGCCAAGATGTTTGCGGTGCTCGCCAACGGCGGCCGGATCGACGGCAAAAAGTACCTGTCCGAAGAATTGGCGTGCGGCCTGGCCGGTCAGTCGCGAATCAAGTGGCCGGATGCGAACATGGTGGTGCCCATGCCTTTTCACCTCGGTTACCACGAATCGCCGGTTCCCGGATTACTCAAAGGTTTTGGTCACGTCGGGCTGGGCGGAACGCTGGGATGGGCCGACCCTGAAACCGGCAGCTCGTTCGGTTACGTACACAACCGGCTTCTGACGCAACGGCTGTTCGACATGGGATCATTCGCGGGCCTGGCCGGCCCGCTGCGCACCGCCACCGAAGCCGCCCGCCACCAGGGTCCGCTCGAGGTGCCGCAGCTGGGCGCGACGTACGCCAAACCCGCTCGGCGACGGGCGGCCGTTCCAGATGCGGCAGCGTCGGGGGACGCTTAGCTTTTCGGCACGTTGCCGCGCGGGAGTGTCAGCGGAAGATCGGCGTAGGTGACGATGCCCGGCGGCGCGGCGACGACGGCGGGGATTGCGTTGATCGCCGGCATCGCCGTCATGATGTGTCCGAGGTCCATGAACTCCTCGATCGTCGTGGCCTCGAAGTACGGCGGCGGGAGAAAGCCGACTTTGGTTGTGACCGTTGGCTGCCCGTCGATCTGGATGACCCAGCCGTCTTGGTCGATCTTCCAGTCGGGCTCGAGTGTCTGTCCCTTGCGCCACCGTACATTGAGGTCAATCACGGTGTTGCCGTCGACAATGCCCTGCCAGCTGATGTAGACGCCCGCGACGCATCCCGCCGCGATGGTCCAGGACGCCATTTCGAGGTCCGCCGTGGTTTGGGCGAATTCGGCCACGCAGCGGACGTCGTCGAGCTCGACGCCGAGCGCATCGCCCACCAGCTGGACTGCCTCGCCGAAAATCGCTGTCCCCTTTGCGGCCATCTGCTGCAGCTCGGGGTGGTCGATCGGCTGGCCGAAACCCACTGGCTTCTCGGTGTCCGGTGAGTCGTAGAACGTGGTGTCGGCGGCCTCGTTGACGGTGACCTTGTCGATCCGGTTGCACACCATTGCCGAGACAATGGCCAGCAGTTCGGCGAAGCCCGGGCTGACGCCCGACCCGAAGATCGTCGAGCCGCCCTTCTCGCAGGCCTCCAATAATCGGTCGCGGCCGTCGCCGAGGTTGTGCCCGTTGATGAAGGACGCCGTCGTGACCACGTTGACGCCGGCGGACAGGATGCGGACCAGCTCGTCGACGTCGAACCACATCGGGTTGTAGACGACGCAGTCTGGTTTCAGGGCAAGCAGCGCGTCGACGTCATTGGTGGCCGCAATCCCTAGCGGCGGAATGCCGACCAGTTCGCCCGCGTCGCGGCCGAACTTCTCCGCCGACCAGGCATAACACCCCACCAATTCAAGCGTGGGGTTGTCGGCGATGGATTTCAGCGAGCTTTTGCCGACGTTTCCGGTATTCCATTGAACGACTCGATAGGTGTTTGGCACTCGCTCAGCATAGGGAATTGCGCCCAACCTTAATAGGCGGATTCGGAAGCCAGGATCTCAGCCAGTAATGCGTCGTCGCCCGGCCGGTCCAACCGTGCCCGCACCCAGCGACGGACCCGCTCCCGCGTTTCGCGCGTCTCTGTCACGGCGGCGCCGATGACTACCGACGTCGCAGTCCAATCGTGGTCCCAGGCGGCCGATTCCGTCATCGGCCGCTGCTGGCTGTCGACCAGGGGAAGTGTGGCGCGGCCATCGGCGTCCAGGACACTGGCGCCGCTGACGGCCCCCCGCAGGTCCGGCGTCCGCGCCGGCGGCCAGCGCGTAATCGTCGCGACGTCCGCTCGGCTCGGCCAGTCCCGCAGTCAGCGCCATACTCGAATCATCAAGAGCGGCATATAGTTCCGGCCATCCCATGTCATCAACGCCGGCTTCGTCGGCAACCCCGGCACCGGCGCGTACCAAGTCGAGAATCCGCGAATCGTCATTTCGGACGTGCGTGATCAAGGCCATGGCGTGCGGCGCCAGCAGCTGCGCTACATCCGAATCCGGCGTCTGATCGGTGAAGAACCCCTGCGCTCCGACGGTCACCCAATTTTCGTCGCTTCGACCCGGTAGGCTGCCTCGACACGGCCCGATGAAGGGAGAAACCCGATGGTCAACGTGATATGGCTGGGAAAACCTACGGCACATGACTTTCCGGCTGCAGCCGACTACCTTGATCTGCTCGCGGACTCGAAGACCGTTAAAAAGCTGGCCAAGCGGCTGAAGGCCGGAACCGTCGTGCACAAGAAGGCCAAAGACATTCTCCGGGCAGCGCAGCTGAGTCTGCTACCGGTTGACAATCCCCACGTCGCGTCGGATCTCTCCAAGATCAAAAAGGGTGAAGCGTTGTCGCCCATCCTGCTGGTCCGGGGCGACTTCGCCACTGGCGTTCCGTTACAAATCGCCGATGGCTACCACCGCGTGTGCGCGAGCTATCACACCGACGAGAACACCGACATTCCCGTCGTCATAGTCAGCCGGCCCCAGTGATTGAGATCCAGACCGTTGGAACGGTGCGGGTGTTGGCCCTGTCATCGGGGCGGGTCAACGCTCTCGATGTCGAGCTGCTGGAAGAGCTGACCGCCGCCGTCCGCGAGCTGCAGGGTTCGGGCGCCGGCGCGCTCGTTGTCACCGGTGCGGGCCGCGTGTTCTGCGCCGGAGTCGACCTCAACCGCGTGCTGCAGGGCGGGGCTGCCTACGCCGACCGGTTGATACCAGCGCTGTCCGACGCGTTCGTCGCGATGTTCTGCTATCCGGGGCCGACGGTGGCCGCGATCAATGGCGCCGCGATCGCAGGCGGCTGTGTGCTCGCGTGTGCCTGCGACCGTCGCCTGATCAGCCCCGATGCGCAGATCGGGGCATCCGAGGTTCGCGTCGGAGTGCCGTTCCCGGCCGCCGCGCTCGAGGTCATGCGTTACGCATGCGGCGACCACGCCGAGGAAGTGCTGCTCGGCGGTCGCCTCTATCGAGGGGCTGACGCTATCGCCAACGGACTTGCTCACCGCGTCATCGCCGACGACCTCATCGAGGCTGCCGTGGCGGAGGCATCAGACCTGGCAGAGATCTCGGCCGACGCCTATCGCCATACCAAAGCTCAGCTGAGGGCGCCGACCCTGGCGCGGATCAGCGAGGCCGGCGATATTGACCACGAAGTCCGCCAGCTTTGGGGCGCCGACCAGACGCGGCAACGCATCGCCGATTCCGTCGAGCGCCTTCGGCGCCGCGACTGATTCACGATCGCGCTGCGGAACCCGTTGGCTATTCGTCGACGGCGACGCCGCCCCGGGTGCGCCTGCGGCGCATGCGGTGGGTGCCCTTGCCGGTCGGGCGGCGATTACGCAACCCGCCCGTGGGCTCTTCGGCGGCTTCAGTGGCTTCCGTGGCCTCGGTGGCTGGCGCTTCTTCGGTCGCCGATTCCGCGTCGGCCTCATTGTCTTCGGCAGTGACTGCGACGGGCTCTTCGGCCTGCTCCGGCTTTTCGGCTTCTTCGGCTTCTTCGGTTCTTCGTTCGGCTTCGCCTCGACCGTCTCGGCTTCTTCGGTTTCTGTGTCTTCGTCTGCCTCGGCTTCTGGGGCTTCTGTGTCTTCGGCGGCTTCGTCAGCCTCCTCGCCCTTCTCGCGGCGAGTGCGACGCTTCTTGGGTTTCTTCGCCTTGATCGGTTTCGGCGGTGGCGGCGGCAGCTCGGCGACAAACGACAGATAGAACGCGAAAATTCCGAGCACGCCGATCGCGGCGGCGGCGCCGTAGATGCCAAACAGATACTGCCCGGCAGTATCCAGGCTGAGCCAGATCTCGCTGATCGCGGTGCCGATGATCAGCACCCCTGCCAGCACATGGGCCACGATCGACCAGACCCGTATAGACAGCGCCAGTTGCGGGATGCCCAGCTCCGGCTTGCGGGTGCGCAGCAGGGTAAACACCACGGGCAGCGCGGCCAGTGCGATGAGTGCGCCCGACGCGATGCGGCCCGCCATCCCCAGTGCGTGCGGCATGTCGCCCATCAGCTCGTACCAGCGGGGCAGCACGCAGAAGAAAAAGAGGACGCCGGCACCGATCGAAAACAACAAGTGCCACGGTATGGCGACCTTGCGCCCCATACGCCTCCTCATGCTGGTAAGCCCACGCCAGCCTAAAGGCAGCCCAAACCGATTCCAAACAACACCCTGTTCGGCCGCGCCGCGGACTACTGGCGGAGGATGCGGGATTTGAACCCGCGAGGGCTGTTAACCCAACCCGCGTTCCAGGCGAGCGCCATAGGCCACTAGGCGAATCCTCCGTGGCCATGGTAACCGAGTGTGCTGCGGCCACCGCCGGTCGCACGTCGCTCGCTTCGGGCCAGGTATTACACTCGCGATGGACCCCGCGCGGCGTCTATCCTGTGAACTCCCCCAGGGCCGGAAGGCAGCAAGGGTCAATGGGCTCTGTCGGGTGCGCGGGGTCCCCTACGTCGGGGGCTTGCATGACCCCCGAACCCCACGGTGTGCGATCAGCGAAAGGTCCCCTGGTGGCGTTCGATTCCCTCAGCCCTGAAGAGCTAGCGGCTCTACACGCCCGCAACCAGCAGGATTACGCCGAGCTGCAAGCCAAGAAGCTGGCCTTGGACCTAACGCGCGGCAAACCGTCCCCCGCGCAGCTCGACCTGTCCAACCGGCTGCTGAGCCTGCCCGGCGACGATTACCGGGACGCCGAGGGCACCGATACCCGCAACTACGGCGGCCTGCACGGCCTGCCCGGGCTGCGGGCCATCTTCGGGGAGTTGCTCGGCATCCCGGTACAGAACCTGATCGCCGGCAACAACTCCAGCCTGGAGATGATGCACGACCTCGTCGTCTTCTCGATGCTGTACGGCGGCGTGGATTCACGACGGCCCTGGAAGGATGAGCCGAGCGTCAAGTTCCTCTGCCCCGTCCCCGGCTACGACCGGCACTTTGCCATCACCGAGACCATGGGCATCGAGATGATCGGAATCCCGATGCTTGCCGACGGTCCTGACGTGGACCTGATCGAAGAGCTGGTTGCCGTCGACCCGGCGATCAAAGGAATGTGGACCGTTCCGGTGTTCGGCAACCCCACCGGCGTCACCTACTCCTGGGAGACGGTTCGCCGGCTCGTCCAGATGCGGACGGCTGCACCTGATTTCCGGCTGTTCTGGGACAACGCGTATGCGGTGCACACCCTGACGCATGACTTCATCCGTCAGGTCGACGTACTCGGGCTGGCCGCCAAGGCCGGCAACCCCCACCGGCCGTACGTCTTCGCGTCCACCTCGAAGATCACCTTCGCCGGCGCCGGCGTCAGCTTCCTGGGCGGATCGCTGGGCAACATCGCCTGGTATCTGCAGTACGCGGCGAAGAAGTCGATCGGCCCGGACAAGGTCAATCAGCTGAGGCATTTGCGCTTCTTCGGCGACGCCGACGGAGTCCGCCTGCAGATGCTGCGCCACCAGCAGATTCTGGCGCCGAAATTCGCCTTGACGGCCGAAATCCTGGATCACCGGTTGAGCGAATCCAAGATCGCCTCGTGGACCGAACCCAAGGGCGGTTACTTCATCAGCCTCGACGTGTTGCCCGGCACGGCGCGGCGAACCGTCGCCCTGGCGAAGGACGCCGGTATCGCGGTCACCGAGGCCGGTGCCTCCTTCCCGTACCGGAAAGATCCGGACGACAAGAACATCCGGATCGCACCCACCTTCCCGTCGATACCGGACCTGCGCGACGCGGTCGACGGGCTGGCTACCTGTGCGCTGCTGGCGGCTTCGGAGCGGATGCTGAACTTGGCCCCGTCCGCGTCGAGTGTGCGCTGACGGTATTGACTGTGCGCTGGGGGCGTGGAGTGTGCGCTGACGGCGGACAAAGCCGCCAAATCGCGCCCTACGTTCACACTGGAAGCCACTGATGCACACTCGATGCCAGTCGGGCTTGCGTCACCGAGCGTCGGTAGCCTGCTGAGCGTGGCCCTCTACCGCAAGTATCGGCCGGCAACTTTCGCCGAAGTGGTGGGGCAGGAGCACGTCACCGAACCGCTGTCCATCGCTCTGGAAGCCGGTCGGATCAACCATGCGTACCTGTTCTCCGGGCCGCGCGGCTGCGGAAAGACGTCGTCAGCGCGCATCCTGGCCCGGTCGTTGAACTGTGTTCAGGGGCCGACGGCCAACCCCTGCGGGGTTTGCGAGTCATGCGTGGCGTTGGCTCCCAACGCGCCCGGCAGCATCGATGTGGTGGAGCTCGACGCCGCCAGCCACGGCGGCGTGGACGACACCCGCGAACTGCGGGACCGCGCGTTCTATGCGCCGGCGCAGTCGCGCTACCGGGTGTTCATCGTCGACGAGGCGCACATGGTGACCACGGCGGGGTTCAATGCGCTGCTCAAGATCGTGGAGGAGCCTCCCGAACACCTCATCTTCATCTTCGCCACCACCGAACCGGAGAAGGTGCTGCCCACGATCCGTTCGCGCACCCATCACTACCCGTTCCGGCTGTTGCCGCCGCGCACCATGCGGGCGTTGATCGGGCGGATCTGTGAGCAAGAGGGCGTCGTCGTCGACGATGCGGTGTATCCGCTGGTGATCCGCGCCGGCGGGGGTTCGCCACGTGACACCCTCTCGGTGCTGGATCAGTTGGTGGCCGGAGCCGAGGGTAACCATGTGACCTATCCGCGGGCACTGGGCCTGCTGGGCGTCACCGACGTCGCACTGATCGACGAGGCCGTCGATGCTCTCGCCGCTTCGGATGCCGCCGCGTTGTTCGGCGCGGTCGAATCGGTGATCGACGCCGGCCACGACCCACGGCGGTTTGCCACCGACTTGCTGGAGCGATTCCGCGATCTCATTGTGCTGCAAGCGGTTCCGGATGCGGCAACTCGCGGCGTGGTGGACGCACCGGAGGACATGCTGGATCGGATGCGTGAGCAAGCCGCGCGGATCGGGCCGGCGGCGCTGACGCGATACGCCGAGGTGGTGCAGGCGGGGCTGGGTGAGATGCGCGGTGCGACGGCGCCACGTCTGCTGCTCGAAGTGGTCTGCGCGCGACTGCTGCTCCCCTCGGCCAGTGATGCCGAGTCGGCGCTGCTGCAACGCGTCGAGCGGATCGAGACCCGGCTGGACATATCCATTCCCGCTTCCGAGAGCGTTGCACCCCCGCCTCCCCGCGAGCAGGTGGGGGTCCCTCCGTCTGGGGGAGTGCCCCCGCCCCCTGGGGGAGTGCCCCGACGACCCGCGGCGGCCGAGCCTGCGGCTGCTCCCGTCCGGTCGCGCAAAGCGGAGCCGAAGCCCAAGCCGGTGCCCGAACCGCCGCCGGTGCCGGCACCCGAAGCCACCCCTGAATCAGTCTCTGCCCCAGGTGAACTCAACGCGGCCGCGGTGCGAACCATGTGGCCGACGGTGCGGGACAAGGTGCGCCAGCGCAGCCGTACCACCGAGGTGATGCTGGCGGGCGCCACCGTTCGCGCGGTGGACGACAACACGTTGGTGCTCAGCCACGCATCGGCGCCGCTGGCCAAGCGGCTGTCCGAACAACGCAACGCCGACGTCATCGCCGAAGCGCTCAAAGACGCGCTGGGAGTGAACTGGCGAGTGCGGTGTGAGGCCGGCGCACCGGCGCCCGCAGCGGCGGCACCAACCCCCAGCGGGGGAACTAATCCGCAAACCGCCGAAGTGGAGGAAACGCCCCCGAGCGAGTCGGCGGATGCGGATTCCTCTCAGCGGGAAGAAGAGGAGCACATGCTCGCCGAAGCGGGCCGCAGCGACCCGTCGGCGCCGCGTCGCGACCCTGAAGAGGTCGCGCTCGAGCTGCTGCAAAGCGAACTGGGTGCCCGTCGCATCGACAACGGCTGACCGCGATCAGGTTACGGCTGCCACCATGGCCGCAGCGGCAGACTGTCGTCGCCCCACTCGTCTAGGTTGGCCGCCAGTACGTGATGCAGCTGAAGGTTGTTGCGTTCGAAGGCCACCCGTGACGCGGCCATGTACAGACCCCACACCTTGGCCGTGGGCAACCCGACTTCGGCGACTCCGGCGTCCCAGTGCTCGACCAGGTTGCGACACCAGTCACGCAGCGTCATCGCGTAGTGATGCCGGAAGTTCTCCTCGTGCAGCACCTCGAAACCGGCGTCCTGGATGTCGGTGACGATGCGGCCCGACCCGGTCAGCTCCCCGTCCGGGAACACGTAGCGGTCGGTGAACCCGCCGGCAAAGGAGGTCGATTTGTTGTCGTGGCGGGTGATGCAGTGATTGAGCAGCAGCCCGCCGGTGCGCAACTTCGACTTCAGAAAGCCGAAATAGGCGGGGTAGTTCTTGACGCCGATGTGCTCGGTCAACCCGATTGACGAAACGGCGTCGAATTCTGTCTCGTGCACGTCGCGGTAGTCGGAGTGCCTCACTTCAGCAAGGCCTGTCAGCCCTTCGGCCTCGATCGCTTGTTGCGCCCACTTCGCCTGCTCGGCCGAAAGGGTGGCGCCGATCGCCTGGACGCCGCATCGCGCGGCGTAGCGCACCATGCCGCCCCAGCCGCAGCCGACGTCGAGCAGCCGGTCGCCTGGTTGCAGCCGCAGCTTCTCGAAAATCAGCCGGTACTTGTTCTCCTGGGCCTCTTCCAGCGTCGCGTCGGCGGTGGGATAGACCGCGCAGGTGTAGGTCATCGACGGACCAAGCACCCATTCGTAGAAGGTGTTGGAGACGTCGTAGTGGTGATGGATTGCCTCGGCGTCACGGGTCTTGCTGTGCAGCACGCCATCGGCGACCCGGCGCCACCTGGGCGGCGCCTCCTGCGGCGGTGGTGCGATGGGCAACATATGTTGGATGCCGATCGAGCGGACGACGTTGGCCAGCACCCGCGCCGACGGCCGCCTGAATTCGACCCTGTCGGTCAGCGACTTGAGCAGCGGATACGGATCGCCGGGATGAACGCCGTATGCCTGAAGATCACCTGACACGTACGCGCGGGCGAGACCGAGTTCGCCAGGAGCCGTGGCCAGGTAAGTGGCGCCGCGGGACGACCGGAGATCCAGGCCGAGTTCGGCGTCGTCGCTTCCGGCGGTGCTGCCGTCGTACGCGGTGAACTTCAGCGGTTGGCCCCCGGTAGCAGTGAAGATCTCCAGAATCTCAGCCATGCTCAGTTTGCCCGACTTGGTGGGACGTTCGGGCTCTCTAGTCGTCGTCATCGCCGTTGCACCGCCTTTGCATAGAGATCGAGGAGACGCGAATCGGGATCGTAGGTCTTCTTGACGGTGTTGTAGGCCTCGCCGCCGTAGAGTTCGTTGAACTCCTCGCGGGTGTAGAAGGAGTCGGAGTACAGCGATTTGTGCCCGTCGAGCTCACTCACCTTCGCCTCGATGGCCCGGTTGGTTGCGCCTTGGGCGGCATTGGCCGGCACCGAGGACCAGAATCCAATGTTGACGTAGGTGTGTTCGGGTCGCATCGGATACAGCGGCCAGCCTTCGTGATTGCGAAGCCGCAACGGGCACAACCAGATCGGTGTGATGGGTACGTGGTCGCCGAACCACTCCAAGAAGTCGACGGCCCGTTCGATTGGAACCTCGACGTCTTGCACCACCCGTTCACGCGCGGGACGACCGTTGCGCGCCTCGATCCGGTCGGCGATACCGAAGCGCTGGTCGATGGCCACGAGCTTCGAGTAGACGCTGCTGCGTCGGTAGCGGCGCGGCCACCAGCGCCGCAACCGCGGGTTCTGCACGCCAAACGCGCGTGAACACCAAAACCAATCGGTGTCCCAGCGCCAGAAGTAGTCGTGAATCGTCAGCCGGTCATCTTTGGTGGCTTCCACGCCGGGTGCGTCGTGCTGGATTGAGCGGTAGTAGATGTTTTTCCCGGTGTAGTCGCTGACCGGTCCTGGGGTGGTGGTCCGCCTGCCGACGCACAGGTAGCTCTCATCAGGGCTGAACACCACCGCGTCGAGGTAGTCCACCGGAGTGCCGCCCTGTCCGCCGGTGTCGATAATGCGTTCCATCGCCGCGACCATGTCGGGCAACGAGCGGAACCGGACGTGCCGGAGTGCCACAAACGGCGCTACGGGCTCCAGCTCGATTCGAAGCCTGGTTGAATACCCCAGTGTCCCATAGGAATTGGGAAACGCGCGGAACAATTCGGTGTGCTGGCTGCGAGATGCGGTGAGCAATTCGCCAGCGCCGGTGAGGATGTCCATCTCCAGCACCGATTCGTGTGGGAGACCGTTACGAAACGATGCCGATTCGATACCCAAGCCGCTGACCGCACCGCCGAGAGTGATGGTCTTCAGCTGCGGCACCACCAGCGGCGAAAGGCCGTAAGGCAGGGTCGTGTCCACCAAATCCTCATACGTGCACATGCCGGCGACATCGGCCGTGCGAGTTTCCGGATCGACACCGAGGACATTGGCCAGCCCCGAGGTGTCCAGGCCGCGCACATCGCGTTTGGTGCGGGCGCGGAACAGATTTGAGGTGGGCTTGGCGAGCCGAACGGCGGACGTTGCGGGGATGGATCGATAACTCGCCATCAGCCGATCAACGCCCGCCATGTGAGCCGAGAGTGCAGATCCAGGGATAGGCACCACATATACCCTAGTCTTCGAAAACAGCCCGTGCACCCGCGCGGGCGGCATCACGAAGAGGAGTTGCGCCTGATGGGCCAGGTGAGCGCGGCCAGCACGATCTTGATCAACGTCGAGCCCGCGGCCACACTTGCCGCGGTGGCGGACTATCAGAAGGTTCGCCCGAAAATCCTGTCCCCGCAGTACAGCGAGTACCAGGTCCTGCAGGGCGGGCAGGGCCCGGGCACGGTTGCCAAGTGGAAGCTGCAGGCCACCAAATCACGCGTCCGCGATGTGCAGGTCAACGTTGACGTCGCCGGCCATACCGTCATCGAGAAGGACGCGAATTCGTCCATGGTCACCAACTGGACGGTGGCTCCTGCGGGCCCCGGATCCAGCGTCACCGTGAAGACCAGCTGGACTGGTGCGGGCGGCGTCAAGGGTTTCTTTGAAAAGACCTTTGCGCCATTGGGTCTGAAGAAGATTCAGGCCGAGGTGCTGGCCAACCTGAAGAAGGAACTAGAAACCTAGACCGGTCCCTGATCATCGATTGCTCCTGCCGCGCATCCCGCTCGCGGGGGAGGGCCGGGTAATCGGGCTCAGCGCGCCTGGCCCTGGGTGGCCAGGAAGCCCGCAATACCGCGGACTAATGCGTCGGCGTATTTTTGCCGGCCTTCGGGTGACTCCAACAGCGCCGAATCCGCGGGATTCTTCATGTTGCCGCACTCGACCAGGATCGACGGATACTGCGCCAGGTTCAGGCCGGTCAGATCCGAACGCCCATACAGCCCGTCCTGGCCGATGTAATTAGAAGGCGGAATGCCCGAGGCCTGCAGCTGATCGCGCATGATCCGGGCGTACTGCACCGACGGCCCGGCCTGCACCTGGTTGAGTGGTGGGGCCGAGTAGTTGACGTGAAATCCACGGCCGGACGGTGGGCCGCCGTCGGCGTGGATGCTCAGGACCGCGTTGGGGCGCAACGAGTTGGCCATATTGGCGCGCGCATCAACACACGGTGCCACGGCCGTGTCGTTATTGCGCGACATGGCAGTCCGCACGCCCAGAGCATTCAACGCCGCGCGAACCCGCAGCGCGGTGTCCCAGTTGAACGTGTGCTCCTGATATCCGGCGTTCGTCGACGTTCCGCTGGTCTGGCAGTCCTTGGTGCCACCACGACCGGTCGGGACCTGGCGGGTGATGGAAGCATCATTGGAACCGTTGTGGCCGGGATCGATGAACACGACCATGCCGGCGATATTGGAAGGGGTCGCGGTCGCGGTCGGAATGATTAGCGTCGACGCAGCAACCAGCACGCCGACCACCATTTTGATCCCGACACGCCTGCTCACTCGTTGGTCCACGGCGCAAAGGTAACGTCGCGCGGTCTACGCTGGGTGTTTCGAATCGCCCGACATCCACAGGCGAAACCAACTCGAGACCAAGATGCGAGGGGATTGTCATGCAACCCGGAGGCGATATGTCGGCGCTGCTGGCCCAGGCGCAGCAGATGCAGCAAAAGCTACTGGAAGCTCAGCAGCAGCTCGCGAACTCCGAGGTGCACGGTCAAGCCGGTGGCGGTCTGGTCGAGGTGGTCGTCAAAGGCAGCGGCGAGGTGGTCGCGGTGAAGATCGATCCCAAGGTCGTCGACCGCGAGGACATCGAGACCTTGCAGGACTTGATCGTCGGCGCCATGGCCGACGCTTCCAAGCAAGTCACCAGAATGGCGCAGGAGCAGCTGGGGTCGCTGGCCGGTGGCTTGGGTGGCCCTCCGGGCCAACCGCCGGCGCCACCAACTCAAATGCCGGGGCTCTGACTTTCTACCGTCATGTTCGAGGGACCCGTCCAGGATTTGATCGACGAGCTCGGCAAGCTGCCGGGTATCGGACCCAAGAGCGCTCAGCGCATCGCGTTCCACTTGTTATCCGTCGAGCCCGCGGATATCGACCGGCTGACCGCCGTGCTGGCGAAGGTCCGCGACGGCGTGCGGTTCTGTGCGGTGTGCGGCAACGTCTCCGACGACGAGCGGTGCCGGATCTGCGCCGATCCGCGCCGGGACGGGTCGCAGGTGTGCGTCGTCGAGGAGCCGAAGGATGTCCAGGCCGTCGAGCGCACCCGCGAATTCCGCGGCCGCTACCACGTTTTGGGCGGTGCGCTTGATCCGCTGTCCGGCGTTGGTCCCGATCAACTGCGGATCCGCGAGCTGCTGAGCCGTATCGGTGAGCGGGTCGACGATGTCGACATTACCGAGGTGATCATCGCCACCGACCCCAATACCGAGGGCGAGGCGACCGCCACTTACCTGGTGCGGATGCTGCGCGACATCCCCGGTCTGACCGTGACGCGGATCGCGTCCGGGCTGCCGATGGGCGGTGACTTGGAGTTCGCCGACGAGTTGACCCTGGGCCGCGCGCTGACCGGCCGCCGGGCCATGGTTTAGACGCGCGCCAGCGCCTACCGGGCCGCGAGCCGCTCCCGGCGCAACAGATCTACCTCGGGCAACTCGAGTGGTGTCAGCTCACCCACCACCTTGCCCAGCAGCAGGTCGGCCAGCTCCGGGTTGCGGGCCAGACACGGTCCGTGCATATAGGTGGCGAGAACACTGCCTTGAATCGCACCGTCAAAGCCGTCGCCGGCACGGTTGCCCGCGCCCTTGACCACCGCGCCCAACGGCGAGGCCGCCGAGCCCAGAACCGTTCCGCCGCGGTGGTTCTCGAAGCCGGTGAGCCTTTGGCTCAAGCCGGCCAGCAACGGCTTGGTCACCAGTTCACCGATAGTGCGCTTGTCTTGCGGGGTGGTGGTCAAATCCAGCAGGCCCACACCGTCGACCCGTTCCCCGGACGACGTCTCGTACCAATGCCCGAGCACCTGGATAGCCGCACAGATCGCCAGCACGGGTGCTCCGCGGCCCGCGGCGCGCTGCAGCCCCGGGTGCTTGACGAGGTGCCTGGTGGCCAGCCGCTGCGCATAGTCCTCCGCCCCGCCCAGCGTGTACAGGTCCAGCGATTCCGGCACCGGGTCCGCCAGCGTCACCTCGACGATCTCGGCGGCGATACCGCGCAACCGCAGCCGTTGGCGCAGCACCAAAGCGTTGCCGCCGTCGCCATAGGTGCCCATCACATCGGGCAGCACCAGCCCGATCCGCACTTTTGAAAGGGACCCCGAGTCAGCCATGACGCGCCAACGCTCGCTGTAGCTGCAGGAACGCGGTGTAGTTGGCGACGACCTCCACCCGCCCGGGCGGGCAGGACGCGATGGCCGCCACGGTGTCGTGCACCAACGTGTGCTCGACGCCCGCATACCCGAGCCGCACCGCCAGGTCGGTGCCGCGTTCGCCGGCGGCTACTACGGCCGTCTCCTCGAAGTGCTCGAAGCGCACGTCCCACAGCCACGACAAATCCTCGCCGTCGGGCACCTGGCCGTTGACGGCGATGACCACCCCGGCCGCGTGCTTGTCCACCATCGACAACGCTTCCTGCCAGCCCGCCGGATTCTTGGCCAGCAGGATCCGCGCCGCGTGCGCGCCGACACGGACGGTCCGGTAGCGTCCGGCAACTTCGTCGACCGCCGAGACGGCCGCCACGGCCGCCGCCGGATCTGCGCCCAACGCGACAGCGGCGGCCACGGCCTGGGCGGCGTTGCCGCGGTTCACCGCGCCGGGCAGCGTCAACCGCATCGGCAGGGCCAATCCGTCGGGCCCGTAAAGGGTTTCGTCGTCGAACCACCAGTGCGGGCTGGGTCGCTTGAAGTCGGCGCCGGTGGAATACCAGTGGCCCTTGTCGCGGACGATGACCTCGCCGCTGCGCGGACAGCTGACCGAGTCGTTCGCCCAGGCGCCGCCCGCGGCCACCCACACCACGTTCGGGCTGTCGTAGGCGGCCGAGGTCATCAGCACGTCGTCGCAGTTGGCGACGACGACCGCGTTCGGGTGGCGGCCCAGGCCGGCCCGCAGCGTGCGTTCGATCACGTTGATTTCGCCGACCCGGTCCAGCTGGTCGCGGGACAGGTTGAGCAGGACGACGACGCTGGGTTCAACCGCGTCGGAGACGTGCGGCACGTGCATCTCGTCGACTTCCAGCGCCGCCAGCACGGCACTCCGGTCTGCGGCCAGTGCGGCGACCAAACCGGCATCCATGTTGGCCCCCTCCGCATTGGTCGCTACAGCTCCCACCGTCCCTAAAGCGGCCACGGTCATCCGGGTGGTGGTGGACTTGCCGTTGGTGCCGGTGACGACGACGGTGCGCCGCCCTGCCCCGAGCTGACGCAGAATCGAACGGTCCAGCGTCATGGCGACCAGGCCGCCGATCATCGCCCCAGCCCCGCGCCCGGTGACCCGCGACGCCCACCGCGCGCTCGCTCCTGCGGCGAGCGCCAGACGTGCCCGGGTGGTGACCACCCGCGCAGTTTAAGGGCGATCGCAAGCTCGGCGCTTTTTGGCCGAGCGCAGCGGGTCGCCCTCATCGATTTAAGTGCCGACACGACGCGCAGCGACCAGATGATGTCGGTCAGACGTGCCATCCTCAGCCTATGAACGGGGTGTCCTGGGGTCGCCCGGCTAGCGTGCCGGACGGGGGTTGGGCCGTCATCGACGTCGAGACATCGGGCTTCCGCCCAGGTCAGGCGCGGATCATCAGCCTTGCCGCACTCGGCCTCGACGCCGACGGCCAGGTGGAGCAATCCGTTGTCAGCCTGCTCAACCCCGGGGTGGACCCGGGTCCCACCCACGTGCACGGCCTGACCGCCGCCATGCTCGAGGACCAGCCGCAGTTCGCCGACATCGCCGGCGACGTGATCGAGGTGCTGCGCGGCCGCACGCTGGTGGCACACAACGTCGCCTTCGACTACGCATTCCTCGCCGCCGAGGCCGAGCTCGCCGAAACCGAACTCCCCGTCGACAACGTCATGTGCACGGTCGAGCTGGCCCGGCGACTGGACCTCGGCATCGACAATCTGCGGTTGGAGACACTCGCGGCGCACTGGGGCGTCACGCAGGAACGGCCACACGACGCCTTCGACGACGCATTGGTATTGACCGGGGTGCTGGCGTCGGCACTGGACCGGGCACGCGAACGCGACATCTGGCTGCCGGTGCATCCGGTGACCCGGCGCCGGTGGCCGAACGGCCGGGTGACCCACGACGAGCTGCGACCACTGAAGGTGCTGGCTTCCCGGATGCCCTGCCCCTATCTCAACCCGGGGCCGTATGCCCCAGGCAGGCCGTTGGTGCAGGGCATGCGGGTGGCGCTGGCCGCCGAGGTGCGCCGGACCCACGAGGAACTCGTCGAGCGGATCCTGCACGCCGGGCTGGCCTACAGCGACGCCGTCGACCTGGAGACCTCGCTGGTGGTGTGCAACGACTCCGCCCCTGAGCAGGGCAAAGGCTATCTGGCCCGGAAGCTGGGCGTGCCGGTGGTAACCGATGCGCAGTTCATGGACTCCGTTCGCGCCGTCATCGGCGGCACCAACATGGAGGAATTCGTCGACGTCACCACCGTCGACGAGCAGCTCGCGCTGTTCTGACAACTTCTTGCCACCACTACATCTGTAGTGGTATCGTCGAGACATGAGCTCCACTACAGATGTAGTACACCACGGCTCTTGGTGGACCAGGTATCGCCGGCATGGCTACTTCTGCCGGGAAGCAGCGGCGCTGACCATTTCGATTGGCGTCGTCATGCACCTCTGCCGGGTGATTTTTGGTGACGCCGTCGCCCTGCAACACGTGGTGACGTTGACCACGGACAGGATCCTGCTCGTGCCGATGACCTACGCGGCCATCACCGGCATCGTGGTGTATCGGCGCGTGCGATTCACCAGCAATCGACATCAGGCGCTGTTCACCGGATCGGTCATCTACATCGCCGGCAGTGTGCCGCTACACATCTACCTCGATTATGTGATCAGGGACCTTTCCTTCGTCACGTAGTTCCCGATGTGGTTCAGTCTACCTCCTCTTGATCGTCGTCTACTCGGCGTTCCTGGCAATGTTCTAGCGGCTGCGCTACAAAGACTGATGCCACCAACCCGCTGAACGCCGCGCGCAGATCCTGCGACGCAGCCATTGGCGTCTCGCCGACGTCTGGTGACCCAGGTGCTGACGCAACGTCACGTCGACGACCGGGCAGGCCTGACCTCCGGGCACCAGATCGGAACTACTTTCGCGCCGCGCCAGGCCTTGCTTGAAGCCACGGCGGCACGCACGGTCGATCATCATCGGCGGCGCGTAGAGGCTTTGCACGGGCGCGATTCGGGTTGCTGACCTCGAACAGACCTCAAGGCGTAAAAGCGCTGATAACGCGGACGATCACCGACACCGACGAGCAGGTTACGCCGTCTCAGACCGCTGCCCCGGTTCAAGCTGCACATGGAGGGCACGCGTCGGCCCGAGCTGCGGCCGTTCCAGCAAGGAGCTGCGAAGCCGCCGCCGTGAAGTCCGCCGACGCGGCATCTTCGAGGCGGACCAGGCTCCACCGCCAGAGCGGCTGCCAGCTGCGGGACGAGCTGGAGGCGGCCTGCTCAACGGGGTTACGTGTTCAGCCAGCCTCACGATTTCGGGCGCGCCCGATGACACCGGCCGCAGCTGGTCGACCGACTGCTGCGAGCGTTCTTCGGGGCGTAGCGCCGCTAATCGGGATGCCCGGTTGACCGCCGACACCACGGCGCGCAGCGACGCGGTGGTGATCGACGGCGCGATGCCCACGCCCCACACGGTCTCGCCCGGCCACCGACGCCTCGACGTAGGCCGCGGCCTGCGCGTCGTCGCCGGCGCTCATCGCGTGCTCGGAGTAATCCAGGACGGCTACCTCGAACCCGACCGTTCCCAGCGCGTGGACGAAAGCGGCCAGCGGGCCATTGCCGACGCCGCTGATCTCGGTCTCCACGCCGTTGATCTTGACGGTCGCAGCGATGCTGGTAGTGCCGCCGTCTTCCTCGGAGGCATCGACGCGCTGCTTGATTCGCTCCAGCGGCCGCACCGGGGCGAGGTACTCCTCGGAGAACGCGTCCCACATCTCCTTGGGCGAGACCTCACCGCCCTCGCCGTCGGCGATCTTCTGGATCACCTGGGAGAACTCGATCTGCAGCCGTCGCGGCAGGGCCAGGCCGTGGTCGGCCTTCATGATGTAGGCCACGCCGCCCTTGCCGGACTGCGAGTTGACCCGGATCACCGCCTCGTAGGTACGCCCGACGTCCTTGGGGTCGATCGGCAGATACGGCACCTGCCACAGCATGTCCTCGACGTCGGCGTCCGCGGCGTCCGCATCGATCTTCATCTGGTCCAGGCCCTTGTTGATGGCGTCCTGATGGCTGCCGGAGAACGCGGTGTAGACCAGGTCGCCGCCGTAGGGGTGACGCTCGTGCACCGGCAGCTGGTTGCAGTACTCCACCGTGCGCCGGATCTCGTCGATGTTGGAGAAGTCGATCTGCGGGTCCACGCCGCGGGAGAACAGGTTCAGCCCCAGCGTCACCAGGCACACGTTGCCGGTGCGTTCCCCGTTGCCGAACAGGCAGCCCTCGATCCGGTCCGCGCCGGCCTGATAGCCCAATTCGGCTGCGGCGACGGCGGTTCCGCGGTCGTTGTGCGGATGCAGGCTCAGGATGACGGACTCCCGGTTGGCCAGGTTGCGGCTCATCCACTCGATCGAGTCGGCGTAGACGTTGGGGGTGGCCATCTCCACGGTGGCGGGCAGGTTGAAGATGATCGGGTTGTCCGGCGTCGGCTGCAATGATCTCGCCGACGGCGTCGCACACCTCCTTGGCGTACTCCAGTTCGGTCCCGGTGTAGGACTCCGGCGAATACTCGAACCGCCACTGCGTGCCCGGGTATTTGGCGGCCTGCTCGACGCACTTGCGCGCGCCGTCGGTCGCGATGGCCTGCACCGCGGCCCGGTCGGCGCGGAAAACCACGCGCCGCTGCAGGATTGACGTCGAGTTGTAGAAGTGCACGATGGCCCGCGACGCGCCTTCACACGCCTCGAAGGTGCGCTCGATCAGTTCCGGTCGGCACTGGGTCAGCACCTGGATGGTGACGTCGTCGGGAATGGCGCCGCCGGTGATGATCTCGCGGACGAAGTCGAAGTCGGTCTGGCTGGCCGACGGGAACCCGACCTCGATCTCCTTGTAGCCCATGCGCACCAGCAGGTCGAACATGCGGCGCTTGCGGGCCGGGCTCATCGGGTCGATCAGCGCCTGGTTGCCGTCACGCAGATCCACCGCACACCACAGCGGTGCGCTGCTGATGACGCGGTCCGGCCAGCTGCGGTCGGCGAGCCGAATGGGCTCGACTTCCTCGAAGAATGGTCGGTACCGGTTGATCGGCATCGACGAACCCCGTTGGGGATTCCACACGGGCTGGCCGGGCGCGGGTGGGCCCGCGGGTTTGACGACGCTGCGCGCCTTGAACGACCGGTATACGCGTCGGGGCCGGAAGGCTGAGAAAAAGTTGTCACGGTAGTTGCTCCGGGGATGTCAGAAGGGACCTCAGACCGGCGCATCGCGAACGCCCGCGACGGGAGGCCGGTCTGGATCAGACCCCGTCGCGGCGTCCGAGGAGGAGCACCCGCTGCACGGTCTGAACTCTACCGCGATCGGCGCCGTCAGGGAAAATTGCCCGAAAGTCGTCTGGGAATCGGCAGGTCATTCGGCGGTACGCCGCACGTCATCTAAGCGAAAACGCCCTCGACTTGAGCAGCCGCCGTCCCGGATCGCCGCCGAATAGACCGTTATCACCGGCGACCACGGCTTACGCCGGGCAGCAGCGGTAACCCAGGCCGCCCTGGCCGCGTTAATTAAGATGCGCCGGCACGTATCCTGTTGTGGACTTAAACCACGTCTGTAGGGGCCGGAAGGGCAGGCAGAGCAACAGTGGCGCTCGTCGTACAAAAGTACGGCGGATCCTCGGTGGCCGACGCCGATCGGATCCGTCGCGTCGCCGAACGCATCGTCGAGACCAAGAAACAAGGAAACGACGTCGTCGTGGTGGTCTCGGCAATGGGTGACACCACCGACGATCTGCTGGACCTGGCTCAGCAGGTATGCCCTGTCCCGCCGCCCCGAGAACTCGACATGCTGCTCACGGCCGGTGAACGTATCTCCAATGCGCTGGTGGCCATGGCAATCGAATCACTCGGCGCGCACGCCCGGTCGTTCACCGGTTCGCAGGCCGGCGTCATCACCACCGGCACCCACGGCAACGCGAAGATCATCGACGTCACACCAACGCGGCTGCAGTCGGCGCTCGACGAAGGCCGGATCGTTTTGGTCGCCGGGTTTCAAGGCGTCAGCCAGGACACCCGCGACGTCACCACGCTGGGCCGCGGCGGTTCGGACACCACGGCCGTCGCACTGGCCGCCGCCCTTGGCGCCGACGTCTGCGAGATCTACACCGACGTGGACGGCATCTTCAGCGCGGACCCGCGGATCGTGCACAACGCCCGCAAGCTGGACACGGTGACGTTCGAGGAGATGCTTGAACTGGCGGCCTGCGGGGCCAAGGTGCTGATGCTGCGCTGCGTGGAATACGCCCGCCGCTACGACCTGCCGGTGCACGTGCGGTCGTCGTACTCGGACAAACTAGGCACCGTCGTCGTCGGATCGATCAAGGACAAACCCATGGAAAGCCCCCTTCTGACCGGAGTCGCGCACGACCGCAGCGAAGCCAAGGTGACCATCGTCGGGATTCCGGACATCCCGGGCTACGCGGCCAGCGTCTTTCGCGCCGTCGCCGATGCCGACGTGAACATCGACATGGTGCTGCAGAACGTCTCGAAGGTCGAGGACGGCAAGACCGACATCACGTTCACCTGCCCCCGCGACAGCGGACCCACCGCGGTCGCCAAGCTGGACGCGCTCAAGAGCGAGATCGGCTTCACCCAGCTGCTCTATGACGACCACATCGGCAAGGTGTCGCTGATCGGGGCGGGTATGCGCAGCCATCCCGGTGTCACGGCGACCTTCTGCGAGGCGCTGGCCGAGGTGGGCGTCAACATCGAGCTGATCTCCACCTCCGAAATCCGCATCTCGGTGCTGTGCCGCGACACCGAACTAGACAAGGCCGTTGTTGCGTTGCACGAGGCGTTTGGGCTCGGCGGTGACGAGGAGGCAACGGTGTATGCGGGGACGGGCCGGTAGATGGTCGCAATTGGTGTAGTGGGCGCCACCGGTCAGGTGGGCCAGGTGATGCGCAAGCTGCTCGACGAGCGTGACTTCCCGGCGACCACGGTCCGGTTTTTCGCGTCGTCCCGCTCGCAGGGCCGCAAGCTGGCCTTCCGCGGCCAGGAGATCGAGGTCGAGGACGCCGCGACCGCGGACCCGACCGGCCTGGACATCGCGGTGTTCTCCGCGGGTAAGACGATGTCGCTGGTGCAGGCGCCGCGGTTCGCCGCCGCCGGAGTCACGGTCATCGACAACTCGTCGGCCTGGCGCAAGGACCCGGACGTGCCGCTGGTGGTGTCGGAGGTGAACTTCGCGCGCGACGCGCATCACCGGCCCAAGGGCATCATCGCCAACCCGAACTGCACCACCATGGTCGCGATGCCGGCACTCAAGGTGCTGCACGACGAAGCCCAGCTGGTGCGCTTGGTGGTGTCCAGCTACCAGGCGGTATCCGGCACCGGGCTGGCCGGGGTGGAAGAGCTGGCAGCCCAGGCACGCGCGGTCATCGATGACGCCGAGCAGCTCGTGCACGACGGTCGGGCGCTGCAGTTTCCGGCGCCCAAGGCCTACGTCGCGCCGATCGCGTTCAACGTGCTGCCGCTGGCCGGCTCGTTCGTGGACGACGGATCCGGGGAAACCGATGAGGACCAGAAGCTGCGCCACGAGAGCCGCAAAATCCTTGGCATTCCAGACTTGTTGGTGAGCGGCACCTGTGTGCGGGTTCCCGTGTTCACCGGGCACTCGATGTCGATCAACGCCGAGTTCGCCCGGCCGCTGTCGCCCGAGCGGGCCCGCGAACTGCTCGAGGGCGCGCCGGGCGTGAAGCTGGTCGATGTGCCGACCGCGTTGGACGCCGCCGGAATTGACGAAGCATTGGTCGGTCGGATCAGGCGCGACGAGGGAGTACCGGACGGGCGGGGCCTGGCGCTGTTCGTCTCGGGCGACAACCTGCGCAAGGGTGCGGCACTGAACACCATCCAGATCGCCGAGTTACTCGCCGCCGAATTGTGATCCGCGGGTGAGCTCCACCCGTTGCCGCAGCGGTACGCGGTGCACCCTGTTGGTCGCCTCGATGATGTGTTTGCTTGCGCCGCAGTCTTTTTCGGTTGCACACGCCGATCCGCCGGCGCCAGAGCCGGAGCCAATACTGCAGCCGCTGGCCCCGGGTCAGGTGCTGCGAATCGGTCCGACGGCCGGCACCGGAACCCCCACCGGGGACTACGGCATCGGCGCCACCGATCTGTGCGAGTTCGTCGAGTTCCCCACCGAGCTGCTGCAGGTCTGTGGCGACAGCTTCGCCGGTCAGGGTGTCGGGTTCGGTGGCTGGTTCTCGCCGGTCGCGCTGCACGTCGACACCGCGTCGGTCGACGATCCCACCGGGGTCCGCTATACCGGCGTCACCGGAATCAACAAGCCGTTGCTAGCCGATCCCACACCGCCGGGGGACTCTCAGCTGCCGGCCGGAGTGGTGCAGATCAACCGGCGCAACTACCTGATGGTGACCACCACCCACAACCTCGTGCCGGTGAACTCACGGCTGGTGACACCCGAGCCGGCCCACGCCAGCTGGCAGACCGTTCCGGGGTCTCGGCGCGACGCTTCCTACCAAGGCGGCTCGCAGACTCAGGTCAGCGGCTACTACGACCCGATCCCTACTCCTGATTCACAGAGTGGCTGGGTGTACATCGTGGCCAACAGTTTCACCCGCCGGAATCCGGTGTTGTTGTACCGGGCCACGCCGCAAACGTTCACCGACCGGTCCCGGTGGCAGGGCTGGGCGGCCGGGCCCAACGGTGGGTGGAACAAGCCACCGACACCGCTATGGCCCGACCAGGTGGGCGAGATGTGCATCAGGGAGATCGACGGCAAGGCTGTGCTGTCATATTTCAACGCCGGCACGGGCAACATGGAGGTCCGAGTGGCCAACGACCCCACATCGCTGGGTACCGCGCCGGTGACGACGGTGGTGCAGCACGACGAGTGGCCAGAGCCGGCGGAAAGCTTGCCGCCCCCGTACGACAATCGGCTCGCGCAACCGTATGGCGGGTACATCTCGCCCGGCTCCACCCTCGATGAGCTGCGAATTTTCGTCAGTCAGTGGGACACCCGAGCCCGGGTAAGTGCGCCGTACCGGGTGATTCAGTTCGCGGTCAACCCGTTCAAACCGGATTAGCCCCCGGGAGGGGCGGTTTCGCCAGCTAAAGGCGGGTTTCAGCTCATAGCTGGTACTTAACTAACGCATAGCCGTAACCATTGTTTACCCCCGCATCATTTGTCTCATGAGTGAAACATCTGAAAACCCAACTGTGCGGAGCTCAACCGCAACTGCACCGGCGCCTGCGGCGGCAGCCGAAGCGCTATACCGGACCCCACGGGTCTTTCTTGCCGCGGCATGGGTTGCCATTGTCGCTGGGATCGTGTTCATCGTCTCGGTCATCTTCTTCACAGGAATGGCGCTGGGGCATCACGGCGGTCACCACCATCACCACCACGCGCACCACGCGATGATGCATCCGCATCGATTCGGTGGCCCTGGTGGCCCGGGTGGCGGGCCTGGCGCGAACGCTCCGGGCACCGGCTCCGGGTGCACCTGGAGCGGTGACGCCCGGCGCTCCTGGACCCAGCCAGATTCCTTCGTCGGTCGCTCCGTCTCGGACGCCGTAGGGGGAGAGTTCCTAACCGTCAACGTGCTCACGGGGTGATAGGAGGACCCCGGCGGGCCACTAACTCAACAACCTGTAGCCCGGCGCTCTCTTGAGCGCCGGGCTACACGTCCTAATAACGGGTAGAGCAATTCACAGCAACTTTTGTCTTCGGAACCTGTTATGGCAGTTGGCGGCCGGGCAGTATGCAAGGCATGAGTGAAACACCTGAACCGTCAACGCAGCCGACTTCCGTCGCCGCAGCTCCGCCGCCAGCACCGCCAGCGTACGAGCGAGTCAAGCCCCCCAGGCTGTATGTGGCCGCGGCGTGGGTGGTGATCGTTGCCGGGGTCGTTTTCATCCTCGCCACCGTATTTTTCGCCGGCGCCATGGTCGTCGGGTTCAGCCATCACTGCCATTACCACCACGGCATGATGTTCGGCCCTGGCGGCCCCGGCGGCCCTGGAGGGCGAGGCGGCCCGGGTGGACCGTGGGGTGGACCGTGGGGGTATGGACCCGGCGGCCCTGGGATGGCTCCGCCTTTCGGCCCGCCGCCGGGCTTCGGTCCAGGTGGCCCGGGTGGTCCGGGCGGCCCGGGTGGTCCCGGCCAGTCGCCGACGACCAGTGCGCCGGCGCCGGCCCCGAACGCGCCGGGTACTCCGCGCCCATAGCACGTCGCACTTCCCGCGTTTCGTGACCGTCGTGTCGCTCGACCATCAGCCCGGCGCCTCGCTAAGGGGCCCGGGCTGGCGCGTTTGCGCCGGAAATTGCGCAGACCGTTTCAAGACTCGGCCGGCGGGGGTACCGGATTAAGGTGAAGTCAGCCCAGTTGACGAGGAGATAGCGAAATGACCGAGCGCTACACCACCACTGACGGCGGCGCCCCCGCACCCAGTGACGACCAGTCGTTGACGATCGGTCCCGACGGTCCGATCCTGCTGCAGGACCACTACCTGATCGAGCAGATGGCGATGTTCAACCGGGAACGCATCCCGGAACGCCAACCGCACGCCAAGGGCGGCGGTGCGTTCGGCCACTTCCAGGTGACCAACGACGTCAGCAAGTACACCAAGGCAGCGGTGTTCCAGCCGGGGACCAAGACCGACATGCTGGCCAGGTTCTCCACCGTGGCCGGCGAGCGTGGCAGCCCAGACACCTGGCGGGATCCGCGTGGGTTCGCGTTGAAGTTCTACACGACCGAGGGCAACTTCGACATGGTCGGAAACAACACCCCGGTCTTCTTCATGCGCGACCCGCTGAAGTTCCAGCACTTCATCCGGTCCCAAAAGCGCATGCAGGCAACAAATTTGCGCGATAACAACATGCAGTGGGACTTCTGGAGCCTGTCTCCGGAGTCCGCGCACCAGGTGACCTGGCTGATGGGCGATCGTGGGATCCCCAAGAGCTGGCGGAACATGAACGGCTACAGCAGCCACACCTACAGCTGGATCAACGCCGCCGACGAGATCTTCTGGGTGAAGTACCACTTCATCACCGATCAGGGCATCGACTTCCTGACCCAGGAGGATGCGGACCAGCTTGCCGGCGAAGACGGCGACTACCACCAGCGTGACCTCTATGAGGCGATCGAGCGCGGCGAGTTTCCGAGCTGGACGCTCAAGATGCAGATCATGCCGTTCGAGGAGGCGAAGACCTATCGGTTCAATCCGTTCGATCTGACGAAAGTGTGGCCGCACAGCGACTATCCGCTGATCGACGTCGGCAAGATGACCCTGGACCGGAATGTGACCGACTACCACACCGAGATCGAGCAGGCCGCCTTCGAGCCGAACAACATGGTGCCCGGCACCGGGTTGAGCCCGGACAAGATGCTGCTGGCCCGCGGCTTCTCCTATTCAGACGCCCATCGCGCGAGGTTGGGAACCAACTACAAGCACATCCCGGTCAACGAACCGAAGGTGGAGGTGAACAGCTACTCCAAGGACGGTGCGATGCGGATGAAGAATGTCTCCGATCCGGTGTATGCGCCCAACTCCTATGGCGGTCCGCAGGCCGACCCGGCGCGCGCCGCCGAGGTGCGCTGGCAGGCCGATGGCGAGATGATCCGCGCCGCGTACACGCTGCGCGCCGAGGACGACGACTGGGGCCAGCCCGGCACCATGGTCCGTGAAGTGCTCGACGACGATGCGCGGGAACGCTTGGCCCACAACATCATTGGCCATGTCTTGAAGGGCGTCAAAGAACCGGTGTTGTCGCGGGTGTTCGAGTACTGGCGCAACGTCGATCCTGACCTCGGCAAGAAGGTCGAGGAGGGGGTTCGGGCCAACCTGGGGCAATAGGCAACCAACTCGACGTTCGCCGCCAAGCAGCGGTCCTGGCATGATCGAGACCCATGACCATTGAAGTCGTTTACACCACGGAATCCACGGCGACCGGCGGCGGCCGCGACGGCCACGTGAAGTCAGACGGATGGCCGCATCGACCTCGAAACCCGGCCGCCAAAGGCGATGGGCGGCAACGGCGAGGGCACCAACCCCGAGCAGCTGTTCTCCGCCGGTTACGCCGCCTGCTTCCTGGGTGCGCTGCGCCTGGTGGCCGGCAAGTCGAAGGTAAAGCTCGACGACGCCACCAACGTCACCGTCCAGATCGGGTTCGGCAAGGACTCCGCGGGCGGATTCGGGCTCACCGGCAAGATCGTCGGTTACCTGCCGGGCGTGGAGCAAAGCGTCGCGGACGACTTGGTGGAGCAGGCGCATCAGGTGTGCCCGTACTCCAAGGCCACCCGGGGCAACGTCGACGTCGAACGTCTCGGCCAAGGTCTAGCCCGGCAATTGGATCCAGCGATGCGGATCTCCGCCGCGGTGGCGACGATCGGTGTGACGTTCGGGGGGATGTTGGCGATGCCGGTCGCAACCGCCCACCCGTCGGACCCCGGCGTGGTGTCCTACGCCGTCCTCGGCAAGGGGTCGGTCGGAAATATCGTCGGCGGACCGATGGGTTGGGACTCGGTGTTCACCCAGCCGTTCCAGGGTTATTGGGTCGACGTCGCGGAATGCAACAACTGGGCGGACATCGGATTGCCCGAGGTGTACAACGACCCCGACCTGGCGGCGTTCAACGGAGCCACCACTCAGACCTCGGCCAACGACCAGACCCACCTCGTCAGGCAGGCGGTCGGGGTATTCGCCACCAACGACGCCGCGTCCCGGGCTTTCCATCGGGTGGTGGATCGAACCGTGGGTTGCTCGGGACAGACCACCGCGATGCATTTGGACAACGGCTCCACCCAGGTGTGGTCGTTCGACGGCGGACCGGCGACCGGTACCGATGCCAACTGGACCAAGCAGGAAGCGGGCACCGATCGCAGGTGCTTCGATCAAACCCGGCTGCGCGAAAATGTGTTGCTGCAGGCGAAGGTTTGCCAATCTGGCAACGGCGGGCCTGCGGTCAATGTGCTGGCCGGAGCAATGCAGAACGCGCTTGGTCAGTAAGTGAAACGATCCGGGTACCCGTCTACGCCATGCAGCCACGAAGTGCGGGGAGGGGAATATGTCGGGGCGATCTGGAAGATGAAGTGACGGCGGCTATCGTTCCGATAGCTGCGCAACATGGCGCTCGGTGACGAGTGGTCGGGCCCGGAGGGATCGTGATATGGCGTTCGCCGCCCCCACCGCCGCGATCGATACCGCCCGCCCGGCCGAAGCCGAGATGGCCAGTTCTACGGCTGCCGCGCAATACATCGCCGACAGCTGTCTGGCGGATGCGCCCCTGGGGTCCGTCGGTCTGGAGATGGAAGGGCATTGCCACGACCCGGCCGACCCCTACCGGAGGCCGAGCTGGGCTGAGATCAGCGATGTTCTCGAGCTGTTGCCGGCTCTGCCGGGCGGCAGCGCGGTCACCGTGGAACCGGGCGGCGCCGTCGAACTGTCCGGCCCGCCCGCCGACGGCGTAATGCCGGCCATTGATGCGATGAATCGCGACCAAGCCGTGCTGCGGTCGGCCTTCGCCGACGCCGGGCTGGGCCTGGTATTCCTCGGGGCGGATCCACTGCGGCCGCCCAAGCGCATCAATCCAGGAGCGCGTTACCGCGCCATGGAGCAGTTCTTCGCCGCCAGCGAATCCGGGGAAGCGGGCGCGGCGATGATGACGTCCACCGCATCGATTCAGGTCAATCTGGACGCCGGGCCGCAGGAGGGATGGGCGGCGCGGATACGGCTGGCGCATGCCCTGGGGCCGACGATGATCGCGATCGCAGCCAACTCTCCAATGCTGGGTGGCGAGTTCACCGGTTGGGTCTCCACCCGGCAGCGCGTGTGGGGCCAGATGGACTCGGCGCGCTGCGGGCCCATTTTGGGTGTCAGCGGCGACGACCCCGGCACCGACTGGGCGCGTTATGCCCTGAAAGCACCGGTGATGCTGGTGCACAACCCGGAAGCCGTGGCGGTCACGCATTGGGTGCCGTTCGCCGACTGGGTGGACGGCCGGGTGTTGCTGGGCGATCGCCGCCCCACCATCGCCGACCTGGAATACCACCTGACCACCCTGTTCCCGCCGGTACGCCCGAGACAGTGGCTGGAAATCCGCTACCTCGACAGCGTGCCGGACGCCTTCTGGCCCGCCGTGCTGTTCACCCTGGTGACCCTGCTCGACGACCCGGTCGCCGCCGACATCGCGGCCGAGGCCGTCGAACCGGTCGCCACCGCCTGGGACACCGCGGCCCAGGCCGGTCTGCGTGATCGGCGGCTGTACGAGGCGGCCAACCGGTGCGTGGCCGCCGCCGCCGAACGGGCGCCCGCGGGGCTGACCGACGCGATGCAGCGGTTGATTCGCTACGTCGAGCAGGGCCGATGTCCCGGAGACGACTTTTCCGACCAAGTAATCGAGCACGGCATTGCGGCTACGGTCGCACAGCTAGCGCAAGGGGGGCCGTGACTTCCCGGGAGAGGCTTGCCGACGATCTGGCACGGGCGCGGACACGGACGTTGCGGCTGACCGATTTTGACGACGCCGAGCTGTGTCGTCAGTACGACCCGTTGATGAGCCCACTGGTGTGGGACCTGGCGCATATCGGTCAGCAAGAAGAGCTGTGGCTGTTGCGCGGCGGGGACCCGGCCCGGCCCGGGATGCTGCCTCCCGCAGTAGAGGTTCTCTACGACGCATTCGAACACTCCCGCGCCAGTCGTGGCGATCTGCCGCTGCTGTCCCCGGAGCGGGCGCGGTCGTATTGCCGGACAGTGCGATCTGCTGCGCTGGACGCGCTGGATGCCCTGCCCGACAACCCCGCCGGTGACCGAGCCGCCTTCACGTACGGGATGGTGGTCAGCCACGAAAACCAGCACAACGAGACCATGCTGCAGGCCCTGAACCTGCGCACCGGCGCGCCGCTGCTACCCGACACGTCGGCGCCCGCGGGTCGGCCGGGCGTGGCCGGAACGTCGGTGCTGATTCCCGCCGGCCCGTTCGTGCAGGGCGTAGACGCCGCCGGCGAACCCTACTCATTGGACAACGAACGTCCCGCCCATGTCGTCGACGTCCCCGCATTCAGGATTGGCCGGGTTCCGGTCACCAACGGCGAATGGCAACACTTCATCGATGACGACGGCTATCACCAGTCGCGCTGGTGGTCGGCCCGCGGCTGGCAGCACCGCCAACGCGCCGGCCTGACCGCGCCGCAATTCTGGAGTTCCGACGGCCGAACGCGTACCCGGTTCGGCCACGTCGAACAGATTCCCGTCGATGAGCCGGTGCAGCATGTCACCTATTTCGAGGCCGAGGCCTACGCGGCGTGGGCCGGTGCGCGGTTGCCCACCGAAACGGAATGGGAGAAGGCCTGCGCGTGGGATCCGGCGACGAGCACAAGGCGTCGCTACCCGTGGGGAGAGCAGCATCCGTCGGATACTCTCGTCAACCTGGGTGGCACGGCGCTGCGTCCGGCACCCGTCGGCGCATACCCCGACGGCGCGTCGGCCTACGGGGTTGAGCAGATGCTGGGCGATGTCTGGGAGTGGACTACCTCTGCGCTGCGGCCCTGGCCGGGATTCGTCCCGATGATCTACGAGCGTTACTCGCAGCCGTTCTTCGACGGCGACTACCGGGTGCTGCGGGGTGGATCGTGGGCCGTGGAGCCGGCCATCCTGCGGCCCAGTTTCCGCAACTGGGATCACCCATTCCGCCGTCAGATCTTCTCCGGTGTCCGGTTGGCCTGGGATGTCCCCGACGGTGGGGACTCCGGCTGATGTGCCGTCACCTCGGCTGGCTCGGGGCCGACGTCACCGTCTCCTCGTTGATGCTGGATCCGCCACAAGGCTTGCGGGTCCAGTCTTATGCTCCACGCCGGCAAAAGCACTGCCTGCTGAACGCCGACGGTTGGGGTGTCGGGTTTTTCGACGGCGACGTGCCTCGGCGCTGGCGTAGCGCGGCGCCCTTGTGGGGTGACACATCGTTCGACTCGGTCGCGCCGGCGCTGCGCAGCCACTGCGTGGTGGCCGCCGTTCGCTCGGCGACGGTCGGCATGCCGATCGAAGTCAGCGCGACCGCGCCGTTCACTGACGGCCGCTGGCTGTTGTCGCATAACGGAGTGGTCGACCGCACCGTGCTGCCGCCGACGTCGTCGGCCGAATCAGTCTGCGACAGCGCGATACTCGCGGCCGCCATCTTCGCGCGCGGACTCGACGCGCTGGGCGACACCATCGTCGAGTTCGGAACGGCCGACCCTATCGCGCGACTGAATATATTGGCCGCCAACGGTTCTCGGCTGCTGGCCACCGCCTGGGGCGACACGTTGTCCATTCTGCGCCGCGATGACGGTGTGGTGCTGGCCAGCGAGCCGTATGACGACGACTCAGATTGGGAGGACGTGCCGGATCGCCACCTTGTCGAAGTCACCGCGAAGGGTGTCACGATGACCCCGCTGGACCAGCCTGGACCCCCGAAAGGATCTCGATGACGCTGTCGCTGTCCAATCACCTCGCCGCCGACTCGGCGTATCACGCGTTGCGTCGCGATGTGTTCGACGGCCTGCAGAGCACACCGAAATCGTTGCCTCCCAAGTGGTTTTACGATTCAGTGGGCAGTGAGCTGTTCGACCAGATCACCCGATTGCCCGAGTATTACCCGACGCGTGCCGAGGCCGAGATCCTGCGCGCCCGATCCGCCGAAATCGCGGTAGCCAGCGAGGCCGACACCTTGGTCGAACTGGGAAGTGGGACGTCGGAGAAGACCCGGATGCTGCTGGACGCCCTGCATGACCGCGGGTCGCTGCACAGGTTCGTCCCGTTCGACGTCGACGCCAGTATCCTGTCGACCGCGGCGACCGCTATCCAGAGCGAGTACGCAGGCGTCGAGATCAAAGCTGTCTGCGGCGATTTCGAGGAACACCTGACCGAGATTCCCGGCGGAGGTCGACGCCTGTTCGTCTTCCTCGGGTCGACGATCGGCAACCTCACGCCCGGACCGCGCGCGGAGTTCCTCGCGACCTTGTCCGAGGTGATGCGGCCGGGGGACAGCCTGCTGTTGGGCACCGACTTGGTCAAGGACACCGGTCGGCTGGTGCGCGCCTATGACGATGCCGCCGGGGTGACGGCGGCGTTCAATCGCAATGTGCTCGCGGTGATCAACCGGGAACTCGACGCCGATTTCGACGTCGAGGCTTACCAGCACGTGGCTCGCTGGGACACCGAAGCGGAACGCATCGAAATGTGGTTGCGAGCCGACCGCCACCAGCGGGTGCACGTCGGTGCGCTCGAGCTGACCGTCGACTTCGCGGACGGCGAGGAAATGCTCACCGAGGTGTCGTGCAAGTTCCACCCGGACGGGGTGAATGCCGAATTGGCCGGCGCAGGATTGCGTCGCATCCGGTGGTGGACTGACAGTGCGGGTGATTTCGGGCTGTCGTTAGCAGTCAAGTGAGCGAAAGCGATTCGCTGGCCGACCGATGGCGGGAGGTCCGTCCGCCGGCGGCCGGGCTGCACCTGGACAGTGCGGCCTGTTCGCGCCAGAGTTTCGCGGTGATCGACGCGACCGCCCAGCACGCGCGCTACGAGGCCGAGGTCGGCGGATACGTCGCCGCCGAGGCCGCCACACCCGTGCTCGACGCCGGGCGTGCCGCGTTCGCCGCACTGAGCGCAATGCCCGACGCCCAGGTGGTGTACACCACCGGCTCGCTGAACGCGCTGGATCTGCTGCTCGGCAGCTGGCCGGCGGACCGCCGGACAGTGGCCTGCCTGCCCGGCGAATATGGTCCCAACCTGGCCTTGATGGAGACCCACGGATTCGAGCGTCAGTTGCTGCCGACCCTCGACGACGGCCGGGTGGCACTCGATGATGCAGCGTTTGCCCTGGAGGCCGACCCGCCCGACTTCGTTCACCTGACCACGGTGGCCAGCCACAGCGGTGTCGTGCAGCCGACGGCGATGATCGCGAAACTCTGCGCCGAATTGGGTCTGCCGTTGGTCGTGGACGCCGCCCAGGCGCTGGGCCAAGTGGACTGCGCGGTGGGTGCCGACGTCACTTATTCCTCGTCGCGCAAGTGGATCGCCGGGCCCCGCGGTGTAGGGGTGCTTGCCGTGCGCCCTGACCTGATGGAGCGGTTGCGTCCGAGGCTGGCGGCGCCGGAGTGGGCCCTGAAATCGGGCTCGTTCACGGTGGCCCAGCAGCTTGAATTCGGTGAAGCCAATATCGCTGCGCGAGTGGGGTTTTCGGTGGCATTGGGTGAACATTTGGCGTGCGGTCCCGAGGCGGTGCGGGCACGTCTGGCCGAGTTGGGCGCAATCAGCCGCACCGTGCTGGCCGATGTGTCTGGGTGGGCGGTGATCGAGGAGGTCGAAGAGCCCAGTGCGATCACGACTCTGGCCCCGGTCGACGGTGCCGACCCCCAAGCGGTGCGCGCATGGTTGCTCACGGAACGGCGCATCCTGACCACCTACGCCGGGGTCGGGCGGGCGCCCCTGGAACTGACCGGGCCGGTGCTGCGAATCTCACCTCACGCGGACACCACCGCCGATGACCTCACGATCTTCGCCGAGGCGCTGGATGCCGCGACCGCGGCTTTGTCTGCTTGAGGCCTAGTTGACGCCCGCGTAGTCCGTCAGCCGGCCTTGTGCGCCGTCAGCAGGTAGGCGGGAAACTTCATCCGGCCCTTTTCGTCGCGGTCGTGCGGCGGAAACGCGACTTCCTGCGACTCGGGTGCCGGCGGAATATTGGCATGGATATAGGCGGGCCGAATTTCGTCGATCTCCCAGTACTTGCCCACCGCGGCGCGCAACTCGTCCTCGTCGACTTCATTCGGCTTCGTTTCCCACTCGGCGGGGAAGGCGCCCTTGGCGAATACCAGCACGTAGTAGCTGGCACCCGGGGCCGCCGCGCGATGTATCGAGCTCAGGTAGCCGTCGCGGCCCTCGACCGGCAGCGAGTGAAACAGCGTGCTGTCGACCACCGTGGAGAACCGTTCTTCCGATCCGGGTGGGTAGCCGGTGAAGGAGGTGATGTCGGCCTGCGCGAAGCTGGCCGTGCTCAAGCCGCGTTCTTGGGCTGCCTTGGTGGCCGCCGCGATGGCAGTGGGTGTGAGATCGATGCCGACCACGGTGTAGCCCTCGGCGGCCAGCGCTAACGACAGCTCGGCGTACCCGCAGCCGGCGTCCAGCACATCGCTGCGGAACTTGCCGGCCGCCATCAGTGCCGCCAACTCGGGCTGCGGCTCACCGATATTCCATGGCGGCGGACCCTCGAAGTGGGCCTGCTCCCGATACGCGCTGTCCCAGTCCAGTACTTCGTCGGGCGTCATAGTCCCCAACGTACGCGCGCCTACGACGGCCAGGTGTGCACCGGCTCGTTGGCGTGCATGTGCTCGCAGTATCGGCGCAGCATCTCGGCCAGTGCCGCGGGCCGCGTCATCCCGCCGTCCTGCAGGACCCGAACCGTGGACACCTGCCAGCTGGCGCCGTTGCGGCCGGTCGTGGCGCGGCCCTCGATGACGCCAAGGAACCGATCGCGAACCTCAGCGTCGACACCCCACCGGCGCAGTCCGTCGTCGGCTATCGGAAGCAGTGTGTTCAACACCAATTCCTGTGTCGTTACTTGGCCCAGGCCTGGCCACTGCAGCCGGGCCTGAATGCCGTGACGGGCCGCTTTGACGAAATTGGAGTGCGCCGCAGCGAAACTCATCATGGTCCACAGCGGGTCTTCGGCTTCGGACAAGCTGCGCAGCATGCCGTAGTAGAAGGCCGAGTTCGCCAGCATGTCAATGACGGTCGGACCGGCCGGCAACACCCGATTCTCCAGCCGCACGTGCGGGCGCCCGTCGACGACGTCGTACACCGGCCGGTTCCACCGGTACACGGTGCCGTTGTGCAGGCGCAATTCGGAGAGCGCGGGAATGCGTCCGGCGGCCAGCTCGGCAACCGGATCCTCGTCGGACAACTCGGGCAGCAGGGACGGGAAGTAGCGGATGTTCTCTTTGAACAGGTCAAGGATCGAGGTGATCCAACGTTCGCCGAACCACACGCGCGGTCGCACCCCCTGGGTGGTGAGCTCCTCGGGTCGGGTATCGGTGGACTGCGCGAACACTTCGATACGGGTCTCCGACCATAGCTGGTGTCCGAAGAAGTAGGGCGAATTCGCACCCAGGGCCAGCTGCGGGCCGGCCAGCACCTGTGCGGCATTCCAGTTGGCGGCGAAATCCCCCGGAGCAACTTGCAGATGCAATTGCATGCTGGTGCAGGCGGATTCGGGAGCAATAGTTGCGGTGCTCCAACTCAACGGCTCCGGGCCGGCGATGTTGATCTGGATGTCCTCGCCGCGGGCCCTGAAGATGGACTCGTTGAGGGCCGCGTATCGCGCCGACTCGCTCATCCAGCCGTGGTCGAGGTGTTCGGGCATCAGCGTCGGCAGGATGCCGATCATCACGATGTGGGCCCCGCCGGAACTGGCCTTGATCTCTGCGTCGTTCAGGCTGGCCCGCACTTCTGCCTCCAGATCCAAAGTGGTATGTCCGGGCAGTGACCGGGGTGGCACATTGAATTCGATGTTGTAGGCGCCTAATTCGGATTGGTAGGCCGGATCTGCGATCGCGTCCAGCACGTACCGATTCGACATCGCGGGCTGGTAGTCGGCATCGACGAGGTTGCATTCGATCTCCATGCCGGTGAGCGGCCGGTCGGAATCGAAGCGCGACTGCGCAAGCATTGTCTCGAAGACATCCAGACACAGCTGCACCTTGCGCCGGTATTCCCGCCGATGTGCGTGGTCATAGGTGGTGCGCTTGACCTCTTCGCCCACAAAGCCGATGGAACAGGTTTACCGGCGGTAGCGCAAGGGTGCTGGGGAGTCGTGAGCCGTGGTCGTCGGCAGCCGATCGCGAACTAATCGGATCGGTTACCTGCCGGTCCGGCGGGTGGGTAGACCATCATGGACGATGACATGACGTGTCGCAGTTCACGTTGGAGGAGAGCAGTTGGCCGACTTCGTCGCCGCCATAGACCAGGGCACCACGAGCACCCGCTGCATGATCTTTGACCATGGAGGAACCGAGGTCGCTCGTCACCAGCTCGAGCACGAGCAGATCTTGCCACGCGCCGGCTGGGTCGAGCACGACCCGGTCGAGATTTGGGAGCGCACGTCGTCGGTGCTGATGTCGGTGTTCAACCGAAGCAATCTGGCACCGGAAGACATTGCTGCCCTGGGAATCACGAACCAGCGCGAGACCACACTGGTGTGGAACCCTCGCACTGGACGGCCGTACTACAACGCGATCGTCTGGCAAGACACCCGCACCGACCGGATCGCATCGGCGCTGGACCGAGACGGTCGCGGCGATGTGATCCGGCAAAAGGCGGGCCTGCCGCCGGCGACCTATTTCTCCGGCGGGAAGCTGCAGTGGATCCTGGAGAACGTCGACGGGGTGCGCGAGGCCGCCGAACGCGGCGAAGCGCTGTTCGGCACCCCGGACACCTGGGTGTTGTGGAATCTGACCGGCGGCCCGCGCGGCGGCGTGCACGTCACCGATGTCACCAACGCCAGCCGCACCATGCTGATGAACTTGGAAACGCTGGACTGGGACGACGAGCTGTTGTCGTTCTTCTCCATCCCGAGACAGATGCTGCCGGTGATCGCGCCGTCCTCGTCGCCGCAACCGTACGGTGTCACCACCGATACCGGGCCTGCCGGTGGGGAGGTGTCGATCACCGGAGTCCTCGGCGACCAGCATGCAGCGATGGTCGGTCAGGTGTGCCTGGCCGCCGGTGAGGCGAAAAACACCTACGGCACCGGCAATTTCCTGCTGCTCAACACCGGTGAGACGATCGTCCGATCAAAAAACGGACTGCTGACCACAGTGTGCTACCAGTTCGGCAATGCCAAACCCGTTTACGCGCTTGAGGGTTCGATCGCGGTGACCGGCTCGGCGGTACAGTGGCTGCGCGACCAGCTGGGCATCATCAGCGGCGCGGCCCAGAGCGAGGCGCTTGCTCGTCAGGTCGCCGACAACGGCGGGGTGTATTTCGTGCCGGCGTTTTCCGGGTTGTTCGCCCCGTACTGGCGATCTGATGCCCGCGGCGCGATCGTGGGACTGTCCCGGTTCAACACCAACGCGCACCTGGCCCGCGCGACGCTGGAGGCGATCTGCTACCAGAGCCGCGATGTGGTCGACGCGATGAAAGCCGATTCCGGTGTGCGCCTTGAGGTTTTGAAGGTCGATGGCGGTATCACCGGCAACGATCTGTGTATGCAGATTCAGGCCGATGTGCTGGGCGTGGACGTGGTGAGGCCGGTGGTCGCCGAGACCACCGCACTGGGCGCCGCCTACGCCGCGGGTCTGGCCGTGGGGTTCTGGGCGGATCCGGGCGATCTGCGGGCAAACTGGCGAGAGGACAAGCGGTGGTCGCCGGAGTGGAGCGACGACGAGCGTGCCGCCGGGTATGCGGGCTGGCGTAAGGCGGTGCAGCGCACCCTCGATTGGGTCGATGTGTCTTAGGTGCAGACGCGACCGAGCGCGAAAATACCCGCCGACAACCGTGCCGACGGGCATTTCCACTTAACCGGTCAGTCCTCGCCGAGGATGCCGTAGATCTCGCGTCGCGCATTGTTGATGATTTCGACGATGCGCTGCTGCTGCTCGGAAGTGGCGGTGTGCGCCGATTGCGCGACCGCGCCGAACAGCTGGCCCATGGCGGCCCGCAGGTTGACGTGGCCCGGGTCGGCGTCTTTGGCGATCTCGTCCCACGGTGGGGTCTCGATCTTCTCGGCTGCCGCGCGTCCCTCGTCGGTGAGCTCGAAAAGCTTCTTGCTGCCGTCGGATTCGGTTGCCGTGATCAGGCCTTCGTCGGCCAGTAACTGCAGCGTCGGGTAGACCGAACCCGGGCTTGGCCGCCAGATTCCGTTACTGCGTTCGGCGATCTGCTGGATCATCTCGTAGCCGTGCATCGGCCGTTCGGCCAGCAGCGTCAAGATGGCTGCCCGCACGTCACCGCGGCGTCCGCGGCCGGGACCGCCGCGACGCCATCCGCCGCGTCGGCCGCCGCCGAAGCCGAACCCTGGCCCGAAACCGGGCCCGAAACCGGGGCCGAAGCCGGGGCCGAAGCCGGGGCCGAAGCCCTGATCGCCGGCGTGTTCGCGGAGGTGTTCGCGGAATTCCCGGCGGGCCTGGCGCCTGGCGTCATGCAGGGCACGGCGCTGTACGGGACCGGCGCCGGGGCCGGAGCCGGGGCCGAAGCCGAATCCGAAGCCTGGGCGACCGACGAATGGTCCGTCGGGGGGAGTGAATGGATTGGTCATTGTCTGTAGTCCTTATGTCTGTTGGAGTAACGCACTGGTCGTGCGCTTCGGTACATCACGGTACATCACGATATATCGTAAACTAACGCGATGCAATGTGATATTCCCGTGTTGCTCGGCGAGGAGGCTTTCCCGGGGCCCGGACCTGCGCAAAGGGTTAACTGTGGGCATAGGCCCAACCCGGGCGTGGCGGCCCTGTTTGCACGCGAAAGTCGACGGGTAGCACCTGAGGGATGAACGCGAATAACTCGAACGTGACGTTCGACAGCGGAACCCACAGCGCGACGGGACCGGCGCGGGGCGAAGGCCGTGGTCGCAACGTTTGGCCGTGGGTCAACTGGGGGTTGGCGCTGTCCACGGTGCCCGCCGCCGCGATCGTGATGCTCTTCGCGCTTGGCGCTGTGATGAGTACCGATGGTTGCAGTGACCGCAGTTGCCCGAATTTGGGCCGTGGAGGGATTGATTTCGGCGTCGCGTTCTATGGCGCGCCCGTGGTGGCTGTCGTAGTCATCGTCATCTCGTTTTTCACCGCCAAGCGCCGCGGCGGCATCGTGGTTCCGCTGTGCGGCTGGGCGCTGCTGATCATTGACGTCGCCCTCATGGCGGCCACCGTCGCCGGCTAGCGCGGCAATTAGCGAGGTGGCGAGAAGCCACCAGTCTGTGGGGTCCGCTGCCAGGAAGCGGGCTGTGCTGATCCCGGCTCGGGCCATGGCACTGGCGCCGGCGCCGCGGTCGGCCAGCCAGGGGGCGCGGGAGCGGCAGGCCCGGCCGGTGGCGGTCCGGGTGTCCAAGGTGTCGGCCCGGACGGCGGCCAGGGTCCCATCGGGGGCGCCGCAGGCATGGTGGGGCGGAGTCGCGCCAGTTCGCGGCGGTGTCGTTCGGCAAGGACCGCGGCAAGTACCAGCTCCGGCGGGGCACCGGGCGGAGGCGGCGGGGCGATGCGGGACACTACATCCCCGGCGATCCGGTATGCCATCTGCTGGCGTAACTGGCGATCGAGTTGTGGTGCCCGGGAAAGGAATTGGCGCGCGACTTCGGCTTGGCCGGCGGACAGCCCCGACAGCTGCAGCGACGTCGCCCACCATGCCAAGGACGGGGGCATGACCGGCGGCGGCCCCAATCGTGGGCCGCGCTCACTCACTACGACTGTGCCGGCGAAGATGTCGCCGATGCGCTTGGCCTTCGGCGACAGCATGCTGCAGATGACGGCGGGGCTGCCTAAAAACATCCAAATCTCCACCACCGATGCCAGCGCGCGAAACAGCACCTGCCGGAAGCGTTCTGGGCCACCGTCGTCGGATACCACACGCAGGCCCATCACGATCTTGCCCACCGACCGTCCCCGCGTGGCGGTTTCGAAGGCCAACGGATACCCGACTATCACCAGCACAGTGAAGATGACCAGGACGGCCGCGCTCAGCGCGCTGTCGAACTGAGTCAGGGTGGCCGCCCACAGCATCAGTCCGAGCAGGTCGAAGACCAACATCACGGTGATGTCGAGCAGTGCTCCCACAGCCCGCACCGGTAACTGGGCGATCTGCACGTCGAGCACCACCGCGTCCCCGGTCACCACCTCTGACATAACACCGAACGCTACAGGTTGTATCGGTTCAACCGGATGCACTCGGCTGCGCAGAGCTTGCGATTAGGCTGCTCAGGGTGGACGTCGACGCATTCGTGCTGACCCATCGCAGTACCTGGGACCGACTGGACCAGTTGATCAAGCGCCGCCGGTCGCTGACCGGCGCAGAAGTCGACGAACTCGTCGAGCTCTACCAGCGAGTGTCCACTCATCTGTCGATACTGCGGTCGGCGTCCTCGGATTCGCTGATGATCGGCCGGCTCTCGAGTTTGACAGCACGCGCCCGCTCCGCGGTGACTGGCGCCCACGCACCGCTGAGCAGTGCGTTCATCCGGTTCTGGACGGTGTCGTTCCCAGTGGTGGCCTACCGCACCTGGCGATGGTGGTTAGCCACGGCGGTTGCATTTTTCGCCGTCGTGCTGGTCATCGCGTTCTGGGTGGCGACCAATCCGGAGGTGCAGTCTGCAGTCGGAACACCAACTGACATCGATCAATTGGTCAACCATGATGTCGCGTCGTATTACAGCGAGCACCCGGCCGCGGCGTTCGCGCTGCAAGTCTGGGTGAACAACGCGTGGGTTTCGGTCCAATGCATCGCGTTATCCGTTGTGCTGGGACTGCCGATCCCGTTTGTGTTGTTTCAGAACGCGGCCAACCTGGGTTTGATCGCCGGCCTGATGTTCCAGGCCGGCAAGGGCGGAATCCTGCTGGGTCTGCTGGCTCCGCACGGGCTGCTGGAGCTGACGGCGGTATTCCTGGCCGCGGCAACGGGGATGCGGCTGGGGTGGTCGGTGATATCGCCCGGCGACCGGCCCCGTGGACAAGTGCTTGCCGAGCAGGGCCGCGGGGTGGTGTCGGTCGCTGTGGGGCTGGTGGGTGTGTTTCTGGTCTCCGGGTTGATAGAGGCGTTGGTGACGCCGTCTCCGTTACCCACATTCGTTCGGGTCGGTATCGGAATCATCGCCGAGGTGGCGTTCTTGTCCTACATCGTCTACTTCGGCCGTCGCGCTGTGAAAGCCGGGGAGACTGGCGATATCGACGACGCGCCCGACGTGGTCCCGACCCGCTGATCAGCGCCTACTGTCAAAGCCGTCCAGTCGCTTTCATCGCCAAATAGTGGTCGGCAAGGGCCGGCGCCAGTTCCGCGGGGACAGCGTCGACGACATCTACCCCGCCTCGGCGCAGCCGCGTCGCGATTGCGCTGCGGTCATTGCGGGATCGTTCGGCGGCCGCCGCGTCGTACACCGCGGCCGCGTCGGAACGCCCGGCGGCCATTTGGTCGACGCGCGGGTCGGCGACCGCGGCGATCATCACGTGGTGCTTGGACGACAACTGCGGCAGGATCGGCAGCAGGCCCTCGTCCAGGGCGGTTGCGTTGAGGTCGGTCAGCAGCACCACCAGCGAGCGTCGCCGGGTGCGCCGCGCAATGGCGGCAATCATTGCACGCCAATCGGATTCGACGAGCGTCGGTTGCAGCGGGGCCATCGCGTCGACGAGCTGGGCGAGCAGCTCGGTGCGCGACGCGCCGAAGACGCCGGCCCGGCTCACCCGGTCGTGGGCGAGGAAGTCGACATGATCGCCGGCCCGCGACGCGAGCGCCGCCAGCAGCAGTGCGGCGTCCATCGACCAATCCAGCCGGGGCCACCCCGCGGGATCGGCGGTAGTCGGGTCGACGCCGACGCGGCCGGCCGCCATGCGTCCGGTGTCCAGCACGATCACCACCCGCCGGTCGCGTTCGGGCCGCCAGGTGCGAACCATGACGTCGGCGCGACGCGCGGTCGCGCGCCAGTCGATCGAGCGGACGTCATCGCCGACGACATATTCGCGCAGCGAGTCGAATTCGGTTCCCTGTCCCCGTATCAGTGTGGGTAGCAGCCCGTCGATCTCCCGCAGCTTGGCAAGCCGCGACGGCAGGTGCTTGCGGGACAGGAAGGGAGGCAGCACCCGTACCTGACCGGGCACCGGCCGAGAGCGCTGCCGTCCGGCCAACCCCAACGGCCCGATCGACCGGGCCGTGACCACAGCCGCGCGCTGGTCGCCGCGGCGAACCGGTCGCAGGACACTGCGGACATGCTGGCTCTGCCCGGCGGCGATGTCGACGGGGTGAATGCGCGGTTCAGCACGCGCGCTGGGCGGCCAGGCATCGCGGATCTGCCCGCGGAAGCGGCGGCGGCCGTCGTTGTAAATCTGCAGGCCCGCATCGACCTGCTGGCCCAGTCGGGCCGAGCTGTCTGGTGAACGGCTATAGCGCAATCCGCGGGTGCTGGCCGCCAACCCGATATCGACAGCGACCACTATCGCCAGCGCCACCAGAAGCGCGACGAAAGTCTTTGCCGGCCAGGGCGACAGCGCGATCGGGAGGATACAGATCAGCGCCGCCAAGCCGGCGCGTCCGGTCAGGATCACTAGCGGGGCACCGGAACCGACGCCAAAATTCCGTCGAGCACACCATCGGGTGTGGCGCCTTCAAGCTCCGCTTCGGGGCGAAGCATCACTCGGTGCCGCATTGTTGGGCGGGCCATAGCCTTCACGTCGTCGGGCGTGACGTAGTTGCGGCCGGACAGCCAGGCCCAGGATCGGGCGGTACCCAGCACGGCCGTTGCGCCGCGTGGTGATACACCGAGCTGCAATGCGGGGGAGGAGCGGGTGGCCCCGACGATGTCGACGATGTAGCCCAGTACCTCATCGGCGACCAGTACTTGTCGGACCGCTTGGCGGCCGGCTGCCAGTTCGGCGGCTCCGGCCACCGGCTTGATCGCTGACAGATCGTGGGGATCGAAGCCGTGCGCGTGCCGGGCGAGAATGGCGATCTCGGAGTCACGCTGCGGCAGTGTCACGTTCAGTTTGAGTAGGAAGCGGTCCAGTTGGGCCTCGGGCAACTGGTAGGTGCCCTCGTATTCGATCGGGTTCTGCGTCGCGGCGACGATGAATGGGTCGGGCAGCGGTTTGGCTTCGCCTTCCACGCTGACCTGACGCTCTTCCATCGCCTCGAGCAGCGCAGCCTGGGTTTTGGGCGGGGTGCGGTTGATCTCGTCGGCCAGCAGGAGATTGGTGAACACCGGGCCCGGCCGAAATGCGAACGCGGCGGTGCGCGCGTCGTACACCAGCGAACCGGTGACATCGCCGGGCATCAGGTCGGGGGTGAACTGCACTCGCTTGAATTCCAATTGCAATGCGGCGGCCAACGCTCGGACCAGCAGCGTCTTCGCCACTCCCGGAACGCCTTCCAGCAGCACATGGCCGCGACACAGCAGCGCGATCACCAGGCCACTGATGACTCCTTCCTGTCCGACGACGGCCTTGGCGAGCTCGCTGCGTAACGCCAGCAATGCATCTCGTGCGGATTCAGCGACGGGGGTCTGCGCCGGAGAGGGTTGTGTCACGAGTGTGCGACCTGCCTTTCGATTTCGTCGAGCGCTCGGGCAAGTTGTAGCAAGTCATTGTCGGTGGCCGGCGGTGGGCCGAACAGGTGGTAGGAAACAAACCCCGGGTCGGCCCCGCTGCGCTGGGCTACCGTCGTCACCACGGCCGGCGCGGGTGCGCCCGCACCAAGCCCAAGCCGCGGCAGCAGCCGCTGCAGCGTGGCGGTGCGCAATGCCTCGGCGGCGCGATCACGTGCTCGTCGGGACCGGTACAGCCGGCCGCGGCCCTCCACGGTCTCCGACGCGCGTACCACGACGGGCAACTCCTCAGCCACCAGCGGACCGGGCCGGCGGCCCTTCCACAGTGCAACCAGCAGCACAACCAGGCACAGCTGCCCAACGATCCAATACACGTTGTCTGGGATCAATTCGAACACTGACGCCGGGGAGGATGTTTCACCCTCACTGCGGTTGGGTGCGTACCAGATGAGGCGGGGCCGGTCGCCGGCGAGGTTCATCGCAAGCGCGGCGTTGCCCGCCTGCAACAGGCCGCCGTTGGTCATGAAGTTGGTGCTGCCCACGGCGGTGATGGTCCGCCCGTTGTCCCGAAACCGGATCAGCACCCCGTCGTAACAGCTGGTCAGTGCCCGGCCATCTTTGGCCTCGTAGGTGACGCTCGGCCCGAATCGCACTGATCCGGCTCGAGTAGCCTCCCGCAGAGAGCAATTCGGGTTGCTGTGAAAGGTGTGAGCGGGCTTGATGCCCACACGCGGCATCATTGCCTCGCGGGTTCGTGCTGTCGGCTCCACCAAAAGGAGATCTCCGGGGGCCTTCGTCAACCGGTCCAGTAGGGCGTTGTCGGTCAGATATTGACTCTGCGCCACCAGGATCAGCGTGTTAGGGCGTGCCGCCTGTTCGACGTCGGCGATGCTGTTGGCCACGATGACCTCGACGCCGCCGTCGCGCAACAGCGTCACCAGCGCATGAGCACCGTCGGGGCCGGTCGAGCCCGGATCCATCGGGGCGCCGGGCCGCGGTGCGGTCAGGTAGGCACCGATCGCGGCGATGACAGCGAGCACAACCAGCGTGAGCACCGTCCAGCTCCCTGCGCGCCACCGCGCTGCGGCACCGGTCGCGGCTGCCGGACGCGCCCCGACAGTCGCCGTCACCGGACCTGCGCCCATGATTCGACGGCGACGGGTTGCCCCGTCGCTGATGTTGCGGCTGGTGATCTTGATCGCAGGTGGTCGTCGAGGTCTGCGATCGTTTGGTAGGCGGCCTGAGTCCCGGGCCGCTCGCCGTAGGTGACGTCATTGAAGGCCGTTGCGGCAAAAGACAATTCACCTGCCAAGTGAGGCAACGCCGCGCCGGCGTCTCGCGCCAGCTCGTTGGCGGTACGGCCGGGAGCCGGGTTGAGCACGCCGGTCTGCTCGAGCTGGCGCGCGACGGCGCGCAACCGGTGCCGGATCGCTGCTGTCCAATTCCCCTCCGCCGCATAGCTTTCCGCAGTTGCGCGATGCTGGGCGGCGGTGAGCTGGGCCGCTTCGAACAGCAGGTAATCGCCGCCACGGTTGGTGCGCATGGTGCGCCGTGCGATGCGTACGGCGACCACGACCGCGACCGCCAGCAGGATAAGCAGCACTGTGGTGGTGAACCATCCGCCTGGTATCAAGGCGGTCTTTTGCAACAGCCGGTAAATGTGTTCGTTGATCCAATCGGCCAATTGTTGTGCCCCAAACGCCGTCGCATAGATTGGCTTGCCGAGCTCGGTCTGGGCGGCCAGGTGGGCGGCATCGCGGTCGATGTCGATGGAAGGCACTGTCAGCTCGTCCTCGCTCAGCCGTTACACCGGCCGGGTCAGCCACAGGTTGTCGGTGGAGGCGGTCGCATAGGGTCCGCCGGCGGCGCCGGTCTGCAGCACCAGGTCAAATGCCTCGGTGCGCATTCGGCGGTCGGTGTAGAGCAGCACGATGACTCCGGCGTTGAAGGGCGCGGTGACGATCTCACCGATTGCCGCCCCAATGGAGGCGACCGTGATGCCGATGAGCAGATCTAGAACGGACGTGTTCAGGGCCAGTATGAACTGGGCGGCGATGCTGAACGGCATCGCCATCGCGTAGGCGATAACGGATGCCACGATAAACGTCAGCGTCCGGATCCCCAGCACCCGCCAGAAGCCGTTGCGGACCAGCGTAAAGGACCTGGTGATCGCATCGATGACCGGCAGCCTCTCCAACACGATCAGCACGGGTGCGAACAACACCACCGTGTAGAGGCACACCAGCAACGCGATCATGGCGAGCAGCAGCGGGAAGCCCAACAGGACCGCCAACGCACCGTTGCCGATCGGGGACAGCAGGGCGAATATCACCGCAACCAACCCGGCAAGAGCCACCACTACGGCGGCTTCCAGCAGTGCCAGGCCGAGCAGCGGAAGCAGCCGGCCGCGAATCTTGGCCCAGGTTTCGCCGATGGTGATCGTCGAACCGAACACCGCCCGCCCGACAATCACGGTGAGCATTCCGGACAGCAGCATGCTTCCCAGCCAGGTGACCAAGAGGCTGGCCGACCCCGACGCCATCCACGCGCCCACGACGCCCCAAGTCAGCTCGTCTGGCCGGTCGGTCGTGGTGGTGCCGTAGGCGGCCAACGGTCCGAAGAAGGCGATCCGCGTAATGATCTGCATGACCACCACCACCAGTGCCGTCAGCCCCAACGTCGCCTTCGGGTTGGTGCGGATATAGCCGACCGCGCCGTTGAAGATGTCGCTCAGCGACAACGGACGCAGCGGGATGATCCCGGGCTTGAGCGCTCCCTGCATCGGTGGGGGCGAACCATACTGCGAGCCATACTGCGAGCCAGGTGGGGGGCCGAAGCCCGGTGGCGCTCCGTATCCCGGTGGCGGGCCATAGCCCGGGGGACCGTAGCTGGGTGGCGCTGCGTATCCCGGTGGCGGGCCATACGCCGGTGGCGGGCCGTAAGCCGGAGGCGGAGCGTAAGGCGGCGGGCCGCCATAGCCGGGCGGGGGGCCGCCGTAGGCCGGCGGCGGCATGCCATAACCCGATGGCGGGTAACCGGCCGGCGCATATCCCGGAGTCTCGGGCGGTGGTCCAGCCGGATAACCAGGCGGCTGTGTGCTCACCGTGTCCAGCGGCCGTCGTCGTGGGTCATGGCCTCCATCCTGTCGGCGGTCGGGGCATTTCTCAATCTTCCCCAGTTTCGCGTTTTGCCCCTGCTGTCCTGCACAATCTCCGGCACGTCCGCGTAGCGTCTCATGCATGGCGGAACTGAAATCCCGGCTCCGGGCCGACCTGACCCAGGCGATGAAGACCCAGGATAAGTTGCGGACTGCGACTCTGCGCATGCTGGTGGCCGCGATCCAGACCGAGGAAGTGTCCGGCAAGCAGGCCAGAGAGCTCTCCGACGACGAAATCATCAAGGTGCTGGCCAGGGAATCCCGGAAGCGTGGTGAGTCAGCCGAGATCTACACCCAAAACGGCCGCGGTGAGCTCGCCGCCAACGAGCACGCCGAAGCGCGGATCATCGACGAGTACCTGCCCACACCGCTCACCGAGGCCGAGTTGGCCGACGTCGCCGACACCGCCATCGCGCAGGTTGCCGAGGACATCGGAGAGCGCCCTGGCATGAAGCAGATGGGACTGGTGATGAAGGCCGCCACCGCGATCGCGGCCGGGAAGGCCGACGGCGCGCGTCTGTCGGCGGCGGTCAAGGAGCGCCTGTAGCCGCTGCGTCCCGCCCAGAGGCGGTTGGAGGCGTTTGCGCGTGTCGCCCCGGGGTACAGGTTCGGTATGACCAAGTTCGGCTATACCTTGATGACCGAGCAGAGCGGACCCAAAGACCTTGTCCGGTATGCGATTTCAGCCGAACGACCGCGGTTTCGACTTCGAGGTCTGCAGCGACCACTTCTCACCGTGGCTGACGTCTCAGGGACACGCACCGAATGCCTGGGCGGTGCTGGGCGCGGTGGCGAACGCTACCGAACAGGTGGATCTGTATACCTACGTGACCTGCCCGACGATGCGGTATCACCCCGCAATCGTCGCGCAGCAGGCTGCCACCGTGCAGATTCTTGCCGACGGGCGGTTCACGCTCGGATTGGGCAGCGGCGAGAACCTCAACGAACATGTCGTCGGCAAAGGCTGGCCGACCATCGAGCGCCGGCAGGACATGCTGCGGGAAGCCATCAAAATCATCCGTGAGCTGTTCGGCGGCCGGCTGGTGAACTGGCGCGGCGACTACTTCCAGGTGGACTCCGCGCGGCTGTGGGATGTGCCCGATGTGCCGGTCCCCATCGGTGTGGCGATGAGTGGCACGAACGGAGTCGAGAAATTCGCCAAACTGGCCGACCACCTGATCGCGGTGCAACCTGACGCAGACCTGGTGGGCGCATGGCATGCCGCGCGTCAGGCCGCCAACGGGACCGAAGGCGGTCGGGTGGTGGGGCAGATACCGGTGAGCTGGGATCCCGACCGCGACGTCGCGATCAAACGCGCCCACGACCAGTTCCGGTGGTTTGCCGGCGGCTGGGCGGTCAATGCCGACCTACCGACGCCGGCCGGCTTCGCCGGTGCGACGCAATTTGTGCGTACCGAAGACGTCGCCGAGAGCATTCCCTGCGGACCCGACCTGGATGCGATCGTGGACGCCGTCCGACCCTATTGGGAGGCCGGGTTCACCGATGTGGCGCTGGTCCAGATCGGTGGCGAGACGCAGGACCGATTTTTGAAAGAAGCCGCAGAACCATTGCTGAAGGCGCTGCGGGCCGCCTCGAACTGATCGCAAGTTTATTGGGCTCTGGCAAGGGTATTCGGTTGCCAACGTGGATGTAGGGCCTCCCACAAAGAGTGTTCCGCCACGACGATGGCAGGCCGGCCAAGCAGGTGGCCTGCAAAGCGGCTGTCGGCAGCAGGTTCGAAGCCAGCCTGTTCTGCCAGGCAAGGGAGGTGACATGGCTGATCCATCCGGCAACACAACTGCGGTTTTGGTGAACGGTCTTGCCGGGATCGACCTTTACACGGCATTACGCACACGCGACGGCTCTGCGTGAGCACGAAGGGGAAGCACGATGTCAACCGAATTGCAAGGCAAGAGAATCGCCATTTTGGCGGCCGACGGGGTAGAGAAAGTGGAACTCGAGCAGCCGCGGGCGGCGCTCGAGCAGGCGGGAGCGAAAGTCGAACTACTGTCGCTGAAATCCGGTGAAATTCAAGCACGTAACCATGATCTGGAGCCCGCGGGGACTTTCCCCGTGGACCGGGTTGTGTCGGACGCTTCGGTCGACGAGTTCGACGGCTTGGTGCTGCCCGGCGGCGCGGTGAATCCTGACAAATTGCGTCTGGACAGTTCGGCGGTCGCATTCGTCCGGGACTTTGTCAACTCGGGAAAGCCAGTCGGCGCAATCTGCCACGGCCCATGGACATTGGTGGAGGCCGGGGTGGCGGTCGGGCGAACACTGACCTCGTATCCGAGCATTCGCACCGACCTTCGCAATGCAGGCGCTCACGTCCTGGACGAGGAAGTCGTGGTCGACGGCAATTTGATCTCGAGCCGATCGCCCTCCGACCTGCCGGCGTTCTGCTCAACGGTAATCGAGCAACTCGCCCGCACCTCGGCCCACGCGTGAACTGGGCCCAGCGTTGACGGCCACATATCCGGATCTGCGGCCTGAGCTGACTGCTGCGGAGGCGGCATCAATAGATGGCGATGTGTATCCGCCGCAAGAAGATTCGCGATTACTCGTCGACACGATGCGCCGGAGCGGACTTATCCGGCGCCACCGAGTACTCGACCTGTGCACCGGTAGCGGATTCGTCGCCATTGCTGCCGCCGAAATGGGCTGTGCCAGCGTCACCGCCTTCGACATCTGCCCGCACGCTGTGCGTTGCTCCCGCGGCAATGCGGCCGTCGCGGGAGTCGAGGTCGACGTCCGTCAGGGCTCATGGATTGGAGCTCTCGACTGTGCGCCGTTCGATGTAGTCGTTTCCAATCCGCCGTACGTGCCGACGCCGCCCGACGGCGACAGCGAGGTGATCTGCCCGCATGCAGGTCCGGCATGGGCATGGAATGCCGGGCCCGATGGCCGGCTGGTACTGGATCCTCTGTGCGCTTCGGTGTCAAAGCTGCTGCGCGCCAGCGGATCTCTGCTGCTCGTTCACTCTGTATTCGCCGGTGTCCAGCAATCGCTGGATACGCTGCGCTCCACCGGACTTGATGCGGATATCATTGCTTCCCAGAGGATTCCATTCGGACCGGTGCTATCGGCGCGGGCGAACTGGTTGGAGGAAACCGGCCGGCTGCGGCCCGGCTGCAGGGAAGAGGAACTCGTTGTGATTCGAGCGGACAAGCCATGACCGGCACCCGGGTGCAAGTGGTGCCCAAAGGCCCTGTGTTGATATCCGGTCCGGTGCGGATTGAAATGCCCGGCGGCCGTGTCGTCGAATCCGATCGGTTCATGGTGGCCATCTGTACCTGTGGGCGCAGCAAGGAATACCCGTTGTGTGACACCAGCCACCGCAGGTGTCGACGCACCGAGAGCGCCGCGGATAGCTAAGCCAGCGGTCGGCGTAACGACGTCCGGTCCTGCTTCCAGGACGCCATGATGTTGTCCGCCAAGCGATTTTCGACCACAGCATGGGCGCGTATACCGAAGACGATGTCACTGTCCAGCTTCGGTTCGCGAGAGACGAGATCCTCCACCACGTCGAGGCGTACCACCTGTTCATGCACTGCATCGGCCTCGACGTGCTCGCGGTAGAAGGCGATGCACTCGGGCGGTGCGTCCATCCGCTGCAGCGCCTGGACCATCCGTCGGGAGCCCGGCGGCGAGGTGATCTCCGTCGACGCGAAATGCCCGATTGCGGCGCCGCGCAACCAGCGGTGCAAACCGAACAGCGACATCAAGTTCACCACTGCAAGCGCTTCGGCGGGGACGGCGTCGAGGTAGCCCAGATACGTTGAATCCAGATCGGCCGCGGCCAACAGATCCGCGAAGAGCTGCTGGTGCAGCCGGGGGCCCTGCCCGGCGCCATACTCGTCGAATTCGACCGCCACAAACGCCGCCTTGGCGCCACCCATCAGCCGCGGAATCGCCCATGCATGCGGATCGCCCTCTTTGAGGTGATACAGCGATCTGTGCGCGAAGTATTCGCGCATCTGCTGCCATGTCCCGGTGTCGCGCAAGTAATACGACGGGCCGGCACCGTCGACGGGTTCGATGGAAATCGCATCCATTTCCTCGGCCGACGTGCGGCCGGGATCGATGGGACCGACGTCGCGGCGCACGCCGGCCAAAAAGGCCTGCTCGAGTTCGGCGCGCAGGTGCAACAGCGCTGGATTCCACTCCCAGGTGGGATCTACGCCCGCAAAACCCCGGTAGTGCAGCTCGTAACACATGCACAAGGCCAGCTGTAGGTCTAGACCGTAGGGATCGGAATCACGGACCGACGTGCCGATGCGGACGGGATGGTCGCCCGACGGTGGTCCCGTCAAGGCGCGACGAACAGCCATCGACAGCGGTCCGTGCGCCGCCGGGAGGGCGGGTTCGACCGTGATCGATGCGCGGGTCACGCCTGTGGATACCACCCTCGGGAACCAGGCAAACGGTGGCGCCATCATCAAAGCTGATCGACCGCGCCGGTCGCTGCCGGCAGTCGGAAGCTGATGTCGACCGTCGTTCCGGTTGGGGAACTGTCGATTTCAATCGTGTCACTCAGGGCCCTCATCAGCACCAGACCCCTCCCGCTGTTACCCGGGTTGGCGGCCGGTGTCTTCCAGGAACCTGTATCGCTGACTCGGGCCTGGATTTCACCGTCGGTGGCCGTGATCTCGAGCAGCATTGATCCGACGGGATGTCCGCGGTACGCGTGCTCGACGCAGTTGGTGCACGCTTCGTTGACAACCAGCACGATGTCGGCGGCCAACTCTTCCGGCACGTCAGCGGCCCCCAGCCACCGATTCAGTCGATGCCTGATACCGACCAATTGATCTGCGGTAGCGTCACTTTCGATGCGAAGTGGTGTCCCCTGGTGCCGGTAGATCACCATCGCGACATCGTCGTCATATCCGGCCGCCGGAGCTAATTCGCGAAGCATCGCATCCGCGACGGCGTCTAATGGCAACTTCATCGTTTCAACCAAAACATCTGCGGCGCGATCGATTCCGTCGTCAATCGACTCGTGCTTTCGCTCGACCAAGCCGTCGGTGAACAGCATCAGCGTCGAGCCCGACGGTAGCACCATGGATGCTTGCGGACGAGGTCCGTCTCGACGAACCGCCAGCGGCACTGATGCGGCATCGGTCAACAGGGTTTTCCCGGCCCCGGATCCGGACCCAGAACCGGGCTGAGTCCCGGCGAGCACGGCCGGCATGTGGCCGGCATTGCTGTACTCCAAGAGGCCGGATTCGGTGTCCAGGACTGCCAGGAACACTGTTGTGCAGTACGCGTTCGGAATGAGCGATGCCGCCGAGTCGAGTTGCTCGAGCAGCAGCGCCGGTTGGGCGCCGTTGATCAACAGTGCGCGCGCCGAGCTGCGCAACTGACCCATGATCGCTGCGGCAGGCAGGCCACGGCCTACGCAGTCGCCGACGACGATGCCGATGCGGTGATCGCCGATCGGCAGCACGTCATACCAGTCGCCCCCGATCTCCAATGGCGGCACTGCGGGTTCGTAGCGCACGGTAAAGCCCGGCGGCGGCTTTACCGGTGGCAGCATCGCGCGCTGCAGTGTCAGCGACGTCTCGCGGGCACTCTCGAACTGGCGGACATGCTGCATGGCCAGGCTGAGGTGGCCGATGAGCACCGTGACCAGCAGTCGATCCTCCGCGCTGACCCAGCGAGGAGAGCGAAGCTCCAACCACAACGCGACGTCTCCCGCACCGGAGAGCGCCGCGACCAATCCCTGTGCCTTGCCGGGGTTGTCCGGCCGGTCAACCGTCTTGGCCGTCAGCGGCAACTGGTGACGTGCGTCCTGAAATGTGTTGCGCAACCACGGATCAAGTCCGCGCCAAGTCGACTCGGAGGGCTCGCCGGCCACCTGGACGGTCGGTTCTCCCTCGCCGTTCGGCCACGAGACGGCGACCACGCGTTGTACGTCGATCGACGTCCGGCACTCGTCGAGAGTGATCGACAGCAGCTCGGCCACGCTTTTGGCCACAGCCACAGCCGTGGCCAGGCGCAGCACCGCGCTTTCCCGGGCCGCGAATGCCCGTTCCGCGGTGATATCCCGAATGGTCCCCACGTAGGCTTCCCGGTGGGTGTCGGTCTCCCTGACCGCGTTGATGCTCACCGTCACCCAGGCGAGACGGCCGTCTCGATGCCGAATCGGTGTTTCGTACTCGGCGCTACCGTTGCTCAGGACTTTGGCTATTTGTTGACTCGCGGTGTTCTTATCGACCAACCACGGATGGGGCCAGGGATATGGCAAACCTTCTGCGGGATAGCCGAGGATCTCGATGAAGGCGTTGTTCATCTCGATCACCGCGCCCTCGTGATCGGCAACGAAGAAGCCCTCCTGCAACGAATTCACCAGGGCGGTGCGGAACTTGTCGCGGTCGGCGAGCCCCTCGGCGCGGGCCCGTTGTTCCGCGTAGCGCCTGGTGCCGTCGAGAAATCCCCGAGTCGCGACGTCAAGCGGCGCAAGTGTCTGCAACAAGAATTCCAACGCGACCGGCGCGTCGACTCGGACGTCCGCCGAGAGTTCGAGGATCAGCTCGACGTGATGCTCGATGATCTCGAGCATGCTGACTTCTTCTTCCAAGGCCCGGCGTCCGAGCTCATGGCCGACTGCCAGGCTGTCCTGATCGCGGGCATCCAGGTAGGCCCGCAGCGCAGCGATGTACTTGGCGTGAAAGTCGTCGCTGCCGGTCATGTCCACGTTCCCCGGTGGCGCGCTGCGAGCACCAGCGCATCGTCGGATTCCTTGGCGTATTTACTCAGGATTTCTTCGGCAATCACCGTGGCGGACGCGGCGAAATCGATGTGGTCCAGGTGGTCGTCGGTGACGCCGTCGGTGGCCATCACGATAAGGTCGCCGGCGCGAAGTGAAATCACCTGCGCTGGCCTGATTTCCGGAATGCGGTAGCCGACGATGCCCGCGGCGAGGCGCGCACTGGATCGGATGTGAATGCCGGCCGCATCCTTTGCGACCAGGTTGGCGGTGACGTTGCCGACCCCGGCCCAACTCAGCGTGCTGTCCGCGTAATCCACCCGCGCCAAGGTCATGGCGACTCCTCGGGTGCCACCCAACACGCGGTGACAGAGCTGGACCAGAACCTCGAGCCGCTCAGTGCGGGCATGCTTGAGCGCGTCGACGGCGCGCAGCGCGGCAGTTGCGGCGGCCGGACCGTGGCCGAGGCCGTCCATCACGCCGAACAGCGCACCGCCACCGCCGATGTCGATCGCGATCGGCTGGTCACCGGAAACGTGCTCGCCCGGAAGCGGGCGACCCGCGGTTGCCCACTCGATCGGACCCAGGCGACCGTTGTCACGCACGGGCCGGAACCCATTTCCACATTTCGATGACCGTTCCGCGGCCGCGTGCGGATTCCACAACCAATCGATCCATCAGGCGGCGGGCGCCGGGCAAGCCCAGGCCCAACCCGCGGCCGGTGGAGTATCCGTCTTCCAATGCGCGCTCGATGTCGGCGATGCCGGGACCGTCATCCTCGGCGCGTATCACCAGGGCCTTGCGCCCTTCGCGGTCCTCCACTGCGACTCGGACGGCGCCGCGACCCGCATAGCTGGTGATGTTTCGTGCGATTTCGGAGATCGCGGTGGCGATCATGGTGACGTCGGTCAGCGTGAATCCGAGGTCGAGTGCGAGCTGATGGCCGGCTTTGCGGGCTTCGACGATGTCGTCGGGGTTATCGATGTTGACGACGATGTCACCCGCCACCGTCGCGCCCGATCGTCGATTTGCGACTCAGCAGGGCAAGGCCCTCTTCGAGGTCCAGCGCGGTGTTCATGTCGTCGAAGGCCAGCCCCAGTTGGACCATCGCAAAGGCCACCTCTGGCTGCAGGCCCACGATCACCGTGTCCGCGCCGCGCAGCCGGGTCATGTGCGCGATGGTTCGCAGCGATCGGGCGGCGAACGAATCCATCACATCGATGGCTGTGACGTCGACGATGATGCCCTGTGCGCGGAACCTGCTGACCCGTTCCATGAGGTCGTATCGCAGCCGTTCGGTCTCGGAGTCGGTAAGCGCGGACTGCACCGTGGCGATGAGGATCGAGCCCTGTTTCAGGATTGGTACTGGCATGGGGTGCTCGTGCTAGTCGTATTTACCCGGTGGTCTCGCCGGTGCGCGTGACTTCGTAACCCAGCAGGCGTTCGGCTTCTTCGATACCGCCCTGCAGGTCGCCGACGGCATTCATCTTCGACAGGTCCAGCCCGATCGTCACCAGCGTCAGCGCGATTTCGGAGGACAGGCCGGTGATGATCACGCTCGCACCCATCAACCCCGACGCGTCGACCGTCTGCACCAGGTGGTTCGCCACCGTGGAGTCGATGGTGGGCACACCGGTGATGTCGATGACCACAACTTTCGCGCGGTTGGCGCGGATGGCTCTCAACAGCTGTTCGGTGACCTGGCGGGCGCGCTGACTGTCCAGCACACCGATGATCGGCAAAATCAGCAGCTGCTCGCGCACCTGCAGCACCGGCGTCGACAGCTCGCGGATCGCCTCCTGCTGCTGGCGGATGATGCGCTCGCGTTCCTGCACGAAGCTGACGCCCACGGTATTGGCGATGCGGTTGGCCGCCGGCTCGTAGGCGTCCAACACCCGGTTGAGCATGTCGAAGTCGGTCTGATACTTCTCGAACAGGGAGCGAGCCAGTACGTCACGCAGCAGCAAGACGATGCCGAGCACCTCGTCGGTCTCCACGCCCCGCGGAATGATGCGTTCCGACAGGTCGCGCGCGTAGTCCTGCAGCGCCTCGACGCTACCGGTCTCGAGCACCTCGACGTAGCTGTCGTACACCGGCGTTGCCTCGGAGAAGAGCTCCTCCGGGGTCATCGCGGTAAGCAACTGCGCCTCGGTGATCCTGCGGGCCCACTCCTCACGCAAAACGGTCCGGTTCTGCCGCAAATGCTGGACCAACTGCGGCAGCAGACCCTCGCTGGAAATACTGACCGTCTGCGCGGCGGTGCTGGTGCTACCGAAATCCGACAGCGAATCTGACATCTGGCCTCCCGAGTGCCGCGTCGCAGTGCGCAGGTTCTATGGGGAGACTAGCCTGGACCGTCGCGGGGCAGGTGTTGAGGTCTTATTCTTTCTCGCAGTTAACAAAGCAGGTTAGGCTTGCACCACACTGAAGGCCCAGGACGAAGGATCGCCATTGTCAGCTCCTGATTCGATTACCACCTTGGTTGCGGACCACGATGGCGTGTCCGTGGTCAGTGTGAGCGGCGAAATCGATTTGGTCACCGCTCCGGCCCTGGAACAAGCCATCGGCGCGGTAGTCGCGGATGGTCCGACGGCGCTGGTCATCGATCTTTCCGCGGTGGAGTTCCTCGGCTCGGTAGGGCTGAAGATCCTCGCGGCCACCTACGAGAAACTCGGCAAGTCCACCGAGTTCGGGGTGGTCGCGCGTGGTCCGGCGACTAGACGGCCCATCCACCTGACCGGTCTGGACAAGACCTTCCCGCTGTACCCGACGCTGGACGACGCGTTGACCGGCGTACGCGACGGCAAGCTCAACCACTAGGGCCACCCGGGCGTGTCGGGCCAGCTTCGCCGGCCGCCGGTGGCCCGCCGCCTGGGCAGGATTTGTCGCGGTTGGAAGGACTGGCGGAGCAATCGACCTGCTGTTGGTGGTTTGGGCGGCGCGCAACTGGCGCCGATCATGAATGGCGCAATGGAACGACGCCGTCATGAAAGTCCACCGGACAAGATCGCATTGGAAGCGTCGTTACGCATAGGGTGCGTGCCCGGCGATGCAACGTCGTATGGATGCGCGCACCACTTCGCCACTGGCACAAGGCGTTTCGGTTGCGGGTAACAGTCCACATTGCTTGTGCATAGTTGCGTTACAACAGGTTTGGTGATCAACAAGCCCTCGGACCACTTCGGAAAGACCGCTGGCTGCCTGACTTGGCAGTGGGGTTTGGGCGGTGTTTGGTTCGGTTACTCGAGTGCAGGGTCGGGGATCGATTCGAAGATTCGAAGGGCAATGACGATCATGAAAATCAGCCGTTTTACCGCATACCGGCGAGCGGCCGGCGTCGGTGCCGGCTGTGTGCTGGGGGGCATGGCGATCGGTATCGTCGGCGCGCCACCGGCCGCCGCCGCACCTGACTGCAGTCCGGAGGGTGTGCAGGCCACCGTATCTTCGGTGACCGGATCGGCGCGTCAGTACCTGGACGGCCACCCGGACGCCAACCAGGCGGCTATCGCTGCGTCGAACCAGCCACATCCGCAGGCCGCGGCCACATTGCGCGACTATTTCAGCACGCATCCGCAGGAGTACAGCGACCTGCGCGGGATTCTGGCGCCGATCGACGACACCGAACGTCAGTGCCACGTGACCGCGCTGCCGCCGAATCTCGAGTCGGCCTACCACCAGTTCATGGCCGGATGAACCGGGAGGGTCGCTCCACAAACGCGCCGGCTGGTGCGAAGATCACGGCCATGGATGTCGATCATCCGGAAGATGACCAGCGCTGGGATCGCCGGGAACGCGGTGAAACCGAAATCGAACGGCTCGACCGCAATTGGAACAGCCTGCTGCAGGAGTTGCGGGTGGTGCAGACCGGCGTGCAGTTGCTCACCGGATTCTTGCTCACGCTGCCTTTCCAGCAGCGCTTTGACGTTCTAGGCGAACACATGCGAATGGTGTATTTGGCGACGGTGGGATTTTCGGTGGGCGCAACGGTATTGCTCATTTCCCCGGTCGCCATGCACCGGCTGCTGTTCAGGCGGCACCGCTTGCAGGTGCTGGTGTCGGCGGCGCACCGGTGTGCCTATGCCGGGCTTGGGTTGCTCGGTGCCGCCCTGACCGGGGTGACCGTCATCATTTTCGCCGCAGTATCCAGTCGCAACGTGGGCTTCGTAGCGGGAGCGTGTGCGCTGGCGCTGTTTGCGTTTTTCTGGTGGGTGTTACCGCTGATCCTGCGTACCCGTGGGATGTAGCTGGCTACGGTTAGCAGCTGGGCGCCAGCGCCGCGATGCGGGTGGATTCCAGATGATCGAGGAGATCCTGCGGGTCCGCGAAGATCGGTGCGGCGCCGGCTGCCTGCAGTTCCGCATGGGCGATGCCGCCGCTCAACAGCCCGATGCACGGCAACCCGGCGCCCGCCGCGGCATGGGCATCCCATACGGCGTCACCGACGAACACGGCCTGGTTGGAGTTCACGCCGGCCCGGTCCAGTGCGACCTGCACGATGCCGGGTTCAGGTTTGGCGGTGTCTACGTCGCGTGACGACGTCGTTTCGGCGATGATGTCGTCGCAGCCAAGCACCTTGCGCAGCATCTCGAGCTCGTCCTCGGGTGCCGAACTGGCCAGCACTACCTGGAGGCCGAGCCCAGCGACCCGGCGCAGCAGCGCTTGGGAGCCGGATAACGGTGCCAATAGGGATGCCGTTTCGCGGTAGTACCGGCTGTGTGCGTCGCTGAGCCGGTCTTGCACATCAGCCGGGGCGTCGTCGGATAGCGTGCGCACCAACTTCGAGCCGTCCATGCCGATGCAGCGGTGGATGTGCCAGGCCGCGACCGTTATGCCTTCGGCGTCAAAGGCACGCTGCCGGGCGTAGACATGCAGGTAGTTGGAATCAACCAGGGTTCCGTCTACGTCGAACAGAACCGCGGGGGCACGGGCGGGTTTCATCGCTGCGGCATACCCACCCTCGGCCCGGCTGACACGGCCGGGGGCCGTTTCGGCCTCTCTGGGCGGTGGGTAGACCTGCAACGAGATTTCAGGGGCGGCTGTCGAGGCGACGGCCGCTCCTGGTATCGCCCGACGAACGACGTTGATACACAACCTTTTTCATTAGGAGCAATATTGGCTTACTCCCGGCGCGACCCGGTTGATCTGGGTGTGTAGCGGTGATCCTGGCTGCCGTGTGCGCCGCGGCGGGCGCCCGCCGGCTGGTATTCGCCCATCACCGGGTCCGCCGGGCCGAACCGCAGCAGTGGGAAGCCACGCATTCCGGCACACCCCCGCCGGGCAGTTGACCGCGTGCGTCGCGGCGGTCGGCACGGCTGGTTGAGGTTCCAAACGGCGTCAATTGTCGCGCACGCAATTTCTTCGGCTCGACGGGTGTGAATGGCTCCTGAACGGGGTACCGCCTGAGCCACGGGTGAGTACAGGGAAGTGCGTCAACCCGGCCCTCCGCAGGAAGGAGCACCCATGGCCACCGCAAGCGATTACGACGCACGCCGCGTGTCCGACGTCGAGACCCAGGACCGGTCGGCCCTACGCGAGCTCGCGCCCACTCTGCCCGGGGCGTCCACGGCAATCGTCGACGACGACCCCAACGATGTGCCCTTCTTCGAGCTGCCCGGCGCGGACTTGGCCGGTGAAGAGCTTTCGGTGACGGTAATTCCCCAGCGGGCCGACGAATTCACTTGCTCGAGCTGCTTTCTGGTGCAGCACCGCAGCCGGTTGCGCACCTCGAGTTCCGGGCTGCCGATCTGCGCTGACTGCGCCTAATGCCGCTGCGCTCATCGGTCGGCGGCGTTGGGAGCACCGGAAAAAAAATCGGGACATGGACGGCATTTTGGTGTTCGACGGCCAATGCGGGATGTGCACCCGCGTTGTCAATCGAATGGCTCGGTGGAATCGAACGGGCCGGCTCCGCATCGAACCGCTGCAGGCTCCGGGAATAGCCGAGCGAGTTGGGGTTCCCAATGACCGGTTACCCGAGTCGGCGTGGTGGCTGGACGCATCCGGCGCGGTCTTCGCCGGTGCACACGCAATCAATGCGGCCCTTTCTACAGCGCTCGGCACGCCGCTGCCGTTGTGGATCTATCGACTCCCCGGAATCGGCGCGCTGCAAAACGTCGTCTACCGCTGGGTGGCGGCACACCGATATCGCTTTCGCGGGGTGACGCCGCTGTGCGAGCCCGAACCCGAGCGGTGCGCGTAGTCGAACGTTGGGCGCCACGTTGACCCGGTAATAACGCCGTGTTTCTGTCGTACCTGTGGCAGCATCCGCACTTGGCCCGGACAAGGCACCGGATGCGCTGAGCCGTCCGCCCGGACTTCCCGCTCCCCGGATGCTGCGCACGGCGTTCGCCGCGGCGTATGCGCTGGCTTACCTGGTGGGCGGCGAGCGGCGGACGCTGCGATTGATACGTCGGTATGGGCCGATAATGACCATGCCGATTCTGAGCCTGGGCGACGTTGCGATCGTGTCCGACCCGGAGCTGGTCAAGCAGGTTTTCACCGCTCCGCCAGACGTTCTGCTCGGGGGAGAAGGCGTGGGACCCGCGGCTGCGATCTACGGGTCCGGCTCGATGTTTGTGCAAGAGGAGCCGGAACATCTGCGGCGCCGCAAGCTGTTGACTCCTCCGCTGCACGGCGTTGCGCTGAGCAGCTACGTGCCGATTCTGGAGAACTCGGCCCGCGCGGCGATGTGCGGCTGGCCGGTTGACCGTCCGTTCGAGATGCTGCGTGCGGCGCGGTCGCTGATGCTGGACGTGATCGTAAAGGTCATCTTTGGTGTCGATGATTCCGACGAAGTGCGGCGATTGGGCCGGCCCTTCGAACGTCTGTTGAACCTAGGTGTGTCAGAGCAATTGACCGTCCGCTACGCGTTGCGTCGCTTGGGTACGTTGCGAGTGTGGCCGGCCCGGGACCGAGCCAATAAGGAGATTGACGACGTCGTCATGCCGCTGATCGCCCAGCGGCGAAGCGATCCCCGCCTGAACGAGCAACTCGACATTCTGGCGCTGCTCATGTGTGCTCGCGGCGAGGATGGAGAAATGTTGTCAGACAGCGAGATTCGCGATGATGTGATCACGCTGATGCTGGCGGGTCATGAAACCACCGCGACCACGCTGGCATGGGCGTTCGACCTGCTGCTGCACCATCCCGATGCACTACAGCGTGTGCGGGAAGAAGCCGTGAGCGGCGAGGAGGAGTTCACGACGGCGGTGATCAACGAGACTTTGCGGATACGTCCGCCCGCGCCGTTAACGGCGCGCGTTGCCGCGCAACCGTTTTCCATCGGCGGCTACCGCGTTGACGCCGGCACGCGAATCGTCGTCCATATCGTCGCCATCAACCGCAACGCCGACACCTACGAGCATCCGAACGAGTTCCGTCCCGAGCGGTTCCTGGGCGTCCGGCCACCGACCTACGCGTGGGTTCCGTTCGGAGGTGGTGTCAAGCGCTGTCTGGGAGCGGGCTTCTCGATGCGGGAGTTGATCACAGTGCTGCACGTGTTGCTGCGCGAGGGCGAGTTCAGCGCAGTCGACGAGAAGCCTGAGAAGATCGTCCGGCGCTCCATCATGCTTGCCCCCCGCTACGGCACCAGGGTCCGGTTCCGCCCTATCGCGGCCTCCGCGCGGTAGCGCACCGCACGGCTCGCCTGCGCCGAATTGTCATAGCCATCCACTAGCTTCATCGGATAAGTGGGTGTCGGGTGGCACCGACAGATTGAACAGCTTGAGGAGTCATGGAGAAGCTACTCGGGTCCCTCCCCTTGTTCGGGTTCGCTCTCCCTTGGTATTTCACTCAGCAGGCCACCACAAGCGTGACGGCTGGATTCTCGGCCGGGTTGGGCGGTCTCGTCCTGACGGTGCTTATCCTCTTGTGGTTTTCGATTCAACGGGACCGCTTCCAAGTCGGATTACAGCGAAGACGTGACCTCAAACGCGTGGCGTCGGGGATGGCAGCTGTCGATCAAATGTCGGGTGTCGAGTTCGAGGAATTCGTTGCGGCACAGCTTCGAACCAGGGGTTGGAGCGTCATTCGCACCCCTAGTACAGGTGACTACGGGGTGGATCTGATCGCCAAGAAACACAGCACCTGCATGGCGGTCCAATGTAAGAGGCTGGCAAGGGCTGTCGGCGTCGCCGCTGTGCAGCAGGTTGTTTCCGGCGCACGGCACCACGGTTGTGATCAAGCGGTCGTGGTGACAAATCAAGCGTTCACAAAGGCGGCTCGCCAGTTGGCGACCACTCACCGCTGCCGTCTCGTCGGGCGGCAGCAACTGCATATCTGGGCAGCCGCAGCACCAGCCACCGATCAGCGGCGCCGGTTGCTACCGGAGCTCGAAGCCTAGGCGGCCGATGCCGATGGCCGCTCAGGCAGGGGCGCGTGCACCGTGGCCACGGCGCGTATTGAAGGCCGAGGTCAGACTGTCATCTCGCGCAGACGACCCATCACATGGTCGGGGTGGCGGGATTCGAACCCACGGCCTCTTCGTCCCGAACGACGGCGACCAGGGAATATGGCTCACGTGGGCTAGTGATGGCATTGGTGGGAAAGTGGCTGCTGACTTGCACTCTGCCGTCAACTTCCCACGGTTGTTAGCAATGACCATCGAGAGGGAAAACGTACCCAACTGCGTACGCAGTGAGAACTGCTTGACGGTCAGTCGCCCGCCACACAGCGTGTCTCCCGTTGCCAGCGCCTTAACAGGCATCGCCTTACCGGGGACACATGCAGACTGACGGCACAGCGGACCCTGGTACGCCGCCGTCATCCATATGCGCACCGGACGGTGTTAGCACGCCAGGAGAGGGGGTCTGCTAATGGTCCATGGGTTCAAGGATCGGTTGGCCTCCTGCGGCGGCTAAGGAACGATGACATTTGCCGCTCCCAGGGAGACGGGCAGATGTTTTAGTCCGTGCAGTCCTATGCTTTCGTTCAGTGTCGGTTCACCGGCCAGGGTGAGCCGGGGGAAACGTTCGAACAACAACTGCAGACCAATATGTAGCTCCATGCGAGCGAGTGCCGCGCCCAGACACACGTGCATACCGGTGCCGAAGCTTAGGTGCTCGCGGGTGTTGGCGCGGGTCGTGTCGAACACCTCGGGGTGGTCAAAGACTGCCGGGTCTCGGTTAGCCCCGCCCACCAGCAGATATACCGCCTGGCCCGCCCGTATGGTGTGTCCCTCGATGTCGACGGGTTCGGTGGCGACTCGCCCCAAGTATTGGATGGCTGTGTCGTAGCGCAGAATCTCCTCGATCGCGTTGGGCCATCCCTCGGGGTGTTCTTGCAGCACGACCAGTTGATCCCGGTGACGAACGAGCGCCACGACGGCGTTGCCGAAGACATGAGTGGTCGTGATGAACCCCGCGCCAAGCAGCAGAGCCGCGAACATCCTGATTTCGATGTCGCTTAGATCACTGTGGTGGATGACGCCGGACAGGATGCTGTTGGCGGCGTCATCTTGACGTAGCCGCTCGATATGCGTCCCGAGATACTGGTCGAACTCGCGCAAAGCTGTCGCGGCGTCCCGAAAATCGCGCCACGGTGCGGCAGGGGTGGCAGTCAATTTCGCTGCCGCGTCACCGATTGCATCGAGATACCGAATCTCATCGCGTGGGATTCCCAGCATCTCGGCGATAACCTCAATGGGGATCCGGGAGGTGTAGTCGGGGATCAAATCACACTCCGCCCGGCCCTTTAGATCGCAGAGCAGTCCGTCGGCTACCTCATGAATACGGGCGCGGACCCCGTCGAGCGCCCGTGGAGTGAACGCCCGCGACACCAGGCGACGCAACCGCGTGTGCTCAGGAGGATCGCTGACCAGCATGGACGGCGGCTCGATGGGGTTTAGCAGATCCGGGTCGGTCTTGGCCACGATCCACTGGACTAGACGAAAAGGTGACCGGTCCCGTGGTTTGACGGTCCTGAACCGGTTGTCCCGCAATACCTCGCGGACAATCTGCGCATCAGCAGTGACCCAGACGACCTTTTCCACCAAGGATATGCGCCCATACTGGTGGCGGACCTGCTCGATGCGCGGATAAATGTTGTCGGCCTGCCTGGTGTCGATCAGCAGCCGCGACAATGGATCACCCCGGTATGCAAACAGTTTCAGCGTCGCACGCGGAAGTCCATAGCCCGCCGCCCAATGCGACCATTCCTTGACACGCATGTTCATGTGCTCACCCCTGGCAGTCGGCTACAGACCAGGCTATTCCCTGGGTCTAGACCACCACGACCGATCAGTTCCTGTCTTACTTGCCTTTGCCAGTCTGCTCCACAGCCGTTCAAGTGTGTCGCCTCGTCTCAAATCTTTAGTTGTGAGACAGACGGGCCGAGTAGTCAAGGGGCGGGCAAAGGCCCACGTCGCCTCGTCTCAAAAGCCGCCTCAGAAGTCCCGTCGCAATACTTGCTGTTCTGAGACTTATGAGACAGACTTCATGTCATGACCGCAACCGCAACCCCAACCACAGGCGCACAGCTCGGATACGCCCGCGTCAGCACCGGCCACCAGTCCTTGGACCAACAGCTCGACGCGCTCACCGCAGCGGGTGTCGAGTCGAACCGCGTCTATAGCGACAAGCTATCGGGAGCATCCACGCGGGAACAGCGGACCGGTCTTGCGGCGCTTCTGGACTACGCCCGCCCCGGAGACGCCATCGTCGTCGTTGGAATTGACCGCCTGGGGCGCAATGCCGCTGAGGTGATGACCACGATCCGCGAACTCGGTGAGCGCGGAATCGTGCTCCGGTCGCTGCGCGAAGGGATCGACACTTCTAACGCAACAGGCCGAATGGTTGCGGGAGTGCTTGCGAGCCTGGCAGAACTAGAGCTGGAGCTGGGCCGTGAACGGCGTGCTGCGGCACGCGAGGCGCGGCGGGCACGGGGCCAGCACATCGGGCGTCCGAAGGTGCTGGACGACAAGAAAGCTGCGCTGGCGCAACGGATGCACACCAGTGGTGAGTCGGCCAGCACGATCGCGGCCACGCTGAGGGTGAGCCGTGCGACGGTTTACCGGGTGCTAGCACAGGAAGCAAACAAAGGCGTTTAAAAGCCGCGCAGTCCATTGCGGACTGCGCGGCTATTCACAGAAAATGTGCAGGTCACTCACACTAATCTGCTAGTTTCGATGCGCGGTAACAGCGGCTAGTCCGCCAAGCAGGCGACGGGGCGAAACATGGCTCAAAAACTCAAAATCTCGCCCGATCTCGTTGGTGGAGGCGTCGACGAGGGATACGGAAAGATCGCCGACGTCTTCCGCCGCAACCTGAGCAGCGGTCAGGAGGTCGGTGCCGCCGTGGCTGTCTATCGGGATGGCCGCAAGGTCGCTGATCTGTGGGGCGGCTTCCGCAACGGGATCACTCAAGCGCCGTGGGAGCAAGACACCCTCGTCAACGTGTTCTCGACCACGAAAGGCGTTGCTTCGCTGGCTGTCGCGGTGGCCGCCTCCCGTGGACTTATCTCGTATGACGCCAGAGTGGCCGATTACTGGCCGGAGTTCGCGCAGGCGTCCAAAGACGCGATCACCGTGCGGCAATTGCTGTCACATCAAGCCGGACTGTCCGCTATCGACCCGCCGCTGGCATTGGGCGATTTGGCCGACCCGATGAAGATGTCGTCGAAGCTGGCAGCGCAGGTGCCCGCTTGGACGCCAGGGACAAGACATGGCTACCACGGTTTCACGCTGGGCTGGTACGAAGGTGAGCTGATCCGCCGAGTCGACCCGGCAGGGCGTTCACTTGGCCAGTTCTTCGCCGAGGAGATAGCCAAACCACTCGGTCTGGATTTCTATATAGGGCTACCGGCCTCGGTGGACCGCGACCGCGTGGCGCACTTGCGTGCGTGGTCGCGAGCCAAGATGCTGCTGCACCTCAACACGTTGCCGCCAAGGCTTGTGGCGGCAACGTTCAATCCGTTCGGCTTGACCGCGCGGTCCATGGCGCTCGCCAAAGGGATCAAAGTCCCTGGACACTTCAACCGCGACGAGCTACGGGTGGTCGAAATGCCAGCCGCCAACGGCATCGGCACCGCGCGGTCGATCGCCAAACTGTACGGCAGCGCCGCCACCGGCGGTTCTGAGATCGGGTTAACCCCAAGCACCCTCGATGGTCTAAGAAAACCGGCAATACCACCGACAAACGGACTGCGCGACAAGGTGTTACACGTCGACACGGTGTTCTCCCTTGGCTTTGGCAAACCTTCCTCTCTATGTGTCTTTGGTTCCTCGGACAGTGCGTTTGGAACGCCCGGACTGGGGGGATCGTTCGGATTCGCTGATCCTGACACCGGCATTGGATACGGTTATGTGACGAATAGGCTAGGTTTCCACCTGGTCAGCGATCCGAGGGAACTCGCCCTCCGCCAAACCTTGTTCCACGACATCCTTGGTGCCAGGACGCAAAAGTAAGGGCGTGGCTGACGACGGGCAACAAGTCGAAAGCTGCTCTGGCGCAGCGGATGCATGCTAGCAGCGAATCGGCGAGCACGATTGCCAACGCCCTCGGCGTGAGCCGGGCGACGGTGTACCGCGTCTTGGCCGAACAGACTGCTGGAGGCGATTGAGAGGGTGCTGCGCCGCTCTTGCGTTCGACACGCGACTCGCGCAACTCAACCAGGGTGTTCGAGTTCTGTTCGGGCCTGGTCGATTTGGTCGTAGGCGTAGGTCGCGATGGCGGCGGTGGTCATCGTCTCGCCCTTGCGGGCGAGCGATTCGTAGGTCGCCTCGCCGAGCACATTGCGGAGATGGGTGATCGCGGTGGTGATTTCGGGGACCGCCGCTGCGGCCAATGGGATTGAGAGGGCGAAGCCGGCGATGGTGGCCGCCGGTTCGTAGCGTCCGAGCCGGTCGGAAAGAGCTGCGAGGATGGCCAGCGGGCCGCGGATCGTCGTGGTGTCGCCCGAATTGTGGTAGTTGCGGATTGCCAGAGTGAGGTGATCGAACGCGGACGCGGTGTCGCCGTGTTCGGCCTCATGTCGTGCCAGAAACACCGCCAGCGCTGACTCTTGGGCGCGGTTGCCGCTGTCTTGAGCGATCACCAGACCCCGGCCAAGGGCGTTCAGCGCCCCGACGGGATCTGCGTCACGGAAAGCCCAACCGTAGGTAGCGAGCGCGAACGCGAGCAAGGACGGGTTGCCTGTTGCCTCCGCAGCCTCGATGAGGCCATCCGCGGAATCCATCGCCTCCCCACCGGAACCAGCCACTGAAAGGGCCAAAACCAGCCATGCCCGGATGTGGACGTGAGTGTCGCGGCGGCGTGCGAGCTGAGCGCGGCACCACTCGGCCAATCGCTCGGGCTGCCCGATGGCTAGGTATGCAGCTCCAAGCAAGGCGTCGGAGCCGTACGGCAGCGCCTCGCGGCTCCTGCCGAGAACGATCTGGCCTGCGTCGCAATAGCGGACAGCCGCCTCGATCCGTCCGGTCGTGTAGCACAGCGACGCAATCACATACAGGGACGCGAGCCGGGGGTGGTCGACGGCGCGGGCGGGCTCGATCAGCTCTTCAGCCCAGGCTATCGGCTCAAAGGTTTGGACCGCAGCGCCGAGCCACCCCGCATAGCTGGCGATGGTGGCGGCGACATCAAGATCGCCGTGGTCGGCGGCCCAGCGAAACGCGGTGCGCAGATTGGCCAGCTCGAGAGTGAACCAGGTGAGGGCCTGTCGCTGGCGGGGGCTGTCCCACAGGGCCAGGATGTCGGCTTCGCGTCCGGCGAAGTACCGCGAGTGGGCGGCCCGAATCTCGGATGCTTCACCACCGGCGACGAGTTGTTCCTCGGCGAACTGGCGGATCGTTTCCAGCATCGAATACCGGGTCCGCCCCGAAGACCTGTCGGCGACCAGCAGCGACTTGCGCACAAGAGCGTCGAGTACCTCGAGGATGGCGTACTCGTCGAGGTCATCTGATCCGGCTACCGCGCAGGCGCTTTGCAGGTCAAATCCGCCCGCGAAGACCGAACAGCGGTCCAGCACAGTCTTTTCGGTGTCATCGAGAAGGTCGTAGGACCAGGCCACCGCGTGGCGCAGCGTGTGGTGGCGTTCCAGTCCGCGCCGCGAGCCGACCAGCAGCCGAAACCGCTGATCAAGGCGATCACGCATTTCACTGGCGGTCATCGACGCCATCCGCGAGGCGGCCAGTTCGATGGCCAATGGAATCCCATCCAGGCGCTGACAAATCTCAATGACTGCGGCGGCTTCACCGCCCTCGACCATCGAGAAGCTCGGCGCAATGCCTTGAGCGCGTTCGACGAACAGGCTCACCGCCGCCGAGTCGACTCCCGATGCCGCGTCCAGAGAGCGCACCGGCCACACCTGCTCATCGGGCACTCCGAGTCCTTCGCGGCTGGTGGCGAGGATTCGTACAGTCGCCGAGTGCGCGAGGATGGCTTCGATCAGGTCGGCGGCGGCGTCAAGCACGTGCTCGCAGTTGTCGATCACCAACAGCCGGACCCGGCCCTCCAACGCAGCGGCCACCGACTCGCTCACACTCTTTCCCGGCTGCTGGGTGATACCCAGCACCGCCGCCACTGCATCGGGTATCGCCGCCGGATCGGTGACCGCAGCCAGCTCGAAAAACCAGACGCCGTCAGGAAATTCATCGGCGAGCCGGCCAGCTACCTCCACCGCCAGGCGGGTCTTGCCGACCCCACCCACGCCGGTCAGCGTCACCAACCGATGCGCCTTGACCGCCGCTTCGATCTCGGTGACCTCGGACTCGCGTCCGATCAAGCTGGTGGTCGCAGCCCGCAGGTTCCCCGGACTCGTATCCAGCGCCTGCAATGGCGGAAACTCGCTCCGCAGGCCGTGCGCTCTGACCTGAAACAGCCCGACCGCGGTCGGCAGATCCCGCAACCTTCGCGGCCCCAGATCGACCAGATCGACTCCAGTGAGCAGACCCGCCGTCGATTCCGCCAGCAGGATCTGACCGCCGTGCCCGGCGGCCATCACCCGCGCCGCCCGGTTGAGCACCGTTCCGAAGTAGTCGGACTCCCGCAACTCTGCCTCGCCGGTCGCGATGCCCATCCGCACCGGCAACTCCAGCACCCGCTGTGCTGCCACGGCGGCATCAACGGCGGATCTGGGTGACGCGAACGCGGCGCACATCCCGTCACCGGTGTGCTTGAACAACCAGCCCCCGTGCGCCTGGATCGCCCCCCGTAACACCTTGTCATGGGCGGCCAGCGCCGCCCGCATCGCGTCCGCGTCGGCCTCCCACCGACGCGTTGAACCCTCCACATCGGTGAACAGAAACGTCACCACCCCCGAAGGAGCAGCCGGATCAGCCGACACCCCTGCAGAATGTCACACCAGGCACGCTCCTACCTCGCGCATCGGCGAAATCCGGCCGCAGACCCCGCCCCGAGGCACGGCGTAGCGCTAACCGTTGGCCGGATCGCGGCGGCGATATGCACATGCTGGCTGGCCAGCGGTGACACGATAGTGACGTGAACGGCAGCGGGCTGGCCGCGTGACATGACGGTGGCAGCCTTGGTGTGCGGGTCGGGCGGGCGGACAGGATGGCCTTTCTAAGGGCGCGGCATGTCCCCTCAAACCATCGACCGATGACGCCGGTCGCGGATTGGATACCCGCTGAGGAAGGAGACCCGATGCTCTGTGGTCGTCACGTTCGCCGTGCGTACCGCTCGGTGAATCTCCGCAAGATGGTTGGGGGATATTTGACATTCCGTTGTCGTGCGTCTGATTTCAGGGATTCCGCCGCCTCGGGCGCGAAGTAGCCGTGGTTCTTGTAGACGTCTATTCGCGTGCACATGCCGTCCGCATCGAGTTCCGGGTGGAACTGCGTCGCATACACGTTGTTGCCTACACGAAACGCCTGTACTGGGCAGCTGTCTGAGGATGCCAGGCAGACGACATCGGTGGGGAGCGAAGTGGCTCCCTCCTTGTGCCCGCCGTACGCATCAAAGACGTCGGGAAGCTCTGCAAACAGCGGATCGTGGCGACCGGCGACTGTGAGTGTGATCGTGACGGCGGCGACCGGCTCACTGTAGGTGCCGTCGACGCTAGCGCCGACAACCGAACCGAGCGTGCCCACGCCATAACAACATCCGAGAAAGGGGAAGTCGCGGTCGACGATACGACCGATCAGCGGCAAAAGCTCGGATTCGACACGTTGCTGTATCGCCGACTTCCAGTCCTCGGCGTCGCTGACGTTGTATGGTCCACCGCCTAGGATGATGCCGGACCATCTGGCGAAATCGATCGATCCTAAAGACCTGTGCGTCAGACGGATACGATGCAGTCCGGTGGCATCAAGGCTGGCGAACCGCATCATCGCCAGATACTCGTCATCAGCCGCTTCGTCCTCGGCACGGATCGAAAGAAGCAGGAATGGGGCGTGATCGGCGGCGATTGGCATACCGTTTCGCTGGTTGAGGGCAGGTTCGCGCTAAATCTATCGACAGTAAATCTATCGACAGTCGTGTGGCTCGATTCAGGAATTCTTCGCGATCGCCCGACATGCCGGTCCGGCATGCCACTCATGTATCGCGTTGTTGACCGCTGGCCGGGCGATGCGCACCTGGCACCCGGTCTTTTCATCCGGCAGCTGTCTCAATATGGTTCAACGCGCCACGGCGAAACCGAGCAATCCGCAATGGCGGCCTTCACGATGAGCATCTGGTTCAACGTCGGACCTGACACCCCGAGCAGGTCGAGCGGCCAGCACGCGACCACGACGACCACGGCCGCCGCGCCCCCCGGCAGGAAACCAACCGAGCAACCAGCCATGCTGGGGCACCCGCGAAAGTGGTCGCCGCATCCGCAACGAGCCGCCATCGGCCCGCATGCGCCCGGCAGAAAGCTCCTCCTGCGGCAACCAACCACCACCGCTGACCGGCGCCATGGTGCCGAAGCCGACGCCGCTATCGAGCGGTTAGCGTCCGCGCCAGCCGATGAAGGTCAAGTTGTGCGCGACATCTGGCTGCTGCGGCTGCGGGCTCTGCTGGCGCGGGCTCACGGCGAGGCGACGGCTTACGCGCACTTCCGGGATCGCTACCGCGACATGGCGAAAACGCTTGGCTACGAAGGGCATATCGAGTGGGCCGAGGCGATGCCATGACGGTGGTCGTTCTGTGCTCTTCGGTACTGGCGTCGGTCATCATGGCGCTGCCCGTTTGGAACTCGAAGCAGTAGCACGCGGTCCTTCTTACGCCCGCGCCTGGTTTGCCTGGGGGGGACCCCCAAACGCGACCATGCCCGCACACCCCTGCAAAGCCGCCTCTCCGTCCCCGCCGAAAATCCGGTCGACCTATGCAAATGCAATTCGATGGGACAATGGAGGGGGGCATTCGGCCCGCACGACCGTTCGGTTGTCCAGCGGCACGCGGAACAAGTGCCCGTCGATGGTCCGAACCAGGGCTTCGTTGCTGCTGTGGTACCCGATGAACCGGCCGTCCACCTGGATGCCGAAGCGGGTCAGCCATGACACGCAATCACCGTGGCCGAGTTGGTCAGTCATTTGTGCTTCCTCCCTCGGGCGCAACCCTAATGTGACCAACGCCACGGAAGGCCCACATATTTCGACGTAAAGGAGACCCCGATGGTTCAATGCAAGGAAGGCTGCGGCCGTGTCGCCCGCTCGCGTGGCTGGTGCAGCTCGCACTATCGCCTCTGGCGGACCGGGAAGCCGCTCGACACCCCAATCCGGGGCTACCAGCGATACGAAGAAGGCCCGGACAGGAAGGTCATCCCCGTCCAGGCCCCTGCGCCGTCTCCCAAGCGCAAGCGCAAGAAGCCGTTTGAGGCCGAACTCGCTCTACTGCGCGAGCTGGGGCTCCGTTAGACCGCCCGTTATGCCAGTTGTGCCACACTCCCGATCCGGCACAACTGGCACAGCCGTATCTCAGCCCTCTGTGCTCGCGGTAGATCCGCTCCAGGCGCTCGAACAGGTCGATTACTTCGTCCGACACCGGCACCTGGGTAAACCCCGAGGCAACCCGCTCCGGCGTCATGTGAGCGGCGGCCAGCCCGCCCACGCCACCCACCACGGCTCTTCATGGCTTCTGAAGGACGCCGGGTCGCCAATCTCCAATATCACTGGCCTGGTCTTGAACAACGCCTCGACTACTTCGACGTACTCGGTGGAGACCGAACCGATTAGCGTGGTGCCTGGCTAATGGCCTGCCTGCGGCGACGCCCCTGGACAGGCCCGTCGGTCCGCAGTCCGTCGCCAGCAGTTTTAGTCCGCTCGGCGATAGGCTCAACCTAGTTGTCGCCCAATGTGGTTCGGGCAGCAGACTTGTTCACGAACCGTCAGCGCGTAGGAACGCTCATGCGGCACGAGCAGCTGCGCTCGCCAAGGATAGGTGTCGCTGGCACCGCGGACCCAACGTTACGCGCGGCCGGGTTAGCGTCTCGGGCACCGTAGCCTGATCAGAGGTTTCCGCGTTTTGCTCGCTACTGAGCGCCACCGTGTCGGCCTCGCCGCGGGCTAGAGCCACTATCGCGACAATCACCACTATCACCGCCGACGCGAGGACGATCATGCCCACGCCATCGGCGTTGAGGGTCTCGCCGAGCACCACGATGCCCAGAACCGATGCCACCGCTGGCTTGGCCACGGTCACCGTCGGCATTGAGGCGGTCAGCGCACCAGCGCGAAACGATGACTGCTGAAAGATCATCCCTGCCAACGCCGCCAGTATCCAGACATAGAACTCCGGCGCGCACAGCAGCGCCCCGAAACCATGTCCGGCCGCCGCGACGACGGCTTTGGTTAGCACCGCGAACAGGGCCAGCGACGAACCGGCCACCACCGCCAGCAGTACAGCCGCACGCGGACCGGGCCAAATGCGCGCACCCAGGACACAGAACACCAGTAGCGGACCCAACACCAGGGCCACCACAGTCCAGGTTGTCAGCGACCCCTGCGACTGCCCGGCCTTCGGGTCGCCCACCGTGACGACCACCGCCAAAGCGACGGCGAGCACCGTCGCCCACATCCACTGCCAGCGGGTCACCCGCTGATGGGTCAGCCGCGCATAGACCGGCAGGGCGAATAGCAGCGCCGTCACCTGCAGCGCCGTCACCAACATCACCGACCCGACCCCCAGCGCGGCGGCTTGCAGGCTGTAGTTGGCAACGGCTCCCCCGCCGCCAAGCCACCACCGGGCGTCGCGCAACGACATGCGGAACAACTCCCAGTGGCCGACTGGTTCGTCGGTGACCTCATGCGCGGACTGTTGACGGCTCACCGCGCCGATCGCGGATGCCAGCGCGGCGCACAGGGCGAGCACAACCGCGATATCCGACTTCAACATGGGACCTCCTCAAGATGCCGAGATCACTTCGGGCTAGACCCCGAAGTAGACGCCGTACCTGCTCGTCGCGAGCGCTTTCAACAGCCAGAGGACCAGCCCGGTCCCAGCCAAGGTGCCCAGAGTCACAGTCACCATGAAGGCGACCCGGAAGCTCCTGGAGAGCGCCGACCGGAGAGGGTGCTGCTGGTCGACGGCAGTCGACGGGTGGATGTTACTGGCGGTCATGGCATTCTCCTCGTTGACTTCCTTTCGGTCATGTGCATTGTCGTTGCCTAATTCATGACGAATTCATGAAGGAAATGGTCATGGACAAAGCACTGCTTCCGGAATGACCGGGAAGCCAGATTGGGCTGCCTCTAGCGATAGGGTTTCCTATCCATTCAGCAAGCACTCGCGTGATCGAGTGCAACCACCGTCGGTTGAGGCGCCCGCACTGAAGTCGTCAGACGACCGCACCCGAAATCTCTGCTTTTTGGCGCCGCAGTTACTCGTCTCGAGACCGTCATCGCGCAGCATCGCGAGCGTGACCGCCCCGCGTCGGAGGGCCTCATTGGCCAGACGGACCCGGCGATCACCCTCGGCAGGGATAGCGAACTTGTCGTACAGGTTTTGAAGATGTTGTTTGATGGCTGCCTCCGTAACGAACAACTCACTTGCCATCCGGCGAACTGAAGCGGCCTCTGGAAACGGATCGTCTGACACCAAGGGGCGACACAAGACGATCAGGACCTCAAGTTCACGCCGAGTGAGCCGCGGCGCCACCGGCTCGGCGGTAAGCGTCCCGTCGTTTGCGTCTGGTTCGCCGGATTGCTCGAGGCCCCAGAAGACCATCCTCGAACTGCCCATTCGCAACTGGTCTCCAGAACGCAGGACCCGTTCGGCAAAGATCTTCTCTCCGTTGACATAGGTGCCGTTGCGACTTCCCAAATCCCTTATCGACCAGGCGGACCCGAGATTCTCCAAGATGGCATGCAACCGTGAAACGGTCGCGTCGTGCTCGAGCGACAGGAGATTCGTCGCGGCCTTCCCGACGGTCACTCGCTGGCCGCTCAGCATGAACAGCTCCCGCCCCGACGGTTTCCAGATCTCCAGATGAGCCGACATAGAGACCCTCCCTCATCACGCGATTGCTTGCTGGATGGATAGCAAACCCTATCCCTAGAGGCAACCCAATCTGGCTTCCCGGCCATTCCGGAAGCAGTGCTTTGTGCCGCACAGTGTTGCGCATCGCAAAAAGCGATCAAGAAAACACTGAAGAAAAGGAACGCAGTTATGAAAAGCGAAGTCATAAGCACACACAGCCCCGCCCGCAGCCGTGGGCGTCGAGTCGCCGCCGCCAGTCTGCTGGCGTCGGCGGCCGCGCTTGGAATGCTGCTCAATCCTGCAACCGCCAGCGCCCAGGTCCAGCCCCCGGGTCCTAACCCGGTTCGGCCGCCTACGACCCAAGCGAGCCCAGTTCAGCCCGACAAGCCAAAAGCGCCTTTTGGGACGGCGTGCGGTTATTGGGAGAACGGCGAGTGGAATTTCTACGCCCCAGGTGAGAGACGCGTCAGCATTTACGGAAGTTTGTACGAGTGCGGCAACGATGGCCAGTGGCATAAGGTGTAGTGAAGGCATAAACGGCCGGTTCGCATAACCCGAACGCCCGCTCCCGGCAGCGGATCTGCATGTGCGGTCGCCGCTCACCACTCATCATCGCGCTTCTTCGACCGGAACAGCGCCTCGACAATCTCGACGTACTCGTAGCTGACGCCGTCACACAGTGTGGTGCCAGCTCGGACGGGCGGTTGGTTGACATGCTCGCTGGTGAGTTCCTCGTCGCCGGCTGTGTTGATTCCCAGGGTTTCCAGGTAGTTGGCGAGCTCCGTGAACTTGACCGCGCCATGGCAAGTGATCAAATCGGTGAGAGCGTCGACCGTGATGTCCCTGTCGAATGTTGTTGTCGTTGATGATGTATCCGTCTCGGCGGTGCGGCGATACGGCGGAGGAAGCGGCTCCCAAGCGATGACGTTCGGCGCGTAGTGCGGGATGTACTGCTCACCGATAGGCGACCCATCGCTGTAGTGATCAGGATTGGCGGTGTACTCGGCGATCATCGCGTCCACCGCTTCCCGCAGGCCGTCGTTTGAGGGTCCCCGGGCGTGTAGCCAGAGGAGATCATCGATCAGTCGAGTGTAAGCAGTCGAGTTGGTCTTGGCGTTGGTGCTCATGAGTTACTTCTTTCTCCTAGTTGGGGACTCTGGTTTGCGTACCAGCGGGACGCACGCCGCGACACCCGCAGCGAAGCGTGTGCACTGTCTGTGCTGAGTGGTGCAGTGGGCGTGGCTGATTCATCGTGGCGCCGATCTTCATCGGGACACACTCGACGCAGCCCCCTTTCCAGAGATATATGTAGACCCACGCACCCCTCCTTGGGGGAGGGGGGGTAGATACATTTCTGGAAACACTGTCGTGGCGTTGGTTCCGTCTCTAAGTGAGTAGTGCCAGCGGGTGCGTTCGTCGCCGCTTCTGTTGCTGTAGGGCTTCTCGCTGAGCGTGACCAATTTCAGCATGTGCAACGCCTGCAGCTCGCGGTCAATCGTGTTGTGTGGCTTATCGAGACGCTTGCGAACGTCGCTCGGTGTCGAGTCCCGATGGGCCGTCAAGTCCATTAGGATCTCTAGCCGTAGTGGTGGCATCGAGTCACGGGCGCACCGGATCGCGAGACGCATTGCGTCGGCCCGGTCGATCCCGATAGCGACGGCACCGCGCACGATCTGGGTGAGTTGCTTGACGAATCGTGTTGGCATCTCAGCAGCGTGGGCATAGGTAACGTTCCCTTGCCGGTCGCGTTCGACAGCCGTTCGGGCGAGTGTCACGAGATCGGCGGCAGCCAGTAAAGCGTCACTCTCGTGGTGATCTAAGCAGATTGCGTTGGTGTCCACGCCATCTAGGACAACCTTGACGGCTGCGCCTAGCTCTCGTCTCATTTGGGTCTCGCTGCCCGTGTTTGCAACGGCTTGCCGTCCCCCTGCGATTCTGTTGTGCGACGAATCGAGCCGGAGTAGGACGAAGCGGTCACCCATCGCCGAGACGGCCGTATGTGCGCTGTCCCAGACCGTCGTCACTGCGCCGATCACCGCGATCCGTCCGGACCACTCCAGACTGCGACCGCCGTCAGCGCCTAGTGTGCGTGTCCAATGGCCGTCGTAGATCTCCCGCAGCGCCGCGAGAACGGAGGGGCGTGCGCTCGGCGGCAGAGAGAGGATCGAGGTGAAGTCCTTGAGTACGAGTACGCCGCTGTCCCCGATAACTCTTAGCAAGCCGCCTGTGGCGTCGGATGACCGCTCGCCCATGCTGGTGCCACTCAGTAGAGCACCCTCGGAGGCGATGGTCGAGACGACGTGCGCACCGGAAGTGCCCAGTGCCGAGACGGTTTCGGTCTTCGCGTTACCGGGACCGCCGACGATCAGAAGCCACGCCGGGTCCCCGTCGAGGCGGTTCACTGCGGCGACCGCGAGAGTGGCGTGAATGGCATCGAGGTCGTAGTCAACGCCTAGCCAATGGCCGAACGCCCGGTCTAGCTCTGCCAGGCGCACGGTACGCCGGTCGGCGGTAACAGTTGCAAGGTCGCTCACCGTACGCCGCCCTTGGCGGTCGCGAGAACGTTCCAATCCTCGATGTCCGCTGATTTGCCGTTGAGGCTGATCATCAGGTCGACCACTTCCATCCAACTGCTCCGTCGTGCCGCTGGTGTCGACTTCCAGCCGACCTGGCGGGGATGCCGAGCGTGGCCCACGTCGAGGTCGCCGTCACGCCAGTAATGCCAAGCGCCGCCCTGCCACGGCCTATCCGGCGGCGGGACATCCCAGCCGACCGGCTTGACGAACACGGCGGGCCGGGGACGCTGGCCCTCTGCCTCAAGCTGATCCAGTGTCGGGTCGAGTACGAAGTCACCGCACGAGACTGCGAGGTGACCGGCCCAGCCGCCGTGAGAGAAATGCCTTTCCCCGGCGTATGCGCCGTGGCCTGGCCTGCCGAGCCGTTGCTCAAACTCCTTGGTGAGATGTGCCCTTGCCCGAGCGCGGAAGACCTCGGCCTCAAAGCCCTGTAGTTGCAGGAACGCGACGAGAGCGTGGGACGTGAGAATGCAAGAGTTCCGGACACCTTCGATGTCGTAGGCGGCAGCGTTCGCGAGTAAGCACCAATTCTCAAGGTCGCGGATCAGGTTGGCGTTGTCCATCTTTGCGAGACCCGAGAGGTCCGTGAGGTATTCGCTCGGCGCGGTCATCGCACACCACCACGCGCGGTTGAGGCTTCCTGTGCGGCCATCCATGCGAGAACGTCTGAACGCCAGTACCTGATGTAGCGTCCGCACTTCCAGCTCTTTGGCCCGATACCGTTGGCGCGATACCAGCGATAGGTGGCTACGCTGTGGCCGCTCAGGTTGGCGGCGTCGTTGATGCTGAGCAACTCGCCGTCGGGTCTTGTTGTGTTGGGCATGATCCTCCGTAAGACGTGGTAGCTGTTGTCAGCCAGCTACTTTCAACTTGTTCCCGTCTACTGCACCACGACCCGGTTCACGCTCTTGAGGGAAAGTCTGTGCCCCTGCTCACACACAAAATCCGCCGTTCCACGGTCGGACGCGTACCCTACGATTCGAGCCATGAGCCAACAACGAGGACAGCGCCAAGGGGTAGAGAACCTGTGGGTCAGCCGCTCCGGTCAGCGAACCAAGCTGCACGGCACGGGGAATCAATGGCGAGCACGCTACGTCGACAGCAACGGCAAAGAGCACACCCGGCAATTCAAGTACAAAACCGACGCCAACGAATGGCTAAAACAGATCACCCGCAGCGGGGTAGACATCGCACCGCCCGTGACGGGGGAATGGACGGTGGCGCGGCAGTACTTGCTATGGATTCGCAAGGCAGACATCGCAGAAACAACACGGGCCACCAGACAACACACTTGGCGGGCGCACGTTTCCGACAAGTGGCGTGAGCTGCAGGTAACGAAGGTGGCCCCACAAGATGTCAAGTCTTGGGTGGCAGACTTGGTCGACGCCGGAACCGGTGTGCCGACCATCGAGAATGCGCTCGGCGTGCTACGGATGGTGCTGAACGACGCGGTCGATGACGGGCGGCTAATCCGCAACCCATGCGACGGGATTAACGCACCCAGGCGTCAGCTCAGGTCGCGGGCCTACCTCACTCACCAGCAGGTGGAGGAACTGGCGCTCGCTGCCGGAGCGGATCAGGGGCTGGTGATCCGCCTCCTGGCTTACACGGGCCTGCGCTGGGGTGAACTCGCGGCGCTCTCGGTTGCGTCGGTGGACATGCTTCGTCGTCGCCTGCAGATCACGCAAGCGGTAGCCGAGGCGGATGGTCGTCTGGAGTGGAAGTCGCCCAAGGATCACGAGCGCCGCTCAGTGCCCTTCCCTGCGTTCCTCGCGGATGAGCTTGGGAAGCAGATGGTCGGCAAGGGCCGAGAGGATCTGCTGTTCTCAGCGTCCAAAGGTGGGCCGCTCCGGGTCTCCCACTGGCGACCTCGTGTGTTCAACGCTGCCCGCGAGTCGCTGAAGGACTTCCCGAAGGTGACGCCGAACGACCTGAGACACACAGCCGCCAGCTTGGCGGTGTCTGCGGGCGGCAACGTCTTGGCGCTGGCGAGGATGCTCGGTCACGAAGACCCAAGCCTCACCCTTCGGACCTACGCTGACCTGTTCGACTCAGACTTGGATGCTCTGGCTGACGTACTCGACCAGCACCGCGCGGCGGCGCTACGGCCATCAAATGCCATCGGTAGCAGTGAATCCGAGGGAGAAAGCGTACGCGGTACGCTGGAGCAAACTGCCTAGCCGTGCTCCATAAGGCTGTCACCAGCCTTATCTGAGTCGGGGTGGCGGGATTCGAACCCACGGCCTCTTCGTCCCGAACGAAGCGCGCTACCAAGCTGCGCCACACCCCGCTTGAAGCCACGACAGCCTATCGCACGGGCCTGTCGAGTAGCCAAACCCCAGGCCGGGGCCTAGACCCAACGGCAGTAGCGCTCGAATTCGACCAGCGCAGCCGCGGAGCCGGTTGGATCGAGTCCCTGTGCGCTGACCCACTCGTCGCTGAAGTAGGTGTCGGCATAACGGTCGCCGCTATCGGCGAGCAGCGTGACCACCGAACCGCTGCGGCCTTCGGCGACCATCTCAGCGAGCACGCCGAAGGAGCCCCACAGGTTGGTGCCCGTCGACGGCCCCACCCGCCGTCCCAGGACTGCGCTGACGTGGCGGGCCGCCGCGATCGACGCCGCGTCGGGCACGGCGACCATGCGGTCGACCACGCTGGGCAGGAATGACGGCTCAACGCGCGGCCGGCCGATGCCCTCGATGCGCGATGACGTGGGCATCACGATGTCGTATCGGTCTTCGGCGTAGGCCGGAAAGAACGCGGAGTTCTCCGGGTCGACAACGCACAACCGGGTTGCGTGGCGCCGGTAGCGGATGTAGCGGCCGATCGTCGCACTGGTTCCGCCGGTTCCCGCACCCACCACGATCCATTCCGGGATCGGATGCTTCTCGTCGCGCATTTGCACAAAGATCGACTCGGCGATGTTGTTGTTGCCCCGCCAGTCGGTAGCGCGCTCGGCGTTGGTGAACTGGTCCAGGTAGTGCCCGCCGGTTTCTTGGGCAACGCGCTGCGCCTCCGCGTATACCTCGCTGGAGTTCTGCACGAAATGGCAACGGCCGCCTTGTGATTCGATCAGCGCCACCTTGGCGGAGCTGGTGGCAGCCGGCATCACGGCGATGAACGGCAGGCCCAGCAGGGCTGCGAAGTAGGCCTCCGACACCGCCGTCGAACCTGACGATGCCTCGACCACCGTGGTGCCCTCTCCGATCCAGCCGTTGCACAGCGCATAAAGGAACAGCGAGCGCGCCAACCGGTGCTTGAGGCTGCCGGTGATATGAGTCGTCTCGTCCTTGAGATACAGCGCGATGTCGACGTCAGCGCACCAGGCCGATGGCAGCGGGTACCGCAACAGGTGAGTGTCAGCACTGCGACGGGAGTCAGCCTCAATCAGCCGGATCGCATTGTCCGTCCAGCTGCGTGGCAGGCTGCGGACCGCGATCCGGGTCCGATCGGTCAACGCACCGAAACTGCTGGCTGCGTGCGGCCCAAGTTGCTGTTCGAATCTCGGCCACCCATCGGGGTGGCGATCAACGTCAGCAGCGTTGCTTCGGGCCTGCAGCAGAACCGCACCGGCGCATACGGCGAAGTGCCTATCCCGGCAGAGACATGCAGCTGCGTGTTGGCGCCCCATCGTGACGGTCCCTTGGCCCGGGACCGGTCCAGACCGCAGTTGGTCATCAGAGCGCCGTAGAACGGCAAACACAGCTGGCCGCCATGGGTGTGTCCGGCCATCACCAATTGGTAGCCGTCGGCGGCGAAGCGATCCAGTACGCGCGGCTCGGGGGAATGGGTCAATCCCAGCCGCAGGTTCGCGGCCGGACTGGCCGGTCCCGCGATGGTGTCGTACCTGTCCCGGTCGATGTGCGGATCGTCCACGCCGGCCGCGGCGATATGCAGGCCGGCCACCTCGAACTCACGGCGGGTGTGGGTGAGGTCCAGCCAGCCGCGCTCGGTGAACGCCGCCCGCAGATCCTGCCATGGCAGCGGCTCACCCCGGACGCGGTGAGACGGGTTGGTCACGTAATTCGCCGGGTTTTTCGGCCGCGGCCCGAAGTAGTCGTTACTGCCGAAGACGAAGACGCCCGGACGGGACAGCAGGTCGCCCAAGGTCTGAACGACCGCGGGCACCGCCTTGGGGTGCGCGAGATTGTCGCCGGTGTTGACGACCAGGTCGGGCTCCCAGCTGGCCAGCTCGCGGAGCCAGGCCTGTTTGCGGCGCTGGTTGGGAAGCATATGGAGATCACTGACATGCAGCACGCGCAGCGGTGCGGAGCCCGGCGACAACACAGGCATGGTTATCTCGCGGAGGACGAACGCGTTGCGCTCGACAATCGAGGCGTAACCGATGCCGGCGACGGTCGAGCCGAGCGCAACGGCGCCGGTGCGTATCAGGGCGCGCAGAACATCAGCCATGCAGGCAGCCTACTGCCGCTCGCGCGCTGACAGCGTATCTGCTGCGCCACAAGGCCTACGGAGGCGGCTGCCCCGGCGGCGCTGGCGGCGGTGGCGCCAGCAACGGAATGGTGATCGGCGGCAGACCTGGAATCTCCACCACCTGCGACCCAGCCGGCGGCGGCGGCGCACCTTCCGGCGGCGGAGGCGGAGCCGGCGGGATGCCATTACTGACTTGGATTGTGATGATCGACCCCGGAATCGTTGCGCCGCTTGGTGTTGTTCCGACTACCTCGCCCTGCTTTGCGCTGCTGTTGACGAAGTTGTTTTGGTCGGCAACCTGGAAGCCCGTCTCCTTGAGGCGCTGTCGCGCCGCGTCGATATCCAGCCCGGCCACGCTGGGCACCCGTGACGCGGCTGATCCGTCGACGTAGCGGGGATCGGTGGGCGGCAACTTTATATCGCCGAAGCTCGTCGCGATCGGCTTCATTGCGGTGAACCAAGTGCGGGCCGGCTCGTTACCGCCGTACAAGTCGCCCTCGCCGCAGTGGCGCAGCGGAGCCGAGCACAAATCCGTCGGCGTGGTCGAGTCGTCATAGATGTAGTTCGCCGCCGCGTAGTGGCTGGTGAAGCCGACAAACCCGGACGAACGATGGGCTTCGGTGGTGCCCGTTTTACCGGACACCGGCAGGTCCCAGCCCGCCGCGCCTGCCGAACCGGCCGCCGTGCCGCCGCCCACGGCGTCTTTGCTCATCGCGTTGGCCATGGTGTTCGCCAGACCTTCGGGCACCACTTGATCGCACGTCTCAGTGGTGACGGCGACTTCGTTGCCGTTGCGGTCGATCAGCTTGTCGATCGGGTTCGCCGGGCACCATACGCCGCCGGACGCCAGCGTGGCCGCGACGTTCGACAGCTCCAAAGCATTCAGCTCGATCGGGCCGAGCGTGAACGAACCGATGTTCTGCCGCTTGACGAAGTCGGCCAGGCTCTCGTTGCTGTCGGGGTTGTAGTCGCGGGCGGTGCCGGGGTCGGCGTAGGACCGCAGGCCCAGCTTGATCGCCATGTCTACCGTCCGCGTCACCCCGACCTGCTGGATCAGCTTGGCGAACGCGGTGTTGGGTGAGACGGCCAGCGCCTCGGTCACATTCATCGACCCTCGGTAGTTACCGGCGTTGACCACACACCAGGTGTCCTTCGGACACCCCTTGGCCCCGCCGCTACCCATGCCTTTGGCCTGGAACCGGCCCGGCACCTCGAGGGTGGCGTTGATGCCCATCCCCATGTCCAGCGCGGCGGCCGTGGTGAAGATCTTGAAGACCGACCCCGCGCCGTCTCCGACCAGCGAGAACGGCTGTGGTCGCATCGTCTCGCCGGCGTCCAGGTTCAGGCCGTAGGTGCGGTTGCTGGCCATCGCCATCACGTGGTGGGAGGTCTTGCCCGGCGCGATCACGCTCATCACGCTCGAGATACCCGGCAGCGTCGGGCTGGCGAACTTGTCGATGGACGCCTTGACCGGGATCTGCACGTCCGGATTCAGCGTCGTGCGGATCAGGTAGCCGCCCCTGGCCACTTGTTCCTTACTGATCCCGGCGCGAGACAGATACTCCTGAACGTAGTCGCAGAAGAAGGCGCGGTCGCCGGCCGCGATGCAGCCGCGCGGCAACTCGTTCGGCTGCGGCAATATCCCCAGCGGCTGAGCCTTGGCGGCGCGCAAGGCGTCGGCCTCCTGCGGAATGTTCTCGATCATGGTGTCCAGGACCAAGTTCCGCCGGGCCAACGCACCGTCCGGGTTCGTGTAGGGGTTGAGGGTGCTGGTGGACTGCACCATGCCCGCCAGCAGTGCCGCCTGCTGCCAGTTGAGGTCCGACGCGTTGATGCCGAAGTAGGTCTGCGCCGCGTCTTGCACCCCGAACGAGTTGTTGCCGAACGAGACCAGGTTGAGGTAGCGAGTCAGGATCTCGGGCTTGGTGAACGTCTTGTCCAGCGTGAGTGCCATCCGGATCTCGCGCAGCTTGCGCGCCGGGGTGGTCTCGACCGCGGCGCGTTTTTCGGCGTCGGTTTGGGCTGTTACCAGCAGTTGGTAGTTCTTGATGTACTGCTGCTCGATGGTCGAGCCGCCGCGGGTGTCGACGTCGCCGCGTGCATAACCGGCCAGTCCGGTCAGCGTGCCCTTCCAGTCCACCCCGTTATGGTCGGCAAACCGCTTGTCCTCGATCGAGACGATCGCCAGCTTCATGGTGTTGGCGATCTTGTCGGTGGGCACCTCGAACCGGCGCTGCGAGTACAGCCATGCGATCACGTTGCCCCTCGCGTCGACCATGGTCGACACCGCGGGCACCTGTCCCTCGAGAAGCTGGGCCGAGCCGTTGGCGACCACTTCAGACGCCCGGTTGGACATCAGCCCCACTCCGCCGGCGACGGGGAACATCAGCGCGGCCGCGACGACGCTGGCCAGCAAGCAGCACCCCGCAAGTTTGAGAATCGTGAGGGCTACGGGGGGGCGCTCCGGCATGCGTACTAGAGTAGCGGCCCCCGGTCACCCCACCATGCCGTTGACTTCCGAAAGACCGTAACGGGCCGTGACCAGCGAACTTGATCATGATCCTCAGCCAATATTCGCGGTGGCGCTACCGATGAGGCACCCAAAGTGCGTACACGATGCCTTGTGCGGACCTATGACTCTGGACGAGACGGCACGCTCGTCCCAAAAAAGTGTTATCGGACTGTTGCGCAATTGACACCTGACCACCTAACTTAGACACACGGTGAGATGCAGGTAACACCGAAGCTCACAGCGTGGCGTAGATCGCAGCAGGGTCTGCACCCGAGGGAGGCGGTCGCAAATTGCGACCGGGAGGAAGGGAACAGCTCGTGTCAGTAACACGACCGGCCGCGCGTAGGACAAGCATCGCGGCCGCACAGGGGGTATTACGCAGCGTCGACGCAGACGACCGGATTGCCTGGGTATCGAAAGCACTATGTCGGACCACCGACCCGGACGAGCTGTTCGTCCGGGGTGCCGCCCAGCGCAAGGCCGCAGTGATCTGCCGTCACTGTCCCGTAATGCAGGAGTGCGGAGCGGACGCGCTGGATAACAAGGTCGAGTTCGGAGTGTGGGGCGGTATGACCGAGCGCCAGCGCCGGGCCCTGCTCAAGCAGCACCCCGAAGTCATCTCCTGGTCAGACTTCTTCGACAAGCGCAGAAACCGCGGCATCGGCTGATTCTGGCACCGCTGAATAGGTGATCCGGCTACCTGGGCGATCCCCGGGTAGCCAGGGGCTTGGTTAGCTTGCTCTTCATTACGTTTCTGTTACAACGCTGGACAGCGGTGCTTACTGGAGCGTGTCTAATAGGAACTGGCTTGTGCCCAATAGGAATTCGGCAGTGATCACTTGGTTGTGTCAAATACGCTGGCTAAGCCGTAAGCGGCCATAACCCCTACATCGAACGTTGCGCCGGCCCGCATTAACGCCGCTCTGCCCGGACTGGCCGGCTACTTGTCGGGCCGCCGCGCTACCGTTCGCCGACCGCAGTGATCTGATCGGCGAGCGCGCGCAGAGCTTCCAGATCCGAAACGTCGAACGGTAGCGACGGAACCCCGATGACCGGCACGTGGGGGTTGGCTCCGGTAAATCGGGATAGCAGCCGGATCTCCCGCTTGGCGGTTTGGGCCCGGTCGGCGTGGATCTGCAGCACGGCCGCGGCCAACGAAGCGGCCTCGGAGTCTGCTTCTGCCTCCAGCGTTTCGCGTCCGTCGATCGCACGCTCGACCGGCAATGCGCACAACGTCGGGTGGGTGCGGTTCAAGACCAGCCCCGCGAGCGGCATACCTTCCTGCGACAGCCGATCGACGAAGAATGCCGCCTCGCGCAGCGCGTCGGGCTCGGCCGCAGACACCACAACAAACTGTGTACCGCGCCTCTTCAACAGCGCATACGTGCGATCCGCCTTCTCGCGAAACCCGCCGAATGTGGCGTCCAGCGATTGCACGAACGCTGCCGCGTCGGCCAGCATCTGCGAACCGAGCACGGTAGACAACGCCTTCATCGCCAAACTCATTGCGCCGGTGACCAATCGCCCGATGCCTCGGCCAGGCGCGAGCAGCAGCCGCCACAAGCGGCTATCCATGAAGCTGCCCAACCGTTGCGGCGCATCCAAAAAGTCCAGAGCGTTGCGCGACGGGGGAGTGTCCACTACCACCAGGTCCCAGCGGTCCTGGCTCAGCAGTTGACCAAGCTTCTCCATCGCCATGTACTCTTGCGTCCCGGCGAGTGAAGTGGCGACCGTCTGGTAGAACTGGTTGTCCAGAATCGCTTGCGCCCGATCAGATCCGGAGTATTGGACCACCATCTCGTCGAATGTGCGGCGCATATCCAGCATCATCGCGTGCAGCTCACCGGTGACTTCCGGGGCCAGCGGAACCCGCTGCGGGGTATTGCCGAGGTCGTTGACTCCCAACGCCTGCGCCAGCCGCTTGGCCGGGTCAATCGTCAAAACGCATACCGTGCGGCCATATTCGGCCGCACGCATCGCCATTGCGGCCGCAGTAGTGGTCTTGCCTACGCCACCGGCGCCACAACACACCACCACCCGGTTAGTCGTGTCGGCCAGGATCGCGGCCATATCCAGGGTTTTCGGCGTGACACTCATCGAACCCCCTGCTGCGCAAGCGATTCCGAAAGTTCATACAGGCTACCGAGGTCGACGCCGTCGGAGATCGCCGGTAGCTCCAGCCGGGGCACATTCAACGCGTCGAGCTGTTGTGCGGTCTCGGCGCGCGCCGCGATTCGTGTCGCATGCTGGATGGTTTCGGTCAGCAAACCAGCGAAATCGGGGTCGCTGAGCTTGATTCCGGCCATCTCCAATCCCGCCCGCACCGAGTCCGTGTCGACATCACCCTCGGCGGCCTTCGCCAGGTCGCGAGGCTCCAGGTACGACGGGATGTTTCGATTGACGATCACGCTGCCGATCGGCAGCTTCATCTCCGCGAGTTCTTCGATGGCTTCCATCGTTTCCTGCACCGGCAGCGCTTCCAGCAGGGTGACCAGGTGGATGGCGGTTTGGTCGGAGTGCAGCAACTTCACCACGCCCTCGCTCTGCGAGTGCACCGGCCCGCCCTTGGCCAAGTCCGACACCGCTTTGGTGACATCCAGAAAACGCGCGATGCGGCCGGTCGGTGGTGCATCGACGACGATCGCGTCATAGACCGGGTTCTTGGCCCCCTTGTTTAGGCGCACCACCGCCTCCTTGATCTTGCCGGTGAGCAGCACGTCGCGCAGACCGGGCGCGATCGTCGTCGCGAACTCAATCGCACCGATGCGGCGCATCGCCCGGCCCGCAATGCCGAGGTTGTAGAACATGTCGAGGTATTCCAGGAACGCGGCCTCGATGTCGATCGCCAGGGCGTTGACCTGGCCGCCTCGCTCGGCACTCGCGATCTTGAGCTCCTGATAAGGCAGGGGCGGGACGTCGAAGAGTTGCGCAATCCCTTGGCGCCCCTCGAGTTCGACGAGGAGGACTTTGCGGCCTCCCGCTGCCAGGGTCAGTGCCAGCGCGGCCGCGACCGTCGACTTACCCGTACCGCCCTTGCCGGTCACAAAATGCAGACGGGCCTTCGACAAGCGCGCCGGCCAGCCGACAGAGCGACCGCCGCTAGATGTGGTTGCCACCATCGCATGCTAGCCCGACGCTCCGGTGGCCCCCGCAAATCGGGTGGGTCCTTGCAATGAGGTCCGTTGGCTGCCACCAGGCTGGGCAGAGCCGTTCATATCCGACCGATAAGCTCGCGTCATGAGCCAACCGACAGCATGGGAGTACGTCACGGTTCCGCTGCTGACGCACGCCACCAAACAGATCCTCGACCAGTGGGGCGCCGATGGCTGGGAGCTGGTGGCGGTACTGCCGGGGCCCACTGGTGAGCAGCACGTTGCGTATCTGAAGCGCCCTAAATAAGGGGCTCGGGTCATGAATGCATCGGTCCGGCTGAGCCAGCTCGGCGTCACGCTTCCGCGGGTGGTTGCGCCGTTGGCCTCTTATGTTCCGGCGGTGCGCACCGGCAACCTGGTTTATACCGCGGGTCAGCTGCCGATGGAGGCCGGAAAGCTGGCCCGCACCGGCAAGGTCGGCGCGGCGATCACCCCCGAAGAGGGCAAGGCGATGGCGCGCATCTGCGCGCTCAACGCGCTGGCGGCAGTGGACTCGCTGGTCAGCATCGACGCGGTGACCCGGGTGGTCAAGGTCGTCGGGTTCGTCGCGTCCGCTCCCGGTTTCCACGGCCAGCCCGGCGTCGTCAACGGAGCCTCGGACCTGCTCGCGGAGGTGTTCGGCGATAAAGGCGCGCACGCGCGTTCGGCGGTCGGTGTAGCTGAGCTACCACTGGATGCACCGGTGGAAGTCGAGTTGATCGTGGAGGTCGGCTAACGGCCGTGACCGAGGCTGCCAAGTCGCTGACCCATCCCGCATACGGCAGGTTGCGGGCGGTCACCGACACTGCCTCGGTCATGCTGGCCGACAACCCTGGTTTGTTGACGCTGGACGGCACGAACACCTGGGTACTGGGCGGCCCGCGCAGCGACGAGTTGGTGATCGTCGATCCAGGGCCCGATGACGATGAGCACATCGCACGGATTGCCGGGCTGGGCCGCATCGCACTGGTGCTGATCAGTCATCGGCACGGCGACCACACCGACGGCATCGACAAGCTGGTCGAGCTGACCGGGGCGACGGTGCGGTCGGCGGGCAGCGGGTTTTTGCGCGGCCTCGGTGGTGAGCTGATCGATGGCGAGGTGATCGATGCGGCCGGGCTGAAGATCACAGTGATGGCGACCCCCGGCCACACCGCCGATTCGCTGTCGTTCGTGCTCGACGATGCCGTGCTGACCGCGGACACGGTACTGGGCCGCGGCACCACCGTCATCGACAAGGAAGACGGCAGCCTGGCCGACTACCTGGAATCATTGCGGCGGCTGAAAGGCCTGGGCCGGCGTGCGGTGTTGCCCGGGCATGGACCGGATTTGGCCGATCTGGAGGCCGTCGCCTCCGGATATTTGATGCACCGGCACGAACGTCTGGAGCAGGTGCGCGCTGCGTTGTGGGACTTGGGCAGCGATGCCACGACACGCGAGATCGTCGAATACGTCTATGTCGACGTCGACGAGAAGCTCTGGGATGCAGCCGAATGGTCTGTCCAGGCGCAATTGGACTATCTGCGCCGCTGAAGCCGCGGGCGCTTACCTCGCTCGGCGGGCCAGCCGTTCGGAGTCTGAAATCAGCACGCTCTTGCCCTCCAGGCGGATCCAGCCGCGGTGGGCGAAATCGGCGAGCGCCTTGTTCACCGTTTCCCGGGAAGCGCCAACCAGCTGGGCGATCTCCTCTTGAGTCAGGTCGTGGGTGACCCGCATCGCGCCACCTTCCTGGGTGCCGAAACGCTGGGCGAGCTGTAGCAGCTGCTTGGCCACCCGGCCGGGCACGTCGGTGAAGATGAGGTCGGCCAGATTGTTGTTGGTCCGGCGCAGCCGTCGGGCGAGCACCCGCAACAGCTGCTCGGCGATTTCTGGACGATCGGCGATCCATGCCCGTAGCGCGTCGCGGTCCATCGACACCGCGCGCACCTCGGTGATCGTCGTCGCGCTGGAAGTCCGTGGTCCCGGGTCGAAGATCGACAATTCGCCGAACATGTCCGACGGGCCCATGATCGTCAGCAGATTCTCCCGGCCGTCCGGTGATCGACGACCGATCTTGACCTTCCCCGCGACGATGATGTACAGCCGATCGCCCGGCTCTCCCTCCGCGAAAACCGTATGTCCACGGGGAAAGTCGACGGGTTGTAGTTGCTTGGTCAGTGCGGCGACAGCACCAGGCTCAACCCCTTGGAAGATTCCTGCCCTTGCCAGGATCTCGTCCACGTTGCCTCTTCAGCTTTCCAACGATGTGATATCAGCAGGCCAACCGCATGCCCGTGTGACGAGTCTAGAGGTAGGCCAATGTGTCCAACGTGCCAACGCTACACACGATTGACGTGTCTAGTCCCCCTAAATTGCGGATTGCCGCGCGAATGCGCGTGTATTTGTGACGGCAAATCGGCCCCGACGGCGCTTTCGAAGTCCCTGGCAAAGATCGTCTCGGCGCGATGTCTCCCGACGTGCGATGCCGGAGACGGAGATTGAGCGAGTTGCTGGGCCTGCCGTCGATGCAGGTAGTCCAGCGCCTCCGGCATACCTTCTCGGGCCAACGTGTGCACATCCACGGCCTCTGCGTACTCAAGGAACTCGTCGACATCGGTCGACGTGACCGTCTTATGGGCAATCTCGGTTTCCAGCCGCCCCAAACCGAGCGTCACCAGCATCAAAAGCCCTGGAACGCAGGCCACCAGCAACCACGACACAAGGAGAGTAAACATGTCCAAGGTCTCAGCGAGATCACGAAATCAGTACTCTGTCGTAGGTGACAGTGGCAAAGCCGTCCGGACGCGCTGAGTCAACGCAACCCACGCCCGGCGCCGCCGCCGCCAGGCGCTGGTCGCAAGAAACCCGAACCGGGTTGGTGCGACGGGCTCGCCGTATGAATCGTGCACTGGCGCAGGCATTTCCGCACGCACACTGCGAGCTGGATTTCACGTCGCCGCTGGAGTTGACGGTGGCCACCATTCTTTCGGCACAGAGCACCGACAAACGGGTGAATCTGACGACGCCGGCAGTGTTCGCGCGTTACCGCTCAGCGCTGGATTATGCGCAGGCCGACCGCGCCGAATTGGAAGCCCTCATCCGTCCCACTGGCTTCTTCCGCAACAAGGCGGCGTCGCTCATCGGCCTCGGGCAGGCCCTGGTGGAACGGTTCGACGGCGAGGTGCCGTCGACCATGGCCGCGCTGGTGACGCTGCCCGGAGTGGGGCGCAAAACCGCCAACGTCATCCTGGGAAACGCGTTCGGTATCCCGGGAATCACCGTCGACACCCATTTCGCACGGTTGGTAGGCAGGTGGCGCTGGACCGATGAAAAGGATCCGGTCAAGATCGAGCACTCGGTCGGCGACCTCATCCAGCGCAATGAGTGGACCATGTTGAGCCACCGAGTGATCTTCCACGGCCGCCGGGTGTGCCACTCCCGTAAACCGGCGTGCGGTGTCTGCCTGCTTGCCAAAGACTGCCCCTCCTTCGGCCTTGGTCCCACTCAACCGCTGCTCGCCGCGCCCCTGGTGCAGGGTCCGGAAACCGAGCACTTGCTGGCGCTGGCCGGGCTGTAAAACAGGGCCGGTGCCGGTGACCGGTAAGACCCGTTGGACTATCGCGATCTTGGCGGTGGTGGTGGCGCTGACGGCGGCGCTGCTGGCCCAGTTGCGCGACAGCTCCACAACCGCAACCACCCATCCACCGGCCGACCGCGAACATCGCGACGCCGACACAGCGGCTGCGCTGGCGGGACCCCGGGAGCGTGCCGGCCTGTCGCCCTGTCCCGCCGCGGGAAGTGGTCCCGGCCCGGCGGCGCTGCGCGGCGTGACGGTGGAATGCGCCGCCGACGGTTCAGCCGTTGACGTCGCCCGGGCGCTGGCCGGACGCCGGGTAGTCCTCAACTTGTGGGCGTATTGGTGTGCGCCATGCTCGGCTGAGCTGCCCGCGATGGCCGAGTATCAACGACGGGCCGGGACCGACGTGATGGTGGTGACCGTGCATCAAGACGAGAACGAGACGGCCGCGTTGCTGCGGTTGGCGGAGTTGGGTGTTCGGCTGCCGACGCTGCAGGACGGTCGTCGTCGGGTCGCGGCGGCGCTGCGGGTGGTAAATGTGATGCCCGCGACGGTGGTCCTGCGATCGGACGGTAGCGTTGCGCAGACGCTGCCGCGGGCTTTCGCTAGCGCCGACGAGATCGCGGCTGCGGTCGGAAACGACGCGGGATGAGTGGAGCTGGGTATTGGACCGAGGGAGGCGCTGGTGAGTGCTGGGGGTACCGCCCGCTCGCCGGGAACGGTTCCGCTGACGCCTGACATCTGCCCGTCCTGGTTGCGTCCGCTGGTCGACAACGTGGGTCAGATCCCCGAGGCGTACCGGCATCGGCTGCCCGCCGGGGTGCTGGCGATGGTGACGACAGCCAAGGCTGCGTCGTCGGTGGCATCGTTGCGCGGCGACGGCCGCGAGGCCGCCGTTCTGGTGCTGTTCTCGGGTCCGGAGTCCGGCCCGGCCGGCGGCGTCCCGGATGATGCCGATCTGTTGCTGACCGTGCGGGCCTCGACATTGCGCCACCACGCGGGCCAGGCGGCATTCCCCGGCGGCGTATCGGATCCCACCGACGACGGTCCGGTGGCCACCGCCCTGCGTGAAGCGAATGAAGAAACCGGGATCGACGTCAGCAGGTTGCATCCACTGGCCACAATGGAGCGGACGTTCATCGCGCCGTCACGGTTCCACGTCGTCCCGGTGCTGGCCTACTCGCCGGATCCCGGGCCGGTGGACGTCGTCGACGAAACTGAAACAGCGATCGTGTCGCGGGTTCCGGTGCGCGCCTTCATCAATCCGGACAACCGGCTGATGGTGTACCGCGGCAACCTCGGCCGCCGTTGGGCCGGCCCGGCGTTTCTGTTGAACCAGATGCTGGTATGGGGATTCACTGGCCAGGTGATCTCCGCGGTGCTCGACGTCGCCGGCTGGGCCCGGCCATGGGATACCACCGACATCCGCGAATTGGACGAGGCGATGGTGCTGGTCGGTGACGAGGATGGCTCGCGATGAATTCGATGACGCCTTCGCAGTGGCTTGATGTCGCCGTCCTGGCGGTCGCCTTCATCGCAGCCATCTCAGGTTGGCGTTCGGGCGCGGTGGGCTCGCTGCTGTCGTTTATCGGTGTGCTGCTCGGCGCCATAGCGGGCGTGCTGCTGGCGCCCCACATCGTCAGCCAGATCGCTGCGCCGCGCGCCAAACTGTTCGCTGCGCTGTTCCTGATCCTCGCGCTGGTCGTCGTTGGTGAGGTCGCGGGTGTGGTGCTGGGACGGGCTGTTCGCGGCGCGATCCACAGCCGCACAATCCGATCCGTCGACTCGATCATCGGGGTGGGGGTCCAGCTCGTTGTGGTGCTGACGGCGGCCTGGCTGCTGGCGACGCCGCTGACACAGTCGAAAGACCAGCCCGAGCTGGCTGCCGCGGTCCGGGGCTCGCGGGTGCTCGCCAAGGTCAATGAGGTCGCACCGCCCTGGCTCAAGACGGTGCCCAAGCGGCTTTCGGCGCTGCTGAACACCTCTGGGCTGCCCGCGGTGCTGGAGCCGTTCAGCCGCACCCCGGTGATTCCGGTCGCGTCACCGGACCCGGCGCTGGCCAACAATCCGGTCGTGGAGGCCACTGCGCCGAGCGTTGTCAAGGTGCGCAGCCTGGCGCCCAGCTGCCAAAAAGTGTTGGAGGGCAGTGGATTCGTAATATCGCCGGAGCGCGTGATGACGAACGCGCACGTGGTGGCCGGATCCAGCAGCGTGCAAGTGTATGTCAGTGGCAACCCGTTGGACGCCACCGTGGTGTCCTATGACCCGTCGGTCGACATCGCTATTCTGTCCGTCCCGAACCTGCCGCCGCCACCGCTGGCCTTCGCCCAAGACGAGGCGAAGACCGGCGCCAACGTGGTGGTGATGGGTTATCCCGGCGGCGGTAACTTCACCGCCACCCCGGCCAGGATTCGCGAGAACATCAAACTCAGCGGCCCCGACATCTACCGGGACCCGACACCGGTGACCCGCGACGTGTACACCATCAGAGCCAATGTGGAGCAAGGCAATTCAGGCGGGCCGCTGATCGACCTCGACGGTCATGTGCTCGGCGTCGTGTTCGGCGCCGCCGTCGACGACCCCGACACCGGCTTCGTGTTGACGGCCAGCGAGGTGTCCAGTCAGCTGTCCAGGATCGGCGACACCAACCAGGTCGCCACCGGTGCCTGCGTCAGCTGACCCGGGGCCCGTGCACGTGCTCGAGAAACCTCATCAGATGTCTGTTGATCTCCTCAGGCACCTCTTCGTGGCTGAAATGTCCTGCGCCGCTGATGGATATATACCGTCCCTGCGGCGCGTAGCGCTGGCTGTGGTCGACCGGGTCGGCCAGCACGTAGGGATCGGCGTCGCCGCGTAGATGAAGCAGCGGCATACCCAGCTGTTGGGACATCGATCTCATGAATCGCCGGCCATCGCCGCGCAGCTGGCTGCGCACCGCCCAACGCTGGTGCTCCAGTGCGCAGTGCGCGGCTCCGGGAATCTGGATCGCCGTCCGCAGATAACCGACGGTCTGAGAGAAGTCTTCGGACGCAACCCATTTGGCACAGCTTCGGCTGCGGACCAGCCGCTCGATCTCTGCCCCGCCGTCCCGGGTCAGCAGACGCTCAGGCCAGATGGGCAGCTGATAGCGCAGCAACGTCGGGAGCAGCGCGTAACCCTGGTCGCGGCGCGTCAGAGTGGATCGTCGCAACGCACTCGGATGCGGCGAGCTGATCAGCGCGATGGCACGCACCAGCCGTGAATGCAGCAGTGCGGTGGTCCAGCAGGCCAGGCCGCCGTCGGCGTGACCAACCAGGGTCGCCGACGAATGCCCAAGCGCGCGAATGAGTCCGGCCGTGTCACCGGCGAGTGTCCAGCCGTCGTAGCCACGGGGCGGTTTGTCACTGCCGCCATAGCCGCGCAGGTCGACCGCGACCACTCGGGCACCGCTGAGTCCGCGCAACTGATGACGCCAGGACCACCAGAACGAACCGAAGCCGTGTAGCAGCATCACCAGCGGCCGCGCCGAGGCCGGCGCGGTCACATCCGGGTCAGCCGGCAGCGCCTCGACGACATGGAATCGGATGCCGTTGGCGTGCACGTCCAAATGGCGCCACGGCCCGTCGATGCGGGTCACCGACGGATCCGGTGCTGACATCTACCAACCCGAGGGATCTGCCGGAGGGCTGGCGGGACTGCCTTCCGGCCCGGTGAGCTTGGGCGGCGCGGCCTTGTCGTGGCCCGGGGTGAGTGCGGTGCGTGTCTCCTTGACCGATTCGATGGTCTGCCGCGGTCCCCGGATTCGGCGGACCTTCAAAAAACCCAATAGGGCCAGCACCGCGCCGACAACGACCATGATCGCGAACACGATCAGGAACGCCACCCAGCGCCACAGCCAATTGTCGAGCAGCTCGGCGAGGAAGAAGAAGAAAAAGAACGTGGAGTAGAACAACACCAGCAGCGCGGCGATGAAGTAGACGCTGCCGGTCAATCCCTTCTTGACGTCGCGGGTGATCTCGGCACGGGCCAGTTCGACCTCCGCGCGCACCAGCGTGGACACCTGAGTTGTCGCGTCCTTGATCAGATCACCGATCGACGGCTCAGCGGGCCTGGCGTGCGGGTCGGCCAACGGAATCGTGGTCAGCGTGCTGGGCACACCGTTCTTGCCATCGACTTTGCTCACAGACGGTCCTCTCGGTTCGCTGTCGTCGCGGTTTATGTTGCCATGTGCCGCGGTGCCAGACGAGGCCAGCCGAACACCGGGCGCCCGGCAACGAACGGGACTGACTAATTGACGGCCATAGCTATTTGCACAGCAACGGATGGGCTCCGGTGATCATTTAGACTGGCGCAGCTGGTCTCCGACGTTCCGATCGGCTGACGGGAGTTTCGCTTGCGGACGGCGCATCGGTGCTTCGTGGCGGCGACGGTGGCCGTGCTGCTGGTGGCTCTGCTGGGTTTGCCTGCGCATGTCGCGGCTGCCGACGACAGGGTCCCGTTGGGCGGTGGTGCGGGCATCGTCGTCAATGGGGACACGATGTGCACCCTGACCACCATCGGCGTCGATGCCGCCGGCGAGCTGATCGGCTTCACCTCCGCGCACTGCGGCGGCCCTGGCGCGCAGGTCGCCGCCGAGGCCGTGCAGGGCAGAGGCACGCTGGGGACGATGGTCGCCGGCAATGACAACCTGGATTACGCGGTGATCAAATTCGATCCGGCCAAGGTGATACCGGTGGCCGACTACAACGGCTTTGTGATCAACGGTATCGGCCCGGATCCGGCCTTCGGTCAGATCGCCTGCAAGCAAGGCCGCACGACCGGCAATTCGTGTGGCGTCACCTGGGGGATGGGCCAGACCCCGGGCACCATCGTCATGCAGGTCTGTGGCAATCCGGGTGACTCCGGAGCACCCGTGACCGTCGACAATCTGCTGGTCGGGATGATCCACGGCGCGTTCAGCGATAACCTGCCAAGCTGCATCATCAAATACATCCCGCTGCACACCCCGGCCGTGGTGATGTCGTTCAACTCGATCCTGGCCGACATCAACAACAGGCACCGGCCGGGCGCGGGATTCATCCCGCAGCCGGCCTGAGCTACTTGGCCGCCCTGATCGCGTCGAACACGCCGGGGTCGAGCAGAGTCGACGTGTCACCCAGCTCGCGGTTTTCGGCGACGTCGCGCAGCAGCCGGCGCATGATCTTGCCGCTGCGGGTCTTCGGCAGCTCCGGGACTACATGGATCTCGCGTGGCCGGGCGATCGGCGAGATCTCCTGGGCCACCTGGGCGCGCAGCTCATCGAGGGTCCCGTGGTGCGCGTCGTCGCTGTCGCACAAGACGACGAACGCGCAAATCGCCTGACCGGTGGTGTCGTCGGTAACCCCAACCACCGCCGCCTCGGCAACGCCGTCATGGCCGACGACCGCGGACTCCACCTCGGCGGTGGAGATCCGGTGCCCGGACACATTCATCACGTCGTCGATGCGGCCCAGCACCCAGATCGCCCCGTCGGGGTCGAAGCGGGCGCCATCACCGGCGAAGTAAAAGCCTTTGTCGGCGAATTTGGACCAGTAGGTGTCCTGGTACCGCTCGGGGTCACCCCAGATGCCGCGCAGCATCGATGGCCACGGCTGGTCCAAGACCAGGTATCCGCTGACGTTCTTGGCATTGTCGCTGTCAGGCTGTAGCGGATCGCCATGATCGTCGACGATCTTGGCCGAGATCCCCGGCAGCGGTGTCATCGCCGAACCCGGTTTGGCCGCAGCGATTCCGGGCAGCGGCGAGATCATCGCCGCACCGGTCTCCGTCTGCCACCAGGTGTCCACGACCGGGAGGTTTCCTGCGCCGAAGACCCCGCGGTACCAGCGCCAGGCTTCCGGGTTGATCGGTTCGCCAACCGTTCCCAGTAGCCGCAAGCTGGACAGGTCGTGGGCGTCGGGGATCTCGCGGCCCCACTTCATGAACGTCCGGATAAGCGTGGGAGCCGTGTAATAGATTGTGACACCGTACTTTTCGATGATCTGGAAATGCCGGTGCTGGTCTGGGCTAGCTGGCGTGCCCTCGTAGAGAACCTCCGTGATGCCGTTGGACAGCGGACCGTACACGCCGTAGGTGTGCCCGGTGACCCAGCCGATATCGGCCGTGCACCAGAATACGTCCGTTTCCGGCTTCACGTCGAAAATGGTGTGGACCGTATAGCAGCACTGGGTCAGATAGCCGCCGCTGGTGTGCACGATGCCCTTGGGCTTGCCGGTGGTACCCGAGGTGTACAGCAGAAACAGCGGCTGCTCGGAGTCGAACGGCTCGGCGGTGTGTTCGGGCGACGCGGAGTCGACGACATCGTGCCACCACACATCGCGGTCGTCGTTCCAGGAGACGTCAATTCCGGTGCGCCGCACCACCAGAACTTTCTCGACGGGGCTGTCCGGCTGCCCGACGGCTTCGTCGGCCGCGTCCTTGAGCGGCGCCGGCTCGCCGCGGCGGAACTGCCCGTCGCTGGTGATCAGCAGCTTGGCTTGGGCGTCGGCGATCCGGGCTCGTAGAGCCTTGGCGCTGAAACCGCCGAATACCACGCTGTGCATGAGGCCCAGCCGCGCACAGGCCAGCATCGCGACCACGGCTTCAGGGATCAACGGCATGTAGATGGCGACTCTGTCGCCGGCGGCCAGACCGAGGTCGGTCAGCGCGTTGGCGGCTTTGCACACCTCGGTCTGCAGATCGGCGTAGGTCAGGCTACGGCTGTCGTCGACAGGCTCGCCCACCCAGTGGATGGCGACCCGATCGCCGTGGCCGGCCTCGACGTGGCGGTCCACGCAGTTGTAGGCGACGTTGAGCTTGCCGTCGACGAACCACTTGGCGAACGGCGGCTCCGACCAGTCCAGCACCTCGGTGAACGGCGTCGTCCAGGACAGCCTGTCGGCCTGCTTGGCCCAGAAAGCCAGCCGGTCCTGCTCGGCTTCGTGGTACAGGTCCTCGCGGGCGTTGGCCTGTTCGGCGAACTCCGCCGGCGGCGGGTACGAGGAGGGGCCTTCGGTATGGGTGGCGGTCACTGGCTTCTCTCCTATGGTTTCGGCTCGTCAACCGTCTGCGAGCCTAGCCCCGCGAGTTGAATTGGCGCGCTCCAATCCAATGTCATCGCCCGCCCGCGTAACGCATAATCACGCGTATGCCGGGACGGCATTGGCGGCGCGCCCGCCGACTAGTCCCTAGCCTCGCCGCGGTGGCAACAAGCTGCGCAGCCACCACGCTGCTGGGGACACCCGCGTGGGCGGCACCCGCCGAGACTTCCGACCAGCCCAGCCCATGCTGGTCGGAGCAGGTCGCCGTCAGCGCCTCCCCGACTCAGGGCGCCGTGGGCCATCGCTCGCTGACGCTGATATTCACCCTCGCCGGCGGCGGAGAGCCGTGCACGCTCACTGGTTATCCCGGTGTCGACTCTGGCACCGGTGGGCCGCCCCTTCACGCCGAACCCACACTGCGCGGGTACATGGGCGGATTGCCGGCCGACGTCGATGTGCCGCCTACAGTCGTTCTGTCGCTATCGACACAGGCGCAGGCGATCGTGGAGGGCATGGCCATCGACGCCAGCGGCAACCAATGTCCCACCTACACCGACCTGGCCATCAGCCCTCCCGACATCGTCCAGGTGGTCATCGTGCCGGCCAGTATCGACGCCTGCGTGCTGCAGGTGCATCCCGTCACCGCCGGTCAACAAGTGGGGTAGCGCCCCTGGTGGCGTTGCAATCGCCGAGGCTGATTTTCAAATCGGCACCGTAATGGTCCAACGGCTTGTGGGCTCGTCGGTGCACCGGTCATAGACGGAGCTGCGATACTAAAACCCTTCCAATATAGGCGATTTCGCTGATACGCTCGCCCACCCGCATTGACGTATCGGTGGCGAACCGATTATCGTGGCGTGACCCCTCGGCGTGCCTGGAAGCGGTGTGGGCGGAGTTCCCGAGGATTCCCAGCCCACTCAACGCAAGCAGCAACGATACCGATGGTGATGAGTGCGTTGGCCGACTTTCCAGCGCGGCGGAGCCATCGGATAGCGTAGTGAATAAGGACTGGTCTGCGGACGACCACGTGAACGTTCCCGCAGGCCGATGATCAGTCAGATCAATCCGATTGTGGGAATGGTGATTAGCGCTGCCAAGTATCCAGCCTGAACTTGCGTTTCACGCGAGGCGAGCTAAGCGACAGTCACAGCGGGATCCTGGGTCTACCAGGCCGGGTACGGCACTTCACCCGCGCTCGACAGCCGGTCCCCGCCCCCTCGGCGCGGTCGCAGGCCCTAGGGTCGCGCTCATGCGTCGGATGCGAACCGCGATGGCGACCTTGGCTGCCGGAATGCTGGTGGTCACGTCGCTGGCCGGCTGCGGCGGCGGCGTGCTGAGCCCCGATCTGGTAATGGTGAACGGTGGGGAACCGCCCTACCCGCTGATCCCGACCAGTACCAACGACAGCAACGGTGGGAGGATCATCGACCGGCTCTTCGCCGGCCTCATGTCCTATGACGCCGCCGGAAACCCCTCGAAAGAGGTTGCCCAGTCGATCGACACCACAGACAACGTCAACTACCGCATCACCCTCAAGCCGGGTTGGAAGTTCACCGACGGATCGCCGGTGACGGCCCACTCGTTCGTCGATGCGTGGAACTACGGAGCCCTTAGCACCAATGCCCAACTGCAGCAAAGTTTTTTCAGTCCGATCGAAGGCTTCGACGAGGTCTCCGGTATGACCAGCGAGGGAAAGCCGGCCCCGAAAACGGGACGTACCACCATGTCTGGGCTGCAAGTGGTCAATGATCTCGAGTTCACCGTGCGACTCAAGGCCCCGACCATCGACTTCATATTGCGATTGGGCCACAGCGCTTTTTATCCACTGCCCGACGTAGCCTTTCGCGACATGGCGGCCTTTGGCCGCTACCCTATCGGCAATGGCCCGTACAAGCTCGCCGACGGCCCAGACGGGCCGGCCTGGGAGCACAACGTCAAGATCGACCTGAGGCCCAATCCCGACTACCACGGCAACCGCCGGCCCCACAACAAAGGCCTGAGGTTCGAATTCTACGCGAACCTGGATACCGCCTACGCCGACCTGCTTTCCGGCAATCTCGATGTGCTGGATACGATTCCGCCGAGCGCGCTGCCGATCTACAAGCGCGACCTGGGCAATAACTTCACCAGCGGCCCCGTCGCGGTCAAACATAGCCTCGATACCCCGCTGCGGCTACCGCATTTCGGCGACGAGGAAGGCCGTCTGCGCCGGCTCGCGTTGTCGGCTGCCGTCGACCGTCAGCACATCTGTCAGAGCATCTTCATGGGCACCCGCACCCCTTCGCGTGATTTCACCGCCAGGTCGTTGCCGGGTTTCGACCCGGACTTGCCGGGCAACGACGTGTTGAACTTCAATCCCGATCGTGCGCGCCAACTTTGGGGACAAGCCAACGCGATCTCTCAATGGAGTGGGCAGTACGTCATCGCCTACAACGCCGATGCCGGAAACCAGGAATGGGTGGACGCGGTGGCCAACAGCATCAAGAACGTGCTGGGCATCGATGCGGTTGGCGCGCCGCAACCTACCTTCGCCGGATTTCGCACCCAGATCACCAACCACACCATCGCGACCGCGTTTCGCGCCGCCTGGCAGGGCGACTACCCGTCCATGATCGAGTTTCTCGCTCCGCTGTTCGCCAGCGGGGCCGGTTCCAACGATGTCGGCTACTCCGACCGAGAGTTCGACACGGCGCTGGCGACCGCCGAGGCCGCCTCCACGCTGCCCCAGTCCGATGCGCTGACCAACGACGCGCAACGAATCCTGTTCCGCGATATGCCGGTTGTTCCGCTGTGGGACAACGTCAGCGTGGTGGGCTGGTCGATGGACGTCAAAAGCGTCGGGGTCACTTGGAACGGCCTGCCCGACTACGAGAACATCGTGAAGGGCTGAGATGGGTTGGTACATAGCGCGTCGAGTCGCCATCATGGTGCCGGTCTTCATCGGCGCCACGCTGCTGATCTACGGCATGGTGTTCCTGCTACCCGGTGATCCGGTGGCGGCGATGGCCGGAGACCGTCCACTGACTCCGATAGCGGCCGCGGCGCTGCGGGCCCGCTACCATCTCGACGATCCGTTCATACTGCAGTACCTGCGGTATCTGGGCGGTGTCTTGCACGGCGACCTTGGGCGCTCTTTTTCCGGGCTCCCGGTCAGTGCCGTCCTGGCACATGCGTTTCCGGTTACCATCAGACTGGCCCTGATCGCGGTGGCGGTGGAAGCGGTGCTGGGGATCGGGTTCGGCGTCGTCGCCGGACTGCGGCAGGGTGGAATCTTTGATTCCACGGTGCTGATCACCGGCCTCGTCATCGTCGCGATCCCCATATTCGTTCTGGGCTTCCTGGCGCAATTCGTCTTCGGCGTCCGGCTTGGGATCGCACCGGTCACGGTCGGCGAAAGCGCGACCTTTGCGCGACTGCTGCTGCCCGGGGTCGTTCTGGGCTCGGTGTCGTTTGCGTATGTGGTGCGGTTGACCCGATCCGCGGTGGCCGCCAACACGCACGCCGACTACGTCCGCACCGCCACTGCCAAAGGACTCTCGCGACCGCGAGTGGTGATCGTGCACATTATGCGCAACTCGCTGATCCCGGTGGTGACCTTCCTGGGCGCCGACCTGGGAGCGCTGATGGGTGGAGCCGTGGTGACCGAAGGCATCTTCAACATCCACGGCGTCGGCGGTGTGTTGTTTCAAGCTGTCACCAGGCAGGAGGCGCCCACGGTGGTGTCCATCGTGACGGTGCTGGTGCTGGTCTATCTGATAACCAACCTCGTGGTGGATCTGCTATACGCCGCCCTTGACCCTCGGATCCGATATGGCTGAACACATCCCAGACCAACATGGCTTTTGGCGTGACACGTGGCGCAAGTTGCGCCGTCGTCCGAAATTCGTTGTGGCCGCCGCGCTGATTCTTTTCATCATCGTCGTTGCGGTGTTTCCGGAGTGGTTTACCGGTATCGATCCGGCCTACGCCGATCCCAGCCAGAGTCTGTTTCCCCCGTCGGCCGCCCACTGGTTCGGTACCGATTTGCAGGGCCACGACATTTACGCGCGCACCATTTACGGAGCGCGGGCCTCGGTCATGGTGGGACTCGGCGCGACTCTGCTGGTCTTCGTAGTCGGTGGGGCCCTGGGCGCGCTGGCCGGCTTCTATGGGGGCTGGATCGACGCCGTGGTCTCGCGTATCACCGACATCTTCTTCGGGCTGCCTTTGCTGCTGGCCGCGATCGTGCTCATGGGAGTCATGCACCACCGTCGGGTGTGGACGGTGATCGTGATCCTGGCGGTGTTCGGCTGGCCGCAAATAGCCAGGATCGCTCGTGGCGCAGTGCTCGAGGCGCGGTCCAGCGATTATGTTCTCGCAGCGAAAGCACTAGGGCTGAGTAACTTTCAGACCCTGCTTCGCCACGCGTTGCCCAACGCATTGGGCCCTGTCTTCGCGGTGGCCACCCTCGCGTTCGGTGTATTCATTGTCACCGAGGCCTCGTTGTCCTACCTTGGCGTCGGACTGCCGACTTCGGTGGTGTCTTGGGGTGGCGACATCAACCTGGCGCAGAGCCGGCTGCGGTCGGGCTCGCCTATACTGTTTTATCCGGCTGGTGCACTGGCGATTACGGTGCTGGCCTTCATGATGATGGGTGACGCTTTGCGCGACGCTCTGGATCCGGCCTCGCGGGCGTTGCGCGCATGAACACCGAAGAATCGCCGTTGCTGTCGGTTGAGGGCCTGGAAGTCAGGTTCGGCGCTCACGCTCCCTCCGTGTGCGGCGTGGATTTGACTGTGCGGCGGGGCCAGACCGTCGCGGTGGTAGGTGAATCGGGATCGGGGAAGTCGACCACTGCCGCTGCGGTTCTCGGACTTCTTCCGCCCGGAGGACGAATCACCGCTGGCCGCATCGTCTTCGACGGGCGCGACATCACCGCGGCCGATCGCCGGGTACTCCGGTCGATCAGAGGGCGCTCTATCGGCTATGTGCCTCAGGATCCGATGACCAACCTCAATCCGGTTTGGAAAGTCGGTTTTCAAATTCGCGAAGCGTTGCGCGCGAACACGAATGGCCACGGTGCGCGGCGACGTGCGGTGCAGCTACTCGCTGAGGCGGGGATGCCTGATCCGGTGAAGCAAGCGGGCAAATACCCACATCAGCTTTCCGGTGGCATGTGTCAACGCGCGCTGATCGCCATCGGTTTGGCAGGCCGGCCGGAGCTGCTCATCGCCGACGAGCCGACGTCCGCGCTCGATGTCACCGTGCAGCGACAGGTCCTCGATCATCTGCAGCAACTCACCGACGAGCTGGGAACCGCGCTGCTGCTGATCACCCATGACCTGGCGATGGCCGCCGAACGAGTCGAAACCGTGGTCGTGGTTCATCGCGGAGTGGTGGTGGAATCCGGTGCGGCGCAGTCAATCTTGCAGGATCCGCAACACGAGTACACCCGACGATTGGTGGCCGCGGCTCCGTCGCTGACGGTCCGCAGTTCCCGAAGTCGCCAGCAGGACGACCGGGCGGCCGACGACATCCTTGTTGCGTCCGAACTGACCAAAATGTACCGGGAATCGCGCGGCGCACCGTGGCGGCAGATTGAGTTCCGTGCCGTCGACAGCGTGTCGTTTCGGCTGCGCCGGGCCAGCACCCTGGCGATCGTCGGCGAGTCGGGCTCGGGAAAATCAACGGTGGCCCGCATGGTGCTCGGCCTGCTGGAACCCACGTCGGGAACGGTGATGTTCGACGGCACCCGGATCGACCACAACATGGACCGGGACAGCTCGATGGCCTTTCGTCGGCGCGTGCAGCCGGTGTTCCAGAACCCATACAGCAGCTTGGATCCTATGTACTCGGTGTTCCGCGCGATCGAGGAACCGTTGCGGATCCACCGGGTCGGTGACCGCAGGCAACGCGAGAACGCGGTGCTCGAACTGATCGACCAGGTCGCACTGCCGTCGTCGGTACTCGGGCGGCTGCCCCGTGAGTTGTCGGGCGGTCAACGTCAGCGAGTCGCGATCGCGCGAGCGCTGGCGCTGCGGCCCGAGATGCTGGTGTGCGACGAAGCGGTCTCGGCACTGGACGTTCTGGTGCAGGCGCAGATCCTCGACCTGCTGGCCGATTTGCAGGCCGAACTGGGCCTGGCTTACTTGTTCATCAGCCATGATCTGGCGGTGATCCGGCAGATCGCCGACCACGTCCTGGTGATGAAGTCAGGCCTGGTGGTGGAGCAGGCGCCCACCGAGGAGCTGTTCACCCGGCCCGGCCACGAGTACACCCGTCAGTTGCTGGAGGCCATTCCCCGCGCGCCGGTGCCTCCCCGATAGGTTGGCAACCTGTGACGGCTGACCCGCTGGCCCCGCTGATGGAGCTTCCCGGCGTCGTCGAGGCGAGCGACCGGGCCCGCGACGCGCTGGGCCGGGCCCACCGGCACCGGGCGAATCTGCGGCGCTGGCCGGTGACCGCCGCCGAAGCGGCGTTGCGGTCGGCGCGCGCCTCGTCGGTGCTCGACGGCGGGCCCGTGCGACTGGAGGACTTAGCGCACGCCACACCGGACAACCCGGCGGCCGGCGATCCGGTGTTCGGGGGAGCGCTGCGGGTGGCCCAGGCGCTGGAGGGCGGTGAGGGTGCGCTGGTCGGTATATGGCAGCGGGCGCCGTTGCAGGCATTGGCCCGCCTGCACATGCTGGCGGCAGCGGACCTGGTTGCTGACGAGCGGTTGGGTCGCCCGCGGGCCGACAGCGAGGTTGGGCCCCGTCTGGAGCTGCTGGCGGATTTGGTGACCGGCCGCACGCGGGCGCCTGCGCCGGTGGTTGCCGCCGTCGCACACGGAGAGCTGCTGACGCTGAAGCCTTTTGGCAGTGCGGACGGCGTGGTGGCTCGTGCAGTGTCGCGGCTGGTGGCTATCGCCAGCGGGCTGGATCCGCACGGACTGGGTGTGCCCGAAGTGAGTTGGATGCGCCAACCCGCGGACTACCGCGATGCCGCACACCGATTCGCGGACGGCACGCCGGACGGTGTGGGCGCTTGGCTGGTGCTGTGTTGCCGGGCGATGCAGGCCGGCGCGCAGGAGGCGTTGTCGATCGCCGAATCACTGCCGAATCGATAGCTCCCAATCGGTAGCCGACGAGCCGCAAAACGGCGACGGATAATTCGTCCGAACAAATGTAGAGCGGGCGGCGTCCCGAAATAATCGGTCCGCCGCCCGCTAGCACGGAACTCGGTTACCAAGCGTGCATCTCTGGGTTGCGTGGGCGGCCTCGGCGATCTTGCGACGCTTCCGGCTGCAACCCCACCCAAAGGGCCGTCGACACCTTCCGCTTTTCGCAATTACGCAGGCCCGCAACACTTCTGCCATTATCGCGGCTATGACTCCGCGTGGGTGCCGGGTACCATGCTGGGCGCCCGGATCGGGAGATCGAACCTTCTCTTCCGGATCGACCTAGGCCTCACCGGGCTTCCGTGGTTCCATTTGTACTACTGGAGCCTTAGCACAGCAAGGCCTAATTCTGCGAATGTTGCGAAGCGGCACCGGGTTGGGTGCTCGACAAGTTTGCTGTCAGCCTGTCGGCGCGAATCGGCGTCGGCGCGAGTCAGGGCTAGAACGCGAATCGGCGCAGCAGTGAGTAGGTAACTGCTCCGGCGGCCAGAGCAGTGATGCCCACCGCGGCGGTGGTGGCGATCGCTGCGCCCGACGGTGCCGGAATTCGGTCGCGCAGGGACACCGGCCGGGAAAACATCAACAGGGGCCAACCGCGCTCGGTGGCTTCTTTTCGCAGGCTGCGGTCGGGGTTGACCACACTCGGGTGGCCGACGGCCTCGAGCATCGGCAGGTCGGTGATCGAGTCGGAGTAGGCGTAGCAGTGTTCCAGCGGGTAGCCCTCGCGGGCGGCCAACTCGCGGATCGCTTGCACCTTGCCTTCGCCGTAGCAGTAGAACGCTATCTCGCCGGTGTACTTGCCGTCCTCGACGACCATTCGAGTCGCCATCGCATGAGTCGCGCCCAGCGCCCGGGCGATCGGCGCGACGATCTCCTCCCCCGACGCCGAGACCAACACGACGTCACGGCCGCAGAGCTTGTGGGCGGCGATGAGGTCCGCGGCTTCGCCGAACACCAGCGGCGTCACGATGTCATGCAGCGTTTCGTTGACGATCGACTTGATCTGGGCGACGTCCCAACCGGTGCACATATTGGTCATGTGGGCACGCATCCGGTCCATCTGGTCATGATCGGCACCGGAGAGCAGGTAGATGAACTGGGCGTAGCTGGACTTGAGCACAGCACGACGGTTGAGCAGTCCCTGATCGAAGAACGGTTTGCTGAACGCCAGTGTGCTGGACTTGGCGATGATGGTCTTATCCAGGTCGAAGAACGCCGCGGTGCGGGCGTGCGGAGCTGTGGTTGCCGCCGTTTGCGGCTGAGTTTGCTGGTGCGCGGCCGGGTCGAAGACGGTCACCGACCTAGCATATGTCGGTGGTCCAATGGCGGTGAGACGTCGCGCGCAAAACGGTCGCTCGCAAAACGGGGGAAAGCCCATACCGTCGGTATTTTTGCGGCTCAACGCGTTTTTCGCTGGAACAGCTACTTGCGTTAATGCGCACTGTCATGTGTATAGTAAGCAGTACTCGGCGTGAGCCGAGGGTGTATCAGCCCGACCCCCCGGGGCTGATACACGACGACCCTCGCCTCCTCCCCCCTGGCGGGGGTCGTCCCTTTTCTGGGGAACACATTTGTTGGCCGCGCGGTGCTTGGCGCGGCCTTCCGCGCGTTGCGGGGATCGCGTGATCCGTAAGCTGAGCGCGCGCCAAACCATACCTTTGTGCACACTTGCGTCTCTCTCCACAAATCCGTGTTTGGGACTGGTGTCCCACGGTCACGGCCCCGCACCGTGAATGGGTGACTACGAACACCCGCGTTGCCACGCCGGGTTCCGGGGGCGTGTTGGCGGCGCTGACCGATGCGGAGTTGCGTGACGAACTAGACCGGGTGGCCGCCGCTGTCGGCGTTCGGGTGGTCCATGTCGGCGGTTCTGCGGTGAGCAGGAAAACGTGGTCGGCCGCCGCGGCTGTGGTGCTCGATGCGGCGGCGGCAGATCGATGCGGGCAGGCGGTGCTACCGCGGCGCGCACACGTCAGCGTGCTGACGGCCGGCGAACCCACGACGCCGACGTGGATGGCGGCCATCACTGTCGGTGCCCAGCATGTGCTGAGGGTGCCCGAACAGGAACACGAATTGATCCGCGAGCTCGCCGAAGCCGCCGAATCGGCGCGCGACGATGGCCTGCGCGGCGAGGTGGTTGCCGTCATCGGCGGGTGCGGCGGGGCCGGAGCGTCTTTGCTCGCGGGCGCCCTGGCACAGGCCGCCCGCGAGGCGCTCTTGGTGGACCTCGATCCGTGGGGCGGCGGCATCGATTTGCTGGTGGGCGGTGAGACACTGCCGGGGCTGCGTTGGCCCGATCTGCCGTTACAAGGCGGACGGCTCAACTGGTCAGCCGTGCGCGACGCCCTGCCGCGACATCGTGGAATCAGCTTGCTGTCAGGCACCCGGCGCGGCTACGAGCTAGCGGCCGCGCCGGTGGACGCCGTCGTCGACGCCGGCCGCCGCGGGGGAGTCACCGTGGTCTGCGATCTTCCTCGTCGTCTCACCGATGCCGCCCAAGCGGCGCTCTATGCGGCCGATCTTGTCGTCGTAGTCAGCCAGTGCGATGTGCGGGCGTGCGCGGCGACCGCGGCGATGGCTCCAGTGCTGGCCGCGATCAATCCCAACGTCGGGCTGGTCGTGCGGGGACCGTCGCCGGGAGGACTGCGGGCAGCTGAGGTCGCTGATATCGCCGGCCTGCCCTTGCTGGCGTCCATGAAGGCTCAGCCCCAACTCGCCGAGCAGGTGGAGCACGGGGGTCTGCGCTTGGCGCGCCGATCTGCGCTCGCGGTCGCGGCTCGCCGGGTGCTTGCCGTGCTGCCACGTGCGGGCTCAGGTCAGCAGGGTAGGGCGGCGTGAGCGGCTCGCTGATTGAACGTGTGCGCGAGCGGCTGGCAGCCGAATCCGCCCCGCTGCGGCCCAACGTGGTGGCCGCCGCGATTCGGGCTGAGTCGAACGGGGTGCTCGGTGATACCGAGGTTCTTGCCAATCTGCGTGTGCTGCAGACCGAGCTGACCGGTGCCGGCATCCTCGAACCGCTCTTGTGCGCGGACGGCACTACCGACGTCTTGGTCACCGCACCCGACGCGGTATGGGTTGACGATGGAAACGGTTTGCGACGCAGCCAGATTCGGTTTGCCGACGAGGTCGCGGTGCGGCGGCTGGCGCAGCGGCTTGCGTTGGCTGCCGGGCGGCGGCTCGACGACGCGCAGCCCTGGGTGGACGGCCAGCTGACCGGCATCGGTGCCGGAGGGTTCGCGGTGCGGTTGCACGCGGTGTTGCCGCCCGTGGCGGCCGAAGGCACCTGCTTGTCGCTGCGGGTATTGCGGCCAGCCACTCAGGATTTGGCGGCCCTCACCGCGTTGGGCGCGATCGAGCCCCAGGCCGCCGCACTGGTGGCGGACATCATCGCCGCCCGACTGGCCTTCCTCGTGTGTGGCGGGACCGGCGCAGGGAAGACAACCTTGCTGGCGGCGATGCTGAGCGCCGTATCGCCCACAGAGCGGATCGTGTGCGTGGAGGATGCCGCCGAGCTGGCGCCTCGACATCCGCATCTGGTCAAGCTGGTCGCGCGGTGCGCCAACATCGAAGGTGTCGGCGAGGTTCCGTTACGCCAACTCGTCCGGCAGGCACTGCGGATGCGGCCCGATCGCATTGTGGTCGGCGAGGTCAGGGGCGCCGAAGTGGTAGATCTGCTGGCGGCGTTGAACACCGGCCACGACGGCGGGGCGGGCACGGTGCATGCCAACAACCCGGGCGAGGTTCCCGCCCGACTGGAGGCTTTGGGCGCGCTCGGCGGACTGGATCGGGCCGCACTGCACAGTCAACTCGCCGCGGCAGTCCAGGTATTGGTACATGTCGCCCGGACCCGTGCCGGCCGGCGCCGGCTAGCCGAGATCGCCGTGCTGCGCCACATTGACGGGCGGGTTCGGGCGGTCACGGTGTGGCATGCGGACCGGGGAATGACAGGCGATGCCGACGATCTGCACCGCTTGCTGCGCAGCCGGATGTCAGCATGAACGGCCCGATGGCGGGTGCGCTGCTATTGTCGCTCGCGCTCTTGGTTTTTCCCGCGTCACCGCGGTGCCGGCTCACCCCTGCGACACCGCCCCGTCGGCGAGTCAGGGTCGGTACGGGTGGGGCTGGCTTCGTGACTGGGTGCGCCGCCGTCGCCGCCGCCGTCTTGTTGCCGCTGACGACGGTCGTTGCAGTCGCGATAGTCGGCGCAACTGCGAGCCTGCGTTACCGTCGCCGACGTCGCACGCGGCGTGCAATGGACGAGGGTCGAACGCTGGAAACCGCCCTCGATGTGCTGGTGGGCGAACTGCGAGTGGGCTCTCATCCGGTGCATGCGTTCTGCGTCGCCGCCGACGAAACCGTTGGTGCTGTTGCAGTGTCGTTGCGCGCGGTAGCGGCGCGGGCCCGATTGGGCGCCGATGTCGCTGCCGGCCTGCGCGCCGCGGCACGATCATCGGCTCTGCCCACACACTGGGACCGACTCGCGGTGTGCTGGCAATTGGCGAATGACCACGGGCTGGCGATAGCGACCCTGATGCGTACGGCGCAGCGCGATATCGCCGAGCGGCAACGGTTCTCGGCCCGGGTGACATCGGGCATGGCCGGGGCGCGCGCTACCGCTGCCATACTGGCGGGCCTGCCGCTGCTGGGCGTGCTACTCGGTCAGCTGATCGGGGCTCGGCCACTTAATTTCTTGTTGAGCGGGCAGGTGGGCGGGTGGTTGTTGGTGGTGGGATCGACGCTGGCGTGCGGTGGGCTGCTGTGGTCGGACCGAATCACCGGTCGGCTCGCGGCATGAGCACAGCGGCGGTGTTGCTGGCCCTGGCACTGTGGATCGGCCCCGGCCCGTCCGTGGTCCGGGCACGCGCGGGGATACCGGCACGCGCGCACCGGCCGCGGCCGCCGGCGGCACATGGCCCGGATCCACTCGCCGTCGCATCCAGCCTCGACGTATTGGCTGCGTGCCTGGCGGCGGGTATGGCGGTGTCAACCGCCGCAGCAGCGACCGCCGCGTCCGCGCCGCCGAAACTGGCCCGGGTGTTGCGCAGGGCCGCCGATCTGCTGGCGCTGGGCGCCGATCCCTTTGTGGCATGGTCGATGTCGCCGGACCTGCCGCCCGGCGAGGTCGACGCGCAGACCGATGCGCTGCTGCGGCTGGCGCGGCGTTCTGCGTCCTCTGGTGCCGCGCTGGCCGACGGCGTCGAAGACTTGGCCGATCAGTCTCGACACGACGCCGCGCACGCGGCCACCGCCGCCGCCGAGCGGGCCGGGGTCCTGATCGCCGGACCACTCGGACTGTGCTTCCTGCCGGCTTTCGTGTGCCTCGGCATCGTTCCGGTGGTGGCCGGGCTCGCCGGCGATGTTTTGCAGTCAGGCCTGCTGTGAAAGTCGGGCAGACATCTCAAAAGAGAGGATGTATTGGTGATCAACATGTTTCGCATGCTCCTTGCACGCATGACCGTCTTGGCGACCGACGAGTCGGGCATGTCCACAGTGGAGTACGCCATCGGGACGATCGCAGCGGCCGCCTTCGGCGCAATCCTCTACACCGTCGTCACCGGCGATTCCATCGTGTCAGCGTTGACCAACATCATCGGTCGAGCGCTCAATACCAAGGTTTAGCCGGGTGTGCCGGCGCGAGCACTGTTGAAGCGGCAATCGCGATCGCGGCGTTGGTGGTGGTGTTGGTGCTGTGCCTGGCGGGCGTGTCCGCGGTGTCGATGCAGGTGCGCTGTGTGGATGCCGCGCGCGAGGCCGCCCGACTGGCCGCGCGCGGTGATGACCGCTCCGCGCTCGACGTTGCTCGCCGCATTGCACCGGCTGCCGCGCGGATCCAGGTACGCCGAGATGGCGACTTCCTGGTCGCCACGGTGGTCGCGAATTCAAAACTATTGCCCACGTTGGATATTACCGCCAAAGCCGTCGCGGCGGCAGAACCCGGGCGATGACCGTGGCTCGGCCACCGTTGTCGCGGCCGCGATGGTCGCGGTGCTGCTGTGCGTCACGGGCGCCGGCGCATACGTCGGCTCGGCGGTGGTGGCTCGCCACCGCGCGCAGGCAGCTGCCGATCTCGCCGCGCTGGCCGCCGCGGCGCGGATGCCGTCCGGAGTCGGAGCTGCGTGCGCGCGTGCGACGGCGGTGGCCCGCGAAATGCGGGTCGACGGTGTGCAATGCGAGGCGGACGATCTCGACGTCGTCGTTACCGTTCAGGTGGCTGTCGTCTTTGCCGGGGCGGCGCGCGCTGCCGCACGAGCGGGTCCGATGTCAGAGGCTTAGGTCGTGTCGGCCCGGGCTTCCGGCAGTCCGGCAGCGGCGATCTCCTCATCGGTGGGCAACCTCAGTGAAACGAGCCCGGCGAAGGTCTCGGGTTCGAGTTCCACCTGGTTGACGGTGACGTGCACCGGCACCCAATCGGCGTCGTGACCCCGCATCCGCAGTACGCGGCTGGTCGGACCGTCAGCGAATTCCGTTGTCATAGCGGACATCAGGGGCTGATCGTCGGGATGAACCTTCGGTCTGTCCGTATCGCTGCCCCGCCAGTCGTAGAAGGTGCAGGGGTCGTCGAGCCACTTCAGCAGGGTCCAGTTGTGAAGGTCGACGAGTGCACGGTGGACTCCGGCCTGCGCCAGTCCGTTGAGGATCCGCTGCGCCAGATCGTCGGCTGACGCCACCGGTCCCTTGAGCTCGGCACGCCAGTTCATCGACCGCGCAATGAGGTGGTCCTGGCGGTCCGGCCCCGGCTCCAGCGCGGTGCGGACGACGAAACCTATGCGAATAGGATTTCCCTGCCAATCGGTGAGATCCCATGTGCTGCATAGCGTCTGGCCCGGCTTGGCCCTGACCGCCATGGCAAGCACCTTGGTTTCGTTGGGATTGAGTTCACGGGACGGAAGATCTTCTGCAAAAGCTCTGCCGAAAGTGATCTCGACTTCGGGGTTTTTACCGCTGTTGGCCAACGACTCCCTGGTGTCGGTCGCCACGCCAAGGGTCAGGTCCCACTTCAACGGGCCCGGGGTAGGCCGTTCGGGCGGTTCGATATCGGCGGGACCGGTCCACACATGCACACCGTGCATGCGGCCATCGGACATCACCACCGGTTCGGTGCGGATGACCCGATCGCGCTTGGGGGTGATGCTGGTCAGGCTCTGGCCGGTCTGCACCGACTCGGTTATCGCGGTCCGAACCGCGGAGAGATACGGACTACGACGCAGAAACGTCGTGATCGGGACGAGATTTTTGAGTTGCCGCCCCTGCGCTACCACAGCGGGTTCGTCCCCCAGCGTCTCCACGAGCAACCAGTCGTGGGCCATGCGGCCAATTTTACGGCGGTGCCACGGGTCAGGGGTGGCCTGGGTGCGACACCAATCACGATGCGTTGCTTGATTCGTGGGAACTGCCGGCGCCGGTGCCACCCAGCGCCCGGACGTCGCAGTGCCGCCGGGTACTCAGCCCATTTGCTCGCCCGCAAGTTCATCGGCATAGGCAGGCGCTATGGAGACCGTAGCCAGTTGCCGGACGGTGGACCGGCGCTGTGCCCGTCGGCGGAGCAGCCGACGAGTTTGCAAATGCCATCGCAGCCTTGGTAGTTTCCTGCTGCGCTCGCTTAGTCGGGATTGCGAGCGAAAACTGTTGTCCAGGCATTCGCCGCGCTGTGTAATGGCATACAGGCATTTTTTTAGCAAAAAGGAAGTGTGCCCTCGGCGCGGCCGTCACGATGCCATCCGTGGAGGTCGACCGTTGAGGGGTCGGTCGCCGTCCGGCGGATTGCCCGACGTGACGCTTAGGGCAACTCCGCCAGCACCAGGCGTAGCACCTGGATGGCACCCGCCTTGTCCAACGGGTCGTTGCCGTTGCCGCACTTGGGTGACTGCACGCACGACGGGCATCCGCTAGCGCATTCACATGCCTCGATGGCGGCGGCTGTCGCACCCAACCAGGTGCGCGCTCGCCGGAAGCCGCGTTCGGCGAATCCCGCGCCGCCCGGATACCCGTCATAGACGAAGACACTGGGCAGGCCGAGTGGATCGGGACCGACCGCGGTGGACATGCCGCCGATGTCGCCGCGGTCGCAGCTGGCTACCAAGGGCAGCAGGCCGATGGCCGCATGCTCGGCGGCGTGCAACGATCCGGGAATCCGCGGTGCGTCGATGCCGTTGCGATGCAAGGCATCTGGCGTGATGGTGTACATAGCCGCGGTGGTGGCGAGTGTGTGCTCCGGCATGTCGAGTTCGATGAAGTCGATGACCTCCCCGGAAAGCCGGCGGCGCAGGTACCCCACGACCTGATGGGTGACCCTGACCGGCACCAGACCCAGGGTGACGGGCCCGAACGTCAAGCGTTCACCGGACCCGGTTACCGCGATGTCGGTGAGTTCGCGTGCAAACGTCGCATAGCCGGGATCTTCCGCGTGGACGAACACGATGCCGTCCTCGATATCTAGCGAGTCGACGACGTAACTGTCGCCTTGGTGCAGGTATACCGCCCCCGGGTGGACCGAGGCCGGCGCCTGACCCACCCCGACGCTGCCCAGCAGCCGCCCGGTGTCGGCCTCCACGATGACGATCTGCCCACCCGCGGAGCCCCGGATATCCACCGCACCATGCGGTTCTAGGCCGGGCGCGGGGAAGTACTTGCCATTGCGCCGCCGCAGCAGCCCGTCGTCGACCAAACCCTCGGCCACCTCCACGGCACCGAGATCGGAGACCTCGGCGTCGTCAAGGGGCAGTTCGGTCGCAGCACAGAGGAGTTGAGGCCCGAGAATGTAGGGGTTGGCGGGATCGATCACCACCCGCTCGACCGGCTTGTCCAGCAGCGCGGCGGGGTTGTGGACCAGATATGTGTCCAACGGATCGTCGCGGGCGATCAGTACCACCAGTGCACCCTGGCCGCGTCGGCCCGACCGGCCGGCCTGCTGCCAGAACGAGGCCACCGTCCCGGGAAAACCGGCGAGCACCACCGCGTCCAGTCCGGCGATGTCGACGCCCAACTCCAGTGCGTTGGTGGTGGCCAGACCCCGCAGCCGGCCCTGGGCCAGGGCGCGCTCCAGCGCGTTGCGGTCCTCGGCGAGATAACCAGCCCGATACGACGCCACAGTTGGGGACAGTTCCGGTGCGATGTCGTCCAGTCGCGCCTGGGCGCCCAGCGCCGTTAGTTCCGCAGCCCGACGCGACCGCACGAACGTCAGGGTCTGCGCTCCCTCGGCGATCAGGTCCGCCATCACGCGCGCCGCCTCGGCACCGGCAGAGCGGCGCACCGGGGCACCGTTCTCACCGGTCAAATCGGTCCGCAGTGCGGGCTCCCACAACGCCACCGTGCGCGCCCCCTGGGGTGAGCCGTCTTCGGTGACCTCCTCGACCGGAAGGCCGATGAGTTCAGCGGCCGTCGCGCCCGGCGAGTCCGTCGTCGCGCTGGCGAAGATCACGGTCGGCGCTGCCGAATATCGCGCGCACAATCGCAACAGCCGACGCAGCACCATGGCCACGTTCGAGCCGAAAACACCACGGTAGTAGTGACATTCGTCGACGATGACGAAGCGAAGGCCGCGCAACAGGACGGCCCAGCGGGCATGGTTGCGCAATACCGACAAATGGATCATGTCGGGGTTGGAAAACAGCCATCGGGAGCGCTCGCGGGCAAAGCGGCGCACCTCGGCGGGACTGTCGCCGTCGTAGGCGGTGGGGGCGACGTCGTGTAGCCGGGGAATGGCTGTGGTCAGGGCGTGCGCGGCGCGTAACTGGTCGTGACCCAGCGCCTTGGTCGGCGACAGGTACAGCACACGGGCCCGCGGGTCCGTCGCCAGTGCGTTAAGGACGGGAAGCTGATAGGCCAGTGACTTACCCGACGCGGTGCCGGTGCTCACCACCACATGACGCCCGGCGTGGGCCAGTTCCGCGGCGCGCACCTGGTGTGACCACGGGGATCTGACGCCCCGGTCGGCAAACGCGCGCACCACGTCGGGCTCGGCCCACTGCGGCCAGTTGTACGGCCGGCCGCCCCGGGCCGGCAGCTCGGCGACGTGGCGCAGCGGATGCTCGCCCGCCGCGGTACCGGCGAGCGCGGCGGCAAGCAGGTCGCTGCCGAAACTCGCCAACCTCACACCCTCCAAGAATCCGCGCGCGATAGAAGTCTGTCGCCGACGCGACGAACATGGTTGACTATTTGCGGTCGCAGCTTCTGTGTTCGTGTCAAACTTTCGCAGGATCGACGTTGCGGCCGCGGTTCCTGCGAGGTTATCGGTCGGGTGAAGTTCCGGCGACTCCGCGAGGTATGGCGGTCGTGGCTGGCCCGGGGCACCCAACCGCGGTGCACCGTACCCAGAAGAAAAGGAAAGATCGAGAAATGCCACAGGGAACTGTGAAGTGGTTCAACGCGGAGAAGGGCTTCGGGTTCATTGCCCCCGAGGACGGTTCCGCGGATGTTTTTGTCCACTACACGGAGATCCAGGGTTCGGGCTTCCGCACCCTTGAAGAAAACCAGAAGGTCGAGTTCGAGATCGGCCACAGCCCTAAGGGCCCCCAGGCCACCGGAGTCCGCTCTGTGTAGATAAGAGCAGAGTCTCCACGGAAACCCCCCGTACAGTCCCGCTTTTGCCGGTCAGGCGGGGGGTCTTCGCTTTCCATCTACCTTCCAACCCAAGCCGCCGCGCCGGATGCCTCAAGGCGCGGATGGGCGACCTGGCCTACTGTCGGTGGCGTGAGCCAGCTCTCCTTCTTCACAGCGGAGTCGGTGCCGCCCGCGGTCGCCGATCTTTCCGGGGTGCTGGCAGCCTCCGGCCAGATCGTGATGGTCGGCGCTCCAGATGTCCAGGGTGCTCGGCTTTCGGTGGTTGTGGATCAGCTCTGGCGCGCGTCGGCGCTGGCCGAGATGATCCGCGAGGCTGGTTTGGTACCGGAGATCGGCCGCACCGACGAAGACACCCCGCTGGTGAGGACAGCCGTCAACGCCTCGTTGACCACGATGGCCGCGGAATGGACGCGCGGGGCGGTCAAGACGGTGCCGCCGCGGTGGCTGCCCGGACCGCGCGAGCTGCGGGCATGGACCCTGGCGGCCGGCTCTCCGGAGGGCGATCACTATCTGCTCGGCCTCGATCCGCACGCACCGGACACCCATTCGCCGCTCGCGTCGGCCCTGATGAGAGTCGGGATCGCGCCCACCCTGATCGGCACCCGCCGCGGCCGGCCCGCGCTTCGGATCAGTGGCCGTCGCCGGCTATCGCGGCTGGTAGAGAACGTGGGGGAACCTCCAGGCGACCCCGACGCGTTGTCGACGTGGCCTCGGGTTTAGCGGCCCTTTTAGACCCCCGTTTCGGGGAGTCGGTTTGCATCGGCCCGCCCAAGGGTGCGAAATTGTCAGGTGCCCGAAGGCGAAGGAGCGCTGGCGTATCTGAATTTCAGCGGAATTTCAGAAGCCGGCCTGTCATTCTTCCTGCAGGGCGGTCTCGCAGGGGGGCCGGGAAAAGAGATGGAGCGTAAGCGCAGTTGGCTGACGTAGAAGACCACGGCACCAGCGGAAATGGAAGCCGCCGGCGACTTGTCATCGTCGAGTCGCCGACCAAGGCGCGCAAATTAGCCGGCTACCTGGGCTCTAGGTACATCGTCGAATCCTCCCGGGGCCACATCCGCGACCTGCCCCGAGCTGCCGCCGACGTCCCGGCCAAGTTCAAGTCCGAGCCATGGGCCCGGCTCGGAGTCAACGTCGACGCCGACTTCGAACCGCTCTACATCATCAGTCCGGAGAAGAAGAGCACCGTCACCGAGCTGAAGGGTCTGCTCAAGGACGTCGACGAGCTCTATCTGGCCACAGATGGCGACCGCGAGGGCGAAGCCATCGCCTGGCATCTGCTGGAAACTCTCAAACCCCGCATCCCGGTCAAGCGGATGGTGTTCCACGAGATCACCGAGCCGGCCATCCTCGAGGCCGCAGAAAACCCCCGCGACCTGGACATCGACCTGGTCGACGCGCAGGAGACGCGGCGCATCCTGGACCGGCTGTACGGCTACGAGGTCAGCCCGGTGCTGTGGAAGAAGGTCGCGCCCAAGCTGTCGGCGGGCCGGGTTCAGTCGGTGGCCACCCGCATCATCGTCCAGCGCGAGCGCGACCGGATGGCGTTCCGCAGCGCCGCATACTGGGACGTCATTGCCAAGCTGGACGCCAGCGTCTCCGATCCGCAAGCCCAGCCGCCCACCTTCATCGCCCGGCTGACCAACGTCGACGGATTGCGGGTTGCCACTGGCCGCGATTTCGACTCGCTGGGGACGCTGCGCAAGGCCGACGAAGTTGTGGTGCTCGACGAAGCCGCCGCGACCGGGTTAGCCGCCGGATTGCACGGCGGGCAGCTGGCCGTGGCGTCGGTCGAAGAGAAGCCCTACACCCGGCGCCCGTATCCGCCGTTCATGACGTCGACGCTGCAGCAGGAGGCCGGCCGTAAGTTGCGGTTCTCCGCGGAGCGCACGATGAGCATCGCCCAGCGGCTCTACGAAAACGGCTACATCACTTATATGCGTACCGACTCGACGACGCTGTCGGAGTCGGCGATCAACGCCGCGCGCACCCAGGCGCGTCAGCTCTACGGCGAGGAGTACGTCTCTCCGTCGCCGCGTCAATACACGCGCAAGGTGAAGAACGCCCAGGAGGCGCACGAGGGGATCCGGCCGGCCGGGGAGACGTTCGCCACTCCGGATGCGGTGCGTCGCGAACTCGACGGCGACGACTTCCGACTCTACGAGCTGATCTGGCAACGCACGGTGGCCTCGCAGATGGCCGACGCCCGTGGCACCACGCTGAGCCTGCGGATCGCCGGTGTATCGGGCGACCGGGAGGTGGTGTTCTCCGCGTCCGGGCGCACCATCACCTTCGCGGGCTTCCTCAAGGCGTACGTGGAAACCGTGGACGAGCTGGCCGGCGGCGAGGCCGACGATGCCGAGCGGCGGCTGCCGCACCTCACCGAGGGGCAGCGGCTGGATGCACTGGAACTCACCCCCGACGGCCACGCCACCAACCCGCCGGCGCGCTACACCGAGGCGTCGCTGGTCAAGGCGCTCGAGGAGTTGGGCATCGGGCGGCCATCGACGTACTCGTCGATCATCAAGACCATTCAGGACCGGGGCTACGTGCACAAGAAGGGCAGCGCTCTGGTGCCCTCATGGGTCGCGTTCGCCGTCACGGGTCTGCTGGAGCAACACTTCGGCCGGCTCGTCGACTATGGCTTTACCGCAGCGATGGAAGACGAGCTTGACGCGATCGCATCGGGCAGCGAGCAACGCACCAACTGGCTGAACAATTTCTACTTCGGCGGTGACCACGGTGTGCCCGACTCGGTGGCGCGCTCAGGTGGCCTGAAGAAGCTCGTCGGCGTCAACCTCGAAGGCATCGATGCTCGAGAAGTCAATTCCATCAAGCTGTTTGACGATGCACAGGGCCGCCCTGTCTACGTTCGGGTCGGTAAGAACGGGCCCTACCTGGAACGCCTGGTGGCCAACGACGACGGCGAACCCACGCCGCAGCGGGCCAACCTCAATGACTCCCTGACACCTGACGAGCTGACGCTGGAGGTTGCCGAAGAGCTCTTCGCCACCCCGCAAGAGGGACGCGTGCTTGGGGTGGACCCAGAAACCGGCCACGAGATCGTCGCCAAAGACGGCCGCTACGGGCCATACGTGACCGAGATCCTGCCGGAGCCTCCTTCCGACACGAACGGCCAATCGGCTGGTGGCGCTCAAGGGGCCAAGAAGGGCAAGAAGTCCGCCGGTCCCAAACCCAGGACGGGCTCGCTGCTTCGCAGCATGGACTTGCAGACGGTCACTCTCGAAGATGCGCTGAAACTGCTGTCGCTGCCCCGAGTCGTCGGTGTGGATCCCGCATCGGGTGATGAGATCACCGCGCAGAACGGACGCTATGGCCCATACCTGAAGCGCGGCACTGATTCTCGATCGCTGACAACCGAGGACCAGATGTTCACCATCACGCTCGACGAGGCGTTGAAGATCTACTCCGAGCCGAAACGTTCTGGGCGGCAAAGTGCTTCGGCGCCGCCGCTGCGAGAGCTGGGAACCGACCCGGCGTCGGGCAAGCCGATGGTCGTCAAGGACGGCCGATTCGGGCCCTACGTCACCGATGGCGAGACCAACGCCAGCCTGCGCAAGGGTGATGACGTCGCGTCGATCACCGACGAGCGCGCAGCCGAACTGTTGGCCGACCGACGGGCCCGGGGCCCGGCCAAACGGCCGGCCAGGAAGACGTCACGGGCACGCAAGTCGCCGGCGAAGAAGGCCGCCAGGCGGAATTAGCCCGGCGCGGCCCGGTTACATGATCTCGCTGGATACCTCTTCGGCGGCAGCCCCTTCGGGACCAGCCTCCTGGACGGCCAGATTCAGCGGCCGGGCCAGCTGAGTAGGTGCGGAGCGCCCGCGCAGCTCGACGACCTCGCCGACATCCCAGCACAGGGCTTCGGCATCCAGTGCGCCGCTGACCGCGATCGCCGACGCGAGCACGTGCCCGGCCTCGAGCTTGGCCAGCTCGGTGAGCCGTGCGGCCTCATTGACCGGATCGCCGATCACCGTGTACTCGAAGCGGGCCTGCGCCCCGATGTGACCGGCGATGGCCCTACCGGCCGACACCCCGATGCCGAACTCCGCGGAACCAATCACCGGAAGAAGTTCGTCGTGCACCTCACGGGCGGCTGCCAGTGCGCCGCCGGATGCGTCCGGGTGCTCGATCGGTGCGCCGAAGATCGCCAGCGCGGCGTCGCCCTGGAACTTGTTGACGAACCCGCCATGCCGACCGACGGTGTCCACCACCACCCGGAAGAACTCGTTGAGCAGATGGACCACCTCGGCGGGCGGGCGCGTCGCGGCCAGCTGAGTAGAGCCGACCAGGTCCACGAACAGCACCGCGACATCGCGCTCCTGCCCGCCCAACTCGGTGCCGCGCTCCAGGGCCCGGCGGGCGACGTCTTCGCCGACGTAGCGACCGAACAGGTCACGCAGCCGCTGCCGCTCGGACAGGTCGCGCACCATGTCGTTGAAACCGGCCTGCAGCAAGCCCAGTTCGCTGGCGTCGTAGATCTGCATATGCGCGTTGTAGTTGCCGCGCTGCACCTCCGACAGCGCCCAGCGGAGCTGACGCAGCGGGTCGGCGATCGACATCGCCACCAACAGGGTGCTGACCAGGCCGACGCCCAACGCCGCCAACGCCAATAGCAGGATCGGGTTGAACAAGCTCTCCGGTGCGGCATGCAGCAGGGAGACCTTGTCGGCCACCACGGCCAGCACGATCGCCAGCACTGGCACGGCGGTGGACAGCATCCAGGTCAGGATCTGGCGCAAGATGACGCCGGGTGCCTTGACGTTCTCGGGCACCCCGCTGCGCAGGGCGGCGACCGCCACCGGCCGCAGGACCCGCTCGGACTGCAGGTAGCCGATGATCGAGGTCGCGGCCGCGCCCAGTGCGGTGGCGACCGTCACGACGGGTGCCGCGTACCTGGCCACCGACCAGCTGGCGACGATGAACACCACACCGCCGATGCACCAGGACACCATGGTGGTCAGCGTGCGGTAGTAGGGCATGCGCAGGGCACGGGTACGGGCCAGTTCGGTGGCGGCCGGATCGGCCTCGGCGAGCATGTTGTCGCGGCGCTGCCATCGGAAAACCGGCATCAGCAGTTTGAGGTTGACCACGATGCCGGCGAGGAACAAGACGACCACTGAGGTTCCGAAGATCGCCAGGTTGAGCGTTGGCAGATCCTGCAGTTGAATACGATCCTGCGGCGGCAGGCCGTAGCGCAGGAAGCCGAGCACGAAGAGCGCGCCGATGATCTCGGCTTGCAGCATGCTCAGCGAGAACAGTGGCCACGGGGTACGCACCACCCAACGGACGAATGCGCTGATCCGCCCGGGCAGTGCTGCCGAGGTTGCCACCAACCCACCGTATCGGTCAGCAGGGACTTGTCGGAAACCTACAAGCGCTTCGGCAAGTCGCCCAGTCCTGGGCAAACGTCCCGGAACATAACGGAATTGTCGCGATATGGTGGCCGATCGGTATCCGTCGTTCGGTGTCACTACTGTTGCCGGTGATGTCCGGAGTGTTTACACGGCTGGTAGGCCAGGAAGCGGTGGAGGCCGAGCTGCTCGCCGCCGCCAGGGCCGCCCGTGGTGACCGGGGCCACAGCCGCGCGGGCGAGGGGACTATGACACATGCGTGGCTTATCACTGGTCCACCGGGTTCCGGGCGGTCGGTTGCAGCACTGTGCTTCGCGGCCGCGCTGCAATGCACCTCAGACGGCGAGCCCGGTTGCGGCAGCTGCCGGGCCTGCACGACGACGATGGCCGGCACCCATGCCGACGTGCGGCGGGTGATTCCCGAAGGCCTGTCCATCGGCGTGGACGAGATGCGTGCCATCGTGCAGATCGCCTCACGCCGTCCGACCACCGGCCACCGGCAGATCGTGGTCATCGAGGACGCCGACCGGCTGACCGAGGGGGCGGCGAACGCGCTGCTGAAGGTTGTCGAGGAACCGCCGCCGTCGACGGTGTTCCTGCTGTGTGCGCCGTCGGTGGATCCCGAGGACATCGCGGTCACGCTGCGATCCCGGTGTCGGCACGTCGCGCTGGTGACCCCGTCGACCGAGGCGATCGCACACGTGCTGGTCGATAGCGACGGCCTGGACACGGACACGGCGAACTGGGCGGCGTCGGTCAGCGGTGGTCACGTGGGGCGCGCACGCCGACTGGCCACCGACCCGGAGGCCCGGCAGCGGCGGGAGCGGGCGCTGGCACTGGTGCGCGACGCCGCGACCCCGTCGCGGGCCTACGCCGCTGCCGAAGAGCTGGTGGCCGCGGCCGAAACCGAAGCTGTCGTACTGACCGCTGATCGCGCCGAGGCCGAGACCGAAGAGCTGAGGACGGCGCTGGGGGCCGGCGGCTCCGGCAAGGGCACCGCTTCGACGATGCGCGGAGCCACCGGGGCGATCAAGGATCTCGAGCGACGGCAGAAGTCGCGGCAGACCCGGGCGTCCCGCGATGCGCTGGACCGGGCGCTGATTGACCTGGCGACCTATTTCCGCGATGCGCTGGTGGTCTCGGCGAATGCCGGCACCGTGCGTGCCAACCACCCGGATATGGCCGAGCGGGTGGCCGCGCTGGCCGCCCATGCCTCGCCTGAGCGGCTGCTGCGCTGCATCGAGGCCGTGCTGGAGTGCCGTGAAGCGCTGGCGGTCAACGTCAAACCCAAGTTCGCCGTCGACGCCATGGTTGCGACCATCGGCCAGGAACTGCGCGATTGATTTCCTCGTGCCTGTCCGCCTGCCGTAGACTCGTGCCGCCCGGCGTGAGGGTGTGCCGCCTTAGCTCAGTCGGTAGAGCGATTCACTCGTAATGAATAGGTCGGGGGTTCGATTCCCCCAGGCGGCTCCATTGCGATGTCTCGGGACATCGTGCACATGTGTCTTGGGACATCGTTCACGGTTTGGTTTGTGGTTGGTAGTCCTTGGTCGGGTCGAGTTGGAGTTCTCGCAGTAAGCGGCCGTCGGTGGTGACGACTCGGATGTGTAGGTCGTGGATCAGGAGCAGGACGTTGGTGCCGGCATAGCGGCGGCCCATTCCGAGGTGGTGTAGTCGGCTGTTGTGGCGCAGGGTGAGCTTGCCGTCGCTGTCGATGCGGTCGTGGCGGATGCGGTAGGCGCCGGTGTGCAGTGGGGTGCCGGTCGGGGTTGCTTTGGGTCGGGCGAGGTAGGCCTGGTGTGGGGTGCGGCGGCCTAGCGCGCGGTGCGGGCGCACGGTGTTGTAGTAGGTGCGGAAGGTGTCGAGCTGGGCTTGTAGGTGGGTCAGGGTTTGGGCCGGGGTTTGGTGGGTGAGCCATTTTTTGAGGGTTTGGTGGAAGCGTTCTACCTTGCCGCAGGTTTGCGGGTGGTAGGGGCGGCAGTGGCGAAAGCTGATGCCGCGGCTGTGCAGGGTCACTTCGAGGGCGACTCGGCCGGTGCCGCGGTAGCGGCCGGTGAAGACAGCCCCGTTGTCGCTGAGCAGGCTGGCCGGATTGCCATAGGCGCCAATGGCTTTGCCGAAGCTGGTGTTGACGTCGCGGGCCTTGAACACCGGTAGGGTGTCGCTGCCTAAGCACAGCCGGGAGTGGTCGTCGACGAGGTTGAGGATCTCGACGTCGGTGCCGTCGGCCAGTGGCCAGTGGGTGATATCGAGTTGCCAGCGTTCGTTGGGCTGCTCGGCCTGGAAGCGGATGTAGCTGCTTTTGGGGCGTTTGTGCGGTTGGGGGGTGACGAAGCCTCGCGCGGACAGGATCCGCCAGATCGTGGACACCGCCGGGCTGACACCGTGGCGTTGTTGAAGGTGAAACGCGATCGTCGCCGCGCCGGCCTCATGTCCGTCGCGCTCAAGTTCCTTACGTAACGCGATGACCTCATCTTCGATGTCTTTGGTGGTGCGGTTGGGGCTGCGCAGCGGTCTTCGTGGGCGTGGTCGCAGACCCGCGTCGCCCTCGGCCAAGTAGCGCTGCACGAGGGTGACCACCCACCGCCGGGAGACCCCGTACTCGCGGGCAACCTCACTTTTACTGCGTCCTTCGACCAGCACGGCCGTGACCACCAGCTGCGGCATTCCCATCGCTCAACCCTCGCCGTCGGGTGTAAACGATGTCCCGAGACAGGTGCGAACGATGTGCTGAACTCAGACACCCCAGGCGGCTCCATCCACTAATTAGCTTCGATCGTGGACAGCTTGGGGTGGGACAGCTGCGCATGGTGGCCGCTCTTCGCCGCGCGGCTCGGGAGCGGGGTGGGCCGTTGCCGTCGATAGATGTGGCGGACGCGCTGTTCGACGAGCGCCGCGAGTTGACCGAGTAGGCTAAAACCGCTGACGAGAATTTTCACAAATCCCTATGTCAGCAAGCGCGTGAGGGCACCCGCTCCCATCGACGAATCGGGCACGTCACCAAACATGACGTCGCCGAATAAGGAGGCGGGAAGGCCGCGAGTGAGCAAGCTGGCGTTCGAGCGGTACCGGCTGTTGTCCCTGATCGGCCAGAGCGGCATGGGCAAGGTTATCGCGACGGCGGCAGCCGCCATAGCGCTCGGACCGTTCTCGGTGGTAGCCGCCGCACCCGGTGTGGCGCAGGCGGCTCCGTGTGCCGGGGTGGGGGCAAACCCCGAATCCTGCCAGAGCTGCATGTTTTATGTGACGGCCTATCACACGGCGAACGTATGTAACGAAGACCGGCCCCGCCCGGCCCAGGCGCCCCCAAGCAGCGCGCCGACTTGGGAGATGCCGCCGATGCCCGCGCCACCGAGCTTGCCGCCGGTGCAGACCCCACAGGTCGTACCGCCAAGTCCCCCGCCCCCGAGCACGATTCCGGTGCGGACCCCGAAGATCCCGCCGGCCCCCGGGGCGCCCAGCAACGCCCCGTTGGTGGCACCGCCGAAGGGCCTGGATGCGCCCCCGCAGGCGGTCGCGGCCGCCAAGACCGCACCGGCGACGCGGATTAATCCCGGCACGGTTCACCAGATGCTGCAGCTGGTGGATTTCAACGGCCAGGTGCAGAACGTGGTCAACGCCCACAGTGGCAACGTTGACGTCGTAAAGGCCGACACCCAGGCACTGGTGCGCCCCCGGCATTGGGACTACCTCGACTACGACGCCTACCACCGCCCAAGCCTGTACAACCCGCTCAATCAGGCGATGACCTTCCGCTACTCCTACAACGGCGCCGACCGCGAGGCGTACGTGCCGGCCGGTGGCCGGATCGTGCTCGATGTCGCCACCGTTGGCCTGTTCCCGTTCACCGCGGTCGGCGACAGCTACGTGGCGTCGGGCAGCTTCTACGGCGGGGCCTGGATACCGCCGGAGGGTTGGAACGGCCCGCCGCCGCCGGACTACACGCCGCCGGCGCCCCCGGAGGTGTACCAGGACGTCGCGGCCGATGTCCCCGCCGGTGACCAGATCGTGGCAGTCGGCCAAGTGCAGCTGGTGCGCCACGACGGTAGCCAACCCGCGGGCAGCCAGGACACCTTCCTGCTCGACGACTCCACCCTGGCGTGGGGTCAGATCAACGATCCCGCCAGCAGCGCCCAGATCAGGGTGACCAAGACTCAGTCGCTGCCGGGCGTCGGGCCGACCGACAATGGCAGCTATTTAGTGGCGCTGGCCGGTCACCAGGAGCCCACCCAACCCACCCAGCCCTGGTGGCCTTTTGCGCTGCGCTACGGGTTGTTGGTGATAGCAGTGGGCCTTGTCGCCTGGATCGTCAACCGTCTCGGAAACCGAGCGCGGACCTGACCACCAGCAAGACCACGAACGACCGATATACGCCATGTCTACCGAATAGCATTGCGCGACAAGACATTTCAAGACGCCCATTCACTCAACAAGGCGCGCGAATTTATGAATAGGTCGGGGGTTTGATTCCCCCAGGCGGCTCCAGGTTAGGCCGGCGCCAGGAATCCGACCGGCCCCGACGCAATACACAACGCCAGCGCGGTGGTGTTGGCTCGCACAAGGATCGCGTCTCCGGCGCCGGGCAGCCTGGCGAAGACCCGGTTGAGTCCCGGATGCACCGGGACTTTGACGTCGGGCCCCTGCGTCAGCGACAGCGTCATCGAGCCGTCGCTGTTGGCCAAGTAGTTCAGTTCGACAGTCCAGTCGGCGGGTAGCAGCGGCCCGTCGAGGATCAGGCGTGCCGGCTTATCCGGTTGCGCGAAATAGCCGCACTGCGGCATGGGCCCCGGCGCGATGGTCCGCACCCAGGTCACTCTCGCGTCGATCAGCCGGCCCGAGCTATCCAGCATGCGCAATTGCGTTGTCGCTGTCGCGAATTCCGGCCTGTCTCGCAACAGGGCGAACATATGGCTGGCCAGGTTCTCCGGCGCGGCCACTCGTTGCAGCACCAGCGGATCGACCTCCTGATCCTGCAGCGGCGCATTCGAGGCCGCGTGCGCGGCGGCCAAACCGGCCCGGGCGTTCTGCAGATACGGCTGGGCAGGGTTGTCACGCCAGCTGGTCAGAAATGTCGCCGTCGAGTACAGGCTGCTGGCCACGAACAACCCCGCCAAACCCGTCGCCAGAACTGCGCGGGGCCGCGACGCGTCCAGCCGGCGCGACATGCGCCGGATTCGGTTGGGGGCGTTGAACGCAACGGCGGCCAGCAGCGCCAGCACGACGACGAGATCGGGCAGATACCGCAGGGTCTGGGCGAGCTCCAGGGCGGTCTGCTTCGAAGACCGCATCAGATAGATCGGCACCTGGCAGGCGACGGTGTAACCGGCCGCTGTCAACCACACCAGCCCGATGCGTTGTTTGCGGAGCAGCGAAAGCGCAAGTACCCCGATCAGCACCAGCCAACCGAGCGTCATCACCAGCGGCGGTGGCGTGGCCCACGGCGAGGCGGGTGCCCAGCGGTCCCAATGCCACGGTCCGCCGGCCAGCCCCGGCACGATCCCGTGAGTGATCGATCGAGACAGCAGATCCCAAGTCATCGCCAGATCGAAACTCCAGCGCTGCTGATTGACCACGGCCAGATAAATTGCCACCCAGCCGACGGTCAGTATCAGCGACGGGATCCACAACCGTAGGCCGGCTCGCCACACCGTGCCCAGGGCCGCCCGGTCGCCCTGCACATGCCACAGCAGGGCGGCCACCGCGAAGGTGACGAACGGGATCACCGCGGCCTTCTCGAAAAACAGCAGCCCACCGAAGTAGACCAGCACGCCGGTCACCGCGTAGCGCTGGTTGCCGGTACGGACCAGCAGAATCGCGTCGGCGCACACCCAGGCCAGCGCCGCCAGCATCGGCAGCGAGTTCAGCGCCGCCGCCCACCACGCGAACCCGGGCACGCCCAGCGGTGTGAACAGCGCGAACGTCAGCGGGACGAGGAGTACCCAGCGCCAGCCGAGGATGACGTACAGGGCGCGCAACAGGGCCAATGAAGCCAGCAGCTGCAGCACCACCAGGCTGATCGCCGGACCGGTCCAGTCCAGCGGCGCCAGCCGAATGATGGCGCCGCCGATCAAGAAGGCCGCCGGCATGACGTGGCCGTCGTGGTCGTCGAACAGGTAGGACGGCGAGAGCAGGCCGTGGGTGCCGGCCTTACCGATGAGAATCAGGTCGTCCCAATAGAAGTAGCCGCCGAACGCCAGCACTCCGCGAATCACCAACTGCACTGCGATCAGCGCGGCCGCGGCCAGAGCGACCCGAGGTAGACGGGTCGTCCGCACAGCCCACCGGTAGGGTGGACCGGTGCGCACGCTGGTTACCGGGGCAGCCGGATTCATCGGGTCGACGCTAGTCGACCGTCTGCTGGCCGACGGTCACACGGTGCTGGGACTGGACAATTTTGCGAGCGGTCGCGCGACCAACCTCGAGCATCTGGCCGACAACCCCGCCCACGTCTTCATCGAGGCGGACATCGTGACCGGTGATCTGCATGCGATCCTCGACGAGCACCGGCCCGAGGTGGTGTTCCATTTGGCGGCCCAGATCGACGTGCGGCGCTCAGTGACCGACCCGCAATTCGACGCTTCGGTCAACGTCATCGGAACGGTGCGCCTGGCCGAAGCGGCACGACTGATCGGGGTGCGCAAAATCGTGCACACCTCGTCAGGAGGATCCATTTACGGCACCCCGACCGCCTACCCGACCAGCGAGACCGAGCCCACCGACCCGGCGTCGCCCTACGCCGCGGGCAAGGTGGCCGGGGAGATCTACCTGAACACGTTTCGCCATCTGTATGGCCTGGACTGCTCGCATATCGCCCCGGCAAATGTCTACGGTCCCCGCCAGGATCCGCACGGCGAAGCAGGTGTCGTGGCGATCTTCGCCCAGGCGCTGCTGCTCGGTAAGCCCACCAAGGTGTTCGGCGACGGCACCAACACCCGCGACTACGTGTTCGTCGACGACGTGGTGGACGCCTTCGTCAAAGCCTCTGGCGACGTGGGCGGCGGGCAGCGCTTCAACATCGGCACCGGACTGGAAACCTCAGACCGGCAACTGCATTCGGTGGTGGCGGCGGCCGTGGGTGGACCCGACGACCCGGAGTTTTATCCACCGCGGCTGGGTGATCTGAAGCGGTCCTGCCTCGACAACGGCTTAGCCGCAAGAGTTTTGGGCTGGCGCCCGCAGGTTCAGCTGGACGACGGGGTGCGTCGCACGGTCGACTACTTCCGTGACGTCCGGACGGTCTAATCCTGCTCGGGCAACTGCGCGCCGTCGAGCGCGACCGCGCGAGCAAGTCGCGCATAGCGCAACTCCAAATCCTTGAACCGCATGTAGGTGCTCAGCGTGGTGAAGCTGAACGCCATGATCAGTGCGTAGAGCATCAGATCGGTCCCGCGGCGGACCCCGAACCAGTGCGCGACCACGGTGGTGTCGTCAGGCCGCAGCACCGCATAGATGCCGCCCAGCACGAACAAGACATAGCCGACCTTGACCCAGGCCCGAGATCGCGCATTGCGGCGCGACCGCAGCAGGTAGACCAGCAGCGCGACGATCGACCCGATCAGCAGCACCTGAATCCAGTTCATCGTGGAATCCTCCCTCGCAGAAACCCGTCGAAGATGATGTTGACGCCATTGAGCAGGGGCTGACCCTTCGACTTCGAGTATTCGGTGTAGAGCACCTCGACCGGCAGTTCAGCCACGCGCCAGTGGTTTTCGGTGATCAACATGACGAATTCGTTGGCGTGGCTCATGCCGCTCATGGTGAGATTTAGCCCGTCGGCCACCGTCTTGTTGAAAACCCGGAGTCCGTTGTTGGTGTCGGTCAAGCCAAGCCGGCGGCCGCGCCTGCTCAACCGCGCGGCGGTCCGCAGCACGATTCGTTTCAGGAATGGCGGCCGAGTGCCCTGGGGCGCGCCGAACCGCGTTCCGATGACAATGTCGACGTCACCGGCGCAGAGCCGCTCGATCATCGCGGACACGTCTTTGACGCGATGCTGGCCGTCGGCGTCGAACGTGGCGAAAACCCGTGCGCCCGACTGCTTGCGGGCATACTCGACGCCGGTCTGGATGGCCGCACCCTGCCCCAGGTTGATCGGATGGCGCACCAAGTGAGCCCCCGCCCGCCTGGCGACCTCGCCGGTACCGTCGGCGCTGCCGTCATCCACGCACACGACGTGGTCGAAAACGGAGCGCACATCGGCTATCACCTCACCGATGACAGCGGCTTCGTTGAAGGCGGGAATGACAATCCAGACGCCAGGGTAATGCGTTTCAGTTTCCATTTTGAAGGCCATTTATGCCCACAAGGTACACGCTGGTCTAGGCCGGATCAGCCGGTTAAGCGCCCGGCGCGCCCCAGCGCCACCAGATGGACGGCGATTCCCACCAGCGGACCACACAACAAGCCGACCACAGTGCGGGTCTCCAGCGGCAGCGGCAACAGCAGCAGCAGTCCCGACGCCACCGTCGCACCGACCCACCCCAGCGAATACGCCCGGTGCAGCGCCGCCGCCACCGCGGCAGCACCGGTGAGCGTCAGCATGGCGATCGCCACGGCGGCTCCCGTCAGCCACGCCAACAGCGCGCTGCTTGCGTCGTATTGAGGCCCGAAGGCGACCCGCAGCAGCCACGGGCCCACGATGCCCGCAGCCAGCACCCCGACCGCGCCGATGCCGCCGATGATCGCGGCCGGCACAACCAGCGCCCGAAGCCGGTCGGTGCGCTCGTCGACGAAATGAGCGATGAGGTTGCCTTGCATGGCCGTCAGCGGCACCAGCAGCGGCGCCCGGGTCAACGTCACTGCCAGAATGATCACCCCGCCTTGTGCCCCAAGCTCATTCGAGGTCAGCTTGAGCAGCACCGGGAATCCCATCACCAGAATCGCGCTGGCACCGGCCGCGGTGATCGAATGCGCGGCGCCTTTCAAGAAGGTCGCGGTACTGCCGGGCGTCAGCATGCGGGCCGTTGCGCGCGCGGCGGGTGAAGCCACCAGCATGATCAGCCAGGCCATCGCGCCGGCAACGGTTGCCCATAGGAATCCGTTCAGGCCCCATCCGATCACAAACGTCGTCGCGGCGACCGCCACCCGGATGACCGCGTCGGTCACCATCAGCGCCCCGTAGTGGGTCCACTGATCGGTGCCGGCCAACATGCCCAGCAGGGTGGCGTGTAGGCAAAAACCGGCGAGACCGACGCTCAGCAGTACCACCGATAACCAGCGCGCCTCGACGAATACTCGACCACTCCACAGCGGCGAACTACCGGCGATCACGACGGCTGCGGCTACGCCGACCATCGCGGCGACTCGCAGCGGATGGGTACGTGAGCCGCCGGGGCCGGGCGGCACCTCCAGGTAGCGCATCGAGCGGACCTCCCGGGTGGTTTCCTGCAGCAGGCCGTTGGCGGCGCCGGTGACCAGTCCGAATGCACCCCAGAACACCCCGAAGACCGAGAAGCCGCTCGGAGCCAGGTCACGAGCGGCCAGGTAGATCACCGCGTACCCGCACAACGCGGTCAATGCGGTCGCGGTGCCAACTCGTGCCACGCTGCCACGCGCGATCGGCCCCTGGGAGGCTCCGGTGGCGCCGGTAGCTCCCAGGGGGGATGCCGCACCCCCGACTTCGGTCACCGGGGCAGCACTTTCGGCCGACAGACCCGATGTATCGCCACAATTTGAAAATAGTAAGTGTCTCGCTGCCGTGGGTGGCGGTGGCGATCGGCTTCGCTAATGTGAGCGGCTGTCAGGAAGGATCCATGGCCGCCGGTCGCATCTTCGGGATCTCGCTGTTACTCACCGTGGCGGCCCTTGCGCTCGGATATGCGCACGGCGGGCTCCATGCCCTCTTTCTATTGGTAGTCCTGGCCGCCCTCGAGGTGTCGTTGTCCTTCGACAACGCCATCATCAATGCCGCGGTTCTGAAGCGGATCAGCGCGTTCTGGCGGCAGATGTTCCTGACGATCGGAATTCTGATCGCGGTATTCGGTATGCGGCTGGTGTTCCCGTTGCTCATCGTTTGGGCAACCGCGGGCATCGACCCGGTTCGCGCGATGGAGTTGGCACTTGATCCGCCGCCGCACGGCGCGCTGGAATTTCCGGACGGCTCGCCCAGCTATGAAAAGCTGATCGTCTCGGCCCACCCGCAGATCGCGGCATTCGGCGGAACGTTCCTGTTGATGCTGTTCCTGGATTTCATCTTTTACGACCGAGATATCAAGTGGCTCAAGTGGATTGAGGTCCCATTCGCCCGTATCGGGCGGCTTGGTCACGTGTCGGTGGTGGTGACTGGCGTTGCGCTGGTCCTTGTCGGCACACAGTTAACCGACTCGAGCGACGAGCGTGCGACGGTGCTGACGGCCGGGCTGCTGGGCCTGGTGACGTATCTGGTCGTCAACGGTTTGAGCCGGGCGTTCCGGCCATCAGGCATCTACGCCGCCACGCCGGACTCCGGGCCGCCCGTGGCGACGGGCAAGGCCGGATTGATGCTGTTCCTCTATCTCGAGGTGCTTGACGCGGCCTTCTCGTTCGACGGGGTCACCGGCGCCTTCGCGATCACTTCGGACCCCATCGTCATCGCACTGGGTCTCGGGCTGGTGGGCTCGATGTTCGTCCGGTCTATCACCATCTACCTGGTCCAGCAGGAAGCGCTGGACCGTTACGTGTACCTGGAACACGGCGCGCACTGGGCGATCGGCGCGCTGGCCGTGATCATGCTGCTCTCCATCGACGAGCGCTTTCAGACTCCCCAAGTCGTCACTGGCTTCGGTGGGTGTGGTCTTTATCGGGGCCGCGCTGAGCTGGAGCGTGCTGCGCAACCGGCGCGTTGCCAGGGCTGCCGCCTGAGCGGCTAGGCCTCGATCTGCCCGGCGATGTTCCGTTCGATGGCGGCCCGCGCCCGGGCCGGCAGCACGATCAGGCCGTCGAGCTCCTTGCTTGCCCGCGCATACGCGTTCTGCCGTTCCTCACGCGTCGCCGCCTCGTCTTGCGCCAGGTGCAGCAGGTGCTGGGCGCGTGCCAGCCGTTGCTGTTCGTCTTGCGAGAAGTCGCTGCGGCGTCGGCGGATGGCCTCGGCCTCGGCGATCTCGAACGCACTGATGTATTCGTGGACGGCGTTGCGGTATTCCAGCTGCGCGTCCCGATCGCCGACCAGGTCGTCGGGCCGTTCCGGCCGCAGCAGGTCCGCGTGCCGCTTGGCCTTGTGAAACGCGATGGTCAGCGGAGCTCGCATATCGGTCATCAGCGGGAAGTCGAGAAGTTTGGCGAGGTCTACTTCGTAGTCGAGCCAACGGGCATCGGTACGGTCGTGCGCCGCAATGATTTTGACGAGCTCGCGGCGGTAGCTTTCGTCGTTGTTCCGCGCCCGTCCGGACGCCTCCGCCACGGCGATCTTGGCTTGCTGCTTCAGCCGGTACCGTTCCAGCCGTCGATCAGCCCGGCGCTCGCTGGCGGCGGCGATAGCTCTGAGGCCCCCACCGATCGCGCCGCCCAGTGGAAAGACCAGCCACCAGAAATTCGCGGCGAAATGCAGAACCGACGTCACATGGCCAGGATGCCACCGAGAATCGGTGTGCGGTTACGCCGGAAGGAAAGGCCCAGCAGGGCCCAGCAGAAAAGGTCAGTGCCCGCCGGCCTTGAACCGCTCCACCGAGCGTTGCACCTCTGCTTCAGCCTCGGCCCGCCCGACCCAGTTGGCCGTCTTGACGAACTTGCCCGGCTCCAGAGCCTTGTACTGCGAGAAGAAGTGCTTGATGACATCCAGTTCGAATTCCGGAACATCTCCGATGTCTTGGATCTGATCCCACCGATGGTCGCCGGCCGGAACGCAGAGCACCTTGTCGTCACCGCCGGCCTCGTCGGTCATCTGGAACATTCCCACCGGACGTGCCTCCACGGTCACGCCGGGGAACAGCGGCTCCGGCAGTAGCACCAGCGCGTCCAGCGGGTCGCCGTCTTCACCGAGGGTGTCCTCGATGAAGCCGTAGTCGGTCGGGTAGGCCATCGAGGTGTAGAGGTAGCGGTCCAGACGAACCCGTCCCGTCTCGTGATCGACCTCGTATTTGTTCCGCTGGCCTTTCGGGATCTCGATGATCACGTCGAATTGCACCGTCTCGGCTCCTTGAATCTGGGTGAATCTGGGTAGGTCAGTGCATTGCGGGTCCACCCTAGTCGAGCACAGTACGGCCGATTCGGCAGAATGGGATCAGACAGTCAGGAGAGCGATGGGTCCTACTCGCTGGCGGAAATCCAACTATGTTTTCGTCGCGTTGGCCGTGCTGGCGTTCGTCGCTGCCATGGTGGCGGCGGCAACGTTCTTCACCACGGGTGGGCACAGCAGCAGCGGCACGCGGGTTCCCGTACCGCCCCCGCGGCCGCCGGTCGTCAAGCCGGGAATGGTCCCAGTCCCCGACACCGCCGAAACGCCGAGCGTCCCTGGGCTGGCGGCCGCGCTGGCGCCGGTGGCGGCAGATCCCAACCTGGGCAGGTTAGGCGGCCGCATCACCGACGCCATGACCGGCAAAGAGCTTTGGCAGGTGGCAGACGACCTGCCATTGGTGCCGGCGTCGACCAACAAAATCCTGACCGTGGCCGCCGCGCTGCTGACCCTGGATCGTCAGGCCCGGATCAGCACGCGTGTGGTGGCCGGTAGCCCGAACGCCCAGGGGCCCATCGTGCTGGTGGGCGCCGGGGATCCGACGCTGTCGGCGGCGCCGCCCGACGTACCCACCTGGTATCGGGGTTCGCCGCGCATCAGTGACCTGGTGGAGCAGGTCCGCCGCAGCGGCGTGACACCGACGGCCGTGCAGGTGGACACCTCGGCGTTCACCGGTCCGACGATGGCGCAGGGCTGGGATCCCGCTGACGTCGACAACGGGGACATCGCGCCGATCGAATCGGTGATGATCGACGCCGGACGTATCCAGCCCAGCACGGTCAATTCGAGGCGGTCGCGAACCCCGGCGCTGGATGCCGGACGGGAGCTGGCCAAGGCCCTCGGCCTGGATCCCGGTGCGGTGACGATCGGCTCCGCGCCGTCGGGCGCGCGGCAGCTGGCCGTGGTGCAGTCAGCACCGCTGGTCCAGCGGCTGTCCGAGATGATGGACCACTCCGACAATGTGCTGGCCGAATGCATCGCCCGCGAGGTGGCGGCCGCAATCAACCGGCCGCGCAGCTTCGCCGGCGCGGTCGACGCGATCACCAACCGGCTGAGCACCGCGCACATCGACACCGCCGGGGCAGCGCTGATGGATTCCAGCGGGCTTTCGGTCGACGACCGGTTGACGGCCAAGACGCTTGACGGCACGGTGCAGGCGGCCGCGGGGCCGGACCAGCCGGCGTTGCGGGCGCTGCTGGATCTGCTTCCGATCGCCGGCGGCAGCGGGACGCTGGCCGACCGTTTTCTCGACCCGGCCACCAACCAAGGCCCGGCCGGCTGGCTGCGGGCCAAGACCGGCTCGTTGACCGACATCAACGCCTTGGTCGGGGTTCTAACGGACCGCAGCGGCCGGGTGCTCACGTTCGCGTTTCTCTCCAATGCCGCCGGCCCCAATGGCCGCAATGTGATGGATGCCCTGGCCAGCAAGCTGTGGACATGCGGGTGCGCATGACCCCGCCGTCTGATTTGACCCTCGGTACCGCTGTCGACTGGCGATTCGCGGCCACCGTCGGGGTTCGGCTGGCCCGGCCGGGTCCGCCGTCCACCGACTACACCCGCCGCCAAGCGATCGACGAGCTCACCAGTGCGGCCGCGAAAGCCGAACCGCCGGTGCGTGATGTCACCGGCTTAGTCACCAACGGCGTGGTGCCTGCGGCGCGGATCGTCGACCGCCCGGAGTGGGTTCGGGCCGCAGCCGAGTCGATGCGCGTGATGACGAATGGAAGCGAAGAGCCACGGGGGTTTCTCACCGGTCGGATCACCGGGGCGCAGACGGGCGCCGTGCTGGCGTTTGTGGCGTCCGGGATCCTCGGTCAGTACGACCCGTTCGCAGGGGCCAAAGAGGGCTGCCTGCTGCTGGTGTACCCGAACGTCATCGCCGTTGAGCGTCAGCTGCAGGTCGAGCCGTCCGATTTCCGTTTGTGGGTATGCCTGCACGAGGTGACCCACCGGGTTCAGTTCACCGCGAACCCGTGGCTGTCCGAATACATGTCGCAGGCGCTGGGGTTGTTGACCCGGGACGTCGGTGAAGACATCGGGCAAGTGGTGAACCGGCTTGCCGACTTCGTCCGCAACCGCGGCGCCGGGGAGCCCGACGCCAACTCGTCGGGGATTCTCGGTCTGGTGCGCGCCGTCCAGTCCGAGCCGCAGCGCCAAGCCCTGGATCAGCTGCTGGTGCTGGGCACCCTGCTGGAAGGCCACGCCGAGCACGTGATGGACGCCGTTGGACCGGTGGTGGTGCCGTCGGTGGCCACCATCCGCCGTAGATTCGACGAGCGTCGCCATCGCAAGCAGCCGCCGTTCCAGCGGCTGCTGCGTGCCCTGCTGGGTCTCGACGCCAAACTCAGCCAATACACCCGCGGCAAGGCGTTCGTCGATCACGTGGTGGGCAAGGTCGGGATGGAGCGATTCAACACCATCTGGTCGGGGCCCGACACGCTGCCGTTGCCCGCCGAAATCGAAAATCCTCAGCGATGGATCGACAGGGTGCTGTAGGGCAGCTGCGCGCGGCTGTCGAGGCTTTCGCCAAGGCGTATCTGGTCACCGGGGACCAATGGGGCGTAGCGGTATCCGGCGGGCCCGACTCGCTGGCGCTGACCGCTGTCGCGGCCCAGCTGCGACCCACCACCGCGCTGATCGTGGATCACGGCCTGCAGCCTGGTTCGGCCGCCGTCGCCGAAACCGCCCGGACGCAAGCAGTTGCATTGGGATGTGTTGACGCACAGGTGCTTTGCGTGAACGTGGGTAACGACGGCGGTCCGGAGGCGGCCGCGCGCGCTGCCCGCTACGCCGCGTTGGCGGCGTACCGCGAGGGGCCGGTGCTGTTGGCCCACACGCTCGACGATCAAGCCGAGACGGTGCTGCTGGGCCTGGGCCGCGGTTCCGGGGCGCGCTCGATCGCCGGTATGCGTCCGTACGATCCGCCGTGGTGCCGGCCGCTGTTGGGTGTGCGGCGTGCCGTGACACACGCCGCGTGCGAGGAGCTGGGCCTGACCGCGTGGCAGGACCCACACAACACCGACCGCCGCTTCACCCGAACCCGGCTGCGCCTAGAGGTGCTGCCGCTGCTGGAGGATGTGCTGGGCGGTGGGGTGGCCGAGGCGCTGGCCCGCACCGCGACGGCGCTGCGTGCGGACACCGAGTTGATCGATGCGCTCGCCGCGCAGGCGCTGCCCGAGGTGAAGGCAGGCTCCGGATTACAAGCCCGGGCCCTGGCCGCTCTGCCCGACCCGGTTCGACGCCGGGTGATCCGCGGCTGGCTGCTGGCCGGCGGCGCAACCGGGCTGACCGATAAGCAGATCCGGGGCGTGGACACGCTGGTCACTGCCTGGCGAGGGCAGGGCGGGGTGGCGGTCGGGTCCCCGTTGCGCGGTGAGCGGTTGATCGCGGGACGGCACGACGGCGTCCTCACGTTGCGACGCGAGCCTGTGTAAATAGGGACTGCCGTTGGTTGTTCGCCCGCTGGCGTGGCACGCTGTGGGCGTGGCCCAGATCTCCTCGGCGATCACCCCCGCCCAGCCGGCAGACCTGTACCCGGGGGATATCAAGTCTGTGCTGCTCACTGCGGAGCAGATTCAGGCCCGTATCGCCGAACTCGGCGAGCAAATCGGCAACGACTACCGCGACGTAGCCGCTGAGACTGGCCAGGATTTGCTGTTGATCACCGTGCTCAAGGGCGCCGTGATCTTCGTCACCGATTTGGCCCGCGCGATTCCGGTGCCGACGCAGTTCGAATTCATGGCCGTCAGCTCCTACGGGTCCTCGACATCGTCGTCGGGTGTGGTGCGGATCCTCAAGGACCTGGACCGCGATATCAACGATCGCGACGTGCTGATCGTCGAGGACGTCGTCGACTCGGGTCTCACGTTGTCTTGGTTATCGCGGAACCTCACCACCCGGCATCCGCGCTCGCTTCGGGTGTGCACGCTGCTGCGCAAGCCCGACGCGATGCACGCCAACGTCGATATCGCTTACGTCGGCTTCGACATTCCCAATGAGTTCGTGGTGGGCTACGGCCTGGATTACGACGAGCGCTACCGCGACCTGTCGTATATCGGGACGCTGGACCCCAGGGTCTACCAGGAGTAGACCGGGCCTTAGTCCAGCTCCCACACTGCGGTCACCGAGAAGCTCACCGTCTGCTGGCCGGGTTCCAGCGGGACTGCGGTAGGCATAGCTCTTGGCAGGGCTGGCGGGCTGCCGGTCGCTTCCGAGATGGAAAGCACCTTGCCCAGCCGGAGCCCAGACAGCTGCGCATACTGGTCGGCGCGGTTCTTGGCATCGTTGAATGCCCGTGCGCGAGCGTCCTTTACCAGCTGCGAGTCATCGGCGATGGAGTAGCTGACGGAGCTGATCCGGGTGGCGTCGCCGCCGGTGTTCACGATCAAAGCCAGCATTCGTGACGCGGCATCGGGCGGGTGGATCTTGATCTGGATCGCGTTGCTGGCGCGGTAGCCCGTGATGGTGGCGGTGCCGTTGGGCTCGGGATTTCGGTACTGCGGTTGCAGGGTAACTTTGGTGGTGCTGATGTCCTTGCGGTCGAGGCCCGCGCCTACCAGCGCGTTGATGACCGCTTGCTGACGGTCATTGGTCTGGTTCATCGCGGTGGTGACGTCGGGTGCGGTGAATTCGATGCCAACATCGGCGGTCAGGGTGTCCGGGACGCCTTGAACTTGCCCTGACCCCAAAACGGTTACTTGACGTGGATTTACTCCCGGTGTGGGCGCGGCATTGTGCTTATCGCACGCCGACAGCATGGCAACGGCCAAGCCGGCGGCAGCCACCACAATCGACTGGCTAACAAACCTCGGGGCGCTTCTTGCGATCGACATGCCTGGCACCCTAGCGCTTCGGGAGCGCTGAATCAGCGGTTCTCAGCAGGGCGGTTCGTCGGGCAAGGGTTGCAAGGGCGGTTCATCGGGAGTCAGTCCGGCGGCAGCTCCTCCGACTCTCGGGTTCATTCACCCAGCTGCAGTAAGGGCTGGTGCTCGGCGTGCCCTTGAACACAAACTGCATGTCGCGCATGTGGTTTCGGAATTTGCGTGCCGGGATTTCCTGTTTTCGGGCTTCTTCGAGTCAGCGTCGCGCTTCGTTGCCAGCGCAGCGGCAGGCGAGATCGCCAGTACCGCGCCGTCGCCGACGGCAGCATACTGATGTCGCCGGTTCGCCTGCACGGCAAGGTGTTTGCGATCGTTGAGGGGAACGCGAGTAAAGTAACCCCGATGGCTGTCACCCCGTCGAATGAGCGGATGATTGCCGGGGTTGCCGCCGCGTCCGTCGCGCTCGGGGTCGCCCAGCTGGTGGGCATCCCGTTCGGTGCGCGGGCCGATGCGCGTGCTGCGATCGGGTCAGTGGCCGTCGACCTGACACCGGGGCCCATCAAAGAGTGGGCAATTCAGACCCTGGGCTCTCTGGACAAACTCTTCGTGGCCGTCGCCGTGCTGGTGGTGATCGCCACGATCGCTGCAATCGCCGGGACCCTCGAGACTCAACGCCGCCCGCTCGGCAGCGCCGCGATCGCCGCGGCGGGCGTCCTCGGATGCATTGCAGTGCTGTCGCGGCAGGGTGCGACAGCACTCGACACGATCCCCACCATCGCGGGCGCCGCCTGCGGCGTGGCGGCCCTACGCTTGCTGACCCGTCGGTTCTCGCCCGGCCTGGAAGACCCGGAAGACAGAGCCGACCACGCCGAGCCGGATGCCGGCAGGCGCAGGTTGGTCGGGTACGGATTGCTCGGATTCGGAGTAGTGAGTGGCGTGGTGGGTGCGGTCATCACACAGTTGGTGCATTCGGTCGCCGCTGACCGCAACAGCTTCACACTTCCCCGACCGCGTACATCGGCGCCACCGATACCTGCTGATGTGCAACCGAATGGCGTTGCGCTACCGAGCTTTATCACCGCCAGCGCCGACTTTTACCGGGTGGACACCGCACTCAGTGTTCCCCAACTCAGCCATGGCGACTGGCGGCTGCGTGTCCATGGCATGGTGGACCGCGAAGCCATCTACAGCCTCGAGGACCTCGCCCACTTCGACGTCGTCGAAATGGTGACGACGCTTACCTGCGTGTCGAATCCCGTTGGAGGCAGACTCATTTCGACGGGCGTCTGGACAGGCTACCGGGTGGCTGATCTGCTGGCGGCGGCCGGTGTGCACGCAGACGCCGATATGATGCTCTCGACGTCGATCGACGGGTTCACCGCCGGCACGCCAGTGGAGGCGCTCACCGATGGCCGCGACGCGCTCCTGGCGGTCGGCCTCAATGGTCAGCCGCTGCCAATCGAGCATGGCTACCCGGCCCGGCTGGTAGTACCCGGGCTCTACGGGTACGTGTCGGCCACCAAGTGGGTCGTCGAGATGGAGCTGACCCGCTTCGATAGAGCAGAGGCGTACTGGACGCGGCAAGGCTGGGCACCGCGTGGACCCATCAAGACCGAGTCGCGGATCGACGTGCCGAAAGGTGGTCAGAAGGTGCCGATGGGGCCAGTGGTGTTTGGCGGTGTCGCGTGGGCACAGAATCGTGGCGTGCGGGCCGTGGAGGTCCGCATCGACGATGGCGTGTGGCAATCTGCTGAGCTTGGCGCGAGCTATTCCAACGAGACGTGGCGGTTGTGGAGCTTCCCCTGGCAGGCGAAAAGCCCTGGGAAACAAACCATCACCGTGCGCGCCACCGACAACACCGGCGCTACCCAAACCGCAGATCAGGTTGGTACCGTCCCCGACGGCGCCACCGGCTGGCACACGGTGGACTTCACCGTGGCGGAGACGTGAAGCACTATTTCGACGAGAATTTCCGCCAACTGAATACCGCAATCACGAGGCCGATCAGCACCGTGATCGGACCAATGATGGACCAGGTCGTGGTGTTGCTCATCGGGCTACCACCAAGCACTCCGAATCCCTGGAGCGCCCAGATCAGACCGAACAGTGCGACGATCAACCCGACTGCGAATGAAACGACGAAACCCCTTCTCATATGGAGATACTACGCCCACTGACAAAATCTTCTGGCTGGGTCGCCGGCCGGGATTCCCGGGCCACAGCGCGTCTACGGAGTGACGAGAATCTTGCAGTGCCGCCCGGGGTCGGCGAGGTCGTCGAAGGCCGCGCCGACCCCGTCGAGACCGACCTCGCCGGTGATCAGCGGGGTGACGTCGATGTCGCCCTCGGCGAGCGCACGCAGCGAACCGGCGAACTCCTCGGGGGTGTAGGCAAGGCAGAATTGCACGTTGATCTCTTTGGCGATGGCGAAGAACGGATGCACGGTGTCGGGCTGCATGCACACCCCGGCGACGACCAACCGGATTCCGGGCCGGGCCCGCCGCAAGACGTCGTCGATGATGCCGGGCACACCCACCGCTTCGAACACCACCGCGGCTTTGACGCTGTCGAACGGCGAGCCTTCCGCGGGGTCGACTGACTGGTGCGCCCCCATGGTGGTGGCTAGTTCGCGCCGCTTCGGCGAATAGTCGGCCGCCACAATGGTTTCGACACCACGTGCGCGAAGCGCCGCGATAATGGCCATGCCGATCGGACCACAACCGAGCACCAGGGCGGTCTCGCCCGGCGCAATGTTCGACTTGTTGACGGCGTGCAACCCCACCGCCATGGGTTCCGTCAGGGCGGCATGTTTGAAATCAAGCCCGTTAGGGATAGGCATCAGCAGCAGGGCCGACAGCAGCATCCGTTCCGCGTACCCCCCGATCGTGCTGTTGCTGTAGACGATCGGCTCTGCGCCCTTGCCGGACAACAACACCGGGAGCGAAGTCACCAGGGTTCCCGGTGGGTGGGTTTCGGTGTCGGGTCCAGCCTCGAGCACTTCGGCGCTGAATTCGTGACCCATGAAAATGTCGTGGCTCAGATCGACGTCCATGCCGCCGGCGCCAGCCACCACCTCGGAGCTCATCGACAGCACCTCGGCGCCATACTTAGCGAAATGTAGGTCGGAACCGCAGATTCCACACGATCGAACCGCAACCAGCACCTGGCCGGATTCGGGAACCGGGTCGGGGACGTCGTCGCGGTAGACCATCCGGCCGTCTCGCAATACTGAGGCGCGCATCAGTTCTTCTCGCTTTCCAGCTTGTGTTCGCCGATATGCTCGGTGATGGCCTTCACTACAGCCTCACCGGCGCGGCCGATCAATTCGTCGCGGTGGCCCTTGGCCCAGTCGTGAGACGACCGCGAGGCTTGCAGCTGTCCCTTGAAATGGGGAATCACCTTGCGCGCGATCAGGTCATAGGAGTGATATGTCGCTTCGGGCGAGGCCCAGTCATGACCGAGCATGAGCAGCGTCCCGAAGCCGCCCGACCGTTCGAGCAAATCTTCGATGTGCGCGATCGCGTCGTCAGGTGTACCGATGCAGCAATTGCCTTTGGCCGCATAATCTTCGACGAACTCATGAGGTGTCTGCGCGCCGTCGACGGTGTTGGCCAGCGGAACGAACCCGGCCGCGCCGAAATAATTGGCGAAATCCTGCAACCCGTAGGTGCAGTCATCGATCGCCTGGTCGCGGCTGTCCGCGATGTGCATGATGTTCAGCACACGCCAATCGGCTCGGTCCGGCTCGTCCCGGCCGACTTTGTCGGCCTGTTCGCGCACTACCTCCCAGGTGTTTTCCAGGGCAGCGTAGCCGCCTGGCACCGACATCGACAGTGACAGCAGCGACGTGCCCAGAGCCCCGGCCAGTCGTGGCCCGGACGGAGAAATCATTGCGGCCGTGGCGATTTCCGGATAGGGCCAGGTGTAGGGGCGGATGTGCAACTGAGCGTCGCGCAGGGTGAACCAATCGGAATGGCGGTCGATTCGCTCGTCGGGCGCGGCACGAAACAGCGCGAGGATCGCCTCGAGGGACTCCTGCATCATCCGGCGCTGCTCGATCGGGTCGATCCCCATCATGTAGGCGTCCGACGGCAGCGCACCCGGACCGGTACCGAACATGACCCGTCCGCGGGTCAGGTGGTCCAGCAGCACCCAGCGGTCGGCCACCATTAGTGGATGGTGGTAGGGCAGTGAGACCACGCCGGTGCCCAGCCGGATGTGCTTGGTCCGCTCGGCTGCGGCCGCGATGAACACCTCCGGGCAGGCGATCAGTTCGTAACCGCCGGAGTGGTGTTCGCCGAACCACGCTTCGTCGAATCCCAGGCGGTCGAGCGCAACGACACGCTCCATGTCGTATTCCAATGCCACCGTTGGGGATTGGCCGATCGGATGAAACGGCGTGATAAAGACACCGAAACGCAGTGGGGCATTCATCGCAGCTCCAATCCATTGAGGAAGTCCAGCAATGTTGTGTTGACCTCGTCGGGTCGCTCCTGTTGCAGCCAGTGTCCCGCGCCGTCGATCATCACCTGACGGTACGGTCCGGAGATCACCTCCGAAGCGCGGTCGGCCCGGGTGAAGGACAGCACGGGATCGGCCGTCCCGCCGATGAACAAACACGGCACCGAGATTTTCGCGCCGGCCAGTTCGGGGGTGGTCTCCCAGTTGCGGTCGAAATTGCGATACCAGTTCAGGCCGCCGGTAAATCCAGTGCGGGAAAACTCGGCGATGTAGTGGTCGAGCTCGTCCTGGCTAATCCAGTGCGGCAGCCCGTCGGGTTCGGGTAGGCGATCGATGAAGCCGTCCGGGCCGGGGGCCACCATCCGCAACGCGGCGGCCTTGTCACCGGATGCTCGTAAGCCGCCTATCATCCGGCGGATCGTCCTGGCGGGATCACCATTGAGTTCGGCGTCGGCGACGCCCGGTTCCTGGAAATACAGGATGTAGAAGAAGTTCTCACCGAATGTTTTGCGCCACGCTTTCGTCGGCGCCGCGTGCGAGCGAGGCAGCGCCGGGACGCTGAGCGCGGCGACGGCCGCGACTCGGTCGGGGTGCAGCAATGGAGCATTCCACACCACGGCGGCACCCCAGTCGTGGCCGATCCAGACGGCGCGCTCGGCGCCGACGTCGTCGAGCAGCCCAACGATGTCGGCGGTCAACTCGTGAATGTTGTAGGCCTCGACCGCATCCGGCCGCGAAGAGCCGCCGTATCCGCGCTGATCGGGCGCCAGCACGTGGTAGCCGGCGTCGGCGAGAGCCGGAATTTGGTGCCGCCATGAGTAGGCCAACTCGGGAAAGCCATGAGCCAGGACCACCGCGGGTGCGCCGCGGTCCCCGGCTTCGACCACCCGCAACTGCACACCATTGGTGTCTACTAACCGTTCGGTTGATAAGGGCACCGTCTCACCAAATCACACCGTCGGGGGGCTGAGAAGGCCTGAAAAGGGCTCGACATGCAAATGTAGATATCGCGGGTTAAGCCCTGGCATCGAAACGAAAGCAGGTGGACTCGGCGTGAAGCGGCTAGACCACATCGTCTTGTGGACGAAGAATCCGCACGCATCGATGGACTTCTACACGCGGGTCGTCGGGCTTGCGCCGGTGCGGTTTGCCGAGTTCGAGGCCGGAGAAGCGCCGTTTCCGAGTGTGCGGGTCTGCGAGGACTCGATCATCGACCTATCGCCAATCGACAGCATTGCCGCTACCGAGTCGCTCACGAAGATCGAGGGCAGTGCTGGCCACCCGGTCAACCACGTCTGCCTGGCAATGTCGAAGTCTGAATACGACGCATTGGACCGGCGTTTGCAGGCAGCAGGCGTGGACACCAGCGCGCGGCTGAACCGCACCTACGGAGCCCGAGGATGGGCGCCGTACGGTTTTTACTTCTGTGATCCGGACGGCAATGTGGTCGAGGCTCGCTATTACGAGTGACTAATCGGGGCGGCCGAGCTGGGGGCACCGCCCGCTTGCGGGGGACATGCCGGCGCGATGCCGCTGTCGCGGAAGTCCATTTGCCGTGTTCTTGGTTCCATCGGGAACTGCCGGTCGTTGTCTGAGCAGGATGTGGCGACCCGCTGCGCTCCGGCTCTGCCGGCGCTGGCGATCGCCACTAGCGGTAGCCTGGACTTTTCCAGCTGCGTGTATAGGGAAGGACTTGGCCGCACAGGCCGATGATTGATGAACCGGAAAAACGTGATTCGCACTGTCGCGGTGATCGCTCTTGTAGTGCTGCTCGGCTGGTCGTTCTTCTATTTCAGCGACGACACCCGCGGGTACAAGGCTGTCGACACCTCGGTGGCGATGGCGCAGATCAACGGCGACAACGTCAAGAGCGCGCAGATCGATGACCGTGAGCAGCAATTGCGGTTGACCCTGAAGAAGGGCAACAACGACACCGAGAACTCAGACAAGGTCATCACCAAGTACCCCAGCGGGTATGCCGTCGATCTGTTCAACGCGCTCAGCGCCAAGAACGCCAAGGTCAGCACCGTCGTCAGCGAAGGCAGCATCCTGGGCGAGCTGCTGGTCTACGTGCTGCCACTGCTGTTGCTGGTGGGCCTGTTCGTCATGTTCTCGCGCATGCAGGGCGGCGCTCGGATGGGCTTCGGATTCGGCAAATCGCGCGCCAAGCAGCTCTCCAAAGACATGCCCAAGACCACCTTCGAAGACGTCGCCGGCGTCGACGAGGCGGTCGAGGAGCTTTACGAGATCAAGGACTTCCTGCAGAACCCGTCGCGCTATCAGGCGCTGGGCGCCAAAATCCCCAAGGGCGTGCTGCTCTACGGCCCGCCGGGAACCGGCAAAACGCTGCTGGCCCGCGCGGTCGCCGGAGAGGCCGGAGTGCCGTTCTTCACCATCTCCGGCTCCGACTTCGTCGAGATGTTCGTCGGTGTAGGCGCCTCGCGGGTGCGCGACCTGTTCGAACAGGCCAAGCAGAACAGCCCGTGCATCATCTTCGTCGACGAGATCGACGCGGTGGGCCGCCAGCGTGGCGCCGGGCTCGGTGGTGGCCACGACGAGCGCGAGCAGACGCTGAACCAGTTGCTGGTCGAGATGGACGGTTTCGGTGAACGGGCCGGTGTCATCCTGATCGCGGCCACCAACCGGCCCGACATCCTCGACCCGGCGCTGCTGCGCCCCGGCCGCTTCGACCGCCAGATCCCGGTCTCCAACCCCGATCTGGCCGGCCGACGGGCGGTGCTGCGCGTGCATTCCAAGGGCAAGCCGATCGGCCCGGACGCCGACCTGGACGGGCTTGCCAAGCGCACCGTCGGCATGACCGGCGCCGACCTGGCCAACGTGATCAACGAGGCGGCGCTGCTGACCGCTCGCGAGAACGGCACCGTGATCACCGGCCCCGCCCTCGAGGAGGCGGTGGACCGGGTGATCGGCGGCCCACGCCGCAAGGGCCGGATCATCAGCGAGCAGGAGAAGAAGATCACCGCCTATCACGAGGGCGGACACACCCTGGCGGCCTGGGCGATGCCCGACATCGACCCGGTCTACAAGGTGACGATCCTGGCCCGGGGACGGACCGGTGGACACGCGGTCGCCGTACCCGAAGAAGACAAGGGGCTGCGGACCCGCTCGGAACTGATCGCGCAATTGGTTTTCGCGATGGGCGGGCGCGCCGCTGAGGAACTGGTGTTTCGCGAGCCGACGACGGGCGCGGTGTCCGATATCGAGCAGGCCACCAAGGTCGCCCGCTCGATGGTCACCGAATTCGGCATGAGTTCCAAGCTTGGCGCCGTCAAATACGGCACCGAACATGGCGACCCGTTCCTCGGCCGCACCATGGGCAATCAGGCCGACTACTCGCACGAGGTCGCCCGCGACATCGACGACGAGGTCCGCAAGCTCATCGAGGCTGCGCACACCGAAGCCTGGGAGATCCTCACCGAATATCGCGACGTGCTCGACACGTTGGCCGGCGAGTTGCTGGAAAAGGAAACCCTGCACCGAGCCGAGCTGCAGGGGATCTTCGCCGGCGTCGAAAAGCGGCCTCGGCTCACCATGTTCGATGATTTCGGCGGCCGCATCCCGTCGGACAAGCCGCCGATCAAAACGCCTGGCGAGCTGGCGATCGAGCGCGGCGAGCCCTGGCCCCCGCCGGTCGCCGAGCCGGCCTTCAAGGCGGCTATCGCACGGGCTAGCCAGGACGCCGAGGCCGCGCGCACGGAGGCTGACAGAAACGCCCACGGCGCCAACGGTTCTCACGGTGGTCAAGGGGCCGGTGATCGTCAGGGGGCGCCGCACGGCGCCACCCAGCCTGATTACGGTGCCCCGGCCGGCTGGCACGCACCGGGATGGCCGCCGCAGCAACAGCAGGGTTATTGGTATCCGCCTGCACCGCCCCAGCAGCCCTACTGGCCGCAGCCGGCGCCGAGCTACCCGGGCCAGGGTCACCCGCCCTATCCGCCTTATCCACCGTCTGGTCAACCCAACCCGGATGCCGGTAGATCTCCCGACCAGCCGGATGAGGATGTGAGCCGGTCCAACCCGCCGGCCCACGGCTGACGAACGGAGGATTCGATGGCCTTGCCGGATTTGGGGCCGGATTCCCGCCCCGCGCCTGCGCGGATACGGAAGTTCGACCAGTCACGTGTTGAGGAGGCCATCCGCGAGTTGCTTTACGCGATCGGCGAAGACCCCGAGCGAGAAGGCTTGCGCGAGACCCCGTCCCGCGTCGCCCGCGCATACCGCGAAATGTTCTCCGGGCTCTACACCGACCCCGACAGCGTGCTGAACACGATGTTCGACGAAGAGCACGACGAGCTGGTGATAGTCAAAGAAATCCCGATGTACTCCACCTGTGAGCATCACCTGGTGTCGTTTCATGGTGTGGCCCACGTCGGCTACATCCCCGGCAAGTCCGGCAGGGTGACAGGCCTGTCGAAGATCGCCCGCATGGTCGACCTGTACGCCAAGCGGCCACAGGTACAAGAGCGGCTCACCAGCCAGATCGCCGACGCTTTGGTGAGACAACTCGATCCGTCCGGGGTGATCGTCGTCATCGAGGCCGAGCACCTGTGCATGGCGATGCGCGGTGTCCGCAAGCCCGGCGCCGTCACCACGACGTCGGCGGTGCGCGGTCTGTTCAAAACCAATGCTGCTTCTCGAGCCGAAGCGCTCGACCTCATCCTGCGTAAGTGAGTCCGGCGCCTGTGCAGGTTGTGGGGGTTCTGAACGTCACTGACGATTCATTCTCAGACGGCGGGCGGTATCTCGATGCGGACAGCGCCGTCGCGCATGGTCTGGCAATGGTCGCCGAAGGTGCGGGGATCATTGACGTCGGAGGGGAGTCGACTCGGCCCGGTGCCACCCGGATCGACTCTCGGGTTGAGGCGTCGCGTGTGGTTCCTGTCGTCAAAGAACTTGCAGCACAGGGCATTACCGTGAGCATCGACACGATGCACGCCGATGTTGCACGGGCGGCGCTGCAGAGTGGCGCGCGGATCGTCAATGATGTCTCCGGCGGACGAGCCGACCCCGCGATGGCGCCGCTGTTGGCCGAAGCCGGTGTGCTGTGGGTGCTGATGCACTGGCGATCGGTGTCGTCCGACCGGCCGCATCAGGCCCCGCACTACCACGACGTGGTGGCCGAAGTGCGCTCCGAGTTGCTCGCGAGCGTTGACGCCGCAGTGGCCGCAGGCGTCGATCCGGCAAAGCTGGTGATCGACCCCGGGCTGGGATTCGCCAAGACGGGACAACACAATTGGGCGCTGCTGCACGCACTGCCGCAGTTGGTAGCCACGGGCGTGCCGGTACTCCTGGGTGCCTCGCGTAAACGGTTCCTCGGTACGTTGTTAGCCGGTCCTGATGGGTCGCCGCGACCGCCCGACGGGCGCGAGACGGCGACCGCCGTGATTTCGGCACTGGCCGCCCTATACGGGGCCTGGGGTGTGCGAGTGCACGACGTGCGGGCCTCGGTCGACGCCCTCAAGGTCGTCGCGGCCTGGACGCAGACCCAGATGCACACGGAGCGGGCTGGACACGATGGCTGATCGAATCGAGTTGCGCGGCTTGACAGTTCATGGCCGGCATGGAGTGTTGGAACACGAGCGCGCCAGCGGGCAGGAGTTCGTCGTCGATATCACCGTGTGGATCGACCTGGCCGACGCCGCGACAAGCGACGATCTGGATGACACCTACGACTACGCCGCGCTGGCCAAGCTCGCTGCCAATGTCGTCGCCGGGCCGGCACGCAACCTCATTGAAGCGGTCGGGGGTGAGATCGCCGACCAGGTGATGGACGACGAACGTGTGCATGCCGTCGAGGTGGTGGTGCACAAGCCAGAGGCGCCGATCCCGCAGCAGTTCGCTGATGTCGCGGTCGTGGTGCGGCGGTCGCGGCGCGGCGGCGGTTCGGTGGTCCCCGCCGGTAGGGCGCTATGACGCGGGTCGTACTGTCCATCGGCTCCAATCTGGGCGACCGGCTGGCACGGCTGCAGTCTGTCGTGGACGGACTCGGCGATGCGGTGCTCGCGGTATCTCCGGTGTACGAGACGGCCCCCTGGGGAGGTGTGGAGCAGGCACCTTTCCTCAACGCGGTGCTGATAGCCGACGCCCCCGGCTGCGACGGGCACGCCTGGCTACGGCGGGCCCAGGACTTCGAGCGGGCGGCGGGCCGGGTTCGCGGCGAGCGCTGGGGACCGCGCACCCTCGACGCCGACCTGATCGCCTGCTATGACGACACCGAAGTGATCGTCCGCGAGCCCAACCTGACGCTGCCGCACCCGTTGGCCCATCTGCGGGCTTTCGTGATGGTTCCGTGGCTGGCCATCGACCCGGATGCCCGGCTCACCGTTGCCGGGGGGCCGCGGCCGGTCGCCCGGCTGCTGGCCGAGCTGGAGCCGCCCGACCGGGAGGGTGTCCGGTTGTCCAGGCTGACGCTCACGCTGAGAGGAAAGTCCTCGGCCAACCAGGAATCGCACCGCTGATGGGACCGACCAGGAAACGTGACCTGACGGCCGCGGTGGTGGGCGCTGCGGTGCTGGGTTATCTGCTGGTCATCCAGCTGTATCGGTGGTTCCCACCCATCACGGTTTGGACCGGGCTGTCGCTGCTCGCGGTCGCTATCGCCGAGGCGCTGTGGGCGCGCTACGTGCGGGGCAAGGTCAGCGAAGGCGAAATCGGCGTGGGGCCCGGGTGGCTGCATCCGCTTGCCGTCGCCCGCAGCGTGATGGTGGCCAAGGCGTCGGCCTGGGTGGGTGCGCTGGTCTTGGGTTGGTGGGTCGGAGTGCTGGTGTACTTCCTGCCGCGGCGGTCATGGCTGCGGGTCGCCGCCGAGGACACCACGGGCACGGTGGTAGCGGCCATCAGCGCGCTGGCGCTAGTGGTTGCCGCGCTATGGCTGCAGCATTGCTGCAAATCTCCGCAGGATCCGAGCGAGCACGGCGAGGGCGCGGAAAGCTAGCCCGCTCGCCGGGGTTGCGGGCCACTTGATGGCCCGCCAAAGAGGAGCCGGGCAATTGGCCGGAATCACTCGCCGATAAACCCAGGTGAGAATCGCCGGACTCGCGCGACACGCGGATTGACCTCGCACCGGTACAGTCAGGCCATGACCGTTCTGTCCCGCGGCGCCCGGGTCCGGCGCGGCGGCCGCAGGCCGGGGTGGGTGCTCTTGACCGCGTTGCTGGTCCTCGCGATAGGGGCCAGTTCCGCACTGGTTTTCACCAATCGGGTGGAACTTCTCAAGCTCGCTGTGATCCTGGCGCTGTGGGCCGCAGTCGCCGGCGCGTTCGTGTCGGTGCTCTACCGCCGGCAAAGCGATGCTGATCAATCCCGGGTGCGTGACCTGAAGCTCGTCTACGACCTGCAGCTGGATCGGGAAATTTCGGCCCGCCGTGAATACGAGCTGACCGTGGAGTCCCAGCTGCGACGCGAGCTGGCTTCCGAGCTGCGGGCTCAGGCGGCCGACGATGTGGCCGCGCTGCGTGCGGAGCTGGCCGCGTTGCGGACCAGCTTGGAGATCTTGTTCGACACGGATCTTCAGGACCGCCCGGCGCTGGAGACGCTCGAGACCGAGGCGCCGCGGGCACGTGCCTACACCGACTGGGCCCGAAACGGCGAGAGCGCTGATTGGGTGTCCAGCGATCGGGTGACGTCGGCCCATCAGGACAACCCGCTGGCGCGCAGTGACAGCTGCAGTGACCGGCGCGCCGACGAAGAGGCGATCATCGACGTGCCCGAGGAGCCGCTGTTGCCGCCCCGGCAGCCGCCGCCCTCGCGGGAACGTCCCCGGGGTCAATATGACGCCCCGCCGGACGCTCCGTACCTGGTCTCGCAGGAGCCCCCGTACATGGCCCCGCCGCCGGAGCCTGAGCCGCGATTCGAGCCCCTGCACCCGCCGCCACCACAACCGGCCGCACCACCACCCCCAGCACCGTCACAACCGGCGCCGCCACAACCGGAACCGCAGATGCAGGATTGGCAGCCGGTCGCCGCCGACGGGCTGTGGATACCGCCGGGCGCACCGGGCAGCCACTGGGCCGGTGTCGATTCGCCCAGTACAGCGGCCGCGTCGGGTCGGCGGCGGCGCTCCCGGCATTCCGACCCGGACCAGCCCGTGGACGGCTCGCACGTCGAACCCGAGCCCTCCCGGCCGTACGGCGAGTCGGGTCGCCGGGCCCGCTCGCGGCACTCGGCGGAGTCCCACGACTATGGCCTCGGGGGCCTCGGGAACTTTGCGGCGACGAACGAGCCACCGGTAACACCGCCACCGCCGCCCCCTCCCGCTGCTGCGCCGCCGGCGCCTCCTATGCCACCACCTGCTGCTGGGCCACCGCCACCACAAATGGCACCGCCACCACCGCCCGAGAACGCACCGCGGCACCGTGGCGCGGACCCGTTGACGGAAGCACCGGAGGGCACGGTTGAGGGCCCGCCATCCGGTGGCCAGTCGGTTGCCGACTTATTGGCCCGGCTACAGGTCGAGCCGTCTGGAGGTGGCCGGCGCCGCCGCCGGGAAGGCTGAGCTGAGGGCATCGTCACATTGGGCGCTGCCTAACCAATCGACTACAGTCTTAGTGACTGTCCGGTACCCGTTCCATGGGACTGGAACGAACGAAGAAATCAGTGAGGTCGTCTGCGATGGTGCAGTTCGACGGTTTGCGCCCGGCCAGGCTCAAGGTGGGGATCATCTCGGCCGGCCGGGTGGGCACCGCGCTGGGCGTCGCGCTGGAGCGCGCCGACCACGTCGTGGTGGCGTGCAACGCCATTTCCCATGCGTCGCGGCAGCGGGCGCGGCGCCGGCTACCCGATACCCCGGTGGCCGCCCCGCCGGATGTGGCAGCCAGTGCCGAGCTGTTGCTGTTGGCGGTTCCCGACAGCGAACTCGCCGGCCTGGTGTCCGGCCTGGCCGCGACTTCGGCGGTACGGCCCGGCACGATCGTGGCGCACACGTCCGGTGCCAACGGGGTCGGCATTCTCGCGCCACTGACGCCACACTGCATACCGCTGGCAATCCACCCGGCGATGACTTTCACCGGCTCCGACGAAGACATCAGCAGGCTGCCCGACACGTGCTTCGGGATCACCGCGGCCGACGATGTCGGGTATGCGATCGGGCAATCGCTGGTCCTGGAGATGGGCGGGGAGCCGTTCTGTGTCCGCGAGGACGCCCGTGTCCTGTACCACGCCGCTCTGGCCCACGCCGGCAACCACATCGTGGCGGTGCTCGCCGATGCACTCGAGGCGTTGCGGGCCGCGCTGCGCGGCAGCGAACTGCTCGGCCAACAAACCATCGACGACCAGCCGGGCGGCATCGCCGAACGCATCATCGGGCCGCTGGCCCGGGCGGCGCTGGAGAACACCCTGCAACGCGGCCAGGCTGCGCTCACCGGGCCGGTCGCGCGCGGTGACGCGGCCGCCGTCGCTCAGCATCTGGCCGCGCTGGACCAGGTTGACCCCGAGCTGGCCAACGCCTATCGAGTCAACGCCCTGCGGACCGCCCAGCGCGCACATGCGCCCCACGACGTCGTCGAGGTGCTGGCGCGATGAACCCGCTGACGGCCCGGCCACCCGCCTTCAAGGCAGGCGAAGTCAACCTCTACCCAACGCCGCGCGATGTCACCGACGTCAGTCGCGCGCTGCGCCACACCGGCCGCCGGGTGATGCTTGTGCCCACCATGGGCGCGCTGCACGAAGGGCACCTGGCCCTGGTGCGCGCCGCCAAGCTGGTGCCCGGCTCGGTGGTTGTGGTGTCGATCTTCGTCAATCCGCTGCAGTTTGGCGCCGGTGAAGATCTCGCCGCTTACCCCCGGACTCTCGACGACGATCTGACGTTATTGCGCGGCGAAGATGTCGAGATCGTGTTCGCGCCTACCGCCGCGGCGATGTATCCAGACGGTCTGCGCACCACCGTGCATCCCGGTCCCCTGGCTGCCGAGCTCGAGGGCGGCTCCCGGCCAACGCATTTCGCCGGCGTACTGACCGTCGTGCTGAAGCTGCTGCAGATCGTGCGTCCCGACCGGGTGTTCTTCGGCGAGAAGGATTACCAGCAGCTGGTCGTGATACGGCAGATGGTCACCGACTTGAACCTCGACGTCGCAGTGGTCGGGGTACCGACCGTGCGGGAAGTCGACGGGCTGGCGATGTCGTCGCGCAACCGCTACCTGGACCCGGTACAGCGTGAACTGGCTGGAACGCTGTCGGCGGCGCTGGTGGCCGGCGCGCATGCCGCGTCGGCCGGCGCGCAGGCCGCGCTGGACGCAGCATGCTCGGTGCTCGACGCGGCGCCCGCAATCGAAGTCGACTACCTGGAGCTGCGCGATGCAGAGCTGGGTCCGCTGCAGGCGAACAGGCCTGGACGCCTGCTGGTTGCCGCCCGGTTGGGCAGCACCAGACTGCTGGACAACATTGCGATCGAAGTTGGAAATCTCGCCGGCACCAACGGGCCTGAGCGGCTCAAGCCCGTCGGGCCGGACGAATACGTTGAAGCACCTTGGAGGAACTGATGCTACGGACGATGCTGAAGTCGAAGATTCACCGCGCCACCGTCACGCAGGCCGACTTGCACTACGTCGGTTCGGTGACCATCGACGCCGACTTGATGGACGCCGCGGACCTGCTCGAGGGCGAACAGGTGACCATCGTCGACATCGACAACGGTGCCCGGCTCGTCACCTACGCGATCACCGGCGAGCGTGGCTCCGGAGTGATCGGAATCAATGGGGCCGCAGCGCATCTCGTTCACCCCGGCGATCTGGTGATCCTGATTGCCTACGGGACCATGCAGGACGCCGAGGCGCGCGCTTACCGGCCGCGGATCGTCTTCGTCGACGCCGACAACAAACCGATCGACCTGGGACATGATCCGGCTTTCGTCCCCTTCGACATATCCGACGCGGCGGAGCTACTGAACCCCCGGATGGGTGCACGGTAACCGTGCTGCTGGCGATCGACGTCCGGAATACGCACACCGTCGTCGGGCTGCTGTCCGGCTCCAAAGAGCACGCAAAAGTCGTGCAGCAATGGCGTATTCGCACCGAATCCGAGGTCACCGCAGACGAACTGGCGCTGACCATCGACGGCCTGATCGGCGAGGATTCCGAGCAGCTCACCGGGGCTGTTGCCCTGTCCACCGTTCCGTCGGTTCTGCACGAGGTGCGGATCATGCTCGACCAGTACTGGCCGTCGGTGCCGCATGTGCTGATCGAGCCTGGGGTACGCACCGGTATCCCGCTGCTGGTCGACAATCCCAAAGAAGTTGGTGCCGACCGGATCGTCAACTGCCTGGCCGCCTTTCACAAGTTCGGCAAGGCCGCCATCGTCGTCGACTTCGGATCGTCGATCTGCGTGGACGTGGTGTCGGCCAAGGGCGAGTTTCTCGGCGGCGCCATCGCGCCCGGGGTGCAGGTTTCGTCGGATGCCGCTGCTGCCCGCTCGGCCGCACTGCGTCGGGTCGAGCTGGCCCGCCCTCGATCGGTGGTCGGCAAGAACACCGTGGAATGCATGCAGGCGGGCGCGGTGTTCGGCTTTGCCGGACTGGTCGACGGCCTGATTTCGCGCATCCGCGAGGACGTGGACGGCTTTTCCGGCGACCTAGGCGATGAGGTCGTGGTGGTGGCCACCGGACACACCGCCCCGCTGCTGCTGGCCGAGCTGCACAGCGTCAATCACTACGACCAGCACCTGACCCTGCATGGCCTGCGGCTGGTCTTCGAACGCAACCGGGACGCCCAGCGCGGCCGGCTGAAGACGGCACGCTGACCTCGCGCCATCGACTGCGCGCCGAGGGCGGTGATAGGCCCGGTGGATTCGCGCGCTGCGCGCACACTCGACGCCGTCAGCGCACACTCGACGCCGTGTCATTTAAGCTGGCACGTCGTGAACTCTGCCGACGCAGCAGACCTTCCTGAGCAATTCCGGATCCGCCGGGACAAACGCGCTCGCCTATTGGCGGAGGGCCGAGAGCCCTACCCGGTTGCCATCGAACGCACCCACACCCTGGCGCAGATTCGCGCCGCCCATCCGGACCTGCCGATCGACACCGCGACCGATGACATCGTCGGTGTCGCGGGCCGGGTCATCTTCGCGCGCAATTCCGGAAAATTGTGTTTTGCGACACTCCAGGACGGCGATGGCACCAGCCTGCAGGTGATGCTCAGCCTGGACAAGGTCGGTCGGGAAGCGCTCGACGCATGGAAGGCCGACGTCGATCTCGGCGACATCGTCTACGTGCACGGCAATGTGATCAGCTCACGACGCGGCGAATTGTCCGTCTTGGCCGACTCCTGGCGGATGGCGTCCAAGGCGTTGCGGCCGCTGCCTGTCGCGCACAAGGAGATGAGCGAAGAGGCGCGGGTGCGGCAGCGCTATGTCGACCTGATCGTCCGCCCGCAAGCGCGCTCGGCGGCCCGTCAGCGGATCGCCGTTGTCCGCGCGATACGCGGCGCCTTGGAACGGCGCGGGTTTCTCGAAGTCGAAACGCCTATGTTGCAGACACTGGCGGGTGGCGCAGCGGCTCGGCCGTTCATCACACATTCCAATGCGATGGACATCGATCTGTACCTGCGGATCGCGCCGGAACTGTTCCTCAAGCGCTGCATCGTCGGTGGATTCGACAAGGTTTTCGAACTAAATCGCGTGTTCCGAAACGAAGGGTCCGATTCGACGCATTCTCCGGAATTCTCCATGTTGGAGACCTACCAGACCTACGGAACGTATGACGATTCGGCAGTGGTCACCCGCGAGCTTATTCAAGAGGTAGCCGACGAGGCGATCGGCACCAGACAACTACCGTTGCCAGACGGCAGTGTCTACGACATAGACGGAGAATGGGCGTCGGTACAAATGTATCCGTCGCTGTCGGCGGCACTCGGTGAAGAGATCACACCCGAGACGACCGTCGATCGACTACGTGCGATCATCGGTCAGCTCGGCCCGAAGATTCCAGAAATTCCCGACAACCGCGGCTACGGGCACGGCAAGCTCGTCGAGGAACTATGGGAGCACACGGTGGGCAACACCCTCACCGCGCCCACCTTCGTCAAGGATTTCCCAGTCGAGACAACACCTTTGACGCGTCAGCACCGCAGTATCCCCGGCGTAACCGAGAAGTGGGACCTCTACTTGCGCGGAGTCGAACTGGCCACCGGGTATTCCGAATTGAATGACCCGATCGTGCAGCGCGAGAGGTTCGCCGAACAAGCCCGCGCCGCGGCCGCGGGCGATGACGAGGCGATGGTGCTCGACGAGGATTTTCTGGCCGCACTGGAGTACGGGATGCCGCCGTGCACCGGAACCGGAATGGGTATCGATCGGTTGTTGATGTCTTTGACTGGGCTGTCAATTAGGGAGACAGTTTTGTTCCCGATTGTTCGCCCGCACTGAAGTGCAACTGTACGTAGTGCTTCCAGATTGAGTATGCTGCGTTTCTATGGCAGATTGGTGACGGGGATTCTATCCAATCTGCTCAGCAACTGCTCACGAAGAAATGCGAGGGTAATCTCATGGCGAAGAAAGTGACCGTCACCTTGGTCGATGATTTCGACGGTGCGGGCGCCGCCGACGAAACAGTCGAATTCGGGCTTGATGGGGTGACGTATGAGATTGACCTTTCTTCCAAGAATGCGGCGAAACTTCGCGGTGATCTCAAGCAGTGGGTAGCAGCCGGCCGTCGGGTCGGCGGTCGGCGCCGTGGCCGTTCCGGCTCGGGACGCGGCCGTGGCGCGATCGACCGCGAGCAGAGCGCAGCGATCCGCGAATGGGCTCGTCGAAACGGGCACAACGTGTCCACGCGGGGCCGCATTCCGGCCGATGTCATCGACGCATTCCACGCGGCGACCTAACAAACCGCTCACCGGCGCTCTGGCTGCAACGGCCCGGGCGCCGGTTCTTTGTCTTTTTCGCTGGTGGCGAAAAAGATCGCCGCAGGGTCGGGGAAACGATTTGGTGGTTTGCCTCGTTTCTCCAGTTACCGCTGTGTTGGCAGCAGGGACATCGCCCAGATAGACGAAGCGAGTCCGGAACGGCAAGGAAGCGCAAGGTTAGGAACCCTGGCAGGCCGACCATTACAGTGGATGGCAGGTACGCAGTGTCGGCCCCTGTGCCGACAATGACGGAGTACCGATGGTGAGGGAGAGCAGGTAACCACCGATGTTCGAAAGATTTACCGACCGTGCCCGCAGGGTCGTCGTCCTGGCGCAAGAAGAGGCCCGGATGCTCAACCACAACTACATCGGCACCGAGCACATCCTGTTGGGTTTGATTCACGAAGGCGAAGGCGTTGCAGCGAAGTCGCTGGAATCGCTAGGGATCTCGCTGGAGGGTGTCCGCAGTCAGGTCGAGGAGATCATCGGCCAGGGCCAGCAGGCGCCGTCGGGGCACATCCCGTTCACTCCGCGCGCCAAGAAGGTTCTTGAGCTGAGCTTGCGCGAGGCGCTGCAGCTCGGCCACAACTACATCGGCACCGAGCACATTTTGCTGGGCCTGATTCGTGAGGGTGAGGGCGTGGCCGCCCAGGTGCTGGTCAAGCTCGGCGCCGAGCTGACCCGGGTGCGCCAGCAGGTGATCCAGCTGCTGTCGGGATACCAGGGCAAGGAGGCAGCCGAAGCCGGAACCGGTGGTCGTGGCGGCGAATCCGGCAGCCCGTCCACCTCGCTGGTACTCGACCAGTTCGGCCGCAATCTGACGGCCGCCGCCATGGAAGGCAAGCTGGACCCCGTCATCGGCCGCGAGAAGGAAATCGAGCGGGTGATGCAGGTGTTGAGCCGGCGCACCAAGAACAACCCGGTGCTGATCGGCGAGCCGGGCGTCGGCAAGACCGCTGTCGTCGAAGGCCTGGCGCAGGCCATCGTGCACGGCGAGGTTCCCGAAACGCTGAAGGACAAGCAGCTATACACATTGGACCTGGGATCGCTGGTGGCGGGCAGCCGCTACCGCGGTGACTTCGAGGAACGCCTGAAGAAGGTGCTCAAGGAGATCAACACCCGCGGCGACATCATCCTGTTCATCGACGAGCTGCACACCCTGGTGGGTGCCGGTGCCGCCGAGGGCGCGATCGACGCCGCCTCGATCCTCAAGCCCAAGCTGGCGCGCGGCGAGCTGCAGACGATCGGCGCCACCACGCTCGACGAGTACCGCAAGTACATCGAGAAGGATGCCGCGCTGGAGCGCCGGTTCCAGCCGGTGCAGGTCGGCGAGCCGACGGTGGAGCACACCATCGAGATCCTCAAGGGTCTGCGTGACCGCTACGAGGCGCACCACCGGGTGTCCATCAGCGACTCCGCGATAGTGGCCGCCGCGACGCTGGCCGATCGCTACATCAACGACCGGTTCCTGCCGGACAAGGCGATCGACCTGATCGACGAGGCGGGGGCGCGGATGCGGATCCGACGGATGACCGCGCCGCCAGACCTGCGTGAGTTCGACGAGAAGATCGCAGAGGCGCGCCGGGAGAAGGAATCCGCGATCGACGCCCAGGACTTCGAGAAGGCCGCCAGCCTGCGCGACCGGGAGAAGCAGCTGGTGGGCCAGCGTGCCGAGCGCGAAAAGCAGTGGCGCTCCGGTGATCTCGACGTGGTCGCCGAGGTGGACGACAACGAGATCGCCGAGGTGCTGGGCAACTGGACCGGTATCCCGGTGTTCAAGCTCACCGAGGCCGAGACCACCCGGCTGCTGCGCATGGAGGACGAGATCCACAAGCGGATCATCGGTCAGGAGGACGCCGTCAAGGCCGTCTCCAAGGCGATCCGCCGTACCCGCGCCGGGCTGAAGGACCCGCGACGCCCGTCCGGCTCGTTCATCTTCGCCGGCCCCTCCGGTGTCGGTAAGACCGAGCTGTCCAAGGCGCTGGCGGAGTTCCTGTTCGGCGACCAGGACGCGCTCATCCAGATCGACATGGGCGAGTTCCACGACCGGTTCACCGCGTCGCGGTTGTTCGGCGCTCCGCCGGGATACGTCGGCTACGAGGAGGGCGGCCAGCTCACCGAAAAGGTGCGGCGCAAGCCGTTCTCGGTGGTGCTGTTCGACGAGATCGAGAAGGCGCACCAGGAGATCTACAACAGCCTGTTGCAGGTTCTCGAGGACGGCCGGCTCACCGACGGGCAGGGCCGCACGGTGGACTTCAAGAACACCGTGCTGATCTTCACGTCCAACCTAGGCACCTCCGACATCTCGAAGCCGGTCGGCCTGGGCTTTACCAAGGGCGGTGGTGACAACGACTACGAGCGGATGAAGCAGAAGGTCAACGACGAGCTGAAGAAGCACTTCCGCCCGGAGTTCCTCAACCGCATCGACGAAGTCATCGTCTTCCACCAGCTGACTCGCGACGAGATCATCCGGATGGTCGACCTGATGATCGGCCGGGTCGCCGGCCAGCTCAAGAGCAAGGACATGGCGATGGAGCTGACCGACAAGGCCAAGTCGCTGCTGGCCAAGCGTGGCTTCGACCCGGTGTTGGGTGCCCGTCCGCTGCGGCGCACCATCCAGCGCGAGATCGAGGACCAGCTGTCGGAGAAGATCCTTTTCGAGGAGGTCGGGCCCGGACAGGTCGTCACCGTCGACGTGGACAACTGGGACGGCGAAGGACCCGTTGAGGACGCGGTGTTCACCTTCACCGGAACCCGCAAGCCGCCGGCCGAGCCGGATCTGGCGAAAGCCGGAGCGCACAGCGCGGGTGGCGAGGGGCCGGATTCGCAGTAGCGATTGCAGAAAACGGGCGGTTAGTCTCTGACGGGACTACCGCCCGTTTTCATTTGCTCAAGAGAAGGGCTCGCCGTGCTGATCGTCACCACCAACGACCTCCCGGGCTGGGAAATCCAACGCGTGTGCGGCGAAGTCTTCGGGCTGACCGTCCGTTCGCGAAACGCGTTCTCCCAATTCGGTGCCGGGTTGAAGTCGATGTTCGGCGGCGAGCTGCAAGGGATGACCAAGAATCTCGCCGAGAGCCGCAATGAGGCGATGGGCCGGCTGACCGCCGAGGCGCGCAATCGCGGCGGCAACGCGATCGTCGCGATGCGGTTCGACACCACCGAGATCGGCGAGGTGTGGACCGAGATCTGCGCCTACGGCACGGCGGTCCAGGCAGTGCCGATCACCGACGCCGCGAAGTACACGGCGAATCAGCTCGGCTACGGGGCCGCGCCGGCGCAGCAGTGAACTGTTTGATCAATCGACGTGTCCGCGGTTTAGACTGACCCGTGTTGTCGACGGGTAACGGAATCTGGTGAAACTCCAGAACGGTCGCGCCACTGTCCAAAGTCAGACCCGACGCTCGTCACCAACACCCAAGCGGGACGCGATATCCCCAGAAGGAGTCAACTGTGTCCAATCCCACCGACACCCGGATCCGGTCGATTGATCTATCGGCAGCAAGCGCGGCGCTCTGGTTGGCGGCAACCGCATTCCTGGCGCTGTTGGCGCTCTACTTCATCGGCGTCGATCAGGGCGCGGTGTCGCTGTTCGGCAGTGATTCCCACGTGCACGAGTTCGTGCATGACGCACGGCATCTACTCGGCTTCCCCTGCCACTGACCGGGCCACGTGGAGAAGCGTCTGATCGCGCGCGGTCTGTTGGCCGGCGCGGTCGCCGCGGTGCTGGCATTCCTATTCGCCCGCCTGTGCGCCGAACCCGTCATTGGCCGTGCGATCGCTTTTGAGGACGGTCGAACCGACGCCGAGAATGCGCATGGCGTGCACGAGCATGGCGCCGAGTTGTTCACCCGCGGAGTGCAGGCAAACGCCGGATTGGGTTTCGGCGTGCTCATTTTCGGCGTTGCGATGGGCGCATTGTTCGCCGTACTGTTCTGCGTCGTCGCTGCACGCGCGAGAGGTATTGGACCACAGGCACTTTCGGCACTTCTGGCGGCGGCCGCCTTCGGTGCGGTGTACCTGGTGCCGTTCGTGAAGTATCCGCCCAATCCACCGGCCGTCGGCCAGGCGGACACGATCGGGGCGCGCACCGGCTGGTATCTGGTGATGGTGCTGGTGTCGGTGGTGCTGGCGATCGCCGGGGTGTGGTTGGCCCGCCGGCTCGCTGCCCGGCTCGGCACACCGAACGGCTGGCTGCTCGCGGCCGGGGCCTACCTGGTGGCGATCACCGTGGTGATGGTGTTGCTGCCGACTGTGGACGAGACGCCGGAACCCTTGCGCGACGCCTCGGGTGCGATCATCTATCCCGGCTTCCCCGCCGATGATCTCTACGAATTCAGGTTGGTTTCGCTGGGTACGCAGCTGGTGCTGTGGGCGACCATCGCCGTGGTGTTTGCGACGCTTGCGGGGCGGCTGCTGGGGGAGCGAACCGAAAGCGGACAGGCATCGAGTACCGCGGCGTGACCGAGGTCGTCCGGCTGACCTTGGTCTCACATGCGATGACCGATGCGATGGCGGCCGGGCGTTTTCCCGCCGACGAACCGCTCAACGACACCGGCCGCCGCCTTGTCGAAGCCGTTGCCGCACTTGAGCTCGCCGGCGATACTCGCCAGCTCACCGGACCCGAACGGCGCGCGCGACAAACCGCGCAGTTACTGGGTTTGCAAGCCGCAACGGAGCCGCGGTTGGCCGACCTCGATTGCGGACGGTGGCGCGGCGAGGTGCTTGCGAACATCGGGCCTGCAGATCTCGAGGCGTGGCTGACCGAGCCCGCCCGCGCCCCGCACGGCGGCGAGTCGATAGCCGACTTGATCGAACGGGTGGACGGATGGCTGGACTCACTGACAGACGACACGTTGCGAACCGTGGCGGTCACGCATCCGGCGGTGATCCGCGCGGCGATCCTGCTGGCTCTTGACACTCCACCGAAATCGTTCTGGCGCATGGACATTGCACCGCTCAGCCACACCGTCATGCACTTCCGGGGCGGTCGCTGGACGCTGCGGTTGTAACGGGTTATTGCGGCGCGATCAGCGCGAAGACCTGCTTGGCGACCTGCAACATCCAGCCGGTCACGGTCGGACCATGATCGCGGGGCCAGTTCAACTGAAAGCTGACCACCCACGGCTGCTGTGTCTTGTCGACCGCGTACCAGCTGAACGTCAGGTCGCCCGGCAGCCCCCCGGCCTTCGCGCCGATGTACGGCCAAATGTTGGGGTCCAGCTGGATACCCGATACGGCAGAAAGGATCTGCCTTACCGGGGCGGCCGCGCCGGCGGCGTCGGCCTGCAGCGCCGCGTGGACTCGGCAGATGTCCTCGGCGTTGCCATACCACTCCGCGCCGTAGGTGGAGGCCGGGGTGTGGGCGCGGGTGGGATCAGGGTTATAGGGAGTGGAATTCGCCTGCGCCAGCAATTGAGCCCGGGCTTGCGGCGAACCCTGCTTCCATTGGTCGCGCAGATCCGGTTGGCCCCAGCCGACGGAGAACAGCTCGTACATCGTGGGGAACGGTGTCATGCTGGCCGGGTCGTGGTGGCCGGCCGTGGCGAGTGCTTCCTCGATGGCGTGCGTGCCCATCCGCCCGATCAGCAAGTCGGTGGCCATGTTGTCGCTGGTGGCAATCATCTTCTCGGCGGCCGTGCGAACCGAAACATGTGCTCCGGGGGACAATTCCAAGCCTGATGAGCCGACGGCCTTGCTCTTCTCGGTGACCGTCAGCTGGTCATCCCAGGACACCGTGCCGTTTTTGACGGCACCCGCAAGCGCGTGCAGCACGTACAACTTGAAAATCGATGCCAGCGGCAGAGATTCGCCGGTGTTGGTGCCTTCCACCGGGTCACAGTGACCGTTGTTGACCTTGGCGACCTGGTAGGAGTAGCGGGCACCGGTCCTGCTCAACACCGCGTCGACGTCGTGCCATGAGGTGACCGTCGGAGGTTGCGTCTCGAGGTCGAACCGATCGACCCGTCCGTCGTCGTCGGTGTGGATCCGGATGTCTTGTCGCGCGCCGTAGGAGGAGATGAGGTGCAGCGTGGCAACGCTGGCGCCGATGTCCACACCACCGAGGGTGAAGGGGCGATCCCACCACAACCCTTCCATCGTGGTCTCCACCGAGTCGACCATGTCGGGTGCGGCGAGGGTGCGCACACCGACCGGACCGATGGGCCAGTCGGAGTTCAGCATGTCCAAGGTCTGCTGAGCCCGGATACCGGGAGGAGTCCGGGTGTCGATCTGCCGACCCGGGTTCGCCGCGTTCGCCTGCGGGGAAGGTGAGGGTGCGCAACCGGGTGCCAGGGTCACTACCAGTGCTGCGGCGGCGCTCAACGCCGCCACCCGGCGTTGCGTGAAGCGCTGCTTGCTAGCCGGTCTGGTCGTTGGCGGCAACGTCCAGCACAACCTCGAATTCCAGCAGCGTCGCGCCAGTCGCCACGGGGTTGGCCCGGTGACCGGCATGGGCTTCGATGGCAGGCCCTTTCGCCCACGCCTGGAATGCTTCATCGGACTCCCAGTGTGTCACCACGAAGTAGCGGTCCTCACCCTTGACCGGACGCAGCAGCTGAAAGCCGAGGAAACCGGGTTGGTTCTCCACCGCGTGTGCGCGATGGGCGAACCGCTTCTCCAGTTCGGGGCCAGCGTCGACGGGTACCTCAATTGCGTTGATCTTCACCACTGGCATCCCGCTAGGCTACCGCGCCCCCTCGCCTGTCCAACTCCAGGGCGGGGCACGCAAGATAGTCGTATGCCCGGCGATCTGTTGACCTGCCGTGGCGGCCGAGGCGCGCCGTTGGTGCTGGTGCACGGCCTGATGGGTCGGGGCACCACCTGGTCGCGGCAGCTACCGTGGCTGACCCGGTTGGGCACCGTCTACACCCACGATGCGTTGTGGCACCGCGGCCGCGACGTCGACGATCCACATCCGATCAGCACTGAACGGTTCGTGGCCGATCTTGCTGACGCGGTGAGCGCGTTGGGGGCGCGGGCCAGGCTGGTCGGGCACTCGATGGGTGCCCTGCACTCCTGGTGTCTGGCCGCGGAACGTCCCGATTTGGTGTCGGCGTTGGTGCTCGAGGATATGGCCCCGGACTTCCGTGGTCGCACCACAGGTCCCTGGGAGCCTTGGTTGCATGCTCTTCCGGTCGAATTCGATTCCGCGCAGCAAGTATTCGATGAATTCGGACCAATTGCCGGGCAGTATTTCCTGGACGCCTTCGATCGCACCGTCACCGGTTGGCGGTTGCACGGCCACACGTCGCGATGGGTCGAGATCGCCGCCGAGTGGGGTTCCCGAGATTACTGGTCGCAATGGCGGGCTGTGCGGGCGCCGGCACTGCTCATCGAGGCAGGCAACTCGGTCACGCCGCCGGGCCAGATGCACGCGATGACCGAGACCAGTTCTCCGACAACGTATTTAGCGGTTCGGCAATCCGGTCACCTGATTCACGACGAAGCGCCGCAGGTATACCGCGAGGCGGTCGAATCTTTCATCGCGGGGCTCGACTCCTGAAGCGGCTACCCTTCGCCGGCCAACGCGAACCGGCCGTCGACGGTTCGGGTTACCAGTCCGTCTGCAAGCAACGAATCCAGCGCCCGGTCACGTTGGCCACAATCGGTTAGCCACGCCACGTCCAGTTGGGCGCGTGTGACCGGAGAATCGTTGGCCCGCAAGACATCCAACAACCTTCCGCGGACCTGACGGTCGGTTCCGGCGTAGGTCTGAACGCGGCGCGCCGGCCCCTGCGCCGGCGGATATCCGGCATGCCGCCACGCGCACTGATCAAGTGGACACAACCCGCATCGCGGCGTGCGCGCGGTGCACACGGTCGCACCCAGTTCCATCAGGGCTGCCGAAAATTTCGGCGCTGTTTCATCGCGTGGCAGCAGTGCCCAGACTTCGGCGTGGTCGCGCGTCGCAGAGGGCGAGCCGGCGTCGGCCAGACCGTGCACGGCCCGGGCCACTACCCGTCGCACATTGGTGTCCACCACCGGTACCGGCTGGCGGTAGGCGAAGCAGGCCACGGCTCGCGCGGTGTAGCTACCGATACCGGGCAGGGTCAGCAAGGTTTCGACGTCGTCGGGAACCACATCGCCGTGCTCGCGGGCGATGACGGTGGCGCACTCGTGCAGGCGCTTGGCCCGCCTCGGATAGCCCAGCTTCCCCCAGGCGCGCAGCACATCGGCCGCGCTGGCCGCGGCGGTGGCCGACGCGGTGGGCCACCGTTGCACCCAATCCGGCCAGATCGACAGCACCCGGGCCACCGGCGTCTGTTGCAACATGAACTCGCTGACCAGAATCTGCCACGCGCTGACGCCGGGCTCCCGCCACGGCAGGTCGCGGCGCGACCGGTCGTACCAGTCGATGAGTTCATTTGGGGGGAGCTTCATCTGGATGTGCGGCATGATGTGTGCCATGCCAAACACGACCCCGGTAACCGCATGGAAAACACTCAAAGAGGGTAACGAGCGATTCGTCGCAGGCAGGCCCGAGCATCCCAATCAGAGCGTCGAGCGCCTGGCCAGCCTGACCGCCGGCCAGAAGCCGACCGCGATCGTGTTTGGGTGCGCGGACAGTCGGGTGGCCGCCGAGCTCCTCTTGGATCAGGGCCTGGGGGACGTGTTCGTGGTTCGCACCGCCGGGCAGGCCATCGATTCGGCGGTGCTGGGCTCCATCGAGTACGCGGTGACGGCGCTCGACGTGCCGCTCATCGTCGTCCTCGGCCACACGGGTTGCGGTGCCGTCAAGGCCGCGATAGGGGCGCTCGATGACGGCGCGATACCAGCCGGTTTCGTGCGGGACGTCGTGGAACGGGTCGCGCCGTCGATCCTGATGGGTCGGCGCGACGGGTTGAGCCGCGTCGACGAGTTCGAGGAGCGGCATGTACGCGAGACGGTGGCGCAGCTCACGGCGCGTTCGACGGCCATCGCGGAGCGGGTGGCGGCCGGCACCCTGGCGATAGCGGGCGTCACCTATCAGCTCGCCGACGGACGGGTGATGTTGGTCGACCACGTGGGTGATATCGGCGAATAACGCCGCTTTGGCTGCAGAACCGACCGGCCTCTAACACGGCGGTTGGCCAGCTAACATCGCGACACGCCGAGTCGGGTCGGGCAAATCCACGTGACCTGGCCCTACGGTGTGAATGTGCTGGATCTGGAACCGCGTGGCCCGCTACCTACTGAGATCTATTGGCGGCGCAGGGGCCTGGCCGTGGGCGTTGCGGTAGTCGTGATCGGGATCGTGGTCGCCACCGTCATCGCCTTTATGAGCAACAGCGCGGGTGCCAAACCCGCCAATGCCGACAAAGCCAACTCTGCTCAGAACAAGGCGGCATCGCCCGCTCCTCAGGCACCTGCTCCCCCAGCGGGGCAGGAAGGGGTTACCCCGGTCGCGCCACCGCAGGGGCAAAACCCGGAGTCCCCCACGCCCACCGCCGCCGTGCAACCGCCGCCGGTGCTGAAGGAGGGCGACGACTGCCCCGATTCGACGCTGGCCGTCAAGGGGCTGACCAATGCGCCCCAGTACTTCATTGGTGACCAGCCGAAATTCACCATGGTCGTCACCAACATCGGGCTGGTGTCCTGCAAGCGTGACGTCGGAGCCGCGGTGCTGGCGGCATACGTCTACTCGCTGGACAACAAGCGGCTGTGGTCCAACCTGGACTGCGCACCTTCCAACGAAACCCTGGTCAAGGCCTTCACCCCGGGTGAACAGGTGACGACCGCGGTCACCTGGACCGGGATGGGGTCGGCGCCGCATTGCCCACTGCCGCGGCCTGCGATAGGGCCGGGCACCTACAACCTCGTCGTACAGCTGGGCAATCTGCGCTCGCTGGCGGTTCCGTTCATCCTGAATCAGCCGCCGCCGGCGCCGGGGCCGGTGCCCGCACCAGGTCAGCCGGCGCTCGCCCCGCCGCCGGAGGCACCGCCGGGGGGTGCTCCCGGTCCTGCGGGATAGCCGAGCTTGGGGCCCCTCAGCTCAGTGGGTCGGCGATTGTCGACTCCGCCAGCTGTGACAGCCCCTCCCGTACGTGACGGGCCCACATCGCGCCAATGCCTTCGACCGATTCCAGGTCGTTGGCGCTGGCCGCCAGCAGGCCCTGCAGCGTCCCGAATGCCTTGACCAACAAATCCACGTGGGCGAACTGCAGCCGCGGGATTTCGGCCATCGCGCGGTAGCCACGGGGGCTCAACGCCGAGTCCTGCGCCTCCGTGGTGGTTGGATACCCGAAAACCTTTGCCAGCGAAGTGAAGTCGAGCAGTTCGGTGTCCGACAGGGCGTCCAGCTCGTCAAGGGTGGCGGTCATTTGCGCTTTGGATAGTGGCTCGGGGCTGGCGTGATAGTCACGCACGATCAATTCCCGGGCGATGTCGTTGCCGCCAAGCAGCTCCTCGAGTTGCAGCCGCAGCTGACGCCCGTCGGTGCCGAGTTCCACGCAGTCGTAGTCGATCACCAGGCCGATCCGCCGGACCACCTCCAGCCGCTGGACCACCGTCATCACATCGCGAAGGGTGACGAAGTCTTCGATCTCGGCTCGCGACAGTTGCCTACTGACCTCGTCGAGCCGGGTCTTGTACCGTTCCAGGGTCGCGATGGCCTGATTGGCCCGCGACAGGATGGTCGCGGAGTCGGCCATCACGTGCCGCTCCCCGGCGACGTAGACGGTGACGATGTTCATCGAGTGGCTGACCGAGATCACCGGGTGGCCGGTCTGGATCGCGGCCCGTTCGGCGGAGCGGTGGCGGGTCCCCGATTCGTCGGTGGGGATGGACGGATCGGGGACCAACTGCACGTTGGCGCGCACGATGCGGCTGCCGTCGGTGGACAGCACGACGGCGCCGTCCATCTTTGCCAGCTCACGTAGCCGCGTCGGCGCGTACCGTACGTCGAGAGCGAAGCCGCCGTCGCAGATGGCCTCGACGTTCTCGTCGTTGCCCAGCACGATCAGTGCACCGGTACGGCCGCGCAGAATGCGCTCCAGGCCGTCCCGGAGCCCGGTGCCGGGCGCCAGGCGGGCGACAGTTTCACGCAGGGTCGGACGGGCCACAGGGTGCATTCTGCGGCCCCATTGGGCTATGCGTCTAGCCGTTGCTGTCTTCGGTGCGCATTGCCGCGGTGGTCGGCGATGTCGATCATGTGCTCTAGCGCTGCGACGATGGTGGGTGCGGTCAGCGCGCGCATGCCCGGTGGCACTAGGTCGGATCGAGGGTCGGATTGCGGGTCGCAACCCGGCGGGATCAGCGCGATGTTGAATCCCTGGCGTGCGGCTTCGCTCAGCCGCCGTGCCATGCCGCTGACCCGTCGCAGGTCACCCGCCAGCCCCACTTCGCCGATCATCACCGCCGTAGTGGGCAGGGGCAGGTTCGCGTATGCCGAGGCCAGCGCGAGCGCGACGGCCAGGTCTGACGAGGGGTCGGTCAACCGCATGCCGCCCACGGTGGACAAATAGATGTCGTTGACGGCGATGGTCAGCCTGGCGTGCTTTTCCAGCACGGCGGTGATCATCGCGGCCCGCGCGTGGTCGATGCCGCTGACGGCGCGGCGTGGCGAGCCGCCGGACGGCGTCGCCAGCAGCGCCTGAACTTCGCCGATGAGCGGTCGCTTTCCGTCCAGCGTGACCGTGATCGCGGTGCCGGCGACCGGGGTGGGCCGCTGATCCAAGAACAGGTTAGACGGATCTGCTACTCCTTCAATGCCGTTGTCGTGCAGCATGAAACACCCGACTTCGTCGGCCGCACCGAATCGATTCTTGATCCCGCGGACCATTCGCAGCGTGCCGTTGCGGTCGCCTTCGAAATGCAGCACCACGTCGACGAGATGTTCGAGTGAACGCGGTCCGGCGATGGCCCCGTCCTTGGTGACGTGGCCGACGAGGATCAGCGCGACGCCACTGGCCTTCGCGGCGGCGGTCAGCCTGGCCGTAACCGCGCGCACCTGCGTAACCCCGCCGGCGACGCCGTCGGCCTCTGTGGTGGACATGGTTTGCACCGAGTCCACGATGACCAGCGCGGGCCTGACCGTCGCAATGTGGTCGAGCACGGTATGCAGATCGGATTCGGTGGCCAGGTAGAGCTCGTCGCCGCCGCAGCCGATCCGGTCGGCGCGCAGCCGGATCTGGCCGGCGGACTCCTCACCGGAGATGTACAGCGCGCGCTTGCCGGACTGCGCCCAGCGGTGGGCGACCTTGAGCAGTAACGTCGACTTACCCACGCCCGGATCGCCCGCCAGCAGCGTCACCGAGCCGGGCACCACACCACCTCCGAGCACCCGGTCGAGTTCATCCACGCCCGTCGACCTGTGCTGGCTGACGTTGGGCGCAATGGAACTGATCGGAACGGCTTGCGAAGCCGCGCCCGAAGCCAGGCCCGAACGACGGTTATTGCCACCGACCGCACTGAGCATCGCTACCTCGTCGACGGTGCCCCAGGTGCCGCACTCCAGGCAGCGACCCACCCACTTGGCGGTGACGTGGCGGCATTCCGAGCAGCGGTATTGCGAGCGGACGTTTGGCACGCCATGACGGTATCGGGCCGGTGCGACAAGCCCGGGTGTCACTGACCGGGCTTCTTACACAGGCTGTGGCGCCAGCCCGGCCGAAATCGGCACCATCACGCTGGCCTGCCCGGCCTTCTCGAAGTTGAAGGTGAAGTTGTAGGTGAGGCCGTTTGAGATGGGCTTGGCCAAGGTGACGGTCGCCTTGGCCGCGTTGCTGGAACCGATGGGCCCTGGTGCCACCTTCTCGCCTTCGGGCGTGCCGATGAACAGCATCCCGCCGGCGGGCAGTCGCGCGTCGCCATTGACCGTCACCGTCCCGACGTCACTGGTGACGCCCACCAGCCTGTCGGCGATATCCGGCGACTGATTGACGGCGACCAGCACCAGGTCGACCGTTCGGCCCGGCTGGAGGTAATCGCCGGTCTGCACGGCCTGCATGCGGATGTCGCGCAGCGCCACGTTGTTGAGCGTGACCTTGTTGCCGTTGACGGCGGGCTCCTGGGTGGACATCTGCGAGATCTGACCGGCTCCGCAACCGCTGAGCACAGCGGCGATCAAGGCGACCAGGCCGACGAGGCTGAACCGGGCTGCCAGGGCAAAAAGCCGGGCCGGGAGGGTGATCTTGAAGCGGTTCACTCTTGCCTCCTGCTCGGCCTCGCGCCGTGTGACAGCGGTTCGATTATGCAACTATGCACAGTAGTAGGAAGGTCCGGAGAGCGGTAGCGCAGGGCACCAGACCAGCGCGGCAGGGGTTCGGATGGGGTGCCCGCGCAGGTCAGGTGGGGACATTGATACTGTGTTCTCTTGCACGTTCTTCTCCGCCTGTCAACCCCTAATGTGCACGTGTTGTGCCCCTGACCTGCACCGTTGTTCCGCACGCGTTGGGCCGCCGTGCTAGGATGAAGTAACGAAAGGGGCTCGAATCAGATGATCTTCAAGGTCGGCGACACCGTTGTCTATCCACACCACGGTGCTGCGTTAGTCGAGGCGATCGAAACCCGGACCATCAAAGGGGAACAAAAAGAGTATCTCGTCTTGAAAGTGGCGCAGGGAGACCTGACAGTTCGAGTACCCGCCGACAACGCTGAGTACGTCGGTGTCCGCGACGTCGTCGGCCAAGAAGGCCTCGACAAGGTTTTCCAGGTGCTGCGCGCTCCCCACACCGAAGAGCCGACCAACTGGTCCCGCCGCTACAAGGCCAACCTCGAAAAACTCGCCTCTGGTGATGTCAACAAGGTGGCCGAGGTAGTGCGCGATCTATGGCGTCGCGATCAGGAGCGCGGCTTGTCCGCCGGCGAGAAGCGCATGCTGGCCAAGGCCCGGCAGATTTTGGTTGGTGAGCTGGCGCTGGCCGAGAGTACCGACGACGCCAAAGCGGAGACCATCCTCGACGAGGTTCTGGCCGCCGCTTCCTGAAGGCCCTGAGCTCTGGTGGCCGGGGCAACGGGCAGCGTGGTTGCAGTGGTCCCGGCCGCAGGGTCGGGGGAGCGGCTAGCCGCCGGTATACCCAAGGCGTTCTATCAACTCGACGGATACACCCTTGTCGAACGGGCTGTGCAGGGCCTGCTGGATTCCGGGGCCGTCGACACTGTCGTAGTAGCGGTACCCGCAGACCTCACCGATGAGGCAAAGCTGATTCTCGGTGACAAAGCCACCATCGTGGCCGGCGGAGCCGACCGTACCGAATCCGTGAGCCTGGCCCTGTCCGCCCTCTCTGCGACCACAGTGCCGGAATTCGTCCTGGTGCACGACGCCGCCCGGGCACTGACGCCGCCGGAGTTGATCGTGCGGGTGGTCGACGCGTTGCGGGCCGGTCATGGCGCCGTTGTGCCCGCGCTGCCGCTGCATGACACCATCAAGGCCGTGGATGCCAACGGGGTGGTGCTGGGCACTCCGGAGCGGGTTGGCCTGCGGGCCGTGCAGACTCCGCAAGGGTTCGCTACCGACCTGCTGATGCGGGCCTACCGCGCTTATCAGGGCGCCGGCACGGCCGATTTCACCGACGACGCGTCCCTCGTCGAGCATCTCGGCGGCCAGGTTCAGGTGGTCAACGGCGACCCGCTGGCGTTCAAGATCACCACCCAGCTGGATCTGTTGCTGGCCCAAGCGATTGTGCGCCGGTGAGCGATCTGCCGAGGGTCGGTCTGGGCACCGATGTGCATCCGATTGAATCCGGTCGACCCTGTTGGCTGGTGGGGGTGCTGTTCCCCGGCGCCGACGGCTGCGCCGGACATTCCGACGGCGACGTCGGGGTCCATGCGCTGTGCGACGCCGTGTTGTCGGCCGCAGGGCTGGGCGATATCGGCGCGGTCTTCGGGGTCGACGATCCGCGCTGGAAAGGCGTCAGCGGCGCCGACATGTTGCGCCATGTCGTCGAGCTGATCGTGCGGCATGGCTACCGGGTCGGAAACGCTGCGGTGCAGGTGATCGGCAACCGGCCAAAAATCGGCCCGCGCCGAGCCGAGGCGCAGGAGGTGCTGTCGGGTCTGCTGCAGGCCCCGGTATCGGTGTCGGCGACGACCACCGATGGGCTGGGCCTGACCGGGCGGGGCGAAGGTCTGGCTGCCATCGCTACGGCGCTCTTGGTCCCCGTCGGGGAAGCGCCCTGAGCGCCGGGAAAATCGGAACTAGCAGGTAAGCTGGCACGTCGTGACCGATCGCGCCCGCATGCGGCTACACGACACGGCAGCTGGCGCCGTGCGTGATTTCATTCCGCTGCGAGAGGGGCACGTCTCCATCTACCTGTGTGGCGCCACCGTGCAAGGTCTGCCGCATATCGGTCATGTCCGCAGCGGGGTAGCCTTCGACATCTTGCGCCGCTGGCTGATCGCGCGCGGCTACGACGTCGCGTTCATCCGCAACGTGACCGATATCGACGACAAGATCCTCAACAAGGCCGCTGCGGCATGCCGGCCGTGGTGGGAGTGGGCGGCCACTTACGAGAGGGCTTTCAGCGCGGCCTACGACGCCCTGGACGTATTGCCGCCATCAGCAGAGCCGCGAGCGACCGGGCACATCACCCAGATGGTCGAGTTAATGCAGCGTCTGATCGAAAACGGCCACGCGTATACCGGCGACGGCGACGTCTACTTCGACGTGCTCAGTTACCCGGAATACGGCCAGCTGTCCGGGCACAAGATCGACGACGTCCACCAGGGCGAGGGCGTGGCCAGCGGCAAGCGAGACCAGCGCGACTTCACCATGTGGAAGGGCGCCAAGCCCGGTGAGCCGTCGTGGCCCACGCCCTGGGGCCGCGGACGCCCGGGCTGGCATCTGGAATGCTCGGCGATGGCACGGGCTTATCTCGGACCGGAATTTGATATCCATTGCGGTGGAATGGATTTGGTCTTCCCGCACCACGAAAACGAAATCGCACAGAGCCGCGCCGCCGGGGATGGGTTCGCCCGCTACTGGCTGCACAACGGCTGGGTGACGATGGGTGGGGAGAAGATGAGCAAGTCGCTGGGCAATGTGTTGTCCATCCCGGCGATGTTGCAGCGTGTGCGGCCCGCCGAACTGCGCTACTACCTGGGCAGCGCTCATTACCGGTCGATGCTGGAGTTCTCCGAGACCGCCTTGCAGGACGCGGTGAAAGCCTATGTCGGCGTTGAGGATTTCCTGCACCGCGTCCGCAGCCGGGCCGGTGCGGTGGTGCCCGGCGAATGGACTCCGCGGTTCGCCGAAGCACTCGACGACGATCTTGCGGTCCCGATCGCGCTGGCCGAGGTGCATCACGCCCGCGCGGAGGGCAATCGGGCACTCGACGCCGGCGACCACGAAGGTGCGCGTGCGTACGCCGGCTCGATCCGCGCGATGATGGGCATCCTGGGCTGCGACCCGCTCGACGAACGCTGGGAATCTCGCGACGAAACGTCTGCTGCACTCGCGGCTGTCGGCGTGCTGGTGGAGGCCGAGCTGGAAAGCCGGCAGAAGGCGCGCGAGCAGCGCAACTGGGCGCTCGCCGACCAGATCCGGGATCGACTCAAGAACGCCGGCATCGAGGTCACCGATACCGCCGACGGGCCGCAGTGGGAGCTGCTGGCCGGTGACGACAAGTAGATGCCGGGTAACTCGCGGCGCCGGGGAGCGGTACGTAAACCCGGCACCAAGAAAGGCCCCACCGTAGGCTCGGGCGGCCAGCGTCGCCGCGGGCTGGAGGGGCGCGGTCCGACCCCGCCCGCGCATATGCGTCCCAACCATCCCGGTTCCAAGCGCGGCCAATCGCAGCCGCGGCGGCCGGCCAGGCGCACCGACGAAACCGAAACGGTGCTCGGCCGTAACCCGGTGCTGGAATGCCTGCGCGCCGGTGTACCGGCGACTGCGCTCTACGTCGCCCTCGGTACCGAAGCCGACGAGCGTCTCACCGAATCGGTTTCGCGGGCAGCTGATTTGGGCATCGCGATCCTTGAGGTACCACGCTCCGACCTGGACCGGATGACGAGCAACCACATGCACCAGGGCATCGCGTTGCAGGTGCCGCCGTACAACTACGCCCACCCCGACGACCTGCTCGCGGTCGCCACCAACTCGCCACCGGCGTTGTTGGTCGCATTGGACAACATCTCCGACCCCCGCAATCTCGGTGCCATCGTTCGTTCGGTCGCGGCATTCGGTGGTCACGGTGTGCTGATACCACAGCGGCGTTCAGCCTCGGTGACGGCGGTGGCCTGGCGCACCAGCGCGGGGGCGGCTGCTCGCATTCCGGTCGCGCGGGCCACCAATCTCACTAGGGCACTTAAAAATTGCGCCGACGCCGGGGTGCGGGTGATCGGATTGGACGCCAGTGGTGACACCGTACTCGACGACCTGGACGGAAGCGATCCGATCGTGGTGGTCGTTGGGTCCGAGGGCAAGGGTCTGTCGCGGTTAGTGCGGCAGAACTGCGACGAGGTGGTGTCCATCCCGATGGCCGGTAATGCCGAATCGCTGAATGCCTCAGTTGCCGCCGGGGTGGTGCTCGCCGAAATCGCCCGTCAACGAAGGCGTTAACGCAATTGACAGCCCGACTTGCCGCCGTCTTTCTGACGCTGGCCGTCACGCTTCTTGCGCCGTTGCCGACGGCATCCGCGCAACCCTCCGGCTTCGACTTGCAGGCCCATCGCGGCGGACGCGGCGAGACGACCGAGGAATCACTGCGGGCTTTCGCCAAATCGCTCGAACTAGGGGTCAGCACACTCGAACTCGACATAGTCATCACCCAGGACGGGCAACCTCTGGTGTGGCACGACCCGACGATTCAGCCTGAGAAGTGCTCCGACACCGCGCCCGCCTTCGCCGGCGACCCGGAGTACCCCTACGTCGGCAAACTCGTGCACGAGCTCACCCTGGTGCAGATCCGCACGCTGGACTGCGGCCGCCGGCTCGACGAGTTTCCGCGCGCAGAGGTGGTGCGGGGCAACAAGATAGCGACGTTGCCGGAAGTCTTTGCGCTCGCCGACTCATATCGGGCTTCGTATCCGGTGCGCTACAACATCGAAACCAAGGTGGAAGCCGATGGGCCGAGCAGGTCGGCCGGTCCGCAAGAGTTCGTCGATGTGATACTGGCTGCGGTGAGGTCGGCGGGCAAGGTCGATCGCGTGGAGATTCAGAGCTTCGACTGGCGCACGCTGCCCATGGTGCACCAGGCCGAGCCGTCGATTCCGTTAGTGGCCTTGTACAACGAGGAAACCTGGGTGCCCGACTCGCCGTGGCTGGCCGGCGAAAACGCCGCCGCCATCGGCGACCCGACGATCGGAGCGTTGCTGGTGGGCGCCAACATCCTCTCGCCCAGTTACCAACTGGTCACCGGCAAACCGTATGTCGATCATGCGCATTCGTTGGGGCTCAAGGTCATTCCGTGGACAGTCAACGATGCCGACGCCATGCGTGAGGAAATCGCTTACGGCGTTGACGGCATCATCACCGACTATCCAACGCTGCTGCGCAGCGTGCTGGCCGAGCTCGGTATGCCCCTGCCGCCGCCATACCGTCAGGGTTAGTGTCACGGCATCGCGTCGGCAACGTCGATATGCCGGTCAGCCAGCCACGCTGTCGGTCAGGATGTCGGCCGCACTGTCGAGCTGATCGATGCCGTGTCTGCGTCTGCGATGGTTGGCGCGGGCGACGCGCCACATGATGGCCGGGCGCAGCAGCCGGGTCCCGGGGTCGACCATTGAGGTCACTCTCATGAACTGATTAAATGTGGCGGCGTCGCATTCGGCTGCGGTGAGCACGCGATCGACGTATACGTTGAGCAGCCGTGTGAGCAGCGGTGGTGTGCCGTCGATTTCGGGCAGGGAGAGGTCGGGATTGGCCGACAGCTCCCACGCCTGGCGGATCGGCGCCGCTGCGGCGCGGAAGAATCGCCGCGCCAAATCCCTTGTGCCCCGGGATAAGCAGTCACGCAGCGCCAACGCCTCAAGTGCGGCCACCGTCATGCCCTGGCCGTAGACCGGGTTGAAGCTGCAGATCGCATCGCCGGTGACCAGCAGGCCCTCCGGGAATCGCCGCACCTTGTCGTAGCGGCGCCACTGACTGGACGGCTGACGGTGCCGCACGGGCTCTCCGATGCGTTCGGCGGCTCTCACCGCGTCCAGCAGGTGGGTCGGTGCGTAGTCCTCGACGAACTCGCACATTGCCGCGAGGTCGCAGGCTGGCTCGCGACCCGCTATACCCATCACGGTGAACAGCCAGGTGTCGTTCTCGCAGTGGACAAGGCCCATCCCGTTCGGCCGGCCCGGCACGATTCCGATGAGGAAACCGAGTTCGTGCAGCGCATCCGCTGCCATACGCAGCAACTGGCTCACGTAGGTCAGGTGCACCACGACGTGATCCTCGGGCGGGCGGTCGTAGCCCAGGCTGTCCAACCACGCCGGGGTGCGCGCGGCGCGCCCGGTGGCATCGACCACCAAGTCGGCGCTCAGCGTGGCCTCTTCGCGGGTGCGACGGTTGACTAGCCGTGCGCCTGTGACGCGGTGGTGGTCGAGCGTCGCGGTCAATTCCACGATGTCGTGCTCGTCGAGCAGCGTGACGTTGGGGATGCTGAGTACTCGCGCGCGGACGTGTTCCTCCAGAAAAGGCCGGGTCGCGCAGTAAGCCGTAAGCGAGTTGGCGCTGCCGCTGCGCACCATCAGGTGCCCGCCCACGTTGTAGTGCAGCCGCGACAGATCGCGGCCGTCGAAGTAGTGCGCACCGTCGATGACCAGCTCATCGAGGATGCCGGGGAACAGTTCCTCGATCACCTGGGCGCCGCGGGCCAGCAAGGCATGGATGTGGCGGCCCTGCGGCACACCCCGGCGAGCGGCGCCTTTATCGGGAAGGACGTCGGGCAGCGGGTCGCGCTCGACCACTGTAACCGCGTCGAAGAACTCGCTCAGCGAACGCGCGGCCAGCAGACCGGCCATGCTCGCTCCCAAAACCACCGCGTGATTGCCGATCTTCGCCATCGCCCACCGCCTTCGCCGAGCGTTTGTCTGACGAAACCCATGCTCACGGCCCGCCGCGGGCGCCGATAGCGTAGTCGACTACTTCACTGATACGTGTGGACTCCACATGAGTTCAACATGAGCTCATCGAAACGCCGGTAAACGGCGCGCGCGATGCTCGCGCAACGTTATAGTCGCCGAGTGATCGGCGCCGAGCGGCTGACCGGACGTGATTGTGAATTAGGGGTCATTCGCCACGCCCTGAGCGGGGCTGGCAACCACTGCGGCGTGGTGATCGCCGGAGCGGCCGGAGTAGGCAAGACTTGGCTGGCCCGCGAGGTGCTGCGGCGCGCGGAGGCGTCGGGCGAGCGCACGCAATGGATTGTCGGCACCGACTCGGCGCACGCGCTGCCCCTGGGGGCCTTCATCGGCTCGCTGGGAGACGCGATGTCGGATCCGCTGGCAAACGTGCGCCGCGTGATCAACTCGTTTGTCGCACAACAGCGTCGGGGTCGTGTGGTGGTGGGGGTCGATGACGCCCATCTGCTGGACGGATTGTCCGCCCTTGTCATTCATCAGCTGGCGCAGTCGGGCGGCGCTCGGCTGGTGGTCACCGTGCGCACCGGCAGCGAGGAACCGGACGCGGTGACGGCGTTGTGGAAGGACGGGCTGCTGGCTCGGCTTGATCTCGAACCGCTTTCCGCCGCGGCAACACGCGAGGTGATCGAGAGCACGCTGGGCGGCCCGGTCGATGCTCGTAGCGCGGCCCGGTTCCGGAAGCTGACCGGCGGGAACGCCTTGTTCCTGCGGCAGCTGCTGGCCGATCAGATAGCGGCCGAGCGGATGCGCAAATTGGCCGGGGTGTGGATGTGGGACGGCGACGTCGCCGTCTCGGCGAGCCTGTCCGACACGCTGGGGCGCCAGATGGGCCGGCTGAACCCGCGGATGGCGATGGTGGTGGACACGTTGTCGCAGTGTGAGCCGCTGGCCGTCGACGTGCTGTGCGATTTGGTCCGCCGCAGCGACCTGGCAGCCGCCGAGAGATTGGGCCTGGTGAGCGTAGAACGCACCGGCGGCGGGCTGATGGCCAGGCTGGCGCACCCGCTGTTCGGTGAGCTCCGCCGCGCGAGCGCCGGCGAGATGTATTTGTCGGCAATCCGGGGCAGGCTGGCCACCCGGCTGGCGAAAGATGATGACGCCGACATGCAGGCCACCGTGCGCCGGGCGCTACTGAGCCTCGAGTCGGATCTTGACCCCGAGCCCGAGCTGTATCTGGAGTCGGCACGGCATGCCATGACGCTGCTGGATCTGGATCTCGCCGACCGGTTCGCCACCGCCGCCGCCCGAGCCGGGGCACCCGGGGCGGCCGGGGTGCGGGCGATGAACCTGGTGCTGCTTGGACGCGGCGAGCCGGCCGAGGCGGCGCTGCGCGACATGGCCGACGGCGAGCTGCCCGACGGCCATCACTGGGCGACCGTGCGGGCGTACAACCTGATTTGGCATCTCAGCAAGCCCCAAGACGCGGCGGTGATCCTGGAAGGCCTCGCCGCCGGTCCGGAGACCCCGGCGCAGGCGGCGGAGCGGTTGGCGGTGCAGGCCTGCCTGGACGCGGTGTCGGCGCGCTGCGAACCCGCCGCCGAAAAGGCCCGCGCCGCGCTGGATTTCCCTGCTCTGCCGGGGTTTCACGCGATGGCGGCCTCGCATGCGTTGATCATGGCCATGGGGGCGCTCGGTCAGGTTGATGAGCTCGCCGTCGTCGCCGAGCAGGCGCTGCGGCGCGCGACGACGTCGTTTCAGGCGTCGCCCAACCGGTTTTGGTTCGGCGCCGTGTACGGCCGCGCCTGCCGGCTGACCGGGCGCATCGACGAATTCGTCAGCACGGCAAAGCAACTGGCGGACTCGGCGCGCGACATTCCGGGTCTGGCTTATGCGAACCTGGCCTTACTGCTGGGCAATGCCGAGCTGGCTCGAGGCGCGGTCGCCGAGGCGGCCCGGCTGGTGCACGAAGCGGTTGCCGGGGCGGAAATACACGCCATCAGAACGGGTTTGCGGCCGGCGAGCTACTTCGCGTTGGCCGAGGCACACGCCAAGCTCGGACAGCCCATCGAGGCGAACGAAGCGGTCGCCGCGGCGCGGTCGTGTGTGCCACCCGACTTTCTGTTCATGCATACCGCGTTGTCACAGGCCACCGGGTGGGCGATGGCGGCAAGCGGGCGCTTGGGCGAGGCCGTGGCGAGCGCGCAGCAGGCGGCACGACTTGCCCGCGAGCGTGGCCAGCCCACCCACGAGTTGGCCTGCATCCAGGCCGCGGCTCAATGGGGCGATGCCTCGCAGGTGGCGCGGGCACGGGAGCTGGCCGAGGCGTTGTCGCTGCCCTTGGCCGATGCCGTCGCTTTGCATGCTGAGGCCCTGTTGGCCGGGGACGGCGAGGGGTTGCTGGCGGCCGCGGCGGCGTACCGGACAATCGGCGATCGAGCCGCGGCCGCCGACGCGGCCGCACAGGCCTCTGTGGCGTTCGACGAGAGCCAGCAGCATCGGCGCGGGCTGTATGCCGCTGCGTTGGCCAGGGAATTGGCTGACGAATGTGGTGGTTTGTGCACGCCGGCGCTGCGGACTCCGACGGGTATCAAGTTGTCGGGTCGCCAGCGTGATGTCGTCGAACTCGTCGTGGCCGGTCTGTCCAACCGTGAGATCGCCGAGAAGCTGGTGATGTCGGTGCGCACCGTGGAGGGCCACGTTTACCGGGCCTGCCAGCGGGTGGGAGCCCAGTCACGCGAGGAACTGGCATCGATCATCCGATCCGGACCCGCGTAATTCGCTCGGGGTGATTTAAGTAGCCGACTACGCGTGCGCACAAGCAAAAGTCGGACATACCGTTCGTGCAACAAAGGAGTTGGCATGGACGAGATGCTGGAGAACACCGAAGTCCGCGCGCTGACGCTGGCGCCTAAGAATCCGCTCCCGCTCAGGCGGCAACTCAAGGCGGTGCGGTCGTACATCGATGGCATCCAAGCGCTGCTGGACGCCGGGGGCCCGATCAGCCGGCTCGTGCTCGGACCAAAGTGGCTGTTACCGAACGTGGTGCTGATTGCCACCCCGCAGGGCGCCCGTGATCTGTTGGGCCGCAGCGATGAGGTCGCCGACCGCGGGAGGGCCCGGTCGATGGTCGAGATGCGCGCGCTGATGGGCGGCAGCCTGCTCAATCTGCCGCACGAGCGGTGGCTACCGCGGCGGCGGGCGCTGCAGCCGATGTTCACCAAGCGCCAGGTGCACCGCTACGCGGGACACATGGCCGCGGCTGCGCAAGGGGTCGTCGACGGTTGGCGTGACGGCGCCTTCGTGGACCTTGACACCGAGTGCCGCAAGCTGACACTGCGGGCGCTTGGGCGCTCGGTGCTCGGCCTGGACCTCGACGAGCGCGCCGACGAGATTGGCTGGGCCCTACGTACTTCATTGGCATGGGTCGCCGACCGGGCGGCGCGGCCGGTTAACCCGCCGCGGTGGCTGCCCACCAGAGGGCAGCGCGCCGCTCGCCGGGCCAACGACATGCTGCACGGGCTGGCCGCCGAAATCCTGCGCGCGGTTCGCACGGACCCCGACCGGGAAGCCCCGCTGGTGCGCGCCCTGCTCCAGGCGATCGATGAGGAGACCGGACGGTCGCTGACCGACGACGAGATCTGCCACGAGCTGGTGCTGTTCATGCTCGCGGGCCACGACACCACCTCGACCACGCTGACCTACGCGTTATGGTCGATGGGACACGACCGCCACCTCCAGGAGCGGGTGCGCGCGGAGGTCGCCGCGCTGGGCGAGCGGCCGCTGACCCCGGACGATGTGGCCGAACTCGGCCTCACCGTGCGGGTGTTGCACGAGGCGTTGCGGCTGTGTCCGCCCGCGGCCGGTACGCTGCGCGCGCCTACCCGCGATATCGTGGTGGACGGCTACCGGGTCGAGGCCAAAACCATTGCCCTCGTGAGCTTCTACGCGATGCACCGTGACCCCGCGCTGTGGAAGGATCCGCTGCGTTTCGATCCGGACCGGTTCCTCCCGGAACGGTCGAAGGGACGCAGCCGTTGGCAGTACCTGCCGTTCGGCGGCGGACCACGCTCATGCATCGGCGATCACTTCGCGATGCTGGAGGCCACGCTCGCGCTGGCCACGATCATTCGCTCGGCCGAGATCGAATCGCTCGGCTTTGAGTTCCCGGTGGAGACACCGTTCACGGTGGTCGCCGCGGCACCTATCCGGGCGCGTGTGCTGGGCGTCGGGGCATCAGACGCGGCGCTGCGGGGTGCCTGCAGGCAAGATTGGCGTTTGGCCCTCCTGGCCAGGGCCTAGCCTCGGCCTAGAGGCCCAGCAGCCGCGTAGACGCCCACAGCGCGAGCACCGCCACCACAAGGGCCGTAGGCACGGTGCACAGTCCAAGGCGGGTGTATTCGCCGACGCCGGCCTCGACGTCGTGCTGCCGTAACACGCGCCGCCACAGCAGGTTCGACAGCGAGCCGACGTAGGTCAGGTTGGGCCCGATGTTGACTCCGATCAGCACCGCCAGGATGGCCACCGGGCCGCCGGGCGCGACCAGCGGCAGCAACACCAGCGTCGCGGGCAGATTGTTGACGACGTTGGCCAGCGCTGCGGCCAGCGCGGCGATAGCGAGCAGCGCGGGCAGCCCGGTACCGGACGGCAGCACCGCGGACATCGCGGTGTCCATCCCGTTCAGCGTGACCGCTCGCACCACGACGCCCAGCGCCAGCACGAAGACCAGGAACGACACTTGTGCCGAGCGGACGATCTCCACCACCGAGGTGTGCCGACGGCTCAGGCTGCGCACCGCCAGCACCGCCGCGCCGGCCAGCGCCACCCAGGCCGGGGCCACTCCAACCGATTCGGAGAGCGCGAATCCGGCCAGCGTCAGCCCCACGACCACCAAAACGAACACCGGTGGCCGCGGCGCCGGCCCGAGTTGTTCGGGATTCGGCGCAACGCGCAGCTCCCCCGCGAAAAACCAGCGGAAGACCACGTACAGCGCGATCACCGTGGCCAGCCACGGCAACGCCATCACCAGGGTGAACTTGGTGAAAGAGACGTTCGCTTGGTGAAACGCCAGCAGGTTGGTCAGGTTCGACACCGGAAGCAGCAACGATGCGCCGTTTGCCAGATGCGCCGTGGCGTACGCGTAGGGACGAACCGGCGTCCGCAGCCGCCGGACCGCGGCCAGCACCACCGGGGTCAGCAACACCACGGTCGCGTCCAGGCTGAGCACTGCGGTAATGGTGGCGGCAATGACGAACACCTGCCGCAGCAGGCCATGTGATCCGACGGGTGTCCGCGCGATCGCCGCGCCCGCGGCTTCGAAGAGGCCTTCGTCGTCGCACAGCTTGGCCAGCACCAGCACCGCGCCCAGAAATGCGACCACTCCCGACAGATCGGCGACCTGTTTTGCCGCCTGGTGGACCGAGATCGCGCCGATTGCTATCAGGATGAGGGCTGCCGGAACCGCTGCCACCGCCTCCGGCCAACCTCGTGGGCGGGCGACAGCGAACCCGAGAACAACAGCAAGCAGTAACAGTGCAACGGTCAGTGCCAACGTCTAGACCGCTTCACTCCAGGGGTTCTCGCACCGCCACACCGTCGGCATGTGCAGCGCGACACCGTCCTGTGCGGCCAGCTCGTCGAGGATGCGGATGGACACGTCTAAGTCGTCGCCCGCGTAGGGCAAGGCCCGCAACGGCTTTGACAATGGGCGAAAGAAATCGTCCCAGTGGATGAGAACGACCCGGCGCGCGCCGACCGCGCGCACGGTCTCTGTCCAGTAGTCAACGAGGTAGGAACGCGGCTGCAGGCCCAGCTGTCCGACGCCGAGGTAGACGACGTCGGCGCGGTGACCGGCCAGCACGTCCTTGACGAAACCGGCGCTGCCCTGGATCAGCAGCCGCTGCCCCGAGGGCAGGTGGTGCACCAGCGTCGACCATGCCTCGCCGCAGCGGTAGGCCGACACCTTCACCGGCGGTGTGACCGGTGCGCTGATCTCACCGGGAAACCGGTCGGGTGGGCAGTGGTTCGACTCGATCAGCGTGATTTCGTAGGCGCCCAATCGAATTGGCTCACCACTGACCGCGACGACGAGACGGTCTTCGGGCAGCCCGTACCCGCGCCCGACATTGGCCGCCGACTCGCCCCCGACCAGTTGCGCGCCGGTGCGGTCGGCGACCAGTGCGGAGTCCATCACATGGTCGAAGTGGGTGTGCACGGGGATGACAGCCGCGAGCCGGGACACCTTGGCCCGGGCCAGGCAGCCGTCCACGTGCGCCGGTGATGGCGACAGCTTGCCGGCCGCCACCTGCGCCAGGCTGGGCCGCGAGAAGAAGCCGTCGGTCATCAGCGCGGACGTCCCGTCGTCGAGCAGCAGCGTCGCCACGCCCATCCACGTCACCGAAAGCGGCGCGTCGGGTTCGGCAGCGGGCACGTCGAATCGATTCGAATACCGCGCGATATCGGGGCGACCGAGCTTTATTCGCATCAGCAGAACGACCTGATATCGGTGCCGGCGGCCTTGAGCTGGTCGCGCACCGCGGTCGCGATCTGCACCGCACCCGGCGAATCGCCATGCACGCAAACCGATTCCACGCTGACGGCAATCTGGGTGCCGTCGATCGCGGTGACCCGTCCCGAGGTCACCATGGCCGCGACGCGCTCGGCGATCGCCGCCGGGTGGTGCAGCACCGCGCCCGGTTCGCGACGGGGCACCAGCTGGCCGTCCGGCCGGTAGGCGCGATCGGCGAACGCCTCGGCCACCGTGCGCAACCCATGACGGGCGGCTTCGTCGAAAAACGCCGAGCCCGCCATGCCCAAGACCGGCAGCGTCGAGTCCACCAGGCGAACCGCCTCGACGACGACGGCGGCCTGTTCACGGTTGGTCACGATCGTGTTGTACAGCGCGCCATGGGGTTTGACGTAGGACACCGTCGAGCCGGAAGCATGCGCGATCGCCTGCAACGCCCCGATCTGATACACGACGTCGGCGACGAGATCTTCGGCGGCAACGTCGATGAAGCGCCTGCCGAACCCGGCCAGGTCCCGGTAGCTCACCTGCGCTCCGATACGCACGCCGCGCTCGGCGGCCAAGCGGCATACCCGCAGCAGGCCGGCGGGATCTCCCGCATGGAATCCGCACGCCACGTTGGCGCTGGTGACGATCCCGAGCATGGCGTCGTCATCACCGAGGCGCCAGACGCCAAAGCCCTCGCCCAAGTCGGCGTTGAGGTCGATACCAACCACCTGCCTAGCTTATTGCGGGACCTTGGCCACGATCTGGTCGAGGAGGTTGTTGACCACCGGAGCGGTGTCCTTGCCGAGCAAGCAGACCCGCGCTTCGGCGACGACATTGTTGCCGACCGCCATCGCGTGCGAGCATCCCCACCTGGCATCTTCTTCTTGACGCATTGACAATTCGATGCGGGAGCCACCGCCGCGCAGGTCGTGAGTGTCGAAGTAACTGTGGTTGCCGTTCGACGAGTGAAAGCCGTATCGCCGGCTCGCGCATCCTTGCCAGTCCTGCCGGGCCCGCTGCAGTAAGGCCTGGGCATCGGCGGCGCCGGTAAACGATGTCACGAGCTGGGTGACATCGGCCTGAACGGCGTTGGGCGTGCTGAACTGGTTGCCACGCATCGCGACATAGCCGCTGTTGGAGTAGACCGTCACGTCGCCGACCGAACCGAGTCCCAGGCAAGTGCGATCGTCGATCATCTTCGATGCGTCCGACGCGCTGATGGCTGTGCCCACCAAGGCCACGTTCGTCCCGCCAACCAGCGCGATGAGCTGATCGGCACTCAACAGCAGGCCTTCCAGCGCGGCCACCGGCAGCGCGCGCGGCGCCTGGCTGGTCGTCGTGGTCACGGTGGTGTGGTTCGCGATCTCGGCGGCGACCGCCGCTCCCTCGACCGTGCGATCGCACCCCGCGGCCCCGCCCGCCAACGCACAGATGATCGGCGCAACGAAGACGGTCCGCCATGTGGTTGTCCGTCGCATCGCCTACTGCTTAGCCACCTTGGCCGCGATCTGGGATGCGATGTCGACGGCGGGCGAACCGGATTGGCTGAACGTGCACGTCAGGATGTCGATGGCGACATTGTTGCGCACTGTCAGGGCGCGCTGGCAGGTCCATCCGTCACCGGCTTCCTGGACTTGCGTGGTGCTCAGTGTGCCGTTGTCTTTGGTGATGTCGGACACGGTCCACACGGTGTCGGGCTGATTCGGGGCGACATCGGAATACCGGCGCTTGGAGCAGGCGGCCCAGCTTTGCGCCGACGATTCGTAAAAAGCGTTGGCGTCGTGTGCCGATGGGTACGCGACCACGGCCTGAATGGCGTAGTTCTTCCGCTTCTTCGAGTCATCGACGCTGTCGTCGAGCCGCTGGCCGCGCATCGCGGTCCACCCGGTGTTGGCATAGACCTTGTCTTGTGCGGGCCCATCTATTGCCAGGCAGTTCTTGTCGTTGACGTTCGAGCTCCAGTCCCACATCGCTTGGGCGTTGAACCACACCTTCATCGATGTCGCGCCCAGCGCCGTATCGATATGACCGATGTCGAGCAGCAGCCCGTCCAGCGCCGATACCGTCACGGGATTTCGGGTCAGGGGCCCCGAATTGTCGCCTGGCACGGCCTTTCCGCTGACGGTCGTTGTGCAAGCGATTGCGAGCGTGGACATCCCGGTCAGCACAAGCACCGCGACTTGCTGGCGCACTGCTGCCTCCCCTAGCTCCCCTGGCTCGGTGGCCACTTTGTGCGACAAGCTTAAGCGGAGGTCTCCCGGCGCCGCCCCATTGGCCAGCAAAACAGGTAGATCACAAGATGGTCGCGACGACGGCTCGTGCCACGCTGCCCCACACGTCGGTGGACGCCACCACGGTGGCCGCCCGCGGGCGCGCTGAACCGGCGATCCCGCATCCGGTGAGCGCGGCCGGGGCCACCAAGCAGACGATGATGGCCGACAGCCACCGCGTCGGAGTTATCAGTGCCATTCGTGTCCCATGTGTGCGGTGTGCGCGTCCGATGTCATCTCGCCGAGTCCGTCGGCGAACCTAATACTAATGACAATCGTTTCCATTAGGAAATAGGGAGTCGAAGCCGCGTAGGCGCAGCCGAGGATGCGCTGTAGCCTCACCGAACGTGAGTTCCACACCCCGCCGGCGTGCGACTCTGGCGTCGTTGGCAGCCGAACTCAAGGTCTCGCGCACCACCATTTCGAATGCCTTCAACCGCCCGGATCAGCTCTCCGCCGACCTACGTGAACGGGTGCTCGCGACGGCCAAGCGGCTCGGTTACGCCGGACCCGACCCGGTAGCGCGATCGTTGCGGACCCGCAAAGCCGGTGCGGTTGGTTTGGTGATGGCCGAGTCACTGACCTATTTCTTCAGCGATCCGGCGGCGCGGGATTTCGTTGCGGGAGTAGCGCAATCATGCGAGGAGCTGGGGCAGGGACTGCTGCTGGTAGCCGTCGGAGGAAGCCGAAGTCTCGAGGACGGAACCGCTGCCGTGCTGGGTGCCGGAGTGGACGGCTTCGTGGTCTATTCGGTCTGCGACGACGATCCCTATCTCCAGGTGGTGCTGCAGCGTCGGCTGCCCGTTGTGGTGGTGGACCAGCCCAAAGGCCTGTCCGGGGTTTCTCGGGTCGGCATTGACGACCGGGCGGCGATGCGCGAGCTCACCGACTACGTGCTGGGGTTGGGGCATCGTGAGATCGGGCTGCTGACCATGCGACTGGGGCGGGACCGCCGACAAGGCCTGGTGGACGCCGGACGGCTGCAGTCACCGGCATTCGATGTGCAGCGCGAGCGCATCATCGGCGTGTGGGAGGCGATGAAAGCCGCCGGCTTGGACCCGGATTCGCTGACCGTGGTGGAAAGCTACGAACACCTCCCGGCGTCGGGTGGCGATGCGGCCAAGGCGGCGCTGGAGGCCAATCCGCGGATTACCGCGTTCATGTGCACCGCGGACATATTGGCCCTGTCGGCCATGGATTACCTTCGGGCACACGGCATTTACGTACCCGGCCAGATGAGCGTCACCGGGTTCGACGGCGTGCCCGAGGCGATCAGCCGGGGGCTGACCACGGTGGCGCAGCCGAGTTTGCAAAAGGGCCGCCGGGCAGGCGAACTGCTGCTGAACCCGCCGCGGTCGGGCCTGCCGGTCGTCGAGCTGTTGGACACCGAGCTGGTTCGCGGGCGTACCGCCGGGCCGCCCGCTTAGCTGGATGCCAGGTGTTTACCAGCTATTCCTGGTCGCCGATCAGCAACCGCACGGCCAGGTCCAGCCGCTTGCTGACGTCGGTCGCAGAGGCCCGCCGGGTGAGCCACGCGAGCAGATTCGACAGCCATACGTCCGAGATCACCCGGGCGATGTGGTACTGGTCCTCGGTCGGTTCCCCGTCGGCCATCGCACGCGCGAACATGCTGTCGATGAGCTTCTCGACATGGTCGACCTCACTGGCCGCGGACGCGTCGGCGAAAACGTAGGCGCGTGTCATCGCCTCGGTGAGTAGCGGATTGCGCTGCATCGCCCGGTTGAGCTTGCCCACCATGAAGTTCAGCCGCTGAAACGGTGTGCCGCCGGCAACCGCGGAGCGATCGGTTTTGGCGTCGATGCGGCTGAACTCCCGGCCCAGGGCCGACACCAGCAGATGTACCTTCGACGGAAAATAGCGGTACAGCGTCCCAACCGCCACATCGGCCCGGTCCGCCACGGCGCGCATTTGAACCGCCTCGTAGCCGCCCTTCGACGCGATGGCCATGGTTGCATCCAGGATGCGTTTGCGGCGCTCCCGCTGTGCCTCTGAGCCAAGCTCGGATTCAGCCAATACCGCCACGTTTATGACCTCGCGCGGCTGCGAGTCAGAAACGCGGCCCAAGTTCGTGTTCGCTGGCGACATCTGGCGGATTCCCCCTCTTCCGGGCGGTTCGTTCGCAAACGATACGCAAGCCGATTGTGAATTTCCCACCTCCGTCCCGCCGGGACAACGAGCTGTCCTGCTGTAATGGCGTTCGACTTGACGCTCGATCGCTGGCACTATTAGAACACGTTCTAGTGGGCACCGGCCCCCATTTATCAACTCGAATAAAGGACGCGGAGGACGCACACGTGGTAGCGACCGTCACCGACGAACAGTTCGCGGCGCGTGAGTTGGTGCGCGATTGGGCACGCGATTCGTCCTCGGGGCCCAACGGGACCAAGGCGATCCGCGAAGTCGAGCAGGGCAACGCCGATGCGTGGCGGCCGGTATTTGCGGGCCTGGCCGAACTGGGACTGTTCGGCGTGGCAGTTGCAGAGGACTCCGGCGGGGCGGGCGGCAGCATCGAGGATCTGTGCGCGATGGTCGAGGAAGCGGCCAAGGCGCTGGTACCCGGGCCGGTCGCAACCACCGCACTGGCCACCTTGGTCGTAGACGATCCCGCGTTGCTGGCCGCACTGGCCTCCGGTGAACGCTTCGCCGGGTTGGCGCTCGAGGGCCCAGAAGGCTCCGTGCGGTTCGACGGCGAGACGTCGCGGGCATCGGGGTCCGTCGATTTGGTGCTGGGCGCTGCCGACGGCGGTCTAGTGCTGCTGCCCGCCGACGGGACGTGGGTGCTGGTCGACACCAACAGCGACGGCGTGCAGGTGGAGCCGTTGCGGGCCACCGACTTTTCCCGGCCGGTGGCGCGGGTGGTGCTGACGTCGGCGCCGGCCACCGTGATCGAAGCGTCGCGGGAGCGGGTCGAGGAACTCGCCGCTACAGTGCTGGCGGCTGAGGCGGCCGGTGTGACCCGATGGTCCCTGGACACCGCCGTTGCTTATGCCAAAGTGCGGGAGCAATTCGGCAAGCCGATCGGCAGCTTCCAGGCCGTCAAGCATCTGTGTGCCGAGATGCTGTGCCGCGCCGAACAGGCCGAGGTGGCCGCTGCCGACGCCGCCCTAACCGCAGCGGATTCCGATCCGGCCCAGTTCTCAATTGCCGCGGCGCTGGCCGCGAGCATCGGCATCGCCGCTGCCAAGGCAAACGTAAAAGACTGCATTCAGGTGCTCGGCGGCATCGGATGCACCTGGGAGCATGACGCGCACCTGTACCTGCGCCGGGCGCACAGCATCGGCCGGTTCCTCGGCGGCGCCGAGCGCTGGTTGCGCCGCATCACCGCACTGACTCAGTCGGGTGTGCGCCGTCGCCTGGGCTTGGACCTTTCTGACCTCACCGAGGTTGAGGGTCTGCGACCGGAGATCGCCGCGGCCGTCGCCGAGGTTGCCGCGCTGCCGGAGGAGAAACGGCAGGTGGCCCTGGCCGAGGCAGGGCTGCAGGCGCCGCATTGGCCGACCCCGTACGGGCGCGCCGCGTCACCGGCCGAGCAGCTGCTGATCGATCAGGAGATGGCGGCGGCCGGTGTGGTCCGGCCGGACCTGGTGATCGGTTGGTGGGCGGCGCCGACCATCCTGGAGCACGGCACGCAGGAGCAGATCGAGCGCTTCGTGCCGGCCACCATGCGGGGCGAATTCCTTTGGTGCCAGCTGTTTTCCGAGCCGGGAGCCGGCTCCGATCTGGCATCCCTGCGCACCAAGGCGGTGCGGGGTGACGGCGGCTGGCTGTTGACGGGACAGAAGGTCTGGACATCCGCCGCGCACAAGGCGCGGTGGGGCGTGTGCCTGGCGCGTACCGATCCGGATGCCCCGAAACACAAAGGCATCACCTACTTCCTGATGGACATGAAATCACCGGGCATCGAAATCCGGCCGTTGCGGGAGATCACCGGCGACTCGCTGTTCAATGAGGTGTTCCTAGACAACGTGTTCGTGCCCGACGAGATGGTGGTCGGCACCGTGAACGACGGCTGGCGGCTGGCCCGCACCACATTGGCCAACGAGCGGATCGCGATGGCCACCGGCACCGCGCTGGGCAACCCGATGGAAGAGCTGCTCAAGGTGCTGGCGGAGATCGGCCTCGATGTATCCCAGCAAGACCGGTTGGGGCGGTTGATCGTTACTGCCCAAACCGGTGCGCTGCTCGACCAGCGGATCGCGCAACTCGCGATGGGCGACCAGGACCCGGGGGCACAGTCCAGCGTGCGCAAGCTCATCGGTGTGCGCTACCGGCAGGCGCTCGCCGAATTCATGATGGACATGTCGGCGGGCGGCGGTCTGGTCGAAAATCGAGCAGTGCACGACTTCCTCAACACCCGCTGCCTCACCATTGCCGGCGGTACCGAGCAGATCCTGCTCACGGTGGCCGCCGAGCGCCTCCTTGGCCTGCCCCGCTGAGCGGGGACGCCGCCAGGCCTACGAGAACGTCGTCTGCGCGCAGGTGCTGGGCGAGGTGATGTTGACCCCGGTGTAGACCACCTGGATGTGGGTGCAGACGATGACGTTGACGTCGGTCTTGGGCTGGCCGGTCGACCAATCGGTCGAGTCGATGCGCCCGGTCGTCTGGTATTTGTCCGGCGGGCCTTCGCCGAAGTAGACGGTAGTTATCTCGTCGGTCCCCATGGACTTCATGACCGCTCGTACTGGCCGTTGGCGTGCGCGTCCAGGTAGGCCATCCGGTTCGACGACCGGATCTCGGTGGTCTGGCGCGCCCAGAGACCGGGCGGGAATCCGGTCACACCGTCGGGTGTGCGCATATTGGCCCCCGCGGTGAAGTCGCAGTGGCCATCGGCTTTCAAGCAATTGAGGAACATATGCGTCTCGAGCTGGTTGGGGCCGTCCAGCGGGAACAGGGTGGTGGCGGTATTACTCGCCGCCAGGCGAATTCCAGTGATCGGCGCGGGCAGGAACGTCAGCATCGACCCGACGAATGCAAACCCGGCTATTAGCCGCATCATCGCGCTCCCCTTCCGGTACTTCGCCTTCGAGAAGACCCCGAGTGAGAACTTAACTCCGCGACTACTCGTCGTAGGTCACTTCGACCGAATCAGATTCCGGGTGAGATTGACAGGCCAAAATCAGACCTTCATCGAGATCCTGTTGCTCCAGCACGTCGTTGACCTCCATGTTCACCTTGCCGCTGCGCAGGGTGCAGGCGCATGCGCCGCAGTGGCCCTCCCGGCAGGAAAACGGCGCATCGAGGCCCTTGGCCAGCAGGACGTCGAGCAGCTTGGCGTTGCGCGGCCATGACACGGTGTGGGTTTCGCCGTCCAGCTCGACAACCGCGGTGGCCGGCGGCGCAGCATCGTCACCGCCCTCCGCTAATTCCTCGATCTTGACCGCCGCGAAGGGGTCGGAGTCCAGCGACTTGAACACCTCGATATGTACTTGCGGCGCAGGTACTTTGAGCGCTTCCAGCGCTTCACGTGACGCGTCCATGAACGGGCCGGGCCCGCAGATGTAGACGGGCCGATCGGTATAGGGGGCAGCCAGTTTCGCCAGCGCGGTCGCGCTCGGCAACCCCTGCAGCGATTCCAGCCAATGCAGCACCGTGAGCCGGTCGGGATATTTGGCGGACAGCTCGCGTAGCGCGTCTGCGAAGATCACCGAGCGGTCGTCGCGATTGGCGTAGAGCAGCGTCACCTGCCCGCTGCCTTCGGAGAGCGCCGACTTGCAGATCGACATGATCGGGGTGATCCCGCTGCCGGCGGACATCAACAGGAAGTCGTCGTCCAGCGTCTTGGGCACGAAGTTGCCCGACGGCGCCAGCACGTGGATCCGCATGCCCTTGTGGGCGTGGTCGCACAGCCAGTTGGACGCGTATCCGTCCGCCGTGCGCTTGACCGTCACAGTGAGCGCATCGTCGGTGAACGGTGAGCTGCACAACGAATAGCAGCGAGCCACCGATCCGGTGCGGTCGCTGGGGACGCGCAATGTCAGGAACTGGCCGGGTGCGTACCGCAGCCGCTCCGGCGGGATGTCGGGGTCGCCGGCCGCGTCCGGCACCGCGAACACCAACGATCGCGCGTCGTCGGTTTCGGCGACGACTTCGGCGATCTGCAGTTCAAGGACGTGGTCGCCGAGCGGCTCGTCGGGAATTGCTTCCGTCAAGACCCGTCCTTCCTTTCATCACAACTAGAACATGTTACAGAAAACCCGATCAGTACCGCTACCAGCCGCAGGAATACCCTGCTCGACACAAATCGGAACGTGTTCTAGTCTTCTGTGTAAATCCGCTGTGTAAGTCTGGCCCAGGAGGCAAACGTAAGTGACGTCCATTCAACAGCGTGATGCACAGTCGATTTTGGCTGGCATCGATGATCTGCTTCCGCAGATTCGGGAGCGCGCTCAGGCGACGGAGGATTTGCGCCGGCTGCCCGACGAGACCGTTCAGGCGCTCGAGGACGTCGGCTTCTTTACCCTGTTGCAGCCCGAGCAGTGGGGCGGTCTGCAATGCGATCCCACGCTGTTCTACGAGGCGACGCGGCGACTGGCGAGCGCCTGCGGCTCCACCGGCTGGGTGAGTTCGATCGTCGGGGTGCACAACTGGCATCTGGCGCTGTTCGACCAGCAGGCTCAGGAAGAGGTTTGGGGCGAGGACCCCAAGACGCGGATTTCGTCGTCGTATGCCCCGATGGGCGCGGGCGTCGTGACCGACGGGGGCTACCTGGTCAACGGCTCGTGGAACTGGTCGTCGGGCTGTGACCACGCCAGCTGGACCTTCGTCGGGGGCCCGGTCATCAAGGACGGCCGCCCGGTGGACTTCGGCAGCTTCCTGATCCCGCGCACCGAATACCGCATCGACGACGTTTGGCATGTGGTTGGGCTGCGCGGGACCGGCAGCAACACGCTGGTGGTCAAGGATGTTTTCGTGCCGCGACACCGGTTCCTGTCCTATAAGGCGATGAACGACGGCACCGCCGGGGGATACCAGACCAACACCGCACCCGTCTATAAAATGCCTTGGGGCACAATGCATCCCACCACCATCTCGGCGCCAATCGTCGGCATGGCTTACGGCGCGTACGACGCGCACGTCGAACATCAGGGCAAGCGGGTGCGCGCGGCGTTCGCCGGCGAGAAGGCCAAGGACGATCCGTTCGCCAAGATCCGCATCGCCGAGGCAGCTAGCGATATCGACGCCGCGTGGCGCCAGCTGATCGGCAATGTCGGTGACGAGTACGCCTTGCTGGCGGCGGGCAAAGAGATCCCGTTCGAGCTGCGCGCCCGCGCCCGCCGCGACCAGGTGCGCGCCACCGGCCGCGCAATTTCCTCGGTCGACCGACTGTTCGAGGCGTCGGGTGCCACCGCGCTGGCCAATGACCAGCCGGTGCAACGCTTCTGGCGTGACGCGCACGCTGGACGGGTGCACGCCGCCAACGACCCTGAGCGCGCGTACGTGATTTTCGGGAACCACGAGTTCGGGTTGCCGCCCGGCGACACCATGGTCTGAGCCGTGACCGCTGTCAGCCAGTCTGAGACCGAGGAGTTGACGTTCGAGTCCACGTCGCGCTTCGTGGAGGTGGACGGCCCAGATTTAGGCGGACCGCTGAAGCTGCACTACCACGAAGCGGGCGTCGGCAACGAACAAACGGTGGTGCTGCTGCATGGGGGCGGCCCCGGAGCAGCGAGCTGGACGAACTTCTCGCGCAACATCCCGGTGCTGGCGGAGCAGTTTCACGTGCTCGCCGTCGATCAGCCCGGCTACGGCCACTCCGACAAGCGCGCGGAGCACGGGCAATTCAACCGCTATGCCGCAAGAGCGCTCAAAGGCCTCTTCGACCAACTGGATCTGGGGCGCGTTCCGCTGGTGGGTAATTCATTGGGCGGAGGAACCGCAGTGCGGTTCGCGCTCGACTACCCCGATCTGGCCGGACGCCTGGTGCTGATGGGTCCCGGCGGACTCAGCGTCAACCTGTTTGCGCCCGACCCGACCGAGGGCGTCAAACGGCTGGGGGCGTTCTCCATGGATCCCACCCGCGAGAACCTCGAAGCGTTCCTGCGCGTGATGGTCTACGACAAGAAGCTCATCACCCCGGAGCTGGTCGACGAACGTTTCGCCTTGGCCAGCACGCCGGAATCGTTGACGGCGACCCGGGCGATGGGAATGTCGTTCGCCGGGGCCGATTTCGAGCTCGGGATGATGTGGCGCGAGGTGTATCGGCTGCGGCAGCCGGTGCTGCTGATCTGGGGTCGCGAGGATCGGGTCAACCCACTGGACGGTGCGCTGGTCGCGCTGAAGACCATCCCCCGTGCGCAACTGCACGTCTTCGGGCAATGTGGGCATTGGGCGCAGGTGGAGAAGTTCGACGAGTTCAACAAGCTCACCATCGATTTCCTGGGAGGTGCGTGATGAGCATCCGCTCGCTGGGCTATCTGCGCGTCGAGGCCACCGATATGGAGGCCTGGCGTGATTACGGCCTGAAAGTCCTCGGCATGGTCGAGGGTAAGGGCAGTACCGAGGGTGCGCTGTATTTGCGGATGGATGATTTCCCGGCCCGGTTGGTGATCGTGCCCGGCGAGCAGGACAAGCTCGCCGAAGCCGGTTGGGAATGCGCAAATGCCGAAGGGCTGCAAGAGATCCGGGAGCGGCTCGATGTGGAGGGCACCCCGTACAAGGAGGCCACCGCCGCCGATCTGGCGGAGCGGCGAGTGGACGAGATGATCCAGTTCTCCGACCCGTCCGGCAACCCTCTGGCCGTCTTCCATGGCGCCGCACTGGAACACCGCCGGGTAGTCAGCCCGTACGGGCACAAGTTCGTCACCGGCGATCAGGGCCTGGGCCACGTGGTGCTGACCACTCGCGACGACGATGAGGCGTTGCACTTCTACCGGGACGTGCTCGGCTTCAAGCTGCGTGACTCGATGCGGATGCCACCGCAGGTAGTGGGGCGGCCCGCGGACGGGGCGCCGGCCTGGCTGCGCTTCTTCGGTTGCAACCCGCGTCACCACAGCCTGGCCTTCTTGCCGCTGCCAACGCCCAGCGGCATCGTGCACCTGATGGTCGAAGTCGGAGAGGCCGACGACGTGGGCCTGTGCCTGGACCGGGCGTTGCGCCGCAAGGTGCCCATGTCGGCCACGCTGGGCCGCCATGTCAACGACTTGATGCTGTCGTTCTACATGAAGACGCCCGGCGGGTTCGATGTCGAATTCGGTTGTGAGGGCAGAAAAGTCGATGATCATGATTGGGTCGCCCGGGAAAGCACCGCGGTCAGCCTGTGGGGCCACGACTTCACCGTGGGCATGCGCGGCTAGCCATGTCGGCGCCGATCGATCCGCGGGCCTTCCGGCAGGTGCTGGGTCAGTTCTGCACCGGGATCGCCATCATCACCACCGTGCACGACGAGGTGCCGATCGGCTTTGCATGCCAGTCATTCGCGGCGCTGTCGCTGGATCCACCGCTGGTGCTGTTCTGTCCGACGAAGGTGTCGCGGTCCTGGAAAGCTATCGAGGCGACCGAGCGGTTCTGCGTCAACGTGCTGACCGAAAAGCAGAAGGTCGTCTCCGCCCGATTCGGGTCTAAAGAACCAGATAAATTCACCGGTATCGATTGGCACCCTTCACAACTCGGTTCGCCGATCATCGACGGGTCGTTGGCCTACATCGACTGCACGGTCGCATCGGTGCACGACGGTGGCGACCACTTCGTGGTGTTCGGCGCGGTCCAATCGCTGTCGGAGGCGCCCAAGATCAAGCCGCGGCCGCTGCTGTTCTATCGCGGCGACTACACCGGCATCGAACCGGACAAGACCACGCCGGCCCAGTGGCGCGACGACCTAGAGGCATTCCTCACCACCACGACCCAGGACACCTGGCTCTAGCCTTACCGGGTAGCGCCGCCGATGTTTGGCACCTGCCCAATACGGAAATGCGTTCGATATGCACGACACTTTGGAACGCCACGACAAGTTTGACGTCGATGATCGGTTCACATTGCCAAAGCTGGAAGACATCATCGTCAACGGCGCGGTGCAACACGACACCATCGACTCGACCAACGACTACTACGACACGTCCGACCACGACTTGCGGGCCCAAGGCGTCTTGCTGCAACGCCGAGACGGCGACGGCGAAACAGGTTGGCAGCTAGCGGTCCCAGACGACGGAGGACGCACCGAACTGCACTGGATCCATTCGGACAGCCCGCCCGACGAGGTCACGACTTTGCTCACCGGCCTCACACTCGGGAAGGAGGTCGCCAGCGTCGCCAAGATTCACACGGTTCGCGAGCGCTACCGAATCAGTGCGCCGCAACGGGGGGAGCCGTGCATTGAAGTCGACGACGATGATGTTCGCGCGTCAATAGGCGAACACCTGCTGGCCTGGCGTGAGGTGAAAGTGGACTCCGGTGCCGGCGCGCGGACGTTGACCAGGCGGCTCACCAAGCGCCTGCGCGCGGCGGGTGCCCGGCCTTCGCGTTATCCGTCGAAGCTCGCTCACGCGCTACCCGCAGAACCGGCGGCCAGCTCGTCAACTCCGGCTAACCGGGCGCTGACGGACTATCTGAACGCACAACTAGATCAGATAGCGGCAGGGGACATCGGCCTGCGCCGTGGGAAGGACCCCATTCACGACACCCGCGTGGCAATCCGTCGGTTGCGCAGCACCCTGCGCGTGTTCCGCAAGGTGTTCGACCAACCGGCAATCGGCGATCTGGACAGCGAACTCAAATGGTTCGCCGCATTACTCGGCGACGTCCGCGATTGCCAGGTTCAGCATCGTCGGTTCGGCGATGTGCTGGACGGAATGCCCGTAGAACTCGTGCTAGGCCCGGTCCGGTCGCGGATCCGCAATGATTTGCAAGCGATCGAGCTGCCCGCCCGCACTCGGCTGAGTGAAGCGATGGACTCCGACCGGTATCTGGCCATCATGGCGGTTTTGCGACGGTGGCGCGCCGCCCCGCCCGTCGACCAGGACATTGCGATCAGCACCCTGAAAACGAGGGCCCGGCGTGCGCGGCACAAGGCGGATCGGCGGTTGGCCGCGGCACTTGAAACCGGCGACGATGTGATGCTCCACCGGGCGCGCAAAGCCGCAAAGCGCGCTCGCTATGCCGCCGAGTTGTGCAAGCCGGTGGATAAGAAGGCCAAGCGAACGGTCAAGTACTACAAGAACATCCAAAGCCTGCTCGGCGATCACCAGGACACTGTCGTTGCCACCGAAGCGCTTAGGCGGATGGCGGTAGCCGCGGGAACGACCCCCGACGAGAACGGCTTCACGTTCGGCATGCTGTACGCGCGCGAACAACAGATTGCCCGGCAATGTCGTAAAGACGCCCGCCGCCTCCGGTGAGGGTGCCCGCCGCCTCCGGTGAGGGTTGGGTGCCCCGGTGGCCCGCTGAGGGGGCGGGCCACCGGGGCAAGCCTGGGCGAAAAATTAGCTGGACGCTCCGCGGTAGTTTGCGGCGTCACGGTAGTTATCGGACCCCGACGCGGGGTCTTGCCTCACCGCTTCTGCGTCGGTTGGCGCTTCAGGCGACTCCTCGCTCCATGCCTTATCACGACCATGCCGAGCCGCAGTTTCGCGCGTTTCCGTTTTGACTTTGGGGTCGATGCTGTCAGCACGTTTCCACTGTTCCTGGAGTTGCTCACGCGATGTCGCCGCTTCGGTCTGATGCGTGGCCGCTCGTTCCTGCAGCCTGGCAGCCTCGGCGGCCTTGGCTTCAGCCTCGGCCTGTGCAGCGCGCGCCTTGGCGGCTGTTTCATCCGCGAATGCTTGACGCCGATCGACTTTGGCTGTTTCTACCTTGGCCTGCTCGCGGATTTCGTCCGCCTGCCGTTGGCGGCGTCGACGCCTTACATTGGTCGCCGCGAAGATCAGGGCGGCAATCAACAGGACTGCCACTACTGCGGCAATCACAATCCAGACGATATTGCTCATGTTGGGGCTCCGTTGCTCGTGTGGGGTGGTGCTGCAGCCCGTCTCTACGGTGTCCCCATATTCGACACATATAAAACAAGAAAGTTCCGACTCGTGGGAGTCTCGAGCACGCCCCTGGCGCATTGATTCGACATCTGTTTATATAGAAGGATGTCGAATCAATCCGTATTGGAGTGTTGCCCGGCGTTAGGGGCGGCCGCTCTGGGCGAGTCGCAGGCCGTCGAGTTGGCAGCGATGTTCAAGGCCTTGGGCGATCCAGTCCGGCTACGGCTGTTGAGCCTGATCGCCAGCCACCCGGGCGGGCAGGCGTGCGTGTGTGAGATTTCGTCGACCTTCGACGTCTCACAGCCGACGATCTCCCACCACCTCAAACTGCTGCGCTCGGCCGGGCTGCTGGACTGCGAGCGGCGGGGCACTTGGGTCTACTACTGGGTGATTCCAGAAGCGCTACAGCGGCTTTCGTCGGTGCTTCATCTTGACGACCGCCCAGTGCAGACGGCCCCGGAGTGTTGCCCATGACCCAGCTTCGTCTTTCGGCCGGAGCCCCGGAAACGGTGGGCGCCCGGCTGTCGACACTGGACCGGATGCTTCCGGTCTGGATCGGGGTGGCGATGGTCGCCGGCCTGCTACTGGGACGTCTCGTTCCCGGTCTGGGATCGACGTTGAGTGCAATTGGGGTGGACGGTATCTCGTTGCCGATCGCGCTGGGCCTACTGGTGATGATGTATCCGGTGCTGGCCAAGGTCCGTTACGACCGCCTCGGTGACGTCACCGCCAACCGCAAACTCATGGCGTGCTCCCTGGTGCTGAATTGGCTGGTCGGCCCCGCGGTGATGTTCACGCTGGCCTGGCTGTTTTTGGCGGATCTGCCCGAGTACCGCACCGGGCTGATCATCGTCGGGTTGGCTCGTTGTATCGCCATGGTCATCATTTGGAACGATCTGGCTTGCGGCGACCGTGAAGCCGCAGCGGTCTTGGTCGCCCTGAACTCGGTATTTCAGGTCGCCTGGTTCGCAGTACTGGGCTGGTTTTACCTGTCGGTGCTGCCAGGCTGGCTGGGCTTGCCCCAAACCGGCATCGACGTCCGCCCGTGGCAGATCGCTAAATCCGTGCTCATCTTCCTGGGCATTCCGTTGCTGGCCGGATATCTGTCGCGCCGACTGGGCGAACGGGCCAAAGGCCGTGACTGGTATGAGACCCGCTTTTTGCCGCGAATCGGCCCGTGGGCGCTCTACGGGCTGTTGTTCACCATCGTCATCCTGTTCGCACTGCAAGGCCACCAAATCACTTCTCGGCCATGGGATGTCGCGCGCATCGCAATCCCATTGCTGGGGTACTTCGCGATCATGTGGGCTGGCGGGTATGCCCTTGGAGTTTTGTTGAAATTGGGGTATGCCCGAACCAGCACCGTGGCGTTCACCGCCGCGGGCAACAACTTCGAACTGGCCATCGCGGTGGCGATTGCCACTTACGGCGCCACCTCCGGGCAAGCCCTGGCCGGCGTCGTGGGCCCACTCATCGAAGTCCCGGTCCTGGTCGCGCTGGTCTATGTCTCGCTGGCGCTTCGCACACGCCTGTTCCCTGTGCCTGCCGAATCCCGTGGAGCTCGTATTGATGGCCGCTAAGCCGAGCGTCTTGTTCGTGTGTGTGCATAACGCGGGCCGTTCCCAGATGGCCGCCGCACTGCTGACGCATCTGGCAGGAGACCGCATCGAAGTCCGTTCCGCCGGAACCGAACCCGCCGAGCAGATCAACCCTGCGGCCGTCGCGGCGATGGCCGAACTGGGCATCGACATCACCGCCGCCAGGCCGAAGGTCCTCACCGGCGATGCGGTGCAATCCAGCGACGTCGTGATCACCATGGGCTGTGGCGACACCTGTCCGTACTCCCCCGGAGTTTCCTATCGCGACTGGAAGCTCGACGACCCCGCCGGCCAACCCCTCGATGCGGTGCGCGCGATCCGCGACGAGATCGTCGACCGCGTCCAGGCTCTCATCATCGAACTGGTCCCCACCGCCACGACTGCCTAGCACGGACCCGGAGAAAGGAATCACCATGTCGCGTGTTCAGTTGGCTCTCAACGTCGACGACCTCGATGAGGCGATCATGTTCTACTCAAAGCTGTTCAACACCCAGCCCGCCAAAGTGAAACCCGGGTACGCCAACTTCGTGATCACTCAACCTCCGCTCAAACTGGTGCTGATAGAGAATCCCGGCCACGGCGGCACCCTCAACCACCTCGGCGTCGAAGTCGCGACGAGCGACGCCGTGCACCACGAGATCGCCCGGCTTTGCGATGAAGGCCTGTTCACCGAGGAAGAGATCAACACCACCTGCTGCTTCGCCGCCCAGGACAAGGTTTGGGTTACCGCCCCCGGCGGTGAACGCTGGGAGGTCTACACGGTCCTGGCCGACTCCGACACCTTCGGACCCAACAGCGACCAGCCTGAAGAAAACTGCTGCACAGCCTAGCCAGAATTCTGCCGGTAGGTGGTCTCGGTGTTGGCGTCCTGGAACATCTCCGAAACGATCAGCCAGGATCCGTCATCCTGACGCTTTAAGGCGCGCAACGAGAAATTGTCCCGGTCCAGCGTTCCCCCGCCCACCAATCCTTGGCCTTTGACCTTGAGGTGTGCTGAAACCAGTACTACTTCGGGAGTGAGCACCCGGAAACTCGTCTCCGGCGGACCGACGAGCTCGCCGCGGTTGAAGTTGTCGTCTGCGAACAGACCGGTGAGGTAATCGACGATTTCGTCGCGTCCGCGCTTGACCGTGCCGAAGGCGTTGACCCAATCGGCGTCCTCGGAGTACACGCCCCGCAGTGGTTTGGCGTCTCGATCATCGAACGACTTCAACAACGTCAGCAACGTCTTGCCGATCGCTTCCTGATCCGCCGGTGGCAGCTCCGAGAAGATGGTCACGCCGGGATATTAGGTCCGGGCTGTCACGGGCTGGGCCAGAATGGCTTTATGACGCTGGATCTCAACGGATACTTCGATCGCATCAACTATCGCGGCGCTGCCGAGCCGAACGTCGAGGTACTCCAGGATCTGGTGACCGCCCACACTCGAACCATTCCGTTCGAGAACCTTGATCCGGTAATGGGAGTGCCCGTCGATGACCTGAGTCCGGAGGCCCTCACCGACAAGCTGGTGAATCGGCGCCGGGGCGGCTACTGCTACGAGCAGAACGGGCTGATGGGCTATGTGCTGGCCGAAATCGGCTTTCGGGTGCGGCGATTAGCCGGGCGAGTGACCTGGATGCTCCCGCCCGACGAGCCGGTAGGGGCACAGACGCATACGGTGTTGGCGGTAACGTTTCCCGGCTCCGCGGGGCCGTATCTCGTCGACGTGGGTTTCGGCGGCCAGACACTGACTTCGCCCATCCGCTTTGAAACAGGCAACGTCCAACAGACGACGCACGAACCGTACCGATTGGAGGACCGCCGCGACGGGCTGGTCCTGCAAGCCCAGGTCCGCGAAGAGTGGCAGTCGCTCTACGAATTCACCACGCGAACCCAACCGGGGATCGATCTGCAAGTGGGTAGTTGGTACGTCTCAACCCACCCGTCGTCGTTCTTTGTGACAAGCCTGATGGTCGCGCGGGTCACCGACGAAGCCCGAATGAACTTGGCCGGCCGCAACCTGACCATTCACCGCGCTGACGCCAGCGAGAAAATCCGCCTCGACGACGCCGCCGCGGTCGTCGACACCCTGCGTGACCGGTTCGGCATCGATGTCGCCGGCCTCGGCGAACGCAGCGCCCTTGAGGCGCGCATCGACAACGTTCTCGACGCTTAGGGAATCTGTATCGCCCGTTTTCGTTAGCGGCCGGGTAGCCAGGGCCCGATCCGCTGCAGCGCCTCTTCGATGTCGCTGGTCGGCCCCGCGAACGACAGCCGGACGAACGAATTGCCGCGTGCGGTGTCGAAGTCGATGCCCGGCGCGATAGCAATACCAGTGTCGGCCAACAACTTTGAGCAGAATGCTATCGAGTCGTTGGTGAAGTCGGAGACGTCGGCGTACACGTAGAACGCGCCGTCGGTCGGCGCCAGGCGATCGATTCCGACTCGTCGCAGCCCGTCGAGCAGCAGTGAGCGGTTGACTGTGTAATGACGCAGATTGCCATCGGCTTCCGCGATCGCCTCTTCAGTGAACGCTGCGACCGCGGCGATCTGCGACAGCACGGGCGGGCAGATGGTGAAGTTGCCGGTCAGGCAGTCCACCGCGCGGCGCAGCTCCGGCGGCACCAGCAGCCAGCCCAGCCGCCAGCCCGTCATCGCGTAATACTTGGAAAAGCTGTTGATCACCACCGCGTTTCGCGAAGTCTGCCAGGCGCAGCTGGTCTGCGGTGCTCCCTGGTAGACCAGACCGTGGTAAACCTCGTCGCTGATCAGCCGTACCCCGGAGGCATCACACCAAGATGCGATCGCCGCCAACTCTGCCGGGGGTATGACCGTCCCGGTGGGGTTGGCCGGGCTGGCGACCACGACGCCGCGCACCGGCGGGTCGAGTTCGGCGAGCATCTGCGCGGTCGGCTGGAACCGGGTCTCCGGTCCGCACGGGATCTCCACCACCTCACATCCCAGCGCCGACAAGATGTTCCGATAGCACGGGTAGCCGGGAGTGGCCAGCGCCACGCGATCGCCCACGTCAAAGCACGCCAGAAAGGCGAGCAGGAACCCGCCCGAGGAACCCGTGGTGACCACCACGGCATCGGACTCGACGTAGATTCCGTGCTGGCGCTGGTAATCCGCCGCGATCGCGCCGCGCAGCTCGGGGATGCCCAAAGCCACGGTGTAACCCAACTCGTTGAGATGCAGAGCACTCGCCGCGGCCGCCCGCACCGGTTCGGGGGCGCCGACGCTGGGCTGACCTGCTGACAGGTTCACCAGATCGCCATGACTGCGCTGGCGCTCCGCGGCCGCCAGCCAGACATCCATCACATAGAACGGCGGGATGCCGGCGCGCAGCGCGACGGAAGCGTTCACGACGTTTCGAGCACCTCGGATTCCAGCTGGCTCAGCAGCTCTCGCGGTGAGCCGAGTAGTTGCGCACTGCCGTGTGCGCGTTTGAAATACAAGTGCATGTCGTGTTCCCAGGTGATCGCGATGCCACCGTGCAGCTGAATGCCCTCGGCGGCCACCTTGCACAGCGCCTCACTTGCAGCAAGGCGCGCGGTCGCGGCGTTGGTGGGCGTGGGATCACTGCACGCGTCGGCGACGACGGCCCGGGCCGCGGCGGTCGCGACGTATAGATCTGCCATCCGATGTTTGAGCGCCTGGAAGCTGCCGATTGGACGGCCGAATTGCACACGGCTCTTGGTATATTCGACGGTCAGCTCCAGACAGCGTTCGGCAGCCCCAATCTGCTCGGCGGCCAGCAGGATGGCCGCAAAGTCAGCGAGGCCAGGGTCGGGGCCCAACGCGACGGTGTCTTCGGGCTGCATCCGGGCCAGCCGGCGGGTGGGGTCCATGGTTACAACGGGTTGCGCACTGAATCGGGTCCACCTGCTCAGCTGGCCGTCAACCGCGGCGACGACGACGTCGGCGATATCGCCGTTGACCACGTAGTCGGCGTCGAGCACCAGCGCCCCGATCGAGCTACCCACCGCTAGCCCTGCCAGCGTGTCGGCATCCGGTTCTGCTGCCGCCAGCAGCGCCAGCTCGGCCAGGGTGGTGCCCAGCAACGGGGAGGGCGCCAAGGTCCGGCCCAGCTCCTGCAAAACCGTTGCGGCATCGGCTAGTTCGCCGCCCGCACCGCCCAGCTCTTCGGGCACCACCAGCGCGGCGGCGCCGACCTGCTCGCACAACAGCTGCCACAGCGACTCGTCGTAGCCGCGGTCGGACTCCATCGCCGAACGCACCGCCGCTGGACCCGCGTGCTTGGTGACCAAATCAGCGACAGTTTCGGCCAGCAGCTCCCGTTCTTCGGTCATCTGCGCAGCTCTCCCCCGCAAGCGGGTGGTGCCCCCACCTCATCGCCTCCTTTATCGTCGCCGCCGCGACTCATAGCGCCTCCAACACTCGGCGGCGATGTCCCTCGGGAGTACCCCAGGCTGATCGCAATGCTTGCACGCGCAGCAGCCATAGTGACAGGTCATGTTCCTGGGTGAACCCGATCGCGCCGTAAGTCTGCAACGCCGAGCGGGCCGCCAGCAAGCCCGCCTCGGATGCTGCCGCTTTGGCCGCACTCACGTCGCGGGGCGCCAAGGACAAGGCCGCGCCATACACCAACGGGCGGGCCAGCTCGATGGCGATGTGTACGTCGGCCAGCTTGTGTTTGATCGCCTGATACGAACCGATCGCCCGGCCGAACTGCGTCCGTTGCTTCGCGTAATCGACGGCATCGTTGCGCAGCGCCTCCGCGGCGCCGACCAGCTGCGCCGCGGTTGCCAGTGCCCCGAACTCGTAGGCACGCTCGACGTCCGCCTGCCAGGAGTCACCGGTTGCCGTCACGTCGTAGAGGCGGCGGCTGGGATCGACGGAAGGGTGGCACTGACCCGTCGCGCCTTCACTGACACCCTCGTCGGTGGCCAGCAGCACCAGCCCGGCCGCCTCGGCGTCAACGGCGCGTGGCATGTCAGGCGGCAGTGCCACACTGGCGATCAGCTCACCGGAGGCCAGTTCGGCGCAGCGCTCGTCGTCTGTGAGCAAAACCGGTGCGACAGCGATGGATTCGGTCACCGGGCCCGGTACGCACCAGCGCCCTAGACGTTCCGCCGCGACCACCAGGTCCACCGGATCGGCGTCCAGGCCGTCGAACTTCTCCGGGACGGCCAGTGCGGTGACACCCAGGTTGGCCAGCTGCTCCCACACCTTGCGTCCCGGTGCGACATCGCCTGCCGACCACGCACGCACCGCCCCGGCCAAGTCCGCTGCGCCCAGCGCGGCGTCGATGCTGGCCGCAAAGTCGCGCTGCTGTTCGTCGAGCGCAAATTTCACTTCTTGCCTCCCGACTTTTCACGCGGCAGGCCCAGCAGCCGCTCGGAGATGATGTTGCGCTGAATTTCGTTGGTACCGGCGTAGATCGGGCCGCCCAGCGCGAACAGCAGGCCATCAGTCCACGGCCCGGCAAGCTCCCCGTCGGCTGCGAGGATGTCGAGCGCGGTCTGATGGATCGTCACGTCGAGATCGGACCAGAACACCTTGGTCACTGACGATTCGGCGCCCAGCTCGCCGCCGGCGGACAGCCTGGTCACCGTGCCGAAGGTCTGCAGTCGATAGGCCTGCGCCTTGATCCAGGTGTCCGCAACCCGATCGGCGAATTCGGCGGGGGAGCCGTTGTCTTTCCACAGCTGAACCAGCCGCTCGGCGGCCGCCAGGAAGCGGGCCGGACTGCGCAGCGACATGCCGCGCTCATTGCTCGACGTGCTCATGGCCGCGCGCCAGCCGTCGTTCGGGGTGCCGATGACGTCCTCGTCGGGTACGAAGACCTCGTCGAGGAAGATCTCACCGAAGCCGGTATCGCCGCTGAGCTGTACGATGGGCCGCACGGTGATGCCCTTGGCCTTCAAGTCGAACATGAAGTACGTCAGCCCGTTGTGTCGCTCCGCTGAGGGGTCGGATCGGAACAGCCCGAAGCCCATCTCGGCAAACGGTGCTCGCGAGCTCCAGATCTTCTGCCCGTTCAGCAGCCAGCCGCCTCCGGTCTTGGTGGCGGTGGATCGCAGTGACGCCAGGTCGCTTCCGGCTTCTGGTTCCGACCAGGCCTGCGCCCAGATCTGTTCGCCGCTGGCCATTTTAGGCAGTATCCGGTCGAGCTGTTCTTCGGTGCCGTGCGCGAACAGCGTCGGGGCCAGCATCGAGGTGCCGTTGGCGCTGGCCCGGCCCGGTGCTCCGGCGTGGAAGTACTCCTCTTCGAACACCACCCAGTGCAGCAGCAGCGCATCGCGGCCGCCGTACTTCTTCGGCCAGGTGATCACCGACAGGCCCGCATCGAACAGCACCTTGTCCCAATGCCGATGCTGTGCAAAGCCTTCCGAATTATCGTAGGACTTCGTCGGGATTGACTCGGTATTGTTCGACAGGAAGTCCCGCACCTCGGCTTGGAAGGCCACTGTTTCTTCGTCTAGTTCCAGATCCAATTCAGGCCAGCTCTCGCAATTGTGGTTTGACCACCTTGCCGCCCGCATTGCGCGGCAACGCGTCGACGAACCGCACCGAACGCGGTGCCTTGAAGTTCGCCAAATGTTCACGGGTATAAGCGATTACCGATTGCTCGTCGAGGTTCGAACCGGGCCGGGCTACCAGGAATGCCCGGCCCACCTCGCCCAACCGCCCGTCGGGAACTCCGATCACCGCGGCGTCGGCCACGCCCTCCATCCGGGCCAGTACCTGCTCGACCTCGGCGGGGTAGACGTTGAATCCGCCGCAGATGTACATGTCCTTGAGCCGGTCGGTGATGCGCAGATTGCCGGCCTTGTCCACGGCGCCGATATCGCCGGTGTGCAGCCAGCCGTCGGTGTCGACGGCCGCGGCGGTGGCCTCCGGGTCGTCGAGGTAGCCCAGCATCACGTTGGGCCCGCGCAACAACACCTCTCCGGATTCGTCGGGTGTCGGTGAATCGATGCGCAATTCGAAGTCGGCGAACGGACGGCCGCAGGTGGTGGCGACGGTCACCGCGTCATCGTCGGCGCGGCACATGGTGCCCATGCCATTGGCCTCGGTCAGGCCGTAGGCGGTCAGCACGATGTCGATGTCCAGTTCGGCTTGCATGCGTTCCACCAGCACGACCGGCACGGTGGCCGCACCGGTCACCGCGAACCGCAGCGAGCTCAGGTCATAGTCATTGCGCGCCGGGTGATCAAGCAGGGTCTGGTAAATCGTGGGCGGCCCGGGCAACACGGTGATGCGGTGTTGCTCGATCGCCTGCAGCGCGCGCAGCGGATCGAACGTCAGGTGCGGGATCAGCGTCGCGCCGGTCTGCAGACAGGCCAGGATGCCGGCCTTGTACCCGAAGTTGTGAAAGAACGGGTTGATGCACAGGTAGCGGTCATCGCTGGTGATCTTGCCGTTGGCGGCCCACGACGCCGAGGCCGAGAGCGATTGCCGGTGTGCGCACAACACACCTTTGCTGCGGCCGGTGGTACCGGAGGTGAACAGGATGTCGCTGACGTCGTCGGGCATGACGGCGGCGGCGCGGTCGGCGACGGCTGCTGACGTGGAACCCTGGGCGATGAAGTCGTCCCAGGTTCCGTCGTCCGTCTCTTCGGCGTCGATCGGTATTCGCACGATGTGCCGCAGCGCCGGCAGGGCGGTGCGGTCCAGGTCGGCAAGGCGATCGTTGCCAAGAAATTGGCCCATTCCGAACACCACCGGCGCATGGGTGCGGGCCAGGATGTCGGCGGCTTCCGAGGCGGTGTAGCGCGTGTTGAGCGGCACCATCGCGGCACCGGCGTGGTGAATCGCCAGGCAGGCGATCACCCAGTGCCAGGTATTCGGTGACCAGATGGCCACCCGGTCCCGGGGTTGGACGCCGAGTGCGATCAACGCGGCGGTCGCACGGTGCACCTCGTCGCGCAGCTCGGCGGCGGTGAACGACCGGTCGTTGGTGATCAACGCGGCGTGGTCGGGGAGTTGGCGTGCGAAGCGATCCAGCGCCGCTGGCACGGTGCGGGGATCGCTGGTCATCATTGCCTCTCTAACAAAGCAAGTGCTTGGTAGGTTAGCCTACAGGGCATGCAGGACGTCGAGGAGTTCCGGGCGGAGGTCCGCGGTTGGCTCGCCGACAATCTGGTCGGCGAATTTGCAGCGCTCAAGGGTCTTGGCGGACCTGGGCGCGAGCACGAGGCTTTCGAAGAGCGCCGGACATGGAACCAGCATCTCGCTGCCGCGGGACTGACCTGTCTGGGGTGGCCGGTCAAGCACGGTGGCCGCGGGTTTTCGACCGCGCACCGGGTGGCGTTCTACGAGGAGTACGCCCGCGCCGACGCTCCGGACAAGGTCAACCACTTCGGCGAAGAGCTGCTCGGTCCGACGCTGATCGCGTTCGGCACACAAGAGCAGCAGCAGCGTTTCCTGCCGCGCATCCTCGATGTCACCGAGCTGTGGTGCCAGGGGTATTCGGAGCCCGGAGCCGGCAGTGACCTGGCCAACGTCTCGACCACCGCCGAGCTCGACGGCGATCAGTGGGTGATCAATGGACAGAAGGTGTGGACGTCGCTGGCGCACTTGTCGCAGTGGTGCTTTGTGGTCGCGCGCACCGAGAAGGGCTCCAAGCGGCACGCCGGACTGTCATATCTGTTGGTGCCGCTGGACCAGCCCGGTGTGCAGATCCGGCCGATCGTCCAGATCACCGGCACCGCGGAGTTCAACGAGGTGTTCTTTGACGATGCCCGCACCGACGCCAGCCTGGTGGTGGGCCAACCGGGCGACGGCTGGCGGGTCGCCATGGGAACGCTGACCTTCGAGCGCGGTGTCTCAACGCTGGGGCAGCAAATCGTCTACGCCCGTGAGCTTTCCAATCTGGCCGAACTCGCACGGCGCAACGGCGCCGCCGACGATCCGTTCATCCGGGAACGGCTGACGCGGGCGTGGACCGGCCTGCGCGCCATGCGCAGCTACGCCCTGGCCACCATGGACGTCGAGCAGCCCGGCCAGGACAACGTGTCGAAGCTGTTGTGGGCCAACTGGCATCGCGATCTGGGCGAGCTGGCGATGGACGTCATCGGCAAGCCCGGCATGACCATGTCCGACGGCGAATTCGACGAGTGGCAGCGGCTCTTCTTGTTCACCCGCGCCGACACCATCTACGGCGGATCCAACGAAATCCAGCGCAACATCATCGCCGAGCGGGTGCTCGGCTTGCCCCGGGAAGTTCGTGGATGAGCGCTTGCGCGAAGACACAGGAGGAAGCATGAGTCTGGCCGAAGCGCCGAAAGAGATTGCCGGACACGGGCTTCTGGCCGGCAAAGTGGTTATCGTGACCGCCGCCGCAGGCACCGGCATCGGATCGGCGACCGCGCGGCGGGCCCTGGCCGAGGGTGCCGACGTGGTGGTATCCGACCACCATGAACGACGGCTAGGGGAGACCGCCGAGGAATTATCCGCGCTGGGGCAGGGCCGGGTCGAGAGCGTGCTGTGCGACGTGACCTCCACCGCCCAGGTCGACGCGCTGTTCGCATCGGCCCGTGCCCGAATGGGAAGCATCGACGTGCTGGTCAACAATGCCGGGTTGGGCGGGCAGACGCCGGTGGCCGACATGACCGATGAGGAATGGGACCGCGTGCTGAATGTGACCCTGACCTCGGTGTTCCGCGCCACCCGCGCGGCGCTGCGGTACTTCCGCGACGCCTCGCACGGCGGCGTGATCGTCAACAACGCCAGCGTGCTGGGCTGGCGGGCGCAACACTCGCAGTCGCACTACGCGGCCGCCAAGGCCGGCGTGATGGCGTTAACCCGTTGCAGCGCAATAGAAGCCGTCGACTACGGGGTACGGATCAACGCGGTGTCCCCGAGCATCGCCCGGCACAAGTTTTTGGACAAGACCACATCAGCCGATCTGCTCGACCGGCTATCCGCCGATGAGGCGTTCGGGCGAGCCGCCGAGCCGTGGGAAGTAGCGGCCACGATCGCGTTTCTGGCCAGTGAGTACTCCAGTTACCTCACCGGCGAGGTCATCTCCGTCTCCAGTCAGCATCCGTGACCATGGCTAGCCGAGCAAGCGCTTGGTTGATACCCTGATCGGGTGGACCGAGTGACCGGTCAGGCGAACAGCCGGCGAGACGAGCTGCTGGAGCTCGCCGCGACCATGTTCGCCGAGCGTGGCCTGCGCGCCACCACGGTGCGCGATATCGCCGACGGTGCCGGCATCCTGTCCGGCAGTCTGTACCACCATTTCTCCTCTAAAGAGGAGATGGTCGACGAGCTGTTGCGCAGTTTCCTGGACTGGTTGTTCGCCCGCTACCGCGAGATCGTGGACAGCGAAGCCAATCCGCTGGAGCGGCTCAAGGGGCTGTTCATGGCATCGTTCGAGGCGATCGAGGATCGGCATGCGCAGGTCGTCATCTATCAGGACGAAGCCCAACGGCTGTTATCGCAGCCCCGGTTCTCCTACATCGAGGACATGAACCGCCAACAACGCAAGATGTGGGTCGAGGTGCTCAACCAGGGCGTCGACGAGGGCTACTTCCGGCCCGACCTCGACGTCGACCTCGTCTACCGATTCATCCGTGACACCACCTGGGTGTCGGTGCGCTGGTATCAACCCGGCGGACCGCTCACCGCGCAGCAGGTCGGTCAGCAATACCTCGCCATCGTCCTTGGCGGAATTACCAAAGAAGGAGTCTGAAAGATGCCCGAGGCGTACGTCATCGACGCTGTGCGTACCGCGGTTGGCAAGCGCAATGGCGCACTGGCCGGGATACATCCCGTCGACCTGGGTGCTCATGCGTGGCGCGGACTGCTCGACCGGACCGACGTCGACCCCGCCGCTGTCGATGATGTGATCGCCGGATGCGTCGACGCCATCGGAGGGCAGGCGGGCAACATCGCCCGACTCTCCTGGCTGGCCGCCGGCTATCCCGAAGAAGTGCCCGGCGTCACGGTGGATCGCCAATGCGGTTCCAGCCAGCAGGCGATTTCCTTTGGTGCGCAGGCGATCATGTCCGGTACGGCGGACCTCATCGTGGCCGGAGGCGTGCAGAACATGAGCCAGGTCCCGATCTCGTCGGCGATGACGGTCGGCGAGCAGTTCGGGTTCACCTCGCCGACCAACGAGTCCAAGCAGTGGCTGCATCGGTACGGCGATCAGGAGATTTCACAGTTCCGCGGCTCGGAGCTGATCGCCGAGAAGTGGAACCTGTCGCGCGAAGAGATGGAGCAGTACGCGCTGACCAGCCACGAGCGCGCGTTCGCCGCGATCCGCGGCGGCCACTTCGACAATGAAATCATTACCGTTGAAACCGAATCCGGGCCGTTCCGGGTCGACGAAGGCCCGCGCGAGTCGTCGCTGGAGAAGATGGCTGGCCTGAAGCCGCTGGTCGAGGGGGGGCGGCTGACGGCGGCAATGGCCAGTCAGATTTCCGACGGCGCCAGCGCGATTCTGCTGGCGTCCGAGCAGGCCGTCAAAGACCACAAGCTGACCCCGCGGGCGCGCATCCACCACATCAGTGCCCGTGCCGCCGACCCGGTGTTCATGCTGACCGGTCCAATCCCCGCCACCCGCTACGCGCTGGAAAAGACCGGACTGTCCATCGGGGACATCGACACCGTCGAGATCAACGAGGCATTCGCGCCGGTCGTGCTGGCCTGGCTCAAGGAGATCAAGGCCGACCCGGAAAAGGTCAACCCGAACGGCGGGGCGATCGCTCTCGGTCATCCGCTGGGTGCCACCGGGGCCAAGCTGTTCGCCACCATGCTCAACGAGCTGGAGCGCGTCGGCGGCCGCTATGGGTTGCAGACGATGTGCGAGGGCGGCGGCACAGCCAACGTCACGATCATCGAGCGGTTGTAACTCGTTACGCCGAGCGTGTACTCAGCGTGACTTTTCTGCCGATTTCTCGCAGTGGTTGCACGCTCGGTGCGGAGGTTACGGCAGCACCAGCCCAGACGCCGCTTGTAGATGCTCGATCGCGTCACGCACGATCGACTCGATCAGCTCGGTGCAGGACGGTAGGTCCTCGAGGATGCCGGCGACCTGTCCAGACGCCAGCACCCCGGCGTCGGTGTTGCCTTCGACCAGGCCGGCTTTCAGCAGCATCGGCGTGTTGGCCGCCATCACCACCTGTGACCAGGTCAGCTCCTTGCCGTGACGCATCGCCAGGCCGTCGCTGATCATCGACCGCCAGGTCATCTGCGACATCTGCTTGAACTTCGCGGCATTGCGAACCGCCGCGGTCAAACCCCTTACCCGCGAACCGCTTTCCAGCTTCTCGACCAGCCCGGTGCGTAGCACCCGGTGCGGCAAGCCGTCGACGCGCGTGGTGACCACTGTGCCGTCCAGCGCCGCCTCCAGATAGCGCCGCTTGACCGCGTCGGGAACGGTGGAATCCGAGGTGAGCAGAAACCGGGTGCCCATCGCCACACCGGCAGCACCGTAGGACAAGGCCGCTGCGAGTCCTCGGCCGTCGAAGAATCCGCCCGCCGCGATCACCGGGATACCGGTGCCCTTGACCGCGTCCAGCACGGACGGCAACAGCAGCGTCGTCGCAACGGGTCCGGTGTGTCCGCCGCCTTCGCCGCCCTGGACGATCATCGCGTCGGCGCCCCAGCTGGCGACCTTGCGCGCGTGTTTGGCCGCGCCGATCGAGGGGATGACAACTGCCCCAGCATCTTTCAGCTGTGCTATCAGCTCTTGTTTGGGCGCAAGTGCGAACGACGCCACCTTCACGCCCTCGCGGATCATCAGCTCGACCCGGTCCCCGGCGTCGGCTGCGTCGGCACGGATGTTCACGCCGAACGGCTTGTCGGTGGCGGCCTTGACCTTGCCGATCGCGGTTGCCAACTCGTCCAAGGTCATGGTGGCCGAAGCCAGGATGCCGAGGCCGCCCGCGTTGGCCGTGGCCGATACCAGCCGCGCCCCGGCCACCCAGCCCATCCCGGTTTGCACCACCGGGTGCTCGACGCCGACCAGTTCGGTCAGCGGTGTCCGCAACCTCATGACCGTATCTCTCGGTCGCGCAATGACTTCGGGTCGATGACCTCGCGGATCAGGCGCAGTTCATCGTCGGTCGGGAGCCTGGTCTCCTCGGCCTGCTCAAGGCCGTGCACCTCGAACGAGGTGGCTTCGCGGACGTCATCGGGTGAAACGCCGGGATGCAGGGACATCGCACGCATGGTTTTATCCGGGCCACCAAAGTCGAACACCCCGAGGTTGGACACCACCCGATAGGAGTTGGCGAACCGGAACGCCGGATTGTCGGCGTCGACTTTGTCCCAGCCGATGCCGCAGACCACGTCGACGGCCTCGCAGAACACTCGCTTGGAGTGGTTGCCGACCCAGTAGCTGGTCGCGTGGTTGATCGCGTTGCCGGGTGCGCCCCGGAGGCCGAACATCTGCCGCGTGGGGTGCTGCAGCGGCCCGAACGCCGAGATGTTCTGATTGCCAAAGCGGTCAACCTGATTGGCGCCCATCACTACATGCCGCCGTCCCCAGGCCAGTGTCTCGAACACACGGCCAAACGGCATCCAGCCCTCAACCACGCCGGACGCGCCCAGCGCCGGGGTGTCGGCGAGCAACTGCGCCTCGCCATCGGTCAGCAGGATGTCCGGGGAGAAGGTCAGCCGGGCCAGCCGTGCGCCGACCGACGCCATGTTCGTCATCGGGCTGACCATGATTTCGCCCGCGTCCCTGAATAATTCGGCGCAGGCGACCGCGCAGACTTCGGCTCGGGTGCTCACTCGGATGCCTCTTCTCCGAAAGCGCGCACGGCCGCCTGATAGTCGTCTTCGCTGCCCGACAGGTAGGTTGCCACGAATTGTTCCCAGCCATCTTCCGTCGAGGCAGCCTCGGCGTAGTGCCGCTGAAACGTCTCATCTCGGCCGTAATCCGGTGCAGCGGTGGTGAAGTGGGCTCCACGAGGTGCCTCCACAACCGCGTCGACCATCATCCGGTTCACCAACAGCGCCTGCGGCGGCACCGCCTTGATCAGCTCTTCAGTCGGCACGACGCGCTCCACGGACAAGTAGCGCTTCTCGGCAGCCATCAGGAACAGATCGTCGAAATAGGGATCAATGCCGGTGTATGCGGCATTGCCTTGGCGATCACCGAGATTGAGGTGCACAAAGGCGACGTCCAATCGCAATGCGGGCATGGCGATCAGGCTCTCGTGTCCGCCGCCCGGGGCCGGATAAGGGCTGGTTACGGTTTGCAATTCGCCCTCCCAGAAGTCGGGCACCGAACTGCCCAGCCCGGCGCGGATCGGCAGGAACGGCAGCCGCTGCGCTGCCGCCTGCAGCCCGCAGCGCAGCATGCCCTCGTCCATTTCCCGGGCTTCGATGGCGCCGCTGGTGCGCGCCTTGGCGAACCATGGGTCGTAGAAGGGTGACGAGTCCAGCGATACGAACCCGTAGTAGGCGCGCTTGACCTTGCCCGCTGAACACAGCAGACCCAGGTCGGGCCCGCCGTAGGTGACCACTGTCAAGTCAGTGATTTCGGTGCGCAGCATGGCACGCACGAAGGCCATGGGCTTGCGCCGCGACCCCCAGCCGCCGATGCCAATGGTCATGCCGCTGCGCAATTGCGCGACGGCCTCGTCGAGGGTGGTCCGCTTGTCGCTCATGATTTCTTGACGAACGCGTCGCGGTGCTCGTCGGACACCCCGGCCAGGTTGAGCTCAAAGGTAAAGCCTTGCTCCATCCGATAACTCGAGTTGACCCGTTGCACATCGATGAAGTTGAGCGCTTCCTTGGCCGCGCGGATGACGCGAGTGTCTTTGGCGGCGATGTCGCGAGCCACCCGCAAAGCGGCCTCATCGAGCTGGTCGCGCGGCACCACCTCGTGCACCGAGCCGAAGTGGTGCAAGGTGGCGGCGTCCACCGTCGCCGCCGTGAAGAACAGACGCCGCATCAGGTGCTGCGGCACCAGCCGGGACAGGTGGGTGGCCGCCCCGAGTGCGCCACGCTCCACCTCCGGGAGTCCAAAGGTGGCGTCGTCGGAGGCCACGATGACGTCGGAGTTACCGACCAGCCCGATGCCGCCGCCGACGCAGAACCCGTTCACCGCCGCGATCACCGGCACCGCGCATTCATAGACCGCGCGGAACGCGGCGAAGCAGCCGCGATTGGCGTCGACGAGTGCGGTGAATCCCTCGGTGCGCTGCATTTCCTTGATATCAACGCCGGCGTTGAAGCCGCGGCCCTCGGCCCGCAGGATCACCGCGTGGGTGTCGGGGTTCGCGCCGGCGGCCGTGATCGCGTCAGCGAGTTCGAACCAGCCTTGCGACGGGATGGCGTTGACCGGCGGGTAGTCGACGGTGACTGCGAGTATGCCCGGTTCCGTGCTGGTGGATGTGATCGTCATTGCACTTCCTGATGGGTGGCTACCTAAGCAAGCACTTGCTTGGTACGCTAGCACAGTGACTCGCGCCCAAGGAGCCGACGCCATCAATTTGGGATTGGCCGGGCGGGTGGTCTTGGTAACCGGCGGCGTTCGAGGGGTAGGCGCCGGAATCAGTTCGGTTTTCGCCGAACAAGGCGCGACCGTGATCACCTGCGCGCGACGTGCCGTCGAGGGTTTGCCCTATGAGTTCCATGCCTGCGACGTCCGCGACGAGGATTCGGTCGCTCGGCTCATCGACACAATCAAGGAACGCCATGGCCGCCTCGACGTGGTGGTCAACAACGCGGGCGGTTCGCCGTATGCCCTTGCGGCTGAGGCCACGCACAACTTTCACCGCAAGATAGTCGAGCTCAATGTGCTTGCACCGCTGCTCATTTCGCAGCGCGTGAACGCGCTGATGCAGGAGCAACCCAACGGTGGATCGATCGTGAACGTCTGCAGCGTCAGCGGTCGGCGTCCCACTCCGGGTACGGCCGCCTACGGTGTGGCCAAGGCGGGCCTGGAAAACCTCACTCTCACACTGGCGGTGGAATGGGCTCCCAAGGTTCGGGTCAACGCGGTGGTGGTCGGCATGGTCGAGACCGAACAATCCGAACTCTTCTACGGTGACGCCGAGTCGATTGCGCGCGTCGCTGCCACGGTGCCACTGGGGCGGTTGGCTAAACCCAGCGACATCGGCTGGGCCGCAGCGTTTCTGACTTCCGATGTGGCCTCGTATATCAGCGGAGCCACGCTGGAGGTGCACGGCGGCGGTGAGCCGCCTCCGTACTTGGGCGCCTCGAGCGCCAACAAGTAAACGATTAAGGAGCAATGGTATGGGCGTGGTCGACGGCCGTGTCGTCATCGTCACCGGAGCGGGCGGCGGTATCGGTCGCGCGCATGCGCTGGCCTTCGCGGCCGAGGGTGCGCGCGTCGTTGTCAACGATATCGGTGTTGGTCTGGACGGGTCGCCTGCCAGCGGCGGTAGTGCCGCGCAGGGCGTAGTCGACGAGATCACCGCCGCCGGTGGCGAAGCCATCGGCGACGGATCCAACATCGCGGACTGGAATCAAGCGGCAGGCCTCATCCAGACCGCCGTTGAGAAGTTCGGTGGTCTGGATGTTCTGGTGAACAACGCCGGCATCGTGCGCGACAGGATGATGGCCAACACCAGCGAGGAGGAGTTCGACGCCGTCATCGCAGTGCACCTCAAGGGCCACTTCGCCACGATGCGGCACGCCGCGTCGTACTGGCGCGGGCTGTCCAAAGAGGGCAAAACCGTTGATGCACGGATTATTAACACCAGTTCGGGTGCCGGCCTGCAGGGCAGTGTCGGGCAGGGCAACTACAGCGCCGCCAAAGCTGGCATCGCGGCAATGACGCTGGTGGCCGCCGCCGAGATGGGTCGCTACGGCGTCACCGTCAACGCCATCGCACCGTCGGCCCGCACCCGCATGACCGAGACCGTCTTCGCCGCGATGATGGCGACGCAGGAACAGGATTTCGACGCCATGGCGCCGGAGAACGTCTCGCCGCTGGTCGTGTGGCTGGGCAGCACCGAATCACGCGACGTCACCGGGAAGGTGTTCGAGGTCGAGGGCGGCAAGATCCGCGTCGCCGAGGGCTGGGCGCACGGGCCGCAGATCGACAAGGGCGCGAGATGGGATCCCGCCGAGTTAGGGCCGGTCGTGGCCGACCTGCTGGCCAAGTCGCGGTCGCCGGTCCCGGTCTACGGGGCCTAGCGCGCAGGGCGGCGCGGTTCGCAGACCACTAACGGAATCACCCGGTTGGTCGCCCGGCGGTACCCCCGATAAGGCGGGTACATCCGGATCAGAGCCGGCCAGTAGCGCTCTCGTTCGGCGTCCGTGGCGTCGCGGGCCGTCAGGTGCAGCCGCTGGGCCCGGATCTGCACCTGCACCTCGGGATTCTCCTTGAGATTGAGGTACCACAACGGATTGTCCCGCCGTCCGCCGAACGAGGCCGGCAGGATTACCCGATCAGCGTCGCGTAAGTACAGGGTCGCAGTAGTCCGCGGCTCGCTCGACTTGCGTCCGGTCGTGGTCAGCAACGCCGTCGGGAACCACAGCAGTTTCGCGCCGAGTCTGCCGTTTGTGCGGCGATACACCCAGACATGGATGCGAGCGAAATACTTGAGCAGCAGTGCCACCGGTCGCGAATTGCGAATTCAGCGCCGCTCGGACACGCCGCCCAGGGTAGGCGGCGATGATCAGGGCTCACAGATAACGACCGGGATCGTCCGGTCCGTCCACGACTTGTAGTCGTCGAGGGTGGGATATACGGCGGCCAACTTGGGCCAGTACTCCGCGCGCTCTTCGGCCGTCGCGTCACGTGCCCGCAGCTGGAGCACCTCTTGCTTGATCTGCACCGAGACTTTCGGGTCGCCTTTGAGGTTGAGGTACCACAGCGGGTGTTTGTCGGACCCGCCCCGCGACGCCACTAGAACCACGCGGTTGCCGTCGCGCACATAGATCAGCGGACTCACTCGCGGTTCACCGGTTTTACGGCCGGTGGTGGTCAGCAATGCCACCGGGGCCTTCTGGACTGTGCCGCCGAGCCTTCCGTTGCTGCGGCGATAGATCCAGGTGTTGGCCCGGGACATCCACTTGATGAAGGAGTCGGCCCAAGGCGAATTCAAGTGGCGTGGTTTTTCCATTTGAGTACCCGCTCAGCGCTGAATGAATGGTTGGAAGCGAACCCTGATGTGGTGGATTTCAGCTTGGCCGCTTGAGCTTTCGGCGGGTATCACGAAAGTCTCGTCAACCCGCGCAGCGAGCCGCCTGCTTCCGAACGCCGCCTTGGTCAGTACGTCGTACGCCGCGTGCACCTCATCGCCGGCGGTGCGGTAATCCGGTGGCGTGGTGTCGGCGATGACCCAGTACTGAGGTCCGCGATTCAGGCTGCGTCGCAAGTGATTTCCGGAGAACCCGTTCTTCACTCCCTGCTCGATGCGGGTACAGCGAGCAGCGAAGGGAACAGCATCGCCGTCATGGCTGACGAGCGCGTCGATGTACGTCTGCGCCGCGGCGATGCGACTTTCTTCGGAGACGACCACCGACCGGCTAGATCCGCTCGATGATGGTGCCGGTGGACAGGGCGCCCCCGGCGCACATCGTGATCAGCGCGGTGCTCTGATCGGAGCGCTCCAGCTCGTGCAATGCGGTGGTGATCAGCCGGCTGCCGGTGCAGCCCACCGGGTGCCCCAGCGCGATCGCTCCGCCGTTGACGTTGACCCTGGCCATGTCGGGCTCGTGTACCCGCGCCCAGGACAGCACCACCGATGCGAACGCCTCGTTGATCTCGACGATGTCGATGTCGCCGATCTTCATGCCGGCTTTGTCCAACACCTTCGCCGTCGATTGCACCGGTCCGTCCAGGTGGTAGTAGGGCTCGGCGCCGACCAGCGCTTGACTGACGATCCTGGCCCGCGGCCGCAGCCCGAGTGCCTTGGCCTTGTCCTCATCCATCCACAACACGGCCGCTGCACCGTCGGAGATCTGCGACGAGGTGCCCGCGGTGTGGATCCCGCCCTCGAGCACCGGCTTGAGCTGGCTCAACCCCTCCATCGTGGTATCGCGCAGACCCTGGTCACGGGAGACCATGTGGCGCTCGCGGGTGGGCTGCTTCTGCTCGTCGAGCACCGGAGCCTCGATCGGCGAGATCTCCCGATCGAAACGGCTCTCGTCCCAGGCCCGTTTGGCGCGTAGCTGAGACTCGTACCCGAACGCATCGATGTCTTCGCGGGTGATGCCGCGACGCTTGGCGATCCGCTCGGCAGCCTCGAACTGGTTGGGCAGGTCGATATCCCACGACTCCGCCCGCCAGTTGCGGTCCGGGCCTGCGTTGGCGCCCAGGCCGACCCGGCTCATCGCCTCGATCCCGCACGCGATGCCGACATCGATAGCGCCGGCCGCGATCAGGCCGGCGATCAGATGGTTAGCCTGCTGCCCACTGCCGCACTGGCAGTCGACGGTGGTGGCGCCGACGTGTTCGGGCAGGCCCACAGTCAGCCACGCCGTCCGGGTGATGTTGTTGGACTGCTCCGCGTATTGCGTCACGCAGCCGCCGACCAGCTGTTCGACATCGCCGGCGTCGATGCCGGCCTTCTGCACCAGTGCCTTCTGCACCCCGCCCAGCAGCTCGGTGGCGTGCAGTCCTGACAGCCATCCGTTGCGTTTGCCGATCGGGCTGCGGGTGGCTTCAACGATTACCGGGTTACCCATGAGGCCAGGCTAGAACACGTTTCATTACTCTGACAAGCGAGGATGCCTCGCCGCCTTTTTTCTGCGGTAAAGGCATGTTTTACTGGCAACAGAGATGCACTAGGAGAGCTAGTGCCGGGGAACCACCAGTCAGAGCGGACTGCATTAAGGAGAATCAGCGTGCCCAGCCCGAATCTTCCAATCGGATTCGATTTCACCGACCCCGACATCTACACCGAGCGGCTTCCGGTCGAAGAGTTTGCCGAGCTGCGGGCGACCGAGCCGATCTGGTGGAACGAACAGGCCCCGGGCACCGGCGGCGGGTTCCACGACGGCGGCTATTGGGCGATCACCAAACTCGACGACGTCAAGGAGGTGTCGCGGCGCAGCGACATCTTCTCCAGCCACGAAAACGGCGTGATCCCGCGGTTCAACAACGACATCCCCCGCGAGAACATCGACGTTCAGCGCTCAGTCATGCTCAACATGGACGCGCCGCACCACACCCGGCTGCGCAAGATCATCTCCCGCGGCTTCACACCGCGAGCGGTCGGACGCCTGGAGGACGAACTCAGGCAGCGTGCCCAGAACATCGCCAAAACGGCGGCGGCCGCCGCTTCCGGTGACTTCGTCGAGCAGGTGTCCTGCGAGCTGCCGCTGCAGGCGATCGCGGGTTTGCTCGGCGTGCCGCAGGAGGACCGCGACAAGATATTCCGGTGGTCGAACGAGATGACCGGCAACGACGATCCCGAGTACGCCGACGTCGACCCCCAGATGTCCTCCGCGGAGTTGATCATGTACGCGATGAAGATGGCCGAGGAAAAGGCCAAGAACCCGGGCGACGACATCGTGACGCAGCTGATCGAGGCCGACATCGAGGGTGAAAAGCTCTCCGAGGACGAATTCGGCTTCTTCGTGGTGATGCTCGCGGTGGCCGGCAACGAGACCACCCGTAATTCCATTACCCAGGGGATGATGGCGTTCGCCGATTTCCCCGACCAGTGGGAGCTTTACAAAAAGGAGCGCCCGGAAACCGCTGCCGACGAGATCGTGCGCTGGGCCACCCCGGTCACCTGCTTCCAGCGCACCGCCCTGGAGGACTACAAGCTGTCCGGGGTGAAGATCAAGAAGGGCGAACGGGTGGTCATGTTCTACCGTTCGGCCAACTTCGATGAAGAGGTCTTCGAGGATCCGTTCACGTTCAACATCATGCGGGATCCCAACCCGCACGTCGGTTTTGGCGGTACCGGTGCGCATTACTGCATCGGCGCCAACCTGGCCAGAATGACGATCAACCTGATCTTCAACGCTGTGGCCGACAACATGCCGGACCTCAAGCCGCTCTCGAAGCCCAAGCGGCTCCGGTCGGGCTGGCTCAACGGCATCAAGCACTGGGAGGTCGACTACACCGGTAATCCCCCGCAAGCGGGAGGTACCCCCAGCCCGGTGGCGCACTGATGGACTTCGATCTCACCGCGACACAACACGCTGTCGCCGACGTGGTCACATCGGTGCTGGACCGGGATGACTCCTGGAGCGCGCTCGTCGAAGGAGGTGTGACGGCGCTGCCGGTGCCGGAACGTCTCGGTGGCGACGGCGTGGGCCTGCCGGAGGTCGCGACGGTATTGACCGAAGTGGGTCGCCACGGCGCTGTCACGCCGGCACTGGCCACGCTGGGCCTTGGTGTGGTGCCGCTGCTCGACCTGGCATCCGATGAGCAGCAGGACCGTTTCCTGGCCGGCGTGGGCAAGGGCGGTGTGCTGACCGCGGCGCTCAACGAACCCGGCGCGGCGCTGCCTGACCGGCCGGCCACCACTTTCACTAATAGGCGATTGTCGGGCACCAAAGTCGGTGTCGCGTATGCCGAACAAGCGGATCAGATGATCGTGACCGCCGCCAGCGCCGTCGTGGTGGTGTCGCCGAAGGCCGACGGGGTGCAGCTGGTGCGCACGCCGACGTCGAACGGTTCAGACGAGTACACGGTCACGTTGGCCGACGTGGCGGTTCCCGACGCCGACGTTCTGGCGGGCGCGACAGCGCAGCGAGTCAACCAGCTGGCACTGGCAGCGATCGGCGCCTACGCCGACGGGCTGGTGGCCGGGGCACTGCGCCTGACCGCTGACTACGTGGCCAATCGCAAGCAGTTCGGCAAGCCGTTGTCGACCTTTCAGACGGTTGCCGCGCAGCTTGCCGAGGTCTACATCGCTTCGCGCACCATCGATTTGGCGGCGAAGTCGGTGATCTGGCGGCTGGACGAAGGCCGGGATGCCGACGACGACCTCGACGTACTCGGGTACTGGATCACATCACAGGCGCCGCCGGTGATGCAGACGTGCCATCATCTGCACGGCGGGATGGGGATGGACATCACATATCCGATGCACCGGTACTACTCCACGATCAAAGACCTGACCCGGCTGCTGGGCGGGCCTTCTCATCGTCTCGACCTGGTGGGAGCGCAATGTTCATCGAACTGACCTCGGAGCAGCGACAGCTGCAAGCCGAGATACGGCAATACTTTTCGAATCTGATCTCGTCCGACGAGATGAAGGAGATGGAGAAGGACCGGCATGGCGCCGCATACCGCGCGGTGATCCGGCGGATGGGGCAGGACCGCATGCTCGGTGTCGGGTGGCCAAAAGAGTTCGGTGGTCACGGCTTTGGCCCGATTGAACAGCAGATCTTCGTCAACGAGGCGCATCGTGCTGACGTGCCGTTGCCCGCCGTGACGCTGCAGACGGTGGGTCCCACCTTGCAGGTGTTCGGCAGCGAGATGCAGAAGAAGAAGTTCCTGCCGGCGATCCTGGCCGGTGAGGTGCACTTCGCGATCGGTTACACCGAACCGGAAGCGGGCACCGATCTGGCATCGCTGCGGACCACGGCGGTACGCCAGGGCGACGAGTACATCGTCAACGGGCAGAAGATCTTCACCACCGGCGCGCACGATGCCGACTACATCTGGCTGGCCTGCCGGACCGACCCGGAAGCCGTTAAGCACAAAGGCATTTCAATCCTGATCGTCGACACCAAGGATCCCGGCTACTCCTGGACGCCGATCATCCTGTCCGACGGCGCCCACCACACCAATGCCACCTACTACAACGACGTGCGAGTTCCGGTCGAGATGCTGGTCGGCGAGGAGAACGCCGGCTGGCGGCTGATCACCACCCAGCTCAACAACGAGCGGGTAATGCTCGGCCCGGCGGGCCGGTTCGCCGCCATCTACGACCGATTGCACACGTGGGCATCCAAGCCGGGCGGTGACGGTGTTACTCCGATCGACCACGACGACGTCAAGCGCGCGCTTGGTGAGATTCATGCGATGTGGCGGATCAACGAGTTGCTCAATTGGCAGGTCGCCGCCGCAGGCGAGGACATCAACGTGGCCGATGCAGCATCGACGAAAGTATTTGGCACCGAGCGAGTTCAGTACGTCGGTCGGCTCGCCGAGGAGATCGTCGGCAAGTACGGTAACCCCGCCGAGTCCGATACCGCGGACCTGCTCAACTGGCTCGACTCACAGACCAAGCGCAATCTGGTGATCACCTTCGGTGGAGGGGTCAACGAAGTCATGCGTGAGATGATCGCGGCCGCTGGCCTCAAGGTGCCGAGGGTGCCCAGATGACCGACGCGAACGGGATCAAGGAAGCCGTCGCAGAGATCACGGCCTCCGTCATCGCCAAGCCGCGCGCAGGCCGGGATCCGGTGAACCAGCCGACGATCAACAACTGGGTGGAAGCGATCGGGGACCGCAACCCGATCTACACCGACGAGGTCGCTGCCCGAGAGGCCGGGCATCCGGGAATTGTTGCCCCACCGGCCATGATTCAGGTGTGGACGATGTTCGGCCTGGCTGGGGACCGTCCGACCGACGATCCCATGGGCCCGATGATGAAGCTGTTCGATGAAGCAGGCTATATCGGCGTGGTCGCCACCAACTGCGAGCAGACCTACCACCGGTATCTGCGACCGGGCGAGGAGGTCAGTATCGCCTCCGAGATGCGCGACGTGGTCGGCCCGAAGCAGACCGCGCTCGGTGAGGGCTGGTTCGTCAACCAGCACATCACTTGGCGCGTCGGTGACGAGGATGTCGCCGAGATGGAGTGGCGCATCCTCAAATTCAAGCCGCGGGAGGATTCTGCAGCGCTGGCGCTGGTGCCAGCGGACCTGGATGCCGACGCCATGATGCGCCCCGCGGTGTCGCGGGACACCGCGTTCTTCTGGGAGGGCGTCAAGGCGCACGAGTTGCGTATTCAGCGGCTGCAGGACGGCAGCCCGCAGCACCCCCCGCTGCCCGCGCTGTGGCAGGACAAATCCGAGCCGATCGACTACGTGGTGGCCAGCGGCAAGGGCACGGTGTTCAGCTTCGTGGTTCACCATGCGCCCAAGGTGCCGGGCCGCACGCTGCCGTTCGTGATCGCATTGGTGGAGCTCGACGAGGGGGTTCGGATGCTGGGCGAGCTGCGCAACGTCGACCACTCCACCGTCAAGATCGGAATGCCGGTTCGCGCAACCTATATCGACTTCCCGGCCGGTGCTGCCGGACCGGAGTGGACCCTCTACGCCTGGGAGCCTGACGCATGAGCGCACCGGTAGTGGAAGTGGGTACAAAGTTGCCCGAGCTCAAGCTCTACGGCGACCCCACGTTCATCATCTCGACAGCCCTGGCCACCCGCGACTTTCAGGACGTGCACCACGACCGCGACAAGGCACAGGCCAAGGGTTCGAAGGATATCTTCGTCAACATCCTCACCGATACCGGGCTGGTGCAGCGCTATGTCACCGACTGGGCCGGGCCATCGGCGTTGATCAAGTCGATTGGGCTGCGACTTGGTGTGCCATGGTACGCCTACGACACGGTGACATTCTCCGGTGAAGTGACCGCTGTTGATGACGGTCTGATCACCGTAAAGGTGGTGGGCCGCAACAGCCTTGGTGATCATGTCATTGCGACCTCGACCCTCACGATGGGGGATGCTTGATGTCGTCAGGTTTGCTCAGTGGACGAGCGGCGATCGTAGGCATCGGTGCCACCGACTTCTCCAAGGACTCCGGTCGAAGCGAGCTGCGGCTGGCCGCCGAGGCGGTGCAAGATGCTCTCGACGATGCCGGCCTCAGTCCGGCCGACGTGGACGGGCTCACCACGTTCACGATGGACAGCAACACCGAAATCGCCGTCGCGCGAGCGGTCGGTATCGGTGAGCTGAAGTTCTTCTCCAAGACCCACTATGGCGGCGGTGCCGCGTGCGCGACCATCCAGCACGCGGCGATGGCCGTTGCGACCGGCTTGGCCGACGTCGTAGTGGCTTACCGGGCATTCAACGAGCGGTCCGGCATGCGTTTCGGTCAGGTCCAGGCCCGGTTGGTGGGTGACGCTGGTGCCCAAGCTGATTCGACGACCGCGGACAATTCCTTCTCGTATCCGCACGGGCTTTCGACGCCGGCCGCGCAGGTGGCCATGATCGCCCAGCGGTACATGCATCTGTCCGGTGCGACTAGCCGGGACTTCGGTGTCATCTCGGTGGCCGACCGCATGCATGCCGCCAAGAACCCGAAGGCGTACTTCTACGAGAAGCCGATAACCATTGAGGACCACCAGAATTCGCGGTGGATCGCTGAGCCATTGCGGCTGCTGGACTGCTGCCAGGAAACCGATGGCGCGGTGGCGATCGTGGTGACATCCGTGGAACGCGCGCGGGACCTCAAGCAGCGGCCGGCGATCATCGAGGCCGCGTCGCAGGGCTCCAGCCCCGACCAGTACACGATGGTCAGCTATTACCGGCCGGAACTAGGCCTACCCGAGATGGGCCTGGTAGGTCAGCAGTTATGGCAGCAGTCCGGGCTCAAGCCGTCCGACATCCAGACCGCGGTGCTCTACGACCACTTCACTCCGTTCACCCTGATTCAGTTGGAGGAGTTGGGATTCTGCGGCAAGGGTGAAGCCAAGGACTTCATTGCCGACGGTGCGGTCGAGGTAGGCGGCCGGCTTCCCATCAACACGCACGGGGGCCAACTCGGTGAGGCCTACATCCACGGCATGAACGGCATCGCGGAGGGTGTCCGGCAACTGCGCGGAACCTCGGTGAACCCGGTGCCCGACGTCGAGCACGTGTTGGTCACTGCGGGCACGGGCGTCCCGACGTCTGGGCTGATTCTCGGCTAGCGCTCTTCTTGCTTCGCCTCCTTGCGCGAGCGTGAAGCCAGCCGCATGTTCGGTTCCCAACGTGAAGCTGGCCGCACAGTCGTCGGGTGAAGTGACGCTCGTAATGCTTCGTGCGACGCTGCGGCCATGGGAGAGCCGTTCATCGGCAGTGAGGCTGTTGCTCGCGGCGACGTGACCAAGAGCCAGCTGTGCACCCGCTACACACGGTTGTTGCGCGACGTCTATGTCGATTCGGGCGTCGAAGTCACTGCCGCGCTGCGAGCGAAGGCGGGATGGTTGTGGGCCCGGCGTCAAGGCGTGGTTGCCGGCTTCTCCGCAGCCGCGCTGCACGGTAGTAGGTGGGTCGACGATAGAAAACCGGTGGAGTTAATCCACGACAATCGACACCGTTTACCGGGAATCCAGACACGTGGTGATCGCCTCGAGGACGACGAGATCGAGATCGTTGCAGGCATTCCAGTCACCTCGCCGGCCAGGACAGCTATTGACCTCGGTTGTTGGTACCCGACCATGACCGCTGTGGCCGCCATCGACGCGCTGGCGCGAGCAACAGACATCAAAGCGGCCGAGGTCGAGTTGCTAGCTCAAAGATATGCTGGACGCCGAGGCATTACGCGAGCACGCCAAGCAGTAGGCCTGTTCGATGCCGGTGCACAATCTCCAAAGGAGTCGTGGCTGCGGGTCGTTCTGATCGAACAGGGCTTACCGCGGCCACAAACGCAGATTCCGGTCTGCGATGAATTCGGCAGCATGATCGCTTATTTGGACATGGGCTGGGAAGATGTGAAAGTGGCCGTCGAGTACGACGGTGATCACCATCGCAGCGATCGCACGCAATATGACTGGGATATACGGCGATTGGAGATGCTCCAGCGTCGCGGGTGGATTGTGGTACGGGTGGTCGCGGGGGACCGGCCCGCCGAAATCGTCAGGCGTGTTCGTGCGGTGTTGGCCCAACGAACGTGAAGCCAGTTTCACGGTCGAGCTCGAATGTGAAGCTAGCTTCACGTTCGGCGCAAGGGGAGAGCCGGCGCAACGGGAGCAGGCTTACGCCGGCACCAGCTCGACGCCGCTGAGCACGACAGCGTTGTCGCGCGAAGGCGCGACGACGCTGGCCAGGAATCGGCCGTCGTCCTTCCAGATGCCGACCTTGAGTGTTTCGCCGGGGAACGCCACACCGGAAAAACGGGCGCCGTAGGCGGCTACCGCACCGGCATCGCCGTCCAGCAGCGCATCGACGATGGCCTTGCAGGTCATGCCGTAGGTGCACAGGCCATGCAGGATAGGCTGGGAAAAGCCTGCGGCAGCGGCGAATTCCGGATCCGAGTGCAGCGGGTTGCGATCGCCGCACAGCCGGTACAGCAGCGCCTGCTGCGGCAAAATCGGCACCTCGACCTCCAGGTCGGGGGCCCGGTCCGGCGCCGCATCCGATGACGAAGGCCCGCGCTCCCCGCCGAATCCGCCTTCACCGCGGGCGAAGATCGACCGTTTCTGCGTCCACAGCAAGGTGCCATCCGGGGCGCTGACCGTCGTCTCGCTCCAGATCACCGCGGCCTTGCCCTTGTCCCAGATATCGGTAAACCGGGTGACGGCCTTGGCGGAGCCCGATGGCGGCAGCGGCGCGGGCACTTCCACCCGCTCACTGGCGTGCAAGACCTTGCTCAGCTCGATGTCGATGCCGGGAAACTTCACGGTCGGCGGCTTGGTGGCGTGGAACGTGGCGGCCACGTTGCCGAACGTCGGTAGTACCTGCGGCGTGTCGTCGACGAGGTAACGAAGCTCGCGCTCATCCATCGGATCTTTCCCGGCACCCAGCCCAAGGTGGTAGAGCTGGATATCGCTGCTGACCCAGGAGAATTCGATCGGGTCCAACTCAGCGTTGAGCGCGACGTCTACATCGATCGGCATATCAGTTTTCTCCTGCAATATGTAGCGCGGCCAGGTACCCGAAGGTCATCGCCGGTCCAATCGTGCCGCCCGGGCCAGGATAGGTGTGTCCCATCACCGGAGCACTGACATTGCCTGCGGCATAAAGGCCTTCGATGATAGTCCCGTCGTCGCGCAGGGCGCGGCCATGGACATCCGTGCGGATGCCACCCTTGGTACCGAGGTCCCCTGGCACCATCTTGGCGGCGTAGTACGGCGGCTGACTGATCTCGCCGAGATTGGGATTCGGCTTGTTGGTCGGGTCGCCGTAGTAGTTGTCGTAGGCGCTTTCGCCGCGGTGGTAGTCATCGTCGACGCCCGACCGCGCAAACCCGTTGAAACGTTCTACCGTCGCGGTGAACTCAGCCGCCGGTAAGCCGGCTTTGGCAGCCAGCTCCTCAAGCGTGTCAGTCTGGATGATCACGCCGGATTCCAGCCACTTGCGCGGAATACGTTGTCCAGGATTGAGTCCCGCGAAGATGTAGCGGTCCCGGTACTGCTGGTCGAACACCAGCCACGCCGGTATGTTTTCTCCTGGCCCGGGCCCCTGGCCGTATTCCCCGCCGTACATGTGGTGACAGGCTTCGACGTATGGCATCGATTCGTTCATGAATCGCTTGCCCGACATGTTGACGATGATCGACCCCGGCGAATTGCGCTCCGACAATGCGAACCACGGCGCACCGACCAGCGGCACCGTCGGCCCCCACCACGCGTCCTCCATCAGATCCAGTGCGGCACCCAGCTTCTCGCCGGCGATGATGCCGTCGCCGGTATTGGCCTTGGCGCCGACGGTCCACTCGGTGGTGATCGGCGCGCGCTGGTATTTCACCCGCATCTGTTCGTTCTGCTCGAAACCGCCGCTGGCCAGGATCACCCCGCGTCGGGCCCGGATGAGCTGGGGTTCAGCCGATTCCGATGCGGTGGTGTCAGAGACATAAACGCCACGCACCACCCCGTCCTCGACGAACAGGTCGGTGAGTGCGGTGTTCAGTCTGACCGGGACGCCGGCCCGCTGCAGGCCGATCCGTAACGGCCCAATCAGGGCCCGGCCCATGCCGACGAGGTTTTTGCCGGTCGCCTTCGCCCACATCGTGCGGGCGCCGACCTTGAGGCTGCGCAGCACACCCCTCGGGTGCCGCTTCAGCTGGTTCAACCGCACGTAGTCCTGTTGCATCACAACCACATTCAGCGGCACCTTGCCATAAGCAGGTTCGAGTCCGGCTTCATCTTCGCCGAGCTTGCGCGCGTCGAACGGCTTCGGCTCGATCGAGCGGCCTCCCGCGCGGCCGCCCGGCGCCTCGGGGTAGTAGTCGGCGTAACGCGGAACCCAGCACATCTTCAACGGCGTGTGCTTGAGCACGAACGACAGCATCTCGGGCCCCCGGTCGAGGTAGGCGTCGATGCGCTCTGGCTCGACGATGTCGCCGACGATGCCGTGCAGATAGGTGCGGGCCGCCTCAGCGGTGTCCTTCACGCCGTCACGCTGGAGAACCACGTTGTTCGGAATCCAGAGTCCACCACCCGACCGTGCGGTGGAGCCGCCGAAGTGCGGGGCCTTTTCGATGACTACTGTCGATAGGCCCCGGTGTGCGGCGGCGAGGGCAGCAACCATGCCGGCTCCGCCGCTTCCGACCACGACGACGTCGAACTCCTGTGCTGTCATGTAGAACACGTTATAGAATTGCCCGGGTCGGGCGCTACTGGCCCGGTCACACGAACGAGGGGACTTCGGTAAATGCTCAGTGTTGCGACCCGCGACGAGCTGGCTGCCGACTTGGCGCAAGCTGAGCGGAGCCGCGAGCCGATCGCTCCGCTCACGGCTGCCTACCCGGATATTGACGTCGTCGACGCCTATGAGATCCAACTGATCAATATCCGTCAGCGGGTCGCCGAGGGCGCGCGGGTTCTGGGCCACAAAGTGGGGCTCTCGTCGAAGGCGATGCAGCAGATGATGGGGGTCGACGAGCCGGACTATGGGCATCTGCTCGACGAAATGCAGGTGTTCGAAGACACCCCGGTCAAGGCGGGGCGCTATCTGCTGCCACGGGTAGAGGTCGAAGTCGGTTTCATCCTGGCCGAGGACCTACCGGGAGCCGACTGCACCGAGGACGACGTACTGGCGGCCACCGAAGCCCTGGTTCCGTCGATCGAGTTGATCGACACCAGGATCACCGATTGGAAGATCGCGTTATGCGACACCATCGCCGACAACGCCTCCTCAGCGGGATTCGTGCTGGGTGCGGCCCGGGTGTCGCCGGCCGATGTCGACGTCAAGACGATCGACGCGGTGCTGACCCGCAACGGTGAGGTGGTCGCCGAGGGCCGCAGCGACGCCGTTCTGGGCAATCCGGTCACCGCGGTGGCGTGGTTGTCCCGCAAGGTGGAAAGCTTCGGTGTACGCCTGCGGAAAGGTGACATCGTGTTACCCGGATCGTGCACACGCGCGATCGACGCGCGCGCGGGAGACGAATTCGTCGCCGACTTCGAGGGCCTGGGTTCGGTCCGGTTGTCGTTCGAATAGTCTCGAATTACTTTTGAATTAGTCCAGATATCAGGAGCTCTGAAAGAGGACCGTCATGCCATCTAAGGCAAGTGTGGCCATTGTCGGGTCGGGAAATATCAGCACTGACCTGCTCTACAAACTGCTGAGATCGGACTGGCTGGAACCGCGCTGGATGGTGGGGATCGACCCGGACAGCGAGGGCTTGGCCCGAGCCCGCAAGCTGGGTTTGGAGACCACTCACGAAGGAGTCGACTGGCTGCTGGCGCAGCCCGAGAAACCCGACTTGGTGTTCGAGGCGACCAGCGCATATGTGCACAAGGACGCGGCACCGAAGTATGCGGCAGCGGGGATCCGGGCCATCGACCTGACGCCGGCTGCCGTGGGCCCGGCAGTGATTCCGCCGGCCAACCTGCGCGAACATCTGGATGCACCGAACGTCAACATGATCACCTGCGGGGGACAGGCGACCATCCCCATCGTCTATGCGGTATCGCGGGCGGTCGCGGATGAAGGCGGAGTGCCCTATGCCGAAATTGTCGCGTCGGTGGCTTCGGTGTCGGCCGGACCGGGCACTCGGGCCAATATCGATGAATTCACCAAGACCACCAGCAAGGGTGTGGAAACCATCGGCGGAGCCAAACGCGGCAAGGCGATCATCATCTTGAATCCGGCCGATCCGCCGATGATCATGCGCGACACCATTTTCTGCGCCATCGCCGAAGACGCCGACCGCGATGCGATCGCGAAATCCATCCACGACGTGGTTGCCGAGGTACAGACCTATGTGCCGGGATATCGGCTGCTCAACGAGCCGCAGTTCGACGAGCCGTCGATGAACTCCGGCGGTCAGGCCCTCGTCACCACGTTCATAGAGGTCGAGGGTGCCGGTGATTACCTACCCCCGTACGCGGGAAACCTCGACATCATGACCGCCGCGGCCACCAAGGTCGGCGAAGAGATAGCCAAGGAATCCTTGTCCGCGACGGCGGGAGGAGTGCAGGCATGAGCCGCGCCGTCGACGATGCAGAGCAAAAGAGCGATGTGGGGGTACCTCCCGCTTGCGGGGGAGAGGAGTGGCGTCAATGACCACCGACATCTTCTTCAACCCGATCTGGGACATCCGGATGACCGACACGTCATTGCGGGACGGGTCCCACCACAAGCGGCACCAGTTCACCAAGGACGAGGTCGGCGCCATCGTGGCTGCCCTGGATGCCGCCGGGGTTCCGGTCATCGAGGTGACGCACGGTGACGGGCTGGGCGGCTCGAGCTTCAATTACGGGTTCTCCAAAACGCCCGAGCAGGAGCTGATCAAGCTCGCAGCTGAGACCGCCAAAGAGGCCAAAATCGCGTTTCTGATGCTGCCCGGCGTGGGCACTAAGGAAGACATCAAGGAAGCACAGGACAACGGCGGTTCGATCTGCCGAATCGCTACTCACTGCACCGAAGCCGACGTGTCGATCCAGCATTTCGGGCTGGCTCGCGAGCTGGGCCTGGAAACCGTCGGGTTCTTGATGATGGCCCACACCATTCCGCCCGAGAAGCTGGCCGCGCAGGCCCGCATCATGGCCGACGCGGGTTGCCAGTGCGTCTACGTGGTCGATTCCGCCGGAGCGCTGGTCCTCGAAGGGGTGCGGGACAGGGTGGCCGCGCTGGTGGCCGAACTCGGCGACGACGCCCAGGTCGGCTTCCACGGACACGAGAACCTTGGCCTGGGGGTCGCCAACTCGGTGGAGGCTGTCCGGGCCGGCGCCAAGCAGATCGACGGCTCCTGCCGCCGGTTCGGTGCCGGCGCGGGTAACGCGCCTGTCGAGGCCCTCATCGGGGTGTTCGACAAGATCGGCGTCAAGACCGGCATCGACTTCTTCGACATCGCCGACGCCGCCGAGGACGTGGTGCGGCCGGCGATGCCCGCCGAGTGCCTGCTCGACCGCAACGCGCTGATCATGGGGTACTCCGGGGTGTACTCGAGCTTCCTCAAGCACGCGGTTCGCCAGGCCGAACGCTACGGCGTGCCGGCCCACCAACTGCTGCACCGGGCCGGGCAACGGAAACTGATCGGCGGCCAGGAAGACCAACTCATCGACATCGCGCTGGAAATCAAACGTGAGCAGGACAGCGGCGCTGCCGTAACACGTTAACGACGCCGTTAATTGCGCGTCGGTAGCCTTTGTGGCATGACCGTGACATCAAGGACCGCCGACCCGCTCGGCCGTCGATTCTGCGCCCTGCTCGCCGGTGGCCTGCTGAGCGCAGCCGCTGCGGCGGTGATCGCGCTGCCAGTGGCCAACGCGGATCCCCCGTGCAATCAGACCGTGGGTAATTCCATCGACTCGTACCTGCAGCGGCATCCCGACCTCCACCAGCAGCTGATCGCCAAGTCGGAGGCGGAAGGCAGCGGCGGCAACGTCATCGACTACCTGAACCGGCATCCCGATGTGCGGCAGCATCTGATCGATCTGTCGCAGCAGTGCGCACCATAGTGAGTCGGCCTCGTCTTTGAACGCTGCGGCCGACACGCGGGAATGTTCGCCATTGACGAAAAAGTAGAACACGTTCTAGCGTCTAGGCGTGTTCTCTGATCCCCTCACCGAAGCGATCGCCGAGGCCGAGAAACTTGTAGCCGCCGCGCCGCACATCGAGTCCGAAGCCGACCTGCTCGAAGGACTGCAGTACCTGGCCGGGTGCGTCGCGGGCTGCATGCACCTGGCCTTCGACTACGAGCGTGACCATCCCTTCCTGCAGTCGGGCACCGGCCCGTTCACCAAGATGGGCCTGGACAACCCCGACACCCTCTACTTCGGCACCAGGGTGCATGCCGACCGGGATTACGTGGTCACCGGCAAGCGGGGCACTACTACCGACCTGAGTTTTCAGCTGCTCGGCGGCGAGTACACCGACGACAACGTGCCCGCCAGCCAAGCCGCTTTCGACGACCGCGAACTCGAGATCGCGGCGGACGGTAGCTTCGAGTGGCGGGTGCGTCCGACCAGCCACGGACAATTAGTGATCCGTGAGGTCTATGGCGACTGGTCGGCACAGCGCGGCACGCTGGCAATCTCCAGGCTGGACACGGCCGGCACCGCACCACCGCCGCTGACTCGCCAGATCATCGAAAAGCGCTATGCTACAGCGGGATCCCAACTTGTGAGCCGGGTCAAAACGTGGCTGCAGTTCCCGCAGTGGTTCTATCTCAACATCCCGGTCAACACCATGGTTGCGCCCCGGTTGACGCCGGGCGGCCTGGCGACCCAGTACTCGTCGGCGGGGCATTTCGACCTGCGGCCCGAACAGGCGCTGGTGATCACGATCCCGGTCTCCGACGCGCCCTACTTGGGCTTCCAGCTGGGCAGCATGTGGTACATATCGCTGGACTACATCAACCACCAGACGTCACTGAACAACACCCAGGCTCAAGCGGACCCGGACGGCAAGGTACGCATCGTCGTCGCCGACCAAAATCCGGGAGTGACCAACTGGGTCGAAACTCTCGGCCATCGGCGCGGCTTTCTGCAGTTCCGCTGGCAACGGGTGTCCCGTCAGCTCAGCGAGGCCGACGGGCCCGCCGTCGAGTTGGTCGACTTCGACGCAGTACCGGCCACACTGCCGTATTTCGAGCACAACAAGATCTCCGATGAACAGTGGCGCGACCGAATCGCGTTGCGCCAAAGCCAAATTGCGGCCAGGATGCTGGGTTGAAAAAGGGATCAGCGATGACAGGGATGCTCAAACGAAAAGTAGTGGTTATCAGCGGCGTCGGGCCGGGGCTGGGTACTACGCTGGCGCACCGATGCTCACGTGATGGCGCCGACCTGGTGCTGGCGGCACGCACACTCGAACGGCTAGAGGAAGTCGCCAAGGAGATCAACGACACTGGGCACAAGGCGCTCGCGGTGCGTACCGACATCACCGACGACGGCGAGGTGAATAGCCTCGTCGAGGCCACCATGGATGCCTACGGCAAGGTGGACGTGCTGATCAACAACGCTTTCCGCGTCCCGTCCATGAAACCGTTGGCCGGCACCACATTTCAGCACATCCGTGACGCGATCGAGCTCAGCGCGCTGGGGGCATTGCGGCTTATCCAGGCTTTCACGCCGGCGCTGGAAAAGTCAGCTGGATCGGTCGTGAACGTCAATTCCATGGTCCTGCGGCATTCGCAGGCGAAATACGGCGCCTACAAGATGGCCAAGTCCGCTCTGTTGTCGATGTCGCAGTCGCTGGCCACCGAACTGGGTGAGAAGGGCATTCGCGTCAATTCCGTTGCACCCGGTTATATCTGGGGTGACACATTGCAGGCTTACTTCGAGCATCAGGCCGGCAAATACGGCACTACGGTGGACCAGATCTACCAGGCCACCGCGGCGAACTCCGATCTCAAGCGGCTGCCCACCGAGGACGAGGTGGCTTCGGCGATCCTGTTCATGGCCAGTGATCTGTCCAGCGGCGTCACTGGACAGACCCTGGACGTCAATTGCGGGGAGTACCACACCTGATGTCAGATCGCACCGACATCGGCACCGTCGACGAACTGCACGCATCGGCGACCAAGCTGATCGGCCTGGACGACTTCGGTAGCAACGACGACAACTACCTCGAAGCGCTGGAGGTGTTGCTGGGTTCATACCGGCGCGAAGCGGGCCTAACGGTATTGGGCAGCAAGATGAACCGGTTCTTCCTGCGCGGCGCACTGGTGGCCAGGCTGCTGTCCGAATCCGCATGGAAGCAATACCCGCAGCACGCCGACGTCGCCATCGAACGGCCGATCTTCGTCACCGGACTAGTCCGCACCGGCACCACTGCGCTACACCGGCTACTCGGCGCCGACCCGGCACATCAGGGCCTGCACATGTGGTTGGCCGAGTTCCCGCAGCCGCGTCCGCCGCGCGAAACCTGGGAATCAAACCCGCTGTATCGCCAACTCGATGCGCAGTTCACCCAGCACCACGAAGAAAATCCCGGATACACCGGCCTGCACTTCATGGCCGCATACGAGCTGGAAGAATGCTGGCAGCTGCTGCGGCAATCGCTGCATTCGGTGTCCTACGAAACTCTTGCGCACTTACCCAGCTACGCGGAGTGGCTGTCGCAGCAAGACTGGACGCCGTCCTATCAGCGGCACCGCAAGAACCTTCAATTGATCGGGCTCAACGACGCCGGCAAGCGATGGGTGCTGAAGAACCCCAGTCATCTCTTCGCGCTGGACGCATTGATGAAGACCTATCCTGATGCGCTGGTGATCCAGACCCACCGGCCGGTCGAGACCATCATGGCGTCGATGTGTTCGCTGGCGCAACACACCGCCGACGGCTGGTCGACGACGTTCGTCGGCGCCCAGATCGGTGCCGACGCAATGGAAACCTGGTCACGTGGCTTGGATCGGTTCAACACCACACGCGCCGAATATGATCCGGCCCAGTTCTACGACGTCGACTACCGCGACTTGATCGGCGACCCGTTGGGCACGGTGGCCGACATCTACCGGCACTTCGGTATGACGCTGACCGACGAGGCCCGCCAGGCCATGGCCGCTATCCACGCCGAGAGTCAGAGCGGTGCGCGGGCACCGAAGCATACCTACTCGCTGGCCGACTACGGGCTTACCGTCGAAACCCTCAAGGAGCGGTTCACCGGGCTGTAATCAGCCGTCGATCTGCTGCGGTCCGAACCACACGCCGTCTGGAGACCCGATGGCGCCCGCTCGTTCGCGTGCCGAGGCCAGCTCGGGTGAGGCCGCGAACTGCCTTGCGGCACTGATGTTTTCCATATCCATGACAACTATCACGGTGTTCGGGTCGTTTCCGTCCCGGTAGGTCCCGGTTACCACGAGGCCGTGTCGGCGCCGGATCGCGTCGAGTTCCGGGTTGCGGAACACCGCGTTCCACTGGTCGACGCTGGCGACTCGCTGTTTGACAAGCATGACTCCGGTCACGAGGACCTCCCGAGGGCTGGCAGTATGTCTACAGTCGTAGACATCGACCAGCCTAGCGCGAGCACCGCGCCGTTGTCTACAGTCGTAGACAACACGAAGGGAGCGCAGGTGATGGTCGATGTGCCGCGCCGACGACGCGATGCCGGTGCCACCAGAAGCCGACTGCTGGAAGCGGCTCGTGAGCTGTTTCTCGGCCAGGGATACAGCGCTGTCGGCCTGCGCGAGGTGGCCGCGAAAGCCGGTGTGGATGTCACCCTGGTTCGCCGCTATTTCGGCTCTAAACAACGACTTTTCGCAGAAGCCACAAACGTCTCTGACGACACCGACGAGATCCGAGATGCTGCCGACGATGCCGTGGGCCGGCAGATGATTGCGCGGGTCTTAGCGGCCCGGCGGGACGCCGATGCCCCGCTGTTCGCCCTGTTGCGGTCCAGCGGAGACCCTTCGGTGGTGGCCCGGCTGAATGCACAGCTCGAGGAGGGCCTTACCCGCAACCTGGCCAAGCGGATAACCGCCGACCGCCCCCGGGTTCGCGCGGACATGGTCACGGCGTTGCTATTGGGTATCGGTGTGCAGCGTGTCCTCTTGCAAAAGAAGCCGATGGCCGGCGCCCGCGACGACGACATCGCGGCGGTGTTCCTTGAGGCATTTGAAGCGATCACCCAACTGCCCCAAGGCAGTTGACTCAGTAGTCGTCTGGCGCAGAATCCAGGTAGCCCTCGGCGACCGCGTGCTCGATGCTGTCGCTCAATTTCGGGCAAGACCGGGTGCGTGCGGTATCCCCGCCGGACTCACGCACTTCGGCGAAGTGCGCACAACGCTGGGACGCCTCGGTGTTCCATTGCACCGCGGTGTGACCCGGGCCCAGCCGTCTGACGGTGACTGTGACGTGACAGAACCGACAATCCACCGGCAGCAGCCCCGAGGTGAGGTAGCGATCGCGGTCCGCGCGGGTGGCGTCGGCAACCGCGGCGGCGCGCTGCGGGTCGTTGGTGAAATCTCTTGACTTCGACCAGGATTCACCGCTGCGGCGGGTTCGGTCCGGTCGCTCGTCGTGGTCGTGATGATCACCGTGCAGCAACAACATCGAACGCGCGAGCCGATCGACGTCGGGCACCGCAGGCTGATCGTCAGACGCAGCCATGTTGGTCAGTGTTGCTCGGCAGGCACGTCGTCAGAAACCGATTCGTCCGCACTTGATTCGAGATCCCTTGCCTTCAGGTTCTCTTCGACCTCGGCGTTCCAGTACTCGTTGGCGCGCGTGGTGTCCACCTCGATCTCGAAGCGCTCCACCATTTCCGGCTTGATGTCGGCGACGTCGACATAGAACTGCTCATACCAGCGGCGCAGCTGATAGACGGCGCCGTCCTCCTCGACCAGCAGTGGGTTGTCGATCCTGGTCTTGTGCTTCCAGATCTCGACGTCCTGCAGGAAGCCCTTGCTGACGCCCTCGGTGAACACCCTGGACAACTTGTCGGTCATCTTTTCGTCCATGCCCTTGGGCTTTTCGACGATGACACCCCACTGCAGGACGAACGAGTTCTGGGTCACCGGGTAGTGGCAGTTGATCAGAATCGATTCGGCCTTGTAGTCGCCGTATTTGTTGTGCAGCCAGTTGATCATGAACGACGGTCCGAAATAGGACGCCTCCGAATCCAGGTGCGCTTCGCCGTACGAGGTCCCCAAATCGTCCACATCGGGCCGGCCCACGTTGTGCAGGTACTGCGAGGCGATGTGGCCCTCGAACACGTTCTTGAAGTACGTCGGCAAACCGAAATGGATGTAGAAGAAGTGCGCCATGTCGGTGACGTTGTCGATGATGTCGCGGCAGTTGGACCCTTCGATGAGGATGCTGTTCCACCGCCACTCGGTCCACTCGTCGCTGGCGGCCTCGGCAAGCTCGGGGATCCTGACCGCCGGGTCCGGTGGGTTGCCTTCGTGGTCGTGCCAGACGAACAGCAGGCCGCTGCGGACATCGGTCGTCCACGACCGGGTGCGTGCCGTCTTGGGTGTGCGCTTGGCATATGGCACCAGCTTGCAGCGGCCGTCGCCGCCCCAGCGCCAGTCGTGGAACGGGCAGGCGACCTCATCGCCCTTGATGGTTCCCTCCGACAGGTCCCCGCCCATGTGCCGGCAGTACCCGTCCAGGACCTTCAAATCCCCGTGCGAGTCGGCGAAGACCACTAGCTTGGTGCCGAACGCCTGAACCGCATGGGGCTTCCCGTCCAGGAAGTCCTTTGCGACACCCAGGCAGTGCCAGCCCCGGGCATACCTGGTCGGCAAGGCGCCGGGATCGATTTCCCGGATGCCGACCGCTTTTGTGTCGGTACTCACCTGTCACCTCCAACTACTAGCCCTCTAACTAGAACACGTTACAGTTTTTCGGTCTGCATGCGCAATGATGGCGGGTCTGGCCACGTGATATTCACACTGCGGTATATGTAAACGATGCCGCTGTTTTCTTTCGAGGGTCGCTCGCCTCGGGTCGATCCCACCGCGTTCGTGGCCCCGACAGCCACCCTGATCGGCGACGTCACAGTCGAGGCGGGGGCGTCGGTCTGGTTCAACGCCGTACTGCGCGGCGACTATGGGCCAATCGTCGTGCGGGAGGGCGCCAACGTGCAGGACGGATCGGTGTTGCACGCGCCGCCGGGCATCCCGGTGGATATCGGTCCCGGTGCGACGGTCGCGCACATGTGTGTCATTCACGGGGCTCACGTCGGTTCTGAGGCGCTGATCGCCAACCACGCCACCGTCCTCGACGGCGCGGTGATCGGCGCGCGCAGCTTGATCGCGGCCCATTCCCTGGTGACGGCGGGTACCCAAATTCCCGCCGGGGTATTGGCCGTCGGAGTGCCGGCTCAGATAAAGGGCCCGATCGCCGGAACCGGCGCGGAAATGTGGGTCAACCTCAATCCGCAGGCCTACCGCGACCTGGCTCAGCGGCATATGACCGGACTGGAGCCGATCTAGCCCGTCGGGCCTAGATCTTTCGGGTGGTCGCGGCAGCGCGATCCATCTCCCAATACGCGCGTAGGGCGACCAGTTTGCCCTCGTCGTTGGCCTTGTAGGTGAACACGCCTTCCGCGGTGACCTGGTAGTCGCCGGTCGTGATGAGGATGTGCCCGACGTTGGCTTCCTCGTTGCCGCATTGGTAGGTGTCGCGGAAGAAGAACTCGATCTTGGTGGTGTTGGCGATGGCCAGGTCCCAGAAGGCCGAGATCGCGTCGCGGCCCCGGTGCCCTTTGCCCTCCGGGTCAAAGGCCGACGGTCCGATAGGGTCCTCGACGATGGCGTCGTCGGCGAACACCGCAAGCCACGCTTCCTTATCCCTGGCCATGACCGCCTCGCGGGAGCGCTGGCCGGCTTCGTGGGCGGGGTGTTTGTTCTTCTCCTGAATGTCGGTCATGCGTCTACCTTTTCGGGCTTATCGGCGCCGACCACCCACATGGAGTAGTACTGCGAGCCACCGCCGTAGGCATGCCCCAACGCTTTTCGGGCGCCCGGCACCTGGTGATCGCCACCCTTGCCCATCACCTGGATCGCCGATTCGGCGAAGCGGATCAGGCCCGAGGCGCCGATCGGGTTCGACGACAGCACGCCGCCGGAGGGGTTCACCGGGAGCCGCCCGCCGATCCTGGTCTCGCCGGCTTCGGTGAGCTTCCAGCCCTCGCCCTCGGGGGCGAACCCGAGGTTCTCCAACCACATCGGCTCGAACCACGAGAACGGCACGTAGATCTCGGCCACGTCGATCTCGTCGATGGGACTGCTGATGCCGGCCGCTTTCCACAGCGCGGCGGCCGCGTCGCGCCCTGCCTGCGGGCTGACCTGGTCGCGTCCGGAGAACGCCAGCGGCTCGGTGCGCAGCGCGGTGGCATGGATCCACGCCACCGGATGTCCTTCTGCCAGTCGGGCTTCAGCGATCTCCTCGTCGCCGATCACCACGGCGCAGGCGCCATCGGAGGATGGGCAGGTCTCGTCGTAGCGGATGGGGTCCCACAGCATGGGCGACTCCATCACCTTCTCGAGGGTGATGTCGGGTTGGTGTAGATGCGCCAGCGGGTTCTTGCTGCCGTTGAGGCGGTCCTTGACCGCAACCATGGCGCCGATGTTTGTCGGCGCGCCCGAGCGGCGGATGTAGGCCCGCACGTGTGGGGCGAAGTAGCCGCCCGCACCGGCACCCACCGGCTTGATGAACGGGATCGGAATAGACAACGCCCACATGGCGTTTGACTCGGACTGCTTTTCCCAGGCCATCGCCAGCACGCGCCGGAACTTTCCCGACTGGACCAGGCTGGCGGCCACCACGCCGGTGGATCCACCCACCGAACCTGCGGTGTGCACCCGGATCAGCGGCTTGCCGGTGGCCCCCATGGCGTCGGCCATGAACAGCTCCGGCATCATGACGCCTTCGAAGAAGTCGGGTGCCTTGCCGACCACGACGGCGTCGATGTCATCGAAGGTGGAACCGGAGTCGGCCAGCGCCCGGTCGATGGCCTCGCGCACCAGGCCGTTCATCGAAACATCTTGTCGCTTGGCGACATACTTCGTCTGCCCGGTACCCAGTACCGCGGCCAGGACTGCTCCTGCACCGGCCATCAGTTCTTCCCTTCCATGACCGCGACCAGGTTCTGTTGCAGCACCGGCCCGCTGGTGGCATGCGCCAGCACACGCTCAGCGGACCCGCTCCAGATATGTTGGGCTGCAAATCCGATGCGCTCAAGACCGGCGACGAACATCGGATTGGCCGACAGGGCGCCGCCGGACGGATTGACCTTCGTCGCCCCCGGAATCCGGATCGCTTCCGCGATGATCAGGTGCTGGTGGGTGAAGGGCGCATGAATCTCGGCTACGTCGAGGTTGTGGATTTTTCCACCAGTGGCCGCCTTGGCCGCTGCCGTGGTCGACGGCGACTCGGTGAGGTCGCGCACGCCCAACACCGGAGACTCGATGCGATGTTCGATTCCGGTGATCCAGGCCGGGTTTTCCCGCAACTCGCGCGCCCGGTCGTCGACTGCAAGCACGACCGCGGCCGCCCCGTCGGTGATTGGCGCGATGTCGTGGCGCCGCAGCGGATCAGCGAAGAACGGTCTGTCGAGCAATTCGTCCATGCCGATCGCCGGCTCCACGGAGTCCACCCGTTTGGCTTGCGCGAAGGAATCGAGGGCGACACGCGCCATGTGCTCGAAGTTCCACTTGCCGGAGTCGAGCCCAAGGCGGGCCTGTAGCCCCGCCATCGACACCGAGTCCGGCCACAGCGGCGCGACGGTGTAGGGATCGGTCTGCCGCGACAAGACACGACGCAGGATTCCGGCCGAGGACTTGCCGAAGCCGTACACCAGCGCGGTATCGACCTCACCGGTGAGCAACTTGATGTAGGCCTCGTAGAGGGCCCAGGCGGCGTCCATCTCGACGTGTGATTCGTTGATCGGCGGAACGGCACCGATCGAGTCGATCGCCGAGATGAACGAAAACGCCCGCCCAGCAAGGTAATCCGAAGAGCCCGAACACCAGAAGCCGATATCGGCCTGGGTAATGCCGAGGTCGTTGTAAAGCTGGGCGAAGCACGGCATCAACATCTCGACGCCGTTGGTGGTGCCGTCAGTACGGCGGACATGCGGTGCGTGGGCAAAGCCGACGACCGCAACATTGCGAGCGCTCATTGCAGGTAAGCCCTTTACAGGTGGTGCTTGTAGGTGTCGTAGTCGGCGTCGGGTTCCCCGGTCGGCCGGAAGTACTCGATGTTGTCGATGCCAAAACCCCACTCCTCGCGGGGTTTCCACACCGCCTCGACGCGCATGCCCATCCGCACCTCGTGCGCCTCGACGTCGGCGACCAGATGCAGGAACGGGATGTCGGCACCGTCGAGCAGCACGTAGGCCGCCACATAGGGCGGTTTGATGCGCTGACCCTTGAACGGGATGTTGATGATCGCGAACGTCGTCACCGTGCCCTTGTCCGGCAGCTCGACGAACTCGGTGGTCGGCTGGCCGGTGGCGGGGTCGGCGCCGTGCGGCGGGAAATAAACTTTGCCGTTCTCGCCGGTCCTCGCGCCCAGCAGTTTGCCTTCGGCGATGGCACGCAGGTACGCGCTTTCCTCGTGCGAGGCGGTGTGCTGGATCGTCATCTCGATAGGCGTGACGATCATGGTGACCGGTTCCTGGTCACCTTCGGGTTGCTCCGGCACGGGTTCGGCTTCCCCGCCAAGCGCGAAGTAGGCAATGTCGGTGATGGCGCCTACCGGCTCGTCGGCCCAATGCACGTGCACCCTGGCGCCGGTGCGGATGCCCTCGGGTTCGCCGGCATCTACCGCGTGTATCAGCGGGGTGTCGGCGCCGTCGAGCTTGATCAGCGCCCAGGCGAACGGCCGGTCCAGCGGCTGGCCTTCCAGCGGCTCGGCCTGCCAACTCCAGGAGACAACGGTGCCGACAGCCGACACCGGTACCATCTCGCCCAGCGGCTGATAAGTAACCGGGTCATATTCCGCCGGCGGCACATGTACCCGGCCATCCGATCCGCGCACCCCGAGGACGCGGCGCTCACGCAGTGCGGTGAAGAACTTGCTCAGCGTGGGGCCGACCGAACGGGTGTAGTCGAAGGACAACGTCAGTGGCGCGGAGAGTGGTGGCTCAGGGTGGTCGATCAGGGTCGGGCTGCTCGGACTGGCTGTCACGCCTTCGAGTAGAACAGGTTCTAAGAATCGTTTCAAATTTTTGTTTGGATCGGGTCGGCTGGAAGGGCGGAGACTATGAAGCTGGGGTTGCAGCTGGGATATTGGGGCGCTCAGCCGCCGCAGAACGCGGGGGAACTCGTCGCCGCGGCAGAGGCCGCCGGATTCGACGCCGTGTTCACCGCCGAGGCTTGGGGATCCGACGCCTACACACCGCTGGCCTGGTGGGGCTCGTCGACGAACCGAGTGCGTTTGGGCACGTCGGTGATCCAGCTGTCCGCCCGCACCCCGACGGCCTGCGCGATGGCTGCGCTAACGCTCGACCACCTCAGCGGTGGCCGGCACATTCTCGGGCTCGGGGTGTCCGGCCCGCAGGTGGTGGAGGGCTGGTACGGCCAGGCGTTTCCCAAGCCGCTGGCCCGCACCCGGGAATACATCGACATCATCCGGCAGGTCTGGGCCAGGGAAAAGCCGGTGACCAGCGACGGCCCCCACTACCCGCTACCGCTGACGGGGGAGCGCACGACCGGCCTGGGGAAGCCCCTCAAGCCCATCACCCACCCGCTGCGCGCCGACATCCCGATCATGCTGGGCGCCGAGGGACCGAAGAACGTCGCGCTGGCCGCCGAGATCTGCGACGGCTGGCTGCCCATCTTCTACACGCCGCGCATGGCCGGCATGTACAACGAATGGCTCGACGAGGGGTTCGCGCGGCCCGGCGCCCGCCGCAGCCGCGAGGACTTTGAGGTCTGCGCGACCGCGCAGGTGGTGATCACCGAAGACCGGGCGGCGGCACACACCGCGATCAAGCCTCATCTGGCCCTCTACATGGGCGGCATGGGCGCTGAGGACACCAACTTCCACGCCGATGTCTACCGCCGGATGGGCTACGCGGAAGTGGTCGCAGAGGTCACCAAACTGTTCCGCAGCAACCAGAAGGACAAGGCCGCCGAGATCATCCCGGACGAACTCGTCGACGACGCCATGATCGTCGGCGACATTGACTACGTTCGTAAGCAGATCGCGGCCTGGGAGGCCGCGGGAGTCACCATGATGGTGGTGTCTGGTCGCACCCCGGAGCAGGTACGCGAGCTTGCCGCCTTGGTCTAGCCGGGTATTGCCGAACGAATAGAACGCGTTCTAGATTGGCCCGATGACAGCCTCGCAGCACACCATCGCGGGCACGGTGATCACGATGCCGGTGCAGATCCGCAAGGCAATTCAGCACACGGCCATGTTCTCGGTTGACGCCGACGCCGCCCAGCAGCTGATCGACTACAGCGGGCTGCAGGTCTGCCGTTACCTACCCGGGCGCGCCATGGTGATCCTGATGTTGGTGCACTACATCGACGGCGACCTGGGCCAGTACTACGAATTCGGCACCAGCGTGATGGTCAACCCGCCCGGGTCGAACGCGAGCGGGCCGCGCGCCCTGCAGTCGGCCGGCGCGTTTATCCACCACCTGCCCGTCGACCAGGCGTTCACGCTGGAAGCGGGAACCAAGATTTGGGGCTACCCGAAAGTCATGGCGGACTTCACCGTTCAAGACGGTCGCCGGTTCGGTTTCGACGTCAGCGTCGACGGCCAGCTGGTGATCGGCATGGAATTTCGCCGCGGCCTGCCGATTCGGCTGACCGCGCGCACGCAAACACAGCGCAGCTACTCGCACCGCGACGGTGTCACCCGCGAGACCGCCTTCGAGCACACGCTCGACGGCGTGCGCACTCGGATCGGTGGGGTGCGTGTCCGGCTAGGCGATCACCCCTACGCGAAAGAGCTGGCGTCGCTGGGCCTTCCGAAGCACGCGATGCTGTCCAGCTCTGTCGACCACGCACAAATGACATTCGGCGATGCCCAGGAGATCTCATGACCTTGACCAAATTAGAGACCAGACCAGATGTCGATCTGACCGACGGCGCTTTTTACGCCGGTGACTCCCGGGCCGTCTACCGCTGGATGCGGGAGAACGAGCCGGTCTTCCGGGACCGCAACGGGTTGGCCGCCGCGTCGACGTATCAGTCCGTGATCGAGGCCGAGCGCAACCCCGAGTTATTCTCCAATGCCGGCGGCATCCGACCCGACCAAGACAGGGTCGAGATGATGATTGACATGGACGATCCGCAACATCTGTTGCGTCGGAAGCTCGTCAACTCCGGTTTTACCCGCAAGCGCGTGAAAGACCTGGAGTCCGCGATCACTTCGCTGTGTGATGCGCTGATCGACGCGGTGTGCGAACGCGGCGAATGCGACTTCGTCTGGGACCTCGCCGCGCCGCTGCCGATGGCGGTCATCGGCGACATGCTCGGTGTGCGTCCGGAGGAACGCAAGATGTTCCTCAAGTGGTCCGACGATCTGGTGAGTTTTTTGAGCAGCACTGGGGCGCAAGAGAATTTCCAGGTCACGATGGATGCCTTCGCCGCCTACAGCGAATACATGATGGGGATGATCGCGGCACGCAAGGAAGAACCGACCGACGACCTGGTCAGCGTGCTGGTGCACGCGGAGGTCGAAGGATCACGCCTGGAGGACCACCAGATCGTCACCGAGGTCCTGCTGCTCCTGATCGGCGGCGACGAGACCACGCGCCACACGCTGTCCGGCGGAACCAGGCAGCTGCTGCTGCACCCCGATCAGCACCGCCGTCTGGCCAACGATTTGGGAATGCTGCCCAACGCCGTCGAAGAGATGCTTCGCTGGACCGCGCCGGTGAAGAACATGGCGCGCACGATCACCGCCGACACCGAGTTCCACGGCACGCAGCTGCACCAGGGCGAAAAAATGATCCTGCTGTTCGAGTCGGCGAACTTCGACGAGAAGGTATTCGAGGACCCGGAGAGCTTCAACATCGAGCGCTATCCGAATAACCACCTCGCGTTCGGCTTCGGAACGCACTTCTGCCTCGGCAACCAGCTCGCCCGGCTGGAGCTGTCGATCATGCAGACACGCCTGCTGCAGCGCCTGCCGGATATGCGACTGGCGTCGGGTGCAGAGTTGCCCTTGAGGCCGGCGAACTTCGTGTCCGGCCTCGAGAAAATGCCGGTGGCGTTCACCCCCAGCGCGCCGCTGGGCTGACGGTCTTTGCGCCGAACGTGCATTCACTGCGAAATTGCGGCCAGATTTTCGCACTGAGTACACGCTCGGCGTTGCCATGCGGCTGACACCCGGGCGATGATGCCGCCCGGTGTGTCTTCAGCCGTGACCCGGACCAAGATCCAACCCAACTCCGCGACCGCTTCGGCACGCCGAATGTCCTTGTTGAATTGTCTTCGGTCGGTGCGGTGTTGGTCGCCTTCATACTCGACGGCCAGTCTGATGTCCCCCCAGCCCATATCGAGACAGGCGATCAGGGCGCCGCATTCGTAAACCGGGATCTGGGTTTGTGGCGGTGGGAAACCGGCGCGGATCAACAAGAGCCTTAGCCATGTCTCGCGGGGTGACTCGGCGCCGGGATCGACGAGCGACAGTGCGATACGCGAACGCCTGACGCCGCGGCGTCCCCGGTAGCGCTCGGCGAGGATCTCGACGTCGCATAACTTCAGGTCCGTTGCGCGAGCGAGCGCGTCGATGGCTGCGACAGCCTTATCGACGGGATAACGACACGCCAGGTCAAGAGCGGTTCGCGCGGGCGTCGTCGCTGAGATGCCGGAGATCACCTGTACCTCGTCCTCGGCGACGCGATCCGACCATGTGCGAATACCGCTGGGCGGACGGCGATAGTCGTAGAGCAATTCGGCCGGTGCGCCATCGGCGATCCATCTCGCGCCGTGCAGTGCTGACGCTGAACGGCCCGCGACGACGGCGCGCCGCCGCGACCACAACCACGCCGCATGGGCACGCAGTACCGCGGTGAGCTTGGCGTCCGCTGCGATGTAGACGTCAGGATGGAGGGCGACGAATCGACTTCGCAGCGTGTACGGCGTCACACAACCGGATGCGACGGCCTCGCTACCGATGAACGGCACCTGCATGGCAGGAGTGTGCCGTGTAGCTCCGACAAGGGCGCCCAACGTGTACTGACTGCGAGAATGCGCGCGCAAATTCGCAGTGAGTGCACGTTCGGCGCGAAGAAAAGAGCTAGCGGTTCTGGAAGTTGGGCTTCCGCTTCTCGGCGAACGCCCTTGGGCCTTCCTTGGCGTCGTCGGACAAGAACACCTTGATACCGATCTGAGTGTCGATCTTGAAGGCGTCGTTCTCGTTCAGTCCCTCTGTCTCACGGATCGCCCGCAAGATCGCCTGCACGGCCAGGGGACCGTTAGCCGATATGACGTCTGCGAGTTCTAGCGCTTTGGTCAGCGCCTGGCCGTCCGGGACGATGTATCCGATCAGGCCCATCTCCTTGGCTTCGGCGGCGGTGATGTGGCGCCCGGTCAGTAGCAGGTCACACGCGACCGTGTAGGGGATCTGCCGTACCAGCCGCACGGCCGAACCGCCCATCGGGTACAGGCTCCACTTGGCCTCCGAGATGCCGAACTTGGCACTCTCACCGGCAACCCGGATGTCGGTGCCCTGCAGGATCTCGGTGCCGCCGGCGATCGCGGGGCCTTCGACGGCGGCGATCAGCGGTTTGGCCAGCCGACGACCCTTCAGTAAAGCGTCGATGCGCGACGGGTCGTAGCTACCGTCCTTGAACGAGTCGCCCGGCGGCTTCTTGGTTGCTGTCTTGAGGTCCATTCCGGCGCAGAAGTAGCCACCGGCCCCGGTGAGGATGCAGCACCTGATGTCGTCATCGTTGTCGACTCGGTCCCAGGCCGCGACCATGATTTCCATCATTTCGGTGCTCAGCGCGTTGCGGGCGTGCGGCCGGTTCAAGGTCACGATGAGGGTGTGACCGCGCTGCTCGACCAGCGCGTCGGGTCCCGATTGTTCGTTTGCTGGCGCCTGACCGGTATTAGGGGCCACGGCTACCGCCTTTCCCTCGACAGTGGGCATGAGCTTGTCAAGAAATGTAACACGTTCTAGTTTGGGGTCCGTGGCCCTGAATATTGCCGACCTCGCTGAGCACACCATCGACGCCGTGCCCGACCGCGTCGCCCTTATCTGCGGCGATGAGCAGTTGACCTACGCCCAACTGGAAGAGAAGGCCAATCGCCTGGCGCACTACCTGCTGGATCAGGGCGTGAAGAAGGACGACAAGGTCGGGCTCTACTGCCGCAACCGCATCGAGATCGTCATCGCGATGCTCGGCATCGTGAAGGCGGGCGCCATCCTGGTGAACGTCAACTATCGCTACGTCGAGGGCGAGCTCCGCTACCTGTTCGACAACTCCGACATGGTTGCGCTGGTGCACGAGCGCCAGTACTCCGACCGGGTCGCCAACGTGCTACCCGACACCCCCAACGTCAAGACGATCCTCGTCGTCGAGGACGGCTCGGATGTTTCAGACAACGACTATCAGCGCTATGGCGGCGTCGAGTTTTACTCCGCGATCGCGCAGGGCTCGCCAGAGCGGGACTTCGGCGAACGCAGCGCCGACGCCATCTACCTGCTTTACACCGGGGGCACCACCGGCTTCCCGAAGGGCGTGATGTGGCGCCACGAAGACATCTACCGCGTCCTGTTCGGCGGGACCGACTTCGCGACAGGCGAATTCGTCAAGGATGAGTACGACCTCGCCAAGGCCGCCGCTGAGAATCCGCCGATGATCCGGTATCCGATTCCGCCGATGATCCACGGCGCCACGCAATCGGCTACCTGGATGTCGATCTTGTCGGGTCAAACCACTTTGCTGGCACCGGAATTCAACGCCGACGAGGTCTGGCAAACGATTCACGACCACAAGGTGAACCTGCTGTTCTTCACCGGCGACGCCATGGCGCGGCCGTTGCTCGATGCGCTTACCGAGGACAGCGACTACGACCTGTCATCGCTGTTTCTGCTCTCCAGCACCGCAGCGTTGTTCTCCCCGAGCATCAAGGAGAAACTGCTGGAGCTGCTGCCCAACCGGATCATCACCGACTCGATCGGCTCCTCGGAGACCGGCTTCGGCGGCATCAGCATGGTTGCCAAGGGCGCGGCGAACAGCGGTGGCCCGCGAGTGACGATCGATCACCGCACCGTCGTGCTCGACGAGGACGGCAACGAGGTCAAGCCCGGCTCGGGCGTGCGCGGCTTCATCGCCAAGAAGGGCAACATCCCGGTCGGCTACTACAAAGACGAGAAGAAGACCGCAGAGACATTCCGGACCATCAACGGCGTCCGCTACGCCATCCCAGGGGACTACGCCCAGGTCGAAGAGGACGGCACGGTCACCATGCTGGGCCGCGGCTCGGTGTCGATCAACAGCGGCGGCGAGAAGATCTACCCCGAGGAGGTCGAGGCTGCACTCAAGGCGCATCCCGACGTCTTCGACGCCTTGGTAGTTGGGGTGCCCGATCCCCGTTACGGCCAGCACGTGGCCGCCGTCGTACAGGCACGCCCGGGGTCGCGGCCAACGCTGTCGGCACTGGACAGCTTCGTGCGCTCCGAGATCGCCGGATACAAAGTGCCCCGCAGCCTTTGGCTGGTCGACGAGGTCAAGCGCTCGCCGGCCGGCAAACCCGACTACCGCTGGGCCAAGGAACAGACCGAGGCGCGGCCCGCCGACGACGTGCATGCCGCTCACATAACTGCCTGATCCGTCGGACTGTGTGACCGACTTCGTCAAGCACCACCCGGAGGCACCCACCGGCTTCTTCGCATGGGAAGCCGCAGGGCTGCGATGGCTTTCAAGTGTCGACGGCGGCGTGCCCTGCGCGCAGATTGTTTCTTTTGACGCCACGAGCCTGACCCTGCGGCGGCTCGATTCGGTGACTCCGAGCACCGAAGCGGCGCACGTGTTCGGCACCCGACTGGCCATCACGCACGACGCGGGTGCCGCAGCGTTCGGCGCAGGGCCCGACGGATGGGACGGGCCGGCATTCTTCGGGCCGTTGTCGCAGCCATTGCCGATGTCGCTGCGGCGACACCGACGCTGGGGCGATTTCTACGCCGAAGAGCGGCTGGCCTCGATGGCCGAGCTCGCGGCGCCGCGGCTGGAGGCTTCGACCCGCGACGCGATCGACTCCGTCGTGGCACGTTGCCGTGCGGGCGACTTCGACGACGATGACCGGCCCACCCGGCTGCACGGCGATTTGTGGAGCGGCAACCTGATGTGGACACCCGACGGGGTGGTGCTGATCGACCCGGCCGCGCACGGGGGTCACCGCGAGACCGACCTGGCGATGCTCGCGCTGTTCGGCTGCCCGCACTACGAGACCATCCTCGCCGGCTACCAGGAGGTGCGATCACTGAAACCCGGCTGGCGCAACCGCATTGGGCTGCATCAGCTCTTTCCGCTGCTGGCGCATGTCGTACTGTTCGGCGGTGGGTATGCAGGGCAGACCCATGCCGCCGCCCACGCCGCGCTGGCCGCCTAACGTCGGTCTAGAGTCAAAGCTCGATGACCATCGATGTGTGGATGCAGCATCCGACTGCGCGGTTCCTGCGCAGCGACATGCTGGCCTCGCTGCGGCGCTGGACCGGCGGCTCCATTCCAGACACCGACATCCCGATCGAGGCGACCATCGCGTCGATGGACGCCGCCGACGTCAGCCTGGGCCTGCTCAGCGCATGGCGGGGGCCAGGTGGCCAGGACATGGTTTCCAATGACGAGGTCGCCGAATGGATTCGGTTACACCCGAACCGGTTTGCGGGCCTGGCTGCCGTCGATCTCGATCGCCCGATGGACGCGGTCCGCGAGTTGCGGCGGCGCGTGCGCGACGGCGGATTCGTGGGATTGCGGGTGGTGCCCTGGCTGTGGAACGCGCCGCCCACCGATCGCCGCTACTACCCGCTGTTCGCCGAATGTGTCGAATCCGGGGTGCCGTTCTGCACCCAGGTCGGTCACACGGGCCCGTTGCGACCGTCGGAAACCGGACGCCCCATCCCTTACATCGACCAGGTGGCCCTCGACTTTCCGGAGTTGGTGATCGTGTGCGGACACGTCGGCTATCCGTGGACCGAGGAGATGGTCGCCGTCGCCCGCAAGCACGAGAACGTCTACATCGACACCTCGGCGTACACGATCAAGCGGCTGCCGCAAGAGCTCATCCGCTTCATGAAAACCGGCACCGGACAACGCAAAGTCTTATTCGGCACCAACTATCCGATGATGACCCACGCGCACGCATTGGCGGGGTTCGACGAACTCGGGCTCGACGAGGAGGCTCGCCGCGACTTTCTGCACGGCAACGCCGAGCGTGTCTTCAGGCTCGCTGACTAAAGAGGTGGATTCGTGAATGGTGCTCAAGCCCTGATCAATACCTTGGTCGACGGCGGCGTTGACGTGTGCTTCGCCAACCCGGGCACCTCGGAGATGCACTTCGTTGCCGCACTGGACACCGTTCCGGGGATGCGCGGTGTGCTCGCCCTCTTCGAAGGTGTCGCCACCGGCGCGGCCGATGGTTACGCCCGCATCGCCGACCGGCCGGCGGCGGTGCTGCTGCATCTGGGCCCCGGATTGGGCAACGGCCTGGCCAACCTGCACAACGCGCGCCGGGCCCGGGTGCCGATGGTGGTCGTCGTCGGCGACCACGCCACCTACCACAAGAAGTACGACGCACCACTGGAATCCGACATCGATGCGCTTGCCGGCACTGTCTCGGGCTGGGTGCGCCGAACGGGTGCGGCCGCCGAGGTCGCGGCCGACGCCGCCGAGGCGATCGCCGCCAGTCGGTCAGGCTCATCCATTTCCACCCTGATCCTGCCCGCGGACACGTCCTGGTCGGACGGTGCCCAGCCCGCCCCGATGGTGCCCGCGCAGCCCGCAGGCGCCGATCCGCTCCTGGCACCCGAGGTGCTACAGGTGCTGCGGTCGGGGGAGCCCACGGTGATCATGGTGGGCGGCGATGCCACCCGTGGCCCAGGGCTGGCCGCGGCCACGCGGATCGGCGAGGCAACGGGAGCGCGCTTGCTATGCGAGACATTCCCGACGCGGCTAGAGCGCGGCGTGGGTGTACCCGCAGTCGAGCGGCTTGCCTACTTCGCGGAGGCCGCCACGGCGCAGCTGGACGGTGCCAAACATCTGGTACTGGCCGGTGCCAAGTCGCCGGTGTCCTTCTTCGCCTACCCGGGGATGCCCAGCGACCTGGTGCCGGCCGGCTGTGAGGTGCACGTGCTCGCCGAGCACACCGGCGCGGCCGATGCGCTGGCCGCGTTGGCCGACGAGATCGCGCCCGGGACGGTTGCCGCGGTGGCGGCCGCATCACGCCCACAGCTGCCGATCGGGGCGCTGACCTCCGCGTCGGCGGCCGAGGTGATCGGCGCGCTCCTGCCCGAACAAGCGATCGTTGTCGATGAGTCGAACACGTCCGGTCTGCTGCTGCCGCAGGCCACCGCCGGCGCACCGGCCCATGACTGGCTGACGCTGACCGGCGGGGCGATCGGCTACGGCATCCCGACCGCGGTGGGTGCCGCGGTCGCCGCGCCCGACCGCCCGGTGCTCTGCCTGGAGTCCGACGGGTCGGCCATGTACACGATTTCGGGCCTGTGGACCCAGGCCCGGGAAAATCTCAATGTGACCACCGTCGTCTACGACAACAGCGCCTACGACATTCTGCGGATCGAGCTGGCGCGGGTGGGCGCCGGGTCTACTCCCGGCCCCAGAGCGCTGGACCTGCTCGATTTATCGCGGCCGACAATGGATTTCGTCAAGATAAGCGAAGGCATGGGAGTTCCCGCCCGCCGCGTTACCACCGCGGAAGAATTCGCCGATGCCCTGCAAGCGGCCTTCGCTGAACCCGGTCCTCACCTGATCGACGCCGTCGTCCCGTCAATAACGCGCTAGCCCGGGAAGTCGACTGAGCAGCCACTCCGACAGCGTGTTGAGAATATCGGCGCCCGTCTCGAACCCTCCATCGTGGACTTCGGCCGCCAGCGCCACGCCCCACTGCCCGGATGGTGTGGGAACGATCCCGAACTGCCGGACCAGGTAGTCACCATTAACGCCTGGCCCCCAACCGCCTTTTGCTGCAATGCCTTTGGCGGCTAGCCCCCACTGCTGGCCGGTGGTGAGGCGCTGCATCAGGTCGATGACGTCGGCCGAATCGGGGATGGACGTCAGTTCCGCGGCGAACCGCGCTTGTCGCTGCAGGGTCCACTGCGTTTGGCCAAATGCGGTGTAACCACGCCGAAGTCGGCGCGATTCGACAATGGTGGCGGTGTCACCCCCCTCGGCAATGACGCCCTGCACCTGCCGTGCCGCGTCCGCCGGATCGCCCAGCCCGGACCATAACTGCTCGGATGCGCGATTGTCGGATTCCGTGATGGCTTTCACGGCCAGGTCTTTGGCACGCAACCAGTCGCTGCGCAACGCCGCGATCGCCAACGGCACTTTGATCGTCGACCATGCGACACCGGACCACCATCGGCCCAGCGAATAGGTCCGGTCCGGGCGGGCGATCGCGATACCGACATTCGCCGGCACCGCGGCGACAAGCTGTTCGAAACTCGCTTCAAGCGCAAGCTCAAGAGGTCGGGAAGTCATGTGCCTACCGGCGCATCGGCCACACCGGATCGCCGCACTCGACACCCTCGGACGACAACTGTCGCTTGAGCACCTTGAAGGTCACCGTCCGCGGCAGCTCCGCGCTGACCCTCACGTACGACGGCCACTGCTTGGGTCCTAAGTCGGGTTGTTCGGCCAGGAAGGCCCGGAATTTCTCGGGGTCGAACTCGCTACCGGGCGCCAGCACCAACGCCGCCATCACCTGGTCACCGACGACCGGATCGGGCACCGCATACACCGCCACCTCGGTCGCATCAGGATAGCGCAGCAGCACCCGCTCGATCGGAGCCGCGCCGAGATTCTCGCCGTCAACTCTCATCCAATCGCCAAGTCTCCCAGCAAAGTAGGCGTAGCCGGCCTCATCACGGTAGGCGAGGTCGCCGCTGTGGTAGATCCCGCCTGCCATCCGCTCGGCCTCGGCGGCCTCGTCGTTGTAGTAACCCTCGAAACGGCCCGACCCGGCGGTGTTCACCAGCTCGCCGACCACCCCGACCGGGCACGGCTTGCCGGTGTTGGGGTCGACGATGTCGAGCCCTTCAGTGAGCGGACCCAACGCACCGGACGGGGTATCGGGGGTGCGGGCGATCGCCACCCCGCCCTCGGTGGAACCGAACCCGTCCTGGACGACACACCCGAACCTGCGGCCGAAGCGCTCGACGTCGGCGGGCACGCCCTCGTTGCCGTACACCGCCCGCAACGGGTTATCCCCGTCGTCGGCCCGCTCGGGTGTAGCAAGCACATACGACAACGGCTTGCCCACGTAATTGGCATAGGTAGCGCCATAACGACGGACATCGACCAAGAAGTTCGACGCGGAGAACTTGCGCCGCAATGCCATTGATCCCTGGCACGCTGCCGCCACCGCCCAGCCCACCAGAACCGCGTTGGAATGAAACAACGGCATCGACACATAGCAGACGTCATCGCGGCCGAGATCGAATCGCTGTGTCATCGTCACACCGGCGATCGCGACCTTGCTGTGACTGCACTTCACCGCCTTGGGCTCACCGCTGGTGCCCGATGTGAAGATCAGCATGAACAGGTCCGCAGGCGACGCGGACTGAAAACGCAGCTCGGCATCCCGATGTGCGGCCAGCTCGTCGGCCCACTCGGCGGAATCGACGTTCAGGTGCTCGATATCGCCCAGTGTGACAGCCGATTTCGAGTCAGCCAGCACCAGCTGGCAGTCGGCCCGGCCGATGTCGCGGGCCAGCGCCTCACCGCGGCGCACCGGATTGAGACCTACCGGCACAATCCCTGACATCCCGGCCGCCGCCAACATTGCCGAGAAGAACGGCGTGTTTTCCAGCAGCACGCCGACGTGCGGTGGTCGTGCCGGGTCGAGGCGTTCACGCAGCGTTGCCGCGATCGCGGCACCTTGCTGGACGTGATCACGCCAGCTGGTAAACGAGTCTTCGAAGTAGACACCTCGGTCGTCGATCTCAGCGAGTGGCACCAGCAGTTTGGTGACGGTTGGATCGGTCGGAATCACGGGATTGAATGCGGCCGCGCCGGGAAGACTAGGCAGGGGTTTCCGCCAGCTCACGGCCGATCCGACGCAGCTGGCCGGTCGCGCCGCCCAACGCGAACTCGGTTTCTTTGGCGGCCAGGAAGTAACGATGCACGGGGTGATCGGTGTCGACGCCGACACCGCCGTGCACATGCACGATGGTGTGCGCCACCCGATGTCCGGCGTCGGCGGCCCAGAACGCCGCACTGGCCACGTCGATGTCCGCGGGGAGATCTTCCGAGACGCGCCATGCCGCCTGGGTGAGCGTCAGCCGCAATCCCTTGACGTCGATGTATCCATCGGCCAGCCGCTGTCCGACTGCCTGGAAGCTGCCGATCGGCCGGTCGAACTGCTCGCGGGTGCGCGCGTATTCGGCGGTCATCTGCAATCCCCGCTCGAGCACGCCGAGCTGAAACGCGCTGCGGCCCAGGGTGGCGAGCGTCTCGAGCCAGACCACGGCCTCGGCGCCGCCCACCATCCGGCTGCCGTCGACCTCGGTCCCGTCCAGCGTCAGGTGCCCTGCGCTGCCCAGGCCCGTGGTCTGCAGCGCGGTCACCGTCACTCCCGGGTCATCGGTAACGACCAGGAAAACAGCGGCGCCGGAATCGGTTTGGGCGGGGACCAGGAAGGCGTCCGCAACGGGGCCGAAGCCAACCTGGGTGCGAGTGCCGGTGAGACGGTGGCCGCCCCCGGCAGAGATAGCCTGCACCGGCCCCTCACCCATCTCGCCTTTGAGGGCGACGGTGAGGATCTTCTCCCCGCTGACCGCCGGCGCGCCCCAGTTCTGTTGCAGTTCCTCGGAGCCGAACCGGGCCAGCGCTCCTGCGGCCAGGACGACCGAGTCCAGGTATGGCACCGCGGCCAGTTGGTGGCCCAACGCGACGAGCACGGCCGTTTGCTCGAGCACCCCGAAACCATCGCCGCCCAGCGATGCCGGCGCCGCGCTGGTCAAGATGTCGGCCTCGACGAGCTTGCGCCACAGCTCGCGGTCGAACCGCTGGTCAAGCCCGTCCAACTCACGTTGGTGCTCCGGTGTGCACACAGCATCCACGATGGTGTCGACCAACCCACCGAGGTCGTTTGCCGCTTCGGTTGTCGTGAAATCCATGAATGTTCGTCCTTAGAAAGAAGAAGCTCAGCGGCTGGCTCGGGGCAATCCCAGCGCGACCATCCCGATGATGTCGCGCTGCACTTCGTTGGTGCCGCCCCCGAAGGTCAAGATCAGGCACGCCCGGTGCATCCGCTCGACGCGGCCGCGCAACAACGCGCCCGGCGAGTCCTGACGCAGTGTTGCCGCGGTACCCAATACCTCCATCAGCAGCCGGTAGGCCTCGGTGGCCAGCTCGGTGCCGTAGACCTTGGCCGCCGAGGCGTCCGCAGGCCCCAAGGAGTCACCTTCCGATGAGGCCAGCTCCCAGTTGATCAGCTTGAGAACCTCGGCCTTGGCGTGCACCCGGGCCAGGTTGAGCTGCACCCACTCCGAGTCGATGAGCCTGGCTCCGCTGGCGTCCTTGGTGTTCTGCGCCCATTCGCGCACCTCTCGGAGGCACATGTAAATCGGTGCCGGCGACACCAGGGCGACCCGCTCGTGGTTCAGCTGGTTGGTCACCAGCTTCCAGCCACCGTTCTCCTCGCCGACCAAGTTGGTCACCGGCACCCGGACGTCGGAGTAATAGGTGGCACTGGTGTCGGGACCGGCCATGGTGTGCACCGGTGTCCAGGAGAAGCCCTCCGCGGTCGTCGGGACGATCAGCACAGATATGCCGCGGTGCTTTTTGGCCTCGGTGTTGGTACGAACCGCCAACCAGACGTAGTCGGCGTACACAATGAGGCTGGTCCACATCTTCTGGCCGTTGACCACGTAGTCGTCGCCGTCACGGACCGCGGTGGTACGCAAGTTAGCCAGGTCGGTGCCGGCGCCGGGCTCGGAGTAGCCGATCGAGAAGTGCAAGTCGCCCGCGGCGATCTTGGGCAGGAAGAACTTCTTCTGCTCGTCGGTGCCATAGGCCATGATGGTCGGCGCCACGCTGTTGATCGTCAGAAATGGCACCGGAGCTCCGGCGATGGCCGCTTCATCGGTGAAAATCAGCGAGTCCATCGGGGTGCGGTCCTGGCCGCCGTACTCCTTGGGCCAGTTCAGGGTGAGCCACCCGTCCTTGCCCATCTGTGCGACCGTCTCGCGGTACACATTGCCGACGCCGTATTCGCCCTGGACCGAGCTCAGTGCCTCGCGGCGCTCCGGCGTCATAAGCGTGGCGAAGTACGACCGCAGCTCGCGACGCAGCTCCTCCTGTTCAGGGGTGTAACTGATGCGCATTCCAGCCGTCCTTCGGTTAACGTCAGGCCATCTGGGCGCCGCGAATCGACCAACGGCTACCCATCCGTCTTCCCGGTTGTAACACGTTCTAGTCTGGGAATCCAGCGACCGTTTCGCCAGACGTACCGGGGCCCTATGGTGGAGCTACATACCGACGGGGCGTGGCTCTGGTTGAAGGCCAGGTTCAAGGAGGGTGCCGTGCGGGTGATCGTGGATCGTGACCGGTGTGAAGGTAACGCGGTGTGCTTGGGAATCGCGCCGGATATCTTCGACCTGGACGATGAGGACTACGCCGTCGTGAAGACCGATCCGATTCCGTCCGACCGAGAACATCTGGCCGAGCAGGCAATTGCCGAATGCCCGCGCGCCGCATTGTTGCGTGGCGAGTAACCGGAAACTAGAGGTATTCATAAATTGACTAGCAGCACGAACGCGACCGATCTATCCGGAAAGGTCGCGGTGGTGACCGGTGCGGCCGCGGGACTGGGGCGGGCCGAAGCGCTCGGCTTGGCCCGGCTCGGTGCCACCGTCGTCGTCAACGACATCGCCGCCGCGTTGGATGCCTCCGACGTCATCGACGAGATCGGCGCCGCCAGCGCTGAGACCGGTGCCAAGGCGGTCGCCGTTCCCGGCGACATCAGCCAACGCGCAACCGCCGACGAATTGATCGCCTACGCCGACGGGCTGGGCGGGCTGGACATCGTGGTGAACAACGCCGGGATCACCCGCGACCGGATGCTGTTCAACATGTCCGACGAGGAATGGGACCTCGTCATCGCGGTGCACCTGCGTGGCCATTTCCTGCTCACGCGTAACGCGGCCACCTACTGGCGCTCCAAGGCCAAAGATGCGGGCGGATCGGTGTTCGGCCGAATCGTCAACACCGCGTCGGAGGCGGGCCTGGTGGGTCCGGTCGGGGCAGGCCAACTACGGCGCCGCCAAGGCGGGCATCATCTCGCTTACCCTGACGGCCGCGCGAGCGCTGGGCCGCTACGGGGTGTGCGCTAATGCGATCTGTCCGCGGGCCCGCACCGCGATGACGGCCGATGTGTTCGGTGCCGCACCAGATATAGAGGAAGGCGGCATCGACCCGCTGTCGCCGGAGCACGTGGTGAGGCTGGTCCAGTTTCTGTCATCACCTGCTGCCGCAGAAGTCAATGGCCAGCTGTTCATCGTTTACGGTCCTCAGGTGACATTGGTTGCGGCACCGACCGCGGAGCATAAGTTCAGCGCCGATGGGGCGGCTTGGGACCCCGCTGTACTGAGCACCACGCTGCAGGATTACTTTGCTGGCCGTGATCCGGAGAAGAATTTTTCTGCGGTTGGGCTGATGGAGCAATAACGATATAAAGGTAGTTCACAGGGGGAAATCGGCGAGTAGAACATGTGTCAGATTGATAGCACAATAGGTCCTGACCAGGACAAATTAACGTTTCGATAGAGAATGCTGTTCATTGACAGGGTGAACTTTTTCTGAGTTAATATGATCCGGCTCGCACCGAGCCGCTTGTGTCCGAAGACCGCGCAAAGGCGAAAGATAGGCTTCGCCGCGAGCAGCAGAGGGGGGTGGCAAGTTGAGGGAGCAACTTGCGGTTCCTGCCCGTGCTGTCGGCGGGTTCTTCGAAATGATGATCGATACGGGCCGCGCAGCTTTCCGGCGGCCGTTCCAATTTGGCGAGTTCCTGGATCAGACGTGGATGATCGCTCGCGTGTCGCTGGTCCCGACGCTGCTGGTCTCCATCCCGTTCACGGTCCTGGTGGCGTTCACCCTCAACATCCTGCTGCGCGAAATCGGCGCGGCCGACTTGTCCGGCGCGGGAACGGCATTCGGCACCATCACCCAGCTGGGCCCAGTGGTGACCGTGCTTGTCGTGGCCGGCGCCGGCGCCACCGCGATCTGCGCCGACCTGGGCGCCCGCACCATCCGCGAGGAAATCGACGCGATGCGGGTGCTGGGCATCGACCCGATCCAACGGCTGGTCGTGCCACGGGTTTTGGCGTCCACGGTGGTCGCGCTGCTGCTCAACGGTTTGGTGTGCGCCATCGGTTTGTCCGGCGGTTACGTGTTCTCCGTCTTCCTTCAGGGCGTCAACCCGGGCGCGTTCATCAACGGGTTGACCGTGCTCACCGGGCTGCGCGAGCTGGTGCTCGCCGAAGTCAAAGCGCTGCTGTTCGGCGTGATGGCCGGGCTGGTCGGGTGTTACCGCGGCCTGACCGTCAAGGGCGGTCCTAAGGGCGTCGGCAACGCGGTCAACGAAACCGTCGTCTATGCGTTCATCTGCCTGTTCGTCATCAACGTGGTGATGACCGCCATCGGCGTGCGGATCTCGGCGAAGTGAGTAAGCGATGAGCTACGACCTCACTTACCGGATACGCAACGTCGTGTCGAGGGTGCTGCAAGGGCCGGTTGACGACTTCGGCGAGCAGGCATTGTTCTACGGCCAAACCGTGCGTTACGTTCCCAACGCGCTCACCCGGTACCGCAAGGAGACGATCCGGCTCGTCGCCGAGATGACACTGGGCGCAGGCGCACTCGTCATGATCGGCGGCACGGTCGGCGTTGCGGCGTTCCTGACACTGGCCTCCGGTGGAGTCATCGCGGTGCAGGGTTACTCGTCGCTGGGCAACATCGGTATCGAGGCGCTGACCGGCTTCCTGTCGGCGTTCCTCAACGTCCGCGTGGTCGCGCCGGTGATCGCGGGTATCGCGTTGGCGGCCACCATCGGCGCCGGCGCCACCGCCCAATTGGGCGCGATGCGGGTGTCCGAGGAGATCGACGCCGTCGAATGCATGGCGGTGCACTCGGTGTCCTACCTGGTGTCAACCCGGCTGATCGCCGGCCTCGTCGCGATCGTTCCGCTGTACTCGCTGTCGGTGCTGGCCGCGTTCTTCGCCGCCCGCTTCACCACGGTCGTACATCAACGGACAGTCCAAAGGCCTCTACGACCACTACTTCAATACCTTCCTCATCCCGTCCGACCTGCTGTGGTCGTTCCTGCAGGCGATCGTGATGTCCATCGCGGTGATGCTGGTCCATACCTATTACGGCTACAACGCCACGGCGGGCCGGTCGGTGTGGGCATCGCGGTCGGTCAGGCCGTGCGGACCTCGCTGATCGTCGTGGTCGTCATTACTTTGTTCATCTCGCTGGCTGTTTACGGCGCGTCCGGTAACTTCAACCTCTCCGGATAAGGGGGACCGCTGACAAGACATGGCAGACAGGCGGATCGAGACGCAGCACAGTCCGGCTGGCAGCGGCGCTGCTGGCCAGCTTGATCGTCGGCATTCGCCGTCGTTGACTTACCTTTCGTACACAGCGGCTTTCGCCTCGACCGACACCGTCACCGTCGCTCGCCGCGGGCCGGGCTGGTGATGGACAAGGGCGCCAAGGTCAAGTACCGGGGCATCCAGATCGGCAAGGTCGATGACATCAGCTACAGCGGCGATCAGGCGCGGCTGACACTGGCCATCAACAGCGACGAGATGCACTTCATCCCTTCCAACGCGACGGTGCACATCGCGGGCAACACCATCTTCGGGGCCAAGTCGGTGGAATTCATTCCGCCCCAGGCGCCTTCGCCGACGTCGCTGCGTCCGGATGCGCACGTGGAAGCCTCGGCGGTTGCGCTGGAAGTCAACACCTTGTTCCAGTCGCTGATCGACCTGCTGCACAAGATCGACCCGGTCGAATTGAACGGGACGCTGAGCGCGCTGTCCGAAGGCTTGCGTGGTCACGGCGACGACTTGGGCGCGTTGCTGTCAGGACTGAATACGCTGGCGCGACAAGCGAACCCGAAGCTGCCCGCCCTGCAGGAGGACTTCCGTAGGACCGGCGTCGTCACCAACATATACGCCGACGCCGCCCCTGATCTGAACACGATCATCGACAACCTGCCGACGATCAACAAGACGGTCGTAGACCAGCAGCACAACCTCAACGACACGCTGTTGGCGACGATCGGTCTCGCCAACAACGCTTATGAGACGTTGGAGCCGGCCGAGCAGAATTTCATCGATGCCATCAACAGGCTGCGGGCTCCGATCAAGGTGGCCCACGACTACTCGCCCGAATTCGGCTGCCTTTTCGCGGGTATCGAGCGCGGTATCAAGGAGTTCGCCCCGTTGCTCGGTGTCCGCAAAGCGGGTCTGTTCACGTCGTCGAGCTTCGTACTTGGGCGCGCCGTCGTACACGTATCCGGAGGCCCTGCCGATCGTCAACGCCTCGGGAGGTCCGAACTGCCGGGGATTGCCGGACATCCCGACCAAGCAGACCGGTGGGTCGTTCTATCGCGCGCCGTTCTTGGTCACCGATAACGCCAACATCCCGTACGAGCCGTTCACCGAACTGCAGTTTGACGCACCCTCGACGCTGCAGTTCTTGTTCCACGGCGCTTTCGCGGAACGGGACGACTTCTGATGGCGGCCTCGGGCATGCCGTCGCACCGGTCGATGGTGATCAAGGTCAGCATCTTCGCGGTGGCCATGCTGCTGGTGGCCGCGGGCCTGGTGGTGGTCTTCGGCGACTTCCGGTTCGGTTCCGAAAGTACCTACCACGCAACGTTTACCAATGTGTCGCGGTTGAAGGCCGGCCAGAAGGTTCGCATCGCCGGAGTGCCGGTCGGTTCGGTGATCCGGTCGTGAAGCTCAACCCGGACAACACCATCGACGTGAAGTTCGGAATCGACCAGCGCTACACGCTGTATTCGTCGACGCGCGCGGTGATCCGGTACGAAAACCTGGTCGGCGACCGCTTTTTGGAGATCACGTCGGGCCCGGGGGAGCTGCGCAAGCTGCCGCCGGGCGGCACGATCAACGCCCAACACACCCAGCCCGCGCTGGATCTCGATGCGCTGTTGGGCGGACTGCGGCCGGTGCTCAAGGGCCTGGACGCCGACAAGGTCAACACGATCAGCAGCGCGGTCATCCAGTTGTTGCAGGGCCAGGGTGGGGCGTTGTCGAACGTGCTGGCCGACACCAGCGCTTTCTCGTCGGCGCTGGGCCAACGCGACCAGCTCATCGGTGACGTGATCACCAACCTCAACACGGTGCTGGGAACCGTCGACCAAAAGAGCGCGCAATTCTCGGCCAGCGTCGACCAGCTGCAGCAATTGATCACCGGGCTGGCCAAGAACAAGGACTCGATCGCGGGCGCCATCCCGCCGCTGGCGTCGACGACGACGGATTTGACCGAACTGCTGAAGAATTCACGCCGGCCGCTGCAGGGCATCCTGGAAAACACGCGGCCGCTCGCCACCGAGCTGGACAACCGCAAGGCCGAGGTGAACAACGACGTCGAGCAACTGGGCGAGGATTACCTGCGACTGTCCGCGCTCGGCGCCTACGGGTCGTTCTTCAACATCTACTTCTGCTCCGTGACGATCAAGATCAACGGACCGGCCGGTAGCGACATCCTGCTGCCGCTGGGCGGCCAGGTGGATCCCAGCAAGGGGAGGTGCGCTTTTGCCAAGTAATCCAAAGCGGGAACGCGACCCACTGCGCACCGGAATCTTCGGCGTCGTGCTGGTGGTCTGCGTCGTGCTGCATCGCATTCGGGTACGCCGGGCTTGCCATTCTGGCCGCAGGGCAAGACGTACGACGCGTACTTCACCGACGCCGGCGGCATCACGCCCGGCAACGTCGTTTATGTCTCGGGCTTCAAGGTCGGCAAGGTGCAGTCCGTCGGCCTGGCCGGAGACAGCGCCAAGGTGACCTTCACGCGTGGACCGGCACGTCGCCGTCGGTGACCAGTCGCTGGCCGCGATCCGGACCGACACCATCCTCGGCGAGCGCTCCATTTCGGTGACCCCGGCGGGCGGCGGCAAGGCGACCACCATTCCGCTGAGCCGCACGACCACCCCGTACACGCTGGCCGGCGCGCTCGAGGATCTGGGTCAAAACGCGAACGATCTGAACAAGCCGCAGTTCGAGCAGGCCCTGAACGTTCTCACCGACACGCTGCGCGACGCCACCCCGGAGCTGCGCGGTGCGCTGGACGGCGTGACATCGCTGTCGCGCACCCTGAACCGCCGTGACGAGGCCCTGCAAAGCCTGCTGGCGCACGCGAAGTCGGTGACATCGGTGTTGTCCCAGCGCGCCGAACAGGTCAACAAGCTGGTCGACGACGGTAACGAGTTGTTCGCCGCGCTGGACGAGCGGCGGCCGCGCTGAGGCAGCTGATCTCGGGCATCAGCGGTCTCTCGGCACAGATTTCCGGCTTCGTCGCCGACAACCGCAAGGAGTTCGGCCCGGCCCTGAGCAAGCTCAACCTGGTGCTGGACAACCTCAACGAGCGCCGCGATTACATCACCGAGGCGCTGAAACGGCTGCCCACCTACGCCACCGAGCTGGGCGAGGTGGTTGGTTCCGGACCCGGGTTCAACGTCAACGTCTACGGCGTGATACCGGCGCCGCTGCTCGCCGACGATGTTCGACTTCTTCTACCAGCCGGGCAAGCTGCCGGCCAGCCTCTCCGACTACCTGCGCGGGTTGATTCAGGAACGCTGGATCATCAGGCCGAAATCGCCATGATGCGGAGCATGATGGGATTGCCGGCGGCCGGGGGCTGCGCTACACCACCGTCATCGCGCTGGTCGCGGTGCTGGTGGGGGGCGTGTATGTGCTTTCCGTCGCAAGGCAATAACCGAACCATCGTCGGCTACTTCACGTCTGCTGTCGGGCTCTACCCCGGCGATCAGGTCCGCGTCCTGGGAGTTCCGGTCGGTTCGATCGACACGATCGAACCGCGGCCGTCCGACGTCAAGATCACCATGTCGGTGTCCAAGGACGTGAAGATCCCGAAGGACGCCAAGGCCGTCATCATCTCGCCGAACCTGGTGTCGGCGCGGTTCATTCAGCTCACCCCGGCATACACCGGCGGGGCGGTGCTGCCCGACGGGGGAAGCATCGACCTGGCCCGCACCGCGGTCCCGGTGGAATGGGATGAGGTGAAAGAGGCGCTGACCCAACTGGCCGTCCAGCTGGGTCCGACGACGGGATCGATGCAGGGGCCGTTGGGCAAGGCGATCAACCAGGCCGCGGACACGCTCGACGGCAAGGGTGAATCGTTCCACAACGCGTTGCGGGAGCTTTCGCAAGTCGCTGGGCGGCTGGGGGATTCGCGCAGCGACATCTTCGGCACGGTCAAGAACCTGCAGGTACTGGTCAACGCACTGTCGGCGAGCAACGAACAGATCGTGCAGTTCGCCGGAAACGTCGCGTCGGTGTCGCAGGTGCTCGCCGACAGCTCGCGCCATCTGGACAACACATTGGGCACGCTCAACCAGGCGCTCTCGGATGTCCGCGGGTTCCTGCATGAAAACAACTCGACGATCATCGATACGGTCAACCAGCTCAACGACTTTGCGCAGACGCTGAGCGACCAGAGCGAAAACATCGAGCAGGTGCTGCACGTGGCGGGCCCCGGTATCGCCAACTTCTACAACATCTATGACCCGGCGCAGGGCACGCTGAACGGTCTGTTGTCGATACCTGAATTCGCCAACCCCGTGCAATTCATCTGCGGTGGCTCCTTCGAGACCGCCGGCGGACCAGAGCGCCCGACTACTACAGGCGCGCCGAGCTCTGCCGTGAGCGGCTGGGCCCGGTGCTGCGCCGGCTTACCGTGAACTACCCGCCGATCATGTTCCACCCGCTCAACATGATCACGGCGTACAAGGGTCAGATCATCTACGACACCCCGGAGACCCAGGCCAAGGCGGCGACTCCGATTCCGCAGCTGACCTGGATACCGGCTCAAGGTGCGCACCGGCGCCGCCTACCCAGAATCCGGCGGATCTGCAGAGCCTGCTCGTCCCGACGGCCCGCAGGCCGACCGGCCCGGCCTCGCCGGCCGGCGCCGACGCGGCGCCGGGCCCTCCGGCCGCTACGGTCCCCTGCCGGGCCCGCCGCCGGCCGAGCGCCCGGCGCGCCACCGCCGGCCGACCAGGGCGGTGGCGGATGAACCGAATCTGGTTGCGCGGCGAGCGCATTGGCGGCGGGCAGCGCGTTGCTCGCCGGTTGCCAATTCGGCGGGCTGAACTCTCTGGTGATGCCCGGAACCGCCGGTCATGGCAGTGGCGCGTACACGGTCACCGTCGAAATGCCCGACGTGGCGACGCTGCCGCAGAACTCGCCGGTCATGGTCGACGACGTCACGGTCGGCAGCGTCTCCGGCATCTCGGCCGAGCAGCGGTCCGACGGATCCTTCTATGCCGCAGTGAAGTTGGCGTTGGACAAGAACGTGGTGTTGCCGGCCAACGCGACCGCGACGGTCGCCCAGACGTCGCTGCTGGGTTCGCATGCACATCGACCTGGCTGCGCCCCAAGGACAAGCCGGCCGACCGGCAGGCTGAAGAACGGGTCGAAGATCGCGGAGTCCAACACGGGGCGCTATCCCACCACCGAAGAGGTGCTTTCGGCCCTCGGTGTGGTGGTCAACAAGGGCAATCTCGGTGCGCTGGAGGAGATCACCGACGAGACCTACCAGGCCGTCGCCGGTCGGCAGGACCAGTTCGTCGACTTGGTCCCAAGACTGGCGGAGTTGACCGCGGGACTCAACCGGCAGGTCAACGACATCATCGACGCGGTCGACGGATTGAACCGATTCTCAGCGATCCTGGCGCGCGACAAGGACAACCTGGGCCGGGCGCTGGACACGCTGCCTGAAGCGCTTCGCGTACTCAACAAGAACCGGGACCACATCGTCGACGCGTTCGCCGCGCTGAAGAAGCTGGCGACGGTCACCTCGCACGTGCTGGCAAAAACCAAGGTGGACTTCGCCGAAGACCTCAAGGGCCTGTATTCGGTCGTCAAGGCCCTCAACGACAACCGGAAGAATTTCGTCACCTCGCTGCAGCTGTTGCTGACGTTCCCGTTCCCGAACTTCGGCATCAAGCAGGCCGTGCGCGGCGACTACCTCAACGTGTTCACCACCTTCGACCTCACCCTGCGGCGGCTCGGTGAGACGTTCTTCACCACGTCGTATGCACTCGATCCGAACATGATGCACATGAACGAGATCCTCAACCCGCCCGATTTCTTGACCGGCGAATTGGCCAACCTGTCCGGGCAGGCGGCCGATCCGTTCACGATTCCGCCCGGCACGGCGTCAGGGCAGTAGGGGCGGCGCAGATGATAGACAGACTGACCAAGATCCAGCTCGGCATCTTCGCGGTGATCACCGCCATCACGCTGACCGTGATGGCGATCTTCTACCTGCGGCTGCCCGCCACGTTCGGCATCGGGACCTACGGCGTGAGCGCCGATTTCGTCGCGGGCGGCGGCCTGTACAAGAACGCCAACGTCACCTACCGGGGCGTCGCCGTCGGCCGGGTGGAGTCGGTGGGGCTGAACCCCAACGGGGTCACCGCCGAAATGCGGCTGAACAGCGGGACTCCCATCCCGTCGAACGTCACCGCCACCGTGAAGAGCGTGTCGGCCGTCGGTGAGCAATACATCGACCTGGTGCCGCCGGGCAACCCGGCATCGACCAAGCTGCACAACGGATCTCGGATCGAGCGGCAGAACACCCGGATCGGCCAAGACGTCGCCGACCTGTTGAAGCGGGCGGAGGCGCTGGTCAACAGCCTCGGCGACACGCGGTTGCGCGAGCTGCTGCATGAGACGTTCATCGCGGCCAACGGCTCGGGTCCGGAACTGGCCCGGCTGATCGAGTCCGCCCGATTGCTGGTGGACGAGGCCAACGCCAACTATCCGCAAGTCTCGGAGTTGATCGATCAGGCGGGCCCGTTCCTGCAAGCCCAGATTCGCGCCGGCGCCGACATCAAGTCGCTGTCCGATGGGTTGGCGCGGTTCACCTCCGAGGTGCGTCAGGCCGATCCGCAGCTTCGCTCGACGTTGGCCAACGCCCCGGGCGCGATCGACGAGGCCAGCACCGCGTTCTCCGGTATCCGCCCCTCCTTCCCGGCGCTGGCCGCCAGCCTGGCCAACCTGGGCCGGGTGGGCGTCATCTACCACAAGTCGATCGAGCAGCTGCTGGTGGTCCTGCCGGCGTTGTTCGCCGCGATCACCACCGCCGCCGGCGGCGCCCCGCAAGACGAGGGCGCCAAGCTGGACTTCAAGCTCGACCTGAACGACCCGCCGCCGTGCGCCGTCGGCTTCCTGCCCCCGCCGTTGATGCGAACGCCGGCCGACGAGACGCTGCGCGAGCTCCCGAGGGACATGTACTGCAAGGTCGCCCAGAACGATCCCAGCACCGTGCGCGGCGCCCGCAACTATCCGTGCCAGGAGTTCCCGGGCAAACGGGCGCCGACGATCCAGCTGTGTCGTGACCCGAAGGGCTACGTGCCGGTTGGCCGCAACCCGTGGCGCGGTCCGCCGGTGCCCTACGACACGCCGGTAACGAATGGGCTGAACGTGTTGCCGCCCAACAAGTTCCCGTATATCCCGCCGGGCGCCGAACCCGATCCGGGCACTCCCGATCGTCGGGCCGCCCCCACCCGGTGTGGTCCCCGGGCCGGGCCCGCTGCCGAACCACCAGCCGGCGTACGCTCCGCCGCCGCCCAACGACAGCGGGCCGCCGCCGGGCAACCCGTCGTGGATGCCGCCGGGGGTCCCGCCGGTGCCGCCCCAGCTCCCGTATCCGAAGTGGCTGCCGCCGCCGCCACCGCCGGAGGGGATCAATCCCCGCCGCCGGGCCGGGTCCGGAGAAGCCGTGGGGGCCGCCGCCCGGCCCGCAACCGCAGGCCAGCGGTCCGGCCTACGCCACCTATGACCAACGCACCGGAGCCTTCGTGGACCCGGCGGGCGGCACTGGTATTTTCGCGCCCGGCGCCAACGGCGCATCCAGCGCCGAGAATTGGGTGGACCTCATGCTTGATCCAAGGCCTTGTAATGGCCAGTAGTGACAGAAACGACACAACGCGTTCGTCGGCGCGCATCGCGCGCGGCGGGCCCGGCGAAAGGCGAGTCGAGCGAGGCCGCTACCGTTCAGGTCGACGTTCCGGGCCAAGCCGAAGCAGCCTGCGAAACCGCGTCAAGGCCCTCAAGCCGGTCAAGCCGCCGCCGCGGCGGCAGCCAAACCGGGTCTTGGTCGGATGGATCTCGTTTGCCGCCGCGCTGTTGGCGATCGGCGCGTTGGCGGGCGGCCTGGCCTTCATGCTCGTCCAACAGCGGCACGCCGAGGCCGAACAAGCCCGCGATCAGCGCTTCGTCGACACCGCCACGCAGACGGTGGTCAACATGTTCAGCTACAAGCAGGACAACATCGACGAGAGCGTGAACCGGTTCTATAACGGCACCAGCGGCCCGCTGCGCGGGATGCTCGGCGCCAACAACAACATCGAGAACCTCAAGGGCCTGTTCCGCTCCACCAACGCGACATCGGAAGCCGTCATCAACGGCGCTGCTCTGGAGGGCATCGACGCAGTGACCGACAACGCCTCGGTGCTGGTATCGGTGCGGGTCACGGTGGCCGACATCGACGGAGTCAACAAGCCGTCCATGCCGTATCGGCTGCGGGTCATCGTGCACGAGGACGAGCAGGGGCGGATGACCGGCTACGACCTGAAGTATCCCGACGGGGGCAACTGATGCGGCTGGCGGCGGTGGCTGATGGCCGTCGCGGGCTACCTGTCGGTCGCGGCTAGTCGTCGGGTTGTCCGCGGCGGCCGGCTGGTTCTACTGGGAGCGGGTGCAGACTCGCGGCGAGGAGGCGGCGCGGGCGGTGTTGCCCAAGTTGGCCGCCAAGGAGATACCCGAGGTCTTCGCCTACGACTACCAGACGGTCGAACGCAGCCTCTCCGCCGCTTACCCGTTGCTGACGCCCGAATATCGCCAGGAGTTCCAGAAGAGCGCCAATACGCAGATCATCCCGGAGGCCAAGAAGCGCGAGGTGGTCGTCCAGGCCAACGTCGTTGGTGTGGGGGTCATGACCGCCAAACGGGATTCGGCGTCGGTGATGGTCTACATGAACCGCACCGTGACCGACAAGTCACGCCAGCCGCTCTACGACGGCAGCCGATTGCGGGTGGACTTCAAGAAGATCGGCAAGCAATGGCTGATCGCCTACATCACGCCGATCTAACGCGGCGCCCACTGTCGCTAGCTGACGTCGGCCGGACGTCAGTAGCACATCGCAATGTCGTTGCATCTGCAACGGATAACGCTGGATCGGGCTGGGCGGAGGCCCGGCCAGCTGCAGCGAGAACGGTTGCTTGCTTCATCGCCGGCTGCAATCCCACAGACGGCGCCGTGCAGGCTGGTGTGGGTGCCGGTGATCGTCTCGTCGTCGAACGCATAGGTTTCGGTGGACGGCGCGGTGCCGCCGCCCGGGCATGAAACGCCGTCGGCCATGTCCACCTTGAAGGTCCAAAGTATGGCTCGACCAGCCGGGCTCTGCCGCTGAAGTTCTGCAGCTTGTCCGCGACGGCTGATCTGTTCGGGCGTCGAGCTCACGATATTCAGAGCGCAGAAATTCGCAAAAATGATCCGGGTTGGAATAGTCGCTTCATAGTAGCGGCTTCCGTTTGACTTGATCGCACAGTGCCGTGATCGTCCAGGTAACCCCTGACACACCGGCCTCGTTGAAGGTGTAGGTGCCGTCCGCCGGTGGCCCGACCGCGTGCGCCGGGTCGCCCGAATCCAGCGCGATCCCGATTGCAACTGCCGAGAAGATGCCGGCGCCAGCGGCCAGCCCGCGACGGAGATTCACGACATTCCTTCCCTCACTGCTGCATCGGGTATCACAGCGATTGGGCGACAACACCATGGGTTCGTGCCCGCTACTTGGCCTCATGCGGATTCGCCTCGGCGAGCACTTCGAGAAACGACCGTGCCCAGCGGTCCACGTCATGGGCGAGCACCTGGCGCCGCAGCGCGCGCATCCGGCGCCGCCCTTCTTCGACCGGCTGATTCAGTGCCGCCTCGATCGCGTCCTTGACCCCTTCGAGGTCGTGCGGATTGACCAGATAAGCTTGTCGGAGTTCGGCTGCGGCCCCGGTGAATTCGCTGAGAACCAGCGCACCGCCGAGGTCGCTGCGGCAGGCCACATACTCCTTGGCCACCAGGTTCATCCCGTCGCGCAGCGGCGTGACAAGCATGACGTCACTGGCCACGAAGAACGCGACGAGTTCTTCGCGCGGGACCGGACGGTGCAGGTAATGCACCACCGGATGACCGACCTCGGCGTATTCGCCGTTGATGTGGCCGACCTGGCGTTCGATGTCGTTGCGCAGAATCTGGTAGCTCTCCACCCGTTCGCGGCTCGGCGTCGCCAGCTGCACCAGCACGGTGTCGTCGCGTTTGGCGCGACCCTCGGCGAGCAGTTCGGAGAAGGCTTTCAGCCGCACGTCGATGCCCTTGGTGTAGTCCAGCCGGTCGACGCCGAGCAGGACCTTGCGAGGGTTGCCGAGTTCAGCACGGATCTCCCGGGCGCGGCGCCTGACATTGCGATCGCGAGCCGCGTAATCGAGCGCCCCGGAGTCGATGGAGATCGGAAAGGCGCCCACCCGAACGGTACGAGATGCCAGCTCCACCTCACCGAACCGCGACCGCACACCGACCGCTCCCCGCGAGGTATTGGCGCCGACCAGCCGCCGGGACAAGAACAGGAAATTCTGGGCACCGCCGGCCAATTGAAAACCCACCAGGTCGGCGCCGAGCAGTCCTTCGATGATCTCGGTGCGCCACGGTAGCTGCATGAACAGCTCCACCGGCGGGAACGGGATGTGCAGAAAGAAACCAATGATCAGGTCGGGCCGCAACGTGCGCAGCATTTTCGGGACCAGTTGTAGTTGGTAGTCCTGGACCCACACCGTGCCGCCCTTGGCGGCGGCGCGCGACGCGGCTTCGGCGAAGCGCCGGTTGACGTCGACGTAGCGCTCCCACCATTCGCGGTGGTAGATCGGCTTGACGATGACGTCGTGGTACAGCGGCCACAGCGTGGCATTGGAAAAGCCCTCGTAGTACTGGGCGACGTCGTCAGCGCTGAGCCGTACCGGATGAAGTTGCAGTTCGTCCAGGGCGATGGGCTCGTCGGCGACGTCCACGGCATCGTCGACAACGCCCGGCCAGCCGACCCAGGCCCCGCGCCGGCGACGCAGGAGGGGCTCTAGTGCCGTAACCAATCCGCCGGGACTGCGTTTCCATGAGGTAGTGCCATCGGGGAGGCGCTCGAGATCAACGGGCAGCCGATTGGCGACCACCACGAAGTCGGAATCCCCGTAGTGCCTGGTTTTTGAGTTCTGGCCTCCCTTGGGAGCCATTTAAGTGTCGAGTTTCGCCGGTCCAATACCGAGCATGGACAAGAAAATGCGGCACTCGTCGGCGTCGGTGGCATACGCGGCGACGACTCGCCTGGCCTGGCTCGCGGTGCTGTCAGCCAGCGGCTCCACATCGCCGATTTCGCCAGGATCAGATTTCGTAGGCATGACATAACTCTATGCGACGCAAATATTCGCTCGCAGGCGTCTCGGATTGCTGACGCCAGGGAAGATCGCGGCGCTGCCAGGTAGTTGAAGTACGGCCCACACCCATTACCCGTCCCAGGGCGGCCGGCAAGGCGCATTCACAAGGGTTCTTGCTGATCACATCGGGTGTCGTCGCAGTTTGGCCAGTGCGTCGAGCGGGCGGCCACGTCCTCGTCGGATCAACCCAGCGATGACCGTCTTCGGCACTGGCCGTAATGTGCAAAGAGTCGGTTCGGAGATTTACGGATCGATGTCAACTTGTAACGAGCCCGACAAAGAGGTAGGTGGGCGGAATGACTGTCTCCGACCAAGCCGACGCTCAAGCTGGAGCTAAGGCGACCGATGCCGGCGCCGATGAGCTGGTGGCCTATGAAACCCTCGACGAGGGCCGCATTGCCCGGATCTGGCTCAACCGGCCCGAAGCCCACAACGCGCAGAGCCGCGGCCTGCTGGTTCAACTCGACGAGGCGTTCTTGCGCGCCGAGGCCGACGACACCGTTCGGGTGGTGATTCTGGCGGCGCGCGGCAAAAACTTCTCCGCCGGTCACGACCTGGGCTCAGAGTTGGCGCTGGCGGAGCGCCAGCCGGGACCGGGACAACTCCCGAGCTTCCGGATAAACGGCGCCACCCGCGATCCGGTCGCGGAAAAGACCTACCTGCAGGAGTGGCACTACTTCTACCAAAACACCTGCCGTTGGCGTGATTTGCGCAAGATCACCATCGCCCAGGTGCAAGGCAATGCCATCTCGGCGGGCCTGATGCTGATCTGGGCCTGCGATCTGATCGTGGCCGCGGACAATGCGAAGTTCAGCGATGTTGTCGCAGTGCGGATGGGTATGCCGGGCGTCGAATACTACGCACACCCATGGGAATTCGGTCCGCGCAAGGCCAAAGAGCTGCTACTGACCGGTGATGCGCTAGACGCCGACGAGGCCTATCGGCTTGGCATGGTGTCCAAGGTTTTTCCGGTCGACGAGTTGGCAGACAAGACAGTGGAATTCGCGCGCCGCATCGCCGAGCGGCCCACGATGGCGGCGATGCTGATCAAGGACTCGGTCAACGCCGCTTCCGACGCAATGGGATTCACCGAGGCGCTACGGCACGCGTTCCACATTCACGAGCTGGGGCATGCACACTGGGCGGCCCACAACGAGAACAGGTACCCGGTCGGCTTGCCACCCGACGTCGAGGACTGGCGCAACGCGAAGCCGACGAAGCTGGCCCGCCGCGATACGCCTTAGCCCTGTCGCCTCCAAGCGACAACACGGATTGCCGGGACCACGCGTGAACGCGTCGGCTACCGCATGATTCGATAGCTAGAACCTGTTTCAGTTTGAGAGGGGCTCGCGTGCAGCTTTCTTTCGAAAACCGGACGTATCTGATCACCGGCGGTGGCAGTGGAATCGGCAAAGGGGTCGCTGCCGGGCTGGTGTCAGCCGGGGCCTCCGTCATGATCGTCGGCCGCAATGCCGACCGGCTGGCGGCCGCCGTCGAAGACATCGAAGCACTCCAGGTCGACGGCTCGATCCGCTATGAGCCCGCCGACATCACCAACGAGGAGGAGGCCGTCCGCGCGGTGGACGCGACGACGGCCTGGCACGGCCGGCTCCACGGTGTGGTGCATTGCGCGGGCGGGTCGGAGACCATCGGGCCGATCACCCAGATCGACTCGGACGCGTGGCGACGCACGGTTGACCTCAACGTCAACGGCACCATGTATGTGCTCAAGCACGCCGCGCGTGAATTGGTGCGCGGCGGCGGCGGTTCGTTCGTCGGGATCTCCTCGATCGCGGCCAGCAACACCCACCGGTGGTTCGGCGCCTATGGGGTCAGCAAGTCGGCCGTCGACCACCTGATGCAGTTGGGCGCGGACGAACTCGGTGCGTCGTGGGTACGGGTCAACAGCATTCGCCCAGGCCTGATCCGCACGGATCTGGTTGCGCCCGTATTTGCTTTGCCGGAGGTGAGTGCGGATTATGCACTCTGTACGCCGCTGCCGCGGCCCGGTGAGGTCGAAGACGTCGCCAATCTGGCGATGTTCCTGCTCAGCGACGCGGCCAGCTATATCACCGGCCAAGTCATCAACGTCGACGGTGGCCTCATGCTGCGACGCGGCCCGGATTATTCCGCGATGCTGGAACCCGCGTTCGGTGCCGACGGGCTACGCGGAGTCGTCTGAAGTCAAGCCGGCGTCCCGGTCTGCGAGCGTAGCGAGCGCCGACCAATCCAGGTGGCCGCCGCCCGTTGCCACCAGCGTGAGCAAGCGGTCGCGCAACACGCTGGCCACGGGCAGCGGCACTTGCAGCCCCTCCGCGGCGGCGAGCACCAGCCGGACGTCCTTGAGACCGAGGCTCGCTGCCATGCCGGCCGGCTCGAATTCCTGTCGCGCGATCAGCCCGCCATAGATCTGATAGGCGGGCACGGCGAACAACGTCGAGGTGAGAATGTCGACGTACTGCTGCCGGTTGACTCCTGCCTTGCCGACCAGCGCGACGGCTTCGCTGACCGTCTCGATGGCCGACGCGAGCAGGAAGTTACCGCTCAGCTTCACCAGGTTGGCGGTGTGTGGCTGGTCGGAAACCACAAAGGTCCGCTGACCGATCGCGTCGAACAGCGGAACCAACGGCTCCAGGACCTGCGGGGCGCCGGCGGCGATAACGAAAAGCTTTGCGGCAGAAGCGGCTTCGGGTCGACCAAACACCGGCGCCGCGGCATACTGTTGACCGGCTTCGGCGTGCGCGGCAGCCAGGCGCTCCGACAGCGCAACGCTGATGGTGCTCGACGAGACGTGGGTGGCACCCGGGGCCAGCGAGGCCACGATGCCGTTCTCGCCAAACGTGACGTTCTCGACGGCCTCGTCGTCGGACAGCATGGTGAACACGACCTCACCGGTGCTGGCTTCGGCCACGTTGCGCGCCGCGATCGCGCCCTGCTGGACGAGCGCCTCCGCCTTGCCGGGCGAACGGTTGTAGACCGTGATCTGGTGACCCGCTTTCAACAGGTTGGTAGCCATGCCGTGGCCCATGTTCCCCAGGCCGATGAATCCGATGTTCATGGCTTCCACCTTGCCGCGCCTTGCGATGATGGGCACGCCTCTGCAACACGGAACAGCACGGGAGAAGCAGATGAAGCGACTCGAGGGCAAGCGAATCCTGGTGACGGGCGCCGCGTCGGGGATCGGCCAAGCCACCGTGCTGCGGTTGCTGGACGAAGGTGCCACCGTGGTGGCCACCGATATCGCGGCCGACGGCCTGGGTCAGACTCAGGCCCGAGCAGACGAGGCCGCAATCGTTGACCGACTCACGACGATGCCGATGGACGTCGGTAATGAGGACTCGGTGGTCGACGGGGTCGGCTCGGCCGTCCAAACCCTCGGCGGCCTGGATTCGCTCGTCAACGCCGCCGGCATTTTGCGCGCCGCGCACACTCATCAGACCAGCCTCGAACTGTGGAATCAGGTCGTCGGCGTCAACCTGACGGGTACCTTTTTGGTGGTCCGGGAAGCGTTGCCGGCGCTACTGGCGAATACGCGCAGCGCGATCGTCAACTTCAGCTCTACGTCGGCGTCTTTCGCCCATCCCTACATGGCGGCTTACGCCGCGAGCAAGGGCGGAATTCAGGCCTTCACCCATGCTCTGGCACTTGAATACGCCAAGGACGGTCTGCGCGCGGCGTGCGTGGCGCCCGGCAGCATCAAGTCCGGAATCACCGACGCGACCGGGGGATACATTCCCAAAGACGCTGACTGGTCGTTGTTCCCCAGGCTCATGCCAATCCTGCCCACGACTGTCGAATCCAGCGGCGCCGGGATGGCCGAGCCCACTGCGATCGCCGGCGTCATCGCCATGCTGGTGTCCGAGGACGGCGCCTGGATCACCGGCACCGAGATCCGCATCGATGGCGGTACGCACGCCTAGTTAACGCAGGGCACTCCGCCGCCGTCGATGGGCTTTCCCTGGTCGGGTGTGGGGTAGGTACTGGTGGCGCCGTACCCATAGCGATTGGCCTTGGTGGTCGTTGTGGTGGTGGTGGTCTCGTCGGTGGTGCTGGTGTCGTCGACCGCCGGCATCGAGAAACTGGTATCCACGGTCACTCGGATGTGTCCGGGCTGCAGGCTGGGATCCGGTTGTTTGGGGGCGTCGAGGCCGAGGAGCGTGGCCAGGTTATGTGCGTCGATTTCCGCGCCCGCGCCGTACTGGATCGTGGTGGCCGTCGGGTCGCCAGATTCGCGGTCGCGGACCTGACCCGCGGGGTAGCCACGCTTTTTCAGTGCGCGGGAAACCTCACTGGCGAGTCCGCTCATGCTGCCCGCGTTGACCACGTCGACGACCGTGGACGGACTGGGCTTGCTGGCTGTCGTGGCGGGCGTGGTCGTCTCGGGCGCGGCGCCGATCGCCGCGGCCACCTCGGCTTTAATCGCGGCCTGGTCGATGATGTTGACGTCCTGGCCGTCGATGTTGTCGTAGCGCACCACCGGCAGCGTCCGGAACTCGACACTATTTCCATTGGGGCCGCCACCCGCGAGTTCACCCATGCGCCGGAACAGGTCCTCGTCCCAACCGGTCGACAGCACAACATCTTTGCGTGCCACGGCCATGAGGCCCTTGAGTTTGTCCAGGTTGGTGAAGGTGCCCGAATCCTGCAGTTCCCGCATGACCGACGAAATGAATGCCTGCTGCCGGTGGGTGCGGTCCAGGTCTCCGTTCTCCAGACCGTGGCGCTGTCGGACGAACGCCAGCGCCTGTGAAGCATCCAACCGCTGGGGTCCGGCCGGGAAGTCAGCACCGGAATACGAGTCGTAGACGGCGTGGTTCAGACACACGTCCACGCCGCCCAAGGTCTGAGCCAAGTCGTAGAAACCGGCCAGATTGACCTCGGCGAAGTAGTCGATCGGAACTCCGGTCAGGCTACGCACCGCGCGCAAGGTCGCCGCACGGCCGGCTTCGCGGCCCCGGGTCTCGAGCTCTCGCTGGCTGCTCGCACCCTGGTTGGCGAGCTTCTGCGCCACGTACTGTTTGGTGAGCCCGTAGGCCTCTTTGATCTTGATGTGGTTGTATCCCGGAACACCGTTGAACGGGACCCAGTCGTCGCGGGGGATCGAGAAGGCAACGACCTTATTGTCGGCCCCGACGTGCACGAGTATCAGCGTGTTGGTGTTGTAGCCGCCGTCATCGGAATCGCCCGCGTGCAGCTGCTTCAAAATCGACCAGGGCAGGTCGTTGCCATCCTGATCTTTTCGGGAGTCCAGGCCGATCAGCAGGATGTTCATGTTGTCGCCGCTGGATCGGGGATCGTCTGGGCTCAGGGCATCCGAAACGGTGATGCCGCCCAGCGCCCCGTGAGCCACGTAGTAGCCAGCTCCGGTCATCAGGATCGCCGCGACCGAGACCAGCGCCATGAAGCTACGCGTCAGCCCTTTGTGAAGCGGGGACGGCTGACGAACGGCTCGATGGCGGCGATGGGTGCCGCCCGAGCGTGCCATCACAAACCTCGACCCATAACCAGCGCATCACTCGGTACCGCAACAGCGGTTTGCGGTGATGTCGCTAAAAGCATGAGGTCAAGTATGCGTTAGCTCGCTGTGAAGCCCCCAATCGAGAAGGCCTCGAAAAGGCCACTGTGGGCAGGCTCACCTGCCGGAAAAGGTGAAATCTGCGGCTGCAATCTTTCCGCTACCAGCACGTTTGGCTAAAATGCGGCGCGCTTGCGTGCGACAGCATCTCGGGAAGGTCTCAGGAGGAACACGTGGCTGCCGAGATTGACCCCAACTCGTCACGGAGCCGATACAACCCTTCGGACGATGCCGATCCGGCGGTTCCCTGAGCACCCGCTAGCGAAGCGAAAGTGCGGATGTGCTCTTCCGGGGCAACCGAGCTAGCGCACCTTTACGAGTTCCTCGCCCGACGTGTAGTAGAGACGAATATTCGAGCCCGTGATGATTTCAGCGAGGTACACGCCGAGCGGTTCAACCTCGTAGTAATAGTGAACGTTGCCCTGTGTATCCAATGCCGTGGCACACGAGTAGCCCGGTGCACCGCACCGCTGCTTGACCGGAATCGCGAGCACGGCGATCACCAGCACAACGACAATCCCGATGACAACCGGGATTTTGTTCAGTGCGTGCCTCGTCTGCACGGGATGCATCAGAGGAGTGTAAGCGCCTCACTTAGTTGATTCAGCGCGGCAGATCCCGGAGAGGCTAGCAAATTCACTGACGACCGTCATTGACGGGTGGCAATGAAATTTGTACGCTCGGAACGTGCCTGTGACGACACCCACCACGCAATCTGCTTCGTCGGTTGTGGGAGTGCGGGAGGCCCAGCGGCTTCAGACGCGAGCACGCGTTTTCGACGCTGCGGTGGCGGCGATCGGGCGGTCTGGATTGGCGGGCGCGGATGTCGCGGCGATCGCGGCCGCGGCGGGGGTGGCGCGCGGAACGTTCTATTTCCACTTCCCGACCAAAGAGCACGTGCTGGTCGAGTTGGAGCGTGCCGAGGAGCTCACGATCGTGGCGATGCTCGACACGGGAACGACCGAGCCGGACGATCTGATGTCGATGCTGACGCTGCTGGTGCGTCAGGTGGTCGCGGCGGAGCTGCGGTTGGGTCCGGTGGTCTTCAGGGACATGCTCGGGCTGCACTTCTCCGCGACGCGGCCCGTCGAGGACGAGTTGGCTGAGCACCCGCTGGCGGATTTCGTCATCGCCGCGATTGGCAAAGCGCAGACTGCGGGCCGGGTGGCTCGGGATGCCGACGCGGGTGAACTCACGGTGATCTTCCTAACGGGGCTATTCGCGTTGCTGGCAACCGGCGCTGTCGCGTCCCCAGACCGAAACGCTTTGTTGGATCGGTATGTGGCGACCATTGTTCAGGGAATGGAGGCACGATGAGCGGCTTGGGTATTGAGGGCTACCGCGATTACCTGACACGACGCGACGGCGACGCCGATCTGCTGCATCGCCGCCTGGCCGGCCGCGAGGAGTTCTTTGCGGGGTTGGAGGCCGACCCCGTTAGCTCGACTCGTCATATCGATCGAGGGGTGTTCATGCGGAACCTGCGTCGCCGCCGACCCGAGCCGGGTGTCGACCGGCAGACGCTGTTTTTATTGGCTACCGCCAAGCTGAACCAGGCGGAGCGGTTCGGCGTGGATTTGGGAGATACCTACGGGCGCATCGGCGGGGAGGACGAACCACCCGAGCGGGTGTATCTCGCGCTCGAGGAGCACTACCACACCCGACTGCTGGCATACGTGCTGGACATATTCGGTTTGCCGTTCCAGGTGGTGGTGCCGCCGCTGGTGATGCGCCAGTTCGTCAAGATCAACGTCTTCCTGCCCGAACGACTTGGGTTCGCGTTCGTGGGCGCGGCAGAAATGGCCGGCTGCATAATGTTCGACGAGCTGCGCCGTGTCGGGGTCGAGTTGTTCGCCGACGAACCAGACGTGGCCGCGCGGATCGAGCGGCTCTACAGCGAGATTCTTACCGACGAGGTGGGTCATGTCGGCTACTGCGCAGCGCGTTGCACGGCGCCGGAGCGGGCGATAATGCGTTGGCTCTACCCGCTTTTCGGCCGGCTGTTCGCCCGCCAGACTGCCGAGATCAGCCTGCTGGTCGATCGCGAGAAGCTGCGCGTCCGTCTCGACGAGCCCTTCGACGTCGATCAGCTCACCGCTGATCTGTCAAATGAGACGTTTCTGGCCGCGCATCCTTGACCTGAGCCCGTGGGAAAACCTTAACGATCGCAGTTGATTTCGTTTCCGTTGGTTGTGCACCTTTGAGATGTGGGTGGACAAACAAATCGAATTGCCTACCGTCCGCGTCGCTGAAGACGAGGGCGGGTCCGGACCCGCTGTCGGTACTTCCCGTGTGGTTCATGCCGTTGGTGTCGAAGTGCTTGGCCCAACGAACCAAATCGTCCGGGCGCCGCCGACGTTCTCGCCGTCGCAGCGTTACTCCTCGCCACCATCGTCGCAATCGCAGCCGCAGCCGGCTAATTCGCCAGCGGTCTGGGTAGGCGATCCCGAGGACGATGACGGCGATGACGAACGCTCCTTCCACAATCAACGGGTGTGTCCAGTCTGCGCTGAGCCAATAGAGATGTTCGCCCACGAAGCCTGAGCCTGGACTGCTCTTGTCGCCGAACAACCTTGTCGCCACGGGTTTTATTGCAGGCGCAATCGCCAGCAGGACAACGGTTAGCGATAACACCGCGAAAATCACCCTGCTGGAGAGTTGCCAGGTTGCCAGGACGATGAGATAACTGCCGATCGCGATCATCGTCAGGGCCGGTATTCCTGCCCAGCTTGCGGATTGAATAGCGAATGCAATGCCTAGAACGAGAACAACGGCACCTAGAAGGATGGACCACTTGGCGCAGCCTTTGGTCACCGAAACCATTCGATAGCCACCGAGCGTCAGTGTTCGCAAGGTAGTCAGCGGCGGTTTGACGACACTTGGCAACTGTCGGACTGAGCCGACGGCTGCGGATGCGGTCGCTGCGGCTTTGGTGAGAGTGCGTGCCATCAGTGGCGAGCCCTTGTCGGAGGAAAAGGTCTCGCTCGCGACTGGGTTTTCTTTGAGGAATTCGTATTTGGCGTCGCCGCCAACTGCGTGCAATACATTGGTGGCCCACTCTATTGACTTCGGGGGGCTCCAGTCTGTCGGTTTTTCCGACTGTGGGTCGGTTACGGTCCTGGCTAGCACATTCAATTCGTCGTCGAGGACGCGTTGTTGCCACACTTGCGCCAACCATAGCGAGGTCTTCGGAATGCTGGATGGTGGCGTTGATGTGTCGTTGAGGAAGGCAAGTTCGTCGAGCAGATCTTCCTTAGTCAGATCCTCGTCGGAGTTACGGCCAGCGTCAGCAGCGGCGGTGCTGCGACGCGGAAGCTCAGGGGCGCCAAATGTATTGAGCTGACGGAGGAACCATTCCGCTCCGGTCTCATCCGTCTTCCGTTCCCTACGCCTTGTCTCGACAATCCGCCGCACCCGTCGTGGGTCCAGCAGCACGTGGACGAGCCATCCCGCTCCATCAAGACGGCCCCACATCCAGTCATTCGCCCGCCACGACCGCTTGTAAAAGGCGCCAAAATGATGGAGCTGCATGCCCGTGAGCTTCTGTTGGGCGGTCTGAAACTTAGGTGCGAGGAGGCTGCGCGTATCCGCGCTGACTTGCACGAGCTCCAGGGACTGGTCGATGTCCGCTCCAGCAGGAAGCATTGCCCGCTGCACTGCGGCCAAATCGAATAGCTTCATCGCTAGAGTTCGCGAGTCACCTTGGCACCGAAGGTACTTGCAATACGTATCCAGCTGACTGGTGGCGGTATCTTCCGGTGTGAGACGGGGCTCGCTCTGTGTGCCGGCGGGAGGTAGGGCGTTGGCGAGTTCCCGCAAAACTGGGTACTGGCGCACAAAGATCTCGCCGAGTTTGACCCAGGCGTCTGCTGTTACCGCACAAAGATTGAGGTAGGCCCCCGCAAGCGCTGCAGCGGCATGCTCGATCGGTCCTTGTCGGATCTCCCCAGCAGTGCACACGTCGCGGACGAGCTGAGCGAGATCAATTCTTGTGGCCGGCTCCTGGGCGCCGGATATCCCTTTCGTGAGTTCGGCCAAGGCAGTGAAATCGTCTTCATTCTCCGCGAGTTCGTAGGCGGCAGTGACAACACCGATCGCACATCCTTTTGCGAGATCAAACGCCGCTTCGCCGTATCGAGCGAGATCGACTGGGCCATCGGGCAGCGGTCGGTCGGCCGGCTGCGACCAAGATTTCAGAATCACGTCCGTGATCGCATTGCGGCATACTTTTTCGGCGTCGCCGCCGATGGCGAGTTGATGTTCCCAGTTCTTCGGGATGCTCTCGGTTGAAGTGCCCGACTCCGGCGGCCAGGTGCTGAGCTGACGGAGCAGAGCACTGGTGAGGGCTTGAGCCTGCTTGGCTGCCTCACGTTTCTTGTAGTCCGCCAGCAGCTTCGGCGTCAGAAGCCGCGTGTCCTCAGGCAATTTGGTGGCCAGCTCCGCGAGTCGCAGTTTGGCGTCGGTTCGCGCTTCCATGCGGTCCTGATGGGCTCGGATCGTTCGCAAGTCCGCCGCGATGGACTGTGTGGTGATCGCGGAGAGATCCTTCATCAACCCGTCGACGAGCCCCAGCGGCTCGTCGACGTCGTCCGGTGGTGGCTCTTGCACCAAGTCTGGTGCAGGCCCGGAGGAGGGTACGACGAAGAGGAGTACCCGGCGAACCGGACGTTCGGCTGGCCGATCGAAAATGCGCTTGAGCAGCACATCGATCGGCTGGTTGTCGAGCAAGCCGCCATCGGCCACCCAATGTGGGCGGGTGATGTTGGCGAAGTGCTCCATCGCCGGTCGGGCCGGCACACCACCTTTCTCCCGGGTTCCTTCTGTGAAGGGCACAAAGGAAGGCTCGAACGCGGCTGGAAATGATGCGGAGCTACGAGCGGCCAGTGCCAATGCTTCAACCGTTCGTTGTTCTGCTAGTCCATCCTCATTTTTCTTCAGATCCTCCTCAGTGAAGGTGAAGACGCCGCGCCGGTCGACGTCCTGGACCAGCGTGCCGAACGAGTCGGTGAATCTGCTTGTCTCTCCGTTGAGTAGGGTCGTCGTGACGTAGAGGGTGGTGGAAGGATTGCCGAGCTTTTTCGGGAACTTGGCGGGCGGGAATGGCCCCGATGCGAGCTTGGGGATCTTCTCGACTAGCGCGGCTAACATGCGCTTATCGCCGTAAAGGAGCGACGACGTCATTTTGTCCGTCGGGTCTCTTAGCAATTCAGTCAACGCCCCGAGGTCCATCCAGATGTCGCGGAGGCCGCCGAGATCGGATCCTCTGACTCGTGACCAAGCAAGCAGAGTCCCGTTGATGCCACCCGCGCTCGTGCCGGACAAGATGTCGACATCGACGACCATGTCGAGCAGGTCGATGAGTCGCCGATAAAGCTTGAGGGACCTGACCGACGGCGCACTCAGTTGTGTGCCAGCAGGAAAGTCCCCGCCCAACCTGCGCCACTGTGATGCTTGCGCCAGCAAGTTGATCTCGCGGGCAACACCGGCCATCCAGATCGCGAGGCTGACACCGCCCGTCATGGTCGTCGCGAGTCGGAGTTCCTGCGTCATCGGTGTCACATTTGACGACTCGTTGACTGCCATCGTGCACCCCTTGATGTAGCTGTTTTTGCTAAATGCAGCGGGTAGCTGTGGTTTAGATTGCCACGATCTCAGCAACCTTCACAGAGGAACGACACTTTTGTGTCCGCGCGTCATTCGGCCGTTTACCGGCGCGTCGGCAAACGCCACGCCAATGCCGCGAATTTGCGCTCTGTCCACGCCTATTTGTTGGCTGGTTAAACTGCCCTGACTGGGATGAGAAGAAAGCCGAATGCCGAAGAGCGGCGGCGCAATCTGTGCGATGCCGCGATCGAGCTGTTGGCCGAAGACGGAGCGCGTGGTCTGACCCATCTGCGAGTCGATCGCCGCGCCGGGGTGGCCGACGGGACGACCTCGTTCTACTACCAGACTCGATCTGCCCTGCTGCGTGGTGCGACCGATCGGGTTGTGCAGCTCGACTTGGCTGATTTCACCGCGGCGATGAACCAGGCTAAGGCCACTCGAGGCGACAAGACGGAATCGCTGCTGTCGCAATTGGCCGAGCAGGCCATGCGTACCGCCGTCGAACCAGAACGGTCGCGTGCGCGTGCTCGATTCGAGCTGCTGATGGTCGCGGCCCGCGATCCTGAACTGTTCGCGGTGTTCCAGCGCCTGATGGACCAGTTCGTCGCGATCAGCGAAGAAGCCGTGGCCCAATTGCAGCCTGCGGACCGTCCTACCGATCGGGAGCTGATCAGAGAGCAGGCATTCGCCGTCGTCACGTTCCTGGGCGGATTTCTCTTCCAGTTGGCCAACGGCCTGGCCCGACTCGAGAGTGCCAAGCAGCTCGAGGGCTACCTGCACGCCGTGATCGCCGGGGTTGCCGCCGAGCACGCGCGAATCCGGGATACCGACTGACGTCGGGTCATTCGGGCCTGACCAGAACCCGACCGTGCGCCCGGGCGCCGCCGACAAGGTCGAAAGCCTCGGCGATCCGGTTCAGTTCGAGCACAGGTCCCACCATGGGCGCAGGGTCGACAGCGCCACTGCCGAACCCGGCGATGACCTGGTCGGAACTCGTCGGGGGTATAGCAGACGGAGAATCGAATACTGAGCTCCTTGAGCAACGCGGTCACGGGTTCGATGGGGGTCGGCTCGGCGCATGCGCCAGAGATGACAATGCGCCCCTGCGGCCGTAGCGAGGCCTGGCATGCCGATAAAAGTTCTGGACGCCCAACGCATTCCAGTGCTGCGTCATAAGCGTTCGCGTCAGCGTCGGCGAGCGAGGCCAGCGCATCGGTCGCACCCATGGCACGGGCCGACTCACGCCGCTGGGGGTCGGGGTCGACGGCGGTGACACGTCCGGCTCGGCTGGCGCGGGCCCACGCGATGGTCGTCAGACCCACACCGCCCGCACCGACAACGAGGACGTCCTCGCCAGCGCCGACTTGGGCGCTGTGGACACCGTGCAGCCCGACCGCGAACGGTTCGACCAAAGCCGCATAGATCGGCGTCATTTCGTTAGGCAGTGCGAATGCGTGCCGGGCAGGTACGACGGCATACTCGGCGAAGCCGCCCCCGTCTGGTCCCATCCCGATGTAGCGAGTCTGCGCACAGTGAGATACGAAGCCTGCCGCGCAGTACTGACAGCTGCCACACGAAATAACCGGCAAGACAGCCACATTGGCGCCGTCCCGCCAGCCGTCGGCATCCGATCCGAAGGCGACGATCTCACCTCCGAGCTCGTGGCCCATGATCATGCCAGGAGGCATGAAGGGCTGCGCCTTGATATCGGACCCGCATACACCGCATGCGGCGACACGGATCACCAACTCGTCGGGGCGCGGTGCCGGGTCGGGTACTTCGATGATGTCGAAGCCGTGCTGCTCGGTGGTGACGGCTGCCTTCACTGCTCAGACCCCTTCGAGTTCGATATCGAAGGCCGATAAGTATTCGGCGAAGACGGGTTCGAGATCGGCCCGGGTCACTCCGGTCCCGTCCAAAGAGTAGGGCTGAACACCGAAGCGGTCCTGTGGATTTCGTTCCAGCCAATCCAGCATGGACTGCTCGGTCGACGCTGTCAGTTCGTCGCCGGCCCAGTCGTACAACGAGCGCATGACACCGATAGGGTCGCGCATGAGCGCGGCGTAGTGCAGGTCGAAGAACCGATCGCCGCCAATGTGTTTGCGGGCTTTCATCGGCCGGACGATGTGTGCGCGCAACTGGCGCAACACATTCGACACAACGGCGTCGGTGTCGACGCGACAGCCGAGCACCGCCCGAGACAGGTAATTCAACCGCAGAAACGATGCGGTGGCTTTGAATGGGTCGCGGTGCGCCCATACGATGCGCACGTCGGGAAATGTTGCCAAAAGGGCCTCGATGTGCACTGCATGCGACGGCATTTTGAGCGACCAGGCTCCTGGGGCGCGAGACTGCAACAGCTGCAACACCGACCGCTCGTAGGCGTAGGCGCTCGTCATGTCGGTCTCCAGCAGCCAATCCGCGTAGGCCGAGTTGGGCATGAACGCCTCCCAGAGGTAGGCCTTGAAATCCTGGTTCTGGACGAATACGCACTCGGTTGGTCCGTCGGCCTCATCCCAATGCACCATCGGGATGTTGGCCGCCTTGAGCCCCTCGGCGAGAATCTCGAGTTCCGCCTTTTTCTTCAGGCAGCGTGGATCGGCGCGCAGCGTCTCGGGCGTCGACGGCGGCACCGAGTCCTCGGCCTCCCATGTTAGGAGCGATCGCCGTTGTGGGTCCTGGTCGAGCAGATAGCTCGCCAGCGACGTGCCGGTGCGCGGCAGCCCGAGGATCACCAGCGGGCGCTCCACCCGCTCGTCGGAGACCTCGGGATGGCGCCTGAGGTAGTCGACGATGCGCAGGCGATTCCACAGCGCATCGATGAACTGGCCGTATACGAAGTCGCGGCCGCCCGGATTGACGCCGGGCGTGGATTCGACGCTGTTGACGAGCACTCCAAGGCCCTCGCGCCACGAGTCACCGCCGAAGTCGTCGAGCCCGGCGCGTTCGCAGGCACGGGTGACGAGCTCGTCGGACGGCGAACCCGATTGCGATGGAAGCGTTGTCGCCATGGCCAGAGACTATACGGCCGTAGAGAACAAATGTTAGGTTATGGCCCGAAACCAATGCCGAGGAGGCCGGCGCGATGCCGCAATCCCTAGACGCGCTCGTCAGACAAGGTGAGGCCGATCAGGACGCCATCGACCTTGGCGACGGGATCTTCATGTCCAAAAACATCGCCAACAGCTACCTGGTCACCACAGACGACGGCGACATGTTGATAAACACCGGCACCGACTTCGAGGCGACCGCGATCAAGACACGGTTCGCTCGGGTGAGCAACGGCCCGTTAAAGGTCATCACGTTCACCCAGGGGCATCCCGACCATGTGGGCGGATGGGATCGGTTCAACGCGGCCGGCGTGGAAACGATCGCGCAGGCCAACCACCGCGACGTGCGCGAGTACTGGCGACATCTGCATCCGTTCTATGCGCGGCGGATCATGACGCTCTGGGGTGCGTTCATGGATGTCGAGGCAAAGGCGATGAAGCTGCCGCCCGAACCGGTACTCACCACTGCGTTCATCGACAGCCATACATTCGAACTCGGCGGTCGGCGGTTCGAGCTCTACTCGACACCGGGCGGCGAGACCACTGATGCTCTCGCGGTCTGGATGCCCGAGCACCGCACCGTCTTCATCGGCAACTTGATGGGGCCGTTCTTCGGCCACGTCCCGAATCTATACACCTTGCGCGGCGACAAGATTCGTAGCGCCATGGCCTTCCTCCACTCGGTCGACAGAGTCATCGCGCTGAACCCGGAAACGCTGATCAACGGACACGACGTTTTCCGCGGTGCCGACCAGATACGGCAGACCATGACCAAGGTGCGTGACGCTGCCGCGTACCTGCGCGACCGGACCATCGACGGAATGAACGCCGGCAGCGACCTGTGGACGCTGATGCGCGACGTCACGCTTCCGGCTGAGCTTGCGCTGCCCCAGGTGCACGGCAAGGTGCCGTGGATCGTGCGCGCCATCTGGGAGGAGCATGTCGGGTGGTTCCGCTACGAGTCGACCACCGAGCTCTACGACACTCCACCATCGGCGGTGTGGCAGGACATCGTCGAATTAGCCGGCGGCACAGCCGCACTCACTGACCGCGCGCGCACTCACGTCGAGCAGGGACGCCCACTGCACGCGCTACACCTCACCGACATCGTCCTTGCCCACGCACCGGAAGATCCCGCGGCCGTACGCGTGAAACGCCATGCACTGGAAATGCTTCTGGAGAACAGCGGCCACGAGAACTTCAGCGAAGTGCAATGGCTTGAGCAGGCGATGAAGACCACCACAACCGAGGACAGCCAGTGAAGCCCGAAAATCTCTACCACAGCGGCATAGTCGTCGACGACCTCGACGCAACCCTGGACTGGTTCACCAAGGTGGCCGGCTACCGGTGGACGGACGTCGTCGAGGTGGATCAGGTCGCCCAGACACCCAACGGCGAAGTGACCATTCCGATGCGGATGGCGTATTCGGGCAACGCGCCGCGATTGGAAATCCTGCAGACCACCCCGGGGACGATCTGGGTTCCAGCGGATTCGGGAGTCCATCACCTGGGCTACTGGTCCGAAGACGTCGAATCGGACCTGGCGACATTGGAAGCCAACGGGATGCGCTGTGAGGTCAAGTCGTACAACCCGGATGGATCCGGGACGCTGCTGTGGGCCTATTGCAAGGGTGCCACTGGACCTCGCATCGAGCTGGTGAGCCGGGCGATGGAACCGTTCATCGAATATTGGTGGTCGACGGCCGACAGCGGATCCTGAAGGCCACGGACCACTAGTCGCGTCATTGCGACGCTGACGCCCATTGCCCCCGCCGCCGTTTTAATACACCGGACTGACGGGTAGGCAACCTTGAAGCGATCAGAGGAGTGAACGTGAATTCGCTGGCCAGGGTCGAGCTCGGAGCGTCGGATCCGGAGCCGCCAGAACGAGGCGCGCCGAACGAAACACCCGAACGGCTCACCCCGGCCGAAACACCTGAACGGATAACGCCGGCCGAACCGCCGGAGCGGCTGACCCCGGCAGAACCACCCGAGCGTCAGACGCCGGCATAAGAGGCCGATCCACACCTACGGAGGTAAGGCATGCGCGCTGTAGAAGGCGACGAAACGGTCAACGATTACGCCGTCGAGGGCAAGCAAACACTAGGCAGAATCAAGGACTCTCAACGAGCGGGAAGCCCCCTGAGCAGGGTAGTCCGGCGCTTCGCCAAATTCTGGCGGGGTGAGCGGGACTCCAAAGGCGGAAACCCTGCCGGCTGATCTCGGCCGTAGTTTTCGCCGCGAACTTTCAAAAATGCCTCGCGGCATCGGGGCCCCGATCGGGAGCGCCTTACGATCTCCTGATGGCGACCGCACCAGATCAGTTCTCCAGCCACGGGCCGGGCGGCGTTCGGATCGTCGCAGATCGCCTGGGCGATCCCGACGCGCGTGCCGTGGTTTTCTTGCACGGCGGTGGGCAGACCCGCCGCTCGTGGGCGCGGGCGGCTGCCGCTGTCGCCAGGCGTGGGTGGCAAGCCGTCACGATCGACTTGCGGGGCCACGGAGAATCCGACTGGTCTAGCGAAGGGGACTATCGCGTCGTCAGCTTCGCCGCCGACGTCCAAGAAGTGTTGGGCAACCTACCTCCACAACCGGTGCTGGTTGGCGCATCCTTGGGTGGCTTCACCTCGATGCTGCTCGCGGGCGAGCTCTCCCCGGGCATCGCCAGCGCAGTGGTTCTGGTCGACATCGTGCCCAACATGGAGCAATCCGGGGCGACACGGATACACAACTTCATGGCCGATCGGGTGGAATCGGGGTTCGCCTCACTCGACGAGGTAGCTGACGCGATCGCCGAGTACAACCCGCATCGGCCCCGACCGACTGATCTGGAGGGTCTGACCGCCAACCTGCGCCGCCGGGGCGACCGCTGGTATTGGCATTGGGATCCGCAGTTCATCAGCGGCGCCGCGCCTTTTCCTCCGTTTGAGGTCACCGACGCCGACCGCATGCACGCAGCTGTCGACGCGATCCTGCGGGACGGTGTGCCCATGCTTTTGATTCGGGGGCAAATGAGTGACCTTGTCAGCCAGGAAAGTGCTGATGCATTTCTCGCGCGTTTCCCGCAGGTCGAGTTCACCGATGTGCGTGGTGCCGGACATATGGTTGCCGGGGATCGCAACGACATTTTCGCTGGGGCTGTCCTGGATTTCCTCACCCGGCGAGTCGACCACACCGAATGACAATCTCGAATCGACGGCGCCGCTGACGGCAACACGAACCATTTAGGCCACACGGGCAGTTGGCCTCTTCGGAGGAACGAAGCTGGGATAGTGGTCGCCGCGATCATGATCATCGCGACCAGGAACACCGCGGCGTAGGCGTGTGACACGTCGCTGGCGACGTGCTCAACGCCACTGCGGTTGAGCCTGCTGATAAGCAGCACCGACATCAACGCAGCGCCAACCGATGCGGCAGTAATGTGGTTGACGTTGAATAGCGTTGAGCCGTGGGCTACTTCGCTTGAAGTTGGAGTGGCCGCCAACGCGGCTATCAGGGCGGATTGCGGTGCTCTGACCTACCGGAGTACGTCGGCGCGCCGCGTTCCCGCTGCTCTTGTCACGTAGGCGGTATTACGCGCTGCTACCATGCTGCCGACACAAGCGGAGGAGGCGGCGTGACCATATCGTGGTTGCGGGGGTTGGGGCTGATCGGTGGCCTGATCATGGCCGCGACGGCGTTCGGGAGTACAGCACTGGCAGACCCGGACTTGGTGTCGCGCCCGACGCCCGGCATGCACGTTGCCGACGGAAACGGCGGGTGCACAGCAGCTTTCGCGGCCCAAGATAACGACGGCAGCTACTACCTGCTCACTAGTGGACACTGCGACCCGCACGACGGTTCGGTTTGGACTTACGAGGAGGACCGCCCGCTCGGGATGATCACCGACAGCGAAAAAGTGGGCGACACGAAGGACGCCGCGATTATCCGCCTAGACCCGAGCGTCGGACCGCCAACAGGCGATGTCGGCGACAGATACCCGGTCCGGGATGTGTTGAGCCTCTCCCAGATTCAGGTAGGTATGCCGTTCTGCAAACTTGGTGCGGTCACCGGTGAAACCTGCGGCACCGTCAAAGGCAAGAAGGGCGACGTGATCGAAGCGAGCGTCTACAGCCTTAACGGCGACAGTGGTAGTCCCGGTTTCGTGAAAAACGCAGATGGCACCGTGAGCGCGGTCGGGATCTTGATGTCTTCGCCAGACGGCGACGATTACACGACGTATTTCACGCTCGTATATCCATTGCTCGCCAAGTGGGGCTTGCACATCCTTCCCTGACGCTGGTGAGGCGACAGCGCGGGACTCGCAGCGGGCGCGATGTTCACCGGAAGGAATGCTACGAAGGCAGGTGGGCGCGAATTCTCCCCTGACGTCGGCTGACCACCGGTCAGCACAACTCGGCTGCGCAACCTGAGGGTTTGCAATCCTGGGCATCGGGTACACGCGAAGCGGCGTTGTGAGCCCCGCCGGAGGGGGCCCGATAAGGTCTTGCCAGGGTTGACAAGGTCACGTTGGAAGGCCTAGAGACCAAGCGACACGAACACGAAGGAGTGCAGTGGTGAAGCGTGGGATCGTGGTCGGCGTAGCCGGAGTGGCCATGGTGGTCGCGGCGTGCGCCGGCTGTTCGAGCAACAAGTCCAATACTGGTACGTCAGGCTCGTCGAGCTCGGCGCCAGCGGCTGGTGGGCCGCAGCTCACCGTCGACGGTCAGAAACAGAACATCACCGGTCAGGTCACTTGTACCCCGGCTAACGGCAACACCACTATCGGCATTGGTGACCCGACGGCCGGCATCGGCGCGGTGGTGAGCAACGACAATCCGCCCATTGTCCATTCGGTCGGACTGGGCAGCGTCAACGGCGTCACGCTCGGTTTCTCCGACGCCGCACCAAATAACCAAGGCGCCAACGCCGGAGCCGCAGTGAGCGGCAAGGATTACGCGATCAAGGGCACCGCCTCGGGTGCCGACATGACCAACCCGCAGCAACCGCAGCCGGTCACCAAGTCATTCGAGTTGGACGTGACCTGCCCGTAGCGCAGGCTAACCAGGCATCACAGGGGCGGAAGCCCCAGAGGGGACGCAGCTAATGTCTACGAAACGTGTTGTCAGCGCGGCGGCGGTTGCGGCGGGTCTCGGTATCTCCGCAGTGGCGCTGAACGCTGGGATCGCCAGTTCCGCTCCGATGGACCCGCCGCCGCCATGTCCGAACTGCCACGGTGGTGGCGGCGGTGGTGGGGGCGGCGGCAACCCCGGCAGCCCAGGCGGCGCGCCGGGCGGCGGGTCCCAGAACCCGCAAAACCCTCCGCAAACGCATGAGCCGCCAAACACACAAAGCACCGAACCGCCCGCCACCCACAGCACCGCGCCGCCGGGCACACAAAGCACCGCGCCGCCGGCCACTCAAAGCACCGCGCCGCCGGGGACCCAAAGCAGCGCGCCGCCGAGGACGGAAACCACGCCGCCGGGCGCGCAATCCACGCCGCCTGGCGCGCAAACCACGCCGCCGAGTGCGCAAACTACGCCGCCGGGTGCACACACCACCGCGCCGTCCGGCCCAAGAGAGCGCCCGGCCCTCAATCCGCCGAGCACCCAGCCTCTGCACCCGCCGTACATTCCGCCACGCGGAGACCTCGCGCGGGGTACTGCGGAAATAGGCGGCCCCGTTGACGTGACCGTTGGCTTCAGCGTCCCAGGCCGCGGGGCGCCGCCTCCGCCGCCGCCGCGAGGGTTCGGCTGGAACGACGGCCCGCCTCCCGGCCACCCGCCGCCAAACTGGTTCGGGCCGCCGCCTCCAGGTGGCTGGGACGGACCGCCGCCTCCCGGTGGCTGGAACCGCCCGTGGGCCGGGCCGCCGCGCGATGTGGTCTACGCGCAGCGCGATTTCGGACCATTCGCCTATAACACCTTTACCGTCATCCCGGTCTTCAACTGGCAGTACGGCGGTTGGGGTTACTGGTTCTTCGGTGTCTGGGTCCCGCTGTACTAACGACAAGCAGCACTCCTGACAGGGGGCACTCTCAGCGGGTGCCCACTGGAGGCGGATCCACATGAGCACAACGGAAAGACGATTCGTCAAGATCGCTCGTGACGGCGGCTCGGTCACCGTCGAGCTGATCAACTCGAAACCGCTGAACATCGTGGGCAGCGGCGCTATCGAGGAACTGACAGAGGCGTTCCGCGCCATCAATCAGGACAGCGACGTGCGGGTTGTCATATTGCGCGGAACGGGTGAGAAGGCCTTCATCGGCGGTGCCGACATCAACGAGATGGTCACCCTTGACCAGGCCGGCGCCGAGGCGTTCATCCGTCGGCTCGCGGGCATGTGCGAAGCAATCCGCGAATGCCCCGTCCCGGTCATCGCCCGGCTCGCGGGCTGGTGCCTCGGCGGTGGTTTGGAGGTCGCGATGTCCTGCGATCTACGAATTGCGGAGTCAGGGGCCACATTCGGAATGCCAGAAGTGGCAGTCGGAATCCCGTCGGTTATCCATTCGGCTTTGATGCCGGCGCTGGTCGGGGCCTCGCATGCAGCCTGGCTTCTGCTGACGGGCGAAACGATCGACGCCAACACGGCCGCCACGTGGGGCCTGATCCATGAAGTCACCGGCCCCGACGAACTCGACAGCCGCATCGCCCAACTCACTACGAAACTCACCGGATTCGGCCCGCACGCGGTCCGACAACAAAAGCGCCTACTCAACAAATGGTTCGATATGACGGTTCATGGGGCGATCGAGGACAGCATCGAACAGTTCGGTCTGGCATTCCTGACCGGAGAGCCACAACACCACATGCAGCAATTCCTCTCACGCAAGAGCGACAAGAGGTAGCGCAGCGCCCGCTCAGATCTTGACGGGTACGTAACTGGTCAGGCCACCGTCGATGACGAATTCCGCTCCGGTGGCGTACGTCGACTCATCGCTGACCAAAAGCACGACGAACGTAGAGATTTCGCTCGGTACAGCGCCTCGGCGCATCGGGATGGGGGCCATGAAGTCGTCGGTGACTCCCTTGCTCATCGGCGTGAGCACAAGGCCGGGGTGGATGGAGTTCACGCGGATGCCGTGCGGTGCGAGCTCGACGGCCGTCGACTTGGTGATGCCGCGGAGGCCGAACTTGGCTGCCACGTAAGCGTGCAGATGAGCGCTGCCCGCGAGTCCTTCGACCGATGAGATGTTGATGATCGATCCACCGCCACCGATGATCATGGATTCGACGACTGCCCGCATGCCGAGGTAGGCGCCAGTGAGATTGACGTCGATGACCTGCTGCCAGTCGGCTACCGAGGAACCGCGCAATTGACCGACCTTGACGATTCCGGCGTTGTTCACCAGCGCATCGAGCCGGCCGAATCGGGTCAGTGTCGCTTCGACCGCAGCGTCCCATTGGTCCGGATCGGTGACATCAAGGTGGACGAAACACCCTGCGTCACCGAGCTTCTCGGCGACTTCGCGGCCCGCGTCGTCGAGGACGTCACCGATGACCACCTGCGCGCCCTCCGAAACCAGCGCCTCAGCGTGGGCGGCGCCCATGCCGCGGGCACCGCCACTGATCAGTACTACCTTGCCGTCGACCCGTGCCATGGCCGGCTATCTTAAACCTGCCGCGGCGCGGAGTTGATCCAGCAACTGGTCTTCGTCGTCACTGGGAACGAGGTAGTGGCATACGGCCAGGCGGACGAGCGCCATGGCGACGGTCTCGTGATTGCGGACCTGACCCTGCAGCACCGGTGCGATCAGCTCGACGAGCAGTGGAACCGATCTGCTCATCTGTGCGAGGACCAACCCGGGTTCGATCTCGATGAGTCCGCGCATCTGGTAGGTGCGGTGGAAGTCCACGAGGAAGTGCAGAAGCGCATTGAGGCGTCGGCGGCCACTAAGACCCGCGATGGCCCGCTCCAAATCGTCGCGCAGCTGCCGCAGCTCGAATTGGCTGAACGAGCTGAGTAATTCGTCCTTCGATGCGAAAGACTTGTACAGCGTCGGCCGCGAGATACCGGCCTGGGCAGCCACGTCGGAGAGGTTGAGCTTGGCGTAGCCGTGGCGACACAGCACCTTGAACGTGGCCTGCAAGATGCGTTCGCGCGTCTGGTCCTGGCTGGTCTGATCGATCATTTACATCCTTTACACTATATGTAAGCAATGTTAGCGTCGCGGAATGGCCGATGGGGGCATTACCGACTACAGCGAGGTCAACTTCTTCACCGACCCCCACGTCGCTCACGATCCTTACCCGTATTACGAGTACCTGCGTGGCCAGTGCCCCGTCGCGCATGTCCCCAGCAGCGGCGTCGTCGCGGTGACCGGTTACGACGAACTCGTTGCGGTGTATCGGGACAGTGCGACCTTCTCGGCGGTCAATTCTTCGCTGGGGCCTTTTCCGCTGCCGTTCGACGTCACCGGCGACGACATCTCCGAGGATCTTGAAGCGCACCGTGATCGCTTTCCGATGAGTGAGCACCTGGTGTCATTCGACCCGCCGAAGCACAGCGCGCACCGTGCCCTGCTGAATGGCCTGTTCACGCCCAAGCGCCTCAAGGAGAACGAAGAGTTCATGTGGCGCCTTGCCGACCGATTGATTGATGAGTTCATCGCTGATGGGCACTGCGAATTCGCGTCGGCCTATGGCCAGCCTTTCCCACTGTTGGTCATCGCGGACTTACTCGGCGTGCCCGAGGCCGACCATTCGATGTTCCGCGAACTGCTGGTCGGCAATGTCCCCGCGGAGGATCCGGGTTGGGTTCAGCGCGACGAGAACGGCTCGGCGAACATGAATCCCCTGGCGTACCTGGATAAGTGGTTCACCACATACATCGCTGACCGGCGTGCGTCGCCGCAAGACGACATCCTCACCGAGATGGCCGCCCAGCATTTTCCCGACGGCACTCTGCCCGAGGTAGTGGACCTGGTGCGGATCGCGACCTTCCTGTTCATCGCGGGCCATGAGACAACTGCCCGGCTGCTGTCGAGCGCGCTGCGCGTCTTGGCCGAGGATCCCGATCTGCAGGATACGTTGCGCCGCAACCGCAAACTCGTCCCCAACTTCGTCGAGGAGATGCTACGACTTGAAAGTCCCATCAAGAGCGACTTCCGGTTGACTCGCGTTGCGACGGCCCTGGCCGGTGTCGACCTTCCCGCCGGCACCACGATGATGCTTCTGCCCGGAGCCGCCAACCGTGATCCGGCTCATTTCGACTGCCCGGCAGAGCTGCGGGTGGATCGGCCGAATGCGCGCCAGAATGTAGCGTTCGCGCGTGGTGTGCACAGCTGTCCCGGAGGCCCGCTTGCCCGGATCGAAGGGCGTGTCACGATCGAGCGGATCTTGGATCGCTTGTCCGACATCCGGATATCCGAAGCTCACCACGGGCCGCCGGACGCACGCCGATTCGACTACGTGCCGCTGTACATCCTGCGCGGGTTGGAAGCGCTCCACATCGAGTTCGGTGCGAAATCATGACGGCCACCGATCAATTACAGACCTGGCTCGACAAGCTGGCGCTGACCGAACTGGTGTCGATCCTTTCGGCCGCCGTCGATCGGGGCGATCGGGACACGATCATCGACTGCTACGCCCCCGACTCCTACGACGACCACGGTGCCTTCAAAGGATCCGGTCGCGAGTTCGCCGAGATGATTTGTGCACCAGCGCCTCTCGGCCGACAGATGACGATGCACCACCTACTGGGCCAATCGGTGTTCGACATCGCAGGCGACGAAGCTTGGGGGGAGACTTTCTTCGTGATGCACGCGGCGGTCGAAGGGCAGACCGCGAGCGGATTCGGTCGATACGTCGACTACTTTCAGCGGATCCAGGACGCCTGGAAGCTCGTGTACCGCCGAGTCGTTCCCGATGCGACCATTCCGGGCGACGACCTCACCACGTACTGGCAATCGCACCGCGGCAGTGCCGACCCTCGCTATGACCGGTTGACGGCCCCACCACACAGTTAGCGACGCGGGTGCGTTTACTTGCCGGTGCGCTCGCGATGCTTGCACCCCGGCCAGCAGCAGGGCCGGCGCTGGCCTTCTTCTAACTCCTCCTGGGTTCGGCGAATGCGGCGTTTTCGGGTCGTCTCTTGCTTGGCATCCTCGACCCAGCAGATGAACTCGTTTCGCGCCAAGGGCGTGATGTCCTTCCAGGCAGCGAGTGCCGTGAGGTTGGCGATCAGCGCCTGGCGCAGGTCTGCGGGCAGCTCGTGCACCACCCCACCGGGTACTCGCTGGCTGCTCACGGCAGCCAGCGTAACCCCATGTGCCAAACCGTTTTCAGACAGTGTGTGCACACCTCATCTCTGCTAACGAGTGACGAAGGTGCGAGCAACATGGGAGGATGCGGTGTATCCGCGGAATTGCCGGTGCCGCAGGATCTTGGATGTTGGGGAGCACATGCAGACAGCCACATCTTATGCGGACCACGCATTCGGCGCGGATCTACGTCCTTCGCCGTTTGCGAGCTCGAACTCGTTCGCATCGACGTCACACGAGAGCTTGCCTGAGGGCATCAGGCAAAGCCTCACCCGGGCCGCATGGAAAAGTACCTGTGGGCTAATGGCTCATGAGTGGGCACACGAATGGCGGGCTGCGCAATGACCCTCCGGCAGCTCGATGTCCCGGCGAGTCAGTGGCGCCGTCAAGACATCACCGCAGTGGCCAAAGTTCTAACCGATCTCGGGGCTGATCCAGAATTGGCCCGCGCCTCCCGCGGATCAATTGTCCTAAGCTTCGCAGAGGTCCCGGAGAGTAATCCATATGTGAACCCGGCGGTAGCTGCCTTCTTACAAGATTTGTACTCGGAGTTCCCATATCTCTTGTACTTCCTGAATCCAGATCCAGCGAGTGGAGCGCTCGACAGCTTCTTCGCGTCAGTCGGCGCCCTGTACGAAACCGAAACCGGGGTATGGGTCGGTTGGTCCGATGATGTCGAAAAAGAGTTCTTCGCAGCACTCGCCGCGGCTGCCGAGTTTGCGATCAAGCAAGGCGATGACTGGGTCGCCGTTACCAAGGCCTACGAGTACCACGAAATCCAAACGAGGTTTTCGGAAATACGCGCGATTCTCATCAGTCGTGGAGTCTTGCAAGCGTAAACCGATCAATCCACGCTGGCGCCTCACCGACAAGTGTGAAACCCGACTTGGCTCACGTTTGGGGTGTTGACGTAGGCGCGGCTCGTTGAGCTGGGGTTTTGTCTGTGGTTCGGGGGGGATTTGAACACTAGGATCGGGCCGTAAGCTGCCCGCGTGGCTTACGTGCGCACCGTGAAGACCTCCTCGGGGGCCACCGCGGTGCAGATCGTGTGGTCGTGGCGCAAAGGTTCGCGCTCGATCGAGCACCTCGGTTCGGCCCATGATGACGTGGAGTTGGCGGCCTTGAAGACCGCCGCGGTCGAACGGTTGGCCGCCGGGCAGACCGAGCTGGATCTCGGGATCTCCGGCGGTGTCGAACCGGGCATGTTGCCGATCCTGTCCTCGCAGATGACGCATCTGTGGGAAGTGTTGTGTGCGGCGTATCGAATCTTGGGATTCGAGTCAGCCACCAAGAGTGACACCGTGTTTCGTGATCTGGTGCTAGCGCGGATCATCGAGCCGAGCAGCAAGATCGACGCCGAGCGGGTGCTGAGCGAAGTCGTGGCCAGCCCGGCGTCATATGCCACGGTCAAGCGTCGCCTGTGTGGCTATGCCCAACCCGGGTGGCGGTCCTCGCTGGCCGCCGCGTGCGCGGCACATGCTGGTCTGGGCCCCGCCAGCCTGGTGTTGTTCGACGTCTCGACGCTGTACTTCGAGACCGATGCCGGTGACGACTTCCGCGAACCCGGGTTCTCCAAGGAACGCAAGCTGGAACCGCAGATCACCCTCGGGCTGCTCACCGACGCCACCGGGTTCCCCTTGACGGTTCAGGCGTTCGAGGGCAACAAAGCCGAAACCGCCACAATGCTGCCGGTCATCAACGCCTTCAAAGCCGCCCACCAGCTGTCCGATGTCACCGTTGTCGCCGATGCCGGCATGATCTCTGAAGCCAACCAGGTCGCCGTGGCAGCCGCCGGGCTGTCATTCGTCCTCGGAACCCGCATCCCGCAGCTGCCCGACGTCGTCCGTGAGTGGCGCGACAAGCACCCCGATGAAGCGGTTCCTGACGGGCTGGTGCTCACCCAGCCCTGGCCATCAACCTCAACGGAGAAGGCCCGCGGCATCCCCGACCGGGTCATCCACTATCAATACCGGTATGACCGGGCGCGGCGCACCCTACGCGGCATCGACGAACAGGTCCGCAAGGCCGAACGCGCTGTCAACGGACACGCCCCGGTCAAACGCAACCGCTACATCCAACTGACCGGCGCCACCAAGACGGTGAACAGGACCTTGGAGGCCAAGACCCGTTCTCTGGCCGGGTGGAAGGGTTACACCACCAACCTGGTCGACCAGCCCGCAACGTTCGTCATCGACGCGTATCACCAGCTCTGGCACATCGAGAAGGCCTTCCGGATGTCCAAGCACGACCTACAAGCCCGGCCGATCTACCACCACCTGCGCGAGTCCATCGAGGCGCACCTGAGCATCGTCGTCGCAGCGATGGCCGTCAGCCACTACATCGAGCACCAAACCGGTTGGAGCATCAAGAAATTCGTTCGCACCGCCCGACGCTACCGCACCGTCAAAATCAAAGCCGGCCGACAAATCCTCACCGCCGCCGACCCACTACCCAACGACCTCCGCGAAGCGATCGCCAAAATCAGCGGTCAACTTGAACACTAGGATGAGCCAACTCGGGAATCCACGCTGGCGCCTCACCGACAAGTGTGAAATAGGGCAGGTTGATCGTCGACGAAAGCGGTGCGCGGAGGCGCCAAGCGTGAAAGATGATGTCCGCAAATGGCTTTCGGCTCAGCAAGAATCTCCAAAACCGAACCCGCGTTCGGTGCGACGCAAGCCCCGCGGCACACTGGCAAAAGCCGAGGGTGGCCTCAAGGGCTCCTTCAAGTTGCGCCTAGCCGCAGCCTATTTCAGACTCGGGGAATCAGCTACCAGCAGAGCGGAAAACTAATGGGCGACCCGATCGCGAGACGGCCCGCGACCCGCCGATCGCCGGGCGGGGTAGCGTTGAAGTTTGTCGCCCGTCTAATTCATCCAGCGATAGTTACTGCAATGATGGCGGGTCTAATTGCTGCAACTGATACACCTACCGTGACGCCGCTGGGGTGCGGGATTACTTGGACGCGGACGGGGGGTGTATGGATCTACGAGCCCGACTGTTCGCATCATTCGCCGCCTTCACAGCCCTCGCCGAACGGCCCGCCGCCTAATCCCGGTACGCCGCCGAATCCGCCACCAACGCCGTAGCAGGCAACTCGAAAGTCGTCCTGCGAATGTTCAGGCACATCTGCGGCGATGATGTTGACGTACGCCGCCGAAAGCGGTGGGGCCTCCTGTCAGGATCGAACTGTTGGACCGACACTGGTCGCGACCTCGGACCGGCCATGAGCTGCGGAATCACAGAGACTGTAATTCACTGAGATTGCCTCGGTTTGTGCTCACGTGGGCCCAAAATGTGCCCAGTCAGGGTCCCGGATTTACAGCGGAACGTGCGGCGCGCCGACCCCGTCGGCAAGCGAAGTCCGAAATCAAGCAGTTACTTGATCAAGCAGCGCCTCAGCCTGCTTGAGCCGGCGCCGGGTGCGAGCCAGCTTTCCCGACTTCATCTTCTTGCGCCAAGCCGGGAACTCGTCGCCGAACTGCTGGTGCTCGGCCCCGGCGGACTCGTAGACGACGTAGCCGCCCTTGAGAATGCTGAACGGGGCGTGCAGCTTGCCCAGCTTGTCGTACTGCGCGGCGGCGTGATTCGACAGCGGGTCGAACCACGCCGGCGTCACGAAGTTGGACACCGAGACGCCGTTGACGTTATAGGTCGGGGCCTCGACCGGGTCGCACACCTCGAAGCTGTACGCCTTCCCGCGGCCGTCATTGGCCCACAGGTTGCAGTTGGGGTCGATGAACATCTCGAGCACTTCGTGCGACATGACGCTGGAAACGCTCCAGTCCCCCGTCGTCGTCTTCCCGCCGTTGTCCAACTCCGGCTTGGCGGCGACCACGCCCCACAGCTTCCCGCCCTCGTCCTCGGTGTGGAAGCCGAGCACGCCCTTGGGCTGGTCCTTGATCGTGTCGACCAGGGCGATGCCGTGCGCCGCCGCGGGCACGTCCTTGGGGTTGGTGTAGAAGATCACCGCCGCGGGAGCCCGGTCCCAGAGCGGGGCAGCATCCAATCGGACCTGCGCGGCGATTGCCTGGGTCATGCTCGCGGCGTCCTCATCGGACACCAATGTCGACTGGTTGAGAATCGCGATCAGCATCTCGCTCCCGTTGTCGTTGATGTGGCCTGCGTCGAAGGGGCAGGCTCGCCGGATGCCTCGATTATCTGCCGCCACGCTGAGAACGACAGGACAATCGCTCAGTAGTCCTATACCTGATGATTTGCGGGCTGTTGATACGGACCGATTTCCGGGGTTCTGGGCGCGGGTGCCGGGGCACGCGGCTGCGGGTTGTTTGCTGGCCGTGCGGGTGTGCGCGGCTGGCGCGGGTGTGTGCCATGGAGCCTTGCGGGTCGCTTGGACGCTTCTACAAGTCGGAGTTTCGGCTCGCGTCACACCGGGCGTCCGCCCTCAATTTCTTGATAGGCCCCAACCATGACGGCAAGCAGTCGTGCGACGGTGCCGCCGCGGTTGTGCCGGCGGTGGCGGGTACCGTTTTGCACGACAACATCACCTGGCTTGAGCGCGATGTCGGCCCCGTTATCGAGTTCGAGGCCTGTGCTCACGCGGTGCTCAATCGCACGCATGTCCCCCGGAAAAAACGTTATGACCAGCGAAACGCCCCGAGAAGTGCGGAGCCCCCTGTCAGGATTGAACTGTTGAACCGACACTGGTCAGGAGCTCAAACCCGCTCTGAGCTGCGAAAACACACAACGGTAAGTAACGCCGGATAACGCAGAATGTGCTCAGATTGTGCTCACGGCGTGCTCACGGGCTACCCTGGCGCACGGTCGATTCGACGGAGGTTGCGTGACGGACGAGAGCCAAGTTCAAGACGGCGACAAGCTGGACTGGCTGGACAATCTGGTGGCATACGTGGCCGTTCATCGCGGGAGTCCTGTCGATCTTGTCGCTCACCTCAATCACCCGATGAGCCCCTGGCTGGTGTCAAAACTGGTGTCAAACCGGCGCGTTACCTGCGGAGGCGAGTAATGGACGACTCCGGGATAGCGGGTCTTTGGCTACGTCTGGCCCTGGTCCTCATCGTGGCGATGTTGGTCGGGGTCGGGAGCGTGTTGCTGGCGAATCGCACCCTCCCCGAACCGGTTGCCGAAGGCCACAATTCGACGCTGTCGCCGTTCCTGACCTGCGTGGCGCTCGTGTACGGCCCTCTCCTCGGATTCACCGTCGTCGTCGCCTGGGGGCACTTCTCCTCCGCTGAGACTAACGTCGCGCACGAGGCATCCACTCTTACAACGATGTACCGGCAGACCGTCAGCATGCCTGTTCCAGAGCAGACACAGATGCGGGAACTTCTCCGGAAATACGCGAAGACGGTCGAAGGCCCCGAAGGGAACAAGCAGGACGTTGGTAGTACTTCCGACACGGCACAAGCCCCGCTCACCGAAATGTACAAGGTCCTCGCGCGTGAGCAATCCAGTGTGGCATCGAACGCGACGAGTGGAGAGTTTGTCGGCCAGCTGACCGTACTGGCGTCTGACAGGAATCAGCGAATGCTGGACGCCCAACCCCGAAGACCAGGGTTGCTGTGGGCCGGTCTCCTCTCAGGCGGTGTCGTACTGGTGGCGCTCAGCGGTTTCATGCGCCTGGATAGCACACGTGGTCACCTAATGCTCTCAAGCGCGATCGCCCTTCTACTCGGCCTGCTACTGTTCATCGTCTTCTGGCTCGACCATCCCTTCGAGAACCCGCTGGGCATTACTTACGCACCGTTTCAGCAATCCTGGGGGGCTTTCGACGCAATCGACCGCGGCACATGATCAGGCCCTCGGTAGCCCCCGGGTGACGGCCCACGCGCTTCGGCACACCGCCGCGTCGCTGGCAATCTCAGCCGGGGCGAACCCGAAAGTGGTGCAGCGGATGCTCGGGCACGCCAGCGCGGCGATGACGTTGGACGTGTATGCCGACCTGTTTGACTCCGACCTGGACGCGGTTGCCGATCGGCTCGATATGGCGCTGGCCGCTCGGCCTGTTTCGTAGAAACGTGCTCAAAATGTGCTCACGGCGTGCTCAATAGCACGTCTGTTCGGCTCGAAAAACACTTCTACCAGCACATATGCAGCGGGAAATGTTGAGCCCCCTGTCAGGATTGAACTGTTCTGATGGCCCAGCGGAGCAGGGCGAAAACCCACGGTAACTGCGGCCGCTTGTGACGAAAGTCTGCACCGGACGACAATGTCCTGGGAACGACGAAGGGTGGATCTGATGGGACTGCTCGACAAAGTGAAGGATCTGCTGTCGAAGAATGCCGACAAGGTGGATACGGCGATCGATAAAGCGGGCGACGTCGTCGACCGCAAGTACAAAGGCACCGTCGACAAAGTCGAGGAAGAAGCAAAGAAGTTTGGAATCGGGGAATAGATAGCGCCCTTGTCCAGGTTCTCGGGCAGCGTGCTGCGCCACAGCCGATGGTAGGCACTCCTTGCAGCGCGACAGGTTAGAGGCGCAGTCCCACCCCACCTCCGGCGGCAGCGGAATGTCGACGGAGATTTCGCCATCGGCTAGGTGTTCGGGTTGTCTTTGTCGACGAGTCCGCGATCCAAGGCAGAGCGCCACCTCCAAAGACGATGAAGTCGCGTATCACGCGGGACACAGTCCAATCGCGCACGGTGCCGTTAAGCAGCCAACCCGAGCAGGAAAACAATCGTGCCGGTGAGCCCCCATCGTCTGTCAGCTCGCCATGCAATGAGCGATAGACCCGACACGCCAATTCCGGCGCCGGCGTACCACACAAGCGGCCCGAACCCGCGGTCGCCGACAGCGGGATAGCGCCACCAGCCGCGCTGGTGCGCTAGGACATCTACGGCGACGCCAAATCCGGCGACCGCCGCTCCGCTGACGACACCGGCCAGGACTCTTGCGAGCGGTGCCCGAGTGAAGTAAGCACAGGCAACGAACACCAAACAAGGCGGCCCAATCGTCCACGCGCCAGTGAGACTTCCCGGCACGAGGTCAATGATGTCTTCATCCCGGCGGGAATGCGGCTGTTATCGCGCTAGACATGTGGCGGTCCAGCCGGCAGCCGCGCGCCAACTTGTCACGATTTTGGGCACGCTCTCGAAGCGGACCCAGCGCCGCGGGAAGCTCGCGGTGATCAAGTCGATGACGACGAGTTCACCATCGGCGTAACGGCGCTTCGGGTGAAATCACCTCGGCGCTTCGTGCCAAGCGGGTGCGCACGGCGGGTGAAGCTGACGGTCAACACGGTGTCGAGTTGGCCCTAGCCCCACGCGGGGGCTGCGGCCCCAACTAGTCCGCCAACAGCCGACGGTACTGCTCGAAGGAGTCCTGCTCGACCGACAGCCGCTCGACCTTTCCGTCGTCATCGACGGCGAAGACCGCGATGCCGCTCAAGGCAATCTCCTCGCCATTTGGTCGGGTGCCGAAGAGGCCGTTGTTTGTGCCCATCAACACCCATCGGGACGTGACGCGGGTGCCGTCCTGATTCTGGAATGTCTCCCCAGCGTCGACTTCCAGGTCATTCACCTTGTCGAAGAACCCTTTGATCCAGTTCTTGAGGTTCTCTTTTCCGGTGCCCTCTTGCCGGCCAGTCGCGAGGATGACGTCATCCGTGACGAACTTGTCCACCGCGTCGAGGTCATGTGCGTTCCACACTTCGTCCCATAACCGAAGAACTTTCTCTGTCGATTTCACGGTTCAACGATCCCACTTTCAGCGCCTTGCGATGGGCGTTTAGACCGCGTTCGTGCGCCTCGCTGGGCCGCCAAGCACCCTGGGACTAGGGGTGCCGGTCTCGTTCAGACACACTACGGAAAGCCGCAGGTACGAGTTCGTGGCTGCGACGCGCGCTCTCACCTTTGGGGTTCGGTAGAGCGTATTTCGGCGATTCGCTAGCAGCAGCGCATCCGCCACGGGTACCCCTGGGGGGACGATCTGCCTGGCCACCGGCCTGGGCGGCTAACAGATGCCATCGGCGTCCCTGGCGTCAACCGTCTCGCCCGGCTTCGTCCTTTCGATCGGGCAGCTTAGCTGCGATGGCGTGGCCACGACGGTGTCCGTGTTCTGCACCCGAGCCACGACCAGCGCCAGGCGCGCCGAGACCCACATTGCAAAACCGTCAAAGAACCGGCGGTGCGAGTCACGCTTGCATTGATTAAGGAAACATTCCAAATAAGTTGCGAAGGAAAGAAAATCGATGAGTCTGGCGATCGATGTCCCTACAGTCCAGGGTCATGACCGTACAGATGTGCATTGGCTTCGCGGTGAGTCTAGCTGCCTTCGCTGCTATTTGTGGTGTGGCCTTGTTGGTGCTTGCGGCGGTGCGCAGGGGTTGGTCGTCAAAACTGTTGCAAACGCAAATGCGCAGTTCAAGAGCGGGTAGGGGGGTAGACCAATCCCTGGGAGGGAGGGGCTATTCGGAGTCGAGGGCATTGGCGGGGTTTCAGCAAGCAAGATCAAACGAACATGTTACTTTTCATTAGCGGTGCGAAATATTTCGGCGACCCCGCCTGGTGCCATATGGAGGGTGATGGAGATTGCTACACCCCCTCCGCGGCCCTCTCACCGAGTGCCGCTCATTCAAGTCGCAAGGGCTCTGAACAATGGCAGCTAGACACGGAACGCGCGCACGGTACAACGACGGTTGCCGGTGTGATGACTGCGTGACAGCAAATTCCAGCTACCAGGCGGATTACCGGCAAAGGCGCATGGCCGGCGGATCAACAACATCTTCCGAACACTTTGTTGATCCAGCTTCTGGGCCAGGCCGCGTCGAGTCGGCCGTCAAGGACGAGATCGACGGATTCGCCGCAGAGGCACGCCCCGGCCTAGCGCAAGTCGCGCTTTGTATGGCCAGGCTGCTCGACAACCCGAAAGCAGTGAATCAGCAGCCCGCGGCGGCGAAGGTATTGGCCGCGCTACTGGAAAAGCTGCACGCGGCATCGGCGCAGGGGCGCCGCGGCAGCCTGGCGCTGGTGCGGACCATGACTCAGAAAGGTGGCGCCTGAAGGCCTTGCTGATCGAGACACATCGCGCTTGCCGCTCGGCAGACGCGGCACAGCTGCATCCGCACACACCGCGCGATTTCCACCATCACGCACATCGCCGGCTGTCTGCAGTTCTCGCAAATTCCAAGCTGCTCGGCGACCATCAGATCACCGCCGGGTGCGGTAGTGCAGCCACAGCGACAGGCGCGCTGACACGTTACTCATGTCATGTGGGTCGTACATCCCGGTCATGTAGTGCGCCTCTGCGATGCGTGCTGTTGAACGCCCCTTAATGGCTGCCATCAGGGACCTGTTCCCTGGCGCAGCGGACCATCCGCTCACTTAGGTGGATGAGCGGGTCCTCATGCCCGCCAGGCATGGTATAGGCCAACCGGCGCAACTCGACGGCAAACTCGTGCAGATGCTGGCTCAGCGACGCGACAGTCATGAGACGGCTACTACAAGTACTGCTTGACGCCGCCACGCCCGTGGCAGGTGTAATCCTCGGTGGCAGGTCGTACTCCCATCTTTACCCGCGTGAACCGACCGACCTTCATCAGCCGTTGCTCTGTCACGCTAAGGTCGGATGGCGTCGCGGGCGAAGTAGGTTTGCCGCACTCATAGAGAATTCACAACTTACGTTGTAGTTATTATTTGCTTTGCATTCATCCAACAGCGCATACGCCAGGTCTATCGACGGCAGCGGCCCACCCCGCTCCCGAGCCGCACGGCGAAGAGCCGCCACCAATCGCAGCTCGGAGTCGATGGTGTCGAGGCCGCGCATCCGCGGAGCCTAGGTCCGCTCGCCGCTGGCGTCACTTCACCCTTTATCGACCCACCACCCAGTTCGGGCTCATGGTCGCCGCAGTGTTAATCAGTACTGCGGTAGCGGCACATACGGATTCAGCCAGTTCGGCGAATTGTCGGTATGCCCTATGTACTGCGGGCAGTAGGCAGACATGGCAGCGCCGACGAAGTAGCTGGATTGTTGCAGCGAGAGATCGGTGCCCTTCATCAGACTCATCGCCAGAACGCTTGTGTTTTGGTTGTTATCGAGTTCGGCGCACACCGTATGGGCCGCCGCAATCGCGGAGTTGCGGTCCGTAACGCCTATGCCGCCGTTCGCAAGGGCCGCGACAAACGCATCACCGGTTGGATCTGCTGATGCTGGTGCTGCGGAAAACAGCGCGGCGACGGACAGCAGGACCGCACAGACTGCCGACCACTTCCACTTCCCAGGACCGACGTTCATGTCTGGGTCATGGCCTTCTCTCGGTGCCGGGCCGAATCGGCTTCGAGTCAAGAACGACTGAATATTAGCCCGAAATCGAGACGTTCTTCTTTACGGCTTACACCGGACTTTCAGGTAATTTCCATTTCTTGGTTTCGATATGGAGGATTTCCTGCTCTAGGAGATCCGGTATCTGCCCTCTGCGGTCCTGAACGCGCGATCGACGCAGTTCGTCCACGCGGCTAACTGCATGATGCGGAAGCTCATGTCTTAGCCGCCGCAACGGCTCGTAGTGCTGCCACGGATCAACTTCGGGCGGATCGGGCTCCTCGGGTTGGCCCTGCTCCTTATTCTCTTCGTTACGCGCGAGATGGTTGATCTCAGCATTACGCAATTGACGGATATCGTTGCGCCATTGTGTGATCAGAGCAGCGCGACTCTCCTGCCTGCGTCGGCGATTGTCGGCCCGCTGCGCGACCACCGAGCCGACGATCGCCCCCGATGAGCCGACGATCGCGCCGCCCAAAGCCGAGCCGCCGCTGATGAGCGCGACCGCGATCTCCGATACCATAACGGCCAGTTTGGCATGGTGCTCAATGGTTCCCGAGATGCGCGCCGACGGCGGCCTGCCGAACGAGGTGGGAATCCCCGCACTTCGAGATACACCGGGTCCTGGTCGCTGCGCGGGGGTGGATCGTGGTGGTGGTGTTATTTCGTGGGCCGCGTCCGCGTCTAGCCGCGATACTTATCCACCATGGCGGCATGGTCGTCGAGCAGTTGCAGTGACTCGTCCGTCGGTAGCGTGGGCAGCAACAGCGCCACTTGGCCGAAACCCAGGTCATCGAGGGCTTGCCAGTAGTCGGGCTTCGGAGGGGTACCGAACGTTGCCAACGGGACGTCGTGGCCGGCGCCCTCGCGCATCTGGTCGATGCGTTTCCTCAATGCCTCCACCGGGATTGGGTTGGATATCCAGCCCGCGTTGTGCCTGATCACCCGATTGACCGTGGCATTGGAGTCGCCGCCGATGAAGAGCGGGGGATGCGGCCGCCGGACGGGCTTGGGCCTGCTGTAAGACGCATCGAAATTAACGTATTCACCGTGGTATTCGGCGGGTTCGTTGATCCACAGGGCCTTAATGGCTTCGATGCGTTCGTCGAGCAACGCACCACGGGTCTTCGGATCCGTGCCGTGGTCGCGCAACTCCTCGATATTCCAGCCCGCGCCCACCCCGAAAATGAACCGGCCGCCGGAGATCAGGTCGATGCTCGCAGCTTCCTTCGCGGTGATGATGGGATCGCGCTCGATCAGCAGTGCAATCCCGGTGAACAGCTCAATCCTCGATGTCACCGCCGCCGCCGCGGCCAGCGTGACGAACGGGTCCAGAGTCCGGTAATACTTCGACGGCAACTCGCCCCCGCCGGGGTACGGGGTTTGTCTGCTGGCCGGGATGTGCGTGTGTTCGGCAATAACCAGTGAGTCGAAACCCCGTTCTTCAATCGCACGTGCCAGCGACACCGTGTCAATGCTGTTGTCGTTGACAAACGTGGAGATTCCGAACTTCATCGCCATCCTCAACTGCCAGGCCCCGCAAACCACCGACGTCCATCAGGGCCAGGTTATTCCCGGTTCCGAAACGACAGGCCCATTCCCTTCCCCGGCGACGGGCCGGGTGCGGCGGCTGCTCCCCCTCATCATCAGCTGCCATGTCCAGGCGGTGGCACCGAACTCGGATCCGGCCGTCAACCAGACCCTCAAGGGTGGTTCACACCTCTGCACGCCACAATATTGTCATCGTTACCGACCCGCTGCGCGTTCGGCGCAATCGCAGGAGAGCGCGACCACCCATATCGGGTTCCGCTGCGTCGCCGATCCCAACTCCGCCCACCCTGATGATGCTTGAGGGCAGCATCAACCATCCCAACTCCGCCCACCCTGATGATGCTTGAGGGCAGCATCAACCATCCCTAGCAACCGCGATGATGCTCCACCCTTGGCGTGGCGTCCACGGACGAGGTGCTCGAGACCGCTAGCCACAACGCAGCGGTTTTGAAATCCCGTGACACCGAGGTGGCCAATCGAACCGAGATTCGGTGCGGCTTAACGGGTTTGCGCAGCTAGATGCGGTCTTGCGTGGAGCCCCCTGTCAGGATTGAACTGACGACCGCTCGCTTACAAGGCGAGTGCTCTACCACTGAGCTAAGGAGGCCGGGCAAATCGGCTGCCAGCTTAGCCGGTCACGAGTCGCTTTCGATGATGCGCTGCGAGGGCACCGGACGCGACGGCGAGCGGCGTGCGGGGCGGCGGCCGGGCAGCGGGATGCGCTCGGCGATGCTGCTCAGCGGGTTGACCACCATCGTGAGTGCCATGACGGCGTCCTGCAGAGTGGCGATGGCAGGCTCCAGCGCCTCCATCCCCGGCGTTAACCGGGCGAGGGTGTCGGCGACATCGGCGAGCTGGTCGAGCGGACCATGTTTGGCGGTCAGCTTGTCGATCAGACCGCCTTCGGAAAGAAGCCGGTCCGCCAACCCATCCTCGGACAGCACTCGTTCGATCAACCCGTCCTCGGACAGCAGCTGATCGGCCAGCCCGCCCGGCTGCAGCGCTCGTTTTAGGCCACCGCCCTCCGCGGTCAAGCGATCGACCAGACCGTCCTCCGACATCAACAGATCGACCACCCCGCCCGGACGCAGCAAACGGTCGACCGGCCCATCGGGCGCCATGGCACGTCCCAGTGGCGCGTCGTCGTCGAGCAGTCTGGCCAGCCGATTGGCGCGGATGATCGCGTCGTCGATCCCGAGCATGGACGTCATGGGGTTCGTTCCGCCGGCTCCGCCATCCCCCAGCGATCGCTTTGCCACCCCGACCGCCACGCTGGCGAGGTTCAAGCTCGCCTCTGCAGCGGCAAGGCCGACTCGCGCGGGTGCGGTCGCGACGGAAACCATGCTTCTAGCGAGGTCCATGACGTCGAGTCTATGCACGACGCGCCCCAAAAAAGGGGACCGATCCAAGCCGATGCGATGATTCCTGGCAGACTACTAGCAGACTATGCGCACCGAGTTCCCAGGAATTACACAATGAATACGAAGGCAACGTTCAAGCAAGGGACGGAAAGTGACCTCATGACAGCGGCCAGCCCAACCGAAACCAAACCGGAGGCTCGCGTCCTCGTGGTCGATGACGAGGCCAACATCGTGGAACTGCTCTCGGTGAGCCTCAAGTTCCAGGGATTTGAGGTCTACACCGCGACCAATGGAGCCCAAGCCCTGGATCGTGCCCGTGACGCCCGCCCGGATGCGGTGATCCTCGACGTGATGATGCCCGGCATGGACGGCTTCGGGGTGCTGCGCCGGCTTCGTGCCGACGGCATCGATGCCCCGGCGTTGTTCCTGACGGCCCGCGACTCCCTGCAGGACAAGATCGCCGGCCTGACCCTGGGCGGCGACGACTACGTGACGAAGCCGTTCAGCCTGGAGGAGGTCGTCGCCCGGCTGCGGGTCATCCTGCGTCGCTCCGGCAAGGGCGGCGCGGAACCTCGCAGTGCCCGCCTGACATTCGCCGATATCGAACTCGACGAAGAGACCCACGAAGTGTGGAAGGCCGGCGAACCCGTGTCGCTGTCGCCGACCGAATTCACGCTGCTTCGCTATTTTGTGATCAACGCGGGCACGGTGCTGAGCAAACCGAAGATCCTCGACCACGTCTGGCGCTACGACTTCGGAGGCGACGTCAATGTCGTCGAGTCCTACGTGTCGTATCTGCGTCGCAAAATCGACACCGGCGAGAAGCGGCTGCTGCACACCTTGCGTGGGGTGGGCTATGTGCTTCGGGAGCCGCGCTGAGCGGCCGCTCAGCCATTCTGCAGGGCAGCCAGAGGTAGCGAAGAATACAGAAATGGCCACACAGCCTAAACGCGGAATACCACTTCGGCTAGGTCTAGTCGCGGCCACCCTGCTGTTGGTGACCTGCGGTCTGGCGGCCTCCGGGATCGCGGTCACCTCGATCCTGCGTCACAGCCTGATCAGCCGGATCGACCAAACGCTGCTCGACGCATCCCGTGGCTGGGCACAGGCCCCGCGGCGGCAGTCCGCGCCCCCGTACGAGGGTCCGGATCCGGGCCGGCCACCGTCGAAGTTCTACGTGCGGGGCGTCGCCACCGACGGCACCCCGTTTACGGCCATCAACGACCGCAACTCCGAACCGGCGCTACCGCCCGATAACGACGTGGGCCCCAGTCCGACGACGCTGCCCTCGGTCAACGGCTCTGACATTCAGTGGCGCGCGGTGTCGGTGCGCGGCCCGCACGGGTTGACCACGGTCGCGATCGATCTGTCCGACGTCCAGCACACCGTCAGGTCACTGATCTTGTTGCAGATCGGCCTCGGGGTGGCGGTGCTGATCGTGGTCGGGATCGCCAGCTTCGTGGTGGTGCACCGCAGCCTGCAACCACTGTACGAAGTTGAGCAGACCGCCGCCGCGATCGCGGCGGGGCAGCGCGATCTCCGGGTTCCCGAACGGGATCCCCGAACCGAGGTGGGCCGACTTTCGTTGGCGCTCAACGGAATGCTCACCCAAATTCAGCAAGCCCTGGCATCCTCGGAGTCTTCGGCCGAAAAGGCCCGCAGTTCAGAGGACCGGATGCGACGGTTCATCACCGACGCCAGCCACGAACTGCGCACACCGCTGACCACCATTCGCGGCTTCGCCGAACTCTATCGCCAGGGCGCCGCCCGCGACGTGGCCATGCTGTTGTCGCGGATCGAGAGCGAAGCCCGCCGGATGGGCTTGCTGGTGGATGATTTGCTGCTGCTGGCACGGCTGGACGTGCAACGACCGTTGGAGCACCATCAAGTGGACTTGCTGGCGCTGGCTAGCGACGCCGTGCACGACGCGCAGGCGATCGACCCCAGGCGCAGCATCACGATAGAAGTCTTCGACGGTCCCGGCATCCCAGAGGTGCTCGGCGACGAACCGCGAATCCGCCAGGTGCTCAGCAACCTCATTGCGAATGCTTTACAGCACACCCCGGAAAGCGCCGAGGTCGTCGTGCGGGTCGGCACGGATGGTGACGACGTGGTGCTCGAGGTGGCTGACAAGGGCCCCGGGATGAGTCAGCAGGATGCGTCGCGGGTGTTCGAGCGGTTCTATCGCACCGACTCGTCGCGAGCACGGGCCAGCGGCGGTACCGGACTGGGGCTATCCATCGTCGACTCGCTGGTGCGCGCACATGGCGGCGATGTCACTGTGACAACCACGCCCGGGGAGGGTTGCTGCTTCCGGGTCACGCTGCCACGCACCAGCGACGTCCCCACGCGGGTTTGAGCTTTACGCCAGTTGCGCCAGGGCCGCCTTGATCCTGGCCTGTGCCGCATCGAGGGATTCCGGTGATGGGTTGCGGTCGACGTTGGCAAAGCCGAAGTCGCTCAAGTTGCGGGTGGGAAATACGTGGACGTGCAGATGCGGCACTTCCAGCCCCGCGATGATCACCCCGGCACGCTCAGTCCTGAAGGCCTTGCACACGGCCTTACCGATCAGCTGGCTTACCTCCATGACGCGCGAGAACGCCGCGTTGTCCACGTCTTGCCACTGATCGATCTCGGCGCGTGGCACCACCAGTGTGTGCCCTTGTGTCATCGGCTCAATCGTCAAGAACGCGACGACGTCGTCGTCCTCGTACACGAAGCGGCCGGGCAGTTCGCGGTTGATGATCTTGGTGAAGATCGACGCCATGGGCCCGAGCATATGTGTCTCGGAATCGGCATCGGGCTCGTGGTCGCCCGCTACTCCTCCTTGCCGAATTTCATGACGTCGAGGTTCCAGTACCCGCGCATATTGCTGATCAGGCCGGCGTCGTTCACCTTGTAGGTGAACACCCCACGCACCTCGCTGGTGAAACCACCCTCAAACTTGCTGTGCAGCACCAGGATATGAGCGATCTCGTCAGGCGAGCTCGACGGGAACGTCTCCTCGCAGGTGATTGTCAGCTGGTTGGCCGCGATGTTGTTGTCGAAGAAGGCGCCGACGGCTTCCTTCCCCTTGACCCCGTCGCCATCGGGGTTGGTCACGGACTTGCCGATCGGGTCTTCGATGACGACGTCGTCGGCCATCAGCGCCAGCCAGCCTTCCCGGTCGTGGGCCTGCGCGCACCGCCACGATGATTGCGACGCGGTCAGTGCCGGAGAGTCGACGGTTTGGGTCATGTTTTCTCCTGTCTTCACAAATAGCGCACGCGGCGCGTGCGCCCTCCTCGGTGGCTTTGCGGATGAGGCCAAGGCCGTTGCAGTCGCCGCCGGCGTGCACCTCGGCGCCACCCGGATTCGACCGCGCGTGCAGTCGCCCCGATATTCATCAGTGCGTCGATTACGTTGCGGGGCAAGGAAAGAGCCCAGCAACATGTAGCCATGCGCGGCATGCAGCTCGATCGCGTCGTATCCGGCCTCGGCGGCGCGCCGCACCGCGGCCTTGAACAAGTCAAACACCTCGCAGAGTTGCTGCTTGCTGATCTCCGTCGACGGACGGCCGGTGAGATAAGACGGAATCACCGAGGGCCCCACGGACGGTCGGCCGAACATCTCGGGCCCAAGGCCGTCGGGCCCGGCGTGCACGATCTGGGGCTGGATCTTGGCGCCGTGTTCGTGCACTACCTCGACTAGTGCACGATGGGCATCGACCGCGTCGTCAGTGGCCAGATGCAGGCCACCGGGAGTCTCGGGGTGATGATTGTCAACTCCGGTGGCGCCCAACGTGATCAATCCGACGCCCCCCTTGGCGCGGGCGGCGAAGTAGTCGCGGGTGCGCTGCGACGGCAGTCCGTCCGGGGTGCCGTACATCGTCTCCATGGGAGACATCACCACCCGGTTGCGCACCGTCATGGCGCCGACTCGTCCCGGCGCCAGCAGGTGCGGAAAGCCGGCCACTCAGGACCACGCGCCTCAACCGGTCGGATTACCTGTCAGCGTCCGTGTATCGGATGACGCCGCGAATGTTCTTGCCGTCCAGCATGTCCTGGTAGCCGTCGTTGATCTGCTCGAGCCGGTACTGGCGAGTGATCATGTCGTCCAAGTTGAGCTTGCCGGCCTTGTACATCGACAGCAGTTGTGGGATGTCGTATTGCGGGTTTCCACCGCCGAAGATGGTGCCCTGCAGGTTCTTCTGCATCAGGGTCAGCATCGCCAGGTTCAGGTTCACATTGGTGTCCAGCAGGCTGCCGATAGCGGTCAGCACGCAAGTGCCGCCCTTTTGGGTGATGTTGAGGTAGCTGTCTACGTCGGCGCCGTGCAGCTCACCGACGGTGACCACGACTTTGTGGGCCATCAGGCCGTAGGTGACCTCGGCCATGCCCATCAGCGCGGCGTTGATGTCCGGGTAGACGTGGGTGGCACCGAACTTCAGAGCCTGATCGCGCTTCCACTCCACCGGGTCGATCGCGAAGATGTAGCGCGCGCCGGCGGTCGCGGCACCCTGCAGCGCGGCCATGCCGACGCCGCCGACGCCGACGATGGCGACGTCCTGACCCGGCCTGATGTCGGCGGTGCGGACCGCCGAGCCGTAGCCGGTGGTTACGCCGCAGCCGACCAGCGCGGCGACCTCGAACGGGATCGACGGGTCGATCTTCACCACCGAACTGCGGTGCACGACCATGTAGGGCGAGAACGTGCCCAGCAGCGTCATGGGGAAGACGTTCTGGCCGCGGGCCTGGATGCGGAACGTGCCGTCGGAGACCGCGGCGCCGCCGAGCAGCCCGGCCCCCAGGTCACACAGGTTGCGCAGGCCGGCCTGACATGTCGGACACATCCCGCAGGACGGGATGAACGACAGCACCACGTGGTCGCCCGGGGCGAGGTTTTCCACGCCGGGGCCGACCTCGGTGACGATGCCCGCACCCTCGTGGCCGCCGAGGACCGGGAAGCCTGCCATCGGGATGCCGCCGGTGACCAGATGGTGGTCCGAATGGCACATCCCGGCCGCTTCCATCTGGATCTTGACTTCATCCTTGACCGGGTCGCCGATCTCAATGTCCTCGATGGACCATGGCTGGTTGAATTCCCAGATCAGTGCGCCTTTTGTCTTCACGTTGGACCTGACCCCATTTCGCCTTTGAATTGCGACTGCCTGACCCATCTTGCCTGGCAGCGGTGGTGACGGATGCCACAGGGCACTCCTGTCGCGTCAGCATAGCGCGCGCGACAAATCAAATGCTTGGTTGGTCCGACTCACCAGATCGGGACGGGTGCCTGGCCGAGCGGGTAGTAGCCGGGCAGCTTCTCACCGGCCATACCGCGCTCGATCCGCTTCTGCATGCCCGCCGACAATTTCCCTTCCTTCATCAGGTGCATGTACAGAGCCGAGACGTGACCGAAGTCGAAGAAGTCGCGCTGCCACTCGATGAGCTTGTCGGCGTTGAGCCGGAACCAGCTGCCGCCGATGCCGTAGATCTCCTGCTGGCCGCCGTCGCCGTCCATGACGACCTGCTTCCAGAAACCGACGATCTCACCCTGCTGGTCGTCGATGAGGACCTTCTGGTACGGGTACTGCCAATTCTCCAGACCCTCCATTTCCAGGCCGAGCGCGATATCGCGGATCTCATCGATTCCGACGCACATCACGTCCTCTTTGGGCCCGATGTTCCAGCCATAGGTGGCCTCGGGAGCGTAGAAGTCTGCCAGCGGCTTCCAGTCGCCCGCCTTCTCGCAGTCCTTGTTGGCCTTGAGCCAGGACTGCACCCACTCGTCGAGTTCCGAGCGCGGGAATCCCGATGCTTCTGACACGGTTATTCTCCTGTTTCTTTGATGGACAGTGCCTGGGTAGGGCAGGCGATCACCGCCTGCTCGACTTCGTCGCGGGCGTCATCTGGCGGCTCGGCATCGAGGATTTCGACCTTGCCGCGCTTGGGCACCCGGAAATAGTCGGGCGCCTCCAGCTCGCACATCGCATGTCCCTGGCACAAGTCCAGGTCGGCGTCCACCCGATAACCCATATCACCCTCCGATCTAGCGGCGGCGGTAGCGCACTTTGGCGGGCTGGGCCAGCTGCACCACCATCTTGGAGTGGTCGTTGCGATAGCTTTCCGGCGGCTGCGCCATCTCGAACTCATACTCGCGCAACAGAACCGAGAAGATCGCTTTGATCTGCATGGTCGCGAAAGCGGCACCAACGCAACGGTGCCGACCCGCGCCGAACGGAATCCAGGTCCATCGGTTGGCGATGTCGGCCTGTTCGGGCTTGTTGTACCGGTCCGGGTTGAACCCGTCGGGGTCGGGAAAGTCTTCGGGAATTCGATTCGAGATCGCCGGGGATGCCGCGACGTAGTCACCGTTGCGGATCGGGAAGCCCTCGACCTCGAAGTCACCCTTGGCGACACGCATCAGGATGATCAACGGCGGGTGCAGGCGCAGGGCCTCCTTGACCACGTTGTCCAGCTTCGGAATCTGGCGCAGCGCATGGAAACTCACTTCTTGGCCGTCGGCGTAAAGCTCCTCCAGCTCGGCAAGCACCTCGGCGTAGACGTCGGTGTGGCGGATCAGCTCGATCAGCGTCCACGCCGACGTTCCGGAACTGGTGTGGTGTCCGGCGAACATCAGCGAGATGAACATGCCGGTGACCTCGTCGGCGGAGAACCGGGGATTGCCCTCGTCGTCCTTGATCGACACCAGAACGTCGAGCATGTCGCGATCGCTCTTGTCCTTGGGCGGGTTGGCGACCCGCTGATTCATGATCTCCTGTACCAGCGCCACCAGGTCTTTGCGGGCCTGGTCGCGGCGCCGGAAGCTCTCGATCGGCAGGTACGGGTCGACATAGCACAGCGGGTCGGTGCCGCGTTCCAGCTCGTGGTAGTAATGCGCGAACCGGGAGTCCAGCTGGTTGCGAAATTTCAGGCCGATCAGGCAGGCCGTCGAGGTGTAGATGGTCAACTCGGCGAAGAAGTCGAGCAGGTCGATCTCGCCTTCCTCGCCCCAGTCGGCAATCATCCGCTTGACTTCGCCCTCGATGGTGGCCGCGTGGCCCTTCATCTGCTCGCCGCGCAGCGCCGAGTTGTGCAGCATCTCCTTGCGCCGCTCGGGGCTGGCGTCGAACACCACGCCCTTGCCGAAGATTGGCGTCATGAACGGGTACGCCTCGGCCTGGTCGAGATCCTCGTCGGCGGAACGGAAGAAGAACTCGTTGGCGCTCGCACCGGATAGCAGAATGACGCGTTTGTCCGCCAACTGGAATTCGCCCACGTCCCCACACTCGTCACGGGTGCGCTGCATCAGGCCGATCGGATCGGTGCGGAACTCCTCGAGATGACCGTGTTCGTCTTCGCCGCCGGAAACCCGCGGCACGATGGCGGTTGTCATGAATCTAGTGCCTTCTCATCCAATTTCAGTTGCTGGCGTTCTGTCGTCGCGGCCAGGGGCGCCTCGGGCTGAAGTTCCATGTTCACCACAAAGCCGCCCCGGGGCGTCTCCGCGACGAACGCGATCGCCCGGGCAAGATCGGACGCCCGTAAGAAGTAGTCGTGGCGCGCCTGACCCCACTTGGCCCAGTCCTCCAGCGCCGGACCGATCGCCTCGGCGGGCAGACTCCAGCCCATCGCCGTCTTCGTGGGACCCGGGTGCACGATCGAAGCTCGCACCCCGGTGCCCTCGAGCTCCATCTGAAGGTTGGTGACCATCGCCACCAGCGCAGCCTTGGCGGCGCCGTAGGCGCCCATGTGCGGACGCTGGCGCAGCGCGACATCGGAGCCAACGAAGATCAGATCGCCGCGCCGACGCTCGACCATGCCGGGAAGTACCGCGGTGGCCAACCGGTTTGCCCCGATCAGATGGATCTGGATCTGCGATTCAAAAGTCTCGGTGTCGATTTCGTGCAATCGCCCGAAATATGTATCGCCGGCGCCGGTGACGAGAACCTCGATGTCACCGAGCTGCTCGGTCGCCTGGTGCACGAATCCCTTGACCGATTCGGCGTCGGTGACGTCGAGTGGCAGAGCGATCGCCTCACCCCCGTCGGCGCGGATCTTTTCGACGATCTCCTGGCACTTCTCGACGCGCCGTGCACCCAGCGCCACCGGAAAGCCATGGGCGGCAAGCTCAACGGCGGTGGCGGCTCCGATGCCAGACGAGGCACCGGCAACGATCGTGGGCCTGCGGGCCGGATGTGGTCCAAAGCGAGGCATTCAGGCGACCTCCACCGTGATCGGAAGGTGGGCGAACCCGCGGACATTGCTGGAGTGGACGCGGACGGCGTTGGCCTCGTCGACCTGATATCCGCGGATTCGCTTGAACAGTTCGGTGAGCGCCACCCGGGCTTCCATCCGGGCCAGATGGGCCCCCAGGCAGAAGTGCGCGCCGCTGCCGAAACTCATTAGCTTGGAGCCGATGTCGCGTCCGATGAGGTAATCGTCGGGGTTGTCGAACACCCGCTCGTCGCGGTGGGCCGACCCGGGCAACAGCAGCAGGACGTCGCCCTCGGGGATCGTGGTGTCATACAGGGTGAGCTCGCCGGACACGGTGCGGGCCAGGATCTGGCTGGACGTGTCATAGCGCAGGGTCTCCTCTACCCACAGCGGGACCCGAGACAGATCGGCGTAGACCGGAGCCAGCTGATCGGGATTCTTGTGACCCCAAAAAGCGGCATTGGCAAGGAGTTTGGTGGTGGTCTCGTTGCCGGCGATCACCATCAGGAACATGAACCCGAGAATCTCCTCGTCGGTGAGCCGGTCGCCGTCGATCTCGGCGGCCAGCAGCGCCGACGTCAGATCCTCGGTCGGCTTCCTGCGGCGCTCGGCGATCATCTCCTGGTAGTAGACGATGAGGTTGATCGAGGCCTCGATCGCAGAAGCCGGCACGTCGTTGACGCCGTCCTCGCGATGCATCACGCCGTCAGCCATGGCGCGGATGCGGTCGCGGTCGGCCAGCGGCACACCCATCAGTTCGGAGATCACGTCCATCGGCAGCTTGCCGGCGAATTCCGCAACATAATCCACGGTTTCACCCGAGGCCGCATGCTCCAGCAAGGCATCGAGGTGCTGCACGGCGAGCTCGGTGACCCGTGGCTCGAGTTCCCGGATCCGGCGCGGGGTAAAGCCTTTCGATACCAGCGTGCGCAGACGCAGATGGGCGGGATCGTCCATCGCCAAAAACGACATCGTCTTCGACGCGTGCGGTCCGCGTGACACCGGGTCCAGCGACACGCCGTCGCGGTTGGACAGCGTTGTGCTGTTGCGGAAACCTTGCAGCACATCCTGATGCCGCGACAACGCCCAGAACTTCAGTTCCTCATTGCGATACAACGGGGCGTCGTCGCGCAGCCGCTTGTAATACGGGTACGGGTCTTCATGGAAGTCGTAGTCGTAAGGATCGAGGACCAGTTCGTGGTCTCCAACATGCACCGTCATTAGGTAGTTGTCTCCTGGCTTGTCTCGCCGGCGCCGGCCAGGATGAGGCGCACCACATAGGTCAGCCGGTCGGCGATCTCGTGATAGGTGAATTCGCCGCTACCCGCCTGCACGAGTGCGCCGAAGAAAGCCATCTCGAGCGCGGACACGGTGCTGGGGTTGGCGCCGGGCCCGATGGCGGTTGAAATGCGACGGTGGATCTCTGCGCCGATCCGGTCGCGCGCGGCGCTGACCGCCGGATCGGCACCGCCGCCGAGCAACGCCGTTGTGCATGCCGCGCTGACCTCTGGCTCATCGGCGACAACCAGGGCCAGATGGCGCAACGCCTTGTCCACCCGGGTGGGCATGGGGTCGTTGACGTCGGTGAAGTAGGGGACTTGGCGGACGAGGTCGAGATAGACCTCGGCGATCAGGTGATTCTTCGAAGAGAAGTAGGTGTAGGCGGTGGCCGGGGCGACTTTGGCGCGGGCCGCCACCGCGCGCACTGTCAGGTCGGCGTACGACTTCTCGCGCAGAGTTTCGATGCCGGCGGCGAGCACCTTGCGGAAGGTCTCCTCCTGGCGGCGGTTGCGCGGCGCCTGACCGGTCTGCTGCTCGGCCTGGGATGTGATCGTAACCAGGGCATCGCTGGACACATGTCCAAGCTATCGGATAGACGCGGCGCGAGGCAAGCCCGATCGGCAAATATCCTGTTTAATAGGTATTTTTTCCGAGCTTTGGCGCCGCGGCTGAGATCGGCCCTTGCACCGCCGACAACCTGAAGGCTATGGTGCGATGGGACAATATCGGACAACTGTCCACTCGATTGACTTTGTGGATTTGCCCCTTGGAATTGCCAAAGACGGGAGCGGGAGATGGCCCTGTTGGCCGACGGCGTGAGTGCACTGTTCATCGACGGCAAGATGTCGACCGGAAATGCGGGCACCTTCCCGACGATCAATCCGGCAACCGAAGAAGTGCTGGGCGTGGCAGCAGACGCCGACGCCGACGACATGGGCCGCGCCATCGATGCCGCGCGGCACGCCTTCGACGACACGGACTGGTCCCGCAACACCGAGTTGCGGGTGCGGTGTGTTCGGCAGCTGCGCGATGCGATGCGCGAGCACATAGAGGAGCTGCGCGAGATCACCATCGCCGAAGTCGGCGCACCGCGCATGCTCACCGCCGCGGCTCAGTTGGAGGGCCCCGTCGGCGACCTGAGCTTCGCGGCCGACACCGCGGAGTCCTACGTATGGAACCAGGATCTCGGTGAGGCGTCGCCGATGGGAATCCCCACCCGGCGCACCATCGCGCGTGAGGCCATGGGCGTCGTCGGCGCGATCACCCCGTGGAATTTCCCGCACCAGATCAATCTCGCCAAATTGGGTCCCGCGCTGGCCGCCGGCAACACCGTCGTGTTGAAGCCGGCGCCGGACACACCGTGGTGTGCGGCGGTGCTTGGGGAGATCATCGCCGAGCAGACCGACTTTCCGCCCGGCGTCGTCAACATCGTCACATCCAGTGACCACACCCTCGGGGCGCTGTTGGCCAAAGACCCTCGGGTAGACATGATTTCGTTCACCGGCTCCACGGCCACCGGACGCAGCGTGATGGGCGATGCCGCCGCGACGATCAAAAAAGTGTTCTTGGAGCTCGGTGGCAAATCCGCGTTCGTTGTGCTCGACGACGCCGATCTCGCTGGGGCGTGCTCGGTCTCGGCGTTCACCGCGTCTATGCACGCCGGGCAGGGGTGCGCGATCACGACCCGACTGGTGGTGCCGCGGGCCCGCTATGACGAGGCTGTCGCCATCGCGGCGGGCACCATGGGTTCGATCAAGCCCGGCGATCCCGGCAACCCCGGAACCGTTTGTGGGCCGCTGATCTCGGCGCGCCAGCGCGATCGGGTACAGAGCTACCTGGATCTGGCTATCGCCGAGGGAGGGACGTTCGCGTGCGGCGGCGGTCGGCCCGCGGATAGGGATGCGGGCTTCTTCATCGAGCCCACCGTGATCGCGGGTCTGACCAACGACGCCCGTCCTGCCCGAGAAGAGATCTTCGGCCCCGTGCTCACGGTGATCGCCCATGACGGTGACGATGACGCGCTGCGCATCGCCAACGACTCGCCATACGGCTTGTCGGGCACCGTGTTCAGCGCCGACGCGGAGAGGGCCGTCAAGTTCGCGTCACGGATGCGGGTGGGCACCGTCAACGTCAACGGCGGCGTGTGGTATTCCGCCGACGCGCCGTTCGGCGGATACAAGCAATCCGGCAATGGCCGGGAGATGGGGCTGGCCGGCTTCGAGGAGTACCTGGAAGTCAAAACCATTGCGACAGCGGTCTAGTGACACACCCGAGAGGAAATAATGCGGTTTGAAAATAAGGTCGCCATCGTCACCGGCTCGGGCGGTGGCATCGGTCAGGCCTACGCCGAGGCGCTGGCCCGCGAGGGCGCGGCGGTTGTCGTCGCCGATATCAATGCGGAGGCGGCCGAGGGGGTGGCCAAGCAGATCGTCGCCGACGGCGGCACGGCCATCAGCATCCCGGTCGACGTTTCTGATCCGGACTCGGCCAAGGCGATGGCCGATCGCACGCTGGCCGAGTTTGGTGGGATCGACTACCTCGTCAACAACGCGGCGATCTTCGGGGGCATGAAGCTGGATTTCCTGCTAACCATCGACCCCGAGTACTACAAGAAGTTCATGAGCGTCAATCTCGATGGCGTGTTGTGGTGCACCCGTGCGGTGTACAAGAAGATGACCAAGCGCGGCGGAGGTGCGATCGTCAACCAGTCGTCCACCGCTGCGTGGCTGTACTCGAACTACTACGGCTTGGCAAAGGTCGGCGTCAACGGCTTGACCCAGCAGCTCTCGCGGGAACTCGGCGGCCGGAACATCCGGATCAACGCGATCGCCCCCGGGCCCATCGACACCGAGGCCAACCGGACCACCACGCCCAAGGAGATGGTGGACGACATAGTCAAGGGGCTTCCGTTGTCGCGCATGGGAACTCCCGACGATCTGATCGGCATGTGCCTGTTCCTGCTGTCGGACGAGGCCTCGTGGATCACCGGGCAGATTTTTAACGTCGACGGCGGGCAGATAATTCGGTCATGACCGCCGGCGACGATGCAGAGCGAAGCGATGAGGAGGAGCGGCGCGTCGTGGCAGATCAATTGAAGCTCGGATACATCGGGCTGGGCAACATGGGCACACCGATGGCCAAGAAGATGCTCGAATGGCCCGGGGGCTTGACGGTTTACGACATCCGGACCGAGGCCATGACACCGTTGGCCGAACGGGGTGCCTTGCTGGCCGACAGCGTCGCCGACGTAGCCAGCGCCGATATCATCAGCGTCACCGTGCTCAACGACGCCCAGGTGCGTGAAGTCGTCGCCGAACTGGCCTCACACGCCAAGCCCGGCACCATCATCGCGATTCACTCCACGATCAGCGACACCACCGCGGAGGATCTCGCGCGCGAACTGGAACCGCGCGACATTCACGTCATCGACGCACCGGTCAGCGGCGGCACGGGCGCCGCCCGCAAAGGCCTGCTGGCGACCATGGTCGGGGCCAGCGACGAAATCTTCGCGCGCATCAAGGAGCCCTTCGCATGCTGGGCGTCCTTGGTAGTCCACGCCGGCCCGCCGGGCGCGGGCACCCGGATGAAGCTGGCCCGCAACATGCTCACATTCACCGCGTACGCGGCCGTGGGCGAGGCCTGGAAGCTGGCCGAGGCCGCGGGACTGAACCTGCAGGATCTCGGCAACGTCGTGCGCCACACCGACCAGCAGAGCGGTGGCCCCGGGTCGATCATGTTCCGCGACGACACGAAAATTCTTGAACGGGGCCACTTCCTCTATGAGGGATTTCTGCATGCGCGAGATCTCGGCGAGAAGGACCTGAGCTTGGCGCTCGGCTTGGGCGAGGCGCTGTCGGTCGACCTGCCGCTGGCCGAGCTGGCCCTTGAGCGGCTGGCGCCCGGCCTTGGGGTACCACACACACAGAAAGAGACATGATGGACGAATTGCGCCGCAAGGGCCTCGAGAAAATGAACGAGGTCTATGCGTGGGAGATGCCGGACGTGCCTGGCGAGTTCTTCGCGCTGACCGTTGAGCATCTGTTCGGCCGAATCTGGACGCGGCCGGGTCTTTCGATGCGCGACCGGCGGATGATGCTGATCGCCGTGCTGACCACACTGAACCAGGAGGAGTTGCTGGAGGTTCAGGTCAATGCCGTCCTGCAGAACGAGGAGTTGACCAGGGAAGAACTGCGCGAGATGGCCATATTCCTGACGCATTACGTCGGCTTCCCGCTGGGTTCGAAGCTCGACGGCGTCATCAAACGAGTGACGGCCAAACGCAAAAAGGCCGCCGCTGAGGGCACCGCGAACGACAAGAAGGCGAACGTCAACGCTGCGGTCAAGATGCATACACGTAACACCCTCGACTAAGCGCCTGGCCGACGAACCGGCCCGCTAAAGTGACGTTTCGTGCGCGTCCTGGTGATCGGTTCCGGTGCCCGTGAACATGCCCTACTGCTGGCGCTTAGCAGAGACCCACAGGTCAACGGGCTAGCTATCGCCCCCGGCAATGCCGGCACCACCCGGCTGGCCGAGCAGCACGACGTTGACATCACCTCCGGAGAGGACGTCGTCGCTCTGGCTCGTGAGGTCCGGGCCGACATGGTGGTCATCGGTCCCGAGGTGCCGCTGGTGCTGGGGGTGGCCGACGCTGTGCGGGCTGCCGGCATAGTGTGCTTCGGACCGAGCAAGGACGCCGCTCGCATCGAAGGTTCCAAGGCGTTCGCCAAGGAGGTCATGGCAGCGGCCGGTGTCCTCACCGCCGCGAGCGAAATCGTCGACAACCCAGCGAATTTGGATGCCGCCCTGGACCGGTTCGGACCGACCGCCGACGACCCGGCTTGGGTGGTGAAAGACGACGCTCTCGCTGCCGGCAAGGGCGTGGTGGTGACATCGGATCGCGACGTCGCGCGTGCGCATGCCGCCGGACTGCTCGAGGCCGGGCACCCGGTGCTGCTGGAGTCTTTTCTCGACGGCCCGGAAGTATCGCTGTTCTGTGTTGTCGATGGTGAGACTGTGGTGCCGCTGTTGCCCGCACAGGACTTCAAGCGGGTTGGCGAGGGCGACAGCGGACCCAATACCGGCGGCATGGGCGCCTACGCGCCACTGCCATGGCTCCCCCAGAGTGTGCTTCGGGACGTGATCAGCGGGATCGTCGAACCTGTTGCGGCCGAACTGGTCAAGCGGGGAAGCCCCTTCTCCGGATTGCTGTACGTCGGGCTCGCCATTACGGCGAAGGGGCCGGCGGTAGTCGAATTCAACTGCCGCTTTGGTGATCCCGAGACGCAAGCCGTGCTCGCGCTACTGGACTCACCACTTGGGCAGCTACTGTATGCCGCAGGCTCCGGGAGTTTGGCGGACTTCGACGAGTTGCGCTGGCGTGACGGCGCCGCGGTGACGGTGGTGCTGGCGGCCGAAAACTATCCCGGACGCCCCCGGGTCGGAGATGTCGTTGTCGGCTCCGAAGTTGACGGGATACTGCATGCCGGGACAACCCGACGCGACGACGGCGCGATCGTCTCGTCCGGCGGCCGGGTGCTGTCGGTGGTGGGCACCGGCGCCGATCTGGCCGCGGCGCGTACCCGTGCCTACGAAATTCTGGGCTCAATTCGATTGCCGGGCAGTCACTTCCGGAACGACATCGGTCTTGCGGCGGCCGAGGGCAAGATCAGCGTTTAGGCCTGCTCGACTGTGCGGATGTGTTCGCGACGGATACCGAGTCCCACCGTGCGGCCCAGTAGCCGTTTGACAGGCGCACTGTGGCTCAGCAGCCGCAAAATCCACAGCGGCGGATCCGCCTCGCTCAGGCGCGCGAGGTTCGCCGTCTGCTCGCCCTGCAGCCGCTGCGCGATTTTGGTGGGGGTCTGCCTGCGTTTTTGCACCGCACGCAGGTCCTCGTCGCAAATCCGCCCAAGCCGCAGCGGTTCAGCGAGTGCGTTGGCGGCAGCCACAGCATCGGCGACGGCGTAGTTGACGCCGATCCCGCCGACCGGAGACATCGCGTGGGCGGCGTCTCCGATGCACAACAAGCCTGGCAACCACCACTGTCGTAACCGGTTGGCACGCACCGACAGCAGCTTGACCTGGTCCCAGTCGGTCAACGCGTCGAGGCCGGTGATCAGGAATGGGGCGGCGGCAGCAACACTGGACCGGAATGCCTGAAGCCCTGCGGCCTGCACTCGTTCGAAGCTGCCCTTGTCGATGATCGTGCCACACTGCCAGTACTCGCCACGGTTGATCGCGATCACGATCTGACCACTGCCGAGGTACCCGAGCGTTTCGGGAGCCGAGTCAGTACGTGGCAGCCGAAACCACAGCACGTCGATCGGCATCGGAAACTCCTTGACCGGCAGTCCCGAATGTTCCCGAACGACAGACCACCGTCCATCGCACGCGACCGTCAGGTCGGCGCGGATCTCGACTGGATTTCCCGCGGCGCGGGCGGTGATGCCGGCGATGCGATCGGCCTGCCACAGCAGGCCGGTTGCTTCGGTGCTCATCTCGAGCCGAAAGCTCGGGTACCGCTTGGCCTTGCCCGCCAGAAAGTTCAGGAAATCCCACTGGGGCATGAAGACTACGTACTTGCATGCGGTTGGCAGGTGGCGGAAATCGATCAGATCGAACGTCTGGCCTTTGAATCCGATGCCCAGCTGTTCCATCGCTTCGTGCGGGACTTGCTGCAGGAACTCCTCTAGCAGTCCGAGCTCATGCATCAGCTCGGTGGTTGAAGGATGGACCGTATCGCCACGGAAGTCGCGGAGGAAGTCGCCATGTTTCTCGACCAGAATCGTCTGCACTCCCGACCGTGCAAGCAGATAGGCCAGCATCATGCCGGCCGGACCGCCACCGGCCACCAGGCATGTCGTCTGCCAAATCTCCATGGACTCTAAAGCTTTCCGTCTGCTGCGGCATTGGCGCGGTGTAACGTCGCGATCCAACTCTTCACTGCCCGGGCGTCAACACGATTCAGCGTGTTTGTCGGCACGCCGAGGTACCGCTCAATCGCTTCCATGTGCGCCCCATGCGTGTTCACCATCTCTTCGACGCGCGACGACGACGGTGATCGGTGCTGGAGGTCAAGCAGCCCCTGGGCCATCGCGTCCTGGAGTGCCTGGATGACGGCGAAGATGATGGGCCCCGCCTGATCGGGATAAGCGGTCACGAACTGGCCCTCGTCGACACCCTGACGGGCGATCGCGCTCAATAGCGGTGCCAACCGTCCCGCGCTCTCCCGATCCACCAACAGCCGGAAGGCGAGGTTGTCGGACGCGTACCATACCGGCAGCATCGCCACAAAGAGGTTCTGGCGCTCCGACTTCCAGCGGATGATCTCACCGAAGAAGGCCCGCAATTTCTCCACAGCCCCCATCCCGGCGTTCTCGACAATAGGCGCAAGGGCTCGCTCGGATTCACTGACCAGCCGTGTGGTGAGGGCTTCGATCACCGTTGGCTTGGAGTCGAAGTAGTGGTAGAAGGCTCCTTTGGAGATCTGCAGGTCATTAAGAATGTCCTGAACCGTCAGGCGCTCATAGCCCGTGGACAGGATCAACCGCTGCGCTGCATCAAGGATTTCATCACGCCGCGCGGCGTGCTCCGCAAAGTTGACCGTCCTAGCCACCAACGCCTCATTATTAGACCGACGGTTGGTTTATTTATCCCAGTTTGACGTGCCGCATGCGTTAGGTCAAGGGGAATTGCCGAAGGCCGTTCGGCACCGGCAAGTCTAGAAAGCTGCGGCTTGCCCGTCGCGACGCGGATCGCTCACCGCGAGATACCCGCCATCGAGGCACCAAATCGCTTGGCAGCTACCGAACTCGTTGTAGTCGTCCACAGCAACCAGGTCGTGCCCGCGCCGTCGGAGCTCATCGAGCGTTGACTGGGGGAAACCTCTTTCGCAGCTGACCTGCGTCCCGTGCACCCAACGGAACCGCGGGCCGTCACACGCCGCCTGCGGATTCTGGCCGTGGCCGGCAATGCGCACCATCACTTGCACATGGCCCTGGGGCTGCATGGTGCCGCCCATCACTCCGAAGCTCATCACGGGGTTGCCATCCTTGGTGACAAAGCCCGGGATGATCGTGTGGTAAGGGCGTTTGTGCGGGCCGACCCGGTTCGGATGTCCTTGAGCTGCAGCGAAATCCGCACCCCGATTTTGCAGCGAAATCCCAGTACCCGGTACCACCACACCGGAGCCGAATCCCATGTAGTTGGACTGGATCATCGACACCATCATCCCCGCCGCGTCGGCGGCGGTCAGATACACGGTGCCCCCTGTCGGGGTGCCGGCGGCCGCCGACTTGGCCTGGCCGCGGTCGATCAGCGCGGCGCGCTGCCGGAGATATTCCTTATCCAGCAGGCGTTCTGCGGGCAAAGGCATGTGGTCGATGTCAGCGACATAGGCCTGCGCGTCGGCGAAAGCCAGCTTCACTGCTTCGATTTGCAGATGCACGCTATCAGCGGAATCGGCTGGCAACGAGGCCATGTCGAACTGCTCCAGGATTCCCAGAGCGATCAGGGCCACGATGCCCTGCCCGTTGGGCGGTATCTCGTGGACGCTGTATCCACGGTAGGTGGTGTCGATCGTGCCGACCCAGTCGGCGCGGTGAGCGGCGAGGTCGCTGGCACGCATGGCGCCGCCGTTGGCCGCCGCGTGCGCCGCGAGTTTGTCCGCGAGTTCCCCGCGGTAGAAGGTCTCACCGTTGGTTGCCGCGATCTTCTCGAGCGTGGCCGCATGGTCGGAAAACCTAAACCGCTCACCGGGTTTCGGCGCACGCCCGGCCGGCATGAACGCCTCGGCGAATCCTGGCTGGTCCTTGAAGAGCGGGACCTGCGCCGCCCATTGCTCGGCGATCGTCGGTGAGACCAGGAAGCCGTCGCGGCCGTAGGAAATCGCGGGCTCGAAGAGCTTCTCGAACGGGAGCTTTCCGAACTTGGTGTGCAGTTCGGCCCAGGCCGATACGGCTCCGGGCACGGTCACCGAATTCCAGCCGAGCGCCGGAACAGCGTTGCCGCCGAAGTACTCTGGCGTCCACGCCGCGGGCGAGCGGCCCGATGCGTTCAGTCCGTGCAGTCGCTTGCCATCCCAGACGATGGCGAAGGCGTCCGACCCGATGCCGTTGGACACCGGTTCCACGATGGTCAGGGTGATGGCCGTGGCGACGGCGGCGTCCACCGCACTTCCGCCCTGGGCGAGCATCCGAAGACCCGCCTGGGCGGCAAGCGGTTGAGACGTGCACACAACGTTGGCGGCCAGAATGGGCTTTCGCGGCCAGGCGTAGGGGAAGGTCCAACCGAAAGGCGTGGTCACCGTCGGATCGTTGCACGGGTTTCCGCGCAGGCCTAACGCGGCTGCGAGCGACCCAGACGCCTTACGCCGTCAGCAGCGGCGCCATCCAGGTCAGCTCGGCCGGCAGCTGTGAGCTCCAGAATTCTGCGTTGTGCCCGCCGGGGGAGAAACCGCCCGCGGGCGGGTTGGGCAGTTGAGCGATGAACTGCTTGGTCGTGGCATAGAACGGGTCACTGTCGCCGCAATCCACCCGGATCGGGATCGATGCCAGTGCAGGCATTCCGAACACCGAGTTCGCCGCGAAGTCGTCGGCGCCGTCGAATGCGCCGGGCGCCGCCGCGCCGGGGGACAGCCACAGCGCCGGGCTCACCGCACAGATCGCGGCGGTACGTGCGGATCCCAGCCGCCCGCCCAGCAGCAATGCGCCGTAGCCACCCATTGACCAACCCAAGAACGCCACCCGCGAAGTGTCCAGACGCTGGGTATCCAGCATCGGTATCAGCTCGTTGAGCACCATCGCCCCGGCGTCTTCGCCGGATGCCCTCTTGTGCCAATAGCTGCCGCCACCGTCGACGGCGACCACCGCGAAGGGCGGCAGCCCGGCGTTGACGGCCTGGGCCAGACCCTGCTCGACGCCGCCGGCCATCACGGTGGACGCGTCACTGCCCTTACCGTGCAGCGCGATCATCGGTCGCAGCGCCTTGGTTTGGCCCGGCGGACGCGCGATCGCCCAATTGGTCGATACGCCGCCGCGCGCCGCCGACACGAAGGATCCGGTCGTCATGGTTGGCGCTGCCTCAGCCGACGGGGCCGGCTCAAGCGGCGGCGCCGGCGCCAACGGAACCTGAGTGCTGGCCCTCGACACCGGGATGGCTTTAGATGTACGGGATTGGAACAGGATGTCGAGCCCATATGCGCCGGCCGCGCCGGCGGCCACGCTGGCACCAAGACTGAGCACTGCGCGGCGGCTCAAGTCGGGCATGCGGGCAATCATGCCATGGCCGTTTGGCCAAAATGGCATCGCAGTACCACTTTGACTGGCACCATGGCTATTCATGACAGCAGCGGTTACTCCGAAAGGAGAACGCCGGCGGTACGCGCTTGTCAGCGCGGCCTCCGAGCTGCTTGCCGAAGGCGGGTTCGAAGCGGTGCGACACCGAGCGGTCGCTCAGCGGGCCGGCCTGCCGTTGGCGTCAACCACTTACTACTTCTCGTCTCTCGATGATTTGATCGCCCGCGCGGTCGAACACATCGGGATGATCGAGGTGGCGCAGCTCCGGGCCCGGGTCAACTCTTTGTCCCGGCGGCGTCGTGGGCCCGAGACCAGCGCTGAGGTGCTGGTTGATTTGCTCGTGGAGGACGTGTCCGGTCCGGGACTCGCCGACCAGCTGATATCGCGATATGAGCGACTTATCGCCTGTACCCGCCTGCCCGCGTTGCGTGAGACCATGCGCCGCAACTTGCGGCAGCGCGCCGAGGCTGTGGCCGAGGCCATCGAGCGATCCGGCCGATCCGTGCATATCGAGCTAGTCCGCACTCTGCTCTGTGCGGTCGATGGTTCGGTGGTTTCCGCATTGGTCGAGGGCCGCGATCCCCGCACGGTTGCGCAGCAGACGGTGGTCGAACTCATCGAGGTGCTGGCACCCATCGATCACCGGCCCGTACCGATCTGACCCGGTCGCATTACGGGCGGACCAGGTTCGGGGGCAGCGACGGCGTCACGATGTACCCGGTGGCGAAGTCCCCATAGACCGTGACACCGGCCGGGCAACGCTGGGCGTACAACGCCACGTAGGCGCAGACGACGGCGTCGACGGGATCCTCGGCGCGGCGCAGGTCGCTCTTGCGTTGCGCGGCGACCACCTGCCGGCGCAGCTCGACCCAGGCGTCGTGGCCGGCGACACGCAGCGGCACTGTGGTGCGCGCGAGCTCCTCGACGCCGTCCATCAGCATTAGCAGCTCCGATTTGAGCTGGTCGAGGCTACGGCCGGGTTTGGCTTTGTACTTCAAAGTCCGCGCCAGCCGGAACAGCACCACCGTTGCCGGGTGCGGATACACCTCGATGGCGCGCCGCGCAGCCGATGACCGCGGGTCCATATCGAGCTCCAACGCCTGAGCCAATCGCGCCGCGCGCGGAACATCGGCGAACTCGGGTTTCCCGGTGTTGGCCGGGTGCGCGCCGGCTTCGAACCTGCGGAAGTCACGGTTGAGCGCGGTCTCGGCCGGTCGCTGGCCGGTGCTGTTGGTCACCACGAGCGGGGCATCGAAGGCGACGAGGCAATCGCTACTCACGTACGGTCGCAACGCGGCCAGGATCTCGTCATCGTCGCGCACCGCGCCGACACTCGCCAGATAGCCGTCGGTGTCGACGACGGCCACACCGGTCGGATTACGACCCGCCCAGGAGAGGTCGACGCCGGCGAAGAACACCTGCATAGGCTATGGCCGCAGCGGGCCATCGGGACCACCGCGACCGTAAGCTGTGTCTTTGTGAGCATTCCGAACGTGCTGGCCGCCCGGTACGCCAGCGCCGAGATGGTCGCCATCTGGTCGCCGGAGGCCAAGGTCGTCGCGGAGCGGCGGCTGTGGCTGGCAGTGCTACGCGCACAGGCGGAACTGGGCGTTGCGGTGCCCCAGGAGGCGGTCGCCGACTACGAGCGAGTGGTCGACGATGTGGATCTGGCTTCGATCGCCGCCCGCGAACGCGTGCTGCGCCACGACGTGAAGGCCCGCATCGAGGAATTCAATGCGCTAGCCGGTCATGAGCACGTGCACAAAGGGATGACCAGTCGTGATCTGACCGAGAACGTGGAGCAGCTGCAGATCCGACGGTCGCTGGAATTGGTTTTCTCACACGGTGTGGCGGTGGTAGCGCGGCTCGCTGAACGGGCGGTGACCTATCGCGATCTGGTGATGGCCGGACGCAGCCACAATGTGGCTGCGCAAGCCACCACGTTGGGCAAGCGATTCGCCTCCGCGGCGCAAGAGACGCTGATCGCGCTGACCAGGCTGCGTGAGTTGATCGACCGCTACCCGCTGCGCGGCATCAAGGGCCCGATGGGAACCGCGCAGGACATGCTCGACCTGCTGGGAGGCGACGCGGCCAAGCTGGCTGAGCTTGAGCGTCGTGTCGCCGAATTCTTGGGCTTCGCAACGGTTTTGACCAGCGTGGGGCAGGTGTATCCACGTTCGCTGGACCACGATGTGATCTCCGCGCTGGTGCAAGTCGGTGCCGGACCATCGTCGATGGCCCACACCATCCGGTTGATGGCCGGGCACGAACTCGTCACCGAGGGTTTCGCGCCGGGCCAGGTGGGGTCCTCGGCGATGCCGCACAAGATGAACACGCGCAGTTGTGAACGGGTGAACGGGCTACAGGTGGTGCTGCGCGGCTACGCGTCGATGGCGGCCGAACTGGCGGGCGCGCAGTGGAACGAGGGCGATGTGTTCTGCTCGGTGGTGCGCCGAGTTGCCTTGCCGGACGGCTTCTTTGCCATCGACGGACAGATCGAGACGTTCTTGACGGTGCTCGACGAGTTCGGTGCCTACCCAGCGGTGATCCAGCGCGAACTGGATCGCTACTTGCCGTTCCTGGCCACCACCAAGGTATTGATGGCGGCGGTGCGCGCCGGTATGGGGCGAGAGGCCGCGCACCATGTGATTTCCGAACACGCCGTGGCGACGGCGCTGGCGATGCGGGAACGCGGTGCCGAGCCCGATCTGCTGGACCGGTTGGCCGCCGACGCACGGCTGCCGTTGGACCGCGCGGCGCTGGACGCCGCGCTGGCCGACAAGAAGGCGTTCACCGGTGCCGCCGGTGACCAGGTCGACGATGTCGTAGCGATGGTGGACACCCTGGTCGGCCGATACCCGGACGCGGCCAAATACACCCCGAGTGCGATCCTGTGACCCTGGCCGGCGCGCTCTCGGGTATCGACTTCACCGATCTGGACAACTTCGCCAACGGATTTCCGCACGAGCTGTTCGCCGTCCATCGGCGAGAGGCGCCGGTGTACTGGCACGAGCCGACCGACAACACCCCCGACGGAGAGGGCTTTTGGTCGGTCGCTACGCATGCCGAAACACTTGAGGTACTGCGTGATCCGGTCACCTACTCGTCGGTCACCGGAGGTTTGCGACCGTTCGGCGGCACGCTGTTGCAGGACTTGGCCATCGCGGGCCAAGTGCTCAACATGATGGACGACCCGCGGCATTCGCAAATTCGGCGATGCGTCAGCTCCGGGCTGACACCGCGGATGATCGGGTTGGTCGAGGACGATCTGCGCGCCCGGACGCGCCGGCTGCTGGATGCGGTGGTGCCGGGCGAAGCATTCGACTTCCTGGTCGACATCGCCGCGGAACTGCCGATGCAGATGATATGCATCCTGCTGGGAGTGCCGGAATCCGAACGGCATTGGCTCTTCGAGGCCATCGAGCCGCAGTTCGACTTCGGCGGCTCGCGGAAGGCATCCCTTTCGCAGTTGTCGGTCTCCGAAACTGCCGCAGAGGCCGGCTCGCGGATGTACGCCTACGGCCAGCAGTTGATCGCGTCGAAGCGCGCTGAGCCGACCGACGACATGCTGTCGGCCGTCGCTAATGCGACGCTCGACGACATCGACGCGCCGGCCCTTTCGGATATCGAGTTGTACCTGTTCTTCAGTCTGCTGTTCAGTGCCGGTGCGGAGACGACCCGCAATGCGGTCGCCGGCGCGCTGCTGGCGTTGGCCGACCATCCGGAGCAATTGCGCGCGCTGCGTGCCGATCTCGAGATGCTGCCGACGGCGATTGAAGAGATAGTCCGGTGGACGTCACCTTCGCCATCGAAACGGCGCACCGCTACACGCGATGACACGCTCGGCGGACAGTCGATCGAGGCGGGACAGAAGGTGCAGATCTGGGAGGGCTCGGCTAACCGCGATGCCAGCGTGTTCGATCGCGCCGACGAGTTCGACATCGGCCGAAAACCGAACCCGCACCTGGGCTTCGGCCAAGGTGTGCACTATTGCCTGGGCGCAAATCTGGCCCGGCTGGAACTGCGAGTCCTCTACGAGGAACTGCTGTCGCGGTTTTCCAGCGTGCGGGTTGTGCAGCCAGTTGAATGGACCCGCAGCAATCGGCATACCGGCATCCGGCACCTCGTCGTGGAACTGGCTGAGGAACAGTGACATTCCGGCTCGCCGATGTCGAGCCGTCACCCGATGTGTTCGCCGCGGTGATGGCGACGGGAATCTTGTCCATCGCTGCGGCTAACCACCATTACCGCGAGATCAGTGAAACGATGGGCGTTCTCGCATCGCTGGGTCTGGTGGTTCTTGTCGTCCTGGTGATCGTCACGCATCGGTTTGCGCACTGGGATATGACGGATCCCGATGTCACGTTGCGACTGTTCACATTTGTCGCCGCGTGTGCGGTGCTGGACAGCCGGCTGGCATCTCAGGCTGTCTCCCCACTGGCTGACTGGGCCGGTGCTCGTCGTCACCGTGGTGACCTGGGTGGTGGCCACGCTGTGGATTCCGCCGCTGATCTACTTCGGCTTGCACCAGATCAGCCACCGCCCCGAAATGCTGCACTTCGCCGGTGTGTGGTGGGCGTTCGTCTTCCCGCTGGGCATGTACTCCGCGGCCAGTTACACCATGGCAGCCGAGATCGAACAGCGTTCGTTGGTAACCGTGTCGCTGGTCTTTTTCTGGGACGCGCTGGCGGCGTGGCTGATTGTCGTCGTCGCCGCGTTACTGCGCCTGGCGCGTGGTCGTTAGCTCGCACGAATCGTGATCCCGGCCGATCGCAGTTCGAGCGCGGCCAGCGCACGGATGGTGACGGGATCCTCGCGACGCCACCCACCGACCGGATCGGCGCTGACGGCGGTCAGTTTGCGTGGCGGCCGGTTGGTCAGTGCCCGCAGCGCCAGCAGTTGCTCGCCGGCCGGGGTGGCGGCCAAGGCGGTCACCGTTCGTTTGCGCCGGAAGAAGCGGAGCCGCAGGAACAACCACGGCATGACGGCTATCAGGATCGGGAGGGCGACGACCGCCATCGCGAGCAACACCGCGAGCCAGCTCGCTGTGGTGTCCAGGTCATGCCCGGCGCCCGCGATGTCGAGGGCAGCCTGGCTGGCAGCGGTAAGCGGCTTGCTGACCGCATCGCCCACTAGCGGAATATGCTGCGCGCCATGGCCGGCTGACGCCAGGCTGCCCGCGATGCCGTGCGCGCCGCTTTCGACTTGTCGGCCGGCTTCGGCGATTGTCGAGATGGCGTCGTAGACGGCCATACCGACGAGCAGCCAGATCGCTGTCCACACGACGACGGCGAAATCGCTGAACAGTTGGGCCAGCAGCCGGACGGGTCTGTTGGAGTAGGGCAAGAACCGGGATGTCATAACCTCAATACCAGCACAGCTCCCGGCACGGGGTCGGCTGTGCGGCGCCCGATAGGCTGACCCGATGCGCCCCGCAGTGTCCGACTACCAGCATCTGGCCAGCGGCAAGGTCCGTGAGCTGTACCGCGTCGACGACGAGCACCTGCTGCTGGTCGCGACCGACCGTATCTCTGCGTACGACTATGTCCTGGACAGCACAATCCCGGACAAGGGCCGCATCCTGACCGCGATGAGCGTGTTCTTCTTCGGCCTCGTCGACGCCCCCAATCACCTGGCCGGGCCGCCGGATGACCCGCGTATCCCCGACGAGATGCTTGGCCGCGCTCTGGTGGTGCGGCAGCTCGAGATGCTCCCGGTGGAGTGTGTTGCACGCGGTTACCTGACCGGCTCGGGATTGCTCGACTACCAGGCGACCGGGAAGGTCTGCGGTATCACGTTGCCGCCGGGTCTGGTCGAGGCCAGCAAGTTTGCCACGCCGCTGTTCACCCCGGCGACGAAAGCCGCACTGGGGGACCACGATGAGAATATTTCGTTTGCCGGGGTGATCGAGATGGTGGGCGCGGTGCGCGCCAACCAGCTACGCGACCGTACGCTGCAGATTTATGTTCAGGCCGCCGATCATGCCCTGACGACGGGAATCATCATCGCGGACACTAAGTTTGAATTCGGCACCGACCGCGATGGCAACCTGGTGCTGGCCGACGAAATATTCACTCCCGATTCCTCGCGGTATTGGCCGGCCGCGGATTACCGGGCGGGTATGGTGCAGACCAGTTTCGACAAGCAGTTCGTTCGCAACTGGCTCACCAGTCCCGAGTCCGGCTGGGACCGTCACGGCTCGCAACCTCCGCCAGCGCTCCCGGACGACATCATCGGCGCCACCCGCGACCGTTACATCAATGCCTACGAACGGATTTCCGGCATGAGCTTCGATGACTGGATCGGACCGGCCGCATGACGGAGTCTGTTGCACAGACGCCTTTGCCGCCAGCCGCCAAGCGGGTAGAGACCCGGCGGGAATACCACGGAGACGTTTTCGTCGACCCGTACGAATGGCTGCGTGAGAAGGCTGACCCTGAAGTCATCGCCTACCTCGAGGCTGAAAACGACTACGTCGATCAAGTGACTGCTCACCTTGAGCCGCTGCGACAGCAGATTTTCGACGAGATCAAGGCGCGCACCAAGGAAACCGACCTCTCGGTGCCGACTCGTCAAGGTGACTGGTGGTACTACGCCCGCACATTCGAAGGAAAGCAATATCGTGCCCAATGCCGGTGTCCGGTAGCTGACCCCGATGATTGGACTCCGCCAACGCTAGACGAGAACACCGAAATACCCGGTGAACAGATTTTGCTGGACTCGAATATCGAGGCTGAGGGACACGACTTCTTCGCACTGGGCGCCGCCATGGTCAGCCTGGACGCCAATCTGCTGGCGTACTCTGTCGACACCATTGGCGATGAACGCTATACGTTGCGATTCAAGGATTTACGCACTGGCGAGATGTTCCCCGACGAGATCGCCGATATCGGTGCCGGAGTGACCTGGGCTGCCGACAACCGCACCGTCTACTACGTGACCTTGGACGCCGCCCATCGTCCCGACAAGGCGTGGCGGTATCGGCTGGGCTCCGGCGAACCGTCGGAGCTGGTGTATCACGAAGCCGACGAACGCTTCTGGCTCGGGGTCGGACTCACCCGAAGCGAAGCCTACGTGTTCATTGCCTCGGGTTCCTCCATCACCTCCGAGATGAGCTACGCGGACTCCGCTGATCCCCACGCAGAGTTCACCGTGGTGCTGCCGCGACGTGAAGGTGTCGAGTATTCGGTGGAGCACGCGATAGTCGGGGGACAGGATCGATTCTTGATCCTGCACAACGACGGTGCGGTGAACTTCACGCTCACCGAGGCGCCCGTCAGCGACCCAGCGCAGCAGCGCACCCTGGTCCCGCACCGCGACGATGTTCGGCTCGACGGCGTGGATGCCTTCGCCGATCAACTGGTGGTCAGCTACCGGCGCGAGGCATTGCCGCGAATCCAGCTCTGGCCCATTGAGTCCGACGGTGGCTACGGTGAGCCCGAAGAGATCTCATTCGAATCCGAGCTGATGTCATCCGGCCTGGGTGGCAATCCAAATTGGAAGTCGCCCAAACTGCGGATCAGAGCCGGGTCTCTCGTCATTCCGACGCGGATCTATGACATCGACTTGGCTACCGGTGAGCGCGTCTTACTGCGTGAACAACCCGTGCTTGGCGGCTACCGGCACACTGACTACGTAGAGCGCCGCGACTGGGCGCGCGCAGACGACGGCACCAAAATCCCGGTGTCGATCGTGCATCGCGCCGGCCTCGAGTTCCCGGCGCCCACGCTGCTTTACGGCTATGGCGCCTACGAGATTTGCACGGATCCAAGCTTTTCCATCGCACGGTTATCGTTACTGGACCGGGGCATGGTGTTCGTCATCGCCCACGTCCGCGGCGGCGGCGAGATGGGCCGGCTGTGGTACGAGCACGGCAAGTTGCTTGAGAAGAAGAACACCTTCACCGACTTCGTCGCGGTGGCAAAGCATTTAGTGAACTCGGGACTGACCCGACCGCGCGAGTTGGTGGCACTGGGCGGCAGTGCGGGTGGTCTGCTGGTGGGCGCGGTGGCCAACTTGGCACCGGATCTCTTTGCCGGGATCCTCGCGCAAGTCCCGTTCGTCGACCCACTGACCACTATCTTGGATCCCTCGTTGCCGCTGACCGTCACCGAGTGGGACGAATGGGGAAACCCGTTGAGCGACAGCGAAGTCTACTCCTACATGAAGTCATATTCGCCCTACGAGAACGTCGAGACCAAGCAGTACCCCGCCATCCTTGCGATGACGTCACTGAACGACACCAGGGTCTATTACGTCGAGCCGGCCAAGTGGGTCGCGGCGTTGCGGCACGCGAACGCCAACGGCAACGCGGTACTGCTCAAGACCCAAATGGCGGCGGGTCATGGCGGCGTCAGCGGTCGTTACCGGGCATGGGAAGAAACCGCATTCCAATACGCCTGGCTGCTAGCCGCTGCCGACGGTGACCGCTACGGCCGCGGCCAGGAAAACAACCTCGATGGCGATGCGCAGGGGTAGCTGCGTCGTCATCGACTTAGGCGGATTGGGCATCCGGGCGGCGTAGACGTTGGCCGGGAACATGGCCAGCATCAGCACCAGTAGGCACACGGCGGCGGCCACTCGGGTCACGGGAAGCAACAACCCCACGGCGCCCAGCAGCTCGAGCAGGCCGGTGATGGTGACCAGGTAGCCGCGCGCGGGCAACCGGGGTGGCACGATCGCGATGAGGTCACCACGCAGCTGCGGCGCAAAGTGGGCAAACCCCGTCAGTATGAACATCGCCGCCAGTCCGACGGCGATCGCTGCTGTCCAGCTGTTGACATAGCCGACGCCAAGCCAGCCAATGCACCGAGCGGCGATGCTGCTCAGGAGCAGAGTGATCAACGGAGCCATCTCGAACTTCCAATCTAGGCACTGACAAGTTCACGGTCTGCTTAAAGATAAGGCCGCAATCTAGCCACTGTCAAGTTGCATCGTTATGCTGGCTGTATGAACCGCACGAACTACCATCACGGCGACCTGCGTGCGGTGATCCTGACCGAAGCCGCGCGCCTGGTGGCCGAGCGCGGCGCCGACGGGGTCTCCCTGCGCGAGTTGGCCCGCAGCGCAGGCGTCTCACATGCCGCGCCCGCGCACCACTTCACCGATCGCCGCGGCCTCTTCACCGCGTTGGCCACCCAGGGATTTCTGCTGCTGGCTGAGGCGCTGATCGATGCCCGGGGAGACTTCGCCGACGCGGCCCTGGCCTATGTGCGGTTTGCCATCGGGCACCCCGGCCATTATCAGGTGATGTTCGACAAGTCGCTGCTTGATGTCTCAGACACCAAATTGGCCGCCGCCGAGGCCGCCGCCGGCGCCGAGCTGTCACGCGGGGTGGCCACGCTGCGGGATCACAATGCACATGCCGATCCCGCTGGCGCGCAGTTGGCGGCATGGTCACTGGTACATGGGTTTTCGATGCTGTGGCTCAACGACGCGGTCAACGCTCAAGTCCGACAGGCCGATCCGATGGACACTGTGAAGCGGATCGCGACAATGCTGTTCGAGGGGTAACCGTACTATTCGCCGGCTGTTTGGCTGGCCGGCTTCTTCGGCAGAAACACTGCCGGGATGATAGTGAACACCACCAACACGACCGCGATGACGAACACCGCCGTATAGGCGTGCGAAAGGTCGTGCAGCACGTTGCCCGCGAACCCGGGGGCAAGTGCCTGCCGGGGTATTGCGGCTTGATCTACCGGCATCCCGCTGGTGGCGGCCTTCTGCTGGAGTGACGCGAGTTTGTTTGCCGCGGAGATGTTCTCGCTTCGGTTGAACTGGTTGGTCAGGATCATCGACATCAGCGCGGTTCCCATCGAGCCGCCCACCTGATGGCTGACGCTAATCAGCGTTGTGCCCCGGGCGATCTGGTGCGGGGTCAACGCCTGCACCGACGCAACCGACAGCGGCATCATGGTGCAACCCATGCCGAGGCCCATGATCGCCAATCCGACCAGGAGCGTGGGGAGGTACTCGGCCTGTTTGGCCACACCGAAGGCGAAGGCACCCAGGCCGGCGGTGATCAGCGCGATGCCGACCAGCACGATCTTGCCCGGACCCTGTCTGTCCACGAGTGGACCGGTCAGCCGCATGGTGAGCATGGCGCCGAGTCCCTGCGGGATCATGTGCACTCCGGCCTGCATCGGCGTCAGGTGCAGCACCTGCTGGAAGTAGCTCGGGAGCAGCAGGCCGGCGCCGAAAAAGGCGGTGGCGAATACCAGCATCGTCAGATTGGCCGAGGTCAGCACCTTGTTCTGGAACAGCCGCAGATCTATGAGTGGGTGATCCGCGCGGTGCCACGCGTGCACCACGAACCCCGCGATCAACGCGAGACCGATGGTCGCCGGTATCAACACGCGGCGGTCGGCCACGGTGCCGCAGCGCGGGATGGACGACACCGCGAACAGGAACGTCGCCAGGCCGGGTGACAGCAGCAGCGCCCCGACGACGTCGAAGGTCTCCGACCGCGCCGGGTGATCTCGTGAGAACACGACCGCCGCGAGGACGAAGGTGACGAGACCGATTGGCAGGTTGATCAGGAAGATCCACCTCCAGCTCGAGGTGTCGATGAGCCAGCCGCCCAGGATGGGCCCACCGATGGGGGCGAGCAACATGGGGATGCTCAGGATCGACATGAGGCGGCCCAGCCGCCCGGGGCCCGCTTCGCGGGTCAAGATCATGAACCCCAGCGGCATCAGCATGCCGCCACCGATGCCTTGTACCACTCGAAACACGATGAGCTGGAAAATATTTGACGCCACCGCGCACAGCAGCGAGCCCAGCGCGAATGCCAGCACAGAGCCCATGAAGAGCCGTTTGGTGCCGAATCGGTCGGCTGCCCAACCCGTTACCGGAATCACGGTCGCCAATGCGAGCGTGTAGCCGGTCATTGTCCATCCAACGACAGCCTGCGACGAGCCGAATTGGTCGATGAAGGTGCGTTGCGCGACGCTGACGACGGTGATATCCAGGATCGCCATCACCGTGGCAAGGATGCAAACGCCGGAGATCCGCAGCAGCCCGGCGTCCAGCTTGTCGGGATAGACATGTTCACCGGCGCCCAATCGCCGGGTGGGGGCGGTGGGCAGCGGGGTGTCGGCCGCTGCGGAACGGGCCTTCTCCATGGCGTTGCTTAGCATATCGAATCGATCACCGGCGCCGATGGCGGTCGGCGTTTGCTGACCTCGCGCGAATCTGGTTGTCGGTCACACCCGAGGGCCGCTCGACAGGTTCAGGCATCGGACCCCGAGTGGTGTCTGGCCTGCATCCTTGCGGGCTTGATATACGCCTGCTGTCCGCGTGTCCTTCACCATCCCGACACCTGAGATCGGCAAACTGCGGGTGTGTCTGGAAAACTGATCGTCTCGGTCTCAGGGATAGGGGAGCGCACCCTGGGCGACGTTGAGGCGTTCTGCGCACAAATGGATGCCCGCAAGGTGCCCGTGTCGCTGCTGGTGGCCCCACGGTTGTCCGGCGACTACCGACTCGACCGCGACCCGCACACAGTCGAGTGGCTGGCTGCCCGGCGGGCCGGAGGCGACGCCATCGTGCTACACGGCTACGACGACGCGGCCACCAAGAAGCGGCGTGGCGAGTTCGCCATGCTGCGGGCACATGAGGCCAACCTCCGGTTGACGGCCGCCGACCGGGTGCTCGAGCACCTCGGTTTACGCACCCGGCTATTCGCGGCGCCGGGCTGGGTAGTGTCACCGGGCGTTGTCAAGGCGTTGCCGCGTAACGGGTTTCGACTGCTGGCCGATCTGCACGGCGTCACCGACCTGGTCCGCCACACTACGGTCCGCACCCGTGTGCTTGGCATCGGAGAGGGCTTCCTGACCGAGCCGTGGTGGTGCCGCATGGTTGTGCTTTCCGCCGACCGGATCTCCCGTCGTGGCGGGATCGTGCGTATCGCAATAGCCGGCCGTCAGTTGCGCAAGCCCGGGCCGCTGCAGGCCGTGCTCGACGCCGTCGACTTGGCTTCGATGCACGGGTGCACCCCGACGGTCTACCAATGGCGGCCCGACAAGGTTGTTGTCGATGCTGCGTGACCAAGCCGTCTGATTAATCGCCGGGCGCGGGGCACTACCCTGTTCCGACATGAGCGATTCCTCAGCTGCCGGTTTCGCAGCCGATGCCATCGTTGTCGGAGCGGGCTTGGCGGGCCTGGTCGCGGCCTGCGAACTGGTGGATCGCGGCTTGCGGGTGCTGATCGTCGACCAGGAGAACAGCGCCAACTTGGGTGGGCAGGCCTTCTGGTCGTTCGGCGGGCTGTTTTTCGTCGACAGCCCTGAGCAGCGCCGCCTAGGCATTCGCGACAGTCACGAACTTGCGTTGCAGGACTGGTTGGGTACGGCGGCGTTTGATCGTGAAGAGGACTACTGGCCACGCCAGTGGGCGCATGCCTACGTCGATTTCGCGGCCGGAGAGAAACGCAGCTGGCTGCGCGACCGGGGCCTGAAGATCTTTCCTTTGGTGGGTTGGGCCGAGCGTGGCGGCTACGGCGCCCAGGGGCACGGCAATTCCGTGCCGCGTTTTCACATCACGTGGGGTACCGGGCCGGCTTTGGTCGAGATCTTCGCGCGTCAGCTGCGGGACCGCTCGAGCGTGCGCTTCGCGCACCGCCACCAGGTGGACGAATTGATCGTCGAGGGCGGCACGGTGACCGGGGTACGCGGTACCGTACTGGAGCCATCGGCCGAACCTCGTGGTGTGCCGTCATCACGAAAAGCTTTGGGAAAATTCGAGTTCCGTGCATCAGCAGTGATCGTTACCAGCGGTGGCATTGGGGGCAACCACGATCTGGTGCGCAAGAACTGGCCGGAGCGGATGGGCCGCGTTCCCGAGCAACTGCTGAGCGGGGTGCCCGCCCACGTGGACGGCAGGATGATCGGAATCTCGCAGAAGGCCGGCGCGCGGGTGATCAACCCCGACCGGATGTGGCACTACACCGAGGGCATCACCAACTACGATCCGATCTGGCCGCTGCACGGGATCCGGATCATTCCCGGTCCGTCGCCGCTGTGGCTGGATGCAGCCGGCAAGCGGCTGCCGGTTCCGCTGTATCCCGGCTTCGACACGCTCGGCACGTTGGAGTACATCACGAAATCCGGATACGACTACACCTGGTTTGTGTTGAACGCCAAGATTATTGAGAAGGAATTCGCGCTCTCCGGTCAGGAACAGAACCCCGACCTGACCGGGCAGAGCGTCAGGGAGCTGCTGCGCAACCGGGCCAGTTCCGGCGCGCCGGGGCCGGTGCAGGCCTTCGTCGACCGAGGCGTGGACTTCGTCAGCGCAAACTCGTTGCGCGAGTTGGTGACCGGCATGAACAAGCTGCCTGATGTGGTTCCACTGGACTACGCGACGGTGGAAGCCGAGGTCACCGCCCGCGATCGCGAGGTGGCCAACAGGTTCAGCAAAGACGGTCAGATCACCGCGATCCGTGCCGCGCGCGGTTATCTGGGTGACCGACTGGGCCGGGTGGTGGCGCCGCACCGGTTGACCGATCCGAAAGCCGGACCGCTGATTGCGGTCAAACTGCACATCCTGACTCGAAAGACATTGGGCGGCATCGAGACTGACCTGGCCGCACGGGTACTCAAGACCGACGGCACCCCGCTGACAGGGCTGTACGCGGCCGGCGAGGTAGCCGGATTCGGCGGCGGCGGCGTGCACGGCTACCGGGCCCTGGAGGGCACGTTTTTGGGCGGCTGCATTTTCTCCGGTCGGGCCGCCGGCCGCGGCGCCGCCGACGACATCACCTAGCCACTTTGTTGGGCCAGTAGAACTCGGCTCTAGAAGGTGACTCCGCTTTCTTCGGGCAGCACCTGAAAGTCGGTGTTGGTCATCTCAGTGAGCCGGCTGTAGTAGATGCCCCTCGCGTCCGGGGCGACGACCCCCTGGTGAATGGGTACCGCGCGGGCCGGCGCCACCGCACGCAGGTAATCGACGGCCTCGGAGATCTTCATCCACGGCGCCGCCGCCGGAGCGGCCAAGACGTCCACCGCCTCGTCGGGTACGAACAATGCGTCACCGGGATGCATCAACCTCGCACGATGGTCCGCGTCCCCGACCAGATACGAAATATTTTCTATCACAGGGATTTCCGGGTGGATGACCGCGTGCCGGCCGCCGACGGCCCGAACGGTCAGCTCACCGATCTGCAGCTCGTCGCCAACATGTACCGCCTGGCAGGGCTCGCCGAGCTGTACGGTGGTTTGCGGATCGGCGTAGAGCCCGGCATCCGGATTGCCCTCGAGCAGCGACGGCAGCCGGGCGATATCGACGTGGTCGGGGTGCTGGTGGGTAATCAGGATGGCGGACAGCCCGGTGATTCCCTCGAAACCGTGCGCGAAGTTACCGGGGTCAAAGAGCACGCGTGTGTGATCGAACTCGGCAAGTAGGCAGGAATGGCCGAAATGCGTCAGTTGCATGTCTACGATTGTGCCCTGACGGGGGTGATGCCGATGCGGGTGATCCTGGCGACGATGCTGGTTGCCGGCGGCCTCGCGGTGGCCCTGGTCGTCGTCCTACCGGCACACGCAGAGCCGCAGACGTGCCCGCCGGTCTGTGACCAGATCCCAGACACCGCGTGGATCCAGCAGCGTGCCGTGCCGCTGAACTCGGTATACAACTGGCCCGTGCCGGCCGGACTGGCGGTGCAAGTGACCGGGACCGGGCCGCGCTTCCGGTTCGAGGGTCTGTGTGCGGCGCCGCCGGTACCGCAGGACCCCCGCGATTCCGCTGTTGCGGCCCGTGTGACCGTCGTCCACCCGGACGGTCAGTGGCAGTTGCAGGCCCAGATCCTGCACTGGCGCGGCGATACGGCCCGCGGTGGTGCGACCGCGGGCTCGGTGTTCAGTAATGCTCTCGCCGCGCTGCGCGGCTGCCAGCAGGGGTCGTCGCAGCAGTCGCCGTCGATCACCAGCGACGAACGGAACCGGATGGCCGCGGTCATCAGTGGACCGGTCATCATGCATACCTACCTGGTCGCGCACGTGGCCAGCAGCACGATCACCGAGCTCACGCTCTGGTCGTCGGGTCCGCCGCAGGTACCCTGGCCCTCGATGGCAGACGATCCGGTGCTGGACTCCATGACCGCACCATTGTGCGAGGCTTACATCGCTTCGTGCCCGTGAGCCGCGTGCGGCACCTGTCGCCGGTAGAGTTAGCGCCGAGCAAGATCTGAGGAGGAGCGCCGGTGGCCCGGGTGGTCGTGCATGTGATGCCCAAAGCAGAGATTCTCGACCCGCAGGGTCAGGCGATTGTCGGCGCGCTGGGCCGACTCGGCCATGCCGGGGTCTCAAATGTCCGCCAGGGCAAGAGGTTTGAGCTCGAAGTTGACGACACCATCGACGATTCGGCGCTCGCCGAAATCGCGGAATCACTGTTGGCGAACACCGTGATCGAGGACTGGACGATAAGCCGGGAAGCGCTGTGACAGCACGAATCGGCGTCATCACTTTCCCCGGGACACTCGACGATGTGGACGCCGCGCGGGCCGCGCGGCGTGTCGGCGCCGAGGCGGTCAGTCTGTGGCATGGCGACGCCGAGCTCAAGGGAGTCGACGCCGTGGTGGTGCCCGGCGGTTTTTCCTACGGTGACTACCTGCGGGCCGGCGCGATCGCCAGATTTGCCCCGGTGATGGCGGAAGTGGTCGACGCCGCGCGGCGCGGTATGCCGGTATTGGGAATTTGCAACGGTTTTCAGGTGCTTTGCGAGGCGGGGCTGCTGCCCGGCGCCCTAACTCGCAACGCGGGTTTGCACTTCATCTGCCGCGATGTGTGGCTGCGGGTGGCCTCGACCGGGACGGCATGGACTTCGCGTTTCGAGCCTGACGCCGACCTGCTGGTGCCGCTGAAGTCCGGCGAGGGCCGTTACGTGGCACCTGCGAGTGTGCTCGACGAGCTGGAGGGTGAGGGCCGGGTGGCGTTTCGCTACCACGACAACGTCAACGGCTCGCTGCATGACATCGCCGGCATCAGCTCAGCCAACGGCCGCGTCGTCGGGCTGATGCCGCATCCCGAGCATGCCATCGAGGCGTTGACCGGTCCCTCCGACGACGGGCTGGGCCTGTTCTATTCGGCGCTGGACGCTGTTCTGGCCGCCTAAGCGGAAACGCCTGCGGCACTGCGTAGTTCGGCAAACGCCGCGCTGAGCGCGTCGGTCGCCTCGTGCGCGTCGTTGAACGTCTTGTCGTCGGTGAGCACCGCTACTCCCAGCTGGTCGACGTAGCTCCACACGGTGATGTTGACCGGGGCGCCCGGCGAAAGGACGCCGGTCGAGTAGATCTCGCTGACTGCGGCGCCGCCGAAGTGGCCACGCTCACGCGGCCCCACGACGCTGGACACCGCTACGTTCATCATCTTGTTCGGCACGTCGCGCTTGCCTAGCCACCGGAACGCGGCTGGGGCAATCGCGGTCGGCAGATACGCCATCATCCGGCCGTAGAGACGTGGACCGAGAATTTCGTGGTCTTCTTTGGCAATTCGGGTCGCCAGCGCAACCAGCCGCGCCCGTTCGGTCGGGTCGGCGATGTGAACTGGCAGCGAAATGGACAGACCGCTGATCTCGTTGCCCGTTATCCGGTCCGATTTGTCGGTGGCGGTTGGCACCGACGCGATAATCGGCCGGTCGGCTCTGCCGTCGTAGGCCAACAACAGTTTCCGTAATCCGCCGGCGGCCGTCGCCAGCACCAGGTCATTCATCGTGATGCCCAACGCCTTGGCGGTGGCTTTGACGTCGGCCAGCGGCAGCGTCGCGCTGGCGAACCACCGTTGCGGTGACACCACGTGGTTGAGGAAGGTCGGCGGTGCGTCGAACGCGTCGGCCAGATCGGGGTGATTCCCGCGCTCCCTGGACCGGCGGCGCACCCGGGTCAATCCGACGGCCGCGTCTTTGAGCAGCCGTGGCAGGTCGGCGACTTGCCGGGCGTGGTCGCGCGCTGCGGCGCGCAGCAGGTCAGCAGCAGAGGCTGCGACACCGGCTTCGTCATTGTCGCGCTCGTCGGTCGCCGCGTCCTTGAGATCCATGGCGCGGGCCAGCAGATTGACCGAGGCGATGCCGTCGGCCAGCGCATGATGAATCTTGCCGATCAACGCGAACCGTCCGCCGGACAGGCCCTCGGCGAAATGAAATTCCCACAGCGGGTGGGTGCGATCCAGCGGCGTGGAGGCCACCTCACCGATGACCCGGTCGAGCTCCCTCCGGCCGCCCGGCGCGGGGACCTGTACCCGCCGCAGGTGGTAATCCAGGTCGACCTCGCAGTTTTCCTGCCACATCGGATGATGCAGCTGCCACGGGATGTCGACGAGCTTGTAGCGCAACGGTTCCAGCAAATGCAGCCTGCGGCGCACGTGGTGCCGGAACACCTCGAAACCGAACTCGCCGTCGAAGTCGGAAGGGTCGATGACCGCCACCTTCAACGTGTGCGTGTGCAGGTTCGGCGTCTCGCTGTAGAGCAGCATCGCGTCCATACCGTTGAGTCTTTTCACACGCCACCTCGCCGTGCCGACGCATCCAGAACAACAACTACGCCGAAGCGCATCGCCGCGGCCGTCCGATGGCGGCGCTGATCGCGGGCATTGGTCAGCCCAACACGGGGAACCGGCGCTCGCCGGCCAGCCGGTCGAGCGCGGTCTGCATCACTGAACGCACGTAGGCGTCGACCTCCTCGACGTCGGGATTCTTGCCGAATTGGGCTGTGACGTCGATCGGATCGAGCACTTCGGTGACTATTTTGGCCGGCAACGGCACGTTCGGCGGGAAGATCACACTCAGCCCGAACGGGAACCCGAAGCTCAGTGGCAAGATGTCCATCCGAGCTTTGGTGATTCCCAGCTTGCGTGCTAACCAGTTGCCACGGGTCAGGAACAGCTGGGTCTCCTGGCCACCGATCGACACGGCGGGCACGATCGGCACCCCGGCTTCGATGGCGGTCCTGACGTAGCCGGTACGGCCATTGAAGTCGATGGTGTTCGCGCTGAACGTAGGCCGGTACGAGTCGTAGTCACCGCCCGGGAACACCAACACCACCGCGCCCGAATGCAGTGCTGCGGCTGCATTTTCGCGGCTCGCCTCGATGACTCCGAGGCGTCGCAGCCAGCCGTCCAGCGGGCCCATGAATAGGCCGTAATGGCCCAGGGTGTAGATGGGGCGGTCGTAACCGAAGGTGTGGTAGAAGGCCGGGGAGAAGATCAACACGTCGGGCGTGAGCATGCCGCCGGAGTGGTTGGACACCACCAGCGCTCCACCGGCCGCCGGGACGTTGTCAACGTTTCGCACCTCGGCGCGATACCACCGCTTGATCCAGGGCCCGATGGCGTTCGCGATCTGTTTGGTGAACGCCGGATCCCATTTGGCGGTCTCGCGATTGTCGGCTGCAGCGCCCTTCATGGTTCTCTCCGCGATCTTTGTGCCGTGTTTGAAGACGTGATGAGGATTACCCTGTAGGCGCTCTACATCTGTAGAGGATATGGTACTCTCGATTTATGAGAATGTCATATCCGCAGGTGTGACCTACCACACTTGACGCGAATTCGGGAGGAACGATGTCTGAAAGGGTTCTTGTCACAGGCGGTTTCGGCCTGGTCGGATCGCAGACCGTGCGACGGCTGGCTGCCGACGGCAATCATGTGGTCGCCACTGACCTCGGCACGCCTACCCAGCGCAAAGCCGCTGGATCCCTGCCCGCCGGGGTCGAGGCGCGCTGGGCGGACCTGACGGACCCCGGTGAGGTGGACCGTCTCGTTGCCGAGACGGCACCGACAGTGATCATCCACCTGGCCGCGGTCATCCCGCCGGTGATCTATCGGCAGCCCGAACTGGCCCGCCGCGTCAATGTCGACGCGACCGTGGCGCTGCTGCGCGCCGCGCAGTCATGCCCACATCGGGTGCGCTTTATCCAGGCCTCGAGCAACGCCGTGCACGGTGCCCGCAACCCGCACCGGCACCACGAACTGGTACACGAGGACACCCCGCTGCAGCCGTCAGATCTCTACGGGGCACACAAAGCCGAGGTGGAACAACACGTCCGGTCCTCCGGCTTGGAGTGGGTGATCCTGCGCCTCGCCGGGGTAATGAGTGTCGAGCCGGGCGCGATGCCCTTCAGCCTCGACGCGCTCTTCTTCGAAGGTGCGCTGCCGACCGACGGGCGGCTGCACAGCGTCGACGTCCGCGATGCCGCGGCCGCATTCGCCGACTGCAACTACCGCCGATGTTGCCGGTGAGATTCTGCTGATCGGTGGCGATGAGTCGCACCTGCTGCAGCAGGGCGACGTCGGTAAGGCGCTGGCCGCCGCCAGGGGCCTGGTCAACGTCTTGCCCGCGGGGCCGGCCGGGCGACCCCGACAGCGACGAGGACTGGTTCGTCACCGACTGGATGGATACCACTCGCGCTCAGCAGGCACTGTCGTTCCAACATCACACCTGGCCGGAAATGCTTGCGGAGATGCGTGCGGCCGCCGGCTGGCGGCGCTACCCAATGCGGCTCGTCTCCCCGGTCGCCCGGCACTTCCTCAAACGCCGCGCCGCTTACCGAAACGCCCCGGGCCGCTACGCCGACCCGTGGGGTGCCATCCGGACTGAGCTAGGGGACCCGCGCCCCGATATCAGGGAGCAGCGCGACGCTGTCGTGAGATCGCTCAGCCGGCGTCTAACACCAACGGCTGTGCGTCATCGATGGCTGCTCGACAATCGGGGCCAACTCGCCGAAGAATTCGATCGCGGCTGCGATGGTGCGGTCGACGAAGGTAGCGAAATCGTCGAAGGCAACGCAACCCCGGATCCATTGCGAGCGGCGTGCGACAACACCGATGCGCTGTGGATCAGATGAGCCGTGCACGATCGCGGTGACTTCGCGATCTTGCTGATTCCACGTGTCGGCGAAGTGCGTCAGCCAGGGGCGGTCGGAAGCGGGGAAGAAGCACGACGGGAGCAACCCGAATGAGTAACACGTCGTGATGCCCGGGGGCGATCTCGAGGTGTACGTGTAGCCGGCGCGGACGGGTGTTGGCGACATAGAAGTATTCGCCATCGTGCGCGCCGCGGAAGTATCGGCTGCCGCGCGTGCACAGGTAGCGCTCGATCAGGTTTGCGACAGAGCGGCTCGCTCGTCATGCAACCAATGCTGAGGCCAGCGACTTTGCGGATGCTTTGAGCCGAGCGAGGCGGGACCAAAGAAATTGTTGAGAATTCGCTGAGCGAAGCGGGTGCCGTCAGGGCAGCACTCGCACCGGAACGTTGGACCAGCCCGCGACGTTAGTCATGCTCACCCGTTTGCAGCCGTCCCAGATCACCTCGTAACGGGGCATCAGTTCCAACAGTTTCTCCAGCGCAACCGCGCTCTCCAGGCGAGCCAGCGCGGCGCCCAGACAACTGTGCACGCCGTAGCCGAAACCGAGGTTCTGCGCCTCGGTGCGGTCACGGTCGATGTCGAACTTATCGGCGTCGGTGAACGCGTCGGAATCGCGGTTGGCCGATCCACCCAACAGAAATACCGGGTTGCCGGCGGGGATGGTGACGCCATGTAGATGGGCGTCTTTGAGGGAATAGCGGACGTTGTACTGCGTTGGCGCCTCGAAGCGCAACACCTCCTCGACCGCGGCCGGCACCTTGGAGCGGTCGTCGAGCAGTCTTTGCCACTGGTCGGGGTTGCGCGCGAACTGCACAATCGCGTTCCCGACCAGCTTGGTGACGGTCTCGGCACCCGCGCCCCCCAGAAGCGTTGCAAAGCCCGTGATTTCGATGTCATCTAGCTGGGTGGCGCCGCCGCTGTCGCGTTCTACCTCCGCGGCGATCAGGCCGCTGATCATGTCGTCCTGCGGTTGTTTGCGTCGCTCCTGGATCAGGTTGTAGTAGAACGCCCCGGTCTGATGGACTGCTTCCCAATTGGTTTCGTCCATCTCGATCTGTCCCGGCTCGCGATGCAATGACGTGTCGACCCAGTGCCGGATTTGCTGCCGGTGTTCGGCGGGCACCCCGAGGACCGTGCTGATCACTTCGACCGGGAACAGTGCTGAGAAGTCGGCGACTACATCGAATTGCCTCGTGTCGACCTGTGCCAGGTGGTACTCGATCAGCTCGGTGACCGTGTCTTTCAACGCGGTGATCGCGCGTGGGGTGAAGACCTTGTTGACCAGGCTGCGCATCCGCCGATGTTCCGGCGGATCCATGAAGATCATTGACTTGGACTCCGGTGGAACCCCGCCCTTCTTGATCATGGACAGCTCGATCCCGCGCGCCGACGAATACGTCTCGTAATCCTTGAACGCCGCGGCGACATCCTCGTGGCGGGTCAGCGCGTAGAAGTCGTATTCCTCGCTGTAGTAGACCGGCGCCTCCTCGCGCATCCGCCGGTAGGTCGGATACGGGTCGGTGAAGAACTCCTCCGAGAACGGGTCGAAGACCAGCTGCGTGGCCGTCATTGTGTCCTCCTCAACCGCGGAGCCGAGATAACACGTTCCCGGTGCTCGCCAAAGCCGTTAACCCACCTTGCTGAGCACTTGCTTAGCATCAAGTCCGCCCAGCGGTCAAGGTCGTGCGATCAATGCGTTCCCTCAACCGTTACGGGCCAGGTAGCGTCGCGATTGGGGTCGAATCTCGCGTCTCGACTATTCCGGCGCCAGGTTCTGGCATTGTCCGGGGCAACGTGACGGAAAAGCGGTACCGCTCCGGACGATAGTGGAACTCCACCACCTCGACGGGTTTGTCCGCGTCGGTGTAGCTGGTGCGCTCGAGGACCAACACCGGTGAGCCCTTCGGCAGATCCAACGCGGCGGCGACCTCTAGGGAGGCGCCGGCCGAATGGATCTCATAGGTGGCCCGGGCAATATGGACTCCCACTCGCTCCCACATCGTGTAGGTGGATTCCATCGCGTACCTGATCTGCGCACCCGGTGCTTTCGACATCAGCGGCTCGACAGCTTTTCCCAGCCCCAGCGGAAGGTAGGCCGTCATCAGGGCCAAGGGTCGGTCCCCATCGCGAAAACGCCGGTTGATGCATAGGACTTTGGACAGACCCAGCGTTTCGGCCACCCGTTGCGGCGCCTCGCCCACGTGATGGGACAGCACATCCACCTGCGGAGTGATGCCGGAGCTCGCCAGGACCTCGGTAATCGTGCGTACACCGGAGCCCAGTTCCTGTCTCACCGGGTTGGCGACGAACGTGCCCAGCCCTTGCCGGCGAACCAGCCAGCCCTGGCGCTCGAGAATTCCCACTGCCGCGCGCACGGTCACCCGGCTCAAACCGGAACGCTCGATCAGCTCCCGTTCGCTGGGCAGACGCCCCCCGCGGGGCAGGCGCTGCTGGATGATCTGCGTCTTGAGCGCTTCGGCGAGCTGGGTGCTCGCGGGCACGCTGCCGCGTCTTATGCGCAGATTGGCGGCGTCCAGATCCAACGACCCACTGGGCACAAGACGTATTAAAACGTCTTACGACCAGTAGATCAAGGTCGGTAACGGTTCAGTCCTGGTCCGGGTCGAGTTTGAAACGCGGCAAAGGAGGTACCGCGGCGCGTGGTTCACTGGCTCAGATCCTGGGGCGAGCGCAGCACCGCGGATGGATCCCTCGCTCAAAAGGCCCGATACCGTCGTCAATCAAGTAATCGGATTACTCTGGTACCACATGATTTTCGCCCACCATCCGCTCGCCGAACATGCTGCCGATGACCTGGCGGCCGCGCTGACGACGCAGCTCCGCAACGATCAGGAGGGTTGAACGTGGGATTAGCGGTGGAACGGTTCGACCATATTGTGTTGAATTGTCGCGATATTGAGGCCACCGCATCGTGGTATGAGCGGGTGCTCGGCATGAGGCGAGAGACGTTCGGGCCGTCCAATAGAACTGCTCTTTGCTTCGGAGATCAGAAGATCAACCTGCGACCAGTCGGCGCGCTGGCCGACGACCCTGACTGGGCGACCGGATCCGTTGAAGCAGCCGGGTCCGAGGATTTGTGCTTCATCACCAGATCGACACCCGACGAGGTGAGCGCCCACCTTGCGGAGTGCGGAGTTGAAGTAATCTCGGGGCCGGTAACCAAGATCGGTGCGTTGGGTCCGATGACCTCGCACTACTGCCGTGACGTCGATGGGAACCTCATCGAAATCGCGGTCTACTGAGCACCTTCGAGCGGATATAGCGCGGGCAGGTTGATGACGATGGCCTCTTGGGTGCTGCGCGCAATCACGACTTCCGCTGGTGTGTTCGGGTCGGGGTTTTCCTCCCGGTGCGGCAGATATGGCGGGATGAAGACGTAGTCGCCGGGCGCAGTTGAGATGCGTACCTCTTGGACGCCGTCGTGGAATACGAACTCCGGATTACCGCTTCGTACGTAGATTGCGGTCTCCGATTCGCCGTGGTGATGGTTGGACGAGACGGTTTCGGGTAGCGCGTGTGTCTCACCCATCCATAGCTTCTCCGCACCGACCGAGTCGCCGGACAGCGCCGCGAAGCGCCGCAGTCCCTCGGACTGTGCGGTGTCAGAGCTGATGTCCGACGCCTTGACGTGGTGTACCCGGTTGCGCGCGGCTTTCGTGGTCGTCTTGTCGAAGTCGGGGTGAAATCCATCCGTCGTTGCCATCATCGCTCCTGTCGTCAATTCTCATCCGCAGGCGAATCCCTGCAGATTCTCTCGCTTTTCGACTCGTCGCGTCCAGTTCGACGGCGGGAGCTGCTCAGCGTGGCCGGGCGATGAGCTGCTCGGCGAGCTCGCGCAGGTCGCTTACCACGAGGTCGGGTTGCGGCATGCCGTCAACTGGCAGCGGTGGATTGCCCGGCCGTGTGATGAGGGCGCTGCTGAAGCCGACGTTTTGGGCGCCGAGGGTATCCCACACATGGGCGGCCACCATCATGCAATCCGCGGGCGCCACGTCCAGCTGTTGACACACATACCGGTAGACCGATGGCGACGGCTTGAACGCGCGGCAGGATTCGACGCTGAACTGCTGCTCGAAAAAGTCCGCGAGCCCGGCGTTCTCGAGCGGTGTCTGCACTCCAGCCTTGTGCGGTGAATTCGTCAGCGTAACGAGACGAAAGCCATTGTCGCGCAAGGCTGTGAGTCCGTCTGCGACGTCGGGGTGCGCCGGCATCGTACGCATCCCAGCCTGCAGGCGATGTACGTCGTCGTCGGTGACGTCTACCCGGTAGATGTCGGCCAGCATGTGTAACACGCCTTGTCCGAGAGTGAAGAAATCCACATAGGATTCCGCCAAGGTGGCGGTCATCGAGTACATGACGAGTTGACCGAACCATTCGCGGAGCACCCGCTCGTCACCGAACAGCTCCCCGAAAAGCGGTGCTATGGACTCGATATCGATCAGCGTCTCGTTCACGTCGAATACGAGTACAGACGGTGTGGTCAGCCGGTTCTGTGAGTTCATGTCGGCTGGTGGTTGCGTTCTTGCAGCACCCAGGCATTACCGTCGGGGTCGCGGAAATCGGCAAAGCTCGCGTAATCGGCGCGGTCTGGATCAAGGCCCGGAAGGAATCCCCCGCGCCAGCCAACCTCTAACAGCGCTTTCATCGCGTGATCCCGGTGGGTGTTTTCCCAAGCACCTCATCGGTGTCGAGTGCTCGGTCAACACCATGGGGGATGACGGTTTGGCCGGGCTCGAGCTGTAGCTGTTTGCCGTCGAGATAGACGTCGATCTTGTCGGGTTCGAAGGACACCAGATTGGTTACCCGCCCTACTTCGGGCCAGGCGTTGATGTAGGACCATGCGGCGCGCTGGCGGCTGCCGATGTCGTAGTAGGAACATATCCCTTTGTATGGGCAAAAGGTCTGTATATCAACGAGTTTGAGGGCCGTTTCGTGGATATCCTCGCGGGGTACGTACCAGCGGGGCGCAAAGCCCGATTCATATAGCGCCAATGGGTGTTTCGTGTCGGCGATCACCTGCTCGCCATCCTTTACGACGAGATGCCTTGAGGTAGAGCGGATGTCGATGCGGTGATAGGCGTCCGCGGCATGCCCGACGATGCGTTCGTTTTCTTCGTGGAAGGCGTCCATGGCGCGCCAGGCGAATGCCAGCCGCCCGTCCAGCACGGCTGCATGTTGCGGCAAGCCTACGTGCTGCCAGGCGCTGTGGTTGGCCTCTCGCTCCGCAACCTTGACGGTGAACCACTGCGTGTCGCCGAGGTCGCGGTGCTGGGTCACCCGGTCCTCGGCGATCAGGATGTCCGAGTCGATATCGCCGCGTGGGAAATAGGCCACCGGGTAGCGGCCCGGCTCGTGTAGCAAGATGACATCCTCGCTGTCGGCGATCCACTTGTCGGCGAAGCGCACCCGCATGCGGCGGCGCAACGGCTCCGCGTACAGCAGGCGCTCTGGTAACGGCTGCTCGGTGAGGAAGTGTCCGATCGAACCGGTCGCCAGGGGACCTTGCTGCCATGCCAAACCCATCGTTATGTCCTTCCTAACGCGAAAGTTCCCGGAAGCGGTATTTGTGGCCGTGCATCAGTTCATGACAACGACCATCTTCCCGCCGGCTTCTCCCGCCTCCATAACTCGGTGCGCTTCGTGAATTTGATCGAACGAGAAGACGTGCGACGGCTTGGCGTCGAGCTTGCCGTCAGCCACCTGGTGTGCGATGTCTTGTAGAGGCACGTCGGAAAGCGGGAAGCCGGGGGTTCCAAACACGAAGCTGCCGAAGAAGTTCAGGTTCACCCCACTGGCCATGCGTAGCAGCGGGTTGAAATCACCGATGGGATCAAGTCCACCCAGCCATCCCGCCAGGCAGGCCGTGCCGCCGCGGCGCAGCATGTCGAGGGAGTCGAGGATGGTGCTGTTGCCCACCAGGTCGAGGACGGCGTCGATCTGCTTGGATTCGGCGATGTGGGCCGCCAGGTCGGGCCTCTCCAACTCCACGCGCGAAGCACCCAAATTCTGCAGCATGGAAGAGCGCTTGGAGCTACGTGTGGTGGCGATGACCCGTGCGCCGGCGGCGACCGCCATCTTGAGTGCGGCCTGGCCGAACGATGATGTTGCCCCTCGTAGTACGAGTGTCTGTCCGGCGGCCAGGTTGAGGTTGCGGAACAGACATGTCCAAGCGGTCGCAAAGGTCTCCGGCAGGGCTGCCAACTGCGGCCAGGGCAGGTCGGATTCGATGAGGGCTACATTCGCCGCACGCACCCGGGTGTATTCGGCGTAGCTGCCATTGATCGTTCGCCCCAGACCGCCCATCAGCGCCGCCACCTTGGCGCCTACCGGAAACTCCCCTCCCGGGCACGAGTCGACGATGCCGACGCACTCGATGCCGCTGACTTCCGCGGCTTCTGCCCATTCCCCCCGGCGCATGTGCATCTCGGCGTGGTTGATACCGAACCCTTGCACCTTGATCACGACCTCGCCGTCCTTGGGCAGCGGCTTGGGGATGTCTGTGTAGACCAGGCTGTCGAGCCCGCCGAATCCTTTCAGGATGATCGCGCGCATGCTCTCCCCGCCGGGTTGCTCGCGAACCACCGCCGGCGCCGTGGGCAGTGCGGCAGTGGCATTACTGATGGTGGCCATCACTTGTCTCTTTCCAAATCGTTAGTCGGCCTTCGGATATTGCATTTCGACAGCCGAAGTGCGGCGGTCAGGTTACCATCGCCAGCACGAATTTAATGGGTCAACTAACCCAATATTATGGGCGGTCCCACCCAAATTTGTCCAGGGTTGTTATTCGCCGTTGGCCTCGACCGTGTGCCGCGCCATCGTCGCCACCCTGGTAGCCCATTCGGGTCAGGATTTGGATCTGCGCCGCGCCGGGGTCGATCGGCTTTTACGGGGCCCGGGAGTAGCCGCGAAGGAGCGCACGTAGTCGACGGCGGCGTTGACGGCGACCCGCAGCGGTTCCGCGTCACCGGTGGCATGCGTGAGCATGGCGCCGCCCTGGTGTGCGATGACCAGCGACACAGCCAGGTGTCGCGGGTCGGCGTCAGAACGCAGACTGCCTCGCCGCCGCATCGCTGTCAGGCCGGTCTGGAATAGCTCGAGCCACTGGTCGTACCCGTCGGCGAGATCGTCGCGGATTTCGTCGTCGGCGTCGATCAGCTCGCCGGCCAGGGAGCCATAGATGCATCCGCCCAGCCGGTAGACGGTGTCGATGTCGGCTACGCAGGCGTCGGCCCATGCTTGCAGATCCTCGAAACTATCGAGCGCACCGAGCTGCGGTTGCTTGTGAAATGCCATGACGTCGTCGCGTCGCGCGGAGATGACCTGGCGGGTCAGATCGCGTTTGTCGCGGAAGTAGTGCGAGATCTGCGATCCCCCGACCCCGGCGGTGTTACGCACCTCGTCGATGCTGGTGTTGGCAACGCCGCGCTCGAACATGAGCCGGGCAGCGACGCCGACGATACGTCGCCGGGTTGCCAGTCCCTTGCGGGTGAATCGCGATGTGCTGTCTTCGTTCACGTTGCGCCTTGGCATCAGTCAGTGGGCCTATGTTGTGCGGCGCCGACCACGGGGACGTCGCGCTGCACGCGGTTCCCGCTCAGCCGGATCGGTGGCGAACATCCGCAGATAGTTGACGGCGAACCGCGTGGCATCGGCGTGTGGCCACTCCGCCCGATAGGTAAACGCCAACGTGGCGCCGCCTTGGTGAGCGCTGACGATGGCCAACGCCAATTGTCGCGAGTCGGCGTTCGCGTCGAGAACGCCGTGATGTTTCATTCGCTGGATGGCTGATTCGAGCAACTCGACCCACCGCCAGTAGCCTGCCGCCAATGTGGCGCGGGTCGCGTCGTCGGACTTCGCCAGCTGCGCGGCCAGCGCATGGTAAGTGGGTGTGCCACCGGAAGTTCCGATGCGCCGTAGGTAGCGCATGTTGAGATCAATCCACCGTTCGAAGTCGTCGAACGAGTCCAGGTCTCCAAGCTTGGGCTGGCGGTGAAAGTCCAGAACCACGCCGATTTGGCGCCTGATGACCGCACGAATCAGCGCACTTTTGTCGGCGAAATAGTGAGCAAGCTGAGAACCACTGACCGATGCAGCTCTGCGGACATTCTCCATGTTCGAGGCCGACAGCCCCTGGGTGACAATCAGCTCGGCGGCGGCCTGCACGATCCTGTCGCGGGTGGCACGCCCCTTGGCGGTCAACCGTTGTTCGTCCTGAACATCGGGATGGGCCATCGCGTCAGGCTAACCTGCTAGCGCCTCCAATTATGGGATATCCAGCCCATTGCTGGGATGTGCCGTCCGCAGGCCCCGTCAGGTGGGCACGTCCACCTTGGCGAGGAAGTTGCGGATAAGCTCGGTGACTTCGTCCAGTGCGGACTCCAGCAGGAAATGCCCGCCGTCGAGCAGATGAACCTCGGCATCGGGCAGGTCGTCCGCGAACGCCTCAGCGCCGGCCGGCCCGAAAATTTCGTCACCGCGGCCCCACGCCGCCAGCAGTGGCACGCGGCTGGCGCGGAAGTATTCGTGTACGCGAGGGTATAGCGGCGCGTTGCTGGCATAGTCCCGCAGGAGTTTTAGCTGCACCAGGTCGTTGCCGGGCCGGGATATCAGTGCGTAGTCGTGATACCAGGACTCGGGGTCGACCAGCGTCTCGTCGGCTACGCCGGTGAGATACTGCCACCGGGTGGCGTCCAAGGTGAGGAACTGCCGTACCGGGGCCTCGGTGTCGGCCGTCTGTTCATTTTGATAGGCCTGCACGATCTTCCAGAAGCTCTCGACGAACCCGGCATCGTAGGCGTTGCCACTTTGGCTGATGATCGCCGTAATCGCGGACGGCTCGCGAAGCGCCAGTCGCCAGCCGATGGGGGCGCCGTAGTCCTGTACGTATATCGCGTAGCGATCGATGCCCACGCTGCGCAGCAGGCCCGCGGTCAGGTCGGTGAGCGCATCGAAGGTGTAGTCGAACTCCTCCACCGGTGGCGCGTCCGAGAGCCCAAAGCCCAGATGGTCCGGTGCGATCAGGTGATAGCGGTCGGCGAGCGCCGGAATCAGATTCCGGAACATGCGGGAGCTGGTGGGAAATCCGTGCAAGAGGACCAACGCGGGCGCGTCGGCGCTGCCGGCCTCACGGAAGAACAGCCGATGTCCATTGACGGTGACGTATCGATGATGAACGGCGGGCATGAGATTCCTCCTGCACCATGTGTTTCTGGGCCGCGGCGGGCGCAATGTGCGACGGCGTCGGGTACGAGCACACCTGCACCGCTACTTTTCTGGGATATGCATCCCAGTATGCACGAAAACCAACGGCCCGCAATAGCCTGCGCAGGAGTTGACCGTTCGGCTGGCTGAGAATATTCTGGGTCAGCTATCCCAGTTTAGTGGGTCAGGATTAAGCAATAGTCGCCCGGTCGGTCGTTCGCCTGCGGGCAGGCGGAGCAAAGGAGGGGTAACGGGTGGGTAACACGTTGCGGGACAAGACCGTCGTGGTGGTCGGACGCGGTAGCGGGATCGCGCGTGCGGTCTCTTTGCTGGCGCAGTCCGAAGGGGCCCGCGTCATCGCGGCCGGACGGGATCAAGCCAAGCTGGCGAGTGCCTACAACGGCAGTGATATCACCGCTGAGGTTGTCGACCTCACCGACGACGAGTCGATTGTCGCCCTTGCCGAGCGGGTGGGCGCCGTCGATCATGTGGTGTCGACCGCCTCCGCGCGCGCTCGCGGAAAACTGGCCGACCTGCAGCGCCACAACCTGCAGCTGTCGTTTGACACCAAAGTCATCGGTCCCACCATGCTGGCCAAATACTTTGCACCGCAGATCAACCCGGGCGGGTCGTTGGTGTTGTTCTCGGGGGTTCACGCCTTCAAGCTCAACGTCGGCTATCTCGGGGTGGGTATCACCAATGGCGCTGTCGACTTTCTCACCCGCTGGCTGGCCGTCGAACTGGCTCCGGTAAGGGTCAACGCCATCTCGCCCGGAGTAATCGATACCGGCGCTTGGGACGCTCTTGGCGACGACGGCAAGCGGGATTACTTCAGGCACATCGCCGCACGCAACCCGGCGGGGCGGATCGGAACCCCGGACGACATTGCCGGTGCGGTGCTGTTTGCGATGACCAATACTTTCCTGACCGGTATGACGCTCAAAATCGACGGTGGCGAACCGCTGACCTAGCTTCGCGCGACGTTGACCAGGAGGAGACATGGTGGACCGACTTGTTTCGGTCAATGTGGGCATGCCCAAGAACGTGCAATGGCGGGATAAAACCGTCTACACCGGGATATGGAAGACCCCGGTCGAAGGACCCGTCATGGTGCGCCGCATCAACATCGACGGCGACGGGCAGGGCGACTTGGCCGGCCACGGCGGCGAACAACGCGCCGTCATGGTGTACCAGACGGAGTCGTACGACTTCTGGAAGACCTATCTGAATCGCGACGACCTGGTGCCCGGCCACTTCGGGGAAAATTTCACCATCACCGGACTATCCGACGATGAAGTCTGCATCGGTGACCGCTACCAAATCGGTGAGGCAGAGTTTGAGGTAACCCAACCGCGCGTCACCTGCTTCCGGATCGGCCTGCGCCTCAACGAACCGGAAATGCCCAATCTGCTTGTATCCCAGCACCGCCCGGGCTTCTACTTCCGGGTCATTACCGAGGGGCAGGTCCGCGCCGGTGATGACATCGTGCGGGTCCAGCGTGGCCGTCACGAACTCAGCGTTGCCGACGTCGACGCGCTGTTGTATCTGCCGAACCGCAACGTCGAACAATTACGCAAGGTCGTCGACGTTCCCGCGCTCAGCCCCGGGTGGCAGCAGTCATTCCGTGACATGCTGCAAGCGCACGACGGCTCCGCGGCCGAGACCGCACCGCCCGTCGGAATCGAGCCGGGATGGAGCGGATTTCGTCCGCTGCGGGTCAGCGCAATAACCCGGGAAAGCCCACAGGTGATGTCGATCCGGCTGCAAGCCGACGACCACAGCCCGCTACCACCGCCGCTTCCCGGCCAGTACCTGACCGTGCGAATCCCCGGCGCCGCCGAGCCCACGCCAATGCGTAGCTACTCCCTCTCGGGTGACCCCACCGCAGGTGACTACCGCATCAGCGTCAAGCGCGAAGATCACGGCTTGGTGAGCCGTTGGCTACACGCCCACATCGAAGCTGGGTCGATCGTCGAGGCCGCCGCGCCGCGCGGCGACTTCTATCTGACCGAAGGCAGCAATCCGGTGGCCTTGATCTCAGCGGGAATCGGTATCACGCCGGTATTGGCGATGTTGCATACGCTGTCGGCTGCGCACGATACCCGCGACATCTGGTGGCTGCACACGACCCGTAATCGCGAAACCCAGGCTTTTGCAACAGAAGTTACGACCCTGATCGCGTCATTGCCGCGTGCTCGGCAGCGGGTGTTCTACACGCAGACGCAAGGACGTCTGGACCAGCCGACGATCGCGGCGTTGGGGCTTCCGACCGATGCCGCGGTGTATCTCTGCGGTCCAACGCAATTCATGTCGGACATGCGCGATGCCCTCACCGCAGCCCGACTCGACCCGGCACGTATCCACAGCGAATTGTTCGGTGCCCTGCCGCCAATCAATCCCGGCCTCGTCGAGGGAGGCCCGCGCAAGCCGCCACACCCGCCCGCGGGACCACCGGGGACCGGACCGCCAATCACCTTCGCCCGCAGCGGGCTCACCGTCAACTGGTCCGCCGATTACGGCAATATCCTGGACCTGGCCGAGGCCTGCGACGTGCCAACCCGTTTCTCGTGCCGAAGCGGAGTCTGTCACGTCTGTGAGACCGGAGTGGTCGCCGGGACGACGACGTATGTCCAATCGCCGTTGGAGCCACCCGAACGGGGAACGGTACTGATCTGCTCAGCGGCTCCAGAAAGCGACTTGGTATTAGACCTCTAGCGACGCAAAAGCCGCTGCGCTACGCGGCAATCGCGCGCTGGCCACCGGTCGCGTGCAACACCGCGCCGTTGACATAGCTGGCATCCGCGGAGCTGAGGAATACGACCGCCTTGGCGATCTCACTCGCCTCGGCGGGCCGGTTCAAGGTAGTAGTTGCCGCTACCGCATCGAGCACGCCCGGCATCACGGCGACGCCCGGCGTGTCGGTAGGCCCGGCGGCCACTGCATTGACGCGTACTCCCGATCCGCCGAACTCATCTGCCCACACCCGCGTCAGCTGTTCCAGCCCGGCTTTGGTGGCTCCGTAGATCCCCGCTCCGGTCGTGGGTACCGAGGCCGCGAGAGTACTCACATTGACCACGGCGCCGCCACCGCGCCCAACCATCCCCGGTACCAGTTGCTGCACCAGGATGTATGGCGCGCGCAAGTTGACGTTCACATGTTCGTCGAAAGTCGCGTCATCGACGTCTGGGGTCGCACCGAACTTGTAGATACCGGCGTTGTTGACCAAGATGTCCACCGGCCCCGCCTCGGCGGCCAACCGTCGGACATCATTGGCATCGTTGAGATCTGCGGCAACGAAACGTGCTTTGCCACCGGCATTCTCGATATCACGGACTGTCTTGGCACCGCGTTCGGCGCTGCGCCCGTGTACCACGACCTCCGCGCCGCGTTGAGCTAGCTCCAGTGCTATCTCGCGGCCAATCCCAGACGTGGCGCCGGTCACCAATGCGGCGGAGCCGGCCAATGTTGCTGCCATCGAATCCTGCTTCCAAGAGAAGAGAAGTTCACTTGCCTTCTCCTAAGCAGCGGCCCGACGGCGTTTATTCCTACGCGCCCAGCGCGACGGACGCCTCCGCCGTGTAGCACAGGAAGGTCAGCGTCTCCTGTAGATACAGCTGCACGGTCTCCGCGTCGTGGCTGGTGTACCCGATCGATACGTCGGTACCGAGCTGCAGGTCGAAGTCGCCGCCGCGGGTGGTCAGCACGAAAGCACCGTCAATGGCCGGAGCCCAGATGATGTCTCCGGTAACCAGCCGGTTGATGTGTTCGAGGATCGGATATCCGTGTTCGGTGGTCTCGCTGACCTTGGTGTAGACGTCGGCGGCCAGCAGCACGGAATAGGGGCCGTCGACGCCGGCCAGCCGCAGTTCGGAAAGCGCCTGTGTGATGATGTCCGGAATTTCGCTGGGGTCTTGGGGCAGCGTCAGCGGCTTGTTCGAGCTGGCGGAGCGGATGCCCTCGATCGACGCGGCGGCGTAGCCCTCGAAGATGGCGCGGTCTTCCACGAATGCCAGCTTCTTGGCGGCATCTTTGACCGGATCCCAGTCGGAGTCCTGGGAACCACGCTCGACGTCGTCGATCTCGGAACGCGACAATGTGAACGGAACCCGCAGCCGGACAAGGGGTTTGCTCGCCCGCAGATGAGCGACGACGCCGTCGGTGGGGGCCTTGACATCGATCAGCCGACCGGTGCTGACGGCCGCGGTGACGGGCCCGCCGGGCTCGCTGACGTCGACCACTCGGCGCCCGGCGATATGCCGTTTGAACGTCCGCGTCGCCTCCAATTCGATTTCGGCCCAAGCGACGTCGGTGACCGGGGCCAGATCGCGGTAGAGGTTGTTCATCATTGCGTGGTTCCTTTCAGGCTGCCGATTGAAAGTGAGCCGTCGTCAGACGAGGGGGTGGCGGGCCGCTCCGTCACCAGCGGGGCGGGCAGTGGCGGTGGATCGTCGAGGAAATCCACGGTGGGGGCGAAGAACAGCCCGCCGGTGACCGCGGTGGAAAAATCCAGGATGCGGTCGGTGTTGCCGGGCGGATCGCCGAGGAACATGTTGCGCAGCATCTGCTCGGTAACCTCAGGTGTGCGCGAATAGCCAATGAAGTAGGTGCCGTACTCGTCCCTGCCCAGCTCACCGAACGGCATGTTGTGCCGCACGATCTTCAGCTCATTGCCGTCGTCGTCTTCGATGACGTTCAGCGCGATGTGAGAGTTGGACGGCTTCACGTCGTCATCGAGCTCAATGTCTTCCAGCTTGGTCCGGCCGATCACTCGCTCCTGCTCGGTGACCGAGAGCGCGTCCCACGATTGCATGTCGTGCACGTACTTCTGTACGTGGACGTAGCACGAGCCGGCGAAGTTGGGGTCTTCGTCACCGATGGCGGTGGCACTGAAAGCGATTGGGCCATCCGGATTTTCGGTGCCGTCGACGAAGCCGAGCAGGTCGCGGTTGTCGAAGAACCGGAAGCCGTGGACCTCGTCGACAACGCTGACCGCACCTGCCATCGACTTGAGGATGCGGCCGGCCAACTCGAAACACACGTCCATCGTCTCGGCCCGAATGTGGAACAGCAGATCGCCGGGCGTGGCCGGGGCGGTGTGCCGCGGTCCAGTCAGCTCGATGAAAGTATGCAGTTCGGCGGGCCGAGGCCCGCCGAACAACCGGTCCCAGGCGTCGGAGCCGATCGAGGCGATCACCGACAAACGCTTGGTGGGATCGCGGAAACCAATGGCGCGCACAAGCCCCGACAGGTCCGGCAGCGCGTCGTGCACGGTCGCTTCGCCGCCGTCGTCGATCGTGACCACGAGGAAGATTGCGGCAGGCGTCAACGGCGCGAGGATGGATTGCGGCTGAACCGGAGGCACTCTGCCGACCCTAGCGTGAACTCCGCCGTTGCCGACAGCCATGATGGTCAGCATGTCCGGCAGGCCTCAAAACGAGCTAAAGACCTCAGCCAGTGCACGGGGCCTCTGCGATTTCATCGACGCCTCTCCGTCGCCGTTTCATGTTTGCGCCACGGTGGCCGTGCGGTTGCTCGACGCCGGGTACAGCGAATTGAGCGAAGCCGACCGATGGCCAGAACAACCCGGCCGCTACTTCACCGTCCGCGCCGGCTCTTTGGTCGCCTGGAACTCGGGGAACGCTGATGGCTTCCAGGGCGCATTTCGGATCGTCGGCGCACACACCGACAGCCCAAACCTGCGGGTCAAGCAGCATCCGGACCGGCTGGTAGCCGGCTGGCGGGTGGTGGCGCTGGAGCCGTACGGGGGAGCGTGGCTCAACTCCTGGCTGGACCGGGATCTGGGTATCAGTGGGCGGTTGTCGGTCGGTGACGGCGACCGAGTCACCCACCGGCTCGTGCGGATAGACGATCCGATCTTGCGGGTGCCGCAGCTGGCCATCCATCTGGCCGAGGACCGCAAGTCGCTCACATTGGACCCGCAACGACATGTCAACGCGGTATGGGGAGTTGGCGACGAGGCCGCGTCCTTCGTCGATTACGTCGCCGAGCGCTCCGGGGTGGCGGCGGTCGACGTGCTGTCCGCTGACCTGATGACGCACGATCTGACCCCGTCCACGGTAATCGGCGCCGATGCCAACCTGCTGAGCGCTCCGCGGCTGGATAACCAGGCCAGTTGCTATGCGGGCATGGAGGCCTTACTGGCAGCGGAGCCGCGCGGCTTCGTGCCGGTGTTGGCGCTGTTCGACCACGAGGAGGTCGGTTCGTCCTCCGACCACGGTGCGCAATCCGATCTACTCAGCACCGTTTTGGAACGGATCGTGCTGGCCGCCGGCGGCAGCCGGGAGGACTACTTGCGGCGCCTGCCGGCTTCGCTGCTGGCCTCGGCCGACATGGCACACGCCACTCATCCCAACTATCCGGAGCGGCACGAGCCGGGACATCCGATCGAAATCAACGGCGGCCCGGTGCTCAAAGTGCACCCCAATCTGCGGTACGCCACCGATGGACGCACGGCTGCGGCGTTCGCGCTGGCTTGCCGGCAGGCCGGCGTCGAGTTGCAGCGATATGAGCACCGGGCCGACCTGCCGTGCGGGTCGACAATTGGGCCGCTGGCCTCGGCTAGGACCGGCATCCCCACCGTCGACGTCGGCGCTGCCCAGCTTGCGATGCACTCGGCACGCGAGTTGATGGGTGCCCACGACGTGGCCGCGTATTCGGCAGCCCTGCAAGCGTTTCTGTCCCCGACGGCATAAGGTCTGGCGGTATGGCGCTCAACGTAGAGATGGTCACCTTCGACTGCAGCGATCCGGCAAAGCTGGCCGGCTGGTGGGCCGAGCAGTTCGGTGGCACGACCCAGGAACTGCTCGCCGACGAGTTCACCGCGGTGACCTTGTTGGAAGGACCCCGGCTCGGATTCCAGAAGGTGCCCGATCCCACGCCCGGGAAAAACCGGGTGCACCTCGACTTCAGTGCGGCCGATGTTGATGCCGAAGTGGCGCGACTGACGGCGGCCGGGGCCAGTGAGGTCGGTCGGCACAAGTTCGGCGACAACTTCCGCTGGGTAGTCCTGGCCGACCCCGAGGGCAACGTGTTCTGCGTGGTCGGCCAGTAGCTGATCATTGGGTGGACTCAACGGTGAGTGCAGCATCATTGTCGGTGCCTAGGACCTGGGACGACATCACGCCCGAGTGGATGTCGGCGGCGCTGGCCACGGACTTCCCCGGGGTCGTGGTCGACGCGGTCACCGTCGAACTTCGTGATGACGGGACCAACCGACGTGCCCGGCTGGGCGTCACCTACCAAGCCGGCGACGGTCCGGCGACGGTCTTTGTCAAGGCCGCCGACCCGGCACACAAAGCACTGATCCGTCTGACCAGCGGCATGTTTCATGAGCCACGACTGTTCATCTGCGGGGTGGATCTGCCGCTCGAACACCCCTTCGTCTACACCGCGCTGATCGACGAGGCCGAGTACGACTTCGTCATGGTCATGGAAGATCTCACCGCGCGGGGTGCTCACCCACGCGATGGCACCCGGCCGATGACCGTAGAGGAGGTCGCCACTGGCGTGCGCGGCCTGGGCCGTATGCACGGCCAGTACTGGGGTGAGCGCGTGCTCCGTGAGCCGGCCCTGGGATGGCTGGAGCCGTTCGTGCCGTGGCGGGGCATGGAGGCAGCACCGCTACCCGCCGCACTCGAACGCCTCGGCGAGGACGCGCCGGCCGAAGTGACGTCGTTGACCATCGACAAGCTCATCGAGTCGATTTGGAAGCCGTACATCGCAACGCTCACCACATCGCCGCAAACCTTGCTGCACGGCGACCCCCACATCGGCAACACGTACCTGCTGCCCAGCGGCGAGGTGGGTTTCCTGGACTGGCAGGTTGCCCGGCGGGGCAACTGGTCGCTGGATCTGGGCTACTTCATGCAAGGCGCCCTGACCGTCGAGGATCGCCGACGCAGCGAACGCGACCTGCTCGCCGAATATCGGGACTCGCTGGGGCTACCGCCCGACGAGGTGCCGAGCGCCGATGAGATCTGGTTGCGTTACCGGGCGTCGGTCGCGCACGGATTGACCCTGTGGCTGGTTACCGCCAGCGCCGGTGAGTGGCAGCGTACGGACGTCTCGGTCGCACTGGCGCAACGGTATTCGTTCGCCTACGCCGACCTCGATACGGCGTCCGCGCTGGCCGAAATCACCGGCTGATCAGGGTGCGGCGAACCCTCAGCCCTGGGGCAGGAACACCGGGTCGTAGCGGATGACGTTCTCCACCACCATCCCGTTGCGGCTGCGGACCCGGTCGAGCCCGCGGATCCGGAACGGTCCGGACGGGCCGGTGCCCTCACCGATGTAGTGCAAGAACACCAGCTCCTCGCCTGCGGCGGCACCGGGAACGGTAGCGCTGTCGACGACCTCGAGGTGCAGATCCGGTGCGGCATCCAGCAATTCGGCGATCTTCGCCGTGTATGCCTCGATCCCTCGGACCGGCTCCTCGTCGCCCGGCCAGTAGCCGATGATGTCGTCGGCCAGGATGTTCAACCCGCGCGACAAGTCGGGCGCTGCCCAGAACGCCGCGAACAGCTCAGCGCTGAACTTCGGGGCGGCTTGGATGTCGGTCATGGTTCCTCCATCGGTCAGGCGCTTCGATCGAGCGCGTCGCAGCAAGCGTGTCTCGCTGCCATGCGGCGACACAATTACCTCCGAGGTCATCGCTACCGGTGCATAAGCGTGGTTACCGTTGCTTTGTGAGCCACGCTGCGGTTGGTGTCCTGTTGCGCGAATGGCGGGCGCGTCGGCGGGTGAGTCAGCTCGATCTGTCGCTGAGTGTGGGAGTTTCGGCGCGGCATCTGAGCTTCATCGAGACCGGGCGCTCCCAACCCAGTCCCGAGATGGTGCTCGCCCTCGCCGAGGGCCTCGACATTCCGCTGCGGGAGCGCAACTCGCTGCTGCTCGCTGCCGGGTTTGCCCCGCGTTACCAGTCGCGCCCGCTCGAGGATGCCGCGCTCTCCCCGGCTCGGGACGCAGTGCAGCGTCTCCTCGATGTGCACGACCCGTACCCGGGCGTCGTCATCGATCGCTGCTGGAACATCGTAGGGACCAATGCCGCGGCGTCCGCGCTTACTGCCGGTCTGCCCGAGCATCTGCTCGGCCCGCCGGCCAACGTGTACCGGTTGTCCCTGCACCCTGACGGCCTCGCCCCGCGGACCCTAAATTTCGCCGAATGGGCGGGCTACTTGCTGAACCAGCTCCGGCGCACGATTGCGCTCACCGGCGACCCGGCTTTGCAGGCGATGGACGAGGAGGTGCGCGGATACCCAGGAGTCGCGGCTGCTGCCAGAGCGCGGGGCGCACCAGCCGACAACACGTCGCTGCTCATTCCTTTCGTGCTCGATGTCGGCGGCGGGCAACGGCTGTCGATGTTCACAACGCTCACGACGTTCGGAACTCCGCTCGATGTCACCCTCGCCGAACTCGCCGTCGAATTGTTCTATCCGGCCGACGCCGAAAGTGCACGCATGCTCCGCGGCGAGTAACTCTTAGACTGTTGCCGTGACGACCGCGCGCATCCAGGTGATTGACACCGTCGAGCACGCCGCGACGACCCCCGACCTGCCGCAACCATTTGGTGAGCTTGGCCTCAAAGACGACGAGTACCAGCGGATACGCGAGATCCTGGGCCGCAGACCCACCGACACCGAGCTGGCGATGTATTCGGTGATGTGGAGTGAGCACTGCTCGTACAAGTCCTCCAAGGTTCACCTGCGCTACTTCGGTGAAACCACGACCGACGAGATGCGCGCCGGCATGCTGGCCGGGATCGGCGAGAACGCCGGGGTCGTCGACATCGGCGACGGCTGGGCGGTCACCTTCAAGGTGGAGTCGCACAACCACCCGTCGTACGTCGAGCCCTACCAGGGTGCCGCCACCGGCGTCGGCGGGATCGTCCGCGACATCATGGCCATGGGCGCGCGACCGGTCGCGGTAATGGACCAGCTTCGATTCGGCGCGGCCGACGCGCCGGACACCCGACGCGTACTGGACGGCGTGGTTCGCGGTATCGGTGGCTACGGGAACTCATTGGGCTTGCCCAACATCGGCGGTGAGACCGTGTTCGACGCTTCGTATGCGGGCAACCCACTGGTCAACGCATTGTGCGTCGGGGCGCTACGCAAAGAGGATCTGCACCTGGCGTTCGCATCCGGCACCGGCAACAAGATCATCCTATTCGGTGCGCGCACCGGTCTTGACGGCATCGGTGGCGTGTCCGTGTTGGCGTCGGAGACCTTCGGCGGCGACGAGGGCGAGGGCCCCGGCCGAAAGAAGCTGCCCTCGGTGCAGGTCGGCGACCCGTTCACCGAGAAGGTGCTCATCGAGTGCTGCCTCGAGCTGTATGCGGCAGGGTTGGTGATCGGCATCCAAGACCTTGGCGGAGCCGGATTGTCCTGTGCCACATCTGAACTCGCGTCTGCAGGCGACGGTGGTATGCGGGTCGAACTGGACGCCGTCCCGTTGCGGGCGGCCAATATGACGCCTGCCGAGATTCTTTCCAGTGAGTCGCAAGAGCGGATGTGCGCGGTGGTGGCGCCGGAGAACGTGGATGCCTTCCTTGCGGTCTGCCGCAAGTGGGAGGTGCTGGCCACCGTCATCGGTGAGGTCACCGATGGCGACCGGTTGCAGATCACCTGGCACGGCGAGATGGTGGTCGACGTGCCGCCGCGGACCGTGGCCCACGAAGGCCCGGTGTACCAGCGCCCGGTTGCCCGCCCCGAATCACAGGACACCCTGCATGCGGACACCTCGAGCAGCCTGCCCCGGCCGACCACCGGTGACGAATTGCGCGCGACTTTGCTTGCGCTGCTTGGCAGCCCGCACCTGTGCAGCCGGGCGTTCATCACCGAGCAGTACGACCGGTACGTGCGCGGCAACACCGTGTTGGCTGAGCACGCTGACGGCGGCGTGCTGCGCATCGACGAGTCGACCGGCCGCGGTATCGCGGTGTCGACCGACGCTTCGGGGCGCTACACGCTGCTGGACCCGTACGTCGGTGCCCAACTGGCGCTGGCCGAGGCATACCGCAATGTCGCCGTCACCGGTGCCACCCCGGTCGCGGTGACCAATTGCCTCAACTTCGGCTCACCCGAAGACCCCGGAGTCATGTGGCAATTCGCGCAGGCGGTGCGCGGTCTGGCCGATGGCTGTGCGGCCCTGGGGATTCCGGTGACCGGGGGCAATGTCAGCTTCTACAACCAGACGGGGTCGGCGGCGATCCTGCCCACGCCGGTGGTCGGGGTGCTCGGTGTCTTGGACGACGTGAGCCGATGTCTCCGCACGTCTTTCGGTAGCGGACCAGGCGAGACCTTGATGCTGCTGGGCGAAACGCACGACGAATTCGACGGCTCCATCTGGGCGCAGGTTAACCGCCGACCATCTGGGCGGACGGCCACCGGCGGTTGACCTGGCGCGCGAGCAGCTACTGGCAGACGTGCTGAGCTCGGCGTCACGGGACGGGCTGGTGTCCGCCGCGCACGACCTGTCCGAAGGCGGCCTGGCGCAGGCCATCGTCGAATCGGCACTGGCAGGTGAAACCGGCTGCCGCATAGTGCTTCCCGAGGGCACAGATCCGTTCGTGATGTTGTTTTCCGAATCGGCCGGCCGGGTGCTGGTGGCGGTGCCACGAACCGAGGAGAGCCGGTTTAGTTCGATGTGTGAGGTGCGGGGACTGCCCGCCGTCCGCATCGGCGTCGTCGACCCGGGCTCGGACGCGCTAGAGGTTCAGGGCCTGTTCACGGTCTCGCTGGCAGAACTGCGCGAGACGTCCGAGTCGGTGTTACCGCGGTTCTTCGGATGAGCGCACTGGCGAATCCGGATGCGTGACAAGCGTTTTAGTCGGGTCTGCGCGTTGTCTTTGTCCGCCGCCTTGGTCGGTTGGAGCTTTGTCAGCCCGCGGCTACCGAGCGCGTGGCGGGTAGTGCTGCAGGCCGGCGTGGGCGCCCTGCTGGTGCTTGCGACCCGTGCGCCACTGGGATTGTGTCCGCCGCGGCTGTGTGCGGGGTTGCGGCTGGGCGCACCGGCCGGTGTGGCCGCTGCGACAGCCGTCGCCGCGACCACCCCGCTGCCCCCGGTACGGCTGTCGATGGCCGTCCGCGAGCTTCCCGCGTCGGTGCTGGGCTGGGTGCTGTTGCGGATACCCGTCGGCACCGTCTGGGCCGAGGAGGCCGCATTCCGCGCGGCGCTCGCCGCAGTGGGTTCGCGTGCCTTCGGCAAAGCCGGCGGAAGGTTGTTGCAGGCCGCTGTTTTTGGGCTCTCCCACATCGCCGACGCGCGTGCGACGGGTGAGCCTGTGGTGGCCACCGTGCTGGTCACCGGCGTCGGGGGTTGGCTGTTCGGTTGGCTGGCCGACCGTTCCGGCAGCCTTGCGGCGCCGATGCTCGTTCACTTGGCTATCAACGAGGCCGGCGCGGTGGCCGCGCTGATCGTTCAGGGCGGTCTCGTTGACGGTGCCGGTAGCACGCGCCAGCGCGGCTATAATCAGTGAGGTTTTGTTAACAAGCCAATACTCGACGGAGAGGGTTGGCACCTCAGGTGCACAGACTTAGGGCCGCGGAGCATCCGCGGCCGGATTACGTTCTCTTACACTTCAGCGACACGCATCTCATTTCGGATGGGTGCCTCTACGGCGCGGTGGATGCCGACGGCAGGCTGGGTGAGCTGCTCGAGCAGCTGAAACGCTCCGGGGTGCGCCCCGACGCCGTCGTCTTCACCGGCGATTTGGCCGATGCCGGCGAGCCCGAGGCCTACCGCAAGTTGCGAGCCGTGGTGGAGCCTTTTGCGGCCGAGTTGAGCGCTGAACTCATCTGGGTGATGGGCAACCACGACAATCGAGCCGCGTTACGCAGCTGTCTCCTTGACGAAGCACCGTCGATGGCACCGCTGGACCGCGTGTGCATGATCGATGGCCTGCGTATCATCACGTTGGACACTTCGGTGCCGGGATATCATTACGGCGAAATCCATGACTCTCAATTGGATTGGCTTGCTAGGGAATTGGATAAATCGGCGCCGCGCGGCAGCATTCTGGCGCTCCATCATCCGCCGATTCCCAGTGTCTTAGACCTGGCCGTCACGGTGGAGCTACGTGACCAGGCTGCCCTCGGTCGGGTGCTCAAGGGCAGCGACGTTCGTGCGATTTTGGCTGGGCACCTGCACTATTCGACGAATGCGACTTTCGTCGGAATCCCAGTGTCGGTTGCTTCGGCCACCTGCTACACCCAGGATCTGACGGTTGCCGCCGGCGGCACGCGTGGCCGAGACGGCGCCCAGGCCTGCAATCTGGTGCACGTGTATCAAGACACCGTCGTGCATTCGGTGATCCCGCTTGCTACCGGAAACACCGTGGGCACCTTTGTCTCTCCCGCGCAGGCGCAACGCAAGATCGGCGAAAGCGGGATGTTCATCGAACCGTCCCGGCGGGATTCGCTCTTTACCCATCCCCCGATGGTGTTAACGTCGCCGGCTCGGCAAACCCCGGTCGACTGACGTCCGCCGTCACCTTCTCCCAGGGTGCGGGTATGGGGAAATATCGCTCCAGGAAACTGGTCACCCGCTCGGCCCGCTCCTCCGCGGAGACCTCGGGAAAGCTGCTGTCGTTGAGACAGAAGAAGTCGTAACTGCGCTTCTTTCGCAGCAAGGGGAGCAGGTCGAGACCCTCGCGGGTGGTGGTGTTGACGTACAGCACTTTGGCTTTTTCCTGTTGGACGGCGCGTCCGCTCATCAACGCGTAGTAGTGGTAGAAGGAGTTGGTGACCGAGATATCGGTGCTGGAACGGAACTGACTGGCCTGGGTGCGGGCGAAGTCCTCCGGAAATTCACGTTCCATCTCCCTCAGCACACTTTTGCGCAACGGAACCGCGGTGTGCTCGAGATGGCGAGTGATGACCTGTCCGAAGCGCTCGAAGATCAGCTGCCGGTTCACCCGGGCCGCGTTCTCAAAGCCACTGCGTGTCGGATCATTGGCACCGAGGCCGATCCGGGTCTTGGCTTCGATGAATCTTGTCACACCACCGGGGGAGAAGAACATGGTGGCCTTGAGTGGTCGCCCGAAAAACATGTCGTCATTGGAGTACAGGAAGTGCTCGCTGAGGTCTGCGATGTTGTGCAGTTGGCTTTCCACGGCATGCGAGCTGTAGGTGGGCAATGCCGCCGGATCCGTGAAGTGCTCCTCGGCGCGGACAATTGTGATCTTCGGGTGCTCGGCCAGCCATGCCGGCGGTCGTGAATCGGTTGCGATGAAGATCCGACGCACCCACGAGGCAAACATGTTCACCGACCGCAGGGCGTATTTCAACTCGTCGATCTGCCGAATGCGCGCTTCGGCTTCGTCGCCTTCACCCGCCACATACTGCGACATGTGGGCCGCTCGGCCCGCCCGGAACTCCGGATCACTACCCTCGACCCAGGAGAACACCATGTCGATATCAAAGGTCACATCGCTTGCATGCGCAGTGAACATTCCGGCGATGGTCGGCCACTTGTACCCGTAGAGTTTGACCGTCGCCGGCTTTATCTCACTCTGTGGTAGTACTTTCCGGCTTAGTGAGTTTTCCACCGGACAGCGGATCACGGTCTCTTCGAAGACCCAGAATTGAATTTCGACGCCGAAAGCCGGACCGTACCGCAGTCCCCCCGGCGCGATCCGCCGCCGATACAGCCGCATGATACGTGGATCGGTCAAGGGGGATAACTCGCCCTTGGCGATGAGGACGGGAGAAATCCCTTTTTGATCAAGCGTTTTCGCGTACATCGGTTCTACTGCGCACGCCGTTACGAGCGCATGCTCGACCGCGGGACGCAGTTCTATGTTGACCGCGAGGATCGGCCGGTTTTTGGGGTTTCGGATCAGCAGGAAAGGAATGCCGGCCCGGTTCAACACTTTTCGTATGAAGACCAGATCTTCGACCTGTGCCTCATGCGGGGTCAAGCTGGATTCCAGTCGGGCAATCTTGCCCCGCCGGGTGACAATGATGGGCTCGAGAGTGCGCTGGGCGGGCCGAAAGCGCTGGCGCGACACGAACTTGGCCATCGGAAACACCACCTTACAAATTCGCTACGAAGCCGAGAGGATGTCACTCATCGATCGGCGCAGGAGCGGAGCCCCTGGCCAATATGGGTTTATAAATCCATGGTGCCGGTAAGACGACACCGCTTGCAAGGCAGCCGATTAGCGATTTTCAGAAATCTGACGGCAACCCTGCCGTTGCATCCGTGTCACATCGCGGTCAGTTGCGAAGCTGCCCTGAGTCTACCCGGTTCTGCTGGTTACGGACGGCGCTGCCGGATCAGCCGCCACAGTGCGACAACTGGCATGCGACGCGTCGTTCTCTGAATCCTCACCGGAGTCGCCGCAGCCGGTCAGTGTCAGCATCGCCGCGGTCATCGCAAACAGCAAGAGCCGGCGGGCGACCGCCGCGGCATCGGTGCCAGACGGCTTTGCACAGAAGCGGGTGTTTGTCATTGCGTCTCTTCAGGGGTTGATCGTCACGAGGCCGACGGTCTTGAACGGTGGCCTGCGCCCCCAAGCGACGAGGCTCCATGATTCTGAGACCCTAAGGTATGGCCGCCCGTGAGAAGGCTGATCCGGCCAAGACCCGGCTGGCCGTGTTGGCCGTCTCCGAATGGTTGCGCGACGAAACTCGTCCAGCACCCGACCGCGATGCTCTGGCGACGGCGGTGCGGCTCACCGCGCGCACCCTGGCCGCAGCGACACCCGGCGCCAGCGTCGAAGTCCGGATCCCACCGTTTGCCGCGGTGCAGTGTGTTTCCGGACCGAGGCACACCCGCGGCACGCCACCCAATGTGGTGGAGACCGATCCGCGGACGTGGCTGCTGCTAGCCACCGGAATGTTGTCGCTGGCAGAGGCGAAGAGCACCGGTGCGCTGACGCTATCGGGCTCCCGGGCAGGTGAAATCGACCACTGGCTACCCCTGATAGCTGTGAGCTGAATGTAACCCTGAACTGCAGATTTAGGTTGGACTGGAGAATTTTTCGGCGCTCAACACGCCTGATGGATTCGGCGCTGAGGCTACCGTGGCCGTAGACTCCGTTACGTCACCAACCGTTCCCCAGGGAGCCGCCGACCCGTGACCGTCCAGGAACCCCAGCAGGACCTGAACTCACCCCGTGAAGAGTGTGGTGTATTCGGGGTCTGGGCCCCCGGCGAAGAAGTCGCCAAACTCACTTACTACGGCTTGTACGCGCTGCAACATCGCGGCCAAGAGGCCGCGGGTATCGCCGTCGCCGATGGATCCCAGGTGCTGGTCTTCAAAGACCTCGGCCTGGTCAGTCAGGTGTTCGACGAACAGACGCTGGCGGCCATGCACGGCCACGTCGCCATCGGGCACTGCCGCTACTCCACCACGGGCGACACCACGTGGGAAAACGCCCAGCCGGTGTTCCGCAATACCGCGGCAGGCACCGGAGTTGCATTGGGCCACAACGGAAATCTGGTCAACACCGCCGAACTTGCCGCACGCGCCCGCGACGCGGGGTTGATCGCCAAGCGCTGCCCCGCCCCGGCGACCACGGACTCTGACATTCTGGGCGCGCTGCTGGCCCACGGCGCGGCCGACTCCACGCTGGAACAGGCGGCACTGGAACTGTTGCCGACCGTGCGTGGCGCGTTCTGCCTGACGTTCATGGACGAGAACACGCTGTATGCGTGCCGCGACCCCTATGGGGTGCGCCCGCTCTCGCTCGGACGGCTAGATCGCGGCTGGGTGGTGGCCTCCGAAACGGCTGCGCTCGACATCGTCGGCGCCTCGTTCGTGCGTGACATCGAACCGGGTGAATTGCTGGCCATCGACGCCGACGGAGTGCGGTCCACGCGTTTCGCCAACCCCACGCCCAAGGGCTGCGTCTTTGAGTACGTCTACCTGGCGCGGCCGGACAGCACGATCGCCGGCCGATCCGTCCACGCCACCCGGGTGGACATCGGTCGTCGGCTGGCCCGCGAATGCCCGGTCGACGCCGACCTGGTGATCGGCGTGCCGGAATCGGGCACCCCCGCGGCGGTGGGATACGCGCAGGAGTCCGGCATCCCTTATGGACAGGGCCTGATGAAGAACGCCTATGTCGGGCGCACCTTCATTCAGCCGTCGCAGACCATCCGCCAGCTCGGCATCCGGCTGAAGCTCAACCCGCTGAAAGAGGTGATCCGCGGCAAGCGTCTCATCGTCGTCGATGACTCAATCGTGCGGGGAAACACCCAGCGCGCATTGCTGCGAATGTTGCGCGAGGCCGGTGCCGTCGAGCTGCACGTGCGCATTGCCTCGCCACCGGTGAAGTGGCCGTGCTTCTACGGCATCGACTTCCCGTCACCGGCCGAGTTGATCGCCAACGCCGTCGAAGACGAGGAAGAAATGCTGGAGGCGGTACGGCATGCCATCGGGGCCGACACGCTGGGCTACATCTCGCTGCGGGGCATGGTTGCGGCTTCCGAGCAGCCGGCTTCGCGGCTGTGCACCGCTTGCTTCGACGGCAAGTATCCGATCGAGCTGCCCAGCGAAACCGCGCTGGGCAAGAACGTCATCGAGCAGATGCTCGCCAACGCGGCGCGGGGAGCCGGTCTCGACGATCTCGCCCCCGGTGAAGTACCAGAAGTACCGATTGCGCACTGACGAAATTCGCTGTTGAGACTTCAGAGACGTTTGATACCGGCGGTGAGCGCCGCCCGGTAGCCTTTATCGCGATGACGGATCCCGGAAAAAGCCCCGGACGCAACACGGGCAGCCAGGGCATCACCTACGCATCGGCCGGGGTGGACATTGAAGCCGGTGACCGCGCCGTCGAATTGTTCAAGCCGCTGGCCACAAAGGCCACCAGACCCGAGGTGCGCGGCGGGCTTGGCGGATTCGCCGGATTGTTCGCGTTGCGCGGCGGCTACCGCGAACCCGTGCTGGCGGCCTCCACCGACGGCGTCGGTACCAAGCTGGCGGTCGCTCAGGCGATGGACAAACACGACACAGTCGGCCTGGACCTGGTGGCGATGGTGGTCGACGACCTCGTCGTCTGCGGAGCCGAACCGCTCTTTTTGCAGGACTACATCGCGGTCGGCCGGACGGTGCCGGAACGGCTAAGCGCGATTGTCAGCGGTATTGCCGAGGGATGTGTGCGGGCGGGCTGCGCGCTGCTGGGCGGCGAGACCGCAGAACACCCGGGTCTGATGGAACCGGACCACTATGACATCTCGGCCACCGGTATCGGCGTAGTCGAGGCCGATAACGTGCTGGGGCCCGACCGCGTCAAACCCGGTGACGTCATCATCGCGCTGGGCTCTTCCGGCTTGCATTCCAACGGATACTCGCTAGCCCGCTCCGTCCTACTCGAGATCGACCGGATGAACCTGGCCGGTTATGTGGAGGAGTTCGGCCGCACCCTGGGTGAGGAATTGCTGGAGCCCACTCTGATCTACGCCAAAGACTGCCTGGCGCTGACCGCCGAAACCCATGTCCGGACGTTCTGCCACGTCACCGGCGGTGGGTTGGCCGGCAACCTGCAACGCGTCATCCCGCAGGGCCTGGTCGCCGAGGTAGACCGAGGCACGTGGACGCCCGCGCCCGTGTTCGCGATGATCGCCCAGCGTGGCCGGGTTACCCGCGAGGAGATGGAAAAGACGTTCAACATGGGCGTTGGCATGATCGCCGTCGTGGCGCCTGAAGACACCGACCGCGCCTTGGCCATATTGACCGCTCGGCACTTGGACTGCTGGGTGTTGGGAACCGTCTGCAAGGGTGGAAAAGAAGGCCCCCGGGTACGGATGGTCGGGCAACACCCGAGGTTCTAAGGACTGCGACTAACTAACACGGTGCCGATGCGAAGCGCACCGGCACCGGCGATTGCTCTAGCGACGCCAGCCGTCCTCGTGATCCCACGAGTCGTCGGTGGAGTCGCCGTCCAGCTCGTCGGATTCGTCGGCACCGGTCCCTGACAGCTCGCGCTGAAGCCGCTGGAAGTCGGTCTGCGGGGAGCTGTATTTAAGTTCTCGAGCAACCTTGGTCTGCTTTGCCTTAGCCCGGCCGCGGCCCATGGGGGGACCCCCTCGCGCAATAACGGAGCGGCCTAACGAGTAGGCGGCTCCGATCTCTTTGGTGTCGTTATTGTCCTGCCGACAGTTTACCGTGCCTCACGGTCGGGCGTCGGCGCCCCCTGCCCGCTGTGGCGGACCACATTGCCAATCACCGCGTACCGCCCCGCAACCGTTCAACGGCCAGTCGTCCCGCGCCGATCTGTTCGGCGGACGGCAGCGAGTCGGGGTCGATGACCGCGGCGACCGCGGCGTGATCGCCGGTCGCCAGTTCGGTGTCGGCGGGCAGCCCACGCTTGAGCAGTGCCAGCGCCACCGGCCCGAGGTCGACGTGCTCGACGACGGTTCCGAGGCGTCCGACGGCGCGACCGCCGGCCAGCACCGCGTCACCTGTCGCGGGCCGCTCCACCGAACCGTCGAGGTGCAACAACACCAGCATCCGGGGCGGTTTCCCGAGGTTGTGGACCCGCGCGACGGTCTCTTGCCCGCGATAGCAGCCTTTGTCGAGATGGACGGCTCCCGCACCGGGACCGCCGATCCAACCCACTTCGTGGGGAATGGTGCGCTCATCGGTGTCGACACCGAGCCGGGGGCGCAACGCCGCCACCCGGTGGGCTTCATACGCCCATACTCCGGCCGACCGCACACCCGCCTGCGCCAAGCGGTTCTGCCAGTCGGCCGCCTCGCTACCCGCCACCAACAGGTCCAGTTCGATGTGGCCGGCAGGCGCTTCGGGCATCCGCCGCGCGAAGCCACTGCCGGCTACCGGAACCGCGGTCAGCTCGGCGGGCAGAGCATCCAGGCCAAGCACGTCGAGCACTGCCTGGTCAGCTAGCCGCGGCCCCAGCAGCGACAGCACCGCCATGTCGGCAGTGGCCGGTGTGACATCGGACCAGAACACCATCTTGCGCAGGTAGCTCAGCAGCGGCTCACCCCGCCACGGTTCGGTATCGAGGTAGGTGGTGCCGCCCAGCTCGCTCTGGATCCAGTGGTCCTCGACCCGGCCCTGGCCGTCGAGGCTGAGGTTTTGGGTGCTGGCGCCCTCGGGGAGTTCGCTGACGTGTTGGGTCGAAATGTTGTGTAGCCAGGTCTGCCGGTCGCCACCGGTCAGGGTGAGCACCGCGCGATGCGAGCGGTCCACGACCACCGAATCGGTTTCGGCTGCCCGTTGCTCGCCCAGCGGATCGCCGTAATGCCAGATGGCACCCGCGTCGGGTCCGGGATCGGGCGCAGGGACTGCAGTCATGTGCGCCGCCCCTCCTCATCGCTTCGCTCTGCATCGTTGCCGGCGCGGTTCACACATCAACTCTACGGATCGGGCGTGCTCCCGGCTTCGCCGCGCTTGCGATCGCCGATAGGCTCGTTCTCCATGGCGGGTTCTCCATGGCGGGCCAGATGGGTGTGATCGTCACGCTGGACGGTGAGATACACCCGCCGGGGGCCCCGCTGTTGCACGCCGACGACCTTGCCGCCGTTCGCGGCGACGGCGTCTTCGAGACGCTACTCGTCCGCGACGGCATGGCGTGTCTGGTCGAATCTCATCTGCAGCGGCTGACCCAGTCGGCGAAATTCATGGATCTGCCCGAGCCGGACCTCGCGAGCTGGCGGCGCGCAATCGAGGTGGCGACGCGGCAGTGGGCCGCGGGCACCGCTGACGAAGGTGCGTTGCGATTGATCTACAGCCGGGGTCGCGAGAGCGGTTCGCCACCGACCGCCTATGTGATGGTGAACCCTGTCCCGGAAAGGGTGGCCGCGGTTCGGCGCGACGGGTTGTCGGCGGTCACGCTGGAGCGCGGAATGCCTGCCACCGGTGCCGACGCGATGCCGTGGCTACTGGCCGGCGCCAAAACGCTGTCGTACGCGGTCAACATGGCCGCCTTGCGCCATGCCGCCCGGCACGGCGCCGGCGACGTGATCTTCGTGAGCTCTGATGGCTACATCCTGGAAGGCCCCCGCTCGACGGTGGTGATCGCCACCACCTCTGAGGCAGGAGCGGACGGTAATCCGTGCCTGCTGACGCCGCCGCCGTGGTATCCGATCCTGCGCGGCACCACCCAACAGGCTCTTTTCGAGGTCGCCCGGGCGAAGGGCTACGACTGCGACTATCGCGCGCTGCGGGTCGCGGATCTACATGCTGCACAAGGGATTTGGCTGGTATCGAGCATGACGCTGGCTGCCCGCGTGCACACGCTCGATGACCGGCGGCTGCCTCGATCGCCGGTGGCTGCGGAATTCGCCGAACTGGTTGACGCCGCTATCGTCAGCGATCGCTGAGCGGCGAGCTGGACGGCATCGCCCCGACGAATCCATCACCCGAGCGACCTCTGCGACGAACGCGTCGATGTCCTCCGGCTGCGTGTCGAAGCTGGGCGAAGGGCGCCTCATCCGATGCCAAGGGTCACCACCGACCGCAGCACCTGAAATAACTTGCTGGCAGCCCTATCGCGGTCAGTGGTAACTTTCGGCTTACACAAGGAAGGAGGTGGTCCGCGAAATTGATAGCTTCATGGACATGTGAGGTGGCTACGCGCTAGCTGCATTGGCTCGGAAGAGCTAGCGATCAACGCGCGCTGGCGAATTCCCCGTAGCCACCCGGCCCCCGAGCTTCCGGTCTGTCCAACCAGGAGCTTTGCTCGGGGGCCGCTCCATGTCCTGACGTAGTCGGTTTACTGCCCCACCTTGGTCGATATCTGTTCGGCGATGGGACCCGTTGACCGGTGGCGGCATCGGTTGTCGCTGGGCGCCACTACCCGACGAATCGCGACAGGCGCGCCGACAGATGCGGCACCAGCCCGCCGTCGGCGTCCACCCGTTCCTCGACGTAGGCCAAGTCGCCACCTTCGACGATGCCGTACAAGCGCTTGGCGCCGCCGACCAGCACGCCGGACCGACTGCGGGCCAGCGCGTCTGTCGCCAGTTCCCACGACGATTGGGTGCGCGGGCGCCCGTAGAACAGTTCGACGTAGCCGGCCGAATGGGCCAGCAACAACTCGATGGCCTGGGACTCACTTGGATCGTCGGGATCGTTGACGAAGCGCCAGAAGCCTGTCTCGCGCAAGCCGGGTTCCTGGTAGTTGCCGGCGTCATCGAGCCGCCAGGATCGGGCTTCCCAATTCAGGTAGTCGCCGCCGTCGTGCGAGACCACGATCTGCTGACCGAATCGGTAATCGCCGTTGGCTCCTCGGCCTTCGCCTTCGCCGCGCCATACGCCGACCAGAGGCAGCAGTGCCAGCAGCGCGTCATTGAGGTTGGCGCCTTCGCGCAGGTTGGCGGTGTCGGCGGGGACGGGCAGATCGTCGAAGGCGGGGATATTGCGGGATGCGGTCACCTTGGCGCGTTCGGCGGCGGCAGCCATGGCTCGGTCGCCGGAATCCGCGGGACCCGCCGGTCCGTCAGGGTTTTCGTCGGCGGTCACGACTCGTCAGTGATGAGCCGGTAGAGCGTGTAAAGCGCAAACCATGAGATGAACACCGTCATCCCGACCAGGATGATCTCGAAGAAGAGCACCACGGGGACAAGTCTATTCGTCCCGCGGCGTGCGGGGGCATCCCGGTCAGGGCCCGGTCGGTCAGGCGACCTTGACGTCCACCTCGTGGATGCCGGCGCCGGACGGCGTCACCATGGCATCGCCGTTGCCGACCGCTGACAGTGCGCGCACCGTCCAGGCACCCGGTGCGGCGAAGAACCGGAAGTCACCGGTGGCCGACGCGACCACCTCGGCCGTGAACTCGTCCGACGAGTCCAGCAATCGGACGAACGCGCCACCGACGGCTTGGCCGTCGCGGTCCACGACACGGCCGGTGATCACCGTTTCCTTCTCCAGGTCGACACTGGCGGGCAATGCCAGTCCTTGCTTGGGTCCAGAGCACATATCAGCTTCCCAACTCGATCGGGGCACCCACCAGGGAGCCGTATTCCGTCCAACTGCCGTCGTAGTTCTTGACGTTTTGATGCCCGAGTAATTCCTGCAGAACGAACCAGGTATGCGACGAACGTTCCCCGATTCGGCAGTAGGCAATCGTTTCCCTGGTGCCGTCCAGACCGGCGCCGGCATACAGCTTGGCCAACTCCTCGTCGGACTTGAAGGTGCCATCCTCGTTGGCGGCCTTGCTCCACGGGACGTTGATCGCGCCGGGGATGTGGCCAGGCCGCTGGCTCTGCTCCTGCGGCAGGTGCGCCGGCGCAAGGATCTTGCCGGAGAATTCGTCGGGGGAGCGAACGTCGACGAGATTCTTGGCGTTGATGGCCGCAATGACCTCGTCCCGGAAGGCTCTGATGCTGTTGTCCGGCGGGGCCGCGGTGTAGGAGGTCGCCGGCCTGCTGACGGTGTCGGTGGACAGCGGGCGCCCATCGAGCTCCCACTTCTTGCGACCGCCGTCGAGCAGCTTGACCTTGTCGTGCCCGTACAGCTTGAAGTACCAGTACGCGTAGGCGGCGAACCAATTGTTGTTGCCGCCGTAGAGGATAACGGTGTCGTCGTTGGAGATGCCGCGGTCGGATAGCAGTTTGGAGAACTGCTGGGCGTCGACAAAGTCACGCTTGACCGGGTCCTGCAAATCGGAGCGCCAATCCAGCTTGATCGCGCCTGCGATGTGGCCGCCGTCGTAGGCGCTGGTGTCTTCGTCGACCTCGACGAAAACGACGTTTGCGGCGTCGAGATTGCTCTCGGCCCAGTCAGCGGAGACCAGGACGTCGGAGCGTGCCATGGTGGGGATCCTTTCGGTTTCTTCTAACGAGGTGGTCAAACGTGTTGCGCGGGACGGGCGATCGGCCGAAAGCGCGCAACGAGCGGGTAGAGCTGGCAGCCAAGGCAGATGCCGAAGGCCGCGTTCAGGAAGGCGGCCACCAAAGCGGCCGCGGTGGCGATGACGCCCAGCAGTGGTGCGCCGCCGGCGAATCCGGCAACGCCACCGACCGCGAAGATCAGCCCGACCAACTGGGCGAACTTCAGCGGTGGCACCGGTTCGCGTTCGGTGACCGGTCCCAGCCGGGGCGCCACGACAGCGGCGAACACCCGTCCATAGGGATGCCGGCGCGGCCCACCGAGGGCGCCGATGGCAAACACCACGGCCTGCAGGCCCAGAATGACGGCGGCGGCCACCGGGCTGACCGCCGAGATAATCAGCGTGACGACCAGGACCGCGGTCGTGACCCAGGCGGCGAACCTGGGCCCGCGCACATCAACGCGGTCCGGCTGGGTGCTGATGTTGCTGCTTGACACGAACGACTCCTAGGTACGCCTATTGCACGGAAACGGTGGGAGGCATGCCACGGTAGGGCTCCGAGGCTGCTCCAAGAGCTACGCGGAAGGGCGCGGCTACTCAGCAGCTACAGCAACAGCAACAACCCGCAATGCGGCACAGATCAACTGCGCGACGCTTGGTGAGCATGGGCTCGAGGCGGGCTGACACGTCGGCAAGCTTACCCAATGACATAGTGGTCAAGCCAACAGCGGTTCGAGCGCTGACCGCAGGTCGGCGGCCTTGGGCACACCCGAGGCCCGGTATCGCTGTCGCCCGTCGACGTCAAAGATCAGCGTGGTGGGCAGCGAGAGCACCGAAAATCGGCTCGCGGCCTGCGGATTGGCATCCAGGTCAACCTCGACGTGGGCAACGTCACCCAGGTCGTCGCAGACCTGGGTGACTACCCGGCGTACGCGATCACAAGGACCGCACCAGGGCGCGCTGAAATGCACAACGGTCGGTCCGGCACGGGAAAGCCCCAGGTCAGCGGTGCCCGCGTCCGCGCCCTGATCCGACTCCGAATGAACTTCGCGGATATTTCCGGAGCGCCGGCTGAGCAACCAGCCCGCAAGAGTTGCCACGACGCCGGCCGCAACGATCGCGACGATGACGGTCATCATGACTGCTTAAACCCGTCGAGAGTGATGGTTACTCCCCGGGTGACGCCCTCGATGATGACGTCGGAGCCACGTGCTCCTTCGCTGGTGGGCGCGACCCCGAACGGGAGCCGCTGATTGGGCAGCCTGGTGCTGAAGGCATGCAATACCGCATCCCGCTTGTCGTCCGGAACGGCTTGATTGGCGGTGTCCGGCCCGGTCAGGACGCCGGTCGGGGTGATCACCAGCGTCGCCTGGTCATCGGGGGCGATGGAAAGGTCCACCGAGATGCTGACCCGGTGCTCGAAGCCGGCCGAATGCGGCGTGCCGCTGAACACCAGATCGTGGCTGTCGGAGATGCCCGATGCGGTGATGCCGCCGGTGGCGGTGTTGGTCTCCTTTGGCGGTGCCTCAACCATCAGGTCGCTGATGCCCATATACCGACCCAGGTGCGTCGAGTCGATGATGATGCGGCTTTCCAGTCTGCCCACCGGGAGTTTCGCATCGGGCCTGATCAGCCAGGACGCATAGGTCAGGTCAATTGAGTACATCGTGGCTTCGAGGGTGGCCTTGCCGACCTTCGCGTGATCGACACTGTTGGCCTTGATCTCCACCTGGTCGTAGTGGTCGCGCATCGCTTGCGGGAGGAATGGGAAAGCCAAGATGGCGACGAATGGGTCTGACCTCAAATTTGCCGCTTTGCGCACGTTCGACGACAGCCGGTATTCGGCATAGATACTGGCTCCGTAGTCGACGCCGATGGCTCCGATAGCAATGACGGCTATCGCGGCCGTAGCGATCACGCCGATCAGCACCTTGCGCATCCGCATATTGTGGCCTGTCCATCCGCCGGCCCGCTGCACGGCGCCGGGTGCCGGCCCCTCGACTCCGGCCAGAGCGCTTCGTCACACTCCGCGCCGAAGGGCTTCGTCACCCGGCCAACGACCAGGTGGCACGTTATCGTTAGATGACCTGGCCACTAACGCTGCGTTGCGTTATCGATTTGGGAGATGCCTGTCCCACGAGCTGGAGGGGCGTGTTGGAGCTTTTACTGCTGACCTCGGAGCTGCATCCCGACCCGGTTCTGCCGTCGTTGTCGCTGCTCCCCCACACCGTCCGGACGGCGCCGCCAGAACCGTCCTCGCTGCTGGAGGCCGGAATCGCGGACGCCGTGCTCGTCGACGCGCGCACCGACCTATCGTCGGCTCGCGGTCTTTGCCGTCTTTTGAGCACCGCGGGCCGGTCGGTCCCGGTCTTGGCGGTCGTCAGCGAAGGCGGCCTGGTGGCGGTCAGCGCTGACTGGGGTTTGGACGAAATCCTGCTGCCCAGCACCGGGCCGGCCGAGATCGACGCCAGACTACGGCTGGTGGTCGGGCGCCGCGGGGGGCTGGCCGATCAGGAAAGCGCGGGCAAGGTGAGCCTCGGCGAGCTGGTGATCGACGAAGGCACCTACACCGCGCGACTGCGCGGCCGTCCGCTCGACCTGACCTATAAAGAGTTCGAGCTGCTGAAATACCTGGCCCAGCATGCCGGCCGGGTGTTCACCCGGGCACAACTGCTGCACGAGGTGTGGGGTTATGACTTCTTCGGTGGCACCAGGACTGTCGATGTGCACGTGCGGCGACTGCGGGCCAAGCTCGGCCCCGAGCACGAAGCGTTGATCGGCACGGTACGCAACGTGGGTTACAAGGCCGTCCGGCCGGCGCGCGGCCGAGCGCCGGTCGCAGAGCCTGACGACACCGAAGAGGCCGAGCCCGACACTGACGGTCTGCAAGACCCGCTGGCCGACCCGTTACGCAGTCAGTGACCTCGCCGGACTGGCGCCCCGCACTGACCGCCGACGAGCAGCAGGGGGTGCGCGAACTTGTCGCTGCGGCAACCGATTTCGATGGGGTAGCACCCGTCGGCGAACAGGTGCTACGGGAACTCGGCCACGACCGCACCGATCATCTGCTGGTCACCAGTTCTGAAACCGACGCGGCAGACGCCACGATCATCGGCTACCTCAATCTCAGCCCGCCGCGCGATGGCGGTGCCGGGATGGCCGAGCTGGTGGTGCATCCGCACGCCCGGCGACGGGGCGTCGGCGCGGCGATGGGACGCGCGGCGCTGGCCAAGACCGCCGGGCACAACCAGTTCTGGGCGCACGGCACCCTCGAGCCCGCGCGGGCCACCGCGTCGGCGCTAGGTTTGGTCCCGGTCCGCGAACTGGTCCAGATGCGACGCTCGCTACGTGCCGTCCCCGACACGGTGGCTCCGGTGCCCGGGGTCAAGGTCCGTACCTACGCAGGTACCGGCGATGACACCGAGCTGCTGCGGGTCAACAACGCCGCGTTCGTCGAACACCCCGAGCAGGGTGGGTGGACTGAGGTCGAGTTGGCGGAGCGGCGCGGCGAACCGTGGTTCGACCCGGCGGGCTTGTTTCTCGCGTTCGCCGACTCCGCAAGTGACCAGGCGGGCAGACTGCTGGGCTTCCACTGGACCAAAGTCCACCTCGATCAGCCGGGCCTGGGCGAGGTTTATGTCCTGGGCGTCGACCCGTCGGCGCAGCGCCGCGGCCTGGGTCAGCTGTTGACAGCCATCGGTATCGAATCGCTGGCGAGGCGGCTCGCCGACTCAGCCGAACCTACTGTGATGCTTTACGTGGAGTCGGACAACGTCGCGGCGGTGCGGACCTACGAGCTCTCGGGTTTCACCACCCACAGTGTCGACACCGCCTACGCGCAACTCGCCGGCTGACCGGAAGCGCAGGTACACACGGCCTCAGACTCGGACTATTCACTCCACATTCGCTTTCCCGCCACTTGTACGGGTGCATCTACGCATACTTTCGCGGTGACCTGGCAACCTCCCTTTGGGAGATGGCCAGCGGCATCCACACGCGTCCGGATGCGTGAGAAAGCGAGATCGGTGAGGCTCGACAGGGTGGCCAGGGCGCTGACGGCAATGGTGCTGACGATGGTGGTCGGTGGTGGGGCGCTGACCGGCTGCGGCAGCGACAACAACGGCCGCGGTGCCTCGACGACCGCCGCCTCGGGACCAGCCGGCACGGCGGGCTGCGCTGGTAAAAATGGGCTGACGGCGGAAGGGTCGACCGCTCAACAGAACGCAATAGCATTGTTCAACCAGGTGTGGGGTCAGTACTGCCCGGGCAAGAGCGTGGCGTACAACCCGACCGGATCAGGCGCTGGCCGGGAGCAGTTCATCGCCGGACATGTCGACTTCGCGGGAGCGGACTCTCCGCTGGTCGCGGATCAGATCGGTCCGGCCGCCAAGCGCTGCGATGGAAACCCGGCGTGGGACCTGCCGCTGGTGTTCGGACCGATTGCACTGGTCTACAACCTGCCGGGCATTCAGGGGTTGGTCCTCAGCAGCGACGCGCTGGCCAGGATTTTCAGCGGCAAAATCACGGCCTGGAATGACCCGATACTCGCGGCGCTCAATCCGGGCGTTGCCCTCCCGGACACCAAGATCACGCCGATTTACCGGTCGGATTCGTCGGGAACCACCGACAACGTGCAGAAATATCTGACGGCCGCCGCGCCGCAGACCTGGACCAGGGGAGTCGGCACCGAGTTTCAGGGCGGTGTCGGCGAAGGGGCCACGAGGTCGGGAGGCGTGATTCAGGCGGTGCGGGCCACACCGGGCGCCATTGGCTACGTCGAGAAAGGCTTCGCCGACCAGGCTGGTCTGCCCTACGCCCAAATCGACACCGGCAACGGCGTGGTTTCGCTCAGCAACGACACGGCAATCAACGCCATCAACGCGGCCCGCTTCGTGGCCGACGGCAACGACCTGGTGCTGGATCTGAACCCGATGTATGGCACCAAAGACCCGCGCGCTTACCCGCTGGTGCTGGCCACGTACGAGATTGTGTGCTCGAAGGGCTACGACCCGGACACCTCTCGGGCAATCAAGTCGTTCATCACCGTGGCCGCCAACAACGGTCAGGCCGGCCTTTCGTCGGCCGGCTATGTTCCGCTGCCCGATAAGGTCAAGGAGCGACTGGTCACCGCGCTCGACGCACTGCAGTAGCCAATGGGCTTAAGGAGCGACAGCAGAACTGTGACGGGATCACAGTGACAACACCAAACCCAGCCGACGCAGGTTCGGGTGCGGTTGTCGCTGCGCCCTTTCCCGAGTCGCCCGTCGTCCCCATCAGCCCGTGGGGTGATTCCCGACCACGCCTGGGGGACCGGATATTTCGCGGGCTGGCAGGGAGCTCCGGTGTGCTGATCGTCGTCCTCATCGTCGCGATCGGCGGATTCTTGCTGTTGCGCGCGGTACCCGCCCTGAAGCGCAATCGAGAGAACTTTTTCACCTACGGCGGCAACTGGGTCACCACCGACACCTCGGCGATGCACTTCGGAATTTTCGATCTGCTGCAGGTGACCGTGTTTGTGGCGCTGTTTGCGTTGATCCTGGCTATGCCGGTGGCTCTGGGTGTCGCGATCTTCCTCACGCAATACGCGCCGCGGCGGGTTGGCGGACTACTGGCCTACACGGTCGATCTGCTGGCCGCGGTCCCGTCGATCATCTACGGCGTCTGGGGCGTACACATACTGGCAGCCCAGCTGCGACCCATCGCGACCTGGCTCAACCACACCCTGGGCTGGTGCTTCCTGTTCGCCACCGGAAATGCGTCGGTGGCCGGCGGCGGCACCATCTTCACCGGCGGGATCGTGTTGGCGGTGATGATCCTGCCGATCATCACCGCGGTCACCCGCGAAGTGTTCGCCCAGACCCCGCACGATCAGATCGAGGCTGCGCTGGCGCTCGGCGCCACCCGGTGGGAAGTTGTCAAGACAACGGTGCTGCCGTTCGGGCGATCCGGATACATCAGCGGCGCAATGTTGGGTCTGGGCCGTGCCCTGGGTGAGACGGTCGCGCTCCTGATCATCTTGCGCGGCACCCAAACAGCGTTCGGTTGGTCGTTATTCGACGGCGGTTCGACCTTCGCGACCAAGATCGCGGCTACCGCGTCGGAATTCAACGACCAATACAAGGCCGGCGCTTATATCGCTGCGGGACTGGTGCTTTTTCTGCTCACCTTTGTGGTCGACGCCCTGGCGCGCGGTGCGGTCACCGGGACCAGAACCAGAAGATTGCGCCGATGACCTCGATCTTGGACCGCCCGCTCAAGGCGAGGACGATCTCGGCGCTCGGCCGGCGCCGTCGCGTCGCGAACAATGTTGCGACCGTGCTGGTGTCGGTGTCGGTGGTGATTGCGCTGATGCCATTGCTCTGGGTGCTGTCCTCGGTAATCGTCAAGGGGTTCAAGGCGATCACATCGACCGTGTGGTGGACGCATTCACAGGCGGGCATGACGGCATTTGAGGCCGGCGGCGGCGCCTACCACGCGATCGTCGGCACCGTTCTGCAGGGGTTGGTATGCGCCGTGATCTCCATCCCGGTCGGCGTGATGGTCGCGATCTACCTGGTCGAATACGGTGGCGGCACTGCACTGGGCAGGCTGGCCTCGTTCATGGTGGACATCCTGGCCGGTGTGCCCTCGATCGTGGCCGCATTGTTCATCTACGCGCTGTGGGTGGCGACGCTGGGTTTTCCGCGTTCGGAGTTCGCTGTGTCGTTGGCACTCGTTCTGTTGATGCTCCCGGTGATTGTGCGGGCAACCGAGGAGATGCTGCGCATAGTTCCGGTTGATCTCCGCGAGGCCAGTTATGCGCTGGGCATCCCGAAGTGGAAAACCATTGCCCGGGTGGTGATTCCGACCGGGATGTCGGGCATTGTTACTGGGATCATGCTGGCGGTGGCCAGGGTGATGGGTGAAACCGCCCCGCTGCTGATCCTGGTCGGTTATGCGCAGGCCATGAACTTCGACATCTTCAGCGGGTTCATGGGGTCGCTGCCCGGCATGATCTACAACCAGACATCGGCCGGTGCCGGCGTCAACCCGGTCCCAACGGATCGGTTGTGGGGTGCCGCCCTAACCCTCATTCTGATGATCGCAGTTATCAATATCGGCGCCAGAGCGGTCGCCAAAATCTTCGCCCCCAAGAAGTCGTAGGCAGGAGTAGTTAGTGGCCAAGCGATTGGACATGAAAGACGTCAACATCTACTACGGAACGTTTCACGCGGTCTCGGATGTGTCGTTGTCGATTCTGCCCCGCAGTGTGACGGCCTTCATCGGCCCGTCCGGCTGCGGCAAGACGACTGTGCTGCGCACGCTCAACCGGATGCATGAGGTGATCCCCGGCGCCCGGGTCGAGGGCAGTGTGCTGCTCGACGACGAAAACATCTATGCCTCCAATATCGACCCGGTGGGGGTGCGCCGCGCAATCGGGATGGTGTTCCAGCGGCCAAACCCATTCCCCGCCATGTCGATTCGGGACAACGTGGTGGCCGGCCTGAAGCTACAAGGTGTGCGTAATCGCAAGCTGCTCAATGACACTGCCGAATACTCACTGCGCGGCGCGAACCTGTGGGATGAAGTCAAGGATCGGATGGACAAGCCGGGCGGCGGATTGTCTGGAGGGCAGCAGCAGCGCTTGTGCATCGCGCGGGCGATCGCCGTCCAACCCGATGTGTTGCTGATGGACGAGCCGTGCTCCTCGCTGGACCCGATCTCGACAATGGCCATCGAAGACCTGATCAGTGAGTTGAAGCAGGAGTACACGATCGTCATCGTCACGCACAACATGCAGCAGGCCGCCCGGGTGAGTGATCAGACGGCGTTTTTCAACCTGGAAGCCGTAGGAAAGCCCGGCCTGCTGATCGAGATCGACGACACCGAGAAAATCTTTTCCAACCCGACTCAGAAGGCCACCGAGGACTACATCTCCGGCCGCTTTGGCTAATGCGAGGGAGGCGCCTCGTCCTCGGGGAATCTGCCGGTCGCCTGGAAGATGACGCGCCTGGCCACTTCGACGGCGTGGTCAGCGAAACGCTCGTAGAACCGGCCCAGCAACGTCACGTCGACGGCGGCGGCCACGCCGTACTTCCATTCACGGTCCATCAGCACCGAGAACAAGTGCCGGTGCAGGTCGTCCATGGCGTCGTCTTCTTCGCGGATCCGGGCGGCCTTCTCCGGGTCGCGGGACAAAACCACCTCTTGCGCGCTATTACCCAATTCGACTGCCACTCTGCCCATCTCGGCAAAATAGCCATTGACCTCTTCGGGCAGGGCGTGCTGGGGATGGCGCCGACGGGTGATCTTGGCAACGTGCAAGGCCAGCGCGCCCATCCGGTCGATGTCGGCCACCATCTGGATGGCGCTGACGATAGACCTGAGATCACCGGCGACCGGCGCCTGTAACGCCAGCAATACGAAGGCGCTCTCCTCGGCGTGCCCGCTCAGCCTGGCGATCTTTTCGTGGTCGGAGATTACCTGTTCGGCCAGCACCAGGTCAGCCTGCAGCAGGGCTTGGGTTGCCCGCTCCATGGCGATCCCGGCCAGCCCGCACATCTCGCCGAGCCGCTCTGACAATTCCGAGAGCTGCTCATGATAGGCGGTCCGCATGCCGCCCAGCCTACGTTCTCAACGCTGGAAACGGGCGACGAAATGACGCCAAAAACGGTTACTCGCAGGTGGTGTCGGCGGCGTTGGTGACGGTCAGGTCCTCGGGCAGCTTGGTTGGTGCGCTGCCGGAGCCGCGTTCTATTTGCATGCTGATCGACGAGCCGTTGGGTGGAGGAGTGCTCACCGAGTTGAAGTCTGGGCCGAGTACCACCTGAACGACCTGCCCGTACCCAGAAACCCGCTGGACCCTCGCATTGGCGAACGACGACGCCACCGTGGCCGCGGCTTGCTCGTTGCCAGCCGAGAACAGCACCGTCGTCGCGTTCACCGAACTCGGGTAGTCATCCGGCGTCATCACATTGAAGCCGTCCCGCTTGAGCTGGCTGGTCGCGGTGGCGGCAAGACCGGTTCGCGCGGTCGCGTTGGATACCCGCACCGTGACGTCTTGCGGCGAGGTCGTCGTGACCTGCTGAAGTTGGGCCTCTGGAGCCGCGCTGGGGGGTGGTGTCTTCTTGGTGGTGGGCGCGGTAGTCGTCCCCGAGGTTGGGGAGGTCCCGAAATTCTGTGCGTTCTGGTCGTTTTCCTCCGGCAGCGGATCGTCGTTGATGATCGCATCGAAAAGCGCTCGCGTGTCGGCCATGCGCGGCGGCTCATCGCCATTCTGGTCGGTCACGCCGGTTGGCACAGTGACAAACGTCATGTGCCCGGCGGCCATGCCCTGCAATGACTGACCGAGCTGGACCAGGTCTTTGGTCTTGACGTTGTCGACGTAGGTGTCGCCGATGACCATGTTGACGACGTTGTTGAGTTTGTTGAGGTCGAGCAACGTGTCCTCGGAGATCAACGAACGCAGCAGCGATGACAAGAACAGCTGCTGGCGTTTGATCCGGCCGTAGTCACCGTTGGTTTCGGTGGTGACCTCGCGGGCTCGCACATAATTCAATGCTGTTGGGCCGTCGAGGACTTGGCGCCCGCCATGTTCCAAGACCGTGCCCAGTTCGTAGTCATGCAGCGGCGTTCTGGAGCACACCTCGACACCGCCGAGGGCATCGACCATTTTCGCGAACCCGGAGAAGTCGACGGCGATGAAACGGTTGATGTTCAAGCCGGACAGCTTCTGGATTTCCTTGACCAGACATTTCGGGCCGCCGAACGCGAATGCCGAGTTCAGTTTGGTCTCGGTGTAGACCATCCTGGGACCCCAGGTCTTGGTCTTCGGGTCGTAGAGGGGTCCGTACTTACCAGTGGTCGGATTCCAGGCCTCGCATTGCATCGGGGTGATCGCGAGGTCGCGGGGGAATGACACCGCGACCACGCGTTTGCGGTTCGCCGGGATGTTGACCAGCATCACCGTGTCCGACCGTGCGCCGTCGGCATCGTCGGTGTCGCCGGCGCCCATATTGGCGTTGTCCCCGGCGCGCGAGTCAACCCCGACGATCAAGAAGTCTTCGTCGCCGTACTGTCCACCGGGGTCGCGGATATCGCTCGAGTTCGGGTCGAGCGCGCTGATGATGTTGAGGCGACTGTTCTTCGACGTGCTCCACTGCCATGCCCCGCCGGTTAGCACCAGCGAAAGCACGGCGAACACTGTCGTCAGCGAGCGGCCGGCGAGCAAAAGCGGCCGTCGGCGAGATTTGCGTTTCGGCGCCTCGTCGGATTCGGACTCATCGACGTTCGGGTCGTTGGCGTCGTCGAGGTCGGGAAGCTCCGAGACGACGTCGAGCGAGTAGGCCGGGGTGTCGATGATCTGGGTGTCCTGCAGGGCGATGGATATGTCCGTCTCGACCGCGGTGTCCGGGGCTTGGTGGTGGTGGCTGGGCCGGTCAGCGGCCGGGGCGCCGATTTTGGCGATCAGGTCGGCAACGCTGACCCCGCCGTCGGTGTGACATCCGACCGCCTCGTTGTCACCTGCTCGGGGTTCGACGGGAGGTACGACGGGCTCTGCGGCCTCGATGACGGACGGCTCAACCTGCCATCGGTGGATGGCGTCATTGCGCTCCGGCTCGCAGAACCGCTCCCACGGCGCGGAACGACGCGTCGGCTGCAGGCTCGGGCTGCTGACCCCGTTCCCGTCGCCGCCGGTCATGCGGCGATAGCCAAGAGTGGCGTCATAGTCGCCGTCACTCATGTCCTACCGGCCTCCGGATCTCTGATGCGGACGTCAGTGGTGTCCGTTTGCGTGTGCCACCGCAGACTGGCGGTTTCAGCGCCGGGGCGCGCGGTGCCGCCGTATCTGTTGCCCTCGTGCAGCGGGGTAAACCGATCCGCCACAGAACGCAATGCAGCAAGGTCCACATCGTACTGAGTTATCCCGCGGGACGCGATTTCGAGAGCGCGTCGGGTCAGCCACCGGAGTGCATGACATCCGCCCCGGCCGGCACGGTGCAGTCGTCCGGGTCGGTCAGCCAACCATCGGGCAGGGCCACGCGAGCGGGCGAGCCCTGCCGACCCCGGGGTCCAGCCGCTGCGTCCGGAAACGGAACTGTGCCGTCCAGCCGGTCCAGCAGGGAGTCAAGTTCGTCGAGCGTCCTGACCAGCGCCAGTGCTCGCCGCAACTCGGAGCCGGCGGGAAATCCATGCAGATACCAGGCGATGTGTTTGCGGATATCGCGCATGCCCTTGTCTTCGCCGAAATGAGCGGCCAGCAGCTGACCGTGCCGGCGGATCATGTCGGCGACCTCAGCGAGGCTGGGCGGGGTGGGCGGTGGGCTGCCGGTGAACGCGGCCGACAGCTCGGCGAACAGCCAGGGCCGGCCCAGGCAGCCGCGGCCGATGACAACGCCATCGCATCCGGTCGTGGCCATCATGGCGAGCGCGTCGCTGGCATCGTAGATGTCGCCGTTGCCGAGCACCGGAACCGTCCGGACGTGCTGCTTGAGCAGCGCGATCTGTTCCCAATGGGCGGTGCCGGAGTAGCGCTGAGCGGCCGTCCGCGCGTGCAGCGCGACCGCGGCGGCACCCTCGGCTTCGGCGATGCGCCCGGCATCGAGGTGCGTGTGATGGTCGTCGTCGATGCCGATGCGGAACTTGACGGTTATCGGTATCGGGGTGCCCTCGGTGGCGCGCACGGCCGCGGCGACGATCTGGCCGAATAGCCGCCGCTTGAAAGGCAGCGCCGCTCCGCCGCCGCGTTTGGTCACCTTGGGCACCGGGCAGCCGAAGTTCATGTCGATGTGATCGGCCAGACCTTCGTCGGCGATCATCCTGGCGGCTGCGTAGGTGGTCTCAGGGTCGACGGTGTAGAGCTGCAACGAGCGCGGCGACTCGTCCGGGGAGAACGTCGTCATGTGCATGGTGACTGGGTGGCGCTCGACGAGCGCGCGTGCGGTCACCATCTCGCAGACGTACAGTCCGCTGACCGTGCCGATCTTGGATTGCTCTAGTTCACGACACAGTGTCCGGAACGCGACGTTCGTCACACCAGCCATCGGGGCCAGCACAACCGGGCTGGCGAGCGCGATGGGTCCGATGCGCACCGCGCGGCTACCGCCGGCTCATTACCAGCTTGCCCGCGGTTTGATGGAGCTCGAGTGCGGTGACTCTCTTGCCCGTGCGGGCTTCCCGCTCGAGTTGGCGCTGCTTGGACACCTCGAACTTGTCGCAGGCTGTCTCAAGCTCTTTGATCAGCACCCCCAGGTCGTCACGAAGCGCGGCGGCTTCACCGGTGAAGTCCTCACGTTCGAAGATGCGCCATTTCTTGAGTACCGGCATGACGACCTCGTCGAGGTGGATCCGGATGTCGTACACGCCGCCGACGGCGATGAGCACGGCCTTGCGGCGGAACTCGGGCACCTGGTAGCCGGGCATCTGGAAGTTGCGCAGCACCTTGTGTAGCGACCTCATCGCCTGATTGGGCGCAGCGTCGAAACCGGCGTCGCTGACATCTCGGTAGAAGATCATGTGCAGGTTTTCGTCGGCCGAGATCTTGGCCAGCAACTGGTCGGCGATCGTCTCGTTGCAGGCCTTGCCGGTGTTGCGGTGCGAAATCCGGGTGGCCAGCTCCTGGAACGTGACGTAGATGACCGAGTCGAACAGGCTCTCGGCAAACAGATCGGCTCGAATTTGCTGGTTCTGGCCCGGGCTGAAGCCCCGGTTCACCACCTCCATGCGCAGCTTCTCCAATTCGACCGGGTCGACCGCGCGGGTCACCACCAGGTAGTCGCGCAGCGCGATCCCGTGCCGGTTCTCTTCGGCGGTCCAGCGGTTGACCCACTGGCCCCAGGGCCCGTCCAAGCCGAAGTTCATTGCGATCTCGCGGTGATACGACGGCAGATTGTCTTCGGTCATCAGGTTCTGCACCATCGCCACCTGGGCGAGGTCGGACAGCTGGCTCTGCTCGGGGTCCCAATCCTGCCCGCCAAGAGCGTAGAAGTTCTTGCCGTCCGACCACGGGATGTAGTCGTGCGGGTTCCAGTCCTTGTGCATGCGTTCGTGCCGGTTCAGGTACTCCTCGACGACCGGTTCAAGTTCGTGCAACAGCTGTAGGTTTGTCAGCTCGGCTGACATAGCGCCTCCAGTTATCTGTGTCGATTGGTTGCAGTCAATATAGTTGCAGTCAATATATCTGTGTACCCCAGTAGCATCAAGTTTCCGCGCCACGCAGCAGATCACAATTCGGGCACGCCGATAAGCCGTCCGCGAAAGCCCGCACAGATGAAAGCCCTTACTCCGATTTCCCCAGCTCAGGCGAGGGGACATACGGGGCCGCGGTGTTGAACAGCATGTTGACGCAGTAATCGATGAATTCTTTGCGGGTGGCCCCGAGCTGTCCGTTCAGGTACGCGGTGAACAGACTCGACAGGCCGCCGACCAGGCTGGTGGCGATCATTTTCTGCAGCACAGGATCGCCGATCCGGGATAGCTTGCGCTGTAGCAGATCGATGAAGTTGGGCATCCACTCCGCGCCCGACCGAGTCAGTATCGGCTCCACCGCCGGTGCCAGTAGCAACACGCGCCCGCGCACCGGGTCGTCGACCATCAGCTCGACGAATTGTTCGACGGCTTCCCGAGGGGTTTTCGCCGAAGTCAGGGTGTTCATTGCCCGGGTGCACACATCGTCGTAGACCGCGCGCACGAATTCATCGCGGTCAGAAAAGCTCTCGTAGAAATAGCGTTCGGTCAGCGCGGCCTTGCGGCACACCGCACGGACGGTCAGCGCGGGTCCACGGTCACTGCCCAGCAACTGCACACCGGCGTTGATGAGGTTGTCGCGGCGGAGGGCGAGGCGACTCTCCAGGGGGACGCCGGTCCAACGGCCCCGTCGTTGACCGGACTGCACATCGCTCCTAAGCTGAAAACTGACAACGCATGTAGTCAGAATTTCGGACATTTACCAGGGAATCCAACAGTGACTCAACATACGTCCGCAGCCTGCCCGCTGACCAGCGCCGCAGCCATGAGCGACTCAACCACATCCGGCGGCGAGGCAACTCTTGATGGGTCGCCCAATGGCGCCGACGGGGTCGCCGGCGGCTGTCCGGTGTCGCCGCTGGGCTATGACGCGCCGCCGATCCCGCTCGGACCTGATTCCCTGACCTGGCGGTACTTCGGGGATTGGCGCGGCATGCTGCAGGGTCCGTGGGCGGGATCGATGCAGAATATGCACCCGCAACTGGGCGCGGCAGTCATCGATCACTCGACGTTCTTCCGGGAAAGGTGGCCCCGACTGCTGCGGTCGTTGTACCCGATCGGTGGCGTCGTTTTCGACGGGGAACGCGCCCCGGTCACCGGCGGCGAGGTACGCGACTACCACATCAACATCAAGGGTGTTGACGATCAGGGTCGCCGCTACCACGCATTGAATCCCGATGTCTTCTACTGGGCGCACGCCACCTTCTTTGTCGGCACTATTCATGTGGCCGAACGGTTTTGCGGCGGCTTGACCGAGGCGCAAAAGCGCCGGCTGTTCGACGAACACGTCGACTGGTACCGGATGTACGGCACGAGCATGCGGCCGGTGCCGGCGTCCTGGGAGGAATTCCAGGTTTACTGGGACCACATGTGCCGCAACGTTTTGGAGCACAACGAGGCGGCACGCGCCGTGCTCGATCTGACTGAGTTGCCCAAACCGATGTTCGCCCAACGGGTTCCGGATTGGTTGTGGGCCGCGCAACGCAAACTGCTGGCACCGTTCTTCGTCTGGCTCACCGTCGGCCTCTACGATCCGCCGGTGCGTGCGCTGATGGGCTACCGCTGGTCACGCCGCGACGAATGGCTGCACCGCCGCTTCGGTGACCTTGTTCGTCTCGTCTTCGCCTTCGTGCCAAGCCGCTTCCGAAAGCACCCGCGGGCCCGCGCCGGCTGGGACCGCGCCGCGGGGAGGATCCCGTCCGACACGCCGTTGGTGCAGACGCCTGCGCGCAACCTGCCGCCTTTGGACGAGCGCGACGACCCGAAGCACTACTGCCCGAAGGTCTCCTAAGCCAGCTCGGCGCGGCCGGTACGCGAGCGTTTACCCGTGCGCGTGACCGTGAACGTCTTCGAGGCCCGACTGGTGCACGTGCTGGTGAGTGTGCTCGGTTCCGTCTTCGTGCGCGTGTGAGTGCTCGTGTGTCACATGGTCGTGCTCATGCGTGGTGTGCGCATGCGTATGGGCCACTTCGCCATGCTGGTGTTCGTGCGCATGCGGCGCGTCATGGGTGTGCTGCTCGGTCATGATTGTCGTCTCCTCGTGCGGAATATGTTGTGGTTACTGGTCTTTGACCCGACTCGGCAGTGCTCGAGCGCTCAGCGGTGACTGTGATTCGGCGACTGCCTTGAGCCCACTGTCACCGCGGTGATGACGTGGAACCCCGGGACCCGCGTGCTCGGCGTTGAAGACAGCATCGATAACGAGCTGGCGGATGTGGTCGTTCTCCAGGCTGTAGAAGATGGTGGTTCCGTCCCGGCGGGTGCGCACGAGACGTGCCATCCGCAGCTTTGCGAGGTGCTGGGAAACCGACGGCGCCGCCTTGCCCACGTGCTCGGCAAGTTCGTTGACCGACATCTCGCGATGCGTCAGCGACCAGAGCACCTGCACGCGGGTGGCGTCGGCCAGCATCCGGAAAACCTCGACCACCAGATTGGCCTGGTCGTCTGGCAACCGACTTTCGCTGTTACCTGCATGCATACGCAGACAATAGCGAAAGGACCGGCAGCGCTGTCAAGGTCGCGTCGGTTCAGTTCGGCGAGACGACAGTGGATTTGGGCTGGCCGCCGTTGCGCTCGTTCCACAACCGGTAGACATCCACCGCGCCGTCTCGGGGCTCGTAGCGCATCGGCAGGCGCCGCTGGTCCCAGCTTTTGGCGAATTCGTCGTAGAACGACGAGACCTCGAAGTATTTGCGGTCATCGAGGTAGTACTGCTCGTACGACTCGCGTGTGATCAGGAAGATGACTTCCTTGGGGGAGCAGTAGTACAGCGAGCCCAGGCACATCGGGCACGGATGGGCCATCACGTAGATGGTCGCGTCGACCAGGTGCTCGGTGCCCAGCTTCATGCACGCCTCCCGGATGGCCAGGATTTCCGCGTGGGCGGTCGGATCGTTCGTCTGGGCCACCTTGTTGGCGCTCTCAGCGAGAACCTGGCCGTCTTTGACGATCACCGTCGCGAAGGGACGACCGTCCTCGACGACGTTCTGGCGGGCCAAGTCAATCGTTCGCTGGGCAAAGTCGGTCACAGTTCGGAGGGTAGTCCCGAGCGGTCCGGGAATCGGCCCTGTGGTATTAACTAGACTGTCTATATTGTTCGTATTTCGGGATAAGGGAACACCATGGCGCGCACCGATCGTGATCGCTGGGATCTCGCGACGAGCGTCGGGGCGACGGCGACCATGGTCGCCGCACAGCGGGCGCTGTCTTCCGATGAGAAGTTCATCGATGACCCCTACGCCGCGCCGTTGGTGCGTGCGGTCGGCATCGACGTTTATGTCCGATTGGTGAACGGCCAGATTCCGGTTGGCGGGGATTCCGAGTTCGATCCACATCGGATGGCCCGGGGTATGGCCTGTCGCACCAGGTTCTACGACCAATTTTTTCTGGAAGCGGCAAACGGCGGGGTCGGCCAGGCGGTAATCCTCGCGGCGGGTCTCGATGCGCGCGCTTACCGGCTGCCGTGGCCGGCGGGCACCGTCGTCTACGAGGTCGACATGCCAGAGGTGATCGAGTTCAAGACCCTGACGCTGCGCGATCTCGGCGCCGAACCGACTGCCGAGCGGCGCACCGTGGCCATCGATTTGCGCGACGACTGGGCCGCCGCACTGCAGGAGGCGGGATTCGACCCGCAGGCTCCCGCGGCGTGGAGCGCCGAAGGATTGCTGCTCTATCTGCCGGATACGGCGCAGGATGCGCTGTTCGACAACATCACCGCGCTGAGCGCCTCCGGCAGTCGGCTCGCGTTTGAATTCGTGCCCGACACCGCCGTTTTCGCCGACGAGCGCTGGCGCGCCCACCATGACCGGATGAGTGAACTCGGGTTCGAAATCGACTTCAACGATCTCGTCTATCACGGCCAGCGCAGCCACATCCTCGACTATCTGACCCAGCGCGGCTGGCAGACCTCAGCCCACACGGTCAAGCAACTGCACGCGGCTAACGGCTTCACCTATCCCGACGATGACGTCGCGGCAGCCTTCGCCGATGTGACCTACACCAGCGCGGTACTCGCGCGCTAGGCGACCAGGCGCACTTCGTCGTCTCGGATAGCCTCGTTACGAAGCCCTATGAACGAAGCAGGTCGTCCTGCGGGCGACCGATGAGCATCTCCTGGAACATGGCACGAGCCGGTTCGTACAAGTTCTGGAGTGTCCCAAGCACCGCATCCCGGTTGTATTCGGGAATGGAGCCGGCCGGAGTCCAAAAGCTGTCGATATCCAAGAGGAAAAACGGGCCAGGTTGGACCGGTATTGTCCGGCGCAGGTGGTAGTTCGGGTCAAGCGCCTGACCCAAACCCGGGCCATAGCGCACGATCATCGATTTTCCTGGTTGCGCTTCGCGGTAGACCGCGGCACCCTGCCACTCGGTCAGTGTCAGGCCGCCGGGTGCGACGCGTTGGGGCCCCAGCAGCGGCTCCGCGATCCAGTTCGCCCACTCGATACGACCATCCGCGCCCACCGGGACTCTGATCTCGAGGACATACCGCAGACCGATGCGTTCCACGCCCACGATCGACGAGACCTGCGAGCGCGCGTCCACGACCCGCATCATGACGTCGACCAACGACTCGAAGCTCGTGTAGGCAGTGGTCTCGATGACGAGCGCCTGAGCCTTCATCGAGGCGGCAAGCGTGTTATCGCGGTTGACGTAACGGACGAACCGCTCCGGGGTTGGTGTCGGACTTCCACCGGCGCCCATCGCCCAAGCCATGTCTTGGCCCTGGCGTTCGATCGGCAGGTGTTCGAAGAGCAGACGTTTCAGCTCTTTGCTCGATGATTCGGTGAGGGAATCCGTTGCCGGGTGACGGATTTCCATCGTTACCAGGGCTACCGGGGCGTTTGGGTCAGCAGCATCGCCGCTCATCCTGCGAAGCATAGCCAAGCCGTTCGCCGGGTACACCCGGAACTGGCGCGGGTCGGCGGTCGGATACAGACTGCCCCACGGCGCGTTCGTCACGGCATCACCCGAAGGCGGAATGTCAAGCATCGTCCGAGGTCATACGCTTTTTGGTGCCCCCACTAGGACTCGAACCTAGGACCTGCGGATTAAAAGTCCGTAGCTCTACCAACTGAGCTATAGGGGCCGCGAAGATTCAGGATACTGGGTTGGAAACGGCACTCGAACGGCGCTCGTTTGAGGATTCGGCCCGCGGTAACCTAAGCTAGCGTGGCTCCCAACGGTAACTGCGTTGCGAGTGCCCCCGGAGAGATTCGGTTCTGGCCCCCTTCGTCTAGACGGCCTAGGACGCCGCCCTTTCAAGGCGGTAACGCGGGTTCGAATCCCGTAGGGGGTACCTGCGCCGCGGTCACGCGGAGCAGCAGCAAGGCCCTGTGGCGCAGTTGGTTAGCGCGTCGCCCTGTCACGGCGAAGGTCGCGGGTTCGAGTCCCGTCAGGGTCGCCAGCATGGCGAGGCACTCGCTGCCTTCTGGCCAGGTAGCTCAGTCGGTATGAGCGTCCGCCTGAAAAGCGGAAGGTCGGCGGTTCGATCCCGCCCCTGGCCACCGATGTCGCGCTGCACGGACGTGGTGACCCACTGCTGATCAGGCGTCGATCACCACGCGATCACTTTTTGCCCGCGAGACGCAGACCAGCATTTCGTCATCGCCCTCCGCGGTACGCCCCCGGCGATCGACCTCCCCGGCCAGCACCTTGACCTTGCAGGTCCCGCAGAAGCCCTGTTGGCACGAATACGCGGTCGTCGGGTCCCGGTCGAGCATGACACCTAGCGCGGATCGGTTCGCCGGCACGCTGAGCACACGCTGCGAGCGCGCGAGTTCCAGCTCGAAGGGAACACCGTTTACGACCGGCGGCGGGCTGAACCGTTCGTAGTGCAGTGGCGCATTGGCGTGTTTGTCGCGCGCTGTGCGCACCGACTCCAGCATGCCGGTAGGGCCGCACACGTAAACAGCCGTCGCCGGCCCGGCCTCGGCAAGCAGCTCCGCCGCGGTCGCGACGCGGCCGCGCTCGTCGTCAGCCCACACGGTGACCCGATCCGGCGCCACCGCCAAAACCTCGTCCAGCAGCGGCATGTAATCGCGGCTGCGTCCGGCATACACTGCGCGCCAGTTGATTCCGCGCTGATGAGCCGCCTGAATCATGGGCAAAATGGGCGTCACCCCGATGCCGCCGATCACGAACAACACGTCCTGCTCGTCCGTGACGAGATAGAACGCATTGCGGGGACCTTCGAACTCGCACGTGTCGCCCACGTCGAAGATGTCATGCATCTCGATGGAACCGCCTCCGCCGTCGGCGATCCGGCGCACAGCGATGCGGTAGTCGGTGCGCCGCCCCGGTGAACCGCACAACGAGTACTGTCGGCGGCGGCCTGAGCGCAGCCGAACATCGATGTGCGCGCCGGGTGTCCAGGACGGCAGCAATCCGCCATCAGGGTCGGCCAATGTCAAAGCGACCACGTCGGGCGCGATGAGTTCGCGTTTGGTGATCACCGCGGTGTTGGTCCTCCGCACCGACGCTACCCGCGACGGGTTCCACCGCGAAGCCGACGCTAAGCCGCCGAACAGAACACCCAGGCCCCACAGCGCGGTGGTAAAGCGGTCTCGGCTCCGGCGACCGTACAAGTCGGCGGGTCTGCTGTTCCAGACAGTATGTGCCACAGCTAGTTTCCTATGTCTGTCGAGTGTTGATGAGGTTGACCCATTCGCTCGTGAGCCGGGCAACGACGTCGGGATGCGAGGCCACCGCCCAGTGCCCGCCCTCGATCGGGATGACCCTGCCGCCGGCCGGTATCGATCCGGTGAACCGCTGCAGCGCAGGCGTCACGAAATAGTCCCGGCGCGCCACCAGCACCTGCACCGGGACGGCGGTATCCGGCAGCTGCGCTCCCGGCGCCAGAATAGGCCCCGGCATGTTGGCGCGGTAGAGGTTGAGCCCATTGAGGTAGTCGTCGATCGACCGGATCGTCGCCGCACGCCGCTGGCCACCGGCGCCTGAACGGCCGATACGTTCAACCGCCTCAAATACTTTCACAGTCAACCGGGACCGGATCGTCATCTCCGGCACACCCGGGCACAGGAAGAACCAGATGTATCCGGACGCCAGGAACTGTCGGACGACGTCGAACACGGCGCGGGGCGTGCGCAATGACCGCAAAAACTTGCCCGCGTAGTTCAGGTGCGGCCCGGAGATCGACGTGAACGAGGCGATCCTGCTCATCACCGAGTCATCGGTGACCGCAGCCCAGCCCTGGATCGAGCCCCAGTCGTGACCCAACAGGTGGACCTCGTCGACACCCAGGCTGTCGATCACAACGCCGACATCGGAAATCAGTTGGGAGAGCCGGTATCCCGACCGGTCTGCCGGGCACGCCGATTCACCCGCCCCGCGCACGTCGTAGGCCACGAAGTTGTAGCGGTCATGAAGTTGGGCTGCGACCCCGTCCCACACGTGATGGTTATCCGGGTAGCCGTGGATGGCCAGGATCGTCGGGCGCCGCTTGTCGATCTCACTGTAGGCGTGGACCGCCAAAGGTACGCCGTCCGACGCGGTGACGACGATTGGAGCCGCCTGGGTGGTGGACTGAGTCATTCTGGAGTCCTCCGGGGAAACCTCAGTGCGAGGCGCGGGCGGCAGGCGATCTGGCCAAGTAGTCGACCGCGCGTCCGACCCCACCCAGCTGAGACGGATGGAAACTCGGCTTGTAGTAGGCGCCGATGACCCCCAGGAACTCGAACGGCCCGGGCAGCAAGCCCCGGCGCGCCGCGTCGAAGTAATCGCGCCAACGCGGCTTGGTCCCCGGCGGGAGGTACGGGTCGACGGAGTACATGAACCGCACGCCGCGGATGAACAACCACAGCAACGCCGGGGTCACGAGCAGCTGGGTGCGCACCTGTCGCCAGTACCCGGCACGCAGATGCTTCATGGTGTCAAAGGCGACCGCTTTGTGTTCGACTTCTTCCGCACCGTGCCAGCGGATCAAGTCCAGCATCACCGGGTCCGCGCCGATGGCGTCCAATTGCGGGGTGTCGAGAATCCATTCACCGAGGATGGCGGTGTAGTGCTCAAGGGCCGCCACCATCGACACCCGCTCGAGCAACCAGCTCTGCCGTCGTCGCCGGCTCCACCGGGGCCGGTCGCCGATGAGCTTCTGGAACAGCCAGGCCATCTGTTTGGTAAACGGTGTGACGTCTATGCCCTTGGCCGCGAAGTGCCCGAGCACACCCGAGTGCGCTTGGGAATGCATGGCCTCCTGACTGATGAACCCCTGTACGTCCAGCCGCAGCTGGTCGTCCTTGATCAGCGGCAACGTGTTCTTGAATGCCTCAACGATGAACTCCTCGCCCGCCGGCAGCAGCAGGTGCAGGATGTTGCAGAAGTGAGTGGCGAAGGGCTCGTTGGGCACGTAGTAAAACGGCAGCTTCGCCCAGTCGAACTCGACGTCTCGCGCCTGAAGGACGAGTCGCTCGTGATCGAGTGATGCGTCGTGCGGACCCGCTGCCTGGTCATCGACAGTGAACATCGTCAAACCCCTTGTGTCGCTATGCGATCCATCGCTTCTCGGACTGACTCTCGCTGATCAGACCCTCGCTTCGCAAGAATCGGACGAGATCCTCGACCGTCTTGGTCAGGGCCGGCTCGCGCAGGTGGACCTTGGCCAGCCCGCGCGCGTGCCGGTATTGGCTGTTGTCGTAGCGCTTGTCCCGCATCGCCGCGATCTTGTCGGCCGAGCGGGTGAGGAAATCCACCAGCGGATACATCGGGTCGCGCGGCGCGCAGCGCCGGTTCACCTGCTCGGTGAAGGACGGGATGTCATGGTAGGTGAAGCGGTAGCCGTGGCGTTTCGACAACACCTGGGTGATGTCCATGATGTTGTAGTAGTCATCCGCCGTCAGGTTGAAAACGGTGCCCGCCTCATCCGGGAGGCTCATCAGCTCGACGATGTGATCCGCAATCAGGTCCGCCGGCAGCAGGCTTAACTGGTTGTGCGCCTTGACGGCCACGCCGTGCTCGATCATGAACGCTGTAAGGCGCACCAAGATGTCGTCTTGGCTCCCAAAGCCGGCGCTGGTGGGAGAGATCAGCGACGGCCGGTAGATGCGCACGTCGAGTCCTTGCCGCTGCGCTTCCAGCACCAGCTGCTCGGCGACCCACTTGGTCTGCGAGTAGCCGAAGTCCAGGCCGCTCATCTCCTCGTTCGCGTCCCACTCCCCGACTACCGGCAGGGTGCTCCAGCCATAGATGAAGGTGCTGGAGACCAGGTGGAAGGTCTTCCGGTGCGCGGTCATGGCCAGGCGCAAGAGCTCGTGCGTACCGACCACGTTGGTGGGCCGCAGGGCATCGTAGGTCCGGACGTAGTTGACCAGGGCGCCGTTGTGGACGATGGCATCGACGCTCTCAGCCAGTCGCTGGAACGCCGCCTCGCCGATTCCCAGGTCGGGCTCGGCCAGGTCCCCACAGATCACGTGCACCCGCGCCCGGACCTCGGTTTCCAGAGCCGGGGACCATAGGTGGGCCTGGTGCAGCGCGGCGATGATGCGGTCCAGGCCGTGTGCCGCATCCGTGGCACGGACCAGCGCGTGCAGCGTGTAGGAAGTCTGCCCGAGCAGGCTGCTCAGCAGGAACGGTCCCAGGAACCCGGTCGCGCCGGTCAGCAGGATGTCGCTTTGCACGCCCGGTCGCGCCGGTGGGAGCGCCGGCAGCGGCAAGCGTGCGTCGGCGCGCATCTGCTTGATCTCGTATGCCTCATACTCGGCGGAAATCTGATCCAGCGCCCGCCGAAGGGCGTCGAGTGGCTGCCCGGACCCCTCGCCGAACTGCCGCATGAGCCCGAAGAACTCGGCGACTGTCAGGCGCTGGAGCAGCCGTGTGTTGACCTCGTCGGCCAGCTCGCCCGCACCATGCTCTTCAAGCAAGGCCTGCAGATCCGCGCGGAGCTCGGCCAGGGCCAGTGAGTCGACGCCGAGATCCGCGAAGGAGCAGTCCTCCTGCCCGGTGAGGTCGTAGCTCTCGATGAGATGGCGGAAGCGTTCTAGCGGGTCCGCGCTGGCGTCCGGCCCTTCGTGGGTCTGGTGGGCGTAGCTCGCCAGCACGGGCAGCTTGTCGTCCAGCCAGAGCTGGCGGGTCTCCGCGCGCCTGATCTTCCCCGAGGTGGTCTTGGGAATGCTGCGCGGCGGCGCGAACACTATGGTGTGCGGATCGATATGGGCGTGCCTGCGGATCGCTCGCGCGAGGGCCTTGCCGTCCGGGAGTGCGTGCTCGTCGCGCACCTCGGCGACCACGACCAGCGCTTCCTGATCCTCGCGTTCGACCGAGAAGGCGGCGACGCAGCCGTTACGGACTTGCGCGGCCGACCGCTCCACGACGACCTCGATGTCCGAGGGGTAGCAGTTGACGCCGCGGACGATGATCAGGTCCTTGGTCCGGCCGCAGACGAACAGCTCGCCCTCATAGAGGAAGCCGAGATCGCCCGTCCGTAGATAGGTGTGGTCTTCATCGCCCGCGATGCGGGCTCCGAAGGTCTCCGCGGTGGCCTCGGGGCGGTGCCAGTAGCCGCCTCCCTTGGACGCTCCGTCCACCCAAATCTCGCCGACCCGGCCGTCGCCCAGGGCCTGCTTTGATTGCGGATCGACAATGCGGACCACGTTCCCGGCAACGGGTTTGCCGCAGCTCACCGCTGGGGTCTGGTTGTTGTTCTCGGGCAGGGCCTTTTCGACCCGCGCGAGATTGTTCTCCAGCGCGCGCTTGTTCAGAGCCAGGGTCTGGCGGCCCCACCCGGTCACGCCCAGGGTGTTTTCGGCCAAGCCGTAAGCGCCGGTCAGCGCGCCGGGCGACAGACCGTAGGGAGCGAAGCGCTGCCGGAACCGTGTGAAGGTCTTGGCCCGGAGAGGCTCCGCTCCGACGAATATGGCGTCCAGGCTGCTCAGGTCGATCCCGGCCAGCTCGGACGTCGGGAGCTTGTCCTCGCGCAGGCAGTACTCGAGCCCGAAGTTCGGCGCAGGCGTGTCGGTGCCGCGCACTTCGCTGATGAGCCGGAGCCAGGCCGACGGCCGCTGGAGGAAGTCGAGCGGTGACATCCCATGCGTGGTCCCGCCGCGCAGTAACACGAAAAAGTAAGCGGAAATCAAACCCATGTCGTGGTGCTGGGGGAGCCAGCTGACGCCCACCGGTGACTCTCGGATAGCCGTGCTGTTGGCGATGACGTTGGCGTGGCTGACGATCACGCCCTTGGGATCGCTGGTGGACCCGGAGGTGTACTGCAGGAAGAGCACCTGGCCAGGTGTGTCCGCCACGTGGGCACCGCCAAAGTCCTGCGCGGCATCCGTCGCGAACCAGGGGAGCTCGAGCGTCCGCTCGGCGTCTGGCCAGGACAACGCACCTTGTCGGTGGCCGAGCAGTTGGCGGTAGTCGTACTCGAACTGCTTAGTAGACAGCACCGCCTTGGCCTGGCAGTCCCGCGCGATGAAGTTGAGCTTGGCCAGACCGGCCTCGAACGCCATGGGCAAGGGAGGGCTGACCGGTACGGCGATTACCCCGATGCGCGCGCAGGCGTAGAACGCCGTCACCATCTCCAGACTCGGTGGGTAGACCAGCAGCGCCCGATCCCCCGACCGGAGCCCGGCCTCGCTAAACAAGTAGGCGGCCAGCTCACGCGTCCGCTCGGCGAAGCTCTGGTAGGTGTAGTGCTCGAGCTCCCGGCCTTCGACGTCAACGAACCGGTAAAGGGTCTGGTCCGGTTTCCGCGTTTCCCACATCCGCAGGTAATCAATCAGCGTCTCCATCGTAGGAGTCACTCTCCCTTCCAGGTCCGTCGTGGTCTTAAACCGAAATCAGCAGAACAACTTCGTTCATCAGAATTGGTAAAAACCAATACTAGCGCTGCCGGTCGATCCCAAGCAAATTCTTTGAAGGCTTTTTGGTGCTGCACATTAAGCTCACAGGCTAAATTAAGCCACTAAGCTAAAACCCGCATTTTGCGCCGGGATATTCAAACGTTTCCGTAGATACTGCTATCAGTATCTCAGTGCATGCATGTGCGGCATAGATCCAGGCTAGGCTCGTAAATACGCCGATACTGACATACGGATTTCCGCATTTCCGTACTTAATGATCGCCAACGCGTGTTCGCCCGGACATCGAACTCGCCATTTTTATCGCGAACACTAAGGGCCGATTATCGATCTAAAAGACTGCGGGCATTCGGGTACTCCATATCGTTTCCGGGATCTCGGCATTGTAGCGACCAGTATCGATGCCCAACGGCGAATTCGAGTCATTCCTGTCGGTGGTCCGAAGCGGGAAGTGGAGGATTTCTTGTCATCGCTCTGTGCTCGTGGCGCCCAGCGGCATAGCGTAATGCGCTTGCCAGCCGTCCGGTCGCTGTCGAAGGGCCCTGAGGTACGGATATACTGAAACTGATCTACTGACATACTGACGTCCGGCTCCCGTGCGAGGAGGTCGCAAATGGGCTCCGAAAGTAACCGCGGCAACGCTGACGCCGACCGATCACGCGCCCACCATGCAGCCGTGACACCACTCACACCCTCGGTCGCCGCGGCGCCGACGGACTCCTTTGCCATCGGACGAACGCGCAGCCCAAAAACACGACGAACGGTCGACCTCTCACCCGGCCAGCACCGAGCCCTCGACATCTGGCAGCGAGAAGCCGCCGACCGACTCGGAGTCGCCCGCGTCACCGGACAGGACGTCCTCACCGCACTCGTCGACCAACTACTGAGCGATCCCAGACTCTCCGCCCAGATCACCCGCAACCTCCAGGCCCGACGGTGATCTCGATCTCGGGTCAACGACGACAGTTGTCAGGACCCGGAACCTTACGGATGGCTTCCACTCGAGGTTGCGTCACGTTTCGGTCACGCATGGCGCCGGAGCGGTGGTCGATGACCCTACCTGGGCGATGCGGACGCGCGGCCCGGCGCGGGCCACAAGCCTGACGATGCCGACGAACCGCTCGCCGTCGATGATCGGCGACAGCGGCTCGTCCTCGGCCTCGATGATCATCTCTTGACCGTTGACGTCGCGTAGGTCATCACCGCGGAGCCTCCCGCTGCGGAGCGCCGCGGGAAAGCGCACGACGATCAGCGAGGGCCTCAGATTGCCGGCTTGGAAATGCAGCGCCCCAGGTTTCTCCGCTTTGGGGAAGAGCCGGAACCCGGCGCCGATATGCAGGTCGATCGCGCCGGCGTGCAGAAATCTGTGTGTCCGCGTCGGGACCTCCTCGCCGTCGATTACGACGCGGGCCTGCGTCGGAGCGAACAGACTGGTTGCATAGTTGGGCTTGCTCGAGCGGACAACCTTGTTGGTGATGTAGTCGCCGAATGAGCGCGCGATCACTCGAACGACGTCCGCCCGGCCATGCGTGTGGTTGTCGTAATACTTGTCGTAGAACCGGTTGCCGACACCCCCGGCGGCCAGCCCAAAGCAGAGCCGATGGAACTTCGCGCCGTCCGCCGTCTCGCCGTCGAGCGCCAAAGTGTCCAGGAACAATTCGGGCGGAGGCTGATCCGTCTCGGCGGCAGCCGCCAGTGCGCGCAGAATCGCTTGGGGCCGCCCCCGCACTCGCGCCTTGCGCGCGACAGCGTTGACGCTGCCGCCGTTGCTGGGTACGAATGTCGGCCAGCGTTCCGGATCGCTGACGCAGTGCTGGGTTTCGTTGATCAACCAGTTCAGCGACCCGTCACCCCCGTCGCTGACCACGTGGCTGACCCGTGGATAAAGCTGTTCCATGACCCCGCGGAGGTCCTCGACGGAGGTGGTTTCGTGCACCTCGCCCCACGGACCGATGATGCGACGCAGTTCGGCGCTGCGATCGCTCGCAGCACGATTCCTGCGTGCGAGCGGATTGACGATGACCCCTAGATACATCCGAAGCTCACCGACGCATGTCTGACAGGTCCGCATCGCCTTCGTGCCAACCGGCGACGGCTCCAGGGAAAACTAGCGAGACAGGCACATCGGATCCCAACTGAAAACTCCTCGGAAAGGGGGACTGGCGCGCCCCGGTGGGATTCCGTGGGCTATCCCCGCACGATACCCGCGACGTCCTCGTTGACGATCGGCTGACCGTTGCCGGTATTGCAGGCTCGGACCAGCTCATCGCCGGGGAGCCAGGTCAAACGCCCATCGTCAGAAGGGCCTCACAACCCCGGATTAGGGTGGCTGGCATGCCGCACTGGACCGCAGCAGAGCTGCCCTCGTTCGCCGGACGCACCGCCATCGTCACCGGCGGCAACAGTGGACTGGGTGAGGTCGTCGCCTGCGAGTTGGCCCGGGTCGGTGCCCACGTCATCCTGGCCGTGCGCAACACCGCAAAGGGTGCGGCCGCCGCCGACCGCATGGCCGGTGACATCGAGGTGCGTCAACTCGACTTGCTGGATCTGTCCTCAGTGCACCGCTTCGCCGACGGCATAGCTAACGTCGACGTCCTGATCAACAACGCCGGCATCATGGCCACCGACCACGCACTGACCGCCGACGGCTTCGAGCGCCACATCGGCACCAATCATCTCGGCCATTTCGCGTTGACCAACTTGCTACTGCCCAAGCTCACCGACCGCGTAGTGACGGTGTCCTCGCTGCTGCACAACATCGGCTACATCAGCACCAAAGACCTGAACTGGCAGTCTCGGCCGTATTCGAGGTGGTTGGCCTACGGCCAGTCCAAGCTCGCCAACCTGCTGTTCACCAGCGAGCTGCAGCGGCGCCTCGACACCGTCGGCTCGTCGTTGCGCGCGCTGGCCGCCCACCCCGGCTGGTCGCACACCAACCTGCAAGGCCGCTCCGGCCGCAGATTGACCGACGCGGTGGTGCTGGCCGCCGACCATGTGGTGTCCACCGATGCCGACTTCGGCGCCCGGCAAACGTTGTACGCGGTATCGCAGGATCTACCGGGCAACACCTTCGTCGGCCCGCGATTCGGCCTGTATGGCCGCACCCAGCCGACCTGGCGCAACTGGCTTGCCAAGCGCGCAACCACCGCCGCCGCGCTCTGGGAGCTGTCCGAACAGCTCACGGATACCAAATTTCCGCTCTGAGGCACTGGTGAGCCAGTCCTACGGGTCGCGACTAAATTGGTTGAGTAGTCCGTGACGCGTTTCGGCGCAGGTTCCGCTCAGGCAAGACAGCTATCAGCGCAACCAGGCGACCATAGAAGCGACGGCGAATTGTGCGGGCACGTGCGGCTTCGGGGCCGGACGTCGGCGAGGAGGTCACCCCATGTCGGAAGCGGATCTGGCGGCGTTTTACGCCCTGTGCGCCGCGCTGGCATCCGCGATCGGCAATGTGATCCGTCAGCGGTCCGCGCAGGAGGTCACCGACAAACCGGTCGTCGGCCACCTGGCGCTATTCGGCATGTTGTTGCGCGACAAACGCTGGTGGCTGGGCGGTGTGGGGGACATCTCCAGCTACTGTTTCCTTGCTCTGGCCCTCGATGACGGCTCGGTGTTGCTGGTCATGTCGCTACAGGTGACGGCGTTGTTGTTCGCCTTACCGGTTTACTCGCGATTCGCCCGTCATCCGGTAACCCGCCAGGAGTGGATGTGGGCCGTCGTGCTGGCCGTGGCATTGGCGGTAGTCATCGCGGTCGGGCAGCCGATGGGCGGCCTGGATCGGGCAACGGGCAGCACCTGGCTTGTCGTGGCCCTCGTGATGGGTCCGCCGTTGGTGTTGTGTTTGGTCGGCGCCCGGATCTGGAGGGATCGTCCGGTCGCGGCGGTGCTGCTGGCGGCGGTGGCCGGGTCGTTGTTGGCCGTGTTCGCGGTGCTGATGAAGGGCGTTGTCGACATAATCGAACACGACCCTGGCCAGTTGTGGCACGCACCGGAGCTGTATCTCTGGGTGTTCTGCGGAGTGGCCGGAATGATCTATCACCAGTCGGCGTATCGCGCAGGTGCCCTGACTGCCTCCCTGCCGACGATCATCGTCGCGAAGCCCGTGGTAGGCGGTGTGCTCGGGGTCCTCGTGCTCGAAGAGACCGTGCGCGCCGACGGCACCCAGTGGTTTGTGCTGGCGGTTGCGGTGGTGGCGGTGATCGTCGCGACGGTGGGGCTGGCTCGCGGTGAGGCGGCCACCATGGCGCGCCGGCGCGGGGCGCGACGTGAAAATCACCGACCAGCCGAAGGCGCCGCCGCAACGCTTGAGCGGCTGAAGCCGCTCGACTGGGTCCTTCAGGCTAGACGTTCGTCAGGCATGTCTTCGGCCACAAGGCCTTTCACCTGCTGGTAGTAAATGACCTCGCCACCGCCGGCCCAATTGCCTTCGGGAATCTCGTGGATCAGCGTCCAGACATGGAACGCCCTTGAACCCTGCGGCTCGATTCCCGCCGCGGCGCACACCGCGGCATGCACTTCGGCGGTGAGCTGTTCTTTACCGTCCTGCGAGAGTGCTCCTTTGAACACCGTCAGGTCGATCCGGAATCGGGGTGCGCCCGGCCCCCTGCCGCCCACCGAGAGCTCAGCCGGATCCACCGCATGCAGGTACACCCACGTGTTGTCGCGCAGAAACGGAGTGTCCGGGGCGCGTTCCGCCCGCAGCAGCGCCGTGACCAACTCGTCAGTCAGCCGGCTCAACGCCGCGTCAGCCACGGAGCCACGCACGAAGGTCAGATCGATCATCGGCATCGCAAAACCCTCTCCTCGCTCACAGCTTTCTCAAGCCCCGTACGACTTTGACGTAAGGCGCTGTCGCGGACGCGCTCTTGCGCAGACTCGGTTGAATCGCACCGGCATTGCCCACGACGAGGTATCGCAGCCCGTGTGTCGCGGAACTCTGCAATCTGTCCGATGACTTCGTCGGGTGTTCCCACCGCAAACAACTCCTGGACAAGCGATCGCGGAGCCTTGGCCGCGTAGGAGAGCGCTGTCGGCTCGTCGATTGTTTGCGGAATGAAGTCCTGCACCCCGGTGAAGTCGGCCCCTAGCGGGTGTTCCGCGCCGTGGCGTGCCCAGTCTTTCGCCGGACAGTTGAGCGTGAACACCTTGGCGATATCCGAGTCCACGACTTCGTCGATTTCGTCGTGGGACCGGCCGGTCACGATGAACCGGATGAGCGCGGGGGTGATGGCCATCGGGTCGCGTCCGGCATCCGAAGCCGCGGTACGCACGATCTCGAGTTGCTCACCGTATTCGGTTGCGCGGGTCGTTCCGGGAAACCAGCCGTCGGCATATCGTCCGGTGGCACGCATCATGCGCGGCCCGTGCGCGGCGATCCAGATCTCGGGCCATTTGCCCTTGTACGGGGGCAGCGCGAAAGCGGCCTTGTGCAAAGGGAAGAACGGTGAGTCGCGGGTGACCAACTCGCCGTTGGAGTTCCATAGCGCGCGGATGGTGGCCACCGCCTCCTCGAAGCGTGCCACTGGCTTTGACCAGTCGACGCCGTAGGGCGCATTGCTTTCCCGCTCGCCGGTCCCGATGCCGAGCACTGCCCGACCACGGGTGAGCAGGTGCAGCGAGGCGGCGGCCTGTGCGGTGACGGCGGGATTGCGCCTGCCGGTGTCGGTCACGGCCACCCCGAGGCGCATCCGGCCGAGCCGATTGCGGCCCGCCAGGTAGCCGAGCATCGTCCACGGCTCGAGGTGAGCGTCGATCTTGGGGATCACCCGTGCCGCGCCCACATGCTCGGGAGTCCACATCGACGGCGGCCACGCCGAACTGAGGTGGTCGGCCACCCAGAAGGAGTCGGCTCCGCAGGCGAGCCCGGTCAGGTAGTCGGCGTGGATCAAAGGCTTTGGCCCGAAACGCGAATTGATCGTGTTGTGCATGACGCCCACGCCGAGACCGGCCATCGTGTTCGCTCCTTCAAGCCGCCGGCCAGAGACTAGCCGATCGGCTACTCGGACGATAGATGATCAACCCCGGTTCATCAATGGCCACCGGGCCCCGCCGGTGTTTTCCGCCATCGCCTTAGCCCGTTGATCGGGAGCGAACCGCGACAATGACTAGATGCGTCTTATGGGGCAAGTCATTCCGCTCGCGCTGGCCGTTGGTCTGGTTGCGGTTTCCGGTGCGGCAACCACGCAGGCCGGCCCTGAAGTGCCGCCGGTCAGCGACGCGGCACGTGCGGCCGGATTCGTCGACGTTCGGACCGTTGTGCCCGACGCCGTAATCGACCTGCGCTACGCGACGACGAACAATTTCACCGGCACGCAGTTGTATCCGTCCGACGCCCGATGCCTTGTGCACCAATCCATGGCTCCAGGCCTCGCAACGGCCGCGACGGCGCTGCGCCCCCAGGGCCACATGATGGTGTTCTGGGACTGTTACCGGCCCCACGACGTTCAGGTCAGGATGTTCAACGTGGTCCCCAACCCGGCCTGGGTTGCCCGTCCGGGCCAGTATGCGCACAGCCATGAGTCCGGGCGTTCGGTTGACGTGACCTTCACCAGCGTGCAACAGCCGTGCCCGCCCGAGCGTCAAGTGGACGGACTTTGCGTGGCCGATATGGGCACTGACTTCGACGACTTCTCTTCGCGGGCAACGGCATTCGCTACTCAAGGGGTGAGCGCCGAAGCCCAGGCGAACCGGGCCCGGCTGCGGGACGCCATGAAGTACGGCGGGCTGACCCCGTACTCCGGGGAGTGGTGGCACTTCGACGGTACCGGCGCCGGCGTCGACCGCCCGATTCTCAATGTCCCGGTCGACTAGGCCGTCTCATATATCGAGACAACAATTTCATAATATGGGCCCGCCCCGCTAAGCTTCACGCTGAGAACGCACGACTCGAGGGGCTGCACAATGAACGACTCACGTTCGGCGACGTACACGCACGGACATCATGAATCGGTGTTACGCAGTCACCAGCGACGCACGGCGGAGGACTCTGCGGCCTACTTGCTGCCCTACCTGACGCCGGGGTCATCGGTACTCGATATTGGATGCGGGCCCGGAACCATCACTGCCGACCTGGCCGCCCGGGTCGCGCCGGGCCCCGTGGTGGCTGCCGACCAATTCGCCGACGTTCTCAACGTGGCCCGCGCTGAGGTCGAAAAGCGCAACCTGTCCAATGTCTCGTTTGCCACCGCCGACGTGCACAAGCTCGACTTTCCGGACGACGCGTTCGACGTCGTCCACGCTCACCAGGTACTGCAGCACGTCGCCGATCCGGTTCGGGCGCTGCGCGAGATGCGGCGAGTGTGTCGCCCGGGCGGAATCGTGGCGGCCCGCGACGCCGACTACGCAGGGTTCATCTGGTTCCCGCGACTCCCGGCGCTGGATCTTTGGCGGGACCTCTACCAGCAGGCGGCTCGGTCCAACGGCGGCGAACCGGATGCGGGCCGGCAACTACTGTCGTGGGCCCTTGACGCAGGATTCGGCGACGTCACGCCTACCGGAAGCCTGTGGTGCTACGCGACGGCCGCGACGCGCGAATGGTGGGGCGGGATGTGGGCAGACCGAATTCTTCACTCGGCGGTGGCTCGCGACCTGCTGAATTTAGGTCTGGCCACTTCCGCACAACTCGAGGAGGTCTCGGCGGCGTGGCGGGCCTGGGCCGCCGCACCCGATGGATGGCTGTCGATACCCCACGGCGAAATCCTCTGCCGCGCATAGCCTTCACGCTGCCGGGTTCGGGGGCGCGGGGAAACCCCCGCAGAGGGATTCGAACGCGTCGGCGACCTTCAGTACGGTGGCGTCGTCAAATCGCTTGCCCACGATCATCATTCCGGCGGGCAGGCTGTCGACCAGGCCGGCGGGCACTGAGATCGCGGGATGGCCGGTGATGTCAATGGGTGCGACGTTGAAAGCCTTGCCGACCGCTCGTCCGAACAGCGCGACATCCTGAGGGCTGCCCGTCGGCAGCGTGTCGGCCGTGCCGGGCACGGTGGGCATCACCAGCACGTCGTATTGCGCGAGCGCCGCGTCATAGGCGGCGCGCACGTGCGGCACCAGATTGCGCGCCTTGGCATAGGACGTGCCGCCAAGCGTGCCCAGCCCGTAGTGTCCGCACAGCGCCGTCGCCTTGATGATGCTGGCGAGCTGGTCGGCCTTGACTGCTCGCTGTCTTGCGAAGTGCGCCATGAGTTCTGGGTCGTAGAGACCATCCATTCCAAGCCCGTAGCCGTTGCCATCCACCATCTGATACGTGGCGCCGTCGGTAAAGATAACGGCGAAGACATGAATGGCGGTGCGGTGCCACGGCACGCTGATTTCGCCTACGGTGCAGCCGATTTCGGTGAACTGCCGTGCCGCCGACCGGACCAGGTCGTCGACCTCCGGTCGTGAGCCGGGTTGCCCGAAGCCCTCGCTGACAATGCCCACCCGGAGACCGGCCACGTCGCCGGTGAGCGCAGCCGAATAGTCGACCGCGGCTATTTCCTCGGGCTGGCGCGGGTCCCGGCCGTCGGGTCCGGCGAGCACCGTGAGCAAAAGCGCGGCGTCGGCAACCGTGCGCGTGATAGGACCGAGGTGATCGAGCGTCCGCTCGATCGGGAACGCACCCGTGTAAGGGATTAGCCCATGCGTCGGCTTGTGCCCGACAATGCCGCACAGCGACGCCGGGATCCGGATCGATCCGCCTTGGTCGCCGCCGAGGGCCAGTTCGACCTCACCGGCAGCGACGAGTGCGGCGCTCCCGCTGGATGACCCGCCCGTTTCGCGCGTGGTGTCCCACGGGTTGCGCACCGGCCCGGACGCGGAGGTGAAACTAGACCCAGAAGCGCAAAGATCCTCGCAGACGCTTTTGCCCGCGATGGTTGCCCCGGCGGCAAGCAGCCGCTCGACGACGGTCGCGTCGCGGCTGGGGACGAAGCCCTCCACCGCGCGTGATCCGTTCATCATCGGGATGCCCGCGACCGCAATGTTGTCTTTGATGGCCACTGCCCTGCCCGACAGCGGCCCCGTGGCGCCGGAGGCAATCTCGGTGGTGACATACCAGGCGCCAAGGGGGTTGTCGCCGGGCTCCGGGAACAGGTAGGCCCGGTCGGGAGCCTGCGGTCGCGCAAGCTCGTCGTACAGCTTGTCGATCACGTCATAAGACCTCAGCGTGTAGCTGCACCACCGCCAGGTAGCTGCGTTGGGCGTCGGCGTCGAGGTGGAAGCCGAAGTGCTTAGCCGCGGCGTCAATGTCCGCCGCCGATGGCCTGGAAACCGTCATGTCGACCTCCGTCGTCGTTCGGCCCTCGCGACCAGCAGCTTAGGGCGCGGCTGCCGACTGCCGCTGCAACCCGCCGCGCAGGCAGCCGTTTGACCAGGTCAGCACTGTGGTATTGGCATTCTCTTTTTTTGCAAGTACGTTATTCATCGATGGATAACGCAGCTCAAACGCCATCGGGCATCCCGCTCGCGCCGGTGTATGGGCCGGGGGATCGAAGCGCGGAACCTCCGGCGCCGGGCGAATTTCCCTTCACCCGGGGCAACTTCGCGTCCGGGTACCGCGGCAAGCTGTGGACGTTTCGGCAATATTCCGGCTTCGGCACCGCCGAGGAATCCAACCGCCGCTACCGCTACCTGCTGGACCAAGGTGGGACCGGGCTGTCGGTGGCGCTGGACCTACCCACCCAGTGCGGGTACGACTCCGACGACCCCGAGTTCGGTGAGGAGGTCGGCCGGGTCGGCGTTGCGGTGGACACGCTGGCCGACGCCGAGATCCTGTTCGACGGCATCCCGCTGGACAAGATCAGCACCAGCATGACGATCAACGGTACGGCGGCGATCCTGCTGGCTTTCTATGTCGCCGCAGCCGAGCGAAAAGGCATACCGCGGGCCAAGCTCACCGGGACCATCCAGAACGACATCCTCAAGGAGTACGCATCCCGCGGGACCTGGATCTGGCCGCCGGAGCCGTCACTGCGGCTGATCGCCGACACCATCGAGTTCTGCGCTGCAGAGGTCCCGAAATTCAACGCCATCTCGGTGGCCGGGGCGCATTTCCGCGACGCCGGAGCCAACGCCGTGCAAGAGATGGCGTTCACCCTGGCCGACGGCGTCACCTATTGCGACACCGTGGTGGAACGCGGCCGGATGACCATCGACCAGTTCGCGCCGCAGATCTCGTTCTTCTTCTATACCCACGGGGATTTCTTCGAAGAGATCGCCAAATACCGCGCGGGACGCCGGCGCTGGGCCACGATCGTGCGGGAACGCTACGGGGCGACGACAGACAAGGCGTCGATGTTCCGCTTCGGCTGCGTGTGTGGCGGCGCGTCGCTGTATGCGCCGCAGGCGCACAACAACGTGGTGCGGGTGGCCTACGAGGCGATGGCGGCGGTGCTGGGTGGCGTCCAGTCGATGTTCACCGCGGCCTGGGACGAACCGTTCGCATTGCCCACCGAGGAATCCACCACGCTGGCGCTGCGCACCCAGCAGATCCTGGCCTTCGAAAGTGGTGTGGCCAGCGTCGCCGATCCGCTCGGCGGCTCTTACTTCGTCGAGGCGCTCACCGACGACACCGAAGCCCGCATCATCGAGATCATGGATGACCTTGAGCGGCACGGCGGGATGGTCAGCGCGATCGAGGACGGCTACCTGCAGGGGCTGATCGCCGACGAAGCCTTTCGGATGCATCAGGACATCGAAGCCGGCACCCGGCCCGTTGTCGGGGTCAACCGATTCGTGTCCGAGGAGCCGGAGCCGGATGTCGTCACCTACGAGCTCGACGCTGAGGGCCGCGATTTGCAGCTCAAGCGGCTCGCTAAGGTAAAGGCCGAAAGAGATTCGGCCGCAGTAAAATCCAGTCTGGCGGCACTGTCGCGCGCCGCTGAAGGAACCGACAATCTGATGCACAAGCTGATCGACTGCGCCAACGCCTACTGCACGGTCGGTGAGATGGTCTCCGCGCTCAAAGCGGTATGGGGCGAATTCCAGCAACCGGTGGTGTTCTAGATGGCCGTTCGGATCCTGGTTGCCAAGCCCGGCCTCGACGGACACGACAGAGGCGCCAAGATCGTCGCCCGCACCTTGCGCGATGCCGGCTTCGAAGTCATCTACACCGGCATCCGACAGCGCATTGAAGACATCGCGTCGATCGCCGTCCAGGAAGACGTTGCCGTGGTGGGCTTGAGCATCCTGTCCGGTGCTCACTTGGCGCTGACCACCCGCACCATCGAGGCCTTGCGCGCGGCCGACGCCGCCGACATTGCCGTCGTCGTCGGTGGAACCATCCCGCACGCCGACGTACCCAAGCTGCTATCGGCCGGCGCCGCCGCGGTATTCCCCACCGGGACACCGCTCGATACGCTGGTGCGCGAGATCCGCGCACTGACCGGCACCCCGCAACCCGCCTTGCAAACCGCCCCGGAGGAACCGTGCGCATCGGAGTAATGATCGGACCCGAGCGTGGGGATTCAGCGCGCAAGGTCACCAAGATGCTGGCCGACATCGACTGGGCCGAGACCGCGGGCCTGGACAGTGCCTGGATCCCGCAGATTCCCAACGACTTCGATGCGCTGGTTGCGCTGGCCCTGCTGGGGACTCGCACCAGCCGGATCGAACTGGGCACCGCGGTCGTTCCGCTGCAGGCGCAGCATCCAATTGCATTGGCGCGCCAGGCTTTATCCGTGCACGCCGCCACCGGTGGCCGGCTGGTACTCGGCGTAGGGCCGTCGCATCACTGGATCGTGGACGACATGCTCGGGATTCCCTACGAGCGGCCGGCCGGATACACCCGCGACTACCTTCAAGTGCTGGACGCCGCCTTCGCCAACCCCGGCCCGGTCGACGTGGAGAACGACAGCTTCCGAGTGCACAACCCGCTCGACCTGGCTCCGGTGGCGCCTCTACCGGTGCTGGTCGCGGCGCTCGGGCCGGTGATGCTGACAATTGCCGGTGAGCGCGCCGACGGCACCATTCTGTGGATGGCCGACGAACGCGCCGTCGCCGAACACGTCGTCCCGCGCATCACCAAGGCCGCCGATAATGCCGGGCGCCCGGCGCCACGCATCGTCGCCGGCGTACCGGTTTGCCTTTGCGCGGCAGGCGAAGTCGACGCCGCGCGCGAGCGTGCCAACAGGATTCTGGGTGAGGCCGAGGTTTCGCCCAACTATCAGCGACTGCTCGGCTACGGCGACGCCAAGGATGTGGGCGACATCTGCGCGGCCGGCGACGAAGATGCAATCCTGGCCCGGTTGCGCCGATTCGCCGACGCCGGGGTGACCGATCTGTCGGTGCGGCTCCTGCCGATCGGCGACAACCGGGACGAGCTCGTTGCCTCCAAACGCCGCACCCGCGAGATGATCGCCGCGCTTGCAACGGAGTTGCGGTGATGCCGGAAAACCGCGGACCACTAGCGGGAATTCGGATACTCGAAGTCGGCACCATGCTGGCCGGTCCGTATGCCACCATGCTGCTCGCCGATCTCGGCGCCGAGGTCACCAAGATCGAACCGCGCGGTGGCGAGATTTCCCGCGGCGTCGGGCCCAGCTACTTCGCCAGCCTGAACCGCAATAAATCCAGCATCTGTGTGGACCTGAATTCTGAAGCGGGACAGCAACACTTGGGCGAACTCGTGTCGCAGTCGCACGCGCTGCTGGTGAACCTGAAGCCGTCGGCCATCCGCCGGCTTGGCCTAACCTATGAGCACTTACGGCCGCACAACGAACGGATCGTCTGCGTGGCGATCACTGGCTTCGGCTTGCACGGCGGCGACGACCCGGCTTTCGACTATGTGGTTCAGGCGGGTGTCGGGATCGCTGCGCTGACCGGCGACCCGGACGGGCCGCCGACGCTGCCGGGCTATTCGTCGGCTGACAACTCCACCGGAATGTGTGCGGCGCTGGGGCTTCTGGCCAAGATCATCTCCGGCACCGGCGGCCAAGTGGATGTGTCGCTGCGCGACGTGATGCTGTCGCAGCTCAACTATCACGCCTCCGCCTACCTCAACAACGGAGTCGAGCCGCAGCGACACCCAAACGGAGCGCACTCGTATTACGTTCCAGCGCAGCTCTTTCCAACTGCCGACGGGTACCTGGCGCTGTTCATCACGCACGACGGGTTCTGGAAATCCTTTGCCGCTGAAGCGGGTATCGGCGGTTTCGAAGGCATGGCTGAACGGGTGGCGCGGCGTGATGAGGTGCTGGCCGTCGTCACAGCGATACTGGCGACTGACACCGCGGCCGGGTGGGAACGGCGACTGCGTCCACTCGGAGTCCCCGCAGCAGCTGTTCGAACGCTTCCCGAGGCACTGAAGGCGACTCCGGAAGTGGTTGTGACGGCGGGCGAGTTCCGCCTCGTGGGGAGTCCGATCAACGTGTCCGGTTATGAGCCCGAGTACCGGCCGCCGCCGGAGCTGGGCGAGTGCTGAAGCCGCGGCAGAGGCGTACTAGGCCCGCTCCGGACCGGTGAGGTGAGCTTCGGCGAGTTTGCGGAACGCCGCCACCAGACGACTGCGATCGCCGGAGCGGCTCGCCAATACAACATGGCTGGGCTCGACGCCTTCCAAGGGGACCGTGGTGATATCGGGGCGCAGGCTGTTGAGGTGGAAGCCGGCCGTGATGGCGACCGCCTGCCCGGAGGCGATGAGTTCGAACTTGTCCTCGAGTGCTTCGATGAACGGACCGTCGGGTGCCCTGCGTCCGTCGGGCCGGGGATCGATGCGCCAGAAGGCACTCCAGGCCGGATCGGAGTGCCGCACCCGCGGCATGGGTTCGTCGGCGATGTCGTCGAGGGTGACCGATTCCCTTCCCGCCAGCCGATGGTCGATCGGTATCGCCAGCACCCGAGGCTCGTCATAGAGGACCGTCACGTGCAGCTGGTCGGTCGGGAACGGCAGCCGGGTTACCACCACGTCCACCCGATGGTCGAGTAGCGCATGACGCGCTTGGTCCCAGTCCAAGTGCATGACTTGCACGTCAGCATCGGGGTTTTCGCGGCGCAGCTCGCGCACCGCCGGCGTGATGATCATGCCCGTCGTGTAGCCGATGATGATACGGCTGGGCTGAGCGGCGGCCCGCGCCTGCGCCCTGGCCTGCATGGCCGAGCGCAGCAGCGCCTTAGCGCGCGGCAGGAACACTTCGCCGGCATCCGTGAGCCGGGTGCCCTGCGGCGTGCGATCCAATAGGCGCGCGCCTAGCTGCTGCTCCAGCCGGCGAATCTGCCGGCTCAACGACGGCTGCGCGACACGCAACGCGGAGGCCGCCCGGCCGAAGTGCCGGTGCTCGGCCACCACAACGAAGTAACCCACCAGCCGCAGGTCGAGGTCTACCACCGGTGATACCGAGTCTGTCATGCGCTCAGTGTAGCTGCTGTGACCAGCGTACTGCTGTCCTATAGCAGCTATGAACTGGTGTGATGCCTGAATTGCATCGCGTGATGTGAAATAGGACTTGGACACGCTTCTCGGGTCGTCATTGACTTGATGGCATCGATCAGAAGGGATCTTCCATGCACGTTTTTGTTACCGGCGCGACCGGGCACATCGGCTCTGCCGTCGTCACCGAACTCCGCGAAGCCGGGCACCGAGTCACCGGCCTGGCTCGGTCGGACAAGGGCGCGGCCGCCCTGACCTCGGCGGGCGCGACGCCGCATCGAGGCGACCTCGACGACGTCGACGGCTTGCGGGAGGCCGCCGCGACAGCCGACGGCGTCATTCACCTCGCCTACCGCGACGATTTCGACAGCGACTTCGTGGGTGCCGGCCAGACGGACCTGCGCGCGATCGAGGCAATGGGCGAGGTGCTCGCGGGCTCCGACCGACCGCTGGTCATCACCTCGGGAACGCTGTTGCTGGCGGCAGTTGTACAGGGACGGACCGCGACCGAGAACGACGCCGCCGAGAGCGGTCCGCGGGTCGACTCGGAGAACGCTACCGTCGCGCTGGCCGAACGTGGCGTGCGATCGTCGGTCGTCCGGCTGTCGCCACTGGTGCACAGCACACTCGATCACCACGGCTTTGCCCACCGCTTGATCGACATTGCCCGCAACAAAGGCGTCTCCGCGTACATCGGGGACGGGTCCAACCGGTGGCCCGGCGTCCACACATTGGACGCCGCGCACCTATACCGGCTTGCGCTCGAGGCGGCCCCCGCGGGGTCCCGGTTGCACGGTGTCGCCGACGAAGGCGTGCCGTTCCGCGACATCGCGGCCGTCATCGGACGTCACCTGGACCTGCCGGTGGTGAGCATCTCCGTCGAACAAGCCTATGAGCACTTCGGATTCCTTTCGGTCTTCGGATCTTTCGACAATCCGACGTCAAGCACGCTGACGCAGAAAGTGCTTGACTGGCATCCCGAAGGACCGGGGCTCATCGAGGACCTCGACGAAGGCCATTACTTCAGCGACTGACCCCTCGAGCATGACGCTGCAGTCACATCCGGGTCCGAGCGTGACTGCAGCGTCACGTTCGAAGCCGAGGTCTAGCCGCCGTGCTCGGTTGTCACCTCGAGTAGTCGCGGGATGGGTGCAGGATCCAATTGCAGGGCGTCGGACATGTGTAGCTGACCGGCATTGGCGATCATGTTGTCCAAGATGGCCTGCAGGTCGTCGCCCTCGATCTCGTAGATGGCGACATACGGGCCGTCGCCGTCAACCGGGCGTAGCCGGCGCGCCGAGACGAAACCGTCGAGAGCCACGAGTTCGCCCAGATGGACTTCGTCGTACCAGGTGTTGTACTCCTGGTCGCGATCGGGCGAACTGGGTCGACTCTCAACGAGAATGATGCCCTTGGCCATCGTCGCTGCCTCTCCTGTGACTACTCGTAGCGCACCGTGATCGAATCCGTGTCGGGTACGCCCTGGCACGTCAGAATGTAGCCCTCGGCCACTTCGTCTTCTTCGAGAGCGTCGTTGACCCGCATGGTCGCGTGGCCCTCCTCGAGCCTGGCCATGCAGGTGCCGCAGTTGCCGGCCTCGCAGCTGAAGGGCGGCGCCAGGCCGGCCCGTCGCGCGCTTTCCAGCAGCGTCTCGCCGGGGACCAGTGGCACCGACACCTTCTTGCGGTCGAGGTAGATCGTTACCGTGCCGGCCTCGGCGCCGTTTAACGGATCTGTCACCCGCGGAGTCTCCTCGATGATCGCGGCGACCGCTGCCTGCTGGAACGCTTGGAGTTCCGCCATGGCCGCCCCCTCCCGTACTTGCATTCTTCAGTATAGAGAATACTATTCTCCTTAGGCGATAGGATCGATCCTCTCAAGATTGTGCCGATGTCGGGTCAGCCGGGCCTGCCAGGGAAGGACGAGACGTGACCGAGCCGGCCGCGCTCGTGTTCGAGGAACGGCGATTCACCCTGCCTCAGCTCGATGCGCTGGCCGACGGGCTGGTCCGGGCCCTGGCCAACGTCAATGTTTCCGCAGGTGAGCGCGTTGCGCTCATGGCGTCCAATCGGCCGGAGTTCGTCGCCGCCCTGCTTGCGATTTGGCGGCTGGGTGCTGCCGCTGTGCTGATCAGCCCGGCGTGGAAGCGCCACGAGGTCGACCACGCGCTGGCGCTGACGAACCCGGCCCACGCCGTCGGGGACCACCCGGTGCTGGCCGGTTTGATGCCGATGTTGCACCTGGACGAACCGATCCCGCTCGGAGAACCAACATCCTGTCCGCTGCCGCGCCACGGCGACGCGGTGCTGGTATTCAGTTCGGGCACCACCGGTCTGCCGAAGGCTGTCCGGCACACTCACTCGTCGTTAGGCGTGGCCATGCAGCACTGGCGCGACGCGCTACAGCTGACAAGGCATGACCGCATTCAGATCGCCACGCCGCCTTCACATATCCTCGGCCTGCTCAACATCCTTACGGCGCTGCAGATTCGCGCCTGGATGCGGCTGCATCGCCGCTTTGACGTCAACCAGATCCTGCGTCACATCGAAATCGACCGCATCACAATCGAGATGGCAGTCGCCCCTATCGCGCAGGCCATCGCCTCGCACCCCGATCTTGAGTCCTACGACTTGTCTTCACTGCGCTTCATCATGTGGGGTGCGACGCCAGTCAGCGCCAGCATCGCCGAGACCGTGACTCGGCGAACGGGCGTCGGTTGGATGCCCGCGTACGGCACCACGGAACTGCCCGTCATTGCTTGCAATCCGCTCGACGGGGCCCGCCTTGACGCAGTCGGGCGTCCGGTGCCAGGTGTGGACCTGCGGGTGATCTCCCTGGAGACCGGCCAGCCGGTCTGCCCGGGGGAGGTCGGTGAGATCCAGGCGCGGTCGATGTCGCTGATGGCCGGCTATCTGTCGGCCGAGGCGACCGACGACGCGGTTTGCGACGGCTGGTACCGGACCGGGGATGTCGGCTGGCTCGACACCGACGGTTGGCTGCGGATCACCGACCGTCTCAAAGAAATGATCAAAGTACGCGGCTTTCAGGTCGCGCCTGCCGAAATCGAGACGGTGCTGCACGGCCATCCGGCCGTCAAAGATTGCGCGGTGTTCGGCGTTCCCGACGGGATCAACGGTGAAGCGATTGTTGCCGCCGTAGCGGTGCACGCTCCGGTTGAGGCGGCTGACCTGATTGCCAGAGTGGACGAGAAGCTGGCGTCCTACAAACACCTGAGCCGGATCGTGTTCGTGCCCGATATCCCTCGCCTGCCCTCGGGCAAGGTGCTGCGCCGAGTGCTGAAGGAGCGCTATGGATGTACGTCTGACAGCTGAACAGCAGCAACTGCGTGACGCCGCCGCCAAGCTGGCCGACGATCTAGGGCCCGGCGCGGTTAGTGACCTAGCCGACAATGAGCGAATTGCCCGTCTGGACAAGCAGGTTAAGACGACCGGTTGGCGATCGCTGCGCTCCGACGGAGCCACTGGCGTCGAGGTGGCCATCGTCGCTGAGGAATTCGGGCGCCGGCTGGTCGACGTACCGTTTCTGGGTCCAGTGCTGGCCGATGATCTGGCCCGCCACATCGATACCGATGCGCAGGGAGCGACCATCGCCGTGGATGACCGAGTGATCGACGCTCGGGGTGCTCAACGAGCCCTGTTCCTCTCGGGCACCGCGGTTTTGGCGACGGACCTGGGCGACGGCCGCACTGAAGCCGATTTGACCAGGGCCGAAGCGAGCATGGTGGGATCGCCGGTGACTCTCGGTGAGATATCCGCTGACGTTGCCGCACAGTGGCAGGCGCTCGCGCTGGTCACCACGACAGCGGACCTGGTCGGAATTGCCCGGGGCGCTCATGCCGTCGCGGTCGACTACGCGAAAATCCGCGAACAGTACGGCAAACAGATCGGCTCCTACCAAGCAATCGCCCACCTGTTGGCCGAAAGCCTTGCACTGATTGAAGGTTCGTTGAGCGTGTTGCGCCACGCCGCATGGGCGGTCGACGAACTGACGCCCGCCGAAGCCATCCGAGCCGCCCAGGTTGCAAAGATCTACTGCGCACGCGCCACCCGAACGGTCTGTGAGACCGCTGTGCAGGTGCATGGCGGCATCGGCAATACCTGGGAGTGCCTGGTGCATGTCTACCTGCGGCGCGCACTGACATCGACCGAGTTGTGGCCGGTAACGCTGAAGGAGATCGACCTTGGACTTTCGTGACTCATCTCAGGAGGCCGCCTTCCGGGAGCGGCTGCGATCGTGGCTTTCCGTGCACGCCAAGGAGTTTTCCGGCTCAGGAGACGAGTATTGGGCGCGCCAGATCGAGTGGCATCGAGCTCTCTACGAGGGCGGTTTCTTCGGACTGTCCTGGCCCCACGACTACGGCGGGCAAGATCTGCCGCCGGTGTACGACGTCATTGTCGACGAGGAGCTGGTGCGCGCCGGCGCTCCGCCGCGTCCCAGCGTCGGTTATCTGGTCCACGGCATCGGCAGGCACGGCAGCGACGAACTGCGCAAACGTTTCCTGCCCGGCATCATCAGTGGCACCGAGCGCTGGTGTCAAGGTTTCAGCGAGCCTGGCGCGGGCTCAGATCTGGCCTCGCTGACCACCACCGCCACCCGTGCGGGCGACCACTACGTGGTGCATGGACACAAGGTCTGGACCAGCTACTCCGATGTCGCCGACTGGTGTCTGCTGCTGGCCCGTACCGAGCCCGGGGCTAAGCGCCACCGGGGCCTTTCGGCGTTCGTGATCGCTATGAAACAGCCTGGCGTGCAACAGCGCCCGCTTCGCATGATGAACGGGGTCACCAACGAATTCGGGCAGGTGTTCTTCGACGGCGCAACGGTGCCGGCAGATCGGATGGTCGGTGCTCCCGGTGACGGCTGGGCGGTCGCGATGACCGTCGTCGGACACGAGCGCGAACCGTCCACGCTGGGTTATGCGGCCAGATACGGCAAGCTTGTCCGAGAGCTGTTGGCGCGCAACGATGGTCCGATATCCGAAGAGCTGGCATGGGCTGCCGTTCAGTCGGAGATGCTGACTCATCACGTCCGGCGGCGGCTGTCCGAACAACTGGACGGGGTGTCGCACGGGCCCGAAGGGTCGCTCGACAAGCTGCTGATGACCTGGGTCGAGCAGTCCGTAGGGCATGCCGCAGTGGCGGTCGCGGGCACCCGCGATCCCGATCTGCTCAGCGCCTATTTGTACAGCCGTGCACAGAGCGTCATGGGTGGGACATCACAGATACAGAAGAACATCATTGCCTCGCGAATCTTGGGATTGGGAGTCTGACGTGTACGACATGCCTGCCGAAATCGACGTCCGCGCCGAAGGCGCACTGCGCATCATCACCCTGAACCGGCCCGATTCTCTCAATTCGGTCAATGACGACCTGCACTCCGGACTCGCCCGGATATGGCAGCGATTAACTGACGATCCCACGGCGCGCGCCGCGGTAATCACTGGGGCCGGTAGGGCATTTTCGGCCGGCGGTGATTTCGCCTATCTCGAGGAATTGGCGGGCGACGCTGATCTGCGAGCCAAGACCATCCGAGACGGACGCGAGATAGTGCTCGGCATGGCCAGGTGCCGAATTCCCGTGGTGGCGGCGGTAAATGGGCCCGCGGTGGGGCTTGGTTGCAGCCTTGTCGCGCTGAGCGACATCGTCTACATCGCCGAAGACGCCTATCTCGCCGACCCGCATGTGCAGGTGGGGCTGGTGGCCGCCGATGGCGGGCCGTTGACCTGGCCGCTGCACATCAGCCTGCTGCTGGCCAAGGAGTACGCGTTGACTGGCACGCGCATTCGCGCCGAGCGGGCCGTCGAACTCGGGTTGGCCAACCACGTGGTTGCCGACCCGGTCACCGAAGCGATCGCCTGCGCGAAACGGATCATGGAGCTGCCCCAGCAGGCGGTCGAAAGCACCAAGCGGGTGCTCAACATTCATCTGGAGCGGGCGGTCCTGGCCAGTCTGGACTATGCGCTTTCGGCCGAAAATCAGTCGTTCCAAACCGAGGACTTCCGGTCAATCGTCACCAAGCTGGCGGCGGGCAAGAACTGACCGCGGGTCAACGGCATGACGGTGCGCGTGCAGGCGTATCAGGCGTCGTGTAATCGCAAGAACTCACGCATCACTTGATCGAACCGGTCTGGCTCCTCGATGAACGGCATGTGAGAGCTCGACTCGAACAACTCGAACCGCGAGCCTGCGATACGCCGGTGCATTTCCCACATGTGCTCAGGAACGCATTCGTCATACCTGCCTGCAAGGACAAGGGTCGGTAACGCGATTTCGGCTAGGCGGTCGAACACGTCCCAGCTCCGAATAGTCCCAACGATGTGAAAGTCGCTCGGCCCGAACATCGTCTCGAAGATCCCAGTCCCCATGCGCATGAACGCATCCTGAAGCTCTTTGGGCCAGGGGAGAACACGGCAAAGATACGTCTCGTTCCAGGTACGGATTGCCGACTGGTATTCGTCCGAGTAGGTCGTCCCGCTGGCTTCGTGACGGTCGATGGCGGATTGAGTCGCGGGATCCAAGTCGGACTTCAAGCGGGCCACCATCTTTGAGAATTGCGGTATGGACGCGATGCTGTTCGAGATGGTGAGGCTGACGGCCCCGGATGCGATGTCAAGCCCGTACTGTTGCGCCAACATCCCGCCCCACGAGTTACCAAAGATATGAAAGCGGTTCAGCCCCAACGCCCCAACCACGGCGTCCATTTCGGCCACCGAGCGTTCCATTGTCCAAAGTTGGTTGTTCGACGGGGATTCCGAGTTCCCGCAACCGAGCTGGTCCCAGAAAATGACTTCGCGCTCTCTAGCCAAGCGTTCCAGCGATCGCAAGTAGTTGTGCGGTAGACCAGGACCCCCGTGAATCGCGAGCAGCGGAAGGCCCGCCCCACCACCAACCCGCTTGAACCAAACATTCCCGCCCGGGACCGCGATTGTTCCCTCCATTGCCGCTATGCCTCCTGGGTTGGTGAGCAGTCCCCCGCAAGCGGGAGGTGCCCCCAGCAGAATCGCACGATTCGATGCCGGTATATGCGATCCTGCGTCAGCGCGCGAGTCGATGCCGCATGCACCTCTCCTTGCAACTCAGACTCTCAAAATGAGAGAATAGTGTTCTCATGAATGTGCGGTTGGCTTTCGAGTCGCCGTAACGCGCTCGCTGAACTGGAGAAGACCCGTGCCCGAAGCTGTCATCGTGTCCGCCCTGCGCACCCCCATCGGCACCGCCCGCAAGGGAACACTGCGCGACACCAGCGCATTCGACCTCGCGCATCACGTGGTCTCCGAGGCGGCAGCGACCGTCGACACCGCGCAGGTCGACGATGTGATCCTGGGGGAGGGCCTTTACGGTGGCGGCGTGCTAGCCCGCCACGCGGCCATCACGGCGGGCCTGCCCCAGGTGCCCGGCTTGGCCAACAACCGGCACTGCGCGGCCGGTCAGGCGGCGGTGCAGAGTGCGGCGGCAAGTGTGCGGGCCGGCATGGATCAGCTCATCATTGCCGGTGGCGTGAACTCGGCATCTACGTCGCCGCGGTCACGTATGCAAGTGGATGGCGAGTGGGTCGACTGGTTCCCGCCGACTCACCCGGACCGTCCCGATGCGCCCAACCTCGACATGTCGATCACGGTGGGGTGGAACGCCGCAGTCAAGGCGGGCGTGAGCCGCGAGGAGATGGATGCGTGGGCGCTGCGGTCACACCGCAACGCCATCGCCGCCATCGACGAAGGCCGCTTCAAAGAGGAGATCGTCCCTATCGAGACTCCGCACGGGCTGTTTTCGGTCGACGAGCATCCGCGCCGTGACACCAGCATGGAGAAGCTGGCCGCACTCAAGCCGCTGCACCCGGAAATCGAGGGCTTTTCGATTACCGCCGGCAACGCCTGCGGCGCCAACGACGGTGCCGCGGTGTTGACCATCGCGAGCGACCGGCTCGGGCTGCCTGCGCTGGCTGCCGTACGGTCCTGGGCGTCCGTCGGCGTCGACCCCGCGATCACCGGTCTGGCTCCGGTCGAAGCGATCCCGAAAGCACTTGGCCGCGCGGGGCTTTCGATCTCGGATGTGGACCTCTTCGAAATCAACGAAGCATTCGCGGCGATGTGCGTGGCTACCGTCAAGATCCTCGATCTGGACCCGGACAAGGTAAACGTCAGCGGCAGCGGCTGCTCGCTGGGACACCCCGTGGCGGCAACCGGAGCCAGGATGCTGGTCACCCTGGTGCACGAATTGCGCCGCCGCGGCGGCGGAATCGGGGTCGCGGCCATGTGCGCGGGCGGCGGGATGGGCTCGGCGACCGTCATTGAGGTCGCTGCGCCATAATGCGCAAATGACCATCGCCGACCTGATTACCGGTGCGCGCAACGGATCTCCGCGGGCGGCGGGTCGGCTACTCAGCCTGGTCGAGGGTTCGCAGCGCGACGAGGTGCTGGCGAGCATCGGGCCCTCGTCGGCGCGCGCCGGCCCTGTCATAGGTATCACCGGGCCGCCGGGCGCGGGCAAGTCGACGACGATCACGGCCCTGGTCGGCGCCTACCGGGAGCGCGGGTGCCGGGTGGCCGTGCTGGCCGTGGACCCGTCGTCGCCGTTCAGTGGCGGCGCGCTGCTGGGGGATCGAATTCGAATGGCCGCGCATATCAACGATTCCGATGTACTCATTCGTTCGGTGGCAACGCGTGGCCATCTCGGTGGCCTGGCCGCCGCGGTTCCGGCGGCCGTCCGCCTGCTGGGAGCGATTGGGTACGACGTGGTCATGCTCGAGACGGTGGGGGTAGGTCAGTCCGAGATCGAGATTGCCGCCGTCGCTGACCCAACCATCGTCATTCTGAATCCCGGGACGGGCGACGCGGTGCAGGCCGCCAAGGCGGGTGTGCTGGAGGTCGCCGACATCGTGGTGGTTAATAAGGCCGACCGAGACGGCGCCGAACAGACCGTGCGGGATCTGCGAGCCGAAACCAAAGCCCCGATCGTCAGTCTCGTTGCCGCTCGGGGCGAAGGGGTCGCGGATCTGGTAGCCGCCATTGACGATCACCACCGCACCGACAGCCGCGCCCGCCGGCTGGCCCGTGCCCGAGCGCAAATCCTGTCATTGGCGCAAACGCGATTGCGCACCCAGCCGGATCTCGACAGGCTCGCCGAAGCAGTGGTCGACGGCCGCGACGACCCCTATACGGCCGCCGAGCGGCTGCTGTCACCGACAGCTCAACAGGAGGATTGACGGGGGCACACCCCGTGGGCTACCACTCAGGCGGTGAACCGGCCTCGCGCCTGTTACTGAAGGTCAACAGGCTTCCCGGTGGCGGCTGTGTGACCGGCACGATAGCCGAAAACCATTGCCGGGCCGATGGTTCCGCCAGCGCCGCCGTAGGCCCGACCCGTCGCACCGGCCATTGTGTTGCCCGCGGCAAACAGACCGGTTATTGGCTCTCCACTGACATGGAGCACCCGGCCGTCAGGATCGGTGCGCGGTCCGCCCTTGGTGCCCATCGCGCCGATGCACACCGGCACCGCGTAGTAGGGGGCGGTGTCGATCGGGCCGAGTGTCTTCCCGGCCAGTGTGGTGGCGCTGTCGTCGCCCCAGTAGCCGTCGTACGCGCTTGAGCCGCGCCCGAAGTCAGGGTCGGCGCCCGCGGCCACATGAAGGTTCCATTCCTGGACCGTGCGGGTGAGGCCGTCGGCGTCGATGCCGGTCTTGGCGGCCAACTCGGCAAGATCCGCCGACTCGCAGAACCAGTCCGGAACCGGTTGTCCGGGAGCGACACCCAGAAATCCGTAGCGCTGCAGGTGCACTGAATCGAAAACGATCCAGCCGCGATCATTGATGTACCCGCCGCGGGGATCGAGGTAGTGGAAAGCGCCGGCCATCGAGTTGTAATCGCATGCCTCGTTGACGAACCGACGGCCGGCCGCGTTGACGATGATGCTCCTCGGCCGGGTTCGCTCCAGACGTACGCTGCGGCTGCGTGGGTTGCCTTCGATGGTGTCGCCCGGGATTTGCACAATCGGCACCCACCACGCTTCGCCCATGTTGCCCAGATCTGCACCGTGGGCCATCGCCATGCGCAGCCCGTCGCCGGTGTTGTTCGGCGGGGAGACCGCACCGTGCATCGGGCCGCGCAAAAAGGCTTGCGCCAGAACGGGATCCCATTCGAATCCGCCCGTGCTCAGGATGACACCGCGGCGAGCACGTACGCTCAGGCTCTGTCCGGGCAAGGCTATTCGTACTCCGGTGACTTCTCCGGCCTCGGCAACGAGGTGTTCGGCCCGTGCATCCACCTGTGGCGTTACTCCGATATCCAGTAACCCCTTCAGGAGTCCCGCTATCAGTGCGGTGCCGGCTACGCACAGATGGCTTGTTCGTTCATCTATCGCTGCATGCAACCGGGCTCGGGTCTCGGCATCGAAACCGACGTTGGACCAATCGGCGGGAAACGACGTGATCTGGGTTGCCCACTCACCTAATTGGGCGAGGTCGAAAGGGGCCGCGCTGAGCGATCGGCCTCCTGTCGGTTGTCCTCCCGGCAGCTCCGGTTGGTAATCGGGGAAGCCGGTGGCGATCTCGAAGCGTAAGCCGCTGTGTGCTTCCACGAAGTCGAGCATCGCCGGGCCGGTTCGCACGAACGTCTCGACCAAAGCGTCGTCCATCGAGCCAAGGGACTGCGCGCGCAGGTACTGCAATGCGTCCGTCACCGTCAATTCCCCTTCGGGAGAACGGTTATGGGCCGGGATCCACACGATGCCACCCGACACCGCGGTGGTACCGCCGACAGTCGGGGCCTTCTCGAAGACCGCAACGGATGCGCCGGCGGCGGCGGCTGACAGCGCGGCCGTGAGTCCGGCCCCGCCGCTGCCGAGCACGACGACATCGACTTCGTGGTCCCAAGACATAGATCGTTATCCCTTCAGCTCAGTAGCTCGGACAACTGCTTTGCCGCTCTGATGACCGCGTCCTTCCCGCGCATCACGACATCTTCGCGATGGGAGATGAGGTTGATACAGGTTGGTGGGGAGGGCGCTTGGCGGCGGACTGGCACGGCGAGGCCATACGTATTCGGCTCGATCTCCCCGTACGTCGTCACCCAGCCGCGTTCGCGGGCGCGGGCGACCAGATCCCGTTCGCCCGGGCGCGGGGGCAGGCTCGCGAGTAAGGCGATGCCGGCGGCACCGCGGTTCAGTTGATATCGGCTGCCTTCGTGGAAGGAGAGTTGGTAGGCGACATGGCTCGGCACGATCACCGCGACTGCCACCTGCTGGTCGCCCTCGGCGACAAGCAACGACACCGTGGTGCCGAGATCGTCGGCCAGCGCGCGCAGCGTTGGCAGACTCAGTTGGCGCACGTTGCGGTCGAAAGATGCGCCGAGCACGGCTAGGCCGGCTGCCGGCCGGTAGCGCCCGTCCTCTCCTTTGGCCACCAACCGGAACTGAGCCAACGTCGAAAGCAAGCGATACGCGATGGTCCGGTGCACCCCGACTTGGTCGGCGAGCTGCTGCACGGTCAGCCCGGTCGGGGAAGCCGCCACCATCTGCAGCGCGGTCAGTCCCCTGGCCAGAGTCTGCGAGCCGGTCCCAGAACCCGTCACAGCCTTGACAGACCTCCATGCGAGAGCGAAGCTCTATATATAACGCACATTAGTGTGCGATATTAGCACACTAGATAGGCTGAAAACGAGAACCAGATTTCCCCCGGGCTATAGGCAGAGAGGAACCGTGGCGGAGTTCGAGAGCATATGGAGCGATCTCCAGGGCGTTGCGTTTGCGCAGGGTTATCTCACGGTGAGGGGCCGGCGGAGTCCGGACCCGCTATCTGCGTGCCGGTGATCCTGGCAAGCCGGTGCTGGTGCTGCTGCACGGATCCGGGGGCCACGCCGAGGCCTACGTCCGCAACCTAGGCGCGCACGCCGAGCATTTCTGGACCTGGTCGATCGACCTGCTGGGGCACGGGTACACCGACAAGCCGGGCCGCCCGCTGGAAATCAGCCACTACGTCGAGCACCTGATGACCGTGCTGCGCACCATCGGCGTTGATCGCGCCTGCATCAGCGGCGAATCACTCGGGGGCTGGGTGGCCGCGCGCGCCGCTGTCGACCATCCAGACGTGGTTGACCGGCTGGTCCTCAATACCGCCGGCGGATCCCAGGCGGATCCTGTGGTGATGCAACGGATCATCACGTTGTCCATGGCTGCCGCCGAGAACCCGACGTGGGAGACGGTTCAGGCCCGGATCAAATGGTTGATGGCCGACAAGTCCAAGGATTACGACGACCTGGTGGCCAGCCGCCAACGGGTCTATCGCCAACCGGGATTCGTCGCGGCCATGCGCGACATTATGGCGTTGCAGGACCCCGAGATTCGGGCTCGCAACATCCTCGGCCCCGCCGAATACGGATCGATCACCGCGCCGACGCTGGTGTTGTGGACCAGTGACGACCCAACCGCCGACGTGACCGAAGGGCGCCGCATCGCGTCGATGATCCCCAACGCGCGGTTCGAGGTGATGCCGGGCTGCGGCCACTGGCCCCAGTACGAGGACGCCAAGACCTTTAATCGTCTGCATCTCGATTTCCTGCTGGGGCGCTGATGGACAGCGACGGGCGCGAGGCTAAAGCCGTAGATGTCGACGTGGTGGTCGTCGGCGCCGGCCCGGTCGGATTGACTTTGGCCAATATCCTTGGCCTGCAAGGCGTCAGCACATTGGTGGTCGAGGAACGAGACACACTCATCGACTACCCGCGTGGGGTGGGGCTGGACGACGAGGCACTGCGCACTTTCCAATCGATAGGCCTGGTCGACCGTGTCCTGCCGCACACCGTGCCCAACCAGATTCTGCGTTTCGTCGACGCCAAGCGCCGAGTGCTTGCCGAAATGGCCCCGCCCGATGCGCGTTTCGGCTGGCCTAAGCGCAATGGCTTCGTGCAACCGCTCGTCGACGCCGAATTGCTCGCTGGCCTGGACAGATTCGAACACGTCGAAGTGTGGTGGGGTCGTCCGTTGACGGCCTGCGAAGAATCCGCCGATGCAGTGACCGTTGAGCTCGGCGGTGACGGTGACACCTCCAGGGTGCGAGCACGTTACGTCGTCGGCTGTGACGGGGGCCGCAGCATGACCCGACGGATGATGGACGTCTCCTTCGACGGGACGACGTCGCCGACACGGTGGCTGGTCGTCGACATCGCCAATGACCCGCTGGGCCATCCGAACAGCGAGGTCGGCGCCGATCCCGAACGCCCATATGCCTCGATCTCGATCGCGCACGGGATTCGCCGCTTCGAGTTCATGATTCACGCCGACGAGTCCGACGAACAGGCGGAGGATCCGGCCTTTCTGACGCAGATGCTGGCGCGCATGGTGCCGCATCCGGACCGCGTCGACGTGATCCGTCGCCGGATCTACACCCACCATTCGCGGATCGCCGGCGCATTCCGCAGTGGCCGGTTGCTGCTGGCCGGCGACGCCGCGCACCTGATGCCGGTGTGGCAGGGACAGGGCTACAACAGTGGCATCCGCGACGCGGCCAATCTGGGCTGGAAACTGGCGGCGGTAGTGAGCGGCCGCGCCGCTGACAAGTTGCTGGACACCTATGACGTCGAGCGCCGCAAGCACGCACGGGCGATGATCGACCTTTCCACCATGGTCGGTCGCGTCATCTCACCAACAAACCGCCGGTTGGCGACCGCGCGAGACATCCTCGTGCGATCCGCGTCAATTGTGCCCTCGCTCAAGCGATATGTGCTGGAGATGCGGTTCAAGCCGATGCCACGCTACGAGCGAGGGCGCCGTCGTGCACGCCGAGCCACGTCGCGCGGAATCGCCGGTCGGCACCCTGTTCATACAGCCTCGGGTTGATACCCGGAGCCAGCACAACGTCCTGTTGGACGATGTGCTCGGCGACTGGTTCGCGGTGCTGTGCTGGAACAACAACCCACGCAAAATTCTCGGCGAAGAGGCGTTTGCGGCCTGGAAAGCTGTGGGAGCACGCTTTATTGCGCTGCGGCCCTTGACTCAGCTGCACTGGACAGGGCACGACGATCCCGATGTCGTGGTCGTCGGCGATCGAGGCGGTGGTGTCAAATCCTGGTTCGACACGCACCCGGAATCGGTAGTGTTCCTGCGTCCCGATCGGTGTATCGCGGGTGCCTGCATCGCTCAGCGCGCGCCCGAGCTGAGTGACGCTCTCCTTGATGCCCTCACTCTCACCCCGGGAGGGGGTGATCGCCGAAGTGGCACTGGCTCTGTGCTGTATGTCCCACAGCCCGCTCCTGAATCTTCCGGGGCCGTCGCGGGACCTGCTTGACGACATCGAGGGCGCGATCGCCGAGGCGCGCGCATTCGTCGAAGATTACGACCCCGAACTCGTGGTCATCTTCTCTCCGGATCACTACAACGGGTTCTTCTACAAGGTGATGCCGCCGTTCTGTATAGGCATGAACGCCAACGGGGTTGGCGATTACGGCACCCATGCCGGCCCACTCGACGTTCCCGAGGAGCTGGCGGCTGAATGTGCAAAGGCCGTACTCGGCGCTGGTGTTGACGTCGCGGTATCGGCCAGCATGGACGTGGACCACGGCACCGTCCAGCCGCTGGAGAAACTCTTCGGGGACGCCACCTCGCGCCCGGTGATACCAATCTTCGTCAACGCAATCGCGGTTCCGTTGGGACCGTTGCATCGCTGCCGCGCACTGGGTACCGCCGTGGGCAATTATCTTGCGACGCTGGACAAGCGGGTCCTGGTAGTCGGGTCCGGTGGACTCTCGCACAGTCCTCCGGTGCCAACCTTGGCGACTGCAGCTCCGGCGGTCTTAGAACGGATCGTGCACGGCCAGCCGATGACGTCCGAGCAGCGGCAGGCCCGGCAGGCGACCGTGATCGACGCCGCCAAAAGCTTTGCCGCCGGTGAAAGTGACCTGCAACCACTCAATCCGGCGTGGGACCACCGCTTCCTCGAAATCATCGACGCGGGACGGCTGGACGACCTCGATCAATGGTCGAACTCGTTCGTACTTCACGAAGGCGGCGGCTCGGCGCATGAAATCAGAACCTGGGTGGCGGCTTTCGCGGCACTGGAATCGGCAGGGCCCTACCAGACCGCCATGCGCTACTACAAGCCGGCCGCCGAACTGATCGCCGGATTCGCCATCAGAACGGCGACCCCGAAATGACTGCTGAGGGCTTCGATCACGTTGTCGACGTGCTCATCGTCGGATCTGGTGGCGGCGGCATGGCTGCCGCCCTCACCGCACACGCTTCCGGGCTGGACACGTTGGTGGTGGAAAAGTCGTCCTATTTCGGTGGTTCCACCGCCCTCTCCGGTGGCGGCATCTGGGTACCCGGGGCACCTGCGCAACGCAGGGAGGGCTACGCCCCGGACTCCGAAGCCGTCGTCGGGTACTTGCGCAAGATCACCGACGGCCTGGTCAGCGAGGCGCGCATACGGCAGTACGTCGAGTCGGCACCGCAGATGCTCGAGTTCTTCGAACAGCTGTCGGGATGGTTTGAGTTCGTCTGGAAGCCCGGCTATGCCGACTACTATCCGGAATTGCCCGGCGGCTCCGAACTCGGCAGCACGATCAACGTGCCTCCCATCGATCTGCGCAAATTGGGCCCCGACGAGGAGAAGCTACTCAAGCCGCTGGCTCTCGCTCCCAGGGGAATCTGGTTGGGTCCCAAGGAGCTTCGAACCTTCTACCGGATCAGGCAGTCGTGGGCCGGTAAAGGCGTCCTACTGAAGTTGATCTGGCGGATGGTCAGGGCCAGAGCGTTCAACGAGCGGATGGCGGCGATCGGACAGTCACTGGCGGCTCGGCTGCGGCTGGCGATGCGCGAGCGCGGTATCCCGCTGTGGCTGGACTCGCCGATGGTGGAGCTGCTCACCGACGCCGACGGGTCGGTGACCGGAGCGGTGCTGGAGCGAGACGGCGGCAAGCAGCGGATCGGTGCGCGCCTCGGCGTCATCCTGGCTTCCGGGGGCTTCGATCACGATCTTGCCTGGCGCAAGGAGCAGCTACCCGTCGTGGACCAGGATTGGAGCTTCGGCAATCCCGCCGCCATGGGCGACGGCATTCGCGCTGGCCAGAAGGTAGGTGCCGGAACCGATCTCCTCGATGAGGCATGGTGGTTCCCGGCAATCCAATGGCCGGACGGCCGGATGCAATTCATGCTCAACGAACGGATGATGCCCGCGCAGTTCATCGTCAACGGCGAAGGTAAGCGCTTTATCAACGAGGCAGCGCCGTACATGGACTTCGGTCACGCCATGATCGACGGCCAGAAGTCCGGAGTCACCCACATCCCGTGCTGGCTCATCACCGATCACAGGTCTTGGAATCGCTACGTCATCGGTGGTCATCTGCCGATACCCAAAATCCCCGGCGCACCGGTGCCCACGGGGCGTAAGGTTCCGTCGGCCTGGCTGGAATCCGGCGTGGTCAAAGCGGCCATGAGTTGGGACGACATGGCGACCAAGATCGGCGTTCCGGCACGCCAACTTTCGGAAACCGCAAGACGTTTCAACGAACTCGCAAGCACGGGTCACGACGACGATTTCAACCGCGGGGACAGCGTCTACGACAACTACTACGGCGATCCGACGTTGCCCAACCCGAATCTGTATCCGCTGGGAGATCCGCCCTACTACGCGTTCCGAATCGTGCTCGGCGACCTCGGGACCTCAGGCGGTCTGCGTACCGACGAATACGCCCGAGTACTGCGGTCCGACGACACCGTCGTGCGGGGACTGTACGCGGTGGGGAACACCGCCGCGCCGGTGATGGGCCGCAGCTATGCCGGCGCCGGGGCGACCATCGGCCCGGCCATGACCTTCGGCTTTGTCGCAGCCAAACACCTTGCTGCCCAAACAGCGACGCGAACCCTTAATTCTCATAGGAGGTAACAATGAAAATCTCGCTGTTCTACGAGTTCGCCCTGCCGCGCCCCTGGGTGCCGGATGACGAACGGGTCTTGCTGCAGGAGTGCCTCGACGAAGTTGAGGCTGCAGACAAGGCGGGGTTCTCGACCGTGTGGCTTACCGAGCATCACTTCCTCGAGGAGTACTGTCATTCCACCGCGCCGGAGATATTCCTCGCCGCGGCCAGCCAGCGGACCAAGAACATCCGGCTGGGATTCGGCATCATGCACCTCCCGCCCGCGGTGAATCACCCCGCGCGTGTGGCCGAACGCATTGCGACCCTCGACTTGCTCTCGAACGGGCGCGTCGAGTTCGGCACCGGGGAATCTTCCTCAGTTGGTGAACTCGGCGGATTCAACATCGATCCCGCCGACAAGCGCGCGCAATGGGAAGAGGCCCTCGAGGTCGCGATCCGATGCATGATCGAGGAACCCTTCGCGGGGTTCAAGGGGGAACACATCGAGATGCCGGCCCGCAACGTCATTCCCAAGCCGATGCAAAAGCCACATCCGCCGGTCTGGGTCGCCTGCACGCGGCCGGCCAGCGTGCAGATGGCCGCCCAAAAAGCCATCGGGGCTTTGAGTTTCGCTTACACCGGTCCCGGACCGCTGACCGAGCGGGTCAACGGCTACTACAAGGAATTCGAGGAGAACGGTGTCCCGGTCACACCGCAGATCAACCCGAACATTCTCGCCATCGGCGGCGACTTGTCGATGATGGTCGCCAAGTCCGATGAAGAGGCACTCAAACGGCTCGGGCAGGGCGGCGGTTTCTTCTCGTTCGGCATCATGCACTACTACATGACCGGCGTGCACACCCCCGGCCGGACCGGAGTGTGGAAGCGGTACCTCGAAGAGGTCGAGAAGGACCCGACAGTGGCCTACGGGCCCGGACGGGGCGCGATCGGATCTCCGGCCACCGTGCGCGAATTCCTGCGTGGCTACGAAGACAGCGGCGTCGACGAGATCATCTTGCTGCTCAACCCGCGCAGCCACGAGGGCACCATGGAATCGATCGAGCTGATGGGCAAGGAAGTGCTGCCCGAGTTCATCGAGCGCCACGAAAAGGCGGCGGCCGACAAAGCCGCACGGCTGGCGCCCGTCATCGAGAAGGTCGAGGCGCGGCGGCCGGAAACTACAGCACCGCAATTCGACGAAAACTACTCCTTCGGTGGCCTGCCGACCGGGCGCGGCGGTAAGTTCACCGCCAGCGAGATCCCCGAGGCCATGGCGGAGATCAACGAGGGGCGCGTCCAGGCGGCGCAGCGGGCAAAGGAGCAGGGCAAGTGATTTCGAAGGCCGATTGAGCCTTGAGGCAGATCGACGAGCTGTGGCGCTACGACGGCCGCCGTGCGGTGGTGACCGGCTGTGCGTCAGGTATCGGCGAACATGTGGTGCGTCAGCTCACCGAGCTCGGAGCCGACGTCGTTGGTCTGGACAAACGCCGGCCAGCTTTCGAAATCAACGATTTTCATGAAGTTGACCTCGCCGATCCGGAATCCATCGACCGCGCGGTGGCGTCCATCGGCGGGCGGGTCGACTCGCTATTCAACGTCGCGGGTGTCTCTTCCGGGATCGGCGATCCGCCACTGGTTGTCACGATCAACTTCCTGGGCCTGCGATATGTCACCGAGGCACTGCTCCCGAGGATGGTCGAGGGGTCGTCCATCGTGAGCGTGTCCTCGCTGGCGGCAGCCGGATACCGGGAACATCTACGGTCGGTGGCGCCGCTGCTGAATACCGCGACAATGCAAGAGGGTATCGATTGGTGCCACAACCATGGCGACGAGTTGGCCGGCGGTGGGTATCAATTGTCCAAGGAAGCCATCATCCTTTACACCATGCTGAGCGCCACGCCATTGGGCGCCCGGGGTATCCGGATCAACTGCACCGGCCCGGGGGTCACCGAAACGCCGATCCTTGATCAGCTCCGAACGGCCTACGGGCAGGGCTTTCTGGACGACATCCCCAAACCGTTGGGGCGTGTTGCCGGTCCCGCCGAACAGGCCTCGGTTCTACTGTTTCTGAATAGTCGTGCAGCCAGCTATATCTCGGGCCAAGTCGTCTGGGTCGACGGTGGAAACGTCGGCGCGGCAATCGCCCGTGAACTCGAGGAAGGACGGGCTCCGTGGCCAGCCTGACTGACTTTCGACAGGTCGCTCGCGACGTCTCCAACTGGGGGCGATGGGGAAGCGATGACGAGCTCGGCACCCTGAACTTCATCACCGCGGACAAGGTCGTTCAAGCCGCAAGCCTGGTCCGGCATGGCAAGGTCTTTCCGCTCGGCGTGGACTTCGGGGCATCAGGACCGCAGGGCGCCTTCGAGTTCCGCCACAACCCGGTGCATGTCATGACGATCGACGGCGGCGATGTGAATACGCTGGCCCAATACGGACCCGGGTGGGCGCGTAACCCGTTAGCGCAGCAGCTGAGTCAATACATGGCGGAAAATCCATTCCGCTTCAACGACGACATGATCATCATGCCGCTACAGGCAGCCAGCCAGTGGGATGCATTGTCCCACGTTTACTACGACGACAAGCTCTACAACGGCTTCGCGGCGGGTTCGGTGACCAGCATGGGTGCCTATCACTGCGGCATCGACAAGGTTGACGGCAAAGGCATCACCTCGCGCGGTGTGCTGCTGGACCTGGTTCGCCACCGTGGTGCGGAGGTCTTCCTCGAGCCCGGAAATCCGATCACACCAGAAGAACTCGATGACGTGGTTCGAGCGCAAGGGGTGACGATCGGGCGGGGCGACATCGTTTTGATCCGAACCGGTTGGTGGACCAGGTTTCTGGAGACCGGCAACAAAATGGAAGGCTACTCGGGGCTGGACTGGCGATGCGCCTCGTGGCTGCATGATCATGAGGTCGCAGCGGTCGCCGCCGACAACCTGCAGGTCGAAGACCTGGTGTCCGGAGTCGACGGGGTCTTCCTGCCCTTGCATTTGCTGTGCCTACGCGATATGGGGCTGATGTTTGGCGAGTATTGGGACCTCGCCGCACTGGCAGATGACTGTGTCGCGGACGGCGTGTACGAATTCCAGCTCATCGCACCACCGTTGAGAGTTGTTGGCGCGGTGGGCTCACCCGTGAATCCGATCGCGATCAAGTAGAGAAGGCGATCGATGGAGATTCATCGCCGAACCAAGCTGGTCGACGGACTGGTCACCAGCTATCTGGAAGCCGGCGAAGGCGATCCGGTGGTGCTGCTGCACGGCGGTGAGTTCGGTGCCAGCGCTGAGCTCGGCTGGGAACGCAACATCGCCGCCCTCGCCGCTCAGTACCGAGTGTTGGCCCCGGACCAGCTGGGGTTCGGGCAGTCGGCGAAGGTGATCGATTTTGTCGATGGCCGTGGGATGCGGATTCGGCATGTGGCGCGCTTCTGTGAAGTGCTTGGCATCGACGCGGCGCACTTCGTCGGCAACTCGATGGGCGCCATCAATTTGCTCTCCGACGCCACGTCGGATACGCGGCTGCTGCCGATCCGCACCTTGGCGATCATCTGCGGGGGCGGAGAAATCCAGCAGAACCGGCACTTCGAGGCACTCCAGCAGTACGACGCAACCCTCCCCGCGATGCGAGGCATCGTCGAGGCGCTGTTTTACGACGCCAGCTATCCAGCAGACGACGACTACGTGCGGCGCCGTTATGAGTCGAGCACCGCGCCCGGAGCATGGGAGGCCGTGGCCGCAGCCCGATTTCGTCGCCCCGATGCCGCACCGTCCCCGACCCCGTCGACGGCGCGAGCCTACGAGCGTATCGATGTGCCGACGCTTGTCGTCGAGGGCGGAGACGACAAGCTCCTTCCGGCAGGCTGGGCGGCTCAGATCGCCAAACAGATCGACGGCGCCCGCTCGATGGTGGTCGACAAGGCCGGTCACTGCCCGCAGATCGAGCAGTCGTCAACGGTCAACGAGTTGCTCCTGGACTTTTTGGCGACGGCTTCAAGTCAGAATACATAGTCCAGGCGTGTCTGCATCCCGGCTTCCTGGTGATAGGTGTTGTGGCAGTGCATCATCCACGTGCCAGGGTTGTCGGCGACCAGGACGGCGAGAATCTTCTGCTTGGGCAGCACGATCACTGTGTCCTTTCGAGCACCCAGACTGCCGTCGGCGTTGATCAGCTGGAAAGTGTGGCCGTGCAAATGAATTGGGTGATACATCATCGTGGGATTGTCGAATGTGAGCGCGGGGCGCTGGCCCTGTCGTATGTGCAGCGGATCGGTCTTGCTGTAGGGCTCGCCGTTGATCGTCCAGGTGTATTGCGCCATGTTGCCGCCCAAGACGACCGGGAGATTGAGGTTGGGCTCAGGTCGGCCCAAAGTGACTGGAGTTGTGGCGGTGAACATTTCGATAGTGCCCACCCGTTTGTCGAGTTCGGTCGGCAGAAACTCGACGTCGGGCGTGCTGCCGGCTCCGGTGGTTAGCAGTGCGCGTGCCAGGGAGTTTTTCCCTTCCGCGACTGCAACCAGCGGGAAGACGCCATCGGCGGCGGTCACAATGACGTCGTAGCGTTCGGCCATGCCGATCAACAAGGCATCGACCTGTTTCGGCACGACGGGGTAGCCGTCGGTGTGGGTCACGGTCATCGAATGGTCGGCGAGAGCCACCCGAAACGCGGTGTCGGAACCGGTGTTGATGAATCGGATCCGGATTCGCTGACCCGGCTTCGCGTTGAAGGTGGTGGGAGCAGCGGGAATTCGCCCATTGATCAGATAGTAGGGATAGGGGATGTCGCCGGCGTCGCCGCCGAGCAGGTCGCTCGTCCCAGCCTGGCCGGCAGCTGCCGAGGTTGAAGTGGGCACGCCCGATGTCGGGCTGCTCGAACTCTTCGGGGTCGTTGTCCTGGTGTTCCGGCGCGTGGTTGTCGGGGCCGTCGATGTTGTTGTCGGTGCGGGGGTTGCGCCGGGCGTATCTTGGGTTCCGGATTGCCGCGTCAGGTGGTCGTACCACTGTTGCGGGGTGTACTGAATGCCGTCAGTCCAGTCATCAAGGACGACAATCCATTCAGCGTCGTAGTTGCCCTCGGTTGGATCGTCGACGATAACCGGCAGGTAAAGCCCCGTGTCGGCGTCCAGTCCGGTGTGCGGATGGCCCCAGTAGGTGCCTGAATTCGGGACCGAAAACCGGTAAGTAAAGTCTTGGGCCGCATCGATGTTCGGGGTGGCGGGCGCAGCGCCGTCCATATCGTTGCGCAGTGCGATGCCGTGCCAATGCACCGATGTGGGATGGTCGAGCCGGTTTGAAACCGTGACGACAAGCTCATCGCCGATGCTGGCCCGGATCAACGGCCCGGGAATGGTGTTGCCGTAGGCCAGCGTATGCACGATCGGTCCACCCAGATCGATCTGGGCCGGCTGTGGGGTCAGGCTGGCCATCACGGTACGGCCACTGTGCGGCCGGGCCGCCTCGGCTGCGGCGACGGCGGCCGTCATTTGAGCGGCACTGCCCGTCACCTGGGATCTGGATTGACTGCACGCAGCCAGTGTCAATCCGCCCGCGATGCCGGCGACCATGAAGGCGCGCCTGGTGAGCCGCGCCCTGTCGAACGGGACCCCGCTCGTCGGCAGCTCAGGCATTCATCGCTCCTTGTCGGCGGTCGACGTCCCCGGCGTCTTATACCGTGCTCGGCCGCCAGCCGGAACGCAACTGCTGGCCTAGCCAGGTAACACGCAGGTGTGTATTGGGCGGCGTAGAGGTGAGGCGTGTGGTGTTGCCCGGAGCGGTTCGCGACCGCGGCGTCGCGGTGGAATCTATCGGGCGGGCAGGTAGATCGTGATCGGCACATGTCGAGGCGACGCCGAGTTCGGCCGCGACCGCGTCGACCGCCTGCCGGGCGATAGCGAGATCCACCCGGCCATCGGAGTTGAAGTATGGACCAATGTAGCGCTCGTAGTGGCGGTGCAGCTCATCGGGCGTCAGCCGGTTCAGCAACGACCCCATGTAATCGATGGCCAACTCGGGTCTTTCGGCAATCGCCTGCAGGGCGCGCTGGTTGGCCCGCACCACCGCTTGCAGCGCCGGGCTGTCGATCTCAATGCGGGCCGGATCAACCGCGACCCCGACAGTGGGAATCTGGAAGTGGTCTCCCACCCAAGCCAGCACGTGGAAGCCTTCCTCCTCAGCGACCTGTTCGGGTGCCAGGGTGCTGCCGACATAAGCCGCATCTATCGATTTATCCCGCAGCTTCCGTAGATCCATTTGGTAGTCACCCGGGGCCCGCGCCACACACTCCAGGTCGCGGTCGGGGTCAAGACCGTGCCGGCGCAGCACGATCCGTGCGAAGCATCCGGGCGCGGTGCGCGGGGCGTGAACCGCAAGCCGGCGTCCACGAAGGTCCGCCATGGATGTCACGCCGGCGCCGCCGAGAAACCAGAACAGCGGACGGTGGGTATTCACGCTCAGCACCGCCCACTCGATACCATCGCTCAAGCGCGAAAGCAGGGCCCGGCCGAGGCCGATCGTCGCACAGGACCGCAGACGCTCTGTTTTCCAGGCGATTCCGTCCCGGACGGCGACGTGGACACCTTCATCTTCGAAGTAGCCCTCCTGATCGGCGACATAGGCGATCAGTTCTTCGTGAATACCGCGCCCGACATAGGCCAGGTCGATCGTGTGCATGATGACAGACCCTTCGTTGAAGGCGATGACTTGCGGGGCAGCGCAGCCGTATTCAATCCATCTCGAGGCCGCCGTTGACCGGCAGATAGTGTCCGGTGGTAAAACCGGATTCCTCACTTGCGAAGAACGCTATCGTGTGGGCCACCTCGTCTGGAGTGACGAGTCGTCCCATCGGCGCGGCGGCTCCGAGCTCACGCATCCGCTCCGACGAAAGCTGCTCGGTCACTGTCGTTCCGCTCACGGTGGCCGGTGCGACGAGGTTGGCGGTGATCCCGTGCGGCGCCAGCTCGAGTGCAACGAATCGGACGAACTGGTCCAGGGCTGCCTTTGCCGTGCCTAGTGCGATCATCCCGTCGCGGGGACGCCTGGAAAGTCCGGTAGTGAGATAAATCAGCCGGCCATAACCGCGCGAAACCATCTCCGGCACAACGGCCTTCGTCAGCGAGTACGCGGCGTGCAGCTCTCTGTCGAGCTTGCCGCCGAGCTGTTCCCAGGTGAGGTCGGCGAACGATGTGACAACGAACGGTATCAGCGCGTTGTGGACCAACACGTCGACCCCGCCCCAGCGCTGCGCGATTTCGTCGGCCATGGCGGAGATGTCACCGGGCACGGTGACATCGGCCTGAATCGCGATGGCTTCGCCGCCGGCCGCGGTGATGTCGGCAACCACCTCCTTTGCCTGCGGGCCGCTGGCGCGATGGTTGACCACCACTCGAAACCCGCGTTCGGCAAGCACCCGTGCGGTCGCCGCACCGATTCCCCGGCTGGCCCCGGTGATCAATGCAACTCGTGGCATCAGCGTTTACCCTCGGTCAGCCCCGGGGTCGCCTAATGCGCCCCGCTGGGAGTCCGAGACGCCTTCCAGTCGCTGAAGCGGGTGGGGTAGATCGTCGGGTCCTCGCTGTCGAGGGGAACGATAGTGTGCTCGTCGAGCGGGGTACCGAAATAGCGGGCCGTAGGGTCCCCCACTACCTGACGTGGATCGTTGGATGCGGCAAGGGCAGTCCGGATGAAGTCGTCCATGCCGCGCTTTTCGGGGCCGGCGATATTGGTGATGCCGTTGGTCGGATCGCTGATTGTCGCGCCGGTGACAGCGGTGGCGACGTCTTTGGCGGCGATGGGCTGAAACGCCCCATGCGGCAGGCGAACCGTGTCGCCGTCGGTTGCCGAATCGGCGATGGCGTCGACGAATTCGAAGAACTGAGTCGCTCGCACGATTGAATACGGGACTCCCGATTCCTCGATGAGCTTCTCCTGGGCAACCTTGGCCCGCATGTAACCACTGTCCGGGGCCCGGTCAGCACCCACGATCGAGAGCGCGACGTGGTGCTGCACACCGGCGTCCCGCTCAGCGGCGAGAAGGTTTCTAGTCGATGTTGTGAAGAATTGCATGACGGGTTCGTCGTCGAAGGACGGCGAGTTGGACACATCCACCACTGTGTGCGCACCTGCCACGGCTTCGGCGAGACCTTCGCCGGTGACAGAGTTGACGCCCGAGCGCGGTGAGGCTGAGACTGCCTCGTGTCCCAGCTGCGTCAGATTGGCGATGACCTGAGAGCCGATCAGTCCGCTGCCGCCGATGACTAAAATCTTCACAATCGAGCCCTCCCGAGGTTGGCGATGAATTGGCGAGTTCATCATTGCGCGCATGCTCGCCCACGCGGAACCCTAGTCACCCGCCGGGTGCCCTTAAATCAACTGCTTGACTTAACAGGGCCGGCGCCGATTAACTCGTCGTGTGGTTGATGAACTGGCCGGCAAAGTCGCCATCGTCACCGGCGGTGCTTCCGGCATCGGACGAGGCACGGTAGAGCGGTTTGTCGCCGAAGGCGCGCGGGTCGTCATTGCCGACATCGAAGAAGGCAGAGGTGAAGCCCTGGCGGCAGCGCTGGGCGCTGACGCTCTGTTTCGGCGTACCGACGTCTCCGATCCTGAACAGGTCGGGGCGCTGGTCGCTACAGCCGTCGAGAAATTCGGCGGCCTGCACGTCATGGTCAACAACGCCGGAGTCTCCGGAACCATGCACCGCCGATTCCTCGACGACGACCTGGCCGATTTCCACCGCGTCATGGCGGTCAACGTGCTGGGTGTGATGGCCGGTACCCGAGATGCCGCTCGCCACATGGCCGCCCACGGCGGGGGATCCATCATCAACATGACCTCGATCGGCGGAATCCAGGCCGGCGGTGGCGTGATGACGTACCGCGCGTCCAAGGCAGCGGTCATCCAGTTCACCAAGTCCGCGGCAATCGAGTTGGCGTACTACGAGATTCGTGTCAACGCGATTGCGCCGGGCAACATCCCCACCCCACTGCTGGCGACCACGGCGGGCAATATGAATCCAGAGGAGCTCGAGCGGTACGAGGCGTCGATCCGCGAGACGATGCGGGCCGACCGGCCGTTGAAGCGCGAGGGCACACCTACGGATATCGCCGAGGCGGCGCTGTACTTTGCCAGCGACCGGTCGCGCTATGTCACCGGAACCGTGCTGCCGGTGGATGGGGGAACGGTCGCCGGCAAGGCGATACGGCCCAGGCACAAGGGATGACATCAGAGACGGCTTCGAGCGTGACACTGCAGTCACGTTCGGGCCCCAGCGTGACACCGCAGTCACGTTCGGCAGATGAGAATTAAATCAAGCGCTTGACTTAATAAGGTGCGCGGGGTTGACTGGTGCAATGACCACGGCAGCGAGGACCGCTCGCACCGAGCGGGCCAGCTCCACCCAGGAAGCGATCCTGGTGGCGGCCGAGCGGCTGTATGCCGAGCACGGCATGTTCGCCGTGTCGAACCGGCAGGTCAGCGAGGCCGCCGGTCAGGGCAACAACGCCGCGGTGGGTTACCACTTCGGTACCAAGGCCGACCTGGTGCGCGCCATCGAGCAGAAACACCGGGGCCCCGTCGAGCAGCTTCGCGAACAAATGGTGACCCAGCTGCTGGACTCGGGCGGTTCGGGGGAGATGCGTGACTGGGTGGCCTGCCTGGTGCGCCCACTCACGGACCATCTGGCGGATCTGGGCAATCCCACCTGGTATGCACGCTTCGCGGCGCAGGCGATGACCGATCCGGCCTACTACAACATCATCGTCAAGGGTGCGCTGAGCTCGCCGTCGCTGGTCCAGGTCGTCGACGGGATCAACAGCTGCCTGCCCAACCTGCCGGCCGAGGTGCGTTTCGAACGCAACATCATGGCCCGCAACTTGCTGATGCACACCTGCGCCGACCGTGAACGCGCACTGGCGGCAGGCTCAGCGATGCACCAAACCTCCTGGCGGGGCGCGGCATCCGGCCTCATCGACGCGATCGTGGGCCTGTGGCTAGCGCCCGTCACGCCGTAAGAGTGAAGAGTATTCAGATGAAAGTGACTGTCGACCAGAACATTTGCGCATCGTCGGGCAACTGCGTCATGAATGCGCCGGAGGTGTTCGACCAGCGGGACGAGGACGGCGTCGTCGTCCTACTCAACGAGCACCCATCGGCCGAGCAGACCGAGGGCGCACGCCGGGCAGCCGCCGCATGCCCCGCGCAGGCCATCTATATCGAGGAATGAGAACATGTCGGACCCACTGACGAGCACGACGACCACCGCCGCCCCAGAGATCCCGGATTACCCGATGGCCAGGAACGCGGGCTGCCCGTTCGCCCCGCCCCCGGACGTCATGGCACTGGCGGAAAGCAAACCGCTGTCCAGGGTTCGGATCTGGGACGGCAGCACACCGTGGCTCATCACGGGCTACGAGGAGGTGCGCGAGCTGTTCTCGGATTCGCGCGTCAGCGTCGACGACCGGATCCCCGGCTTTCCGCACTGGAACGAAGGCATGTTGTCGACCGTGCACAAGCGTCCGCGGTCGGTGTTCACCTCCGACGGCGAGGAGCACACCCGATTCCGTCGGATGCTGTCGAAGCCGTTCACGTTCAGGCGAGTGGAAGGCCTGCGGCCGACGATCCAACAGATCACCGACGACCACATCGACGCGATGCTGGCCGGCCCGCAGCCGGCGGACGTGGTCGCAGCGATCGCACTGCCGGTCCCGTCCCTGGTGATCAGCCAGCTGCTGGGGGTGCCCTACGAGGACGCCGAGATGTTCCAGCACCACGCCACCATGGGGCTGGCGCGTTACGCCACGGGCGAGGACACCGTCAAAGGCGCGATGAGCCTGCACAAATACCTGGCTCAGCTGGTCGAGGCCAAGATGGAAAATCCGGCTGAAGACGCGGTCTCCGACCTTGCCGAACGGGTCAAGGCCGGTGAGCTGAGTGTCAAGGAAGCCGCGCAGCTGGGTACCGGATTGCTGATCGCCGGGCACGAGACCACCTCGAACATGATCGGTCTCGGTGTGCTTGCCCTGCTGGAAAATCCTGAGCAGTTGGCCGTCATCCGCGATGCCGAAGACCCGAAAGTCATCGCGAGCGCCGTCGAGGAGCTGCTTCGCTACCTCAGCATCATCCAGAACGGTCAGCGCCGCGTCGCCGTCGAAGACATCCATATCGCCGGAGAGCTCATCCGCGCCGGCGAAGGCATCATCATCGACCTGGCTCCGGCCAACTGGGATCCAGACGCCTTCCCCGAAGCCGGACCGACTGTATCTGCACCGCTCGGGGGCCGACCGCAACGTGGCATTCGGTTACGGCCGCCATCAGTGCGTGGGCCAGCAGCTCGCACGCGCGGAGTTGCAAATCGTCTACCGCACGCTGTTCCGCCGCATCCCGACGTTGGCGCTGGCCGTCCCGATCGAGGACATCCCGTTCAAGCACGACCGGCTCGCCTACGGCGTCTACGAACTGCCGGTGACCTGGTAAGCCCATTTATTGAGCAACCCGAGATGACTAGTCTCGTAAATGCCGATCCGAATGGAGGGTCAACAATGTCGACTCACACCAATACCGTTTCGCTCTACCCGCCCGAAGGCTTCGGCGCACCGAAGGATCGCCGTGGGCATGCCGGGGACAGCGATGTAGGCCTGCCGGAAGGGACCGTGGTCTTTTCTGCGGACAACCACATTTCCTTGGCCGCTGACATCTTCTACGAACGCTTCCCCGACGACCTCAAAGACAAGGCGCCGCGGATCTGGTATGAGGACGGCGCCTATCAGGTCGGACGCAAGGGGCAGTCATTCCTGCCGGGCGACTTCAGCGCGGTGCTGATGCAGTACGACGACCTGCCCGGGGCCGCAAGCACCAACATCGAGGCTCGGATCCAGGAGCTGCACGAGGACGGCGTCGACAAAGAACTGGCATTCCCCAACGCGGTGCTGGCGCTCTTCCACTATCCGGACAAGAAACTTCGCGAACTCGCCTTCCGTATCTACAACGAATACATCGCCGAGCTACAAGAGCGCTCAGCCGGCCATTTCTACGGTGCCGGGCTGATCAACTGGTGGGATCCACAAGGCACGAAGAAGACGTTGGCCGAGCTGAAATCGTTGGGGCTCAAGACGTTTCTGATGCCGCTGAACCCGGGCAAGGATGACGACGGCAACCCGATCGACTATGCGAGTACTTCCATGAGCGCCGTCTGGGACGAGATCGAGGCCTCCGGCCTGCCGGTCACGCACCACATCGGCGAGACCCCGCCGAAGAGCCCATGCGAGTTCAACAGCGTTGTCGTCGGGATGATGATCAACATCGACGGATTTCGGGAGACGTTCTCCAAGTACATCTTCGGCGGCATCCTCGATCAGCACCCGGCGTTGCGGATCGGTTGGTTCGAGGGCGGGATCGCCTGGGTGCCGTGGGCGCTGCAAGACGCCGAGCATTTGGTGGCGTCCTATCAGCACATGTTCAACAGGCCGCTGGAGCATGATGTGCGGTACTACTGGGACAACCACATGAGCGCCTCGTTCATGGTCGACCCGCTGGGTCTGCAGCTGATCGACAAGATCGGGGTGGACAAGGTGATGTGGTCGAGCGATTATCCGCACAACGAAAGCACATTCGGCTATTCCGAGAAGTCGCTGGCGGCCGTTGTCGACGCTGTCGGACCCGCCGACGCGGCGCGGATCGTCAGTGGCAATATCACCAAGTTCCTGGGCTTGTGATGGCGGCCGTATGACAACGTTCGCGCAAGCGGGCACCCGCACCGGTAGCGGCCTGGTGATTCCCGAAACGCCCGACGTGCCTCGCATGCGCCGCGAGACGGGGGCTCGGCTGCGGTCGGCGATGGCCGAACGTGGCGTCGACGCGATGATCCTGCTGGGCAACAACGCCGTGGTGTACGCCACCGGGACCAGCTGGCCGCTGGGCGATGCCGGGCTGTCCTACGTCGAGCGGCCGGTCGCGGTCGTGCTCGCCGACGACGAGTGGCCGCATCTGTTCCTGCCGTTCCGCGAGGGCGCATCGCAGGAGTCGGACTTGCCCGACCGATCACCTGCATGGGCCCGTCTATCTCGAATTCGACGAAGGCGTAGCCAGAATTTCGCACGTGTGCTGGCCGACTTGATTCCGCCCGGAGCCGCGGTCGCGGTCGATGAGTGCACCGGCGCGATGTCCCGCGCGGGGAAGCTGTTGTTTCCCAACGGCGCTCCCGTCCGATGCCGCGGTCCATCGTCAGCGCCGCCAAAGCGATCAAAACCCGGACGAATTGTCCTGCATGCGCACCGCCATCCGGATCACCGACGAGGCGATGGTCGAAGTCCACAAGCGTCTGGCGCCCGGGATCCGCCAGATCGACTTGTCGGCAAGCTTTTTGCGGCAGGCCTTCGAGTTGGGCGCCACGGCCAGCATGCTCGAGCCGATCTGGCAGGTGATGCCACCAAGCAAAGCCGAAGGTGTGTGGACCACGCACGGCGACCTGGCGTTGCCGCTGCTTTCCACCGAGCGCGAACTGGTCGAAGGTGACGTGCTGTGGACCGATGTCAGCATCTGCTATCACGGCTACTGCTCGGACTTCGGGCGCACCTGGATCGTCGGACGTGATCCGTCGCCGCGTCAGCAGGCGCAGTTCGACAGATGGTTCGAAATCATGACCGCCGTCCTGCGCGTTGCCCGGGCCGGAGCCACCGCCGCCGACCTGGGCAGGGCCGCAACCGCAGCCAACGGCGGTAGCCGCCCCTGGCTGCCGCACTTTTACCTCGGCCACGGCATCGGCGTCAACGCCGCCGAAATGCCGATGATCGGAACCGATCTCGGCGACGAGTTCGACGAGAAGTTCGTTCTCCAGTCCGGGATGGTGTTAGTCCTGGAGCCGGTGGTATGGGAAGACGGCACCGGCGGCTACCGCAGCGAAGAAGTCTTGGTGATCACCGAGGAAGGCTGGATCCGATTGACCGACTACCCCTATGACCCCTATGGCCACTGAAGTCCTGCCCGACGATCGCGCGCTGCGCTCGGGGCGCCGGCAGCGGGCGCTGGACCAGATGGCCGAACACGATCTCGACGTCCTGGTCCTGGGCCGCCAGGCCAACGTCCGCTACGTCGCCGGCGCGCCGCAGCTGTGGGTCGCCGGGACCCGACCGTTCGGCCCGACCTGTGTGCTGGTGCGCGCCACCGGCGCTGTCCATCTGCTCAGCACATGGGACGAAGGCGTCCCCGATGACATTCCCCACGAGAATCTCTATGGCATCTCGTGGAATCCCATGAACACCATCTCGGCGCTGCAGCGCATCGATGGTGCGGCCACCGCCCGGCGCGTCGGAACCGATGCGCTCTCACCGGTTTTCGCGCAACTGCTGCCGACTGCTTTTCCCAACGCGGAGCTGGTCGATGGAGAACTCGCCATGCGCGCCGCCCGGCGCATCAAGACGGCCGAGGAAGTGGCCGCACTTCGCGACGCGGTGGCGGTAGCCGAGTCGGCCCTGGCCGCTGCGGTTTCCGAACTGCGGCCGGGGGTCAGCGAGCAGATTCTGGCCGGCGTGCTGCTGGAGGCCCTGGCGGCCGGTGGGGTGAGCACACCGTCGAATCAGGATGTCGCGTGGGTGACTTCGCGCGAACACCCGTGGCGGCGAGTCAACGGTGACGGCCGTATCAAAGACGGAGACTTGGTCGCCTTTTCCGCTGGGGTCCTGGCCGGCGGTTACGTCGGTGAGGTGGGACGGACCTGGCCTGTAGGCGCGGCCACCGGCGCCGCGACGCTGTACCAACGCTGGGACAGCCTGTGGGCCAAGCTGTTAGCAGCGTGCCGGCCAGGAGCCGGGGCCGACGAATTGCTGGCCGCCTACCAGGCCGCGGGAGAGCCGGCGCCGCCGATGCCGGTGGCCCGGGGCCTGGGCATGGGATTTGACCCGCCCGTTGTTTCCAAGCACCTGCCTGCAAGCGCGGCCGGCGAACGGTTGGAGCCGGGCATGGTGCTGGCCGTGACGGGCTACGTCTGGGAACAGGGGGTCGGAGCGGTCTTCGGACGCGAGGCGGTCCTGATCACCGCTGACGGCCCCGAAGTCCTGACCCGTAGTCCGTCGTGGCAGGCATGAGTGGGGGAACCTCCGCCTGAGCCCCAGGCACCGCCGCTGGCCGGTTACACCGTGGTCGACCTATCTACCGGTATCGCGGGCGCCTACTGCACCAAGTTGCTTGCCGATGGCGGCGCCACCGTAATCAAAGTCGAGCCGCCAGAAGGTGATCCGCTGCGACGCTGGTCGTCTTCCGGTGCGGCTATTCATGCCGGCAGCGACGGGGCGTTGTTCAGCTTTCTGGCTGGCTCGAAGCACAGCGTCGTCGCCGATCCCGAAGTCGGCGACGACGTCCAAATGGTGCATAGGTTGCTGGCCGCGGCGGACGCGGTGGTCTGGTCGGCGGGTTCCAAAGTGGCTGAACACCAAGACCTCACACCCGCGGCGATCCATCGAACGTATTCGCACTTGACGGTTACCGCGATCACCCCCTTCGGCCTGGTAGGCCCCTGGCGAGACCGGGCTGCAACCGAATTCACCCTGCAAGCGTGGTCGGGCGGAATCGTCGGGCTGGGACGCGGACTGCCAGAACGAGCACCGGTGTATATCGGCGGGCAGGTCGGGGAATATATGGCCGGAGCCTACGCCAGTGCTGCGATTCTGGCGTCGCGATTTGGCCGGGGTGGCTCGCGGGAACCAGGAGAACACGGGGAACTTATAGACCTGTCGATGCTGGAGACCCAAATCCTATGCCTGACCTATTACCCGGTTACCTACTTCGAAATGCTGGGCCGGCCCTGGCGAGATGCGCGTCGACTCACAGTGCCGGGCGTGGCCCAGGCGAAGGACGGTCTGGTCGACCTTGGATGTGGGACCGCGCAGCAATGGTTTGACCTGTGCGCGATGGTTGGCCACCCGGAATGGATCGATGAAGAATCGCCACTGACCATCACCGAGCAGGCCAACATCCACGCCGAGGACATCTACGCGTGGGTTGAGGCCAACCCGGTCGACGAGATCCGGGAGCTCGCAACGGCATTCCGGATTCCAAACGCACCGGTGGCCAACGGCGCCAACATCGCGTCGCTGGAACACTTTGCCGAGCGCGGCTCGTTCGTGCGCAATCCGCGTGACGGTTTCCAGCAGCCGGGCCATCCCTACCGGATGCGGCCCGCACAGCTTCAGCCGCCGGGTCCAGCGCCGCGGCTGGGTGAACACAACGCGTATTACCGCGCCGCCAGTTTGAGACCGCGCGCCTTGCCGGCGGGTGCTGCCGACCCAAATCGGTTACCGTTCAGCGGACTCCGGGTATTGGACATGACAACGTTCTGGGCGGGTCCTTGCTGTACCCACTTTTTGGCCTTGCTCGGCGCCGACGTCGTGCACGTGGAATCCGCGCGCCGGCCTGACGGTACCCGGCTGATCGCCGGTGTGCCGATCTCCGAAGACCAGTGGTGGGAGAAGTCGCCGATCTATGCGGCGCTGAACACCAACAAGAAAGGCCTGACGCTGGACTTGCAGAGCCCGCGCGGGCGAGAAGTGTTGCGTCGACTCATCGCGAATTACGACGTCATCGTGGAGAATTTCACGCCCCGGGTGCTGGATCAGATCGGGCTGGATTTTGCTGCCGTTCAAGCCGTTCGGCCTGATGCGGTCATGCTGCGGATGCCCGGGTTCGGACTCGACGGGCCGTGGCGCGACAATCCCGCGTTCGCATATGCCATCGAGTCGGCTTCCGGCCTGAGTTGGCTCACCGGCTATCCCGACCGCCCTCCCTACGAGCCGTATTCGATCGGTGATCCCAATGCGGGTGTGCATGCGCTCAACGCCCTGCTGCTGGCGCTGGAACACCATCGCCGTACCGGCGAGGGCGTGCTCGTCGAGGCCGCGATGGTCGACGCCGCGCTCAGCATCTCGGCCGAACAGATCATCGAGCACACCGCGTACGGGGCGCTGCTGGAACGCGCGGGCAACCGAGGACCCGCCGCGGTGCCACAGAACCTCTACCGCGCCGCCGATGTCGACGAGTTCGGTCGACTCGACAGCTGGATCGCCATAGCGGTGACAACCGACCAGCAGTGGGAGAGTCTGTGCGTCGCGCTCGGATCACCCTCCTGGGCAAGAGATCCCAAGCTGTCCACCGAAGCCGGGCGGCGCGCACACCAGGATCTGATCGATGAGCAGCTAGCCGCATGGTGTGAGCAGCGCAGCCGCGACGAGATCGTCGCAACGCTCTGGGATGCCGGTGTGCCGGTGGCCAAGGTCATGCAGCCCCATCGCCAAACTGAGCTGGACCAGCTGGCGTTTCGTGGCTTCTTCGAAGAAGTCGAGCACCCGGTGAACGGCCGGGCCAAGCTCAGCACGGTGCCGATGAGGTTCTCCGGCGGACCCGGGGTCTTCCACACGCATGCCGCGCCGCTGCTTGGGCAGCACAACCACGAGTTGCTGGCCGAGCTGGGCTTGGCCGCATCTGAGATTGCAGAGTTGGAAGCTGACGGCGTTATCGGCCGCACGCCGGCCAGGTAGACCCTCGGGTCAGTGCTGCCAACCCGCGGCGGCTTGGTCCTCGAATGTGCGGTCAATGCGCTCAAACCTGCGACGGATTGACGCGCGGGCCGCCTCGTGCGGCAACACATACAGGCGGTTGGCCAGAATCGCGTCGGCCGTCAGTAGCGCGACTTCGTCGACGCTCAGGCTGTCATCCTGGGCGGGCAGCGGCGCGAGCGCTCCCGTCACGTCGGGCGTCGACGCGAGTCCATAATCTGCGCCGCGGATTCGTTCCGAGTTGGCGACCAGCTTGGTTTCCACGACCATCGGGCACAGCACCGAGACACCGATACCGTTGTTCTTGACCTCGCGGGCCAGCGTCTCGGCCAGGGCGACAACGCCGTACTTGGCGACGCAGTACGTTCCGAGGCCGACGTTGGGTATCAAGCCGGCGAACGACGCGGTGAATGCGATGTGGCCACCCTTGCCCTGCTCGAGCAACCTCGGCAAGAACGCCTCGACGGCATGGATCGAGCCCCATAGGTCGATGTCGATCACCCAGCGCCAGTCTTCGTGCGTCATCTCGGCGATCGGACCCGCCACGACGATGCCCGCATTGCTGAAAACGACATCAACTTGGCCGAGCAGGCGGAAAGCCTCTTCCGCGAGGTGAACCATCTCGTCGAGATGCCGGACGTCGCACATCACGCCGTGCGCGTCGAACCCCTCGGCGTGCAGCCGTGCCACAGCCTGTTCCAGCGCTGGCTTATCGACGTCGGCAAGCACCACGCGGGCCCCGCGGCGAGCGAACTCTGTGGCGGTGGCAAATCCGATACCATTCGCACCGCCGGTGACGACCGCGCCGCGTCCCTCGAATCCGTCCATCAACGGAACCCTATTTCAGGCAGCTACCCGCGTCGACCGGCAGGGTGACACCCGTGATGTATCGAGATTCGTCGGAGGCGAAGAACAGCACCGCATTGCTGACGTCCACCGGGTCCACCCATGGGATCGGCAGCGTGTGGAACATCTGACAGATCGGGGCCATGTCGTCGGGACCCGGATTCTCCAGATCCGGCCGGAACAACTTCCAGGTCCCCTCATTCATGATCATCGGGGTGCTGACATGCGTGGGGTTGACGGTGTTAACGCGAATCATGTGCTGCCCCAACTCCACTGCGAAGGACCGCATGATGCCCACCACACCGTGCTTGGCCGCGACATAGCTGCCGCAGTGGGGGTAGGCCTTCAGCCCTCCCACCGAGCTGGTCAAAATGATCGAACCACCCATGCCGCCCGCGATCATATGTGGCACACCGGCTTTCACCGACTTCCAGACGCTCGACAGGTTTACGTCGATCATTTCCTGCCAGTCGTATTCAGAGGTCTTGTCCAGCGTGTCGCCGCCATTGCCGATTCCCGCGTTGGCCACGATGATGTCTAGCCGGCCCAACTGCTCCACGCCGCTATCCACCGCGGCTTTCAGTGCGTCGTAATCGCGCACATCGACTTCGGCCGTGAAGATTCTGCGGTTAAGGCCCTTGACCAGGTCGGCGGTCTCGGCCAGGTCCTCGGGCGTCGACGCCGGGATGGTGGTGTTCTGCACGATCGGCTTACAGACGTCGACAGCGATGATGTCGGCGCCCTCTTCCGCCAACCGCACCGCGTGGCTGCGGCCCTGGCCGCGCGCCGCCCCGGTGATGAAAGCGACTTTGCCCTCAACACGTCCAGTCATGATTACCTCAATTCGTTGATCGACACGTCTCAGTGGAGAACAGCCGGCATTGTCTTCCAGCCCCGCACGGTGGAAGTCGGGGACAGCTTGCACTCGGTGAGGTCGACGTCCCACTCCGGGAAGCGCTTCAAGATCTCCTCGAGCGCGATCCGGCCCTCGAGGCGAGCCAGCGCCGAGCCGAGGCAGTAATGGGTGCCGACACTGAAGGTCAGATGCTGGTGCGTCTCGCGTCGGATGTCGAAAACATCTCCGTCCGGCGGGAATTGGCGATCGTCGCGGTTGGCCGCGCCGATGAGCATCATCATGACGCTGCCCTCGGGAACGCGCCGGCCGTATCGTACTGCTCGTTGTAGTACAGCGGAACTTCCTCGCGCAGCCGCCGAAACATCGGATACGGGTCGGCGTTCAGCTCCACGTCGTACGGATCGAAGTACACATCGCTGGCCGCGCTGACTGTCACGGGTAATCAATCGCCTCTCGCCGGAACCGCGTTCGCCCCGTCCCCCAGGGGATCGCCGATCGTGTCGCCTGAAGAACTCTGTCATCGCCACCAAGCAGTGTAACGACGAATCCGTTTTGGCTATTTGTAATTCTAGATATTAGAGAATCAGATTCTCACGAGGCAAGTCACGTGCGATAGTTGCTCAAATCAACCGTGGGCGATAGGCGGCTATCGCGGTGGGCTCACGCGTGCTAGCCGACGAATCCGCGTGAGCAGAAGTCCCACACCTCGTCGGCGCTGATGGGATGGATTGTCGCGTCGTCGCTGCCCCCGCTGGACTGAGCGATGAACATGACCGTCTGCATCGCCATGGCGGCCACCCGCCTGGGATTGATCTCCGCGCGCAACTGGCCCGCGTCGCTGGCCGCTTCCATGAGTTCGGTGAGCAAAGCCAGCAGCGGGGCGGTGGCCATCTTGACCTCCGCCGGATGGGTCACCAGCAACCGCGGCGCAAAGTCGGTGAACAGCGGCCGCTTGGCTGTGCGGGTCCGGACGGCAGGCCTCATACAACAGCTCGACGGCAACCTTGAGCCGCTCGAGTGGATCGGTATGACTTTCCGTGGCGGCGCGGATCTGATCGGCTGAGCGACTCAGCGCATCTTCGAACAGCGCGAGCAGCAGCTCGTGCTTGCCATCGAACTGCAGGTAGAAGCTCCGCAACGACTGGCGGGAGCGGTCGACAACCTCCTGGACGGTGAAGTCCGTGCTGCCCTTTTCGATGATGATGGCCTGCGCGGCGTCTAGGAAGCGCTGAACACGCTGCGCGGCTCGCAGTTTCGCGGTCTTGATGGACCGCTCGACAGCGCGTTGTTTCCAGGCCGGCTCTTCGCTCGGGCTGGTCACGAGCGGCTCAGCGGATTGCCGCGAGGGGAGAACATGGTTGGACTCTACCGGAGAACGCCGTGACATCGCTGCGCTCGACCCCCTCACGGACGACGTGTCGGAGATTGTAACTTTCGCACGACGAGAATACTATTCTCTTACACGCGTGTATGGAAGCGGAATCGCAAGAGCGACCTGCGCCGTCAACGGAAACCTTGATCTACCTCCTGATCTACGGTGTCCCGCGGGCGCCAAAAACCGTCAGGGAGTGCTGTGCAGCTGACCTTTGACGCCGATGTCGAGGCGTTTCGCGCTGAATTCGTGGCTTTCCTTGACAATCATCTGCCCTCGGAGGCAGAAGCGTTCGAGCGGCCGCGGTCCAGTTCGCACATACCTGAGTGGGCCCGCCGCTGGCAACGGTTGCTGTTCGACAGCGGGTGGCTGTTGCCGGGCAATCCGCCGGAGTTCGGTGGACGAAATGCCACGTTGTTGCAGCAATACGTGTACCTCGAGGAGTTGTCGCGGCGGCGGATCTATCAAAGCTTCAATCCCCAAGGAGTGGGGATCATCGCGGCGTCGTTGTTGACGTTTGGCACTCCGGCGCAGAAACAGCGATGGGCGGTGCCGATTCTGCGCGCCGAGATCACCGCGTCGCTGGGCATGAGCGAACCCGGTGCGGGCTCGGACCTGGCGTCACTGAAAACGCGGGCAGTGCGCTGCTCCGATTCGCAAGGCGACTTCTTCGTGGTCAACGGGCAGAAGGTGTGGACGTCGGGTGCCCATGACGCTGATGTGCTTTTGACGTTCGTTCGTACGGACGCTGAGGCACCAAAACACAAGGGCATCAGTGTCTTACTCATTCCGACCGATACCCCTGGTGTGGTACGCCGTCCGTTCGCTTCGGTGTCCGACAGCGAAGACGTCGACTTCAATGAGGTGTTCTTCACCGACGTGCACGTACCGGCAGAGAATTTGGTAGGGGAGGTCAACGAAGGCTGGCGGGTGGCAACCGGTTCGCTCGGTCACGAGCGCGCCATGTTGTGGATGGATTACGCCGAGATGTTGCACGCGCTGACCGTCGATTTCGGTCCATCGGGACTGCTGCAGCGCGATCTTTACGCGACCCTGGTGATGGATTGCTACGCGCTGCGGCTGATGGGGTCGGCGGCTTTGGCCAAGGCCGCTCACGGGGAAGAGGACGTGCCCGCCCAGTCAGTGCTCAAGCTTCTCGGTTCGGAGGCAATGCAACGCGCCTGTGAGGATGGGCTGAATGCCCAGGGGCCGGACGGGCTCGTGCTCCACGCGGTCACCGCGCCGTTCGCGCCGCTGAACCTGGACAGCCACTACGGCAGCTGGTTCGACCGGTACGTGCGCACCTTCGCCGCGACCATCGCCGGTGGGACTTCTGAGATCCAACGGAACATCATCGCCGAACGCATACTTGGCCTGCCGCGCAATTAGCCTGCGCGAGCTAGAATTTGACCTTCGGCAGTGCGCGCAGACACCCTTGGTCAAGCATCAGTGATCAGGCGTTTGGGCGTCCAACCAGGAGTAGTAGCCAACGGCCACGAGTCCGGCGACGATCGCCACACCCCCCAACACGATGCCGGCCATTGCGGCGCGGGGGTTGTTTGCTTCGCGGCGCTGCACCCGCCGCCGGGCAACATCGCCAGTCAGCACCGCCGCGATACCGAGGGGGACGCCGACCAGTAGCCAGCAGCTGATGAGCGCGGCCACGCCCAAGATCAGAGCAGCGACGCCGACCTGGTTTCGCGGTGCGTCAGGGTGACCCATGTCTGCCCATTCTAGGCGCCGCGGCCCGGCGCGCGACCCCGAGTAACCAAACCGCTTAGAGGTGCGCCAGGCGCGGCGCATATCCTTTAGACCGCAACGCCTTTCCCGCCTCCTGGGTCAGTTCTCGAGCGCTGCCGAGTAGCCCGTCCAGCATCAGCGCCCGTTTCACGTGGCGGTGCAGCGGGTGTTCGGCGGTGAAGCCGATACCACCGAGCACCTGCTGACAGTGGCGTGCGGTGGACAGCGCAGCCTGGCCGGCCGCGGCCTTGGCCAACAGGCAGGCTAGGCCGTCTGGGTCATCTGTTTCCGCAGTGACGGCCTGCAGAGTTGCCTCAGCCCCCTCGATCGCGACGAGTGTCTCGGCAAGCCGGTGCCGGATCGCCTGGAAGGAGCTTATGTGCCGGCCGAATTGAACACGATCCACGGCATGCTGGCGCGCCAGTGCAAGCATCGCCCGGCTGGTGCCGACCAGCCACCACCCCACAGCTTGCCGCCCGGCGGCTAACGCAGCGTGTGGCAACGAGTCTCCCCGCGGTACAGAATGTATCGGCAGTTCGTCGTCGAGTGCCGAGCTGGAACCATCGCTGCGCTCCCACACCACCCAACGCTTACCGGCAAACGGCAGCGGCACGCTACCTCCTGGCGTACTTCCCGCAGCGCCCAGCACGACATCGTTGAGCACGGAGGCGTGCGCGCCGGTCTCGCCGAGTAGCCGGAACACCAAAGGAATTGCAATATCTGGGATTTCGTCGAGCATGTCAAGCCAGCCGAGGTCGGCTAACGCCGCGTCGAGCTTGGCGCCCGTGGCCGCGGTCATTGTCGTTCGGACCGAGTCGCTCAGCAGCTGCAATGATTCGACGTCTGTGGCAGCGTTTGTTGAGAGGTCCACGGTCACTCCTTCCCGAGGTCGAGCAGCCGGCGGGCGATGATATTGCGCTGAATCTCTGCGGTGCCTCCATAGATCGTCGCGGCGCGCGAGTACAGGTACTCCGAGCGCCACGGTGTGTCGTCGATCTCCAGCGTCCCGGGCAGCAGATCGCGGACGGTGTCGTAGAGCCGTTGTTCAGCGCTGGCCAGCAGCACCTTGTCGATGGAGGTGTCCGGCCCGAGTCGTGCGCCGTCGCGCAACCGGTGCTGGGTGGTGCGGGACCGGCAGCGCAGCGTGTGGAGCGCGAGATAAGCTGCGCCAAGCTCGAATTCGTCGTGGCCGTCGGGTGCGCCGACGTTGGATGTCGCTGAATTTTCAGTGATGAGATCATCGAATCGTGAGTAGAGGTATGCGATCCGCTGCCAAAAGCAAGTGGAACGCTCGTAGGGGAGCAGGTCCATCGCGAGGCGCCAGCCGTCTCCCGGCCGGCCAAGCATCCGGCTCGCCGGGATCACCACATCGTCGTAGTACACCTCGCAGAACTCGTCGACGCCGTGCATGGTGCGTAGCGGCCGAATGGTGATGCCTGGCGTGTCCAGGTCGACGAAGAACGCGGTGATTCCGTCGTGGCCCGGTGCGGTGCGGGTGAGCAAAACGCACCGGGTGGAGAACTGCGCGAAGCTGGTCCAGACCTTTTGCCCGTTGACAATCCAGTTATCCCCATCGGGCGTGGCGCGGGTGGTCAGCGATGCCAGATCGCTGCCGGACCCCGGCTCGGAAAAGCCCTGACACCATTGCTCACGGCCGCTGAGCAGACGCGGCACCATTTCCGCGGCGAGTTCTGCAGGGGCATAATCGATCATCGTGGGTGCAAGCACCTCGAGCATCGAATAGGGGCCGGGTTCGGCGAGACGACGACCAACCACCTCTTCGCCGACGATCGCGCGCAGCAGGGCGGGCCCGCCCAACCCACCGACTTCGACGGGCCAGCCGTACCGCATCCAATCGGCGTCATAGAGCGCCCGGCTCACCCGGGCGAATTGCTGCATGTGGCCCTGCAGCGAGTGATCGGGTCCGGGAGTCAGGTCATTATCGTCGAGCCATGCGCGCAGGTCCGCCCGGAACTGCTCGACATTCATGGTTGAGGACGGCCGACGGCATGCGGGCGGCCGGAGTCGTGCACTCCGCTGCGGCGGATGAACGTCATGGCACGGGTCTTCAGCCGCCACCCGTCGGCGGTGCGGGAGTAGGTGTCGCGGTAGTAGCCGATGCGCATGTCATGAGTGGCGTGGTCGATGAAGCACAGCGGTTGAGTCCCGCTCGCCGAGTCCCCGTCGATGTCGACCACCGCAGCTCCGGTGAGAAACAAGCCCTTTGGGGCTGCGGCCACCAACTCCGGGAATTTGTCCAGCCGGTAGGTGTCGCCGAAGGCGCTGTAGGTGCCATCCGGCGTGAAGACGCCGATGAGGCCGTCGATGTCTTCTTGGGTGATGGTGACCGCGTAGCGGGCGAGCAGTTGCTGGATCTCGACGAGGTCGTCAGTTCTGGTTGGCTGATTTGTCGACATAGACCTTGCCGCCTTTCATGACAAAGCTGACGTGCTGGGTAACGGTTATGTCTTCCAACGGGTTTCCCGGTACCGCGATGATATCGGCGAGCTGGCCCTGCGCGAGCCGGCCCCGGTCGGTGGAATTGATGAGCTCAGCGGCGGTCACGGTGGCCGCCCGCAGTACCGCCAACGGCGGCAGGCCCCACTCGACGAGGGTGACAAGCTCGTCGGCATTGCGGCCGTGCGGTATCGCAGGTGCGTCGGTGCCGACCGCGATCTTCACACCTGCTTCGTAAGCGGCCAATATCGATTTGCGCGACTTCGGGAACATCTCGGCTGCCTTGGCCTGTAGTTCGGGCGGGGCGTGCGAGACATCCATCCCCTCGGCCAGGCGCCGCGTGGACACCAGGAAGGTGCCGTGTTCGACCATCGTTGCGATGGCGTCGTCGTCGATCAGGAAGCCGTGTTCGATGCAGTCGATACCGGCCGCAACCGCATGTTTGACCGCGTCGGCGCCGTGCGTGTGCGCGGCGACGCGCAGCCCGCGCCGGTGTGCCTCGTCGACGATCGCGCACAGCTCCTCGTCCGAGTAATGCTGCGCGCCAGGGGGGCCCGTCAGCGACATCACCCCACCCGAGCAGCAGACCTTGATCAGTTCGGCGCCGTGTTTGATCTGGTAACGCACCGCCTTGCGGATCTCGTCGAGTCCGTTGGCGATGCCTTCCTCGACCGTCAAGTCCAGCACGTGTGGCGCGAACGCCGCGAACATCGTCGGATCCAGATGCCCGCCGGTGGGCGTTATGGCATGGCCGGCTGGGACTACCCGCGGTCCCTCGATCCAGCCCGCGTCAATTGCCTTGCCCAGCGCGACATCCAGTAGATAGCCGCCCGTCTTGACGAACAGCCCGAGGTTGCGGACCGTGGTGAATCCGGCACGCAGCGTGCGACGGGCATTGCCAACCGCCCGTAGCACCCGCGTCGGCGGATCGTCTTGGACCTGCGACAGCCCGGGCTTCTCCCCGCGGCCCCCCATCAGGAGGTTGACCTCCATGTCCATCAGACCGGGCAGCAAGATCTGGTCGCCGAGGTCGATCAGGTCACCTTCGGTGTCACCGCCGACACTGGCGATCCGATCGCCGTCGATCCGCAGGATGCCGGGCCGAAGGATCTCGCCGGCGTCAACGTCGAGCAGCCCGGCGGCCTTGAGCGTCAGCACCGTTCAGATCACCGGCTCCCGGATCAGCTCCACCCAGGCCGCGCCGCTGTCGGGCACGCGCGGCTGCTTCCACGCCTCTATTGGAAACGACACCATGATCAGCGACTGCATGATGTGCATGAGGGTCCGTGCGTCCTCAGGCAGATCGTCCAGCGGGTATTTGTCGCAGTAGGCGATCACGTCGTTGAGGCGGGGAAACGCTACGTCGTAGAACGCCTGCATCTCGGCCATCGTCGAAGCCAGCCGCTTCGCGTAACGCTCGGGTTCGGTGGCCAGGTCCCAATCCAAATAGGGCTCCAGATCAGCGAATTCAGACGGTAGCGCCATTATTCTGGTACTCCTTAACGTAGTCACCCGCCACTTTGTGCAGATGGCGGAGCAGGATTTCCTGATCGCACAACAGGAAGTCCTTGATGACCTTGGTGCCGATCATGGTCTGGGTCGCTTCCAGGGTGTTGGAGTCCTGCAGCGCGTACTCCTTGAACGTCACCGCGGCCAATTCGTGGGCCAAGCGTTCCCGCGCGTTTCGCGGAGGAACGAAATACAGCGTGCACTCAAAGATGTGCTTGTCGACGGCGGTCGGCCAGTAGTGATAGGTCAGGTACCAGCCGGGCTCCCAGATCAGCAGCATGAAGTTCGGGAAGAAGTGCCACGAATCGATGCCCCACTGCGGGATTTTCTTCGGATTGACGCCCGGAGGCAGCTGATCGAGCTTCTCGATGACCTCCGGCTTGTCCCAGGGACCGAACAGCCCGCTGCGCAGCACCTGGTCCATGGGCTTCACCATGGACATGTCCGCGGGCGGTGCCTGACCACCCCAGGTCGAGATCATCCCGTGCGGGCTCGCCAGCTCGTAGTACAGCGCCTCGAAGCCGTACTTGATGATCTTGGCGGCTTCTTCCTTGGTGTATTGCCCCTGGTGCAGCACCGGTGCGTGGTAGAACTCGGCGAACGCGTCTATGAAGAGCTTCCAGTTACTGCCGACTTCGGCCCGGTAGGAGTAGGACTCGGTCATCTCGTGGAAGGGGTAGCCCTCGATGCCCTTGGCCAGTGGTCCGAGGTAGTCGGCGAGCGGCTTCGCGTGCTGATCGAGGTTGACGAAGATGAAGCCTTGCCACACCTCGCAGCGGACGGGTACCAAGCCGTACTGGCTCTTGTCGACGTCGAAGAACTCATCCTCCTGCTGGATGAAGGTCAAATCACCGTCGAGGCTGTAGCGCCAGGCGTGGTACTTGCAGGTGAACTGCCGGCAAGTCCCCGAGGTCTCCTCGTGTGGATAGTCGTTCCACACCAACTTGTTTCCGCGGTGCCGGCAGACGTTGTGATACGCCTTGATAGCGCCGTCCTTGGTCTTGACGACGATCACCGACATACCCGGGCCCGCTGACGGTAGCTCCTTGGTGAAATAGCTGCCGGTGCGCGGCAGCCGCTCGACCCTACCGACGTTGAGCCACGTCCGCTTGAATATCGCGTCGCGTTCGGCTTCGAAGAATGCCGGATCGATCGAGTCGGTGTAATCGACTGGCGCGGTGCCCAGTTCGGGATAGTTTTCGGTCCAGCTGCCTGCGGCTGGTTTCGGAAAGTGGGGCAAGGTTCTACTCTCTTTTCCGGTCTTAGTGGTTGTTCTCGAGCTGTACGCCAAAAGTGTTGAAGGCCATGGCCAGCAGGGTGTAGCAGCCAACTGTGAAGATGTAGTCCATCCGCTGGCGGTCGTCGAGGCGCTCACCGAGCGCGGCCCAGGTCTGGTCCGACAGCTGCGACTTCTCGTCGAGTTCGTCGACGCCGGTGAGCACCGCGCGCTCGAACGCCTCGAAGTCGCCGACGCTACCGTCGCCGGCGCGGCGGACGGCGGCTATTTCGTCGTCGCTGATTCCCTCGCGTTTGGCCAGATCTACATGATGGGCCCACTCGTAGGCGCAGTCACGACGATGTGCGACGCGCAGGATGGCGAGTTCACGGATGCGGGCCGGCAGTGTGGACGAATACAAGAGGTGAACGTTGAACCGGAGAAATGCCTTGGTCAGGGCCGGGTGGTTGACGAATGTCGCAAGCGCGTTGGAGGCGTCCTGCGGGTTGCACCGCTCCGGGGGCAGCATGACGGAGAGCGACCGCTGGACAGCCTCATCCCACTGATCAGCCGGCAACGGCTGCAGGCGCATCGACGGTGTCCTCTCGGTGCAGGAGAATCATATTCTCATTTCCAACTAATAGAGTTGCATGATTCGGTCGGCTGGTCAATGGCAACGGCCGGGGATCCGGACGCGCTGGTCGTCCCGGCGCCCGCACGTGCGGTGTTGCCGGCCCACGCTCCGTCACGAGCGCCCACCTCGCAGCGGCGACATCCACGTCCATCCCGGCTTGGCTCTGCAGCCCTGGCATTTGCCTCAACACACAAGTCGCCCGAACCGCCCGAGGGCGAGAAATCCGGCTATTTGTCCAGCGCCTGGTCAGGGCGGGGTGATTCGCTGCAAGAGGCGCTGGATGTTGATTCTCGCTTCGCGAGAAGATAGTTTTCAAAATAGTGATCTTGGCGCTAGGCGATGGTTCGCCCATGCTGTGTGGGAGCAGCGCGTCTGAATCGATGAGACGGATCAGAATTGGAAAGGAATGGCGATGAACAAAGAGGACATGATCCTGATCAGCGTCGACGACCACACCGTCGAGCCGCCGAACATGTTCAAAAACCATTTGTCGAAGAAGTATCAGGACGACGCCCCCCGGCTGGTGCACAACTCCGACGGTTCGGATATGTGGAAGTTCCGTGACACGGTGATTCCCAATGTGGCACTCAACGCGGTGGCCGGTCGGCCCAAAGAGGAGTACGGGCTCGAGCCGCAGGGTCTCGACGAGATCCGGCCGGGTTGCTACAACGTCGACGAACGTGTCAAGGACATGAACGCCGGGGGCATCCTGGCCTCGATTTGCTTCCCCTCCTTCCCGGGCTTTGCTGGTCGCTTGTTCGCCACCGAGGACCCGGAGTTCTCGATAGCGCTGGTGCAGGCCTACAACGACTGGCACATCGACGAATGGTGCGGTGCGTACCCGGCACGCTTCATCCCGATGGCGATACCGGTGATCTGGGATGCCGAGGCGTGCGCCGCCGAGGTGCGACGGGTTGCGAAGAAGGGCGTGCACGCGCTGACTTTCACGGAGAACCCGGCCGCGATGGGTTACCCCAGTTTCCACAACGAGTACTGGAATCCGCTGTGGAAAGCCCTGTGCGACACCAACACCGTGATGAACGTGCACATTGGATCCTCGGGTCGGCTGGCGATCACCGCGCCGGATGCGCCGATGGACGTGATGATCACGCTGCAGCCGATGAACATCGTGCAGGCCGCCGCGGATCTGCTGTGGTCGCGGCCCATCAAGGAGTATCCGGACCTCAAGGTCGCGCTCTCGGAGGGCGGCACCGGGTGGATTCCGTACTTCCTGGAGCGCGCGGACCGGACGTACGAGATGCACTCGACGTGGACCCACCAGAACTTCGGCGACAAGCTGCCGTCCGACATCTTCCGCGATCACTTCCTGACCTGCTTCATCAGCGACAAGGTTGGCGTGGCACTGCGCAACATGATTGGTATCGACAACATCTGCTGGGAGGCCGACTACCCGCACAGTGACTCGATGTGGCCGGGTGCACCGGAGGAGCTCTGGGACGTCTTGTCGGTGAACAACGTGCCGGACGACGAGATCAAGAAGATGACCCACGAGAACGCGATGCGCTGGTACTCGTTCGACCCGTTCACCCACATCACACCGGAGCAGGCGTCGGTGGGCGCGCTGCGCAAAGCCGCCGAAGGGCACGACGTGTCCATTCGGGCGCTCAGTCATCACAAGGACATCAGGTCGGGTTCGTCGTTCGCGGACTTCGCCGCCAACGCCAAAGAGCTCACCGGCAACAAAGACTGATGCGCTGCCGGAATGCTAAGTGCGCCGGTGCGTTTCGACCAGAGGAGATTTAGCAGTGCCCGGCGGTGGAATGAATTTCGAGCTGACCGATGACCAGGAGTTGATCCGTCGGTCAGTTGCCGAGCTGGCGCGGAAGTTCGACGACCAGTACTGGATGGAAAAAGACCAGGCGCACGAGTTTCCGTCCGAGTTCTACCGGACCATCGCCGACGGCGGCTGGCTGGGTATGACCATTCCGACCGAGTACGGCGGCCATGGCCTCGGAATCACCGAAGCCACACTGTTGCTCGAGGAAGTCGCCAAATCCGGCGGCGGTATGAACGCGGCCAGCTCGATCCACCTGTCGATCTTCGGTATGCAACCGGTGGTCGTGCACGGCTCCGAGGAACTCAAAGCGCGCACATTGCCGTCCGTCGCGACCGGCGAAGTGCACGTCTGCTTCGGGGTAACCGAACCCGGTGCCGGACTCGACACGTCACGCATCACCACGTTCGCCAAACGCGACGGAGATCGCTATATCGTCAACGGCCGCAAGGTGTGGATCTCCAAAGCGATGGAATCCGACAAGATCCTGCTGTTGACCCGCACCCAAAGCTACGACGAAGTCGCCAAGAAGACCGACGGGATGACGCTCTTCCTCACCGATCTCGATCGCAGCAAGATCGACGTTCGCCCTATCCGCAAGATGGGCCGCAATGCCGTGAGCTCCAACGAGCTGTTCATCGACAATCTCGAAGTGCCGGTCGAGGATCGAATCGGCGAGGAAGGCAAGGGATTTCAGTACATCCTCGATGGCTTGAACCCGGAACGGATGCTGATCGCTGCCGAAGCGCTCGGCATCGGCAGGGTCGCGCTCGAAAAGGCGGTGAAGTACGCCAACGAACGCGAGGTCTTTGGCCGGCTGATCGGTATGAACCAGGGCATCCAGTTCCCGCTGGCGGATTCGCTGGCCCGGTTGGACGCCGCCGAGCTGATGCTGCGCAAATCTACCTGGCTGTACGACAACGGCAAACCTTGTGGGCGCGAAGCAAATACCGCCAAATACCTGTGCGCCGATGCCGGCTTTACCGCCGCGGACCGGGCATTGCAAACCCACGGCGGCATGGGCTACTCGGAGGAGTACCACGTGGCGCGCTATTTCCGTGAGGCCCGGCTGTTGAAGATCGCGCCGATCAGCCAAGAAATGATCCTGAACTTCCTGGGAGCCCACACGCTGAAATTGCCGAGGAGCTACTGATGGCCACGGCGACATGGTGATGTGATGAACGCCCACCGCTGATGGCCGCAACCGACGACCCCGTGCTGCTGTCGGATGACCGCGATGGGGTGCGCACGCTGACCCTCAACCGTCCGCATCGCAAAAACGCGATCACCCCGGAGCTGTGGATCGCGTTGCGAGACGCCCTTGATGGCGCCGGTCGTGACCGCAGCGTGCGTGCCCTGGTCATCACCGGTGCCGGCGGGAGCTTTTGCTCCGGCGCCGACATTTCGGTCCGCGATGACGTCCATCCCAAAGACAAGTTGCAGCGCCTGACCGACGTGGCGCTCGCGCTGCACGAGCTCCCGATCCCGACGGTCGCCAAAGTCAGCGGGGTAGCGGTCGGCGCCGGATGGAACCTGGCGCTGGGTTGCGATTTGGTGGTCGCGACGCCGGAATCGACGTTCTGCCAGATCTTTTCCAAGCGAGGCCTGTCCATCGACCTCGGCGGCTCCTGGTTGTTGCCGAAACTTATTGGCCTGCAACAGGCTAAGCGGCTCGCACTGCTCGCCGAAACAATCGATGCCGCAGAAGCCCACGCTTTGAATCTGGTGACCTGGGTGGTGTCCGCCGCTGAGATCGATGCCTTCGTCCAGGATCTCGCCGACCGGCTGGCAGCCGGACCGCCGATCGCGCTCGCCCAGACCAAGGCCCTGCTGAACGAGGGCGCCGACCGCACCCTGCGCGACGCACTGGCCAACGAGGCTCGCGCGCAAGCCGTCAATTTCGCGACGACGGATGCCGCGGCCGCCTATGCCGCTTTCGCGGAGCGCCGAGAGCCGTCGTTTACTGGTCGGTGGGCGCTGTCAAAATCTGACCAAGAACAATCGGAGTGAACATGCGTGAGACAGTCATCGTTGAGGCGGTACGCACGGCAGTCGGGAAGCGCAACGGCGGGCTGTCCAGTATGCACGCCGCTGACTTGTCCGCGGTCGTCCTGAATGAATTGCTGGAACGCACCGGTGTCGGTCCGGAGATCGTCGATGACGTGGTCTGGGGGTGCGTATCCCAGGTCGGCGACCAGTCCAGCAACATCGGGCGCTACGCGGTACTGGCGGCCGGCTGGCCCGAGAGCATCCCCGGGACCACCGTCAACCGGGCGTGCGGTTCCAGCCAGCAGGCCCTCGACTTCGCGGTGCAGGCGATCATGTCAGGCCAGCAAGACGTCGTCGTGGCCGGCGGTGTCGAGGTGATGAGCCGCGTTCCGCTCGGGGCGGCCAGGGCAAGCGGGATGCCATACGGTCCGAAAGTCCTTGCCCGCTATGACGACTTCTCCTTCAACCAGGGTCTGTCGGCGGAGATGATCGCCAAGAAGTGGGGGTTCTCCCGCAGCCAGCTCGACGAATACTCTGCCCGGTCCCACGAACGGGCTGCCGCAGCCCAGGACAGCGGGGCCTTCATCGAGCAGATCGTTCCGGTCTTCACCGATGGCGAAGAGGGCACCGTCGTCGTCGCCGACGAGGGGGTGCGGCGGGGGACCAGCGTAGAGAAACTGGCCGCGCTCAAGCCCGCGTTCGTCGACGACGGCGTCATCCACGCGGGCAACTCCTCGCAAATCTCCGACGGCGCAGCCGCGCTGCTGGTGACCACGTCCGAGATCGCGGTTGAGCTGGGCTTGACGCCCCTGGTCCGCTACCGCGCCGGCGCGGTCACCGGCGCGGATCCAGTGCTGATGCTCACCGGCCCGATCCCGGCGACCGAGAAGGTGCTGAACAAGTCCGGCGTCTCGCTGGGGGAGGTGGGCGTCTTCGAGGTGAACGAAGCCTTTGCGCCGGTCCCGATGGCGTGGCTGGCCGAGACCGGCGCCGATCCGCGTGTTGTCAATCCGCTGGGCGGTGCCATTGCACTGGGCCACCCGCTGGGCGCTTCCGGAGCCGTACTGATGACGCGCATGGTCCACCACATGCGCGATAACGGCATCCGTTTCGGGCTGCAGACCATGTGTGAAGGCGGCGGCACGGCCAACGCCACCTTGGTCGAGCTGGTGAACTAGTACCGGTCTAGCGCCGCCCTCAGCCGTCAAAGAGAAACGTCCCACATCAGCCCCTTGTCATGACCGCTAAACCTACCTACTGTGTGTTCACTAGGTTGGTTCAGCCCGCCAATCGGTCAAAGGAGTCCGGTGCCCGACGCACGGCGATACGACACGCTTCTCGCCAAAGGTGAGGACCGCAAGCAGCGGATCCTCGCGGTCGCACAGCGCCTGCTCACGCGCAACGGCTGGCGCAACACGACACTCGCCCAGATCGCCGGCGAAGCCGGGGTCACCCCCGCGGGACTGCTGCATCACTTCGAATCCAAGGAGCAGCTGCTGCACGCGGTGCTAGACGCGCGTGACTTCGATGACGACACCCACGCCGACCGGGGCGGCGATCTCATCGGCGAGATCGCTCAGGTCGCCGATCGCTTCACCCGGTCACCCGAACTGATCGGCACGTTCACCGTGCTGCTGGCCGAAAACATCCTTCCCGACGCCCCGCTGCACGACCGTCTGCTGGCCAGACACCGGTCTGCGATCGACATCGTCGCTGACGCCATCCGCCGCGGTCAGGCGGCTGGCCGGTACCGCACCGACATAGACCCCGCCGTCAAGGCAGTAGAAATTCTCGCCTTCGTCCACGGAATGGAAACGATATGGTTGCTCGATCCGTCGATACCGCTGTCCGAGGTGTTCAAGGAGTACGCCGAGACACTGGCGCGGGACTTCGCGCCTCCCAAGAACACCCGACAGAAGACTTGAGATACCGGCTCGACGTGGTCGCCGCCGACGTCGTCGACGTGGTGAGATTCGCCGGCGGTTGGCTCTTCGACAGGGCGATGGCGGGATGGGACGTCACCGTGCTCATCGCCGACCGTCCCGACGATCGGCCGCTGCAGATCCTCGGCGTCGGAGTACTCGACCTCGAAGACGCACTGGCCTCGGTGGGAACCCGTCCCCGGCCCCAAGCTCTGGCCGCGGCGGCGGACCTCTTCGGATGCGACTCGCGGGTCCGCCAAGGCGTGTTGCAGGCCCTCGATCACGGCGTCACCGAGGTCACGCTGTGGGGCGAGACCTGGCCCGCCGAGCTTGATGAAAGCGTTGGCCTGGTACAACACCGGCTGAGCATGGCCGCCCGAACGTTCAAGGGCCAGGCGCTGGCCGCCGCAGCGGTGCCGCAGAGTCCGATCGATCACACCGAAACGTTCCGCAGCGGGCTTCTGACATGCCCGTCGGTCGCTGCCGATCTGGTTCCTGCCAGCTAAACCGCGGGCTCAGCGGGGCGACGCGGGATATCCCGTCGTTCATTTCGCAGTCAATGCCGAGACCAGTCGTTTGACGACGAACATGCTGTGTGGAAATGTAATGCTCATCTCTGAGAGGATCATTCTCACTGGTCGAGATTCGAACGGAGCTAGAAGGTGAACGACTTCACCGAAATGGATTTCTTCCGCGATGCCCGGCTCGTCGAGAACCCGTACCCCTACTACGAGGCTCTCCGGCAGCAATGCCCCGTGACCCGGGAAGACCACCATGGGGTCACCATGGTGACCGGCTGGGACGAGGCCTGTGCTGTGCTCAACGACGCCGAGACGTTCTCGTCGTGCATCGCGGTGACCGGTCCGTTTCCCGGCTTCCCGGTGCCACTGGAGGGCCAAGGCTTACGACGTGACCGAGCTGATCGAGCAGCACCGCGACGAGCTGCCGTTCAGTGACCAGCTGCCCACCCTCGACCCGCCGACGCACACCAACCACCGCGCCCTGCTGATGCGGCTGATCACCCCCAAACGCCTCAAGGAGAACGAGGACGCCATGTGGGTGCTCGCCGACCAGGCACTCGATCCGTTCCTGGCCCCGGGTGAGGGCGAATTCATCAAAGGCTTCGCGGGCCCCTTCACGCTGCTGGTCATCGCCGACCTGCTCGGCGTGCCCGAGGAGGACCGCGATCAGTTCGTCAACAACATCCGCAAGCACTCGGGCGGCGGCGTCGGGGGCACCGGCAAGGAATCGCTGGCGCACAGTCCGCTGGAATTCCTCTACGGAACCTTCGCCGACTACGTCCGGGACCGCCGGCGCGAACCCCGCGACGACGTGCTGACCGGCCTCGCGACCGCTACCTTCCCCGACGGCTCGATTCCCGAGGTCGAAGACGTGGCCCGCGTCGCCAGCAACGTCTTCTCGGCGGGCCAGGAGACCACCGTGCGGCTGCTCGGTGCCGCGTTGCAGACCATGGGGGAGCGTCCCGACCTCCAGGCGCAGTTGCGCAAGGATCGCAGCCTGATCCCCAACTTCATCGAAGAGGCGCTGCGCATCGAGAGCCCGGTCAAGGGCGACTTCCGGATGAACCGGGTGCCCGTCAATGTCGGTGGGGTCGACCTGCCCGCGGGCACCACCGTGATGGTTGTGCAGGCGGCCGCCAACCGGGATCCGCGCCGGTTCGAAGACCCCACCACATTCGATCCGGTCCGCAAGAACGCCCGCCAGCACATCTCGTTCGGGCGAGGGATCCACAGCTGCCCCGGCGCACCCCTGGCGAGAGCCGAAACTCGGGTGGCGATCGAGCGGCTGCTCGACCGGACGTCTGACATCAGGATCAACGAGCGCGTTCACGGTCCGGCGAATGACCGTCGCTACCAATATGTTCCGACCTACATCTTGCGCGGCCTGACCGAACTGCACCTGGAGTTCACGCTCGCATGAAAGTCTCGGTTGACGACCAGTGTTGTCGCGGTCACGGCGTGTGCGTCACGCTGTGTCCGGAAGTCTTCAGCCTGACCGAAGACGGTTACTCGGTAGCGATAACATCTGACGTCCCACCGGAATTCGAGGCGGCTACCCGGGAGGCCATCGATTGCTGCCCCGAGCAGGCTATCAGCCGAGACCAAAAGCGACAACTGACCAGACACGCACGCAGGTAAGGAGATTCAATGGCTAAGGGATACGTCATCCTTACCGAAGCCATCAAAGACCCGGAGGGCATGAAGGCGTACGCCCAGGCCGGTGGGGCAACGTTGGTCGGCGTCAACGTTCTCGCGGTGGATACCGCGCCCGCGGTGCTCGAGGGTGCCTGGCACGGCGATCAGACCGTCGTGCTGGAATTCGAATCGGTGGATGCGGCCCGCGCCTGGTACGAGTCCGAGGCCTACCAGAAGGCGGCCAAGCTGCGCCACGCGGCGGCCGACTGCAACGTCGTCATCCTCTCCGGATTCGAAATACCTTCGGCCGCTACTCAGTAATGGAGATTGCCTGCCTCGGGCATTGACGAACTGCTTCGCGCACGTCTGATTCGATCTCCGGGGTGACTTCTTCTTGCAACACGGTCAGCATGTCGTCGTCGCCGAGGTGAAAGACCTCGGGATTGATGCCCATGCAGACGCCGTTGCTTTCACAAAGACCCCAGTCGACTTCGATCTTCATCGCGGTCCCCTTACCGAAGCACCTTGACTGGCACGTTCTGCCAGCCGGCGACGTTTTGCATGTTCACCCGTTTGCACCCCGCCCAGTCCACCTCGTAGCGCGGCATGAAGTCGAGCGAGCCTCTCCAGCGCGATCCTGCTTTCCATGCGGGCCAGTGCCGCACCAAGGCAGCTGTGAATCCCGTACCCGAGACCGAGGTGTTGTGCCTCGGTGTGGTCGCGCTCGATGTTGAATGTCTCGGCGTCGGTGAAGGCATCCGGATCGCGGTTCGCCGCTGCGCCGCAGAGGAACACCGGTTTGCCCGGGGGAATCACGCCACCGCTGACGTGTGCCTCCTTAGGGTGTAGCGGACGTTGTACTGGACTGGCCCTTCGTAGCGCAATAGCTCTTCCACCGCCCCCGGAATCTTGCTGCGGTCGTCGAGCAGCTTCTGCCACTGGTCGGGGTTACGGGCGAAGATCACGGCGGCATTGCCGAGCAACTTGGTGACGGTCTCGGCGCCAGCTCCGCCCAAAAGGGTGGCGAAGCCGGTGATTTCAATGTCGTCGAGCTTGCGGGGCTGGCCGTCCTCGCCGGGGATCTCGGCCGCGATCAGCCTGCTGATCATGTCGTCCTGCGGGTCCGCGCGCCGCTCCTGTATGAGGCCGAAGTAGTACATCGCGGTATCGATGTTGGCCTGCATCCCGGCTTCGCTGATCTCGATCTGTCCCGGTTCGTGATGCAGGCTGGTGTCGATCCAGTGCCGCACCTGCTGGCGGTATTCCTCGGGCACTCCGGCCATCCGGGTGATGACTTCCACCGGGAACGGCCCGGAGAAGTCCTGCACGACGTCGAAGTTGTCGGAGTCGACGGCGCCCAGGTACTTCTCCACCACTTCGATGATCGTCTCGCGCTGCGATTGAATGGCTCGCGGGGTGAACGCCTTGTTGAGCAGGCTGCGCATGTGGCGGTGCTCGGGCGGGTCCATGAAGATAATCGACTTCTGCTCGGGGGACACACCTCGGCGCACCATCGCGAGATCGCAGCCGCGCGCTGACGAATACGTCTCGAAGTCTTTGAACCCGGCCGCGACGTCTTCGTGGCGGGTCAGCGCGTAGAAGTCCTCCTTCTCGTCGTAATAGAGCGGCGCGTCCTCGCGCATCCGCCGGTATATCTCGAAGGGGTTGTTGAAGAACTCCTCGGAAAACGGATCGAAGACGACCTTCGGTTTGGTCACTGCAACCTCCTCAGCGGCGAGGGTTGGGGCGGGCTGGAGCCTTTACGGTCGAACGCCTGACTGTAACGCTAACGGTAGCGGGTTCAGTCCGCTTCGAAAAGGACCGGAACGCTGTCATCTCAGACCTTTCCGGCGACATCGATGGCTTTGATGACGTCGTCCAGCGCCCCGAGATCGCTGCCGAGATCCGCGGCGATGCTGCGGACGACGGCCACGTCCTTGCCAACGAATGCTCCCGCTACCTCGATGAACGACGTGACAGACCCGCGTGGCGCGACGATGTCCAGGACCCGGCTGGTGGCGCTGCCGTGAGGCAGTGCGGCCAGCAAGGTTGATTCCGGCACGCCGAGCCGTTCGCCCAGCCGGATTGACTCCGCCAGCAGCCCGATGTGACCCGCGAACAGTGCGTTGTTGACCAGCTTCACCTTCTGGCCGGCGCCGCACGGCCCGACGTGCAGGATGGGATCGCCGTAGCAGCCCAGCACCGGTCGCAGTCGTGCCACGACGTCATCGGCGCCTCCCACGAACAGGGTGATCCTGCCGGCCGCGACGTCGTGCGGGCCGCCGCTGACCGGCGCATCGACGACATCGACAGCGTCGGCGCGGGCGGCGATGGCCTCGATCGTTTTCGGGCTCGTGGTCGTGTGCACAACCAGCGCCGAACCCGACGGCATGGTTGGCAGCAGAGCGCTGTCCAGGCAGACCTGTCGCACTTGTTCGTCGGTGAATACGCAGAGCACCACGACATCGGCCTGCGCGCCGGCCTCGGCCACCTCGCTCACCGCGCTGGCGCCCAGCTGCTCGAGCTCGCGGCGCTTATCGGCGGTCCGGCCCACGGCGCTGACGTCATGCCCGGCCGCTACCAGGCGGGCCGCCATGGGCCTGCCCATGCGCCCCGCGCCGATGAACCCGACCTTCACCGGGGGTGCTCCATCAAAGTCAGTGCGGCGTCGGCCGCATCGAGCACGGCACCGCCATGGGCCGCGGCCTGGTCGGCAAGGTCGACGACCAGCCGGACATCTTTTTGCAGCAGCGTTCCCGCTAAGCCGGCGAGCCTTTCCAGGCCGCCGATCCCGCCAAGGGTGTTGAGCGCGAAGCTGTTCCCGCTGCTGCGGGAGACGACTTCGGTAAGACGGTCCGGGGAGACGCCGAGTGCCTGGGCCAGCGAAAGGGTGGCCGCCGCTGTTCCCAGGTTGGCCGTGAACAGCAGGTTGTTGAGCAGCTTGGTGGTTTGCCCGGAGCCCAGCTCGCCGAGGTGGACGACCGGGTCGGCATAGGTTTCGAAGACCGGACGGCAGCGCTCGACGACGTCGGCGTCACCGCCGACCATCACCAGCAGACGCCGCTGCGAGGCCGCCCTACCACCGCCGCTCACGGGTGCGTCGATGACCGAAACATCGTGGGCGTCAGCCCTTTTCGCGAGTTTCCGGCAGGTGTCGGGGTGCACCGTGCTGTGCACCGCGATGACGCTGCCGGGCTTCATCCCCGCCAGCAACCCGCGTTGGTCGCCGGTGATTTCCTCGATGTCGTCGTCGCCGACGACGCACAGGCAGACCAGATCGCTGTTCGCGGCGAGTTCCGCGGGTGACTCGGCGAACTTCGCGGGGGTGTCGGCGAACGGTGCGAGCGTCGCGGGCCTGCGCGCCCACAGCGTTGTGGGATAGCCACTCTCGACAATCCGCCGTGCCATCGGGCCACCCTGGCTGCCCAGTCCGATGAATCCGACCCGCATCAGCCGGCCTCTTCCTCCGCCGAGGGTGAAGCCAGCCTCACGTTGGGGGCCGAGCGTGAAGCCAGCTTCACACTCGAAGAGGGCGCAGCCGCGACACATTCCTCCGCGAACGAAAGGACCGTCGCGTGGTAGGCCGGCGCGGTGTAGCCGAGGCTGATGTTGTGTCCCGCCTCGGGTTGACGGTGCACGGTGAAGCGTGGGACGCCGGAGAACATCGCCGTGATCTCGGTCAACGCCGAATCATCGGTCTGCCAAACCCTTTCGTACTCGGCGATGCTGAAGTGCACCGGAACGCGCACGGCGGGAGCGAGCGCCGGGAAGTCTTGGCGGGCCCAGTTCGACACCATCAGGTCCTCATAGGCCGGGGCCCCCGGATAAACCGTGGCCCCGGTGAGCACCTCGGGCGGATACAGGCGCTCGGGGTGCCACAACAGCTCACGCAGCCCCGCGGGTCGGCGTTCTCGCGTTGCCGTCTTCAGCATTTCGCGGGCCGCGGGATGGTAATGCCGTCCGGTACCGGCCAATTCGATGCCCAGCAGATCGCTGCCACGTTCGTCGGCGGCCATGCGCATCGTCAGTTCGCACCCGCCCGAATGGCCCATCAAGAACAGACCGGCGCCGCGCGCACGTTGTCCCAGGATGCGATCCACGGCTCCGTAGGCAAGGTTGACCCGCTGTTCGGGCTGGGTCATCGCCTCGGGATAGGGAGCGGAGCTACCATATCCGGGCCGATCGAGTGCCACCACGGTGAATCCGGCCGCCGCGCCCGTCCGCAGCAAGGAAAAAGACGGGTGGCCCGGGCAGTCGAAATACACGGCGGTAGTGCCACCGCCGTGGATGGCCACGATGACGGCCTTGGGCCCCTCGGCATCTGGGGCTTCGGCGATCAACGCCGACATCGGCACGCCGTCGACGATCACCACCCTTGGGCGGGGCGCACTCATGCGTCGGCCCGCAGCAAGAGCACGCCGCTGGGCGTGAGGCCACCGCTGCTCACCACACCCACGCGGGCGCCGGCGACCTGGCGGTCACCGGCCTCGCCGCGCAGCTGGGTGATGGCCTCATGCATCAGGCCCATGCCGTGAGTGCGGCCGTGCGACAGTTGTCCGCCGTGCGTGTTGAGCGGCAACTGGCCGTCGCGAGCGATGTTCTTGCCGCCGTCCAGGAAATCCTTGGCCTCACCGATTCCGCAGAACCCCAGCGCCTCGATCCAAGACAGGCAGTTCATGGTGAAGCCGTCGTACAGCTCGGCGACGTCGACATCGGCGGGTCGCAGCGACGTGCGCGTCCACACGTGTGCCGCTTGGCCCAGCACCTGCGGCTCGTGCGTCAGAGTGCTTTGGTCCCAGTCGATTCGCTCGATGATCTGCGTTCCGACCGCCTCCACCAGCACGGGCGGCTTGGCCAGGTCGCGGGCGGCGTCGACGGCGGAGACGATCACGGCGATCGAGCCGTCGCACGGCACGTCGCAGTCATAGAGGCCAAACGGCGTGGTGATGGGCCGCGCGTTCAGATAGTCATCCATCGTCATCGGGGTGCGATAGATCGCGGACGGGTTGAGTTCGGCGTTGGCTCGCTGGTTCAACGCGATCCAGCCCAGCGTCTCTTTCGTTGTGCCGTAACGGTGGAAGTGCCGCTGCGCGTTGAGCGCCAAGGTGTGGGCCGCCGACGTGGCGCCGAATGGCATCTGCCAACTGGCGGTGCGGCCCATGGACGGGGTGATCTTGCCCTGCTTCATCAGCTCGTTGAAAGTGGCTTCCCACAGCGTCCGGAAGCACAGCACGTGACGGGCCAGTCCGCCGGCGACGGCGAGCATCGCGGCGATCACCGATCCGCCCGGGCCGAATGTTTCGATGCCGCCGTTGTGCCACGTCGGCCGAATGCCCAGCGCCGCCTCGAGCGCGGTGACCCCGCCCTCGCCGAATCCGCCGAGGTTGCCGCCGCCGGGGTACGTCGACAGGCCGTCGATGTCGTCGAATGTCAGTCCGGCATCGGCGATGGCCGCCTCGCAGGCTTGCACCGTCAGCGACAGCGGCGGCACCATCAGCCGACGCCCGATCGGCGACATGCCGATTCCGGTGAGCGCGACCTTGTCCTCGAATTTCTCCGCGGTCAGCATGGGCCGGACGTACTCACCGAAGCGTTCCGGCGCGATCTCGTCGACCGGCAGGGGGGCGCGTTCGGCACCGGCAATCGGCCGGAACAGCGGCAGCCAGACATCCTCGACTTGCTCGAAGACAACCTCCACTTGTTGACCGAGCTCGAGCTGATCGGGATCGCACTCCACGATGTTGGTGGTCAGCCGGACCCGGGGGTCTTCCGCGATGGCCACCTGCGCGACGACGTATGGCGCCGGCAGCCCGGGCAGGCTGAACCGATGGTTCACGGTGAATCCGGCCAGTGTCGCCTTGCCGGAGACGCTCCGCACGCCCATATCGCGCGAGCGGCAGTAGCGGCATACCGGCGCCGGCGGATGGATCAGCGACTCGCAGGCCCTACATTCCTGTAGCCGCAACGTGCCGTCGGCACCCGAAGTCCAGAAGAACTCGTTTTCGTCCGTGATCAGGGGCAGCGGTCGTCCCGGTGCTGCTGACACGTCACCTCCGAGAGTCGGATGGCCCTGGGCGGTAGGCCCGTTATACGAATCGGAGAATTACGTTATCACTCCCGAGCAGGCACGATCTATTCGATGCCTGCCAGTGTTTGGCGTGATGTTGTCAGTCACTGCGGCTGAGACGTGGCGCCGAGTTCTTCGAACCGGGCCAAGGCTAGGTCGCGCTGGTCTACGTCGAATGTCTCGTAACGTGTCACACGGTCGCCGTCGAGGAGGATGAGCGCGACAAGTGGAATCTCGATTGCGACGCCATCGGTCGACGTGCCCTTCAAGACCACGTGGTTGACAACGCCCATCGCCGACTGTGTGAGAACCTCGGCCTGTTCGACCCAAAAGTCGGGCACAAGCGACGCCATCATCCGGATCGATGACATGTGGTCGGCGATCGTTTCCACGCCGGGGCTGGACAGCTGTCGGTGGTTGACGTACGTAGCACCGGCGCTCAGTGCGGAGAACGCTTCCCAGTCATGGCGGTTCATGCTCTCGGTCAGCCGGTGCACCGACATGATGACCTCGGGATGCGCGACCTCTCCTGAAGCGATCCAGCGAGCGGTCAGCTCGGCGAACGCCCCATTGATGTCGTCGGGATCGAAGCTCGCGGTGTCTTGCACTCGCCCGTCGTCGCCGAGTTCCATGACGTTCAAGAACTCGACAGCGATCGGTCGATCGGCATCGTCGACGTCGCGGTAACACCCGCGGGTCAGCGAGAGGCGAGCCCCTCGGATGGCGATGGGCTCCGCCTCCATCCGCCAGCTGCTGGGTGCCATCTCGAACACCGCGAGCACAGCCTTGCGCCGTCCTGGACCGTCGACTGCATCACCCAGGCCTTTTCGCCGGTCCTCATAGCCAGCGTCAGCACTACTGACGGCAAGTACACCGTCCAAGTCGCGGCGGTTGAACGCGTCGGTTACGCGTGCCCAGGCCCGAGTTGCGGCGTTCTCAAGTACAGGCGTCGGCGGGCTGAGCTCGTCGAACCTCGCGAGCGCGGCGTCCACGTCTGCCTCGTCGAAAAATTCGAAGCGGCTGATCCGATCGCCTTCGACAGTGAGAAGGTCAACCATTCGCCACTCGGCGGCGAAGCCTTCTGTTGAGGTCCCATACGCCGTATAGGTCACGACCGCGCCGAAGCTGCTGAGCCGATGCACCGCCTCGATGCGGGTGCTGAGGTCGGGCGTGAGGTCCCAAATGGCGCGGATCGCTGCCGGCAGATCACTCGTGTCGATCGGTGCGAGGCGGCGGTGGTCAATAATGACCCAGTCCGCGGCAGGGAGTTCGTGCCGGTTGAATGCGGCGGAGGTCTGTGCGATGACTGACCAGGCGTGCGCGTGGTCGGCCCCTTCGCCCGCGAGGTACCGGTTATCAAGCTCCTCGAAGGCGGTGTCGATGTCATCGAGATCGAACAGGATGCGCGCCGTGACCCGGTTGTCGGCGTCGAGCTGGAGGATGCCGAGCATGTCGCTGTAGAACGCCTCGGGTCGCTGGTCGCGGCCCGACATGCGGAATCGGGCAAGGGCAAGGCGCTCGCCACGGGTTGCAATCACCGCCGACGTTAGACTGGCCGACCCAAGGTCGGCGGCCGCCCGCATGTTCGCGATGTCGATATCTCGTCCGTTTAGGACCCCGCTGCCGACAACCGAGCGGCGATCGTCAGTGAGGATTTGATCGGCCGAGCTCTCAGCGATTGCAGGCCAGTTGCGCGCCGCGAAGTAGGCCTGGAAGCGCTCGATTAGTTGGGTTGCTGCGTTTTCCAGCCGTGGTGCCTGCGGTTGCAGTTCCTCAAATCGGGCGAGCGCGGCGTCGAGGTCTGCCTCGTCGAAGATTTCGCACCGGCTGATGAGGTCGCCTTCGACCGTGAAGAGGTCGATCATCCGCCACTCCGCGTCGAAGCCCTCTTGCGAGCTCCCATACACCGCCGCGGTGACAACCGCTCCGAGGTCGCTCAGCCGGTGCACGGCCTCCATGTAGATGCTGATGTCCGGGGTGAGATCCCAGCTGGCACGCATTGATGCGGGGAGATCATTAGCCTCGATCGTTACGAGCGGCCGGTGGTCGATGTAGATCCAATCCGGGGTCGTTGCGGGAAGTTCGTGCCGGTTGAACCCGGCGCAAAGCCGTGAATTGACCGACCATGTGTGCGCGTAGGCGGCCGCTTCGCCGGCGAGGTAGCGAGCATCGAGTTCGGCGAAGGCGGCGTCGATGTCGTCAACGTCGAACAAGACGTGCGCCGCGATCCGCTCGTCGGTGTCGATCTCGGCAATGCCGAGCATCTCGACGCCGAATTCGCCTTGCCGCTGGTCGCGGTTCGCGGAACAGATATGAATGAGGGCGAGGCGCTCCCCGCGTGTCGCAACGACGGTCGACGTGATGTTCGCCCCGCCTTCCTCCAGGGCTCGCATGTTTGCGATCACGACATCGCGACCGTCCCAGAACCCGGCATTCACGACGCGACGGCGATCGTCGACGAAACTGTCGTCGGCCAGGATCTCGGCGATCGCCGCCCAGTTGTGGGTCCCGAAGTACGCAAAGAAGCGGTCACCTGCGCGGCTCGCTTTGTTCTGCAGCCGCCGGGCCGGCCGGCCCAGCTCCTCAAACCTCGCAAGCGCGGCGTCGAGGTCTGCCTCGTCGAAAATTTCCAAGCTGTTGATCCGATCGCCTTCGACGGTCAGAAGTTGGATCGTTCGCCACTCGGCGTCGAAACCCTGTTTCGAGGTTCCATACGCCGTGTTGGTGATGACCGCTCCGAATTTACTGAGCCGATGCACCGCCTCGATGTAGATGCTGAGGTCTGGCGTGAGGTCCCTGGAGACCCGCATGGCAGCGGTCAGGTCGCCGGGAGCGAACGGTGTACCTCGCCGATGGTCGATGGTGACCAAGTCCGTTGCGGGTAGTACGTGCCGGTTGAACATGGTGTAGGTCCCCGCGATCACCGACCATGTGTGCGAGTGCTGGGCGGCCTCGCCGGCGAGGTACCGAGCGTCGAGCTCCGCAAAGGCAGCGTCGATGTCGTCCACGTCGTACTCGACGTGCGCCGCGATCCGCTCATCGGTGTCGATCTCGACGATGTTGAGCATCTCGACGCCGAACTCTCCCTGCCTAGGGTCGCGGTTCGAAGAACGGATACGACTCAGGGCGAGGCGTTCCCCGCGGGTCGCAATGATGGACGTTATGATCGCCGCAGCCTCAGCCACAGCTCGCATGTTTGCGATCACGAGATCGCGACCGTTCCAGAGCCCGGCATTCACCACGGGACGACGATCGTGGATGAAACTGTTGTCGGTCAGGGTATCGGCTAGCGCCGCCCAGTTGCGGGCCCCAAAGTACGCAAAGAAGTGTTCGTCTGCTCGGCTTGCCGCGTTCTCCAGCCGCCGCGCCTGCGGTTGCAACTCCTCGAAACGGGCGAGGGCGGCGTCCAGGTCTGCCTCGTCGTAGACTTCGCAGTGGCTCAGCAGGCCGCCTTCGACCGTGAAAATGCCGATCGTCCGCCACTCGGCGTCAAAGCCCTCTTGCGAGGTGCCTTTCAGCACCTGGGTCACCACGGTTCCGAGTTCGCTCAGCCGATGCACCGCCTCGATGTAGACGCTGACGTCCGGCGCGACGTCCCAAAAGGAACGAGCAGCTGTGACCAGATCAACCGCCCCGAGGGTTTGGAGTGGTCGATGATCGATGAGAACCGAATCCGGTGTGAACGTGGGAAGTTCGCGTCGATTGAACCCGGCGTTGGCCCCTGCAATCACCGACCATGTGTGCGCGTGGGCGGCCGCCTCGCCGGCGAGGTAGCGAGCATCAAGCTCCGCCAACGCAGCGTCGATGTCGTCGGGGTCGAACGTAACCTGCGCCGCGGCCTGGTTGTTCGTGTCGATCTCGAGGATGGTGAGCGTCTCGGTGTAGAAAGCTTCAGGCCGCTGGTCTCGGCCCGACATGCGGGCACGACTGAGGGCGAGGCGCTCTCCGCGGGTAGCAATGGTTGTCAACGCAATGTTTACGACCCCGAGGGCGGCGATGGCACGCATGTTCGCGATGTCGGCGTCTCGGCCGTGTTGGTTTCCGGCGTTCACGACCCGACGGCGATCGTCGGTGGAGCAGTCGTCGGCCAGAAGTTCCGCCCTTGCGGTCCAGTCGCGGGCCGCGAAGTTCGCCTGAAGGCGTTCGGCCACTTGGGTTGCCGCATTCTCCAGCCGCCGCACCAGCGGATGCAACTCGTCGAAACGGGCGAGCGCGGCGTCGAGGTCCGCCTCGTCGAAAAGCTCCGCGCGGTTGATCATGTCATCATCGACCGTCACCACGCCGATTTCTCGCCACTCGGCGTCGAAGCCGGTTAGCGACGCTCCATGCGTCGCGCTGGTGACGACCGCTCCGAGGTTCGTCAGTCGATGAACTGCCTCGACGTAGATCTTGTTGTCCGGCGAATCGTCCCAGGAGGCTCGGACGAATGCGAGCAGGTCGCCGGGTGCGAATGCGCTCCCACCTCGCCGGTGGTCGATGTTCACGAAGTCCGGTGCGGTCGGCGGTAGTTCGTGCCGGTTGAGCGTGGAGTAGCCATCTCTGATCACCGACCACATGCGCGAGTGGGCGGCCGCTTCGCCGGCGAGGTAGCGAGCATCAAGCTCTTCGTAGGCGGCGTCAATGTCGTCAAGGTCGAACACCACGATCGCGACGATCCGCTCGTCGGCGTCGATCTCGGCGACGCCGAGCCACTCGGCGCCGACCTCGCCGGGCGGAGCGCCGCGGTTGAAGGCACGGGCATGGGCGAGGGCAAGGCGCTCCCCGCGGGTCGCAATGACGCTCATAGATATGGTCTCTGCGCCGACCTCGACGGCGGCTCGATTGTCCGCGATGTACACATCTCGGCCACGTCGAACCCCTGCGTTAACGACACGACGGCGATCGTCGAGGACCATGTCGTCGGCCAGTAGCTCCGCCAAGGCGGTCCAGTCGTGGGTCGAGAAGCACGCCTGGTATCGCTCGACTATTCGGCCTGCCGCGTTTTCTAGTCGCCGCGCCTGCGGTTGCAATTCCTCGAAACGGGCGAGCGCTGCGTCGAGGTCCGTCTCGTCGAAGACTTCGCAGCGGTTGATCCGGTCGCCTTCGGCAGTCAGAAGTAAGATCATTCGCCACTCGCCGTCGAAGCCTTCTGGCGAGGTCCCATTCGCCTGATAGGTGGCGACCGCTCCGAAACCGCTGAGCCGATGCACCGCCTCGATGTGGATGCCGAAGTCAGGTGTGACGTCCCAAACCCGCAGGGCTGCTTGTGTATAAGCCTCGACTATAGGCAGCGGCCTGTGGTCGACGGTGATGTAGTCCACCGCGGTGAGTTCGTGCCGGTTGAACGCGGCGCATTCCCGCGCGATGACCGACCACGTCTGCGAGTGGGCGGCCGCTTCCCCGGCAAGGTATCGAGCATCAAGCTCCTCGAAGGCGGCTTCCATGTCGTCGAGGTCGAACGTGACGAGTGCCGCCATCCGTTCGTCGGCGTCGATCTCGACGATGCCGAGCGTCTCGGTATGGAACGCCTCGGGTCGCTGATCGCGGCCCGAGAAGCGGACACGACGCAGGGCGAGGCGCTCGCCACGGGTAGCGATGACGGTAGACGTGATGTTCGTTGTCCCGAGGCCTACGGCCGTCTGCATATTTGCGATCTGCACATCTCGACCGCGTCGGATCCCGGCGTTCACGACCCGTCGGCGATCATCGCTGCAATGGTCGTCGGCCAGGATCTCGGCCATCGCGTCCCACTCGCGGGCCGCGAAATACGCCTGGAGGCGCTCGTATACGCGCGTTGCCGCGTTTTCCAGCAGCGGTGCCTGCCGGCTTAGCTGATCGAATCTCGCGAGTGCGGCGTCCAGGTCTGCCTCGTCGAACATCTCGCAGCGGCTGATCAAGTTGTCCTCAACAACGATCAGGCTGATCATCCGCCACGCGGCATCGAAGCCCTCTTGTGAGGTTCCGGTCCCGACGTGGGTGACGACCGCGCCGAGGTCGGTAAGGCGATGCACAGCCTCCAGATACGTGCTGAGGTCGGGTGAGGTCGTCAAAGGTATCACGGAGGTATGCGGTCAGGTCGCCCGACTCGATCAGTGCGAGCCTCCGGTGGTCGATGTTGATTAAATTCGGTGATGTCGCGGCGAGTTCGTGACGATTGGCCGCGGCATACGCCTGCATGATGACCGACCACGTCTGCGCGTGCGCGGCGGCGTCGCCGGCGAGGTAGCGGGCATCGAGTTCGGCGAAGGCAGCGTCGATATCGTCGACGTCGAACGTGACGACCGTCGCGATCCGCCCGTCGGCGTCGATCTCGCTTATCTGCAAGACGTCGAATTGGAACGCCTCAGGTCGCTCGACCGTTACCCACGCGTGCACTAATAAGTTCGAGCCGCTCCCCACGGGTCGCGGTCACGATCGGACGTCGCATACGTCAGATCGATGACGTCGACAGCCGCCCGCAAATCTTCGATCCCGACATCTCGACCGCGTCGGATCCCTGAATTCACGATCCGCCTGCGATCGTCGTTGCAGAAGTCCTCGGCCAACATCTCGGTCATAGCGTCCCAGTCGCGGGCCGCGAAAAAAGCCCGGAAGCGCTCGGTCACTCGGCTTGCCGCGTTTTCCAGCCGCCTCGCTAGCGTGTGCAGTTCCTCGAAGCGGGCGCGCGCGGCGTCGATGTCCGCCTCGTCGAAAATTTCACTGCGGCTGAACATGTCGCCCTCGACCGTCGTGAGGTGGATCTCGCGCCACTCCGCCTCGAAGCCCTCTTGCGAGGTCCCACGCAGCGTTTGGGTGACGACCGCTCCGAGGTTGCTCAACCGATGCACGGCCTCGATGCGGAAGGACAGGTCCGGCATTTGATCGAAGCCGGTACGGGCGAATGCGATCGATGTCACCGGGCGCGAACGGTGCCAACCGACGGTGGTCGACATCAACAAAGTCTGGCGTGGTCGTGGGGCAGCTCGTGCCGGTTGAGTCCGGCGTAAAGGCCCGCGACGAGCGTCCATGTGCGCGCGTGCGCGGCTGCTTCGCCGGCGAGGTAGCGTGCATCGAGTTCCTCGAAGGCGGCGTCGATGTCGTCAAGGTCGAACGTGACGATCGCGACGATCCGTTTGTCGGCGTCGATCTCGAGGATGCTGAGCACCTCGGTGCGGAATGCTTCGGGCCGTTGATCGCGGCCCGAGAAGACGAGACGATGTGAGGACAAGGCGCTCCCCGCGCGTCGCCAGGTTTGTCGGCGTCGCGTTTGTGATACAGTTCGGCGACCGCTCGGCATATCTGCGATCTGGGCGTCTCGACCATGTCGGAGCTCCCGCGCCCACCACCCGACGGCGATCGTCATTGGAAAAGTTGTTGGCCAGTATCTCCGCCATGGCGTCCCAGTCGCGGGCCGCGAATTGCGCCGAGAGGCGCTCGGCCACTTGGCTTGCCGTATTTTCCAGTCGACGCTGTCTGCGGGTGCAATTCGTCGAAGCGCGCGAGCGCGGCGTCGATGTCTGCCTCGTCGAAAATCTCCAACCGGCTGATCCGATCGCCTTCGAACATCAGAACGGTCGATCAGCCGCCATTCGGCGTCGAAGCCCTCTTGCGAGGTGCCATGCGACGCGTGACGCGAAGACCGCTCCGAAGTTGCTCAGCCGATGCACTGTCTCGATGTAGTTGCTGAGGTCCGGAGTAATGTCCCACGCGCCACGGATCCATGTCGCCAGTTCAACCGTCTCGAATCGGTACGAGCGGTCGATGGTCGATGCAGACCGAATCCGGTGTCTGTCGCCGGCAGCTCGTGCCGATTGAGCGCGGCGTAAGCCCGCAATGACGGCAGACCATGTTTGCGGGTGGGCGGCCGCTTCGCCGGCGAGGTAGCGCGCATCGAGCTCCTCGAAGGCAGCATCGAATTCGTCGAGATCGAATGTGACCGTCGCGACGATCCGCTCGTCAGCGTTGATCTCGAGAATGATGAGCACCTCCGTGAGGACCGTGTCGGGTCCGTGATCGCGGTCCGAGAAGCGGACGCGCGAGAGGACAAGGCGCCCCCCGCGGGTCGCGATGGCGGTCGATGTCACGTTCGCGAGCCCCAGGTCGGCGATCGCCCGCATGTCGACGATCTCGGCGTCTCGACCATGTCGGACTCCCGCGCCCACCACCCGGCGGCGATCCTCACTGTGAAAAGTCGTCGGCCAGGATCTCCGCCATGCCGTCCCAGTCGCCTGCCGCGAAATGCGCCAGATAGCGCTCGCCCACTCGGCTTGCCGCGTTTTCCAGTCGTGGTGTCGGCGGGTGCAATTCGTCGAAGCGAGCGATCGCGGCGTCGAGGTCTGCCTCGTCGAATACCTCGCAGCGGTTGAACAAGTCGCCATCAGCCGTCAAAAAGCATGACCTCCCGCCACTCAGCGTCGAAGCCCTCGTGTGAGGTCCCACGCCCCTCGTGAGTGACGACTGCTCCGAGGTCACTCAGCCGATGCACGGCCTCGATGTAGAAATTGATGTCTTGGTCGAGGTCCCACCGGCACGGAGGTATTCGATCATGTCACCGGGCGCGAAAGCTACCCCACGCCGATGGTCGATCGTCACCCGAATCTGCCGTCGTGGCGGGAAGTTCGCGCCGGTTGATCGCGGCGTACGCCCCGTAAGATGGCAGACCACGTGTGTGCGTGGGCGGCCGCTTCGCCGGCGAGGTACCGGGCGTCGAGCTCCTCGAAGGCGGCGTCGATGTTGTCGGGGTCGAACGACGACGATCGCGACGATCCGGTCGTCGGCGTTGATCTCGACGATGCTGAGCGCCTCTATGAGGAACGCCTGCGGTTCTTGATCACTGCCCGAGAACCGGGCTCGCACGAGGACGAGGCGCTCCCCCCGGGCCGCCACGACGGTCGACGTAAAATTCGTGATCCCGAGATCGGCGATCGCCCGCATATCTAGCGATTTCGGCGTCTCGGCCCTGTCGGATTCCCGCGCCCACAACCCCACGGCGATCGTCATTGGAAAAGTCGTCGGCCAAAATTTCCGCCATGGCGTCCCAGTCGCGGGCCGCGAAGGTGCGCCACGAAGCGCTCGGCCACTTGGCTTGCCGTGTTTTCCAGTCGTGTCGTCGGCGGGTGCAGTTCTTCGAACCTTGCGATCGCGGCGTCGATGTCTGCCTCGTCGAAGACCTCGCAGCGGTTGATCAGGTCGCCTTCGAGCGTCAACGCCGTCGACCCCTCGCCACTCAGCGTCGAAGCCCTCTTGCGAGATCCCATGCGCCGCGTAGCTGAAGACCGCCCCGAGGTCGGTCAGCCGATGCACGGCCTCGATAAAGATATTGATGTCTTGGTCAGGTTCCAGCCCGGCGCGGAAGTATTCCTTCAGGTCACCGGCCCCGAACGCCGTCTCCCGTCGGTGGTCGATGTTGACCCAGTCTGGCGTAGTCGCGGGGAATTCGTGCCGGTTGAGCGCGGCGTAGGCGCCCGCGATGACCGACCACGTGCGCGCGTGGGCGGCCGCTTCGCCGGCAAGGTATCGAGCGTCGAGCTCCTCGAAGGTGGCGTCGAAATCGTCGGGGTCGAACACGACATGATCGCCACGATCTATCGTCGGCGTCGATTTCGGCGATGCCCAGCACCTCGTTGTGGAACTCCTCGAGCCCGCTCGCCGCCCGATGAGCGATCGCGAGCATCAGGCGCTCCCCACGGGCTGCGATGACGATGGACGTTATGTTCGATATTCCGATGTCGGCAGTGGCCCGCATGTTTGCGATATCGGCATCTCGACCGTGTCGGATCCCTGCGTTCACGACCCGCCGGCGATCGTCGATCGAATGTCATCGGCGAGTACTTCCGCGATGCGCGTCCCAGTCGCGGGCCGCGAAGTGCGCCAAGTAGCGCTCGGCCACTTGGCTTGCCGCGTTTTCCAGCCGCCGTGCCGGCGGGCGCAGCTCCTCGAACCGGGCGAGCGCGGCGTCGACGTCTTCCTCTTCGTAAACCTCCACCCGCGGTCCGTCGGAGAGGAACAAAAAGGTGCGACCCCACTGCAATTCGTTCCCGTGTGCGTCGGTGCCTTCGATGACGAGGGTGGAGACGAGCCCGTGGGCGTCGAGCGCATGTACGGCCTTCGTCCAATAGCGGGCGTCGGGCACCAGTGTCCACAGCTCCTCGACCGCTCGCCCGTAGTCTTCCCCGACCCGAACGGGACGCGTCGATGATCGGCATACGCAAGTCGCCCAAGCATCGGCCCCGGCTCGTGACGATTGAGCTCCCCCACCGTGTCCATTACGGGCTGCAAGACATTTCCGTGGGCTGCCGCTTCGCCGGCGAGGTAGCGTGCATCAAGCTCGGCTAAGCGGCGTCGATGTCGTCGGGGTCGAACGCGATTTGTGCCACTATCCGCTCGTGGGAGTCGATCTCGACGACGTCGATCATCTCGTGTCGAGCGCCTCGGGCCACGATCGCGGACAGTGAAGGAGTGACGCGCGAGGACGAGGCGCTCCCCACGGGTCGCGATGGGGGTCGACGTCATGTTGCATGAAGCCGAGCTCGGCGACCGCCCGCAGTTTGCAATTTCGGCATCTCGACCGTGTCGGACGCCGGCGTTCACCACTCGCCGACGATCGTCGCCCATAAAAGTCGTCGGCCACTACCTTCGCCATCGCATCCCAGTCGCGGGCTGCGAAGTGCGCCAAGTAGCGCTCGACCGCTTGGCTTGCCGCGTTTTCCAGCCGCCGCGCCTGCGGGCGCAGCTCCTCGAAGCGCGCAAGGGCGGCGTCGACGTCATCTTCTTCGTAGACTTCCAGCCGCATCGTCCCTTCCGGCCGATCGGAGAGGAGAAGCGCACGCGGCCACTGCAATTCGCTCCCGTGGATCATCGGTGCCTTCGATGACGAATTTGACGACCCCGTGGGCGTCGAGCGCGTACACCTCGTCGTCCGATAGCGGGCGTCGGGCACGAGTGCCCACAGTTCCTCGACCGCGCGACCGAAGTCCCCCGGCGCGAACGCGGATCTCGTCGGTGATCGGTATACACAAGTCCGGCGATCATTGCGTCCAGGCTCGTGACGGTTGAGTTCGCCGAGCGTTTCCATTCCGATACTGCCAGACATGCGCGTAGGGCGCCGCCTCGCCGGCTAGGTACCGCGCTTCCAGCTCCTCGTAAGCGGCGTCGAAGTCGTCGGGGTCGAACACGACCCTGGCCATTATCACCCCTCGGTGTCGACCTCGGTGATCTCCAGCATTTCGAGTGCCGAACGCGTCGGGCCGCGTGGTCACGCTCCTCGAACCGCACATGGCTGAGGCAGAGCCGATCGCCTCGCATGGCGAGAGGCGTGTTCGTGATGTTCGCGCCCAAGTCCGCGATCGCACGGACATTGTCGACCTCTGTAGCGCGGTCGTTGCTCTCGCGGCGGAGTCCTTGCCGCCGGTCTTCGACGCGGAGGTCGTCGGCGAACAGCGCGCCGATTTCATCGCAGCGCCTGTCGGCAAAGAGCGCGAACGCCTGGTCGTCTGACCCGAGTCGCGGCGTTCTCCAGGGGCGCTCGAGGATGTACCTCCTCAAACCGAGCGTGGGCGGCGTCGAGTTCGGCGAGCGCGGCGTCGATGTCTTCGACGTCGAACGAAACCTCCAGCGCGATTCGACCCTCCTCGTCGAGACCGAGCAGCTGAAGCATTTCGTCCTGCGGCGCCCCCGGGCTCGTGTCAGCCGTGCCAACTTCAGTCGGATGAGGGCAAGACGCTCGCCACGCACCGCGACGGCCTCGGTGACGGTATCGCACCATGCCGAGCGCAGAAAACGTCGCATCTCGTCTGGCCATTCGCCCGACGGGATGGTCGGTCCGCGGGAAGCCGACGATCTTTCGGCGACTCTCGATCGAGACGTAGGGGGCAAACAGCTGCACGACTTCGTCCCACGCCTCACGATGGACGGCAGCGACCAACTGGTTGCCCATTTGTACGCAAGCGTTGGTCAGTTCGACGCTCGGCGGTTCGGGTTGGGGTGGAGCTGGTGGCACAGCTGGCTCGGCGAGGATGCCGCGCGCCTTCTCGGCGAGCGCGGCCGCACCCTTCCGTTCGTACAGACCGACCGCACGCTCGGCGGCGGCTCGCGCCCCCGCGGCGTCGCCAGCGGCGCCCAAAACCGTTGCCAGTGACGCACATGCGTCGCCGTGATCGACCAACAAGTCGGTGCGCTCGGCAAGGGCAACGGCAGCCTCGGCCACCCGCCGGGCCCCGTCGTGATCGTTGCCGCGCGACAGCAGATGCGCCCGAAGCGTGCGCCAGGCGATCGACGGCTTCAGCGCGTGGCCTGCGAGACGCTCACTCTCCGTGCATAATTCGACGGCCTCGGCATCTCGGTCGAGCGCGAGACAGGTGCGACCCAGCAGCGCGGCGGTCTCGGCGGTATCGGCGTCGAGGCCCATGCGGCGAAAGCCGTTGTAGGCCTTACGCAGATGCGGCTCGGCCGCGGCAGGATCGTCCACAACCAGCTCGACAATGCCGGCGAACTGCTCGACCTCGAGCAGCGCATGGCGCAAGCCCAGCTCGGTGACGGTGCGCCGGGCCGAGTCGATCATCCGTCGGGCCGCCGCGGCGCGGCCGCGGAAGGCCTCCAACACGGCCTGGCACCGCGTCGACGTCGCTTCGACCGCGGGCGAGTCGGTCGTGATTCGGAGCAGCCGCACCACGTCAAGACACCGCCCGCCCGCGCGCGGGACCGGGTTGGGGCCCCACAGCGCGGCAAGTGGCGCACCCGCCAGCACCGCGTTCACCGCGCGGTGTTCACGCCCGCGCCGCGCGGCCGTGAGAGCGTCGTCCAGGGCGATTTCGCAGTCGCCGATTCTCCCGAGCCGTGCGAGGCACCCGGCACGGACGGTGTGCGCCTTGGCTTCTCCGGCCGCATCGTCCAGTTCAGCCAATTTGTCGGCGGCCGCGCCCACCGCGGCCTCGACCTCGTCCAGTCGCTCGGGATGGATCAGCATCGAGAGTTGGCCATCGAAACATGTTGCCCATGCCGCAAGTTGCGCCGAATCGACTGTCGCTCCTTGCAATTGAGAGACCGCACCAGCTGCCGAAGCCACATCACCTGCGGCCAGCAGAGCCTCGCAGCGGGCGATCAGTAGCTCGGCGGTCTGGACGTCGCGGTCGGGCAGCTCGTCGTCAATCTCCTCGAGCGCGTGCAGGGCCCGATCGTAGAGGTCGGCAGCGCCTTCGTAGGCGAGGCGGGCCATCGCCTGGTCCGCCGCACGCCGGCAGTACTCGACGGCCTTGGCCGCGTTTCCCGCCCACGCACATTCGAAGTAGTGGTGAGCCAGTTCAGCGAGCAGCTCGTCGTCGGCGCCGGGCTCGTTCTCCAGCGTCGTGGCGATGCGCTGGTGCAGCCGCATGCGCCGCACGGACGGCAGCTCGGCGAGCAGCGACTGTCGGACGATGGCGTGGTTGAACCGGTATCGGCCGCCGGTCTCTTCGATGACGATGCCGGCCTTACATGCCTCGTCGAACGCGTCGACGAGGTCATCCCCGACCACGCGCTCGACCAGTTCTAAGGCGAACCGGCTGCCGACGACCGCAGCTGCGGCAAGGGCCTTATTCGTCTCCGGCAGGAGCCGCGAAAGGCGCCGACTCACGGCCTCGCGGACCCCCTGCGGCAAGGTGCTCGGATCCCAATGGCCGCCACTTTCGTCCACATGGCGCAGGGCCTCGATGAGGAAGAACGGGTTGCCACCCGTGACTGACGCCAACGCTCGGGCCAGCTCTTCGTCGTGGTAGCCGGCCTCGGCCACATATGTGGTCACATCGTCCTCGTCGAGGCCGCTGAGCTGAAGGCGGTTAGCGGTGCCGTCGCGGTGAAGGTCGGCCAGCATTGCCGCCAGGGGATGGGAGCGGTCGAGGTCGGTGCTGCGATATGTGCCGACGATCTGCACGCGGGCGTGCTCGCCGAAACGCAGCAGATGCCGCAATAGGAGCAGCGTGGCTTTGGCTGCCCAGTGGAGGTCGTCGAGAATCAGGACGACGGGCGCGCTGGCGGAGGCGATTCCCAACAGCGCAACGACGGCGTCGAAAAGTGCGTAGCGTTCGGTGTCCGGATCGGCGCGGGTCGGTGCGGCTAGGTCAGGTAGGACATCGATCAGGCCGGGCACCAGTGTGAGTAGTGCCTCCACGCCGCGCAGCCTCCGAAGCCCGCTGAGACCGAGGCACGGCACCAGCGAACGCAGGGCTTCCGCGAACGGCTGATACGGCGCACCGAGGTCTTCGTCACAACGGCCGTAAATCACGAGGGCGCCTTGGTCGTAGGCCTGTCGGGACCATTCGCCGGCCAGTCGCGTCTTGCCGACACCTGGTTCGCCGGCGATCAACACTGCGTTCGCGGCACCGGCAAGCGTGGTCTGCCACGCGGAAAAAAGCCGCTCGAGCTCGCGCCCGCGCCCGACGAACGGCCCAGGGCCGGCCAGCACTGTGGGCAGGCTCGGGCGCTCCATGGGCGCATCGGTTGAGACAGCCTGACGATGGTCGTCAACGGTTTCGAGTCGGAGCTCGAAGACGTGCTCCGGGCGCGCGAGGTTGCGCAGCTCGCGCATTCCGAGATCGGTGAGCACAACGTCGTCGGGAAGTGAGTCGATGACGAGTTCGGCGATCGCGCCCGAGCAAAGGATCTGGCCACCCACAGCCAGCGACCGCAGGCGGGCGGCGCGGTTGACCGCCCGACCGAAGTAGTCGCCGTCGCGCAGCTCGACCTCCCCGGTGTGCAATGCGATGCGGACGCGCATGGGCTCCCGCAGTGCCCACGGTTCGCGGACGATCGCTTCTTGCAGCTCTATAGCGGCCGCAGCAGCAGCCGACGGCCGCTCGAAGACTGAGAACGTAGCATCGCCCTCGCCGCGCGTCTTGATCAGCCGCCCTCCGCGTGACGTGACGACCTGTTCGACGAGCTCGTCGTGTCGCGCGAGCGCCACCGCCATGGCGTCGGCGTCCGCCTCCCAGGCGGCTGTCGACCCCTCGATGTCGGTCAGCAGAAATGTCACGGCGCGAGTCATCGCCGGAAGCTGTTGTGCCGCAGGGATTTCCAGCTTGATGTCCTGTGCGACAATTGCCGCCTCGAGTCGGCGAAGGTCCGGTCCAGGGTCGACCCCCAGTTCATCGGCGAGCAGCGCCCTGGCCCGCTGATAAGCGCCAAGGGCTTCACCCTGCCTGCCGGCGCGGTAAAGGGCGAGCATCAGCTGGCCCCACCGCCTCTCGCGCAGCGGCGCATCGGCCACCGCGGCCTCGAGCTCGCCGATGATCTCCGCGGCGCGACCCGTCGCCAGCAGCGCGTCGGCCCGATCCTCAACTAGCGCGGCATGGCCCTCGATCCACCGCGTCTTTTCGGATGTTCCCCGCCGGCCATCGGGCAGTTCGGGGATTCCGCGCCAGAGGGCAAGCGCCTCCTCGAAGCGGGCCACCGCTTGGCTTGTGTCGCCGGCGGCAGCGGCATCGCGTCCCAGTCGGGCGGCCGATTTGTAACGCGAAGCATCAACCTCGCTGTCGGCGAGGGCCCAACCCACCCCCTCGGTCAAGACAAAGCCGTCGCCCAGGGCGCGACGCAGCGAGGAGATGTGAGTCTGCAGGGCTTTGGCGGCGGTGCGCGGCGGATCCTGGCCCCAGAGCAATTCGACGAGGGTATCGGCCGACACGACGGAACCGCCGTGCAACCCGAGCATCGTGAGGATGGCGCGAGGTTTGGCGCCCGGGATAGTGACGGGCGCTCCGTCTTGCCGGACCTGGAGAGGTCCCAAAACCCCCAGTTCCACGCGTGAAAGCGTACTCACATTGCCCATCGTCGGTGGGGCGATTCAGTGGATGGTCAAGATCGAGTAAAGGCGCCGCGCGCTGCTCTCTAGCTAACTCCTGGCAAAACGGCTTGCGACCGGAGAAGTCCCGCCGTCAGAGCGGCACCCAGACGTTGCCCACGTAAACACCCCAATGCTGGTAGCCGTTGCTCCACATCGGGGCGTGCGGTGCCCACGCCGGCCAGGGAGGAGGCGGTGGCACATCCTGCGGCGCAAATGATGGCGCATATGGCGGCGGCGGTGTGTACCACGCCGGCGGTGCCGTTGGCAGTTTGCACTCATTGGTCGTTCGATTCCATGACATGTTGGGGCCGCATTCCGCCGAGCTGACTCCCGGTGTCGCGACCACCGAAGCCGCCATCGACACGAACGCAACCGCGATAACGGCGGCCAGACGACGACCGAACCACCTCATGGCAGGCCTCCCAGAGGGACCATCCCGACCTTGCTTCGCTTCAGCTTATGCCTTCGATAACGCCACAACTAGGCATCTGCCGCTAGCAAGGTCACCGCGTGAATCCCCACTGGGCTTCGTTCGATTCGGTGTTGACGTGCGCTGCGGGATCGTCGTCTGACTCGCTGAGGGAGGGGTGAGGGACGCTGGGTGTGCGATCACCGATCTCGGTGATGGCGTGCACCGGGCAGTCGAACAGTGCGCGCATTGCCGCGTCGCGGTCCGCCTCGGTCACGGTGCCATCCCCGATGAGCGATGCGTAGCCCCAGTCGTCCAACGAGAAGTAGCCGGGCGCGTGCTTCGCGCAGATGCCGAAGCCGTCGCAAACGGTGCGGTCCAAACGAATTTTCAAGCTTGCCTCACAGCTTCCGCCTCGTAGGGACGGTCGAAGCGGAACGGCTGGTTACGGCAGACCGGGCAGCCATCTTCGAGATGTCGCGCGACATCGTCCGGGAACTGGTCGAGCAGGCTGGCGGCGACATTGGTGGCGGCGTCCAGCGTCGCGCAGGCACCGCGTCCGCGCAGCACCACCGACCAGCGGCGCAATCGGTCGACGTCTTCCGTCGTCGCGGCGCCATCGCGCAGCGCCCCGGCCGCGGCGGCCATCGCGGCTGTTCCGTTGAAACACGACCCGCACTGCCCGGCGTTTTCGCGGTCGAAGTAGGCCAGCACCGATGCCGCAACCGCAACCGGGCAGTCGTCGGTGATCACCGAGATCGCGCCGCAGCCCAGACCGCTGCCGAAGCGTCGCATCGTCTCGTGGTCCAACGTCGTCTCCAGCACGTCGCGATTGAGGAAGCCGGCGAAATAGCCGCCGAATAGCGCCCCCCGCACCTGGTCAGGTGAAATACCGTGCAGCGCAAGCAGTTCGGTGAACGGCAAGCCGTGCGGGAGCTCGTAGAGAACTGGAGGCCGGCCGGCACCGGTGATGGTGGCCAGGAAGGTACCGGTGGACAGCGACGTGCCCTGCGAGCGGAACATCGTCGAGCCGTGGCGCTGCAGGTAAGGCAGATTGGCCAGCGTCTCGACATTGCTCACCAGCGTGGGTCGCCCGCCGACACCCGCTTCGAATGGGCGCGGCGGCTTGTCCGTCGGCTTGGCCGGGCCGCCGTTGATCATACGAACCGCTGCGGTCTCCTCGCCGGCCACGTAGCCGGACTGCACCGTTATCAAGTCGACCGTGACGCCGCCGAGCGTATCGGGGTGGAGTTCGCTCAGCGCGGCTTCGACACTGTGCGCCGATTCCGGGTCGGACACGTACACGTAAGCGTGGTCGGCGGCAACGATCGCCGCGGCCAATCGCAGTCCGTCCAGAACCACATGCGGACGGTTGCGCAGCAGCCACCGGTCCTTGACCGAAGCCGGTTCTCCCTCTTCGCCATTGGCGACGACGACCGTGCCCCCTGTCAGGCGTCCGTTGTCGCGCACCGCACGCAACTTCACCGCCAGCGGAAAGGCCGCACCGCCGCGGCCGACCAGTCCGCTGGACTCGACCTCGCCCAGCAATTCGTCGGCATCGGCAAGCGGGCGGTAACCGCCGAGCCCCTGATATGCCGCGAAGTCCTCCCGGGCTTGGCCCGGTTGCTCGCCCAGCAGCCGGGGCGGGCACCCGGGCGAGGTGGCGACCGTGATGACTGAGGCAGCGGTGGTTGGGTGGGTGGTGTTCAAGGCTAGCTCGTCCCCGTTGCAGTTAGGCTTGCGCACATGCGGACTGCGGTGGTACGCGTGAACGTCGACCCGGGAAGTGTGCTCACGCCTGCGCAATTAGCAGAGGGCATGGAGGTACTCCTCGGGCTCAGTGACGAGATCGGCGCCGGCGTCGTCGAAAGCAATCTCGCGGCTATGCCGGTCAGCCGTCGCGAGGTCCAGTTGCTCATTGCCGCTGACGATGTCGACGCCGCAAAGCAAACCGCAATTGACTTGTGCGCCAAAGCGTTCAGCACTACACCGGTGGCCGGTACGTTGACCTTCATCAGCAGGGGTACCGACGACGACGCCCACGGCGTGCTGTCCGGATTCGGTCTCACCGGCGAAATCACCCGCATGCCGGGCGATGACGGGCTTGACATCGTCTACGTGACGCTGCGCGAGGATGACCTCGAGCGGGTTCCGGAAAGCCGCGTTCACACGGCGCTGGAGGCCTCGCTCAACTGCGAGGTCCACATTCGTACTCTTTGAGGCACCAGGTAAACGCATTAGCTGCCCAAGAACTCGAGGATCGGGGGGGCCGCCTGCACCCAGGTGTCGAACATGTTGAAGCGCTGTACCTTTCCAGCGGCGCGTTCTTCGGACGCGCGCTCCCAGGCATCCTCGGGCCAGGGCGGGTCGATGAGCTTCGACCCCTTGATCAGGCAGCTGACTTCCAACGATGTTCGTTTGGGGTGATCCATGTCGTTCTCGCCGCCACGAATGATCAACGTGGGCACCTGGATTCGGTCGAACATCTCGTCGGGGACACCGGGAATGGTCTGTCCAGGCTTGGACACGAATGCGTTGAGCCAGCGCAGCATCACCCTGAGAAACTCGTCCTTGTCGAAGTCGAGGAACCGCTGCTTGTTGGCCGGGTTTTCCTCGATGCGCTCGCGCCATTCCTGCACCTTCACCACGCCGTCCATTCCGGTGCCCCGCACCGCGAGAATGCTCGGCACGATGTAGAAGGACCCCAGCACGAAGGTGCCGTAGATGCCGCCGACGATGTTCCACACGACGAGCTTCTCGACGAGCTCGGGGTAGAGCATCGTGGTGAGCATGGAATCCCTTGCCCCACCGGAACCGCCGGCGAGGATGCACCGCTCGACACCGAGCTTGCCCAGCAGGAGCTTCAGGGTCTCGGCACGCATGTGCGACTCGCTTTGCCCGTAGAACTGCACGTCGGAGGCACCGCAGTTGGGCCGGTCCCATAGCAGCACCTTGTAGCCGCCGGCGACCAGGGCGTCGGCCAGCGGGCGCAGGCCGTCGATCTCCTTGCTGAACCGGCCACCCGGTGTCAGGGCAATGAGATCGCCTGAGTCACCGAGGATTTCGTAAATAACGTTTCCGCCGTTCACCTCGATAGAGGACACGCGATTCTCCTGTAAGGTCATGCCATCACCAGAACGTCGTTGTCGACGACGCGCACCGGATAGGTGCGGATACTCCATTCCGGCTTGACCGTGGTAGTGCCGGTCGCCAGTTCGAAACCCCATTGATGCCACGGGCAATGGATGAATTCCAGATCGCGCACCATGATCGCGTCACCCGCGGCATTCTCGTCCACGATGGTGCGTCCCCGAAGGCGCCCCGAGCACAGCGGCCCGCCCTGGTGCGGGCAGTAGTTCGCAATCGCGTAGAAGATTCCGTTGACGTTGTAGACACCCACGCCGTGGCGTCCGATCGGCACCAGCTTGTGGGTACCCGGCGGGATCTCGTCTACTGTCGCGACAACATGCTCGCGGCCCTGGGCGAGGCGGGGCTCGGGCCGTTTGGTTTCTTCCGCCAACTCAGAGCACCCGGACCTGACCCTCGAGGACCGGCACCGTCTCCGGCAGGTGATAGGTCGCGATGCCGTTTTTGTACATCACCGCGTCGCGGGCCGCCTTGGGGAGGTGTTTGACCAACCAGCGCGGCTCGTCGAACGTCCAGTGCGGGTAGTCCGAGGAGTACAGCAAGATCTTGTCGCACTCCATCCACTCCAGCGCGCGGGTCAACTCGATCTTGTCTTCCGGGTAGTCCAGCGGCTGGGTGGTGAACTTGATGTTGTCCTTGACGTACTCCGATGGCTTGCGCTTGATGTCCACCCGCGACTTGCGCGCTTCGTAGATCGCGTCCATGCGCCACATCAGCGGCAGAATCCAGCTGAACGCGTGCTCGACGAACACGATCCGCAGCGTCGGGAATCGGTCGAAGACGCCGTCGAAGATCAAGCTCATCACCTGGTTCGCCGCCAGCAGCGAGTAGGTCACCATGAAGTCGTGGTTGTAGCTGGGGAAGCCCACCGGCGGCGTCGGCAGCAGCTCGTAGGTTCCGCGCGACAGGTGGCAGCTGACGGTGATGTCGTGTTTGGTGGCGGCCGCCCAGATGGGGTCGTACTTCGGGTGGCCCCATGACGGCCGCGGCTCGGCCTTGATCAGAATTTGGGCCATGTAGGGGTGCCCGGCCCACTTCTCGATCTGGCCGACGGCGCCGTCGGGGTCCTCAATGGCGACGCAGATTGACCCGCGCCAGCGCTCATGCCAGTTGTTGTGGCTGTCCAGCCAGTGATTGGCCTGCCAATCGTTGAGTGCGCTCGAGTACGCCTGGTTGGCTTCCAATATGCGCGGCGTGCGGCCGGCGGGCTCCAGGATCGCGATATCGGAGCCGGCCTCCATGATCAGCTGGCGGAACGCCATGTCCGGGTCGCTACCCGGGAACTCGCCGTCCGGTGGGAAGGTGTCGGTGCGCATCGCGAAGGCGTGCGCGTAGTCGGGGGCGTCATAGTAGATCAGCTCGCCGATCTTGTGGTCCAGGAAGAACTTGCTGCGCCACGGCTCGGGGATGTACGGGGTGATCTCGCCGCGCTTGGGCACCGGGTGAACGTCCGAGTCGACGCACCGGACGGCGATGCGCTCGGTGGCGGGAATACGTTCCTGCATATGGGTCAGCGTCATCTTGACCTCCTGAGTCTCCCTCTCACTATTCTGCGACTAGCCCGCTGCCAGGTCGACAGAAATGTCGATCCCATAAAGGTTTGCCGCGTTGCGCCAGCACAGCTTCTCGCGTTGCTCGGTGGACAGCGCGCGGGGCAGTTTGTGTATGTCGCCGCACTGCCAGTGCGGATAGCTGGAGCCGAACATCACCATGTCGTCCTTGCCGGTGAAGCCAAACCACTCGCCGGCGAATTCGACGTCGCCGGGGCCGTCCAGGCTGCCCTGGACGAAATACACATGCCCGGGGAGGTAGTCGCTCGGGATCCGCGGGGCCCACGGCGTCTGCTCGAGGTGCGGCCTGCCGAACGTGTCCATCCGCCAGATGAACGGCGTCAGGAAGTCCGAGGCGCCGTCGGCCCAGACGAATTTCAGGCCAGGCCAGCGTTCGAAAACGCCCTCGGCGATCATGTTCATCAGGTGGTACAGGTAATTCAGCGCCATGAAGCTGACGTACTGCTCATAGGTGAGTGTGTTCCCGGACGGCGTTGGGGGAAAGCCGATGCCCTCGCCGGTTTCGATATGCACCGCCACTGGAAGGTCGGCGTCGGCTGCGGCCTCCCAGAGCGGCCAGAACTGCGGCTTGCCGTACAGCTCGCGAGATTGCAGCGGGACACCGATTTGAACCACACGCGGGTGCGCGCGCCACTTCTCGATCTCGCGCACCGCGCCGGCGACGTCGTCGGGGTTCACCCGGATGGTGCCGCGGAACTTGTCACCGAATTCGCTGGATTCCAGCCAGCGCGACACCATCATCTCGTTGTGCGCGGCGTGCAACGCGCTGCCCAGATGCCGGTCCGGCATGATGCCGCGGCCCATCGGGTGCAGGACCGCCACGTCGACGCCGCGCTTCGAAAACAGCTCATTGGCAACGAATTCCGGATCCGAACCAGGGTACTGCCGGTCGGGTCCTTCGGTGTTCGGCGCGTACTCGCCGCCCGGCGCCCCGTACCAGTCCATCTCGTAGTCGGGGTAACCGCGGCTTTTGAACGGCTCACGCAGGAATTTGCGCAGTTCCTTGTTGGACGGAAAGAAGATGTGCACGCTGGCGTCGATCACCGGTGTGCGTGTTCCGTCAGCGTGTTCGATCACGGAAGCCGCCCTTCGGCTTCCGGTAGCCAAAGTGAGTCGAAATCAGTCATATGATAGATAATCTAACATTCTGATCGGCCGCCAATCAATGCATTTCCGGTAAGCATTTCGGTTAATCATCGTCCCTGGTAGTTAGTGATATTGCCGCCGCCAGAGCAAGTACCGTTCTTTAAACTGGATAATACCATTCTCCTACCCGTTGGCGTGCTGCCGCGGATGCCCCAACGGCTCGGGAAGAGCTACGCGGGGGACCCGCCCACGGTGACGCCGGCGGCCTTCTCCAACGGTTTGATCACTGTCGTGAAATCGGAATCGGGGCCTTGGTCGCGCATGGCGGCCTCCCACAGCTGCCCGATCGCTTCGGCGACGTCGACCGGCACGCCGAGCGCTTTCGCTTCGTCGAGATAGAGCCGCACATCTTTGATCATCAACCCGGTGGCGAACCCATAATCGAAGGTGCGCGGGAGGATCGCGCGGGGGAACTTGTCGCGGCTTGCGCTCGTCGCGCCCGAGCCGGCATTGAGCACGTCGATCATCACGTTGGGGTCGAGACCAGACTTGACGCCCATGACGACGACTTCTGCCGTTGCAACCAAGACATTGGCCGCCAGGATGTTGTTGGCCAGCTTCATCGTTTGCGCCGAGCCGGGTTTCTCGCCGACGTAGAACGGCCGACCGATCGCCTCGAGCACCGTTCGTATGACGTCGAATTCGTGGCGCGGGCCCGACACCATGACGGCAAGTGCCCCCTTTTCGGCCCCGCTGACGCCGCCACTGACCGGGCTGTCGATCGCCACGATGTTCCGTTCGGCGAGCAGGTCATGGATTTGCACGGCGGTATGGCTACCGACCGTTGACAGGTCGACATAGCGCTTGACCCGCGAGCCCTCGATCACACCTGTGGCGCCCGTTGCCACCTCCAGCGACACACCTGGAGACGGGAGGCTGGCCATGACCGTTTCAGCGCGATCGGCGACCTCTTTTGCCGAGGTCGCGGTTTGTGCCCCGAGTGCGACGACGCGCTCGAGCGCATCGCTGCGCGTGTCGAAGGCGATGACCTCGTGATTTTCGCCGAGGATGCGACATGCCATGGGAAAGCCCATGTTGCCCAAACCGACAAATCCGATTTCCATCACGAGCTCCTAGCTGTGATCCAATTCGGTGAATGCCTCGCGGGCGATGCGAAAGCTGTCGACCGCGGCCGGCACGCCGGCATAGATGGCAACCTGCAGGAATATCTCCCGGATTTCGTCGCGGGTGACACCGTTGGTCAGTGCGGCCTTGACGTGCGTCCGCAGTTCGTTCGGCCGGTTGAGTACCGAAATCATGGCCAGGTTGAGCATGCTGCGTGTCTTGCGCGACAGGTCGTCACGGCCCCACACTGCGCCCCAGCAGTATTCGGTGACGAGGTCTTGCAGCGGCTCGGTGAAGTCATCGGCCTCAGCCAGCGCTTTGTTGACATAGGCCTCACCGAGCACCGCAGAGCGGATTTCAAGCCCGCGTTGATATGTTTGGCGATCCAACGTGCCTTCTCCTTAACGAGGTTTTTCAATGGCTTCGAGCGCAGTCTTGCACCTCGGTTGATCCGCCAGGTTTACAGTCGACATTCAAATGGACCTGCCCGATCTTGTCCTCATTCATGGCGGGGCGCACGCCGCTGACTGTTGGGATTTGACCATCGCCGAATTAACCTGTCGGGAACCAAAATTGCGCGTGCTCGCGGTCGACCTGCCTGGGCGAGGCCGCAACCCCGCGGATCTGGCAACAGTTACCATCGCCGATTGGGTGGACTCGGTGGTCGATGATGTAGAGAACGCCTTGATGGGTGATGTTGTCGTCGTGGGGCATTCGCTGGGGGGGCTGACCGTGCCCGGTGTCGTCGCCAGGCTCGGCGCAGCCAGGGTGCGCGAGATGGTGCTGGCGGCGGCGTTCATTCCTCCTCAGGGAATGTCGGTGGTGGACACCCTCCGCGGGCCGCTGGCGCCGTTGGCACGAATAGGGCCCCGGATCCACCAATTGGCGACAATTCCCAAAACGGCAGCACGGTTGGCGTTTTGCAACGCGATGTCGCGTGAGCAGCGAAGGCACGCGCTGTCGCGCCTGTATCCGGAGTCCGCTCGCGTAATTATCGAGCGCGTCGATCGCAGTGATTTGCCCGCCGAGGTACCCCGGACGTGGATCATGACCTTGCGGGACAGGGCACTGTCATCACGACAGCAGCAGCGATGTATTGAGTCCCTTGGCGGCGTCGACACGCTGGTCTGCCTCGACACGTGTCATGACTTGATGTACAGCGAACCACAGCGGCTCGCCGCAATCCTGCTCGAGCGCTGTCGGTTTCGGGCGCGGCCCTGACCTTCGCGTCGCGTCACGATAGGTTGCATCAAGGAGCCCGTGAGGCGGGGATCAGAGAGGGACCACAGAGGGAGAAGCCATGACGGGAGCAAGCGGTGACGTCTGGGAAGTGATGTCGACCGCCAGGACGATCCGACGCTTCACCGACGAGCCGGTCGACGACATCACCCTCGCGCGGTGCCTCGAAGCGGCCAGGTGGGCTCCCTCGGGCGCCAACGCGCAGGGCTGGCGCTTCGTCGTGCTGCGATCACCCGAGCAGCGGGCCGTCGTGGCCAAGGCTGCGGCACATGCCTTGGAAGTGATCGAGCCGGTGTACGGAATGACCCGGCCCGCCGACGACGACAACAGCCGCCGCGCCCGCACGTACCGCGCGACCTACGAACTGCATGACCGTGCGGGCGAATTCACGTCGGTCTTGTTCGCGCAGCAGCACTATCCAACGGCGTCCGAACTCCTGCTCGGAGGGTCGATCTTTCCCGCCATGCAGAACTTTCTGCTCGCCGCTCGCGCCCAAGGTTTGGGGGCATGTCTCACCAGCTGGGCTTCGTACGGCGGCGAGCGGCCGCTGAGGGACGCGATCGGCGTTCCCGAGGACTGGATGGTTGCCGGCCACATCGTGGTGGGGTGGCCGAAGGGCAAGCACGGGCCGGTTCGCCGCCGCCCGCTTGCCGAGTTCGTGAATCTCGACCACTGGGGTGCGCCGGCCGGCGACCTGGTCGCGGCCGCGACCTAGCCACCACCGGCAAACGCGCTCACCGCGCGTTTTGGTCACCTCATACGCCAATTTCGAGATTATTACTTTCGCAAGGGAGAATGGTATTCTCGCCGTGGCGGCGACTACAGGAGGCGGCCCGGATGCTGTTGGAGTTCGATGCTGATCAGCGGCTGTGGCAGGACACGGTGCGCGATGTCATCACCAAGCAGTGTCCACCGTCGCTGGTGCGCAGCGTGGCCGAGGATGGCGTGGATCCGAGCCCGCTTTGGAAGTCGTATGTGGACCAGGGCTGGACGGAGCTGAACGATCCGGCCAGCGCGGTGGAGCTGGCTATCGTGCTCGAAGAGTTGGGCCGGGCGACCGATCCCACACCGTTCCTGGCGACGATGAGTCAGTTCGCGCCGTTGGCCGCGGATCGGTTCGATCCGCACGAGTCGGGTACCGCGGTGTTCAACGGGGTGTCAGCGCACCGGGACGCCGAGGGCTGGGTGTTGGAGGGTACGGCACGCCACGTCCTCGACGGCGATCGTGTCGACCGGTTGGCGGTGGTGACCGATGCCGGAGTGTTCATCGTCGCGGGTAATCAGGTGTCAGCTAGGCGCTCTTCGGTTTTCGACCCAGTGCTGCATGTCGCCGACTTGTCCTTCGGCGGGGTTCATGTGCCCGACAGCGAGCGGCTGACGGTTGACTCCGAGCGTGCCCGCCATATTGCGTTGACGGGCATGGCAATCCACATCGTCGGCGCCTGTCAACGCATCCTTGATCTGGTCCTCGAGCATGTCCGCAGCCGGCAGCAATTCGGCGTACCAATCGGTTCGTTCCAGGCCGTCCAGCACAAGTGCGCTGACATGCACGTCGCGGTGGAACGTGCCCGGGCGTTGGCTTACTTCGCCGCATTGACGATCTCCGCTGACGATCCACGGCGCCGATTGGCGGCCGCGATGGCCAAAGCGTCGGCGGGGGAGTGTCAATCGCTGGTATTCCGGCACGGCTTACAGCTGCACGGCGCGATGGGCTTCACCTGGGAGAACGATCTCCAATTCGCGCTCAAGCGGGCCAAAGCGGGTGAGCTCATGCTGGGCGGCGCGGCGGAGCATCGAGCGCGGATCGCAGAGGAGTACCGTGCAGCTGACTTTTGATCCCGACGTCGAAGCGTTTCGGGCGGAGTTCGCGGCGTTCCTTGACGAAAATCTGCCTCCCGCAAGCGAAACCCTGGAACGCCCTCGGTCGGTCTCGCACATGCCGCAATGGGCGCGTCGTTGGCAACGGTTGTTGTTCGACAACGGCTGGCTGCTGCCCGGTCAGCCCCCCGAATTCGGTGGGCGCAACGCGACGGTCGTCCAGCAATTCGTCCACCTCGAGGAACTCTGCCGCCGGCGGATCTACCACAGCCTCAACCCGCAGGGTGTGAATATCGTTGCGGCATCGCTATTGACGTTCGGCAGCGACGAACAAAAACACCGCTGGGCGGTGCCGATCCTGCGCGCCGAGATCACCGCTTCGCTGGGGATGAGCGAGCCCAGCGCCGGCTCCGATCTGGCGTCGCTACGTACCCGCGCGGTGCTCGAGGGCGATCACTTCGTGGTCAACGGGCAGAAGGTGTGGACATCTGGTGCCCACGACGCCGACGTGTTGCTGACCTTTGTGCGTACCGATCCGGATGTGCCAAAACACAAGGGCATCAGTGCATTACTGATCCCGACCGACACTCCGGGCATTGTGCGCCGGCCGTTCCCCTCGATCTGCTCCGCCGACGACCTGGACTTCAACGAGGTGTTCTTCACCGATGTGCGGGTGCCGGCCGAGAATCTGGTTGGCGAGCTTGACCAGGGATGGCGGGTGGCCAACGGATCCCTCGGGCACGAACGCACCATGATGTGGCTGGGTTTTGCCGATCGAATGGAGAATCTGCTCGCCGATTTCCATCCCACCACGGAACTCGAACGCGATCAGTACGCCACCACGATCATGGACAAACAGGCGCTGCGCCTGTTGGGTTCGGTGGCCCTGGCCCGCGCCGCTCGCGGCGAAGACGACGTGGCCGCGATATCCGTGCTCAAGCTGCTCGGTTCCGAAGCCGAACTACGCGGATTTGAACATGCCCTGCACAGTGCCGGCCCCGACGGGCTCATCCACCCGGGGCAGACCGGACCGTACGCGCCGATGAACCTCGACCACTATTTCGCCAGCTGGTTCGAGCGTTATGCGCGAAGCTTTTCCGGCACCATCGCCGGAGGCACTTCCGAGATTCAGCGCAACATCATCGCCCAGCGCGTGCTCGGGCTACCACGCGGCTAACCAAGGCGGTCGGAGCTACCACCGTAGGAGCGAGAAGGGGTAAGTGTTGCTGCCGCCTGGGCCGCCGCCGCAGCCCGTGTCGTAGGTGGAGACCACCTCACCGCCCAGTGAGACCGCATCCCACGAATAGACATCGTGTGAGGGAAAGAACTGGACCACGCAGCGCACACCGTCGGGCACGTCAACGGTCATGGTGTAGCGGCCGTTGGACAGGTGAGCGTCTGCCTTGTAGGGCGCCGCTTGCCCGTTGGGTTGCGGTACCCCTTGGATGGTCAGGCATCCCGGCACTTTAGGAGTGCACGGGTTAATCGCCCAAATCCAGCTGTGGCCAGGATCCCGGTTTGTGTCCAACCTGTAGTTGCCAACCAGCATGTCCGCGCGGGCGGTCGGCGAAACAGTCAGCGCGGCCGTGACAAGCGCAAGGCTCACTGCGAAAGTCTTCACCGATGCGTCTCCCATCTCTGCACGCGCACTTGCCCCAAATATAGGGCGCGGTCACGCTGAAAAGGCCTACTCGGAAAAATCGCGGCAGTCAACGGCCCGCTTTCAGGTGCGTAACGTGTCCCCCGCAAGCGGGCGGTGCCCCCAGTTGGGCCGTGAGCGGCTCAGTCGATTACTGCGGGTTCCTTGCGTTCGGTGACGGGTCTCGCGAGCTCTTGCTCGTCGCAGATGCGCTGCAGCTTGTCGAGGGTCTCGTCGAGACCGGCGCCGGCCTTGGGGCCAGGCGTGAAGGTCGCCGGCAGCTTCCGCATGCCCTGTATGACGCCGATGGTCTCGTAGTGCACGGCCCCATCGGGGTCGCAGTGGTAGTCGGGCATGCGGTCCAGGACGGCGGTCAGCATCGATTTGAACACGGTGCGTGCCACGTTGGATCCGATGCAACGGTGCACGCCGATGCCGAAGCTGAAGTGCCGGTTACCCTTACGGTCCAGGACGATCGCGTCCGGTTCGCGGAACACAGAGGGATCGCGGTTGGCCATGGCCCACGAAATCCACAGCCGTTCACCCTCTTTGAACTGGCTTCCGTCGAGCTCGACATCATCGGAAAATGTCCGGCCATCACCGGGTGCCGGGGTGAAGAAGCGCAGGAACTCTTCGGTCGCGGAATCGAGCAAGCTAGCGCGGTTGCGCCGCAGCTGTTCTCGCTCATCGGGATTCTCCGACAGCCATTCCAGCGAGTGGGCGGTCAGGGCCGTCGTAGTGTCGAATCCGCCGCCGATGACCAAACCGAGATTTCCCAAGATTTCCAGATCGGGAGCGGGCTCGCCGTCGATCCGCATCTCGACCAGAGCATTGACCACGCCAGGTCGCGGATTGTTGCGAATCTCGATCATGTTGTTGACCAGGTCAAGCCCCATCTGCCGGTGCATCTCGGTGACACGCTCGATATCCGGGGAATGCTCAGGGGTGTACACCGCCGCGTGAACCGGCTCGCTGTACATCTTCCAGTTCTTCAGCGGGATGCCCAGGATCGCCAGTGTCAGCACAGCGGGCACGATGTTGGCCAGATCGTCGACGAAGTCGATGCTGCCTTGTTCGATCTTCTCGTCGAGACAGGCACGCGTTACGTCGTCGATGAACGGCTCCCAGCGTTTGACCGCGGCCGGCGACAGATAGGGGTTGAGCACGGTGCGGTAGGTGCGGTGCTCAGGGTCGTCCATCTCCAGGATGCCGCCCCGCACCCCGTTGATGCGGCTGGCCGTCGGGATGGAAATGCCTTTGTAGCCACGGCGCTCGTTGTTGACGTCGTGATCGTTAGAGACGGCGGGGCAGCGGGCAAGCTCGAACACCTCGTGGCTGCCTGCCGCAACCCAGTGCCCGCCGTAGGTGTCGCTCCAGGCCATCGGGCACTGGGCGTGCATCTCCTCGGTGATCGTTTTGAACTGCGACCGGTATTCCGCGGAGTGCCGGTCGAATTGATACCGGTTCTTCTTACGATCGCTGTCGCTGACGATGTCGTCGACACTCAACGTGCTGTCTCCCTTTACGTTTCGTCCGTGATCATGATGGCCTGCTCGGGACAGGATTGTGCGGCTTCACGAACCTTGTCCTGCCGATCGTCAGGCACCACTTCGTCGATTGCCGACGAACTTCCGTCGATGTCGCTGAGCTGGAACGAATCCGGAGCAATCATCGAGCACAGGGTGTGGCCCTGGCATCGTTCGGAATCAACCCAGACTTTCACGGTGTCTCCTTCAGGGGCTCAGGTGCGCGCCCCTGTGGGCCGTCTCCCACATTTTCTCCTTTTGGTTGGTAGCGCCGAGCGCCGCGTCAATACTGCCGCGTTCAGGTGTTTCGACCGCCGTTGACGCCCAATATCTGGCCGGTGATGTAGCCGGCTTCCTCGGACACCAGGAAGGCACATGCCGCCGCGATATCTTCCGGCTTGCCCATCCGCCGCACCGGGGTCCGGGCGATGGTCTGCTCGATATCACCGAGGTAGCCCTGTTGCTCGGCGCTGCGCAGCATCGGGGTGTCGATGAAACCCGGAGGCACGGCATTGACCGTGATGCCGCTGGGCCCGTACTCGAGTGCCAGCGACTTGGTGAGCCCGTTGACCGCGGATTTGGCTGCCACGTAATGACTCATGTAGGGAGCGCCCGAATGCGTGCTCGACGACGAGATATTGACGATCCGTCCCCACCCGGCCTCCACCATGTCCGGCAGCACCGCCTGAATCGTGTGGAACACCCCGTTGAGGTTGACGTCGATCACTCGTTGCCAGTCCTCGAACGTGATCTTGTTGAACCGCTTGAACCCATCCAGGCCCGCGGCGTTGACCAGAACGGTCACCGGCCCCAGTCGGGCGCGGATCGCCGAAAGCGCGGCGTCCACCTGCGAGCGGTCCGTCACGTCGGCGGTGAAAGACAGATCGGTGTCGGACGGTCTGAGGTCGATGGTGGCGACGTCAAGACCGTCGGCACGGAGTCGATGCGCGACGGCCAGGCCAATGCCGGATCCGCCACCGGTGACCACCGCGGTCTTCACGTCTTCACCACTAAGCGAGCCTCTACCGCAAACGGGGCCGTCTCAGCCACAAAGAATCTCCCTTGCAATTATGAGAACCTTACTCTCGCGCCGGAGTGGCGTGCAACATACCCGGAAAACCACTTTCGGCCAGCGCTGAGAGCCCTCGCGCTACAGCGTATGAGCAATTGCGTGGCTGGTCAGCCGGTCGATCTCATTCCTGAGAGTTTCTTGAATTCTCGAGACTCGAATGTAAGATTCGCCGAGGAAGAGAATGAAATTTTCGTGACCGTAAACACACTAGGGAGTCGAATGCCACCGCAGGACGGCCGCGAGATGGGCGTCGCCGGGCTCGAGGAATTCTCAGAGCGCAAGGCTTATGCTGTCCCGGCCGTGCCGGCCGGAGGGGCACCGGTATGAGGCCATTGGAGGGCATCCGCGTTCTGGAAGTCGCCATGTACGGGTTCGTCCCATCGGCGGGCGCCGTGCTGGCGGAATGGGGCGCCGATGTGGTCAAAGTCGAGCATGCGGTGACCGGCGACCCGCAACGCGGACTTCGGCAGACCGGCATGTTGCGTGTGGAAGGTGACCCGAATCCCAACATCGAGCATGCCAACCGCGGCAAGCGCAGCATCGGACTGGACATGTCGGTACCCGAGGGCAAGGAAGTGCTCTACGAGCTGGCGCGCCGGTCCGATGTGTTTTTGACCAGTTTCCTGCCCAGTGCACGGCAGAAGTTCGGTATCGACGTCGAGGACATCCGGGCGGTGAACCCGTCGATCATCTACGCGCGGGGAAGTGCGCTCGGCCCGCGCGGCGAAGAGGCCACCAAGGGTGGCTACGACATGACCGCGTTCTGGTGCCGAGCCGGAACCGCCGCCACCATCACCCCGATGGGCTACGAGGGCATGATCAACCCGCCCGGTCCCGCCTACGGCGACACCATCTCAGGCACCAACCTCGCGGGCGGCATCGCGGCGGCGTTGCTCAAGCGCGAGCGCACCGGCGAACCGTCCGTCGTCGATGTGTCGCTCCTGGGCAGCGGGCTGTGGTCGTTGGGGCACACAGTGGCCTTGACAAGGCACCTGGGTCAGCGGCTGGAGGCACCGCCGCCCGGGATACACGGGTCACCTGTCAACCCCCTGGTGGGCGTCTATGCGACGTCCGACGGCCGCTACATTTCCTTAGTGATGATGCAGCCGGGCAAATTCTGGGGCGACGTTTGCCGGCACATCGACCGTTCGGAACTGGCCGACGATCCCCGCTTCGACACCGCCGAGAAGATCGCGGCGAATACCGCGGAGGCGGTCGAGATCTTGACCAAGGTCATTGCGACCCGGACGCTTGCCGAGTGGAGCGAACGCTTTGCCACGCTCGCGGGTCCGTGGGCACCCGTGCAGGACACGCTGCAGGCGGCCGATGACGCGCAGATCCGTGCGAACGAGTATGTTGTGCGCGCAGGCGAACTCGAACTGGTTGCCAATCCAGTTCAGTTCGATGTCACCCCGCCGCAGACTGGGCCGGCGCCCGGATTCGCCGAGCAGACCGACGAGATCTTGATGGAAATCGGGCTCGACTGGGACCGCATTATCGAACTCAAGACGGTCGGAGCCGTCACTTAGGACCGGAGCTGCCCTGGAATGTTTAAGCCTTCTGCTGAGACCCCCGCGCGCTACATGGGTGCTGTGGGCAAAGCCTGTCCGATAACGGTTATGCATTTTTCGCTCCACCCGGACGCGGCATGAGTCATAATCGCCGGACGCTACAAGACGGGTGGCCTTGTTCGGCTTGCCTTGTGTTGGAGCGCCAACTCACGCAACAGAACGGAGGACTGGCGTGAGGATGGTAGCGGCTGTCACGCCGGAGATAGATGCCGGAATGTGGCTGCCCGCTGAGCATTTCGCCTTCGGCGAGATACATTCGGAACCGTTGGTGCAGGTGAATTTACCGCAGTCGTTGCGGGAGAACAAGACTGCCGGTCTCGTAACTTTGGAAGGGACTGAGGCCGATGGCAGATAAGGGCGACGACCGCTGGTCACCCGGCCTGCCCCAGCTGAGACTGACAAGGAACCTCTCCGGGCCCGCGCAGGCGGTTGGGGGTCTCTTTGCGATGTCGGCGGACGCGGTCAGGTTCGTGTTCCGCCGGCCGTTCCAGGCACGCGAGTTCCTGGAACAGTCGTGGTTTATTGCGCGGGTCGCGCTGGCCCCCACGTTGTTGGTGGCCATCCCGTTCACCGTCCTAGTCAGCTTCACCCTCAACATCTTGTTGCGAGAACTCGGTGCGGCGGATCTGTCCGGTGCGGGTGCCGCTTTCGGTGCTGTCACCCAGGTCGGCCCGCTAGTGACCGTGTTGATCGTGGCCGGCGCCGGCTCCACGGCCATGTGCGCCGACCTGGGTTCGCGAACGATCCGCGAGGAGATCGACGCGATGGAGGTCTTGGGTATCAATCCGGTTCAGCGCCTGGTGACTCCGCGCATGCTGGCCTCGGGGCTGGTGGCCCTGTTGCTGAACAGCCTGGTCGTCATCATCGGCATTGTGGGCGGCTACGTCTTTTCGGTATTCGTCCAACATGTCAATCCTGGTGCGTTCGCCGCGGGTATCACCCTGCTGACCGGCGTTCCCGAAGTGATCATTTCCTGTGTCAAGGCAGCGCTTTTCGGCCTGATCGCCGGATTGGTCGCGTGCTATCGGGGCTTGAGCATCTCCGGTGGGGGCGCCAAGGCGGTCGGCAACGCGGTGAATGAGACCGTGGTGTATGCCTTCATGTCCCTGTTCGTCGTCAACGTGGTCGTCACCGCGATCGGCATTAAGATGACGGCGAAGTAGGGGGGCTGCCGGTGGCGCTGAGAGCTGTCTATCCACGATTAACCCGCCAACTCGAGAGGCCGGTCGCCTCGTTGGGGCGGGTCGGCGACCACACCGCGTTCTACGGGAAGGCGCTTGCCGGGATACCCTTCGCTGCTGTCCACTATCGGCGCGAAGTGATCCGTCTGATCGCCGAGATCAGCATGGGTGCGGGCACTTTGGCGATGATCGGCGGAACCGTTGTGATCGTCGGCTTTCTGACGCTGGCCGCGGGCGGCACGCTGGCCGTCCAGGGCTACAGCTCGCTGGGCAATATCGGCATCGAGGCGCTGACCGGATTCCTTGCCGCGTTCATCAATGTGCGTATCGCGGCTCCGGTGGTCGCCGGGATCGGTCTGGCAGCAACCTTCGGTGCCGGGGTGACCGCTCAGCTGGGTGCCATGCGGATCAACGAAGAGATCGACGCGCTGGAAGCCATGGCAATTCGCCCGATTTCGTACTTGGTGAGCACCCGGATCGTGGCCGGAATGATGGCGATCACGCCGTTGTACTGCATCGCCGTCATTTTGTCGTTCCTCGCCAGCCGATTCACCACAACGTTCTTGTTCGGGCAGTCAGAGGGTCTGTACGACCACTACTTCTCGACCTTCTTGAACCCGATCGACTTGTTGTGGTCGTTCCTGCAGGCCGCGCTGATGGCGATCACCATCTTGCTGATACACACGTACTACGGTTATTTCGCCGCCGGTGGACCTGCCGGCGTCGGCCAAGCGACGGGTAACGCGGTGCGCACCTCGCTCATTGTCGTGGTGTCGGTAACGCTGCTGATCTCGCTGTCTATTTACGGCAGCAACGGCAACTTCAACCTGTCCGGGTAGCAGAGGAGGTGGGACGGCAGTGACGCAGAACGTGCCAGCGGGTCGCGGCTCGGTCGGCGGCCGGCCTGCACGCTCCGGCCATGTTGGCGCAGCCAGCCGGCACGGACCGCCCGGTTACCTACCACCCCTGCTCGGACTGATGACCATCGTCATCATCTGCGCGATTTTCGCCTTGGCGGTGGGTCTGTTTCAGGGCTCCTTCACCGAAACCGTGCCGGTGACCGTGATCTCGCAACGCGCCGGCCTGGTCATGAACCCGAACGCCAAGGTCAAGATGCGCGGCGTGCAGGTGGGCAAGGTCGCCTCGATCGACTCGCTGCCCAACGGCGAGGCGGCCATTCACCTTGCGATGGACCCGTCGCAGTTGCGCTTCATTCCCGGCAACGTGCTCGTTGACATCGCCTCATCGACGGTGTTCGGCGCGAAGTCCGTCGAGCTGGTACCACCTGCCCAACCCTCGGCGCAGCGGCTACGCAGTGGCCAGACGCTGCAGGGCCAGCACGTCATGGTCGAAGTCAACACGGTGTTCCAGCAACTGGTGTCGGTTCTGGCGCAGATCGACCCGCCGAAGCTCAACGAGTCACTGGGTGCGCTGGCACAAGCGTTCAGTGGGCGGGGCCCACAGCTTGGCCAGTCGCTGAGCGACTTGGATTCGTTTCTGGCCAGACTGGAGCCGAGCCTTCCCGCATTCAGTCATGACCTCGCGGTCTTACCGGCGGTGTCCAACGCCTATGCCGACGCGGCACCGGACCTGGTGAAGACCGCAGCTAACGCGATCCGGATCAGCAAGACGCTTGTTGATGAGCAGCACAACCTGGATGCCTTGCTGATCAGCGCGATCGGCTTGGCCGACATCGGCAACGACGTCTTGTCGACAAACCGCGAACCGCTGACGAATGTGTTGCATCTGCTGGTGCCGACCACCGATCTGACCAACGAGTACCACGAGGTGTTCACCTGCGGTTTCGGCGGGCTCATACAGATAGGGCACGGTGCGCCGTTGTCGGAACCGAGCATCAACATATCGGCGGGTCTCACGTTGGGCGCCGAACGTTATCGGTATCCGACGAACCTGCCCAAGGTTGCGGCGACGGGCGGCCCGCAGTGCATGGGTCTGCCCAAGCTGCCGTTCAACACTAACCCGCCGCAATTGATTACCGATATCGGCGCCAACCCGGGGGGGTACGGAAACCCACAGGTACTGATCAACTCCGATCTGCTCAAACAGCTGTTGTACGGGCCGATCGCCGGTCCGCCCCGCAACTCCGCACAAGTTGGACAACCCGGATGAGAACGCGCGCCACGCTGATCAAGTTCGCGATCTTTGCGGTCGTGATGGCGATGCTGACCGCCTTCCTGTTCTTCATCTTCGGCCAGTACCGGACGGGTTCGACGACCGGGTATTCGGCGGTGTTCACCGACGTGTCGCGTCTCAAGGTGGGGCAGTCGGTGCGGGTCGCCGGGGTCCGGGTGGGCACGGTCGACAGCGTTTCGCTGCAGCCGGACAAAAAAGTTGTGGTGAAGTTCGACGCCGACCGCGACGTCGTCCTCACCGAGGGCACCAGGGCGGCGGTCCGCTACCTGAACCTGGTGGGCGATCGCTACCTCGAACTCATCGATGGTCCGGGCTCGACCACGCGCCTAACGGCCGGGGGTCAGATTCCCGTCAGCCGCACCGCGCCGGCGCTGGACCTCGATCTGCTGCTCGGCGGACTGAAACCCGTTACCCAGGGCCTGAATGCACGCGATGTCAACGCGCTAACGTCAGGATTGTTGCAGGTGTTCCAGGGCCAAGGTGGGACTCTCGAGTCGCTGTTCGCCAAGACGACCTCGTTTTCAAATGCCTTGGCCGACAACGATCAAACCGTGCAGCAACTGATCGACAACCTGAACACCGTGGTGGCGTACATCGACAAGGAAGGCGGCAACTTTTCGGCCGCAATCGATCGCCTCGAGCGGCTTGTCAGCGGGCTGTCGGACGACCGCAACACCATCGGGTCCGCCATTGACGCCCTCGACAGGGGAACCGCCTCGCTGGCAGATCTGTTGGCCAGCGCGCGGCCGCCGCTGTCCGGCACCATAGCTCAGTTGAATCGGCTGGCGCCGATACTCGACGGCGACAAGGACCGCCTCGACGCCGCAATCGGCAAGGCGCCAAAGAACTACCGCAAGCTCATCCGACTCGGCGTGAACGGCGCCACCATCCCGTACTACCTGTGCCAGTTAGAGCTCCGCGGCACGGATCTTTCGGGCAAGACGGTGCACTCCAATATCTTCAGGTCAGATGCAGGAAGGTGCACGGAACCCTAATGCTCAAGTATCGCGGACTGGGGCTCGTCAAGGCCGGGCTCATCGGCGTTGCCCTGATCACCATGGTCATCCTGGTGGGCCTGTCGCCCGACCGGTTCATCTCATGGGCGACGATGGTCCGGTATCAGGCGCTGTTCTCGGAAGCCGGCGGCCTTGCGCTGGGCAACCCCGTGACGGTGTCGGGGATGAAGGTCGGCACGGTGTCGGATGTGAAGCTGCGCCACGGCGATGCGCTGGTGACGTTCTCGATGAAGGGCAACATCCTGCTCGGGTCGGAGACTTCGGCGCACATCCGCACCGACACGCTGCTGGGCGCGCGGATGCTGGCGTTGGAGTCCGCCGGCAGCGGCACGATGCATCCGATGGCTGTCATCCCTGTCTCGCGCACGTCCTCGCCTTACTCGTTGACGGAAGCGGTCAGCGACTTCACATCGAACACTGCCGAGACCAGCACCGCGACGCTGAATCAGTCGTTGGACACGCTGTCGGCGACGCTCGATCAGATCGCGCCCCAATTGGGGCCGGCCTTCGACGGACTCACCCGGTTATCACGCACCCTCAACGGCCGCAACAAGTCCCTGGGCGAACTATTCAAGAGTGCCGGCGACGTCACCGGGATTCTTTCCGAACGCAGCCAGCAGGTCAACAAGCTCATCCTCAACTCCGACACTCTGCTCGAAGTGCTGGTGGCGCGCCGGCAGGAGATCGTGGACCTGCTGGCCAACACGTCGGTGGTGGCCAAGCAGCTGACGGCATTGGTGCACGACAACGAAAGCACATTGGCACCGACGCTGGAGAGGCTGAATAGGGTGACCGGGGTGCTGGAGAAGAACCGCGACAACATCGCCAAAGCGCTGCCGGGTCTCGCCAAATTCGAGATCACGGTCGGCGAGGGCATCGCCAGCATGTACGCCTACTCGGCGTTCGTCCCGAACTTCCTTGCCCCGCAACTCTTCCAGCCGTTGTTCGACTACCTCTGGGGATTCCGCACCTTCGACACGGCTCGCGGTCCCGGCTTCCCGTCGCTGGTGCCTCGGTCGCTGACCCCCTGGCCGTACAACGCTATACCGATGTGCCCTGGTTGTACGTTGGGTGGCAGGGTCGGGGGATCGCAATGATCGCCCGGATCCCGCGCAGCAGGCTGACGGGCGTGGCGGCGGTCGTCCTAGTCGGGCTCGTCGTTGCCGGCGCTGCCCTGCTCGTCCGCAATACGTTCTTCGGCCCGCGGACGATTACGGCATATTTCACCACCGCCACCGCGATCTACCCCGGCGACGAGGTGCGGGTCTCGGGTGTCAAAGTCGGCACCATCAAATCCATTCAGCCGCAGGGCACACAGGCCAAGATGACCCTCAAGGTCGACCGCGACGTGTCCGTTCCGGCGGACGCGAAGGCGGTAATCGTCGCCTCGAATCTGGTGTCCGCCCGCTACGTCCAACTCACGCCGGCCTATAGAGATAGTGGGCCGGTTATGCACGATGGCGCAGTGATCCCGGTCGAACGGACCGCAGTGCCGGTCGAGTGGGACGAGGTCAAAACCCAGTTGATGCGGTTGGCAACGGATTTGGGACCGAAGAGTGGTGTATCGGGTACGTCGGTGGGCCGGTTCATCGACAGCGCCGCCAATGCGCTCGACGGCAACGGAGACAAGCTGCGGCAAACACTCGGCCAACTGTCAGGCGTGGGCCGCATCCTCGCCAACGGTAGCGGCAACATCGTCGACATCATCAAAAACCTGCAGACCTTCGTCGGCGCGCTGCGCGATAGCAACGTCCAACTCGTGCAATTCAACGACCGCCTGGCGACGCTCACCAGCGTGGTCAACGACAGCAAATCTGACCTGGACGCGGCGCTGACAGATCTGTCGACGGCGCTCGGCGAGGTGCAGCGATTCATCGCCGGCACTCGCAACCAGACCAGCGAGCAGATTGCCAGGTTGGCCGACGTCACACAGAACCTGGTCGATCACCACATGGCCCTGGAAAACATTCTGCACGGCGCGCCGAATGCGCTCGGCAACTTCTTCAACGACTACAACGCCGACACCGGAACCATCGTGGGCGGGTTCGGGCTGATGAACTTCGCGAATCCCACGTGGGGCGGTCAGCTTCTGTTCTCCTTCCCGGGCTGCGACCAAATCGGCGGCATCGAGAACGTCACCGCGGTCGAATCGGGCAAGCTGTGCGCCCTGTTTCTCGGTCCCGGATTGCGACTGCTCAACTTTAATCAATCGCCAATTCCCATCGACCCATTCATAGGCAAGTCGATCGACCCGTCCAAGATTCTCTACACCGAACCGCGCCTGGCCCCCGGCGGCGAGGGCCCGAAACCCGGACCACCCGAGATCCCGCCCGCGGTGTCGGCCTACACCGGCTTGCCCGGTGATCCGGTTGGACCGCCGGGGGCGGTGCCACCGGCGCGGATACCGGGCGCGGCGATGCCGCTACCACCCCCGCCGTCCACCCCGATGCCACCACCGCCCCCGAGCGTGTCGGGCATGTTGTTGCCGGCCGAAGGGACACAACAATGATCGCCCGGCTCGCGGCTCGGCGGGTTTTCGTCGTCGGCTGTTGTGTGGTGTTGACGGCGACGGGATGCGCATTCCACGGCCTGAACTCACTACCACTGCCCGGTGCGGTCGGACGCGGGCCGGGGGCCACCATCTACCACGTCGAACTGCCGAATGTCGGTACGATGGAGTCGAATTCGCCGGTGATGATCGACGACGTCGTCGTCGGCAGTGTCGGCACGATGAGGGTGCAAGGCTGGCACGCCGACGTCGAGATCTCGGTAAAGCGCGACGTCGTCGTCCCGGCCAACGTGGTGGCCACCGTCGGTCAGACCAGCCTGCTGGGGTCGATGCACGTGGAACTCAATACGCCGCTCGGCCAGTCGGGCAGCGGACGGCTGCAGCCGGGCGCCACCATCCCGCTCAGTCGGTCATCGGCCTACCCGTCGACAGAGCAGACGCTGTCGTCGCTGGGAGCGGTCGTCAACGGTGGGGGACTGGGGCAGATCGGGGAGATCATCCACAATTTCTCCGCCGCCCTGTCCGGGCACGAGGGCGCCTTCCGTGATCTGATTACTCGCCTCGACACGTTCGTGGGAACTCTGGACCAACAACGGGACAACATCGTCGACTCCATCCAGGCGCTGAACCGGCTTTCGGCCACATTCGCCGGACAACGCGACGTTCTCACCGAGGCGCTGCGCAAGATACCGCCCGCCCTCGATGTGCTGATCAAGGAGCGACCGCGCCTGACGGCCGCCCTCGATCATCTGCGCGTGTTCAGCAACACCGCCACCCGGTTGGTCAACGACGCTCAGGCCGACCTGGTCAAGAACCTCAAGAACCTGGAGCCGACCATCCGTGCGCTCGCCGACGTCGGACCGGAGCTGGGCACGGCGGTCGCGGCCGGGTTCGTGTTCCCGTTCACCCAGAACTTCGTCGACCGTGCGGTCCGAGGCGACTACTTCAACCTGCATGTCGACCTTGACATCACGATTCCACGGCTCAAGCGGACACTGTTCTTGGGAACCCACTGGGGGCAGCTGGACATGCCCGTACCGCCGGAGCCCGGGGACCCGTATCGCTTGAATTACACACTCGATCCTTTGCATAACCCCCTGAGGCCACCGTGGGTCGATCCCATCGCTGCCGCTGCCCGGGCCGCCGCCGGGTGCAGTTCCGCTGCCCGGGCCTCCACCTGCTGCGGCCCCGCTGCCCGGACCGCCGCCAACTGCGGCACCGGCGCCTGACGCGGGTCTTGGTCAAACGCCGCCGCCCGCAGCGGCGCCTGGACCGGGAGGTGGTGGATAGATGCTGACGCGCTTCGTTCGGATCCAGTTGGCGATCTTCACGATCGTCGGGACCATCGGTGTGATCGCAATGGTCCTCTTCTACATCCAAGCGCCGACCCTGCTGGGCATTGGTCGGATGACGGTGACGCTGGAGCTGCCGGCCACCGGCGGCCTGTATCGGTTTTCCAATGTGACTTACCGCGGGGTCCAGATGGGCAAGGTCACCTCGGTGGGCTTGACCCCGACCGGCGCGAAAGCGACGCTGTCGCTTAGCACTTCACCGAAGGTGCCCGCGGACCTGACAGCGAAGGTGCTCAGTGTCTCCGCGGTGGGCGAACAGTACGTGGACTTGCAGCCCAGAACCGATTCGGCGCCCTACCTGCACGACGGTTCGGTCATCTCCGCGCGCGACACGACAATTCCGCAGCCGGTCGGGCCGATGCTCGATCAGGTCAATGCCTTGGTCCAAAGCATCCCGAAGACCAAACTCGGCCAATTGCTCGACGAGACCTTCCAAGGCTTCAACGGTTCCGGTTACGACCTGGGGTCACTGATCGATTCCTCCGAGACAATCTCCCGCGACGCCAACGGCGTCGTCGATCGCACCCGAGCCCTCACCGAAGACACTGGGCCGCTATTGGATACACAAGCAAGCACGACCGATTCGATCAGAACGTGGGCACGGAGCTTCGCCGGAATTTCGGATGTGTTGGTGAAAGACGATTCCCACTTCCGCACCATCCTGCAAAACGGTCCTGAGGCTGCGAACGAAGCGTCCCGGCTTCTTGAACAAATCAAACCGACGCTGCCGGTGTTGCTGGCCAACCTGACGACCATCGGGCAGATCGGCGTCACCTATCACCCCTCGATCGAGCAGCTGCTGGTGTTGCTGCCGTCCTCGGTTGCTATTGAGCAGGCTGCTCAGGGCGAAAACCATCCCGACGGTAAGGCCATGGGCGACTTCGCACTCACGATCGACGATCCGCCTATTTGCACGGTCGGCTTCATGCCACCCAACACATGGCGATCCCCGGACGACCTCACCGACATCGACACACCGGACGGGTTGTACTGCAAACTCCCGCAGGATTCACCGCTCTCGGTCCGCGGTGCCCGCAACTATCCCTGCATGGGTCACCCGGGTAAGCGCGCGCCTACGGTCGAAATCTGCAACAGCGACAAGCCGTTCATGCCGCTGGCGATGAGACAGCACACTCTAGGCCCCTCTCCACTGGATCCGAATCTGCTCGCCCAGGGCGTCCCGCCCGACGACCGGGTTACCTCCAACGACAGAATCTTCGGCCCTGTCGGGGGAACGCCGCTGCCACCGGGAGCGGTGCCGCGCGGCACACCCGCGGGGCCGCGGGGAGAAAATCCACCAGCGGGCACGCCTGGGGCAGCTTCTCCGCCGGTGCCGTCGTCGGGACCGCCGCTGGCGCCCATGTCGCGAATGTCGGCTGACCTTCCGCCCATAGCGCCACTCGACGTCCCTGCAGCGGGGGAACTTCCCGCACCGCCGCCCGCTGCGCCAGCACCGCCCCCTCCTCCCTATCCCGCACCACCGGATCAGGTCGACGGTGGACAGCCCCAGGCGGCGCCAAGCTCGTTCGGAGCCAACGCATCTAAGCCCGCGCCCTCGGTCGTGGTGGCAAAGTACGATCCGCACACCGGGCGCTATGTCGGTCCGGACGGGAAGTTGTACCAGCAGTCGGATCTCGCGACCTCGAAAGCGCCCAAGACGTGGAAGGACATGCTTCCCACCTGAATCCGCCCTGAGACGATGCAGGCCGCGCAGCGGCGGGGGGTGGGGCAATGAAGCTACGACCGCCCGGTCAGGACAGCTGATCCAGGCGCAACGGCATTGCGATATCAAGCCACTGGTTTTGCCCGCAGGCACCGCTCGGGCCCACCGTCTTGTCCTTGCCGGATAAGACCCGCGACCCGACTTGATATCCACCATTGTCGTTCACCGGGAAGAAATAGAAGGTCTGCTGTCCGCTGAACGCGGTACCGTCTTGGCACCGCTCCCAATTCGGCACTTCGTGTTTGACCTTCCACATCTCCCCATCATTCATATATAGGGGCGCGCTCCATCCCTGGTCGCTGGTCACCGTGCCGTGGCATTCCTGAAACGTCTCGCACGTCGAGCTGATGGTCCATATTTGGTAGACCGTCGGCTCGCCGTGGTACTGATCATTCAGCTGGGCGTAATCGCCGATGGACGTGGCGCGGAAAGTCCCGTTGATGGCCACTTCTTCCTTGGTTGTCGCCTGGGCTGTGGATGCAGTGCCCAAACCGCCGAATGCAGTGGCAGCCAGCAGCGTTGCGGTGGTGAGTGTTTTGACTGAACGCATCAGGTGCTCCTCGAAGCGCGTAATCCGACAGTGCCTCTGGCAGCTTTTCGCCGTCGGGTGCGGCGTTCTCGAGCGATGACGTTACACCGCTTCGGCCGACCAGGTAACGGTTAGAACAAGATCTGCCGCGCTCATCCGGCCGGGTCGAATTTCGCGATCAGCCAGGAACCGTTGACCTTTGTCAGCGTGACCAGGACGCTGCTCCGCGTCTTCTCGGGATCTTTCTTTTGCACGCTTCCCGTGGTCTGGTCGACGAAAACCAGCACGACGGCCGAATCGGGATGCAATTCCGAAATTGCGGCCCGAATCACCTTGGCGGTCGTCGTCAGTTGTCCCTGCTGTGCCGTCGGCGCGACGACATCGTCGGTGAATTTGCTGTAATAGGCCAGAAAGTCGCCGGTGAGATGGGATTTCGCGTTGTTGAAATCGCGATTTAGATGGTCGTAGGAATACGACAACACCGCCACGGCACCATCTGACGCCGCTTGGATTGCCCGGTGCGCCGTCGCATCGTCGACCCGCTGATCCGGCCGGTACAGAATGAAGTACACACCGGCAGCGACTCCCACGGCGGCAACGACCAGCGTTGTCGCGACTATCGAACGCCACCTTGCCAAACACCGGCGGGCCCGGCGCCGAATCGCTGCCAGCCGGCGCAAGCGTGCCGATCCCTCGCCAGCGGGTGGCCGCCCATCCTCGTCGGCGTCTGGAATCGCCATGCCGTCAATCGCTGTTTCGGTGCTGTCCAGCGACGAGCCACGCTCGACAGTCATGGCAGGAAATCAACTTTCGACATCTTGAGCTGACCGCCGTCGCGGTCCATATTGACGCTGAGCCGAAACAAGGCCGGTGGCGGTTTGGCGTTATCCGGCCCAGTGGGAGCGGTTTTCGCCGCCACAAGCACGACTCCCGAATTGTCGCTCAACGACTCGACGGCGACGGCTTCCACGGTGACCTTGCTGCCGACCTTCGAGTCCTCGGCCTTCTTGACTATCAGGGTTGACATCACTGACAGCTGGCTCTTCTGGTCGCCCGTAGAGGCATCGATCATGCGCTGGACATCCTCCTTGGCATGATCGGGGTCAATCGACATCAGCGCCGTGATCCCTTGCCGAGCGGCTGCAGTGAACTCCGCGGCGAGCTGCCGATTATGCACCGCGGTGTGGTGCTGCCACACCATGTAACCGCTCGCGCCGAGGGAAGCAGAGGCGAGCACGATGCCGACGCCAGCAGCAATTGTTTTCCGTCCCGGGCGCCGGAGCCACCGTGGCCGCCCGGGACGCCGCGGCAACCGTAGTCGTGCCCGGGTCGACTTCGCAGGGCGCTGCTCGACATCTTGGGAAGCGGCGTCGTCGTCCGCGTCCCCGGTTTCGGCTGCCTCGCGCAGCCTTAAGAGGCGTGCCCGAGCCGCCTCGGCGCGCGCTTCAGCCTTGGCAACTTCGTCTTCTGTGTCCGCTTCCGGGACGCCTGCTTCGGCGCCCGAGCCGACCCCTGAGCGCGACTGTGGTTCGTCGGGATCGGTCACGTCCGCCGGGTCATCACAATGGTCGGCGCCAGGCCCCTCCGGATCGTGCACGGAGAAGGAGCTTATCACTTCGGCCCGGGCTCAACGGTGTCATCGGGCAGCTGCCTTCATGGCCCTTACATGCGGAAATGCTCGCTCGTCAGGGGACGGGGCGGGGTGGCGTTCGGGGTGGTCTGGCGCGGACGCTGTTTGGTTCAGGCGATCTTCTCCAACCAGGAGAATTTTCTTTTCAGCGTGTGGCAGAGTAATCGGGTGCGATCCATCGTGGCAATGGTTGCCGCGTTGCTCGGCGCCGGCGTGCTGGCGGCGCCGCCGTCCTTGGCCGGGCCGACTGTCTGTGACTACCCCGCCTGCACCCCGGGCATCATGCCGCATCAGGTTTTAGGCGCGCCGTGTGACAACACCACCTACTACGCATTCGGTGTCGCCGATGGCTACGTTTCTTTCGCCTCGGAGCCCGGACGGCTGATGTTCTGCGGCTCGCCGAGGAGATACCAGCCTCGATGGTTCCGGTCACCTCCAATGGCGGGAGTCAAGGACGAAGGCGCCGCCTGCCAGTACTACCAGAACTACGTCGCGCAGGCGCCCGATGGCCTGTTCCTGATCTGTTTTGCCCACGACGGCATGATGAGCTGGGTCCGCGCCGACACGTAGCCGCACTGTCTCCGTTTAGCTGGATGAAACATAGGCCAGTTGAGGGGTCAGTCGTGGGCTTCCCGGTGCAGACCCAGCAGCCGCCGGCTCATGTCGATAAGCCGGGTGAGCAGTGTTTCGTCATCGATGTCGGCGACAAGTGGGTGCATGACCGCGGTGCTGATCGCACCGGAGAACATCGCCGCCTCGATCCGGCCGTCCAGACCCGCATCGCTCAGCAGCACTTGATACAGCCGCTCCATAAAGCGTTGGAATGGCTCATGTTCGGCGAGCAACCGCACGACGACGGGATCGAACTGCAACGTCCGCACCAGCCTGCGATCGCGAACGGCCATCTCAATCACGCTCACCAACAGGGCATCGCGCGCTTGGGGCCCGTCGTCGTGCGCTTCGGCCTCACCGAGCGCCTGCTCCAGCCGACCGAGTTCGCGCTCGGTGACCGCGATGACGATCTGCTCCTTGGTTCGGAATTGGTGGTAGACAGCGGCTTTGGTGATGCCGACGGCGTCGGCGATCATCTGCAGCGACGTGCCGCTGACCCCGTGTGTGGCGAACAGGTCCAGCGCGGCATCGAGCACGCGCGTCCGGGCCGCGCTGTATTCGATCACCCACGATTGCCCGCCGGTAAGCCCGTCGGTAGCCGGCTGCCGTGCTGTTCCCACGCAACGAGACTAGACGACGGCTATTGACCGCGGCTAGCCGATCGGCTAGTTTCGCTCACTAGCCGAGTTTCGGCGGCTATTTCGTGCGGGGAAGGAGTACCGATGTCCGACGTCGGCGGAAACGATGCAGGCGGTCGCCAACCCGCGCGAACCGCGCCGCGGCATACCGACGGAGAGCTCATTCTGCTTTGGACGTTGCCCGTGGCGGTGATCCTCTGGATCGCCGGCTTTTTCCTGTTCCCGGGCTTCAATCCGCCGATGTCACCCTCGATGCCGGCGGATCAGGTTGCCGCGTTCTATCGGGATCCGGCCCACCTTCCGGAGATCCGGTACAGCATGATCGTGTTCAACTGGTTCGGCGTGTGCCTCGTCCCGATTCTGGCTCTTATCGTGCTGCAGATCCGCAGAATGGCACATCGGACGCCGATCTTCTCCTACGCGATGCTGGGTTGCGTGGCGGGCGGACCGACGCTGTTTCTCGTCGCCAACGTCTGCTGGCTGCTGGCCGCCTTTCGTCCCGAGCGGAGTCCGGAGCTGACTCAGCTCCTCAACGATTTCGGCTGGATCACTTTCACCATCCTGGTTCCCTTTCTGATCGGGCAAAGCGTAATCCTCGCCCTGGCAATCTTTTTCGACGATCAGCCACGTCCGGTATTCAGCCGTTGGGTGGCTTACTTCAACCTGCTGGTTGCGGCCGCATTGGTGCCCGCGGCCTTTGTCGGAGTGTCGTTGACCGGTCCGCTGGCGTGGGACGGCTTCCTGTCGTTCTGGGTGAAGAACGTTGCCATTGCGGTCTGGATCGTCGTGATGGGGGTTGTGTTGGGACGAGCCATTTATCGGGATCGCGCCGAGTACCGCCGGCAAGGCGAAGAACTGGTCAGCGCATGAGCGCGGTGATGACACCGCAGGCGTCCGCGGCCACGCCACCCGCGGGGCCACTGCATCAGCGAATCGCCTGGCAGCTGCGGCACAACCCCAAGCGCGAACTCTGGTTGGCGTGGTGGGCGCTCCTCGTCTTCTACAACTTGTTCTTCCCGGTGTTCTTCATCGTGGCGCAAGTTCAACCCCCGCCGGAGCCCACCTGGGACCTGGCGACGCAGGTGCACTGGTTCTCCGAACGCCACCTCGGCATACCTCTTGGTTTCGGCATCATCTTCGCCATCAGCGGCATGATCGCTACCAACAACGCCCTCATCGCGTATTCGATGCGACGCATGTCGGTCAGCCGCGCGTTCGGGTATTCGTATCTGATCATCTACTCGCTCAGTGCGGTTCCCGGCATGATGCTGCTCAACATCGCGCTGATCGTCGGAACGCTGCGACCAGAGCGAGATCCCGAAGCGATCGGTTGGCTCTACGACTTCGCCTTCTTGTCTTTCGACGGGACCATGGGAGTCTTCCTGATCGGCTCGCTGATCTGGATGGTCGCGATTCTGCTCGACAAGAATCGGGTGTTCCCCAAGTGGTTCGGCTATCTCAACCTGTGCAACGCACTGACCGAGGTGGTCGTGGCGCCCTGCTGGATCTTCCGGCGTGGCGTGTTGGCGTGGGATGGCGAGATCGCTTGGTGGCTGGACATGGTGGTGTTCGGCATCTACCAGGTCACTTTCATTGTCATGCTGTTTCAGATGATCCGCCGCGAAGACTTCGGTACCGGGCCGCTGCCGGACCTGCCGCGGAAGAAGGCGGTTGCGCAATGACCGACCTCGCCGAAAAGGATAAGCGCGCCAGGTTCGTGCCAGGCCAGCCCGACATGTGGGCCTTCGTGTTGTTCGAGACACTGGTCTTCACAGCGTATTTCGGCTTTTACCTGTTCTCCCGGGGCCGCAATCCCGAGCTTTTCTTGCACTCGCAGGCGCAGCTGGACCTACGCATCGGGGTGTTCAACACCCTCGTCTTGCTGCTGAGCTCCTGGTCGGTGGCGCGATGTGTTCAGTCGTCGCGCGCCGGCGCCTACCGGGCGGCGCTCAGGGACGTCGCCATCACGGCGGCACTCGCCGCAGTGTTCCTGTTCTTCAAGGTGTTCGAGTGGGTCCGCCTGGTCCGCATGGGAAATGGCTTGGACAGCAACGACTTTTTCACCTACTACTTCTTTCTCACCGGAATCCATTTCGTTCACCTGCTGATCGGCTTCGTCGTCCTGGGTGTCATCGTCTACCAACTCCGGAGTCCACAGCAGCGATCGCAGGAGCTCGTCGAAACGTGCGCCACCTATTGGCACACCGTCGACTTCTTGTGGGTGCTCATCTTTGCGTTGCTGTACGTGGTGAGGTGATCGGTGATCAAATTCAACAAGAGGCTTCTGATCGTTTGGGTGGTGCTGGCGTCGCTCACGCTGGCCTATCTCTGGATAGATCACTCCATCGATCGATCGAACAGCGCCAGCGCTGTGGTCACGTCAAGCGTTATCGTGATTGCAGTCATCAAGGTGCGCATCATCTTTCGAGAGTTCATGGAAGTCCGGCAGGCTCCGGTCTTGCTGTGCCGGCTGACCGACGCCTGGGTCGTCCTCATCGCGGCAAGCCTGCTCGGCAGCTACTTCATCGGTATGCAGGTCCGGTAGTTCTCGCTAGGAATAACCTTTTATCCCACGGATGCGACCGAATCGGCGGTCGTGAACGTCAGGTGCAGTTCGCTCAAGCCTCGCAAGATATACGTCGGCTCATAGGTGTAGCGGCGATCGGCGCTTGGGCCGTGGTGGGCTTCGTCAATCTCGATGTGGGACATCCGATCCAGGAGGCGCTCGATCGAAACACGGCCCTCCACCCGGGCGAGGGGTCCGCCAGGGCACGAGTGGACACCGCGGGCAAAAGCCATGTGCTCGCGGACGTTCTTGCGGTTGAGGTCGAACTCGTGCGGGTTTTCGAATCGGCGCGGATCGCGATTGGCGGCACCCGGTAGCACCACCACAACGGTGCCGGCGGGTATGTCGACACCACCTATACTGGTGGCCCTGCGGGCCAGCCGCGAGTCGCTCTTCACCGGGCTCTCCATGCGCAGCGACTCTTCGATGAACCCGGGAATCAGGCTGCGGTCGTCGCGCAGCTGTTGCTGTATGTCCGGCCGGTCGCCGAGTACCTGCAGGGCGGCACTGAGCAGCTTAGCGGTGGTCTCCTGGCCGGCGGCAAACAGGAAGGTGGCCGAACGGACCACTTCGATGACCTCGGGCGTGAATCCGTCCGGATATTTCGCGGTAGCCAGGGAGGTCAGCACGTCATTGCGCGGTTCGCGCCGCCGGTCCTCGATGTAATTGCAGAACTTCTCGTCGAGCCACTCCAGCGGGTTGATGCCGATCGACTCGTGGTCCAGGGCGCCCACCCGCGACTCGCGACGGTCGGCACCCAAGACGACGCGAAAGTCCTTGTGGTCGTCCTCCGGGACGCCGAGCAAGTCGGCGATCACCAAGGTGGCGAAGGGCTTGGAGTATTCGCTGATGAACTCGCACTCACCGTTGGTGAGGAACTCGTCGAGCTGACGGTCGGCGAGGCGCCACATGAACTCCTCGTTCTGCTTCAGCCGGCTCGGGGTCAGCAGCTTGCTCAGTACCGATCGGGCCCGGGTGTGGTCTGGTGGATCCATGGTGACCATGTGCTCGAACATCGGAAAGGAACTGCGGTGCTGGTCGATCTGAGCGCTGATGTCGTCGCTCTCGGGTTGGAAGGGCAGCGGGGGAAACGGACCGCCGAGCGCAACGATGTTCGAGAACGTGTCGGGGTCCTTATAGACCTCGGTGGCTTCTTCGTACCCGGTGACGGCGACGACCCCGTGGTGCGGCAGCCGCAGCACCGGGTTTTGGCTGCGCAGGTAGTCGAAGTAAGGGTGCGGATCAGGGACCAAAGACGGATCGGTGAAGAAGTCGATCGAGTCGTAGTTACTCATGTCCTGCGTGCCTCCAAAGCGGGCTGTGGCCGAATGATGGTTTAGCGGCGAGACTCAGCGCCGCCCAAGTCCGATTTCCGTGAAGTGCTGAGCACCTGCTTAGCATGGCGGTAATGTCAGGGTCAAGGTCGACGACCCGGGCTAGAACGAACTGGCTACGATCAGGCGTAGCTGCCATGGGCACGTCGGGAGTACCTCGAGAGTATGGAGTGAAGGCATGACATCGGCCCGCAGGATCGGGGCGCCGGACGCGAAGAATCGCGGCCTGCTGCTCGACGCGGCCGAGCAGCTGATGATCGATGAGGGATACGCCGCGGTCACGTCGCGCCGTCTCGCGAGCAAGGCGGGGCTCAAACCTCAGCTGGTGCACTATTACTTCCGCACCATGGAGGAGCTGTTCCTCGAGGTCTTCCGCCGCCGCGCCGAAGAAGGTCTCCATGTGCAGGCGCAAGCGCTGCAATCGCCTCAGCCGTTGTGGGCGCTGTGGAGGTTCGGCACCGATCCCGCATTCACCCGGATTTCCATGGAATTCATGGCGCTGGCGAATCACCGAAAGGAGCTGCGAGCCGAAATCGCTTACTACGCGGAGCGTTTCCGGGATGAACAACGCCAAGCGGTGACGTCTGCGCTGCAGCGCTACGGCGTGTCCAGGCAGGATATGCCGCCGGTGGTCTGGACGGTTCTGATGACCAGCCTGTCGCGGTTTCTCGTGCTCGAGCAGGCGGTTGGCATTTCTGGCGGTCACGCCGAAACGTTGGGGCTGGTCGAAAGTTATCTGCGCCGCCTGGAAGGCGAGCCGCAACCAATCGCGGGTATACCGCCGGCCTGGGTGGTTCACCAGTTCCGGATCGAACAGAGCACGCCCTTGGGCCCGTCCTTGGACACGACGACGGCGCCGTCCACCGACAGGTCGCAATGAAACTGCGGCGTGCCGGGTTCGCCGCCGGTGTTGACGACGACCATGGCCCAGTCTTCGGGTTTCGCCAAATTCAGGTCGAAGCTCCACGGCTTGCCCGGGGCGATATCGGTTTTGACGTTGGGAGTGAACCGGTAGGGATCGTGGCTGTAGTCGGAGAACATCGCCGGCTCTTGATCGATGTAATAGATGTTGGCGTAGATCGGATTCTGTGCGCTCACCGTGTACTTCACGTGATGCATGATCGGGTCATCGGCATGTGCCCGGCCGGTACTCACGAGTAAACCGGTCATCGCGACCAAGATCGCCGCGCCAGCGCCTAACAATCTGCACACCGAGTTCATGTCGCTCCTCCAGCTGCCGGGCGCGGACTGGCACTGCGGTTCATTACCCGCTCTGCGGCCTGCCAGTGTGCGTCGGCAACCCACAGCCGTGCAAAGGATGCTATCGCCTCGTCAGGCGAAACTTCGCTGATTACACGCTTTATCTCGGTCGCCGGATGGCGAGCCAGCGACCTCGCGACCGATCGCCATCCCTCGTCGAACGATGAGCGGGGCAACACCAGATCCACCAGGCCAATCCGCTCGGCCTCGACCGCGTTGAGGGTGGTGCCGGTGCCTGCCAGCAGAAGTGCCTTGCCCTTTCCGACAAGCGCGGCCAGACGCTCGGCGCCGCCCCAGGCCGGCATGATTTCCAGCTCCACTTGATTGAAGGCGATCTTGATGTCGTCGGCAGCCACCCGGATGTCGGCGGCGACAGCGACCTCGGCGCCGCCGCCAAAGGCGTGGCCGTTCAGGGCGGCGATCACCGGAGCCGGGAAGCTGGCAAGCTGATCGCAGATCGACCGCATCCGCTTCGCCATCGCCGAGGCGTCTTCCTCGGTCCGCAGCGTGCTCAGCTCCTTGAGGTCGCCGCCCGAGACAAAAGCCCGATCGCCGGCGCCCTTGATAACCAGGGCTCGAGCACCTGCAGCCGCGTCGAGTGCCTTTTCCAGCTGCTGCATGGTGTCCAACGCGATTGCATTGCGCGCGTGAGGACGATCGATGGTGAGCACTGCCAACCCATCGTCGACCTCCAGGTCCACCATGCGTCATTGCTCCTTGGACGAAGACAGCCGATATTGGCGTTCTCTTATCGGGAGAATAACATCATCACTACAGGCCGCGAACTTTCGGCAGCCAGGATGGAGGGGGCCAATGCGTAACCGAATCGCCGCGGTCGCTGCGGCGCTCACTGTTGCCGTCGTCGGGGCCTGCACCCCACGGCCGCAGACTCCCCTCGTTGCCACGGCATCGGTGACTGTCAACTCAAACGAAGCGAAATTCCAAATCGTCAAGTGCACCCAGGTGGAGTGGTACCGGACGATTGACATCGGCGGCAATTTTGCCGGGGCCACCTTCGCCGTCGACGAACGT
>CAWFAR010000005.1:0-552855 GCA_963813935.1 uncultured Actinomycetota bacterium
CCGCGGTCGTCATTAGGCTGATTGTCGATGAGCGAAGACGTTAAGGGACACCACGAAATCACCGGCCTAGCCACCAAAGCCATTCACGCTGGCTACCGCCCGGATCCCGCGACCGGGGCGGTGAACACCCCGATCTATGCCAGCAGCACGTTCGCCCAAGACGGCGTCGGGGGCCTGCGTGGCGGATTCGACTCGCACGCACCGGCAACCCGACCAGGTCGGCACTGGAAAGCTCGCTGGCGGCCGTCGAAGAAGGCACTTTCGGGCGGGCGTTCAGTTCCGGGATGGCCGCCACCGACTGCGCCTTGCGCGCGATGCTGCGGCCCGGCGATCACGTGGTCATCCCGAATGACGCCTACGGCGGCACATTCCGGCTGATCGACAAGGTCTTTACACACTGGAATGTCGGGTACACGCCGGTGGCGCTGTCTGATTTGAACGCCGTGCGCGATGCGATCACGCCCCAGACCCGGCTGGTTTGGGTGGAAACACCGACCAATCCTTTGCTTTTCATCGCCGATATCGGGGCCATCGCCGAACTCGGCAAACAGCACTCGGCAAAGGTATTGGTGGACAACACATTTGCCTCGCCCGCGCTGCAGCAGCCGCTGACGCTGGGTGCCGATGTGGTGCTGCACTCGACAACAAAGTACATCGGCGGTCACTCCGACGTGGTGGGCGGCGCGTTGGTCACCAACGACAAAGAGCTGGACGACGCCTTCGGTTTCCTGCAAAACGGGGCCGGCGCGGTGCCAGGCCCGTTCGACGCCTACCTGACGATGCGCGGTTTGAAGACCCTGGTGCTGCGGATGCAGCGGCACAGCGAAAACGCTTTGGCTGTAGCGGAATTCCTCGCCGGGCATCCCTCGGTGAGCACGGTGCTGTATCCGGGTCTGCCCACTCACCCCGGGCATGACATCGCCGCGCGGCAGATGCGTGGCTTCGGCGGCATGGTCTCCGTACGCATGCGAGCCGGCAGGGTGGCCGCCGAGGATCTGTGCGCCGGCACCAAGGTGTTCATCCTGGCCGAATCGCTGGGTGGGGTGGAGTCGCTGATCGAGCACCCCAGCGCCATGACGCACGCGTCAACGGCCGGCTCGCAGTTGGAGGTACCCGACGACCTGGTGCGGCTTTCGGTAGGTATCGAAGATGTCGCCGACCTACTGGCCGATCTGGAGCAGGCCCTGGCTAGGAGTGGTACGGCTCCGCACTGATCAGCGTGACCTCAACGGTGTTGCCGCTGGGCACCGTGTAGCTGCGGGTCTCACCCACCTTGGCGTCGATCAGGGCGCCACCCAGCGGTGAGTTCGGCGAATACACCTCGAGCTTGCCCTCGTTGACACCCTCTTGACGGGTGGCGATCAGGAACGTCTCACTGTCGGACTTGTCGCCGTTGTAGTAGACCTTGACCACCGAGCCGGGCAGCGCGACGCCGGACTGCTTGGGCGCTTCACCGACCTTGGCGTTGTTGAGCAGCTCCTGCAGCTGGCGAATGCGTGCCTCTTGCTGGCCCTGCTCTTCGCGGGCGGCGTGGTATCCACCGTTCTCGCGGAGGTCGCCCTCCTCGCGGCGGTCGTTGATTTCCGCGGCGATAACGGGACGATTGGCGATCAACTGATCGAGCTCGGTCTTGAGCCGGTCATGTGATTCCTGGGTCAGCCAGGTCACCTGAGTATCCGTCATCTCGTCGCGCTCCTCGTCCTATCCGTTCCGCGTATCCGCGTAAGCTTCTCCAACCCCGCTGTCGGGGGTATTCGGGTCCCACCCCGGGTGCTGCAGCGCCATTCTGCTCACGGCCATGAAGCAGCAATACACGGTCCCAGCAGGAACCGTGCATTCATCGATGTTACCACTGCGGAAACAGCTGATGACGACATATTCGCAGTTCTTTGTCATTGGTCAGGCCGGACGCAAATAGCCGGGCACGTCGGTGCCGCAGCCGTAGATATCTGCCATCGCCGGCGGTTGGGAGGATTTCACCGTCGTCGTCACCTGCACCGTGGCCGCCTCCGATGGCGGGACCAGCACCTCTCGTCTGCCTGTCTCGCTGCCGTCTTTGGCGCGAACGCGCACGATGCACTCCACCGGCCGCGACGGGTCAGATCGCGTCACGCTGATCGTCACCGACGCCGTCTCATTGTCGATCACCGCATAGCCGGCCAGCGAGCCGGTGACGTCGCTGGTGCCAAGTCGTTGGTAGCCGATGACGGCCACCACGAGGCCGACCGCAACGACCAGCATGGCCATGCCGATGACCACCCGACGCCGCGACACACGCGACAGCCGCGAACGGCCGTAGCGGGTTTCGGGACGATCAATGGGGGTTTCGGTCATGCCTGGGTATGTCTGGACTAATCGACTGCCGGCGTCGGCCGACAGGCTGCAACGATCGGCAACTGGAATTATAGGGTCGAAACCGGGCGCCCAGCAGACCGATAAGGGGGCATGTGAGCGAACTGCGGTTGATGGCGGTGCACGCCCACCCCGATGACGAGTCCAGCAAGGGTGCGGCCACCCTCGCGCGGTGTGCGGACGAGGGCCATCGCGTGCTGGTGGTGACATTGACCGGCGGCGAGCGCGGCGAAATTCTCAACCCGGCGATGGACCTGCCCGATGTGCATGGACACATCACCGAAATCCGTCGCGACGAGATGGCGAAGGCCGCGGAGATCCTCGGGGTGGAGCACACCTGGCTCGGCTTCGTCGACTCCGGCTTGCCCAAGGGGGACCCGCCGCCCCCGCTGCCCGAGGACTGCTTCGCGTTGGTGCCGCTGGAGGTGTCCGTCGAGGCGCTGGTACGCGTGGTCCGCGAATTCCGGCCGCACGTGATGACCACCTACGACGAGAACGGCGGCTACCCGCACCCTGATCACATTCGCTGCCATCAGGTTTCGGTCGGCGCCTACGAGGCGGCGGGCGACTATGCGCGTTTCCCGGAGGCCGGCGAGCCGTGGAATGTGTCGAAGCTGTACTACAACCACGGCTTCCTGCGGGCGCGGATGCAATTGTTCCACGACGAATGCGTCAAGCACGGCCAGGAAGGCCCGTTCAAGCAGTGGCTCGAGCACTGGGACCCCGACCACGACCCGTTCGAGTCCCGGGTGACGACGCGCGTCGAATGCTCGGCGTACTTCAGCCAGCGCGACGATGCGCTGCGGGCGCACGCCACCCAGATCGACCCGAACCACGACTTCTTTGCGGTTCCAATCTCATGGCAGCAGCGGCTATGGCCGACCGAGGAATTCGAGTTGGCCCGCTCGCGTGTGCCCGCCCACCTGCCCGAGGACGACCTGTTCGCCGGAATCGAGAACGACGGGTGAATCACCTTTTGCTCACGGTGATCGCTGACGGGACGCCCCACAACCACGGGCCGGATTTCGGCAAGGCCAGCCCGTTGGGGCTGCTGGTTGTCGTGCTGTTGTTGATCGCCACGTTGTTGCTGCTGCGATCGATGAACCGGCAGTTGAAAAAGGTTCCCAAATCCTTCGACCCCCAACACCCTGAGCCCGATCAGGCCGCCGACGAGGGCACCGACACGGTCGGCGAGGCGCCGGAGCAAGCCCCCGGGCAGGCCAACGGATCGACACCAGCGCCAGGGTCCGGCGATGAGCCCCGCTGACAATGCCGGGACAAACACACTCGGGCTGGCCACTAGCCCGTATTTGCGTCAGCATGCCGACAACCCGGTGCACTGGCAGCAGTGGACGCCGCATGCGCTGGCGGAGGCAGCTGAGCGCGACGTGCCGATCCTGCTGTCCATCGGCTACGCCGCTTGCCATTGGTGTCACGTCATGGCCCACGAGTCGTTCGAGGACGACGAGGTGGCCGCGGTGATGAATGCGGGATTCGTCTGCATCAAAGTAGATCGCGAGGAACGGCCGGACATCGACGCGGTTTACATGAACGCCACCGTCGCGCTCACCGGGCAGGGCGGTTGGCCGATGACGTGTTTCCTGACTCCCGACGGCCGCCCCTTCTTCTGCGGCACTTACTACCCGAAAGCCGGCTTTCTGCAGCTTCTTTCGGCCGTCTCCGAAACGTGGCGGAACCGCCGCGGTGAGGTCGACGAGGCGTCCGAACATATCGCCGGCGAGTTGCGCAATATGGCTGGGGCGCTCCCGGGGATGCCCTCTGGGGGCCCGGACGTGGCGCCCGCGCTGTGTGACCACGCTGTGGCAACGGTGCTGCGCGACCAGGACGCGATTCATGGCGGCTTCGGCGGTGCGCCCAAGTTCCCGCCGTCGGCGATTCTCGAGGCGCTGCTGCGCAACTACGAGCGCACTGGATCATCGGCAGCGCTGGAGGCGGTATCCCGCACCGGCAACGCGATGGCCCGTGGCGGCATCTATGACCAGCTGGCTGGCGGCTTCGCCCGGTACAGTGTCGACAACGCTTGGGTGGTACCGCATTTCGAGAAGATGCTGTACGACAATGCGCTGCTGCTGCGCGCATACGCGCACTGGGCCCGGCGTACCGGAGATCCGTTGGCCCGCCGGGTCGCTGGGCGGACCGCGGGGTTTCTGCTCGCCGAGCTCGCCGACGGGAGCGTGTTCACTTCGTCGCTGGATGCCGACGCCGACGGGCGCGAAGGCTCGACCTATGTGTGGACGCCCGAGCAGCTGACCGAGGTGCTCGGCGCTGACGACGGACGTTGGGCCGCAGAGGTTTTCGCGGTCACCCAGTCCGGAACGTTCGAACACGGGACCTCGGTGCTGCAATACCCCGCTGATCCGGACGATCCGCAACGTCTGGAACGTGTCCGAACCGCGCTGCTGGCCGCCCGGCTCACCCGGGCCCAGCCCGGACGCGACGACAAGGTCGTTACTTCCTGGAACGGGCTGGCGATCACCGCGCTGGCCGAGGCCAGTGTCGCCTTGGACGACCCCGAGTTCGCCCGCGCCGCACGGGATTGCGCCATGGCGCTGCTAAACCTACACGTCGTCGAGGGCCGGCTACGGCGCGCCAGCCTTGGCGGGGTGGTCGGTGACAGCGCCGCCATTCTGGAGGACCACGCGATGCTGGCCACCGGACTGCTTGCGCTGTATCAGCTGACCGCCGAAGGCGCCTGGCTGACGAGCGCCACCGAGCTACTCGACATCGCACTGGCGCACTTCGCCGACCCACAGCGGCCCGGCCGGTGGTACGACACTGCCGACGACGCCGAGGAACTGATGCTGCGGCCCGCCGACCCGCTGGACGGCGCAACTCCGTCGGGCGCTTCCACCATCACCGAAGCGTTGCTGACCGCGGCGCACCTGGTCGACGGTGAACGGGCGGAGCGGTATTTGCAAGCGTCCGCCGATGCGCTGAGCGCGCACTCTGTGCTGCTGGCGCGTGCACCGCGTTCGGCCGGATATTGGCTGGCCGTCGCCGAATCCGCGGTTCGTGGACCCCTACAGATCGCGGTCGCCTGCAATCCGTCTCGCTCGCCTCTGCTGGCCGACGCGCGCCTGCTGGCGCCCGGCGGGGCGATCGTCGTCGGCGGCGAGATGGACTCGTCGGTGCTGCTCACCGGGCGGGACCGGCTGGCCGGTGCCGACGCCGCCTACGTGTGCCGTGGACGGGTCTGCGACCTTCCGGTCACCCGCGCAACCGAACTGGCGGCCGCCCTGGGCGTACCGGGGTAGTAGCGTTGCGTGCCATGCCGACTGCCGCCGACAAGACCCAAGCGATCAGGGAAACCGTCAACCGCTACATCGAGCTGGTCGCCAAGGGCAGCGCCGACGACCTGGTCGAGTTGTACGCCGATGATGCGACCGTCGAAGACCCGGTCGGTGGCGAGGTGCACATCGGTCGTCAGGCGGTCCACGGCTTCTACTCAGCGGTCAGCGATGTGCAGCGCGAATGCGAACTGGTCTCGCTGCGCGTGGCCGGAAACGAGGCGGCTTTCCAGTTCCGGCTGACCATCACCGCGGGCGAGCACCGGATGGTGATCGAACCGATCGACGTAATGGTGTTCGACGACCGCGGCAAGGTCACCGCGATGAAGGCCTACTGGTCGGCGGCCGACGTCACCCAGCTTTAGCCGCTAAAGACCACAAACCACATCGCGACGTAGTGGCAGATCGCCGCTACCGCGGTGCAGGCGTGGAAGAACTCGTGGAAGCCGAACGTATTCGGCCACGGGTCGGGCCAGCGCAACGCGTACAGAATGCCGCCGATGCTGTACAGGGCGCCTCCCACGAACAGCAGCACCATCGCTGCCACCCCAGCGCTATGCAGGATCGTGCCGGTGTACCAGACCGCAACCCATCCCAGCAGCAGATACAGCGGCACGCCCACCCAACGCGGTGCCGACGGCCAGCACATCTTCAGCAGGATCCCGGCCAGCGCGCCGCCCCATACGATGGACAACACCAGTCGTCCGGCGTCGGGCGGCATTGCCAGCAGTGCGAACGGTGTGTAGCTGCCCGCGATGAACACGAAGATCATCGAATGGTCGAGCCGCTTCATCCATTTCCGGGCGGTCTCGGAGGTCCAGCGGACGCGGTGATAGGTCGCGCTGACGGTGAACATCACAATGGTGGCCGCGGTATAGGCGAGCGTGGCAAGCCCGGCGCGGGTGGAAACCACCGCCCACGACACCGCAACCAGTGAGGCACCCGCGGCGACGGCGGTCGCGGCGGAGTAGACGTGGATCCAGCCGCGGAAACGCGGCTTGGCCAGTACCCGGGCGACGCCGTCGACGAGCTGCTGCGCCGCATCGGCCGCGGGGCCCTGCGATTCGGACTCTGGGTTGGTGACCGTGGTGATCTGGCCGCTCATGTCTCCTATTGCCTCGTCTTTGCGGGTCGTGAATTGCCAGTGGCCGGTATCGATAAACAGTAGTCGCCAACGGTGTCGGGGCGGTGTCAGACGTGCGGTGAGTTTGTCGGGAATGCAGGCGGAAATTGTTGCAGCTCACAGTAGGGTGAATCTTCGTGGAGATCATCCCGCCGCGGCTCAAGGAGCCGTTGTATCGCGTCTACGAGCTGCGGCTGAGGCAGGGTCTGGCCGCTTCGAAATCCGAATTGCCCCGGCACATCGCGGTGCTGTGCGACGGAAACCGCCGATGGGCGCGCGACGCGGGCTACCACGACGTCAGCTATGGCTACCGGATGGGCGCCGCCAAGATCGCCGAGATGCTGCGCTGGTGCCAGGTAGCCGGTATCGAGATGACCACCGTCTACCTACTGTCCACCGAAAACCTGCAGCGCGATCCCGACGAGCTGGCCGCACTCATCGAGATCATCACCGATGTGGTCGAGGAGATCTGTGCGCCGGCCAATCGCTGGAGCGTGCGGACCGTCGGGGACCTGGAGCTGCTCGGCGACGAACCCGCCCGGCGGCTGCGGGGCGCGGTGGAGTCCACGCCGGCGGTGGCACCGTTCCACGTCAACGTCGCCGTCGGCTACGGCGGCCGCCGGGAGATCGTCGACGCGGTACGTGCGTTGCTGAGCAAGGAACTTGCCAACGGCGCCGCAGCCGAGGAACTCGTCGACGCGGTGACCGTCGAGGCCATCTCGGAAAACCTCTACACATCCGGGCAACCCGACCCCGACCTGGTGATCCGCACGTCAGGGGAGCAGCGCCTGTCCGGCTTTCTGTTGTGGCAAAGCGCGTACTCGGAGATGTGGTTCTGCGAAGCGCACTGGCCCGCATTCCGCCGGGTTGATTTCCTGCGCGCGCTGCGTGATTACAGCCAGCGCCATCGCCGGTACGGCAAGTAGCAGGAGACTCAGCGGCAGGTCGGGAGCGTGCCACACTAGATGCATGGCTGCGCTGTCGGCGGTGGTGTTCACGCTGAGCGGGTGGCTCGGGTTGTACCTGTTGTCCCGCGACCCGCGTAAGCCGGTGCTCGCGCTGGCCGCGCTTGGACTGTGTGGTTTCGCGCTGGTGGTGGCGCTGGACGCGGTGCGAACGGTCAGCGTCGCGCACGCCCAGCTGCTCAGCCAGCTCGAGATCTACCTCGCTGCCGTGCCCAGCGTGGCGTGGTTCGCAGTTCTCGTCGAACTGTCGCGGCCGCGCGAGAGTTGGCGGGCCCGTACCAAAGAGCTGCTCCTCGTCGCCGGAGTCGCCGCGCTAACCCTGTTCGGCGCGATGATGGCCGGCAGCGTCGACGGCCCGCTGCGGCCGGGTCACCTGCTGATGTTCGCGGTGATCTCGGTGTCCACGCTGGGGGCGATGGTCGTCGCGGTGCTGCGGCCGGCCCAGCCGATGCGGGTTGTCGGGGTGGTTGTCGTCGCAACGCTGTTCTTCGCGCTGGCCAATGCCATCCTGATCATTCCGCTGGGCCTGGTGCCCAGCTGGCTGGCCCTGGCGTCGACGGGATTCGATGTGCTGGCGCTCGGGGTGGCGGTTGCGCTGTGGGACGCCTTCGACGAGGGGCAGGCGCTGCGCGCCGACATGCTGCGCTCGTTCGTCGGCTGTTCGGCGGTGGCGGTGCTGTTCGGTGGCCAGGCGCTGATCGGTTTGGCGCTGACACGCAATCAGCCCACCGCGCAGACCGCGTTGACGGTGCTGCTGTTCACCAGCCTGGCGGTGTCGATCACGGTGCAGGTACTGGCCGATCCGCTGGCCGGGGTGCTGGACCGGCTTGCCTTCTCGAGATCGCCCGAGCTGCGCGCCGACCGGGCCGCGCTGCGCCACACCGGGGCGGCGCTGCCGCTGCGGTCCGACAATCCCCTTAGCGACGTCGACGACGACACCTTCGTCAGGCTCACCCGCCGGGCGCTTGGCCACTACGGTGACCTGACCAAGCTGGTCGCCAGCCCGCTGACCGCGTTGCCGGTGATCGATGACCGTCTGGCCGCGCGGGGCGCACCGGATCACCCGCTGGAGCGGGCCAACGAACTCAAGGCTGTTCTCGCCGACGGCATCGGGCGGCTCAAACCCCGCGGCGGCGGGGATTTCGGAACCACCGAGCAATGGCGCTACTACAACTCGCTGTATTTCCCCTATGTCGTTGGGGTGCGTGCGTACGCGCAGAACGCCACCGCCGCAGGTCTGGATCCGACCGCCCGGCAGGCCTGGCAGTGGTTGGTGACCGAGGTCCCGCAGCGCTCGCTGCACAACTGGCAAAACGCCGCGGCTCGGCTCATCGCAGCCGATCTGCGCGGCCGTGTCGCCGTTCCCAGCGATTAGGCTGCGCCGATGTAGGCCGTACGCGGTCGAAACGGCGTCACCGTTCAGCGTCGTGGAAGCGATCGCGATCTAGCCCCGGGTCCATAGACGGGCTAAGTGCGGAATAGCCCGAAGAAATACCTGGTCCTTCTATTCGTGGCAGTAGTTGGCAGTGCCACGAGTCGATATGGCAGTGCCTGGGCGGCACGCTCAAACCTGTTCGACCCAAATCGCCATCGCGAGGAGTAATCACATGACCGCTGTATCTGGTATGCCAACCAGGCCCCTCTACGACTCGACCGACTCGCTGCTGCGTTTCGCCATGCGTGCCGATGCCACGTTGACGGGATTGTGCGGTCTGGCCGTCGCCTTCGTCGCCGACCCACTCTCGTCGCTGACCGGCCTGACATCCGCTCAGGAATATGCCATGGGGGCATTCTTCGTGCTGTATGGCCTGGCGGTGTTCAGCCTGGCGGCGTTGCCGAACTTGCGGCGCGCCGGAATCGGCGTCGTCGTGGCCAACATCGTGTACACGCTGGCCGCGATCGTGGCCGCCGAAACAGTGTCCATGACCGGAATCGGGGTCGCCGCGACGCTGGCCAGTGGTGTCTACACCGCGGGCTTTGCCGCACTGCAATACCTGGGAGTGCGTCGCCTCGCGGCGTAACCTCCCGTCCCGCCGGTGCGGGGCGCCTCCGCCGCGTGTTGCGGAGCGTTGCCCCGCTCCGGCCTTTCGTTGGCTTGCTAGAGCTTGCGCAGGCGGAGCCGGTTGATGGAGTGGTCGGCGTCCTTGCGTAGCACCAGGGTCGCGCGGGGACGGGTGGGCAGAATGTTCTCGACCAGGTTCGGCCGGTTGATCGTTCGCCAGATCTCGCCTGCGGCGGCGACCGCCTTGGTGTCGTTCAGCGCCGAGTAGTGGTGGAAGTGTGATTCCGGGTCGGCGAACGCCGTGCCGCGCAGCGACAAGAACCGCGACACATACCACTGCTCGATGTCTTCGATCCGGGCGTCCACATACAGCGAGAAGTCGAACAGGTCCGACACCATCAGGGTCGGACCGGTCTGCAAGACGTTGAGCCCCTCCAGGATCAAGATGTCGGGATGCCGGACCACGTGCTTGGCCCCCGGAATGATGTCGTATTTCAGATGCGAGTACACCGGCGCGCACGCATAATCGGAACCGGATTTCACCGAGGTCACGAACCGCATCAGTGCCCGGCGGTTGTAACTTTCCGGAAAACCTTTGCGGTGCATGAGGTTTCGTCGATCCAGCTCGGCGTTGGGGTAGAGAAAACCGTCGGTGGTCACCAGGTCGACGCGGGGGTGGTGATCCCAGCGAGCCAGCAGCGCCTGCAGCACACGGGCAGTGGTCGACTTGCCCACGGCCACGCTTCCGGCCACGCCGATCACGAACGGCACCGGCCGGTCCGGGTTTTGTTGCGGCTCGCCGAGGAATTCCGCTGTGGCGGCAAACAGCCGCTGACGCGCGGCGACCTGAAGATGAATGAGCCGGGCCAGCGGCAGGTAAACCTCTTCGACCTCGAGCAGGTCGATCTGCTCACCGAGACCGCGCAGGCCGATCAGTTCCTCTTCGGTGAGGGCCAGCGGCGTCGACATGCGGAGCGCGCGCCACTGCTTTCGGTCGAACTCCACATAGGGGCTCGGCTCGCTAAGCCGCGGCATAGTGCCAGTGTTGCAGGGACGGGCACGCGCCCGGCGGCTGGGCTGGCCAAAAGCGCGGCTGGATAGACTGGCGGCCGTGACTGCCGCACCCGACGCTCGTACTTCCGCCTCCATAATGTCGGCTCCCCTCGCCGAGGTTGACCCCGACATCGCCGAGTTGCTGGACAAGGAACTCCACCGGCAACGCGACACGCTGGAGATGATCGCTTCGGAGAACTTCGCGCCGCGCTCGGTACTGCAGGCCCAGGGCAGCGTGCTGACCAACAAGTACGCCGAGGGGCTGCCCGGCCGGCGCTACTACGGCGGTTGCGAATACGTCGACGTGGTGGAGAACATCGCCCGCGACCGGGCCAAGGCGCTGTTCGGCGCCGAGTTCGCCAACGTCCAGCCGCATTCGGGCGCCCAGGCCAACGCCGCGATACTGCACGCACTCATGACGCCGGGGGAGCGGCTGCTGGGGCTGGACCTCGCCAACGGCGGCCACCTGACCCACGGCATGAAGCTCAACTTCTCCGGCAAGCTTTATGACGTCGGCTTTTACGGCGTCGACCCGACGACGCATCTGATCGACATGGACGCGGTGCGGTCCAAGGCACTCGAATTCCGGCCCAAGGTGATCATCGCCGGCTGGTCGGCCTACCCGCGGATCCTCGACTTCGCGGCGTTCCGGTCGATCGCCGACGAGGTCGACGCCAAGCTGTGGGTGGACATGGCACATTTCGCCGGTCTGGTGGCCGTGGGCTTGCACCCATCCCCGGTGCCGCACGCTGACGTGGTGTCCACAACCGTCCACAAGACACTCGGCGGTGCCCGATCCGGGATGATCCTGGGCAAGCAGGAGTACGCCAAGGCCATCAACTCGGCGGTGTTCCCCGGCCAGCAGGGCGGACCGCTCATGCACGTCATCGCGGGCAAGGCGGTCGCGCTCAAGATCGCCGGCACGCCCGAGTTCGCCGACCGGCAGCAGCGCACGCTGTCCGGTGCCCGGATCATCGCCGAGCGGCTGCTGGCTTCCGACGTCGCCAAAGCCGGCGTGTCGGTGGTCAGCGGCGGCACCGACGTGCACCTGGTGCTGGTCGACCTGCGCAATTCGCCGCTGGACGGCAAGGCCGCCGAGGATTTGCTCCATGACATCGGCATCACGGTCAACCGCAACGCCGTCCCCAATGACCCGCGGCCGCCGATGGTGACCTCGGGCCTGCGGGTGGGCACCCCGGCGCTGGCCACTCGTGGTTTTGGTGACGCCGAGTTCACCGAGGTCGCCGACATCATCGCCACCGCCCTGGCGGCGGGGGTGCGGCCTCGGGGTGCTGTGTCCGCACTGCGGCAGCGGGTGACACAGCTGGCGAGGGACTTTCCGTTGTACGAGGGCCTCGAGGACTGGACGCTGGTCGATCGCTAGCCGCCGACCTCGCAATCCGGCCGCGACACGACCCGAGCAATTTCACGGAATCTGTGTATGCGGGTTACAGTAACCCCATGGCACAGAAACCTGTACCTAACGCGCTGATCCTCGAGCTGGAGCCGGTGGTCGAACAGCTCATGGACGTCCACCTCGACACCGAGGAACTCTGGTTCGCCCACGACTACGTGCCGTTCGACCGCGGTGAGAACTTCGCCTTCCTCGGCGGACGCGATTGGGACGCCTCCCAGGCAACGCTGCCCAGGTCCATCACGGACGCCTGCGAGATCCTGCTGCTGCTCAAGGACAACTTGGCCGGCCATCACCGCGAGCTCGTCGAGCACTTCATTCTCGAGGAGTGGTGGGGTCGCTGGCTCGGCCGGTGGACCGCAGAGGAGCACCTGCACGCCATCGCGCTGCGCGAATACCTGGTGGTTACCCGCGAGGTCGATCCGACCGCCAACGAGGAGGCCCGCGTCCAGCATGTGATGAAGGGCTACCGCGGCGACACGTACACGCAGGTCGAAACCCTGGTGTACATGGCGTACACCGAGCGCACCCATGCCGTCTTCTGCCGCAACCTGGCCGCGATGATCGAGGAGCCCGTCCTGGCCGGACTCGTCGACCGGATCGCCCGGGATGAAGTACGTCACGAGGAGATCTTCTCCAAGCTCGTCGCGCACTGTCTCGGATACACCCGCGACGAGACGATCGCTGCGATTGCCGCGCGTGCGGCGGATCTCCAAGTCGTCGGCGCCGACATCGACGCTTACCAGGACAAGGTGCAGAACGTCGCCGATGCAGGCATTTTCGGCCCTGCAGAGCTGAGGCAGGCGATTTCCGATCGCATCACCGCATGGGGACTGGCCGACGAGCCTGCGCTGAAGCAATTCGTCATCGGTTAACCCAACCTTCGCCCACCGGCGCAGATTTCGCTGCTCGCATCTCGGGTCGCACGGCTGGTCTCGGCGCGCCTGCGCGGCGGCCGAGCGGCCACGAGAGTAGCGTCATTCTCGATGGCCAGCGACATACTCTGCTGCCAGGGCGGCACCTCCGTCACGACTACGGCAGGACCGGCCCCGGTCCTGGTGCCGCATTTCCCGTCGACATGCCTGTGCGGGTCCGCGCTGGCTTCCCCCGCTCGAGGAGCGCTTCGTGACCGATATCCGGACCTATGTGATCGACACCTCCGTGCTGCTGTCCGATCCGTGGGCATGCAGTCGGTTCGCCGAGCACGAGGTGGTGGTTCCGCTGGTGGTGATCAGCGAACTGGAGGCCAAACGCCACCACCACGAGCTGGGGTGGTTTGCCCGTCAGGCGTTGCGTCTGTTCGATGATCTTCGCCTCGAGCACGGGCGGCTGGATCAGCCCATTCCCGTTGGAGCACAAGGCGGTACGCTTCACGTTGAACTCAACCACACGGACCCGGCGGTGCTGCCCGCCGGCTTCCGCACCGATAGCAACGACTCCCGGATTTTGAGCTGCGCTGCCAACCTCGCCGCTGAGGGCAGGCGGGTCACGTTGGTCAGCAAGGACATTCCACTTCGGGTCAAGGCCGCCGCGGTGGGCCTGGCCGCCGACGAGTACCACGCCCAGGACGTCATCGTCTCCGGGTGGTCGGGGATGCACGAGATCGAAACCGCGGCCGAGGATATCGACGCGCTGTTCGCCGAAGGCGAGATCGACCTGGCTGAAGCGCGGGACCTGCCCTGTCACACCGGAATTCGTCTGCTCGGCGGCAGCTCTCATGCGCTGGGCCGGGTCACCCCGGCCAAACGCGTCCAACTGGTCCGCGGTGATCGCGAGGTGTTCGGCCTGCGTGGCCGTTCCGCTGAACAGCGGGTCGCGCTTGACCTGCTGCTCGACGAGTCGGTAGGCATCGTGTCGCTGGGCGGCAAAGCCGGAACAGGTAAGTCGGCGCTGGCGCTGTGTGCGGGTCTCGAGGCGGTGCTGGAACGCCGGACCCACCGCAAGGTGGTGGTTTTCCGTCCGCTCTATGCCGTGGGTGGCCAGGAGCTTGGCTACTTGCCCGGTAGCGAGAGTGAGAAGATGGGCCCGTGGGCACAGGCGGTCTTTGACACCCTCGAGGGCCTGGCCAGCCCGGCCGTGCTGGAGGAAGTGCTGTCCCGGGGCATGCTCGAAGTGCTGCCGCTGACCCACATCCGGGGTCGCTCGCTACATGACTCGTTCGTCATCGTCGATGAAGCACAATCACTGGAGCGCAACGTCTTGCTCACCGTGTTGTCCAGGCTGGGCGCCGGATCGCGGGTAGTACTGACCCATGACATCGCCCAGCGTGACAACTTGCGGGTCGGGCGCCACGACGGGGTAGCGGCCGTGATCGAAAAGCTCAAAGGCCATCCGCTGTTCGCACATATCACCCTGCTGCGCAGCGAGCGATCGCCGATAGCCGCGCTGGTCACGGAGATGCTCGAGGAGATTGCCGGACCGCAGTAAAGGGGCGTTTCGGTAGGCTGCCAAGATGCCGAAACGACCCGACAGCCAGGCATGGCGCTACTGGCGGACCGTTTTCGGTGTGGTAGCGGCCGGTGCGGTACTGGTAATCGGCGGCCTTACCGGCCACGTGACGCGTGCGGACAACCTGAGCTGCTCGGTGGTCAAGTGCGTCGCGCTGACGTTCGACGACGGGCCGGGCCCGTTTGATGATCGGCTGCTGCAAATCCTGAAGGACAATGACGCGAAGGCCACTTTCTTCCTGATCGGCAACAAGGTGGCAGCCAACCCGGCGGGGGCCAAGCGCATCGCCGACGCCGGTGTGGAGATTGGCAATCATACCTGGGAACACCCCAACATGGCGACGATCCCTACCGACGACATCGCCGGCCAGTTCTCCAGAGCCAACGACGCGATCACCGCCGCAACCGGTCGCACGCCGACCATATATCGTCCTGCCGGCGGCCTGTCCAGCGAAGCGGTCCGCCAAACCGCCGCGAAGTTTGGACTAGCCGAAATCCTTTGGGACGTCATCCCTTTCGATTGGGCGAATGATTCGAATACGGCCGCAACGCGGTACATGCTGATGACGTACATCAAGCCGGGTTCGGTGGTGTTGTTCCACGACACCTACTCGAGCACCGTGGACCTGGTGTACCAGTTCATCCCGGTACTCAAGGCCAACGGATACCGGCTGGTGACGGTCAGCGAACTGCTTGGGCCGCGGGCGCCCGGCAGCAGCTACGGCAGCCGGGAAAACGGTCCACCCGCCAACCAGCTCCATGACATCCCGGCCAGCGAGATTCCGACGTTGCCCAACACTCCCTCGCCCAAGCCGATGCCCAACTTCCCGATCACCGACATTGCAGGCCAGAACTCCGGCGGGCCGAATAACGGTGCTTAGCCGACACGCGGCTACCTTTATAGGGTGATCAAGGCGGGCTGGCTGCGAGGTTGGGGCACGCGACGATCGCGCACTCCGGCGCCGGCAGCGGGCGCCGGTCATCGAAAGTCGGCTCGCAGGTTGTCGATTCAATATGCGATCGATCTTGCTCTGGCGTACTTCATTGCCGTCATGGATGCGGCCGCCATCTTGATACCGCTGAGGGGCCACACATCTATCGCGACGAACGTCGACTTCGCGCAAAGGAACACCACCACGGTGTTGGTGCTCGTTGCGCTGGGAATCGTCAGCGTTGCGGTCGCCGGTGTGGTGAGCATTGCTCCCACTCTTCGGTGGTATGTCGACGGAGACGAACCGACTCAGCAGCAGCGGGAAGCCGCAATGAAACTCGCCGGCCGCCAAACGGCGATCCTGTTGACGGCCTGGGGCGTGGCCGGCGCAATTCTCATGCTGCTCAACCTTGCCGGCGGGGCTACGGTGCTGCTGCCAATGGTGCTTGGTGTGCTGGTGGGCGGTCCGGCTGCCGCGGGCACCGGGATACTGCTTGCGCAACGCACCCTGCGCCCGATCATGCGTGCCGCCACACTGGGCTGCGAGCCTCGACTGTTGGTACCCGGTGTGTTTGCGCGGCTGGTCCTGCTGTGGTTTTTGTGCAGCGCACTACCCATCGGGGTGGTGGCGACTCTGGTCGTTCTACGCTCGTACGGCTGGCTCATTCAGAAGTCCACATCGTTGGATGTGCCCGTTATGGTGGTGTCGCTGGCGGCGCTGCTCCTCGGGCTGCCGACGATGATCCTGACGTCGCGTTCCATTTCCGATCCGCTGTCCGAGGTCGTCGATGCGATGGCAGAGGTCGAGCACGGCCACATCCATACCTACGTGGGAGCCTATGAGCGCTCCCAAATCGGGCGTCTGCAAACAGGATTCAATCGGATGGTAGCCGGTCTCGCCGAGCGGGACCGGTTGCGCGACCTGTTCGGGCGCCACGTCGGAATCGACGTTGCCCAGCGTGCCATCGAAGAGGGCGCATCACTGTCCGGAGACGTGGTCGACGTGGCCGTCCTTTTCATCGACCTGGTCGGCTCGACCCAGCTTGCGGAAAGCCGCCCGCCACAAGAGGTTGCCGCGGTGCTCAATGACTTTTTCCGGATCGTCGTCGACGCCGTCGACGAACATCATGGGCTGATCAACAAGTTCGCGGGCGACGCGGCCTTGGCCGTTTTCGGGGCGCCATTGCGGACGAGTGAGCCGGCTTCGGCGGCGCTGGCGACGGCACGTGCCTTGGGTACCCAACTGCGCCGGTTGCCCGTCGATTTCGGCATCGGCGTCTCGGCAGGCCGCGTCTTTGCCGGCAATGTCGGTGCCGAAAACCGCTATGAATACACGGTGATCGGTGACGCCGTCAACGAGGCCGCGCGGCTGGCCGATCTCGCCAAAACCGCCGACCGGCGGATCCTGTGTTCGACGGGGGCCATCGACCGCGCGGGTGAGGCCGAGCGGGCGCACTGGGCCGAGTGCTATTCCACCGTGCTACGTGGACGCTCTGAAGCCACCAACGTCTGCGCGCCCGCGGGTCCCGGCCAGGGCCCGATCACGGCGACAAACGTCACTTCGAAACCTTGAGTGCCCCAATCACCTCGTTGAGGGTGGCCGCCGACGCCGCATCGCCGATGGGAGTTGCGCCCAAGAAGATGGTGACCGGTTTGGTGTCGACCGCGATGACGGTAACGGAGTCGCCCTTCACGTTGCGAGAGGGGTCGGCTATCGTGACGTCGGCGTCCACCCGGGTGGCCTTGGTCCCGTCGACGGTGATTGACGACGTCTTGGTCGGGCCCAGGGTGGGCGACGCGTTTGCGTAGCCGGGGCCGTTGGTCACGCACTGCATCAACTTCGATGCTTGCGCGCTGACGTCCATGCTGCTGACGAAGTTGGTAATGGCGATCTCGGCCTGCATCACCCACTGGCTGGCGCCGGGCACCTCTTGGGCGAGACCCACCGCGCCGATGAGGTTCGGGGTCTGGTCGTCCGAGAACGGCATCCATCCGGGTGCCGCGCTGGTCGGGAACGACAGCTTGCCCGCGCTGACCGGGGCGCCGCCCGCGGGCTTGTCCCCCCCGGACACGTTGGGAGTGCAGTCGGTCGCGGTCTGCCCGGATCCGTTGGGCTGCGACGTCGGGGCGCTTGTCGTCACAGAGGGCCCCGCGGGGTTTGACTTGGTGGACTTGTTTCCGTTGCCGCCGAACACGACTATCAGGGTCGCCACCAGCGCGATGACGCCCAGCACCACAAGACCGGCGACGATCAACCATGGCGCCTTCGAACCCGGCCCTTTCGGCGGTGGTCCCGGCGGGTAGGGCCCGCCCGGCCAGCCGGGGGGAATCTGCTGGCCCGCCTGGGGGTACTGCTGGGGCGGGTAGGGATTGGCGTACTGGCCGGGCGGCGGGTACGGGTAAGGGCTGCCCTGCTGGTAGGGGTACGGGTTGCCCTGCGGCTGGCCGCCCCAATATGGGTCCTGTCCATACGGATTCGTTCCGTAGGGACCGCCGGGGGGTGCCGTCATCGCCGAACCAACCTCACTCTCACCGGCCACCCGTGCTCGGGTGGCCGCACAACTGCGTTACCGCAACCAGTATGCCTAATCGACCGGCTTGACCTTGGCCATCGCCAACACGTCGAGGCGGCGGTCCAGCTCTTCGATCGACAACTTGTCGCCGATCAGGCCGCGGTCGATGACGGTCTGGCGGATGGTCTTGCGCTCCTTGAGCGCTTGTTTGGCCACCGCCGCGGCCTCCTCGTAGCCGATGGCCGAGTTCAACGGCGTCACAATCGACGGCGACGATTCGGCCAGCTCGCGCAAATGCTCGACATTGGCGGACAGCCCGGTAATGCAGCGCTCCGCGAACAGCTTTGACACATTGGTCAGCAGCTTGAAGGACTCCAGGATGTTGCGGGCCATCATCGGGATGTAGACGTTGAGTTCGAAGGCACCGTTTGCGCCGCCCCAGGCCACCGCGGCGTCATTGCCGATCACCTGCGCGGCGACCTGTGTAACCGCTTCGGGCAGAACCGGATTCACCTTGCCCGGCATGATCGAGCTGCCCGGCTGTAGGTCCGGCAGCTGGATTTCGGCCAGGCCGGTCAGTGGGCCGGAACCCATCCAGCGAATGTCATTGGCGATCTTGGTCAGTGACACCGCGATGGTACGCAGCGCACCGGACGCCTCCACCAATCCATCGCGGGCGGCCTGAGCCTCGAAAGAGTTTGCTGCAGTGCGCAATTCACTCAAACCGGTCTCGGCGATCAACGCCTCGACCACCTTGGCGCCGAAGCCGTCGGGAGCGTTGAGGCCGGTGCCCACCGCGGTGCCGCCGATCGCCAGTTCACCCAGGCGCGGCAACGTGGCGCGTACTCGCTCGATCCCTGCCTCGATCTGGCGGGCGTATCCGCTGAATTCCTGGCCGAGCGTGACCGGTACGGCGTCCATCAGGTGGGTGCGGCCGGACTTGACCACCGTGTGCCACTCGTTGGCCTTGGTCGCCAGAGCCTCGTGCAGCACCTCGAGCGCGGGGATGAGATGACGCACCGCGGCCTCGGTCGCCGCGATGTGGGTGGCGGTCGGGAAGGTGTCGTTGGACGACTGCGACATGTTGACGTCGTCGTTGGGGTGCACCGTGACGCCGTTGGCCGCAGCGATGGACGCGATCACCTCGTTGGTGTTCATGTTGGAACTGGTGCCCGAGCCGGTTTGGAAGACGTCGATGGGGAACTGGTCGTCGTGGCGGCCATCGGCGATCTCGGCCGCCGCGGCGATGATCGCGTCAGCCTTTTCCGGCGCCAGCAACCCCAGGTCTTTGTTGACTTGCGCGCAGGCGCCCTTCAGCAGGCCCAGGGCGCGGATCTGGGTGCGTTCGAGACCCCGCCCCGAAATCGGGAAGTTCTCCACCGCACGCTGGGTTTGTGCGCGCCACAATGCTTTTGCGGGTACCCGGACCTCGCCCATGGTGTCGTGTTCGATGCGGTACTCGGTGTCCGTGTCGTTTTCAGAGGCGCCAGCGGCCATAGATCGGGTTCCTCGCTTGGAGTTTCGTCAGGGCAGTGGGTAGGCGGCAGAGCTGTCGCCGGTGAAGTCGATCGCGGAGTATTCGTTGAGCTTCGAGAGCCGGTGGTACGCCTCGATCATGCGGACAGTGCCCGACTTCGAACGCATCACGATCGACTGGGTGGTGCAGCCGCCTGGGTAATAGCGGACGCCCTTGAGTAGGTCGCCCTCGGTCACCCCGGTGGCGCAGAAGAAGACGTTGTCGCCGGACACCAGATCCGCGGTGGTCAGCACCTGGTCGAGGTCGTAGCCGGCGTCGAGCGCCTTGCGGCGTTCGGCTTCGTCGTGAGGTGCCAGTTTGGCCTGGATGGCGCCGCCCATGCAGCGGATCGCCGCGGCGGCGATGATGCCCTCCGGGGTGCCACCAATACCGGCCAGCATGTCGGTGCCCGACTCCGGCCGGCACGCGGAGATCGCGCCGGCAACGTCGCCGTCGGTGATCAGCCGGATCCGGGCGCCGGTGTCACGCACGTCTTGGATCAGCTGGGCGTGGCGCGGCCGGTCCAGGATGCACACGGTCATGTCGCGCACCGACAACGCCTTGACCTTGGCAACCGCGCGGATGTTCTCGGCGATCGGCGCAGTGATGTCCAGCACGTGTGCGGCCTCGGGCCCCACGGCGATCTTGTTCATGTAGAACACCGCCGACGGGTCGAACATCGCCCCGCGATCGGCGACCGCCAGCACCGAAATGGCGTTGGGCATGCCCTTGCTCATCAACGTGGTGCCGTCAACGGGGTCCACGGCGAAATCGCACTCCGGGCCGTCACCATTGCCGACCGCTTCGCCGTTGTAGAGCATCGGGGCCTGGTCTTTCTCGCCCTCGCCGATGACCACCACCCCGCGCATCGACACCGTGTTGACCAGTTCGCGTATCGCGTCGACCGCGGCGCCGTCGCCGCCTTCCTTGTCGCCACGACCCACCCAGCGGCCAGCGGCCATGGCACCGGCTTCGGTGACCCGTACCAGTTCCATAGCCAGGTTGCGGTCTGGTGCTTCACCGCGCGGCCGCGCCTGCGACGGGCCCGCGACCGCGGTCGGCGACGAACCGGGTCCAAATGAGCGGTCGCCCTCACCTGTCATGGTTGGTGATTCTCCCAGAAGCAGATCCGTCCGCTGGAGCTGGGCTCTGGGCGGTGACCATGGGCTGGGATACTCAGAGGGTGACCGAGGAGCCGCAGCCCAACGCCGATGTGGCCGGCGAGCCGGTTCCGGCACCAAGGCCGGCCAAACCGCGGTTGCTGCAGGATGGCCGCGACATGTTCTGGTCGCTGGCGCCGCTGGTGCTGGGGTGCATCGTGCTGGCGGGCGTGGTCGGGATGTGTTCATTCCAGCCAGGCGGGACGAATAAGGGAACGATCCCGTCCTACGACGCGGCGGCGGCATTGCGGGCAGATGCGCAGACGCTCGGGTTCCCCATTCGGCTGCCTCGGTTACCCGCGGGCTGGCAGCCCAACTCCGGTGACCGCGGCGGCATCCAGAACGGGCGAACCGATCCGTCGACAGGTCAGGGGCTGAACGCGGCGACGTCGATCGTGGGATACATCAGCCCGACCGGGATGTATCTGAGCCTGACCCAGAGCAACGCCGACGAAGACAAGCTGGTCGGCTCGATCCATTCGGCTGCCTATCCGACCGGGACGGTCGACGTCACCGGTACCCACTGGGTCGTCTATCAAGGTGCCCGCCAAAGCGGTGCGGACGCCGAGCCGGTTTGGACCACCAGGCTTACCAGTCCGGCCGGCGTCACCCAGATTGCGATCACCGGTGCCGGAAGCGCCGATCAGTTCCGTACGCTGGCCACGGCGACTCAATCCCAGCCGCCCCTGCCGACAAGCCGATAGAAGGGACTCGCGTGACTGCACCCGAAGCCGACCTCTCCGGCTGGTCAGTGGCACCGTTCACCGGCGGCGGCTACACCCATGACGTCTACCGCAAGGGCAGCGGACCCGGAGTGGTGCTGATTCCCGAGCTACCCGGGATCCATCCCGGTGTGCTGGGCCTGGGTAACCACCTGGTGGACAACGGGTTCACCGTCGCCATACCGTCGCTGTTCGGTGAGCCGGGCAAACCGGCGACGGCCGGCTACGTGGCCGCGAGTATCGCGCGGGCTTGTGTGGCAAGGGAATTCGCGGCGTTTGCCACCAACAAGCAGCGGCCGGTGTCGCTATTCCTGCGCGCGCTGGCCCGTGACCTCAACGCGTCGACGCCGGGCAAGGGCGTCGGCGTGATCGGCCAGTGCTTCACCGGCGGCTTCGCGCTGGCCGCCGCGGTCGACGACAGCGTGCTGGCTCCGGTGCTTTCTCAGCCGTCGGTGCCGTTTCCGCTGGGCGGTGCGCGACGCCGCGACCCCGGGCTGAGCGAACCGGAGATGGCCACCATCACCGATCGCTGCGCCAACGAGGGCTTGTGCGCCATGGGCTTGCGGTTCAGTGAGGACAAGATGTCTCCGCGCGAGCGATTCACGGCGCTCAAGGAGCGGCTCGGCGATGCTTTCGAGGTCATTGAGATCGACTCGGGCCCGGGCAACGAAGGCGGTTTCGGCAAGATGGCCCACTCGGTGCTGACCCTTGAGGTTCGTGAGGTCGACGGCCAGCCGGCCTATGAGGCCCGCAAGCGGGTGGTCGAGTTCCTTACTCAGCGGCTGGCTCCGTAGCGCTCGCTTTAGGTTTCCGGCGCGGGAGCCAATTGCGGCGGAAGGGTTCTTCGTCGGGCTCCTCGAGCTCGACGCCTTTGTAGACCGCAAGGTAGACGTCGATGGTGGTGACGATGAGGATCATCAGCACCGGACCGATGACGATGCCCCACGGGCCGAACATGGCGATACCTGCGAACACCGAAAGCAACATGAGCGCCGAGTTCAGGCGTGCGTCGCGGGGAACGAGGATCGGGCGCAAGAAGTTGTCGATATTGGTGACCACCAAGAGATGCCAGAGGACTACGAACGCGCCACCAACGATGTTGCCGTAGAAGATCATCCCTATGCCAAACGGAATCGTCACGATGCCGCCGCCCAGTGGAATGATCGACAATGCCGTCAGCAGGATCGCAAAGATGAAGAAGCCGTGGTGAAATCCGGCGATGTAGATGGACGCGGCGCCAGCGACGCCTTGGCATAGCGCTATGACGAACTGGCCGAATACGGTGCCGCGCACCATGGCACCCGCCTTCTTCAGGTACAAATCCGTGACTTCGTCGCCGAGCGGGTTGAGTTGGCCGAGCAACGTGCGCACCTTCTCGCGGTTCACCAGCAGTGCGATAAACACATACAGAAAGATGATGGCCGCCGTGACGGCGCCGGCGATACCGCCGACGGCGCCCTGCAGGAAATGCAGCAGCCACTGACCGACGTTCTGGGCTCCGGTGACCATCGCCTTCCGAAGCATCTCGGCTGTTATTGTTATGTGCAGGAAGGGGACTCGCGCTACCAAGTCGTTGACCAGATGTAACACTTTGTCGCCTAGCCCGCTCAGATCGGTCGTCTTGACCCATCCGGCAACGCTGTCAATCATGCGCGAAATCTGAACGATCGCCAGGGCGACCAAGAGTCCGATTGGCACGACGACGATGCCCACTGCCGACAATAGGGTGCAGGTCGCCGACAAGCCGGTGCCAAGACGCCTGTTGAACCGATTGAAAAGTGGCGTGAACAAATACGCCCCGACGGCGGCCACCACGATGAGCACAAAATAGTCGCGCAAGAAATATGCACCAAACAGCAGAGCGATCAGCGTCAAGACCGCGAGGGCGCGTTTCTGAGTGAGCGTGAATTCGGTGTTCATACGAACCGGGCCGCCCTCCGCGTCGCTGTTGAGCTGAACTTTAACGCCGGGCGGTGTTTTTCGTCAGTGTCCGCGCAAATACGCTGCGCGACACGGTTCTTGCTAGCGTGACCCGCTTACCATCGGCTTGGCGGCGGCGCCTTTGGTGGCCTGGGCCTCGCTCTTCATCTGCGCGAACATGTCCACGTAGTAGGGCAGGCATTCGGACAACGCCTTCTCGGTGGTGAACAGGGGCTCATAGCCGAGGTCGCGCCGTGCCTTTTCGGTCGAGAAATAGTTATCCAGATACAACCGTTCGACGGCTAGCGGCTCCAGCAGCGGCGCCGGCATCCCGAATCGGAAGTGCATCCGTTGCCAACCGGTCATCGCCGCGCGGACCATCGGACCGTGGACCCGAATTCGCGGCCAGTTTTCCCCGCAGGCTGCTATGACCGGGCGGGCGAACTCGAACATGTTGATCGGCTCGGCGTCGTTGATGAAGTACGCCTGACCGGGCGCGGTCCCGCCGAGCACCAGATGCTGGGCAGCCAGGATGAAACCGTGAATCAGGTTGTGCACGTACGAGTTATCCAGCAGGGCCGATTTGCGGCCGACCAGCACCTTGACGTGGCCGGCGACCACACTTTCGAACAGCTTGCGGAACATCGTCTGATCGCCGCGGCCCCAGATGCCGCTCGGTCTGATCGCACACGTCAGCATGTCGCCAACACCGTTCTGAGACAAGACGAACCGCTCAGCGACCACCTTGGTCTCGGTGTACAGGTCGTTGAACCTGCCGGTGTAGGGCAACGTCTCGTCGCCGCCGGCGATGTTCTGACCACCCATCACCACGCTGTTGGATGACGTATAGACGAACCGCTTCACCCCGGCTGCCTGCCCGGCGTGCACCAGGTTCTCGGTACCGCCGACGTTGACCGCAAAGCTGCGCTGCCGGTATTCGTCGGTGACCGACGCGCCACCCATCAGCTCGATGATCGCGGCGGTGTGGATCACCGTGTCAATTCCGTCCACCGCCGCGGCGCACACGGATGTGTCGGTGATGTCACCCTGCAGCACCTCCAGTTGCCGATGTGGTGGCACCGGCGATGGGGCGCGGTCGAAGGAACGTACCTGGTATCCGCGGTCGAGCAAGGTGGTCACCAGGTTGGCGCCGACAAACCCCGAGCCGCCGGTGATCAGGACGCGGCCGAGTTCGGTTGTCAGTGATGCATCACCCATGCCGCGAAGCATAACTGAAACGTGTTCCAGTTTGCCAAAAATTTTGAAGTTGGTTTGGCGGGAGGGCCGTGCTCAGGTGTCCACGGCCTGGCCGGCAGCAAGCGCATCCTCGACTCGCTTGCGAGCGCCAGCTAAGTGTTCTTCACACCGTTTGGCGAGCTCTTCGCCTCTTTCCCACAGTTTCAGCGACGAATCGAGGTCCAGTCCGCCTTGCTCCAGTAGCCGCACGACTTCGATCAGCTCGTCCCGGCAAGCTTCATAGCCAAGCTGACTAATAGGCGTAATCGGCTGGGCCCCGCCGCCGTCGTCGTCATCGTCGTCTTCCTTAGTGACCATCGACCAGCCCTTCACTCACCGCCGTTACAGCGCCGTCGGAAACCCGCACCCGCAGCCGAGTGCCCGCCGGTGCGTCCCGAACCGACCGCAGCACCTGCATCGGTTCCGAGGGCGCCCCACCCGCCGGGACCGCCTGCACCACGGCATAACCGCGGGCCAAGGTGGCCGCGGGGCCCAGCGTGGCCAGCCGTGCGGCCAAGTGGCCCACGCGGTCGATCTCGGTGGCGATCAGCCGGGTGACGTCACGGCGAACCGCCGAGCGCGCGCGGTGAATCTCTTCGGCGCGCGCCGTCAGGGCCGTGAGCGGCTCGGCCAGCACCGGGCGGCTGCGCAACTGGGCCAGCGCGCGTTGTTCGCGGAATACCCAATTGCGGAGTGCCTGCGCGCTGCGCAGCCGCAATTCATTGATCAGCCGTTGCTCTGCGGCGGTGTCCGGGACCACCCTCTTGGCCGCGTCGGTGGGCGTGGCGGCGCGCAGATCGGCGACCAGATCGCACAGCGGATTGTCGGGTTCGTGACCGACCGCGCTGATCACGGGTGTGCGACAGGCGGCGATCGCGCGACACAGGGTCTCATCGGAAAACGGCAGCAGGTCCTCGACACTGCCGCCGCCGCGGGCCAGCACGATCACGTCGACATCGCGGTCGCGATCGAGATCGCGTAGCGCTTCGACGATCTGCGCGACCGCGTTGGGCCCCTGGACGGCGGTGTTGCGCACCGCGAAACGCACCGCGGGCCAACGCGCGCTTGCCACGGTCGTCACGTCGCGTTCGGCGGCGCTCGCGCGCCCGGTGATCAGTCCGATCATGTTGGGCAGGAAGGGAATCGGCCGCTTAAGCCGCGGATCGAAGAGTCCTTCGGCGTCCAGCAGCCGGCGCAGCCTTTCGATGCGTGCCAGCAGCTCGCCGACACCAACGGCGCGAATCTCGCTGAGCCGCAACGAAAACGTGCCGCGCCCGGTGTAGAACGAGGGCTTGCCGCACACGACCACCTGAGTGCCCTCGGCCAATTTGACCGGCGCGCCCAGCACCAGGTCGCGCGGACAGGTCACGGTCAGCGACATGTCGGCTGCCGGGTCGCGCAGCACCATAAACACAGTTTTGGAGTCGGTCCGCATATTGATCTGGGCCAATTGCCCTTCGACCCATACGGTGCCCAGCTTGTCGATCCAGCCCGCAACGCGGATCGCCACGGCGCGCACCGGGAAGGGGTTCTCGGCGGAGTTCGGCTCCGAATTCGCCGCTCGGGTCACTTCGCGTTCGCGCGGGTGATCCTGTTGGCGAGCAGCGTCTGGAACGGCGCCCGGGCCTTGGTGGCCTGCTCGTAGGCCAGCAGCGCTTCGAGTTCGTCGGTACCCAGCGATTGCAGCCTGGCCCGCAGCTGCGCCAGCGTCAGCGCCGGATAGTCGAGTTCGGCCGCCACCGCCGGTTCTGGAATTGTCGGGTCAGCCGTTGACTTCTTCGATTGCCGGGCGGGCTTGGTCGGGGGATCGGCGGCCTCGGGTGCGTCGGTTACCGAGTACAGGGCGAACCGCCCCTCGGCCCGGCGATCGCTGTCACTGCCTTCTGGCAACGCAGCGGGAGGCCCTTCGATGGCGTCATCCAAATCCTCGTCGAACGTTGCCCATTCCGGCTTTTCGTCCTTGGGCGGAAAAATGGATTCCAAGGTGCTGTCGCCCTTGATCACGAGCTCAGCCAGGTTCTGCTGGAAGCGCATCACAATGTGCGCCGCCTGGCTGGCTAACGTCATCGGGTACATCAGAATCGTCTTTGGCAGCTTCATCGTCTCCTCGACGGCGACTGTCGCCGCGCCGACCAGTAGCCGAACTCCATACGGTGCAGTAGCCATGGGTCCAAGACTGCCTCAAGCGGCGGATAACTGCCAAGCCCGCCAGCCGCCCGCCGGCGGCACTGTGTGCCCCATGTGTCGGCGGAACGTACCCTGGATGTCATGCCGCCGACTGTCGATATGGGGATTCCCGGCGCATCGAGTTCGGTAGCCAACGACCCAAACCGTAAGAGGGTGCTCCTGGCGGAGCCGCGTGGCTACTGCGCGGGTGTAGATCGGGCCGTCGAGACGGTGGAGCGCGCGCTGAAGAAGCACGGCGCCCCGGTCTACGTGCGGCACGAGATCGTGCACAACCGCCACGTGGTCGACACCCTGGTCAAGGCGGGTGCTGTTTTTGTCCAGGAGACCGACGAGGTTCCCGAGGGGGCCATCGTGGTGTTCTCCGCACACGGCGTCGCACCGACGGTGTATGCCGCAGCCGCCGAACGTAACTTGCACACCATCGATGCCACCTGCCCGCTGGTGACCAAGGTGCACAACGAGGCCAAGCGATTCGCCCGCGACGACTACGACATCCTGCTGATCGGCCATCAGGGTCATGAGGAGGTCATCGGTACCGCCGGGGAAGCACCCGAGCACGTGCAGCTGGTCGACGGGGTCGCCTCGGTCGAAAACGTGACGGTCCGCGACGAGAACAAGGTGGTCTGGTTGTCGCAGACCACGCTGTCGGTCGACGAGACCATGGAGATCGTCGAGCGGCTGCGGGCGCGTTTCCCGAAGTTGCAGGATCCGCCCAGCGACGACATCTGCTACGCGACCCAAAACCGGCAGGTCGCGGTCAAGGCGATGGCGCCCGAGTGTGAGCTGGTGATCGTCGTCGGGTCCCGCAATTCATCGAATTCGGTGCGGCTGGTCGAAGTGGCGTTGGGCGGCGGCGCTGCGGCCGCTCACCTGGTCGACTGGGCCGACGATATCGACCCCTCGTGGTTGGAGGGTGCGACGACGGTAGGTGTCACCTCCGGTGCATCCGTACCCGAGGTTCTGGTGCGAGGTGTGCTGGAGCGGCTCGCTGACTACGGCTATGACGTGGTGCAGCCGGTGACGACGGCCCAGGAGACATTGGTGTTCGCTCTGCCCCGCGAGATCCGGTCGATGCTCTGACGGCTCGTCCGTCTCTTTGGACTTAGACGTCGTACTCCCAGGATTCGGCCGGCGGCCGGCGTGGCGCCCGTGATCGACTCCGGCGTTCGGGGCGCGGCTCGGCTCTCGGCTCGTCCGAGGGGGCCTCGCCGCGGTAGCGGACGCGCGAGATCGGGTGGTGTGTCGGATTGGCGCCGTTTGACCCGCCCGGAGTGGTGCGACGACGCCGCGGAGCCTCGTAGGAGGGCTCGTAGGGTTCGTACGGCTCATACGGCTCGTACCGACTGAAGTGCTCGGGCGTCCCAGGCGGCTCATACATGTCGTAACCATCGAACCGACTGCTGCGAGGTGCCGGCCGCTCATAGGGATTACGGCGGGTGTGTGAATCGCGACGGCTTTCGCGCGGCGGCTGGGCACGCAGGTCTGGATCACCGTCAGGCCCGGGGCGCCGGCGCGACCGGCGGGGCGGGTTGGCAGCGTCGAAGTCGTGGGGAGGGGCCTGGCGCCGGCGCCGCGGACGCTCAGCCACGGGTTCGTCCTGGTCTTCCAGCGCTGGCCGGCCATGCCGGGAGCGGGTTCGGGCCGAACGGGTGGCGGAACGACCGCTGCGCGAGGCTCGGCCGGTCTTCGGGGCCGCTTTCCGGGTGGTCGCGCGGGCCCGCTTTGAGTCGGCGGAAGGCGTCTCGTCGGCATCGTCTTCCGCGGAAGCAATGCCTAAGTACGAGTTCAGTTTCGCGACGATGCTGCTGATAAAGGACTTTGCGCCGGTGCCGGTGGCGGTAGCCGTGCCGTCGGTTGTGTTGGCCGCCGACGTCGTCCGGTTCGACATCCCGAACCACCGCACCAGTCCGATCAGCAAGACTGCGCCGGCGGTGCCCAGCATCAGCGGGAAACGCTCGATGAGCGGATACCCGCAGTTGATCAACAGGTCTTTCAGGTGGCCGATTTTGCGTCCGTGGAACAGCCAGTAGGCACCGGGCACCGCGCAGAAAAGTATCAACGGCGGTTGGATGATCGCGGTGAACAGGCCTTCCTGGCGCACGGCCAGCACGGCGGCCAGGCAGCCGGCTATATAGAAGCCGGCGAAGACGTGCGTCAGCTCCTTATGTCCCGATCCGGCGTCGATGGCATACCCGATGGCGGTGGTGGTGATGGCGATAACTAGGACTGCCCACCACGGCACACCTGGGATATTCGGGTGGATCGAGCGGTGGGTAGGGTCCACTGCCGATCTAGCCCGCTCTGCTGACACATGTAGACCGTACCGGCAATGGGCCGAAACGCCCGTAAAGACCTTGTAGAGACCCTGGGCGTGGCATGCCTTTCGTGCAGGAATGATCCACAGCGGCCGGGCCCTGCCGCCGAGCCCTAGACTTGGTTCCCCGTGAGCCTGAGCCTGGGAATCGTGGGCTTGCCCAACGTCGGCAAGTCGACCCTGTTCAACGCCCTGACCCGGAACAACGTGGTGGCGGCGAACTACCCGTTCGCGACGATTGAACCGAACGAGGGCGTCGTCTCGCTGCCCGACCCCCGATTGACCAAGCTGGCGGAGCTTTTTCATTCCGAGCGCATCGTCCCGGCGCCAGTGACTTTCGTCGACATCGCCGGTCTAGTCAGGGGTGCATCCGAGGGTGCCGGGCTTGGTAACAAGTTTCTGGCCCATATCCGCGAATGCGACGCGATCTGCCAAGTGGTCCGGGTGTTCTCCGACGAGGACGTCACACACGTGGCCGGTGACGTCGATCCCAAGTCCGATATAGAGGTCGTCGAGACCGAGCTGATCTTGGCTGATTTGCAAACGCTGGAGCGCGCGGTGGGCAGGCTGGAGAAAGAAGCCCGCAATAACAAGGAGCGCAAATCGATCTACGATGCCGCGCTTGCCGCCCAAGAGGTTCTGGACAGCGGGAAGACGCTGTTTGCCTCAGGCGTGGATAGCTCGGTGTTGCGGGAGCTGAACCTGTTGACCACCAAGCCGTTCCTCTATGTCTTCAACGCCGATGAGGCGGTGCTCACCGACGCCGCGCGGGTCGCCGAACTGCGCCAACTCATCGCGCCCGCGGATGCGGTGTTCCTCGACGCCGCAATCGAATCGGAATTGACCGAGCTCGATGACGAGTCGGCCGCCGAGCTCCTGGAATCTATCGGGCAGACCGAACGCGGTCTGGACGCGCTGGCCCGGGCGGGTTTTCACACGCTCAAGCTGCAGACCTTTCTGACAGCGGGCCCCAAGGAGGCGCGGGCGTGGACCATCCACCAAGGCGATACCGCGCCGAGGGCCGCCGGGGTGATCCACACCGACTTCGAGAAGGGCTTCATCAAAGCCGAGATCGTGTCGTATGACGACCTGATCGCTGCGGGGTCGATGGCGGCGGCAAAGGCGGCCGGCAAGGTGCGGATGGAAGGCAAGGACTACGTCATGGCCGACGGCGACGTGGTGGAGTTTCGACACGGAGCAGCGACGAAGTCGGCGAAATAGGGCCGGTTCCCGTCGAGAAGAGACGTCCTCTCGCGAGCGGGCGTCGCAGCGCTAACGTGAACTGTGGTTGTCGAGGACTGCGCCGATACGCCCGATGAGCTCGAACGCCGGGCTGCCGCGCTTGATGAGCGCGAAAAGGCTCTCGTACGGCGTGAGAGGGAGGTCAAAGCATGCGAATGGGTGGCTGGCAGAAGGGATCGGGTCGCTGATCAGCGGGACCGAATCGCAGATGATCGCGAGCAGTTGCCAGACGAACGAGAGCAGCGCGCGGACGAACGCGATGGCGCGGTTGCCGAGCGTGAACGCGAGCGACTGCGCCGCGCAGACGAGCGGACGAAGCTCATGAAAGCCCGCGCCGAAGGGGGCAAGCCGACGTCGACCGTGAGACGGCGGAAACCGAACAAGGTCGCAACTACGACCAATCCTGGTCTATAGCACGGCGACGTGGTGGAGTTTCGCTTCACCGCCAGGGGGCGGCGTCGATCCAAGCTAGGTCATCGAATACACCCTCGGCGTCTAGGCCGCAGCAATACTGCTCCAAGATGGGCCGGAAGCGTGGTTCGTAGGCCGCGCCAGTGCTGATGATGATGCTCAGGGGATCGATGGTGACGAGGGGCTTCATGCGTGGAGCGGGGGAGAGAGGGGATTCATGCGGGGGAGTGTAGGTCGAAAACTGTTGCACGACAAGTGATCTCAACTCCTACGGCAGGTGTTCACCTGAACAGTTCGGGATGCTCCCGCATCAGCCGCACTTCAGCTTGGGCTATCTCCGCCTCCGCTGCCGACACTGCCGCTGCCGCTTCGGCTTCTGCCGTTGCTGCCGCTGCTTCGGCTTCTAACGCTTCGGCCTGGGCGCGCCGCATTTCTGCGCGTCCCTTCCTCAGTCCGTAGAGCCACAACCCGACGTCGGAGACCCCAGCCACTACCGGCCCGGCTAAGACGGTGACGAGGAGCACAAAGAACAGGCCCAAGATGAGCAAGCAGATGACGTTGACGTCTAGTGCGAGTTCGTTCCCCATGGAGTTGGCTCGTCCCTAAGATAACGGTGCCCACAATACTCTTGGCTGATCATGTTTTCGCAGGTCATGATTTGCTCGCGCAGTAGCCGAACCTGCATCATCGCGACCTCAGCCTCGACAGCATCAGCGTCGGCCTGCTGCTGGGCTTTAGTCCTTCCAGGCCGTACGCAACATCACCGAGGAGGGGCATAACTGGCCCACACCCGCACATACTCAAAAATGATCCCTTACCTGCGATGACACCGAACCTCCCATACTCGCCCATGATAGCCAAAACCCCAGGGACAGTTCCGCTTCAACGTGTAGACGACGGTGTTTCCGCAGTTCAGACGCGGCCTAAGTGCCCTCAGTCCGCAGGGAGTCCGCAGAATCGCCGAGAGCGGTGTTCATCATCGCCTAGGCAGCTTTGCGGGTGCGGTCCTCCTCTCGGCGTCGGACATAACCGCTGGTCAGGAACCTGGTCGTGTGGAGTTAGCGGTCCGTGAAGAGATTGCGGTGGAGTCGCGTCCTGGGCTTGCTGCGACGGCGGTCGCTCTGGCCCAGCTATTAGACAACCCCCGTGCGAGGAACCAGCACCCCGCTGCAGCGAAGGTGCTCACCGGACTGTTGGACGAGCTGGGGAAAATTGGCGCTCCGCGCCGACGCTCTCACCTGGCGCTCGTACGTGAGATGACCGAGAAGGGCGGCGCCCGACGGCCGATTTCGACGCGACCCCCTCCGACAGGGGCCCGGTTGCTTAGCGCAGCGTGAGCAGTGCGTGGTCGACGTGGCCACGGCTTTCGGGCGACAAGTGCGACGCGCTGATAGCGGCCATAAATTCTGAGGCCAGCTCACGAACTTTGACGTTGGTCTCTTGTGAGCGCCACGCCAGAATGTCGAATGCGTGGTTGGCGGTGATGCCGTAGGCCGCCATCAACACCCCTTTGGCCTGCTCGATCGCTGCCCGGTGCTCAGCGATCTCGGCGAGCTGGGCGGTTATCTGGTCCTGTTGCTCCCGCTCATCCGGGGTGGCGTCAATGTAGAAGCCCTGGGTGCCGACAATGCGGCCCCGCTCGTCATGCAGCTGCTCGCCGACCACGATGACAGACCGCACCTTGCCGCTTGTGTCGATGATGCGGTGCCGGCTGCTCAGCGGTTGGCCAGTCCGGCGGATGGTGTCGAGGGTTTGCGCGATCTGGTCGCGGTCCTCGTGGTGCTTGTGCGCGAGCACCAGCTCAGTGGTGGGTGTGACCGTACCGGGCTGATAGCCGTGCATGCGCTGCACCTGCTCGGACCATTCCCAGCGTTGGTCGTCGAAGTAGAAACTAAACGCTCCGACGCGCGTTTCCGACGCGACCGCCGCCTCCTCGAACACATCGTTCAAGGCATCTTGCCCTTTGACCTCGACCATCGCTGGTCAGCATACTTTTGCACTGTCGGTCGCCGCAGCGTTTTTCAAGGTCCGGCGTCTCGTCGAGATGGTGGCGGCGGCGAACCGATTCACGCTGGCGTCTCACTGGGGAATTGTAGAAATACACCCCGCTCCCGCGCCGCACGGCGAAGAGCCGCCACCAATTGCAGCTCGGGGTCGATGGTCTCGACGTCGCGCATGCGCGGAGCCTAGGTCAGCGCGTAGGCGTTAGCACTTCACATCGCTCGACGCTGTTGATTGTGTTTGTTTTGGAAATGGTGAGCAGCAGAAAGCAATTGTTGGCTCCGTGCTCGTACCGTTAGTCACCTTTGCCTCAATAGTGACTGATTTACCTACACTCACTTTGTATCGTTAATCACATGAAAAGGCTGGAGTCTCCGGCTGCAACTAAGCCACTCTGGGCGTCCGCGGGCGTAGGGCTGGCTGATATGACTATCGCAACCCCTGTGCACGCACAAGTCAGGAGCTACGCGATACGCGGGCATAGAGGTGTGAGGTGTTTGTGCGGCTTGCCGCATGAATCGGAGACAAGCCATAGGACTACCGTGATGGCCGCCAGAACCGAAGCAATAGCCTTTGGGGCCGGGGCCGAAACCGCCCTCGGCGAATTAAAGCCGCGCTGGCGACCCAGCGAAGACGAAATCGAGCTCGCGGCAATCACGGTGATCTTTGTATCCCTCGTGGCCATAATGGCGCTGGCCGCAGCGGCGATCTTAACAATGGGCTAGCAATATAGTGCCTGTCGACTCTTGTTTGGCCTCACGGCGCGCAGCTCAACGACTAACCGTCCAGCACCTGGGCAAAGGGTAAACCACACCCTCTTACGGATTGACCGCGCCGGTCGATCCGCCAAGCGGCTCAGTCGGGAACGAGGTGGTCGGTGTTGACGAACACCAGATTGCCGGTGTCCAACTGAACCGCCCACCGGCGGGCCGGGGCGATGTGGCAGCCACCGAGATCAACGGCTTGGCCCGCGAGTTCACCGAAATCCTCCACGATCACCCCCGGACTCTCAGCGTCGGCGCCCGGATAGACGCGCACGCGCATGTTCACCGCTAGGTCCGCGTTAGTTTGGCCCGTGCTGCCCCTGACACTTTTGAACACTGTCCACCCCTAAACCGTTTTGTGCTTGTCATCCGGTTCCAGTACATCACCGTTGCTCGACGGCGGAACACAAATTAGGCGATTTTCGGAATCCGATACCGGGAGAACCTAACGCTAGGCCGCCCCGTGACATCGCCACGGCATTGGAAACAGCATGTCCCTAGCGGGCTACTCGATAGCCGTATTTCCACTTAGTGATTTGACTAGGCAGTTCGTCACGCCGGGGATGACAGCGGCCCCCACCAGACCGGTGCCGTGGTGAGCAGTCCGCAAAAAGTCCGCAAGAGCATCCAAAAGCGACTGCGCTCCCCAACGCTAACGGTCGGTGTCGCCGCAGTTCAGGGCCGGTTTCCGATCCTTACCGACGCGCGCCAATCGCTACGGCGACGTTCCGCTTCAACGTCTAAACCAGAGATCGGCGGCCTGGTCTACCCGATGCTGTTTGTGAGCGGCCGGCCGGATTCCTGCACCGGCATGGTCTGTGGATAGGGCACCGGGTAAGGGTTGCCGGCATCGAAGAATCCGGTGATGACGTTAGGCACACACTGCGGGAGTTTGGGCAATGCCTGCAGGAGGGGCATGCCGAGGGGAAGTCGGCTTGGGTCAAACGTGTTGAAATCGAAAGCCTTGGTCATGTCGCCGGTGGTCGCCCGCCATGGGGTCAGGTTCGGCACCTCAGCCCCGAATCGGGTCTCGATGAGACGCAGCTGTGACGTGTGGTCGTACACGGTGGAGTCGACTCGGCCGTGAAGTAGGCCCGAACCTCGACGGTTTGTGCGCTACATCACTACCCCGATGAGCAACTGGCACAGCGCCAATACAAAGTCCGCCTAGATGTCAATTGAGATGTCTAGGCGGATTTTCCTGCGTCGCTAAAAGCGAACAAAAACTACACTGACGCGGCATGTCACCCCCGTCGTAGGGCCCGTGACGGTGACACGGGCAGCACGTATCCTGGCGCTGCTCGCACGGATCGACGAGCGCAAGCGGGCGCAATGAGAGCTCTGAGCAGAGGCAGGGAACGGCAATGATCTTCATCGTCGTCAAGTTCGAAACCAAACCCGAGTGGACCGACCGCTGGCCGGAACTGGTCGCCGCGTTCACCGCGGCGACTAGCGCCGAGCCGGGCAACCTGTGGTTTGAGTGGTCGCGCAGCCTCGACAACCCGGCCGAGTATGTCTTGGTCGAGGCCTTCCGCGACGCTGACGCCGGCGGCGTCCACGTCAACAGCGATCACTTCAAGCGGGCGATGCAAGAGCTGCCGCAGGCGCTGAAGTCCACGCCCAAGATCATCAATCAGACGATCGACGCGACGGGATGGTCGGAACTGGGGGAGATGACAGTCGACCAACCGACCTAGCAGACTTAGCCGACTTAGCCGACCGTAACCGCGATTTCGCCGCCCAGCTGATAACCCGGCGCCAGCGGAAGCGTGTCACCGCTCCAGAACGAACCCGGGTCGAACCAGTTCGAGTCCTTGTCGGTGACGAGCAATCCCATTTCGTCGTAGGTGATCGCCGCCGTCTCCGCGCAGTACGCCGTCTCCAAACTCATCTTGCGCTGTTGTCTGCGTTGCTGCGTCTGCTCGCGAACCTTTTTGTCCACCAGCGGGATTCCGCGCACCCAGTCGTTGATGGTCGGTAACCGGCCGCGGAACCACCGGCCGGTCAGCCGCACTGTGGTGGGGAACGCGGTGCCATCCATCCGCGCGATGACGCGCAGCAGTTCATTCTCCTGTTCGCGGGTGGCGTAAGGCGTCAACTGACGCAGCCAGCATCGCTGATGGTAGCGATCGGTCCACTGCAAGACTGCTTGCCGGAGATCGTTGAGCTGTACACCGCGGTGGTTGGTGCCTGTCCACATATCGGTGAGCTTGTCGCCCAGTTCGGCATGCCAGATCAACGGCGGCAAGTCGTCGATGGCCACCGTCATGCCGACGTGATTCACTGGGGCGTTCGTCAACGTCTGAATCGCCCGGTCGGGCCGCGAGCGGCCGCGAAACAGCCAGAGGTCGCCGGTGCGGGTCTGTTCCAGCGCTTGGTCCAGGGTCAGCATGTAAGCCCGCTGGTCCCTTCGGGTTTCGTCATCGTGGTGGCCATTATGGGCTCGGAAGTACCTCGCGCGCGAGCTTGCGTGCAGTCGCCGCCGCGGGGTAACCCGCGTACCCGGTCATGTGGTAAATGACCTCTTCGATTTCTTCGAGGGTCAGCCCGTTGCGCAGTGCGATCTGGAAGTGGATCTTCAGTTCCTGGTCGGCCCGCAGGGCGATGAGTGCTCCGAGGGTTACCAGGCTGCGGGACCGGCGATCCAGGCCGGGGCGGGTCCACAAGGCTCCGAAGACGTGATCGATGCTCAGGTCGCCGAGTTCGTCGGCGAAGCCGCCGTCGCGCAGGCTGGTGACGTTGTCCGGGATCAGCCCCGGCACCATGTCCTTGAACACATCCAAGCCCTTGGTGTGGGGGTCAGTCATCGGTGTGCGCCTTTCATTCGGGTTCGCGTGAGATCTGGTAGTCGATATAGCTGTCCCAGTCGTCGACGCGGCGACCCAACTCCTCGACGACCTGGGGATGAGTGGGCACGAAGAATCGGTTGCGCAGGATCGCATCAGCGACCAGCTCGCCGACTTGTGCGGGGTCGAGCAGCTCGAACTGTTCGCCGGGTATCCGTAGCGGTGCCCCGTCGCCGAATGTCGGTACGGCAGCGGCGATATTGGTCAGCACCGGCCCCGGACACAGCAAGGTGACGCCAATGTTCTTGGGCCGCAGGTATATTGCCAGGCCTTCACTGATCTGCACGATAGCGGCTTTGGTGGCCGCGTAGGGCAGCCGATCATAGGAATAGGTGAAAAGTCCGGCGAAGGAGGCGGTGTTGACCAGGTGTCCGCTGCCCTGATCGAGCAGCAATGGCAGGAAGGCGGCGTTGCTGCGCACCACCGACATGAGATTGATGTCGAGGATGCGTTGCCATTCGGCAACCGGAATGTCCTGAGGCAGACCGTTCGTCAGTACACCGACGTTGTTGACCACGATATCGACCCGACCGAATCGCTGCAGCGCCGCGCTTCGAATGCCGTCGAACGCCTGCGGATCCGAGACGTCGGAGCGCTGCGCCAGTACCGTGGCCCCCTGGTCGCTCAGCTGGCCGGCCAGGGCTTGGATACCGGCGTTGTCGAGGTCGACAGCCACGATGTGAGCGCCCCTGTCAGCCAGTGCTCGGGCGATGGCGCGGCCGATGCCGCTGGCCGCTCCGGTGATGACGGCGACCTTGTCGCGAAGGGTATCCATGGACCGATGCCGTTACTTGGGTTTCAAGAGCACACAAGTTAATCACAGCGCGAATACTCTGTGTACATGCGCAGCGTTTGGAAGTGGATCGGCCTGGCCGGTGTCGCCGGCGTCGTCGCCGGTGGTGCGCTGGTAGTGCGCGATCAGCGGAAACGCCGGGCCTACACGGCCGACGAGATCCGGGCCAGGCTGCATCAGCGGTTGGCCGAGTCCAATCCGGAGGGCTTTCAATCCAAATCGGGTTCGGTCTGAACCGCGAATAAGCGATAGCTGCCGGAAAAGCCCTTCAGCTCGACCTCGTGGCCCTCGTCGAACGCGATATCGTCGGAATCCCTCAGGGCGTCGCGCACCGGTTCGCTCACCAGGATCTGGCCGCCGACGGCTTGGGCGGCCACCCGTGCCGCCATCGCCACGTTGCGCCCGAACAGGTCGTCGCCACGTCGCACCGAGCGACCCATGTGAATGCCGATTCGAACTCGAATCTCCTCGTGCCGCTTGCGTTTTGCGTCCTCGTGCAGCGCATGCTGGACGTCCATACCACACCGCACCGCCTGCTCGGCACGTGCGAAGGCGATCATGAATCCGTCACCCTGACTCTTCACCACGTGTCCGGAGCGCCGTTGCACGAGCCCCTGAACCAACTTGTCGTGCGAACTGATCAGCTTGACCCACGCGCGATCGCCGATCCGTTCGTTGAGGGCGGTGGACTCCTCGATGTCGGAGAACAAAATCACCACCCGGCCGTCGGGGGTGACCCGGGCCAGGTCGGGCCGCTCGACCTCGGCCCAGTCGGCGAGGTCCTCAATCGAACTGCGCACGGCCGCGCCGAAGCCCTCCTTACGCATGATGCTCGCCGTTTGCCATACCGTCTTGACCGCCTCGCGGCCGCCCGATAACAGCCGATTGCGGGCGTCCGTCCGGTGCCGCAGCTCGTCGAGCTCCCGGCGACTGCGGGCAAGCAGCTGCCACAGCACGACTAGTGCGCCGGCTTCCACGGCGGCAACCCCAGCCAGCACGTAGACCGCGATATGCAGCGCATCACCCACGCTAGGCATCCTGCCAAAGGCCGCGATCGCTTCAGCTTGTCGGGCCTACCGGCAGTGTCTAGGGTTGAGTTCGGACGCCCCGGGTAATGAATCTCAAGTGAGCCGATTAGGTGACTTTTGGGAGGTTCGGTCTTGGCCGACGACGGTGGTGGTTCCTCAAACCTGCTGGTGATCTTTGGAATTACCGGCGATCTGGCCCGCAAGATGACGTTTCGGGCGTTGTACCGGCTCGAGGCTCGCAAGCTGCTGGATTGCCCGATCTTGGGTGTGGCCAGCGACGATATGTCTGTCGAGAAGCTGGTCGAGCGGGCGCGGGGGGCCATCAACGAGTCCGGCGAGAAGATCGACGACGAGGTGTTCGACCGGCTCGCGGGCAGGTTGTCGTATCTGCACGGCGACGTCACCGATAGCGCGCTCTACGATCAGCTCGCCAAGCGAATCGGATCGGGCCGCCGTCCGCTCTACTACCTGGAGATGCCGCCGTCCCTGTTCGCGCCGATTGTCGAGAATCTGGCGAAAGCCGGGTTGGTGGACCGGGCACGGGTGGCGGTGGAAAAGCCGTTCGGCCACGACCTGGCGTCGGCGCGGGACCTCAACGCCCGGCTGCGCGCCGTGCTCGATGAAGACCAGATCATGCGGGTCGATCACTTCCTGGGCAAGCGGCCCGTGGTCGAGCTGGAGTACCTGCGGTTCGCCAACCAGGCGCTGGCCGCACTGTGGGACCGCCACAGCGTTTCCGAGCTCCACATCACCATGGCCGAGAACTTCGGGGTGGAGGACCGCGGCAAGTTCTACGACGCGGTCGGCGCGTTGCGCGACGTCGTGCAAAACCATCTGCTGCAAGTGCTCGCGCTGATCGCGATGGAACCTCCGGTCGGCCCCGGTGCCGACGACCTGAACGACAAAAAGGCGGAGGTGTTGCGCGCCATGCCGGCGCTGGATCCCGAGCGCTGCGTACGTGGTCAGTACCGCGGCTACACGGATATCGCTGGCGTGCAGAAGGATTCACAGACCGAGACCTTCATTGCGCTGCGGACCGAGATCGACAACTGGCGCTGGGCCGGGGTGCCGATCTTTTTGCGCGCCGGCAAGGGTCTGCCCGAGAGGGTCACCGAGGTGCGGCTGTTTCTGCACCGGGTGCCCAGGTTGGCCTTCCTGCCGGAGCACCGGCCGGCCGATTCCAACCAGATTGTGCTACGCATCGATCCCGAGCCGGGGATGCGTCTGCAGTTGTCGGCCCGAGTCGGCGACTCGTGGCACGACATTCACCTGGACTCCTCATTCGCAGAGGACCTCGGTGAACCGGAGGGGCCTTATGAACTGCTATTCCAGGCCGCATTGACCGGAGATCATCAGCTTTTCGCCCGGGAAGACAGTATCGAACAGACGTGGCGCATCGTGCAGCCGCTGCTGGACAACCCCTGCGAAGTCCAGGAGTACGAGCGCGGGTCCTGGGGGCCCGAGGCCGCGCAGTCGTTGGTGCGCGGCCACCACCATTGGCAAGAGCCGTGGATGCCTCGGAGCACACAGGCAGGACAAGAAGGAGACGGGAGCAAATGCAGCTAGGGATGATCGGCTTGGGCAGGATGGGCGCGAACATCGCGCGCCGGGTAGCCAAAGACGGACACGAATGCGTGGTGTACGACCACAACCCCGACGCGGTCAAGGCGATGGCCAGTGAGGAGCGGACGACGGGGGTGACCTCGCTCGCCGAGCTGGCCGAGAAGATGGCCACGCCACGAGTCGTCTGGGTGATGGTGCCCGCAGGCGACATCACCACATCGGTGATCGAAGAGCTGGCCAAAACGCTCGACCCAGGCGATATCGTCATCGATGGCGGCAACTCCTACTACCGTGACGACATCAAGCACGCAAAGATGTTGTCCGAGAACGGGATTCACCTGCTAGACTGCGGGACAAGCGGCGGCGTGTGGGGCCGGGAGCGCGGCTACTGCCTGATGATTGGCGGAGATTCCGATGCGTTCGCCCACGCCGAGCCGATCTTCGCCTCCGTCGCACCTGGGGTGGACGCGGCGGCGCGCACCCCGGGCCGAACCGGCGAGATCGCACCGTCAGAGCAGGGTTACTTACACTGTGGGCCGTCTGGAGCAGGCCACTTCGTCAAGATGGTGCACAACGGCATCGAGTACGGCATGATGGCCTCTCTGGCTGAGGGCCTCAACATCCTGCGCAATGCCGACGCCGGCACCCGAATAGAGCAGGGGGACGCAGAAACCGCACCGATGGAGCACCCCGAGTTCTATCAGTACAAGATCGACATCCCGGAGGTCGCCGAGGTATGGCGCCGGGGCAGCGTCATTGGCTCGTGGTTGCTTGACCTCACCGCGATCGCGTTGCGCGAAACGCCCGACCTGACCGAATTCACCGGGCGGGTCTCCGACTCCGGGGAGGGCCGGTGGACGGCGATTGCGGCGGTTGAGGAGGGCGTGCCTGCGCCGGTTCTGACTATGGCGCTCTATGCCCGTTTCGCCTCACGCCGCCTCGCTGACTTCGCCGATAGAGCGCTGTCGGCGATGCGCAAGCAGTTCGGCGGACACGCGGAGAAACCGGCCAACTAACCGCGCTCGACGAAGGCCACGACGGCTTCGCTGAAAGCGTCGTTGTCGTCGCCGGCCGCGGTGTGTCCCGCGTTGGACAGTTCGACGAACTCCGCGCGCGGCACTGTGGCCAGGAAATGCTTGACGCCCTCGGGGCTGACGACGTCGGACAGCTTTCCGCGAATCAACAGGACCGGGATTGTCAGGCTCCTGGCCGCCTGCTCGAATTTCTCGGTGCGCAGCTCGGGGTCATCCCCGGGCTTGGTCATGAACGCGGGGTCCCAGTGCCAGAACCAGCGTCCGTCGCGCAGGCGCAGGTTCTTTTTCAGCCCTTCCGGGCTGCGCGGCTTTTTCCGGTATGGCAGATAGGCGGCAACGGCATCAGCGGCCTGGTCCAGCGATTCGAACCCGTCGATGTTGCTCATCATGAAATCGCGGATGCGGGCGCTACCGCCCTTCTCGAAACGGGGTACCACGTCGACGAGCACCAGTCGGCTCACTCTCGTGGGGCCTGCGCGATGGGCGGCGAGGATGCCGGTCAACCCACCCATGCTCGCCCCGATGATCACTACCGGCCGGCCGATGGCATCGAGGACGTGCATGACGTCGGCGGTCAATGTCTCGACGTCATAGTCGGCATCCGGTGCGCGATCGCTGTCACCGTGGCCCCGGGAGTCCAGTGCCACGACGTGAAACCCATCGTCAGCCAGTATTTGGCCGGTGTTCTTCCAGGAGAATCGGTTCTGCCCGCCGCCATGCAACATCAGGATCGTCGGCCGATCGGTCGCGCCGCGGTTCCATTCGTCGGCGACCAGCGTGATCCCATCGACACCGGAAAACTCGACCGTCCGGGGGCTGCTGCTCACGGTGCTCATGGGCTGACGTTACCTAGCGGGTTTAAGCAGCGTCCGCGCCGGGTGGCGGAGGCGGTGGTGCGTCAGGGAACAGCTCGGCGAAACTGCCGAAAAGGATGCGGTCCCTGGTCGCTTGATCGACGCCGTCGAACAGCTGATGCAACGTGGCCTGGGTGTGGCCGAAGGTGCCCTCCATGTGCGGGTAGTCGCTGCCCCAAAGCACGTTGTTGAAACCCATCGCGGTCACGGTCGTAACCGCCGATGAGTCGTGCTGGAACGACGCGTACACCTGCGAGTAGATGATCTCCCGTGGGCCGCGTTTGAGCTTGGGGCGCACCACCATTGCGTGCTGGCGATAGCCCTCCTCCATCCGGTCGGCGATGAATGGCACCCAGGTCGCGCCGCCCTCGGACACCAGGACTTTGAGGTTCGGGTGCCGGTCCAGGGCGCCCGACGCGACGAGCTTCACCACCGCGCGCTGACCGCCGAACGACGTCTCTGTGTAGTTGAGCACGGCGCCGCCTGGGCCGTGGTAGGTCACCCCGATCGAGTTGCCGGCGGCGAAATCAATTGGCTCGGTGCCGATGTGGAAGGCGATCACCATGCCGATGTCTTCGGCGGTGGCCCAAAACGGCTCCCATTCGTCGTGGTGGTAGTCGCACTGAGCCGGATGAGGCGTCACCGGAAGAAACACTGCCTTGAATCCCATTGTGCCGCAACGCTCGAGCTCGTTGACCGCGTCTTCGATATCCAGCGTCGATACCTGCGCCGTGGCAATCAGCCGTGGCGAGTGATCCATGATCGTTTCTTTGGCCCAGTCGTTGGACGCCCGCATCGTCGCCTGCATCAGCTCCGGTGTGCGAAACGAGCCGGACCACATGCCCAGCGACGGGAACACCAGTTCCGACCAGATGCCTTCGTCGTTGAGATCGGCCAGCCGTTTGTCGACGTCACGTGAGCCGGCGGCGGCCACCGTTGCCTGCATGAACTCCTCTTGGGCGAGGCTGGGCAGCCGGCGGCGGAATACCTGGCCGTCAACGTAGATGGACTCCCATTTGCCGTCGGGGTCCTTCTCGCTTCGCGGCACCAGTTCGGCCAGTCGGTTCGGCAGCCGTGAGCGCCACAGATCCTCGGGCTCGATGAAGTGGGAGTCGCCCGAGTTGGCCCACAGCTTGAGGCGGCTCTGGTGCTGCGCGACGGGCACGGCCATGTGCTCAATTTAGAATTACGTTCTAATACTGTCAACGATCCGGCACCGGTGAGTTTTTGCCGTCGCCAGGGTCTATCGGTTAGACCCCTGGCGACCAAGACCAACAAGGAGGCGGCATGTCCTCTTTCAAGCCCTCGATCACGCCAACACTATGGTTCGACCACGACCTGGAGGAGGCGGCGACGTTCTACACCTCGGTGTTCCCGAACTCGCACATCGAGGGCTTCAACCGGTGCACCGACGCCGGCCCCGGCGCGCCCGGCTCGGTCTTGTCGGGCAGCTTCGTGCTGGACGGCAGCCGGTTCATCGGAATCAACGGCGGCCCGCAGTTCCCGTTCAGCGAGGCGGTGTCCTTCACGATCAGCTGCAGAGACCAGGACGAAGTCGACTACTACTGGAACCGGCTAACCGACGGTGGCGAGGAATCTCAGTGCGGCTGGTGCAAGGACCGATTCGGTCTGAGTTGGCAGATCGTTCCGGACCGGCTCTACGAGCTGGTCAGCGACCCGGATCCGGCCCGGGCGACGGCCGCGACCAAAGCGATGTACGGCATGCGCAAGATCGTCATCGCCGAGCTCGAGCAGGCGGCCGCGGAGTCGTCGCGCGAGCTCATTCGGTGAGCCGCCCGATCAACTCGATCGTCGCGTCGGTTATGGCCGGCACCTCGTCGGGGTTCTCGCATCCGGCGACCATCAGCGACGACTCCGCCATGGTCGCCACCAGGACACGGCTCAGCACTTGCCCGCGCAGCGACTTGTCCAGCTCCAACACCGCCATCCAGCTGCGGAAAGCGGCTTGCATGCGGTCGCGGCGGACGACCTCGAACCCCGCCGGCGTGTCTCCGGACGTCAACACCCTGGCCAGGCGCCGGTTCTCCCACATCGCCTCGAGGTAGGCCCGCACGTGGATCTCGAATATGCGTCGCGGGTCGGCGTCTTCGCCGGCTTGCTCCATCGCCGCCTCGATACGGCGGTCGACGGCGTTGGCCATCTGCTCGAAGATCGCCAGAAATAGCTCGTTCTTGCCGCCGAAGTGGTGGTAGATGCTGCCGATGCTGGCACCGGAGCCGGCCACTACATCGGCCATTGTCGCCGCGCTGAACCCCCTCGTCGCGAATACCTCGGTCGCTGCGTCGAGGATCCGCTGCTGGGTGGCGCCGGTCTTGGCCCAGCGACGGGCCTGTGCCGAGGTCGCCATACCTAGACGCTATCGGGTTTGCCGGCCGCCGCCGGAATTTGCCCGACTGTCAGCAGCCCGGCTCGGCGTCGGTGTCGGCGGCGGTTCTCGAAAACTATTGGTGCAGTGATTATTTCGATAATTCTCCGACGGGGTCGGTGCGGTCGGGACTCGTACGGGTTAGGTTGGTCCGTGCGGACGCGCCGAGCAGGGAGTAAACATGGCGGACGATGCTGAGGGGGCCATTCCGGCCGAGCGGCTTGCGCTGGATGCCGGGGTGATCTGGCGGATATCGAGATTCGTGAGGGTGGCCCGCGATGGCTGAGCCACACTGGATCGACGTACCGGGCCCCGGTGGGGACCTGAAGGCGCTGACCTGGGGGCCGCGCGATGCCCCGATCGCGTTGTGTCTGCACGGCTTCCCCGACACCGCCTACGGGTGGCGCAAGTTGGCGCCCCGGTTAGCCGAGTCCGGCTGGCGAGTCGTCGCGCCGTTCATGCGCGGGTACGCGCCGTCGGCGATTCCAGCCGACGGTAGTTACCATGGCGGTGCGCTGATGGACGATGCCCTGCGCGTCCGCTCGGCTGCGGGCGGCACCGAGAGCGATGTGGTGATTGGCCACGACTGGGGCGCGCTGGCGGCCACTGGCCTGGCCGCAATGCCTGACAGCCCGTTCGTCAAGGCGGTGATCATGTCGTTGCCGGTCTCGGCCGGGTTCCGCCTGCGGGGGCGGTTGGCCGAGCGCGGCAGGCTGGCCCGACTGCTGCCGCATCAGCTGCTACGCAGCTGGTACATGTTTTACTTCCAATTGCCTTGGCTGCCTGAGCGTTCCGCTTCCTGGGTGCTACCGCTGCTGTGGCGGCGATGGTCGCCCGGCTATCACGCCTACGAGGATCTGCGCCACGTCGACGCCGCGATCGGAACACCAGAGAGCTGGCACGCGGCGCTGGGGCCGTACCGGGCCACGCTCCGCAACACCCGACCGCCGGAGCGATATGCCGAATTGAACCGGCTCTGGACCGAGGCGCCCATCCTGCCGAGTTTGTATCTGCATGGTCGCGACGACGGTTGCATGACATCGGCTTTCACGCACTGGACGGAAAAGGTGCTCCCCGCCGGCAGCGAGGTGGCCATCGTCGAGCACGCCGGTCACTTTTTGCAGCTGGAACAGCCGGACAAGGTCGCCGAGCTGGTGCTTGCGTTTATCGGCTCATCCGGCTGAAGCCGTGTCGACGCACCGGATGACGGCCGTCGATGCCCAGTTCTACTGGATGTCGGCCAAAGTGCCCAACGACGAGTTCCTGCTCTACGCATTCGACGGTGCGCCCGCAGATCTCGGGCATGCCATCGAGCAGATCTGCCGCCGGGCCGACGCCTGCCCGGACCTGCGGATGCGGGTCCACGATGAAAGTCGGATGACCTATCCGCAGTGGGTGCCGGCGGCTGTTGGGCCAGAGCAGGTGGTTTGTCACGACCTGGTCGATCACAGTTGGCACCGCTGTCTGGAGGGCGTCGTCGGGCTCGCCGGTGATCAGCTCGACATTCGCCGGATGCCCTGGCGGCTGCACGTATTCACGCCGGTGAGTGGCATTCCGGGTGTCGGCGGCCCGGGCACCGTTGCGGTCATGCAGGTCGCGCACGCCTTGGGGGACGGCGCTCGCGCCTCGGCGATGGCGGCCTGGCTCTTTGGCCGGCCGGCGCCGGTGCCTGAGGTGAAACGGTTGCGCCCGGGCTTTTTCCCGTGGCGGGCGCTCGATGCGGCCCGCACCCATCGCAGGCTGGTCCGTGATACCCGCGCAGGGCTGGTGGCGCCGGGGGTCGGTTCCCGGCCGCTGCTGGCCACCAATGCACGCCCGGACGGCGCCCGCTCGGTGCGCACGCTGGTGCGGCACCGCTCGCAATTGCCCGGGCCCACAGTCACCGTCGGGGTGCTGGCGGCGGTGTCCACGGCACTATCCGCCTTGCTCGGCGAGGCAGCCAATTCGCTGGGAGCAGAAGTACCGATGGCTAAACCCGGTGTGCCACAGGCACATAACCATTTCGGAAACGTTGTTGTCGGGCTGTACCCGAATCTTGGTCTGGATGCTCGGATCGAGCGGATCGCCACCGACCTGGCCAACGGCCGGCGTCGCTTCGAGCACCCGGCCACGCGCTCAGGCGACCGGGCGTTCGCCGCGGTGCCCGCCGCGCTGCTGCGCTGGGGCGTCTTCAAATTCGACGCCGACGCCCGGCCCGCGCAGGTGGCCGGGAACACCGTTGTGTCCAGCGTTAATCGCGGTCCCGCCGATCTGAGTTTCGGGGATGCACCGGTGGTGTTGACGGCCGGATATCCGGCTCTGTCGCCGGCGATGAGCCTGACACACGGAGTGCATGGCATCGGAGACACCGTCGCGATCAGCGTCCACGCGGCAGAGTCGGCCGTCGCCGACATCGATGCCTACTTGGAGCTGACTGGACGCCGCGTTGTAGCGCCATCCTGATCGCCTATTGGGCGTCACCGGATCTGGCCGCTTCCTCGCGGGTCAGGCCCATGGCGCCGATCAGCTCCTCATGCAGTTCGAACCACACGGTATGGTACGAGTCGATCAGCGGCCTGGTCAGCCAGGCGGTCTCGCCGTCCTTGACTTTGCCCAGTGCCACAAGCAGTTTCGACGAATAGGCGTTCAGCCTTGGTAGCTGCGTGGCGGCCGCGTCGATGATCGGAACCACCCGGGCGTGCACGTCGTCGAGGCGGGCCAGTACCGCCGCGTCGTATTCGGCGTCGTCGTGGGGGTTGGGCTTGCCTGCTGGGCCGCCTTTGAGCTGCCAGTCCGTGACCAGGGCTTTGAAATCGGCGTTCACGGCCCGGAAGTCGTGGTAGGCAGCGGCTATCGTGGCCGAGTCGATGCCGCTCCGCTCCTCGGCGAGCAAGGTCTCGAGTCGGGCGCGGCCGCTGGGGCTGATCTTCAGCGTTGTGCCGTCGACCAGTAAGCCTGACTCGGTCAGCTGTTCGACGGTGGGAGTGATGCCGTCGAGATCTTCGCCCAACGTCACTGCCAAGTCGGCGGGAGTTACTCGGCCTTTTAACCGGACCGCTTGCAGCACAGCCAATTCCGTCACGAGTTGACCTGACTCGCCAGCCGCAACGCGGTCAGCATGATGATCAGCGGGGTCTCCGACGCCACGTCGGTTTGCCCGGCGTCCAGGGCGGCGCGCACCGCCGCATCGGAGGTGTCGTCCATCCTCGGGTGGTCGCCGGTAGCGTGGGCGCGCAGCGGGCTGATCCGTCGCGCGATGTCGGCCAGCTCGCGCAGCTCGGGTGTATCGGTCTCCGACCATGCGGACAGGGTCAGATTGCCTTCGCGCACTTCGCCTTCGTACCCATCGACGGTGATCTGCTTGCCGGCCAGCGATGCTGCGACTCCGTGGCCGCAGCCCACCACGGCCACCCGGCCGAGTTCGCGGCTCACCACTGCCGCATGGCTGGCGGCCCCGCCCACGTCGGTAACAATGCCTTGTGCGGCCAGCATGCCCCGGACATCCTCGGGCCTGGTGTGGTCGCGCACCAGGATGACCTGCTCGCCCTGGTCAGCGGCATCCAGCGCCGCGTCCACGTCGGTGTACGCCGTGCCCGATACCACGCCAGGGCATGCAGGCAGGCCTTTTGCCAGAAGCGGTGCAGTCAAACGTGTTTCGGGCTGCAGCGCCGGACGCAGCAGCGCCTCTACATGCGCCGGAGTCACCCGGCGCAGGGTCTCAGCGTCGTCGATGAGCCCCTCGCTTCGCAGTTGCAGCGCCAGTCGTACCGCCGCCTGTGCCGAACGCTCTGCCGCCCGTGTTTGCAGCAGCCACAACTTGCCGTCTTCGACGGTGAACTCGATCTCTTGCATGTCGGATCCGAGCCGCTCCAAGCTTCGCGCGGAATCCATCAGCTCGTCGTAGACGGCCGGTTGTTCGTCGCGCAAGGCGGTGATCGGTTCGACATCGACGAGTCCCGACACCACGTCGTCGCCCTGGCCGCCGGGTATCCATTCACCGAATGGTTCGTTGGCGCCGGTGATCGGGTTACGCGAAAAGAATGCTCCCGCACCGGAATTGGGGCCCTGGTTACCGAACACCATGGCCTGCACCACCACAGCGGTACCACCCCGATCGTCGAGGCCGTAGTGGGCGCGGTAGGCGACCGCGCGCGGCGAATTCCACGAGGCGAACACGGCTTCGATGCCCGCGCGCAATTGCGCGTGCGCGTCGGCGGGTACCGGGTCTGACTCACCGCCCACGATGCGTTGATACATATTGGTGAACCGCTCACGGGTGTCGCGGGCGAACGCAGCCCCTTCCGGCGAAGCCAGCGCCTGTTCGACGGCATCGTTCATGCCCAGGTTCAGGATGGTGTCCATCATGCCGGGCATGGAGTGGATGGCTCCTGAGCGCACACTCACCAGCAGCGGACGCGGGCCCCGGCCGAACGTGCGTGAGGTATCGGTTTCCAGCCAGCTCATCCCGTCCAGCACGTCGTCCCATATTGCGTCCATCGTCGCCTTGGGGTCGGCGAGATACCGAAGGCCCACCCGCGTGGTAATGCAGAATGCGGGCGGTACCGGTAAATTCTGCCGACGCATCACGTCGATGCCGTGGCCCTTGTTGCCGAGGAGCTCGCGAGGGAGGTTCGCGTCGCCGTTCAGCAACACCACGGTGTGGTTTTCGGGGGTGCCGTTGTCTCGTGCGACACGAGTCACGGTGCACCCCCTCCTGGTTCAGCTACTTTTCGGGCAATCGTCGGAACGCCCGCTATGTTCCCACACGGATCGCCGGACACGGCGGCTCGCCGCTGCTGTTATCCCCTCCGCGGCGATGATCTAGGTTGGCACGTATGACTCCCCAAGACGTCGGGTTACTGATCCTGCGGCTGGTGTTGGGCGTGACATTGGCCTTGCACGGCTTCAACAAGTTCTTCGGCGGCGGCCGGATACCGGGCACTGCGCGATGGTTCGAGAGCATCGGCATGAAGCCCGGTAAGTTTCACGCCACCATCGCCGCCACCACGGAGGTGTCTGCCGGACTGGGTCTGGCTGCCGGGCTGCTCACACCGATTCCGGCCGCGGGCTTTGTCTCGCTGATGCTGGTCGCGGCCTGGACCGTGCATCGCCCCAACGGCTTCTTCATCGTCAAGGAAGGCTGGGAGTACAACCTGGTACTGGCGGTCAGTGCGGTCGCCGTGGCCACGATCGGTCCCGGGAAGCTCAGCCTGGATTGGCTGATCTTCGGAAAGAACTGGCTGAACGGATGGCAAGGCCTGTTGCTGTCGGTAGTGCTCGGCCTCGCCGGGGCTATCGGCCAGTTGCTCATCTTCTACCGGCCGCCCGCCAAACAAGCCGGATAGTCACGGGCCGTCGTCTTCCTCGCACAGCACCTTCTCGGGGTGGTGGAACGTGTTGGTGCGGGGTTGGCCGTAGTCGAATGGGCCGGTGGAATCCATTCGGTACCCTGGCCTGCCCACAAACTCATTGACAACGGCTGGACCGCACGAAAACGCGCCAACGGCGACAGCTAAGGCGACGTCGGCGGGTCGAACCATGGGTCGACCCAGTCGGGCACATGACGCTCACGAATGGCCGCTTCGTCAGGGTGGTCGCTGATTCACGCCCTGCGGACGTGGCCTTCGCCGAACTAGTTGGAACGAATTGCTTTCGAAAAAACTGGCGGGTAGTCCACTACCCCATTCCTAGCGTTGCCTGTAAATCCGCTGGGCCAAGGCCTACATTCAGGGGGCGGCGCATGGTCTGACTGATCGGAGACCCGACCTAGCGCGACTCCCCAGACCGGGCGAGCCCGTCGCGGCCGAAACATCGGGGAGCGAACGAAGGGAACTGACAATGTCAGAGCAAGAACAAAACATTGAGCTGGTCAAGAAAGGCTATGAAGCCTTCGCCGCCGGTGACATCGACGCGGTGATGAACCTGTTCGACGACAACATCGAGTGGGTCCAACCGGGCGACAGCGCGATCAGCGGTACCTATCACGGCAAAGCTGAACTTGGCCAGTTCATCAGCCGGTTGGCCGAGAAGTCGACGACGGCCACGCCCCACCGCTTCCTCGCCGACGGCGACACGGTCGTCATGCTCGGTGAAACGACTGCCGACAACGAAACAAGCGATGTCGCGCAGGTGTTCACCCTCCGCAACGGCAAGACGGTACGGGTACAGGGGTACGCAGACACGGCGGTGATGGAGCGCATATTCGGCAAGAAACAGGTCGCCACAGGGTAGTGCGTCAGCACAGCACTTCCTGTCCGACGAGACAGTGATGCTCCTCGGAAATAGAGTCGGCCCGTCATCCTTCTTGGGTGGCGGGCCGACTGCTGGTCGACAACTTGAAAAACGCTAAACCGCGTACTTGATGCAATCGTCGGGCCAGACGGGTGAGCAGAACCCTTGATGTCCTCACGATCACTCGAAATCATGGTCGACACTACGATGGCCGACCGACAAAATCCCCACCCTGAAACCACTGAAACTCAAGTTGCGCAAGTGATTTGACGGGGTGTTCAGACGACCGCCGCGGTTTCGGCTGCCATCACCTCGGCCGCGGCGCGTTCGCCGGAGCGGATCGCACCGTCGATCCACCCACACATGACGGCCGAGCTCTCGGTCCCGGCCCAATGGACGCGACCGCAGGGCTCACGCAGGGTGTAACCGAATTGCGTCAGCACCCCGGGTGGGGCGTGGCTGATCATGCCGCCGCCGGAATAGCGCTCCACAGTCCAGTTCTGCTCGTGGAATTCACGATGCGCGCTCGCTTTGCTGCCGAAGCGATCGACGAGTTCGCCGATCACTACCGCCTTCCGCTCCTCCTCGTCGAGCTTTCCCAGCCGGCGCGCGGCGGGTCCCTCGGTGATGACGCACATGACTCCTGGGTCCCCGGTGTCCGTGCAGGCGTCGATGGTCAGCGTGGCCGGTGATCCCGGCGCGGCTGACTGGCCGGATAACCCGTCGGCACGCCAGAAGGGCTCGTCATAGATGACCGAGATCTTGAAGATCGCGCCGCCGGGCATGCGCTGGTGCAGGAATGCTCGATCCACCGGCAGCATCGGCTCGTAGCCGATCGAGCTTGCGATCGGCAACGGAATCGCGACGATTACGCGGCGCGCCCGCACCGTCAGATCGTCCGCGACAACAGTCACACCGTCATCGTCCTGGGTGATTTGCCGGACCGGTTGGGAAAGGTGCAACGAATCGCCCAGTGTGGCAGCCATTGGGCCGTAAATGGCACCCATCCCGCCGACCGGGCGGGCATCTTGAGCCCCGCCCTTGCCCGAAATCACGAAGGTGGGTCCGCCGGCCGAGCCCATCTGTAGCAGCACCCACAGCATCGAGACCTCAGATGCCGCCGACGTGTACGGGCCGGCCAGTGCCATGTCCAGCATCTCGCGGGCCGACTTGGACATGGTGTTTTTTTCGAGCCATTCGCCCAGGCTGATGCGGTCCCACTCCTCGGCTTGCTTTGCCTCCCATGGGGCTTCGCGCGGAATCGCTTTGCACATCTTCTCCACCGCGCGCAAACAAAGACCAAGATTGGTGACGGCCCACGGGCTCATCTTCCAGGGGATCGTGCCGCCGTAGCGATGCTTCTTACCGTCGACGATCATCATCGCGTCGCCGTCGTTGTGCTGCTTGTATTCCGGCACGCCGAATTCGTCCATCATCGCGTAGATCCGATCTTGGCCCGGGCCAATCCATGCACCGCCACGATCGATCCACGTTCCATCGGGACGAGTCACGGTGAACGTGCGACCGCCGACCCGATCACGCGCTTCCAGCAAGGCCACCGAACGGCCCGCTTGTTTCAACCTCAGAGCGGCCGCCAAACCCGCGAATCCCGCACCGACCACGCAATAATCAACGTCTGCCACGACGGACTCCTCAGTTGCAGTTTGCGCCCAGCAGCAAACTACACCGATCGTGACACCAGCAATAGCGGCTTCACCCGGATTTCTTGGACGATTCAAATCGCTTGCTCGGCGGACGAATAGGGCAAGCTGCTGCCCGCATTCTCATCGACCACGACGCGCCCCCCCAGATAGGGGAACGCGCGCTGGGCGCACGACGCCCGGTTGCAGATCTTGCATCCGGCCCCGATGGGGACCGCGGTGGTCGGATCGTCGAGGACTACCCCGGTGGAGTAGACGAGTTTGTCGGCGTAAGCCAGGTCGCAGCCCAACCCGACGGCAAAGCTCTTGTGCTGGCCCAGATAACCGCGGCCTTCCGGAACGGTGGTCTTGGCAACCCAGAAGTACGAGCGACCGTCGGGCATCTGCGCCACCTGCACGACAATCCGCCCCGGTTGGGCGAACGCGTCATGCACCACCCACAGCGGACAGCTGCCGCCCACCCGGCTGAAATGAAACGCGGTGGCCGACTGGCGCTTTGAGATATTTCCGGCCTTGTCGATGCGGACGAGGATAAATGGCACACCGCGTTGCTGCGGGCGTTGCAACGTCGAAAGCCGGTGGCAGACAGTCTCGAAGCCCACCCCGAACCGGCGGCCCAACAGGTCGATGTCATAGCGCAACTCCTCTGCCGCCTGGTGAAACTCCCGATAGGGCAACAGGAAAGCGCCCGCGAAGTAGTTGGCCAGTCCGATCCGGGCCACTCCTCGTGATTCGGCACTGAGCTGGTCGTCGGTGGCCACGATCGCGGAGATCAGGTCGGACTGGCTGAGCAGAGCGAGTTGAGTCGCGATCTGGAACGCGCGCTGGCCGGGCATCAGCCAGCGCGCGACCCGCAGCATCTTGGTGTCCGCGTGGTAGCGGCGCTTAGTGGTTTCGGGCAGTTCGTCGTCGATCACCACAGTGATGCCGAATCGTTCCCGCATCAGCTCGGACAGCTGGATGTCCAGCCCGCCGGGGCGCATCCCGGTCTCGGCGAACATGTGCTCTGCGGCGACGTCGAGGTCGCCGATGTAGTTGTTGCGGTCGTAGAAGAAGTCGCGGACCTCTTCGAACGGCATCGGGCGCTCGAGCGGCTGCGACGTCTCGGCGGTCGCGCGAGACCGGTAGCCCTCCAGCTCCTCGGTGGCATCGCGCAGGCGGCGGTGGACGGTGACCAGGCTGCGGCCGACCTCGGGCATGCGGGCAACGAGTTCTTCGATTTGGGCGTGGCTGACCCCATGCTCGGCGCCGACTTCGGTGAAGAGGTCGGAGAGGTCGGCAACCAGCCGGGCATCGGTGTCGGGGGAGAAGTACTGCGGGGGCAGGTCGAAGCGTTCGGTGAGCGCCAGCAGCACCGGGACGGTGATCGGCCGCTGGTCGTTCTCCAGCTGGTTGACGTAACTGGTGGACAGACCAAGGGCCTGGGCCAGCGCCGCCTGGGTGAAACCGCGCTCGTTTCGCAACCGCCGCAGCCGGGCACCCGAAAACATCTTCGCCACCGCTGACACATTACTCCAAATGGTGTTCGCAAAGTTTGCAATCTGTGGCGGATGAGGACACAAAAATACGCATGTACAGGTACTTTCCTTAACGACTGGCATTGCATAGTGTGCGGAATATGTTGATGCATACGGTTCGGGCGCGGCGCAGCGCCGACGACTTCCCGCGCAGCGAGCACCTGGCCGCCAAGATCGCGGAAGTCGCCACCGATCCGGTTGCCGTCGAGCCGGAGACCGCGGAGATGGTGCTCAACCGGATCATCGACAACGCCGCCGTCAGCGCAGCGTCGGTGCTGCGCCGTCCGGTCACGGTGGCGCGTCAGCAGGCGCTGGCCCATCGTGCCCGGCAGGGGGCCGGAGTCTTCGGCGTCGACGGCACCTATTCGGCGGAATGGGCGGCTTGGGCCAACGGCGTTGCGGTGCGCGAGCTCGATTTCCACGACACCTTTTTGGCCGCCGAGTACTCGCACCCCGGCGACAACATCCCGCCGCTCGTCGCGGTCGCACAGCAGCTCGGTGTGCGCGGCGCCGACCTGATTCGTGGTCTGGCGACGGCTTACGAGATCCAGATCGACCTGGTTAAGGGAATCTGCTTGCACGAGCACAAGATCGACCATGTGGCCCATCTCGGCCCGTCGGTGGCCGCTGGTCTCGGGACCATGCTGCGGCTGGATGCCGAGACCATCTACCAAGCCGTAGGACAGACGCTGCACCTCACCACCAGCACCCGCCAATCCCGCAAAGGCCTGATCTCCAGCTGGAAGGCGTTTGCGCCCGCGCACGCCGGAAAGATCGCCATCGAGGCGGTCGATCGCGCGATGCGGGGTGAGGGATCGCCGGCGCCGATCTGGGAAGGCGAGGACGGCGTGATCGCCTGGTTACTCGGCGGACCGGAGCGCGAATACCGGGTGCCGCTGCCCGCCCCCGGCGAGCCCAAGCGCGCCATTCTGGACAGCTACACCAAGGAGCATTCGGCGGAATACCAGAGCCAGGCGCCGATTGACTTGGCCCGGCGGCTGCGCGAGCGCTTTGCTGATCTGGAAGGCGACCTCGACCAGATCGCGACCATCGTGCTGCACACCAGCCATCACACCCACGTGGTGATCGGAACGGGCTCCGGGGACCCGCAGAAGTTCGACCCAGACGCCTCGCGTGAAACGCTCGACCACTCGCTGCCCTACATCTTCGCGGTCGCGTTGCAAGACGGCACCTGGCACCACGAACGGTCCTACGCGCCCGAGCGCGCCCACCGCCCCGACACCGTCGAACTGTGGCACAAGATCTCCACCGTCGAAGACCCCGAGTGGACGCGCCGCTACCACTCGACCGATCCCGCCGAGAAGGCGTTCGGTGCGCGTGCCGAGGTGACGCTCAAGAGTGGCGAGGTGATCTTTGACGAACTGGCGCTAGCCGACGCCCACCCGCTGGGCGCCCGGCCGTTCAAACGCGAGCAGTACGTGAAAAAGTTCCATGAACTCGGCGAGGATGTCGTGGAACCCGCTGAGCAACAGCGGTTCCTGTCCGCGGTGGACTCACTTGCCGATCTCAAAAGCGGCGCTCTGGGTGCACTGAATGTGGTCGTCGATCCGCGGGTGCTGGAAAAGGCACCGGTGATTCCGTCGGGAATTTTCCAGTGACGGGCGGGCGCGGGACTGCTGGGCCACCATTCGGGGGAGCATCCAGTGCCGCCGACAAGCGCGCCGCCTTGCGGGCAGGCCTGGATTCCGGTCGGCTGCAGCGACTTCCGGGGGCCTTCTCGCCGCTGGTGGCCAAAACGGTCGCCGAGGTCGGCTTCGAGGGTGTTTATGTGTCCGGTGCCGCACTGTCGGCCGACCTCGGACTACCGGACATCGGGTTGACGACACTGACCGAGGTCGCAACGCGTGGTGGCCAGATCGCCGCCGCCACCGACTTGCCCACGTTGATCGACGCGGACACCGGATTTGGTGAACCACTGAACGCCGCACGCACCGTGACCCTCCTCGAGGACGCGGGACTGGCCGGGTGCCATCTGGAGGATCAGGTCAACCCGAAGCGGTGCGGTCACCTCGACGGGAAGGCCGTCGTCTCGACGGCCGACATGATAAAGCGTTTGCATGCAGCGGTATCCGCGCGACGAGACCCGAATTTTGTCATCTGCGCTCGCACCGACGCGGCCGCGGTCGAAGGCTTGTCCGCCGCGATCGACCGGGCCCGCGCCTATGCGGACGCGGGCGCCGACATGATCTTCACCGAAGCGCTGTCCGAGCTGGCTGACTTCGAGCGGTTCCGCGCCGCGGTCGACATCCCGCTGCTGGCCAACATGACCGAATTCGGAAAGTCGCCGCTCCTGAACACGCAACAGTTGGGTGACATCGGCTACAACGCTGTCATCTACCCGGTCACCACGCTGCGCATGGCGATGTTCGCCGTTGAGGCGGGTCTGCGTGAAATCGATTCAGCGGGAACCCAATCCGGCTTGCTGGATCAAATGCAGCACCGCAGCCGGCTCTACGAGCTGCTGCGCTACGCCGACTACAACGAATTCGACACCAAAACCTACAACTTCGCGCTCGAGGAGAACGACCATGACCGCCCCCGCTGAAATCAAGAAAGGCCTTGCCGGCGTGGTGGTGGACACCACCGCCATCTCTAAGGTGGTGCCGGAGACCAATTCGCTGACCTACCGCGGATATCCGGTCCAGGACCTGGCCGCCCACTGCAGCTTTGAGCAAGTCGCCTACCTGCTGTGGCGCGGTGAGCTTCCCACCGATGCGGAGCTGGCGCTGTTCTCTCAGCGGGAGCGTGCCGGCCGGCGGGTGGACCGGTCGATGCTGTCGCTGCTGGCCAAGCTGCCCGACAACTGCCACCCAATGGACGTGGTGCGCACCGCGATCAGCTATCTGGGCGCGGAGGATCCCGACGAGGATGACGAGGCGGCGAATCTGGCCAAGTCGCTGCGCATGCTCGCCGTCTTGCCGACCATTGTCGCGGTAGACATGCGCCGTCGTCGCGGGCTGGAACCGATCGCACCACACAGCGGGTTGGGATACAGCGAGAACTTCCTGCGGATGTGTTTCGGCGAGGTGCCCGAACCCGCCGTTGTGAAGGCCTTCGAGCAGTCGATGATCCTCTACGCCGAACACGGTTTCAACGCTTCCACGTTCGCCGCGCGGGTGGTGACGTCGACGCAGTCCGATATCTACAGCGCTGTGACCGGGGCGATCGGGGCTCTCAAAGGTCGGCTGCACGGTGGCGCCAACGAAGCCGTGATGCACGACATGATCGAAATCGGCGATCCCAAGTACGCGCGGGAGTGGTTGCGCGGCAAGCTCGCCCGCAACGAGAAGATCATGGGCTTCGGGCACCGCGTCTACAAGAACGGCGACTCCCGGGTGCCGACGATGAAGAACGCGTTGGGCGACGTCGCCGCCGTGCGCGACGGTCGGCGTTGGCTGGAGATGTACAGCATTCTGGAATCCGAGATGTTTGAAGCCACCGGCATCAGGCCCAACCTCGACTTCCCGACCGGACCCGCGTATTACCTGATGGGATTCGACATCGCCTGCTTCACACCGATCTTCGTGATGAGCAGGATCGCCGGATGGACCGCCCACATCATGGAACAGACCGCGTCCAACTCCTTGATCCGGCCGCTGAGCGCGTACTCAGGGCGCGAGCAGCGGCCGCTGGCCGGCAAGTAGGCCCTCGGCCCCTTTTTATGCGGGTCCGCCGTACTGCCACACCAGGGTGTGGTCGCCGGTCATGGTCGGGTTGCACCACAACATCCGGCCGTTGACGTCCTTAGTCGTTGCGTGCAACACCGTGCACGTATCGCCGGCTGCGGGTGGGTCGGCGCGAGCGGTACCGCCCCCCGCGCCGAAGGCGATCGGTGATACAGCAGCAATCATTGCCACAATGACGAATCGCAGTTTGCTCGTGATCGATGTCTTCCCGGGACATGCCGACTCGACTTCACCGTATCCGGCAAAGAACCCGCGGGCAAAAGATTCTTTGCCCCAACCCGAGCCACGCGCCTAGAAGACGTTTGTAGTCTGTGACACCATGGGATTCCTCAAGCCTGACCTGCCGCAGATCGACATGGCCGAGTGGAGCAAGGGCACCCGCAGCGAGAAGATCCGCCCGATGGCCAAGCATTGGGCCGAGGTGGGTTTCGGAACACCTGTCGCATTGCACCTGTTCTACGTCGTCAAAATCCTTCTCTACATCCTTTTCGCGTGGTTGTTCGCATCGGCCACCAACGGAATTGGCGGGTTCACCAACGTCGCGTCGTGGTGGTCGGAGCCGATCGTGTTCGAGAAGGTCGTGCTCTACACGATGCTGTTCGAGGTGATCGGGCTGGGCTGCGGGTTCGGGCCGCTGAACAACCGGTTCTTCCCGCCGCTGGGCTCAATCCTGTACTGGATGCGGTTCGGCACCATCCGGCTGCCACCGTGGCCGGATCGCGTCCCGGGGACCAGGGGAACCAAGCGCACCCCGTTTGATGTCGCGCTGTATGCGCTGCTGCTGCTGGTGACGCTGAGGGCGCTCTTCTCGGATGGCACCGGACCGGTGCCGGAGCTCGGCACGAAGGTCGGGTTGCTGCCGACGTGGGAAATCGTGCACGATCCTGATCCTCGTCGGCGTGCTGGGGCTGCGGGACAAGGTCATCTTTCTGGCCGCTCGCGGCGAGGTCTACGTGACGTTGACGGTGACCTTCTTGTTCGGGGGCGTCGACATGATCGTCGCCGCCAAGCTGGTGTTCTTGGTGATCTGGATGGGCGCGGCGACGTCGAAGCTCAACAAGCACTTCCCGTTCGTGATCTCCACAATGATGTCCAACAACCCGCTGGTGTGGCCACGCTCGCTGAAACGGCGCTTCTTCGAGAAGTTCCCGGACGATCTGCGGCCCGGACGGCTGTCACGGCTGCTGGCTCATCTGAGTACTGCCATCGAGATGTTGGTCCCGCTGCCGCTGTTCTTCTGCCACGGTGGCTGGCCGACCACGATCGCCGCTTTCGTCATGGTGTGCTTCCACCTGGGAATCCTGGTGTCGATCCCGATGGGGGTGCCGCTGGAGTGGAACGTCTTCATGATCTTCGGGGTGTTGTCGTTGTTCGTCGCGCATGCCCGCATGGGATTGAGCGATCTGAAACACCCGGTGCCGGTGGCGATCCTGTTCGTCGTCATGGTGGGAATCGTCGCACTGGGCAACATGTTCCCGCGCAAGATCTCGTTCCTGCCGGGCATGCGGTATTACGCCGGAAACTGGGACACCACGCTGTGGTGCATCAAGCCTTCGGCGAACGACAAGATCGGCAGGGGCATCGTGGCGATCGCCAGCATGCCGCAGGCCCAGCTGGAGCGGTTCTACGGCAGCCCGGAAGCCGCGCAGATCCCGATCTACATGGGGTACGCGTTTCGCGGATTCAACACGCACGGCCGAGCGCTGTTCACGTTGGCGCATCGGGCGATGGCCGGCCAGAACGAAGACGACTACGTCATCACCGATGGCGAGCGGATCTGTAGCACCGCCATCGGCTGGAACTTCGGTGATGGCCACATGCACAACGAACAACTGATCGCCGCGATGCAGCAGCGCTGCCACTTCGAGCCGGGCGAAGTGCGGGTGGTCCTGCTCGACGCGCAGCCGATCCACAAGCAGACCCAGGCATATCGACTGGTGGATGCCGCGACCGGCGAGTTCGAGTCCGGCATCATCCAAGTCGCCGACATGGTGACCCGGCAACCCTGGGCCGACGACGTTCCGGTCCAGGTGCTTACTCCACCGGCCTAGGCCCCCGCCCGGACTTCCTGCGCCGCGGCGACCATGTTCTGCAGCGATGCGGTGACCTCGTCGACGTTGCGGGTCTTCAGCCCACAGTCGGGGTTGACCCACAACCGTTGTGCCGGAACGGCTCGCAATGCCGCGCGCAACGACTCGGCCATCTCGCCTGTGCTCGGCACCCGCGGCGAGTGGATGTCGTAGACACCCGGGCCCACGCTGTTGGCGAAGCCGACCGCGTTCAGGTCGTCGAGCACCTCCATGTGTGAGCGCGCCGCCTCGATGGACGTGACGTCGGCGTCCAGGTCGGCGATGGCGCCGATAACGTCACCGAACTCCGAGTAGCACAGATGAGTGTGGATCTGCGTCGAGTCTGCGACCCCGGAGGTGGCCAAACGGAAAGCGCCTACGGCCCAACGTAAGTACTCGTCCTGGTCGACGCGACGCAACGGCAGCAGCTCGCGCAACGCCGGTTCGTCGACCTGGATGACCGCGATACCGGCGGCCTGCAGATCCACGGTCTCGTCCCGAATGGCCAGGGCCACTTGGTTGGCGGTGTCGGCCAGCGGCTGGTCGTCGCGGACGAACGACCAGGCCAAGATCGTGACCGGCCCGGTCAGCATCCCCTTCACCGGCTTGTCGGTCAGGGACTGCGCGTAGGTGATCCATTCGACCGTCATCGGATGGGTGCGAACGACGTCGCCGTAGAGGATCGGCGGACGGACGCAGCGGCTGCCGTAGGACTGCACCCAGCCGTTCTGCGTAGCGAAGAAGCCCTCGAGCTGCTCGGCGAAGTATTGCACCATGTCGTTGCGCTCCGGTTCACCGTGCACCAGCACATCCAGGCCGAGTTGCTCCTGCAGCTTGATGACGTCGGCGATCTCCTTCTGCATTTTGCCGACGTACTCGGCCTCGTCGATCTCGCCGGCCCGAAACGCCGCGCGCGCCTTGCGGATTGCCGAAGTCTGCGGGTAGGAGCCGATCGTCGTGGTCGGCAGCGGCGGCAGATGCAGCCGCGACTCCTGACTGGCGCGGCGCGCGGCCGCCTCGCCGCGGTGAGCGCCGGACGCGACGATCGAGTCGATCCGGGCCCGGACTTGGTCGTTGTGCAGCCGTGGATCTTTCTTGCGCGAGGCCGCCGCGGCGTTGGACGCCGCGATCTCGTCGGCAACCGTTTCGCGTCCGTCATGCAGTGCCCGCGCCAGCGTCACCACCTCGGCGACCTTCTCCTGCCCGAACGCCAGCCAGCTGCGCAATGCGTCGTCCAGGTCAGTTTCCGGCTCCAGCGAATACGGCACGTGCATCGTCGAACATGACGTCGACACCGCGACGTTGGCCGTCGAGCCCAGCAGGGTCGCCAGCTTGCCCAGCGCCGACTCCAGGTCGGTGCGCCAGATGTTGCGCCCGTCGACGATGCCGGCCACCAGGGTCTTGCCGGCCAGCTCGGGTACCGCCGCGACCGCGGTGTTGGCACCGGCGATCAGGTCGACGCCGATCGCCTCGACCGGCGTGCGGGCCAGCCCGGCCAAGGAAGCGCCGGGGTCACCGAAGTAAGTGGCGACGTAGATGGCGGGCCGGTTGCTCACCGAGCCCAGCGCGTTGTATACCGCTTCGGCCAGCGCTGGCGAGTCGGGGGAGATGTCGGTCACCAGCGCCGGCTCGTCGAGCTGCACCCACTGCGCGCCGTTGTCAGCGAGCAGCGACAACAGCTCGGAGTAGATCGGCACCAGCTCCTCGAGCCGCTCGATCGGTGCGCCCCCGCCCTTGACGCCCTTGCTCAGCAACAGGAAGGTAACCGGTCCGATGACGACCGGTCGTGCCGGAATACCTTGCCCGAGTGCTTCTTTCAACTCAGAAAGCACCTTGTCCGGGTTCAGCGCGAACCGCATTGCGGGCTCGATCTCGGGCACCAGGTAGTGATAGTTGGTGTCGAACCACTTGGTCATCTCCAGCGGGGCGACGTCGTCATTGCCGCGCGCGGCGGCGAAGTATCGGTCCAGATCGTCAGAGACTTTTGCGGACCTCGCCGGTAGCGCGCCGAGCATGACCGCTGTGTCCAGCATCTGGTCGTAGTAGGAGAAGGTGTTCACCGGTACCGAGTCCAGGCCGGCGGCCGCCAGGCTTGCCCACATGTCGTGGCGCAACGCCGCGGCGACGGACTCCAATTCCGATCGGCTGGTACGTCCGGCCCAGTAGCCTTCGGTCGCGCGCTTGAGTTCGCGTTTCGGGCCAATGCGTGGCGAGCCGGTCACCGTGGCGGTGAATGGTTGAGAGGTCACGATTTCGTCCTTCATTCGACGGTTTGGTCACCGCCGGCGGACGCGCAGCCGATTCCGTTGCCGGTGCGCACCACCGGTACACAAACCCCAACGGCTACGGCCAAACGCCCATTCCACGAGGCGATGAGCCCGCCGGACGCGGCGCGCCCGGCACAGCTGGCAGGTCTTCGGACTCGCAGGCGCGCACCGGCTGGTGCTCCGCCCGGCCGACGATGCGGCCCGGAACGGGCCGCTGAGGAGCCGGGCAGGGTTCCTAGTGGCCGTCGCTTCCCAGTCGGGTGACCAGTGCTCGTGACGGCGGTCGTTCCTGCATACCGCTGCGGGACAGTCCCGGACTCTCACCGGGTTCCCTCTAGCGAAGCGTTACTAACCTGCTTCGCTCGATGCCGGCACCGCGGTTGCGGCGACAGCAAACCAGCTGCGCAGTGCAGTTTACTCTGCTGGTCGGACGGCTCGGGAAGGCCGGGTCAGGGTCGGCTTGCCAGCGCTTCGGCGATGGCGGCGCCGTTTCCGTCGGAACCATTGTTGAATTCGATGGTGCGGCGGATGGTCGAGTCGTCGTGCAGCGCCGCGGCCACCACAAGCGCGACATCTGCTCGTGAGACTGAATCTTTTCCGGGGCGCTTTGCCCCCCGGATGGTGATGCGGCCGGTCGCTGGCTCGAGGGTGAGGCGGCCAGGTCCCAGCACCGTCCAATCCAGGTCGCTAGCGCGCAAATGGGCATCCGCGGCGGCCTTGGCCTCGGCGTACGGAAAGAACGGATCATCTTGCGGTACACCATGATCCGGACCGGCGCCGAAGTAAGACACCATCACGAACCGTCGCACACCCGCCTGCGCGGCCGCATCGATCACCCGGATCGCCGCGTCCCGGTCGACGGCATAGGTGCGCGCCGGGTTGCCACCACCGGCTCCGGCGGAGAAGACGACCGCGTCGTGGCCGATCAGCAGATCGGCCAGCGCGTGCGTGTCGAGCTGCTCGATATCGGCGACCACTGGGCGGCCGTGCCCGGACACGCTAGCCGCGACGTCGTCGGAGTGGTCGGGGTTGCGGAAGACCGAAGTCACCTCGTCGCCGCGCTCGGAGAGGATGCGGGCCAGCTGCAGTGCGACCTTGCCGTGGCCACCGATCACGACGATGCGTCGCCATGGTTTTCCCTATTTGACGACGTTTCCGCTCACGTTAGCTGGACGCGGCCCATGATCAGATCGATGATGGGCTTGCCCGGCGCGAACGCCCCGGTGAGCGACGCCATCGTGTGCCCGTAATCCACCAGCAGCGTGATGCCGTTGATGCCAAAGGCGGCGGCGCTGTTGAGGAAGCACATGACGTCGCCCATCTGCTCCGGCGTGTGGACTTTGGAGCCGGTTTCGTCGCGGTAGTCCTGCGCGAAGGTGAGCCAGAGGTCGGCGTTGGCCTGGGCCAACGGGGTATCGGTCGGACCCGGGCAGATCGCGTTGATCCGGATGCCCTTCTTCAGCAGGGGATAGCCGTGGGTTGCCACGTAGGCGTTGACCACCTTCTTGCTGAAGCCGTAGTGGATGATGCCTTCGGCCTCGTGCGCTGCCACCCAGTCTTGCGCCGCCGCGTAGTCGGGGGTGGCCAGGAACTCTTGCAGCAGCGGCAGATCGTTCTCCCACCCCATGCCGGCCACCGAGGAGATGAAACAGATCGCCGAGCCGGAGGGCAGCTGGCCCTTGTCGAGTAGGCGTTCGATGAGATAGCGGTGGCCGATGAAGTTGATCTTCATCAAGTCTGGCCCCTCGGCGATCCCGGCGGCCGAAAACACCGCGTGGACCGGGCCACCCACCTGCTCGAGCGCGGCGTCGATCGAAGCGGGGTCGCGCAGATCGACCTGCAGAGACTGGGCGACGTCATACTTCACCGGCGCGTAGTCCATCACTATCACTTCGGCACCGAGCTCGGCTGCTGACTTGGCCGCCGCGGCGCCCATGCCGGTCGCTCCGCCAACAACGAGCGCCCGTTTGCCGTCGTAGCGCAACCGGTCAATAGCAGTCATTTGGATTCCTCTCCGAAGCCATTACTAACTGCCCTACTGTATGAAGAACAGTTATTTGGTTCAATACCGGGTTCCAAGTCGGGCATTCCTAATTGCCGCGAACCGCGACACCGCGCAAAACCGTGTCCCGCGCGTGCAGCAGCGATGCGCGGGTCCCGATGGCACGCAGGATGTTCTCCGGTATCCACTGCACGCCGATGACACATCGTGCCAGCATCGCGGTGGAGGGAGTGTCGGTGCGGATCTCGCCCGACCGAATCCCTTCGGAGAGCAGTGATTTCATCTGCCGGAGTCGCGTAGCATACGACCAGCCCGGGTTGGCTGTCGGCGGTGATTGCCGCATCCAGGCGAGCTGGATCCTGAACTCGTCGGAAAACTGGTCCAACGCATTGACATTGACCCAGCTCAGCGCATCCAACTTTTCGATGGGCATGGCATCCGAGCGAAGCACGCTGACCCATCCCGCCTCAACTTTCCTTCCGAACGAGCGCATGATCGAGTCGAGGAGTTCGTCCTTGGATCCGATCACCCGATAGACGGTTCCGGTACCGAGAGCCGCCGCCGACGCGATGTCTCTGATGGTGGTGGCTTCATACCCTTTGCGGCCGAACTCCGCTCGTGCCACCGCACGTACATGGGCCGCTTTGTCGCTGGGATCGGCTTCGCTGTCGTCGGCCCACGTCTCGATGACGTCGTGTGCGGCCTTAAAGGCGTTGGATCGATCCAACGCTGAGTCGGTGGGCGGCCGGGCTGCCAACCCTTGCAAGATGATTCGGCACAGCAGCTCGGCCACCTGGTCGGCCGACGAAGTGTGGCGGATGACGTCAAGGCCGACGTGCAGCATCGTCTGGCAGATACGGTCGGCCAATATGGGCAGATCGATGTCGGGTTTGATGTAGCCGCTCCACCTGCCGGCGCGCAGTGTTTGCAGCATCGCCTGCTGAATCGCGGTGGGCTGCTGCTGGGTCAGCTTCATCAGCTCGGGATCTGCGCTCGGTCCCTCATAGAACGACATCTGCAGGGCGGCCCGATGCTCCACAGCGCAGTTGGCGATCGCCGATCCCAACTCGATGATCTTCTCCGCCACCGGTCGCGAGTCGGGTTCGTCCAATCTCGCCTGAGCGGTTTGCCCGATACGGTTCAGATCATCCTGATAGCGGCGGATCAGCTCGACGAGGATCGCCTCTTTGGACTCGAAATGGTGATACAAGCTGCCGGGGAGAATGCCTGCCGCGTCGGCGATCTCCTGTAACGACGTCCGCAATCCCGAGGATGCGATCAGCGACGCGGCGGTCTGCAGGATCTCGGTGCGGCGCGTCCCGGAGTCGTCTGCGCCGCCGACTTGATCCATGCGGGCGGCGGCCGACGACCGGCCCTTTGACAGCGAAGCGGCTTTGGCCATGACTAGCGGTGCGCCAGTCCGGACGACTGCTTTGCAAACATCCGCATTCGTCCTCCCGCCGAACCAAATCTTTGTTAAAGGCTATCAGACTGCTCGCAACAAATGCGCTGTATACAGCGGTGACAGACCCATTCTAAAGGGTGGGGCCGTCCCAGCGGTCGCGCGCGACCACCTCGTCGACGGGCCGTCGGCGGGCCGGCCGAAACGTATGCCCGGCACGGAGGCGGCCCACCGGCAGCAGACAGCCCTGGACATAAGTCTGCGGAATTCCGAGCAGCTGCCGGACCTCGTCTTCGCGGTGCAGGTGCAGGGTCGTGACGCACGTCCCGTAGCCGCGGGTGTGCAATGCCAACTGAAAGTTCCACACCGCCGGGAAGATCGAGCCGTACAGCGTGGCCTGGTGAAACGACTCGTCACCGTCGATGCGCGGCAGGTACGGCTGATAGCAGGGGATCACCAGCAGCGGCACCCTCGCCATGTTCTCGACCAACCACTCCGTCGACGACATGAGCCGGCTCTCCGGTGTGCCGGACGGCAGCAAGTCGGCGAGCATCTGCCCGCCGACCCTGAGCAGATAGGCGTCTCGGTACAGCTCGGCGATCTTGTTCCGCGACACCGGGTCAGCGACCACCAGCCACCGCCACGACTGCTGATTCGAGCCATTGGCGGCCTGCAAACCGATGCGCAGGCACTCTCGAATGTCTTCGATGTCGACCGGCGCATCCAGATCCAGCGACTTGCGCGCGGAGCGGGTAGCGGTCAGTAGGTACTCGATTTCCATTAACCGGTACCCACTCCAAGCTGCGCGGCTACGGCGAAGACTTCCTCGAAGATCGAGCCCGGCACGGTGAACGGCTCGGTTGCCGAGACCTCGTCCAGGTGCACCGCGATGTCGTCGGCGGTCGGGTTACTGTCGGCATCGGCGAGCCAACCTTGGCCGAGTCCGACGAAGACCCGCGCGAAGCGACCGGCGCAGGCCGAGTAGTTCTGATGGCTGAACTCGCAGGCCCTACTCGCCAGGAAGACGACCATAGGTACCACCAGCTCCGGTTTGATGACGTCCAGAAAGCCAATTTGCTTAAGGGCTTCTGGGTCTCCCACCGTTTCGGTCACCATGCGCGAAAAGCCGAACGGAAGCACGGTATTGGCCAGGATGCCATGCTCGGCGCCTTCGATCGCGATCACGTTCGTCAGCCCGACCAGGCCCGCCTTGGCCGCCGCGTAGTGGGCTTCCAACGGCTGGCCGAACATTCCCCCCGAGGAGGAGATGAACACGAACCGGCCATAGCCCTGCCTCTTCATCACCCGGTAGGCCGGCTGGCTCAGATAAAACCCGCCGTCGAGGTGCACGCTGAGCATCTTCCGCCAGTCGTCCGCGGACAGCTCATCGAACGGAATGCTGTTGAAAATGCCGGCATTGCTCACCACGGCGTCGAGCCGGCCGAAGCGCTCCACGGCCAACCTCACGATCGCCTCTCCGCCCTCCGGGTTGGCGACCGAGTCGTGCGATGCCACCGCCACGCCACCGGCGCCTTCGATCTCGGCGACGACCTGGTCGGCGACGGTGGCATCGGAGCCGTCCCCGTGCATCGTTCCGCCCAGGTCGTTGACGATCACCGAGGCACCGCGCCGGGCCAGCTCCAGCGCATACAACCGGCCGAGCCCTCGGCCCGCTCCCGTCACGATTGCGACCTGGTCGGTGAAATCGATCATGACAGACTCTGCTTTCTTTCGGCGTTCGCGAGGCTTCTACCGAGTTCCGTGAGATAGCGATCGGGCCCGCCGAGAAATGCGCTCCAGCTCAGCAGGCGTTTGAGGTACAGATGAGCGTCGTGCTCCCAGGTGTAGCCGATGCCGCCGAAGACCTGGATCGCGGTATCGCCCACGGTGGCCAACCGTCCGGCGAACGCTTTCGCCCGCAACGCGGACAGGTGCCGCTGCTGCGCGTCGGCGTTGTCGGCAGCCCACAGCGCATGGATCACCCCGCTGCGGGCCAGCTCGACGGTTTCGTACATGTCGACGCACAGATGCTGGATTGCCTGGAACGAGCCGATGACCTGACCGAATTGCTTTCTCACCTTGGCATATTCGACGGCCAGATCCATGACGGCCCGTGCGGCGCCGAGCGCGTCGGCGGCCGTGGCGATGAGCACGTCGTCGACCACCGCGGCAATAGCATCTGGGGTCGGCGTGGCCAGCCGGTGCGCGGCCGCGTCGTCGAGTGCGACTCGAAACCGCTTGCGGGTCTGGTCGATACCGCGCTCGGGGGTCACCGAAATACCCGAGGAGTCGGTCTTGACCGCGAAAAGCCCGGTGCCATCACGGCCCTCGGCAAGCACCAGCAGGACATTCGCCGCGGCGGCGTCAGATATCGCGATCTCGCCCCGCAGCACGACGTCGTCATCCCGCTCGTCGGCGGTGACGGCAGCGTCATTGCGCTCCAGCGGTCCGACCGCGGCGATCGTGGTGCCGTCGGCGATCCCGGTCAAAAGCTCAGCTCCGGCGTCCCCGGCACCGAGCCTGGCCAGAGCACGCGGCGCGGCGACCGCGCTCGACAACCACGGTCCCGGGTGCAGGGCGGCGCCGAGCTCTTCGGCCACGATGCCGGCCTCGACCATCGTCATGCCGGCACCGCCGTATTCCTGCGGTACCAACAGCCCGGTCGTCCCGAGGTCGGCGAGGCCGCGCCAGACGGCGCCGGTGGTACCGGTCGGATCGTCGAGTAGAGCGCGCACGTGGCCCGAAATCGGTGCTTTCTCGGCAAGAAAGCGCCGCGCGGTGTCGCGCAGCGCCACTTGCTCGTCGGTCAATTCGAGGTTCATTGGCGCGGCAACCCCAGCACGCGTTGGGCGGTGATGTTCTTGTTGATCTGAGTCGTGCCGCCCGCGATGGTCAGCGAACGCGACGTCAGGCGGTAATCGGCCCACCGGCCCTGCTCCCCGCCCGTGCCCAGCACGTCGAAGGCCAGGGCGGCCATGTCCTGTCCGATCTCACCCCACACGGTCTTGGCGAGGCTGGCCGAACCGAGGGCAGAATGGTCCGAGCCGCCGTGCAGCGTCGCCGATATCGACCGCTGGCAGAGCAATTCGAGATACTTGATGCGAACCCCGATTTCGCCGAGGCGCCGCAGCGTCACCGGGTCTTGAAGGACGCCGTGCGCGCTTCCGTCGCCGGCATCGGTCGCGGCAAAGTCGGCCACCAGTTCCTCCAGCCGCACCTGCATCTCCGCATACAGCCGCGCGGCCCCGGCGCGCTCGTGACTCAGCGTGGTGGTGGCCACCTGCCAGCCGGCGTTGAGCGGTCCGAGCAACGTGTCGGCCGGGACCCGCACATCGTGAAAGAACACCTCGGCGAAATCGGTGTCACCGTTGAGTGTGACGAGCGGGCGGACCTCGATGCCGGGCAGCGTCATGTCGACAATCAAGCAAGAGATCCCCTTGTGTTTCGGCGCCTCGGGATCGGTGCGCACATACAGCTGGCACCAGTCGGCTCGATGCCCGAGCGAAGTCCAGATCTTCTGCCCGTTGACGACGAAGTTGTCGCCATCGCGCACCGCACGGGTGCGCAGCGCGGCGAGATCGGATCCCGCTTCGGGCTCTGACATTCCCTGGCACCAGATGTCGTCCGCGCGCATCATGCGGGGGAGCAGCGTTGTCTTCTGGGACTCGGTGCCGTATTGCATGATGGCGGGAGCGATGTTGTTCATGCCAATGACGTTGAGCGGCAAGGGCGCCCGAGCACGTGTGGTTTCCTCGGTGTAGACCAGCTGCTCTAGAACCGTCGCTCCGCGGCCACCGTACTCGCGCGGCCAGGAGACAGCCGCCCAGCCGGCGTCGGCCATGGTGCGGTTCCAGGTCCGCAGCATCTTGAATGTTGCGTCGTCGCGCCCGGAGGGCCGGCGGGCAGCGATCAGCTCGTCGGTCAGATTCGCCGACAGCCAGTCGCGCAGCTCGGCGCGGAACTGTTCCACCCCCGCTGGGTACGAGAAATCCACGTTCTCTTGTCTACCTCGCGCGATTGACTGCGGCCAAGCCGGACTTTACGTTGGAACAGATATTTGGTCAACGAGGTCCCGGAGGTTGGGCGTGCCAAGCGACGCTCGTGGCGACCTGACGGGGGCGCTGGGCATGCTCGCCTCCGCACTCGCGGGCGTACCCGTGGCGGTCGCCGAACTGCAACCGGGTGAACCCCCGTGGACTGACGGCCAGACGATTTACGTCGATCCTTCCGCACGAGCACGCACGAAACTCGCGGCGGTTGCCGTACAGGCCTCGATGATCGCGGCCGGCAGCCTGGATCCCGACGTCGTGCGTCCCCTGGTCCGCCACCCCCGGCTGGCCAGGCGCTATCTGGCGGTCGAGGGTCACCGTGCACTGGTCGTCAATAGCGACCTGCTGCCACGCATCTTGGCGTCGGTGGGCAACCGCGACATCGCGAGCCGCAGCGATTCGCCCGCCGCTTCGCTGAGAATTGCCGACGGACGGGTAGCGATCGACGACCCGGCACCGGAATTTGGCGTGATCCGTGCGGCGAAGGTACTGGCCGTGTGCTCCCGGGCGGCCAAACAACAGGAGCAGGACAAGCCCGGACATGTCCCGCGCGGTCGCGGCGCCAAGGAACTCGAGGAGTTCGACGACGGCGCGATCGACGATTCCGACGATCCGGATCTGTTCACCAGCCCCGTTGGCGGAGGCGGCTTCATCGGCAAGTGGTTGAAGAAGATGCTGTCCTCGGCGCGTAAGACGCGTAGTAGCGGCGGCGGACCACCCGGCGCGGATACTCCAACGCATCGCACGAACTCCGCGATCCGCGCCGCGCACGCGGTGTCGTCGCTGGCTTCAGCATCGAGCGAGGACGTCAACGACCGCGAAGCCCAAAGCGCCGCGCCCGGCGTGACGTATCCGGAATGGGACGCCACGCGCAAGAGTTACCGGCCCGCGTGGTGCACCGTTCGCGAGGTCGAGCCGCAGATCAAGGCATCGGCGACGCACGCGATCGACGACGCAATCAGCCTGCGGCGCCCGCTGTCACGACTTGGGATGGGCCTGTACCGCCGCCACCGCCAGTCGCAGGGTGACGACATCGATATCGACGCAGCGGTTGAGGCGCGCGTCGAGGTGCTGGCCGGGTCGGTGCCCGACGAGGCGGTGTACCTCGACAGCCTGCGGCGCCGGCGCGACCTGTCGGTGCTGCTCCTGCTCGATGTCTCGGGGTCGGCGGCGGAGCCCGGAACGGTGGGGCGCACGGTGCACGAACAACAGCGTGCGGCGGTCGCCAACCTCACCGTTGCGCTGCACGATTTGGGTGACCGGGTCGCGCTCTACGCCTATTACTCGCAGGGCCGGCGCGCGGTCAGCGTGGTGCCCGTCAAACGGTTTGACGACCACCTCGACTCCCGAGTCATGAAGCGGCTGAACAGCCTCGAACCCGGCGCGTATTCCCGCCTCGGTGCGGCTATCCGCCACGGCGCCGCGGTGTTGGAGGCGCGCGGAGGTACATCACGGCGGCTGTTGGTGGTGCTGTCCGACGGACTCGCATACGACCACGGGTACGAGCGGGCCTACGGTGCCGCGGATGCGCGCCGCGCCTTGATCGAGGCCCGCCGCCGCGGCACCGGCTGCGTGTGCCTGACGATTGGTGCGGGAACCGACGTGCAATCGCTGCGCCGAGTCTTCGGTAGCACCGCACACGCGACGATCGCGCGCCCAGATCAGCTCGCTGGTGTGATCGGACCGCTATTCCGGTCCGCACTGCGCTCGGCAGAGGTCCGCCGGAGGGTGTCGTGACAGGTGCGCGATAGGGCGAGACTTGGCCTGACGCCATGTCCCAGAATGCAGTTGGCGTTCGGTGCCGGATGCCGAACCTGCTCGTCAGGAGACTTGAAACAAACATCTGTTCCGGTTAGGCTCCAAACAGACGCGGGTAGCGGAAGGGAAGCTATGGCCAACGAGTCCGGACTCGTTTACCGGAACGGCGTGACCCCCGAGGTGGATACGGTACGGCCTTACTACAAGGCGATCGGCAGCGAAGAGGCCATCTTCAAGGCGGCATACCGGCAGGGTTTGGCACTCGTTTTGAAGGGCCCGACGGGTTGCGGCAAGACCCGCTTCGTCGAGGCGATGGCCTACGATCTCGGCCGGCCGCTGATCACCGTCGCCTGCCATGATGACCTCACCACCGCGGACCTGGTCGGTCGGTATCTGCTGCAGGGCGACGAGACGGTGTGGGTGGACGGGCCGCTTACCCGGGCGGTGCGCGAGGGCGCGATCTGCTACCTAGACGAAGTGGTGGAAGCCCGACAGGACACCACCGTCGTGCTGCATCCGCTCGCCGACCACCGGCGGCAGCTACCCATCGAGCGGCTCGGTGTCACGCTGGACGCGGCGCCCGGATTCGGCCTTGTGGTGTCCTACAACCCCGGCTATCAAAGCGTGCTCAAGGATCTGAAGGATTCGACACGACAGCGGATGGTCGCCATCGAATTCGGTTTCCCCGCAGCCGATGTCGAAGAAGGGATCGTTGCACACGAGGCGGGCGTGGATGATGCGATCGCCGCTGAGCTGGTGCGTTTCGGGCAGGCCATTCGCCGGTTGGAGACTGGCGGGCTGCGTGAGGTCGCGTCGACCCGCGTGCTCATCGCGGCGGGCAGGCTCATCGCGGAGGGCCTGACGATGCGCAGCGGCGGCCCGGGCTGCGATCGCTGGGCCACTCACCGACGACGTGGCGGTGGGCAAGGCTCTCAACGAGATGATCGAGGTCTATCTGGGTGGGTCTGACGGGGATTGATGGGCCCGATGATTGACGCTGCATAGCGCCCCCGCTAGGGTCTGAACAAATATTAGGTTTGCAGATCGGGCGCGTGGGTTTGCCACCCGGGAGGTCAGATGTCCTACGAAAGCAGCGCAGAGCCGATCAAGGTCGGCTACTTGATGGACTTCACGTTGCCGCCCGGCTTTCCCGAGGAAATGTTGGCCGACTTCACTCGGTGCTTCGACATCACATTCGAGGAGGCCGTCGAGCATGGGCTGATGGACCGTCCGGTACAGATGATCTATCGCGAGGTGGAGGGCCTTCCCAAAGGTTCGGTCAAGGCGGTGATCGACGCCTTCGGGGAGCTGGTCGACGAAGGTTGTCTAGTGGTGTTCGGGCCGCACATCACCGATAACTGTGTGCCGACACGCGAAGCGATCGAGGAGCGGTTCAAGGTACCTGCCATCAGCGTCACAGGGACCGACGACTGGCTTGGCGAGTGGACCTTCTCTTTCCCGCAGGGCTCGATGACCGATGAACCCATCTTCCTGGCAGACCTGGCCACCAAGCGCGGCATTACTGAAATAGGGGTTCTGGTCGAGCAGAACCTGATCGGCGAGAGCTACCTGAAGAATCTGCGAAGTGCGTGCCGCCGCAAGGGCATTCGCATCGTCGCGGAGGCGGCGATTGCCCAAACCGCGCAAGACATCAATGAGGCCGTCCGCACCCTGCATGAAGCCAAGGCCGAGGCGATCGTGCATCTCGGCTTCGGCTTCGGCATTGTGTTCATCAACCCGGCGTTGGAAGCCGTCAACTGGGATCCACCGAGATTCACCACCACGGCATTCCAGAACGCCTGGGTCAACCCGATCATGTGGAACGCATTCATGGGCTGGATCGGGGTCGACCAGTACGACGAGGGCAACCCGATCGGGCAGGACTTTCTCGACCGGTATGCGCAGAAGTATGACGGCAGACGCCCCGAGTATTGCGTACCGGTGGTCAACCACGACGTCGCCGCCACCCTGGTGCGGGCATTCACCGACGCGCACCCGCTCAGCCCGCGCGGGGTCAAAGAGGCATTGGAGCGGGTGAAGATGATGCCCGCCGCCTCCGGCGCACCCGGTACCCGGGTCTCCTTCGGTAAGTGGACTCGGCGCGCATGGATGGGCGCGGGCTATCTGGTGGCCCGGACTCTGGATTCCGACGGCACCAACTCGCATCTAGTCGATCGCTTCGGAGAGTGAGGTTGACGAAATGAGTACCGACCAATCGACACCGCTAGCTCACGGCGACAAGTCGGCACGCACCCAGGGCAGCGACAAACGCGGCTGGGGAGGCTGGATCGCCGGCGCTGCCCTCGCAGCCTTCGCGCTCTTCTTCATCGTGAACTCCCGTACCGCCCTTGACCCGCGCGTCGCCAATCCGAATGTGCAGGGCCGGCCTCGCCCGGTCAGGTTCACCTTCGGGTTGGACTACATCACTTTCTTGGATGTTGCCACCGCCATCACGCTGGTTGTGCTGCTGGTGGTGTTCATCAGGGGCTGGCGGCGCAATCCGGGCAGTCCGGTGATGCTGATGTTCTTGTGCACCACGCTGATCGTGTGGCAGGACCCGATCATGAACTGGGCGCCGTTCGCGGTCTACAACCCCGACCTCCTCCACTGGCCGGAGTCGTGGCCGCTGGTGTCGTTGTCGCCGACCGTCGAACCATTCGTGGTCTTCGGCTACGTGATGTTCTATTTCGGACCTTACTTCCCGGCGGTCTGGATCTTGCGCAAATGGCAGGCGAGGAAAGGGCCCGAGGCCTTTGTGTCGCGGCACCCGCTGATCGTCCTGGGCCTGATCACTTGTGCGATCGGCTTCGTCATGGACGCGTTTCTGGAGAACACGTTAATCCACTGGGGAATGTACATCTATTCGCAGGTGATTCCGTGGGGTTCGATATTCACCGGAACGACATTCCAGTTCCCGCTGATCTGGGAGTCGTTCTCGGTGACCTTCGTGATGGTCCCGGCTGCGATCCTGTGTTACCGCGACGACACCGGGAAGTCGGTGGCCGAAAAGCTGGCCGCGAAAGCAAAGATCTTTCCGAGCCGGCCGGTGCTCGGCACCTTCCTGGTGATGTTCGCCATCATCAACGTGTCCTACTTCGCCTACGGCGCGTGGTTCTGGGCTATCAAGGTCAGCCATGCGGCCACCTCGGTCGCCTGCCCGTGGCCCTATCCGGAGGCCAAAGTCTATGATCCACAAGGGTTTTACGAGAAGGCGGGCGCCCAAGGCCCATACTCGGTCGGCATCTGGTCGACCTGGGCGAGTGGGGAACCGAATGGGCGGCCGCACGTCGACCCACCGCCGCCGGGTCAAGGCGCCTGTGCGAGCAAGAATGGCTGAGCCGCGCACGGTCGTCATCACCGGCGCGTCCCGCGGACTGGGGTTCGCCTCTGCCGTGCGCCTGTACCGAGAGGGATGGCGCGTGGTGGCGGCCATGCGGACACCCGACCGCGGGATGCCGCTGCTTCGGCAGGCGACGGGCGCCGCCGACGACGACGATCGGCTGATCGGTGTGCAGCTCGACCTCACCGACGCTGCGTCAATCTCCGCGGCGGCCAAGGCAATTGAAGAAGCCGTGGGCGCACCTTACGCGCTTGTGCACAACGCGGGGATCTCCGCCGCCGGAATGGTGGAAGAGTCCGATATGGAGCTGTGGCAGAAGATGTTCGCCACCCACGTCTTGGGCCCCGTCGCGCTTACCCAGGCCTTGCTGCCGTCGATGCGGGTGGCGGGCGAGGGGCGCATCGTGCTGGTCGCCAGCACAGCCGGAGTGCGCGGTCAGCCGGCCACCGCGCCGTACTCGGCGTCCAAGGGAGCGATGGAGCGGTGGGGCGAATCCATGGCGTGCGAGATCGCGCCCTTCGGTCTCGGTGTCACCGTTTTGGTGACCGGCACATACGACACCGACATCATCACCGACGCGGGTGCCGTCGACGATCGCAACTTCGACGGCCCGTACGCCCGGTTGCACAACACCATGAACACCCGCGGGCGATTCGCGATGCGTTTCGCCAGGGCACCCGAGCGGTTCACCGACGGACTGCTCAAGGCGCTCAGTGACCGGGGGCCGTTCCGGCGCCGCGGTGTGGGCCCGGATGCTGCGATGCTGCTGGCCTTCAACAGGATCCTCCCGTCCTCGGGCATGCACCACATGTCCCGGATCGTGCTGGGCATACCCAGACAGGGCTCGATGAGGGGCGGGGCGGTGCCGTTGACAACGGGGCAAAAGGCGATGGTGTTCGCCGCACGCATCCTTCCGGCGCCGGTGCTGCAGCGATTGGCGTCGCTGGCGGCGAAGCGCCGCAACGGAACTGAAGAGAACTGAAGGGGACTGAAGGAGTACTTATGGAACAGCTTTTTGACGACCTGGAGGACTTCGGCTCCTTCGACGACGCGATATCCGGTGACGTGCGTGACCCCTACACCGAGCTGGCGCGGTTGCGCCGCGAGGAACCGGTGCAGCGACTCGAGACGTCGGGAGCGCTCCCGCACGAGGAGTCACTGCCGATGTTCATCGTGTACCGCCACGAGGACGTCCAGCAGATGCTGCGTGACAACGAGACGTTTTCGTCGTCGGCCGTCATCGCCGCGTTCGGCCCCGTGCTGGGCGAAGGCGTCATGCTCGGCATGGACGAGCCGATCCACGGCCGGCTGCGTTCGCTGGTATCGAAGGCGTTCACGCAGAAGTCATTGGCGCGGTGGCAGGACGAGTTGGTCGGCCGGGTGGCCAATGGCCTGATCGACAAGTTCGCACCCAATGGCAAGGCCGATCTGGTGAAGGAGTTCACCTTCGACTATCCGAGCCAGATCATCGCCGGTCTGTTGGGCTTGCCGGAAAAGGACTACCCACAGTTCCAGCGGTGGTCGATTTCGCTGCTGAGCTGGCTGATGAACCCGGAACGCGGGCTTGCGGCCTCGGCTGCACTGTGTGAGTACTTCGCACCGATCCTGGAGGCCCGTCGCGCCGAGCCGAAGGACGACCTGATCAGTGCACTGGGTGCGGCCGAGATCGACGGGGAAAAGCTCGCGGACGAAGAGATCTTCTCGTTCCTGCGGCTGCTGCTGCCCGCAGGCGTGGAGACGACCTACCGGTCGCTGGGCAGCCTGCTACTGGCGCTGCTGTCGGATCCGGCGCAATTGGATGCCATCCGGGCGGATCGGTCCCTGCTGCCACAGGCCATCGAGGAGGGTGTCCGGTGGGAACCGCCGCTGCTGACCATCACCCGGGTGACGACCCGCGACACCGAACTCGGTGGGGTGGCGATCCCGGCCGGGGCGACGGTGATGCCGATGCTCGGTTCGGCGAACCGGCAAGAGGATCGCTATCCCGATCCGAACACGTTCAATATCCACCGCGAGGCCCGGGCGAATCTGGGCTGGGGGCACGGCGTGCACGTGTGCCTCGGCATGCACCTGGCACGGCTGGAGATGCGCACCGCGATCAACCTGTTGCTGGACCGGCTGCCGAACCTCCGGCTGGATCCCGACGGGGACGACCCGCACATCCGCGGGCAGGTTTTCCGATCGCCGACGTCGGTACCGGTGCTGTTCGATGCCCAGTAGCCCTCGGAAGCGTGGGTGCTCGCATCTTGCCAGTTGCCAATCGGCTAGTTTCCAGTAAGGCTCACCATAGGGTGGCCCCGTCTGGCGATGGCGTCCCACGTCCCGGCGCTCTAACCAGCGCCTCGTCTAAAGAGAGCTGAACAAATATGGCTGACACTGTAAAGGTCCGGTTCGAGCCGAAGATGATGATCGACGGCAAGCTGGTCGACGGCCAGGCCGGCACCTTCACGAACATCAACCCGGCGACCGAGGAATCGCTCGGGGAGGTTGCCGACGCGTCGAAGGAGGACATGCAGCGGGCCATCGACGCCGCCCGTCGTGCCTTCGACGAGACCGACTGGTCGACCAACCGCGAGCTGCGCAAGCGCTGTCTGTTGCAGCTGCACGACGCGATCGAAGAGGAGAAGGAAGAGCTGCGCGAGGAGCTCATCCTCGAGGTCGGCTCACCCCGGGCGATCACCTTCGGCCCCCAGCTGGACGCCCCGCTGGAAGACGGGCTGCGCTACCCCGCCAGGCTGATCGACGAGTACGCCTGGGAAACCGACCTGGGCGACAAGGTGATCAGCCTCACCGGCACGCTGACCACCCGCAAGGTCTGGCGGGAGCCGGTGGGGGTCGTCGGTGCGATCGTGCCGTGGAACTTCCCCTTCGAGGTGACCCTCAACAAGCTGGGCCAGGCGCTGGCCACTGGAAATACCGTCGTGCTCAAGCCGGCGCCCAACACCCCGTTCAATGCAACCCGGCTGGGTCGGCTGATCGCCGAAAAGACCGACATCCCCGCCGGTGTGGTCAATGTCGTCACCGCGTCGGATCACTTTGTGGGTGAGGAGCTCACGCTGTCGCCGAAGGTCGACCTGATTTCGTTCACCGGTTCGACGGTGGTCGGCAAGCGGATCATGGAAAAGGGCGCCGCGACCATGAAGCGGCTGTTCCTGGAGCTCGGCGGCAAGTCGGCCACCATCGTCTTGGAGGACGCCGACTTCGGGCTGGCTTGCGCGATCGGCATCGCGCCGTGTATGCACGCCGGGCAGGGCTGCGCGAATCCCACCCGGATGCTGCTGCCGCGGTCTCGCTACGACGAGGGTGTGGAGATCCTCAAGAGCATCTACGAGAACGTCATGCCGGGCGACCCGCAGGATCCGGGAACGCTGTGCGGCCCGGTGATCTCGGAGAAACAGCGCGAACGGGTGATGGGCTACATCAAGAAGGGCGTCGAAGAGGGCGCCACCGCGCTGGTTGGCGGCCCCGATGCGCCCACCGGCTTCGACAAGGGATTCTTTGTCAGGCCAACGCTTTTCACCGATGTGGACAACTCCATGACGATCGCCCAGGAGGAGATCTTCGGCCCGGTGCTCGCCGTCATCCCGTTCGACGACGAGGAGGACGCGATCCGGATCGCCAACGACAGCGTGTACGGGTTGGCCGGCAACGTGATGTCGGGATCGCTGGAGCACTCGCTGGCGGTGGCCCGCCGAATCAAGGCCGGCTTCATGGGCGTCAACGGCGGCGCTCCATACGGCGCCGACACACCGTTCGGCGGCTACAAGGAGAGCGGTGTGGGCCGCCAGAACGGCGTCGCCGGGTTCGACCAGTACACCGAAATCAAATCCGTGGGGTATCCCGCCGGCTAAAGGACCGACGGACCCGTCGTAAAGTACTCTCACGCAACGTCTTCAACCGATGCGTGTGAGCCGCGAGTTCGTGTTCGCCGCGGTCGCCGACGAGCGCCGCCAGCTGGCGACCCTGCTGGACGGCCTGAATGCAGCGCAACTGGCGACTCCCAGTTTGTGCGCGGGCTGGGATGTCAAGACAGTGGCCGCCCATGTCGTCAGTACGGTCACCGACGGCACCCCCGCGTTTCTGCGGCTGGCGCTACGCCGCAGGAGCATGGCTCGCGCGATCGACGAGTTGGCGCGACGTGGTGCGCAGCTGCCGGCCGCCGAGGTCGCGGCCAGCTTGCATCAGTGCGCGGATCGGCAAATCAGCCCACCGTTGTTCGGGCCGCTGGACCCGCTCGCAGACGTCCTGGTGCACAGCGGCGACATCAGGATTCCGCTCGGCCTGCCGTTTGCACCCGACCCGCAGTTGGCGGCGCTGGCGATGGACTTCCTGACCGGTCCGTGGCCGTTTGGCTTCGTTCCGTTGGTCCGACTGCGTGGGATTAGCTTGCGCGCTGACGATATTTGCCGGGTCTGGCGCAGCGGTGCCGAAATTCGCGGACCGGTGGCCGCATTGATGATGGCTGTCAGCGGCCGCACCGCGCTGCTGCACCTGCTCGACGGGCCAGGGCTGGCGCCGCTCCGTCAGCGGGTGTGCAGCTGACGCTAGCTCAGCTTGACCTAATATTTGTTCACCTCTAGATTACGAGTATAGGTTTACGTCGCCCAGGTCGACGTGCATGGGGGCGGTTACCTGGATGCCTAGGAGTTCTGTTGAGTGATTTCGAATCGGTCGATTTCTTCACCGACCCTTCCCTGATCCCCGATCCATACCCCTATTTCGACCACCTGCGCGAGCGTTGCCCGGTGATGTCGCGACCCGAACAGGGGGTCATGGCCATAACGGGGCACCAAGAAGCTCTCGCGGTGTACAAGGATCCGGCCTTCTCCTCGTGTGTCTCGGTTGCCGGCCCGTTTTCGGGCCTGCCCTTCGAGCCAGAGGGGGACGACATCTGCGAGCTGATCGAGCAGCATCGCACGCAGATCCCGATGAGCGAACACATCGTCACCCAAGATCCCCCGGACCACACTCGGACGCGGGGGCTGCTCAGCCGCCTGCTGACGCCCAAGCGGCTCAAGGAAAATGAAGACTTCATGTGGCAGCTCGCCGATGCGCAGCTTGACGAGTTCGTCTCCCGAGGAACTTGTGAGTTCCTGGATGAGTACGCGAGACCCTTCTCGGGGTTGGTGATCGCCGATCTGCTGGGAGTTCCACCAGAAGACCACGAGGAGTTTCGGGCGGTCTTTTCCGGCAAGGTCGTCGGCGGGATCGAGGACGATTCGCTGACGCGTGCGCACAATCCGCTGGAGTATCTCGATGAAAAGTTCACCACCCACATCACCGAACGCCGGCGTGAGCCACGCGAGGACGTGCTGACCGAGCTGGCGCAGGCGAAGTATCCCGACGGTTCGACTCCCGAAGTCATCGACGTCGTCCGGCTCGCCACGTTCCTGTTCGCGGCCGGCCAGGAAACCACCACCAAGTTGCTCAGCTTCGGCGTGCGAATGATCGCTGAGCAGCCAGAACTTCAAACGTTGCTCCGCGAAGACCGAAGCAAGATACCGACTTTCGTCGAGGAGACACTGCGCATGGAAAGCCCGGTCAAGTGTCACTTCCGCATGGCGCGGACCACGACGTCAATTGGTGACATCAAGGTTCCGGCCGGCAGCACGGTGATGCTGCTTCCCGGCGCGAGCAATCGGGACGCCCGTAAATTCGATGATCCCAATGAATTTCGTATTGACCGCCCCAATGTTCGCGAACATGTCGCGTTCGGACGGGGCAACCATTCCTGTCCCGGCGCGCCCTTGGCTCGAGCCGAGGGACGAATCTCGCTTAACCGCATCCTCGACCGAATGGCAGACATCGCCATTGCCGAGGGACAGCACGGTCCGGCGGATGCCCGCCGCTATTCCTACGAGCCGACCTGGCAGATGCGCGGCCTCACCGAACTGCACCTTGGATTCACCCCGATCGCGTGAACGCAATCCGAAAAGACCACGAGACCACCAAGTGGGATCCCGGCTTCACCGAGCGGTTGGTCAATGCGGCGGGCCCCATTGCACGGCGCTGGTTCCGCTTCGAGGTGCGCGGGCTGGAATCGTTGCCGGCACATGGCGGCGCGCTGGTGGTGGCTAACCACTCGGGTGGCATGCTGACGCCTGATGTGCTGATCTTCGCCTCAGCGTTCTACGGCAGGTTCGGCTACGACCGCCCGCTGTACACGCTCGGTCACGACGGGTTGTTCGCCGGTCCGATGGGGGATTGGCTGGCCCGCCTCGGCGTGATCCACGCCAGCACGGAAAACACCGTCAGCGCGCTTCGGTCGGGGGGCGTTGTGCTGGTGTTCCCCGGTGGTATCTACGACGCGTACCGGCCGACACTGGCGGAAAACGTGGTCGACTTCAACGGGCGCACCCGATATGTCAGGTCGGCGATCGACGCCGGCGCCCCGATCGTGCCGGCGGTATCCATCGGCGGCCAGGAGAGTCAGTTGTTCTTGACCCGCGGCACCTGGCTGGCGAAACGGTTGGGTCTGTCCCGCTTTCGCTCGGACATTCTGCCGGTAACCCTGGGGTTCCCGTTCGGGCTGAGCGTGATCATGCCGCCCAATCTGCCGTTGCCGACCAAGATCGTCACCGACGTTTTGGAACCGATCGACATCGTTGCCCGGTTCGGCAGCGAGCCAGACATCGCCGACGTCGACGCGCATGTCCGTTCGGTGATGCAGACGGCGCTTGACCGGCTCGCTCGCAAGCGGCGGTTTCCCGTTCTGGGTTAGGGCTTGACCGTGGCTCGCGGCATCGCGGTGTCAACCATGGTCAGCTCGTCGGAGAAGCCTGCCGCAGTGCGGATTTCGCTGAACGCACCGACCATGGCGTCGGTCACTTCATGGGTGTCGGAGAGGGTGCGGTCGTCGGCGATGACCGAGATGTTGAGCTGGTCGACGTAGCTCCACACGGTGATGTTGATGCCGCACGCGGCAATCAGCGGACCAGCGGAATAGATCTTACTGACTACAGCGCCGGCGAAACGACCACGCTCGCGCGGTCCGGCCACATTGGATACCGGCACGTTGAACAGTCTGTTTTGCGCGTCTCGTCGGGCCAGCCACCTGAACGCGGCAGGAGCGGCAACGGACGGTAGGTAGCTGATCAACTTGCCATACAGCTCGGGACCGAACAGCTCGTTGTTTTCTTTGGCGATCGCGGTGGCTAACGACGTCAGCCGCAGTCGCTCCAGCGGATCGCCGATGTGCGTCGGCAGCGACACCACCATGCCACCGAGCTCGTTACCGCTGATCCGGTGCGGCGACCTGTCCGTACTGGCCGGAACGGAGGCGACGATGGGCCGGTCCGCGGCACCGTCGTAGCGCAATAGCAATTCCCGCAACGCACCTGCGGCCATCGCCATCACAACGTCGTTGATGGTGATCTGCAGCTGTTTACTGGTCTGTTTCACCTGCGCGAGCGAGAGCGTCGCGGTCGCGAAAGTCCGCACCGGTGAAACCACGTGGTTCATGAATGTCGGCGGCGCGTGCAACAGCCGGGCAAGATCCGGGTGCTTGCCACGTTCGCGGGCGCGCCGCCGAAGCCGCCGTACGCCGGAAAGCGTGTCGGTGATCACCCCTGGCAGCGCGGCGACCTGCTGCCCATGATCCTGTCCGGCGGCCCGCAGCAGCCCCGCTGTCGACGGCGGTACGCAGGTCGTGTCATTGTCGCGCTCGTCTGGCACCGGCCCCGCCAAGTCCATGACTCTGGCCAATAAATTCGCCGACGCCACCCCGTCGGCCAAGGCGTGGTGCAGCTTCCCGATGATTGCGAATCTGTGTCCGGCCATGCCTTCGGCGAAGTGGAACTCCCACAACGGACGGCTGCGATCCAGCGGGGTAGTCGCGACATTGCCGATGACCTCATCGAGCTCTCGGCGACCGCCCGGGGCGGGCACCTGCACGCGGCGCAGATGGTAGTCGAGGTCAACCTCGCAGTTCTGCAGCCACATCGGATGATGCAAGCGCCACGGCATATCGACAAGCTTGTAGCGCAACGGATCCAGCCGATGCAGCCGCCGGAGCAGCGTGTGGCGGAAAACATCGAAGTTGAACTCGCCGTCGTGCTCGGCAACGTCGACGATGGCGACCTTCAGCGTGTGCGTGTGCAGATTCGGCGTCTCGCTGTAGAGCAGCATCGCATCCATGCCGTTGAGCCGCTTCACTCGACCATTATCGCCTTGTCCGGCTACCCGTGGAGAACAAATTTCTGGTTCGTCGCCGGCCGTGGGGCGGGCAAGGCGGTACAGCCGACAAACGGGCCCCAGAACCACCCCGCTCCCGGACCGCCCAACGCGTTGGTTGACAATCGACGCAACACCACTTCATCCGAAGTCGATCTGTCAAAGGAGACATCACCATGGCTGAAGCCGTCATCGTCGAGGCAGTGCGCTCACCGATCGGGAAACGCAACGGCGGGCTGTCCGGAGTGCACGCGGCCGACCTGTCGGCGCAGGTCCTCAACGGGTTGGCCGACAAGGCCGGCATCGACCCCGAGATCGTCGACGACGTCATCTGGGGCTGCGTCATGCAGGCCGGCGAACAAGCCCTCGACATCGCCCGCACCTCGCTGCTGGCGGCCGGCTGGCCGGAGACAGTCCCGGGTGTGACCGTCGACCGCCAGTGCGGGTCGAGCCAGCAGTCCATACATTTCGCCGCTGCCGGCGTGGTGGCCGGGCACTATGACGTCGTCGTCGCCGGCGGCGTGGAGTCGATGTCACGGACCCCGATGGGGGCATCGCTGGCCAGTGGCGGGCGCCCGTATCCGGAGGCATTCATGACGCGCTACGACGGCCAAGTCCCCAACCAGGGCCTCGGCGCGGAGATGATCGCCGAGCAGTGGGGCTTCGACCGGCTCGCGCTCGACGAGTTCTCCCTGGGGTCACACGAAAAAGCCGCAGCGGCACAGGATTCCGGTGCCTTCGACGACCAGATCGTGGGCATCAAAGACCAAGACGGCAATGTTGTGCTCAAGGACGAAGGCATCCGCCGCGGTACGCCGATGGAGAAGATGGCTTCGCTCAAGGCGGCGTTCAAGGAAGACGGCGTGATCCACGCGGGCAACTCCTCGCAGATCTCCGATGGCTCGGCCGCCGTGCTATTCATGTCGGCTGAGAAGGCGAAGTCGCTGGGGCTGAAGCCGCTGGCCAAGGTGCACACCGCGACACTGGCCGGAGCCAACCCGGTGATCATGCTCACCGCGCCCATCCCGGCGACCCAGAAAGTGCTGAAGAAATCTGGGCTCAGTATCGGCGACATCGGGGCGTACGAGGTCAACGAGGCGTTTGCACCGGTCCCGCTGGCTTGGCTGAAAGACATCGGCGCCGACCAGAAGAAGCTCAACCCCAATGGCGGGGCGATCGCGCTCGGCCATCCGCTGGGCGGTTCGGGAGCGCGATTGATGACCACGCTGCTCTACCACATGCGGGACAAGGGAATTCGTTACGGCCTGCAGACGATGTGCGAGGGCGGCGGCCAGGCCAACGCCACCATCGTGGAGCTGCTATGACGGACGGCCCTGACGCTCTGGCCGGTCAGCCCGCGGTGCTGGTTGACCGGCCCGGCAACGTCATGGTGATCACGATCAACCGGCCGGATGCTCGCAACGCCGTGAACAGCGCCGTGAGCATCGGCGTCGGGGATGCGCTGGAAGGAGCGCGACACGACCCCGAGGTGCGGGCGGTGGTGATCACCGGTGCCGGTGACAAGTCGTTTTGCGCCGGGGCCGACCTCAAGGCGATCTCGCGCCGGGAGAACCTGTACCACCCCGACCATGGGGAATGGGGTTTCGCCGGCTATGTGCACCACTTCATCGACAAGCCCACCATCGCGGCGGTCAACGGCACCGCCTTCGGTGGCGGCACCGAGTTGGCGCTGGCCAGCGACCTGGTGGTGGCCCACGAGCGCGCTCAATTCGGGCTGCCGGAGGTCAAGCGCGGGCTGATCGCCGCTGCCGGCGGTGTTTTCCGGATCGTGAACCAGCTGCCCCGCAAAGTGGCGATGGAGCTGCTGTTGACCGGTGAGCCGCTGACGGCGTCCGACGCCTGGGAGTGGGGCCTGGTCAACCAGGTGGTCAAGGAGGGCTCGGTGCTGGATGCGGCCTTGGCACTGGCGGCGCGGGTGACCGTCAATGCGCCGCTGTCGGTGCAGGCCAGCAAGCGCATCGCCTACGGCGTCGACGACGGCGTGATCACCGCCGACGAGGCGGGCTGGGATCGCACGATGCGCGAGATGCGGTCCCTGATCAGATCCGAAGACGCCAAGGAGGGACCTCTGGCGTTCGCCGAAAAGCGGGAGCCGGTCTGGAAGGCGCGCTGACTGGCCCGCTGCATGGGCACTCAGCGTGCCAGCGTGTTCACCGCGTGCCCAAACACGCCGGGTAATAGTGCGCACGCTGGCACCATGGCACGGCGCGCCGTGCGTGGCGTGCTCGCCAGCACCAGCCCGCGGGTGAGCAGCCGGTAGTCGCGGGTAACCCGGTGCCACGCAGCCTCATATGACGACGGTGCGTCATTGACGATGGCGTTGACCACTGCGGCTGCTTGCTTGACCGCGAGGCTGATGCCTTCGCCGGTCAATGCGTCCTCGTAGCCCGCCGCGTCGCCCACCAACAGCACCCGCCCCGCGACCCGGCGGGAGACCACCTGCCGCAGCGGGCCGCAGCCGCGCGCCTGCCCGCGGCTGGCGCCCTCCAGGTGTCGGGCTAGCCGTGGGAACCAGGAGAGGTCAGGTCGCCCACGAGACAGGATCGCCACGCCCACCAGATCCGGTTCCACCGGCGTCACGTAAGCCTCGCCCCGACGGGACCAATACACTTCGACGAACTCCGACCACACCGGCACCTTGAAGTGCCAACGCACGCCATAGCGCCGCGGTGTTCCGGCCGTGGCGTTGATGCCGACGGCGCGCCGGACCGTCGAATGCAGTCCGTCGGCTCCCACCAACCACTTCGCGCGTACGCCGGCGGCCGACACTCCATGAGCATCCTGCTGGACGCTTGTCACTTTCGTCCGGATCCATTCGGTGTCTTGCTCTTTGGCCCGCGCGGCCAGCGCGGCGTGCAAGGTGGTGCGTCGCACACCCCGGCCCGGTCCGCTGCGAAACCGCGCCTCGGCCCGGCGATGTTCGCTCACGTAGGCGATCCCGCGAAACGGCATGCCGGCCGGATCCACACCGAGCGACGTCAGTTCGGCCAGGCCGCCGGGCATCAGCCCTTCGCCGCACGCCTTGTCGATGGGATCCTCTCGCGGGTCGGCCACGATGACCGAAAGTCCTTGCCTGCGAGCGTGTAACGCGGTGGCCAGGCCTCCCGGGCCGCCGCCGACGATCAGCAGATCGGCGTCGTAGTTCGTCATGTGTAGCCCAAGGCGGAGTTCTCCACGTGCATACGCACCCTGAGCAACATCGCGTTGGCCAGCGTGAAAATGGCCGCGGTCAGCCACGCGGTGTGCACCAACGGCAGCGCAAACCCTTCGGCCACCACAGCAACATAGTTCGGGTGGTGTAACCACCGGTAGGGCCCCCGTTTTATCAGGGGCGCCTCCGGCAACACGATCACGCGAGTGTTCCACCGTGGGCCCAGCGTCGTGATGCACCACCAGCGCAGCACCTGGGCCAGCGCGGCCACGGCTAGCATCGGCCAGCCGAGCCAGCCGATGAACGGCCGGTGCAGCGCCCACGGTTCGATGAGGCAGCCGAGCAGCAGTGCGGTATGGAGAGTGACCATTACCGGATAGTGATCTTGACCAAACTCCTTGCCGCCGTGGGCAAAAGCCCATCGCGCATTGCGTTTGGCTACGATCAGCTCGGCAAGCCGTTCGACGGCTACCGCCAGGATCAGCAGGTAATACATAGCTCTTTTGGGCCCTACCAGCTCAGCAGGACGAATTCGGCGGAGAAGCCTGGTCCCATGGCGATCATCAGCCCGATCGTACCCGGTGACGGTGGGTCGGCCATTGTGGCGTGAAGTATGTCAAGTACCGAAACCGATGACAGGTTTCCATTGTCGCGCAACGAGGTTCTGGTGCGTTCGAGGGCATCCGCCGGTAGGTCCAACGCGTTTTCGACCGCGTCGATCACCTTCGGGCCGGCGGCGTGCAACAACCACGTTGAGACGTCGGCTGTGGTCAATCCGTGGTCGGCAAGGAACTTGCGGATGTCGTCGCCCACGTACTTCTCGACGACGGTCGAGATCTCGGCGGACAGGACAATCTGAAACCCGTCGCCGCCGATGTTCCAGCCCAACGCGCCTTCGGTGTCCGGGTAGGTCAGGCTGCGGGTGGCCAGCACCTTCGGCCCAACCGGTGTCCGGTCGGCTCCGGTCGCGATGACGACGGCGGCGCCGTCACCAAACAGGCTGGAGGCGACCAGATTCGCGATCGAATTGTCCTCGCGCTGAATGGTCAGCGAGCATAGTTCGACCGCCAGCAGCACCGCCACGTGATCGGGAAACGCCCGGAGGTAGTCATGCACCCGCGCCAGGCCGGCCGCGCCGGCCACACAGCCCAGGCCGAACAACGGGACGCGTTTGACGTCTTGGCGCAGCCCGACCCGTGAGGCCAGCCGGGCCTCTAGGCTCGGCACGGCGAGCCCGGTAACCGTCGTCGAAAACACGACGTCGACCTCCGACGGCTCGAGCTTGGCTTCATCGAGTGCAGTGAGCAGCGCCTGCTCCGCCAGGTCGAGGGCGACCTCGACGAAATTGTCGTTTGCCTCGGTAAAACCGTTCAACTTCTTATATTGCGACAGCGGCAGCGCGGTGTGGCGAGACGAGACCCCGCTACTGAGCGCAAACCGCCGGAACTCCGGGCCGGCGAAGTCGGTCAACGCGCCGATGACCTCTTCCTGGCTGTACAGGTTTTGCGGGAACTTCACCGCAACTGCTGCGACTGACGGATCTGCGTTGGTGGTCGGTGTTTTCAGTTCGAGGCATCCCGAACCGCCCCCTGTGATGTTGTCCATGTACCAGGTTACGGTGCCGTAGGTACATCGGTTCAGCTTTGATGGTTGTGACGATGACCACTGGTCATTCAGCCAACCGGCGGGGACGTGCCAGGCTCCTCAACCCGGCCGTTCGGCCCGCCGTCGCCGTCGGCCTACGGGGCCGATCGCCTAGCTCCTCCGCGCGGCGCGCATCGTCGCCCGACTAGGGTCGGTGCTATGCGGATTCTGGTCACCGGTGCCACCGGCTATGTGGGATCACGGCTGGTCACTGCGCTGCTGGCGAACCAACACCAGGTGGTGGCCGCCAGCCGAAACCCGGAGCGGCTCAATCGCTTCGGGTGGTTCGCTGATGTTGCAGCCGTCACCCTTGATGCCTCCGATCCGGTGTCGGCGCAGGCGGCACTGGACGCCGCAGGCCCCGTCGATGTGATTTATTACCTGGTACACGCCATCGGCCAACGCGACTTCCGAGACGCCGACCAGGTTGCGGCGGCGAACGTGGCAGCCGCGGCCCGCGACGCCGGCGTGCGACGCATCGTTTACCTGGGCGGTTTCGTGCCCGCCGACGAAGCGCTGTCGGAGCACCTGACCAGCAGGGCCGAAGTGGCCGACGCCCTGACCGTCGAGGACGGCCCCGAACTGGTCTGGCTGGGAGCGGCGATGATCATCGGCGCCGGCTCGACGTCGTTCGAGATGATGCGGTACGTCGGAGATCGGTTCCCACTCATGCCGATACCGGACTGGATGGCCAACCCGATCGACCCGATCTCCATTCGCGACGTGCTGCACTATCTGGTTGCTGCTGCCGACGCCGCGCAAGTTCCCGCGGGCGCCTACGACATTTGTGGCCCGGACACCACGTCCTATCGGGAGCTGCTGCAAACGTATGCGCGCATTTCCGGCAGGTGGCATGCCGCTGTGCCGGTCGGCGGAGTAGTCGACATCGCACTGGCGTCACTGATCACTGGCGTCGCGCTGCCGGTGCCTCCGGGATTGGCTGCAGACCTGGTCGAGTCGCTCGATCACCCGATGGTGGCCTCCGTCAGCGGCTTGCGCGATCGAGTGCCCGACCCGCCCGGTGGCCTGCTCGCCGTCGACGACGCGATCGCGCTGGCATCGGCTAATCAGGCGAACCGCCGGCCGCTGTCCGTCAATGCCCTGGCCGATCCCCATCACCTCGCCGACACCGATCCGGCCTGGGCCGGCGGGGATGCACTGCGCATCCGGCGGCTCGCGCGAGCGATAACGCCGCCGGTGGCGCGCCCCACCCTCAGGCTGCTGAACATCATTCCGGGCCCGCTCGCCGGAGCGCTTCGAACCGGCCTCGACATCCTGATCACCCTCACCCCGAAAGTGCGCCCTGCATGAGCCAGTCCGGCACTCCGTACCGCACGAGTGTGCTTTCCGAGCTGCGCCGCGCGATCACCAATGTCGCTGTGCCACATAACGAACCGCCCGTGGTCGTGCGGCGTCGGCGCGTCGTCGTCGTCGTTACGCTGGTGATCGGCGCCGCCGTGCTTGGGTTCTCACTGCGGCGTCATCCGGGCGAATCAAGCTTTTATTGGCTGACCCTGGTGCTGGCGGCAGTGTGGTTCGTCGGCGGGTTCACCTCGGGCCCGCTGCACCTGGGCGGCATCTCCTGGCGCGGGCGCAACGAGCGCCCGGTCATCTCCGCCACGACCATCGGTCTCGTCCTTGGCGGCGTCTTCGTGGTGGGCGGCCTGATCGCCCGGGAGATTCCGGCCGTTGCGGAGTTGATCACCCGCGTGCTCGCATTCGCCCATCAGGGATCGTTTTGGGTGGTCGTGGCGATCACCTTGATCAACGGCTTAGCCGAGGAAGTGTTCTTTCGTGGCGCCCTGTACAGCGCGTTGGGCCGCTACCATCCGGCGCTTATTTCGACCATCTTGTACACGGGTGCGACCATGGCCAGTGGCAACCCCATGCTTGGCTTCGCCGCGATCATCCTCGGCACGGTGTGTGCGCTGGAGCGCCGGGCCAGCGGCGGGGTGCTGGCCCCGATGCTGACCCACTTCGTGTGGGGGTTGATCATGGTGCTCGCATTGCCCCCGCTGTTCGGCGTTTGACCGGTCGCACAACGTCGCATAGCAGCGTGCGCATCGCGGTAGTTTGCAAGGGCCGCAACATAAACCAGGATAATCGCCCCGGAAGCCCGGTGGGCACAAAGATGGCCCGTTGGGTGTTGCCCGGTGGCGGCTCGATGATCTTGTCGATGTCGAAGTCGCGCATCACCGCGTCGCATTCCAGCGATTCGATCAGCGGTCGAATCGATCAAGGCTTCGCCCACGGCTTTGCGCGATTCGAGGTGCGGCGAGAGCTTGCTGTTTTCCGGATGCAGCCCGCTGAGATAGACCACCCGCCGCACCCCGGCGCGGCGGGCGGCGGTCACGACGTTGCCGACGGCACGGCCTTCCTCGGCGGCGAAATCCTTCGAGGTGCCCATCGAATGCACCAGGTAGTAGACGACGTCAATGCCGTCGAACGCCGCGATCAGCGAATCGACATCACGCAGGTCACCGCGCGCCACCTCGGCCCGCTCTCGCCACGGCACGTCCGCCAGCTTCTTCGGGTTGCGGGCCAGTGCGCGAACGTGGTGACCCCCGTCCAGCAGCTGCGGCACCAACCGGGTACCGATGTAGCCGGTCGCCCCGGTTACCAGGCAGTGGACCTGTCCAGCCGACATCGAATCTCCGTTCCTCGCTTGTCCGTTATTCGGAGCTGACGCCAGGAAGGATTGCCGGCTCGACCGAAAGTACGCGTTTCAGTGGTCGGTGAAGTTGGGGGTGCGGCGCTGCTGGAATGCCGTTGCGCCCTCGATGAAGTCGTGTGATCTCAGCAGCAACGACTGGCCGCGAAATTCACGGTCCAGCGCGTTATCCAGCTCGGTCAACGTGGTTGCGTTGATGGCGTTTTTGGTTTTGGCGTATGCCACGACCGGGCCGGCCACCAATTTCGAGACCACCTTGTCGACCTCGGCGTCGAGATCTTCGGCGGGATAGACCGCGGTGACCAGCCCCGCCGACAACGCCTCGGTGGCCGGCAACCGCTCAGCCAGCAGCGCCATCCGCATCGCACGGATCCGGCCGATGGCTGCCGCGATCAACGCCGACGCACCGCCGTCGGGCATCAACCCGACCTGCGTGAAGGCAAGCATGAAAAACGCCTTGTCAGAAGCCAATACGAGGTCGCAGGCCAAGGCCAGGGAGACGCCGACACCGGCTGCCGGCCCTTGGACGACGGCGACGACGGGCCGCGGCAGCGCGGTGATGGCCCGGATGGCGCGGTTGGCTTCCGCGATGATCTCGCTGCCCGGGCCGCCGCCGGCCACATCGTCGGCGCTCATGCCCGCTCCGGAGCAGAAGCCGCGACCCGCGCCGCGCAAGCGCACCACCTCGACCCGCGGGTCGGTGGCCGCCTGCTCCATCGCGTCCGCGATACCGGCCAGCACCGGCGTGGTGACCGAGTTGAGGCTGTCGGGGCGGTCGATGGTTACCGACAGCACGCCCTCGGACAATGTGACGTCAAGACCTGCGACGGAGGTGAGTGTGGCGATCCCAGATTCCGGCATGGGCCCACCCTAGGTGACCGGGCTGCGCGGCCGTGGCGGACGGCTGCGAAGATGCGAACGGCCGGTTGTTCGACCCGGACGGGTCGAGGGCGTCAGAGCAGACGAAAGGTCGGTAGATCATGGCGGCTCCGCCGAACGGACCTCTGAGTGGATTACGCGTTGTCGAGCTGGCTGGCATCGGGCCCGGGCCGCATGCCGCGATGATCCTGGGGGATCTGGGTGCCGACGTGGTGCGCATCGATCGTCCGTCGGCGGGTCCCGGCGGCTCAGGTGACACAGCCAAGGACGCCATGATGCGCAATCGCCGCGTGGTGACCGCCGATCTCAAGTCCGACGAGGGACGCGAACTCCTATTCAAACTCGTCGCCAAAGCCGACGTGTTGATCGAGGGCTATCGCCCCGGCGTCACCGAGCGCCTCGGCCTTGGCCCCGAGCAGTGCGCCGAGGTGAACGACCGGCTGATCTACGCCCGGATGACCGGTTGGGGTCAAACCGGCCCGCGCAGTCAGCAAGCAGGCCACGACATCAACTACATCTCGCTGAACGGGATCCTGCACGCCATCGGCCGGGCGAACGAGCGGCCGGTGCCGCCGCTGAACCTGGTCGGTGACTTCGGCGGGGGTTCGATGTTCTTACTGGTCGGCATCCTGTCCGCGCTTTGGGAGCGGCAACGCTCGGGCAAGGGGCAGGTCGTTGACGCCGCGATGGTCGACGGCTCGAGCGTGCTGATCCAGATGATGTGGCAAATGCGCGCCTCCGGCATGTGGACCGACGAGCGTGGCACCAACATGCTCGACGGTGGTGCGCCCTACTACGACACCTACGAGTGCGCCGACGGCCGCTACGTCGCCGTCGGCGCCATCGAGCCCCAGTTCTATGCGGCCATGCTGGCCGGGCTTGGTCTGGACGCCGCCAACCTGCCGCCGCAGAACGACGCCACCCGCTGGCCTGAACTGCGGGCGGTGCTGACCGATGCGTTCGCGGCCCACGATCGTGATCACTGGACGAAGGTGTTCGCCGATTCCGACGCCTGTGTCACGCCGGTGCTGGCATTCGGCGAGGTCTACACCGAGCCGCACATCACCGAGCGGAACACCTTCTACGAAGTCAACGGCGGTCTGCAGCCGTTGCCCGCTCCGCGGTTCTCACGCACGGCGCCTGATACACCACGGCCCGCGTCGCCCGTGACCGATGCCGAAGCCATACTCGAGGACTGGGTATAGTCCCCAACCAACTGGTTGGCAGGATCGGTTGGACGTTAGGGAAGGACTCGGATGGAGATAAAAGACGCCGTAGCAGTCGTTACCGGAGGCGCGTCGGGTCTGGGCCTGGCCACCACCAAGCGGCTGCTGGACGCAGGCGCACAGGTGGTGGTGGTGGACCTGCGCGGCGAAGACGCCGTTCGCGAGCTCGGCGATCGCGCGCGTTTCGCGCAGGCTGATGTCACCGACGAGGCCGCCGTCAGCAACGCGCTGGACACCGCCGAGACGATGGGCACGCTGCGTATCGTGGTCAACTGCGCCGGCACCGGCAACGCCATCCGGGTGCTCAGCAAGGACGGCGTCTTCCCGCTCGACGCGTTCCGCAAGATCGTGGACATCAACCTGGTCGGCACCTTCAACGTGCTGCGGCTGGCGGCCGAGCGAATCGCCAAGACCGAACTGATCGGTGAAGAACGTGGCGTCATCATCAACACCGCCTCCGTGGCGGCGTTTGATGGCCAGATCGGGCAGGCCGCCTACTCGGCGTCCAAGGGCGGCGTGGTCGGTATGACATTGCCGATCGCCCGCGACTTGGCCAGCAAGGCAATCCGGGTCGTGACGATTGCCCCGGGTCTGTTCGACACCCCGCTGCTGGCAGGACTGCCGGAACCGGCCAGAGAGTCGCTGGGCAAGCAGGTGCCGCACCCGTCGCGGCTGGGCAACCCCGACGAATATGGGGCGCTGGCCGTCCACATCGTCGAAAACCCGATGCTCAACGGCGAGGTGATCCGGCTGGACGGCGCCATCCGCATGGCGCCTCGCTGACGGGTGCGCCGGGATCCGTTAACGGACAAAAAGAAAGCCCCCCGCATGCGGAGGGCTGACTTGGACACAAGAACGAAGTTATCGACGGAACCATCGGGCGATGGCGGGTTCGGCCATAAGTAGCCGCGCGAGCATGCTCATTGCGGTCAGCTTGCCGTAGGCAGCGGGTGCGAGTCTTCGAACTGCTCCGAGGTCTCACCTTCCACCAGCATGTCGCCGTGGTAGAGGGCCTCGAAGTCAGCCTTGATGACGTCGGCACTCGAGTCGTCGATCCACATGAGAATGAGCGTATGGGCCACCATTAAGGAATCTTTGAGCCACGATTCGGAAAATGGTGGCAATTTACTCGCCGGTAGCTTTGCCCGACGTCGGCCGACCGATTGGGCCCGTGAGGGCTTAATTGCAGCCCACTTTTCTTCCCAGACTCTTAATGTCGCGCCGGTTTAACACTGCGTTGAACCATCTGGGTGCCCGCCACCGTACTTCAGGAAGGGTGTTGTTAGACACCTGTCATCTAGCGCTGAAACGTCGCCACGGACCTGTGTGCGGCGAGCGCGAACCGGCACTGGTGGAAGGACGAACATGCTGCAGGGGACCGCTCGGCTGGCTATCGCGGCGCCGCGACGCATCATCGCGGTTGCGGTCTTGGTCTTCATAGCCGCCGCGATCTTCGGCCTCCCGGTCGCCAAGAGCCTGGCGCCCGGCGGTTTCCAGGATCCCAACTCGGAGTCCGCCCACGCCATCGGTGTGTTGACCGACAAGTTCGGGCAGAGCGGTCAGCAACTGCTGATCCTGGTCACGGCGCCCGCGGGCGCCAACAGTAAGCAGGCCCGCAACGTGGGCACCAACGTCGTCGACCAATTGCAACGGTCGCCGTTGGTATACAACGTGTCCTCGGCGTGGACCGCGCCGCCGCCGGCCGCCGCCGATCTGGTTAGCAAAGATGGCAAATCGGGGTTGATCGTGGTCAACCTCAAGGGCGGCGAAAACAATGCGCAGAAAAACGCCCAAACCCTATCGGACCAATTCGTCCACGACCGTGACGGCGTCGCGGTCCGCGCCGGTGGCTCGGCGATGGAGTACGCCCAGATCAACAAGCAGAACCAGGAGGACCTCTTGTTGATGGAGATGATCGCGATCCCGCTGAGCTTCCTGGTGCTGGTCTGGGTGTTCGGCGGCCTGCTGGCGGCGGCGCTGCCGATGACTCTCGGCGCGCTGGCTGTGGTCGGCTCCATGTCGGTGCTGCGGCTGGTCACGTTTACCGCCCAGGTGTCGATCTTCGCGCTCAACCTGAGCACCGCACTGGGACTGGCGTTGGCCATCGACTACACGCTGCTGATCGTCAGCCGCTATCGCGACGAGTTGGCCGAGGGCAGTGATCGAGACCAGGCATTGATCCGGACCATGGCCACATCCGGGCGCACGGTGCTGTTCTCCGCGGTCACCGTGGCGCTGTCGATGTCGGCTACGGCGCTGTTTCCGATGTACTTCCTGAAGTCATTTGCCTACGCCGGTGTGGCCACCGTCGCCTTCGTCGCGACCGCGTCCCTCGTGATCACCCCGGCCGCGATTGTGCTGCTGGGTCCCCGGCTGGACGCGCTGGATGCGCGGCGGCTGGTGCGTCGGGTGCTTCGCCGACCGGGTCCGGTGCACAAACCGGTCGAGCAATTGTTCTGGTACCGCTCGAGCAAGTTCGTGATGCGCCGCTGGCTGCCGATCGGTCTGGCCGTCGTCGCCCTGCTGCTACTGCTCGGGCTTCCCTTTATTTCGGTGAAGTGGGGGTTCCCGGATGACCGGGTGCTGCCGCGTTCGGCGTCGGCGCATCAGGTCGGAGACGAACTGCGCACCAATTTTGCGCACGATTCTTCGACGTCGGTGCCCGTGGTCATCCCCAACGCCCGCGGCGTGAGCCCGGCAGACATTGACCGGTACGCGGCAGACTTGTCCCGGGTTCGCGATGTGTCGGCGGTATCGGCGCCGGGTGGGACGTTCATCAGCGGACACCATGTGGGACCGCCGGCGGCGGCCACCGGGTTGGCCGACGGCAGCGCATTCCTAACCGTGAGTAGCACGGCGCCGCTGTTTTCCCAGGCTTCCGACGCTCAGCTGAACAGTCTGCACGCCGTGCCGGGCCCGGCCGGTCGATCCGTTGAAATGGCCGGCCTCGCTCAGGTCAACCGCGACAGCGTCGATGCGGTGACGGATCGACTTCCGATGGTGCTTGGTCTGATGGCTGCCATCACGTTCGTTTTGCTGTTCCTGCTCACCGGCAGCGTGGTGTTGCCGGTGAAGGCGCTGGTGTGCAACATCTTGTCGTTGACCGCGGCGTTCGGCGCGCTGGTGTGGATCTTCCAAGACAGCCATCTCGGCGCGCTGGGAACAACCCCGAGCGGCACATTGGTGGCGAACATGCCGGTGCTGCTGTTCTGTATTGCCTTCGGCTTGTCCATGGACTACGAGGTGTTCCTGGTCTCCAGGATCCGCGAGTACTGGCTGGCTTCCGGTGCGGCTCGATCGCCAAACACGAGCCCAGCCGAGGCGCACGCCGCCAACGACGAAAGTGTGGCGCTCGGCGTCGCCCGCACCGGCCGGGTGATCACCGCGGCCGCATTGGTGATGTCGATGTCGTTCGCCGCGCTGATCGTCGCTCACGTGTCGTTCATGCGGATGTTCGGGCTCGGGCTGACACTCGCCGTCTTTGTGGATGCCACCCTGGTGCGGATGGTGCTGGTTCCGGCGTTCATGCATGTGATGGGCCGGTGGAATTGGTGGGCGCCCAAGCCGCTGGCGCGGCTACACGAACGGTTCGGCATCAGCGAGGGACCAACGGAAGAGGTCCATCTCGTCGAGCCCATCGAGGTCTCGGTGCAGCACAATGGGCACGCGGTCCGGGAGTCGGTGTCCAACGTTGGTTAGCGTCTCGATCGGCGGTTGTCGTCGCGTCACGCTCCAACAGGTGATGGGATGGTGACGACACATCGACACTGCGAGGGAGTGCGAACGTGACGGCTGCGGCGGCTCCGGCATCCCTCGTCCACAATCCCTTCTTCGCCCGAATGTGGCCGTTCGTGGCCGCCCGCGAAGTCGAGGCGGTGCGGGCCCTCCGCCGGGAGAATCTGGCCGGCTTGTCGGGCCGAGTGCTGGAAGTCGGTGCGGGCATCGGGACGAACTTCGCCCTCTATCCGGATTCCGTCAAGGAAGTGGTGGCCCTAGAGCCCGAGCCGCGGCTGGCCGCGCGGGCCCGCACCGCAGCCGCCGCCGCGGCCGTTCCGATCGTCGTGACCGGCGAGACCGTGGAGTCTTTCGGTGGCGGGAAGCCGTTTGACGCGGTCGTGTGCTCGCTGGTGCTGTGTTCGGTGAAGGACCCGGCCATGGTGCTGGGACGTCTGCATTCGTTACTGCGGCCGGGAGGGGAGCTGCGGTATCTCGAGCATGTGGCCAGCGCCGGTGCGCGGGGCCGGTTGCAGCGTTTTGCCGACGCGACGCTGTGGCCCAGGCTGTTTGGCAACTGTCATACCCATCGCGATACCGAGCGCGCGGTCCTCGACGCGGGATTCGAGGTGGACACTTCGCGGCGGGAGTGGACGCTGCCGGTCTGGGCGCCGCTGCCGGTGTCGGAGTTGGCGCTGGGCCGGGCGCGCAGGCCCTAGCGTTTGCGTGGGGTTAGTTCTAGCAGGGCGGGCAGCCGCTGCAGCAGCCCGGGCAATGCCTGGCTCGCGGTCTCGCGGAGACTGAGGGTGGCGCTGCCGGTGAGCGGTGTGGGTTCGGGGTTGACTTCGATCACGACCGTGCCGCGGGACAGCGCCAGATCCGGTAGGCCGGCCGCCGGGTAGACCACCGCCGAGGTGCCCACCACCACCATCACATCGGCGGCCTCGGTCGCTTCGACCGCGCGCTGCCACGGCTCCTCGGGCAACGGCTCACCGAACCACACAATGTCGGGCCGAATCAGGCCGCCGCAACGGCGGCAGACCGGCGGCGGGACCTCCAGCGCCGGTTCCGGCATCTCCGGCAACGCGTCTGTATAGGGCATATCGCAACGCGCACAACGGAATTCGAAAAGGCTCCCATGCAAATGGTGCACCGCGGTGCTGCCGGCGCGCTCGTGCAAGTCGTCGACGTTCTGGGTGACGACACTGACATCGACATGGTCCTGCCAGTCGCCGATGGCCCGGTGCCCCGCGTTGGGTTCGACGTTGGCCACCAGGTAGTGGCGCCACAAGTACCAACCCCAGACCCGTTCGGGGTTATTGCGCCACCCTTGGGTGCTGGACAGCTCGTAAGGATCGAAGCGGGCCCACAGCCCGTTTTTGTCGTCGCGAAATGTCGGCACGCCGCTCTCCGCGGAGATTCCCGCGCCGCTGAGCACCGTCACTCGCATCCCACCAACATAGCGGTGTGTGGGTGATACTGGATACGTGGAGCTGGCGGAATGGTTGAAGGTCGACCTGAAGGCGGGCAAGCCGTTGTTCGACCAGCTCAGGACGCAGGTCATCGATGGAGTTCGCGATGGCGCGTTGCCGCCCGGCACCCGATTGCCGACCGTGCGTGAGCTGGCCGGCCAACTTGGCGTAGCGGTCAATACGGTTGCCCGCGCATACCGGGAGCTGGAAACCGCGGCCATCGTCGAAACCCGGGGTCGCTTCGGCACTTTCATCGCTCGCTACGACCCGACCGACGCGGCGATGGCGGCCGCGGCCCGGGAATACGTCCGCGTGGCCCGAGGACTGGGGCTGGACAAGGCCGATGCGTTGCGCTACATCGAGGACGTCCCCGACGATCAAGACTCGCGCTAGCCGAATTCCAGCAGCGTAAAGCACGGCCGCAGCGGGGCGGCAGATCGAAGGGCATCTGGCCGCCGGGAAATCTCTTGTCGCACTAAGCGATTAGTCCTGACGTGGTGGTCTCGGAGACTGAAAGCGACCCTCTTTTGTGAGGGTTCGCGGGCGCTCACCGCAACGCCTTATCCAGGGTGCGCAGGTTGCGAGTAGTTGTTGACGATTTGTAGCGCGGCTTGCCCATCGTCTTACCGATCGTGCTGTCCAGGGTGCTGCCCTTGGGCACCTGCCAATAGACGACGCCGTTGCCGCGGCTGATCTTCTCGTCTGACCCGGCTTTGCCGCTCAGCGCGGCGAGTTCGTCGAGCACTGCTGGGTCGGCGACGAACGTGACGTAGGACTGATACCCGTCGACCTCGCGCTCGAAGGGATAGGCGTCGACGACGGCACGCACCGTGTCGATGTCGTAGGCCAGCACCCACGCGTCGTAACCGAACCTCTCGCGCAAAGCGGTTTCGGCTTTCTTGCGCACCGCGGCGACCTTTGCGGATGACTCCAGCAGCACGTTGCCGCTGGCCAGGATGGTGCGCACATTGTTAAATCCTGCGTCGGTCAGCGCGGCCGCGACTTCGGCCATCTTGAGGTTGACACCGCCGACGTTGACACCGCGCAAGAAGGCCGCGTACTTGGTCATGTTCCGATTCCACCAGGTTGGGTCGCAACACGCACAGGGAGTGGCCCATTGCGCACAGGACGTAGGCTTTCGGCATGGGACGCCAAGTCTTCGACGACAAACTGTTGGCCGTGATCAGTGGGAACTCCCTCGGGGTGCTGGCCACCATCAAGCGTGACGGGCGCCCACAGCTGTCGAACGTGAGTTATCACTTCGATCCGCGCGAGCTGGGCGTGCGGATATCTATCACCGAGCCGCGGGCCAAGACCCGCAACCTGCGCCGCGACCCGCGGGCATCATTGTTGGTCGATGCCGACGATGGATGGTCGTATGCCGTGGCCGAGGGCACAGCGGAACTGACGCCCCCAGCCGCCGCTCCCGGCGACGATACTGTCGAGGCGCTGATTGCCTTGTATCGCAACATCGCCGGCGAACATCCGGACTGGGACGAGTACCGCGAGGCGATGGTCACCGATCGCCGGGTGCTGCTGACGCTGCGGATCTCGCACGTTTACGGCATGCCACCGGGTAAGCGGTAAAACCACAAGCCAGGCGCGGCCCGTCCAGGTTAGGCTGCCGTTATGGCTGAATCGAACTCTCAGCAAGAGGACGAGACCAAGCGCAAGTTCCGTGAAGCGCTCGACCGCAAGAAGGCCAAGTCGGCGGGCGGATCCGACCACAAGGACGGCGGCGACAAGCAGCCGCGGGCACACGGTCCGGTCGAGAACCGCCGGGAATTCCGCCGCAAGAGCGGCTAGAGCTGTAGTCGTTGGCGATCAAAGGTTTTCACGCTGATCGTCACCGGCTTGACCCTCCCTGTGCGGGATGTAGGTTGCCATGCTCCGGCTGCGCTGATGCCCACGACGCGGTGCTTCCGGCGCGGTTTTAATATGTGTGGGTGCCGAAACTGCAGCTTGTCCAAGATCCGGCCGCCGACGCGCTGCTGGATGACAATCCCTTCGCGTTGCTGGTGGGCATGCTGCTCGACCAGCAAGTTCCGATGGAAACCGCCTTCGCGGGACCGAAGAAGATCGCGGATCGGATGGGTCGCTTCGACGCCGGTGAAATCGCCGACTACGATCCGGACAAATTCGCCGCATTGTGCTCGGAAAGACCTGCGATACACCGCTTTCCCGGCTCAATGGCCAAGCGTATCCAGGCCCTTGCGCAGATCATCGTGGACCGCTACGACGGTGACGCGGCCGGGTTGTGGACCGCCGGTGACCCCGATGGGAAGGAGCTGCTGCGGCGGCTCAAGGGACTACCCGGTTTCGGCGACCAAAAGGCGCAGATCTTTCTGGCGCTGCTTGGCAAGCAGTACGGCGTGACGCCGACGGGCTGGCGGGCGGCGGCGGGGGAGTTCGGCAAGTCCGGCACTCACATATCCGTCGCCGATATTGTCGACGCCCAATCGCTTGGGAGAGTGCGATCTCACAAGAAACAGATGAAGGCGGCCGCCAAGGCGGCTAAATAGAGGGTCACCAGAAGGGAAGGGCGACAACGTGAAAACGCACCTGACGTGTCCGTGCGGCGAAGCCATCGTCGGCAAGGACGAAGATGAGCTGGTCGAACTGACCCAAGCGCACCTTGCCAGCGTTCATCCGGGCCTGGAATACGACCGCGACGCGATTCTGTTCATGGCCTACTGATGTTGTGACCGCGTAACGCGAGCGCGGGTGTCGATACAGTGACACGCGCGCTTGCGCCGCCGGGGGGTGCTAGGGCACCACCGTTGAGCCGATCGTGGGCATGAACTGGCACTGCTTCTCTTTAGTAGTGACCTGCCCGAAGATCGTCGACATAATGCTGCCCGACCCGGTGTCGGCTATCGCGGTCAAGGTGGTTGGACCGTCCGGGTTGATGTCGGTGCGCGGCTTGAGCGTGACGCTCCCCGACTTGCCCGTGGTCAGGTTCACCCAGGTGACGTTCAATGGCAGCTTCTGCACCTCGGCGGGTCCGGGGGTGCCGACAGCGGTGAACACATAGGCGGTCTGGCCGGCTCCGGGACCGGGCAGCGGAATCTTGGCCGGCCCCGCCACCGACAGCGCGGTCGCGATGGCGCTACTCCCGTCCGCAAGGCAATTGGTGCCGATCGAGGGATACATGAAGTCCTGCGTGGGCGGGGCGTCAGGACCGAAACCCGGCGCCGCCGCGGGGGCGGTCGGCGCAGGACCCGCTGCTGGGGCCGGTGCGGGTTCCGGTGCCGGCGGTGGAGCGGCTTCCGGGGCTGGAGAGGCCGCCGCGGGTGCTGCGACGCGCTCGACGGTCTCGGGCACCGGTGCGGAAACGGGTGGTGCGGCCACCGGCGGCGTGGTCGCGGGTGCCGAGGCCGGCCCCGGACCCGCCGCGTGGGCAGGATCGATGCCCGTCGGCAGGTGCGACTGCGCGCCGGGCACTATGCCTGCTGGCGGCACGTGTGGCACCGGTCCGGCGTCAGGCGGGGTGACGCCATTGGGCGCTGGCGCGACCGGGAACCGGCGAGCCCGGCTCCTGCACGAACTGGTTCACCGACGCGGCCAGGTTCTTGGACTCGGTCGGCGCCGTCGGATTGTGGGTGAATGCCTGGGCAGCGGCCATAAGCAGCTGCGTCGCTTGCGCAGGATCGCTGGCCGCTTGCTGGATTATCGGGCTCAGCTGCGATAACGCCGGCAGGCCCGGTAGCTGTTGAGTGGAGTTCGGCTGCGGTGTCGGCTGTGGTGCCGCCGGATCGGCCGCCGCGCTCGGGCAGAGCCCGAACGCGGCAGCCGATGCCGTGACGACAGCGGCCAAACCTTTGGACAGATTCCAAGTGCTTACCACGGTGTCCTCCGGTCCTAGGTAGTGGGTTAGCTGTCTAATTGGCTGCTCAAGGCAGGGCAGAAAGCAGCGACGGCGCCGATAGCGGCGCCGGTGCTGCCGCCGGCGCGGGCGCTGGCGCGGTCGCAGCAGGAGTGCCCACCGCACCCGGGACGGTGCCCGAGGCCAGTGCCGGCAGGTCGCCCGGGAGCGACAGCTTCGGTGGCACATTCAGCGGCAGGCCGGGCAGTGCCGGCATGTCAACCTTTGCCACCTGGGGCAGGTTCGGAGTTGACGCGGGTGCGGCCCCCGCGGCAGGTGCTAGCGGTGCTAACCCCGGGATCGAGCTGAGTCCGGGGATAGCCGGAGCCGCCGGAGCGGCGGGTGCCGTCGGCGCCGAGAGCCCCGGGATCGAAGCCGGCAGGCCCGGAATCGCCGGAGCCGCTGGGGCTGCGGGGACGGCCGGTGCCGCCGCTGTTAGCCCCGGAATCGACGGGATAGCCGCCGGGGCGGACGCCGGTGTCGTCCCTGCGGCCGGGGTCAGTCCCGGAAAGGTGATGCCGGGGGTTGCCGGCGCGGCCGGCGGGGTCGCCCCGAGTGCGGTTGCGAGGTTTTGCAGAATCTGCGGTGCGTTGGCGGCCGAAGCAATCAGCTGTTGCGGAATGTTCGCCACGATCGACGGATCCGGAACCGGCGCGGGGTCGGCGTGGGCGATACCGCCCGTCAGTAGCGCTGCGGACGAACCGACGACGACGGCGGTTGCGCGCAAGTAGGTCCAAATGGTTGGCATGACTCTCCCTGGGTTTCGACGACAGGTCTCGGCCCGAAGTTACTTTGATACTGGTGTGACTCAAGTGACACGTGTGGCATTTATTTGATCGTTACGGATACGAGCGCCGGCGGTGATCCAGCGCCTTGAAAATCCCGGTCGCAGGGTCCGTAACAGTGGATCGCCGGCAAAGCCCCCGTCCGCACCCAGAAGCCGCGGTGACGACCGACAACGCCACAGCGCCTGTCGCGATCGCTAAAGTCGGGCAGATAGACACCACCCCGGCCGCCCCGGCGGCACCCATCACCCGGCGGCTGGCGAGTCTGCTGTACGCGGCCGCGCCGGTGCTGTTAATCGCCAGCGTCGCCGCGCGACTCGCCTGGACATACCTGGCGCCCAACGGTGCAAACTTCGTCGACCTGCACGTTTACCTCGGCGGCGCGGCCGCTATCGACCATCCCGGCACCCTGTACAGCTACGTGTACGCCGATCAGACGCCGGACTTCCCGCTGCCGTTCACCTATCCGCCGTTCGCGGCGGTCGTCTTCTACCCGCTGCACCTGTTGCCGTTTGGCCTGGTTGCTTTCCTGTGGCAGATCGCGACGATGGCGGCGTTGTACGGCGCGATTCGGATCAGCCAACGGTTGATAGGGGCGAGCGCCGATGCAGACGGGAGAAGCCAGCGCGTGGCGATGTCATGGACGGCGGTCGGCATCTGGATCGAGCCGATGCGCAGCACCTTCGACTACGGGCAGATCAATGTGCTGCTGATGGTCGGGGTGCTCTGGGCGGCCTACACCACGCGGTGGTGGTTATCGGGTCTGCTGGTCGGCGTGGCGTCCGGGATCAAGCTGACGCCGGCAATCGCCGGTGTCTACCTCCTCGGCGTCCGGCGCTTTGGCGCGGCCGTGACGTCGGCGGTCGTGTTCCTTGCCACCGTTGGGATATCGGTACTCGTCGTCGGCGAACAGGCTCGCTACTACTTCACCGACCTGCTGGGCGATGCGCATCGGGTTGGGCCCATCGCCACCTCTTTCAATCAATCCTGGCGTGGCGGCATCTCCCGGATCCTGGGCCACGACGCCGGCTTCGGTCCACTTGTTCTGGCCGCCATCACCATCACGGCGGTCCTGACCATCCTGGCGTGGCGGGCGCTGGACCCCTCCGATCGGCTCGGCAAGTTGCTGGTGGTCGAGTTGTTCGGGCTGCTGTTCTCGCCGATTTCGTGGACCCATCACTGGGTGTGGCTGGTGCCGCTGATGATCTGGGCGATTCACGGACCGCTCCGCCGACGCCGCGGCGCACCGATTGTGGGCTGGGGTTGGTTGGCGCTCACCATCATCGGTGTGCCCTGGCTGCTGAGCTTCGCTCAACCGACTATCTGGCAACTCGGCCGCCCATGGTATCTGGCCTGGGCCGGGCTGGTTTACATAGTGGCAGCGGTGGCGACCTTGATCTGGATTGCGGCTACCGGTAGACGCACCGCCGGGTCTGACGGGCCGGCTTCTCGGCAGCCCGCTGAGCGGTCCGCATCATCGCCGGGTTAGTCCGCGACGATCCCGTTGATGTCACGCGCCATGTCGATGTCGTTCTTGGTAATACCGCCCTCGGAGTGCGTCACCAGTGCGAAAGTCACTGTCCGCCAACGGATATCGATATCCGGGTGATGATCCTTGCGTTCCGCGTGTTCGGCCACCCGACGCACCGCGTCGATGCCGGCCAGGAAGCTCGGAAACTTTATCGACCGGCGCAGGGCGCCGTCGGCACGCTCCCAGCCGTCGAGGTCGGGCAGTGCGGCGTCTACTTGTTCATCCGATAACACAGCCATACCCCGACGGTATACCGTCACTGGCCATGCCGACCCAGATCGTCGTTGCCGGAGCCATCATCGCCGGCTCAATGCTCTTGGTGGCGCAACGTGTCCGGCCGCCGGAGCTGGCTGGCCGTTGGGAGCTGCCCGGCGGTAAGGTGGCGCCCGGCGAGACCGAGCGTGACGCGCTGGCCCGTGAGTTGGCCGAGGAGCTGGGCCTCGAGGTCGGCGATGTCGCGGTCGGTGACCGCCTTGGCGACGACATTCCGCTCGATGGCATGACGACGCTACGGGCGTATCGCGTGCAGCTGATTCGCGGTAAACCCCACCCGCGTGACCATAGGGCGCTGCGCTGGGTGACGGCGGCCGAACTCCACGACGTGGATTGGGTGCCCGCCGACCGCGGCTGGCTGGGGGATCTGACTCGAGCTCTTTAAGCCAGCTCCTGACGAGTCCACAGTCCTTGTCCAGCCAACGTACAGGCCGGTTGAAGGTTATTCCAGGCAAACTTGTATATATCAACGTCAGAGAACCATCACTGGATTTGCATCGACATGCAGAGAACCCACGCTGATGACACGGACTTCGCTGACAGGCTGCGCGTGGCGAACCGGGTAGGCACGCGTCCCACGACCTATGCCGGCCGTCTATCGCTGCCCAGCGCGGAGGGCCAAGGCGCTGACCGCATTGCCGGCCGGTACCGGTTGGGCAGGCGAATCGACGGGCTGAGTCCCGAACACAAAGCAATGGGTTCGAACACATTCGAACCCAGCAACGAGGCGCGACGTCGTTCTGAGTAGGAGGATTACCGCTTGACTTTCACACCTCACGTCGGTGGCGCGATCGAGGAGCTGCTGGAGCGCAGCGGGCGCTTCTTCACGCCAGGAGAGTTTTCCGCCGATCTGCGCACGGTCACTCGGCAGGGCGGCCGTGAAGGCGACGTGTTCTACCGTGACCGGTGGAGCCACGACAAGGTGGTCCGCTCCACACATGGCGTCAACTGCACCGGATCATGCTCGTGGAAGATCTACGTCAAAGACGGGATCATCACCTGGGAAACCCAACAGACCGACTATCCGTCGGTGGGGCCGGATCGGCCTGAATACGAGCCGCGCGGTTGCCCGCGTGGCGCCTCGTTCTCCTGGTACAGCTATTCGCCCACTCGGGTGCGCTATCCGTATGCCCGGGGTGTGCTGATCGAGATGTTCCGCGAAGCCAAAGCACGACTCGGTGATCCGGTTCTGGCGTGGGCCGATATCCAGGCGGACCCCGAGCGCCGCCGCCGCTATCAACAGGCGCGTGGTAAGGGCGGGCTGGTTCGAGTGACCTGGGCCGAGGCCGCCGAGATGATCGCCGCGGCCCATGTGCACACCATCAAGACATACGGCCCGGACCGGGTTGCCGGCTTCACGCCGATCCCGGCGATGTCGATGGTCAGCCACGCAGCGGGTTCCCGGTTCGTTTCATTGCTCGGCGGCGTGATGACGTCGTTCTACGACTGGTACGCAGACCTGCCGGTGGCCTCGCCGCAGGTGTTCGGTGACCAGACCGATGTGCCCGAATCCGGGGACTGGTGGGACGCATCGTATTTGATGATGTGGGGCTCCAACGTCCCGATCACCCGGACCCCCGACGCGCACTGGATGGCCGAGGCCCGCTACCGCGGAACCAAAGTCGTTGTCGTCAGCCCCGATTACGCCGACAACACCAAGTTCGCCGACGAATGGATGCGGTGCGCCGCCGGTACCGACGCTGCACTGGCGATGGCAATGGGCCACGTGATTCTTTCGGAATCCTATGTGCGCAAGCAGGTTCCGTTCTTCATTGACTATGTTCGCCGCTACACCGACCTGCCGTTTTTGATCAAGCTGGAAGAACGCGGCGACTCGCTGGTGCCTGGGAAGTTTCTGACCGCGGCCGACATTGGCGAGGAAGTCGAGAACTCAACGTTCAAACCCGCTTTGGTGGACGAGGTCACCGACAGGGTCATTGTGCCGCACGGCTCACTGGGATTCCGCTTTGGCGAGGATGGCGTCGGGAAATGGAACCTCGACCTGGGTCCGGTCATTCCGGCGCTGAGTGTCGCGCGTGCCAACACCGACAGCGGTGGCGGTGACGCCGAACTGGTTGAGCTGCCCAGCTTTGACACCATCGACGGCCACGGGGAGACCGTGCGCCGTGGCGTGCCGGTGCGACGGGTCGGTAAGCATCTGGTGTGCACGGTGTTCGACTTGATGCTGGCCCATTACGCGGTGCAGCGCGAGGGGCTACCAGGCGAATGGCCTACCGGTTACGACGACCCCAGTCAGCAGAACACCCCGGCCTGGCAGGAACCGATCACCGGAGTCCCGGCGGCGCAGGCTATCCGCGTTGCCAAGGAATTCGCCCGCAACGCAGAGGAATCCGGCGGACGATCAATGGTGATCATGGGCGGTGGCATCTGCCACTGGTTCCACAGTGATGTCATCTACCGCTCGGTACTGGCGTTGCTGATGTTGACCGGGTCGATGGGGCGCAACGGCGGCGGATGGGCTCACTACGTCGGTCAGGAGAAGGTGCGCCCGCTGACCGGCTGGCAGACGATGGCGACTGCCAGTGACTGGGCGCGGCCGCCGCGCCAGGTGCCGGGTGCCTCCTACTGGTACGCGCACACCGACCAGTGGCGCTACGACAACTACGGAGCGGACAAGCTGACCAGCCCGTTAGGCCGCGGCAAGTTCGACGACAAGCACACGATCGATCTGCTGGCCTCGGCGACGGCGATGGGCTGGAGCCCGTTCTATCCACAGTTCGACCGGTCCAGTCTCGATGTCGCCGACGAGGCGATCCAGGACGGGCGCGATGTCGCCGAGTACGTCGCCGAACAACTCGCCCAGCGCAAGCTGAAGCTCGCGATCACCGATCCTGACAACCCGGTCAACTGGCCGCGAGTGCTTTCGGTCTGGCGGTCCAACCTGATCGGCTCGTCCGGCAAGGGCGGCGAGTATTTCCTGAAGCATCTGCTGGGCACGGACTCCAATGTGCAATCCGAAGCGCCGGCCGACGGCGTGCGGCCCATCGATGTGACGTGGGACTCCGAGATCCCCGAGGGCAAGCTCGACTTGATGATGTCGATCGACTTCCGGATGACGTCGACGACATTGGTGTCCGACGTGGTGTTGCCCGCCGCGACCTGGTATGAGAAGAATGATCTTTCCAGCACCGACATGCACCCCTATGTGCATGCGTTCAGCCCGGCGATCGACCCGCCGTGGGAAACCCGTTCGGACTTTGACGCATTCGCCACCATCGCCCGTGCGTTCAGCGCAATGGCCCGTCGGCATCTCGGTACTCGCAGCGATGTCGTGCTGACGGCGCTACTGCACGATACACCGGATGCGATGGCGTATCCGGATGGCGCCGAACGCGATTGGTTACACAACGACGAGGTGCCGGTACCGGGCAGGACGATGAGCAAACTCACGGTTGTGGAGCGTGACTACGCCGCAATCTATGACAAGTGGGTGACCCTGGGACCACTCGTTGACAAGTTCGGCATGACCGTCAAGGGCTACACCGTGCATCCCTTTCGCGAGATCAACGAGTTGGCCGCCAAGTTCGGGGTGATGAATTCCGGTGCGGCCGCCGGCCGTCCGGCGATCACCACGGCCGAGCGAATGGCCGATGTGATACTCGCGTTGTCGGGGACGTGCAATGGCCGGCTGGCCGTTGAGGGTTTCCTCGAGCTGGAGAAGCGCACCGGCCAGCGGCTGGCGCAGCTGGCCGAGGGCAGTGAGGAAAAGCGCATCACCTACGCCGATACCCAGGCTCGCCCGGTCCCCGTGATCACCAGCCCGGAATGGTCCGGTAGCGAGACCGGTGGCCGCCGCTATGCACCGTTCACGATCAACATCGAACACTTCAAGCCGTTCCACACTCTCACCGGACGGATGCACTTCTACCTCGCCCACGACTGGGTGGAAGAGCTCGGCGAACACCTGCCGGTGTATCGGCCGCCGCTGGACATGGCGCGGCTGTTCAACCAGCCCGAGCTCGGCCCGACCGATGATGGAATCGGGCTCACGGTGCGCTATTTGACGCCGCACTCCAAGTGGTCGTTCCATTCGACCTACCAGGACAACCTGTACATGCTGTCGTTGTCTCGCGGCGGTCCCACGATGTGGATGAGTCCCGGTGACGCAGCGAAAATCAAAGTGCGCGATAACGATTGGGTCGAGGCGGTCAACGCCAACGGTATCTATGTGTGCCGGGCGATTGTTTCGCACCGCATGCCCGACGGGGTGGTGTTCGTCTACCACGTGCAGGAACGCACGGTGGACACGCCGCGCACCGAGACCAACAACAAGCGCGGCGGCAACCACAACGCGCTGACTCGGGTGCGAATCAAGCCCAGCCACCTGGCCGGCGGCTACGGCCAACACGCATTCGCCTTCAATTACCTGGGTCCCACCGGCAACCAGCGCGACGAGGTGACCGTGGTGCGCCGCCGCAGCCAAGAGGTGCACTACTGATGAAAGTCATGGCGCAAATGGCGATGGTGATGAACCTCGACAAATGCATTGGCTGCCACACCTGTTCGGTGACCTGCAAGCAGGCCTGGACCAACCGCCCGGGCACCGAGTACGTGTGGTTCAACAACGTCGAAACCCGTCCGGGCGTGGGCTATCCGCGCACCTACGAAGATCAGGACCGGTGGCGCGGGGGATGGATACGCGACAAGAAGGGCCGGCTGCGGCTACGCGACGGCGGCCGCATTCACAAGTTGCTGCGCATCTTCGCCAACCCGAAGTTGCCCACCATCGACGACTATTACGAGCCGTGGACCTACGACTACGAAAACCTGACCCAGGCCCCGGCCGGTGACACCTTCCCCACGGCCGCGCCGCGAAGCCAGATCACCGGCGAGCCGATGAAAGTGTCCTGGGGGCCGAACTGGGACGACAATCTCGCCGGTTCGCCTGAGATCGTGCCCAACGACCCGGTTTTGAAGAAGGTCAGTGACGAGGTCAAGCTGAAGCTCGAAGAGACCTTCATGTTCTACCTGCCGCGGATCTGCGAGCACTGCCTGAACCCGTCGTGCGTGGCCTCGTGCCCGTCGGGGGCGATGTACAAGCGCACCGAGGACGGCATCGTGCTCGTCGACCAGGACCGTTGCCGGGGCTGGCGAATGTGTGTGTCCGGATGTCCTTACAAGAAGGTGTATTTCAACCACAAGACCGGCAAGGCCGAGAAGTGCACCCTGTGCTATCCGCGCATCGAGGTCGGATTGCCGACGGTGTGCTCGGAAACCTGTGTGGGACGGTTGCGTTATCTGGGGCTGGTGCTCTACGACATGGACCGGGTGCTGGAGGCGGCGTCGGTGGAAAACGACACCGACCTGTACGAGGCGCAGCGCCAGATCCTGTTGGACCCCAACGATCCCGAGGTGATCGCCGCGGCGCAGGCCGAGGGCATCTCGAGCGAGTGGATCGAGGCCGCGCAGCGGTCACCCGTGTACGCCCTGATCAATACCTACCGGGTCGCGCTCCCCTTGCATCCGGAATACCGAACCATGCCGATGGTTTGGTACATCCCGCCGCTGTCACCGGTGGTCGACGCGGTCAGCCACGACGGCCACGACGGGGAGGACCTGGGCAATCTGTTCGGCGCTCTCGAGGCGCTGCGTATCCCGATCCAGTACCTGGCCGAGCTGTTCACCGCGGGCGACACCAAAGTGGTTGCAGGCGTGCTGAAGCGGTTGGCCGCGATGCGGTCCTATATGCGCGATATCAACCTGGGCCGCGAAACCCAGCCGAACATCCCGCACGCCGTCGGAATGACCGAAGAACAGATCTACAACATGTACCGGTTGCTGGCCATTGCCAAATACGAAGAGCGCTACGTGATTCCGACGTCCTACGCGGCGGATCTGCCCGCGGCGGCGATGGCCGACGAGATGGGATGCTCGCTGTCGTATGACGGTGGGCCGGGGATGTACGCAGCCGGCCCGTTCGGCCAGGGCAGCGGCGCTCCCGTGCCGGTCGCGGTGGAAACCTTCCACGCCCTGCAGCAACGCCAATTGGGTGAAACCGCCGGAGCCGGTGGGCCAGCGGGGCCCCGTGGCCGCGGCGGCGGTGGTCGCTCCAGGATCAACCTGCTCAACTGGGACGGCAATGGCGTGCCCGCGGGCCTGTTCCCGGACTCCAACAGCGAGGACTCGGTGTAGCGATGAGGTTGTTGCCCAACATCCGGGACCGCGGGTCGTCCCGAGCGATGCAGGACCGACTGGTGTGGCAGGCCGCCTCGCTACTGCTGGCCTATCCCGATGATGGGCAGGGCGAGCGGTTGAACACCGTCGAGAAGCTGCTGGACCACATCAGCGGGCCCGCGGCGCCGTCGCTTCAACAGACGCTTTCTGCGCTGCGTGCGCGCGATCCGATGACCGCCGCGACCGACTATGTCGAGACCTTCGACATGCGGCGCCGCAACACTATGTACCTGACGTACTGGACCGCCGGCGACACCCGCAACCGCGGTAGGGAAATGCTGGTGTTCGCCACCGCTTACCGGGACGCAGGTGTGGAGCCGCCGCGAAAAGAGGCGCCGGATCACCTTCCCGTTGTGCTGGAATTCGCCGCGACCGTCAACCCCGAGATTGGCCGGCGGCTGCTTACCGAGCACCGGGTCCCGATCGATGTATTGCACGGCGCGCTGGCGGACGCCAAGTCGCCGTACCGGCACACCGTGGCAGCGGTTTGCGAAACGTTGCCAGCGGCGACCGATCAGGAGGTGCGCCGAGCGGAACGGCTGGCGAAGGCCGGCCCTCCCGCGGAAGCCGTTGGGCTGCAACCGTTTACCTTGACTGTCCCGCCGAAGCGCACCGAAAGAGACTGACTTTGGTCCACATGAAATTAGTCGAGATCTTCTGGGACGACGTGCTCTACGTCGTGCTGTCGGTCGCGGCGGTCGGCACCTGGTGGCGGTATCGCTACGACAAGTTCGGGTGGACCACCCGTTCGTCGCAGATCTATGAGTCGAAGTTGCTGTCAATCGGCAGCCCGCTGTTCCACTTCGGCAGCCTGATGGTCATCATGGGCCACGTCATGGGGCTGTTCATTCCGGAATCCTGGACCCGCGCGGTCGGGATGAGCGATCACATCTATCACCTGCAGGCGTTGCTGCTTGGCGTGCCCGCCGGGTTTGCCACCCTGGTGGGTATCGGGTTGCTGATCTACCGGCGCCGCACGCACGCGGCGGTTTTCTTGGCCACCAGCCGCAACGACAAGCTGATGTACCTGGTGCTGGTGTGCGCGCTGGTGGCGGGGATGTGCTGCACCCTTGCGGGCGCCACACACTTCGGCGAGTTGCACGAGTACCGGCGAAATGTGTCGGTCTGGTTCCGGTCGATCTGGATCCTCGATCCGCGCGGGGATCTGATGGCACACGCAGCGTTGTACTACCAGATACACGTGCTTATCGCGCTTGCGTTGTTTGCCCTGTGGCCGTTCACCCGACTGGTGCACGCGTTCAGCGCGCCGATTGCCTATTTGTTTAGGCCCTACATCGTGTACCGCAGCCGCGACGTGGCGGACAAACACGAACTGGTCGGTTCGGCGCCGCGCCGCCGCGGCTGGTAGGGCCGGCGGCCCAGTTCGCTATCAGTTCGCTATCTGAGGCCCCCGCTGCCAGAATCACCGACGTGCCATTCCGCAATGTCGCCATCGTCGCCCATGTCGACCACGGCAAGACCACGCTGGTCGACGCGATGCTGCGGCAGTCCGGCGCGTTGCATGAACGCGGTGAAGTACAAGAACGCGTGATGGACACCGGCGACTTGGAACGGGAAAAAGGCATCACCATCCTGGCCAAGAACACCGCCGTGCAGCGCCATGACCCGGATGGAACCGTCACCGTGATCAACGTGATCGACACACCGGGGCACGCCGATTTCGGTGGTGAGGTGGAGCGCGGGCTGTCCATGGTGGACGGGGTGCTGTTGCTGGTCGACGCGTCCGAGGGCCCACTGCCGCAAACGCGATTCGTGCTGCGCAAGGCGCTGGCCGCCCACCTTCCGGTGATTCTCGTGGTCAACAAAACGGACCGGCCCGATGCGCGCATCGCCGAGGTCGTCGAGGCCAGCCACGACCTGCTGCTCGACGTCGCCTCGGATCTCGATGACGAAGCGGCCGCGGCCGCGGAGCATGCCCTGGGCCTGCCCACGCTATACGCGTCCGGGCGTGCCGGGGTGGCCAGCACCACGCAGCCGCTCGACGGTCACGTTCCCGACGGCACCAACCTGGACCCGCTGTTCGAGGTCCTGGAAAAGTATGTGCCGCCACCGAAAGGCGACCCGGACGCGCCGCTGCAGGCTCTGGTCACAAACCTCGATGCGTCGAGCTTTCTGGGCCGGCTGGCGCTGATCCGCATTTACAACGGAGGCATCCGCAAGGGCCAGCAGGTCGCGTGGATCCGCGAAGTGGACGGCCCCGAAACCAGGCACGAAACGACCACCACGGCCAAGATCACCGAGCTGCTGGCCACCGAAGGCGTAGAACGCAGCCCGACCGACGAAGCCGTCGCGGGCGATATCGTCGCCGTCGCCGGCCTGCCAGAGATCATGATCGGCGACACGCTAGCCGACCTGGCGAATCCCGTTGCGCTGCCCAGGATTACCGTCGACGAGCCGGCGATCTCGGCGACCATCGGCACCAATACATCGCCGCTGGCGGGCAAGGTGTCCGGGCACAAGTTGACCGCGCGAATGGTGCGCAACCGGCTGGAGGCCGAATTGGTGGGCAACGTGTCGATCCGCGTCGCCGACATCGGCGTGCCCGACGCTTGGGAGGTGCAGGGCCGCGGCGAGCTGGCGCTGGCCGTGCTGGTCGAACAGATGCGCCGGGAGGGTTTCGAATTGACGGTGGGCAAGCCCCAGGTGGTGACGAAGACCATCGACGGCAAGCTGCACGAGCCGTTTGAGGCCATGACCGTCGACTGCCCGGAGGAGTACGTCGGCGCGGTCACGCAATTGATGGCCGCGCGCAAGGGCCGCATGGCCGAGATGGCCAACCACACCACCGGCTGGGTCCGCATGGACTTCGTCGTTCCCAGCCGCGGCCTGATCGGCTGGCGCACCGATTTCCTCACCGAGACCCGCGGCACCGGCGTCGGCCATGCCGTGTTCGACGGATACAGGCCGTGGGCAGGGGAGATCCGGGCCCGGCACACCGGGTCGCTGGTATCCGATCGGTCCGGCACCATCACGCCGTTCGCGCTGCTCCAGCTCGCCGATCGCGGGCAGTTCTTCGTCGAACCCGGTCAGGACACCTACGAAGGTATGGTCGTCGGAATCAATCCCCGCCCAGAGGATCTCGACATCAATGTCACCCGCGAGAAGAAGCTCACCAACATGCGGTCGTCGACCGCCGATGTCATCGAGACGTTGGCCAAGCCGCTCGAGCTCGATCTGGAGCGGGCCATGGAATTCTGCGCACCCGACGAATGCGTCGAGGTGACTCCTGAGATCGTGCGGGTCCGAAAGGTCGAGCTGGATGCCACCACGCGGGCCCGCAGCCGGGCGCGGGCGAAGGCCAGGGGTTAGGCCGCGCGTGGTCTGGCGCGTTGCTGGGCGGGTGCTCGATACCCTGATGGGCGTGCCGAGACGACCCCGCCGCTTCTTCATGCAGGTCGGCGTGGTGGTCTCGCTGGTCGGGTTGGCGCTGGCGGCGTGTACGGTCAGCCCTCCGCCGGCGCCGCAAAGCACCGACACGCCACACAACTCACCACCACCGCCACAACGGCCTACCCAAATCATCATGGGCATCGATTCGATCGGTGCCGGGTTCAACCCGCATCTGCTGTCCGATCTGTCTCCGGTGAACGCGGCGATCAGCGCGCTGGTGTTGCCCAGCGCGTTTCGGCCGGTGCCCGATCCGAATACGCCGACAGGTTCGCGCTGGGAGATGGATCCGACGTTGTTGGTGTCGGCAGAGGTGACCAACCAGAACCCGTTCACGGTCACCTACAAGATCCGGCCCGAGGCGCAGTGGACTGATAACGCCCCGATCGCCGCCGACGACTTCTGGTACCTGTGGCATCAGATGGTCAGTCAGCCGGGGGTGGTCGATCCGGCCGGATATGACCTCATCACCGGCGTGCAGTCGCTCGAGGGCGGTAAGCAGGCGGTGGTGACCTTCGCGCAGCCCTATCCGGCGTGGAAGGAGCTGTTCAGCAACATCTTGCCGGCGCACATCGTCAAGGATGTGCCGGGCGGTTTCGCGGCCGGGCTGGCCCGGGTGCTGCCGGTCACCGGCGGGCAGTTCCGGGTCGAGAACATCGACCCGCAGCGCGACGAAATCCTGATAGCCCGCAACGACCGCTACTGGGGGCCGCCGGCCAAACCGGCACTCATCCTGTTCCGCCGTGCCGGGGCGCCGGCGGCGCTGGCCGATTCGGTGCGCAACGGCGATACCCAGGTGGCCCAGGTGCACGGCGGATCCGCGGCCTTCGCGCAGTTGTCCGCCATCCCCGATGTGCGGACGGCTCGGATCGTGACACCGCGGGTCATGCAGCTCACGCTGCGCGCCAACGAGCCCAAGCTGTCCGACACGCAGGTCCGCAAGGCGATTCTGGGGCTGCTCGACGTTGACCTGCTCGCCGCCGTGGGCGCCGGCAGCGACAACACCGTCACGCTGGACCAGGCGCAGATCCGTTCGCCCAGCGATCCGGGCTATGAGCCAACCGCGCCACCTTCGATGACGACGCCGGCGGCGCTGGCGTTGCTGACGGCATCCGGATATCAAATCGAGAGCAGCACATCCGCATCAGCGGTGCCGCCGCCGCCGCCCAATGCGACGACACCGGTGAGCACCGGGCCGCCGGAGGTCATCCGCGGCCGGATCAGCAAGGACGGCCAACAGCTGTCGCTTGTCATCGGGGTGGCGGCGAACGACCCGACCTCGGTGGCGGTGGCCAGCACGGCCGCCGACCAGTTGCGCAACGTCGGCATCACCGCGACAGTGCTGGCGCTGGACCCGGTGACGCTGTATCGCGACGCGCTGAACAACAGCCAGGTGGACGCCATTGTCGGGTGGCATCAAGCGGGCGGAAACCTGGCGACATTGCTGGCCTCGCGTTATGGCTGCCCCGCATTGCAGACCACGGCGGTACCGACCGCCAATGCGCCGACCACCACACCCGCCGGAGCGCCGCCACCGGCCGGGCCCGGCGCTAGCGCGACGACGCCGACGCCGACCCCGCCCAGTCGCCCGCCCGACCCCGGCGCGCTCGTGCAAGCGCCGTCGAACCTCACCGGGATCTGCGATCGCAGCATCCAGTCGAACATCGATGCCGCGCTCAACGGCACCAAGAACATCAACGACGTGATCACGGCGGTCGAACCGCGACTGTGGAACATGTCGACCGTGTTGCCCATCCTGCAGGACACCACGATCGTCGCGGCGGGCCCGAGCGTACAGAACGTGGGCCTGTCGGGCGCGGTACCGGTCGGCATCGTCGGCGACGCCGGCCAATGGATCAAAACCGGGCCATGACGGGCATTTAGTCGGTGTGTGGCGGCCTCGGTGCTCGTGCCGGGATCACGGTGTCGACGATGAGCGTCAGCTCCCGCCTATTCGGCGGTTCTCCGGTGAGCAGGAAGTGCTGATTGATCAACGCCGGTCCGACTCGCGCCGTCAGCGGCGTGACCGTGGCCGGGTCGATGTCGCCGCAGTCGATGGCGGCTTGCAGGATCAATTCGACGATTTTCAGGCGCGGGCTCACCACGGCGTCGGCGAAGATGGCACGCATCTCGGGTTCGTGCAGAAGCTGGTGGATGATGTCCAGGCCGGGAAACGCCGTCTTGCCGGCCAGCATGTCACGGTGCGCGGTGAACATCGCCAGCAGGTTTTCTTTGGCCGACCGGCCCGAGCGCGGCTCGGGCACTGGCGGCAACGCGAAGACCAGCGCGGAGTGCACCAGCTCGCACTTGGTGGCCCAGCGCCGGTACAGCGCCGCCTTGCCGGTGTGGGCGCGGGCCGCTATTCCTTCCATCGTCAGCCCGCCGTATCCGGCTTCGGTCAGTTCGGCCAACGTGGCCTCGTAGAGCGCACGTTCCAGGACTTCGCCCCGCCGGCGGCTTCGGCTGCCGGTCGGGGCTGATTGGGTGAGCTGAGGCATTTCTCGATAGTAGCCGTTCGCGTTCCTATTCACCGCGGCCAGGTGGAACAACTGCTACGACGTTGGCACCGCGGGTAGGGTGCGTCCATGCCTGAGACTCCGCGGCTGCTGTTCGTCCACGCGCATCCCGACGACGAGAGCCTCAGCAACGGCGCCACCATCGCGCACTACACCGCGCGCGGCGCACAGGTGAGTGTTGTAACCTGCACGCTCGGCGAGGAGGGTGAGGTCATCGGCGACCGCTGGGCAAAGCTCGGCGTCGATCATGCGGACCAACTCGGTGGATACCGAATCGGTGAGCTAACTGCGGCGCTGCACGCGCTCGGCGTCAGCGGGCCCGTCTACCTCGGCGGTGCGGGTCGCTGGCGCGACTCGGGGATGGTCGGGACCGCAAAGCGCCGATACCAGAGGTTTATCGACGCCGACGAACGTGAAGCGGTCGGAGCGCTGGTCGCCAGCATTCGTGAGCAGCGCCCACACGTCGTGGTGACCTACGACCCCAACGGGGGATATGGGCATCCCGACCACGTCCAGACCCACACCATCACATCGGCCGCCGTGGCTGCGGCCGGCACCAGCGACTACCCCGGCGAGCCATGGACCGTGCCGAAGTTCTACTGGTCAGTCGTCGCGGAAAGCGCATTCATGGCGGGCTGGCACACGCTGAATCGCGATGACTTGCTGCCCGGGTGGACGATCCCACCCGCAGAAGAGTTCGGCTTCGGATACGCAGACTCCGACATCAACGCTGTGGTGGAGGCCGGCCCGGACGCGCACGCCGCCAAGGCGGCGGCGCTGGGTGCGCACGCCACCCAAGTAGTCGTCGGCCCGACCGGCCGGGCGTGCGCCCTGTCGAACAACATGGCGCTGCCGATACTGGCGCAAGAGCACTATGTCCTGGTCGCCGGCTCTGCGGGGGATCGCGATGAGCGCGGCTGGGAAACCGATCTGCTCGCAGGACTAGGTCTCAACGGGTCCGGCACGCGGTAGGCTGCCGAACAGGCAGCCACGGAAGGAATTCGCATGGACCCCGACCTGGACCCGAACCTGCAGCACTGGCAGGACCGGCTCGACAGCCTGCAGCGGGTTATCGGCTCCGTCCTCTCCAATATCGACAGCGTTCCGACCTGACCGAAACCAAGCCGCGCGCCGCGTCTGCTGAAGACAGCGGCACGACAGACCCCGCTATTCGCGTCGTTGTCTTGACACTGTTGGCTGTCGACGGGGCGCTGTCTGCACTGGCCGGGGCTCTGCTGCTGCCGTTCTATATCGGCACGATTCCGTTTCCCATCAGCGGATTGATCAGCGGATTGGTCAACGCCGCCCTGGTCTGGGCCGCCGGGCGATGGACTAGGTCCCCGCGCATCGCCGCGTTGCCGTTGTGGACGTGGCTCCTCACCGTGGCCGCGATCAGCATGGGCGGTCCTGCCGATGACGTCATCCTGGGTGGCAAAGGGTTAATGGCCTACGGCGCTTTGTTACTGATCGTGCTGGGCGTCGCGCCTCCGGTATGGGTGCTGTGGCGGTACCGCCTCCACCGCTGACGGGTTATGGGACCGGTGCGAGCGGCCGCCGCGACCAGGGCCTCTGCCGCCGCGCGCGTCGTAATCGCAGCTGCTTAGCGGTGTTGCCCGCCAAGCAGCCGGCCGGGTGCCCGCCGTGCGGTCTTTCCGTCGGTATGGCGAGCGCGGGCCGATCGGGGCCTGCCGCTACTGTTGCGCATAGGGCACCCGCTGTGGTTGCCAAGGTTCCAAATGTTGGGACGCGCGGATGAAATTCGATCGTGGGGAAGTTACACCAACGTGCCGTTGACTCCGGGCGAGCAGCCCACCGCTCTGGCTAGACCTGTCGTTCCGCCTAAGGCCAGTCGGTCAGCGCTGCGACGGGTACTGCGGCGGGCCCGAGACGGTGTCGCGCTGAATATCGATGAGGCGGCCGTCGCGATGACCGCGCGCGGTGCGGACTTGGTCGATTTGTGCGCGAGTGCAGCGCGGGTGCGTGACGCGGGCTTGGAGTCGGCCGGACGGCGCCGCCCCGGCGGCCGGTTGCCGATCACCTATTCGCGCAAGGTGTTCATCCCGGTCACCCATCTGTGCCGCGACAGCTGCCACTACTGCACCTTTGTCACCGTGCCGGGCAAACTGCGCGCCCAGGGCGCCGGTATGTATATGGAGCCCGACGAGATTCTCGATGTCGCGCGCCGAGGGGCCGAACTCGGTTGCAAGGAAGCGCTATTCACTCTGGGAGACCGGCCCGAGGACCGGTGGCCCGAGGCCCGCGACTGGCTCGGTGAACGAGGCTACGACTCCACGCTGTCCTACGTGCGGGCGATGGCAATCCGGGTGCTGGAGGAAACCGGGCTGTTGCCGCACCTGAACCCCGGCGTGATGAGCTGGTCCGAGATGTCGCGGCTCAAGCCGGTGGCGCCTTCGATGGGCATGATGCTCGAGACGACATCGCGACGGCTGTTCGAGACGAAAGGGCTTGCGCACTACGGCAGCCCGGACAAAGACCCGGCCGTTAGGCTGCGTGCTCTCACCGACGCGGGACGGTTGTCCATCCCGTTCACCACCGGGTTGCTGGTCGGCATCGGAGAGACGCTGCCCGAACGAGCAGATACCTTGCATGCGATACGCAAGTCGCATAAGGAGTTCGGGCATGTCCAAGAAGTGATCGTGCAGAATTTCCGGGCCAAGGAACACACCGCGATGGCCGCTTTCCCCGATGCCGGGATCGAGGATTACCTGGCGACGGTGGCGGTCGCGCGATTGGTACTGGGTCCGGGCATGCGTATCCAGGCGCCGCCGAATTTGGTGTCCCGTGACGAGTGCCTGGCTCTGGTCGCCGCCGGAGTCGACGACTGGGGCGGTGTTTCACCGCTGACGCCCGACCATGTCAACCCGGAACGGCCGTGGCCCGCTTTGGATGAGCTGGCCGCCGTCACTGCCGAAGCCGGATACGACTTGGTGCAGCGGTTGACCGCGCAGCCCAAATACGTACAAGCGGGCGCCGCGTGGATCGACCCGCGGGTACGGGGACATGTTGTGGCACTGGCCGACCCGGCGACCGGCCTGGCTCGCGACGTCAACCCGGTGGGCAGGCCATGGCAGGAGCCCGACGACGTGGAATCCTCCGGCAGGGTCGACCTCAATGCAGCGATCGACACCGAAGGCCGCAACACCGAGGCCCGCAGCGATCTCGACAGCGCCTTCGGCGACTGGGAATCGATACGCGCACATGTGCACGAGCTGGCCGTGCACGCCCCGGAGCGCATCGACACCGATGTGCTTGCCGCGCTGCGGTCGGCCGAACGCGATCCCGCCGGCTGCACCGACGACGAGTACCTGGCATTGGCGACTGCCGACGGCCCTGCGCTGGAAGCGGTTGCCGCGCTGGCGGATTCGTTGCGTCGTGACGTGGTTGGCGACGACGTGACCTTCGTGGTGAACCGCAACATCAATTTCACCAACATCTGCTACACGGGCTGCCGGTTCTGCGCGTTCGCGCAGCGCAAGGGTGATGCCGATGCGTACTCGTTGTCCAGCGAAGAGGTAGCCGACCGTGCGTGGGAGGCGCACGTCGAAGGTGCCACCGAGGTCTGCATGCAGGGTGGGATCGACCCCGAGCTGCCGGTCACCGGCTACGCCGAACTGGTGCGCGCCGTCAAAGCCCGGGTCCCGTCGATGCACGTGCATGCGTTCTCCCCGATGGAGATTGCCAACGGTGTGACCAAGAGCGGGTTGAGCATCCGCGAGTGGCTGATCAGCCTGCGGGAAGCCGGACTGGACACCATCCCCGGCACCGCCGCCGAGATTCTGGACGACGAAGTGCGCTGGGTGCTCACCAAGGGCAAGTTGCCGACGTCGATGTGGATCGACATCGTGACCACCGCACATCAGGTCGGCCTGCGGTCGTCGTCGACGATGATGTACGGACACGTCGACAGTCCGCGGCACTGGGTCGCTCACCTCAATGTGTTGCGCGAAATTCAGGACCGTACCGGCGGTTTCACCGAGTTCGTGCCGTTGCCGTTCGTGCACCAGAATTCACCGTTGTATCTGGCCGGCGCGGCTCGTCCCGGGCCCACCCATCGCGACAACCGGGCGGTACACGCCCTGGCGCGGATCATGTTGCACGGCCGCATCTCCCACATTCAGACCAGCTGGGTCAAGCTCGGCGTTGCGCGCACGCAGGTGATGCTCAACGGCGGCGCGAACGACCTAGGGGGCACGCTGATGGAGGAGACTATCTCGCGGATGGCCGGCTCGGAATACGGGTCGGCCAAGACGGTGGCAGAGCTGGTCGCGATCGCCGAGGGCATCGGGCGCCCGGCTCGTCAGCGCACCACTACTTACGCACCGCTCGCAGCGTAGTTGTCAGAGGCAGCGGGTATACCCGAGGCCGTGAAGCGACAGATCGATACTGACCGATTCCCCGAGTGGCAGCCCTTTGTGAATGCGGTGCAACAGCGCCGGCCCGATGCGGGCACCTGGTGTGAAGCATGGACGGTACGCGACATCGTGGCCCATCAAGCCGGAAACGCCGAGGAGCTCGCCCGGGTGCTGGGCGCGCACCTGGAAGGCGAACCGGTCGGCACGCGCGGTTTCGAAGAACGCGAAGGCCCACTTCGCGCCCTCAACGATGCGGACCTGTGGGACGCGCTGCTTGACCGGATGGCCACCTTGAACGAGGTTGCCGTGGCGGCCGAGACAGTTCCCGCTGATACCGATGTCGCCTGGACCGGCCGCACCATGAAGGTGCCCTGGTTCGCCGAACACATGCGCGAAGAACTCGTCCTGCACGGCTGGGACATCACCGGAGACGGCGATATCAGCGCCGCCTTCCAGACGGCGCTGGCCGAGCCATGGATGACCACGCACAGCGTCGTCGCGGTGGGACGCCCGTTGCTCGCCAAGGGCGCCAAGGAAATCGGGTCGGGCGAGCGGATCGAGGCTCGGTTGCGAGTTCCCGAAACCGACGATGTCTTCGTCAGTGCGGACGCGGATCACACCAGCGTCGGATTCGCCGACCCGGTGGGGCCGGCCACGTTGGAAACCGATGCCGCCGCACGAGTTTTGCTGCTGTGGGGGCGCCGACCCGGCGACCCGTCGAGGATCTGCAGCCGCGCCGGCGCCGAAACCTTGTGTCGCGTGCGCCGGCTACTGAGCGGCTACTGAACTATCTGGGCCTCTCGGCTCAGTAGTTGTTGCAGACGCCGGCGACTTGCTCGATGGTGCCCATGAACGCCGCGGCCTGCGGCATGGCCCGGATCTGCTGAGCCATTTGCGCGCGCTTAGGCGGCGGTGCGGCGAGGAACTGCCGCAAGTAGCTCTGCGCCGTCGGCGATTCGTTCAATTGCGCGGCAGTTGCCGGATCCGTCGCGTTAAGCGCCGCCATCACCTGCCCGTAGTTGCAGGTTGTGTCGATGATCGGATCTGCGGATGCGACCCCGGTGGCAGCGCTCAACGCCACTGCCACGCCGCCAACTGCGGCTGCCAACTTGCCCAACGACAGCGTCATCATTTATGGACACCTTCCCCAGTGAGTGCACCGCTATTGACGGCGACGACATCTGCCCAGCGGTTGCCGTCTGCCGTCGAGGCTACCAGGCGCCGTGAGCGTTCTCCTTCGAGCGGTTATTCGTAGACCACCCCCCGAATGTAACTATCGGCAGGTCACTGGCTTGGTGGCGTTGGTCACACCCGGGCGCTCATGTTGGGCCACGGTGGTGTGCCTGAACCCGGCCGTCGTCCTCCGTCATCCGCACCGTCCGGGCAGTGCCACCCGGGCAGCACACATGGCTTACCGGCCTGCTATGCAACTAGGTACGTAGAACGCCAGTCCTCCAGAGCGTGCCTAGTGGTTGACGTGTATGTGCGACGTCTAGTATCAGTAACCGAAAGCTTTGCTTATTGCGGCCTGGAAGCGCCGCGGTGAGGCAACGGCAGCCCACACCGAGCAGTACATGGAGGAGACCTTGAGGAGACGTCTGTGACGTACACGATCGCCGAACCTTGCGTCGACATCAAGGACAAAGCATGCATCGAGGAGTGCCCGGTCGACTGCATCTACGAGGGCGCTCGGATGCTGTACATCCATCCCGACGAATGCGTCGACTGCGGGGCCTGTGAACCGGTCTGCCCTGTCGAAGCGATCTACTACGAAGACGATGTGCCCGAACAATGGAGCCAATACACGCAGATCAATGCGGACTTCTTCGTTGAGCTGGGCTCACCGGGTGGTGCGGCCAAGGTCGGCATGACCGAGAACGACCCGCAAGTGGTCAAGGATCTGCCGCCGCAGGGCGAAGGCGACTGAGCGGGCCGGTGCCGCAGAAGCCGGGGACGGGCCGGATTGTGTCGGCGTCCCTGCCGGAGTTCCCGTGGGACACCTTGGCCGATGCGAAGGCGCTCGCCGGCGCCCATCCGGACGGCATCGTCGACCTGTCTGTCGGCACCCCGGTAGACCCGGTCGCTCCGGTGATCCGGGAGGCACTGGCGGCCGCCAGTGCCGCGCCGGGGTACCCGGCAACCGCCGGTACTGCGCGGCTTCGGGAATCGGCGGTGGCCGCCCTTGGCCGCCGCTTCGGCATCACCGGGCTGACTGAGGCGGCCGTGCTGCCCGTGATCGGCACCAAAGAGCTCATTGCCTGGCTGCCGACCCTGCTGGGTCTGGGCCCCGCGGATGTGATCGTGGTGCCGGAGCTGGCGTATCCGACGTATGAAGTCGGCGCCCGACTGGCCGGAGCGCAGGTGCTGCGCGCGGACTCGCTGACCCAGCTTGGCCCGCAATCCCCGGCATTGGTCTATCTGAATTCGCCGAGCAATCCGACCGGGCGCGTGCTGGGCCCCGACCACTTGCGCAAGGTGGTCGGATGGGCGCGTGCGCGCGGTGTCGTGGTGGCGTCCGACGAGTGCTACCTCGGTTTGGGCTGGGAGCCCGAGCCTCTAAAACCCCTGTCGGTGCTGCACCCGTCCGTCTGCGACGGCGACCACACCGGGCTGCTGGCAGTGCACTCGCTCTCCAAGAGCTCGTCGCTGGCCGGATACCGGGCCGGCTTCGTCACGGGAGATCCGAGCCTGGTCGCCGAGCTCCTGGCCGTGCGCAGGCACGCCGGGATGATGGTGCCGACGCCGGTGCAGGCTGCCATGGTGGCCGCGCTGGATGACGACGTTCACGACAAGCTGCAGCGCGAGCGGTACGCACGGCGGCGGGCCGCCCTCTCGCCGGCGCTGCGCTCGGCCGGTTTTTCCATCGAGGATTCGGAAGGCGGCCTCTACCTGTGGGCCACCCGCGGCGAGCCGTGCCGGGACAGTGTCGCGTGGTTGGCGCAGCGCGGCATCTTGGTGGCGCCCGGCGAGTTCTACGGCCCTGGCGGCGCGCAGCACGTGCGCGTTGCGCTGACCGCCACCGACGAGCGCATCGCCGCGGCGGTCGATCGGCTCACTGGAGCGGCGACGCCCTGATGTCCGAATGGCCTACCGGTCTGCCGCGCGGACGGGTTGAACGGCAGAATCCATCGGAAGGCGTTACCCAGGTGCTTCCTAAGCGCTTCACTCTCAAGTAAGGAGTGTGGTCGTGACAACTTCGGCTGGTACGGCTGGCAAGCTGCGCATCCCAGTGTCGATAGGGTACCTAGCCAAGCGTGTCTTTCTGGGAAAGCCGCTCATCACGGAGAACCTAAGTTCGGAGAAGCTGTCGAACCCCGTTGCGCTTGGCGCACTTTCGCCGGACGCGATCTCATCTACCGCTTACGGCACCGAGCAGATCTTGATCGAATTGTTGCCGGCTGCCGGGCTGGCGGCTTTTGCGTTGTTGCTGCCTATCACCGGCGTCATCTTGGTGATTCTGGTGTTAGTGACCGCATCGTATCGGCAGGTCGTCATGGCCTACACCCGGGCGGGTGGGTCCTACATCGTCGCCCGAGAGAACTTCGGGCCCCGGGTGGCGCAGATCGCCGCGGCGGCCCTGCTGATCGACTACGTCGTCACGGTGGCTGTGCAGGCGGCGGCGGGCACGGTTGCGGTGGCGTCGGCGATCCCCGCGTTGGGTCCCTACAGCCTGACAATCACGGTCGGCGTGGTGCTTCTCATCTGTTACGCCAACCTGCGCGGATTACGGGAAGCGGGCCGGCCATTCGCGGTGCCAACCTACTTTTTCGTCGCCATGATCACCCTGACGATCGTGACCGGTGTCATCCGCGAAATATTCGGGGATTTACCGGTATACGACCCCGCCCACATCGCCGGGACGGTGCCGGTCCATCAGGGCAACGGCTTGGTGATGGGCGCGACGATCCTGGTGTTGCTCCGTGCGTTCGCCAACGGCGGTTCGTCGCTGACGGGAGTCGAGGCGATCTCCAATACCGTCACCGTTTTCCGGAAGCCGCAGGGCCTCAACGCGCGTCGGGTGCTCACCGCAATGGCCTGCATTCTCGCATTCTTGCTCGCTGGTGTGGCCTACCTGGCCCACGTCACCCACGCCACTCCCTATGTCGCGGGTTATCCGTCGGTGTTATCCGAGGTTGCCCGTTCGGTCTTCGGCCCTGGGGTAGTGGGCGACGTCTTCTACATTCTGGTCCAGGTGTCAACGGCTGCGATCCTTTTCACTGGTGCGAATACCAGTTTCAATGGATTTCCGGCGCTGGCCAGTTTCGTCGCAGAAGACCGATTCCTGCCACGACAGCTGACGAAACGCGGTCACCGCCTGGTGTTTTCGAACGGAATTATCGCGCTGACGGCGCTATCGGTGGCCTTGCTGATTATCACCGGCGGATCGGTCAACGCGTTGGTCCCGTTCTACGCGATCGGCGTGTTCACCGGATTCTCGATGGCCGGTTACGGAATGACCAAACATAATCTGACGCACCGGGAACCGGGTTGGCGACGCCGGCTGGCGATCAACCTGTCCGCGGGGATCCTGTCGACCGTCGTGGTCGGCATCTTCGCGGTCGCCAAGTTCACCGAGGGCGCGTGGTTGGTAGTCGTCGTCTTCCCGCTGCTGGTGTTCGTGCTGATGCGACTCAACCGCGAATATCGCGCCGAGGCGGGCATTCTCGAGATGTTCCGCACCGACCGCCCGGAGTTGGTGAAGTACGCCCGGCACAAGGTTTTCGTGTTTGTGAACTCGGTTGACCTCGCGGTCATCGAAGCGCTGCGCTACGGCAGGGGATTGCGGGCCGACGAGCTGGTCGCGGTGCACTTCATGGTCGATGAAGCCCATGCCAAGCTGATCCGAAAGCGGTGGGATCACTTTGAGCTCGACACTCCACTGCGGGTTGTGGACTGTCCGGACCGGCGGATCACCCGGGCTGCGCAGGTGCTGGTCGCGAAGGCGCGCGATGAGCAGCGGAACACCAATGTGACGGTGTTGCTGCCACGTCGCACGTATGCGCCGCTGCTGGGTCGCCTGCTGCACGACCGCACCGCGGACAAGGTCTCCCGCGCGGTAAGCCTGATTCCCGACGCCGCGGCGACGATCGTGCCCTACGACGTGCAGACCCGGATCCAGCAGGCGTACCCCGATAACTTCGAGCAACGGGTCGCGCGCGAGCTCGACAAGGTGGAAGCCTGGGTTAGCCAGGACGAAGAGCAGAACGTCGAAGCCTATGAGCACCCCGACAGTGGGCCATCGGTGATCACGGTGTCGGGTCTGATCCCCGGCCAGCGCGCCACCTTCGAAGGGCGGGTGAATCAAGTCGAGGACGTTAATGAAGGCAGGCGGACTCGGCGGCAGGTCGTCGTCGGCGACAACAGCGGCGAGATCAGCGTGATGTTCCGTCCCGGGCGCGGGGGCGCCGACATTCAGCCCGGTCAGCTATTGCGGATCACCGGCAAGCCCAAGCAGACCGGCAACCGGCCCATGTCGATGATCGACCCGGCATATCACGTGATCGAGGACCCGGCGAAGGCCGGCAGGCCAGGCGACTCCGGGGAATCCGGATAGCGCAGCAAAACATAATCCCGTGCCGAAAACCGGGCTGACCCGGATGGCTGCAAAGCGCCACCAGGGCCGCAGTTAGATTCTTTAACAGGGCGGCACACGTCATGCCGCTCGGTTGGAAAGGACAGCTGTGAAGCGACTGGCAGCCGTGTTGGTCTCCGTGTTGGGTTTCGCATTCACCGCCAATGGCTACCGGCCGCTGACGAAGCGCCCGTACGGCTCGTTGTCTGCGTTCGCCTACGGCGTGTTCGCGTCGGAACTTCCGATGCAATCGCTCGGCGTCCAGTTCACCGCGCTGGCGGCGGTCTCGCGCCGGCTGCCGCCGCGGATACGCCGATTCAGCTGGCTGCTGTCGGCGCTGTCCTGGCTGGGGCTATTGGGCCTGCGGCACGTCGGACGCAAGGCCAACGAGCCGCTGACCGCGGCGCTGGATGCCGGCCTGGGTCCCGACCGTCGCACCGAGTCGGGCGACCTATGGAAGCGGCCCGCGCCCGGCGGTGCGACCGCGAAGAAACCTGGCGCGGCACGAATGCTGCGGATCTACCGCGACTACGCGCACGACGGCGACATCAGCTACGGGGACTGCGGCTCGCAGGCACCATCTCGACATCTGGCGACGGCCCGACCTCGACCGCAGCGGTCGGGCTCCGGTGCTGCTGCAGGTTCCCGGCGGCGCGTGGATGATCGGAAACAAACGTGGACAGGCACATCCGCTGATGAGCCATTTGGCCGAGCTCGGTTGGGTCTGTGTCGCGATCAACTACCGGCTCAGCCCGCGCTCCACCTGGCCGGATCAGATCGTCGACGTCAAGCGCGCGATCGCGTGGACAAAAGAGCACATTGCCGAGTACGGCGGCGACCCGGACTGGATCGCGATCACCGGTGGCTCGGCCGGTGGGCATCTGTCTTCGCTGGCCGCACTTACTCCCAATGATCCGCGGTTTCAGCCCGGATTTGAGGAGGCCGACACCCGGGTGCAAGCGGCTGTCCCGTTCTACGGGGTGTACGACTTCACCCGAACCGACGACTCCATGCATCCAATGATGGTGCCGATGGTGGCGAAGAACGTATTCAAGTTGAGTCGGACGGAGACATCTGAGCCGTTTCGCATCGCCTCGCCGATCACCCATGTCTGCGAAGATGCGCCACCATTTTTCGTGCTGCACGGGACGAACGACTCGTTGATCCCGGTCGAACAGGCGCGCAGCTTTACCGCGCGCCTGGCCGAGGTCAGCCGCCAGCCCGTCGTCTACGCCGAATTACCTTACGCGCAGCACGCTTTTGACATCTTGGGATCGGCCCGCGCGGCGCACGCCGCGGTAGCCGTCGAGCAGTTCCTTGCCGAGATATATGCAAAGCGTCTGGTTCCCGCTTAGACCGGATACGGTTGGCCGACCGCCCAGCGTCCTACATCACAGACCCGCTCAAAGACCCGCCATGCCGGCTGCGAGCAGGACACCGCCGACCGCGGCCAACAGGGTGGCAACCTCGACGCGGCGGCGTGACCGGATCCAGTCGTGCAGCACGACCATCGACCTGCGTGTTGTCTGCGGCGCCAGTAGATATGCGACGAGTGGAATCTCCACGAGCGCGAAGGCCACGACGTTGAACATCAGCAGCGCTCCGACTTGCGTCATGGCTGCGGCGCGAGAGGCCAGAATGACGGCCAGCGCGGCCAGATAGTCCACCGACGGCAATGCGATGCTAAGGCCGGCCATCCCTGCGATCCACAGCGAACGGCCGTTCAGCAGTCGTTGGGCCAGCGTCGCCAACTTTTCCGGGCGCGGGCCGAGCCGCCCGGTGAAGACTCTGGCGGCCAATACGACAGCGACCAATAGCGCCACTACGCCGATCAGAATCTGAACCTTTGGCAAAGTGAAGTAGGTAGACCCCAGCAGTCTGCGCCGAAACGCGAACAAGACAATCAGACCGACGGTTATTCCCATCGCGAAGCCGCCACACACGAATGCGAGCAGTTGCAGCATCGGTCTGGGTCTGTTCAGCATGAGTACCGTCATGCCGATCCGGAACGGTTCGAGGCTCACGGCGAAGGCCATCACCAGGACGCTGATCAACATGGGAAGTCTTGGTTGCGGGCGCGCCGCTCCGCTTAGGCGTCCGGCTCGTAATCGGTGTAGCGGAACGCCAAATTGTCGGGCTGCAGACCGGCGCGTTCACGCAGCATGGGCATGACGGACGAGTTTTGCATGGGCGCCAGGCTACCGCCCCGCGTGCCTCTAGGCGCTTACGCCCCAATGGAACACGCGAGAGGTGAGCAGCACGATCCCCAGCGAGACCGACGCGACGACGGTGAGCCCAATGATCGCTACCAGAAGAGGCCGCCATCCGGTCCGCGCGATCTGGCGGATATCGGTGTTGAGCCCCACTCCGGCGAAGGTCAGCAGGAACGCCCACTTCGACACGTTGGCCAGGTTTGCGGTTTGCCCCTTGGTCAGCCAGCCCGCGGTCGCGATCGCCGAGACCGCTACAAAGCCAAGCACGAATTTCGGGAATTTGTGCCAGATGAATTCCGCCTTGGCTTTGGCGCCGGGTGCAATCTCATCGGCCTGCCCACGCGCGGCCCAATACAGCGCGAATCCGAGCACGACGAACCCGATCAGCGCGTTGCGGGTCGATTTGACCAGCACCGCGATCTTGCCCGCGTGGTCGGAAAACAGGTAACCAGTGGCCGTGGTTTCGGCGGTGTTGTCCACCGCCAGGCCCGCCCACAAGCCGAACTCCCGATCGGTCAGGCCGATCGCGTGTCCCAGGGGCGGCAACACGAACAGTGCCACCGCGCCCAATGCCAAAATCGCCGCGATGGCGTAGCCGACCTCGGAGTTGCGTGCCCTGATCGCGCCCTTGGCGGCCACTATGGCCGACACCCCACAGATCGAGGTACCTATCGCCAGCAAGGAGCCCAGCTTGCCGGGTAAGCCGAATGCGCGCGCCGCGACGATGATGATGGTTCCCGCGACTGCCATGTCGACCAAAATCTGCAGCAGGCTCAGCCCCCCTAGTTTGGCGACATCACCGAGCACGAAGCGCGCTCCCAGCACCACGATCCCGGCTTTGAGCCAAAACTCGTATGTCTGCACACCGGGCCGAAATATCCGGTGCAGGCCGACAGTGTTGGTGATCAGAAGTCCAATCACAATGGCCCACAACACGTATTCGATATCGGGCACCCGCCAGTGTTCGTGTTTGGCCAGTGCATTCCACCAGATCTGGGCATATTTGCCGAGCAGCCCCACGACGATCAGCAACAGAATGCCGGGTACATATTCCAGTGGTTGGCTGCTGGTGAAGGTCGGCTCATCCAGCGTTTCTTCGGGCTCAACGCGGGTGGTGCTCACGCGATCACCACGGAATCTTCGGGAGCACGTCGGCCACCGCCAACGCGGTGATCACCCCGGCGACCAAAGTCGCCCACCAGTCCACCGATACCGAGTCGACTCGTTCGCGCCAACCGCGCGACTGCGGCACGCCTTCACTCACGATGATTGCTCCTCAAGCAGCTGCGGCGGCTTCTACCAGGCACGCTCTGTCCGGGGACGTCGTTGCCCGGACCGTCGCGCGGACCAAGTGATTAGATCTCGATGAATCTAGGTTGCAGGCTGGCGCGGGCTGCGTTCGTTGAGCAGATCGATGACCCGCCCGGCGAGGTCTTCGATGCTGGCGCTGGTGGTGTCGAGTATCAGGTCCGGATTCTCGGGCGGCTCGTAGGGCGCGTCCACACCGGTCATGCCGGACAGTTGGCCGCTGCGCGCACGCGCGTAGAGGCCTTTGGGGTCACGCTTTTCGCACTCGGCCAGCGACGTGGCGACGTAGACCTCGATGAAGGGCAGCTTGGCGGCTTCGTTGAGGGCGCGGGCGATTTCGCGGTCCGACTTCAGCGGTGACACCAGTGATGCCAGCGCGACGACGCCCGCGTCGGCCAGCAGCCGAGTCAAATGGCCGACCCTCCTGATGTTTTCGGCGCGGTCGCCGGGGGAGAAGCCCAAATCATCGGACAGGCCGTGCCGCAAGTTGTCGCCGTCCAGCAGATAGGCCACCCGCCCCGACTCGACGAGTGCGCGCTCCACGGCCACCGCGATCGTCGACTTGCCGGATGCGGGCAGCCCGGTGAACCAGATCGTCGCACCCGGCTGTCCGGTGGCCTGCCACCGGTAGCCGCGGTCCAGCGCTGACGGATGCCAACGGATATCAGTGCGGGGATGCGTGCCCGGCTTGACCTCGCGCGGCTCGATAATGGTGCCGGCGCCGACGGTGTCGTTGGTGGCCTCGTCGATCAGGATGAATGCGCCGCTGTCGCGATTGTCGGTGTAGCTGTCGGCGATGACGACCGAGCTGGTCCGCAGTGTCACGGTGCCAATATCGTTGAGCGCCAGCTCAACTGGGCTGTCGAGCTCGTCGAGCGTTTCCGGGTCTAGCCGCGAGTGCAGTGCTTGGACGGTTGTCCGCACGGTCTTGGTGGTTTGTTTGAGCGCCAGCCGGTCGCCCGCCCGCAGCGGTGAGTCCACGAACCAGCACACGGTCGCATCGAGTTCTCGGGCCAGCACCGGCGGAACCGCATCGTCGGCACCACTGACGAATACGTCACCGCGACCCACATCGATGTCGTCGGCCAGCTCGATCGAAATCGACAGAGGCGCAACGGCAGTCGTGCGTTCGTCATCGAGGGTGTCCAGCACGGTCACTTTCGAGCGGGTACCGGCAGGCAGCGATACCACCGGATCGCCGACACTCAGCGTTCCTGCAGCGAGGCGCCCGGTGTAGCGGCGGCGCACCTCGGCGGTCGGCCGCGACACCCACTGCACCGGGAGCCGCAGCCGTGACGGCTCGGCCTGTGGCGCGGCCAGTTCGACGCCCTCTAGGTACTCCAGTAGCGTGGGGCCGCTGTACCACGGCGTGCGGTCGGAGCGGTGCACGACGTTATCCCCGTGCTTGGCAGCGATCGGGATGACGGTGATGTCCACCCCGCCAAGGCGCGCCGCCAACTGTCGCAGCTCGTCCTCCGCCTCGGCGAACTTCACATAGCCGAAGTCAATCAGGTCGATCTTGTTCACGGTTGCAACAAAGTGCTTGATGCCTAACAGTTTTGCAATGCGGGCGTGCCTGCGGGTCTGGCGCAGCACCCCCGCGCGTGCGTCGACCAGCAGAATGGCCACGTGCGCGTTCGAGGCGCCGGTGAACATGTTGCGGGTGTAGCGCTCGTGGCCGGGGGTGTCGGCCAGGATGTAGCTGCGAGTGTCGGTGGCAAAGAAGCGATACGCGACGTCTATCGTGATGCCCTGTTCGCGTTCGGCGCGCAGACCATCGGATAGCGCTGCGAGATCTGCGACGCCCTCGGCGTCCGTGACGGCTTCCAGGTGGTCCAGTGGCAGGCTGTCGGTGTCGTGCAGAAGCCGCCCGATCAGGGTGCTCTTGCCGTCGTCCACCGACCCCGCAGTGGCGATGCGCAGCAGCTGGCGCGTTATGCCCGTGGGAGGCAAGGACTTTTCTGAATTATTTGTCGTCATCAGAAGTAGCCCTCTCGCTTGCGGTCTTCCATCGCGGCTACCGACGTACGGTCGTCTGCACGAGTCTCGCCACGCTCGGACACCGTAGCCGCTGAGATCTCGGCGATAACCCGGCTGATGTCGGTGGCTGTGGAGCGCACCGCCCCCGTGATCGTCAGGTCACCGACGGTGCGGTACCGCACCCACTCCACTGCGGCGATTTCCCCGGGCTGCGGCCCGGCGTACTGCGATACCGCCAACAGAATCCCGTCGCGCTCGAACACCTCGCGTTCGTGGGCGTAGTAGATCGACGGGAGTTCAAGGTTCTCGAGCTCGATGTAGCGCCACACGTCGAGTTCGGTCCAGTTGCTCAGGGGGAACACTCGCACCTGCTCGCCCTTTTTGATCCGGCCGTTGTAGAGCGACCAGGGCTCCGGTCGTTGAGCGCGGGGATCCCACTGGCCGAACTCGTCGCGGAAGCTCAGGATCCGTTCCTTGGCGCGGGCGCGTTCCTCGTCGCGGCGCGCACCCCCGAAGGCTGCGTCGAAGCCGCCGGCGTCCAGCGCGTCGAGCAGTGTGCGAGTCTGCGCCCGGTTGCGCGAAGCCCCGGGACCCGGGTCGGGCACCCGGCCGCTGTCGATGGATTCCTGCACCGAGGCGACGATCAGCTCGTGCCCATGGCCGGTGACCCTGCGGTCGCGGAATTCGATCACCTCGTCGAAGTTATGGCCGGTGTCGACGTGCATCACCGGAAAGGGCAGTGGTAGTGGCCGAAACGCCTTTTCTGCCAGGCGCAGTAGCACGATCGAGTCCTTGCCGGCCGAAAATAGCAGGACCGGCCGCTCCAGCTCGGCGACGACCTCGCGGATGATGTGGACGGCTTCGGCTTCCAGCAGGCGCAGTTCGTCGACGCGTGGTCCGTTCGACGGCGTCATTTCTTGCCGGCGGGGAACGGACGGTCTATCTCCCATCAAGAAAGACTAACCGTACGGAAAACTGATGGAACACCTTGAATTACGTTCACGCTGAACATAATTATTGTGCGGCGTCGGATGGACTCAAGCCGAGCCTTCCATCACCCGCAACCCCAGCGAAAACAGCAGCCGGACCTCAGGATCGGCCAACGAGGTCGACAACAGCTTCTCGATCCGCCGCACTCGGTAGCGAACGGTGTTCGGATGTACTTGCAGCGACTGCGCGGCGGCGCCGATGTCGCCGAAGCTGTCCAGGTAGGTCCGCAGCGTCTCAGCCAGCACCGGATCCTGCACACGCAGGTCGCGTATCCGCGGATCGACCAGCCGCTCGTCAGTGCCGACCAGCGTGACGATCTCGTCGAGCAAGACGGTCGTGCGCGCCTCGGCAAGCGATGTCACCTGCCCGATCGAAATCGGGTGTCGCTCAGCGCTGTCGAGCACGCGGTCCACCTCAGTGCGTGCCGCGGCGACCTGGGCCAGGCTCGCGACCGGCACGGCGATGGCGGCCCGCAACTCGACGCCAAGCTGGGTACGCATTGCGCCGATGGTGCCGCGGACCCACGAGGTGACCGACCGCGTTGTCGCGGTCTGTGGCAGCAACACATATATCCGCGAGCCGTGCGATGCGACCTGAGCATCACGGCGAAAAGCGCTGGCGCTCAATGCCAAGACGTCAGCCAACCGTGCATGACGGGTACCGGCGTTTGCAGTGTCCCAGCCAATCAGCGCGGCGTTACCGTGCGTGGCGAGGCCGAGCTCGCCCGCGATGGCAGCCACGTCGGCCGGGTCGCCGTCCGTCAGGCCCAGAATCTGCTGCACCCGCCGGGCATGCGTGGACGGCCGAGCCGCCAGCCTCGACATGATCCTGGCGGCCAGCACCGCCGCGCCCCGCAACATCTCCTCGGCGTCGTCGGCCAGGGGCTGTGAACCTTGCTGCACCCAGATCGTGCCGGCGAACACCGGCGGCCGCCGGGCATCGGCCTGCGCCTGATAAATCCCGATAGCCAGCCGCGGACGCAGACCCAACTCCGGGCGCTCGGCAACGCGCACCACCTCGCCGCCGGCCCGCAGCGCATCGAAGATGCCCCATTGGTCGATCCACTTCAGATGCTCGGGCGGGCCGGCCCGGCCCAGGATGGAGAGGCGGCGCAGCTCGTCGGCTTCGTCGTTGGACGCCGAATAGGCGAGTACGTGCGAGTGGGCGTTTTCGATGCTGACCATTCCGTGGATGCGATCGGCCAGTGACTGCGCCAAGCCGAAAAGGTCGGTGCCCGAGTCGTCCAGCGGGTCGCCGCGGTCCCCGTGATGTTCCAAGACGTGGTTGACCAACTGGTAAAGCCGTTCCCAGCGGGCCTGCGGCTCCACAGCTACCACCGCTGACCCTGTCGCGACCGCCATGGCCACCAGTGCGTTCGATGGCTCTTTGACGAAGATCGCCACCGGCACACGCTCGCGCGCCTGTTTGTCCGCCCATCGCAGCGCCTCGTCATCGGTGACTCCCAGCAGGAAGAAGACGTCGGCCGATCCCGCTGCCGCGGCCAGGCCAAGCCGCACATCGTCGGAATCGATCAGCGCCGCCGTACCCACCGGAAGGTCCAGACCGCGCGGCGCGTCCACCAGGCTGACCAGGGTCGCGTCTAGCGCGAGCAGTAGCTCACCCAGCCCAACACCAGACACTCGCATATTGTCGGATCCTACTATGCCACCCGCTGTATCTTGTCTGATCGGCTAACAGGAATCAACGCCGTGCCGAGGATCCTGGCAACATGGACGCGATCACCCAGGTGCCAATGCCGACCAACGAGCCGGTCCACGACTATGCCCCGCAATCCCCGGAGCGCACTCGCCTACTTGCCCAACTGGCCGCGCTGGCCGACAACCCGATCGACCTCCCGCATGTCATCGGCGGCAAACACCGAATGGGCGACGGAGAGCGCATCGATGTCGTCCAGCCGCACCGGCACGCTGCGAACCTGGGCACCCTGACCAACGCCGTGCACGCCGATGCGACTGCGGCCATCGAGGCCGCGGTGGCCGCGAAATCCGGTTGGGCGGCGATGCCGTTCGATGAGCGCGCCGCGATATTCCTGCGAGCCGCCGACCTGCTGGCGGGGCCATGGCGGGAGAAAATCGCCGCCGCGACAATGCTCGGCCAATCCAAGTCGGCCTACCAAGCCGAGATCGACTCGCCCTGCGAGCAGATCGATTTCTGGCGGTTCAATGTGACGTTCGCCCGTCAGATCCTGGCGCAGCAGCCGGTCAGCGGACCCGGGGAGTGGAACCGCAGCGACTACCGCCCGCTGGAGGGCTTCGTCTACGCGATCACGCCGTTCAACTTTACCTCGATCGCAGGCAACCTCCCGACCGCACCGGCATTGATGGGCAACACCGTCGTGTGGAAGCCGTCGATCACCCAGACACTGTCGGCCTACCTGACCATGCAACTGCTCGAGGCCGCGGGATTGCCACCCGGGGTGCTGAACCTGGTCGCAGGCGACGGCTTCGCGGTTTCCGATGTGGCACTGGCCGATCCGCGGCTGGCCGGCATTCACTTCACCGGGTCGACGGCCACTTTCCAGCACCTGTGGCAGCAGGTCGGCGCCAATATCGCCCGCTACCACAGCTATCCGCGACTGGTCGGCGAGACCGGCGGTAAAGACTTCGTGGTCGCACACGCCTCGGCACGGCCGGATGTGTTGTGCACAGCGTTGATTCGCGGAGCATTCGACTACCAGGGCCAGAAATGCTCGGCGGCGTCGCGGGCATTCATCCCGCATTCGTTGTGGCAACGGATGGGTGACGACTTCCTCGGCGAGACCGCTGCCCTGCGCTACGGCGACATCGCCGACCTGACCAACTATGGCGGCGCGCTGATCGACGGGCGTGCCTTTGTCAAGAACGTCAACGCCATCGAGCGGGCGAAGGGCGCGGCCGGTGTCACCATCGCGGTTGGGGGCGAATACGACGACAGCGTTGGTTATTTCGTCCGCCCGACGGTCTTGCTCTCCGACGACCCGACCGACGAAGCGTTCGCGACCGAGTACTTCGGCCCGCTGCTGTCGGTGCACGTTTACCCCGACGAGCAGTACGAGCGAATTCTTGACGTCATCGACAGCGGATCTCGCTACGCGTTGACCGGCGCGGTCATCGCCGACGACCGTGAGGCCGTGTTGACCGCGCAGAACCGGCTGCGGTTCGCTGCCGGAAACTTCTACGTCAACGACAAGCCGACCGGCGCGGTCGTCGGGCGCCAGCCGTTCGGAGGATCGCGCGGCTCGGGTACCAACGACAAGGCGGGATCGATGCTGAACATGTTGCGCTGGACGTCGGCACGCACCATCAAGGAGACCTTCGTCCCGGCCACCCGGCACACCTACCCGCACATGGGGTCGGACTGATGGCCGGCGTGTTCGCGCATACCGTGCGTCCGGCGATGCTTGCGGCCAGCCGGGCTGAGCGATTGCGCCGCACGGTCGAACGGTCTCCGGTCATCCGCAAAGTGGTGCGCCGCTTCGTACCGGGGGACACGCTGGACAGCGTGCTGGACATCGTTGCCGCGCTGCGGGATTCCGGTCGCTACGTCAGCATCGACTACCTGGGCGAAAACGTCACCGACGCCGACGACGCTACGCAGACCGTGCAGGCATACCTGCAGCTGCTCGATGCGCTGGGTCGACGGGCTGATACTTCGGGCGGCCGAGTGCGGTCGCTCGAGGTGTCGCTAAAGCTTTCGGCGCTCGGGCAGGCGCTGGATCGCGACGGAGAGAAGATCGCGCTGGAGAATGCCCGCACCATCTGCGAGCGCGCCGAGCAGGTGGGTGTCTGGGTCACCGTGGACGCGGAAGACCACACCACTACCGATTCAACGCTGTCGATCTCGGGTGATCTGCGCGTCGACTTCGGTTGGCTGGGCACGGTTTTGCAGGCCTACCTGTGTCGCACACTCGGCGATTGCAAGGACCTGGCTTACGCCGGAGCGCGAGTTCGGTTGTGCAAGGGCGCCTACGACGAACCGGCGTCGGTGGCCCATCGTGCTGTTGGAGACATCACCGACGCCTACCTGACCTGCCTGCGGGTGCTGATGGCCGGATCGGGCTATCCGATGGTGGCCTCGCATGACCCGATGATCATCGATGCGGTTCCTATTCTGGCTCGCGAAACCAACCGTGGTGCCGCCGATTTCGAATACCAGCTGCTGTATGGCATCCGCGACGGCGAGCAGCGACGGCTGGCCGACGCCGGTAGCCAGGTCCGGGTGTACGTGCCGTTTGGTGCCCAGTGGTACGGATACTTCATGCGGCGCCTGGCCGAACGGCCGGCCAACCTGGCATTCTTCTTGCGGGCGCTGGCCGAACGCGGTCACTGAGCACGACGGGAATCGAGTGTGCGCCGTTGGCGTCGACTGTGTGCTCAGGGCGCGGGAATCGCGCGAATGCCGCCTTGGCCGCACAATCGAAACCGCTGATGCACACTAATAACCTCGACAGCCGACGGAAGGAGCTGTCATGCCCGTCTCGCATTGGCACAAGCTGTACACGGCTGATATCAACGCCTCGCCCGCGGTGCTGTTCCGGCTTGTCGCCGATATGCTTAATTACGGTCGCTGGTTGCCTGGCTCGGCTTCGTATGGCAGCACGACCGACGTCGAACCGTATCCGGTTCGGCTGGGCAGCCGTTACCACGACGGTAAACCCGGCCAACGCGGCAAAGACTGGTGGGGTGAAGTCACCGGATTTCAGCTACCAGGATCACTGGACTTCCACCATACGATCTATGCCGGGCAGGTGAAAGCAACCATTGACACGCACATCCACTATTCGTTTGAATCCGCCGGCACCGAGACCCGGGTGACTCGCTGGCTGCTCTTGAGCATCGCTATGCCGCTGGTCCTTCGTCCACTCCGCCCGCTGATCATCAGCGCCTTCGACAATGAGAACGTGCGGACGATGGCGGCACTCGCCGATTACGCCGAGGCACATGCGGACGAACTGACGTCCGAGTGACGGCGCACTAGGGCATGGTCACCTATCGCCCATCCGCCTCGGCCGCGGACGGTCGCTGGCGAATCCGCGCACTACGTGTGCCCGCACGAACTCCGACGCCACTTCGGGATTGTCCATATCCAGCGTTGAAGACGGCGTGCTGAATAGCGAGAACAGTATGCGCGCAAACCATTCACCGGCGGCCTCGACATCGAGGTCTTTGCGGACCTCGCCGGTGAGCCGGGCGGCGGAGAGGTAGGGGGAGAAGAAGTCGACGCACTCGCGCAGCAGCACCGCGGCGTCTTTGGTCAGCAGCAGGCTGATCGCCTCTTCGTCAAAGTACTTCTCGGAGGCAATGACCCGTCGCGCCTGGGTCACGAATACCGCCGCGCAGCTGAGCTTTTCCTCCAGTGTGGTGCCCTGGTCCATCGCCTTGGACATCTCGCGATAGAACCGCTCGGAAGCATGTTCTGCGCACGCTTCGATGATGGCGGCCTTGTCGCTGAAGTACTCATAGATCGTGCTGCGGGAGACGCCGGCAGTCTTGGCGATGTCCACGATCGTCGCCTTCTGCAGTCCCTGTTTGCGGAAGCAGGCGTAGGCGGACTCCACGATCAGCTCACGGGTATCGATCGTCTGGGTCAATGCAGAAGCCTGAGTCATCACGGAACCAAAGCACCTCTGGGCACCAGCCCGGCATCGGCTGAGGCGAAGGCGGCGTTGACATCGGTCAGATGAAACGGTTTGGGCATCAGCTGGTTGAACGGGAAACTGGTGTGCTGCAGAAAGGACAAGCCGATCGCCAGCGTGACTGGGTCGTAGAGCATCACGCCGCGCACGGACTTATTGCCGTATACCAACGCGCTCGGGTCGAGCTCGAAGGTACGTCCTACTCCGATGTTGCCGACCTCGAGCAGCGTGCCGCCGTTGTTCAGGAATGTGACCCCGTCGGGAATGACGCCCGGCACGCCGACGACCTCGAGCACCCAGTCCACCCCGATGCCGTCGGCGCGTTTGAGAACCTGCTCGGTGACCTCGGCGCTGGAGATGCCACTCGCGTCGATGCAATGGGTGGCACCGAAGTCGGCTGCGACATCGAGGCGTTCGGCGATCTTATCGATGACGATAACCTGCGCGGCACCCATGGTGTGTGCCACGGCGGCGGCGTTGATGCCCAGCCCGCCGGCGCCCTGGATGACCACGGTGTCGCCCAGCCGCAGATCGCGCAGCACGAACAACACCTGGGCCAGCGCGCAATTGAGCGGCGCCACCGCTTCGTCGGCAAGGTCCTCGGGCACCTTGTACAGCGGTTGCCGCCGGTTGGTGTAGTAGTACTCCCCGTATGCACCGACGAAGTGCGGCGCTTGCTCGTGGGTGCGGTATTCCCCGGCCAGCAGGTTCTGGCACGCGTAGGAGCGACCCCGCGCGCACGCGTGACACTGCCCGCAGGTCCAAAAATACGGCGTCACTACGCGATCGGCGACGGCGAGCGGCTTGCCGGTCGCGTCAGCGTTCAGTCCTTCGCCCAGTTCGGCGATTTCGCAGACCATCTCGTGGCCCATGGCGAACGGACAAGGCAATGGCAGCTCACCGCGAAAGATGTGCAGGTCGGACCCGCAGATCCCGGCCATGCGCAACTTCAGAGCGGCGGTGCCCGGCGCCGGGGTGGACAGCGGAAACTCGGCCAGCTCGATCGGTCCGCCATACGCGGTCAACAGTGCGAGCTTGGGCATGACGGTTCCCCTCTCGTGCGCTCAGTCCGCCGGCGCCAGAATCAGGCCGCTGGTAGGTACGCCGGTGCCAGAGGTGATCAGTACGTGCTCGACGTTGTCGACTTGGTTGTACGAGGTGCCGCGCACTTGCCGAACCCCCTCGGTGATGCCGTTCATGCCGTGGATGTAAGCCTCGCCGAGTAGCCCGCCGTTGGTGTTGATCGGCAGCTCCCCACCAAGTGACAACCGTTCGACGGTCGCGAAGTCTTTCGCCTCGCCGCGCCCGCAGAAGCCGAGTTCCTCGAGCTGGGTGAATACGAACGGCGTGAAATGGTCGTAGATGAAGGCGGTTTGGATGTCTTTGGGTCCCAGACCCGAATCGCGCCACAGTTGCCGGGCCACCACCCCCATCTCGGGCAGCCCGGTGATGTCGTCGCGGTAGTAGCTGGTCATCATCTCGCCGTTGTCGGCCGCGCCCTGCGCAGCCGCGGTGATGATCGCCGGTGACTGCCGCAGATCGCGGGCACGTTCGGCACTGGTGACCACGAGCGCGACACCGCCGTCGCTTTCCTGGCAGCAATCCAGCAGTCGCAGTACGGGTTCGATGATCCAGCGCGAATTCTGATGGTCCTCCAAGGTGATTGGGCGCTGGTAGAACCAGGCGTCGGGGTTCTTGGCCGCGTGCGCACGGTCGACGACGGCGATCCTGCCGAAGTCTTCGTTGGTGGCCCCGTAGGTCGACATGTAGCGCTGGGCGTGCAGCGCGACCCAGGCTGCGGGAGTGAGCAATCCGAACGGAGCGTAATGCGCCATGAACAACGGCGTCTCCGCGCCGGTGCGTCCGCTGCCGCCGAACCGGAAGCCGGAACGTTCGTTGAACGCGCGCCAGCACACCACCACGTCGGCGACGCCTGTGGCGACGGCCATTGCCGCGTGCACCACGGTGCCGGCCGCGGCACCGCCGCCGTGGTGCACACGGCTGAAGAAACTCAGGTCCCCGATGCCCACGTTGCGCGCGATGTCGATCTCGTCGCTGGCGTCCATGGTGAACGTGACCATGCCGTCGACATCACCGGGTGTCAGGCCGGCGTCGTCGAGTGCGGCGCTGACCGCCTCGCAGGCCAATTGCAGCTCGCTGCGCCCGGATTCCTTGGAGAACTCGGTCTGGCCGATCCCCACGATGGCTGCGGTGCCGCCCAGCGAGTTTTTCATGCACCGGCTCCGTCGAGCAGGCTGAGGACCGCGGTGCCGGAGACGTGATCGCCAAGGCTATTGGATGCCTTGAAGGTCACCTCGACGAACTTCTCACCGTCTGACCCTTCGGTCTTGCCGGTCACGCTGCCGGTGAACCGGAGCGGATCGTCGGGAAAGCATGGCACCCCGAGACGGATCGACAGGTTCTTCACCATCGCTTCGGGCCCGGCCCAGTCGGTGAGGAAACGCACGCAATACCCGTTGCTGGTCAAGATGTTCATGAACAAATTCGGCGAGCCCTGCTTGCTGGCGTAGTCGCGGTCGTGATGCACCGGCATGAAGTCACGCGAGGCGATAGCGCCGGCGACGATCATCGTTGTGGTGATTGGGATCTCGAGCGGGGTCACCTCGTCGCCGACTTCGATGTCGGCCCACTTCAAGGTGGTGGTGCGGGCTTTGGCGGTCGTCATCGGTTTCCTTCTTCAGCGGTATGTGCTGCCGATAGCGGCCAGCTGTGCGGTGGCGGAGCCGAGGGTGAGCTCGTTGTGCTTGGCCCACAGGAAGTAGCGGTGCAGGGGATACGTGGTGTCAATCCCGATCCCGCCGTGAACGTGTTGTGTGGTGGCGCCAACTCGAGCACCGGCCTCGGCGGCCCAGAATTTCGCAATTCGGGCCGCCCGGTCGGCGGGCCGCCCCTGCGCGACCAGCCAGGCCGCATGCCAGGTGGTCCACCGGATCGCTTCGACGTCGATGAAAGCGTCGGCCATGCGCTGTTGCACGGCCTGAAAGCTGCCGATCGGGCGGCCGAATTGCTCACGCCCGGTGGTGTATCCGGCGGCCAACCGCAATGCGCGTTCTGAGACGCCGACCTGGATGGCGCACAGCCCGACCAGGGCTCGGGTGTAAAGCGAGCCGATCAGCTGCCCGCCGTCGCCCGGATTGCCGAGCCTGTTGTCCGCGGAAACCACTGCACCGTCGAGAAATACGTCTGCGTGCGGCTCGTGGTTGGTGGTCGACACCGGCCGAACCTCGACGCCGTGGGCGTCGGTCGGCAACAGAAACAGGCCCACCTCACCGTCATCGGTGATGGCGGGAATCACCACGGTATCGGCGAGTTGTGCAGCGGGCACCAGCACTTTGGTCCCGTCCAGGCGCCAATTGGGGCCGTCGCGACGCGCGGTAGTGGCCGGGCTCGTCGGGTCGGAGCGCCCGGGCTCGGCCAGGCCCGCGCTCAGGATGCAGGTTCCCGCGACGACGCCGGGCAGGAATCGTTGCTGTTGCTCCGGACTTCCGTGCCGGGCGATCGGGTCAGCGCCCAGCACCAGTGTCGGGTAAGCCGGCACCGGAGCGACGCCGGCGCCCACCTCGGCCAGCAGCACCCCGAGTTCCACGAACCCGCCACCGTTGCCGCCGAACTCTTCCGGCAATGCGGTGCCCAACAGGTCGACGGCCGCGAGTTCTTTCCAGAGCGCCTCGTCGTGGCGGGTTTCGCCGGTTTCGAGTTCGGTCAGGCGTTCCGGCGTGCCTCGGCGCTCGAAGAGTTCGCGGGCGAGTTTGGCGATCGTCTCTTGCTCTTCGGTGAACGTGAAGTCCATGGGAAGTCACCCGGTCAATCGGTGGTGGGCCGGAATTGGTGCAGCACAAGGTCCCCGGACTCAACGTCACCGTCGAAGGTCTGGTAGCAGACCGCGACCGGCATCCCGACCGTGACGTCAGCCGGGTCGATGCCGCACAGGTTCGAGACCAGCCGGACCCCTTCGGCGAGTTCCACCAGCGCGACGATGTAGGGATAGTCGAAGAAAGGAAACCGGGGTTCGTGTGGCATCACGTAGCTGTAGACGGTGCCGCGACCAGACGACTCGACCGTATTCCAGGCCAGGGAACGGCACTTGGGGCACATGGGGCGGGGCGGGTGGCGCAGCGTTGCACACTCGGCGCACCGCTGGATCAGCAGTTTGTGCTCGCGCAGCCCGTTCCAGAAGAACTCGGTGTCCGGGCTGATGGCCGGTGGCAGTCGGTTCGCCTTCATCGTTCCGGCCTGAATCGCAGCACCCGAAATCGCTGGCGCCCCAGCACCTCACCGTTCTGGTCGGTGTAGGTGATCACCCAGGTCAGGAAGTAACCGGTGCCCAGCGCCGTCTTCTTTTCCTCGGAGACGTCCTCGTACACCGACGTCGCGCTGATGACATCGCCCAGCCGGGGATAGCGTTCGATCTCGAACTCCGAGTTTGTCGCCACCGTGCTGGTGAACCCCGCCTCATCGAGGAACGCCGTTGGGTTGGCTTTGACTTCGACGGGAGCGCCGCCTCGTTCCGCAATCCCTTCGAGTTTCGGCGACGGCATCGTCCAGGTTTGCAACATGACCGGCGGTGACACGATGCCACCGAACCGGGACGCGGCAGCGAACTCCGGGTCGAGGTAGACAGGGTTCATGTCGTCAAGCGCGTGCGCCCAGTGCCGAATCATCGGCTGATTGACCGGATCCGGTGCCACCGAAGGCGTTTCGGTACCACCCGTGGCCTGGTCGACGAGCGCCCTCAGCTTGGTGCGGAACTCGCTTTCTGAGTCGGTCACGCGTTCTGTCCTCCTGACTTGTCCTGACCATGTTTTGGAGCACGAAGGTCACGAGGTGCTCGCGGCATGCCCAACCCCGCCATGGCGATAATGTCACGCTGAATTTCATTGGCGCCGCCACCGAACGTGTTGATGACGGCAAACCGGTAGGCGGATTCCAGGGCCCCACGCAGCGGTGCATCATTGCCACGGCGTAACCCGTTGTGGTCGAGCACTTCCAACAACTCGCGGGCGACCTGCTGGGTCAGCTCGGTACCGAACACCTTTGCGGCCGAGGCTTCCCCCATGTTGAGCACGCCCTTGGTCATCGCCGCGTTGACCCGCAGATTGACCAATTTGTATGCGGCAACCTGCGCTTCGACCCGGGCGAGGGCAAGCTGCACCCAGGGTTGGTCGATGACGCGCCCTGCGTCGAGTTCGGTCGTGCGGGCCCAGTCCAGCGTCTTCTCGAACAACGGCTCGAGCGCAGCGAGATTGCCCAGGGCCGCCCGCTCGAAGTTCAGCTGGGTGGTGATCAGCTGCCAGCCTTGGTTCTCGCCTCCCACCAGCGCACTCGCCGGGACCCGCACGTCGTCGTAGAAGGTATAGAAGGTCGAGATGCCCGGCATGGTGTGGAGCGGCTGCCAGGAGAATCCCGCCGACGACGTGGGCACGATGAATATCGAGATGCCCTTGTGCTTCTTGGCATCCGGATCGGTACGCGCCGCCAGCCAGACGTAATCGGCGTAGGCAGCGCCGCTGGTGAACATCTTCTGGCCGTTGATCAGATAGTCTGCGTCCGGCCCTGAGCCGTCTCGCACCGCGGTGGTGCGCAGCGATGCCAGGTCGCTTCCCGCCCCGGGCTCGGAATAGCCAATCGCGAACTCGACGCTGCCGTCGAGAATCGCAGGCAGGAACTTCTGCTTCTGTTCCTCGGTACCGCACTGCATGAGCGTCGGCCCGACCGTGTTGAGCGTCACCAGAGGGATCGGAGCGTTGACCCGGCGCGCCTCTTCGGAGAAGATGAACTGCTCGATCGCCGAGAATCCCCGTCCGCCATACTCTTTGGGCCAACCGACGCCGAGCAGGTTGGCCGCGGCCAGGGCGCGAATGCAGTCCCGCACTGCGGGGCCGCCCTCGATGCGTCCGTCGATCGCGGCGGAGCGCTCCGGTGTCATCACCCGTTCGAGCGTGGCGCGGATCTCGGCGCGCAACTGCTCCTGCTGCGGTGTGTACTCGAGTTCCATTCTCAGCTACCCGTACCGAACCTCACCGGCATCCGCTTCACTCCGGGGATCATGGTCGCCCGCATCCGGTCCACGTCGCCCACCAGCTCGAGCTTGGGGAAGCGGCGCAGCAACTCGTCGAACATGACGGATGCCTCCAAGCGCGCCAATTGCGCACCCAGGCAGGAATGTTCACCGCATCCGAACGCGATGTGCGGGTTCGGATGCCGGGTCACCTTGAACTCTTCTGAGTCGGAACCGAATATGTCCTCATCCCGGTTGGCCGACCCGTAGAGCATCACCACCACCTCGCCTTTGCGGATCAGCTGACCGCGGATCTCCACGTCGGTCGTCGCGGTGCGCGCCATGTGGACCACCGGGCTGTTCCACCGCAACATCTCTTCGACGGCGCCCGGGATCAACGAAGGATCCTCGACCAGCAGGCGGCATTGGTCGGGATGCGCGATCAGTGCGAGGGTGCCCAGCGCGATCAGATTGCGGGTGGTTTCATTGCCGGCTACCAGCAGCAGAAACGCGAACTTGAGCAGGTCATCGTCGGTGAGCCGATGCCCGTCGATCTCGGCGCCGACCAGAATCGACAGCATGTCGCCACGAGCTTCGGTACGCCTGGCGGCGATCAGCTTTTGGAAGTACTCGTAGAGCTGGCCCGTGGCCACGAAGGTGTCGAGTTCGATCTCGGGGTCAGCGGTTCCGGTGGACGCGTCCGACCAGGCTCGGAATTGCTCCCAGTCATCGGGCGGGGCGCCGATCAGCTCGGCGATGATGCGGGTGGGCAGGGGAGCCGCGATCTCTTCGGCGAACTCGTGGGTCGAATCGGGTTCGATGCGGTCAAGGATCCCGCGCGCGATCTCGCGAATTTTCGGCTCGAGTATCGCCACTTGCCGCCGAGTGAACCCCGAGTTGATCAGCTTGCGCAGCTGCCGATGCCGGGGCGGGTCGGTGAAGATGAGGCTGCCCTCCTGCACCGGGTTCTCATACGCCGGGTCCGGGATGGTGATGCCCTTGGTTGAGCAGAACATGGCCGGGTTGCTAGATACGAAGCGGATGTCTTCGTATTTCAGTAGCGCCCAGAAGTTGGTGACATCGTTCCAGCACACCGGCGACGTCGCGCGCAGCTTCCGGTACGCCGGATACGGGTCGCCCGCGTAGAAGTCGGGGGAGTGCAGGGGAAAAGTGGTCTGCACGGCGAACCTCCTCGGCTGACCCCGCAGGATCGATCCGACACATTGGGCCCATGTGTCCTCCAGCGTTGTGTCTACTCTCGGCCAGCCATCTCTGTCAATACGTCCGCAACACGGTGAAATAGCCGAAAATTCGCGTGATTAATGATTGACGCCGGCGATCCATGGGTGAACACTGGCTGTCTAGATGACCGACGTTCGGGTGAGGAAACAGATGGCCGAGCTACAAACTCCGGGACCTCTTGTCGACACTTACCAGCTCTATATCGACGGGAGATGGGTCGAGCCGCAGGACGGTCGTTACGACGACATCGACCCGGCCACCGAGCAGACCATCGCCACCGCGCCGGACGCGAGTGTCGCGCAGGTCGGCGAGGCGATCGCGGCCGCGCGCCGGGCGTTCGACGAGGGACCGTGGGCCACTGCGAGCCCCGAAGACCGCGCCGGCTACCTCAATCAGCTCGGCGACGCGCTGGGCAAGCATGCGGACGAGTTCTTCTCGCTCTCGCAGGTCGAGTGGGGCTGCGTCGCGAATGAACGCTTGATGCAAATCGACGGCGCCGGGTACATGTCCATGCACGCGGCCCAGCTCGCCACGAAGTTGACCGACGAGCCGGTCACCGGAATCGGTGCCGGCACAACGGTGCTTCGTCGTGAGCCTCTCGGTGTCGTATCGATCCTGACGCCGTGGAACTTCCCGCACTGCCTCAACGTCATGAAGGTGAACAACGCGCTGGCCGCGGGCAATACCGTGGTTCTCAAGCCTTCGCCGCTGACGCCGCTGGCCGGACTTGCCCTTGCCCGCATCATCGACGAGCACACCGACATCCCGCCGGGTGTGGTCAACGTCGTCACGCCGTCCGGTCTCGAGGCCGCCAAGCTGCTCACCACCGATCCGCGAATCGACATGATCAGCTTCACCGGCAGCTCGGCCGTCGGCTGTGAGGTGATGCGAGCCGCGGGCGACGCCATGAAGCGACTCTTGCTCGAGTGCGGCGGGAAGTCGGCAAGCATCGTTCTCGACGACACCGACGTGACCGACGAAATGCTGGAGCAGATGCTGTTCGATTGCTGCTCACTGCACGCTGGGCAGGCCTGCATCCTGCACAGCCGGCTCCTTCTTCCCGACTCATTACACGACGAGGTCGTCGATCGGCTTATCGGGCTTGCCCGCGCGGTACGCGTCGGCGACCCGAAAGACCCTGCGGCGCAGATGGGCCCGCTGATCAGCGCGGCACAGCGCCACCGCGTCCAAGCGCATGTCGACGGGGCGGTCAACGACGGAGCGAAGCTGGTTACTGGTGGCGGTCGTCCGGCCGGCTTGGATGTCGGTTTCTACTTCGAACCGACGATTCTCACCGACGTTGATCCGGAATCGACTATCGCGCAGGAAGAAGTCTTCGGACCCGTGCTCACGGTGCTCCGTTATCGGGACGACGACGACGCGGTAGCGATCGCAAACAACTCCCGCTATGGACTTTCCGGTGCCGTGTGGGGTGGCGACGTGGACCGAGCCGTCGCCGTTGCCCGCCGTATCCGCACCGGCCAGGTAGCGGTCAACGGCTGCGGTCCCGGTGACGCGCCGTTCGGCGGCTTCAAATTGAGCGGCTTCGGTCGTGAGAGTGGCGGATTAAGCGGAATACACCAGTACATGGAGGTGAAGGCAATCGGGATCCCCGCATGACGGGTCCCCTCGCCGGGCTCCACGTCGTCGAAATCGCCAACGAAATCTCAGGTCCTTACGCCACAAAGCTTTTCGTCGACCTCGGTGCTGAGGTCACCAAGATAGAGCCGCCCTCCGGAGACTCGCTGCGCCAGTGGGGCCCGTTCCCGGGAGGAGTTTTCGACCCGCAGCGCAGCGGCTTGTTCGAGTACCTCAACGCCGGAAAACGCGGCACCACCCTTGATTTGGCCCAGCCCGACGACATGGCGACCGCCCGCGAGCTCATCGCGCAGGCGCACCTGCTCGTCGAGGATTTCCCGCCCGGGACGCTGGAGGGCTGGGAACTCGGCATCGAGGACCTGCAACAGCTCAACCCAAAGTTGGTGCTGCTCCGCATATCTGCGTTTGGTCGATCAGGACCGCTGCGTGACCGGCAGGCCACGCCACTGACCATGCAGGCGGCATCGGGCTGGATCAGCGCCAGGGATCCGCAGCGCCCGCCGGTTCAGGTTGGCGCCCGGATCTCGGAGTACGTCGCGGGTGCGTATGGCGCGCTGGGTGCGCTGACCGCGCTGCGGTCTCAGCCCGCCGGCCGCGTCGCAGCAGTGGACGTCTCGCAGCTGGAGGCGCTGCTCTCCACGCTGCCGTATCCGATGCTGATGGCGCAGCGGATGCGACGGCTCGGCCTGCCTGCCAACCTGCGGTCGGCCCCCATGCTCGGCGTCGTCCGGGCCGCCGACGGCTGGGTGGGAATCAACTGCCTGACGGGTCAGCACTGGCTCGACGTGTGCGCGATGCTCGGCCTGCCCGAGTACGGCGAGCATCAGATCGCCATCATGATGGGCGGCCCCGAGCGGGCCGAATTCTTCGCCAAGGCCGAGCCACTGCTAGCCAACCAAACCGCCTTGGAGATCGTCGAATTGGGCCAGGCGTTGCGCATTCCGGCCGCCCCGGTCAACGACGGCGCCACGGTGCTGGACTGTCCGCAGTACGCCAAACGTGGGTTCTTCGTGACCGGTGGGGGAGACGGTTGGTCGTTCCAACGCCCCGGGCCGCCGTTCAGGTTCTCCAAAACACCTGTGGCACAACCATGCCCGGCGCCCCGCCGGGGAGCGGGGCCCGCCCCGTGGGCCACCGGCGGCCATTCGCTTTCGCCTGTGACAGCGTCGCTGCCGTTTGCCGGACTGCGGGTGCTCGACCTGACCACGTTTTGGGCGGGGGCGTATTTGACTTGCTATCTCGGCGCGTTCGGCGCCGACATCGTCAAGGTCGAGTCGATCCAGCGGCCCGACGGTCACCGCTACTCGGGAGCGTTCGCCTACGAGGGCGATGACTGGTACGAACGCAGCGCCCTTTGGCAGGGTACCAACCTGAATAAGCGGGACCTCACGCTTGACCTGACCTCGCAGCCGGGCCTCGACATCGCGCGGCGGCTGGCCGCGCAGGCCGATGTTGTCGTGGAGAACTTCTCGCCGCGAGTGGTCGAGCAGTTCGGCCTGGACTACGACTCGCTGGTATCGCTGAAGCCCGACGTGATCGTGGTCCGGATGCCGGGGTTCGGCCTGCAGGGTCCTTGGCGCGACTACGTGGGCTGGGCGTTGAACATCGAGCAGACCTCGGGGATGTCGGCCGTCACCGGCTACGCCGACGGGCCGCCGTGCAACCCGCAGGGGCCCGCCGATCCCGTCGTCGGTGTGCACGCCGGCGTCGCGGTGCTGGCCGCGCTGGAGCACCGGAGCCGCACCGGCGCGGGCCAACTGATCGAAATCGCCCAGATCGAGGTCGGTGCCTGTGTGACCGCCGAGCCGGTGATCGAGTACTCGATGAATGGCGTCGTTCGATCGCGCGCAGGCAATCGCCGGCGCGGCTACCTGCAGGGCGTCTACCCGACCAGCGTCGAGGATTCCTGGGTGGCGTTGTCCGTGCGTGACGCCACCGACTGGTCGCGGCTAGTGGCCGTGCTGGGTCGTCCCGACCTGCACGACCCGAAAGTCGATCACGATGTTTTCGACGAGATCGTCGGCGGCTGGACGCGAACGCGGACGCCGGGCGACATCGTCGAAACCCTTCAGGCGCAGAACATTCCGGCGGAGCAGGTGATCTCGGGCGACCAGATGTATGACGGTTATGTCGGGGCTCAACTCGACGTGCGCGGATACTATGAGGAGCTCGAGCATCCGATCACCGGATCGCACCGCTATCCCGGCTGGCCGTTTCGCATCACCCCCGGACCGGACAGTCACCACCGCACCGGCCCGCCGACACTTGGCCAGCACAACGACGAGATCCTGCGCGGCCTGGGCCTGTCCGACGACGAGGTGGCCGCCCTGCGAGCCGAACGGATCATCGGTGAGCGGGTGCTCAACGCCTAGCGGGCCGCAGAGCCCGTGAGCCTTTCGTAAACCGGTGGTCACATGCAAAGCTGCAGAGTATGGTCCTCGCAATTGCCCGCCCCAAGCTTGAAGGAAACATTGCGGTCGGCGAGGACCGCCAAATCGGCTTTGCTGAATTCGGCGCCCCGCAGGGGCGCGCGGTCTTCTGGCTACACGGAACTCCCGGCGCTCGCCGGCAGATCCCGACCGAGGCCCGGATCTACGCTCAAGACCACAACATCCGTCTGATCGGCGTCGATCGACCCGGCATCGGCGCCTCGACACCACATCAGTACTCGACCCTCTCGGCGTTTGCCGACGACCTGCGCACCATCGCGGACACGCTCGGAATCGACAAGATGGCCGTCGTCGGCCTGTCCGGCGGGGGTCCGTACGCCCTTGCCTGCGCCGCGGGATTGCCCGACCGGATCGTGGCCGCCGGTGTGCTCGGTGGCGTCGCTCCGACGCGCGGGCCTGACGCGATAAGCGGCGGTGCGATGAATCTCGGTCTGCGGGTGGCGCCGCTGCTGAAATTCGGAGGTACCCCGCTGCGGCTGGGCGCGAGCCTGCTGATCCAGGCGGCCCGGCCGGTCGCGTCCCCCGCGCTTGACGTGTACGGCTTGCTCTCACCCCAAGCCGACCGGCATCTACTGGCCCGCCCCGAGTTCAAGGCGATGTTTCTCGACGACCTGCTCAACGGCAGCCGCAAGCAGCTGGCCGCGCCGTTCAACGACGTCATCCTGTTCGCCCGCGACTGGGGATTCCGGCTTGACGAGGTGAAAGTCCCGGTCCGCTGGTGGCACGGCGACCACGACCACATCATTCCGTTCTCGCACGGCGAGCATGTCGTTTCCCGGTTGCCCGACGCCGAGCTGTTCCATTTGCCGGAGGAAAGTCATCTCGCCGGGCTGGGCCGCGGCGAGGAGATCCTGGCCACCTTGATGAAGATCTGGGACGAGCAGGCCTGACCCCCGGTCGTCGATAAGCCTGCGGGTAACCTGCTGACGTGCTGCTGGCATCGCTGGACTCATCCGCCGTAACCACTACAGACATCCCTGACGCGGTGAGCATCGACGGCGCTGTGCTGAGCCGCAGCGGCTTGGTCGGCGCCGCAACGTCGGTGGCCGAGCGCGTCGCCGGTGCGGACCGGGTTGCCGTCCTGGCCAAACCGACCGCGTCGACGGTGCTGGCGATCACCGGATGCCTGATCGCGGGCGTGCCCTTTGTCCCGGTGCCCTCCGATGTCGGCGCGGCCGAACGCCGGCACATGCTCACCGACTCCGGTGCGCAAGCCTGGCTTGGGGCAGCGCCCCCAGAGGACTCGGCGCCAGAAGGGTTGCCGCACATCCCAGTCCGGTTACACGCCCGCTCCTGGCACCGCTATCCCGAGCCGGCGCCCGAGTCCACCGCAATGGTCATCTACACCTCCGGCACCACCGGGCTGCCCAAGGGCGTGCTGCTGAGCCGGCGAGCGATCGCCGCGGACCTGGACGCGCTGGCGCAGGCCTGGCAGTGGACCGCCGACGACGTTTTGGTGCACGGATTGCCGCTGTTTCACGTGCACGGGCTGGTGCTGGGCTTGCTCGGGTCGCTGCGGATCGGAAATCGCTTCGTGCACACCGGAAGACCGACACCGGCCGGCTATGCCCAGGCCCGTTCCGAAGCCGGGGGCACGCTGTACTTCGGGGTCCCCACGGTGTGGTCACGGGTGGTGGCGGATGAGTCGGCGGCCGAAGCGCTGAGGCCCGCGCGTCTGCTGGTGTCCGGGAGCGCCCCACTGCCGGTGCCGGTATTCGACCGGTTGGCTGAGCTCACCGGGCACCGGCCCATCGAACGATACGGCGCCTCGGAATCGTTGATCACAATCTCCACGCGGGCGGACGGCGAACGGCGCGCGGGCTGGGTGGGCTTACCGGTCGCCGGTGTGGAAACCAGGCTGCTCGACGACAACGGCAGCCCAGTGCCAGACGACGGGGAAACCGTTGGCAAGCTTCAGGTTCGGGGCCCGATGATGTTCGACGGCTACCTGAATCGGCCCGATGCCACCGCGGAAGCTTTCGAACCCGACGGCTGGTATCGCACCGGCGACGTCGCGGTCGTCGACAGCGAGGGCATGCACCGCATTGTCGGCCGTGAGTCGGTCGACTTGATCAAGTCGGGTGGGTACCGGGTCGGCGCGGGTGAAATCGAAACATCGCTACTCGGGCATCCGGGCGTGCAGGAGGCGGCCGTCGTCGGATTGCCTGACGAGGACCTGGGCCAACGGATCGTCGCATTCGTCGTCGGCTCATCTGATCTGAAACCCGACGAACTGATCAACTACGTCGCCCAAGAGCTATCGGTGCACAAGCGGCCGCGCGAGGTGCGCATGGTGGATGCGCTGCCCCGCAACGCGATGGGCAAGGTCCTCAAGAAGCAGTTGCTAACCGAGGGCTGAGTGGCCCCAGCGCGCTCGACGCCGTTGGTGAGCGTGACGGGATTTGCCGGACCGCGACACGCAGGATGTTGCCAGGTTTTCTATCGGGCGAGACCGCGAACCTTCACCTACCGTCGTAAGCGTGAGTAGACGCAGCGACCAGTGGGCGACCACCATGGGTGGGCCGAATCGCGCAGTGGACTCCGCTGTGACGACTGCAGAACCGGAGGTCACACCGATGAGGCGGGTGGCGGCCGCCTGTCTTGTCGGCTCGGCAATCGAGTTCTACGACTTCCTCATCTATGGCACTGCGGCAGCGCTGGTGTTTCCCGCGGTTTTCTTCCCGCACCTCAGTCCCACGGTGGCCATGGTCGCCTCGATGGGCACATTCGCCACAGCGTTTCTGTCGCGGCCGGTCGGGGCGGCCGTCTTCGGGTACTTCGGGGATCGGCTCGGCCGCAAAAAGACCCTGATAGCCACGCTGCTGATCATGGCGGTGTCCACCGTGACCGTGGGCCTGGTCCCCAGCACCGCCGCGATCGGTATTGCAGCACCACTGATCCTGGTCGGCCTGCGGCTGCTGCAGGGGTTCGCCGTGGGCGGTGAATGGGCAGGGTCGGCGTTGCTGAGCGCCGAATACGCGCCAGCGGGCAGGCGAGGCCGGTACGGCATGTTCACCCTGCTCGGGGGCGGCACCGCGGCGGTGCTCACCAGCCTGACGTTTCTGGGCGTGAACTTCACCATTGGTGAAAACAGCCCCGCGTTCATGCAGTGGGGATGGCGCATACCGTTCCTGATCAGCGCGGCGCTGATCGGTATTGCCCTGTATGTGCGCCTCAATATCGACGAGACCCCGGTGTTCGCCGAGGAAAAGGCCCGCCATTTAGTCCCCGAGGCGCCGATCGCAGAGCTACTGCGGCTGCAGCGCCGTGAGATCGTGCTGGCCGGGGGCAGCATCCTGGGCGCTTTGGGCTTCGTCTATATGGGCAACACGTACCTAACCATGTACGCCCACTCCCATCTGGGCTATTCGCGCGGCTTCATCTGGTCCGTCGGCGCGGTGGCCGGGGTGGTGAGCATGACGTCCGTCGCGCTCTCGGCAAGTCTGAGCGATCGAGTCGGGCGCCGCCGGGTGATGTTGCTGGGGTGGGCGGGTTGTCTGCCGTGGTCGTTTGCGGTGATCCCGTTGATGGATACCGGCAGACCCGTTTTGTACGCGGTCGCGATCATCGGCATGTTCGCTATCGCCGGGATCGGCTCCGGGCCCACGGGAGCCTTCATCCCCGAACTGTTCGCCACCCGCTACCGCTACAGCGGAGCCGCGTTGGCGGTGAACCTTGCCGGCATTTTGGGTAGCGCGCTGCCGCCGCTGATTGCCGGCACACTGCAGGCGACATACGGCGGCTGGTCGATCGGTCTGATGCTGGCCATCCTTTCCGCGGCCAGCCTGGTGTGCACCTATCAGTTGCCGGAAACCAACGGCACGGCGCTTGGCTCGACTCGCGGTGCCGGGGTTGCCGAAATGCCCTCCGAGTTCGAGCTCCCCGGCGGCGGCCGGTAACTCAGCTGGCGTGGCTCAGTTGGCGTGCAGGTCCTCGTTGAGCGTTATGCCCTGACCGTCGCGGGCCACCACTTCGACCGCCCCGGTAACCGAATTGCGCCGGAACAGTAGGTTATTGGCACCAGACAGTTCTCGAGCCTTGACCGACTTGCCGTCCGGTGTGGCGACCTTGGTGCCCGCGGTGACATACAGGCCGGCTTCGACGACGCAGTCGTCGCCCAGTGAGATACCCAGGCCCGCGTTGGCGCCGAGCAGACACCGCTTGCCTATCGAAATGACTTGCGTTCCACCGCCGGACAACGTGCCCATGATCGATGCTCCGCCGCCGATGTCGGACCCGTCACCCACCACCACGCCGGCCGAGATCCGGCCTTCGACCATCGACGAGCCCAGGGTGCCGGCGTTGTAGTTCACGAAGCCCTCGTGCATCACCGTGGTGCCCGGCGCCAGGTGGGCGCCCAGCCGCACCCGGTCGGCGTCGGCGATGCGCACGCCGGTAGGCATGACGTAGTCGACCATCCGGGGAAACTTGTCGACGCCGTAGACAGTCACCGGCCCTTTGCGGCGCAGCCGCGCCCGCACCGCCTCGAAACCCTCGATCGCGCATGGTCCGTGATTAGTCCAGACCACATTGGTCAATACCCCGAACAAGCCGCCGGCGTTCAGCCCGTGCGGCGCCACCAGCCGGTGCGATAGAACATGTAGCCGCAGGTAGGCGTCGTAGGCGTCGGCGGCGACGTCGTCCAAAGAGCCGATGACCGTGCGCACCGCGATGGTCTCGGTCCTGCGGTCGTCGTCGCGGCCGATCAGCGCCGCCAGCTCCGGGGGAACATCGGAGAGTGCCAGACGCGACGTGGCGCTGGTGCCCGATTCGGTCAGTTCCGGTGCGGGGAACCACGTGTCGAGAATCGATCCGTCGGAAGCGAGGGTCGCCAATCCGATTCCTGCAGCTCCAGTCACGCTCGCCACGCTACTTGCGGGGCATACGGGTCCAAACCACTACCCTTGGTGGCGTGCTGGACTTGCGTAAGGATCCGATCGAGCTGACCGCGGCGCTGGTCGACATCCCCAGCGAGTCGGGGGACGAAGCGCGCATCGCCGACGAGGTGGAGACCGCGCTGCGCGCCCAGACGTCCGGCTTCGAGATCATTCGCAACGGCAACGCCGTGTTGGCGCGTACCCACCGGAACCGGCCGTCGCGGGTGCTGTTGGCCGGGCACCTGGACACCGTCCCGGTGGCAGAAAATCTGCCCAGCCGCCGCTCGACCGAGCCAGAAGGTGAGGTGCTGCACGGGTGCGGCACCGCGGACATGAAATCCGGCGACGCGGTCTTTCTCCATCTGGCCGCCACCATCGCCGAACCGGTGCACGACCTGACCCTGGTGTTTTATGACTGCGAGGAAATCGATGCGGCCGCAAACGGTTTGGGGCGCATCGAGCGGGAGCTGCCGGACTGGTTGTCCGCCGACGTGGCCATCCTGGGCGAGCCCACCGCCGGCTACATCGAAGCCGGCTGCCAGGGCACCCTGCGCGCCGTGATCAGCGCCACCGGAACCCGTGCGCATTCGGCACGTTCCTGGTTGGGCGACAACGCAATTCACAAACTGGGCGCCGTACTGGACCGGCTGGCCGGATACACCGCACGCACCGTCGATATCGACGGTTGCGCCTACCGCGAGGGCTTGTCGGCGGTGGGGGTCGATGGCGGCGTGGCCGGCAACGTGATCCCCGACGCTGCCTCGGTGCTGGTCAATTACCGCTTTGCGCCAGACCGTTCGGTGGCCGCGGCGCTGCAACACGTGCATGACGTGTTCGGCGGCCTCGACGTGCAGATTGAGCAGACCGATGCCGCCGCGGGTGCGCTGCCGGGCCTGTCGCAACCTGCCGCCAAAACTCTGGTCGAAGCCGCAGGCGGGCAGGTCAGGGCGAAATACGGTTGGACGGACGTATCCCGGTTCGCTGCCCGGGGCATCCCTGCCGTGAATTTCGGGCCGGGTGACCCCAATCTGGCGCACCGGCGCGACGAACGGGTGCCGGTGGCTACGATCACCGCCGCCGTGGAGATGCTGCGGGCCTACTTGGACGGTTGAGGGTCAACCGGCACGGCATCAGCCGCACTGCTGTGCCTGCGCGGCGGCATTGGCGGCCGCCGCGCGCATCCCTACGGCAGCCAGCTCGTGCGACACCGCCCGAAGCGCCGCGCCATCACCGGTCGCCAACGCCCGCGCATGGGCCAGCGCGATCCCGCCTACGACGCAGTCGATCTCGCCGCACAGACGGGACAGCGGATCCGCCGCCCGGATGTCCCCGAGCCGGACAGCCTCATACCACGCCCGTAGCGCCACCGCCGATTGCCCGCCACGCTCAGCCATTCGAGCGGCGTCGCGGGCGGCGGCCACCGCGCCGTGCGAGTCGCGCATCGAGGCCAGCCGCCAGGCCCGCGCCACACCGAGCTCCGGGGTGAACAGCGCCGACTTGGTTCCGTGCCGAGATTCGGCTCTGCTCAACGCTTTTGCCGCAGCAGCGGTGTCTCCCTGTTGCGCCAGCGCGGTGGCCAGCAGCATCAGCGACAGCGGCCCCCACGAGTAGCCGGTACGCCCCAAGGTGGCGGCCGCGGGGCCGAGCAGCGCTGCGGCTTGGCCGAACTCGCCGTCGGCGATCAGCACATGCGCCAGCAGCACTTCGCCGATGGCGCGCCCCGGCTGCTGCAATTCAGCGAAATCGGTGAACTGCTGCGCGAGTTGCCGCGCCACGTCGAGCTGGCCCGCCATCAGCAGAGCGGTGGTTTGGCCCAGCCCGATCGTGAAACGCAGCAGCCCCGGATGCTCGGCGGCCAGGGCGCGCTGTGCCAATGGCTCGACGTCGTCGAAACGACCCTGACGCGCCGAACACAGCGCGGCCGCGCTGGCCGCCCAGGCCACTGCCTGGTCATCGGCCGACGGTGACGCCAGCACCTCGTGGGCGATTTTGATTGCGTGTCCGACATTGCCCGCGTTCATCGCGAAGGTGGCGCTCAGCGCGTCGAGAGTGATGCGTGGGCCCGCATCCGTGACTCGATTGCGGATGGTCCGCAGGAACGCGGTGGCTCGCTCCGGCTCGCTGAGCATCCAGAACTGGTTGGCGGCTCGCAGCAGGGTCCAGTCCATGAGCGCTGATTCGGTTAACGCGGCGGAGTCGACGGCGGCCAGCACCGCGTCGGCTTCGCGGCCACGGCCCTGCCACGCCAGGGCATGTGCCAGCGCCAGCCGCGCCGCCAAGCCGCCAGACCGCTCCACCGCCGAGCGGGCCAGTCGTTCGCCGAGTGCGAGGTCGCCCAGCCGCAGTGCCTGCTGCGCGGCGGCGACGACCTCGGCGACCCGCTGCGGAGCGTCGCTGTCCAGCGCCAGGGATGCCAGCCGCAGCCGGTCGATGAGGTGATCCGACGGATGGTCTGACCGCAGCGTGACCAGCTTGGTGCGGCGTCGTCGCGCGCCGTCATCACCCAGCGCTGCGCGCGCTCGTTCGGCGAACAACGGGTGTGCGGTGTACACCACCGGGTCTCCCCCGCGCTCGTCGCGCACCCGGGTTTCCGCCGCGCCCCATTCGACTGCTTCGCTGACCGCGCCGTCGCCGGCGAGGACGGTGAGATCGGCGAGCGACAGCGGCTCCTCGACGGCGAGATAGTCCAGCACCGCCCGCGCTGCCGCGGGGAGCTCGGCGATGAATGCGTCGACCTCCGCCGGCTCGGATGCCTTGGTCGTCCCACCGGGCGCCTCGATGTCGATCCGAGCCAGCAGACCGTCAGCCCACAGCGCCGCGATGGCCTCTGGCGCGGCGTCCGCGCGGGCAGTGACGATCATTCGGGCCGCACCGACCAGCGCCAATTGGTACACCAGCGTGGCAGACAGGATGTCGAGGTCGTGGGCATCGTCGACGACGAGCAGCAGATCGCCCTGCGGGTCGTGACGTCCCAGCGATGCCCGGGCCGCCCGCAACAGCGCAGCGGGCTTGCCGATGTCGGCCCCGAAACTAGAAAAGTCCACCAGGTGGCTGAAGGCCCCGAACGGCACCATCCGCTCGGTCGGCGTGCCGGTGACCCAGCGGGTGATGGTTGTCGGGTGCCGGCCGACGAACTGTTCGGCGGCCAATCGGGCCAAAGTGGATTTACCGCAGCCGTCGGGTCCGAGTACGACGGCCCCGGGCTGCGTCGCATCACCCAGGGCAACGTCCAACTGTTCCAAGACGGTCGCATGCTGGGGGACGTTCCATCGAATCGGCACCGCCGGATTTTATTGCGCGCGGTGGCCCACGATCATCTCGGCAGTGCGGTAGCCCCGTGGGTGCGTGGTCCGGCGGGCTTGGTCTACCTTTCCGTTATGCCCCCGGAACGCGATTCATCGAGCGAATGGGCGGTGTGCGTGTACTGCGCGTCCGTCCCGACGCACCCCGAATTGCTTGAGCTGGCCACCGAACTCGGCGAGGCGATAGCCGACCGCCGCTGGACCTTGGTGTGGGGCGGCGGCCACGTCTCGGCAATGGGTGCGGTGGCAAGCGCGGCGCGGGCACGCGGTGGCCGGACCGTCGGGGTCATTCCGCAACAGCTGACGCTCCGCGAGCTGGCCGATACCAACGCCGACGAGCTGATCGTCAGCGAGACCATGCGCGAGCGTAAGCAGATCATGGAAGACCGCTCCGATGCGTTCATCGTGCTGCCGGGCGGTGTCGGCACCCTCGACGAGCTCTTCGAGGCATGGACAACGGGCTACCTCGGCATGCACCACAAGCCCGTGGTGATGCTCGACCCGTGGGGGCATTACGAGGGCCTGTGGATCTGGTTGAACGGATTGCTCGACAGTGGGTACATCTCGCAGGTCGCGATGGACCGGCTGGTGCTGGTCGATAAGGTGGGTGCCGCAATAGAGGCGTGCGCCCCCGCTTGACGTCGGCGGGCTTAGTCACCGGGCGAGTGCCGAGGGGAATCGAGGGATCACGTGTCCGATCACGACGGGGGAACGCGTACAGCGGTCGGTCTGACCGATATCGCATTTCGGGCGCCGGGCGTACTGGCCGACATGCCGTCGATCGTGCGCGGCGTGCTCACCGGGCTGCTGGCCTGGCCGAACTCCAAGAAGTCGATCGGCACGGTATTCCAGGAGCGGGCCGCTCGCTACGGTGACCACGTCTTCCTGAGATTCGGCGACCAGCAACTGACCTACCGCGACGCCAACGCGGCCGCCAATCGCTACGCAGCCGTGCTGGCCGCCCGTGGTGTCGGCCACGGCGACGTCGTCGCGATCATGCTGCGTAACTCGCCCCACACGGTGCTGGCGATGCTGGCCGCGGTCAAGTGCGGCGCCATCGCCGGGATGCTCAACTACCACCAGCGCGGCGAGGTGCTGGCGCACAGCCTGGGCTTGCTGGACGCCAAGGTGCTGATCGCGGAGACCGACCTGGTCAGCGTCGTCACCGAATGCGAATCCCCGGGCACCACCGAGACGTTGACCATCGAAGACGTGGAGCGATTCGCGGTGAGCGCTCCGGCCACCAACCCGGCGTCGGCATCCGCGGTGCTGGCCAAAGACGTCGCGTTCTACATTTTCACGTCGGGCACCACCGGATTCCCCAAAGCCAGCGTGATGACCCATCGCCGGTGGCTGGCCGCACTGGCCGCGTTCGGCGGACTCGGGTTACGACTGAAGGGCTCCGACACGCTGTACAGCTGCCTGCCGCTGTATCACAACAACGCGTTGACGGTCGCGCTGTCGTCGGTCATCAATTCCGGGGCGACGCTCGCGCTGGGCAAGTCGTTTTCGGCGTCGCGGTTTTGGGATGAGGTGATTGCCAGCCGGGCCACGGCGTTCATCTACATCGGCGAGATCTGCCGCTATCTGCTCAACCAGCCGCCCAAGCCCACCGACCGCGCGCACAAGGTGCGCCTGATCGCCGGCAACGGGCTGCGGCCGGAGATCTGGAACGAGTTCACCAAACGTTTCGGCATCGCGCGGGTGTGTGAGTTCTACGCCTCGAGTGAAGGCAACACCGCGTTCATCAACATCTTCAATGTGCCTCGGACCACGGGTATCTCGCCGACGCAGTTGGCTTACGTGGAGTACGACCCCGACACCGGCGCCCCGCTGCGCGACGAGAACGGACGGGTGCGCCGGGTGCCCGCCGGTGAGCCCGGCCTGTTGATCAGCCCGGTCAACCGGCTGCAACCCTTCGACGGCTACACCGACAAAGCGTCGACTGAAAAGAAGTTGGTGCGCAACGCTTTCCGCGAGGGCGACTGCTGGTTCAATTCGGGCGACGTGATGAGCCCGCAGGGCATGCGGCATGCCGCGTTCGTCGACCGGCTCGGCGACACCTTCCGCTGGAAGGGCGAGAACGTCGCCACCACACAGGTCGAAGCGGCGCTCACGTCCGAGGGGTCCGTCGAGGACTGCACGGTCTTCGGCGTCGAGATTCCCCGCACCGGGGGCCGCGCCGGGATGGCCGCGATCAAGCTGCGCGATGGCGCCGAGTTGGACGGCAAATCCCTGGCCGGCGCGGTCTATGGCCAGCTGCCTGTCTATGCACTGCCGCTGTTCGTGCGGGTGGTATCGGCTCTGGAGCAGACCACGACGTTCAAGAGCCGCAAGGTCCAGTTGCGCGAGCAGGCCTACGGCCCCGACGTGAAGGACCCGCTGTACGTGCTGGCCGGCCGCGACGAGGGCTACGTGCCTTACTACGACGACTACCCCGACGAAGTCGCGGCGGGTAAGCGACCGCAGGGCTAGCCGTCCCGGGAGACGCGACGCGCTGGTCACAGTCGGTATCCCCGAACGGCGCCGCTGCCGGTGACCAGGCACCATAGATGGGTGCAGTCAACCTTGTGCGGCCGACCGGTCGCAGCGGATCGCCCGCTCATCATGGCGATCGTCAACCGCACCCCGGACTCGTTTTATGACAAGGGTGTGACGTTCAGCGACGACGCTGCCAGAGCTGCCGCACACCAGGCCATCGAGGAAGGCGCCGATGTCATCGATGTCGGCGGCGTCAAAGCGGGCCCGGGCGACAGTGTCGATACGGACACCGAGATCGCCCGGCTGGTGCCGTTCATCGAATGGCTGCGCCACACCTACCCGGACCAGCTGATCAGCGTCGACACCTGGCGCTCAGAGGTGGCCAGGGTGTCCTGCGCGGCCGGCGCGGACCTGATCAACGACACCTGGGGCGGCATCGACCCCGCCCTGGCCGAGGTGGCCGCGGAGTTCGGCGCGGGCCTGGTGTGTTCGCACACCGGCGGGGCGCTGCCACGCACCCGTCCCTTCCGGGTGAGTTACGGTACGACCACCCGCGGGGTGGTCGACGACGTGATCCGCCAGGTCACCGAGGCCGCCGAGCGGGCCGTCGCGGCCGGTGTGGCCCGCGACCGGGTGCTGATCGATCCGACCCACGATTTCGGCAAAAACACCTTCCACGGGCTGGCGTTGTTGCGCCACGTTGGCGATCTTGTTAAGACCGGGTGGCCCGTGCTCATGGCTTTGAGCAACAAGGACTTCGTCGGGGAGACTCTGGGTGTGGGATTGACTGAACGGCTGGAGGGCACACTGGCAGCCACCGCGCTGGCGGCGGCCGCCGGAGCCCGCATGTTTCGGGTGCACGAGGTCGCGGCCACCCGCCGGGTACTGGAAATGGTGGCCTCGATCCAGGGGATGCGTCAGCCGACGCGCACCGTGAGGGGACTTGCATGACCGCATCGGAGCTGGTTGCCGCTGACCTCGCCGGCGATGGGGTGCTGCTCGCCGGCCGGCCCGGTGACATCTGGCTGTCCAACCGCAGCTGGAACCGTCCCGGCTGGACAATCGGGCAACTTGAAGACGCGAAGGCCGGCCGGACGATTTCGGTGGTGCTGCCCGCCCTCAACGAGGAAGAAACCATCGAATCGGTGATCGACAGCGTCTCGCCGCTGGTCGATGGTTTGGTCGACGAGCTGATCGTGCTGGACTCCGGCTCAACAGACGACACCGAGATCCGCGCCATCGCCGCCGGCGCTCGCGTCGTCAGCCGCGAACAGGCCCTGCCCGAGATTCCGACACGGCCCGGCAAAGGCGAAGCGCTGTGGCGTTCGCTGGCGGCCACCAGCGGCGACATCGTGGTGTTCGTTGACTCCGACCTGATCAATCCGCACCCGATGTTTGTGCCGTGGCTGGTCGGCCCGCTGCTCACCGGCGACGGCATCCACCTGGTCAAAAGCTTCTACCGACGGCCGCTCAATGTCGGCGATTCCAGTGGCGGCACCGGCGCTACCGGTGGCGGGCGGGTCACCGAGCTGGTGGCCCGGCCGTTGTTGGCGGCGCTGCGGCCGGAGCTGGGCTGCGTGCTGCAGCCGCTCGGCGGCGAGTACGCGGCCAGCCGCGAGCTGCTGACCTCGCTGCCGTTCGCTCCGGGCTACGGCGTGGAGATCGGCTTGCTGGTCGACACCTTCGACAAGTTGGGCTTGGACGCGATCGCTCAGGTCAATCTGGGCGTGCGGGCTCACCGCAACCGGCCGCTGGAAGAGCTGGGCGCGATGAGCCGGCAGGTCATCGCGACGCTGCTCTCGCGGTGTGGCATCCCCGATTCCGGGGTGGGGTTGACTCAGTTCTTCGCCGACGGTGACGGCTACACCCAGCACACCTGGCCGGTGTCGCTGGTGGACCGGCCGCCGATGAAGGTGTTGCGGCCACGCTGATCGGCTCGGCGTCGGCGGTATAGGGCAATATCGTTCACGTGGCGTTGGTCTTGCTCTACCTGGTGGTGCTGGTGCTGGTGGCGATTGTGCTGTTCGGCGCGGCCAGCCTGCTGTTCGGTCGCGGTGAGCAGCTGCCACCCCTTCCGCGCGGGACGACGGCGACAGTGCTGCCCGCCTACGGCGTCACGGGTTCCGACGTCGACGCCGTCAAATTCACCCAGGCGCTGCGTGGCTACAAGACCAGCGAGGTGGACTGGGTGCTGGACCGGCTGGCCCGCGAACTGGAGGCGTTACGCGGCGAGCTGGCTGCCGCGCACGCCTCGTCGGTCGCCGAGAGTGAAGCCGAGGCCGGTCAGCCCGACGCCGCAACGGCCGAGTGCGGCCGCGACGTTGGAGATCAGCAGGATCGGACGTGAGCGACGACGGGCTGGTTCGCTGCGGCTGGGCGGATCTTCGGACCGGGGCCGACTATGAGCTGTATCGCAACTACCACGACCAGGAGTGGGGCCGGCCAACCCACGGCCGGGTCGCGTTGTTCGAGCGGATGAGCCTCGAGGCCTTCCAGAGCGGCCTGTCGTGGCTGATCATCCTGCGCAAACGGGAGAATTTTCGGCGCGCCTTCTCCGGCTTCGACATCGAGAAGGTCGCCCGCTATACCGACGCCGACGTGCAACGGCTGATGGCCGACCCGGGGATCGTCCGAAACCGGGCCAAGATCGATGCGACGATCGCCAACGCCCGTGCGGCGGCTGACCTGGGAACTTCGGAAGACCTGTCCGAGCTGCTGTGGTCGTTTGCGCCGCCGCAGCGCCCCCGGCCCGCCGACCTGTCTGAAATCCCGTCGGCCACGGCCGAATCGAAGGCCATGGCGCGCGAGCTGAAACGGCGCGGATTTCGCTTCGTCGGGCCTACCACCGCCTATGCGCTGATGCAGGCGACCGGCATGGTGGACGACCATATCCGCGCTTGCTGGGTGCCCGCGCAAGGCCAGTGAGGCCCGAGAGCCGGGTCTTTGTGTAACTGCTGACCCGAATAGGGAACAATGGGGGAGTGATTTGGCAGTTCAATGTCGGGTATGGCTGGAAATTCACTGGCGGGGCGTGCTCGGCGCCGACCCGGTCCGCGAAGGCGGGCCAGCTCGAACTTGGAGGGAGCACTCGATGGCGGCGATGAAGCCCCGGACCGGAGACGGTCCTCTGGAAGCAACCAAGGAGGGGCGCGGCATCGTAATGCGGGTACCACTTGAGGGTGGTGGTCGTCTTGTCGTCGAGTTGACGCCCGACGAAGCCGCCGCACTGGGCGACGAACTCAAGGGCGTCACCAGCTAGCACCCAGCTACGGTCTGCCAGGCGAGGTCACGCACAAACCTTCCGGTAGATGTCCACCGTTTGCTCGGCGACGCGGGCCCAGGAGAATTCCTCAATGCAGCGCTGGCGCCCTGCACGGCCGTAGCGCTCCGCTTTTTCGGGGTCGGCGACTAGCGCATTGACCGCTTCGGCCAACCTGGCTTGGTAACCGCCTGCGTCGTCGGCGTCGTAATGCACCAGCGACCCGGTGACCCCGTCGGCGACCACCTCGGGTATCCCGCCGACGTCGGAGGCCACCACCGCGGTAGCGCAGGCCATCGCCTCCAGGTTCACAATGCCCAACGGCTCGTACACCGACGGGCACACAAAGACGGTTGCCGCCGAAAGTATTTCGCGTAGCTTCCCGATGGGCAGCATTTCCCGGATCCAGAACACCCCGGTGCGATTGCGGGCCAACGCGGCTACGGCGCACTGAATCTCGTCGGCCATCTCCGGGGTGTCGGGAGCGCCGGCGCACAGCACCAACTGCACGTCGGAGCTGAATTGGTGCGCGGCCGCCAGCAGATGTGCCACGCCCTTCTGCCGGGTGATCCGCCCGACGAACGCCACGCTGGGCCGGCTTGGATCGACGCCGAGTTCGGCCAGGACGGAGCCGGTGCACACCGGCCCGGCCGGATGCCACACGTCGGTGTCGATCCCACTCCGAATGACGTGTACCAGGCTAGGATCCAGCGTCGGGTAGACCCGCAGCATGTCCTCACGCATACCGGAGCTGACCGCGATCACCGCGTCGGCGGCCAGCACCGCGGTGTGTTCCACCCATGTCGACACCCGATAGCCGCCGCCGAGTTGTTCGGCCTTCCACGGGCGCATCGGCTCGAGCGAATGCGCGGTCAGCACATGCGGGATGTCGTAGAGCAAAGCGGCCAGATGCCCGGCCAGGCCGGTGTACCAGGTGTGTGAATGCACGACGGTGGCCGCAGATGCGGCATTGGCCATCATGAGGTCGGTGGACAAGGTGGACAGAGCTGCGTTGGCGCCGTGAATCCGCGGGTCGGGCTGATAGGCGAAGGCGCCGGGACGGGGCGCGCCCATGCAGTGCACGTCGACCGCGCACAGCCGGCGCAGTTGTGCGACCAGTTCGGTGACGTGTACCCCGGCTCCGCCGTAGACCTCTGGTGGGTACTCCCGAGTCATCATCGCCACCCGCATACTCCGCACCGTAGTTCGCTGACGTCCCCGTCCGCGAGTCGGGCGGGACGATCCGTCGTGGAGATCGGCGCATCGGCCCGAGCCAAATACCTTGACGGACAGCCCGTCAGAGCTCGCCTGATCGGGAGGCCAATAGGGCGCTTCCCCCTGGCAGCGGTTCGCGGCGGCCGATAGGTTAAAAACCATGAGGGAAGCGCCACCACACGTGCTGGGCATCGTCCTGGCCGGCGGTGAGGGTAAGCGGCTGTATCCGCTGACCGCGGACCGGGCCAAACCCGCGGTTCCCTTTGGTGGCGCCTATCGATTGATCGACTTCGTCCTGTCCAATCTCGTCAACGCCCGTTATCTGAGGGTCTGCGTACTCACCCAATACAAGTCGCATTCACTGGACCGTCACATTTCGCAGAATTGGCGGCTGTCCGGCCTGGCCGGCGAGTACATCACCCCGGTGCCGGCCCAGCAGCGCCTCGGCCCGCGTTGGTACACCGGCTCCGCCGACGCGATCTATCAATCGCTCAACCTGATTTACGACGAAGACCCTGACTACATAGTGGTTTTCGGCGCCGATCACGTATACCGGATGGACCCCGAGCAGATGGTCCGGTTCCATATCGACAGCGGGGCCGGCGCAACGGTGGCCGGGATCCGAGTTCCGCGCACCGAGGCACACGCATTCGGTTGTATTGACTCCGACGACTCCGGTCGTATCCGCAGTTTCCTGGAGAAGCCACTGGAGCCGCCGGGGACCCCGGATGACCCGGAGACGACGTTTGTGTCGATGGGCAACTACATCTTCACCACCAAGGTGCTCATCGATGCGATTCGTGCCGACGCCGACGACGACCACTCGGATCACGACATGGGTGGTGACATCATCCCGCGATTGGTGGACGACGGGATTGCCGCGGTTTACGACTTCTCCGATAACGAGGTACCCGGGGCCACCGACCGCGACCGGGCCTACTGGCGCGACGTCGGGACGCTGGACGCGTTCTACGACGCGCACATGGACCTGGTGTCGGTGCATCCGGTGTTCAATCTGTACAACAGGCGCTGGCCCATCCGCGGCGAGTCGGAGAACCTGGCGCCGGCGAAATTCGTCAACGGCGGCTCTGCCCAGGAGTCGGTGGTGGGCGCGGGCAGCATCATCTCGGCGGCCTCGGTGCGCAACTCGGTGGTGTCGTCGAATGTTGTGGTGGATGACGGAGCGATCGTGGAAGGCAGCGTGATCATGCCGGGGGTCCGGGTCGGCCGCGGCGCGGTGGTACGCCACGCCATCCTGGACAAGAACGTCGTCGTCGGCCCCGGTGAGATGGTCGGAGTGGATCTGGAGAAGGACCGGGAACGCTTCGCGATCAGCGCCGGCGGCGTGGTCGCGGTGGGCAAGGGCGTCTGGATCTAGCTCGATTCCCCGGGGATCTCCGGGATCAGCAGATGCCCGTCGTGACGCGGGCCCCAGTGCAGGGTGACCCGACCGCGCGGTGAGTTGAGGTAGGCCGCCGGGACTTGGCCGGTAAGCGGATTGCGTGGACACAGCCAGCGTCCGGCGACCACCAGCCGCAACTGCTCGCCGGCACGGAACAGCGTCGCCGACGGGCCAAGTGCGACATCGACTGCGACCACCTCGCCGGCGGATAGCGGCTGCGGCTCGGTGCATGTCGCGACCGGCTCCCAGGGCTGCGAGAGCTCGGGGTCCAGCGCACGCAGCGAGACGCGCTGCCAGCCGGTGGTGATCCGGTCACGGCCGTAGCCGTAGGACCCCTCGAATTCGACGAACCGCCCGTCGCGCCACTTCTCCACGCCGACGAACAGGTTCGCGTCATCGCAGCCGTCCAGTTCCACCCACAACCGCGCGACCATCGGACCGGTCAGCTCGGTCTCTGCGGGGAAGGTCCAGCTGAATGCCGCTGCACGAGAATGGGTTTCGAAGGTGACGCTGCCCGCTGTCGGCGGCTGCTCGGGTGTCAACGCCCCGCTATCGGCGAGGTACATTGGCCGCCAACGGGTTCGGGGAAGCGGCCACTCGGTTTCTTCGCGCACCGCGGTGATGGTGTCGCGGTCCTCGCGCACCTCGAGGCGAACGCTGCGGGAATCGGGCGCGCCGTCCAGCACGCCGCGGAAGAAATTCAGCTGCTCAGCCAGCGCGGGTTCGGAGTAGAAAGTCGCCCATTTGCCGCCGCGATGGGTGTAGAGGCGGGCGTGGGGGGAGCCGCCGCGAGTGAACGCCCGGATCGAGCCGCGGGTGTGCAGGTCGTTGTCCGAGAAGCTACCGCAGACCAGCATGGGAACCTTGATCGCCGACAGGTCGGGCGCCAGCGAGCGCCAGAAGTCGTCGCGCAGTGGATGCTCGTCTTGCATCGGCGCGAGGGTGTAGGTCTGCCGCGTATCGCGATCGATGTTCCTCGACCACAGCCGGGTGAAGCCGGACTCCCGAATTCCGCCCGGAAAGGTGAGGTCGCGATAGGCGTCGGTGAAGCCTTCCCACGGGCAGATCGCCCGCAGCGCGGGCGGCGGCAGGGCAGCGACGGCGTACTGGCTGATAGCCAAGTACGACACGCCGAGCATTACGACGCTGCCATCGCACCACGGCTGGTCGGCGATCCACTGCACGAGGTCATAGGTGTCCTCGGCTTCTTGGCGCGAGAGCAGCTTTCCGGTTCCGTCGGAATGGCCGCAGCCGCGCGAGTCGGCATTCACCACGGTGAAGCCTTGTGCGGTCCACCAGGCCGGATCCGGGGCCTCCCAGCCGGTCATGGCCGAGAAGCTCACGGGTTTCGGCTGGCGCAACGCGCGGTATTGCACCGAGAACGTCCACTTCCTGCCCCGCCGCTTCGGCAGATTGTCTTTGCCGTAGGGATGGATGCTCAGGATGACCGGCCGAGTGATGTCGTCGCTTTTTCGGAAGACGTTGATACGCAACACTGTTCCATCGCGGGTTGGCACGTTGACGTCACCCTCGATAAGGATGTCTGTCGGTGGATCGGTGACGGTTACCGGGGGTCTGGCGATGGAGCGAATCCGGCCCAGCGCGTACCGCAGAGCGCCGGGTCGTCGCCAGGGCCGGTCCAGGGTAGGTGCCGGGTTGCGCGCCACGCCCATACCCTAAGACGCAACGACGTGGGTCACCACACGTAAGGCACCAGCCGATAGCGAACTCGCTGGGTGTATTCGGGGTATCCCGCCAATTGCTGGGTGAGGAGCTTCTCCTCGTCCAGGATGCGGAAGACGATCACCGCCTGGCCCGGTATGACGAACAGAAGTCCCCAGTAGGAGCCGAGCGCAAGGGGAATGCCGATCATCATGATTAGGTTGCCGACATACATCGGGTGCCGCACGAACTTGTAGACACCGCTGGAGGCGACCGTCTGACCGGTCTCCACCGTAACCGTAGCGCCCGCATAGGAGTTCTGGATGACCACCAGCATGGCGATACCGAGCCCGGTCGCTACCAGGACATCACCGAGCACTGACACCCAGGCGGGCACCGATGACCAGCCCATCCGATGGTCGTACGCGCTGAACACCACCATCGCGAACAATGCCAGAAACGCGCCAGTGATCACCACCTTCTGCAGCGCTCTGCCTTCTGCCAATGGGCCGCCGTGCATGCGGCGCTGCAGTGCGGCCGGGTTTGTCCGCGCGAGGTAGATGCTCGGGAAGATCGTCACCGCGACGAAGGTGGCTGTGAAAGCCCATGCTTGCCAATAGTTTAACGTGCCGGACAGCAAGAACAGGATCAAGCTCAATACGGCCAGCCCATACACGGACGATGTGGTCGCTCGCACACCGGTCTTCACGATTGTAGATCCCTCCGTCGAAATGCCATGACGCCCAGCGCAATCAATACGATATCGATGGCTAGCAACCCCAATAGGGGCACGGCGGTGAAGTCGCTGCCGATCCGCGGAACGTGCGCGAAAGGTTCGAGATCGAGCAACCACTGCGGGAAACCCGCCAACGAGCCGATCAGGTACAACGCGATGAATCCCACCAGCACGCCCCAGGCCATCGGCGTGAACCGCGGTGCGATACCGAACAATGCGACTGTCACGGCGGACAGTAACCAGACCGCGGGCAGTTGTACGGCCGCAGTTCCGACAACGATGGCCAACTTGCCGCCGACGTCGCCGGCCGCGATGCCGTACACGAGTCCGCCCACCACGCCGCACGCCAGCATTGCGAACGCCGACCCAGCCAGCGCGGCGGTCAAATGGCTCGCCAGCCAACGAGTGCGCGAGACCGCACCGGCCAGGGCGGTCTCGGCTCGCTGGCCAGATTCTTCCTGATGTAGCCGCAAGGTGAGCGAGACGGCGAACGCGGCGGCCACCATGCCCATCATGGCGAACGCCACCGCGACGAAAGCCTCCTCCAAGGCGCTGGTGCCGCCCATCCGCGCGACAATGTCGCGCGCCAGGGTGCTGTCGCCCAGCTCATCGCCGATGCCGTGCACCACACTGCCCATCACCAGGCCATAAAGACACAGGCCCACGGTCCACAGCAGTAATGCGCCGCGGTCCAGTCGCCAGGCCAACCCGAAGACATTGCCCAGCGCCGGCGCGGCGGTACCGGGACCGGCGCGCTCGGCAATGAGTCCAGCGCCGACGTCGCGGCCGGCGAGCAGCCGATACGCCACCACGGTGAGTAGCGCCGCCGTCGTCAGATGCAGCAGCAGCACCCACAAGCGATCGCCCGCATATGGCCTGACCTGTAGTGACCAGCCCAGCGGCGAGAGCCACGACAGCTTGCCAGAACCGGCATCACCGATGGCGCGCAGCGTGAATGCGGCCGCCAACACCGCGAACGCGACACCGCGGGCGAATCGTGCGCTCGGCGACAGCTGCGCGGCCACCCCGGCAACGGCGGTGAACACCAGGCCGGAGCCGGCCAGCGCCGCCCCGAAAGCCAATGATCCGCCGGGCGGGATGTCGGTGCTGAGCAATCCCGCCGCGCCGATCGCGCCGGTCGCGATCGAGGCCCCGAACGACAACATCAGCGCCGCACTGAGGCTGGCATACCGGCCGACCGCGGTCGAGTCCATCAGCTCGGTCCGGCCGGTCTCCTCGTCAGCGCGGGTGTGCCGGATCACCGTGAGGATGACGGCCACTGCGATCAGCACATGAAACATACCGGCTTTCCAAATGCCAACTGCCCCAAGGCTGTCGTTGTAGATCTGCCCATAGAGCGCACGCTGGGCCGGGCTGGCCATGATGGAGGCCGCGAATCCGGCCCGGCCGGCCTGGGTGGGGTAGACCTTTTCGATGCTGCCGACGTACACCGTGGCCAACGGGAGCGAGAGCAGCAGCACCCACAGCGGCAACGAGATTCGATCGCGGCGCAAATAGAGCCGCAGCATCCCAAGCGTTCCGGAGAAGTTCGAACTGCGTTGCGGCCCATGCTGTGCAGGAGGGTGTGGCCGATCCAGAATCGCGGTGCTCATAGCGCTGAAACCTTCTTACCGCTGTGCTCACGTTGACCGTCGGTGCCCGCCGTGTCGTAGTGGCGCAGGAAGAGTTCTTCGAGAGTCGGCGGCTGACTGACGAGGCTGCGCACTCCGGCGTCGCCGAGCACCCGGATGAGCTCTCCGAGGCTTTCGCTGTCAACCTGGGCGCGCAGGGTGTTGCCGTCGATACTGATGTCTTCGACCCCTTTGATCCGAGTGAGATCGCCGGGATCACCCGTCATTTCGGCTTTGATCGAGGTGCGGCTGAGGTGACGCATCGAGTCCAGCGAACCGCTCTCGATGGTCCTGCCGGCCCGGATGATGGTCACCCTTTCGCACAGCGCTTCTGTTTCCGCCAGGATGTGGCTGGACAACAAGGCAGTCACACCGCGGTCTCGCGCCTCGCCGACGCACTCCTGAAATACGTTCTCCATCAACGGGTCCAGGCCGCTGCTGGGCTCATCCAAGAGCAGTAGCCCGGCCCGCGACGAGAAGGCTGAAATCAGGGAGACTTTTTGGCGGTTGCCCTTCGAGTACGTGCGCGCCTTCTTGTGCGGGTCGAGGTCGAACCGCTCGATCAGCTCCTCGCGACGCTTGTCGTCGATGCCGCCACGCATTCGGGCCAGCAGGTCGATGGTCTCGCCGCCGGTAAGCGAAGGCCATAGCGTGACATCGCCTGGCACATAAGCGATCTGGCGGTGCAATTCGACAGCGTCGGTCCAAGGGTCGCCGCCCAGCAACCGCACGTTCCCGCCGTCGGCCTTCACCAGACCCAGCAGGATGCGGATGGTGGTGGACTTCCCGGCGCCGTTCGGCCCGAGGAACCCGTGCACTTCTCCTGCGCGCACCGTCAGGTTGAGGCCGTCCAGCGCCCGCACAGCTCCGAAATTTTTGGTCAGATTGCGGATTTCGATGGGCGCGGAATTGTCAACTGGCATGGGATTCTCCTTGATCATCTGCGGCCAGAAATGCGTCGTACATGGTGCTGTCAGCCATCAATCCGTCGGTATAGATCTCTAGAGCGGGCAGCACCATATCGCGGGCATAGTCGCGCAGGACCGCCCGCAAATCCGTTGGGTTTTCATGCATCTGCAGATACAGCAGGAACCCGCCCCCGCCAGTTATCGACAGGTACTTCGCCCTGGCGCGCGGGTCGCGGCTCGGCTTGAGCAATCCGGTTCGCACCCCGTCGTCCAGGTACTCCTCGGCATCGTCGATCATCTTCTGCCATAACGTCTTTGCCAGGTCGCCGCCGGTCTGCATACTGCGCACCAGGTAGGCCATCAACGGGGCGTAGGACTCGATCTCGGCCATCTGCGCAAACCACGTGGCCGGATCGGTTGACCGCATTGCTTCGGACTTGCCGCTGCGAATCTCTTCGGCGATGTAGTCATCGCAGGCCTTGCGCAGGCCGTCCTTCGAGCCGAAGTGATGGATGACCAGTGCGGCGCTCACTCCCGCGGCCTCGGCGATCGTGCGTAGCCCGACACCGAAGCCGTGCTGACCGAACTGCTCGATGGCCGCATCGCGGATCCGGGCGGCGGCGGTCAGGTCGGCTGAACGCATGTTCAGTACACTAAACACGCGTTCAGTGTGGCGTCAACACGACACGCCGCTAGGAATCCGTAAAGGTTGGAAACTAGTCCCTGACGGCGGCCAGCACGCCGTCGCCGAGCGGCACCAGCGCGGGGGTGAGCCGCTCGTCCTCGGCGATGAGCCGGGCCGCCTCGCGAACCGCAACCACCTCGGCGTCGCGGGCCGCGGGATCGCCGGCACGCCCGCCCAGCCCGGCCCGGTGCACGACGATGACTCCGCCGGATCGCAGCAGGCGTACGCCCTCGACCACGTAATCGGGCTGGTCGATCGGGTCGGCGTCGACGAACACCAGGTCATACGATTCGTCGGCGAGACGGGTGAGCACCTCTTGGGCCCGGCCGCTGATCAGCCTGGTGCGTGACGGTCCGATGCCGGCTTCGGCGAATGTCTGCTTGGCCAGCCGCAGATACTCGGGCTCGATGTCGATCGTGGTCAGGACACCGTCGTCGCTCATGCCCGACAACAACCAGAGTCCGCTGACTCCCGCACCGGTCCCCACCTCGGCGACCGCCTTGCCGCCGCTGAGCTTGGCCAGCAGGCTCAAAAGCGCACCGACCGCGGGCGTCACCGCCCCGGCGCCGATGTCCACGGCGCGCTCGCGGGCGCCCGCCAAAATCGCATCTTCTGATATCGACCCCTCGGCGTGCGCGGAAAGTGATTCGGCTCGACTGGGGGCCGCATGGCCGGGGGTCACCGAGCTGTCATCGGTACCGTCCATGACCCGCAGCGTATGTCGGATTCGCGGTGCAGTAGATCAGGCGCGCCTGAGCCGGGCCGTTACGACACGCCCCAACAGCGCAGCGCGACGAAGGTCACTCCGCGATGGATACACCCTGCTTAACGCAGGTAACGATCAGATTTCTCAGCCAAACCTCAGTTTGCTCCTATGCCCTGCATACGCCGATGCGCGACGGTTTCCGTATGGAACGTGGCGGGTACTGGACCGGGAATACACAGTGGCGACTTCGTGTTGCCGCTGGGGACGAATTGTCAGACCCTGGTGGCAGGGCAAACCCGGAGGATCCGATCATCACCACGCTTTTGAGCACGACCAGCATGTCTCATGCTCAGCAATGCCGAGACGACGAGTGGGCGGAAACACCCGAGGCGTTGCAGGGAACCGCGGTGTTCGACGCGACCGGGGACAAGGCCACGATGCCGTCGTGGGACGAGCTGGTGCGTCAGCATGCCGATCGGGTGTACCGGCTGGCCTACCGGCTGTCGGGAAACCAGCACGACGCTGAGGACTTGACCCAGGAGACTTTCATCCGGGTGTTCCGGTCGGTGCAGAACTATCAGCCGGGAACTTTTGAGGGCTGGCTGCACCGCATCACCACGAACCTGTTTCTCGACATGGTCCGCCGGCGTGCGCGCATCCGGATGGAAGCGTTGCCTGAGGATTACGACCGAGTGCCCGCCGACGAACCAAACCCCGAGCAGATTTACCACGACTCGCGGCTTGGGCCCGATTTGCAGGCAGCCCTGGATTCGCTGCCGCCGGAATTTCGCGCCGCGGTTGTGCTGTGCGATATCGAAGGTCTGTCCTACGAGGAGATCGGTGCCACTCTGGGCGTGAAGCTGGGCACCGTACGCAGCCGCATACACCGCGGGCGTCAGGCGCTGCGCGACTACCTGGCCGCGCATCCCGAACATGGCATCCGCAACGACACGCTGCACGCCAAGTCGGCGTAGTTCAGCGAGCGGCCCCGGTGCACAAGCCACGGGCTGAGAGCCAGCCATCGGTTTATCCACAGCCCGATTGGCTCGCGCGGGATGACATTCGTGCGGTTTTGCGGGCTCGAGACAGGGTATGGGGCGCTTCGTCGCGCTACATTCGAGGTGTACGTGGCAGCGAAAGGAGTGGTGATGCCCGACCGAGGACATGTGTTCCGCCGCGCGTTCTCCTGGCTGCCCGCACAATTCGCCTCCCAAAGTGATGCGCCGGTCGGCGCGCCGCGCCGGTTCGGTTCCACCGAGCATCTGTCCGTCGAGGCCATCGCGGCCTTCGTCGACGGCGAGCTCCGGATGAACGCACATTTACGCGCCGCGCATCACCTCTCGCTGTGCCCACAATGCGCGGCCGAAGTCGAAGATCAGAGCCGGGCGCGCAGCGCATTGCGCGACTCGCAGCCGATCCGTATCCCCAGCGCGTTGCTCGGAATGCTGGCCGATATTCCGCACAGTTCGCCCGACGACACGACATCCCAGGTACCCGACCGTTTCGCTGACCGCGATGCGCGCGACCAGCGTAAGCGCCGGTAGCTTGAGTCCCTGCAACCAAAACCGTGGATACTGGGGTGGACACGAACAATGCCGTGCGCGGTGCTTGGCCGTACGTGGGCCCTGTATTAGGCCTGTCTCGAGCGCCCAGATGAGGATTTAAAAGAGGATCAGGTGACCTCCGACCAAGGCAACGACAGCGGCAATAACGGTGGCAACCGCCTGGCGCCGCGCCCCATATCCCGGCCACCGGTCGACCCCGCCTCGCGGCAAGCGTTCGGTCGCCCCGCCGGACAGCTGGGGTCTTTCGTGGCGGAGCGCGTGCGCCCGCAGAAGTACCGGGAGCAGGCTGAGTTCAGGCCGCACGATCAACCGGCCGACCCCGTTTTAGATGAGGCGTTCAGCCGGCCCGTCGGAGTCGGCGAGTCGCTGCAGCGCCACCCTGTCGACGCCGGTGCGCTGGCCGCCGAGAAGGACGGCGCCGGGCCGGACGAGCTCGACGATCCATGGCGAGACCCTGCGGCCGCGGCCGCGCTGGGATCCCCGGCGGTTACCCCGCCGGCACCGCACTCCGCGCTCGGCTACGGCGGCAAGCTGGGCGTGCGCGACGTGCTGTTCGGCCGCAAGGTGTCCTATCTCGCGCTGGCCGTGCTGCTGCTCATCGCGCTGGTGATTGGGCTGATCGGCGGAATGATCGGCCGCAAGACGGCCGAAGTCGTCGAAGCGTTCACCACCTCGAAGGTGACGCTGTCGACCCTTGGCAACAACGAAGGGCCGGCGGGCCGGTTCGCGAAGGTGGCGGCCACGACCGCCGATGCCGTGGTGACCATCGAGTCGAAGAGCGACCAGGAAGGCATGCAGGGGTCCGGTGTCGTAGTCGACGGTCGCGGCTACATCGTCACCAACAACCACGTGATTTCCGAGGCGGCCAACAATCCCAGCCAGTTCAAGACCACCGTGGTTTTCAACGACGGCAAGGAAGTGCCCGCCAACCTCGTGGGGCGCGACCCCAAGACCGACCTGGCCGTCCTGAAGGTCGATAACGTCGACAATCTGAGCGTGGCCCGGCTGGGTGATTCGGACAAGGTGCGTGTCGGTGACGAGGTGCTTGCCGCAGGTTCGCCGCTGGGGCTGCGCAGCACCGTGACGCACGGCATCGTCAGCGCGCTGCACCGCCCTGTCCCGTTGTCGGGGGAGGGCTCTGACACCGACACCGTCATCGACGCGATCCAGACCGACGCCTCGATCAACCACGGCAACTCGGGTGGGCCGTTGATCAACATGGATTCCGACGTGATCGGCATCGACACCGCGGGGAAGTCGTTGTCGGACAGCGCAAGTGGGCTGGGCTTCGCGATCCCGATCAACGAGGCCAAAGAGGTCGCGCAGACCTTGATCAAAGACGGAAAGATCGTGCACCCGACGTTGGGGGTCAGCACCCGGTCGGTGAGCAACGCGATCGCGTCCGGTGCACAGGTCGCCAATGTGAAGGCAGGAAGCCCGGCGCAGAAGGGCGGAATCCTGGAAAACGACGTGGTCGTCAAGGTCGGCAATCGTAAGGTCGCCGATGCCGACGAGTTCGTGGTCGCGGTCAGACAGCTGACCACCGGGCAGGACGCCCCGGTAGAGGTGGTCCGTGATGGTCGGCACGTCACGCTGACGGTGAAACCAGACGGAGATAACGGCTAGGTGTTCGGGAACCTGAGCTGGGAGCACATCCTGGTCCTCGTCGTGGTCGGGTTGGTGATCCTTGGGCCGGAGCGGCTCCCGGGTGCCATCCGCTGGACGTCGAATGCGTTGCGGCAGGCGCGTGACTACCTCAGCGGTGTGACCAGCCAGCTGCGCGAGGACCTCGGACCCGAGTTCGACGATCTGCGTGGTCCGCTGAGTGAGCTGCAGAGACTGCGCGGTATGACACCGCGCGCCGCGCTGACCAAGCACCTGCTGGACGGGGATGACTCCTTCCTCACCGGGAACTTCGACCGGCCGGTCAATGGAGCCCCCGCGCGGCCGTCCGCGGCGGCGGAGCCGTCGCAGCCGATGCCGGGGTCGAACGGAGAGTCCACGACGTTTGCGGCCGAACCGCACGCTCCCGGTCACACGCCGTGGGACACCGACGCGACCTGAACCCGACGGCTACTCAGCGCTTGGTCGGATCGAGGCCCAGCGACACGCCGGCCAGTCCGCGCCGTCGCGTGGACAAGCCGTCGGCGACGCTGCACAGTGCCTTGCCCGCCGGCGAGTCGGGCGCGCTCAGCACGATCGGTTTGCCGGAATCACCGGCGGCCACCAGCGCGGGGTCCAGCGGGATCTGGCCCATTAGCGGCACGTCGGCGCCGGTCGCACGCGACAGCCGCTCGGCGACCTGCCGGCCGCCGCCCTCGCCGAAGACCTGCAGTGTTGAGCCGTCCGGCAGCAGCAGCCCCGACATGTTCTCCACGACGCCGACGATGCGCTGACGAGTCTGCAGTGCGATGCTGCCGGCCCGTTCGGCGACCTCGGCAGCGGCCAGCTGTGGCGTGGTCACCACGAGAATCTCCGCGTTCGGGATCAGCTGGGCCACCGAGATGGCGATGTCGCCGGTTCCCGGCGGTAGATCGAGCAGGAGCACGTCCAGATCGCCCCAGTAGACGTCGGCCAGGAACTGTTGCAACGCCCGGTGCAGCATCGGCCCCCGCCACACCACCGGCGTATTGCCCTCGGTGAACTGCGCGATCGAGATGACCTTCACCTCGTGAGCGATCGGCGGCAGGATCATCGACTCAACCTGGGTGGGCCGGTCGGTGCTGCCCATCATCCGCGGGATGGAATGGCCGTGGATATCGGCGTCGAGCACACCCACCGACAGGCCGCGGGCGGCCATCGCCGCGGCGAGATTCACCGTGACGGTGGACTTGCCGACTCCGCCTTTACCGGACGCGACGGCATACACCCGGGTCAGTGAGCTTGGCTGAGCGAACGGGATGACGGGCTCGCGGGCATCGCCGCGCAACTGTTTGCGCAGCTCGGTGCGCTGCTTGTCGCTCATCACGTCCAGGCTGACCTTTGTCGCGCCGGTGCCGGGAACGTCGGCGACCGCTTTGGTTACCAGCTCGCTGATTTCGTTCTTCTTCGGGCAGCTGGCAATGGTCAGGTAAATCGTCACGTGCACGCCGCCGTCGGGGGCGATGTCGATGCTCTTGACCATCCCGAGTTCGGTGATGGGACGCCGTAATTCGGGGTCGATCACCTTGCCTAGGGCGGTGCGGATGGCTGCGCTCAGGTCGGCTTTCAAATCAGAAGAGTCATGACGGGACATCACCGCCGAGTGTAGGCGGCTCTGCTACCGGCCGATCGGCCGACGGGTCAGGCCGCCGGGGCGGGTGCCGGCTGGTTGGGCGCCCGGGAGTTGCTCGCCGCGTTCGGCGGCGGGCCGGCCGGCTTGGGCGACGGCGAGGCGTTAGGCGGTCCCGCCGGCGGGCCCGGTGGCGTGCCCGGGGCAGGGCCGGCGGGTGGGCCCATGGGCGGGGCCGGCAGCGGGCCGGCCGGCGGTGCCCCTGGCGGGACAGCGTCAGGGGGTGGCGGTGGGCCTACTCCCGGTGGAAAAGCCGGCGGCGGAAACTGCGGTCCGCCCGGCGGCGGGCTTTGTGGGCCGATGCAGATCAGCGTGCACCCAGGCTGTCGCGTCTGCGCCGGTGCCGGGGTGTTGGGCGCCATCCACGGGAACATCGGTGGCTGACTGAGAACTTGAGGCGGGCCGAAATCGATCAGCGGCATCCGCGCGAGCGGATCGTCGACCGGCAGGCCGTTGACGTTCATCGGCAGGCCGGGGCCCAGTCCCTCCGGGTGCTCGTCGTGTGCGTCGCCGAGCGGGGGCGGCGGCCCGGTGATCGGCGGCAGGTCGACCGGGACGACGCCGGTCGCGTAGGCCGCCGCCCAGCCCAGCACGTTCTGGGCGTAGGGCATCGAGTTGTTGTAGCGCAAGATCGCGGCCATCACCCCTGCCGGGTCGCGCAGGTTGAGCCCGCCGCTGCACAAGTACCGGGCAGCCGCCAGCGTGGCGTCGAACAGGTTTTGTGGATCGGCTATGCCGTCGCCCTTGCCGTCCGACGCGTACCGCGCCCATGTGCCAGGCAAGAACTGCATGGGCCCCATCGCACGGGCGTAGGTGACGCGATTGCCGACGCTGCTCTGCAGGATGACCTCGTTGCCGGGCAGCGTGCCATCCAGTGCGGGACCGTATATCGGGACGACCGCGGTGCCGCGCGCATCGACGGCGCCGCCGCCCGCGTGGCCCGACTCGATGCGCCCGATCCCGGCCAGCAGGTTCCAGCTGATGCCGCAGCCGGGGGCCTCGACTGCCATCTTCTGTTCGGCACTGCGGTAGGCCGAAAGGGCAATCATCGGGATGCCCAGCGCACCAGGCGCGTGCACGATCATTGGTGGCGGCGGCGCCGAAACGGCGCCCGCGGCGACGTGGAAGGCGGTCGGAGCATGCTCGATCGCGATGACCGCGGGACCGGAGAGGTCGGGGACGGTAGGGGAGACGGCAGCTACCGGGGTGATGACGGCATGCACGGACGGGATTGGGCTTTTTCCGTGAAACGGCGGAGCCGCCCCTCCAACCGCTCCGGCTAACACCAATGGGGTAATCACGGCTACCCCGAATGCCGGCGTCCGCGTTACGCTGACTGCCCGCTTCCGGACCGCCGTGACGGCCGGGCGTGCACCCCAGCGTCCCCCTATGCGCACTCGACCGTCCTAAGTATGTGAGCTGCCAGATGGGTATGTGAGCTTCCGGAAACCTCTTCTTTGCTTCGTGAACTTGATCACCATACATAACTCCCGTGACGGGAGTGGCGCAATGGTTGATTTGGTATTCATTTCTCCCCGCAGGTCACAGGGCCGGATCTGGGGCTAGCAGCTTAAAGACATCGCTGTAATTAACGCGAATTGTCGGAAAGTATCTGCAAAGTGTGGGCACGGCGTGGTCACGGACATCAAAACCCTTGAACCACAACGCCAGGAGCCAAACCAAACACGAGCACAACCACCAACATAACGGACAGCCGAAGTTCGGTGTACGCAATGCGGCCGGTGCTTCACCAGCATTCGAGCAAGACACCACGTTCAGACCGCTGTGATGCGGAACCGAATCGTCCTAGTCCGCGTCTGAATATATTCACCGGGATTTCTTGACGACCCCATCCGGGTCAGCAGCATCTCGGCATCGGTCGGATCAGCACCCCGAGCAGGTCAGCGGGACCCAGCACCAACATTTGCGCGAGCCGCGCGACGTACACCCTGTTGACCGGTCCCATCCAAGAGAGCCTAGGCAGCCGGTGGTCGCATGGCCGCCGCAGGTATCAGTATCTCCAGGGGATGCCGCTAACGCTGCAGCGCGAAAATCGCGACGATGACGTTGACAATCAGGGTGGCGACGCCGATTACTATGCCGGCGACTGCCAAGGCGTAGCCGTCTTGGCGAGTCCGCTTGATCTGGCCCAGCGCGATCGCGCCCAGCACGATGGCCAGGATCCCGCCGATGCAGCAGAACAAGCCGGTGAACGACGAGATCAGCGAGGCGATTGCCAGCCCGCTCATCCCCGGCTGCATCTCCCCCTGGGGCCCGTAGCCCCCCTGGTAGTCCAGCGGCGGGTAGTAGCCCCCCGGGTAGTCGCCCGGATGGGAAGGCGGCGGCCCGTAGCCGGCCGGCGGCTGGTAACCGGGGGGTCCAGCGGGCGGCGGGTATCCAGCTGGATACCCGGGCGGGTAGCTGGACGGCGGATACGGCGTGGGCGGGTAGTCGGCTGCCGGCGGCGGTGCCGGTGAATCCGAGGGAGGTTGCCAAGGCGGCTGCTCGCCGGGCGGGGGCGAATGAGCCTCGTCGTCGTCGTGGGCACTCTCGCCGCTGGCGCCGCCGGGAGCTGTCATGCTGTTCAATCTAACCTCTGCGCTGGCGGAGAGTCCGGCCGCAAGCCGGGCGAGCCCGGCTGCGGAAATGGGCCGGGCCAGGCAGGTTCTCCGGATTTGCTCACAGGTTGCTTGGCGGCCGCCTCGATAGGGTGGAGGGCCAGGGATGAAGCCATTTCCAGGGCGGAGGAGAATGACCACCAATGACTAGTCCTTTCCAGCCTGGGCAAGTTCCCGGCGCGACGCCGACCGGCACGGGCGCGGGACGGCGTGGTGTGCCCGGGTTGCCGACTCCCCCCAAGGGCTGGCCGGTCGGGTCGTATCCGACCTACGCCGAGGCGCAGCGCTCGGTCGACTACCTATCCGACCAGCAATTCCCGGTCCAGCAGGTGACCATCGTCGGCGTCGACCTCATGCAGGTCGAGCGGGTCACCGGCCGGCTGACATGGCCCAAGGTGCTCGGCGGCGGAGTACTCAGCGGGGCCTGGCTTGGGCTGTTCATCGGGTTGGTGCTCGGCTTCTTCAGCCCGAATCCGTGGGCCGCGCTGGCCACCGGCTTGGTTGCCGGGGTGTTCTTCGGGTTGATCACCTCCGCGGTTCCGTACGCAATGGCCCGTGGCACAAGGGATTTCAGCTCGACTATGCAATTGGTGGCGGGCCGCTACGACGTACTCTGCGACCCCCAAAACGCAGAGAAAGCGCGGGATCTGCTGGCGCGCCTGGCGATCTGACGCCCGACGAGAGGCTGATCTGGTGGTGGGTCGTCGCGGGCGCGCACGCCGACTAGGCGCAATCGTGCTGGCTACATTGACCATCGCATCGGTGTCGGCCTGCGGCTCCAGTAGCGACAAGTTGGTGATCAGCTTCTACACGCCGGCCACTGACGGCGGGACGTTCACCGAGATGGCCCATCGCTGTACCGAAGAACTCGGCGGTCGGTTCGCCATTGCGCAGATAAGTCTGGCCAGAGCGCCCGGCGAGCAACGTTTGCAGCTGGCCCGGCGGCTGACCGGTCACGACCGGAGCCTTGACGTGATGGCGCTGGACGTGATCTGGACTGCGGAGTTCGCCGAGGCGGGGTGGGCGCTGCCACTATCCGACGACCCGGCCGGGCAGGCCGAGGCCGATGCGACCGTCGATACCCTGCCGGGGCCGCTGGCGACGGCCCGTTGGAAGCGCAAGCTGTATGCCGCACCCGTGACCACCAACACCCAATTGCTCTGGTACAGGCCAGATTTGGTAAAGCAGCCGCCGCGCAATTGGAATGACATGGTGGCCGAGGCAACCCGGTTGCACGCCGCCGGCCAGCCCAGCTGGATTGGCGTGCAGGCCAATGAGGGCGAGGGGCTGGTGGTGTGGTTCAACACGCTGCTGGTGAGCGGGGGCGGTCAGGTGCTCTCCGAGGACGGCCGACAGGTCACCCTGACCGACACGCCTGCCCACCGCGCCGCCACCGTCAACGCGCTGCGCATTCTCAAGTCGGTGGCCACCGCGCCTGGCGCGGATCCGTCGATCACCCGCACCGACGAGGGCACCGCGCGGTTGGCGATCGAACAGGGTAAGGCCGCACTCGAAGTCAACTGGCCGTTTGTGCTGGCGTCCATGCTGGAGAACGCGGTGAAGGGGGGTGTGGGTTTCCTGCCGCTCAACCGGAATCCCGAGCTGGCCGGCACCATCAATAACGACGGGGCATTCGTGCCCAACGACGAGCAATTCCGCATCGCCTACAACGCCAGCCAGAAGGTGTTCGGTTTCGCGCGTTACCCCGGCGTAGCGCCCGGCAGGCCGGCCAAGGTGACAATCGGCGGGTTGAACCTGGCGGTGGCCAGTACCACCCGTCACCGCGCCGAGGCGTTCGAAGCCGTCCGCTGCCTGCGCAGCCTGCAGAGCCAGAAATACGTTTCGATAGCGGGCGGCCTGCCCGCGGTGCGGACCTCGCTGTATTCCGACCCGCAATTTCAGACCAAGTACCCGATGTACACCGTCATTCGCCAGCAGCTCACCGACGCCGCGGTACGGCCGGCGACGCCGGTCTATCAGGCGGTGGCTATCCGACTCGTGTCGGTGCTGAGCCCCATCACCGAGATCGACCCGGACCGGACGGCCGACGAGCTCACCACCCAGGTGCAGAAGGCCATCGACGGGAAGGGGCTGCTGCCGTGACCACCTCGTTGGCTGGGAGGGCCATCGAACCGCCGCACACGTCCGTCGAGACAAGGCCCGGCACCCGAAAGCTGGCACCAGAACAGCGACTGGCGTTCATGCTGGTTGCACCCGCGGCGATTCTCATGCTGGCGGTGACGGCTTATCCGATCGGCTACGCGGTCTGGCTGAGCCTGCAGCGCAACAACCTGGCCACCCCCAACGACACCGGGTTCATCGGCCTGGGCAATTACCAAACGATCTTGACCGACCGGTACTGGTGGACGGCGCTGGCTGTGACGCTGGCGATAACGGTGGTTTCGGTGTCGATCGAGTTCGTGGTGGGCCTGGCGCTGGCGCTGGTGATGCATCGCACGCTGGTGGGCAAGGGCGTGGTTCGCACCGCGGTGCTCATCCCATACGGCATCGTCACGGTGGTCGCGTCATATAGCTGGTATTACGCCTGGACGCCGGGCACCGGATATCTGGCCAACCTGCTGCCGCACGGCAGTGCGCCGCTGACCGAGCAGATCCCGTCGCTGGGCATCGTCGTCATCGCCGAGGTCTGGAAGACCACGCCGTTCATGTCGCTGCTGTTACTGGCCGGCTTGGCAGTGGTTCCCGAGGATTTACTGAAAGCGGCCCAGGTCGACGGCGCGGGCGCCTGGCGGCGACTGACCAGGATCATCTTGCCGATCATCAAGCCCGCGGTCGTGGTCGCGCTGCTATTCCGGACCCTGGACGCCTTCCGGATTTTCGACAACATTTACGTGCTGACCTACGGCGCCAACGACACCGGCTCGGTGTCGATCTTGGGCTATGACAACCTGTTCAAAGGCTTCAACGTCGGGGTCGGCTCGGCGATAAGCGTGCTGATCTTCATCTGCGTGGGCATCATCGCGCTCATTTACATCAAAGCCTTCGGCGCCGCGGCGCCAGGTGGTGACGTCGATGGCCGCTGAGCCGGTGGACAAGCGGCGCACTGCCGTTTGGGCCGTCATCGACACCTTGGTGGTGGTGTATGCGCTGCTTCCGGTGCTTTGGATTCTCAGCCTGTCGCTCAAACCGACGTCAACGGTCAAGGACGGCAAGCTGATTCCGTCGTCGGTGACCTTGGCCAACTATCGCGGTATCTTTCGGGGCGACTTCTTCAGCTCGGCGCTGATCAACTCGATCGGGATCGGATTGATCACCACCGCGATCTCGGTCGTGCTGGGCGCGATGGCGGCTTACGCGATTGCCCGACTCAACTTTCCCGGCAAGCGAGTGCTCGTCGGCGCCGCTCTGCTGATCACCATGTTCCCGGCGATCTCTCTGGTCACACCGTTGTTCAACATCGAACGCTGGGTCGGCTTGTTCGACACCTGGCCCGGGTTGATCCTGCCCTACATCACTTTCGCATTGCCCCTTGCTATTTACACGTTGTCGGCGTTCTTCCGCGAGGTCCCGTGGGACCTGGAGAAGGCGGCCAAGATGGACGGCGCCACGCCGGGGCAGGCTTTTCGCAAGGTCATCGTCCCGCTGGCGGCGCCTGGGCTGGTGACCGCAGCAATCCTGGTGTTCATCTTCGCCTGGAACGACCTGTTGCTGGCGTTGTCGCTGACCGCCACCAAGGCGGCGATCACCGCACCAGTGGCGATCGTGAACTACAGCGGCAGTTCGCAGTTCGAGGAACCAACCGGATCGATTGCGGCCGGTGCCGTCGTGATTACGATCCCGATCATCATGTTTGTTCTAATCTTCCAACGACGGATTGTCGCCGGTTTGACCTCTGGCGCTGTGAAGGGATAGCGCGATGGCCGAGATTGTGCTGGAGCACGTCAACAAGACTTACCCCGGCGGGGCGACCGCGGTGAAGGACCTGAGCGTCACCATCGCCGACGGCGAATTCCTGATCCTGGTCGGGCCCTCCGGCTGCGGCAAGACCACGACGCTGAATATGATTGCCGGACTTGAGGATATCTCGTCAGGCGAATTGCGTATCGGCGGCGAGCGGGTGAACGAGAAGGCGCCCAAGGACCGAGATATCGCAATGGTTTTCCAGTCCTATGCGCTTTACCCGCACATGACCGTGCGGCAGAACATCGCCTTCCCGCTGACTTTGGCGAAGATGAAGAAGCCCGAGATCGCGCAGAAGGTCGAGGAGACCGCCAAAATTCTTGACCTGACCGAACTCCTGGACCGCAAGCCCTCCCAGTTGTCGGGTGGGCAACGACAGCGTGTCGCGATGGGCCGGGCAATTGTGCGCCATCCCAAGGCTTTCCTGATGGACGAGCCGCTGTCCAACCTGGATGCCAAGCTGCGGGTGCAGATGCGAGGCGAGATCGCCCGGCTGCAGCGCAAGCTAGGCGCGACCACCGTCTACGTCACACATGACCAGACCGAGGCGATGACGCTGGGAGACCGTGTGGTGGTGATGCACGGCGGTGTTGCCCAGCAGATCGGCACCCCCGACGAGCTCTACGAGCGTCCGGCCAATCTCTTCGTTGCGGGGTTCATCGGCTCACCCGCGATGAATTTCTTCCCCGCCACACTGACGCCGACCGGACTGACCCTGCCCCTTGGGGAGGTGATGCTGACGCCGGACGTTCAAGAGGTGATCGCCCAGCACCCCAAACCGGAGAACGTCATCGTCGGGGTGCGACCCGAACATCTGGCCGATGCCGCGCTGATCGACGGTTACCAACGCATCCGGGCGCTGACCTTCGAGGTCAAGGTCGACTTGGTCGAATCGTTGGGCGCCGACAAATACCTGTACTTCACCACCACGGGTCCGGCTGTGCACGCGGCTCAGTTGGACGAGCTGGAGGCAGAGGGAGAAGTACACGAAAACCATTTTGTAGCAAGGGTCCCCGCCGAGTCGAAGGCGGCCATCGGGCAGTCGACCGAGTTGGCATTCGACACCACCAAACTCGCCGTCTTCGACGCGGACTCCGGGGTGAACCTGACCATCTCGCCACCCGCAGCGGAGTGACACAGCCTCTGGACCAAGTGCGCGCGCACCTGCGCGGCTACTTCGCCGACGCGGGGGTTGAGTCCGAGCCCGACTCCGCGCGCGTGACATTCCTGGGCACCGAAACTATTGAGGTGCTCCGATTCCGTTCCGGCACAGACGGGTTGGTGCATTACGTGTCGCTGGGCTGCTCGCGCCATCCGATGGTCGATCCGGCCGAAATTCTCGTCGACCAGTTGCGCGGCCCACGTGCCGAAGTTGTGCTGCGCCTGCGAGATCCCGGGCCGGTCACCGGCATAGCCCGCAGCCTGGCCGTACTGGCGGCCACGCCGGCGGTCGACGGTGTGGTGCTGGCCGCCGACGCGCTGATCGACCTCGGCTCGCCACTTTGGGCGCGGCCATCGGGGAGGGCGCCGTTCACGGCGGTGTTGTTGGGCCGCAGCGACATTCCGGATTTACAGCTGGAGCCGCCGCGCGACCCGGTGAACTTTTTGTCGGCGACCCCCATCACCGCGACCGAAGCGGCCTGGGTGCGGCTTAAAGGCGCCGAGGCCATGCGGCAGGCATGGCAGAACGATGGCGTGGACGTGCTGGATCCGAATCGCCGAGCGGCACAACCCAACTGACGCAGTACTAGAGCCAGTTCCGCTTTCGGAATTGGAAGTACAAGACCAGGCAGACAGCGGTCATCACGGCGAGCACCGTCGGGTAAGCCCAATGGATGGACAACTCGGGCATGAACTGGAAGTTCATGCCGTAGATGCCGGCGATCATCGTAGGCACCGCGACGATACCGGCCCAGGCCGATATCTTGCGCATATCGGAGTTCTGCTGCATCCCGACCCGGGCCAGTGCGGCCTGCACCAGCGAGTTGAGCATGTCGTCGTAGCTGGCGATCTGGTCGGCGGCCTCATTCTGGTGGTCGGCGACGTCGCGGAGGTAGCGGCGCACCTCTTTGGTGATCAGGTCCTTGCTCTCGGTCTGCATTCGCTGAAACGCGGCAGACAGCGGGCTTACGCATCGGCGTAGTTCAACGACCTCGCGTTTGAGCAGGTAGATCGGTTCGACGTCGAGCGTGCGGCTGGGGGAAAAGGCCACTTCCTCGATGCTGTCGATATCGGATTCCATCAGACTGGTCACCTCGAGGTAGTGGTCCACCACGTGGTCGGCGATGGCGTGCATCACCGCGTACGGGCCCAGCCGCAGCTGCGCGGGGTTGGCATCCATCCGCTTGCGCACGTCCTGCAATCCGCCATGCTCGCCGTGGCGGACCGTGACCACGAAGTTTTTGCCGACGAAGATCATCACCTCGCCGGTTTCGACGATCTCGCGAGCCAGCACCACCGATTCGTGCGGGACGTAATTGACCGTCTTCAAGACAAGAAACAGCGTGTCGTCGTAGCGCTCCAGTTTGGGCCGCTGATGGGCATGCACTGCGTCCTCGACCGCTAACGGGTGCAGTCCGAAAACGTCCGCGACGTCCTGCATCTGGCTCTCGTCCGGCTCGTGCAACCCCACCCAGACAAATGCGTGTTGCCGCTCTTGCGCCTCTTCGCCCTCTTCGCCCTCTTGCCCGCCTTGCCGCTCTTGCGCCGTCAGTTCGATCTCGTGCACCTTGCTGCACGCGTCCGCGTAGGTGAACTTGCCGGGCAGCCGCTCGCCGTCGACATAGACACCGCAGTCGACCAAGGCCTCGTCGGGCGGGTGCGGAACGGGGTGAACATGCGGCTCGTAAACCCGGGGCTTCGCGATGGGTCGTAGTGCCTCGGGCAATGCGTCGAATCCCTGGGCCACCTCAACCTCCTATCGCTGCGCAGGTCCGGCCGAGCGGTGCTCCATGCTACGCGTCCGGGCAGAACATGGCATGAAAAGTGCCTGGCAGCCGCGGGGACATGACGGTTGCCCCGCGGTCCCAGGGGATTCGCACCGGTAATGGACCGGAGGTTTTGGACCGGCAGGGGTGCGCTAGTTTCGACCTAGTTTCTGTTTGGACCGAAACGTTCACGTCCCGACTTTCTCCATAGGAGTAGAAGAAGTGAGTGCAAGTCCTCTGAAGGTCGCCGTCACCGGCGCCGCCGGCCAGATCGGCTACAGCCTGTTGTTCCGTCTGGCCAGCGGTTCGCTGCTGGGGCCCGAGCGCCCGATCGAGCTGCGTCTGCTCGAGATCGAGCCCGCGCTCAAGGCGCTCGAAGGTGTCGTGATGGAACTCGACGACTGCGCGTTCCCACTGCTGGCGGGGGTCGAAATCGGCGCGGATCCGAACAAGGTCTTCGACGGTGTGAACCTGGCGCTGCTCGTCGGCGCCCGGCCGCGTGGACCGGGTATGGAGCGCAGCGACCTGCTGGAGGCCAACGGCGCGATCTTCACCGCGCAGGGCAAGGCACTCAACTCGGTTGCCGCCGACGACATCCGCATCGGCGTCACCGGCAACCCGGCCAACACCAACGCGCTGATCGCGATGTCCAACGCGCCCGACATTCCGCGCGAGCGGTTCTCGGCGCTCACCCGCCTCGACCACAACCGGGCGATCTCGCAGCTGGCCAAGAAGACCGGCGCCGCCGTAACGGACATCAAGAAGATGACGATCTGGGGCAACCACTCGGCCACCCAGTACCCCGACATCTTCCACGCCGAGGTCAAGGGCAAGAACGCGGCCGAGGTCGTCAACGACCAGAACTGGATCGAGAGCGACTTCATCCCGACGGTCGCCAAGCGTGGCGCGGCGATCATCGACGCCCGCGGCGCTTCGTCGGCCGCCTCGGCCGCGTCGGCGACCACCGATGCCGCCCGGGATTGGCTGCTGGGCACCCCGGAGGGCGACTGGGTCTCGATGGCGGTCGTCTCCGATGGTTCGTACGGCGTGCCGGAGGGCGTGATCTCCTCGTTCCCGGTGACCACCAAGGACGGCAACTGGACAATCGTCACCGGTCTTGAGATTGACGACTTCTCCCGCGGCCGGATCGACAAGTCGACCGCGGAGTTGGCCGACGAGCGCAACGCGGTCACCGGGCTTGGTCTGATCTGAGACGCGGCGATCGCAAGCGCGGCGAAAACGGGCGCAACGGGTCGCCACCGACAGACCCCGTCGATTGGGCCGACTAATGGGTAGTCAGTACCCTGGGGCGCGTGTCCGAATTGCTTGAATCGATACAGACTCGCACCGAGGAGGGCGTCATCACCGACGCGGATATCTTCGAGGCACATGTGGGCGGCAAGCTTTCCGTAGGCCTGACGACTCCGCTGGATACTCAGCGCTCGCTGTCGATCGCATACACCCCGGGCGTGGCGCAAGTCAGCCGTGCGATCGCCGCCGATCACACTCTTGCTGCGCGCTACACCTGGGCGAGCCGGCTGGTGGCCGTGGTCAGCGACGGCAGCGCGGTGCTCGGCCTCGGTGACATCGGACCGGCAGCATCGTTGCCGGTGATGGAAGGCAAATGCGGGCTGTTCAAGGAGTTCGCCGGGCTGGACGCGATCCCGATCGTGCTGGACACCAAGGACCCCGACGAGATCGTCGAAACCCTGGTGCGTCTGCGTCCGACGTTCGGCGCGGTGAACCTCGAGGACATCTCCGCGCCGCGCTGCTTCGAGATCGAACGTCGCGCCGTCGAAGCGCTGGATTGCCCAGTGATGCACGACGACCAGCACGGCACGGCAATCGTCGTGCTAGCGGCGCTGATGGGTGCGAGCAAGTTGCTGGGCCGTGACATGTCGTCGCTGCGGGTAGTGGTCTCGGGCGCCGGGGCGGCGGGCATTGCTTGCTCGAAACTTCTTCTCGCAATGGGAATTTCGGATATCACGGTGCTCGACTCGCGCGGCGTATTGCATACCGGCCGCGACGATATGAACAGCGTCAAGGCCGATCTGGCGCGAGGCACCAACCCTCGCGGTCTCACCGGTGGCATGGTGGAAGCGCTGGAGGGGGCTGACGTGTTCCTCGGGCTGTCGGCGGGTGTGGTTCCCGAAGAACTGATCGCCACGATGGCGCCCGGCGGGATCGTGTTCGCGCTGTCGAATCCAGACCCAGAAATACACCCCGACGTTGCGGCCAAGTACGCGGCGGTGGTGGCTACCGGCCGCAGCGACTTCCCCAACCAGATCAACAACGTACTGGCCTTCCCCGGGCTATTCCGCGGTGCGCTGGACGCCGGGGCACGTCGGATCACCGAGAAGATGATGGTGGCCGCGGCCACGGCGATTCTCTCCGTGGTCAGCGACGACCTGGCACCCGACCGGGTCGTCCCGAGTCCGCTGGACCTGCGCGTCGGGGAAGCGGTGGCCGCTGCGGTCGCTGGCGCTGCAGACAGCCCGGGGTGAGAGCCGGCCGGCTGGTAGCGCCGCTGATGGCCGCCGCACTCGCGCTGGCCGGCTGCGCAACCCACACCGAGGACCACCGCCCCTCGCACGAGTTGGTGGTTGGATCCGGGCGCGACTCCCAGTCGATGCTGCTGGCCGCCATCTACGTCGCCGCCCTGCGGTCATACGGTTTCGGGGCGCGAACCGAGACCGCCGACGACCCGATGGCGCGACTGGACTCGGGCGCGGTCACCATCGTCCCTGCGTTGACCGGCCAGGTGCTGCAGACCTTGCAGCCCGGCGCAATGCCGCTGTCCGACGCCCAGGTCTACCGCGCGATGATCGCGGCGCTGCCCGAGGGCGTCTTGGCGGGCGACTACACCACGGCCGCCGAAGACAAACCGGTGCTGCTGGTGAGTCAATCCACCGCCAAAGCCTGGGTCGGCACTGACCGCAGCGCGGACCTGAGCGCGCTGTCAAAACACTGTGACGGGCTGATCGTCGGAATCGTCGCCGGCCACCAGGCACCCGCGTCAGTCGGCACCTGCCGGCTGTCCGTCCCGCGCGAATTCGGCGATGACACAACGATGTTCGCCGCGGTGCGGGCCGGACAACTGACCGCGGGGTGGACCACCACCGCCGATCCCGCCATTCCCGGTGACCTTGTTGCGCTGGCCGACGGCAAACCCGCATTGATACAGGCCGAGAACGTGGTGCCGTTGTATCGGCGCAACGCGCTGACGGACCGGCAACTGCTGGCGATCAACGAAGTGGCCGGTGTGCTGGACACCGCGGCCCTGGCCGACATGCGCCGGCAAGTGGCCGGTGGCGCCGACCCGCAGGCGGTGGCCGGCGGGTGGTTAGCGGAACACCCGCTGGGCCGCTGAGGACTACTGCTTGCGCGGTAGCAACCGGCCCAATACCGGGCCGAACACCTGCTGGTAGTACGGGCCTGCCACCCGCACCATGAGGTCCAAGACCTTGGCATCCATGCCGACCAGCACCCGAGCCTTCTTCTTGCAGACCGCGTCCAGGATGACCTCGGCGGCTCGTCGCGGACTGGTCCTGGCCAGCCGCTTGTCGAACAGCTTGGCCAGCTCGTCGCGGTCAAGCCCCTCGGCGGCGGTGGCGTTGCGCGCGATCCCGGTCTTGATGCCGCCGGGGTGCACAGTGGTCACCGCCACCGGGTGGCGAGCCAGGATCATCTCCTGTCGCAGCGCCTCGCTGAAGCCCCGGACGGCGAACTTGGCTGCGTTGTACGCCGCCTGCCCCGGCACCGAGAACAACCCGAACACGCTCGAGACATTGATGATGTGGCCGTCCCCGGAGGCGATCACGTACGGCAGAAACGCCTTGGTGCCGTTCACAACGCCCCAATAATCGACGTCCATCACCCGTTCGATGTCCTTGAACTGGCTGACCTCGATGTCGCCGGTGAAGGCGATGCCGGCGTTGTTGTAGATCTGGTTGACCTTGCCGAAGTGCTCGTTGATCGCGTCGGCGTAGGCCAGGAAGGCCTCACGCTCGGTCACGTCGAGCCGGTCGGATTTGACCGGCGCACCGATTGCCTTCAACTGCTCCTCGGTCTGCGCCAGTCCTTCCAGGTCGACGTCGCTGATCGCGACCTTGGCACCCGAGCGGCCCAGCTCGACGGCCAGCGCCTGCCCGATACCCGAACCCGCGCCAGTCACCACCGCGACCTTGCCGGCGAACCCCCGCATGAGCACCCTCCCTCGTGTCGGCTCTCGTTGAGGTTAACCGGTACCAGCGGTCCCCGGTACCGGCGGGTGGGCTGGTGAATCTCAGCCGAACGCGGTGTCGATGATCTCCTGCTGCTCGACGGCGTGCACCTTGGACGAACCTGACGAGGGGGCCGACATCGCCCGGCGGGATATGCGCTTGATGCCGGTCAGCTTGTCCGGCAGTAACTCGGGCAGCTCCAGGCCGAACCGCGGCCAGGCACCCTGGTTGGCCGGCTCCTCCTGCACCCAGAAGAACTCGCCGACGTTCGGATAGCGGTCCAGGGTTTCATTGAGCCGGCGTTTCGGCAGCGGCGCGAGCTGCTCGATGCGCACGATCGCCACGTCGTCCCGCTTGTCCTTGGCCTTGCGTGCCGCCAGCTCGTAATAGATCTTCCCGCTGGTCAGCAGAATCCGGGTGACCTTGCTGCGATCCCCGATGCCGTCTTCGTAGGTGGGCTCTTCCAACACCGAGCGGAACTTGATCTCGGTGAAGTCCTTGATGTCGCTGACCGCCGCCTTGTTGCGCAACATCGATTTCGGCGTGAACACGATCAGCGGGCGCTGGATGCCGTCGAGCGCGTGCCGGCGCAACAAGTGGAAGTAGTTCGACGGAGTCGACGGCACCGCAATCGTCATCGAACCCTCCGCCCATAGCTGCAGGAACCGTTCGATCCGTCCCGAGGTGTGGTCGGGCCCCTGCCCCTCATTGCCGTGCGGCAACAGCAGCACCACGTTGGACAACTGTCCCCACTTGGCCTCGCCGGAGCTGATGAACTCGTCGATGATCGACTGCGCGCCATTGACGAAGTCGCCGAACTGCGCCTCCCACAACACTACGGCGTCCGGGTTGCCCACGGTGTAGCCGTACTCGAAGCCGACCGCGGCGTACTCCGACAGTGGCGAGTCGTAGACCAGGAACTTGCCGCCGGTCGGGCTGCCGTCGAGGTTGGTCGCCAGCAGCTGCAACGGCGTGAATTCCTTGCCGGTGTGGCGATCGATGATCACCGAATGCCGCTGGGAGAAGGTGCCGCGCCGGGTGTCTTGGCCGGACAGCCGCACCAACTTGCCTTCGGCCACCAGCGACCCCAAAGCCAGCAGCTCGCCGAAGGCCCAGTCGATCTTGCCTTCGTAGGCCATCTCCCGGCGCTTCTCCAGCACCGGGCAGCACCCGCGGGTGCACGGAGAAGCCCTCCGGTAACGCCAGGAAGGCGTCGCCGATCCGGGCCAGCAGCGCCTTGTCCACCGCGGTGGACAGCCCCGCGGGAACAAGCTGGTCGGCCTCAACCGATTCGCTCGGCAGCGCGCCGTGCTTCTCCAGGTCGCGGACCTCGTTGAACACCCGCTCCAGCTGGCCCTGGTAGTCGCGCAGCGCGTCCTCGGCCTCCTTCATCGAGATGTCACCGCGGCCGATCAGGGCTTCGGTGTAGCTCTTGCGGGCGCCGCGCTTGGTGTCGACGACGTCATACATGGACGGGTTGGTCATCGACGGGTCGTCGCCCTCGTTGTGCCCGCGCCGCCGGTAGCACAGCATGTCGATGATGACGTCCTTCTTGAACTTCTGCCGGAAGTCGACCGCCAGCCGCGCCACCCATACGCAGGCTTCCGGGTCGTCGCCGTTGACGTGGAAGATCGGCGCTCCGATCATCTTCGCGACGTCGGTGCAGTACTCGCTGGACCTGGAGTACTCGGGCGCGGTGGTGAAGCCGATCTGGTTGTTGACGATGACGTGGATGGTGCCGCCGACGCGATAACCGGGCAGCAGTGCCATGTTCAGCGTCTCGGCGACCACGCCCTGGCCGGCGAAGGCGGCGTCCCCGTGCAGCATCAGCGGCACCACCGAGAAGCCGTCTTCGCCGTCGCCCTTGTCCAGCAGGTCCTCTTTGGCCCGGACCAATCCCTCCAGCACCGGGTCAACAGCTTCCAGGTGTGACGGGTTGGCGGTCAGCGATACCTGAATGTCGTTGTCGCCGAACATCTGCAGGTACACACCGGTGGCGCCGAGGTGGTACTTGACGTCGCCGGAGCCGTGCGCTTGCGATGGGTTCAGGTTGCCCTCGAACTCGGTGAAGATCTGGGAGTATGGCTTGCCCACGATGTTGGCCAGCACGTTGAGCCGGCCGCGGTGCGGCATCGCGATGACCACTTCGTCCAGGCCGTGCTCGGCGCACTGGTCGATGGCCGCGTCCATCAGTGGGATCTGGCTTTCGGCGCCTTCCAGCGAGAACCGCTTCTGCCCGACGTATTTGGTCTGCAGGAAGGTTTCGAACGCCTCGGCGGCGTTGAGCCTGCTGAGGATGTATTTCTGTTCGGCCACAGTGGGTTTGACGTGTTTGGTCTCGACCCGTTCTTCCAGCCATTGCTGTTGTTCGGGCTCGAGGATGTGGGTGTATTCCACGCCGATGTGGCGGCAGTACGCGTCGCGCAGCAGGCCCAGCACGTCGCGCAGCTTCTTGTACTCGCAACCGGCAAAGCCGTTGACCTTGAACACCCGATCGAGATCCCACAGCGTCAGGCCGTGGGTCAGCACCTCGAGGTCTGGGTGACTGCGAAACCGGGTGGTGTCCAAGCGCAGCGGATCGATGTCGGCCATCAGGTGGCCGCGGTTGCGGTAGGCCGCGATCAACTCCATGACGCGAGCGTTCTTGTCGACGATCGAGTCCGGGTTGTCGGTGCTCCACCGCACCGGCAGGTACGGGTTGCCCAGCTCGCGGAAGATCTCGTCCCAGAAGCCGTCCGAGAGCAGCATTTCGTGCATGGTGCGCAGGAAGTCACCGGATTCCGCGCCCTGGATGATGCGGTGGTCATAGGTCGATGTCAGCGTGATCAGCTTGCCGATACCGAGCTCGGCGATGCGCTCCTCGCTGGCGCCCTGAAACTCGGCGGGGTATTCCATTGCGCCGACACCGATGATGGCGCCCTGGCCGGCCATCAGTCGCGGCACGGAGTGCACGGTGCCGATGGTCCCCGGGTTGGTCAGCGAAATCGTCACGCCGGCAAAGTCTTCGGCGGTCAGCTTGCCGTCGCGGGCGCGACGGACAATGTCCTCGTAGGCAGTGACGAAATGCGCGAATCGCATGCTTTCGCAGCCCTTGATGCCGGCCACCACCAACGAGCGCTTGCCATCTTTACCCTGTAGGTCGATCGCCAGGCCCAGGTTGGTGTGCGCCGGGGTGACCGCGGTGGGCTTGCCGTCGATCTCGGCATAGTGGCGATTCATGTTCGGGAACTTCTTGATCGCCTGCACCAGCGCATAGCCCAGCAAGTGGGTGAAGGAGACCTTGCCGCCCCGGTTGCGCTTGAGCTGGTTGTTGATGACGATCCGGTTGTCGATCAGCAGCTTGGCTGGAATGGCCCGGACGCTGGTCGCCGTCGGCACGTCGAGCGACGCCGACATGTTCTTGACGACGGCTGCGGCGGCGCCCCGGAGCACCTGTAACTCGTCCCCCTCGGCCGGCGGGGGAGTAGCGGGTTTGGCCGGTGGCGCGGTTGCCGCGCCGTTGCCGGCTCCGGCACTGCCAGCGGTATCCGCGGGCTTGGCGGGTGCGGAAGTTTCAGCGGGCGGCTCGGCCACTGCGGCCGGCTTCGGTTGTGGGGCGGTCGCAGCGGCCTGTCCGTCAGTGGGTCTCGCGGTCTCCTGGGTTGATTGGGCGGTTGGTTCGGGGTTGTAGTCAACCAGGAACTCGTGCCAGCTCGGATCCACCGACGCCGGGTCGTCGCGGAACTTGCGGTACATTTCCTCGACCAGCCATTCGTTTTGCCCGAATGGTGAACTTATGTTGCTCACGGCCGCTGTTCGCCTCAATTCCTTTGTTTTGCAAGCGCATTGCGCGGCGCCTGCGACTTCTTGCGCCTCGGTTGGCGGGGTACTTCACACCGGTGGCGCTCCTCGACGTTTCCGCCCCATAAAGGCTATCGCTTCCCCGGCAATTCGCCAGAGAGATCGTCCAACCGGGGGGCTTGGCTGCTAGCCGGCTTCGTGGATTGGCGGCAGCAGGTGCAGGGTGGCCGGCCAGCGCGCCGGCGGGATGCCGAATGCCTGGCGGGCGTTGCGGACGATCTTCTTGCCCACTATGCGATTGCCGGCGCCGCCGACTGCGGCGCCGATGCCGACCGGCAGCATTTTGCCGAACATCAGCGCGCCACGTCGCACCGTGTACCGCTTGACGAAATATTTGAGCATCCGCGTGTTGAATCGCGCCAGCGTCGGCAGCGGCAGCGAGGCCATGCCCTCTGCCAGCCAACCACCGTTGGTGCGCCCAGGTCCGACCAGCTCGCCGATCGCACGCCTACTGTCGTCTCCGACCAAGACGGAAAGCACCAGAGCGCGGCGACGTTCGCGGTGGTCAGCCGGGATGCCGTACACCACGGCGTTTGCCAGCACGAAGACAGCGGTGGCCTCGAGGAAGAACACCGTTTCACCAGCGCCCGCAGACATCGCCGTCAATGTCCCGACCCCGGGGAATGTCGCGGCCGAACCCACCGCAGCACCACTGGCCGTCAACGCGGCCAGATAGCGCTTTTCCAGCTTGGCGACGATCTCAGCCGGGCTCGCGCCGGGGTGGGCCCGCCGCAGTCGGGCCACATAGGCCTCTGCGGCCGGGCCCTGGAGCCGCGAGCTACGCTCGATGACCTGCGCCAATGCTCGCGCGGACGCTTTGGGCCGGCCGTCGGTGGCGGGCAGCGAACCCGGTGCAGACCTACGCTGGGACATGTTCTGGGACCTTTGCTCCGATCTTCTCAAAGTCCAACTCCCTGACCTATTGCGTCGGGCGCACATATTGCCTCTCCTGCGATTGGCGTCTCTTTCAGGCTAACGCGCGTTTTGCTGAACACGGGCCGGGCGGGAAAGCTTCCACGTTTTCTGCTCCACATTCCGTCCGTGGTTGCGCGGCTAATTGCGCCACCCGGAATAATGCAGGCTGGATACAGGTCGGTGGCGATGCAGGCCGTTTGTAGGCCGCAAATGGGGACTCAGCCGCGTGCGGGGTGCATCACACCCGCTCGCGGGGTACGCCGGTCGATCAGTTCGGGCCAGATGGGCCCGAATAGGACCGGAGCGCATCGTCGGGAGCTGAAGCGAGGTGAGTGCATGACCGCGGCGACGCCCAGGTGGACCGGGGGAACCCGGCGCGCGGGGCCGGGTCGTGCCGACCTCACCAAGCGCTGGAAATTCACCATCCCGTCAAACTCGCCGCACTCGACAAACCCCTGGAACGCGCTATGGGCGATGATGATCGGCTTCTTCATGATCATGGTCGACTCGACCATCGTCGCGGTCGCCAACCCGACGATCATGGCCGACTTACACACCGGGTACGACACCGTGGTCTGGGTGACCAGCGCCTATCTGCTGGGGTACGCGGTGGTGTTGCTGGTGGCCGGCCGGCTCGGTGACCGGTTCGGCACCAAGAACCTCTATCTGGCCGGTCTTGTGGTGTTCACGACAGCGTCGCTGTGGTGTGGGCTGTCAGGCAGTGCCGCCATGCTGATCACCGCCCGGGTGGTCCAAGGCATCGGTGCCGGGGTGCTCACTCCGCAGACCTTGTCGACGATCACCCGCATCTTCCCGCCGGAGCGGCGCGGTGTTGCGGTCAGCCTGTGGGGGGCTACCGCCGGCGTCGCCACCCTGGTGGGGCCGTTGGCCGGCGGCGCGCTGGTCGACGGGCTGGGTTGGGAGTGGATTTTCTTCGTCAATGTCCCTATCGGCATCATCGGGCTGGGGATGGCGCTATGGCTGGTGCCGGCGTTGCCGACCCAGGCGCACCGATTCGACCTGGTCGGTGTGGCGCTGTCCGGGGTGGGCATGTTTTTGATCGTCTTCGGGCTGCAACAGGGCCAGGCCGCTCACTGGGAACCATGGATCTGGGCGATGGTCGTCGCCGGCGTCGGCTGCATGTCGGTGTTCGTCTACTGGCAGGCCGTCAACACCCGCGAGCCGCTGATCCCGCTGGACATTTTCGGCGACCGGGACTTCAGCCTCTGCAACGCCGGAGTCGCCATTATCGCGTTCGCGACGACAGCGATGATGCTGCCGCTGATGTTCTACACGCAGGCGGTGTGCGGGCTGTCGCCGACGCGTGCGGCTTTGGTGATCGCACCGATGGCGGTCGCCAACGGGGTGCTCGCGCCGTTCGTCGGCGTGATCGTCGACCGATACCACCCGCGGCCCGTGCTCGGTTTCGGCTTTTCGATGCTGGCAATCGGGCTGACATGGCTTTTGTTTGACATGACCCCGGATACGCCGATCTGGCGGTTGCTGTTGCCGTTCGGCGTCATTGGTGCCGGGAGCGCGTTTGTGTGGTCGCCGTTGACCGCCACCGCGACGCGCAACCTGCCTCCACATCTGGCGGGCGCGGGCTCTGCCGTGTACAACTCGATCCGCCAGCTTGGCGCTGTGCTCGGCAGCGCCGCCATGGCCGCATTTATGACATGGCGGATCAGTGCCGAGATGCCGGCGCAAGGAATCAGCGACGGCGCTTCCGACGGCGCCATCACCTTGCAACTGCCCGAATTCGTACGCGAGCCGTTTTCTGCCGCGATGTCGCAATCGCTGTTGCTGCCTTCGTTCATCGCGTTGTTCGGCATCGTTGCCGCGCTGTTCTTGGTCGGTTTCGCGCCTTCGGCATTGACGGGCAGGCGTCGCGGGCGCACCCGGCGCGGCCACGTACACCAGGATGACGACCTCTTCGACCATGACTATGACGATGACGACTATGTCGAGTTCATCCTTCGTCGCGAACCGGACATCTGGCCAGCGCCGGGTGTGCCGGCAAGCCCTGCGTACCAACAGGAAGGCGACACCGAACCGCTGGATGAGCGGGTGCAACACCCGCGCCCGGCACCAGCCGGTGCCTGGCACAGCGATCGTGTCGATCCGTCGCACAGCCTGCCCGACGACCCGGCGCCGCGAGCACAACCTGCCGGCTCCGCACACAACGGCTCTCATATCGACAACGAGCGGCGCTTCCGTCCTATCGCCGAGTTTGCACCGGATCCGTTCGAGTTTGCCCCACCCGACGACTGGATCGCGCTGCCGCCGCAAAGGCACCTGAACGGCTCCGCTGGTCATCAATTCGGCGAAGGCGAGGCGCCGCGAGGCCGGCGCTACCGTCCCGACTTGGACGACGACCCCACCAGCTACGGTCGGCATTCGTCCGGTCGCTAGGCCCAGTCAGCCAGGCGTCATCCGTCTCGAATAGGCTTCGTCAGCGCCAGGAAAGCACCCAAGTCGATCAGACCGGTGGGCGTGGTGGGTAGGTACTCGGTCAGCAGCTCCGAGCGCACGATCACCGCTGCGTACTGCGCCCGGCTGACGGCGACGTTGAGCCGATTCCTGTTGAGCAGGAACGAGATCCCACGTGGCACTTCGTCGACAGATGAGGCCGTCATAGATATGAAGACCACCGGCGCCTGCCCGCCCTGGAACTTGTCAACCGTTCCAATCCTGACTGTTGCCAGACCGGCGGACGTCAGCCGCCGGCGTATCAGCGCCACCTGGGCGTTGTACGGTGCCAGCACCAGCACATCGGAGGCGGCCAGCGGCCTGGTGCCGTGCTCGTCGGTCCACGCAGCCCCGAGCAGTCGCTGGACCTCGGCAAGGATCGCGTCGGCTTCCTCCGGGCTTTCGATCGAGTTTCCTTGGTGGCGAACGGGAAGCACATGCACGCCGGGCTGATACCGGTCGAGGTGGCGCGCGGCTGTGCGCTCGACGTGGGAATGCAGTCTGCCCTCGTAGGACAGCGCGGAGACGGCGGCGCAGACCGCTGGGTGCATCCGGTACGAGCGGTCCAGGAAGTAGCCGCGCTCATCGGGCAGCGTGCGCTGACCGTCAACCAGCCAATCCAGCGCCGACGTGTCGACTGGCTCCGGATGAGTGCCCTGACTGACCTGCGGCAACTGCTGCGGGTCGCCGAGCAGCAACAGATTGGCGGCCGCCGGTGCCACGGCGATGGTGTTGGCCAAACAGAACTGGCCCGCTTCGTCGATCACCAGCAGATCCAGGCTGCCGTGGGACACCCGATTGGGATTGGCGAAATCCCATGCCGTACCGCCTATCACGCATCCCGGGGTGTTCGCGATGAACGCGGCATATTCGCTGCTGTCGATCTCCTGCCAGCGCGGAGCGTGGTGGTCATACCGCTTCTTGGCGACTCGGCTTGGTTCCAGCCCGGCATCGATCACGGCGTCCAACAGGTTCTCGACTGCGGCGTGCGATTGCGCCACAACACCGATGCGCCAGGAACGTTGGGTGACCAAGCGCTTGATCACCTGGGCGGCGGTGTACGTCTTGCCGGTCCCCGGCGGTCCATGCACCGCGAGGTACGACGAGTCCAGGTCCTGCGCCGCCGCGGTGATGTCGGCGACCGTGTCGGTGCTGCGCGGAAGCGAAGCGCCGCCGCGGGTTCGGGGTGGGTGACGCAGCAGGATGTCGGTCATCGCGGTGTGAGGTAGTTGGGGTAGCCCGGCGGCCACCGCGGCAGCGGTCGATTCGATCGATTCCCGCAGCGCCGTGGTGGGAACGGGTGGCCCGGGGGTGAGCGCGAAGGGTAGTTGGTGAAATGTGTTGCCGTCACTGCCTACTCGCTCAACGATGACCACTTCGGTAGGCACCGCGGGATCGTCGGCCGCGATAACCTCGGCCCGCCCGGCCGCCCGTCGGTCAGGATTGTCGGTCATGCCCGGCGGAGCCGGGGCGTCATAGAGGGCAAACACGTTCGTCATCAGGTCGCCACGCGCCAGCTCGCCGCGCAGCTGCACCCGTCGCTGCTGCTTTCGCGCGCGAGGAGGCATATGCCAGTCAATGCTGACCGACGCGTGATCGGCGACGAAGACGTCGGTGTTGTCCGCCCACTCGTCAACCGGGAAGTTCAGCCGGTCAAAGTGTGCCCACCAGAACGGTTTATCCTCGCGCCGGTGGTAGCCACGCGCCGCAGCTATCAGCGCCACCGCGGTCTGCTCTGCCGTGCGGTCGCCGACGGCGGCATCACCGGCGAACGTCGACAGGGCCACGGCCAGCTGGTCGTGGTCTTCGATGGCGTTGCCGTCATGAACCGGTTGGGCGCCAATCGGTGTGACGCCGGATTCCCAGGCACGCACCAGTAGCCAGTTGCGCAGTTCCTGAGTCGACCGGCAGTCGTAGTGGTTGTAATCCTCGATCTCCTTGAGCACGGTTGCGGCTTCGTCGGCGCGGCCGGCGTCTTGCAGCTCGCAGTACCGGGCGTAGGAGGTGATCGAATCGGCAGCCGTGGTGACATCACCGGAGCGCAGCTGCGCCCCCATGTAGAGCGGCTCCAGCGCCTTCAAGCCGAACGATTCGGCACCCACACGAATGCTCTTGCGCACCAACGGATATAGGTCAACCAATGTCCCGCTGCGCAGCAACTCGTCGACTTCGTCCTCACCCACTCCGTACCGTCCGGAAAGGCGCAGCAAGGCGGTCTTCTCGTACGGCGCGTAATGGTAGATGTGCATGTTGGGGTGGCGCTTGCGGCGCTTGGCCACCATTGCCAGAAAATCAGCCAGCGCCTTTCGTTCGTCCACCCGGTTATGCGCCCACAACGGTCGGAAGCTGCCCGTGGGCCCGGCTTCCAAGACGCCGAACAGGTATTCCAGCCCCCAGTCGCGGCCATCGGCGGTCCACAGCGGATCACCCTCGAAGTCGAAGAACAGATCACCGGGGTCGGGCTCGGGCAACAGAGCCAGCGGCTGCGGGTCGGCGATCTCGAACTTTGGCACGCCGGCGTCGCGTTGCAGGACTTGCAGTTTGGCCTGGGCGGCCAGCTTGCCCAGCGTGCTGGACGCCAGATCGGGTACTGGCCCGGAGTGCTTGGCCAGGTCGGCGACCGTGGTGATCCCGGCGTCAATGAGCTTGTCCCGCTGGCTTATTCGCATGCCAGCGACCAGCAGTAGATCGTCGGTGGCCCGCACCTGTTCTTCGCACAACGGACACCGAAAACATGCCCGCACCCCCTCGTCTTCCCAGCGCACCGCGGTGCCCGCGGCGTAGTGGTCGTCGAGCAGGCGCTGCAAGAGCGTGCGCTGGGATTGGTAGACGGGGATCAGGTCGCAGACGCGATACCGAATGACCGACCCGTCGCCCAGTCGCAGCTCGGCGTCCGGCGCGACCGAGACGCCCAGGCCGGCCAGCGCGTCGGCATAGGCGGCCAACTGCAGCAACGCGGTGACCTTGGGGGAGCGGGCCAACTTGGTGTCAATGAGCCGATATTGCTCACCGTCGGAGACCAGGAAGTCGGCGAATCCGACGAAGCGGCCGTCGAACATCGCGGCCTGATACACCACCGGAGCGCGGCTGGCGATTGCGCGCCGGGTTGCTTCGGCGGCAGCGGCCAGCCCGGCGAGTGTGTATGCCGGACGGCCGATGACCGCGACTCCATCCCCGAACTCCTCGCGGAGTCGGTCGAGCTCGTGTTGTTCATGCCGGTGACCCAGAGCGACCGTGCGTTCGAGCAGTTCGTCCTCCACGGCGACGGCGGGGCCTCGGCCCAGCTTTGCGTCGAAATCCCGCAACAGGGCGTACTCGCAGCGCGCGGCGGCGGCGAGATCCGACGCGCTGTAAACGATGCTGTTGCCGGTGACGAACACAGCAGCAACTGTAGGTGAGGCGTCCGACAGTCCGGCCGTGTCGGCTTAGCGGCCGGCGGTGTTGCCGATGAGCTCGACCGCGTTGCCGTTCCAGTGGAGCCGGACATCGGTGTTCAAGCCGTTGATGCCGCCGGGGTAGGTCAACGCCACCGTGTCGCCGGTGGTTTGCGCGGCGTCAATGCCGTTGAAACCGTAGGTGTCGGGCACTCCCTGCGGGATGAACTGGCCGAGATGGAACAGCACCGCGCGGGTGGTGGGATTGACGGCGTTGGTGTTGGCCTTGATGATCACCGCCGACAGCTGGGCGCATTGGTTGTAGTTACCGGCCAGCGGCTCCGGGTTCCAGGGCTGCGCACTGCGCGGATCGCGAGGCAGCTCGGAGACCACTTTTGCGATGGTGGATGACGCCAGATTGACCGCGCACGGGTCGGCTGGCGCGGTGCTGCTGGGCAGGGCAGCCGCGCCGGAAGGCTGGCCGGGTGTGCTGCCGGGTGCAGCGGAGGTAGCGGTCGAAGTGGCCGTCGCCTGGGGGGTCTTTGCGACCGTGGAGTCTCCCGAACCGCAGCCGGTCACCGTCGCGCCGATCAACACCGCAACGGACAGGGCACACAGTGGCTCGGCACGGCACGCTAGCGACCACACATCGCGCACCGTACCGTTTTCCGGCTCGCGGGTGTGGCAGGCGTGCCGTGACCCGCGCGCTCAGCTCCGCTGAGCTCGCGATCACCACGGCGCTATCTGGTGGTGACCCGCCGCGCTCAGCTCCGCTGAGCTCGCGATCACCACTAGACTCCATGGGCGATGACCCTCCCGGATGGTTCGCCTGTTGCGGCCTCTACCACGTTTGCCGAGCTGCAGATTCATCCCGCAGTCTTGCGGGCGACCGCCGACGTCGGCTATGAGTCACCGACCGCTATCCAGGCGGCGACGATTCCGGCACTGATGGCGGGTTCCGACGTGGTGGGACTGGCGCAGACCGGCACCGGCAAGACGGCGGCGTTCGCGATCCCGATCCTGTCCAAGATCGATGTCACCAGCAACGCGACCCAGGCCCTGGTGCTGGCGCCCACTCGGGAGCTGGCGCTGCAGGTGGCCGAGGCGTTCAGCCGCTACGGGGCTCATCGGCCCCAGATCAACGTCCTGTCGATCTACGGCGGGTCGTCATACAGCGTGCAACTGGCCGGACTCAGACGCGGGGCGCAGGTGGTGGTCGGCACCCCCGGTCGGATCATCGACCATCTCGAACGCGGCACGCTCGACCTATCGCGAGTGGACTACCTGGTGCTCGACGAGGCCGACGAGATGCTCACCATGGGCTTCGCCGAGGACGTCGAGCGCATCCTGTCCGAAACCCCGGAATACAAACAGGTCGCTCTGTTCTCGGCGACCATGCCGCCGCCGATCCGCAAGCTCACGGCCAAGTACCTGCACGATCCGCTCGAAGTCACCACAAAAGCGAAAACCGCCACAGCCGACAACATTTCGCAGCGCTACATCCAGGTTGCCGGGCCGCGCAAAATGGACGCACTCACCCGTGTCCTCGAGGTGGAGCCATTCGAGGCGATGATCGTCTTCGTGCGCACCAAACAAGCGACCGAGGAGGTCGCCGAAAAGCTACGTGCCCGAGGGTTTTCCGCGGCCGCCATCAACGGCGATATCCCGCAAGCGCAGCGTGAGCGGACCATAGCCGCACTGAGAGACGGCGGTATCGACATCCTGGTCGCCACCGATGTGGCCGCGCGCGGGCTGGACGTGGAGCGGATATCGCATGTGCTCAACCACGACATCCCACACGACACCGAGTCCTACGTACACCGCATCGGACGCACCGGAAGGGCCGGGCGTTCGGGAACCGCACTGTTGTTCGTCGCCCCCCGCGAGCGCCACCTGCTGAAGGCGATCGAAAAGGCAACGCGGCAAACGCTCACCGAGGCCGAGTTGCCCACCGTCGAGGACGTCAATTCGCAGCGCGTAGCGAACTTCGCCGATTCCATAACCCGCGCGCTCGGCGGTCCGGGAACCGAACTGTTCCGGAAGCTGGTCGAGGACTACGAACGCGAGCATGATGTCCCGATGGCTGACATTGCCGCGGCGCTGGCGTTGCAGTCCCGTGACGGCGAGGAGTTCCTGATGGCGCCCGAACCGCCGCCAGAGCGGCGCCGCAGCGACGAGCATCGGGATCGCCGCGAGAAGTCAAGGCACATGCGGACCTTCACCACCTACCGCATTTCCGTGGGCAAGCGACACAAGATCGGTCCGGGCGCGATAGTGGGCGCAATTGCCAACGAGGGCGGTCTGCATCGCAGCGATTTCGGCCACATCGCCATCGGGCCGGATTTCTCGCTGGTGGAGCTACCGGCCAAACTGCCCCGCGCGACACTCAAAAAGCTTGAGCGCACACGCATCTCGGGCGTGCTCATCGACCTTCGGCCGGACCGTTCATCCGACAAGCCCCCCGAAAAAGCCCGCCGCAGTACTCAATCGGGGGGCGGCAAACCACGCAGAAAACGTGCCGGATGACCCTGTCCGAGGAAAGAGACGCCCAGGGGGGACTCGAGCAGGTGTCTCACGTGGACCGGGTCGCGTCGCTGACCGGCATCCGCGCCGTCGCCGCAATCCTGGTCGTCGGCACCCACGCCGCTTACACCACCGGCAAGTACACCCACGGCTATTGGGGCCTGGTCGGTTCCCGGATGGAGATCGGTGTTCCGATTTTTTTCGTGCTGTCCGGCTTCCTGCTGTTCCGCCCGTGGGTGAAATCAGCCGCAACCGGTGGCCCGCCACCTTCGCTGAGTCGCTATGCGTGGCACCGGGTTCGGCGCATCATGCCTGCCTACGTCATCACCGTGCTGTTTGCCTACGTTCTCTACCACTTCCGCGAGGCGGGACCGAACCCCGGACATTCGTGGACGGGGCTGGTGCGCAATCTCACGCTGACGCAGATCTACACCGCAAGGCTACCTCGGCAAGTATCTGCATCAGGGCCTGACCCAGATGTGGAGCCTGGCAGTAGAGGCGGCCTTTTACGTGGCGCTACCGCTGCTGGCATATGTGCTGCTGGTGTTGATCTGTCGGCGGCGTTGGCAGCCGAAGCTGGTAGTCGGCGCCCTGGCGGCGATGGCGTTGATCAGCCCGGCATGGCTGGTCCTGGTACATACCGATCACTGGTTTCCCGTCGGCGCCCGACTGTGGCTACCCACCTATCTGGCCTGGTTCCTCGGCGGCATGATGCTGACGGCGCTGCAGCAGATGGGCGTGCAGTGCTACGCGTTCATGGCGATACCGCTGGCAATCATCTGCTACTTCATCGTCTCCACTCCGATCGCGGGAGCGCCCACCACGTCGCCGACAACGCTGGGGGAGGCGCTGTACAAGACGTGCTTCTACGCCGTGATCGCCGTGTTGGCGGTGGCACCGCTGGCCTTGGGTGACCAGGGGTTGTATTCGCGGCTACTGGCCAGCCGGCCAATGGTGTGGTTGGGCGAGATCTCCTACGAGATCTTCCTGATCCACCTGGTGACCATGGAGTTCGCGATGGACTATGTGGTGCGCGCCCACGTTTACACCGGCTCGATGCTGTATCTGTACATCGCGACGCTGGTCCTGACGATCCCATTGGCCTGGCTGCTGCACCGTTTCACCCGCGTGCGGGACTCAGCACGGGGCGTTGCCAGCTGACGCGTGGCCGGCGGCGCCGGCGCTGTGACTACCGGTTGTTATGTGGCTACGGGTTTCGGGAGGTCCTCCCGCAGCGGTGCCAGCGGAGCCATCCCGGCCGAGGCGGACGAGGCGCCGGCGTGATAGTTGGCCATCGCGCTCACGCCCTGGGCCCACATCTCCTCGTAATGGGATTCGGTGGCCGCGATGGCAGGGGTGTTCAGCCCCAAAATGTTCGTGTTCGCCAGCGTTCCCAACAGAACCCGATTGGCCGCGATCACCGGAGTGGGCACGGTGGCGGCGTGCGCCTCCTGGAAAGAGGCTGCCACCGCTGCGGCCTGGGCGGCGGCCTGCTCGGTGTGGCCGGCCGCCGCGCTCAGCCACGCGGTATACGGCGCGGCCGCGGCCGCCATCGCCGCTGCCGCAGGTCCCTGCCACGTCCCACCCGACAAGTTCGAGGTCACCGAGCCAAACGAGTCCGCCGCCGCCCGCAATTCGCCGGCCAACCCACTCCAGGCCGATGAGGCTGCGAGCATGGGCGCCGGCCCGGCACCGGCTTGCATCAGTGCCGAATTAACTTCGGGCGGCAAACAGGGGTAAGTCATTACCCGTCCTTCCTGAGCGGCGCTAGCTCATTTGCTCTCGTTGTAGGTAGCCATGCTGTGCCGGCGTCGATGGCGACAGGTTTCCCTGAACCCGGGGCACCCCCGCAGCGAGTCGTTGTGTGCGCACCACTAACACGCCCACTTCACCTCCAGGTCTGGTCCCCACCGATCGCTCTGCGACGCTCAATGGGCCATAACATAGCGCTGACCCGTTGCCAAGAAAGCAATTTGGACGAAAAGACCGTAGCTGGCATGCGACATTTGCGCCGCGACGCGCCCTTGCGCGGGCGGATGACAGCTAGCGGGGGGCGCCGACCGGTATGACGGTCGGGACGACGAACTCCTCGATCATCGCCCGTTCGTCGGCTTGATCCTGACCCGGGTACATCAGCAGCGATGTGATCACCCGCACCACCCAACGAGCCCGGCGTTCGACGATGGCGGGCTCTTCGGGACCAAGCGAGTTGACAAATGCGGCGGCCAAGGCGGTAATCACCTCGGACTTTTCGGCCAGCTCGCCGCCGATCGGAGGGCGGGTAATGGCGAACCACGACGCCAAGGCTGCGCTGTCGCGAACCATCCGCAACGTGGCGGTGATGCTCGCGATCAGTCGTTCGCGCGGATCATCGATACCGTCGATCTCCTCCTTGATCGCGCGGCTGAGCCGGTGCGTCTCGCGGTGCACGTACGCGGTTCGCAGCGCCTCACGGTTCTCGAAGTACCGGTACAGCGTCGCACGGGAACATCCTGCGGCCCTGGCGATTTCGTTCATGCCGATCGATGCCTGGTCGCGTAGCGTGTAAAGCCCCTCGGCGGCGTCGAGTATCCGGTCCACGGCTGCTTCGCTGCGGTGCGAGGCCAGCCAGTCGTTACCGGGCATCAGGATTTCACCGTGAACGGCACCGACAACGGACGCCGGACGTAACTTCCTCCCGCCCAGACGATTGCGGACTCGTCCACCTCGAAATCCGGGCAACGGGCCAGCAGGTCGGACAGCGCGACCCGGGATTGCATCCGGGCCGCGGCCGCGCCCAGGCAGTGGTGCGCGCCGTGACTGAAGGTCATGATGTTACGGGGGCAGCGTGTCACGTCCAGCTCGCCGGCATCCGGGCCGTACTGGCGCTCGTCGCGGTTGGCCGACCCGTACAGCAGCAGCACTCTGCGGCCGGCCGGGATTGTGGTGTCGCCGATCGTGACATCGCGGGTGGCCGTGCGCGCCAGCCCCTGCGCGGGCGCGGTCAGCCGCAGCAGTTCCTCAACCGCGTCGGGGATCCGCTCGGGGTTGTCTACCAACAACTTTCGCTGATCGGGCCGCTGGTGCAGTATCGGCATCGACCCACCCAGCATCCCGGTCACGGTGTCATTGCCGCCGGTGACCATGGTGAATGTGAAGGCCAGAATCGACAGCGTGCCGGCGATGTCGCCATCGGCCCCGACGCCGGCGGCGACCAGGTGGGAGATGGTGTCGTCCTCGGGTTGTGTCCGCCGCCGCTCAATAAGCTCGGTGAAGTAGGCCATCATCGACCCGACCGCATCGCCGACGGTTTCCAGCGCGCCGGCGACGCCGCCTTCGGCGGTGTTGGCCGCGACGATGGCCTGGGTCCAGCCATCGAATTGTGTCCGATCGTCTTCGGGCACACCGAGATAGTGCGCGACTACCATCGACGGCAGCGGCTTGAACAGCTCGGTGACGATGTCGCCGCCGCCGTTGGCACGCAGCCTCTCGATGCGCTCGACGACGAACTCGCGCACCTTGGGCTCCACCGCCTCGACCTGCCGTGGAGTGAAACCGCGCGACACCAGTTTGCGAAACTCGGTGTGCACCGGCGGATCCTGCATGACGAACGGCGGATTATCCTGCAGTCCAATCATTTCCAGGTCGCCATAGTTGACGGTCAGTCCCTGCGCCGAGGAGAACGTCTCGTGGTCGCGAGCCGCCGCCCAGACGTCGGCGTGCCGGGACAGCACGTAGTAGTCGTCTTCAGGGTGTTTCGGGGGAACGACGTGGTGTACCGGGTCGTGGTCGCGCAGCGCGCGGTACATCGGCCAGGGATTCGACCAGGTGTCGGCGGTGGCGAGCTGGAACCTGACTGGTGCGTTGTGAGACATAACCGCAGTCATGTCTCATTCGTACGACAACAAGCGCAATATGTCAACCATCATGAGCGCCGAGCGGGCGGCCAGCTTCACGTCCGCGGCCGAGCGTGCGGCCAGCTTCACGTTCGAGCAGACGCCGACGCAAACTAGATCGCTGCGCCGGGGTTCAGGATGCCCTGCGGGTCCAATGCCTGCTTGATGCGCCGGTTCAGGTCCATCGCTTCGGGTCCGAGGTAGCCGTCCAGCCAGGGTCGTTTCAACCGGCCGACGCCATGCTCACCGGTGATGGTGCCGCCGAGACCGACGGCCAGGTCCATGATTTCGCCGAACGCGACATGGGCGCGCTCCGTCATCGCGGTGTCGGCGGGGTCGTAGACGATCAGTGGATGGGTGTTGCCGTCGCCGGCGTGGGCGATCACCGAGATCATCAGGTCGCGCTCGGCGGCGATGCGTGCGATCCCGGTGACCAGTTGGCCGAGCGCCGGAAGCGGCACGCCGACATCTTCGAGCAAGAGTGATCCCTTGGCTTCCACTGCCGGGATGCAGAATCGGCGGGCGGCGACGAATGCCTCGCCCTCGTCGGGATCATTGGTCGAAAACACTTCTGTCGCATTATTTTCGGCGAATATCGCGGCCATCAGTTCGGCGTCCTCGGATCCGGCCCGGCCGCGCTCGTCGGAACCGGCCACCAGCATGGCTGCGGCACCGCGGTCTAAGTCCATGCGCATGGTGTCCTCGACGGCGTTGATCGCCACCGAATCCATGAATTCCAGCATCGCCGGTCGCAACCGCGCGGCGACCCCAAGCACCGCGTCGACCGCCGAGGAGACCGAGGCGAACGTGGCCACCACAACACTTGAGGTGTTTTGTGCGGGCAGCAGCCGCAGCGTCACTTCCGTGATGACGCCCAGCGTGCCCTCGCTGCCCACAAACAGCTTTGTCAGGCTCAGGCCGGCGACGTCCTTGAGCCGGGGGCCGCCCAGCCGGACCGCGGTACCGTCGGCCAGCACCACCTGCATGCCCAGCACATAGTCGGTGGTCACGCCGTACTTCACGCAGCACAACCCGCCTGCGTTGGTGGCGATATTGCCTCCGATGCTGCAGATTTCGAACGACGACGGATCGGGCGGGTACCACAGGCCGTGTTCGGCGGCGGCCTTCTTCACTTCCGCGTTGAACAGCCCCGGCTGACATACCGTGGTGCGGGTGATCGGGTCGACGGTGATGTCGCGCATCTTTTCCGTCGACAACACGATCCCGTCATCCAGCGCGGTCGCCCCGCCCGACAGGCCGCTACCGGCTCCCCGGGTCACCACGGGCACCCGGTTGGCCGTCGCCCACCGCATGACGGTCTGCACCTCTTCGGTGCACCGCGGCCGGACCACGGCCAGCGGTTTTCCGGCCGACGGGTCGAAAGCGCGGTCTTGCCGGTAGCCCTCCGTCACGGCGGGGTCGGTGACCACCATGCCGTCGGGCAGGCCCGCGATCAGGCCGGCCAGCACCTCGGTGTTCACGTTCCGATCCTACGACCCCGGTTCGACAGCGAACTCTGGCGCGCGGTCGAGTTCGCGCAGCGACGGCAGCCCGCAAGCGATGAGGCCGATCAACAGGATGGGCACCGCTAACGTCAGGAACGTGACCTTCAGTCCGGCGGCGTCGGCCAGCGGACCGGCCACCAGCAAGCCCAACGGGCCCGCGGCGTAGGTCAACCCCGTCATCACCCCGACCACTCGACCGCGTAGATGGTGCGGGGCCCGGGTCTGCATCATGTAGTTGTAGATCGGCTGGATCGGCCCGTAGACCAGGCCGGTCACCGCGCACAGCAGCAGGATCACCGGCAACGGCGGCAGGAACGCGATGCCGGCCGTCGCGGCACCAAAGGTGAGGGTCGCGGTCAGCACAGCCGTGCGTCGCCGCATGTGTTTCGACAGCACGGCATAACCGAGCGCGCCCGCCACGCCGCCGACCCCAAGCGCCATCAATGCCCAGCCCAACTGCGCGGGTTGGTGATGGTCGCTGAAGTATTTTGGAAACAGCACGCTTTCCATCGGCAGATATAGCGCGGTGACCGCCAGGTCGATCAACCCGAGCGTCCGTAGCACCCGGAGGTTCCAGACAAACCGCATTCCTTCGGCGACCCCGGACACCAACCCGTCGGGTCGGGTCGCGTGGTGCGGCTTGCCGGCGCCCTCGAGCCGCAGCGCCCCAATTGCGAGGAAGCACGACCCGAAACAACCCGCCGTGATCCACATCGTGTTGATGCCGCCAACCGTGGCGATCATCAAACCGCCAATGCCCGGGCCCAGGATGTACGCCAGGTTGAGAATCGCTTCGTAGACGCTGTTGGTGCGGTCCAGCGACCAGCCCGCGCGGGCGGCGGCCTCGGGCAGCATCGACTGGCGCGCCGTTGCCCCGGCCGGGTCGAAAGCGGCCGAGAAGAAGGCCAACACGGCCAGCTCGGCGACGTTGATCGCGTCCGCACCGAACGACCAGGCGATCAGCGGGACGGCCGCCACCGCCGTGCCGGACAGCGAATCGGAGACGAGCGAAATTCGGCGGCGCCCGAAAAAGTCGACCGCGGTACCGGCGACCAGCGTGGAGAGCACCAGAGGCAGCGTCATGGCAGCGGCCACGATCGATGCGTCCTTCGCGCTGTCTCGGTGCTGCAACGCCAGCCACGGAAACGCGACTATCGAGATGCCGGTACCCGCCGTCGCCATCAGCGTGGCGAATAGGATCAAGAACGCTGGGCCCCGGCTGCTGCTTTTCATGGGATATCGCGCCTGAATTTATGCCAAAGCGGTATCTGCGGCGACCGAATTTCGTGACCGCACCGCGCGAATGCAGGATGTTCATGTGCTCGTCCATCCGAATACCGGCCGGGCGTTCGGCTCTCCCGTTGTGCCCGGCAGCGGCTGGCCAGGCGATCCGGCCACCCGGCAGACTCCGGTGGCCGCCGATGCCGCGGACGTCTCAGCGCTGGCGGCCCAGGCCAACTCGATATCGGAGCTCGATGCCGTAATCAGCGTGTGCCGGGCCTGCCCGCGCCTGGTCAGTTGGCGTGAAGATGTCGCCGTCATCAAGCGCCGGGCCTTTGCCGACCAGCCGTATTGGGGGCGGCCGGTGCCGGGCTGGGGATCGGAGCGCCCGCGGCTGTTGATCGTCGGGTTAGCGCCCGCCGCGCACGGCGCCAACCGGACCGGACGCATGTTTACCGGCGACCGGTCCGGGGATCAGCTTTACGCGGCACTGTACCGGGCCGGGCTGGTGAATTCACCGACCAGCGTCGACGCCGCAGACGGCTTGCGGGCCAACCAGATTCGGATTGCCGCACCGGTCCGATGCGCACCGCCGGCCAACGCGCCCACCCCGGCGGAGCGGGACACCTGCTGGCCCTGGCTAGAGGCCGAATGGCGGTTGGTGTCCGAACATGTTCGCGCCATCGTCGCCCTGGGCGGCTTCGCCTGGCAGATTGCGCTACGGCTACCGGGTGTGGCCGGAATGCGCAAACCGCGGTTCGGCCATGGCGCCGTTGCTGAGCTGCCATCCGGTGTGCGATTGCTCGGCTGCTACCACCCGAGCCAGCAAAACATGTTCACCGGTAGGCTGACTCCGGCAATGCTCGACGACATCTTCATTGACGCCAAGAAGCTGGCAGGGATTAAGTGACTCTCAAGTGACTAGCGTGCTGATTTCCGGGGCCAGCGTCGCCGGTACGGCCGCAGCGTATTGGCTTGCCCAGCATGGCTATTCGGTCACCGTCGTGGAGCGTCACCCGGGCCTGCGCCCGGGTGGTCAGGCGATCGACGTGCGCGGTCCGGCGCTTTCGGTGCTGGACCGCATGGGGCTGCTCGCTGCCGCCGAGGAGCGCAAGACGCGAATTCGGGGCGCGTCCGTCGTCGACCGTGACGGCAACGAGCTGTCCCGGGACATCGAATCGACCCCGACTGGCGGTCCCATCGATAACCCCGACATCGAGCTGCTGCGCGACGATTTGGTCGAATTGCTGTACGAGGCAACCCAACCGGCGACTGAGTACCTATTCGACGACAGCATTGTCGATTTGGATAACCGGGGCCCATCGGTCGATGTGACTTTTGCACGCGCGCCCGACCGCAGCTTCGACCTGGTTATCGGCGCCGACGGCTTGCATTCCAATGTGCGCGCGCTGGTCTTCGGTCCAGAGGAGCGGTTCATCAAGAGACTGGGGACATTCGCGGCGATCTTCACGGTGCCCAACTTTCTGGACTTGGACTACTGGCAGATCTGGCACTACGGGGACTCCACGATGGCCGGGGTCTACAGCGCGCGCAACAACACCGAGGCCCGGGCCATGTTGGGCTTCATGGACAACGAGCTGCGCATCGACTACGGGGACACCGAAGCCCAGTTCGCCGAAGTGGAACGGCGGACGGCCGGCGAGGGCTGGGTGCGCCCGCAACTTCTGAAGTACATGCGTTCCGCACCGGATTTCTACTTCGACGAAATGGCGCAGATCGTGATGGATCACTGGTCAATCGGCAGGGTGGCGCTGGTGGGTGACGCTGCCTATTGCTGCTCGCCGTTGTCGGGCCAGGGGACCAGTGTCGCGCTGCTGGGTGCCTACGTCCTGGCCGGCGAGATCGCGGCAGCCGGTGACGACCACGGGCTTGGCTTCACCAGCTACTTCAAGGCGTTCAGCGGCTATGTCAAACGCACCCAATGGCTGGCCACCGACAACATTCCAGGCGGTGCGCCCATATCGCAGGACCAGTTCGACGCCATCGTCGGTTCGATCACCTTGAAGAACTACTGACCAGGCAGCTGAGGGAACGTTCCTTCGCCGGTACGCGTTGACGCCATCGTGCGACTTTCCGTCCTTGACCTCGTCCCGGTGCGCACAGACCAGTCGACCTCGGATGCGCTGGCGGCCACGGTAGCGCTGGCGCAGACCGCGGATCGTCTGGGTTTCACTCGCTACTGGGTCGCTGAACACCACAACATGCCGTCCGTGGGGGCCACCAGCCCGCCGGTGTTGATCGCCTACCTCGCCGCGCAGACCTCACAGCTGCGACTCGGCTCGGGCGGTGTGATGCTGCCCAACCACGCGCCGCTGGCGGTGGCCGAGCAGTTCGCGTTGCTGGAAGCGGCCGCCCCGGGCCGGATTGACTTGGGTATCGGCAGGGCGCCGGGGTCTGATCCCGTCACGTCGTATGCCCTGCGCGGCCGCTCGGCAGCTGAGCAAGATCGCGACATCGAGAACTTCCCCGAATACCTCGACGATGTGGCGGCACTGATGAGCGCACGCGGCGTGCGGGTGCCGCTGCGTTCCGGGGACTACATCCTCAAGGCCACCCCGGCCGCCGCGACCGAACCGCGCCTGTGGCTGCTGGGATCGTCGATGTACTCAGCGCATCTGGCTGCCGCCAAGGGGCTGCCGTACGTGTTCGCGCATCACTTCTCCGGCAAGGGAACCGAAGAGGCACTTGAGCTCTACCGCTCCCGGTTCGTGCCCAGCGACCTGGCAGCAGAGCCGGTGACATTTTTGACGGTGAATGCCGCCGTGGCCGAAACACGCGACGAGGCAACGGCGTTGATGCTGCCCAACTTGCAGATGATGGCGAAGCTACGGACCGGGCAACCGCTCGGGCCGGTGCCGCTCGTCGAGGAGGCTCAATTCGCCGAGCTGACTGAGCAGCAGCAGCGCATCGTGGAAAGCGGATTGGAACGCGCCGTCCTGGGCACGCCCGCGGAGGCCGCCGAACAGCTGCGCGCACTTGCCCAACGGTTCGACGTAGACGAGGTGATGGTGCATCCGGTCGCATCGGCCTACCGCGGCACCGATCCCGCCACCGCACCAGCGCGGGTGGCAACGCTGGAGCTGCTGGCCAAGGAGCTCTTCTAACCGTCTGGCACCGCCGCCTGCCGGCTGGTGATCCAATGCTGCAAGTCATTCGCGGGCAACGGCGGACTGTGAACGAAGCCCTGTGTGATGGTGCAGCCGTACCGTCGCAGTGCGCCCAACGTGACCTCGTCTTCGACTCCCTCGGCGACGAGATCCGCTCCAAGGCTTTGCGCCAACGCCACCGTGGAGCGCACGATGGCAACCGATCGCGGGTCTTGGGCGAGTCGTGCCACGAATACCTTGTCGAGTTTCAGCTCGTCGACCGAGACATCCTGCAGGCGTGCCAGCGACGACCATCCGGTGCCGTAGTCGTCGAGTGAGATGCGGACGCCGAGCTGTTGCAACGCGGCGACGGTATTACGGGACCGCACCGAATCGACGAGGGCACTTTCGGTGATCTCGATGATGAGAGCGTCGCCGGGCAGATCGTGGGTTCGCAGCAGCCGCTCGATGGTGCCAACCAGGTCGAGGTCAAGCAGATTTGTTGCCGAGAGGTTCACCGCGACGGCCGCGGCGATGCCTTGCTCGCGCCAGGACTGGATCTGTTCGAGGGCGTCGCTGAGCGCAAGGTTGGCTACCTTGCGCATCAACCCGGCGCGTTCGGCGGCGGGCAGGAATTCCTCCGGTAGCAGCAACCCACGGCCGGGATGGTGCCAGCGCAGCAGCGCCTCGACGCTGTGCACACTTTGGTCGCTCGCGTTGATCTTGGGCTGGTAATGCACCGCCAGTCCCTCGCCATCAAACAGCGCGGTGCGTAGTTCCTCGATGAGGTTGGGGTCGTATTCGTGATACAGCCCAAACGTCGAGTCGTACACCGCGATCTTGCTCGTGGCGGATTTGGCGTGAGGCATCGCCGTCTCGGCGCGATTCAGCAGCTCGTGCGGATGGTCACAGTGGTCGGGATATAGCGCAATGGCGATGCGGGCATCGACTTGCAAGGTGATCGGATCCAGCGCGAACGGTTCGCTCAAGGCCTCGAGCAAACGACCGGCGTGCGCCCGTGCGGCTATGAGGTCGGCCCCTCCGGCCATCAGGATTGCGAATTCGTCATCACCCACGCGCGCAAGCAGATCCTCATGACGGACGCTGTTCGACAGTCGATTCGCGATGTGGCGCAACAGTTCATCGCCAAAATGGCGACCGACCGAGTCGTTGATCTCTTGGAACTCATAGAGATTCAGCAACAGCAGCGCTCGACGTGATGGCGTCCTTGTCAACAACGAGGGCCCCGACGACTCGGAGGCGGACGCCGCCGTCAGGGCTGTCGCCAGCGAGCGCCGATTGGGCAGCGCGGTCAACTCGTCGGTCATGGCGTGCTTGTGGCTCTCGGCCAACAAGCTGACGTCTCGGAAGGTCACCGCAAATCGCGCAGCTATCGCGATCAGGCTCAACGCGGCGAGGATCGTCGCGAGTCGCGAGTCGTGACCCAGGATGGCGACTGCAAGCGCCGCGACAGCGCACGCCACAGACTTGAGGTAGGAGCCGAGTCCGCGGCTCGGTAAAGGGACCTCCGACGACGAAGGCGCCCAGCTGGCCATCGCCACCAATAAAGACGACGCGGGCCAGCAGGCATCGAGCAGGCTGCCGACCCGGTATGACTCGGCGGAGGTCTCGAAGAGATACGCCGTGTCCGCGACCGCAAACAGAACAAATCCGGCAACGAGAAGGATCCAGCGAAACTCGTTGCGCCACCCTCGGATTGGCAGCATGCCGGCGGCCAGAGCCAGCAGGACAAGATCGCCCCACGGATAGAGAATGCCCACCAGCACGGTTGCGGGTTCGCGGGTCGCTGCCGTGTGGATGGGACCGGCCGTCAGCGCCGCGGCCACCGCGGCCATGGTCAACCCGTAGACCAGGGAATCGAGTTGAATCAGAAGCGATGCCCGTTTCAGGCGTGCCCGCAGGAGCAGCAGCAGCCCGGCGTAGACGAGCGGATAATACGCCAGGTACGCTGGATCAGCCGCCGATGGTGACTGGCCGTCCGGCACCCACAGGGCATAGATAACGTCGCCCATCGCCGAACATGTCATGCCGGCCGCGATGAGAATCCAAGCCGACCGCTCGGCCGTGACGCGGTAAGCGCGAACGGCAATCAGCCCAGCCGCCAACAGGTTCAACGCGGGATACAGGAATTCGTCGAAGAATACGCGACCGGCACTGACGTTAAGGACGCTCGACGCGGTGAATGCGATCACGCCGATTGCCAACACCACCATGGCAATCCGGATTGCCCACGGGGGCCAGCGAATGGCGTTGGGCGCATCGTTCGATTTGTCTCGTGTTGATGTCGCGACTTCGGAGCTCGGCCGCAGCGTCCGTGCCAGCGTCGCCTGGCTGCCAGAGGTGCTGGCGGGCAATGAATTAACGGCCGATACCGTCGAATCGGTGAGCTGGGGAAATGTATACGGGAACGGCAGATCGGGCACAAAGCTGCGGATACATTCGCCGCCTTCGCGTTTGGCGGCATACATAGCCAGGTCGGCGTACCGGAGGAGCTGGTCGACGGTGCAACTGGATGCGGCGGTGGCCACTGTGAACCCGATGCTTGGGCGGGCCGCGATCGGAACGCCGTCGATCACGATGGCTGCGCTGAATGACTCAAGGACTCGATGCGCTGCCGCTTGTGATTCTTCGACGGAACCTTCGATGAGCACTGCGAATTCGTCACCACCAAGCCGTGCAACAGTGCCCTTACCCGCCAGAGCAGCAGTGAGCCGCCCAGCGATCCGGACAAGGAGCTCGTCGCCGGCCGGATGGCCCAAGGCGTCGTTGACCGACTTGAAGTCGTCGAGATCGAGGCACAACACCGCGATCGGTTCGGCATCGGATCCGCGACGGGCGATGGCTTGTTCCAATCGATGGAGGAATTGAGCCCGATTGGCCAGACCGGTCAGGCTGTCACGAAAAGCTTCCTGGGCCACTTCAGACAACAGCCTCTGGTTTTCGCCGAGCATAACGAACTGTCGGGCGAGCACCGCGGCGACGAGGATTCCCAGCGCGGCGAGCAACGGTCCGTGCTCCATCCGGCCCACCGCGCGGCCCAATCCCACCGCGGCGGCCAGCGGCAGCGGCAAGTACGGCAACCAGAGCCGGACACGGGATGTGATCCCATCCCGCGCCGGCGCCGTAGGCGGCTCGTTGACACTGGTCAGCGCTCCCAGCGCCATCATTCCCAATCCGGCCACTCGTCCCAGGTCGGCCAAATCGCTATGGTGAAGGCTGCCTACCCCGGTCTGAAACACCATCGCCATGTCGGCAACGCCGATCGTCGTGATTCCGCCGGCTAGCAGGCCCAGGCCCGGCCGGCCGAAAGGACGACTCCGCGACAACGTCAGGACCGCCGTTGTCATGAGGATGACATCGGCGAAAACGTGTGCTAGCGTCGCGGGCCGCGAGCCAGTGTCCTCGCGCAACTGTTTGTCGAGGACGAATACCCACGAGACCACGAACAGCGAAGTCGCCATGATGAGGCCGTCCAGCACCTGTCGCAAAGAATTGCGGATGCGATTGGCCAGCAGCACCAGGGACGCCATGGCACCGACTGGATATAGGACGAGCACAATCTCAGCCACCGCCGGGTGCATGGCGTGTTCGAGTTCCGGGCGCGCCTCGTAGAAGGCCCAGATGACCTCCCCGACCGCCCAGCCCAGGAGGGCCGTCACCAGCGCCAGCCATCCGAGCCTGCGGCGCCCGACCGCTGCCCGAGCCGCCCTGCCGGCACATGCCGCAGCGAACACAAGACACAGCACCATCACGAGTTCGTTGACCGGCCGAGTCGCGTAGGCGCCCTTCCACCCGAAGACCGACGAGGCCGCGATCAGCACCGCCGCGACGCTGTATACCGCCACGACGAGCCAACCAACGCGCGCAGGCACGGCGAGGCGCCGCCACGGATTCCCGGTCCCCCGCTTCATAGCCGCTCCAGACGTACTTTGCGGATGAACAAGAGCTTCACCGCGCTAAAGCAGGATAAACCGCTGCGCCGTTGTCCGGGGCTACTACGTGGTGCTCTTGTGCAGCGCGTTTACTTTTGACGGGGCGTCAACACCACGACCGGGATGGGCCGCGACGTCTTCTTCTGGTAAGCGGCGTACCGGTTGCTGTTGTTCTTGTTGACGATCTGCCATAACCGCGAGTATTCGGGATCGGTCGGGGAGCACCGGTCGGGCTGTTACGCCGAAACGCCTTGGTCCGACGTTGATTTCCACGTTCGGGTTCTTTCGCAGGTTGTGATACCAGCCGGGTGCTCGCGGGTCGCCTCCCTTTGAAGCAACGATCAAGTAGTCTTCGCCGTCGCGCGCATAGGTTAGCGACGTGGTTCGCGCCTTACCGGTCTTGGCGCCGACGGTGTGCAGCAGCAGGCTCGGTATCCACAAGGTGCGATGGCCGATCCAACCGTTCGTCTTCCGATAAACGGTGTCGTGTACGTGCAGCACCTGTGGCAGTAAGCCCTGCTCAACCCAGGATGGAAGTGCCATCCGCCCAGTATTACTGACTGGCGTCGATCCGGGCCAGTGCCTCCCGCAGGATCCGGCCGGTGGCTTCCCGGTCCGGGTCGCGGCGCAGCAGCATCCCTTTGGCGACCGAGAGCTTGTCCCCGTTGCGCCGCGGCAGCACATGCAGATGAATGTGCGGCACGGACTGAAAGGCCGCCGGGCCGTCGTTGACCCCGATGTTCGTCGCGTCGGCCAACTCCGTCGCGCGAGCCGCCCGTGCGATTCGCTGGCCGATGGTGATCATCTGTGCCAACGTCTGCGGCGGGGTGTCGGTCACATCCACGGTGTGCCGTTTAGGAATCACCAGGGTGTGGCCGCGGGTGAACGGGCGGATGTCGAGGATCGCCAGATAGTCCTCGTCTTCGTAGATCCGGATAGCCGGTGCTTCCCCGGCGACGACCGCACAGAATACGCAGGACATGTCGCCACGGTACTGGTTCGCTCATTCGACGTGTGTGTGGACCAGTCGGGGGCTCGCCGCGGCCAGCGGGATACGCTGCCGCAGTGGACGCTCGCGATCTCGCCTTCGCCGGCGCGGCCGCGCAGGCCCGGATGCTGGCTAACCGTGAACTGACCGCACCGGAGCTACTCGAGGTCTACCTGGAACGGATCGCGCGGCTGGACAGCCAGCTGCGCTGCTACCGCGTGGTGCTGTCGGACAGCGCGCGGTACGAGGCCGCCGTGGCGCAGGACCGACTCGACGCCGGCGAGCGGCTGCCGCTACTCGGCGTGCCGGTCGCGATCAAAGACGATGTCGACGTCGCCGACGAGGTGACGGCATACGGCAGCGGCGGCCACGGCCCGGCCGTGACCGCCGATGCCGAGGTGGTTCGCCGGCTGCGCGCTGCGGGCGCTGTCATCATCGGCAAAACCAACGCGCCCGAGCTGATGATGTTTCCCTACACCGAGTCGCTGACGTTCGGAGCCACCCGCAACCCGTGGAACCTCGAGCGCACTCCGGGCGGCAGCAGCGGCGGCAGCGCCGCCGCGGTGGCCGCCGGACTGGCTCCGCTGGCACTGGGATCCGACGGCGGTGGCTCGATCCGGATCCCGGCGACGTGGTGTGGGCTGTTCGGGCTGAAACCGCAACGCGATCGGATCCCGCTCGAGCCGCACGACGATGCGTGGTACGGACTGAGCGTCAATGGCCCGATCGCCCGATCGGTTATGGACGCGGCACTGTTCCTGGATGCGACGACAACGGTGCCCGGTCCCGAAGGCGAGTTCGTGGCCGCGGCGGCCCGTGATCCCGGCAAGCTGCGAATCGCCTTGAGCACCAAGGTTCCAACGCCGCTGCCGACCAGGGTTGGGAAGCAACAGCTTGCGGCGGTCGACCAGGCCGGTGCATTGCTTCGCGACCTGGGCCACGAGGTCATCACGCGCGACCCCGAATATCCGCTTACGATGCTCTACTCGAACTATTTGCCCCGTTATCTGCGCGGCATCAGCGACGACGCGGACGCGCAGGCCCACCCGGAACGTCTCGAAGCGCGCACCCGGAATCTGGCGCGTCTGGGATCGTTTTTCTCCGACCGGCGGATGGTCGCGGTGCGTGCCGCGGAGGAATCGCTGAGCAACCGCATCCAGTCGATCTTCGATGATGTCGACGTCGTCGTCACGCCGGGCAACGCGACGGGCCCGTCCCGTATCGGCGCCTACCAACGGCGCGGCGCGGTGTGGACGCTGCTGGCGGTGGCACAGCGGGTTCCCTATCAACAGATCTGGAACCTGACCGGCCAGCCGGCCGCGGCCGTGCCGTGGGACTTCGACGGCGAAGGGCTCCCGTTGGCGGTACAGCTGGTTGGCCGGCCGTACGACGAAGCGACGCTGCTGTCGCTGTCCGCCCAGATCGAAGCGGCAAGACCATGGGCCCACCGGCGACCGCCGGTGTCATGACAGTGACCTACTGGCGCCGCCCCGCTTCGTCCGGCTGCGCCGCGCTCGCGATCGACGCCGAAATCGCGCGCCAGGCGGCCAGCTTGGCACCTGGCCGTACGGCATGAGCCGGGCTGGTCGACGGCAGCCGTTGGTAATGGATTCGCTCGACCGGATGGACCAGCCTGCGATACAGATCGGCCGCCTTGGCGCCGTTGAAGTACACCCGCGCGATGGTCGGGTAATTGGCGAAGAGTCTTACAAAGTTGTTGGCCACCAGGTTTTTCGGGTCGATCGCCGAGTCCGCACTGCCGACCCGATGGCACTTGTGCAGTACATCCCAGAGCGCGACGCCGTGGGATTGCAACGCGGCCAGCCGCGAGTCATACGGCGCGTTTGGGTCGACTCCGAAAAGCTCACTGATGATTGACCAGAACGCATTTCGCGGGTTCGCGTAGTACTGGCCTGCCGACAGCGATTGGGCACTGGGAAACGAGCCCAGGATCAGCACCCTGGCGCGGCCGTCGACAACGGGCGGGAATCCCTGGAGTAGCGGTGCGCTCATCACTGCACATCATGGCGTGCCGGCGTTGTACGTTGACCACGTGGACGACCCCTTGGACGACACAGTCGACCAGGACATCGAGGATCTGCTCGACGGACTCGAGGGCACTGCGCGCACCGAGCGGGCCGAACTCGTGGGGTGGCTGCTTGAGCAGGGCATCACCGCGGACGAAATCCGGTCGACCAACCCGCCACTATTGCTGGCCACCCGTCACCTCATCGGCGACGACGGCACGTACGTGTCTACCCGAGAGATCAGTGAGACCTACGGCATTGACCTGGTGCTGCTGCAGCGGGTACAGCGCGCCATCGGTCTGGCCAGAGTGGACAACCCAGATGCTGAGGTTCACATGCGCGCTGACGGTGAAGCCGCCGCCTTCGCCCAGCGGTTTGTCGAACTGGGCCTGGATCCCGATCAGTTGGTGCTCGTGGTCCGGGTGCTCGCCGAAGGTCTGTCACGCGCTGCCGAGGTCATGCGGTACGCCGCGCTGTCGGCGATCATGCGCCCGGGAGCTACCGAGGTGGAAATCGCGAAGGCGTCGAAGGCGCTGGTGGGCCAAATCGCGCCGATGCTCGGCCCGATGATTCAGAACATGCTGTTCATGCAGTTGCGGCACATGATGGAGACCGAAGCGGTCAACGCCGCGGAGCGGGCCGCCGGTAAGCCGCTTCCGGGAGCGCGCCAAATCACGGTTGCCTTCGCCGACCTGGTCGGCTTCACCCGGATAGGCGAAGCGGTATCGGCTGAAGAGCTGGGGCAACTGGCCAACCGGCTTGCCGTCCTCGCCCGCGATATGACCGTCCCGCCGGTGCGGTTCATCAAGACGATCGGCGACGCGGTGATGTTCGTCTGCCCCGATCCGGGGCCCTTGCTGGATGTCGTGTTGAAGCTTGTCGAAGCCGTCGATACCGACAATGACTTTCCCCGGTTGCGTGCGGGAGTGGCGTCCGGGATGGCGGTGAGCCGGGCAGGTGACTGGTTCGGCAGTCCGGTCAACGTGGCGAGCCGGGTCACCGGGGTGGCGCGCCCGGGAACCGTGCTGGTCGCGGATTCGGTCTGGGATGCCATCGGCGATACCGGCGAATTCCAGGGGTCTTTCGTCGGTCCGCGTCGCCTCAAGGGCATCAAGAGTGAAGTCAAACTTTTCCGGATTCGCCGAGGCGGTGACTCCAACGACTCCCGCAACGGCGACTGACCCAGGCGGGCCTGAATACAAATAGGGGCAGGCCCGGGCGACTCTGGGGGGGCATTGGACATTGTCCCACGCGGCCGGTTTCTACCCCTTATTCCGGCACTTCGACATGGTCGCTTCCGGGCCTGCTTCGCTCCCAAAAATACGCCCTCCAACGATCCATATCAACGCTTTTCCTACGCTGGGCGCGATCGCTTGCGCGGCGGATACCGCCGTTGCATCAGTGCTTTTCGCGACGGGCAGCCGTCGTACCGCCCCTGAGACCGCGTTGGGTCAGCGGCACCCCGACTGCACTATGGCGCTGGCTTCCGTAAGGTTCGGCGTTCGCTGCAGGTGAAACGCAGTTCCATTACACATGTAAAAGTGTAATTATGTAATTATGAAATCACACCACACAGGTGGGCGGCGCTACGGCCGCCCGGGGGGCTGGCAGCAAGCTCAGCAACCGGATGCCAGCGGCGCCGCGGAATGGTTTGCCGGACGCCTGCCCGAAACCTGGTTCGACGGCGATCCCACGGTCGTCGTCGACCGCGAAGAGATCACGGTCATCGGCAAGCTGGCCGAGCCCGACAGCAAGGAAGAGAGCGAGGCCCGCGTAGAAGGCCGGGTGTCGCGGTTCCGCGAAGATACCCGATCCGAGCGGATGAATATCGCCGACGAAGCGCAGGATCGCTACGGGCGCAAGGTTTCCTGGGGCGTCGAGGTCGGTTCCAAAACCGGCACAGAGCGAATTCTGTTCACCCACATCGCAGTACCTGTGATGACACGCTTGAAGCAGCCGGAACGGCAGGTGCTCGACACCCTGGTCGACGCCGGTGTCGCCCGGTCCCGTGCCGACGCACTGGCCTGGTCGGTCAAGCTGGTTGGTGAGCACACCGAGGAATGGCTGGCCAAGCTACGCAGCGCGATGTCGGAGGTAGATGACCTGCGCGCGCAGGGGCCTGATCTTTAGTCTTAAGCCAATGCTGCAGTGCTGCTTCGGCTTTGCGCACCCCAAGCGGGCTAGCAGTCTGGCTATTCGTTGTCGATTTTGGCGACGATCTTGTCGGTGATCTGGCCACCTTGATCGCTGATGTGGTAGCCGCACGCATTGATGTCGACAATCACGTTGTTCGCCTGGCTCATCGCGCGCTGGCACTCCCAGCCGTCAGCGCCTTCCTGGGTGTCCAGCACCGTCATCTTCGGTGGGCTGCCATTGATTTGCGCAAACGTCCACCTATATGTCTTGCCCTTGTTCGTCACGGTCACCGTCTTGCCGGCGCAGCCTTTCCACTTGCCCGCCGCAGTCTCCATGAATGACTTGGCTTTGTCGGCCGACGGAAAAAGAATCACGGCTTGGTTGACCCAGTGGTCATAGTTGTCGCCCGGCTCGGAAGACACCAGTCCGCTCACTCCGGTATAGCCGGTGCCCGCGTACACCGGATCCTGGCTGGTGTAGAGCGCCCCCTGGCAGTCCGGCAACGACAGCGTCACCGGGGAGGTGTCCATCGACACGATGGATTTACCGGGCTGCATGGTCGACGAACCCATGACGGAGTTGACATCTGACGGGCTCAACAGCAGTGCGCTGAGACGCTCAGCCGGTATCCGTTCGGGGGGCGGTGGCGCCGGTTTAGGCCGCGTAATTAGCCAGATACCCACGCCGCTGACGACGACAACGAGCACAACCGCGGCGGCGGCGATGATGGGCCAGGGGTTGCGTTTGGGTTTTGGTGGTTGGTTCCAGGGGGTGGGGCCGGAGGGTTGTTGGGGTGGGGGTGTGCCTGGTGGGGGGGTGCCCCAGTTGGGGTTGTTGGCTTGGTAATACGCCGGGGTGGGTTGGCTGGCTGCGGGGATCGGGCCGCTGGGGGGTCCCCAGGGTTGGCCGGGCTGGGAGGGGCGCGGTATCGGGCCCGAACTGGGCCCCGCGCCCGGATAGGGCGGCGCTGAAGTTTGGGCCGGTGGTGCCGGTGGTGGGGTGTTGGCCGCGGGCACCGGCGATGGGGCCGGGGCCATCTCGGTGCTGGCCAAGGTCGGTGCAGGTGTCAGCGTTGAGCCGGCGGGCAAGGTGGCTTCTTGGCTGCGCCGCAAGATATTGGCGGCGTGGTCTTGATCGGGGTCTGAGAGTGCTTCGTGGGCGGCCAATGCCAGATCACCGGCGCTGGCGAAACGGTCCTCGGGTTTTTTGGCCATGCCGCGCGCGATCACGCCGTCAAAGGCTTTGGGAATACCCGAGCGCACCGCGCTGGGCTGGGGGATGGGATCCATCAGGTGGGCGGTGACCAGAGTGCTGGCGCTGTCGGCCCGATAGGGCGGGGACCCGGTCAACGACTCATGCAGCACGCAGGCCAGCGCGTAGATGTCGGCGCGGTAGGTGACTTCATCGTTGGAAAACCGTTCGGGGGCCATGTATTTCCAGGTGCCCACCGCCGTGCCCAGCTGGGTCAGTTTCTCATCGGTGGTGGCACTGGCGATGCCGAAGTCGACCAGGTAGGCGAAGTCGTCGCGGGTGACCAAGATATTGGGCGGCTTGACATCTCGATGCATCACCCCCGCAGCGTGGGCGGCATCCAACGCTGAGGCGATCTGGGTGATGATGGCCACCGCGCGCGGCGGGGTCAGCGGACCGAACCGTTTGAGCACACTATCGAGGTCGGTGCCCTCAATCAGGCGCATCTCCATGAACATTTGTCCATCGATTTCGCCGTAATCATGGATGGGCACCACATGGGGTTCCTGCAAACGCCCGGCAATGCGGGCCTCGCGCTTCATCCGCTCGCGAAACACCGGGTCGCGGCTAAAGGTGTCCGACATCAGCTTGACGGCCACCGTCCACTCCTTGACGGTGTGCTCGGCCTCATAAACCTCACCCATGCCACCACGGCCTAGCAGCCGTTTTAAGTGATAGGGCCCAAACATCGACCCCACCCGCGAGGCCTGACCATCACTCATCCCAGATCCTCCAAACCAACCCCAGACCCGCCGACCATACCAACAAACGCCGGGTAAACCGGTCGGTTGCGAACCCCTGATTTAGCAATCATGACGGTGAGTCCCGACCCGCCCGGCCGCACCATATTCGTGACATTCATACGACGTTGCTATCGCAACTGATTGGGTTCATGGCCGTGGGCTGCCATAGCTGAGGGCCGGTAATCCGTTGCTGCGCAATGTATCGGAGCTGCAGACCGAAAATGGCCTGTGCGACTCCAAGAATTCATCAAGGATGCGGCAAGTGCCGGAGCCGAGCGGGTCTGGTCATACGTGGTGTATTACGTCGGGTACCGGCTGCTGTCGGTTCAGTTGACGTGCGGCTCACTGGCCGTGACCGCGGTTCCGTTTGTGATGAAACACGCTTAACGCCGAACCCTTTGCTCACGAGTGGGTTGCCCACCACTTGTACAGCTGATCCAGGTTTGGTCCTTGCGGTTTTCCGCCGACGAGCGCGCACACCATGGTCTGCTGGTTGCTCCACATCACCTGCGGCTCGTCGCCCTGGTAGGTTCCGCACGCGATCTGACCGAGGACGGTGTTGGGGTCTTTGTTATGCCACCAGGTGCCCGGTGATGCCTTTCCTCCGGGGCACGGAACGATCGTGTCGGTTCCGGTGAATCGGGTAAAGGCGTCCTGCAGGCCCTTCAGATCCGAGAACAGCCCGTAGGTCGATGCCGTCGGGCCGTGCCCTTTTCTCGTTTCGCCCTGTTGCGGGGTTGAGAAAAGGTTCCGATGTTGGCCTTTTCGTTATCTCAATGAATTCTTGGAGTGATCTCGTGCCCTTTTGAGGCCGCAGGGCGCGGGCGCTTCAGCCGGTTGGGACAATGCCTCGCTTTCGCGGGCTAGGCCCGAGTCATCGCGTAGTAGGCACCCCGCCGGGCCAGTAGTTCGGCGTGATTGCCTTGCTCAACGATCCGGCCGGACTCCACCACCAGAATGCGATCAGCATCGCGGATGGTCGAAAGACGATGCGCGATAGTGAAACTCGTTCGATCTTGGCGAAGCTCACACATGGCGCGCTGAATGAGGGCCTCGGTGCGGGTATCGACCGAGCTGGTCGCCTCGTCCAGGATCAACAGCTGCGGGCGGGCAAGAAAGGCGCGCGCGATGGTGATGAGCTGCTTCTCGCCGGCGCTGATGTTGCCGCCGTCCCAGCTGACCCGGGTCTGGTAGCCGGCCGGCAGGGTGTGCACAAACCGGTCGACATAGGCCGCCTTGGCGGCTTCCACTACCTCATCGTCCGTAGCCTCGGGTCGTCCGTAGGCAATGTTCTCCGCGATCGTCCCGTCGAAGAGCCAGGTGTCCTGCAGCACCATGCCGATGCGCGATCGCAGCGTTTGCCTGCTCACCGTGGTGATATCGACCCCGTCGATAAGGATTCGGCCGGAATCGACGTCGTAGAACCGCATGAGCAGGTTCACCAGGGTGGTCTTGCCGGCTCCGGTCGGCCCGACGATCGCCACTGTGCTACCCGGTTCGGCCACCATCGACAGGTCTTCGATCACCGGGGTGCCCGGACGGTAGGAAAAGCTCACGTGCTGAAACTCGACCCGTCCGTTCAGGCTCGATCGACCGGTTCGTCCCGCCGGCTGGGGGTTCGGCGATTCCTCGGGCTCGTCGAGCAGATCGAACACCCGCTCGGCGCTGGCAACTCCGGATTGCAGGGTGTTGTACATCCCGGCGACTTGGCTCAGCGGCGTGTTGAACTGCCGGACGTATTGAATGAACGCCTGGATACTGCCGAGGGTGATTTGGCCGGTGGCCACCTGCAGGCCACCCACCACGGCGACCGCAACGTATCCCAGGTTGCCGATGAAGGTCGTCGCCGGTGCCACCAGGCCGGAGAAAAATTGGGAACCGAAGCTGGCCCGGTAGACGTCGTCGTTGAACCTGCGGAACTGTTCGCGTGCTGCAGCCTGGTGACCGAACGTCTTGACCACCGTGAACCCGCTGTAGGTCTCCTCGATGTGAGCGTTGAGTCGCCCGGTGCTCCTCCACTGGGCCACGAACAAGCGTTGCGAACGGCGCGCGATCGCGCGCGTGGCCAGCAACGAGATCGGCACGGTCAGCAATGTGATCAGCGCTAACAGTGGCGAGATCGACACCATCATCGCCAGCACGGTCACCACGGTCAGAATCGACGTCAGCAGCTGACTGATCGTCATCGACAGCGACGATTGGAGGTTGTCGATATCGTTGGTGACCCGGCTCAGCAGCTCACCGCGCTGCCGTCCATCGAAGTAGGCCAGCGGCAGTCGGTGAACCTTGTCCTCGACATCGGAACGCAGCGCGACCATGGTGCGCTGCAGTATGACGTTGAGCAGCCGCGCTTGTGCCCAAATCAAAAGCGAAGCAACAAGATAAAGAGCCAACGCCACCGTCAGCGTTCTTGCCACCGCGTCGAAGTCCACTCCTCGGCCCGGCACCACATTCATCCCGGACAGCAGATCAGCGAAGGTTTTGTCGCCGCGGTTCCGGGCCGCCGCGACGGCCTGTGCTTTGGTGATTCCGGCAGGGAGCCCTCGGCCGATCACGCCGTTGAACAGCAGATCGGTGGCATGGCCAAGGATTCGCGGCACGACGACGCCGATCGCCGTACCGGTGATGCCCAGAGCGATCACCGCGATGCTCAGCCCGCGTTGCGGCGCAAGCTGTTTCACCAGCCGGGTCGCCGATCCCCAGAAGTCGCGTGACCGCGCGGCCGGCGCTGGGGCCGCGCCCCTGGTGGGCCTGGCGGTCACCGTCGTCACTGCGTGTCCCCAACCCCGGCGCCCACCGACTGCGAGTCGGCGAATTCCGCATAGGTGGTGCAGTCGGTCAGCAGCGATTCATGGGTGCCCGAACACACCAGTTTTCCGTTGTCGACGACGATCACTTGGTCGGCCTGAGCGGCAGTCGAAATTCGTTGCGTGACAACAATTATTGTGGCTTCTCCGGATATCTCGCGGAGCGAGGTGCGAACCTGCGAGTCGGTGTGTACATCGAGCGCGGAGAACGCGTCGTCGAACAAATAGATGGCCGGGCGGCGGATGACTGCGCGGGCGATGGCAAGCCGCTGCCGTTGCCCACCGGAGAAGTTGATTCCACCCTGGGCGACGTGCATGTGCAGCCCGTCGTCGTGTGCCCGCACGAATCCGTCAGCGGCGGCCACTCGCAACGCTTCCCACATCTCCTCGTCGGAGATCACCTGCCCGGGGGCCGCGCCAATCCGCAGATTGTCCGCGACGGTGCCGGAGAAGAGGTAGCCACGCTGGGGAACCAGCCCGATCGCGGACCAGAGTCGCTCGGTGTGGTAATCGCGTACGTCGACGTCGTCGAGCAGGACGGCGCCGGCGGTCACGTCGTAAAGCCGGCAGATCAGCGACACCAGCGTCGACTTTCCCGAGCCGGTGCTTCCGACGACAGCAGTGGTAGTACCGGGCAGCGCCGTGAACGAGATGTCCTGCAGCACTGGGCGGTCCGCGCCCGGATAGGTGAATGTAGCGTCGTCCATGCGCACTACGCCGGTGATCCCGTCGCTGGGGAATTTGGGGCTTGGCGGATTGTCGATCGCGGCGTGAGTGGACAGCACCTCGGTGATTCGTTCGGCACACACAGACGCTCGAGGCAGCACCACCAGCGTCATCGTCGCCATCAACACTGCCATCAGGATCTGGGTGAAGTACGCCAGGAAGGCGGTCAGCGAGCCGACTTGCATTTGGCCGCGATCGATACGCAGTCCACCAAACCAGATCAGCGCGACGCTGGATACGTTGATGGTCAGCGTGGTCACCGGCAGCATCAACGCTTGCCAGTTACCGGCGGTCAGCGAAGCATTTGACAGCGCAGCATTGGCTCGAGCAAATCGGTCGCGCTCAAAGCGTTCGCGGGTGAACGCGCGGACTACGCGGACACCGGCGAGTTGGTCGCGCATCACCCGGTTGATCCCATCGATCAGGCTCTGCATGCTGCGGAAGAGCGGCAGCATGTGCGACATGATCCAGTAATTGGTCAAGGCCAGGACCGGAACGCTGACCAGTAGCAGCCACGTCAACGCGGCCTCCTGATGGATGGCCATGAAGATGCCGCCCACGCACATGATCGGCGCGGTGACCAGTACGGTGGCCATCATCTGAACCAGGTACTGGATTTGTCGGATGTCGTTGGTGCTGCGGGTCAGCAACGTCGGCGCGCCGAATCGGGCGGTCTCGCGCTCGGAGAAGGTAGTGACGTGTTCGAACATCGCCAAGCGCAGGTCGCGGCCGAACCCCATCCCGGTCCGCGAGCCGAAGTAGATGGCCCCGATCGAACACAACACCTGCACTCCGGTGACCGCGAGCATCACCATCCCGAGTCTGACGATGGTGGCGGTATCGCCCTTGGCGACGCCGTTGTCGATGATCGCCGCGTTGACCGTCGGCAGGTACAGCGTCGCCAGGATGCTGATCAGCTGGAGCACCATCAGCACCGCGACCAGCCGGCGATACGGCCGGATGTACTGGCGCAGCAGTGCCAGGAGCATTTGGTAACTGTCGCACATGGCGGGCGCCCCAGTCCTGAGCACCGCCGGATGGTTTGTGCGCTCGAGCCGCATCCGGCAAAAGCGTTGAATTGCCTGCTCAGGGGGCGCGTCGGTGGTTGACCCGCTGGGCTGCCGCTACAGTGCATCGTGTGACCAGCAGTAGGCTCGGCAACAGGGTGGGTATCGGTGCGGCGTAACGTGACAGCGCTAGCCCTTGCGGCGTCGGCCATGACGATCCTGATCCCGGCGGTTGCGGGGTGCTCGAGTTCCGGCGACAACAAACCGGGCGCGACGGCATCGTCAGAACCGGGAAACGCGGAGGGTCACCACGGGCCGATGTTCCCGCAATGCGGAGGCATCGGCGATCAAACGGTGGCAGAACTGACCAAGGTAAATGGACTGATGAACACCGCCCGGAACTCGGTTGGATGCCAGTGGCTGGCGGGCGGCGGCATTCTCGGCCCGCACTTTTCCTTCTCCTGGTACCGCGGTAGCCCCATCGGACGCGAACGCAAGACCGAGGAGCTGTCGCGGGCGAGCGTCGATGACATCAACATCAACGGCCACAGCGGTTTCATCGCCGTCGGCAACGAGCCAAACCTGGGTGACTCGCTATGCGAAGTCGGCATCCAGTTCCAAGACGACTTCATCGAATGGTCGGTCAGCTTCAGTCAAAAGCCGTTCCCGCCGCCGTGTGACATAGCCAAAGAACTGGCCCGTCAGTCGATTGCGAACGCGAAATGATGGCCTCGATGCGTCCCGGTCTGCGAGGCAGAAGAGGTGTCCTCGCCTGTGCGTTCGCTCTTGATCGTGGCGTTGGTGGTGATGACAGGTTGCTCAAGGTCGGTTGGGGGTACCGCCGTCAAGGCGGGCGGGCCTTCACGCAACAACAATTCCCAGCAGCAGTACCCGAACCTGCTCAAGGAATGCGAGGTCCTGACCACCGACATCCTGGCCAAAACCGTGGGTGCGGATCCGCTTGACATTCAGAGCACGTTCGTCGGCGCAATCTGCCGGTGGCAGGCAGCCAACCCGGCCGGTCTGATCGACATCACCCGGTTCTGGTTCGAACAGGGCGGCCTCGGCAACGAGCGAAAGGTTGCTGACTTCCTGAAGTACAAGGTCGAGAGCCGTCAGATTGCGGGCATCAATTCAATTGTGATGCGCCCCGACGACCCGAACGGCGCGTGCGGAGTGGCCAGCGACGCGGCGGGAGTGGTCGGCTGGTGGGTCAACCCTCAGGCACCCGGTATCGACGCGTGTGGGCAGGCCATCAAGCTCATGGAGCTGACGCTGGCCACCAACTCGTAGGGTTGACTCAGCGCGGAACCTGGACGTCGATCAGCGCGGCTCCGTCGAGTTCCAGGCTTTTCCAGTCACCGGCCACGGTCAGCACCGCGATCGCCGACGTCGGGAACTTTTCCGAAATGCGTTCCACCGCTGCCGCATCGGTACCATCGGCGCCCGCCAGGCCGATCGCTAAAGCTGACATCGTCGGTTCATGCCCGATGACGAGCAGGGCGTTGGCGGTGTCGGCGACCTCGTTGATTTCGTCGATCATCGTCCCGGGCGTGGCGCCGTAGAGTCGCTCGCTGTAGCGCACCGTGGCGTCGATGCCGGTCTGGGCCAGGGTCTGCCGGGCACGCGTGGCCGTCGAGCACAGCACGGCGTCGATGGAGGGCACGTTGGCGCGCAGCCAATCGCCGGCCAGCCCAGCCTCGCGGATGCCCCGCGGTGCTAATGGCCGGTCGTGGTCCGCGACGCCAGGCGGGTACGACGACTTCGCATGCCGCATCAGGAGCAAGGTGTGCTGATCATTCACCCGATTCACGTTAATCAGTGCGGTACCAGAGGTGCTATGCGGCGTCGTCGTCATCCGCGTCGTGCAGGAGTTTCTCGGGGTGGAAGGTGTTGCCTCGCGGTTGGCCGCGAACCTTTTAAGTACCTTCTAACGAAAGGCCGCCGCCGTGACCACCACAACCAACCCGTACCCCACATATCCCGCTGCGGGCAGGCGCCCTCGGTAGCCGCTTCATGACTACCGAGGGCTAGGCGGGCGGCAATTGCAGGATCGCCTCCCCCTAGCAGTCGCTCTACCCGTTGCCGGATCAGTGAAACTGTCAGCTGTTGGGGTCGAGGGTGTTGGGATCAGCGGGCCAGCCGATCGCCTCCAGCCGACGCTGTACGCGGTCAAGATCCGCCGCGGACGGCAACTCGTCAGTAATCCGGGTGATCGCGACCCCGATATCGGACCCGGCTAGTCCGTGCAGCTCGGCCTCGACAGCCGATTCGACGGGGCCGGGATCGGCAGGCTGTAGCTCCGAGGGCGATAGCTGAACCACCGCCAGGTTGCCGCGCCGACGCTGACGCCTCCGTGCTGGCCAACGACCCCACATTTACGAGCTGCCAAGGGCGGCGTTAAGAGGAACTACTAGAAAGCGCCGGGTGGCGGTGGACACCGCCGGCAACGTCTACGTCACCGACGGCAACCACAACCGGGTGCTCAAATTCCCGGCGGGTTGAACGCCGACGCCGCGCGAGCTGTACGCGCAGTAGCGGCTCGACCAGAGCCGGATCCTCTACCCGCCCTCGCTCCCGTTCCCCTCGCCCGCCTGAGCGTGGCCAGCGGTGATCAATGAGAATTGATCACCGGCAAGCCCTTGAGGTTCGAGGAGGAGTGGCAATGGCGCAACGATGGTTCTCCGACCTGGAGCTCGCGGAGATGGCACGCCCCACGATGGACCGTGCGATCGAGGCGCTCGATCGCGGCGACACCGACGGCGCACGAGCGCTGTGCGAGGAGATGAAGCAGGAGTGGCGCTACCTGCACGACCTGATGGCGGGCGGTCTGCTGGGCCTGATCAGCTTCGTGCAGGAGAGGCTGGGCGATGAGGGGGTGGCCGAGGCCTGGCGCTACGGGAATGAGCGCGGCTGGCGGGGTGACGTCGAGAAGATCGAGGGCAGCGACCGGCGGCAGATCGTGCACGCGCTCGCCGCCACGTGGCGGGCGCACTCGTGCTCGGGCACCGGGCCGAACCCGGGCGCGTTCGAGATCGAGGAGGACGAGGAGAAGTTCACCTTCCGGATGAACCCGTGCGGCTCGGGCCAGCGCCTGTGGCGAAACGGCGCCTACCGCGGTGAGCGCCCGCTGGGCGTGACGCACGAGGCGCACGACTGGAGCTATGGGCGCAAGGGCTTCCCGCTGTACTGCACGCACTGTTCGTTCATGAATGAGATCCAGCCGATCGAGTGGATCGGGCACCCGATGTACCCCTCCGACCCGCCCGACGACTACGACCGCGATCCCTGTACCTGGTACTGGTACAAGGACCCGGCGGACATCCCGGAGCGGCACTGGGCCCGCTACGGCCTGAGCAAGCCGGCCGCCGCGGGCGGCGCCTGATGCTCGGCCTGACGCCGTCGGGACGGCGGGTCATCGTCACCGGCGCGACCGGGGGGATCGGCCGCGCGCTCGCCGAGACGCTGCTGGAATGCGACTGCGCGGTGGCGGCCTGCGACGTGCCGGGCGCGCCCGTCGGCGACGTCACGGCGGTCACCGCGACGTTCGACGTTCGCGACCCGAAGGCCGTGCGCCGTGGCGTCGCCGACGCGATCGAGTCGCTCGGCGGCTGCGACGCGGTGATCGCCAACGCCGGGATCGTCGACACGATCCACCGCGCGGAGCGCTTCTCCGACGAGGCGTGGCGCAAGGACATCGAGACGAACCTGTACGGCGCCTTCTGGGTGGTGCAGGCGGCGTTCGAGGCGCTGCTGGCCTCCGGCGACGGGCGGATCGTGCTGATCTCCTCGGTCGCAGCCGAGGTCGGGCTCCCCGGGCAGGTCGCCTACGGGGCGTCGAAGGCGGGGATCGTCGGGATGGCGCGCACGCTGGCCGCCGAATGGGGTCCGCGCGGGATTCGCTGCAACGCGGTGATGCCCGGCATGATCGCCACCCCCAAGGTGCGCGCGATGCCCGCCCCCGCGCGGGATGGCGCGATGACCCAGATCCCGCTCGGCCGCTTCGGCGAGCCCGCGGAGCTGGCCGGCGTCGCCGCCTTCCTGCTCTCGCCGGCGGCGGCGTACATCAACGGAACGGTCCTCAGGGTCGACGGTGGGTTCGGCCTGTCGATGCGATGACTCAGGCCCGTAGCCGCTCTTCGACGTATCGGTGGAGCGCGCGCGCCGCACTCTCGAGGATCCCATCGGACAGGCCGGGATCGTCGACGGCGCGCGCCAGCAGGATCGAGCCGACGCGCGGCGGCGAGGGTCAGGTGCGCGTCGTCGTCGTCGCCCACCTGCGCAAAACGGGCTGATATCTATCCGCTCCTGAGGGGCATTCAGCTTGGGTGTTCGAGTTCTGTTCGGGCCTGGTCGATTTGGTCGTATGCGTAGGTGGCCACGGCGGCGGTAGACATCGCTTCGCCCTTGCGGGCGAGCGACTCGTAGGTCTGGTCGCCGAGGACCTCGCGGAGGTGGGTAATTGCTGTGCCGAGTTCGGGCAAGGCTGCTGAGGTCATGGGATTGACCGTTGCGAAGCCTCCGATGGTGGCCGCCGCTTTGTAGCGTCCGAGCCGGTCCAGAAAGGTTGCGAGGACAGCCAGGGGGTTGCGCATCATGCCGGTGTTGCCCGACTCGTGGTGATTGCGGATGGCCACAGTTAAGTAATCCAACGCGGCCATCCGGTCCCGATGTTCGGCCTCGAGCCCGGACAGCATGAACGCCAGTTGTGTCTCCCAAAAACGGTTGCCGCTGTCTTGCGCGATGACCAGCCCCCGTCGCAGAGCCTCGAGCGCGCGGCCAGGATCAGCGTCGCGGAAGACATACCCGTACGCGAGAAGTGCCTGCGAAAGCACATTGGGGTTGTGGCTTGCTTCGGCGGCGTCGATGAGGCCGTTGGCGCCTCGTCAGTAGACCGGCGACCACCAGACCGACTACGAGAAATGCCCTGGTGGCTGTATTGGTGTCGCGACCGCGTGCCAGCTGGGCGCGGCATACCTCGACGTACCGTTCGGGCTGGCCGATGTACAAATATGCGTTGCCCAGCCAGCCCTCAGCGGCGTACGGCACCTTGTCGCTGCCACTGGCGATAACCGTCTGGCCGATCGGTGAACGTGCTGCCTTAACCCTCGCGGTGGCGTTGGTAGTCCCAGCGCTCCAACCATGTAGAAAGGCTGTGGATTCCGAAACTGACCACTATCAGCACAACGCCTTCGATGACCATGATGAGTTCGTTCACAGTCGTTCCATCTCGCGGGCCATGGCGGCATGCTCGATGTAGCTAGCGCGCCGTGGCGGATAGTTGCGGCGCGGCGGGTGCTGGGTACTGGGGCGCAGCGGCAGCCGTTGCCAGAGCAGGACGATCCAGGGGCGTCGGATCGCCGCGGTCCGCCATGCCGCGCCGGCGGCGGTTGCGAACATCACCTGCTTTTCGGTGATGAGGACGGGCGCCGGGGAAGCAGAGATAACGCTCCGCGTTTCCCCGGCGCCCATTGCTGCGGGCACCCCACCCCCTACAAGAGGTGTGTGTAGTGACGCATGGCCGGCGGCCGTGCGGCGACCGGATTCAAAGAGTGCAACGGCACCCCGGTGAGACGCCACTGCGTTTGGGCTAGATAACATTTCGTCTCGCTGAGGGCGGTCGACTGCTGTCGATGAAGACGTTATGTAGCCACCGGTGTTGGCGTCATGCGTAGTTGACTACCTGTTTTGAAGTGAAGGACCCTTGCGTACCGGCCTGATATCCGGCAACGGTGGTCACTTGCGGTTGCGGCGCGCTTTTCGCGTGTCCGACGGGTCAAACACCCTAGGTGGTGTCGCCGCGCCCGACGATGGCCGCTAGTTCTTCGCGGTCGGAGACGTCGAGTTTGACGCAGGCGTGGTAGATGTGACCTTCGACGGTGCGTACGGACACCGTGAGCTTGTCGGCGATCTCGCGGTTGGACAAGCCTTCTGCGATCAGGGCTGCGATTTCGTGTTCCCGAGAGCTGATTGGCAGGGGTCTGGCCGCAGCCTGGATCGCCGGTGTGGTCGCTCCGCCGCACACTCCGGCCAGTCGCAGCGCCCGCGCCGCGGCTTCGGTGCTGTGCTTGTTACACCCGCTCCGCTCGTAGAGCACAACGGCTTGGGCCGCGGCATCCGCCGCCGAGAGCAGGAGGCCGGCGTTTTCGAAGTCGGTGCTCACCGCGTCGAGAGCTCGCGGATCGGAGTCGGCCACCGCCGCGGCATGGCGGGCGTACAGCCCGGCGACCATGCCGTCGACTCGTTTGGCCAGCGCGCCGAGCCGGGCGGCGACGGTGCGGTCCCCGAAGCGGGCGGCGTGGTGCAGGGCTTCGGCTTCGGCGGCGTACTGGCCGGCTCGGTGAGCGGTGTCGGCGGCGGCGCGAGCCAGATCGATCCCGGTGCGGTCGCCGCCGCGGCCGGCGACCAGCCACGCTTTAGCGATCATGGCCATCGGCTCGTGCAAGGCCAGGTGGGGACCGGCGTGTTCGCTGGCGTCGGCCAGCACCCGCTCAGCTTCGGCGGTTCGGCCCAATCCGGCATAGGCCCTGGCCAACAGCAGCCGGCAGGGCAACCGCCACGGCAACGAGGTCTCGGCGTTGAGCGCGGCCAGCGCCTGCTCGAATGACGCGATGGCCTGGGAGAACTTCCCGCGGTAGGTGGCGACGAGCCCGGCCATGATCCTCGCGATAGCCCAGCCGACGAATTGTCCCTGGGAGGAGAACCGGCTGTAGTCAGCCACCCGCTGGTCGGCCAGATCCAGTTTGCCGGTGTGGGTCAGGGCCAGGATGTCGCCATAGCGGATCATCCACCGGATCATCCCGTCGGTGGCCTTCTGCTCTGCGCGACACCGTGCGGCGATCGGTTCGAAGCTGTCGCCGCGGCCGGCGACGGGCATGGCCAGGCCAGCGGCGAACGCGGCGAAGTCGACGGCCTGTTTGGGTGCCGTAAGGTCGGCCAGGACGGCCTCAGCGGCCGCGATGCCGTCGTCAATCTTGTTCTGGTGCACCGCCATCGCCGCCCCTGTCGCCTCGAGAATGAGCCGCAGCGCGGGTTGGGTGACCCGTTGGCGCATCAGGGCAAAGATGTCCTCGGCACGGGCCACTTCGCCCATCGACCAGAACAGCGTTGACAGCCGCGGGATGCCCCACAGCACTAGTTGCAACTCGTCGAGGTCGTCAGGGTTGAACTGCGCCAGGATCTCATCGGCTTCGCTCGGTCGTCCCTGCCACAGCACCGCACGTGAGAGCAATTCCGCGGCGCGAAGCCCGTCGCCACGCTCAAATGCGCTGCGCGCCAACCTTTCTCCAAGCGGCAGATTGGCTAGGAAGACGGCGTCTTTTGCGGCGGCGACCAGCAGGCCGTTGTCGGCGACGTGATCGCTGTCGACGGACAGTTGCGCTAGACGGATGCGGTCCGCCGCAGAGTTGATATCACGGACGGCCAGCACCGACACGATACGCCCGCGCAGCCTTCGCGCCGAGGCGGTGCCGGTACGGCGGCGCACCACGTCCCCGTACAGCGGATGAGTGATGCGGGCGTTGAGCACGGGACCGTCCTGCACGATGCGGATCAGCCCTTGCAGCTCGGCGGCGTCGACGGCGTCTTCACCGGCCAGCTCGACGAGCGCATCGAGGTCCAGCGGCTCGCAGAACGCCAGAAACTTCAGCGCGCCCAGCGCCTCAGCACCGGCGTGATCAAGCCGGTTCTCCAACAGTTCGGCCAGGCCGGAGGAGACGGCGGTGGGTCCGCGGAGCTGCCAAACCCCGTCAACCTCGGTCAGGGTCCGTGCTTCGACCGCGCCTTCGACCATGTGCCGCAAGAACAGCGGATTGCCACCGGAGGCCGCCCACATGATGTCGGCTGACAGGCCTTCCAGGGTGCCGCCGAGCACCGTTTCGACCAGGGCAATGCTCTGTTCTTTTGACAGCGGCTGCAAATCGAACCGCTGTAGGTAGCCGTCCTTCCACAGCGAGGTGACGGCATCGGGTACGGCTTCACCGCTTCGGACGGTGGCTACGATGCGGGCGGCCCGCTCAATGGCGATGTGGTGCAGCAGAGTGGCCGAGAGCTGGTCCAGCAAATGCGCGTCGTCGACGCCGACCACCGGCTCGGCGCCGGCGAGGATGCTTTCGCGCGCCGCGGCCAGCAACGCGATTGGGTCGCGCGCGCCCGACGAGCCCACCCACTGCATGAAGGCACCGAGCGGGATGGTTTGGGAGGATTCGGTGCACGCAGCCCAGTGCACGGCCGAGGACAATTTGTCGGTGACGGTACGGGCCAGCGTTGTCTTGCCGACGCCGGCGGGACCGATGAGCACAACGCCGTGCTGCTCGTCGCCGGTGAGCGCAGCGCGGATCGTCGCTTGCTCCTTCGGCCGTTCGAGCAACTGCCACCGGCTGCTCATGTCTGGGAAGTCTAAGGCTGCGTCAAGTTCCGCGCCCGGTGAAATCGCCGCTGCCTTGGCGTCGTTCTCCGCCCCCGCGACCGCGAGCAGTTCGTCGGTGTCGTTGGCGAACGCCCCCTGATGCCGTTGTCCGGCCGTCAGCGTTCACCGTGATTCCGACACAGAGTTTTGAGACTCTCATATCCCAACTTGTTCAATACCGGTCAGGTCATCAGGGTCTGCAGCTTTGATGTCCTAGGTGCCGGTTCGGGATCGCTCGCCCCATATCTGTCGCCCAGTTGGGTTGGCTCTTAGACGGCTTGTGTCCCGGGTCGGTGCCGCTGGCTGGGAGTGGCTGAAGAGAGGCCTGCAAAGCCGAAAGTTGGTGTGCCCTCCCGCTACTCATATTCGTTGAGCCTAAGGAGGAACACCACCCCGTGACTGAACAACCACTTAGCGATCGTGTCGTGATCGCAGTAGACCCGCACAAGGCATCGTGGACCGCGGCCGCCCTCGACGCCTCGCTGCAACCATTGGACGTCATTCGGGTCCCAGTTAGCCCGCAGGGCTACCGGCAGCTGCGAGGATTCGCCCAACGGTGGAACGACCCCGGCTGGGCGATCGAAGGCGCTGCCGGTCTGGGCGCCCCACTGACCCAGCGGTTGACCGCCGACGGCATCGATGTCGTCGATGTGCCGGCCAAACTCGCTGCCCGGGTCCGAGTGCTGTCCACCGGTCACGGCCGCAAAACCGACGAAGCCGACGCGGTCTCGGTTGGCGTTGCCGCCTTGACCGCCACCCGGCTCAACACCGCCACCGTCGATGCGGCCATCACCGCCCTGCGCGCCCTGGTGGAACACCGTGACGACCTAGTCAAGACCCGCACCCAAACCGTCAATCGCCTGCACGTGCTGCTCACTCACCTCACACCCGCGGGCGCCCCGCGCGGGCTGACCGCTGATCACGCCGCTGACATGCTGCGCCAAATACGACCCCGCGATCCCGCAGTCAAGACGCTGCGCGGCCTGGCTGTCGACCTCGTCACCGAGATCCGCCAGCTCGACCGCCGTATCGCCAAAGCCGCCACCGACATCCACACCGCCGTCGACACAACGGGCAGCACCCTGGCCGAGCTGTGCGGCATCGGTACCCTCAACGCCGCCAAGATCCTGGCTCGCGTCGGCTCAGTTCATCGCTTCCGGTCGGCGGCCGCGTTCGCTTCCTACACCGGCACCGCCCCCATCGCGGCATCCTCAGGTGACGTCACCCGCCATCGTTTATCCCGTGCCGGAGACCGCCAGCTCAACTGTTGTTTGCACACCATGGCGATCACCCAGATCGCCCGCGACACACCCGGACGAACGTACTACCGAAAGAAACGAGCCGCCGGTAAGAGCCACCGAGAAGCGTTGCGCTGCCTAAAACGACGCCTTTCCGATGCCGTCTACCGCCAACTCCTACGCGACGCGACAACACGAGCGGGGGCAGGCCCGGCGGGACACGCGGGGGCGACTCTAGCGTCCAGCGCGGCCGGCTCACACCCCTTCACCAGCACTTCGGACAAGTCACTCACCGGGCCGGCCAACCGCAACCATACAACCGGCGGCCACGAGGTTTGACACAGAGAGGCGCCGTCTATTTCGAGACAACGCGGTGTGTGCGCAACCTCAACTGAATGCGATCGCGCGATTGTTTCGCCGGGAGGCCGTGCGCGGGGTACCCATCCCTGGGGCTAAAGAGCACCAGGCGCTGTTGGCGCACTCGATGCGAAATAGGCATCACCAATTGCCAAGGCCCGCCGGGGCCTCAAAGCTCTGCCGACGGACTCGACCGCCTAATCGCGCGGTTCTGTCTCGTACGCGACCGTGTATTTCCTCATGCCCGGAGCGTTTTCCACTGCGTGGCCACCCCCCGGATCCCAGTCCACCACGCGCAGGAGCTGTCTATCGGCGGGAAGTTGCCTTCTTACTTCCTCCTCAAGAGCCTCACGCAGTCGTTCCCGCTCGAATGGCGTGATGTCCTCCGTTACCAACGCCTCCGTAAGCTCCATGCGAGATCTCCATGCGGCGAATTGTGCTGCGCTCCGCGACCCGTTCGGGGCCGACCCGACGCGATTACTGGCTCGCGGCGGGCGCCGCCGACGTCGTCACGATGTCGTCCTTCGTGCTCTCGACGATCGCGTCGAGCTCGCCGCGCTCGCGCTCGGGCACGCCGAACTTCGCGAGGGTCTGGTGGAAGTCGTCCATGAACGCATCCCACTCCGCGCCGGAGATGAGCAGCTCGCGGTGCGCGTCTAGCATCGTGCGCCCCGAGTAGGTCTGCGGGCCGCCCGCCGCCCAGCAAACCTGCTCGGTGACGTAGTACTTGAAACCCTGGGCCGAGACGCGGTGGTGCGCCTCGTCGACTCGCGGGTTCGCGTTCAACCGCGGGTCGACCATGATCCGATCGATGAAGTCGTCGACGACGACGGCGATGGCGTACACGCCTCCCAGCCGCTCGTACAACGACTGCGTTTCAGCCGCCACCACCGCCCCTTCCTCGCTTCCGATCGAGTGCGCGCCTATGATTTCGCCCCTTTCCCACGGCGGACCGCGCCGTTGGCGATGCAGAGCATCGCAGGCGCTCCGCGCTTGTCGAGCGGTCAGACCATCTCGGGCACCCGCAGGTGTGCAACCGCCAACTCGAAGTCGCACTCGTCGAGCACCTCCGCAGCTGCTTCCTGACTGCCCGTAGCTCTGAGCCTGTCCAACTGGTCTCTGTTCCGGTCCCTCGCTTCGACGCTGTCGAAGGTCGCCGAGGCCACGCCACGACCGGATGCTCGGTCGACTAGCAGGCTGCCACTGCAGAAACCGTCCAGCTTCTCGAGGGCGGGCAGGATCGTCGTCTTGTAGAAGTCGATGCCTCGGTCGATCTGATCCGGGTTGACCTTGACCCAGGTGGCTCGGACACAGGCGCCCTCACTCGCGCGGTGCTCGCGATGCATGGCAGCGATCTCCCATTCCTCGACCTGCCTGCTACCACCCAAAAGCTCGGCGGCCCGGTCACGAATCGGCCGAATAGCCTCCTCGCTCGCACGCATCGCCTCCTCGGACTCCCAGGAGGTGGTAACAATGCAGCGGCCGGACGTTCGGTCGACCAACAGGGACGAGCCAACGCACCCGTCGATGCCCTCGAGCGCGGGCATCGCGCTGTCGCGCATATGCGCGATACCGGCGTCAATGGACGAGGGCTGCCCCTGGATGGTGGTGCTTCGTGCATACATGATCTGCCTCCTCTGCGTGGGGCAGCGTCTCGACGGCGCCGCCGTCCACTTCATCGTCCTCCCACAGGCAAGGCGCGGCAATGGGCGGGCGGGTGTCAGCCAGGGGCCGTCGGCGTACAAGGTGATTCCGACACGAAGTTTTGCCAACCCTCGAATGTCGCCTGTTTTGAGACGGTCGGGCGGTGGCGACTTCAATGGAACTCCCGTAGCGGGTGCCGGTTGGCAGGTGGCCATATCGGTGAGCGTGTTCAGGCGGACGCGGGCCCGGTTGGGTCGAACGCCCAGACCATGACGGTCGCGGTCACCGGGATGATTGCCGACCCCGCGGCCGTGCCGCACACACGGATTTGGTAGGCGCCCGGCCGCCGTCGGGTGTTCCCGGTTCGGTGGGCACCTGCTGTGAGCCGTTCCCGTCGTCGTGAAGCGCGGGCGTAGGGGTGTTGGGAGTTGTGCTCGAAACGAAATTCCCCGGCAGGGCCGGGGGTTGTGGCATATATGCCGCCGCTCATCTCCCACGCGATGAACGCGCGGGCGCCACACTGCGGGACCGCGGAGCAGCCGCTCCCAGGCGTGAGAACAGTCGCCAAAGTGCTTCCCTACGAGCACCCAGAGAAGGAGCCAATCCCATGAACGGACGGGCACTGCACTTCAACGCGTTCATTTGGCCCAACGGCTACCACGAATCCGCCTGGCGCGTGGTCGACGACGACGTACACAACGTCCTAAACCTCTCGTACTACACAGACATCGCGCGCATCGCCGAACGCGGTTTGATGGACTCGATCTTCCTGGCCGACAACATCGCCATCGCCGAGTACCGAGCCACGCACCTGCCGCAGACACAATTCGACCCGATCTCGGTGCTGTCAGCTCTGGCCGCCGTGACCGACCACGTCGGGCTGATCGGCACCGGCTCGACGACCTACAACAAACCGTGGGAGCTCGCCCGCCGATTCGCAACACTGGATCATCTCAGCGGCGGCCGCGCCGGCTGGAACATCGTCACCACCGTCACGCCACTGGCCGCAGCCAACTTCGGTGAACCCATCCATCCCGACCACGCCGACCGTTACGCGCGCGCATACGAATTCGTCGAGGTCGTGATGCGGGTGTGGGACAGCTGGGACGACGACGCCGTCATCGGTGACCGCGAACGTGGGGTGTGGGCAGACCGCAGCAAGCTGCACGCACCTCACTTCCACGGCCAGTACTACGACGTGGAAGGAGTCCAACCATTTCCCCGCTCCCCGCAAGGCCACCCGGTGCTGGTCCTAGCAGGACAATCTGGGGCAGGCGTCGGGCTCGCCGCGCGATACGCCGAGATGGCCTTCTCCGGGCCACCCTCGCTAGAATCGGCGGTTTCCTTCCGGGCTGACCTCCACGCCCAGGCCGCCGCCTCAGGCCGTGACCCCGAGCAGTTACTGGTCCTGCCGGCGTTGATGATGACCTTGGGCGGCACCGAGGCCGAAGCGCACTCTCGGGCGCGACAGCTGGAAGAACTGGCCAGTCCCGAATTCCGCTGGCAAAACGCCCTTTACACAGCCGGGCTCGACCCCGACGCCTACGACCCGGACGTTCCGCTGCCCACCCATCTCTGGGCTGAGCAATCACCGTCGACTCGGGCAGACCAACTCTTCGCGGCCGCGCGGGCACAGCCGGACGCTCCGTTGCGTGAGGTCGCCCAACGGGTGAGCGGAGGCGCGGGACAGACTCACTTCATCGGAACACCCGAGCAACTCGCCGATCACGTAATCGCTTGGCAAGACGCCGGCGCCGTCGACGGATTCACCATCATGGGATCGACACTGCCCGACGAGCTAACGGCGTTTGTCGACCATGTCGTGCCCATTCTGCAATGCCGGGGACGATTTCGCACCGAGTACACCGGGAGCACGTTGCGAGACCATCTGGGACTTCAACGGCCGTCCAAATAGCCAGCCTGCCGCGATCGCGTCAATTGCCGACCAGATGGCGGACGTCAATCGCGCCGGTCTGATCTACCAGAAGGACCAACTGCTCGCTCCGCTGCAACCCGAGATGACCATGCCATCCGGGCATTGCCACGGCTGTTACAACCCCGCTGTCGGTACCCACGCCTACCTGGCGGCATTCGGGGATGTTCCAGGTGCGCAGGTGGCGGCTCATGACAGTCATTTCTGCATGAAAATTGGCATTTCTGTAAGCGTCGGCGCACTCGCTCACAGCGCTCCAACAACGCCAGCCGCTCTCGGGTGGTCAAGGCCTCGAAGTCCAGCCCGAGTGCCCCGTCGACCGCGGCGTCCAGGGCATCGAAAGCTGCCGTGATCGCGTCTCGGTCGACAACCCCACCTGAACTCATACCGGCAAACTAGCCCGGCCCACCGACAAAAAACCCGACCCAGAGACTGCTGAAACCACAGTGACACAGGAGAATTCAGTGAACAGGGATCAACGTCACCCGCCGCCGGGGCGCCAGCCGAGTTGCAGCAGCAAGCCCAGGTCGTCACGGACGGCGCGGTGATGGGTGATCCGGCCACCAGCGACCGTGAAGATATGCACCTGCTTGTGGCTGATCCGCTTGCCGGTGGGTTCGATGCCGTTGAACGTTCCGGTATGTTCGCCAGTCATCGTGGCTGCGGCCATCACCACCCCCTCCTCGACCACGGTCTCGTGCAGTTCGAAACGCAGATCGGAGAATGCGTCGCGCAGCCATTTGCTGGTGGCCAGGAATCCTGCGGGGCCGGGAAGCTGGCGGCCGACATCGTCGGGGTCGTCGTCGGCTTCGGCATTCACATAGCCAGGTGCGATGATTCGTTGAGCCAGCTCAGCCTCGCCGGTCTCGATCAGCCGGAAAGACTCGAGCGCAATGGCTTTCGGGTCCGTCATCCGGCAAAGGCTAAGACGTATCACCCGCGGCCGTATTGGACGAAACGGACACGCCCCCGGGAAGCGCGATGGGCGACATCCCTGCCAGTGCCAGGCACTCGTTGATCATGTGCGGCTGGTCGGCGTAGTGGGCCTCGACCGCCAACTCCGCCCATCGAATTCGGGCACCGCGAGTATGGATCAAATCGAGCAGACGCTGGAATCGAAGGATCCGGCCAAACCGCTTGGGGCCATAGCCCACAGCGGTCTCAAACCGGCGGCGCAGCTGTCGTTCGCTGAGATCGACAGCGACGGCCAGGCTGGACACCGGCCGGTCTGGGTGCCGCCGCATCATCGCTATTGCGCGGGTGACCGCGGTATCGATCAACGGGTCGGTGTCGGCGAGATAGCCGGTCAACACGTTCTGCAGGGCCGCCACGCGCTGACTGGGAGTCGTTGCGGCAAGCACCTTCTCGGCCATGAGGAAGTCGCGGACACCGAGGATCGAATCGAGGAGGACCTGTTGGTCGATGAACTCGCTGACCGGCCGCCCGAGGACGGCGGTAGCCGTGCCCGTCCGCAATCGAAGACCGGCGAGCACGCATCCTTGATCCGGGCGCAGGTCATAGAAAGTGGTGGCGGGCCCCGCGATCATGACGTCGCCCCGCGAACTGACGAACAGGTCAACACAGCCGTCCGGCATCACCCGGAGAGACCGAGTCGCCGAGCCGGATCGCGTCCAGCCGCATTCCACCCACGGCGCAAGCCGTCGATCGGGGCGAAACTCCTGGTACATCGCGATCACCAGATGCGGGCTGACAGTCGTCTGCTGAGTATCAAAACACACGGGCTTTTCAGGCATGCCGGTGCGCGTCCCCCGAGTTGTCGGTGTCCAGACCTAGACTCGCGGTGCCTTGATAGCCACGCAATTTCGGAAGGGGGTCCCTGGGATGCGATTCCTGCACACCGCCGACTGGCAGCTGGGCATGACCCGGCACTTCCTTGCCGGCGACGCCCAGCCGCGGTACTCGGCGGCCCGCCGTGACGCCGTGGCTGGTCTGGGCGCGCTGGCAGCCGAGGTGGGTGCCGAGTTCGTCGTGGTGTGCGGCGACGTCTTCGAACACAATCAGCTCGCCCCGCAGGTGATCGGCCAGTCCTTGGAAGCCATGCGCGCCATCGGTATTCCGGTCTACCTGCTGCCGGGCAACCACGATCCGCTGGACGCGTCATCGGTGTACACCAGTGCACTGTTCACCACCGAACGCCCCGACAACGTCGTGGTGCTCGATCGGGCCGGCATCCATCAGGTTCGGCCCGGCCTGGAGATCGTAGCCGCGCCGTGGCGGTCCAAGGCCCCGACCACCGACCTGGTCGCCGAAGTCCTCGAGGACCTGTCCCCGGCCTCGGTGACGCGGGTGCTCGTCGCCCATGGCGGCGTCGACGTGCTGGACCCCGATCGAGACAAGCCCTCGCTGATTCGGCTCGCGGGGCTTGACGACGCGCTGGCCCGCGGCGCGGTGCACTATGTGGCACTGGGGGATAAGCATTCGCTCACCGAGGTCGGTAATAGCGGCCGGGTGTGGTACTCGGGCTCGCCGGAGGTCACCAACTTCGATGACGTCGAGTCCAACCCGGGTCATGTCCTGGTCGTCGAGATCGACGGAAGCGACCCGCGAGGTGCGGTATCCGTCACGGCCCGGGATGTGGGCCACTGGCGGTTCGTGACATTGCACCGTCAGGTCGACACCAGCCGCGACGTCGCTGACCTCGACATGAACCTGGATCTGATGACCGAGAAGGACCGAACCGTGGTGCGGCTGGCACTGACGGGTTCGTTGACGGTCACCGACCGTGCCGCGCTGGATGCCTGCCTGGACAGATATGCACGGCTGTTCGCTTGGCTGGGCCTTTGGGAACGCCACACAGATCTGGCCGTGATACCCGCGGACGGCGAGTTCACCGATCTCGGCATCGGGGGGTTCGCCGCGGCGGCCGTCGAGGAGCTGGTGGTCACGGCGCGCGAGGGCGACGCCGAATCAGCAGTCGACGCGCAGGCGGCGCTGGCGCTCTTGCTGCGGCTCGCCGATAGGGGTGCCGCATGAAGCTGCATCGGATGGTCCTGAGGAATTACCGCGGCATCGCACACCGGGAGATCGAATTTCCCGACCACGGCGTGGTTGTGGTTTGCGGCGCCAACGAGATCGGCAAGTCATCGATGATTGAAGCGTTGGACCTGCTGCTGGAATCCAGGGACCGCTCGACGAAGAAAGAAGTCAAGCAAGTCAAGCCGACCAACAGCGACGTCGGCTCCGAGGTCACTGCCGAAATCAGCTGCGGTACTTATCGTTTCATCTACCGCAAGCGATTTCACAAGAAGTGCGAAACGGAGTTGACGGTACTGGAGCCACGTCGCGAACAGCTCACTGGCGACGAGGCCCACGAACGCGTCCGGGCGATGCTCGCCGAGACAGTGGACAACGACTTGTGGCACGCCCAGCGGGTACTTCAGGTCGCGTCGACGACTGCGGTGGATCTATCCGGTTGTGACGCGCTGTCGCGTGCACTCGATGTGGCGGCCGCGCAATCCGACACCGACGCGGCGCTGTCTGGCAACGAGCCGTTGCTCATCGAGCGGATCGACGCCGAGTATGCGCGCTACTTCACCCCCACCGGACGCCCCACCGGGGAGTGGGCCGGCGCGATCTCTCGGCTGGCCAATGCCGAGACTGCGGTCGTCGAATGCGCGGCGGCGGTCGCCGAGGTCGACGATCGGGTGCGTCGCCATGCCTTTTTCACCGAGGAAGTGGCCGAGCTGTCGCAATTACGGCTCGCGGCCGGCCCGCGGTTGGCCGTCGCTCAGGTCGCCGCCGACAAGACCGCAGAACTCACCCGCCAAGCGCGTGAAGCCAAGCTGGTCGCCCAGGCCGCGGCCGCGACCAGCGCCGCGGCCTCCGCGGCGCACAGCGGACGGTTGCGGTTGCTCACCGAAATCCAAACCCGCACTGCAACTGTCGCCGCCGCCGAGGCCGAAGCGCAAGAAGCCGCCGATGCGCAGTCGACGGCACGTGCCGACACCGAGGCCTCCGCTGCGGCGGTCGAGGAGGCTACCCAGGCCCTGGCGGCACTGCAACGCCGCGTCGAATCCGCTCGGCACACCCTGGACCAGTCCGCCGACCGCGAGGAAGCCGACCGGTTGAGCGCCCGGCTGGCCAGGATCGACGCGATTCAGCGTGACCGCGACCAGGTCTGCGAAGAGCTTTCCGCAGTCGTCGTGACCGAGGAGCTGCTGCACCGCATCGAAAGCGCCGCGGCCGCAGTCGATCGCACCTGCGACCAGCTGGCGTTGATCTCGGCGGCGGTGGAGTTCACCGCCGCCGCCGACATCGAGCTCGCCGTCGGCGACCAACAGGTCACGTTGTCGGCAGGTCAAACCTGGTCGACAACCGCCACCGGCCCAACCGAGGTCGAGGTTCCCGGGGTCCTGACCGCACGGATCACCCCGGGCGCGACTGCGCTCGATGTCCAGGCCAAACATGCTGCTGCACAACAAGAGCTGATGGCTGCGCTGGCCGCCGCTGATGTCGCCGACCTCAACGCGGCACGATGCGCCGACCAGCGGCGTCGCGAACTGCTGAGCAGCCGCGACCAGTTGAGCGCGACGTTATCCGGCCTGTGCGGCGATGAAGACATCGACCAACTGCGCTCGCGGCTGGCGCAGTTGCATGCCGGTCAACCGGCCGAACCCAATCTCATGACGGATATCACCGCCGCCCGCAGCGAACTCGACGCAACAGAAGCCGCTCGCGTGGCCGCGGACGCCGAATGCGAGACCCGTCGTCGTGTCGCAGCGGCCGCCGCGTCCCGACTGGTCGAGACATCCACCCGGGCAACGGTTTTGCTCGACAAGGTGGCAACTCAACGCGCCGAGCTCGAAAGAGCCACCAACCAGCTGGCCCAGGAGCGCGCGTCGGTTAGCGACGAGGATCTGTCGGCGTCGGCGGATTCGAGCCAGCGGACCGCAACCGCCGCACAGCAACGGGCCTCCGAGCTAGCCGAGGAACTGGCCGCGGCGGCGCCGGGCGCGGTGGCCGCCGAATTGGCCGACGCCACCCGTGCGGCCGAGTCGCTGCGCGATCGCTACGAAGACGCTGCTCACGCGCTGCGCGAGATCAGTATCGAACTCTCCGTGTTCGGCAGCGAGGGACGCCAAGGCAAGCTCGACGCCGCGGAGACAGAACATGAACACGCCACCAGCGAGCACACTCGGGTCGGCCAGCGGGCCCGGGCGGCGGAGCTGCTGCGGTCAGTGATGGCACGCCACCGCGACACCACCCGACTGCGCTACGTCGAGCCCTACCGCACGGAACTGCAGCGGCTCGGCCGCCCCGTGTTCGGGCCCACGTTCGAGGTCGATGTCGACAGTGGTCTGTGTATCCGTAGCCGAACGCTGGCCGGTGTCACGGTGCCGTACGAATCCCTATCCGGCGGGGCCAAAGAGCAACTCGGTATTCTGGCGCGGCTGGCCGGCGCCGCTCTGGTCGCCAAGGAGGACTCCGTTCCGGTAGTCGTCGACGACGCGCTGGGGTTCACCGATCCGGACCGGCTGGCCAAGATGGGGGAGGTATTCGACACCGTGGGCGCGCACGGTCAGGTGATCGTGCTGACGTGTAGTCCCGACCGCTACGACGGCGTCAAGGGCGCACAGCGCATCGATCTGAACGTTTAGCGCCGTCGGTAGTCCCGAGCGTCTTACACTCACCCCGAAACGGGAGTGCACCATGGACATTCAGTGCGACTACCTAGTGGTCGGTACCGGCTCAGCCGGGGCGGTCGTGGCGAATCGGCTCAGCAGCGATCCGGCCACCGCGGTGGTTGCGCTCGAGGCGGGGCCGCCGGACAAGAACCGATTCATTCCGATCCCGGCGGCCTTCTCCAAGCTCTTCCGCAGCGAGATCGACTGGGATTACCTGACCGAACCGCAGCGGGGCTGGACGGCCGCGAGATCTATTGGCCCCGAGGCAAGGTACTCGGCGGGTCATCATCGATGAACGCGATGATGTGGGTGCGCGGATTCGCGGCCGACTACGACGAGTGGGCGGTGCAAGCCGGCCCGCAGTGGTCCTTCTCCGACGTGCTCGGATACTTCCGTCGCATCGAGAACGTCACGGCCGCGTGGCACTTTGTCAGCGGCGACGACAGCGGGGTGACCGGCCCGCTGCAGATCTCCCGTCAACGCAGCCCGTGTCCCTCGACCGCGGCCTGGCTGGCCGCGACCCGCGAGTGTGGATTCCCCCCGGCGCAACCGAATTCACCTCGCCCGGAGGGCTTTTGCGAAACGGTGGTCACCCAGCGCCGGGGCGCCCGATTCAGCGTCGCCGACGCCTACTTGAAGCCCGCCATGCGGCGCAAGAACCTCACGGTGCTCACCGGGGCCACCGTTACCGGCGTGGTCTTCGACGGAAGCCGCGCGGTCGGCGTCGAATTCCAGCGGCGCGGCCAACAATGTGTCGCTCATGCCCGACGCGAGGTGGTGCTCTGCGGCGGTGCCATCAACAGCCCCCAGCTGTTGATGCTGTCCGGTATCGGCGATCGTGACCACCTCGCAGATCTCGGCATCGACACCGTCTACCACTCGCCCGAGGTGGGGCAGAACCTGCTCGACCACCTGGTCACACCGCTGGGCTTCGACGTCGACGGCGACACTCTGTCCGCCGCCCAAAAGCCCAAAGAGTTGCTCAAGTACCTGCTGCGGCGCCGCGGCATGCTCACCTCCAATGTCGGCGAGGCATACGGATTTGTCCGCAGCCGACCCGAGCTGGACCTTCCTGACCTCGAGCTGATCTTCGCTCCGGCGCCGTTCTACGACGAGGGCCTACTGGTTGAGCCGCCGGGGCACGGGGTGGTGTTCGGGCCAATCCTGGTCGCACCGGAAAGCCGTGGCCAGATCACCCTGCGGTCGGCCGACCCGCAGGCGAAGCCGGTCATCGAACCGCGTTACCTGTCGGACCCCGGCGGCGTCGACCGTGCCGCGATGATGGAAGGGCTGCGGATATGCGCCCGGATTGCTGAAGCTCCCGCCTTGAAGGACCTGCTCGGCCCCATCGCCCGACCGCACGACTGCACCGAGCTGAACGAGACCACTCTCGAGCTGGCGCTCAACACCAACTCGCATACGCTGTATCACCCACTCGGCACCTGTCGGATGGGCAGCGACGAATCAAGCGTGGTGGATCCGCAGCTACGGGTCCGGGGGGTCTTCGGACTCCGAGTGGCCGACGCCTCGGTGATGCCCAGCACCGTCCGTGGGCACACCCATGCGCCGTCGGTGCTGATCGGGGAGAAGGCCGCCGACCTGATCCGCGGCTGACTCAAGCTGGGGTAAACGAGGAAAAGCGCCGATTCGACGTGCCGCTGTGCGACCGACCGCGGCCGGTCTCGGCAGAATGGGACCATGGGCCGACTCCGATGACGATGAATGCGAAGCGGCGCCGGGCGCACGAAAAGCTGGCGGGATTGCCCGGCGTGCGGCGGGTACGACGGCCGGTCTCGCCAGGCAGCGCTGACGAGTTCGATCTGTTCTACATACGTACCGGCCGCCGGTCGGCCCACCCGCTGGTGATCATCCCGGGAGGCCCCGGGGTGGCGTCGGTGCAGATGTACAAAGGGCTACGACGGCGGGCCGTCGCCGCCGGCCTCGACGTCATCATGATCGAGCATCGCGGGGTGGGAATGTCGCGTCACGACGACGCCGGCGCCGACCTGCCGCCACAAGCTCTCACCGTCGATCAGGTAGTCGACGACGTGGCCGCGGTTCTCGACGACGCACACGTGGACTCGGCCGTCATCTATGGCACCTCGTACGGCACCTATATCGCCGCCGGCGTCGGCGTGCGCCATCCGGGCCGGGTACGGGCGATGATCCTCGATTCGCCGCTGCTGTCGCGGCACGACATCGTGATCGTGCGCCGCGCAATTCGTCGGCTATTACTCAAGGGCGACAGTCCCGAAACCGCGCCGCTGGCACCTAAGGTCCGCAAACTCGTCGACGCCGGAGTGATGAACGCATCGGCAACGCAGGTCGTCGCGGCAATCTACGGCTATGGCGGCGCCGCCCTGCTGGATCGTCAACTCGACCTGTTGCTCGACGGCCGAAACGTTCTGTGGCGGCTCATATCTCGATTCACCACCACGCGCAAGTTGCCGTACCGCTACGAGGAAGATCTGGTGAGCCGAATCGCGCTCCGTGAACTCGACTACGCCGCCGAACCCGACGGTCTACCACTCGACCCTGCCGTGGCGGAACGCGAAAAGCGGACTGAGACAGCTCCATTCGAAGATGAGCCGTATGACCTGGTGGCCGAGATGCCGAAATTCAAGTGGCCCACGGTGGTGATTTCCGGCGGCCGCGATCTCATTACTCCGCCCGCGGTGGCCGAGTGTGTCGCATCGCTGGTGCCAGATGCGGTGCTGTTGGCGCTGCCGACCATGGCGCACAGCGCCCTGGACTTTCGCGAGCCCGCCGCCCTGGCCATTGCCGGCGCGGTCTCGCGCGGCGAGGGTGACGGCCTTGCCGACCAGACGCGGGCGCTGGACGGGCTACCGCCGCGTCCGGCTCTACGTCTGTTTTGGAAGGCGATCGATGTGGCGGCCACCGCCGAGGGTGCGCTGCCGGCGGTACTGTCGGGCTTTCGGCGCTGCGTGGCCGGCTAGGGACGTCGCTGAACTGACCAAGCTCATCAACCCTGCTGCCATGACCAGTTCGCCAGCGATCCGGCGCTGTGGATGCAGGCTCGGCGCCGTCACTGCAGGCTCGACGTGCGCTCGAACGAAACATAAGCCGGCCCGCATCGTCCCGGTCAGCTTCGTATGAATCCGATTGCCGTGTAATCCAAGTCGGCCAGTCCGGGCGCGCCGTAGTTGGCCAGATCGCTTCGCGCCGCGATGTCGCCGGGCGACTGGAACAGCGGCAGGCTGAAGCCTTCCTGCCAGATCATCGTGTCGACCTCGTTGGCAAGTGCGCGCGCCTTGTCCTGGTCCAGCTCGGACAGCGTCTGATCGATCTTGGCGTCGATGGTGGAGTTGCCGATTTTGCCGAAGTTGCTGTCACCGTCCGAGGTGTATATCTGAGGCAGCGCGGACAGCGGGAAAGCGTTACCCGCCCAACCGAATTGAACGATGTCGAAGTCGCCGACGCCCACATACTGGCTGAAGAACCCGGTGCCCGGTTTAGGTTCCAGCATCAACTTGACACCGATCTGGGCCAGGTTTTGCTGGGCGACCAGGGCGATCTGGCGGGCCGATTGCGCATCGAAGAACACGTCGCGAACAACCAGCTGTTTGCCGTCCTTCTCCCGCACCGATCCCTTGAGCTTCCAGCCCAACGCGTCCAAGTCCCTGCGGGCCTGGTCGGGGTTGTAAGCGGCTGGTGCGCTGTTGTCTTGGTAGCCGACCTGACCGGCGACGTAGATGTGGTTGTTCAGCGGCACCGGATGGTCGGTCAGGCCATGCTGGACGACGCTGACGATGGCCTGGCGGTCAATGCCCCTGCAGATCGCCAACCGCAGCCTCACGTCGGCCACGATGGATCCGGGTGCGCCGTTGAAGGTGAAGTGGAACCAGGTGGGGGCCGGCGCGCGCCGGATCACGACTCCGGGGGTGCGCTGGGCGGTGACCATATCGTCGAGCGTGCCCACGCCGGCGGCATCGACCGCGTTGTTTTGCAGCGCGGGGATGACGGCGGCGGCGTCGAGCACCAGGAACGTAATGGAGTCCAGCCGCGGCTTAGCGCCCCACCAGCGGGGATTGCGAGTCAGCACAATGCGCTGCGCGCCCCGGTCAATCTTGGACACGATGAACGGCCCGGCTGACGGGCCGGGGGCGTCGAGCTGGCCCTTGTTGAAGACGTCCGGGTTCGCCATCATCCTGCGTGGTTGCATCCCGCCGGCGAACATCCCTCGCCACTCGGCGTACGGGTGGGCGAAGGTGATCACTGCCTGGCGATCGTCAACACCCTTGGTCACCGACTTCACCCGGTCGAACCCGGCTCTGCTGGCGATCAAAAACCGCTTGTCACGCCCGCTGCACGCGTCGACCTCCGCCTTGAGGTCTTCCCAGGTGATCGGGGTGCCGTCGTTCCATGTTGCTTTCGGATTGATGGTGTAGGTGACAACCTGGGGGTCGGTGCTGGTCAGCTCGGCACCGGTGAAGTAGTCGGTGTTGAGTTTCAATGTCCCGTCGGCCCGGGTGATAAACGCCCCCGGCAGCGTAGGCGTGACAACCGAACCGGTGTCTGCCGTGTTGCCGTCGATGCTCAATTCGTTGAAGTTTTCCGGGAATGATGCCAGCGGGAGCCGCAGGTCGCCGCCGTCGCGCAACGTCGCTGGGTCCTGGGGGTTGATGTCGCTGGTGCTGCCGACCCGCGCCGCCCGCGCCTCCGGGAGGTCCCGATACCCGTTTGAGCAGCCGCTGAGAATCAAAACAACCACCAGCGCCAGCAGCGCAAGCCTGCGAACCATCGGCGGGCGCGTCACCCGGACGATGTTAACCGCCGGCGACATCGTGGTGCGCCCGCGGGACGGCGGCCAGCAGTCGCCGGGTGTACTCGTGCTGCGGGTTGGTGAACACCTGGTCGCCGTCGCCCTGCTCCACGATCGTTCCCCGGTACATCACCGCCACCCGGTGGGCCAGGTGTTTGACCACCGAAAGATCGTGCGACACAAACAGATAGGACAACCCGAATTGCGCCTGCAGGTCCAGCAGCAGGTTGATGATGCCCGCCTGAATCGACACGTCGAGCGCCGACACTGGCTCGTCGAGCGCAAGAATCTTCGGCTGCAGCGCCAGCGCCCGAGCAATACCAATCCGCTGCTTCTGTCCACCGGAGAACTCGGCGGGATAGCGGCTGGCGTCGGCGTGGTCCAGCCCGACGATCGTCAGTAGCTCGGCGACCCGTTCTTCGCACCGACGCCGGTCGAACCCGTTGGCGACCAACGGTTCAGCGATGACGTCGAACACCGGGAGGCGAGGGTCCAGAGACGCCACCGGGTCCTGAAATACCACCTGCAGTTCGGTCCGCAGCTGTCGACGGGATGCTGAGTCGAGGGCCGCGACGTCGGCGCCGAGAATCTCGATGGAACCCGCCTGGGGTTTGGCGAGCTCGAGAATCTGGCTCAGCGTCGTCGATTTGCCCGAACCGGATTCGCCGACGATGCCCAGGGTGCGGCCCTGCTCCAAGGTGAAGCTCACGCCGTCGACCGCCCGCACCTCACCCACCCGCCGGCGCAATATCACGCCCTTGGTGAGTTGGTAGGTCTTGGTAAGGTCGGTGACCTGCAGCACCACCGGAGGTTCGCCGGCCTTAGCATCATTTGGCGGCGGTTGCGTTGACACGCCAAAGATTTCGGCCGCACTGCGCCCCGCGACGTCGTCGGTACGGATGCACGCCGCCCAGTGGCCATCCCGGATGGTAACGAGATCGGGTTCCGCCGAACGACATTCGTCGATCACCAGCGGACAGCGGGGGGCGAACGGACAGGCACCGAGGGACAGCGACGACATCGTCGGGGGCGCGCCGGGGATCGGAATCAGCCGGGTGCCCTGCGGGGCGTCCAGTCGCGGCACCGAACCCAGCAACCCGACCGTGTAGGGCATCCGGCGGTCGCGGTAAAGACCTTCGACGGTGGCGATCTCGACCCCACGTCCGGCGTACATGACCATAGCCCGGTCGGCGAACTCCGACACCACACCTAGGTCGTGGGTGATGATCAGCACGCCGGCGCCGGTGACGTCGCGCGCGGTTCTGAGTAGGTCGAGGATTTGGGCCTGCACGGTGACGTCCAGCGCGGTGGTCGGTTCGTCACAGATCAGCAGGTCCGGGTCATTAGCGATCGCGATCGCGATCACCACCCGCTGGCGCTCGCCGCCGGACAGCTCGTGCGGGAAGGCCTTCGCCCGGCGTTGCGGCTGCGCGATGCCGACCAGCTCGAGCAGCTCGACGGCACGCTTGCGGGCATCCGCTCGGCCGATGTCGCGGTTGTGGACCTCGATGGCTTCGGCTATCTGGTCGCCGATGGTGTAGACGGGAGTCAGCGCCGACATCGGGTCTTGAAACACGGTGCCGATCGTCTTGCCGCGGATCCGTGACATCGCCTGATCGGACAGCCCGAGCAATTCCTCGCCGTGCAACCGCACCGATCCCGACACGTCAGCGTATTCGGGCAGCAATCCGACTACGGCCATCGCGGCGGTGCTTTTGCCCGAACCGGATTCCCCGACGATGGCGACCACTTCACCCGGATCGATGTGGTAAGTCGTGCCGCGCACCGCGGGCACGCGCACGTCTTCGGTTTCGAAGGTGACGTTGAGATCCGTCACCTGAAGCAGGGATGTCACTTTGGCTGCCGCTTCTTGCGGCGTGATGGCCGGCTGCCGGGGTCCAGCGCGTCCCGCAGGCCGTCGCCGCTGAGGTTGGCGCACAACACGGTCAGTACCAGCGCGCCGGCCGGGAACAGGAAGACCCACGGGAACGTGGTGGCTGAGGGAGTGCCGTCGGCGATCAGCGTGCCCAGCGACACGTCGGGTGGCTGAACACCGAATCCCAGGAAGCTCAAACCGGTTTCGGCGAGGATCGCGAATCCGACGTTGAGCGTGGCGTCGATGATGAGGATCGAGGCGACGTTCGGCACGATGTGTTGCAGGATAATGCGACGGCTCGACACCCCCATATACCTTGCTGCACGGATGAATTCGCGTTCTCGCAGGCTCATCGTCAAGCCGCGCACCATCCGCGAGCTGACCATCCAGCCGAATGCCGCGAGCAGCACGATGAGCCACAGAATGTTGTTCGACTGTTTGGTGCGTGGAGTGACGATGGCGATCAGCAGGAAGCTCGGCACCACCAGCAGCAGGTCCACCAGCCACATCAGCGCCCGGTCGCGCCAGCCACCGAAGTAACCGGCGACCGATCCGACGGTGGCGGCGATACTGGTCGAGATCAAGGCCACACAAAAACCGATCAGCATCGACTTCTGCATGCCGCGCAGGGTCCGGGCCAGCAGGTCCTGGCCGAGCGCGTTGGTGCCGAACCAGTGCTTGAGCGACGGTGGCTGCAGCAGCGCGTCGTAGTCGAGATCGTTGTAGCCGTAGGGGAGTAGCGGCGGCAGCGCGTAGCAGCCGATGAACAGCAGCGCCAGCAGGATCAAGGCCACCACCGCAGGCTTGTTGCGAATGAACCGGCGTGCCAGCAGGTTTCGCCGCGACGTGAATACGGCCGGGTGGACGCTGGACCGGGCCGGCGCGGCTTCGGGGATAGTCTCTTGTGTCATGACACCCGCACCCTCGGGTCCAGCGCCGCGTAGAAGACGTCCGACAACAGTCCGGCGAGCAGAACCGCCGCCCCGGAAAACATGGTGATCGTCGCGACGACGTTGGTGTCCTGAGTCGAGATGCCTAGCACCACCCACTCGCCCATGCCGTGCCAACCGAAGATCTTCTCGACGAACACCGCGCCGACGACCAGGCCGCTGACCCCGTAGGCGAACAAGGTGGCCAGCGGAATCAGCGCGGTCCGCAGGCCGTGTTTGAACAGCGCGCGCCGGCGGGTCAACCCCTTGGCGCGAGCGGTCCGAATGAAATCCTCGCTCAGCACGTCCAGCATCGCGTTGCGCTGGTAGCGGCTGAAGCCCGCGATTGCGCCCAGGGCCAGCGTGAGCGTCGGCAATACGATGTGCTGCGCGCGGTCGATGAGCTGGTCCCAAAATCCGGTGGGCGGAATCGGTGCTGTCTCACCGGTGTACTGGAAGATTCTCACCCCGGTGAACATGTTCACCCGCAGCGCGCCCAGGATGAGCAGGCCCGCCAGCACGAATGACGGAATGCTCAGGATGGTCAATGACAGCACGGTGATCACCCGGTCGCTCAGCCGGTATTGACGGATAGCTCCCCAGGCCCCCACGATGACGCCGATCACCGTGCCCAGCACCGAACCGATCACCACCAGCCGCAGGCTGACCCCGATCCGGCGCCACAGCTCCTGGGAGACGGGGTGACCGGACACCGTCGCGCCGAAGTCACCGCGGACCACGCCAGAAATCCATTTCGCGTACCGGATGGGTACGGGTTTGTCCAAGCCAAGCTGGGCCGCCTTGGCGTCGATGATCTCCCGCGGCGGCGTCGGGTGCCGCTGGATCAAACTGTCCAGCGGATGAAACGTCACGGATGTCAGGCAGAAGGTAAAGAACGACGCCAGCACCAGCAGCATGACGTAATTGAGGAACCGACGCGCAAGGAAGCGGATCATGCCGGACTGCCCCGCCAGCGTCGCATGGGCACAGGGTAGGAGATGCATCGGCCGTCACTGCGGGCAGGCACGCTCGGACTGCCGAATGGCAGCATGAACCAGAGGGTTGTGAGCATGCGCATGGGGAGGGACGCCGGTGGATGAGGAGCTCTTTGGCCGGTATCGGCTGTTTGAACCATTCCGATCGGTTTGATTCGGACCCGTGAAATCCCCGCCGCCGGTTGCTAAAATCAGCCGCTCGAATTGTCTGTGCAGCAAACGACACAATGCGATACCCGAGGAGACTTGCGTGACGGTTACCGATGATTACCTAGCCAACAATGCCGAGTACGCGAGCAACTTCAAAGGGCCACTGCCGCTGCCGCCGAGCAAACACGTCGCGGTCTTGGCTTGCATGGATGCCCGGATCGACGTCTACCGCGTGCTCGGTATCAACGAGGGCGAGTCCCACGTCATCCGGAACGCAGGTGGAGTCGTCACCGACGACGCGATCCGCTCGCTCGCCATCAGCCAGCGGCTGCTGGGGACCCAGGAGATCATCCTGATTCACCACACCGACTGCGGGATGCTCACCTTCACCGACGACGACTTCAAGCGCACCATCCAGGACGAGACCGGGGTCAAACCGCCGTGGGCGGCCGAGGCGTTCCCAGATCTCGCCGAGGACGTCCGGCAATCGTTGCGCCGCATCGAAGGCAGTCCGTTCGTCACCAAGCACGAGTCGTTGCGCGGGTTCGTCTTTGACGTCGCCACCGGCAAACTCAACGAGGTCACCCTTTAGCGCTCGCCAGTGTCGGCGAATACGCACGCGTCAACCGACCTTGTAGGTGGCCAGGGCCTTGGCGATCAGCCTGCCCTCCGGGTCGACGATCTCGGCCTCGCAGTTGACCAGCGACCGGCCGCGCCGCAGCACCCGCCCCACGCCGATCACATCGGTGGCCCGGGCCGGCGCCATAAAGTCCAGTGCCATCGACATCGTCACGCCCCTCAGTTCGGGGGGCGCTTCGGCGCCGCAGCAGGCCGCCGCCATGACGGTGAGAGAGACCGAATGCTTCGTACTACAGATATGTACTTTAGGCTTGAAGCCATGGGTGATGCACCCGTTCGCCAACTCAATCACGACACTGCAGCGGGCGTCCTCGCGCGCATCAAGCGCGCAGAACACGTCAAGATCACCGAGCGCGGAAGGATGATCGCCCGCATCATCGCAGCCAGCAACAACCCGCTTTCGACGATGATCAGGACCGGAAAGCTGCATCCACCCATGCTCTCTGGCCTGGCACCCTGCACCACCGGGCCAGTCAACACCGACCACAAAGCGGGCCAGCGCGAAACGCGCGAGACCGAACGGTACTGATGACCTGCCTCGAGACATCGGCCCTCGTGAAATTGATTCGCCGCGAATCCGAAAGCGATGCCCTTGCCGACTGGCTCGACACCCAGACGACCACACCCTGGCTGACATCCACACTGGCCAAGATCGAGCTACCCCTCGCGCTCTGCTGCACCAATCCTCAACTCCTATCCCTGGTGCAGCCGACTATCGCTCGGCTCGCCCGCTATGACATCGACGAAGTGGTCCGGGCGGCGCCAGCCGCATACCCAGATCCGAGCCTCCGGGCTCCGGATGCAATCCACTTCGCTACCGCGCAGGCAGTATTCGGCAACCAGCTCACCAGCTTCGTCAGCTACGACGAGCGGCTACCGGACGCGGCTACAGCGATTGGCCTTCCTGCCTACTCGGCCGGGCGATGATCGTCGTGATCGCGCCACGCACTGTACAGGCCCGCCGATTCCCGGCCAGACCACCTGAGCCTGGTGCCGTTACGACCGGCAGCGGCTCCCGGAAGCAGTTCGCATGATCCCGTTGTCCGATGGCATTCCGGCCCAGCGGTTTCCGTTCGTCAATGTCGCGCTGATCGCCGTCAATTTTGCGGTCTTTCTGTTCTACGAGTTGCCCGACCCCGACGCGGCGATCAGCCACGCGTCGTTTTATCCGTGCAGTATTGAGAACGCCTGCAGCACACCCGAACCCTGGGGTGTCGCGTGGATCACGGCCATGTTCATGCATGCCGGCTGGGATCACATCCTGGGCAATATGCTGTGGCTGGCAATCTTCGGAAAGAACGTCGAGTCCGCGTTCGGGCCGCTCAGCTATCTGGTTTTCTACTTCGCAGGCGGATTCTTCGCGACGATGGTGCAGACCGCGATGACCCTGCTCTCCGGCCCGGGCGCGGGACCCACCCTCGGCGCGAGCGGCGCGATAGCCGCCGTTCTGGGCGCCTACTTCATGCTCTATCCCAACTCACGCGTACGCACGCTCGTGCTGTGGTTGCGGATCACGATCCCGGGGTTGTTCTACATCAGGATCCCGGCGTGGTTCTACCTCGGCGGCTGGTTTCTGTACCAGTTCGTCGTGGGCAATTACGGTCTGATCCACACGAATTCCGGTGGCAGTGGTGTCGCGTTCTTCGCTCATGCCGGTGGATTCGTCTTCGGTGTGGTCGTGGCGAGAGTTCTCATCCGCGCTGGACGAATCACGGTACGGGAGGCGCGATGGTACGCATGGTACGGAACGGGGAGGTCCGCGTTTCGGGAGGTCGAAGCGATCGAGGTGCGGGAGATCCTGCGTGCCTGGCTGGCGGGAAAGGGGCAGCGGAGCGCGGCCCGGCAGGCCGGGGTGAACCGCAAGACCGCGGTCCGTTACGTGCAGGCGGCGGTCGCGGTGGGTCTGGCCCGTGACGGCGGCGAGGAGCAGTTGACCGACGAGCTGATCGGGCAGGTGGTCGCCGCAGTGCGCCCGGACCGCCCCAACGATCATGCCGCGGGAATCCCTTGAGCAGCAACATGTTCGGATCGCCAAGTGGGTCGACAACGGGTTGACGGAGGTGAACATCGGCGATTTGCTCGCGCGGGAGGGCGTGGTGGTGCCGGCTCGCACGCTGCACCGGTACTGCGTGGAGCGCACCGACTACCAGGGCCCAGGTACACAATGGCCGACCGAACACTCTGGCCGCCAGAAATGGAAGAAGTGAAACGGGCAGTCTTCCCGTATGCACCAAACCCGGTCGAAGTCCGGGCCATGAGCCCGTACCAAGAATCATGCGGTTGCCGCTATCGGGGCACCTCAAGTGACTACCCTATCTGTCCGATGCCGAAAGGCGGACGCTTTCCGTGGGCGTCACGTCGGCGGATCTGTCGAGAGGAGACGAATATGAAGCCGTTACCGGAAGCTTTAATGGGTCTGGCTGCTCGTGTTAAGAGACTTGAGGATTCGGTCGCTATCATGCGCGAGAAGAACCATGCCAGATTGCAGGCGCGCCACGAGGAGCTCGCGGCCTCGATTGACCGGGAGGTCAAGGAGGTCGAGCAGACTGCCGCCGAGGCCCGGGGCGCAGTCCGGAGTTGGTGGTCGGATACCAGGGCATCTCTGGAGCGACAGCTCGAAGTGATGCGTACCGATTTCAATAAACGGCGCGCTCAACTTGTCGAGAAGGACGCGGAGCGGGCGGCCCAGGACGCCGAGCACGACGCGGTGGCGGCTATCACGCTGGCGTCCCACTGCGTTGACGCCGCAGAATTGGCTGTCGTACGCGCGGAACTTATCCGTACTGAAGCCGGCGAGCGAAGCCGAACAGCTGGGCGGGGATAACGGCCCACCGCGGATTGCGGGCAGACGAGTCGAATATGCACGATTACCGGTTGAAGGGTTTGATGCTGTTCAGCAACGCATTCAACGGCCGTGCGCGGCCGGCGTCTAACAGTTGAGGCCGCCAATACAACCGCCGCGAGTGGGTGAAGGTGGAGGCGTCGACGACACGCTGGGGGAGGAACTCGTCGGGGTCGTCGTCGTTGTGCTGCCTGGCGACTTACTGCCACCACCGCATCCGACCGCTAAAACAAGCACAGCTGCACCACCGAACAGCGCGATCGCCGTCCTAGCCCCAGATTTCATCAGACTCTCCATTCGCATCTCAGGAGGATTTGTCTACACCCGTTCAGTCGCATGCGCAAACTGGGTTTTCCCACTGTCGCGCGCCGAGACCCACACCGGGTAAGTCCCACTGGAACGCGAACATCGCATCCAGCCCATAGCGCATCACGGCGTCACCGGCCCACGCCTCGATAGCGGTCAGCAGGTATTCGTGGCTGCCCAGCACCACCTGCACCAGCCGGTCTTTGGGGAAGGCCAGGTATTTCGGGTCGGCCTTGAACGGGTTGACGGTCACCACGCCGCCGTCCTCGCGGCGTAACGCTACCTCGCCCGTCACCTCGGCGACCACCGCGTCGGTCTCGTCGTCGGGAAGTTGCAACCACTCGTCGAGCATTCGGCGAGGGTCGCAATGGCGCCGCCGTGGACCATGTCGTCAATGGCGACGTTGGACGGATCCCAGGGCAGCCGCAGGCGAACCTGATCGGGGTCGAGTACCTCGGCGACTATTCCCAGCTTCGCGACCCACGGTGATTGGGGGAGGAACTGCGCGATGACGTCGCGACCGCTGCGCGGTTCGGCTGGAATTGACATCCGTCCATGCTTTCGTACCGGCCGGCGGGCACAAAAGGGCTGCCCAACTGCGGGCGTGTCGCGCACATGCTCGGCACCTGATCGGCACCTCATTGACAGCAGCGGCGGAGACTGGTTCCATAGATGGCAATGACCATAAACATGGTCAGTTCTACCAGATTTATCAGGAATACGACAAGGGACCCATGACCAGCGATGTGAAAGCTGCCCCGGCGGCCGGGCAATACGAATTGAGCCATCTGCGCTCGCTGGAGGCAGAGGCGATCCACATTATTCGGGAGGTGGCCGCTGAGTTCGAGCGGCCGGTGCTGTTGTTCTCGGGTGGCAAGGACTCCATCGTCATGCTGCACCTGGCGCTCAAGGCTTTCCGGCCGGGGCGGTTGCCGTTCCCGGTGATGCACGTCGACACGGGCCACAACTTCGACGAGGTGATCGCGACCCGCGACGAACTGGTCGCTGAGTCCGGGGTGCGCTTGGTGGTGGCGTCGGTGCAGGAAGACATCGACGCCGGCCGGGTCGTCGAGACCATCCCATCGCGAAATCCGATACAGACCGTGACGCTGCTGCGTGCCATCCGGGAGAACAAGTTCGATGCGGCGTTCGGGGGAGCGCGGCGCGACGAGGAGAAGGCGCGGGCCAAGGAGCGAGTGTTCAGCTTCCGCGACGAGTTCGGCCAGTGGGACCCGAAGGTCCAGCGGCCGGAGCTGTGGAACTTGTACAACGGGCGGCACCACAAAGGCGAGCACATTCGGGTCTTCCCGCTGTCCAACTGGACCGAGTTCGACATCTGGTCCTACATCGGTGCCGAAAAGATCAAGTTGCCGTCGATCTACTTCGCGCACCGGCGCAATGTGTTTAGCCGCGACGGAATGTTGCTGGCAGTACACCGGCACATGCAGCCGCGCGCTGACGAGCAGGTGTTCGAGGCGACGGTGCGTTTCCGCACCGTCGGGGATGTCACGTGTACCGGCTGTGTGGAATCGGCGGCTGCCACCGTGTCGGAGGTGATCGCCGAAACCGCGGTGTCCCGATTGACCGAGCGTGGGGCGACCAGAGCTGACGATCGGATCTCCGAAGCTGGCATGGAAGACCGCAAGCGACAGGGTTACTTCTGATGGCCGCACCCGCCACGCTGCTTCGCATCGCAACTGCCGGCTCCGTCGACGACGGCAAGTCCACACTGATCGGGCGCCTGCTCTATGACTCCAAAGCCGTGATGGAAGACCAGTGGGCGTCGGTGGAACGGGCGTCGGAGGAGCGCGGCCACGAGTACACCGACCTGGCACTGGTCACCGACGGCCTGCGGGCGGAACGCGAACAGGGCATCACCATCGACGTCGCGTACCGGTATTTTGCCACTCCCAAGCGGAAATTCATCATCGCCGACACTCCGGGCCACATCCAGTACACCCGCAACATGGTGACCGGAGCGTCGACCGCTCAACTGGTGATCGTGCTCGTCGACGCCCGGCACGGACTGCTCGAGCAATCACGTCGGCACGCCTTCCTGGCCTCACTGTTGGGCATCCAGCACATCGTGCTCGCGGTCAACAAGATGGACCTGATCGACTGGGACAAAGAGAAATTCGAGTCCATCCGAGACGAATTCCACTCCTTCGCGGCCCGCCTGGATGTGCAGGACGTGGCGACTATCCCGATCTCTGCGCTGCACGGTGACAACGTGGTGACCAGATCGGACCAGACGACGTGGTATGAGGGGCCGGCGCTGCTGTCGCACCTCGAGGAGGTCTACATCGCCGGTGACCGCAACCTGGTCGACGTGCGCTTCCCAGTGCAATACGTGATTCGGCCGCAGACCCACGAGCATCAAGACCACCGTAGCTATGCGGGAACGGTGGCCAGTGGAGTGATGCGTCCGGGTGACGAGGTGGTGGTGCTGCCGACCGGCAAGAACACCCGGATCACCTCGATCGACGGACCGACTGGTCCTGTGGCAGAAGCGTTTCCGCCGATGGCCGTCTCGGTGAGCCTGGCGGACGAGATAGACATCTCGCGCGGCGACATGATCGCCCGTACCAACAACCACCCAAGGGTCGCGGAGGAATTCGACGCGACCGTCTGCTGGATGGCTGATAGTTCGGCGCTAGAGCCTGGCCGCGAGTATGTCATCAAGCACACCACCCGCACCACGCGCGCGCGGATAACCGCGCTGGAGTATCGGCTCGACGTCAACACGCTGCACCGCGACAAGTCCGCAACAGCATTGAAGCTCAACGAACTTGGCCGTATTTCGCTGCGCACCCAAGTGCCTCTGCTGCTTGACGAATACACGCGCAACGCCAGCACCGGCTCATTCATCCTCATCGACCCGGACACCAACGGCACCGTGGCGGCGGGCATGGTGTTACGTGACGTCTCGGTGCAGACCGCAAGCCCCAACACCGTGCGGCATGCGTCACTGGTAACCGTCGCGGATAGGGTGGTCCGGGGCAGAACAGTGTGGCTAACCGGCTTGTCAGGCGCCGGAAAGTCGTCGGTGGCCATGCTCGTCGAGCGCAAGCTGATCGAAAAGGGAATTCCCGCATATGTTCTCGATGGCGACAATCTACGACATGGTCTGAACGCCGACCTCGGCTTCAGCATGGCCGACCGTGCGGAGAACCTGCGCCGGCTGGCTCATGTGGCGACACTGCTGGCTGACTCTGGCCAAATCGTGCTGGTGCCGGCGATCAGTCCGCTGGCCGAACACCGGGAGATGGCTCGTGAAGTGCACGCCAACGCCGGCTTCGACTTCGTCGAGGTGTTCTGTGACACCCCGCTTGCGGAGTGCGAGAAGCGTGATCCCAAGGGGCTCTATGCCAAAGCTCGTGCGGGCGAGATCACGCATTTCACCGGCATCGACAGCCCGTATCAGCGGCCGAAGAATCCCGACCTGCGGCTCACCTCGGACCGTCCGCTCGATGAGCTGGCGGAGAGCGTGATCGACTTGCTGGAGTCCCGGCCCTAGCGCGGACCGCATCGTCGCCGGGGGCGGGTGGCACAATCCTCAGGGTGCGCATGTCAGCCAAGGCGGAGTATGCGGTGCGGGCGATGGTTCAGCTCGCCACGGCCAGCAGTGGCTCGCTGGTCAAGACGGACGACCTGGCGCAGGCTCAGGGCATACCGCCGCAATTTCTCGTCGATATCCTCACCAACCTACGCACCGACCGCCTGGTGCGAAGCCACCGCGGCCGCGAAGGCGGCTACGAGCTGGCCCGCCCGGGAAACGAGATCAGCATTGCCGACGTGCTGCGCTGCATCGATGGACCGCTGGCCAGTGTCCGCGACATCGGGCTTGGCGACCTGCCTTACTCGGGGCCAACGACGGCGCTGACCGACGTCTGGCGGGCGCTGCGCGCCAGCATGCGCTCGGTGTTGGAAGAAACAACGTTGGCGGATGTCGCCGCCGGCGCGCTGCCCAAGCATGTCGCGCAGCTCGCCAATGACTATCGGGCACAGGAGAGCGTTCGGCACGGCGCCGGACGCGGCGTCGACTAGCCGCCTGAGCCGTAGGGCCGAGTCAAGATCTCCATGCCATGCCCGGAGGGATCCGGAAAATACACCCCGCGGCCGCCGTCTCGGTGGTTGATCTCGCCGGGCCTGTTGGCGCCAGGGTCCGCCCAGTGCTGCAGGCCACGCGATTGGATCTTGCCGTAGATGGCGTCGAAGTCCTCTTCGGAAACCAAAAACGCGTAGTGCTGCCGTCGGATCTGCTCACCCTCGGGGACATCCGCATAATCGAGACTGGCGCCGTGCTCGAGTGCGACAACCATAAAGGGGCCAAATGCTTTGGGGCTGGGTAGGCCGAACAGATCGGCGAGAAATTCCGCAGATTGCTGCTTGTCGCGCGAGGCGACGATGGTGTGGTTGAAACTGATGGTCATAGTTCTTTCCAGTCAACCACTCTTGACGCAACGCGACAACGCGCGAAGCGGCTCTGGCGCGTATTCGCGACGGGGTGCCGACGCCGATTTTTCGAGATGCGCGGCCGCGGAATCCGATTCGGCCTGATGATGTCAGGTCGCGTTGAGGGCCACCGCCAGGAAGTCGAGACGCCACAGCGCCTGAAAGAGCCTGCGAGCGAACTCCTCCGCCGCGTCGGTGCCGCCGGGAAGTTCGCCGTCGCCGCGCTGCGCCACGCCCGCAGCGATCTCACGGATGCTGCGGTGGCCGTCAGCGAGTTGTACGAAGGGCAGCTGAGTAGGGCTGAGTCTCAGCTTGGCGGCGCCGCCCCAGATGATGTCGGCTCCGGACACGAGGCACGCGGTGCGCAACATCGGAATGTAGTCGAGAGATCCGGCCGTCGAGAAATCGATCGTGTACTGCTCTTTCGGACGGTCCGGGCGGCACGCCATGAAGAAATGTGTCGCATTCAGAGTTTGCACCCGCTCCATCACCGACCAGAGTTTGATGTCAGGCAGTTCCGCCAGCGCTGCGTGGAATCTGCTCGACGGCGCGAGAATTTCGTGCGGATAGTACGGCGTCTTGTGAAACCACCCCTGGAATGCGAGCCCGGCGGAGGCGACAAGATCTATGCACTCTTCGACGGTGTAGCTGCGCTGGCGACCGTGTAAGAACGTGTCGACGACGGCGCCGTCGGTTTGCAAATCGCGAGCCACCTTGAGGTAATTCCGGACGGGATGCTCCGCGGGCAGCATCGGGATCGCGTCCTTGACCAGCTGCACCGACGCATCGTCCGGGGAGAGCCCCAAGTCGCGGAAGACCGATTCGAGTAGTTCGACCCCGATTCGGCCGTATCTGGCGTACAGCATGACCCCGATGGTGCCGTCGCGGCGCAGACAGCTCGCGAGTGCTTTCATGCCGGTCAGGGGATCCGCCATGTGATGCAGAACGCCGGTGGACACGATCAGGTCGAAGTCTCGTTGCAGCCCTGACAACTCTTCGATCGGCAGCAAGTGCAGCTCCAGGTTGTGCAGCCCGTGCTTGTCCTTCAGATACTGCTGATGGTCCAGCGCCGATTGACTGACATCGACCGCCACGACTTTGGCGGCTCGGTTGGTGAACGCGAATACCGCCGCCTGATTTGTACCGCAGCCCGCGATCAGAATGTCGAGATCGGGTCGGTATTGCCGGTCGGGCCACAGAATCCGATGCGATCGAAATGGGTCGAACAACTCCCAGTTGGTTCTGGAGTAGGCCTCGAGATCCTGGATCGGAGGCGGATAACGCCACCGATCGTATTGGCGCGAGACAACGTCGCTCCGCGGATCGTCGTTCACTTCAGGCGCGTGCCCTTTCACGGATTACCTACCCGACGTCAGCAATGTAACGGCTCGGCTCGGTTGTCGCAGGATAGCCAAGCGGCGAGTAATACCGCAGAGTCCCGCCTGCCTAGTCGGGCTTACTTGGGCGCCGTCAGCTCCAGGGCGATGTTGTCGGGGTCGCGGAACTCCAGGATGTACGACGGCCCAATGTCTTTGACCGGCTCGTGCTGGACGCCGATTTCGTCGAGATGTGCAGCCGCGGAGTCCAATTCGGCTTTGTTGCTCAACCGGAACGCGATGTGATCGAGTCCGCAACGATCTTCGTGGAAGCGGTCGTCGGCGACCGGCCGCAGCCCGAGCAGCGTGCCGCCCAGGTCGTAGATCACGCCGCCGAACAGGAAGCCCAACTGATTGCGGGTTGCTTCGTCGGCATTCTCGGGAACCTCCAGCAACACCGGCCAGCCGAACACGCTCTCGTAGAACTGCCGTGATCGCTCAATGTCGGTGACGGTGAGTCGGACATGCGCGATCGAAGTACTGGTGAGGCCCACCCGACCCATGCTGCCACTCCAGGATCTGCGTGGTTGAGGGCGTGCCAGAATCGCCGTCGTGCGGATAGCAATGACGATGCCGGTGATGGAGCCGGACTTGGATGCCACAGTTTTGCAGAACTGGGCACGCGCCATCGACGAAGGGCCGTTCTCGTCGCTGTGCTGGGGCGAGCGCATCGCATTCGAAAACCCGGACAACCTGACGCTGCTCGGGGCGCTCGCCGCGTGGACCAGTCGGGTACGGCTGCTGACCACGGTGATTGTGCCCCAGCTGCACGACCCGGTCATGCTGGCCAAGGCATTGGCCACCGGAGACGTGCTGTGCGGCGGGCGGCTGACCGTGGGCATCGGCGTGGGCGGCAGGCACGAGGACTACCACGCCGTCGGCGCCGATCCGGCGACACAGACGATGCGCGCCATGGCCGAACGTGTGGCGGTGATGAAGCGGGTGTGGGCCGGCGAAAAGATCACCGAGTCAGTGCTGCCGGTGGGGCCGTCACCCGTCCAGGCCGGTGGTCCGCCGCTGTTCGTCGGCAGCATGGGGCCCAAGACCATCCGCAGTGCCGCGGCCTGGGCCGACGGCCTGGCCGGCACCACGCTGGATCTGGATGTCGCCAAGCAAAATGAGCTCTTCGATGTGGCGCGAGCGGCGTGGGCTGAGGCCGGCAAGTCGAAACCACAGCTGGTGACGTCGTTTTGGTTCGCGTTCGGGGCGCCCGAACAGGCCCGTGCCCAGGTGCATCGTCATCTGCGCCGCTATATGAACTGGATACCGGCCGCGTACGTCGACGCGATGGCGCCGATGACCGGCTGGGCCGGCAGTGCAGACGAGCTGTTGGCGGTGCTACGCAAGTTCGAAGCGATCGGCACCGACGAGGTCCAGCTGATCCCGACCAGCTCGGACCTCGACCAGCTGCAGCGCGCGGCCGACGTGGCCGCACAGTTCTGAGTGCCCCCGCACTCCAGCTGTACACGCGCGGTGGTCAGCTTGCCGCCGCTTCGGGTGGGCGCTCGTCGCCGGTGTCGGGCTGCTGGGGAGGCTGTCCCTTGCGCAGCGTCGCCAGCAGCTCGCGATAGGGGCCGACGAGGTAGGCGGTGTCGCCGGCGCGGAGCCGCGCGTCGCGTCGCGGGTGTAGCGCAACCGGCGCGTCTTGCCGGGTGATCGCGATGACGCGGGTTTGGGTGGACATTTCGAACATTCGCAGCCCGTCGAGTTCGCTGCCGGCGGCCACATGCATTCCGCCCACCATGAACGAGCGCTGCCCGACCGAGAACGTCCCCAGCACTTGCAGGCCCATGGCGGCGCCGATGAACCATGGGGCGGCCAGTTCGACGGTCGACCGGACGTTTTCGAACTCGAACCGTTGGGCTACCGCGGCCCCCAGCGTGCGGTCGTATACGCGCAGCACCAGCGGAACGTCGGGCCGGTTGACTTCGGGCATCACCCGCGGTCCCAGCATCTCGCGCAGCACGATCCCCGTCTCGATATTGACGATGTCGTCCTGGGTCAACACCGCCACCGCGCGCGCCCGGTCGACGCGGGCCGATTCCAGCGTCTGGCGCAGCGTTGCGTCACCGAAGATCACCGGCACGTCGAGCTCGTCCGCCGACGACAGGAAGCGGTTGTTCGCGTCGCGCTCGATAACCGCTACGTCGTATCCGGCGGCGGTCAGGTCACTGACGACGCGGATGCCGAACGAGCCCAGGCCGACGACGATGACGTGGTTACGTAGATGGCGCGCCCGCCGGCGTCCGGCCGAGTGGGCGAAGCGCCGGGACAGCAGCAGATCGGCGATGAACGCGACCAGGACCGCGGTAGTGAGCACGCCGGCGAACATCAACATGATGGCGAATAGTCGCAGCCATGTGTGCTGGTGGAGGAAGCTGAAGTCGCCGTAGCCGACCGTCGCGATCGTTTCGGTGGTGAAATACAACGCGTCCACCCACGTCATCCCTGGAGGGCGCTGGTAGGCGAAGCGCAACACGACCGTTGAGCCGATCAGCAGGGCCAGCGCGACGCCTAGCGCGCGTAAAAACGTCGGGTTGAGGTCGCTGTGCAGGGTGCCTCCGGCGTCGAGCACTCGCCGCAGCCGAGGCCGCCGTGTGCGCGTTCCTGTCCGGCGCGGGATCTTGATGCCGCGGGCGGCCAACTCGTCGGCGGTACCGATCATCGCCGTCCAGTCACCGGGGTGCACCCGCAGATCCCGGCCCGGACATGCCACCACATCGCCGGGGGTGGGGGAGTTCTTGCCCTGAATCACCGCCACCGGTGCCAGGTCGCCGTAAATGTCGCGAAGCGTCGCGTCGCGCGGTGCCTCGGCGCCCGAGACGACGAATTTGATGCCGGCCGCCTCGAACGGGTGCGCGGTGTGCGCCAGACATGCCTCGACGACCGACGGCGCTGTGAGCTCGGCCACGTCGAGGATGGCCCCGGGGCCGTTGTCGGCGGCTACCGCACCGCGCAGCACGTCGTTGGCCAGCCGCGCCACCACACGCACGCGTGAGTTGGATTTCCTTGCCAGAAGAGCGATTTCGAGATTGGTCGCGTCGTCATCCCCGGCGCAGACGACCGCGACTGCGTGGGCCACTCCGGCGTCGGCGAGCCCAGCGGCGGTGGCGATCTCGACAATGCGCGCGCCGGCGTTGTTCAGCTCTTCGACGATCGTCGTTGCCAGCGCGTCGTCACCACTGACGATGATGTGGCGGCGCATGCTCACGCCCGCTTTACCGCAAAGCCATCAATGTGGTCGATGGCATGGTCTCGGCACCTTCGTCTTGGCGCTGAGTCGTCCGGCATAAGCCCCACCTCCGGTGACGTTGGCGTTTGCTCGCTGCTATGACTATCGGGCACCGTGCCGATTTGTGCCAGCGAAAAGCTCTGATCCCCACGATATCGTTGTGCCGCAAGTAGAGTCGCAGCTCAGCCGGAGCTCGTCAGCGGAGCTGGCATACTCGGGGCATGCCCACAGCCCGGCGCGGCCGCAGCAGCATCGATATCGCCGCGCCTCCCGGCCTCGTATACGACCTCATCGCTGATGTCACCCGGATGGGCGAATGGAGCCCGGAGTGTTACCGGTGCGAGTGGCTGGATGGCGCAACCGCGGCGGCCCCGGGCACGCGGTTTCGCGGATACAACCGGCGCGGCCGTCTGCGGTGGAAAAGAACAGCGGTGGTCGGTACCGCCGACCGGGGCCGTGAATTCAGCTTCACTACGGTCAACGAGGGTGCCAACCGTGAAGAAACACGTTGGCGCTACACGATGGAGCCGTCGTCGTCCGGCACGTTACTCACCGAGTGTTTTCAGTTCTTGTGGTGTTCGGTGTCCAACCGAATTGCTGAAGCTCTGTTGCCGCGGGGACGTCAAGTCAACCAGGGGATCGAGGAGACACTGCGGCGGATCAAGCAGGCCGCCGAACACCCGCCTGATCGCTAATGGAATTGCGTTCACCGTGATACTGGCGACGTGCCTTTCATCGAACGCGTCGCGTCCCGCGAAATCTATCGGAACCCGTGGATGGTGCTTCGAGAGGACGACATCCGTCGTTCGGACGGCAGCCCGGGAATCTACGCCGTGGTGGACAAGCCGACCTATGCGCTCGTGATGCCCTACGACGGGCAGCGTTTCCGGTTGGTCGAGCAGTTCCGGTATCCCGTCGGCGCGCGGCGCTGGGAGTTTCCGCAGGGTACCGCTCCGGATTTGGCGGACACCGAGCCGTCCGAGCTGGCCGCGCGTGAGCTGCGCGAGGAAACCGGATTGCACGCGACGTCGTTCGAGGCGATCGGCCAGCTCGATGTGGCTCCGGGAATGGCCAGTCAGCGCGGCTGGGTGTTCTTGGCCACCGGGATCTCCGAGGGAGAATCCGATCGCGAGCACGAGGAGCAGGACATGCGCAGTGCGTGGTTCTCGCGCCAAGACCTGGAGCAGATGATCCGCTCCGGAGTGATCGCCGACGCGCAGTCGATCGCCGCCTATGGGCTGTTCCTGCTGCGGCGGCGATGAATTCTGGCGCCGGCATCGGTCAACACTGATATGACGATCACACAGCGCAATCTCGACGGCTACGGAGCGCCGGCGATCCAGTGGGCTCGCGTCAAAGCCGTGCTGGATAGTCAGCTGACGCAGGCGCCAGGCACCGACGGTCCGCAACGTCATACCGCGTGGCTCACGACGATCAATCCCGACGGCAGCCCGCATGTGATGCCGCTGGGCGTGGTTGTGTGCCGCGGCAGCTGGTGCTTCACGTCCGGCCCGGCGACGCGAAAATCCCCGCAACTTGGGCCGCGACCCCAGATGCGCGGTCAGCATCGCCACCCATCCGTTCGACCTCGTCATCGAAGGTGCCGCGCAGCGGATCACCGACGCGGGCGAATTGGCTTCCGTTACTGAGGCTTTCGTCCGGTCCGGATGGCCTGCCGAGGTCTCCGGCGACGCGCTCACGGCGGACTACAGTGCCCCGTCGGCCGGTCCGGCGCCTTGGTATGTCTATCGCCTGAAGCCGTCGACGGTGTTCGCATTCGGCACGTCGGAACCGTTCGGCGCCACAAGGTTTCAGTTGGACTGAGCGGAAAGACCGGCTGCGGAACGGATCTCCCGCCGCGCCGCGCCGCGGTCGGTGTCGGGAAATATGTAATGGCTCAACGCGGTCCGCGCGATCGCGCCAGCAAGGTCGCGAGCTTCCACCGCTATGGCGAAGGCGCCCTCGCGAGCGCAGCGCTGCAACACCGCCACCAGCCCGCCGGCGAGCATGGGTAACGCTTGCGCCATCTGTTCGTGCGCGAAGCCCGGCTCGAGGTCGAGCAGCCGCCCAGGCGGCTGAGCCTCGACGAAGGTCGCGATGACGTCGACGGCGGCTTCCAGTCGTGCGACTCCGACGACTCCGGACATCGCTTTGTCCATCGCGGCGTTGAAGCGCCGGCGCTCGCGCTTTCCCAGCGCATCGATGAGTTCTTCTTTGGACACGAAGTAGCGGTAGATGGTCGGTCGTGAAACCCCGGCCAGGGTCGCCACGTCCGACAGCGACAACTTCCGGGCGCCTGTCCGGAACGCGAGCCGCTGGGCCGCGTCGAGGATCCGATCGGCCAGATCCCCATGATCTGAGCCGGATCCGCGAGATTCGACGATCGACATGACGGCAGTCCTTAGAGTTTGCCGAGCTTGCGCAGCCACGAGATCAGCAGTCGCAGCCCGTCGTCGAAGGACATGGGCCGGTAGCCGAGGCGGCGGGTGGTCAGATTTTCGCTTGCCCGGGGCTTGCGCTTGGTCTTTGCCGCGGCTTCCGCGATCGCCATCAAGGTGGGCCCGAATTCGGCAGTCAGCGCCTCGGGATCCGTGCGATAGTCGAGATCCTCAACACGGTGGTCGATTCCGGCGATCTCACACGCGCGATTGATGCCGCCGGCGGTGCTGAAGGTGTCCTCGGGCCGGCCGATCAACAGGTAGCGCTCACCCGCCACCCCATTGTCCAGCGCGGCGATCGAGCCCTTGGCGACATCCGCTCCCGCCACCCAAGTCACTGGAAAAGCCAGATAGCGCTTGATCTTTCCGCGCATGCCTGCCAGCAACACCCGGTTGAAGCTGGTGCGGTGCAAGGCGCGTTCGACGACCAGGCCAGGCCCGAAGATCGCGCCGGGGTGGCACGTCAGCACGTTGTCGCCCGCGGCGGCACGCCGGTGTGCGTCCAGAAAGGCGGCGAGCTTGGTGACGGTGTAGGGGTCGTCTGGCGGATTCTCCAGAACGGGTGCGTCTTCGAAGTCGACGCCAGTGCTCAGATCGAGGAACGTGGCGGTGCTCAGGGCAACCACCCGACGCATGCCGTGGGCTTTGGCCGCATCCAGGACGTTCGTGGTGCCGACCATGTTGACAGCCTTGAAGTCTGCCAGGTCCTGACTCGCGCCGCCCAGCAATGCCGCGCAGTGAATAGCCGCGTCGGCGCCTTTCGCCGCTTGGAGCACATCGTCGGCGTCTCTGATGTCGCCCTTGACCAGTTCGACACCGATCCCCGCCAGCGCTGCGGCTTCGTCCGGGTTGCGAACCAGGGCGCGAACGTGGTCGCCCCGCTCGATCAACTGCTCGCAAACGTTGCCGCCGGTCTGACCGGTCGCGCCGGTGACGAAGATCGTGCTGGCCATGGCGGCCCTCCTGACTCGTTACATATCGAACATATTTAGTCAAGACTGTAAACCTCGAAGTCGGATTGTTCTATATTCAGTTTCATGACACTCGATCCCTCAAGCGTTCTTCTGACCGACCGCGTCGCGGTCGTCACCGGCGGGGGCGCAGGCATCGGCCGCGGCATCGCGGCAGGGCTGAAGGCATTCGGCGCGCGGGTCGTGATTTGGGAACGCAACCCCGACTCGTGTGCGTCCGCCGCCGAAGAGATCGGTGCGCTGGGTATTGCCGTCGACGTCCGGGACAGTGCCACGGTGGACGCCGCGCTGGCGCAGACCTCCACCGAACTCGGGACGGTGACGATCCTGGTGAACAATGCCGGCGGGGTTTTCTGGTCGGGGATCCTCGACACCAGCGAGAACGGTTGGGACGCGCTGTACAAGGCGAACCTGCGCCACGTTTACCTGTGCACGCAGCGGGTGGCCCGAATCCTCGTCGAGCAGAAACTGCCGGGCAGCATCATCAGCGTCACCTCGATCGAAGGTGTCCGCGCCGCACCGGGTTACGCGACCTATGCGGCGGCCAAGGCCGGTGTCATCAACTACACCAAGACCGCGGCACTCGAGCTCGCTCCGCATGGCATTCGGGTCAATGCGCTGGCGCCCGATATCACCCTGACCGAAGGCATCAGGCAAATAGCGCCGCCGGGCTCCGAGCAGCGATTCGGCCTGACGGTCCCGATGGGACGCGCGGGTCATGTCGACGAAATGGCAGGCGCAGCAGTCTTTCTCGCGTCCGACATGGCCAGCTACATCACCGGTCAAACGATCCACGTCGACGGCGGTACTCATGCCGCCAGCGGCTGGTACCACCACCCCGACACCGGGGCATACGCGCTCGGACCAACTAGCAGCTGAGCGCGCCTGGTTGGCGGGATCTAATCGCCGGTGTCCAGACCGACATGCGCGGACATTCCGCCGTCGATCGAAATCATTTGCCCGGTGATATAGCGGGACTGCTCCGAAGCAAGGAAAACGACGAGGTCAGCGACGTCTTCCGGTTGCCCGAGGTACGGCGTCAAAGTGGCGCGGCTGAGGCCGCCGATGATCTCCTCGGATAGATGCGCGCGCACTGCGTCGGTGAGGATCAATCCGGGCACGACGGTGTTCGCCCGTACGCCACGCTTTCCCTCACTGGTCGCGACATACATCGTCAGGGTGTGCACCCCGGACTTCGACACACCGTAGGCCAGGCGGGTCCGGTCACCTGACAGCGCCGCTCCCGACGACATGTTGACGATCGAACCTCCGCCATTCTTCCGCATCTCGGGAACTGTGTACTTACACATCAGCAGCTGACTTCCGAGGTTGACTTCCAGGGACCGCTGCCACACATCCAGCGACATCTCGGACACCGTGGTATCCCGCGACAGGAAGCTGCTGGCGGTCAGCGCCGCATTGTTGTGCAGAACATCGACCTGGCCGAACTCCGTCACTGTGGACTGCACGACATGCCGCGCCGTGTGCTCCTCCGCGAGGTCGCCGCCGAGTGCGATTGCCTGCGCCCCCGTTCGCCGAATCTCGTCGGCGACCTCGGCGGCCTTCGCCTCGTCGATATCGACGACCGCAACGGCGGCGCCTTCGCGGGCCAAGCCGTGCGCCGTTGCCGCACCAATTCCGCCCGCACCGCCGGTAACTATCGCGACCTTTCCGGCAAGTCTGGACATCGAGTTCTCCCAAAGTATCGGGGCGGGAATATTGGGTCCGATTCTTTTCGGTGACGCACAAGAAAGTTAGCCTGATTTGATGCCGCGTATTGCGCCAATCCCGATGGAAGAGCTCAGCTCGCACTCCCGCGAAATCGTGGAGGCCGGCGTTGCCGCCGGACTCTACGCGACGCCGGTGCCCTTACAGATCTTCGCGTATCGCAGCGCACAGCTCGACCAGGTCAACATGGCCAGAACCCACCTCGGTGCCGGGACCCTGCTCGGCGGCCGGATCCTGGAGTTACTGCGCATCCGCAGCGCGCAGCTCGGCGAATGCCAACCCTGTAGCCAATCGCGCAAGCATGACTCGATCACCGACGAGGATGTCGCATGCCTGCTCGCGCCGGGCCACGGTTCACTCACGCCGCAGGAGCAGATGGCCGTCGAATTCCTCGACCTGCTTTCCGCTGACCACCACGCGATGGACGACGAGTTCTACAAGCGTTTGGGTGAGCATTTCACCGCGGCACAGATCGTCGAGTTGGGGTTCACCTGCGCCGGGGTGATGGGATTGCACCGCTTCATCCACACCCTCGACGTCTACGGCGACTCGCAGCCCGCTATCGGCTACAACCCGGATCAGGTCGACACCTCGAAGCCGGTCTGACCACGACCGCCCTGAAGCCGTCGACGCTGTTCGCATTCGGCACGTCGGAACCGTTCGGCGCCACAAACTTTCAGTTGGACTGAGCGAGCCCAGCTACGCCTCACAAAGCGCGATCGTGTCCGCGCCGATATCTCGCTGCGTCATCTAACCCGCACCATGTAGACGATGTGTCGGCGATCGAGGTTTGTGCATCGAGTCGCGGTGCTCGGCGGTATGGCACTCGCGATCTTCGGCACCGCTGTCTTCCCGGTGCACGCGGCGATGCCGTCGTGGAATGGCAAATACTCACTGGTGAGATACGCCGTCGACAAGACCGGCAGCAGCGCGGCCGCCGGCCAAGCCGAACCGACGTTCAGTGCCGACTACGTATTCATGACTTCGTGTTCCTCCGGCAAATGCGTCGCCACCGCCACCGACGGACCCACTCCCAGGAACCCGACGCTGCCGCAGCCGTCGCACTACACCTGGGACGGAACCCGGTGGGTTGAACACTTCGACTTCCAATGGGATTGCTACATGGGAGAAGGGGTTCCGAAAGTGTGGTCACCCGCGAGGTCGTGGGCGTTCTACGCGCCTCAATCGGACGGGTCGCTGCGCGGTACCTGGCACACCGACATCTCGAGTGGCCCTTGCCGCGGAAGCGTCGAAATGCCGGTGGCGGCGTTTGCTGCGCGGCCTGGATGACAGCGGCCGACCGGATACACCGGCCGACGCCCGCAAACCCGCTGAAACCTATTGCGACACGGTCACGGATGCATACCTATTCGCAGCTCACTGGTCACAAGAGTCCCAGCAATCACTATCGTCACATGAGCCAGCCGCGAACGTCAATGCGACGTCTCGCCCCCTGAAAGGTGTGACATTTGTCGGCGATTCTTCGAATCACATCGCTATCGGTGGTGTCGACGGCCGCTATCGCATTCATCGTTGCGTTAGGCCCGGCGCCATCAGCGAATGCCACGCCTTGCAACGCGCCCGAAGCGAACGTGGATCCTCCGGCTGCGCCGCCTGCAATGCCCGCGCCGCAGCCGGTCGTGGTACCCCCGACTGGGCGCAGGCCCACTCATACGAATGACCAGGCGCCGCTACCGAAGTTGGGTCCGCTGATCCAGTCTTTCCTCCGGCCGACTGCTCCCGGTACTCGATACTCCGCGCCAATGCAACCTCAAGCGGGGGTGGTACCGCCGCCTGGACCCAATCCTCCCGCGCCCGGCTTCCCGCAAACGCCGAATGCGACCCAGTTACAGCCGAATGCGGCCCCGGTTCCGCCGCAGCCGGCACCCCCGCCGCCCGCGTCGATCGCGGGGGCGCCGACATCGCTTGTCGACTGGGTGACCGGACCGAATGGCCCCAATAAAACCCTGCAGCGATTCGGCATCTCCGGAACCGACCTCGGGATCATTTGGGACAACGGCGATCCTGCCAACCGTCAGGCCCTCATGGCCTTTGGTGACACATTCGGCTACTGCAAGGTCCGCGGCCAAGAATGGCGGTACAACGTGCTGTTCCGCAGCAACGACCATGACCTGTCCCACGGAATCCACGTGGCCGACGGTGTGCCCAACGACAATTATTCGGGCTCGCCGGTGTGGACAAACGGCCTTTCCAAGCAGGTCGTCAACACCATCCACAAGGCGGCACACGAAACGGGAATCATTCCGACCTCGGCCATCTCGATCGGCAGAACCCAATACATGAACTACATGTCCATCCAGAGGTGGGGCCGCGACGGCGAATGGACGACGAACTACTCGGCGATCGCGAGATCTCTTGACAACGGCCAGAACTGGGGAATCTACCCCGGCACGATGCGCACGACCTCGGCGGATGCGGTTCCGGGGGTCGGATTCACTCCTGGAAATGAAAATTTTCAGATGGGGGCGTTCATGCGGGGTAACGACGGTTACCTCTACTCGTTCGGGACCCCGTCGGGACGCGGCGGTGCGGCGTTCCTGTCGCGAGTTCCCCCGAACGCTTTGCCGGACCTCACCCGGTACCAATACTGGAACGGAGACAACGGCGGGCACTGGGTCCCGAATAATCCGGGGGCGGCGACACCGGTTTTCCCGGGCCCGGTGGGCGAAATGTCAGCCCAATACAACAGCTATCTCAAGCAATACCTGGTGCTGTACACCAACGGTGGCAGCAACGACGTCGTGGCAAGGACGGCGCCCGCTCCGCAAGGACCGTGGAGTCCTGAGCAGCCGCTCGTGTCGGCGTTCCAGATGCCAGGTGGCATCTACGCGCCGATGATCCATCCCTGGTCGTCGGGTAGAGACCTGTACTTCAACTTGTCGCTGTGGTCGGCATACGACGTGATGTTGATGCACACCGTGCTGCCGTAGCCGTTGATGCGGCGTCTCACTTCTCGGCAGCCCTTAGGCGTCAAACCTGTTGCCGCTGTGGTCCTTCCTTTCCCGCAGTAGCGCAGGCATGGGCCGGTCATGATGGTGTTCTCGTGTTTGCACCGGAGCCGACACCAGCGCCGGCGGGCTGCCGAGGTTCAGCAACGAACAAGTCAACCTGAACCGAGGTTCGCGATTTGAGCGAATTGCCGGTACACAGGCGCCCTCTGCGGAGCACAATCATCGGCTATGAAGCGACTGATGGTCGCGCTAGCAACGACCGTGTTGATATCCGGTGGTTTGGGTTTGGCCGGAGGCACTGCCCAGGCCCAGCCTCGCCGCTCGTCGATCCCGATGCGCATGCCGAGGCATTCACGGACCGGGTGATCGAATTGCTCGCCGCCCGGCAGGCCGATCCTGCTGGCACCGAGGCGCACCTGCAGGCCCAAGTCGCCTTCGCCGTGGCCGAGAACAGCTGGGCGCGGCGGGCCGAGCAGTGGAATACCTGGCTGTCCATGGCCTGACGCCGTGGTGTCGATCCCACGCGCTGACCTGCAATGACACCGTGTGTATGTCATAGTGTTTGCCTGCGCCACAGCGGCGCAGCGCGAAAACTGCTGGGAAGCCCATGAAGAAATACGCAGCACTAGCGATCGCGAGCGGTGTGGCATTCGCAGCGATGCCAATGGCGCATGCGGACAACGACTGGATTGCGATGGCGATCTCGGACTCCACTGGCCAGCTCAAGGTCGTCGACGGAGCACCCACTCAAGGTGCTGCCGAGCAGAAGGCGATGGAGGCATGTCGCAAGGCAATCAGCGACTGTCGTCTGCTGGCCAGCGGCGATGGCGGCTGCATCGCGCTTGTCTTGAACGCTCCGAAAAACAAATACGTCGGAGGCTGGGGCCCGACACGCGATGCAGCGGAGGCAGCGGCACTAGCAGCCGCCGGTGGTGGAACGGTCCAGCCTGCCCACGGCCACTGCCTAGGAGATCCTGTGGGCGCCGCCGGGGGCTGAGCGAATCGCTCGGCGACACTGCGCGCAATCGAGAACCGCGCCGCGGCTCGGACTGAACTGCACATTCCGGTTATTCGGCAGGCTGAATTAACAGCGTAAATTCGAGATACCTCGGGCGATCGACACGGCCCCGAAATCCGAGTCTGTGGCAACTCACATCGACCTAGCATTGGCAAGCGTGGGTCCCGTTCAGCGGCGGCAATGCACCGGTGCGCGGCGCGAAAACGGGCGCGATGAATACCTCGTGATTCACTGCGCGACACTGCCGGCGCTGAGCGCTACGTTGCCCGACACGGCCCGAGATGCTGGGTCGGCGGCTGCCCGGACAATGCGGCAGGCAAAGCCAACGCAAAACAGCGGGGTGCGCGCTAAAGGCAAAGGAACTCGCTAGCCAGTGGACGATTCAATGTGGATGGCAGGAATGGGAAGCAGGGTACTGGACCGCGCTGTAAACATTCTCCTGGCGCTGGGGGTTTCCACGGCGGTGGTTTTCGTATGCCTGCATATGCTGCAGGCCCAATTACGGTTGCTGCGCTGGGCGATCAGGCGACCATTCCACAGATGCGCGGCATGCCACGCGCGTAACAGCTCCGTGGCGCTGTGGGGTGGGCTGCAGGGCAGAAGCCGATGTTGGCTGTGCGCCGAATGCGCATTCGGGGTGCAAGACTTCGACGAGGTTCCTCGGAGGCGCCGACAAACGGGTGCTCAAATTGCCAGCCGAGTCGAGCACCTGGGTCGAGTTGCCGCCTTCTGGTCTGTTCCAACCGTGGGCGGTGGCGGCAGACACCGCCGGACGGCGCGGCGCCCATATGACCTGGCGTCGCCGCCTGTGTGATGCAGTGGTGGTTGGAAGGTCCGAAGTACTAGCGGCGGCAGACTCACTTTCCGACATGCTTCCAGCAGTGCGTCGTACCCCGAATGGATCTCCCCGTCGATCACGGGGCCGTGGCGCTCGCGCTCGGCGGCCGGCCAGTCGTCGGGCTGATCGGTCATGAACTAGGCTTGGACTCGGAACATGTTTCCTCACTTGCGGTTTCAGGCTACTCAGATCCATTGCGGTCCATACCCGTCCATAGGGGTTTGGTCGTTAAGTTTTGGATGACTTGTGACAACGTCGTGACACCGAGCCGCTGCTGGGGACCGCTCTAGGGACGGCGGAAAAGGCGCCACAGCTGAGGGGAATGCCTTGAGCGACAGCGAAAACGGGCCCGCTCGGGATTCGTCCCCGAACAACTTGATAGTCGCCGGGCGGGCTCAGCCGGCGGCGATGCGGTCGATGTGAGCGAGGAAGTGTGTCAACACCGCGTCAGGCGCCTCGAGTTGCGGCCAGTGTCCGATGTCGTCGGCGAGCATCACCACATCGGGTTCGGGTATCACCTCGGCATAGCGGCGCGCCATGTGGGCACCGGAGTTGGGGTCGACCGGCCCATCGATCAACCGCATCGGAACCGCCGTCTGCCGCATGGCACGCACCCACCGGTTGCGATGCGTGTAGCGATCGTTGATGAACCGGCCGACCTTGTGCAGCACCCGGCGGCCATCGTTGTAGTCCAAGATCTGGTTGAACACATCCATCGTGTGCCGGGTCGGCTTGGTATCGGGGCCGAACAACTCGCGCAGCGTCGGTTCCAGTAGCCGACGGGACAGAGGACTGCCCTGAACACGACTGAGGATGTCGCCCAATGGGGTGCGAGACATCAGCTTCTGCGCCGCTCTGGGCGTATAGGCCTCGATGAACATTCCTCCGTTGAGCCAGGTGATCGAGTCGACGTGCAGCGCACCGTAGGTTTGCTGACCGAACTCGTGACGGGCCAGCAGTTCCTGGCCCACGGAATCGCCTATGTCGTGGGCCAGAATGTGCGTGTTGTGGATGTTCAGGTGCGCCAGCAGCGCTTCGTGCATGTCGGCGTGGTCTCCCACCGAGTATTCGTAGGCCACGGGTTTCTCGGAGAATCCCATGCCGATCATGTCCGGTGCGATGACGGTGAAGCGTTGCGACAGTGCAGGCCAGATCGCCGCCCAGTCGTAGGAATTGAACGGATAACCGTGGATCAGCAGCAGCGGAGGTCCGCTGCCCTCTACGCGGTAGAAGATGCCGAAGCCAAGGTAGTCGAAGTACTCTCCGGAGGCCAGCCATCGTTCCAGTTCAGCGTCCATGACAGTCATCATCCTTCGGCCATGAGGGTGTCGCCCGACAGTCCGCTGCTGTTGTTCGGATGGGGCGGCACTATTTAATTCGCGCCATTTGCGTCATGTATTAAGCGACATTTTGCGCGCCCATCGGACAATTTGGGAACACTCCGGAGAGGGGAAACCCGGCAGGCAGTTGATCAGCAGCGCCAGCACCGCCCCGATTTCAGCGATCGCTAGGGACCCAACTGCGCCGTCCAAGTTTGGGCCGGGTCATTACGACCTGCCTAGGTAGTTACTTGGCTCGCCACGAAAGTCGCGGCCTGACTGGGCATCCCGGACTGCTTATACGATAGGTGCGCCGCGGAGAACATCTCGTCGTGCGTTGGCATCGCCAAACCCCCGCCTGGGGTGCAGATCGGATCGCCGGGCGCACACAGGTCAATGGCCTTAGCCCCATACCATGGGCTGATCGCGCTTATTGGCCCCCCCAGATATCTGTCCGTCGGATTCCCGAAGACGGCGACCGCAGCAACGTGATCAGCCACGTCCGCCGGTAGCGACGCGGGGATAAAGCCCACAACCGGTGTTTGGGCGATGGTGATCAGATCTATCACCATCGCGCCTTGGGAATATCCACCGAGCACCAGCTTGGTGTTGGGACAGCCCGCGGCCATGGACTGAACGTGAGCGCTCGCATCGCTGGCGCCGGCGGATGCGGATGGGGCGAAATCCTCTGAGGCGGGGTAGTTGACCGGATAAACCCCGACGGACCGACCCCCAATCTGTGAGCGCAGTGAATCGATAAATTCCTGTCCGACCCCACCAACACCAGGTGGCTCGGTGGTGGCACGGGCGAACGTGACCTCAACGTCGGGGCACGGAGCAGCAGATGCGGCGCCGATGTTGATCGGTGCGCTCAGCAGCGCCGCCCAGGTTGTCACCACCGCGGCACCCAGCAAACGAGCGAATTGGCGTGTGTTCACGTCCCAATGCTGACATATCGCGAGGTGGGCCGCTGCCATCGATAGACGTGGCTGACGCGCTGCTGGATGAACGCGAGTCGTTCCTCGGTCAGGACGAGTTGCCCCGGTGAGTACCCATTTTGGGCGGCGAGATCCGCCAGAGTCCACGCGGTTCCTAGGCTGCTCGCACTTCACTCGGAGGTGTTCGTCATGTCACCGCGCCACGCCGTCACCGCCTGAGCTGCCCTGCAGCGTACGCGAGCCGGGTAGCCAGAAACCTAGTACGCTAAGAGTTAATTATCTAACAGTTACGGCCCAATTTGATCGTGTACTATGAGGTCATGCCTAAAGCAGTCGTTGAAGACGTCGATTCGCTGGCCCTGGAGCGCCAGGTGTGTTTCGCGCTGGCGATCACCAACCGCGCGGTGCTGGCCGTGTACCGGCCGCTGCTCGAGCCGCTCGGGCTGACTCACCCGCAATACCTGGTGATGCTCACGCTGTGGGACAACGCGAAATTCGACCGGGAGCCGCTGTCGGTCAAGGACATCGCCGCGCTGCTGCAGATGGATTCGGCCACGCTTTCGCCGATGCTCAAACGGCTGCAGGCGCAGGGCTTGATCACCCGCACGCGCAGCGCAGCCGACGAACGCACCACTCAGGTCGAGTTGACAACCAAGGGTGTGAGGCTGCGCCGCCAGGCGCTGAAGATCCCGCCGGCGGTGGTCGAGCGACTCGGTGTCGACCTGGCCGAACTCGAGCACCTACATCAGGTGCTGACCGGCATCAACGCCGCCGCACTGGCGGCCGGTGCGCTGGACGCGGAGCTGGATCGATGACGTCGCTCGCGCGACAGTCCCACGTCGCTCCGCAAGACAATCCGGCGGCCGACGGTCAGCGCCGTCGCCCGGATCCGCTGCGCTGGATCTGGTACGCCCTCGGTGGTGGGCTCGGCCCGCGCTATCGCCAATGGGTGTTGCACGACCTCACCTGCGGTAGCCGTTGGGTGCGCCAACTCGCCCGCGCTGTGGTGCAGCTGCTGCCGCTAGCAGCGGTGGTGCTACTCGCGCTGGGATTCGGCTGGATCGCCTGGGTGGGCGTGAGCTGCGGGCTGGTGTTGGCGCTGATCTATTCGGCCGCCTACTTCGACCCGGCTGCAGATTACCGCCTGGTCAAACACGGCTACCCACCCGGCACAGCTCAGCGGATCCTCAGCGAGCTTGATAAGGCTAAACATCCCGATCAGATGCGCCGCTACGTGGAGACCTACCGCAACAATATGACCTAGCTTGCTGCCGTTCGAGCTCCGCTTATCGGACACACACAGATGGCAGACACCTGAATCCTCGGCCCGCGTGTCGAGTAGTTCCCCCTAGTAATCATTCAGGCATCTCCGGGAGCCGGGGCCGTTTCGCCAACTCGTTAATCGAATTTGATTTCGTTTGCGAGGTCCTTTCTCCTCTCGCGCTCTGCCTGGCGGGCTTCACCTTCCTCGCCTGCCTGGTGCCGTGCCTCAACGGCGCGCTTCCGGTATTTCTCACCCTCAGCGGCGATCTTGGAAACGATCTTCCGAAGGGAGTCGCGATGTTGTCCCACCTTCTCGATGGTGGTGTTGGTGACAGTCAAATGCCTCAGATCCCGCTCAATTTTGACCCAGCCAGCCGGGCTGCGAGGCGGCGTACCCCACCCCGCGACATAGTCTTGTTCGCCGGCCGTGAGTTTGCGAGATAATTCAATGTGCACGCTGTAGACCGGCTCATCGGTCTCCTCGATTCGAGGCGTCCCGATGAGCTTTAAGTCCTCGGTGGGCGGCTCCAAGTTTGGTTCCGGGGCCCGAAGAGGGGGTCTTTCCGCCATGTGTCCGACCTCCTCATTGGGTTCGTTCTCGGAAATATTGCGGCCAGGTCGACCGTAGCCGAGTCACCGAAAAATGGCCGTTCGGCAGTGCGGCGTATCGGCGGGCGCTATGGAGCCGCACAGCTTCAAGCTCGAGTTGCAACGTCGAGTTGATTGCCGCCTCGGTAATTCCCTTTAGTGATTTTCCAGATCGTGAATGTGGGATCGTTCGCCAGCACGGATGCATCGGCGTGAGTGGTATCTGAATGCGACTCACCTGCCAACGATGTCGAGGACTCAGACACCTCCAAGCGCGCTGACTCTAGGCGGGTGGGGTCACAGGTGGTATCGAGTGTTTTTGCAGTGTGCGATCCGCACCCTTTAGTAATGTTTTATTCACTTCTCTGGGGTCTCGGGGGCGTTAGGGTGCCGGGACATGGGCACCCCTTCACCTGGGCCTGGTTGGTGGCTGGCGTCAGACGTCAACTGGTGTCCGCAGCAGTGGGGGACCACCTTCAGCTACCCGCGTTCCTTAGGAGGGGTCAGAGATGAATGTCACACGGAGTTTTGCTGTAGCCGCCACCTTCGCCGCTGTCGCTGTCGGGGCAGCTGCTCCCGCGTCCGCCGCTCCCGAAATGAGCGGCCACTACATCGCAACCGAAACCGCCGCGAACGGCCGAAGCACGACCAACCATTGGTACTTCGCTCCCTGCGGTGACGGATGCGCCTCAGTAGCTCTCAAAGGTGCAAAGGCTTTTGGGCGGGCGCAGTTGGTTGGCGGACAATGGATACTTGATGTCACAGGTGAGACCGCAATGTGTCAGGACGATACCCAGGTTCCCAATGCTCTCTCCGCGCACTACACGTGGGACCAAAGCACCCTGGCTGGCACAGTGCAGACAACCGCTGACGCGCCAGAATGCGGCGATCCGGCAGGCTACCAGGTAACCGACAACATCCAATTGCGGCAGGCATCCTGACGCATACTTGTGGGAAGTCTTCGCGTCCCACTGCATCGGTTTACCCGGCAACTGTGGTGTGTTAAGCATCCGGAGTGATTAGGTCCGTGAGCTGTTAAGCACGTGAGCAACGACGTCGGGCTGAGATGCATCGGGCCGCCTCGAGGAGAGCAGGGGCGGCCCGATCAGCTATTCAGACGCGGAGTTAGGGCGATCTGGTTCCGTCGCTACACCAGCAACCCGACGACCACAAACATCCAGTTGTGCAAATCTTGCGCGGAGTTACATCGATGCTGGTCAGATCGTGCCCCCGACAGGATTCGAACCTGCGGCCTTCTGCTCCGGAGGCTGATCCGACCCGTTTGCCGGGGTCCACAGCCGTCCACGGGATGCCAACGCTTGGACCCGGAACATGCTGCCTCACTTGCGATTTCAGGCCACGGAGGTCCATTGCATTCCATACCCGTCCGTGGGGGTTTGGCCGGTGAGTTTTGGATGACCTGTGACACCGTTGTGACACGCGAAACGTCAAGCCCGAGACGTCCCTGTTGGGACACGGGGCAGCGTGGCAGAACTCTGGCTGTCGGTGGTTGGTGAGATTGTCACCGGCGAGGCTGCCGAAAGTGGGATCGGTCTACGACATGTCAAAGACACAAGCAGCACTGTCCTAAATGCGCGCGGCTTGCGGCGTACGCGGTTATTCAATCACCGGACGCCCGCAGGGATGCCAGCAAAAGTCGACCGACTCCGACGCACGAGCGTCGACTCGCGCAACCACCTGTGCGCATGAAAGACTTTGTGCCGCTAGACCTTTAACGCTGGCAACCGCATGAGCCGCACTATTCGCCGGTGACTTCGAAATGCACCCGGCCGAAGAAGTCATCGAAGCCGCCGAACCCGGAACCCTTGAGCCCGTGCAGCAGCCTGGCAACATCGACCTGCCAGCTCGTGACCCTGAGACCGTCGTGGCCGCCGCCAATAGGCAGGGTGCCGCGGGCGCCATCGACGAGCGCATAAACGACCCGATCGACAAGCGACCCGCGCCAGAAAATGTCCGCCAAACCGATGTGCACCGACTTGTCGGAGAACACTTTCGACCACTCGAACTCCGGAGCGTCCCGCCTCAACGAGTCGAAGTCCAAGCCATACGCGATGGTCAGATCCACATCAGGCTTATAGACGACGGCGGTGTGGTGGCTGTCCTCTTCGAGGCGCCATCGACCGCCCGGCCCCTTCGAATACGCGAACCGGCTTCGATACGTCGGGCCTTCCCCGATCTGATGCCAGTCGCGCGGCGCCGACTTCCGCACCAAGTCGCGGATCTCCGGCAGCGTTGCCATTTGCAAACCCCCTTGAATTCACAAGCGGCGCGCCAGGCGCCGACAGCAGGCTACGCCTGACGCCGCATCGGGAACCATGTGGCCCTAGTCCGCGTCCGAATTGTTGATCGGGCCGTCCTTGCTCTCCTTGGCGGCGGCCCCCGGCAATGCGACCGAGAACAGCTGACAGGAAGTTCTCAGGAAACGCGCCGCTGAGCAGGGTTTGAAGCGGGTAATACTCCGGCATGAAAAAAATCGCACGTGTCGCAGCATCAACGGTCGTAATGACCGCCGGTTTAGGGCTCGCGGGTTTCGGGGCGGCTGCCGTCGCCCAGGCCCAACCCGCGCCGTTCCCCGATTATCACTGGTGCCCCGGCCAGTGGTGGGATCCAGGGTGGGGCGGCAACTGGGACCAGGGCCGCTGCCATGACGACCACTGGTACGACGGTGAAGCCCGCGACCATGGCCACTGGCACAATGGCCCCTGGGACCAAAACTGGCACTGAGGTGATGTAAGCGGGAGCGCGGACCTACTCTCCACGCATGCGCGGACATCGAGACCATCGACTCCGAGTTGCGGTTGGTGGCGGTCCTTCGCCGTGCCGCTCGGGAGCGGGGTGGGCCGCTGCCGTCGATAGACATGGCGGATGCGCTGCTGGATGAACGCCGCGAGCTCACCGGACTTCCCGGCGTGAGCAGATATCTGAGTCGTTCCTAAAGGGAAATATCCGTTAGTTTTGGTACGGTTGTGCCAAAATGCCCCGGCGCACACGGACTCTACAACGAATATCGTCTACACCCTTTGTCGGCATGCGAGCCCGGCCAGTGGTGGGAGAGCCACATGCCTTCAGACGATCCTTAGTAGCCGCTAGCGTTCCTTCGCCGAGCAGAGTATGCTCCTGCAAATAGTGAACGTAACCGTTTACAATCTGACAAGGACCGAACCCACCATGTACACCGCACCATCGCCCTTTGACGAGCTCACTACACATCGGTTGGAAAGGCCGCTCGAGGAGTTGGTCCCGGCGCCGGTGGTGGCGCGAATGCGACGACTGCGCCTGGCGCTGATGGTAGGCGGGGCGATCGGGCTGATCCCGTGGATCGTGTTCTTGGTGATCACCCTGCCGGCGAACTACGTCGCGCTGGGATTCGATGTCTTGCTTGTCGCATTCATGGTCACGACCGCGGTGCTCGTTTTCCTTCGTCGGCAGTTGGTGCTGCTGACCGCGTTCACGACCGGTGTGTTGCTGATCTGCGATGCGTGGTTCGACGTGATGACGGCCGGGCCCCACGACCTGTGGGTATCCGCGCTGACGGCGACGCTCGTCGAACTGCCGCTGGCGGTGATCCTGATCACCACCGCGCTGCGCATTGTTGCGGCTGACCGTGACGCGGTTGTGGCTGCTTGATCCCGGGATGCCACCGTGGCGGTTGCCTCTGCTGCCGTAGGTCACGCCTCCCCAGCTGACCTATCCCGAACTACGCCCGATCGGCGATTTAATGGAAGCCGCCCGCGGGTGGGTGATTGCACTTCGCCGAACGGGCGGCCACGCTGACCGGCTATGCGCCGCGTGGAGATCGAAGCGGTTCATGATGATGCCTCTGGCCTGCTCGATGAGTTCTCCAGGCCGCAATGTCTTTCAAACTATGACCTTCCGCGTGGCAAGGCTCGCTGTGCTCGCCGGATGCGAGCCGCGTCGCGTCGCATGGCCGCTGCCGCGTTGACCGCCACGTCGAACGGCAACAGACCGGCGTCGGCCGGGTGAGCCGGTGTGAACGGGCTGAATTCCGGCGCTGAGTCGCCTGGTGCGTCGCGTTCTGGCGCGTCTGGTGTCATGGGCTCAGCGTCGATGATCTCGGCGTCTACAGGCTCGTCATCAGCGCCAGTCAGCTCGCGCGGGTGCTCCGCCAGGCCGTGTGTGTGCGTTGTCGGGATCGATAACCGATTCGCCCCGAAACGCTGCGCGCGAACCGGTTTCGATTTCGATCATGCCGTCGAAAATGGATTCGTAGGGTTTGAGCGAGACGCCGATCTCCATCGCCGTCTTGGCCGAGCGAGCCGTCTAAATCTCTCCCCATCGGTTCTGTCACTCTACGGATTGATTGCTCTGGTCCCGGTGCAGTTGGCACCTATCGGACCTGCCGCAGCTTGACGACTTACGACCGTGGGATGTCTAGAACCGCACGGTTGCGCAGATTTCCTAAAGTTAGGCTAGGTAATGACCGAGTATGCGTCGGCTTACACCCAGAGATACGCATAAGAGCACTCGCGACCCTGAGACCAACAGTGCTCCCTCGTGAAATCCTCCTCACGAGATGGGCGGTAGTCAGGGACGGCAGCCTAGCCACGCCAGGGCTCATCCAGCCCGACCTCTATGCAGCATCCAGAGAGGCCGGCATCGTCCGACAACTGCGGCCATCCGCGCATGGTGCGCGATCTACACAGCCGGCGCGTCCCGCACCTTGCGGTGCGGGTGCGCGACGGCACCGGGCTGGTGGGGCCGCTGGTCATCCCCGGCCTGTTTTCAGCGACGCTGGTCAGCGGCCTAGGTTACGTCTGAGCTGGCGAAAGACATCACGGTAACTCACACCAGTTACCTGTTACTGTGGCCAAATTGTGGCCAGGGCACGGGTCTAGCGTTGACCGTATGGCTGGCGTCGGCGGGCAGGCGGGAATCGCGACTACGACGGGGGTGACGCCAGGAACTGGATGACGTCGCGCAGCGGTTCTGCGGACGTCGCATTTTTGCCGATGAATGGGTGCGAAAGTTCCAAGACGAGGAACAGGTTGGCGGCTACCAGGACGCCCACGGTCGCGACCATCGTGTAGTGCAAGGCGGGTTGCTCGACGCCGTAAACAATCGCGCAGCCGAGGAGCAGCCCACTGGTCAGAAAGATGATCGCCCACAATGACCAGGGTGGGCCGATGTCAGTGCGGGCCTGGAGTACGCGCTCTGTGCGGGCCTGAGTGATCTTGTCGAGGTCGGTGAAAGAGCTGCCGAGGAACGTCTTTTGAGTATCGGTGCGCGGCTGGACTTCCTCGTATGCGGTGTAGAGGCGCTTTAGAGCGTTGTCGGCCTCAGGGAACGAATGGCCGCTCGCTGCTATGGGCCACTCGGCTACGGCCGCATGTTCGTACTCAAGCAAGCTCTGCCGGACGCGGTTGCTGTCGGCCTTGTCGAACACGGTGAGGTCCCTGGCCATCTGCACCGCAGCCGCGCCCTCGGTCCGCGCCTTGACGCCCGCACTGTTGACCTGACTCCACATCGCGGAAACGACGAAACCGGTGAAGAACGCGAACACGACCCCGACAACGCCGAAGGCGAACTTTATCGCATCGTTGTGCTCGCCCCCCTTGACCCGGCGGAACCGATGTCGGACGTACATCTGGACAAGCATGGCTCCGCCTGCGACGAGGACGACGAGTCCGAGTAATACCAGCCACGATGGGACGTTGCTTAAGATCCAACGACTCACAAACCACACTCCTGCCAAGCATCCGGTCCGGCGCCAAGCTGGTGACCCAGCGGGCACCGCTCCAGCCATAGAACCATCCAGCGGCCATCCGCGCAGCGGACCACCTCGCCGACTGCGGGCATGACGCCGAGCGTACGACTCGCACCCGTGAGCGACCTGGTGCGCTGGGAGCTATCCTTCTAGGCGCCCGCTGGGAGTCCGGGTGCGCGCGTCGCAGCCACGAACGTCCAACATAACGCGGCACGCTGACAACGTGGCGGAACGATCCGACCCGCCTTCATCGGTGCCTGCTGGCGGTGAACACCCCCGGGGGGTCCACCGAGATATGTTGCACATCCCGTCTGGCCCGTGGCAACTCACAGGGGCGAACTGGTGGTCGAGGCGCTACAGGCCGCATGGTCAGCGATTGTGACAACGCCAGTGCCGCAGGATGATCCGGCGACGGGCATCTTCCGCGTCGATCACCTGCGCCTCGCACTTGATGCCGCAGTGCGGGGCGGCAACGACACCGACACAGTGGCCGCCATCGCGGGCGGGTTGCTCGGCGCAGCCTACGGGGCGTCGGCGGTCCCAGCTGAGTGGCGTCGAGTGCGCCACGGCTGGCCCGGGATGCGAACCCGCGACCTGGTGGCGTTGGCCACCCGAATCGTGAAGACGGACAGGCCGTTCAGCTATGACATCGAGCCCATGGCCCCGGTTCGCCATCCACATGACGACGGAGTCTGGTTAGGCGATGTCGCAACAATGCGCACCCTCCCACCAGGTGTGGACGCTGTTGTTTCCCTGTGCCGCGTGAACGACGATGACCTGCCGGTGGGCGTCGAACAGATAGACATCCGGCTTATCGACATCGTCGACCTAGACGCCAACCCCAACCTGGATTTCGTACTAATGGATACCGTGCGACTCATCGAGCAGCTGCGCAACGAGGGACGCACGGTGCTGCTGCACTGCGTGGCCGCTCAGAGCCGGACACCGACCGTGGCAGCACTCTATGGGGCACACAGGCAGGGCATCAGCGGCGAAGCGGCGCTGCGGGAAGTGACCTCGGTTCTTCCGGACACCTACCCCAACAGCGACTTCCGCCGAGCCCTGCAGAGACTGACACCATGATCAGTCGTCAGGAAACGTGACCCGAGCGTTGGGACGATCAGGATGGCCGAGTACTGACATGCCGCCGCGAAGCACTACCCCAACCAACGCGGGGAGAGGTTGTATCCAATCTCGGGGTTGTTCGCGCCGGTCTCAAGGATCAGCTTGATTTCCATCGCGCGAACCTCAGCATCCGTGGCTGTCTCCGACTCCCACAGAATCTCTTTGCGGGCGGTTAGGGAGCTTAAGCGGCCCTGCCGTGAATCTTGAGTCAAGTGCGCGGTTGGAGTCGGGAGTGGTCAGGCGGTGAGTCGTGCCTGCTGGGTGAGGTCGTTGATGGCGGTCCGGTAGGCGTGGGCCGCGGTGCGCAACATGGTTGGTTGCGGCGGGCTGGGGTCGCTGACCTGGGCGAGGCCGGCGCGGAGCAGGTGGTCGTGGGCGTGGGTGAACAGAAGCGCGTGCTGCAGCCCGGTGTCGGTGATGTTGTAGCGGCGGGTGCGGGGGACGCGTTCGATGAGCCCGTGGGCGCGCAGGCGCCGCAGGTCGTAGGTCATCTGGCCGGTGGTGATGTGTTCGGCGGTCATGTCGAGCAGGGGCGCGATCAGGGTGCGCAGGTCACGGTTGGTGAATCGGCGATCTCCTTGAGTGCGGCCTTCTCCAACTCGGCATCGACCAGCAGCCGTTTGAGGGTGGCGTTCTCACGTTCGAGGTCCTTGTGCCGTTTGGCGTCCTCAGCCTTCAGGCCGCCAAATTGGCTGCGCCAGCGGTGATACGTCGCCCTCGGAGACCCGTCGCGGGGCACCCGCCGCACCTGCGCACATGTCATCGCGTGCCGTCGATCATCTCCGGCTCGGCTGACACGGGCGGCTCCCTCGCGTTGCTTCCCCTGCAGGCACAAGCTACTTTTCGGAGCATGACCGTGGTGATCAACGGCAGGGACGACTTCACGCTGGAGAACTACCGGCGAGTGTCGGAGGTCGGGGAGCCGGTCGCCATCGGCCCGCGTGCGCGCGAGGCAATGGCCGCGGCGCGGGCGGACTTCATCCGACTGCTCGAGTCCGACCGCACCCAGTTCATCTACGGCGTGACCAGTAGCCTCGGGCCGCACGCCAAGGTCACGATCCCGCCGGAGCAGCAGCAGGCGCACGCCCGGGCGTTCGAGTTCCGCGGGAACTGGGCCCGCGGGTTCGGCGGCGGCTACCTCGACAAGCGGGTCGTGCGCGGCATCATCTTCGCCCGGCTTGCCAACTTCGTCGCTGGGAACTCCAAGGCCCGGCCGGTGATCGCCGAGCGGCTGGCGGCCCTGCTCGACGGTCCGCTGCCGCCGGTGCCGCTGGACGGGGAGGTCGGCGCGGGCGAGGGGCTGCCGCTGGCCCACGCGCTGCGCGGCTTCCGGCTCGATGACGTCGAGGAGGGCGAGGCCAACCCGGTGGTCAACGGATCCCCGGTGTCGGCCGCGCTGGCCGCGGACGCCGCGCTGCGGGCCGCCCCCAGGCTCGACCGCGCCGAGCGAGCGCTGGCGCTCTCGGCGGCGGCGTTCGGCGTCCCGGTCGACGCCTATGCTGAGGAGCTCGGTGAGCTGTGGGGAGACGCGGACGAGGCGGCGGCGCTGGCGGCGCTTCGCCGCCACCTGTCCGGCATGTCGCCTGGCCGGTTGCGGGCAGGCCCGGTGCCGGCCAGCTACCTGATCCTCGGCCGGGTGCTCGGGCAGGCGCACCGTGCGGTGGCGGGGTTGACCGAGGCGGCCCGGGTCTCGCTGCGGTCGGTGACCGACAACCCGGTGTACCTGCCGCCCGATGCTGCGCACCCGCTGGGGCAGGCCGTCTCCACCGGCGGCTTCCACAACGCCATGGTCTACCCTGCGTTGAATGCGCTCGCGGCCGCATGGGCCGACCTGACGCTGCTGGCCGGGAGGCACGTGACGGCGCTGCGGGCCGCCGATCCTGCGGCCGGCCCGGGACCGTAGCTAAGCGCGCTGGCCGAGGAGGCGCGGGCGGCGGCCATGCCCACGCTGCTGCCCGCGGCGGTGAACGACCCGCAGGACGACGTATCCTCACCGACCTTCTGCGCCTACCGCCGGGAGGCCACGGCCGCGGAGTGCCTCGACGGCGCCATCGCGCTGCTTGCCGGGGAGGCCGGCCGGGCGCTGGACGCCGCGGGGCGCCGGCCCGCTCCGCCGGTCAGGGATCCGCTGCAGCGCGTACGCGCTGCGCGCAAAGGACCCGACCCGGCATGACGGTCGTACTGGATACCAGAGACGACTTCACCCTCGCGAACTTCCGGCGGGTCTGCTACGGCGGCGAGGCTGTGCAGCTCGGCGCGCAGGCCCGCCGGGCGCTGGCCGCGGCCGGACGGGGCCGTACGGCGCCGGGAGAAGCTGGCGCGGCCAGCGCACGGGCGGCCCCTGCGGGCGCGGGGTTTGCGGACTCGGGCGGCGGGTATCTCGACGAGGCCGTGGTGCGGGGGATCCTCTTCGCCCGGCTGGCCGGCTGCGTGTCCGGGCACACCGCGGTGCGGCTGACCGCCGCCGAGCGGGTGGCCGCCCTGCTCGGCAGCCCGGCTCCCCGGGTGCCGTCCGGCGGCCCGGCCGGCCCGGACGAAGCCACTGTGATGGCCGCCGCCCTCGCCGGGGTGCGGCGCGACGACCTCGGCGAGGCCGAGCGGCGGGCGCTGGCCGAGCCGGCGCCGTGCCCGGCGGCGCTGGCCGCCGACACCGCGCTACGGTCCCGGCACCGGCTGGAGAGCGCGCAGGCCATCTGCGCGCTCTCGATCGAGGCGTTCGGCGCCCCGCTCGGCGCCTACGACGCAGCGCTCGACGACCTGTGGGGGGACGCGCACGAAGCCGCGGTGCTGCGGGCGCTGCGCCGCCATCTCGACGGCGCGGGGACGGACGGCAGGCGGTTCCACCAGGCCCCGGTGAGCTACCGGATCATCCCGCGGGTGCTCGGCCAGGCGCACCGGGCGGTGGCGGCGATCGAGAAGGCCGCCGCGACCGCGCTACGCGCGGTGACCGGCGACGTGCTGCTGGCCGGCCGGGTGCTGCCCAACGGCGGCTTCCACAACGCCATGGCCTACCCGGCCATGAACGCGCTGTCCGCGGCGTGGGCGGATCTCGCGCTGGTCGCCGAGCGCCAGGTCACCGCTCTGAACACCGCCGAGACCTCGGGCCTGCCGGTCAACCTGGCTGTCCCCGGGGCGCCGACCGGCACCTACGCCTACGGCTGGGCGGCGAGCAGCTATGTCGAGGAGGCGCGGGCCGCGGCCGCGCCCGCGCTGCTGCCCGCCGCGGCCTGCGACCCGCGCTCCGACGTGCTGTCGCCGGCGTTCAGCGCGCACCGCAGGGAGCGCCGCGCCGCGGAATGCCTCGACGGGGTGCTGGCCATCCTGGTGATCGTGTGCAGCCAGGCGCTGTTCGTGACCGGCCGCAGCCCGGCCGGGCCGCTGCGGCCGCTGCTGTCGTTCGCGCGCTCGGTGTTCCCGCCGATCGACGGGACCGGAGTGCGGGATTTGAGCGCGGACGGCCAATCGCTGCAGCAGGCCCTGGCGGCGGCGGCGGTCACCGGCCGCCTTGTCCCCGTGTCCCGGCTGTAACGACAGCCGATGTGGTTCTCAAGCTCCGTGGCGGATCTTGCCGTTCGCAGGCACGGGTGGGGCCACCGGCGGTCGTTACTTAAGGAACCGTGCGATTGCTTCCTTGGCTTCCACTGAATGAACACGCTCCCGGAACAGTTTGGATTCCTCGTCGATTACTTGCAAAACGTCTGGCTTGTCACGGTGCAGGGGACGCTTGGTGATGCGCACCGATTCGGCGGGCAACGCCTCTAGTGACATTGCCGTTGCCGGCTGCTCCGGATGCGTTTGTGTGGCTGCGCCTGTATCAGACGCAGCTGGCCGGGCTGGCTCCGGCCGGGCGAGACCAGCCGTTGTGGTGGACACTGCGAGAACCGTTGCGGCCGCTGCGCTATGACGCGGTCCGCGCGATGTTCAACCGGCCAACGCCGCGTTGGGATCGAACTGGTCGCTGCACGATCTGCGTCACACCGCGGCGTATCGGATGGCTCGCGACCCGCAGATGCCGTTGACCGATGTGCAGTGGGTGCTCGGCCACGCCCATCTGTCCACCACCCAGCGCTACCTGAACCCGGTGACCGAGGACGTGATCGCCGAACTGCTGGCGTATCACCTTCGGCGACGCGAGCGCGATCCCGCGGCGCCACCGGCAGTGGGGTACCGCGCCGAGAGCCTGCAGATCCTCTTCGGTGAGGCCCGGTCGTGATCGCCGCCGACGTGCAGGTGGGGCAGCCTACCGCCGACCCCGCGGCCACGACCGGCTCGACGAAACCCACCGACGCGCAACTGGCCGCGTCGTGGCCGGCGACCGAGGCGAGCTGGTCAGTGGTTGTCAACCGGGTGCTGTCGGCGCCGTTCGCGTTGGACAACCCGAACAGCCAGCGCAACCGGCGGCTCGGGGTGCTGGCGTTGCTGGGCTGGCTGCGTGAGCAGCCTGGCGACAATTGGCAGCAGCGGTGGCGCGTCAGCGGCGCCGAGTACCAACCGGATTGGCGAGTGTTAATCGGCACCGACCAGGCCAACCCGCTACCGCACCTGAGCCCCGGCCTGTTGGTGCTGATCTGCGCCGACGTGATCCGGCCCAGCCTCGACTGGCTGCTGCGGTTCGCCCCGGCGCGGCACAACCTCGCCGCCGAGATGGCCCGCACCCGCGATCGGGCGGCGTTCGCCGAGCTCGCCGCGCTGTGTCAGGGCCGGGTAAGACTGCAAAGCCAGCAGCAGGCGCTGACTAACGTCGCGATCGTCATGGCCGTCAAGGGTGGAAACGTCGCGGCGGTGCGGGTCGGCGACTGCCTCGAACTGCTGGCCACGCCGCGCGCACACGTGCCACCAACGACCGCCACGCCAGCAGCCCACTGTTCTATCAACTGCTGCGCGCGCACGGCGACCTCGGACCGGTTTCAGCCACAAGGACTCCGGGTGGCTGGTCGTCAGCGGCACGTTCTCGCGGAGCTGAAAGACTGGGACCTTCCTGCGGAATCGCCACTCCATCGGCGGCCAGCGCGATCTTCTTTCTGTCCTCGGTCGTGAGCGGCGTTGGCGAGCGGCGCCGACGAGAGTTGCGCAACCTGAACGGCCTTTTCGAAATCTTCGTGGCGGTATCGTCGAGGAGTCCCTGTATTAGGTCGGCGAAGATCTTGGAGGGCTCTGGTGATGAATCGCGATTTGATTGATGCACGCACGGCCGTCGCGGAGCGAAGCGCAGTGAGCATCTCGACCACTGTCCTGGTCAGTCGCCGCGAATCGTTCAATGCGGCTCACCAGCTGCGAGATCCGGGGCTATCTGAAGCGGAGAACCGGCGGCTGTACGGGAAATGCGTCAACCTCCACGGCCACAACTACGTCCTCGAGGTGGTCGTCGCGGGCGAGATCGACCAGACCACAGGTTACGTCTTGGACATGAAACAGCTCTCGGATGTCATGTCCAAGCGGATCCTCGAGGACGTGGACCATCACAACCTGAACACGGACATTCCTTGGCTCGAAGGGCTTATCCCAACCGCCGAGAACTTAGCTGTGGCGTTCTGGGAGAGGATACGGTCCGAACTCCCGGCGGGGTCACTGCGATCGGTCCGCGTTTGCGAGACGGACAAGAACTGGGCCGAGGTCGGTGAGCGCGCCTGAGGCCCCGGCGCGGCGCGCTCGAGATCTGCGCACCCGCTACACCGTCGCAGACCTTGACGCGCTCACCGCGGAGGAGGCACGACGGTTCGTCGGTGCCGCGGGCAACGACCCGCAGGCCAACCTGCCGCTCGCCTGGGAGCTCCTGTACCGACGGGAGCCGCAGCTCTACGATCGGCTGGTCAGGGCCGAGCGGCTTCATCCCGCTGTGCTTCGGTGGCTACCGGACGACGTCGATCGGATCGTCGAGGTGGGTGCGGGCACCGGCCGGCTTACCCTTGAGCTGCTTCACCGCGCCCGCGAGGTCGTGGCGATCGAACCCGCAGCGCCGTTGCGCGAGATGCTGACTCGTAAGCTCGTGCGAGCCGATCACGGCGACCGCGCCCGGTTGACTGATGGTTTCTTCGATGATCTGCCGTTACCCGACAATTGGGCTGACCTGGTGGTCACATGTTCGGCCTTCACGCCGGAGGCTGGGCACGGCGGCGACGCCGGTTTGGCAGAGATGGAACGAGTTTGCAGGCCGGGTGGTTGTGTCGCGATCGTCTGGCCGAACAACGTCGGCTGGCTCGCCGCCCGCGGCTACCGGCACGTGAGCTTCGGCGGAGAGATGTTCCTCGAGTTCGCCAGCCGCGAAGAGGCTGCCGAGCTGACCGAGATCTTCTACCCACGCGCGGCGGCGCAGGTCCGTCGTGGCGGTTGGTGCCGGGTGTCCTTCGGCACGGTGGGGGTCAATCCCCCGCGCGACATCGCTTTCAAGGTGATCGCCGCGTGAAGGTAGCGATCGTCGCCCCGCTCGTCAGCGCGATCCGAGAGCCTCAGCGCGGTGGCTCGCAGGCGTTCGTGTCCGAGCTCGCGCGAGGCCTCGTCGGCAGGGGCCATGACGTTCACCTCTATGCGGCTTCCGGATCAGAGGTGCCGGGCGTCCAGGTGATCGATACAGGGGTCGATCACCGGCAGTTGGCCGCCACGCTGTATCGAGCTTCTGGCGCAGTCGCCGGCGGATCCGCGGTGGCCGAGAGGGCCTTTGCCCGCGTTTACGCCGTGGTGCGTGAGAGCCGATACGACGTCGTCCACAACCATGCCTTTGACGCGCCTGCGGTCAGACTCGCGTCCACTCTGAGCGCGCCCGTGGTGCACACGGTCCACCTACCGCCGGACGCCGAGGTTGCGCGCGCGCTTCGCGAGGCCGTTCGGTGCGACCCGTCCGCCACGGTCGCGTGCGTGTCAGCGAATCAGGCGGGCGCCTGGCGGCAGGTCGTCCCGGTCGCTGCGATCCTGCCGCCGTACATCTCGATTCGGCGGATCCACTTCTCGCCGACGGCAGGGGCAGGGGTGGTGTTCGCCGGCAGGTTGAGTCCAGAGAAGGGAGCCGCCGAAGCGGTCGCTATCGCCCGGATTGCTGGCGCCAAGATCGACGTTTTCGGCGATAGCTATGAGGCCGGATACGCCCGGAGGCTGATCGACGCACAGAGCGCCGATCCAGGCGTGGTTGTGCATCCAGGCGTCCCGCAAAAGACGCTCTGGGACGCGATGGCTCGCGCGGCAGTGGTCTTGTGTCCAGCAAAGTGGGAGGAGCCGTTCGGGATGGTCGCCGCCGAAGCGCAAGCATGCGGTACTCCCGTCGTGGCGTTCCGACGCGGCGCGCTCGAGGAGGTGATCGTCGACGGAGTGACCGGGTTCCTGGTCGGGCCCGACGATCTGCATGCGGCAGCCGACGCTGTGACCAGGGCGCCAGCGCTGTCGCGCTGGGCATGCCGCGAACATGCCGAGAGCCGACTCGACATCGAACGCAGCCTCGACGCTCACGAACACCTCTACCAGCGAGTGGCCAATGCTGGTCTGGGGACGCGAACTGGTGGGTGAGTCGGGACATTGGCTTGCCGGACGGCTGGCACTCGTTACCGGCGCTAGCCGGGGCATCGGAGCGGCCACCGCGGAGGCACTAGCGGTGGCCGGCGCGCGCGTCGTCCTAGCTGCCCGCGACAGTGACGCGCTTGACGCCGTCGCCCGCAGGATCCGAAACTCCGGTGCCGAGGCGCTACCCGTGCCGACGGACGTCGGCAAGCCCGAGGACGTCGAGGAGCTGTTTGCCGCTGTCCATCGCCTGGGCCCGCTCGCGGCGCTCGTCTGCGCTGCCGCCGTGGTGGCGTCGGCTCCATTCGAGGAAACGACTACCGACATTTGGCAGCAAACGCTCGCAGTCAACCTGACCGGGTCATTTCTCTGCTGTCGCGCGGCATTCACCGCGATGAGGGCCGCCGGGGAAGGACGGATAGTCAACATCGCCTCCCTTTCCGGCGTGTACGCCACCGAGAAGTTCCCCGGACTGGCTGCGTACAACGTCTCCAAATACGGGGTCATCGGCCTCACAGAGGCGATCGCGGTGGAGGGTAAAGCGCTTGGCATCAGCGCAATCTGCCTGAGTCCGGGCGCAGTTGACACCCAGATGCTGCGTCAGGCGAACCCGGAGCTTCGTCCCGGCCTGACACCGACTGACGTCGCGCAGCTGATCGTCGCACTGCTCGACAGCCCCCTGGTTGCCGCCAGCGGGGCGAACATCCCCCTGTTCTCAAACGCCTAGCGCCCCAGCGACCACAGGTCCACCTTCTCGTCCGCCAGCTGGGCGGGAGCCGGTCTGGCCCGCAGCGCTACGAGCCGAGCGGACGCCGCCATCTCTGAGTTCTCGTCGAGCTCGGGGTCACCACCACGGTCGAGACCGATGGCGGCCTGAATCTGGCGTTCGAGCAGGTAGAACCCGACCAGCTTTTGTTCCTCCAGACTCCCCCGCACGACGAACTCGTCCCATTTCGCGGCGTAGCCAACGTACTCCAGCGTGTGCTCGTATTGATCGGACCAGAAGCTATGGACGTAGTCATATACCGAGCTCGAACCAAGCATCGACCGCGCCACCGCGCGCCCTTGCTTTTCTGCGTTGTTGAAGTGCTCCACTCGAACGCGCCCGAAGATCGGGTGGAGATGGTTTGCCACATCCCCGGCTGCATAGACGTCGGGCTGGCTGGCGCGGCACCGCTCGTCAACAAGCACGCCATTGGATTGCGCGACCGACGAGCCGACGAAAGTCGGTACGTCAGGCTCGATCCCGACGCCGGCGACTACGAAGTCGCATGCCACGCGATCGCCACTGACGGTCGCGGCCGCCTCGACCCGATCGGACCCTTCAAACGCCGCGACCCGATCTTCGGCTAACAGCTCGACGCCGTTCGCGCGGTGGATCGCGCCGATTGCCGCACCGATTTCCCGGCCAAGGACCCTTTCGAGCGGCGCTCGCTCCGGGAAGATCGCGGTCACGTGAACGCCGAGCTGCCTCAGAGAGGCCGCCACCTCGCAACCGATGAACCCCATGCCAACCACCACCGCGCGCCGACCCGCACGGGCCTCGTGCTTGATCGCGTCACACTCGGCGACTGTGCGCAGATAGTGGATGCCGGCCAGCTCGGCTCCCGGCACCCGGAGCCGACGGTTCCGCCCGCCGGTGGCGATCAGGACCTTCTGGTACTCGAACCCTTCGCCCGAATCAAGCACCACGGAGTGGGCAACCGGGTCCACCGCGACGACGCTCGACCCTACGAGCCGCTCGACGTCGTTCTCCTCATACCAACCCGGTGACTTGACATACCACGGATCGAGATCCTCCTCCGAGCGCAGGTATGTCTTGGACAGCGGAGGACGACCAAACGGAATTCCCTGCTCCCGAGCAACGAGCACGATGCGCCCGGCGAAACCCTCCTCGCGCAGCGTCGCAGCGGCATTGCCTCCGGCGAGGCCCCCGCCGACGATCACGATCGGATTAGCCGTGTTTCCTACCCACATCGCGCATCACCGCCAGATACCCTACCGCCTCAAAGGCACGCGAACTGACGAGGAGATCGCCCGGGCCGGGCGGGCTGCTGCGTTCTGTGGCTAAGTCCCAGAACGTACACCATTCCTGGCCTGGCGCTAACATCGCGATCTCGTCCGGTACGTATGAACCGGTCGAGCAGGGTTGGGGTGCGGTGCTTTTCGTCGACCGCCTGTGGCCACGCCAGTTCGGCGGCTAACCGGAGCGGATATCCCGAAAGCCCCCGCGGCGGGGACGCTGGCGTAGCGGCTGATCCCGAAAAGCTCGAAGCCGGCTGCGATCCCGGCGAACTCGGCGCAGGTCGTGCCGATGTTGGCGACCACGAGCGCGGCTAGCGCGGCACCGCAACCGCGCGACCGCGTCCGACCAGTCCTAGCCATCGCCGGCGAGGCTGGGGCCGCCAGCACGTGGCAGCGCACCGCTCACGAAATTGGCTATGACATGGCCAAGCTGTTCGCCGCGTTGCTCTTGGACGAAGTGTCCTGCGCCGGCGATGGTGGTGTCGTCTTGTCCTAGTGGCTGCTACCTGGCATCTCCTGCTCAGTTTCCCGAGAAGTGCTGGACCGTTGGACTTGGTCTTTAAAGGTTCTATAGGTTTTGGTCGCCGTCGAGACGCTCGACCGCGACCGCTGCCAGGGAAAGATTCTTTCGGTCCACCGGCCGCGGCAAGCGGCCTACGCTCGAAAGATGGAGCCCCATCCCGAAGAAACAGCCGACTTCTCGGCGTTCAGCAAAATGCGGCGGATACAGCTCGATCCCGAATCCGTTATCGGAAGGGAACTCCTCGAGCGGTTCGCCGAGTTCGACGAATCCTTTACCGGCCACAGCCGGATATGGGCGGTAGTCGTGAAACTCATTGGACTGACAGCCATGTGCTCCAAGGCTGTGATCGACCTTGAGAAACAGGTGATCGAGCTCAGGCGAGAGGTGCTATCCCGCGACAAGGCGTAAGCACCACCGACCGGCCCGTCCACCGGTCCCGGGCCATCACCGGAGCCGCAAGCGGGATCGGTCTGGGCACCTGCAAACGACTTGTGACAGTCGATCAACGCTGCCGCGAGGGCCGCGGGGATCAACTACCGGACTGCGCAGCGGATCGTGGAGGCTGCCGGCGAGCGTCGGCGGGGACAGCTCGTGGCGGCTTCCTAAGACGCACCGGACGCACCGACCCGGTCGTCAATGAGAACTCGATGAATACGACCTCGTAAATGTGATCAGGCGTCACGCATTCGGTGCTCCGACGCCCGTCTGACTCGATCAGCGGCCGCTCGGTCCGGCGCACAGCGACCAATGTGCGGTTTGGCTCGATCGTCCGGCGACTGTTCGCAGATGAGCGGTAGACCAGCAAACACCCTCGGCACGACGGCCAGCAGCGTGGACATGTTGGACTCGCCAACAACTCCGGCGTAATTACGAGGTACTTTCGCGGAATCTGACGTGCTGTGGCGTAACCCTACGCAGGTCATGCCGCATTTCCGCACGTCTCATCGACACCGTCCGGGAAGTCGAAGCCGTAGGCGTTCTTGGGCCCGCCCGCCGGCGCTTCCTGACTCGCGCCTGGCCGTATCGGACCCTGCCAACAAAGAGTGGTCGGCCGGGCTAGGTCGATTGGGTCGGCTGCGCGGCGACGGGACTGCATGCCATATCGCTTGGGGGCCGGCGGGTCTAGCGTCAAGCGCATCAGCATCTCATTCGACCCATTCGAGAACTGCCAGGAGCCACCCAGATGTCCATCACGACCAACGGCCAGACCACCACCACGCATTTCGACGTCTTGATCGTGGGCGCCGGGATTTCGGGTATCGGCGCGGCCGCTCACTTGAAGACCCGCCGCCCGGGCACCTCGTTTGCGGTCCTGGAGGGTCGCGATTCGATCGGCGGCACCTGGAGTCTGTTCCAGTACCCGGGTATCCGATCGGACTCGGACATGCCCACCTTCGTCTACAACTTCAAGCCGTGGACGCATCGCAAGTCGATCGCCGACGGGCACATCATCATGGACTACCTGGACCAAACCGTGACCGACAACGGCCTGGCCGAGCAAATCCGTTTCGGTTACCGGGTGATCGGCGCGGAGTTCTCCCGGTCGGAGGCGCTGTGGACCGTCACCGCCCAACACTCCGCCAGCGGCGAGACGACGCACTTCAGTGCACGATTCCTGTTCCTGGGCACCGGATATTACGACTACGAGGCGGGATACACACCCGAGTTCACCGGTGTGCAGGACTTCGAAGGCCAGGTGATCCATCCGCAGTTCTGGCCGAAAGATCTCGACTACACCGGCAAGCGGGTGATCGTGATCGGCAGCGGCGCAACGGCGGTCACGCTGATCCCCTCGATGGCCGACAAGGCGGGACACATCACGATGCTGCAACGCTCGCCGAGCTACGTGTTCACGATTCCGGCCGAGGACCCGATTGCCAATACCTTGAACAGGGTGCTCGGCCACGACCGCGCGTACAACATTGTCCGGCGCAAGAACATCGCGCTCGGCCGCGGGATCTTCAAGGCCTGCAAGCGCGCCCCGAAGCTGATGCGCAAACTGCTGATCGCCAACGTGGCCCGGCAGCTGCCCAAGCACTTCGACGTCGACACCCACTTCACCCCGCGGTATGACCCGTGGGACCAGCGGTTATGCATGGTGCCCGACGGCGATCTGTTCAACGCGATCTCGGCCGGGAAAGCCTCGGTGGTCACCGATCGGATCGCACGGTTCACCAAGACGGGCATTCTGCTCGAGTCGGGTCAGGAGTTGGCCGCCGACATCATCGTCACCGCAACCGGACTCAACATGTCGCCCTTCGGCAAGATTGCGCTCAACGTCGACGGAGAGCAGGTGCATCTGCCGGACACCACGGCTTACAAGTCGATGATGCTCTCCGGTGTGCCCAACTTCGTGTTCGCCATCGGCTACACCAACATCTCCTGGACGCTCAAGGTGGATCTGGTCTGCGAGCACTTCTGCCGACTGCTCGAGTACATGGACTCGCACGGCTACGGCATCGTCGAACCGGTGCTCGAAGATCCGCACATGGAGCGGGTGCCGCTCATGGACATGAGCTCGGGGTACGTCCAGCGTGGGATCGCGAAGTTCCCGCACGGGGGCACCAGCGGCCCGTGGGCGTTCAAGCACGCCTACGAAATGGACGTGCACCGGCTGCGCGAAGGCCCAGTGGCAGACGACGCCCTGAAATTCACCCCCATCAAGCCGGCCCTGCTGGTGTCCTGAACGAAAGCAACCACCATGACAAACGAGAGAAACGAACTCACCTTCCCCAGCCACGGCGTCACCTGCGCCGCCTGGCACCTCCTGGCCAGCAGCGACGCGCTTGCTGGCACGGACGGGCGGCCGTGCATCGTCATGGCACAAGGCTTCGGCGGCACCCGCGATAGCGGGCTGCTGAGCTACGCCGAGGCCTTCGCCGCCGCCGGCATTGACGCCTTCGTGTTCGACTACCGCGGCTTCGGCGACTCCGAAGGCACTCCGCGCCAGGATGTCTCGTTCCGCCGTCAGCGCCAGGACTACCACGCGGCCATCGCCGCGGCCCGTCATATTCCCGGCGTGGATCCCGACCGGATCGCAGTGTGGGGCACGTCGTACTCCGGCGGGCACGTCGTCGCGGTCGCCGCTCAAGACCCCCGTATCGCCGCGGTCGTGGCGCTGACACCGGCCACCGACGGCCTGGCCGCCCTGGTGCAGCTGGTCCGCTACGCCGGGGTTGGTCAGCTGGCGCGCACCGTCGGACATGGGCTGCGCGACTTGGTCCAAGGGCTCGCCGGGCGCGAACCGCACCACATCCCGGCGGTCGCCCAGCCCGGGACGGTCGCGATCATCAGCACCCCCGGCGCGGAAGAGGCCTACACCGCGATCGCCGGCCCGACCTGGCGCAACGAGGTCTCTGCCCGCACAGCGCTGGAAATCGGCTTCAACCGCGTCAACGGTTTCGCCGGTCGGCTCAGCTGCCCGATCCTGGTTCAGGCCGGCACCAATGACCGCGTCGCACCGCTCAGGGCGGCGCGACGGACCGCGGCGAAGGCCGGATACTGGGCTCAGCTGTGCGCGTACCCCGTGGACCACTTCGACGTCTACCAAGGCCAGTGGCAACAACGGGCGTCGGCCGACCAGCTCGACTTCCTCACGCGCGTCCTGGACCCGTCGCGCTCACCCGACGTCCACCTACGATCCCTATCCGAACCGCGGCGGACCGGCCGATTAGTTCTGAAGTTTCCGTACCTGGTTTCCTGACGGCCGGCGGCAGGCGCATCAGGCGCGGGCGAGCGCGGCCCGGCGGCCGAGTCCTCCGGTCAGAGTACGCAGCATCTGGCCGGTGATCAGCGTCGAGCGGCCCTTCGCGACGAGCGCGTCGAGGGCCGCGCGGTCCTGCGGCCCCAGCGCGATGCTGGTGGTAGCCAGACGGCCACAGCTTGCCGACCGGGTCGACGTACTGCACCACCTCGAGCAGGCTGTCACCGGCGCGCACCACGAAGGATTGGCAGGTCGCCCCGGCCAGGCCCCACAGCTTCTTGTGTTCGTTTTGGGCGTTCTTGGGGCCTTCTGCACCTCGGCGAAGTCGGGCTCCGAATCGGAATAGTAGGTGCCGATGGTGCCGCCGAACGGCTTCGCCGGCGGCGGCAGCACCGCTTCGGCCATGGGCTGTGGATGTGCATTCGCTGTCATGTCGTCACTCATCGTCGTGGACGATTTTAAGGAAGAGGACGAAGGACATCGGTCGCTCGCTTTTTCCGCTGGACGGGTAGGCGAGATTCGATAGGTGCGAACCGTCTGCGCGGTTCGGATTTGCGCGTCGCGCCGTCAACGTAACGGCGGGCCTCCGACCGGATCGACGTCGTGAACCGACCAACTCCTGATTCGGTCATGTCTCCAAGCAACAAAGGTTCACGCGAGCTGGGCTGTTCGCGGATCATCAGCGCAGATCGCGTCTGCCCGGATCAGGCGTGAGTCAAGGCGGATCGGCGTGTTGACGCCGTCAACACTTCTCGCGTATCCGCAGGTACTTTCGCGTCGTTTCGCGTGCTTTCGCGTCGTCAGTTACAGCGTTTCCGCAGGTTAACCGAATTTCCGTAGCGGGTTCGATTCCCGGCAGCTCCACAAATGAGGTTTTACTTGGCGATTGACGGTGCCCACCAAGAACTCAAGCCAGGGCCATGCGACGTGGCCGTCCTGCAGTGCAAGATCGCCCAGCAGCGCACTAAAGCCGACCCGGGATCCGGATGGCACGCGGACGGCACGACCCTGACATGAGCCAGACAAATAGGCTCTTAAACTGCGGAAATACTGGTGCCCCCGGCAGGATTCGAACCTGCGGCCTTCTGCTCCGGAGGCAGCCCCGACCCGGTTACCGAGGTCTATGGGCGTCCGCGAAAATCCGGTCGCCGCGGCCCAGGGCAGCCACCGACCTGCGGGTATGCGTCCGTGGGAGTTCATAGTCGGTTACTACCGTTTGCAGGCGTTTGACCAGCGAGTTTTGGATGAGTTGTGTCAACGGCGTGTCAACGACGATCAGCATTCCGCTTGCCCCAAGTCCACGCGGTCGGCATCGATGGTGACTGGCATTTCCGGATTCCACCGGAGGGCTCCGCCGATACGTCGCGGGAGGTTCCACCGCCGCATACGCGCGTCCGGCGCCCGCCATGATTTCCAAGCCGCTTCCGCGCCAGCATGAAGGTCAAGACCTCACGGCTGATGAAGGCTATGAGGGCTCGTCTTCGGCGGGGGAGTCGTCGTCTTTGGCCAGGTGGCGCAGGACTCGTTCGTTGAGGGCGGCAAGCATGTCGAGCTCAGCCGGGGTGAGCAGGTCGATGAAGTTCCGGCGGACGTTCTCCACGTGTCCGGGCGCCGCCTTCTCGATGGCGGCGCGGCCAGCCGGCAGCAGGCAGACCATGGTGCTGCGGGCGTCGTCGGGGTTGGGCTCGCGGCAGATCAGCCCGTCCTGCTGCATGCGCCGCACCTGGTGGGAGACCCGGCTCTTCTCCCAGCCCAGTGTGTTGCCCAGGTGGTGCGCGGGCATGCGGTCCCCGTCGTGTTCCGAGAGCACCGCCAGGATCTCGTAGTCGGCCCCGGACAGGCCCGATTCCTGCAGGCCCCGGTTCAGGTGCACGTCGAGCTGATGATGCGCGTGCTGGAAGGCCCGCCAGGCGCGGTCTTCACGAGGGCTCAGCCAGTTCGGTTCCATCAGCCTCCATGCTACCCGATTGGTTGACTCATCAACAAACACGCCATAAGGTGGAGTAGTCAACCTTTTCGATCGTCAGTTAGGACAGGACACCTCATGAGCAGCATCAGCATCATCGGCACCGGGAACATGGCCCACACCATCGGCGCGCTGGCGGTAGCGGGCGGCAACACCGTCGAGATCATCGGCCGCGATCAGTCCAAGGCCGCTGACCTGGCCAAGGCTCTCGGCGGCAGCGCCACGACGGGAGAGTTCGGCGCCGTCCCGGCCGGGGACATCGTCATCGTTTCACTGTTGTACGCCAATGTCGTTCCGGTCGTCGCCCAGTACGGAGACGCCCTCGCGGGCAAGGTCATCGTCGACATCAGCAACCCCTTCAATTCCACGGCCGACGGGCTAGCCATCCCCGATGGCACCTCGATCGCGCAGGAAGTCGCCAAGGCGGCCCCGGCCAGCGCCAGCGTGCTGAAGGCATTCAACACCATCTTCGGTGTTGTCCTGGCCCAGGGCCGGCCGCTCGACGTCTTCATCGCCGGCGACGACGCGCGCGCCAAGGCGGGCGTGGCGGAGTTTATCGAGAGCCTCGGGCTGCGCCCGCTAGACGTCGGCGGCTTGAACATGGCGCACTGGCTGGAAGGAACGGGCCTGGTCGTGATGGGTCTCGCCAGCCACGGGGTGGGGAACTACGACTTCGCCCTCGGCGCCACCGTTCCCGGCTGAGCCGCACCGCCGCCGGTCCAAGCGGTGAACGAACAGGGGCGCCGTGCGCCCAAATAATGGTTGATGGATCACCGAAAGGATTCGCTATGTCAAATATCAGTGTCGGCCGACGATCGTCTGCCTGGAGAGGATTCTCGCGATGAAGCTTGGTTTCGCAATTCCCATAGTCGGGCCCGCTGTCAGCAGCGCCGCTGGTCTGAGCGCGTTCTGCCGCGGACTCGAGGACCTTGGCTACGACACGCTGTGGGTCGGCGATCGCCTGGTCACGCCGGTTGATATGCAAAGCACCTATCCGGGCAAAGAGCAGCCGTACCCGCCGCAGATGACCCGTTACCTCGATCCGGTGCTGCTGTGGACCGTCGCCGCGACGGCGACCAGCCGGGTGCGGCTGAACGCCAGCACGCTCAGCACGTTCTACTACGAGCCGCCGCACCTGGCCCGGCTGCTGACCACGCTCGACGTGCTCAGCGACGGCCGCCTTGACGTTGGCGTGGGAATTGGCTGGATGAAGGACGAACACGACATCGCCCGCGGCGCGGACTGGCGCCGGCGCGGGCGGATACTCGATGACCTGCTGGCGTTCCTGCACGAGTGGTGGACGACCACCCCGGTGTCCTGGGACAGCGAGTTCTTCTCGCTGCCGCCGGTCCATGCCGACCTGCGCCCGGTCCAGGCTGGCGGTCCGCCCATCTGGATCGGCGGTGCCAGCGAGGCCGCGATGCGCCGGGTCGGCCGCAGCGGCACCGGCTGGCTCGGGGTCGAGGGGCTGCAGGACGAGGTCACCGACCACTTGTGGTCGATTGCGCGCCGTGCGGCGCAGGACGCCGGTCGCGATCCTGACGCGCTGAAGACGGCCATGCGGATCAACCTCGAACCGGGCACGTCCGTCGACTCGCTTGCCGGCAAGCTTGAGCGCCTCGCCGGGTCCGGTGCTGATGAGGCGATCGTGGATGCCTTCGCAATGTTCCCCAGCCTTGACCAGATGCTTGACTTCGCCAGCCAGGTAATCGCCCGATGGAGTGATCGTGGGAAAGCTTGACGGCAAGGTAGTGGTGATCACGGGCGGATCAAGCGGTATGGCGCTGGCCGGTGCCAAGTTGTTCGTTGACGAAGGAGCTCACGTTTTCATCTCGGGTCGGCGGCAGGAAGCTCTGGATGAAGCCGTCAAGCTGATCGGCCGAAACGTGACCGGCGTGCAGGCTGATTCGGCCAACCTGGACGAGCTGGACCGTTTGTTCGACGCGGTCAGGCGGGAAAAGGGCGCCGTCGACGTGTTGTGGGCCAGTGCCGGGACGGGCGAGGAGCGCAAGCTCGGCGAGATCACCGAGCAGCACTTCGATGCCACTTTCGGGCTGAACGCGCGCGGCACGCTCTTCACGGTGCAGAAGGCATTGCCACTGTTCAACGACGGTGGCTCGATCTTGATGACCGGGTCAATCGCGTCGGTCAAGGGCTTTCCTTTCTGGAGTGTGTACGCGGCGAGCAAGGCTGTACTGCGTGCCTACGCCCGCGTGTGGTTGTCCGAGTTGGCGGACAGGAGGATCCGGGTCAACGTGCTTACCCCAGGCCAGGTCGCCACGCCGATACAGGAGCAGTTGTTCGACGAGGAGACGAAGGCGCAGTTTGAGGCATTGATCCCACGAGGAAAGATGGGCAGCCCTGAGGAGATTGCGACGGTCGCACTGTTCCTCGCCTCGGACGACTCAAGCTATGTCAATGGTATGGAGTTGATTGTCGACGGCGGAACCACGGCAGTCTGACTACGCACCACGCTTGAGCGGAGGAATGGACCGATCCGCGGAAGATTTTTCAGGCAGTTCTGACGACAACGATGACGACATTCAGGCTTCCAGACACCCTCAACTACACGACAGTCGAATTCACGTCGTGCTGGTCACGCCGTCCGCCCGTGCCTACGGATCCGAAGGTTGGGAGTTCGAATCTCTTCGGGCGCGCTATCAAAAACGTCGGTTACCTGCTGTTAGGCAAATCGGTGTCCTAACAGCCAATCCCGCCGAGACCCTCGTTGTCACGAGGATGTCACAAGATTCATCGAACTTTTGTGCGGACAGCTATCCGTTGGGTGTGACGATCTGTCCCAGCGTTGCGCCGGCGGCGCGCAATGCGTCGTCTTGTGAGTGGGCGTAGATGCGTGCCGTGATCGAGGCGTCGGCATGGCCGAGCCACTGCGCGATCACCGCCAGCGGCACCCCGCGAAGATGCAATGCCGTCCCACAGGAGTGACGGGCATCGTGCAGCCGGATCGGGCGCACGCCGGCCGACTTGGTCAGCTTGCGCCACATCCTGGTCAACGTGTCCGGTGTGTATGGTTCCCCGGCCTCGTTGACCGCCACGTAGCCGCTGTCCGCATGGTCAGCGCCCAGCGCCAGCCGCTCTTTTGCCTGCCGTGCCGAGGTCCGCCTGAGCACACTGACCAATCCGTCATCCAGCGGCAGGGTGCGGCGCGACGACAGTGTCTTGGGCGCGTTCTCGACGACGGTGCCCGCACCCGCCTGCACCCGGTTGCGCTCGATGGCACGCGCTGGTGAACACCTGGTCGATGCCGGGAACCGAGATGTCCCACTGGGCCCCATTGCGTGTTACGCCCACGTGGTAGCGGTTCAATTCAGCACCTTTCGCTAGGTGGCCGGGCGGCAGTACGATCCTGGGGTTTTCACGGCGGCGGATTTGGCCTAACCGCGGCCACCGTGCAGGCTATGCCCGGCCACGGGGATCACAGAGCCAATTGATTTTCGCTGGTAGCGAAGCTCGTGATTCCACGGCCCTGTTAATGAACTCCGGGCTGACACCAGCGGGGACACAGCGGGGGTTGAGTAGCTCACCAGTTCGACGCGAGTTGTGTCAACGAGGTGTCATTGATCTTGATTAGGCCACTTGCCGGCACGGCGATGGCCGCAAAACCGCTGGTCAGATGGTGCCCCCGGCAGGATTCGAACCTGCGGCCTTCTGCTCCGGAGGCAGACGCTCTATCCCCTGAGCTACGGGGGCGCTCCTAATGTTCATGCTGCGCCATTGGGCCCCGACAGACTAACGCATCGCGGTGGCCGCCCGTCACCGCAATGGATTCGGGCGTAAGCACCACAGCCAATAGGATGGACGCTCGTGACCCCCGCTGACCTGGCTGAGCTGCTCAAGACCACCGCTTCCGCGGTGTTGGCGCAGCGCGGCCTTGACACGGCGGCACTGCCGCCGACGGTCACCGTGGAGCGGCCGCGCAATCCCGAGCACGGCGATTACGCCAGCAACCTGGCCCTGCAGCTGGGCAAGCGGGTCGGCGTGAACCCGCGTGAGCTGGCCAGATGGCTCGCCGAGGCGCTGGCCCAGGCCGGCGGCATCGCCTCAGCGGAGGTGGCCGGACCGGGCTTCATCAACATGCGCCTTGAGGCGTCGGCGCAAGCCGTGATCGTCAACAATGTCATCGACGCCGGCCGAGACTTCGGTCACTCCGACATACTTGCCGGGCACAAGATCAACCTGGAATTCGTCTCGGCCAACCCGACCGGACCCATCCATATCGGCGGCACCCGCTGGGCCGCCGTCGGCGACGCGCTGGGCCGCTTGCTTGCGACGCAGGGCGCCGACGTGGTGCGGGAATACTATTTCAACGACCACGGCGCCCAGATCGACCGCTTCACCGGCTCGTTGATCGCTGCGGCCAAAGGGGAACCAACCCCTCCCGACGGCTACGCGGGCACGTACATCACCGATATCGCTGCGCAGGTATTGCGAAAGGCGCCCGGCGCACTGAGCCTGCCCGAATTGGAGATGCGCGAGACCTTCCGCGAAATCGGCGTCGACTTGATGTTCACCCACATCAAAGAGTCGTTGCACGAGTTCGGCACCGACTTCGACGTCTACACCCACGAAGACTCGATGCACACCAGCGGCCGCGTCGATCAGGCCATCGCCAGGCTGCGCGAGACCGGCAACATCTATGAGAAAGCCGGCGCAACATGGTTGCGCACCAGTGCTTTTGGTGACGACAAGGACCGAGTCGTGATCAAGAGTGACGGCAAGCCGGCCTATGTCGCCGGTGATATCGCCTATTACCTGGACAAGAGGCAACGTGGCTTCGACTTGTGCATCTACATGCTCGGCGCCGACCACCACGGATACATTGCCCGGCTCAAGGCTGTGGCCGCCGCTGTCGGCGACGATCCCGCCACCGTAGAGGTGCTCATTGGGCAGATGGTCAACCTGGTCCGCGACGGCCAGCCGGTCCGGATGAGCAAGCGGGCCGGAACCGTGATCACGCTCGACGACCTGGTCGAGGCGATCGGGGTTGACGCCGCGCGCTACAGCCTCATCCGCTCCTCGGTGGACACCGCGATCGACATCGACCTCGCACTATGGTCTACGGCGTCGAATGAAAATCCGGTCTATTACGTGCAATACGCGCATGCGCGGCTTTCTGCGCTGGCCCGCAACGCCGCTGAATTAGGACTCATCCCCGACACCACACACCTCGAGCTGCTCAGCCACGACAAGGAGGGTGCGCTGTTGCGCACCATCGGCGAATTCCCACGGGTGCTGAAGACGGCGGCTTCCCTGCGTGAACCACACCGGGTATGCCGTTACCTGGAAGACCTCGCCGGTGACTACCACCGGTTTTACGACTCGTGCCGGGTGTTGCCGCAGGGCGACGAACAGCCCACCGACCTGCACACCGCGCGGCTGGCGCTGTGTCAGGCCGCTCGCCAGGTCATCGCCAACGGGCTGGCAATTCTCGGAGTCACTGCCCCGGAGCGAATGTGAACGTCCATCCCGCAGGTCCCCGACACGCCGAAGAGACCCGGCACACCGAAAGCCCGCCGCGGCCGCAATCCCCCGAGGAGCTGCTGCGGTTGGCGCCGAATGTGTGGCCGCGCAACATAGCTCGCGACGAAACCGGTGTTGCCGCCATCGCCGGGGTTCCGCTGACCGACCTAGCCCAGGAGTACGGCACTCCGCTGTTCGTCATCGACGAAGACGACTTTCGCTCTCGCTGCCGAGAGATCGTGTCGGCCTTCGGCGGCGGAAAGAATGTGCACTACGCCGCCAAAGCATTTTTGTGCAGCGAGATAGCGCGCTGGATCGACGAAGAAGGCCTGTCGCTCGACGTGTGCACCGGCGGGGAGCTGGCCGTCGCGCTGCACGCAGACTTTCCGCCGGAGCGGATTACTTTGCACGGCAACAACAAATCTGCCGCAGAGTTGACCGCCGCCGTGAAAGCCGGTGTAGGCCACATCGTTTTGGACTCGATGACCGAAATCGAACGACTGGATGCGATCGCGGCCGAGGCGGGTGTCGTCCAGGATGTCTTCGTTCGTCTCACCGTCGGCGTCGAAGCGCACACTCATGAGTTCATCTCCACCGCGCACGAGGACCAGAAGTTCGGCCTGTCGGTGGCAAGCGGCGCGGCGATGGCAGCGGTGGGCCGGGTATTCGCCACCGATCACCTGCGACTGGTCGGGTTGCACAGCCACATCGGCTCCCAGATCTTCGACGTCGCCGGTTTCGAACTGGCCGCGCACCGTGTCATCGGCCTGCTGCACGAGGTTGTCGATCAGTTCGGGGTCGACAAGACTGCACAGATCTCGACCGTCGACCTTGGTGGCGGCCTGGGTATTTCGTACCTGGCATCCGACGATCCGCCGCCGATGGCCGAACTCGCGGCCAAGTTGAGTGCCATCGTGAGCAATGAGTCGGCAGCGGTGGGGCTGCCCACGCCCAGGCTGGTCGTCGAGCCCGGACGCGCCATCGCCGGGCCAGGCACCATCACCTTGTACGAAGTCGGCACCGTCAAGGACGTCGACGTGAGCGCCACGGCGAACCGGCGCTACGTCAGCGTCGACGGCGGCATGAGCGACAACATCCGCACCGCACTTTATGACGCGCAATATGACGCCCGGCTGGTCTCGAGAGTCAGCGATGCGCCCGCGGCGCTTGCCCGCATCGTCGGCAAGCACTGCGAGACCGGTGATATCGTCGTGCGCGATGCGTGGGTGCCCGGCGACCTGCGGCCCGGCGATTTGCTGGGAGTGGCCGCTACCGGCGCCTACTGCTATTCGCTCTCGAGCCGTTACAACATGATCGGCCGGCCTGCCCTGGTAGCCGTGCGCGCTGGGAGGTTCCGCCTGATCCTGCGCCGGGAGACGGTCGACGATCTGCTCAGTCTGGAAGTGAGGTGAACTGTGCCCGATGACGAAAAGCCAGTCGGCGTAGCGGTACTCGGGTTGGGCAACGTCGGCAGCGAAGTTGTCAGAATAATCGAAGACAGCGCGCAAGACCTCACCGCCCGCGTCGGCGCGCCAGTGGTGCTACGCGGCATCGGAGTGCGTCGTGTCGCCGCCGATCGCGGTGTTCCAATCGATCTGCTCACCGACAACGTCGAAGAGCTCGTCTCGCGCGAAGACGTCGATGTCGTCGTGGAAGTGATGGGACCGGTAGAGCCGTCTCGCAAGGCGATCCTGTGCGCCCTCGAGCACGGCAAGTCCGTCGTCACGGCGAATAAGGCGTTGTTGTCCACCTCGACCGGAGAATTGGCGCAGGCCGCGGAAAGTGCGCACGTCGACCTGTATTTCGAGGCTGCGGTCGCGGGTGCCATCCCGGTCATCCGCCCGCTCACTCAGTCACTGGCCGGCGACACCGTGCTGCGGGTAGCCGGCATCGTCAACGGCACCACGAACTACATCCTTTCCGCGATGGACAGCACCGGTGCCGACTACGAGAGCGCCCTGGCCGACGCGAGCGCGCTGGGCTATGCCGAAGCCGACCCCACCGCTGACGTCGAGGGCTATGATGCTGCGGCCAAGGCCGCGATTTTGGCATCCATCGCCTTCCACACGCGGGTGACCGCCGATGACGTCTATCGCGAAGGCATCACGAAGATCACCCCGGCCGACTTCGTGTCCGCGCGGGCCTTGGGTTGCAACATCAAGCTGCTATCCATCTGCGAGCGCATCACCACCGACGATGGCCAGCAACGGGTTTCGGCCCGCGTCTACCCGGCGCTGGTGCCCTTGTCGCATCCACTGGCCACGGTCAACGGAGCATTCAACGCCGTGGTTGTCGAGGCCGAGGCCGCGGGCCGGCTGATGTTCTACGGCCAAGGCGCCGGGGGCACGCCCACCGCATCGGCGGTGACCGGTGACTTGGTGATGGCCGCCCGCAACCGGGTGCTGGGCAGCCGCGGCCCACGCGAGTCGAGGTATGCCCAACTGCCTATCGCGCCAATGGGTTTCATTTCCACCCGGTATTACGTCAGCATGAACGTCGCCGATAAACCCGGTGTATTGTCCTCGGTGGCAGCAGAATTCGCCAAGCGTGAGGTAAGCATCGCCGAGGTCCGCCAGGAAGGCGTCGTCGACGAGGGTGGGCGACGGGTGGGAGCCCGCATCGTGGTGGTCACTCACACCGCCACCGACGCCGCGCTCTCCGAAACCGTCGATGCGCTCGCCGATTTGGACTCCGTTCATAGCGTGGCAAGCGTGCTGCGACTGGAAGGGACCAGCTTGTGAGCAGCTCGCGGACTGCTACGCACCAACCGTGGCCGGGCGTGATCGCGGCGTACCGCGACCGGTTACCGGTTGGCGACGATTGGACTCCGGTCACGCTGCTCGAGGGAGGAACCCCGCTGATCGTCGCAACCCGACTCTCGGAAAAGACCGGCTGCACGGTCCATCTCAAGGTCGAGGGCCTGAATCCCACCGGCTCCTTCAAGGACCGGGGCATGACGATGGCGGTCACTGACGCATTAGCCCGCGGCCAGCAGGCCGTGTTGTGTGCATCGACGGGGAATACCTCGGCGTCGGCGGCCGCATATGCCGCGCGCGCCGGCATCACCTGCGCGGTGCTGATACCGCAGGGCAAGATCGCGATGGGCAAGCTGGCGCAGGCGGTTATGCACGGCGCCAAGATCATCCAGATCGACGGCAATTTCGACGACTGCCTGGAACTGGCCCGCAAGATGGCCGCAGACTTCCCGACAATCTCGTTGGTCAACTCGGTCAACCCGTTGCGCATCGAGGGCCAGAAGACGGCAGCGTTCGAAATCGTCGACGCGCTGGGCGCCGCACCAGACGTACACGCCCTTCCCGTCGGCAACGCCGGGAACATCACCGCGTACTGGAAGGGCTACACCGAGTATCACCACGAGGGCGTCATCGACAAGCTGCCCCGCATGCTCGGCACCCAGGCCGCGGGCGCAGCGCCCCTCGTGCTGGGCGAACCGGTCCGCCACCCCGAAACCATTGCCACGGCAATCCGCATCGGCGCTCCGGCATCGTGGACGGCGGCGGTTGCGGCGCAGCAGCAATCCAATGGGCGGTTCCTGGCCGCCACCGACGAGGAGATCCTTACGGCCTATCACCTGGTGGCCAGCAGCGAAGGTGTCTTCGTCGAACCGGCGTCCGCCGCCAGCATCGCGGGGCTCCTCAAGGCCGTTGACGACGGTTGGGTAGCCCGTGGGTCGACGGTGGTGTGTACGGTGACCGGCAATGGTCTCAAGGATCCCGACACGGCGCTGAGGGATATGCCGAGTGTGTCGCCACTGCCTGTCGATCCTGTGCTCGTCGTCGAGAAGTTGGGACTGGCCTAGTGAAAGCCTGTCGGTGACCCAGCGGCTGCCTGCCGGGCTGGTGGCGAGCGCCGTGGTGTCGGCGTCCAGTGCCAACCTTGGCCCGGGTTTTGACAGCATCGGTCTGGCATTGAGCCTTTGCGACGAGATCGTCGTAGAGACAACGGATTCCGGCTTGGTTGTGGAGGTCGAGGGCGAGGGTGCGGGGCAGGTACCACTGGGCCCTGAACATCTGGTGGTGCGCGCCGTCGAGTGCGGATTGCAGGCTGTGGGGGTCAGGGCCGCAGGGCTGGTGGTGCGCTCCCGCAACGACATTCCACATTCGTGCGGGCTAGGCTCCTCTGCGGCGGCGGTGGTCGGCGGCCTAGCGGCGGTAAACGGCCTTGTCGCACAGACGGATTCGATTCCCCTCACTGACGCTCAGCTGATCCAGCTGTCCTCGGAGTTCGAAGGTCATCCCGACAACGCCGCGGCTGCCGTGTTGGGCGGTGCGGTGGTTTCGTGGATCGACCGCACCGGTGCGGAACCCAAATACTCGGCGGTACCGCTGCGACTTCATCCCGATATCCATCTGTACTGCGCTATCCCCGAAGAGCGCTCGTTGACCGCGGAGACCCGGGTGCTATTGCCCGCCCAGGTCAGCCACGATGACGCGAGGTTCAACGTCAGCCGCGCCGCGTTGCTGGTGGTAGCGCTGACCGAACGGCCGGATCTGCTGATGGCGGCCACCGAAGACGTGCTTCATCAAGCGCAACGTGGCCCCGCGATGCCTGCCTCGGCGGAATATCTGCGACTGCTGCGGTGTAATAATGTGGGAGCGACACTTTCGGGGGCTGGTCCGTCACTGATCGCCTTGAGCACAGAGCCGGGGCTACCTTCGGAAGTGCTGGAGTACGGCACCACGAACGGATTTACCATTACCGAGATGACCGCCGGCGAAGGAGTTCGCTGGAACCCGGGAGTCACGGTTCCCGGTTAATCCACAGCGTGGCCGGAGGGTTTGCTTGCTTCCGACAAGGATGCGGGTTATCCTCGGAGCCGTCCAGCAATCGCAGCATCTGCATCTGCATACATACTGCCTTGCCGCTAGGACAACACCAATTCTTCTCGTGGACGAGGTTCGCCGCTCACTCCGCCGATTGAGGCGATCACCGTTGCAGAGTCGATGATTGGGAGCACTCGGCAATTTGGCTGAATGCAACGAACCCCCCGTATGACGTGATCAGCGGGGGAAAGAAAGGAAATCCGTGACTGATACGGACCTGTTCACGGCTAGCGAAAGCACCGATGGCAATCAGCCGTCGAATTCCGTGACCACAGACGCGCCAGACGTCAAAAGCAATGTCCCTGTTGGCTCCCTGTCCACCATGGTGCTGCCCGAGCTGCGCGCGCTGGCTAATCAAGCCGGCGTCAAGGGGACGTCAGGTATGCGCAAGAACGAACTGATCGCAGCGATTCAGGAAAGCAGAGGGCAAGCCAACGGCGTGTCGGCCGCTGGTGCCCCGCCTGACGGCAGCCACAAATCCGACACGACCACTGCCGAAGCACCTGTCGCCCAAGGGGAACAGAACGATTCAGCAACGGAGGGCCCGCGCCGGGAACGGCGCAGCGCGTCCCGCGATGCAGGATCAGGCACCCGCACCGCCGACGAGGCGGATCGCGAGGGCTCAGGCACCCGCGACGGCAAGGCCTCTGGCGAGGCCGACAAGCGCCAAGGGGGCCAACAGCGCGCCAAGACCGACGAACGCGGACAAGACGCCGGCAGCGATCAGGGCGGCGATCAGCAAGGCTCGGGCGGCCAGCAGAACCGTGGCGACGACGACGGCGACGGACGTCAGGGCCGGCGCGGACGCCGGTTCCGCGATCGTCGGCGCCGCGGTGAACGATCGGGCGACGGCGCCGACGCCGAACTGCGTGAGGACGACGTCGTTCAGCCGGTAGCCGGCATCCTTGACGTCCTCGACAATTACGCGTTCGTGCGCACCTCCGGTTACCTGGCCGGTCCGCACGACGTCTACGTGTCAATGAACATGGTGCGCAAGAACGGCCTGCGCCGCGGCGATGCGGTGACCGGTGCGGTTCGGGTGCCCAAGGAAGGCGAACAGCCCAACCAGCGGCAGAAGTTCAACCCGCTGGTCCGCCTGGACAGCGTCAACGGCGGCTCGGTCGAAGACGCCAAGAAGCGGCCCGATTTCACCAAATTGACGCCGTTGTACCCCAACCAGCGGCTTCGCCTGGAGACCACCCCTGACCGGCTGACCACGCGGGTCATCGACCTGATCATGCCGATCGGCAAGGGCCAGCGCGCACTGATCGTGTCGCCGCCCAAGGCCGGTAAGACGACGATCCTGCAGGACATCGCCAACGCGATCACCAAAAACAACCCGGAATGTCACCTCATGGTCGTGCTCGTCGACGAGCGGCCCGAGGAGGTCACCGACATGACGCGCTCGGTCAAGGGCGAGGTCATCGCCTCAACGTTCGACCGGCCGCCGTCGGACCACACGTCGGTGGCCGAGCTGGCGATCGAGCGTGCCAAGCGGCTTGTGGAGCAGGGCAAGGACGTTGTGGTGCTGCTTGACTCGATCACCCGCCTCGGGCGCGCGTACAACAACGCGTCACCCGCGTCGGGCCGCATCCTGTCCGGTGGTGTCGACTCCACTGCGCTGTACCCGCCCAAGCGCTTCCTCGGTGCCGCACGCAATATCGAAGAAGGCGGATCGCTGACCATCATCGCGACCGCGATGGTGGAGACCGGGTCCACCGGTGACACGGTCATCTTCGAGGAGTTCAAGGGCACCGGTAACGCCGAGCTCAAGCTGGACCGCAAGATCTCTGAGCGCCGGGTCTTCCCCGCGGTCGACGTGAACCCTTCCGGCACCCGTAAAGACGAGTTGCTGCTGTCGCCAGACGAGTTCGGCGTCGTGCACAAGCTGCGCCGCGTGCTGTCGGGTTTGGATTCCCACCAAGCCATCGATTTGCTGATGTCTCAACTGCGCAAGACGAAGACCAATTACGAGTTCCTGGTGCAGGTGTCCAAGACGACACCTGGATCCATGGATAACGACTAGCAGGCAACTCGCAGCGAGGCCGGCCGTGGCGGAGACGCTTCAGCAACTGCTTCGTGAACGTTTGGACGCAGGACACGCCGGCGCTGAAGTACGGCGACCGAGTCTGGACCTGGCGAGAACATCTGGCCGAGGCCTCCGACACCGCGGCAGCCCTGATTGGCGTCGCCGATCCGGGCCGCCCGCTGCACGTGGGCGCGTTGCTCGGCAACACCCCCGAGATGCTGACCGCCATGGCCGCGGCCGCGCTCGGCGGATACGTGTTGTGCGGAATCAACGACACCCGCCGCGGCGCCGCGCTGGCCAGGGATATCTTGCGTGCCGACTGCCAGATCCTGCTCACCGATCCAGCCCACAAGGGATTGCTGGACGGGCTGGACCTGCCGGGTGTGCAGGTGTTCGACGTGACCAGCGAAAGCTGGTCGGCCCGACTCTCCGGCTCGGGCCCGCTGACCCCACACCGCGAGGTCGTTCCCACCGACACCTTCATGATGATCTTCACCTCCGGAACCAGCGGCGAACCGAAAGCGGTGCAGATACCGCACCTGGTCGTGTTGTTCGCCGGTTTGGCGCTGGTAGAGCGGTTCGGCATCGATGCCGCCGACGTCTGCTACATGTCGATGCCGCTGTTTCACTCCAATGCTCTGCTGGCGGGGTGGAGCGTGGCGGTGAGCGCCGGCGCGGCCATGGTCCCCGCGACCTTCTCGGCGTCTCGGCTGCTGGCCGATTTGCGCCGCTACGGGGCGACATACATGAACTACGTGGGCAAACCGCTCGCGTACGTGCTCGCCACGCCTGAGCAACCCGATGATCGCGACAACCCGCTGCGCGTCGCGATGGGCAACGAAGGCAGCGAGCGTGATACCGCCGAATTCAGTCGGCGGTTCGGCTGCACGGGTCTGGGACGGCTTCGGGTCCACTGAGGGTGCGATCTACATCTATCCGGAAGACGGTTGCCCGCCGGGGTCACTGGGGCGGGGTCTTGCCGGTGTCGCAATTTACGACCCGGAGACGCTCACCGAGTGTCCGGCCGCGGCATTCAGTGTGGACGGTTCGCTGACGAACGCCGAGGAGGCGATCGGCGAGATCGTCAACACCACAGGCGGAGGCTTGTTTGCCGGTTATTACAACGACAAGGAAGCCACTGACGCCCGGCTGCGCCACGGCATGTTCTGGTCGGGCGACCTCGGGTACAAGGACGCTGACGGTTGGATCTACTTCGCCGGGCGCAGCGGCGACTGGTTGCGTGTCGACGGCGAGAACATGACCACCGCGCCCATCGAGCGGATCCTGCACCGGTTGACGCCGATCAGCCAGGTGGCGGTGTATGCGGTACCAGACGAACATGTCGGCGACCAGGTCATGGCCGCGATCGTGTTGGGTGATGGCGCTGATTTGACGCCCGAGGAGTTCGGTCAGTTCCTGGCCGATCAGCCCGACTTATCACCCAAGGCGTGGCCCCGGTATGTCTGGCTTACCGATCGACTGCCTACTACGGCCACCAACAAGATCCTCAAGCGGGAGCTGGTCGCCCGCGGCACGACACCTGGCGGCGGTGCGCTCTGGACGCGCAGCGGGCCAAGCAGGGTTTACCTGCACGTCGATCGCCATGCCGATGCCGATGCATCACCGCCCTGGTCCGCGAAGGCCTGACGCCGCCGGGTCGCCGGGAATGCGCGGCCGCATCTCGGTGTTTGGGGAGATGGCGGTTGACCTGGCATAATCGACGCTCGACTACCCCAGGACCGCCTCAGGTTCGAAGTTCACGCCCGACTGCAGCATTCAACACGGGGGCGCGGGCCACAAACGATCGAAGAGGACAGCATGAAATCTGACATTCATCCCGCTTACGAGGAGACCACGGTGCTCTGCGGATGCGGTAACACCTTCCAGACACGCAGCACCAAGCCCGGCGGTCGCATCGTCGTCGAGGTTTGCTCGCAATGCCATCCGTTCTACACCGGCAAGCAGAAGATCCTGGACAGCGGCGGCCGGGTGGCCCGCTTCGAAAAGCGCTACGGCAAGCGCAAGGGCGCCGCGGAGGCGGCCGCGCCGGAGAAGGCTGACAAATAGCTGGCTCACCGACGCCCGAACTGTGCTGATTCTGCACAGGCCGGGCGTCGGTTTGTGTTTGCGGGAGGAGGCGACATGACGCAGCCGGTACAGACGATTGACGTGCTGCTCGCCGAACACGCCGCGCTCGAGCTTCAGCTGGCCGATCCCGAATTGCACAGCAATCCCGCCGAGGCACGCAAAGCCGGACGCCGGTTCGCCCGACTGGCCCCGATCGTCGCCACGTACCACAAGCTGGTGTCCGCCCGCGGCGATCTAGAGACCGCTCGTGAACTGGCCGCCGACGACGAGTCGTTCGCCGAAGAGGTCACCGAACTTGAATCACGGGTCGCCGAACTGGACACCCAACTCACCGACATGCTGGCACCGCGCGACCCGCATGATGCCGACGACATCGTGCTCGAAGTCAAATCCGGTGAGGGCGGCGAAGAATCGGCACTGTTCGCCGCGGACCTGGCCAGGATGTACATCCGCTATGCCGAGCGGCATGGCTGGACGGTGACGGTACTGGACGAAACGACCTCAGACCTCGGCGGCTACAAAGATGCGACGCTGGCAATTGCTAATAAGGGTTCCGGTGATGGCGACACAGCCGACGGAGTCTGGTCGCGAATGAAGTTCGAGGGCGGTGTACACCGGGTGCAGCGCGTCCCGGTGACGGAATCCCAAGGCCGCGTACACACTTCGGCGGCTGGCGTGCTGGTCTATCCGGAGCCCGAGGAAGTCGGCGAGGTCCAGATCGACGAGTCGGATCTGCGCATCGACGTGTACCGCTCGTCCGGCAAGGGCGGGCAGGGCGTCAACACCACCGACTCCGCGGTACGGATCACGCACCTGCCCACCGGGATCGTCGTCACGTGTCAAAACGAACGGTCTCAGCTGCAGAACAAAACTCGAGCGTTGCAGGTGCTGGCGGCTCGCCTGCAGGCAATAGCCGAGGAACAGGCGCTTGCCGACGCATCGGCGGATCGGGCCAGCCAGATCCGCACGGTGGACCGCAGCGAACGGATACGTACCTACAACTTCCCGGAGAACCGGATCACGGATCACCGAATCGGTTACAAGGCACACAATCTCGATCAGGTTCTCGACGGTGACCTGGACGCGTTGTTCGACGCGCTGAGCGCCGCGGACAAGCAGTCGCGGTTGCAACAGGCATGACAGTTCTGCGGCGCGCAATCGACTCTGCTGCGGCGCTACTGGCCGAAGCGGGGATCGATTCTGCGCGTTTCGATGCAGAGGAGTTGGCCGCTCATGTAACAGGTACCGATCGCGGTCGGCTGAGTTTGATCGAGTCGATCGATGATGAGTTTTTCCGGCGTTACCGCGACGTCGTCGCCGCGCGCTCGCGGCGGGTGCCATTGCAGCATCTCATCGGGACGGCGGCGTTCGGGCCGGTGGTGGTGCACGTCGGCCCCGGGGTGTTCATACCGCGCCCGGAGACCGAGGCCATATTCGCATGGGCCACCGCGCAGTCACTCGATGCGCGACCATTGATCGTCGATCTATGCACCGGATCCGGCGCATTAGCGGTGGCGCTGGCTCAGCACCTCCCCGCCGCCCGGGTCATCGGCATCGACGACTCCGATGCGGCGCTCGAGTATGCACGCCGCAACACCGAGGGCACCGCAGTCGAACTCGTCCGCGCAGACGTCACTACACTAGGCCTGCTGCCCGAGTACGACCGGCGGGTTGACCTGGTTGTAGCGAACCCACCGTACGTTCCCGATAGCGTGGTTCTGGAACCTGAAGTAGCCCAACATGATCCGCCTCATGCGGTGTTCGGCGGCCCGGACGGTATGGCGGTGATAGGCGCCGTGGTGCGGCTCGCCGGGCGCTGGCTGGGCACAGGCGGTCTTTTCGCCGTCGAGCACGATGACACCACGTCGTCGCAGACTGTCGAATTGGTCAAGAGCACAGGGCTTTTCGACGACGTCCGGGACCGCGAAGATCTGATCGGTAGGCCAAGGTTCGTGACAGCCCGCAGAAGGGGAGAGCGGCGGCTATGACTGAGGTATTCGATTGTGCTGACCCCGACCAGCGTTCGCGCGGAATCGCGTCGGCGGTAGGGGCGCTAAAGGGCGGACGACTGGTTGTTATGCCGACCGACACCGTCTACGGCATCGGCGCCGACGCCTTCGACAGCACTGCGGTGGCCGCGCTGCTCTCGGCAAAGGGACGTGGCCGTGACATGCCGGTGGGCGTGCTGGTTGGTTCCTGGCACACCATCGAGGGCCTGGTCTACACGATGCCTGACAGAGCGCGCGAACTGATCCGCGCATTCTGGCCGGGCGCGCTGAGTCTGGTGGTAACCCAAGCGCCGTCGCTGCAATGGGATCTCGGCGATGCTCGCGGCACGGTGATGCTGCGAATGCCGCTGCACCCCGTCGCCATCGAGCTGCTGCGTGAGGTCGGACCGATGGCGGTTTCCAGCGCCAACGTCTCCGGCCGCTCACCGGCGGTGAACGCCGATGAGGCGCGTAACCAACTCGGCGATCTTGTCGACGTCTACCTTGACGCCGGCCCGTCTGAGCAGCAGGCCGCGTCCACGATCGTCGACCTGACCGGAGCGGCTCCGCGCATCCTGCGAGCGGGTCCGGTAAGCGTCGAGCGGGTCGCGGAAGTGCTCGGGACGGACCCCGGAAGTTTGATCGCCTAGCTCGGCGCGGTTGTCCCTGTCTCAGGTTGGTGCAGTACGGTCTCGAGGTGTCCAGCGACGTAGCCAGCCTTGCCGGTGGCTTGCTCGCTCTGTCTGATCGCGGCGCAGGTGTTCCGCTCCGCGAGCTTGCGCTCGTCGGACTGACCGCAGCGATCATCACCTACTTCGCCACCGGACCGGTGCGGGTGCTCGCGACCCGATTAGGAGCGGTCGCCTATCCGCGGGAACGCGATGTGCACGTGACCCCGACTCCGCGCATGGGCGGACTGGCGATGTTCGTGGGAATTGTCTCGGCCGTCTTTCTGGCATCTCAGCTTCCGGCGCTCACCCGTGGGTTCGTCTACTCCACGGGTATGCCCGCGGTGCTGGTGGCCGGTGCGGTGATCATGGGTATCGGGCTGATCGACGATCGCTGGGGGCTGGATGCGCTGACCAAGTTCGCCGGTCAGATCACCGCGGCCAGCGTATTGGTCACCATGGGTGTTGCCTGGAGTGTCATCTACATTCCGTTGGGCGGCGTCGGCACCATCGTGTTGGACCAGGCCTCGTCGATCCTGCTCACCTTGGCGTTGACGGTCTCGGTCGTCAACGCAATGAATTTCGTCGACGGACTCGACGGACTGGCTGCCGGGCTGGGACTCATCTCCGCCCTGGCGATCTGCATGTTCTCGGTCGGCCTGCTGCGCGACCACGGTGGTGATGTGCTCTTCTATCCGCCTGCGGTGATTTCGGTGGTGCTCGCGGGGGCTTGTCTGGGCTTTTTACCGCACAATTTTCACCGGGCCAAGATCTTCATGGGCGACTCGGGCTCGATGCTGATCGGCTTGATGTTGGCTGCCGCGTCCACGACAGCGGCCGGCCCAATCTCGCAGAACGCCTACGGCGCCCGCGACGTGTTTGCTCTGCTGTCGCCGTTCCTGCTGGTGGGCGCGGTGATGTTTGTGCCGATGCTCGACCTGCTGCTGGCGATCGTGCGCCGCACCCGCGCGGGCCGCAGCGCGTTCAGTCCCGACAAGATGCACCTGCATCACCGGTTGCTGCAGATCGGTCACTCGCACCGCCGGGTGGTACTGCTGATCTATCTCTGGGTGGGCATTGTCGCATTCGGCGCCGCGAGCACAATCTTTTTCAAGCCCCGCGACACCGGCGCGGTAATGCTTGGCGCAATTGTGGTCGCGGGTGTCGCGACGGCGATCCCGCTCCTGCGCCGCCGCGAGGACTACTACGACGAGGAGTAGTAGTGGCGTCTACAGTATGGTACGGTGCTGGTAGAACCCCGAAAAGAAGCCTCGAGGGTTGCCGGCCAGCCGGCCCGCCGGACGCTTGTCCGATCGCGCCGATTCACGACCGACAAAGGGAGCTACCCCTTGGGTGATTCCAGTGTGACGTGCGATACGCTCGGCGGGCCACCGATCGGTCGGGGGATTTCCGCTCCGCTAGCTGGGATTGAGGTGCTGCAGTGACGACACCAGCGCAGGACGCGCCGTTGGTGTTTCCCTCTGTTGCTTTCCGCCCCGTTCGACTTTTTGTGATCAGCGTTGGGCTCACCGCGGTGGCGATGCTCGCCGCCGGTTTGTCCGGTCACCTCATGGTCGGAGTCTTCTTTGGCATCGGGTTGCTACTGGGTTTGCTCAACGCCCTCTTGGTGCGTCGTTCGGTGGAGGCGATCACCGCTCGAGACCATCCGCTGAAAAGGTCGATGGCGCTCAACTCGGCATCCCGGCTGGCCATCATCACCATTCTCGGGCTGATCATTGCCTACGTTTTCCGGCCCGCGGGTTTGGGTGTGGTCTTCGGACTGGCGCTCTTCCAGGTGCTGTTGGTCGTATCGACCGCACTGCCGGTCTGGAAGAAGCTGCGCACCGGGGAGTCGGCGACATCTTCGGGCTCGGAAGGGACGGAAGGAAGGAGCACCAGCGATGACTGAGACGATCCTGGCCGGTGCCCAAATCGAGGTTGGCGAGCACACCACCGCGACATGGTTCGGGCTGACCGTCAACACTGACACGGTGCTGTCGACGGCGATCGCCGCGGTGATTGTGATTGCGCTGGCCTTCTTCTTGCGCGCGAAGATCACGTCGAGCGGCGTCCCCAGCGGAGTCCAATTGTTCTGGGAGGCGCTCACCATACAGATGCGCAATCAGATCGAGAGCGCCATCGGGATGCGGATCGCGCCGTTCGTGCTTCCGCTGGCGGTCACGATCTTCGTGTTCATCCTGATCACCAACTGGCTGTCGGTGCTCCCGCTGCAGTACACCGATGCGAACGGGCACACGACCGAGTTACTCAAATCGGCGGCGGCCGACATCAATTACGTGCTGGCGCTGGCTCTTTTCGTTTTCGTCTGCTATCACCTGGCCGGAATCTGGCGCCGCGGCATCATCGGGTACCCGATCAAGGTGCTCAAGGGGCACGTGGCGTTCCTGGCGCCGATCAACCTGGTCGAGGAATTCGCGAAGCCGATCTCGTTGTCGCTCCGTCTTTTCGGCAATATCTTCGCCGGCGGCATCCTGGTGGCGCTGATCGCGCTCTTCCCCCCATACATCATGTGGTTACCCAACGCGATCTGGAAATCGTTCGACTTGTTCGTCGGGGCGATCCAGGCCTTCATCTTCTCGATTTTGACCATCTTGTATTTCAGCCAGGCCATGGAGATGGAGGAGGATCATAACTGAAATCGCCAGTGATTGGCCCGACCCACGCACCATTACACAAGCCTGGTAGACCGCTACCAGATAGTCAGCAGATAAAGGAGGACAAGCTATGGATCCCATGATCGCTCAGGGTGCACTCATCGGCGGTGGCCTGATCATGGCTGGCGGCGCGATCGGTGCCGGTATCGGTGACGGTGTCGCGGGTAACGCGCTGGTTTCGGGTATCGCCCGGCAACCCGAGGCGCAAGGCCGGTTGTTCACACCGTTCTTCATCACCGTCGGGTTGGTTGAGGCGGCGTACTTCATCAACCTGGCGTTTATGGCGTTGTTCGTATTCGCGACTCCCGTCAAGTAATTCGCTGTGATGGGTGACGCGAGCCCTATTGTTCTGGCCGCCGTCCAGGCAGCAGAGGAAGGCGGCAAGACCAGCAACTTCCTCGTTCCCAACGGCACCTTCTTCTTCGTGCTGGCCATCTTCCTCATCGTGCTCGCCGTGATCGGCACCTTCGTGGTGCCGCCGATCATGAAGGTGCTACGCGAACGCGACGCCATGGTCCATAAGACGCAGGCCGACAACAAGAAGTCGTCCGAGCAGTTCGAAGCCGCCGAGGCCGACTACGAAGAGGCCATGAAGGAAGGTCGAGTCCAGGCGGGGTCGTTTCGCGACAATGCCCGGTCGGAGGGCCGTAAGGTCATCGAAGACGCGCGCGCCGAAGCTGAGCGGCAGGTGATGTCGACGTTGCAAATGTCCGCCGAACAATTGAAGCGCGAGAGGGACGCGGTGGAATTGGATCTGCGCGCCAATGTCGGGAACATGTCGTCGACCCTGGCCAGTCGAATCCTCGGCGTCGACGTCACCACATCAGCTGCGACAAGGTGACTATCGATGTCGACTTTTATTGGGCAGTTGATCGGATTCGCGGCCATCGTGTGGCTGGTGTGGCGCTATGTGGTGCCGCCGGTGCGCCGGCTGATGACCGCTCGGCAAGATACGGTGCGCCAACAGTTGAAGGATTCGGCGGCAGCGGCGGATCGGCTGAAGGAGGCGAATCAGGCCCACAGCAAGGCCGTCGAGGAAGCTAAGTCGGAGGCGAAACAGCTGGTCGAAGAAGCCCAGGGCGATGCCGAACGTATTACCGAACAAATGCGGGCCCAGGCCGATGTCGAGGCGGACCGCGTCAAGTCGCAAGGTGCCCGCCAGGCCGAACTTTTGCGGACCCAGCTGGTCCGTCAGCTTCGCCTGGAGCTCGGCCACGAATCTGTCCGCCAAGCAGGCGAATTGGTGCGCGACTACGTGAGCGACCCGGGGCAGCAATCGGCCACCGTCGATCGTTTCCTGGACGAGCTCGACGACATGGCGCCTGCCTCGGCCGAGGTCGAGTATCCACTACTGGCGAAGATGCGCTCGGCCAGTCGGCAGGCACTGCTTAGCCTGTCGGATCGGTTCACCAGCATCGCCAAGGACCTCGACAATCAAGCACTGGAGAAGCTTTCCGCCGAGTTGGTGTCGGTAGCCAGCATGCTGCACCGCGAGATCGTCGTCACCCGGTATCTCACCGTGCCGGCCGAAGACGCGGCCCCGAGGGTCCGGTTGATCGAGCGGTTGGTATCCGGCAAGGTTGGCGATGCCACGCTCGACGTGCTGCGGGCGGCGGTCTCGGAGCGGTGGTCTGCCAACTCGGATCTGGTCGACGCCATCGAACACGTGTCGCGGCAAGCGTTGCTGGAAGTCGCCGAACGCGAGGATCGCGTCGACGAGGTCGAAGACCAGCTGTTCCGGTTTTCCCGAATTCTCGACGCGCAGCCGCGGCTTGCCATCCTGTTGGGCGACTACGGACTTCCGGCCGAAGGCCGTATCGGGTTGCTGCGCAATGTGCTCAAGAGCGCGAGTGGCAGGAGCAACAGGATTACGAACGCACTGCTTACCCAGACTGTCGAACTGCTGAGAGGTGAGCCGGCCGAGGAGGCCATGAATTTTTTGGCAGAAGTTGCGGTGGCGCGCCGCGGCGAAGTCGTCGCGCAGGTCAGTGCGGCAGCCGAACTCAGCGATGCCCAGAGCACTCGTCTCACCGAAGTGCTCAGCCGCATCTACGGTCATCCCGTAACGGTGCATCTGCAGATCGACGCCGAACTGCTGGGTGGGTTGCTCATCGCTGTGGCTGACGAGGTGATCGACGGTACGCTCGCGTCTCGTCTGGACGCGGCCAAAGCTCAGTTACCCGACTGAACACACGACCCACAACCCTTGCGAACGAAGATCAAGTAGGAAGACGAAAAGCCATGGCCGAGTTGACAATCTCCGCTGATGACATCCAAAGCGCTATCGAGGAGTACGTGGGCTCCTTCACCTCCGACACGTCCCGCGAAGAGGTCGGTACCGTCGCCGACGCTGGGGACGGCATCGCGCACGTCGAGGGTTTGCCTTCCGTGATGACCCAGGAACTGCTCGAGTTCCCGGGCGGAGTCCTGGGCGTCGCACTCAACCTCGACGAGCACAGCGTGGGCGCGGTGATCCTGGGTGATTTCGAGAAAATCGAAGAAGGTCAGCAGGTCAAGCGCACCGGCGAAGTGTTGTCGGTCCCTGTCGGCGACGCGTTCTTGGGGCGGGTGGTCAACCCCCTGGCTCAGCCGATCGACGGGCAGGGCGACATCGAGACCGACACGCGCCGCGCGCTGGAGATCCAGGCACCGTCGGTGGTGCAGCGCCAAGGCGTCAAGGAGCCGCTGCAGACCGGGATCAAGGCCATCGACGCCATGACTCCGATCGGCCGGGGCCAGCGCCAGCTGATCATCGGCGACCGCAAGACCGGCAAAACCGCTGTCTGCGTGGACACCATCCTCAACCAGCGCCAAAACTGGGAGTCGGGCGACGAACGCAAGCAGGTGCATTGCGTTTACGTAGCTATCGGCCAGAAGGGCACCACGATCGCCGCTGTCCGCCGAGTGCTAGACGAGGGCGGCGCGATGGACTACACCACTATTGTCGCGGCACCGGCGTCAGACTCCGCCGGCTTTAAATGGCTTGCGCCGTATACCGGTTCGGCGATTGCTCAGCACTGGATGTACGAGGGCAAGCATGTGTTGATCGTCTTTGACGACCTGAGCAAGCAGGCCGAGGCGTACCGCGCAATCTCGCTGCTGCTGCGCCGCCCGCCCGGCCGCGAGGCCTACCCGGGCGACGTTTTTTACTTGCACTCGCGGCTGTTGGAGCGTTGCGCCAAGCTTTCCGACGACCTCGGGGGCGGTTCGCTGACCGGTCTGCCCATCATTGAGACCAAAGCCAACGACATCTCGGCCTACATCCCGACCAACGTCATCTCGATTACCGACGGGCAGTGCTTCCTCGAGTCCGACCTGTTCAACCAAGGTGTCCGGCCGGCCATCAACGTTGGTGTCTCGGTGTCCCGCGTGGGTGGTGCGGCGCAGATCAAGGCCATGAAAGAGGTGGCCGGCTCATTGCGTTTGGACCTGTCGCAGTACCGCGAATTGGAGTCGTTCGCGGCCTTCGCTTCGGACCTTGACGCCACGTCCAAGGCGCAACTGCAGCGCGGTGAACGGCTGGTCGAACTGCTCAAGCAACGGCAGTACCAGCCCATGCCGGTTGAGGAGCAGGTGGTCTCGATCTTCTTGGGCACCGGCGGCCACCTGGACTCCGTGCCCGTCGAGGACGTCAGGCGCTTCGAAACCGAGTTGCTGGACCACATGCGGGCTTCCGAAGAGAAATTCCTGGCCGGGATCCGCGACAGCCAGAAGCTCCCCGAAGAAGCCGAGAACCAGCTCACCGAGATCATCAAGCATTTCAAGAAGGGCTTCGCGGCCTCGGGCGGCGGGTCGGTGGTGCCCGACGAGCACGTCGAGGCGATGGACCAGGAGGAGCTAGAAAAGGAGTCAGTGCAAGTAAAAAAGGAGAAGCCCAAGGACACGAAGGAATCCAAGGACACCAAGAAGGACTCCAAGAAGGACAAGAAGTAGCTAACGATGGCTGCCACACTTCGCGAATTACGCGGCCGGATTCGCTCGGCAGGGTCGATCAAGAAGATCACCAAGGCCCAGGAGATGATCGCGACATCGCGCATCGGTAGGGCACAGGCTCGGCTGGAATCCGCAAGGCCCTACGCATTCCAGATCACCGCGATGCTCCTCACCCTGTCTGCCGAAGCCGCTCTGGACCACCCGTTGCTGGTCGAGCGACCGGAACCAAAGCGGGCCGGCGTGCTGGTGGTGTCCTCCGACCGTGGTTTGTGCGGCGCGTACAACTCCAGCATCTTCCGTCGCTCCGAGGAGCTGTTCTCCCTGCTGAGGGAGGAAGGAAAGACGCCGGTTCTGTACACGGTGGGCCGTAAGGCGCTGAACTACTTCAGATTCCGCAACTGGGAGGTCACCGAATCTTGGACGGGCTTCTCCGAGCAACCCAAGTACGAAAACGCCGCGGAGATCGCTTCGACCTTGGTCGATACCTTCATGAAGGGCGCGGGCGACGACGAGAGGGATCAGCAGTCCGAGGACGACCAGGGCGTCGACGAACTGCACATCGTCTACTCGGAGTTCAAGTCGATGATGTCGCAAACGGCGGTGGCCCACCGTATTGCTCCGCTGGTGGTGGAGTATGTCGAGGAAGAACCCGAACTGCACACCCTGTACTCCTTCGAGCCGGATGCGACGACGCTGTTCGACGCGTTGCTGCCGCGGTACCTGACCACCCGTGTGTACGCGGCGCTATTGGAATCTGCGGCATCGGAGCTGGCATCGCGCCAACGTGCGATGAAGTCGGCAACCGACAACGCAGACGACCTGATCAAAGAGTTGACGCTAATGGCGAACCGCGAGCGGCAGGCCCAGATCACCCAGGAGATTAGCGAAATCGTCGGCGGCGCAAACGCGCTCGCCGATGCCGACGCTAGGTAGCACCACGAGGAAGAAGAAATATGACTGTTACTGATGAAAAGACCGAAAAGTCGAAAGACACCGACACCAGCGGCCGTGTGGTACGGATCACCGGGCCCGTCGTTGACGTCGAGTTCCCACGCGGCTCTGTCCCGGAATTGTTCAACGCGCTGCACGCCGACATCACCTACGAGGAGCTCAAGAAGACCCTCACCCTGGAGGTCGCCCAGCACCTAGGTGACAGCCTGGTGCGCACCATTTCGATGCAGCCCACCGACGGTCTGGTGCGCGGAGTCGAGGTGATCGACACCGGCAACGCGATCTCGGTGCCGGTTGGCGAGGAAGTCAAGGGCCACGTCTTCAACGCGCTGGGGCACTGCCTGGACAAGCCCGGATACGGCGAAGACTTCGACCACTGGTCGATTCACCGCAAGCCGCCGCCGTTCGAGGAGCTGGAGCCTCGCACCGAGATGCTCGAGACCGGCCTGAAGGTCGTGGATCTGCTCACTCCCTATGTCCGTGGCGGCAAGATCGCACTGTTCGGCGGTGCCGGCGTGGGCAAGACGGTGCTCATCCAGGAGATGATCAACCGTATTGCCCGTAACTTCGGTGGTACCTCGGTTTTCGGCGGCGTGGGGGAGCGCACCCGCGAGGGCAACGACCTCTGGGTTGAGCTCAAGGAAGCCGATGTGCTCAAGGACACCGCGCTGGTATTCGGTCAGATGGACGAGCCGCCCGGCACCCGTATGCGGGTGGCGCTTTCCGCGCTGACGATGGCGGAGTGGTTCCGCGACGAGGCAGGCCAGGACGTGCTGCTATTCATCGACAACATCTTCCGGTTTACCCAGGCGGGCTCGGAGGTGTCGACACTGCTCGGTCGCATGCCGTCGGCGGTGGGTTACCAGCCCACCTTGGCCGACGAGATGGGTCAGCTGCAGGAGCGCATCACCTCGACACGGGGACGGTCAATTACGTCGATGCAAGCGGTCTACGTGCCGGCCGACGACTACACCGACCCGGCACCGGCAACGACGTTCGCCCACCTAGACGCCACCACAGAACTCTCCCGTAACGTGTTCTCCAAGGGCATCTTCCCCGCCGTGGACCCGCTGGCGTCGAGCTCGACCATCCTCGACCCCGACATCGTCGGAGACGAGCACTACCGCGTGGCGCAGGAAGTCATCCGAATCCTGCAGCGTTACAAGGACCTTCAGGACATCATCGCGATCCTTGGTATCGACGAGCTGTCTGAAGAGGACAAGCAGTTGGTCAACCGGGCGCGGCGCATTGAGCGGTTCCTCTCGCAGAACATGATGGCGGCCGAGCAGTTCACCGGCCAGCCCGGTTCGACGGTTCCGCTGAAGGAGACCATCGAGGCCTTTGACAAACTGACGAAAGGCGACTTCGACCACATACCCGAACAGGCGTTCTTCTTGATTGGTGGCCTCGACGACTTGGCCAAGAAAGCCGAGGGCTTCGGCGCCAAGCTAGATTCCTGAGGTTAAGTCGAAAGGTGGTGTGGCATGGCCGAATTGAACATTGAGATCGTCGCCGTCGACCGCGAGATCTGGTCGGGTGAGGCGACGTTCTTATTCACCCGCACCACCGTCGGCGAGATCGGCATCCTGCCCCGTCACATCCCACTGGTGGCGCAACTGGTCGACGACGCCATGGTGCGTGTCGAACGGGAAGGCGAAGACGATCTGCGCATTGCAGTGGATGGCGGGTTTTTGTCGGTGACCGAGGAGGGAGTCAGCATTCTGGCCGAATCCGCCGAGTTCGAGTCGGAGATCGACGAGGCAGCCGCCAAGGAGGATTCCGAGTCCGACGATCCCCGTATCGCCGCCCGGGGACGCGCCAGATTGCGCGCCGTCGGCGCGATCGACTAACCGCCGATGAGCGCGACCATGGTCGGCATGGTCGTGCTCGTCGTCGTGTTAGGGGCGGCGGTCCTCGCCCTGAGTTATCGATTGTGGAAACTGCGCCAGGGTGGAACGGCAGGGATCATGCGGGATATCCCAGCGGTCGGAGGTCATGGCTGGCGGCACGGCGTGATCCGCTACCGCGGCGGCGAGGCCGCGTTCTATCGGTTGTCCAGCCTGCGTTTGTGGCCCGATCGCCGGCTCAGCCGGCGGGGTGTGGAGATCGTGACGCGGCGGGCGCCGCGCGGCGACGAGTTCGACATCATGACCGACGAGATCGTGGTCCTGGAACTGCGTGACACGACACAGGACCGCAGGTCGGGTTACGAGATCGCGCTCGATCAGGGCGCATTGACCGCATTCTTGTCGTGGCTGGAGTCTCGGCCGTCACCGCGCGCACGTCGTCGCAGCGTCTGATCTCAATTGCAGTCGCTGCGAGATGCTTTGCAACACTGAGCTTTCGGCTAATCCGCACTAGGTGCGCCGCCGCCCGGTTTCCAGAGCACATCCCCGCCCACGTTGGCCACCCGCGTCAGGATGAACAGCAGATCCGACAGCCGGTTGAGGTATTTCGCCGGCAGTACGCTGACGCCTTCCGGCTGGGAATCGACCGCGGCCCACGCCGACCGTTCAGCCCGACGTACCACCGTGCGGGCGACGTGCAGCAACGCTGATAACGGCGAACCACCTGGTAGCACAAAGGAGTTCAGTGCTGGCAACGGCTCGTTATATGTGTCGCAACATCGTTCGAGTCGATCGATGTAGGCCTGGGTGACCCGTAACGGAGGATATTCGGGGTTTTCCACTACCGGGGTAGACAGATCGGCGCCGGCGTCGAACAGGTCGTTCTGGATCTGGCGCAAGACGCCCGCGATTTCCTGGTCCGGCTGACCCAGGGCGATCGCGACGCCAATCGCGGAGTTGGCCTCGTCGCAATCCGCGTACGCCACCAGCCGTGGGTCGTTTTTCGAGACCCGCGAGAAGTCGCTCAATCCCGTGGTTCCGTCGTCGCCGGTTCGTGTATAGATGCGGGTCAGGTGTATTGCCATGAGAAAACGGTACCGGCTGACTGCCTTGGCCTGACTGACAAGCCGAAACCGCTTCACTAGACTGACGCGGGTGTCCGAGCGATTCGTGGTGACCGGCGGCAACCGGTTGTCAGGGGAAGTCGCTGTAGGAGGCGCCAAGAACAGCGTGCTCAAGCTCATGGCCGCGACATTGCTGGCCGAAGGCACCAGCACGATCACCAACTGCCCCGACATCCTCGACGTGCCGCTGATGGCGGAGGTGTTGCGTGGTTTGGGCGCCACCGTCGAACTCGACGGCGACGTCGCGCGAATCACCTCACCCGACGAACCCAAGTACGACGCCGACTTCGCAGCGGTGCGCCAGTTTCGGGCCTCGGTCTGCGTGCTGGGGCCACTGGTCGGCCGATGCAAGCGCGCCAGGGTCGCATTGCCCGGTGGTGATGCGATCGGATCGCGTCCGCTGGATATGCATCAGGCGGGCCTACGGCAGCTGGGCGCGGACTGCAATATCGAGCACGGATGCGTGGTTGCGCAGGCTGACACGCTGCGTGGCGCGGAGATTCAGTTGGAGTTTCCCTCAGTGGGGGCTACCGAGAACATCCTGATGGCCGCTGTCGTGGCCGAGGGTGTCACCACGATTCACAATGCGGCGCGGGAACCCGACGTGGTCGATCTGTGCACGATGTTGAACCAGATGGGCGCGCAGGTCGAAGGTGCAGGCTCGCCGACGATGACCATCACCGGCGTTCCCCGGCTTTACCCCACCGAGCATCGGGTGATCGGGGACCGCATCGTTGCCGCCACGTGGGGCATCGCCGCTGCCATGACTCGTGGGGACATATCGGTGACGGGTGTTGATCCGGCACACCTTCAGGTGGTGCTGCACAAATTGCACGACGCGGGCGCCACGGTCACGCAGACGGACAGCAGCTTCCGCGTGACCCAGTACGAGCGTCCGAAGGCAGCCAACGTTGCGACGTTGCCGTTCCCTGGTTTCCCGACCGATTTGCAGCCGATGGCGATCGCTCTGGCATCGATCGCCGACGGCACGTCGATGATCACGGAGAATGTGTTCGAAGCGCGCTTCCGATTCGTCGAAGAGATGATCCGACTCGGCGCAGATGCCCGCACCGACGGCCACCACGCCGTAGTGCGCGGTCTGCCACAACTTTCCAGCGCCCCGGTGTGGTGTTCGGACATCCGGGCCGGCGCCGGCCTGGTGCTCGCGGGGCTGGTCGCCGACGGCGACACCGAGGTCCACGACGTCTTCCACATCGACCGTGGCTACCCGTTATTCGTGGAGAACCTGGCCATTTTGGGAGCCGAGATCGAACGGGTAGAGTAGCGCGAAGGTAATGCCCAACAGGCGCGGTCACCACATGAAGCTGATCGAAACCGGGGCTTGACTCCTCTGCCGGACTTATATTAAGCTGGTAGGGTTGCCCCGAAGCGGGCGGAAACAAGCATGAGTGTTGTTTGAGAACTCAATAGTGTGTTTGGTGGTTTTTAAATTTGTTGTTGTTTTTTGACCATACTTTGCACCCCCCGTGTGTGGGTATGGTCGTTTTTTGATGCCAGATATTGGCGTCTTGTCAGGTATCTCTGATTTTAAATACACCTCGTTATCGAGGGGTTTTTGTTTGGAGAGTTTGATCCTGGCTCAGGACGAACGCTGGCGGCGTGCTTAACACATGCAAGTCGAACGGAAAGGTCTCTTCGGAGATACTCGAGTGGCGAACGGGTGAGTAACACGTGGGTAATCTGCCCTGCACTTCGGGATAAGCCTGGGAAACTGGGTCTAATACCGGATAGGACCAAAAGGCGCATGCCTTGTGGTGGAAAGCTTTTGCGGTGTGGGATGGGCCCGCGGCCTATCAGCTTGTTGGTGGGGTGACGGCCTACCAAGGCGACGACGGGTAGCCGGCCTGAGAGGGTGTCCGGCCACACTGGGACTGAGATACGGCCCAGACTCCTACGGGAGGCAGCAGTGGGGAATATTGCACAATGGGCGCAAGCCTGATGCAGCGACGCCGCGTGGGGGATGACGGCCTTCGGGTTGTAAACCTCTTTCACCATCGACGAAGGTCCGGGATTTCTCGGATTGACGGTAGGTGGAGAAGAAGCACCGGCCAACTACGTGCCAGCAGCCGCGGTAATACGTAGGGTGCGAGCGTTGTCCGGAATTACTGGGCGTAAAGAGCTCGTAGGTGGTTTGTCGCGTTGTTCGTGAAATCTCACGGCTTAACTGTGAGCGTGCGGGCGATACGGGCAGACTGGAGTACTGCAGGGGAGACTGGAATTCCTGGTGTAGCGGTGGAATGCGCAGATATCAGGAGGAACACCGGTGGCGAAGGCGGGTCTCTGGGCAGTAACTGACGCTGAGGAGCGAAAGCGTGGGGAGCGAACAGGATTAGATACCCTGGTAGTCCACGCCGTAAACGGTGGGTACTAGGTGTGGGTTTCCTTCCTTGGGATCCGTGCCGTAGCTAACGCATTAAGTACCCCGCCTGGGGAGTACGGCCGCAAGGCTAAAACTCAAAGGAATTGACGGGGGCCCGCACAAGCGGCGGAGCATGTGGATTAATTCGATGCAACGCGAAGAACCTTACCTGGGTTTGACATGCACAGGACGCGTCTAGAGATAGGCGTTCCCTTGTGGCCTGTGTGCAGGTGGTGCATGGCTGTCGTCAGCTCGTGTCGTGAGATGTTGGGTTAAGTCCCGCAACGAGCGCAACCCTTGTCTCATGTTGCCAGCGGGTAATGCCGGGGACTCGTGAGAGACTGCCGGGGTCAACTCGGAGGAAGGTGGGGATGACGTCAAGTCATCATGCCCCTTATGTCCAGGGCTTCACACATGCTACAATGGCCGGTACAAAGGGCTGCGATGCCGTAAGGTTAAGCGAATCCTTTTAAAGCCGGTCTCAGTTCGGATCGGGGTCTGCAACTCGACCCCGTGAAGTCGGAGTCGCTAGTAATCGCAGATCAGCAACGCTGCGGTGAATACGTTCCCGGGCCTTGTACACACCGCCCGTCACGTCATGAAAGTCGGTAACACCCGAAGCCAGTGGCCTAACCCTTGGGAGGGAGCTGTCGAAGGTGGGATCGGCGATTGGGACGAAGTCGTAACAAGGTAGCCGTACCGGAAGGTGCGGCTGGATCACCTCCTTTCTAAGGAGCACCACGAAAAGCACCCCAATTGGTGGGGTGTAAGCCGTGAGGGGTTCTCGTCTGTAGTGGGCGAGGGCCGGGTGCGCAACAGCAAACGAACTGCTAGACACACTATTGGGCCCTGAGACAACACTCGGCCAGTCCGTGTGGTGTCCCCCCATCTTGGTGGTGGGGTGTGGTGTTTGAGTATTGGATAGTGGTTGCGAGCATCTAAATGGATGCGTTGCCGGCAACGGTGGCGTGTTCGTTAAAATGTGTAATTTTTTTCTTTGGTTTTTGTGTGTAAGTAAGTGCTTAAGGGCGCATGGTGGATGCCTTGGCATCGAGAGCCGATGAAGGACGTGGGAGGCTGCGATATGCCTCGGGGAGCTGTCAACCGAGCGTTGATCCGAGGATTTCCGAATGGGGAAACCCAGCACGAGTGATGTCGTGTTACCCGTATCTGAATATATAGGGTGCGGGAGGGAACGCGGGGAAGTGAAACATCTCAGTACCCGTAGGAGAAGAAAACAATTGTGATTCCGCTAGTAGTGGCGAGCGAACGCGGAACATGGCTAAACCGCACGCATGGGTAACCGGGTAGGGGTTGTGTGTGCGGGGTCGTGGGATTGATACGTCTCAGCTCTACCTGGCTGAGGGGTAGTCAGAAAGTGTCGTAGTTAGCGGAAGTGGCCTGGGATGGTCCGCCATAGACGGTGAGAGCCCGGTACGCGAAAACCCGGCACCTGCCTTGTATCAACTCCCGAGTAGCAGCGGGCCCGTGGAATCTGCTGTGAATCTGCCGGGACCACCCGGTAAGCCTAAATACTTCTCGATGACCGATAGCGGATTAGTACCGTGAGGGAATGGTGAAAAGTACCCCGGGAGGGGAGTGAAAGAGTACCTGAAACCGTGTGCCTACAATCCGTCAGAGCCTCCTTGTGGGGTGATGGCGTGCCTTTTGAAGAATGAGCCTGCGAGTCAGGGACATGTCGCGAGGTTAACCCGTGTGGGGTAGCCGCAGCGAAAGCGAGTCTGAATAGGGCGTATCCCCGTAAGGGGTGTAGTGGCGTGTTCTGGACCCGAAGCGGAGTGATCTACCCATGGCCAGGGTGAAGCGCGGGTAAGACCGCGTGGAGGCCCGAACCCACTTAGGTTGAAGACTGAGGGGATGAGTTGTGGGTAGGGGTGAAAGGCCAATCAAACTCCGTGATAGCTGGTTCTCCCCGAAATGCATTTAGGTGCAGCGTTACGTGTTTCACCACGGAGGTAGAGCTACTGGATGGCCAATGGGCCCTACTAGGTTACTGACGTCAGCCAAACTCCGAATGCCGTGGTGTATAGCGTGGCAGTGAGACGGCGGGGGATAAGCTCCGTGCGTCGAAAGGGAAACAGCCCAGATCGCCGGCTAAGGCCCCTAAGCGTGTGCTAAGTGGGAAAGGATGTGCAGTCGCAAAGACAACCAGGAGGTTGGCTTAGAAGCAGCCACCCTTGAAAGAGTGCGTAATAGCTCACTGGTCAAGTGATTGTGCGCCGATAATGTAGCGGGGCTCAAGCACACCGCCGAAGCCGCGACAACCGCAAGGTTGGGTAGGGGAGCGTCCCCCATTCCGCGAAGCCACCGGGTGACCGGTGGTGGAGGGTGGGGGAGTGAGAATGCAGGCATGAGTAGCGATAAGGCAAGTGAGAACCTTGCCCGCCGTAAGACCAAGGGTTCCTGGGCCAGGCCAGTCCGCCCAGGGTGAGTCGGGACCTAAGGCGAGGCCGACAGGCGTAGTCGATGGACAACGGGTTGATATTCCCGTACCCGTGTGTGAGCGCCCGTGATGAATCAGCGGTACTAACCACCCAAAACCGGATCGATCATTCCCTTTCGGGGGTATGGAGTTTCGGGGCTGCGTGGGACCTCCGCTGGTAGTAGTCAAGCGATGGGGTGACGCAGGAAGGTAGCCGTACCAGTCAGTGGTAACACTGGGGCAAGCCTGAAGGGAGAGCGATAGGCAAATCCGTCGCTCACTAATCCTGAGAGGTGATGCATAGCCGGTTGAGGTGAATTCGGTGATCCTCTGCTGCCAAGAAAAGCCTCTAGCGAGCACACACACGGCCCGTACCCCAAACCAACACAGGTGGTCAGGTAGAGCATACCGAGGCGTACGAGATAACTATGGTTAAGGAACTCGGCAAAATGCCCCCGTAACTTCGGGAGAAGGGGGACCGGCATACCGTGAACAGCTTTTCGCTGGGAGCGGGAACCGGTCGCAGAAACCAGTGAGAAGCGACTGTTTACTAAAAACACAGGTCCGTGCGAAGTCGCAAGACGATGTATACGGACTGACGCCTGCCCGGTGCTGGAAGGTTAAGAGGACCCGTTAACCCGCAAGGGTGAAGCGGAGAATTTAAGCCCCAGTAAACGGCGGTGGTAACTATAACCATCCTAAGGTAGCGAAATTCCTTGTCGGGTAAGTTCCGACCTGCACGAATGGCGTAACGACTTCTCAACTGTCTCAACCATAGACTCGGCGAAATTGCACTACGAGTAAAGATGCTCGTTACGCGCGGCAGGACGAAAAGACCCCGGGACCTTCACTACAACTTGGTATTGGTGTTCGGTACGGTTTGTGTAGGATAGGTGGGAGACTGTGAAACTCCAACGCCAGTTGGAGCGGAGTCATTGTTGAAATACCACTCTGATCGTATTGGACACCTAACGTCGAACCGTATATCCGGTTCACGGACAGTGCCTGGTGGGTAGTTTAACTGGGGCGGTTGCCTCCTAAAATGTAACGGAGGCGCCCAAAGGTTCCCTCAACCTGGACGGCAATCAGGTGTTGAGTGTAAATGCACAAGGGAGCTTGACTGCGAGACTTACAAGTCAAGCAGGGACGAAAGTCGGGATTAGTGATCCGGCACCCCCGAGTGGAAGGGGTGTCGCTCAACGGATAAAAGGTACCCCGGGGATAACAGGCTGATCTTCCCCAAGAGTCCATATCGACGGGATGGTTTGGCACCTCGATGTCGGCTCGTCGCATCCTGGGGCTGGAGCAGGTCCCAAGGGTTGGGCTGTTCGCCCATTAAAGCGGCACGCGAGCTGGGTTTAGAACGTCGTGAGACAGTTCGGTCTCTATCCGCCGCGCGCGTCAGAAACTTGAGGAAACCTGTCCCTAGTACGAGAGGACCGGGACGGACGAACCTCTGGTACACCAGTTGTCCCACCAGGGGCACCGCTGGATAGCCACGTTCGGACAGGATAACCGCTGAAAGCATCTAAGCGGGAAACCTTCTCCAAGATCAGGTTTCTCACCCTTTTAGAGGGATAAGGCCCCCCGCAGAACACGGGATCGATAGGCCAGACCTGGAAGCCCAGCAATGGGTGCAGGGAACTGGCACTAACCGGCCGAAAACTTACCAACACACATCGCAACCACATTCCGGCCCTGCGGCAATTGCCGTGGAGCACCACACCCCCCACCAGAACAAATTTAAATAGAGTTACGGCGGCCACAGCGACAGGGAAACGCCCGGTCCCATCCCGAACCCGGAAGCTAAGCCTGTCAGCGCCGATGATACTGCCCCGTTAGGGTGGAAAAGTAGGACACCGCCGAACATACACAAAAACACCCCCGGCGACGGGGGTGTTTTTGCATTCACGCATTTGCGTGGTCTAGTCAAATAACGTCAAATTCACCGATGCACGCTTTTTCTCCAATTCGAGCAGGGTTCGCTTTCGATCGAGCCCGCCGCCGTATCCGGTGAGGCTGCCGCTGGCACCGATGACGCGATGGCACGGAACGACGATTGCGATGGGATTGTGGCCGTTGGCCAATCCCACGGCGCGTGCGGCGCCGGGCGCACCGATCTGTTCGGCGATTTCTCCATACGACCTGGTGTCCCCGTACGGAATTGTCAGCAGCGCCTTCCACACCCGCTGCTGGAATTCGGTACCGCGCATATCCAGCTCGATATCGAAGTCGGTGAGCTCGCCGGCGAAATACGCGCGCAGTTGGTCGACGGCGTCATTGAATGCCCCGGGATCGGCTGACCAGTCGGCACGGCTGGGCTCGTAGGTCTGATCGACCATCCGTAGATTCGTCAATGCCGAGCCGCGCCCGGCCAAGGTCAACAGACCGATCGGGCTGTCGATGGTTCGGTAGTGGATCATGCAACCTCCTGAGGTGGCCAGTGGTTCACCGGATGCTCGAGCGTCGTCCACAGATGCTGAACGGCATAGGACCGCCAAGGACGCCAGCGCGCGCTGTGCTCCAGTAGAGTGCGTTCATCCGTGGGCAAGCCCAGCTGCTTGGCGGCCATCCGAAGGCCCAGGTCGCTGGCGGGAAAAGCATCCGGGTCGCCAAGGCCGCGCATCGAAATTACTTCTGCGGTCCAGGGACCGATCCCCGGCAGGGCGAGCAATTGCTTTCGCGCACTTTCCCAGTCACTTCCGCTGTCCAGCACAACGGTTCCTTCGGCGAGGGCGGCTAGCAGGGCACTCAGCGTCCGCTGTCGTGCCTTGGGGACAGCCAGATGGACTGGATCGATCTCAGCGAGATCTTCGACGGAGGGGAAGGTATGAGTCAGTGCGCCCGCGGGGTCGTTGATGGGCCGGCCGTACGCGGTAACCAGCCGGGCCGCATGGGTGCGCGCGGCCTTGGTCGATACCTGCTGACCCAGCACTGCGCGCACGGCGAATTCGGCCTCGTCGACCGTGCGGGGAATCCGTTGTCCTGGTGCCTTGGCCACCACCGGGCACAGGTCCGAGTCACGGCTGAGTGCGTCGACGACCGCTTCGGGATCGGCGTCCAGGTCCAGCAGTCGTCGGCAGCGGGCGATCGCGGTCGTGAGGTCGCGGAAGTCGTCGAGCACGAGCAGGCAGCGGACGTGATCGACCGCCGGTGTCAGGGTGACCACGGCACTACCGGAGGGAAGCCGCAGGCTGCGCCGGTACGCACCGTCGCGGACTTCCTCGCAGCCGGGCACGGCGCCGGCGGCCAGATGACCGAAGGCACCCTCATGGGCGAACGGTGTGCGTACCGGCAGTCGGAGGCACACCGTTCCCGGCGAAGCGGCGTCGGACCCGAACCGGACTGCTGCGCGTTTGCGCAGCGCCGTCGGTGTGCTTTCGAAGACCAGCCGGACGGTGTCGTTGAACTGACGGATGCTGGAAAACCCTGCGGCGAACGCGACATCGCCGAACGGCAGCTGTGTGGTCTCGATCAGCACCCGGGCGGTCTGTGTGCGTTGCGCGCGGGCCAATGCAAGCGGACCGGCGCCGACCTCCGCCTGCAAAAGCCGCTCCAGCTGGCGGGTGGTGTAACCGAGGTGGGCGGCGAGGCCGCCGACGCCCTCACGGTCCACCGTGCCGTCGGCGATGAGCCGCATCGTCCGCGCAACGACGTCACCGCGCACATTCCATTCGGGCGAGCCCGGAGATGCGTCAGGACGGCACCGCTTGCATGCCCGGAACCCCGCCCGTTGCGCGGCCGCCGCCGTTGGATAGAACCGCACATTACGAGCGAACGGCGGCCGAACCGGGCAGCTGGGCCGGCAGTAGATCCGCGTCGTCAGTACCGCGGTGACGAACCAGCCGTCGAACCGGGCATCCTTGGACTGGACCGCCCGGTAGCAGCGTTCGAAATCTTCGTGCACGCTTCAACAGTTACACCTGCCCACCGACAAAACTGGCGGAAAACCGACATCGTAGTAACCCCGTAGGTAGGCGAAGGAGTCCGTATGAACGAGCCGCAAACCGTCGCCGTTGAGAACTTCTCCCACGTATGTATCGGTGTCTCCGACATGGAGAAGTCGTTGGCGTTCTACACCGCGGTGCTGGGCATGGACGTCGTTTTCGATGTGGAACTCGGGGGAGCCGGACTCGATGCCGTGACCGGCGGCGCCGCGCAAAATGGCCGCATGATCGGAGGACTGATCGGTGGCGCAATGGTGGAGCTGCTCTTTCTGGGCGACGTGCCCGCCAGCCCTACCGGACCGCGCCTTGGCTATACCAACATGTCGTTTCGCGTTACCGACCTGGACGATGCATACGAAACCCTTCGGCATCAACATCCCGAGGTGCGTACCGACGCAGCGGTTGACATCGGTGGTGTGCGAATATTCTTCGTCTACGATCCCGATGGCACGCCCGTCGAAATACTCGAGCTGCCCGCAGGCGTGCACACCACGTTGGAGCTTTGGCGACCTTAGGCGTCAGCCGGCGAGGCCAGCTGGACGGGATTGTCGTGCCCGCGAAGTGTCACGGTCTCACCCAAAGACCAACGGGCACGCTCCTTTTCGCTCGCACCCTGCACTGTGTCTGCAGTCGCCAACAGTCGGCCCGGGTGCGACTTAGCCAGTTCGCACAATCGGGCCGCCTCGTTGACCGGTTCGCCGATCACGGTGTATTCGAACCGCTCTTTGGCGCCGACATTGCCGGCGACGACTTGGCCGGCAGCCACACCGATACCGGCCTGGCACTCGGGTATCTCGTTGGCCAGCCGGTCGGCGATGGTCCGCGCGGCGGCCAGCGCCTCGTCTTCGGGGCTGTCGAGGCGATTCGGCGCGCCGAAGATGGCCAGCGATGCGTCGCCCTCGAACTTGTTGACCAGCCCGCAATGGTGGTCCACCTCCTCGACGACTATCGAGAAGAACCGGTTGAGCAACGCAACGACTTCGGCCGGAGGTTGGCTGGTCACCAACTGCGTGGAGCCGACGATATCGATGAAGACGACGGCGACGTGGCGTTCTTCCCCGCCCAGTTTCGGTCGCTCGCGTTCGGCGGCCGCAGCGACTTCGCGCCCGACGTGTCGGCCGAAAAGATCGCGCACGCGTTCGCGCTCGCGCAGGCCGTCGACCATCGAGTTGAAACCGCGCTGCAGCTCGCCGAGTTCGGTGCCGTCGAATACCACCAGGTTGCCCCGCAAATCGCCCTGCTCGACACGCTGGAGAGCCGCGCGCACCACCCGCACCGGTGTGGTGGTGAGCCAGGCCAGGATCCACGTCAGGATGCATCCGAAGATCAATGTTGCGATCGACACGATCACCACACCCACCGCAAACTGCGTCTCGGTCATATTCCGCATCAATGTCTGGAAGATCGCTACCAGAGCGATACCGATGATCGGGAGGCCCGAACCAAGCAACCAGACCATCATGGTTCGGCCCATGATGCCCGCGGTCAATCGCCGTGGCGGCCGTCCCGCCTCCAGCGCCTGCGCCGCAACCGGGCGCAGCGCGAACTCGGCGAGCAGATAGCTGCCGGTGGCAACCAGGACGCCGCAAATGCTCACCGCGAAGAGGAACCGCGGGATGAACATCGTGTTGGCCACACCGAAGAGCGTCGTCAATACCAGGGTCCCGCCACCCCACAGGATGAGGTCAACGAGCGCGATTCGCCACGGGGCCAGGAAGGTATTGCGCTCGTCGAGGCGGCTAGGTTTGCGCTCCTCGATCGCCCAGCGCAGCGCGATCACCGTCCTGCGGGTAATCCAGTAGGCGCCCACGGCCAAGGCCAACGCGACGTAGGCCGGTGCGGCCCCGAATGTGATCCACGCCGGCGCGTCGCCAAAAACGCTCGGTTCTGGAATGGCGACCGTCACCATCAGCAGCGCGACGCCGATGCCGATCAGGTTCGCACCCAGAACCAGCACCGTCATGATGATCTGGATGCGGATCCGACGACGCCGTTGGCTCTCCGAAACCCGCCCGAGCAACAGGGAGCCGTACGCCGGCGTTTCGGGCAGGCGGCCGCTCTGACGGGTGACCGTCTCGAGTACCCGGCCTATTCGTTGCGCCACAGACTGCTTGGCCGACATGGTGGCGCCAGCCTAATTTGTCGGTCACGCCCTAAGGTGAGTCGGGTGCGTTTAGTGATCGCCCAGTGCACCGTCGACTACATAGGCCGACTCACTGCGCATCTGCCGTCCGCGCGCAGGTTGCTGCTGTTCAAGGCCGACGGGTCGGTCAGTGTGCATGCCGACGACCGCGCCTACAAGCCGTTGAACTGGATGAGTCCGCCGTGCTGGCTGAGCGAAGAACTCAGCGGCGAGGTGCCGGTGTGGGTGGTGGAGAACAAAGCGGGCGAACAACTGCGCATCACCGTCGAGCAGATCGAGCACGATTCCAGCCACGACCTCGGTGTGGACCCCGGCCTGGTGAAGGATGGCGTCGAGGCTCATCTACAGGCGTTGCTCGCCGAGCACGTTCAACTGCTGGGCGAGGGATACACGTTGGTCCGCCGCGAGTACATGACCGCGATCGGGCCCGTCGATCTGCTGTGCCGCGATGAACTCGGGGGCTCGGTCGCGGTGGAAATCAAGCGGCGTGGCGAGATTGACGGCGTGGAGCAGCTCACCCGCTATCTCGAGTTGCTCAATCGTGACAGCCTGCTGGCGCCGGTGAAAGGGGTGCTCGCCGCTCAGCAGATCAAGCCGCAGGCGCGCACGCTGGCCATTGATCGCGGGATCCGTTGCTTAACATTGGATTACGACAAGATGCGCGGGATGGACAACGACGAGTACCGGCTGTTCTGACTTGCCGGATTAGACTGACGGCATGGCTCGACGCCACACACCGCCACGTGGGCGGCGTCCGACATCCTTATCGGCGGTCTTTCGCCGAATCGAAACAGGGCCGGACGGCCACGAATACGAAGTGCGCCCGGTCGCGGCGGCCCGGGCCGTCAAGACCTACCGCTGCCCCGGTTGCGACCACGAAATACGTTCCGGCGCAGCACATCTGGTGGTATGGCCAACTGATTCACCGCACGGGGGCGTCGAGGACCGACGGCATTGGCACACGCCGTGCTGGACCAACCGCGCGACTCGCGGTCCTACCCGAAAGTGGTCTTGATCAGCTGGCTTCAGGAAGCCTGATCGACCAACTCGATCAGCACCCCGCCGGCATCCTTGGGATGGATGAAGTTGATCCGTGAGTTCGCTGTGCCACGCCTGGGCGCCTCGTAGACCAGCCGGACGCCCTGCGAGCGGAGCCGCTTGCTGAGGCTGTCGAGATCGCTGACCCGAACGGCCAATTGCTGGATGCCCGGGCCGCGCTTGTCCAGGAACTTCGCGATCGCCGAGGAGTCGTCGATCGGGGCCATCAACTGGATCTGTGCCGTGCCGTTTTGGGCGCCGGGCACCGAGAGCATCGCTTCGCGGATTCCCTGGTCGTCGTTGACTTCCTCGTGCACCAGGATCATGCCAAGGTGGTCGTGGTACCACGTGATTGCGGCGTCCAGGTCGGCGACTGCGATGCCGATGTGATCGATCGCCGTCACCAGGGCGGTGGACAGGAGCTGACGGGCGTCAACTTGATCGGTCGTCATCACGTAACGGTAACCTGACGGCAAAGATTGCGCATTTTCGGGGAGGCCCACTCGGCCGTCCGCGCACGTTAGGAGGTAGTCGTGACGACGTCGGTGATAGTTGCTGGGGCGCGGACACCCATCGGCAAGTTGATGGGTTCGCTGAAGGATTTTTCGGCCAGTGATCTGGGTGCCATCGCGATCGCCGGCGCGCTGGAGAAGGCCAACGTAGGAGCTTCGGCGGTCGAGTACGTGATCATGGGCCAGGTATTGACGGCCGGGGCCGGCCAGATGCCTGCCCGGCAGGCAGCGGTGGCGGCCGGCGTCGGCTGGGACGTTCCGGCGCTGACCATCAACAAGATGTGCCTGTCCGGTATCGACGCCATCGCACTCGCTGACCAGCTCATTCGTGCGGGTGAGTTCGATGTGGTGGTGGCCGGCGGCCAGGAGTCCATGACGAAGGCCCCCCACCTGCTGATGGACAGCCGCTCCGGCTACAAGTACGGCGATGTGACGGTCTTGGACCACATGGCCTACGACGGCTTGCACGACGTGTTCACCGACCAGCCGATGGGCGCGCTCACCGAGCAGCGCAACGACGTCGACAAGTTCACTCGCGCCGAACAGGACGAGTTCGCTGCCCGGTCCCACCAAAAGGCGGCCGCGGCGTGGAAGGACGGCGTCTTCACCGACGAAGTGGTGCCGGTGAACATCCCACAGCGCAAGGGTGATCCGCTGCAGTTCACCGAGGATGAGGGGATCCGCGCAAACACCACTGCCGAGTCTCTGGCCGGTCTCAAACCCGCATTTCGCCGCGATGGCACCATCACCGCCGGTTCGGCGTCGCAGATCTCCGATGGCGCGGCTGCGGTAGTGGTGATGAACAAGGACAAAGCGCAGCAGCTGGGGCTGACGTGGCTGGTCGAGATCGGTGCGCACGGTGTAGTGGCCGGACCCGATTCGACGCTGCAGTCGCAGCCGGCCAACGCGGTCAAGAAGGCGCTGGCCCGCGAGGGCATCTCCGTCGGCCAGCTTGATGTGGTGGAGATCAACGAGGCGTTCGCGGCGGTGGCGCTGGCCTCGACGCGTGAACTCGGCGTGAATCCCGAGATCGTCAACGTCGACGGCGGCGCGATCGCTGTCGGGCACCCGATCGGGATGTCGGGAGCCCGGATCACCCTGCATGCCGCGCTGGAATTGGCGCGCCGCGGCTCCGGTTACGGCGTCGCAGCGCTATGTGGGGCCGGCGGCCAGGGCGACGCGCTGATTCTGCGGGCCGGTTAGTTGGACCCCGACGGCGTTGCTGGGGCGCGCTGGGTCGGGTGTGTTTGTGATTTTCGTCATATGGGCCGATCCAGGGCCTTCTGAGCGAGGATTTCGGCGGGTTTTGCCTGCACATGGGCGCCGCCGCCACCGGGTGGATCGGTAACCGAGGCGCATGACAGACTTGACGGCGTGACTCGTCCGCGACCCTCGGTCGGACCTGCTTTGACCGGTGCAGTCGATCTGTCTGGTCTCAAGCAACGAGCTCAGCAGAATGCCTCGGCCAGCGGGCCTGCTGGGCAGACAACGTCGGCGGTGCCGGGCGCCACAGAGGTCACCGAGGCCAACTTCGAAAGCGAAGTTCTGATCCGGTCCGACGAAGTTCCCGTGGTTGTGCTGCTGTGGTCACCCCGCAGCGACGCCTGCGTCCAGCTGGCTGAGACGCTGGCCGGCCTGGCCTCCCAGGACGGCGGCAATTGGTCGCTTGCGACGGTCAACGTCGACGTGGCGCCCAGGGTGGCCCAGATATTCGGTGTCGAGGCGGTCCCCACCGTGGTGGCTTTGGCCGCCGGGCAGCCGATCTCCAGCTTCCAAGGCATGCAGCCTGCCGATCAATTGAGTCGCTGGCTGGACTCGTTACTTTCGGCGACAGCCGGCAAGCTGAAGGGCCCAACCGGTTCCGAACAACCCGAGGAAGTCGATCCGGATCTGGCACAGGCCCGACAGCATCTCGAGGCCGGCGACTTCGAGGCCGCCAAGAAGTCGTATCAAGCGCTGCTGGAGGCCAATCCCGGCAGCGTCGAGGCGAAGGCCGCGATTCGGCAGATCGATTTCTTAACTCGCGCAACGGCGCAACGCCCGGATGCCGTCGCCGCCGCCGATGCCGCGCCGGGCGACATCGACGCGGCGTTCGCGGCCGCTGACGTGCAAATCCTCAACCAGGATGTGAGTGCGGCATTCGAGCGGCTGATCGCGTTGGTGCGCAGCACGTCTGGCGATGAGCGCACCTCAGTTCGTACCCGGCTGATCGAGCTGTTCGAACTCTTCGATCCGGCTGATCCTGAGGTGGTCGTCGGTCGGCGCAATCTCGCCAACGCCCTCTACTGAGACCCACTGGGGCGCTGCACGTTTTAAGCCAGTTCTAGCCACAACGCCGATGTGGGCGGCAAGACCAGCACCGCCGAGGCCGGGCGACCATGCCATGGGTCCTCGGTGGCGTCGACGCCCCCAAGGTTGCCGATCCCCGAGCCGTTGTAGACCGTCGCGTCGGTATTCAGCACCTCGCGCCAGCGGCCCGCGCTGGGCAACCCGAGCCGGTAGCCGCTGTGCTCGGCGCCCGCAAAGTTGAACACGCAGGCCATCACCGAGCCGTCGTTGCCGTAACGCAGGAAGCTCAAGACGTTGTTGGCTGAATCGTTCGCATCGATCCAGGAATAGCCTTCGGGGGTGGTGTCCTGGCTCCACAGCGCCGGATGACTCCGGTAAATGTCGTTGATGTCACCCACGAAACGCAGAATGCCGTTGGAGAAACCCAACTCGTCCAGCTGCCACCAGTCCAAGCCATGCTGCTCAGACCACTCGGCGCGCTGGCCGAATTCCTGGCCCATGAACAACAGCTGCTTGCCCGGATGGGCCCACTGGTAGGCCAGCAGGCTGCGCAGCCCGGCGGCTTTGACGTGATTGTTGCCCGGCATCCGCCCCCACAACGTGCTCTTGCCGTGCACCACCTCGTCGTGACTGAGCGGCAGCACGTAGTTCTCGCTGAACGCGTACAGCATCGAGAAGGTCATCTCGTGGTGGTGGTAGCTACGGTAAATGGGATCGCGGCTGATGTAATCCAGCGTGTCGTGCATCCAGCCCATATTCCACTTCATCGAAAAGCCCAGGCCGCCAAGGCTGGTTGGTCGTGTCACCCCCGGCCACGATGTCGATTCCTCGGCGATCGTGACGATGCCCGGCGCGGCCTTGTGCGCTGTGGCGTTCATCTCCTGCAGGAACTGCACCGCTTCCAGGTTCTCCCGCCCGCCGTAGATGTTCGGGGTCCAGCCGTCCACCGGGCGCGAGTAGTCCAGGTACAGCATCGACGCGACCGCGTCCACACGTAAGCCGTCGATGTGGAATTCTTCGAGCCAATACAATGCGTTGGCCACCAGGAAGTTACGTACCTCCCGACGGCCGAAGTCGAATACGTAAGTACCCCAGTCGAGTTGCTCTCCACGCTTGGGATCGGAATGTTCGTACAGCGGGGTGCCGTCAAACCGTCCCAGAGCCCATGCGTCCTTGGGAAAGTGCGCCGGTACCCAGTCCACGATGACACCGATACCGGCTTGGTGCAGGGCGTCGACCAGCGTCCGAAAATCGTCGGGTGTTCCGAATCGCGATGTGGGCGCGTAGTACGAAGTGACCTGATATCCCCATGATCCGGCGAACGGGTGCTCGGCTACCGGCAGCAGTTCTACGTGGGTAAACCCATGCTCCACAACATAATCCGTTAGCTCGCGAGCAAGCTCGCGGTAGCTGAGTCCCGGACGCCACGAACCGAGATGGACCTCGTAAGCGCTCATCGGCTCGAACACCGGGTTGCGCTGTGGACGCCGTGCCATCCACTCGTCGTCATCCCAGTGGTACTTACTAACCGTCACCCGCGATGCGGTGTGCGGCGGCACTTCGGTAGCGAAAGCGAACGGGTCGGCACGCTCGGTGACGACGCCGTCGGCGCCGTGCACTCGGAACTTGTAGAGACCGTCCAACGGGAACCCCGGCCAGAACAGCTCCCATACTCCGGACGAGCCCAGCACGCGCATGGGCGCCTCGTTACCGGTCCACCCGTTGAACTCGCCGATCAGGCTGACGCCCTTGGCGTTCGGCGCCCACACGGCGAACGACACCCCATCGACGACACCGTCGGCCGTGGTGAACGAGCGAGGGTGGGAACCAAGGACTTCCCAGAGTCGCTCGTGCCGGCCTTCGGCGAACAGATGTAGGTCGACTTCGCCCAACGTGGGCAGGAATCGGTAGGCGTCCGCGATGGTGTACCGGTCGGAAGCGTCATAGCCGATCTGCAGTCGGTAGTCGATCAGGTCGACGAACGGCAGCGCCACGGCGAACAAACCTGAATAGATGTGCTGCATCGGGAACCGGTCGTCACCGACGATCGCGACGACTTCGGCCGCGTGCGGGCGGAATGCCCTGATGACGGTGTGGTCGCCGTACTCGTGGGCACCCAGGATGCCGTGCGGGTTGTAGTGCGCGCCTGCCACCAGACGCGCCAGGTCGGCAGAGTCAGGCGCTAGGTGCGCCCCGGCTAGTTGGTCAGCTCGGCTCACGTTCGCTCACCTCCTGCGTAGCAACGTGATTCGGGATTCGTACGGTATGAGCGGCATATTGATAATGTGCGCGACCGCCTGAGCAGGGTCGATACGAATGTAATTCGCGTGCCCCCATTGGAATTCCTGGCCAGTTATCTCATCGCGTACCCAGAACCGCTCGTAGGGTTCCATACCCAATGCGGCCATGTCTAACCACAGCGTCGCCTCCTCGGGCCCGAACGCGTTGAGTGTCACCACGACCAAAACGCAGTCTCCGGTGGCCGGGTCGAACTTGCTGTAGGCCATTAGCGCTTCGTTGTCCACGGCATGGAAATAGATGGTGCGCAACTGCTGCAGCGCCGGATGTAGCCGACGAATCGCGTTGAGCTGCTTGATAAACGGCTCAAGTGATCTACCTTCGGCGAGTGCGCCCGCGTAGTCGCGGGGACGTAATTCGTACTTCTCCGAATCCAGGTACTCCTCGCTGCCTTCCCGCACGGCGCGGTGCTCGAACAGCTCGTAACCGGAGTACAGGCCCCAGGCCGGGCTCATGGTCGCCGCCAGCACCGCGCGGACGGCGAACATACCCGGGCCGTTGTGCTGCAATACGGCGTGCAGGATGTCGGGGGTGTTGACGAACAGGTTCGGCCGGCGGAAGTCGGCGAGTGCGGCGATGTCGTTGCCGAATTCGGTGAGTTCCCACTTGGCTGTGCGCCAGGTGAAGTAGCTGTAGGACTGCGTGAAGCCGAGCTTGGCCAGCCCGTACTGGCGCGCCGGCGGCGTGAAAGCCTCCGAGAGGAACAGCACGTCGGGGTCGGTGTCCTTGACCTGACCGATCAGCCAGGCCCAGAAGTCGGGCGGCTTGGTGTGCGGGTTGTCGACTCGAAAGAACTTGATGCCGTGGTCGATCCAGTGCCGGACGACGCGCAGCACTTCGTCGTAGAGACCGGCGGGATCGTTGTCGAAGTTGATCGGATAGATGTCTTGGTACTTCTTCGGGGGGTTTTCCGCGTATGCGGTGGTGCCGTCCGGCAATTCGGTGAACCACTGCCGGTGATCGCGGGCCCATGGATGATCCGGTGCGCATTGCAGCGCCAGATCCAGGGCCACCTCCATACCCAGATCCCGTGCCGCGGCGACGAAATCGTCGAAGTCGTCGATGGTGCCCAGGCGGGGGTGAATGGCGTCGTGGCCGCCCTCATCGCTACCAATCGCCCACGGAGACCCCACATCTGTCGGAGCGGCGGCGGGGGAGTTGTTGCGGCCCTTGCGGTGTACCTTGCCGATCGGGTGGATCGGTGGCAGGTATACGACGTCGAAACCCATGTCGGCGATACGCGGAAGCTCCGCGGCGGCCGTGTCGAAGGTGCCGTGCACCGGCTTGCCGTCGGCGTCCCACCCACCCGTGGAGCGTGGAAACATCTCGTACCACGAGCCGAAGCGGGCCAGCGGCCGATCTACCCACATCCCGAACTGCTCGCCCCGGGTGACGATGTCGCGCAACGGATAGGTGGTCAGAAGTTCATCGATCTCGGGCGCCAGCGCCAGCACGGTGCGCGTCACCGGGTCCCCCGGGGTCCGCAACGCCTTGGCGGCCGCCAACAACGGATCGCGCCCCGCGCGCGGCACCCCGGTCGCGGCACGCTGGAACAGCGCAGCACCGATCAAGAGATCGTTGGACAGTTCCGTCTCGCCCTGGCCGGCGTCCAGCTTGGCAACAAGGCCATGCCGCCAGGTGTGGATCGGGTCTCCCCACCCGTCGACGCGGAAGGTCCACAGACCGACCCGGTCGGGGGTGAACTGACCGTGGAAAACGTACGGTTCCTGACCCATCGTCATGGGAAGCAGGAGCGGCTTGACCCGCTCGTTCGCCTTGGCTTCGGGCGCCGATATCGGCCTTTCCGGGGCCTGGACCGCCTTGATCCGGCGGGTTTCCGTTACCTGCGGATAGCGCGGCCCCAGGTAGCGCACCACCAGGGTCGCTGCCACGGCCTCGTGGCCTTCCCGCCATACCGTCGCGCTGACCGGGACCATCTCACCGACCACGGCTTTGGCGGGGTATGCGCCGCATGAAACGACGGGCTGGACGTTATCGATCTCGACACGACCGGGCACCACCACTCCGTTCCGATCCGTTCCGATTGTGTGCGGCCAAACCGCGGAGTGCTGCGTCGCGGAATGCCTAACGTCTTGCGAAATTCCTCTCGTGGGGAACTTCCTTTGATGGGGAAGCATCTTTGCGGCCCCAATAACTACCCGATACCCACCCTAGTGTCCGGTCACACGCGTGGGCTAAAAGCGGTCTCTGACGTCGCCGTGCGCGCAGGGGAATCCTCAGTAAGGTAGAGACGCGTGAAAGCCCTCCGCCGGTTTACCGTCCGTGCTCACCTACCCGAGCGTCTTGCCGCGCTGGATCAGCTGTCGAACAATCTGCGGTGGTCGTGGGACAAACCGACACAGGATCTTTTCGCAACCATCGATCCGACCTTGTGGGAGCGGTGCGGCCGCGACCCGGTGGCGCTGCTGGGGGCGGTGAAACCGGCACGCCTTGACGAGTTGGCGCTCGACGAAGGCTTCCTGCGCCGGTTCGACGAACTGGCGGCCGATCTGAACGACTACCTCAGCCGTCCACTGTGGTATCAGCAACAGCAGCAGGCCGGCTTGGGAAACGGCCGAGCGATGCCGGCCGAGGTCGCATACTTCTCGATGGAGTTCGGCGTTGCCGAGGTGCTGCCCAATTACTCCGGCGGCCTGGGCATCCTCGCCGGTGACCATCTGAAGTCAGCCTCGGATCTCGGCGTGCCACTGATCGCGGTGGGCCTCTACTACCGCTCGGGCTACTTCCGGCAGTCGCTGACAGCGGACGGCTGGCAGAACGAGACCTACCCGTCGCTGGACCCACAGGGGCTTCCGTTGCGGCTGCTGACCGACGCCACCGATGATCCCGTGCTGGTCGAGCTGAGCCTGCCTGACTCCGCGCAGCTGCGGGCCCGGATCTGGGTAGCCCAGGTGGGCCGTGTACCGCTGCTGTTGCTGGATTCCGATGTCCCTGAGAACGAGCACGAGCTGCGCGGTGTCACCGATCGCCTCTACGGCGGCGATCAAGAACACCGGATGAGGCAAGAGATCCTGGCCGGCATCGGCGGGGTACGGGCGATCCGCGCCTTCACCGCCATCGAAGGGCTGCCCGCGCCCGAGGTATTTCACATGAACGAGGGGCACGCCGGATTCCTCGGAGCCGAACGCATCCGCGAGCTGATCACCGAGTCGGGATTGGATTTCGACACCGCGTTGACGGTCGTGCGGTCCAGCACCGTGTTCACCACGCACACCCCGGTGCCCGCCGGCATCGACCGCTTCCCGGTCGAGATGGTGCGGCTCTACTTCGACGACCACCTCGACGACAAGAATCGAGGCGCCAGCGCGCCTGTGTTGCTGCCTGGCGTCCCGACCGCCCGGATCGTCGCGCTCGGCGCCGAGGATGATCCGGAAAAGTTCAACATGGCCCACATGGGCCTGCGGCTGGCCCAGCGCGCCAACGGTGTCTCGTTGCTGCATGGTCGGGTGAGTCGGGCCATGTTCAACGAGCTCTGGCCCGGATTCGACTCCGTTGAGGTACCGATCGGATCGATCACCAACGGCGTTCATGCGCGCACCTGGGCGGCGCCACAGTGGTTGCAGCTGGGCCGCGAACTGGCCGGTTCGGACTCGTTCAGTGATCCCGGTGTCTGGCTGCGCCTGCAGGAGGTCGACCCCGGTCATCTGTGGTGGATCCGCTCTCAACTGCGGGCGCTGTTGGTCGAGGATGTCCGGACGCGGCTGCGCCGCTCGTGGCTGGAACGCGGCGCCTCGGATGCCGAACTGAGCTGGATTTCAACGGCATTCGATCCAAACGTGCTTACCATCGGGTTCGCTCGGCGAGTACCGACGTACAAGCGGCTGACCCTGATGCTGCGCGACCCGGACCGACTGGAGCAGCTGCTGCTCGACAAAGAACGACCGATTCAGCTGATCGTTGCCGGCAAGTCGCACCCGGCCGACGACGGGGGCAAGGCGCTGATCCAGCAGGTGGTGCGGTTCGCCGACCGGCCCGAGGTGCGCCACCGTATCGCGTTCTTGCCCGACTACGACATGTCGATGGCCCGGCTGTTGTATTGGGGCTGCGACGTCTGGTTGAACAATCCGCTGCGGCCCCTGGAAGCCTGCGGCACCTCAGGAATGAAGAGTGCGCTCAATGGCGGGTTGAACCTGTCCATCCGCGACGGCTGGTGGGATGAATGGTACGACGGCGAAAACGGTTGGGCGATACCGTCTGCCGACGGGCTGGCCGACGAGGCCCGTCGCGACGACCTGGAATCCAGCGCGCTCTACAAGCTCCTGGAGCAAGCGGTGGCACCGAAGTTCTACGAACGCGACGAACATGGGGTGCCGCCGCGGTGGATCGAAATGGTGCGCCACACCTTGCAGACCCTCGGCCCGAAAGTACTGGCGTCCCGGATGGTGCGTGATTACGTCGAGCACTACTACACGCCGGCGGCGCAGTCATTGCGCAGGACCATCGCACCCGCCGAGGGCGACGAAAGCGAGGCAAGCGGCGTGGAGTTCGGCGCTGCGCGCGAACTGGCCGCCTACCGCAGGCGCGCCGAACAAGCCTGGCCCAAGATCGACATCACTGACGTCGACAGCACCGGCCTGCCGGATACTCCGGTGCTGGGCTCGAAGCTGACCCTGACCGCGACCGTGCAACTGGCCGGGTTGGCGCCCGACGAGGTCACGGTCCAAGCGCTGGTGGGCAGGGTTGATGCCAGCGATGCACTGCTGGACCCGGTGACCGTCGAAATGTCGTATGCCGGCACTGCCGAAGGAGGCAACCAGGTCTTCTCGACGACGATGCCGCTGCCACTGGCTGGAGCGGTCGGATACACGGTGCGCGTGCTGCCCAACCATCCGATGCTTGCTGCCAGCAACGAGCTCGGCCTGGTCACCCTGGCTTAAGACTTTGGGGCAGTGCGCAGCCGCTCCAGCGCCCCGCGGACCTGCGCGGCGTCGGTGGTCTGCCAAAACGGCGGTAGCGAGGCGCGCAGGTAACCGCCGTAGCGGGCGGTGGCCATCCGGGAGTCGAGCACCGCAACCACTCCGCGGTCAGTGACACGACGCAACAGCCGTCCCGACCCTTGCGCCAGCAGTAGCGCCGCGTGGCTGGCGGCAACGGCCATAAAGCCATTACCGCCACGTGCGGCCACCGCGCGCTGGCGAGCGCCCAGCAGTGGGTCGTCGGGCCGGGGGAACGGGATGCGGTCGATCATCACCAGCGACAGCGATGGTCCCGGCACGTCGACGCCCTGCCACAGGGACAAGGTGCCGAACAGTGAGGTCTCCGCGTCGGCGCTGAACTGCTCGACCAGCGCGGAGGTGCTGTCGTCGCCCTGACACAACACCGGGGTCGATAGCCGTTCGCGCATGGCCTCGGCGGCGGCCCGGGCGGCCCGCATCGACGAGAACAGCCCCAGCGTGCGCCCGCCGGCGGCGGTGATGAGTTCGGCGATTTCGGCTAGCTGCTCGGCCGAGCCGGTGCCGTCCCGGCCCGGCGGTGGCAGATGGGCCGCGACGTAGAGGATTCCCGCCTTGGCGTGGTGGAACGGCGATCCGACGTCGAGACCACGCCAGGGTGGGTACTCAGCGGAGTCCGGTCCGGCCAGGCCCCACGCCGTGGCCATCGCGTCGAAGGATCCGCCGACCGTCAGGGTCGCCGATGTCAACACAGTCGTCGACCGCGCGAACACGTGGTCGCGCAGCAACGCGGCCACCGACAGCGGCGCCACCCTCAGCACCGGGCGGGGCGAACCCCGATTGTCCTCGTGATCCAGCCAGACCACATCCGTGCGGTCCGGGATGGCGGGAGCGAACGAGGCCAGGACGCGCGAAGCGGTATCGGATATCTCGCTCAGCGCTGCAACCGCTTCGGCCCGCGCTGATGCCGCCTTGGCGTCGCTGGTGGTGTCGATCGCCGAGCGTGCCGTGCTGGCGCCATCGCGCAACGCGACCAGATATGTCGCCATCTCCTCGTCGAGATGATCGATGCGGCCTGGTGTTGCGTCGTGGATCGCGGCTGCGAAGTTGGCCGACGTCGCCTCCAGCCGCTGCGTCAGCTCCGGATCCACCAGACGGGTGATCCGCCGGGATGCAACGCCAAGCGTCGCCGGCGTCAGCTCCGCGGTGGCCACCGACGTCACCCGGTCTACCAACTCGTGCGCTTCGTCGACCACCAGCAGCGCGTGTTCGGGCAGCACCGCCGATTCGGCAACGGCGTCGATGGCCAGCAGCGCGTGATTGGTGACGACAACATCGGCCCGGCCGGCGGCTCCTCTTGCCCGTTCGGAAAAGCACTCAGTGCCAAACGGGCAGCGGGCCACGCCGAGACATTCCCGCGCGGAAACGCTGACCTGGGACCAGGATCGGTCTGGCACACCGGGCTTGAGGTCATCGCGGTCACCGGAGTCGGTCGTCGACGCCCAGGCGGTGAGTCGCTGCACGTCACGACCCAGCGCGGTGACCGCCATGGCGTCGAAGAGTTCGTCCTGCGGCCGTTCGGCAAGACTCTCTTCATCGGCATCGGCCGCGCTGCCGTTGTGAATCTTGTTGAGACACAGGTAATTTCGTCGTCCTTTGAGCAACGCGAACTGCGGCCGGCGGGGCAGTGCGTCGGCGAGCGAATCTGCCAGTCTGGGCAGATCACGATCTACGAGTTGACGCTGTAAGGCAATGGTTGCCGTCGAAACCACGACCGGCCCCTCGTCGCTGACCGCGCGGACGATCGCGGGAATCAGATATGCCAGTGACTTACCGGTCCCGGTGCCTGCCTGCACGACGAGGTGCTTACCGGTGTCGAAGGCCTGCGCAACGGCAGCGGCCATCTCAAGCTGGCCGCTGCGTTCGCTGCCGCCGAGCCCGGCCACGGCGATGGCCAGCAACTCGGGCACGGATACTGACACCTCTGGCGTGATTACTCCCTTGGTCTATGGGCTCCCCGGCACGTCGACGGTATAGCTCAGAAGCCGATCTGCACCGTCGGGATCGCCGCGTCGCCGTGCGCTAATTTCAGTCCCTCCCATGGCAGGCTGTGCAGCCCGGACGCCACCAGGTCCCGGGCTGCGGCCAGCGCTCCTCCTCGACCCGTTTCGGCCACTACATCCCCGCCGCGCACCAGCGGGACGGTCAGCACCCGGAACGGCTCGGTGGTGGGGGGTGGACGGCCCGCCGGATACACGATCTCCTCGGTGATCGTGCCGGTCGGGCGTGACAAGCGCAGCGCGTCTTTATGGCCGCTGTCGGATTCTTTGTGGGTGCTGCGCTTGTGTACCGGCATGCCGTCCACTTCGACCAGCTTGTAGACCATGCTCGCGGTGGGGGCACCCGAACCGGTGACCAGCGACGTGCCGACGCCGTAGCTATCCACCGGCTCGGCGCGCAACCCGGCGATGGAGAACTCGTCGAGATCGCCGGACACCACGATGCGGGTCTGGGTCGCGCCCAGTTGGTCGAGCTGCTCGCGCACCTGGCGGGCCAGCACTCCCAGCTCGCCGGAGTCGATGCGCACCGCGCCTAGCGTCGCCCCGGCGGCGGCGACGGCGTTGGCCACACCGGTTGTCACGTCGTAGGTGTCCACCAGCAGCGTGGTGTGTACGCCCAGCGCGTCGACCTGGGCACGAAATGCGGCCAGTTCGTCGGGTCCGTCGTCGCGTGTGTGCAGCATCGTGAACGCGTGCGCGGCGGTGCCCTCCGTGGGTATCCCATATCGCCGCTCGGCTTCCAGGTTGGATGTCGCGGTAAACCCGGCGATATAGGCGGCGCGGGCCGCGGCCACGGCGGCGCGTTCGTGGGTTCGTCGTGATCCCATCTCGATCAGCGGTCGTTCTCCCGCGGCGCTGACCATTCGCGCCGCCGCGGATGCGATCGCGGTGTCGTGGTTGAAGATCGACAGCGCCAGCGTTTCGAGCACCACGCATTCGGCGAAGCTGCCGGTCACCGACAGCACCGGGGAACCGGGAAAGTACAGGTCGCCTTCGGCGTAGCCGTCGATATCGCCGCCGAACCGGAAATCGCGGAGGTAACGCAGCGTGTCGGGGTCGAGGAATTGCGCCAGCAGCTGGCACGCGTCGTCATCAAACCTGAACTGCGGCAACACTTCCAGCAGTCGGCCGGTTCCGGCGACCACACCATAACGGCGACCCTCGGGGAGGCGTCGGGCGAACAGTTCGAACGTGGTCCGGCGATTGGCGGTGCCGTCGCGCAGCGCCGCTGCCAGCATGGTCAACTCGTATTTGTCTGTTAGCAGCCCAGCTAAGACCGGGTCGTTCATCCCGTAAAGGTAACGGCTGGCGGCAGGCGGCCTATCCCTCGGTATCGTAGAGGCCATGGTTGTTGCGTCAGCGCCCACCAAGCCGGGCACTACCGGACAACGCGAGTCCGCTCCGGTGCACGTCACGGCCAGTCCATGGGTCACCATCGTGTGGGACGACCCCGTCAACCTGATGACCTACGTGACGTATGTGTTTCAGAAGTTGTTCGGCTACAGCGAGCCGCATGCCACCAAGCTGATGCTGCAGGTGCATAACGAAGGTAAGGCAGTGGTGTCGGCGGGCAGCCGGGAGTCTATGGAGGTCGACGTGTCCAAACTGCACGCCGCCGGTTTGTGGGCGACGATGCAGAAGGACCGGTGAGATTCGAGGGCATCCGGGATTTCCCGTGCGCAAATGGAAGCGCGTCGAGACCGCAAACGGTCCCCGTTTTCGGTCCGCCTTGGCTCCGCATGAGGCGGCCCTGCTCAAGAACCTCGTCGTCGCGATGATCGGCTTGCTCGACGAGCGCGAATCTTCCTCGCCGGCAGACGAACTCGAGGAGATCACCGGTATCAAGACCGGAAACTCCGAACCGCCGCGGGAGTCGACGCTGCGTCGACTGCTGCCAGATTTCTACAAGTCAGACGGGGAGGACGACTCCTCGACCGATACTTCCGAAAGCCTCAACGCCGCACTGCGCAGTCTGCACGAACCAGAGATCATTAACGCCAAACGCGTTGCCGCACAGGAGTTGTTAGACACCCTTCCGGACAACGGCGGCCGGTTCGAACTGACTGAGGAAGGCGCCAACGCGTGGATCGCGGCGGTCAACGACATTCGGCTGACGCTGGGAGTCATGCTCGAGATCGGGCCCGAGGGCCCGGATCGCCTGGCGGCTGACCATCCGTTGGCCGCGCATTTCGACGTCTACCAGTGGCTGACAGTCTTGCAGGAATACCTCGTCCTGGTGCTGATGGGGCAGCAATGATCCTGATGGCGGCCGGATGAATTCCATCACGGACGTCGGGGGAATCCGCGTCGGCCATTACCACAGACTGGACCCCGACGCGTCCTTAGGCGCCGGTTGGGCCTCTGGCGTGAGCGTCCTGCTGACCCCACCCGGGACGGTTGGGGCGGTCGATTGCCGGGGCGGTGCGCCCGGCACCCGCGAGACCGACTTGCTGGATCCGGCCAACACCGTGCGATTCGTCGACGCGGTGTTGCTCGCCGGCGGCAGCGCCTACGGTCTGGCAGCCGCCGACGGCGTCATGCGCTGGTTGGAGGAACACGACCGTGGCGTGGCAATGGAGGGCGGCGTGGTGCCCATCGTGCCCGCTGCGGTGATCTTCGATCTGCCGGTCGGCGGCTGGGACTGCCGGCCGACCGCTGACTTCGGGTATTCCGCAGCCAGTGCCGCGAGCGATGAAGGGGTGCTCGTCGGGACGGTCGGCGCCGGGGTGGGGGCGCGGGCCGGCGTACTCAAGGGTGGTATCGGAACCGCCTCGACGACACTGCCGTCCGGCGTGACCGTCGGCGCGCTGGTCGCGGTGAACTCGGCAGGCGACGTGGCCGACCGCGCCACCGGTCTGCCGTGGATGGCGGCCTTGATCGAAGAGTTCGCGCTGCGGCCACCGCCGGCCGAGGAGATCGACGCGTTCGCGCAGCTGCCGTCGCCCTTGAGCCCGCTGAATACCACCATCGCGGTGGTGGCGACCGACGCCGCGCTGACCTCGGCGGCATGCCGACGCGTCGCGATCGCCGCCCACGACGGCCTAGCCCGCACCATCCGGCCGGCACATACGCCGTTGGACGGCGATGCAGTGTTCGCGCTGGCTACCGGGGCGGTCGAGGTGGCGCCGGCGGTCAGTTCGAAACCAGTGCCCGCCGCATTTTCTCCGCAGACCGGCCTGGTCACCGAGGTGGGCGCGGCCGCGGCTGATTGCCTGGCTCGTGCGGTGCTGGTCGGTGTGCTCGCCGCCGAGTCGGTGGCCGGAATACCCACCTACCGCGGCATGTTGCCCGGAGCATTCGGGTCCGAAAATCTCGGGAAAGGGAACAGTTGACGTGCTGGTGATTCGCGTTGACCTGGTGGAGGCCATGGTTACCCACGCGCGTCGCGACCACCCCGACGAAGCGTGCGGGGTGCTGGCCGGCCCGGAAGGCTCCGATCGTCCGGAGCGGCACATCCCGATGGTCAATGCCGAGCGCTCGCCGACCTTTTATCGCTTCGACGCCCAAGAGCAGCTCAAGGTGTGGCGGGCAATGGACGATTCCGATGAGGTCCCGGTCGTCATCTATCACTCACACACCGCAACCGAGGCCTACCCGAGCCGCACCGACGTGAAGCTGGCTGCCGAGCCGGACGCGCACTACGTGTTGGTATCCACCCGCGACCCGGACCGCCACGAGCTGCGCAGCTATCGCATCATCGACGGCGCCGTCACCGAAGAACCGCTCGATATCGTCGAGCAGTACCCGCCTGACCCGTTCTAGAAAGGCCCGCATGAGCGTCACCGTGTCCATCCCGACCATCCTCAGGCCGCACACCGGCGGCGAGAAGCGCGTCTCCGCGAGCGGTGACACACTGGGCGCGATCATCAGCGACCTGGAGGCCAACTACTCCGGTATCTCCGAGCGCCTGATCGATAACGGCAAGCTGCACCGCTTCGTGAACATCTACGTCAACGACGAGGACGTGCGATTCTCGGGCGGCCTGGGCACCACGATCGCCGACGGCGACTCGGTGACCATCCTGCCCGCGGTGGCGGGTGGTTGAGCCGGTGGGTGAGCGGAGCACATGACGCGCTACGACTCGCTGCTGCAGGCCCTGGGCAACACGCCGCTGGTCGGTCTGTCGCGGCTCTCACCGCGTTGGAGCGACGGGTCGGATGGACCGCACGTGCGGCTGTGGGCCAAGCTCGAGGACCGAAACCCGACCGGTTCGATCAAGGACCGACCGGCGTTGAGGATGATCGAGCAGGCCGAAGAGAACGGGTTACTGGCGCCCGGCGCGACGATCCTCGAGCCCACTAGCGGTAACACCGGCATCTCACTGGCGATGGCGGCCCGGTTGAAGGGTTACCGGTTGATCTGCGTGATGCCCGAGAACACCTCCATCGAACGGCGTCAGCTGCTGGAGCTCTACGGCGCACAGATCATCTTCTCGCCGGCCGAGGGCGGGTCGAACACCGCGGTGGCGACCGCCAAGGAGCTGGCCGCCGCCAACCCATCGTGGGTGATGCTGTATCAGTACGGCAACCCGGCCAACACCGACTCGCACTACCGCGGCACCGGACCCGAGCTGCTGGCCGACCTCCCCGAGATCACTCACTTCGTCGCCGGCCTGGGTACCACCGGCACCCTGATGGGCACCGGGCGATTTCTTCGTGAGCACGTTCCCGACGTCAAGATCGTGGCCGCCGAACCTCGCTACGGCGAAGGGGTGTATGCGCTGCGCAACATCGATGAAGGATTTGTGCCCGAACTTTATGATCCGGACGTACTTACCACCCGCTACTCGGTCGGCTCGGCCGACGCGGTCCGTCGCACGCGCGAGCTGGTGGACTCCGAAGGAATCTTTGCGGGCATCTCGACGGGTGCGGTGCTGCATGCCGCCCTGGGAGTCGCAGCGACGGCGCTGGCGGCCGGTGAGCGCGCTGACATCGCCTTCGTGGTCGCCGACGCCGGCTGGAAGTATCTGTCTACCGGCGCCTACACCGGTAGCCTGGATGATGCCGAGAACGCTTTGGAAGGGCAGCTATGGGCATGACCCAGGGACATCCGCGGGCGCCAGCAACACAGCCGAAGAAACGGCCCCGCTGGATGGTGGGCGGGGCCACGATCCTCACCTTCGTGGCGCTGCTTTACCTTGTCGAGCTGATTGACCAGCTGACGGGCAACAAGCTGGACGACAATGGGATCAGGCCGCTGGAAACCGACGGGCTGTGGGGGATCATCTTCGCACCGGTTCTGCACGCCAACTGGGCGCACCTGATGGCCAATACGATCCCAATGCTGGTGCTGGGCTTTCTGATGACGCTGGCCGGATTGTCCCGGTTCGTCTGGGCCACCGCGATAGTGTGGATCCTGGGCGGCTTCGGCACCTGGCTGATCGGCAACATGGGCAGCAGCTGCGGCCCGACGGACCACATCGGGGCCTCCGGCCTGATCTTCGGCTGGCTGGCCTTCCTTCTGGTGTTCGGGCTTTTTGTCCGCAGGGTGTGGGACATCATCATCGGGCTGGTGGTCTTGTTCGTGTACGGCGGCATCCTGCTCGGCGCGATGCCGGTGCTCAACCAATGTGGTGGCGTGTCCTGGCAGGGCCATTTGTGTGGTGCCATTGCCGGCGTCGTGGCGGCGTATCTGTTGTCCGCTCCCGAACGCAAGGCCCGCGCACAGAGAAAAGCCGGCACTGGTTCGCCGCGCCCGAAGACATGAGCTCGCTACTGGCACCCGTCGGGGTCTTCGACTCCGGCGTCGGGGGACTGACGGTTGCCCGCGCGATCATCGACCAACTGCCCGACGAGGACATCGTCTACGTCGGCGACACCGGTAACGGTCCCTACGGTCCCCTCACCATCTCCGAGGTCCGTGCGCACGCACTGGCCATCGGTGACGACCTCGTCGGCCGCGGCGTCAAGGCGCTGGTGATCGCATGCAACACGGCGTCTGCGGCGTGCCTGAGGGATGCTCGCGAGCGCTACGACGTGCCCGTCGTCGAGGTGATCTTGCCGGCGGTGCGCCGTGCGGTCGCCACCACCCGCAACGGCCGTATTGGGGTGATCGGTACGCAGGCGACCATCACCTCGCACGCCTACCAGGACGCGTTCGCCGCCGCCCACGACACCGAGATCACCGCGGTGGCCTGCCCGCGTTTTGTCGACTTCGTCGAGCGCGGCGTCACCAGCGGGCGTCAGGTGCTCGGACTGGCCGAGGGTTATCTGGAGCCGCTGCAGCGCGCCCAGGTCGACACCCTGGTGCTGGGATGTACGCACTATCCACTGCTGTCCGGGCTGATCCAACTGGCGATGGGCGAGAACGTGACGCTGGTTTCGAGCGCTGAGGAAACCGCGAAGGAAGTGCTTCGGGTGCTCACTCAGCGGGACCTGCTGCGCCCGCATGACGCACCGCCCGCCACCCGGGTTTTCGAAGCCACGGGCGACCCTGAGGCATTCACCAAACTGGCGGCGCGATTCCTGGGTCCCGCGGTAACCGGCGTTGAACCCGTTCGTCACACCCACGTTTCCTAGGTATGCAGATGATTCTGATCACCCAATGCGGCAATGTTTTCTCCATCGTGATATTGGGCATGGCACAGTAGTGTCCGTGCGAATAACCGTGCTCGGCTGCTCTGGCAGCGTGGTCGGTCCGGATTCGCCTGCATCGGGTTATCTGCTTCGGGCTCCGGATACTCCGCCGATGGTCCTCGACTTCGGCGGGGGCGTGCTCGGCGCGTTGCAGCGGTACATGGATCCAGGCTCGGTGCATGTGCTCCTATCCCATCTGCACGCCGACCACTGTCTGGATATGCCGGGCCTGTTCGTATGGCGCCGCTACCACCCGTCGCGCCCCCTCGGCAAGGCGTTGTTGTACGGCCCGAGCGATACATGGTCACGGTTGGGGGCCGCATCGTCACCCTATGGCGGGGAGATCGACGATTGCTCCGACATCTTCGACGTTCATCACTGGGTCGACGGTGAGCCGGTGACGTTCGGCGCGCTGACGGTAGTGCCGCGGGTGGTCGCTCACCCAACCGAGTCCTATGGCTTGAGGGTCACCGATCCCAACGGTGCCTCGTTCGTCTACAGCGGTGACACCGGCGCCTGCGATCAGCTCATCGAGCTGGCTCGCGACGCCGACGTTTTCCTCTGCGAGGCCTCCTGGACGCACGCGCCTGATCATCCCCCCGCTCTGCACCTGTCGGGCACCGAGGCTGGCAGGGCTGCGGCACAGGCCGGCGTTCGCGAGTTGCTGCTGACACACATCCCGCCGTGGACTTCGCGTGAGGACGTGATCAGCGAGGCCAAGGCCGAGTTCGATGGCCCCGTGCATGCGGTGGTGTGCGGTGAGACGTTCGATGTCCGCCGCTCTGAGAGGGTCTGAGCCGACCGGCTGTGCTGAATTGCCCGCCTCGCCCCCTCGCCGCTACGCGGCTGGGGGTGCCCCCACCTCGCGGTGCCGGGCGCGCATCGTCAGCGGGCTAGGGTTGGCGTCGTGTCCAAACGAGAAGACGGTCGCCTTGACGACGAGCTTCGCCCCGTGGTCATCACGCGCGGGTTCACCGAACACCCGGCGGGATCGGTACTGATCGAATTCGGTCACACCAAGGTCATGTGCACCGCCAGCGTCACCGAGGGGGTACCGCGCTGGCGCAAGGGGTCGGGCCTGGGGTGGCTGACTGCGGAGTACGCGATGCTGCCTTCGGCCACGCATACTCGCTCTGACCGCGAATCGGTGAGAGGCCGGCTGTCCGGGCGTACCCAGGAGATCAGTCGGCTGGTCGGCCGGTCGCTGCGAGCGTGCATCGACTTGGCGGCGCTGGGCGAGAACACAATCGCCGTCGACTGCGATGTGTTGCAGGCCGACGGCGGCACCCGCACCGCGGCCATCACGGGCGCCTACGTAGCGCTGGCCGATGCGGTGACCTACCTGTCAGCGGCGGGGAAGCTCTCGGATCCCAGGCCGCTGTCGTGCGCCATCGCGGCGGTCAGCGTCGGGGTGGTCGACGGCAGGATTCGGGTGGACCTGCCCTACGAAGAAGACGCGCGCGCCGAAGTGGATATGAATGTCGTGGCCACCGACACCGGGACCCTGGTGGAGGTTCAGGGGACCGGTGAGGGCGCGACGTTCCCTCGTTCGACGCTGGACAAGCTGCTCGACATGGCGCTTGGCGCCTGCGACACGTTGTTCGCGGCACAACGTGAGGCATTGGAGCGGCCGTATCCGGGTGTGTTGCCCGAAGGGGCCCCGCCGCCGAAGGCGTTCGGAAGCTGACCCGGCTGCTGGTCGCCAGCGATGGTCGGGTCCATCGGGGGAGCCCCCAAGAACCCGTCCTGGGTCTACAACCTCCGGGCCAACCCGAAGGTGACCGCACAAGACGGCGACAAGGTGTTCGAGCTGACGGCCCGTGAGGTCCACGGCGCCGAGCGAGACGAGTGGTGGCAGAGGGCGATCGAAGCCTACCCCCACTACATCGAGCTGCAGTCACTGACGGACAGGGCTAATCCCGGTCTTCGTCCTGGAGTGACCTCGTAGATATTGTTGGGCCTGAAATTTTCTGGTGAAACGTCGCCCTGCTGAGGGGGCATCGGCCAGATGGGTAACGCGCGTTGATGTTTGGGAGTGCCTGGTGACCCGGCTAGCCGTCAACCCGCGCACCGGGTGACAACCCCGGCCCGTAACCGCAGTCCATATTTCCTACTTAGAGGCCCCCGCACTGTGCCGGGCCGCTGAAGATCGTGGCCCAAGGAGGGCAACTAGGGTCACGCGGCGCCGGGCCCTGTTCCGCCTGCATGTGCGGCCCAGGTGGGTAGTCCTGATCGGAAAAGTGGTAGTCGTGGCAGACGCTCATGTCCCAATCTCCCACTACATTGCCGCCAGCGGGCATACGTTGCCCTGGGCACCAACAGGCCGAATATTGACCGCAGCCCGGGGGGTTGGCCTGAGCGACACCTGCGGCCAGTCCCAGACCGGCCAGCCCTAAGTAGCCGGACACCAACACCGTCGCTGCCCACCCTGCGGTTAATCGCTTCATAAACCTGGCATTGTCCGTCGTTCCATCCGGCGTGTATAGGATTATGTCCCGCGCTGGCCATTGCACTAGCACAGGCACAGCCTGTCTTGTGTCACACGTGCTGTTGTGCGTCTACGCAGGCCAACTCCGCTACCGCCCGGAACTATCCGAGCCGGACAACGGAGACCCGACGCCCACCTACGCATCGCCTAGCGATGTACTTAGGCATGTTCGCCATCGTCCCGAGCCCATGCTGAGCCGACCTCGCCGCCACGAGATGTTTAGGAGTGGTTGGTGACCCGCCTGTTGGTCGCCAGCCGCAACCCCAAGAAGCTGGCCGAGTTGCGCCGAGTACTGGATGGCGCCGGGCTGTCGGGGTTGACGCTGATGTCGCTGAACGATGTGGCGCCGTTCGACGAAGCGCCCGAAACCGGTGCGACCTTTGAGGACAATGCATTGGCCAAGGCGCGGGATGCGTTCGCCACGACCGGTTTGGCGAGTGTGGCCGACGACTCCGGTTTGGAGGTGACCGCGCTCAACGGTATGCCCGGCGTGCTGTCGGCACGCTGGTCGGGTAACCACGGCGACGACGCCGGCAACACCGCACTGCTGCTTGCGCAGTTGCGCGATGTGCCCGACGGACGGCGCGGCGCGGCGTTCGTGTCGGCTTGTGCGCTGGTCTCGGCGTCCGACGAAGTCGTCGTCCGCGGCGAGTGGCCGGGCACCATTGCCCGGGAGCCGTGCGGCGACGGCGGGTTCGGCTATGACCCGGTTTTCATTCCCGACGGGAGCGACCGCACCGCTGCGCAACTCAGCCCGGTCGAGAAGGATGCGGTCTCGCATCGAGGTCGCGCGCTGGCCCTGCTTTTACCCGCGCTGCGCGCCCTGGCGGCCCACCGAGCGTGACACCAGCGTCACGTTGGGTCGCGAGCGTGACACCAGCGTCACGTTCGGCCATGTCCCTAAACCCCGAAGCGCGCCTTGATGTCCTTCGTCTGGAAGTGCTCGACGATGATGCCCAGCAGCGGGATGGTCCCCGCCAGCAGCACGCCGATCGTCTTGGCAATCGGCCAGCGGACCTTGATCGCCAGATTGAAAGCGGCTAGCACATAGACGAAATACACCCAGCCGTGCACCACTTCGATCCACCGGATTTCGTGGTGGAACGCAATGTGCGAGACGATCTCGTAGCACAGCGCGATCAGCCAGATACCCGTCGTCCACGCCATGATCCGATAGCCGAGCAGCGCGGTGCGGATCTTGTCGGCGGACACTGCTTCGGGTGTCTCGGGTGCCGTCATGCGGTGGTCCTGTTCTGTTTTTCAGCGTCTTTCTTGGCGAGCTCGGCCAGGTACGCGTTGTACTCCCGCAGCGCGGGATCGTCGGGTGGTTGCTGCATGGGCTTGGGGCGCTCGGGCAGCAGCCCGGCAGGTATCTCGGTGACGGTGCCGCTCTTCCGCACCACCGGCGGCGCCTCCTCATAGCGCACGAAGTTGCGGTAGGCGTAGATGCAGAACCAGGCGAACAGCGGCCACTGCAGCGCGTAGCCGAGGTTCTGGAAGGTGCCCGACGGCGACTGGAACCTGGTCCACTGCCACCAGCCCAAAGCCAGGCAGCCGCAGGCCGCGACGATCACCAAAGCGATCAGCGCGGGCCTGCGACGACGGGTAGTGGACACCCCTTGAAGGTACCGCGCGGCGAAATTCATGACTTGGGCCCGACGAATTCGTCGAGACGCGCCACCGCGGCCTTGCGGTAAACGGCGATGATGTACTTGCCCGGCCGAGTCCACGGAATCCCGAGGCAGAGACAGGCCTCGAATGTCGTCGGATCGGTTCGAGAAGTGGTAACGGACGCTTCGGACGCCGCGGTCGTTCGCGACCACACGGCAGCCATCGCTATCGATCAAACCGCGGATGAAGTGTTCGGTGCCTTGCTTGACGAGCAATTCCTGCCAGGGCTCCAGCCGAATCGGCCTCAAGTGCTTCTTGCCGGGACCGTGCTGAGGCAGCAGACACGGCCAGTGTTTTGAGTAGAGCGATACCGCTACGCATCCTTTCGGTTGCTTTTGCACCGATGCGCGCTGCCCTGGCATCAACATGTCGATCGCGTCGCGACAGCGTTCGATGATGCCGGGGTACTTCTTGTCGAGGGTGATGCGGAGACGCCAAACTCGTTGGTTCCGTGAGATGCAGCCGTCGCCGAGATACAGACCGAGTACATAGCAGTAAGGCGCTGCTGGAAGTGCGGAAAAGTCATGAACGACACCGCAGCCGGATCCGCGCGCTAGCCTTGGCCGAGTTTGTGGTCGGCATCGCCAGTCTCGCACCGTCGCTCGCGGCACACCGAGTTGACGCGCAATCGCGCAGTCGTTTACACCAGCTTCGATGAGGCGCCTCGCAGCCTCGAACTGCTCCGCAGACCGCACGCGAAAGCCTTTCGTCAGTTATGGGCCAAGCTAGGCCGCATTGCAGACAAGTCTTCGGTACACCAAGCGATAAGATCGGCACGCTGCGGGCGTGGCGAAATGGCATACGCGCCGGCTTTAGGTGCCGGTGCTCGAAAGAGCATGAGGGTTCGACTCCCTCCGCCCGCACCCCGTTTCTACGCCTGTTCGCGCAGGTGAGAGCCACTTTTCATGGCCGGAGAGTGGGCCGCTGGCACCCGTTTGGGCACACTTTGGGCACACTTCAAATCAAGAATTGAAGCGACGGCGTCGAGATCGCTGTCGAACAGGTCGCTGTAGACATCCAGGGTGATCTTCGCCGACTTGTGCCCGAGCTCAGTTGGTTCGATATCCGTAACGGCTGATAAGGTCGAAGCTAATGCGCCACAACACAATTCAAAACACGAAAAGCCAAGCGAGTCAACCGGATTCGCGCCGATTCGACCGAATGGAGGACGATGATGGCTAAATCAGTCCCGGCCCCGCCAAAGGGCACCGGTCCGGGCGGTGCCCGGCTATGGCGCGCCGTGGTCGGCGAATATGAGCTCGGCGCCCACGAGGAAGTCCTACTGATTGAGTTGACGCGGGTGGTAGACCGGCTAGACGCGCTGAATGCGGCGATCGTCAAAGACGGTGCGCTGATCGGGGCTAGGCCGCACCCGGCGCTGGTTGAGGCCCGCCAGCTGGAGGTGGTGCTGGCGAAGTTGGTGGCGGTGTTGCGGATGCCTGCGGGCGATGAGCGTGACCAGGTTTCGGGGCGCCGGGCGCAGAGGCGTCAGATTCGCGGCGTGCACATCGTGGGGGCGTGAAATGCGCCGGATTCTTGAGTCCGATCGTCGGGGTGGGTGGTGGCTTAACGGGGTGTTCTATGCCACCGAAGCGAAGTATCGGGAGCGGGTCGCTTTCGATGAGCGGTGCCGTGCGCGGCGGGCGCGTCTGTTGGCGCGGATCGAGGAGGAGCGTGACGGTCACCATGTTGGCGGCGGCACCGTGGTGACGGGGGAGGACTGGTGAGGCGCCGCGCTGGTGAAGATGTGCCACCACCCGGGCTACTGGTCTTCGACGGCCGGGAGTTCGACACCGCGGCCGAGTGGACTGAAGCCTATGACGCCTGGTATGACGCGAGAGAAGATTGGGAAGCCGCCCACCTCGGGGTGGTGCTGCCAGAGAAGCGGGTGCTGAGCAGCTGCCCGTTCGACGGTATGTCCATGATTGGCCTACCGCACGCCGGCGGGTGGTCGAGACGCAAGGGACCCGATGGGGAAGATGAAACGCGCTGCGGCGCGCACGATTTGACCCCCGATCAGCATTGAGGAGCCCGCTCGGCAGCCCGCTCGGCAGCCTCCTTGGCGTTCTCCAGCGACGAATAGTCGGCGGCACCGACGAAGCCCCCAGCACCTTCCGCGGTGTGCTCTGGGCGGCCCGGGGTCTGCGTGGTACGAAGAACAGGTGAAAAACATCAAACGAATCGCAGCCGCGACTGCCATCACCACAGGTCTAGGACTTGCGGGTCTGGGCGCGGCGAGCGTCGCTGAGGCATTCCCCGGGCCTGCCGGGCCGTTGCCCGACTATCACTGGTGTCCCGGTGAATTCTGGGACCCGGGCTGGGGTTACAACTGGGACGGGGGCCGCTGCCACGACGACGGCTTTTACGACGGCGACCCCCGCGACGCGGGCCACTGGCACGGGCCCGGCGGCTGGGACCCGGGCCGCCCGGGTGGCCCCGGCCGGGACCCCGGCTGGAACCCCGGCCGCGGCTGGTAAGCCGGCCCCAACCCCTTGCAGGGAGTCGACGCTGAGATGGTGGCGACTCTCGATTCAACCCTTAGGCGCGGTAGCAATCCGCTATAACCTCAGGATCAAATATCTCGACAATATCGATACTGCGCATCACCGACTCGTCTCGAATAGGATGGCCCGCCCGAGGGGTTACGGGCGGGCCACCGTTCCGGTTAGCCTCAAAGGGTTTTGGCTCGGACTCGAATGCTCCGTGCCTACGGCCGGGTTGATTGACGATAGGGCGCCGGGCGTCGGCAGCTGAAGGGTCTTTAGTCCCCAACACCGCCGAGTTAATGCCGTTCGAACCCCGAATCGTCGTACGTGTCGCAAACTATGCACCATGCTCGCAATGCCTCTGCCCGTGGCTGGAGAGCGTCAAGGCTTGCTTGAGTACCTCAAGTACCAGCACACAGCGTTCCTCGCCGTTTCTCATGGTCTGACTGACGAGCAGGCCCGCTGCACCCCGACTGTCAGCGCACTGTGTATCGGCGGGCTCATCAAGCATGTGACGACGATGGAGTACGCATGGACTCTACCGGTGACTTCGGGAGACCTGCGGCCCGACGATCCCCGATCCTTGCTGGGCATGATGGCGGACCTCGCCGATCAACAGATAGTTCAGGACGACGAAAGCCTCGATGGATTGCTGGCCGCGTATCGAGCGCAGAACGCCGAGACGCTAAAGGTGTTCACCGAGGCCGACCTTGACGCGACGATTGTCGTGCCCGACCACATTCAGGCGCTTTACGAAGATCCTCACTGGACGGTGCGATGGGTGTTGTTGCACATCATCGAGGAGTTCACGCGGCACGCCGGGCATGCCGACATCATCCGCGAATCCATCGATGGCTCAACGATGTACCAGCTACTCTTTGCCCTGGACGGCTGATCGCGGCCGGGCGACAGATGGTTCCGTCTAGGACAGTGGAACAGCACTACGCGTGACTGAGGTATGGCGGCCGGTGGTCAATTACGAGGACGCCTAACGAGGTGTCCGACCGGGGGCGGGTGCGCTCCATCGCCCGTGTGGTGCCGCACCGCCGAATGGGCAAATACACCGTGCGCGAACGGATCCTGGCGGCCGCGACACAGCGCCGCACCGGATTGTTGCAAGTCGTCTTGTCGTGTGAGGGCCGCCAGACCCGGCACTACGTCCGCAAGCTGGCGCGCGAAGCGTTCGGCGACGTGTTACGCGAAACCTGGTGTTACATCAGATCGGGACGTGGATCCGCCCGTCGCTGGTGTAATAGCCGGCGGGCCGCAGTGTGTGCGGCCACCGTGCGATCACCGCACGCGGAAGGTGCGCCTCCAGCGGGGCGCGGACGACCTTCCCGTTGACCCGGCGCGGCTTAACCGGCGCCGCCAGAATCAGCGGCAGCCCGAGCTGCGGAGTGATCCGCATGATCGCCTCGCACCACTCCGGCGTGTTGTGATGGGACTGGCCTTCGCCGTGCTGCTCGACGCCCGCGGCGAACAGCGCGACATGCACCATCTCGTGCAGCAGCACATCGGCGGCGTGGGCCGCGCCGAGCACCTCGATGCCACCGGTCAGCTCCTTCAGGTCCCACGGGTCGGCGCTCTTTGGCGACAGAAGCGCGGGGTGCAGGGTGATCCGGCCGGTGTTGCTGGTGTGACCGAGGCGCCCGCCGTGCGGGGTGAGTCCCCAGACGATGCCGTGGTAGCGCAGCTGACCGTCGAAGTGGTCGGTGTTCAGCCGGGTCCAGGTGTCGGCGGCCCAGGTGCCGGCATGACGCCATAGGTTTTCCAGGGCGGCGCGGTCCGGTTTGGTGATCGCGGTGGTGTGCATGAGATTTGCCTTCGAGTGAAGATCATCTGTAAACCTGCCACCAAGTGTAACACGTTGTAGCGCGTTACACTTTTACTGCTAAGTTTTCCGCTTACCGGATAAGTCGGCAATTGGAGTTATCCCCGTTACAGAGTTACCGACTCGCCGGGGGGCGGTTTTAATCCTTTCCGCATAGCCCACCCTCCATTGAGGGGCGCAGACTAGTCCCGACAAAGTTGGCCCAACTGTCCGTAAAGGGGGCTGGCCTGGCAATTGCCTTGGTATCTGTGCAAGATTTCATCGCGCAGGGAGTAGTCGCTGCAAGTCTGGTTGCCAGCGGGATCGGTGATGCTGACACAGGGATCGTCGGCGTGTGCTTGTGCTGGTGGAATGCAGAGGGGGGCTGCACCCAAGGCGATGGCCGCCAGGACGGCTAGGCCAACTATCCCCACCCTGCGCGCGCCACCGTTAGCCCGCCTTGTGCCGCCGAGCGTGTACCGGATCCATTGCAGCGGGTTGGGCCTAACCATCACAGCCCCGCGTTCCGCGTAAGGTATTGACCAGTTGTTCAAAGGAATCAGGCCAGGGGTCCGAGTGGTAATTCGGGTCGCGCCAGACCTTCGGATTGAGGATGCGGGTGTTGCGGTTGTAGTACCAGTACCGGGCATCAGCGTTGCGCTCAAAGAATGCGTGTGCGGCAGGGTTCATGTCATACTCCGTTGTTGGTTTATCACATGCCTTCAGCATCGCCACCCGGCCCGTCACTCGGTAGCGGTCTTCACCTTGTGGGGTCACAAAGTCGAGTTGTGGCCCTCCTGTGCTGACGCGGCCAGACTAAGTTTAGGAGGGACCGGGAACGGTAACTATCAACCCGCTCCCGGCCCCCGATTTGACTGCAACCCGAGGAACCATTTTCGTTTGCAGCCAGTTTGCCGCGCCCGTGGCCCGATGCCTTCAGAGAAAAACCATGGGACACCCGGCTCGATTTGGCCTGCTAGCCAGGCTGCTCGGCTGTGAGGCGCTGCCGGGCATGGAAACCGGCCCCTGAGAGGGCCCGTGGGCGGACGAACCCGCTCACCCCGGTACGTGGGGATGGGCAGTTCTGGCGACTCGGGCTGATCTTGGCCCGAGATTGACGTACACGCGATGTATACGATAGCGGGGTGGATAGCGGGGTGGATGAGTTAGATGATCTGAGCGATCTGATCTCTGAGATCCAAACCAACATCGAGACGCTCTACGACCTGATCGCTGATGCCAAAAACAGCGGGCACACCTACGAGTTCACACTGGGTGGGACATGAGCGCCTATCAGACCGTCGTGGTCGGCACCGATGGCTCTCACACGTCGATGCTTGCGGTGGACCGCGCAGCCGCGATCGCTGCGGATCACGGCGCGAAATTGATCGTTGCGACGGTGCATGCCCCCGTCCGCGAGGAAAAGGGCCGCTACGCCATCCCGCCGGGGAGCGACCATGGCGCGGACTACCGGATGGTGGGTGAAACCCCCTTCCGCGAGATCCTGCGGGATGCCAGCGAGCGGGCGTACAAAGCCGGGGCCAAGAACGTGCTGCAGGAGGCGATCGTCGGCACTCCGGTCGACGCGCTGGTGCACCTGGCCGAGGAGGTCCATGCCGACCTGCTGGTCGTCGGCAACGTCGGGCTCAGCAAGGTCGCCGGGCGGCTGCTGGGAGCAGTCCCATCCGAAGTCTCCCGCAGGGCCAAGACCGACGTGCTGATCGTCCACACCACCGACTGAGGCATCGGTATCCGAATTCTGCTAACTCGTTGTCCTTGTAGTCGCCTGGACTCTGGCGGATGTCCTCGCCACCTGAACATCCGTACCACGGTGGTGGACGGCGTTCGTCCAGCAGTGCATCCGCCACGTCTATCGACGGCAGCGGCCCACCCCGCTCCCGAGCCGCACGGCGCAGAGAAGTCCGCATTAGGTCATGGCCACGAGCCGGTCTGACCGGCGCGCCCTCGTTCCCCTTAAGGATTACCTAGGCAGCTCGTTGGCGCGGAGCAGGATCTGGCAACACGACTACCAAGCTGGATTCGCTGCCGGGTGCTGCGCGCAGTTACTGCATCTGGTCGAGCATGGTCGAGAACGCATCCTTAAGCCGCAGCGCCTTCTTGACCTCATCAGCCGTAACGTATGGGTACTCGCCGTACTCCAAGAAGCTTGGGAAGTGGTGCTCGCGCACGAACTTCACGAATGAGTCCGGGTTCTCCTTCCAATCCTCCGGGAAGCCTTCGAGATTGGTGAACACTGTGCTAATGCCGCTCTGGCCGAACAACTGCACGGCGTCCTCGGTGTACTTGTCGAAGTCGGTGTCGAAGATGCCCTGGTACTGAAAGGTCAAGCCATCGCCGACATCGAAAAGCAACCAGCGAAGGTAGTGCAGGCGTAGTGGGGCGAGGAACTCCGGTGTTTCGGCGATCGCTGCTTGGATGGTCTTGCCGTGTTCGCGGATCGCGTCCTCGCGACCCTCCTTGACCTTCGCGATGATCGAGAATCCGTAGCAGGCCGGAGTGCGCGGAAAAACCGGTCCGTACCGCCCCCGCTCGAGCTCGAAATATCCTTCTTTTGGGATCGCCATGGCGGCGGGCTTGGTCCAGTCGTGATCGGTCGCGGACATGTCGGCTCCTCTGCTGAAGCTGGTGGAGCGGACAGTACGCCTGATTCGTGGCTATTTCGGTTCGATGGTGAACAGGGACGAAGGTCTGCTATTTACATGCGTTCGCTGTCGCGTGGCATCAAGCGGCCCTTCTTGAAAAACCAGTACTAAGCCCTCGTCACTAGCGGCAGCTCCGGCAGCCACAAAGAGCTCTGAGTCTTCGGGAACCCGGCCACTGGCCGGAAACCGGGAACCAGCCCAACATGCCCGGCCCGGCCGACCCACTCCTCAACCAGCACGCGCAACACCTGCCGGACGATATGCCCGCCACGGCAACGCATAGACCCCGCACCCAAACTCCAATGCCGGTGCGCCCTACCGCCAATCACAAGATCATCAGTGGACATGGCGTCGCTGCCGTCCCGGTGCACCGCAGCGATACACAACATCACCACCACGCCGGCCGGCAGCTCTACCCCACCGACGGTCGTTGGCTGGGTAGTAAAACGTTGGCAACCCGGCACCATCGGCTCCAACCGTAGGACCTCTTCGACGAACCCGCGTATCAGCTCAGGCTGATGTCGAAGCATGTCGCACAATTCGGGGCGGCGTGCCAACTCGAATAGGTACCAGCCGGCGTGTTTGAACATGTTGCGGCACGCCTCGGACAAGACATGGCCGGACCGCCCATACAGGTGCTCAACAGGCAATAGCTGCAGGCGCGACACGATGTCGAAAAGGGCGCTAGCCATCGGCGTGGTCACATCGGCCACCGCGTCACCGCCACCAGCGGCGGCGAAACGATCGATCAGCGCGGCGGCGGTCGGACCGAACACTGCCGCAACGTCATGAGCTGATTTTGGCGCGAATAGCTGCTGGTGAACCTGGAGTTCGCTCTCGGAAAGAGCACGGGCGGCATCCAACCTTGGATCGTCCAGATTCGCTAGGACCTCCTCCCGTCCGATGACAAACACCCAGTGTGCCCCTGGATCTCGCAAAACCGGGCCGGCCTGTCGCGCCAGGCGCCAACCCAAGCCGCGGTCCGTGCTTAGGGCGGTTGCCGCCTCGGCGGGAAAGACTGGACAGTCGGAAAGCTTCACATGCCCCCCTCCTTATTCTCAGCGGTGTGGCGCTCTAAATTCCCGCAACTTCGCCACCATGCCTATCAGCGAATCCGCCCCCCCGAAAGCCTTAGTACCGTCCGGTACCCCCGCCGACTGTCCGAGAATAAAGCTGAAGACGCGATCATGGAGCTGCTAAGGGCGATGCGCGAGGACTTGGGCGTGCCTGCGCCTACTTTCGGAGCGCGGGAGGCTAATCCGCCGTAAACCGGATGGCACCGCGCGATCTGATATTGACGCGTTTCGGCTAGCTTCTCCACTTGTGTGAATTTGATGCCTAGGCGGTCGCGTGAACGTGCACCGCACCTGCTTGGAGATGTTCCACTCCGATCAACCTGGGGGTGGACTTATCCTCGGACGGTGGACCGCGCGGACGTTTATGCCGCTACGGCACGGGAGCGGTGTCGGATCGCCGATCTGATCGACAGCCTGGATGAGGCGCAACTCGCGACTCCGAGTCTGTGCGCGGGCTGGGATGTCAAGACTGTGGCTGCGCATCTCGTCAGCATGCTGATGGATGGTCCTGCTGCGGTTGCTCGGTTAGGCATGCGCTACATGAATCCCGACCGCGCCATTGATGTGTTGGCGAAACGTCGTGCGCGGTCGCCAGCCGACGAGATCGCCGCCACTCTGCGTCGCCTCGCTGATCACCACTATTGGAGCCCTCCACCGCGCGGGGATCGAGGTCCGCTGGCGGATGTGTTAGTGCATAGCGGTGATATCAGAATTGCGCTGGGACTGCCCTTTGAACCAGACCCCCAACTGGCTGCCGTGGCGATCGATCGTCTGACCCAGCCGACAACAACAGGCTTAGTTCCCCTCAGTCGGCTACGACGGATCTCGTGGCGTGCCACAGACATAAACCGAACATGGCGGAAGGGCAAAGAAATTCGCGGCCCGGTGTCGGCGCTGATGATGGCAGTCGGCGGACGTACCGCTCTATTGGATGCGCTCGACGGGCCCGGATTGCCACTGCTGCGGCAGCGAATATCTGGCTAGGTAGAGCATCGGTTCAGTTCGGCCACATTGTTGCGTTCGCTGTGACGTGGACATTGGCCGACTTGGCGGGGCGTTTATCTCGTCATGGCCAAGCGGCGCGAACGCCCGGCGGGCAGACATTCGAGGTCGGATGAAGGTAGCCGGGGGCCACATGGCCACGGGGCGCCCGTGGGCACATTTTGGGCACACTTGGGCACAAACCGGGGCAATCTCAACGAATCACATTTGATGTTATTTCGCAGGTCACAGCCGTTTCGACGCTCTGACCTGAGGCACGCCGAGGGTTCGACTCCCTCCGCCCGCACCGATGCTACACCGGTGTCTGCGCAGGTAAACGGCTATTTCGGTGTTTGCCGCGGAGCCTCGTGAGCACCAGGTGAGCACATTTTGAGCACACTTTCACGCGAATACCTGGCATGCAGCGTGACCGCCACCGCGTCCAGATCGTTGATTTGCAGGGCAGGCCGCTCATGCTGCCCTCGACGCATCCTGCCGCACTGGTCGGCACCGCCGATGATGGGGTGGTGGCGGAATGGCTTGGCATGCGGGTAATCCTAGATGTCAATGTCCCGACCACGTCCGACAGCGGGTCTCAGGATTACGTTATTCTCGGTCATTCGCCGGACTGGTTACTGTGCGAGAGTACGCGAATCGAGGACCGGGGCCGGTTGGCGTTTGTCGACACAACTGATGGGGTAGTCAGCTAGATTCAGACAGGCCTAACAGCGAGGACGACGAGAACATGCCTGAGGACGAAGTCAGCCCCGAGATTGAGCGCCTGATCGAAAGGCTTGAGGTCTGTGGCTGGAAGCGCCCCAACTGGGGGTGGGGATCTTGCGAACCCGTCCCGATGTTCACCGAGGCCGAGATCCGCGCAGCCTGTGCGGCGGCCAAGCTGTTAGATCAAGGGACCGACGACATCATCGACGCCCTCAAAGTCACCCGCGCCCACCACATTGTCGAGATCACCCCGTGAACACCGACTCACAGTCGCCCGATCGCGTCTGCGCGGCGGGCTGGCGGGCCCGGGGACGCTGACAAGCCTTTCCCAGCATCCCTGCAGATGTGGGCGCAGAAGACGGGCGTGCCCTACGAGTGGCTACGCGACGGCAAGTGGCCCGGTGCCGATCAATGGGATCAAGCGGAGCTTCCAGCGCGGGAGCGGCTACGCGAGATGAGTGCGGCACTGCTGAAGATAGCCGACCAACTTGAGTCTCGGACGTGATTGTTAGCGCGCAAGTCGGCAGTCGATGTCTGGTGGATGATTGGTTTCATGCCCGCAGTCGGCGAGCTGGTCCGCTGCCCGTTTTGACCTACCGCAGCGCCGGGCAGCAAAGCTGAGCTGACGTATTCGCGTCAGGACTGCGAGTGGCTTGGCTTCTCCGCGAACAGTTTCACAGGTGCATAGCGGCCATCGGGTAACTGATGGGTCACCTTGTAGAGATTGATCAAGCCACGGTCGGCTAGCGCATTCACGGCGCGACGGATCTGGCGGTCGCTCGCGTCCAGGCGTTCGGCCAACTCGGTGATGGCCAGATGTCCGGCGCTCAGCTCGTCGAGGATGGCCTGCTCGGTCTTGGGGATGTCGCGACTCATTGGCTTCTGAGGCCTTCCTCTCTCGTCGACCCCCCTTGCTCGTGACTACCCCAGACTCCTCATGGCCAGGAAAAGTTGATCTCAGCCGCGGACGCCTTGCAGCCTTGCATGAAGCCTCGCATTCATGCAACTAGGCGGTCTAAGTGTCTCGATGACAGGACAGCAGCGATGACGACACGCGATTCGAGCCGGTGGCCATCGCACCGGTAGCGCACGCCGACATCTGCGCCGGCGCAGACGGTCGACGCCATCATGTCGACGTGGGTGGCTGCAGCCACATAGCCGGTGACATTGCGGGCGGCGCGCTCATAGCGGCGGCCGCCGACCCGTACCGGCCGGGCGACCTGCCGTGCTACACGGTAGAGGGTGTGCCGTACTACACGCCCGTCGGCGACCCTTGCTAATGGTGCAAACGCATTCAGCACCACTCAACGGCAGGCCGTCCCAAACTTGCTGCCACCGCCAGGCGCCGAGCTACGCCGCCTGATCCGCGAGGGCTTCGAGCAGGGCATCGCGGGCGAGCAACTCGCCGAGGCGGCCGGGCTGTCCAGTGTCGCGGGTCTATCAGATTCGGGACGGGCGATGATACGGCGTGAGCACACCGTGAGCACAATCTGAGCGCAGTAACAGATAACTAGCGTGAATCACCGTGATGTCGTTCAGCAGGTAGAGCCGGTTTCGCCCCTGTGACCAGGTAGCTGAATAGGGTTCGACTCCCTCCGCCCGCACCCTTGCCCGCACCCTTTCTGGTACGCCTTTGTGCGCGAGCACGCGTTGCAGCGTTACCAAGCGGTCAAGCCCGACGTTTTGCTGCTCGCTCTGCGGGTATGGCGCAAAGGACTGCACAGCAAGAGGCGCCATGACCATTTGGCACGAGCCACCATCGCTAGGAGAAGAAGTCGACGCCGCAGGAGATGTGGAACTCGCAGAACGTAGAGTCGCACAGGCTCGCGAGCGCGCCCCACACGCAGGACTCTCAGCCGCTCTTCGAAGAGTCGGCACGCTATCACGAACAATTTGCAAAGGTGCAAGACCAGGCCGTCCAACGCGGCGCATCCGAAGCGGGCGTACACCGCAGCTCCGCAACCCGCCATCGGCAAGCAGCAGCCGACGACCGAGACCTGGCCGAGCGAAAGCGGAAAGAGTCCGCAGCCGACCTATCTCTCGACACGAACCACTAGCAGCACCCGCTCAACTCGTCAGTCGAACAGGTGGCGATGTTGCTCGACGTATTGCCGCACAGTTTGTGCCGGATGGCCGGTGATGGTTTCAACGTCGCGGGTTGACCGGTTGTAGCGGCCCTGGCGGTGCAGCTTGGCCATGGTGGCGATGTGTTGTCGCGTATGCGGATCCAGTCCCACCTGATCGAGCACCTTCAGCCAGTCATCGTCGGGAGGGCTGACCGCGGCGACGGGTCGATCGAGGGCTTGTGCGTACTGTGCGGCGAGCTCGTCGATGTCCAGCGTGGTCGGGCCGGTTAGTTCATAGACCGCACCGAGGTGATCTTGGGGTGCCAACAGCACCGCGGTCACGACTTCAGCGACGTCGTTGGATGCGACGGGCGAAGTGCGGCCGGTTCCGAAGGGGAGGATCAGCTGTCCGGTTTCCCGGATCGAGCGGGCGGCCACCATCGTGAAGAATGGGTTCTCGAGTAGGACAGTGGGGCGGATGTGCACGGCAGGGATGCCGGACCAGTTGATGACGTGCTCCGCCAGCCAGTGCAGGCGTTGTTGCTTGGATTCCTCGGTGCTCGTGGCGGTCATCTGCGAGACCGTCATTTGCGACATGTTGACCAGAACTTCGAGGTTGTCGAGATCCTTCGCGATCGCGCAAACCACAGCGGTGGCTTGCAGGTAATCGGGTGAGACGCTCATGTTGAAGAACATCCGGGTGACGCCAGACATCGCCGCGAACACGTCGACCGGGTTGGTTAGGTCCCCGACGACGACATCGGCGCCCTGGGCACGCAGCGCATCGGCGCGAGAGTCGTCGCGGTGCACCATGGCGCGAACCGCCTCGCCGCGGCTGAGCAGTTGGGCCACCACCTGCGGGCTGATACCGGCGATGCCGCCGCCGGCGCCAGTGATGAGGTAGCTCGGTGGTGTAGTCACCGTCACGCTGAATTCACTCGGCTGTGCTGGGAGCGACGCGCACCTTGATGTTCTTCATCAGCGGCTGATTGCTCTGGCTGCTGTAATCGCTTGCCGCGATTAGCACGTTCATCTCCGGCATGTAGCCCGCCGCGCAGCCGCGCGGCATGCTGTATTCGATCGCTCGGTACTGCTTGAGGAACCGCCGGCTGCCATCGCGGGCCGTGGCGGTGATGTCGACCAGTCCGCCATCTTTGATGTGGCGGGTCCGCATGTCGTCCGGATTCATCAGGATGAGCGTACGCAGATTGTGGATCCCGCGATATCGGTCGTTGTCGGAATAGATCGTGGTGTTCCACTGGTCGTGACTGCGCATCGTCTGTAGAACCAGTACGTCGTCGGCTTGCGGTGTGTCCGGCAGGGCAGCGGTAGAGAATTCGGCGCGACCCGACGGTGTGAGGAAGACGAGTTCGCGGGCGGGCTGGCGGATGCGGAATCCCAGCGGTAGGCGCACCCGTCGGTTGAAATCCTCGAAGCCGTCCAGGACTTGGGCCATGGTGTCCCTGATGCGGTCGTAGTCCTCGACGTAGGCCTCCCAAGGGGTGCGGCTCTGCGGGAGGGTGGCGCGCGCCATCCCGGCGATGATGGCCGGCTCGGACAGCAGGTGTGGAGAGGCTGGCTTTTTCATTCCCACTGACAGGTGGACCATGCTCATCGAGTCCTCGACCGAGCTGGCCTGGATTCCCCGCCGCTGGTGGTCCTTTTCGGTCCGCCCCAGGCAGGGCAGGATCAGAGCCTTTTCCCCATGCACGAGGTGGCTCCGGTTGAGCTTGGTGCTCACATGGACGGTTAACGAACAGCGCCTCAGACCCCGGGCGGTGTATTCGGTATCGGGCGCGGCCAACACGAAGTTGCCTCCCATGCCGACGAATACATTCACCCTGCCCTCGTTCATGGCCGCGATGGTGTCGACGGTGTCCATACCGTGCTCCCGCGGCGGGTCGATATGGCAGACGTCGGCGAGCCGGTCGAGGAACTGCTCGGTCGGGCGGTGGTCGATGCCGCAGGTGCGGTTGCCCTGGACATTGCTGTGGCCGCGCACGGGCGACGGGCCGGCGCCCTCCCTGCCGAGGTTGCCACGCAGCAGCAGCAGGTTGACGATTTCACGGACGGTATCCACGCCGTGCTCGTGCTGGGTGATGCCCAAACACCAGCTGATCAGGGTCCGGTCAGAGCGCGAGTAGATCTCAGCGGCTTCGACGATGTCGGCCCGGGTCAGGCCTGACTGCTCCTCGAGTTGTGCCCACGGAGTGGCGTCGCACAGCGCCCGGTAATCCTCGAACCCCTGAGTATGGCGCTCGATGAACTCATGATCCAACGCCTTGCGATGGAACCGACTCTGCTCCAGCACCGCCTTGGCGATCCCCCGGAGTAGCGCCATGTCGCCGCCGACGCGCACCTGGAGGTTGAGGGTGCTGGTGCGGGTGGCTTTGAACAACGCCATTTGGGTCAGCTCATGGGGCACGATCGTGCGCGTCGCCGCGGCCTCAACCAGCGGATTGATGTGGACGATCTGCGCGCCCCGCCGGTAGGCCTCGGCCAGTGCCGTCAGCATGCGGGGAGCGTTGGAGGCGGCGTTGACACCCAGGATGAACAGGGCGTCGGCCGTCTCCCAGTCCTTGAGGTCCGCGGTGCCCTTGCCGGTGCCCAGGGCCGCCTGAAGAGCACGCCCTGACGCTTCATGGCACATGTTCGAGCAGTCGGGCAGGTTGTTCGTGCCGAACTCGCGTGCCATCAGCTGATAGAGAAAAGTTGCTTCGTTGCCCAGCCGGCCCGACGTGTAAAACGCCGCCTGGTTCGGACTTTCGAGTGCGTGCAGTTCCTGGCCGATCAGGTCGAAGGCGTCCTGCCAGGCGATCGCCCTATAGCGGTCGCTGGCGGCGTCATAAACCAGCGGCTCGGTGAGTCGTCCCTGGTCCTCCAGGGCAAAGTCAGACCACGTCGCGAGCTCCGAGACGGTGTGCTGGGCGAAGAAGTCGGCACCGACTCGCTTGTGCGTCATCTCCCACGTGACGTGCTTGATGCCGTTCTCACAGATATCGAGCCGCAGCCCCTTGATGTCGTCCGGCCAAGCACATCCCGGGCAGTCGAACCCGCCGTTCTCGTGATTCATCTTGTGGATCGCCCGTGCACCGTTCAGAAGCGCGTGCTCGCGCACGAGAACCTGGGAGACACTCTTTGCCGCCCCCCACCCGGCGGCCGGGTGGTGATAGGCCTGGTGCGACGGGCGCTTGTCGGTCTCCGGACCGTCTCCGTCAATTGGCGTGCGGCTCACGGCATTTCCATCCGGATTCGACGCTCGATTCAGGTCAGATGTGGTCATCTTCAACACCTTTGATTGCCGATTACCGGACTCCAGAATCGTATGCGCCTCAAGGACATTTCGCGCCCTGTGGTTTTAACAGCATCGAAGCCTTTCGCGGCCGGATGCGGAGCGGTAAACGCGGGATATCGCGGTCCAAAACATCGCACGTGCGGCGCTATTCATCCGTATGGAGCTCATCGCTTTGCCGGTGGTAGGCGGTCTCCGCTAGGCCGCGCGTCGGCGACGCGGTAGGCGCCCACCGTCCGGGAAGGTGGGCTCGATGTGTCGTGTGCACTAATTCTCAGCAGATGTTCACCTGCGCCGTCCCGTCGTGAATGTTAGACGGAATGCGCAGCTCACAGCATTCCGGCATGATGAATCGGCAACGGTTCTGGCGTTTGCACAAGCTCTGTTCGGCGAACAGGTGTTTAGCGAACGAGGCGCATGGGAAGCCGAGTAGGAACCGTGTCTCAGGCGACTCACGGAAACATCGATCAGACCACTGGAAGGGCTATGGGTTCTACGCTTCGCAGCCTCACTCGATGGAGCAAGGCGCCCGCGAAAGGCGTGACTGCTTCCAAGTCTTGGGTCAACGTGCCACGGGGGCTGGCCGCCCGAGCGACCACCCCACTGCTGCCCGACGACTACCTCAAGATGCTCAACCCGCTGTGGTCGGCGCGCGAGTTGCGCGGTCGCATTGTCGACGTGCACCCCGAAACCGCTGATTCGGCAACAGTCACCATCAAGCCCGGCTGGGGCTTTTCAGGGAAGTACCAGCCAGGCCAGTATGTCGGAATCGGATTGCGGATCGACGGCCGGTGGCACTGGCGCTCCTATTCGTTGACGTCGATTCCGAGGCGCGACAACAAGAACATCACCGTCACCGTCAAGGCAACCCCAGAGGGTTTTCTGTCGACCCACCTGGTCAACGGTGTGAAACCGGGCACCATCGTGCGGCTGGCGTCTCCCAAGGGAGACTTCGCGCTGCCCGACCCGCCGCCGGCCAAGGTCCTGTTCATCACGGCGGGCAGCGGAATCACCCCGGTGATGGCCATGCTGCGCACCCTCAAGTCCCGCGGGCAAGAGGCGGACATCGCGCACATTCACACGGCGCCCAGCGCCGATGAGGTGATCTTTCACGACGAGTTGCGCGAGCTCGAAGAGACGCAGGCCGGGTATCGACTCCACCTGCAGCTCACCGAAACTCAGGGCCACATCGATTTCGACCATCTCGCCGACATCGTGGCCGACTGGCAGGATCGCCCGGCCTGGGTGTGCGGCCCGCCCGCCCTCCTGGACACGGTCGAAGAGGTGTGGAAAAGCGAGGATCGCAGCGATCAGCTGCGCATGGAACGCTTCACGATCGCCGCCACAGATAAGGGCGGCGAAGGCGGAACGGTCACGTTCGCCATATCCGATAAGACTATCGAAATAGACGGCGCCACATCGCTTTTGGAAGCCGGCGAAAAGGTGGGGATCCAGATGCCGTTTGGGTGCCGGATGGGCATCTGCCAGACCTGCGTGCTGCCGCTGGAGTCAGGGCACGTGCGCGACTTCAGGTCGGGGACCGAACACCGTGAAGGCGACCGCATCCAAACCTGCATCTCCACGGCATCCGGAGACTGCACCTTAAAGATCTAAAGGGGACCTATGGCAATCACTGATCTCAAGGAATATGCCCACCTGACCACCGAAGATGTCGAGCAGCTTGCGAAAGAGCTGGACGCCATCCGCGCAGACATCGAGGAATCTCGCGGTGAGCGCGATGCCCGCTATATCCGCCGATCCATCCAATTGCAGCGCGCCCTGGCCGCCGGTGGACGAATTGCGTTGTTCGCCAGCAGAAATAAGCTGGCATGGATGAGTGGCACCGCGATGCTCGCCACAGCAAAGATCATCGAAAATATGGAGCTGGGACACAACATCATCCACGGCCAATGGGACTGGATGAACGACCCGGAGATCCATTCCACTGAGTGGGAGTGGGACACCACCTGCCCGAGCGTGCAGTGGAAGCATTCGCACAACTTCGTGCACCACAAGTACACCAACGTCGTCGGTCTGGACGGCGATGTCGGCTACGGGATCATGCGCGTCACCCGCGACCAACATTGGGAAAGCTGGATGCTGGGCAATCCCATCTACAACCTGTTGCTGGGCACGCTGTTTGAGTGGGGCGTCGCATTGCACCACATCGAAACGGTGAAGATCCGCAAAAAGGAAAAGACCTGGGCCGAAGCGCGCAAGGACCTGCGGGTGATCGGCAAGAAGGTCGCCAAGCAGGCCGGCAAGGACTACCTGGTGTTCCCCGCGCTGACGGGGCGCAACTGGAAGCACACCCTCAAGGCGAACCTGACCGCCAACCTGATCCGCAACTACTGGTCCTACATGGTGATTTTCTGCGGCCACTTCCCCGACGGGGCGGAGAAATTCACCGTCGACGAGTTCGAGAACGAGACCAAGGGGGAGTGGTATCTGCGCCAGATGCTCGGTTCGGCGAACTTCAACGCCGGGCGGTTCATGGCATTCATTAGCGGCAACCTCTGCTATCAGATTGAGCACCACCTGTTTCCGGACCTGCCCAGCAACCGCTACGCGGAGATTGGCGTGCGGGTGCGCGAGCTGTGTGACAAGTACGACCTGCCATACACCACGGGATCCCTTGGCCGCCAATACATGCAGTCATTCTGGACGATTCTCAAACTCGCCTTGCCCGACAAACTGCTTAAGGCGACGCCTGACGACGCCCGGGAGACGCGCTCCGAGCTGAAGTTCCGCGTTCGCCAGGGACTGCGGGAGAGCTTCGTCGATCCCGAGACGGGTAAACGACGGGGCTTGCGGACCGCGCTGCGCGAACTGCGGGGCGGCGCTGCTGCGGCGTAACGCACGCGTGGCTCTGCCCGATGGCACCCGAAGTTGACCTTTGGTAAGGCAACCCTTAGTTTGTGGGGGTGACTTACCAAGCGGCAGTTGCTGGCCGCGTCGATCCGGGGTCTGGTCGCGGTGACGCCGGGTCGTTCGATCAACGAGGTCGCGGCGGAACTCACCGCCGTAGGGGAGGAGCGCTGATGGCGCGCGGGTTGCAGGGCGTGATTTTGCGGACTTTCGGCGCACGCGACCACACCGCAACCGTGATCGAAACCGTACGGATTGCACCACATTTCGTACGGGTGCGCATGGTGTCGCAGACGTTGTTCGAAGACGCGAAGGCCGAACCGGCGGCCTGGCTGCGGTTCTGGTTTCCCGACCCGAACGGGTCGAATGCTGAGTTCCAGCGCGCGTACACGATCTCCGAGGCAGACGTCCCCGCCGGTCGCTTCGCGGTGGACATCGTGCTGCACGACCCGGCCGGCCCGGCGTCGTTGTGGGCGCGCACCGTGGAACCTGGCAGGACGATCGCGGTCATGTCACTGATGGGTTCGTACCGTTTCGACGTGCCCGACCAGCAACCGGCCGGCTATCTGCTGATTGGTGACTCGGCATCGATCCCAGGGATGAACGGTATTGTTGCAATCGGCCCCGACGATGTCCCGATTGAGATGTACCTCGAGCAGCACGACGACAAAGACACGCTGATTCCGCTCGTCAAACATCCCCGGCTGCGGGTGCATTGGGTCGCGCGCCGCGACGAGAAGTCATTGGCCGAGGCGATTGAAAGCCGGGACTGGTCGGACTGGTATGTGTGGGCGACACCCGAGGCCGCGACCCTCAAGCACGTCCGAAGGCGGTTGCGTGACGAGTTCGGGTTTCCCAAGTCGGCGATACACGCCCAGGCCTACTGGAGCGCCGGGCGAGCGATGGGCATCCGCCGCGGCGACGAGCCGGACGCCACCGTCGCTGCCGCACCGCTCCCCGATGACAGACAGGGGGAAAGCGTTGCAGCACATCGCTGCGGGTCGACGCTTCGACGAATTCTGGCGGCAGCAGCACGGGGCCGTGGCGTGGCACATCCTCGCTGACACGGCCACCATGGTTAGCCGCGGGTCTTGCCGTATGCCTTACAGTTGATCGGTCGACCGACCGTCTGAGTGCTGGAGGCGTGCTGCTTATGAGTGCTGTGGTGTCGATTCCGCGATACCCCGGCGACGTCACGCCCGAGTGGCTGTCTGCCGTGCTGAGCGAACGCCACCCAGCGGTCGAGGTGTCCGGACGTCGACGTGGTTGCCATCGGCACCGGCCAGACCGGGGCGACCTACCGGGTGACGGCCAGATATGTGACGGAGCCTGGTGAGCTGCCGCAGACCTTTGTGATCAAGCTGCCGGCACAGGACGACACCGTGCGTGACCGGGTCGTCATCGGTTATCGCAGCGAGTGCGCGTTCTACTCATCCGTGGTTGATCGGGTTCAGGTGCCGACGCCGCAGTGCTTCTACTGCGAGATCACCGAGGATGCAATGGATTTTGCCTTACTGCTCGCCGATCAAGCGCCGGCGGTCCAGGGCGATCAGCTCGCCGGCTGCGGTGAACAAGAAGCGCGCCTGGCGGTTAGCGCTCTGGCCGGCCTACACGCGCCCAGCTGGTGCGACCCGGTCTGGCTGGATTTTCCGGGCATCGCGTTTGGGCGGCCGGACGCAGCCGGCGCCAGCGGCATGGGCGAGGTGGCGCGGATGAGCGCCGACATCACGCTAGAGAAGCTGGGCGATCGTATGACCGCCGAAGACCGCGAAACATTCCGTACAGCAATGGGTCTGGTGGAACCGTGGCTGCTGGCCGAGTATGACCGGTTTGCGTTGTTGCACGGGGACTATCGCCTGGACAACATGCTGTTCGACCCAGATCGAACGCGGGTCAGCGTGGTCGACTGGCAGACACTCGGCGTGGGTCTGCCGGCCAGGGATCTCGCCTACTTCACCGCGACCAGCCTGAATTCGCGACTACGGGCAAGCATCGAGGAAGACCTCGTCGCCGACTATCACCGAGCGTTATCGGATTGCGGGGTTACCGACTACGACCGCGAAACATGTTGGCGCGACTACCGGCTCGGTGTGCTACAGGCACCGCTGATCTCGGCGCTCGGGTTCGCCTTCGCGGCCTCCACCGAGCGCGGCGACGATATGGTGCTGGCTATGCTCGGCCGCGGCTGCCAAGCGATCCGTGATCTGGAGACGCTCGAACTGCTGCGCTGAACCGTCGATCGCGGTGAGGGAATCAGTACTGCGTGGAACCCTGGTCTACCCGGATCTCGGCCGCGGTGACGTTGCGCGATTCGTCGCTGGCCAGCCAGCACACGGCGTCGGCGATCTCTTCCGGCTCGGCAACCCAGTTGGGTAGGAAAGGCGTGAGCGTGTGGGCCAACTGTGGGTTGGTCTCCATGGCCTTGCCCACCGCCTCGACCATTTCCACGGATCCCATGGGGGTGTTCACCGGTCCTGGGTGAACGCTGTTGAACCCGGATCGAATGTTTGCCCAATTCGGCGGCGAAGGCGCGGGCCAACCCGGTGACGGCGTGCTTGCTGGCCGTGTAGTGCACCATGAACGGCTGCATTTTCGCCCCGGCCGCCGAACTGATCAGAATGATCGAGCCGCCGCGGCCCCCTTCGATGATTTTGTCGGCGCCGGCCATCACGGTATTCCAGGTGCCCGTCACGTTGACGTCCAGCACATCGCGAAAGGATTCGGGCGTGATGTCATTCCATACCTGCGGAGCGGCGATACCAGCGTTGGCGACGACGATGTCAAGGCGTCCCAATTCGGCGACCCCTTCGTCGACGGCCCTGCGGAGTCCGTCTAAGTCGCGGATGTCAACAGCGGAGGCGAGGATCCGGCGGTTCGTTTCTTCAACCAGGCGAACCGTCTCGGCGAGGTCCTCCTCGGTCGCCGGCGGGTAGGGAACGCAGGACGGGAGCTTGCCGGCGATGTCGACGGCGATGACGTCGGCACCCTCCTCGGCCATCCGAACGGCATGCGCCCGCCCCTGGCCGCGCGCCGCTCCGGTGATGAAAGCCACCTTGCCCGCGAGCCGGCCGGTCATCGCTGTGCCGCCTTGACAAGGTTCGACCCGATGATCAGACGCTGAATCTCGCTGGTGCCCTCATAGAGCCGCAGCAGTCGCACGTCGCGGTAAATCCGTTCGACGGGCACGCCATGCATGTAGCCGCTGCCGCCGTGAATCTGCACCGCGAGATCCGCCACCTTGCCGGCCATTTCGGTGCAGAACAACTTCGCCGCCGACGGCGCGACCCGGCGATCCTGGTTGGTGACCCACAGCCGGGCCGCATCGCGGACCAGCGCGCGGCCGGCCAGCACACCGGTCTGCTGGTCGGCGATCATCGCCTGCACCAACTGGAAGCTTCCGATCGGTGTCCCGCCCTGCGTCGCGGTGGCGGCGTAGGACACCGATTCGTCGAGTGCGCGTTGGGCAGCGCCCACCGCGAGCGCGGCGATGTGCACCCGGCCGCGCGCCAGAGAGGTCATCGCCGCTCGATAGCCGATGTCTTCGCTGCCGCCGATCAGCGCGTCGGTCCCCACTCGGACGTCGTCGAAGCTGACGTCGGCGGTCCACGCACCTTCCTGGCCCATCTTGGCGTCCTTGGCGCCGACCTCGACGCCTGCGGCATCCGCGGGAACCAGAAAGACTGCGATCCCCGGGCCTTGGTCGTCGGCCGGGCGGGTACGCGCGAACACCACAAACAGGTCGGCGACGGGCGCGTTGGTGATGAAGCGCTTCTGCCCGGAGATCACCCAAGCCCCATCGTCGCTAACGGCTTTGGTTCGCAGGCCCGCCGGGTTCGATCCGGCGCCGGGCTCGGTCAGCGCGAAGGAGGCAACGACCTCGCCCGACGCCATCGGCTCCAGCCAGCGCTTCTTCTGCTCGTCGGTGCCGAAGCCGACGAGTACCTGTCCGGCGATGCCGTTGTTGGTGCCGAACATCGACCGCAGCGCCAGCGAGGTGTAGCCCAATTCCATTGCCAGCTCGACATCTTGGACAAGATTCAGGCCAAGGCCGCCCCACTGTTGAGGAATGGCGTATCCGAACAAACCCATCTTCTTGGCCTGCTCGCGGAGATCGTCAGGTACCCGATCGTCTGTCAGGATCTCCTGCTCGCGCGGGATCACGGCGTTGCGGACGAAGCGGCGGGTCTGGTCAAGGATCACTTGGAAGTCTTCATCGCAGACTTCAGCACGTTCGTGGACGTCAGCGTTAGTCATGTAGTTAGACGCTCCTCTTTGGCAGTTGGCGCTCAACCCCGTGGGTGAGGCAACTCAACCGCCGCTGGATTGGGCCCCGGCTCCGGGCAGGATCCTATATGAAATACGATATTCGAGCGACGGTGCCCCCAGGGCAGAAGCAAAACAGGGTAAGGATGAGTGATCTTCAGTGTCGTTGCTGAGCGGTCAGGCTGCGGTAGTCACAGGTGGTGCACAAGGTCTGGGTTTCGCGATCGCGGAGAGATTCGTCGCTGAAGGCGCACGCGTCGTGCTCGGAGACGTCAATCTCGAGGCGACCGAAGCCGCCGCCAAGCAGCTCGGTGGGGACGAGGTGGCCCTGGCGGTCCGGTGCGATGTGACTCAAGCGGCCGATGTCGAGACGTTGATCCAGACCGCGGTCGAGCGCTTCGGCGGCCTGGACATCATGGTCAACAACGCCGGGATCACCCGCGACGCGACGATGCGCAAGATGACCGAAGAACAATTCGATCAGGTCATCGACGTGCACCTGAAAGGGACCTGGAACGGCATCCGGCTGGCGGCAGCGATCATGCGGGAAAACAAACGTGGTGCAATCGTGAACATGTCGTCGGTGTCCGGCAAGGTCGGCATGATCGGCCAGACCAATTACTCGGCGGCCAAGGCCGGGATCATCGGAATGACCAAGGCTGCCGCCAAAGAGCTCGCCTATTTGGGAGTGCGGGTCAATGTGATCGCTCCCGGGTTGATTCGCTCCGCCATGACAGAAGCAATGCCGCAACGCATTTGGGACCAAAAAGAGGCCGAGGTTCCGATGGGCCGGGCGGGGGAGCCCAGCGAGGTCGCAAGCGTCGCCTTGTTCCTGGCCTCCGATCTTTCCTCGTATATGACCGGCACCGTTATGGAAGTCACCGGCGGCCGGCACATCTAAGCGCCAAACGAGAGGTAGCCATGCGTGAAGCCGTTATCTGTGAACCCGTACGGACACCGATCGGCCGCTACGGCGGAATGTTCAAGTCGCAGACCGCAGTCGACCTGGGCGTCGCCGCACTGAAAGGGCTACTCGAGCGAACCGGACTCGCGCCCGAGGCGGTGCAAGACGTCATTCTCGGGCACTGCTATCCGAGCAGCGAGGCGCCGGCGATCGGACGTGTAGTGGCATTGGATTCCGGCCTGCCCGTGACGGTTCCGGGCATGCAGGTCGACCGCCGGTGCGGGTCGGGCCTGCAGGCGGTGATCCAAGCGTGTCTGCAGGTGGGCAATGGCGACCACGACCTCGTCGTCGCCGGCGGATGCGAAAGCATGAGCAACGTCGCGTTCTATTCCACCGATATGCGGTGGGGTGGTGCCCGCGGCGGTGTGCGGGTGCATGACGGGCTGGCGCGCGGGCGTACCACTGCCGGGGGCCGGCACTACCCGGTTCCGGGTGGGATGCTGGAGACGGCCGAGAATCTGCGCCGCCAGTACGGTATTTCGCGAGTGGAGCAAGACGAGCTCGCGGTGCGGTCACATCAGCGTGCCGTGGCCGCGCAGAAAGATGGCATTTTCGCCGAGGAGATCATCCCGGTCGCGGTGCGTACTCGGCACGGCGAGGAACTGATCGACACCGACGAACATCCGCGCGCCGACACATCGGTCGAATCGTTGAGCAAGCTCAAACCCGTTCTGCTGGCTGAAGATTCGGAGGCGACGGTCACTGCCGGCAACGCCAGCGGACAGAACGACGCGGCATCCATGTGCGTGGTGACCACGCCCGAGAAGGCAGCCGAACACGGGCTGAGGCCGTTGGTCCGCATGATGTCGTGGGGGCTGGCGGGCGTGGCGCCCAACATCATGGGCATCGGTCCTGTGCCAGCGACCGAGGTTGCACTCGCCAAGGCAGGCCTGCAACTGCCCGAAATCGACCTCATCGAACTCAACGAAGCCTTTGCCGCACAAGCGCTTGCGGTGATGCGGGAATGGAATTTCGGCGCCGCCGACCACGACCGAACCAATGTGCACGGGTCGGGAATCTCACTGGGCCATCCGGTCGGCGCGACCGGCGGCAGGATGCTGGCCTCCCTGGCGCGCGAACTCAATCGCCGCGAGGCGCGCTACGGGCTGGAGACCATGTGCATCGGCGGCGGCCAGGGGCTTGCCGCGGTCTTCGAACGGGTCGCGACGACGTGAACGAGTTGCCGCTGAGCGGCCTCACCGTCGTGGAGGTGTCGAGTTTCGTCGCCGCACCGCTGTGTGGCATGACGCTGGGCCAGCTTGGCGCGCAGGTGATCCGCATCGATCCGATCGGGGGTGCCTCCGACGTCCAGCGATGGCCACTGGCAGCAGACGGCACGTCGATCTACTGGACCGGACTGAACAAGGGAAAGCGTTCGGCCACCATCGATCTGCGCTCGACCGACGGTCAAGAGCTGGTCCAGCGGCTGATCGTTGAGGGCGACGGCATCGTCGTCACCAACGCCGCAGGTCTGTCCTGGCTGAGCCATGATCGCCTGGCCGCCAAGCGTTCCGACGTGATCCATGTTCAGCTCCTCGGGCGTGGCGACGGTTCCACCGGAGTGGACTACACCGTGAACGCCGGTATCGGATTCCCGCTCGTCACCGGCCCGGCCAATCATGCCGGCCCCATCAACCACGTATTGCCGGCCTGGGATGTGTGCTGCGGCCTGTACGCCGCACTGGCCGTCGTCACCGCCGTCCGCCGCCGCGACCAGTCCGGGGTGGGTGCGCGCATCAGCCTGGCGCTCGAGGATGTCGCGCTGGCCACGGCGGGAAATTTGGGACTGCTGACCGAGCCGCAGGTTAATGGGACCCAACGCCAACGTTTGGGCAACGCCATCTACGGCCAGTACGGCCAGGACTTCACCAGTCGCGACGGAGTCGCGTTCATGGTTGTCACGCTGACTAAACGGCACTTTCGCGATCTGGTCGAGGTGACGGACACGAGCGCTGCGGTATCGGCGCTCGCCGAGGCTCTGGGCGTGGACTTCGCTAGTGAAGGGGACCGTTACCGGTACCGCGACGTGCTCTCCGGCCTGTTCGCCGCCTGGTTCGCCGATCACACGGCCAAGCAGATCACCGCGGCGTTGTCGGACACCACCGTGCTGTTCGAGCGGTACCGCACCTTCGCGGAAGTCGCGGAAGACCCCAAGGTGACTGCTAATCCGCTCTTCTCGCGGCTGCACCAACCCGGTGTCGGAGACTATTTCGCCCCCGGCATGCCGGCCTCGTTCGATGGCACCCATCCCGCCAGCGCACCGGCGCCCGTCCTGGGACAAGACACCGCCGACCTGCTCACGCAGTACTTGGGATTGACGACCGCCGACATCGAGCGCTTGACGAGCGCGAAAACTATCGCCTGTTGAGATAGGCGCAAGGGAAGGACAGCGCATGACCAAACTCGCGCAGACTCTCGGCCTGACGGAATTTCAGACCGAGATCATCGCTACCGTAAGGCAATTCGTGGATAAGGAAGTCATTCCCAACGCACCGGAACTCGAACGCGGCGACACCTACCCGCAGGAGATCGTCGATCAGATGCGGGAGATGGGTCTGTTCGGACTGATGATTCCCCAGGAGTACGGCGGTCTGGGCGAGTCGCTGCTCACGTATGCGTTATGCGTCGAGGAGCTGGCACGCGGCTGGATGAGCGTGTCCGGAGTGCTCAATACTCACTTCATCGTGGCGTACATGCTGCGTCAGCACGGCACCGACGAGCAGAAGCAGCGGTTTCTGCCGCGCATGGCGATCGGCGAATCCCGCGGCGCGTTCTCGATGTCGGAGCCTGAGTTGGGCTCCGACGTGGCCGCGATCCGCACCCGGGCCAAACGGAATTCCGATGGCACCTACACCATCGACGGCCAGAAGATGTGGCTGACCAATGGTGCCACGTCGACGCTGGTGGCGGTGTTGGTGCGCACAGACGAAGGTTCGGACAAGCCGCACCGCAACTTGACCGCGTTTCTTGTGGAGAAACCGGTCGGTTTCGGCGAAGTCGTGCCGGGTCTGACGATTCCCGGCAAGATCGACAAACTGGGCTACAAGGGGATCGAAACCACCGAGCTCATCTTCGACGGATACCAGGCCAGCGCGGACGACATTCTCGGTGGTACGCCGGGGCAGGGGTTCTTCCAGATGATGGACGGCATCGAAGTCGGCCGGGTCAACGTGTCGGCGAGAGCCTGCGGCATCGGGATCCGTGCTTTCGAGCTCGCGGTGCGCTATGCGCAGCAACGTCACACCTTTGGCAAGCCGATTGCCGAGCACCAGGCCATCGCGTTCCAGCTGGCCGAGATGGCCACCAAAGTCGAAGCCGCACACCTGATGATGGTCAACGCGGCACGGCTGAAAGACTCGGGAGAACGCAATGACGTCGCCGCCGGCATGGCCAAATACCTTGCCAGCGAATACTGTTCGGAGGTCACGCAGCAGAGCTTCCGGATTCACGGCGGCTACGGTTACTCCAAGGAATACGAGATCGAGCGGCTGATGCGTGATGCGCCGTTCCTGCTCATCGGCGAAGGAACCAGCGAAATCCAGAAGTCCATCATCAGCAAACGACTGCTCGCCGAGTATCAGGTGTGAGGCGATGAGCGTTCCGGATTTTGCCGCGCGGCCTCAGCTTTCCGAGGACGTCGCGCACTTTGTCCGCACGAGGATCTTCGATGGCACCTATACCGCAGGGTCCTACGTTCGTCTGGACCAACTGGCCGCGGAATTGGGGATCAGTGTCACGCCGGTGCGTGAAGGGTTATTCGCCCTGCGTGCCGAAGGGCTGATCGTCCAGCAACCTCGCCGGGGATTCGTGGTCTTGCCGGTAACCGGGCGGGACGTCGCCGACGTCGCCAACGTGCAAGCTCACGTCGGTGGCGAGCTGGCCGCGCGAGCCGCGATCAACGTCACCGACGACCAATTGCGCGAACTCAAAGAGATCCAGGCGCAATTGGAAGATGCCTATGCCGGTGACGACCACGAGCGGACCGTTCGTCTCAATCACGAATTTCACCGGGCCATCAACGTTGCCGCGGATTCGCCAAAGCTTGCCCAGCTGATGTCGCAGATCACCCGCTACGCACCCGAATCGGTATTCCCCACCATCAAGGGGTGGCCGGAACAGTCGATGAAGGACCACCGCCGGATCTTGTCCGCGCTTAAAAAGCATGACGCCAAACTCGCACGGGCCGCCATGTCAGAACATCTTGCCGCCGGAGCCGTTCCGCTGATCGATCACCTCACCGCGCGCGGGGTTGTCGTGGAGGTGAACGGTTCGCGGGACTAGCTGTTGTTGTGCAAGCGCGCCTGGGCATACCCTGCCGTTTGGGGGACCAGCAACGATATGGAGAGAAGAAAATGTCCCCAACGCTTCGCGTAGCGGCCGTATTCGTTGCGTCCGTGGCAGCGATCGCGCTCGCGTCACCAGCCGTTGCCGACCCGATGGACCCAATCCCGGGGAACGGTGTCTTCCAGGTCGGACCTGACATTGCGCCGGGCCTTTACCGAACGGCCGGTTCGGCGTCGACGTTCGGGGTTTGGATAAACAATGTGCCAACCCAGGACTCGATGTGCGCGTGGTTTACCTACAGCACTCCTGATGCGAACAAGGACCACGTACTCCAGACGAATATGTCTGTCGGTCCGATGTTCGCGAATATCAACTCAACGGTCAAGGCCTTCGAGTCGCAGAATTGTCAACCCTGGACGCGCGTCCCATGACGATTCGCTTGGATCAACATCTCGCGCAGACGATGGATGTCGACCTTGCCGGTGACTCCGCGGGGGACGTCATCGTCGGACTCCGCTAACAGCCATACCGTTGGAACTTTGAACGCACTCAGCAGCTTGCGGGCGGAACCACTCAGTTGTCCGGCGGTGAGCGCACTCGTGCACACTACCGCCGCGCCGACCTGTTCGCCCGCCGCCCCGGACACATTGGTGACGTAAGCGTTCTGGACGCCGTCGATCGTCCGCAGCGCCCGCTCGACCTCGCTGGGATACACCGTCGCCCCGCTGACTTTGAACATGTCGTCGGATCTGCCGTGGTAAAACAGGAACCCATCTTCATCGAGGTGGCCGAGGTCGCCGGTGGGGTAGAAACCGTCGGCGGTGAACAGGTCTTCGCGGCTGCGACCACAAATGCCGCGGAGTGTGTGCGGTCCCCGGATCTGGATCATGCCAACGGTTCCCGCCGGAACCGGCTCGCCGCTGTCCGGGTCGACGATGCGGACCTGCATGCCGGGGAACGGCTTTCCGCAACTACCCCATGCCGTGGCCGGCATGTCGGTGTCGGCGGGGTAGCCGCAATATGGTCCGAACGCCTCCGTCATGCCGAACAGCGTGGCCCGTGCCCCGGGCGCAGCCCGCTGCTCGGGCGGCAGCAGGGCTTCCAGACTGCCCGGCCGCAACGCCGAAAGGTCTGCGCCGATCGTTTTCGCGTGCCGTGCCAGCGCTTCGGCCTGATCGGGCCAGCCGCGAAACAGCGTGACGCGCTCGGTTTCGAGTAGCCGCAGGGTGGTCTCAGGTCGTGGGATTTCTTCGGTCACCAGGGTGGCGCCGGCCAGTAGCGCGGACAGTATTCCGCTGCCGAAGCCGCCGACCCAGAAAAACGGCATCGGGAGATACAGGCGGGTTTCGGAGGTGATGCACCGCGCCGCCAGGCCCGACTGGACCGCGCCCAACGCGTTGCCGTGTGAGTGTATGACCCCCTTGGGCGCTCCGCTGCTACCCGAGGTGAACATGATGACTAGCGGGTCGGCGGCGGTGACTGTTTGGGTTAGGGCGTGAGCGATCGCTCGGGCCCGCTCACCGGCGCCGGCGCCGGCGAGCCGGTCAGTCGTCCAAACCTGGCGTAGCGCAGGAAGTTCGGGACATTGCAGTGGCTCGTCACCGAATTCCCGTAGCTTCAGTGCCGATTGGAGGTCGTCCAGGTAGCGGTGGCCGCGGAATTCCTCGACGCTCACCAGGAATTGCACCGACGCGGCCTTTAGCTGGGAGACCAGTTCGCCGGCTTTCAGCAGGGTACTGAGGGGCACCAGTACGGCGCCAATGCGGGTCAGGGCGATGGCGACCCGCACCCAGCGCACGGAGTTGGGCATGATCAGCCCGACCCGGGTGCCCTTGCCAACGCCGGCTTCGACGAAGCATGCCGCTAAATCGCTTGTGGTCATTTCCAGTTCGCGATAGCTCATCCGGGACACCGGGTCGATCACCACCGGCTTGGGGCCGTCGTGTGCGGCCCGAGACCTGACCAATTCGTCGATGGTGCGCGCTGTTGGTGGCTCAGGCATCGAACAGCTTCCTCAGCTGCTGCGTGTCGACCTTGCCGCTGGACAGCAGCGGTATTTCGGCGCGGGGCAGGACGGCGAACCGCCTGGGGATTTTGTACGCCGAGAGTTCGTCCTTGAGCCGCTCACGCAACGCGCCTTCGTCGAAGGTGGCCGGATCCGGCACCACGACGACCGCGGCGACAACATGCCCGCGCTGCGCATCTGGAATCCCGACAACGTAAGCCGCCATTCCGCCGGTGACCTCGGCGATGGCCTTCTCGACCTCTGTGGCGGACACGTTGGCGCCCGCCGTTTTGATCATCGCGCTGAGCCGGCCGATGAAGTACATGAAGCCGTCGGCGTCGGCGCGCACCAAATCACCTGTGTGGAACCAGCCGTCGGCGTCGAAGCACTCTTCGCGACTACGTTTGTAATACCGCTGCATCAGGTAGGGCCCGCGGATGCACAGTTCGCCGATCTGGCCGACGCCGACAATCCCTCCGGTGTCAGGGTCGATGATCTTGGTCTGGAATCCCGGAGCGGGCTTGCCGAACGATCCGCGCCGCTCTTCGGGTTGGTCGGATTCATCGTCGCTGATCAGTACGACGCTGCCGGCCTCGGTCATGCCCAGCATGTTGTGTCGCAGTTCTGGGTCGGCCGGGCGGGCACCGGGCGGCATGATCGGGTACAGGTTGCCGCGCCGCATTGAGCACAGATCACGTTCAGTAAAGCTCGGGTGGTTGGCCAGGTGAGCGATGGCCGCAGCGAAACCGTTTGTCATGGTTGGTTTTTCGGCTTCCAGCAAGTCGAGCGTCTCACCTGCATCGCTGGCGTTGGAGCACACCAGCGTCGCGCCGGCGATCAAAGTGGCAAGCAGGCCGAATCCGAACCCGCCGATCCAGAAGAACGGCGAATTGCAGAACAGCTTGTCTGCTGCCGTCAAACCCCGGATCTTGTTGAGGTTTTGCTGATGTCCGAGCAGGGCGGCGTGTGTGTGCACCACGCCTTTGGGAGTGCTCGCAGAGCCCGACGTGTACACGATGGTCAGCCGATCGCTGCCATCGACATCGTCTTGCATCGCCGCCAACAGCGCGGGGTCGACGGTAGTGGCCAGCCGGTAAAACCGTTCGATATCCCGGATCCGCCGTCTCGTATCCGAGCCGTAGCTGATCCCGACGTGGCGCAGCTGCGGTACGGCCGTGGCGAACAACCGCTGGTCCGAATCGAAGTCTGCGTCTATCAGCTGAGCCAGCTGGTCAACATAATCATGGGAGCGAAACGAGCCGGCGCTCAGGAGAATTTGGACGTCGCTGTCGACCAGCTGCTCACGCAGCTCGCGAGCGGTGACGAAAGTGGAAAACGGGATCACCACGGCGCCGATTCGTGCGGCCGCGAGCATCCCGACGGCGAACTCGAGGCCGTTGGGGTAGAGCAGGCCTACATGCGTCCCCTTGCCGCCACCGTGGGCGATCAGTCCACGGGCAAGCTCTGCCGACCGGCGATCGGCTTCGGCGTAGCTGATGTGTTCAGCGTCGCAGACAAGAAGCGGGTGGTCTCCGCGAGACTGCGCTTGGTGTCGCAGGATACCGGCGACCGTTAACTCACCGGGCATGGTCGCGCTGGGCAGCGGATTCATTGAAGAAGCGCTGGACGGCGCTCAGATCGGCTTTACCTGACGGTGTTCGGGGGATCGTGTCGACGATCGCGATTTCGGTGGGAATCTCGTAGCGAGCCAGTCGCGTTCGCAGATACTGCACCAGCGCATCGGCATCGGTGGATGTGGGCTCGCGCAGTTCCACCATGGCCACCGGCGTCTCCCCAAGTCGCTCGTCGGATCGCCCGACCACTGCAGCACCCGCCACCGCCGGGTGGCCCTCCAGCGCTATGCGCACGTCGTCGGGCATGACCTTGAACCCACCGCGGATAATCGCCTGATCGGCCCGCCCGACGATCCAGACAAAGCCGTCTGCGTCGATTCGCGCCATGTCCGTGGTGCGCATCCACGTCGCCGACGGCCCCAGCTGTCCCGGTTTTACCTCCAGCAGGCCCACCCGGTTCGCCCCGAGCGTCTCGCCTTCATCGTCGACCACCCGCAGCTGCGCGCCAGGGTTGGCCCGGCCGACGCTGCCGCGTTTGGCGCGCCAATGCTTCTGGTAGTCGTTGAGGGTCCAGCCGGCGACACCTCCGCCGAATTCGGTTGCGGCATATGAGGTCAAAACGGGAATGCCGTACTTATCGGTGAAGGCGTCGGCATCGTCGGGCGAGAGCGGAGCCGTGCCGCAGGTGACTGCGCGGATGCTATCCAGGTCGGCTCGCGGCAGGTCGGAGTGCAACACCGTCCGCAACGCAGCCGGTACCAGCGATACCGCACGGGGCCGGTGCTTGCGCACCGCGTCGGCCCATGCGTTCAGCTCGAATCGTTCCAGCAGCACAAACGATCTAGCTTCGGCAATGCATTGCAAAACCCGGAATACACCGCCGATGTGCACCAGTGGCGAGTTGACAATCGCGACTCCGCGTCGCAGCTGGGTAGGTGCCGGCGCGTGGTCAGGATCGGGACCCATCACACTGTGCGCCAGCATGTCGTAGCTGAGGTCAATTCGTTCGGGAGGACCAGTGGTTCCGCTGGTCAACATCCGTACCGCCACGCCGGGCCGGGGCGCGGGTCCGTCTGTGTGTCGCGGAGACCCGCCGGCATCGTCTAACAGACCCGAGATCGCAACTGTCGGGGTCTCCGGGTTTACCAGCGTCGCCAGGTCGTCGGGTTCGCCGACGACCAGTGGCAGTCGTAGTGCGGCGATATCGGCCCTGGTGCGCTCATCGCCGCGAGACGGGTTGATGGTGACCACAGTCCCGCCACCCAGCAGCACACCGAGGAATGCCGCGACCTGGCCAGGTCGGTTGCGTAGCAACATCCCGATCTGAGGCTCGGCGCTGTGTTCGGCCGTCAATGACGCGATGCGCCGTGCCGCCTCGCCAACCTCGCCCCACGAGAGCCATCGACCGTCGTACTCGATGGCCCGCGCGTCCGGTTGCAGGCCCAGCACATCGGCGATGCGTTGACTCAGCGGGTGATCGGCCATCAGCGGATCTTCGGTTCGCTCCTGTCAACCCCGCCGTCGGCATTTTTCTGGGCGGCCAGTTCAGCGGTGCCGAGCGGGTTGCCCAGCCGGGTATAGATGAGCCCTTGCTCCAAGGCGGCGCGGTAAGGCTTGTCCAGCGACTCCCAGATCGCTTTCACGGTGCCTTGGGTCGCCGACGGTGGCTTGGCGGCGATCGCCGTCGCGATCTCATGGGCGCGGTTCCACAGCTGGTCCGGGGACACCACCTCCGACACCAAGCCGATGCGCAGCGCGGTGTCAGCGCTCACCCGTTCGTCGTTGCCCATTAGCGCAATGCGCAACGTCTCGCCTAGACCAATACGCCGCATCAGGCCGATCGGCTCCAATGCGCAGACCAGGCCGGCCGACACGTGTGAATCGAAAAACGTTGCGTCTGTTGAGCAGATGACTACATCGGATTCGTTGATGAAATAGAACGCGCCCGCGGTGCACATCCCCTGAACGGCGCACACCACCGGTTTCCACATCTTCTGCCACTTGGGGCTCAGTGCTTCACCGGGATCTTCGTGGTTCCAGATGTTTGCGGGTTGGCCGTATGACGTCTTGACGTCCAGACCGGCGCTGAACGACCGGCTGCCAGCTGCCCGCAGCACAACCGCATGCACCGACTCGTTGAGTTTGACCATGCGCCAGGCTTTGGCCATCTCCTCACACATTGCTCGGTTGAACGCGTTGAGCTGCTCCGGCCGATTCAGGGTGATGGTGGCGACGTGGTCGGAGGCGTCGACGTCGAGCAGGATGGTTTCGAAGGGCGCCGCGCTCATCGGCACTGCCAATCCGGTGGCCGCTTTTCAACGAATGCCTTGGGGCCTTCCAGCGCGTCCTCTGTGCGCAGGACGCGCTCGCGGAATGTTTCGGCGAGCATCTCAGCCTCGTGCAGCGGCAGGTCCAGGCCCTTGAGGATGGCCAGCCGCGTCCCGCGAACCGCCAGCGGCGCATTGGAGTTGACTATGCCGGCTATCTCATGGGCCCGCTCGAGAAGCCGCTCGTGCTCAACGATTTCGCTGATCAATCCCAGGTCGAATGCGCGCTCTGCGCTCATCCGCTCGTGCTTGCCCATCAACGCCATCCGCAGGGCCACCGATCGCGGCAGCACCCGGGCCAGCCGCACCAGCTCACGTCCGGCCACCAGTCCGATGCTGACGTGGGGATCGAAGAATGTTGCACGGTCGGATGCGATGACGATGTCCGAAGTGGTGACCCAGTCGAGGCCGGCGCCACAGCACAAGCCGTTGACCGCGGTCAGCACCGGCTTGGCCATTCGGCGAAACGGAGGCGTGCCTTCCTGAGGCGCCTCCCACTGTTCGTACGTCGAAAGATACGGCCGTTCGTAGATCACGTTGCCGTCGCCGGGAATGGCTTTGACGTCGGCCCCGGTGCAAAATGCGCGACCGGTGCCGGTCACCAGGAGCAGCCACACCTTGTCGTCGTTCTCGGCCTCGTCGTAGGCGGCCCGGAGTTCAGTGATCATGTGTGGGCTGAGCGCGTTGAGGGCGTCCGGACGGTTCAGCGTGATGGTGGCCGTGTGCCCGTCGACGTCGTAGTTGATGGTGTCGAACGAGTCAGTAGGCATCCCTGCTCCTCATCGGCCATGGAACTTCGGGGTCGCGTCGTTGCTGGAAGGCATCCAGGCCTTCTTTGAAATCGCTTGTTCGACAAGATAGTTCCAGATTGAACAGCTCCTGTGTCAGGGACTGGCTCAGTGTTGCATGCTGACCGAAACCCAGCGCCTGCTTGGCCAGCCCGATTGCTACCGTTGGTCCGCAGGCCAGCCGTTGCAGCAGCTCCTCGGCGGTGCTGTCGAGATCGGACAGGCTTACTGCTTGGTGAATCAATCCCCAGTCGGCGGCATCCGTCGCGCTGACTTTCTCGCCGAGCAGCAGCATTCGCCTGGCCCGGGCCAGGCCGACCAACCGGGGCAACAGCCAGGTCGAACCCGAATCCGGGCTGAAGCCACGGTCCACGAACGGCTCCCAGAACACCGCGTCAGTCGCGGCCACTGTGAAATCAGCGGCCAGCGCCAGGTTGCAGCCAAACCCCGCAGCCCATCCCTGCGCGCTGCAGACCACCGGCAGCTGAATGCTTCCGACGAGCTCGATCACGCGATGGGCGGCATGGGGAATCCGCCGCACGAGATCACCAGCCCGGGGACGTTGCCCGCGGTGGTCGTTCGTGGCCACCCAATCGGCACCGGCGCAGAAGTCGTCTCCGGCGCCCCGGATGTGAATCGCCCGCAACGAGTCGTCAGCGGCGGCATCGGTCAGCACGTCGACCAAAGTCCCGATCATCAATTGGGTCAACGAATTACGCCGAGATGGGCGGTCGAGCGTGACTCGCAAAACCGCGCCGTCTCGGCACGCAGTCACCGAACCCTCAGCACCGGCCGTCTCGGCCTCGTGACTCACCGTCGAATCCGGCCTTTCTCCGCCGATACGGTTACCCATACAGTAGGCAATACGATTGATACGCTGTATAAGTTAGCAAGGAAACGCTGCCGACGGAACAGCCGGGTGAAAGAGGGAAGCATGGCCTTCGAGGAGGGGCAAGCCACACCCGCTTCGACGAGCACTCACGCTGCCACATCGGATGCCAAATTCGGCGAGGCGCCACTCGCTCAGACCGTGGCCGCCGCCGGCGCCATGCGGCGTCTCAGCTCACTGCTGCTCAGCCTCGAGCACGATCATCCCGCGGTCGACGCCATGCTGGCGAAGTTCGCCGAATGGGAGAGTGAGCTGGCCGCTGCCGCTCCGACGGACAACGCGCCGCGCATCGGTGTGATAGACGACGATCCCAGACGGGTTTATCTCAATCACGCCACCGACATCGGTGCCTACAATCCGTGCTTTCCGGAGTACCGGTTCGACTATCTCGATGCCGAGAAGGCCGGCGGCCGGGTTTACTTTCCCCTGGTCTATGAAGGGCCGCCCGGACTGGTGCATGGCGGTTTTCTGGGCGTCCTTTTCGACTGCGTCATACAGCATCAGAATTGCGCCACGGGCCTTTCCGGCAAGACGCGATCACTGCTCGTGACATTCCGCCGCCCGACGCCGATACTGACCGAGCTGCGGTTTGACATTGTTCGCTCGCAGGTCGAACGGGGGATCACGTCGACGGCTCGGCTACTGCTTGACGACGAAGTGCTCTGCACCGGCGAGGTCACCACGTTGGCCTCGCCGCCGGAGAAGCTGGCCGGATTCAAATTCGGCAGGCGGCGAAAGGAGTCCGATCGATGAGTGCCTCGAGTGCCCCGGACGATCGTGTACTTTTCGAGGTCGATCCGGAACGGCGAATCGCGACGATCACGCTGAACAATCCCAAGCAACGCAACTCCTATGACGCCGCCATGCGCGACGCCGTCGCCCGTTGCCTGGATCGCGTGGCCGACGACGACGACCTCACTGTGGTGCTGCTGCGCGGAGCCGGCGGAGTCTTCAGTACCGGCGCCGACATGAATAACGCATACGGCTGGTATGGCAAGCAGGACCCAGCCGGTCAAGATGATCCGGCGGCCAAGCGCCGCCCCAGTCAGCGCAGACGACTCACCGTAGACCGCAAGTCATTTGGCTTCTACCACAACTTCATGGGCTTCCCCAAGGTGACGGTGGGGGAGATCGCTGGCTACGCCCTGGGCGGCGGCTTCGAGATGGCGTTGATGACCGACATCTCCGTCATTGCGCGCGATACCAAGATCGGCATGCCGGCAACGCGCTTCCTCGGGCCCGCGCTTGGCAGCCTGCACATGTTCTTCCATCGGTTAGGACCGGTTCTGGCCCGGCGTCTGCTGCTGACCGGCGACGTCATCGAAGCGGGCGAGATCGAGCAGCTCGGAATCTTCACTGAGACATGCGATCCCGGCTCCGTTACGGCCCGCGCCCGGTACTGGGCCGAGAAGGCAGCCAAGATGCCTGCCGACGGAGTCGTCATCGCCAAGGAAGCGTTCCGCCTCGTCGAGCAGACCCAGGCGTACCACGGTGAGGAAGTCGCGAGCTATCTGTTCCACGCCTTCGGGACCAACCTGCAATTCGGGCCGGGTGAGTTCAACTTCGTCAAAACCCGCGCACAGCACGGCACCAAGGAAGCATTTCGGCTGCGTGACGAACATTTCCAGGTGCCGGAACCCGAAGCGTGATAACGCTATTCGCCGACCAGGGCGCTACCGTGTTGCCGTCGCCTTGATTCGCCCCCGCTGAACAGGTGACTTGGTGCCCTTGCGTTGCCTGGACGGCGCCGACTTGCCGCCTTTCGATCCCTCGGCCTCGTCGATCAACCTGCTGGCGTGGTCGAGGATGCAGTTGAGGCCATACTCGAAATTGGTTTCATCGGGGGCGCCGATCCGGTGACCTATCCGGGTTACTTGAGCAAGGAGCGGAGTTTTCTCGGGATCGATCGCAACGGCGTCCTCGATGGCGCGGGGTCCGACGTCCGTCGATTGGTTCTTCTCGTAGAGCCGCTGCAGTACCACCGACCCACGGACGTGAACCGAAACCGCAGAGTACGTGTCAAAGGCGTCCTCGGGCGATAGGCCGGCCTCGACCAGATTAGCGACCGCCTTCTCCATCTCCTGCGCACCCAGGCGCGCTGCTTTGGGGCTTAGCGCCGCGCGAATCAGAATCAGATCGCACAGAATTGGGTTACCCATGAACGTCTTACGCATCAAACGCGCATGGTTGCGTAACGTCTCGCGCCAGTCACTGGCTTCGACGTACGGGGTGGCGAACACATACTTACTCAAGGCGCGGTCGGTCATCGCATTGAGCAGATCGTCCTTCTTGCGGAAGTACCAGTAGATGCTGGTGACGCCGACGCCGAGGTGTTTGCCGAGCAGCGGCATGCTCAGGTTGTCTATCGATACCTGCTCTGCGAGTTCGAATGCGCCGCTGATGATGTCATCGGGATTGATGGATCCGCGTTCGCGTCGTTGACGCTTATCAGCGGCTGCCTGCTTCGCCACTACGGGCACCTCCATCAAAATGTATCCTGCGCCTGCGGTCTGAGAACCATGCCACCAGTGGAATGAATCTACCGGCAGATCCTCTCCCACCTGCGCATACGTAGGCGTGTCGCCGTTCGGCTATGACCGTCAACGCGGCTCTCGTGCGGTTTTCCATCTGCTACTGTAATACCTATCGTAGGCTCTTTGGTAAATAAGCTGGGCGGGCGAAGATGACCGGGCGCAACCCATCGGGTGAGTTTCCGGATGGGCCACGGATTACGTCATGGATTTAGAGCTGGCGAACGCCGCAGCGGTGGTCGTCGGTGGTAGCCGCGGCATGGGTTTGGCGACGGCCCGTTGCCTTGCCGAGGAAGGCGCCCGGGTGGCCGTGGTCGGCCGAACACAATCCAGCCTCGACAGCGCGGTGACAGATTTGACGAGTCACGGTAGCCCCGATGCGCTCGGCCTCGCTGCCGACATCGGTGACGCCGGCGAGGTCGGCAAGGTGTTCGCCGAGCTCGGACAGCGATGGAACGGCGAACTCAACGTGCTCATCAATACCGTCGGGCCGGGGGCGCCGGGCAGCTTCGAAGTTCTCTCCGACGAGCAGTGGCGTCAGGCCGTCGAGGAAGGCGTGATGGGGATGGTGCGCTGCGTCCGCGCGGCACTTCCGCTGCTGCGCAACGCGCAATGGGCTCGGATCGTCAACTTTTCGGCGCACTCGACTCAGCGACAAAGTGTCATGTTGCCCGCCTACACGGCGGCCAAGTCGATGCTGACGAGCGTCTCGAAAAATCTGTCTTTACTGCTGGCAAAGGACGAGATCCTGGTCAACGTCGTCTCGCCGGGCAGCATCGCGTCCGAGTCGCTCGTCGGGTGGGCGAAGTCGGTCGGTGTCGACGGTGATGACCCGTATCGCCTGATGGAGGCCATCGACAAGCATTTCGGGCATCCGGCGCAAATGCCGCGGGCCGGCCTGCCGGAGGAAATCGGACCGGTCGCCGCGTTTCTGGCGTCGCGGCGCAACTCGTACATGACCGGAGCGAACATCAACATCGACGGTGGTTCAGACTTCACCTGACTCGAAATCGTTTGTCCGACAGAAGGAGTGGATCGTGGCGACGGCTAGCGAGGCGCGTGTTTGGGCACGGGGCGCATTGCGGGGAATCGGCGACTCTCTCTACACGCCGTTCTGCGGCACCGACGGTGATGACATCGACTGGGACGCCTATCGAACGTTGGTGCGCTACTGCGTCGGTGATCTTGGCCACCCGATGTTGTGGTGCACCAGCGGTATCGCTGAGTTCTGGTCGTTGACCCTCGATGAGCGCAAACGCTTGTTGGAGGTGGCAATTGAAGAGGCGCGCGGCCTGAACCCCGATGTCGTTGTGCAGGCCTGCACGGCGGCGATGTCGGCGAAGGACTGCTTGGAGTTGACGCTGCACGCCCAGGAGGCGGGCGCCGACATCGCCTACATCCAAACGCCGATGATGGAGTCGCACGCCGGCGAGGGCGTGTTGAGGTTCTTCAAGTACATCGCAGCGCGCACCGATATCGCGTTGGGAATGTTCAACTCCCCGTCCTCGGGCTATGTGTTGACTCCGGCCGAAAGCGCGTGCATCTATGACGAGGTGCCCGCCGTGTGCGCCACCAAGGAGGGCGCCTTCCGGCCGGAGGCGAGCCGGCGGTTACACGAGTTGGCGCCCGGCCTGGCGGTGTGGGAATGCGACAGAACTGTTTACCGCGCGGGCTGGTTGCGTGCCGGCATCGTGTGCCCGGCGCAATTGGGCACCGCCGGCTATCTGTTCGAGACGCCGCAGCGGCGACTGTTCTCCGAATATTGGGACCTGATACTGAGCGACAAGCTACTCGAGGCGATGGACTACGGGCGTGAGTCGGGTCTCGACCAGTTCGACCTGGACATCGGAACGTGGTGGACCTGTTATCCCGGGCGCGCGGACTACTTCACCCACTGGGGTGGTGCGTTCAAATACGCGGCCTCGCTGCTGGGTTTGCCGATAGGTGCATACCCGCACTCCCGGCCGCCGCAAGCGGAGTTACCGCCCGAGGCCAAGGCGCAGATGGAGAAGGCATATCGCCGCCTGGGGCTCATCGATCCGTAGCGGGCCCACCGAAAACGACTGCAGCACAGCCTGTTCGGTATTCGGTCCAGCAAAAGGCCCGCCCGCCGATGGCGGCCGGGCCTTCGCCGTACGGCTGTCCTACTGTTGTTCGGCCTTCTGGCGCTTCTCGGCGACCTTGGCCGCTGCACGGGCCGATTCGGCCTCGGCTTCCTTCTTCGCCGCATTGCGCTGAGCTCGGGCTTTGTCCTGCTGAGCCTTGCCCTCGTTGAACAAGTCGTCACGACCCGTCAGCGCGCCGATGATTACCTTGGCCTTGCCTTTCACGTCTTCCACGACGCCCTTGATGGCTTCGGCCACACCACTGTTGATGTCAACCATTGCGTTCCTCCCCTCACTAATGGATGTCTTGTTTGCGTCTTCCCTGCCATCGGGTCGGGCAAAACGTGTTCACGACGTGTCGCTCGCCACACCCGACGGCTCGCCCGAGTCCGCCTGCTCGCGATCTAAAACCACCGGCGATCCGTAGTGGCGTCGGGCATATCCATCCCCAGCGCCACCAAGGACGGCCACAGTTGTGCTTCAGCGACCCGGAATTCGCTGTTTGGCCGGGGTTTCGCTAAGCCGCGGCGGCAGTTGTGGAATGCGGTACCGATAGGTATACAGTATGGGTACAAAACCCACCGGATCCGGTAGTCAAGCACGAGGAGGTGCCGCGGAAGATGTCCGCCAGCGACGGTGCTTCCGACGCCGAAGACGCGGTGCTGTACGAGGCCACAGACAGTGGTGTCGCGGTCCTCACGTTCAATCGTCCGGAGCGCCTCAACGCCTGGGGTCCCGACATTGCCGCCGGGTTTTACGCTGCCATCGACCGCGCCGAACAGGACCCGGACGTCCGGGTGATCGTGCTGACCGGCCGGGGCAGGGGATTCTGCGCCGGCGCCTATCTGGGCGCGCCGAGTGCGGCGGCCAAGGTCGGCGAAACAATGAAGAAGGCGGGCCAGACGAATCTGGCCGACTTGGTCGGCGAACGCCCGCCCCATTTTGTGACCACGCTGCGCAAACCCGTCATCGCGGCCATCAATGGTCCTTGTGTCGGCATCGGTCTTACCCAAGCGCTGATGTGCGACGTCCGGTTTGCTGCCGCCGGAGCGAAGTTCGCCGCCGTGTTCGCGCGCCGCGGACTGATCGCCGAGTTCGGCATCTCATGGATACTTCCGCGGTTGACCAGCTGGGGCGTCGCCCTCGACCTGCTGTTGAGCGGCCGCACCTTTCTCGCCGAGGAGGCGGCCCAGTTGGGCCTCGTCAAAGAAGTCGTCGCGCCCGAAGAACTGATGAAACGCGCACTCGACTACGCCGAGGACATCGCGCGCAACTGCTCGCCGGCGTCGATGGCGGTGATCAAAAGGCAGGTATACGGCGACGCCACACGTGATGTCGTGGAAGCCACTTCACGTGCCGAAGTCCTGCTGCACGAGGCAATGCCGCGTCCGGACGTCATCGAAGGGATCACAAGCTTTCTTGAGAAGCGGGCGCCGCAGTTTCCTTCGCTCACGTCAACCGATGCTTAATCTCGCCGGTGGCACCGGAAAGGAAGATCATGAGTAACTTGAGCTACAAGGCGATTGACGTCGACAACCACTACTACGAGCCGCTGGATGCTTTCACCCGGCATCTGGACAAAAAGTTCCGCAGACGTGGTGTCCAGATGTACAGCGATGGCAGGCACACTCAGGCGATCATCGGCGACCGGGTCAACCGGTTCATTCCCAACCCGACGTTCGATCCCATCATCGTGCCAGGCTGCCTGGACTTGCTGTTCCGTGGCGAGATCCCCGAGGGTGTCGATCCGGCATCCCTGATGAAGGTCGAGCGGATGGGGGAGCACCCGGAGTATCAGAACCGAGACGCCCGCGTCCGGGTGATGGACACCCAGGGCATCGAGACGGTGTTCATGCTGCCGACGTTCGCGTGCGGTGTCGAAGAAGCACTCAAGCACGACGTCGACGCGACGACGGCCTCAGTGCACGCGTTCAACCTATGGCTGGATGAGGACTGGGGGTTCGACCGTCCGGATCACCGAATCATCGCCGCACCGATAATCTCGCTGGCCGATCCGGCCAAGGCCGTCGACGAGATCGAGTATGCGTTGGGACATGGCGCCAAACTTGTTCTCGTGCGCCCAGCGCCGGTACCGGGCGTGGTCAAGCCGCGCTCGCTTGGTGATCCCAGCCACGACCCGGTCTGGGCCCGGTTGGCAGAAGCCGGCGTCCCGGTGGGATTCCACCTGAGCGACAGCGGCTACGTGCAAGTGGCGGGGATGTGGGGCGGCAGGTCGAGTTTCGAGGGGTTCGGCGGATCGGATCCGTTGGAGCAGATACTCGTCGACGACCGCGCGATCCACGACACGATGGCCTCGATGATCGCGCATGGTGTGTTCACTCGGCATCCGAAACTGAAGGCGGTCAGCATCGAGAACGGTTCGTACTTCGTCTTCCGACTCATCAAGCGCTTGAAGAAGGCGGCTAACAACCACCCGCGGCTGTTCCCCGAGGACCCGGTAGAGCAGTTACGCAACAATGTCTGGATCGCTCCATACTACGAGGACGATTTGCGCGCGCTGGCCGATGTCATCGGTGTCGACAAGATATTGTTCGGTTCTGACTGGCCACACGGAGAAGGCCTCGAGTCGCCGGTGTCGTTTACCGGGGAACTCACCGATTTCAGCGAAGCAGACATTCGAAAGATCATGCGCGACAATGCTCTAGATCTCCTGGGCATCAAAGCCGCAGTGGCAGCCTAGGCGGCCCGGCCCGTGAGCGAATGGACCGTCGGGGCAGTGCTCGACGCTATCGCCGATGTCGTTCCCGACCGCGTGATGACCGCCTGCGGAAACCGGCGCAGCACCTTCGCTGAATCGGCAAGTCGAACCAACAGACTGGCAAGCTACCTCAGCGACAAGGGATTCGGCGTTTACGCGTCCCGCGAGACGCTCGAGCGCTGGGAATGTGGTCAGGACCGGGTCGCGCTCATCATGTACAACGACCTGTATCCGGACATGTTGATCGGATGCCTCAAGGCACGCGTTGTGCCGGTCAACGTAAACCATCACTACTCGGTCCGTGAGATCCGTGACCTGCTTGACTACATCCGTCCCCGGGGCATCATCTATCACCGCTCGCTCGGTGCCCGGTTCGCCGAGGTGTTGCCACCCAACGGTACTGAGTTACTGGTGTCCGTCGACGATGGAAGCGGCGCTCCCGAACTGCCGGGAGCCGTATCACTCGATGACGCCTTGGCGGCCGGTGGTGCAGACTTCGACCTGCCTGGATCGCCGGACGATTTGATCATGATGTGTACCGGCGGAACGACGGGACGCCCCAAAGGAGTCCTGTGGCGCCAAAGCGACATGTACGTGTCGTCGATGGTGGGCGCCGACCACGCCAGTGTCACCGAGATCCACGACAAGGTTCGCAACGGCGGCCCACCCTGGTTCGCGGTTTCGCCGCTTATGCATGCGGCGGGCATGTGGACCGCGTTCGCGGCGCTGTGCGCCGGCCTGCCGGTCGTGCTCTACGACGATCGCCACAAGCTCGACGTCCGGTCGGTGTGGGAAACCGCCGAGCGGGAAAAGGTGGGCATGATGACGATGGTCGGCGACGCTTACGCCGGGCCGCTGGTCGCCGAACTGCGGGCGCACAACTATGATCTGACTGCGCTGAACGCCATCGGCACCGGCGGGGCGGCCACCAATGCGAAATACAAACGGGCACTGATGGAATGCCTGCCGCACATCACCATCATCGAAGGCTACGGATCGTCGGAATCCGGGAACATGGCGTTTGGGCACAGCCACGACGGACATGCCAGCGAGACCTTTGAACCCAGGGTCGGCGCAACGGTCGTCTCTGCCGACCGCAGCCGGTTCCTGCAGCCCGGGGAGCAGGAGATCGGCTGGGCCGCAAGGACTGGCCGGATTCCGCTCGGATACTTCAGCGATCCCGAAGGCACGCAACGGACCTTCCCGGTGATCGACGGCCAGCGGGTGGTGATACCGGGCGACCGGGCATCCCTTGAAAAGGACGGCACCATCCGCCTTTTCGGCCGTGATTCGCTGGTGGTGAATACCGGCGGCGAAAAGGTGTTCGTCGAAGAGGTCGAGGAAGTGCTGCGCGCACATCCGGGCATTGCTGACGCCCTCGTGGTGGGACGGCCGAGCGAACGGTGGGGCCAGGAAGTCGTCGCGCTCATCGCGCCACACCCGGGCGCCGACCTCACCGCAGACGGGCAGGCCCTTTATACCTTCTGCACCTCGCAGCTGGCGCATTTCAAGGCGCCCAAGGCATTCATCGTTGTCGAGGAGATTCAGCGGCTCGGCAACGGTAAGCCCAACTACCGCTGGGCCAGAGAACAGGCCGAACAGCAGGTACCGGCTCCCGCGCTGGTGTCCGCCGACCCAGAAGGAAGTCATGAACACCAAAGCGATTGACTGCCTGATCAACGTGCACTTCGGTGAGACCGAGGCCCAACCCACCTGGATGCTCAAGGTCAGGGACGACTACTTCAAGGGGCCGGAGTCGATGTTCGCGCCGGTCGACCTGTCCGAGCTACTCGACGAGATGGACGAGCAAGGCGTGCAGAAGGCGATCCTGATGGACTCGCTCGTCAATCCGTCAACCACTGCGCGCAAGTTCGTTGAAGCCAAGCCGGATCGGTTCGCGCTGGCCATGGGAGGGGTCAACCTGCTGCGTCCGGTGCGGTCGTTGCGTGAATTGAGCGCGATTGTTGGCGACCTGCCGGTCGCGTATGCCGTAGTGGGGCCGAGCTTCTGGGGCGATGGGCAGTATCCGCCCAGCGACGCTGTTTACTATCCGCTCTACGCCAAATGCGCGGAGATCAACCTCCCGCTGTGCATAAACACCGGTATCCCCGGGCCGCCAATTCCCGGAGAGGTGCAGCATCCCATGCATCTCGACCGGGTGTGTGTGCGGTTTCCCGAACTGAAGCTGTGCATGATCCACGGCGCCGATCCATGGTGGGACGTCGCGATCCGGTTGATGCTCAAGTACGCCAACTTGCGGTTGATGACGTCGGCGTGGTCGCCGAAGCGGCTGCCGGAAAGCCTGCTGCACTATATGCGTACGCGTGGTCCCAACAAGGTGATCTACGCGTCCGACTGGCCGGTACTGCGGATGCGCCGCGTGGTACCTGAAGCCCGTGCGCTGGACCTGCCGGCCGAGATCCTGGATAACTACCTGTACAACAACGCGCAGGAATTCTTCTTCGGACAGGAGCACTGATCATGGACCGCTTCGAATTGCGCAGACTGGACTACAGCCTGTCCGACCACCACGTGGATCTGCAGAATGCTTACAAGCAATTCTTCAAAACCCACTGCTCGATCGAAACGGTGCGTGCCGCAGAGCCTTCCGGCTTCGACAAGAACCTGTGGGAGCGGTTGTGCGCGATGGGTGCGACCACGATGGCCCTCCCGGAGTCGTGTGGCGGTGACGGGGCGACGCTGGTCGACCTCACCCTGGTGGCCGAAGAGATCGGCCGGTCGCTGGCGCCGGTTCCGTGGATCGACCATGTGTGCGCCGCGCGGCTGCTGGGGCGCCTGGGAGCATTGGGCGCCGACACCACCGGCGTGGCGAACGGAGAACAGCTCGCGGCACTCGATGCGCGGCTCGACAGTGCACGGGGTGCGCGCCTGATACCGACGGGGTCGATTGCCGACCACATCATCGTCCGGGACGGCGATCAGGTTGTGCGCTTGACGTTCGGCACCCGGCCGGCCAAGGTCGACAACATCGGCCGGCTGCCGATGGCCTGGGTGGATCCCGCCGCCGCCGACAGTCGGACCGTAATCGCTGAAGGATCTGATGCGTTAGCGAATTATCAACGGGCGCTGGACGAGTGGCGGTTGCTCACCGCGGCGGCCCTGGTGGGCCTGGTCGAGGAAACGATGACCATCGCGGCGGAGTTCGCCAAGACGCGCTACACGCTGGGCGTACCCATCTCGACGCTGCAGGCAATTTCGCATCCGCTGGCGAATATGGCCATCACCGTTCAGGGTGGACGTAACCTCGCCCGGCGCGCCGCCTGGTTCCTGGACAACGAACCCGATGAACGACCCGAGTTGGCGCCGTCGGCGTTCGTGTTCATGGCCGAGGAGGCCGCTAAGGCCGCCACCATGGCGGTGCACATCCAAGGCGGGCTTGGGGTCTCGTCGGAGGCCGCTGCGACGGCGTATCTGGTGAGAGCCAGGGGATGGCCGCTGGCCGGCGGCGACCCGGGTGCGACCGCCCAGCGGATCGCTGAGATTGTGGCCGCCCGCGAAAGTGCGCCACAACGGTAGAACAGGAGCCAAACGATGGATTTCTCCCGGGTTGAGCTGTCCGATGCGGACTAGGCCTTCCGCGACGAAGCGCGGAGCTTTCTGGGTACACACATGACCGAAGAGGTCAGGCGGCGAGACCGTGAGACCGGCGACAATTTCGACGAGGGTCTGCACCTTAAGCTCGGCGACGCAGGTTATTTGGCCAAGGAGTGGAAGCCCGCATCAGAAGGCGGGTTCAGCCGAGTGCGCCGCCGCATCTGGGAGCTGGAGAAGCGGCGGGCGCACGTGCCGTGGGTGACGTGGGGGACCACCGCTATGGTGGCGCGTTCGGTGGCGAAGTTCGGGTCACCGGAAGTCCGCGATGAGGTACTGCCGAAGGTCTTCAGCGGCGAGGTTCGGCTGTGCCTGGGTTACACCGAACCCGAAGGTGGCTCCGACGTCGCCACCTGCAAGACCCGTGCGGTGCGCGATGGTGATGCGTGGATCATCAACGGATCCAAGATGTTCACCACCGGTGCGCACAACTGCCAGTACGTGTTTCTGATCACCAACACCGCCCCGGATGCGCCGAAACACAAGAGCCTGACCATGTTTCTGGTCCCGCTGGATACCCCGGGCATCGAAATTCAAGGTATCCGCACCGTGGACGGCGACCGTACCAACATCGTCTACTACAGTGACGTTCGCGTTGACGACAAGTATCGGCTGGGGGACGTGAACGCGGGCTGGACCGTGCTGCGCGAGCCACTTAACACCGAGCATGGTGCAGTCGCTGCCGCACCCGACGGCTTGCAGGACCCCTCGATCATGATGCACCAGGCTGGTTCTATGGCCGAGGCGGTGGATAAGGCCGTAATGCGCGTGATGCAGCCCGATCCCGACGGCCGCCGGCTGGTCGACGAGGGGTCGGTCGCATATCGACTGGGCCGAAGCTTGGCCCGAACGGAGGCGGCGCTATCCGCCCCGAACATCTACGGCCGGGTCGCTATCGCACAAACGATGCGGGACATCTCGCCGGACTTGATGGACTTACTCGGAGCAGCCTCGGCCCTGCCGTTCGGAACCGACGGGGCCGCCGACGACGGCAGCGCCGAATACGCCTACCGGTTCGCGCCTTTGGTGGGAATCTACGGTGGAACGCTGGAAGTGTTCCGAAACATGATCGGCCAGTACATGCTTGGGCTGGGTAAGCCCAACTACTCCCCGCCGCTGAAGAAAACGTCCTGATCCGCAACTGAAGGTCGCGCTGCGAAGCCCCTACGGCGACGCCGCGGCGCTCGTCGGCTGCGCGTCGCTCTTGAAGGCCTCGCGTCGGATCATTTCCCACACCGTCGGCGCGTGCTCGGTGGTGGAGACGACAACGGTCTTCCGTCTTGCGGTCCCGTCTTGGGCAAGCTTGACGAGGTAGTCCGCCAGGTCGATGCGAGCCGTGAATGCGCCGACCGGATCCACCTCTCCAGCAACATAATTCGTAGCCTGAGGCAAATCGAATAACCCCGACGGACGCACAATCGTCCAGACCAGGCCGCTCTCGCGCACCAACGCTTCCATCCGCCGGATGTCGTCGTAGACAGTCCTGCCGATGGTGCGGGTGATGATCGGCTCAAACAGCCGTAGCATCAGTGGCGCATCGCGCCGGCCGGGCGCAGGGTAGGCACCGGTGGAACTCACGACGATGAGCCGATTGACGCCGGTCTCGCGCATCGCGTTCACGACATTGCCGGTGCCGACCGAATACGTGTCGACGGGCTGGCGGGTGAACGGCACACCGAGCGTCGACAGCACGGCGTCGGCGCCGGCGACAATCCCGGCGAGGCCATCGCGCCGCACGTCCGCGCCGGCGATCGTCAGCCGCGGATCGGTGATGGGGAAGTCGTTGGGCCGCCGGGTCACGGCCACCGCCGAGTGACCGGCGTCGAGCACGCGCCGCGTCAGCAGCCGTCCGGTCATGCCATTGGCGCCGAAGATTACGATTTGCATGAGCACTCCTTCGATAGTTACCGGCGGCGGATTGCCGCCGTGTGCCGCTGGGGCAGAGCGGGGATCAGGACCGCAGCGGCGACACAGTGCAGCGCGGTCAACATGAGTTGGGTGCCTAGGTTCGCGGTCGTCCAGAAGACCGGCACGATGGATACCACCAGAACGACCAGGGTCAGCGCGATCCAGACGCCCCGGGGGGATGAGGCGTAGCGCTCCAGCAGCGCGATCACGACCCAGCCAGCTATTCCCGCGGCCACGGTGGCGACAATCGTCAGCGCGAGGGTGATTTCCCGGGTGCCGATCGGCGTATCCACGATGTAGTCAACGTGGGCCATCCGCCCCAGGAGCCACGCCAGACCGGTTGCCGTGGCGGCGATCGCGATCGCGACGACCCGACCGGCACGCCCCCGAGCGTTGCGGACCACCAGTTGTGCAGCCATATGCGACATCGCAATTCCTTTCGGCGAGCTGCTCTACGGGCAAGCGCTTATTGCCTGCTCGCTACTACGACGAAACGGGCCCGGCGAAAGTTACAGGCGGTCTGCGATGGTGGGCTCCCCGTCGCCGAACGTGCACTCAGTGCGAGAAATCAGCCCACTTTTCGCACTGAGTGCACGCTCGGCGAAGGTCAGGTCGTCAATATCGTGGCGGCGGCGGTGCCGGGCGCGCCGTAAACCTGCGCGAAGCCGACTTGCGGAGATCCGGGAACCTGGCGGTCACCGGCCTCACCCCGCAATTGGCGCACCAGTTCATGCACCTGGCGCAGCCCGGACGCCCCGATGGGTTCGCCGTTTGCGATCAGCCCGCCGTCGGTGTTGACCGGCATCGCGCCGGTGATCTCGGTGGCCCCGTCGGCCAACAGTTTTTCCTGCTCGCCGTCGGCGCAAAATCCAGCTTCGGCCATATGGATCACCTCCGCGCCGGCGTCGGTGTCCTGGAGCTGGATGACGTCGACCTCCTCGGGAGCCACACCGGCCCTCTCGAACGCGGCCTTGGCGGCGTAGACGGTCGGCGACACGTCCTCGTCAACCGGTGCGTAGGTGGTGTTCACCTCGTAGGCGCCGTAGCGGCGGGTGCGGATCTCGACCGCGCGGACGTACACGGGTTTGGCGGTGAATCGCTGCGCGATGTCGGCGCGGCACATGACGACCGCGGCGGCGCCCTCATCGGGGGTGCAGAACATGTACTGGGTCAGCGGGTAGTTCAGTATAGGCGAGTTGAGGATCGCTTCCTCGGAGATCGGCTTGCGGCGAAACGCGTTGGGGTTCAACGCTCCATTGCGGAAGTTCTTGGCTGCGACCCTGGCGAGCGTGCCGGTTGAGATGCCGTGGTCGTGCAGGTAGCGGTTGGCCTTCATGCCGAAAAACTTGGTGGTCAGGTACTGGCCGTTCTCGGCGTACCAGCTCGGCATGCCGACCAGCGCCGGGTCTTCGGTGAAGGCACCGCGCGGGTGCTTATCCATTCCGATCGCGATGCCGATGTCGTAGTCGCCCAACCGAATACCGTCGGCGCACGCCTTGGTCGCGCTGGCCGCCGTCGCGCAGGCGTTGAACACATCGGTGAACGGGATCCCGGTGAGGCCCACCATGCCGACGATTGCGTCCGGGTTGGCCACCGTCCAGCTGCCACCGACCGCGAACTGGATGTCCTTCCATTCGACGCCGGCGTCGGCGAGCGCGAGCCCGACGGCGTCGGCGGCCATCTCCATGGCGGACTTGCCCTCGAAGCGGCCGAACGGATGCAGGCCCACCCCGATGATGGCTACATCGTTCACGCTATGGCTCCCGCTTGCTTGAGTTCTTCGATGCGGTCCCAGTCCATGCCAATCTCCATCAGCACCAGTTCGGTGTGCTCCGACGCCTGCGGGGCCCGGGTGGTCACCAGCGGTTCGTGGTTGAACTGGACGGGACCGCGCACGACTTTGAACGGCGCGCCGCCGCTGGCGAGCTCGACCTCGACGATCATGTCGTTGGCGATGGCCTGCTCGTCGTCTGCGAGGTCGATGAGGCTCTGGAACGGCGCCCACTGACCCTTCATCGTCTTCAGGTGCTGCCGCCAGTAGTCAAACGGCTTGGCGGCGACGGCCTTCGCGATCAACTCGGCGGCGGCATCCGCGTTTTGGATCAACGGGAGCACCTCGGAGAAGCGGGGATCGTCGGCGGCCTCCGGGATGCCGAGGTGCTCGAAGGTGTCGCGGATCAGCCCGGTCGGGCTGATGATGCACAGGTTGATCGTGCCGCCGTCGGAGGTCAGGTAGTTGCCCATGAAGGGGTTCACCGACATCGCGGTGGCGGAGCCGGGCATGGGCGTGCGCATGACCTCACCCGTCTCCATGCCCTGCGTCATGCTCGCCCCCGCCGCCCACCAGGCCGTGCTCAGCAGCGACACGTCGAGCTCGAGGGCTTCGCCGGTGCGCTCGCGGTGCAGCAACGCGGCCGAGATGCCGCCGGCGATGAACATGCCGCCGATGGAGTCGCCGAATGCGGGAATGCCTTGTCCCAGTGCGCCGCCCAACTCCTCCGGCGTCAGCGCGTACCCGACGCCGCTGCGGGTCCAGAACGCCGTCCCGTCATAGCCGCCGACGTCACGCTCGGCGCCCTTGTCGCCGTAGGCCGAGCCGCGGGCATAGATGATGTTCGGGTTCGCCGCTCGGATGTGCTCGACGTCGAACTTGTGCTTCTGGCGCTGCGCGGGCTTGTAGTTGGTCAGGAAGACGTCGGAGGTCTTGGCCAGTTCGTAGATCACTTCCTGGCCGCCCGGCGTGGAAACATCGATGCCGACGCTGCGCTTGCCCCGGTTGGGATGCTCCATCAGCGGATGCCGGTCCGGGTTGACCTGAATGCCGCCCATGTTGAGAAAGCCGCGCTGGGTATCGCCGCGCACCGGGTGCTCGACCTTGAGGACGTCCGCGCCCCAGTCGGCGAGGATGGCCCCCGCCGCCGGGACGAATGTGAACTGCGCGAGCTCCAGGACCCGAAAGCCCTCCATTACCTTGATCAATTCAGCCCTCCACTACTTGGCGTCGAACGTGACCGGCAGGGCCGTCGGCGAACGGAAGGGTTGTCCGTGGATATGCGGGTCGGCGTCGGTCACCAGGCTCACGTTAGTCAACCGATTCAGCAGGCATCCGAGCGCGACGCGGGTTTCCAGCCGCGCCAGGTGAAGGCCCAAACATGTGTGCTCGCCGGCAGCGAAGGAGATGTGCGGCATGTGCTTGCGGAAGATGTCGAATTCTTCCGAATGTTCCCAGCGTTGTTCGTCGCGATTCGCCGAACCGATGCATACGCCGATCACCGAGCGTGCCGGAATCTCAACACCTTCCACTTCGGTGTCTTCGGTTGTGAACCGCTGCACGGTGGTCAGGGGCGTCTCGAAGCGCAGCCCTTCCTCGATGGCCTGGGGGATCAGTTCGCGGTCGGCTTGCAGCGCGGCGAATTGGTCCGGATGGGTGAGAAGCAGATTCAGCAGATTGCCCGAGGACCGGTAGGTGGTCTCCAATCCGGCGGGCAGCAGCAGACGCAAAAAGGAGTAGATGGCTTCGTCGCTGAGTTTTTCGCCGTCGATTTCGGCGGTGACAAGGTCGCCGATGATGTCCTCGGTGGGCTTGGATTTGCGCTGCTCGATCTGCTGGACGAAGTAATCCTTGAGCGCCGCCGACGCCTCGAAGGCCCGTTCATAGTTGACGTGATAGCTGATCAACTCCACTGCGCGCTTGTGGAACGTCTCGAGGTCTTCGTCGGGCAGACCGAGCAGTCGGGCGATGACCCGGGTAGGGAACTCGAAGGTGAAATTCCGGACCAGGTCGGCTTCACCGGTGTTGATGAATTCGTCGATCAGTGCATTGCAGACCGGCCGCACAATGGCGGGCTCCCACTGAGCCAGCGCTTTGGACTTGAATGCCGCGGACACCAGGTTGCGATGATCGCGATGCTTCTTTCCCTCCATCGCCAGGATGGTGGGCCCCATGAACAGACCAATTGTCTTGTCGTATGGCTCGGAGCTGAACACCCGGCCGTCGCGAAACACCGTGTTGACCGCGTTGAACGACATCGCCGAGTACTCCCGCTTAGGCATCAGGGACTCGGGCGTCTTCGAGTAGTCCATGACGGTGCCGCGGAACACGCCGGCCTGCCGGCGCTTATGGGCGAAGAACGGGTAGGGGTCGCGCAGGCTGACGGTTTCGTCGCCGGTGCCGGCGGCGGTGTGAACGTTGGTCGTCACCTGATCTCCAACATCATGACCTTGAACGGGCAATCCTTGCGTAAGATCGTACTGTAATTCTTACAGTAGGCAATATGGGCGTGACCCGTACGTTGACCTCAGCGGCCGGCGCGGGTCGGACCGAAATTCGCCAGTCGCGCGGCGCGGGCCAGAAGGCCTTCATATCCCGCACCGAGGAGGCGGGGCATCGCTGCCATGGCGCGTCCGTCGGGCCCGATGAGTATCCTGGCGCGGTTTTTGTCGGTTCCCCAACGTCGTGACTTGGCCGGGGCGGCAAGCTGCTTGAGTTTCGGCCAGACCCTATTGGTCGATGTCGGATGCTGCGACGTGTGCCCCGTCCTGAGTTAGCGCACACGTCAATGCGCGGCCGATACCGGAGCCGGCACCAGTGACGACGGCGACGCGGTCTTGGTATTTCATGCGTTCATCGCCTGCTCTCGTGCCCACCGGTAGTCGGCCTTGCCCGACGGGCTGCGCTCGATGACCGGACGAAACACGATCGCCTTGGGAAGCTTGTAGCGTGCCAGAGACTGTCCGGCGTGGGCGACTAGTTCGTCGGCGCTGGTGTCGGCGCCTTCGGCTAGCGCGACGACCGCAACGACCTCCTGCCCCCACCGCTCGCTCGGCCGTCCGGCGACCACCACGTCGGCCACCGCGGGATGCGACGCGATCGCGGTTTCCACCTCCTCGACGAAGATCTTCTCGCCGCCGGAATTGATCGTCACCGAGTCGCGGCCCAGCAACTCGATGCTGCCGTCGGCGCGGTGGCGTGCCCGGTCGCCGGGGATCGCATAGCGCACGCCATCGATCACCGGGAATGTCGCGGCGGTCTTGGCCGCGTCACCCTTGTAGCCGAGCGGAACGTAGCCTCGCTGCGCCAGCCAGCCCATCCCGTCGTGACCGGGTTGCAGGATCGCGGCCAAATCGTCGGCCGCCACGAAGGTGTCCGGTCCGGCGTTGAAGGTGCCGGTCGATACCGCCCCCGAGGTCGACAGGTGGTGCATCTGCGCACCGGTCTCCGAGGATCCGACGCCATCGATGACGACGGCGTTGGGCAGCGCTTCGATCAAGCGCTGCTTGACAAACGGGGTCAGCAAGGCGCCGCCATTGGCAACAACGGCCAACGACGAGACGTCTGCGATGCGTTTCTCGATGGCGGCGACAAGCGGCCGCGCCATCGCGTCACCTACTACGGTCACCACGGACACTCGCTCACGCTCGATGGTGCGGACCACGTCGTCGGCGTCGAAATGATCGACGACCGAGGGAAAGACGACGGACTGCCCGGTTGTGATTGCCGTCATCACACTCCACTGGGCCGCACCGTGGATCAGCGGTGGCAAGATCATCAACTTGCTGCCGGGGCCCGCGACGACCCCCGCCGCGATCTCGTCGACAGAGCCGAAGGGTTCGCCGGTCATGAGATTGCGCCCGCCGAACGACGTCATGAAGATGTCGTGCTGGCGCCACAGCACGCCCTTTGGCATCCCAGTGGTGCCACCGGTGTACAGGACGTACAAGTCATCGGGTGAATGCTGCACCGGTGGTGGCGAAGGCGAGCTGGATGCGATGACGGTCTCGTAATCCACTGCGCCGTAGACCAAGTCGTTACCGGAGTAGTCGGCGATCTGAATCAGCACGCGTAGCTGCGGAAGATCCGGAAGCACTTCGGCTACTCGTGGCGCAAACGCGGAATGGTAGATCAGCGCGGTCGCCCCCGAGTCCGCCAGCAGATACTGCAGCTCACTTTTGACATACCGGAAGTTGACGTTGAACGGCGCAACTCGCGCTCCGAATGTGCCGAGCAACGCCTCGACGAATTCATTTCCGTTGTAGGCGTAGATGCCAAGTAGGTCCTGGCCCACCTCATGGCCGGCAATCGCGGAGCGCTCGGTGTGGCATCCCAGTCCCCGCGAGTGCAGATATGCGGCGAGTCGGTTCGATCGCTGAATCACCTCGGCGTAGCTGTAGCGCTGCTCGCCCTGAATCAGCAGCTCCCGACCAGGAATCGCGGCTGCGACGGCTTTCGCGACGGCTGGCACCGTGAATTGTGTTGCGGTGTCGGTCATGGCTGCCTCCATACCCGCAGCAGATCGTCGGTCGTGGTGATGGTCGCCAGCAGCGACAGGGTGTTGGCGATGATGGCCTCACCGTACTCGGTCGGTATGCCGGCGACGGCATCACGGGGCACGACGACGCGATAGGCGGCGTTGACCGCGTCCATGACGACGTTGGGTATCGCGATATTCAGCGAAACACCGACCACCACGATGGTGGACACTCCGAGGTTCCGTAGCACCGCGTCGAGGTCGGTGCCCCCCATTGGCCCGACGCCATGCCACCTGCTCAGGACCAGATCCGTTGGCTCAGGACCTAATTCGGGCAGAACAGCTGCTCCGTGCGTGCCGGGTACGATGTCTACTTCGCCGCGTCCGAGGCTGAAAATCTTGGCGTTGTGGTTGGAGCCGAGCCCATCGGGGCGTCGCTGCACCAAGCAATGCACGACGCGCACACCGGCCGCCCGCGCCGCCGGCAGCAGCCGCACGATGTTGGGTAATGCAACACGGCGCGCTTCCTCGGCGAGTTGCGCCAGCCCGGCATTCGGGCCGATGACCGCGCCCTGGCATTCCTGGGTGACAATTGCGGTGTGCTCGGGCGCTACAAGTTCCGTTAGTTCAGTCATCTGCGTCATGACGTTTCAACGGGCGGCACGTCGTAGAACTGGGTAGCCCACTTACGCAGTGCCATATACCCTTTCGCGTCGACCTTGGACAGCGGCGGGTGTTCCACGTACTTCTGGTAGCGCCAGATTTCCAGATCGTCGAAGACGGTGGACAGGAACTGCTTCTCGATGAGCTCGCGCAGCTTGCCCTCCGGCACGTCGGAGGTGTCGCCGGGAAGCCGCGGCCACCAGATCGAGTAGTACAGGTCCGAACACTCATCATCGACCGGCGTGCAAGTGAAAATCAGCCGATGATTCTGCGCGCCCTCAAACACGCTGATCGCCCCGCCCAGGCCGAACAAGTGGCTATGGAACCGCAACGCCAGATCCTCGGAGTTGTCGCTGCTGGCATCCGGCCAGCCCGCAATGAATTGCCATTCGTGGTCGACGATCTTCCAGTCCAGCACCCGCGGCGTCACCGTGGCGTGGTGCACGTACTCGAAATGGGCACTGTCGGGGGCGTTCTCCGCCACGATCTGCGGATGTACCGGTTCGCGCGCCGCGCGCCGGGAGAACTCCGGATAGGCGCGGTAGTAGGCCGCCGGATCGGTCTCGAATTGGGGGAACTTTCCGAAGATGTCCGGCATTTCCCACTGCGGCTCCTTGCCGTCCGGCTGATGCCAGATGAACACGCAGTCGTACTGCTCCCGGACGGGAAACACCCGCAGCCGCAGCGCGCGGTTGGGTCGGTCCGGTTGGTAGGGAATGTATCGATTGGTTCCGTCCGGGCCCCAGCGCCACCCGTGGAAGGGGCACTCGACGCAGTCGCCGACCACGTTGCCGCCGTGGCCGATGTGGGCGCCGAGGTGTTTGCAGTGCGCCTCCAGGACGTGCAGTTCACCGTGCTCATCCCGATAGGCCACCAGATCCTCGCCGAAATAATGGAGCGGCCGCACCTCGCCAACCGGGAATTCGGGCGACCACCCGACCATGAACCACCCGGTTACCTTCCAGGTGAAAGGCACTTTCACGCCAGCGCCTCCCGTGATCGTTGATACTAAGTCCGTTACAGTATAGATTTCAGCAGTTCGGTCAGTGCGCGGCAAGGAGTGAAATGACGACAGCGGCTGACGAGCTGGAAGCGATCCGGCAGTTGAAGGCGCGGTACTGCCGGTTTCTCGATACCAAAGATCTTGAGGGCTGGCGCGGCGTGTTCACCACCGACGTGGTGGTCTCCCTGGATATGGCGGTCTCCACCGCAGGGGCAGACCCCAAGATGGCGCCGCCGATCGAAGGTGCCGACAACTTCGTTCCGATGGTGATGGGCAGCCTCGAGAATGCGGCCACCATGCACCACTGCCACACCCCGGAGATCACCCTCACCTCAGCCACCGCCGCAACCGGCATCTGGGCGATGGAAGATTGGATCATCTTCGGCGACGGCCATGAGTTGCACGGCGCGGGTCACTATCGCGAGACATACGAGAAGCGCGACGGTAACTGGCAGATCAAGACCCTGCATTTGACCCGAACCATCCTGAAACTAAGTGGTGACGATGGTTGAAGCCGACGCACAGCTCGACGCGCTCGTCATCGGCGCCGGATTCTCCGGTCTGTACATGCTGCATCGGCTGCGGCAGCTCGGAATACGGACCCGGGTGCTGGAGATGGCCGAAAACGTAGGCGGGACCTGGCTGTTCAACCGATACCCCGGGGCACGGTGTGACATCGAGAGCATCGAATACTCCTACAGCTTCTCCGAAGATATTCAGCAGGAATGGGTTTGGACGGAGTCGATGCCCGCCCAGCCCGAGGTCGAGGCCTATCTGAACTTCGTCGCCGACCGACTCGATCTTCGCCGCGACATCCAGTTCGACACCAAGGTCGTTGCGATGAACTTCGACGAAGACACCGCTGTGTGGATGGCGCAAACCGAGTCTGGCGAGTCCTTCGCCGCGCCGTTTGTGGTGGCCGCCTCCGGCATCCTGTCGGCGCCGCTGGAGCCTGACATCCCGGGAATGGCCAGCTTCACCGGCACATCGCTGTTCACCAGCCGCTGGCCGAAGGGGGACTGCGACCTCGTCGGAAAGCGGGTCGGCGTCATCGGCACCGGCTCGACCGCTGTTCAGCTCATCCCGGTAGTGGCTCGGGAGGCCTTGCAGCTCTGTGTTTTCCAGCGTTCGCCGGCGTACACGCTGCCGTGGCGAGTGCGGCGCTTCGAGCCCGGCGAGCTGGACGAGATGAAAGCTCGTTACGGCGAAATCCGGGCCGCCCAACGGGCACACCCGATCGGGGCGGCGCGACTGAGCGCCTTCTCGGTGCTGCTGGAGATGCTGGGCAGGCCACCGTTGAAGTCGGCGACCCGCGAAGAGCAATTGCGCGCCATCGAGGAGCACGGCGTCATGGGCGCGCTCAACTGGAGCGACATCTTCTTCGACATCGAAGCCAATCGGATGGCTGCCAAGTTGTACGGAGAGGCGGTGGCCCGGATTGTCAAGGACCCGGAAACAGCGGCTTCGCTGGTGCCCGTGCATCCGTTCGCGTGCAAGCGGCCGATCATCGACCAGGACTACTACGAGACATTCAACCGGGATAACGTCACACTCGTCGACCTGCGCAAGACGCCGATCCGCGAGGTCACGCCCGGCGGCATCCGCACCGAGCACGATTCGTACGAACTTGATGTGATCATCTACGCCACCGGGTTCGACGCTATGACCGGTGCGCTGAGCCGTATCGACATCCGCGGTCGCGACGAGGTGTCGCTCGGCGAATTCTGGGCCAGCGAGGGTCCGCTGTCCTATCTTGGGTTGGCGGTCGCCGGCTTTCCCAACCTTTTCACGATCCAGGGTCCGGGCAGCCCGAGCGCCGCCACGAACTTCGTCGCCGCACTGGAGCAGCATGTGGAGTGGATCAGTGACTGCATCGCGTACCTGCGCGCCCGCGGAATCCGGACCATCGAAGCGCTGGCCACCGCGCAGCAGGAGTGGATCGACCACGCCACCGCGCTTGTCGCGCCGACGGTGCTGGTTCACCCGTCCTGCAACTCTTGGTACAACGGTGGCAATGTGCCTGGCAAGAAACGGATGTACATGGCCTACACCGGCGGAATCCCCGAATATCGGCGCCGCTGCGATGAAATCGCGACCGGCGGATACACCGGTTTCAAGCTGGCTTAGTTGGTTCAAGGGTGAGCGGCATGGCTAAGGCATTGAGCGGTCTAGGCCTCGCCAAAGACGTGGCCCGCGAGCTCGGCATGGTGCTGCCGCGTACGGTAGCCGGACTCAACGAGTCGACCGGCTGGGTCCCGGCGTCGCGGCGCGGCATGCGTCAGTTCGGCGAGGTCATGCTCGACGAGCTTGTCCTGAGTGGCTTCTCGTTGCTGGGCGGGGCCCCTGCAGCAGTGCGGTCGCTGAGTGCGTGCTCTGCGGCGGCCGAGGAGTTGTCGGAGCTGGGCATCGACCGTGCGCATGCCGATCCAAAACCGGTACGGGTGACGGCGTTACGGCGACGGCGCATCGGCGGGCTGGCGTATGAACGGATGACGTTCGAGCATGATCCGGCGCTGCCGAAGACGCTGGAAGCCGAGGGCTTTGGTGGCCCGGCGAGGGCGGTGGTACACCTGTGCCGGCACCGCGACGGCCCGCGGCCGTGGCTCATATGGGTACACGGCGCCGGTCAGGGCGGCACGGAAGACCTATTGCTGTCTCGAATCGGCCGGATACATCACAAGCTGGGTTTCAACGTCGCGATGCCGGTGCAGCCCGGCCACGGTTGCCGACGCCGCGAATGGCCGGCCTACCCGGACATGGATCCATTGGGCAACGTCGCCGGCATGATGCGCGCGGTCTCTGAGGTACGCGCCGTTGTGCGATGGGCGCAGCCGCAAGCCACCGCCGTTGTGGTATCTGGGATTTCGATGGGTACTCCGGTCGCCGCGCTGGTTTCCCACCTGGAGAGGCAGATCGACGCGGTTGCGCTGTATACCCCGATCCTGGGGCTCAACGCGATGATCGCGCGACACTTGGCGCGGTGGGGGCCATCTCGTAACGGGTTCCGGGAGCTGTTGGGTTCCCCGGAGGTCTCAAAGCTGACCTCGGTGATCGACCCACTCGCAGTCGACCCGGCCCCGCCGCCGCAGCGCCGGCTCATTGTCGGTGCGTGGCACGACCGAATGGCGATGCGCGAGCCAACGATTGCGTTGCAGGAACGCTGGGGCGGCCAGCTGTACTGGTACGACGGCAGTCATGTCGGTCACGTGTTCTCCCGGCGCGTGCAGCGGGTCACCGAGCGATTCCTCCGCGGCGTGGCCGATGACGCGGCGGTCGGGTGATGGCAGCCATGCGGACCGCACGCGAAGTGGTCGAGCTCTACAACCTCGTGGTCTGGAACGAATGCGACCTGGCGCTGGCCGAGGAGTTGTTCGCCGACACCGTCATCCGGCACGAGGTGGGGGAGGCGCACACCCTGACCCGCGAACAGGCGGTCAATCGGGTCAAGGCCGTCTGGGAGATGTTCGACAAGTTGCGCTTCGATTTGAATATCGTGATTGCCGGCGAAGACGGTGAGCACATCGCGATCGTCTACGACTCGACAATGACCACCAAGGACGGGACCGAAACCAACACCGACACCAAGGTTGCCAGCATCGAGGTGTTCCGTGTCGTCGACGGCAAGATCACCGAGGTCTGGAATTGCGGCTACAAGCAAGGGGTTTGGAATTGAGCGATCGCGCGCTTGACGAATTGGGCTACTACCTGCTGGCCGGGGCCGGAGGTGAGGGACCGGCGACCCTGATGGACGAGGCGCGCCGAGGCGAGGAGTTGGGCTTGGGCACCGCGTTCATCTCCGAGCGGTGGAATGTCAAGGAGGCCTCGTCGCTCGTCGGCGCCGCGTGCGCGGTGACCAACCGGATGCAGATCGCCACCGCCGCAACCAATCACAACACCCGTCATCCACTGATAACCGGATCGTGGGCCACCACCATGCACCGGCTTTCCGGTGGCCGTTTTACCCTGGGCATCGGTCGCGGCATCGCCGCGATCTACGGAGCGTTTGGCATCCCTGCGGTGACGACCGCGCAGATGGAGGATTGGGCCCAGGTCATGCGCCGGCTCTGGCATGGCGAGGTGATCTTCAACCATGACGGCCCGATGGGAAAGTACCCCATCCTGTTTCTGGACCCGGACTTCAAGGAAGATATTCGCTTGGCGTTGGTGGCTTTCGGTCCCCAGACTCTCGCGCTCGGCGGCCGGGTGTTCGACGACGTCATCCTGCACACCTACTTCACCCCGGAGACGTTGCAGCGCTGCGTCGAGACCGTCAAGTCCGCCGCGGAAAAGGCGAACCGCGATCCTGACAGCGTGCGGGTGTGGTCGTGCTTTGCGACGGTCGGCGACCACCTTCCCGAACAGCTGCGGCTGAAGAAGACAGTCGCGCGTCTGGCCACCTATCTGCAGGGGTACGGCGATCTGATGGTACAGACCAATAATTGGGATCCCGCTGTGCTGCAACGGTTTCGGGCAGACCCCGTGGTGACGTCGATCGCGGGCGGAATCGATCACAAGGCCACGTCCGAGCAGATCGAGCACATCGCGACACTGATTCCAGACGAATGGCTGGAGCCGTCGGCGACCGGGTCAGCCCAGCAGTGCGTGGACCGCATCCGTAAGGAATTCGACTACGGGGCCGACGCGGTGATCATGCACGGGGCGACGCCCGATGAGCTCGAGCCGGTCGTCGCGGCCTATCGAAGCAGCGTCTAGCGTCACTCGCGCCGCCGAAACGCTAGGGCATGATGACGGTCCGGGTCACCGGTTCGGCGGCGGCCTGCCGGCTGGACAGGCCGCGAAGCAAGGATGCGAGCAACGCGTCGCGTGTCTCGCGGGGGTCGATGAGTTCGTCGAATCCCATGTGCTCGGCCGACCGATACGATGCTTGCAGCTCGGCGTTGCGCAGCTTCGCGGAGAGGTCTTCACCAGCGTGCGACGCCCTGCTCAGCGCTGCCGCGCTCATGGCACCCATCGTCGCGCCGGGGTAGGCGAAGGTCGCGACCTGGTGGTCGAAACCCAGCAGCGACATGACCATGGAACCGAACCCATATGCCTTGCGCAGCGTGAGGTGCAGCTTCAACGTGCTGGCTGCCGTCTGGGCGGCAAACATTCGTGCGCCGGCACGCAGCACGCCGCTGCGCTCGGACCGACTGCCGGGCAGCATGCCGGGATTGTCGGCGAGGAAGACGATCGGCAGATGGAACGAGTCGGCCACCATGATGAAGTGCGCCGCCTTGTCCGCGGCATCGGCGTCGATGGAGCCGGCGAGCACCTGGGGCTGGTTGGCCACCACCGCGACCGGATGCCCGCCGAGATGAGCCAGCGCGCAGATGATCGCCTTGCCGAACTGCGGCTGGACCTCGAACCAGTCCGGGCGGTCGAAGATCACGTCGAGCACGGCGCGCATGTCATAGACGCGGCGGTTGTCGCGGGAGACGATGTCGAGCAGTTCCGGTGTCTGCCGCGGCTCGCTGGTCTCGTCGGCGGGCAGCGGCGACGGGTACGACCACGCACTGGGCGGGAAGTACGACAGGTACCGGCGGATGTCGTCGAGCACGGCTTCGTCATCCTCGGCGACATTGTGGATTACCCCGCTGGGTAGTGCGACGTCCGGTCCACCGAGGTCCTCCTTCGAGATGTCTTCTCCGGTCGACTCTTTGACGACAGGAGGCCCGGCGGTGAAGATTGCGCCCTGAGCGCTCATGATTCGGAAGTCGCACACCGGGGCCACCAGTGCGCCATGCCCGGCCGAGGGACCGAGCACGGCGGCGACGATCGGGACACGACCCGAGCACTGCGCCTGGGCAAGCAGGTCGGTCGGGGTGCGGCCGTAATGCCCACCGGTGGGACGAAAGCCCGCGCCTTCGAGCAGCATCACCAGCGGAATCTTGTCGCGTAGCGCCAGTTCGGCGATGCGGTATCGCTTGGAGTTGCCGCCAGGTCCGATGCTGCCGGCCATCGTGGTGAAGTCCTCGGCGCCCAGCATCACCGGCGAGCCGTTGATCGCACCGGAGCCGACGACGAGCCCGTCGGCCGCGATCTCACCGCCGACGAGGGTGGCGAGCTCGCGGAACGTGCCGGGGTCAAGCAGCCGCTCGATTCGCGCGCGGGCGTCGAGCTTGCCCTTGCCCCGGTGCTTGTCGAGCCGCTCGGGCCCGCCCATGGCCCTCGCATGCTGACGGCGGCGATCGAGATCCTCGAGCGTCTCCGCCCAGTCCGGCGGTTTTGTCATGCTTCTGTCCTACCTCGTGCAGATGCAGTCGCGCACCTAGATGAGTAGGGTCACATACTGGATTGCTTACTGTAAAGTTACCCGCATGGGTAGCAGCCCCCGCGTCAAGATCGATGGGGGCATCCCCAATCGACTTGCCGGGGTGGCCGAGGCAGCCGCGGCTCTGGAACAGCAGGGGTATGACGGGGGCTGGACAGCCGAAACCAGTCATGACCCGTTTCTGCCGCTGCTGCTCGCCGCCGAACACACCTCCCGACTCGAGCTCGGCACCAACATCGCGGTAGCGTTCGCGCGAAATCCGATGATCGTCGCCAACATCGGTTGGGACCTGCAGGCGTACTCGAAGGGCCGATTCATTCTTGGGCTGGGCACCCAGATCCAGCCCCATATCGAGAAACGTTTCAGCATGCCGTGGAGTCACCCGGCGCGCCGGATGCGCGAATTCGTCTCCGCGCTGCAAGCGATCTGGTCCGCGTGGAAGGACGGCACCAAGCTCCGTTTCGAGGGTGATTTCTACACCCACAAGATCATGACTCCGATGTTCACCCCTGAGCCGCAGCCCTATCCAGTGCCGAAGGTCTTCCTCGCGGCCGTCGGCGAAGCGATGACCGAGATGTGCGGCGAGGTCGCCGACGGCCACCTCGGTCACCCGATGGTCTCGAAGCGCTACCTCGATGAGGTGACGGTGCCGGCGCTGCGGCGTGGCATGCAGCGCTCCGGCCGCGATAGCAGTGACTTCGAGGTGTCCTGCGAAGTGCTCATAGCCACCGGTGAGGACGACGCCGAACTGGCAACCGCCACCGCCGCGGTGCGCAAGCAGATCGCCTTCTACGGATCGACGCCGGCCTACCGGAAGGTCCTCGAGTTGCATGGCTGGGGCGATCTGCATACCGAACTGCACCGCCTTTCCCTTGAGGGGGAGTGGGACACCATGGGCTCGCTCATCGACGATGAGATGCTCGCGGCTTTTGCCGTCGTCGGCCCGGTCGACACAATCCCCGCAGCCCTGAAAAGCCGCTGCGAGGGCGCCGTCGACCGTGTCCTGCCGATCTTCTTGACCGCTTCGAAGTCCTGTATCACCGCCGCACTGAAAGGGTTTCGCGAGTGAGCACAACGACGATGGACGAGGCCGCCAAGTTATTGGCAGATCCGCTGGCGTACACCGACGAGCAGCGGCTGCACGCCGCACTGGCTCACCTGCGCGCCAGCGCGCCGGTGTCGTGGGTCGACGTGCCGAACTACCGGCCGTTCTGGGCGATCACGAAACACGCTGACATCATGGACATCGAACGCGAGAACATGCTGTTCACCAACTGGCCACGCCCGGTCCTGACCACCGCGGAAGGCGATGAGATGCAGGCCGCCGCAGGGGTACGCACGCTGATCCACATGGACGACCCGCAACACCGGGTGGTGCGTGCGATCGGCTCCGACTGGTTTCGCCCAAAGGCGATGCGGGCGCTGAGGGTTCGCGTCGACGAACTGGCCAAGATCTACGTCGACAAGATGATGGCTGCGAGCCCCGAGTGCGACTTCGTTCAGCAGGTTGCGGTCAATTACCCGCTTTACGTGATCATGTCGTTGCTGGGCCTGCCGGAGACCGATTTCGGACGCATGCTCAAGCTGACCCAGGAGTTGTTCGGCAGCGATGACTCTGAGTTCAAGCGCGGCAGCGCAAACGAGGATCAGCTGCCCGCGTTGCTCGACATGTTCCAATACTTCAACGGTGTGACGGCGTCACGCCGCGAGCATCCGACCAAGGATCTCGCGTCGGCGATCGCCAATGCCCGCGTCGACGGCGAACCGCTGTCGGACATCGACACCGTCTCTTACTATCTCATCGTCGCCACCGCAGGCCACGACACCACCAGCGCCACCATCTCCGGTGGGCTGCAGGCACTCATCGAGAACCCGGACCAGCTTGAGCGGCTGCGCGACAATCTCGACTTGATGCCACTGGCCACCGAGGAGATGATCCGCTGGGCCACCCCGGTCAAGGAGTTCATGCGCACCGCCGCCAAGGACACCGTCGTGCGCGGAGTACCCATTGCGGCGGGCGAATCCGTACTGCTGTCGTACGTATCGGCCAACCGCGACGAGGATGTCTTTGACGATCCGTTCCGCTTCGACGTCGGGCGCGACCCCAACAAGCATTTGGCCTTCGGCTATGGCGTGCACTTCTGTATGGGTGCGGCCCTGGCCCGCATGGAGGTCAACAGCTTCTTCTCCGAGTTACTCCCAGGCTCGAATCCATTGAGCTGACTGGTGATCCGGAACTGGTCGCCACCACTTTCGTCGGTGGCCTCAAACATCTGCCGGTTCGCTACTCGTTGGCGTGACCCGGCTCCGCTAGATAGCGTCTGAGATCTGTTTGAATAGCCGGGCCGTGATTATGAGCGATTACCGCTTAGATATCCGCCCAGATAGCGCTTGAGGCCCGCGTCTCAGTCAAAGCAGTCGGGCCAAATCGCCACCCAGTTTGCCAACAGCGCGGCGGTGAAGGTCTTGGCGACCGCCCTTCGCGCCCCGGTCGTTGAGCGATCCGCTTAAATACCTTGCCTGAACTCCACGGTCGCTATTGGGTCACCAATTAGTCAATGACAATCGCTGGTGATCGATACACTCCCGGTGGAGGACCAGGCAATGGCGCATAGGACGATTGTCATCACGGGAGCCAGTGACGGCATTGGTGCCGCGGCGGCCCGTCGGTTACGCCGCAGCGGCGAAAACGTTGTGGTGGCGGGACGGTCGGAAACGAAGACCGCCGCGGTTGCCGCAGAATTGGACGCCGACTATTTCGTGGCCGACTTTGCCGACCTGTCTCAGGTGCGAGCCTTGGCAGACAAAGTTCGTTCTCAGTACCCGCGTATCGACGTATTGGGCAACAACGCCGGCGGCATGTTCACAAATATCCACAAGACGGTCGACGGTCACGAGATAAATTTCCAGGTCAACTACCTGGCGCCGTTTTTGCTCACCACGCAGTTGATGGAGTTGCTCGTCGATTCCCGTGCCACGGTCGTCAACACGTCCAGCTCGTCACAGAAACTGCTGCGCAAAGTCACCATCGCCGACTTTGAAACTACAGACCGGCGCCGGCCCAGCATTGCCTATGCGCTCGCGAAGCTGGCAAACATCTTGTTCACCAGGGAATTACATCGGCGGAACCACGCCGACGGCCTGTCGGTTGCGGTGGTCCACCCCGGCTACGTCAACACCAACTTCGGCGAGGCATCGGGATCATGGTTACTTCACTTTATGCGCCACACGCCGGTAGAGCGACTCACCGCGAGCGCAGACGAGGGAGCCGACCAGTTGGTCTGGTTGGCGTCAAGTATGCCCGGTGTTGATTGGACGCCTGGCGAGTACTACTCGAAGGGCAAAATCGCGAAAACCAACCGCGCGGCCTACGATCCCGTCCTTACACGCGAGTTGTGGGATCGCACTTTGGCCAAAATCGGTTAGGAGCGCGTCTCGTCCACCCCGAGAGTTACGTCGGCGTGACGGTGATTGCCGAGCGTCACGTCAGCGTGACCGAACGCGGGCGGTAAGTCTTCGGCGGCGATGTGGTGCATTACGCACGAAACCCGCCCACTGCCTGGTCGAGACTCACGATGTATACCTCGATGCTCGACGCAAGCGACGGCTGCGGCCTGGACTTCGGCTCGCTGCGGGTCTGCATTACCTGCGGTCCGGCGATGCCTGGGGACACGCGCTGCCGATATGAGGAACGGTTCGGCTGCATCGTACTGGAGGGGTACGCACTATCGGATCCGGCGCCAGCTGCCCGCTTCAACCAACCAGGCAAGCCGAGGCAAACCGCGGCGGCAATAGTCGAGGGCTGGCTTTGCAGCGGCGACACCGGCTTCGTTGACGAGGACGGCTACTTCTACATCGTCGATCGCGCCGGGACCCCATCGCCAGGTGTGGGCTAAGGCGTGAGCACGACCGAGCCGACGGTCTTGCGGCCCTGAAGGTCTCGGTGGGCTTGGGCCGCATCGTTCAGTGGGTAATGGCCACTTACGGTCACCGTGATGGCGCCGTTGGCGATCGCGTCGAACAATTGGTTTGTGCGGCAGACGAACTCGTCACGTGTGCGCATGAAATGCGGCCGTGATGGGCGGGTCAGATACACCGAGCCGGCCGCGTTGAGCCGCTGCGGGTCCATCGGGGGCACCGGCCCGCTGGCCGCGCCAAAGAGCACGAGCGTGCCACGCACCGCCAGGCTGGCAAGGCTGGCGTCAAACGTCGACTTGCCCACGCCGTCGTAAACAGCCGCGACGCCCTCGCCGCCGCTGAGTTGTCGAACCGTGGCCGCGAACCGCTGGGGGTCGTCGGGATAGTCGAGCACCTCCGTCGCGCCGGCCCGGCGCGACAGCTCCTTCTTGTGCTCAGTCGACGCGGTCGTGATGACCTGGGCCCCAAGGCTGGTCGCCCACTGCGTCAGGATCAGACCCACCCCGCCGGCACCGGCGTGCAGCAGCACGGTGTCACCCGACTGCACGGGATACACCGACTTGATCAGCAGGTGGGCGGTCATCCCCTTGAGGATCGCCGCCGCGGCGACGTCGGAGGTCACCGTATCCGGCACCGACGCAACAACATCGGCCGATGCGAGACAATACTCGGCGTAGGCACCGACGGCGTCGGCGGTCGCGACCCTGTCACCCACACGCAGCGCGGTCACACCTTCACCCACCGCTGCCACGGTGCCGGCCACTTCGGCGCCGAGGACGAACGGCAGTTCATGCGGATACATCCCCGCCCGGAAATAGGTGTCGACGAAATTCACGCCGATCGCCTCGGCCTTGATCACCACCTCACCAGGCCCGGGGGAGGGCTGCGGCGTCTCGACGAGGGCAAGAACCTCCGGTCCGCCGGTGTGCTCGACCTCAATCGCATACATGTACAAGGATTCCAACGCGATATGCGGCAGCTGTCGATGGATTCTCTGACAACCTGTCGCCCGTCGCGCTGTGGGGATGTACAACGTGCCTTCCCGGCGGTGAATCGGTGGAGCCCTGGAAGAATCCTGTGAGCATTCACAGGTTTGTGGGCGCTCACAGCGACCGGCGGGAACGCTTGTTCCGCAAGACATCGACAGCACCATCAGTTCTGACGAGTCTGATACCCGGAGCGCATTGCTGCGCGTGTCGAAGACTCGCCAAACGACGGAAGGACCGGCAGGACGATGACACACGCGAAATCCGTGCACGAGGTGACCTACGACCTGCTTCGTGAGCTTGGGCTGACGACGGTGTTCGGTAACCCGGGTTCTACCGAGGAGACGTTCTTGAAGAATTTCCCTGACGACTTCACCTATGTCCTCGGGCTGCAGGAGGCGTCGGTGGTGGCCATGGCTGACGGATTCGCCCAGTCCACCGGCAAGCCCGCCTTGGTCAATGTGCACACCGCCGCGGGGATGGGAAACGCGATGGGCAACCTGGTGGCGGCGGCTAAGGGCAACACCCCGCTGATCGTCACGGCCGGTCAGCAGACCCGCGAAATGGTTTTGTGCGAGCCATATCTGACCAACAAGGACGAAACTGTGTTTCCGCAGCCGTGGGTGAAGTGGGCGTATGAGCCCAAGCGCGCCGAGGACGTGCCAGCGGCGATCATGCGCGCCTACGCGGTGGCGTTACAGCCACCGGCCGGCCCGGTGTTTTTGTCGATCCCGCTTGATGACTGGGAGAAGCCCGCGCTGGGTCCGGCCGTGATCCGCACAGTGAGTCACCGGGTCAGCCCTGATGCCGAGCGGCTGCGCGGATTCGCCGAGCGCATCAACGGTGCGCAGCGGCCACTGCTGGTGTTTGGGCCGGAGGTCGATCGCAGCGGTGCCTGGGACGCCGGCGTGGCGTTCGCCGAGAAGGTTGGCGCGCCGGTATACAGCGGCCCGCTGCCCGACCGGGCATCCTTCCCCGAGGATCACCGGCTATTCCAGGGACAGCTGCCGATGACCATCGCCGGTGTCACCGAGGTGCTGCGCGGCCATGACCTGGTTGTGGTGATCGGGGCGCAAGTCTTCCGGTACTACCCCTACGTGGCCGGCGAGTACCTGCCCTCGGGCACCGAACTGCTGCAGATCACCGCCGATCCGGGACTGACTGGTGCGGCGCCGGTCGGTGACAGCGTGCTGGGGGACACGCTGCTGGCGTTGGAGCAACTGGTGAACATGGTCGATGATCACAGCGACCGGGCGGTGCCGACTAGACAGGTGTCCACCTCCGCGGTTGACGTGACCGGGTCGGCACCACTGGAGCCGGATGCGGTCTGGTCCACCTTGAGAACTGTCACGCCCGCCGATTCGCCGTTGGTCACCGAATCGACGTCGACGATGGCCCAACAACTGCGATTCCTGCCCAGCACCCGGCCGGGGTCGTTTTTCGCCACTGCCAGCGGCGGTATCGGCTGGGGGTTGCCCGCGGCGGTGGGTGTCGCCCTGGGAGACCGCGCCCGTGGCGTCAAGCGCCACGTGCTGGCCACCATCGGCGACGGGTCGTTCCAATACTCGGTGCAGGCCCTCTACACCGCCGCCCAACACCGGCTACCGATCGTGTTCGTCGCGATGCGCAACGGCGAATACTCGATCCTGAAGTCGTTCGCGGTGTTGGAGAAGACACCCGGCGTGCCGGCACTAGACTTGCCAGGCCTCGACATCGCCTCCCTCGCAACGGGTTTCGGGTGTCGCGCGGTCAATGTGGACAACTGCGAAAAGCTCGCCCACGAATTCAATGCCGCGCTGAAGGCCGACGGGCCCACCGTGATCGTAGTGCCGACCAAAGTGCAGGCCGCGCATCTGGGATAGCCGTTATGACCGAATCTCAGTAACCGGGACTGGCCAGTCCGAGCGAAGGCAAGGACGTAGCGATCTATGTTTCACAAGCTCACCATCAACTCAATTGCGGCGCGCGCGGTGCTCGTCCCGATGGCCCGGCCGCTGCGCACCGCGGCGGGTGACGTTCCCGCTGCGCCGCTTGTCCTTGTTGATGTCCACACAAACGAGGGGATCGTCGGGCGTAGTTATACCTTCGCATACACGCCTCTGATGTTGCGCACGCTCGTGCAGTTCCTCCACGACGTTGCACCCGCGCTTGTCGGACAGCCGGTTTCACCGCGCGAGCGCATGGGACAACTTGATGCGCAGTTGAAGCTGATGGGCATGCAGGGAATAGTCGGCATGGCCATCGGTGCCCTCGACCAGGCGCTGTGGGATGCGCTTGGGCGCGCGGCCAATCTTCCGGTGGCGGTGCTGCTCGGCGGGGAGCTGAAACCGTTAGATGCCTATGACAGCTACGGATTGGTGGACATCAAGACCGACCTTGCCTTGCTCGAGGCGTCGGTGGAAAGCGGCTTTGACGCGTTCAAGATCAAGCTCGGCGCCGGCGAGGTGGCCGATCAGGTCGCAACCGTTGCTGCCGTACGGAAGTTGATCGGGCCCAAGCGCAAGTTGATGGTCGACCTCAATCAGTCGCAGACGACGGCCAGCGCCATCGACCTCATCTTGCGGCTGAAAGAGTTTGACCTGACCTGGGTTGAAGAACCGGTTGGCGCCGAGGATCTGAACGGCCATCGCGTCGTTCGTGAGGCCGTTCGCCCGGTTCCAATCCAAACCGGCGAGAACTGGTGGTTCCCCCGTGGGATGGCAAACGCCATTGCTGCCAAAGCCAGCGATCTAGCGATGGTCGACATGGTCAAGATCGGTGGTGTCACCGGGTGGATCTCCGCCGCGGGGCAGGCCGAGGCGGCTTCCTTGCCGTTGTCGAGTCATAGCTACATCGAGGCAAGCGCGCACACGATGGCCTGCTCACCAACCGCATCCTGGTGCGAGTATCTCGACCTGGCCGGGGCCGTCCTCGCTGAGCCCTTGGTGCCCAACAACGGCGAAATAGTTGCCCGGGGACCCGGCCTTGGTCTCGACTGGGACGAGAAAGCCGTCCAGAAATACGCATTCCAGTGACGTATGAAACCGGGGTGAACCGCGCCGTCGCTTCACACGGCCCGCTCATCGTCAGCACAGACCAGACCCCGACGCCGGCGGCGCTGGCAGAAGCGATCGTCCAATTACCCAGGAGGAGTAAAGGTGCCTATCTATACCTGCACAACGAATGAATCAACGTTGTCCGCCGACACCAAGAACGCACTGGCGGGTGAGATTGGGACCCTCCACTCGGAGATCAATCACGTGCCGAGTACCTATGTCAATGTGGTTTTCCACGAACTGCCCGCCGACAGCGTCTACACGGACGGTGTACCGGCCAGTCCAGTCCTCGTCAGCGGCTGGATACGCGAGGGCCACCCAAAAAACCGAGGTCACGCGCCTTGCCACCGAAATCGGCGCCGCCGTAACCCGAATAACGGGCGTCCCCGCCGAGCGGGTACTCGTAGTCTTTGAGAGCAGTCCGGCTAGTTTCGCTGTCGAAGGCGGGCGGGTCCTGCCCGAGCCCGGCGAGGAAGCGGCCTGGATCGCTGGCAGCTGAGGAGGCAGGCCCGGTGTGTACGCAGTGACACCTAATTCCTGCTGCTCGGCTAGCGCCTCCACATTCCAGTCGCGACCAGGGCGTGCGACGGTGCAGGTCGGCGTGGGCGCGACGTTGAACGCAGGCGAACTCACGTGATGGGTTCGCAGCCTTGGGTTTCGGTGGCTGGCTGGTAGGGCGGATAGTCGGTGTATCCGTGCGGACCGGGTGCCCGGCAGGGTGCTCGGCGTGCTCGGTCTGGTCGTATCGGCGGCGAGATGGCGCGCATCGGAAGGGCTTTCGGCATGGATGTGACCGACTGGAGTCAGAACCTCACCCCGGACGACCGGCGTTCGATGGGTCGGCCCGACGCAGAAGGCTTACAAGTTCCTCTTGCCTGCCGATCAGCCCGCATGATTCGTCCATCGCGATCACCGGCGCAGATGTCGTATGGCCGCGCCATTCCTTACCTCGATCCGGCCTGGCGTATCCGTCACTTCATATCATGCGTCGCCGGACAGGGCCGACAACAGATGCGCAGGCCAATCCGAAGATGAAATATCAAGCATCACCACAGGTAATACATTCGGCACTACATGACCCAGTACCGGTCAACTCCTAAGATTGCATCATTACGGCGATCCGGGCCGGCCAAACACTTTCACAAACCAAGGAAGAGGAAGCCCTTGCCAGGTATTCATCATGCCGCGATCTGCACCGCCGAAGTCGAACGCTCGAGGAAGTTTTGGCGCGACGGCCTGGGATTCACCGAGCTGTTCGACCACACCTTCACCGGCGATTGGCCAGAACTGTTCGGCGCCAAGACCGATCGGCTGCGGTCGATCTTCCTGGGCGATCCACAGACACCCGATACCGGCATCGTTGAGCTGGTTGTCTTTGAGGGCGCCGACGACGCGTTAACTCCACCGCAGCGACCCCAGCACGGATTCTTCTTGCTCTCCCTACAGCGTGACGTCCACGAGGGACTATCCGCGTTGGCCGCATTGGGTTTCACCGACGGTGTTCGTCGCATCACCGTTGCAGCCCCGGCCGGAAAGACGGTCGAGATGGCCGTCATCACCGCACCGGACGGCGTACTCGTCGAGTTGATCGGGCCCGCGCAATGAGCGCCGCGAGTGCCTTGGTGACCGGTGGTGCGTCCGGAATCGGGCGCGAAGTCGCCGGACGGTTGCGCGATGCGGGCCACGACGTCGTGGTGTGGGACCTGTCCGGTGGCGATATCGTTTGCGATGTCAGCGATCCCGATGCGGTGTCGACTGCGATGGAACGAACTGTACGCGAGCACGGCGCCCCTACCCGGGTGGTGACCTGCGCCGGAATCGGCGCGTCGGGCATGCTGCTGAAACAGTCACCCGCGGAGTGGGAACGGGTGTTGGCGGTGAACCTGACCGGCACCTGGCTGACGCTCCGCGCCGGAGCGCAAGCCATGGTCGAGGCCGGGGTGGGTGGTTCGATCGTTGCCGTCTCCAGTATCAGCGGCACGGTCGCCGACCGGGATATGGGCGCCTACTGCGTGTCGAAGGCGGGGGTGGACATGCTGGTGAAGGTCGCCGCAGTGGAGTGGGGCGGTTACGGCATCCGGGTGAACGCCGTTGGACCCGGTGTCACCCGAACACCGATGCTGCCGAATCCAGAAGCGCTGCCCGGCTGGGTGGAAGGCATGTCCGAGCGGACCGCGCTGGGCGGCTTGGGCGCGGCTGGTGACGTGGCCGGGGCCATCGTGGGTGTCCTCGAGTTGTCCTGGGTGACCGGCCAGATCGTGCACGCCGACGGCGGCTTGGCTCTGCACAGTCCGATCGACGCGTACGGCCAACTCCAGCGGGTGATGGCGCAGAGAAGGGATGAACAACGGTGACTGGTAGTGGTGGCGGGTCCGACGGTTCAGTCGATCCCGAAATCGATGATGCCCCTGATGATTTTGCCGTTCCGGAGATCGTCGTAAGCGTTGTTGATGTCGTCGAGACGATAACGCCTGGTGATCATCTCGTCGAGCTGGAGCTGCCCGGTCTGGTAGAGCCTGGCCAGCCGGAAGATGTCCGACTTCGGGTTGCAGGAGCCGAATATGGTGCCCGCGAGCGTCTTGTTCATCAGGATGAAGTCCTGCAGATCGATGTTGACTGACCGAGTCAACTGCGAAGTCATGCCGGTCAGCACGCAGGTTCCGCCCTTGCGGGTGAGCTTCACCGCATCGCGCACGTCGTCCGCGGTGATCAAGGAAGGCGAGACCACCACAGCGTCGGCCATGACCCCGTAGGTCAGATCCCGGACCAGGTCCAGCGCCTCGGCGACCGTTGCGGCACTGTGGGTCGCACCGAACTGCAACGCCGATTTTTGTTTGAAGTCCACTGGATCGACGGCGACGATCTGTGCGGCGCCGCCGATCCGGGCGCCCTGGATCGCGCCCGTTCCGATCCCGCCGACGCCGATCACGACGACGGTATCGCCCGGGCGCATGTTGGAGCGGTTCGCAACCGAGCCGAAGCCGGTTGGAATGGCGCACGACAGCAACGCGCTGGGCGCCAGTGCCAGATGGGGCTCGATCTTCACCAGCGAACTCTCCGCTACCACAGTGTGTTCGGCGAAGGCTCCGACCTTCGCGAGATGTCCCAGGGGCCGGCCATCGCTGGTGTGATGACGGAACGTGCCGTCGGTGGGCATTCCCGGAGTCAGGGTGAAGGCACCGACATCACAGATGTATTCCATTCCGCTCGCACACCAGCGGCACTGTCCGCACACGGCGACGAAGGACATCACCACATGGTCGCCGACGGCGAATTCGGTGACACCTTCCCCGACTTCACGAACCGTCCCCGAGCCTTCGTGTCCGCCGATCGTCGGGAACATGGTTGGCAGCCCGAGCGATCGCATCACCTCATTGGGCGCCGACATGTCCCCGGTGAGGATGTGGTCGTCGGAGTGGCACAACCCCGCGGCAGCCATCTCGACTAGGATTTCGCCGGCTTTCGGCGGATCAAGCTCGAATTCCTCGACAGACCAAGGCCCTCCGACATCGTGCAGGATGGCCGCGCGGCTTCTCATGCGGCTGGGCTGAACGTCACCGGAAGTTTGTTGGGCGACCGGAAGGTGAGCCCGACAATTTTGGATTCCTCACCGGTTCCGTCGTCGGGCACGAACGCCAAGTCCTTGACGCGGTCGAACAGACTGTTCAACATGACCCGCGTTTCCAGGCGTGCCAGATGCATGCCGAGGCACATGTGAATGCCGCCGGCGAACGCGATGTGGGCCTGCCGCGCCCGACGAATGTCGAACGTGTTGGGGTCGGTCCAGCGGCAGTCGTCGCGGTTGGCCGAGCCCATGCACATGTCGATTTGCGCGCCGGACGGTATTGTCTTGCCGCCGATTTCGACCTCTTCGGTCGTGGTCCGCATGACCATGGTCAGCGGCGTTTCGAACCGCAGGCCCTCCTCGATGGCCATCGGCATCAATGACCGGTCCTGGTAGACCAGCTCGAGCTGCTCGGGGTGGGTCAGCAGCAAGTACAGCAGGTTGCCCGACGAGCGATAGGTGGTCTCCAGTCCGGCGGGCAGCAGCAGGCGCAAGAACGCGATGATCGCCTCGTCGCTGAGCTTCTCGCCGTCGATTTCGGCGGCGACCAGATCGCCGATGATGTCGTCGGTGAGTTTGCGGCGCCGCTGTTCGACTTGATTGAGGAAGTAACCGTGCAACTCGGTCGCTGCGTTCAGCCCTGCCACGATATCGGTCGGAATCGAGATGAGGTCGAGGGACAGTCGCCGGAAGAGGTCGAGATCCTCGCGGGGAAGTCCGAGCAGCGTGGAGATGATCCGGGTCGGGAACTCGAACGTCACCGCCTTCACCAGGTCGGCCTGACCATCGTTTTTGATTTCGTCGACCAGCTGGTCGCACACCGGCCCGATGACCGACGGCTCCCAGCGCTCCAGCGCGGTGGCGCGAAAGGCCTTGGCCACCAGGTTGCGGTGGTCGTGGTGTTCCTTGCCGCCCATCGCCAGGATGGTGTGGCCCATCACCAAACCGATGGTCTCGTCGTATTTGTGCGAGCTGAAGATGCGGTCGTCGCGAAACGCCTGGAACAGGGCGTCGTAACCGAACAAGACCCACTCGTCGTTCGGCCGCAGTTCCTCCGGCATCTGTGAGTGGTCCGCCAGGGCACCGTGCCAGACCGGATCGGTGCGCCGCATGTATTCGAAGAACGGGTACGGACTGGTCTCACCAGTGAAGTCGAGAGTGACGGGCTGGCCGCCGGGGTCGGTGCTGAGCGTCATCAGCGCTCCTCCTGAACAGCCGGTATAGCGGGTTTGTTTCGAGGGGAATGTCGCTATCATAGTATAAATAGCAACGAAGCCCAACGGCTTGTGGTGGTTACCGTAACGGGCACAGTATTGACCCTGGTGTGTCAAGGAGGCGGTGATTTAGCAAGTGCCCACGCGGCGATTCGTGTGCTCCCTCGACGAGCTGCCGCCCGGCGGGATGAAACTGGTCGACGTCGGGAAATTCGGCATAGGTGTGTACAACGTGCGCGGTGCGCTGTACGCGATCGTGAACTACTGCTCGCACGAGGGCGCGCCGCTGTGTCTGGGTTTGATCGGCGGCACCAACGAGTCAGCTCCTGAATCACTGGACCGCATGCGCCGGGTGCGGGACGGGCAGATCGTTCGATGCCCTTGGCACAATTGGGAATTCGACGTCACCACGGGTCAAAACGTTGCCGATCCGCAACGCCGCATCCGCACCTACCAAGTCGATGTCACCGAAGGGGAGGTGTACCTGACCGCATGAGCGACACAATTCCGATTATCGATACCAATGTGCAGCCGCACTTCCGCTACAACGCCGAGATCCGGCGCTATCTCCCCGATGCCCACAAGCTGCGGTCAATCCCCGACGTCGAGCAGCAGTGGTACCAGGCGCCGGGCGGCGACTACCGCCAAGACCTCTACGGAGAGAACTACCCTGGTTCGGATCCCGAGACTGTCAGCCGGCATCTGTTCGACGACACGGCGGTCGACTACGCGATCCTGAACCCGATGACCCGCGGAAACATCGCTGATTACCTGCTTAACAGCAGAATCTGCGCCGCGGTCAACGACTGGCTGCTCGACCGGTGGCTGAAGCCCGACACCACCAACCGCTTCCGGGGCACCATCCGCGTCAATCCCGAAGACCCCAAGGGCGCGGTCGCCGAGATCGAGCGCCTCGCTGCTCACCCCAAGCTGGTGCAGGTCGGTGTTCCGATGCAGTCACGCGAGCCGTACGGCAAACCGATGTTCGAGCCCATCTGGGAGGCCGCGGCCGCCCACGGGCTGCCCGTCGCGGTGCACATCAACGGCGGCAACGGCGTCGACCATCCACCCACGTTCGCCGGGCACGCACACACCTACCCGGGATATGCGGCTTTCATGCCGCTGAACTATTTCGTGCACCTGGCCACGCTCATCGTCGAGGGCGTGTTCGGCCGGCACCCGAGCCTGAAGTTCGTGTTCGCCGACGGCGGCTACGACATCCTCACCCCGCTGATGTGGCGGCTGGACACCTTCTGGTTGTCGATGCGTGACCAAACGCCTTGGGTGGACCGCTATCCCAGCGAATACCTGCCCGGCCATGTCCGGTTCTGCTCGTCGGCATTCGACGGGCCGGTCGACGCCGGCACGATGCAGCGCTGGATGGAGTTCAGCGGCAAGTCCGACCTACTGATGTACGGATCGAGCTACCCGCACTGGTCGACCTCGTCGCCGGAGGTGATGGCCGAGGGTCTCGATGCTGCGCAACGCGACAAGGTGTTGTGGCGAAATGCCAGTGAGCTATACGGGCTTACGGTTCCGTCCGAGGCCCGGCCCCATAAGGAGAGTGTGCTATGACCACGATCGAACAGGTCGAGTCGTCGACAGGTCAAGAAGACGAAATAGCGGTCACCATCGTCGACACCGATGTTCACCCGTTGCCCGTCTCGGCCGACGTGCTCAAGTCCTACGCGCCGGCCGAATGGGTGGACAAGATCTGGCCGACCGGAAATGCGGTCACCCCGGTGCCGCATTTCTACGACACCCCGGATTCGTACAAGACAATGTCGCTGCGCCTCGATGCGGCTCCGCCCAATGGGGGATTCGCCGGCAGCGACCCGGATTTTGCCGCCAAGCAGTTGCTGCTCGATGCCGGTGTCAGCATCGCGACGCTGGAGCCGATGTGTGACGCGCAGCTGCCGCAGGCCGAGCATGTTCTGAAGTCGACCTACAACGATTGGCTTGCCGACGTCTGGCTCGACAAGTACAACCGGCACGGCCGCTGGCGCGGATCGATCAGCGTCAGCGCGCAAACGCCTGAACAAGCGGCCCGCGAAGTCGAGCGGTGGGCGGGACATCCTTATATGGCACAGGTGCTGATGACCCCGCAGACGCGTGGGATCCCTTTCGGCAACCCGCATTTCGACCCACTCTACGAGGCCGCGTCGCGCAATGGGTTCCCGGTGGCCACGCACCTGATGGGACAGACGCCCTTCGAGTTGGTTCCGCTGTACCCGGTTGGCAACCCCGCGCACTGGCATGACTTTTTCGCGTCCTGGCCGCTGCTGTACGTCTCGCACCTGATGAGCCTGGTGTTTGACGGCGCGTTTGATCGCCACCCCGACCTCCGGGTGGTCTTCGTCGAAGGCGGCTTCACCTGGGCCATGCCGGTGATGTCACGGATGGACAGGATTTGGGAAGCCCGCCGCGGTGACCTGCCGCACGTCCGTCGCCGCCCGTCGGAGTATGTGCGCGAACACGTTCGGTTCACCACCCAGCCGCTCGAAGACACCGACACCGTGGAATTCCGCGAGTACCTGGAGATGATGGACCTGGGAGACAATCTCATGTTCTCGACGGACTACCCGCACTGGAGCTATGACTCCCCGGCCTACGCGATCAACCGGTTCCCCGCCGACCAGCGCGAGCGGATCATGCGCGGTAACGCGACCGCGCTCTACGGCTTACCCGCGACCGTCAAGGCCCTCCCCGGGGAACGGTGAGGCGGTGGCCGGTCTGGCCGCCAAGTTGAGAGCTCTGATCAGCGAATATGACGCGAAATGGTCGGCACTGGATGTCGCCGGTATAGCCGACCTCTGGGAGCGTGATAATCCGCAGCCGATGTACATCGGCGACGAGTACGCGATGCCGCTGATCGGCGCCGACGAACTCGACCGGCACTGGGCCCGGTTAGCCGGCCGCCTGAAACGAGCGTCGGTGTCATCGCAACTGTGGTCCGCCGATCCACTTGCCGGCGGCCTTGCTCGTTGCGTCCTGCTGAGCCGATGGAGCTTCACCGGAGAAGAATCCGACATCGCGCACACCGGCGCCAGCTGGATCACCTGGCTGCTGACACCTCGCGGCGACAAGTACCGCATCTTTCATCACATGGAATCACAGGTCTACCTTGAAGAGGGTTTCCGACATGGCCCCCTGCCGGGCCCGGAGGATGAGCGCGGAAGTTGAGAGGGTATGACACAAACGGATCTGACACGGCCGCAAGGCCTTAACCGCATCGACCCAGTGCTGCGCGAGGCCGCGATCGACCAAGGAATCGCCGAATTCCAGGCCGAAACGCTTTCCGCCGAGCGGGAACACGCCAACCGGCTGGCCGCCGAGCGTGCTGCGGCAGTCGACACCGACGGTGTGGCCATTGAATCGCGATCCATCGCCGGCCCGGGCGGCCAGCTGCTCGACCTTCGTTTCTACCGGGGCCCCTCCGAAGGCGCATCGGGTGCACCACTTGTTGTGTATGCCCACGGGGGCGGCTTCGTGACCGGAAATCTCGACACCGATCACCCGCAATGCGTGGAGTTGGCCAGAGACGCCGGATGCCTGCTGGTATCGGTTGACTACCGGCTGGCGCCGGAAAATGCGTGTCCGGCGGCATTAGACGATGTCGAGGCGGGTTTTTACTACGCCATCCGGAACTGCACCGAGCTGAACGTTGATGTCAGTCGCATCGCGGTGATGGGCCGCGATGCCGGTGCCGCACTGGTTGCGGGCTTGACCCAGCGCATGTTCGATGACGAAGGTCCACAGATCCTGGTGCAGATCCTGCACCAGCCGATGCTCGACTCCGACGCCACCCAGTCGCGGCGCGAGTTTCGGCGCACGCCGGGCCTCAACGGCCCCGCGGTGAGCCGGGCGTGGAACCACTACCTCAGTCACGCCGGCGCTAACGGTCAACACGTTCCGGCGCATCGGGCGAACCTGGAGGGGCTGCCGCCCACCTTTGTCAGCTGCTCTGAGATCGACCCGTGCCGCGACGAAGCGATCGACTATGCCACCAGGCTGTTACACGCCTATGTTCACACCGAGTTGCACGTTATTGCAGCGACTTTCAATGGCTTCGACGCGCTGGTTCCGAATTGGATTGTCTCCCAAGAGAGCCGAGCCCTGCACGCGCAGACGCTGCGCCGGGTGTTCGCTATGTAGCAGCTCTGTGAGCTCGAGTTCCTAGATCGGGTCGAACTTGTTGATCAGCCAGTTACTGTTGACCCGGGTCAGGCTCACCAGCACGTTGCTGGCCGCCATCGACGGATCGGGCTTGTCCTTGCTGGTGGTGCTCTGGTCGACGAACAGCAGGACCACGGCCGAATCCGGATGCAACTCCGACACCGCGGCCCCCACGACGCGAGCCGTGGTTTTCAGCGACTTCTGTTTGGCAGCCGGAGCCACGATCTGCTCGGTGAACTGGTTGTAGTAGGACAGGAAGTCCCCGGCCAGGTGCGACTTGGCGGCGGCGAAGTCCTTGTCGAGCGACTCCGGCGAGTAGGACAGCAACGCAACCGTTCCGTCCGACGCCGCACTGACGACGGCCCGGGCGACGTCGGGGTTGGTCTGCTGATCAGGCTTGTACTGCTTGAAGTACATCCAGGTCGCCGCGGCGCCGGAGACCAGCAGCAGCACGATCAAAATCACGGGAACGAGTTTCACGTTGCGCAGCATGCTTGACGGGTCACGCCGTGGGCGTTTGGTTGGCGCGGGGGAGTCTTGTTTTTCAGTTGCCTCTGGATCGTCCTCGACGGCCTTGGCGGTCTTGGTGGTTTCGATATCGCGGGTGTCGGGCTTGTGATCGGTCACGGTATGAAGTCAACTTTCGACATCTTGTATTGTCCGCCGTCTTCGGTCACGGTCACGCGCAGCCGCCATGCGCGTGGTTCGTCCTTGGCGCCTGCGGAATTGGTGATCTTTGAGGTCGCCGAGACCAGTACCGACGCGGAGCCCTTGCCCATGGATTCGATGGCCGCTGCGTTCACTGTTCCTTCGGTGACGACTTTGGACTGCTCGACCACCGTCGTGAAATCTTTGGCACGCTGTTGGAAGTCGTCCCTGAACTCGCCGGTGGAGCTGTCGAGCACTCGCTGGACGTCCTCCTTGGCTTTGGTGAAGTCCAACGAGGTCATGTTGACAACGCCCTGCCTGGCCCCGGCGACGAACCTGGCGGCGCGCTGCTCTCGCTCGGTGGCGTCATGGCGTTGCCACGCCATGTATCCAATCGCCCCGGCGAAGCCAACGATCAGGATGCTCGCGGCTACTTTCCACGTCACCGACAGTGATGGCACCCAGCGCCGCGATCTGGCCGGCCTGGATTTCGGTTCTGCGGCTTTGGCGGTCTCGTCGGAGGCTTCCTCATCGGACTCATCGGACTCATCGGAACGTTCGGACTCATCGGAACGTTCGGCCGTTTCTTCGGCTTCCGCGTCGACGTCCGGGGCTTCCTCATCGGCGGCCTCGGCGGTAGCGGTGTCGTCCTCGTCCCTGGCGTCCTCGGCTTCGGCCTCGGCCGGGGTCTCAACCTCGGCCTCGGCGTTGGTCTCGGCTGCAGCCTCGGCCTCGGCGTTGGTCTCGGCTGTAGCCTCGGCCTCGGCCTGAGCCATCACCTCGCGGCGCAGCCGGGCGGCGCGGGCGCGGGCGCGGGCAGCGGCCGCAAGTGCTTCAGCCTCGGCAGCTTCGGCCTCGGCCTCCTCGAGGAGCGCCATCGCGTCGGCTTTCGAAGTGGCCGAATCCTCCGGCGGCTTCTTCGCCTCAGCCATCGCGTTCACCGCTCGTCAACATCATTATCGACTGGACTCCGGTATCTCTTACGGTATTGCTCATTGATAGCATCAGAGTCTCCAGCGAACTCCGACGAGGACCGATCAGGCGGATGATCACCCACCCAAACTTTCCACCTTGCATCCTTGGCAGCGGCGATCGAATGCCCAGGAAGGCCTTGTCGACACCATGACCGCCGTCGACTCTCCCGAAAAGATACTCTTCGCCTCAACAACCCAAGCCTTTCTGCAAAAAGAAGCGCCGCTGCGTCATGTCCGGGAGCTGAATGCCGCGGGTGTGTCCTTTGATCCTGCATGGTGGCGGCGGGCCGCTGAACTCGGGTGGACGGGTCTGCTTGTTCCGGAGGATTTGGGCGGCGGCAGCGTGTCGGGCAGTGGTGTTGCGGATTTAGCCATGGTCGCTGAACAACTTGGCAAGACGGTGGCACCCGGACCGCTGTACCCGGTCAGCATCGTGCTCGCGGCCCTCGCCGAATGCGCCGAGTGGCAAGCGCACGCTGCCACCATCGATTCGTTGATGTCGGGTGAAACGGTGGCCTCATGGGCGGTTTCTGAGCCGGGCCGGGCGTGGGCGCCGCTGGATCCGTCGGTGACAGCCACCGAAACCGACTCCGGCTACCGCATCGACGGCACCAAAGAGGGTGTTGAGGCCGGCGCGCAGAGTGGGCTGCTGCTGGTGGTGGCGCGATGTGGCGATGAGATTCGCCAATTCCTCGTCGCGACGGACGCGCCGGGCGTACGGATTGTGCCGCAGCAGTCAGTCGACCTGGTGAAGCAATACGCGCGGGTGCAGTTCGATGGTGTCGTCGTGGAGCGGTCCGCCGTGGTGGGCAGCGCCGCCGAGACCCCCGCGCTGATCCAGCGGCAGAGCCAGATCGCTCAGGTGCTGCAGTGCGCCGAGGTGGTCGGCATTCTGCAAACGGTGTTCGACTTCACCGTCAGGTGGGCGCTGGACCGGCACACATTCGGCCGTCCGCTGGCGTCGTACCAAGCGCTCAAGCACGGGTTCGCCGATATGAAGCTGTGGCTGGAAGCATGCCGTGCTACCACCGCCGCGGCGGTCGCCGACGTGGGCGCGCGCTCTCCCGTAGCCGGCCTGTCAGCCAGCATCGCCAAGTCCTACGTCGGAGAGATGGGCGGACGCATCGTTCAGGGTTGCGTGCAGATGCACGGTGGCATCGGCGTCACCTGGGAGCACGACTTGCACCTCTACCTGAGGCGAGTTGCGTTGTACCGCTCCATGTTCGGAACTCCAGAGGAACACAACCTAACGGTTTACCAGGCGGAGAGAGCGGGTCGTTCCGCGAGATGACAGCAGAACAGATGCCATCCACCGAATCCGTTCCTGAGTCAGTCAGTGAGTTCGCCGCCCGGGCCAGAGCGTGGTTGGCGGACAACATGCCTGCCATCAACCCCGACTCTCCGCCGGCCGCGCCACGCGACGACGAACGCTCCTGGCTGCGGGCCCGCGATCTGCAAAAGCGGCTCTATGAAAGCGGATTCGCCGGTATCTGCTTTCCCCGCGAGTACGGTGGCCTGGGTCTGGATTACGCATACCAGAAGGCATTCGATGAGGAATCCGTCAACTACGAGATGCCGTTGATCCTCAACACCCCGACGTTCACCATTTGCTGCGCCACGCTGCTCGACATGGGCAGCGAAGACCAGAAGAAGCAGCACATCGCCGCCGCGCTGCGTGGCGACGAGATTCTGGTGCAACTGTTGTCCGAGCCCAGCGGGGGATCGGATCTGGCCGGTGTCATCACCCGAGCCGAACGGCAGGGCGACCGGTGGGTGCTCAACGGCGCCAAGACCTGGAGCACCAGCGCGTTCGCCGCTGATTACGGACTGTGCCTGGCCCGCACCGACTGGGATGTGCCCAAGCACGAAGGCCTGACGATGTTCCTAGTGCCTATCGCTCATCCGGGAATCACGTTGCGGCGCATCACCATGCTGAGTGGTTCCACCGAGTTCTGCGAAGAGTTCCTCGACGAGGTTGACGTCGGTGACGACGGCGTCGTCGGGGAAGTCAACGGCGGCTGGGCGGTGGCGTCGCGGCAGCTCTATCACGAGCGCCGGGCGGTCGGGCAAGGCTCGGAATTCGCCAGCGGCAGCGGCAGCGAGGGCGGCACCGCGAATCCCGTTGACTACGTTGGCCTTGCGGAGAAGACGGGCCAGGCTGACAACGAACGGGTGCACGAGATGGCCGGCCGGGTGTTGGTGCACCGCGCGGTGGCCGAGCAGCTGATCGATCACGTATACCGCAACGTCAGGGACGGCGTACTGCCCCCGGCCGCCGGCACGCTCATCAGGCTCTTCCACTCCGAGACCGTGACCCTGGATATGGACACCGCGCTGGCGATCGCGGGAACGGCCGGTGTCGTGGGGGAAATCGGCGAAGGGCTAGAGGCCGGGCTGCGGTATCTGTCGCGGCAGAATGTCGCCATCGGTGGCGGCACAACGGAGATGGCCCGCAACGTCATCGGCGAGCGGGTGCTGGGCTTCCCACGGGAATATGCCGCCGACCGCGGGGTGCCGTTCAATCAGGTGCGGCACGGCCAGGCGCGCTGAGCTAATCTTCGGCGAAGACGTTCTCGACGTTGCCGCTCACAACAGGTATCTGGACCAGTGACAAGACGTGGTGGGCCGGGCTTCCGGGCGGGGCCACCAGCACACAGTCACTACCCTGCCTGCGTGCCCGCTCCCGCGCGGCGGCCAGCGCGCTGACACCCGCCGATCCTAACTGGGTGACCCCGCTGAGATCGATCGTCAAAGATGCAATGCCCGAGCGGCTTTCGACCGCAATCTGGCGGTCCAAGGTGGATGCGGTGGTGGCGTCGACATCGCCGCTGACGATGATGTGGCCGGCCAGTTCACCCGAGCCGACCATGGAGACGAATTCGGAGTTGACTGCACGCTGGTAGGTTGCCCGGTTGACCATCGTGTCGGTGACGAAGTTCGCCGGTCGTGACAGGCGGTGCGTCAGACTGGCAGTCGTCCCGTCGTCGCCATGGCTGACGAGCGCCCGCGATACCAAGGCTTCGGCCATCGCGAGTCCGCGTCCGCGGCCCTGTTCACCTTCGCGGTGGTCCTTCCACTTTCCGTGGTCGCTCACCGAGGCATGCAGGTTGCCATCGGCGGCCAAAAACGCCTCGACGACAACACCGTCGGAAACTTCGGTGGCGTAAGCGTGTTCGACCGCATTCTCGACGAACTCTGAGATTGCGTGCACCACATCGGAGATGTCGTCGGAGTCAGCGCCGATCTCCGACAGCCACTCACGAAGTCGGGAGCGAATGGCGCGTGCGGCATTGATTGTCGCATCCAGCGTCATGTGCAGCGGCGACGGTGGCGTACGCCGTTGCACCGCAAGCAGTGTGACATCGTCGTTGTAGCCGGTTGACCGGAGCAGCAATTCAAGTGTCTCCGAACAGATGCGGTCGATCGGGCGCGCCCCAGCATCGATCACAAAGCCGCCGCTGCCGCCGGCGATATGGGCGGCCAAGTCGGCGAATTCCGCAGTGCTGGCGGCCAGCGGCCGGCCGGGACGTTCAATCAGACCGTCGGAGTACAGCAGGATTGAGTCGCCAATGTTGAGGATCTCGGTGCGCACCGGAAATCCTGTTCCGCTGCCGAGCGGGCCCGCGCCCGACGGTTCCACGTACCGCGAGTCCGCATCGGCGCTCACCAGCAAGGGTGGCGGGTGTCCGGCCGTGCAGTACTGAAACTCGCCCGTGGCGTGATCGAGTGACCCGACGCACAAGGTGGCCGAATTCGATCCGGGTACGTGCTCGTGAAAGCCGTCCACCGCCTCGAGCGCTTCACCGATGGTGTGGCCCGCCAAGATCTGCATCCGCAGTGCGGTGCGCAATTGCGACATCACCGCTGCGGCTTCGACACCATGGCCGACGACGTCGCCGACGATGAGAACGAGCCGATTCCCGAGGGCTATTGCATCGAACCAGTCGCCACCGGCCGCGGTGTCCTCCGCGGCGACGAGGTACTGCGCGGTGATGTCGGCACCGGGAACAACGGGCACAGACGGGGCCAGTAACGCCTGCTGCATAACGGTGGCGGAATCGCGGACGTTGCGGTACCGCTCGGACAGCTCCTCCATGCGCGCCTCGGCGGCCAGCCGCGCCTGCACCCGGCTGGTGACATCGTCGAAGACGAGCTGCACACCCTCGATCGATCCGTCCTCGCAGCGGCGGGGTATCACGACAAAGTCGAAGAACCGCTCCTGGACTCCCGAACCGTCGTAGTCGGCCTGTAGCCGCCACTCTGACCCGGATTGTGGTTCACCGGTTTGATACACCCGGTCGAACATCTGGTAGATCTGCTGGCTCTCCAGCTCGGGGAAGACCTCCCGCGCAAGCTTTCCCACCGGGTTGCCCGTCGGATTGAAGGCGCGGTAAGCCGCGTTGACGGCGACGAAGCGATGTTCGGGCCCCTCCAGGCCAACGAGCATCGCGGGGACGTTCTCGAAGATGCGGCGCACATCGTCGGCCGCACCCACAGTTTTGTCCCAGTCCTTTTCGGCGATGGCCGTCCCTCCTCTACGGACCGAGCCAAAATTGCGTGCCAATTCGTCACACGCAGGTAATAAGACTATCAACGGGCGTCAGGGGCTACTTGCAACAGTTTGCTAACGGCCCGCAACCGTCGTCGACAGCGCGGCGTCCGTGGTGGGATGCAGGGACAAAACGTCGCGGAGATTGCACGCTTCGATGACCCGGGCGACGCCAGGGTCACAGCTCACCAGGCGAAGTTCGACGCCGCGACGACGGCACCGCTCCGATTCGGCGGCCAGCACGGCAAACGCGCAGCAACCCATGAAACCGAGGCCATTGACGTCGACGACGAATGGCCCGGGTTGGCTGGCGACCGCGGCCGCCTCACCGACCAGCCGCTGCCAGATGTGCTCGTTGGAGGCGTCGATCTCACCACCCGCGCGGACTATTACTACCGGTCCGTTGCGCTGAGTGGTTGCCCGTAACGTGCTGTGCGGATCGCCCAGCTCCGAGAGCAGACGAGGGCTCAACATGATCTGGGCGGGAAACGACTCCGCGGGAGCCAGGTTCATCGTGCGCTCCTAATCGGCCGCCTCGGCGAGGCCGCGATGGATGCCCGTCAATGTCTGAAAACAAACCGTGGTGTTGCGTGGGTTCTTTTCTATAGCAACACGGGCGGGCCCGTCTATAGCCCGAGCGTTCACCAGGCATATGAAACTCGCCCGCCTCCGAACGACAATGTGTGTGTCGCTCGGAGGCGGGCGCTATGCGTATCGGAGAAGGCCGGTCAGGCAGAGACGGGTTTCTTGGCCGGCTTCGAGACCTTCATCAGCTTCATCAGGTTGCCGCCCATGATCTTGGCGACGTCTTCTTCATCGAAGTCGGTGAGCTCGTCGACGAAGGTGATGGGGTCCTTCAGGCCCTCGGGGTGCGGCCAGTCGGATCCGAACAGCACTCGGTCGGTGCCCACCATCTTGACGATCTCGGTGAATCGGTCTTCCCAGAACGGGGTGATGTAGACGCAGCGCTTGAACGCCTCGATCGGATCCTCGCTGAAAGACTGCGGCATCTTCTTGTAGACGCCCTTGAGGCCCTTGAACAGGTCCGGCACCCAGTCGGCGCCGTTTTCGATCGACAGGATCCGCAGGTCGGGGTTGCGCGACAGTGCGCCGTGGCAGACCAGCGCACCCATTGCGTCCATGATCGGCCGATGGCCCATCGCGAAGCTGCGGAAGGCGGTCGGCTTGAACGGAAGGAACTCGTCGCCGGGCTCCCACACGTTCGCAAACTCGGAGTAACCACTGTCCGAGGCGTGCATCGAGACCGGGAGTTCGGCTTTGATGCAGGCCTGCCAGAACGGGTCGAACTCCTCGAGTCCGAACGACCGGCTGCCGCGGTACCCGGGCACCGGTGCCGGGCGGACCAGTACGGTGCGGGCGCCGCGCTCCAGGCACCATTCGAGTTCTTCCAGCGCGCGCTCGACGATCGGCAGGGTGATCACCGGGGTGGCGAAGATGCGGTCCTGGTAGTTGAACGTCCAGGTCTCGTGCATCCATTCGTTGAGCGCGTGGATGACGTCGTGGGTCATCTCCGGGTCGTCTTTCATGCGCTCTTCGACCAGGCTGGCCAGGGTAGGGAACATCAGGGCGTAGTCGATGCCGAGCTCGTCCATGACCTCAAGTCTTGGCCCCGGTTCGCGGAAGGCGGGGATGGCCTTCATGGGCTCGCCCAGGATCTCGCGGTAGCTCTTGCCTTGCGCGCCGTTGCGGAAGTAGTCCTCCTGGGCGCCCGGCCTGGCGACCTTCTCGAACGTCGGGTTGGGGATGTACTCGCTGATGTGGCCGCGCACCACGATCTTGGTGCGACCGCGGACCTGGACGTAGTCGATGACGTTTTTGCGCTTGTCCGGGAGGAACTTGGTCAGCGCCTCCTGCGGCTCGTACATGTGGTTGTCGGCATCGAACACCGGGAAGGAAAGTTCGCGAGACGGCATGGCGATCTCCTTGCAGAAGTCTTGATTCTCCGTGGGTGGTAATGACGTTACCACTTTTGCGCAACAACGTGTAGCCGGGCCCCGGCCGCCTAAGCGTCCGGCCAGCTGGGGAGCTTGGGTGTCGTTCCCTCGATCACCGCGAAGTTCACCGTCGCCGTCGCGAGGAGCTCGTCGCCGTCGCCGTAAATGTCGACTTGCATAACCATCGCGCGACGGCCGGACCGCAGCATCCGGGGCACCGCGAATGCCGAGCCTTGCCGAATCGGCCGCAGGTAGCGGACGAACAGGTCGGCGGTCGTCATCGTGGTGCCGGGCCGCAGATATTCCAGCCCGAACTGTCCTCCTGCCACGTCCACGAGCGTGGCGATCAAGCCGCCCTGGAGCGCGCCGGAAGTGTTGACCACCTGCGGGCTGACCGGCATCGTCATTGCGAAGTCACCATGGTGGGTGCCCGGCCGCATGCCAATCTGCGCGAATAGCTCCGCGAGCGAGGGCGCGGCCGACTCCTCGTCGGTTTCTCGGATGCCCAGGGCGCGGCTGCAGAAGTCATACAGCTGGCCGGCGTCGATCGGTGTTCCGTTCAATTCGCTGCCCAGCCAATGCAATCGCTGCGCCCCCACCATCGTCTGCATGACGATCGCGGCCGCGGCGCCGACATCGAGTCCTGGGTTGAACACGCCCTCGGTGATGCCCTGCCCAACAATGTCGCGAATCAGTTGATGCAACGGGGAGAGCACTCGGGCGTATTCGCGGGGACGAGTCTCGGCCAGGTGCTGGTTGTAGAGATTCAGGGCCCGATTCAGGCTGTCTTGGGTGCTCGATTCGGGTTGTTGGCTGATGCGGTCGATTACCAGCTTGAGCGCCGCGGTGCTGTCCAGGCCGGTGGTTTCGGCGCGCCACATATGGGCTGATTGCGCGATGGTCCTGTCGAATAGCGCGAGCAGCAGTTCGTCCTTGCTGCTGAAATGCTGGTAGAAGGCCCGCAACGACGTCTTGGAGCGCGCGACGACCTCTTGCACGGTGAAGTCGGTGCGTCCGGTTTCGCCCAGTATCGCGACGGCCGTCTTGATGAAGCGATCGCCGCGCGTCACTTCAGTTTCATCGCTGGGGCCGGTCATGTGCGCTTTTGTTCCCTTCCGTTGCGCAATGCATGCGCTCCGAGAATGAGGTTACCGCGCTTCGTTACGGATCCGCGAAGCTAAAACACGCGGTGGTCGTCAGGTGCTGCTGGGTGCGGCCGATTCACGGGACCCACAGGGGTGGCGGGGGAGGCGATGGAGGAGGGCCTGGGGGATTAGGTCCATCCCAAAGGTAGGGACCAACATTGCCTTGGGTCGGGCCGACCTTCCAATAGGTGTGGCAGACAGTCATGTCCCAGACGACAGCGTGGTGTGGATCGCCGGTTTACGGCAACTCCTGCCCTGGGCACCATTGATACGGCCCTACCCGTCATCGCCTGAAAGCAGGCGTTGAAATGAAGAAATCAAAACCGCGGACGGGCTGGGACCTCAACCTCATTCTCGACAACCCGCTTGCCAGGCTGGTGGCGGGCGTACGCTCGTGCTGTTTCGTCCTAGCGATAGCGCCGTAGACGACACAGAGGACTTTGCGGGACGTGGGGATGGATAGTGTTTGGTCGGCTTGGTCGGCTGTTGTCATGACCTGACGCTAGAACAAACTTCAGGCGTTTTCGACAGGCGGAGTCCGCCAGTCGATCTGGTAAAGCTGGATCGCGTGTTCAAAGCCTTTAAAATGGGCTTTGCCTATATCACTGAAGGCGCTATCCAGGTGTTCCCCCTTGCACAGTTCAAAAATGATCCCGGAAACCAGCACCTGCTCCGGTTCACAATGGCTGCATACCCGCGCCGCCAGTTGAACGGTCATCCCGAACAAATCATCGTTGCGTTCGACGGGTTCGCCAGCATTTAGCCCGATTCGCACATGCAGCGGCAAGCGGGGATTGGCGCCGTTAAACTGTTGAAAAGCCCGCTGGATGTCGATGGCGCAGCGAACCGAACTGGCGACATCGGTGAAGGCCGCCATCATGCCGTCGCCAGTGTGCTTGATATAGCGGCCATGATTGGCTTCCAGCGCCTTGCGGATGATTTTGTCGTGCAGTTCTAACAACTCAATCGCGGCGGCATCGCCAATTTTGCGGGACATGGCGGTTGAATCTTGCAGATCGGTGAACATGATGCAGCGAAAAGCGCTGTCAAAGTGCAGCCGTTTTTCGCCAGAGGCGGCCGTTTCCGGTTGGGGGTCGGCACTACGACCCAGAAACGCCTCTACATTTTTCAGATCAACCAAGATAATCTCGCTTGGGATCAGCCCATGTGATTCACTGTGGACTTTGCGGATAACCTCTTCGTCAGGCGCGTCAATCAGACAAAAGACACTGCAGTCTCGACTGTCAAACCAGTAAGTCAAGAACCGCAGGTGATATTTATCCTGAATTTCGAGGTCTTTTTCGTGTGCGGCTTGGACTGCATCATCCGTTGCACCCTGTACGATGTGGCGATCCATGAAAATCGGCATTGAATTCCTCCAACCTGGCATCTATCGACTGTTCTACGATGTGCTTAGAGAAAAATCCACACCCGAATAATATTTTATGAGCAAAAAATAATTTTATGCTCCACGACTACCTGCCCAGCTCTAAAATCGTGCAATTCTTTTTGATCCGGCGATAATAGAACATATGACTCGAACGATTCTGCACCTCGAATCTCGACGCCTTCTTCTGCGCCGTCGAAGGCAGTACAACCCGACGGCGGCGATCGCTAGCGCCGCAACAGCCCCAGCTTAGACCGGCAACCTAGGGGTGTCTTCCAAGACTGCCCGTGGGGTCGGGCAGCTGCTGGTCGCGCCAGCCCCAGAACGTTTTCATCAAATGATGGCATCGAATGGCTGAAGAACATTCAAAGGGGTTGGACAAGGCCTGGCCATAGGGCTCTGCTCAGGTTTTAGAGCCAGGCGCTACCTCATTAGCCTGCGGTGAGTGGTGGCTTTCACCGAGTCCAATTAGAACGACGAACCAGTTCCATGATGTCAATTGCGACGTAGCATTGCCCGGTGAGTTTTGTCGTCCCGCCAGAGGCCTATGCCCGTTACATGGGCCGATATGCCGAGCCTCTTGCGGCGGTCTTTGCGGTATTTGCCGGGGTCGGCGTGGGCGATAAGGTGCTTGACGTCGGCTGTGGACCAGGTGCCCTGACGGCGCACTTGCGTTCGGTCGGAGCCGAGGTCGCGGCGATCGATCCTTCACCGCCGTTCATCGATGCGATCCGTATGCGCTTGCCAGACGTCGACGTGCGTCAAGGTACGGCGGAGGAATTGCCGTACGACACTGCCGCCTTCGACGCTGCTCTCGCGCAATTGGTGGTGCACTTCATGACGGATCCAGTGGCCGGACTCAGATAGATGGCGCGAGTGACTCGGCGTGGCGGTGTTGTCGCAGCATGCGTATGGGACGGGCCGACCGGTGCACTGGCGCCGTTCTGGGATGCGGTCCACATGATCGACCCTGACGTTGAGGATGAAGCGCTCCTCTCCGGGGCGCCGATGGGGCACCTGGGTGAGCTATTCGAAGCTGCTGGCCTGCGCGATGTGCAAGAAGATTCCATCGCGATCGATGTTGTGCACCCCACGTTTGAGGAGTGGTGGGAGCCGTACACATACGGTGTAGGTCCTGCCGGTGATTACGTCCAGCGACTCGATGACGATGCTCGCGCACGTCTCGAATCCGTGGCTCGCCAACGTCTGGGTAGTGGGCCGTTCACCGTCACCGCTACCGCGTGGGCCGCCCGCGGGACGGTGTGAGTACAACGTGGTCGAATCGCGATCCGACTACATCGACCGTGAACGAGTGAGGGACAGCCAGGCACGTCGGGGTGTTTTGAGGTAGGGCTGGCAGCGAATCGCTGAAGAACGTTTCGAGCACCCTGGGATCAAAAAGGGTCTGACCGCGACCACGCTATCGGTGAGCGAGCTCAGGACCGAGCCCACAGGCTCATTTGGCTCCGAGACCAATCGGGCTCTTCAACCATGCCCATTCGCAACCCACCAACTTGGCCGTCCAGCCGAACACGCCCAGCATCCACAACGACGCCACCATCACCGCGACGGCGAACGCCGTCCCGATGCCTTGCACTGCCACATGCTGTCGACGGAACCACCCCATTACGGCGTCGTAGCGACGGCGGACGTATTTCAGCAGCCGCCGCCAGACGCGGAACTCGGTGGCGAGGACGGCGAGACCCAGGAACACGATCGCCCAGCCCGGACCCGGATACGGGATCGCGATGAGCCCCACAGCCAGCAGCGCCAGACCGACGACGCCGACGACGATGCGGTAGGCGAAATCGGCCGCGGGCCAGTCGCGCAGTCGGTCCCGCGTACGGGCCCAGCGGCGCCCGATGCGGCCGCGGTCTTTGTCGGGATCTTCGGTCACATCTGCACCGTATCGACCAGAGGGAGATGTTGGGCGAAGGACTACGGGGCCGGAGGTGCCAAGCGTGGTGGTGGTGAAAGCCGGTGAGTCGGTGCCAGAACGGGATCAGACGAGGGTCGTAGTACAAGCGGGCGACCGAGAACATCGACTGTGCTGAGCCGCTTGTGGCAGCGAATACGCGAAGAACATTTCAGCTCGTTGCATGACACCGAAACGCGACCCGCTCCTCGGCTTAGACTTCCGCAATGTTCTCGGAGACGCGCTATGCGATGAACGGGGACTTGCGCGTCGCCTATCGCGCGTCACGTGAAGGTCCTCGCGACATCGTGATCGTCCCGAGCTGGTTCACGTGCTGTGAGGTCGTTCCGGAGCTACCGTCCATTCAAGGGTGGATCGAGGCGATGACTTCGCTGGGTCGGCTCATCTTCTTCGACCAGCCGGGCATGGGAGCCTCCGATCCGGTCTCGCCGGGCGCGCTGCCGACCTTGGAGTCATGGGCCGACAGCATCACCGCGGTGCTCGACGATCTCGGGAGTCGCGAAGCGGTCCTCGTCGCCGTTACCGCCGCGTTGCCAGCGGCGCTTTTCGCAGCAACACATCCGTCCCGCGCAACCGCGCTGGTCGTGCTCGAGGGCTTCGCGCATCCGCTTACTGAAAGCCCTGCACAACACCCCGAGGAAGCCGTGGCGATGTGGGGAACGGGGGAGCTCCATCATCTCTTGAATCCGGACATGCCGTGGAACGAGGAGATCCGGGCAACGTGGGCTCGGATGGAACGTCTGGCGGCAACCCCAGGAATCGTTACTCTCATGTTGCCTCTCGTGGCCGAAATGGACGTGCGGGCGCTGCTTCCGGCAATCCGCGTGCCAACGCTGGTCGTCCAGCATGCCGACGACCCGGTGATCCCGCCCGAGTGGGGCAAGTACCTCGCTGATCACATACCAGGCGCGAAGTACGTTGAGCTGCCGGGGCGCAACCTGTATCACTTCGTCGAACCGTGGCGTCAGTCGTTTCAGGAGATCGCCCAATTCCTCACCGGCCAGCAACCCGACGTTGCCGATGATCGGGTGCTCGCCACGGTCCTTTTCACCGACATCGTGGACTCGACGCGCCGGGCCGCGGAGATGGGGGATCGCGATTGGCGCGCGTTGCTCGATGCGCACGACGCCGTCGTCCGGTCGCAGCTTGCACGGTTTCGCGGTCGCGAGGTGAACACGTCGGGCGACGGCTTCCTCGCGATGTTCGACGGCCCGCAACGAGCGATCCGATGCGCGATGGCGATCCGCGACGCGGTGCAGGCGCTGGGCATCGAGGTGCGCGCCGGGTTGCACACCGGCGAGTGCGAGGTGCGCGGCGATGACATCGGTGGGATCGGCGTGCACATCGGGGCACGCGTCAGCGCGTTGGCGGGGCCGAACGACGTGCTCGTGTCCAGCACGCTGCGCGACCTCGTGATCGGGTCAGGACTCGAGTTCGAGGATCGCGGCACTCACTCGCTCAAAGGAGTTCCTGGGGAATGGCGCATATCCGCTGTCGTGTAGCTCTTGCGTACCTGGTGGCAGCGATTGCGCGAAGTACACTCTGAGTCGCCTCGTTGCCACGACGCCTAATTCGACCCCTCCTCGGCTTAGACTTCCGCAATGTTCTCGGAGACGCGCTATGCGCTCAACGGGGACTTGCGTGTCGCCTATCGCACCTCGCATGAGGGTGAGCGTGACATAGTGTTCGTCGCTCCTCCGTTCACAAATTGTGAGGTCTTTTCCGAGCTGCCGTCTATCCAAGGCTGGTTGGAGGCGATGACATCGCTGGGCCGACTCATCTACTTCGACCAGCCGGGCACGGGTGTGTCGGATCCCGCAACGCCGACCTTGGAACTACGGGCCGACAGCATCACCGCAGTGCTTGACGATCTCGGAAGCGGCGAAGCGGTCCTCGTCGCGATCGACGGCACGTTCCCGGAATCGGCGCTGTTCGCAGCCACCTATCCATCCCGCGTAACCGCGCTGGTCGTGCTCGAGGGCTACGCGGATCCGCTTTTTGAACGCACCGAGGGATCACCCGAGGCGCTCACTGCTGCCGCGGTCGCCACGTGGGGCACGGGCGAGCTTGCGCACCTCGCGAATCCGGACATGCCGTGGAACGAGGAAATTCGGGCAACCTGGGCACGGCACGAACGCTTGGCGGCAAGCCCAGGGATCTTTGCTCACCTTAGGCCTCTGCTGGACGACATGGACGTGCGGGCGTTGCTTCCCACAGTCCGCGTCCCGACACTCGTCCTCCATCACACCGACGACCCCTTTATCCCGCCCAAGTTCGGCAAGGACATCGCCGATCGCATACCGGGCGCGAAGTACGTCGAACTGCCGGGACGCAACATCTTCCACTTCGTCGAACCGTGGCGCCAGTCCTTCCAGGAGGTCGCCGAGTTCCTCACCGGACACCAGGCCGAGGTGGCCGACGACCGGGTGCTCGCCACGGTGCTGTTCACCGACATCGTGGACTCGACGCGCCGGGCCGCCGAAATGGGCGACCGTGACTGGCATGCGCTGCTCGATGCGCACGACGCCGTCGTCCGGGCACAGCTGTCTCGTTTCCGAGGCCGCGAGGTGAGCACATCAGGAGACAGCTTCATCGCGATGTTTGACGGCCCGCAGCGAGCGATTCGCTGCGCGATGTCGATTCGCGACGCGGTGCAGTCCCTCGGCATCCAGGTGCGCGCCGGGTTGCACACCGGCGAGTGCGAGGTCCGCGGCGATGACATCGGCGGGATCGCCGTGCACATCGGCGCGCGCGTCAGCGCCCTGGCAGGGCCGAACGACGTGCTGGTGTCCAGCACGCTGCGCGACCTCGTGATCGGGTCAGGGCTCGAGTTCGAAGACCGCGGCGCTCACGCGCTCAAGGGCGTGCCCGGCGAATGGCGCCTGTTCGCCGTCGCGTCTCCGTAGCGGTGGGTTTGGCCGAAACTCACTTCGCCCGTCGTAACGGCTTGTGCACCCGGTGCTAGCGAACTGACTAAGTACGTTCTAAAGCCCGGCGGGCTGGGTGTCACAGTCGACGCCGCTAGCGCGGTTTGAGCCGAAAGACGGGGATACGACGGCCAATCGGGTCTGTCTTGAGGCGATAGTCGCTCCAACCGGCGTAGACCTGCTCCGCAAGCCCATAAACACGTGCGTAGTCGTCGGGGTCGGTGACCTCAGTCGCCAGAAATTTCTCGCCGCCCAGTTCGCATTCAGGGTGCGCCTTGAGGTTGTGGTACAACGTTGTCATAGCGAATGGTGCGGCACGGTAAGGATCGGAAACTGGCTCTGACCTGCGGTGATACCTACCGCCAGCGTTGGGGAGCGTAGTCGCGTTTGGATGCTTCTGCGGACTTTTGCGGACTCAGCCGGTTGGCTTGCCGTCGTCCTGGGACACAGCTTCCATCAGCATCACCCCGGTACCGCAGCAAGGCGATGCTCGGCAATTGACGGCTCGTGCCGGTGGGCGCATTGTGACCTAAGTAACATTGTGGTTCGGCGAGGGGCCAACAATGGCAGATAGGTCGCATGCGTACAACGCCCTCTGGCAGGTGCGCGCGGATGCCTGGTGCCGTCTGGAGGAGGCGGCGGCTGGGCTCAGCAGGCCGACGACCCCGGCCAAGGCCAAGGAGCGCTACGCCGCCAAGGCAGGCGATCTGCTTACCCGGCTGACACCGGTGGAATTCTTCTGGGCGTACCCAGGATCGTCGCAATTCGCCAGACTGCAGCGGTTGTTCGCCGCGGGCCAGCACGACAAGTTCGCGCGGACCGTAACCCGAATCAACCGGGCACTGACCACGGATTCGTATCGGTCCGGGGAGTTCGACGTCGCCGGTCTCGACGAACAAGACATGTTTCCCCCCGATCCTCGCCAGCTCGAGCAGCTACCCGCGTCCACAAGGGAGCAACCGTATTTCGAGGTGCTGGTCGTCGAGACGATGCCCGAGGGGCAGGACCGCGCGCTGTGCAAGGAGGTGCGCAGCTGGCGGCGCCCCGACGACGAGTTCGTCTACGAGTTGGTCGTCGTCTCCAGCGGCGACGAGGCGGTGATAGCCGCCCAGCTGAACGTCAATCTGCAGGCCGTGGTGGTGGGCCGCAGCTTCGCAGCCCGGTCCACACGCGATCTGTCGGTGTTCGCCCCCCACGTGGACACCCGGGTCTGCGATGAGCTGGCCGACAACGAGTCAGCCGACGTGCGCGCGCAGATCCTGGCGTCGTCACTGGCCGAGCTGCGCCCCGAGCTGGATCTGTACCTGATGACCGAAATCGAGGTGGAAGACGTCGCCGGCCGGCTGGGCGAGTATTTCCGGCGCATCTTCCACGCCAGGGAGGGGTTCCTGGAACTCCACCTGAGCATCCTGGAGGGGGTGGCCGCCCGGTACCGCACCCCGTTCTTTTCCGCCCTCAAGCAGTACAGCCACCGGCCCACCGGGATGTTTCACGCGTTGCCGATCTCGCAAGGGAAGTCGATCATCAACTCCCACTGGATCAAAGACATGGTCGGCTTCTACGGGCTGAATGTGTTTATGGCCGAGACATCGGCCACCTGCGGCGGGCTGGATTCGCTGCTGGAACCGACCGGGCCGATACGCGAGGCCCAGGACCTGGCGGCCGAAATCTACGGCTCCCGGCACACCTACTTCGTCACGAACGGGACCTCGACGGCCAACAAGATCGTCACGCAGTCGGTGGTGGCGCCCGGCGACATCGTGCTGCTTGACCGCAACTGCCACCAGTCCCATCACTACGGGATGATGCTGGCCGGGGCCCACGTGATCTACCTCGAGGCATACCCACTGCCGGAGTACTCGATGTACGGCGCGGTGCCGCTGCGGGAGATCAAGTCCAAGCTGCTCGCGCTTAGGCGCGCGGGCAAACTCGACCGCGTCAAGATGATGTCGCTGACCAACTGCACCTTCGACGGCATCGTCTACGACGTGGCGCGGGTGATGGAGGAATGCCTGGCGATCAAACCCGACCTGGTGTTCCTTTGGGACGAGGCATGGTTCGGGTTCGCCCGCTTCCATCAGGTCTATCGCAACAGAACCGCGATGGCGGCGGCCAAGAAGCTGCGCGATCGGCTGCAAGACCCGCAATACATGCGCGACTACCAGACTCGTCTCGCCGCCGAAGCGGACAATCCGCCGACCGACGAGGAGTTGTTGAACCGGCGGTTGATCCCCGATCCGGCCAAGGCGCGCGTGCGGGTGTACGCGACCCAGTCGACACACAAGACCCTCACGGCGCTGCGGCAGGGGTCGATGATCCATGTCTTCGACCAAGACTTCGACCAGAAGGTTGCCGAGTCGTTTCATGAGGCGTACATGGCGCACACGTCGACCTCGCCGAACTATCAGATCCTGGCGTCGCTCGACGTCGGTCGCCGCCAGGTCGCGCTGGAAGGGGTCGAGCTGGTCCAACGCCAGATCGAGAACGCCATGCAACTGCGCGACGCGATCGACAACCACCCGCTGCTGCAGAAATACATGGCCTGCCTGCGGACGTCGGACTTGATTCCCGAGGAGTTCCGGCCGGCAGCGATCGCCCAGCCGCTGCGCTCCGGGCTTCGCAACATGATGACCGCTTGGGCCAGAGACGAATTCGTGCTCGACCCGTCTCGGATCACGCTGTCGATCGGCCGCACCGGCTACAACGGCGACACGTTCAAACGCGACCTGCTGATGGATCGCTACGGTGTGCAGATCAACAAGACCTCACGCAACACGGTGCTGTTCATGACCAACATCGGCACCACCCGCAGCTCGGTGGCCTTCCTCGTCGAAGTGCTGGTCAAGATCGTGCGCGATCTCGATACCCAGATCTCCGAAATGGGCCTGGGCGAGCGCAGCCGCTTCGAGCAGAAGGTGCACCATCTCGTCGCACGATCGGCGTCGCTGCCCGACTTCAGCGGCTTCCACGCCGCCTTCCGCGACCACACCCCCAGTGATGAACCCACCCCGGAGGGCGATGTCCGCACCGCGTTCTACCTGTCCTACAACGACACCCACTGCGAGTACCTCACCGGCGAACAGATCGACGAAAAGCTTGACGTCGGCCTAGATGTCGTGTCGGCCACCTTCGTCACCCCCTACCCGCCGGGCTTTCCCGTCCTGGTCCCCGGACAGGTGTTCAGCCGGCAGATTCTGTCGTTCATCCGTAGCCTCGACACCCCCGAGATCCACGGCTACAAGCCCGACTACGGGTACCGCGTGTACACCGACAAAGCCATCGAAATCGTGGCCGGGGCCGACGGCGCCCGACCCAACGGCCATCGCTCGGACCGGCCGATCCCAGCCAGCCGCGACTAACCCGCGTAACCACCCTCCGGGGGTATCGGCCTATCAGCGGTAAAACCGCCTCTGACCTTGGGTCAGCTGATCATGCCGACGTCGCTGCCGGACGAGTGCTACCTGAGTGAAGTGCTAACGCCGGCGCACAGACCTAGGCTCCGCGCATGCGCGACATCGAGATCATCGACTCCGAGCTGCGTCTGGTGGCGGCTCCGCTGTGCGGCTCGGGAGCGGGGTGGGCCGCTGCCGTCGATAGCCGTGGCGGATGCGCTGCTGGATGAACGCCCCGCTGGTGGCCCGGGCTGATTAGCAACACGCATGGGTGCTCGCCGGCGACGAACGCGGCATCTACGGCGGCTTCCGTCCGGAACCTTTTCACCCAAACGGATAAAAAGCCTGGTCGAAAGTTTTTCGGTGTGGACCGAAAAACCCCGGCGGCATCACTATTCGAGAGGTTGGCCTGGCACGAGGTCGGGACCGAGGAACAGCATGTGGATGTCGACCTCGTTGTCGGGTTCGAAGACACGGTCGGGCGTCCCGTCATGGAAGCTGACGGTGATCATCTTGCGGCCGCCGATCCAAGACCCTCCGTGGACGTCGATGGTTGAAACGATCCGCGATGCACGCGACACAAAGCCGGCCGGACCGGGCCGCGGATCGTCTCCATCCCACAGGAATATCGGCATCGGGAGGTGACCGCGCATTTGATAGAGCCGTTCAGCGGTCACCCTCTGCGTCATGAGCGTGGTTACAGGTCGCCCAGTCGGAGCAGCAGTCATGGGTCCAATCTTGCTTCGCGATTGTGTCCCGGGACCTTAGAAGTTCCTGCCAGTTGGAGAGGTCGAAGTTCAACCTCTCACGGATTCGTCTACCTCACACGGGTGGCAGACGGGTGGACAGCGGCCGCTAAGCACATTCACTTCTGGTGCTAGAAACCGATCGACCCGTCATCCACTGCGGGGTGACGGGTCGATCTCATCCGCGGAACGACGCTGTACCCCCTGTCAGGGCAACATCATTATGGGCTCACCAGACCAGACCACGGAGCCGTTTGTCACCACAATCCGGCCATGAGTCCGAACTGGGTGCTGGGTCGTTAAAGGGTGAGGTGCTTCGAGCGCCGCGCGGACCTAGGCTCCGCGGATGCGCGGCCTCGACACCATCCACTCCGAGCTGCGATTGGTGGCGGCTCTTCGCCGTGCGGCTCGGGAGCGGGGTGGGCCGTTGCCGTCGTTAGATGTGGCGGATGCGCTGTTGGATGAACGCCGCGAGCTGATTGATTGGGCTAAGGACGTAGGACTAGTAGAAGCCGGACAAGCTCGGCTTGACGGTGGGTGTCGGTCTTATCGAAGACACGTTGTAGATGGGTGCGAACCGTCGCCAGTGAAATCGACAACTGCTCTGAGATTTCTTTCAGGTCTGCGCCTTGCACCAAGTGCAAGGCAATGTCGGCTTCGGCTCTGGTGAGGTCGTAGAGCCGGCGCAATAGTGCTGCAGCGGGCTCGGGTTCGTCGTCTGGATCAATGATGAGCACCAAGGCCAACGGCTGGCTGTGTGGCTCATCGGCGTCGCGGCGGTGGGAAGGCAACACGTGAATGACATAGGGCCGCTTACCCGAGGGGCGAGCGCACGTGAGCGACCATCCCCTGCGAACAGAGGAGCGTTCGCCAGTGAGGGCATTGTGTATGGCGACATTTAGCTCTCGTTCGGCGTGCGCGCTGGTCGCGGCGATGTGGCTCGACCGCATGCAGAGACCATCGCCGGCACGAAAGATCAGTTCGGCTGCCGAATTTAGATTGACCACAAGGTTTTCCCTTGCGACGAGGACTATTCCGTGCCGGACAACCTCGAGGGCGCCGGCCAGCTCAACGGCGCTGTGAGCTAGCGCCTCGAGTTTGTCCTGCGTACACACTGCCTGGCGTAAGTGAGGGACCAACGCGCTCATCAACTTCACCCGCTCCGACGTGTCGAAGGACTGTGTCGAAGACATCACGAGGAAACATGCTGGTCGAGGGCCGCCGGTCAGCCGGACGAATAACCCGTCCTCGAGTTCGTTGGGGCGCATCCAGCCGACGTAGAACTCGCGGTTCCGATTCCGAAATACAATTTCCGGGCCGGTCCGCACCACACCGACCGGACCTTTCTCTACGGCGGCGATCGCATAATCCAGGGGGGCATAGTGCTCCGCGTAGCTCTTGAGTGCCGCCTCGGGGAGAGTGGAATTCTGGAAGGACCAGACTGCGCCGTCGCCCAAAAGCAGCGAGCCGCCGGTTCCACCGATTGTGCGGTGAATGTCGCGGATAGCCAGCTGCCAGTGCTGCGGAGTGACCGCCGCAGCATAGACGCCAGATACTAGGCGCGAGAAATCCTCAACCGTGACCATCGCCCGGCCTGCGATTCACCGGCTCGTACCCGCATCGGGGACCTTCCTCGCTGTCAACCTGCTAGGAGGCTTCCAGCAAACACTAGTCGCATCTCATCCAGATAGAAATATCATTCAAATAGATGACGCGTTGCCCACCTCATGGTGCTTGTCTTACACGTGTTCGATAGCCGTGACTCCCGGTAGGAGCCACCAATCATGCGGAAGGCATTCGCCATGTTGCACTTACGACCCAAGCCCCCGGCACCGGATGTCGAGCCAGCTCCGTCCGCGGTGAGCTCCACGCGACACGCCTCGGCACCGGTTCTAATCACCGAGCAGGAAGTCTTATTCAAGAGCGCACCAGCTCTATCAGTACCGCCCGCAACGACTCATCGTCACTGGCCCGGTGCAGCGTTCATTACAGCAATCGGGCACATCCACATTGGGCTGCCTGAGCCGCGACCTATTTACGCGCGGCGTGAGGCCAGCTATTTCGAGGCGGGGCGAATGTCTCGCCTGCTGGAGCGCCTCTGATGGGCACCATGCCCAGGTGTGGGCACAGACATACGGTGACACCGCTAGCACGGCGGTGAACTAACGTGCGCGTTCTCCATCATCAGGTGCTATCGGCGCGCTGGCCGCTGGCCGTCATGGACTTGACGACGGCCAGCTTGCCGCGACGACCGCACGCCGACGCCGAATACAACTTGTCCAGCAGCGCAGCCAGCACCTTCGCCGCGGCGGGCTGCTGGTTCAGCAGCTCTCGCCTTTGGGCGGAAACGGAAACATTTAGGGAGCCGCGCCAGGGAAGAACTGGCTAGGTCAACCGCGGTTGCTGAGGTCCCGACCCCTGCCGTGACCGGCAGCGAGACCGTTGCTGTGCCCCCTAGGCGCCCGGAATGGCGCTCGGCCCCCTGGGGGTGGCTAAGTGCGCGTTTCGCATCTGATCCAGGCTGACCGGGGCGGGAAGGAAATCGGCAGCGTCCGTGTCTGAATAGTTGATCGGGCTGGCCCTAATCCTCCCCCCAACTCCCCCGTGTGGCCGGCCCGATCCACGTCAAATGTGCGGTTGCGGCACCGCGGCAGGAGGAGCAGGGAACCAAATCGACCTAAGCCGGCTCAGTTAGACCCAAGAAGGTGCCATGAAGCAGCTCTGTGATGATCTACGCCAATTCGCCATTCAGGTGCGCCAGCTCGGATATTCCCTCGACGGGTGCGTGGCGGAGCGGGAATGCACGGATCTCAGTGAACGCATGCTCGCCGCGGTTAAGCAGGCTGAGGCCAGAGTGGCCGGCGCTAAATCCGCCCTGCGAGAGCACACGCGCTGCTAAGCGGCGGCGATGTGCGGGTGGGTCGTTAATGGATGAACGCCACGAGCTGACCGAATTTGGGACAAGGCCCGCCATGCAATGCTTCCTTTATGGATGAATGCGATGCCTCCCAAGCCGCGGAGCTGGCCCGCCCGTTGCGCCACCGAGTGCATGAAATGACCCACCAGCTGGTACGGCTCGAGCGTCAACATGTGACCGGCACGAACAGCCGAGCATCGGCCATCCGGTGCGAAGCGGCTGAGCTGCGGCTAGACATTAACGAGGCACAGATCCTCATTGACCGGCTGCAGCGCCGATACCTAAACGACGACGGACCCGCGTGGGCGCGCCGACTTGTACGACACCAAGCTCGCTGATCCGGTCGTACGGAACCAGATCGCCCTAGTACCGCGTCTGAATAGTTGATCGGGCCGCCCCTGCTCTCCTCGGGGGCGGTCTGAGTCTATGGCGCGATCCCTGTAACCGATCTACATATTTACCACCGACAAGTACGACCTGCCACCCGGCATAGACCGCGTGGAAGTCGTCGCGCCAGACCTGATCCAAGACCCGTCGGGGGTCCTAGCAGAACGGAAACCCCTGCCATGTTTACCGGCATCACCAACCACGCCGGCTCCCTGGTTACCGCCGCCGTCGTGGTGCTAACCGGCGCTGCAATTCTGCGCGGCGGCGCAGCAGCGGCCGACTCAAACCAGGACGACCAGTTTCTGGCACTACTTGCTCAAGAAGGCATCCCCGCCATTTCGGGCGTTCCAGAGCTCGTCAAGACAGCCCATCAGATTTGTCGCAACCTGGATGCCGGGATGTCGGCGGATGCTTTAGTGGCCGCGTTGGTGAACAATGCGAATAGTGTCACCCCCGGTGCCGACCCAGGACGTCTCCGTCGCACCGAGACCCGATTCCTCATTGCGTCAGCGGGAGCCTACTGTCCGAACCATCAGGTGGGCTTCACCAACCGGAATGGGTCAAGACAACGGGTGAAGTTAACCTCCTTCATCGAAGGAGCTAATGCGACCAATCCGGTTCCACCACTACCACAGGTACCGGACGCCCAGACGCTAAAACCGCCGCAGGCGGCGGCGCCCGCCCCACCGAAGAAGGCACCTCCCGTTGTCGGTCCTCCGCCAGGCAGCAGCGGCGGCGGGGGCGGCAACGGTGGTGGTACCGGCGGGGTGGCCCCGACACCACCCATGGAACCCGGCATTATCACGCTCGCACCATAACCGCTCAGTCACCATGCGCAACAACGACCTCACCATCATGCGCAGCATCGCACCAGACCCGGCCGACGCACCCGCAACCGGCTGGGTCGGGTTGATCGTCACGGTCGTCGCCGGTCGAGTCATGGGTGAAGTGATTCGTTCCATCGGCGATCAGCCGGGTCCGCGCACCGTTACGCATGAGGCACACATCGCAATCGACGGGCACGACACCGGCGTCCACTTCGCTGACATTCAGATAGGCGACGCGCAGACCCGGCGCGATCTCGCCGCGGTCGCGGCGTTCCTCGCCGACGAACTGGCCAGCGCGCAGGCCCACCAGACCGCGATCGATGCCGCTATCGCCCGCCATCCAGCGGGGTCAGCGCTATGGGACCTAAGTCAGCGGCGCACACTTACCAAAGACAAAAACTGAGCAACCATGACCAGTACACCCAAATCCAAGAAAGGCAAGGAAAAATGTCGTCCGAGTCCGCAGCGCTTGGTCTTTCACGTTGCCTCGGTCGGACTGGCCCTGCAGCCTCGCGCGCCCGCCGTGCCGCGCATCACCCCGCCGGCGCCGCGCGGACCTACGCTCCGCGCATGCGCGACATCGAGACTATCGACTCCGAGCTGCGATTGGTGGCGGCTCTTCGCCGTGCGGCTCGGGAGCGGGGCGGGCCGCTACCGTCCACCGCACCGATGGACGAGTTGCTCGATGAGCGCCTAGCGCACCGCCGCCGGATCAGGGCAATGGCGACGTTTAACCGGCGCTGCCTAATCCGGCGATCAAGTTGACCGTGGCAGCCACTATTACCGCGCCGAGCAGGTATGACACCAGCCCCTGGCGCAACGCGGTTACCCGCATCGGAGTTGATTGAAGCGCGGTGTCTGATACCTGATAGGCCATGCCGATGGTGAAGGCCAGATATGCGAAATCGGCGTAGCAGGGCGGGTCTTCCTGATTGAAGTCGATCCCGCCCCGCGGGTCTGAGTAGTAAAGCCGGGCGTAGCGAAGCATGGCCAGCGTATGCACTACGAGCCAGGAGGCGACGACGCTCAGCACGCCGACACCCGTCGCGACAACGGCTCGCCGCCCCGAACTCGACTCGGCGATTAGCAGATAACCGACACCACCAAGGCTCGCCAGGCTGGCGAACACCACGATTGCACTGCTGACCGCGGAGGTGGGGTCCTGCCGCGTCGCATACGCGGCAGTGCGCTCGCCGTCCATTCCGGACACGACAATCCATGTCCAGCCCACATACACCGCGGCGGCCGTAATCCAGCCGGCCAACACGTATCCCCGTCGCGCCGTCGCACCGACCGAAACTGCGACAGCCACCCCGACAATCAAGGCAACTACCAATCGAGCCACCACCCTGTCGCGGGTGATCCGTACCAATGAACCCATAACCGGAGCTAAGCACCGGACACTCCCAGTGGTCCTTCGCCACGCCGTGTTGTCAGGGCGGATTGTTAGACGCGACTATTCCGGGTCGAACGGTTCAGCCGTGACAGGGAGAGCGAACTGCTTCAGGACGCCGCGCAGCTCGTTCTTCACGGCGCGGTCGCCAGGGATGGACTCGCGCCGGCCGGTGAACGCGACCTCGGCCACGATGGCGTCGATCCGCGCTGCCACGTCAGGAACAACCACGTTAAGACCGTCGGGTTTGTTCTCTTCGATGATCTGGGATAAGTGCCCGCAGCTTCGGGTCGAACAGGCACTCGCTCTCGTTGAGCTTGCCGCTCTCCGCCAGCTTGTCGGCGGCCTTGCGACACCGTCGGCGCTTTCGGGACTCAGCACCGGGCAGTGCTACATATTGGGAACCAACAATTTAGGCGGCAACCCGCCGCGGGTCGAGCCGTGATCGCGGTGGTATCTCATCTGTGTGGAACCGTTGGATGGGTCGTTTCCCAGGTAGGGCCTGCTTTAGTGCTGTGACTTAGCGTCGCCCACCGCCACGCCCACCGCCACGCCCACCGCCAGGTCGGGGTCCCGGTCCAGGGCCTCCGACACCTGGTCCCGGTCCACCAGGACGCCCGATACCTGGAGGCCCTATACCTGGAGGGCCAGGAACTGGGATATCGATATCGAGGTCGACATCGACGATGTCCGGGACATAAACCGGCAACCACGGATCGACGTACACTACCGGAGGTGGCGGGTATTCGCATACAACCGTATTGAAGTTCCAGTACATGCCCGGCGGGCAAGGCGGTGGTGGTGGTTGGGCGCGGCCGTCCGCTGGTGAGGCGAGTTCGATCAGCGACAGAAATGCCAACACGACGGCAGACAAGGCAATGCGTTGTAGCCAAGGCTTCATTGGACATCTTCTCTCGGTTGCCTTCTGCGTGGAGATCCTACGATTCGTGCGCTGTCCGGGGGCTCGATTCAGCGCGGACGGTGGCGACCGTGGTAACGACGGTGTGCGGACCTTCGCGCCGGATCAGGGTTTCACCGATTTGCTGCTATTTGCGGAACGGGCAGGTTACACCGGGCTGCCCCGGTAGCGGGACGGCCGGGTTGGCGGGGTCGGGTGGGCAGACGCGGGTTGCATTGGGTTCCGCCGAAGCCGAGCACGGTGACGCTGACGCGGTGGTCGTAGCTGCTTTGAGTGCATCTGAATGGTCTGAGCAGCATTCCAGGCATTCGAGATTTCTGCGTGGTGACCTGTGAGGGGTTCGGACCGACCCTTCAATGGCGAATATGGCACGCGCTTTGGTCAGTGGACTTATCGTATGCCCTCATACGGTGCAGGGAGCCCTACCACGTAGATCGCGGGAGTAGCCCGCAGTAGCCGCATTCGATGAAGGAGAAGCAGCAATGATGTTGCCGTCACAACGTCCTGGGCGCCGGGCAGTAGTGGGAGCCGTCGGCGCTGTCGCGTTGGCTGGTGCAATGTTTCTCGGTGGCGCCGCGGCTGCAAGTGCCGAGCCGCCAACGCCGCCGCCACCTGCGCCGCCGAATTGCTCGCCCGCGGATTGGGCGGGCGTCAGGGCGGGCGTTGCCACAGCTTTGTCGACCTATCTGTTCACCCACCCCCCCGTGAACGAGTTCTTCGCGACCCTCAAAGGCCAATCCAGGGACCAAATGCAACCTCAGGTACAGGCTTATTTGGACGCCAACCCGCAGGTTCGGACCGACCTCCAGGGCATCAAGCAACCCGCAGACGACTTCCTAGACCGCTGTGACCAGGAACCGAATCCGTCGAACACGCCATTGCCCTGACCGCGCGCCACCCGGCTCCGTGACCGTTTCAGCGGCACCCCTTACTTCGATTTACCCCGCCCGTTGTATCTGCTGTCGCGCGGCGACACGCAACCATGCGACGTCACCTCGAAGACCCGGTTCCAGGGGTGGAGTTCTTTCCCTATGAGGAACTCCCCGAGTCGATACGTCAGCGCATCGAACAGCACGAGGGTGATGCGTGAGGACGAGGCCGCAGCCCCGAGAGGCCGCGGCGCAGGCAGCATGGTGCTTCCACTGGCTCGTTGAAGTGTTCTAGTCGGGCGCGAAGGGACCAGGGGTGCACTCTGTCCTCTCCGAAGACGTAGCCGCGGTCATCGAGCTGCAGGGGGTGTACCAGCGCGGCCCCTTGTTTATTCCTGGCCCTCCACCACATCTGGGGCAAGCAGGCTCCGCCCAGGTGCATTGAACTGGTTCAATCCCAGTATCGCGCACCAGCATTTATGCAGCTCAAAGGTAGTTTTTTGGGCTTCTTGCTCAGCGCGTGCCAGATACATGCCAGATAAGCGGAGGGCTCCGTAGAGCGACACGCAACCGCGCCCGAAGTCGGGGGTCGTAGCTGCTTGACAGCAGTACGCTCATGCCGTGGCGGAAACGTTGTACGCATCCTGCGGCGATCTCAGCCTGGCGTATCAGGTATTCGGCGACGGGCCCATCGATCTCGTCTACGCGGGGTCGTTCGTCAGCCACGTCGAGCTGTTGTGGACCATGCCCGAATTCGAGGCATTCATGGAGCGGCTCTCCACGTTCTGTCGCGTCGTCCTGTTCGACAAGGCCGGGGTCGGGCTGTCGGACCCGGTCCCGAAAGTTCGCACGTTGGATGATCGAGCGGCTGAGATCGAGGCCGTGATGGACGCCGTCGGCTTCGGGAAGGCCGTCATTTTCGGTGTGAGCGAGGGCGGCCCGGCCGCCATGGTCTTCGCGGCAACACGACCAAAGCGAACGCGGGCGTTGATCCTTGCCGGCACGTTCCCTCACGTTGGCCTTGCCGGGTGGGACGACCTCGAGCTCAGCGGGGCCGAGCTGCGGGCGCGCATCGCACCCGAGGTGGGTGAGGACTACACACCGTCGACGGAACAGCTCGCGCGCTGGGCGGAATTGGGACGCGCTGCCCGCTCGGCGTGGGGCAGCGGTGCGGGACTCAAAGTTCTGCTGCCGTCGGCCCGGTCGATGCGCCAGCTCGCAATGTTGGAGCGCATGTGCGCCAGCCCGGGCATGGCGCGGGCGACAGTCGAATCGGCGTTCCGGATCGACGTGCGGCCGATCCTGCCGACGATCGGCGCGCCAACCCTCGTCATCCATGCTCGCGAGGACCACATTCCGGTGCAGGGCGGCCGGTACCTGGCCGACCACATCCCTGGCGCGCGATACCTCGAGGTCGAGGGTACGGACCACGCGCCCTGGGTAACTGAGCCCGACCGGATCACGAGCGGGATCGAGGAGTTCCTCACCGGCAGCCATGCCGCGCCTTCGCAGTCACATCGCGCCCTGCGCACCGTGTTGTTCACCGACATGGTCGCCTCCACGCAACACGCGGCGGCGACGGGCGATGAGCGGTGGCGCGCTGTGCTGCACCGCTTTGGTGAGATCACCGCCGAACTTGCGCAGCGATTCGGCGGCACGGTGGTCAAGAGCACCGGTGACGGCCACCTCGCCACATTCGAGGGCCCGACGCAGGCCATTCGCTGCGCCGAGGCGTTGCGTGCTGACGCCGAGACGCTGGGCATCGAGATCCGCGCCGCCGTGCACACCGGCGAGTGCGAACTGCAGGACACCGACATCGGGGGGCTCGCGGTACACATTGCAGCGCGGATCCTCGGCCAGGCCGGGGCGGGCGACATCCTCGTCTCCCGCACCGTGCGTGACCTGGTCGTCGGCTCGGGCACGGGCTTCGAGGACCGCGGCAGCGTCGAGTTGCGCGGCGTGCCCGGCACCTGGCAACTCCTGGCGGTCACCCGCCACGGCCCGCCGGCCGGATCGGCCGAGGCGGAACTGGCCTCAACGCCCACCCCCGGCCCTAGAACAGCGATGCGCCGCTCGGACCGCGCCGTGGAGGTGATCGCCAGGCGGACACCGTGGATCGTGCGCGGGATGGCCCACCTGGCCCCGGCCACCGGTCGGCGCTGAATCCGTTGGGCTACAAGCGCTGGGAAGGGATAAGTCTAAGGGCGGTAAGCACCCCGGCCAGGCGCGAGCCGGTGCCCGCGCGAGCAATGCTGCGGCCTAAGGTCGTACAAGAAGAAGCCGTCTCTATCCCAGCACCGATTCTGGCATCGTTGCGGAGATGGATGCGCGTTCGGAGCCGGGTCTCAACGATCCGTTCGAAGAGGCGATTGACGACGCGCTGAGCTCCTTGCCGGCCGATCTCCGTGCGGCGATGAGCAACGTTGAGATCGTCGTCGAGGACGAGCCTCCCGACGGGCGGCCGCTGCTCGGCCTGTACCGCGGTGTACCGCTGCCGCGAAGGAGCAGCACGTACAGCGGAGTGCTTCCCGACAAGATCAGCATCTTCCGCGGGCCGATCGCGCGACTCGCTGCCGGCGACGCCGATCGTCTGCGCCGCGAGGTCAGACACGTCGTGCTCCACGAGATCGCGCATCACTTCGGGATCAGTGACGAGCGGTTGATCGAGCTCGATCGTTACTGACATGACGATGGGCACGATCCTGCAGCACATACAGGCGTCCGTCGATTTCGCCAAAGTCATAGATCGGCCCTACGTGCGGCTCGTCGAGCCCGGCAGCGTCTTTAGCCTCCCGACGGAACCGTTTCTGAAAGACCCGGTCACCCGCGAAGTTCGCGGGGCACCAGCTTCAGCGCCACCACCCGGTCGATGGCGGTGTCATACGCGCGCCACACCTCGCCCATGCCGCCGCGGCCCAGCAACTCCACCAGGCGGTAGCGACCGAAGGGCGGCCCGTCCACAGCGTCCTCCCCTGCCACGCTCAGCATGCTAGTCAGCCACCCCAACCCGCACAGTCGATTCGCTAGGCCGCCCTGCAAAGGAGGAGCACGTCAAAAACGATGAAGTGCTGGCAGCGGCGCGCAACCATACGCTCCGCGGGTGCGCGACATCGAGACCATTGACTCCGAGCTTCGCTTGGCGACGACTCTTCGCCGTGCGGCTCGGGAACGAGGTGGTCCGCTGCCGTCGATAGACATGGCGGATGCGTTGCTGGATGAACGCCGACGGCTGAACGCGGCGGCGCCCCATCCCGCATCCTGGCTGGTTCCTGTGAGTTGCGCCGTTCCCGCGGACAACCACGCCAACCAGAGCAACGCTCCTGAGTCCATTCCCGAGAAAGGAGCCACGCATGAAGAAGGTCTTGAGCAGGTGGTGCAGTCGACAAAGGCATTTCAAGTTCGACACGTGGCTGGCGCCGCCGTCGCCGTAGATGTCGACCTGCATGACCACTTCGCGGGGCGGTGACTCAGCCGCCCCGGGCAGCGATCATCGCCGACCGATTCACCTTGGTGGCCGCCGTGCGGGGAATCGCGTCAACGAACTCGACGGTTTTGGGCGCCTTGTACGGGGCAAGCCGGCTCTTGGCGTACTCGATCACCTGCTGCTCGGTGAGCTGGTCTTGCCCATTGGAGTCGGCGAGTTGCACCACGGCATGCACCCGACGGCCCCACTTCGGGTCGGAGAGTCCGATGACCACGACGTCGGCGATGCCCGGGTGGCCGGTAAGCGCGGACTCCACTTCCGCCGGAAAGACATTTGCGCCGCCGGTGACGATCATGTCGACGCGGCGGTCGATGATGTAGAGGTAGCCGTCGGTGTCCAGGTGGCCGATGTCGCCGGCGGAACGGAAGCCGTCGTCGGTCGACGGCAACGGCGGCGCCCCTCCTAGGTAGCGGTATCCCACGCTCATTGGCGCGCGCAGATACACGTCGCCATCTTCGCCGGGGCCCAGCGGTCTTTTTTCGGCATCCAGAATCCGGATCTCGGTGTCCCGGAAGCCGCGGCCGACGCTGCCCGGATGAGTGAGCCACTCGTCGCCGCGCAACGCCGTGAGTCCGAGATTCTCGGTCATGCCGTATGCCGTCACGATCTGCTCGGGGCTCAGCAGCTCGAACCAGGTATGCAGCAGCGACGGCGGCATCACGGCGGCACCCTGCAGGATGAAGACGACGCTGGACAAGTCACGTTGCCGGACGTCCGGCCGCGCGGCGATACGCGCGAGCATCGTGGGCGTGGCGGTGAAGTTAGTGATCCGATAGCGCTCGATGACGTCCAGAACCAGTGCCGCATCGAATTTTTCGAGCACCACCAGATGATCGCCGGCCAGCAGGAAGAGGAAGGTGGCGAAGCCGTTGGTGTGATACATCGGCGCGGGCACCATGATGGTCTGCGGTTGGGTTACTGGCGTCCAGTTCGACAAGAACGGTTCGCCTTGCTGAGGGATCCAGAGCGATGGCGCCAAGTTGAGGATCACTTTGGGCACGCCCGTCGAACCGCTACTGCAGATTCCGTTGGCGGTGGGGGAAACGGCTTCGGGCAGCGGGCTATCGGACTGGTCGGCCGCGCGCGCATCCAGCTCCCAGCGGCTCTTTTCATCGACGACGACCGCGGGGTCGATCACCGTGCGCACCCGGTCTCGCTCCCATTCGGGCAGATCCCAGTGCATGGGAATGGGAACCGCGCCGATCTTCCAGCACCCCAGCGTGGCCAGCACCAAGTGCTGCGAATTCGGGATTGCAAGTGCAACAAGGGAACCCGATTCAGCACCGTTGGCGGCCAGGGCTCGCCCCCACTGGTTGGCGCGGGCGTCGAGTTCACCAAAGGTCAGCGACTGCGCGGTGCCGTTGAGCGCGACAATGGTCACCCCCGTGTCGTCGCGCCGTTCTTCGGCGAGCTGCGCCAGTTTGGTCCCGAACGGGATTCCGTCTTCGAGCGGGTTGGGTGTCGCTGAAGCCGCGACGGGTTCGGTGCTCATGTGCGCCGCTCTCCCCCGCAAGCGGGAGGTGCCCCCACTGCAGCGTCGCCGGCGCGGCTCATGCTGATACCGGCCCGCTGAACAGTGTCTCCAGCGAGCCGTCGGGCACACCGGGTATCAGCCGCAGAGCCAGTTCCTCAGTGCTCAGCGGCAACCGGATCAGCGGCTGGGTGTGCCTATCGAGCACGCTGACGTCGGACTCGTCGCAGAAACCCAGGGCGCCGAGCAACTGGTGAGAGGTGCGCAGCACCTGCCGTGCGGTATCGGATGCCTTGAGCCGAAGAACGAGTGCGTCGGCCGAACGGACTTGCATTGGTAGCGATTCCGGGCGGGAGATGGTGTATTTCGCGAGCTCGTGGAGTCCGCGCACCGCGACAGCGGCATCCGCAACGGCGAACCTGACCGCCTGGAAGTCCGCCAGCGGCTTGCCGAACTGGATGCGGGCGCGCACATGTTCGGTGACGATCTGCAGCGACTGTTTCACCGCACCCAGAATCCGCCATGATCCCAGCACGAGATGAAGGTTAACGACGGCGGCCGGGACGATTCCATCGGGTGCGCTCAGGGTGACCGGCACCAGAAAAGGCCCCAATTTGGCGTTTGTTCGCGACGCGGGCTGCGGGTGGTACCGGTTGCCGTCCAGGTCGGCGGCGATCCAGTCGCCAGGCAGATCGCCATGATCGATGCGCGGCGCCTCGGGATTGACCAGGGCCAGTCGGGCTCCCTCGATCGCCAGCAGCTCTTCGACGAGTGGGTAGGGCAGCGCGGTTGCGCCCGCGGCCTGGCAGAGCACCGCGGCGGCCAAAAGGTCGTCGGCCGCCGAGCGGACATCGAGCTCGAACGCGCCGACCTCGCTCAGGGCCGCACGCGCCGAACGCCGAACCTCGTCATCGGCCTCGGCACGCAGCGCCGCCGGTGGACCGCCCAACCGAGTGAGCCGCTTGGTGGCGACAGCGGCGAAGTCTCTAATATCTTGTGGCAGGTCCGTTTTCACCGGTGCTCTCCCAATACGTCCCGTGCCACCAGCATACGTTGCACTTCGATGGTGCCCGATGCCACGGTGGCCGCCTGTGCGTAACGCCAATGGTCTTCAATCGCTCCGTGCAGCGTTGCGGAGGCGCCGCTATCCAGCGCGGTCGGACCCAGTACGTCGAATAGCAGCTCGGCGACTTGCTGATCGCAGGTCGTGGTGGCGATGCGGGCGGCACTGGCCGCCGCACCCGCCGCCGGGTCGTCCTGCAGCGACACCGCCCGATAGGCCAGCAGTCTGGCCACCCGGAGGTCGACGAGCGCCCGAACCCACCGGGCGCGAATCGTTTCGGGAAGGCCGTCCCAGTCATCGCCGAGTTCGGTGCGCATCCGGTCAAGCAGCGATTCGCATCGCGCATACCGCGCGATGCCCACCCGCTCGAATGCCAGCGCCTCGCGCATCACCCGCCACCCGTCGCCGACCTCGCCGAGGACATCGCCGGGGAACGCCGGCACGTCGTCCAAGAACATCTCGTTGAGGTGATGCGGTCCCAGCATCGACGGGATCGGTCGGACGGTGAATCCAGGCCGGTCCATCGGGATCAGAAATAGGGTGAGCCGCTTGGCCTTTGGCGCGCCGGGGTCGGTGCACGCCGCCAGCACGCACCAGGACGCCATCTGCGCGTACGACGTCCATACCTTCTGGCCGGTGATGCGCCAGCCATTACCATCCGGGCCATCGGGCATGGCGCGGGTACGCAACGACACGAGATCGGTTCCGGCCTCCGGCTCGGAAAATCCTTGGCACCAGATCACGTCCCCGGATGCGATCGCGGCCAGGTGCTTGGCCTTCTGTTCGGCCGTCCCGTAGCGCATCAGTGCCGGACCGACCCAGTTGATTCCCATGTACTGCGGACCACGGGGTTCGTGTTGGGCCCACATTTCCTCGCGCAGTACCGTCTGCTGCCAGACCGAACCACCGCCGCCGCCATGCTCTTTCGGCCAGGCCAGCGCCAGCAGGCCCTCGGAAGCCAGCAGCTTGCAGAACGTCTCGGTGGTGGCCAGGTCTTGTGGATCGTCGGTGCAGGCGCCGAGGAAGTCGGCGGGGATGTGATTGGATATCAGCTCCCGCAAGTGGTTTCGCAGCCGGCCGGCGTCGTCGCCCAGGTCGTAATCCATCGTCGTCATCCCTTCGGCAGCCCGAGCAGCCGCTCGGCGATGATGTTGCGCTGGACCTCCGACGTTCCGCCGTAGATGGTCGCGGCCAGCGCATCCTGGCGTTCGAAGAGCAGATCCGGGTCGCCCGCCGAATGCGGACCTGCTGCGACAGCGCTGAGTTCCCAAACACGTTGCAAGGTAACCGATCCGAGCAGCTTCAGGATGTCGGCTTCTGGGCTGGGCCGTCCCGCTAGTTCATTGCCCAGCGCACGATATCCGGTAGCTCGCAGCGCTTCGGCATCGGCGAGCAGCGAGCCGAGTTCGGTGTAGATGTCTTCGTCGTGAGTGCCCTGCACCGAGTCGAGACCGCGCTTGATCTCGACCCAGTTCATGATCCAGATCATCTGGCGCTCATGCTGCAGCGAGGACAGCGCGACGTTCCAGCCGCCGTTGAGTGGCCCCAGCAGGTTTTCCGCGGGCACCTCGACGTCGTCGAGGAAGACCTCGCAGAACGTCTCGTCGGAGATCGACGCCATCCGGATGGGTTCGATCCGCACTCCGCGCGAGTGCAGGTCGAGGATCAGGCACGAGATGCCGCGGTGTTTCGGCGCGTCCGGATCGGTGCGGGCATACAGGGTGCACCATCGCGACTCGTGTGCCTGTGTGGTCCAGATCTTGTGACCGTTGACCCGGAACGCGTCTCCGTCGCGCTCGGCGCGGGTGCGCAAGCCGGCGAAATCCGACCCGGCTTCCGGCTCGGACATGCCCAACGCCCACCATTCGTCGCCGCGCAGCAGTGGAGCGAGCAGGCGTTCGACCTGGGCTGGTGTGCCGAACTGACGGATGCCGGGTGCAGCGACGTTAGGACCGGCGATGTTGGGCAGTTTAGGCGCGGAGCGCATCGCCCCTTCGAGCCGTACTTCCATCGCGTCGCGCAAGCCCAGCGATCGACCGCCGTGCTCGCGGGGCCAGGTCGGTTGTATCCACCCCGCCTCGAACGCGGCGCGTTGATAGTCACGCCGCAGCGTGAGGTCCCAGCGGTACTGGCGATACTTCTCGTAGTAGTCATTCGGAAGGAATTCCGCCAACCAGGCCCCGAACTCGGCGACCACCTCGGATTGAGTGCTTACCGGGCTCGTCACGCCGCGCCTCCCGCAAAGCGGTGGCCCACCGCGTGGTAGAGCGAGCGACTGTCTCCCAGCATCGCTGCGCCTTGCCAGGCATGCCGGACGTAGAGGTGGATGTCGTGCTCCCAGGTCTGGGCCAGCGCGCCGTGCACCTGGACCGCGGTGCGCGCACAATTGGCCGCCGCGTCGCCGGCTGCCGCCTTGGCCAGCGCCGCGGCGGTCCAGGCATCCGCGGGTGCGGCGCTGGGATCGCCGAGGCGGGCTGCTGCCGCGTACGTCAGACTGCGGGCACGTTCCAGGCTGACGTAGTTGTCGGCCAGCGCATGTTTGATCCCCTGGAATGCCCCGATCGGACGACCGAACTGACGGCGTGCCTTGGCGTGCTCGACGGAGCGATGCAGAGCGGCACTCGCCACGCCGACCAGGTCGGCCGCGGCGGCTACCAACGGTGCCGTCAACGCCGGCCCGACGTCGACGCGTGCGGTTGCCAATGGCTCGGCGTCGATCTCGACGTCGGCCACCGGTTGTGCGGGGTCGGTGGACTCGCCTGCCGGCACCGGCGTCACCCCGTCGCCGCAGCGTGCCACGGCTGCTAGGACGCCGTCATCAGATCGGGCCAGTGTGACGATCAGTTCCGCACGCGACAGGTTGGGGACCGCGACCGCCCGTCCGCGCAGCCGTCCGTGCTGCAGCGTCATCGGTGCACCGGGTAGTCGGCGTCCGGGGGAGTGCACCGCAAGGGTGGCGACGACGCCGCCGGCAATGTCGGCAAGCACCGAGTCCAGCCCACAGGTACGTAAAGCGCCCGCGGCCAGACCTACGCTGCTCAGCAACGGGATTGGCGCGATCGCGGCGCCGCATTCCTCGAGAACCACGGCCAGCTCGACGGGTCCGTAATCGCCAGTAGCGTCAGGTGCCGCAAGTTCCGTCCAGCCGAGGTCGACGACCGTCTTCCACAACGCGCGCCAGCGCTCTGGATCCGTCTTGGCATTATCGAGGGCCTGGCGGGCGGCGTCGGGGGGACACTCGGTGCGCAGGATGTCGCGCACGGTGTCGCGCAGCGACAGCTGCTCCGAAGTCAGACCGACATCCATAAGACCCCTAACATAATAAAAATAGTAAACTAGCGACGCTGTTGCAATCGCACGAGAACACACTCAGGTGGGCGCATGGTCGAGTGGTATCTGTTCCTGCCGCAGGTGCGATTGTCGGCGGCCGACATCACGGAACGGGCCCGTCATGCCGAGGCCAGTGGTTTCGACGGAATGGCGTTCATCGATCACCTGGAAGCGCCCGGGCTGCCCGGCGAAAACATTTGGGAAGCAATGGCCATTGCCACCTGGGTGGCGGCCAACACGGAGCGGCTGCGGATCGGCCACCTGGTTCTTTGCAATGCCTTTCGGCATCCCGCGGTGCTCGCCAAGCAAGCCGTAACCTTGTCAGATGCCTCCGAAGGCAGATTCGATCTCGGCCTCGGTTCGGGATCCTGGCCCGCAGAATTCACCAGATTCGATGTGGGTCAGCAGGATCCGGTGGCCCGTGTTGAGCAGCTCGGGCGTCACCTGGCACTGATCAGACAGTACTGGGGCGACAGCGCCGACGAGGCTGGCGCGGTTCAGCTGCCGAAACGAACCCATCCGATACCGCTGGTTCTGGGAGGTAGCGGACGCCGCATGATGGAACTCGTTCGTAATTACGCGGATTGGTGGAATCTGCAGGCGAACCACATCGACCGGTTGCCCAAGCTGGCCCCGGACGCGGGATCCGCCCGGGTTTCGGTCCAGCAGATGATCGGCTTCGTGCGGTCGGGCAGCGATCCGAACACTGTCCGCGAAGTGAGCACTCGACGATTCGGCAACCTGGGGTCGGGTCTGGTCTGCGGCAATGCTGACGAACTGATCGGACACTTCGCGGGTCTGGCCGCCCAACGGGTAGAGCGGTTCTACGTGTGGTTCGCGGACTTCGCCGTTCCCGATTCCCTGCATGAGTTCGGGGAATCGGTCATCAAAGAGTTCCCTCGCGACGGCGGCGAGCTTCCGTAGGCACAATCGGCGGACGGGCAAAAGGACCCCGTTGCACCGCGGAAAGCCGTATCTCCGGCAGATCGACCGACGGGTCGACGGTGTCCAACCATGCGACCGCTTCCGCGACGTCGGACACCTGAATTGCGTACATCTCGAAGGGAACATCCTGCAGCATCTCGGTTTCCACCGGGCCCGGCGTCACGATGTGCACGCTGATGCCGTCACGATCGACTTCGAGCGCCAAGGCCCGGGCGAACGCGTTCATGCCGGCTTTCGACGCGGAGTAGGCGGTCCGAGCCATCATCGGCTCGTGCGCCGCCGACGACGAGATGAACACCAGCCGCGAGCCCGCGCGCATCCGGGGCAGCACGGCGGAGGTGACCACGAAGCACGAATCCAGGTTCGCCGACATAATCGTCTGCCACTGCTCGAATGTCTGCTTGCGCGCATAGGTTCCGCCAAGCGTGCCAGCAGCATGGACGACGAGGTCAATCGTCTCCAATGTGCTTATCGCTGAAGAAAATCCGTCCGGATCGGATGCATCGGCCACGATATGACGGGCACCCATCTCCTCGGCAGCCGCACGCAAGGGACCTTCGCGTCGCGCCGCCAGCACCACGTCGTAGCCCAGCTCGCACAGCTTGCGACCGCATCCTTTTCCGATCCCGCCGCTGCCGCCGGTGACCAATGCGGTTCGCATGGACGTTGAAGGCTGCCTCTCAGGAGTGCCGGATATCCCGCGGACGTGACAACGCCTGCGGCGAAAGCGCATAGATCCGTTGATCGGGCCGGCCGGACAGCACATACGTCTGCGTGTCGGCGAGGTGGCGGCCCGCGATGCGACGAGCCCGGTCGACGTCGCCCTCCGCGATGGTCTCGGCCAGCTTGATATGCGTGGTGAGCACTGCGCGGCGCTGAGCCAACGAGGGATAGGTGCCACGGGCCGCGCTCTCGTCGGCCCATTGTCGTTCGTGGCTGGTCCACAGCGTCTCCAAGCTGCCGACGACCGCAATGATGGTGTGGTTTCCGCAGCCGCGGACAACGAGATCGTGGAATTGACGGCCGATTTCGGTGAACAGCCGACCGTCTTCGAGGTTCTCGGCCATGGAATCGTTGACCTGCTTGAGTTCTGGAATCAAGGTGTCCGCCCGGTCTGGCCGCCGGGCCGCCAAAGCGGCGCAGGCCGGCTCGAGTTCCTGCAAGGCCATGCCCAGATCGGCGACCGCAACGGACTCGCTCTGCAAAAGAAGGCCAAGCATGTAGGCCGCGCTGCTCTTCGCCGGTGCGTGCACGACGGCGCCGCCTCGGTTACCCCGCCGGACCGACACCAGTCCCTCGGTTTCCAGGATCCGCAGCGCTTCCCGCAGGGAGACCAAGCTGACGTTGAACTGTTCGACCAGCACCTCCTGGCGCGGCAGCAGATCGCCGTCGGCAAGCTCGCCGTCGATGATCTGACGGCGTAACTCGTGGGCTACGATTTCGGCGATCCTCGGCGCCGACAGACGGCGACGGGCATCGGGGCCAATTCCCAGGGTGGTCATCCAATCCTCGCAACTCGAGTGGCTTAGCTATTTTAACAGTAATGGTATAAATAGCATCTCTGATCGCGTGTCGATCGGGAGGACGATGTAAGTGAGCGAGGGATCCGACAGCCGGCCGACACCGCTTCAGGAGTTGCGAGTCGTCGAGATCAGTGACCGGATAGCCGGCAGCTACTGCGGCAAGTTGTTGGTCGACGCCGGGGCGCAGGTACGGAAATTCGAACCACCGCAAGGAGATTCGTTGCGGCGGTACTCCGCCACCTGTTCGCCGGTACCGGATGGCTCCACTTCGCCGTTCTTCAGCTACCTCAACGCGGGCAAACGCAGCATGACCATCGCCGAAGATTCCGAGCGATATCGTGCCGAACTGGCCGCTGCCGATGTCGTGGTCGTCACCGCCGGCCGGTCGCGAGCCGCGGCGCTGGGCATCGATCCACAGCGGCTGCTGGCCGACTCACCGCAGGCGGTCATCGTCACCATCTCCGACTTCGGCTGGACCGGCCCGTACGCCGACCGCGCGGCCAGCGAGTTCACCTTGCAGGCGTGGGCCGGCTCGCCCGGCTTCCGCGGCGATCCCGCCGGGCCCCCGATTTCAATCGGCGGCGACCTCGGCGAGTACATGGGCGGTGTCTACGCCGCGTTCGGCGCGCTCGCGGTGCGCCGCCGCGTCGAGCACGGCGGTCCCGGCGAGCACCTCGACCTGTCCATGCTCGAAGCGATGACCGCGATGCAGAGCAGCGAATGGCTGCATTCGCAGCTGCTTCGCGTTCCACCGATCCGCCGCACCCTGGAAGTGCCCTCGATTGAACCGGCCAAGGACGGCTACGTCGGGATCACCATGGTCACCGGTCAGCAGTGGCTCGACTTCGTCGCGATGGTCGAGTGCCCGCAGCTCGAGGAAATTGAACAGCTGCGTTTTCAGATCGGCCGGTGGGGATACCGCGACCTGATCCGCGAGCAGATTCACCCGTGGCTGGCCGAACGGACCGTCGCCGAGGTCGTCGAACTCGGGCAATTGTTCCGGCTGCCGATCGCGGCGTTGGGCAACGGCTCCACCATCCGGGATATGGAGTACGTGAGGCAGCGTGGGGTGTTTGTCCGCAACCCTGCGGGCTTTCACCAGCCCCGTCCGCCGTGGTTGATGTCGGCGTGCGCGCCCGCGCCGCTGGGCCGCACCCCTTCCGTCGGTGCGGACAATGACGAGTCGCCCTGGCAGAAAAGCGAACTCGAAGGGCGAGCCGGCGCCGCGGACGCGGCCGCTCGAGGGTGTTCGTATCGTCGACCTGACCGCCTTCTGGGCTGGGCCGGCCGCAACCCACCTACTGGCCGCCTTCGGTGCCGACGTCGTCAAGGTGGAGTCGATACAGCGGCCCGACGGCATTCGTTACTCGGGCGGGATGCGCACCGATGTGGACGACTGGTGGGAGTACGGCTGGGTGTTTCACGCGATGAATACCAACAAGCGTTCGGTCACACTGGATTTGAACTCCAGCGAGGGGCGTAGGTTGTTCACCAGACTGGCGGCCGGCGCCGATGTCGTGATCGAGAACTTCTCGCCGCGGGTGATGGACCAGTTCGGGCTCACCGCCGACGTGCTGTTGGAGGTCAACCCCAAACTCGTCGTCGCCCGGATGCCCGCGTTCGGGCTGACCGGCCCGTGGCGTGACCGGGTCGGATTCGCCCCCACCATGGAGCAGATCGCCGGCCTGGCGTGGGTGACCGGACTGCCGGAAGCTCCACCGGTGACGCCGCGCGGAGCCTGCGATCCGCTGGCCGGTGTGCACGCCGCATTCGCCGTGCTGGCCGCGCTGAACTTCGCCGAGCGAACCGGAACGGGACAACTGGTTGAGCTGCCGATGCTGGAAACGGTGTTGAACGCCACCGCGATACAGGCGATCGAATCCGAGGTCTTCGGGACAGCGCTGAGTCGACGGGGCAACCGCGGGCACTGCGAGGTGATCCAGAACCTCTACCGCTGTGCCGGCTCGGACGATTGGATCGCGGTCACCGTGCAAGACGACCAGCAGTGGCGTGCCCTGGTCGATCTGATGGTTCGGCCCGCGTGGTGTGACGAGCGCTTGGCAGGCGTCAGCGGACGAAAGGTGCGAGCCGACGACATCGATCGCCGGGTGCACGAGTGGTTCGCCGCCCAGCCTCTCGAATCGGCGGTGGAGCGTCTGGCCGGTGCGGGTATTCCCGCCGCGCCCGTGGTATCGCCGTCGTTGGTCACTGAGAATCCACAGTTGCGTGATCGGGGATTCTTCGAGGCGCTCGACCATCCGAGTACCGGGGCCGGTCTTTATCCGTGCCCACCGTTCGCAGCGCTGGTCGGCCAGGAAAGGTGGCTGCTGCGTCCGCCGCCGAGGTTGGGCGAGCACAATGGAGAGATATTGCGCGATCGGTGCGGGCTGACCGAAGAAGAACTAACAAACCTCGCAACCGGCGGGGTGATCGGGACCCGTCCCAAAGGCCTATAGGAGTAAGGGGACATCTGATGCGCGTAACTGTCGACGAGAACTTGTGTGAAGCCAACGGCTTTTGTGAATCGATCGCCCCGGATGTGTTCGAACTGGGTGACGGGGACGTGGTGCAGATCGCGGACGGCCCAGTGGCGCCCGACCGGGAGATCGACGTCCGCGCCGCGGTGGAACAGTGCCCGAAGGCCGCGCTGCGGCTACGCGACTGACTTATCGCCGCTTCCCGGCGGGCGCATGTCGGCATCAGGCCCTAGAGTCGACGCGGACACCAACGAGGTCGAAAAATTGGAGGCGTCCATGTCGTCGCGAGACATGGCGAAGTATGCCGCGATGCGGCCGTACTTTGAGGTTGTCGCCGAGGCCCTTCGAGGCTTGGTGGACGGGACCGATTTCTTCGATATGCACGCCGAGGATGTGGTGGTCGAGTACATCATCACCGTTCCGGACTACCCGCGCAGAATCGTCGGGCGCGAAGCGCTGGCCGAGCTTTACTCCGATTACGGGGATTCGATCGTTCAGAGTCACAGCAGCGACGTGTACCGCTATTACGACCCCGAAAAGTCTGTGGTGGTTCTCGAGTACACCATGCATGGCATGGTGGTGAGCACGGGTGCGCCCTACCTGAACCGATTTATCTCGGTAATCACCGTCAGGGACCGCAAGATCACGCACTGGCGCGACTACCTGGACCCCTTGGCGGTGTTCGCCGCATTCGGCAACAGGCCGGCACCCGGCACGCATACGTTTTAACGCGGTGGCCGCTACCGCTCAGTTAGCGATATCGCCATCTCGTCATAGATCGACATGTTGGTGGTCAGATTCGGATAAGCCACTTTGGCCGGACCGATTTCGATGTCATCGCATCGCAGCAGCAGTTCGTCGAATACCGCGCGAAGTTCCGCGCGCGCCAGCATCGCGCCCAGGCAATGGTGTGGTCCGCCGCCGCCGAAAGCCACGTGCGGGTTGGGCTGACGGCCGATGTCGAAGGTGAACGGCGATGGGAAGACTTCCTCGTCCCGGTTCGCCGAACGCAGCATCGACACCACCCGGTCGCCCTGAGGGATGTGCTGGCCGTCCATCTCCACGTCGACCTTGGCGGTGCGAGTCCAGTACGCCACCGGTGACGCCCAGCGCAGCACCTCCTCGACGGCGCTGGACCGCACTGCTTCCTGCTCGCGATACCGCTCCATCTGCTCTGGATTGGCGACGAACGCCTGCAGTCCGATGGCCAGGGCATTTTTGGTGGTGTCGCTGCCGGCAAACGTCAGCACGAAGAAGAAGAACTCGAGCTCATTGGCGGGCAAACTGAACTCTTCACCGTCTTCGCCGGTGATCACCGCGGATGCCAGCGTGCTCCAGATGTCGTCGGCGGGATTGCGCCGCTTTTCCGCGGTGAGTTCCATCGCGTAGCCAAAGATCGTGGCGTAGAGATCGACTTCGTCTTGTCGGCTCAGGCGCGCCTCGGGCGACCTGGCCTTCAGGATGCAGTCAAGGGAATCGAAGATCCGCGGCCGATCGGATTCCGGTATGCCGATGATGTCGCCGATGACCGTCATCGGGAGCGCATCGGCGACGTCCTCGATCCAGTCCCCGCCGCCCTCGGCGAGCAGATGGTCGATCATCCTCGCCGCACGCGCCCGGATGCCGTCCTCGAGTTTGGCGATCGCTCGCGGGTTGAAAGCGTTAGAGATCAGCTTGCGGCGTTTGTTCAGCCCGGGCGGGTCCATGTTGATGATCGTCGGATACGACGAAAACATGCCGACCGGTTGGATGAGCGGGCCATCGACCGCGGTGAACGAATCGACATCCCGATGCAGGCGCACCGCATGGCGGTGCTTGGTCGTCACCCAGAAATCGCGGCGAACCGTCTCGGAAAACAGCCGAGCGACACCCGGCGTCAGGCCGTGCCGGAAAAGCGGCCTGGTGCGCCGCAAGTCGGTAAACAGCTCATCCGGAAAACCGTTGCGCCACAAGGCGAAATCGGAAAGATCCACCGCCGCAGCCGTCATTTGCAACCCCGGTTCTTTGGACACCACACGGCGACCGGCCGCCGCCGCGTTGACGTTCAATGCTTAAAATAGTAAAAATAGAGCCAGTCGTCGAACCGCGGTGAGTTAAGGGCGGCCTAGTTGCGCTCGGCCGCGCGGGATACGGAGTACTCGTGACGCATACGATTTCAGACCCGACTTCCGAGTCGGGCGCAGATCCGTCGGAACGTGAGTTCGGACAGGCCGGCATTGCGCTGTCGACCTACCGGTTCCCGACGGGGTGGTTCATTGTCGCGTTCGCATCCGATCTGCAGGCCGGTCAAGTCAAGCGGGTGCACTACTTCGGTGAGGAGCTCGTGCTGTTCCGCACCGAATCCGGCCAGGTACATGTAATGGACGCCTACTGTCAGCACCTCGGCGCCAACCTGGGCGTGGGCGGCACCGTGGAAGGCGAAAATATCGTCTGCCCGTGGCATGGCTGGCGCTGGCGCGGCGACGGCACCAACGCGCTGATCCCTTACAGCAAGATCGGCTGCAAGAACAACGTCCGCATCCGCACCTATCCGACTCAGGAGTGGTACGGCTTCATCGTCGTCTGGCACGAACGTCATGGCCGGGCGCCTTACTGGCAACCGCCGGTGCTGCCCGAACTGGAAACCAACGAGTACTACCCACTGCACCCGCACACCCAGATGCTCAACCGGGTCAAGGTGCACCCGCAGATGATCATCGAGAACGCGGCCGATCCGTACCACGTTCAATACGTGCACAAGGCCGCCAACCCCGCCACCACCGCATCGTTCGAGGTATCGGGTTATCACCTGCACGCCACGGTCAATGCCCATTTCGGCGGCGGCCGCGCGTCGACCTGGTTGACCCCCAACGGGCCGGTTGACGCCAAGATCATCTACGACAACTACTCGCTCGGACTGGGCATCGTGCGTTTCCCCAGCGAGTTGGTCGCCACCATCCAGGTCACCGGGCAGACGCCGGTCGACGAGGACTACACCGACTACTTCTACACTCAGGCTTCCATTCGGGAGCCGGGTGACACCGGCGACGTGCCCAGCGGACGTGCCGCCAAGTTCCTCGCGCTGCAGCAAGAAGTCATCAAACAGGACTTCTTCACCTGGGAGAACATGAAATATCTGGAGAAGCCGAACCTGGCGCCCGAGGAGGCACACGACTATGCCGCCCTTCGCCGCTGGGCACACCGCTTCTACCCGGGTACACAACCTTCGCCCACCGACTTCGGCTACACCGCCGCAGGTGAGCCCGACCCGGCGGCCTCGAAAGCCTAACTGGAAGCCTGATGCGCCCGGACCGGAGCAAGCCCCTGGGGCCCTCCGATTTCGGCGTTGATCGTTTCACCGTGCCGGCCGTGCTGGATCGCCGGGCCGAGCAGTACCCCGACCGGGTGATGATGTCGATTGCCGGCGTCGACGTGACCTTCGAGCAGATGCGGCAGCGGTCCTGCGCGGCGGCGAACATGCTGACCGAATTGGGCGTCGGCACCGGTGACTGCGTGGCGCTGTTCACCGCAACCTGCCCGGAGTGGGTCTATTTCTGGCTGGGCGCCGCGCGCATCGGCGCGGTAAGCGCTGCGGTCAACGCCGCGAACAGGGGTGACTTCCTGCTGCACACCCTCCGGTTGTCGCGGGCCAAGGTGATCCTCACCGACGCTGAGCGACGTCCCCGCGTCGATGAGGTTGCCGGTCGATTGGACACGGTGACTGACATTGTGGTGCAAGACGATTCACTCAACGAGGCGTTGAGCCTTGGAGCTGACCTTGCTGGCCGCTCGCCGGCGGAGAGCCCCGCATCGGTGGGAGACATCGGATCGCTGTTCTATACGTCGGGCACCACCGGACCGTCGAAAGCGGTTGCCACAACCTGGCATTACCTGTTCTCGGTGGCCGCGACCGCTGCTTCGGCATGGGGATTTCGCGCGGGGGAGGTGCTTTGGACCGCGATGCCGCTGTTCCACCTGAGCGCGGCGCCCAGCGTGCTGGCCCCGATGCTGGTCGGCGGAACGACCGTGCTGGCGCGGGCTTTCCATCCCAGCGAGGTGTGGGATGACATCCGCGCCCGGGGTGCCATTGGCTTCGCCGGCGCCGGCGCGATGGTCTCGATGCTGCAGAACCTGCCCGCCGATTCGCGTGACGCGCAACTGTCGCTGCGGTTCATCTCGGCTGCGCCCATCGACGCGAACTCCTACCGCGACATCGAAAAGCGTTACGGCTGCAGGATCGTCACGATGTACGGGATGACCGAAGCTTTCCCGATCGCCGTCAAGAGCGTGGCCGACGAAGGGGTCCCCGGAACGTCGGGCCGGCCCAATCCCAACTTCGATGTGCGCATCGTCGACGAGGACGGCAGTCCGGTGCCCGCCGGCATTGTCGGAGAGATCACCTGCCGGCCCAGGTACCCGCACGTGATGAGCGAAGGCTATCTAAGTCAGGGTCTGCAGGTTGAACCGCACCAGGAGTGGTTCCGCACCGGCGACCTCGGCCGACTCGACCCTGACGGGAACGGGGAGCAGAACTTGACGTATGTGGACCGCATCAAAGATTCGCTGCGCAGGCGCGGCGAGAACGTCTCCTCGGTCGAAGTGGAAGCCGCCGTCATGCGCCATCCCGCGGTGGCCGAAGCCGCCGCGATCGGAGTGCCCAGCGAGTTGGGCGAGGACGACATCCTGCTGATCGTGACGTTGCGCCCCGGCGCCGCGCTGGACTGCGCAGAGTTGCTCGACTTCTGCGCCGCTCGCATGCCGTACTTCTGTGTGCCGAGATTCGTCGAGACGGTTAATGAACTTCCGAAGAATGTCATTGGACGGATACGTAAAGATTTGTTGCGTACTCGGGGTTTAAATCCGGGCGCCTGGGATCGCGAAAAACACGGTTATATCGTTAGTCGCTGAGTCAGCGTGACATGTTAAGTTGGTGTTACGCGAGGCAATTTTCCCCGTCATTTCCCAGAGAGGCTGGAGAGCCAAGATGACCCTGACCTATCAACAAGAACAGTTCCTCCACGCCGCGACGGGCCGCGCTGCCATCCTCGACCTGACCGCCCGGCACAACCGGGCCTACTCCGACGGCGACCGTGAGCGCTGGATCGCGACGTTCCGTCATTCCGATGCCAGCTACACCCGCGATGGCGAGGTGTTCACCGATCTGCGCGCAGCCTTCGACGGCGGCGACGGGCAGCGCTTGGTGGCCGTTGACCACGAGATCCACGTCGACGGCGTCCACGCCACACAGCGCTGTGTCGCCGTGCTGTACGCCGCCATGTACGGCGACACCACCCTGCGGGCGACCGGGATATTCCGGGACCAGCTGATCTACGAGCGCGGCGGCTGGTACTTCGAATCCCGAGAGCTTTCTTGGGATTCGGTGCCCAGCCGGCATCCGCTCGTCATGTAAGCGGCACCGATCCGTGGACTCCGACCTCAGCTACCAACAGACCTTCGGCACCTACGAGGATGCGCTGCGAATGGTCGGCGCGGTGAGCGCACCGCGAACCGCTAGGACCCCGGTCAGCGGCGCGCGCATCCAATTGTTCGCCGCGATGGTTCACGACGGCAATCGTTCATATTGGGATGCTGAGTTCGCCCGGCAGAGATGGGGAGGCCTGCTGGCCCCGCCGGCCCTGTTGATGGGATGGCTGATACCTCCGCCGTGGGAACCGGCGGGCAGACCGCCCGCGGCGTCGGTGGTGCTTCGGGTGCCGTTGCCGGGCACCACATTCATCAACGCGGCCAACGACGTCGAGTTTTTGGAGCCAATTATCGAGGGCGATCTGCTGACCGTTGTTGAGGAACTGGTGTCGGTGTCGCCGGAAAAGCAGACTCGACTCGGTGTCGGTCATTTCGTCCAAACGCTGGAGACCTATCGTCGTCAGGACGGGACCGTCGTTGCCAGGTGTCGGAATACCCTATTTCGGTTCACTCCGGGAGCACCCGCGTGACCGGTGAGGATCTGGACTGGAACGACATCACCGTTCCGGTGGAGCTGCCGGAGGTGGTCGACCACATCAGCTACCAGCGGGTGGTCGAGAACTCCGGGGCAACGTGGGATTATTTCCCGGGCCACTTCGATCCGAACTACGCCCAAAACCAGGGCAACCCAACGATTTACGTCAACACCATGCACCTCGCCGGATTCGCCGACCGCGTCGCAACCGATTGGGCGGGCCCGAGCAGTCGCGTGGTGCGGCGCTCCCTGCGGCTGGCCGGCTCGGTCTATGCCGGTGACACCATGATCGGCCGCGGCCGGGCGGTGGCAAAGCGGCGGGACACTTCAGTGGATCCGCCGCGCTGCCTTGTCGACATCAAGATCGAGGTGACCAACCAGCACGGCGCCCTTTGCTGCCCTGTGGAGCTCACTTTGCAGATGCCGAATGCCACAAGTGACCGATGACGATGTAGCCGAACTGCATCTGGCGGTCTGCCTACGGTTCGGCGAGGCCGTTCGGTCGGCGCATGGCAGATGGGATCGTCGCTCCCCGTGCGATGAGTGGGATGCCCGGGCGGTGCTAGAGCACGTGATCGGTTTTCATGACGTACTGGTGTTGCGTCCACTGGCATTGAAGCCTAACCGGCCACGAGAAGACCCACAGGTGCGATGGCAACTTACCTACGACTCGCTGGCGGAGGCCTTAGCACCCGGCAGGGCGACACAGCTGGATACACGTCAGCTGATACCGAAACTGACCCGCGATGTTTTAGTGCACACCTGGGACCTCGCTCGCGCGGTGGGAGCTGACGATCGGCTCGATCCCGGATGGTGTGGGCTGTTCTACGCCGACTTGCCTACGGATCTCCAGGCCTCGAGTCCGTCGGGAATGTTCAAAGCTCCGCTTGCCGTGAACCACGAGACCAGCGAAATTGAAGTGCAGGCAAGGCTTCTCGCCCGGCTTGGCCGCGACCCGTCGTGGCGACCGGAGTTTCTATAGGGGCGGCAGCTGCCCTTTGCAAACCAACGTCTGAAGCTCGACATACTCGTGCAGGCCCTCCGGACCGAACTCACGCCCGATACCCGATTGCTTGAAGCCGCCGAACGGGGCGCCGATGTCGAGGGTGTACATATTGATGCCGTAAGTGCCCGTGCGAACACCGGCCGCGACCTCGAGGCCGTGTGCGATGTCAGCCGTCCACACCGAACCGGCCAGGCCGTAATCGCTCTCGTTGGCGATCCGGATCGCATCGTCCTCATCGCGGTAGCGCAGCACGGTCAACACCGGGCCGAAAATCTCCTCCCGGGCGATGCGCATGTCGTTGGTGGCGTCGGAGAACAGCGTTGGCCGCACGTACCAACCGCGCTCAGCCGGGCTGTCCTCGCCACCAAGGATGACGCGGGCGCCTTCGCTTTGGCCGGACCGGATGTAATCCTGGACGCGGCGCTGTTGTCGTTGGGCGACAAGCGGTCCGATGTCGGTTGACTGATCGGCTGGATCGCCGACGTTCAGGCCCGACATCATGTCCGCGAGCGCATCGACGACCTCGTCATGCCGCCGATCGCTGACCAGGATGCGGGTCTGGGCGACGCACGCCTGTCCGTTGTTCATCAGGCCGGCGGTCTTCAGTCCGGCGACGGTCTTGTTGATGTCGGCGTCATCGAGGATGATCGCCGCCGACTTGCCGCCCAGTTCCAGGCTGACGCGTTTCAGCTGCTCCCCACACAGAGTGGCGATCCGGCGCCCGACGGCACTGGAACCCGTGAACGCGATCTTGTCCACACCGGGATGGCGCACCAGCGCCTCACCGACGTCGGTGCCTCCGGGGAGTACAGAAACCACCCCTTCGGGCAGATCGATCTGCTCGATCATCTCCGCCAACCACAAAGCGTCCAACGGTGTTTCGGGTGCGGGTTTGATGATGACCGTGCATCCCGCGATCAGTGCCGGGATCAGCTTGGGCATGATCAAAAATTGCGGCACGTTCCACGGCACAATCGCCGCGACCACCCCGACCGGGGCCCTACGCAGGTGTACTTCGCCAAGGACGCCCTGGCGGCGTTCTGTCCAAGGAAAGTCGCGTGCGGCAGCCAGCGCGAGGTGTATCAGCGACGCCGCGGCCGCCGCTTGGCCGAGCCGGCTGAAACTGCGCGGAGACCCCATCTCGTCGGTGATCAGGTCGGCCATCTCGTCGATGTGGCCGGCGTAGATCGCTGCGAGCTGTTCGACCTTGGCCATCCGATCGGCATGGCTCAGCCGTGGCCACGGGCCGTGGTCAAAAGCGTGCCGCGCCGCCGCGACGGCGGCGTCGACGTCCTCGGGCCCGGCCACCTGGACGTGGCCGACCGGCTCTTCGGAGTGCGGCGAGATCACGGCGAGCGGCTGCGGGTTGGCGGGCTTGCGCCACTGCCCTCCGATGAACAGTTCGTCATAGGAACGATGGCCGGAATTTTCTGTCATCGAGGCACTTCCTCAGGGATGGGACCGCGACCGTAATTTCGCTACTGACGCTAACAAACGTAGCCAAAAAAGCAGGAGTGCGCCCTGGCTGTGCTGCCTGACGCCGCATGCTGCGTAACCGATTCTTTGATCGCCCTCGGCCTTGGTGCTGTCGCCGGCGATGGAGCGTTGTGTCGGTGCGCCTCGCGGAGCTGACTCGGTTGACGGCTCTGGCCTGCCGGGCGCTGATCGGGTCGGGCCGCTGCTGACGTCGGTGCTCCTACTCCGTGACGAAATACACACGCGCAGAACGCAACACCGCATCGGTGGTGCCGGGGGTTCAGGTCAAGGTGTCCGGGTCGGCCAGCGGGATCAGAATATGTGACGGGGTGGGGCCTCCCTGGTGGACCCGGTAGGTGCCGCCGGTCAGGGCATCGCGCGCGGGCCTGGTGGGTACCAGGTGCGGGAAGTCGTAGGTAGTCAGGGTGAGGCGCAGCCTGTGGTCGGGGACGATCAAAGCGGCGGTGGGGAAGATCTCGATGTCGTAGCGGGTTACCTCGCCGGGGACGACCGGCTGAGCTGCGGAGCGGATGCTGACGTGTTGCGGGCGCAGGACGGTGCCGTCGGGCAGGTACCAGGTGCGGGTCGGGTCCAGCGCACGGTGTGAGCCGAGGAGCGCGCCCTGGGTCAGCGGGCGGCTGGCCCCGTCGGGAGCCACGTCGTCGAGGTGGGCAACCCACAGCGTCTCGGTTGTGCTGGCTGTCGCGCGCACGGTGAGCGTGATCGGCCCGGCGACCAGCGTGGGCGAGGTGAACGGCTCGGTGGTGTAGGTCAGCGCCCCGCGCTGCAGGCGCCGGTTGTCCTGGTCGTAGGGGATCTGCCAACCCCGCTGGGTGGCGATGAAGCTGTTCATCCCCAGACTCCACTGCTCCAGACTCCGGCCCGCTACCGGACCCCGCGGCGTATACCGCAGTGTGGCCACAGTTTCGTCCGGGCAGGAGTCACCGGTCAGGCGGCCCGGCTCGGACAGGTAGAAGCGGGTGGGCGTGGCCTCGGCGACGGGATATTCGCGGGCGTGGAACCACTGCGAGCTTCCGATGGCTTGAAAGGTGAACGGCGACCCGGATATCGCCGCGGTCGGCTCGTCCTTTAGCCAATGGTCGAACCAGCGCAGCTGCAGCGCGTTGAGGGGCAGGCCGTCGAAGTTCGATACGTGGTACCAGGGCCCCATCAACAGCCGAACCCGGTCCGACACCGGCTCGCCCGGTTCCATCGGCGAGCCGTCCGGCCGCCCGGCCAATGCGTTCTGTAGGGCGGCGTAGTTGAGCGGCGCGCCCCGCTGGAAGGCATCGTGCCACCCACCGACCAAGAAGACCGCCACACCGTTGGCGGCAATGCCTGGAAGGATGGCCGCCGGTCGCAGGGTGTCCCAGAAGGGCCCGTCGTACGCCGCCTCACCGCCGGCGGTGCCGTCGGTGATCAGCGGTCGGAAGTACCGGCGCTGGTCGCGCCCACGCTGCCGCACCACGGCGAGCCCGCCAGAGCGCGGTCGCGGGTGCCCGCCCCTGGCGATCAGTTCCAGCGTCGGGTTGATGACGTTCAGCAGCGAGTAGGTAGCGCCGTAGGCTCTTATAACCCGCATATGCGGCACCCCGCCCATCGCCGCCGCGTCCCGGTAGAAGTCGTGTGCGGCCATCACCGGAAAGATCGCCTTCAGCGGCGAGTCCGGCCCGACAGCGGCGGCGGTGAAAAGCTGGTTGATTGCTAGGTAGGAAATCCCGAACATACCGACACGACCGTTGGAGCTCGGCAGCGTTGACGCCCACTCGACCAGATCCACCCCGTCTTGTGTCTGCTGGGTGCCGAACATTTCGAAGCAGCCGCCGGAGGCCCCCGTCCCACGGACGTCGACCATCACCTCGATATAGCCGCGCCTGATCAGGTACGGGGTGGCGCCGCCGCCGATCTGGGCGGCCGGTGGCGGCGCCTTCTTGCCGTAGGGTGTCACCGACACCAGCACGGGGAACGGCCCGGCGGCAGGCAGCCCAGTCTCCGGCACGGTGGGGTAATGAATGTCGGCGCGCAGGACGACGCCGTCGCTCATCGGCACCGCGACGTTGTGCCGCACACCCACTCCGTAGACGGCGGGCCCCGGCGTCCAGGGCGGCGCGAGCGGGGACTGATTGACCTTGCGGGGCCGTGCCGCCGCCGCCGCGGTGACCACGGCTGCCGCCCCGAGCGCCGCAAGCCCCAAACCGGCCCGACGTACCCACCGCGACGTCGCCATCCCCACCTCCCGCGCGCTAACTACTTGTGCCCCGATGTGTTTGACTGGCGCTCAACTCCGGCCAGTCACGTGTCGGTGCACCTCTCTTATCACCTGGCCGACAAGCCGTCAGCATTCGGGGTTCAGCTGGCTGGCCCCAGCATCTGTATCTGGTGCGTCAACTACACCCTGACCTGGACCCTATCGAGGCTCGGATTCGAGTCCAGGCTGTGTTGCACACCATTAACGACATTGCCGCCACACCGCACCTGGGGTTATTCGGCAACGTGGAGGATGCGACGAGGCAGCTCTGCGCCGCTGCGCTGGGCCTCGCGTGAGCGCTCGGATGACGTGGTCGAGCGTGTTCCTGATATGAGGTCGCGGTCGTGGCAACGCTCTCGACCACGGGCCGTCCAACGCCCGATCCGAGGTCATCAACACTTATCGGCAGGCACTGACCAAGCGCGCGTACGGCTTTCACAACCCGGATACGCTGATAGTCATGGCATTGCTGAGCCGAGGCGGACTTTGCCCGTCACCGCCCGGCCGAGCCGCGGGAAATCGGACCCGTGGAACGTCAGTAAATTCGCTACAGGTGACCAACCGGCCGAGACACAAGCTACGGGCCGACAAGTACGAAGCGATCGATGTCCCGAGGGCGGAGACGTGAGATGAACGACGACTGGCGCAGTTACCCGTTTCAGTTGGTGCCCGGCGACAGCCAGCTGGATTTTCCCGCCGCCGAAGGTGAACACCCCGATCAGGAGTCAGACACCTGGTTCATCGCCGGTCAGCTCGATGCCGCCGAGAGTGGCCGCTCGTTTGCGTTCCTGACCATCTTCAACAAGAACCGGCCCGGGGGAACGATCGTCGCGGACTTCTACACGATGGCGCTGTTCGATCTGGATTCCGGCGACTACGGCACCTATACGGATTACGACATGCCGCCGGCCAACATGGAACCCGGAGCGCAGCGCAAGCTGGCGATGGCCCTGGGTTATCTCGAAGTCAGCTACCACTGCAGCGCCGGTACCGCGTCGTGGACTGCCTGCCGTAACGGCGACGGAGATCTGCTGCCGTTCACTTATCGGGTCAGCCTGGTGGGCGAGGACCACTGCGGTCGGTCCATGCGACTGGATTTGGCCGTAACACCAACGCGTGCACCGACACCGGTCGGCGCGTCGACCTACAACGGGAAGATTGTCTGCTTCGGCCAAAGCGACACGTACTCCTATTTCCAGACCGGAATGGCGATGACCGGAACCTTGCGTTGGGGCGACGTGGTCGACGAGGTTTCCGGCAGCGGCGGGCATGTCGACCGACAGTGGTTTCCGAAATATGCCGGCGGCGGGGGAAGCGGGGGAGACCCGCGGGCCAGGTCGCACGAATGGCGCACCATCAATTTCGACAATGGCGTCGACTTGAGCATCTGGCGGCAGTTCGACCGCACGAACGGCAATGCACTGCAGCCGTTTACCGGCGTGACGACGAGCTACCCCGACCCGGCCACGGCGCCGGAGTGCGCCGAGGATGTCGAGGTCACGATCAGCAGCTACGTTCGATGGCCGGAAACGATTCGGCCCCTGGTGCGTCCGCTTGCCCCGGCCCGATACATGCCCGATCGTCACCGGATCACCTGCGCCACACTGAAACTGGACCTCTCCGGAGAGCCGCTGGTGGCCGCCCCGGCACACGGACTGCCGATCGAATACATGGAAGGCCCATACCGCTACCGCGGAACGATGTGGGGCAAACCGGTGACCGGCTTCGCGTTCAACGAGCGTTCGCTGGCGCTGTACCGGGATTGGGAGCTGGTCGAGGTGCTGGCCACCACCGTCGCGAACGCCGAACCACCGGCCCCTGACGTGCAGACGATGGTGGATCAGCTGGTGCCGTTGGTGGCCGCCGGCCGTCGCAGCGAGGCGGTTGAGCTATTGACCGGAGTTCGCCCCGGCCAAAAGGACACACTGGCAACCATTCTCGACGACCTGATCGCCGTGCTGTCTGTCGAGTCAGCCAACAACAGCTGACCGTGCAAGTGCCTCGGCCCAGGTGATGTGGCGATGCTGCAGTCCCGGTTCGTTGCGCCCGAACAGCAGCTGATCGCGAGCGCCCGACTCGAGGTTGGCCTGCAGGCCCGCGACCAGCTTGTAGTCCTCGTCGCGCACCGTGGCATGGGCATAGTCGAAGACGGCCTGTGCTCCTGCGGCCACGGATTCCTCGGACAGGTCCAGCGGCGTCGAGTTCTGGTGAACGGTAATGGACCGGCCCGGTTGATTGCCCGGGTAGATCCGGAACAGCTCGCCGTTGGCGATTGTCACCGACAGCACGATGTTGGGGAACAGCGCGTAGATGACGACCATGTTGTGGAACGGGTCCCACTGCTCTTCGGGAACATTTTCCAGTTCGAGAATCGTGTTGAGCGGGAAGATCAACCGGTGATGGGGCCCGTACGAGTCGAACACGGTGCAGTTGCTGCGGGCGAGGGTGGCAAAGGTCTGCCGGTGCACGGCGGCGAAATGGTAGTTCTCCGCGAAGGTGTCGATCGCCAGTTTCCAGTTGATTGGGGAGTCCAGCACCTTCTCGCCCAGCGGAGACCACCGTCCGATACCCCACGAGTCGAGCTCGTCGGCCAGCGGTCCCAGGTGCGCCGCGATGTCCAGGGTGGCGCCGGGATCTAGTGCCACCCAGAGGAATCCGGCGAATTCGGTGGCCGGAAGCTCGGTCAAGCCGTCGGACTTGACGGTCATGTCCGGGAAGCCCTCGCGGCCCGGCAGCCCGACCAGCTTGCCGGTGTTGTCGTATGTCCAGGCGTGGTACGGGCAGGTGAATCGCTTGGCGGTGCCGCACCCCGTCACCACCTGCGACTGCCGGTGCAAGCAGACATTGTCGAACGCTTTGACCGATCCGTCGGATGTTCTGGTCAGCAGGATGGATCGCCCCATCACTGTCTTGGTGCAGTACGCGCCGCGAGCGGGAAGCTCCGAGACGTAGCCGACCAGTTGGGGACTGGCCATCAGCATGGCCCGGTCGCGGTTGTGTCGCTCGAGTGAGGTGTACTCGCCTGCGTCGACCGTGTGCTCGCGGGGCGCGAGATCGGTCGTCCTGTCGCGTGCCAACTTCAGGGCACGCCGCGTCAGGTCGATGAGCTGGTCACGGTCCATCTTCTCAGTACAGACCTTGCGACGGTTGTAAGGTCAAGGAGTGGCTGAGCAGTTGCTGATCGGCGACGTCACGGCCTTGACGGGGATCGCCTCGGGTCGTATCCGCCACTACGAGAAAATCGGTCTGCTGCGCGCACAGCACCTGTCCAACGGCTATCGGGTCTTTGACGTTGAACAGATCCTCGACCTGTTGCGCATCGACCTGATGAGAAGCCTTGGCGTCAGCATCAACGACATTCAGCGGCTGATCGATGGTGGCCAGACCACGCTGGCGGACCTACTCGACGAGCACCGCACGTTGCTGGTGCGCCAGCGGGATCGGCTGGATCAATTGATCGCGGCCATCGACGCCGCCACCGAGTGCCGCGCCGCGGGCGTCAACGAACACATCCTGCGCAGGCTGGCCACCACTCATCGGGACAGCATCGGAGTCTTCGGGAGGCTCAGCGCCCCGTTGTCCGCGCCCGTCGCCGCGATGTATGCCGACCTGTTCGACGAGTGGGAGTTGCCGGTTCCCGCATTGTTCGGCCAGATGGTGCTGCCGCCCGCGGCCAGCACACTGTTGGAGCAACTCGCCGAAACGCCGGGACGCAAGCAGCTGTTCGACCGATTGCGCAAACTCGCCGACGATGTCATCGCTTTGGGCGAAGACCTTACGGCCGCACAAGAACTCGCGCGCACCTGGATTGATCGGCAGCTGGCCGATCCGCTGCCCGATGACGTGGTCAGCGCGCTGCGCGGCGTGCAACCGCTGTTGGAGCACGATCCGGTGATGGTGCAGGGATTTCGAGCCTGGGCGGGATCGATAAACCCAGCGGCCGCTCACTTCATCGACGAAATCGCCATCCAGACCGCGCGGCGCGGTCTGGAGGCGGTCAGTGTCATCGTGCTGCCGGCCTCGGGCTCGGCCAGACCCAAAACCGATGTTGCGGCAATGTGATGCAGATATGACTGGTGTGGTCAGTGTGTCGCATGATGTTTGTGTCGTACTCTGTGGCTTGTGCCATCGGTTTCGCGGCGTGACCTGCTCAAATTCGCGGCCGCGGCCCCAGCCTTATTAGGCCTGGGCGTCGCGGCGTCTTCGTTGCGCGCCGCGCCGGCATCGGCGTCACTCGGCACCCTGTTGGACTACGCGGCCGGCGTGATCCCGGCCAGCCAGATCAGAGCCGCCGGCGCCGTCGGGTCGATCAGGTACGTGTCGGATCGGCGGCCCGGCGGCAACTGGATGCTGGGCAAGCCGATCCAGGTCGCCGAAGCGCATGACCTCGATACCAACGGGCTGAAAATCGTGTCGTGCTACCAGTACGGCAAGGGCAGCACCGCCGACTGGCTGGGCGGTGCCGGCGCCGGCCTGAAGCATGCGCAGCGCGGGATGCAATTGCACGCCGCCGCCGGCGGTCCCGCCAGCGCCCCGATCTACGCGTCGATCGACGACGACCCGTCCTATGACCAGTACAAAAACCAGATAGTCCCGTACCTACGGTCCTGGGAATCGGTGGTCGGGCATCAGCGGACGGGCGTTTACGCCAATTCGAAGACGATCGACTGGGCGCTGCACGACGGCTTGGGCTCGTACTTCTGGCAGCACAACTGGGGTTCGCCGAAAGGATTCGCCCATCCGGCCGCGAATTTGCACCAGGTCGAGATCGATAAGCGCAGCGTTGGCGGGGTCGGGGTGGACATCAACGAAATTCTCAAGCCCCAATTCGGGCAGTGGGCCTAGCCCTCGCACGTCCTCTCGAAGGCTCCTCGGCTGGATAACCGAACCCTGCCGGGCCTCGGCGCCGCGCGCTCCAGCAAACACTCGTTCGCCGTTCGCCCGGCGCCGCGGCCGCCGACGGTCGCGAGACGGCCCGGCGCACACGTCGGCAGGCGGCCGCCGCAGCGCGAATTCTTAACATAACGATTTGATAACAAAACTGCCTTGATCAGCGCAGTTATAGCTACTCGACCGTAACCACCTGCATGCAGGACGTTTGTTTCCGACGCCCGCGGCCGCGGTCAAACAGGGTGTTACCCACGACACGGTTACCCATGCGTAGAACTCATCAGTAACTGCTCAGCATGCAAAAAGGGCACTGATCCTTATGACACCCTTAGTACAGCCGATGCAGTCCGCCGCGCCGCTCGGTCCACGGGAACGGGCCGCCGACAAGACACCGGTCAGCTGCTTTTTGGCTGCGATTCAACGGGGAATCGACTGGAAACGACAGGCCACGCATGCCGGTGCGGAACCGACCGAACGAACCGATACGTAAAGACGCATACAGGAGATACAGAAGGTGACGATCCACGAGCACGACCGGGTGTCCGCTGACCGCGACGGGAATAGCCCGCCCAGCACCCATGCTCTGGTCGACCGTCTGACGGCTGGCGAGCCGTACGCTGTCGCGTTCGGTGGCCAGGGGAGTGCCTGGCTGGAGACCCTGGAAGAACTGGTTTCGTCGGCCGGGATCGAAACCGACTTGGCAACGCTGGTCGGCGAGGTGGAGCTGCTGCTCGAACCGGTGGCAAAAGAGCTGGTCGTGGTGCGTCCGATCGGTTTCGAGCCGCTGCGGTGGGTACGTGCGCTGGCGGCCGAAGATCCGGTTCCATCAGAGAAGCACCTGACGTCGGCCGCGGTGTCGATACCCGGCGTGCTGCTTAGCCAGATTGCGGCCGGGCGTGCCCTGGCGCGGCAGGGCATGGACTGGGTCGCGACACCGCCGGTGGCCATCGCGGGGCATTCGCAAGGTGTGCTCGCTGTCGAGGCGTTTAAAGCCGCGGGCGCTCGCGACATCGAGCTGCTGGCTTTGGCCCAGCTGATCGGTGCGGCCGGGACGCTGGTGGCCCGCCGACGCGGGATCTCCATCCTCGGTGACCGCCCGCCGATGGTATCGGTGACCAACGCCGACCCCGGGCGCATCCGCCGGCTGCTCGACGAGTTCGCGCAGGATGTTCGGACCGTGCTGCCCCCGGTGCTGTCCATCTGCAACGGCCGGCGTTCGGTCGTCATCACCGGCACGCCGGAGCAGCTATCGCGCTTCGAACTTTATTGCCAGCAGATCTCCGAGAAAGAAGAGGCCGCCCGCAAGAACAAGATCCGTGGCGGCGACGTCTTCGCGCCGGTCTTCGATCCGGTTCGGGTGGAGGTGGGCTTCCATACGCCGCGACTGGCCGATGGCGTCGACATCGTCGGAACCTGGGCCGAGAAGGTCGGCCTCGACGTGGCGTTGGCCCGGGAGCTGACCGAGTCCATCCTGGTGCGCCAAGTCGACTGGGTAGACGAGGTCACCCAGGTTCACAAGGCGGGGGCGCGCTGGATTCTTGACCTGGGTCCCGGAGACATCCTGACCCGGCTGACCGCGCCGGTGATCCGGGGCCTCGGCGTCGGCATCGTGCCGGCGGCGACCCGCGGCGGTCAGCGCAACCTCTTCACCGTCGGTGCCACCCCCGAGGTGGCCCGGGCCTGGTCGAGCTACGCCCCGACAGTGGTCCGCCTTCCCAACGGCAGGGTCAAGCTGTCGACGAAGTTCACCCGGCTGACCGGGCGGTCACCGATCCTGCTGGCCGGCATGACCCCAACCACCGTCGACGCCAAGATCGTCGCCGCTGCGGCCAACGCGGGCCACTGGGCCGAGCTGGCCGGTGGCGGGCAGGTCACCGAAGAAATCTTCGCCGACCGGATCGAGCAGCTGGCCGGGCTGCTCGAGGACGGCCGTACCTATCAGTTCAACGCGCTGTTCCTCGACCCGTACCTGTGGAAGCTCCAGGTTGGTGGCAAGCGTCTGGTGCAGAAGGCCCGCCAGTCCGGTGCGGCGATCGACGGTCTGGTGATCAGCGCCGGAATTCCGGATCTCGAGGAAGCCGTCGAGCTGATCGACGAGCTCAACGACGTCGGCATCAACCACGTCGTGTTCAAGCCGGGCACCATCGAGCAGATCCGCTCGGTCATCCGCATCGCGACCGAGGTGCCCACCAAGCCGGTGATCATGCACGTCGAGGGCGGGCGCGCGGGTGGCCACCATTCCTGGGAAGACCTCGACGACCTGCTGTTGGCGACCTACTCGGAGTTGCGGTCGCGCCCCAACATCACCATCTGCGTGGGCGGTGGCATCGGCACCCCCGAGCGGGCAGCCGAATACCTGTCCGGGCGCTGGGCAGAGTCCTATGGCTTCCCGTTGATGCCGATCGACGGCATCCTGGTCGGCACCGCGGCGATGGCGACCAAGGAATCGACCACGTCGCCGTCGGTCAAGCGCATGCTGGTCGAAACCCAAGGCACCGACCACTGGATCAGCGCCGGAAAAGCCCAGGGCGGCATGGCTTCCAGCCGCAGCCAACTCGGTGCGGATATCCATGAGATCGACAACACCGCGTCGCGTTGCGGTCGGCTACTCGACGAGGTCGCCGGCGACGCAGAGGCTGTCGCAGAGCGCCGCGACGAGATCATCGCGGCAATGGCCAACACCGCCAAGCCATACTTCGGCGACGTCTCAGAGATGACCTACCTGCAGTGGTTGCAGCGCTACGTCGAGCTGACCATCGGCGAGGGCAACTCGACCGCCGACAGCGCATCGCCGGGCAGCCCCTGGCTGGCCGACACCTGGCGCGACCGGTTCGAGCAGATGCTGCAGCGCGCTGAGGCGCGGTTGCACCCGCAGGACCACGGCCGGATCGAGACGCTGTTCGACGGCTCGGACGAGCAAGGCGCGCGGCTGCTGGAGAACCCCGACGCGGCCATCGCCACCCTGCTCGAGCGCTACCCAGACGCCGAAACCGTGCAACTGCATCCGGCCGATGTGCCGTTCTTCGTCACGCTGTGCAAGACGCTGGGCAAGCCGGTCAACTTCGTGCCGGTCATCGACAAGGACGTCCGGCGCTGGTGGCGCAGTGACTCGTTGTGGCAGGCCCACGACGCCCGCTACGAAGCCGACCAGGTGTGCATCATCCCGGGCACCGCGTCCGTCGCCGGCATCACCCGGATGGACGAACCCGTCGGTGAATTGCTCGACCGTTTCGAGCAGGCCGCCATCGACGAGGTGCTGGGCGCCGGAGCGGAGCCGAAAGCCGTCAGGTCGCGCCGGCTGGGCCGCCCCGACGTGACGGGACCGCTGGCCGTCGTGCTCGATGCCTCCGATGTGCTGTGGGCCGGCCGCACCACCACCAACCCGGTTCATCGAATCGCCGATCCAGCCGACTGGCTGGTGCACGATGGACCCGAAAGCCTCCGTGCCACACACTCATCCACCGGCGCGCGGCTGCAGGTCAAGTCCGATGACGGGGCCGGCACGGAGCAAGTCGTTCTCAGCGTGCCGGTGTCCGGTGTCTGGGTCGATATTCCGTTCACGTTGCACGCCAACACTCTTGATGGCGGTATTCCGGTGGTCTCCACCGAAGACGCCACCACCGCCATGCGTGCGGTCCTGGCGATCGCCGCCGGCGTCGACGGGCCGGAGTTCTTACCTCGGGTCACCGACGGAACGGCCACCGTGACCGTCGACTGGGATCCCGAGCGGGTCGCCGACCACACCGGGGTCACGGCCACCTTCGGTGAGCCGCTGGCGCCCAGCCTCACCACCGTGCCCGACGCACTCGTAGGTCGTTGCTGGCCCGCGGTTTTCGCGGCCATCGGCTCCGCAGTCACCGACGCCGGTGTCCCGGTTGTCGAGGGGCTGCTGAGCCTGGTGCACCTGGACCACGCCGTCCATGTCGTCGGCAAGCTGCCGGGAGTCCCCGCCCAATTGACAATCACCGCAACGGCTTCGTCGGCGACTGACACGGACATGGGCCGTGTCGTCCCGGTCTCGGTGACCATAAGAGGCTCAGTCGACGCCGACGGTGCGGTGATCGCCACCCTCGCCGAGCGGTTCGCGATCCTCGGGCGTACCGGCGCCGCCGAACTCACCGACCCGGCCCGGGCCGGTGGCGCGGTATCCGAGAACGCGACCGACACTCCGCGCCGCCGCCGCCGCGATGTCACGCTGACCGCACCGGTCGACATGCGACCGTTCGCGGTGGTGTCGGGTGACCACAACCCGATTCACACCGACCGGGCGGCCGCGCTGCTGGCCGGCCTGGAATCGCCCATCGTGCATGGCATGTGGTTGTCGGCCGCCGCGCAGCACGTGGTCGACGGCCACCGATGGACAAGCCCGCCCACCGGCCCGGCTGATCGGCTGGACCGCGCGATTCCTGGGCATGGTGCGTCCGGGTGACGAAGTCGACTTCCGTGTCGACCGCGTCGGAATCGACCAGGGCGCAGAGGTTTTGGAAGTGGCCGCGCGCATTGGATCGGATCTGGTGTTGTCGGCCACCGCCCGGCTGGCCGCGCCCAAGACGGTCTACGCGTTCCCCGGCCAGGGCATCCAGCACAAGGGCATGGGCATGGAGGTGCGTGCCCGATCCAAGGCGGCCCGCAAGGTGTGGGACACCGCCGACAAGTTCACCCGCGACGCCCTAGGCTTCTCGGTGCTGCACGTGGTGCGCGACAACCCGACCAGCATCGTCGCCAGCGGCGTGCACTACCACCACCCCGACGGCGTGCTGTACCTGACGCAGTTCACCCAGGTCGCGATGGCGACGGTGGCCGCTGCGCAGGTCGCCGAGATGCGCGAGCAAGGCGCCTTCGTCGAAGGTGCCATCGCATGCGGCCACTCGGTCGGCGAGTACACCGCGCTGGCCTGCGTGACTGGCATCTACGAGCTGGAAGCCATGCTGGAGATGGTGTTTCACCGCGGCTCGAAGATGCACGACATCGTGCCGCGCGACGAGTTGGGCCGCTCCAACTACCGGTTGGCGGCAATCCGGCCCTCGCAGATCGACCTGCCCGACGACGAGGTTCCCGCATTCGTCGCCGATATTGCGGCGAAAACTGGTGAGTTTCTAGAGATCGTGAACTTCAACCTGCGTGGCTCGCAGTATGCGATCGCCGGCACCGTGCGGGGTTTGGAAGCGCTGGAAGCCGAGGTCGAGCGTCGCCGTGAGCTGAGCGGTGGCCGGCGCTCGTTCATTCTGGTGCCCGGCATCGACGTGCCTTTCCACTCGCGGGTGCTGCGGGTCGGGGTGGCCGAATTCCGGCGTTCGCTGGAGCGGGTCATGCCGCGCGACGCGGATCCCGACCTCATCATCGGGCGATACATCCCGAACCTGGTGCCGCGGCCGTTCACTCTGGACCGCGACTTCATCCAGGAGATCCGGGATTTGGTGCCCGCCGAGCCGCTCGACGAGATCCTCGCGGACTACGACACCTGGCGTCGCGAGCGGCCGGGCGAAATGGCCCGCACAGTCTTCATCGAGCTGCTGGCCTGGCAGTTCGCCAGCCCGGTGCGCTGGATCGAAACCCAGGACCTGCTGTTCATCGAAGAGGCCGCAGGTGGCCTGGGAGTGGAACGGTTCGTTGAGATCGGCGTGAAGACGTCGCCGACCGTCGCGGGGCTGGCCACCAATACCCTCAAGCTGCCCGAATATGCCCACAGCACAGTGGAAGTGCTCAATGCCGAGCGCGACGCGGCAGTGCTGTTCGCCACCGACACCGACCCCGAGCCGGAGTCTGAAGACGAGCAGCCGGCAACGGTCGCCGAGTCCACCGCGCCGGAAGGTGCCGCCAGTGTGGAGGCCGCACCGGCGCCTGCGCCTGCCGCGCCGTCGGGTGCGGCTCGGCCCGACGACATCGTGTTCGACGCCGCCGACGCGACCTTGGCGCTGGTCGCGTTGTCGGCCAAGATGCGCATCGACCAGATCGAGGAACTCGACTCCATCGAGTCCATCACCGACGGCGCGTCGTCGCGACGCAACCAGCTGCTGGTGGACCTGGGCTCGGAGTTGAACCTGGGCGCCATCGACGGTGCCGCCGAGGCCGACCTGGCCGGGCTGCGGTCACAGGTCACCAAGCTGGCGCGCACGTACAAGCCTTATGGCCCAGTGCTTTCCGACGCGATCAATGATCAGCTGCGGACGGTTCTCGGTCCCTCGGGCAAGCGGCCCGCCGCCATCGCCGAGCGGGTCAAGAAGACCTGGGAGCTCGGCGACGGTTGGGCCAAGCACGTCACGGTCGAAGTCGCTCTGGGAACCCGCGAGGGCACCAGTGTTCGTGGCGGCGCGATGGGCCACCTACACGAGGGCGCGTTGGCCGACGCCGGCTCGGTCGACAAAGCCATCGACGCCGCGGTCACTTCGGTCGCCGCACGCCGCGGCATTTCGGTGGCGCTGCCGTCGGCCGGCGGCGGTGGCGGTGCGACGATCGACGCGGCCGCGCTGAGCGAATTCACCGACCAGATCACCGGTCGCGACGGTGTGCTCGCCTCGGCGGCCCGCCTGGTGCTGGGCCAGCTGGGTCTGGACGACCCGGTGAGCGCCTTGCCGATGGCCACCGATGCCGAACTCATCGACTTGGTCACCGTCGAACTGGGCCCGGACTGGCCACGTTTGGTGGCGCCGGTGTTCGACGCCAAGAAGGCGGTCGTGTTCGACGACCGCTGGGCCAGCGCCCGCGAAGACCTGGTCAAGCTGTGGCTGGCCGACGATGGCGACATCGACGCCGACTGGGTGCGGCTCTCCGAGCGGTTCGAGGGCGCCGGACACGTAGTGGCCACTCAGGCCACCTGGTGGCAGGGCAAGTCGCTGGCCGCGGGCCGTCAAATCCACGCGTCGCTGTACGGCCGGATCGCCGCCGGCGCCGAGAACCCGGATCCAGGCCGTTACAGCAGCGAAATCGCCGTGGTGACAGGCGCTTCGAAGGGCTCGATCGCCTCGTCGGTTGTCGCGCGACTGCTCGACGGCGGCGCCACCGTCATCGCAACGACATCGAAGCTCGACGACGAGCGGCTGGCGTTCTACCGCTCGCTGTACCGTGACCACGCCCGGTACGGCGCGGCCTTGTGGGTGGTCGCCGCCAACATGGCGTCCTACTCCGATATCGACGCCCTGGCCGAATGGGTCGGCACCGAACAAACCGAAAGCCTTGGGCCACAGTCGATTCACATCAAGGACGCGCAGACACCGACGCTGCTGTTCCCGTTCGCGGCGCCGCGTGTGGTCGGGGACCTGTCGGAGGCCGGTTCGCGCTCCGAGATGGAGATGAAGGTGCTGCTGTGGGCCGTGCAGCGGCTGATCGGCGGGCTGTCGAAGATCGGCGCCGAGCGCGACATCGCGTCGCGGCTGCACGTGGTGCTACCCGGCTCGCCCAACCGCGGAATGTTCGGCGGTGACGGCGCATACGGCGAAGCCAAGTCGGCGCTGGACGCCCTGGTAAGCCGCTGGCACGCCGAGTCGTCGTGGGCGGCGCGAGTGAGCCTGGCGCACGCGCTGATTGGCTGGACTCGTGGCACCGGGTTGATGGGCCATAACGACGCCATCGTCGACGCCGTCGAGGAGGCCGGTGTCACCACCTACTCCACCGACGAGATGGCCGCCATGCTGCTCGCCCTGTGCGATGTGGAATCCAAGGTGGCCGCGGCGAGTGCGCCGATCAAAGCGGACTTGACGGGCGGACTCGGCGAGGCCGACCTGGACATGGCCGAGCTGGCCGCCAAAGCGCGCGAGCAGGTCACGTCGGGTGAGGAGGCCGAATCGTCCGAGACCGAGGGCACCATTGCCGCGCTACCGTCGCCGCCGCGCGGATTCAGCCCGGCGCCACCTCCGGAGTGGGACGACCTCGACGTCGACCCAGCCGATCTGGTGGTGATCGTCGGCGGTGCCGAGCTCGGCCCGTACGGTTCGTCGCGCACCCGGTTCGAGATGGAGGTCGACAACGAACTGTCGGCGGCCGGCGTACTCGAGCTGGCATGGACCACTGGGTTGGTTCGCTGGGAGGACGACCCTCAACCGGGTTGGTACGACAGCGAATCCGGCGAGCTGATCGACGAGGCGGAACTGGTCGAGCGCTACCACGACACCGTGGTGGAGCGCTGCGGTATTCGCGAGTTCGTCGACGACGGCGCGATCGACCCTGATCACGCGTCCCCGTTGTTGGTGTCGGTGTTCTTGGAGAAGGACTTCGCGTTCGTGGTGTCGTCGGAGGCCGATGCTCGCGCGTTCGCCGAATTCGACCCCGAGCACACCATCATCCGGCCGGCGCCTGACTCGAGCGACTGGCAGGTCATCCGCAAGGCCGGTACCGAGATTCGGGTGCCGCGAAAGACCAAGCTGTCGCGGGTCGTTGGCGGACAGATCCCGACCGGGTTCGACCCGACGGTGTGGGGCATCAGCGCGGACATGGCGAGTTCCATTGACCGGCTTGCGGTGTGGAACATCGTGGCGACCGTCGACGCATTCCTGACCGCCGGTTTCAGCCCGGCCGAAGTGATGCGTTATGTGCACCCGAGCCTGGTGGCCAACACCATGGGCACCGGTATGGGCGGTGGCACGTCGATGCAGACGATGTACCACGGCAACCTGTTGGGCCGTAACAAGCCGAATGACATCTTCCAAGAGGTATTGCCGAATATCGTTGCCGCGCACGTGGTTCAGTCCTACATCGGCAGCTACGGCGCCATGATCCACCCGGTTGCCGCGTGCGCGACGGCCGCGGTGTCGGTCGAGGAGGGCGTCGACAAGATCCGGCTGGGCAAGGCCGAGCTGGTGGTCGCCGGCGGCATAGATGACCTGACGCTGGAGGGCATCATCGGCTTCGGTGATATGGCGGCCACCGCCGACACCGGCATGATGCGTGGCCGCGGCATCCACGACTCGAAGTTCTCCCGGCCCAATGACCGGCGCCGGCTGGGCTTCGTCGAGGCGCAGGGCGGCGGCACCATCCTGCTGGCCCGTGGTGACCTGGCGCTCAAGATGGGCCTGCCGGTGTTAGCCGTGGTTGCCTTCGCGCAGTCATACGGCGACGGAGTGCACACCTCGATCCCGGCCCCGGGTCTGGGCGCGCTGGGCGCTGGCCGCGGCGGCAAGGATTCACCGCTGGCGCGCGCGCTGGCCAAGCTGGGTGTGGGCGCCGACGATGTCGCGGTGATCTCCAAGCACGACACCTCGACGCTGGCCAACGATCCCAACGAGACCGAGCTGCATGAGCGGCTTGCGGACTCGCTGGGCCGCTCCCAGGGCGCCCCGCTGTTCATCGTGTCGCAGAAGAGCCTTACCGGGCACGCCAAGGGCGGCGCGGCGGTCTTCCAGATGATGGGCTTGTGCCAGATGCTGCGCGACGGGGTGATCCCACCCAACCGCAGTCTGGATTGTGTCGACGACGAACTGGCCGGCTCGGCACACTTCGTCTGGCTGCGCGAGACGCTGCGGCTCGGCGGGAAGTTCCCGCTCAAGGCGGGGATGCTGACCAGTCTCGGGTTCGGCCATGTGTCTGGGCTGGTCGCGCTGGTCCACCCGCAGGCGTTCGTCGCCTCGCTGGACCCGGATCAGCGCGAGGCCTACCAGCGGCGCGCGGAGGCACGCCTGCTGGCCGGTCAGCGCCGACTGGCTTCGGCTATCGCCGGGGGCGCGCCGATGTATGAGCGGCCGGCAGACCGTCGCTTCGACAACCATGCTCCCGAGAAGCGGCAGGAGGCGGCGATGCTGCTGAATCCGGCCGCCCGGCTGGGTGACGACGAGGCCTACGTCGGATGACTTCGGTCATCCGTTAGCCTGGCGAGCCATGGGCATCGTCGGAGTGGGGATCGACCTCGTCTCCATTCCTGATTTCGCCGAGCAGGTCGACCAGCCGGGAACGGCGTTCTCCGAAACGTTCACCCCGGGTGAGCGCCGCGATGCCTCGGACAAGAGTTCGTCGGCGGCGCGTCACCTGGCGGCCCGCTGGGCCGCGAAGGAGGCGGTGATCAAGGCCTGGTCCGGATCGCGGTTCGCCCAGCGGCCCGTGTTGCGCGAGGACATCCACCGCGATATCGAAGTGGTCACCGACATGTGGGGACGACCGCGGGTGCGGCTGACCGGGGCCATCGCCACGCATCTGGCCGATGTGACGATCCATGTGTCGCTGACTCACGAAGGGGATACCGCGGCCGCGGTGGCCATCCTCGAGACGTCCTGAGGGCCTAGCCTCGACACCATGAGCGATCTGATTGAGCGCGTCCGCGACGTGTTGCCGTCGGTGCGCCGCGATCTCGAGGACTTGGTGCGGATCGAATCGGTATGGGCCGACCCCGGCCGCCGCGACGAGGTACACCGCAGCGCACAGGCGGTGGCGGATCTGTTGTCGCAGGCAGGTTTTGGCGATGTGCGGATCGTCAGTGAGGGCGGCGCGCCCGCGGTCATAGCGCAGCATCCGGCGCCTGCGGGCGCGCCCACCGTGCTGTTGTACGCCCACCACGACGTACAGCCCGAAGGGGACCGCGGCCAATGGGCGTCGCCGCCTTTTGAGCCCACCGAACGCGACGGGCGCCTCTACGGTCGCGGCAGCGCCGATGACAAGGCTGGTATCGCAACGCATTTGGCGGCGTTTCGGGCACATGGGGGCCGGCCGCCGGTAGGCGTGACGGTCTTCGTCGAGGGCGAAGAAGAATCCGGATCGCCCTCACTGGGCCGGTTGCTGGCCGCCCATCGCGACACGCTGGCCGCCGACGTGATCGTGATCGCCGACTCGGACAACTGGAGCGTCGATACCCCGGCGTTGACGGTATCGCTGCGTGGCTTGGTCGACTGCGTGGTCGAGGTCGCCACACTGGACCACGGGCTACACTCCGGCATCTGGGGCGGTGTGGTGCCCGATGCGTTGAGCGTGCTGGTGAGGTTGCTGGCCAGCCTGCACGATGACGACGGCAACGTGGCAGTGGCCGGCTTGCACGAAAGTACCGCCGCACCTGTCGATTACCCGGCCGAGCGGGTGCGCGCGGACTCCGGTCTGCTGGACGGGGTGTCCGAGATCGGCTCGGGCTCGGTGCCGCAGCGGCTATGGGCCAAGCCGGCGATCACCGTGATCGGGATAGACACCACATCGGTTGCGGCCGCATCGAACACGCTGATTCCGCGGGCCCGGGCCAAGATCAGCATGCGGGTCGCGCCCGGCGGCGACGCGGCGGCACACCTCGACGCGTTGACCGCTCATCTGCAGCGGCATGCGCCCTGGGGCGCACACGTCAGTGTCACGCGCGGCGAAATCGGTGAGCCGTACGCCATCGAGGCCAGCGGCGCAGTCTATGACGCCGCGCGGGCGGCATTTCGGCAGGCGTGGGGCGTTGACCCCGTCGATATGGGCATGGGCGGCTCAATCCCGTTCATTGCCGAGTTCGCTGCCGCATTCCCGCAGGCGAAGATCCTCGTCACCGGTGTCGAAGACCCCGCAACCCAAGCGCACAGCATCAACGAGAGCCTGCACCTGGGTGTGCTGGAACGTGCGGCGATCGCCGAAGCGCTGCTGCTGGCCAACCTGGGTTGATCGGCGTCTACACCGACAAGTCGCGCCGAAGTTTCGCGACGTGGCCGGTGGCCTTCACGTTGTACTGTGCGACGGCGATTTTGCCTTTTCCGTCGACCACGAAGGTGGAACGAATCACACCCTGGACGGTCTTGCCGTACATCTGCTTCTCGCCGTAGGCGCCCCAGGCCGTCAGCACCTTGCGGTCGGGATCGGACAGCAGCGGGAACGTCAGCTTTTCGGCGTCGCGGAATTTGGCGAGCTTCGCCGGTGGGTCGGGGGAGATACCGACGACGTCGAGGCCGGCATCATTGAGGTCGCGCAGATTGTCGCGAAAATCGCAGGCCTGTTTGGTGCACCCAGGTGTAGAGGCCGCCGGATAGAAGTACACAACGACGCGACGCCCTCGGTAGTCGGCCAGCGACACCTTGTTGCCGTCGGCGTCGGGGAGGCTGAAGGCGGGCGCTTTGTCACCCGGGGCAAGCCGCGTGGTCTCGGTCAACGTGGATCCTTTCGGTTCACCGGATCGTGGGGGTTATCGCCAGCTGATCTAGGGTAGTGCGGGCAGGTGCTTCGGCCGGATAGTGGGCGACTTGGAGGAAGAGACGTGGCGGATCGGGACCCCGAGACCATCAAGCGGGACATCGACGTCGCCCGCGACCAGCTGGCGTCCACCGTCGACTCCCTTGCTGAGCGCGCAAATCCTCGCCGCCTGGCCGACGACCTCAAGGCCCGGGTAATCGGGTTCGTGACAAAGCCGGCGGTGGCTGTCTCGCTGGTGGGGATCGGGTCGGTGGTCGTGGTCGTGGTCGTCCGCAGGATCAGGAATCGCTGACTCGCCACGACACTGTATGCAGCGCTGGGGATTCAAAGGGTAGTCGGCTCTTTCAGCGTCCGTCGACCGCGTCGGACCAGGCCAACGGGTTGAGTTCGCGGAAAGGATCGTTTGCGCGAACAGCAACCAGGTCCGCCAGCATCGCCTCTAGCGACTGCTGGGTGTTCTCCCTGAGCGACGCCACCCAGCGAGCCGTTGCATCCCTACCCGGTACTTTAGGTACCGTCTACCCATGACCGAGCAGCAATTCGACGTGGTGATCGTCGGTGCCGGCTTCGGCGGAATCGGCGCTGCGATCCAGCTCAAGTGGCTGGGATACGACAACCTCGTGATCCTGGAGCGAGAGAACGACCTAGGCGGAACCTGGCACATAAACCGCTATCCGGGGCTTGCCGTCGACGTTCCCACGACGACCTATTCCTACTGGTTCGAGCCGAACCCGAACTGGTCGCGGCTGTTCGCGCCCGGCGCGGAGCTGAAGAACTACGCCGACCACGTCGCCGACAAATACGACGTACGCCGCTACATGCGGTTCAATACGGCGGTCGAGGGAGCCCGCTGGGACGACGACGCGCAGGTCTGGAAGGTGGCCTTGGCCGACGGCGAGACGCTGACCAGCCGCTTCCTGATCACCGCGACCGGCTTCCTATCCCAACCGAACACGCCCGACATCCCAGGCGTCACCAGCTTCAAGGGCCGGATCATCCACACCACGGCCTGGGACGACGGCTACGACCTAGCCAACCGCCGGATCGGGATCATCGGCACCGGGGCCACCGCGGTGCAGCTCATCCCCGAGCTCGCGAAGAAGGCCGCCAACCTGACCGTCTACCAGCGCACCCCGATCCATGTGGTGCCCAAGCTCGACGTGCAGATCTCTGACAGCGCAAAGCGGTTGTTCGCCCGAGTGCCGGTCACCCAGCGGGCGATCCGCTGGATAACAGACGCGCTCTACGAGTTCTTCGCCTACGTCGGACTCCATCACGGGAAGCTGTTGGGCCGACGACTCCTCATCGGCGCAGCCGACGTGGCCAAGATGAACCGCTTCGCGTCGATCCGCGACAAGGAACTGCGGCGCCGGCTGACCCCGGACTACGACTTCGGCTGCAAGCGGCCCACGTTCTCCAACTCGTACTACCGCACGTTCACCAAGCCGCACGTACACCTGCAGACCACCGGCATCGACCGCATCGAGCCCGACGGCATCGTCGCCAACGACGGCACCAAGGCTGTCATCGACACCCTGGTGCTGGCCACTGGCTTCGACCTGTGGGAGGCCAACTTCCCGGCCATCGAGGTCGTCGGGCGCAATGGGCGTAACCTCGGAAAATGGTGGCGGGACACCAGGTTCCAGGCCTACCAAGGCTTGTCGATGCCATATTTTCCGAACTTCCTGAATCTGGCCAGCCCCTTCGCCCAGCTCGGGCTGAACTTCTTCAACACGATGGAATGCCATATGCGGCACATGAACCGACTGTTCGGCGAGCTACAACGGCGTCATGCGAGCACGTTCGAGGTCACCGAGGACGCCAACGCCGGGTTCCTCGACCGGATGACCGGGCTGCTGGACGTCTCGGTTTTCTACCACGGCGACTGCGCGACATCGCGGTCGTACTACTTCGACCCCGGCGGCGAGGCAACGCTGCTGCGGCCGGTACCGACGCTGGCCGCAGTGCGGGAGGCGTCGCGATTCCCGTTGAGCGACTACGCATTCGCCTGACCCGAAAGGACGCCCATGTCGAAGATGATCGGTCTCGCCGGCTTGGGGCTGGCCGGCATCGGGCTCGCACATTCTGCCAAGCCGGACGCGTTCGAGTCGATTACAGCGCAAGCGTTTCCCGAGAACGCCCAGCAGCATCTCTACATGGACGAAGGCCAGGCAAAACTATGCCTGAACTCGGGTTTTGATTTGTGCGCCGTCAGGGTTTCGAACCCCGGACCCGCTGATTCTCGGAAGGCGCATCCGACTGGTTCCTGTTGGCTCCGTTGTTTTGTAGCCCTACCAGGCCCTTACACCGCTACGGGTTCCCGGTAGTTCCGTCTGAATTGGCCCCAATCTGGCTCATAAACGCTGAATAAACGATGGATCGCCAAACTACTGACTACGAGCTTAGCTACCGCCGCCCATCCCTAATCTGATACACCCGCGGCACCGACAGCCTGGCCGCCTCGGCAAGCTTCTCGCCGCTGATGGCCTGCTCGAATCCCTCGCGGATTAGCAGCGTGGCTCGGCGTCGGCGGCCATCGAATGCGCCTCCCCGGCGTTCGCGTACTTGGCCGTGACAGATACGCCGCCAAGTCGGCCAAAGTCCACGTCACCGCAAGGACACCAAGATCGCAGATTTTGAACCGACACCCTCGAACGCCCGTTGGGTTTGATTATCGAGTGTTTCGGGAAGCACTCGTGAACCCGCTGAATGGCCCCGGAGTCGAGAAAGGCGCGTAACCCTCATGGCAGAGGAACTGACGCCCCACTTCCAAGACGTACAGGCACACTACGACTTGTCCGACGACTTCTTCCGGCTGTTCCTCGACCCCACCATGACCTACAGTTGCGCGTACTTTGATCGCCGACGAGATATAACGCTGCAAGAGGCGCAGATCCGCAAGATGGACCTGGCGCTGGCCAAGCTGGGTCTGCGGTCCGGGATGACGCTGCTGGATGTCGGCTGCGGCTGGGGGAGCACGATGCGCCGCGCGATCGAGAAGTACGACGTGAACGTCATCGGTTTGACGTTGTCTAAAAACCAGGCCGCCCACGTGCAGAAGGCGTTCGACGTAATGGACACCGCGTGCAGCAGGCGGGTGTTACTGCAGGGTTGGGAACAATTCCACGAGCCCGTCGACCGGATCGTCTCCATCGGCGCGTTCGAGCACTTCGGGTACGATCGCTACGACGATTTTTTCAAGATGGCCTACGGCATCCTGCCCGATGGCGGGGTGATGCTGCTGCACACGATCACCGCGCTGACGCCGCAGCAAATGGTCGAATGCGGCCTGTCAATGACCGAAGAGTTGACGAGCTTCACCGAATTCATCGGCCACGAGATCTTCCCCGGCGGCCAGTTACCGGCGATCGAGACGGTGGAGTACCACGCGTCGAAGGCGGGTTTCAACCTGACCCGCAGGCAGTCGCTGCAGCTGCACTACGCCAGGACACTCGACCACTGGGCCGCGGCATTGGAGGCACACCAGAGCGAGGCCATCAAGATTCAATCCGAAGAGGTTTACCAGCGATACATGAAGTATCTGACCGGTTGCGCCAAGGCATTCCGGGCAGGCTACATCGACGTCAACCAGTTCACCCTAGAGAAGACGTAGTGATGATTCGGGTACGGATCGGCGACAGGGTTATAGCCACGGTTCCTGAAGCTTCGGAGGGTCCGGCGGGAAGTTTTTCCTCGACAGCTTAACCGTCGCCGCTCCGGCGCTAGGGCGTTAGGGTGCTCCGAGGGGCGCTGCTAGGGGCACTGCTAGGCGCACTGGCAGGGGCACTGCTAGGGGCACTGCTAGGCGCACTGGCAGGGGCACTGCTAGGGGCACTGCTAGGGGCACTGCTAGGGGCACTGGCAGGGGCGGCGCTCGGGGCAGGGCTAGGGGTGTCGCTCGGGGAAGTAGTGCTCGAGATCGCATCTGGGCAGTACGAGTTGGCGGCGATTGCCGCGAACTTGGCGGCTTTGTCCGGGTTCAGCGAGGTGTTCTTTTTTGTGAGCGTCGTGACGACATCCGACATGTCGGTGCCCCCGTTGACCTTGTCGCATACCCATTTGCCTGCCCCTACCGCCGCATCCGGGTCGGAAAAGGTGATGCCGGCCGCTTTGAGTGAGGCGATGAACGCGTCGTCGGTGCTATCGGCGTGCGCGGGCATGGCCATGCCGATGATGGCGGCAAAGCTCGTCAGGGTCAGCAGTAGCTTCATAGCTCTACTGATCGTCGCAGAGTAACGATCGGCCCGCATCTCGTGCCTACCCCGTCAGCCTCGACGAGCTTCTCAGCGCCGTTGAACAGGCGCACACCGGTGTGCTGTCTGTATGATTCGCGCATGCCGTCAGCGAACGGTGCTCAGGGGCAGAGGCGGCGCCGGATACTGGTCGACACGGCAGCGGTGGCCGCTTTCATCGTCATGCTCACCGTCCTCGGCTACAACATCATCGACCAGAAGACCTCCGCCCCGGCGACCAGCACCCCTGCCCCAGCCGCTGCGGGTCCCGTACTCGACGGCACCTATCGCGTGGACTACGACCTCAAAAAGCAGACGCAGAACGGTGCGCAAACCCAGCCCAGTTGGGCCTTTCTTTCATCCTCTCGGTGGGCCTTTCGTTCAATGTGCACACCCACTGGATGCGTAGCCACCGGGATCCAGCCAGACGACAACAACCATCAAGTTTCGCGCACGCCAGCGTATCCACACGTTCTCCACTTCGTCGACGGTCACTGGCAAGCCGCGCCTGTTCAGGGCCAAATCCAGCAACAGCGGTGCCTCGGAGCAAACGGAAAAGTCGTAGCCGGTGCAGAAACCGAAGCGTTTACGTGGTCATTGGAGCCACAGCCCGACGGCACGCTCCGAGGCGTTGCGGCCGAAACCGTTCTCACCAACGAATGCGCCAATCAAGGAACGGTGGTCCAGACCCCCTTTGTGTTGACACGGACAGGCGATGTGCCGCCGGGCGTCGCTGTGGTCGACCCAGCGACAGTAACCGGGGCCCCGGCGACCAGCACCCCTGCCCCAGCCGCTGCGGGTCCGGTGCTCGACGGCACCTATCGCGTGGACTACGACTGGGCAAAGCAAACGGCCAACGGCCACCCAACAACCGGCGACCCCACCACCACCCAGACCACTAATTGGTGGGCGTTTCGTTCGCTGTGCACAGCCACGGGATGCGTGGCCACAGGATCCCGGCTGGCCGACACCAACCACAACGAGGCCAACGGTGTTGCACACGTTCTCCACTTCGCCGACGGTCACTGGCAGGACACGCCCTATCTTCATCCACCAGAACAGTGCCGCGGAACAAGCGGAACAGTCACCGACACCTCGACACTTAGTTGGTCATTGGAGCCACAGCCCGACGGCACGCTCCGAGGCGTTGCGACCGAAACCGTTCTCACCAATGAATGCGCCAATCAAGGAACCGTGTACCGAACCCCCGTCGTCGCGACCCGGACAGGCGATGTGCCGCCCAGCGTCATTTTGGCCGATCCAGCGTTGTTCGAGGCCCCGGCTACGCCGCCCACCAACGGCGCTCATCCCTAGAGGTTGACCGCGTCCGAACAGAAGTTCGCGCTGCCGCGCAGGACTATGCGGAGCACGCCCCCGCTCCGCAGGGAGGCGGCTGTCCGACGCCGACATCGTCTTTCAGGGACTATGCGCGAAAGTTACACGGACTGAGGATCATTGACTTGCCGGTGATGATGGCGTTTGCGCACCAACTACGCAGTTCATGCATCACGCGCTACATTGCTTGATCCGCAGTTATTGCGGACTCCGCAGCTTGTGCGGTATAGTGGGTCATGTCCAACCGATACAAGCTGATTCGTACGCACCTTGACCAGGCAGAGTCGGCCGATTCCGCAGCCCAAGTGCTGCAACACCTTCGGTCTGTCCTGACGGAGGTCGGTCAGTTACTCGATGAGCAGCTGGCCAGTGCCGTCGTCGACGACGAATTGTCGCTCGCGGCGGCCGGGAAACACGCCGGTCTCACCGAAAATGCGGTGGGGCCACGGCTGGCCAACACGGCCAGACTGGCCCCGTATGCCACGGCGGGAGGCCGCGTCACCGCCGAAGACGTCAAACGTGCCCGCCAACACAAGCACGCCCGCAAGCCGCTGCCTCCGGCAGCCCCCGCTGAGCCAATGCGGTTCAAACCGCGTCGAAAAACTAACCTCTCCTAGCGATTTCGAAAGGGCTACTCATGTCAAACCCGAATCTCACCCGGCTCGTGTTCCTGCTCGACCGCTCCGGCTCGATGCAATCGATTAAGTCCGATGTCATCGGCGGATTCGACGCATTCCTTGCCGAGCAGCGTGCAGGGGAGGGTCTGTGCACTGTGACGTTGGCGCAGTTCGACCACGAGTACGAGGTCGTCTACCGCGGCATCGCCCTCGGGCAGGTGCCTCCGCTGGCGTTGTGGCCGCGCGGCCGTACGGCGCTGCTGGACTCGATGGGCAAGCTCATCACAGACACGGCCGCGGAGATCAAGGCGCTGGCCGAGGACGACAAGCCGGGCACGGTCATCGTGGCAATCATGACCGACGGTATGGAAAACGCCAGCCGCGAATGGCGACGGCCCGATATCAAAGCCCTCGTGGAGCAACAAACCAACGACAATGGGTGGGAGTTCCTCTACATGGGCACCGATCAGGACGCTGTCGAGGTGGGCAAGGGCCTGGGGGTCAAAGACGGGCAGGCCATCACCTACGCCAGGGGCAAGTCCCGCGAGGCGATGCTGGCGGCGTCGGGCAACGTCCGCGGCTACCGCAACGCCAAGCTGGTTAACCCAGCCGCGGCGATGCCCGAGTTCACCGCCGAGCAACGCGCACAGCTGGCCGACGAGTGAACCGGCCCGGAATCGCCTCGAAAGGCTTTGGGACGCAGTCGGTTCGTGGAGACGAGAACTTCTGGGATCAACGCCGGGCCGTGCTCGGCGTCGTGCCGCGGCTCATCGACCGCTACCGCGCGGACGTCAAGCCGTCAGAGCGCACGAAACCGACATTTATCGTGAGGACTCGATTGTCGAGAATATCCCGCTCGCGTATATATTCTTAAGCTCCCTCATGGTGGAGTTACGCTTCAAATAGCCAATTCGTTGCAGAAAGTGGCGAGTCCGTTGATCTGGTGGAAGCGCGGATCATCGCGCCGCCTTGGCGGCTTCGCGCTGAGCCTTCTCTTTCACGTGGGTCGAGCAGCAATGCCCCATTTCGCAATGGTACCGGTCACTGCACTCATGCGAACAATAAACTGATGCGGCCGGAAGCCAGTCCGGATCGGACAGGTCACGCCATCGGTCGTTCGGATCGAACGTGTGGCCGCAATGCACACAGGTCTTGGTCTTGACCTTGGTCTTGGTAGCCATGCAGGTCAGGGTACGCGCCATGGCCCTAAATCGCTGCTGGTTTCAGATCGACGGCGAACAATCGACGTCTCGCAAAACACATGGCGTGCAATTCAAAGTGGCGTCGTTTGCGCTAGCGAATTAATTATTTTCTGAAACTAACTCAGCCGTCTTCGATTGTCGCTATCGCCGCAGGTCGACACGACCGCGCGGTCATTTCAATGAGATCGACGGGCAACAGGTCAACGGGCAGAAAATCAGCGCCTCACAGCGAAATCTCCTGTAGCGCATAATGTTTCCATGTCTCCGACTCAACAACCGTCTCCGAGGGCCTTTCGAGTTACAACACGGTCGTGCGTATCCTCTGTTGAGCGTCGCTTTGTGCTGTCCGCACGCGAGTAGCCCACCCTGGGCGTCACGTCGTCGCCTAGCAAACTGATCAGGTGGAGCACAACGAGCGGTGCGGCTGCGGCCCGGGCGGGCGGCGCGGCTCCGACGCGACGGCGCACCGCAGGAATTAACTCGGCAGCTATGGCGTTCGGTTGGCGGTGGCGCACGCGACGAGATGCCTTAATATCAGCCCGTCGAGCATTCCTAATCGGGGGGCACGGTGTTGACGCTTCTCAAGCGGGCATGGGTTCCGCTGGTCGTGGTCGTGGCACTGATCATCGGCGGCGTTGCAGTGGACCGACTCAACGGCGTCTTCCCAGGACCCGGCGTGCCCAAGCCCGATCCCCGGGATGCGACCCCGCCGTACGCGGCCAAGACCGCCATCTACGAAATCCTGGGACCGCCCGGGACGACCGGCGTCGTCAACTGGATGGATGCGGAGGCGCAACCGCAGAAGGCCAACTTCACCACGTTGCCGTGGTCGCAGACGATAGTCGCCGAGATGCCCGGGATCTTCGCCTACGTCGTCGCCCAAGGTGACGGCCCCTCCATCGGCTGCCGGATCACCGTCGACGGCAAATTGGTCGATCAACAACAGGTCAACACGCGTGACGCGCAGGTTTCCTGCTTGGACAAATCCGCGTGACCGACGACACCAGCGACACGGACGAAATCCCCGTCGCGCAGCGCACCGAAGTTGAGCGCAAACCGCGTCTGGCCCGCACCATCCGCGTCCTGGCGCTGCCGATCGTCGTGTTCTGGCTGCTGATCGCGGTCGGCGTCAACGTCTTCGTCCCACAGTTGGAGAAGGTTGCCGAGGACGTCTCGGTGCCGCTCTCGCCATCCGACGCGCCTTCGGTGACCGGGATGAAGAGAATCGGGGAGAAATTCAAGGAGTACGACTCCGACAACCTCGTCCTGGTGACCCTGGTCGGTGAGAAACCTCTCGGCCAGGACGCTCACCAGTATTACGACGATCTGGTCAAGAAGCTGCGGCAGGACAACGAACACGTCGAGCATGCGCTGAATTTCTGGGGGCAGCGATTCACGTCCTCGGGTGTCGAGAGCTACGACCACAAGGCCGCCTACGTCCAGGTCAACCTGCGCGGTGACCAAGGCGGAGCCGTCGGCGACAAGTCGGTTGCCTCGGTTCGCAAGATTGTGGCGGACTCGAAGCCGCCGCCGGGGGTGAAGGCCTACGTCGCCGGTCAGGGAGCCCTGACCGCCGACACGATCGTTGTCGGCAACGCGAGCCTGGCCAAGATGACGATCATCACCATCATCATCATCGCGATCATGCTGATGTTCGTCTACCGATCCATCGGCACCGTGCTGCTGACGATGGTCATTCTGTTCGTCGGACTGGCCACCGGCCGAGGCGTGGTAGCGCTGTTGGGCGAAACCGGCATCATGGGGCTTTCGACCTTCGCCGTCAACTTGCTGACGGCACTGGCCATCGCGGCGGGTACCGACTACGCGATATTCATGGTCGGCCGCTACCAGGAGGGCCGGGAGCGGAAGCTGGACCGCGAAGCCGCCTACTACGACACCTTCGCCGGTGTCAGCAAGGTGGTGCTGGGCTCGGGTCTGACGATTGTTGGGGCGCTGGCCTGTCTGCATTTCACTCGGCTGCCCTACTTCAGTTCGCTGGCGTTTCCGTGCGCAGTAGGTCTGCTGGTAGTGGTGGCCGCCGGGGTGACCCTGACCCCGGCGCTGATCGTGGTCGCGAGCCGCTTCGGTCTGTTCGACCCAAGGCGAGAGTTCAACTACACACGGTGGCGCCGTCTGGCGACGGCCATCGTGCGGTGGCCGGCGCCCATCCTCGCTACTTCCGTCATCCTGGCGATCGTCGGCGCCCTGGGCTTGATGGGCTTCAACCCGCGCTACAACGACCTGTACTACCTGCCGCAGAGCGCTTCCTCGATCCGCGCGTACAACGCGGCCGATCAACACTTCACCCAGGCCCGTTTGAATCCGGACCTTCTGATGATCGAATCGGACCACGATCTGCGCAATCCCACCGACATGCTGGTCCTGGACAAGATTGCTGGATCCATCTTCCGGGTGCCCGGCATCGAACGGGTGCAGAGCATCACCAGGCCACTTGGCCCGCCAATTCAAGACGGATCCATTCCGTTCCAGCTCAGTGTGCAGAGCGCGCCGATCCGGGACAACCTGAGCTACCTGAAGGACCGTATCGCCGACATCAAGAAGATCATCGGTGACCTCGACACCCTGATCTCCCTCTTGCAGCGCACGTACACGGTGACCCAGGAGCTCGCGAACGCCGCGGACGACAGCGCGAAAACCGCGGCGAACACGGCGGCCATCACGGACGAAATCCGTAACCATATTGCGGATTTCGACGACTTCTGGAGACCGATTCGCAGTTATTTCTATTGGGAGAAGCACTGCTTCGACATCCCGATCTGCTGGTCGCTACGAGGGCTGTTCGACGCCCTGGACGGGTTCGATCAGCTCGCCGAGCAGTTCCACAATCTCACCAACGACCTCACCCACACGGCTGCAGCCACGCACCAACTGCTGGAGATTATCCCCCAGATTATCGCCACGTCGACGGCGATCCGGAATACGACGTCGACCATCTACAGCACGTTCGACAGCCTGATCGATCAGTTCGACCGGCTGACCGACACGAACGCCGTGATGGGCAAGTCCTTCAACGACTCTCAGGTGGAGAGCCTCTTCTACCTGCCGCCCGAGATCTTCCAGAACCCGGACTTCCTGCTGGGGTTGAGCTTGATGGTGTCGCCGGACGGCAAGGCTGCTCGCTTCATCATCACTCACGCGGTGGATCCGGCGACGACGGAGGGAATCTCGTCCGTCGATCGGGAGCGCCAAGCGGCCAAGGAGGCGCTGAAACTCACCTCGCTGCAGAACGCCGACATCTACCTCGGCGGTACGGCCGCGACGTTTTACGACATCGCCAACGGCGCCAAGTACGACCTGATGATCGCCGGGGTGGCCTCGATCGTGCTCATCTTCATCATCATGGTGATCGTCACCCGCGCTTTGGTCGCTGCCGGCGTCATCGTCGGCACGATCGTGATGTCGCTGGGGGCCGCCTTCGGGTTCTCGACACTGATCTGGCAGCACCTTCTTGATTTCCAGTTGCACTGGGTGGCAACCGAATTCGCGTTAATCGTGCTCTTGGCGGTGGGGTCGGATTACAACCTGATGCTAGTGTCCAGGATCGAGGAAGAGATCGGAGCCGGCCTGAAAACGGGACTCATCCGCGGCATGGGTGTTACCGGCCCGGTGGTGACTGCCGCCGGTGTGGTGTTCGCCGTCACCATGGGCACGATGATCACCAGCGATCTCCGGGCGATCGGCCAATTCGGCACGACGATCGGCATCGGCCTCCTGTTCGACACCTTCGTCGTCCGATCGCTCATCACGCCGTCGATCATGACGGTGATGGGACGCTGGTTCTGGTGGCCGAAGCGGGTACGGGTCCGCCCGGCCAGCCAGATGCTTCGGTCCGTCGGGCCGCGCCCGCTGGTTCGTGCACTGTTGTACCAGCCGCGGCACGCGGTCCCGCCGGATCCGCAGACGTAGCATCCGGCACAGCACGCGCCGATTGCAGATTGTGGTGCGCCGTTGAAGTGCGCCTGTTGAAGTGCGCCGTCAGGGTTTCGAACCCCGGACCCGCTGATTAAGAGTCAGCTGCTCTACCAACTGAGCTAACGGCGCCTTGGTCGGCCGAGACCGCGTTGCGACAATAACAGGCATTCTGTCGCAGAGCGAAATCCCTAGATCCTGCCAGTCTAGAGGCTGCGTGGCGGGTGGATAAACCAGCTGAGTTGCCACGTTGAGCGGCTGGAACCCACTACAATGCGTCCAACCATTCAGGGTCAGCGGTGACCAAAATAAGCGGAATTATATTGGAAGGTCACTTGATGACGCCTTTGCGCCGACGCCGATCGTGGCTGGTTGCCGCCATGATTGTGTTCGCTGTCGTCGGTGTTGCCTGCAGCAGCAGCCACAGTGCCGCGCCGGCGAAGGTCATCTTCGACAAGGGCACACCGTTCGCTGATCTGCTGGTTCCCAAGCTCACCTCCTCGGTGACTGACGGCGCCGTCGGAGTCACCGTGGATGCACCGGTGACGGTGAGCGTTGCTGACGGCGTGCTTGCGTCGGTCACTATGGTCAACGAAAACGGTAGGTCCATAAGCGGTCAACTCAGCCCCGACGGACTGCGCTGGTCGACCACCGAGCAGCTCGGCTACAACAGGCGCTACACGCTGAATGCGAAGGCGCTCGCGCTGGGTGGTGCGGCGAACCGGCAGATGACCTTCGAGACCAGTTCCCCCGCCCACCTGACCATGCCCTACGTCTACCCAGCCGACGGCGAGGTGGTGGGCATCGGCGAGCCGGTGGCGATCCGCTTCGACGAGAACATCGCGAATCGCGCCGCAGCCCAGAAGGCCGTCACCATCACCACCAACCCGCCCGTCGAGGGCGCGTTCTATTGGTTGAACAACCGCGAAGTGCGTTGGCGTCCAGAGCATTTCTGGAAGCCGGGTACGACCGTTGATGTGGCGGTGAACACCTACGGCGTCGACTTGGGTGACGGGATGTTCGGCGAAGACAACGTCAAGACGCACTTCACCATCGGCGACGAGGTCATCTCGACCGCTGACGACACCACCAAGATGGTGACCGTGCGGGTCAACGGTGAAGTCGTCAAGACCATGCCGACGTCGATGGGCAAGGACAGCACGCCGACGGCCAACGGCGTGTACATCATCGGCGGGCGGTTCAAACACATCATCATGGATTCGTCGACCTATGGGGTTCCGGTCAACTCGCCCAACGGATATCGCACCGAAGTCGATTGGGCCACGCAGATGTCCTACAGCGGCGTCTTTGTGCACTCGGCGCCCTGGTCGGTCGGTGCCCAAGGTCACACCAATACCAGCCACGGCTGTCTGAACGTGAGCCCCAGTAACGCCGAGTGGTTCTACGACCACAGCAAGAGCGGGGACATCGTCGAGGTTGTCCATACCGTGGGATCGACGCTGTCGGGCACCGAGGGGCTGGGCGACTGGAACATCCCGTGGGCGGTGTGGAAGGCCGGCAACGCCAACACCTGAGCGAACCGGGTCAGCCGCTCTTCTGCCGGGCTCGGCGCCCCGCAACGCGCGAGAACGGCCGGGACCCCCGCAATGGCTGTTTTGCTTGCCCGCGTGAGAAGGCACACTAAGCCCCGGGGCGGATCCGGTGATGGCCGCGAGAACAGCACCGAAACACCCTCTGAGCTGTGGGGTGAGTGACGGGACTCGAACCCGCGACATTCAGGATCACAACCTGACGCTCTACCAACTGAACTACACCCACCATGGCTGCGAGCCGGCCCATAAATCCGCGGGGCCAACGAGCAGCGACTGTCGATACTAGCCGGTCGGGGGCTCGGAGGCCGAATCGATTGCTCCCGGTGCGTCCTCTCCGCCCCCGAGATCGGCGACCACCGCCTCGATTTCGCTGGTAGACGGCCCCGGCTGGGGCACGAATGCGGTCCGCCGGTAGAACTTCAACTCGCGGATGGATTCGCGTATATCGGCCAGTGCCCGGTGAGCGAGCCCCTTGACCGGCTGACCGTAGTAAATGCGCGGGTACCAGCGCCGGCAGAGTTCCTTGATCGAGCTGACATCGATCATCCGGTAGTGCAGGTACGAGTCCAGCTTGGGCATGTCGCGGACGATGAACGAACGATCGGTGGCGATCGAGTTGCCCGCCAGCGGCGCCGTCTTGGGTTGCTTGACGTGCTTGCCGACGTAGTCCAGGACCATCGCCTCGGCGGTCGCCAGGTCGACGGTGGATGCCTTCACTTCGTCGATCAGGCCCGAGCGCGAGTGCATTTCGGCGACCACGTCGATCATCGACGACAGCGCGGCGTCGTCGGCGTGGATCACCACGTCGACCCCGTCGCCGAGAATATTCAGATCGGCGTCGGTGACCAGAGCTGCGATCTCGATCAACCTGTCCGAACCCAGGTCCAGCCCGGTCATCTCGCAGTCGATCCACACCAACTCGTCTCGCACAGCGCCCAGACTAGGCGCACGTCAGGCCCACACCGGCCGCACCCTGGCAGTTAGGGTGATGGTCGGCGTAACTACCGCGGAGAAGAGGGCCGAGGCACGATGAGCACCGAATCAGCACCGACACCCGCAAAGCGGATCGCGGATGGTTACGCCGTCCAAGGTCAGGCCCTGGAACTGGGCACCGTGGTGGTCGACGGCGAGGCGGACCCAAGCGCGCAGATACGTATCCCGCTGGCCACCATCAACAGGCACGGCCTGGTGGCCGGGGCCACCGGGACCGGCAAGACCAAAACTCTGCAGCTGATCGCCGAACAGCTCAGCGCCGCGGGCGTACCCGTGCTCATGGCCGATGTGAAGGGCGACCTGTCCGGGCTCGCCAAACCGGGGGAGGCCAACGACAAGACGACCGCGCGCGCCAAGGACACCGGTGACGACTGGCAGGCGACGGGATTCCCGGTGGAGTTTCTGTCGCTGGGTACCGACGGAGTCGGCGTTCCGATAAGGGCGACCGTCGCCAGCTTCGGCCCGGTTCTGTTGTCAAAAGTGTTGGGGCTCAATGCCACTCAAGAATCGACGCTGGGGCTGATCTTCCACTGGGCGAAGGACAAAAGTCCGCTGGTCACTCTGAACGATCTGCGCGCGGCCATTAGCCACCTGTCCAGCGATGAGGGCAAGGAAGACCTGAAATCCCTGGGCGGAGTGTCGTCCACGACGGCGGGTGTCATCCTGCGAGCGCTGGTGAACCTCGAAGGCGAGGGCGGCGACACGTTCTTTGGCGAGCCGAAGCTCGACCCGGAAGATCTGCTGCGCGTCGACCAGGGGCGCGGCATCATCTCGCTGCTGGAGTTCGGCGGTCAGTCATTGCGCCCGGTCATCTTCTCGACCTTCCTGATGTGGTTGCTGGCCGACCTGTTCACCGTCCTGGACGAGGTCGGCGACGTGGACAAGCCGAAGCTGGTCTTCTTCTTCGACGAGGCACACCTGTTGTTCGCCGATGCGTCTAAGGCATTCCTCGAGCAGGTCGAGCAAACCGTCAAACTGATCCGGTCGAAGGGAGTCGGGGTGTTCTTCTGCACCCAGTTGCCCACGGACCTGCCTAACGACGTGCTCTCCCAGTTGGGGGCCCGGGTCCAGCATGCGCTGCGGGCATTCACCCCCGATGACCAAAAGGCGCTCAGCAAGACGGTGCGCACCTATCCGAAAACCGATGTCTACGATCTGGAGTCGGCGTTGACGTCGCTGGGAATCGGTGAGGCTGTCGTCACCGTGCTCTCAGAGAAAGGCGCACCGACGCCGGTCGCATGGACCCGCATGCGGGTGCCCCGTTCGCTGATGGCCTCGATCGGCACTGACGTGATCGTCGCTGCCGCCAAAGACAGTCCACTGCAGGCCAAATACGGCCAGACGCTTCAACAACCGCCGCAGTCCCAGGCCGGCCCGCAGGATCCGCAAGCCCAACCCGGGCCGCAGCCGCCGCAAGCCCAGCCTGACTACCCGCCAGTCCCATCGAATGACCCGGTTCCGCCGATGCCGGAGCCGGTGGAGCCAAAGGGCCCGGCCATGTGGGAGGAAGTGCTGAAGAACCCGACGGTGCGAAGCGGCATCAACACGGCGATACGCGAAGCGGTGAAAGGCCTCTTCGGTCCCGGCCGGCGCCGGAAGTAGCGCCTAACCGCCGCCAAGCTTCTTGTAGAAGCTGCCCACGATCGGCGCGACGATCGCGCGGGGCGCGTACCCGCTGGCCACCGACATCGCTTTCGACGTCAAGCCCGGGACGATGCGCATCTTGTTGCGCGCCAACGCATCCAGCGACACCTGGGCGGTGTGCTCGGTGGAGATCCACAGGAAGTCCGGCACCAATCTTTCGACCAGCGTGGCTTCGGCGTCATCGGGGAGGTCGGTGCGCACCGGGCCCGGTGCGAGCAACGTGACGTGCACACCCGAGCCGCGTAGTTCGCCGCGTATCGATTCGCTGAAGGTGTTCACGAACGCCTTGGTGGCGGCATAGGTTGCGTTGTAGGGAATCGGCGAATTGCCTGCTGCTGAACCAGAAATCAATATGCCGCCGGCCTTACGCTCGATCATGCCGGGCAGCACCGCCAACGTAAGATCATGCACCCCTAGGACATTGAGCTGCAGCTGAGCCTTCTCGCCCGCCGGGTCGAGGGCCGAGACCGGACCGAATGTCGCGGTGCCGGCGTTGGCGCACAGGATCGAGATCGGGCGGGCGGCCAGTTCGTCGCACAGTTTCGCCCGTTCCGCCGGGTCGGCAAGATCGGCCGGTCGCACTTCCACGGTGACGCGATACTTGTCGGCCAGGCGCGCGGCCAGCTCGGTCAGGATGTCCTCACGTCGCGCGGTGACGATCAGGCTGTGGCCGCGCGCGGCAAGCTCGGTGGCCAACGCTTCGCCGATGTTTTGCGAAGCTCCGGTGACAACGGCGCGCGCGTCAGGACTGGGAGCGGGTATCGGCATGCGCCAATCGTAGACAGCCGCCCAACAAATAAAGTGCCGGGCATGAGTCAGCCGGATTCGGGTTCGGGCGCGGTTGCGCGATCCCGGGTGGTGGCGTGGGCGTTGTGGGACTGTGGATCCACCGGTCTGAACGCGATCGTGGCGACCTTTGTGTTCTCCGTCTACCTGACCAGCAGCGTGGGGGCGGGCTTACCCGGCCCTACCACGCCGGCGAGTTGGCTGGGTCGTGCGGGGGCCATCGCCGGGTTTACCGTCGCGGTGCTGGCGCCCGTTGTCGGCGTGTGGGTGGAATCCCCGCATCGCCGGCGCATGGTCCTGAGCGTGTTGACCGGCCTGGCGGTGACGCTGACCTGTTCGATGTTCTTCATCCGCGATCGCCCCGGCTACTTGTGGGCCGGGCTGGTGCTGTTGGGGGCGACAGCGGCATGCGGTGACCTGGCCAGCGTTCCGTATAACGCGATGCTGCGTCAGCTCTCGACGCCGGCGACAGTCGGTCGCATTTCCGGTTTCGGCTGGGCAGCGGGCTATCTCGGCAGCGTCATGCTACTGCTGGTCATCTATACGGGCTTCATCTCCGGATCCGGCTCCGGCCCGGAGGCGGTGCGTGGGCTGCTGCGGGTTCCCGTCGCCGACGGGCTCTACGTCCGGGAGGCGATGCTGGCGGCCGCGGCATGGCTGGCGGTGTTGGCGCTGCCGTTGCTGTTGGCCGCCCACCGGCTGCCCGACTCGACAGAGGTGCACCAGCCCACCAGCCTGCTGGGTGGCTACCGCAAGCTGTGGCAGGAGGTTTCCGCGGAATGGCGGCGCGACCGCAACCTGGTCTACTTCCTGGCGGCCAGCGCGCTCTTCCGGGACGGCCTGGCCGCGATTTTCGCCTTCGGCGCCGTGCTGGGCGTCAACGTCTACGGCATCTCGCAGGCCAACGTGCTGATCTTCGGCGTGGCGGCCAGCGTGGTGGCCGCAGTGGGTGCCGTGCTGGGCGGGTTCGTTGACCACCGCATCGGATCCAAACCGGTGATCGTGGGGTCGCTGGTGGCGATCGTCGCCATGGCGCTCAGCTTGATGGTGTTATCCGGTTCGGTGGCCTTCTGGGTGTGCGGACTGTTGCTGTGCATGTTCATCGGGCCGTCGCAGTCGTCGGCGCGCGCCCTGCTGCTCCAGATGGCACACAACGGCAGGGAAGGGGTGGCGTTCGGCCTCTACACGATGACGGGACGGGCGGTCGCATTCCTGGCGCCGTGGTTGTTTTCGGTCTTCGTCGACGCATTCGGGGCCGTCCGCGCCGGCCTGGGCGGCATCTCGCTGGTACTGATCGCCGGACTGCTGGGGATGCTGGTGGTCCGCGTCCCACCGCGCCACGCGGCTGCAGCGTTAGAACAGTCCTAACGCGGGATTTCACGTCAGCATGTTGCGCATCCCGTTTGGCCCACGGCAACTCACAAGGGCTAACTCACAGCGAGGCGTCTAGTAATTACCTTTGTACCAACGACCGGTAGGGACCACCCAGCTCTCAACCAAGGACTACGCAACCGACTGCGGCTAGCTCGGGTCTGGCGGTCGTAGCATTTCATCATCGCAATTTCTAATGCGCGTTTGAGTGCGGCAGGAAAGGTGGGCCACGATGACCAAACTTGATTCGCGCCTCCGTAAGGCGCTGATCGCTGCGCGTGATCTGAGCGGCGCCGCGGATGCGCCACACGGCGCAGGCGACTCGACGAGAGGGCGGCAGCTTCCCCAGAGCACGCGGGTACGGGCGCTAGCCGCCGAGAAGCTTGCCCGCATGGGGTTCGACACCGCGACGGTGGAGCGCGAACTGGCCGCGGAACGGGCGCAGAGCCGCCGCCGTCTGGAAGAGCTGAAGGCGGACGCGGTTGCCCAGTCCCCTACGCGGGCGCGCTCCCTGCAACGCCTGGTAGATGCCCGGCGTGCAGCGCTGGAGGGGGTGGTGGGCATCTGGCCCACGACGCAGTACCTCGCCCTCGACAGCCCGGTCGAAATTTGGGCGACCGACGGTGTGAACCTTGAGTCGAGCACCATCGAGCCGTACAAGAGCCGCGCGCAGATTCGCCTCGACGCGAGCGAGTCCCACGATTGGTGGCACGGCGCGTACCTCTTCGGCATGAATTATGACTTCCTTCACTTCTATTTCCTCTGGGGGAACCAAGAGAGTGAATCCGCCGTCGTGGATGTCAATGCATATCTCATCCTCAACGGCTTCTGCTCGGCGCACTCGCAAGGCGGTTGGTTTTTCGGCGGCAAGGGGGAGTTAACGCTCGACCCGACTCTCGACCTCGTGCAGACTTGGACGCAGCCGATATCGTCGGCGGCGCCCCAGAGCGGCGAAACGTGGAACGTCCTCGACCTCGTCGCCGATTCGACCGGTTTCGACACCGATGACCAAACGAAGTACGACGTGGTGTACCGGGGAACTCTCGTGGGCTACCAGCAGGAGATCGTGCCACCTGGCCAGCAACTGATTATCGACGTCGCGTTAAGGCTGGGCTCCTATGTCGACAACGCCGAAGTCAGCGCGGACTTCACAACGGGCGAGTTCTACGTGATGAGCCCGTTGGTCGACCTGACAATCGTGTACCCGCGAATAGTCGAAGTTGGCGGCGCAATACCGTAGAGCAACGCCCCGCCTTCATCGATCCGGCGGGGCGTCTCGGGTGCCGGACTCGTCTGATCAGTCGGTTTCGGGGTGCAGATCGCACACTGCTTGGGTGGTTCGGCGGAAATAGTGCTTGAGCTGCGTGGATGCTGGTGCCCCCGGCAGGATTCGAAACTGCGGAGATGAAGCGATCACTCTTGCCCGTGAGCACATCGTGAGCACGGTTTGAGCACAGTTACAGATATCTCATGTGATGTCGTGTGATCTGAATGCGCAGGTCAAAGCCGGTTTGACCGCCTGACTTGCACTCTCGAAATTAGAACAGTCCTAGTGCCCGGCGTCGCAGATGGTTATGCCCGCCCCGACGCGTTGGCGCACCTGAACCCCATCCACCGTGAGCGTGCAGGTGACATTGTGGCCGATGTTGATGATCGTGACGCTGGCCGGATGAGCGGCCGACTGTGACAGGCTGACCTGCTTGCTCCACGGCAGCGCCACGTTGAACTCGGTCTGTATGACATCGCCGGTGTCCCAGTAGGTGATGCTGATCGCACGCCCATCGCCGTTGACGTTGTAGACGACGGTTTGCATCGCCGCGGGTCCGGTCGTCTCGGTCGGCGTGGCAGAGGCGGTAGGCGGCGGCACCGCGGTCCGCGACCGCGGCGACGTCCGCGTGGTCGGCGTTGTGGTTTCCGGACTCGATCCCGGCATGGCGGGCAATGGCGGTACGGCGGTCTGGGTTTTGATCGCACCGTTGGCAAGTACCACCGCGATTACCAGCGCGACGACCAGCAGCACCGCCGCGCCGGCGACGATCAACAACCAGCGTGGCGATTTCGGGCCTTCCGGCGGCGGGGGAGTCAGTCCCTCGGGAGGCAGCTCACCCGGCGGAGGCTGGTCTTGTTGCCAGTACGACGGCAGCCGATTGGTCGGGTTGGTTTCGTTCAGGCTCTGCGTCCATTGGGGGTTATACCCCCCGCCGTAGGTAGGCGCATAGGGCGCTTGCTCGGCGTAGGCCGGATCAATGGGCGGCGGAATTCGCGGGCCCTGCGGCCCGGCCGATCCAGACCCCGGAAGAGGGGGACTAAACCGCTCGGGCCGACGTGGATCGTTCATGTCCACCTCATGGCTTGCAGGGTACCTGGCGGACGCTACTGGCTCTGGTCACTGGCGATCAATGCAGCGACCGTCATCGCCCGCATCACCACACGTGACCGCGCCACTCCCGTCGGCTTGGTGCGCGAATTGTCGCCAGTCTTCATGCTGTGCGGTGTCGAGTTCAACAAGCCGAATACCGCGTGCGCCGTCAGCCGGGCATCGGTTTCAGCCCGCTCGGGGTTCAGCTCGCCTAGCACGCCCACCCAGACCTCTACATACTGGCGCTGGGCCTTGCGTACTTGCTTCGCAGCAGTCTCGGGCAGGTGGGCCAGGTCTCGGTCCTGGATGCGGATCAGGTCTGGCTCGCCCAGCGCAAAGTCGAGGTGAAAATCGATGAGGCCGTCCAGTGCTGAGGCGGCGTCGGAGCTGCGGGCCGTCACATCGCGGGCGCCGGCGAGTAGCCGTGCGCTGATGCCGACCAGCAACTCGACGAGCAGCGATTCCTTGTTGGGGAAGTGCCGGTAGATGGCCGGACCGCTGACGCCGGCAGCGGCGCCGATGTCCTCCAGCCGCACCGCGAGGAAACCGCGTTCGGCGAACAGCCGTTCGGCAGCCGACAGCAGTTGTAAGCGCCGGTCGGATTTCAACTGGCTGCGGCGATTTCGGGCGCCGGGACGGCCGGGCTGGCCGTGCGGGACGGACGTTGTCATGACGGACCTCCGTCCACAACTCGTCCAGTCGGTTAATTGCCACTAACATAGCATGGGTTATTCGCTATTAACTCAAACTGCGGCATGGTAACCGACGTTGGCGACGGTCTAGGTTGGTAACCGAACAAGCCGGAGGAACCGTGGCAGCCACAGGAGCCGCAGACCCCAATCCGCTGTCGTATGACCGCGGTTCGAGTGACCTTCCGCTGCTCGAGACGACTATCGGCGCCAACTTCGTTGCCAGCGCCACCAAGTGGGCGCACGGCGACGCGCTCGTCGACGTCCGGGCCGGGCGACGGTGGAGTTATGCCGAATTGCTGGTGTCCGTGCGCCGATTGGCGACGGGGTTGGTGCGGGCGGGGATCGGTGTGGGCGATCGGGTCGGTATCTGGGCGCCGAACCGATGGGAGTGGGTGCTCGTCCAGTACGCGACCGCCGAGATCGGCGCGATCCTGGTAACAATCAATCCTGCCTACCGTGCCGGCGAATTGGAGTATGCGCTAAGGCAATCCGAGGTCACGATGGTGATTGCCGCCCCGAGTTTCAAGACCACCGACTACGCCGCGATGCTGGCCGAGGTGGCGCCGCGTTGCCCGGGCCTGAGCGATGTGGTGCTGCTGGACAGCGATCGCTGGGACCAGCTCGCCGATGCGGATGCCGACCTTGGCACGCTGAACGAGATCGCCGCGACACTCGACAACCGCGATCCGATCAACATCCAATACACCTCCGGCACAACGGGATACCCGAAGGCTGCCACGCTGAGCCACCGCAACATCCTCAACAACGGCTACCTGGTAGGGGAGCTGCTCGAGTACACCGCTCAGGATCGAATTTGCATCCCGGTGCCCTTCTATCACTGCTTCGGCATGGTGATGGGGAATCTGGCGGCCACCAGCCATGGTGCATGCATGGTGATTCCGGCGCCCGGCTTTGAGCCGGCTGCCACCTTGCAGGCGGTGCACGCCGAGCGGTGCACCAGCCTCTACGGCGTGCCGACGATGTTCATCGCCGAGCTCGACCTACCGGAATTCGCCGACTACGAGCTGAGCAGCCTGCGCACCGGGATCATGGCGGGCTCGCCCTGCCCGGTCGAGGTGATGCGCAAGGTGATCGAGCGCATGCACATGCCGGGCATCTCGATCTGTTACGGCATGACCGAGACGTCACCGGTTTCCACGCAGACGCGTACCGACGATTCGCTGGCACGTCGTGTCGCCACTGTCGGCCGCGCGGGCCCGCATCTGGAAGTCAAGGTGGCCGATCCGGCCACCGGCGAGACCGTGCCCCGCGGCGTCGCCGGCGAGTTCTGCACCCGGGGCTATTCGGTGATGGCCGGCTACTGGAACGACCCGGAGCGGACCGCCGAGGTCATCGACGCGGACGGCTGGATGCACACCGGAGATCTGGCCGCAATGGACGCATGGGGATACGTCCGGATCACCGGCCGGATCAAGGACATCGTCGTTCGCGGTGGCGAGAACATCTCCCCGCATGAGATCGAGGAGTTCCTCTACACCCATCCCGACATCGTCGACGGCCATGTCATCGGGGTGCCGGATGAAAAGTACGGGGAGGAGCTCATGGCCGTTGTCATGCTGCGCGAAGGAGCGCCGGAGCTGACCATGGAGGGCCTGCGGGAGTTCTGCACGGGCCGAATCGCCAGGTTCAAGATCCCGCGTTATGTGTGGATCGTCGACGAGTTCCCGATGACCGTCACCGGCAAGGTACGCAAAATCGAGATGCGGCAGCGAGCTATCGAGTACCTCCGCGGCCAAGGCTGAGCGCCCATTCCCTCCCTGGACGCGACGGTGCGGACGATGGTATCCTCAACCCAGTTAATGAGTATTAACTGAAAAGTTCTTTGCTGCCCGGCTCGGAGCCGGGCCGGATGTAGACCGCCACGACGGCAAGGAGGCTGCTGCGGCGATGGACAAGGTGGTGGCGACGGCCGCTGAGGCGGTCGCCGACATAACCGACGGGTCGTCCCTGGCGGTCGGGGGATTCGGGTTCTGCGGCATCCCCGAAGCACTGATCGCGGCGCTGGTCCATAGCGGTGTGCGCGACCTGGAGACGGTGTCGAACAACTGCGGCGGCGACGGCGTCGGGTTGGGTCCGCTATTGCAGCACAAGCGAATTCGCCGGGCCATCGCCTCATATGTGGGTGATAACAAGGAATTCGCACGCCAATTCCTCGCCGGGGAACTCGAAGTGGAGCTCAACCCGCAGGGCACCCTTGCCGAACGGATGCGCGCCGGCGGGATGGGCATACCGGCTTTCTACACGGCTGCCGGAGTCGGCACCCCCGTCGCCAACGGCGGGCTGCCATGGCGCTACGACGCCTCGGGCGAGGTGGTGGTGATGTCGCCGCCCAAGGAGACCCGCGAGTTCGATGGCGTCACCTACGTTCTCGAGCGGGCGATCCGCACCGACTTCGCACTGGTGCATGCCTGGAAGGGCGACCGACATGGCAACCTCGTCTACCGCGAGGCCGCCGCCAACTTCAACCCCGACTGCGCCCAGGCCGGCAGGATCACGGTCGCCGAGGTTGAGCATCTCGTCGAGCCCGGAGAGATCGACCCCGCCGCGGTGCACACCCCGGGCATCTTCGTTCAGCGGATCGTGCACGTGCCTGATCCGGTCAAGCGGATCGAGAAGCTGACGGTGCGACTGTGAGCTGGAGCAAGGAAGACTTGGCCGCGCGGGTGGCTGCCGAATTCGAGGATGGCCAATACGTCAACCTCGGTATCGGAATGCCGACGCAGGTTCCCAACCACATCCCCGACGGCGTCACCGTCGTGGTGCATTCCGAGAACGGGATCCTGGGTGTGGGGCCCTATCCCAGGCGCGAGGACGTTGACGCGGATCTGATCAACGCGGGCAAGGAGACGGTAACCACGATGCCGGGAGCGGCGTTCTTCGGCTCCTCGGCCTCATTCGGAATCATCCGCGGGGGACACCTCGACATCGCGGTGCTTGGGGCCATGCAGGTCTCGGCCACCGGCGACCTTGCCAACTGGATGATTCCCGGAAAGATGGTCAAGGGTATGGGTGGCGCGATGGACCTGGTGCACGGTGCCCGCAAGGTGATCGTGATGATGGAACACACGGCCAAGGACGGCAGTCCGAAAGTCGTTGAGCGGTGCACGTTGCCGCTGACCGGCGTGAGCTGTGTCAACCGCATCATCACCGACCTCGCTGTCATCGACGTGCGCGACGACGGCTTGCACCTGATCGAGACCGCACCGGGGGTCTCGGTCGACGAGGTGCGCGCGAAAACCGAACCGCCCCTTGTGCTGGCGACAACCGGGAGGCAGTCGTGAGTATGTCCGTGACGGCCGCGCCATCGTTCGCCGATGAGCACCGCCGGCTGGTCGCTGAGTTGAACACCAAGCTTGCTGCTGCGGCTCTGGGCGGCAACGAACGTGCGCGGGAGCGTCACGTCAGTCGCGGCAAGCTGCTGCCCCGCGAACGGGTGGATCGCCTGCTCGATCCGGGCAGCCCGTTTTTGGAGCTGGCACCGCTGGCCGCGGGCGGCATGTACGACGACGAGTCACCGGGAGCCGGAATCATCACCGGGATCGGCCGGGTGTCGGAGCGCGAGTGTGTGATCGTGGCCAACGACGCAACGGTCAAGGGTGGCACCTACTACCCGATGACGGTCAAAAAGCACCTGCGCGCCCAGGAAGTCGCGCTGCAGAACCGGCTGCCGTGCATCTACCTGGTCGACTCCGGCGGCGCCTTCCTGCCGCGCCAAGACGAGGTGTTTCCCGACCGGGAGCATTTCGGGCGGATCTTCTACAACCAGGCGACCATGAGCGCCAAAGGTATTCCGCAGGTGGCGGCGGTGCTCGGCTCATGCACGGCGGGCGGCGCCTACGTGCCGGCGATGAGCGACGAGGCCGTCATCGTCCGCGAGCAGGGCACGATCTTTCTCGGCGGTCCGCCACTGGTCAAGGCCGCCACCGGCGAGATCGTCTCGGCCGAAGAACTCGGTGGCGGCGACCTGCATTCGCGGGTCTCCGGTGTCACCGACCACCTCGCCGACGACGACGAGCACGCGCTGCGGATTGTCCGCTCGATCACGGCCACCTTCGGCCCGCGTGAGCCCAGTCAATGGGAGGTGCGACGCCCGGTCGAGCCCAAGCACTCACCAGCCGAGCTCTACGATGTCGTCCCCCCGGATCCGCGGGTGCCCTACGACGTGCACGAGGTCATCGTGCGGCTCGTCGATGGCAGCGAATTCAGCGAGTTCAAGGCCAAATACGGCAAGACACTGGTGACCGCGTTCGCGCGCATCCATGGTCACCCCGTCGGGATCGTCGCCAACAACGGTGTGCTGTTCAGCGAATCCGCTTTGAAGGGCGCGCATTTCATCGAGCTGTGCGACAAGCGCAAAATCCCGCTGCTGTTTTTGCAGAACATCGCCGGCTTCATGGTCGGCCGCGACTACGAGGCCGGTGGCATCGCCAAGCACGGCGCCAAGATGGTCACCGCCGTGGCCTGTGCCCGGGTCCCCAAGTTGACCGTCGTGATCGGCGGATCGTACGGCGCGGGCAACTATTCGATGTGTGGCCGGGCGTACTCGCCACGCTTTCTGTGGATGTGGCCCAATGCGCGGATCTCGGTCATGGGCGGCGAGCAGGCCGCGTCCGTGCTGGCGACAGTGCGCGGCGAGCAACTCGCCGCGGCAGGCAAACCCTGGTCGGCCGACCAAGAGGAAGCGTTCAAGGCTCCTATCCGCGAGCAGTACGAGGACCAGGGCAACCCGTACTATTCGACCGCCCGCTTGTGGGACGACGGGATCATCGATCCTGCTGACACGAGAACATGTGTCGGGCTTGCACTTTCGGTGTGTGCGCACGCACCGCTGGAACCGGTCTCCTACGGCGTCTTCCGGATGTGAGTGCAGTGTTTGAGACCGTACTAGTGGCCAACCGTGGCGAGATTGCCGTGCGGGTGATCCGGACCTTGCGTCGCCTGGGTATCCGGTCCGTCGCCGTCTACAGCGACCCCGACGCTGACGCCCGACACGTGCAGGAAGCCGACACGGCGGTCCGGCTGGGACCCGCGGCGGCGCGCGATAGCTACCTCGACATCGACAAGGTGCTCGACGCCGCGGCGCGCACCGGAGCCCAGGCGATCCACCCCGGCTACGGATTTCTTTCCGAGAACGCTCATTTCGCTGCCGCGTGCGAACGCGCCGGGGTGGTGTTCTTGGGTCCGCCGGCCCGCGCGATCGAGGTGATGGGCGACAAGATCACCGCCAAGAACGCGGTCTCCGCTTTCGACGTGCCGGTGGTGCCCGGGGTGGCGAAATCGGGGCTGAGCGACGACGAGTTGGTCGCGGCAGCCGAAGAGGTCGGTTATCCGGTGCTGATCAAGCCGTCCGCGGGCGGCGGCGGCAAGGGCATGCACCTCGTGGAAGACCCGGCCCGGCTGCGCGAAGCGCTGGTGAGCGCCCGCCGGGAGGCCGCCTCCTCGTTCGGCGACGATACGTTGTTCCTGGAGCGATTCGTGTTGCGGCCCAGGCATATCGAGGTGCAGGTACTCGCCGATGCGCACGGCAACGTGGTGCACCTCGGCGAGCGTGAGTGTAGCCTGCAGCGGCGCCACCAGAAGGTCATCGAGGAAGCGCCCTCGCCGCTGCTTGATTCCCAGACCCGTGCGCGGATCGGGGCGGCGGCCTGCAACACCGCCCGCAGCGTGGATTACGTCGGCGCGGGCACGGTGGAGTTCATCGTGTCTGCTGACCGTCCCGACGAATTCTTCTTTATGGAGATGAATACCCGTCTGCAGGTGGAACATCCGGTCACCGAAGAAGTCACCGGGCTGGACTTGGTCGAATGGCAGTTGCGCGTCGCCGCCGGTGAGAAGCTCGCCTTTGCGCAGGACGACATCGAGCTGCGGGGGCACGCGATCGAGGCCCGGGTGTATGCGGAGGATCCAGCACGAGGTTTTCTGCCTACCGGCGGGCGGGTGCTGCAGGTCTTCGAACCCTCCGGCGCCGGCGTGCGGGTGGACTCGTCGTTGTTACACGGGACGGTGGTGGGCAGCGATTACGACCCGATGCTGAGCAAGGTGATCGCTTACGGCGCCGACCGCGATGAGGCTCTCGCACAACTCGATCAGGCGCTGGCGCAGACTGCGGTTCTGGGCGTGCAGACCAATATCGAGTTCCTCCGCTTTCTGCTCGCCGACCAGCGAGTGCGTGCCGGCGACCTGGACACCGCGCTGCTGGACGAGCGGCTGGCCGACTTCGCGCCGCTGCCGGCGCCCGACGACGTGCTCGCTGCCGGCGGCCTGTTCCGTCAGTGGGCGTTGGCCCGCCGCACTCGGGGCAACCTGTGGGGTGCACCGACCGGATGGCGCGTCGGCGGTGGCGCTGCGCCGGTCCGCACCGCGATGCGCACTCCGCTGCGCAGCGAGACGGTGTCGGTGTGGGGGCCGCCCGAGGCCGCCAAGGTACAGGTCGGTGACGGTGAGATTCATTTAGCGATCGTGCAAGTCGAGCCATCGCAGATGAGCGTGACGCTGGATGGGCTACGCCGCGACTACCGGTGGGCCGAGGCCGACCGACACCTGTGGATCGCCGATGAGCGCGGAACCTGGCATCTGCGGGAGGCCGAGGAGCAAAAGATTCATCGTGCGGCAGGCGCGCGGCAGGCGGAGATTCTCAGCCCTATGCCGGGCAATGTGATTGCAGTTCAGGTGGACTCCGGCGCCGAGGTCTCCGAGGGCGCAGTGGTAGTCGTCGTCGAGGCGATGAAGATGGAACACTCGCTGACCGCACCGGTTTCGGGGCGAGTAGAGGTGCTGGTCTCTGTCGGCGACCAGGTGTCAGTCGACCAGGTATTGGCGCGGCTGATTCCCGATAAAGAAAGCAAGGATTAGAGGATCATGACAACTTCCATTACGGCAGGGACGTTACCCAAGGAATACGAGGATCTCCGCGACACGGTTGCCGACTTCGCGCGCACCGTGGTTGCGCCGGTGTCGGCCAAACACGATGAGGAGCACAGCTTCCCGTACGAAGTCGTCGCCAAGATGGGCGAAATGGGGTTGTTCGGCTTGCCGTTCCCAGAGGAATACGGCGGCATGGGCGGCGATTACTTCGCGCTGTCGCTGGCACTTGAGGAGCTAGGCAAGATTGACCAATCCGTGGCGATCACGCTGGAAGCCGGCGCGAGCCTCGGAGCGATGCCGATCTACCGGTTCGGCACTGAAGAACAAAAGCAACAATGGCTGCCTGACCTGACGGCCGGGCGGGCGCTGGCCGGCTTCGGGCTCACCGAGCCAGGTGCGGGCTCCGACGCGGGCGGCACCCGCACCGCCGCCCGGCTCGAGAGTGGCGAGTGGGTGATCAACGGCAGCAAGCAATTCATCACCAACTCGGGCACCGACATCACCTCACTGGTCACCGTTACCGCGGTCACCGGCACTGTCGCTGACGGCAAAAAAGAGATCTCGACGATCATCGTGCCCAGCGGCACAACGGGTTTCACCGTCGAGCCGGTCTACAGCAAGGTCGGCTGGAACGCTTCGGACACACACCCGTTGACCTTCGCCGACGCCCGCGTCCCGGAGGAGAACCTGCTGGGCGCTCGCGGGACCGGTTACTCGAACTTCCTGTCCATCCTGGACGAGGGCCGCATCGCCATCGCCGCGCTGGCCACCGGTGCCGCGCAGGGCTGCGTCGACGAAAGCGTCAAGTACGCCAAGGAGCGCCAATCGTTCGGCCAGCCGATCGGCTCCTATCAGGCGATCAGCTTCAAGATCGCGCGGATGGAGGCACGAGCGCACGTCGCCCGCACGGCGTACTACGAAGCGGCCGCAAAGATGTTGGCGGGCAAGCCATTCAAGAAGGATGCGGCAATCGCCAAGATGATCGCGTCGGAGGCGGCGATGGACAACGCCCGCGACGCCACCCAGATCCACGGCGGATACGGCTTCATGAACGAGTATCCGGTGGCCCGTCATTACCGCGACAGCAAGATTCTCGAAATCGGTGAGGGCACCACGGAGGTGCAACTGATGCTCATCGCGCGATCTCTGGGCCTGTCGTGACGGCAGACGAGCGGGGCGGCAAGTCGGTTGTCCAGCGGGGCTTGTGGTTTGAGGAGTTCGAGATCGGCACGACATACCTGCATCGGCCCGGCCGCACCGTCACCGAGGCCGACAACGTGTTGTTCACCACGCTGACCATGAACACCCAGTCGCTGCACCTCGATGCGGCGTGGGCGGCCGGGCAGCCGGGCTTTCGCGGCGAGCGGCTGGTGAATTCGATGTTCACGCTCTCGACGCTGGTCGGGCTGTCGGTTGCCCAGCTGACGCTGGGCACCATCGTGGCCAACCTCGGCTTCTCCGAGGTGTCGTTCCCCAAACCGGTCTTCCACGGCGACACCCTCTACGCCGAGACCGTGTGCACCGGCAAGCGCGAATCGAAGAGCCGGCCCGGGGAAGGCATCGTCACCCTCGAGCACACCGGGCGCAACCAGCACGGCGACGTCGTTGCGCGGGCGGTGCGCACCACGCTGGTACAGAAGCGGCCTGCTCCTGATGCAGACACAGTGGAGGCGCGATGAACCTGCGTGCCGCCGGCCCCGGCTGGCTGTTCTGCCCGGCCGACCGACCGGAGCGTTTCGCGAAGGCCGCGGCCGCCGCCGATGTGGTGATTCTCGACCTTGAGGACGGCGTGGCCGAAGCGGACAAGCCTGCTGCCCGCAAGGCACTGCGCGAGACCCCGCTGGACCCCGACCGCACCGTGGTACGGATCAACGCCGCAGGCACCGACGAGCAGGCCCGCGACCTGGATGCCCTGGCCGACACCGCCTACACGACGGTGATGCTGTCCAAGACCGAATCGGCCGCGCAGGTGACCGCGCTCGCGCCGCGTGACGTCGTCGCACTGGTGGAGACCCCGCGAGGTGCGGTGTTCGCCGCCGAAATCGCCGCGGCGGAGGGCACTGTGGCGATGATGTGGGGAGCTGAGGACCTGATTGCCACGTTGGGCGGCAGCTCCAGCCGGCAGCCCGACGGCACCTATCGGGATGTTGCGCGCCAGTTACGGTCGACGATCCTGCTCGCGGCGTCCGCGTTCGGCCGGATCGCGCTCGACGCCGTGCATTTGGACATCCGTGACATCGAAGGCTTGCAGGCGGAGGCCAACGACGCCGTCGCGGTGGGCTTCCATGGGACCGTCTGCATCCACCCGACCCAGATCCCGGTGGTGCGCAATGCCTATCGCCCCAGCGAGGAGAAGCTGGACTGGGCGCGAAGGGTTTTGGCGGCAGCGCAGACCGAGCGAGGGGTGTTCGCGTTCGAAGGACAAATGGTCGACTCGCCGGTGCTCAAGCACGCGGAAATGCTGCTGCGGCGAGCCGGGGAGCCCGCCTGAAAGCTAAAGGTTGCTGGCCGGCCGCGATTGGCGCGGACCGGCGATGCCGGTCACGCCGCCGTTCGTGCTGACGCTGCGGATGCTGGTTATCGCATTGACCCACAACGAGATTCTCAACTCAACGTGGGTTGATTCACCGGACGGTCCGCAGGTGCACGTCCATCGTCACGTGCACCTGGGCTTCGGGGTAGCTACCAAACGAGGGCTACTCGTCCCGGTGATCACCGATGTCCAAGATAAGACCACCCGCGAACGCGAACGTCCTTCGCGGCGATGGTGCGCGCGCGGCCCTCGCTGCGAGGGCGCGACCGTCACGAGGTGACCCTCCGTCTGGTCCGCGCGCTCGCCCGCCAGGGCGACAAGACCGGCGCCGTCGCGCTTTGCCGCGAGCTGCTCGAAGACGCGAGCGTCACCCCGGCGACGCTCCAGGCGATCGCGGAGATCGCCCACGACGAGGACGACCCGATCCTGCACCGGTCGGCGCTCGAGCTGCTCGTCCGGGCCGGCAGCGGCGACGCGAAGCGACGCGCGCTCGAGCGGCTCGGCGACTTCCAGTTCGCCCAGCTGCGCGATCCCCGCGCGGCGGCCGAGTCCTGGAGGCCTGCGGCGCAGATGTGCGAGGGCTCGCCCGCCGAGCAGGCGCACGCGCAGGCCCTCTACGAGCGTGTCCTCGAGGCCTTGCCCGACGACCGAGACTCCGCCCAGCGCCTGGCCGGACTTTACCGACAGTCGAACGACTGGACCAAGCTCCCGGCGGTCCTGCGCGTCCTCATCCGGACCGACCTGGCCGAAGAGGGACCCGCTCGCCTGCTGCTCGAGCTCGAGAAGAGTGCGATCGACGCCGGGGCGGCGGAGGAGTTCGTCTCGCTGCTCGACGAGGTCCTCGCGCGCTCGCGACCCGACGCCAAGGAGCGCGCACGCGCCCTCAAGCGAGCCCGCGCTCGGGCTCTGAGCTCGGATCCGTCGCGTCAAGACCAGGCCTCCCTCGTGTACCGGGAGCTCGTCGAGTCCCTCGCCCTCGAAGAAGACGTCCGAGACTTCGAGTCGTTCATCGAATCGCGAGCCAGCGCGCAGGAGCGGCACCTCGATCGGCGGTGGCTGTACGGCTGGCGAGCGGGCCGCGAGGCGCGACCAATCAAGGTGCTCGTCGACTGGGGCCGGGCGGAGGACGAGTTCGGCGAGGCCGACGCGGCGATCGCGGTCTACGAGCGGCTGGCCGAGATCGACCCGGGTCGCCGAGAGGCGCTCGAGGCGCTCTGCCGCCTGCGTCTTCACGCCGGAGACTTCGAGGGCGGGCTGGCGGCCCTGCGACTTTTGCGTGACTCGGCGAGCGAGACCGAGCGGCGGGTGATCCTCCGGATGGCTCGCCTGCTGCTCGAGGAGATGGGCCGCCCGGCGGAAGCGGCGCTGGCGCTCGCGCCCCTCTTCAGCGTCGTCCCGCCGATCGCAGCGGTGCACCAGATGATGCAGCGCACGCTCGCGGACGCGTCCGCGCGCGGCCCGATCGTCGAGCGCCTCGAAGAGCTGGCAGACGAGGCCGACCCCTCGACTCGCCTGCGTGTCTACGAGTTCCTCGTGAAGGCGTGCGCCGAGACCGCGGCCATGGGAGGGCGCGCGCCAGCGGTGGTTTCTGCGCGTCGTCGAGCTCACCGAGGACCGCGCCGAGGCCCTGCGAGCGGCCGTCGACGGGGCGATCGAGATCCCGGACGCGATGACCTCTGGCAGGCCGCCGAGACGGTCGCGCGTGAGGTCGGGCAGGGGAGGTCGTCTCGCGGGCGTACCACCGCGCGCTCGTCGAAAGCCCCGTGGACGCCGTGCTCGCCGAGACGCTGGTGCAGCGCATGATTGCCTTCGAGGGTGAGTACGGCGCGGCCTCGCCGCTGCTCGTCGAAGCCCTCCAGCGGCTGCTCGAGCTCTCGCCGGGCGCACGGTGGGCGATCGATCGCGTCAAATTGGTGCTCGGCTCCCAGGCTCGGTGGGACGAGCTCTTTCGCATCTACGACCGCGCTATCGCCGCGGCGGTCGACGCGCGCGCCCACGCCGATCTGCTCGACGAGGCGGCCTTCGCGGCGAAGGACCTCGCGGCCAGCCCCGAGCGCGCGATCGTTTACCTCGAGTCGATCCACGAGCTTCGCCCCGAAGACCCCGCGGTCGACGCCGCGCTGGAGCGTCTCTACGAGAAGCAGGGGCAGACGAGCGCCCTCATCCAGCTGCTCGGCGGGCGTCTCGACCGGTGCACCGGCTTTCACCATCGCGAGCTTCTCCGCAAGATCGCGTCGCTCTGGACGGACCTGGGGAGCGGGGAAGAAGGCGATCGCCATCGTCGACCGGCTGCTCTCGGACGGAGCGGCGGTCGCCGACATGACCGATCTCCTCGAGCGCCTGGCCGCCGATCGCGGGGCGGCCGGCGGCGCAGAGGCGGCCGACGACGGCGCGGCGGACCCCTCTCCGGCGGCCGTGGCGCAGACGCGCGCGATTGCGGTCTTGCGCGCGCACTACGAGGCGGCGGGGCAGGTCGACGACGTCGTCCGGATGGCCGAGCGCGAGCTGGCGCTGGCCCGCGATGCCGAGGCGCGCGCGCGATCCGTTCGGGACCTCGTCGCGCTGCGCCTCGCGGCGGCCGAGCGCTCGAGCCCGACGGGCGTCTTCGCGCAGGTCGTCGGCCAGGTCGAGGCCGACGTGGCCGGCGATGTGCCCCTGGCGAAGATTGCGTTCGAAGCGATGCTCCAGCGAACGCTCGGCGCGTGGAAGCAGCCCGCCGGACCGGGCCGAGACGACGCGGCGGACGGGGCGTGGCGCGTCATCCACATCCTCGAGAAGCTCCTCGTGGAGAGCGGGAAGGGCGAAGCCGCGCTGAACCTCCTGACCCGCTGCAGCCGGTTGCCCTTCGAGCAAGCGCGCCGGCGCGAGCTGGTCCGCGAGGCCGCCCTGATCTGCGCGGACCGCCTGGCGGACAACGCGCGCGCGATCCGCACGTTCGGGGAGCTCTTCGAAGAGGACGGCGGCGACGACGTGGCGGCGAGGTCGCTCCTGCGCTTCGCGACGCTGCTCGAGGAGTCCGGGGAGCTGCCGCGCCTCGCGGCCCTCTGGGAGGCGCAGAGCCTCGTGCACGAGAAGGCCGGGCGGGCGACCGAGGAGCGCGCGTGCTGGGAGCGCGCCGCGCGTCTATGGGAACGCCAGGACGACGCCGAGAAGGCCGTGGCGGCGTACGGGCGCGCGGGCGCCCTGGGCTCGCTGGCGGCGTTCGAGGCGCTCGCGAGGATCCATTCGGAGCGCGGCGCGTGGGCGGAGGCGGCCGAGGCGCTCGAGTGGCTCGCCAGCCATTCGCCCGCCGAGGTCCGGGGCCTTCGCGCGCTGCAGCTCGCCGACGCGTGCGTGGCGCTGGGCGATCGCGGTCGCGCGCGGTCGCACCTCGAGAGCGCGCTCGCGGCGGGCGTCGAGGCCGAGCGCGTCGAGCAGGTCCCCGATCGCCTGATCACGCTCTACCGCGAGGACGCGGCGTGGCGGCCGCTCGCACGCCTGCTCTCGGCGCAGGCGCGGCGTCCGGGGCATCCCGAGCGGCGGCTCGCTTGGCTCCGCGAGGCGGCGGACCTTCACTGGCACGAGCTCGACGAGCCCGCGGAGGCTGCCGCGCTGCTGCAGCTCGCCGTGGCCTGGTACCCCACCGACGCGACGCTTCGGCCGGCACTCGCCGACGTGCTCGAGGCGTCCGGAAAGTGGGACGAGGCCGCCGTCGTTCTCCGCGACCAGGTGGCGACGTACCGCGACCAGCGCTCCAAGGAGCGCGCCCTGGTCGATCACAGACTGGCGCACGCGCTCACGCGCGCAGGGCGAGCCGAAGGGGCGCTGGCCGAGCTGCGGACCGCCTCCGAGATGCATCCGTCGCGCCCGGCGATCCTCTACGACCTCGGACGAGCGGCGCTCGCATCCGGCGACCTCGATCTCGCCGAGAGCACCTATCGCGCGCTGGTCCTCGCGATCCACCACGCGATCGACGACGCCGCGGCCGGCCCTTCGGGGCCCCATCGCGCCGAGGTCTTCGTGGAGCTCAGCGAGGTCGCCGCGCGCAAGGACGACGCCGCGCGGGCCCTCGATTTCGTGGACTCGGCGGTCGACGCGGCGCTCGAGACCGGGGAGGACCCGAGTCGCTTCGAGGGTCCGCTCCGCGCGCGCGCCCGCTACGACCTGCTCGCGCGATCGATCGAGAGGCGCGTCGAGCGAGGCGCCACGCTGGCCGCTCGAGCGAGCGCCCTCAGCGACCTTGCCGCCATCTGGGCGGAGCACCTCGCCCGCGACCCGGGCGTGCGGGCCCGAATCGCCCGCCATGCCGAGCGGATGTACCGCGAGCTCGAGCACGAGGGCCTGACCGACTCCGCCGCGTGGACCGCGCTCGCAACGGCTCATCGCTCGTTCGGCGACGAGAGCGCGCGCATCGTGATGATGCAGCGTCGGGCGGCGCTGCTCGAGGCGGCGATTCCCAACCTGAAGCCTGGCGCGGATCGGAACCGGCTGCAGGTGGAGCTCGCGACCACCCTCCTCGAGGACCCCTCTCGACACGGCGACGCCGTCACCCTCCTCTCGAGCGCGCTGAAAGCCAACCCGGGGGACGGCGAGGCCGCCGATCGGCTCGCCGACGCCCTCGAAAGGCTGGGGCGTTTCGACGAGCTGGTCGCGGTGCTCGAAGGTCGGCTCCGCGCGGGATTGACCGACGCGGCTTCGGCGGGGGCGAGGTGGCGCCTCGGCAGCGCGCTGGAGCGAGCCGGACGCCCCAAGGAGGCGCTCCCCATCTACGAGTCCATTCTCGATCGTCCCATGGACGAGCGCTCCGCGGCCGATGGAAGCCCCGACGATCGCTCGGCGGCGTCGGGCGCGTGGCTCGGTGCGCTGGTCGAGCGCCTCGAGGCCCTCGGCAGCGAGCGCCTCGCGGACGGCCTCGAGAGGATGATCGACGGCCGCTCCGATGCGACCCTCGCGCAATGCCTGCTCGATCTGCGCGATCGCGCGGGCGACGCCGCCGGCGCGACGCGCGCGCTCGAGCTGGGGTTCGCGGCGGATCCGAAGAACGCGGCGTTCTTCCGGCGCCTGGTCGACGCGTACCGCGAGGCGGGCGATCCAGGAAGGACGCTGCGCCTGCTGGATCCGGCGATCGCGGCGCGGGCCGACGATGCGGAGCTCTTGCTGATGCGCGCAAACGCGCGCGAGACCCTCGGCGACGACGACGGCGCTCTCTTCGACCTCGAGACGGCGGCCGTCGCCGACGTTCGTCACGCCGACGCGCTCCTGGCGCTGCACGCCCGCGTGCTCGAGCGTCAGATGAACCGCGCGGAGGGGCGGCCCCTGCCCGCCACGGCGAACGTCTATGCGATCCGCGTCGTGGACGTGCTCTTGCACGCCCAGCGCTTCGGCGAGGCGCGACGCGAGCTCGAACGGCTCCTGGCACGAAGCCCGGCGCAGGCCGACGGTCTCGAGAGAATGGCGGCGCTTCACGGCGCGGATGGGAACTGGACCCTCGCGGCCGAGACGTACCGCAAGCTCCTGCCGATTGCGGAGGCGGGCGACAACGAAGGTCTGGTCCGGGTGGCCCTCGCGATGGCCGATGCTTGCGAACGCGCCGGGGACGCCGGGGCCGCACGCGATGCCCTCGAGTCCGCGATCGCCAAGGCCCCCGAGAGCCGCGAGCTCATGCAGCGGCTCGAGCGTGTCTGCGAGATGACCGGCGACGTGGCCCGGCTCGCGAACCTCCTGGTCGCGCACGCCGAGCGCGAGCCCGGCGACGGGAGCGCCCCGGACGCCGACGAGCGCACGCGCCTCCTCGTTCGCGCCGGGCTGCTCTTGCTCGACGGCGCGCAGGACGCGGCAGGCGCGCTTCGCGTCGCGGAGCGCGCGCGCGCGGGCGACCGCGACAGCCTCGACGCCGTCCTTCTCTGGGCCGGCGCGCAGCGCAGGCTCGGACATCCGGCGGAAGCGCTGGCTGCGATCCACGAGGCGACCGGGCGCGCGAGGGGCAAGCGCACCCCGCTCCTGGCCCGTCTGCACCTGGAGGCCGCGAGGGCGCACTTGGCGATCGACGAGATTGTCGAGGCGTTCGATTCGCTGAAGGCCGGCTTCAGCCTGGACTGGCGGAACGCGGAGATCGCGATGTTGCTCGGTCTCGTGGCGATCGATCTCGACGACGAACGACTCGCCGAGCGTGCGCTCT
>CAWFAR010000006.1:0-90321 GCA_963813935.1 uncultured Actinomycetota bacterium
GCAAGAATTGCCGCACGGCGAATGGGCGGCGGGTACCGACGAATGGCAGAGCGATTCCAAAAGGCGCTCACGCAAATCAAATCACCACGATTACAATAGCAGACAACTACTATTTCTATATGCAATGGTCTGCCAGCCAAGTACATTAAGGCGGTCAACGCCTGCACCGGTCGCGGCTGCGGCCCCGGCCAGGCTCGCCCCACCCAAGACCTTGCGGCGATTAATCGGCATCCTCCGAAGTTACCCGTTGTGAACCCGCCAGCCTGGCAGCGACACGGCGTAGTCCATGACAAAGTGTGGGATCGCTTCAATCAATTAGCTTGGCTCCCAACACAGTTGAGTCAGACCACTCAGGTGAAGAACTCACGGCATCACCGGTTCGCAAACACGCCAACGCTTCTCGGGTTCCGTCGGTGCACCGAATCCAGGCCAGCTGCCGTGCCGGCATCCTTGGCTCCAGCCGCAGCCCGTACGATTTCACCCACAGCGGCAGCTCATCGCGCCGCGCCGCGCGACGCCGAAACAGTTGCGACGCATCAACCACAACATCGCGCTGCACCAGAAACAGCGTCGGATACTCATCGCTGTTATGCCATTGCTCGAACGTGCGTTCGATTATTTCACCCGTTCGCTTTTGTCGAGGTGTAGCGAAGGTTGGTAGGAATACGCCGAGTTATTTTGACAGGATTCGGCGCGTTCGTCGGACCTTGCCAATCTAGACGCCCCATGTGCAGTGTTTAGCGGTGTTGGCTGGACCGTTGGCGGCAGGCGGACGGAGGGTTTTCACTCTGGATAGGAAGGGGTAGGTATGTCGCAATACCTGACGGATAAGGTCATCATCGTCACCGGTGCGGGTAGCGGCTTCGGCAAGCTGATCTCCGAAAAGTGCGCCGCCGGTGGCGCGAAGGTTGTCGGCGTGGACATCAACGCCGACAGCCTCAACGAGGTCATCGATGGCCTAAGGGCGGCCGGCTACGAAGGCACGGCTCATGTTGCGGATGTGACAGATATGGCGCAGGTCAAAGCGGCGGCGCGACACGCTCTGGACACTTTCGGCGCGATCGACGTGCTAGTGAACAACGCCGGCGTGATGCCGCTGGCCTATTTCGCCGACCACGAACGGGCCTGGGAGAAATGGCACAAGGCGATCGATATCAATATCAAGGGCGTCGTCAACGGCATCTCGGCGGTCTACGACCAGATGATCGAGCAAGGCCGAGGACAGGTGGTAAACATCTCGTCCATCTATGGCAATGGTGGGACCGAAGGCTCCGGTGTGTACAGCGCGACCAAGGCGGCAGTCACGACGATCTCGGATTCGTTGCGGGTCGAGGCGCAGGGCAAAATCAAGGTGACCACGATCAAGCCGACCGGCGTTCTCGGAACCAATCTCGCCAGCTGGGTCGTCAACGAGACGGCGATCATGGGCCTCGTGGGCCACAAAGGCCTCCAGTTCGCCGAGAATGTCAGCAACCTCGAGAATGGGTCCCTTCGACCCGAGCAGATGGACGTGGACTCCGTGGAGTACTGGCTGATCAACCCAGATGACCTGGCGAATGCGGTGGTGCACGTCATCGACCAGCCCTGGGGAATCAACCTCAGCGACGTCACCGTTCGGGCGAGCGGCGAGAACTACGTCTACTAAGCCCGAACGCAGAACACTCGCTGCGGGGACGCCCAACAGCACCAACAGCACCGCAACAGTGACCAAGACCAGGACCAGGACCGCTGTGGGGAAAGGACAACGCTGTGAAGAAGGTTCTGATCACCGGATCGGGTACCGGATTCGGACACGAAGTGGCAATGCGTCTCGCCGAGAAAGGGTTCGATGTGATTGCCGCAGTTGAGATCTGGGCCCAGGTGCAAACTTTGAAGCGCCAGGCGGCCGAGGGAGGGGCGAAACTCCAGGTCGAGAAGCTGGACGTGACCGACGCCGGAGACCGCAAGAAAGCACTGGGGTGGGACGTCGAAATCCTGGTGAACAACGCCGGCGTCGGCGAGGGGGGCTCGACCCTCGACATTCCGGTAGCCAACATCCGCCGACAATTCGAGGTGAACGTGATCGGCCCGCTGCTATTGACCCAGCAGATCGCCAAGCAGATGATCAAGCGGGGTGAGGGTCGCATCGTGTGGGTGTCATCCCGAGAGGGACTGAACGTCAATCCTTTTACCGGAATCTACTCCGCCTCCAAGCACGCCGTCGAAGCCATCGCGGAGACCATGGCCCACGAGCTACAGGAATTCAACATCGAGGTCGCGACCGTCAACCCGGGCCCGTTCCTGACCGGTTTCAACGACCGGATGTTCCAGACCTGGCAGAGCTGGGAGGACGATGAGTCGGATCGACTCTTCGACTACTCGAAACTCGCGTTCCCCAGGGCACAATTCGACCCCGAGCCGGTCTACGCCACGATGACAGCGGTCGCCGCCGGCGAGATCGACACCTACCGCAACCTGGAGCCCAAATCGATGCTCGAGGAGACCAAAAAGCTCATCGAGGCTCCCTGGAACCGGAAGACGAAAGATGGCCTGGGTAAACGGCCGGACAACCTGCAGGCGTCATTCGACATGAAACCCGAGACCCCCGTCTCCGACTAGGGTCGAGCCTGTTAAAGAACGCGACGATCGCCAGATTTGGGGTGTGCCGCACCGGAGACGCGTCCGTGAATCCGTACGCAATCTAACGGATTTACGCGCCCGGCGGGCCGCAGTTGACTGTATGCATACGGAGGTCACGGCTACCGCTTCGTGCTCGAAACCCGCGCCTGACATCTGCTACGACTACGCGGGCACTCCAGCAGTTGCATTGCCCGAGTGCGTGATTCGCCTGACCACCGAGTCCACAGCGGATCGCAGGCCCGGCACGAACGCCTTCCACTGCATCGTGCAGCCGGCATGTCCCGCATCGACGGTCACGGTACGCGCGTCGGGAATCTGTTCGGCTACCCAACGCTGATGCCGCGGCGAGATGAACCGGTCACGCAGCGTTATTAGCACCGAGGTCGGTACATCGATGTCAGCGATCCAGCGCGTGGAATCAAACCGGGTAATTTCGGCCAGCGCCCGCATCATCGCCCCATAGCTGGTCGCCCGGAATTGCCCAAGCGCCCAAAGCCGGTCATTCATCACGATGTCGTCGACGACGGACAGCCGCGCCGGGTCGGGCCGCCCGGGCTGCGGGCCGAAAGCCTCTAGCAGCGCGGCGAAGACACCGGTCGCGAGCCGCTCATGAGTGGCACGGCCGAATGTCGCTGCCGCGGCGCAGAGCACCAATGCATCGACCCTGTCTCGGTGGCGCCGCCACACATGCTGCGCCACCAGTGATCCCATCGAAAAGCCCACCGGGATGAATGTTTCTATGCCGAGCTCGTCGGCCAACGCGGCGACGTCGTCGGCGCAGTCCTCCAGCTGGAAACGTGGCGAGGCGATACCCGAGCCGTGGCAGCGCTGGTCGAACACCACCACACGCCCGAAGCGACGCATCATCTCCAATGACGGATACCACGTCAACAGCCCGGTGCACGCCAGCGAATGGAGCAACACAAACGTCGGACCGCCGGCAATTGGGCCGGAATCCACAACATAAGTGCTGCCACGATTGGAAAGCTCTACCACGCGGCCGTGCGGAAGGCGCCCAACGGGGGCGACATCGGGCAGCGTGAACGACGGGAGCGGCGACGTCAGTCTCAGCGGACCAAGAAGCGCGTCGATCACGCAGTATGGATTGGGGAAACCTGACGCGGTCGCTGAAGGACCGCAAATGGTCTCATGGGAATCGAGGTGAGACACGCTGCGGCGCAACATGCTTGGTTGCAAAATGCCCGCTGCGGCCAGTCGCCGTGGAAATGCGCGTAAGGCGAGCTGCCGAACGTTATCGCTCATCTTCAGTGCCCCGCAGTCTGTGGGTCGTACGTTGCTTCAACGCGGCATGACGGCGGTCGGTTGGCACGCCCTCGCGGACGCGGCACGATCCTTTGACCCAACCTCCCTGGGCGGAAGGTCTTCCACTGCTCAGCGCGTGAACCGCCTGCGCGGCACTATGGGTCAAGAACACTCGGGACATGGGGCTATGTTCATCGCGAGAGCAGCCGCGCACCAGAGTAGGTGGGTACTCGATTCTCCTGGATGCTCTACCCGAAACACCGAGGTAACGCCCGGGTTCCTGTGTCGGCGGCGGTGTGACACCAACAACCCCGCGCTGCTTCCTAACCGACGGCTGCCGCGATGTCCATCGAGTGGACCACGTCGGCGAACAGCACCGTCACCTGCTTGTACTCCGCCGCTCGGCTGACCTGTGTGACCGGTGCACCGCACTCGTTACAGAACTTGGAGTTCGGTAGCAGTTCGGTGCCGCACGGCAGTCCCGCCGCTGTCAGCGCACCGCGACTGCTGTCATCCACGTCAGTATCGTTTCACTGCTAGTAAACGATGTCCGTCATATCGCCGTGCCATCTCCGACACGAAGTTTTGCCAATGTCACGCTGATGGGGTCGGCTGTTTCGAGACACAATGGAGCCTGCCATCGCCCTGTTCTGCGAGCACCCGACAGGCGGTCGCCCGGCTGACCCCCAAGGCCGCCGCACTGTCGGTACCCACGGCTACGGTGCCCAGAGTGGAATCCGACGACGTTGTTGACCCCGGTGACGCTGCGATCCAAGCCCTCCTGGCCCTCACCGCCGAGAACACCGACGGCGATGAGAATCGTGAAAAGCCGCTCGACGCCATCCTGACCATCCCGCCGCTAACGGAGTGGCCACCAGACTGTCGGGAGACGTTGCTGGAAAACTTGTCAATGCATAAAAGACCTCCCCCATGACCTCAGGCAGAGAAACGAGGACGGTGACGTCGGTGGTGACTGGCAGCTTGACTGCCGTCTCAATGCAATCCGAGACATGCGGCTCATAGTTATGGCCCCGCGGAAAGCACTCACCGGGGCCGCGATCGCAACGGTCGCGATGGCGGTGGTGTGCTGCGGATGCGCGGCCTTCGCCACTTCCACAGTGCCACGCGCACGCGCGACCGATGCGAACTATCAATTGATTCAGGAGCCCGACGCGGGTTACTCCGCCATTATTGGTCTCATCGGCGGCGCGGCCCGCTCGGTACGCATCACCATGTACGAACTGACCGACCCCGCCGCGGTCACCGCGCTTATCGACGCCCACAACCGGGGCGTCGACACCAAGGTCATTCTCGATGCTGCATTCCACGGATACAAAACCAACGCGGAGGCCGTCCAAGAACTCAGCGACGCCGGAGTCGGCGTGAAATGGGCCCCTAACGGCGTGATCTATCACCAGAAAACGATCACAGTCGACGACACCACCGCAGCGGTCGGCACCGGCAATCTGACGCCGCAGTACTACTCGGCCAGCCGCGACGCCTGGGTACTAGACACCAACCCCACCGACGTGGCCGCCATCGCCGCGACGTTCGATACCGACTACACCACTCCACCTTCCGGGCGCGCACCTGAGGCCACCCTTGCACCTAACCTCATTTGGTCGCCAACAGCCCGCGCCAGCTTCCTGCAGCACATCGATCAAGCCGCCCACAGCGTCGATGTCACCAGCGAGGAACTCAAAGACCGCGCAGTGCTTAGCGCGCTGGACAAGGCCGCGCGCCGCGGTGTGCAGTGCCGGATCGTTCTCACCGAGAACCCGGCGTGGGCCAATGCGGTGGCCGAGGTGTCAGCCGCTGGCTGCTCGGTGCACCTGTTCCCAGACACTAAGACAGCGCTCTATATGCATGAAAAAATCTTGCTCACCGACAACACCGCGCTCATTATCGGCAGCCAAAACCTCACCACCACAAGCCTTCTCGAAAACCGCGAACTGTCCCTTGCCCTGGACTCCGCCATCGCACCGGCCCTCATCGCCGCCGTGGGTTCGACCTTCGACGCTGACTACGCTGCCGCGCCCCCGCAGTAGTCAACAGCCGGGTAATCCGCTGCTCGGGGTGGCGGCCGGCTCATTGTTGCTGGTTTGTTGGCGGGTCGGATCGGTACCCGAGGCTAAAGCAGTGGACGTTCTGACGGTCCAACGCGAGGATCAAACATAACGACGCTGCACTTCAGGACTTCCGGAAAGGATTGACCGGTGGGCGATGATGGGTGGTTCGGTGGCAAGCATGCCGCCCCTGCGAGGCGCGCGAGAGAGCTGCGGCCCGTTGAAGGAAAGCGAAATGACACCAGGAGAAAAGTGACAGTACGATTCCGGGGGCTTCTGGTCCCGTTGGCGCTGGGGATGCTGCTCGCGCCGTCTGCGTGGGCAGATACCTACACAGACCAGGCGGTAGCTAGGTTCGACGCCCAGACGCATGTGGTGGCCGACCCAGCCGCAAGACCGCCGCTGCAGAACCCCGACAAGCTGAACCAGCAGATCCTCACCGGCCGGTGGACGTGGAGCGCTGCACCGCCGGTCTGGGTAGCCGCGGTGGCGCCCAGCCAGACCGGTGTCACCACAGCAGATGCTATCCACAACGTCATCTTGGGTCGCAATCCTGAGTTCAGCGGAGTCATCCTGGTAATCGACTCCAGGGGCTACCACGTGCGCGCCTACAACGTGCCGAAGGCGATCGCGGACAGCGTGGACCCACTGCTGGGTCAGGCGGCGAGGGATCACCGCAATGACCCAGACGGCGCGACCAGTGAGTTCGTCAGCAAGCTGGGCGATGTGAATGTGGCGTCGTCCGGTGGGCCAGTGACGACCTCTCCCGTTGCGAACGCGAAGCATACTAGCTGGACATGGCTGTGGGCGCTGCTGACGATTGTCGGCATTGCGCTGGCGGTGGCCGGCCTGATCTGGTTCGCCGTGAATCGGAATCGTAAGCGCGGCAAGGACACAGAGGCACGAGAAGAGATCAAGCAGGAGTTGATCGCCGCCGAGTCTGATGTCAGCGACCTCGATACCGCGGTGATCACCAACAGCAGCGCAGATGTAAGCGCTGAGTCTTTGAAGGCCAACTCCAGCCTGCACGACGCCCGCAGAGCCTATGAGGCAGGTGACTACGGCGCGGCGCGGGCGCACCTCAGGGTCGTGCGGTCCACCGTGGCCAAGGCCAACCAGAAGTTCAACCCCGGGAACGTTAAGGCCAACGTGGATGCCTTGGCTTCGGTGCCGGATGAGGACCGCAGGCAGGCCACCGTGCGGACGAAGAACCCAGACACCGGTGAGTACGTGACGATCAACAACAACAACTACAGCACCACGCAGCAGCCGGGCTACCCGCACTACTACGGCGGTGGCTACTACAACGGGGTCTTCTTCTATCCCGGCTACTACCCGTACGCGTTCTGGGGTCCGGGCTGGGGTTGGGCTTTCACTGATGTCCTGCTGATGGACGCGCTGCTGGACGACCGTTGGGGTGGCGGCTACGAATATGACCGCGGCTTTGAGGCGGGCCGAGACTCAGCGTCGGCGGATGCCAGCTATGACAGCCATCAAAGCGACAGCTACGACAGCCAGCAAGGAGATGTTGGGTTCGATGGCAGTTACCAGAGCTCAGGTGGTGGCGACACCGGGTTCGGCCGCACCGACAACTCATATTCCGGTGGCGGCGACGTGGGCTTCGCGGGCAGCGACTCCGGCGGAGGTTATGACTCCGGTGACGGCGGATTTGACTTCGGCGGGTTCGGTGGGTCCGATTCCGATGGTGGCAGCTTCGACTTTGGCGGGTCCGATTTTGGCGGCGGGTCCGACTCCGGCGGCGGAGACTACGGGTTTTGAGGACCTCCCGTTAAGCGACCTGGGCTTGTCCAATCAAATGGAACCACATCGCGCAAGTCCGCGGCTAAATAGTTGCTCGTGCCGTCCTTGCTCTCCTCGGGGGCGGCCCGATCTTGTTCCTGCGGCCCTTTCGTCGTGTAAGGGGTAGCCCGCTCCACGGCAAAGGGTCGGCCCCGACCGTCCTCCATCTCAAGCAGTTCGGAATGAACGGAGTTGAGCTAACCGCCGAAGGTGTTGGCCTAGCATCCCCTGCATGAACGGTGAGGGGCAATCCCAGCAGCCATACGAAGCGCCAACAGCACCCGGCCCCGTCAGCAGCGAGCAGCCACACGAAGCGCCGATGACGCCCGATACTGGCAACACCGGCAACGAATCCGATCATCAATCAAGCGGAACCTCAGTCACGCCGCCGCGACAAAGGCGCGGCCGCTTCCGTCGTCGAAAGCCTAAGATCGACCAGCCGCAGCTCGGAGTCGATGGTCTCGATGTCACGGACCTGGCCACCCTTAACGATTCGGTTCTCAGCGCGCAAGTCACGAGTCGATGTCTGGTGGATGATTGGTTTCACGCCCGCAGTCGGCGATCTTGTCCGCTGCACCGATGGCTCATGGATAACGCGGCCACCGCAGAGCTGCCCGCACGGTCACCCGCTCGGCCCCGGCGCGACGCTCGTCGGGCACCAGCCGTGCAGCACGTGTCGCGGTGGGCACACGACTTGGACACGCCTGGCGTGCGGTGCGGTGGTGTACGGGCCACCGCTACGTATCGACTGCCGCGTCCTCGCTGGGCGGGCGTTGATCCCCGGCTACACCGCCTAGAGAGCTTGCCCGCTGCTGCCGCGGGGCCGCCACCCTTGCACTGGGGGGTGGTTTCCAGCCGGGCCGGGTGAGGGTGACGGCCCCGGTTCTAATTACCTCCGGAGCCTGGGCCGTTGTCGCTGGGGCGCACCGTTTTCATGCAAACCTCATAAAAAGAAAAGCCGGCCACCCCCATTAGGTCATGCGCTGATTTGCCGAAGCCTGGACAGAATGTCATCCTGCTCTGCCGCTAGGCCCTCTATCGCCTGGACGAGCGCCAGAAGACCTTCGGCTAGCTTGAGGCCTGCTGGGTCAAAGGCGGCACTTCGCACCTGCGTGAAGCAACTAATAGCGGATTTAGCCCGCAACGCCGCGATGGACATTCCATTTCTCCCTGGATCGATCTTTCTGTAAAAATCCGCAGGGCTCAGTGTGCCGATATGGCAGGCATCTGAACGTAAAGACCCCGCGACAGAGGCGACCGTATGCCTGGCGCGCGCCTGACTATTGCGCCCAGCTGCAGTTGTACTTCGCGGCGTCGGCTTGCGCGGCGCGCGCTATGGCCTCCGATTCGGCCGCACCCGCCGTGTCACCCGCCGCTTTCTGGTCCCTGGCGATTTCCGCGTTACCTACGGCGAGAGTGTGGAGGTCGTTGCACAACTGCTTGTGGGCCTTGATAAGCGCCGGATTGGTGGCCTGATACACGGCCGTGCGATCCCCCGCGTCGCCCTTCTGGTCTACAGGCGGCAGCGGCTTCTTTGTCATGGCCTTCCCCTTTCAGTGCTGGCAGGCGAACACATCCATCGGGTGTCAGGGTGCCGCGTTACGTTTGACGTTCGTGGCTGCTACGCGCGCACCCCGTGTAAGCGGGGTGGCCGGATGCTTGGTCAACCGCCGAGTACATCCGGCCACCCCCCGCCCGTCGATTTAATCCACAGCCGCGGTGACGTGGCGAGAGGACCGACCGAATTCAAATCATCCTCATGCGAACAGTGCCGGGTCACGAACGGAGCCGCATCCGGGCACGCTCGCCGGGCGTGCTGGCTGCACTCCGCGGGCGACCAGGTTCGCTGCACCGATGGCTCATGGATGACGCGGCCACCGCAGAGCTGCCCGCACGGTCACCCGCTCGGCCCCGGCGCGACGCTCGTCGGGCACCAGCCGTGCAGCACGTGTAGGGGTGAGCACACGACTTGGACCTGCCTGACGTGCGGTGCGGTGGTGTACGGGCCACCACTGACCGCCGGTTGCCGGATTCTCGTTGGTGCGGCAGCGGTGCGCTGACGCACCAGCGCAAATGCAAAAAACGCCGCCCAGCGGGGTTGGGCGGCGTTTGTGACGAGGGATCAGCTAATGCCCTCAGAGTTCGAGCGTCTGCGCGGTGTAGATCTCCCACGTCGCGATCTTCCCGGTTTCGCGCATCAGCGCCTGCATCTTGGGGTCGCCGTACACCGCCTCCTGGATCTGGCCGAACTTGGTCCAGTTCTCGGCGGTGACGAGCATCGTCAGAGCGTTCGTCTGCTGACCGCCGATCACGGTCACCAGCAGGGTGACGTTCTCGCCGCCGTGCTTTTTGACGATCTCGATCGACTTCTTGAGCTGCTTCTGCAGCTCGTCCCACACCTCACCCGACCGCGGGTGGATCGCCACCGCGTTAACAATCGTCATGTTTCCCGACCTCTCTTCAAGAACGGCTTCGCGCCGCTCGGTAACTGGCATTGCCAGCAACTAATGTAAGAGGCGAATGCTGCTGCAGGGCTAGAGTAGCCAGCTACTCCATTAGTGGGTTTCTCCGAGGCTGCCCCTAATGGGGCTACCTTGACTGACGACCTGACGGGCCGCCCCGAGGAGAGCAGGGGCGGCCCGATCAACTGTTCAGACGCCGACTAACGCGATCTGGTTCCGACTAGCCACTTGGCTTGGTCCACCCGTCCATCTCGGCGGCGCACTCGCGCAGCGCCGAGGCCAGCTCGCGCGCCTGGTCGCTGTTTAGCGAAGCGTCTCCATAGATATGCACCAGCGGCGGCTCGGGCTCCGGTGCGACCCGGCCGTCCGCCAACTGGATCGCGGTCGTCCAGATCACGGCGTCAGAGTCGGTGATACCGCGGTGCGGCCCCATGATGACGCGCTGTGGGCCGTCGCCTTCCCAGATTTCGGCGACCACGGCGCCGGGCGGTAGGGGGACGTTGGGGGACGGTTTGGCCGTGGTGGTCATGGCTGTGCTCCAATCGGTTCGGAGTCACGCCGATATTGCACAAATCTTGCACGGGTTTACATTCATGCTGGTCAGTTAGTGCCCCCGGCAGGATTCGAACCTGCGACACCGGCTTTTGCAGCCAATGGTTCGCGGTAGTTGCCGGTAGATCTCTTTAATCCTTGCTCCGCAATGGATTACGCTGCTCAGGAGTCATTCCTCCATTGCCGCTGATTCGGGAATTCTCGATCATAAACGACGAATAAACGTCAACTTGTGCGCTGGAACCGCACGACAAGGACGGTCGCCGTCTCTTCGCGTTCTTGATGGTCACTCGGCGCCGGCGACATCCACGACCGCGCCCCACGGAGACCTGACGAACAATTCACCAATGTTGAACTGGGCAGCGTCGGGGTCTACTTCGATGGGCTCGTTTAGCTTGACGCGGTAAACAGAGAAACCAGGATGTCTTGCGGCGATCCCGCGCGCTACATCAAGCCGGGTTGTCGCGTACGTGTATTCCTTGCCGCCGAGCGGGTCTAGCGTACGGGTAGTGGGGTCTCCGGGATTAAGGCCCTGCACATCAGCCCGGTAGTAGGCCTTGTCATTGCTCATCTGCTCAGCCCCTCCGACCGCCCACTTACACCCAGCCTGGCGGCACAGTCTACCGGTGCCTGCCTTATACGGAGGGTGCGCGCCGGTAGGTCAAAACGGGCAGCGCATCAGGTCAATAGAATCGCGCTCATCGCGGTCAGACTCGTCACGGCTGGGCTTGTCTCATTCTGCTCGGGGTCCGACACCTTCACTGCCATGCGCGACATGGAGACCATCGACTCCGAGCTGCAATTGGTGGCGGTTCTTCGCCGTGCGGCTCGGGAGCGGGGCGGGCCGCTGCCGTCGATAGACGTGTCGGGATGCGCTGCTGGACCAGCGCAACGCAGCAAATAACTACAACGCAGATATTAATTCTCTATGAGCGCGGCAAACCTAGGTCGCCCGCGACACCAACCGACCTAGCGTGCCAGAACATGGGTGGCCGGGTGACGGGTTGGGACAACAGCGGGGCTGCCTTCAGGGCATTCGACGGCCCGGAGTGGAGGATCAAGCACACCACCGACTACGGGCGACGCGCCGATATCGTGGCAACCGTCGTCGGGCTGCAATACGCGGAAGGGCACGCTGAGCTCGAGATCATCATTGATTGCCCCGATACCCCGATCATCACGCCGGCCCAAGCGCGGAAGCTGGCCAGGGCGTTAATCGCAGCCGCCGACTCAGCCGAGGAGTGCCTTGCGCGCCACACCCGCCCGATTGGTGGCGGCTCTTAAACGGGCGGCTCGGGAGCGGGGCGGGCCGCTGCCGTCGATAGACGTGGCGGATGCGCTGTTGGATGAACGCTGCGAGTGGACGGAAGCTGACTGCGCTACCTAATCGCAGCGGCGCTACTGCGCGAGCCACGAGTATTGTGGGCACCGCTATCAGGGACGAGCCAACTCCATGGGGAACGAACTCGCACTAGACGTTAACGTCATCTGCTTGCTCATCTTGAGCCTGTTCTTTGTGTTACTCGTCACCGCCTTGGCGGGGCCGGTAGTGGCTCGCGTCTCCTACATCGGGTTGTGGCTCTACGGACTGAGGAAGGGACGCGCAGAAATGCGGCGCACCCAGGCCGAAGCGGTAGAAGCCGAAGCGGCAGTGTCGGCAGCGGAGGCGGAGATAGCCGCCGCCCAGGTGCGGTTACTCCGCGAGCATCCCGAACTATTCACATAAACCATGCCGAGAAGCCCAAAGCCGAATGCAAATCAAGGCAACTTGCCGAAACTCATATGACCTCATCACAAAGTGCGACACTGTGTCGGTGGCGACAACACGGCGGCCATTAGGGGTTCAGGAAAGGAGGAGCTGATGAAGAAGGCGCTAATGGGCGCGTCGGCGGCAGCGGTCATAGCACTGGCACCCCTCTGCATTCCACCAGCACAAGCACACGCCGACGATTCCTGTGTCAGCATCACCGATCCCGCTGCCCACCAGGCTTGCAGCGACGAATCCCTGCGCCATGACCCCATGCACAGATACCAGGGCAATTGCCAGTCGAACCCCGATTACGGAGCGGAGGGCCAAGTTTGTCGGGACTTCTGGGTCCGAAAGTCTGCGCCCCCGGCGAGTCGGCAACTCTCCGAGCTTTGACGGGGTAGGCGTGGACTTCTGGGCTCCTCCCGAGATCACATCAGCGCTGATGCATTCAGGGCCGGGGCCCGGATCATTGCTCACCGCTGCCAACGTCTGGCGCCAGCTGGCGGTCGAGCTGGGACAGACCGCCGCTGACTACGCCTCCACCGTGGCGGGCATTTCCTGGCAGGGACCATCAGCGAAGGCGATGATCCTGTCTACCGTTCCCTATGTCGTCTGGCTACACGCCACCGCAGCCCAGGCCGCTCAGATGTCGATGGCGGCTACCACCATGGCCGGCTCGTTCGTGGCCACCCAGACAGCTGTGGTGCATCCCAGCGTGGTCACCGCCAACCGCACGATGCTGGCTCATCTGATCGCGACAAATTTCTTCGGCATCAACTTCCCCGCCATCGCGGCCACCGAGGCCCAGTACGTGCAGATGTGGGCGGGTAACACGACCGCCATGCTGGGCTATCATGCCACCAGCCTGCAGACCATGACGTTACAGCCGTTCACGCCTCCTCCCACCACCAGCAACCCAGTTGGCATGGCCGCGCAGGGCACGGCGGTAGCCACTGCACAAGCCGCTGCCGATCCCGCCGCTTTGCAGCTTCCCCTGGATTCGATTTTCACCAATCCCACCGTCGCGTTCTTGATTCTCCAGGGGGACAGCGTCATCCAGAGCGGGTTCCCGTTTAACCTCGTCGGTTCATTCACCGGAGGTCATGACTTCCTCCCCGGTCAGTACCCAGACGTCCTGGCCGCCACCCCCCGCAATCTGGCCATTGCCTACAACCTCACCGGTCCCGAGGCCGTGGGAGGGGCTCCCAATTTCGCTGCCATTGCACCCGCCGCTGGGACCAGTGCAGTGGAGACTTCTGTCACCGCTTCTCTGGGCAGGGGAATGTACGTCGGCAACCTTGTGGTCCCGCCTTCGGCGGTCACCTCCCCGATCCAGCTGGCCGCCGCAGAGGCACCGTTGGTGGCAACAACAGCCGAGGGCGCTCCACTGATCCCGATGTTCGTCCCGCCGATGCCACCGGGAGCACGTAAGGCCCAGCGGGATAAGCCGGCAGAGAAAGGCTATGGACCGCCGATCCCCGGCACCATCATGCGGCGACCTCCGTCAGGCGGATGAGACGAAGGCCCACCGCGCCGGGTTTGTCATCGGCGCCGACACCGCGCACATCGGACAGCTTGGCACGGTCGTGGATGCTGCGCTCGCCTGGGTCAATCAGGAGATGGACGACCAGGCTGAGGTGATTCGGGCCGACCTGCTGGCACGCGACTACGCCGACCTGATCGCGCTACCGCCGCCCATGGGCAACACGCCGCACACGGGCAGCATCCGCAGGCGTCGCTAGGGTAGCCGTAATGACCCCGCAGCACATTTGGACATGGCCGGTCGTTCTGACCCTGTGCATTTCGTTTCTGGCGCTCGCAGTCGCGGGTGCATCGCTGACATGGCAGATCATTTCGTGGCGGCGCAGCAGCCCACGGGTGAGCGTGAAAACCGTTTCGGGGATCGGCGGCAGGCCTGGCGTGTGGTTCGTCGGCGTCGAGGCGACCAACTCAGGACGCCTCGGAATAGAGATTGAGCAGTTCGGTTTTCAGCTACCCAATGGACGCCACATACAGGCCATCCACGATTATCTCGGCCAGCCGGTTGAACTGCCGATGCCCCTCGCGCCGGGGCGCACAGCGACCATGCGTTACGCCGCCCGGCACATATGGGAGATCCTTCGCCAGGAGGGTGTCTCGGGGGAGAACGTCCGACCCTACGTCGCCGCTAACTGGAGGCCGGTCAGCTCGGAACACGGGCGCTTTGAGGGAGACGCGATCCATCTCGGCCAGCGGATCGCGAACCTTCATTGACAGAACGCCGCCGGGCCTGCACTTGAGGAGTGTTTCATGACCCGCTGGACCGAAGCCCGCACTGCTCCGGACGTACTGCGGCTCTTGCGCTCTTAAGCCGCTTAGGTGGTGCGGGGGAATCGGGCACTCAGTGCCTTGAGCATTCTTTCGACTTCGTCAACGCGCTCGCGGACTACTACGAGACGCTCTGGTGGATCCACGCACCCTTCGGACTCGCAACGGCGTTGCCATTTGATCTCCGCTCGGGCGACCTCTCTGCTCATCGCGGTGACCTCGCGGCGCAGGATCTCTGCGAAGAGTTCGGCCTGGACACGTTCGGACGGTTGTGTCAGCGGCACAACCCTGGCGATGGCGTCGGAGTGCGACGACCGAGCACGGTGGTCGGAGCGGGCATTCATCGCTCCGTTAGTCCGAAAATCCGAGGGCCTCACTTACAGGCCAGCGAACCTCGGCCAATCGTCGCTTGACACGCTCGGTGTCCTCCGGCGACGGCATTTCATCAGTGAGCTTGGTGATTGCTACGCGGACGTCCGTGCCGTCGATTGGCGTGTCTCTGCTGAAGATCAACTGGGTGGCGACGGCGATGACATCGTCATCGGAAAGGCGGCGGCGAGCAGCGCCAGGAGAGGAATGTAATCATGCGCAGGAACACCTTCGGGATAGCCCGCCCGAAGGAAGCCGACCAACCGCATCAGCACATCAGATAGCGCCATGATCTCCCCGCCTTAAAACTCCTTAAATAACAACCCTGGCCGGTCCCACCACTGGGGGGAACCTCTTTCATCTTTCAGAAATCCTCTCTTAATGATGCGTCCACCGACGCCGTTGCGCTCGGACTACGCCCTTCTAGGGTTATGGCATGCGCACCGCGTTCCATGGGCAGCTCGATTCGCTCACCGAGCCCGTGAGCCAGATGTGACAGCGCCAATGGGAGCGGGACCGTGGAGTCGGCCGCCCAGCGCGACGGCGGACACGTGTCGCTCATGCTGCCGCTAGAGCACGTCACTATCCTTTCAGGAGGCCCGTGCTACGACTGCGCATGAGCCAATCGAGAAAACTCCACTATTCTCCAAGAGGACTAACAGAAATATGGACAACAATTTGCCAGCAGCAGCCTTCGGACATTTCATCATGAAGGTTAGTGACATTAATATCAGTTATCAATTTTATACAGATATGGGCTTGCGTCCACGCGGGATATTTCCTGATATGGCGATCATCGAATTGCGAGGCGGATCGCATATTCTATTTTTCAATAAAAATGGTGAATTGCCATTTTCATTAACTTCCAGCCACCTTGGACAGCGCAGCGCTTTTTTTAGTGAACGACTCGACTTGATGATTGATGGCAAATCTAAGAGCGAGCTGGAAGTGTATAGGACGACTCTAATGGAAAAGGGATTGTCCGTGGATGCAATCGCTCAAGACCAATTGTTTGGTCATAACTACTTCCAGTTGGTCGATCCTGATGGAAATGGCATAACGGTCTATACCAGCCACGTGGGCGAATTGCCAGTCTAGATTGGCGGACTGACAGGATTTGAACCTGTTGGTCGGGAACCCTGTCTAGGAGTGCATAACCGGAGCATTTCTTGGCGTCTAACACGACGCGCCGGTGTCCGTGCCACTTGCGATTAGGCGCGCCGCTGACGATGCCGCTGATGACCGGCAAGACGAACGTACGCCCAGTTGATGGCCCAGCCGTGACCGACCGCGATAAGCACTAGGCCGAGGATGAAAACGATATGACCCAGAAGTGGACGGTCCTCGCCTAGGCGCTTCCCCCACAACGAGCCAGCAGCGCCAGCCGGACCTATCAGGAACCACCAAAAGGGGTGTCGCCTGAGGAAGCTCAACGAGCTGGTGTCGTCTGCCACGTCAGTTGCTGCTCCTTCTCACATGGCCGCATCCGTGGGAACTGCTGGCCGCAACTCAAACGGTTGTAGAAGGTTACGCCCACCCGCTAATCGACTCGGCGCCGAGTACGTAGGGTTCATTCGGTCTGGGAGCACGGACGCCTCATCTACGGGCCGACCGCTAGGCCGCCGACGAGCTGGCCGACGATGCCCTGAGTTCAACGCTCGCGGACGAACACGCCCGGCCCTGGGCGTTTCCTTTGCTGCGGCCATTTGGCACGTATTTGGCACGGCGGCGAAAATTCCGCCTGAGATCCCTCTCACCTGCAACAACCCTAGTGCCCCCGGCAGGATTCGAACCTGCGACACCGGCTTTAGGAGAGCCGTGCTCTATCCCCTGAGCTACGAGGGCGGACGGGCTGAGCTTACCGGGAGGCCGGGTATGCACACCGCTGGCGGCGACCGGTCAGCGCAGCTCCGCGATCACCTTCGCGAAGTTGTCGAGATGGTTGTCCTGCACGGTGATGCACGTGACGCCGTACTTTTCGCGGTATTCGGACAATGTGTCGGCCATCTCGCGCGGCGATCCAGTCAGCACCGAGTGCATGGCCAGTATCTCCTCGTCGGACATTCCCGCCGCGTACCTGCGGGTCATCGACAAGTCGGGAACAGTCTCGCCTTCGGCCGGCACCGCTGTGATCGCCAGGTTCAACTCGAGCGCATCGAACCGATCACCCGCAGCCTGGCGGACGAACTCGACCCGTTCGGTCAGTGGGTCATCAGCCGCGCGTACCTTGGCGCCGGTAAGCCCGATGATGTCGGCGTACCGTGCGGCTATGGTCAGGACCCGGTCGCCGTTGCCGGCGATGAGGATTGGCGTCGTCGGGTGATGTTCCTTCAAGTAGGTCGTCATGTGTTCGAGGTAGTCGACCCGGGCCCCGGCGCTGGGGTATGGCAGCTCGGCGGCCTCGAATTCTTCCCGGACGTAGCCTGTGCCGAGCCCGATCTCGAGGCGGCCGTCGCTGAGCACGTCCAGGGCTTGCAGGTCCCTGCTGAGCAGGGCCGGCTTGTAGAACGCGGCATTGAGCACATACATGCTCACCCGCATCCGCGTGGTTACCATCGCGACTGCGGTCAGCGTCGGAAACGGTGCCGCCGCACCAAGATGGTCGGGCACACAGAGAACGTCGAAGCCGGCATCTTCCGCCCGCTTCGCCTTTTCCACCAATCTTTCGCGAGACTTGAAGAACCGCATGCTCATCGCGAATCGAAAATCCTTGGCCACCAACAACCTCCGTTCAACCAGCTAAGGACAGTTACCAGGCACGCGCCGCGGTCGCCAAGCCCTGCACCAGGGCGGTGGTGACTGGCGACAAGCCGTCAGGACCCGGCAGCGGGCTGCGCGGGCTGAGACCCCTGACGCGAACGGACAGCTCCAGTTGTGTTCCGCCGTCGCGTACTCGGTTGACCGGGTTGTTCGGATGTAGACCCCGCAATTCCTGCGGGATGTCGTCGAGGTTGGTGACGACCTGATAGCCGGTCAGCTGGATGTGCCGGGCCAGGTGGGCGGCCAGCGCGCGATTGCGGCCACCGGCCAGCAGCTGTGTGCCGCGCCCGATGCGGCCATAGCCGTGCAGTGAGACCGCGACATCGACATGGTCGAGAAACTCGGCCAGCCGCGTCGACTCGCCGGGGTGAAACAGGACCGACGGCAGGTGATGCCGGTAACGGTCGGGATGGCGCAGCACATACACCGACGCGTCGGCGGCTTCGGCGGCGCGTTCGGCGATGATGTCGGTCAACTGTTCCAGGCCGCCGCCGTGGATGGCAAGGAAGCCGAAACGCGACCGCAGCTGACTGGATTCGATCACCCCGGGCTCGTTCAACAACGCTGAAAGTGACTGTGGCCCAGGCCCAGAACGCGATGTCGCGGACGCCGGGCGAGGCCAGTGCGCGGGATCCCAGCGGTGCAGGAAGTCGATCCAGCGTTGCGGAAGCCCATGGTGCACCGCGCCGTCGATGATCCGCGGCAGGTAGCCGGGCCGCGGCGGACCCGGAGTCACCCGGTGATCGATGTAGACCCAGGCCGGCTCTGGTCCGTCGTTGGTGATTACGGTCAGCCGGTCACGCCGGTAGCGCACCGGCACACCCTCGGCGCTGTCCAAGGCGGCCAGGTCGTGATTGGAGAGCTGCCAGAGCACCCCGTGCACTCGGTTACCGGCGAACGCCTCGACGGTGGCCACCCCGCGTTGGTTGATCAGCCAGTCGTGGTCGGACAAGACTGCTGGCCGCGGATCAACAGCGTCGGGACAGCGCAGCGCCATCTGTCTGACGCACAGGTTCGACCCATATGCGAAGTAGGGATGCCGGCGGGCCGGCATTTAGCCGGTCACCGTCAGCCAAATCAGCGCCATGTTAAGCAGACTAATCAATATTCCGACCCCCCAGCCAATAACCGTCGTGACGGGGTGGTTGGTGTCGGTACCCATCAGCTTGCGGTTGCTGGTCAATCTGATCAGCGGAAGCACCGCGAACGGGATACCGAAGGACAGCACGACCTGCGAGAGCACCAGTGTGCGCGTGGGGTCAAAGCCCAGCGCCAGGATCGCCACGGCTGGGCATAGCGTGATCAACCGGCGCACCAGCATGGGAATCGAGCGGTGCAGCAATCCCTGCATGATCATGGCGCCGGCATAAGCGCCCACCGACGCGGACGCCAAGCCGGATGCGAGCAGTCCGATCGCGAACAGCACCGCGATCGTCGCCCCCAACGTGTCATGGACCGCGGCGTAGGCGCCGTCGATGGATCCGCTCGTCCCGCGGCCCTGCAGGTTGATCGCGGCGACGAGCAGCATCGCCGCGTTCACCGTCCCGGCAACCGCCATGGCCAGCACGACGTCGACGCGGGTGACCCGAAGCAGCCAGCGTCGGCGCTGGCCCACGGCGGGATGTCCGTGCCGGTCGAGGGCCAGACTCGAGTGCAGGTACACCGCATGCGGCATCACGGTGGCGCCCAGGATCGCGGCGGCCAGCAGCACGCTTTCGGTGCCGCGGAAACGAGGCACCAATCCGCCAATTACGGCATCGGGCGGTGGCGTGGCGACGAAGAAACTGGCCGCGAATCCGACCGCGATGATGAGCAGCAAGCCGGTGATGACACGTTCGAAAAGAAGCTGCCCACGACGATCTCTGATCATCAGCAGCAGCAGCGAAATTACCCCGGTGATGACCCCACCAAGTGGCAGGGGCAAACCGAACAGGATCCGCAACGCGATCGCCCCGCCGATTACTTCGGCCACATCGGTTGCCATCGCCACGATTTCGGCCTGCGCCCAAAAGGTCAGCCGGAGCGGACGGCTCATCTGCTTGCCGATCGCCTCGGGCAGCGAACGTCCGGTCACCAGCCCGAGTTTTGCCGACAGGTACTGCACCAGGCCGGCCATCACATTGGCTGCGACGATGACCCACAGCAGGAGGTAGCCGAACTGCGTGCCGGAGCTGACGTTAGCCGCGACGTTTCCGGGATCGACATAGGCGATCGCGGCGACGAACGCCGGCCCGAGCAGATACCAGCTCGTCTTGAGCGAGGCCTGGGTGCCTTGCGCCAACGTATCGCCCTCGATCCATTACCGATAGGAAAGTGAGGTTAACGAACACGCTGCCCCGCAGCTAATCGCGGGGCTACCGACGCCTACGCCACCGCTACGCGGCGGGGATGCTGCCTCCCCCGTCGACCCGGACGATCTGACCCGTGATGTATCCCGCGTCCTCGTGCAGCAACATGCAGATCACGTGGGCGATTTCTGCCGGAGTACCGAGCCGGTGCAGCGGAATGACGTCGAGGAGACGAGCTTCGCGTTCTGATCCGGCCGGACTGCGTTCGCGGAACATCTCTGTCTCGATCGGGCCCGGGGCTACCGCATTCACGGTGATGCCACTCGATGCGAGCTCACCGGCCCAAATACGGGTATCTGTTTCCAGCGCGGCCTTCGAGCCGGCGTATGGAGTGCGTTCGGCGACGCCGAGCGTGGTCAAGCTCGTCACGTTGACGATGCGACCCCATCCCGCTTCGACCATGCCGGGCAGCACTGCTTGCACCACCTGCACCGCGGTACGCACATTCATGTCGTAGGTGGTAGAGAGCTCGTCCAGGTCGATCGAGCCGATACGACCAAACCGCGCGAGGCCGACATTGTTGACCACCGCATCGACGCGGCCTTCTGCGACGATCTTGTCGAGCGTTGCCGCGGTCGCGCCCCGGTCGCTGAGGTCGACCTCGTGGAATTGTCCGGGAAAGTCTGTCGGTGCAGTGCGTGCGAGTCCAATCGGCTCGTGCCCTTCGGCAGCGAGACGGTCCGCGACCGCACGCCCGATACCCTTCGACGCCCCGGTGATCAACACCCGCCGTTTCGACATCACGTTCCCCTTTGCGCCGGCACACGTAGTCGGTTGGGGAACGCCTAAACGCTGGTGTTTTATGCCGTGCTATGGATCACCCGGGGACGTAGAGCCCCCGGCCGCCGATCAGGGGCAGGTCGAGCGTCGTCACGATACCCGGCGGTGCCGCCACCACCGCGGGGATCGCGTTGACGACCCGCATCGCGGTGGCGACCAGTCCGGCGTGGTTGTGATCACCCTTGCGGCTGCTCAGGCAGATGTCCATGGCGTAGGAGGGTTCGCCGGTGATCTCAATGCGGTACGAACCGCCAGGCTGGGCTGGTTGCGGCCAATCCGGGCACAGGTCCTCCCGCAGTCGGGTGACATGTTCCAAGACGACGACCGGGTCGCCGTTGACCATTCCGAACACCTCAAACCGGAGCGCCGCGGCACTGCCCTTGGGAATGTGACCCGACGTGATGTCGAAGTCTTCGGGCGCCGGTTCGCGGACGTACACTTCGGCGACCTCGTCGAGCGAAATGCCAAGGCCCGCGGCGAGTTGCCGGACCACCGATCCCCACGCCAAGCTCAGCACGCCGGTCTGCAGCAGCATGGGGATCTCGTCGAGTGGCTTGCCGAAGCCCATCACGTCGAACATGACCGTGGCGCTGTCATATGTGGCGTAGTCGACGATCTCCATGCACCGGATCTGCTGGATAGTCTGACAGGTGCCGGCCAATGCCAGCGGCAGCAGGTCATTGGCGAAACCGGGGTCGATCCCGTTGACGTATAGGCTCGAATTACCTTCACGCGCCGCAGTTTCCAGCGGGGACACGAGCTCCTCTGGAATCACTTGCCACGGATATTGCAGAAAGACCGGGCCGCTGCCGACGATGTTGATCCCGGCCGCCAGGACACGTCGATAGTCCTCCAGCGCCTCGGGTAGCCGGTTGTCGGCCATCGCGTTATAGACCGCGCATTGCGGCCCGGTGGCGAGCACGGCGTCCAGATCGGTGCTGGCCAGCACGCCGGTCGAATCCGCAAGTCCGGCAAGCTCTGCCGCGTCCTTGCCTGCCTTGGCGTCCGATGAGACCCAGACGCCGGTGAGTTCGAACTCCGGGTTGGTGATCAGCGCTCGCAGCGCGTGGATCCCAACATTGCCGGTGCCCAGTTGAACGACGGGTATGGCCATTAGTGGCTCCTCACAGGTCCGGGACGGGTATGTCGAGGTTGGGGAAGGTGAGGCCGCCGTCGACTTCCAGCGTCTTGCCGGTCAGGAAGTCGCCGGCGGGGGATGCCAAATACACTGCCGCGGCGGCGATGTCGACAGGGTCACCGAGCCGCCGCATTGGTGTCACCTTCTCCATCGGCGCGCGCAGCTCGTCGTTGGAGGCCACCACGTCCAGTGCGGAGGTCAGGATGGATCCCGGTGCGATGGCGTTGACGCGGATACGGGGGCAGAGGTCCAGCGCCGCGAGCCGGGTGTAGTGCGACAGTGCGGCTTTGGCGGTCCCGTAGGCGGCGAAGCCACGTCCGGCCAGGCGGCCCATGGTGGAGCTGATGTTGATGATGTTGCCGCCGCCGGAGTGCTCGAGCATCAACGGCACCGCCGCGACGGTCAACGCGTGGGCGGTGGCGACATTGAACGTGAATGCGTCCTTGAGGTCCTTGGTCGAGGTGGTCAGCAACGTGTTGGGCATGGTCCCGCCCACGTTGTTGACGACGATGTCGAGTTTTCCGAAAGCCTCGACGGCCTGACCGGCCAGTTCAGCAGTCGCTTCGGGATGCGCCAGGTCGGCGGCGACGGTGTGAGCCCGGCGACCGGTCGCGCGGACCTGTTCGGCGACGGCATCTAGTTGAGATTGCGTCCGCGAGGCGATAAGGACATCGGCGCCGGCTTCGGCGAAAGCCAGCGCGATGGCCGCGCCGAGGCCGCGGCCGCCACCAGTGATGACGGCGACTTTGTCGTCGAGACGGAACCTGTCGAGGATCATTGCGGCCTCTCTTTTGAGTTGTCGGACGAAACGGTAGCAAGCCTGGCCGTCTCGGATCGCGGCATTTCTGAAACAGGTTCTAGTTTGGCATACGCGTGTGATGGTGTGACGGCGGCCACGTCGGACCGGATACAGCCGGCGGAGATACGGCTGAAATTCTTCAGGTCCGGCGATGTCTAGCCAGGATGGCCAGCAAAATTCGCCGAACGTTAACCTTGTTGCTGTTAGCTTCATGGCTGCGAGGAAGACAGCAGATCGGCTGCCCGCGGCTACGGGCGGCGGCGATCCAGGTAACCGTACCCGTTTAAAGGAACTGAATTGAAGCTCAATCGATTTGGCGCCGCGCTGAGCATCCTGACCACTGGCGCGCTGATGTTGTCGGCGTGTGGCAGTGACAACAACGCTACCGGCGGAAGCGTAACGAGCGGCTCGTCGTCGGCGAAGGTGAGCTGCGGCGGGAAGAAGACGCTGAAGGCCAGCGGGTCGACCGCCCAGGCCAATGCGATGACCCGCTTTGTCAATGCGTTCGAGCAGGCCTGCCCGGGTCAGACGTTGAACTACACGGCCAATGGCTCGGGTGCCGGGATTAGCGAATTTAACGGCAACCAAACCGATTTCGGTGGGTCGGACTCACCGTTGGCGCAGAACGAGTACGCCGCCGCGCAGCAGCGCTGCGGTTCGCCGGCATGGAACCTGCCGGTGGTGTTCGGCCCGATCGCGATCACGTACAACGTCAAGAACCTGAGTTCGCTGAATCTCGACGGCCCCACGGCGGCGAAGATCTTCAACGGAGGCGTCACCACCTGGAACGATCCCGCGATCCAGGGACTGAACGCCGGCGTCAACCTGCCCGCTGAGCCGATTCACGTGGTGTTCCGCAATGATCAGTCCGGGACTACGGATAACTTCCAGAAGTACCTTGATGCCGCTTCCAATGGCGCATGGGGTAAGGGCGCCGGAAAGGCGTTCAACGGCGGTGTCGGTGAGGGTGCCAAGGGCAACGATGGCACCTCGGCGGCCATCAAGGCCACCGAAGGGTCGATCACCTACAACGAATGGTCATTCGCGAAGGCGCAGAAACTGAACATGGCCAAGATCGTCACCTCGGCTGGTCCGGATCCGGTGGCGATCGGCACCGACTCGGTCGGCAAGACGATCGGCGGGGCCACGGTCACGGGTCAGGGCAACGACCTGGTGCTCGATACGCTCTCGTTCTACAAGCCGACGCAGGCCGGCTCCTACCCGATCGTGCTGGCGACGTACGAGATTGTCTGCTCGAAGTATCCCGACTCCCAGGTGGGTACTGCCGTGAAGGCGTTCCTGCAGAGCACCATCGGCGCCGGCCAGAATGGTTTGGGGGACAACGGCTATATCCCCATTCCTGACTCGTTCAAGTCGAGGTTGTCGGCTTCGGTCAACGCCATCGCGTGATCTGGGGTGTCATGGCCCGAGAAACGCTCGAAAGGCCGCCCGGGACGAAACCCGTTCTGACGGCGGTCGATCCGCGCAAGGCACGGCGGGGCGACCGGCTGTTCAAGTTGGTCGCTGCCGCTGCCGGTTCGACGATCGTCGCCGCGATCGCGCTGATCGCGATATTCCTGTTGGTTCGTGCCATCCCGTCGTTGCGCGCGAACCACGCGAATTTCTTCACCAGTGCCCAGTTCAGTACCACCAACGCAGAGCATCTAGCGTTCGGTATCCGCGATTTGTTCATGGTCACGGTGCTGAGTTCGATAAGCGCGTTGGCGCTGGCCGTGCCGGTCGCGGTTGGGATCGCGGTGTTCCTCACCCAATACGCGCCGAAACGGCTTGCGCGTCCGTTCGCTGCGATGGTTGATCTATTGGCCGCGGTGCCGTCGATCATTTTCGGGTTGTGGGGAATCTTCGTGCTGGCGCCCCAGATCGAGCCGTTCGCGGCGTTTCTCAATCGCAACCTGGGATGGTTGTTTTTGTTCAAGCAGGGCAACGTGTCGCTGGCCGGCGGCGGCACCATCTTCACCGCCGGCATGGTGCTTTCGGTGATGATCCTGCCGATCATCACCTCCGTATCGCGAGAAGTCTTCCGGCAGACCCCGCATATTCAAATGGAAGCGGCGCAGGCACTGGGCGCCACAAAGTGGGAGGTAGTGCGGATGACCGTGCTGCCGTTCGGTCGTAGCGGTGTCATCGCGGCCTCAATGCTGGGATTGGGTCGCGCGCTGGGAGAAACCGTGGCGGCGCTGATCATCTTGCGCTCGGCAGCCCACCCAGGGCATTGGTCAGTGTTCGACGGTGGTTACACCTTTGCTTCCAAGATCGCTTCCGCGGCAGCCGAATTCAGCGAACCGTTGCCAACCGGAGCCTACATTTCCGCGGGATTTGCGCTGTTCGTACTTACGTTCGTGGTCAACGCGGCCGCCCGCACGATTGCCGGCGGGAAGGTCAACGCATGACCGTGGAAACGCTCGACCGGCCAGTCAAACCCGTGGTATTTCGCCCGCTCGGTATTAGACGGCGGATCACAAACAACGTTGCGACAATGTTTTTCCTCGCCTCGTTTGTGATCGCGCTGGTACCCCTGGTCTGGGTGCTATCGGTGGTGGTCGCGCGGGGCTGGCACGCCGTCACCCGCTCAGGCTGGTGGATACACTCACTGCACGGTGTGCTGCCAGAGGAGTTTTCCGGTGGCGTATACCACGCGCTGTATGGGACCTTGGTGCAGGCCGGGGTGGCCGCCATTCTGGCCGTGCCGCTGGGCTTGATGACCGCGGTGCTACTGGTGGAATACGGCTCTGGCCGACTGGTACGGGTGACAACTTTCATGGTCGACGTGCTCGCCGGGGTTCCTTCGATCGTGGCGGCGTTATTCATTTTCAGCCTCTGGATCGTTACCTTGGGATTTCAGCAGAGCTCCTTCGCCGTGTCGTTGGCGTTGGTCTTGCTGATGTTGCCGGTGGTGGTGCGGTCCACCGAGGAGATGCTGCGTTTGGTGCCCGACGATCTTCGAGAAGCCAGCTACGCGCTGGGCATTCCCAAGTGGACGACCATAGTGCGGATTGTCTTCCCGATCGCGATGCCGGGCATTGTCTCGGGTGTCTTGTTGTCTGTCGCGCGCGTTATCGGCGAAACCGCGCCGGTTCTGGTGCTGGTCGGGTACAGCCGCTCCATGAACCCCGACATCTTCCACGGCAACATGGCCTCGCTACCGCTACTGATCTACACCGAACTCACGAATCCAGAGCACGCCGGTTACCTGCGGATCTGGGGTGCGGCGATGACGCTGATCATCATTGTGGCGGTGATCAACCTCTTCGCCGCGGCATTCCGCTTCGTGGCGACCCGGCGACGCTGACGGGTCAGGACTTCGACGCCGCCTTTGCCGGGGGCTTCTTGGCGGTTGACTTCTTCGCCGCCGTCTTCTTGGCCGGAGCCTTCTTCGCCGTTGTCTTCTTGGCGGGTGCCTTCTTGGCCGGCGCCTTGCCGTCACCGGATCGCGCCTTCACGCTGGCTTCCAGTTTAGCGAGGAGGTCCGAGACATCTTCGGTCTCGTCGAGTTCCTTTGGTTGTTCCTCCGTGGTAAACGCTTCCCCACCTTCGAGTTTCGCGTCGACGAGCTCCTGCAGCTGGTCCTGGTAGGTGTCGTGGTAGCGGTCCGGGTTGAACTCCTCGGCCATCGATTCGACCACCTGACCGGCCATCTTGAGCTCGGCGGGCTTGATCTCGACCTTCTTGTCCAGCACCGGGAAGTCCGGATCACGGATCTCGTCAGGCCACAACAAGGTGTGCACCACCATCACGTCGCGCTTGCCGAAGTCTTTGACGCGCAATGCCGCCAGACGGGTCTTGTTGCGCAGTGTGAAATGAACGATCGCCATCCGATCGGTCTCGGCAAGAGTCTTCGCCAGCAGCACATACGATTTGGACGACTTCGAATCCGGCTCGAGGAAGTAGCTGCGATCGAACATCATCGGGTCGACATCGCTGGCCGGGACGAACTCCAGCACTTCGATTTCGCGGCTGCGCTCTTCGGGCAAGGTGGAGATGTCGTCGTCGGTGATTACCACCATTTGGCCGTCGTCGGACTCGTAGGCTCGGGCGATGTCACGGTATTCCACGACCTCGCCATCTAGCTCACACACGCGTTGGTACCGGATGCGGCCGTTGTCCTTGGCGTGCACCTGATGGAACTTGATGTCGTGGTCCTCGGTGGCGCTGTACACCTTGACCGGGACGTTCACCAGCCCGAACGAGATCGAACCCTTCCAGATGGAGCGCATGCAGTCAGTATGCCCATACCACCCGTAGCAAAACAGCGCGGCGGGTCGGCACGGCGGGATTTTCCAGTTTGCGCGGCGCTGAGCGACAACATTGCCCGCCGGCCATCCGCCTAGAGCTAATCTCGCTGGCCTAGGTGGAACGACCAGGAGGAGAGGAGGATTGAGCCTGCAGGGCCGCTCGATCGGGTAGATCGGCGCCGGCGCGGGCGACGGTCAGCGCCGATGACAGGCTCGCCGCCTCAAGCGCGGTGGTCAGCGCGTCAAGCTCGATTTGGCCAAGGGCACCTCGCCGGTCAGCGCCCAACAAGCCCAGTTCCCAGAACGTGTCGAGCAGCCCGACCATGAACGCGTCACCGGCGCCGACGGTGTCGACCACCTGAACGGGCCTGGCGGCCACGCGCACCTGGCCGGCTGCGCAGTACCCCAGCGAACCGTGGTCGCCCATCGTTAAAGCGACGATCGCAGGTCCGGACGCCAACCAGGTCCGAGCGGTCCATTCGGGTTCGTGCTCGGGATCGATCCAGCGCAGGTCTTCCTCACTGACCTTGACGATGTCGCTGCGCTCGACAAGATGCTCGATACGTTCCCGGGCCAGATCCCGGTCCACGATCAGCGACGGACGCACATTGGGATCGAAGGTGACCGTGGCCGACACGCGATAGGTGTCGAGCAGTGCCGCGACCGCTAAACAGCCCGGCTCACGCACGGCGGCGATAGACCCGGTGTGTACGAACAGCGGTGGCCCGACTTCAGGTGTTCCGGAGAGCTGCCATTCAAGATCGAATGTGTAAGCGACCGACCCATCGTCAGCGATCGTCGCCACCGAGGTCGGCGTCCGAGAAGCGGAGGTACTTCCCGGAACAAGGTGTGCGCCTGAGGCTTTGACGTAATCACCGATGCGCCGGCCGGCTTCGTCGTCGCCGATGTGCGTCAAAAAATCGACGTCGCGGCCCAGCCTGGCCAAACCGACGGCGACGTTGAGCGGGCTGCCGCCGACATGGTGGGCCGGGACATCGCCGTTGACCGTATCGATCAGGGCTTCACCGATCACCAGCCCCCTGGTCATGGACTCACCTCCTGCATGTCGCCGTGCAGCAGCGCCTCCAGCGTTGCCCGTGCCCCGCGGGTATGCAATGAATCCAACGCCCGGCGATACGCCTCGACGAATCGGGGTACCTGTGCCAGATCCCCGAACAGCGCCACGTTTTCGATGAAGGCGGTCGGATGCAGCCGCTGCGACCGTGCGAGTGGCACCAGCGAAGCCGCCATGTTGTCGACGACCTCGATCGGTTCGCCACCCTCATCTACCCCCTCGGCGTAGCGGGCCCAGCTTGCGACCGTCGCCGACGCCAGCCGGATCGGACCATAGGTGAGCAGGTTGTCGCGGATCACCGGAAGCAGCCAGGTCGGGATGCGATCCGAAGAATAGGCGCACAACCGCGCCACGGTGTCACGCACTCCCGGGTTGGCGAAGCGCTCGACAAGCCCCCGAGTGTAGGCATGCAGATCGACGCCGGGCACCGGCCGCAGCGTGGGAATGCCTTCGGAATCGAAGTAGGCCAGCAGGAATTCGGCGAACAACGGGTCGCGAGCCGCGTCGTGGACCATGCGGTATCCGCACAGCCACGCGAAGTAACACAGGCACTGGTGACCGGCGTTGAGCAGCCGTAGCTTCATCGACTCATACGGGCCCACATCGTCGACGAGCAGCACACCCGCCTCTTCCAGCGGCGGCCTGCCGTCAGCGAAGTCGTCCTCGAGCACCCAGGCGGCGAACGCCTCGGCCGCTACCGGCCACTGGTCGGCGACGCCGAAGTCGCGTTCCGCCGCGGCGATGATGTCGGGCGTGGTCACCGGCGTGATGCGGTCCACCATCGAACACGGGAACCGGGTTGTTTCGGCGATCCAATCGGCCAGGCCCGGGCGCAGCAGTTCGGCGTGGGCGGTGACAGCGTAGCGCGCGACCTCGCCGTTGTTTTCGATGTTGTCGCAGGACACGATCGTCGGCGAGGTGATGCCGCGGTCGTGGCGCCGGCCCAGGGCCTCGACGATCAGGCCGAAAATGGATCCCCGGTCTCTAACCTGGTAGCCGCCCTCGGTGATCGTCATCGAGATGATGCGGGTCGTCGGTGCGGCCAGCAGCTCGATCGTCGCCTCGGGATCGTCGGGCGCATAGCGGTAGTCGACGATCGAGCCGATCACCCGCGCTTCCCGGTTGCCGTCCGGGTGTTCCAAGATCAGCGTGTACAAGCCGTCCTGGGCGCTCAGCACGTCTCTCATCCGGCGGTCGGCGGGCATCACTCCGATCCCGCAGATGCCCCACTCTTGGGCCAGACCGTGCTGCAGCAACCTGTCGACATACATCGCCTGATGTGCCCGGTGAAAGCCGCCGACGCCGATATGCGCGATGCCAACCTGCACGCGGTCACGTTCATAGCCTGGCGTCGCGATCGACAGTTGTCGCAGGGTGGCGTTGTTCAGCTGAACCACGATGTCGACGGTACCGACCCCGGCTCACGAGGAAGTACGTTGACAGCATGGGTTCGGCGGCGGAGGCGCGGGTCAAGCTGACCAACGCGGACAAGGTGCTGTACCCCGCCACCGGAACCACGAAGCAAAACGTCTTCGACTACTACACCGACATCGCCGAGGTGATGCTGCCGCACATCGCCGGACGTCCGGCAACGCGCAAGCGCTGGCCCAACGGCGTGGAACAGGACTCGTTCTTCGAAAAGCAGCTGGCGTCGTCGGCGCCCGACTGGCTCCCGCGTGCCAGCGTGACCCACCGGTCCGGAACAACGACCTATCCGATCATCGACAGCCCCACCGCGCTTGCCTGGATCGCGCAGCAGGCGGCGCTGGAAGTGCACGTGCCGCAGTGGCGGTTCGTCGCCGAGTGGACCCGAAGCCGGGCAGAAGAACTCAAGCCAGGCCCGGCGACACGACTGGTGTTCGACCTGGACCCGGGCGAGGGCGTGACGATGGCCCAGCTGGCCGAGGTGGCGCGTGCCGTGCGGGATTTGATCGCCGACATCGGGCTGACCACATTCCCGCTCACCAGCGGCAGCAAGGGACTACACCTGTACACGCCATTGGATGAGCCGGTGAGCAGTAGGGGCGCCTCGGTGCTGGCCAAACGCGTTGCGCAGCAACTGGAAAAGGCCATGCCCAAGTTGGTCACGTCGACCATGACCAAGACTCTGCGGGCCGGCAAGGTCTTCCTGGACTGGAGCCAGAACAATGGCTCCAAGACCACCATCGCGCCCTACTCGCTGCGCGGCCGGGAGCATCCGACGGTCGCGGCGCCGCGCAGCTGGGAGGAGCTCGACGACCCCGCGCTGAGCCAGCTGTCCTACGACGAGGTGCTGGCCCGGGTGGAACGCGACGGCGATCTGCTGGCGCCGCTGGACGCCGACCTGCCCGCCGCCGACCGGTTGGCCAAGTACCGCAGCATGCGCGACTCGTCGAAGACGCCGGAGCCGGTGCCGCTAGCGAAACCCACTACTGGCCAGGGTAATACGTTCGTCATCCAGGAGCATCACGCCCGCCGGCTGCACTACGACTTCCGGCTGGAACGAGACGGGGTGCTGGTGTCCTGGGCGGTACCGAAAAACCTGCCCGACACCACGTCGGTGAACCACCTTGCGGTGCACACCGAGGATCATCCGCTGGAATACGGCACCTTCGAGGGCAACATTCCCAAGGGGGAGTACGGCGCCGGCAAGGTGATCATCTGGGACTCCGGAACCTACCAGGCCGAGAAGTTCCGCGACGACGAGGTCATCGTGAATCTGCACGGCCAGCGGATCTCCGGACGTTATGCACTGATTCAAACCAATGGCGACCAATGGCTGGCGCACCGGATGAAAGACCAGAAGGTCTTTGCGTTCGACGAGATAACACCCATGTTCGCAACGCATGGGTCGGTGTCCGCCCTGGGGGCCGGCCAGTGGGCCTTCGAAGGCAAGTGGGACGGCTACCGGCTGCTGGTCGAGGCCGATCACGGCCAGGCGCGGCTGAAATCCCGCAGCGGCCGCGAGGTCACCGGAGAATTTCCCCAACTACGGTCACTGGCAGCCGATCTGGCCGACCATCATGTCGTGCTCGACGGGGAAGTCGTCGCTCTGGACGACTCCGGTGTGCCGAGGTTCAACGAGATGCAGAACCGGAGCCGCTCCACCCGCGTCGAGTTCTGGGCATTCGACCTGCTCTATCTCGACGGACGCTCACTATTGCGTGCGCGCTATCTTGACCGGCGAAAGTTGCTGGAAGCCCTTTCCAGCGCAAGCAATCTCATTGTTCCCAAGCTGCTGCCCGGCAACGGTGCCGAGGCGCTCGAATGCTCCCGCAAACATGGCTGGGAGGGTGTGATCGCCAAGAAACGCGACTCCACCTACCAGCCGGGCCGCCGTTCGGCATCCTGGGTCAAGGACAAGCATTGGAACACCCAGGAAGTCGTCATCGGCGGCTGGAAAGCCGGGGAAGGCGGACGCAGCAGCGGCATCGGCTCGCTGATGGTGGGCATCCCCGGCGCCGGCGGGCTGCGCTTCGCCGGGCGGGTCGGTACCGGCTTCACCGAACGCGACCTGGCCAAGCTGAAGAAGACGCTGGCGCCACTGCACACCGACCAATCTCCCTTCGACGCCCGCCTTCCGACGCGTGACGCCAAGGGTGTGACGTTCGTCGAGCCGCTTTTGGTTGGGGAGGTGCGCTACAGCGAGTGGACCCCGGATAACCGGCTGCGCCAACCGAGTTGGCGCGGGCTGCGACCGGACAAGAAACCAAGCGAGGTGGTACGCGAATGAAATGGGTGACATATCGAGGTGGCCAGGATGGTGCTGCCGAGCGTACCGGGGTCTTATCCGGTGACACGATCTACGCGATGCCGCCGGGTGTGGCGCTGCTCGACCTGATCGGACGCGGCGCTGACGGGCTGCGGCAAGCCGGCGACGACGCCTTGCGTTCGCCATCAGCGGTGGTGCAACTCGGCGAGGTGACTTTGACGGCGCCGATCCCACGCCCGCCCTCGATCCGCGACTCACTGTGCTTCTTGGATCACATGCGCAACTGCCAGGCGGCGCTGGGCGCCGGGCGGGTTCTCAGCGACACCTGGTACCGCATCCCGGCGTTTTACTTCGCCTGCCCGGCGACGGTTCTGGGCCCCTACGACGACGCGCCGACGGCTCCCGGAAGTGCTTGGCAGGACTTCGAATTGGAGATCGCCGCGGTCATCGGCACCAGCGGTAAGGACTTGACCGTCGAGCAAGCCGAACGGGCAATCATCGGCTACATGATCTTCAACGACTGGTCGGCGCGAGACCTACAGCAGCTGGAAAGCCAACTGGCGATCGGGCAGGGCAAGGGCAAAGACAGCGGAGTCACTCTGGGCCCCTACCTTGTTACGCCCGACGAGCTCGAGCCATACCGCCGCGACGGCACGCTCGATCTGCAGGTGACCGCACTGGTGAACGACACCGTGATCGGTTCGGGGTCGACCGCCCAGATGGACTGGAGCTTCGGTGAAGTCATCTCTTACATCTCCCGCGGGGTGACGCTGCGCCCCGGCGACGTCATCGGCTCCGGCACCGTGCCCACCTGCACGCTTGTCGAGCACCTCAGCCCGACAGCGCTGGAATCCTTCCCGGGTTGGCTGCATGACGGGGACGTCGTGACGCTGAAGGTGCAGGGACTGGGGGAAACCCGGCAAACCGTGCGTGCCAGCGGCGCACCGCACCCGCTGCCCGCCCGGCCGAACCCGGACGCCACAACTGCGCCCAGCCGGGTCAACCGAGCCCCCGCACGGGTGCCCTACAGCCGCGGGCTGCACGAGGTCGCCGACCACGTCTGGGCGTGGACCCTGCCCGACGGCGGCTACGGCTGGAGCAACGCCGGGCTGGTTGCCGGCGACGGCGCGTCACTGCTCGTCGACACCCTGTTCGACCTGGCGCTGACCCGCGAAATGCTCACCGCGATGAAGCCCATCACCTCTTCGGCGCCCATCTCAGACGCCTTGATCACGCACTCCAACGGGGACCACACGCACGGCAATCAACTACTCGACGAATCGGTGCGGATCATCGCCGCCCAGGGCACGGCCGACGAGATCGCGCACGGGATGGCGCCCGAGATGCTGGCCATGGCGCAGACCGCCAACCTCGGCCCGGTCGCGACGGCATACGCGCGAGACCGCTTCGGGCACTTCGACTTCAGCGGCATAAAGCTGCGCAACGCCGACCAGACGTTCGACGGCGACTTGACCATCGAGGTCGGCGGCCGCCAGATCAACCTGCTGAACCTGGGTCCGGCTCACACCGCCGCAGATTCGGTGGTGCACGTGCCCGACGCCGGGGTGCTGTTCGGCGGGGATTTGCTGTTCATCGGCTGCACCCCGATCGTGTGGGCCGGCCCCATCGCCAATTGGATACGGGCCTGCGACGTGATGATCGCGATGGATGCGCCGATCGTGGTGCCCGGCCACGGGCCGGTCACCGACCCCGATGGGATCCGCGCGGTCCGTGGATATCTCGCTCATGTCGCCGAGCACGCCGAGGCCGCGTACCGCAAGGGTCTGTCGTGGGCCGAGGCCGCCGAGACCATCGACCTCGGCGAGTACGCGACCTGGCTGGACGCCGAGCGGGTCGTCGTCAACGTCTATCAGCGTTACCGCGAACTCGACCCCGACACGCCGCAGCTGGAGATACTGGCCCTGCTGGTGATGCAGGCCGAGTGGCTGGCCAAACGCGGCTGAGCTACTTGCGAACTGCCCGGACGAAGTTGATCGCGGCGGCCTGGCTCTGTCCATCGGCCTCGGACAGTTCCGGGAGGCCGGCAGCCGTGAATAGGTCGCTGAGCGCGAACCTGGTCGTCTCCCAGCCGTTTGCTTGCAAATGTGCGGCGACATCGGTGTGCTCACCTGGATAAGTCAAGCTGGCGAAGTCCAAATCGAGTCCCTGCCGCCGCCAGCCCTCGGCCGTGATCCGCGCCCGTTCCTGCGCCTCCGGTGACCCTTCGTTGAGCGATCCGAAATCGGCGGAGAGCCGGCTGCCTTCGCTGGACAGCGGGATGATGGAGTCCAGCAACCGAACCTCGGCCTCCTGCGGGAGAAATCCGATGAGCACTCCCTCGGCGAGCCAGGCCGTAGGTTGAGCGGAGTCGAAGCCCGCCTGTTGTAGCGCGGCCGGCCAATCTTCTCGGAGATCGATTCCCACCGTGCGGTGCTCGGCAGTAGGTGCGGCGCTGAGTTTGGACAGCGTCGCCGCCTTGAACTCGATTACCTCCGGCTGATCGATCTCGTACACCGTCGTCCCCGCCGGCCATGAAAGCCGATAGGGCCGAGAATCCAATCCGGACGCCACGATGACGACCTGGCGCAGGCCCGCCTTGCCGGCCTCGGCGAAATAGTCGTCGTAGAAGCGGGCGCGAGCGGCGAACGTGTCGATCATCCTCGGGAAACCGACGCCACCTTCGGCCTCGATGGCCTCCAGCTCGCCGGCAGCGATTCGGGTGAAAACGTCGATACCGACAGCGCGCACCAGCGGCTCGGCGAACGGGTCATTGATTACCGGCTGGGGACGTTTGGTCGCGGCTGCCCGGGCAGCGGCGACCATGGTGGCGGTGGCTCCGACACTGTTGGCCAAGTCCCACGTGTCACCTTCGGTTCGTGCCATTGTTTCTCCTTCGATGTGGCGGCAAAAACCACGGTAGGCCTCGCCGGTAAATACCCATGTCGCATACGGTTTGGATATGTCAGCAGTGGACCCCCCAGTGGAATTTGCAACTCTCGAGGACAACATCGCCTGTATCACCCTGAACCGGCCGGAGCGTCTGAACGCCATCGACGGATCGCTGATCGACGGCGTGGACCATGCCCTGGATACGCTCAGCGGCGGCCAATTTCGGGTCGCGATTCTCACCGGTGCCGGACGCGGATTCTGTGCCGGGGCCGATTTGAGTGGCACCGGCCAGGCGTGGACCAAGCCGGCGAGTCCGTCGACCCCGGCATTCAAGATCAACTACGACTCCCAGGTCCGCCTGGCCAACCTGTTCACCAGGCTTTACGAGCTCGACGTCCCGGTGATCGCCGCGGTCAACGGTGTCGCCGTCGGCGGCGGACTGGCGTTCGCGTTGGTCAGCGATATCCGGGTCGCTTCCGAGCGGGCCAGATTCGGGTCGGCGTTCATCAAGGCAGGCTTCTCGTCGATGGACATGGGCACCAGCTACCTGCTACCGAAAATCGTCGGCGCCGGAGTGGCGCGGGAGCTCATGCTGACCGGCCGGATCATCGACGCCGCCGAGGCCCATCGCATCAAACTGGTACACGAGGTGGTGGCGCCGGATGACTTGATGCCGGCGGCCCTGAAGCTTGCCCGATCGATCGCCGAAAACAACGCTTATGGCGTGTGGCAGACCAAGATTGGCCTCAACGCGGCGCTGGACGCGCCCAGTTTGCGGCACGCCATCGAACTGGAGAACCGAACCCAGATTCTCAGCGGTTTCACCAATAATCCGGTCGAGGCCGCCAAAGCGCATCAGGAGAAGCGGGCTCCGAAATGGGATCCCCTGTGACGCTTAGACTTTGGCGATCACATTTTCGGCGAACATCTCCAGGTTGCGGATCTTGGTGTCGAGCGGCTCGGTATCCCTGCCCATGATGTAGGGGATGCGGAAGCCGACGATGACGTCGGTGACACCCTTGTCCTCGAGTCGCTTGACGCCGTCCACGGTGAAGCCGTCAACCGAGATGACGTGAATCTCGAACGGGCCGGTCTTGCTTTCTTGTTCCCGGAACTGCCTGAGCTTGGCGAGGAGTAGGTCGAGTTCCTCCGGGTCGCCGCCGCCGTGCATCCAGCCGTCCAACCGTGCCGCACGTCGCAGCGCAGCATCGGCGTGCCCGCCGATCATGATTGGGATCGGCTTGGTCGGAGCCGGGGTCATCTTGGTCTTGGGGATGTCGTAGAACTCGCCATGGAATTCGAAGTACTCGCCGGTGGTGAGGCCTTGGATAATCTCGATGCATTCGTCCATCCGCTTGCCGCGCTTGGCAAATGGGACTCCCAGCAGCTCGTAGTCCTCGGGCCAAGGACTGGTGCCGACGCCAAAGCCCACTCGGTTGTCGGTCATTGCGGCCAGTGAGCCGATTTGCTTGGCCACCAGGGCCGGCGGCCGGATCGGCAGTTTCAGGACGAAGAAGTTGAACCGCAGCTTCGACGTCACCGCGCCCAATGCCGCAGTCAAGACGAACGTTTCGATGAACTCTTTGCCGTCCAGGAACTCGCGATTGCCGTCGGGTGTGTACGGGTACTTCGAGTCGGATTCGAAGGGGTAGGCGATGCTGTCGGCGATCGTCATGGCGTGGTAGCCGGCCGCCTCGGCCGCCTTGGCCAGCGGGATATAGAACCTGAAGTCAGTCATCGCCTCCGCGTAGGTGAACCGCACGTCAGCTGCCTTCCATGAGAGGACCGTCACATGACATTAGAACGTGTTCTAGTTTTACCCGCGCGGGGGTCCCCGCACAACACGGCACAACCTGGTGAGGCTGCCTAGAGCTGGTTCTCCGGGCCGATGACCGCCCACACCGTCTTGCCGGTGGACGTGGGTGTGCTGCCCCACGCGCGTGACAACGCGTCGACAATCGCCAAGCCGGACACGTCGATACCTGTGCCCGGCGACGGCAGCCGCAGGGCAGGCGCGGTGCTGTCGTCGGACACCGCGATGGTCGCTGTCGCGCCGTCGGTCTCGATCCGCATCAACGGGACACTGCCGGTGTGTTCGAGCACGTTCTCCACGAACACATTGACCACCACCAACGCAACCGGGATGAGCGCGGATTGCGACCAGGCGGTGAGCCACTCGCGGACCAGCCGGCGTGACTCGCGAAGGCTGGTCAGGTTCGCGGGTAACTCGGCGTCGGCGCGCCGCACTGGGCGACGGGTGAGCCGATCGAGCGCCTTCATCGCCGCTTTCTCGGTCGAATACACCGACATGAAGCGCGCGACCCCGCTGCGGGTAACCGCCTCGCGGGTCGCGCGATGGTTGCAGACCAGCACGATTGGAACGTCCGGCTGCGTCTCGAGCTGCCAGCGCGCACTGATGAAGGCTGACAATGCCGATTCCTCGGGCACTCGAAGTGCGGTGATGTCGACAATGACCGCGGAGGGCTTCTCGAGCGTGGCCTTCGTGATGCTGTCGCGCAGGGGCGCGGAGTTGCCGGCGTCAAGTACGCCCTCGACGGTCAGCACGGCCACCGACTTCTCCGTCCGCGCAACAACGGCCAGCGAGTTCGGCGACTCAGCTACCGCACTCACCGCATCCACCCCCTTCCGCTCCCGGCTCTATTTTCGCCGACTACGATCCCTGAGCAAATCATGTGGGAACGGGTGTGTCCTAATTGCGGTTGGGCCCCCCGTCTTCCTGCCTTGGCCAACAAACAACGGGCCGTCGGGCCCCGGCCTTCCAGCCCCGTCCTGTGGTCCGGTTCCATCCCCTGCTCCTCGAGTTCCGCCCGGCTAACTTTTTGAGGAGCCGCCCCCGATGGCGGCAGAAGCTTCTGAGCCCGAAATCAGCGGCACCGACGCCGCCAAAAAACACAAGGTGTGGTGATCCGGCGCAGGACCATGGCCAGGCAGCAGGGTGCACGCGAGTCGGATACGCCCCCCGACCCCCGCGCGAAGCATCGACCGCTACCACGCCAAACATTCTCTTTTATCTCGTCGTCTGCCGCAGCACACGCCCCCGCGGAGGCCGCCTCCCAGAGCGGCCAACACCCAGTTTGGGATGAAATCAGCCGATCCTGATTACCCACACGTAAAAGTTCGCAAACCCGAAGAATTGCGGACACGCAGCAACGTCCGCAGAACTGCCCGCTGTTGGGCACTCAGGCCCCGTTGAGTGCCCGCTACAGCCCGTATGGCGGAGCACCCACTCCGGCCACCGAGTGAGTGCCCCACGGTGTCCGTTCGATGATGCGCGCGGGCGCGCTGCGCTCGCCGACCGTCACTGTCACGGTTCGCGCCTGCTTGAGCGCTTCAGCCGGCAGGGGCTGCGCCGGGGAACTAAAAACCGTCCCCTGCCAGTGGTAATGGCCGTCGATCGGGTCCAGGTGCCCGGTAAGCCGAACGCGCACCGAATGGCAGGTGCCGGCGATCGTCAGCGTCGCCACGCCGTCGTAGGTCTCATCGTCGGCGGCGCCCGATGACAGGTCGAACGCCGTAAGCACCGGGAAAGGCTGCGCGGGTTCGACGTGGGCGCGCTCGTTGAACACCTGCTGGCTGCTGCGAAGCACTTCGATGCGGGTGCTGGCGGTGTGCTTCATGAGCCCCACGCACTCGGCGACGTAGCGTGCTTGCGCGGCGAGATCAGGCCCGGTGATGAAGAAGTAGTTGGGGAAGCCATGAGTGGCGACTCCCAGGAAAGGCTCCATGCCGTCGTCCCAGGCCCGCCGGATGGTCAGCCCACCGGCGCCGACCAGCGTCGTGTCAGGGGTCCGATCGGGGACCGCGAATCCGGTGCCGTAGATGATGGCGTCGGCGCGGTGGTCGGCACCGTCGCTGGTGCGAATCCCCGACGGGGTGATGGCGCTGATCGCCGATTTCACCAGCGCGGGCCGCGACCGCCCGCCGCGAGATGCTGGTCGGAGTTGGCGGCGTAACCAGCGCCTGGCGCGCGTGGTCGGCCACGGCAATTCATCGACAATCCGGCGCGGCGGGTGTGCGAAAACGGTGACCGAGGCCGCTGATGCGGTCAACTGCCCGATGTAGTGACCCGCGGTGGCGTCGCTGCCGATGACTGCGATGCGCTTGCCGCCTGGATCGAACTCGGGATCCCACTGCGCCGCATGAAACGACGCTCCCCGGAACTCGTTGCGCCCGGCGAACTCCGGTAGCCACGGAACGTACTCCGGTCCGTGGCCCGCGATGACGACGGCGCCGTGGAAGATCTCGCCGGAGGTTGTCCGCAACTCCCAGGTGTGGGTGTCGTCGTCGAACAGCGAACTGGCTACTTTGCGGCCGGGAAGCAGCAGGCCGTCCAGGGCGGCCGGCCAGTCATGCGCTTTGCCCGGTGCTTTGTCCAGTACGACGATGTCGGTGAGCCCCGCCGCCAGCAGTGCGGTTGCGGCGCATCGGCCACGAGTTCCAGCGCCGATGACGACGACGCGCGTCCGGCTCACAGAAACTTGGTGCGCTTCCAGCCGCGGCGCGCGATCGGGCCCATCAGGCCAACCTCGGTCAAAAACGCCGCCAGCGGAGCAAAGCCGGCCACCTGCATTTCGTAACGATGCGGGCTGTTGCGCGCGGTCGCTCGCGCCCGCTTGGCGTCCAGGCCGGTCCGCGCATACGGGACCGGATTACTGAACAGGTAGCGGAAGAAGTACCCACCGAGCCCGTTGATGTTGGCCATAAACCACTTGTTGAGCCGGGGCATCTCCTGCACCCGTTTGCGTGCGCCGTCACGCGCGAACTGGATGTGTCGGGCCTCTTCGGTGACGTGAATTCGCATGAGCCGCTGGATGATTGGCTGCAATTCCGGGTCGTCCATCATCTGTCGCTGCAGTGAGTCGAAGATCTCCTCACCGATCAGCGCGGCCACCCACAGCATCGAGCCCCGCTGGAACGCCAGCGGCAAGGCGTTGATGACCATCCGGTGCAGCCGCCGTGGGCGTACCGGCTTGGCGCCGATGCGTTCGATGGCTTTGCCGAACATGATCATGTGGCGGGTCTCGTCGCCCAGCTCGGTCAGCTTGTAATGCGTTGACCGGCTGGTCGGGTCCTCGTGCAGGATGGTGCGCAACAACGATTGATTGAGCATGTTCTCGAACCAGATCCCGGCCGACAAGGTATTGACCAGTTCCTGGCGGGACAGCTCGATTTGTTGCTCGCGGGTCATCTCGTCCCACATCGGCGTGCCGTACAGCGACACCAGCCGGGGCGGCAGGTAAAACTTGCCCGGGTCCAGCGGGGCATCCCAGTCGATGTCGACGACGGGCTCGTAGGACTTTTTGACCGAGCCCTTCAGCAAGCGGTCGGCGAATTCTTCACGACTCGGCCCAGCTGGCTTCACCGCACTGGTCATCGCTGGTTTCCCTTCGGTGCTTGCAGACGGTAGGGAGATCGCAACAGATAGTCGATACCCATGGTACCGGGTACCAGGGGTCCCGGCTAGGCCTTTGAGGTTTCGATTCGGCAATCTGACTTGAGCAAGAACGCGGGTCAGGAGGCGATGGTGAGTCGGCATATCCACGTCATCGGCATCGGCGCCGGGGACCCCGACTACATCACCGTCCAGGCGATCCAGGCGCTCAACGACACCCAGGTGTTCTTCGCGATGGACAAAGGCGAAGCGAAAAGCGACCTGGTGGCGCTGCGACGGCAGATCTGCACGCGGTTCATCCGCGAGTCCGGTTATCGCTTCGTCGAGCTACCCGATCCCAAGCGGGCCCCCGACGTCCAGGACGGCACCTACCGGGAGGCGGTTTCCGAGTGGCACGCGGCGCGCACCCGGATCTGGGCGACCGCCATCTCCACCGAACTGGGTCCGGACGGCGTCGGGGCCTTCCTGGCCTGGGGTGACCCGTCGTTGTACGACAGCACGCTGCGCATCCTCGATGTGGTCGCCGCCGACGTGGACTTCACCTTCGATGTGATCCCGGGAATCACCGCGGTGCAGGCGCTGACGGCCCGACACCGCGTCCCCCTCAATGAGGTCGGTGAACCGGTTCTGATCACGACCGGCAGGCAGCTGCGCAAACAGCGATTGTCCGGGTCGGCGGTGGTGCTGCTCGACGGTGACTGCTCGTTTCAGGCGTGCCCGGCCGACACCCGCATCTGGTGGGGCGCCTACCTCGGTACCGAGGACGAACTTCTGGTGGCGGGCACTGTCGGAGAAGTCGGGGGCCGCATCGTGGAGCTGCGAGCCGAAGCCCGCGCGCGGCACGGCTGGATCATGGACACTTATTTGCTGAGGGCTTCCGGCTGGCAGACTTGACGCGTGCCCGAACTCCCCGAGGTCGAAGCGCTGGCCGACCATCTGCGCCGCCATGCCGTTGGTTTGACGGTCGGTCGCGTCGATGTCGCGGCGCTGTCCGTGCTGAAAACCTTCGACCCGCCGGTCAACGCGCTGCACGGCCAGACCGTTGTCGGGGCCGGGCGGTGGGGCAAATACCTGGGCCTGCAGGTCGACAAGCTGTTCTTGATCGCCCATCTGTCGCGCGCGGGCTGGTTGCGTTGGTCCGACAAGCTGGCCGCGGCGCCGCTACGACCGGGCAAAGGGCCGATCGCGCTGCGTGTGCACCTCGGCGTCCCCGGCACCGGGCCGGGCTTTGACCTCACCGAGGCCGGGACACAGAAACGACTGGCCGTGTGGCTGGTCGACGACCCGCAGCAGGTGCCGGGAATCGCCGCGCTCGGCCCGGACGCGCTGGAGCTCAGCACCGACGACCTGGCCGGGCTCCTGGCCGCTAACACCGGCCGGATCAAGACCGTCATCACCGACCAGAAGGTGATCGCCGGTATCGGCAACGCCTACAGCGACGAAATCCTGCATGTCGCCAAGATCTCGCCGTTCGCGACAGCAGGAAAGTTGTCGAGCGAGCAGCTCATCGCCCTGCACGACGCGATGGTGTCGGTCCTGACCGACGCGGTGGCCCGGTCCGTCGGCCAGGGGGCGGCCATGCTCAAAGGGGAGAAGCGCTCCGGATTGCGGGTGCACGCACGAACGGGGTTGCCCTGCCCGGTGTGCGGGGACACCGTGCGTGAAGTGTCGTTCGCGGACAAGTCTTTTCAGTACTGCCCGACTTGCCAGACCGGCGGCAAGGTGCTGGCCGATCGGCGCTTGTCACGGCTGCTCAAGTAGTCGCCCGCCCGCGACCTGGCACCGGTCGATATGCTGCCCGGGTGACTCGCCAGAAGATCCTCATCACCGGCGCCAGTTCCGGCCTGGGCGCCGGGATGGCGCGTTCCTTCGCCGGCAAGGGCCGTGACCTGGCCCTGTGTGCCCGTCGCACCGACCGGCTTGACGAGCTGAAAGCCGAACTGTCGCAACAGTATCCAGACATCAAGATCGCGGTCGCCGCGTTGGATGTCAATGACCACGAGCAGGTGCCCAAGGTATTCGCCGAACTCAGCGATGAGCTCGGCGGCATCGACCGCATCATCGTCAACGCCGGCATCGGCAAGGGCGCCAAGCTCGGGTCGGGCAAGCTGTGGGCGAACAAGGCGACCATCGAGACCAACCTGGTGGCCGCGCTGGTGCAGATCGAAACGGCGCTGGAGATGTTCGCCAAGAGCGGATCGGGGCATCTGGTGCTCATCTCGTCGGTGCTCGGCGCCAAGGGAGTGCCGGGCGTCAAAGCCGCGTACGCCGCAAGCAAAGCCGGAATGCGTTCGCTGGGTGAATCGCTGCGCGCCGAATACGCGAAAGGCCCCATCAAGGTCTCGGTGATGGAGCCGGGCTACATCGAGTCGGAGATGACGGCTAAATCCGCGAGCACGATGTTCTTGGTGGACAACGCAACTGGCGTCAAGGCACTGGTCGACGCCATTGAGCGCGAGCCCGGCCGGGCCGTCGTGCCGTGGTGGCCGTGGGGGCCGCTGGTCGAGCTGATGCGGGTGCTGCCGCCCCCGTTGACCAAGCGGTTCACCTAATCCGCAAGCACGTCAGCTGGTACGGCCCCTTTCGGTGCGGTAGCGACGGACGAGCGCATCGGTCGAGCTGTCCGACTGTGGCGCGGGTGACGTGTCGCCGGTGATCACCGGAAGCAGGGCCTTGGCCTGCGTCTTGCCCAGCTCCACACCCCATTGGTCGAACGAGTCGATTCCCCAGATCACGCCCTCGGTGAACACCTGATGCTCGTAGAGGGCGATCAGCTGGCCGAGCACCGACGGGGTGAGCCGGTCGGCCAGAATCGAGGTGGACGGCCGGTTGCCGGGCATCACTTTGTGCGGCACGACATCGGCGGGTGTGCCTTCGGCGGCGATTTCTTCCGCGGTTTTGCCGAACGCCAGCACCTGGGTCTGTGCGAAGAAATTACTCATCAACAGGTCATGCATGCTGCCGGTGCCTTCGACGGTGGGTAGGTCGTCGAGGGGTTGGCTGAAGCCGATGAAATCGGCCGGCACCAATCGGGTGCCCTGGTGCAGCAATTGATAGAAGGCATGCTGTCCGTTGGTTCCCGGTTCGCCCCAATAGATTTCGCCGGTGTCGGTGGTAACCGGGGTGCCGTCGGCGCGGGTCGACTTGCCGTTGGATTCCATGGTCAGCTGTTGCAGATAGGCCGCGAAACGAGCCAGGTCGTTGGAATAGGGCAGCACGGCACGCGATTGCGCACCCATGAAGTTGGAGTACCACAGTCCGATGAGGCCGAGCAGGGCCGGAGCGTTGGACTCCAGTGGGGCGGTTTTGAAATGTTGATCAACGATGTGGAATCCGGACAGAAAATCAGCGAAGGCCTGCCGGCCGATGGCGGCCATCAGCGACAATCCGATCGCCGAATCGACCGAATAGCGACCCCCCACCCAGTCCCAGAACCCGAACATGTTGTCGGTGTTGATACCGAAGTCGTCGACCAAGCGCTTGTTGGTGGAGACGGCCACGAAATGCTTGGACACCGCGGCGTCGCCGAGGACGCTGGTGAGCCAGCGGCGCGCGGCGGTCGCGTTGGTCAGCGTCTCGAGCGTGGAGAACGTCTTCGACGCGACGATGAAAAGTGTTGTGGCGGGGTCTAAATCGGCCAGCTTGGCGGTCAGGTCGGCGGGATCGACGTTGGACACGAAGCGCGCCGAAATCCCCGCGTCCACGTAGTGGCGCAGTGCCTGGTAAACCATCACCGGACCCAGGTCTGAACCACCAATGCCGATGTTGACGACCGTGCTGATCCGTTCCCCGGTGGCCCCGGTCCATTCGCCGCTGCGCAGCCGGTCGGTGAAGTCGCCCATCGCGTCCAGCACGGCGTGCACGTCCTCGACAACGTTTTGGCCATCCACGACCAGCTCGGCGTCCCGAGGCAGCCGCAGTGCGGTGTGCAATACCGCGCGATCCTCCGAGGTGTTGATGTGTGCACCGGAAAACATCTGGTCGCGGTGCCCTTCGAGGTTGGCAGTGCGGGCCAGGTCGATCAGCAGCTGCAGCGTCTCACGGGTGATGCGGTGCTTGCTGTAGTCGATGTAGAGGTCGCCGACCGTGATGGTGAGGTCGCGGCCGCGGTCGGGATCGTCGGCGAAGAACTGGCGGAGGTGGGTTTGTCCGATTTGATCGTGATGCCTGCGCAGGGCTTCCCACGCCGGAGTGGCGGTGATGTCGGGGATCGTTTGCACGGAGGTCATGGTTCGACCCTAATGCGGTGCTGTGGGACCAGCCAGGTCTAAGCGCGCGTCCAGCGGTCGCTATGGATAGCGCTTGCGGCGTGCAACTCCGCACCCGGGTGAATAGGCCGGCTAGTGGCCGAGCCGGCCTCTGCCCAATCGCAACAGCAGCATTGCCAGATCCTTACCATCCGGACCGAGCTCGCTGTAGCGTTCGATGACTTTCATCTCGCGGCTGTGTACCAGCCGGGTGCCGCCGGAAGCCATTCGGACCTTGCCGATCGCCTGTGATACTTCGGCGCGACGCTTCACCGCAGCGAGGATCTCGGCGTCTAATCGGTCGATCTCTTCGCGCAACTCGTCGATGTTGGCGGGTTGTTCTGTTTCGAGCATTTCCATGTTCATCTCTGCAAACTCCGCGTTCTCGTGATGTGGGGGTTCTGGTCTCATCCGGTATCAGGCCTCACAAAAGAGACGAGCCCCGAATCCGGAAGCGGACCACGGGGCTCTGCGACAGCAGTTAGACCACGGGCACCGCTGGCCGGTACCCATAGAAAAATCGGCGACGCGCGTTGAGCACGAAACCGAGTGTAGTCACTAACGGGACGCACTCGTTGCAAAACCAGATGTAAAAGCCATTCGTAAAGCTAGATGCGTGCGAGAAACCGGCAAATCTGTTTCCGGTAGCCGCCCATCAGCAAACGCGGGCCAACTTTGATAGCTGACCCGAGGCCACCGCCGAACACCGGTCGGGGGAACGGGGGATACGCCCACCGGGATCTGGCCGGCAGCGGCCGTGTGAAAAAGGTCGGTCGCACCGCGCCCGACCGGCCAGCCCTCGTCGCCGGGCGGCGGTAAGTTTGGACAGACATGAGTGTGCACGCAACCGATTCCAAGCCCGCCCCCGAAGCGGATCGTCTGCTCGACGAGCTCAACCCACATCAGCGCCAAGCGGTGGTGCACCAGGGTGCACCGCTGCTGATCGTGGCCGGTGCGGGTTCGGGCAAGACCGCGGTGTTGACGCGGCGCATCGCATACCTGATCGCAGCCCGTGGCGTCGGGGTGGGTCAGATCCTGGCCATCACTTTCACCAACAAGGCCGCCGCCGAGATGCGTGAACGCGTGGTGCGGTTGGTCGGCAACCGGGCGCGCGCGATGTGGGTGTCGACGTTTCACTCGACCTGCGTGCGCATCCTGCGCAACCAGGCGTCCCTGATCAAAGGCCTCAACTCCAACTTCTCGATCTATGACGCCGACGATTCGCGGCGCCTGCTACAGATGATCGGGCGCGACATGGGGCTGGACATCAAGCGGTACTCGCCGCGGCTGCTGGCCAACGCCATCTCCAACCTGAAGAACGAATTGATCGACCCCGACCAGGCTGTGGCCAACCTGTCAGATGAATCCGATGACTTGGCCCGCACCGTCGCCTCGGTCTACAGCGAATATCAGCGCCGCCTGCGGGCGGCCAACGCGCTGGACTTCGACGACCTGATCGGGGAGACCGTGGCGGTGCTGCAAACCTTCCCGGCGATCGCCCAGTACTACCGGCGGCGGTTCCGGCACGTGCTGGTCGATGAGTACCAGGACACCAACCACGCGCAGTACGTGCTGGTGCGGGAGTTGGCCGGTCGCGGCGGCACGCAGGATTCGCCCGACGACGTGCCGCCGGCGGAATTGTGCGTGGTCGGCGATGCCGATCAGTCGATCTATGCGTTTCGCGGCGCCACCATCCGCAACATCGAGGACTTCGAACGCGACTACCCGGACGCGATAACGATTCTGCTGGAACAGAATTATCGCTCGACGCAGAACATTCTGTCGGCGGCCAACTCGGTGATCGCGCGCAACTCCGGACGGCGAGAGAAGCGGCTGTGGACCGACGCCGGCGAAGGCGAGCTGATCGTTGGCTACGTCGCCGACAACGAGCACGACGAGGCCAGGTTCGTCGCCGAAGAAATCGACGCGCTCGCCGAGCGCGGCGAGATCACCTACAACGATGTCGCCGTGTTCTATCGCACCAACAACTCGTCGCGGTCGTTGGAAGAGGTGTTCATCCGCGCCGGAATTCCGTACAAAGTCGTTGGGGGAGTGCGCTTTTACGAGCGCAAGGAGATCCGCGACATCGTGGCCTACTTGCGGGTGCTGGACAACCCGGGTGATGCGGTGAGCATGCGGCGCATCCTCAACACGCCGCGTCGGGGCATCGGTGATCGCGCCGAGGCTTGTGTGGCGGTGTACGCCGAGAATACCGGCGCCAGCTTCGCCGATGCTCTTGTCGCCGCGGCCGAAGGCAAAGTACCGATGCTGAATACCCGTGCGGAGAAGGCGATCGCGGGTTTCGTCGAGATGCTTGACGACTTACGGGGTCGCCTTGATGACGACCTCGGCGATCTGGTCGAGTCGGTGCTGGAACGTACCGGATACCGCAGGGAGCTGGAGTCATCGAGTGATCCACAGGAGTTGGCCCGGCTGGACAACCTCAACGAACTCGTAAGCGTCGCACATGAATTCAGCACCGACCAGGCCCTTGATGCCAGCGAAGCCGCCGCCCTCGACGAATCCTTGCAGACGCCGGATGACGAAGACGTGCCGGACACCGGTGTGCTGGCGGCGTTTCTGGAGAGGGTGTCGCTGGTCGCCGACTCCGACGAGATCCCCGAGCACGGTGCCGGCGTGGTCACGATGATGACGTTGCATACCGCGAAGGGTCTGGAATTTCCGGTGGTGTTCGTCACCGGCTGGGAGGACGGGATGTTCCCGCACATGCGGGCGCTCGACGATCCCACCGAGCTCTCCGAAGAGCGGCGGCTGGCCTACGTCGGCATCACCCGGGCCCGGCAGCGGTTGTATGTGAGCCGGGCCATCGTCCGGTCCTCCTGGGGACAGCCAATGCTCAACCCGGAGTCCCGGTTCTTGCGCGAGATTCCGCAGGAGCTCATCGACTGGCGCCGCAGTGCGCCCGCGCCGTCGTTCAGTGCGCCGGTGAGCGGAGCCGGCCGGTTCGGTACACCGCGCGCGGCACCGACCCGCTCGGGAGCGAGCAAACGCCCATTGCTGGTGCTGCAGCCCGGGGATCGGGTGACTCACGACAAGTACGGGCTGGGCCGGGTTGAGGAAGTCTCCGGCGCCGGCGAATCGGCAATGTCGCTGATCGACTTCGGCAGTTCAGGACGGGTGAAGCTGATGCACAACCATGCCCCGGTCAGCAAGCTTTAACCGGGTGGCGAGCCCGATTACCCCTGCAGCCACCGTTTGGTTTGGGGCAGAAACGCCAACACCACACTGGCGGCCGGCAGTACCCAGAGGGTGTACACGATCCACGCGACGCGTGCGCCCGCGATGAACACGCCGCCGTAGGTCAGCACCGCGACCACCGCTCCGGCCGCGATGAGGTAGCGCCCCAGAGACCGGCGCTGCAGCAGCAAGATCACGCCGGAAATGGTGGTTGACGCAAACACCAGGGCGAGAAACGCGACCGCGATACAGAACAACCGGTCGGTCTTCCACCAGCCGGCGATCAAATCGGTGGCCACCACCGACGTAGCCCACCCGCTGACGATGCTGACGGCGCAGGCGGCGACCGCCGTCCGGCCGCTCGGCTCACCGGCCAACGGGCCTGCGAGACCTCCGCGCCGGCCCGCACCAGGGGTGCCCTGGTAGGGCGGTGGTTGTCGCGGAATCTGAGTGGTCGCCGACTCTGGGATCGTCGGTATCGGTCCCGTCGGTGCACGCCGAATGATCCGCGTCCGTGATTCGGAGGGTGGGTCCGGCGGTTCGGACACTTGTGCGGGGGGAGGTGGGTCCTTCGGCGCGGTCACCTCATCCAGCGTAGTTGCCGACGTTGATACCACGCTTGGCCAGCCACGGCACGGGGTCGATTCTTTCGGTGCCGCCCTGTAGCACCTCGAAATGCAGATGCGGGCCGGTGGAATTGCCCCGGTTGCCCATGGTGGCGATCTGGTCACCGGCCATCACGCGTTGGCCGGCGCTGACCAGCGTGGTGTTGATGTGGCCGTAGAGCGTGACCGTGCCGTCCGCATGGCGCAGTTTGACCAGCATCCCGTAGCCGGCGGCCGGCCCGGCCTCGATGACGACCCCGTCGGACACCGCAAAGATCGGTGTTCCGATCGAGTTGGCGAGGTCGATACCGGCGTGCAGGACACCCCAGCGGTAGCCGAAGTTCGAGGTGAATATCCCGTGCGTGGGCATGACGTAGAGCGGCTGCTGTAGTCGCGCCTCGCGTTGTGCGCGATCGTTGGCGAACGCGACCCCCTTGGCGAGCTCCTCGTTGTGCACCGTGGCATTCGCCGCGGGCTGGACAGCGATCACCTGAGCGCCCCGGGTTGTGTTGCTGGCCGCCCCACCGGTGAGCGCCGACGCGTTGGCGGTCAGCACTGCGTCGGTCTTGGGAGTATCGGCATGGCTGGTCGCCGTGTGGGCTGCCGCAGCCGCGGCACCCGCGGCCATTGCCGAGATCAGCAGCCGGCCCCTGGCCGCGCTGGTCGGCTGTTTGCGGTGCTGCCCGCCGCGGCGGACCACACCGATGACGTCGGTGATGTCCGAGTGATTGGGGCGGGGCGAGTCGGTGTCGGGCTGCAATCTCGCCGGGACCAGCACCGCAGTGGGGGCGGCAAGCAGTAGCGGGCCCAGATCGTCCACGTCGTGCAGGTCGTCAAGCTCGGGCGCGAGCAGAACTTGAGCTTCGTTGTCGAAGGTCGAGTCGTTGCTGAAGTCCAGTTCGCGCAATTCGCCGGAGTCGTCGACGAAATCCAGGTCGTCGAAGTTGAACCCGTCGAGCGGAAGGATCTCGGTGACTTCGTTGCGGTGAGGCTCTGTCCACCGGCCGCCTGCTGCGCGACCCACTCTCACTACGCCTGATGTTTCGGCAGAAGAACGAGCCAAACGGTGCTGGGACAAGCTGAAATGTCCTCGTATCGTGACCATAACGTTATCTGGACCTAAGGAAGGTATCGGTTAACGGACGGGGCTTGCAACCTGGGGGCAAAATCCCGACCGATATTGTGATTTGCATCACGTTTGAGGCTTGGGTGGTATGTCGTGAGCTGTGCCACATCGGTGGGATGCGGCGACGGAGGCCGTTCGGTGGGTGGATACAGTTCGTCCGTGCGTGTTGCCGAATCCGGCGCCGCCTACGTACAGGCCTAGCAGTAAGCCGAGCGAAGACAGTGAGCCCATGGACCTTTTCGAGTATCAAGCCAAAGAATTATTCGCCAAGCACAAGGTACCGAGTACGCCCGGTCGAGTGACCGACACCGCCGAGGGCGCTCAGGCCATCGCCAAAGAGATCGGTCGTCCGGTGATGGTCAAAGCGCAGGTCAAGATCGGCGGGCGGGGCAAGGCCGGTGGCGTCAAATACGCCGCGACGCCCCAAGACGCGTACGAACACGCCAAGAACATCCTCGGCCTGGACATCAAGGGCCACATCGTCAAGAAACTGCTGGTCGCCGAGGCCAGCGACATCGCCGAGGAGTACTACATCTCGTTCTTGCTCGACCGCGCCAACCGCACCTATCTGGCGATGTGCTCGGTTGAGGGCGGCATGGAGATCGAAGAAGTCGCGGCCACCAAGCCCGACCGGCTGGCCAAAGTTCCGGTGAACGCCGTCAAAGGTGTGGATTTGGCGACCGCGCGTTCCATTGCCGAGCAGGGCCACCTACCGGCCGAGGTGCTCGACGCCGCCGCGGTCACCATCTCCAAGCTGTGGGAGCTCTTCGTCGCCGAAGACGCAACCCTGGTCGAGGTCAACCCGCTGGTGCGCACACCCGACGACCGGATTCTGGCGCTGGACGCCAAGATCACCCTCGACGCCAACGCCGACTTCCGCCAGCCCGGCCACGCCGAGTTCGAAGATCGCGACGCCACCGACCCGCTGGAGTTGAAGGCCAAGGAGAACCACCTCAACTACGTCAAACTCGACGGTCGGGTCGGCATCATCGGGAACGGCGCGGGTCTGGTGATGTCGACCCTCGACGTCGTCGCCTATGCCGGTGAGAAATACGGCGGAGTCAAGCCGGCCAACTTCCTCGACATCGGCGGCGGCGCGTCGGCTGAGGTGATGGCCGCCGGTTTGGACGTGGTTTTGGGCGACGCGCAGGTCAAGAGCGTGTTCGTCAACGTCTTCGGCGGCATCACCTCGTGTGACGCCGTGGCCACCGGGATCGTCAAGGCGCTGGAAATCCTGGGCGACGACGCCAACAAGCCGCTGGTGGTGCGGCTTGACGGCAACAACGTCGACGAAGGCCGTCGCATCCTGGCCGAGGCCAACCACCCGCTGGTGACGTTGGTGCCGACGATGGACGAGGCCGCCGACAAGGCCGCCCAGCTGGCGAGTGCCTGAAAGGACCACGAGACATGGCTATCTTTCTGACCAGGGACAACAAGGTCATCGTCCAGGGCATAACCGGCAGCGAGGCCACCGTGCACACCGCCCGAATGCTCAAGGCGGGCACCCAAATCGTCGGCGGTGTGAACGCACGCAAGGCTGGCACCACCGTCACGCATGAGGACAAGGGGGGCAGGATTATCAAGCTGCCGGTTTTCGGCAGCGTCACGGAGGCGATGGAGAAGACCGGCGCCGACGTCTCGATCATCTTCGTGCCGCCGAGGTTCGCCAAGGACGCCATCATCGAGGCCATCGACGCCGAGATCCCGCTGCTGGTGGTTATCACCGAGGGAATTCCGGTGCAGGACAGCGCATATGCGTGGGCCTACAACCTCGACAAGGGCGGCAAGACCCGCATCATCGGCCCGAACTGTCCGGGCATCATCAGCCCCGGCCAGGGGCTGGTCGGCATCACCCCGGCCAATATCACCGGCCCGGGCCCCGTCGGGCTGGTGTCCAAGTCGGGCACGTTGACCTACCAAATGATGTACGAGTTACGCGATTTCGGGTTCACCACCTCGATCGGCATCGGTGGCGACCCGGTGATCGGCACCACCCACATCGACGCCATCGAGGCCTTCGAGAAGGATCCCGACACCAAGGTCATCGTGATGATCGGTGAGATCGGCGGTGACGCCGAAGAGCGCGCGGCCGACTACATCAAGGCGCACGTATCAAAACCGGTCGTCGGCTATGTCGCGGGATTCACTGCGCCGGAAGGCAAAACGATGGGCCACGCAGGCGCGATCGTGTCCGGCTCGTCGGGCACCGCGGCCGCTAAGAAGGAGGCCCTGGAGGCGGCCGGCGTCAAGGTCGGCAAGACCCCGTCGGAAACGGCGGCGCTGGCCCGGGAGATCCTGACCAGCTCTTAACGACGGTTTCTCACGTGACACTGGACCCGCGTACGCCCGTCGTCGTCGGTGTTGGGCAGTCGGCGGAACGCATTGATGACGCCTACTACCGCGCGATGTCGGGCGTGGAATTGGCCGCAGCCGGTGCGCGCGCGGCACTTGACGACTGCGGCGCCGACGTCGCCAAGGTCGCGGCAACGATCGACACCGTCGCCGGCGTAAGGCAATTCGAGATCTCCGGACCGGCCAAACCGGTACTGGGAAAGTCGAATAACTACCCACGCTCGGTGGCCAACCGGATCGGCGCGGACCCCGCCCGCGCCATCCTCGAGGTCGTCGGGGGGCAGGGCCCGCAGCACCTGATCACCGAGCTGGCCGGCGAGATCGCCGCGGGCCGCTCGGAGGTCGCGCTGATCTTCGGCTCCGACGCGACATCGACCAGTCGCTACTTCGCCGCGACCGACGACCGTCCGGACTTCTCCGAGACTGTCGACGGCTCGCTCGAAGACCGAGGCCACGGCCTGGACCGACTCGTCACGCGCTACACGGTCATCCACGGTCTGGTCGATGCGCCGACGCAGTACGCGTTGCTGGAGAATGCCCGTCGCGCCGAAACCGGGCTGGGCCCAACGGAATATCTGCGGCGGATGGGCGAGCTGTTCGCCCCGTTCACCAAGGTCGCCGCCGGCAATCCGTTTGCCGCCGCGCCGGTGGAACGCAGCGTCGACGAGCTGATCACCGTGACCGAGAGCAATCGGATGATCTCGGACCCGTACCCGCGGCTGTTGGTCGCTCGCGATCAGGTCAACCAAGGCGCGGCCGCGCTGTTGATGTCGGTCGAGGCGGCGCGGCGACTGGGAGTGCCCGAGGAAAACTGGGTGTACCTCCATGGCCACGCGGACCTGGAAGAACAGCCTCTGCTGGAACGCCCGGACCTGGGGCACGCGCCGTCGGCTGTCATGGCGGTGCGTGAGGCGCTGACCGTGGCCGGCATCGGCATCGACGACGTCGCCACCTTCGACCTGTACAGCTGCTTCCCGGTGCCGGTGTTCAACATCTGCGACGGCATGGGCATCGCGCCCGACGATCCGCGCGGCCTGACCCTGACCGGTGGGCTGGCGTTCTTCGGCGGTGCCGGCAACAATTACTCGATGCACGGCGTCGCGGAGACGGTAGCCCGAATGCGAAGCGCACCAGGGCAATTCGGCCTCGTAGGTGCCAACGGCGGCATCTTGAGCAAGTACTCGGTCGGCGTTTACTCCACCACCCCGACGGACTGGAAGCCGGATCGCAGCGCCGAGCTGCAGCCACAGATCGGCAGCTTGCCTACGCAGGCGGTGACCGAGGCCGCCGACGGCGCCGCCACCATCGAGACCTACACGGTCCGGCGCGATTCCGGACGGCTGACCGGAATCATCATCGGTCGGTTGGCCGCCGATGGCACCCGATTTCTCTCGACCACCGAAGACGCCGAATTGATCGCACTGCTGACCGACGGCGACCCGTTGGGGAGTTCGGTCCGGGTGCGTTCCTTCGACTACGGAAATCGATGCACGCCGGGCTGACCTGAGCTCATCCGGCTTCGTTGATCGCGGCGGCCAATCCTTCGGTGTCGGCAACCGTCACGGTCAGCGCCGAATGATCACGCAGGCCGAGGACACGGTGAATGCGTGGCTCGAAGTGGATGCAGACACCGGCATCGGCGTTGGTGCCGAACGTGAGTCCGTCGTCAACCATCGACAGCCTGGCGCCGATCGCAGTCCACCATCGGTATGGGCCGGTGACATGCGCCTCTCGTACGGTCGACATAGGAGCGTCAATGTGGAAGGGCCCGTAGCGGGCGACCAGGCGTCCGTCGTCGGTCAGGGTCACGCCCTGCGTACCGGGCCATGCCCGGAACGGAAGCCATAGCGGGGCCAGGCGTGGGTCGTAGCGGTAGCCAAAGTGGCGGCCGGATCCTACTGTCACAGTCGCGTCATACCAAAGCGGCCAGCTTGCCGGCCAGCCGCTCGACGTAGGCCGCGATTTCGTCTTCGGGACGGTCCGGCATGCCGAACAGCACTTCAGTCACCCCGAGCTCGGCCCAGCGCGCCAGTTTCTCGGGCACTGGCTTGAAGTCCAGGGCCACGATCTGCGGAGCGCCGTCGCGGCCGGCCGCCGCCCAGGTGTCCTGCAACAGCTTCACCGGCTCGTCGATATCGAAGTCGCGCGGTGTGGTGATCCAGCCGTCGGCGCTGCGGGCGATCCACTTGAAGTTCTTCTCGTTGCCCGCTGCGCCCACCAGCACTGGAATGTGTGACTGTACCGGCTTGGGCCAGGCCCAGCTGGGGCCGAACTTGACGAATTCGCCGTCGTAGGCGGCTTCTTCCTCGGTCCACAGAGCCCGCATCGCTTCGATGTATTCGCGCAACATGGTGCGGCGACGCCCCGGTGGCACGTTGTGGTCGGCGAGTTCATCGGTGTTCCACCCGAACCCGACGCCGAGGCTGACCCGGCCGCCGGACAGATGGTCGAGGGTGGCGATACTTTTCGCCAACGTGATCGGGTCGTGTTCGACGGGCAGCGCGACCGCGGTGGACAACCGCACCCGCGACGTCACGGCGCACGCCGCGCCCAGGCTCACCCAGGGATCCAGCGTGCGCATATAGCGATCGTCGGGCAGCGACGCGTCACCCGTGGTCGGGTGGGCCGCCTCGCGCTTGATCGGGATGTGGGTGTGTTCTGGCACGTAGAACGTTTGAAAGCCGTGGTCGTCGGCAAGCTTGGCGGCTGCCGCCGGGGAGATGCCACGGTCGCTGGTGAAAAGCACAAGCCCGTAATCCATGCACAGAATTAGAACGTGTTCTACCTACGGTGGGCAAGCGGGTGTGGCGCAGATGGTCTCGACAACGATCAGCTGCGCCGATCGGCCCTGCTCGCGCCGACAGGCCGGTGGCCCCGGCACGGGCGCCCGCACGTGCGCTAGCGTGGTTGATCGATCGCGTCGCACCGCAAGCGCAGCAAGTCTTGGCGCTTATGGGACGGCGCGCCTGGGAGCACAGCGTCGCACTGCAACAGTGGCGTGGCGCCGCTGAGGAACTTTAAGGCACTGGAAGCAACAGGAGGAGTCATGACCTACTCGCCCGGTAGTCCCGGATATCCACCAGCGCAACCCGGCGGCTCCTACGCAGGCGCCACACCGTCGTTCGCCAAGGACGACAGCGGTGAAAGCAACCTTTCGCGGTACCTGAACATTGCGGTGGTGGTACTCGGCCTGGCGGTTTACCTGCTGAATTTCGGGCCGACCTTTACCATCGGCGCCGACCTTGGGCCGGGCGCTGGTGGGCGTGCCGGTGATGCCGGCACCGCGGTCCTCATCGCCGTGCTTGCCGCGCTGCTCGCCGGGCTGAGCTTGCTGCCCAAGGCGAAGAGTTACGCGGGCGTTGTCGGCGTGATCGCTGCATTGGGTGCATTGCTGGCGATCTCGGAGACGATCAACACACCTCCCGGTTTTGCGATCGGCTGGGCGATGTGGCCCCTGGTGGCTTGCAGTGTGCTCCAGGCGATCGCCGCCGTCGTCGTGATCCTGTTGGAGGCGGGCGTTATCACCGCACCGGCTCCGCGGCCCAAATACGATCCCTACGCGCAGTATGGCCAGTACGGGCAATACGGGTACGGCGCTGCGCAGCCGCCCGGCGGGTATTACGGTCAGCCGGGTGCCCAGCAGCACGCAGGGCCCCAGTCGCACAGCCCGCAGGCTTCCGGGTACGGGTCGCAGTACGGCGGTTATCAGTCGAGCCATGCTCCGACCCAGAGCGCGATCCCGACGAACCCGTCGACCGGCGGATTCAACGCCCAGCCTTCGGCCCAGTCGGGGCCCCAGCCCGCAGCGCAGCAGGGACCGTCCACGCCACCCACCGGCTTCCCCAGCTTCAGCCCGCCTCCACAGGCCGGCGCGGCAGGCACCGGTTCTCACTCCGGTTCGGCGCCGGTCGATTACTCGAACCACGCTGGGGGCCAGCAGTCTTCCGGCCAAGGTCAGGAGCAGTCGCCCTCATCACCGTCTGGGCCGGCGCCGGCTTAACCGCGCGCCTTCGCGCCTAGTCGGGCACTTGCGCCAAGAGTGACACGGGTGGAGGACAACCGGGCAGCGGGCGCTCGCCAGGCGCGTGACCTCGTCAGGGTCGCGTTCGGCCCGGCAGTGGTGGCATTGGGCATCATCGCCGCGGTCACACTGCTGCAATTGCTGATCGCCAACAGCGACATGACCGGCGCGCTGGGCGCCATCGCCAGTATCTGGCTTGGTGTGCACCAGGTGCCGATCTCGATCGGCGGCCGCGAACTGGGCGTAATGCCGCTGCTGCCGGTCATGTTGATGGTGTGGGCTACCGCGCGCAGCACCGCGCGCGCAACCTCCCCGTACTCGTCGTGGCTCGTGGTCCGCTGGGTTTTCGCGTCGGCGCTGGGCGGGCCCCTGCTGATGGCGGCGATCGCGGTGGCGGTAATACATGACGCGTCGTCGGTGATCACCGAGCTGCAGACCCCAAGCGCCCTGCGGGCTTTCGCCAACGTGCTGGTGGTGCATGCCATCGGTGCCGCGATCGGTGTGTGGTCCCGGGTGGGTCGACGGGCGCTGGCGGAGTCGCCGCTGCCCAATTGGCTGGGGGATTCGGCGCGTGCCGCCGCGGCCGGCGTGTTGGCGTTGCTCGGCCTGTCCGGCATGGTGACGGCTGGGTCGCTGGTCGTGCACTGGGCCACGATGCAAGAGCTCTACGGGATCACCGATTCGATATTCGGTCAGTTCAGCCTCACCGTGCTGTCGGTGTTGTATGTGCCGAACGTCATCGTCGGCACCGCGGCGGTCGCGGTCGGGTCCAGTGCCCATCTCGGCTTCGCGACGTTCAGTTCGTTCACCGTGTTCGGCGGCGACATCCCGGCGCTGCCGGTGCTGGCCGCGGTGCCCACGCCGCCGCTCGGGCCGGTGTGGGTCGCGCTGCTCATCGTCGGCGCGTCGTCCGGTGTGGCGGTCGGGCAACAATGCGCGCGGCGTCCGCTCCCATTGGTTCCGGCGATGGCCAAGCTGCTGGTCGCGTCCCTCGCCGGGGCGCTGACCATGTCATTGGTCGCATACGGCGGGAGCGGCCGGCTGGGCAACTTCGGCGATGTCGGCGTGGACCAGGGCGCCCTGGTAGTCGGTGTGTTCTTCTGGTTCGCGGTCATTGGCTGGGTCACGGTGGTGATGACTGGCGGGATCCGACGTCGGCCCAGACGGCCCGAGCGCCCCAAACCCCAACCCGCCTCCGCGGCCGATGAACCCGCGGACTTTGCCGGGCTTTTCGAGGAGCCCGAGGGCGCGGAGCCGGACGACCAGGAGCCGGACGACGAGCCGGACGACCAGGAGCCGGAGGACGCGGAGCCGGACCACACCACCGATAGCGATGTGCTGGCCAGCGACGACGATGGCCCATTTCCATCCGCGCCCGACGAACGGGAGCCCGGTCCGACCGAGCGCGATCCTGGGGAGGAGCCCTTCCGCCCACCCCCGGGTCAGGGTGCTTGAGCGTCCCCATTCGCGAAGTCAGCGGCTGTCGCTCCAGCCGGGCAATTTCTGTGTGGCTGGCCTCGTCGCCACGTGGCATCACCCCCAGTAGGCTCGCCGATGTGCAGCAACCGCTCCGCGTGCCCCCGAGTGCACCGGCGCGGCTGGTGGTGCTCGCATCGGGGACCGGTTCGCTACTGAGCTCGCTGCTCACCGCCGCCGTCGGCGACTACCCGGCCCGCGTGGTCGCCGTCGGCGCCGATCGCGACTGCCTGGCCCTTGAGATCGCCGAGGCGGCGTCATTGCCGACCTTTACCGTCCGGCTAGGCGATCACACCAACCGCGATGCCTGGGACGCTGCCATCACCGAGGCCACCGTCGCGCACGCCCCCGATCTGATCGTATCCGCTGGATTCATGAAAATCCTTGGACCACAGTATCTTTCACGGTACTGCGGACGCATCCTCAATACTCATCCGACGCTGCTGCCGGCCTTTCCCGGCGCGCATGGAGTGGCCGAAGCGTTGGCCTATGGCGTGAAGGTCACAGGCTGTACGGTGCACCTGGTGGATGCCGGCACCGACACCGGGCCGATATTGGCGCAGCAATCCGTTCCGGTGCTCGACGGCGACAACGAAGAGACACTGCATGAACGCATCAAGGTCACCGAACGGCAGCTGTTGGTGGACGTGGTGGCCGCGATCGCAACCCGCGGCGTGACCTGGATCGGACGAAAGGTGACCATAGGATGAGCACCGACGAGTCAAGAAGGGCGATTCGCCGCGCCTTGATCAGCGTCTACGACAAGACCGGGCTGATAGAGCTCGCCCAGGGCCTGAGTGCGGCGGGCGTCGAGATCGTCTCGACCGGATCAACGGCCAAGACCATTGCCGGCAAAGGGATTCCGGTGACACCCGTAGAAGAACTGACCGGCTTCCCCGAGGTGCTCGACGGCCGGGTCAAGACACTGCACCCGCGAGTGCACGCCGGGCTGCTGGCTGATTTGCGCAAACCCGAGCACGCCGCGGCGCTCGAGCAGCTCGGGATCGCGGCGTTCGAACTGGTCGTCGTCAACCTGTATCCGTTCAGCCAGACCGTCGACTCCGGTGCCGGCATCGACGAATGCGTCGAGCAGATCGACATCGGCGGCCCGTCGATGATCCGGGCCGCCGCGAAAAACCATCCGAGCGTCGCGGTCGTCACCGACCCGCTCGGGTACGACGGAGTGCTCGCCGCGGTGCGTAACGGCGGATTCACCCTGTTTGAGCGCAAAAAGCTGGCGTCGTTGGCCTTTCAGCACACCGCGGAGTACGACATCGCCGTCGCGAGCTGGATGGAGTCGACGCTGGCACCCGAACATCCTCCAACGGCCTTTCCCGAGTGGTTAGGTCGCAGCTGGCGCCGCTCGGCAATGCTGCGCTATGGCGAGAACCCACACCAACAGGCGGCGCTCTACAGCGACCCCAGCGCCTGGCCGGGCCTCGCGCAGGCCGAGCAGCTGCACGGAAAAGAGATGTCCTACAACAACTTTACCGACGCGGACGCGGCCTGGCGGGCCGCCTTCGATCACGAACAGACGTGTGTGGCAATCATCAAGCACGCCAACCCATGTGGGATCGCCATCTCGTCGGTATCGGTCGCGGATGCACATCGCAAGGCACACGAGTGCGATCCGCTGAGCGCCTTCGGCGGAGTCATCGCGTCGAACTCCGAAGTCAGCGTTGAGATGGCGGAATATGTGAGCACCATCTTCACCGAAGTGATCGTCGCACCCGCATACGCGCCGGGCGCCCTCGATGTGCTGACGCGCAAGAAGAACATCCGGGTGCTGGTGGCCTCCGAGCCGCTGACCGGTGGTACCGAGCTGCGACCCGTCAGTGGGGGGCTGCTGATGCAGCAGCGCGACGAGCTCGACGCGCACGGTGACAATCCCGCGAACTGGACCCTGGCGACCGGATCACCGGCCGATCCGGCAATGTTGACCGACTTGGTCTTTGCCTGGCGCACCTGCCGCGCGGTCAAGTCGAACGCGATCGTGATCGCCGCAGACGGCGCCACCATCGGCGTCGGGATGGGTCAAGTCAATCGGGTCGATGCGGCCCGGCTGGCCGTCGCACGCGGCGGTGACCGAGTCCAGGGTGCCGTCGCGGCATCCGATGCTTTCTTCCCGTTCCCCGACGGACTCGAGACGCTGGCCGCTGCCGGAGTGAAGGCGATCGTGCATCCGGGAGGATCGGTGCGCGACGACGAGGTGACCGAAGCCGCGGCCAAAGCCGGCATCACTGTGTACCTCACCGGGGCGCGCCATTTCGCGCATTGAGGCCGGGCAGGGGGCTAGGCGCCGGCGGCGGCGGACGGTTCGTACGACAAATCGCCGCAGCTCGCTCGGCGCGAGCCTGCGAATTTCCCTCCTTGCCGGGCGGTCGCGAACCGGAATAGGCTCCGATCCGGGTATGCCGATGGCCGTCGTACCTAATTCGAGAGGAATGTGATGCGCGCAATTACTAAACGAACAGTGGCATTTACCGCTGCGATTGCGGGATTTGCTCTGATCGGTTCCGGTTGCCACGCGACCAAATCCACCGAAGGGACAAGTTCAGCCACTACGTCCGCGATGTCTTCATCCATGATGTCCTCGTCCGCAACCAGTAGTGCGGCCGCGGGCCCGACTTCAACCCAGATCCCCGGTGCCAACGGCACGCCGTACACCGTGGAGGGTCCCATTCTGGCGAAGTACCAGTCTCTTACCGACGCTCAACTGAAGGACCTGGGCAAACCGTTCGACAACGAGCTAAAGACCAAGGACGGCAGCGGTTCCTACCAGCAGTTCGACGGCGGCGTGCTCATTTATAGGACTGGGAGCCCGGTCTACTTCGTATGGGGCAAGATCCGCGACGCGTGGAATGCGGTGCAGGCTTCGCAGGGCAAGCTGGGTTATCCGACCTCTGACGAGCAAATCCTCCCCGACGGCTCCTTTAAGTCGGTGTTTGAGCACGGCACAATCACGTGGAAGACAGGTGATCCGGAGGCCACTGTCACCATGAGCTAACCGGTCTTAGCGTCCACCGTCCGGTGGTCAAGAGGCCTCGACCGAGGGTCGGGCAATCGATCCGATTGCCCGACCCTCGCGTCTGAGGACTCCTCAGATGGAGGACACACAGTGCCGTATTGACGGCACCGTCGTAGCGTGGAGTGGTGACATCACCGAGCAATCTGCCCCGCACGGTCGGCGAATTACGTGCCGCCGGTCATCGTGAGCGGGGAGTCAAGCAGGAAATCCGAGAGAATCTGCTGACCGCATTAGCCGATGGGCCAGATGTCACAGCGGTCTGGCCAGGCATCCTGGGATTCGACGACACCGTCTTGCCCCAGCTGGAGCGGGCGCTGATCGCAGGTCATGACTTCGTCCTGCTCGGCGAACGCGGCCAGGGCAAGACCCGGCTGCTGCGCGCGCTGGTCGGGCTGCTGGACGAGTGGACGCCGGTGATCGGCGGGGCCGAATTGGGCGAGCATCCCTACCGGCCGATCACACCCGAGTCCATTCGGCGGGCCGCCACACTCGGCGACGATCTGCCGGTGGAGTGGAAGCACCGTAGCGAGCGCTATACCGAGAAGCTGGCCACTCCCGATACCAGCGTCGCCGACCTGGTCGGTGACATCGACCCGATCAAGGTCGCTGAGGGCCGTAGCCTCGGCGACCCGGAGACCATCGCCTACGGGCTGATCCCGCGGGCGCACCGCGGTATCGTGGCGGTCAACGAACTGCCCGACCTCGCCGAGCGCATTCAGGTGTCGATGCTCAACGTCATGGAGGAGCGCGACATCCAGGTCCGCGGCTACACGCTGCGCCTGCCGCTGGACGTGTTGGTGGTGGCCAGCGCGAACCCCGAGGACTACACGAATCGTGGTCGCATCATCACCCCGCTCAAAGACCGCTTCGGCGCTGAGATCCGCACCCACTACCCGCTGGAGCTCGAAGCGGAGATGGGCGTGATAGCCCAGGAGGCACACCTGAGCGCGCAGGTGCCCGACTACCTGTTTCAGATAATGGCCCGGTTTGCCCGGTACCTGCGGGAGTCCAGTTCGGTCGATCAGCGGTCGGGGGTGTCGGCACGGTTTGCGATCGCGGCGGCCGAGACCGTCGCGGCCGCGGCCCGGCACCGCGGCGCGGTGCTGGGGGAGACCGATCCGGTGGCCCGCGTGGTCGACTTGGGCACGGTGATCGACGTACTGCGCGGCAAGCTGGAATTCGAGTCCGGCGAGGAAGGCCGCGAACAGGCGGTGCTCGAACACCTTTTGCGCCGCGCCACCGCCGATACCGCGTCGCGGGTGCTCGGCGGCGTCGACGTCGGCTCACTGGTAGCCGCCGTCGAGGCCGGGTCCGCGGTGACGACGGGCGAGCGGGTGTCGGCCAAGGACGTGCTGGCCGCAGTGCCGGGGCTGCCGGTCGTCGACAAGATCGCGAAAAAGCTCAACGCCGAATCCGAAGGCGAGCGCGCCGCGGCACTGGAGCTCGCACTGGAGGCCTTGTACCTGGCCAAGCGAATCGACAAGGTGTCCGGGGAGGGCCAAACCGTTTATGGCTGAACCTTTTAAGGGGCATTCTCTACGCGTACTCGGCGTACACCGGCGGGCCTGACCCGCTGGCTCCGCCGGTGGATCTGCGCGAGGCGCTCGAACAGATCGGGCAGGACGTCATGGCCGGCACTTCGCCGCGCCGTGCGCTGTCCGAGCTGCTGCGCCGCGGCACCAAGAACATGCCCGGCGCGGACCGGCTCGCGGCCGAGGCCAACCGGCGCCGACGGGACCTTTTGCGCCGCAACAATTTAGACGGCACTTTGCAGGATATCAAGAAGCTGCTCGACGAGGCTGTGCTGGCCGAACGCAAAGAACTGGCCCGCGCGCTGGACGATGACGCTCGCTTCGGCGAACTGCAGCTGGACTCGCTGCCGGCCTCGCCGGCAAAAGCCGTTCAGGAGCTTTCCGATTACAACTGGCGCAGCGCTGAGGCACGCGAAAAGTACGAGCAGATCAAAGATTTGCTCGGCCGCGAGATGCTGGACCAACGTTTCGCGGGCATGAAACAAGCACTGGAGGGCGCCACCGACGAGGATCGCCAGCGCGTCACCGAGATGCTGGATGACCTCAACGAGCTGCTGGACAAGCACGCCCGCGGCGAGGACACCCAACAGGACTTCCAAAACTTCATGGACAAGCACGGCGAATTCTTCCCGGAGAACCCGCGCAATGTCGAGGAGCTGCTGGACTCGCTGGCCAAGCGCGCCGCCGCTGCGCAGCGCTTCCGCAACAGCCTGAGCCCGGAGCAGCGGGCCGAACTGGATGCCTTGGCGCAGCAAGCATTTGGCTCACCATCGTTGATGCAAGCGTTGAATCGGCTCGATGCGCATCTGCAGGCCGCTCGGCCAGGGGAAGACTGGACCGGCTCCGAGCAGTTCTCCGGTGACAACCCGTTGGGCATGGGTCAGGGCACCCAGGCACTGGCTGACGTCGCCGAGCTGGAGCAGCTGGCCGAGCAGCTGTCGCAGAGTTATCCGGGCGCCACCATGGACGATGTCGATCTCGACGCGTTGGCACGCCAGCTTGGCGACCAGGCCGCCGTTGACGCCCGAACGCTGGCCGAGTTGGAACGCGCACTGGTCAATCAGGGTTTCCTGGATCGTGGTTCCGACGGCCAGTGGCGACTTTCCCCCAAGGCCATGCGCAGACTCGGTGAGACAGCGTTGCGCGATGTGGTACAACAGCTTTCCGGCCGCCACGGCGAGCGTGACCATCGGCGCGCCGGGGCCGCCGGCGAGTTGACCGGTGCCACTCGGCCCTGGCAATTCGGTGACACGGAGCCGTGGAACATCTCGCGCACCCTGACCAATGCGGTGCTCCGGGAGGCGGGAACCGCGACTATCGACGGCCCGATCCAGATAACTGTCGACGACGTGGAGGTCTCCGAGACCGAAACCCGGACCCAAGCCGCGGTGGCGCTGTTGGTGGATACCTCGTTTTCGATGGTGATGGAAAATCGCTGGCTGCCGATGAAGCAGACGGCGCTCGCGCTCAATCATCTGGTCTGCACGCGGTTTCGGTCAGATGCCTTGCAGATCATCGCGTTTGGCCGCTACGCCCGGACGGTGAGCGCGGCTGAGCTGACAAGTCTGGAAGGTGTTTACGAGCAGGGCACCAACCTGCATCACGCGCTGGCGTTGGCGGGCCGTCACCTACGCCGGCACCCTAACGCACAGCCCGTTGTGCTGGTGGTGACCGACGGTGAGCCGACCGCTCACCTGGAAGACTTTGACGGTGAGGGTTCGGCCGTCTTCTTTGACTATCCGCCGCATCCGCGGACCATCGCCCATACCGTGCGCGGGTTCGACGAGATGGCCCGGCTGGGTGCGCAGGTCACGATCTTCCGATTGGGCAGTGATCCTGGCCTGGCACGGTTTATCGACCAGGTCGCGCGACGAGTCGAAGGACGCGTGGTGGTGCCCGATCTCGACGGGCTGGGAGCCGCCGTGGTGGGTGACTACCTACGGTCCCGACGCCGTCGCTAGCGCCGACGGGCGGCGTTGTTGGGCGCGGCTCGCGCAGCACCTCGCTGTCCCAACGGATGGGGTAGGACCCTGGTCGACCGGGTACATGGATCGGGAAGGAGGAAACCCTATGAGCAAGGTTCCAACGATTGAACTCAATGATGGCGTGCGCATCCCGCAGCTTGGTTTCGGCGTGTTTCAGATCGACCCCAATGAGACCGCCGACGCGGTCAAGACTGCCCTTGACATCGGATACCGGCACATCGACACAGCGGAGATGTATCGAAACGAGAAGGGAGTCGGCCAGGCTATCCGCGACGCCGGTCTCGACCGCGCTGAGGTTTTCATTACCAGCAAGCTCAACAACGGCTTTCACAAGCCCGATGACGCGCGCCGCGCGTTCGATAAAACTTTGGGAGCCCTGAATTCCGATTATGTCGACCTGTTCCTGATTCACTGGCCGCTGCCCACGCTCTACGGTGGGGACTTCGTCTCCACCTGGAAAGTCCTTGAAGAGTTCGCGAGGGACGGACGCGCACGCAGCATCGGTGTCTCGAACTTCCAGCCCGCACATCTGGATCGACTCGCCGACGAAACCGACACCGTCCCTTCGGTCAACCAGATTGAGGTTCATCCATACTTCGGCAACGAGCAGGTCCGCGCGTACGGACGCGAACACGGCATCATCACCGAGGCGTGGTCGCCGATTGCCCAAGGCGAGGTGCTCGACAACCCGGTGATCAACCGCATCGCCAATGCCCGCGGCAAATCGCCGGCGCAGGTTGTGTTGCGCTGGCACATCCAGCGCGGTGACGTCGTCTTCCCCAAGTCGGTGACGCCCGAGCGGATCAAATCCAACTTCGAGCTGTTCGACTTCGATTTGGACAATTCCGACATGGATGCAATGTCGGGGCTGGACAAGCATGAATCGGGCAGGACAGGTCCTAACCCGGAAACATTCGACTACGTGCCCGACTAGCAACGCCAGTGCGGCACAATGCTTCTGGTGCTGAGAGGTTGAGCTCCGACTGGTGCAGGGCCGAATTCGGGTACTAGTGACTATCCGCGGGGTCTGCGGGCTTTGCGCCTGACCCCTACATCGCCCCACAACGAGAAGCCGCGAATGTTCACCTTGGGCGCGCCGGGTGTGCCCTGGCCCAGGACGGTGCGGTCGAAGCCCCCCATCACACCGCGGCCGTGGATCTCGACGTTGACTTCGGGCGGGAGCAGGATGTTCTGCGCGCCCATGATCGACATCACGTGGATGTCGACCTCGGTCGAGGTGAAGTCGGCATAGCGCAGATCCACCACCCCGGTGCCCCAGAAGGTGAAGGTGGTCAGCTTCTTCGGCACATTCCATCGGCCGCGTCGTTCGAATCCACTCATCAGCGCCAGCAACAGCGTGGACGGCGCCGGGTTGGGTTTGCCGCCCCGGCGCGGGCTTACTGCCGATCCCGGCAGGTCGGCTCTGAGCTCATCGAGCTCCTCGTACGTCGTCGCCGCATATGCCCTGGTCAGTCGGTCTTCGTAGTCTTTCAGCTGCAGGCGGCCCTGCTCGGCGGCGTAGGCCAGCAACTGCGCGATCTGGATGCGATCAGTGTCGCCCGCGCGCGACGATTCGTCGCGTGTGTCTTTGGCATCAGGTTGCGCTGAGTCGCTCATCATCCATGAGCGTACGACTTAGGAGTTTTGCTGCAAGGGGGTTGGCTAAACTGCAACCTTCCTCCCAGGCTGCGCTTAATCGTCAGGCCCTTTCCGCCACCCCAGCGGGCCGTTAGACGTTTGCCCAACTAGGCGGACGTTTCTGCAGGAACGCGAGCATGCCTTCGCGAGCTTCATCGGAGACGAACAACCGGGCCGACTCCTCGCTGAGCCGCTCAGCGTCGCGGTCGAACCCTTCCAGCACGGCGGCTGCAGTCAACGCCTTCGACGCCGCAAGACCCTGCGGAGAACCGCGGCTCACATCGGCGACCAGCTTCGCTACCGCGGCGTCCACGTCCTCGGCTGCCATCGTGATCAAACCGGTCTCCGCGGCTTCACCGGCGTCGAACGTCTCGCCGGTCAGGTAGTAGCGGGCGGCGGCCCGCGCCGACATCTTCGGCAGCAGCGTCAGCGAGATGATCGCCGGCGCCACACCGATGCGGGCCTCGGTCAGCGCGAAGGTGCTGCGCGGACCCGCGACCGCGATATCGCACGCACCGACAAGCCCGAACCCGCCGGCCCGGACATGCCCGTTGATCGCGGCGATCACCGGCAATGGCGACTCGACGATGGCGCGCAATAGCGCGGTCAATTCCCGGGCCCGAGCCGCGGCCATGTCGAAAGGGTTACCGCCGCTGGCCTCACTCAGGTCGGCGCCCGCGCAGAAGGTGCCGCCGGTGTGCCCGAGCACCACCACCCGCACCGCCGGATCCGCGGCGGCGTCACGCAGCCCCTGATGCAGCTGGCCGACCAGCGCGGTCGAAAGCGCGTTGCGGTTGTGGGGTGAGTTCAGTATCAGCCGGACGAACGGACCGCCAGCATCGGCCGGGCCGGCGTATTCGACGAGCGTGTCCATCAGTACGACCGGGGCAGGCCCAGCGATGTCTGCGCGACGAAGTTCAACACCATCTCACGACTGATCGGGGCGATCCGCCCCAACCGGGCCGATGTCAGCATGGCGGCAACGCCGTACTCCTGCGTCAGCCCGTTGCCACCCATCGACTGCACAGCCTGGTCGACCGAACGGGTCGCTGCCTCGGCCGCAGCGTATTTCGCCATATTGGCGGCCTCGGCCGCGCCCATGTCGTCGCCGCTGTCGTAGAGCGTCGCCGCCTTCTGCATCATCAGCTTGGCGAGTTGGACCTCAATGTGGCACTGCGCCAACGGATGTGACAGGCCCTGGTGGGCGCCGATCGGAGTAGACCAGACCTGACGGGTCTTGACATAGTCCACGGCCCTCTCCAGCGCGAGCCGCCCCATGCCCACCGAGCTGGCCGCGCCCATGATGCGTTCGGGGTTCAGGCCCGCGAAAAGCTGTGCGATGGCGGCATCCTCGGCCCCGACGAGCGCATCCGACGGCAGCCGGACATCATCGAGGAAGACCTGGAACTGCCGTTCGGGGCTGATCAGCTCCATATCGATTGGGGTGTAGGTGAAGCCGGGGGCGTCGGTGGGCACCACGAACAGGGCCGGCCGCAACTTGCCGGTCTTGGCCTCCTCGGTGCGAGCCACCACAAGTACCGCCTGGGCTTGGTCGATGCCGGAGATGAAGACCTTCTGGCCCTTGAGGATCCAGTCGCTGCCGTCGCGACGGGCGGTGGTGACAATCTTGTGCGAGTTGGATCCGGCGTCGGGCTCGGTGATGGCGAAAGCCATCGTCAACGAGCCGTCCGCGATGGCGGGAATCCAGCGCTTCTTCTGTTCTTCGGTACCGAACTTGCTGATGATCGTGCCGTTGATGGCGGGCGACACCACCATCAGCAGCAGCGCGCTACCCGCGGCGGCCATCTCCTCCATCACCAGTGACAGCTCGTACATTCCGGCGCCGCCTCCGCCGTACTCCTCGGGCAGGTTCACTCCGAGAAAGCCGAGTTTGCCTGCCTCGGACCATAACTCGTCGGTGTGCTCGTGTGCGCGCGCCTTTTGCAGGTAGTACTCGCTGCCGTAGTTGGACGCCCACGCGGACACCGACTTTCGCAGGGCCTGGCGTTCCTCGCTCTCGATGAAGCTGGTATCGGTCATTCTGGATCTCCTTCTTGGACACTCTGGGATTCGGGCGCTTCCACTCGTGCGAGGACGGCGCCGACTTCGACTTGCTGACCGGTGGTGACGTCGAGCTGGGTGAGCACACCGTCGGTCGGTGCGGTGATGGTGTGTTCCATTTTCATCGCCTCCAGCCAGATCAGCGGCTGACCGGCGGTGACGGCGTCGCCGACCGCGGCACCCACCCGGATGACATTGCCGGGCATCGGTGCCACCAGGGATCCCTGCTCGACGGCCGAACCCGGCTCGGGATACCGTGGCAGCGCGATTAGATGAACGGGCCCGCGTGCCGAATCGACGTGGATGTCTTGGTCATAGCGCGCAACCGCGAAACTGCAAGCCACACCGGCGCCGTCGGACAACACGACCTTATCCTGCATCGCCGAGACCAGTCGCACCGGCTCGTCTTCGGCGAACACCAATCCGCTTCTGGTGAAACGGTATTCGACCCGATGCTCATTGTCCGCGTCGTCGCGGTAGCTCTTGACCTGAAAGCCGGATGCCAGATTGCGCCAGCCGCTCGGGATCGACGCGAACACTTCAGCCGTCGCGCGGTTGTGCGCGGCGTCGGCAAGCGCGGCGGCAATCGCCGACAACCGGACCGTGGCGCCGTCGGCCAGCGGGGCCGACAGCTCGGCCAGGCCGTGCGTGTCGAAAAATGCCGTGTCGGTGGCGCCGTCGAGAAACGCCGGATGACGAAGAACATTCACCAGGAGCTCACGGTTGGTACGCAGGCCGTGCAGGCGGGTACGGGCCAGCGCATCGGCGAGCACCAATGCCGACTGCCGGCGCGTTGGCGCATAGGAGATGACTTTGGCAAGCATCGGGTCGTAGTAGATCGACACCCTGGAGCCGGCGACGATGCCGGAGTCCAACCGGATCCCGGTTCGCTGTCCCAGCGAGCTGAACTCGGCCCGAACCGATGGCACGTCGATCGTGTGCACCAGCCCGGCCTGGGGCTGCCAGCCGTGCGCGGGATCCTCGGCGTAGAGCCGGGCCTCGATCGAATATCCTTTGCCGGCAGGAGGTTCGGCATCGAGGCGCCCGCCATCGGCGACGGCGAGCTGCAGCTCGACGACATCGAGCCCGGTGGTCTCTTCGGTGACCGGGTGTTCGACCTGCAGCCGGGTATTCATCTCCAGAAAGTAGAACTCGCCATCATCGTCGGCGAGGAACTCCACTGTCCCGGCGCCGGTGTAACCGATGGCGGCGGCCGCCAGCCGGGCCGCGTCGAAGAGCTTGGCGCGCATGCCCGGTGTGCGCTCGACCAATGGTGACGGCGCCTCTTCGATGATCTTTTGATGGCGGCGCTGGATCGAGCATTCCCGTTCCCCGACGGCCCACACGGTGCCGTGCGTGTCGCCGAGGACTTGAACCTCCACATGGTGTCCGGTGGGCAGGTATCGCTCGCAGAACACGGTCGGGTCGCCGAACGCGGACTGCGCCTCACGCTGAGCCGCGGCGACTTCGCCGGGCAGGGCCGACAACTCGCGAACCACCCGCATGCCGCGACCGCCGCCGCCCGCCGACGCCTTGACCAGAACCGGCAACTGGGTCTCGGTGACGGTGTCGGGGTCGAGTTCGTCGAGCACCGGTACGCCGGCGGCGGCCATCAGCTTTTTGGCCTCGATCTTGGAGCCCATCGCGCGCACCGCGTCCACCGGCGGCCCGACCCAGGTCAGGCCGGCCTCCTGCACTGCGGCCGCGAACTCGGCATTCTCCGAAAGGAATCCGTAGCCGGGGTGCACGGCGTCGGCGCCGGCGGCGCGGGCCGCGGCGATGATGGCATCGGCGTTCAGATAGTCATTGGTCTTGGGCAGCCGTACCCGGGCATCGGCGTCGGCGACGTGCGGCGCGGCGGCGTCCGGGTCGGTGTAGACCGCGACGGTGCCCAGACCCAGCCGCCGGCAGGTGGCGAAGACCCGTCGGGCGATCTCGCCGCGGTTGGCAACCAGCACTCGAGTGATTCCCATGAGGCTCACATCCGGAAGACGCCGAAGTTCGACGTCCCTTTGATCGGGCCATTGGCGATGGCGGACAAACACATTCCCAGTACTGTGCGGGTGTCGCGCGGGTCGATGACGCCGTCGTCGTAGAGCATCCCGGACAGCACCAGCGGCAGCGATTCGGCTTCGATCTGGCCTTCGACAGCGGCCCGCATCGCCGCGTCGGCTTCCTCGTCGACCTGCTGCCCGCGGGCTTCGGCGGCCGCGCGCGCCACGATCGACAGCACACCGGACAGCTGCGCGCCGCCCATCACCGCGGACTTGGCGCTGGGCCAGGCGAACAGGAACCGAGGGTCATAGGCGCGCCCGCACATGCCGTAGTGACCCGCGCCGTACGACGCGCCGATCAGCAGCGAGATATGCGGGACGGTCGAGTTGGACACGGCGTTGATCATCATCGAGCCGTGTTTGATCATGCCGCCTTCTTCGTAGTCCTTGCCTACCATGTAGCCGGTAGTGTTGTGCAGGAACAACAGTGGCGTGTCGGACCGGTTGGCCAACTGAATGAACTGGGTGGCTTTCTGTGACTCCTCGCTGAACAACACACCGCGCGCGTTGGCCAAGATGCCCAGAGGGTAGCCATGCAGCTGGCCCCAGCCGGTCACCAGCGACGACCCGTACATCGGCTTGAATTCGTCGAACTCGGAGCCGTCGACAATGCGCGCAATCACTTCACGAGGGTCGAACGGGACGCGCAGGTCCGGCGGCACAATGCCGATCAGTTCATTCTGGTCGAACAACGGCTCGGTGACCGGCTTGGGTGTCGGTCCCTGCTTTCGCCAATTCAGCCGGGCGACAATGCGACGTCCGATGCGGATGGCGTCGAGCTCGTCGACGGCGAAGTAATCGGCCAAACCTGATATGCGGGCGTGCATTTCGGCGCCACCCAGGGATTCGTCATCGGACACTTCGCCGGTAGCCATCTTGACCAGCGGGGGCCCGGCCAGGAAGACCTTGGAGCGCTCCTTGATCATCACCACGTGGTCGGACATGCCGGGGATGTAGGCGCCACCCGCGGTGGAGTTGCCGAACACCAGCGCGATAGTAGGGATGCCTGCAGCCGACAACCGGGTCAGATCCCGGAACATCTGCCCGCCGGGGACGAAGATTTCTTTCTGGGTCGGCAGGTCGGCGCCGCCGGATTCCACCAGCGAAATGACGGGGAGCCGGTTCTGGAAGGCGATCTGGTTGGCCCGCAGTATCTTTCGCAACGTCCACGGATTGCTGGTGCCACCTTTGACCGTCGGGTCATTGGCGACGATCAAGCATTCCACGCCGCTCACCGCGCCAATGCCGACGACTGTGCTGGCGCCGACCTTGAAGGCGCTGCCCCAGGCCGCGAGTGGGCTCAGTTCGAGAAACGGCGAGTCCGGGTCGACGAGCAGCTCGATGCGTTCCCGCGCCGTGAGCTTGCCGCGGGCATGGTGACGGTCGACGTACTTCGGCCCGCCACCTTCCAGCGCTTCGTTCAGTGCCGCGTCGATCTCGTCGAGCTTTGCGATCGCTGCGGACGCCGCGTCGCTGTAGGCATCACCTTTGGGGTCGAGTGTGGACTGCAGCACGGTCATGATTGGAACCCAAGGGTTTTGGCGGCCAGTGAGGTGAGAATTTCGGTGGTTCCGCCGCCGATGCCCAGGATTCGCATGTCCCGGTATTGTCGTTCGACTTCGGATTCAGCCATGTAGCCCATGCCGCCGAACAGCTGCACGGCTTGGTTGGCGACCCATTCGCCGGCCTCGACGGCGGTGTTTTTGGCGAAGCACACCGCCGCGATCAGCTTGGTCTCTCCGGCGAGCTGGCGCTCGACCACGTTACGCGAGTAGACGCGCGCCACGTCGATGCGCCGGGCCATCTCGGCCAGCGTGTTCTGCACCGACTGGCGCGATATCAGCGGGCGGCCGAACGTCTCCCGGTCGCGGCACCATTGCGCGGTGATGTCCAGGCAGCGCTGCGCGCTCGAATACGCTTGCGTGGCAAGGGCGATGCGCTCGGAGACGAAGGCCTGGGCGATCTGGGCGAATCCGGTGTTCTCGGCGCCGACGAGGTTGGCGATCGGCACGCGCGCGTCGACATAGGACAGCTCGGCGGTGTCGGAGGACCGCCAGCCCATCTTGTCCAGCTTGCGGGTCACCTCGAAACCGGATGTGCCTTTCTCGACCACCAGCAGCGAAACCCCCGCAGCACCAGGGCCGCCGGTGCGCACTGCGGTGACAATGTAGTCGGCGCGCACTCCGGAAGTGATGTAGGTCTTGGCGCCGTTGACCACATAGTGGTCGCCGTCCAAGACTGCCGACGTTCGCAGATGCCCGACATCCGAACCACCGCCGGGCTCGGTGATGGCCAGCGCACCAATCTTGTCGCCGGCCAGCGTGGGTCGGACAAACGTGTCGATCAGCCGCCTATCGCCGGACGCGATCATGTGCGGCACCGCGATGCCGCAGGTGAACAGCGACGCGAAGACGCCTCCGGGTGCGCCGGCCTGATGCAGTTCTTCGCAGATGATCACCGAGTCGGCGCCGTCCCCGCCACCACCCCCGACCGCCTCGGGAAAGCCGGCGCCCAGCAGCCCGGCCGCCCCGGCGCGCCGGTGCAAGTCGCGCGGCAGGTCGCCGGTGCGCTCCCACTCGTCGATGTTGGGCAGAATCTCGCGTTCTGCGAACGAGCGCACCGTCTTTCGCAGCTGTTCGCGCTCCGGCGTGGTCCAGATATTCACAACAGCCTTTCCGGGATATCGACGTAGCGGCTACGCAGCCATTCGCCCAGCCCTTTGGCCTGAGGATCAAATCGCGCTTGATAGGCGACGCCCTGGCCCAGAATGCCGTCGACGACGAAGTTCACAGCCCGCAGGTTGGGCAGCACATGGCGGGTGATGTCGAAGTCGGCCGCCTCGGGCAGTAGGTCTTTGAACAGTTCGACAATCAGCGTGTTGGCCAGCCAGCGCCACTGTTCGTCGGTGCGCACCCAAACGCCGATGTTCGCCGATCCGCCCTTGTCGCCGCTGCGGGCGCCGGCGATCTGTCCCAGCGGCACCCGCCGCGTCGGGCCAGCGGGCAGCGGATCAGGAAGCGGTGGGGGATCGGCGGGCGCCAATTCCAAAGTCCCGGTGGGGCAAGCGATGTCGGTGCGGGTGCCGTCGGCGTGCACCGCGATGTGCGGCACCAGGGCTGCATCGACGTAACCGGGCGTGAAGACGCCGTAGACCTGGCCGTCGCCCGGCGGGGCGGTCACGTGGAAGCCCGGATAACTGGCGAGCGCCAATTCCACTGCGGCCGAAGAGAACTGGCGCCCGACGTTGGCGGGGTCGGGGTCGCGGACAACGCAGCGCAGCAACGCGCTGGCGGCTTCCTCGGTGTCGGCATCGGTGTGGTCGGTGCGGGCCAGCGTCCAATCCAGTTCGGCGGGTTTGACAGTGAGCGCAGCCTCGAGCTGCCGGCGCACCAAGTCGGCTTTGGCCTCGATGTCAAGGCCGGTCAGCACGAACGTCATCGCGTTGCGGAATCCGCCGATGCTGTTCAGCGACACCTTCAGCGTGGGCGGCGGCGGTTCGCCGAGCACACCGCTGATGCGCACCCGGTCGGGTCCCTCGGCAGACAGTTCGACGCTGTCCATCCGGGCCGTGACGTCCGGGTTGGCATAGCGGGCGCCCGTGATCTCGTAGAGCAGCTGTGCGGTGACGGTGTCGACGCTGACCAGGCCGCCGGTCCCGGGGTGCTTGGTGATCACCGACGAGCCGTCGGCGTTGACCTCGGCCAGTGGGAAACCGGCATAGGTCAGGTCAGGTATTTCGGTGAAGAACGAGTAGTTGCCGCCGGTGGCCTGGACGCCGCATTCGATGACGTGGCCGGCGGCCACGGCGCCGGCGAGTTGGTCGTAGTCGGTGCGGCCCCAACCGAAATGTGCGGCCGCGGCTCCGACGATCACCGAGGCATCGGTGACCCGCCCGGTGACGACGACGTCGGCTCCGTCGTTGAGACAGTCGACGATGCCCCACGCGCCCAAGTAGGCATTCGCGGTCAGCGGCGTTCCCAGCCCCAGTTCCGCCGCGCGCGGCTGCAGGTCGTCGCCTTCGACGTGGGCGATCCGGGCTGTGATGCCCAGGCGCTCGGCCAGCGCGCGGACCGCGTCAGCCAGCCCGGCGGGGTTGAGGCCGCCGGCGTTGGCGACGATGCGCACGCCGCGGTCGCAGGCCTCTCCCAAGCAGTCCTCGAGTTGGGTCAGGAAGGTCTTGGCGTAGCCGCGGTCGGGATGTTTCATCCGGTCGCGGCCCAGGATGAGCATGGTGAGCTCGGCAAGGTAATCGCCGGTCAGGTAGTCCACATCGCCGCCGGTGAGCATCTCGCGCATCGCCGACAGCCGGTCGCCATAGAAACCTGAGCAATTCGCGATCCGGACAGCACCGCATTGACCAGAAGCAGAGGCCATGGGCGTCCTCCATTCGGGAAATTACCGGCAAGCGCAACCAACCAACCAACCGGTAGGTTAGCGGGTACCGCCGGTGCCACGTCAAGGATGCCTCGTCTGCGCTGGTGGCGCTGCCGTGCACCCCAGCAGCAGGGAAAGAACCTCGCGGTGGCCGCCATTTTGGCGCCCAGCAGGCCACCGACTATTCTGATACGCAATCGTCGCCGTTCGGCCCAACCGGCCATGCCGCGCGACACACCCGACCCGAAGCCCCAAATCGAGGAGTAAGGCCCGACCATGGCCACACCCAAGCGCAGGATGTCGCGCGCGAACACCCGAAGCCGCCGCGCGCAGTGGAAGGCCACCAAGACCGAGCTCGTCGATGTGACGGTGGCAGGTCAGCGGCACAAATTGCCCCGCAGGCTGCTCAAGGCGGCCCGCCTTGGTCTGATCGACCTCGACCGCCGTTAATCTCGGCGAATACGCGGCGCGCCTCTCAGGCCGCTCTCAGACGCTAGGACGAAACTAGTGGCCGTGCGGATCCTTGTCGTCGACGACGATCGCGCGGTGCGGGAGTCGCTGCGCAGGTCGCTTGCGTTCAATGGCTACTCGGTCGAGTTGGCGCATGACGGGGTGGAGGCCCTGCACATGATCGCCAGCGACCGGCCCGACGCGCTCGTCCTGGATGTGATGATGCCGCGTCTGGACGGTCTCGAGGTCTGCCGTCAGCTCCGCAGCACCGGCGACGACCTGCCGATCCTGGTGCTCACTGCCCGCGATTCGGTCTCCGAACGGGTCGCGGGCCTGGACGCCGGCGCCGATGACTATCTGCCCAAGCCGTTCGCCCTGGAAGAACTATTGGCCCGGATGCGGGCACTGCTGCGCCGCACCAAGCCCGATGATGCCGCCGAGTCGGTTGCCATGACGTTCTCCGATCTGGCCCTGGACCCGGTGACCCGCGAGGTCACCCGCGGAGAACGCCGGATCAGCCTGACCCGCACCGAATTCTCCTTGCTGGAAATGCTGATCGCCAATCCGCGGCGGGTGCTCACTCGCAGCCGCATCCTCGAGGAGGTGTGGGGATTCGACTTTCCCACCTCGGGCAATGCGCTGGAGGTCTACGTGGGGTATCTGCGCCGCAAAACCGAAGCCGATGGTGAGCCGCGACTGATCCACACGGTGCGCGGGGTGGGTTACGTCCTTCGGGAGACGCCTCCCTGATGAACCGGTTCCGCCAGCACCGGGGCTCGCCGCTGCGAGCCACCAGCTCGTTGTCCTTGCGGTGGCGGGTAATGCTGCTGGCGATGGCGATGGTGGCGATGGTCGTCGTGCTGATGTCATTCGCTGTCTACGCAGTGATCTCGGCGGCGCTGTACAGCGATATCGACAACCAGCTGGACAGCCGAGCGCAGCTGCTGATCGCCAGCGGTTCACTGGCCGCCGATCCCGGCAAGGCCATCGAGGGCACCGCCTATTCCGATGTCAACGCGATGCTGGTGAACCCGGGCCACTCGATCTACACCGCCAACCAGCCCGGCCAGATACTGCCGGTCGGGACGGCCGAGAAGGCCGTGATCCGCGGTGATTTGTTCATGTCGCGGCGCACCGCCTCCGACCAGCGGATACTGGCCATCCACCTGCCCAACGGCAGTTCGCTGTTGATCTCCAAGAGCCTCAAGCCGACCGAAGCGGTCATGACCAAACTGCGCTGGGTGTTGCTGCTCGTCGGCGGGATCGGTGTCGCGGTCGCCGCGGTGGCCGGGGGAATGGTCACCCGCGCCGGGCTGCGTCCGGTGGCTCGCCTGACCGAGGCGGCCGAGCGGGTGGCGCGTACCGACGACCTGCGGCCCATCCCGGTGTTCGGCAGTGACGAATTGGCAAGGCTCACCGAGGCATTCAACTTGATGCTGCGAGCGTTGGCCGAGTCGCGGGAACGGCAGGCACGGCTGGTCACCGACGCCGGCCACGAATTGCGCACCCCGCTGACATCGCTGCGCACCAACGTGGAGCTGCTGATGGCCTCGATGGAGCCGGGAGCGCCGCGGCTGCCAGAGCAGGAGATGGTCGACCTGCGAGCCGATGTCATCGCACAGATCGAGGAATTGTCCACGTTGGTAGGCGATTTGGTGGATCTGACTCGAGATGACGCCGGTCAAGTGGTGCATGAGCCGGTCGACATGTCCGAGGTCATTGATCGCAGCCTTGAGCGAGTCAGGCGGCGGCGCAACGACATTCACTTCGACGTCGATGTGATCGGATGGCAGGTTTACGGCGACGCGGCCGGGTTGTCACGGGCGGCGCTGAACCTCATGGACAACGCGGCCAAGTGGAGCCCGCCGGGCGGTCATGTCGGTGTCAAAATGTGGCAACTCGACCCGTCTCACGCTGAGCTGGTGGTTTCCGATCATGGCCCGGGGATTCCGCCGCACGAGCGTCGTCTGGTGTTCGAGCGGTTCTACCGGTCGACGACGGCACGAGCGATGACCGGTTCGGGATTGGGCCTGGCGATCGTCAAGAAGGTGGTCCTCAACCACGGTGGATTACTTCGTGTCGAAGACACCGTTTCGGGAGGACAGCCCCCGGGAACATCGATTTACGTGCTGCTTCCTGGCCGGCCGATGCCGGTTTCGACGTACCCGACGCCCACCGCCGACACCAAGACCGACCCTCCCGTACCAGTGGCCGGCAACGAGGCGAACTCTCGGGATTCGGCGAACGTTATCTCAGTGGACTCTCAGTCGGCGCGGGCAAGATAATTGCAGTTACTGTTGGAACTCGAGCCAAGTCGAGCCGACATAAGCCGAAATAGAGGAAGAGCGACTTAGCGACATGACGAATGACCCGAGGTATTCGCCACCGCCGCAGCAGCCGGGATACCGTACCGCGCCTAATCAGCCTGTGCCCCCCGCCTATGCCCAGGGGCACCAGCAACCGTACAACCAGCCGTTCGACTGGCGCTATCCGCCGCCGCATCAGGCGCACCCGTCGCAGCCGACGCAAACGACGCAGTTCCGTCAGCCCTACGAGCCGTTCAGTGGTACCGGGCCCGGTCCGATACCGGGGGGTGCCGGGCCCGGTCGGATACCCGGCGGGCCCGGTGCAGGTCCCATACCTGGGGGGACTGGCGCGGGTCCGATTCCCGGGATGCTGCCGCCGATGCCTCCCCTTCCCGGGCCGGTACGCCAAAAGCGGTCCCGCGCAGGCATATTGGCGGTCGGTGCGGTGGCGATCGCGGTGGTGTCGGCCGGTATCGGTGGCGCCGCTGCCACGGTCGTCGAGTTGGGGACGCACTCCGCGAGCGGCGGCGGGAGCGGGCTGATCCCGGGGGCGGCGCCCAGCGTCCCGGCCGCGAACATGCCGCCGGGCAGTGTCGAACAGGTCGCCGCCAAGGTGGTGCCCAGTGTCGTCATGTTGGAGACCGATATGGGACGTGCTTCCGAAGAGGGCTCCGGCATCGTCCTGTCGGCCGATGGGCTGATTCTCACGAACAACCACGTCGTCGCGGCCGCGGCCAAACCGCCGGGCGGCCCGGGCGCGCCGGGCGGTCCGGGCGGGCCGGGCGGACCCGCTGGTCCGCCGCCAAAGACGACGGTGACCTTCGCCGATGGCCGCACCGCACCGTTTACGGTGCTCGGCGCCGATCCCACCAGTGATATCGCCGTGATTCGGGTGCAGGGCATGTCCGGGCTCACGCCGATATCCTTGGGCTCCTCGTCGGATCTACGCGTCGGCCAGCCGGTGGTGGCGATTGGGTCACCGCTGGGCTTGTCGGGCACGGTGACCACCGGAATCATCAGTGCGATGAACCGACCGGTATCCACGACCGGGGAGTCGGGTAACCAAAACACGGTGCTGGATGCAATTCAGACCGATGCCGCGATCAATCCGGGTAACTCCGGCGGTGCGCTGGTCAACATGAGCGGCCAGCTGGTGGGTGTCAACTCGGCGATCGCCACCCTGGGTGCTGATTCGCCCGACGCCCAGAGCGGTTCGATCGGCCTGGGCTTCGCGATTCCGGTCGATCAAGCCAAGCGCATCGCCGATGAGTTGATCAGTACCGGCAAGGCGACACATGCCTCGCTCGGCGTGCAGGTGACCAGCGACAAGGGCACCCCGGGCGCCAAGGTTGTCGATGTCGTGCAGGGCGGTGCTGCCGCAACTGCCGGGGTGCCCAAGGGTGTGGTGGTCACCAAGGTCGACGACCGCCCGATCAACAGCGCCGACGCATTGGTTGCCGCCGTAAGGTCCAAGACTCCCGGCGACAAGGTATCGCTGACCTTCCAGGATCCCGGTGGTGGGAGCCGCACCGTGCAGGTCACGCTCGGCAAGGCGGATCAGTGATGAGAGTCGATGAGCCGATGTCGGAGCTCGGATATACGGTTGCACCCATGGAAACGGGTGTGGAGTTGGTAGTCGGCCGCGCTCTGGTCGTGGTGGTCGACGATCGCACCGCCCACGGGGACGAGGACCACAGCGGGCCGCTGGTCACCGAGCTGCTGACCGAGGCGGGATTCGTCGTCGACGGTGTGGTGGCGGTCGCGGCCGACGAGGTCGAGATCCGTAACGCGCTGAACACGGCGGTGATCGGCGGGGTGGACCTGGTGGTCTCGGTCGGCGGGACTGGCGTCACGCCGCGCGATGTCACGCCGGAGGCCACCCGCGACATCCTGGATCGCGAAATCCTGGGCATCGCAGAGGCCATCCGTGCCTCGGGGCTCTCCGCAGGAATCATCGACGCCGGACTGTCGCGCGGTCTGGCCGGCGTGTCCGGAAGTACGTTGGTGGTCAACCTCGCCGGTTCCCGTTACGCGGTGCGAGACGGGATGGCAACGCTGAATCCGCTCGCCGCGCAGATCATCGGGCAGCTGTCCAGCCTGGAGATCTAACCGCCCAACAACCCGCCGGTCACAGTGACTCGGCGTCCGCGCGGGGTCCGTACTCCGGTGGGGGTGTCTTGGCCGGCACTCCGCCGTGCCGGCCTGACGAATCTCCGTTGCCCTGGGCCAGAAGGTCGCGGATTTCGGTGAGCAGCACGATTTGTGCGTCATCGGCCTGCTCGACCTCACCGCGCTTGCGCAGGGTGTTGTAGGGCAGCACAACCAAGAAGTACACCACCAGCGCGATCAGGAAAAAGTTGATCGCGGCTGACAGCACGATGTTCAAGTCGATGGTCTGACCGCCGCCGATGCTGATCTTCAAGACGCCGACATCGGAGTTCTGCTTGACGCCGATCCGGTTGATCAGCGGGGTGATGATGCTGTCGGTGAACTTGGTGACCAATGCAGTGAACGCCGTACCGATGACCACCGCGACGGCCAGGTCGACGATATTGCCCCGCGAGAGAAACTCCTTGAACCCCTTGAACATGGGCGGCCCTTTCTTGGACTGAACAGAGTTTGCTGCAGATCGCGCGGCGAGCAGCGGTCAGACACTCAGTGCAGGGTGAGAGTTACCGCTTGACCCAGCGCCGAGCCTGCCACCGTGTTCGCCACGCGTGCCGGCAGCGCAACCAACACTACGCGGTCGCTGTCCGCAGCCTGGACCTTCTGCTTGGCCGATACAAGCACGACAACGGCGTCGGTTGCTACCACTTTGGTTACAGCCTGGGTACCCATCGGCGCGTCGGTGGGCGGCGCGGCCAGCACGTCAACGACATCGCCGACGCGCACGAGGTCGATCAGAGCGCTGTCCGCCAGATGCAGCGGGACGATGCGGGCGCCGGGCCCGGCCGTCGACTCGGCAAGCCGGCTGCCCAGCACCCGAACGTCGGTGAGCACCTCGCCCCGCCTCGTCGGGCTGGCCAGCGTCGCACCGACCATGGCGCCGGGGTTGGCTTGTGACCCGTCGGGAATCGTTGTAGCCAAACGCTTTTCGACCCGGACATCGTCGGGATTCAAGGCGATGCCGGGAGTGAGGTCGCGCGCGGCCACCACGACCTCGACACGATCACCGTCTGGATTCGAACGCAGCGTGGCGACGCCGGCCAACACCACGAGTCCGCCTGCAGCGACCCGGCGGGCTAGCACCGTCCGAGTCCAGTCCGGCCGCAACGACGCCGACAGCCGGCGCAATAACGCTGGATTCAGCGATGATTCACCCACGCCGTAACGGTAGGCGCAGCGCTGCCGGCGCAGTGGCGTTGACGAAAGCCCGTTGTGGATAACCCGTTAGGTCGAGGCGCCCGCGGTCGATGGTGCGGAGGTCTTGCCGTTCTTCTCGCCCGACCCGCTCTTCTCGCTCGACCCGTTCTTCTCGCCCGACGCCGCAGTCGACCCGTTCTTGTCGCCCGAGGCCGAACTCGACCCCGAGTCGCTTGTCGATGACCCGTTGGCCGCACTCTTCGCCTTCTGGCTGGCCTCGCGGCTGTCGGTGCGGTAGAAGCCGCTGCCCTTGAATACGATGCCGACGGAATTGAAAAGCTTGCGCAGTCGTCCGGAGCACTTCTCACATGTCGTCAGCGTGTTGTCGGTGAAGGCCTGCACGATGTCGAAGCGGTTGCCGCACTCGGTGCATTCGTAGCTGTAAGTCGGCACTAATAACCTCCGTGAATCTTCTAAGCCTCGTTAGCACTCTACATGCTCAAGTGCTAGAACCACCGTATGAACTGTCTCATTCCCTGTCGGGAAGGAGCGCGATTAGCCCCCGCTGGGGCGTGAGTGCATGGGTCATCGGCACGTCGTGCGGCTCTGCGGGCAACTCGTCAACGAACTCCGCGTCGCGCACCATCGCGATCAGACGCGCTTGCGGGTTCCGGCTGTCCAGCGACCGGTCGTAGAAACCGCGGCCGCGGCCCAGCCGCACCCCCCGACGGTCGACCGCCAGCGCCGGGACGATCACCAGGCTGGCCTCGGCCAGCGTCGACTCCGGCAGCCAGGGCTCGGGCGGCTCGAGTAGCCCCCAGCGACCGGGAATGAGTGCGCCCGGTTGATATTCGCCCCACCGCAGCGGCATCGGGGTGTCGTCGGCGGTGGTGCGCGCAACGGGCAGCAGCACCCGTCCTGACCGGCGCAGCAACATATCCAGCATCTCGATCGACCCGGGCTCGGTGCCCACCGGTACGTACGCGCAGACGGTGCTGCCGCTGCTCACCACGAGCTTCAGCCGCTCGCTGAGCATGCGGGCCTCGGCGGTCCGCACGTCGTCGGCAACGCGCCTCCGGGCCGCCATCAGCTGTTCCCGCAACGCGGCCTTGCCTGCGGTCGCCATGCCTTAACCATGACAGCCCGGACATTCGCGCCGCCATACCGAGGCGGCAAATCCCGCGGGCGCTATCGTGTGAACGATGTCACGCCCAGAAGTCCCGGTCCCGTACACGGCGATCGTGCCGGCGGCGGGTCTGGGCACGCGTTTCCTGCCGGCGACCAAGACGGTGCCCAAGGAGCTGCTGCCCGTCGTCGATACTCCCGGCATCGAGCTGGTCGCGGCCGAGGCCGCCGCGGCTGGTGCCGAGCGCTTGGTGATCATCACCTCGGAGGGCAAGGACGGCGTCGTCGCGCATTTCGTCGAGGATCTGGTGCTGGAAGGCACGCTCGAGGCTCGGGGCAAGTTTGCCATGCTGGCTAAGGTGCGTCGCGCCCCGGCGCTGCTCAAGGTCGAGTCCGTCGTGCAAGCCGTGCCGCTCGGGCTGGGACACGCCATCGGCTGCGTGGAGCCCACGCTGGCGGCCGACGAGGACGCCGTTATGGTGCTGCTGCCCGATGACTTGGTGCTGCCGACAGGCGTACTGGAGACGATGTCGAAGGTGCGGGCCGACTACGGCGGCACGGTGTTGTGCGCCATCGAGGTAACGCGCGAAGAGATCAGTGCCTACGGAGTTTTCGATGTCGAGTCGGTCCCCGGCGGCCACCCAGACGTGCTGAAGGTCAACGGCATGGTCGAGAAGCCCAAGCCCGAGGACGCGCCTTCGATGTATGCGGCGGCGGGACGCTATGTGCTCGACCGTGCCGTCTTCGATGCGCTGCGCCGCATCGACCGTGGGGCCGGCGGTGAAGTGCAGCTGACCGATGCGATCGCGCTGTTGATCAAAGAGGGCCACCCCGTCCATGTCGTCGTGCATCACGGATCTCGACACGACTTGGGAAATCCCGGCGGCTACCTCAAGGCTGCGGTTGACTTTGCATTGGATCGTGACGACTACGGCCCGGATTTGCGGCGGTGGTTGGTGGCGCGATTGGGTCTGACCGAGCAGTAGCGGGCCCGGCGACGTAGCGGGCACGGACGGTCCCGTGGTGAGCGGGCGGTCAGGCTCAGTTCGCCCGACACGGCGCCCGTCAGGGCTTGAGGGCAGAGAGGCGCGCTTGTGCGTTCTGTGGAGGAGCAGCTGGCCCGGATAACGGCCGCCGCGGTAGCCCCGCGGCCGATACGGGTTGCCATCGCCGAGGCGCAGGGATTGATGTGCGCCGAAGAAGTGGTCACCGAAAGGCCGCTGCCCGCTTTCGATCAGGCCGCGATCGACGGCTACGCCGTACGCAGCGTCGACGTGCTGGGTGTCGGCGAGCTGGGTGCCGGCGAGCTGGGTGCCGAGGGCTCCGGTGATGAAGCCGGCGACGCGATGGGCGACGAGGACGGGCGCGACGGGCTGATCCTGCCGGTGATGGGAACCATCGAAGCCGGTGCCCGCACCCCCAGCCGGCTACAGCCCCGTCAGGCCGTCCGGGTGCAGACCGGTGCCCCGCTGCCGACGCTGGCCGATGCGGTCCTGCCGGTGCGATGGACCGACGGTGGAACGTCGCGGGTGCGGATTCTGCGCGGTGCGCCGTCGGGTGCCTATGTGCGGCGCGCCGGGGACGACGTGCAGCCCGGTGACGTTGCCGTGCGCGCCGGAACGATCGTTGGCGCGGCCCAAGTGGGGCTGCTGGCGGCGGTCGGCCGTGAACGGGTGCTGGTGCACCCGCGCCCGCGGTTGTCGGTGATGGCCGTGGGTGGCGAGCTGGTCGACATCTCGCGCACCCCGGGCAACGGGCAGGTGTACGACGTCAATTCCTACGCATTGGCGGCGGCGGGCCGGGATGCCGGCGCGGAGGTCAACCGCATCGGGATCGTCAGCAACAACCCCAAGGAACTCGGGGAAATCGTTGAGGGCCAGATCAATCGCGCTGAGGTTGTGGTGATCGCCGGCGGGGTCGGCGGCGCAGCCGCCGAGGCGGTGCGGTCGGTGCTTTCCGAGCTCGGCGAGATGGAGGTGGTCCGCGTCGCCATGCATCCCGGATCCGTCCAGGGCTTCGGCCAGCTGGGGCGCGAGGGCGTTCCGACCTTTCTGCTGCCGGCCAATCCGGTCAGCGCGCTGGTGGTCTTCGAAGTGATGGTCCGGCCGCTGATCCGGCTATCGCTGGGCAAGCGGCAGCCGATGCGCCGGATCGTGCAGGCCCGCACGCTGTCGCCTATCACCTCGGTGGCCGGGCGCAAGGGCTACCTTCGTGGTCAGCTGATGCGAGACCAGGACACCGGTGAATACCTCGTGCAAGCACTGGGCGGAGCCCCAGGGGCGTCATCGCATTTGTTGGCGACGCTTGCCGAAGCAAACTGTCTGGTTGTGGTTCCCAGTGGGGCCGAGCAGATTCGTACCGGTGAGATCGTGGACGTCGCCTTTCTGGCTCAGCGCGGCTGAGCGCAACGACTGCACACGCTCGTGAACCTCTTGCGCTCCAATTCCCGGCATCCCGGTTGGCCCTTGGACGTTGGGCCGCTGCGGGTCCCGGCAGGCGTGGTCCGATTGCGGGCGGTGCGGATGCGCGATGGTGCGCAGTGGAGCCGGATCCGGTTGGCCGACCGTGCGCACCTCGAGCCGTGGGAGCCCAGCGCGGATGGCGATTGGTCGACCCGGCATGCGGTAGCCGCCTGGCCGGCGTTGTGTTCTGGTCTGCGTTCGGAGGCCCGCAAGGGTCGGATGCTGCCCTATGTGATCGAGCTGGACCGGCGGTTCTGTGGACAGCTGACCATCGGCAACGTCACCCACGGGGCGTTGCGGTCGGCGTGGATCGGCTACTGGGTACCACGGTCGGCGACCGGCGGCGGGGTCGCCACCGCAGCGTTGGCGCTGGGTCTCGACCACTGCTTCGGTCCGGTCATGTTGCATCGCGTGGAGGCCACCGTGCGTCCGGAGAACGCCGCGAGCCGGGCCGTGTTGGCAAAGGTGGGGTTCCGCGAAGAGGGTCTGCTGCGCCGTTACCTCGAGGTAGACAGAGCATGGCGGGACCACTTATTGGTGGCCATCACCGTCGAAGAGGTGTACGGGTCGGTGGCATCGGCCCTGGTCCGCGCGGGACATGCAAGTTGGGCCTGACCGGAAGCTCGTAACGGCGAACGCTGCCTCGCTCTCTCGGCGCTTCACCGGCACACCCTGACTTGGCGCGTCGAACGAGCTGTGGCTAGCGCGACACGAGTGACGTTTGGTGCTTGTAGGCGGCAAATTACAGGTGTGTAATTGTTCTGGTCGCTGTGATCCGGCCGCGCTGGCCGCCGATGAGCCTCGTGGGGGATCCAGACCAGAAGGAGCAGGTTCATCATGCCAAGCATCCCGCAGTCGTTGTTGTGGATTTCGCTCGTGGTGCTCTGGCTGTTCGTGCTGGTTCCGATGCTCATCAGCAAACGCGACGCCGTACGCCGAACCAGCGACGTGGCTTTAGCGACCCGGGTGCTCAACGGTGGTGCCGGATCCCGTCTGCTCAAGCGCAATGGTCCCGCCGCGGGTCATCGCAGTGACCCCGACTGGAAGCCTGAGGAAGACACCGCTGACGAGGACTTCGCCGACGACGCTGACCAGGACCAACACGATGAGCTTGACGAGAGTCAGGACGACGAAGCCGATACCGATGATCTGCAGCGCGCACGGCCGGTCGTCGTGAAGGTCGCGGTCGCCGAGGACACCGAGCCCGACTACCTGGACGTCGACGTTGTCGAAGATTCAGGTGCCCTTCCGGCAGGAGCCGGCGCCGAGGTGCCCGACGCCGTTGACGAGGACGACGTTGCCGACGCGGACGACGCCGCCGACGAGACCGACGCAGCGGCCCACGAAGATCAGAGCGACCGATACGAATACGTCGACGACTCTTCGGGCTTGGAGCCCGAAGAGGACTCCGAAGAGGACGAGAACGCGGAGTCGCGGGCGACCGTCGCGTCGGTTGGCTCACGGCAGCGGCGTCGATTCGACACGAAGACCGCCGCTGCGGTCAGCGCCCGCAAATACGTTTTCCGCAAGCGCGTGCTGATGGTGATGGCCGTCATCTTGGTTGGATCGGCAACGGCCGCATTCGAACTGGCGCCGACCGCCTGGTGGGTGTGTGGCAGTGCCACCGCGGTGACCGTGCTCTACCTGGCCTATCTGCGCCGGCAAACCCGGATCGAGGAGAAGGTGCGTCGCCGCCGGACGCACCGGATGGCGCGTGCGCGACTCGGCGTGGAGAACGCACACGACCGCGATTACGACGTGGTCCCCTCGCGGTTGCGGCGCCCGGGCGCGGTAGTGCTGGAGATCGATGACGAGGACCCGATCTTCGAGCACTTGGACTACGCGATGCCCATGCGGACCTATGGTTGGCCCAGGGACTTGCCGCGAGCCGTCGGCGAGTAGGCCCCTGGCGCGGTGCCAGCCGCGTTGGAACTGGTAGCCTGCTAGCACTCAGGGGCTATGGCGCAGTTGGTAGCGCGACTCGTTCGCATCGAGTAGGTCAGGGGTTCGAATCCCCTTAGCTCCACCAGCGAACACGCAGCTCAAAGGCTCGAAACCGGTTAGCTAGTCATCAGTCCTAGACCCCTTGGGGGGGCGTCCAGCGCGCGCTCGGGGTCCGCACCGCGGAAGACGATCCCCTTACGGGCGGTGCCTCGCTGCCCTGCTTGAGAAGCGGTCCGAGCCTGTCCTCGGACGGGCGTAATCGCTTCCCTTACGCGCGTCGATCCGGACGACGGGGTTCCTGCTTTACACCGCTGACGCCCGAGGCGACTGCGCTTACCGCTCGGTGTAGTGGCCACGGATTTGGCCACAGAACACGGTGGAACCGATGCGAACAAGCGCGACGTGGCGAGACAGGTTGGAGGGTTGAAGTCGCTGACCTGGAGATATGAGACCCAGCGTAGTGGGGAAGACCGCAACCGGTTAGCTCATAACCCAGAGGTCGCAGGTTCGAATCCTGTCCCCGCTACCAGTGTCCCCGCTACTAGCGAACGGCCCTCGGAGAACCCTCCGAGGGCCGTTTTCATGCCACTTGTGAATGGATTTGTGAACGTTACCCTTGCGTATCGTCAGATTCCGGATCCCAGCCGGCGCCTATCAAGAACGACGCTGCCTGCTCAGCGGCGTCGCGGTCGTCGTTCTTAAGGACGTGGGCATATGTCTCAAGAAAGAACCCCACGTTGGCATGTCCGATCCGCTCGCTGACCACCTTCGGGCTCACCCCGGCTTTCAGCGCGCTGGTCGCGTAGGAGTGCCGCAGATCATGGAATGTGATCCGTGAAAGCCCAGCAGCCGCAGCCAGACGGTCGAACCGCTGCCGGATGGTGTCCGGATGCGGTGGCCGACCGTCCTCGAAGGTGAACACGTAGTCGCCGGCGTAATAGGCGGCCCCGAGCAATTCTCGCTCGCCGTTTTGGAGCTCGCGCCATCTGCGCAGCGCGGCGAGGGTGGTGCGGTCGATTGATATCGTCTTGTCGGCGTTGCGGGTTTTGCCTCCGGCTTTGTCCCGCGCGTGCCCGCGGACCACCACCCGATTGTCATGGACAGTGATCTCGCCGGCATCGAGGTCGACCGCGACCACTTAAGACCACAGATCTGGCCCCGTCGGATACCGGTGGTCAGTTCGAGCAGGAAGAGCGCCGCGAACCGATCGCGCTGCACCGACATGAGGAATTTCTGGATCTCGCTAGGGTCCCAAACGGTACGCCGCTTGCGAGGGCGCTTCGGGGGCTTGATGTTGCTCGCTGGGTTGTATGCGATGTACTTCCATGTGAAAGCGTCAACGAGGGCCCGGTGGATCATTGCGTGGATGTTGCGGACCGTTTTGGGGGCGAGACCGGGGGAGAGCGCGGTCGGGACAATCCCCGAATTGTATCGGCGTAGCGCCGTCCGCGCCGCGTGGATCGTCGTGCCGCATGCCTCGGAAACCTCAAGAGGTTTTGGGTTCTCGCCGTTCGCGACACGGGCGGACCAGTAGCGGAACATCTCAGTATTCCGATCGCGCTTGACTCGCCCCTCAGCGAGGAGCGTTGCATAGAGCTTCAGCAGCTGTGGCTCGTTGAGCTTCTGAAGCCGCTCTTCGCCGAGCCGCGGAACCACGTACGCGTTGGCATAGTCTTTCCAGTTCTGCCAGGTGGTCGCGTCCAGCGATGCTTCTACGGCTGCGAGCCACTCGGCGAGGAACTGAGCTACTGTGCGTGTCGAGGGACTGACGATGCGGCCGCAATCGGCGTCACGCATCGCCTCGCGGCATGCCTTCCATGCTTCTTTCTCGGTTGAAAATCCGCCCTTAGAGATCGTCGGGTACGTGCCCGTCGCAGGATCCTTGCTTGGGCTCAGGAAGATTCCGTGTAGACCTTGCCGTTGCTGTGGATTGCTAATCCACTACGGCTGACGTCGTGTTCAGTGGCATGGATGCCCACAATGTGGTCAAAATTGGTGCCCTTCTTCGGACGGAAGGATAAATCTAAGCATATCCTGGCTCGCCACTGAGTCTTCTCGTATCAGGTCCCTGCTAACTTCTTTCTCGCCGAATAAATCGTCACCTGCCGTGCGACGGCGTTCGGCAGGATCGGGATCCTGCTGCGAGCGTAGAACATCTATAAGCAGCAAGAGCAGACCTGCCACGCACATGCCAACACACGCGTAGGCGATGACGCCGCTGCCGACAGTGATCGCGGCGATTAATGCCGCGATGCTCATGATGGTCAGAACTGCTACCGCGACGAGCATCGTTCGCCCTTCCTCATGTGGCCGGGAACACATCCGAAGGAAGGTTACTCGGTCAAGGGGGACGGACGACGCTGTTCTCCTGAAGTTCGGGCGGGAGGGGAGGCGCATGACCGCACGATATGTGGCCAACGACTCGCTCTGGCGGACTGAAAGTCATCCTCGAACGACTCGCTACCGAAGGTGTCCCGCAGACCCGGGCGGATCGCGGCGCGGCCCGCTTCTTTGGCCAACGTCACCGCGACTATGCGTCGAGCGCATCAGATGGCATGCGCTGGCCAGTCGTTGGCTGACGCAGCTTATATTTTCATTATCTTATAATAGACAGGCCGCTCTGCCGTGGGGCGCATCCGGTTGGTCGCATCCAATGCGCCGCGGTAGCGGGGCGCAGCCACGATCAACCGGTCAAGGACGAGGTCCGTGCGAATCCCGCCACGGCGTTGTCCTCCAAGCAATACCGGGCCTAGCGGCTTGAGGCCTCTGCCAGATTCAGAACAAAGCCACGGAGGTTTGCGCCAGTAGTGGCGTCGGCCACTTCGCCTTCGGTTTGGACTGCGGTGTCCTGTGCGAGGCGCACGATCTGCGGACCCTCGTCGATGAGCAGGTGGCTAAGTCCAAGCGCGGCGGAGGTTCTCAAGGCTGGCGCTAGGACGCGCTGCGCTTGGTCGGTGTTGCCGGCCACCGCTAGGCAGAACGCGTACTGCAGCGTGGCCTGAAGGTGTGCGCGCGGGCGCTTGTGTTGATCAACGTGGTCAACACGAGCGCGCGCTCGGGTACAGGCCGCAGTGAGCGCGGACGGTTGTCCGTCGCCGAGGAGGAGTCTGATTTGCGAGTCCTCCCTGAGTTCGGCTGTGACATCACCGGTTCCGTCGAGTGCTTGCGCACCTTGGCTCCTGACTCGGTGAGCGAGCGACTCGTCGATTCCTTCAGTCGACATCGTGGCTGATCGGACCTGTTCATACAGCAGGCCAGCCTCGAGTCGCGGCAGTTGCAGCTCTCTCGCGATTTCCAGACCTTCGGCCAGTCGGCGGTCGGCGGCGGTCTTGTCACCGCGGGCTAATTTCAGCCGCGCCCCGGTTCCGAATGCCGCGAGCATGAAGTCGACGAGTCCGCCCTCGGCGCCGAGTTCGTAGGCGTCGTCGAGCAGTGTCTCGGCTTCCTCGAGTTGGCCGCGTTCATAGAGAAGCTCTCCCAACAAGGATCCGGCCAGCTTCGCGATGTAGGTTGGGCGTCCGGACGGCAGCAGCGCGATCCGGATCGCGTGTCGCAGGTGCGCCTCAGCGTCGGCGACGTCGAGCTGCTCGTTCGCGGCGATCGCCGCGAAACAATATCCGTAGCTAGCGCTCAGCGCCCCGGGGGTCCGCTGATGGTATTGGCGTGCCCACCGCTGCCAACGCTGCGCGTCATCGAAGTCGAACACCCTAATGGCACGAAATGAGCCGACGTCGGCTGCCCGGCCGAGAATGAAGGGGTGAAGCGTGTCCGCCCTGTCGACACAGGCCTGCACGGCATCGGCCGCGGCGACGGGGTCCAGGCGGTCCTGAAAAGCGGCGATTACCGGGTGCACCAGGTCCATCTCGGCGCGGAGGTCGGCGGCCTGGTCGGCCGGAAGCGATTCGATGCCGAGCTCGACCAACCGCAGCGCGTCCTCACACGCCGCCAGGCGGTGAAGTACGACGTTTGCCCACGCAACGTCGACCTGCAGCCTGGGGCGCGCATCGGCGAGTCGCGCCGGCAGCTTGGCCGCAAGCCCGATCAATGTATGCATCTGGTTCTGTTCGTTCAGATCCGGGGCCGCCTCCTCGACCGCGTCGACCGCCTGGCGTGCGTCGCCGGCGAGGATCAGGTGATCAACGGCCTGGCTGAGCATCTGGTGTTCGGTAAACCACTGCGCGGCTCTGCGGTGCAGTTCGGGAACGCGATCTTGTGCGTCGCGCTCGAGGCGGTGCCGCAGGTAGTCGGCGAAAAGGTGATGGTATTGGAACCACGATCCCTCGGCGTCCATCCTCCGTAGAAAGAGATCACGGTTTTCGATCTCTTCGAGGACCTTTTGGCTGCGCCGGTTGTCGGTGAGCGCGGTAGCCAATCCACTGCAGATCTGTTTGGGGATGCAGGTCGCAAGCAGGAAATCGAGGAGGTCCGGTGGGAGGTGGTCCAGGACGTTGGACGCCAAGTACTCGCCTATTGCTTTGTCCCGTCCGGACAGACACTCGATGAGTTTGGCCGGGTCACCGGTGTCACGAAGCGATAACGAGACCAGCTGCAACGCAGCGGCCCATCCGTCTGTGGATTCCTCGAGTTGGGCCACATTGGCTGGCGTGAGCTTGAGGCCCCACTGGTCGACCAGCAGCGCCTGGGATTCGCCCGTATCGAACTTGAGCAGTGAAGCGTCGATTTCTATGAGCTCACCCTGG
>CAWFAR010000007.1:0-81474 GCA_963813935.1 uncultured Actinomycetota bacterium
GCGCATGCGGATCGGACTGGCTCAAGGGGAGGACGCCGTGGAAGACCTACTCACTCGCACCGCGCGCCACAGGCGAAGCACCACCCGGCACGCGCAGCGGCGCTCGTCATGGCCGCCCTGACGATCGCCCTCGTCGGCTCGTTGTCTTGGCGCAAGGAACGGGGCAGGCGCTTCAGACGGCGACGCGCGACGATGCCGACCTGGTTCTGGTGCATAACCCGGAGGCCGAACAGAAATTTATTGCAGCAGGCGATGGCATTGATCGCCGGCAGATTGCGTGGAACGACTTCATGGTGGTCGGGCCACGCTCCGACCCGGCGCATATCGCCGGCAGCCGAGATGCGGTTGCGGCGTTGAAGGCGAGCGCCGCCCGCGCGCGGTTTGTCTCGCGCGGCGACAAGAGCGGCACCGATGCGCTCGAAACCGCCTGTGGCTTGTGACGGGGATCGATCCCGCCAAAGCCGGCGGCTTCGCGCTAGCAAGCGGGAGCGCGAGCGCCGCGTTCTGGGACTTTCGGTGCGCAAGGTCGGTGAGGCGCTGTTGCCGATCCCTGAGACGGCCGATCAGCCGAGCGCTCGATGCGATGGTTGCCGGGCCGCCGCATCAGCCGTCGTCTCGCGTCGGATGGTAATCCCAAGAAAGCGCGGCGTCGGATACCGCGCAGGGATCGATATCGGCAATGAATGTGTTCGCCCATCATGTGCGTGCCAATCGCGCGCGATAAAGGAGGGTGTAAGTTATGAAGATAATGATAGTGAGTGCTGTTGCGCTCGTTACCGGACTTGCTGCGTGCAGTCCTAATCCTGCGGCGAACACAACGGCGGGCGGCTTGAGCGGCGCTGCAACCGGTGCCGCGATTGGATGTCTTGCAACGATACCGATCGGTTGCGCCCCCGGTGCGGCGGTCGGGGCTGCTGTTGGTGGCGGCGTAGGCGCCGCCGGCGGCCTTGCATCGACCACACCGCCGCCGCCGCCCGCTCAGGCTTACGTTGCTCCTCCGGCATACGCGCCGCCGCCGCCGCCGCAGGCTTAGTGGCTTTCCCCCAGCCTATGCGGCCCCACCGCCTACCTATTGAGTGCGCGTGGCTGCGGCGCTCTCGGGAAGCGCGGCTCGGCGGAGAAGCCGCTCGATCTCGCCGATGTCGGCGCCGCACACCTCGGCGATTTGCGAAACGGTCATGCCATACCGTTTCCAGGTGCGGATTCGCTTCGGCGTCTCAGAAGTGATCACAGCGCCGGTTTCCGCGCGAGCCGGCGGCGGCGGCGCAGCATTCAGAACTCGCGACGGGCGAGGCGATTGGTCCGCCGACTGTTCGGATACCGGCGGTTTCGGTGCGAACAACGCCTCGGCCGCTCGGCGCACCTGCGCCTGCGCCCGGCCTCGCGCTCGTCCGGGGGTCGGGCGAAGGCGTACTCACGGCCATGTTCGGGTCGGCGGTGCATAAAATTTGCGTGATGAGACTGGGCTATATTTATTCGTCTTACGGTAGCGGATATACCGTCGATAACCGAAAGCGTGCTCCTAGCCGCCGCGATCCTGGGCGCCACCGTGATGCCGCATGCGGTGTACCTGCACTCGGGTCTGGCGCTGGACCGGCACGGACATCCCGACGCGGGCCAGCGCCGACGCTGGCTGCTTCGTGTCACCCGGGTGGACGTCGTGCTGGCCATGGCGGTCGCCGGGACGGTGAACGCGGCGATGCTGCTGGTCGCGGCGATCAACCTGGAGGGCCGCGAAACAAGCGGATCCATCGAGGGCGCCTACGCCGCGATTCACAACACATTGGGGGCGACGATCGCGGTCCTGTTCGCGATCGGATTGCTCGCGTCCGGCCTGGCGTCGGCGTCGGTGGGCGCCTACGCCGGCGCGATGATCATGCAGGGACTGCTGCACCGCTCGATTCCCATGCTGCCGCGCCGGTTGATCACGCTATGTCCTGCCGTGGCGATCCTGGCGCTTGGCTCGATCCCACGCGCACACTGGTGTTCTCGCAGGTCGTGCTGTCCTTCGGGATTCCGTTCGCAGTGATTCCGCTGATCCGGTTGACCAGCAACCGCAAGCTGATGGGCACCGACACCAACCACCCGCGTCACCACGGTTATCGGCTGGACGGTCGGGAGAATGATTAGTCTGCTGAACATGGCGCTGATTTGGCTGACGGTGAGCGGCTAAATGCCGGCCGGCGGGCACTCCTACTTCGCATATGGGTCGAACCTGTGTGTCAGACAGATGGCGCAGCGCTGTCCCGACGCGACCGATCCGCGGCCGGCGGTATTGACCGACCACGACTGGCTGATCAACCAGCGCGGCGTGGCCACCGTCGAGCCGTTCGCCGGCAACCAGGTGCACGGGGTGCTCTGGCAGCTGTCCGACCACGACCTGGCCGACGCTGGACAGCGCCGAGGGCGTTCCGGTGCGCTACCGGCGCGACCGGCTGACCGTGCACACCGACAACGGGCCGTCACCGGCCTGGGTCTACATCGACCACCGGGTGACCCCGGGTCCGCCCCGGCCCGGCTACCTGTCGCAGATCATCGACGGCGCCGTGCAGCACGGGCTTCCGCAACGCTGGATCGAATTCTTGCGGCGCTGGGATCCCGCGCATTGGCCTCGCCCGGCGTCTGCGAGGTCGCGTTCGGGCCTGCGCCACAGTCACTTTCGGAGTTGCTGAGCGAGCCGGGGGTGAACGAGATCAGTCAGCTGCGGTCGCGTTTCGGCTTCCTGGCCATCCACGGCGGCGGGCTGGAGCAGATGACGGACGTCATCGCCGAACGCGCCGCCGAGGCCGCTGACGCGTCGGTGTACCTGTTGCGCCATCCCGATCGCTACCCGCATCATCTGCCGTCGGCGCGGTTCTACCCCGGCGAGTCGCCGCGGCTGGCCGAGTTCCTCGACCATGTCGACGTCGCGGTGTCGCTGCACGGATATGGCCGCATCGGGCGCAGCACGCAGCTGCTGGCCGGTGGCCGCAACCGCGCGCTGGCCGATCACCTCGCCCGGCACATCCAGCTGACCGGCTATCAGGTCGTCACCGACCTCGACGAGATTCCGCGCGAACTGCGGGGCCTACATCCGGACAACCCGGTCAACCGGGTACGCGACGGCGGGACGCAGCTCGAACTGTCCGTTCGCGTCAGGGGTCTCAGTCCGCGCAGCCCGCTGCCCGGCGCCGACGGCTTGTCGCCGGTCACCTCCGCCCTGGTGCAGGGCTTGGCGGCCGCGGCGCGTTCCTGGTAATTGTCTCTAGCTCGTTAAACGGAGGTTGTTGGTGGCCAAGGATTTTCGCTTCTCGATGAGCATGCGGTTCTTCAAGTCGCGCGAGAAATTGGTGGAAAAGGCCAAGCGAGCAGAAGACCCCGGCTTCGACATTCTGTGTGTGCCCGACCATCTCGGTGCGGCGGCGCCCTTTCCGACCCTGACCGCGGTCGCGATGGTAACCACGAGGATGCGGCTGAGCATGTATGTGCTCAATGCCGCGTTCTACAAGCCGGCCCTGCTCAGCAGGGACCTGCAAGCGCTGGACATGCTCAGCGACGGCCGCCTCGAGATCGGGCTAGGCACCGGCTACGTCCGGGAGGAGTTCGAGGCCGCCGAGATGCCGTATCCCAGCGCCGGCGCCCGGGTCGACTACCTCGAACACATGACGAAGTATCTAAAGGAACACCACCCGACGACGCCAATCATCATCGCGGGCAACGGTGACCGGGTGCTGACGCTCGCGGCCCGGAACGCCGACATCATCGGGCTGACCGGCGCCAAGGTGCGCGACGTCGAGGACCCGTTCGCCGAACGCGCCGAGTTCGTCCGCAACGCCGCCGGGGACCGGTTCGACTCACTCGAGCTGAATCTGGCGATCACGGCGATGCCGCCGGAAGGCGAGACCGACCCGACTTGAGGATGACCCGCAGCTACTCGCCGGAGCTGTCCGATGAGGAGATCCTGTCGATGCCCTCGGTGCTCACCGGCTCACCCGCGAGATGGCCGACACGTTGTCCGGATACCGCGAAAAGTACGGACGTGTCGTCCTTCACCGTGCAGGACAACAACATCGCCAACTTCTCAAAGGTGATCGCCGAGCTGCGCTGACCGGGTCGCCGCCTACGACCGGCGGACGGGCCGTTCCCGGTAAGCTCAGCGCGTCCGCCCTCGTAGCTCAGGGGATAGAGCACGGCTCTCCTAAAGCCGGTGTCGCAGGTTCGAATCCTGCCGGGGGCACAAGAGTTGCGCAGGTCAGCGAGCTTTTTCAGGTGACTCTTGACCGCCGTGCCAAAGACGTGCCAGATGGTCGCAGCAAAATCATGGCGCGAGCGGACCTATGAGCGTCGTGTCGCGCTGGGGAAATGTCGGACGCTGCACATATCTTGAGCGACGGCAGCGAGAGGACCAGCCGACTGCCCACCAGAACTTGCGAAGGAAGTCGTATCGATGTTTGACGCGTCCGTGCTGAAGGTCTTGCTTTCGTCACCAGGAGACACTGGCGAGGAGGTGGCAGCGGTCAAGGAGAGCCTGCACGGCTGGAACGGCTCACGGGCCGAATCCGCTCAGGTGATATTGCTGCCGCGCCACTGGAAATCCGACGGCGTGCCCCGTCTCGGTGCCGGAGGCGGCCAGGGCGTCATCAACGAGCAGTTGGTGGACGACGCCGACATTGTGATTGCGTTGTTCGACAGTCGTCTCGGGCAGGCCACGGCGGAGGCCGTGTCTGGCACAGCGGAAGAGATTCGGCGTGCGGTCGATGCTGGAAATCCGTTCGCGGGCTGCCAGGTGAACGGGTAGGCCCCCGGCGCGCTGCAAGCCTTAGATTGGAGTTACTGCGAGCGCCCGAGGACCCTTGGGTCCTTGACCGACCTCGAATTGAACCCGCTGGTTATCGTCCAGCGAATCGCCCCCACGAATCTCGGAATGGTGGACGAACAAATCTTCTCCGCCACCGTCAACAGCGATAAAGCCAAAGCCCTTATCGCTGTTGAACCATTTGACGGTTCCCTGTGCCATGCTCTTAACTTTCTAATGCTCGCGGATTTAGAAGAACATACAGCCGCCAGTTTACCCGACGCCGGGCTGACGCTTGTTCGTACTGTGGGTTCAGGCGTGGCGCTGCTCGCGGCCCGTCTGGCCTCTCAGGGCAGCTCGGCCAGCTCCACGGCCTAGGCGAATCGCGCACGAGCGCAACAGGTTTCGCGTTTCGCCTACCTACAGCAAAGCGCCAGGCTTCTACACAGTCGGGCAAATCTCCGTTGTCCGACTGACCACCCAACGCCGAACCTTACTTAGCGGCGGGCAAGGACAGCTCCGACCGTGATGCCCGGCTCGGCGTGACAGAGACCGACGCTGACCATGCCGCAAAAGGTGCCCCAGATGGTGCCGGTACGACCACAGTGCGCGCAGCATTGCTCATCGGTCCCTCATCGACTCAATACGGCCTCGGCAGCCCAGCGCTCGGCCAGCTCGTAGGCCTGCTGTTTGGTGGCGCAGACCTGCCTGCGGTTTATCTCCCCCGAGCGCGTCTTTTGGAACAACGTGTACTCCTTGTCACCCGAACGAATCACATACTGGTAGCCGTTCTCCATATAGCTCATGTCCCGACCGGCACCAGCCATGACCCATTTCAAAGTCTTCTTCTCCTCACCGCTCATGGCATCCATCTTCCCACTCACGGCGGCGCCGTCAGGAACGCCCAGGATGGCCGCCCATCAATCACAGCGGCCCGGTTCCGAACCTTCAGCCAACACGTCTCGATAATCGGAGCTTATGCGGTACAAGCCTCTCATCAGCTCGCGGCGTTCATCCAGCAGCGCATCCGCCACGTCTATCGACGGCAGCGGACCGCCCCGCTCGTGAGCCGCACGGCGAAGGGTTACCACCAACCGAAGCTCGCCGTCGATGGTCTCGATGTCGCGCATGCGCCGAGCCTAGGTCCGCACGCCGCTGGCAGCGCCTCACCGTTTTTGAGGTGCTCCTCCTTCGCCGGAGATCCTTAGCGAATCAGCGCGCTGGGGGCACTCGGCGCGGTTGTACCGGCGTTTCTGTCCGTTGCGATCAATCTTTCGTGTTGGCCGGCGAATCAGCCGGTTGTTAGGTCTGCAGGGCCTGGTCGATTTGGTCAATGGTCTAGGCCTTTGGCTCGTGCGGAGGGTCGCCATCAGAGATTTCTCGCACCCCCTGGTAGTGGCTCAGTTTGAATCGCGTTTGGTGTCCCGATGTCTTCGGACGTCGCGCACCACATAGACGATGCGCGCCACAACGACAATCAGGATACAGATCAAAAGGATTCCGACAGGAATTCCGATCACTGGGTGCTCATAGAGCCCGACAACAACCCAGACCAAGAGGAGACGCTATGACCTCGAACGGGCTAAATTCGGTCGATTCGCTCGGCTCGCCCGTCGGCGACTACGGCGCGGCATTGCGGTGTCGCTCCCCGGTCCGGCGTGGCGGTGGTGCTGGCACACCCAGGAGTGCTAGACCACCGGCTCGCCAGGCTGCCATCCAATCGAGCCGGCCTACTAGAGGCCACCGCACCGCGAGGGGGCCAAGATGGGGGACCACGGGGGACAATCCGGTGGTAAAGGTTGCCGCGGAGGCGGCGGGATTGGAGTTGGGAATAGGTTAGGTCCCTCCCAATAGTGCGCAGGAGCCTTAGTCCGCACGTCGTAGTCGAAATAGTAGGTGTGGCAGACACTCATGTCCCAAACTAGGTCTGCATCCGACCGTGGTGGATCATTCGGCATGGCTTGTCCTGGGCACCATTGGAATGGGCCATAGGTATAGGCATAAGCAGTACCACTACCCAGTCCCAAACCGGCCACGCCCAAACCGCCGGACACCAGCATGATCGTTGCAAACCCAACGATTACTCGTTTCATAGACCGCAGATTATTCCCAGGTGACCCGGGAAGACTGGAAAATCGCCGCGGTTCATGTTGGTCGTTCGTTGCTGTGAGGTCCGGGATGGGCCGCCTACATAAGATCTTCCGTCCGCAACGTCCTGCGCTGCCACGGTTACCGCCATGCTCTGACCTGCGACGACAGTGCTTAGTGGCCCAGCGCCAGTATCGTTGTCGCCCAATACAATTGGTCCTGAGAATCCCACACGTCTAGTCAAGCAGCCACCGGAATGGCTCTATGTACCTCGCCCGGCACCAGGCGCGGTCGTCGGCTAAAGCGATCAATTCGCGCCCGAGCGAGTTGACGGCTTGAACACTTGCCGCCGACCGCCCCGTTATCACCCGATTGGCCCCGTGCGCAGGACTCCAATGTCGCCATACTCGTGCTAGGTGCAGGAGCTACGAACTCTCCAGTTTATCCGGCTCACGCAGTATCGGAATCCCATGCGCCAGGCGATGTCCGCGTGCAAATCTGCCTTGTCCAGATAGGTCTGCCATTCCCGGCGACGAAAGGCCCTCGCGATGGAGATGACGCCGTCGTTTACGGTGATGCGGTGCCAACCCATCGCGGCGCCCACGAGTTGGAAGCCGTAGATAGCCAGGGCGCTTCGGTGGGGTCGGCGATGCGCAGCCGCGCAGTGAGTTGGCCTCGGCCCAACGCAGGAATTCGACCACACCATCGTCGGTGAGGTGATGGGTGAACTGCGTGCTGACGACGAAATCCACTGGCGGGCAGCGGGCGTTGATCGTGTCGAACACGTCCCCCGTCTGGTAGCAGATATTCATCCACGATGGGGTGGCTTCACGCGCAGTTTCGGCGCTGCGGGGATTCAGGTCGATACCCCACAGGAATGGCCTCATGCCGCGCTTGTCGGCCCAGCGGGCGATCGCCCGCAACAGATCACCGCCCCCGTAACCCACGTCCAATAACGAGAACTCGGTCATTCCCGTGGTGGCTTTGGCTAGCCAGCGCAAAGAGTTGCACGGTGGGTGAGGGTGACCCGGTTAATGACGGGCTTCGGGGGAATCGTTGCTTGGTGGCCGATTCGACCTCGGTGGCTACGTGCTTGGGCCAGCTGCCGTTGCAGTCGTTGACCCAGCCGCATATGCACGCGCCACGTTCTTTGCGCGTGTCGGTGTAGTCGTTGGGTTCCTGAATGACGCCGGCAAATAGATCGAGGGCTGTCACGCTTTCAAACTCCTGCATAGGTCTGCTTGTGTGGTGTGCGCCGGAAAGCCGGTGAGAGCAGCTCAGCTGGCGACGTTGCCCGATTCGTCGATTTGGAAGCGTATGCCCTAGCGGGGTTACACACAGCGGGAATTGGTGATATTCCCGCGCGGCGCCTTCTCTCCTCGGTCGGCCCGAAAACAAGCAATCGGCCCGCCACCCGAGCGGGAAGACGGGCCGACTCTTTGGGCGAACGGTACGACTTCTCAGTCAGCGCCACTACCCGCGAGCTGCTTCTTGCCGAACACGCGCTCCATCATCGCGGTGTCTCCATACACCTGTGCACGTACCAACTTGCAGTCGCGAAGCGTGAACACGTCGGCGTCTTGGCTTGTTTCGCCGCCAGAAGTCGTTTCGCTGAGCACAACGACGGTGTCGCCGTCGGCGATGAAGCGGTGCGGGTTGACCGTCGTCGACTGCTCCGCCAACCGGCTTATGTATTCGCCGATTTCACCCTTGCCGTGGTAGGTACCGCTGACCGAGCTTTGGCCCGGTTGGATCCACTCGATGTTGTCGTCTAACAGGCTCATCAGCGTTGCGATGTCGCCAGCCATGAAGGCTTCGTAGCCTTTCTTGACGAGCTCAATGTTCTGTTCTTGCTCTGACATCCCTCGACTCCTTCGTGCTGCATCCGATGTTTCGGCCGCGACGGGCTCGAGCCGGTCTGGGAGTCACAGGGCTTGGCTCTCGGATCAAGTCAGACCTTCGCCGCCGGGATGAATTTAAGCCGCGGCACGGCGGATTAGTAGGGTAGTCCGCTACTCCATTCCGTCTGATTGCCCGTAGCCAAGGTGCGCCCGCGCTGCTGGACAAGCTGTGTCCCCCTCGGCCGAGTCGGCTGCTGCGATCAACGCGTTAGCCAGCTTCCGCGCTTGGGTTGGCGTGATGATCGGGATATCGGCGCAGTCAACCATGATCTCGCGCAACGCGTGCCCGTCGGCGAATTGCAGGCCGATCACCGATACCACGATGTCGGCGCGTCGCCGGCGGCGGGTGGTGTGCTTGATTTCCCACTCCGGGCCATCGAATGCCCTGAAGGCTGCCCCGATGTTGTCCCATTCGTCGACCCAGGGTTCCCGGGTGGACGGTACAAGGTTGGGCTTCATGGCTAGATCGTTTCCGCGATCTCGCGCGTGGGCACGAGTAGTCGACTACCTCACTTGTTTCGTCCCTCGCGCCAGCTGCCGCGCGCAAGCGGCATTCGGAAGACTTCGCGCACGTCGTCGAAGCTTCCGCACCATCGCACCCGCTAAGGTGCTGACCGGCCGGGTTATCTAAAACACCAGGAATGCTGAGCCACCCGACAGAAATTTCCACCAAGAACGGCTTTAATGTCAGCGGTTTTCCATCCACGCCGACGCAGGTGTTCGCCGAGTCCCAGGAAGGTCTCCGGCGGCATCCACTGGATCGGCCCCCAACTTGTGTAGCTGTCATCAAACAAGTGTGGGTTGCGCGCGAGTTCCTCATTGAAATCCGCGAAGTCGAACGAGAAGTCGGTGCTCACACCGACGTGGTCGATACCGACCAGCTCAATGGCGTGCTCGAGGTGGCCTGTCATCGCCTCGAGGGTCGGAGTGTTGGGTCCCAGGAAAATGCCGACACCGGTGATTCCGACAACACCGCCAGTGGCCGCGCAGGCGCGTGCCTGGTCGTCGGTGATATTGCGCGGGTGATCCCAGACTGCCCGCATGCAGGAGTGGCTGTAAATGACCGGAGCTGTCGAAGCATCGCACATGTCAAGTCCGGTGCGGGTGCTGCAGTGCGATCCGTCCGGCACGATGCCGACGCTGTTCATCTCGGAAACAAGCGAACGGCCCCACACGGTAAGGCCGCCATCGGTGGCGTCTAGGCAGCCGCTGCCGGCGCGGTTGGCGCGGTTGTAGGTGGGCAGCAGCGTGCGCACACCGAGGCGGACCAAAGTAGCGAGGTTGTCGAGATCACCGTCGAGCGGACCGCAGTCTTCGAGGTCGAACACGACCGCGATGCGACCGGCACCGGTAATCGTCTCGACATCCTCGGCGCTGCCCGCTAACTCCAGGTCCGGAGTGCGCATTGACTGCGGCACGATAGTGCCGCAGCAGCTCCGTCGTGTCGGCGAGAAGTGTGGGGCGCATATCCTGCGTTGACCGATACGAGTGCACCCCCGGCGCGCCGGTATCGGGTCAGTAAGTCGACGTCCGCATCAGTCTGTAACGGCAGACACGTGTGCTGATCCCATAACAGCAATGTCATGGATACCGATATTGCACCCGCCGCCCATTCGCCGTGCGGCAATTCTTGCGGCCGGGTACGCTGCCATCCGCCAGCACACCCATCACCCCCGTGACCCGCGAGAACCCGATCGGGGCCTCCGGGTGGGCAGGTCTGCCAAGGAGGGCGACCCGATGAGTGTGCGTAACGAGTTGCAGCCCAACCGATTCGGATCCGGACGGGCGTACCTTCGCCGGGTGGTCGCCGCATCCATGGCCGGCACCGTCGTCGAATGGTACGAATTCTTCCTCTACGGCACCGCTGCCACGCTGGTGTTCAGCAAGGTGTTCTTCGCCAAGGGCGGCAACGATCTCGACGCCATCCTTGCCGCCTTCGTGACCTACGCCGTCGGCTTCGCCGCCCGCCCAGTGGGCGGCATCGTATTCGGCCAACTCGGGGATCGGTACGGACGCAAGAAGCTGCTGCAATTCAGCCTGCTGCTGGTAGGCACCGCCACGTTCTTGATGGGCTGTCTGCCGACGTTCGCGCAAATCGGATATTGGGCCCCGGCGCTGCTCGTGGCGCTGCGGTTCATTCAGGGCTTCGCCGTCGGAGGCGAGTGGGGCGGCGCGGTTCTGCTTGTCGCCGAGCACAGCCCCAACGCCAGCCGTGGCTTTTGGGCGAGCTGGCCGCAGGCCGGTGTTCCGGGCGGGAACATGTTGGCCACGGCGGTGCTGCTCGTTCTCACGTCCACGCTTTCGGATGCGGCGTTCCTCAGCTGGGGTTGGCGCGTCGCGTTCTGGTTGTCTGCGGTCGTCGTCCTGATCGGCTATTACATCCGCACCAAGGTGGCCGACGCGCCGATCTTCCTCGAAGCACAGCAACAAGCCCAGCACTCCAAGGCAGCCCGCATGGGTGTGATTGAGGTGTTAAAGCGTTACCCGCGTGGCATTTTCACCGCAATGGGGTTACGTTTCGGCGAGAACACCATGTACTACCTGGTGGTCACCTTCTCCATTACCTATCTCAAAGTGCATGTGCACGCGAACACCAAGGCCATCTTGTGGTGGCTACTGGCGGCACACGCCGTGCACTTCATCGTCATCCCCCTATTCGGACATCTCAGCGACCGATTTGGCAGGCGCCCAATCTATTTCATCGGCGCGGTCAGCGCATGTACCTGGGGGTTCTTCGCATTCCCGATGATGGACAGCGGCCGCAACGCGATCATCATGTCGGCGGTCATCATCGGCCTGGTGTTCCACGGCCTCATGTACGCGGTCCAGCCGGCCACCATGGCCGAGATGTTCCCGACCCGGATGCGGTACTCAGGGGTGTCGCTCGGCTATCAGGTCACCTCGATCGTGGCCGGGTCCCTCGCACCGATCATTGCCGTTCGCTTGCTCGAGACCTACAAGTCCGCCGTGCCCATCGCGTGGTATCTGGCGGGCACCGCGGCGGTAAGCGCCATTGCAGCGGTGGCCGCCCGCGAGACCAAGGGAGTCGACCTGGCAGACATCGACCTCGCCGACTTGCACGACCTGGCCGGCACCCAAGCTCTCGCGACACGCCCGCCGGACGGACCCGAACCGACACCTCTTGTCGAAGGCGCTGTTCAGCCGCCAACACGTCGCTGAGCAGTGGAAAGGCGGCATTCAGGCAGGTCAGCACAGCATCGGTAGCCCGGCGGGCAGGCGAGACGTGATGTTTGCCTGCCGCCAGTGGTGGTAATGCACCAAAACGGGTGCGCACGTCGGCCGGCCTACGCGCGCACCTAGGTCCCGTCGGTTCAGCCCGAGAGCCGACGGGTCCGCCTTTTTCAGGCTCCTGAACGCGTGTCGAATATGGCTGAACGGGCACGTCATTCAGGAGTAGCGTGCGGCGTATGGATGGCTCGACAGGCGTGTGGATCCTCGGCGGCTACCAGAGCGATTTCGCCCGCAACTTCTCCAAAGAGAACCGCGACTTCGCAGCTTTGACCGCTGAGGTCGTCGAAGGCACACTCGCCTCGGCCAAGGTGGACGCCGCCGACGTTGCAGTGGTCCATGTCGGGAATGCCTTCGGCGAGATGTTCGCCGGTCAGGGTCACCTCGGCGCCATGCCGGCCACGGTCTGCGACGACCTCTGGGACACCCCGGCCACTCGGCACGAAGCCGCGTGCGCCTCCGGCAGCGTGGCGGCGCTGGCGGCGATGGCTGATCTGCGGTCAGGCGCCTACGACACCGCGCTCGTGGTGGGAATCGAGCTGGAGAAAACCGTGCCCGGCGACACCGCCGCCCAGCATCTGGGCGCGGCCGCGTGGACCGGACACGAGGGAGCCGACGCGCGCTACCTATGGCCGTCGATGTTCGCGCAGATCGCCGACGAATACGACCGGCGCTACGGCTTGGACGACACGCATCTGCGGGCCATCGCCCAGCTCAACTTCGCCAACGCCCGCCGCAACCCCAACGCCCAGACCCGTGGCTGGACGGTCCCCGACCCCATCACGGATGACGACGCGACCAATCCGATTACCGAAGGCCGGCTGCGGCGGTTCGACTGCAGCCAAATGACCGACGGCGGAGCGGGATTGGTCCTGGTCAACGATGCCTACTTGCGCGATCATCCGGATGCGCGCCCAATCGGCCGCATCGATGGCTGGGGACATCGCACCGTCGGGCTGGGTCTGCGACAAAAACTGGACCGCGCGGCCCAAGGTGACTGCGCGCCCTACGTGCTACCGCATGTGCGGGCCGCGGTGCTCGACGCGTTGCGCCGCGCCCAGGTGACCCTCGACGACCTCGACGGGATCGAGGTGCACGACTGCTTCACGCCCAGCGAGTACCTGGCCATCGACCACATCGGGCTGACCGGCCCGGGCGAATCGTGGAAAGCCATCGAAAACGGCGAGATCGAGATCGGCGGCCGGCTGCCGATCAACCCCAGCGGAGGCCTGATCGGCGGCGGACACCCGGTCGGGGCTTCCGGCGTGCGGATGCTGCTGGATGCGGCAAAGCAAGTCAGCGGCGCGGCCGGCGATTATCAGGTCGATGATGCGAAAACCTTTGGCACCCTGAACTTCGGCGGCAGCACCGCCACCACGGTCAGTTTCGTTGTCAGCACAACCAAAGGCTCGTGACATGGATGTTGAGATTGTCGGCAAGTTCTTGTCCACGCTGCCCGAAGACGACGACCATCCTTACCGGACCGGACCGTGGCGTCCGCAGACCACCGAGTGGGTTGCCGACGACCTCGCTCCCGTGCAGGGCGAGATCCCCCGCGACCTAGACGGCGTCTACTTACGCAACACCGAAAACCCGCTGCACCCGGCGTTGAAGACCTACCACCCGTTCGACGGCGACGGCATGCTGCACGTGGTCGGCTTCCGCGATGGAAAAGCCTTCTACCGCAACCGCTTTGTACGGACCGACGGATTCCTGGCCGAGAACGAGGCGGGCGAGCCGCTGTGGCCCGGGCTGGCTGAGCCGGTGCAATTGGCCCAGCGCGAGCAGGGCTGGGGCGCGCGCACCCGGATGAAGGACGCATCGAGCACCGACGTCATCGTCCACCGCGGTATCGCGCTGACCAGCTTCTACCAGTGCGGCGATCTGTACCGGATCGACCCGTACTCGGCCAACACCCTTGGCAAGGAAACCTGGAACGGGCGCTTCCCGGTCGACTGGGGTGTGTCCGCGCATCCTAAGGTCGACAACAAGACGGGCGAACTGTTGTTCTTCAACTACAGCAAGCAAGAGCCGTACATGCGCTACGGCGTTGTCGACCAGAACAACGAGCTGGCCCACTACGTCGATGTCCCGCTGCCCGGGCCGCGGCTGCCGCACGACATGGCGTTCACCGAAAACTACGCCATCCTCAACGATTTCCCGCTGTTCTGGGATCCGAGGCTGCTCGAACACGATGTGCACCTGCCGCGCTTCTATCCCGACATTCCGTCGCGCTTCGCGGTGATCCCGCGCCGCGGCGGGACCGACGACATCCGATGGTTCGAGGCGGACTCGACGTTCGTGCTGCACTTCACCAACGCCTACGAGGATGGCGACGAGATTGTGCTCGACGGCTTCTTCGAAGGTGATCCTCAGCCGATCGAAATCGGCGGAACCAAGTGGGAGAAGCTCTTTCGCTTCCTGGCGCTGGATCGCCTGCAGGCCCGGCTGCACCGCTGGCGCTTCAACCTGATCACCGGCGAGGTGAAAGAAGAACAGCTATCGGAGTCCATCACCGAATTCGGCACCATCAACCCGGCTTACGCGGCTGCCAGCTACCGCTACACCTACGCCGCCACCGGCAAGCCGGGCTGGTTCCTGTTCGACGGGCTGGTCAAACACGATTTACTCACCGGAAGCCAGGAGGGATGCTCGTTCGGCGACGGTGTCTACGGAAGCGAGACCGCGATGGCGCCGCGGGTGGGCGCCACCGGCGAGGACGACGGCTATCTGGTCACCCTCACCACCGACATGAACACCGATGCCTCGTACTGCGTGATCTTCGACGCCGCCCGGATCGCCGATGGCCCCGTGTGCAAACTTCAACTGCCGGAGCGCATCTCCAGCGGCACGCATTCGACATGGGCGCCCGGTGAGCAGTTGCGCCGCTGGGATACCGCGGACTCGGCGGCAAGCGCCATCGGGCTGTGACCGAAATGCGTCGCCGGAAAACGCACTGGCCCACGGAATTGGCGTCGATCGGCGCCATCCGGTTCGCCCGCCGCTCGTCGAATTTCGAAGAGACGGTGCGGTTTTACCGTGAGCTGGTCGGGCTGCCGCTCTACGAGACGTTCGAGGCCAGCTACGGCAGCAATGGTGCGATATTTGGCCTGCCCAGCTGGAACTTGACGCTGGAAATCGTTGAGTCGGCCGAGCCCGTCGCCGCGGACTACCAGGAACAACTGTGCCTGTACTTCCCGGACAAACATGCGCAGCAAGCCGCAATCGCGCGCCTTCAGGCGGCGGGGCTGGCGCCCGTGGAGCAGCACCCGTATTGGGAGGCAACGGGTGCGGTCACCTTTCCCGACCCCGATGGCCGCGAAGTCGTGTTCGCGCCTTTCGTGTTCGGCGTCAACGAGCCCGACGACAGCTCCACCTCGGGTAAGCACGAGTTCCCGCCCGCGTGAGCCTTCAGCGGTGGAACCGACCAGAAGCCAGTGCGGCAATCACTGAGGCAAGCGCGCAGACCGCTGCGCAGCCCGCGCCGACCGCACCGACGTAAAGACCGTATTCGGCCGATACCGGCGGTTTGACGTTGAGCTTGTAGTACCACACGGTCAGCGCCACCAGGAGCAGCGAAATCACCAGCGCGGCAATCGAAGCAAGCTTCACCGACAGGCCACGGCCCACCATCGCCCCGGCCACCAACAGTGTCGAGGACAGCAACACGATGAGCTGGCCCGCACCGAACCCCCGCGGGAGTTCCAGGTTGCCGTGGGTGCCCCCGACGGCGTTGGCCCAGCCGCCGCCGTTGACCGCGGTGGTCAGCCAGGGCATCCAGGCGCTGGCCGAAACCACCAAGGCGAAAAATGCCACCAACCAACCGGGGCGCAGGCGGCGGGTCATGGTTTCGACAGTAATGGGGTGTCGGACCAGTCGTCGCTCGCCACGCGGCGCGAGACGACCGCGGCTAGCCTTGCAGCGAGGACAAGTTGAAGATGACACCCGTCGGGTCGGTCGCCGCGGCCAGCCGACCGTACGGAGTGTCCTCGGCCGCGCGCACCACAGCACCGCCGTTGTCGGCGATCACCTGCAGCGTCTTGTCGACATCCTCGGCCCCGAAGAAGATCGTCCAATTCGATGGCACACCCTCGGGGAGGCAGCTGCTGCCGTCCATCACACCGAGTAATTGCTGGTCGCCGAACCACGCTGTGGTGTAACGGAATTCGTCTGTGTCGGAAACCTGCTCGGTCCGCCACCCGAGGACCTCACGGTAGAAGTCGACCGCGGCGCGATGGTCACGCGTGGTCAGTTGATGCCAGACCGGGGAGCCGGCCTCGCCGATCACCTCGAAGCCCCGGTGCTCCAACGGCTGCCACAAGCCAAAGAAGGCGCTCGACGGGTCGGTGGCGAGACTCATGTAGCCCTTGGCGGGTACCTCCATGGTTTCCAGGCACACCGAGCCACCCGCCGCGGTCACCGCAGACATCGTCGGGTTGATGTCGGCGGTGTGGAAGTAGGTGGCCCAGTTGTCCGGAGACTGGAACTCAGGCCGGTTGGCCATCAGACCGGCGACGCGGTGGCCATCCTTGGCGGCATTGATGTATCCGCCGTACTCGGGTCCGGCGGACTCGTACGTCCAGCCGAATACCGTGCCGTAGAACTCCTGGGCGCGGTCGACGTCCGACGTCGTCAAATCGATCCAGCAGGGAGCGCCCAGCGGCGCGCCGTCACGGATGGGCACGATGACCTCCTCGTAGTGTCCTGGCCCCGCGATCGGGGTTCACACATATCGACTGGCGCCAAACCACAAACTCATCGGCCGCCGGCTTTGACTGCCAAAATCTGATCCACCCCCATCCGGCCCTCCTCGAAGGCGAGGCGACGGCCGGCCAGGTACAACCGCCACACCCGGGCCACTTCTTCGCCCTGCAGTGCCACGAATTCGTCGAAGCGCCTTTCCAGCGTGTTCATCCAGTGTTCGGCGGTGCGCGCATAGTGCTCGCGCATCGCCGCGACGGAACGGATTTCCAAGCCCGCGTCCTGCAGGTAGCGCAGTGTCTGCCAGAGCGGCCGCATGTGCATCTCGGGCGCGATGTAGGCCTCGATGAACGCTCCCCCACCCGGTTTCGCATCGGGCCGCCGCGACATCTGCTGTAACAACAGCCTCCCGCCGGGCCTCAGCGCGCGATCAAGGATCGCGACGTAACTCGGATACAGCCGCTCCCCCACGTGCTCGCCCATCTCGACGGATGCAACCGCGTCGAAGGTCTGCGCCTGGTTGCCCAAGTCGCGATAGTCCTGCAGTCGGACCTCGACGCTGTCGGTCAGACCACGCTCAGCGGCGCGCGCGACGGTGAAATCGCGGTGCCGGGCCGACAGCGTGATCCCGGTGGCGCGCACACCGTAGCGGTGTGCCGCGTGCAGGATCAGCGATCCCCAACCACAACCGACATCCAGCAGCTGCATCCCCGCTTTGAGATCCAGCTTGCGGCAGATCATGTCCAACTTCGCCGTCTGCGCGTCGTGTAGCGACTGGCCTTGGCGGGTGAAATACGCCGACGAGTACGCCATGTGCTCATCGAGCAACAGCCGGTAGAAATCGTTGGACAGGTCGTAGTCGTGAGCGATCACGGCGCGATCGCGGCGCCGGGTGTGCAGCCGGCCCGACTGCCGCGCCTCGCTGGCCGGAGCCTTGGGCGGCAGGCCAAGTGCACCCAGCCGCAGCGCGTGCAGCGCCGCCACCGCCCTACCCGGCAGCGAGTTCGGCGTGCCGGCACCCGGGCGCGATCGGTCCAGCTTCCAGGCCCGTCGCAGACCATCGGTCAGGTCACCCTCGACATCGATGTCACCGGTGACGTAGGCCCGGGCCAGGCCGAGTTCGCCTGGGCGCCAAAGCAATCGACGCAAAGCGCGCCGTGTTCGCACCACCAGGACTGGGCCGTCGTCTGGGCCGACCTCGCTTCCGTCCCAAGCGCGGATGCGAACGGGCGGGTCGACGCCGGCGGTGGTTCGAAGCAGCTCCGCCAGGCGATCAGCGACCGGAGCCACGATCCCCGTTAAGGCGCGGATCGGGCCCGGTGAATACGGTGACGAAGTTCTGTAACGATTTGCGGATGTCGCTTCGCAGCGCAGCGGCGACGATCATGCCGATCGGCCCGAATAGCGCCGGGCCACCGAGGTGAACGTCAAAGCTGACGACAGCGCCGTCGTCTTTGGGTGCAACTTTGGCCATCAGCTTGACCTTCACTCCGCCGACGCCGTCGCCGTTGAGGGTCATGCCTTCTGGTGGCTTGTAGCGCACGACCGTCCACTTGATCCGGTTGTGCATGCCCTTGACCTCGACGATCGATTCGACGACCGTGCCCTTCTCTATCTCGTCGGGCAACTTGCTGCGCCACACCCGGTGAATGCTCAGCCAGTCCTTGTACCGGGGGAGGTCGGAGGCGTGCTTCCAGGCCTCTTCGGGTGGCAGGGATACGTCAATAGATCCAGAGAGTTTCGCCATGCGCTCAGTTCTGCGGGTCGTCCTTGGCTCCAGGGTTAGCGGCCTTCTTGGCCTCTTCCTGCACCTTGTGGATGGTGTCGGAGTATTTGCCCTGTGTCTTTTCGTCGACAAACTCGCCGGCCTTGTCGATCGCCGTCTCGACCTTGTCGGCGTTCTGCGACAACAGGTCCTTTGCCTTGTCCAGGAATCCCATGCGCCGTCCCTTCCCCGCTGATCCCCAGAATGCCTGGGAATCCTACTTTGCTGGTAGAACCCTAACTTGTCGGTGTCGCAGCCATTCTTGCGGTGGTCGGGCGCTGATGCCACAACTGCGGTTGCACGCCGAGCATCCTGGCCCTGATCCACCACGTCGCCTCGATCGCGGCGGCGCCCAGCACCCCAATGCCCAGGGCGGCCGACGTCACCACCACATTCGATGGGTCGAGCAGGAACTTCTTCTGGGCCAGCGGGATGCTGAAGATCACCACGTAGGCCAATCCGGAGGCAATCACCAGCGCTAGCCGCCACCACTGGTAGGGACGCGCCACCACCGCCAGCACCCAAAGCGCGGTCACCAGCAACGTGATCAGCGCCGCGGTCGAGGCTTGGTCTTGTTGCTGGAACGTGGCGTGGCGACCGTGGTAGGCCAGCAGATAGGAGACAAAAGTCGCGACGCCGACGATGAGTCCGGACGGCAGCGCAGATGTCAACACCCGCCGCACGAAGCCGGGGTGTGCGCGCTCGTTGTTGGGTGCCAGCGACAGGATGAACGACGGGATTCCGATCGTGAACCACGCCGCGATGGTGACGTGAATCGGCTGGAACGGATACAGCAGCGGATCCGCCTTGAGCGGTTTGGAAAACAGGCATTCGATACCCACAAACAGCGCCAGCAGCACCGAATACACCGTCTTGGTCAAGAACAGGTTGGCGACCCGCTCGATATTGCCGATCACTCGCCGGCCTTCGCCCACGACGTAGGGAAGCGTGGCGAATCGGTTGTCCAGCAACACAATCTGCGCAACCGCTCGCGACGCCGGGCTGCCGGCGCCCATCGCGACACCGATATCGGCATCCTTGAGGGCCAGCACATCGTTGACGCCATCACCGGTCATCGCCACCGTGTGACCGTGCGATTGCAGGGCATGCACGATGGCACGTTTTTGGTCGGGCCGTACCCGGCCGAACGTGGTGTGGGACTCCAGCGTGTCAGCCAGTTGGGCCGGCTCCGTTGGCAGTTGACGCGCGTCCATCGTCTCGCCGTGCAGCCCGAGCTTGCCCGCGACGGCGGCCACCGACACCGCATTGTCACCGGAGATGACTTTGACCGAAACAGCTTCGGCAGCAAAGTAGTCCAGTGTCTCGCGGGCGTCTGGCCGCACCTTCTGCTCAAGCACCACCAGCGCTACCGGGGTGACTCGTCCCGGCGCGTCGGGGTGATTCACCGCCACCTCGGCGGAACCCAGTAGAAGTACCCGCAGTCCCTGGGCGCCGATACGTTCAGCCCGTTCCGCGGCCGCCGAAGCCGGATCGAGCAGCACATCGGGTGCGCCGATCACCCAGTTGCCGTGGTCGCGATAGGAAACGCCACTCCACTTGGTGGCCGACTTGAAAGGTGCGGTCGCGGTGACGATCCAGCCGGGTGGCTGGCTGTAAGTCTCGGCGATTGCCCGCATGCTCGCATTGGGGCGCGCGTCGGCCGCGGCCAGTGAGGCGAGCACATCGGCGACAGATTGTTCCGTGAGGCCGAATTGTTCGACGTCTGAGATCCGCATGCCGTTTTCGGTCAAGGTGCCGGTTTTGTCGGCGCAGACCACGTCGACACGGGCCAATCCTTCGATAGCGGGCAACTCTTGCACCAGGCATCGACGCTGACCGAGCCGGATGACACCGACTGCGAACGCGATCGAGGTCATCAACACCAGGCCTTCGGGCACCATCGGCACCAGCGCACCCACCATGCGCAGCACGGACTGCCGCCATCCGGCATGGGTGGTGAACAACTGGGTGTAGATGGTCAGCAATCCGGCCGGCACCAACAGGTAGGTGATGAACTGCAGAATCCGGTTAATGCCGTTGCGCAGTTCGGATTTCACCAGGGTGAATTTGCTGGCCTCCTCGGCGAGCTTGGTGGCATAGGCGTCCGGGCCGACTTTGGTGGCGCGGTAGGCGCCGGTGCCGGCGACGACGAAACTGCCCGACATCACCGCATCGCCTACATCCTTGTCGATCGGGTCCGCCTCACCGGTCAGCAGCGATTCGTCGACCTCCAGGTTCTCCTCGTCGAGGATCTCGCCATCGACGACGATCTGATCGCCGGGACCGAGCTCGATGACGTCGTCGAGCACCACATCGTTGGGCAACAGCGCTCGTGTCCCGGATTGCCTGCGCACCAACGGTTTTGCCTGCCCGATGATCGCCAGCTTGTCCAGCGTCTGCTTGGCCCGGATCTCCTGGACCATGCCGATGACGCTGTTGGCGATGATGAGCAGGCCGAACAACCCGTTGATCACCGAGCCCGTTACCAGCACGATCATCAGCAGCACGCTCAGGATCGCGTTGATGCGAGTGAAGACGTTGGCCCGAATGATGTCCGCGATGCTGCGCGCGGCGCGTTGCGGAACGGCGTTGCTTTTGCCTTCGGCTACCCGATGCGCCACCTCGGCATCGGTCAGTCCTTTAATCACCGATGAGCTCATCGGGTGAACGTTCCCAGCTTGTTTGCGTCGTAATACTCCAAATTCAGCGTATTTCCGGCGAAGGTTGCCTTGGAAATCGTTCCAGGCGGCGCATTTTCGCTCGTAAGCGGGAAGGTGAAGGTATCGCCGTCCCAGTGCGTGAGGGTGAACGTCTGGTCTTTCGGTCCCATCGCGAGCTGCAGCGCGCCGTCTCGTTCGGTCACGACTGCCGGGCCCCAGTAGTCACTGGCGTACACGCCGAGATAGTCGCTCAGCGGCCTGGCCGGCGCGGCGTTGGCGGGAGGCTGCTTGCCGACCAGCGAACCCTCCGGGTTGTTGATCGGGGCAATCGCCTTCTTGTACAGGGCCGCCCAGTCCTCGCGAATCTGGGCGTACTGCACCAGATCCATGAATTGCGCGGTCAGCGTCTCAGGAACGCCGTACGGCCCGGCGTTGGTCAGGGCGATGATGGCCAGGTCCTCGGACGGCATCACCACGAAGTTCGTCGCCTCCCCGAAAGTGAAGGCACCGGAATGGCTGTAGGTCGTGCGACCCGAAGAGTTCACCGACACGGCGAACCCGTGACCATAGAAGCTGGCCCGCGCCTTCGGAGTCGCCGGCGGCGTCGAAACCGCCTGCGGGGTAATGGCGGGCAGCAGTGCCTCCGGCGAGGTAATCCGCTGGCCGTTGTAGGTCCCGTTGGCCAGCACCATCGTCAGCCAGCGGGCCATGTCGTTGACCGACGAACTCACCCCGGCGGCGGGCGTCTGTGGATCGGGATCGCGTTGGAAGCGTGGCTCCCATTTGTCTCCGACTTTGACGTGGTTGACGGCGTGGTTGGGTCTGGCCAGGAAATCGCGGAATCGCGAACTCGTCGACGCCATCCCCAGCGGGCGATAGAGCACCTCGTCGGACAGGTCCTCCCACGGTTTGCCCGCCGCGGCGGCCACCGCCTCGGCGGCGGCTGTCAGCACGAAGTTCGTGTAGGCGTAGCTGATTCGAAAAGGCGCCAGGGGCAGGTACCGCAGCCGCTCGAGGGACTGGTGACGGTCATAGTCCAAATCCTCCAGTTGGTCACCGGCCTGGGCAGGCAGCCCGGAGCGATGGGAGTACAGGTCGGCGACGGTCACGTGGCTGCTGACATAGGGATCCGCGAGCTCGAACCATGGAAGCTTTGATACGACGGGTGTGTCCCAGGTGACCACGTTGTCAGTCACTTCGTGTGCCACCACCGTCGCACCGACCGATTTGGAGATCGACGCCAACTGGAAGACGGTGTCGGCGTCGACCTTGTTGTCTTGACTATCGCCTTTGCTCCCGTCTTTGACGCCGAAACCCTTGGCGTACACTGTCTTTCCACCGCGTACGACCGCGACGGCCATGCCCGGGATGCCAGTGCTTTTCATCAGGTCGCCGGCCAGGCCGTCGACCTTCGATATGGCATCACTGATGCGGCCCGGGGGAATGTCCAGCCCCGACACCTCGTAGGGTGGGGCGTCAGACAGCGCCGACGGCGGGCTCGATACCGGTTGCCTGGGCGCACATCCCGTCAACGCCAGCAAGGCCACCACAAAAGCGGCCGCTGCCGCGCGTTTCGTCATGGCCGCAAACTTTAGCCCCAGCGGCTACCGAGTCAGAGCCGCCACCACGGGTTGAATCTGGCGGGCCCGGACGGATCAATACGTTGACCGGGCGCGGGCACCGCCACCTTGACTTCAGCGGCTTCCGCCGCCGCGAGCAGGCGCTCCACCGGCTCAGCCCACGGATGAGGGGCCAGCCGGAAGGTCCCCCAGTGGATCGGAACCAGGAGTCCCGACCCGGAGACCGTGACATCCAGGTGGGCCCGGACGGCGTCCTCGGGGTTCATGTGAATATCCGGCCACGCCGGGTTGTAGGCCCCGATGGGCAGCAGGGTCAGGTCGAACGGTCCATGGTCGGCACCGATCTGCGCGAAGCTCTTGGTGTAGCCGGTGTCGCCGCCGAAATACGCGCGATGACTCGGACCGACGATTCCCCACGACGCCCACAGCGTGGTGTTCCGATCCAGGAAGCGCCCCGAAAAGTGCCGGGCCGGCATGCAAATCAGGGTGAGCTCGTCGACCTTCCTGCTCTCGTTCCAGTCGAGTTCGACAATGCGGGGCTTAGGTATGCCCCACGAGCGCAGGTGAGCACCCACACCGAGTGGGACGAAGAACGGGGCCCGCTGCGTGCGGGCCAGCGCGAGCACGGTGTCGATGTCGAGATGATCGTAGTGGTCATGGCTGATGATCACGGCATCGATGGCGGGCAACGCTTCCAGTTCCACCGGCGGCGGATGCAGCCGCTGCGGGCCGACCACGTCGGATGGGGAGCATCGGTCACTCCATACCGGATCGGTGAGCACGCGGTAACCATCGATCTCCAGCAGCGCCGTGGAGTGACCGAGCCAGCTGACCGCCAGCCGGCCGGGGTCACCCTCGAAAATCCCCGGCGCGCCCAAGGGAATCGGGGCTGCCGGACGGCTCCTGCTGCGTCCACCCACAAACTCCCACGCGATCATCCCCAGCTCCTCGCGGTCCAGGTTGAACGTGGCCGGGTCGAGGTTGACGAAGACGCCGTCGCGGTAATTCGGCGACCGGTGCACCACCGCCCGGATCGACGCCGGGTCGGCGCCCAGAGCGGCCGGTGCGCCGTGCAGCGCGCGCAACACCCACCCACCGGCCGCCAGCGTGACCGTGCCGGCGGCCAGGCGTAGCGCTGCCCGCACCATGACTGTCAGGCTCCCTGGAACTTCGGCGGCCGCTTCTCCACGCGGGCGACCTGCGCTTCGACGACGTCCTGGCTTGACCAGGCCTTGTTGAAAAGCTCCTTGTGGGTCGGCCACTGGTCCTCGTAGGCACCGTCGTCGTTGAGCACCCGCTTGGCATGCTGGATGGCCAGCGGCGCCAGGCCGGCGATCTCGGCGGCCCAGGCCTGGGCGTCGGCAAGGGTCCCGATGCGGTTGGCCATTCCGGTGTGCAGCGCCATCTCGGCGGTCAGCTTCTCCGCGGTCAGCAACATCGCGCGGGCCCTGCCGTGACCGACCAGCGACGACAGTCGGCGGATACTCCAGTTATCAAGGGCAAGACCATATTTCGAAGTCGGGAACTGGAAAAACGCGTCCGGCGCGACGACCCGCAGATCACATACCATGGCCACCTGCAGGCCGGCGCCGATGGCGGGACCGTTGATGGCGCCGATCACCGGCATCGGAGCTGCGTCGATCGCCCTGTTCAGCTCGATCAGCCGGTCGGGATAGTCGGCGGCGAACGCGTCGCCACTTAGGTCCGCTCCGGCGCAAAACACCGTGCCCTGGCCGGTCAGCACAATGGCGCGGACGTTCTCGGCGGTGGCTTTCTGCACCGCCTCCCGCAGCTCCGCGGCGAGCTGGGAATTCAGGGCATTGCGGCGTTCGGGGCGCTGCAACTCAATCGTCATAACGGCTTCGGCCTGGGTGACACCGATCATGGGAGCAAGCCTATATAGCCTCGTCGAGTGAGTCGTATCACGACCGACCAACTGCGTGATGCGGTACTGGACCGGGGCTCCTTTGTCAGCTGGGACCGGGAGCCGCTGGCCGTGCCGGTAACCGAGTCCTATGCGCGAGAGCTCGCCGACGCGCGGGCCGCCACCGGCCTGGACGAATCGGTGCTGACCGGCGAGGGGCGCATCTACGGGCGCCGCGTCGCGGTGGTGGTCTGCGAGTTCGGCTTCCTCGCCGGGTCGATCGGGGTGGCGGCGGCCGAACGGATCACCGCCGCGGTGCAGCGGGCGACCGCCGAGCGACTGCCGCTGCTGGCCTCGCCGAGCTCCGGCGGCACCCGCATGCAGGAGGGCACCGTCGCGTTTCTGCAGATGGTCAAGATCGCCGCGGTGGTCAGGCTGCACAAACAGGCCCGTCTGCCCTACCTGGTCTACCTGCGCAACCCGACCACCGGCGGCGTCTTCGCGTCGTGGGGCTCGCTGGGCCATGTCACCGTCGCCGAGCCGGGGGCTCTGATCGGCTTCCTTGGGCCTCGGGTGTACCAGCTGCTTTACGGCGAACCGTTCCCGGCTGGAATTCAGACCGCGGAGAACCTGCATCGCCACGGGGTGATCGACGGGGTGGTTGCGCTCGACGGACTGCAACGAATGGTCGATCGCGCCCTGACGGTGATCGCCGACGCGCCCGAGCCGCCCCTTCCACCACAGCCGGCCGAGCCGATACCCGACGTGCCGGCGTGGGACTCAGTGGTGGCGTCACGACGCCCGGACCGGCCAGGTGTCGGACACCTGCTGCGACACGGAACCACCGACCGGGTGCTGTTGTCGGGGACAGGACAGGGTGAGGCGGCGACCACGCTGCTGGCGCTGGCCCGGTTTACCGGTCAGCCCGCGGTCGTGCTCGGCCAGCAGCGCGTCACCGGCGGGCTCGTCGGACCCGCTTCGCTGCGCGAGGCCCGGCGCGGCATGGCGCTGGCCGCCGAACTGCGCCTGCCATTGGTGCTGGTGATCGACACCGCCGGTCCTGCGTTGTCGGCCGAAGCCGAGCAGGGCGGGCTGGCCGGCCAGATCGCCCAGTGCCTGGCCGAGCTGGTGACGCTGGACACCCCGACGGTGTCGGTGCTGCTGGGGCAAGGCAGCGGCGGCCCGGCGCTGGCGATGGTGCCTGCCGACCGGGTGCTGGCCGCCCTGCACGGCTGGCTGGCGCCGCTACCGCCCGAGGGAGCCAGCGCGATCGTTTTCCGCGACACCGAGCACGCCCCCGAACTTGCCGCGGCCCAGGGCATCCGGTCGGCCGACCTACTGCGGTCCGGCATTGTCGACGTCATCGTGCCGGAGCATCCGGACGCCGCCGACGAGCCGGTTGAGTTCTCCCAACGACTGTCGCACGCCATAGCCGCCGAAGTGCATGCGCTGCGTGGAATGCCCGATGCCGAGCGCCTGGCCGCGCGATTGCAGCGTTACCGCCGCATCGGATTGCCTTGAGCTTGAGTCGATACGCGACACTTACACCACGTACACGACACGCGCCGAACGTCACCCTGGTTTAAGTCTCAGAGAATGTGTCGGTTGGTCATGACAGCTTTTGTCCATGGACGACGTGTTTATCGGCAGCGAGGCTCTGCGACGGGGGAAGCTTAGCCGGTATCAGCTGCGGGCCGGATTCCGTGCGATCTATCCCGACGTCTACCTGGCGGCTGGCGCAACATCATCGTTGCGAGCGCGCTCTGAAGCAGCGTGGCTGTGGTCGGGTCGACGCGGTGTCTTGGCCGGGCTCGCCGCGGCGGCGCTGCACGGGTCGGATTGGATCGGCGATGACGAGGCCGTCGAGTTGATTTGGCGTAACCCACACCCGCCCGCCGGCGTGCTCACCCGCAATCAGAGGGTGGAAAGCGACGAGGTCACCCGGGTCGATGGCCTGCCGGTGACCACATCTGCGCGGACGGCGTTCGATCTGTCACGGCAATTACCCATCGGCGATGCGGTGGGACGGCTCGACGCACTGATGCGAGCCACACCGTTTTCTGTCGAAGATGTGCTGCTGCTCGCCAAGCGACACCCCGGCGCGCGGGGCCTGCGGCGGCTGAGGTCGGCCCTTCCACTTGTCGATTCAGGCGCAGCGTCTCCGAAGGAGACTTGGCTTCGGCTACTACTGATCGACGCGGGATTGCCGACTCCGGACACACAGATACCCGTGGTCGCGCAATTTCGGACCGTGGCGGTATTGGACATGGGCTGGGAACGGTTCAAAGTCGCCGTTGAGTATGACGGTGACCAACACCGCAGCAGCAGACGCCAATACGTACGGGATATGCGCCGGCTCAAGGCACTTGAGGCTTGCGGCTGGATCGTCGTGCGCGTCATTGCCGAGGATCCGCCCGACGATGTCGTGCGCTGGGCTCGCGAGGCGCTCCGACGCCGCGGATACCGCGACACTTACACCACGTACACAACACGCCGCTGAGCGTGACCGTGGCTTAAGTCTCGGTGATAGTTCCCTCCGGCAGCCCGAAGTAACGCTGTATCGTCGGACCGAGCCAATCGACGATCTCGTCTCGCGTCATCTCAACGACGGGCGGCAGCCGTAACACGAAGCGGCACAACGCCATACCCAGGATCTGGGTCGCAATCAGCCCCGCCCGCACACCGGATTGCCCCGGGGGCACCAGCCGGGCAACCAGCGGCTGCAGTTGGGTTCCGAAAATCTGCTGCATCCGTTGCGCGGCGTCACCGTTGGTGGCGCTGGAGCGCAGCAGGATCACCAGCGCCTCGTCACCCTCCCAGCGTTCCAGAAAGTGCCGGACTAGCGACCGCCCGACCTGCGTCGGGTCGGTCGTCGCGTAATCGGCAAACCTCAGGTCAAACTCGGCCGCAGCGGCGAACAGCTTGTCTTTGCTCCCGTAGTAGCGCATCACCATCGCTGGATCCACCCTGGCGTCGCCGGCGATCGCCCGAATCGTGGCGGCCTGGAAACCGGCTGCGCCGAATCGCTCGCGGGCCGCCGCCAGGATCGCGGCCTTCGTCTGTTCCGACGATCTCCTCATGTCAACAATTGTAGGCCAACAACTGTTGACATTGGGTGCGCGGCGCGCCAGCATGGAACTATGCCAACAAGCGTTGACTAACGGCACAGAGAGGAGCCAACCATGACCGACACCGATGTCCTGGTGGTAGGCGCCGGCCCCACCGGCCTCACAGTGGCCGCATCCTTGATCGCCCACGGAGCCCGGGTGGTCCTGGTCGACAAGTTGCCCGAGGGTCAGAACACGTCCCGTGCCGCCGCGGTGAACGCCCGCACGCTGGAGGTGCTCGAAGACCTCGACGTGGCCCGGCGCATGGTCAAAGCCGGGCTGATCGCCCCGCGCTTCACCATGCGCGAGGGCCGACGCATACTGATCCCCGTCGACTTCAGCGACCTACCGACGAAGCACCCCTACACGCTGATGCTCTCGCAGGCCGACACCGAGCGACTGCTGCTGGAGCGTCTACACGAATTGGGCGGGGAAGTCATCCGACCCAAGACTATGAGCCGCGTCACCCAGGATGCGGGCGGTGTCACAGCCACCTTCGACGATGGCAAAACCGTCAGGGCCGGCTACATCGTCGGCACCGACGGCATGCACAGCACAGTTCGCGAACAAGCCGGAATCGGCTTCGCCGGTGGCGAATTTGCCGAATCCTTTGCCCTCGCCGACGTCCGGCTGGCCGGTGAGGCGCCCCATGACGAGGTGATCTTGTTCTACGCCAAGGAAGGCCTGAACGTGCTAGCCCCGCTGCCCGGCGACATCTTCCGCATCGTCGCCCCGGCCACGGACGTGCCACAGGTGCCATCGGCCGCATTCGTGCAGTCACTGCTGGACACCCGGGCCTTCGGGCCGGGCCAACTAGTGGTCACCGAACTGCTGTGGGGAACGCGGTTCCACCTCCACCACCGCGTCGCTGACAGCTACCGGGCCGGCCGCATACTGCTGGCCGGGGACGCCGCCCACGTGCACAGCCCCGCCGGCGGTCAGGGCATGAATCTCGGTATCACCGATGCGATCTCGCTGGCCAGCGCGCTCTCCGAGGTCTTGGGCGGCGGCTCCGACACCGCGTTGGACGCCTACGGCACCGCCCAGCGTCGACGGGCTGAGCAGGTACTGAAACTGACCGGACGGCTCACCCGGATCGCGACGCTGCCGCGGCCGCTACGCCCGATCCGCAATTCCGGAATGCGGCTGGCCGCGCGGGTTCCCGCCGTGCGACGGCAGCTGGCGTTGCAGTTGAGCGGCCTTAGCCACCGGTGACCAGTCCGCTCCCCGCCATGTGAGCGAAATCGATTGGCGGTCAGGCAAATCGGAGGCACGCCCTGCCGCGCGAAGATGCAGAATCGCACAAGATCCGCGGGTTTGATGCGATTCTGTGTCCCCTCGCTCGTCCACTCCCCCCGCGACCCGGCGGGCGACCTCCCACCGCCATAGGCAACAATCCTGCAAAATGGGCGACATGGACACTGGTGTGACCTCACCTCGAGTCTTGGTCGTTGACGACGACTCGGACGTGCTTGCCTCGCTGGAACGCGGACTGCGCCTCTCCGGATTCGAGGTATCGACCGCAGTCGACGGTGCCGAGGCCTTGCGCAGCGCCACCGAGACCCGGCCTGATGCGATCGTGCTCGATATCAACATGCCCGTGCTGGACGGCGTCAGCGTCGTCACGGCACTGCGCGCCATGGACAACGACGTACCGGTCTGTGTGCTGTCCGCACGCAGCTCAGTCGACGACCGGGTGGCAGGCCTGGAGGCCGGCGCCGACGATTACCTGGTCAAACCCTTCGTGCTGGCCGAGCTGGTTGCTCGGGTGAAGGCGCTGCTGCGCCGCCGCGGCGCCACCGCGACGTCCTCCTCGGAAACCATCACGGTCGGGCCGTTGGAGGTGGACATCCCCGGCCGGCGGGCCCGGGTCAACGGTGTCGACGTCGACCTGACCAAGCGGGAGTTCGACCTGCTGGCGGTGCTCGCCGAGCACAAGACGGCGGTGCTGTCCCGCGCGCAGCTGTTGGAGCTCGTGTGGGGATATGACTTCGCGGCCGACACAAACGTCGTCGACGTGTTCATCGGCTACCTGCGCCGCAAACTGGAGGCCAACGGTGGGCCCAGGCTGCTGCACACCGTTCGGGGAGTCGGGTTCGTGCTGCGTATCCAGTGACATGATTAACGCAGAGCAATGAACCTCCTGTCGCGCATCTTCGCTCGTACGCCGTCGCTACGGACCCGGGTAGTGGTCGCGACGGCCATCGGCGCGGCGATCCCGGTGCTGATCGTCGGCGCTGTGGTGTGGGTCGGTATTACCAACGACCGCAAGGAACGGCTGGACCGCCGTCTCGACGAGGCCGCGGGTTTCGCGATCCCCTTCCTGCCGCGCGGTCTTGCCGAAATTCCGCGCTCGCCGAACGACCGTGACGCCATCATGACGATCCGACGCGGCGACGTGGTCAAGTCGAATTCCGATGTCACCTTGCCCAGGCTGGACGTCGACTACGCCGACACCTACGTCAACGGGGTGCGCTACCGAGTGCGGACGGTGGAGATTCCCCGGCCGGAGCCGACGTCGCTCGCCGTCGGCGCTACTTACGACGCCACCATCGCCGAGACCAACAACTTGCACCGGCGGGTGATGCTGATCTGTGGTTTCGCCATCGGCGCCGCTGCAGTGTTCGCCTGGCTGTTGGCCGCGTTCGCGGTGCGCCCGTTCAAGCAACTCGCTCAGCAGACCCGATCGATCGACGCGGGAGACGAGGCGCCGCAGGTCGAAGTGCACGGTGCCAGCGAAGCCGTCGAGATCGCCGAGGCGATGCGGGGAATGCTGCAGCGCATCTGGAATGAGCAGAACCGGACCAAGGAGGCGCTCGCTTCGGCGCGCGACTTTGCTGCCGTGTCCTCCCATGAACTGCGTACTCCGCTGACCGCGATGCGCACCAACCTCGAGGTGCTGTCCACCCTGGATCTGCCCGACGACCAACGCAAAGAAGTGCTCAATGACGTGATCCGGACCCAGTCGCGGATAGAGGCCACCCTGAGCGCTCTGGAACGGTTGGCTCAGGGCGAACTGTCGACGTCGGACGATCACATGCCGGTTGACATCACCGACTTGCTGGACCGCGCCGCCCACGACGCGACCCGGATCTACCCCGACCTCGATGTCTCGCTGGTGCCGTCGCCAACCTGCATCATCGTGGGGCTGCCGGCGGGGTTGCGCCTCGCGGTCGACAACGCGATCGCCAACGCCGTCAAGCATGGCGGCGCCACGCAGGTCCAGGTGTCGGCGGTCAGCTCGCGGGCCGGAGTGGAGATCGCCGTCGACGACAACGGCAGCGGAGTGCCCGAAGACGAGCGCCAAGTGGTGTTCGAGCGGTTCTCGCGCGGGTCGACGGCCTCACATTCGGGGTCGGGCTTGGGACTCGCGCTGGTAGCCCAGCAGGCGCACCTGCACGGCGGGACGGCTTCGCTGGAAGACAGCCCGTTGGGCGGCGCACGGCTAGTGCTGCGCCTGCCCGGCCCGAGCTAACCCTTCTTTGGTCTCTCGCGCCACGGCGTGAAACCCGCACGCACAGCCGATTCCTCGTCCTTGAACCAGACCTGGGGGACGGTTGAGTCGTAGGTCGGGTCGTCAGGAGTGTAGTAAAGCCTGGTTTCTGGATGCCCCTTCACCAGCCATCCCGCCGGTCCGCCGCCGTCTAACGTGGCTTGCGCGGAGCCCGGCCCGTACGGCGCAGACGGCACCGTCGGAATCTTCCTAGTCGGTGATTCTCTGGTGACCGGAATCTTTGTCGTCGGCGGCTCTTTGGCGACCGGATCCTTGTCGTCGGCGGCTCCTTGGCGACCCGGATCCTCGTCGTCTCCGGCTCCTTGGCGACCCGGATCCTCGTCGTCTCCGGCTCGGACTCGGTCGGCTCGGACTTTCCCACTGGCACTTGACGTTTGACCGGACGAACTATCAGGGCGAGCGTCAGTACCAACCCCATCGCAAAGGACAGCGCAAACAGCCACCAGTGCACGTGGTTCACCGGTCCGCGCCTATCAACCTGGCGATCATCCAGGCAACCGCCGAGCCCGCCACGAAAGCAAGCAGATACCACAACCACTGGATCACGAAATCCATGCTGGATTCTCCTTAGCTGACGACGATTTCGACGCGGCGATTCTTGGCGCGACCATCGGCCGTGTCTTTGGCGGCGACCGGGTTGGCCGTGCCGAGACCTTTGACGGCCAGATGGTCGCCGGCAACGCCATAGGCAGTAAGGAAGTTCTCGACCGTCTGGGCTCGCTGGTCGCTCAACGGACCATTGATGCTTTCGGTACCGGAATTATCGGTGTAGCCGTTGATCGTCGCGTGTGCGCTCGGGCACGCCTTGAGCTTGTCTGCGACCTGGGTTAGGCTCTGCTCCTCGGCCGGGGTCAGGGTAAACCCGTTGATCTCAAAGGTAATCGGCCCGCCCGTCGCGGCATTGATGGCCGACTGCAAGTCGGTGCACGAGCCAGCGGCGGGGGATGCGGGCGGTGCGGGCGGCGGGACCGGCCCGTTAATCGCAAGGTTGTCAACGACGTTCAGGTTCGACCAAATGCGCTTGGCTTCGGTTCCGACCGTCTTCTGCTGGCCCTGTGATGCGGCAGTGCCCGCCAAGATGATGGTGTCCCCATTGACCGTGAGATTGAAATCGGTAATCGAGGCGCTGTCCGCGAAGACCGGTCCAGCATGCGCGAAATCGAGCGCGTCGACATCGGGATTGATGCGGATTTGGTCGACGATGTTGACATTCGCAGGCAGCGAGCCTTTAAGCGCCTTTACCAGCGCCGCTTTGGCGGAGTCATCGGGAAAATCGCCGTTGAGCGTAATGTTGTTGCCATTGCGGGTAATTGAAAGCGGGGCCAAGGACAACTTCGGGGCACCGGACTTGCTCGACGGTGCCACTGTCGGCAGCGCGCCGGACGCCCCATTGGTCGAGCGGGGTCGTTCGAACGCAGCATGGCCGATTGCCGCTATCAGCAACGGAATAACCACCAGACCGATCAGCCAGGGCAGGCTAAGCGACCGCCGAGTAGAACCTGGAGCCGTTTGGCCGAAACGGGTCGCCAAACGCACTATCGCCCCTCCCTCCGTTCGCTAATCGGAATTCGGTCTGCAGGCGATATGCAGCCTACGTGGCATCGTCGGGTCTCGGGCACACTAGAACGATGGGTAATGGGAACAAACCAATCGACAGCGACGCCCTGGCACACATCCGCGACCTGGTCGCCGAGGAGAAAGCGCTGAGGGCGCAGCTGCAGCGCCGGGACATTACCGAGTCCGAGGAGCACGAACGCCTGCGCCAAGTGGAGATCGAACTCGACCAGTGCTGGGACCTGCTGCGGCAGCGTCGGGCACTGCGTGAGACGGGTGCAGACCCACGGGAGGCAGCGGTGCGTCCGCCCGGCCAGGTCGAGGGATACCTCGGCTAGGAACAAACCCGAATATGGCGGGCGACGGCGCCCGTGATTTCGATGTTGTCGTGGTTGGCGGCGGCCACAATGGCCTGGTCGCGGCCGGCTACCTGGCCCGGGCGGGCCTTCGGGTGCGGTTGCTGGAGCGGCTGGGGCAGATCGGCGGAGCCGCGGTCTCGGCGCAGGCCTTCGACGGCGTCGAGGTCCGGGTCTCGCGCTACTCGTACCTGGTCAGCTTGCTCCCCGCACGCATCGTCGACGACCTGGGCGCTGCGGTGCGCTTGGCCCGCCGGCAATTTTCGTCGTACACCCCGGAGCCGGTGAGCGGCGGGCGCGCTGGGCTGCTGGTCGGCCGGCAGACCCCCGACACGTTCGCAGCGATCGGCGCCGCCGGTGATGAGTGCGGTTTCGCAGCGTTCTACCGGCGCTGCCGGCTGATCACCGAACGGCTCTGGCCGACGCTGCTCGAACCGCTGCGCACCCGCGAGCAGGCCCGCCGCCACGTGCTGGACTGCGGTGATCCCGATGCGGCGGCGGCGTGGCGGGCCATCGTCGATGAGCCGATCGGGCACGCCATCGCCGACGCGGTGCGCAACGACCTGGTTCGCGGCGTGATCGCCACCGACGCGCTGATCGGCACCTTCGCCCGTATCGACGAGTCCTCACTGAACCAGAACATCTGCTTTCTGTATCACGTGCTCGGCGGGGGCACCGGAGACTGGAACGTCCCCATCGGCGGAATGGGCTCGGTGACCGCGGCCCTGGCCGCGTCAGCCGTCGGCCACGGTGCCGAAATCACCACCGGCGCAGACGTTTACGCTGTTGAACCGAATGGACAGGTGCACTACCGTAGCGGCGGCGAAGAGCACACCATCCAGGCCCGGTTCGTTCTGGCCGGTGTGACACCGACGGTGTTGGCCGGCCTGCTCGGCGAACAGCCGGCGCCACTGGCGCAGGGTGCGCAGGTCAAGGTGAATATGGTGCTGCGGCGGCTGCCGCGCTTGCGTGACGACAGCGTCACGGCCGAACAAGCATTCGCCGGGACCTTTCACGTCAATGAGACGTGGACTCAGCTGGATACGGCGTATTCGCGGGCGGCCGCCGGGCAACTACCGGATCCGTTGCCCTGCGAGGCCTATTGCCATTCGCTGACCGACCCCAGCATCCTGTCGGCCGGGCTGCGTGACTCGGGCGCTCAGACGATGACGGTGTTCGGCTTGCACACACCACACTCAGTGCTTGACGGCAGAGACTCCGATGCCGCGCGCGCGCAGCTGACCGACTTGGTGCTGGCGTCGCTGAATTCCGTTTTGGCCGAACCGATTCAGGACGTGCTGATGAGGGACGCGCATGGGCGGCCGTGCGTCGAGACAACGACAACCCTGGATTTGCAGCGCACATTGGCAATGACCGCAGGCAACATCTTCCACGGTGCATTGTCTTGGCCGTTCGCGGACGACGACGACACGCTGGATTCCCCGGCGCGCCAATGGGGGGTCGCCACCGCGCACGACCGCATCATGCTATGCGGGTCGGGCGCCCGCCGCGGCGGAGCCGTGTCGGGCATCGCAGGCCACAACGCCGCGATGGCGGTGTTGGCTTCTCTGTGATTACGGCTTTGCTTGTGTCGCTTGGAAACCCGTGTTCTACCGTGCGTCGAGCGCGACGTAGTCGCGTTCGGTGTAGCCGGTGTAGATCTGGCGAGGTCGGCCGATCTTGCTGTCACCCTCGTCGTGCATCTCACGCCAGTGCGCGATCCAGCCGGGCAACCGGCCCAGCGCGAACAACACGGTGAACATCCGGACCGGGAACCCCAAGGCGCGGTAGATCAGGCCGGTGTAGAAATCGACGTTCGGGTAGAGCTTGCGCTCGACGAAGTAGTCGTCAGTCAGCGCCGCCTCTTCGAGTTCCTTGGCGATGTCCAGCAATTCGTCGTCGCCGCCGAGCTTGGACAGGATCTTGTCGGCCTGTTCCTTGACGATGCGGGCCCGCGGGTCGTAGTTCTTGTAGACGCGGTGGCCGAAGCCCATCAATTTGACGCCGGCCTCGCGGTTCTTCACCTTCCGGACGAACTCGCCGACATCGTCGCCGCTGTCGCGGATCTCTTCGAGCATCTCGAGCACCGCCTGGTTGGCGCCGCCGTGCAGCGGGCCCCATAGCGCATTAATTCCGCCGGAGATCGAGGTGAACAGGTTGGCCCGGGACGAGCCCACCAGGCGGACGGTTGATGTCGAACAGTTCTGCTCGTGGTCGGCGTGCAGGATGAACAACATATCCAGGGCCCGAACCACCTCGGGATCGGGCTGATAGGGCTCGGCCGGGAATCCGAACGTCATCCGCAGGAAGTTCTCCACCAGCGACAGCGAGTTGTCGGGGTAGAGGAAGGGCTGGCCGACCGACTTCTTGTAGGCGTACGCGGCGATGGTGGGGAGCTTGGCCAGCAGGCGAATCGTCGACAGCTCGACTTGCTCGCTGTCCATCGGGTCCAGCGCATCCTGGTAGTACGCCGACAGCGCATTGACCACGCTGGACAACACCGGCATGGGGTGCGCGTTGCGCGGAAAGCCGTCGAAGAACCGTTTGAGGTCCTCATGCAACATGGTGTGCCGCTGGATCCGATGCGTGAAGTCAGCCAGCTGGTCGGCGCTGGGCAGCTCGCCGTAGATCAGCAGGTAGCTGACCTCGATGAAGGTCGACTTCTCGGCGAGCTGCTCAATCGGAATACCGCGATACCGCAGGATGCCGGCGTCACCGTCGATGTAAGTGATGGCACTCTTCGTCGATGCGGTGTTGACGAAGCCGTTATCGAAGGTGGTGTATCCGGTCTTGGCCAACAACGAGCCAAGCGCAATGCCGTCAGCTCCTTCGGTGGCGTGGACGATCTCCAGGTCGATCTCGCCCCCCGGGTACTTCAGAGTTGCGGTGTCGTCGGTGTCGGCCACGAGAACCCCTTTGCGCTCTGGCTGATATGGCTGCCCCTGACTAGGTGCTAATAGCTGAAGGTAGTCGTTATCGCGACGGCGTGCCTGCCCGGGGTCGGGTCCGCTGAGCTTGCGGCTTGCCGTCGGGTCAACCCCGCCTTATCCCGCGATGTTAGGAGTCGCGGCATGCGATGTACCGATGACGTTCGCCGAGCGCCACGAGGGCGAACGGGACCGCCAGCAGGACATACGCTGGATCTGATTGCGCTCAGGGCTGCAGGCGCTCGACATGAGCGCCGATGACCCGGATCCGGTTGTGCACCCGGTTTTCCCGGCCCTGCCAGAACTCCACCACTTCAGGCGCAACGAGATATCCACCCCAGCCCGGTGGCACCGGGATGTGCTCGTGGTCGGCGAAGCGTGCGGTCACGTCGGCCAGCTGGTCGAGCAGCGCCGCGCGCGACGCGATCGGCTGCGACTGGTGTGACGCCCACGCGCCCAGCTGTGAACCGCGCGGCCGTTTGGACCAATAGTCCTCGGTGACCTGGGGGTCGACCTTGGTCACCGGGCCGCGGACGTGCACCTGTCGCCCCAACAGGTACCAGGGGAAGGTCGCCGACGCGTACGGCGTCGCCGCCAGCTCGATACCTTTGGCTGAGTCATAGCTGGTGAAAAAAGTGATCCCGGTCTCATCCACGCCCTTGCACAACACCGATCGGCTCATCGGCCTACCCTCTGCGACGGTCGCGAGCACCATGGCGTTGGGCTCGGGGACTCCGAAGCGTTCGGCGTCGTCAATCCACTTGCGCAACAACGCAAGCCAACCATCGTCCAGCCAGTCCGCGTCGAGGTCGGGGCCGCCGTCCCTCTCCACGGACCCGTACTCGACGCGCATTCGTTGCAGGTGTTCGTCGTCTGGTCCTGCCATCGCGCCAACGCTACCCGCGCGGTGCTACCGGCCGGTAGCATCGGCCCGAAGCTGAGGTGCGAGAATTTTCCTATGACTGTGGTCCCGGAAGATTTCGTCCCTGGCCTCAACGGCGTCGTTGCCTTCACCACCGAGATTGCCGAGCCGGATAAAGATGGTGGCGCGCTGCGTTACCGCGGCGTCGACATCGAGGATCTGGTAAACCAGCGGGTCACGTTCGGCGAGGTGTGGGCCTTGCTGGTGGACGGCGAGTTCGGCCACGGACTGCCCCCGGCTGAGCCGTTCCCGCTGCCCATCCACACCGGCGATGTCCGCGTCGACGTGCAGGCGGGTCTGGCGATGCTGGCGCCAATCTGGGGGTACAAGCCACTGCTGGACGTCGACGACGCCACGGCCCGCGCGCAGCTGGCCCGGGCGTCGGTGATGGCGCTGTCCTATGTAGCGCAGTCGGCGCGCGGCATCTACCAGCCCGCGATTCCGCAGCGACTTATCGACGAATGCTCTACGGTGACGGCACGTTTCATGACTCGCTGGCAGGGTGAGCCGGATCCCCGACATGTCGAGGCCATTGATGCCTATTGGGTGTCAGCGGCCGAGCACGGCATGAACGCCTCGACGTTCACCGCACGGGTGATCGCCTCGACGGGCGCCGACGTGGCGGCAGCGCTGTCTGGGGCGATCGGGGCGATGAGCGGGCCGCTGCACGGCGGGGCGCCGGCCCGGGTGCTGCCGATGCTCGAGGAGGTCGAGCGCACCGGCGACGCCCGCGGCCTGGTCAAGGGAATTCTGGACCGCGGCGAGAAGCTGATGGGGTTCGGGCACCGGGTCTACCGAGCCGAAGACCCCAGGGCGCGGGTGCTGCGGGCCGCGTCGGAACGGCTGGGTGCACCGCGCTATGAGGTGGCGGTCGCGGTCGAGCAGGCTGCGCTGGCCGAGCTGCGCGAGCGCCGTCCGGACCATCCGATCGAGACCAATGTCGAGTTCTGGGCCGCGGTGATCCTGGACTTCGCCCGGGTGCCGGCCAACATGATGCCGGCGATGTTCACTTGTGGCCGTACCGCCGGGTGGTGCGCGCACATTCTCGAGCAGAAGCGGCTGGGCAAGCTGGTTCGCCCGTCGGCGATCTATGTGGGGCCCGGACCACGCAGCCCGGAGGATGTCAAAGGCTGGGACCGGGTTCTCACCACCGCCTGAGTCGGCCGGTTGTCGGTGCCCGGCGATTAAATAATGATCGCCGCGATGAGTTTGCGTCGCGGGCGCAGTCAATAACCGTGAGCAAGTCTCCGCTCGGGGCTGGCTCACGAGACCGACAAAGGAGGCCACAATGGCGATCAACATCGAACCCGCAGTATCCCCGCACCTCGTGGTTGACGATGCCGCAGCGGCGATCGACTTCTACGTCAAGGCTTTTGGCGCCGTTGAGCTGGGTCGAGTGCCCGGTCCCGACGGCAGGCTGGTCCACGCCGCGCTGCGCATCAACGGCTGCACGGTGATGCTCAACGACGACTTCCCGGAAACGTGTGGCGGCAAGTCGATGACCCCGAAGTCGCTGGGCGGCACTCCGGTCACCATCCACTTAACGGTCACCGACGTCGACGCAAAGTTCCAGCAGGCGCTGGACGCGGGCGCCACCGTGGTGGCTGCGTTGGTGGATCAGTTCTGGGGAGACCGCTACGGCGTGGTCGCGGACCCGTTCGGCCACCACTGGTCGCTGGGACAGCCGGTACGCGAGGTCAGCATGGAGGAGATCGAAGCGGCAATGTCTGCGCAGGCAGGCTAGAAGTCGCGCAGCCGGGCCAGTAGCCGGCGTCGCAGCGGCGGCGCCGGCGGCGCGGTGGCCGCCGCGGCGAGCATGTCGGCGACATCGGTGAACTTGTTGCGCGGCCGTCCGTCGTCACTGCCGCGTGCGATCTCGGCGGCGTCGATGGCACCCCACCCCGCGGAGTCGACGGCGTCGGGCTGGCGGGCATGCACCAGTCGGTCCAGCGCCTCAGGCTTGGCCACCGGGTCGGTCAACTTGCCGGCGTTGAAATCGCCAACCAGGGCCTGGACGGTTTGCAAGGAGCACGACTTGTTGGTGCCGATGAAGCCGGTGGGTCCGCGCTTGATCCATCCCGCCACGAATGCGCCGGGCACCGGTTCGCCGGAACCGGGATCGACGACACGACCATCCTCATTCGGCACAACAGCCGCGGTCTCGTCAAACGGAAGATCGCGAATCGGCTTGCCGCGGTAGCCAATCGACGTGAGAACTAAGCCGGCATCGAGCTGGCGCACCTCATCTGTGCCGGTGACCGAGAACTCCACGCCGGTGGCGCGCTGCTGGCCCAGCACGCGCCGGGGCGTGAGCTGGTAGGTCAGCCGGATTCGTGGACGCCGGGTACTCGAGCGCGGCGCCGAAGCATCGCCGAGTTTGCTCAAGATCTCCAGCTTGTTCCTGGCCAACATGTCCGAAACAGACGCGAGATCGCTTGCCACCAGCTGGTGTTCGGCCGCATCGAGAACGACGTCGGATGTGCCGGTGAGCCCGATCAGTTCGGGCAACGTGAACGCCGAATGGGCCGGCCCACGCCGGGCAGCGATCACGACTTCGCGGACCGCGGAGCCGCGCAGTGCTTCCAGCGCATGGTCAGAGATGTCGGTACGGGCCAGGTCGTCCGGGTCTGCCGTGAGCACACGGGCCACATCGAGGGCGACATTGCCGTTGCCGATGATCACTACCCGTTCGTGGCTGAGATCGACTGGCAGATGAGTGAAGTCGGGATGCCCGTTGATCCAAGCGACCAATTCGGTGGCCGTTCCTGTGCCTGGAAGGCCCATGCCTTCGATATCCAGCCGACGGTCGTCGGGCGCGCCGACCGCGTACAGCACGGCATGATGATGGGCCAGCAGGTCGGCATGGCTCAGATGCTTGCCGATCTCGACATTGAGGTAGTACCGGAAGTGGCGATGGCGGGCGACCCGGTCGAAGAGCTGGGTGACTTTCTTGGTGCTCTGGTGATCAGGCGCCACCCCGGCGCGCACCAGCCCGTAGGGCGTGGGCAGCTTCTCAAAGACGTTGACGCGCACGCCATGCTGGGTGAGCAGTTCATCGGCGGCATACATCGCCGCAGGCCCGGACCCGACAATGGCGACGGTCAGCGGATGACGGCGGGCACGCACCTCGGCAGCCGGAATCACCGGCGCCAGCTTCGAGGTCGGCGGCAGCTTCACGCCCGCGGGCAGCTCCGGGTAGAACGATGCGTTGATCTCGACGAACGGCAGCTGCTTGGGCTCCAACCGGGTTTCGGGCGCGATCGCGCCAACCGGGCAGGCGCTCACGCAGGCACCGCAATCCACGCAGGCCACCGGATCGATATACAGCATCTCCGATGTCGCAAAGCCCGGCTCGTCTGGTGTCGGGTGAATGCAATTCACCGGGCACGCGAAAACACAGGACCCGTCGTTGCAGCACGACTGGGTAATAACGTGCGGCATGAGTACCGAACCCGTAAAACCCTATGCGGCCGGTACCGCGGCCAGGTGTTGGCGTTGCGGTTCGCTGCGATAGCGCGACGGCTTGCCGTTGATCTTGCATAGGCGCCACATCAGCCGCGCAGAGCGAGTTTCCATCAACCCGGTGTCGTGGGCCAGCATCCGGACGTCGGCGAACATGTCGCTCAGCCACTTCCGCGATTCCGGCGACCGGAAGAAGAGCTCTTTCTTGACCTCACGCGGGATGTCGAACTCCTGCCAGAACGCCTTGGGCGGCACCACGATCGCCTGGCATAAGGTCTGCATCGTCAGCGGGTAGTACAGCGAGACCCAGAACCGCTGCCGTTTGGTCAACTGGGGCAACCGCTTTCGCAGGAACTCGTGGGCGAAGGAGATGTGTCGGGCTTCCTCGGCCACGTGGATCGCCATCACCCGATCCATGATCGGGTGCAGCGACTTGCCTTCCCGCAGGACGTTTTTCTGGGTGTGGTCGATAGGTTCCTCGCCGGCCAGTACACCGATGAAGAACGCCACCGGCAACGGACCGGCAACCAGCGGGACGAGTGGCGAAATCCAGCGCAGCATGCGCGGCATCCCCGGAACGTCGGCGCCGACGCGGTTCACCATCTCCTGGAACATCATGGTGTGGTTGCACTCTTCCACCGATTCGTGCAGGCAGTACCGATATTCCGGTGATCCGTTGGGCACCCAGAACGTGTAGTTCATCAGTCCGCGGATCAAAATGGACTCGAAGTGCAGCCCCACCTTGGCCACGTTGGCCTGGCGCCACATGCCGATCTTGATCTTGCGCTCTTCGGACTGGGCTTGATACCAGGGATGCCGGCCCAGCGGGTCGGTATTCGGCAGGATCCAGCGGGGGTCGTTGTCGGTGACAGCGAACTCCGGTGACTCCCAATCGATATCGGTGTACGGGTTGAAGTTTCGCCGCACCGACCCCTCGGACAGTGTGGCAAGCATGTTGACGTAGTCGACGTCGTCGCGCACTTCCATATTGCGGCGCCAACGCCGGACCATTCGCGTCCTGGCCATACCCAAGCCTCCCCAACGAGGTTTACATTTGGACGTGCTGTGTCTAGACAGTACCGCGGGTACCGGGAATATTCCAGGGCCTGCAAGCCACTGTGGGCTGACCAGTGGTCACCCAAATTGTGTGGTCTGGCTCACACCACCAAGCACAGAGTAGGTGGCTCAGCCAGGCGTTATGTGACCGCCGCGAGCCTGCGCAATCGGGCCGCCGCACCACCGGGTCGACCTCGCTCACTACGCTGATTGGCATGGCTGACCAGCTCGAGATTCCCGCTGACATCAAACCCCGCGACGGCCGCTTCGGGTCGGGTCCGTCAAAGGTCCGACCCGAACAATTGCAGGCGCTGACCACCACAGCGGCCGCGTTGTTCGGCACATCGCACCGGCAGGCGCCGGTCAAGAATTTGGTGGGGCGGGTTCGGTCGGGACTGGCGGAGCTCTTCTCGGTGCCGGACGGTTACGAGGTCATTCTGGGCAACGGTGGCGCGACAGCATTCTGGGATTCCGCGGCCTTCGGGCTGATCGACAAACGCTCGCTGCACCTTTCCTACGGCGAGTTCAGCTCGAAATTCGCCTCCGCCGTCGTCAAGAACCCGTTCATCGGCGATCCCATCATCATCAAGTCGGACCCCGGCAGTGCGCCGGAGCCGCAGAGCGATCCGTCGGTCGATGTGATCGCGTGGGCGCACAACGAGACGTCGACCGGGGTGGCGGTGCCGGTCCATCGCCCAGCGGATTCGGGTGACGCATTGATCGTCATCGACGCGACCTCTGGCGCCGGTGGCCTGCCCGTCGATATCACCGAGGCCGACGCGTACTACTTCGCACCGCAGAAGAACTTCGCCAGCGACGGTGGCCTGTGGCTGGCCATCATGAGCCCGGCCGCGCTGGCCCGGGTCGAGTCCATCGCCGCGTCCGGTCGTTGGGTTCCCGACTTCTTGTCGCTTCCGATCGCGGTGGAGAACAGCCTGAAGAACCAGACGTACAACACGCCGGCGATCGGCACCCTGGCGCTGCTGGCCGAACAGCTCGACTGGCTGTTGGGCAACGGCGGACTGGATTGGGCGGTCAAGCGCACAGCCGACTCGTCGCAGCGGTTGTACTCGTGGGCGCAAGAGCGCCCATACACGACGCCGTTCGTCGCCGATCCCGGGCTGCGGTCTCAGGTGGTGGGCACGATCGATTTCGTCGACGATGTCGACGCGGCGGCGGTCGCGTCGATTTTGCGGGCTAACGGCATCGTCGACACCGAGCCGTACCGCAAACTCGGCCGCAACCAGTTGCGGGTCGCGATGTTCCCCGCGGTCGAACCCGACGACGTCAGCGCTCTCACCCGGTGCGTCGACTGGGTGGTCGAACGCCTTTAACCCTCCGGCAATCAGGCCGCAACCGCCCAGCGTGTCAGCAAGGTGATGGGCGTTAGCAGGACTAGAGTGCGCACGTGACGGGTCCGTCGCTGACCTGCACGGAGCCTGCGAGGAGATAACCATGCGGGAACTCAAAGTGGTTGGGCTCGATGCCGACAGCAAATACATCATCTGCGAGGGTGATGACCCTGCGGAGCAGTTCAAGCTGTCGGCCGACGATCGACTGCGGGCTGCCCTGAACGGCGAGCCCGCACAGTCGGAGCAACCTCATCTCGAGATCGAAGTCACCAACATGCTGAGTCCCAAAGAAATTCAGGCCAAGATCCGCGCCGGCGCGTCCGTCGAGCAAGTGGCCGCGGCGTCGGGTTCTGACGTCTCGCGGATCCGCCGGTTCGCCAATCCGGTATTGCTGGAGCGTTACCGGGCGGCGGAGCTGGCAACGGCGGCGCATCCAGTGCTCGTCGATGGGCCCGCCGTACTCACCCTGCTGGAGACGGTCAGCGCCGCATTGGTGGCGCGCGGCCTCGACCACGAAAAACTCAGCTGGGACGCCTGGCGCAACGAAGACAGCCGTTGGACGGTGCAGCTTGCGTGGAAAGCCGGCCGTTCCGACAACAACGCCCATTTCTGCTTCACTCCGGGCGCTCACGGCGGAACAGTCACCGCGATCGACGACGCGGCCAGTGAGCTGATCGACCCGAACTTCGAGCGTCCGCTGCGGCCGCTCGCGCGGGTGGCGCACGTCGACTTCGACGAGCCGGTGAAGCCGCCGGTCACCACGCGAGAAGAGCAGCCGGTGCACACTCGACGCGGCAAGCCGGTCATTCCGGCGTGGGAGGATGTGCTGCTTGGGGTGCGCTCGGGCGGGCAGCGCTAGTTACGACGCCGCCAGCGCGAGCAGCGTCAGCCACGCGCCCGTCACGCCTACTCCTGCACCCAGCACAAACCAGCGCAGAACCGGGGTTCGCCGCCATCCCCACAGCGTCGGCGCCAGTCCCCCGGCCGCCACGATGTTGAGCCCGACGGCCAACAGCGGATGCACTCGTACGAGGCCGAGACTGAGCACCACAATCGCGGCCGCGGTAACTACCGCAACAAACCCGGCCACCGTCAAACCCGTTGCCCAGGGTTCAGACTGGGAGCGCCGGCCGCGCCCGTCGCTCACGAGCGGAGCCTAACCCGCTCGTAGAACGCCAAAGCGGCCGCGGTCGCGACGTTGAGCGAGTCGGTGCCCCGCGACATCGGGATGCGCACCCGCACATCGCTTAATCGCAGGGTGGCCGGTGTCAATCCCGGCCCCTCGGCGCCCACCAGCACCGCAATAGGGTCGTCGCGCGCTGCCGCCATTGCCTCCGCCAGCGCGCACGCCTGGCTGTGCGGAGTCATCGCCAGCAGCCGAAATCCGCGTTCTTTCAGCGTCATGAGGTCGGCGGGCCAGTTGGTTGCCCGCGCATACGGCACCAACAGCGCGTGACCCATGGACACCCGAACGGCGCGACGATACAGCGGATCGGCGCAGCCGCTGCCGAACACCACTGCGTCCACGCCCAGCCCCGCCGCGTTACGAAAGATCGAGCCCAGGTTCTCGTGGTCGTTGACGCCTTCGAGCACCGCGACCGTGCGCGCGCAGTCAACGACCTGTGCAACGCTCGGCTCCGGCACTCTCCTCGCGGCGGCCAGCACACCACGATTGAGGTGAAAGCCGACCACCCGCGCCATGACTTCGGCGGAGGTTCGGTAGAACGGCGCTCGGGCACCGGCGAGATCCTCTTCGAGCTCGGCCAGCCTGCGGTCGGTGCCGAGCAGGGCGTGCGGGGTGTACCGGGACGCCAGCATGCGCTGCACGACCAGCACGCCTTCGGCGATGACCAACGCTTTTCCGGTCGGCAGATCGGGACGGCGGTCAACGCTGTTCAGGTCACGGAAATCGTCGAGTCGCGGGTCGTCGGGATCATCGACGTCGTGGACATCCAGGTCGGCAATCCTTTCGGGGCCACCGGGGCCGTCTTGACGACAATGCCGCGCGCTCACGGGCTTTCGTCGACCAGGGCCAACATCAGATCGGCAGCCTCGCGCATGGTGGCGCGCTTGTCGCTGTCCAGCGTCGCAAGCCGCTCCGCCAGCCACTCCTGGCGGGCGCGCCGGGCCTCCTTGACCAATTCGGCGCCGGACTCGGACACCGAGACCAGCACCTGCCGTCCGTCGACGGGGTGCGGGGTGCGGTCCACGAAGCCCTCGTCGGCCAACGACGCGATCACCCGGGTCATCGACGGCGGTCGGACCCGTTCCCGAATCGCCAGCGCGCCGGGCGTCATCGGTCCCTCGTTGGTCAGGGTCGCCAGCGCCGACAGCTGAGACAACGACACCGGCGACGACGGATTCCGGAATCGTAGTTGGCGGGCTAGCCGCATGACGGCCAGCGACAAGTCACTGGCCAGCCGCGCATCGCTGTCAGGCATGGCGCGAGGTTACAACGGAAGCCGAGAACTCGGAACAAGAAACGGCGAACGACGGACTTTGCGCCGTTTCACTGCGGCGCGGCAAATTTCGCCGAAACACTTTCGCGCGTGATACCGCCGCGTTCGCAACCGGGCGGTACCCACGCCCGAGCGCAGGCTATGTTGATCGTGATGTCTGTCGCACCTGGCGAAAGAGAACCTGGCGAAAGCCGCGAGGCACCGGCACTGCCGCCGATGCTGCTCGAGGTTTGGCCCGTCATCGCCATCGGCTTCCTGGGCTGGGTGGTCGCTGCAGTGGCAGCGTTCGTCGTACCAGCGCTTCAGAGTTGGCGTCCGGTGACCCTGGCCGGACTGGGCACGGGGTTGATCGGCACCGGGATCTTCGTGTTGCAGCTCACCGCCGCCCGCCGCGGTGCACGTGGCGCGCAAACCGGACTCGAAAACTATCTCAACCACACATAAATTTCGAAAACCCAATTCCAGACCCGGGAGGTGCAGTGGTAGCCCCGCTACTTCAAGCGCAAGTCGACATCAACGCGCCGGCCTCGAAAGTCTGGGCGTTGATCTCCGACTTTCGACGGATGCCCGAGTGGAGCCCACAGTGTCGCTGGATGAAGCCCTTCGGCCCGGTGCGCCCCGGCACTCGCACCCTGAACCTCAACCGTCGCAACCGCTTGTTGTGGACCACCACGTGCACTGTCGTCGAGGTCGTACCCGAGAAGAAGCTGGCGTTCCGGGTCAACACCAATCGCACTATCTGGAGCTACGAGCTCGAGCCGAACGGCCAGGGCACCCGTGTGATTGAGAGCCGGCACGCTGAAAACGGCGTCAGCGCGTTTTCGAACGTCTCGGTGAACGCGCTCTTCGGTGGAACATCGAACTTCGAACGCGAATTGGTCGAGGGCATGAACGCCTCGCTGGCGAACATCAAAGCCGCCGCCGAAAAAGGCTAGTCGGACGACTCCGCGGGGGGCTCCGACGACTCCGCCACGGGCTCCGACGATTCGGCCGTCGGCTCTCGTGACTCTCCCGAGGGCTCCGACGACTCGGCAGGAGACTCGGTCGGTTCTGCCGCGGCCTCCGTCGGCTTCTCCATCATGTCGAGCACGCCGTCGTCGTAAGGCTCATACATAGGCGAGCCGGTGCCCGCGGGCGCCGGCGTGTCGGAATGCGCGCCGCAGCCGTACCGCTTGTCCACGACGTGCCCATCGGCGGAAAGCTCGTTGCCGCATACCCCGAACATCGCGCCGAGCGATCCCGCCAGCGGCAGGAAGAAAGCACAGTCGCGGCACACGCGTTTGGTGGATCGCGCCATCGGCGAATCGGGGCCGTAGTCCCCGGTGTGCCATCGTTCGGCAGCCTCGGACCGGCCCCAGCCGCTCATCACCCAGCGCCGTCCCAGCCCGACTTCAGCAGCGGTCTCATCGACCTGCGGGTCACCGCTGGCTGTGTAGCCGGGAACTAACCGCGGGTCATCGGCCACCGGTGCCAGTAGGTCCCCGGGGCTCAAATCCCCGGACCGCACCCGCTGCTCCCAGGGCACCCATTCAGGCGCCAGCAGCGCCGTCGGCCCGGGCACCAGCACCACTTCGCTGATTGTCGCGTGCTCGGCGCCCGGATAGGCCGCGACAACGGCGGCCCACTGCCATCCCTGGTAACCGGGCAGATGGGCCAAGAACCGGTGAGTGGCGGCGTTGGGATCTGCGTAACTGACGCCCAGGTAATCCCCGACCGCCTCCGGGCCGGCGAACTCCACGACGGCCGCCCTGGCCGCGTCGACCGCACCCGTGAGCACCGCCGCCAACCCCGCCGGCCACTCAGCCTCGGTTGCTACGGCGGATTCCCCGATGGATCCGGTCACGCTGTCCCCTCTCTGCACTGCGTCTCCAATACTAGGTTGGCGAGCCACACCCGGTTGCCTGGCGGCATAGGACAGAATTGGTTTGTGTCTGGACGGCGGCGTGACGATCCGGCCCGGGTGGCCTCCCACCCGGGCCGCCGGACCCGCAACGGATCGGTCAACCAGCACCCCGGCATGGCCAACTACCCGGCCGACGACCCCGACTACCGCCGGGCGCGCCGTTCCCCGTCGATGCCCAGCGCCAACCGCTATCTCCCACCGCTGGGCCAGCAGCCAGAGCCGGACCGCTCCAGCGCGCCGCCGCGTGGTCCCGCCTCTGGCGACCGGATCACCGTCACCCGCGCGGCGGCCCAGAGAAGCCGCGAAATGGGCTCCCGGATGTACTGGATGGTCCAGCGGGCGGCCACCGCCGACGGCGCGGACAAGTCTGGCCTAACCGCGCTGACGTGGCCGGTGGTGGCGAACTTCGCGGTCGACTCCGCGATGGCCGTTGCGCTGGCCAACACCCTGTTCTTTGCCGCGGCCAGCGGAGAGAGCAAGTCCAAAGTGGCGTTGTACCTGTTGATCACGATCGCGCCGTTCGCGGTGATCGCGCCACTTATCGGCCCGGCGCTGGACCGGTTACAGCACGGCCGTCGCGTCGCGCTGGCGCTGTCATTCGCACTCCGCACTGCGTTGGCGGTGGTGTTGATCATGAACTACGACGGCGCTGCCGGCAGCTTCCCGTCGATGGTGCTGTATCCCTGCGCCCTGGCAATGATGGTGTTCTCGAAGTCGTTCAGCGTACTGCGCAGCGCGGTGACGCCCAGGGTGATGCCGCCGAGCATCGACCTGGTGCGGGTCAACTCCCGGCTCACCGTGTTCGGTCTGCTGGGCGGCACCATCGCCGGCGGCGCCATCGCAGGCGGTGTCGAGTTCGTTTGCACCCATTTGTTCAAGCTGCCCGGGGCGTTGTTCGTGGTCGTCGCGGTCACGATTGCCGGCGCCTTGCTGTCGATGCGGATTCCGCGCTGGGTCGAGGTGACCGCGGGTGAGGTCCCCGCCACCCTGAGCTATCGCAATGACAGCGACCCGCTGCGGCGAAGCTGGCCGGACGAAGTCAAGAAGGTCGGCGGAACCCTGCGACAACCTTTGGGCCGCAACATCATCACCTCGCTGTGGGGTAATTGCACCATCAAGGTGATGGTTGGCTTCCTGTTCTTGTATCCGGCGTTTGTCGCCAAGGCACACCAAGCCAACGGTTGGGTTCAGCTGGGCATGCTTGGCATGATCGGCGCCGCGGCCGCAGTCGGCAATTTCGCCGGTAACTTCACTAGCGCACGGCTGCAACTGGGCAGGCCGGCCGTGCTTGTGGTGCGCTGCACGGTGGCGGTGTGCGCCGCCGCCTTGGCAGCCGCGGTGGCGGGCACTCTGCTGGCGGCCGTGATTGCCACCCTGGTCACCTCCGGGTCCAGTGCGATCGCGAAGGCGTCCCTGGACGCGTCGTTGCAACACGACCTGCCCGAGGAATCGCGGGCATCGGGGTTCGGACGTTCGGAGTCGACGTTGCAGCTGGCCTGGGTGCTCGGCGGTGCACTGGGCGTGTTGGTGTACACCGAATTGTGGGTCGGCTTCACGGCGGTCAGTGCACTGCTCATTCTGGGGCTGGCGCAGACCATCGTCAGCTTCCGCGGCAACTCGTTGATTCCCGGCCTCGGAGGTAATCGGCCGGTCATGGTCGAGCAGGAGGGCATGCGGCGCGGCCCCGGCAGGCGGGCGGCGGTGCCGGAGTGAAACGCAGTGTGGCCGTGCTGCTTGCGGCCCTGGTGACACTGCTAGCCGTGGGCGCCGGGGTTGGAACCTGGCTGATGGTGCGCCAGTCCAGCCCGCAGCGACCGGAGATCAGCGCCTATTCGCACGGGCACCTGACCCGGGTGGGGCCGTACCTGTACTGCAACGTGCTCAACCTCGACGACTGTCAGGCGCCACAGACGCAGGGCGAGCTACCGGTCAGCGAACGCTATCCGGTGCAGCTCTCGGTGCCCGAAGCCATCTCTCGGGCACCGTGGCGGCTATTGCGGGTATACGAGGATCCTGTCAACACCACCACCACCATGTTTCGGCCGGGCACCCGGCTCGCGGTCACTATTCCGACGGTCGACCCCCAGCGCGGGCGGTTGACCGGGATAGTGGTGCAGTTGCTGACGTTGGTGGTCGATCCCTCTGGTGAGCTCCGCGATGCGCCGCACGCGGAATGGTCAGTGCGACTGACGTTCTGAGGCACCGCCGAGTGCTACGCGCCGTGGCCGGCCGGGACCCGCTCGGCCTCGACCGGTGGGCCGGGAGGCGTTCCATCTCCAAAAGGCCTGCCTCCCAATACTTCCCGGCCGTGCGGGATCAGCCAGCCGGTCAGGTCCGGACCCTTGGGCACGATCCTGGTGGGATTGATGTCGGCGTGCACGATGTAGTAGTGCTGCTTGATCTGGACGAAATCGACGGTATCGCCGAAACCCGGCGTCTGAAACAGGTCACGTGCGTATGCCCACAGCACCCGCATCTCGGACAGTTTGCTCCGATTGCACTTGAAATGCCCCTGGTACACCGGATCAAAGCGGGCCAGCGTGGTGAACAGCCGCACGTCTGCCTCGGTGATGGTGTCTCCCACCAGGTATCGCTGCACGGTCAGGCGATCGCTCACCCAATCCAACGCGGTGAACAGCCGGTCGTAGGCGGCATCGTAGGCCTGCTGCGAGCCGGCAAAGCCGCACCGGTATACGCCGTTGTTGATCTCGGTATAAACCCTCTTGCTCACCTCGTCGATCTCGGCCCGCAGTAACTCGGGGTATAGCTGCGGCGCACCCTGGCGGTGGTAGGCGGTCCACTCCGTGGAGAAATCCAGCGTCATCTGCGCGAAATCGTTGGTGACCACCGCGCCGGTAGGAACGTCGACGACGGCCGGGACGGTGATGCCTTTGGGGTAGTCGGGGAAACGCTTGAAGTAGGCGTCTTGTAGCCGCGGGATCTTCAGCACCGGGTCAACGCCGCCCGGATCGAGGTCGAAGGTCCAACTGCGCTCGTCGTGGGTGGGGCCGCAAAAGCCAATGGAGAGAACATCTTCCAGGCCCAGCAGGCGCCGGACAATGATCGTACGGTTGGCCCACGGGCACGCGCGGGCAACCACGAGCCGATACCGGCCGGGCTCTACGCGATAACCATCGCGTCCGTCAGCGGTGATGCGGGTGGTGATGTAGTTGGTGTCGCGGGTGAATTCACCCGCCCCGGCAACGTAGGTGGACATGGCGACAATTCTGCCCCATCGATGGCTGTCGGCGAACCGGAGAAAACGAACGGGAAGCTACAGATTCGCCTCCGTCGGCGCAGACACCGTCAGAAACCGCCGAGCCAGGTTGGTCTCGGTGGACGCGCCCGGTTCCCAGTGCGCGATCCACGGCCCGGTGCCTTCTGACTGGTCGACGATTCCGTCCTCCAGCCAGGTGTAACGGCCCTCCATGAGGTCGTGGGTCAGCTGAACATCAGCGCTGTCGGTGTTGGTCCACAACGCGTGGAACAGGGCCTCGACGCGGAGGGTCGCTTGCTGGCAGAACGTTTCGGCCAGCTCGTAGGCCTGTTGACCGACGGTGGGATCGGCGACACGCTGGCCTTCGGCGCGCACGCACGTCGCGGACATCGCGAACAGCTCGGCACCGATATCGACGATGCGCCCGAGGAATCCCTGCCGTTGCTCCAGTTTGGCCTGCCAACGCGCCATCCCGTAGAAGGTGTTACGGGCCAGCTTGCGCGTGGAGCGTTCGACGAACCGGAGGTGCGTCGCCAGCGGGCCGAACTCGTTGTACGCCTTCGGTCGCTGGCCTTCGCCAAAGACCAGCTGTGGCAACCACTTCGCGTAGAACCCGCTCGCGCCGACCGCCGCGGCAGCCTTCTGCCGCAGACCGGCGTCGGGCTTCGCGAGATCACCGGCCGCACTCAAGTGGGCATCGACCGCCTCCCGGGCGATGAGCAGCCTCATGATCTCGCTGGATCCTTCGAAGATGCGGTTTATCCGCAGGTCCCGCACCACCTGCTCGATCGGCACCGCGCGCTCACCGCGCGCGGCCAATGACTCCGCGGTCTCATAGCCCCGCCCACCCCGGATCTGCAAAACCTCGTCGCCGATGGTGCAGGCCATCTCGCTAGCCCACAATTTGGCCAACGCCGCCTCGATCCGGATGTCGTTGCGTCCCTCCTCGGCCATCTGCGAAGACAGCTCGAGCACCGCATCAAGCGCGTAGTTGGTCGCGGCGACGAACGCGATCTTGCGAGCCACCGCTTCATGTTTGGCCAGCGGCTTGCCCCACTGCATACGCTCACCAGACCATTCGCGGGCGACCTTCAGCGCCCACTTGGACGCCCCCGTCGCGGTCGCAGGCACCGACAGCCGTCCGGCGTTGAGTGTGGTCAATGCGATCTTGAGCCCGTCGCCTTCGCGGCCGATCAGGTTTTCGCTGGGCACCCGAACGCGGTGCAGCCTGGTCACGCCGTTCTCGATACCGCGCAGCCCCATGAACTTGTTACGTCGCTCCACGGTGATGCCGGGTGAATCGGCCTCGACCACGAATGCGCTGATTCCGCCTCGGTGCCCGTCGCTCTTGGGCACCCGGGCCATGACTACCAGCAGTTCGGCGACCACGCCGTTGGTGGTCCACAACTTCACGCCCTCGAGTTCGTACGCCTTCCCATCTTCGACCGGTGTGGCCGTCGAGGCCAGGCGCGCCGGATCTGAGCCCACGTCTGGTTCGGTAAGTAGAAATGCCGATATAGCCCCAGCGGCACACCGCGGCAAGAACTTCCGCTTCTGTTCGGGGGTCCCGGCGAGTTTGAGCGGTTCGGGTACCCCGATCGACTGATGGGCCGACACCAGTCCGGCAAAACTGGGATTAACAGTCGAAATCATCATCAGTGCGCGGTTGTAGGCAACTTGCGACATGCCCAGGCCGCCGTACTCGGACGGTATTTTCATGCCGAAACAGCCCAATTCGGCGAGGCCCTTGACGTATTCATCGGGAATCTGGGCGTCGCGCTCGATCACACTGCCGTCCACGGTGTCCAGGAATTCCCGCAGCTGGTCGAGAAACGCGCGGGTGCGCTGCTCGTCGGCATCAGAAGGTGTGGGAAATGGGTGTATGAGCTCCAACGGAAAGCGACCAAGGAACAACTCTTTGGCGAAAGACGGTTTATTCCAACCACTTTCGCGAGATTCCTCGGCGAGGGCTCTCGCCTGCTCCTCGGTGACTTGCGCTTGCTGTGCCATCCCAGCCTCCTCGCTAACGAATCACATCGAGGCTTGATTACCCGGTGCTGGCCCGAATACTACGGCGTATCGATGTGGAAGTTACGCGCCGGTAGCTTTACGGTGCGCCGGTACGTTCTGGGTCGCCGAGCTAGGAGTCGAGCTCCCGGGCCACTGCCTTGACCACCTCGGAGACCCGGCGAGCCGTCTTTCGGTCCGGGTAGCGCCCCTTGCGCAACTCCGGCTGCACGGTGCTCTCCAGCAGCGTGATCATGTCCTCGACCATGCCGTGCAGCTCATCGGGAGTGTGCTTGTGCTCGGCAGGTGCCTCGCGGCGCGTCCTGGAAAGGGTAGGCGGCGGATCGATCAGCTTGAGGCTCAACGCTTGCGGTCCGCGCCGGCCCGAAGCCACGCCGAATTCCACCCGCTGCCCTGCTTTGAGCCCCTCGACACCCGCGGGCAACGCCGACGAGCGAACGTATACGTCCTCGCCGTCCTCCTGCGACAGGAAGCCAAACCCCTTGTCGGCGTCGTACCACTTAACCTTGCCGGTCGGCACTGGTCTCACCTGCTTGTCTAACGGATCACTAGGATGGACAACACCAAGAAGCGCCCCGCCTCCGCGGGACGCGATGTGGACTCAGATCCTACTCGGATGGCCGCCCGGCGAGCACCCCCGATAACTGGTTTACTCGGTAGGCTGGGTGGACAGCTGGAGGAGATATGCGCCTGATTCTGAACATTATCTGGCTCGTATTCGGCGGCCTCTGGATGGCCGTCGGATACCTGGTGGCGGCGCTCATCAGCTTCTTGCTCATTGTCACCATCCCCTTTGGCTTCGCGTCGCTGCGCATCGCCTCCTACGCGCTATGGCCGTTCGGTCGGACGATTGTCGAAAAGCCGACCGCCGGGACCGGTGCCCTTATCGGAAACGTCATCTGGATACTGCTGTTCGGGATATGGCTGGCCATTGGTCATCTGGTGAGCGCGGTGGCCATGGCGATCACGATCATCGGCATTCCGCTGGCCCTGGCCAACCTCAAATTGATCCCGGTGTCACTGATGCCGCTGGGTAAGGAAATCGTTCCGGTCAGCTCATCGGCCCAATTCGGACAGGTGCCCGGATGACGCTGACCGCTCTCGGTGTGCCGACGGTGCCCAGCCTCAACGCGGGCCCAGCGCACGACCGGGCCGCCGAAGCACCAACAGATGGCCCGTTGCTGGACACGTACGGCAGGGCCGCCACCGACCTGCGCGTGTCGCTGACCGATCGCTGCAACCTGCGCTGCAGTTATTGCATGCCCGCGGAAGGCCTGGACTGGCTGCCCGGAGAGCAATTGCTGCGACCCGACGAGCTCGCCAGGCTGATGCATATCGCAGTGAGCAGACTCGGCATCACCAGCGTGCGGTTTACCGGCGGTGAGCCGCTGTTGGCCCGCCACCTCGAAGAGATGGTCGCCGCCGCGGCCGGCCTGCGGCCGCGGCCGGAGATCTCGCTGACCACCAATGGTGTGGGACTGGCACGCCGCGCTGCCGCGCTCGCCGAGGCGGGCCTAGACCGGGTCAACATCTCATTGGACAGCGTGGACCGGGCCCGCTTCGCGGCCATCACTCGTCGCGACCGGCTGGCTGACGTGCTGGACGGCCTGGCTGCCGCCAAGGCGGCAGGTCTGACGCCGGTGAAGGTGAACGCCGTGCTCGATCCCGCCACCGGGCGAGAGGACGTCATCGAGCTGTTGCGGTTCTGCCTCGAGCATGGCTACCAATTGCGGGTCATCGAGCAGATGCCGCTGGATGCCGGGCACCAATGGCGCCGGGAGGCCGCGCTGACCGCCGACGACGTGCTGGCGGCGCTGCGCCCGCACTTTCGGCTGCGGCCGGACCCGGCGCCGCGTGGTTCGGCGCCAGCCGAACTCTGGCTGGTGGACACGGGCCCGAACACGCCGGCCGGAAAGTTCGGTGTCATCGCGTCGGTGTCGCATGCTTTCTGCTCGACCTGTGACCGCACCCGGCTGACGGCCGACGGCCAAATCCGCAGCTGCCTGTTCGCGGCCGAGGAGACAGACCTTCGAGGCCTGCTGCGCAGCGGAGCGGACGACGACGTGGTCGAGGCTGCATGGCGTACCGCGATGTGGGGCAAGCCCGCCGGCCACGGCATCAACGACCCCAACTTCATCCAACCTGACCGGCCGATGAGCTCGATCGGTGGCTGAGGTGCCCGTCGAACCTGACGGAATCCAGGTCACGGTCCGCTATTTCGCCGCCGCGCGCGCCGCGGCCGGAGCCGAATCGGAATCAGTGATACTGCGTCCAGGTACCACGGTGGCCGATCTGGTTAAAAGGCTCGCCGTCCCGGGTACTCGTCTGGCAACGGTGCTGAATCGATGCTCATATTTGTGCGACGGAATCGCCGTTCGCGACGACACCAAAGCGTTGCGATCGGGTGACACGATCGACGTGCTACCGCCGTTCGCCGGCGGCTGATGGTGTGAGATACCTCACGTAACGGAATGATAACGGCCCGGACACGCTCCGATCTCGGGTCTCCTTGACCTGCGCAATTATCCGGCTTTCCAGGCGCTTTTCCAGATGGCCGTGAGGGAAACGCCCGGTTTCACAAGACGTGACGAGACCAACAGAACCCGCTAGCGTCTCCGGAGGCTCGCCAAGTAACCGGTGGCGGTCCTTCCCTCACCTAGCCGCGCCGAGCTCCATCCACCAGGCGGGGGACACCAAAACCTGGATGGAGGCGGGGGACCCACCGGTCCACCGTGATCGGACTGGAGTCGCTTGCGGCTCCTTGGGGTGAAGCTGGCGTCGTCCCTCTCCGGAGGACGCGCTGGCCGGGTAGCCTCTCCAACCCGAACCCGACAGCTGACCTCGTAGGCGTGCAAAGAGAGGAAATTCCGGCGCGCATGAGTGGACGGCACCGTAAGCCCACTAGTTCAAACATCAGCGTCGCCAAGATCGCCTTTACCGGGGCGGTTCTTGGTGGCGGCAGCATCGCTCTCGCCGGCCAGGCAGCCGCGGCCACCGATGGCGAATGGGATCAAGTAGCCCGTTGCGAGTCCGGCGGCAACTGGGGAATCAACACCGGCAACGGCTTCTACGGCGGTGTGCAATTCACCTCAAGTACCTGGGCCTCGCATGGCGGCGGCCAGTACGCCCCGTCGGCTCAGCTGGCCACCAAGGACCAGCAGATCGCGGTCGCCGAGCGGGTACTGGCGACCCAGGGTCGTGGCGCCTGGCCCGTGTGCGGTGGTCCGCTGTCGGGCCCGACCACGCGCGAGGCTCCCGCACCGGCACCGGCACCGGCCGGCCTGGATTTGCCCTGGCTCAACGGTGGGCCGCTGGCACCACCGCCGGCAGACGCTCCTCCGCCAGACGCTCCTCCTCCGCCGCCTCCCCCGCCGCCGGCCAACCCGCCCGCGCCGGTCCTGCTGGCCTCGTTTGGCCAGCCGGCGCCCGCGGATCTGCCGCCTGCACCTCCTGCGGACTTGGCGCCGCCCGCGCCTCCCGCAGACGCGGTGCCACCGGCGCCTCCCGCAGACGCGGTACCGCCCGCGCCGCCCGCAGACGCCGTACCGCCGGCGCCTCCCGCAGACGCCGTACCGCCGGCGCCTCCCGCAGACGCCGTACCGCCCGCGCCGCCTGCTGACGCCGTGCCACCGGCGCCTCCCGCAGACGCCGTGCCACCCGCGCCGCCCGCAGACGCGGTACCGCCGGCGCCTCCCGCAGACGCGGTACCGCCCGCGCCCGCCGACGCGCCGCCGCCGGCTCCTGGTGATCTCAACGCCGCTGGACCACAGCAGGTGTCGACAGTCCGCTACACGAGGAAGCTGTGGGACGCGATCCAGGGCCAAGACATCCACGGGAACGACGCGCTGGACGCGATTGCACAGCCGTCCGGCGCCCACTGAGGATCTGCGCCTAGGCGCTTACTCGGATTGCTGGACTCTCCCGCAGGCGACCAAGGGATAACTCCCCGCTTGCGGAGAGCGTCGGCACCCCACCCGGTCGACGAGAATGTCGTCGCGCGGCCTTAGGCCGAGCCCACCCATTCGTCGGTTCCGTCGTCGAAGAACTGGTGCTTCCACACCGGTAGCCGTGCCTTGATGGTGTCAACCAGATGGGCGCAGGTGGCGAATGCCGCCTGTCGATGGTCGGCGGCGACCGCGGCCACCAGCGCCGCCTCACCGATGTGCAGCGCGCCGATCCGGTGGCTGGCCGCGATAGCGCGCACCCCGCTGGACTCCTCAGCGACCTGCGCTATCACCTCGGCGATGACCTCTGCGGCCGACGGGTGCGCGGAATACTCCAGCCGCACCACCCTGCGTCCGCCGTCGTGGTCGCGAATCATGCCCACGAACCCGACGATGGCTCCAGCCGACTGATGGCCCACCAGTTCTTCATGCTCGGCCAGACAGATCGGTTGCTCGGTCATGGCGGCGCGCAGCACGAGCGTCATCGCTCGTGATCTTTGCCGGCGAGTTGGTCGAGCGCGTGGTCGAGCACATCGCCGAGCACCCCAAGGCCATCACGTACCCCACCGGGTGAGCCGGGCAAGTTGACGATCAGGGTTCGGCCGGCCACACCGCACACACCGCGCGACAGCACCGACGTCGGCACTTTCGGCAGCCCGGAGCGGCGGATGGCGTCAGCCAGTCCGGGGATCATGTAATCCAGCACAGCCGCGGTCTGGTCCGGGGTGTTATCGCTGGGTGAGATGCCGGTACCACCCGAGGTGATGATGACGTCGACGCCATCGTCGACCGCGGCGTGCAGTGCATCACCAACCGGGTTCCCGTCGGCGACCACATCCGGCTCTACAGGCGAAAACCCATGCTGTCCAAGCCATTCGGCGATGATCGGCCCGCAGCGATCGTCATACTCTCCGGTGGATGCTCTGGTCGAGGCAATGATCACCCGTGCGGATCGCGCGCCCATCAGCGTGTCCAATTTCCGCTTTTGCCGCCCTCTTTGCGCAGCACCCGAATGTCATCGATACGAGCGGACGGATCAACCGCCTTGATCATGTCGTAGAGCGTAAGCCCAGCCACGCTGACAGCGGTCAGCGCCTCCATCTCCACACCCGTGCGGTCGGTGCTGCGCACCGTCGCGGTGATCTCGATGTCGGACTCGCCGACGGTGAAATCGACATCGACCCCGGTGAGCGCGAGCTGGTGGCACAGCGGAATCAGGTCGCTGGTGCGCTTTGCTGCCAGAATGCCTGCCACCCGTGCGGTAGCCAACGCATCACCCTTCGGAAGGCCGCCGGTTGAGATCAGCGCCACCACGTGCGCCGAGGTCCGCAAGGCACCCGCGGCAACGGCGGTGCGCTTGGTCGCGCCCTTCTCAGTGACGTCGACCATGTGCGCCGCCCCCCGCTCATCCAGGTGCGACAGCGAATTCGAGCGGGATTCCCCCGACTCCCACGTCGCACGGGCCTTGGATGCCTCGGCCATCCTGGCGACCTACCGGTTGACGTCGGTTACCGGGTGAACGTAGGGCAGGTCGTCGGAGGGCAGCGGGAACGTCAGGTCGCCGAAAGGGGATAACGCACCCGTGCGATCGGTCGCCAGTTCGCTCACCGCATGGTCGTCGGGATCCGACGTCGGCCAGCCGTTGTCGACGTACCGGGTTTTGCCCGCCTTGTCCTCAGCAATGTCAGCCACGAGGTCCATTCTGACAGGTCGCGCCCGCGGACGTGACGCTAGGCCGCAGGTGCTGAATTCCCGCGTCCTCGCCATGACCTCGGGGTCCGCTCGCTGCTTTACGCTGGTCAGCAATGACCGACAACACCCCGGATATCCCGCTGGGGTCCTGGCTTGCCGACTTGCCCGATGAGCGGCTGATCCGGCTGCTGGAGCTACGGCCAGACCTTGCCCAGCCGCCACCTGGCAGCATCCCAGCACTGGCTGCGCGCGCGGTGGCCCGGCAGTCGGTCAAGGCTGCCACCGATGAGCTCGACTTCCTGCGGCTGGCCATGCTCGACGCACTGCTGGTGCTGCAGGCCGACACCGCGCCAGTGCCGACCGCAAAGCTGCTGGCGCTGATCGGCGACCGCGCTTCCGAAGCCGACGTGATGGGCGCGCTGGAAGACCTCAGGCAACGTGCCCTGGTCTGGGGCGAGACCGCGGTCCGGGTGGCCGCCGACGCCGGCACGGCGTTGCCGTGGCATTCGGGGCAGGTCACGCTCGAGGACAGCTCACACACCGGCGAACAAATCGCCGATATCATCGACCGGCTCAACAAAGCACAGCTCGAGGTCTTGGAGAAACTGCTCCAAGGGTCTCCGATGGGACGTACCCGCGACGCCGCGCCCGGCGCCCCGGCGGATCGGCCGGTGCCGCAGCTGCTGGCGATGGGCCTGCTGCGACGGATCGATGCCGAGACGGTGATCTTGCCCCGCCACGTCGGACAGGTACTGCGCGGCGAGCAACCCGGTCCGATGCAACTGACGGCACCAGACCCGGTGGTGTCAACCACCACACAAGAGGACGCCGATGCGGTGGCTGCCGGAGCCATCATCGACCTGCTGCGCGAACTCGACGTGCTGCTCGAAAGCCTCGGCACCACACCGGTTCCCGAGCTGCGCAGCGGCGGATTGGGAGTTCGGGAAGTCAAACGGCTGGCCAAGACAACCGGCATTGACGAGCCGCGGCTGGGCCTGATCCTGGAAGTCGCGGCCGCGGCCGGATTGATCGCCAGCGGGATGCCCGATCCGGAGCCTGTCAACAGTGACGGACCGTATTGGGCGCCGACGGTGGCCACCAACCGATTCAGCGCGATGTCAACCGCTGAGCGTTGGCACCTGCTGGCCGGCACCTGGCTTGACCTGCCGGGACGGCCGGCGTTGATCGGCACCCGGGGTCCGGATGCTAAACCGTATGGCGCCCTTACGGATTCGCTGTACTCGACGGCCGCTCCGCTGGATCGGCGACTGTTGCTGGGGATGCTCGCCGAGCTGCCCCCCGGTGCCGGGGTCGACGCAGCAGCAGCGTCGGCGGCGCTGATCTGGCGGCGCCCGCGCTGGGCGAGACGGCTGCAGCCTGGACCGATGGCTGACCTGCTGACCGAGAGCCATGCGCTGGGCCTGGTGGGTCGTGGGGCGATCAGCACTCCCGGCCGCGCGCTACTCAACGAAGCCGTCGACCCCGCCGTCGCGATCGATGCGATGACGCGGGCACTGCCCAAACCGATCGACCACTTTTTGTTGCAAGCCGACCTGACCGTCGTGGTGCCCGGACCAATGCAACGCGATCTCGCCGAGGAATTGGCCGCAGTTGCCACCGTCGAATCAGCCGGCGCGGCGATGGTGTACCGCATCAGCGAGCAGTCGATCCGGCACGCGCTCGACATCGGCAAAACCCGTGACTGGATGCACGCATTTTTCGCTAAATACTCTAAAACAGCTGTGCCACAAGGACTCACATACCTCATCGACGATGTTGCGCGTCGGCACGGGCAGCTTCGGATCGGGATGGCCGCGTCGTTCGTGCGCTGCGAGGACCCGGCCCTGCTGGCCCAGGCGGTGGCGGCCGCGGCAGATCTGCAGCTGCGTGCCCTGGCTCCCACGGTGGCCGTGTCGCCCGCGCCCATCGCCGAGATGCTCCTTGCGTTGCGGGCGGCAGGCTTCGCCCCCGCGGCCGAAGATTCCTCGGGCGCCATCGTCGACGTGCGGCCTCGCGGCGCCCGGGTGCCCACGCCGCAGCACCGTCGCCCCTACCGCCCACCGCCGCGCCCAAGCAGCGAGACACTGAACGCGGTCGTCTCGGTGCTGCGTAAGGTGACCGCAGCACCGTTCGGCAATATCCGCGTCGACCCCGCGGTCACCATGTCGCTGTTGCAGCGCGCGGCCAAGAATCAGGACACCCTGGTGATCGGCTACCTCGACGCCGCCGGCGTGGCCACCCAGCGGGTGGTGTCGCCGATCACCATACGGGGCGGGCAACTGGTGGCCTTCGATTCGGCGTCCGGGCGGCTCCGCGACTTCGCGATCCACCGCATCACGTCAGTGGTGTCGGCCGACGACTGAATAATGGGGCATATGACTGACGGGCCGTTGATCGTGCAGTCCGACAAGACGGTGCTGCTCGAAGTGGACCACGAGCTGGCCGGCGCCGCACGCGCCGCCATAGCCCCGTTCGCCGAGCTGGAACGCGCACCCGAACATGTGCACACCTACCGCATCACACCGCTGGCACTGTGGAATGCCCGCGCGGCCGGCCACGACGCCGAACAGGTCGTCGACGCGCTGGTCAGTTACTCGCGCTACGCGGTGCCCCAGCCACTACTGGTCGACATCGTCGACACCATGGCCCGCTATGGCCGGCTGCAATTGGTCAAGCACCCGGCCCACGGCCTGACGCTGGTAAGCCTTGATCGCGCGGTGCTCGAGGAAGTGCTCCGCAACAAGAAGATCGCACCGATGCTCGGCGCCCGGATCGACGATGACACCGTCGTCGTCCACGGCAGCGAGCGCGGCAGGATCAAGCAAATGCTGCTCAAGATCGGTTGGCCCGCGGACGATCTCGCCGGCTACGTCGACGGCGAGGCGCACCCGATCAGCCTGCAGCAGGACGACTGGCACCTGCGCGATTATCAGCAGATGGCCGCAGACTCGTTCTGGGCCGGCGGCTCGGGGGTGGTGGTACTTCCATGCGGCGCCGGCAAGACGCTGGTCGGGGCGGCGGCGATGGCGAAAGCCAGTGCGACGACGCTCATCCTGGTCACCAACATCGTCGCCGCCCGGCAATGGAAACGTGAGCTGGTCGCGCGCACCTCGCTGACCGAGGACGAGATCGGCGAATACTCCGGCGAACGCAAGGAAATCCGGCCCGTCACCATCTCGACGTACCAAATGATCACCCGCCGCACCAAGGGCGAGTACCGCCATCTGGAGCTCTTCGACAGCCGCGACTGGGGGCTGATCATTTACGACGAGGTCCATCTGTTGCCGGCACCGGTGTTCCGGATGACCGCCGATCTGCAGTCCAAGCGGCGGCTGGGTCTGACCGCCACATTGATTCGCGAGGACGGCCGCGAGGGTGACGTGTTTTCCCTGATCGGACCGAAACGCTATGACGCGCCGTGGAAGGACATCGAGGCGCAGGGCTGGATCGCGCCGGCGGAGTGTGTCGAAGTCCGGGTCACCATGACCGACAACGAGCGAATGATGTACGCCACCGCCGAACCCGAAGAACGTTACCGATTGTGCTCGACGGTGCACACCAAAATTGCTGTGGTCAAATCGATTCTGGAGAAACACCCCGGCGAGCAGACCCTGGTGATCGGCGCGTACCTCGATCAGCTCGACGAGCTGGGCGCCGAGCTGAACGCTCCGGTGATCCAGGGGTCTACCCGCACCACGGAGCGCGAAGAGCTATTCGACGCCTTCCGCCGTGGCGAGGTGTCCACGCTGGTGGTGTCCAAGGTCGCCAACTTTTCCATCGACTTGCCCGAAGCCTCTGTGGCGGTGCAGGTTTCGGGAACCTTCGGCTCACGCCAAGAGGAGGCCCAGCGGCTGGGCCGATTGTTGCGGCCCAAGTCCGACGGCGGTGGTGCCATCTTCTATTCGGTGGTGGCCCGCGACAGCCTGGACGCCGAATACGCCGCACACCGGCAGCGCTTTTTGGCAGAGCAGGGCTACGGCTACATCATTCGCGATGCGGACGATCTGCTGGGCCCAGCGATTTAGACCGACTTATATCGAGGCTCGGCGGATTTAGAGCGACAGGATGGTCGCCGACGCGGTACCGGGTGCGCCGTACACCTGCGCCAGGCCGACGCGTGGATTGCCGGGCACCTGACGCTCGCCCGCCTCGCCGCGCAGCTGACGCACCAGCTCGTGCATCTGCCGCAGCCCCGACGCGCCGATCGGCTCACCGTTGGCGATCAGCCCGCCATCGGTGTTGACCGGAATCGAGCCGTGGATTTCGGTGGCGCCGTCGGCCACCAGCTTCTCTTGCTCGCCGTCTGCGCACAGACCCGTCTCGGCCATATGGATGACCTCGGCGCCGGCGTCGGTGTCCTGTAGCTGGGCGATGTCGACATCCTCGGGCCCGATGCCGGCGGCGTCGTAGGCGGCCTTGGCCGCGTACACCGTCGGCGAGGCGTCCTCGTCCAACGGCGCCGACGTGGCGTGCACCTCGTAGGCGCCGTAGCGGCGAGTGCGGATCTCGCAGGCCCGCACATACACCGGCTTGTCGGTGAACTTGTGCGCCATGTCGGCCCGGCACATGATCACCGCGGCGGCACCCTCGTCGGGCGCACAGAACATGTACTGCGTCAGCGGGTAGTTCAGCACGGTCGAGTTGAGGATCTCGTCCTCGGGAATCGCCTTGCGGCGGAAGGCATTCGGGTTCAACGCACCGTTGCGGAAGTTCTTGGCGGCCACCTTGGCCAGCGTGGACTGGGAGATATTGTGGTCGTGTATGTACTTGTTGGCCTTCATGCCGAAGAACTTGGTGGTGACGAACTGCCCGTTCTGCGCATACCACTGCGGCAGCGCCAGCTTGGCGGGGTCGTCGGTGAACGCGCCGCGCGGGTGCTTGTCCAAACCGATGGCGATGCCAATGTCGTACTTGCCCAATCGGATGGTGTCGGCGGTCTGCTGAATGGCACTGGCCGCGGTGGCGCAGGCGTTGAAGACGTTGGTGAACGTGATGCCGGTCAGCCCGACCAAGCGGGTCACCGCATCCGGGTTGGACACCTCGTGGCTGCCGCCGAAGCCGAACTGGATGTCTTTCCATTCCAGACCGGCGTCGGTCAGTGCGGATTGGATGGCCTCGGCGCCCATCTGCATCGCGGTCTTCTCGTGCCTGCCGAATGGATGCAGGCCCACGCCGATGATGGCGACATCGTTAGTCATCTCAGGCTCCTTCCTCAGACCGGCTGGAACGCGAACGTGACGATCTCGTTGCCGTCGGCATCGGTGGTAAACGGCACCATGGTGAGCTCGACTTCCTGGCCGAACTGCAGTTTGGCCGGGTCGTTTTCGGTCAGCCGGCCCTCGACCCGGATGACGTCGCCGAGCTGCACCAGACCCACCCCGAACGGTACGAAATCCTTGCCGGTCGGACCGGCGAAGGGAGCTCCGGGCGGGAAACCCTGGGTGGTCCACGTCACCAGGGTTCCGCGGCGCGGTAACAGCAATTCAGTCATCTCACCGCTACTGCAGCGCGGACACCACTGCTGCACGGGGAACGTCGTGGCAGCACAGCTTCCGCACTGACTGCCGATCAGCTGCGGACTCTCGTCGGGCCAGGTAGAGATGTCGGGGGCGAGTGCCTTCTGCATCGAGAATCCTCCGTCGTCCGCCAACAGAATAATGCGCTCACTGAAAGGTACAACAGCATTCCTTAAAAGTGGAAATCGCATTCTCACCGCTGTCCGAGGCACCCGGCGCTCGAGACGCTATGTTGGCGCTATGCCGATCACGGTGCTACTCGAGCTCAGATTCAAACCCGAAGCGGTGCCCGCGGCCCGCGACCTCATGCGCCGGACCCTGCAAGTCACCCGGGCGTTCGATGGGAACCTCCGCACCGACGTGCTCACCGATCAAGACGATGAGACCCACTGGATCATCTACGAACTCTGGGAGACGGTCGAGCACGACGAGGCCTACCGGCAATTTCGTGCCGGCGAAGGTCGGGTGACCGAGTTGCCGCCACTGCTGGCAGCGCCGCCGGTCAAGACCAGGTACGCCACTAGCGACATCTAGCTCAGCGCGGGAATCACTTCACGTTCGAACAACTCGATGCCCGAACGGTCGTATGCGGCCTCCGGGAAATAACAGATCGCGTACTCGCAGCCGAGGTCGCGGATCTTCGCGATCCGCTCGATGACCTGTTCCGGTGTGCCGGTCGCCGATTCCGGTCCGCTGCCACCGGCGAGCATCGCATCCGCCACCGACTCGGGCACATAGTCGACCATGCGATCGCGTACCCGGTGCAGCCGGTCCTTGACATCGGTGTCCGACGTACCGAGGAGAGCGGTGAAGTTGGCCGAGCGCACGATCGCGTCGAAGTCGGTGCCCAGCTTGTGGCAGTGCTGCGCCAGCACCTCCGACTTGTGGGCGAATGCCGCGGGCTCCGGTGTGAAGTTGGTGTACTGCGCGTATTTCGCGGCGATGCGCAAGGTCACCTTCTCGCCGCCACCGGCGATCCATAGTGGAATCCCGTTGTCCTGCAGCGGCTTCGGGGCCACAATCGCACCATCGACCTGGTAGTGCTCCCCATCGAAGCTGACCTTGCCGTCGCGCCAGGCATCACGCATGATCTGCACGCCTTCGTCCAGCCGCCCCAACCGCACGCCGGCCGACGGAAAGCCGTAACCGTAAGCCCGCCATTCATGTTCGTACCAGCCGCCGCCGATTCCCATCTGGATCCGGCCCCCGGAGATGATATCGGCCGTCGCCGCCACCTTGGCCAGATAGACCGGATTGCGGTAGCTCATCGCCGTGCACATCTGGCCGAGTTTGATCCGCGAAGTGGTCGCCGCGTATGCCGCCATCAGCGACCAAGCCTCGTGGGTGGCTTCGCCCGACGGCATCGGCACGGTGTGGAAGTGGTCGTAGACCCACAGTGAGTCCCATGCGCTGTTGTCGGCGTAGGTGGCCAGGTCGCGCATCACCGCCCAGTGTTTTTCGGGTTCGATGCCGACGAGATCCATTCGCCAGCCTTGCGGAATGAAGAGACCAAAGCGCATAGCTAGCGACTCTAGCCCGGTGCCGCCGTCGCCTCACAGCAGATCGATAACTCTCGCTCAGCCGCCGCTGACAACCAAGCCGTAAATATGACGCATGACAACCATCGGGCATAAAACCAAACCAGCCGACGCTCGGCGTCGGCAAATCCGGCTGATGCCAGTGATGTTCGCCGGAGCCGCGGCGATCGCGACGCTCACGCTATTGAACGCCGCGCCACCCAGTGGCGCCGGAACCGTTGTCGCATCGAGCTCGCAGGTCCTGCAGGCCCCGCCGAGCGCCACCGACGGCAGCATCATCGCGGTCGACGACGACACCAACCCGAGCTCCGGGGACATCTTCACGCAGAACGCCCAGGACCAGAGCACCGCGTGATTCGGCTAAGTACCAAAACCGTTGTACCAGAATTGATTCGTCACATCCCCAGCGTGGCGAGGGCGGCCGCCACCGAGTTCGCACGCAACGACTCGTAAGGGGTGTCGGGAAACTGCAGGCAGCAGTCCTGCAGACCGCCGAACGCCACCACCGCGCGGGTGGATTGCGCGAGCGTCGGATTCGGACCGAACACCAGCTTGCCGAGCCGGTCACGCCAAGCCAGCACCTTGTCGATGAGGCCAAGGTCGGCCAGCGCCGTCAATTCGGCAAGCACCAGCACCAGGTCCTCACGATGCCGGTAGTGAAAATCGAAATAGCCCTCCAGCAACTCGCGGACATCGGTATCGCCGTGGCGCTCCTGATCGGCAACGAATTGCTCACCTTCGTCGATCAACGGCACCAGGATGCTGCGCACCAAGTCTTCCCGGGAGGCGAAGTGGTAATACAACGCGGGCTTGGTGATCCCGAGCTTGTCCGCGATGTCCTGCAGGCTGGTGCGCTGCACGCCCTGCTGGAGAAACAAGTCCCGGGCGACCTCTTGGATTCGCTGCCTGGTGTCTGACCGGGGTCTACTCACCCCGCAAGCTTAACTGACTTACCGATAGGTAAGCGCTGTGTTAGGCTTACCTAACTTTGAGAAGTCAGGGGTCGTCATGCGGATTCTCATCTCCGGGGCCAGCATCTCGGGCCCGGTGCTGGCGTACTGGCTCACCCGGCACGGGTTCGACGTCACCATCGTCGAGCGCGCACCGGCATTGCGTAAGACGGGGGGTCACGCAGTTGACCTGTTCCGACCGGCCATGGAGATCTCGGAAAAGATGGGTGTGCTGCCGAAAATTGAGGCGCTGGCCACCGGAACTGACACCGCGAGGATTTATCGCGAGGGCACGCGGCAGCCGGTCCGCATTGATCTCACCAAGGCCGTCGGCGCCGCATCTGACCGTCACGTGGAGATCATGCGAGATGACCTCAGTGAGGCGTACTACGACGCCGGCCGCGACGAGGTCGAGTATCTGTTCGGCGACTCGATCACGGCCATCTCCCCCGACGGGGAGGTGACCTTCGAGCGCGCGGCGCCGCGCAGGTTCGACGTCGTGATCGGCGCCGACGGGCTGCACTCGAACGTGCGGCGTCTGGTCTTTGGCGAGGATGCGGGACGAACGCAGTTCCTCGGCGGATACCTGGCGGTACTGTCGGTGCCGAAATCGCTTGCGCACGAGAAAGAGATGGTCATCCACCTCGGCGTCGGTCGTCTCGCGGGGATCTACACCGCGCAACCTCTGGACGACGCGCGGGCGTTGTTCATGTTCCGCAGCAACGAAGAACTCGAGTATCACTACCGAGATGCTGTGCGGCAGAAGGAGTTACTCCGCGTCGCGTTCGCCGGGAAGCATGCGATGGTGGACGGCTGGCTCGACGAGCTGGACCGCACACCGACGTTCTACTTCGACTCGATCACCCAGTTGCAGCTGGACACCTGGTCGCGCGGGCGGGTCACGCTGGTCGGCGACGCCGGCTACTGCCCGGGACCCGCGGTCGGCGGTAGCACCAGCATCGCGGTGCTGGGCGCCTATGTGCTCGCCGGTGAACTGGCACAAGCCAACGGAGATCACGCGCAAGCGTTCGCGGTTTACGAGCGGGAGATGGCTGATCCCGTGCGCCGCAGCCGCGCGTTGGCGCGCACCGTGGCCAAGAGCCTCGTCCCCAACTCCGCAGCCGGAGTGTGGGCATTGACCCGGGGCGCCCAACTCATCTCGATGCTGCCCGCCGGGCTCATCAAGGCGCTGGCAAGGCTGAACGCGAAGGGCGTGCGGCTCTACGACTCGATGCAGTACAAAGACTACGAGGGAGCGGGCGTTTGGCAGCATGGCCCTTAGAGTGCCACGAGAGGATTGATGACCGATGGAGCTTACCGGTGTCGGGGTATGGAGCAGTCAACTGCGCTACGGCGACTCATCCGAATCCGCCGACGCAGCAGCGGAATTGGATGAGCTGGGCTTTGCGGCGCTGTGGATTCCAGACGTAGGCGGGCCGGTATTCGATGCGGTGGGTCGCCTGCTCGCCGCAACCAAACGCACCGTGATCGCGACGGGGATCCTGAATCTTTGGATGCACTCGGCCAGCGATGTTGCTGAATCCTATGCGGCGTTGACCGCTGAGCACGGGAACCGCTTCCTGCTGGGGATCGGAGTCAGCCACGCGCCGCTCATCGACGCCAGCCAGCCCGGGCGATACCGCAAACCGCTGGCGGCGACGGCGTCATTTCTTGACGCGCTGGATGCCGCGCAACGGCCGGTGTCCGCCGAATGTCGGGTTCTTGCCGCGCTCGGCCCTAAAATGCTGGCTTTGTCCGCGGGCCGCGCTCGCGGCGCCCACCCCTACCTTGTCACCCCGGAGCACACCGCTTCTGCCCGTGCGGCTTTGGGCGAAGGGCCGTTGTTGCTGCCGGAACAGACCCTGATCCTGTGTGACTCCGCCGACGAGGCGCGCAGCATCGGGACCGACTGGCTTCGTGCGTATTTGGCGATGCCGAACTACGCCAATAACCTGCTGCGCAGCGGGTTCTCGGACGATGATTTGGCGCACGTTAACGATCGGCTCTTCGATGCGATCATTGCGTGGGGCGACGAAGATGCCGTCATGCGCCGGGTCGCCGAGCATCGTTCGGCCGGCGCCGACCACGTCTGCGTCCAGGTGTTGGGGGCCGACCAGCGGGCCTTTCCCCGCGAGCAATGGCGCCGAATTGCTGTGGCCTGCAAGGATGACGAGGCGCTTTAGTGCGCGCCGATCGTGGCATACCGTGGCGGTATGGCGTCGAAACACACCCTATTTCGGATCTTCTACCGGGTCGGGTTCACCCCATGGGACGGTCACCCGATCGCACAGAACCTGCAGGACGTGGTCGAAGGAACCAGTGGCACGCCCCCGCTGCCCGCGGGATCTGCCCTTGACCTCGGATGCGGTACCGGCGACACGTCGATCTACCTTGCACAACACGGCTGGAAGGTCACCGGCGTTGACTTTGTGCCGAAGGCCCTCGATAAGGCCCGCATAAAAGCCGGCGCCGCCAATCTTTCGATCAACTTCGTCCACGCTGACGTCACGCATCTAAGTCAGGAAGGCATCGGCGCAGACTTCCCGTTGATCGTCGACAACGGCTGCCTGCACAACATGAGCGACGGTGATCGCGACGCGTACGTCCGAGAGGTCAGCGCCGTAGCTGCGCCGGACGCCCGGCTATTGATCGTCGCGTTCCTTCCCGGCGGGAGGTTCGGCGTGCGGGGCGTCGACCCCGCCGAGATGGAACGACGATTCGCCCCCGCCTGGACGCTGTTGTCCGCCGGCCACGAGCGGGAGCTAGACCGCGAGAAGACCCCGGCGCGGTACTACCTCTTTCAGCGCCACACCTAAGCGCCGGTGGGTGGCGGCTAAGAGCGCAAGGAATACCGTGAGTCATGGCATCTCGACACAACTTGTTCCGGGTCTTTTACGGGCTCGGCTTCACCCCGTGGGACGGTCATGCGCATTCGAAGAGGCTGCGGGAGCTGATCGAAGGAACTGTTGATACACCCGCGTTGCCGCCGGAAGCGGCGCTGGACGTCGGATGCGGCACCGGCGACTCTTCGGTGTACCTCGCTCAGCACGGATGGGACGTCACGGGGGTTGACTTCGTCCCGAAGGCGCTCGATAAGGCCCGCGTCAAGGCTCGTGCTGCCGGCGTGCCGGTCGACTTCATCCACACCGACGTCACACATCTAAGTCGAGCCGGGCTCGATACAACGTTTCAGTTGATCGTGGACAACGGCTGCCTACACGGCATGAGTGACGGCGACCGTGACCTTTATGTCCGGGAGATCACAGCGGCCGCGGCCCCCGGCGCACGGCTGTTGATCGTCGCCGCCAAACCCGGTGGCCCGATCGGATTTCTGGGACTCGATGAGGAAGAGGTCGAGCGCCGATTCACGCCCGCATGGACACTGCTGTCGGCGACCGATGAACGACTGGCGTTTGGCAAAGGGCCCGCCAGCCGATACACACCGGTCGCGTTGGTTCGCAACCGATTCGTGGTGCACTGCTATGTGCTGCAGCGCACCGGCTGAGCCCGCGGTTCAGCTGGTCAGGGAGTCCGGCGGCAGGAAGCGGTCGCCGTATTTGGCCGCCAACTCACTGGCCCGGGCCACGAAGGCGTCCTTGCCCGTACCAGCCGGACCCTGATAGCCCTTGATGAGCTGGGCGCTACCACCGGTCCACGGCGGGAACCCGATACCCATGATCGACCCGATGTTGGCGTCGGCCGTCGACGTCAGCACACCCTCGTCGAGACACTTCTGCGTTTCCAGCGCCTCGGCGAACAGCATCCGGTCGATCATGTCCTGCAGCGGCGGCTGCGAGGAGCCGGACTTGAACGTCTCGCGTAGACCCGGCCACAGCCGGGTGCGCTTGCCGTCGACGTATTCGTAGAACCCGGCGCCCTTCAGGCGGCTGGGCCGGCCGATCTCGATCATCTTCTCGACGACGGCCTCGGCCGGGTGCGGCTCGTAGGTGCCGCCGGCGTCCTCGACACCCTTGCGGGTGGCGGCGGCGATCTTGTGCATCAGCTCCAGGTTGAGTTCGTCGGACAGCTGCAGCGGCGGAGCCGGGTAGCCGGCCTGCGAACCGGCCTGCTCGATGCTGGCCGGCTCCACACCCTCGCCCAGCATGGCCAGCGCCTCGTTGACGAAGGTGCCGATGACGCGGGAGGTGAAGAAGCCACGGCTGTCGTTGACGACGATCGGGGTCTTGCCGATGGCCAGCGTGTAGTCGAACACCCGGGCCAGCGCCTCATCAGATGTCTTCTCGCCCTTGATGATTTCGACCAGCGGCATCTTGTCCACCGGCGAGAAGAAGTGGATACCGATGAAGTCCTCCTGCCGCTTGACGCCGGTCGCCAGACCGGTGATCGGCAGGGTGGAGGTGTTGGACCCCAGCAACGCGTTGGGCTCGACGATGTCCTCGATCTCCTGGAACACCTTGTGCTTGAGTTCCTGGTTCTCGAACACCGCCTCGATCACGAAGTCGACGCCCGCGAGGTCGGCGGCCTCGCCCGTCGGGGTGATACGACCGAGGACTTCACTGGACTTTTCCGGAGTAGTACGGCCCCGCTCCAGCGCCTTGGCTTCCAGCTTCTCGGAGTAGCCCTTGCCTTTAGCGGCGGCTTCCGCGCTCACATCTTTGAGTACCACTTCAAAGCCGGCCTTGGCCGACACGTAGGCGATGCCGGCGCCCATCATGCCCGCACCCAGCACCCCAATCTTCTTGATCGGTGTCTTGCCGATACCGTCGGGCCGCGACCCGCCGGATGTGATGTGCTGCAGGTCGAAGAAGAACGCCTGGATCATGTTCTTGGCGACCTGGCCGGTGACCAGCTGCGCGAAGTAGCGGCTCTCGATGCGGGTGGCGGTGTCGAAGTCGACTTGGGCGCCCTCGACCGCGGCGGCCAGGATCGCCCGCGGAGCAGGCATCGGCGCACCCTTGAGTTGCTTGCGCAGGTTCGACGGGAACGACGGCAGGATGGCCGCCAACCCGGGCGACGACGGAGTACCGCCGGGCATCTTGTAACCCTTCTTGTCCCAAGGCTGTTCGTGCGCATCCGGGTTGGCCTTGATCCACGCCTTGGCGGCGGGCACCAGCTCGTCGACGGTCGGCAAAAGCTCGTCGACCAGACCGATCTCCTTGGCCTTGGCCGGCTTGAACCGCGTGCCCTGCGCCAGAATGGTGACGAAAGCATTCTGGATGCCGAACATCCGCACGGTGCGGGTCACTCCACCGCCGCCGGGCAACAGGCCCAACGTCACTTCGGGCACGCCGAGCTGACTGCCCTTGACGTCAGCGGCGATGCGGTGATGGCAGGCCAGCGCGATCTCCAGGCCACCGCCCAGCGCCGCGCCGTTGATGGCGGCGACGACCGGCTTGCCCAGCGTCTCCAGCGTGCGCAGATCCTTCTTCACCCGCTCGACCGTGTCGAAGGCCTGCCCGGCGTCATCCGGGCCGAGGGTGATCATGCCCTTCAGGTCTCCGCCGGCGAAGAACGTCTTCTTCGCGCTGGTGATCACTACGCCGGTGATCGAATCCTTCTCGGCGACAAGGCGATCCACGGCCTTGCCCATCGACTCGATGTAGGCCTCGTTCATCACGTTGGCCGACCCGGACGGGTCGTCCATGGTCAGCGTGACGATCCCGTCGCCGTCTTTATCCCACTGAATGGTGTTGTCTGCCATGTGCTTAAACCCTCTCGATGATCGTCGCGACACCCATGCCGCCGCCGATGCATAGCGTGACGAGCGCACGCCGGGCGTTGCGGCGCTCCAGTTCGTCGACCATGGTGCCCAGGATCATCGCGCCGGTGGCGCCCAGCGGGTGTCCCATCGCGATGGCACCGCCGTTGACGTTGAGCTTCTCGTCGGGAATGTTCAGGTCCTTCTGGAACTTCAGCACCACCGAGGCGAACGCCTCGTTGAGCTCGAACAGGTCGATGTCGTCAATCGTCAGCCCGGCGCGGTCAAGCACCTTGCGGGTGGCGGGGGTCGGTCCGGTCAACATGATCGTCGGCTCGGCGCCGGTGGTGGCGGTGGCGACGATGCGGGCCCGCGGGGTCAGGCCCTGCGACCTGCCCGCAGCCTCGGAGCCGATGAGTACCAGCGCGGCGCCGTCGACGATGCCGGAGCTGTTGCCGCCGGTGTGCACGTGGTCGATCCTCTCGACCCAGTGGTACTTCTGCAGCGCCACGTCGTCGAAGCCGCCCAATGCCGCGAGACCCTCGAAGGCGGACTTCAACTTGGCCAGACCCGCCATGGTGGTGTCGGGCCGCATGTGCTCGTCGTGGTCGAGAATCATCAGGCCGTTCTGGTCGCGGACCGGCACCACGGACTTGGCGAAGTAGCCACCCGACCACGCCTCGGCGGCCTTCTCCTGACTGCGCAACGCGTAGGCGTCGACGTCCTCACGGGAGAAGCCCTCGATGGTGGCGATCAGGTCGGCGCCGATGCCCTGAGGCACAAACCCGACGTCGTAGTTGGTGGCGGGGTCAAGCGCCATGGCGCCGCCGTCGGAGCCCATCGGCACCCGGCTCATCGACTCCACGCCGCCGGCCAGGACCAGGTCGTCCCAACCCGACCGCACCTTTTGCGCGGCGGTGTTCACCGCCTCCAGGCCCGACGCACAGAACCGGTTGAGCTGCACGCCGCCGACGGTGTCGGGCATCCCGGCGGCCAGCACCGCGGCACGGGCGATGTCGGCGCCCTGGTCACCGACCGGCGAGACCACGCCCAGCACCACATCGCTGATCAGGTTCTCGTCGAGGTCGGGGAACCGCCTGCGCAGCTCGTCGATCAGGCCGACGACCAGGCTCAGTGGCTTGACCTCGTGCAACGATCCGTTCTTCTGCTTACCGCGCGGTGTGCGGATGGCCTCATAGACAAAGGCTTCTTCGGACATGTCGACTTCCTGTTCACAAAATAGGGTTCGGATCCGTACCAGCACCCTAACAGGGGCGCCCGGCCAACCTGTTGGTTGGGCAAGATTCCCATGGTCAGCGCCGACCGTGAAGCCGGCTACACGCTGGCGGCCGAACGTGAAGCCAGTTTCACGCCGGGCCGTAAAGCTAGGCTCGACGACCATGACGGTGTCGCGACTGCGACCATACGCGACCACGGTGTTCGCCGAAATGTCGGCGCTGGCCGCGCGGATCGGCGCGGTGAACCTCGGTCAGGGCTTTCCCGACGAGGACGGCCCCCCGGCGTTGCTGAAGGCCGCGCAAGACGCCATCGCCGACGGTGCCAACCAGTACCCGCCGGGGATAGGCATCGCGCCACTGCGGCAAGCCATCGCCGCCCACCGCAAGCGGCATTTCGGCGTCGAGTACGACGCCGACACCGAGGTGCTGGTGACTGTCGGGGCCACCGAGGCCATCGCGGCAGCGGTTCTCGGGCTGGTCGAACCGGGCTCGGAAGTGCTGCTGATCGAGCCGTTCTATGACTCCTACTCGCCGGTGGTGGCGATGGCCGGCGCGCACCGGCTGGCCGTACCGCTGGTCCCCGACGCCCGCGGCTTTGCCCTGGACACCGACGCATTGCGGCGGGCGCTGACACCGCGGACTCGCGCGCTGATCATCAACTCGCCGCACAACCCAACCGGTGCAGTGCTGAGCGAGGCCGAGCTGGCGGCGGTCGCCGAGATCGCGGTGGCAGCCGATCTTTTGGTGATCACCGATGAGGTCTACGAGCACCTGGTCTTCGACGGCCATCGCCACCTGCCGCTGGCCGGCTTTGACGGCATGGCCGAGCGCACCATCACTATCTCCAGTGCCGCCAAGATGTTCAACTGCACCGGCTGGAAGATCGGATGGGCCTGCGGCCCGGCGGAACTCATCGCCGGGGTGCGTGCGGCCAAACAATATCTGAGCTACGTCGGCGGCGCGCCGTTCCAGCCCGCGGTGGCCCTTGCGCTGGACACCGAAGACGCATGGGTGGCCGAGCTTCGTAGCTCGTTGCAGGCCAGACGTGATCGGCTGACGTCGGGGCTGAGCGAGATCGGCTTCGCAGTACACGACAGCTACGGCAGTTACTTCCTGTGCGCCGATCCGCGTCCGCTCGGCTATGACGACAGCACGGCGTTCTGCGCGGCATTACCGGAAAAGGTCGGAGTGGCCGCCATTCCGATGTCGGCATTCTGCGATCCGGCGGCACCGCATTCCTCAGCGCAAGCCAAAGTGTGGAATCACCTGGTGCGCTTCACCTTCTGCAAACGCGATGACACTCTCGACGAGGCGATTAGGCGGCTCGGCGCGCTGCGGGACTGAGTGGCTACTTGGCCGGACCCGAACCGCCCATGACCCGTCGTCGCAGTCCTTCGAGCGCGGCATGCAGGATCTTCTTGCGGGCCCGGTTGACCAAGAACTCAGGCAGTGGTGCTGATGGTTCGACAGTGATGCCGAATCGCACGCGGGTCTTGTCGTCGGCCTCGCGGGTCAGGTTGTACTCGCCATGCTGACCGTGTTGGTGGATGGTCTTTTTCGCATCCCACACCATCCAATCGGGCCCCCAGTGGTACTCGAGCAGCTGCGTATCGAAGATGCCCACCACTCTGATCGTCACTTTCACGTGGTGCGGTCGTCCATCGGGATGGGTGTCGATGACTTCAGCCTTCTTGTGCACCGCAGACCACGATGGCACGGTGTCCATGTCGGCGAGCGCGTCGATGATGACGTCTACGGGCGCGTCGATAACGATTTCGGACGATGCTTGAACGGCCACTGCTACAAAATTAACAATTGCGGACCGTGCCGACCCGAGAAATGGCTATGTCGCCTTACCCGAATCCCGGCCGCCCACCACCAGGTTGCTCAGCCCCGTCACCGCGGCGTCGAGAACCTTTTCGCTCGACCGCCGAACGATGAATGCGGGTATGGGCCCCGCGGGTTCGACGGTGATATCGAAACGTACTCGTGTCTTGTCGAGACCCTCGGGTTTGAGGTTGTACTCGACATGCTGGCCATGCTGCTGGGCGGTCCCCTTGACGTCATAGACAACCCAGTCGGGGCCCCAGTGATATTCCAGGATCTCTTTGTCGACGAGCCCCATAATCCTGATGGTGGTCTTGACATGGTGGGGTCGACCGTCGGGATAACGGTCGATCACTTCGATGTGCTTGTGTAGCGGCGACCACGATGAAAGGACGCCGACATCTGTCAGCGCCTCCATGACCAATTCTGGCGGCGCGTCAATGACAAATTCTCGTGATGCTTTTACGGCCACTGAGAACAACCTAACCCCAGCACACCTCTGCGCGGATGGTGTTCGCCGCAAAATTTTTAGCTACCAGCCGATTTCGGCAATAGGTGTCGTGGTCGCCGGCGGCGGCCCGACCGGCCCGGCCGGCGTTCGGGAAAACCGCGGCGCGGGCGCGGCCTGCTCGACGTTGTGGGCGATGATCAGCGTCGACCGTGCGTTCAAATGGTCGTCGATCGCGGCTTCACTCCACGTCAATACCGGCGTGACGCACGCATCGGTGCCGGCGAAAACCTGTGTCCACTCGTCGCGGGTCCGGCTGGCGAACCGCTCGGCGAAGACGTCGTACATCTGTGGGTATGAACCGATGTCGAGCTGGCCGGGCACCTCCTCGGGCGTCAGGCCGAGCCCGATCAGCAATGCTGCGAAGAACTGCGGCTCGATGGCGCCGACGGCCATGTACTTGCCGTCGGAGGTCTCATAACAGCGGTAGAACGGGGCGCCACCGTCGAGCAGGAACGATTCACGCTGATCGCGCAGGGCACCGGTTGACTTCATCGTCCACATCATCTGGGCGAGCACGCTGACCCCGTCGACCATCGCCGCGTCGACGACCTGACCCTTGCCCGAACGTTCCCGCTCATATAGCGCAACCGCGATGCCCAGCAGCACCAGCATCGAGCCGCCGCCGAAGTCGGCAACCAGGTTCAGCGGCGGCATCGGCGGCCGGTCGGCGTAGCCGAGCGCTGAAAGCGCGCCGGTCTGCGACAGGTAGTTGATGTCGTGGCCGGCCGTCGGGGCCAGCGGCCCGTCCTGTCCCCAGCCGGTGATCCGCGCGAAGATCAGTCGCGGGTTGACCGCCGCGCAGTCGTCGGGCCCGATGCCTAATCGTTCGCAGGTGCCAGGCCGGAAACAGTCCAGCAGCACGTCGGCCTTGGCGGCCAGCCGCAGCAGCGTTCCCGGCTGCGTCTTGACGTCGAGATCGACGATCCGCTTCCCGCGGTGCAGCAAGTCGCGGTCCTCGGCCGGCATCGTCAGCCCGCCCGGACGGCGGACCCGCACCACGTCAGCACCCAAGTCGGCAAGCATCATCCCCGCGTGCGGTCCCGGTCCTATGCCGCCGAGTTCGATGACCTTCACCCCGGCCAGGGGCCCCCCGCTCGCCACTGTGACTATTTGCCCTTCTTCACCTGCAGCACCCGCTTTCGCAGCTCCTGGGTAGCGGAATCCATCGTCCCCTTGACGGCGCGCTTGAGCACGAAGCCGGGCAGCGGAACATTCGGGTCGACGGTGACCTCGAACTTGACCAGCGTCTCGTCGTCGCCCTTGGGAACCAGAATGTACTTGCCGTCCTGCGACTTCTGTTGGGCGGAACTGACCAGCGTCCAGCTCACCTCGTTGCCGCTCCACGTATAGGCCACCACCTGTTCGTCGGTGATGCCCGCCGTTTTGACTTTCATTTTCACTTGGCTGGGCCGGCCGTCACCTCCGGTTTCGAGCACTTCTGCGCTCTGGTGAGGCCCCGACCATTCGGGCATCGCTTCGAAATCGGCAATGACGTCCAGAATCTCCTCGGGGCTGGCTTCGATGACGATCTCGCGGGATTCTTTGATTGCCATGGCCCGCACGATACTGAAACAGCGTGTCGGCCGGAACCGTTTCGACCGGGCGTACCGTCGTGCTTGTGACTGATACCCCGACTGGTCCGGGGCCCGGCCCCACCGATCGCATCTACACCGTCGGCGACTATCTTCTCGACCGCCTCGCCGAGCTCGGCGTCTCCGAGATCTTCGGCGTTCCCGGCGACTACAACCTGGAATTCCTCGACCACATCGTCGCCCACCCCACCATCCGGTGGGTGGGCAACGCCAACGAGCTCAACGCCGGTTACGCCGCCGATGGATACGGGCGGTTGCGCGGAATGGCCGCTGTGGTAACGACATTCGGCGTTGGCGAACTCTCAGCGGCCAATGCGATCGCGGGCAGCTATGCCGAGCACGTGCCCGTCGTGCATATCGTCGGCGGCCCCTCCAAAGACGCGCAAGGTACCAGGCGCGCGCTGCACCATTCGCTCGGCGACGGCGACTTCGAGCATTTCTTCCGGATCAGCCGCGAAATCACCTGTGCCCAAGCAAATCTCATGCCGGCCACGGCATGCAGAGAGATTGACCGAGTGCTGTCCGAGGTGCGTGAGCAGAAACGACCTGGATACATCTTGCTGTCCACCGACGTGGCCCGCTTCCCTACCGAGCCATCCGAGGCTGCGTTGCCCCGCTACACCGGTGGCACCAGCCCCCGCGCGCTGGCGATGTTCGTCGAGGCCGCGACCCAACTCATTGCCGACCGCCAGCTCACCGTGCTCGCCGACTTGCTGGTCCATCGGCTGCACGCGGTCAAAGAACTCGAGGCGTTGCTGGCGGCGGACGTGGTGCCGCACGCCACGTTGATGTGGGGAAAGAGTCTACTCGATGAGAGCGCGCCCAACTTCCTGGGAATCTACGCGGGTTCGGCCAGCGCCGAATGGGTGCGCACGGCGATCGAGCAGGCTCCGGTGCTGGTGACGGCCGGGGTGGTGTTCACCGACATGGTCAGCGGCTTCTTCAGCCAGCGGATCGACCCGGCCCGGACCATCGACATCGGGCAGTACCAAAGCAGTGTGGCCGGTGAAGTCTTCGCGCCGTTGGAAATGGGCGCCGCGTTGGAGGCGCTGGCCACAATCCTCGTCCGGCGCGGAATCACCTCGCCACCCGTGGCGTCGCCGCCTGCCGAACCCCTGCCGCCACCCCCACCGCGCGATCAACCGCTGACTCAAAAGATGCTGTGGGATCGTCTTTGCGTAGCGCTCACACCGGGAAATGTGGTCCTCGCCGATCAGGGAACGTCGTATTACGGCATGGCGGATCACCGGTTGCCACACGGAGTCACCTTCATCGGTCAACCACTTTGGGGCTCAATCGGTTACACGCTGCCCGCGGCCGTAGGGGCGGCAGTGGCACATCCGGACCGCAGGACGGTGTTGCTGATCGGCGATGGGGCCGCGCAACTGACCGTCCAGGAGCTCGGCACCTTCGCACGCGAAGGATTGTCCCCGGTCATCGTGGTGGTCAACAACGACGGTTACACCGTCGAACGGGCGATTCACGGAGAGACGGCCCCCTACAACGACATTGTCAGCTGGAAGTGGACCGACATCCCCAATGCGCTGGGGGCGGCCAACCACCTGGCGTTCCGGGCCCAGACCTATGGCGAACTCGACGACGCATTCACCGCGGCTGCCCAGAATAAGGACCGCATGGTGTTCGTCGAGGTCGTCTTGCCGCGGCTCGAGATCCCGCCCCTGCTCGGTCAACTCGTCGGGCCGATGTCACCGGACGGCAGCCGCCGCCGCTGAGGAAGGCTAAACCGACCGCGCCGTTCAGTCCCGGATTGACGCTCGCAGTATCGCCTGGACAGTGCGCCGGCAGCGGCCGCAATCGGCGCCTGCTCCGCAAGCCTGGGCGACGTCCTTGGTCGTGCACGCCCCAGCCGCGACAACTTCTGTCACCGTCTGGCTGGTGACTCCGTTACACAGGCACACGAACATCGGACGCGCTCAGTCCGCCTCGATGCGCATCATGTCGAAGAACCGGCCGACGAACACCGGCGGGTAGGCACCGACGCCCGCACCCGACATCCATTGGGCCGCGGCGTCTGGGTGGTCAATCCACTCTCGCGCGCCCTCCTCGTCGGGAAACTCCTGCAGGATCAGAACCTCGTGGTCATCGTCGAAAGCCTGGAAAATCCAGGTCTTTCGGATGCCGGCCGTGGTGAATCTGTCCATCGCCGAGCGGACCCCCGCGGTCAGGGTCGACGCGTCGTCGACGGATGCGATCGCGGCAACCACGACGCCGGGCGCGCTTGGTGTCGGCGGCGGCGCCGGAACGAACCTGTCGATGATCTCGCCGGCGAAGACGGCGGGAATGTCTTCGACTCCGGCGGCATCGAACCAATCGAAGAAGACCCGCGAGCGCAGCAGTTCCACGATCGGCTCACGGCTGTGTACTCCGATCATCACCAGTACGCGGCCGTAATCGTGGGTGGACGTGTACACCAGAACGTGATGTGCGCCGATATCGGCGAGTGCCGCCTTGTTGCGCTCGAGCAGCGGCCACACTCGGGTCGGATCCGGGACACGATAATCCGATACGATCACCATCGAGTGAATATCGCCGGCAGTCAACGGAGTTGGTCCTTCATCACTTTCCCAGTGGCGTTGAGCGGCAGCGCGTCGAGGAACTCGACGGATCTCGGCGCTTTGAATCCCGCCATCCGCTCTCGGCACCACGCGAGTAGGTCATCTTCGGATACCTTAGTGTTTGCCACCACGAAAGCCTTACCCACCTGGCCGAGACGATCGTCGGGAACCCCGATCACGGCGGCTTGCGCCACCGCTGGGTGCTCGAGCAAGAACCCCTCGATCTCCGCCGGGTACGCGTTGAACCCACCCACGATGAACATGTCCTTTTTGCGGCCCACCACGCGGAGGCGGCCCGCGTCGTCGAAGTTGCCCAGATCTCCGGTGTGCAGCCAGCCGTCATCATCGATCGCCCGCGCGGTGGCCTCCGGCTCGTCGAGGTAGCCCTGCATGACGCCGTAGCCGCGGACCAGCACCTCGCCGTCACCGGCGACGCGCACCTCAACCCCCTCGCAGGGCAGGCCTGCGGTGGTGGCCACATCCTCGAACGAATCGCCAGGCCTAGACAAGGTCACGTTGCCGGCCTCGGTGAGTCCGTAACCGGTCATCAACGTCTGGAAGGGTAATTCGCCGTGTATGCGACGAACCAGTTCGACAGGGATGTCAGCGGCGCCGGTGACGCCTGCCCGCAACGTCGACAGCTTCGCCTTGTCGCGAACCGTCAGCAACGAGTGGTACAGCGTCGGCGGGCCGGGCAGCATCGTGATGCGTTCGCGTTCAATGAGATCGACCACCGTGTCGATGTCGAAAACCGCGACCGGCAGCATCGTCGCGCCGCGCAGAAAGGACGTGATGAGCCCGGCTTTCAAGCCGAACGTGTGGAAGTAGGGGTTGATCTGCAAATAGCGGTCACCCTCGCGGAGATCCGCGAGCGTCGCCCATTCCTCGTACATCCGCAGCGTCTGCTGATGATTCATCATCGCGCCCTTGGGGCGGCCGGTCGTGCCCGAGGTGAAGATGACGTCGGCGATGTCGTTGCCGCTCACCGCACGCTCGAACGGGCAACCGCCGGAGAGGAAGTCGGATTTGAGATCGATGACCGGTATACCCGCGGGCGCGGTGTAGTCCTGGCCCAGAAATCCCTTCTGCACCAGGACGGCCTTCGCTCCGCTGCGGCCGATGATGTCGCCCGCTTCTTCGGTCTTAAACCGCGTGTTGACCGGCACGAGCACACCACCCGCGGCGAGCAACCCGAACGCCGCGATAATCCACTCCGCCGAGTTGGGCGCCCAGATGGCGACCCGTTCGCCCTTGCCGACACCGAGGTCAGCGAACGCACCTGCGGCGCACCGTATTCGCTCGACAACTTGCGCGAACGTGAGGCGCAGCGGACCGTCGACAACCGCTTCCGCGTCGCCGAAGCGGTCCGCCGCGCTCAGGACCATCTCGGGGATGGTCTGCCAGGTTGGCCGGCCTGTCACACCGTGACGAGCCGACCGAGGTTGCCGCCCATGATCTTTGCCTGGTCGTCGACGGACAGGTGCGACAGCGCGTTGACGTAGAACGTCGGCTCCGCCAGCCCTTCCGGGTGCGGCCAGTCCGAGCCGTACAGCACCCGATCCACACCGACGAGGTTGACCAGATCGTCGATGCCGTCCTCGAAAAACGGGCTGACGTGGATTCGGCTCTTGACCATCTCGACTGGGTCGCTCGGGAAAGCCTCCGGGGCCTTTTTAAAGACCTCCGCCAGGCCGTCGAGCAGCGGCGTCATCCACTTCGAACCGGCCTCGACGATCGCGACCTTCAGCTTGGGATGGCGGTAGAGCGCGCCGTGGATCACCCACGACCCCACCGAGTCCTGGATCGGCCGCCACTCGTTGAGGATGCCCATCGCATTGGTTTGGAACGGCAGCATCTCCTGGTCGGCGCCGTCCCACTCGGAGGTGTACCGGGAGTAGCCGCTGTCACTGGAGTGCATGCCGACCAGCAGGTCGTGCTCGACGACCCGCTCCCAGAACGGGTCGAACTCGGGCAGCGCGAACGACCGCGGGC
>CAWFAR010000008.1:0-297669 GCA_963813935.1 uncultured Actinomycetota bacterium
GCACTGCCTGAGTCCTAATCAGCCGTCACACGCCGTGCGCGGCCGCCGTCGCAGCGGCGACTTGAGTATTTTCGTGTAGTGGCGATAGCCCCTGTTCCAACGCAAGTCCCGGCCCAGTACTTGCTGTCGCGTGCCGCACCGAGCCCGCGCACCCTCATCGACATCATTTATGAAACCGCCGCGCGCTACCCGGACGCGGCAGCGATCGATGACGGCACCGTCCAGCTCACCTATAGCGAGCTGATCGGCGACATCGAGGCCAGTGTGGAATGGCTGGCCGCCCGGGGCATCGGCCGTGGCGACCGGATCGGCATCCGGATGCCGTCGGGCAGCTACGCGCTGTACGTGGCGATCCTCGCGACGCTGGCCACCGGCGCGGCCTATGTGCCGGTGGACGCCGACGACCCCGACGAACGCGCCGAATTGGTATTCCGTGAGGCCAACGTCGTTGGTGTCATCACCGAAGCGGGCCTGCTCGGAGGCCCCGGCTCGTCGCGCGGCTGGCGGGCCGCGGTGCCGCTGGCCCGAGACGACGCATGGATCATCTTCACGTCCGGATCGACCGGCACGCCGAAGGGCGTGGCCGTCACGCACCGCAGTGCCGCGGCGTTCGTCGACGCCGAGGCGCAGATGTTCTCACGGGACAACCCGATCGGTCCGGGCGACCGGGTGCTGGCCGGGCTGTCGGTGGCTTTCGATGCGTCGTGCGAGGAGATGTGGCTGGCGTGGCGGCATGGCGCCTGCCTAGTCCCCGCACCGCGGTCGCTGGTGCGCAGCGGAATGGACCTCGGTCCGTGGCTGGTCACCCGCGACGTGACCGTGGTGTCGACGGTGCCGGCGCTGGCCTCGCTGTGGCCCGCCGAGGCACTGGAAGCGGTGCGGCTGTTGATCTTTGGTGGTGAGGCCTGCCCTCCGGAGCTGGCCGAGCGGCTCGCCGTCGACGGCCGGGAAGTGTGGAACACCTACGGCCCGACCGAGGCCACGGTCGTCGCGTGCGCGGCCAAGCTCGACGGTGCCGGACCGATCAGCATCGGGCTGCCGCTGCCGGGCTGGGACCTGGCCGTCGTCGATGCCGACGGCCAGCCGGTCGGCTACGGCGAGGTCGGCGAACTGGTGATCGGCGGCGTCGGGCTGGCCCGCTACCTGGACAAGGACAAGGACGCCGAGAAATACGCCCCGATGCCGACACTGGATTGGGCGCGCGCCTACCGCAGTGGTGATCTGGTGCGGCTGGAACGCGACGGGCTGTATTTCTGCGGCCGAAGCGACGACCAGGTCAAGGTCGGGGGCCGCCGTATCGAACTGGGCGAGGTCGATTCGGCGCTGGTCCACCTGCCGGGGGTCAGGGGCGGCGCCGCCGCGGTTCGCCACACCGCCACCGGCACGCCGTTGTTGGTTGGCTATCTCGTCAGCGCTGATCCGTCGTTCGACCTCAACGAGGCGCGCAACCGCCTCGCCGAGCAGTTGCCTGCCCCGCTGGTGCCGCGGCTCGTCCGGGTGGAGGAGCTGCCCACCCGCACGTCGGGCAAGGTCGACCGCGATGCGCTGCCGTGGCCGCCGCCCGGCGGCGATGACACCGAGGAAACACCGAACCTGGGCGGCACGACGGGCTGGCTGGCCGGGTTGTGGCGGGACCTCCTCGGGGCGGCGGTGGACGGTCCAGAGGCGGACTTCTTCGCACTCGGGGGCGGCTCGCTGGCTGCCGCCCAGCTCGTCGCCGCGCTGCGGCACCAGTATCCGCAGGTCACTGTGGCCGACCTGTACGACCATCCCCGACTGGGCTCGCTCGCCGGGTTCGTCGACGAACTTGAACCGCCGCCGCAGGTCGCCGAACGGGTGGTGCGGCCGACCCCACGGCTGACGCAGGCCTTGCAGACCGTGCTTTCAGTGCCGTTGGCGACGCTGGCCGGGCTGCAGTGGGTGACCTGGCTGGCGCTGGGCAACAACATCGCGCGCGCCCTGCATCTGGTGCCGTGGACCGTGGCGGTGAATTGGTGGCTGATCGCCGTGGCGTTCGTCCTGTTCGTCACGCCGTTGGGCCGGATGGGCATCGCGGTGCTGTTCGCGCGGATGTTGCTGTCAAACGTGCAGCCGGGCATCTACCCGCGCGGCGGGTCGGTGCACCTGCGAGTGTGGTTAGCCGAGCGGCTGGCCGAGGCCAGCGGCGCGCACAATCTGGCCGGGGCGCCGTGGCTGGTGTACTACGCCCGTGCCCTGGGCGCCGATATCGGCAGGGGCGTCGATCTGCACTCCATGCCGCCGGTCACGGGGTTGCTGACGCTTGGGCACCGCAGCGCGGTCGAACCAGAGGTGGACCTGTGCGGGCACTGGATCGACGGCGATGCGTTCCACGTCGGCACGATCACGATCGGCGACGACGCGACAATCGGCTCGCGGACGACGCTGTTGCCTGGAGCGATCGTCGGCAAGAACGCCGACGTGGCGCCCGGCTCGGGCGTACTCGGGAAAGTCAAGAGCCGCCAGTACTGGAAGGGTTCGCCCGCGGTGAAGTCCGGCAGGGTCAACCACCCGTGGCCTGACGAACGACCGGCCCGTAAAAGCTACTGGGTTGCCGCCTACGGGCTGGCGTCCCCGCTGCTGGGTGCGCTGCCGCTGGTGGCGGTGGCGAGTGGCCTTCCGGTGATCGCCGCAGGTGTCCACCACACCCAACGCTTGTCACAGGCAGTGCTGCCGGCGCTGCTGTGGACACCGGCCGCGGCGCTGGTCGCGCTGACGATGTACGCGCTGCTCACGGTGCTCGCCGTCCGTATGCTTTCGATCGGGCTGCGTGAGGGCTACCACCCGGTGCGCAGTCGCGTCGGCTGGCAGCTGTGGGCGACGGAGCGACTAATGGATGCCGCGCGCAATTACCTGTTCCCGCTGTATGCCAGCCTGCTGACACCGATGTGGCTTCGGCTGCTCGGCGCCGAGGTCGGCCGCGGCACCGAGATCTCCACGGCGCTGCTGACCCCCAAGTTCACTGTGATCGAGGATGGCGCGTTCCTCGCCGACGACACCATGGTCGCGTCCTACGAACTCGGCGGCGGCTGGATCTACGCGGCCAAGACGACCGTCGGCAAGCGCGCGTTCCTCGGCAACTCGGGCATCACGCAGCCGGGCCGCCGGGTCCCCGACGAAGGCCTGGTCGCGGTGCTGTCGGCCGCGCCGCCGAAGGCCAAGCGCGGCTCGTCGTGGCTGGGCAGCCCGCCGATGCGATTGCGCCGCCGCCCCGCGGAGGCCGACGCGGCGACCACCTATCACCCACCGCTGCGGTTGAAGGTGATGCGGGCGCTGGTGGAGACGTGCCGGCTGGCGCCGGTGATCGTCACGGTCGCGATCGGACTGGCGGTGCTGGGCGCGCTGCAGGCGCTGACACGGATATTCGGCATCTGGTGGGCGGCCCTCAGCGGCGGGTTGGTGCTGTTGGCGGCGGGTGCGATCGCCGGTGCTATCACGGTCGCTGCGAAATGGCTTGTGGTCGGCCCAATCAGGGCCGGCGAATTTCCGTTGTGGTCGTCGTTCGTGTGGCGCAACGAGCTCTCCGATACGTTCGTCGAAACCGTCGCCGCGCCGTGGTTCGCCCGGGCGGCCAGCGGGACGCCGGTAATGAACCTGTGGCTACGCGCGCTGGGCGCCCACGTCGGGCGCGGCACCTTTTGTGAAACCTATTGGCTGCCTGAGGCGGATCTCGTCACGCTGGGCGCGGGCTCCACCGTCAACCGCGGCTGCGTGGTGCAGACGCACCTTTTCCATGACCGGATCATGCGGATGGACAGCGTCGTGCTGGAGCCTGGCGCGACCCTTGGGCCGCATTCCGTTGCGCTGCCGGCGGCCCGGCTTGGCTCCGGCGCGACCGTCGGTCCAGCGTCGCTGGTGGTGCGCGGCGACGAGGTGCCGGGCTCGACACGCTGGCAAGGCAATCCGATCAGGCCGTGGAACCTCGGCCGCAAGAAGACCCGGCGTAAGAGCCCGTCCGAGCGTGGCGTCCAGGACACCGCAGCGTGAAAGCTTCTGCTAGAAGAGCTCAGCCAGCGGTGATCGACGAATATCTGCCTAAAAACGGCAACTCCGGCTACCAGGTGTCGCGCTATGAGCTGGATCTGGAATACAAAGTCTCGATCAACCGGCTGTCGGGAACGGCGACGATCACCGCGGTGACGCTCACCGAACTACAGCAGGTGACGCTCGACCTGTCCAACGCGTTGGCGGTGTCGAAGGTGTCGGTGAATGGGAAGCGCGCCGCGCACTTTTCCTGTCGCGGAGGCAAATTGCGCATCCGGTTGGCGTCGAAGCTTGCGACGGGCGCGGCGTTGTCGATCGTGGTGCGCTACGGCGGTTCACCCAGACCGCTCCGGTCACTATGGGGCGATGTCGGTTTCGAGGAGCTCACCGACGGGGTGCTCGTCGCCGGACAACCCAACGGCGCCGCGTCGTGGTTCCCCTGCAACGACTACCCCAGCGACAAGGCCGCTTTCCGTCTCCAGATCAGCACCGAAAGCCGGTACCGGGTCGTCGCCAACGGCAAGCTGCTATCGCGACGGGCACGCGCCTCGCAGACCGTGTGGACTTACGAACAACCCGAGCCGACGTCAACCTACCTCATCACCCTGCAGATCGGGATTTACGAGATGACGCAGTTGGCCAGGGCCCCGGTGCCGATACACGCGGCGTTGCCCGAACGGCTGCGCGGCCACTTCGAAAATGACTTCGCCCGCCAGCCTGAGATGATGAAGATGTTCGTCGAATTGTTCGGACCGTACCCGCTAGCGAACGGGTACACCGTCGTCGTCACCGACGACGAGCTGGAAATACCGCTTGAAGCCCAAGGGATTTCGATCTTCGGCGCTAACCACTGCGACGGCACCCGGGCCAGCGAACGACTCATCGCCCACGAACTGGCCCACCAGTGGTTCGGCAACTCGGTGACCGCAGGGCAGTTGCGCGACATCTGGCTGCACGAGGGCTTCGCGTGCTACGCCGAGTGGCTGTGGTCGGAACACAGCGGCGGTCGCAGCGCCGACGAGCTCGCCCGTGACCACCACGCACAGCTCCGGAATATGCCACAAGACCTGTTGCTCACCGATCCCGGACCGCGCGACATGTTCGACGACCGCGTGTATAAACGCGGTGCGCTGACCCTGCATGCGCTGCGTGGCCGGCTGGGCGACGAGAAATTCTTTGCGCTGCTCAAGGATTGGACCTCCCGACATCGCCACGGCACCGTCGTTACCGACGACTTCACGGGCCTGGCCGCCAACTACTCCGACGAGTCGCTGCGGCCGCTGTGGGACGCATGGCTGTACTCGACGGAAGTTCCGTGACGACATCAGGCGCGACGGGCCGCCTCTTGTACGAGCTGGACGCGCGAAGTGAGGCCGAGTTTGGTGTAGACGTGAGTGAGATGGGCTTGCACGGTCTTGGGTGAGACGAAGAGCCGTGTGGCGATGTCCTTGTTGGCGAGCCCGTCGCACACCAGTCGGACGACGTCACGTTCGGCCGGTGTCAGCGACTCCCAACCACTGCTCGGGCGTTTGCGTTCACCGCGACCACGCTGCGCGTAGGCGATCGCCTCCTCGGTGGACAACGCGGCGCCCTCCGCCCAGGCCGCGTCGAAGTCCGCCTCGGTCATCGCGTCGCGCAGCGCCGCGACCGAGGATTTGTAACCGGCTTGATGGACCTTGAACCGCACTATCCCCGCGCGCTGCCGGAGCGCGTCGCCCGCGCCGAAAAGCCGCGCCGCCTCTTGGTAATTTCCCGCGGATCTGGCGAGATCGGCAAGGCACTCAAGGATGTCGGCAAGGTGTAGATACACCCCGCCGCTGGCTGCGCAGGCGAGCGCATCATGGGCGTCACGGTCGGCGTCTTCGCGGTCGCCTGCTGCAACCGCGATGCGAGCACGGGCCAGTAGGGCTGCCAGCAGGTGCCATCCAGTGGCCACCGAGAGGGCTTCGTCGGCCAAAGAGCGCGCCAGCAGAAGGTCACCTTCGGCCAGCGCCACTTCAGATGGTGTTGAAGGCACGCTGAGCCTTAGCCCCTTGGGGCTGGGACACACAGAAGTGTTGGTAGGCCCTTTCGCTCGCGTCATGTGCGGCGCTAACGTCGCCTGCGGCCAGCGCCGCCGTGGCCGCCGCCGCGTGGCCCATCCCCTGAAAGTAGTCGTCCAGACCGGACGAGATCTCGAGTGCCGTGTCGGCCGCTGCGCGCGCCGCATCAAGCTCACCCCGGTATGCCAGTGCAACTCCCAGGCCCATACGGCTCACCGGCTTGAGCAACTCGTCGTGATCCGCTTCGCACTCGGCGATCAGGCCCCGGAATCCCGCGACGGCTCCGCTTACATCGCCTTCCATCAGCTGCGCAAACGCGATGCTCAGCTGACATATCCGCGAGTTGGGCCGGTCACCAATCGCGTCGGCGAGATCGCGTCCTTCCTCGCCGGCCGCGCGGGCCACGATCGGGTCGCCCACGTTGACCCCGGTGTTGGCCTGCCAGGCGAGGATCTGGGTGAGGCTCCATCGATCGTCCAATGCCCGGGCGAAAACGATCGCCTCGGAGTAGTACGTTCGGGCCGCCTCGGCTTTGTAGCTGGCGCCCGCGATGAAGCCGCAGGCGGTCAACGTCCGCGCCAGCAGGGCCGGGTCACCGACGTCGCGGGCGATCGCCAGCGCCCGCTCGGCCCGGTCCATGCTGCCGCCGACCCAGATCTTCAGCACTGCCGTGTCGGCCAATCCGCGGGCACGCACCGCGGCCGACACCTCGAGATCATTCAGATCGTCTTGGGCGACAACGGTGTCGAACCACGCCCGGCCTTCCAGAAAGCGTCCCCGCGTCAGCCAGAGCGGTTGCAGCGATGACGCCAGTGACAACGCACCCTCGGTATCGGACTCCTCCAGATCCCACCCCAACGCGCTTCTCAGGTTGTCTATTTCGACTTCGGCCTGCTCGAGGCGCTGCTCATAGTCGGTGCGGGCCGGCGTGTCGAGCAGGGCGACCATCGACGTGTAGTAGTCGCGGTGACGGGACCGTACAGCATCGGCCTCGCCGGACTCGCCGAGTTTCTCCAGCGCATATTGACGCACGGTTTCCAGCAGCCGGTATCGCGTTGTGCCGCCGGTGTTTTCGGCGACCACCAGCGACTTGTCGACGAGCAGGGTGAGCTGGTCGAGCACCTGGTAGCGCTGCACCCCGTCGGCCCCGGCGACCGCCTGGGCGGCATCGAGATCGAAGCCCCCCAGGAATACGGCCAGTCGGCGGAACAGGACGCGCTCGGTGTCGGTGAGAAGTGCGTGCGACCAATCCACCGAGGCGCGCAGTGTCTGTTGTCGGCGTACCGCGATGCGCGAGCCACCGGTCAGCAGACGGAAGCGATCATGCAGACTGTCGATGATTTCCGTCAGCGACAGGGTGCGCACGCGCGCCGCCGCCAGCTCAATCGCCAGCGGCATCCCATCCAGGCGCTGGCAGATCTCGGTCACCGCGCCGACATTGTCGTCGTTCACGGTGAAGCCGCTCCGAGCTAACCGGGCACGATCGGCGAACAACTCGATGGCGTCGTCGGACAGCGATAGCGAGGGCACCTGCCAGCCGGCTTCGCCCGTCACGCCTAGCGGCTCACGGCTGGTGGCGAGCACGGTCAGCCTCGGCGCGGCGCCGAGGAGCGCAGCGACCATCGAGGCAGACGAGTCGAGCAGGTGTTCGCAGTTGTCCAGCACCAGCAGCATGTGGCGGTCGCGCAGATGCTGCTGCAGCGTGTCGATGGTCGACCGGCCGGGCTGGTCCGGCAGCCCTAACCCGCGGGCCGCGGTCACGGGCACGACGGCCGGATGGGTGATCGGCGCCAAATCGATGTAACAGATTCCGTCGCCGTACTTTTCGGCCAGGTCCGCGGCGACCTGCACGGCCAGGCGTGTCTTCCCCGCCCCGCCGGCTCCGGTGAGGGTGACCAGCCGGTTGCCCGCCAGGGCCTCGCGGAGGTTTTCGATTTCCGATTGGCGTCCAACAAAACTCGTGAGTTGGGCCGGAAGATTATGGGAGACAAGGGCTTTGGCTGTGCGCAGCGGCGGGAATTCGTTGCGCAGGTCGGGGTGGCACAGCTGCATCACCCGTTCGGGCCGGGGTAGATCGCGCAGTGGGTGGGTGCCGAGGTCGGTCAGCGCGACATCGGGCGGGAGCTGATCGACCACCATCAACTCGGTCGCGCCCGACAACACCGTTTGCCCGCCGTGGGCCAGGTCCCGCAGTCGGGCGGTGCGATTGATCGTCGGGCCGATGTAGTTGCCCTCGTCCCTGAGCCGGACCTCGCCCGTGTGGATCCCGACGCGCAACCGGATCGGGGCCAGCGGTGCCCGCTGCAATTCCAGCGCGCAGGCCACCGCGTCGGTGGCGCGGGCGAAGGCGATCACGAAGCTGTCGCCCTCGCCCTGCTCGACCGGACGCACCCCATCATGGCCGGCCACCACATCGGTCAGCACCTGATCCAGACGCGCCACAGCAACGGTCATCTCGTCCGGCTGGGTCTCCCACAGGCGCGTCGAGCCCTCGACGTCAGCCAGCAGCAACGTCACGGTTCCGGTTGGCAGCTCACTCACGGCCAGGTCGCTCCAGTCAGTTTCGCTCATGTTAGCCAGCATGCGGCGACTGAGATTACAGAACATCAGCAAAATTGCTAATAGTTCTGCACCGGCCATACCTACATACGCATCCGACCGCCGAGCATTTAGGCATTTCTCCCGATGGTCTGTCGCAGGCGCCGATCGATAGTCGATGCCATGACCGTCACCACGCGCACTCCCAACATCTTCGACATCAGCTGGCCGAACTTTGCTTACCAGGACTCAACAGACCCTAACGAGGCGCACCACATCATCAGGCAGGCGCGTTGAAGGTCATCACCCGGCGAATGCCGAATGCTCGTCGCTCCGGCCCGGCCCCGTGGAAGCCCCTCGCCGGGATCAGCGGCCCCACCTCGCTGCCGATTGCATTCGTTGCCGGGTTTTGACGCTGCGGCGCGCGCGATCAGCCGAGCGCGGGCAGCACCTTGTCGGTGAGCAGCTGAACCGACTTCCACGCTTCGTCGACGGGCATGCCACCCACCAGCGGATGCAACACGAGCGGCCCGTAGTCGTCAGATGCACGGACTTCGGCGATGAGCTGCTCGGGAGTCAGGAATCGGTATCGTCCTGATGCCTTGACCTCGTCGAGCGTCCGGACTCCCGGCAGGTGCATGAGAGAACGCTGGTCGGTTGACCATTCGCCGTAAGTGACTGCCTCCCAAAGGATGTGCTCACCGAGCTCTGCCCACGCCCGGTCTGGATCCTCGTGCAGGTAAATCATGCCGCGATTGATCGCCCCGGGCATCAGGATGAATGGGGTGATGCCGACGTCGGAGCACAGCTCGCGATAGTAGGCGGCGATCTCGGGCAAGTAATCTGCCAGGCTGAGCGGCAGCCGAAAACGCGCCGCCCGCCGCGCGGTGGCGCGCGCGCCACCGCCGACATACAACGGTGGATGCGGCCGACTCCACGTGCCCGCACAGATTCCTGAGTCTGGATCTGCACCGGACCAAACTGACAGCATTCGCTCGACCAGGCTGTCCATCAGCTTGCCCCGCCGGCTGAAATCCACTCCCAGCGCGTCATATTCGACGGTTCGGTAGCCGAGACCGACCGTGGTGTGCAACCGTCCTCGGCTCATGTTGTCGACCAGCGCGATGTCTTCGGCCAGCCGGACCGGATTCCACAACGGTCCGAGCGCGCAGTCCACACTGGCAATCAGGGTCGTCGTTCGCGCCAAGAACATCGCCGCCGCCATGATCGGGTTGCAGCTCCATCCGTGCCCGGTCGCGTGATGCTCATCGACACTCACCGAGGTGACGCCGTGGGACTCGCCCCACTGCGCCAGTTCGAGTGCGGCAGCCAAGAGCTTGCCTTGCGTCCGCGGCTCGCCCTGCGGCGAGGCGAAGTTGAAGCGCAGCACGGTCAGCAGCATGTCCGACCCCCGGTCAGGCTTGGACCGGCGCCGCCGCCGACTGCAGGAACGCGGGAAAATCAGGAAACAGTGCCCGGTCGACGATTTCGATGCGGGTGCCAAACGCGTCGATGTAGTAAGCGAATAACGCCAGATCCGGTGGGGAGACGTCGGCGGTGGCTTCGAAGGTGAAGCCGTTGTCCTCCAGCATTCGGGCGGTGTCGGCGAGGTTATCGGTGAAGTAGCCGAGGTGATGCACGGAGTTGCCGGGTGCCGCCGACCACGGACTATCGGGAACCTCTTCGATGAGTTCGACGTGCGGGCTCTGTATGGAGTAGACGAAGGTCGAGGTGAGTTCGCGAGTTCCGTTCGCGGTGCGGAAGGGCAGCGTATAGGTCAGCGGAGTGATCCACTGGTAGCCGGCCAGCGTGCTGAGCCGGCCCATCGCGGCTTCGAGGTCGGGCACGATGATGCCGGTGTGGTAGAAGTCTTCGGGTCGAAGTGCGAATGCCATGGTCTTGTCCTTTGCGATCTCAGACGCAGTCCGACGCGCCGTCGACGACGAAGACTGCGCCGCTGGTGTAGCTGCAATGCTCGGTGCATAGAAAAGCGATCGTGGGTGCAATCTCCCCGACGGACCCGAAGCGGTGTAACGGGATATGAGCCAGCTCGGAATCCACTATGTCTGCCGCGAGGTGCATGGGCGCGGTCATCGGTGTGTCTATGGTGCCCGGTGCCACCGCATTCACCCGGATCCCTTTGGCGGCCCATTTGACGGCGAGATTTCTTGTGATACCGACGATCCCGGCCTTTGCGGCGCCGTAGCCGGGCACCAAGGGAACCGCTCGCAGCGCAGACATCGACGCCAGATTGACCACGCTGGCGCCTCCTGCGGCAGTCGATGCTCTCAGGGCACGGTGCAGTCCAACCGTAAGCCGGTAGGGGCCCGTGAGGTTGAGGTCCACCGACGCCTCAAATCCTTCCGGCTTCGATTCGTCAAGGCCGCCTGGGAAATTCGCGCCAGCGTTGTTGACGAGTACGTCGAGTCGGGTGAAGCTGCCGGCCAGCGCGTCCACCGAGCCATGGTCGGTGATCTGCAACTGGTGATAGGACATCCCGGACAAATCGGCGTCGTAGTCCGTGGCCGCCGCTTTGGTCCCGGTGATGGTGACCTCGGCTCCGGCATCCCGGAACAACACCGCGGTGGCATGCCCGATCCCGCTGGTGCCACCGGTGATAAGCGCCGCGGTCCCAGTGAAGTCGAAGCGGACGCGCGCCGTCATGAGTTCCTCGCTATTTGTTCTGAGAGCCAAGCTCGTTCCCAGAAGTTGGTACTGTCGGCTAGCAGGCCTTCGTGAGCTTCCCGCAGTACCGCCCGCGCCCCTGGATGATCTGACGGGACGAGCTCGGCGAGATGGATCGCGTGCAGGGGGCGGCTCGCGGCAAGGTGTGCCCGCGCCCGATCCACAAGCGCGTCGGCGCCGGCCAGTTCGACTACATCGGCGGTGACGGCGTCGAAGCCGACCGGGTAGAGCTCGGTCGTCGACCGGTGTTGGAACCAGCCTGAGTAGTTCTCCCAGATGGCTCGCACATCCCAGGTGACCTTTCCATAACCTTGTCCCACTTCGTATTCCGCCGGCAACGTGATCTCACGCATCAGGGTCTGAACGTCCTTGCCGGCGTTCATCCCGGCCACGGTCTGGTCGTGGATGTACTGGATGGCATCGCGCAGCCGGGTGAGTTCGGCATTGATGAGATCGGCACCCGCGACCGGTCCGAAGTGACCGGTCACCAGGAGCTCGGGCTGCAGATCGCGCACCCGCTCGACCGATGCGATGGCGGTCAGCGCGTCACGGTACCGGTCGCCGCGAATGGTAACGAGGTTGGGAATGTGTCCGAAGATCGGACCGAAGGTATTTCCGCACAAACAAATTCGCTCATCGGGCAACCAGACCACCAGCGAGTCGGTGGTCTCCCCGCCGGGCACGGAGATCAGCTCCAGCCGCCGCCCGCCAACCTCGAGGGTGAGGCTTTCCTCGAAGTCCAGGTCGACGGTGGGAACACTCTGGCCGGGCAGGCGCTTAGTCCCGAGGCGACGTTGAATTGCCTGTATGCCCGTCGCCAGGGTGTCTTTGAAGGCGAACGCGCTGCGGCTGGCGCGGTAGGGGATGAGGCGTTCGTTGTCGTTCCGCCATGCCGTCCAATTGGCCTGCGCGACAACCGTTGTGTCAGGGTCGCGGACGCTGTCCAGACCGCCGACGTGGTCCACATGGCCCTGCGTGAAGATGATGTAGCGTACCGGCGAGGAGTCAACAGCGTCGAAGTTGGCGCGGTGCACCGGACCCTCGAAGCCCATACCGGTGTTGATGATCACCCGGCCCTCATCGGTGGTCAGCAAGTAGGCATTCGACAGACCTGGCGAGCACCACAGACCCGGGGCGATCCGCTCGGCGTGTTCGGCAGCCGCCGGGCGCAGGGCGTCAGCACCGGGCCTGCTGCGATAGACCGGTTCGGACTGTTGCGCGTCGGTACTCATCGCTGACGTCTCTTTCATTTGGTTCATCTTGTTTGCAGACTATTCGGGGCGCACGTCGAACCGGTCGAAGTAGAAGTCGAACCGCCCTCGGAGTTCGTCGGCCGAGATGCCGAAGTGGCGTTGCAGGTCGTAGCGGATACGGCCGTGCTTTCCGCGCGGATTGCCGTCCAGGTAATGCTGGAACCGTCCGCGCACCTTCGATGTCAGCTCCACGTCGCCGCGCTGGTAAAGCTCTTCGAGTAAAGGCATCTCGTTGCCGTTGAGGTGGTGGAAGCTGATGTCGATGCTGCGATCGGCAGGCACCAGGTCGCGGTCGCGTACGCACGCACTGAGCAGCCGGTGGACGCGGTCGCTCCAGTAGTCCAGCAGCCAGCCCGCGTCGATGCTGGTCCGGCGCAGCCGATCGGAGTAGGCCATCATCGTGATCGCCGATTGGATCACCGCGACGGGGTCGCGGTGTGTGAAGGCCACCGTCGCGTCGGGAAAGGTTGCCATCAGAGGGCCAAGCTGTTCACAGTGCTGCGGACTCTTGAGGATCCAGGTCTGCGGGCCGCGCAGGAATGTCAACGCCTGCAACACTTTCTTCATGTACGCGTAGTGCCGGGTCTGGTCGAGCCCCAGGTAGTAGTCACGCCAATCGGGAACGCGCGCATGCCATTCCAAGACGTAGGCAGCCAGATCGAGGTCGAGGAGCTCGACTTCTTCCTCGATTGCCTCGGGAAAGCGGTCGTGCATGGCAGCCACCACCGGGGCGCTGGCCATGAGCGCGTCGTGTTCGGACTTGGCCCGCGCGTAGCGTGGGTCGACTCCGAAGATGTCGGGGCCTTCGCCGCGTGCTGGTATCGGATCCTGGCTTTCCCAGTACGGCAGCGCGCGTCGGCGTGGGTCGGCGGCAACGAGATTGACCAGATGGGTAGTACCGGATCGTGGCATCCCGACGACGATGAATGGCTTTTCGATTGTGATCGACTCGATCTCGGGATAACGCTTGATGAGTTCGGTCAACGAGAACCGGTTGCGCAGCAGGCGAACGACTCGTTGCCGCAGGGAGAACCGAGTGAGCTGGCGTAAGCCTTCGTCGGCGTCGATCGCGGCCACGTGTGCGCTCAGGCGATCACCGAAGCCGTCCGTGTCATCCAGGTCGCCGACGCCCGCCTGCTCAATGGCCTCCGCGAGCATCCGATCGATGTCGAAATCGACGTGTTTGGCCTCGGTGAATTCCAGAATCTGGCGCTGGACATCGGTCAGCTTGGGCGCTGTCAGATCGTCGAAGTCGATGTCAGCGATGTCGGGGCCCGCAGAGCCCATGCGACCGCCTCCTCGACATTTACTGTGTCGAATATTCGCACAACGGATCGGAGCGCAGATAGCGGGCGCTACAAGTTAGCCAGGTCGTCGGGAACGTCGACTTTGTGTTCCTGCAGCGCTTCGAGGGGCACTACCTCCAGGGTGCGCTGGTGAGTAGACGCCAACACCACCGGGGCGGCGCAACCATCGTGATGAGCCCGAAGCCAGTTCAGCGCGGTGACGCACCAGCGATCGCCGGGCAGGAGGCCGGGGAACCGGTACTCGGGAACCGGCGTCAACAAGTCATTGCCGATGGAACGTTGGTGCTCCAGGAATTCAGCAGTCATCACGGCACAGATGGTGTGCCGGCCGAGGTCTTCGGGCCCGGACGAGCAACAACCGTCGCGATAGTACCCAGTTAGTGGGTCAGTACCGCACGGTTCCAGCGGTCCGCCCAGCACATTGCGTTCAGGCACGCGTTTAGTATCGCGCTCCCGGACACGAAGTTTGAAGAACTTCGCCATCCGCGCCACGGAAAATTGCCCCCGTCCCCACCTGCGCCCTGCCCCGCCAGTCGATAGCCAGACCCGTGGACAGCGAAACCGCGGTCACCCTCCCCACCAGGACGTCGGCTTTATCACCGCATGGGTGTGCGGGAATGCGGTCCTCGACGGGGTGCTCTGGGTGGACGACACCGCGCTGCACGACTTCGAGCGGGGCGCTAGAGATCGCCCAGGCATCGGGCGATGACAATGTCTTCGGCGGCGTCGCGACCTCGTTCGGGAGTTCGCTAACGATTCGGGGAAGCGCATGGGATCGCGAGCGCCGACACGCAATGCTCGCGCAGGTCCGGGACATGTGCCTAAACCTCCGTTTTCCGCAATCAGAGCTGCCAACGCTCAATCTGTTCCTCGCATACGAGCGGGCCGCAGATGGCGACCCCGGCGCTGCGCTGCCACAGATGCGGAAGTCCGTGGACGACCTGTTCAACAACGGGCAATATTTGTATGCGATTGGTTGCACGGCTCTTCTTGTGGAAACGCTGTTGAACCGCGCCGCCGAAGAGGACCTGGCCGAGGCCGAGGCTGCCGTCGAGCGACTGGCGGCTATACCGGGAGATGGATGGGTCGCGCGCGACATCATGGTGCTCCGACTGCGCACGCTGCTGGCCAAGGTTCGTGGCGACGAGGCGCGCTACCGCGAACTCCTGAATCGTTACCGCGCGCAGGCTATGTCGCTGGGCTTCGAGGGACATATACAGTGGGCCGAATCGATGCCCTGAGACTTCAAGTGTCCCTCAACGGCAGGAGTTAACTCCACCCGATGGCGACGCCGAACCAACCCGGAAACCCCTCCGGTGAGCCACCGTGGGGGTGGCAGCCGCACGGCTACGGACCGCAGCAGAATCCCCAAATCCCACCGCCTCCGGGATATCCCGGCCAGCCGGGGTACCCGTCCCAACCGGGCTATCCGCAGCCACAGCCCTATTCAGGTTATCCTTCGTATCCCGGTTATCCGGGGAACGTAGTCGATCCCCAAGCGCCGTTTGGGCGTGATCCCGCCACCGGGGTACCGCTGTCGGACAAGTCCGGCACGACGGCCGGCCTGCTGCAGCTGTTCCTGGGTGTGTTCGGCATCGGTCGCTTCTATATCGACTCGACCCAGATCGCGATCGCGCAGTTGTGTTTGGGTCTCTTCGGATTCGTCTTCAGCCTGTTCTGCCTTTTGGGCCTTCCGGTCCTGGTCTGTTCCATCATCTGGGCCCTCGTCGACGCGATCATGATGTTCACCGGCAGCGTCAAAGACAACCACGGCCGCAAGCTGCGCTAGTGGGCTGTGATCAACGGGGCCTAGCGCGCTGAACACTGCTTGATGACAATGGAATAACGATTCTCAGCTAAAGGTATCGCGACGCGCTAAGTAAATACCGGGCACAGGGCCCCGGCCAACTTATCGTCAATTCGTGTACCGCCGAACGGTCTTGAAGCTACCGCTGATGTTGGCAGCGGGCAGTGCACTGGCCCACGCACCCCGCGCCTCTGCGGAACCAGCACCCCGCTCTTCGGGGGAGATAACCCGGTGGTCGGCCGACCGTGCCAATCGCTGGTATCAAGCGCAAGGTTGGCTCGTCGGCGCAAACTTCATCACCTCAAACGCCATCAACCAGCTCGAGATGTTTCAGCCCGGCACCTACGATCCCCGCCGTATCGATACCGAACTGGGCTGGGCCAGGTCGGCCGGACTTAACAGCGTGCGGGTCTTCCTCCATGATCAGCTCTGGGCCCAGGACGCCCGAGGGTTCCTGCTGCGTCTCGCGCAGTTCGTCAATATCGCCGCGCGGCACCGCATCAAGCCACTGTTTGTCTTCTTTGACTCATGTTGGGATCCGTTGCCCAGACTGGGTCCGCAACACGCGCCGAGGCCTGGGGTGCACAACTCGGGCTGGGTACAGAGCCCAGGCGCTGAACACCTTGGCGATCCCGGCTATACCCGCGTCCTACGCGACTACGTCACCGGAGTGTTGACCCAATTCCGCAATGACGACCGCGTTTTGGGCTGGGACCTGTGGAACGAGCCCGACAATCCCGCGAAGGTGTACAGCAAGGTCGAGAGGAAAGACAAGCAGGAGCGCGTCGCAGAGTTGCTCCCCCAAGTGTTCCTGTGGGCACGTTCAGTTGAGCCGAGTCAACCCCTGACGAGTGGCGTGTGGCGCGGAGACTGGGGCGAGCCGGCTGGCCGCAGCGCAATCAGTGCTACGCAACTGGACAACGCCGACGTGATCACATTCCACTCCTATGCCGAACCCGCAGGCTTCGAGTCCCGGATTGCCGAGCTTGCCCCGTTAGGGCGGCCGATAATTTGCACCGAATACATGGCTCGGCCCCAGGGCAGCACCGTTGAGTCGATCCTGCCCGTGGCGAAGCGCCACAATGTTGGTGCCTTCAACTGGGGTCTGGTCGCCGGAAAGACCCAGACCTACTTCCCGTGGGACTCGTGGGATCACCCGTATACAGCGCCCCCGAAGGTGTGGTTTCACGACCTTCTGCTACCCGACGGACGGCCGTATCGGGACAGCGAAATTCAAGCGATTCGGGGCCTGACCGGCGCGCAAGGCTAGCCACATAAAACGAGGGTCGGGCCTCTAGAGGACCGGTTACGCGGCGCGACGGAAACGGCGTGATGCGTGTGCCGAAGTGTTTTCGAAGTCACGTTGACCGGTCAACTCCGGGCGAAGGCGGGTGATCGGAGCCATCTCCGCGCCGCTTCTTTCCGAGCGGTGCTCGACTTTGCGGTAGATCCACGAGATCGCGGTCACGATCGCGATCGCGGCGGCCAATACCGCCAAAGCGTCGCCGATGGCGATCAATATGATGATGCCGGCGAAAATCCAGAACACGGCGGCCTCGGCGTTGTGGGTGCCACGGTGTCCGCTGATCGTGGTCGTAATGTGCCGCATGTCTGCCTCGCTCTAATTGGGGGCCACCGTCTGACACGGGACCGTTTGGTGAAACGCCCGAGCGATGGAAGGGCTGCCCAATCCTGGGTGATCGTGACCCATTTCACTGGGCCGATCACTTTAGTGCTGCCGAACAGGTGTCGATGTCGTGGCCGATGACGCACTGATGTAAAGACGCAAGGCCTGGGCTGCCGCCGTAGCCACTTCGCCTCGCAGATTCGAGATCGGTGGGCTGCCTCGCGTGTGGATCGAGTTCGCAAGCAGAACGATGTAGGTATCTGAACCCGGGTCCATCCAAATCGAGGTTCCAGTGAAGCCGGTGTGGCCAAAGCTACCGATGGGGAAGATCTTGCCTCGCGCCGTGGACAGGCCCGTGTCGATATCCCAGCCAAAGCCGCGCAGGTTTTGCCCCGCGATCGCCGGATAGCGCGGAGGGAGCAACGGATCCGTTGTATTCGGTCTCTTTGCGACGGCTGCACGGGCGGCATCGTTGGCTGCCTTGAGTTGCTGAAGTGTATGTCCGGGCTGCTGCGGAGCCGTCATCAACTCGAGAGTTGTTTGCGCCAAAGGAAACTCGCTCGGACGACCCGCGAGCCGGTCAAGCAAGGCCTGCGCAAAGATGCTGACATCGTCGGCCGTCGAGAACACGCCGGCATGCCCGGCCACTCCACCCATGCGCCGCGCCGTCGTGTCTTGCACGGTGCCCCGAAGCAGGTGATCAAGATCGGGATTGTTGCCCGGATCGGCTCTGCCTTCTTCGTCGCGTGCTGTCGGTGCGATGCGCGACAACAGACCGGTGCTCCAAGTACCCGCAGGGCAAGCGTCCGGCGCCTCGCCTTGTGGCGCGGGAGCCCAGGCAATCGCAGCCCCTATCGTCGTGTGCGGACCACACGCTTTGGTCAGGGGAAGGTAGCGGGTGTCGTCCAGGCTAAGCGGCGCAAACACGTTTTGCTGAACGTAGACGTCTTCTGCCTCGCCGGTGACCTTTTCGATCAGCGCGCCAAGCAGAATGAAGTTGATGTCGGAGTACCGGAAAACCTCACCGGGACCCGATTCGAGCGGCGTGGTGAGCGCCCGATGAATGCCCTCAGCTTTGTCGGGTTGGTCCAGTCCCCACGGATCTTTGAGCTCGACGTCTCCCGTTTCGCCCGAGGTGTGGGTAAGCAGCATGCGCACGGTCACCTTTGCGCGCCGCGGATCGTTGGCCGTGTTGAAGTCCGGCAAATACTGCTGCACGGGATCGTCGAACTGAAGCCTGCCTTGTTCGTAGACCTGCATGACGGCAGTCGCCGTTGCAAGGCTTTTCGTCAACGACGCCAGGTCGAAGATCGTGTCCTCGGTCATCGGCTCTGCGGGTGCAGGCGATCCGTCGAGCCCGGGTTCGCCCGCAAGCTTGCGCGAGCCATAGGCCTGATGGAAGAAGACCTTGCCGCTGTGCCCAATGACAACCACAGCACCTGGCAGCTTATTTGCTGCAATCGCATCGTTCATCAGCTTGGAGACGGCTGCGAAGTCGGGTGTGAGAGCCGCATCAGGCGCCTGTGTTGGCTGCGTTGCCTGCGCTGGCTGTGTTGGCTGCGTTGGCTGCGTTGGCTGCGTTGCCTGCGTTGCCCGTGTCGGCTGCGTTGGCTGCGTTGGCTGCGTTGGCTGCGTTGCCTGCGCGCTGTCGCTCACGATTGTGTGCGCGGTATAGCCACGCGAGGAAGGCACAGCGAGGATAAGCAAGACAGTTCCAACAGCAATGGCCGTCCGCACCGATGGCTTACCGAACATAAAGCCGCCTGAGCGGGCTGATGATGAATGTGGCTGCGGCTCCGAGAAGAACGAACCTTGTCAAATGTGTGGGTGGCCCTAACATCCACCCGCCGCTGGCGCCGCGGACCAAGTCGCCGACTACGGGCATATCGCAAGGGTAGGTCGACGGCTTGGCAGCGTGTACTACACCTTTTAGCCGAATTAGTTGATCCTCGATGCCTTGGCGGCAGACTTGTCTAGCGGAACCCGATCGAAGCGGTCTTGTCGGGATGGAAGCAAGCGTGAGGACTCATCCCAATTGACGTCCTACAGGCGGTGGATTGCCGTGCTGGTGAGCGTGATGGCAGCTGGTGTCATGCTGGCGCAGTGCACCGCCGCGCGGCCACATCTGGTGGCCGGACCATCACCGTCGGCCACCGCGTCGTCGACAGCCAGCGCGCCGCCAGCACCTTCCGGTAGGACGGTTCAGCCGGTCACTCCTGCGGAACTCGGCGCGAGCGGGCGGCCGGGCTGCCCGGTCGAACCCGCGCAACTACGACGAGTCGACGTCGACCATATCGGTTTCGACGGCCAGACCCACCGCGGCGAGCTGATCGTGCACGAAGACCTGGTGCCGGAGGTCATCACGATCTTCGAGCAGCTTTACCGACTGGGCTTTCCCATCGAGAAAATCCGCACGGCCGACCACTATCCGGCCGCCGATGATGAGCTATCCATGGAGGACAACAACACCTCGGCGTTCAACTGCCGAGGCATCCCAGGAACCAACCAATGGTCTCAACACGCCTACGGTCGGGCTATCGACCGCAATCCGCTTCTTAACCCGTGCATCTACGCCAGCGGCGCACTGCAACCGCAGAACGCGGCGCCCTACCTGGACCGCAGCCGCACCGACCCGGGCCTCTTACACAACGGCGACCCAGCCGTAGACGTCTTCACGGACCGTGGCTGGCGGTGGGGTGGCAACTGGACGACTCCCATCGACTACCAGCACTTCGAGCTGCCCTAATCCTCGCTCGCCTGCCCACACGTTGAACCCTGTCGACGGTGCCTGACTCTTCTACTAGGTGATTCAGTCGGAGGGCAAATGTGGTGCCGGAGGGATTTGAACCCTATTCAGCTACCTGATCCGTGGGCTAAAAAATTGGTCTAGATGCGGAAAGACATCACGGTTGTTCACTCCAGTTAACTGTAACTGCGCCCAAATTGTGGCCAAAGTGTGGCCACGTGGCCGAGGACAGAAACGAACTGCACCCGTCCGTACGCAGGGCTAAGCCCCGAAGGGCCGACACATCTCCAGCAACGGGCCATTTGGCCTCAATCAGCGTGAAGTGCTGCCGGGGTCGGCGCACATAAGCTCTGCGGCATCCGCGACATAGAGGTCATCGATTCTGGACTCCGTATCGGCGGATGCCCGTCAAGCCCTCGGGACAGGACAGCGCTCCCGCACGGCGGTCTGCACGCCTTGTCGGTACGTGTCGTTAGTTTCTCCGAAAAGGCCATGCAACCGCGATGTCCCGCTTATGCTTCGCCGGACATTTTCTTCACCCTGGGGGACTCTATGACGACGAACGGACCTTTGCCCGGCTGGTATCCCGACCCGTCCGGCGCACCGGCACAACGCTATTTCGACGGGCAGCAATGGACCCACTACGCGCCCCCGCCTCCTCCCCCGCCGTCGATCGTCATCAACAACACGGTAGGGGCGCAGGCGCCGGTGATCCTGACCAGCGGCCCAAATCACGCACTACACTTGGTTCTCAGCCTGCTTACGTGTGGGATGTGGCTGCCGGTGTGGTTCATCGTTGCCATCGCCTCGCCACGCCGCCTGCATGTGGCCGGCGGGTCGGTGGGCAATTCCAATACCGGCCGGATCGTCGCTGGGGTGATCGGCGGTCTGTTTGCCCTTGGTCTGGCGATCCAGTTTTGGCCGGTGGTCCTGTGCCTAGCCGTCCTGGCCGGCGTGGGCTACCTCGGATACCGTGCCTACCAACGCGCCGCGGAGCAGCGTAACGAGCAAGCCAAGATCGCAGCCCGCGCCGACAACCAGCACCAGGCGTTCATGGCCGGAGACTCCTCAGGCATTTACGGCCAATACCCGCCTCGCCCAGTCTGATTTTCGCCAGCGCAAGGGCTGGCGAACCGAGCTGGCCTCGTGGATGCACGATCCGGCCCGCCTCAGCTTCGTACGTGCTTGGCTGAGAATTGAACTGGAGGCGAGCTTCCGTGCACCGGGTAGTTCCATGACCACGGCACCCTCGACCTATGGGCAGCGGCCCTGGAGGCACATAAAAGCCAGGCCATCGAGACTCAGTCCGAAGAAGTCTACGAGCGCTATATGAAGTACCTGACCGGCTGCGCCAATTCATTCCGGATCGGCTACATCGATGTCCACCAGTTCACCCTGGCGAAGTAGTGATCGCGCTAAGCCCGCCGAGTACCCGCTTCCGGTGTCCCGCTAGAGGAGACCCCGGGGCGGGTTCCCCTGCTGAAGGGCATCTCCTATCTTGCCGAGATAGGCAACGACCTCAAAATGCGACGTGGTGAGCAAATTCAGCAATTGTTCAAGGTGCTCGACTTTTTGAGCGGGGGTCACCGCGTTCGTGTCCCTCTTAGGGCTGTTGATGAGGAATTCCCTGAGGCCACGGGCAGTCCTTAGTCCCGAAGGCACCTTGATGTCGCGCAGGAATTCATTAGGCGAATTGGGGTCGGCCAAGATGGCTCTCCTTCGTTCGTAGGGGTTGACGGCTTCGAGCCTAGGAGCCGAGTTCCCCGACCGGAACAGGGGTGAAGTGCTAACGCCGGGCGCACGGACCTAACCTCCACGCGTGCGCGACATCGAGACCATCGACAGCGAATTCCGGCTATTGCTGTCGATTCGCCACATGGTCCGTGAGGCCGAGGGCCTGAGGGCAAGCGGCCAGCTTTCGAGCCCGGCCAATGCAGCTGACCTGCCAAAAGATTGCCCCCCGCCCTGTGGCGCTCTCTTGCGTATCGTGAGCCCATGACTCAACGACTGGAAACGCGACTCAACCCGCATGCACCGATAGTCCTGAGCCTATTCCGGATCTTCTTCGGGCTCCTGTTCCTGTGCCACGGCACGTCCCTGATGTTCGGCTGGCCCGCGGGTCCCGTCGCGGCCTCTGGCTCGCTCTTCTGGTTGTCCGGGTTGATCGAGTTGATCACCGGCATCTTGATCACCCTCGGACTGTTCGCGCGTCCAGCTGCTTTCATCGCCTCTGGCGAGATGGCTGTCGCGTACTTCACCCAACACCTTCCGCACGGGCTGTGGCCGATCAGCAACGGCGGTGAACTCGCGGTCATGTACTGCTGGGCGTTCTTTCTGCTGGTGTTCACCTGGCCGGGTGCCTACGCACTCGACACTCGGTTCGGGCGACGCGGCCCGGGGTACGTAAGAAGCTATCTCCGTAGGTCGCCGCGATCGCCACGGTCGCCGCGGCGCTGGCGTCGATAGCAACGTGGACAAGCCACAATCCGCGGTCACCGGGTTATCCTGCGGCGCCAGAAGCCGCCGCGGTTCGCGCTCGCATCAGTTCGGAGTGCCCGGCGTCGGTAAACAGGGTTTCGCGGCAGACTTCCTCGCCGGCAAGAACCAACCGCGGCAGGAGGAGCGGGAATGGAATCGACCTGGTCTGTGTCTCAATAATGGATCGGGCCGGCCCCAATCCTCCCCCCAACCCCGTGCGGCCGGCCCGATCCGCAAATGTGAGATGGCGAAACCGTCCGGATGCTAGCGACCAGCACCGGAAGGCATTGTCAGGCAGGTTCTCGGGCTGCCCTCTACTTCGGACGCAACGGTCAGGTCCGTTATCCGCCGGCACCCTCCGCAGCAAAACGTCGGATCGTCCTCGGCGCTGACCCGACGACATGATGCCGGCCACCTGCCTCGACAGCACCGAAACCACACCTGCTCTTGATATTTCGCAAGTAGAACAACTATCGCAGCGGTTTGCCGGGTGGAAATGTCCGCACGGCGAAAAGCGCGCTCGCCGTGCGTAATCTGTCGTTGCCGTGCGTAGCTGCTCACCTCGCCGCGCGACCGGCGCAGCTCGGCGCTGATCGGGTCATCCCGGCAGGCTGCCCGGCGTCGACTTGCGCCTACCGGACCCAACCCATCGGTTTCTGCGGTGCCCCGGTAGCAAGCTTGGTGACCACCGATTTGTCAAAATGAGCATCACCCTGGGGTTGCAATCAGATATCAAGTGTCCTGACATGCGAAGATTCGGATGTTCTGATGGTACGAATTGGGCGTGAAAAACATTGCTCGCGTTGCACTATCGGCATTCATCATTTCCACAGGCTTAGGGCTCGTCGGTTTGGGAGCGGCTAGCGTAGCCCAGGCCCAACCCGGGCCGTTCCCGCAATGGTGCCCAGGCGAGTTCTGGGACCCGGGGTGGGGTGGCAACCCGGACGGATTCCACTGTCACGACGGTGGCTTTCGTCACGACGATGGCCGCGGCGGCTGGGGTCACGACGATGGCCGCGGCGGCTGGGGTCACGACGATGGCCGCGGCTGGCGTTAAACGGACACTCCTGGCGATACGAGGCTGCGCACGGTTGTGCGCAGCCCCGTAATCGCAAGAGGGATACTGACAACCCTCGCCGAGGGTGTCACCGGCCACAAGGCGTGGCGGGCGTGCGTCGACCACCACAACGAGAACTACATCGCGCCGGACGAGGCGTGAGTCAGCGGCTTGGGCCGGTGCCCCAGCTGGGCCGCAACACATTACACATCCTGCAGACGGTCAAGGCGCTCACCGATCGCGGCGTTACGTTGGTCTCGACCACTGACGGCATCGACTCCTCGACTGCAGCTGGTCGCATGATAATCGGTGTACTGGGGTTGCTTGCCGAGTACGAGCGGGAATTGACCAAGGAACGGACGGCGTTGAAGCGTCAGGCTTCCCGTGCCAACGGCACCAAGTTCGGGCGGCGGCGGAGGGTCAATGACGCCGAGCATATTGCCACAGCGAAACGGATGAAAGCAGACGGTCATACCGCCAAAGCCATCGCCAAATACCTCGGGGTGAGCCGGGCGACGTTGTACCGGTACTTATCTGACAACTGCGCAGCCGTGTGACTACTCCGGATGCCCAGTCAGTAGACACGGTCCATCGAGGACTAAGCGGGCTTTCTGCAGGCACCCATGGGAGAGTCGTCAGCATCCGATATGTGTATTCGTTCTGACACTGCAATGGGTTTGGTCCCCGGAACACTCCGAACCGCAGGCAGAGCGCAATGCGCTAGGAGGCTCGCCATGAAGCACCACGTCAACATCCGTACCGGGACAGCGCAAGTGACGTCCTGCGCTGGCACCATTGGCGACCGTGACCGTATTCGCATCGACTCTCTCGAGATATTGCCCACCCACGTGATCCTGTATGGCTGGACCGCTCGATGGGGAGCGGTATGCGAGCCTCACGCGTCTTGATGCCTCAGAATTCGGCGGAACGAGTGTAGCGCCTGGCCCGCCTTCCTCATCGGCACCAATGAGGTTTCTCGGCTCGCCGGTGGCTTAGCGCCTGGTGGTAATGCTCGCTGAAGCGTCTTAGCGTAATTCGGTGACTGCGACGTTGGCGCCTTTCGAGTGAGCCATCACCTCAGGCGCGCTCGGGTCGCTGGTTTCCGGCACGGTCACAGTCGTCTCGCCATGACGCGCCTCGGATTGAGCGCGCACTCGATACGGACCCCGGACGGGCAGTCCCACAGTCACGTCGTGGTCAGCGATCGCTTCGGTAGTGCGGGGCGCCACACGGAACTCCACTGAGATGCCGCCGTATTCGGTGTCTGCTTTGAACGATTCGGTGACGGCGATCGGGGTACGGGTCCTGATGTCACCGCGGCGGACGTTGACATCGACCCTACGGGCGGAGCCGCCGAGGGTGACGGCGCCGTTGTCGATATTGGCGACCAGCTGATCGAGGTTGGCGTCAGTGGACAGCGAGCCGGTCCGCTGGTTGACGGTCATGCTCAATACTCGTGCGGCACCGGGCGGGAGGATGACTTTGATATTCGCCTGGTGGGCCCACCGCATGTATCCCGCCACGCTGTCGCGAAGCGTGACCCGGCTGCCGGCGACGTCGTTGGCGACCGCCAGTCCCGTGTCGTGGTTAGTGGTGACCGCGCGCAGGTCGACTCGGGGCTCTGTGGCGCCGAGGTCGGTGGCCACGCTTACGGCCACCGGGACGCCACGGATGTCGATGGTCAGCGATCGAACGCTCGCCGGCAACGCCTGGGTGTCATCGACGACCCGAATGCTGCTGACCCCGAACGCAAGAGCGCCGAGGCTGCTTAACGTGCCGAGTGTCACCAAGGCCGCGAGGACGACGAGCACGACGCGCAGTGCCGTGCGGCTGCCGCTGGAAAGTGCCAGCGGTGAGGCAGCCGGCGCCGGAGCGTTGGGCGGTATCTCGTGGGCGACGTCGATGCCGCTCACGACTGCTCCTGCTCCTCCGCTTCGAGGTGGGCGGCGGCGCGCTTGAGCATCAGCACCGCGTCGGCCTTGGTGGTGCGAGGGTCGTCGTTGTAGGCCTGCACGCTCGGCCAGCTGCGCGCGGCGGCAGAATTGGCCAGTCGCAGCAGCAGGCACTCAAGTCGATAGACCAGCTCATGCGCCGCGTGGGGCCATCCGCCGTGCCAGTAGTCCGCCGCCGCGCGAAGCGCCCCCTGCACGCAGAAGCTGCACGGGGTGGCCCCGGGCTCGGTGCGCACCCGGTAGCCTCCCGCGCCGACGTGCTCGGTGCGCACCCGCACCCAGTCGCCCGGCGAGTCGACAACGGGGTGCACCTCGACGCCTTCGGCGTCGCGGCAGTAGGTGCCCTGGGTCCACCCGCCGTCGGCCTCGATGAGCGCCAGCGCGCCCTCGATCACCTCTCGGTCGGTCTTCATCCTTATCCCCTCAGCAGCCGCGGCTCGGAGGGGGGCAGTCGTCGTCATGATGTCTAATCCTTTCGGTTACGACTCGAGGTAGCGCAGAACGGCAAGGACACGGCGGTTTTCGGTGTCACCGGGGACCAGCCCCAACTTCGCGAAGATGGAGGCGATGTGTTTCTCGGCGGAACCGGTCGACATGTGCAGGCTGGCGGCGATTGCCGAGTTGGTCCTGCCTTCGGCCATCAGCTGCAGTACCTCGTGTTCGCGGGGGGTGAGCTGATCCAGCACGCTCCGGCGATGCGACCGCGCGAGGATTTGGGATACGACCTCGGGGTCGAGCAGAGTCCCACCGCCGCCGACGACCGTGACCGCGTCCAGAAACGCCGGTACGTCGGCAACCCGGTCCTTGAGCAGGTAGCCGAAGCCGCGGGTGTCCGAGGCAATCAGGTCGGCGGCGTAGCGCTCTTCGACGTAGTGCGACAACACCATTACCGGCGACTCGGGATTCTGTCTGCGCAGCAGCGCGGCGGCGCGGATTCCCTCGTCTGTGAACGTTGGCGGCATCCTGACATCGACGATCGCGAGATCAGGGTGGGTCTCGTTGACCAGGTGCAGCAGGTTTGAGGCGTCAGCCACGCTGCCGACCACCTCGTGGCCGGCGTCGATCAGGATGCGTTCGATGCCCCCGCGCAGCAGCGCGGAGTCCTCGGCGATCACGATGCGCATGGCAGCACCGCGGTGATAGTGGTGGGCCCGCTGACGGGACTGGAAACCGTGAACGTGCCGCGGGCGGCGCGCAACCGCTCGGCCAGACCACGCAGGCCGGTGGCGGTCTCACTGTTTGTAATCTGCGCGCCGCCGCGGCCGTCGTCAAACACCGAGACGTAGAGCTTATTTTCGGTCTGGTCGAGTCGCACCGTGACGACGGCTTTCGACGCCTGTGCGTGTTTGGCAGCGTTGGTGAGTGCCTCGGCGACGATGAAGTACGCGATGGATTCAATCTCATCGGGGAGGCGCTGGGGCAGGTCCATGTTCAGCGTTGTCGGGACGGCGGCGCGCTGCACCACCGATGAGAGCGCGGCGTCCAGGCCCCGGTCGGAGAGGATCGTCGGCGCGATGCCGCGCACGACGTTACGTAGTTCCACCAGAGCAGTTTTCGCGTCTTCATGGGCCTCAGCTATCAGGGCCTTGGCGGCGGACGGGTCGGTGTCAAGCTTGGTTTGGGCGAGGCCGATCATCATCGCCAGCGACACGAGCCGAGGCTGCACACTATCGTGCAGGTCGCGTTCGATGCGGTGTCGCTCGGTTTGCGCCGATGTCACCGCCCCCTGCCTGGCGTCCGCGAGCGCGTTCACCTCGTGTTGCAGCATGGCGGTTGGCGACGGCGAGAGCAGCCAGCGGTCGATCTTGGCGTCAAGAATGGGCGCGAACACCACGATCGCGGCGGCGGCCGCCAGCGCGATCAAGGCCAGCAGCCACGCCAGCACGGGCGGAATGGATGACAGTCCGGCGACGTGGCCGCTGTGGCTTACTGCGATCGCGGCGGCCGGTTCCATTAACGCGAAAGCGAGCAGATTGACCGCGAGACCGGCGGCTGCGTAGTCGTAGACCATCCGGAGAAAATGGTGTGCGCAACCTTTCCAGAACCGGACGCTGCTGATGTCCAGCCACAGCTGGTGGAGCCAACGTTGAAAGCCGGTGTAGGGGGACATCTTTCGGGACGGTACCGGGATATCCATACCGAAGACGGCCTCGCTACGGACACGCTCGAACCATTCCGCGCCGCGCATGAGGTACACGAACACGACGACGGCGAGCGTGAACCCGATCACCGATGGGATCGACAAGATCCCGACGATCACGATGAGGATCGGCAGCCACAGCCAAACCGCGGCGATCGTTGCACCGGCGATCATCGACGCGCTGGGCACGAGGCCGATGCGACGGATCGTTGGCGGCGTGGCCATGTCAGCCGTGATCGGCTCGGCGTCTTGATCCGCGACTGCGACCATACTCTCAACGTACGGAGCGCCGCGGCGCGACATCACGCCGTTTACCGAACAAGTTGACGGGGGTTAACCCCCAGGCCTTTCTTCGCGAGCCGAGGAGTGTGGCCGCCACGCCGAGAAATGGGCGGCATCGCACACGCTCGCATAGGCGTTTGGCACCCAAATGTCAGGTGTGTAATTCATCAGGTCCCAGCGAAGTCCGCCGATGGGTGGTTCGCGGCATGTCGCGCAGGAATTCATTAGGCGAATTGGGGTCGGCCAAGATGGCTCTCCTTCGTTCGTAGGGGTTGACGGCTTCGAGCCTAGGAGCCGAGTTCCCCGACGGGAACAGGGGTGAAGTGCTAACGCCGGGCGCACGGACCTAAGCTCCACGCGTGCGCGACATCGAGACCATCGACAGCGAATTCCGGCTATTGCTGTCGATTCGCCACATGGTCCGTGAGGCCGAGGGCCTGAGGGCAAGCGGCCAGCTTTCGAGCCCGGCCAATGCAGCTGACCTGCCAAAAGATTGCCCCCGCCCTGTGGTGCTCTCTTGCGTATCGTGAGCCCATGACTCAACGACTGGAAACGCGACTCAACCCGCATGCACCGATAGTCCTGAGCCTATTCCGGATCTTCTTCGGGCTCCTGTTCCTGTGCCACGGCACGTCCCTGATGTTCGGCTGGCCCGCGGGTCCCGTCGCGGCCTCTGGCTCGCTCTTCTGGTTGTCCGGGTTGATCGAGTTGATCACCGGCATCTTGATCACCCTCGGACTGTTCGCGCGTCCAGCTGCTTTCATCGCCTCTGGCGAGATGGCTGTCGCGTACTTCACCCAACACCTTCCGCACGGGTTGTGGCCGATCAGCAACGGCGGTGAACTCGCGGTCATGTACTGCTGGGCGTTCTTTCTGCTGGTGTTCACCGGGCCGGGTGCCTACGCACTCGACACTCGGTTCGGGCCTCACGCGGCCCGGGGTACGTAAGAACCTATCTCCGTAGGTCGCCGCGATCGCCACGGTCTCCGCGGCGCTGGCGTCGATAGCAACGGGGTCAAGCCACAATCCGCGGTCATCGGGTTATCCTGCGGCGCCAGAAGCCGCCGCGGTTCGCGCTCGCATAGTTCGGAGGCCCGCGTCGGCAAAAGGGTTTCGCTGGATACCTCCTCGCCGGCAAGAACCAACCGCGGCAGGAGGAGCGGGAATGGAATCGACCTGGTCTGTGTCTCAATAATGGATCGGGCCGGCCCCAATCCTCCCCCCAACCCCGTGCGGCCGGCCCGATCCGCGTCAAATGTGAGATGGCGAAACCGTCCGGATGCTAGCGACCAGCACCGGAAGGCATTGTCAGGCAGGTTCTCGGGCTGCCCTCTACTTCGGACGCAAACCGTCAGGTCCGTTATCCGCCGGCACCCTCCGCAGCAAAACGTCCGATCTATTCGACGGCGACCGGACGCCGATGCGGCCACGCCTCCACAGCCCGAAACCACACCTGCTCTTGAAATTGCGCAAGTAGAACAACTATCGCAGCGGTTTGCCGGGTGGAAATGTCCGCACGGCGAAAAGCGCGCTCGCCGTGCGTAATCTGTCGTTGCCGTGCGTAGCTGCTCACCTCGCCGCGCGACCGGCGCAGCTCGGCGCTGATCGGGTCATCCCGGCAGGCTGCCCGGGGTCGACTTGCGCCTACCGGACCCAACCCATCGGTTTCTGCGGTGCCCCGGTAGCAAGCTTGGTGACCACCGATTTGTCAAAATGCGCTCACCTGGGGTTGCAATCAGATATCAAGTGTCCTGACATGCGAAGATTCGGATGTTCTGATGGTACGAATTGGGCGTGAAAAACATTGCTCGCGTTGCAGTATCGGCATTCATCATTTCCACAGGCTTAGGGCTCGTCGGTTTGGGAGCGGCTAGCGTAGCCCAGGCCCAACCCGGGCCGTTCCCGCAATGGTGCCCAGGCGAGTTCTGGGACCCGGGGTGGGGTGGCAACCCGGACGGATTCCACTGTCACGACGGTGGCTTTCGTCACGACGATGGCCGCGGCGGCTGGGGTCACGACGATGGCCGCGGCGGCTGGGGTCACGACGATGGCCGCGGCTGGCGTTAAACGGACACTCCTGGCGATTCGAGGCTGCGCACGGTTGTGCGCAGCCCCGTAATCGCAAGAGGGAATCCATCATTCCGAATCCCGGCGTTGCCGCGTCTGTTCGGTAGAAACAACACTGCTGATACCCGGTGCTGGCATCGAAAGCATGCCAGCCAAGCTACACCGCAAACACATACATAGCCGTTTACCTGCGGCAACACGCCGAGAAACTTGGCGGTGGCGGAGGGATTTGAACCCTCGGACGGTGTTAGCCGTCACACGCTTTCGAGGCGTGCTCCTTAGGCCGCTCGGACACGCCACCGCCGAGCAGCTTACCGAACCGTCCGCCGCTCACCCCAATCGCTGGCGGGCGAAGAAGGCCTCCAGGGGTGCGGCGCATTCTTGCGCGAGCACACCGCCGCGCACGGCCGGGCGATGGTTGAGCCGACGGTCGCGGACCACGTCCCACAGCGATCCGACCGCTCCGGTTTTGGGTTCCCAGGCGCCGAAGACCAGCCGCTCGATGCGAGCCAGCACCAGCGCGCCTGCGCACATGGTGCACGGTTCGACGGTCACCGCCAGCGTGGTCCCCCCCAGCCGCCACCCGTCACCCAGCACGCCGGCCGCCGCCCGCATCGCCAGGATCTCCGCGTGCGCCGTCGGATCGCCAAGAGCCTCACGGGCATTCACCGCCCGGGCGAGCTCGGTTCCATCGGCGGTGACGACCACCGCACCAATCGGGACATCACGGGGGCCCGCCGTAGCGGCGACCGACAGTGCAGTGCGGATCAGATCTTCGTCAGTGGTCACCGACCGAGGCGGTCGATCACTGCCGACAGCTGGTCGGCGAAGCCCATCTCCCGGGCAATGCGGCCCAATTGCTCGTCGGCGTATAGGTCGGTCTCATCGAGGATGACTCCCAACACCGCCTCGGGCAACCCGATGTCGGACAGCAACCCGAGGTCGCCTTCCTCGAACGGGTCCGCGTCCTCGAGGTCCTCGGGATTGATGTCGGCGTCCAGATTGTCCAGCACTTCGGCGGCGATGTCGTAGTCCAGTGCGGCGGTGGCGTCCGACAGCAGCAGCCGGGTCCCCGACGGTGCCGGGCGAACGATGACGAAGAATTCGTCGTCGACGTCAAGAAGCCCAAACACCGCTCCGGCACTGCGTAGTTCACGGAGTTCGGTCTCAGCGGCCGACAGACTCGTCAGCGACCTGGCGGCCATCGCAGAACAGCGCCATTGGCCCTCTTCGCGCACGACCGCAACGCCGAAGCCGTCCGGTATGTCCGCGGACGGGCCCTGCGCCGAGGCCCGCTGTGCTCCCATGGCCGCCTACGCTAGTCGCTGACCAGGCCCTTGACCAGACAGACGCACCCGAGCGAGCGAGCCTGAACCACCACAACGTGCCGAACTGTGCCAACCTTGGACTGTGGCTCGGAGTGCGACGAAGATCCCGGTGTGCGTGCTCGGTCTGGGACTGATCGGCGGCTCGATCATGCGGGCCACGGCAAAAGCCGGCCGCGAAGTGTTCGGCTATAACCGGTCGGTGGAAGGCGCGCAAGGAGCCGTCGCCGATGGCTTTGACGCCAGCACCGAACTCACCCAAACCCTGAGCCGTGCCGCACAGACCGGCGCGTTGATCGTGCTGGCCGTGCCGATGCCGGCACTGCCCAGCATGCTCGCCCACGTCAGCGAATTGGCCCCCAACTGTCCATTGACCGACGTCACCAGCGTCAAAACCGCGGTGCTCGACGATGTTGCCGCGGCCGGTCTACTGCAACGCTTCGTCGGCGGTCACCCGATGACGGGCACCGCGGAGTCGGGCTGGACGGCCGGCCATGCCGGGTTGTTCACCATGGCTCCGTGGGTCGTCAGCGTCGACGACCATGTGGACCCCGTGGTGTGGTCAATGGTGATGACATTGGCGCTCGACTGCGGCGCGTTTGTAGTGCCGGCTAAGTCCGACGAGCACGACGCCGCGGCAGCCGCCATCTCGCACCTGCCGCACCTGCTCGCCGAGGCCCTGGCCATCACCGCCGCCGAGGTCCCGCTGGCCTTTGCGTTGGCCGCAGGATCTTTCCGCGACGGCACCCGGGTGGCCGCCAGCGCCCCGGACCTGGTGCGCGCGATGTGCGAAGCCAACTCCGGGCAACTGCTGCCGGCCCTCGACCGAGCCGTCGAGCTGCTGAATCGTACGCGCGACTCGCTCGACTGGGACAACTCGGTGGCCGAGCTTGTCGAAGCCGGCCACGCAGCGCGAACCCGTTATGACAAGTTCCCGCGCTCCGACATCTTCCCTGTCGTCATCGGCGCCGAGAACTGGCGCGAGGAACTGGCCGCCGCGGGCCGGGCGGGCGGCGTGATCAGATCCGCTCTGCCAAGCCTGGATAGTCGACGATGAACCCGTCGGCGTCGACGCTAACGGTGGTATCGGCTACCGGTGAATGCAACTTGATCCCGTCGAGACTCCCCGCGCTGGTGTAGTTGACGACGGCCGCGGTGACGGTCATCTCGGGCACGTTCACATAGACCATCGGCAAGGCGATCGATTCCGCATGTTCGTGTAGCCCGAGGCGCCGGATCGGCAATGCGTTGAAGAACGGGCTGAACACCAGGTCAACGTCAAGGGCGCCGTTGTATCCCGCACGCGACTCCCCCTGATGGTCGGTCACCAACCACATGTTCTCCTCGTCGCGGGCAATGGCCAGCTGGTGTTCCCGCTCGGCCAGCGTGACGGTCAGCCCGAACCGCTTGGTGGCGCCGGTCTCATCGGTCTGCACTTCGTAGAAGGCGCCGAACGCCGGATTGATCGCGGTGGCTGCCGCCACGATACGGCCGTGCGCCCTGATTCGCTTGCCGGACACTTGGATTCGCACCGACTCCATGCGGGAGACATCCTGTGCGCGCCAGGTCAACATCGCCGTCCAAATGCGCGGAGTCGGATCAGGGGGGCCTGCGTTCACACTCCTACCGTAAAGCGTGTCCACCAATCGCGGCAGGTTTGTCGGTAAGTGCGGTCGGCGTCACGTGATCTCGCTTACCAACGGCCTTGCGCAGCCGCCCGGTGCCGGGCACTGACACCCACACCGCCATCGCCAGCAGACCGTCGAGGATCAGCGCCAACGCCGCCACCACCAGCGCGCCGACCAGAGCGAGTTGGAATTCGCGCTCTTTGATCCCGTCGATCAGGTATCGGCCCAGCCCGCCGAGACTGGCGTAGGCGGCCACCGTTGCGGTCGCGACCACTTGCAGCGTCGCGCTGCGCAACCCGCCTAGGATCAACGGCATCGCATTGGGCACCTCGACGCGCAGCAGCACCTGGGTCTCCGTCATGCCCATCGCTCGGGCGGCGTCGACCACCGTCGGCTCGACATTGGCGATGCCCGCGTAGGTGCCGGCCAGCAACGACGGGACGCCCAGCAGCATCAGGGCAACCAGCGGCGGGCCGAGGCCCAGCCCGAACAGCAGCACCCCCAGCAACAGCACCCCGAGCGTCGGCAGCGCGCGCAGTCCGTTGACCGCGCCCACCACCAGCAGCGTGCCACGGCCGGTGTGCCCGATGATCGCCCCGACCGGAACGGCGATCAGCGCCGACGCGACCACCGCGATGGCGGTGTACTCCAAGTGCTCCAAGATGCGCGCCGCCAGCCCAACCGGACCGGTCCAGTTGGCGGCGGTCAAGAGGTAGGACACCGCCTGTTCCAGGAAGCTCATCGCGAGCCGCCCACTATCGGTGCCGCGACCGACCGGCGCCGACGAGCCGCACGTGCCGCACGCTCCCAGGGCGTGACGAGGCGGCCGGCCAGAACGATCAGCAGGTCGATGATGATGGCGAGCAGAAGCAGGGCGATGATCCCGGCAATGATTTGATCGCTCTTGTTGGTCTGGTAACCCATGGTGAACCAGGTGCCCAGTCCGCCGATGCCGATCACCGAGCCCACCGAGACCATCGCGATATTGGTCACAACCACTACCCGCAAACCGGCGATCATTACCGGAATAGACAGCGGCAGTTCGACTTTCACTATCCGTTTGGTCGGCGGGTAGCCCACCGCGGTGGCGGCGTCACGCACTTGCATCGGCACTGCGTCCAGCGCCTCGAGCACTGCACGCACCAACAGCGCGGTGGTGTAGGCCGTCAGCGCGACAATGACGTTGGCCTCGTCGAGGATTCGGGTCCCGATGATCACCGGCAAGACCACAAACAACGCCAGTGACGGGATGGTGAATACGACGCTGGCCGTTGCCGTCGTCAGCCGTCGAGGAACCGGGGCGCGCTGCACCAGCACACCCAGAGGTACCGAGATCGCCAGACCGATCAGCACGGGCAGCAGCGACAGCCGCAGATGCACCACGGTAAGTCCCCAGGCGTCGTGCAGATGAGTAAGCAGGTAGTGCATGGTCAGTCCTGCCGTCGGGCTTCCACCGCGGCCAGCACGTCGGTGGCCAATATGCCGCCGACGACCTTGCCGTCGTGGTCAACGGCGACACCGACGGCCGATGGCGAGGACAACGCCGCGTCGAGTGCCTGGCTGAGATTGCCGTTCGGACGGAACTGCGAACCGACGGCGCTGATGCTGTCGGACAACGACGCCCCACCACGGTGACGTCGCCAACCGTCTGCGTCGATCCAGCCCAACGGCAGGCCGTCGTCGTTGACCACCAATCTCCAGCCATGCGTAACTTGTGTGCCAACGCCATTGGCCAGGGCGCTCAGCGAGGTCTGCTCGATATCGTGCAGCGGTAGCCCGGATGCGTCGATGAGCTGCAGCCAGCGATAGCCGCGGCCGAGACCGATAAACCTCGCGACAAAGTCGTTAGCCGGTCGCGACAGCAGCCGAGCCGGTTTGTCGTACTGCTGCAGTACGCCACCGTGTCCGAACACCGCGACCTGGTCGGCGAGTCTGAGCGCCTCGTCGATGTCGTGGGTGACGAACACGATGGTTTTACGCAATTCGCTTTGCAGACGCAGTATTTCGTTTTGCAGCTCGTGACGGACCACTGGGTCGACAGACGAGAACGGCTCGTCCATCAGCAGGATGGGTGGGTCGGCGGCCAATGCGCGCGCCACCCCGATGCGTTGTTGTTCGCCGCCGGAAAGCTGCGCTGGATAGCGGGTGGCGAGCTTGGCGTCCAGCCCGACGCGTTCGAGCACCTGAAAGGCGGCTTTGCGGGCGGCCCGCCGGCTCTGGCCCTTGAGTACCGGCACGGTCGCGACATTGTCGATCACCCGTTGATGCGGCATCAGCCCCGCGTTTTGGATGACATAACCCATCCCGAGGCGCAGCTTCACCGGGTCCACCTTGGACACGTCGACCCCGTCCACCGTGATGGTGCCGGAAGTCGGCTCGACCATGCGGTTGATCATCCGCAGGGCTGTGGTTTTGCCGCTGCCGGAGGAGCCGACGAAGACCGTCAACTTGCCGTCGGGCACTTCGAGGCTCAGCTGATCCACAGCGGTGCTGCCGCCGTGGAACACCTTGCTGACTTTGTCGAAGCTGATCATGATTGCGCCAGCGGGTGGTCGAAGCCGTTGTCCCGCACCCAGTTTCGGGCCACCTGACCAGGGTCTATGCCCGAGTTACCCGCCACCGCGGCGTTGAGCGCGGCAACCCCGGGCGAGGTCAGCTTCGCCGAGACCGCGTCAAGCACATCCTTGAGGCGGTCAGACTTCTTCTGCGAATTCACCAGCGGCACAATGTTGCCGGCCAGGAAGTTGTGCTCGGGGTCCTCCAGTACAACCAGGTGCGCTTGGGGGATGGCCGGCGACGTGCTGAAGATATTGGCGGCGTTCACCCTTCCGTCGACTAGCGCGCGTACCGTCACCGCGCCGCCGCCGTCCTCGATCGCGACGAAATTACCCGGACTGATGCTCAGTCCGTACTTCTGCTTCAGACCGGGCAGCCCGGATGGGCGGGCCTGGAAATCTGAGGGCGCTCCGAACTTCACGTCCGGCGAATGTGCTGCCAAGTCGGCGATTGTTTTCAGTTGCCACTCCGTGGCGGTTCCACCGGTGACGGTGACCGTGTCCGTGTCGGATGCCGGCGACGGCGTCAGAATCGACAGGTCACCGGGCAGTCGCTTGTAGAGTTCCAATTCGACCGCATCGAGCATGGTCGCCGTGGACTTGGGCTCGAAGTACTGCAAGAGATTGCCGATGTACTCCGGCACCAAATCCACAGAATGGTCTTTGAGCGCCGGGATATAAGTCTCGCGGCTACCGATCCCCATCCGGCGCCCGACATCAAACCCGTTGACCTGCAGTGCCTGTGCATAGATTTCGGCTACGATCTGGGATTCCGGGAAGTCACCGGAGCCGACCACGATGGATTTCATGCTGCGGGTCTCTGGCCCCATCGGATCTGAATTGCTACAGGACGCAACCAGGCACACCGTCGCCAGCCACACTGCCGCGAAGCGTGTCGCGCGACGCACGCGCGGCGGCATCCTCATACCGTGACACTAACGGCAGAAACGAGGCGACGCTGCGAAGGTTTCCTGCGTAATTTGGTTTCATTCCCGGCCAAATGGGACAAAAATGAAACTATGAGCAGCCAAACCCCTGCCTCGCCCGGCCAACCGTCCCCTAAGCCCGCCCCGAAACGCGGAGAACCGGCCATCAAGTTCACCCGCGCCGGCGCCCTATGGACGTCATTGATCGCCGGCTTCTTGATCCTGATCCTGTTACTGATCTTCATAACCCAAAACACGACGTCGGCGTCGTTTCAGTTCTTCGTTTGGCACTGGAGTCTGCCGCTGGGCGTGGCCATCTTGCTTGCGGCAGTCGGCGGTGGACTGCTCACCGTGGCAGTCGGCACCGCACGGATCGTTCAGCTGCGCCGAACTGCGAAAAAACACTTCGCAGCGGCTACCAATACCGAGGACGGGATCACCGGAACCCTCTAACCGGGCAGCTTCGCGAGCTCGGCCAGTCCGCGGGCGATCAACGGCGCCACCACCTCGGGCGTGTGCTCAGCGTCTGTCCCCCGAGCCTGGTCCGACATTCGCCTGCGGAAATCGATGCCTGCGGCGATGATGGCGAGCTTGAAGTAGGCCAGGGCCATGTAGAACTCCCAGTGCGCCAGCGGCAACCCGGCGACCAGGGAGTACCGGTCGGCAAGTTCGTCGGCCGTAGGCAACAGTGGCGACGTCCAGGCGGCTTGCGCGTTGACGATCAAGTCCAGCGCGGGATCGCGGTACACGCACATCAGGGCCGCGTCGCTGAGCGGGTCCCCCAGCGTCGAGAGCTCCCAATCCACAACCGCGCGGACCCGTGTCGGGTCGTCGGAGTCCAGGATGGTGTTGTCGATCCGGTAGTCGCCGTGCACGATCGACGTACGGCTCTGCTGCGGAATGGCTTCGTACAGACCGGAATGCAGTCGCTCGACATCGGAATCGCGGTGGTCGTCGGGCAGCCGCACCAACTCCCACTGTGAGCCCCATCGCCGCACCTGGCGTTCCAGGTAGCCACTGGGCTTGCCGAAATCACTCAGCCCCACTGCGTTTGGGTCGACCCTGTGCAGGTCAACGAGCACCCGGATCAATGCGTCAACGCAACGATCGATGACGGTGTGATTGAAGGCTTCGAGTTGGGCACGGCGGCGGACCACTTGCCCGGCAACGAATTCGACGATCTGGAACGGCGCGCCCAGCACGGAGTCGTCCTCGCATAGCGCGATCGCCCGAGCTACCGGTACCGGCGTGTCCCGCAGCGCCGCAACCACCTTGTACTCACGGGCCATGTCGTGTGCCGACGGTGTCAAACCGTGTAGGGGTGGACGCCGCACCAGCCAGTTCGTTTTGTCGTCGTAGACCCGGAACGTGAGATTAGAGCGGCCACCGGAGATGAAGTCCGCCCGTAACTCACCGTCGCGATCGATGCCGAGCGACCGCAGATACCGGTCCAGCGCGGGCAGGTCGAGCCCGTCAAGTCGGTCAGCCGAGGTCACCGAACTTGTTTACCATCGCTGATTGCGCGGCAACAGGTCCCACACGTGTTCGACCGCGTTGACCGTCGCCACCGTCACCTGGCCGGAGCGTGAGTACAGCAGTCGGGTCACCGATGCGTAGTCCACGGGAAAGGACAGCAGCCGGGCCGTCCCGAGAATCTCGTGCAGGAGCAAGTTGATCACTCCACCGTGGCTGAACACCGCGACGGTGTCTTCGGGATCGGCGGCGGCAACAAGATCGTCCACCGCGGCGAGCACCCGGGCCCGAAAAGCGTCTTCGTCGACCGCACTGGGCAGATGGCCCTGGGCCAGCCGCGCCCACTCCTGAGGGTTTTCCGCACGGATCTGCTCGACCGGGATGTACACCGGAAGGTCGCGATCATATTCGGCGAATCGCTCGTCGACCTCGACGGACAGCTCCCGTGCCGCCGCGACCGGTTCGGCGGTCTGGATGGCGCGACGCTGCGGGCTGCTGAGCACCCGGGAGATGGGAAACCTGGCAAGCGCCTCGGGCAGGCGCGCGACTTGCGCCTTCCCCTCGTCCGACAGGTCCGGGTCAGAACCCTGGCCGTGTTCGCTGCGCCGTGGCAACGCATGCCGGACCAGCAGCACTTGCATGTTTCTTCCTGTCGTCGGGTGGTGACCAGCGTCGGTTGGCCAGTTTCTCATCGCGCGCTGACGCGCGGCGCGCGGCCGTCTCATAATCTGCAATGGCGCCGCTCAAACGAAATCCGATCTCGAGGAGGACAGATGACCCAGCCGAGCATGGATTGGGACGCCGCCTACCGACAAGAAACACCACCTCCGTGGAGCATCGGCCGGCCGCAACCCGAGCTGGCGGTTCTCATCGATCAAGGCAAGGTCCGTAGCGATGTGCTGGACGCCGGCTGTGGCCATGCCGCCCTATCGCTGGCCCTCGCCGCGCGCGGCTACACAGTTGTCGGCCTGGACGCCAGCGCGACTGCGGTTGAGGCCGCGGCCGCGGCCGCCGCCGAACAAGGACTGACAACAGCGACTTTCGCGCAGGCCGACGTCACAACCTTTCGTGGCTACGACGGCCGCTTCTCCACCATCCTGGACAGCGGGCTGTTCCACGCGCTACTGCCCGAAAGGCGCCCGGACTATCTGCAGTCGATCTTTCAGGCCGCCGCACCGGGGGCAGCGCTCTACATTCTGGCGTTCGCCACTGGGGCATTAGGCGAGCGGAACGATAGCGACCGGCCCGGTCCGCGCGGCTTTACCGAAGACGAGTTGCACGACGCCGTCTCGACGCTTTGGCGGGTCGATGATGTCCGCCCCGCGAAGGTCTACGGCAACGACAGTGCACTTGCGTCTTCCGGTGGTCTACTACCGAACGTCGAACATGACAACGAAGGCCACTTCATGGCACCGGGATTCCTGCTCAGCGCGCACAAGCCGGAGGAATGACACAGCCTCTTTCCAAGCCGGCGGAGAATGCTATTCTCTGTGCGGAGAGCGGGGTGTGCGGACAATGACGACTGCTGGCGAAACCCAACTGGACCCGGGTGTTCTTGGGCGTTGGCTGGATGCCAACGACGCACCGGGCAGCGGTGAAGAACCATTACTGGAGCAGCTCAAGGGTGGCTCACAGAACACCCTGTACCTGATTCAGCGTGGCCCCGAGCGCATGGTGCTGCGGATGCCCGGCGCACGCGCCGACGCCGCTCGCATCGACGGGTTGCTGCGGGAGATCCGGCTGGTACGGGCGCTATCCGGCACCGACGTACCGCACGCGGCGTTGATCGCCGCCGACGACACCGGCACCGTCCTGGGCATGCCGTTCTACGTGATGCGGGCGATCGACGGGTGGAGCCCGATGGACGGCGGATGGCAAGCGCCGTTCGATACCGATCTGGCAGCACGGCGCGGGTTGGCGTTCGAACTCGTCGAAGGCGCGGCCAAGCTGGGCCGAGTGGATTGGCGCGCCCAAGGCCTCGAAGGGTTCGGCCGTCCGGACGGATTTCACGAGCGGCAGGTCGATCGCTGGCTCGCGTTTCTGGACGCGTTCAAGGTACGTGACCTTCCCGGCCTGGACGAAGCCGCCGACTGGTTGCGCCGCAACCGGCCCGCACACTACAAGCCGGGCATCATGCACGGCGACTACCAGTTCGCCAACGTCATGTTCGCGCACGGCGAGCCTGCTCGGCTGGCCGCGATCGTGGACTGGGAGATGACCACCGTCGGCGACCCGCTGCTGGATCTCGGGTGGTCGCTGTTGGGCTACGACGGCGAAAATCCGAGCGACGACGGGTTCTACCTGGACATGAAGGGCATGCCGGCCCGCAGCGAATTACTCGAGCACTACGAGACGATCTGTGGGCTTTCCACCGAGAACATCGACTACTACCTGGTGCTGGCCAACTGGAAACTGGGCATCGTGCTGGAGAAGACTTACGCCGCCGGCGTGCGCACCGGCAAGGTTGATCCCAAGGTCACCGAAACCTTCGGGTCGATGATCCCGCAGCTCATCGCCACCGCGGCCGAGCTCGCCAGGTCACTGCCGACAAGGGGACGCTGAAATGGCTTATGCGGACCAGCTTTTCGAACTCACCGATCGCGTCGTGCTCATCACCGGCGGCAGTCGCGGACTGGGACGTGAAATGGCGTTCGCCGTCGCGCACTGCGGCGCCGACGTGGTGATCGCCAGCCGCAATATGGACACCTGCGTGGCCACCGCCAAAGAGATCGAGGCCGAGACCGGCCGTTCCGCCATGCCTTATCAGGTGCACGTCGGACGCTGGGAACAGCTCGACGGATTGGTCGAGGCGACCTACGACAGGTTCGGCAAGGTCGACACGTTGATCAACAACGCGGGCATGTCGCCGCTGTATGACAAGCTGACCGACGTCACCGAGAAGCTATTCGACGCCGTGGTCAACCTGAACCTCAAGGGGCCCTTCCGGTTATCGGCATTGGTGGGCGAGCGGATGGTGGCGGCCGGCCGCGGGTCCATCATCAACGTGAGTTCCACCGGGTCGCTGCGCCCGAACGGCGGCATCATTCCCTACGCAGCGGCCAAGGCCGGGCTCAACGCCATGACCGAAGGGCTGGCACAGGCGTTCGGCCCCACCGTAAGAGTCAACACACTGATGGCCGGACCATACTTGACCGACATCAGCAAAGCCTGGGGTCTGGAAAACGACACAACCAACAGGTTCAGTCACCTCTTGTTGGAGCGGGCCGGAGATCCGCGCGAGATTGTTGGCGCCGCACTGTTTTTAGCTTCCGACGCGTCCAGTTTCACCACCGGTTCGATCCTGCGGGCCGACGGTGGGATCCCCTGAGAGACAGGAGTATTCGATGGCTTGGGACTTCTCCACCGAGCCGGAGTTCGAGAAGAAGCTGGACTGGATCCGCGAGTTCGTGCGCGAAGAGGTGGAACCCCTCGAAGTGCTGTTCCCCGGCTGTGAGTTCCTGCCGCTGAACGACGAGCGGCGCCGCATTGTCGACCCACTCAAGCAGCAGGTCCGCGACAACGGCTTGTGGGCACCTCATTTGGGTCCAGAACTGGGCGGGCAGGGCTTCGGTGCGGTCAAGCTGACGCTGATCAACGAGATTCTGGGCCGTAGCCCGTGGGCGCCGATCGTATTCGGAACGCAGGCACCCGACACCGGCAACGCGGAGATCATCGCCCGCTTCGGCACCCAGGACCAGAAGGACCGCTATCTGGCCGGGCTGCTGTCCGGAGAGATCTTTTCCTGCTTCTCCATGACGGAACCACAAGGTGGTGCCGATCCGCGCGTCTTCACCACCCGCGCCGTCCGCGACGGCGATGACTGGGTCATCACCGGACGAAAGTATTTCTCCTCCAACGCTTCTGTCGCCTCGTTCTTCATCGTCGTCACGATCTCCGATCCTGACGTCCCCGTCCATCACGGCGCATCGACGTTCCTGATCCCGGCCGGAACCCCGGGGCTGACCGTGGAAGCCACCCATCACTTGGTCGGAGCGGATCCGCATGAACCGGGCCATTCCCTGGTGCACTACGACGGGGTGCGGGTGCCTTCGGACGCGTTGCTCGGTGAACCCGGTCAGGGCTTCCTGATTCTGCAGACTCGATTGGCCGGCGGGCGGCTGCACCACGCGATGCGCTCGATCGGAATGGCGCAGCGTGCCGTCGAGATGATGTCGAGGCGTGCGAAAAGCCGTTTCACACAGGGTAGTTCGCTGGCCGATAAGCAATTGGTGCAGGAGTTCGTTGCCGACTCTTACACCGAGTTGATCCCTTTCCGCCTGACTGTGCTTCACGCCGCGTGGCTGATCGACAACGGCGACGAGCGCGCTGCCCGCGCCGAGATCGCAGCCTGTAAGATCCTGGCGTCACAAGTACTCAAATCAATTGCGCTGCGCGCCATCCAAGTACACGGCGCGCTCGGGCTGACCGACCAGCTACCACTGGTCAACGTCCTACTGGGCGGCATCGCGCTCGGTTTGGCCGACGGACCGACCGAGGCACACAAAGTCAACCTGGCCCGCATGCTGTTCAAGGGGTACGACGCCGAAGACGCGGAGTGGCCCAGCGAGTCGCTGGACGTCCGCCGTGAAGCGGCCCGTGCCAAGTACGGTGACCTCGTGGATCAGGTTCCGTCGCTTCCCGATTCGCCGTGAACACCAGAGTCACCGCGGCCGTCGAGCGGGCACTCGACGACCGCCAGCGGGAGGCCACCGAGGAGGTGGAACGCATCCTGGCCGCGGCAGTGCGGGTGATGGAACGGGTCGCACCCGAGCCGCCTCGCGTCAGCGATATCGTGGCCGAGGCCGGCTCGTCGAACAAAGCGTTCTACCGCTACTTCGCCGGCAAGGACGATCTCATCCTGGCGGTGATGGAACGGGGGGTGGCGATCGTCGTGTCCTACCTTCAGCATCAGATGGCCAAGGAGTCCAAGCCCGAAGACAAGGTTGCGCGCTGGATCGAGGGCACGCTGGCACAGGTCGCTGACCCGTACCTGATCAGTAAGAGCCGCGCGGCGGCCGGACAGATGTCCGCCGGGGCCAATTGGCGAGCGGCCGACCAGGAAATGTTGCGACCGCTACGTGATCTGCTGATCGAGCCGGTTACGGCGTTAGGGAGCAGCGACGTCGATCGCGACGTCGAGTCGGTGTTCTGCTGTACTTCCGCGAAGCTGCGGCGATACGTGGGTTCGGCGGATCGCCCCGGCCCCGACGACATCGCACACGTGGTGCGGTTCTGTCTAAAAGGGCTGGGGATTGGCTAATGCGGGCGATCGTCTGTCGCGCCTACGGTCCGCCGGAAGACCTGGTTCTCGACGATGTTCCCGATCCGGTCCCGGGTCCCGGCCAGCTGCTGGTGCGGGTGCACGCCGCGGCCGTCAATTTCCCCGACGTGCTGTTCATCGGCGGCAAGTACCAGGTGAAGATTCCGCCACCGTTCATACCGGGCAATGAGATCGCCGGGGAAGTGATCGCCGCCGGTGACGGCGCGCCATTTCGCCCGGGACAGCGGGTATCCGGAACCACCTTCGGAGCGTTCGCCGAACAAGCGCTGCTGGAAACGAGCCAGGCGACGCTCATGCCCGACGACGCCGACTTCGCGTCGGCCGCGGCGTTTGGCGTCACCTACCGCACCGCGTATCACGCGCTGCGCTCGACCGCCGCTGTGACAGAAGGGGATTGGGTGGTAGTGCTGGGCGCCGCAGGCGGTGTGGGTCTGGCCGCGGTAGACCTCGCGGTGGCTCTGAAGGCCCGGGTGCTGGCCGCGGCGTCGAGCCCGGAAAAGCTCGACCTGTGCCGACAGCGCGGTGCCGAGGCCACCGTTGATTACGACCGGGAGGACCTGAAATCGCGGATCCGCGAACTCACCGGTGATAGCGCCCGGATCGTCATCGACCCCGTCGGTGGGCCCTACTCGGAACCGGCGCTGCGCGGCCTGGCTCGCGGTGGCACCTTTGTCACTCTGGGCTACGCGGCGGGCGCAATCCCGGCCATTCCGCTCAATCTCGTGCTGCTCAAAGACATCTGTGTGCGCGGCATGGAGATCCGCACCTTCATGAGCGATTACCCCGATGAGGCTATCCGCGACACTGAAGAGTTGGCGCAAATGTTCGCCGCAGGCACCATCCGTCCCTACATCGGCGCGCGATTCCCGTTGGCCGAAACCCCAGCGGCGCTGCGCTATGTGGCCGAGCGCAAGGTCCTGGGCAAGGTGGTCATCGACGTCGCGTGAGCTCTCAGGGCGTGACGATGTTGAAATTTTGGTCCGGTTCGTCCAGCACACCCAGGAACTCCTGCAGCGCCGTCTGGTCACCAGATATGTCGAGCCCGGGTGAGCTGAAGTCACCCATCGCCACCGTCAGGAGCCGAAACTTACTGTCCAGCTTGACCGTAACGTTGGCCGTCGCGGAGTCGGCAGGCACCTTGCGATAGACGAGCACCCCGTTGCGCAGGGTGAGTCGGTAGTTGGCGGCCAGGTCAGCGAACGAGATATCGATGGCGATGTTGAGGTCCCAGCTGCGCGGTCCATCGACCCGGAGAGCGAAGCTGTCGAAAAGCTGCTCCGCCGTCAGCTGGTTGAGCATCGAGATCGAGGCCGCCGTAACCGCGGTACCGAAGTTGCCGTTGCGCAATTCAGTTGCCCCACTCATGAAGAAATTTCGCCATGTCGCGTTTTCGGCGCCGTAGGCAAGCTGCTCCAGCGTATCGGCGTACAGCGCACGGGCCGGCGCGTGATCACTATCGGTAAAGACCGCGTGATCGAGTAGCGTTGCCGCCCAACGGAAGTCACCGGAATCGAAGGCAGCTTGGGCGAGTTCCACAACTCGGTCGATCCCGCCCATCGCGTCGACGTAACGAGGCGCGAGCGCCTCGGGCGGGTGGGGCCACAGTCTTCCGGGATTGCCGTCGAACCAGCCCATGTAGCGCTGATAGACCGCCTTCACGTTGTGGCTGACCGACCCGTAATAGCCGTGCGTATGCCAGGCCTGATCGAGCCTGGGCGGCATCTGGAACATCTCAGCGATCTCGACACCGGTGTAGCCCTGGTTGAGCAGCCGCAGGGTCTGGTCGTGCAGGTAGGCGTACATATCGCGTTGCAGGGACAGGAATTCGACGATGTCGTCACGTCCCCAGGTAGGCCAGTGGTGGGAAGCGAACACCACATCGGCGCGGTCGGCGAAGGTGTCGATGGCTTCGGTGAGATAGCCCGACCAGGCATGCGGGTCACGCACCAGCGCACCGCGCAGGGTGAGCAGGTTGTGCAGGTTATGGGTGGCATTCTCGGCCATACACAACGAGCGGTAGCGGGGGAAATGGAAATGCATTTCGGCTGGCGCCTCGGTGCCGGGCGCCATCTGGAACTCGATCTCCACGCCGTCGATGGTGTGCTTCTCACCGGTCTCACGGATGTCGATGGTCGGGACGATGACCGCTACCTCGCCGGTGGAGGGCGCCTGGCCGAGACCGCAGCCCACCTGATCCTGTGGTCCGCGCGGGAGCAAGGTGCCGTACATATAGGTGGCCCGGCGGGTCATTGCCGGTCCGGCGTAGACGTTCTCTTTGACCGCGTGCTCGATGAATCCTTCTGGCGCCAGCACGATGACCGCACCGGCATCCACCTCGGCCTGTGTGGTGACGCCCAGCACGCCGCCGAAATGGTCGACATGACTGTGGGTGTAGATCACCGCGACCACGGGACGGTCACCGCCGCGGTGGGTCCGATACAAGGCCAGCGCCGCAGCGGCGACCTCGGTAGAAACCAAAGGGTCGATGACGATGATCCCGGTGTCACCTTCGACGAAGGTGACGTTCGAGATGTCCAACCCGCGGACCTGATAGATCCCCGGTACCACCTCGTAGAGACCTTGCTTGGCGGCCAGCGACGATTGCCGCCACAGGCTGGGGTGCACGGTTACGGGCGCCGGACCGTCGAGGAAAGAGTAGACGTCGTTGTCCCACACCACGCGGCCGTCGGCCGCTTTGACGACACACGGGGACAAGGCCGCAATAAATCCACGATCGGCATTGTGGAAATCCGTCGTGTCGTGAAATGGCAGAGCATGTTCGCGATGTGCGGACTCGATGACTGCGGTGGGGGGTTTGTGGTCCACCGGCAATACATTGCCATCAATTCGCCCTTCTCTGAAAGATGTGCCGAGAACTGGCGGGTTAACCGAAACGAAACAATTTCGCCGAACCTCTTCTATGCGGCGCGGCAAACCCGCATACTGCCCAGACGGGCCTCAATGCGAGGACCGCAACGATCGGGCAAAGGAGAACAGGTGAAGCGTGAACTGACAATCGCGGTTGCCGGGGCGGCAATTCTGGCCACGGGTATTTCTGGCTGTTCGAGCAACAAGTCGAGTACGGGCGGTGGCGGGGCGTCCTCGGGCGCTAACGCATCGGTAAGCGCCGGCGGAGGGCCGACCGTGACCATCGACGGAAAGAACCAGAACGTGGCCGGCACGGTCGTATGCACGACGGCGGGCGGCAACGTCAACATCGCGATTGGTGGGGCCGCGGCCGGCATTGGCGCCGTGCTGACCGACGCCAACCCTCCCCAAGTGAAGTCGGTTGGGCTCGGCAACGTCAACGGCGTGACGCTCGCGTACACGTCGGGCACCGGCCAGGGCAACGCTTCGGCGACCAAGAACGGCAACAGCTACAAAATCAGCGGGACCGCCACCGGCGTCGACATGGCCAACCCGATGCAACCGGTGAACAAGCCGTTCGAAATCGACGTGACTTGTTCTAGCTAGTTGATGATGCGGGCGGTTGCCATCCGTTGAGTGGCAACCGCACCGTGAACTCGGTATGGCCGGGTGAGCTGCTCACCGTGATAGTTCCGTTGTGCGCCTTGACAACTGCGGAGACGATCGCCAGGCCCAGCCCCGTGCTGCCACCTTTGCGCGAGCGCGACGAATCGCCGCGGGCGAACCGCTCGAACACCTCCGACTGAAGCTGGGCCGGAATGCCGGGACCGTTGTCGATCACCTGCAGCACGGACTGCATCGGCTCGGTGCTCAATCGCGTCGTCACGACGGTGCCTGCGCCGGTGTGGATGCGGGCGTTGGCAAGCAGATTGGTCACCACCTGATGTAACCGCGCCGCGTCTCCGGTGACGATTACCGGCTCTTGGGGCAGGTCGAGCTCCCACTGGTGATCGGGTCCGGCGACGTGCGCGTCACTGACCGCATCGACCGCGAGACGGGACAGGTCCACCAATTCGCGATTCCAGCGGCCGGCCAGAATCCAGGCGGGCCAGCAACAGCAGGTCCTCGACGAGGCGCGTTATCCGCTCCGTCTCCGATGCCACCCGGCTCATCGCGTGCGCCACCGCCTCGCGGTCGTCGCCCATGCGTTGGGTGAGTTCGGTGTAGCCGCGGATCGCGGCAAGCGGTGTGCGCAGTTCGTGACTCGCGTCGGCGACGAACTGCCGCACCCGCGTCTCGCTGGCCTGGCGCGCCTCCAGCGCGGCCACGATGTGGTCGAGCATCCGGTTCAGCGCCGACCCGAGTTGGCCCACCTCGGTAGAGGGGTTCGCGTCGGATTCGGGCACCCGCACCGGCAGCTCGACCTCACCGCGGGCCAATGGCAGGTCGGCAACCTTGCGCGCGGTTTGCGCGACGCGGCGCAGCGGCGCCAGCGCTCGCCTGATGATGATGAGCCCGGCGATCGTCGCGGCGGCCAATGCGATCACAGCGACGATCCCGAAAATGACCAGCATCCGGATCAGCGTGGCGTCGACGTTGGACATCGACAGACCGGTGACGATGACGTCGCCGCCGCGCCGGCTCGGGGCGGCGACGACACGGTAGCGGCCAAGGCCATCGAGATCCAGAGTCACCGGTTTGCGGCTGCCGGCGATCGCCGCCAATTGGGCCTGCGCCTTGTCGGTCAGGGCGGCCCGGGAACCGCTGCTGGTCGTGTAGCCGGCGTCGACCGTCTTGCCGTCGCTGACCACCGCCGCGACCATGCCTGCCGGCTGACCCGGGGCGTCGAGAAACCTTGGACCGGGGCCCGGCCGCGGATAGTAGGAGTGCTCGTGGTGCCACCCCGGACGGTTCGTTTCGGGGTACATCAGCGCCGAGCGGTAGGAGGTCCCCGCGAGTTGGCCATCGAGCTGCTTCACCAGGTGGTGGTTCAGCGCCAGCTCGGTTGCCGCCGTGATGCCGAGACAGACCAGGGCGAGCACGACCACCTGCCCGACCAAAAGCCGCAGCCGAAGCGACCAGGCTCGCCGTGTCTTAGCGGGCCGGCTTGAGGACATAGCCCGCGCCGCGCAGCGTGTGGATCATGGGTTCGCGACCGTTGTCGATCTTCTTGCGCAGGTAGGAAATGTACAGCTCGACTATGTTGGAGCGGCCGCCGAAGTCGTAGCTCCATACCCGGTCGAGGATCTGTGCCTTGCTCAGCACCCGCTTGGAGTTGCGCATCATGAACCGCAGCAGCTCGAACTCGGTGGAGGTCAACGAGATCGGTTCACCGGCGCGCGTCACCTCGTGGCTGTCCTCGTCTAAGACCAAGTCCCCGACCACCAGCTGCGCTCCGCTGTCCACCGTCGTCACTCCGGTGCGCCGTAGCAGCGCCCGCAGCCGCAGCACCACTTCTTCAATGCTGAACGGTTTGGTGACATAATCGTCGCCGCCGGCGGTCAACCCGGCGATGCGGTCTTCCACCGCATCCTTGGCCGTCAACAACAGCACCGGCAGCTGCGGATTCTCTTCGCGCAGTTTGTGCAGTACGTCGAGCCCACTCATATCGGGCAGCATCACGTCGAGGACAACCACGTCGGGCCGCTGGGCGCGGGCCGAAGCGATGGCCGACGATCCATCGCCGGCGGTAGCGATATTCCAGCCCTCATACCGCAACGCCATCGACACCATCTCGGCCAGCACGGATTCGTCGTCGACGACGAGCACATTGATCGGGTTGCCGTCCGCACGGCACATGACTACTCGCTCAACGGAGGCTCGGGGCTGCGTCGTCACAGGCTCCAGTATCCGCTTGTGAATTAGCCGCCGCTATGGCATTCCTTTGCGTGTCCTGTGAAACGGGCCGCGCGACTGTTCAACAGTCACGCGACCCGCTGTCGGCGATTGATGCCTAGTAATAGTGCCGCCTGCCGGCGACACCGCGGCCGACAGAGCCCATGATCCACAGAACCGCGCCAATCACGAGCAAGACGATTCCCAGCACCCATAACAAATGAATGCCGAAGACAAATCCGAGAATAAGCAGGACTACACCTAAAACGATCATGACAACTTCCTTTGCGTTCGAGGTTCTAGCTCAGTGCTGGCATTGAGCTGGGTTGCGGTACATGACAGTCTTTGACTTTCGGATTGACACCCGCGTAATTCAACGGTCCGGCAACCACTGTCAATGCGATGTTTCCCGCTGTGACACAACTTGTGTCGCCACCCTTGAAGTAGTCGCGCTGCCACGCCGCGAATACTCCGATGAGCAGCCACACCAGGACAATCACGCCGATAATTCCGCCTCCGCGCATCGTGACCTCCGTTGTGTCCGAGAAACACTTTCTCGTGGGCCTAGCGTTACCCGTTGAACTCATGTCTAAACATCACTACCGCGTTGCTTTGACGCCGCTCCGAACCGGGCGCGCTAGCGGTGATCGGCGAGCCAGGTCTCGGCTCGCTTCTTCGACGCCCGGGACAGCCACGCGTCCTGAATCAGCTCGGTCAGTTCCGTCTTGGTGATTTCCGACAGTTGGCAGACCCGCACCAGTACCGACGGGTGCCCGTCGAAGTGGTCTGTGGTGAAAAACGGCGACGCGGGATCCTGGATGAGCGCTAGCTTGTCGCTCTCCGACTCCACCCAGAACATGATCACGTCGGCGTAGCGTTCGCCGGTGTGTGGATCCGTTGCGTCCGGCTGGGGAGTCCGGAAGAACACGAACGACTTTCCGCCCACTTGATAAATGGAGTTACCCTTTGGCCCCTCCATGCGCTTGACGTGGGGCATGGATGCGGCGAGCTGATGCACATCGCTTAGCCGGGCACGTCGATCAGCCATAGCGGCGACATTACCGCTCTACGCGTGGACAGCCGTTGCGGTAAACGGAGATTGAGGTGTATCGCGGGTTATCCGTCAAGGACTTTGAGCAGCAGTGCACTGAGTCGTTTCTGTTCGCCAGGGTTCAGCCGGTCGGTCATCGGCGCCATGAGTTCACCGATGTCTGCGATGACCCCGGTCGTGAGTCGTCGGGCCTCCGCGGTGAGGCTGACCCGTACGGAACGGCCGTCGGCGCTATCGGTGGCCTTTCGCACCAGGCCGCGCTGGACCGCACGGTCGATGAGTCCGCTGACGGTCGAGCGCTCCAGGCCGAGATAGGTGGCAAGTTCGGCCATCGTGGGTTGCCGGTCACGCAGTATCCCCAGCACCCGCAGTTGAGTCAGTGACAAATCCTGTTCGGCGGCAACACGACTCAGCACCGCTATCACTGCGAATGACACCTGCACCAGCCCGTCCCTGAGGTCATCGACCATATTCATGTCGACAAACATACCTTGCGATAGTTCGTATTACCATCTAATCTAGTTCGGATTCCCATCTAAATCCGACGCTGCCCGTCGAGGAGAATCACGATGCACGCCGCCGTTGTCACCACATTCGACGCGCCACCGGCCTACCGCGAGTTCCCCAGCCCCACTCCGCAGACGCCCGACGAGATGGTCGTCGACGTCATCGCCTCCGGCCTGCATCCGCGAGTGCGGTCCCAGGCTGACGGCTCGCACTACACCAGCTCCGGTGAGCTTCCTCTGGTCCCCGGTATCGACGGGGTGGGACGCGCTCCGGACGGCACGCTGCGCTACTTCGTCCTACCCGACACCACCATGGGCGCGATGGCCCAGCAGACCGTCATCGACCAACGCCGCAGCATCGCGCTGCCGGACTCCGCTGACCCGATCCTGGTGGCAGCGTCGATGAATCCCGTGATGTCGTCATGGATCGCTCTGCGCCGGCGCATCAACTTCGAACCGGGACAAACCGTCCTCATCCTCGGCGCCACCGGCAGCTCAGGCCGCATGGCCGTGCAGGTCACCAAACGCCTTGGAGCCAGTCATGTCATCGGCGCCGGACGCGACGCTCAGCGGCTCTCGGCGCTCAACGACCTGGGAGCTGACACCACCGTTCGCCTCGACAACGCTGCTGCGGTAAGCGATCTCGCTGAGGTGGCACGTGACGTCGACGTCGTCATCGACTATCTCTGGGGTCCGATCACGGCCGACGTGATGGCCGGCATCGCCGGCAACCGTTCCGATCCCGGAAAGCCCCTGACCTGGATCGAGATCGGCTCCGTCGCCGGGGCTTCGGCCGAGATCCCTTCCGCGGCGCTGCGCGCCGTGCGTCTGCAGATCGTCGGAAGCGGGCAGGGGTCGGTGCCGACCCGCGACATCCTGGCCGAAATTCCGGCCCTGGTGGACGAAATCACCAGGGGCACTTTTCATATCGACGCCCGCACCGTACCCCTTGCCGACGTGGAAACAGCTTGGAACGACACCGCTACCGACCAGCGGATCGTCATCACACCCTAGATCTTTTGGATCCGCCTGCGGCACGAACTCGATTGGGGTTAGGCGCGCCAGGGCGAGGAAAGCCTCAATGGCGACCTAGTAGTACGCATCGTAGGACTTCTCGCCACTGAAATCGCCAGCGACGCTTGCTCTATCGGCTCCCAATCCGTGGCTGCTGCCGATCTTGAACGACTGGCTTCTGTAGCTGCCGAAAGCCTGCTGAGACAACGGCGTTTCGGCTAGCGAAGGCGTCTTGGGTCGAGTTCCGATCGTCGGGCGTGGCCGCTGGCTACTTCACCCTCGGTAACCGGATCAACCAGCCCCACCGACCCGATCAGCCCGCGCGACGCTGGGCGGAAACGTAGAGGGTCGGCGGCATCGAGTCCTCAGCACCTTCCGGAACATTGCGTCCGTAACGGGACAGCAATTCCTCGAAGGTTGCCACCGAGACATCCCAGCCGTGCTCACGTAACCAGCCGTCGACGGGTGTGCGCTCCTCGGGGTACCAAAGGTCGTCGAAGTCGGTGATCTGTGCGTTAACCAGCTTGGCGGCCGCGGCCCGCATGCGCTGCATGTCCTCACGCTGGTGCCGCACCCGGTCGGGGTCGGCGGAACCCGCACTGGGCACATTAGAGGCCACCCAACTGCCCGCCACGCTCAGCGAATGTATGCGCTCGAACAACAGGTCCTGGGCCTGCGCCGGCAGGTAACGGACGAGGCCCTCAGCCGACCATACACAGGGCAGCGAGGCATCAAACCCAGCCTCCTGCAACGCCTTCGGCCAATCTTCGCGCAGATCGATCGGCACGTTCACCAGTTGTGCCGTCGGGTGCGCGCCGTGCTCGCGCAGCGTGTTGGATTTGAACTCCAGCACTTTGGGCTGGTCGAGCTCGTAGACGACGGTGCCGTCGGGCCACGGTAGCCGCCAGGTCCGTGCGTCCAGGCCAGCCGCCAGGATCACCACCTGGCGTACACCGGACTGGGCCGCGTTGAGAAAGAACTCGTCAAAAAACGCTGTCCGCGTGGCCATGAAGTCGATCATCAGCCGTAGCCGCGCCTGCATGTCCGGTTCGAGTTCGATCGCCTTGGCCAACAGCTTGGGGTCCGCGTAGATGCTCCACATCCCCTCGCCCGCAGCGTCGACGAACACCCGCGCGAACGGATCGTTGATGAGCGGATTCTCGCTCTCGGTCTCCGCGGCGCGGGCCGCCGCAACACCCAGTGCGGTGGCTCCCACGCTTTGCGTGATGTCCCAGGAATCATTGTCGGTACGCGGCATCGCCATTTCCCTTCCCAGCCCGAAAGTCAGTTAGTTCTAGACACTATTGTTCCAGCCTCCGGCGGCCCTGGCTGTTCGTCGCCCGTGACCTACGCTTTTTCCCAGACAGCCCACAGGTTGCGAGAGGAGTGCTGCGATGACACGAACGCCGCAGGAAGTATTCGCCCACCACGGGAAAGCGCTGGCCGCAGGCGACCTCGACGAGATCGTCGCCGATTACGCCGATGATTCCGTGCTGATCACTCCGGCCGGCGTCTCGCGCGGCAAGGACGGCATACGCAAGGCTTTCGCCAGGTTGCTCGACGATCTGCCTGACGCGGCATGGGACCTGAAGAACCAGATCTTCGACGGCGATGTGCTGTTCCTCGAGTGGGCCGCCGACTCGGCGGTCAACCGGGTCGATGACGGTGTGGACACCTTCGTGTTCCGCGACGGAATGATCTGGGCGCAGACCGTCCGCTATACCCCGCAGCCCAAGAGCTGACGTCCGGGAAACTCCGCGCACTCGCGGAGTAGGTTCTCACCACGTGGAGCACGTGGACCTGAAAACCGTAGCGGAATGGATGTCCGAGCAGGGTTTGGGCGAGGGGCCGCTGGAAGATGTTTCCGACGTCACCGGTGGGACGCAGAACGTCATGCTGCGGTTCACCCGGTCCGGCCGGCCCTACGTGCTGCGGCGCGGACCGCGGCACCTGCGTCCGCGCAGCAACAGCGTGATCCTTCGCGAAACCAAAGTCCTTGCGGCACTGGCCGGCTCCGACGTGCCGCACCCACACCTGATCGCCGCCTGCGACGACCCCAGCGTGCTCGGTGACGCGGTTTTCTACCTGATGGAACCGGTCGACGGATTCAACGCCGGAGAGGGGCTACCACCATTGCATGCGGGCGACCCCAGCGTGCGGTTCCAGATGGGGCTGTCGATGGCCGACGCGCTGGCGAAGCTGGGCGCCGTTGACCACATCGCCGTTGGTCTCGCCGATTTCGGCAAGCCGGCAGGCTTCCTGGAGCGCCAGGTGCCGCGCTGGCTCTCGGAGCTGGACTCCTATCGGGAATACGAAAACTACCCGGGGCCGCAGATCCCCGGGGTCGATCAGGTAGCGACCTGGCTGGAGCGCAGCCGTCCGACGACCTGGACACCCGGGCATCATGCACGGCGACTACCACGCCGCCAATGTGATGTTCTCCCGCACCGGGCCGGAGGTGGTCGCCATTGTCGACTGGGAGATGTGCACGATCGGTGACCCGCTGCTGGATCTGGGCTGGCTGCTGGCCACCTGGCGCCAGCCCGACGGGTCCAGCGTGTTCAGTCACGCGCTTGGCGGGCAGGATGGGTTGGCCAGCACCGACGATCTGTTCCAGCGGTATGCCGCCAACACCACTCGCGACTTGTCGCCTATCACCTGGTACACCGTGCTGGCCTGCTTCAAGCTCGGCATCGTGATCGAGGGCACGCTGGCCAGGGCCTGCGCGGGCAAGGCCGAGAAAGAGGTCGGCGACCAACTCCACGCGGCCACAGTGCATCTGTTCGAACGGGCACTGGGTCTGATCGAGACGCAGCGCTAACCGCGCTCCGGCGGGAATGGCCGCAACCTCGATCAGCAGCGAACAAGCACTGATTGACCCGGCGGCGACGCTCCAGCGCCGCCGGAAAGAACGACCCCGTCCGCAGTTTCGGGATCCGTAGCTCCAAATCCCCAGCCGTCGTGCTGATGGTACGCGGCCGCGACCCGTTGCGCTGGTTGCTCCTAGTCGCGGTCCGCTCATGTGGGCCGGCGCCGATCACCGCGGTCAACTCGCATCGATCAATGGCTGCTTGTTTTATTTCTGTCAAATTTCTTGTTTTATTTGTGTCAAATATGGGGATCCGGTGGAGACTGTCGTGGCCAGCACAACCACAAACCGATCGATCAACGGAGCTCAATTTGAGTACCGGCACTATTGGGATTGTGATCGCCGCAGTAGCAGCAATTTTGTCGATTGCTGCCCTGGCCATCGTGGGCAGGAGAGCGAGGAGACGGCGCCGGCAACGGCAGGCCGAGGAGATTCGCGAACAGGCCAGGCTGGAAACAGCCAAACTCGAACGCCGTGAGGCCCTTGCCGAAGAAACAGCCGCCAAGGCACGCGCCGCGCAGGCCGAGGCCGAGGTCAAGGCTGCCGAAGCCGCCAGGCTGCAGGAGCGAGCCGCCAAACATCAGAGCGAAGTGGCGACCTCGCGCGAGCAACTCCAGGAGCAGTGGAACCACGCTGACAGCGTCGACCCCAAGACCGGGAATCAAGCGGGCGAGACTTCGGAGCCCGTACGAGGTCGCGGCGAAGCGCGGCATCGGCATTGCGCGGTGCATCCAGCACCTCCAACAAGGCAGACTGATCCAAGGCCATCGCGCTCACCCCCCACGACGGGCACGCCGCCGGTTCGTCGGTGATCACTGGCACCACGCAGGTCCACGGCGCTCATCTATGGCGAGGCCCGGTAACCGGTCAGGGCGATATCACTGACGCGTTGTTGATAATGACAATCATTTTTAACTAGGCTCCCCGGTGTTCAGTGCGAACTCATCCAGCACAGGAGCGTTTCCCATGACGTTCTGCGTCGTTCCGGAGGGTCTGGCCGCTCACAGTGCGGCGGTGGAGGCGCTGACCACCTCGGCGGGCTTGAACGTGTCGCCGACGGCGGATCCGGTGTCGCTATCCACCGCGGCCAGGTTCAGCTCTGCCGGCGGCGAGCATGCGATAGTAGCGGGCCAGGGTGTCCAAGAGTTGGGCCGCTCCGGTGTCGGGGTGGGCGAGTCGCGCACCACAGTTATGCCGCCGGTGATTGGGGCCGCGGCGTCGTATTTGATCGGGGGCGGCGGGCGATGACCGCGCCGGTGTGGATGGCCCCACCGCCGGAGGTGCATTCGGCGCTGCTGTCCCGCGGCTCGGGGGCTCGTTGCCAACCCAACACAACATGCGGGGTCGATTGCGGCCCCGTATCGTCTGCTGTGTCGTCGAGAAGAGGGCGAACGCCTAATGGACAAAACACCTGTCACTCCGGTCGCGGTTATCGGCATGGCCTGCCGGCTTCCCGGGGGCATCGAATCGCCGGATCAGTTGTGGGAGGCGTTGATTCGGGGGGAGGACCTGGTCACCGAGATTCCGCCCGACCGGTGGGACGCTGGCGACTACTACGACCCCGAGCCCGGCGTGCCCGGTCGGTCGGTGTCGAAATGGGGTGCGTTCCTGGACGACGTTGCGGGCTTTGATCCCGAGTTCTTCGGGATCAGCGAGCGCGAGGCGACCGCGATCGACCCGCAGCACCGGTTGTTGCTGGAAAGCTCCTGGGAGGCAGTCGAACATGCCGGCCTGCCCCCGGCGTCGTTGGCGGGCTCCTCGACGGGCGTGTTCGTCGGACTGTGTCACTACGACTACCTGCTGGTTAGTGGCAATGCGGGCGCCTTGGAGGGCGCGTACGGGTTTACCGGGTGTGCTCACAGCATGGCGTCCGGGCGGATCGCGTATGCACTTGGCCTGAACGGACCCGCGATTACCGTTGACACGTCGTGTTCTTCGGGTTTGCTGGCAGTGCACCTGGCGTGTCGCAGCCTGGACGAGGGCGAAAGCGATCTCGCTTTGGCCGGCGGCTGCGCGCTACTGATGGAACCGTCGGGGACTTCGTCAGCGTCCGCGCAGGGCATGCTCTCGCCGACGGGACGCTGTCGTACCTTCGACGGTGCGGCGGACGGGTTTGTACGTTCCGAGGCTTGCGCCGTGGTGTTGCTCAAGCGGCTACGGGATGCGCTGGCCGACGGTGATCGGATTCTGGGTGTGGTGCGGGGTACGGCCGTCAATCAGGATGGCCGTTCCGCGACGATCACGATGCCGTCGTTGGAGGCGCAGGTCGCGGTGTATCGGGCGGCGTTGGCGGCGGCCGGCGTGGACGCCGACACGGTGGGCGTGGTAGAGGCGCACGGCACCGGCACCCCGGTCGGTGACCCGATCGAGTTCGGGAGCCTGGCGCGGGTGTATGGCGCTAACGGTCACCGCTGTGCGCTCGGATCGGCCAAGAGCAACCTGGGGCATACCGAGTCCGCGGCCGGCGTTGTGGGGCTGATCAAAGCCGTCCTTTCGCTGCGGCACGGTGTGGTACCGCCGATGGTGCACTTCACCGGCCTGCCCGATGACCTTGCCCAGATTGAGACGAAACTATTTGTGCCGCAGGAGATCACGCCGTGGCCCACGAACGGCGAGCCAGCACCACGGCGGGCGGCGGTGTCGTCGTGGGGGATGTCCGGAACGAACGTGCACGCCGTGCTGGAGCAAGCTCCCAAGACCCCTGCACAGGACGGCGTTCCGGCAGGCTGCGCGATCGCGGGGCCGCTGTTGTTCCCGCTGTCATCCACCTCGGCCGAAGGCCTACGCCAAACCTCGCGGCGGCTGGCCGCGTGGGTGGAAGCACGGGCAGACGACGTTGCGCTATCGGATCTGGCCTACACCCTGGCGCGTCGGCGTGCGCACCGGCCGGTGCGTACCGCGGTGGTAGCCGCCGGTCTCACAGAGCTGGCCGAGGGGCTGGGCGAGATCGCCAGCGGTGACATTCCGTATCAGGCCGCGGTCGGGCAGGACGACCGGGGACCGGTGTGGGTGTTCTCCGGGCAGGGTTCGCAGTGGGCTCAGATGGGTGCTGAACTGCTGGCGACCGAACCGGTGTTTGCCGCCACTGTCGCGCAAGCCGAGCCACTGATCGCCCGAGAATCCGGGTTCTCGGTGACCCACGCGATGTCGGCGCCGCAGATCGTGACCGGTATTGACCGGATCCAGCCGACGCTGTTCACCATGCAGGTCGCCCTGGCCGCCACCATGAAGGCATACGGGGTGCGCCCGGGCGCGGTCATTGGGCATTCCCTCGGTGAGGCCGCGGCAGCTGTCGTCGCCGGAGCGCTGTCGCTGGAAGACGGGCTGCGTGTTATCTGCCGCCGCTCGCGGCTGATGTCCCGCATCGCCGGCGCCGGCGCGATGGCATCGGTGGAACTGCCCGCCAAGCGCGTGCGCGAGGAACTGACGGCTCGGGGCGTCAACGACGTCGTGGTGGCGGTGGTGGCCTCGCCGCAGTCCACGGTGATTGGCGGTGCCACCCAGACGGTGCGCGATCTGGTCGCGGCGTGGGAGCAAAGCGACGTGATGGCCCGCGAGATCGCCGTCGATGTGGCTTCGCACTCCCCCCAGGTCGATCCAATCCTCGACGAGCTGACCGAGGTCCTGGCCGAGCTGCACCCGAGGACACCGGAGGTTCCCTTCTACTCCGCAACCTCGTTCGACCCGCGCGAGAGGCCGGTGTGCGATGCCGGGTATTGGGTGCACAATCTGCGCCACATGGTGCGGTTCGCCGCGGCGGTGCAGGCGGCGCTGGCGGACGGGTATCGGGTTTTCGCGGAGCTCGCACCACACCCGCTGCTCACCCACGCTATCGACCAGACCGCCCGCAGCCTCGACATGCCGATAGCCGCTCTTGCCGGAATGCGGCGCGAACAAGCGCTGCCATACGGGCTGCGCGGCTTTGTGGTGGATCTGCACAGTGCGGGCGCCGCGATGGACTTGTCCGTGCTCTACCCGAATGGGCACTTGGTGGACGCGCCGCTGCCGGCCTGGACTCACCGTCGGCTGCTGGTCACCGGCGACGGCCGGGGCCATCAGGCGCAAGGCGCCTGCACGGTCGCCGTTCATCCGCTGTTGGGCTCACATGTGCGGCTGATGGAGGAGCCGGAGCGCCACGCCTGGCAGGCTGACGTCGGCACCGCGGCGCTGCCCTGGCTCGGCGACCATCAGATACATAATGTGGCCGCCGTTCCGGGGGCTGCCTACTGCGAGATGGCGTTGGCGGCGGCTCACGCGGTCCTCGGCGAGGCGTCCGAGGTCCGCGATATCCACTTCGAGCAGATGCTGCTGCTCGATGACGAGGCCCCGGTGGGCGCCATCGCGTCGGTGAACACGCCCGGTGTCGCCCAATTCGTGGTGGAGACCGACCGGGATGGGGAACACGCGCGGCATGCCACCGCGATCCTGTATGCCGCGGAGGACGAGGACCAGCCACCCGCACAGGACATGGCCGCCCTGCTGGCGGCGCACCCCTGCCGCGTCGAAGGGGCCGAGCTGCGGCAATCGTTCGACACCCGTGGTGTCCAGTTCGGTCCGGCTTTCACCGGTCTGGCGGCCGCATGCACCGCCGAAGAGACCGCCAGCACCGTGCTGGCCGAGATCGGGCTGCCCGGTTCGATCCGTTCGCAGCAGGCCGCCTACCGCATGCACCCCGCGCTGCTGGACGCCTGCTTCCAGTCCGTCGCGGCCCACCCCGCTGTCCAGGGTGCCGGCAACGGCGGCCTGCTGTTGCCATTGGGCGTGCGCCGGCTACGCGCCTACGGTCCTACCCGCAACGCCCGCTACTGCTATGCGCGGGTGACTAGAGCCGACGCCGCAGCGGCCGACGCCGACCTCGACGTCCTGGACGAGCAGGGAACCGTCTTGCTCACTGTGCGTGGGCTGCAGATGGGCACCGGGGCCTCCGAGAGCAGCAACCACGATCGCGTGCTGGGCGAGCGGCTGTTGACCATCGAATGGCAGCAACGAGCGCTGCCCGACGTGTCCCACGCCGACGCTGGACGATGGCTACTGATCAGCACCTGCGATACCGCGGATCTGCTGGCAACCAAGCTGACCGATGCGTTGAAACTCCATGACGCGGACTCCGCGACCATGTGCTGGCCGCAGCGTGCCGACCATCAGGCCAACACCGAACAGCTTTGCCATCACCTCGGCACCGGCGAATTCAGCGGTCTGGTCGTCCTCACGGGACCACGAAACGGCGACCCGGATGACCAGGCTGGGCTCCGGGGCGTGGAATATGTGCATCATCTGGTGCGCATCGCCCGCGAGTTGCCGGAGATCGCTGACGAACCGCCTCGCTTGTATCTCGTGACCCGGAAAGCCCAGATGGTGCTATCCGACGACTGGCCCAACCTAGAGCAGGCCGGGCTACGTGGCCTCATGCGCGTGATCAGCGCTGAACATCCGCATCTGCACGCCACCCAAATCGACGTGGACCAGGACACCGATACCGAGCAGGTGGCACGGCAATTGTTGGTTGGTTCGGAGGAAGACGAGACCGCCTGGCGGAACGGCGAATGGTATACGGCGCGCTTGTGCCCGGATCCGCTCCGCCACGACGAGCGGCGAACCACCGTCGTCGACCACGAACGGGACGGTATGCGCCTGCGAATTCGCACGCCCGGTGACCTGGAAACAATGGAACTGGCCGCGTTTAACCGCATTCCGCCAGGTCCGGGACAGATCGAGGTCGCGGTCACCGCATCCAGTGTCAACTTCGCCGATGTACTTGTCGCCATGGGTCGATTCCCCAGCATCGACGGCCGTCAACCAGAGCTTGGCATGGATTTCGCGGGCGTGGTGACCGGGATCGGGCCGGACGTCACCGACCACCACGTTGGTGACCGTGTCGGAGGCTTCTCCAGAAACGGCTGTTGGGCCACGTTCGTCACCTGTGACGCCCACGTGGCCGTCACGCTTCCGCCCGGCCTGACCGACGAACAGGCGGTCGCGGCGTCTACCGCGCACGCCACCGCCTGGTACGGCCTGCACGACCAGGCCAGAATCACCTCGGGTGACCGGGTGTTGATCCACTCCGCGACCGGCGGCGTGGGGCAGGCGGCGATAGCGATCGCCCGCGCCGCAGGAGCAGAGATCTTCGCGACGGCGGGCAGCCTAAAGCGTCGAGAACTGTTGCGCGACATGGGAATTGAGCGCGTCTACGACTCGCGGAGCATCGAGTTCGCCGAGCTGATCCGCCGTGACACCGGCGGGTATGGCGTGGATATCGTGCTTAACTCCCTGACCGGCGCAGCACAACGCGCCGGGCTCGAATTGTTGGCCATCGGCGGGCGGTTCGTGGAGATCGGCAAACGCGACGTCTACGGCAACACCAGGCTGGGGCTGTTCCCGTTCCGCCGCAACCTCACGTTCCACTATGTCGACCTGGCGCTGATGTCTGTCAGCCACCCCCAGCGGATCGGGGATCTGCTGCGCACGGTCTACCGGCTCGTCGCAGACGGTGAGTTGCCACCCCCGGAGCACACTAAGTATCCATTTATCGAGGCGGCCACCGCGATTCGGGTGATGAGCGCGGCCGAACACACGGGCAAACTCGTCCTCGACGTCTCGCACATCGGGCACAGCAGTGTGGCGGTGCCGCCCGAGCAGGCTCGGGTCTTCCGCCGTGACGGCGCCTACCTGATCACCGGTGGGCTGGGTGGCCTTGGGCTCTTCCTCGCCTCGAAGATGGCCGCGGCGGGCTGCGGCCGAATCGTGCTCACCTCCCGCTCCCAGCCCAACCCCGAAGCACAGCAGGCCATCGAGCGAATCCGCTCGACAGGCGCCGACATTCAGGTGGAGCGCGGCGATATCGCCGAACCTGAGACGGCGGATCGGGTGGTGACGGCGGCGATCGCCACCGGGCTTCCGGTGCGCGGCGTGCTGCACGCGGCGGCGGTGGTCGAGGACGCCACGCTGACCAACATCACCGACGAACTCATCGACCGCGACTGGGCGCCAAAGGTCTACGGCGCCTGGCAACTGCACCGCGCGACGGCCACCCAGCCACTGGACTGGTTCTGCTCGTTCTCCTCGGGAGCCGCGCTGCTGGGGTCGCCCGGTCAGGGCGCGTACGCCGCGGCCAACAGCTGGCTGGATGCCTTCACCCGTTGGCGCCAAGCTCAGGGCCTTCCGGCCACCGCGATCGCGTGGGGAGCGTGGGGCGAGATCGGACGCGGCGCGTTCCTGGCAGAAGGCGACGGCACCACGATGATCACACCCGACGAGGGCGCGTACGCGTTCCAGGCGCTGCTGCGCCACGACCGCACCTACACCGGCTATACGCCCTTCATCGGAACGCCGTGGTTGACAGCGCTCGCGCAACGCAGCCCGTTCGCTGAAATGTTCCAATCCACGGGGCAAAGCCGAACGGACACAAGCAAGTTCCGCGCCGAACTCAACGCGCTGCCCGTGGACGAGTGGCCCACCAGGCTTCGGCGGCTGGTCTCCGAGCAGGTCAGCCTGATTCTGCGTCGCCCCGTCGACCCAGACCGTCCGTTGTCCGATTGCGGCCTTGACTCGCTGGGCAACCTGGAACTGCGCACCCGCATCGAGACCGAAACGGGAATACGCGTCGGCTCCACAGACATCACCACCGTTCGGGGTTTGGCCGAATACCTGTGCGACAAGCTGGCGCCCGCAGAGCCCGTAGCAGCATCGTGACGGCCGATCGCTGATGTCGAACGGTCCGCTGAGCCGTGGAGGTACAGGAGGCCAAGTGATTGCACTAGGGAAAGTGACAGTAGCACCAATCCATGATTGGGTGCCGGAACCAGGTCCAGTCGTGTCTTGGCAGCCATCGCCTGGGACGCTTGCGAAAGCCCGGCAAGCACCGATAAGTGCCGTGCCGGCCAGCTACATGCAAGCCAGACATCTTCGTGGCTTCTGCGAACACGCAGCCCGGGGGCTCGATCTGTCACGTCTGCTTATTGCTGCCTGGGACATAGCCGGTCAGTGCGATATCGGTGCGATGACTTACGTCATCAATGCGCACCTTCGCCGCCACGACACGTACCACAGTGTGTTCGAATCCCAGGATGCGCAACACGTCGTTCGGCGGACCATCGGTGACCCTGCCGATATTGAACTTGTCCCGACTCATCATGGCGAGATGACGCCCGCGGAATGGCGAGACCATGTGTTGGCCACCCCGAATCCGCTGCAGTGGGGTTGCTTCCGCTTCGCGCTTATTCAGGGAGCGGACCGCTTCACATTGTGCGTGTGTGTCGATCATCTCCACGTCGATGCGATGTTTATGGCTGTGGTATTCAGCGAGATCCATATGATGTATGCCGCCCTGATGGAAGGGGAAGCGCCCATCTCGCTGCCGGATGCGGGCAGCTATGACGATTTCTGTGTCCGCCAGCACCAGTACACATCCGGTCTGACCCTAGACTCCCCGGAAGTACGCGCGTGGATCGCGTTCTTCGAAAACAATGGCGGAACCCTTCCGGACTCCCCGCTGCCGCTTGGTGATCCATCGGTGCCCGGTGCTGGCGACTTGGTGGGGGTACGGCTGCTGGACGAGCGACAGACGGACCGATTCGAATCCGCCTGCGTAGCGGCGGGCGCCCGGTTCAGCGGCGGCGTGTTCGCCTGCGCTGCGCTGGCGGAACATGAGTTGACCGGCGCTGAAACATATTACGGAATCACTCCCACCGATACGCGCAGCACTCCGGCGGACTTTTTGACATCGGGTTGGTACACCGGCTTAGTGCCGATCACGGTGCCGGTAGCCGCGACGTCTTTCGGTGATACCGTCCGCGCAGCGCAGGCGTCCTTTGATTCGGGTATAGCCTTGGCGAAGGTGCCGTTCGAACGCGTAATGGAGTTGGCGCCGTGGTTGAGACAACCTCGAGGGAGCTTTCCGATGCTGACGTTCTACCTCGACGTAGGCCTACCTCCCCTTTCTGCTCTCGTCAACTCTCTATTGGACGGATTGAATGCCAGGGTCTACCACGATGGCAGAGTCCCGGCTCAACTCAGTGTCCGGGTGAATCGGCTCGAGAAGGAGACCCAATTAACATTAATCTTCCCGAAAAATCCGGTCGCCCGCGAATCAGTTACCCGGTATATAGCGGCGATGAAATCCGTATATGCACGCGTCGCTAATGGTCGCGGCGCAGCGGCGCCTCTGCGCGACGTAGCCTGGGCCTGATTTGCGCCTAGATTAACAATGGTACTTCTCTTGCGAGCTGGGGAACTTGCATGAAGGCTTGGCTTGGTCCTGCGGAGCCAGAATTGTGGGTCAAGTTTTGGCCGGGCTTGGCTGGCCGCGGGATGCGGGGTGGGTTTGGCTTGTTGGGTTCATGCAGCGAGGCGAACGGCAAAACCCCCGAGTTGGCCTATTACCGCTGCTATAGCCCCACACCGGTCACGCCCCGCGAGCACGTTCGGGTGGCCGGGTGGCGTCGGAAGGTCGAGGGTCCCCTTCACGCTGTCGCCGACCTCCCGGCGTGGTCGCGATAGCGCCGAAAACACCGGGCCAACGTCCGGGCGGGTCACCATCGATATCAGAATCAACAACAATGACCGCGATCTACGGCTGCATTACTAAGCCGGATCCATCATTGACGTACATTTCGTGAATTCCACCGAAACGACTACCATACCCAGTGGACAATAGACTCGCATACCTCGATCAGGCATCATTTCTCGGGCTGCGGGCACTTGGCCATGGGCCGCTCGTACAGTTTACATGGATTTATGACCGCGCCATCGATATTGATGGGCTACGTCGCTTTCACCGCAATCTTGGGTACGCGTTGTTGGGGCGGAGAATCGAACGGTCTCCGTTACCTTTCGCGCGTGATCGGTGGGTCTTGTCCAGGGACCCTGGGGAACTGGACATCGCGCCAACACCGCGGCGACGCGCCGATGTGAGCACATGGGCTTACGAAAGGGCCCAGCTACCCGTTGATCCGGAGTTGGGGCCCAGCTGGCATCTCGGGGTGCTTCCGCTCGAGAACAACGGGACCGCCGTCAGCCTGGTGGTTTCGCACACCGTCGCCGATGGGCTCGGAATCTGCCTTGCGATTGCCGATGCGGCCGAGGGCAGGACACGCAATCTGGGCTACCCACCTCCCCGTTGGCGCACACGCAGGCGGGCTCTACTTCAGGATGCTTGGCAAACCGCACAGGCGGTGCCCGAGCTGGCGCGGGCGCTGATCGCTGCGGTGAGACTGGCTCGCCGCAACCGTCAGGACTTCGCCTCATCGGTCGCATCGGCACCACTTTCCCGGTTGGCGGCCGGCGACGATGAGGCTGTTGTCGTTCCCGCTCTGACCGCATACATCGACATGGCGGAATGGGATATTCGCGCGAAACATCTTGGTGGAAAGAGTAACTCGCTCTTCGCGGGATTCGCGTCCAGGCTCGGTGTGAGAGTAGGGCGCGTTCGTGACGACGGAGCGGTCACCCTGTCGTTTCCGGTTAGCGAGCGCACCGAAGACGATTCGCGTGCCAACGCACTGACGTCTGCCGTCGTCACGGTCGACCCAACGCACGCTGCGAGCGACCTCGGGAATATTCGCGTCAAGATCAAGCAGGCCCTTGTCGAGTTGGCGGAGAAGCCCAACGAGATGTTTGGGCCACTCCCATTGATATCGATGATGCCGAAGCGGGTGGCGAGAAGGCTAGCGGGTATCGCGCTGAGTACCGTCGATCTTCGCATCGGCTGCTCCAATATCGGCGACATGGACCCGGCGGTGAACCGCCCAGACGGCACCGATGCCGACTACGCGTCCTTGCGGTTGATCGAGCCCGGTATCAAGAAGAACATGCTCGAACGCCTGGGTGGACGGTTGTTTTTGCTTTCGGGGCGGATACACGGGAAAGTCTTCATCACGATCGTCGCATATCTTGTCGGCTGGGAAAATTCTAAAAGTGAGCTGCGCGAGGTGACATTGCGCACGCTCGCCGAATTCGATCTGACTGCGGTGATCGACTAACGTGACGAAACCGGTCGAATGAGTCCACGTTTAACGCCTAATCCGAAGTTAGCGCGGGCGAGGTAGGCGGAATCTGGAGTTGAGCTAGGTTTCTATCGTTTGATGGGCTGAATATGTAAACAGTGATTTCGGCGTGTTGTTGCCCAACTCACACCCGACCAATGTCATGCCTTCGAACTCGCCGAAGGCGCCGATACCATCGCCGAGGCGAGCCGCCGTGGTGGTGCGAGGGCACCGCCCCCTACGAGAATCGAATTGACGTCAGCAATGAGATTCCACCGCCGGTGGTAGCGACCGAAATGCATCACCTGCGCTGAGAAATTCTTCCGACAACCACTGTCACTCACCACGTTTCAAACCGGCGACAGGCTATTGGTCAGCGGTGAATTGGACGTTCAACAGCCGGCGCTCGTCGCTACCTACCTTATCTGCGATTCTTACCTGCGATAGCAGATAGGCTCACCGAGGCTATCAATCGAAGACACCTGGGGAAGCCCGCAGCGGCTCGGCCGGCGGCAGCAAACATGAGGCAAGTTCTTGTTCACCCTGATCGTCGCCATCGTGGTGCGCTTCGCGTCTGGTGGCGCGCCCCACGATTGAGTTGCCCCGCCGGCACGCGGACATCCCGGTCGGCACCGACGAGCAGCACCGGGTGTGGACGCAGGGCGACGAGCCCGACCTGGGCGGGTTGGAGACCGCGTGGCCGATTCGCCGTGTTGCCTCGCGCGTTCTGCCATACTCCGTCCATGGCCGTCACAAACCGCCTGGTATTCAACCCTTTCGTCTGGAAATTTCTTGCGAAGTACTGGTATCCCCTGCTCACCCGCTTCGCCCGCCGGCTGGACGCAAATGACGTGTTGTTCCTCAACCCCGGCTACGAGGAGGATCCGCCGATGGCCCTGCCGCTGGCGGCGTCCGACGAGCCCAACCGGTTCTTCATCCAGCTCTACCACCGCACGACGACCCAGGGGGATCTCACCGGCAAACAGGTGCTGGAGGTCAGTTGCGGCCACGGAGGCGGAGCGTCCTACCTCGTGCGCACCCTGCGCCCGGCCTCCTACACGGGGCTGGACTTCAACCCGGCCGGCATCGACTTTTGCCGAAAAACGCACAATCTGCCCGGCCTGGATTTCGTGCAGGGCCACGCCGAGAACCTGCCCTTCGCCGATCAATCCTTCGACGCGGTGATCAACATTGAGGCCTCGCATTGCTACCCCCGGTTTCCCCGTTTCCTCGCCGAGGTGACGCGCGTGCTGCGCCCGGGAGGGCATTTCCTCTACGTCGATGTCCGCCGGCGTGAGCGTCTCGCCGAGTGGGAGGCGGCGCTGGCCAACGCCCCGATGCGGATGGTTTCGTGCCAGGACATCAATGAGCAGGCTCTGCGCGGGATGGAGAAGAGATCGCAGCGGTCGCAGGACCTGATCAGGCGCCATGTGCCGGCGTTCTTGCGCGGTTTAGTCCGCGATGCCACCGGCGTGTCAGGCGCGGCGCTCTACCGCGCAGTGCAAAGCGGGGAGTTCTCTCGACGGATGTACTGCTTCATCAAGGATTGAGGCGGCGTCCCGCCCCTGGGGATCGCCTCACCGTGATGATCACTAGCACGTTGCCGCGCCACACCAGCAGAGCCGAATGCCAGATGACCCCACGCTGCGGACTCGCTACCGACGTGCCGGCAGTATGGGGCTTCTCGCGTCACAGCGATGCGACCCTGGTCGGTAGCGAACCGTCATCGACTATGGCAGCGGAATTCGCACAATGAACGTCAATAACGGATCCGGCTTATCGCAGTCAGCGAAATAGCCAGCGGGAAGGTTATAAACTCCCGCCATGTGGAGCACGGTCCTGTTGATGGGGATCGTCGCGGGGCTCCAACCGGTGCGGATCGGTGTGGTTGCCTTCATGTTGTCCCGGCCACGACCGATGCGCCTGCTGGTCGCCTATTTTGTCGGCGGGTTCGTGGTCAGCGTCGCCCTGGGCGCTCTCGTCGTGTTCGTGTCCAGAGACGCTGGCTTAGGTGCCGGTTTCTCGAATGCCGGCGGAATCGAGATCGTGGTCGGACTGATCGCACTGCTGGTCGGCGCGTTGGTGGTCTCGGGTATGCCCGCTCGACTGCTCCGGGTACAGACGGGATACCCGATTGGTGACGGGCGGACCGCGACGGTGCGCCCTGGGGTAGCTGGGCCGCCCACGCTGGACTCACTTCCCGCCGTCATCGGATTGCGGGAACGCGTGAAAGCCGCGGTCAAGGGCGAGGCGGCATGGGTCGCGTGCGTTCTTGGACTGTGCATGGGATTACCGGCGACGCCGTACTACCTGGCGGCAATGGCGGCGATTCTCCTCTCAGGGGCAGCGGTCAGCATGCAGGTCGCAGCGCTGCTCATCTTCAACACTGTCGGGTTTGGAGCTGCGCTGGTGCCGATCGCCAGCTTGTTGGTAGCACCAGAGATGACACAGGCGCGAGTCGAGCAGGTGCACGTCTGGATGAAAGCTCACCATCGGCTGGTCGTGGCCGTCACCGCTGGTGTCGCAGGCATCTATTTCATCGTGACGGGGTTGCGCCATCTCTAAGATGCAGCCCAGCCCTGCTGCGCAGCGCCAGCGCAAGGCAAGGGCCCTTTAGGCGCCAGAGAAGCCAGCCCCTTGCCCGCTTACCATCGAAACCGTTTGGCGGCGCCGGCTTCGGTCCGGTTGAACGTTGTTCCGCGCCCGTTCACGGAGCCAGCCAGCCGTCTTGGACAACCAGTTGATTCGGTTCAGGGCACGGATCATGTATGTTGTTGAGCGCAAACCGGCCCGCATGTACGTAATGTTGCGAAGGACTGTGACGCATGCCAAACACATCGTTACGCCCGCGACGAACCCAAGCCGAACGCCGGGCGAGTACCCGGGCGGCGCTGCTGGATGCGACGATTCAATCGCTGATCAAGCACGGTTACGCGAGGTTGACCACGAACGACATCGTCCGCCGTGCCGGTGTCACTCGAGGTGCTCAGGCGCATCACTTCACCTCCAAGGCTGATCTGATGGTTCAGGCGCTCGATTACCTGACCGAGAAGCTCCTATCCGAAGCTGAGAAGACGCTCTCTCCATTGCTTCAGCAAGGAGCCAAAAGCTACGAATTGTTACTAGATTGGCTATGGGAGATCCATCGCGGACCGCTGTTCACCGCGGCAGTGGAGCTATGGGTAGCCGCGAGAACCGATGCCGAACTGCGCACTCATCTTCATCGGTTCCAGCGCGAACTGGCCGCCAACCTCTATCTCCTGGCGGCGCGTTATCTCCCCACCGTCGCGGCCTCCGAGCGGTTCACCGACTCGATCGGCACCGCGCTGGCCGCGATGCGTGGAGTCGCGATGTTAGGGTTCACAGCAAACGACGATGCTGTCGATCACGCATGGTCCATTGTCCGTCGCGAGCTGCTCCAGGCGGGGCTACCTGTTGCGAGTGACATGATCCCGCCGCGCTGATGGCCCCGCTGGGAGAAACGAAGGAAGCGCAGGTACGTGAGTCCGCCCGCAGATCGTGTTGATTGCCGCACCCGATCTGTGGTCCGAAGTCGCGTAACTGCTCCACCGGCTTCCACCACCGGGCACGAGCCGTGTGGCCGATCGCATTTGGCGTGGCCCGTGCTGCCCCACCACCACCACGACACGCTGCGCCGTTAGCGATGCCGCCCCGGCCGTGCGCAAATGATGCGTGTCGACATGTATCCAATTAAGACCTACGCACCGACCGCCCTGTGCCCAGCTGCCACCGGGGAAAGTTACCTCACCTCGCTGCGTCCGCGCCGCCCAGGTCATCGACAACGCTCGTAATCACGCTTTGCGTCATCGTTTTGGGCGTTCAGGAGCCGGCCCGGGCCGATGGACGCCTGGCACTGGTCGAGATGCTCGCGTGGGGCGAACCTTCGCGGCGACGACGAAGCCAAGCCGACTACTTTACAACATACGTGTCGGTGTGTATGTTTCTGATCTAGGGGACGTGCGCTGGTTCGCGGGTTGCGGCCCAGGGAAGCATCAGCACAGCCGAACGACTCAAAAGAGGAAAGCTGTGGCGAACGCGGTTCATGTCGTCGGGGTCGGAGTGACCAAGTTGGAAAAGCTGGGCACGTGAAAAAACGACGACCGCCGCGATTGGTCTATGACCAAACAAGCCTGGGGCCAGGCGATTTTCAGGTGATCGAGCTGCTGGCCTATGAAGCCCTCGGCCTGTGCGGTGAGAGGCAGGCTGGCGACTTAATCGACGCGGGCGCGACCACATATCGCGGCAAGCACAACGTGGTCTTGGGCGGGGCCGCTGTCGTCACCGCCTACCCACGCGCCGAGCACTAAGGCCCCGATAGCAGCGGCCACCAAGTCGCAACATCCAGAGCTAAGGAGAACACCCGTGGGACACATCGAAGCCGAGCGCGAGATCGCGGTCACCCCGGAAGCACTTTGGGCCATCGTGTCGGACATTAGGTCTTGGGAACGCTGGTTCACCGTTCACGCGGGCTGGGCCGCGGAGCCACCGGCCGAGGTCGCGAAGGGCACCACGATCACCGAGACGATCGAGATGCTAGGGATAGCCAACAAAATCGACTGGACGGTGATTGACCTGCAGCCGCCGACGGAGATCACCGTGGTCGGCACCGGCCTGGCCGAGGTCAAGGTGCAGTTCACCTTCACGATCGAGCCGGCCGACACCGGAACAAAGCTCAATCTTTCGGGAGATTTCAACGGCGCGTTGATCAAAGGCGCGCTCGTCAAGGCCGTCGAAAGGGACGGCATCGTGCAACTCGACACCACGCTGCAGCGACTCGACGAGCTCGCCAAGGCTCCGGCCTGCGCCTGATCGCCGACGGAGTTGGTCCCACACACCAGTCCTAATCCTCGTGACCGCCACCACCGTCACCGTCATCGGCAAAAACCGCCCTCAGGTCCTCGCCACCCACACATTCAACCCCGACCGCAACTACTGGCCCAACCAACAGAAAACCCCGGCCCATGGCCGGGGAAATCTGTAACCGATGACGCGACTCATGTGTAACCCATGGCCCGACTCATCACCGTGCGCGCCCGAAGAGATTCGAACTCCCAACCTTCTGATCCGTAGTCAGATGCTCTATCCGTTGAGCTACGGGCGCGTGTCTTCAGTTGTCTTGCGTGGCGGAGGCGAGAGGATTTGAACCTCCGGTCCCCGGTAAGGGGGACAACTCATTAGCAGTGAGTCCCATTCGGCCGCTCTGGCACGCCTCCGTCGGACTTCCTGAGGGTACCCGACCCCTTCCCGGTGTCCCGGAACCGCCGGAGGCATAGCGTACACAGCGGCCACATATGCTGTCGAAGTGACTGCCCGCCTGCGGCCGGAGCTGGCCGGGCTGCCAGTTTATGTTCCTGGTAAGACGGTGCCGGGTGCCATGAAACTGGCCAGCAACGAGACCGTCTTCGGCCCCCTGCCCAGCGTGCGCGCGGCCATCGAGCGAGCCACCGACATCGTCAACCGCTACCCCGACAACGGCTGCGTGCAGCTCAAGGCGGCGCTAGCCAAACACCTGGGTTCGGATTTCACTCCCGAGCACATCGCCGTCGGTTGCGGTTCGGTCAGCCTGTGCCAGCAGCTAGTTCAGATCACCGCCTCGATGGGCGATGAGGTGGTCTTCGGGTGGCGCAGCTTTGAGCTGTACCCGCCACAGGTCCAGGTCGCCGGCGCGACCGCGGTCCAGGTGCCGTTGACAGACCACACCTTCGACCTCTACGCCATGCTCGCCGCGGTCACCGAACGCACCCGGCTGATCTTCGTGTGCAATCCCAACAATCCGACGTCCACCGTCGTCGACCCGGACGCGCTGGCCCGCTTCATTCAGGCGGTCCCCCCGCACATCCTGATCGCCATCGACGAGGCCTACGTCGAATACATTCGCGACGACATGGCACCGGCCAGCCTGGATCTGGTCCGGATCCACAGCAATGTCGTTGTGCTGCGCACATTTTCGAAGGCATACGGGCTGGCGGGTTTGCGCATCGGCTACGCGGTCGGCCATCCCGACCTGATCACTGCGCTCGACAAGGTCTACGTGCCGTTCACCGTGTCCAGCCTCGCGCAGGCGGCTGCTATCGCGTCGCTGGCCGCGGCCGACGAGCTATTGGCCCGCATCGATGCCCTGGTCGCCGAACGCGTGCGGGTCGGTGCGGCCCTGCGTGATGCCGGCTTCGCGCTGCCGCCGACGCAGGCAAACTTCGTCTGGCTGCCGCTAGGGCCCCGCACACTGGATTTCGTCAAGCAGGCCGCCGACGCGCGCATCGTGGTCCGCCCGTACGGTACAGACGGTGTACGGGTCACCATCGGGGCGCCGGATGAGAACGACGCCCTGCTGCGGTTCGCCCGCGAATGGATCACGCAAAGCGAACCGGAGGAGTGAGCAATGAGCTTGGCCCGCAAGCAGTTCACCGAGTTCAAGGAACGCGGCGGCCACATCGCCGATACCGAACTCGACGATTTCTGGGCGACTCTTCAGCCCACGACCATCGACGGCATGATCGGCGAGTGGAAGGGCGGCGAGTTCGTCACCGGCCACAAGATGAACGGCCAGTTAGCGAAGGCCGGCTGGTTCGGCAAGACGTTCAAGTCGGCCAGCGACGTGCAGCCGCTGGTGTGCTTGGACGCCGACGGGAACAAGTTCTCGAATAAGGCGATGGGCAAGGGCGAGGCGAGCGCGTGGCTGGAGGACTTCCGCGGCGAGGTCACCGCGACGATGGTCTACGACGGTCAACCCGTGCACGACCACTTCAAGAAGATCGACGACGACGCGGTGATAGGCATCATGAACGGCAAAGGCGTCCTGGATAACGGCCGCTATTACTACTTCTACCTTGAGCGGGTGTAGATCCCGACCCGTCGAGCGTGAAGCTGGGCTCACGCTCGGCGACCAGCGTGAAGCTGGTTTCACGCTCGGCAGCGGCGCTTGAAACTATCGGGTCGGGTTACGGCCGGTGAACGCGACCAGCTGGTCCAGCGCGGCGGCGTCTTTGGGCACGTTAACCGGGTCGTCGAAGCCGGCGCTGCCGCGTAGCTCCGGCCTGATGACCTTACGGGCCAACCCCAGCACGTATTCGGACAGCGGTACCGGGACGTTGACCTCGTGCCCCACAGCGACGGCGTAATCCCAAGCGTGGACCAGGAGTTCGAGCGACAGGATGCCGCACGCGCCGTTGGCCGGCATCTCGCCTTTGCCGAACGGCACGGTGCCGTCAAGGCCGCGGCGGTGCCAGGCATCGAGGGCGGGCCGGGCCGCGGCGACGACCTGGCGTTCCACCGAATCGCTTTCGTCGCGCTCTGGGATCTCCGCGCCCACCATGCCCCCAAGGGCCGTGATCGACTTCAGCAGGTGCCCGGTCAGCTGGGCCACGTCGAACTCGGTGCACGGGGTCTGTCGCGACATGTCGTCAGCGGCGATGGTGTGCAGAACTCGCTGCAACACCGCTAGCGTGTCCTCGGCGCTGTGCAGCTCGTCGGTCGGTGGTGAATCTGGTCCGGGTCGCAAATCACGAGGCATATTCGCCACGCTACGGTCTCGATATGGGCGAAACATACGAATCCGTCACCGTCGAGACCAAAGACCAGGTCGCGCAGGTGACGCTGGTCGGGCCGGGCAAGGGCAATGCGATGGGGCCGGCGTTCTGGTCGGAGATGCCGGAGGTGTTCGCCACGCTCGACGCCGACCGTGAGGTGCGGGCCATCGTCATCACCGGATCCGGCAAGAACTTCAGCTACGGCCTGGACGTGCCCGCCATGGGCGGATCGTTCACTCCGCTGCTGGCCGATGGCGCACTGGCCCGCCCACGCGCGGATTTCCACGCCGAGGTCAGGCGCATGCAGAACGCGATCAGCGCGATCGCTGACTGCCGGACCCCCACCATTGCATCGGTGCACGGATGGTGCATCGGCGGCGGCGTCGACCTGATCTCCGCGGTCGACATTCGCTACGCGAGCGCCGACGCCAAGTTCTCCGTGCGGGAGGTCAAACTGGCCATCGTCGCCGACGTCGGCAGCCTCGCCCGCCTGCCGCTGATCTTGAACGACGGACATCTGCGAGAACTCGCGCTGACCGGGAAAGATATCGACGCGGCCCGCGCGGAGAAGATCGGCCTGGTCAACGACGTGTATGAGGACGCCGAGGCCACCCTGGCGGCCGCGCACGCAACCGCCGCTGAGATCGCCGCCAACCCGCCGCTGACTGTGCACGGCGTCAAGGACGTCCTCGACCAGCAGCGGATTGCCGCGGTTTCGGAGAGCCTGCGCTACGTAGCTGCCTGGAACGCGGCCTTCTTGCCGTCGAAGGACTTGACCGAAGGCATCTCGGCGACGTTCGCCAAGCGTCCGCCGCAGTTCACCGGGGAGTAGGGCACCCGCCGTCCGGCGGCACGTACCCTCGCGGAGGTGGCGAACACGATGACCCGCGCCGGCGACGATGCAGAGCGAAGCGATGAGGAGGAGCGGCGCTCGTGACCGCAGACGGCAGGATCCGTGTCCCGGCCGACTTGGACTCCGTGACCGCGATCGGCGAAGAAGACCACTCCGAAATCGACAGCGCCGTCGTCGAGCGAATCTGGCAGGCCGCGCGGCACTGGTATGCGGCGGGCATGCATCCCGCGATCCAGCTGTGCATCCGACGAAACGGCCGCGTCGTGCTCAACCGAGCTATCGGCCACGGTTGGGGCAACGCTCCGACGGATGCCCCGGACGCCGAGAAGGTCCCCGTCACGACGGACACGCCTTTTTGCGTGTACTCCGCGGCCAAGGGCATCACCGCGACCGTCGTCCACATGCTCGTCGAGCAGGGACACTTCTCGCTCGATGACCGGGTCTGCCAGTACATCCCCAGCTACACCAGCCACGGCAAGCACCGCACCACAATCCGGCACGTGTTGACCCACAGCGCCGGTGTCCCCTTCCCCACCGGACCCCGGCCAGACCTTCGCCGAGCAGACGACCACGAGTACGCGCAGGAACAGCTCGGCAAGCTCAGACCGATGTACCGGCCGGGACTGGTGCACATCTACCACGCGGTCACTTGGGGCCCGCTGATGCGCGAGATCGTCTACGCGACCACCGACAAGGACATTCGCGAGATCCTGGCCACCGAGATCCTCGATCCGCTCGGCTTCCGGTGGACCAACTTCGGTGTCGCCAAGCAAGACATCCCGCTGGTCGCCCCGAGTCACGCCACCGGACGGCCGTTGCCGCCGGTGATCGCCGCGATCTTCCGGAAGGCGATTGGCGGAACCGTGCACGAGATCATCCCCTACACGAACACCCCGGCGTTTCTGTCCACCGTGATCCCGTCGTCCAACACCGTGTCCACCGCGAACGAGCTGTCCCGGTTCGCCGAAATCTGGCGCCGCGGTGGGGAACTCGACGGCGTACGCATCATCAGCCCGGAGCGGATGTACGGCGCCGTACAGGAATGCCGGCGGCTGCGGCCGGACTTCGCGGTGGGCCTGCAGCCGGCTCGTTGGGGTAGCGGCTACATGCTGGGCACAAAACGGTTCGGACCGTTCGGGCGCAACGCTCCGGCGGCATTCGGGAACCTCGGCCTGGCTAACATCGCGATCTGGGCCGACCCGCAGCGCGGACTCGCCGCCGGCGTGATCAGCAGCGGCAAGCCGGGCCGCGATCCCGAAGCTCGCCGGTACACCACGCTGATGGACACCATTGCCGCCGAAATCCCGACCGGTTAAGCGCCTCCGCAGTGGGAAGACTGCGGACATGGCTACTTACCGTGTGCTAAATCCAAAGGGAGAGGTTGTCGCGACTAAGGACGTCGAAAGCGCCGACGACGCGCACGCTTGGTTCGTCGACAACAAGGCCGACAACTCAGAACTTGGCTGGCGAATGGAAGTTGAGCACGACGGCGATTGGCACTTCTTCGACGACACCGAGGGCGATCGAAGCTAAAGGGGTTTTGCACGCCGAACGGATGGGCATCCTCGGCTATCGAATCTGGCCGATTCCGTCAGCTGCTCGCTACGCCGGGACCCTTCGCCTCGGTGTATTTCGCGGACTCGGAAGACGCTGACGGCGCGGGTGATCAGCTCGACCTCAACTGGCGCGCATTGCGCGCACAGCTCGAGCAGCAGGGAGCCGACGCATCGATCACCGCCGAAATTGAGCACGCCTTCATGAACCTGCGTTCGCCGATAGGCCGCGGTGGGCGCGTGGTGATCGCAGGCCCCACAGGGGTCGTACTCAACGAGATCCTGCTCCGGCCAGCTGCTGAGCCGGTTGTCCGAGTGTCGCAGTTGCCCTATATCCTCCCAATCCTCGAATACGGTTTCGAGCACTCGCACTATCTCTTGGTGGTGGTCGACCCCATGGGCGCCTTTATCACCACCCACACCGATGTCACGCGGCGTTCGGAAACGGTCGAAGCTGACGGTTACGGCGACCTGAAGCTGCGCGCCGTTGCCGACCGTGTCAGCGAGCTCGTTAACGACGCGGCGTTCGACGCGGTGTTCGTGGTGGGTGACGTTGGTTCACGTTCGGATTTGCTGGCAGCGCTCCCAGAACGGGTCCGCGAGCGCGCGACATCGCTACCGATCGGCGTCCGACCCGGCGGATACGACTTCGAGGAGATCCAGCGGGCTCTCGACGCCATGCTGCAGCGGCAACGGCTAAGTGTGATCGACAGCGCGGCGGAGCGCTTCAACGCTGAGGTCGGGCGGCGATCGGGGCTGGCCGCCGAGGGGCTTGGAGCCGTCTGCTCGGCTCTGCGTCAGCGTTCCGTTGCCACATTGATTCTTGGCGAGGTCGGCGATGCCACCGTGGTCGCCGACGAAGGCCTGACGACTATTGCCCCGAATGCCAACGAGCTTTCCGAGCAGGGCGCCGCTCCCGCGAAGACGCTGCGGGCCGACGAGGCGCTGCCGCTGTTTGCGATTTCGATCGGGGTGTCTGTGGTGCGCACCGACGAGCGGATTGCCCCGGCCGACGGCGTCGGCGCGGTGCTTCGCTACGCGCCAACCCTGCACGAAACTGCGCCCTGACAAAGCCGCAGGTTAAGCCCGTGCCAGCGGGTTGGCTCACGCGGTCGTGCCCACATTTTGCCCACAATTTCGCGGGTACGGGCCTCGTCGAGGGCGGCCGCCACGGCTTCTAGGTCGTCATCGAACAGCTCGGCGTCGATGTCGAGCGTCATCGCCGCGCTGGCGTGTAAGAGCATCTTCTGGACGGCTTTGACGTTCGCGCCGGCCGACACCGCGAGGCTGGCTGCGGTGTGGCGAAGGTCGTGCGGCGTGGTGCGCGGAACCAGATTGAAGGAGTAGACGATACCGACAAGAAAATCATTGCCGTAAGTCGGGGTTTCGGGTGTGGGTTATCGCCGACTTCATCGCCGTGTCCGACGAGTGGCAACAGGTCGTATACGACATCCGAAACCGCTTGGTGGACAACGCGGATGCGTCGTCATCGGTTGGGCGTGGGGCGAGGTCGAGAGAGCGCCGAATCTGCTCGATCTCGCGTCAGTGTTACCGCGAGCGTGAAGTGCTGCCACGGCAATTAAGGCGTGGCTACCCGATCGCTTACGGCCCCGCCGTTAGGGTGCTGGTGTCGTTCGCCGGGTGATGTTGTGCGTGTGTGGTTCTCCAGGTCACGAGGTGCTCTACCGCTCGCAAGACCAGCCAACAGTAGCCTGGTCGCGCGCCTCCCCGGGCAAATTCGGCTGCCGCTACGCGGCCCTCGAAATGCGGGAGAACGTCGCCTGAGCCAGTGGTAGCTGCGTCTGACGAGGCGCGTCAGTGTAGGTGGGTGGCGAAGAATCTTTCGATCCGGTCCCAGGCGTCTTTGGCTGAGTCGGGTTCTGGGCCGATGCCGGTAATGCGTAGGAGGGGGCGAAGGAGGTGGGGGCCAGTTTCGGCGTCGTTGAGGAAGGCGTGGCTGGCGGCGGGATATTCCTTGACGTCGTGGGTTACTCCTGCCTTTTGGAGTGCCGCGTCGAGCCGGCTGGCCGCGCCCCTGAGTGAGGGGTCGCGGCGACCGTAGCTGGCCACGATGGGGCAGGCACCGGCCAGTGTTTCGTCAAGGTGGCGGGAGAGCTGGCCGTAGTTGACCGCGGCGGCGTCGTAGCCGGCCCTCGCGTTGAGCAGCGCGAAGCCGCCGCCGATGCAGAAGCCGATGACGCCGATTTTGCCGGTGCAGTCGCTGGAACTGGCGAGGTAGTCGCGGGCGGCGCCGATGTCGGCGAATGCGCGGCCGTGACCGCGAAGCATGGCGGCCATCGTGGACACGAGGCATCGTGCGGTGCCCCCGGCGCTGAACAAGTCCACGGCCAGGGTGAGGTAGCCCAGGTCGGCGAGTCGGTCGGCGTGGCCGCGCATCACGTCGTCGAGGCCGAAGATTTCGTGGATCATCACTACGGCGGGCCACGGACCGGTGCCCGGTGGGCTGGCCAGGTAGCCACGAAGGGGCTGGGACCCGTCGCGGTCGGCGGCTAGGTGGGTCAGGTCGATGTCGGTCATGGTTTGGCCTCCTGTGGCGGTGTGGCGGGCAAAGTGTAGGGGCCGACGACGGCGGTACCGAGCAGCGAAAGTCCATTGCGCAGGGCATCAGCCGGTACGTCGTCAACGAGGTGGTGCATCACAATCAGGCCGTGCATGAGCGTAAACAGGGTCGCGGCAGCGGCGTTGGTATCCGAGTTCGGCGGGAGGTATCCCGCATCGCGCCAGCGTGCGGTCAGCATGGCGATGTGGTCGAGGGCGTCACGGTAGCTGGCGCGGGCGTGTTCGTGTAGGACGGGATCGCGCAGCGCCTCTGCCCAGGTCTGCACGGCCACACGGCTCATGTCGTAGTCGGGGTTGTCGGTGCGGGCGTGCAGTTCGGCCACCAGCAGTGCCAGCGTCTCGGCGGGGGTCGGGCACGGGTCACGCTCAAGCAGGCTCACGAAGATGTCGCCGACGCGTGCCACGCCAATCTCGGCGCTGGCACGGATGATCTCGTCCTTGCTGCGGAAATAGCGGTAGACCGCGCTGGACGACATCCCGGTGGCGGCAATCACGTCCTCGATCGAAGTGGCGTGGAAGCCGTCGCGGGAGAAGCATCGCCACGCGCTCGTCAGGATGTGTTGGCGGCGTTTCTCGCGGGTCTTTTGGCTCAATCGGGGCATGAGGTCAGCGCTTCATTCCGGCTGCGTCGGCGGGGACGGCATAGAACTTCAGCGTGAACGAGACCGCCGTGTACATCCCCATCAGGACGGTGATGTCCGTGATCCGATCATGACCGAGGACCTCGACCGCGCGGTCGTAGAGGCTCTGGGGGATATACCGGCCGGCGGCGAGGGCCGTGGCCAGCTCATAGACCGTCTGCTCCCGCTGATCCTCCAGAAGTGTCGGCTGGCCGCAGAGCAAGGCGTCCACGACCTCGGGCGAGATAGCCAGCTCGATCGCGACCCGGTTGTGTGCATTAATCGGAAACGGCGCGTGCCACTTGCCGAGAATGATGCAGACGGCGATCTCCCGCTCGCGCTGGGTGAGCGAGTGATTCGGTGGGTGGAAATGGTCCGCCAGCGGCGCCACCGCCTTGGCGAGGTTCGTATTGTCGACCCAGATCTTCGCCGGCCCTTGTAGCTCGCCCCCCTCTGCCTTTGCGAGGATCCGAAAGCCCTCCTGCTGCTCCGGAGTCATCTGGTCATATGGAGTCTCGGCGTAGCGCCCGAAGGTGGCCTGGGCCTGGTCCGTGTCCGTCGTGGCTGGGGACATGAGACATCTCCTTTCGCTTGGGTGCGTCTCGCACCGTGATGTCACCACCCACTATAAACGGAAAAGTTTCTTTGCGCTATAGTCTTGACCGGTGTAGCCTTACGGTCAAACAGAAAGAATCTCTTCTACTTGGAGGTGTTGGATGTCCACCACCCACGTGAACCGGTTCGTGGTCGGACTCGACGGCCAAAACCGCTCGGCGGTTTTGCAGCGCGGACTGACCAGCGTGCAATCCCGCGAGGGAAACTTCTGGAGCGCCACGCTGTGGACGACCCAGGAAACCCCGGTCGACAACACGATCGCCGGCGACCGGTCGCAGACGCCGGGTCTGGAGGGTCTCGAACCCTTCCCGAACGGATTGGTCTGCCGCGCATTGGAAATCCCGCCGGGGGCCGGATTTCCCATGCACCACACCGACACGCTGGACTGCCTGACGTGCGTGCGCGGCGAGATCTACTTCGTTACCGACACCGATGAGGTGCTCATACAGCCCGGCGACACGGTGATCATCCGCGGCGTCAATCACGCATGGCGCAACCGGTCGAGCGCGCCATGCCTGGTCGTCGGCACCAACACAGATGCAACTCCACTCGACAAGCACTGACGGAACCCACATGGGCCGCCGTACTAACACAGAAAGGGTTATCCGATGAACACCAAGCAAGAATTTCCGACGTCGACCGACGTGTTAATCGTTGGGGCCGGGCCGACCGGTATGACGCTAGCGACCAGCCTTAAGCAGCTGGGGGTGGATTGCGTTGTCGTCGACCAGCTTCCCGACGCAACGGACGACACCCGGGCGGGCTTCGTACAACCGCGCACCCTGGAATACCTGCGTCGGGTACAGGTTGCCGGTCCGATGATCGACGACGGGCTCAAGGGCCGCGGGGCCGTATTTGCCGATGTGGACCGCGACCTGATTCGGCTGTCGTATGACACCATCGACAGCCCCTACCCATTCCTGTTGATGATTCCTCAGTGGCAGACACAGCGGCACCTGGATCAGCGATTCGAAGAGCTCGGCGGTTCGGTGCTGCGCGGGGTCCGCCTGTTAGATCTGGTGCCGGAATTTCCCGGAAGCGCTGCCACGGTGGTGGGTTCGGACGGTGCGCTGCGCGTCATCAATGCCCGCTTCGTGGCCGGCTGCGACGGCCTGCACTCGCGCGTGCGCACTCAACTGGGCATCGGATTCCCCGGCAGTTCACCGGAGCAGATGTTTGCGGTATCTGACGTGAGGTTCGACGGTTGGCCCTCCGACCGGGTTGAGACCGCGTTCTCGCTCTCCCCGCACGGGATGCTCATTTCGTCGCCCCTGCCAGGAGACATGGTGCGGGTGGTGGCCTCGGTGGCACCCGGAACGCCCGCCCCCACCCTGCAAGACGTCGATGATCTGATTCAGACCCGCGGCGCCGGCTGGATGCGCAAGGGCACGGTCACAGAGCTGCTGTCCAGTTCGACATGGGGTGTCCACGAGCGCGTCGCTTCCCAGTTGCGGCACGACAACACCTTCTTATTGGGTGACGCAGCGCATACGCACAGCCCCGCCGGCGGCCAGGGAATGAACACCGGAATTCAAGATGCGGGCAACCTGGCGTGGAAACTGCATCAGGTGCTGTGTTTGGGCGCGCCCGAGTCGTTACTCGACTCCTATGAAGCCGAGCGCCTTCCCAACGCACAAAAGCTCATTGCGTTCACCCACCAGATCGTCACTCTGGCCACGATCAGCGGGGACAAGGAGCAACAGATGCGCAACGACATTCTCGCGGCGGTCAGCGAGGTGCCCGGCGTCATCGAGGCCTTGTCCGTTCGTTTCTCCCAAATGGACATCGGATATGGCGACAGCAATGAACCCTTTGCGCCAGGGACACGGGTCAATCCCGGCACCATCGGCGCCGAGGACCTTGCGTGGTCGCTGCTCACGCCTGACGCAGCGCTGCCGGATCTGCCCCCTGCGTTCAAAGTGACTGTCTCCAAAGATATTTCACGACCAGTCGCCGTGCGACCCGATGGCATCGTGGCCAGCGCAGAACTAGTCCACGAACTGTTCGGATTCAATCTGGCTCCTGTCGGAGCACACGTCCGATGAACCGGCCAGCAATTAGATGAGCGGCAGCGCCGCACAAACCCCCTGAAAACCTCACCGCAACAAGAAAGGAAGTACCCCGATGACTACCCACCCGAACCGATTCGTCGTCGGCCCCGACCCCAACGGCCGCTCGGCGGTCCTACAGCAGGGCCTGACCAACGTGCAGTCTCACGAGGGGTTCTTTTGGCGCGCCACGCTGTGGGCGACCCAGGAAACCCCCGTCGACAACACCATCGACGGCGACCGGTCACAAACCCCCGGTCTGGGCGCACAACGCGAACCCTTCCCCAACGGATTTATATGCCGGGCCTTGGAAATCCCGCCCGATAACCCCGACGCCGCCGAACACCGCCGCCTGTTCAGCGAACTGAACAAGGAGGTGCGCCAGAAGCATCTCCCCAGTGAGGCTGACATGGGCCGCCACCCCACCATGCACCGCACCGACACCCTCGACTGCCTCACCTGTGTGCGTGGCGAAATCTACTTGGTCACCGACACCGACGAGGTGCTCATGGAGCCGGGTGACACGGTCATCATCCGCGGCGTCAATCACGCCTGGAGCAACCGGTCCAACATCCCCTGCCTGCTCGTCGGCACCATGACCGACGCCACCCCACAAGACGAAAGGTAATCAGGAAACGTCCGAGATTAGGGTCGCTCCGGCTTCCCGAAGCGAATCCATCCGTGTCGCGACCGGTGAGATTGCTACCTCAAGCGCCTACTACTGCTCCGAGGGGTGGGCTGTGAGTGATGGGTTCAGGCATGACCACGCATGCGATTGTGACGTTCTGGTCGTCGGAGGCGGCCTGATCGTTGCCGACATCGCCCCCCGGGGTGCGGCCAACAGGTGAAAGATCAGGAGACGCAACTATGGCCATAAGAAGACCCGACATCGGTTGTATGCGCATGGTGTTAGTGATTGGGGCATTGCTCGGCGGCGGCCTCGGCGGCGCAGTCGCTGCGGCCATCCCAGCCCAGGCACAGGGGCCGGATGATTTCCTTGATCACCTCAATAGCATCGGCATCGGCAAACACGACGATAAGCACAACTCAGACCTGGTGGGGTTCGGCCACGTTATCTGCTGGCGGCTCTACGGCGGCGAAGCGCCGGGCCAGATCATCGAAATGGTAATCACCAACTCCCGTTCCGGTGGCGGTCCGGAACTTACCGGCCAACAGGCGGAAGCCGCGGTGGGCTTTGCCATATCCGACCTATGCCCGGATGCAGCACCCCACTAGACGGCGCCCCTCTGCGCCAACCGCGGTGGTCGCCAGTCTTAAGGCGGCGTACGACTTGAAGCGGCTGAGAGATTCGAGAGCCCTGCCCACAACCGTCTCGAAATAGACGGGATATGAGGGTCTCAAAAGTCAGTCGCGGTTTGCTGGGTGGTAGTGGGCTTGGTGTGACATCCTGTGCGGGTGTCCGCAGGGGGCCCGCCTTCTGGGGTGGTGACGTTTTTGTTCACCGATGTTGAGGGGTCGACCCATCGGTGGGAGTCAGACGCGGAGTCGATGCGGGCGGCCCTGCTTGTGCATGACAAGGTGTTGCGCGACGCGATTGAGACCCACGAGGGTTTCTTGTTCAGCCATACCGGTGATGGTGTAGTCGCTGCGTTCGCGTCACCGCGGTCTGCTGTCGACGCGGCTGTTCAGGCCCAGCTAGCTCTTGAGTTGCCGGTGCGGATGGGGATTGCGACCGGGGAGGCTGAGCTTCGCGACGGTGACTATTTCGGCACGGTGCTTAACCGCGCCGCGCGGGTGATGGCCGCAGGTCACGGTGGTCAGATCTTGGTGGCCGATTCGACAGCCGGGCTGCTGGGCGGGGTTGATCTTCTGGATTTAGGGCCGCGACGACTGCGGGATGTACCGATACCGGTTGGGGTGTTTCAAGTACGGTCAGCAGGACTCCGTGTGGAGTTTCCGTCGCTGCGGGCGCTCGATACGACGCCGGGAAACCTGCGTCCGGCGGCCACGAGCTTGATTGGGCGCGAGTCCGAGGTCGACGCGATCAAGACCGCGGTGCGGTCTCACCGGTTGGTGACGTTGACCGGGGTAGGCGGAGTTGGCAAGACGCGCCTGGCATTGGAAGTCGCGGCGCAATTGGCCGATGAGTTCCCCGACGGTGTTTGGGTTTTCGAACTCGCAGCCGTCACTGATCCCGCATCGGTGCCCGACGCGGTGGCCGCGGTGCTGGGCATCACCCAGCAACCCGGCAAGACGGTAGGTGAGTCGGTGGCTGCTGCGCTGGAAGGCCGGTCGCGGCTGTTGGTCTTTGACAATTGCGAGCATGTTCTTGACCCCGCGGCGGACATGATCGAAGCAATCTTTTCTCACTCGCAGACCGTGAATGTCCTTGCCACCAGCCGCGAAGGGCTTCGGGTTGCCGACGAGCACCTGTGGGCGGTGCCATCGCTTGATTTGAAGGACGGTATCGAATCGTCGGCGGCGGCGCTGTTCGTCGAGCGCGCGGCAGCTGTCAGGCAGGAAGTCCCGCTGACCGTGACCAGCGAATCAGCAGCCGTGGTGGAGATCTGTCGCCAACTAGACGGGATCCCCCTTGGCATCGAGTTGGCAGCGTCACGTATGCAGTCGATGACGGCCACCGAGGTACGCGACCGGCTCGGTGATCGGTTCCGTCTTCTCGTCGGTTCTCGCCGCGGGTTGGAACGCCATCAAACACTGCGTCGTGCCGTGCAGTGGTCGTACGACCTGCTTGACGATGGTGAAAGGGCAGTACTCGACCGTTGTTCGGTGTTCGCGGGCGGGTTCGACCTTGCCGGTGCTCAAGCCGTCACGGGCTCTGACGATGACTTCGCGACTCTCGACTTTCTCGATGCTTTGGTTCGCAAGTCGCTGTTGGTCGCCGATCACTCCTCAGGGCGCACTCGGTTTTCGATGCTGGAGACGATTCGCCAGTTCGCCGAGGAACAGCTCGCCGGTACGGGCGAGGCCACCGAGGCGCGCACCGCCCATGCCCACCACTTCGCCACGCGGGAAGCCGACATTCTGGCCGCGTGGGATAGCCCCCGACAGCGTGAAGCGTACGACTGGTTGACCACCGAGCTACCCAATCTGCGTACAGCGTTTCGGTGGGTCGCCGACCGTGGCGACCTCGATGATGCCGCCACCATCGCCACTTACGCGGCGTTCCTCGGCTTCTGCATCGACAACTACGAGCCCATCGCCTGGGCCGAAGAGTTGATCGAGCCGGCCCGTGCCGTCGACCATCCCCGGCTCGCGTTCCTCTATGTGATCGCGTCGCAGTGCTACACATCCGGACGGGTTGAGGAGGCTGTGCGTTACAGCGACGAAGGCATCCCGGTTGTTGAGAGCGGCCGGGCCGAGGTGCCGTTGGGCATCGAAGGCCTGCTGTGCATCGCGTACCTGTACGTAGGCCAGCCTGAACTGGCCGTCGAGTGGTGTCGCAGCCGGGTCCAGAGCGGTCGTGACACGCACACAGTGTTGAGGACCTGGCTCATCATGTCCCTAACCGTCGCCCAGTCATATGAGGAGGCGATCGCAGCCACCACTGGGCTGATCGAAGCCGCCGAGGCCACCCGCAATCCGTGGGTGCTCTCCTTCGCGCTATTCGGCTTCGGGGCCGCCTTCGAACATGCCGATCCGGTCGGTGCTCTCAAGGCCTGTCGCCGCGGGCCGCGGTTGCCGAAGACAGCGGCAACCGCGGCAACGGGACATTCCTGGCGATGCTCGCTGCCCGAATCGAGGGCGAATACGGTGACTCGCTTCGCGCGCTCCACTACATCGGCGTTGCGATCCACAATTACCACGACTCGGGTGCCCCAATGACTATGCGAGCTCCGATGGCTATCCTCGCTACGGTTCTTGACCGGATGGGACGCTACGAACCCGCAGCCACCATCGCCGGTTTCGCGTCAACTCCCTTCACCGTGGCGACGCTGCCTGAACTTCTCACCACCACAGCCCACCTACGCACTGCCCTCGGCGACCAAGACTACGAATCACTTGCCCGCAAGGGCGAGACGATGAGCACCGCCGAGATGGCCACCTACGCATACGACCAAATCGACCAGGCCCGAGCGGCACTGAACGCGGTCTCGAAATAGACGACGAGAGTCTCAAAAGTCACTCGCATAGCAGGCGCACAATCCGGTAGCCAGCAAAGGTCTCACCGTTACTCAACGGCATGATCATTAGTCCGGTTCTCTGTCTGTTGGCTAGCCCTCTTCGGGCCAGTCACCACGGGAGTCGAGGCTGTCCCAGTCGTCCCAGGTTTCGTGGCGTCTGTCGCGGGGCCGGATGATGCGCCGTCGTAACTCCAGCAGCAACTCCTCGGTGGAGGCGTTCGAGAGGGCGTCGGCGTTGGTCGGGCGCAGTGCGTATCCCTGGGTCGGGGCGTTGGGGGTGGTCCGGCGCAGTGTGGACACCAGCTCTTTGGGCTCCCCACCGGCCAGGATGGTGTCGATGCTTCCCGGCGTCCAGGCCAGCTTGTTTTCCAGGATGGCGTAGGTGCCGGGGCTGGCCTTACGGATCCCGTTTTCGATGTCGGCGAGGGTGCGCACGGTGAACTGCAGGCTGTTGGCCAGGTCGGTGCGGTTGCGGTAGCCCAGCGCGACCCGTCGGCTCACGACATGGTGGCCGAGCCGTTCCAGGGCGCGTCGGTCCATGCAGGCATCATGACGCATGATGGCGGCAAAGTCGAGCCGCCATGCCCATTTCGTTCCATCCATCACGTGAACGAGTGGAAATCACTTCCGCGGTATGCCCGCTAGGTCGGCGCGTACCTGGGTGATCGTGTCCCAGAACAGGTCCTCCACCTTCTCTTTGGACAGCCCGACCACCTCCACCCTGGGCACTCCGGCCAGTTCGCGGCGCACCACCTTGGCGTCGGGCAGCGCGTCGCCGGTCCACCACTCCTGGCGGATGGCGAAGTCGTCAAACCGTTCGCCCTCGTCGGTGTGCCGCAGCGCAGCGCGACGCTTGGCGGCCGGGACGCGAGCCCACCACTCGGCGCGCCAGTAGGGGCCGTCGTAGGCCCCCGGCGGGGCACCGGTCTGCCATTCCTCCACCTGAACAGGCTCAACAGGGGCCATACCGTTGTAATTTTGCGCGAACCCGTAGGCCTGGTCGCGGTCGAGGTAGACCCGTTCGATGCGATAGCTGTCGCCGCTGCCCGCCGTCACCACATACACCGTCGCCATCGCCGCCTCCCGTATCCGCTGGTGCTGGACCTCAGTCTCCCACCGCGCCTGTGGCCACGTCCGACAAACCGCTGGTCGCGCTTGGACAACCGGCGTAGCTCTACCGCGGGTTGTCATCGGTAGCCGCCGTGTGAGCGGAATCACACGGAAACTATTTCCGTAACATTGACCAGATTTCCTTTTACTTCATACCATTGCTGTCACAGCACACAACAGGTCGGAGACACCTCTGGTCGGAACCCCCATTTCGGGGTTACCTCGGCGGGCTTCAGGGGCTGGTTCGTGACATACCGGGATCCGCCCAGCCAACCCACGAAAGGGAAACCCACCATGACCGACAGCTTCACAATCCACAGCCGCGCTTGGGATGGGCGGCGCAAAAAGCATCTCGTTCTGGCGGCGGATGTGCATGACGCGAAACGCGCCCACCGAGAACACTTCCCCGACAGGGAGATCGTCGCGGTGGTGGCTGCTGTGGGTGAGCACCGGCCACGCCTCATTTTGCTGACCTCAACACAAACCCGAAAGGAATCATGAAGAAAATCCTCGCTGCCACCGCCCTGAGCGGAGCGCTGCTCGGCGGTTCACTGCTGGGATCAGGAACAGCCTCTGCCGACCCCGGCCAGAACTGCAAGACCGAGTGGAACACCATGTACAACGTGCCCATCGGCGTCCGCACGACCTGCTTCAACCCAGACGGCAGCTATCACGTGTGCACATCCCTCGGGACGGACGGTAAAGGACCGGGGACGTGCTGGAACTATCCGGCTCCCCCTCAGATGGCGGGACAGCCCACATTCAGCCCGCCCGTGCCGGGAATGCCGCCTCCGCCGCCGCCAGCCTGATGATTCGCACGATCTTTGCCGCATCAGCTATCGCGGCAGCAGCCGTCGGCGCGGCGTCACCAGCCGCTGCCCAAGGTCCCGACCGGCGCAGGTAGCCAGTTGCTTAACTGATCTTTGTGCGACTTGGTGTGTTGGAGGCAGATGGTCAGACCCGTCGGGGTTCTTCGCTAGGCCGTCGGTGGTGCTGCCGATGGAAAAGCGGTCGATCTCGTTGGCGATGAACAGTCAGTGCGCAGATCCGTGTCGTTGATCCCGGAATGTCAGACGTCCTGGCCAAGCTCGTGCTCAGCTGACGATAAGGGCGCACAATTGAGGTGTCCGTCTGAAACCTGGAGAGCTGCGATGAGCGAGCAACTGTACGACTTTTTCGGCGAGATCTTCCAGCGGTACTTCAGACCCGCCATCGACGCATATCCGCGAGTGGGTGGAGCACTCGTCGAAAGGTTGTTCACGCTGACTGACGACGTCCCCGATAGATTGGCACAGACCCGGTGCGCTGCAACGGCATGGGGCAAAGCCGAGACCCCGAACGCCAGGATCACCTCGGAGCTGTTCGTGATCACCCAACACGGACTGATGTATGCCGCAGGGTTGAACGAGTCGCGCCGGGCGCTGTATTACCTGGCCACGCCGCCCGCATTGTTCGATCCGTTCGTCGATCAGGTCGATACCGCCGAACTGCGTGAGGGCACGGTAGTCGTGGTGGACGGCCGGTTCGGCCGCGACCTCGCATCCGCGCATCCGATGGACGCCGCGTTGCGCCGGATACTCGATGAGCACCTGGCGCTGCGGGTGGATCTGCCCGCGTAGCTATTTCTTCGCCGTGGTCTTCTTGGCCGGCGCGTCTTTCGCGGTCTTGTTGGCGGGGCGTTCTTGGCGGGCGTCTCTCCGTCGGTGTCGTCGCGGCCGGAGCGCCGCCTGCTCCCGTCGGGCCAGGCTGTCGGTCACTTCCCGTGCCGCAGCAGCGACAAGACCAGCCGTGGGTATGCAGTCCACCGTCACGTGATGGGTGACCCCGCCACCGCCTCATTAAGTCCTGGGAAGTCTGGATCTCACTTATGTTCTCGTGGCGCGGTGTTTGGGCGGGCTGGCCGGGATGCATGACACTACGACGGACCTTCGTGAGAATTCCCCGTCACGGGCCATTGGGGTCGGACGAAACCAAACGGGGCCGCAGGCGCTTCGGTGTGATCTCGGCGGCCGCCTCGAGGTCGTCGATCAGCGCATCGACGTAGTTGACCAAACTGACGGCGTCGATCGCATACGGCGCCGGACGGTCGTTGTGGGCAAGACGGTTCGACGCGCGTCGAAGCAGGCTGATCGCACCCTTGACATTGCCGCGCTGGACGTGGGTGATGCCGACCGCGAGCTGGGCCAGGCCTTGCCACAACATCCGCTCGTCGTCCGGGCCGTTCTTCCATGCCGCCTCGAGCACCTCGTGCGCGTTGAATGCCAGGCCCCGGTCTAGCAGGTCCTGGGCATAGGCGAGGGTTTCGAGCGGCGACAACTCCAGGTCATCGGGGATGCGTGGAATGCCCTCACTGCCTTGCGGAAGGGGTCGGCCAAGAGCGTCGCGCGGGCGGCTGCTACGGGGCCGGCCGGATTCGTCGCGATCACGCTCAGACATACTTCAAGCTGTCGCCCCCGCACCCGGCCATCGCACCCACCAGCAGCGTGAAAACACCGGGGCCGATCATTATGCCCGTCCCGCCGGCGTTCATAACCGTCCCCATTCGCCCTTGTTGAACTTTAGGCCGCCGATACCAGGACAAACGCTACCCGAGACCACGACGCCGGAACACCGATCGTGAGTTCCTAAAGACCTCGCCACCGAGGGTTCACGCCGAAGAAATTGCAACGTAAATCTGGACGACTTGCGCTGGGATCGTCCAGACGTACATTGCGAAGCCCAGCAAGCGCGGGGTATCCCTCGCAATCTTCAACTGGACGAGACACTCGGTGGACGGCGACGGCATGTCGCTGGCGCGATGCTGCGGGTGAAGAGGACTAAGTGCCCATACCCATAGTTCTCGGGGCGTTCGCGAGCGCATACATCTCCGGAAGCTGCTTTGACGCCGGACCGCTGCGCAAGTCATTTTTTTCCTGCATCCACGGCCTGGGTAAGCAGGGCCCACGCCGGGAGTCGCCAGTGGCTGGGCTAGCTCGGGGCTCTATTCGACGACGATATCGCCTCGGGTGCTCTCGACGATCGCAACTATCTCGGAGCGTTCCTGCTGTGGCACATCGAACTTGTCGCGCGTGTGGTTCAGATCATCCATGAAGGCGCGCCACTCCCCCGGGGTTATCTGCAACTCTCGATGGCTTTCCACCATGGTTCGACCCGTGTAGTGCTGTGGACCTCCGGCCGCTTCGGCGAGCATCTCCGTAACGAGATATTTGAATCTGGCGGCAACACACGGTGGTGCGCCTCGTCGACGCGCGGATTCGAGTTCAACCTCTCGTCGACCATGATCCGGTCGATGAAATCGTCGACGACCGTGGCGATGCTGTAGATGCCGCCAAGCCGGTCATACAGCGAGTCTGTTGGTGCGTCCATGTCTGCCTTCCTTTCGTTCTTGTGGTGGGTGGTTGAGGTTCCCCACCCGGGGACGAAGCCATTGGGGACCTTCTACATTGTCTGGGGGAACTGTCTGGGGACGCTGCCACGGCTGCCGGGAGTGTCGGCCGGGACCGCCAGACCCGGACAGCCCCGGAGCGCCTATGTCGACCGTGACACCGAATTGCTGAAGAACGCTTCAGTATTGGGTTAATCGAAGCGGGTCGACAGTCGCGGGGACGGCGGATTAATGAGCTTCCGGCGTCATGCGCAGCACCGGGATGGTGCGAATGCCGTTAGTGTTCGCCGCATACGAGTTGAAGTTGGAGGCGTAGCGCTCAACTAGTGCGAACAAGCGATCATGGTCCGCGCCGTCGGTCGGGCGGGCTATAAAGCTACCGTCGCTGTCGCTGCGACCGTCGGCGAATAGGCGCCGAGATTGCACCTGCGCGGTACTCGACCATCATCTTCAATGAACGTGCTCCTATACGCCGCCATTTTCGGGTTAGCCTGCGGTACGCGTTGCGTGTGGTTGGCGACGGTGCTCGATGCCAGTTGCGGCAGCCGGCCGCCGATCAGGGCGATCATGTTCGGCCGAATTCCTGGCGGAGTGCCGCGTGGAGCGGTTGGTCGTTGCAGTCACCGACTGTAATACCCTCTTTCTTAACGGCTTTCGACGTAGGCCTTGAGCTGGTCCAGCATGCCGTTGAGCTTGGTTTGCAACACACGTCGCAGCGCCACACCGGTGCCCGGCAGCTTTGGCCGAAACCGTATGGCCCAGCGCAGTTCGGTGGTGTCGCCGACTTGCTTCATGCTGACTTCGCCCTGGTGAGAGGTGAGGGGCGAGCCCTGGGTCACGCGGTAACGCAGGCATTGCTCGGGGTTCGTCGCGATGACTTGCTCGACCACCTTGCCGACGCCCGGCGGACCTTGCATCAGGCGCTCGGAACCCACGCCGTAGCGCCCGGTAGGGCCCTGCTTGATCACGGTTACCGGGTTGAAGCCGATCCACTGCCCCATGTTGTCGTGGTTTGTGATCGCTTCCCAGACCTTGGCGACAGGCGCCTCGATGTTGACGGTGTGCTCGATTCGGTGAGTATCGGGGTCGGGGCGTCTCTCTTGTGGCCGCGGTTGGAATCCGAGCAAACGATCCCGCAGTCCGGGCCTGATCCACAATGCCTCGACGGAAAATCCATGTTTGTCATTGACATAGACCACGCCCACGCCGGGTAGGTGGATAGGCCGGCCGTTGGGTTTGGCACCAAAGGCTGCGGCGCGGTCATAGATCGCGTCGAAGTCACGCTTGGTACGGGCACCGAAGGCGATGTTGAGGATGCCCTGGTCCGACACGTGATAGCCGTTGGGCCACGGCTTGCCGACCGGGTCGAGGTAGTTCACCAGCTCGACCAATACATCACCGCCGTCGAACAGCTTGGTTTCGGTCCTGGCGCCGGCCAGGCCCCACAGCGCCTCGTGCTCAGGGGTGTGCAGGGGCACGAAGCTGGGCTCCAGACCGATGCCCTCGCCGAAATAGGCCGCGCCATCGCCGAGGTGGGGCACCGATAGTGTCACCGAGCGAATCGCCGCCGGGCAGTCCAGGCGCCCGCGCTGGTTTGCGTGCGGCAGCGGATCGTCTTCCATGATTTCTACATAGACACCGTCGGGATTGCGGACGCAGGCGCGTCGCGCCCACTGATCACCGAGCGGCGCGGTCAACGGCGGGCTGCCGAGTGCGGCAAGTGTTTTCAGTGTGGCCTCGAAATCTTCGACCCAGATACCGATACGCGTGTAGCCGATGTCGCACGGGCGGAAATCGGCTCGCATCAGTTTGGCGATCGGGCGCTCGAACTGGAACAGCTCGAGCTGAAACCACGGGTTGCGTCCGACCAGCCACCAGCAGGTCGAGGCCGCCCTCGGTAGACCCTGCACATGCGCCGCCAACGGGCCGCGCATCAACGCGCGACTCCCGCCGGCCGGCAGCAGGCCGAAGCCTTCGCGGAACCATTGTTCGGTCAACCGCAGGTCGACCACCGAGAAGGCGATCTGGCACAACGGCGGAACATAACCACGGGATTGGGGGCTCATCTGAGGCTCCTTGGTGTGGTGAAGCTTCGGCCCGCCGCGTTCAGCCGGTGAACGGGTTGTCCGCGGGAAGTGGTTTGATCAGCGGCGCGAGCAGCTTGGCGGACTGTTCGACGGTGAGAACCTCGGTCGGGTCCAGCGGAATGATCTCGCGGACCGTCTCGTCGTATTCCCAGACGTCCTCGCCGATCAGGCGGCCGTGGTCGTCGTAGGGCCAGATCATGTGCTCGGCGGTCTTCATCAGGTAGGTCGCGTCGGGATCGACGGGCGCGCCCCCGACGGCCAGGATGGCGCCCGGGATCTGCTGATAGATGCTGGCTGTCGAGACGATCATGTGGTCGCTGACCGCGAGTGTCTCGTCGCCGTCGGTGAAGAAGACGCACTGCGCGCTGCTGGTCCACTCGCGGTAGAGGTCTTTGACGGCCTCGGCCCCCTCGAGGGTGGTCGTCATGCCGAGCAGATTGAAGTGATAGACCGGTTTCTCGACGGTCATCTCGGGGGCGAAGATCTCCTCGAAGCGCCCGGCCATCTCCAGGTAGCGATGCCGGTTGTAGGCCTGCAGCAGATACAGGTGGCGCGGGTTGGTCGTCGTCTCGATCAGTCGCTCCACAGCCACGTTGGTCTGGGTGATGTCGAAGCGGTTCATTGTTGGTTCCTTCTGGTTGCGGTGTTGGGTACGACCCTCGGCGGGGTCAAGCTGACGTGAATTGGTCGCGCGGTCTGTCTTTTTGACTTTGCCGGTGGCGGTGCAGGGGATCAACGCCACGAATTCGAAGCGGTCGGTCGGCAAGGTGTGAGGCGCGGGCGTTAAGTGACACGGACCGCGATTGGGCGCTCGCTTCACCGGTCGTCCCGCCGTTATCGCCATACCCCCTTGGATGCGGTTGTTTTCGGCGGCCAGGAACAGGGCGTTGAGAGCCGTCAGTTGTCGCATGCGTCGATCGTCGTGTAACGCGGCGGCGCGCGCTTGTCTGTGTGCGCCAACGGTGCGCGTCACAGTTGTCGGGTATCCACGCTCGCGCGACGTTCGGCGATAGCGTGCGCGGTATGGAACCGGCGTGGGTGGCGCACAGGTCGAGCAGGAGCGGAGCCTGTGGTCGACGGTCCTGCAGCCAGCCGCTGTTGAACTCGACGAACGCGCCGTCGAACTCTCCCAGGCGGCGGTGACCTACATCGGCGAGCGGCGGCCACAGTCTCTAACATAGGGCTCTGCTGCTTGCATGTAGCGAGGCAAACAAAGGTTTTTGCATTCTCGATCGCGTTAGTAGTGTTCACCGCGTGGACGATCGCGGCGCCGAGACTGTTTCGACGGCGCCGCCGGCCCCGTCGAAGACGCAGCGCCGCATTCCCGGCGAACAGGGCACCTGGGTGTTCCTGCTGGGCGACATGCTCGTCTTCGGTGCCTTCTTCGCCACGTTCATGGTCGAGCGGTCGAAGAACCCCGAGTTGTTCGACGCGGCGCGCAAGACGCTGCATGTCGGCGTCGGCCTGACCAACACGCTGATACTGCTGCTCAGCTCGCTGTTCGTGGTGGTCGCACTCGGCGCGATCCGCGCGAGCGCGCGATCGATCGCCGGCTCCGCCGTTATCGCCGCGATGGTGTGCGGTCTGGCGTTCATCGGGCTGAAGGTCTTCGAGTACTACTCGGCGCTCTCGGCCGGCCACGGCGCCGGCGCCAACCACTTCTACCTCTACTACTTCATTCTCACCGGCTTGCATCTCTTCCATGTCTGCGTCGGCATGCTGGTTTTAGGCTTCCTGCTAACCCAAACCCGGCGAACCGAACTCAGTCCCACCCGGATGGCCGTGGTGGAAGGCAGCGCTTGCTTCTGGCATCTGGTGGACCTGCTGTGGATTGTCCTGTTCCCGCTGCTGTATCTGGTCAGCTGATGACCGGCCCATCGGTATACCAATTCGTCCGCAATCGCGCCGGGCTGTCCTGGCTGATTCTGATCGCGGCGACGCTGGTGTCCTTCGCCGTGGGCGCCGAGCACGGCACCGGCTCGGCCATCGTGGTCGTCGTGCTCGGCATCGCCGCGATCAAGGTCCGGCTGGTCGGACTGGACTTCATGGAGCTGCGCCGCGCCCCAATTCCGCTGCGCGCATTGTTCGAGGGTTACTGCGTACTGCTTTGGACCGTGCTCTCGGGCCTCTACTTTTTCCTCTGAAGTCCTCTGAACCAGCGTGAATCACCGCAGCTCGGCGAGCGCGTTGCTGAAGCTCTCCGCATGTTGCCGCTGAACACTCATGTACCTCGAGCCGTAGGCCTCGCGGTAACGGCGCAAGTGTCGGCCCCGCGGGGCGAACCGGTGAGCATGGTCGGCGGTCACGTACGCGAGGTAGTCATGCGGCTCCCGCGCTCGGGAAAGACAGCCCGGCCTGCCCGCTATCAACGACAACCGCCCACAACACCGCAGCCTCTTCGGTAGCGTCCTGCTGGTGGACCTCAGACTGCAACGCATCGGGGCGTGGTGCGGGATCGTGGCGATCGTGCTGTTCCTCATTTTCTTCGCGCTCATCGCCGGGCTGATTCCGCCGCTGTCGCCGACCTCCAACGCTCAGGAGATCGCACGGTTCTTCGTCGACCACAAGCTGCGGGTGCGTCTCGGGGTTGCGATCTCGCTGCTGGGCACCTGTGTCGCGCTGCCGTTTCTTGCCGTCATCTGTCTGCGGGTGCGCCGGGTCGAGGGCAAATTCGGAGTGCTGGCGCTCACCGAACTGTTCGCGTTGGTCATCTTCGTGCCTGCGTTCATCTTTCCGGTGCTGGCAGAAGCAGCCGCGGCATTCCGTCCCGAGCAGCGGCCGCCAGAGATCACCCAGGCGCTCAACGACGTGTTCTGGCTGACCTTCATCGGCATAGTCGGCCCGAATCTGACACAGGCTCTGGTGCTTACCGTGGCGACCTTCGTCGACCGCAACGACCCGCCGACGTTTCCGCGCTGGTTCGGCTACTTCAACGTTTGGTTTGTGCTGCTGTCGATCCCGGGTTCTCTGGTCGTGGTGTTCAACGACGGGCCGTTGGCGTGGAACGGGGTGTTCGCGTTCTGGATTCCCCTCAGCGCGTTGGTGACGTGGATAGTCACGGTCGCGGTGGTGATGCTGCGTTCGATACGCGCGGAGGAGGCCGCTACCGCACCCCCAGCGTCGCACCCCTAGTCGCTTGGGAAGTCTCAAGCTGGTCACCAGGGACGGCAAAGCGTTAACTCGTACCGAATCGCCCAAACAACCTGAAGCGGCATGTGGAGTCCACTCACCCCCGGCAGCTTCGCACGCAGCCACCATGACGCTCAGCAGGGGGACAGGAGTGCGTACCGCTCGGAGCGGTAGAACGCCGCGTAGTTCGGCATCCGGCCGCGCACGACCGGATTGATGTGTCATGCGAGCTCGGCGAGGTTGAGCCCGATGTTCGGTGCCTCCATCGGCGGATCTGTCCGCTGATCTTGGTTCGATGGTCGAACATCGAAAAACGTCGCCGCGGGAGCCTACGACTGTTGGACAATCCCTCCCATGAACATGCCCGCCGCCGAGTTGTTCGTGCGCGTTGGCTTGGCTACCGTGCTTGGTCTGGCGATCGGCGTCGAACGCCAATGGCGATCCCGGATGGCCGGGCTGCAAACCATGGCGCTGGTCAGCATGGGTTCGGCGCTGTATGTGATCCTGGGCGCTTACGGCTTCCACCGCGACACTGATCCGACCCGGGTGGTTGCCCAGATCGTTACCGGCGTGGGGTTTCTCGGCGCGGGCGTGATCATGAAGCAGGGTTCATCGGTGACAGGGCTGAACACTGCGGCTACATTGTGGGCCACGGCGGCGGTGGGCGCGCTTGCCGGGGCGTGGGCCTGGCGCGAATCCATTGCCGGCGCCGCCATAATCCTCGCCGGCAACGGCTTCCTATACCCACTGGCAGCGCGGATGGATCGACTGCACTTCGAAGCCGGACGCGAAGTGACGCCCGTCGACTACGTCCTCGACGTGGTATGTCAGCGCGATGCCGAACCCGCGGTGAGGGCCAAGATCGTAGACGCGGTTACCGGACCCGGCTTCCGGCTCAAGCAGCTGGGTTCGCGTGACGCGGGGGCACCGGACGAAGTGGTGTTGAGAGCCGACGTGTCGGCCGCCAAGCGGGACGACGCGCAGCTGGAGAGCGCGGTCCGCTCGCTGAGCGCGGAACCAACGGTGCGCGCGACACGCTGGTCGACCAAAAACGAAGCCGCAGCCGATTGGAGCGGGCGAGGATCCGACTAGACGCAGGCGCCACTGGCTCAGTTCAAATCCAGGTTGGCGTCGGTCGGCGGTTTTCGGCGACAACACGGGTGCGCGTCGATGTCACCTCACCATTCGCGGCGTCACCGGCCAACCGACCTGCATTTGCACGGCTACATCATCGGCCAGGCCGACGCGATCTCCCTGGCCGACTGCGCCTTCCGAGGCTTGCTTGCCAGCTGACCGATTGACCAACACCTGCCCCAACACATGTCAGGGGGCCAACACACTGAGCCTGTGTCCCAGCACCCGCTCAAGTGCAATGGCACACGCCATGTCATCTGAATCCGTCGTAGCGCAATGGTATTGAGTGCACCCACCAAAGCAACGAGGTCGAACTCATTGCCCCGTGTATCCGCTGTCGTTTCTCCTGGAGAGGGCGCGGTGAGAAGGCATTCCGTGTCAGATCCGGGTGGGGAAGGTGTCGCCGAACATGGGCAACCCGCTCTTGGACTCCTCGGCGGTAGCTTCGTCTTGGATGACATCCCAGTGTTCAGCGAGCAGACCGTCTTCGATCCTCAGGATGTCTGCCACTATCGAGTTGGCGGGTTGCCCGACGTTTGACAATCGAACGTGCACCATCACGTAATCGCCGTCGGCGATGATTAGCGCGATCTCGTGGTGCATGTCGGGCGGTGCGGCTTTGACAAATTCGAAAAGACCGTCGCGTCCCGGTTCGACGTGGGCGCTGTGCTGAATGTAGTCAGGTGACCAAAAGCTCTGCGCGGCGGCGTAATCCCGCTTGGTGAAGAGTGTGTCGAAGGCCTTTAGCACCAACGCCTTGTTGCGCTGCTCAGTCTCGGTCATGCCTTTTCCTCCTGTGATTGGTGGGACGGGTGGTGGTTTTGGTCGGCGTCTCGGCCGCCGTCGACTTCCACGTTGGTGCCGGTGATGTACAACGCGCTGGGCGACGCCAGGATTTCCGATGACCTCGGCGACCAGGCCAAGGAACCGCTCGCCCGCAAGGGTGAAACGATGACGACCGCCGCGATGGTGACGTACGCCTACGACCAAATCGACCAGGCCCGAGCCGAGCTGAACGCCGTCTCGAAATAGACCTTGAGCTCAACCGGTCAGGACGACATACGAGACATTGGCCGGAGGTGGGCACTGTCGCTTCGATATCCCAGGTGACGGTGTCTCAAATGTTGGTCTCAGAAATACCTGTCTCGAATACCGCGTTAGCCCGATTTATGAAACAGTCATCTGCCGGGGTAGTGACCGAGGGCCAGTGGATCGGGTACGTCAGGGTAAGCACCGTCGCCCAGACGTCCGGACCAGCGGAAACGCTGGTCTAACGCGGTTCGGCTCCTAGCCCGGTACCCCTTCCGTACCCCGACTTGCCGGCGCTGTGGCCGTGTGCGAGCGCATGAGCGAATTCTGAGGACCTTCTGACCTCGGTGATGGCACGATGTTGACGTGACTGATGGACATGTGCGCTACGCACGCAACGGCGACGTGCGCCTGGCATACCGGGTCCTGGGCGACGGCGAGATTCCACTTGTGCTGGTGCCGGGATGGGTGAGCAATGTCGATCTCTACGACGACCCGGCGTACCCGTTCGCGCCCATGGTCGAACAGCTGGCACGGCAGACACGTCTGATCTTGTGGGACAAGCGCGGCACCGGGCTATCTGATCCGGTGACGCGGGTGCCGACGCTTGATGAACGCATGGACGACCTTCACGCCGTCCTTGACTCGGCGGAGGTTGATCGTCCGGCACTCCTGGGCATGTCAGAGGGTGGGCCGATGAGCATTCTGTTCGCCGCGACATTTCCTGATCAGGTCCGGTCGCTGGTGCTCTATGGCACAGCCGCGCGGTTCACGCAGGACTTACCCGATTTCCCTTGGGGCTGGTCAGCTGATCAGGTCCGTCGAGCAGCCGAAATGTACGACAAACATTGGGGTGAGGGCGTTATCGCGGCAATGGTGCGAGGGTCTTCCACCGATGTGCCCGGTCTCCGCGAGCTGTTCGGCAGATATGAGCGCGCTAGCGCGAGTCCGGCCATGGCGGCAATGGTGATGAAGGCAGCCACCGAAATCGATGTGCGGAAAATCTTGCACACCGTAACGACCAACACGCTTGTGCTCGCCAGACCCGGCGATCAAGTCGTCGCATTTGAAGCATCCGAGGCGTTGGCCGCCGCAATGCCCAATGCTCTGTTTCGGGCACTTCCGCCGGGCGCACACGGCGATTTGGATATCGACGACTCGCTCGCCACGGAGACGCTTACCTTCCTCTGTGGACCTCTGAGCAGTCCGACCAGCGAACGCGTACTCGCGACGGTGTTGTTCACCGACATTGTCGATTCCACCGAACAGCTAAGCAGCCAGGGAGATTCGCGGTGGCGGCACAAGCTCGATGTCCACGACCAATTGGTCGATCGATCGTTGTCAAAGTACGGCGGTCGACAAGAAAAGCACACCGGCGACGGAGTATTCGCATTATTCGACGGTCCCACCAAGGCGGCGCGATGCAGCCTAGAGCTGGTACCCGCACTTGCGACGCGCGGAATCCGGATCCGCGTCGGTATCCACACCGGTGAATGCGAACGACGCGGCGAGGAGTGGAGCGGGATGGCTGTGCACACCGGCGCTCGCATCGGTGCGTTGGCAGGCCCAGGCGAGGTCTTGGCCAGCCGAACAGTCCGCGACCTGTCGGCCGGCTCGGGTCTGAGGTTCGAAAGCCTTGGCGTGCACCAACTCAAGGGCCTGCAAGAAGTCGATGTATACCGGGTCACTACACCAATGAGCGGTCTAACGCCGTAGCGGTATCACCTTGCCGCCGTAGCTCGGCTTCGGCGCGGCCATTGCGCCGAGCGCGGCCATGTTGCCCGCGTGGTCGTCGGTGTTGATCAGATGGGCCTTAACGGTCAAGGTCGTAATGGACGTTGGCGTGCCCGATGAATCGCTGCAATTGCAACGGCGGAACGCTCTCGCCAGTATCAACGGGTTCGTCGCCGGTGTCCTGATCACCGAAATACAGCGATAGCTGCCATCTGACCAAGTCGATCGCGGTCACGACGACCGGGTCGTCAGGGTCAAGCCCTTCGACTCGAATCACTTCGGGTTCGGTCTGACACGGCCTCGATCACTTCCATTAGGGTTAATTCATGGGTGGCGAGTTTATCGAGATCCGGATAACCCACCCCCGGGAATTTATCCAGCCGGCGCCCGAGGCGGTGCGCCCGCGGCTGCTGGACTGGCAGGTTGACGCCAAGGGTAGGCACGTCGCCTTGCGTTACCGGATAACTCGCTACGAGCAGGACGGTCAACCGAGGTGGTGGTTGGACGGGACCGGCCAGCACCCGTGGACCAGCGACGACGTCGAATACCTGAAGGACGTGGCCGAGCACCACGCCGGTCGACTGTTGCGCAGACAGCGATGGCGGCCCACGAGCATGTACAACGGCCAGGAGCCGCCGCTGTGGATGGGTGGTCGAGGGTGGTCCTCATGAAAACTGGGAATTGTGGCCACCCGCAGACAGCGGAGAAATTCGGCGGCTGACGATGCTGAGACACCGGAGAGCGTCGAACGACGGCACGAACTAGGCGTCACCAGGCGGCAGACCCGGGAGAACAGATCCCGGTCTTCTGGCCACTAACCCAGCCCTACGACACTCAAGACATCATCGCGGGTTGAGGGTGTCAATGTGAGGAGCTGGCGCGCTAGGCAACGCAGTCTGTGCATATCATGATGCCGTCCTTTTCACTGGCCAGACGGCTGCGATGGTGCACCAGGAAGCAGCTTGAGCAGGTGAACTCGTCGGCCTGCTTGGGAATAACCCGCACCGACAGTTCCTCGCCGGACAGATCCGCGCCGGGCAACTCGAAGGATTCCGCCGACTCCGATTCGTCGACATCGACCACGGCCAACTGCGCTTTACTACGACGTGCGGTCAAATCCTGCAGTGAGTCCTCGGACACATCATCGGTCTCGGTACGCCGTGGGGCGTCGTAATCCGTAGACATCGTCTTGTCCCCCTTTAGCGGCGGCAGCAGAGCTTTGTAACAAGACCGAACGCATATTCCCGCACGTTTCGTGCCCGTATTCCGTCTGCTTCGAGGGTGATCTACAGCACATCGCGTGCCAGGCTCCACCCGGTCGCCGGTCACGTTCGGCACGAACAGGGTTGAGCCGCAGGGTACATGCATCGTCATCCAGATCGGTGCCGCTGCTGTTGCTGGGCGCGCTATACGAACTCGCTGAATAGCTCTTCGCTGTCGTCGCACGCGGGTGTTAGGACTCGAACGCGGCGGAGAAAGCATCGTCGGTTACAGGCAACCCGCATCGACGTCGTCGTCGATCCGAGAGCTAGTGCGCGTGCCAGCGAGCCTGGTGGTCGGCATGGGTCTGCAGGTAGGCGCCTGGGGCGAAGAACTCGTCGTAGAAGTCGGTGTCGATATGTTGTGCTTGGAGATACATCAGCACGTGCACCGTCGGCACGGTTGCGGGTAGCTTGCCGAAGGTGTCGTAGATGTAGGACGCCTCAATCGTGACCACTTCCTGGATGCCCTCTGGAGGGAGCGCGGAGGCACGCACCTCCGGGGTATCTGACCACGGCCCCGGGGTGTCCCGATTGAAAGGCCCGCCGGGCCCGTACTTTCGGGCGACGAGCTTCTCCACCCCAGCCGCTACCGACGGCACATTCGGCGGGCTGAGGGTCTCGAAGTACCCGGGCAGCCCGGTGACGTTCGGGAAGGGCCAGCGTTCGTCGTCGTCGGCGACGAAGCCCAACCCGGGTGCCGTCGGATCACCGGAGCCGCCCAACACGGACAACCGATTCAGGCCGTCGTAGATCCAGCCGCCGAGGCCGAGTGCCTGCAGTGCCAGCACCCCGTTGTTGGCGGCGATGGCGAGTTCCGCGCTCGCCTCGGTCAGTGTGTATTGCTCGACGAACGACAGCGGCACTGGGTCGTCGGCGTGTCGTAGCGATGACAATCGTTCGGTGCCTGGGATGTTGCGGTCGTTGATGTCGTCAACGACCAAGTAGCCGTTGGCGGCGAAGAACCACAGGTTTTCCATCAGATGCTCGGCGAGGTCGGCCACGGGGAATGCCAGCAGGCTGCCGGGATGGTTGGCGATCCAGAGGTTGTGGCCTTCGATGTGGGATTCTTCGCGAGGCAGTTCGAGGCGGGTGGTCGAGATCCGCACATAGGACTCCGCGGTGTGGCTGATCCACTCCTCAACGGTGTTGAACGCGCGCGGCGTCTGGTCACGGGTGGGGAGCAGATAGGTTCCGGTGTCGTCGGTGAAGAACAACTGGCTGGTGTGGAAGCCCGCTGCCGACGGAAAGGCCCGACCGGTTGCACTGCCCGAGTAGTTGGGCAGCGACGGCGCGAAGCCGGGGTTGTATGTTATGCCATAGTGCCAACCGGTGACCCCGCCGGTGACCGAAAGCAGCAGCGCCCGTTCGACTTCCGACAACGGCTGTACCGGGCGGCGGCTCGCGTACGCCAGCGCCCCAGTGGGAATCCGTGCGCCGACCGGGAATCGGCGCGATCGCCGCCCCGTGATCGCAGCGAACAGCGGGAACTGCGTCACTTCGGCCAGCGCCGCCCGCTCGCGATCGGAGATGATGAGCCCCATGAGCAGATCATGCTCGCTCTGGGCCCTGAAACTTGTCGTAGGGTGGTCCACGACGTATTCATGCTCGCGGTCGGTTTGACATCGATTCGGCTGCCCGGCCGCGTGCCCACATTTTGCCCACAATTGCCCACCAAAATGGCTGATCCTGTGTGAACGACGGTGATGTATTTCTTCAGGCAGGGCCGTTTTAGGCCTCTTGAACTGGCGGTGGCGGCGGTGGCGGAGCGGCGGTGGCGGAGGGATTTGAACCCCCGGACGGTTTTAGCCGTCTCTCGCTTTCAAGGCGAGTGCATTAGGCCGCTCTGCCACGCCACCGCTGATAAGGGTAACGGGGCCCGACTCGCCGGCCGGCCGGCGGTTTCGGGTGGGTAGTAGCGTGGCCCGCATGCGTGCAATCGTCGCTGAATCCCCCGACAAACTGCGGTGGCAAGAAGTGCCCGACGTCTCCGCCGGACCCGGCGAGGTTTTGGTCAAGGTCACCGCGGCCGGCGTCAACCGCGCCGACGTGCTGCAAGCCGCCGGTAACTATCCGCCGCCGCCGGGAGCCAGCGAGACCATCGGCATGGAGGTGTCCGGCGTCGTCGCCGAGGCAGGCTCCGATGTCACCGAATGGTCTGTGGGACAAGAAGTTTGCGCCTTGCTGGCGGGCGGCGGATACGCCGAATACGTCGCCGTTCCGGCCGGCCAGGTAATGCCGATTCCGGAGGGTGTGGACCTTGCCGACGCTGCCGGGCTACCCGAGGTGGCGTGCACGGTGTGGTCCAACTTGGTGCTGACCGCTCACCTGAAACAAGGCCAGCTGCTGCTGATGCACGGCGGGGCCAGCGGCATCGGAACGCACGCGATCCAGATCGCACGAGCGCTGGGTGCCCGGGTCGCGGTCACGGCCGGTTCAGCCGCCAAGCTGGAAACTTGCCGAGACCTGGGGGCTGAGATCACCATCAATTATCGCGACGAGGATTTCGTGGCGCGGCTGCGGGACGAGACCAAAGGCGCCGACGTGGTCTTCGACATCATGGGCGCCTCCTACCTGGACCGCAATATCGACGCCCTGGCCACCGACGGACAGCTGGTCATCATCGGCATGCAGGGCGGGGTGAAGGGCGAACTCAATATCGGCAAGCTACTGGCCAAGCGGGCGCGGGTCATCGGCACCACGCTGCGCGGCCGGCCGGTGAGCGGCCCGAACAGCAAGAGCGAGATCGTGGCAGCGGTGACGGCCTCGGTGTGGCCGATGATCGCCGACGGGCGGGTCCGGCCGATGATCGGCGCGCGCATGCCCATCCAGGAGGCGAGTGAAGCCCACAAGAAGCTGGTGTCCGGCGACGTGCACGGAAAGATCGTGCTGACGGTCTGAAGACCCGGCGCTTAGCCCAACGACGCCAGGGCACGCACCAACTGGTCGACCTCGGCCATCGTCGAGTAGTGCGCCAGAGCGACGGTCACGGCGCCACCGACCTCGTTGGCGCCCAGCGCTTCGAGCACACGTGAGCTCTCGTTGGACACCGCAAGAATTCCGTTGTCCGCCAAGCGCTGCACGACCCGCTCCGCGGGCACGTCGTGCAGCGCGAAACTGACCACCGGTATCCGCGTTTCCGGACGGCCGATCAGCATCATCAACGGCAACGACCGCAGCGAAGCCATCAGGTAGTCGAAGATCCGGTTCAGATAAGAGGTTGCCGATTGCATCGACAGCGACAGGCGTTCGCGCCGGCTGCCGCGAGCGGACTCATCAAGTGCCGCGAGGTACTCGATACTGGCGACCACACCGGCCAGCAGACCGAACTGGTGCGCACCCACCTCGAGCCGCGCCGGGCCTGTGGCGTTGGGGTCCGTCGAGACCGAGCCGAAGGTGTTGATCAGCGCCGGATCGCGAAACACGATCGCACCGACCGGCGGACCACCCCACCCGACTGCGTTCACCGCCACCACATCGGCCTCGGTTTCCTTGACGTCGAGCAGTCGGTAAGGCGCGGCGGCGGAATGGTCGACCACCACCAGTCCGCCGACGTCGTGGACCAGCTTGGTCATCGCCCGCAGATCGGTGACCGTGCCCAGCGTTCCTGATGCAGAGGTGACGGCCACCAGTCTGGTCGATTTCCCAATCAGGCTCTCCCACTGCCACGTCGGCAGTTCGCCGGTCTCGATGTCGACCTCGGCCCACTTCACCTTGGCGCCGTAGCGGTGTGCGGCCCGCAGCCACGGTGCGATGTTCGTCTCGTCATCGAGGCGGCTGACGATCACCTCGTATCCCAAGCCCGCCCGCGAAGACGACGCTTCGGCCAGCGAGGACAACAGGATCGCGCGATCGGCACCCAACACCACGCCCGCCGGGTCAGCGTTGAACAGATCGGCCACCGCGGCACGCGCGGCGTCCAGCACCGCAGCGCTGCGCCGCGCCGACGGGTGCGCACCAACCGTGCTGGCGGCAGACCTGCGGAAAGCCGTCGAAACAGTCGTCGCAACGGAATCGGGGATCAGCATTCCCTCCGGCGCATCGAAGTGCACCCACCCGTCACCCAGCGACGGATGCAGTCCGCGCACCCGGGCGACGTCGTAAGCCATGCCTGCCACCTTAGGGCTTCCGCATTTCCGCGAAATTGTGACGGTAGCGGGTGCCTGGAAACGTCCAGCCAGACGGTGGCTTCCCGAGCCAGGTCACCCGGCCAGCCATACTAGTCGAGTGGGGCTCTGGATCGGAACGCTGATCGCATTGTTTTTGCTGATCGCCCCGGGGACGATCATCGCACGTACCACTCAGCTAACTTGGCCGGTCGCTATCGCAGTTGGCCCGGCACTGACTTACGGCGTGGTGGCGCTGGCGATAATTCCCTTCGGTGCGCTCGGAATCCCTTGGAACGGTTGGACTGCGCTCGCCGCGCTGGTTGCCGTGTGCCTCGTGATGACGGGTTTGCAGCTGCTACTCGCCCGCTACCGCGACACCGAAGCTGAGGCGCGCGGCATCGGCGGCTGGCCGGCCCTGACGGTAGCGGCGGGTGTGCTGCTGGGCGCACTGCTGATCATGTGGGCGGCCTATCGCGGCATCACGCATTGGCAATCCATCCCCAGCACCTGGGACGCCGTCTGGCATTCCAATGAGGTGCGCTTCATGCTCGACACCGGCCAGGCGTCGTCCACCCACATGGGTGAGCTGCGCAATGTCGAGACGCAGCAAGCGCTGTATTACCCGTCGGTGTTCCACGCCCTTGTCGCGGTGTTCTGCCAGCTCACCGGGGCGGCGCCCACCACCGGCTACACCCTGAGTTCGGTGGCGGCCTCGGTCTGGCTCTTTCCGACCAGCGCGGCCATGCTCACCTGGCAGCTGCTCAGGCCGCGCACCAACCAGTGGCGCACCGCCGGGGTCTCGGCCACCGCGGCCGCACTGTCGGCGTCATTCACCTCGGTGCCCTACGTCGAATTCGGCGTTGCCGCGATGCCCAACCTGGCGGCCTACGGGGTCGCTATCCCGACGTTTGTCCTGATCACCTCGACGTTGCGGCATCGCGACCGCATCCCGGCGGCCGTGCTGGCACTGGTGGGCGTCCTGTCGGTGCATCTCACCGGCGGATTCATCGTCATCTTGTTCCTGTTGGCCTGGTGGTTTCTGGACGCGTGGTGGCATCCGGTGCGCGGCCGGCTGGCCGACGTGCTGACCCTGGCTGCGGTGGCGGTGCCGACCGCGGCGATATTGGCGCCGCAGTTCATCGGGGTACTCAAGCAGGCTGACATCATCGCTGGGCACGCATTCCCCAGCTTCAAGAGCGTCAAGCAGGGCGTCATCGATGCGCTGCTCCTGCACACCCGCCACCTCAACGACTTCCCGACCCAATACGGCCTGCTCGTGCTGGTCTACATCGGCATGGCGATCCTGTTGTACAAGAAAATCTGGTGGCCGCCGGTGGTCTGGCTGGTGCTCACCGTGGCGACCATCTACTCCGGGGCGCCGTTTCACAATCCGTTGGGCGCCGCCATCGAAGGGCTCAGCACGTTCTTCTACAACGATCCCCGACGGCTCACCGCGGTGGTGACGATGCTGGTCACTCCGATGGCGGCCATCGCCTTGTTTGCAGCGGTCATGCTGCTGGTCGCCGGCGCAAAACGCGTCACCGCCCGGTTCAAGCAGCTGCCCGCCCCGGTCTGGGCCGCGGCCACGGCGGGCCTGCTGGTGGTGGCCACCGTGCTCACGGGTCGGCAGTACCTCTACCGACACCTGGTGCTGTTCGGCGACAAGTACGACTCGGTGATAATCGGCCAGCGCGACCTCATGGCCATGGCCTACCTGGCCAAACTGCCAGGCGCACACGACACCTTGATCGGCGACTCCAACATCGACGGGACCGCATGGGTGTATGCGGTTGCCGACCTGCATCCGCTGTGGACCCACTACGACTTCCCGCAGCAGACCGGCCCGGGCTACTACCGCTACATATTCTGGAGTTCTGCTCGCAAAGGCGATTCCGACCCGAAAGTTGTCGAGGCGATTAAAGCGCTCAATATCAGGTACATCCTGACCAGCACGCCCAACGTCAGAGGGTTTGCAACGCCCGACGGACTAGTGTCACTGGAGAAATCGAAGTCGTGGATGCTGATCTACGACAACGGTGGGGCCAAAATCTATGAATGGCGCGGAAATGCCGCAGCGACGCCCCACTCTTAGACGCGACAAGAGGATGGTGACGGATTGAGTAACGGCAACGATGGCCCTGACGACGACGGCATCGAAATCATCGGCGGCGTCGATCCGCGGATCATGGCGATACGCGAGGCGACAGACGACGAAGACTCCGACGCACGTTCCCTGACCGACCTGGTCGAGCAGCCCGCAAAGGTGATGCGAATCGGCACCATGATCAAGCAACTGCTCGAGGAAGTGCGCGCGGCACCGCTCGACGAGGCCAGCCGCAACCGGCTGCGCGAGATCCACGCCACCAGCATCCGCGAGCTCGAAGAAGGCTTGGCACCCGAACTGCGCGAGGAACTCGATCGGCTCACCCTGCCGTTCAACGAGGGCGCTGCGCCGTCGGACGCCGAGTTGCGCATCGCCCAAGCACAACTGGTCGGCTGGCTGGAAGGGCTGTTCCACGGCATTCAGACCGCGCTGTTCGCCCAGCAGATGGCCGCCCGCGCACAACTCGAGCAGATGCGCCAGGGCGCGCTGCCGCCGGGACTCGGCAAGTCGGGCCACGGGCCGGGCTCGGGAACCGGGCAATACCTGTAAGCAGACTTAAGTAGCTAATGGTGGCGGGTTCGGGTCCTCACATCGAGACGCAGAGCGCGTGGGTGGAATTCCCCATCTTCGACGCCAAGTCGCGTTCCTTGAAGAAGGCCTTCCTGGGCAAGGCCGGCGGCACGATCGGGCGCAACAACTCCAACGTCGTCGTCGTCGAGGCGTTGCGCGACATCACCATGTCGCTTGAGCTGGGCGACCGGGTCGGTCTGGTCGGTCATAACGGAGCCGGGAAATCGACTCTGCTGCGCGTACTTTCGGGCATCTACGAACCCACGCGCGGCTGGGCGAGGGTCACCGGGCGAGTGGCGCCGGTCTTCGACCTCGGCGTCGGCATGGACCCCGAAATCTCCGGCTACGAGAACATCATCATCCGCGGTCTGTTCCTGGGGCAGACCCGAAAGCAGATGCTGACCAAGGTGGACGAGATCGCCGAGTTCACCGAACTCGGTGATTACCTGTCGATGCCGCTGCGCACCTATTCCACCGGGATGCGGGTACGGCTGGCCATGGGCGTGGTCACCAGCATCGACCCGGAGATCTTGCTGCTCGACGAAGGCATCGGCGCCGTGGACTCCGACTTCCTGAAGAAGGCCCAGTCGCGATTGCAGGGCCTGGTGGAGCGTTCCGGAATCCTGGTGTTCGCCAGTCATTCCAACGAATTCCTGGCCCGGCTGTGCAAGACGGCGATGTGGATCGACCACGGGGTCATCCGGCAGACGGGCGGCATCGAGGACGTGGTGCGCGCCTATGAGGGTGAGGACGCGGCCCGGCACGTCCGCGAAGTGCTGGCCGAGACCGCCACCGACCAGCCGCTGGCGCAAAGCGCTTCCGGGGATGAGTGAATCCGTCTTCGCCGTCGTGGTCACTCACCGGCGCCCCGACGAGCTGGCCAAGTCGCTGGATGTGCTGAGCACGCAGACCCGGTTGCCCGATCACCTCATCGTGGTCGACAACGATGGTTCCGAAGACAATCGAGTCCGCGACCTGGTTGCCGCCCAACCAATTTCAACAACATACTTGGGTTCGCGCCGAAACCTAGGCGGCGCAGGCGGTTTCGCGCTCGGTATCTTGCACGCGCTTGCGCAGGGTGCTGACTGGGTATGGCTGGCCGACGACGACGGGCGCCCGCAGGACACCGGGGTGCTGGCGACCCTGCTGGCCTCTGCCGAGAAGTACGGCCTGGCCGAAGTATCGCCGATGGTGTGCAACTCCGACGACCCGCAGCGGCTGGCGTTCCCGCTGCGACGCGGCCTGGTATGGCGCAGGTACACGAGCGAATTGCGTACCGAAGCAGGACAGGATCTGCTGCGCGGTATCGCGTCACTGTTCAACGGCGCACTATTCCGGGCGTCCACTCTCGACTCGATCGGTGTCCCGGACATGCGGCTGTTCATCCGCGGCGATGAGGTGGAATTGCACCGCCGGCTGGTTCGGTCCGGTCTGCCGTTCGGAACCTGCCTGGAGGCGGTCTACCTGCATCCCTGCGGATCCGAGGAGTTCCGGCCGATCCTGGGCGGTCGGATGCACACGCAGTATCCCGACGACCCCACCAAGCGGTTCTTCACCTACCGCAATCGCGGCTACCTGCTGTCACAACCGGGTCTGCGCAAGCTGCTGGCCCAGGAGTGGCTTCGGTTCGGCTGGTTCTTCCTGGTGAGCCGCCGCGATCCCAAGGGCCTGCTGGAATGGATCCGGTTGCGCCGCTTGGGACGTCGTGAACAATTCGGCAAGCCCGACAGCGGAGGGTCTTCATGAGTTTCCTCGACGCCGCGGCTCAATCCAGGACATTTACCCGCGCCCGGGCCGATCTGGTCGACGGCTTTCGCCGTCGCGAGCTGTGGCTGCACCTGGGTTGGCAGGACATCAAGCAGCGCTACCGCCGCTCGGTGCTGGGACCGTTTTGGATCACCATCGCGACCGGTACCACCGCCGTCGCAATGGGTGGGCTGTATTCCAAACTCTTTCACCTCGACCTTGCCGTGCATCTGCCCTACGTCACGCTCGGGTTGATCATCTGGAACCTGATCAACGCCGCCATCCTGGAGGGCGCTGACGTCTTCGTCGCCAACGAGGGCCTGATCAAACAGCTGCCGACGCCGTTGAGCGTGCATGTCTACCGGTTGGTGTGGCGGCAGATGATCTTGTTCGCCCACAACATCGTGATCTATGTCGTCGTCGCGATCATCTTCCCCAAGCCGTGGTCGTGGGCCGATCTGTCGGTGATTCCGGCGCTGGGGCTGATCGTGGTCAATTCCATCTGGGTGTCTCTGTGTTTCGGCATCCTGGCGACCCGCTACCGCGACATCGGTCCTCTGCTGTTTTCCATCGTGCAGTTGCTTTTCTTCATGACGCCGATCATCTGGAATGACGACACGTTGCGGCAGCAGGGTGCCGGACGCTGGGCGAGCATCGTCGAGCTCAATCCGCTGCTGCACTATCTCGACATCGTTCGTTCGCCGCTGTTGGGCTCCCACCAGGAACTGCGGCACTGGGTGGTGGTGCTGGTGCTGACGGCCATCGGCTGGACGCTGGCAGCCTTCGCGATGCGGCAATACCGCGCCCGGGTGCCCTACTGGGTGTAACTGCTTTCTTCGGTTAGCGATGCGGGCGCTCGGCCAGCGCTAGCCGATTGATTGTCGGTGGGTATCACTATGATCGAACTTATGTTCGATACTATGGATGATGTCGCCGTGGTGGATGCCATCACCGATGCGGCGCGCGCGCAAAACGCGATGTGTGCGCGTGAATTGGCGGCGATTGGTGAGTTGTATGCGCGTCGGGCGCCGGCCGATGATGCCGAGCGGTTCAATTGGGCCGTTGACGGGCATGAGAATGTGGTCGCCGAGGTTGCCGTGGCGTTGCGCATTAGTCGAGGCCGCGCCGCGGCGCGCTTGCGCTATGCGATTGCGCTGCGCGAGCGCCTGCCCCGGGTGGCCGAGGTCTTCGCGCGGGGAGCAATTGATTTTCGACTGATGGCCGCGGTGGTGTACCGCACCGAGCTGATCGAAGACCCTGTGCTGATCACCAAACTGGATGCCGCGGTGGCCAGGCATGCGCCGCGGTGGATGCGGCTTTCGGCGCCCAAAGCCGCTGAGCGCATCGATATGTGGGTGGCCCGGTTTGACCCGGCCGGCGTGAGAGTTCCGGGCAATAGCAACGACGATCGCTACGTCGAAATCGCGCCTACAAACCCGGGGCTGGCGGGAGTCTGGGCGCAGCTGCACGCTATCGACGGCGCTGCGCTAGAGCGAAAGCTTGACGCGCTGGCCGCCACGGTATGTCGCGACGATCCGCGGACGAAGGCCCAGCGCCGTGCCGACGCTCTGGGCGCAATGACCGCTGGGTTGGACGTCTTGCGCTGCGAATGCGGTGCGCCGGATTGTCTGGCGGCACAACGGCCGCGGAGCACGAATGTGGTGATCCACGTGCTGGCCGAACAGTCCGCGATCAACGACGATTCGCAAGCTCCCGGATACCTGCCCGGGTTCGGCCCAGTGCCGTCGACACTGTTGCGTGACCTGGCCGGTGTCGCCAAAACCAAGCCTTTGTCCCTACCGAAGGCACGTCGGGAGGCTGGCTATCACCCCTCGGTGGCATTGGCCGAATTCATTCGATTCCGGGATTTGACTTGCCGGTTCCCCGAGTGCGATCAGCCCGCCGAGGTCTGCGATATCGACCACACCGTGCCGTTTCCGGTCGGTCCCACACATCCGTCGAACCTCAAGCTCCTTTGCCGCTACCACCACTTGCTGAAGACGTTCTACAGCGAGTGGCAAGATCGTCAGGAGCCAGACGGAACCGTGGTCTGGACGTCGCCATCCGGCCACACCTACACCACTAAACCCTACGGAGCTCTTCTCTTTCCGATGCTGGCCATCCCGACAGGGACGCTAGCGTTGCCTACCCACATGTCACCGCCGGAGCGCAACCGTGGACTCATGATGCCGGTCCGACAACGAACTCGGGCTGAGGACCGCGTCGCCCGCATCGGCTGGGAGCGCGGCATCAACGAAGCCCGGATCGCCGCCGAGTCCGCCCGCCATGCCGAACGGCTGGCACCCAACAACAACGACCCGCCACCCTTCTAACGCACGCTTTTGAGAACCCTCAAGAATCTTTTGAGGATCTGACAAGGCCAGGACGCTAACCCTCATCCAGCCAAATACTCAGGGAGAGAGGGTAAATGACTGATACCGCCATCGCCGACGGGGTGCACGTCGCCACCATGCACCGTGCTGACGCACCCGTCGGCCAGAGGGCACGGTTCCACATGCGCAAACTGTTCGACAATCTCCCCTGCTGCCACCGCTCGTGGGCGAACCAGGGGAAGCGGTTTTTCCTGCACGGTTACGAGCGGACGTTCGAAGCCGAGTTCGCGTGCGCGGAAACCGAACCCGACACCGGCGAGGTGGTGGACTCGAGCGCCGTCAGGGAGATCCGGGCAGCACTGCGATACCAGTTCGACCACACCACATTGATCGCCGTGGACGACCCGCAGCGCGATCTGTTCGAGCTGCTGGCCGAGCGGGGTGTCATCGATCTGCGCATCATGGACAACACCGGGATGGAGGGCTCGGCGGCTTGGGTGTTCGACACCGCCGAGCAGATCGTCGGGCCGGCGACCGGAGGCCGGGTCTGGGTGTCGCGGGTAAAGGCACGCGAGAGCCGCAACCACGCGGTCACGCTGACCGCAGGTCCGATGTGACGGCCAGACAGGCCACCTGAGCAAAGACGACGAAACTCGACGCTGGTACTGCCGAAGGAGGAGTATGCGATCGTGAGCGACACCTCGGCAATCGGTTGCGTTGGAAAGCTGATCGTGGCGACCCGCGGTGACCGCGGCGCCGGCGAGGTGTTGGTGACCGTGCGAGGGTCCAAGGAGGCCTTCCTGGCAATATCCGACAAACCATTACCGAAGGGCACCAAGGTGCTGGTGGTTGAAGTCCGAGGCGCGCGGACGGTGGTCGTCGAGCCGTGGAAGGACCTCGCCGGATCTGAATTAACGACCGAAATTCCCTGATATAGAACCGCGAAACTGCAAGGAGCCCAACTATGCTCGGTTATAAGGTGCCCGCTCCGGACGAGGCGATGCTGATTTCCGGCGGCCGGGCCAAGAGCAACGCCCCGTTCCGCGTCGTGACCGGCCACGGCGCCTTCATCCTGCCGATCTTCCGCAAGGCTCGATTCCTGACGCTGGCCATGTGTGAGGCCGAGGTCGCCGAAAAGTGCGTCACCCAGCAGGGCATTACCCTCAACGTCCGGTCGGTGATCGCCTTCAAGGTCGGCAACGACAACGAGAGCATCATCAGCGCGGCTCAGCGATTCCTGTCAGACCAGGACCAGATGGCCGTGCTCACCGGCCGGATCTTCGCCGGTCACTTGCGCTCGATCATCGGTTCGATGACCGTCGAGCAGATCATCCGAGAACGTCAGAAGCTGGCCACCGAGGTGCTCGATGGTTCCAAGGAGGAGATGGCCCGGATCGGGCTGACCGTCGATGCCCTGCAGATCCAGTCCATCGACGACGATGGGCTCGGCTACATCACCGCGATGTCCGCGCCGCACAATGCGGCCATCCAACAGCAAGCGCAGATCGCTCAGGCGCAGGCGAACCAAGCGGCCGCCGAAGCTGAGCAGGAGTCGCAACGCAATCAAGCCGAATTCGCCCGCGAGACCGCGATCGTCAAGGCCCAATACAAGGCTGAGGTCGACAAGGCTCAGGCCCAGGCCGCCCAGGCCGGCCCACTGGCCGAAGCACAGGCTCAGCGCGAGGTCCTGCAGATGAGGACAGAACTGGCCGAGCGGGCCGCCGAACTGCGCCAGCAGGAACTGGTCGCCGAGGTGGTCAAACCAGCGGAGGCGGAAGCCGAGCGCGTCCGGATCCTGGCAGTCGCCGACGCAGAGAAGATGAAGATCCAGGCCGAGGCGGCGGCGTCGCACAACCGGGTGGCGTTGGACAGGATGCTCATCGACCAGCTACCTCAAATCGTCGAGAAGGCCGCGCTTGGGCTGTCAAGCGCGAATCTCACGGTGCTCAATGGCGCCGAAGGGCTCGGCCAGGTGGCCGCCGGGCTGGTCTCGCAGGGCGTTGCCATCTTCGACGCGCTGCGTGGCGGGGTCATCGACAACGAAGACGACTATGACGATGGACACAGCGCAGCGCCGGTCGCCGAGAACTCCGACTCCGAATCGAACCAGCGGCACTCTCGCTGACGGCGCCGAAAAGTGTCGCGCCGCAACGTGACTCGTTGGGCCTGTGACGCAGAGCATGCCATCGCCGGTCAAACGACCGCGCGGCCGTTCACGCGCACCGGAGGATAGAACCACCACCAAACCGGGTATCCACGTGTACAACTAAATAAAAATGCTTGCCTGATACCGGTGACGGGCGGCCGCTTGGTGGTGTAACACTGATACGCCACGAATCGGATTCACGGCGCGTGAGTGATCAGCAAACGGCAACCCGAGACGTCTGGGCGAAAGGTGGGCGGACGTGAGCAAGGAAGCCCAATCAGTGGCCGATGCGGCGCGGGAGAACCTCGCCGCGGAGCTGGACCGGCTGCGGCAGCGGCGCGATCGTCTAGAGGTCGAGGTCAAGAACGACCGCGGCATGATCGGCGATCACGGAGACGCGGCCGAGGCAATACAGCGCGCTGACGAGCTGGTCGTCCTGGGTGACCGGATCAATGAGCTGGACCGGCGGTTGCGGACCGGGCCGTCGCACTCCGAAGAGTCCGAAACGCTGCCCGGCGGCACCGAGGTGACCCTGCGCTTCCCCGACGGTGAAGTCGTCACGATGCACGTGATCTCCATCGTCGAAGAGACTCCGGCCGGCCGCGAAGCTGAGACGCTGACCGCTCGCAGCCCACTGGGCCAGGCCCTTGCCGGACGTCAACCGGGCGACACGGTCACCTACTCGACGCCGCAAGGGGAAAACCAGGTCGAGTTGATCGCGGTCAAGTTACCCAGTTAGCTCACTCTGGGGCGCCCAGCGATCCCGTTAGACTTCCCCCAATGCTTCCACCAGAGTCTCCGACCGCACCTGCGCGCCCACACCTGAATCTCACCACGCAGGTAATGCGTTTCGTCGTCACCGGCGGGCTGGCGGGAATCGTCGACTTCAGCCTCTACTTCGTGCTCTACAAAGTGGTGCACGTACAGGTTGACCTGTCCAAAGCCACCAGCTTCATCGTCGGCACCATTACCGCCTACCTGATCAACCGCCGATGGACATTCCAGGCGTCACCGAGCACCGCGCGGTTCATCGGGGTCATGGTTCTCTACGCCATCACCTTCGCTGTGCAAGTCGGACTCAACCATCTGTGCCTTGCCTTATTGCACTACCAAGGCTGGGCGATACCCGTCGCGTTCGTGATCGCGCAGGGTACCGCGACGGTGATCAACTTCATCGTGCAGCGGGCCGTAATCTTCCGCATCCGCTGAGCCGAGCTGGCCAAGCGGTACCCTCTTTGACGATGTTGAGCACCCCCGAGCCCAATGCGGCCTCCACCACCCCCACCCGGCTGACCGGGTGGGGGCGCACAGCGCCGTCGGTGGCACATGTCCTGCGCACCCCTGATCCGGAGGTGATCGCCAAGGCGGTGGCCCGGGTGGCCGATGTCGGCGGCAGAGGGGTGATCGCGCGCGGGCTGGGCCGGTCCTACGGCGACAACGCCCAAAACGGCGGCGGGCTGGTGATCGACATGAACCCGCTGAACACCATCCACTCGATCAGCGCCGACACCAAGCTGGCCGACCTCGACGCCGGGGTCAATCTCGACCAGCTGATGAAAGCGGCCCTGCCGTTCGGGCTGTGGGTCCCGGTGCTGCCGGGAACCCGGCAAGTCACCATCGGCGGCGCGATCGCGTGCGATATCCATGGCAAGAACCACCACAGCGCCGGCAGCTTCGGCAACCACGTGCGCAGCATGGATCTGCTGACCGCCGATGGCGAGATCCGCCACCTGACTCCGACCGGTGAGGATTCCGAGCTGTTCTGGGCGACGGTCGGCGGCAACGGCCTGACCGGGATCATCCTGCGAGCCACCATCGAGATGACGCCAACGGAAACGGCATACTTCATCGCCGACGGCGACGTCACCACCAGTCTCGACGAGACCATCGCCTTCCACAGCGACGGCAGCGAAGCCAACTACAGCTATTCCAGCGCCTGGTTCGACGCAATCAGCGCGCCGCCGAAGCTGGGTCGCGCGGCGATATCGCGCGGCTCATTAGCCACCGTTGACCAGCTGCCGGCAAAGTTGCAGCGCAATCCGCTGAAATTCGATGCACCACAACTACTTACGTTTCCCGATATCTTCCCGAATGGGCTGACGAGCAAATACACCTTCGTGCCGATCGGTGAACTGTGGTACCGCAAATCCGGAACCTATCGCGGCAAAATCCAGAACCTGACGCAGTTCTACCACCCGCTGGACATGTTCGGAGAGTGGAACCGGGCCTACGGCTCAGCAGGTTTCGGGCAGTATCAGTTCGTGGTGCCCACCGATGCCGTGGAAGAGTTCAAAGGCGTCATCCGCGATATCCAGAAATCGGGTCACTACTCATTTCTCAATGTGTTCAAGCTGTTCGGCCCGAGTAACCAGGCACCGCTGAGCTTCCCGATCCCCGGCTGGAACGTCTGCGTGGACTTCCCAATCAAGCCGGGGCTCAACGAGTTCCTCAACGAACTCGACCGCCGGGTGCTCGAGTTCGGCGGCCGGGTCTACACCGCAAAGGACTCCCGCACCACGGCCGACACCTTTCACGCCATGTATCCGCGCATCGACGAGTGGATCGCCGTGCGCCGCAAGGTTGACCCCCTGCGGGTGTTCGCCTCCGACATGGCCCGGCGTTTGGAGCTGCTCTGATGGTGCTCGACGCGGTTGGAAATCCGCAGACCATTCTGCTGCTCGGCGGCACGTCCGAAATCGGGCTGGCCATCTGCGAGCGTTACCTGCAGAACGCGCACGCGCGTATCGTGCTCGCCGCCATGCCCGACGACCCGGGCCGCGACGATGCGGTAGCACAGATGAAGACCGCGGGCGCTCGGTCGGTGGAGTTGATCGACTTCGAAGCCACCGACACCGACAGTCACCCGAAGATGATCGACCAGGCCTTCTCGGGTGGCGATGTGGACGTGGCCATCGTCGCGTTCGGTTTGCTCGGGGACGCCGAAGAGCTGTGGCAGAACCAGCGCAAGGCGGTGCAGATCGCCGAAATCAACTACACAGCAGCGGTTTCGGTGGGCGTGCTGCTGGGTGAGAAGATGCGCGCCCAGGGCTTCGGTCAGATCATCGCGATGAGCACGGTGGCCGGTGAACGGGTGCGACGGTCCAACTTCGTTTACGGCTCCACCAAGGCCGGTCTGGACGGCTTTTACCTGGGCTTGTCAGAGGCTTTGCGCGAGTACGGGGTTCGTGTCCTGGTGATCCGGCCCGGCCAGGTGCGAACCCGTATGAGCGCGCACATCAAGGAAGCTCCGTTGACCGTGGACAAGGAGTACGTCGCCAACCTCGCGGTGACCGCGTCCGCAAAAGGTAAGGAATTGGTTTGGGCGCCAGCAGCATTCCGTTATGTGATGATGGTGTTGCGACACCTCCCGCGGAGCATTTTCCGCAAGCTGCCAATCTGACCATGCGTAATGCGGTGGCCAGCCTCGGCCAGCTGGTCTTGGCGGTGGTGGTGGCCGTCATCGTCGCGGTGGTATCGCTGATCGCCATCGCCCGGGTCCAGTGGCCCGCCTTTCCATCGTCCAACCAGCTGCACGCACTGACCACCGTCGGGCAGGTCGGCTGCATGGCCGGGCTGGTCGCCGTCGGGTGGGTGTGGCGGCGTGGCGGTCGGTACCACCGGCTGCTGGCCCAGCTGGGTGGACTGGTGTTCGTGTCCGCGTTCTCCGTCGTGACGCTGGGCATGCCGTTGGGAGCCACCAAGCTGTATCTGTTCGGCATCTCCGTCGACCAGCAGTTCCGCACCGAATACCTGACCCGGCTCGCCGACAGCCCCGCGCTGCACGACATGACGTATATCGGGCTGCCGCCGTTCTACCCGCCGGGCTGGTTCTGGATCGGCGGGCGTGCCGCGGCGCTGACCGGAACACCGGCCTGGGAGATCTACAAGCCGTGGGCCATCACCTCGATCACGATCGCGGTCGCGGTCGCGCTGGTGTTGTGGTGGCGGATGATCCGCTTCGAGTACGCGTTGATCGTCACCACCGCGACGGCGGCGGTGACGCTGGCCTACAGCTCGCCCGAGCCTTACGCCGCGATGATCACGGTGCTGTTGCCGCCGATGCTGGTGCTGGCGTGGTCGGGGTTGCGCGCCGGCGAGCGGTCGGGCGGCTGGGCGGCGGTGGTCGGCGCCGGGATATTCCTGGGCTTCGCGGCGACCTGGTACACGCTGCTGGTGGCCTACAGCGCATTCACGGTTACCTTGATGGCCCTGCTGCTGGCCGGGTCGCGATGGCGGCGCTCCGGATTCAAAGCAGCGCTCGACCCACTGCGCCGATGGGCCCTCATTGCCGTCATCGCGGTAGCCATCGGGGCCACGACCTGGATGCCGTTCGCGTTGCGCGCGGCCCGTAGCCCGGTCAGCAACTCCGGTAGCGCCCAGCACTACCTGCCCGCCGACGGCGCCGAACTGACCTTCCCGATGCTGCAGTTCTCGCTGCTGGGCACCATCTGCATGCTGGGCACCTTGTGGCTGGTGGTGCGCACCCGGTCGTCGGTACGAGCCGGCGCCCTGACCGTCGGTGTGCTGGCCGTCTACCTGTGGTCCCTGTTGTCGATGCTGACCACGCTGGCGCGCACCACGCTGTTGTCGTTCCGGCTGCAGCCCACGTTGACCGTGCTGTTGGTCGCCGCCGGGGTGTTCGGCTTCCTCGAGACCGCGCAGGCGTTGGCGGTGCGGGGCCGTGATCGCGGCTGGGGCCGCAGCGTCGTCCCGGTGGCCGGCGCGATCGGGCTCGCCGCGGCGATCGCGTTCAGCCAGGACATTCCCGACGTACTGCGGCCGGATCTGACAATCGCCTACACCGACACCGACGGCCACGGCCAGCGCGGCGATCGCCGGCCACCGAGTTCGGAGAAGTTCTACTCCGTCATCGACGCCGCGATCCTGCACGTCACCGGCAAGCCGCGCGACCAGACCGTGGTCATGACCGCCGACTACAGCTTCCTGTCCTATCACCCCTACTGGGGCTTTCAGAGCTTGACGTCGCACTACGCCAACCCGCTGGCACAGTTCGACCTGCGGGCCGCACAGATCCAGAAGTGGTCCAAGCTCAAGACCGCCGACGACTTCATCCACGCCCTGGACACCTCACCCTGGCCACCGCCGACGGTATTCCTCATGCGCCGCGGCGCGAACGGCAACTACACGCTGCGGTTGGCCGAGGACGTCTACCCCAACCAGCCCAACGTTCGCCGCTACACCGTCGATCTGCGGGCCGCCCTGTTCGACGACCCGCGGTTCGTTGTCCAAACCGTCGGCCCGTTTGTGCTGGCCATCCGCAGGCCGGGGGCCCAACCAGTGACGGGCGGCTGATGGCTACCGAGACCTCACCTGACTTGGTCGAAGAACTACGATCTACCTCCGTGAGCGACACGGGAGCGAACCACCGGATCGCTCGCATTGTTGCCGTGGTCGCCGGTCTGCTCGGGGCGCTGCTGGCGATCGTCACTCCGGTGCTGCCGGTCAACCAGACCACTGCCCAACTGAACTGGCCGCAGAACGGCACCTTCGAAAGCGTCGAAGCACCGTTGATCGGCTATGTGGGCACCGAGCTGAACGTCAGCGTGCCGTGTGCGGCGGCCGCCGGATTGGCCGGGCCGCAGAACGCCGGCAAGACGGTGCTGTTGTCGACGGTGCCCAAGCAGGCCCCGAAGGCCGTCGACCGCGGGCTGCTCATCCAGCGCGCCAACGACGACTTGGTGCTCGTGGTGCGCAACGTCCCGGTCGTCACCGCCCCGTTGAGTCAGGTGCTCAGCCCGGCCTGCCAGCGCCTGACCTTCACCGCGCACGCCGACAGGGTCACCGCAGAATTCGTCGGGCTGACCCAGGGGCCCAACGCCGAGCATCCCGGCTCGTCATTGGGCGGCGAGAAAAGCGGGTATGACTTCCGGCCGCAGATCGTCGGCGTGTTCACCGACCTCGCCGGGCCGACGCCACCGGGCCTGAGCTTCTCGGCGACCGTTGACACCCGCTACAGCAGCAGCCCCACGCCACTGAAGCTGGCGGCGATGATCCTCGGGGTGGTGCTGACTGCCGTTGCGCTGGTCGCGTTGCACGTCCTCGACACCGCCGACGGCACCCGGCACCGGCGCTTCCTTCCATCGCGCTGGTGGTCGATCAGCGGTCTGGACGCGCTCGTGACGGCGGTGCTGGTGTGGTGGCAGTTCGTCGGCGCCAATACCTCCGACGACGGCTACATCCTCACCATGGCCCGGGTATCCGAGCACGCCGGGTACATGGCCAATTACTACCGGTGGTTGGGTACCCCGGAGGCGCCGTTCGGCTGGTACTACGACCTGCTGGCGCTGTGGGCGCACGTCAGCACCACCAGCGTCTGGATGCGGCTGCCGACCTTGGCCATGGCGCTGACGTGCTGGTGGGTGATCAGCCGCGAGGTCATCCCTCGTCTGGGCCATGCCGTCAAGAGGAGCCGGGCCGCGGCGTGGACCGCGGCGGGCATGTTCCTGGCAACGTGGTTGCCGCTCGACAACGGCCTGCGGCCCGAGCCGATCATCGCACTGGGAATCCTGCTGACCTGGTGTTCGGTGGAGCGCGCGGTGGCCACCAATCGGCTGCTCCCGGTGGCGATCGCCTGCATCATCGGTGCGCTGACTTTGTTCTCCGGGCCGACCGGTATCGCATCCATCGGCGCCTTGCTGGTGGCGATCGGGCCGTTGCGAACCATCGTGCAACGCCGCTCCAAGCGGTTTGGGGCGCTACCACTGCTGGCGCCCATCGCGGCCGCGGTCACCGTCACCGCGATCCTGATCTTCCGCGATCAGACCCTGGCCGGCGAGATGCAGGCCACCGCCCTCAAGCGTGCTCTCGGGCCCAGCCTGAGCTGGTTCGACGAGCACACCCGCTACGAGCGGTTGTTCATGGCCAGTCCCGACGGATCGGTCGCCCGCCGCTTCGCTGTGCTGGCGCTGGTTCTCGCACTGAGCATCACGGTGGCAATGTCGTTGCGCAAGGGGCGAATTCCGGGCACGGCCGCCGGACCGAGCCGCCGCATCGTCGGCATCACCATCATCTCGTTCGTGGCGATCATGTTCACCCCCACCAAGTGGACCCACCACTTCGGGGTGTTCGCCGGGCTGGCCGGATCATTGGGCGCGCTGGCCGCGGTCGCGGTGACATCCGCGGCAATGCGCTCACGCCGCAACCGCACCTTGTTCGCCTCCGTGGTGTTGTTCTTGGTGGCGTTGTCGTTCGCCAGCGTCAACGGCTGGTGGTATGTATCCAATTTCGGTGTGCCATGGTCGAATTCGTTTCCACAGTGGCACTACGCCTTCGCCACCGCGCTACTCGGCTTGACCGTGCTGGTGCTACTGCTGGCGGCCTGGTTCCACTTCGTCGCCCCGGACAACGGGCCTCCCAGAACCCGCAATGGTGCCCGAGTGGCTGGAATCATTCAGTCCCCGTTGGCAATTGCGGCATGGGTGCTGGTGATTTTCGAAGTGCTATCGCTGACCCTGGCGATGACCGATCAGTATCCGGCATGGTCGGTGGGCCGGTCCAACCTCGAGGCGTTGACCGGCAAGTCCTGTGGACTGGCCGAGGACGTGCTGGTAGAGCAGGATCCCAACGCCGGCATGCTGCCGCCGGTGACGGCACCAATGGCCGACGCCCTGGGAGCCGGCGTGTCCGAAGCGTTTACGCCTAACGGTATTCCCGCCGACGTCCGCGCCGACCCGGTGATGGAACGTGCGGCCGACCGCAGTTTCGTCAACGACGAAGAGAAGGTCACCAGCAACCAGGCCGGCACCGAGGGCGGCACCACTCCGGCACCGGGAATCAACGGCTCGCTTGCCCAGTTGCCCTACAACCTCGATTCGGCCCGCACACCGGTGCTGGGCAGCTGGCGGTCCGGTATCCAGGTGGTCGCTCGGCTGCGGTCTGGTTGGTACCGTCTGCCCGCACGGGACCACGCGGGGCCGCTGCTGGTGGTGTCGGCGGCGGGCCGGTTCGACCCCCACGAGGTGCAGCTGCAATGGGCCACCGACGACGGAGCGGCCAGCGGACACCCAGGCGGGTCATTCCAGTTCTTCGATGTCGGGCCGTCGCCGGCCTGGCGTAACTTACGGCTGCCCATGTCGAGGATCCCGAGCAACGCCACCCAGGTCCGCCTGGTCGCCGACGACGAGGATCTGGCGCCGCAGCACTGGATCGCGGTGACGCCGCCGCGGATTCCGCAGCTGCGCACACTGCAGGAAGTGGTGGGCTCCCACGACCCGGTGTTCCTGGACTGGCTGGTTGGTCTGGCATTCCCGTGCCAGCGACCGTTCGGCCATCAAAACGGTGTTGACGAAACGCCGAAATGGCGCATTCTGCCGGACCGGTTCGGCGCCGAGGCCAACTCACCGGTCATGGATAACAACGGCGGTGGCCCGCTGGGCGTCACCGAGTTGCTGGTGAAGGCGACCACGGTGGCCACTTATCTGAAAGATGACTGGTCGAGAGACTGGGGTGGGTTGCAACGGTTGACGCCCTACTACCCGAACGCCCAGCCCGCCAGTCTCCAGTTGGGGACGGCGACGCGCGGCGGCCTGTGGAGCCCGGCACCGCTTCGCAGGGGTTAGCCGTCGCGCGGATTAGAGCCCGGGCAAGCAGAGGCCGGGGATGCAGCCAAGATTCGGCGGTGGATTAGTTCCCTCGTATATCAAAATGACCGCGATTGGCCTGGAACCCGTAGTCGACCCAGTACCAGGTGTGGCAGACATTCATGTCCCAAACGACGTCGTGCCAGCGCCCGCCGCCAGCGCTCCGGCGATGATCCGGTTCCAGTTCTGAGGGTTGTTCATGGTGATTTCCTTTTCTTTCTTCGGTGTCGTGGAAGGTGGTTGCGTCGGGGCCTTTGCTCGCTTCGGCTCGCCGACAGGCAGAAGTCTGGCGTAAACCGCTTGCCAGGTTTTCGCGAGATTCATGCGGAATTCTTGCGTTTGCTGAGAAGAGTGCCATCGGCGAGCTAGAGCACGTCAATAAGCTCAATCGTGTGTATCACGTAATTGCTGAGGAACCGACGCTTGCGCGCTGCCCGACGACTTAGGGGGATTGTTGTCCGCCATCGGTAAGCATATACTTACGGTTCGTGGTCACTTACCAAGCCGCTCGCGATGGCGACGCATGGCTGGCCCTCGCGGATCGAACGCGACGGGCCATTGTGGAGCGTCTTGCTCATGGCCCCGCGGCGGTCGGTGAACTGGCTCGCGATCTGCCGGTCAGCAGGCCGGCCGTTTCGCAGCACCTCAAAGTGCTCAAGTGCGCCGGACTGGTGCGCGACCACCCGGCAGGAACCCGGCGCGTCTACCACCTCGACCCGACCGGCCTCGAGGCGTTGCGCGCCGATCTGGACCGGTTCTGGACGCAAGCCCTGGCCAACTACGCGACCAAGTTCAACCAGATCGAAGGAGATGCTTCATGACCCAGTCGCGGACCCCGAACGTCCGGCACCACGTCGTCGTCAACGCCGGGATCGAGCGCGCGTTCGCCGCCTTCACCGAGCAGTTCGGCGACTTCAAGCCGCGCGAGCACAATCTGCTGGGCGTCCAGATCGCCGAGACGATTTTTGAGCCACACGTGGGAGGGCACATCTACGACCGCGGTGTCGATGGCAGCGTGTGCCGATGGGCGCGCGTCTTGGTCTACGAGCCTCCCCGCCGCCTGGTGTTCAGCTGGGACATCGGTCCGACCTGGCAGCTTGAACCCGATCAGTCAAAGACCAGTGAGGTCGAGGTGCGCTTCACGGCGGAGTCCGGCGAGCGCACCCGCGTCGACCTGGAGCACCGCCACCTTGACCGGCACGGTCCGGGCTGGCAGTCGGTTGCCGACGCAGTCGACGGCGAGGCCGGCTGGCCGCTGTATCTGGGTCGCTACGTCGGCCTCTTCGCTGCCGGGGTGCGGCGATGACCGCAAAGGAGGCCCCCGCCGAATCCCTGATGAACATGGCCCGCGCCGAACGGGCCGACCTTGCGAAATTCCTGGGCACCCTGACCCCGAAGGACTGGGAGGCGCCCACCCTTTGTTCCAGGTGGACCGTGAAAGACGTTGTCGCGCACATCATCAGCTACGAAGAGCTCGGCACCCTGGGGCTGCTGAAGCGCTTCGCAAGGGGCTGGATCGTGCGGGCTAACCAGGTGGGCGTCGACGAGTTCGCGGCCCTGAGCCCGCAACAGCTACTGGAGTTTCTGCGCAGTCACCTCCAACCACGGGGACTGACAGCAGGTTTCGGCGGCATGATCGCGCTCGTCGACGGCACGATCCATCACCAAGACATCCGCCGCTCACTTGGTCGCCCGCGCACCGTCCCGGCTGATCGGCTCGAGCGGGTTCTCGGCCTGGTGCCCGGCAATCCCAGACTCGGCGCCGGACGCCGGATCCGCGGACTGCGACTGCGCGCCACCGATATCGACTGGGCACATGGCCGTGGGCCCGAGGTGACCGGCACTGGCGAAGCCTTGCTCATGGCGATGTCCGGCCGCCGTGCGGCCCTGGCAGACCTCGACGGGCCCGGCCGCGCCACTCTGGCCGCTCGGCTGCCCGAATAACCCTCAGCCGGAAAGGATTTCGACGGTGAACTCCTGACTACCGGTACGGATTTGATCGCCGTCGCCGAGAATAACGCTGCCCCGGATGCGCTTGCCTTGCACCTCGACACCGTTGGTAGGGCCGCATTCGCGGACTGGTCCGCGTGGCGTGGCGCCGTGGGGCGCCGGCGGGATCCAGCAGTCAGCGGCCGCCGGGCTCGGTGACCCGACGGCCGCGATGGCTGGCGCTGACTTAGAGCGCGGGCAACACGCCCTTGGCGAAGATTTCGTTGTGCAGGTGTGTCACCCGCTCGACGGCGAGGTTATTTGCCTCCGCACTAGTCATCAGCTTGGCGGCCTGGTCGCGACTGCCGACGGCATCCACGTCAAAGCGGTTCGTGGCTGGTGCGGTCATGCCAGGTCCTCCCCCGGGGGCGCGTGACGCCCAATATTGAGGCGGTGCAATCCCTGATGTCGTCGGCTTCAAACCAAGAATTGTTGCGAATGATTGAGCGTGCCCGAATCGCGCCCAGCGATGCCGACGTGTATTGCAAGCGGTCATCCCCGCGTCCATCGCCGGGGTCCATAGCGCCGTCCCCTACGATCGAGCCTCGTGCCCCACGACGGTAATCAGCGATCGCAGCGGACCCCGCGGTTGGTCGCCGTCGTCGCGGGCCTGGCGGGTCTGCTGTTGTGCGTAATCGTTCCGCTACTTCCGGTGAAGCAAACCACGGCGGCCGTGCTGTGGCCTCAGGGCAGCGCGGATGGACACGTCACCCAGGTCACCGCTCCGCTGGTGTCCGGGGCGCCGCGTGCGCTCGACATCTCCATCCCTTGCTCGGCGATCGCGACGTTGCCTGCCGACGGCGGTTTGGTGCTCTCGACCCTGCCGGCCGGCGGGGTGGACGCCGGCAAAAACGGCCTCTTCGTGCGTGCCGACAAAAACGCGATCGTCATTGCGTTCCGGGACACCGTGGCCGCGGTGGCACAGCGCTCGGCAGTCGCCGCCGGCGCCTGCAGCGTGCTGCACATCTGGGCCGATGCCGGTGTTGCCGGTGCGGATTTCGTCGGCATCCCGGGCGCCTCGGGGATGCTGCCGTCCGAGAAGAAACCACAGGTTGGCGGGATTTTCACCGATCTGAAAGTGCCCGCACAGCCCGGGCTATCGGCCCGCATCGACATCGACACCCGCTTCATCACGGCGCCCAGCCTCATAAAGAAGGTTGTGATGGTCACCGGCGCGCTCGCGGTGCTGGTCGCGATCATGGCGTTGGCCGTGCTGGACCGTCACAGCCGTGGCGGCACGCTGGTCAACTGGCGGTCCCCGATCGCCTGGCTGTCCCGGTACCGGCCACGTGCGCACTGGGCTACGTGGTGGCGCGTCGGGATCGCGACCTGGCTCGCCGACGCCGGGGTGATCGCAACGCTGTTGGTATGGCATGTCATCGGCGCCACCTCCTCGGACGACGGCTACAACCTGACCATCGCACGGATCGCGCCGAAGGCCGGCTACGTCGCCAACTACTACCGGTACTTCGGGACGACTGAGGCCCCGTTCGACTGGTATCTCGCGGTGCTGTCCAAATTTGCGGCGGTGAGCACCGCGGGCGTGTGGATGCGGATACCGGCCACCGTGGCCGGGATCGTGTGCTGGCTGATCATCAGCCATTGCGTGCTGCGGCGTCTGGGACCCGGGAGGGGCGGCGTGGGAGCCAACCGGGTGGCGGTGTTCACCGCGGGTGCGGTGTTTTTAGCCGCGTGGCTGCCGTTCAACAACGGCCTGCGGCCTGAACCGTTGATCGCCCTCGGCGTGGTGGCCACCTGGATGCTGGTGGAACGCGCGATCGCGTTGCGACGACTGGCTCCCGCCGCGGTCGCCATCGTCGTCGCGTTGCTCACCGCGACCCTGGCGCCGCAGGGGCTGATCGCCGTCGCCGCACTACTGACCGGTGCCCGGGCCATCGCCCAGAGCGATCCGGCGGCGCCGGCCCACCGACGGGTTGCTGGCGCCACTGGCGGTGCTGGCCGCGTCATTGTCGCTGATCCCGTGGTGGTGTTCCGCAGCCAGACACTGGCCACCGTCGCCGAGTCGGCCCGCATCAAGTACAAGGTCGGGCCGACGATCGCGTGGTATCAGGATTGGCTGCGCTACTACTTCCTCACGGTGGAGAGCAACGCCGAGGGATCGATGTCGCGGCGGTTCGCGGTGCTGGTGCTGCTGCTGTGCCTGTTCGGAATGCTGGTGGTGCTGCTGCGACGCGGCGGGGTGCCGGGGTTGGCCAGCGGCCCGGCGTGGCGGCTGATCGGCACCACCGCGGTCGGCCTGCTGCTGTTGACGTTCACACCGACGAAGTGGGCGGTCCAGTTCGGTGCGTTCGCCGGGCTGGCCGGCGCCCTGGGTGCGGTCACCGCGTTCGCCTTCGCGCGGATCGGCCTGCACAGCCGCCGCAACCTGACGCTATATGTGACCGCGCTGCTGTTCGTGCTGGCGTGGGCGACCTCGGGCATCAACGGCTGGTTCTACGTCGGTAACTACGGGGTGCCGTGGTACGACATCCAGCCCGTCATCGCCAGCCACCCGGTGACGTCGATGTTCCTGACGCTGTCGATCCTGACCGGGCTGCTGGCCGCCTGGCAGCACTTCCGCATGGACTACGCCGGGCATACCGAAGTCAAGGACAACCGGCGCAACCGCGTGCTGGCCTCCACCCCGCTGCTGGTCGTGGCGACGATCATGGTCCTCGGTGAGGTCGGCTCGCTGGCCAAAGGCGCCGTCTTCCGCTACCCGCTCTACACCACCGCCAAGGCCAACCTGGCCGCCATCGAATCCGGGCTTTCGCCGACCAGCTGCGCGATGGCCGACGACGTGCTGGCCGAGCCGGACCCCAATGCCGGCCTGCTGCAACCGGTTCCGGGACAGCGTTCGGGCCCGACGGCCCACTCGGCGGGATCAATCCCGTCGGCTTCAAACCCGAAGGGGTTGGCGATGACCTGAGGTCCGACCCGGTGGTGACCAAACCGGGGGTGGTGAACTCCGACGCGTCACCCAACAAGCCCAACGCCGCCATGAGCGACTCCGCTGGCACCGCCGGCGGGAAAGGCCCGGTCGGGGTGAACGGGTCGCACGTGGCCCTACCGTTCGGCCTCGACCCGGCCCGCACGCCGGTGATGGGCAGCTACGGCGAAAATTCGCTGGCCGCCACCGCGACCTCGGCCTGGTACCAGTTGCCTCCGCGCACGCCCGGACCGGCCGCTGGTGGTGGTCTCGGCCGCAGGTGCCATCTGGTCGTACAAAGAGGACGGCACCTTCACCTACGGGCAGTCGCTGAAATTGCAGTGGGGCGTCGCTCGCCCCGACGGCACCACCCAGCCGCTCGCGGAGGTGCAGCCGATCGACATCGGGCCGCAGCCGGCGTGGCGCAATCTGCGCTTCCCGTTGACCTGGGCGCCGCCGGAGGCCAACGTGGCGCGCATCGTCGCTTACGACCCGAATCTGAGTGCTGACCAGTGGTTCGCGTTCACGCCGCCGCGGGTCCCGGTGCTGCAGACCCTGCAGCAACTGATCGGATCGCAGCACGCCGGTGCTGATGGACATCGCGACCGCCGCGAACTTCCCGTGCCAGCGGCCGTTCTCCGAACACCTTGGCGTTGCCGAACTTCCGCAGTACCGCATCCTGCCCGATCACAAACAGACGGCGGCGTCGTCGAACGTGTGGCAGGCCAGCGAGGCCGGCGGGCCATTCCTGTTCCTCCAGGCGCTGCTGCGCACCTCGACGATCTCGACGTACCTGCGTGGCGACTGGTATCGCGACTGGGGATCGGTCGAGCAGTACTACCCGCTGGTGCCGGCTGATCAGGCGCCGAACGCCGTCATCGAACAGGGTGTGATCACCGTGCACGGCTGGAGCCGGCAAGGACCGATTCGGGCACTCCCATGAGCGCATATGATCGAACACCCGGCGGCACCGCACCGCGCGACCGACGACGTGCGGGTGACGCGCTGGGTCGCGACGATCGCCGGGCTGATCGGTTTCGTTTTGTCGGTCGCGACACCGCTGCTGCCCGTCGTGCAGACCACCGCGATGCTGAACTGGCCGCAGAACGGCCAGCTGAATAGCGTTACGGCGCCGCTGATTTCGCTGACTCCGGTCGACGTGACGGCCACCGTGCCGTGCGCTGTGGTGCGCGACCTGCCGCCCGACGGCGGGGTGGTGCTGGGCACCGCGCCCAAGAAGGGCAAGGACGCCAGCGCTCAACGCGTTGTTCGTCGTCGTCAGCAGCCAGCGCGTCGACGTCACCGACCGCAACGTGGTGATCGCCAGCGTGCCGCGCGACCAGGCGGCGTCGCCGCAGTGTCAGCGCATCGAGATCACCTCGACTCGCGCCGGCACCTTCGCCACCTTCGTCGGGTTGACCGATCCCGGCGGGCAAGCCGGCGGGCGGCGGTTTCCCCGACCCCAACCTGCGCCCGCAGATCGTCGGGGTGTTCACCGATCTGACCGGTCCCGCGCCGCCCGGGCTGCAGCTCTCGGCGACCATCGACACCCGGTTCTCCACCACCCCGACGACATTGAAACTGCTCGCGATGGTGCTGGCGATCGTGTCGACCATCGTCGCGCTGGTCGCGCTGTGGCGCCTGGACCAGCTGGACGGCCGCCGGATGCGCCGGTGGATTCCGACCCGCTGGCGCAAGTTCACCCTGGTCGACGCCACGGTGATATTCGGGTTCCTGCTGTGGCATCTGATCGGCGCGAATTCCTCCGACGACGGCTACATCCTGGGCATGGCCCGGGTCGCCGACCGCGCCGGCTACATGTCCAACTACTTCCGCTGGTTCGGCAGCCCGGAGGACCCGTTCGGCTGGTACTACAACCTGCTGGCGTTGATGACCCACGTCAGCGACGCCAGCCTGTGGATGCGGTTGCCGGACTTGATCGCCGGGCTGGTGTGCTGGCTGCTGCTGTCGCGTGAGGTGCTGCCCCGGTTGGGGCCGGCGGTGACGTCCAGCAAGGCCGCGAACTGGGCGGCGGGCATGGTGCTGCTGACCGCGTGGATGCCGTTCAACAACGGTCTGCGCCCGGAGCCGATCATCGCGCTCGGTTCGCTGCTCACCTAGGTGCTGATCGAGCGGTCGATGTGCGCTCGCCGGCTGACGCCGGCCGCGCTGGCGGTGGTGACCGCGGCGTTCACCCTGGGGGTGCAGCCCACCGGCCTGATCGCGGTGGCCGCGTTGGTCGCCGGTGGCCGTCCGATCCTGCGAATCTTGGTCCGCCGCCATCGCGTGGTCGGCACCTGGCCGCTGGTGGCCCCGATGCTGGCCGCCGGCTTCGTCATCCTCACCGTGGTGTTCGCCGACCAGACCCTGTCAACGGTGTTGGAAGCCACCAGGATTCGCACCGCGATCGGGCCCAGCCAGGCCTGGTACACCGAGAACCTGCGCTACTACTACCTCATCCTGCCGACCGTCGACGGTTCGCTGTCGCGCCGGTTCGGCTTCTTGATCACCGCGCTGTGCCTGTTCACCGCGGTGTTCATCATGTTGCGGCGCAAGCGGATTCCCGGTGTGGCCCGCGGGCCGGCGTGGCGGCTGATGGGTGTCATCTTCGGCACCATGTTCTTCCTGATGTTCACCCCGACCAAGTGGGTGCACCACTTCGGGCTGTTCGCCGCGGTGGGCGCGGCGATGGCCGCGCTGACCACGGTGCTGGTGTCGCCATCGGTGTTGCGCTGGTCGCGCAACCGGATGGCGTTCCTGGCGGCGCTGCTGTTCTTGCTGGCGTTGTGCTTCGCCACCACCAACGGTTGGTGGTATGTCTCCAGCTACGGCGTGCCGTTCAACAGCACCATGCCGAAGATCGCCGGAATCAGCGTCAGCACAATCTTTTTCATATTGTTCGCGATCGCCGCGCTCTACGCGGTCTGGTTGCACTTCGCGTCCCGGACCACGGCGAGGGCCGGCTGGCCCGGGCGCTGACGACCGCGCCGATCCCGATCGCGGCCGGATTCATGGCGCTGGTGTTCGTCGCATCGATGGTGGCCGGCATCGTGCGCCAGTACCCCACCTACTCCAACGGCTGGGCCAACCTGCGGGAGTTCGCCGGCGGCTGCGGGCTGGCCGACGACGTGCTCGTCGAGCCGGACAGCAACGCCGGCTTCATGGCGCCGCTGCCCGGCGATTACGGCCCGCTGGGCCCGCTGGGTGGCGTCAACCCGGTCGGCTTCACGCCCAACGGCGTACCGGAACACACCGTGGCCGAGGCGATTCGGATGACGCCCGACCAGCCCGGCACCGACTACGACTGGGATGCGCCGACCAAGCTGACAGACGCCGGGCATCAACGGCTCGACGGTGCCGCTGCCGTACGGCCTCGACCCCGCACCGGGTTCCGCTGGCCGGCAGCTACACCACCGGTGCGCAACAGCAGAGCAGGCTGACGTCGGCGTGGTACCAGCTGCCCAAGCCGCGACGACGGGCATCCGCTGGTGGTGGTGACCGCCGCGGGCAAGATCGCCGGCAACAGCGTGCTGCACGGCCACACCGCCGGGCAGACCGTCGTGCTGGAATACGGCAGGCCCGGTCCCGGCGGCGACGTGGTGCCGGCCGGGCGGCTGGTGCCCTACGACCTGTACGGCGAGCAGCCGAAGGCGTGGCGCAACCTGCGCTTCGCCCGGTCCCAGATGCCCGCCGACGCCGTCGCGGTCCGGGTGGTGGCCGAGGACCTGTCGCTGACGCCGGAGGACTGGATCGCGGTGACCCCGCCGCGGGTGCCGGAACTGCGCTCGCTGCAGGAGTACGTCGGCTCGACGCAGCCGGTGCTGCTGGACTGGGCGGTCGGGCTGGCCTTCCCGTGCCAGCAGCCGATGCTGCACGCCAACGGCGTCACCGAGATCCCGAAGTTCCGCATCACGCCGGACTACAACGCCAAGAAGCATGGACACCGACACCTGGGAGGACGGCATCAACGGCGGCCTGCTGGGCATCACCGACCTGCTGCTGCGGGCCCACGTGATGGCCACCTACCTGTCCCGCGACTGGGGCCGCGACTGGGGTTCGCTGCGCAAGTTCGACACCATCGTCGACGCCCAGCCCGCGCAACTCGATCTGGGCACCGCGACCCGCAGCGGCTGGTGGTCGCCGGGGCAGATCCGGATCAAGCCCTGATACCAAGCGAGCAATCGCGAAAGCGCTTGTATTGCATGGGATTTCTTGAATTCCAAGGCCAGTAATTCGCCATCGGTCGAATAGAGCCTACAAATTTACGTTCCAGTAATTCACCGCCGGAGGTTTAATCCCGCCGCTTCGGGTCAATATCTATTTCCCTTGGGATGGACCTAACACGAAGGCAAAGGGTGGCCCGATGCGCACACTGACACGTCTGGGGGCATGCGCAGCGGCAATGACTGTGGTGATCACCCCGGCGGCGACATTTGAAATGGTCAAGGCCGCCGCCGACGGGCGCCACCGGGTGGGCTTGGAGAGCGATCTCCGGCGCTGCGATTTCAGCCTCGTCAGCACCGCGCCTCCGGTGGCGCGCCCGGACTCGGGAGCGGCTCAGCCTGATACAACGGCCGGGTCAAGAGCGGTCGCCGAGGTGGATCTGGTCGACCCCCCGACCCCGGTACCCATTTCGACGTCGGCCTGATCCAGGAACCCGTCCGTCGTCGGCCACTGCGGTCCCGGAGATCCGGGCACCACCTTCACCGGAATGGACACCAACGCCGCCGGCAAGGGAACGGTGACCGTTCAGGACACCATTCGGCAGGGCACGACGGGCGTCTGGGTGATTATCGAGCGCCCGGACGCCATCGCAAACCCGGCCGAGTTCTAAACCTCCGAGTTCGTGGTGACGGTATAGTCCTCAATAGGTGCCAGATCTTTTCACCCGGCGTTTCGGTTGTAATACCGTCGCGGCATGAGCGAGTACGACGTGGAGGCCGTGGATCGGCTGCCGTTCTCGACGCCGGAAAAGTCGCAGCGCTATCAGACCGAAAGCTACGGCGGCGCCGTAGGTCTCAACTGGTACCGCACCGATCCCACTTTGCAAGTCCACCATGGCGTACTACCTGCAGCCCGACGAACTGGCGGTCGTCGAGCCCCACCTGGCCCGCATCGGTGAGCTGATGGGCGGGCCGGTGGCGCGGTGGGCCGAGGAGACCGACCGCAATCCACCGCGGCTGGAGCGCTACGACCGGTGGGGCCACGACGTCAGCCGGGTCGTCATGCCGGCATCGTTCACCCAGTCCAAGCGCGCGGTGCTGGATGCGCAGCAGGCGTTGCGCGAGGCCGCTCGGGGGCCAGGGTGCTTCGTCGCTGGCGATGTTCACCTCCAACTACCTGCTCAACCAGGCCGACATCGGGATGGGCTGTGCGCTGGGCACCGGCGGCGGCATGGTCCAGTCGCTGGTCGCCGCGTACGCGCCGGCCGACGTGCGCGACCACGTGCTGGCCAAGTTCGACTCCGGCGAATGGGCGGGCGAAACGGCGCAACTGTTGACCGAGCGAACCGGCGGATCCGACCTGGGCGCACTGGAGACGACGGCTCGCCGCGACGGCGACTCGTGGCTACTGAACGGCTTCAAGTGGTTCGCCTCGAACTGCGCCGGCGAGGCGTTCGTCGTACTGGCCAAGCCCGAGGGCGCTCCCGACTCGACCCGCGGCGTCGCCAATTTCCTGGTGCTGCGCACCCGCCGGGACGGATCCCGCAACGGGGTGCGCGTCCGCCGGCTCAAGGACAAGCTCGGCACCCGCTCGGTGGCCTCCGGCGAAGTCGAGTTCGTCGACGCCGAGGCGTTCCTGCTGTCCGGCGAACCCGCGAAGACTCGGGACCGTCCGACGGCAAGGGCCTGGGCCGGATGATGGAGCTGACCAACGCGGCGCGGCTGGGCATCGCGTTGTTCGGGCTCGCCAACGCGCGCCGCGCGCTGGTCGAGTCGCTGTGCTACGCCCGGCAGCGGCAGGCGTTCGGCGGTGCGCTGATCGACAAGCCGCTGATGCGTCGCAAGCTCGCCGAGATGATCGTCGACGTCGAAGCCGCGCAGGCACTGGTGTTCGACGGCACCGGCGCCGCCAACCAGCGGCAGCCACGCAGCATCCGGCAGCGCATCGCGGTGCCGGTCACCAAGCTCAAGGTCTGCCGGTCGGGATCACCGCGGCGTCGGACGCGATCGAGATCCACGGCGGCAACGGCTATATCGAAACCTGGCCGGTGGCAAGGCTGTTGCGCGACGCACAGGTCAACACCATCTGGGAGGGTCCGGACAACATCCTGTGCCTCGACGTGCGGCGCGGCATCGAGCAGACCCGGCGCACGAGACGCTGTTGGCGCGGCTGCGCGATGCGGTGTCGGTCTCCGACGATGACGACACCACCCGGCTGGTCGCCGACCGGGTCGAGGATCTCGACGCGGCGATCACCGCGTGGTCGAAACTCGACGGCTTGCGGGGCCGGCCGAGGCGCGGCTGTTCCCGCTCGCCCAATTCATGGGCGACGTCTATGCCGGGGCGTTGCTCACCGAGCAGGCCGCCTGGGAGCGGGAAACCCGCGGCAGCGATCGCAAGGCGCTCGTCGCCCGGCTGTACGCGCAGCGGTACCTGGCCGACGCGGGCCGCTGCGCGGCATCGACGCCGACACCGACGAGGCGCTCGAGCGTTTCGACGAACTGGTCGACGGAGCGCTGACTATGCCGAGCAGCGTGGACGGCGCCCAATTCCGCTTGAATTGGGCGTTTGGCGTCTGCTCGCCTGTGCTACTAGACCGGGAGCAGGCCGTGCTTGCGAGCCAACCGGGACCAAGCTGCTTGTCCCGCAACAGGTGCAGCGAACGGCGGATCAGCAGCCGAGTCTGATGCGGGTCGATCACCGCGTCGATGAAGCCGCGCTCGGCGGCGATCCACGGGATCGCCATGTTGAGGTTGTAGCCCTCGATGAAGTCCTTCTTGATCTGCTGCGCCTCGGGCGCGGTGGGGTCGGGGAAGCGCTTCATCAGCAGCTGCGCGGCACCCTCGGCGCCGATCACCGCGATGCGCGCGGTGGGCCAGGCGAAGTTGAAGTCGGCGGTCAGCTGCCGGGAGCCCATCACCGCATAGGCGCCGCCGTAGGACTTGCGGATGGTGATCGTCACCTTCGGCACGTCGGCCTCGACCACGGCGTAGAGGAACCGTCCGCCGCGCTTGATGATGCCGTTCTTCTCCTGCTCGGCCCCCGGCAGGAACCCGGGCGTGTCGACCACGAACACCAGCGGGATCTCGAACGAGTCGCAGAACCTGATGAACCGCGCCGCCTTGTCGGAGGCCTCGTTGTCGATCGCCCCGGACAGGTGCATGGGCTGGTTGGCGACCACGCCGACCGGGCGCCCGTCGACCCGGGCGAAGCCGGTGATGATCGCCGGGCCGCCCTGCGCGGCGACATCGAGGAAGTCGCCGTCGTCGAAGATCCGCAGCAGGATCTCGTGCATGTCGTAGGCCATGTTGTCGGAGTCCGGCACGATCGAGTCGAGTTCCAGGTCGGTCGGCGTGATCTCCGGCTCCAGGCCGGGGTTGACGATCGGCGCCTCGTCGAAGCAGTTGGACGGCAGGAAGGACAGGTAGTCGCGCACGTAGTGGAACGCCGCGGCCTCGGACTCGACCACCTGGTGGATGTTGCCGTAGCGGGCCTGCGCGTCGGCGCCGCCCAGCTCGTCGAGGCTGACCTCTTCGCCGGTGACTTCCTGGATCACGTCGGGACCGGTGACGAACAAGTAGCCCTGGTCGCGCACCGCGACCAGAAGATCGGTCTGGATCGGCGAATACACCGCTCCCCCAGCGCATTTGCCGAGGATGATGGAGATCTGCGGCACCATCCCGGACAGCAGCTCGTGGCGGCGGCCCAGTTCGGCGTACCACGCCAGCGAGGTCACCGCGTCCTGGATGCGGGCGCCGCCGAGTCGTTGATGCCGATGATCGGGCAGCCGACCATCGCGCACCACTCCATCAGCCTGGCGACCTTGCGGCCGAACATCTCGCCGACCGAGCCCTGGAACACCGTCTGGTCGTGGCAGAAGACCCCGACCGGCCGGCCGTTGATCGTGCCGTGCCCGGTGACCACGCCGTCGCCGTACAGCGCGTTGGGGTCGTCCGGGGTCTTGCACAGCGCACCGATCTCGAGGAAGGTGCCGGGGTCGACCAGCGCGTTGATGCGTGCGCGGGCGCTGGGGATGCCCTTCTTCTCCCGCTTGGCGACGGCCTTCTCACCGCCGGGTTCCTTGGCCAGCTCGAGCTTTTCGCGGAGTTCGGCCAGCTTCTCGGCGGTGGTGTGCGGGTGGGAGCTGGCACGGTCTCCGTCACTACTTGCCTACCTCACTTGTCCGGCTGCTTCTCCTCGCCTCGATCCGGTTGATCGCCTCGCTCATATGGGCGCCGACCTTCGCGATGTACGGCTCGTCGATGGCCTGGATGTGCTCGCCCCCGATGGGCACGACCTCGAGCTCGGACACGAACTCGCCCCAGCCTCCGTCGGGCTTGCGGACGGCGTAGCGCGGCTCGAAGAAGATTGCGTCGTCGTGGTAGCGGTCGGCCATGTAGAGGGTGACATGTCCGTCGTACGGCTCGATCTTGGCGGTGTCGATCACGCGGTTGTCCAGGTAGGACGTGCGCTGGTGCTCGATGATGCCGGCCGGGATCTGCACGCCGCTCTGCCTTGATCGCGTCGAGGACGAACTGCACCTGGCCCTCGTCGTCGAGGTCCTCGAGCTGCTCGTACGGGATCGGCGGGACGTTGACGTTGAAGGTCTTCTCCGCGAACCGCGCGTAGCGGTCCCAGCGGGCGCGGGTCTCCTCCTTGGTCTGCGGGACCTCCTCGCCGGCGCGCACCGCGTCGATCAGCCCGACGAAGCGAACGTCGTCGCCCGCCGCTTCAGCCCGATCGCGCACGCGTAGGCCAGCACGCCGCCCAGCGACCAGCCGGCCAGGATGAACGGCCCGTCGCCATGCATCTCCAGCAGCTTCGGCACGTACTGGGCGGCGCGCTCCTCGATGGAGCCCTCGACCCGCTCGATGCCGTACATCGGGGTGTCCGGCGGCAGCCGCTTGAGCAGCGGCTCGTACACCACGGTCGAGCCACCCGCGGGATGGAACACGAACACCGGAACTTTCGAGCTGCTCCTCTGGCCGCGCCCGCAGGGTCCGCACGAATCCGTCGATCTCACCGGCCTCGAGGTGCTCGCGCACGATGTCGGCCAGCGCCTCGATGGTCTGCGCCGTCAGCACGTCCTCGACGGTGATGGGTCCCTCGGCCCGCTCGGACAGCCGCTGCGCCATCTTGGCGGCGGTCTCGTCGTCCAGCGTGGGCAGCGCGTTGAAGATGCCGCCCGGGGACTTGCCGGTGACGATCGCCCAGGTCGCGAAGGTCACCCGCTCGGCCGCATCGCGCGGCGGCACGTCGGCGCCGAGCGCCTCGGTGACGGCCTCCTGGGTCAGCGCCTCGGCGGCTGCCGGCCAGGTCGGCTGCGCGCCGTTGGCCGCGGGCCCGACGGATCGGTCGGCGGCGGCGGAATCTGCACCGGACGCCGGCGGTGCTGCCGGCTCGGCGGTCCGGCGCGGCCGGACCGCGGCGGCGTCGTGCCGCTGCAGCATCGCGGCCTGCGCCGCGGCGATCTCCTCGGCCGTCAGCGTCTGCTGGTGCTCGTGTAGCTGCTCGACCTCGTCGCGGTGCTCGATCGCGTACTCGATCAGCTTCTCGACGTTGTAGAGGTTCGCGTCACGCACGGCCGTCAGCTGGATCGGCGGGAGGTCGAAGTCGTACTCGACGCGGTTCTTGATCCGCACCGCCATCAGCGAGTCCAGGCCCAGCTCGATCAGCGGCACCTCCCACGGCAGGTCCTCGGGCTCGTAGCCCATCGCGCCGCCGACGATCGCGCCAGCCGCTCGTGCACGGTCTCACCGGAATCCGGCGACCACTGTCAAGCCCGCCGGGATTAGCGCTGGGTCAGGTGGTCCGCGAGCATCTCGGCGTCCGGGTCTTCGACGGGCGCCTTGCCGGCGCCTCGGTCGTCCGACCGTCTCGGCATCGACAGGCGCGATCGCCGCGCCGGCGCCGACGGCGGTCGGCAAGCACCGTCGCTGACCGGCCCGGGTGACGATCGCGTCGTACACCAGCGTGAACGACTCGTCGATGCGGGCATGCACCTGCACCGTGGCGCCGCCGGGGTGACGGGTCAGCGTCGTCACCAGCCGCGCGCCGTCGCCAGGCACCGCGCGCTGCTCGAATGCCGTCAGCTGCGCATCCGGAAGAACCTGCGCCGCAGCGGCTTTCACCAGCGCCGCAAGATCGGTGCTCAGGCCCGCGGGGCGTACTCCCAGACGTGGCGGCCATCTGGCGTCGCGACGTGGGTGCCCGGCATCATCACCGAGCTGTGCGCCGGAGAATTGCGCGTCGAGCCAGTGCGCCTTGCGCCGGAACCGGGTCGGCGGGATGTTCGCGTAGTCCTGCGGGACCGCGGCGCGGGTAAACAGCGTGCGGAAGTCCAGGTCGTGGCCGTACACGAACAGCTGCGCCATGGTCGACATCATCGAGTCGACCTCGTCCTGCTTGCGCGCCAGCGTCGCGATCAGCTGCGCATCATGCAGCCCGGCCGCAGGCCGTGGTCAGGCCCACCTGCATCAGCGCCACCGGATTCGGTGCCAGCTCAAGGAAAGTGGTGTGCCCGCTGTCGACGGCGTTGCGGATGCCGTGGGTGAAGTAGACGCTGTGGCGCAGCCCCTTCTTCCAGTACTCCACATCGTGGATCGGCTCGCCGCCGGGCCGGATGTAGCTGCCCTCGTGCACCGTCGAGAAGATCCGGTGGTCGGGCTTCGGCTCGATGCCCTGCAGCTCGGCCGCCAGCTCGCCGAGCAGCGGGTCCATCTGCGAGGTGTGGCTGGCGCCCTTGGTCTGGAACTTGCGGGCGAACTTGCCCTCGGACTCGGCGCGGGCGATGATCGCGTCGACCTGCTCCGGCGGGCCGCCGATGACGGTCTGGGTCGGCGCGGCGTAGACGCACACCTCGAGGTCCGGGAAGTCGGAGAACACCGTCTTGATCTCGTCGGCGGAGTACTCGACCAGCGCCATCAGCCGGATGTACTCGCCGAACAGCATCGCCTCGCCCTCGCCCATCAGGTGGGCGCGCGAGCAGATCGTGCGGGTGGCGTCGGCCAGCGACAGTCCGCCGGCGAAGTACGCCGCCGCGGCCTCGCCCAGCGACTGGCCAACCACCGCACCGGGTTTGGCGCCGTGCGCCTTGAGCAGCTCGCCGAGCGCGATCTGGATCGCGAAGATGGTGACCTGCGTGGTCTCGATGCCGTAGTCCTGCGAGTCGTCGAGGATCAGCTCGACGACCGAGTAGCCCAGCTCGTCCTGGACCAGCGCGTCGACCTTGTTGATCCACTCGGCGAAGATCTCGTTGCGCAGATACAGGCTCTTGCCCATCTTGCGGTGCTGCGCGCCGAAACCGGCCAGCACCCACACCGGGCCGTTGGTGACCGGCCCGTCGGCGGTGAACACGTTCGGGCTCTGCTTGCCCTCGGCCACCGCCCGCAGGCCCTTGATGGCCTCGTCGTGGTCGTGGGCCAGCACCACCGCGCGGGAGCGGCCGTGGTTGCGCCGCGACAGCGAACGGCCGATCGACTCCAGCGACGACGCCCGGCCTTCGGGGCTGTCGATCCAGTCCGCCAGCTCGGCGGCGGTGGCCTTCTTGCGTGACGTCAGAAACCCCGAAACAGCCAGCGGGACAACGGCGTCGGTTCGCGTCCTCTTGCGCCTCAGCTCTTCGCGTGCGACCTCCTTGAGCCGCAGGGCCTCGTCGGTCAGTCCCGGCAGTTCTGGCTCGCGTCCTCGGCCGTCGGGTGGCGTCGCGTGATGATCTTGCCGAATCGTCGTTGAACCGCACGACTGGCCTCCGCATCGCCGACGCCACGGCGTCGGCCTCGGCGGCCGGGCTCTTCGGCTCGACTTCGGGTTCCGGTTCCGGCTCGACGAGGTCCGCGGCAGCACCTCGCGCAGCACCAGGTGCGCGTTGGCACCGCCGAAGCCGAACCGGACACACCGGCGATCGCGTGGCCGCTGTAGCGCGGCCAGTCGGTGACGGTGTCGGCGACCTTCAGGCGCACCGCGTCGAAGTCGATGTACGGGTTGGGCCCGGCGTAGTTGATCGACGGCGGCATCTTGTCGTTCTGCAGCGCCAGCGCCATCTTGGCCAGGCTGGCCGCGCCTGCCGCCGATTCCAGGTGTCCCACATTGGATTTCACCGCGCCCAGCAGCGCCGGCTTGTCGGCGGGGCGCCCCCTGCCGACGACGCGGCCCAGCGCGTCGGCCTCGATCGGGTCGCCGAGGATGGTGCCGGTGCCGTGCGCCTCGATGTAGTCGACGTCGCGCGGGTCGATGCCGGCGTCCTTGTAGGCCTTGCGCAGCACCTCGGCCTGCGCGTCCGGGTTCGGCGCGAGCAGGCCGTTGGACCGGCCGTCGTGGTTGACCGCGCTGCCTGCGATCACCGCGAGGATCTCGTCGCCGTCACGGCGGGCGTCGGCGAGCCGCTTGAGCACCAGCATGCCGCCGCCCTCGGAGCGGGCGTAGCCGTCGGCGTCCTGCGAGAACGACTTGATCCGGCCGTCCGGCGCGAGCACCCCGCCGACCTCGTCGAATCCGAGCGTCACCAGCGGCGTGATCAGCGCGTTCACGCCGCCGGCGAGCACCACGTCGGCCTCGCCGACGCGCAGCGCCTGCACGCCCTGGTGCACCGCGACCAGCGAGCTCGAGCAGGCGGTGTCGATCGCCACCGACGGGCCACGGAAGTCGTAGAAGTAGGACACCCGGTTGGCGATGATCGAGCTGGCGGTGCCGGTGATCGCGTACGGGATGGGCGACCGACGGGTCGGACATCGCCAGGAAGCTGTAGTCGTTGATGGAGCTGCCGATGTAGACGCCGACGGTCTCGCCGCGCAGGCTCGACGCCGGGATGCGGGCGTGTTCCAGCGCCTCCCAAGTCAATTCGAGCGCCATCCGCTGCTGCGGATCGATGTTGTCGGCCTCCATCTTCGACAGCGCGAAGAACTCGGCGTCGAAGCCCTTGATGTCGGACAGGTAGCCACCGCGGGTGCGGGCCTTGGCGACCCGCTCGGCGATCCGCGGCTCGCCGAGGAATTCCTCCCAGCGCCCCTCCGGCAGATCGGTGATGGCGTCGCGGCCCTCGAGCAGCGCCTGCCACGTCTCGTCGGGGTGTTCATGTCGCCGGGGAAGCGGGTGGACGATGCCCACGATCGCGATGTCGACGTGCTCGGCCGGCCGTCGCGCGACCAGTCGTCGTCGTCGACCGTCGTCGTGCTCGATCTCGGGCTCGCCCTCGACGATGACGCGTCGCCAGCGACTCGATGGTCGGATGCCGGAACGCGACGGTCGACGGTCAGCGTCACGCCGGTGAGGTCCTCGATGTCGGTGGCCATCGCGACAGCGTCACGTGACGACAGGCCGAGCTCGACCATCGGCGATCGAGTCGTTGATCGCGTCGGGCGACTGGCCGGTGGCGTTGCGCGATCCAGTTGCGCAGCCACTGGCGCATCTCGGGGACCGTCATGTCGGTCGCTGCTTCGGCGGCGATGCGTCCGCCAGCTCAGGCGCGAGCTGGATCTCGTCGCGCGGGTTGCGTCGTCTCGTGCGTCAGCCAGTTCATGTGTCAGCCATTGGTTCCTGTGGTCTCAGTCGTGTGAATTCGCGTCGGCGAAGTCGCTCGTCGGGGAAGCGTTCGCACCTTGCCGCTGCGCAGGCTGCCGTCCAGATAGGCGGTGCGGCAGGCGCGGCGGCCGATCTTGCCGCTCGACGTGCGCGGGATCGCGCCGGCCGGCGTCAGCAGCACGTCGCGCACGGTGACGCCGTGGCGCACCGCGATCGCGGCGCGGATGTCGTCGGCGATCGGGCTGGGATCGAGCTTGTGCGCGCCCGGCGGCGCGCTCGCCCACGATGACCAACTGCTCGGAGGTGTCGTCGGGGTCGTGCTTCAGCCCGGCGTGCGAGTTCTCGAACACCTCGTGCGGGCAGCTGGTTGGCCGGCACCGAGAACGCCGCGACATAGCCGGTCCGCAGCGCCCGGCTGGCCTCCTGCGCGGAGTACTCGAGGTCCTGCGGGTAGTGGTTGCGGCCGTCGATGATGACCAGGTCCTTGACGCGGCCGGTGATGTACAGCTCGCCGTCGTAGTAGGCGCCGTAGTCGCCGGTGCGCACCCACATCGCGTCATCGGTCGCGCCTTCGGCGTGCGACGGGTTGGTCCGCGACTTCAGGATGTTCTGGAAGGTCGCGATGGTTTCCTCGGGCTTGCCCCAGTAGCCGGTGCCCATGTTCTGGCCGCTGATCCAGATCTCGCCGATCTGGCCGTCGGGCAACTCGGTGGCCGTCTCGGCGTCGACGATGACGGCCCACTCGGCGACGCCGACCTTGCCCGCGGACGCCTGGGCGACGGCGTTGGGCGAATCGGCGGGCACCTCGACGAAGCGCCGGTGTTCAGTTCGTCGCGGTCGACGTGAGACGATCCTCGGGGGCTCATCCATCGGGGTGGTGGAAACGAACAGCGTCGCCTCGGCCAGGCCGTAGGACGGCTTGATCGCCTCTCGGCTTGAAACCGTACGGGCCGAACGCCTCGTTGAACCTGCGCACGATGGCGGCTGAGATCGGCTCGCTGCCGTTGAGGATGCCCTTGACGTTGCTCAGGTCCAGCGGCGGCTCGTCGTCCTTGGGCAGGCCGCGCGGCGGCGGCATGGTCGAACGCGAAGTTCGGCGCCACCGAGAAGACGCCGCCGGTGTCGTCGGGCTTGCGCGCCATTTCCCGGATCCATCGGCTGGGCCTGCGGACGAACGCCGCAGGCGTCATGAAGGTGAAGTAGTGTCCGATCATCGGCGCCAGCATCGCCGTGATCAGGCCCATGTCGTGGAAGAACGGCAGCCAGCGACAGCCGCGGTCGCCTTCCTCGCCCTCGAGCGCCTCGATGATCTGCAACACGTTGGTGGCCAGGTTCAGGTGGGTGATCTGCACACCCGTCGGGATGCGGGTCGACCCGGAGGTGTACTGCAGGTAGGCGATGGTGTCCTCGTCGGCCTCGGGCGCACCCAGGTGGCGCCGACCTCGTCGGGCACCGCGTCGACGGCGATGACGCGCGGACGCTCCTTGGCGGGCCGGCCGCGGAAGAACTTGCGGACGCCCTCGGCGGACTCGGTGGTGGTCAGGATCGCCGACGGGTGGCAGTCGTCGAGCACGGCGTGCAGACGGCCGACGTGGCCCGGCTCAGCAGGGTCGAACAGCGGCACCGCGATCCGGCCGGAGTACAGCGCGCCGAACAACGCGACCAGGTAGTCGAGGTTCTGCGGGCACAGGATCGCGACGCGGTCGCCCGGCTGGGTGACCTGCTGCAGCCGGGCGGCGACCGCGCGGTTGCGCGCGCTGAAGTCGGCCCAGTAGATGTCGCGCGCGACACCGTCGCGCTCGGTGGAGAAGTCCAGGAACCGGTAGGCGAGCTTGTCGCCACGAACCTTCGCCCACTTCTCGACGTGACGGACCAGGTTGCCGTTGTCCGGGAACTTGATTAGTCCGTTCTCGATGAACGGGTTGTGGAACGCCATGCCAGCTCTCCTGTCACAACACAATCTCGGTCGGCTGCTCCGACGTTATATCCGCACGCGAGCCAGCCCGCGTCACGGCGCATGCTCGAGCGAGCGTCGGTTGCGGTGCCAGCTTCGACCCAAATCGGGTCACAATCACACTGCTCTTAGTTTTCTCTTAATGTTAAGGGGCGGCGCGCGGCACACCAAATCCAAGGTACCGCCGATCGCGCCCCGCAGACGCCTGCCCCGCGGCCATGTCAGCCATGTTTTGGATGCGGCGCGTTATCGATGAGCCCTGCGCCCAGCCCAGCGTCCACTCCGTGGCCGGGGCCCCGTCCAAGTTCCAGAACTGGGTCGTGGCGTACAGGGCGTGGACCGGCTGGCCGGCGCCGCCGGCCAGCGTCTTCAGCGTGGTCGGCAGGTTGGCGACGTTGAACGCCTCGTCCGGGGCGGCGCAGATCAGGTCGCCGGGCGCGCAGATCTCGTTGGTGCTGTCGTTGAGCGCGCCGAAACCGCCCGGTCGCGCACCGGTCATCGTCAGGCCCAGACCCGACAGCATCGGCACCTCGTGCAGGGTGATCTCGGCGCCCTCGCCCGGCGGGTTGGGCCCGATGTCGTTGCCCACACCCTGTCTGGCGACGGCCGTCGGCGATCAGCGTCACACCGAGCACCAGATCGTCGTCAACAGGTCCGCGGCCGTTGCCGATATCGCTGGCGATATCGCCCGCGATCACCGCGCCCTGCGAGAAGCCCACCAGCACGTAGCTGGTCAGCGGGCAGTTGTTGTTCATGTCGGTCATCGCCTGGACGGTCGCGCGGGTGCCCTCGGCGCGGCTGTCGTTGTAGGACATCTGCTTGTCGGAGCTGAGCGGGTTGTGGAACTGCGCCGTGTAAGGAGCGGTGTACGTCTGCATCCGGGAGGACGGGAACTGCTGAGAGATCTGCCCAGTTACTTTGTGTAGCAACGCATTCGGGAATTGCATCGGGTTGAGCGGATCGTCCTGCGGGGCGGACTCCCAGGTGCCCGGAACGTTGATCACCTGCACATCGGGGCAGGAAGCGTCTTGGGACGCGGGTCGGGGTTTGTGCGGGTGGGTTGTCGTTGACGACGGGGGCAGCACGCCCGGCGGCACCGCGCTGGGCGGCGACGAGCGGGCTGCGCAGCAGATGACCACGGCCACGATGACCAGCACCACGACGCCGGCCATCGAGAGGGCAGCGATCCACGCGAGCAGTCGCCGGCGTTTACGCTGGGCTTTGGTGGTCATGTTCTCCTGCTAGCAGAGTCAGTCGATCGCAGCGACGCGGCCGTCCCCGCCCTCTGCTGCACCCCCTACACGGTACCGGTCGCCAAGAGGCACTGCCCGTCCTCCGGGCGCCGCTAGCGGCACCCGGGTGTTGTCGGAGGTTCTCCGATCAGCGGATGGCGCCGACGATGTCGCCCGACATCGCACCCAGCTGTCCCGACCACGAGCCCCAGCCGTTGTCACCGCCGGCGGGGAAGTCAAAGTGACCGTTGTGCCCGCCGTTGCTGCGGTACTGCGAGTAGAACTCCCGGGAGCTGCCCATCGCCGCCCCCGCTTGGCCGATCATCGCGGCATCATCGCCACCCATATTCGTTGGGCTGTAGACCCATACCCGGGTGTTGTTCTGGGACAGCAGCGTGGAGTGCACGTACGGGTCGTGCCACTTCCACCGTCCCAGCTGCGGGGCGCCCCACATTCCGTTGCCGTCGATGCCGCCGAATTGCTGCAGACCGGCCAGGATGGCGCCGTTGTAGTTGGTGCTCGACGGGTACAGGAAGCCCGACAGCGAGCCGGCGAAGCCGAAGCGGTCGGGGTGGAAGGCGGCCAGCGCCATCGCGGCGTAGCCGCCCTGCGAAGCGCCGACAGCGGCATGGCCACCGGGAGCCAGGCCCTTGTTGGCGGCCAGCCAGCTGGGCAGCTCGTTGGACAAAAAGGTGTCCCACTGCTTGCTGCCGTCCTGCTCCCAGTTGGTGTACATGCTGAACGCGCCCCCGGCGGGCGCCACCACCGAGATCCCCTTGCCGGCCAGTGTGTTCATCGCGTTACCGGCGGTGACCCAGTTGCTGACGTCCGGGGCGGCGTTGAAGGGATCCAGCAGATACACGGCGTGCGGCCCGCCGGCCAGGAAAGCCACCGGGATGTCACGGCCCATCGCCGCCGACGGCACCATCAGGCTCTCGTATCCCGCTGCCTTGGCTTTGCCCATGGTTCCTGGCGCCAGAGCCACACTGCACAACCCAACCGATAGTGCGGCAACGCAGAACACCCGCAGCAGCGCTGACAGACCCGGTATGCCCTTCATGTCCACCCTCCATCGTCTAGTCGCTGTGAGCACATTAACCAGCAGCGCGGGACGGCCGCCCCGCAGGGTAGTGAAATGGGCCACACCCGATGGGTGGTGTAAACGGCTAACGGCGGCGACCCCGAAGGATCGCCGCCGTTAGTGGTGTTGCTTTCAGCTGCCTACTACGTGCCGTGGCCCTGGCTGCTACCGGCATTGGTAGCAGCAGCAGTGGCAGGACCGGCGCCCGGCGTAGCGCCCAGCGTCGCCTGCAGGTCAGGCTTCATCGCTTGCAGCTGTGCGCCCCAGTACGGCCAGTCGTGGGTGCCGTTGGCGTCGAAGTTCCACACCGCATTGTGACCGCCGGCGCCGTTGTAGGCGGTCTGGAACTTCAGGTTGCTGGTCCGCACGAAGCCCTCCAGGAACTTCGCGGGCAGGTTGTCACCACCCAGGTCGGACGGCTTGCCGTTACCGCAGTACACCCAGATGCGGGTGTTGTTGGCGACCAGCTTGCCGACCTGCAGCGACGGGTCATTGCGCGCCCACGCCGGGTCTTCCTTCGGACCCCACATGTCGGCGGCCTTGTAGCCACCGGCGTCACCCATGGACAGGCCGATCAGCGACGGCCCCATGCCCTGGGACGGGTCCAGCAGCGCCGACAGCGAGCCGGCGTAGACGAACTGGTCGGGGTGGTAGGCCGCCAAGATCAGCGCCGACGACCCGGCCATCGACAGACCGACAGCGGCGCTGCCGGTCGGCTTGACCTGCTTTTGCGCCGACAGGTACTGCGGCAGCTCGCTGGTCAGGAAGGTTTCCCACTTGTAGGTGGTGCAGCCGGCCTTACCGCAGGCGGGCTTGTACCAGTCGGAGTAGAAGCTGGACTGCCCGCCGACCGGCATGACCACGGCAATGCCCGACTGGTTGTACCACTCGAACGCGGGGGTGTTGATGTCCCAGCCGTTGAAGTCGTCCTGCGCGCGCATGCCGTCGAGCAGGTACAGCGCGGGCGCGTTGGCGCCGCCGCTTTGGAACTGAATCTTGATATCGCGGCCCATTCCGGCCGAGGGAACCTGCAGGTACTCCACCGGCAGACCCGGGCGAGAGAACGCCCCAGCCGTCGCCGAGCCCCCCACGACGCCGATCAGACCCGACAGCAGGGCTGCGCCAACAGCACCCACCACGAGCCGGCGCGGCATGGCCGCCACGGCACCGCGAACTCTGTCAACAAGCTTCATCCTTGCTTCCTCATCCTTTCGGCGCATCCTTCGTCCCCGCGCATGATCGATTGGGTCCGACTGCAAGCGTTGGACGCAGCAGTGCCCGTGTAGTCAACCACAACATCGGGCGTCCGCTCTCATCGAGAAGGCCCCGCAAACCGTCAGCGGGCCGTCATTTCTGGTGTTTTTCCGGCTGAACAGGGCAGCCGAAACGGACATTTCCGCATGTGCCCGCCCGGTGCCGCGCGCTGGTGGCGCCGTAAATGTGATTTTGCTGTCAATCTGCCGTGCCGACGGGCGGTGATCGGTTTGAGATCTGTCGAAAAAAATCTGCCGAGTACTCACTCGCGGGGCGGCGGCGGGATTGCCTCGGGCACCGGCAGACCGCACCTGGCGAGCTCGTAGAGCGGCACGCGGTCGATCTGGTACTGCGGTGAATTTGAAGGAATTCAAGACGTTTGAGAAGAAACGGTGTGGCGTCATCGGGGCACGCACCGAGCTCAGCACCGCCTTGGTTTCGGGGCATTGCAGCGCCGCGACCGCCTGGGCGACCCAATTCTCGTCCAGGTAGCCGGGAATGCCCGGATGGACCTTCACCCATGGGCCGTCGGCGATCACCCAGTCCGGGAAGAGGTTCTTGTCATGCCCGATCCGGCCATGTTTCAGTCGCGCCGTATGTTGCGCAATTGGGTTCGCCAGCCCGATTTGGTCGATCACCCTGACATCGAGCCCGACGTTCATGCCGACCATGCCCAGGTTGGTGAAAAATACTGTGTGTTGCGGCTTTTCGGGCGTCGTGCCGCTCGGTGGGCTTCCCGGCGCGGGCGGCGGTGGCTGACTCATCGGCACCAGGTCCCACTGCGTGTAATTGCCGGACGGCAGCAACAACGCCCCGTCCGGGGTGTTGTTGAGCGCTGTCAGGATGGCGGCCATCCTCGGGTAGCCCAGGTAGTCGGCGGCGGTCAACGGGTGTGCCTGCCCGGTGGCCTGGGCATAGAAGCGCCGCTCATCGACGATTCCGGAATAGGTGACGTGGGTAGCGTCGTCACCCATCCCGGGTGAGTTTGCTGCCCACAGCGACCAGCCCGCGATGCCCAGCCACAGCACCCCGGCCGCACCGGCCAGCCACAGCCCGGTCTCGCGCAAGTAAACCTTGCCGTCGGGAATGACGACCGGGATGACGGCGACCGGAGCCAGCAAACAAAACAGCGGTGCCAGCAACACTCGTGCGTGCATGAAGTCGCCGCCTTGCCGAATCCAATACAGCGCCTGCAGCAGACCGCTCACGAGGACGAAAACCACCACTGCCGGCGGGCTTTGCACCGCCCGGGCCACCCGGCCGTAGTTAGGCGCCAGCGCGGGGCGCAGGAACGACGGCCGGCGACGTGCCGCCATCAACAGCAGTCCCAGTGGCACAAGCAGCACCGCCGGCGCCCACATCGCGTAGGGCGCGTTGAAGTTCGAGAGATAGATCATGCCCTGGGACCACTTGTCGCCGGCGGCGTCCTTGGCCAGAGCGGTACCGGGCACCAGCAGGCCGTAGTAGCCCATCCGGAAGATCTGGTAGGCGACCGGCAGAAATCCGCCCGCCACCACGATCAGCACGCGACGCTGCCAGGTACGGGCCGCGATCAGCATCATGATCAGCGCCAGCCCGCCCATCAGTGCGAAATCGGGCCGCACCAGAACGCTGAACCCCGCGACGAAGGCCAGCGCACCGATGAACACCTGGTTGTCCGGGCGGGTCCGCAGTGGCTGCGCCCAGCAGACCATCATCCACCACAGCAACCCCAAATAGGCCAGTGCCAAGCCGCTTTCCAGACCGGAGGTGGCGAAGTCACGCGACGGTGGCAACGCGATGTAGACCAACGCACCGGCGGGCAGCATGACCGCCCTAGTGCCCCGCAAGCTGGGTGCGTACAGCCGGCCGGTACCCAGCATCAGCAGTGCCACGCCCAGCACGGACAGCCCCAGAGCCAGGACCAGCGCCACGTACTCCATGCGCATCGGCCCGCCGATCCAGCTTCCCGCGTACATCAGATAGGTCCACGCCGTGGAGGTGTTCGCCTCGACGCGCTCGCCCTGATTGAAGACCGGCCCGTTGCCGGCCAGCAGGTTGCGCACCGTGCGCAGCACGATCAGTCCGTCGTCGGCGATCCAGCGTCGTTGCCAGCTCCCCCACCCGAACAGCAGGGCGACCATCGCCACGCTGATCCACAGGCTGACCCGGACCACGGTGTCGTACGGGAACACCGGCCGGCTGACCCGCCTGACCACTGCCCGACGGCGCATCACCCCCATCTTCAGGGCATTCAGTTGGGGGCTAGCCGAAGGCAACGGCGGCTCCGACTGTTGCGATCCACGCCAGCGCCAACAGCTGCAACACCCGGTCACGCAGCGCAATGTCTTCTGGCTCTCCGGCCAGCCCGCCGTCGACGTCGACCGCGTAGCGCAGGATCGCGATGGTGAACGGGACCATCGACACGGCGAACCAGGACCCCGAATGGTGGTCGCGCTCGAACGCCCACAGCCCGTAGCACACCACCACCGCGGTGGCCGACAACGTCCAGACGAATCGCAGGTAGGTGCTGGTGTAGCTCTCCAGCGCCTTGCGGATCGCCGCGCCGGTGCGCTCGGCGACTTGCAGTTCGGCGTAGCGCTTGCCGGCCACCATGAACAGCGACCCGAACGCCACGAAAAGCAAAAACCACTGCGACAACGGGATATTGGTGGCCGCACCCCCGGCGATGGCCCGAAGCAAATAGGCCGACGACACAATGCAGATGTCCATTACCGCTTGGTGCTTGAGGCCGAAGCAGTAACCGAGCTGCATCCCGATGTAGACGGCCATCACCAGCGCCAGGTTCGGCGTCAGCCACCAGGCAATGGCCAGGGAGGCCACACCCAGCAGCGCGGCCAGAACGTAGGCCAGCCACGCGGGCACCACACCGGCCGCGATCGGCCGGAATCGCTTGGTGGGGTGCTCCCGGTCGGCCTCGACGTCGCGCACGTCGTTGATCAGGTATATCGATGAGGCCGCCAGGCTGAACACCACGAAGGCTACCGACGCTTCGGTCAATACCTTGCCGTAGTCGTAGCGGACAGCCCCGCCCAACGCGGCCAGCGGCGCGGCTAGCACGATTACGTTCTTCACCCATTGCCGCGGGCGGATCGCCTTGACCACCCCGATGATCAGGTTGGCCGGCGGTCCGGTCACCACGTCTTCACTCATTCGGCCACGCCTCCCGCGCTCGGCGTGCGATCCCCGCGACGGCGGCACCGAGCCCGATGCCGAAGGCGACGTCGCTGGGATAGTGCACCCCCAGCAGTATCCGCGACAGCGCCATCGGAGGGACGAGCAACACGGGCAGCGGCAGCCCGGTAGCGCGGCCCATCAGGATTGCCGCGGCCGTGGTCGAGGTGGCATGCGCCGACGGGAAGCTCAGCTGGCTGGGCGTGCCGACATTCACCGCGACGGCAGGATGATTCGGCCGTTTGCGTCGCACCAGCCGCTTGATCAGCACGGCGACCGCGTGTGCGACGAGCGCGCCGGCCCCGGCCACCAGCCAGTCCCGGCGATGGCGCGGCGCCAACGCCGCACCGAGCAGCGACACGGCCACCCAGCCGACGCTGTGCTCTCCGAAGTGGGACAGTCCCCGCGCCGTAGTCAGCACCCCAGGACGGTCAGCCAGTGCCGACTGAACGGCCACCATTGCGGCGACTTCGCCGCGCGGCGCCTCTGAAAGAGGGGTTTCAGCCATGCTCTGCTGATGGCAGCAACGCCGCCTCCCACTTCTCCTTGCTGGACAGCACGGGCAGCGCGCCCCGGTACACCCGGCGCATCTCGTCGAACCGGCTCAACAACTGGCGCTGACGGCGCAGCGACTTGAACAGCAACGAGAACATCTTGCGTCGATTGCGCTGTCGATAGACCACACCGCACCCATCGGCCGTCGTCACGGTCACCCCGTCAACCGTGCATAACCGGAACCAGCGCGCGTCCTGGGTCGGCACGTTGAACTCCGGGCGCTGGTGGAGGGCCGGATCGGCGACCCTGAGGTTGTGCACTATCCCGCGGGCCAGCCGGTAACCGATGGACACCGGGTTCGCCGGAGGATTCATCGCCTTGCTTCGCTTCAACGGCCGCGGCAGCTCGCTCGCCGCCGGCAGGACAACGGCATCCGGGTATTCCTTGCGCATCCGGTGCACTTCGGGCAGCGCGGATTCCAGGATCGAGAAGATGTGCTCGGGGCCGGCGAGAAAGTCGTCGATTGCCTTGTTCTGGATAGCCACCGTCGAATACTCAAGGCAAGCAAGGTGTTTCAGCGTTGCCTTCAGGTGACTGCGGACCAGGCCGGCGACATCACCGTCCCAGTGCATCGCCGCGACCACCAGCCGGTTGCGCAGATGGAAGTAGGCCTGCCAGTCGATGGCGTCGTCCTTGTCGCTCCAGGCCATGTGCCAGATCGCTGCGCCGGGCAGCGTGACGGTCGGATATCCGTGCTCCGCCGCCCGCAGGCCGTAGTCGGCGTCGTCCCATTTGATGAACAGCGGCAGCGGCTGTCCCAGCTCTTCAGCCACCTGCCGCGGGATCATGCACGTCCACCAGCCGTTGTAGTCGACGTCGATGCGGCGGTGTAGCAGTTTGCTTCGAGCGTTCTTGTCGTTCAACGGATATTCGGCGAAGTCGTGGTCATATTCGGTGTGCGGCGCGGCGGTCCACATGAAGTTCGACCGGTTCACCATTTCACCCATGATGTGCAGGTGCGACGGCTCCTGCAGGTTGAGCATCTGGCCGCCCACCAGCATCGGGCTCTTGGCGAAGCGGTGCATGGCCAACACCCGCAGAATCGAGTCCGGCTCGATGCGGATGTCGTCGTCCATGAACAGAATCTGTTGGCAATCGGTGTTTTTCAGCGCCTCGTACATCACCCGGCTGTAGCCGCCGGACCCGCCGAGGTTGGGCTGGTCGTGGATGGACAGCCGGCTGCCCAGCCGGGCGGCCGCGGCGGGGAAGTCCGGGTGATCGCGCACTTTGCGCACACCCTGATCCGGCACGATCACCGCACCAATCACCTCATCCACCAACGGATCCGCGGTGAGCGCGGCCAGCGCGTTGGTGCAGTCGGCGGGGCGGTTGAACGTCGGGATGCCGACGGCGATGTTGGCCTTGCCCGGGGCAGGCTCGGTGGCATACCAGCCACCGCTGAGCAGGCTGACCTTGGTGTCGGTGGTGATGTCGAACCAGATCCAGCCGCCGTCCTCGAACGGTTGCAGCCCCACCTCGATCTCGACGACGACCGGCTGATCCTCGGAGCCGGCGAAGTTGCGGCCCTCGATGAGGATGCGCGCCCCGGTGGCCTTGGTCCGGTAGACGTCGACACGACCGGATCCGGTCACTTCGACGCGGAGCACCACCGACTTGCAGATCGACCACCGCCGCCAGTAGCTGGCCGGGAAGGCATTGAAGTACGTCGCGAACGACACCTCGGACTCCGCACCTATCTGCAGTGAGGTGCGGGTCGTCGCATGCGCGCGCCGGGAGTTGGTGGTCGACTCCTCCAGGTAGAGCTTGCGCACGTCGAGGGGCTCACCCGGACGCGGCAGGATTATTCGGGCCAGCAGGCTCACGGCAGTCATCCGCGCGCGCCTTCCTCGAGTGGCATGCCGTCGCGCAGGTGCGGCGCCAGGATGTTGTCGTACATGTTCAGTGCGCTGGCAATTGCCATGTGCATATCCAGATACTGGTAGGTGCCCAGCCGGCCGCCGAACAGTACCTTCGATGACGCGGTCTCGGACTTCGCCCTCTCCCGATAGGCGGCCAACAAGGCGCGGTCGGCCTCGGTATTGATCGGATAGTAGGGCTCATCGTCGTCTTCGGCGAACCGGGAGTACTCCCGCATGATCACCGTCTTGTCGTCGGGGTATTCGCGCTCCGGGTGGAAGTGACGGAACTCATGGATGCGGGTGTAGGGCACATCGAGATCGTTGTAGTTCATCACCGGCGTGCCCTGAAAATCCCCGATCGGTAACACTTCGACTTCGAAGTCCAGTGTGCGCCAGCCGAGCCGGCCTTCGGCGTAGTCGAAGTAGCGGTCCAGCGGGCCGGTGTAAACGACAGGTGCCTCCGGGCTCTGCACGCGCAGTTGATCCCGGACATCGAACCAGTCGGTGTTCAGCCTGACCTCGATGCGGTCGTCGCTGGCCATGTTCTGCAGCCACGCGGTGTAACCGTCGACTGGCAGGCCCTCATAAATGTCGCTGAAGTATCGGTTGTCAAAGGTGTAGCGCACCGGCAGCCGGGTGATGTTGGCCGCCGGCAGTTCCTTAGGGTCGGTCTGCCACTGCTTGGCGGTGTACCCCTTGACGAACGCCTCGTAGAGCGGTCGGCCGATCAGGGAGATGGCCTTTTCCTCCAGGTTTTGCGCGTCCGCGGTGTCGATCTCAGCGGCTTGTTGCGCGATGAGCTGCCGCGCCTCGGAGGGAGTGAAGTACTTGCCGAAGAACTGCGACACCAGGCCCAGCCCCATCGGGAACTGGTATGCCTGCCCGTTGTGCATCGCGAATACCCGGTGCCGGTAGTCGGTGAAGTCGGTGAACTGCCGCACGTAGTCCCAGACCCTCTTATTAGAGGTGTGGAACAGGTGCGCGCCGTACTTGTGGACCTCGATGCCCGTCTGGGCCTCGGCCTCGGAGTACGCGTTGCCGCCGATGTGCGGACGCCGTTCGACGACCAGCACACGCTTCCCGAGTTGGGTAGCCACGCGCTCGGCGATGGTCAGGCCGAAGAATCCGGAGCCGACGACGAAGAGGTCGAAACGAGCTGTCATCGGTTGCCTAGGGTATCTGACCGCATCGCGTAACCCGATTTGGCGACGCTATCGAGTTGGCGATCGACCACCCGGGCATGGCCGCCATGGGGCCGAGCACAAGATTGCGGCCAAGGTCGCAATTGCCTCACGATTCAATATCACCACTCTGGTCACAGGAATCTCACTCGTACCATCAACTGTGTGTGGTTCATGCCGGATAGGACAGGCATGACACGCCGACACAACACGCAGTTCAAATAAGTTGTCCAGATTGAGGAGACTTCCGTGCCGAACCGACGCCGACGCAAGCTTTCGACAGCCATGAGCGCGGTCGCCGCCCTGGCAGTCGCGAGTCCTTGCGCATACTTCCTGGTTTACGAATCGACTGCAGGCAGCAAGCCGCCCGAGCATCACGAATTCAAGCAAGCGGCAGTCATGAGCGACCTGCCCGGCGAGCTGATGGGCGCGCTGTCGCAGGGACTGTCGCAGTTCGGGATCAACTTGCCGCCGGTGCCTGCGTTGAGCGGTAACAGTGGCACCACGACGGGCCTGACCAGCCCGGGCCTCACCAGCCCGGGGCTGGGAACTACGGGTCTGACGAGTCCAGGTCTAACTAGCCCGGGCCTTGGCACACCGGGGCTGACCAGCCCGGGTCTAGCCAGCCCGGGGATGACGAGCCCGGGCATGATGCCTGGAACGCCTGGGCTGACCGCGCCCGGTGCACTACCGACCACGCCGGGTGCGGGAATGAACCCCGCACTTTCCAACCCCGGCCTGACCAGCCCGGCCGGAATCACGCCGGGCCTGGGCGGTCCTGGGGTCGCTACCAGCGAGGTGCCGATCGGCGCCGCGCCGGCCGGATTGGACCCGGGTGCCGACGGCACCTACCCGATCCTCGGTGATCCGTCGACACTGGGCGGCGCGTCGCCCATCGGGACCGGCGGCCTCGGCGGCCTCGGCGGTGGCGGCGGCAATGGCGGCGGTGGCGGTGGTGGACTCGTCAACGACATGATGCAAGCCGCCAACCAGCTAGGCGCCGGTCAGGCCATCGACCTGCTCAAGGGCTTGGTGATGCCGGCGATCATGCAGGGTGTCCACGGTGGCGCGGCTGCGCCCGGCGCCGCTGCGGGTGCCCTGCCGGGTGTCGCGGGTGCCCTGCCGGGTGCCGCGGGTGCCCTGCCGGGCGCTGCGGGTGCCCTGCCGGGCGCTGCGGGTGCCCTGCCGGGTCTCGCGGGTGCCCTGCCCGGTGCCGCTGGGGCCCTCCCGGCAGCCGCGGGTGCCCTGCCGGCTGCCGCGCCGGCGTTGCCTCCCGTCTAGAGCTTCGGGGAACCTGTCACCTGACGGCACCGCAGAGTCAATGGATTCGGGAGCTAGCAACCCGTCCAGCAACTAAATCTCTGCGGTGCCGTCGAACAGGTTTTCGTGGAGTTTTCCGCAGGCATATATCGTGTCGCCTCATAAATAACAATAGAAACACACGTAACATCAGCTGGTGTCGTCTCGTAGTCGTGCGCCAACGATGTTGCTCACCGCCATCGCGGCGACCATCGTCATCGTCTCGGCGGTGGCGGACGCGACACACGATCGCGGCGTGCACGACCCACCTCCGGCTCACGACACCCAGCTCACCGAGCAACCGCTGATCGGGCTCGGAGGCGGCGTCGCGGTTCGCGAAGTCACGCAGGACAAGCCGTTCTCGTTGGTCGCGCTCACCGGCGACCTGGCCGGAACCTCGACACGGGTGCGCGCAAAACGGCCCGACGGGTCGTGGGGACCCTGGTATCAGACCGAGTATGAAACCGCAGCACCCGACAGCGGTGCTGCGAGCGGCGCAGGGCTGGCCGGGTCGGCCCAGTCGGCCGGTCCAACCGAGGGCCCCCGCAGCACGGATCCGGTCTTCGTCGGCACCACCACGACCGTGCAGATCGCGGTCACGCGCCCGCTCGATGCGCCGATGACCCCACCTGTACCACCGAGCGACCCGCCGGAGAAAGACGGCTTGGGATACAAGCCGGCGTCCAAGGAGCAGCCCTTCGGACAGAACATCTCCGCGATCCTCATCTCCCCGCCACAAGCGCCGGCCAAAACGCAGTGGACGCCGCCGTCCGGGGTCGTGATGCCGGGACAAGCACCCAGCATCATCAGCCGAGCCGAATGGGGCGCCGACGAATCGCTGCGATGCGGTAGTCCCCAGTACGACAACGGGATTCGCGCCGCGGTCATTCACCACACCGCGGGCAGCAATGACTACTCACCGCTGGAATCGGCCGGGATTGTCAAGGCCATCTACACCTACCACAGCAAAACGCTGGGCTGGTGCGACATCGCCTACAACGCGTTGGTCGACAAATACGGCCAGGTGTTCGAGGGCAGCGCCGGGGGACTGACCAAAGCGGTCGAGGGTTTCCACACCGGCGGATTCAACCGCAATACCTGGGGTGTGGCCATGATCGGCAACTTCGACGACATGCCGCCGACGCCGATTCAGCTTCGCACCGTTGGCCGTCTCCTGGGCTGGCGTCTGGGCCTGGACGGCGTCGACCCCAAGGGCACGGTGGCACTCGAGTCAGCGGGTAGCCACTACACCACCTTTCCGGCCGGCGCCATAGCGAACCTGCCCACTATCTTCACCCACCGCGACGTCGGTAACACCGATTGCCCGGGCAACGCCGCCTATGCGCTGATGGACGAAATCCGGGATATCGCATCGCATTTCAACGATCCGCCCGAGGAGTTGATCAAGGCGCTGCAGGGCGGCGCGATCTACGAGCACTGGCAGGCGATCGGCGGCATGAACAGTGTTCTGGGCGCACCGACCTCGCCGGAAGACAGCGCCGAGGGTGATGCCCGCTATGCCACCTTCGCCAGGGGCGCTATGTACTGGTCACCCGATACCGGGGCACAGCCGGTCACCGGCGCAATCTACGACGCCTGGGGCTCGCTGAGCTTCGAGCGCGGTCCACTCGGGTTGCCGACCAGCGCGGAAATACAAGAGCCCCTGCAGATTACGCAAAACTTCCAGCACGGGACCTTGAACTACGAGCGGCTCAGCGGAAATGTCACCGAGGTCGTCGACGGGATCACGACGAAACTGTCGACACAGTCCCCGAGCGGCCCGACGGTGCCGGCGGAACACTTCTCGCTACCAGCGCATCCGGCGGCCGCCTAGGTGCTACTGCCACCAGCGTTCCAGCACCCGCCCAACCCCGTCGTCGTTGTTGGACGTGGTGACCTCATCGGCGGCAGCCCGGACGTCGGGGTGCGCGTTCCCCATCGCCACGCCGCGACCCGCCCACAGCAGCATCGGTACGTCGTTGGGCATGTCCCCGAAGGCCACCACCTCGTGATTGGCGATCCCCAGCGGTTTGGCGACCTCTTCCACACCGGTGGCCTTGCTGATTCCCAACGGGATGATCTCCACCAGCCCGTTGTTGGTGGAGTAGGTGATGTCGCCCTCGATGCCGACGTGCTTGGTCAGTTCGGCCGCCATATCCGCGCTGCGGGCACCGGCCTTACGGATCAGCAGCTTGATCGCCGGCGCGCTGAGCAGGTCGTCGATCGACACCTCGGTGTTGTCCGGGTTCAGCCACGCATGCTCGTACCCCGGCGAGCTGATGAACTGTGGCGTTGCCGTGTCATGGGCGCGCTCGCCGATCCGCTCGACGGCCAGCCCCGCGCCCGGGATGGCGCGGGTGGCGATCTCGGCCAACTCGCCCAGGGTGTCCACGGCCAGGGTGCGCGCTGACACGACCCGGTCGGACGCGGGGTCATAGATGACGGCGCCGTTGGCGCACACCGCCATTGGCGCGAAACCGAGTGCCTCCACGACAGGACGTATCCACCGCGGGGGGCGGCCGGTTGCCACGACGAACAGAGCACCGGCGTCGACGGCACCGCGTACCGCGTCGCGGGTGCGCGGGGTGATGGTTTCGTTTTCGTCGAACAACGTGCCGTCGACGTCGCAAGCGATGAGCGCCGGCAATATCGGGTTTGTCACTGAGACGTCACTAAGACGATCCGCCTTCGCAATCCATGGGAGCCGGCCGGCGCCGTCAGTGCAATCCGCTTTGGTCTTGCCCCGGTCGCGTCACGCCGTCGGTCCCGTACCTTTGCGCCCGCTCCTGCAATTCAGACAATCGGATCGCCCTGGAGTCTTCCTGGCTCGGCGCGCTGCCACCCAGCCGCCGCGGCACCCAATATTCGCCATCGGGATGGGGATATTCCGCCTGCACTCGATAGAGCAACTCATTCATCGCATTGCGCAGCGAGACATTGAGTTGCTCTGGGGTGCCGTGGGCCGGCAGCGGCCGGCCGGCGGCCACGGTGATTGGAACTTTGTTGCGGAACACCTTCTTTGGATGATCTTTGGGCCAAATCCGATGGGCACCCCAGACAATCATGGGAATGATCGGCACCTGCGCATCCAGCGCCATCCGCGCTGCTCCGGTTTTGAATTCCCTCAGTTCGAAACTGCGGCTGATGGTGGCTTCGGGATGCATTCCGATGAGTTCGCCCTCGCGCAGCCGCCGCACGGCCACGTCGAAAGCGTCGTGTCCCGTCCTGCGGTCCACCGGAATCAGCCTGGCGTGCTTGATCACATAGTTGACCGCTTTCACATCGGCCATCTCCGCCTTGATCATGAAGTACATCCGACGGCCCCGCTCACGTGCGGCGAACAACGGTGGAAGCCAGTCCAGATAGCTGGTGTGGTTCTGGGCAAGTATCGCGCCGCCCCGCTGCGGAATGTTCTCGAGGCCGTGGAAGGTGAATTTGGTTCCCTGCATTGCGACCACCGGCGGAACGATCCACTCGCCCAACCGGTAAAAGGGCTCTGCCATGTCCTTCTCCTTCCCCCCTACCGCGACTGATGCGGGGTACGGTGAGCGGCCCTCGCCGCAGCCTCGTCGGCCTCGATCTGAGCCGCCTCGGCCAAAGTCGGCGCGCCGCCGCCCAGCCGGGACGGCACCCAGTAGGCGCCGGCCGGATGCGGGTACCGCTGCTGGGCCTGGTGCAGCAGCGCGGTCATCGATTCCCGCAGGGCGGCGCTGGTTTGCGTGATGTCTTCAGCGGCTCGCAGCGGCGGGCCCACCTGCACGGTGACCGGCAGCTTCTTGCGGCCGATATGTCGTGGATGGTCCTTGGTCCAGATCCGCTGCGCGCCCCAGACAATCACCGGAACGATCGGGACATCGGCTTCGAGAGCCATCCGGGCGGCGCCCGTCTTGAATTCTTTGAGCTCGAAGCTGCGGCTGATGGTGGCCTCCGGGTAGACCCCGACCAGCTCCCCCTCGCGGAGCCGCTGTACGGCCACCGCATAGGCACCCGCGCCGGCGTCTCGATCCACCGGAATGGTCTTGGTGTGTTTGATCAGGAAGTTGACCACCTCCACCTGTTGCATTTCCGCCTTGATCATGAACCGCAGTCGACGGCCGCGGCGGTGCATAGCCAACGCGGCCGGCAGAAAGTCGACATAGCTGGTGTGATTGATTGCGACCACCGCGCCACCGTGTGCGGGGACGTTCTCCTCGCCGCGGTAGGTGATCCGCGTTCCAGTCGCCATCACGACCAGCTGGGTCACGATTTCGAGCGTGCGGAAGGTCGGCTCCACCATCGATTACGACTCCGGCGCCCCGGCGGCTTGGGCGCGACGGGCCGCCCGCGCGGCTGCCTCCTCGGCGTCGAGGCGGGACGCCTCGGCTAACGATGGCGCGCCACCGCCCAGCCGGCGCGGCACCCAGAACTCCCCGGCAGGATGCGGCCCGTACTGTTCCTGCGCGCGTTCCAGCAGGTGTTGCATGCGCGAATGCAGCAGGCCCTTCAAATCCTCAATCGCGAGCGTCGGTTGGATCGGTTCGCCGACGAGCACCGTGATCGGCACCTTCGGGCGAAGCAGCTTTTTGGGATGGCCCTTGGTCCAGATCCGTTGTGCACCCCAGACGATGTGCGGAACGATTGGCACGCCGGCCTCGACCGCCATCCGGGTGGCCCCGGACTTGAACTCTTTGATCTCGAAACTGCGGCTGATCGTGGCTTCGGGGTACACCCCGACCAGCTCACCGTCCTTCAGCATCCGCACGGCGGCTTCGTAGGACGCGGCCCCGTCCTGCCGGTCCACCGAGATGTGCCGCAGGCTGCGCATGATCGGTCCGGTGATCTTTTGGTCGAAGACCTCCTGCTTGGCCATGAATCGCACCTTGCGGCCCAGGCCCTGCTTGTAAGCGGGCAAACCTGCGAAGGTGAAGTCGAGGTAGCCGGTGTGGTTGACCGCGACAACCGCACCACCGCTGGTAGGTAGGTGCTCGACCCCGGAGACGGTGATCTTTAGGCCCTGTAGGCGCCAGATCAACCGGGCAATCTGAATGACAGTCCCGTATACCGGTTCCACAGCCACTCAGCGTAGTGCTCCCGGCTGTGAGCCGCCTGAAGTGGTGAAAAGAGCCGACCCGTGACCTTCCCGTCGTCCCAACCGCCGGTGCCCGCCGTCGTCGCCAGGTTGGCCGGCGGCAGATCCGTGCACGCGGTCTGGGTAAATAAGGAGGGCGGGGCGACCTTCCGGGTGGGCTCCGACATCCCCGGCCGGGAGTTCATCAAGGTGGCTAACACAAACACCGCCGGCTTCGCCGGCGAAGCGCGGCGCCTGCGATGGGCGTCCCACCACCTACCGGCGCCGCGGGTGCTGGGGTTCGGCGTCGAAAGAGACTGTGTGTGGCTACGTACCGGCGCGCTGCCCGGGCTGTCCGCGGTACACCCACGCTGGCTGGCATCACCGGACGTGGCGGTGCGAGCGATCGGTGCGGGCCTGCGGACGCTGCACGATCGATTGCCGGTGCGCTCATGCCCGTTCGACTGGTCAGCGACCAGCCGACTGGCCAGGCTGAGGACGGATGCGCGAGCGCGCCTGGGCGAGCCGCCGCCTGTCGATCAGCTGGTGGTCTGCCACGGTGACGCATGCTCGCCCAACACGCTGATCGATGACGACGGTCGCTGTTGCGGGCATGTCGACTTCAGCGATCTCGGTGTGGCCGACAGATGGGCCGACCTCGCGGTGGCGGCGCTGTCACTGGGCTGGAACTACCCCGGCCGGGTGTGGGACGCGGAGTTCTTCGCCGCCTACGGCATCGAGCCAGACCCGACGCGCATGGACTATTACCGGCGGCTGTGGCAGGCCGAGGACGACACCTCACGCTAAGCTCGAGGCTGCGCTTTGCGCTGAAAATGCACGTGTGAAAAAAGCCATCAAAACCACCGAGAAAGGTATTTGTGCAGGTCACGAGCGTAGGCCACGCCGGATTTCTGATCCACACCCATGCGGGCAGCATCCTGTGTGACCCCTGGGTGAATCCGGCCTACTTCGCATCCTGGTTCCCGTTCCCGGACAACAGCGCGCTGGACTGGGACACGCTGGGCGACTGCGACTACCTGTATATCTCGCACCTGCACAGGGACCACTTCGACACGAAGCATCTCGATGCGCACGTCAACAAAGACGCGGTGGTGCTCCTGCCCGACTACCCGGTGCCGGATCTTCGAAATGAGTTGCAGAAGTTAGGCTTTCACCGATTCTTTGAGACCACCGACTCGGTCAAGCACCGGATCAGCGGACCCAAGGGCGATCTCGACGTCATGGTCATCGCCCTGCGCGCACCCGCTGACGGCCCTATCGGTGATTCGGCTCTGGTGGTTTCCGACCGCGCAACAACGGTTTTCCACATGAATGATGCCCGGCCAGTGGATTTGGATGTGCTGACATCCGAGTTCGGGCACATCGATGTGCATCTGCTGCAGTACTCCGGGGCGATCTGGTACCCGATGGTCTACGACATGCCGGCCCGCGCCAAGGAGTCGTTCGGCACCCAGAAACGGCAACGGCAAATGGACCGCGCCCGCCAGTACATCGCCCAAGTGGGAGCGACCTGGGTGGTGCCGTCGGCGGGGCCGCCGTGCTTCTTGGATCCCGAGTTGCGCCACCTCAACGACGATCACGGCGATCCGGCCAACATCTTCCCCGACCAAATGGTGTTCCTGGATCAGATGCGCACCCACGGGCATGATCGCGGCCTGCTGATGATTCCCGGGTCGACCGCGGACTTCACTGGCACAGAACTGAATTCGCTGAATCACCCGCTACCCGCCGAGCAGGTCGCCGCCATCTTCACCACCGGTAAGCCGGCGTACATCGCCGACTATGCCGACCGGATGGCGCCAGTCTTGGCGGCCGAGCGGGCGAGCTGGGCCCCGGCCGCCGGTGAACCGCTGCTAGAACAACTACGCGCGCTGTTCGAGCCGATCATGCTGCAAAGCGACGAGATCTGCGACGGCATCGGCTACCCCGTCGAACTGGTGATCGGCCCGGAAACCGTAATCCTCGACTTCCCGAAACGGGCTGTGCGCGAACGGATTCCCGACGAAAAAGTCCGCTATGGTTTCGCGATAGCGCCTGAGCTGGTCCGCACCGTGCTGCGGGATCGCGAACCGGACTGGGTCAACACCATCTTCTTGTCCACTCGTTTCAAGGCATGGCGGGTCGGCGGCTACAACGAATACCTGTACACCTTCTTCAAGTGCCTGACCGACGAACGGATCGCCTACGCCGACGGCTGGTTCGCCGAGACCCACGACGACTCCGCGTCGGTCACACTGGACGGCTGGGAGATTCAGCGCCGCTGCCCCCATCTCAAGGCCGACCTATCGAAATTCGGTGTGGTAGAAGGCAACACGCTGACCTGCAATCTGCACGGATGGCAGTGGCGACTGGACGACGGCCGTTGCCTGACCTCACGGGGTCATCAGCTGCGGAGCTCCCGGGCATGAGCGAGACGTATGATGACGGCCTCGTCCAGCTGGACCGCGCGGCGATCACGTTGCGCCGCTACCACTTTCCCTCCGGCACATCCAAGGTCATCGCTCTAGACACGATCCGCGGATATAAAGCCGAGTCATTGGGCCTGTTCATGCAGCGGTTCCGCGTCTGGGGCAGCTCAGACTTCCGCCGTTGGCTGCCGCTGGATGTGCAACGGCCCATCAAGTCGACGTTGATCACCCTGGACATACCGGGAACCTGGCCGAGCCCCGCGTTCACGCCGCTACGCCCGGACGAGTTCACCGCCCTGCTGGACGAGTTGCTGAGCCAGCTCGGTTAGCGGTCGGCCAGCGCGGCACGACCGGCGTTGTAGCCGGGGATGAACGTGATTCCGGGTCCGCCGTGGCAACCCGCACTGCCCAGGTAAAGCCCGTCGATCGGGATCGGCTGGCCGAGAAAGCCTTTCGGGCCGGGCCGGTTCGGGCCGATCTGATCCGGGTTCAGCAGCCCGTGGCAGTAGTCGCCGCCCGGGGCGCCGAACATCACACCCATGTGCTTGGGCGTGAAGGTGGTGTGCCGGATGATGCTGCGCTCGAAATTCGGTGCGAGCCGGGTGATCTTGTCGATCACCCGCTGACCCATTTCGACCTTTGCCCGGCCATAGTCAGCGCCGCCTTCGATGGGGAACCACAACGCGAACGCCGACGCGGCGTGCTTACCCTCGGGGGCCAGGTCCGGATCGTTCTGCGACGGGATCTGCAAAACCACCGTCGGGTCGGCCGGAACGATCCCGCGGCGGCAATCCTCCCACTGCTGCTGGACTTCCTCCGGCGTGCAGAAAAGGCCGATGGATGCCTGCATGGCTGGGTCGTTGAGCGCCTCGTACGGCGCGGTGAAGGTGGGGGCTTCGTCCAGCGCGAAGTGCATCTGCAGATAACTGCCGCGGTGATCGATTCGCGAATAGCGTTCCCGGATGTCGGCCGGTAGCGCAGCGGGATCGATCAGCTCGTTGAGCGCGACATCGGGCGCGATGCCGGAGACGACGATTCCAGCGGTCAACGTCTCTCCCGTCTCGGTCCGCACTCCACTCACCCGGCCGTCGGCGACGACGATCTCGGTCACCTTGCTACGAAGCCGAACTTCGCCGCCGTGGCTCTCGAGCAGTTTGCACAGATGCGAGGTGAGCGCGCCGATGCCGCCGCGGAGCTTCTTCATCTGCATGGTGTCCCCGTCGGGAACCCCCAGCCCGAAGGCGAGCGCGGCTGCGCTGCCCGGGGTGGCCGGCCCACGGTAGAGGGTGTTGACGGCCAGCACGGTCATCGAGCCGCGCAGTGCACCGTGCTTCTCCCGGTCTGGAAGATAGCGGTCCAACACATCGGTGACCGAACCGAACAGCATGTCATCGATGGCAGAGCGTTCGAATTCGTTTGTGGCGCAGGCATACATCTCGTCCAGAGTCTTGGGCGGCGCGCCTGCTTCGAACCGGCCCAGTGCCCGCGTGGGCGCCTGGCTCCACGCCATCAGCCCCGCCATCCCGTTGACCGCGTCCGCACCGTGCACCTCGTTGAGGTGAGTGAACAGTTTGACCGGGTCGCTGTACTGGACCAGCGGATCGTCACCCACACCGCGCAGTGCGACCGACATCACCTCCAGGTCGATGGTCGGCAGGGTGTCCAGGCCCAGTTCCTGAACAACGACGGAGGCGGTCGGGAATTGCACCGAGCCGGCGATCTCGAACTGGTACCCGTCGAACAGCTCCACCGTGGAGGCCATCCCACCGGCGTACAACTTGGCATCCAGGCACACGGTCCGCAGTCCTGCCTTCTGTAGCAGCACCGCCGCGGCCAGCCCGTTATGCCCGGCACCGATAACTATCGCGTCATAACCAGTCATGTGCTGCCCTCCAGAACTGCACGCTGACATGGACGCAAAGTTTTGTCAATTATGACGAAACTGCGTCGGGCGTCCAGGCGTCGGTGATGCCGGAGCGCAACGATTCCAGCGCCGCGTGGCATACCCGCGCCAGTTCCCCCAGCGACCGGTCGTCGCCGATCATCCAGACTTCCATCGCGCCGAAGACAGCCGCGGCGATGCAGCGCGCGGTCACCGCTATGCGCAACCGCTCATCCGGTGTCCGGTCCGCTGCACAGCTACGGCGTTGCAGCTGCGCCTGGATGGCGTCGGCGAAGTCGGCTTGGACTTCCTGGATATGACGGACGATGCGCCGCGGATCTAGCTCGCCGCCTCTCAACGCGGCGATTTTCGCCACCGCTTCAACGTCATAGGGAAATGAAAAGATGGCCGACTGCACCGAATCGATGATCGGTTCGCCGGCCGGTCTGTCGTCCAGCGCAGCGCGAAACCAGTGCAGCCCCGTGTAGTCGGCAAACAGCAGATCGTGCTTGGACCGGAAGTGGCGATAAAAGGTCCGCAGCGACACCCCGGCGTCCAGCGCGATCTGTTCTGCCGACGTTTCCTCGACGCCCTGCGCCAGGAATCGCACCAGGGCGGCTTGGCGCAACGCTTCGCGAGTGCGCTCGCTGCGTGCCGTCTGCGCGGGCCGGACCATGCCAGTAAAGTACCCCTTTTCAGTTCTGTCATTATTGACAAAACTTCGGAACAAGAGCGAGACTTCGCCCATGATCTGGCTTTATGTTCACGCAATCCTCGGGCTCGCCGTCATCGGCTGGATTATCGCGTCGAACCCGAAGATCTACGCCAAACCAGCCGACGGACCGTGGCTATCGCCGCTGGAATGCGTTTACTACGCGGCCGGCATCGCCTCGATCGCGCTGGGCTGGTACTTCAACATCCACTTCGTGCTCGACGCGGGCGGCCAGGGGAACATCGTCCAGGGGCCGGCCAGCTACCCGCACTTCCTACGGGAACAGTTCGCTAATCCGGCTGCAGGTTCGGGCGACCAGGACTACATCATCGCGAACGTCATTCTGCTGCCGGTGTTTACCATCGTCGACGGATACCGGCGCGGCATCCGGCGTCCGTGGCTGTTCTTCCTCGCCAGCTTTTTCACCAGCTTTTCCTTCCCGCTCGCGTGGTACTTCGCCACCATCGAGCGGCAGCGCCGGCACGCGCAATCCGCGCCTGCGCCAACGCCTGTGGACGCCTAGGCTTAACGCTTTTGTCAGTGGGTTGTCTCCGCCCAACGACGAGCCCACTGGTCCAACGGGATTAGCGCCTCGCCGAGCGACCGGCCGACCTCGCTCAATTCGTAGCGCTGGTCGTCCCGCTGAACGATGAGGCCCGCGCCCGTCAGGTCGCCGAGGCGCTCGTAGAGAACGCTGGGTGACATGCCGTCGCAGCGCTCGCGCAGTGACCTGGCGCCCAGCGGGCCGTCGCGCAGCTCCCACAGCATCCGCAGTGACCATCGTCGTCCGAGAAGGTCGAGCGCGGCCATGAGGGGCCGCCCGGTTGTCGACCCGCGCACCCGACGACCGGGCCTGGTCACCTGTTGACGTTTCGATTTCCGTAACGTAACTTTTTTGTCCATGGTTACGGAAATCGTAACGCCTCGAATCGGCGCCCTCGAACCGCCCCATGAGCCGGCCGTGGCCGCGCAGCTTGAGAAGATGATGCCGGCGAACGTGCCCCCGATCGAGCTGTTTCGCACCGTGGTTAAAAACCTGCCGATGGCCGAGGCCATGACGCTGTGGGGCAGCTACGAGCTGAGCCGGGCGTTGTCGCTATCCCTGCGCGACCGCGAGATCGTCATCGACCGCACCTGCGTTCGCTGTGGCTGTGAGTACGAATGGGGCGTGCACGTCGCCTTTTTCGCCGACAAGGCACGGCTTGACGAAGACCAGGTCGGCTCGCTGACCCACGGCGGCGCCGCCGACCCGTGCTGGACCAGCCAGCGAGATCGCCTACTGATCCGCGCCGTCGACGCGCTCTGCGATTACCGAGACATCGACAACGCCCTGTGGGAGGCGCTGCGCGCGGAGTTCGACGATCGCGAAATACTGGACCTCACCATGCTGTGCGGGTGGTATCACGCGATCAGCTTCACCGCGCGGACCGCTCGTGTCCCGCTCGAGGCGGGAAGCCCCTCCTTCGCCGACGTGGCACCCCGGGTGTGATGGCCTAGCGCGGCGGCTCCAACAACTGGGTGCCGACGAATGGAACCAGTGCGTCGGGGACCCGCACGCTGCCGTCGGGCTGCTGGTGGTTCTCCAGGATCGCAACCAGCCACCGGGTGGTGCCCAGCGTGCCGTTGAGTGTGGCCGCGATCTGCGGCTTGCTGTTGTCATCCCGGTAGCGGGTGGCCAACCGGCGCGCCTGAAAGGTGGTGCAGTTCGACGTCGACGTCAGCTCGCGGTAGGTCCCCTGCGTGGGAACCCATGCCTCGCAGTCGAATTTGCGTGCGGCAGAGGAACCGAGATCTCCTGCGGCCACGTCGATTACCCGATACGGCACTTCGATGAGCGCCAGCATCTCGCGCTGCCAGGCCAGCAGCCGTTGATGCTCGGCTTCGGCGTCGGCGGGCTCGCAGTAAACGAACCCTTCCACCTTGTCGAACTGATGCACCCGGATGATGCCGCGGGTGTCCTTTCCGTAGCTGCCGGCCTCGCGGCGAAAACATGATGACCAGCCCGCGTACCGCAGCGGTCCGTCGGACAGGTCCAGGATCTCGTCGGCGTGGTAGCCGGCCAGCGGCACTTCGGAGGTGCCGACCAGGTAGAGGTCGTCGGCTTCCACCCGGTACACCTCGTCGGCGTGGGCGCCGAGAAATCCGGTGCCTGCCATCACTTCCGGGCGCACCAGTACCGGCGGGATCATCGGGATAAAGCCGTTGTCGACGGCCAGTCGCAGTGCCAGCTGCAGCAGGCCGAGCTGTAACAGTGCGCCACGACCGGTCAGGAAGTAGAAGCGCGAGCCGGATACCTTGGCGCCGCGCTGCATGTCGATAAGCCCCAGTGCCTCACCGAGTTCCAGGTGGTCCTTGGGGTTTTCGATCTCCCTGGGTTCGCCTACGATGTCGAGCACCGCGAAGTCGTCCTCCCCGCCGGCGGGGACGCCGTCGATGATGACGTTCGAGATCGCCATGTGTGCCGCCGTGAACGCCGCCTCGGCCTCGGTCTGGGCGGTTTCCGCGGCTTTCACCTGCTCGGCGAGTTCCTTGGCGCGCGCCAGCTTGGCCGGGCGCTCATCGGCTGATGCGGCGCCCACGCTCTTGCTGGCGGACTTCTGTTCGGCGCGCAGTGCGTCGGCTGCCGAAATCGCGGCCCGGCGGTTCGTGTCGGCCGTCAACAAGGCGTCCACCAGTTCCGGCTCTTCGCCACGGCTGAGTTGGGAACGGCGTACGGCATCGGGGTCTTCGCGGAGCAGCTTCAGGTCGATCACGGCCTGAAGACTACTTTTGATGCGACGCCGGCGTTGCGGAGCACCCGCTGCAGACAATCCCGCGACGCTACATACGCAACATTTGTCACGCGACTTAACGGCTCCTGTCAGAATGGAGCGGATGTTGGATACGCCCGAAACGGAAGTTTCCCCAGCCAGCCCCGCCGCCGACGAGGCGGAACAGCCGCTGGCCGGGTTCCAGTGGGCGCGGGCCTTGCAGGCCACTGCGACCAGGCGGGCACTGCTCCTCTTCGCGCTCGGCGGTTTGTTGATCGCCGGGCTGGTGACCGCGATTCCGGTTGGCGGCGGTGGGCCAGGGCGGCTGGCCGGCTACCTCAACAGCGATCCGGTGCCCAGCACCGGAGCCAAGAGCGACGCCGCCTTCAACCGCGCCAAAACCGGCGATTGCCTGATGTGGCCGGATATCACGCCGGAGTCGGCGAGCATCGTCAACTGCGCGGACGACCACAAGTTTGAAGTCGCCGAGTCCGTCGATATGCGGACGTTCCCCGGCTCGGAGTACGGGCCCAACGCGGCTCCCCCGTCGCCGGCGCGTATTCAGCAGATCAGCCAGGAACAGTGCGAGGCTGCGGTGCACCGCTACCTCGGACCCAAGTTCGATCCCAACAGCAAGTTCAGCGTCAGCATGCTGTGGTCGGGTGACCGGGCCTGGCGCCAGTCCGGCGAGCGCCGCATGCTGTGCGGCCTGCAGCTGCCCGGACCGAACAACCAACAGGCCGCGTTCAAAGGCAAGGTCGCCGACGTCGACCAGTCCAAGGTCTGGCCCGCCGGCACCTGCTTGGGCATCGACTCGGCGACCAACCAACCGATCGACGCTCCGGTCGACTGCGGGACCCCGCATGCAATGGAGATCACGGGCACGGTCAACCTGGCCGAGAAATTCCCCGCTGCTCTTCCCGCCGAGCCCGAGCAGGACGGCTTCGTCAAGGACTCCTGCACCAAGATGACCGACGCCTACCTCGCGCCCGTCAAGTTGCGCACCACGACCCTGACGCTGATCTACCCGACCGTGTCGCTGCCCAGTTGGCAGGCGGGCAGCCGTGAGGTCGCTTGCAGCATCGGCGCCAGCCTGGGCAACGGGGGCTGGGCCACGCTGGTGAACAGCGCCAAGGGCCAGCTGCTGATCAACGGTCAGCCACCGGTACCACCGCCCGACATTCCCGAGGAACGGCTCACGCCGCCGTCGATTCCGGTTCAGGCGCCGGCGCCCACCTCCCAGCCAGACGCCATCCCGCCGAACAATCAGCACCTCCCGCAACAGCCGGTGGAACAGCCGGTTGTGACGCCTCCCCGGGCGCCGGCGTCCCAGGCTCCGGCTACGCAAGCACCGCAGGAAGCTCCGCCGCCCCCGGCAGACGGCGGGGCGCCGCCGCCGCCCCCGGCTCCGGAGGCACCACCTCCACCGCCGCCCGCCAACCCCGCACCGGAGCCGCCGCCGCCCGCGCCGGGGGGCTAGCCGGTGGCCGTGCGGATGGATCCGCAGCGGTTCGACGAGTTGGTCTCCGACGCGCTCGACCTGATCCCACCCGAGTTGACGGCCGCGATGGACAACGTCGTCGTGCTGGTCGAAGACCGCCACGCTGAAGACCCCGAACTGCTCGGTCTGTACGAAGGGGTGGCGTTGACCGAGCGGGACTCCGACTACGGCGGATCGCTGCCGGACGCCATCACGATCTACCGCGGGGCGCTGCTGGATGTCTGTGAATCCGACGACGAGGTCGTCGAGGAGGTGGCGATTACGGTGATCCACGAAATCGCCCACCACTTCGGCATCGACGACGACCGGTTACAAGAACTGGGCTGGGCGTGACAGCCGCTGGGAATCCGCGGGCATCCACCTGGGCGCGGCATCCCGAATTTGTCCGGGCCCGGTGCTATGAACGCCTTATGAGCGCTGACTGCCGCGACTGCCGGGCAGGACTAGATCACTGCCACGGCACCATCATTCGCCATTGGCTGCACCGGTCGGAATGCACTGAGCCGGGCTGCGTCGGTCCTGAGCTGTTGCCGCACACGTTCGTCATCGACTGCGATGCCGTCGGCTGCGGATGCACCGAAGAATCGGTCGCGCTGGCCGTTTGATCGCCTCGTCAGCCCATCGGGTCGGTGCTTGACCGCACCGCGTCCGCGACCGGGCTGGCTTCGGATTGTGGGTAGAACGGCGGCGTCAGGGTTCCCCACCGCACACAACTCCACCGCCCGTCGGTGATCGGAGCCAAGACCACCGACTCGGCGTTGTCCAGGTGGTTGCCCAGCGCGAAGCTTCCGTCCACACCGGCCAGCACCGCGGAGGCCAGGCGGATCGCCGCGCCGTGACTGACGACGACGATGTCGCCGTCCCACTCGTCGTCGTCGAGGTAGCGCATCCGCAGGTCGGTAAGCACCGGCACGTACCGGTCCAACACCTCGCTGCCGGTCTCGCCGCCGGGCAGTGGCACGTCGAGCTCGCCGTGTTGCCAGCGGTCGTAGATGGCGTTGAATTCCGCGACCGCGTCGTCGTCGTTGCGGTTTTCCAGTTCCCCGACCTGCACCTCGTGAATGCCGACAACCTCGTGGGCAGCCACCTCGAGTTCGGCGCCGATCACCGCGGCCGTCTGCGACGCCCGGGTGGCAACCGAGTGCGTGAGCATTGCCGGCCTGCCGGAACCCAGGGCAAACGCCCTAGCCTGGTCGCGGCCCTTCGGCGTCAGCTCGGCCCCCGGCGGCCGGGTGTCCAGCCTGCGCTCAACGTTGCCGTAGGACTGGCCGTGTCGCACCAGCACCAGACGACCGCTCATCACCCAAACCCTCCGGACCCCGATTCCTGGACTTGCTCCGCTTTGCCTGCCCGCAGCCGCGCCAGCCACCGTGACGCCTCGTCCCCCGGCGGCGGCAGCACCCCGGCGGCCACACCCGTCGGCCAGGAACCCAGGTATCGCACATTCGCACAACGACGGTGCAGTGCTTTGAGTGCCTCGGCGACGGCCTCGTCGTCGATGTGGCCGACGCAGTCAGCGAAGAACAGGTAGGTGCCCAGTTCGGTGCGGGTCGGCCGGGATTCGATCCGGGTGAGGTCGATGCCGCGGATACCGAATTCGGCGAGCGCGGCCAGCAGCGCCCCGGGCGCGTTGTCGATGCGCAACACCACCGACGTGCGGTCGGCGCCGGTGCGGGCCGGTGGCGGCCCTGGCAGGCCGACCAGGACGAAGCGGGTGCAGGCGTTGGGCTCGTCGACGACACCGTCGGCCAGGGCGGCAAGCCCCCAATGGGCGGCGGCCAGCGGCGAGGTCACCCCCGCGTCGGCGTTGCCCTCGGCCACCTGTCGGGCCGCGTCGGCATTGGAGTACGCCGGCCGCAGTTCGGCGCTGGGCAGCTGGGCGGTGAGCCATTGCCGCACCTGCGCCGCGGCCACCGGGAACGCCGCCACCGTGCGCACGTCAGTGGCGCTGCGACCCGGTTTGACGACGATGCTGAACGCCACGTCCAACGTGATCTCGGCGAACACTTGCAAGGGCGAATCGATGGCCAAGCTGTCTAATGTGGCCATCACCGACCCGTCGATCGAGTTCTCGATCGGCACGCACGCGTAGTCGGCATCGCCGTTACGGACAGCGTCCAGTGCCGCGGGCGTGCTCTCGATCGGCAACCGCCGCAACGCATCCGGCCCTTGGTCGTGAACCAACCCGGCCGACGTCATCTGTAGCAGCGCCGCCTCGGTGAAGGTCCCTTCGGGACCGAGATAAGCAATGCGGACCACGATCCAACCCTAGCGGCGGCCGCCGCGAAACAAGTCTTGCGGCGCCCATCGATCTAAGTTAACTTAGGCTTACCTAAGCCGATAGGAGAATGATGTTACCGCTGACCAGCGCCGCGCCGACGACTGCCGAACGCATCCGCAGCGCCTGTACCCGGGCCGGCGGCGCGCTCCTGGCCATCGAGAACGAGGACGCGCGCGAGGAGCCGGTCGCCACGCCGGTACATCACTTGCTGCACGACGGGTCCTTCGCCGTAGCACTTCCAGCCGACCGCGACGGCGGGGCGGCCCGGGTCGATGGTTCGCAAGCGCTGCTCGAGCTGACCGACTATGCGCCGCTGCCGCTGCGCGAACCGGTCCGTTCGCTGGTCTGGGTCCGCGGCCGCCTGCAGCAGGTTCCACCGGGCGCGGTGACAAAGATTCTCGATCTGATCGCCACCGAGTGTCCAGATCCGGCATTGCTGCAAGTCGATACGCCCAGGTCCATGCCTTCGGATGGGGGAGAGGCCCGGTACACGCTGCTGCGACTCGAGATCGGATCCGTGGTGGTGACCGACGCCACCGGTGCCGAGGCCGTCAGCGTGGAGGACCTGCTCGTAGCTCGCCCCGACCCGTTCTGCGGGATCGAGTCGAGCTTGCTCTGGCACTTGGACAACGCTCATGGCGACGTGATCGCACGACTGGTATCCCGGCTGCCGGCACCGCTGCGCCGCGGACAGGTTCGCCCGCTGGGGCTGGACCGGTACGGGGTGCGGTTTCGCATCGAAGGCAACGACGGTGACCACGACATCCGGCTGCCCTTCCATAAACCGGTGGACGACGTGATCGGGCTGAGCCAGGCGATCCGGGTGCTGATGGGCTGCCCGTTCATCAACGGGCTGCGCGCCCGTCGGTAACCGACCCTGTGCGCCGGGATTTCGGCTGTCTGCGCTGAGGGTGGGTGACGCCACGTAAGTTATCCGGGTGAACCGCGACCGATCCCCGGAACGTCGGCGGCCTCGGAAACCGGTCCCGCCGCGGCAAGCGCGTGCGGAACCACCGCAGGTGATTCGCCGCGAAACCGGCGCGCCGTCACCGACGGCGGAGACGGTGCCGCTGCGCCGGGCGTCCGCGCCGGTCTCCCCGGTCAATGCGGCCCCTGCATCGGGCCCTCCGCCACGACCGGTTGCGCCTGGTTCGCACCCCGGTCCGCCGCGGCGGACTGAGCCCCCACCACGATCCGTCGCACCGAGGGCAGGCCGCAAGCGCAGCAAGCGCCGCTGGGGCCGGATGGTGGCGCTGAGTCTGCTGATCGGCGCGCTGCTGGCCGGCGCGAGCATCGTGGGCGGGGCCTTTTGGTTCGACACGAGACTGCACCGCGCGGCGGTACTGGTGGACTACCCCAATCGGCCCGGGGCCGGCCGCGGCACGAACTGGCTGCTCGTCGGCTCGGACAGCCGCCAGGGCCTTACCGCCGAGCAGCAGCAAGATCTGGCCACCGGCGGCGACATCGGCACCGGTCGCACCGACACGATTCTGCTGGTGCATGTGCCTGCGTTCGGGTCGAGCACCCCGACGACGATGGTGTCGATACCGCGCGATTCGTATGTGCCCATCCCTGATCACGGCAAGGACAAAATCAACTCCGCGTTCGCAATGGGCGGGGCAACCTTGCTGACTCAAACAGTGGAGCAAGCTACCGGGCTGCGCCTCGACCACTACGTCGAGATCGGATTCAGCGGGTTCGCCGCGCTGGTCGACGCGCTCGGCGGAGTTACCGTGTGCCCGACCGCGCCGGTCAATGACCCGTTGGCCGGCATCGACTTGCCGGCCGGCTGCCAGAAGCTGGCGGGTCGCAATGCGCTCGGCTATGTCAGGTCTCGCGACACACCGCGGGCGGATCTGGACCGGATGATCAACCAACGGCAGTTCATGTCGGCGCTCCTGCATCGCACGTCCAGCCCGGCGGTATGGCTGAATCCGTTTCGCTGGTACTCCGTCTCGAATGCGGCTGTCGACGCCGTGACCGTTGACCAGGGTGACCATGTATGGGACCTCGCCCGGCTCGGCTGGGCGCTGCACGGGTCCACCACCTCGGTGACCGTCCCAATCGGTGAATTCAGCAGCGGCGACGCCGGGGCGGTGGTGGTGTGGAACCACGACGTGGCCGCCAAGTTGTTCGACGCGCTTGCCTCCGACGCTCCAGTGCCCGCCGAGGCGCTCCAGGGACAGCAGTAGCGATTTTGTCCGGGGCCACGCGCCGCGTTTTAATAACCGACAAATCAGCGGAATTTCAACCTAGCCTTGCTTTACTTAGGCAAACCTGGCCTGAGTTAAATACATTTTGTGGCCGCATTTTGAACTTAGGAAACCCTTTCCTGAGTAAGTGATACCTTCGTTGCATACGCGTTCTACCAGCGGTAATCTGCCGATATGAGCGATTATGACGGCCCCAAGACAAAGTTCCACGCTTTGCTGCAGGAACAGATTTTCAATGAATTCACCGGCGCCCAGCAATATGTGGCGATCGCCGTTTATTTCGACGGCGCCGACCTGCCGCAATTGGCGAAGCATTTTTACAGCCAAGCAGTCGAGGAACGAAACCACGCGATGATGCTGGTGCAACATCTGATCGATCGCGACGTGCACGTCGAGATCCCCGGAGTGGGCCCCGTGCGCAATCAATTCGACAAACCACGCGACGCGCTGGCACTGGCGCTCGATCAAGAACGTGCGGTCACCGATCAAGTCAGCCAGCTGGCAACGGTGGCCCGCGACGAGGGTGACTACCTCGGCGAGCAGTTCATGCAGTGGTTCCTGCAGGAGCAGATCGAAGAGGTCGCGCTGATGACGACCTTGGTGCGGGTTGCCGATCGTGCCGGAGCCAACCTGTTCGACCTGGAGAACTTCGTCCACCGCGAGGTGGGCTCGGCGCCCGCGGGAAGAGGCGCGCCGCACCCCGCCGGCGGACATCTCTCGCCGAACTAGTCGCCGACACGGTCGGTGTGGGCGTTCTGCAACCAGGCCTTCGTCCGACCTGGGTGGTGAGTGGCAAGCCAGGCCACCCCGACATCGCGGCAGAAGTCGATGTCTTCGTAGTCGTCGACATTCCAGCAGTACACCGCCCGGCCCTGGGCGATGGCGCGGTCGACGAGTTGCGGATATTCCTTCAACGCCGCCAGTGACGGCCCGACGGCGGTGGCACCGACGGCAGTGGCCGCGCTGCTGGCCAGATAACGGGCGGTCCTTCCGAGCAGCACCGTGGGCAGCATCGGTGCGGCTCGCCGGATCCGCCAGACCGCGGCGGCCGAAAACGACATCACCACCGCGCGGGACCGGTCGGCGGAGGCGGGTGCGGCGATACCGAAGCGGTGCAGCAGCGCCAGCAACTTGCTTTCCACCAGCGAGCCGTACCGAACCGGATGCTTGGTCTCGACAAAGAGCTTCACCGGCCGGTGCCAGTCCAGAACGAGGGCAACAAGCGCGTCCAACGTCAGCAGGCTGGTATCACCGTGCGTACCGTCCGGACGCCAGCTGTCGTGCCACGCACCGTATTCGAGCTCGCGTAGCTCGGCCAGGGTCATCGTGCTGACCAAACCCGCTCCCGTCGAGGTCCGGTCCAGCCGACGGTCATGCACGCAAACCAGATGACCGTCGCGGGTCAGCCGCACATCGCATTCGACGCCGTCGGCGCCTTCTTTGAGCGCGAGATCATATGCGGCCAGCGTGTGTTCGGGGCGAGCGGCCGAAGCGCCCCGGTGGGCTACAACAAATGGATGCCCGGCGAGCACCTCGTCGGCCCACGTCATATGACTATGCTGCCGGTTCCTGCCCCGGCAACTCAACCCGAACGGCCGATGCGGGCCCGGCAGGTCGACCTTCGAGATCTGGGTCCACCACGACCCAGCGATGTGCAGGCCGTTCGACCGGTTTGCTCACGAAGCCCTCGAAGACGCGGGCGGCGGCGGCCAGCGAGGCTGCCGCGAGCAGATACGCGAACACCATCAAGACGGTGTTGTTCGCGATGCCCTGTGCGTCGGTGGCGAAGCTGGAAATAATGGCGAAGATCGAAACGATGTAGCTGAAAACCCAAGCGATCCACCACTGGACGATCGGTCTTCTTAGCCGGGCGTAATGCTCTTCCATCGTTGCCAGCTCGATGACGTACACGGGAGCCCACAGCAGATTGGCCAGCGGCACCACGCAGCCGGCCCACAACGCGCGGACGGAGCGAGGCTCCGGCATCCCCTGATGCGAGAACACCGCCGCCCGCCGCGCGATCAGCCAGCGGATCAGCATCACCCCAGCAGTGATTGCCGCCGCGAGCGCCGCCACACTCGCTAGGATCCCGAGCCAGTCCACAGCGATGGCCACCACCGAGTTCAGCAATGTCTTCCGGTTGATGAGCAACAGCACATACCGCACCACGTACACCAGGGCCACGACGCTGAGCACTAGCACGCCGACGAAGATGCTGGTGCGCACCGCCGCAGCCGATGGCCCTGTCTGCGTTGGTGTTTCGGCTGCCGCGGGGGCTTGATCGACGCGGTCAGCCAAACCCCAACGCGGGATCACGGCGTAGCGCGGGGTGGGACCGAGCGACCGTCGCGCGCGCCGCGTCGGCGGTGCGGCGCCGGGGCGCACCGCTATCCACCGGAACCCCGGCGGCAGCCGAGGCGGGGTGCGCTGCCACCCGGGGGGCTGCTGTGGTGCCGATGGACCACCGCGCGGACTCCAGCGTGGATCGGCTGCGGGCATATCCGCTAGGGGCGCCATCAGCGCGCCGCGACAGCGGGGGCACCATTCGCGTCGCCGTTCGCGCACGTTCCACCGAGTGCCGCACTGGGAGCACACCTGGATCACCGGACCAGCCTAGCCCCGGCGACGATGCGGGCCGCCGCAACGCGGTCCGGTGAGGAGCGGGGCAATCCAGCCCAGCCCGGCGACGATGCGGGCCGCCGCAACGCGGGACCGTTCTCAGGGCGGACGCCGAACCAGCCTTCTAGGTCGTGGATTGGGTACGCCCGCGATCCGTCCGCAACTTGAATAGTTACCTATGGCTATCCACAGTTTCCACAGGTTTATCCACAGCGGCCGTCTGGGTACCTATGGCATCAGTACAGCCTCAACCGGTCGACCCGGGCCGCAATTGTGGATAACACCGGGCGACAGAGGCACGCCATCGACAGCCCAAAACGGTGTCTGAGCGAAATGCATTGTCCTACTAAGCACTTGCGGATACGCGTGTCCGGCGCGGCGGTCCACACCCCGCGCCCTCCGAGTCACGTGTGCGCAGGCGTCACCACGAATCCGCAGCTCAGATGCCTATTACGTGGGACGTTTTTCCATGGCCATCACAACGCGTTATGATCGCCATCACGAAAGGTCGTTGTGACTCACCTCACTGGAGCGAGGTGAACGTGCTGGTGAAAGGCGATTGATGGCCACGCATTCGTTCAGTCCGGGTTCACCGGCCCCATCGAACTCGTACTCCGGCTCGCCTGCCTGGAGCCATAGTTACAGCATCGCCGCCTTACGTGCCGGCCTGATCGCACTGGCGTTGCTCGCGGTTCTTGCCGTCATCGTCTTGTCTTGAAGTTTCGCCGAACGGGTATCCGTATCGCCTGACGGTCGTCCTTGCGGCGCGCGCGGTCATGGAGCAGGGTTGATAACGGCTGGCCGCCGCGTGGCGGACCCCGCGCGAATGAGCGTCACGACGATCACGAACTATCCACCGAAGAAAGGAATGCCGTGGCTGTATACACCCTGCCCGACTTGGACTGGGACTACGGAGCACTGGAACCGCACATCTCAGGCCAGATCAACGAGATTCACCACAATAAGCACCACGCCACCTACGTCAAGGGCGCGAACGACGCCCTGGAAAAACTCGAAGAGGCCCGCGCCAAGGGAGACCACGCCGCGATACTGCTGAACGAGAAGAACCTGGCATTCAATCTGGCTGGCCACGTCAACCACACCATCTGGTGGAAGAACCTGTCGCCCAACGGTGGTGACAAGCCGACTGGCGAGCTCGCCGCGGCCATCGACGACGCCTTCGGATCGTTCGACAAATTCCGCGCGCAATTCCAGCGCCGCCGCCACCACCGTGCAAGGGTCGGGATGGGCAGCCCTCGGCTAGGACACGCTTGCCAGCAAGCTACTGATATTCCAGGTGTACGACCAGCAGTCGAACGTCCCGCTCGGTATCATTCCGCTGCTGCTGGTCGACATGTGGGAGCACGCTTTCTACCTGCAGTACAAGAACGTCAAGGCCGACTTCGTCAAAGCGTTCTGGAATGTCGTCAACTGGGCCGACGTGCAGGACCGGTACGCGGCCGCAACATCTAAGACCAAGGGGCTGATTTTCGGCTGAGACCATTTCGGAGGGCTCGGGCGCCACGCGGATCGCGTGGCGCCCTTGCTTTTATCCTGGCCCGTGTTCGGCGCGTAGGAAAGGCCAGCGCCACTGACCGTGTCGAGTTGCAACGCGCCTAAACCCCAGGCATTCTTAATTATTCGGGCTACCAGCGTGGTTATGTCGGATGAAGGCGCGCGCGGAGGTCGAGATGGACACTGGGTCAAGTGGACCGATCGGGGTTGCCCCGTTCCATTCTCGTGGTGCCCTGAAAGGGTTTGTAATCTCCGGGCGTTGGCCTGATTCGACAAAAGAGTGGGCCCAGCTGTTGATGGTTGCGGTTCGGGTCGCCTCATTACCCGGATTGCTCTCCACCACAACGGTGTTCGGCGCCCGCGAGGAGTTACCTGACGAACCAGTACCAGGCACCGTCGGCCTGGTACTGGCCGAGGGCACCATTTTCGGTGAATCAGCAATCCAGCCAGGGTATTTCGCTGACCATCAGCCCCCTGCATTGCTCATGCTGCATCCACCCTCAGAAACCATGCCGTCGTTGCCGGAATGCATGGGGGCCGCGTCGGGATGCGTACTGCTTCCGGGATTGCCCTATCTGGGATTGGAGCACCGCGCGGCCTGGGTGGAAGCCGAAGCCGACGGCACCATCACGTCGATGGTGAGTCGCGTCGGCGTCGACCCAATCAGCCACCCCGACACCGCGATCCTGGCAATGCTGCTTGCAGCATAAGGAAATTCGAACCATTTAGTTCGGTCTGCGAATCCCTGAATACGGGTTTCCGAACTTCAGTTCCTCGCTGGCGCACACCGGATTTGCCCGCTAACCTGGGACCGTTAGCGAAGGGGAGTAGCCCCGAATCGTCGAGTCGACATACTGGCGCATAGCCCGGCTGGCGAACCGGTCCGGCCAGACCGGTGGGCGAGACCTTCGACCGATGTTCGACAACTCCAGTGGTCGTCGACAACGCGTCGAAAGGTCGTCCTCCATGCTCGCCGCCACGTTGTTAAGCCTCGGGGTGGTTTTCCTTGCCGAACTCGGCGACAGATCTCAGCTCATCGCGATGACCTATGCGCTGCGTTGCCGATGGTGGGTGGTGCTGACCGGAGTCGGGATCGCCGCGTTCGCCGCGCACGGGGTCTCGGTGACCATTGGCCACTTCCTAGGCACCACGCTGCCGGCGCGCCCGTTGGCGTTCGCGTCCGCGATCGCGTTCCTGCTTTTTGCCTTGTGGGCCTGGCGCGAGGGCACGGCCAAAGACGAGACGCTCTCAACCGCTGACGAGCCCCGCTTCGCGCTGCTTGCGGTGATCTCCTCGTTCGTGCTCGCCGAAATGAGCGACAAGACAACGTTGGCCACCCTCACGCTGGCCAGCAACCATGACTGGCGCGGCGTGTGGATCGGCTCGACGCTGGGCATGGTTATGGCCGACGCTCTGGCGATTGGTGTGGGGGCGCTGCTGAACCGGCGACTTCCCCAGCAGCTGCTGCACGTCTTGGCCAGCCTGCTGTTCCTGATATTCGGCTTGTGGATGCTGTTCGAGCGCGCCCTGGGCTTGCGGCCGCTAGCCATCTGCGTGTGCACGATGGTGGCGCTGGCTGCGGCGACAACTGCGGCCACGCAAACTCTACGACGGCGCCGCCGAACTGAAGCTTCGATCATCGGGAGGTCGCCCGACGTCGTCTAGGTGCCGACGGCACCCTCCCCTCAGCCCAGCCGCCTCCAGAGGTATCTCCGTGGGCCGTTGAGTTGTACCCGCGGTCCGTTTCATAGTCGCTTTGCAGACCTGACAGCAAATTCGGCTCTCGATCGGTATAAGTTGCCTGGTGGTTGCGGTGCAACCGCACAGCACCATCCGTCCGATCGCCATACCACGCCGGACCCCGGCCGCCCGCCACCCTGGCGCTCGACCCCGATTCTGCGGATAACCTGTGAGTTTCGGATATTTAGTGGACACCCCAGCGAATTAGTTAGACGCTCGTCGAGTGAGGATTTGGCAGGCGCCAGCAACGCCGGTACCAAAACCGCTCGGGTTTGCACTTGGTCGCGGCCTTAAACGCTCGCTACCATGATCAGCAAATATGCATAGGTAACAGTTCACTTCTACAGCCCAGTGGAGGTCATATCGATGAGCACGACGTTCTCTGCCCGCCTGAACCGCCTGTTCGACACGGTGTATCCACCCGGACGGGGGCCGCACACCTCTGCGGAGGTGATTGCGGCGCTCAAGGCGGAGGGCATCACAATGTCGGCTCCCTACCTGTCGCAGCTACGCTCAGGCAACCGGACGAACCCGTCGACAGCGACCATGGCCGCCTTGGCGAACTTCTTCCGTATCAAGTCGGCGTACTTCACTGACGACGAGTACTACGAAAAGCTCGACAAGGAATTGTCGTGGCTTTCCACGATGCGTGATGACGGTGTGCGCCGCATCGCGTTGGGTGCCGCTGAATTGTCTCCCGATGCCCAGCTGGACATCGTGGAGCGGGTCAACGAGCTGCGCCGCAAAGAGCAGCTCGGCGCTTAAGCGCACTTAACGGCTGTGCAGCCCGACCTGACGGGCTGCCGCCGGCCTATTCCCATTAGGGTTGGCTCACGGATCGCGTACACGCGAGAGCGAAGTCCACGAGATACCGGGAGGCGGCCGGGAATGGCCCTGTTCCGCAAGCGAAAGAGTCGCGCGACACGGCGCGCCGAAGCCCGCGCGATCAAGGCCCGCGCCAGGCTCGAGGCCCGGCTGGCTGCCAAGAACGAGACTCGCCGCATCAAGGGCGATCGGCGGGCCGCGGATAAGGCCCTCAAGGCCCAGATCAAATCCCAGCGGGACAGCGACCGCACGGCGTTGAAAGTCGCTGAGGCCGAGCTCAAAGCAGCGCGGGAAGGCAGGTTGCTGTCGCCGACGCGCATCCGCCGGCTGCTGACGGTATCTCGGTTGCTCGCCCCGATCCTGACCCCGCTGATATACCGGGCCGCCATGGCGGCACGCGCGCTGATCGACCAGCGCCGCGCGGATCGGCTTGGGATTCCATTGGCTCAGATCGGCCAGTTCTCCGGGCAGGGCGCCGAGCTGTCGGCACGGATCGCCGGGTCGGAGAAATCGTTGCGGATGGTGCAGGAAAAGAAGCCCAAGGACGGCGAGACCAAGCAGTTCGTCGCCGCCATCAGCGAACGGCTCACCGATCTTTCGGCGGCCGTCACCGCCGCTGAGAATATGCCCGCCACGCGACGCCGGACGGCCCACGGCGCGATCTCTTCGCAACTCGACGGTATCGAGGCGGATCTGATGGCCCGGCTCGGATTGACCTGAAAGCAGCGGCCCGACATGATATTTGACGACGGGTGGGGTTCGCGCGTCCTGATCGCAGTCGCCATCACAGCAACGCTGTATCTCGGCTCGGCGGCAGCAACCCCGCCCGCGTGGGCACACGTCCACGCCAGCAGCGACAACGCCGTGCGTGGCGCGATGGCAATCGTCACCTTTCAGGTACCCAACGAATCCGACAAGGGCGCCGCAACCACTGCGCTAAGCGTCACCCTCCCCGATGTGGCATCCGCGAGCACCGAAGCCATGCCCGGCTGGACATCCAGGCTCGACCGCGACACGGCGTCCGGCACCGTCCGCTCGGTGACCTGGACGGCGGCGCCCAACGGCGGGATCGGAGTCGATCAGTTCGCGCTGTTTCGGATATCGGTGCAATTGCCCGACACCGACACCGTCAGCTTCCCGGCCACGCAGACCTATTCCGACGGGTCAATCGTCAAATGGGACCAGCCGCCGCTGCCGGGCGGCGGCGAACCGGAACATCCGGCACCCATGTTGACGCTTGCCGCAGCACCGGTGGCGCCGCATGAATACCATCCGTCGCCGGCTATGCCGACCAATCACGCTGGCGCAGGCGGGCAGTCGAAATCGCCCGACAACACCGCGCGCCTGCTGGGCGGCGCGGCGTTGGTGGTGGGCGCGCTGGGTATCTGTCTTGTGTTGGTTCGCCGACGAGCATGAGACGGGTGGTGGTTATCGCGTGGGCGGGGCTGCTGTTGGCCGCCATGGCGTTGACCGCGACCCTAAATGCGCAAGTGGCGTTCGCGCACGCCACACGCGTGTCCGCCGAGCCCGCAGACAATGCGGTCCTGACGACCGGGCCCGACCGGGCGAGTGCGACTTTCAACGAGGCATTGCAGACCACGTTCGCGGCCATGACGGTCGTCGGGCCCGATGGCAACGTGTGGTCTATCGGGGAGCCGACGGTGCAGGGCGCGGTTGTTGGTATCGGCCTGCGACCGCTCGGACCGGCCGGGACCTATACGGTGAACTACCGGGTGACGTCTGCGGACGGCCACGTGGTGTCCGGGTCCTGGTCGTTTCGACTTACAGTCCCGGGCACCGGCACCCCAGGGCCTGCCGCCGCTGGCACCGACGCCGGCGGCGACATTCCGGCCTGGCCGTTTGCGGTGGTAGCAGGGGTGCTCGTCGCCGCAGGCGGCCTATGGGCGGTCCGGCGCAGGCCGTGACCCGCCCTGGTCACCGAGACGCCGCGATGCGTCCTGGCATGATGGGACGCGACAACCCGGTGCGCTAAAAGTGAGAGAAAGCTGCAAAGGAGCGGCCGCATGGCAGACCCTCAGGATCAACCCAACAGCGAGCCCAACGGCGCATCGACACCGCCGGAGAAGAAACCTCCCGCCAAGGCAGTCGAGAAGGCCGCAAAAGCACCCGCCAAAAAAGCGCCCGCCAAAAAAGCGGCGGCCAAAAAGGCTCCCGCTAAAAAAGCGGCAGCCAAGAAAGCGCCTGCCAAAAACTCACCCCCCAAAAGCCCTGAACCCACGCCACCGACCCCATCCGAGCAGCCCCTCGACACACAGCAGCGGATCGAAACCAACGGCCAACTTGCCGCCGCGAAAGATGCCGCGGCGCAAGCGAAGTCAACGGTAGAAGACGCCAACAACCCGGTCTCCTCCGATGTTCCGGCGCCGACCTCGAGCCAGTTACCGGTGCCGCTGTTGGTTGCCCTGGCGCTCAGCCTATTGGCCATAGTGCTGATCCGGCAGCTGCGTCGCCGTTGAACTCCCACTGGCTAGCATCTACAAAAGTGACCGTGTCATTCCGGCCAACCGCCGACCTCGTCGACAGCATCGGGCCCGACGTTCGCAGCTGCGATCTCCAGTTCCGCCAGTTCGGGGGCCGCGCGGAATTCGCCGGCCCGATCAGCACCGTGCGCTGCTTTCAGGACAATGCGTTGCTGAAATCGGTGCTCTCGCAGCCGAGTGCGGGCGGAGTGCTGTTGATCGACGGCGCCGGCTCCCTGCACACGGCGCTGGTCGGGGACGTCATCGCCGAATTGGCGCGCTCCAACGGGTGGGCCGGGCTGATCGTCAACGGTGCGGTGCGGGACGCCGCGGCGCTGCGTGGCATCGAGATCGGCATCAAGGCGCTGGGCACCAATCCCCGCAAGAGCACCAAGACCGGAGCCGGGGAGCGCGACGTCGAGGTCACGCTGGGCGGCGTGACGTTCGTGCCCGGCGAGATCGCCTACAGCGACGACGACGGCATTGTCGTCCTCTAAGCGTTAAGCCGCCTTAAACAGCTACCGCCGCAGTCTTTTTGGCGAACCGCAAACCCTCGTCATCGATCTTGCCGCGCCGGATCGTCCGCATGTCGAAGAAGTAGTTCTGCTTGAGCCGCCACGGCGCGCGTGACCCCGACTTGGGGAGCAAGTGCATTGAACGCTGAAAGTAGCCGGGGTTGAAATCCATGAACGGCATCTCGTCGACGTCATCGCTCGGGTGCTGCGGCTCCACGGTGTCAAAACCTTTGGCATCCATGTAGTTCAGCAGCCGGCACACGAATTCGGAGACCAGGTCGGCCTTCAGCGTCCACGACGCATTTGTGTACCCGAAGGTGATGGCGAAATTTGGAACGCCGGAGAACATCAAGCCTTTGTACGTCATCAACGATGTCAGGTCGAAACGCTCCCCGTTCCTGGACGGCTTCACCCCGCCCAGCAATTGCATGTTCAAACCCGTTGCGGTGATGATGATGTCGGCCTGCAGCTCCTCACCCGAGGTGAGCTTGATTCCGGTTTTGGTGAACCGGTCGATGGTGTCGGTGACAACGTCCGCCTTGCCGTGCCGGATGGTCCGGAAGAAGTCGCCGTCGGGTGCCAGGCATAGCCGCTGGTCCCAGACGTTGTACCGCGGCCCGAAGTGCTTCTCGACGTCGTAGCCTTTCGGCAGGCGGCGCTGGGCCATCGTCATCAGCGTCTTGCGCATGTAGGCGGGGCGCTTCCGCGAAAGCTGATACTGGAAGATGCTGAACGCGATGGCTTTCCAGCGGTTCGCGATGTGGGCAAGGCGGTCGGGCAGCAGCCGGTTGGCGCGCACGGCGAAGGGGTCTATCCCGGGCAGCGAACCGATGTAGGTGGGTGAGCGCTGCAGCATCGTCACGTGTCCGGAGCCCGAGTTCACCAGGGCCGGGATCAGGGTAATTGCGGTAGCGCCGGACCCGATCACGATGATTTTCTTATCCGCATAGTCCAGGTCTTCCGGCCAGTGCTGCGGATGGACGATCGTACCGTCGAAATCTTCGGAGCCGGCGAATGTGGGCGAATATCCCTCGTCGTAGTTGTAGTAGCCGGTGCAGGCGAACAGAAAGGAGCAGGTGATCTCGTACTGCTGGCCGTCGTTCTCCACGGTCAGGGTCCAGTGGTTGTCGGCGTCGGACCAGTCGGCGGCCACAACCCTGTGGCGGTAGCGGATCTGCCGGTCGATTCGGTTCTCGACCGCCGTCTCCTTGATGTAGGCCTTGATGGAGTCGCCGTCGGCGATCGACTTCGCCGATCGCCACGGGCTGAATCGGAACCCCAGGGTGAACATGTCGGAGTCCGAGCGGATGCCGGGGTACTTGAACAGGTCCCAGGTGCCGCCGAGATCGTCGCGGCGTTCGAGGATGGCGTAGCTCTTGGTCGGGCAGCGATCCTGCAGGTGCCAGGCCGCGCTCACGCCGGAGATTCCGGCGCCCACGATGACGACGTCAAGGTGCTCAGTCATGCCGCCACGCTATCAACGCGCCGTCGAGTCAGTCAACACCCTGTCGAGATACTCAACACCGTGTAAAGTAGCGGCCGTGACTACTGCCGGACAGCCTCGCGCCCTGCGCGGCCGTCGTTCTATGCGACCGTCGGGCGACGACCGTGAGCAGGCGATCCTTGCGACCGCCGCGCGGCTGCTCGAAGAGCGCTCGTTCGCTGACATCTCCGTCGACGACCTGGCCAAGGGCGCCGGCCTTTCGCGGCCGACGTTCTACTTCTATTTCAAGTCCAAAGAGGCGGTGTTGCTGTCGCTGCTCGAGCCGGTGATCGCGCGGGCCGACTCGGAGTTCGACGGCGCAGTGCTGCGGCTGCCCGCGGACCCGCGCCGGGTGTGGCGAAACGGCATCAAAGCGTTTTTCACCGCATTCGCCACGCACCGTAGGCTGGCCCGCGCGGCAACGGAAGCGCTGGCCACCAGCTCGGAGTTACGGGCCGTGTGGTCGGGATTCATGCAGAAGTGGATCGACCAGACCGCGGCCATGATCGCCGCGGAACGAGTCCGCGGCGCTGCACCGGAGACTATCCCGGCCGCAGACCTGGCTACCTCGCTGAACCAGATGAACGAGCGCACCATGATGGCCGCACTTTCCGCCGAGACGCCGGCGGTCGACCCGGACCGGGTCGTCGACACCCTCACTCACATCTGGGTCAGCAGCATTTACGCCGAACCTGGCTAACTGTCGTAGCCTGATGCGAACATATGTTCGTGCGGTGTGACGCGTCCATCTTGCACGCGGACCTCGACGCGTTCTACGCGTCGGTAGAACAGCGCGACGACCCGACGCTGCGTGGCCGCCCGGTGATCGTGGGCGGCGGAGTCGTGCTGGCGGCCAGCTATGAGGCCAAGGCCTACGGCGTGCGCACCGCGATGGGCGGGGCGCAGGCGCGACGGCTGTGCCCGCATGCCGTTTTGGTGCCGCCTCGGATGACCGCCTATTCCCGCGCCAGTGACGCCGTCTTCGAGGTGTTTCGTGATGTCACGCCGATCGTCGAGGCCGTATCGGTGGATGAAGCCTTCCTCGACGTCGGCGGCCTCGCGCGGGTCTCCGGTACACCGCTGCAGATCGCGGAGCGGCTGCGCACCGACGTGCGCGATCACGTCGGACTGCCCATTACGGTCGGGGTCGCGCGGACGAAGTTTCTTGCGAAGGTCGCCAGTCGGGAAGCTAAGCCCGACGGACTGCTGCTGGTGCCGCCCGAACAGGAGCTGGCATTCCTTCGCCCGTTGCCGGTGCGCCGATTGTGGGGCGTGGGTGCGGTGACCGCCGACAAGCTGCACGCGCACGGCATCGCGACCGTCGCTGATGTCGCCGAGCTCAGCGAGTCGACGCTGGCCTCGTTGCTGGGCGCTGCGATGGGCCGCCAACTGTATGCGCTGTCCCGCAATATCGATCGCCGGCGGGTGACGATCGGGGTGCGTCGCCGGTCGGTGGGCGCCCAGCGGGCGCTGGGTGCGGCCGGCAACCGCATGTCACCCGCCGAGGTCGACGCGGTGGTGGTCAACCTGATCGACCGAATCACCGCCCGGATGCGCGCAGCCGGGCGCACCGGTCGCACGGTGGTGCTGCGGCTGCGGTTCGACGACTTCAGCCGGGCGACCCGGTCGCACACGTTGCCATGGGCCACCTCGTCGACGCAGCCGATCCTGTTTGCCGCTCGACAGCTGCTCGCTTCGGCCGCGCCCGCGATCGCGCAGCGTGGATTGACCCTGGTTGGGTTCGCGGTGTCGGGAATCGACCACACCGGTACTCAGCAGCTGATGCTGCCGTTCAGCGGGGACTCGTTGGCGGTAGACGCTGCGGTCGACCAGGTGCGACGGCGCTACGGCAAGTCCGCACTCACCCGCGCGGTGTTGGTCGGCCGCGACCCTGGCTTGGAGATGCCGCACTCCCCCGCAAGCGGGTGGTACCCCCAACCCGACTAGCTCGACGCGGTCCACTCCAGTAGCTGTTCGGCCGGCCAGGTGTTGACGATCCGGTCCACTGGAACACCGGCGTCCAATGCGCGCTGAGCGCCGTAGCCGAGGAAATCCAGCTGGCCGGGGGCGTGCGCATCGGTATCGATGCTGAATACGCAGCCGATTTCCAGCGCCAGGCTCAACAGACGGGTCGGCGGATCGCGGCGTTCGGGACGGGAGTTGATCTCCACCGCGGTGCCGTGATCGCGAGAGGCGGTGAAGACCGCCTCGGCGTCGAACTTCGATTCGGGCCGGATGCCGCGATTCCCGGCGACCAGTCGGCCGGTGCAGTGGCCAAGCACGTCGGCGTGGCCGTTGGAGACCGCACGCACCATGCGGCGCGTCATCGCATCCGCGTCCATCGACAACTTCGAATGCACGCTGGCCACAACCACATCGAGGCGCTCCAGCAGCTCGGGTTCCTGGTCCAGGCTGCCGTCCTCGAGGATGTCCACCTCGATCCCGGTGAGAATGCGCATCGGCGCGAACTTGTCGCGCAACCCGTCGATCACGTCGAGCTGTTTGCGCAACCGCTCCGACGAGAGCCCGTTGGCGATCGTCAGCCGCGGCGAATGGTCGGTCAACGCGCAATATTCGTGGCCCAGCGCCGCTGCGGTGGCCATCATCTCGTCGATTGGTGCCGAGCCGTCCGACCAGTTCGAATGCAGATGCAAATCCCCACGCAGCGCGGCCCGCACCTCACCACCACCGAGATCCTCTGCGGTGGAACGTAATTCGACAAGAGCGTCGGGTTCACGGCCGGCCCAGGCCTGAGCGATGACCTTCGCGGTCTTGGGCCCGATGCCCGGTAGTGACTGCCAGCTGTTGGCCTGCCCATGGCGTTCCCGCGCGGCATCGTCAAGGCCCTCGATGACGTCGGCGGCATTGCGATAGGCCATCACCCGTTTCGGGTCTTGACGGCTCCGGTCCTTGTAGTAGGCGATCTGCCGCAGCGCGGTTACCGGATCCATGGCTCCAGTGTGCCCTGCTCGGTTAAAACAGTTGCCCGACGAAGAAGAACACGACGACCATCGCCGCGGCCAGATTGACCCATGCCGGCCATGCGCTGAGTTCGACGAAGACCGCGATCAGCAGGGTCGCGAACGAATACAGCAACGCCGCCCGGTGTGCGATGTCGACGTAGGGGTGGGCCCTGTGGTCCTCGGCGGCCATGATCTGGCGGTACTTCCAGACGCCGAGAACGAGTGCGAGCAGAAAGATCAGTCAGGCCGCCAGCAGGGTGATCTCGGTGTCGAATCCGAGGGCGCTGTTCATCGTCCGGTCGAGTTTAGTTGCGCTTCATAAAGATCGACTAACGTCGATTGCATGCGATTCGCGTTCAAAACCTCCCCGCAGAGCACCACCTGGGCACAGATGCTTGCTGTCTGGCAGGCGGCCGACGACATCGAGGTCTACGAGTCGGGTTGGACCTTCGACCACTTCTACCCGATCTTTTCCGACAGCAGCGGGCCATGCCTGGAGGGCTGGACGACGCTGACCGCACTGGCGCAGGCCACCAAGCGGCTGCGGCTGGGCACCCTGGTCACTGGCATCCATTACCGCCACCCGGCCGTGCTGGCCAACATGGCCGCCGCGCTCGACATCATCTCCAACGGACGTCTCGAACTCGGGATCGGCGCGGGCTGGAATGAGGAGGAGTCGGGCGCTTACGGCATCGAGTTGGGCAGTATCAAAGAACGTTTCGACCGGTTCGAGGAAGCCTGTGCGGTGCTGACCAGCCTGCTCAGCGAAGAGACCACCGACTTCGACGGCAAGTACTACCAGCTCAAGGGCGCCCGCAACGAACCCAAGGGCGTGCAGCGCCCGCACCCGCCAATCTGCATCGGCGGCAGTGGGGAAAAGCGGACGCTGCGGATCACCGCGCGCTACGCCCAACACTGGAACTTCGTCGGCGGGCCGCCCGAGCTGTTCGCGCACAAGCGCGACGTGCTGGCCTCGCACTGCGCGGACATCGGACGTGACCCGAAAGAAATCACCCTGTCGGCCCACCTTCGCCTGGAAGCAGACCGCCATTACGGACAGGTCGTCGAGGACGCGGCCGGGCTGGCCGCCGAAGGACTCGACCTCGGTATCGTGTACATCTCACCGCCGCACGACCCCACCGTCCTGGAGCCATTGGCGGAGGCGATCCGGGATTCCGGGCTATGGGACGGGTGATATTCGAGGAATTTGACGTCTTGTGGTCGGGATAACGACTAGGTAACGCTGAGCAAACGTTGGTGTGCAACCGCGGATGCGCGAGTTGGGCGGCTACACTCCGAAAGCCATCAGCTCTTCAGCGGTTACCAGACGCTCGTGCTTAGCGGGAAACTCGCGGCTCTTCATCGGGTGACGAAACCATGACCAGGCGATTCGCCCCATCCGCGTCCGAGGTACTGGGTTGATATGCACAGTGATCACTCCTGCGATCGGTCCGTTCCACCGGGACTCCCCTGTGACGAAGCCCACAACGACCTATTACACAACAGTCGTCTGGCAAACGGGGGCAGAAACGCCGAATAAATATATCTGTGTTTCTGCTGTGGTTGGTGTGACTACTGAAGCGGTGCGGCCGTCGGCTTGATGGGTGCCGGCAGCGCCGTCGAACCCATCAAATACCGGTCCACGCCCGCCGCCGCGGCCCTGCCCTCAGCTATCGCCCAGACGATCAATGACTGGCCACGACCCATGTCACCGGCAACGAAAACGCCAGGGACCGAGGTGTCGTAATCGGCACCTCGAGCGACATTGCCGCGCTCGGTCAACTTGACTTCAAGGTCGGTGAGCAAGCCCGGCTTCTCGGGGCCGACGAATCCCATCGCCAGCAACACCAAATCGGCCTCAAGCTCGAAATCGGAACCCTCAACCTTGACGAACTTGCCGTCCTGCATGGTTACTTCGTGCACCTTGAGCGCGCTCACGTGCCCGTCTTTGCCGACGAACTCCTCGGTGTTAACCGAGAACACCCGCTCGCCGCCTTCTTCATGCGCCCCCGACACCCGGTACATCAGCGGGTAGGTCGGCCACGGGGTGGATTCGGCACGCTCGTCCGGCGGACGCGGCATGATCTCGAACTGGTGCACGTTGACCGCACCTTGCCGGTGCACGGTGCCCAGGCAGTCGGCCCCGGTGTCACCGCCGCCGATGATGACAACCTTCTTGCCTTTGGCGGTGATCGGCGGCTCCCCGTCGTCCCCCAGGACGTCGTCGCCCTCCTGTACCCGGTTGCCCCACGGCAGGAACTCCATCGCCTGGTGGATGCCGTCCAACTCACGGCCGGGAATGGGCAGGTCGCGCCAGGCGGTGGCGCCGCCGGCCAGCACCACCGCATCGAAATCGGCGCGCAGCTGTTCGGCGGTGATGTCGACTCCGACGTTGACGCCGGGTCGGAATTCGGTTCCCTCAGCCCGCATTTGGTCCAGCCGCCGGTCGAGAACGCGCTTTTCCATCTTGAATTCCGGGATACCGTAGCGCAGCAGCCCACCGATGCGGTCGTCGCGCTCGAAGACGGTGACGCTGTGACCGGCACGGGTGAGTTGCTGGGCGGCGGCCAGACCCGCCGGGCCCGAACCCACCACGGCGACAGTCTTTCCGGTCAGCTTGTCCGGGGGCAGCGGCACCACAAAGCCTTCCTCGAAGGCCTTGTCGATGATCTCCAGCTCGATCTGCTTGATGGTCACCGGATCCTGGTTGATGCCCAGCACACACGCCGGCTCGCACGGTGCCGGACACAGCCGGCCGGTGAAGTCGGGAAAGTTGTTGGTGGCGTGCAGCCGTTCGATCGCGTCGCGCCAACGGCCCCTGCGCACCAGGTCATTCCATTCCGGGATCAGGTTGCCCAGCGGACATCCGTTGTGACAGAAGGGAATACCGCAGTCCATGCAGCGGGTTGCCTGGTGGCGCAAGGTCTCGTCATCGAATTCCTGGTAGATCTCGTTCCAGTCGAGCAGCCGCAGCGGGACAGGCCGGCGCTTCGGCAATTCCCGATGAGTGTATTTCAGGAAGCCGGTCGGATCAGCCATGCGCGGCCGCCATGATCGCCTTGTCGACATCCACGCCGTCACGTTCTGCTTCGGCGATCGCCTGCAGCACCCGTTTGTAGTCGCGCGGCATTACCTTGGCGAAATGCCGCTGCTGTTGCGACCAGTCGGCCAGGATCCGCTGGCCGACAGCGGAATCGGTGGCATCGACGTGCGCCTGGATCGTGCCGTGCAGGTAGTCCGCGTCATCCTCGTCGAGGGTCTCGAGCTCGACCATCTCGGCGTTGAGGTTGGCCGGCAATTCGCCGTCCGGGTCGTAGACATAGGCCACACCGCCGGACATGCCGGCCGCGAAGTTACGGCCGGTGCGGCCGAGGATGACAACCTTGCCTCCGGTCATGTATTCGCAACCGTGATCACCGACGCCTTCGACCACGGCGTGGGCGCCGGAGTTGCGGACCGCGAATCGTTCGCCGACTACGCCGCGCAAGTATGTCTCCCCACTGGTGGCGCCGAACAGGATCACGTTGCCACCGATGATGTTTTCCTCGGCAACATAGTCCTGCGGCGCATTGTCTGACGGCCGCACTACGATTCGGCCACCGGACAGGCCCTTGCCGACGTAGTCGTTGGCGTCGCCGTAGACACGCAACGTAATCCCCTTGGGCACAAAGGCGCCAAAGCTATTGCCCGCGGATCCTTCGAAAGTGATGTCGATGGTTCCGTCCGGCAAACCTTGGCCGCCATAGGCTTTCGTCAGCTCGTGGCCGAGCATGGTGCCGACCGTGCGATTGACGTTGCCGATGGTGGTGGAGAACCGCACCGGTTTGCCGGAATCCAGTGCCTCGCGGCTCATCACGATCAACTGCTGATCAAGCGCCTTGTCCAGGCCGTGGTCCTGACGGGAGCTGCAGTACAGGTCCTGGTTCATGAACGCCGACTCCGGCTCGTGCAGCACCGGTGTCAGGTCCAGTCGGTGCGCCTTCCAGTGCGCCCGCGCCAGCGTGGTGTCCAGCGCTCCCGCCTGGCCGACAGCCTCGTTGAAGGTACGGAAGCCCAGCTGCGCCATGTATTCCCGGACTTCTTCGGCGATGAACATGAAGAAGTTCTCGACGAACTCCGGCTTGCCGGTGAACCGCTCCCGCAGCACCGGGTTCTGGGTGGCCACCCCGACCGGGCAGGTGTCCAGGTGGCACACCCGCATCATGATGCAGCCGGCAACCACCAACGGAGCGGTGGAGAAACCGAACTCCTCGGCACCGAGCAGCGCGCCGATCATCACGTCGCGACCCGTCTTGAGCTGGCCGTCCACCTGGACCACGATCCGGTCGCGCAACCCGTTGAGCAGCAACGTCTGCTGCGTCTCGGCCAGACCCAACTCCCACGGGGCGCCCGCGTGCTTCATCGATGTCAGCGGGGTCGCGCCGGTGCCGCCGTCGTGCCCCGAGATCAGCACCACATCGGCATGCGCCTTGGACACACCCGCGGCCACCGTGCCCACGCCGTTCTCGGACACCAGCTTGACGTGCACCCGCGCCGACGGGTTGGCGTTCTTCAGGTCGTGGATCAGCTGCGCCAGATCCTCGATGGAGTAGATGTCGTGGTGCGGCGGCGGCGAGATCAGGCCGACACCGGGTGTGGAGTGCCGGACATCGGCAATCCACGGGTACACCTTGCCGCCTGGAAGTTGGCCGCCCTCACCGGGTTTCGCGCCCTGGGCCATCTTGATCTGGAGGTCGGTGCAATTGGTCAGGTAGTGCGAGGTGACACCGAACCGCGCGGAGGCGACCTGCTTGACGGCGCTGCGCCGCCAATCCCCATTGGGATCGCGATCGAAACGCTTGACGTCCTCGCCGCCTTCGCCGCAGTTGGATCGGCCCCCCATGCGGTTCATCGCAATGGCGAGCGTCTCGTGCGCCTCCGCGGAGATCGAGCCGTAGCTCATCGCCCCCGTCGCAAATCGCTTCACGATTTCGCTGGCGGGCTCGACCTCGTCCAACGGAACCGGGGGCCGCACACCCGCGCGGAACTTGAGCAGGCCGCGCAATGATGCCATCCGCTCGCTCTGGTCGTCGACCAGACGGGTGTACTCCTTGAAGATCTTGAACTGGCCGGTGCGGGTGGCGTGCTGCAGCTTGAAAACGGTCTCCGGGTTGAACAGGTGGTACTCGCCCTCACGGCGCCACTGGTATTCCCCACCCACCTCGAGCTCGCGGTGTGCGCGTTCGTCCGGCCGGTCCAGGTACGCCAGCCGGTGACGGGCGGCGACGTCGGCCGCGATGTCGTCCAGAGTGATTCCGCCGGTGGGGCAGCTCAGCCCGGTGAAGTATTCGTCGAGCACGTCCTCGGAGATGCCGACGGCCTGGAACAGTTGCGCGCCGGTGTAGGAGGCCAGCGTCGAGATGCCCATCTTGGACATCACTTTCAGCACGCCCTTGCCGGAAGCCTTAACGTAGTTGTTCAGCGCCTTATTGCGGTCGATGCCATCGATGACACCGCGGTCGAGCATGTCCTCGATCGACTCGAACGCCAAGTAGGGGTTGACCGCGGCCGCCCCGCAACCGATCAGCAGTGCCATGTGGTGCACCTCGCGGGCGTCACCGGATTCGACCACCAGGCCCACGTGGGTGCGGGTGCGATCGCGCACCAGGTGGTGGTGCACTCCGGCAACGGCGAGCAGCGACGGTATCGGCGCCATCTGCTCGTCGGAGTCTCGGTCGGACAAGATGATGACCCGGGCGCCGTCGGCGATCGCCGCCGACGCTTGCGCGCGCACCTCATCCAATGCGCCAGCCAGCCCGGCGCCGCCCTCGGCGACCGGGTACAGACAGCGAATCACCTTGGAGCGCATGCCGTGTGGGCGGCCGTTGACTTTGTCTTCGGGATCGAGGTTGACCAGCTTGGCCAGCTCGAAATTCCGCAGGATCGGCTGTCGCAGCGAGATCTGGTGACAGGACAACTCATTGGGCGTGAGCAGGTCGCGCTCCCCGCCGGTGGTGCCCCGCAGACTGGTCACCACCTCTTCGCGGATGGCGTCCAGCGGCGGGTTGGTCACCTGAGCGAAGAGCTGATGGAAGTAGTCATAGAGCATCCGGGGACGCTGCGACAGCACCGCGACCGGAGTATCGGTGCCCATCGATCCGATCGGCTCGGCGCCGGTGCGGACCATCGGCGCCACCAAGATGTTGAGTTCCTCGTAGGTGTAGCCGAAAGCCTGCTGCCGCATGACAAGTCGCTCGTGGGGCATCCGGACGTACTTGCCTGCCGGCAAGTTGTCGATCGGAACCAGTCCCTTGTCGAGCCACTCTTGGTAGGGGTGCTCGGCGGCCAACTCCGCTTTGATCTCCTCGTCGGCGACGATGCGGCCCTGCGTGGTGTCCACCAAGAACATCCGACCCGGCTGCAGCCGCATCCGGCGGACCACTGTCGACGGGTCCAGGTCCAGCACGCCGGCCTCGGAAGCCATGACCACCAAGCCGTCGTCGGTCACCCAGATCCGCGACGGACGCAAGCCATTGCGGTCGAGCACGGCGCCCACGATGGTGCCATCGGTGAAGGTCATCGACGCCGGGCCATCCCACGGCTCCATCAGCGACGCGTGGTACTGGTAGAACGCCCGCCGCGCGGGGTCCATCGACTCATGCCGTTCCCAGGCCTCGGGGATCATCATCAGCACCGCGTGGGCCAGACTGCGTCCGCCCAGGTGCAGCAGTTCGAGTGCCTCGTCGAAGCGCGCGGTGTCGGAGGCACCCGGTGTGCAGATCGGGAACAACTTCTCGACGTCGTCTTCCGACCCGAAAATGTCGGTCTTCATCAACGCCTCGCGGGCGCGCATCCAGTTCTCGTTCCCGGTGACGGTGTTGATCTCTCCGTTGTGGGCAATGCGCCGGAACGGATGCGCCAACGGCCACGACGGAAATGTGTTCGTGGAAAACCGGGAATGCACGATACCCAGTGCGCTGGTCAGCCGATCATCTTGCAAATCAAGGTAAAACGCTTTGAGCTGCGGGGTGGTCAGCATTCCTTTGTAGACGAGTGTCTGGCCCGACAGACTGGGGAAGTAAACCGTTTCGCGGCCCGGTCCGTCTTGGCCCGGGCCTTTGGTACCGAGTTCATGCTCGGCGCGCTTGCGGATCACATAGGCGCGGCGCTCCAGAATCATGCCGGAGGCCCCCGCCATGAACACCTGCCGGAAGGTAGGCATCGCGTCGCGGGACAACGCGCCCAGCGACGAGTCGTCGGTGGGCACGTTGCGCCAGCCCAGCACCTGCAGGCCCTCGGCTTCGGCGATCTTCTCCACCGCGGCGCAGGCAGCCGCGGCGTCTTTGGACGACTGCGGCAAAAACGCGATACCGGTGGCGTAGCTGCCCGAGGCTGGCAGCTCAAAGTCCACGACCTCGCGCAGGAATGCGTCCGGGACCTGAATCAGGATGCCTGCGCCATCACCGCTGCGCGGCTCGGCTCCCTGAGCACCGCGATGTTCAAGGTTGAGCAGCGCGGTAATCGCCTTGTCCACAATGTCGCGGCTACGACGGCCGTGCATGTCGACGACCATGGCTACCCCGCACGAATCGTGCTCGAACGCGGGGTTGTACAACCCTACGCGCTTGGGCGTCATACGCACCTGACCCTTCACCGGAACTTTCTGCGCGGCCGTTATTTATGGCTCCGACGGGGCCGCACCCGGAGGTTGCGGGCTAAAACCCCTTCGGTCTTGTCGATAGGCGGTCTCCCCGGCGGAAGATGATCCGGTTAGGGAATCGTCCGTGCAGCGTTGAACGGTGGCGTGTACCCGGTCTCGACAAGTCGTAAAACGATATGACAAAAACCGCCTGACATGCCAACTTTCCCTAAGTCTAGCCTGCCAGCTAGCGGCTCCGTAAATTCGCTGCAGTGGCGATCGACACCCTCGCGACATGCTGTTTTGCTGTCGGTCATCTGCCCACCGCGGCATCGGCCCGTCGGACCGCTCGCCACATCCATCGCTTACACCAGTTTGCTGCCGGCGCGCTCAGCCACTCGCTACCGCCCTCGCTTTGGCCGCAAAACCATTGTCACACTTGCACCACAGCTCGCGATAAGACGTGGCAGCAATGCTGCAGCGATTGCCCATCGGCGTACCAGCTGATGACCGAAGACGCCATCGCGCTCCGCAATGATGCTGCGCTAAGTTTGCACGAAATTAATAGGAGTCTAAGCCGGCACGGGAGGCGATACTGGGCTGATACTGGTCCGGTACTAGTCCAAGTCCGGCGATCGGCGGTGGGACGGCGGGCTCATCACTGCGAGTTCGCCGCGATCGGCCGCACGCGCGACGATCGATCGCACGGCACCCGAGGAGCCCATGAACGAGCGCGACGAATTCCTGCGGAACCGTCTGCAGCCCGGCCAGCCCCCTACCCCTGCTGCACGCCCCCCCGGCCCTGCGCCCAGAGATCCTCATACCGCGCACCCGGGCTTTCCCCCAGTCCCTCAAAGACCGCGCCCCGCCGCGATCCGCCGTGCCACAGCAGCAGGCAGCTCCTCCTGCCGCGCCACCCGCCACGGTCCCTCCGCCTGGTTCCCGGACCGATGTCCCCGTCGTGCCGGTGCCCACCTCGGCGACCGAACTCCCGGACCGCGGTTGGCGCCACATCCTCCGGCTGATCACCTTTGGCCTTGTCAAGCTGGGTCCGTCGGCCACCCAACGCCAAGAGGCTCAATTCGGAGCAGCCATCCGGACTGGCCTTCGCGGCAACTACAAGGTCGGCGTGCTGGGCAAGGGCGGTGTCGGAAAAACGTCGGTCGCCGCCAGTGTCGGATCGCTTTTCGCCGAACTCCGTCCGCAAGACCACGTCGTGGCAATCGATGCCGACACCGCCTTCGGCCGGCTGAGTAGCCGAATCGATCCGCGCTCAACGGCCTCATTCTGGGAACTGACTTCGGACAAGAACCTGCAATCCTTCACTGACGTGATTGAGCGTGTCGGCCGCAATTCCGCCGGGCTGTATGTACTCGGCGGCGAACCGGCGTCCGGCCCACGCCGGGTTGTCGATCCTGCGATCTACCGGGAAGCCGCGTTACGGCTGGATCGCCATTTCACTATCTCGGTCATCGACTGCGGCTCGACGATGGACTCGCCCGTCACGCAGGAGGTGTTGCGCGATCTGGATGCACTGATCGTGGTGTCCTCGCCGTGGGCGGATGGTGCCTCCGCTGCTGCCAGGACCATGGAATGGCTGTCCGATCAGGGCATGACGAATCTGTTGCACCACACTCTCGTGGTGCTCAACGATTCGGACGGCCACGCCGACAAACGCACCCGGGAATTGCTGGCACGCGAGTTCATGGATCACGGACAGCCGGTGGTCGAGGTGCCCTTCGATCCCCATCTACGGCCCGGCGGCGTCATCGATGTGAGCCATCAAATGGCGTCGGCAACGCGCCGCAAATTTCTCCAGGTAACGGCAACAGTCGCAGCGTATTTCGAGGCACGGCCTGACCGGGCACGCGATCGCCGGCCGGATGCGGACGAGGGCTAAGCCTGCTCGGTGGCGACCTGCAGCAGCGCGTTACGTCTGCTGAGCGGCTCCCGCCCGGGCCGACGGGTCAGCGATCGCCTCGATTTTTGTGACAAGGCAACCACGGATTGTCAGCACGATGGCAGCGAAGAGCCGGCGCTCAGCGAAGGCCAACACCACCGGCTGCCCGGCCGGACCGCTCACCAGCGTGATTTCCGGCCCCAGGTAGCGCAGCAGGTTGGTGGCCACCGCGTGTGGCCCGTGATTGACCTGCGGCGGCGGCGCCGGGTCGGCGAGGACCGCACCCACCCCCCAGACCGTCGGATCCAGCACGGCGGTCAATGCGGCGATGTCGCCGTTGGCGCATGCGGTGATGAACTTTTCGGTGACGAGCTGGTGCTCGGCGGAGGCCACCTCGCTCAGCTTCGGTCGTGCCGTGCTGAATTTGGTTCGGGCGCGCCGCGCCAGCTGACGGCAGGTGCCGGCGGGGCGGCCCACCGTTTCGGCGATCGTGTCGAAAGGGACGCCGAACACGTCGTGCAGTACGAACGCGACCCGCTCACCGGGGCTGAGCCTGCGTAAGACTTCCATCAACGCGGTACGAACCTCGTCGTCGAGCGTGACCCGGTCCGCCGGATCGACGGACTGCGGCTCGACCGCCTCGGCGTCGGGGCCCTCGTGGGAAGGGCGACTCAAGCGTTCGTAGCGCGTTCGCGCCGAGCGCACCTGATCGAGGCAGAGCCGGCTCGTGACCACCGTCAGCCAGCCGCGGACATCGTCGATCTCGTTTACATCAGCGCGGGACAGCCGCAGGAAGGCTTCCTGCGCAACGTCTTCGGCGTCACCAACATCTCCGATTATCTGGTATCCGAGATTTACCAGATACGGACGGTGCCGACGCCATGCCTCGGTGATCTGGTCGCCCGGTGACTGAGTCTGGTTCATGAATCTTCGACGATCTGATGCGGCAAAAAGTTACAGGTTGCGGTTGTAACTTTCCCACCTTCCGCGCCGTCCTTGGTGAAAAGCATTCGCAGAACACTCGGAAGGAACACATCATGACGATCGTCGTAACCGGAGCAACCGGCAATGTCGGGCGGCCCCTCGTTGCCGAACTTGCCGCGGCGGGCGCCCGAGTACGGGCGGTCACCCGCTCACCCAAGACCGCCGGGTTTCCCGCTTCGGTCGACGTGGTCGGCTCGGCGGCCGACGCGCTACCGGGAGCGTCAGCGGTATTCCTCAACTCCCGCGCGCTCGGAGAGGAGCTGCCCTCCGTCGTGGCCCAATGCGTGGCCGCCGGGGTCACAAAACTGGTGGCACTCTCGGCCATCAACGCCGACGACGACTTCTCCCGGCAGCCGTCACGCTTCCGCGGGGACCGCAACAAGGAGGTCGAGCAGTGCGCAGTCGACTCCGGCCTGGCGTGGGTGAGCCTTCGCCCCACGGTCTTTGCGACAAACTTCGCCGGCATGTGGGCGGCGCAGATCCGCGCCGGCGACGTGGTCGCCGGACCATACGCCGCGGCGTCGACCGCGCCGATCGTCGAGACCGACATCGCAGCGGTCGCGGCGCGGGCGTTGCTCACCGATGAGCTTGTCGGTCAGCGGATTCCGCTGACCGGTCCGCAGGCATTCACCAACGCAGAGCTGGCGGACGTCATCGGCGCCGTCCTCGGTCGCCCACTGCAATACCGGGAAATACCGGCCGCCGTGGTGCGGCAACGGTTCATCGGTCTGGGTTTCAGCGCCGAGTTCGCCGACGCCTATACGTCCATGCTCGCCGAGACGCTCGACAAACCCGCCCTTGTCACCCATGACGTCGAGAAGATCCTGGGCCGGACGGCGACCCCGTTTGGGCATTGGGTGTCCCAGCACAGCGACTTGTTCGCGAAATAGATCCAGATAGACAAGGAGCCCTCGCATGTCAGAACCACGTCCGCCGCGCTACCTCAAACCGATGAACAAAATGATGATGGCGGTGCAGCGGCTCGGGATACCGACCGGTCCCGCCATGGTGCTGACCGTGCCCGGCCGTAAGTCGGGCCGACCGCGCAGCACCCCGATGACGCCGTTCGAATTTCAGGGCGGCCTCTACGTGGTGGCCGGCTATCCGGGCGCTGACTGGGCGGCAAACGCCCGCGCTGCAGGCACCGGCACGCTGGCCCGGGGCCGACGATCACAGCAAGTCAGGATCGTCGAGCTGAACGCCGATGACGCACGGCCGGTGCTGCGGGCATTCCCCACCGAAGTGCCGGTCGGTGTGGCGTTCGCAAAGCGCTCGGGGATGGTGCGCGACGGGACCGCCGACGAATTCGAGGCATTGGCGGGCCAGCTCGCCGTCTTCCGATTCGAACCGGCTTAACCGCGACATTGTTTCGCCAGAACCGGAGGAGCCTGCGGTTCGTTCAAAGCGTTATCGGCACATGCTTTTCCGCACACGCGTCCTTGACCGCGGCGAGCACGTCCTGGGTGCGTAACCCCTGTAGGTCTTCCACCGTCACCGAGCCCTTATCGGTGCGGTGCTGGGCAGCGACCCGCGAGTCCCGCAGCCGTTCCGCACGTTCGACGACGTTGCGAGCGAACCGTCCGTTCTGCATGACGTCGATGCCGTGCTCCCCGTTGGGTGCGTGGTAGGCGCGCAAGGTCATACAGGCCGCCTTCAGCGCTTCGCCTGCGGCGGCCTCGAGTACGGTGGCGCGCGGCTTGCCGTAGCGGATCGCGATTTCAACCAGCTCGTCGGGCGTGTAGGACTCGAACCGCAATTTGCGGTCCATAGGCTGTCCGACGCTGCGCCGCCGCTAGTGGTTCCCGCGCGATCGCCACCACGCCAGCAGCTCGGCGGATGCCTCCTCGGTGGTCAATGGCCCGCGTTCCAGCCGCAGTTCTTTCAGATAGCGCCACGCCTCGCCTACTTGCGGGCCCGCCGGGATGTCAAGCAGCTCCATGATCTGGTTGCCGTCCAGATCGGGGCGTACCCGCGCGAGATCCTCCTGAGCGGCCAGCTCGGCGATTCGCGCTTCCAGCCGGTCATAGCTGGCCCGCAGGCGGGCGGCCCGTCGCTTATTGCGGGTCGTGCAGTCGGCGCGTACCAGTTTGTGCAGCCGGGGCAGCAACGGCCCAGCGTCGGTGACGTAGCGGCGCACCGCCGAGTCGGTCCACTTGCCGTCGCCGTAGCCGTGGAATCGCAGATGCAGATACACCAGCTGCGAGATGTCGTCGACCATCTGGTTGGAGTACTTCAGCGCCCGCAGCCGTTTTCGGGCCATCTTCGCGCCGACCACCTCGTGGTGGTGGAAACTGACGCCGCCGTTCTGCTCGTGCCGCCTCGTGGCCGGTTTACCGATGTCGTGCAGCAACGCGGCCCAGCGCAGCACCAGATCCGGGCCACCCTCCGGGCGTGGATCCTCCAGCGCGATCGCCTGCCGCAGCACGGTCAGCGAATGCTGGTAGACGTCTTTGTGCTGGTGATGTTCGTCGATGGCCATCTGCATGCCGCCGACCTCAGGCAACACCACCTCACCCATTCCGGTATGCACCAGCAGGTCGATACCGGCGACCGGGTCGTCGCCGAGTAGCAGCTTGTCCAGCTCGGCGGCGACCCGTTCGGCGCTGATTCGGGCCAGCTGGGGGGCCATCTCTTCGATCGCGACCCGCACCCGCGGAGCAACGGTGAAGCCGAGTTGCGACACGAACCGCGCCGCACGCAGCATCCGCAGCGGGTCGTCGCCGAAGGACACCGACGGAGCCGACGGGGTGTCTAGAACGCGTGCGCCCAGGGCGGCTAAACCGCCTAGCGGATCGAGGAATTCGCCCGGCCCGGTCGGCGTGATGCGCACGGCCATCGCATTCACCGTGAAATCACGGCGCACCAAATCGTCGTCGAGTCGGTCGCCGAACCGCACCTCGGGATTACGCGACACCTGGTCGTAGCGGTCCGCGCGGAACGTGGTGATCTCGAGGCGATAATCGCCCTTCCCGACTCCGACGGTGCCGAACGCAATGCCGGTGTCCCACACGCTGTCGGCCCACTGCCGCACGATCTGATGCACCTGTTCGGGACGCGCGTCGGTGGCGAAGTCAAGGTCGGGAGAGCTCAACCGGCCCAGCAAGGCATCCCGCACCGAACCGCCGACCAGATACAACTCGTGGCCCGCCGCGGCGAAGGCCAAGCCAATCTCAGTCAGCAGGGAGATGTGCCTATTCAAGGCGACCGCGGCAGCGGTCAACAGGGCAGCATCGGCGTCAGGCACGTTCGATCAGCCTAGTCGGCTGGCGCTGTGAGAGGTCCGGTGATGCCAGTGCTACGGCGTCGCGGACCTCGCTAGCGGCGAGTATGTCCTGAGGACCAGCTCGTGCCAGCTACTATCGCTTGGGTGTCGGATGGCGAACAAGCCAAACCACGTCGGCGCGGGGGACGGCGCCGACGTCGTGGCGCTGCCGGTTCGGCCGAGAACCTTGCAAACGGCCATGCGGCTGGCGATGCAGCCGTGACCAAACCACGCCGATCGCGCTCGCCGCGCCGCGTGCCCGACCGGCTGCGCACCGTGCACGAAACCTCGGCCGGCGGGCTGGTCATCGACGGCCTCGACGGGCCACGCGACAACCAGGTTGCGGCCCTTATCGGTCGCATCGATCGACGCGGTCGGATGCTGTGGTCGCTGCCCAAGGGCCACATCGAGCTCGGCGAGACCGCCGAACAGACCGCCATTCGTGAGGTTGCCGAGGAGACCGGGATCCGCGGCAGCGTGCTGGCCGCGCTGGGACGCATCGACTACTGGTTCGTCACCGATGGCCGTCGGGTGCACAAGACCGTGCACCACTATTTAATGCGCTTCTCCGGCGGCGAGCTGTCTGACGAGGACCTCGAAGTTGCCGAAGTGGCTTGGGTGCCGATGCGGGAACTGCCGTCCCGGCTGGCCTACGCCGATGAGCGTCGCTTGGCCGAGGTCGCCGACGAACTGATCGACAAGTTGCAGAGCGACGGTCCCGCCGCGCTTCCACCGCTGCCGCCCAGCTCGCCTCGGCGGCGCCCGCAGACGCACTCGCGCACCCGGCATTCCGGTAAACCCGCCGGCCGGAAGAACGGTCACGGGCCGGGTCCGTGATTGCGCCGCGACTCTGCTGGGCCGGCTTGTTGCGCCTTGTCGCAGTGGTCGGCATCGTGGCCGGTTTTGCGGTAGTGCTCACCGGGCCCGTCATTGCACCGCGCGCGGCTGCCGGCGAGCCCGGAGCAACGCCGTTTGTCCGTGTCCGCATCGATCAGGTGACCCCGGATGTGGTCACGACGACGAGTCAACCGGTCATCACAGTCAGCGGAATGGTCATCAATATCGGCGACCGTCCAGTCCGCGACGTCATGGTCCGGCTGGAGCACGCTGCGCCGGTCACCGCCTCGGCGGGCTTGCGTACCACCCTCGACGGTGGCACCGACCAGTACCAGCCGGCCGCGGACTTCCTGACGGTCGCACCGGAACTGCAGCGCGGGCAACAAGCCGGCTTCACCCTGTCCGCCCCGCTGCGCTCATTGACCAAGCCGTCTTTGGGCATCGACCAGCCCGGGATTTACCCGATCCTGGTCAACGCCAATGGAACACCCGACTACGGCGCCCCCGCCCGGCTGGACAACGCGCGGTTCCTGCTGCCCGTGATCGGTGTGCCGCCCGACAAAGCCGATGACCTGGGCTCAGCCGTCGCACCCGACACCTCGAAACCCGTGTGGATCACCATGCTGTGGCCGCTGGCCGATCGGCCCGAGCTGGCCCCGGGCGCACCCGGTGGCACCATTCCGGTCCGGCTGATCGACGACGACTTGGCCACTTCCCTGGCCACCGGTGGCCGGCTGGACATCCTGCTGTCCGCAGCCGAGGTCGCCACCAGCCACGACGTCGACCCTGACGGCGCAGTCGGACGAGCGCTGTGCCTGGCCGTCGACCCGGATCTGCTGGTCACCGTCAACGCGATGACGAGCGGTTACGTCGTGTCCAACTCGCCGGACATTGCCGTTCAATACCCCGGCACCCCGACTCACCCGGGCACCGGTCAGGCGGCCGCGACCGTCTGGCTGAACCGGTTACGTGCGCTGGCCCACCGCATATGCGTCACACCGTTGCCCTATGCGCAAGCCGATCTCGACGCTTTGCAACGCGTCAACGACCAAGGGCTGAGCGAAAGCGCCACCAACGGCGTCGGCGACATCGTCGATCGCATCCTCGACGTCCCCTCCGCCCGTGGTGCCACCCTGCTGCCTGACGGCCCGTTGACCAACCGAGCGGTCAACTTGCTCAGCGCCAACGACAGCACGGTCGCGATCGCGGCCGCCGACTTGGCCGCCCAGGACTCCACGAGCGACTCTCCCACCACCGTCGACACCGAACCCCGGCGGTTGTCTCCCCAGGTGGTCCTCGCACCGTTCGACCCCGCCGTCGGCGCCGCGCTGGCCGGAGCGGGGACCGACCCCAGTGCCCCTACCTATCTGGACCCTTCGCTGACGGTTCGACTCGCGCATGACTCGGAAACCGCTCGACGTCAGGACGCCTTGGGTTCCATGTTCTGGCACTCCTTGCAGGGCGACGCCGCGCCACGCACCCAGATCTTGGTCCCGCCGGCGGTGTGGAACCTGCAGACCGAGGACGCGCAGGTCATCCTGACCGCGCTGGCCACCACGATCCGTTCCGGTCTGGCGATACCGCGCCCACTGCCGGCACTGATCGCGGAAGCTGCGGCCCACAACGAACCGCCGGAGCCGACGGACGCCTACATGTCGGCGCGTGGCCGTTTCTCCGATGACATCACCGCCGATATCGGCCGTCATGTTGGCCGGCTGTGGGGGCTGACCTCCGCTTTGACCACCGACGACCGCACCGGGCTGACCGGCATCCAATACACCGCTCCGCTACGCGAGGACATGCTCCGCGCGTTGAGCGAATCGGAACCGCCGGATACCCGTAATGGGTTGGCTCAACAACGCCTGACGGTGGTGGGGAAAACCATCAATGACTTATTCGGTGCCGTCACGATCGTCAACCCGGGCGGCTCCTACACCCTGGCCACCGAGCACAGCCCCCTTCCGCTGGCGCTGCACAACGGCCTCGCTGTCCCCATCCGGGCGCGACTGCAGGTCGACGCTCCGCCCGGGATGACCGTCACCGACGTCGGCCAGATCGAATTGCCGCCCGGATACCTGCCGCTGCGGGTTCCCATCGAAGTGAACTTCACCCAGCGGGTCGCTATCGACGTGGCCCTTCGGACGCCGGACGGCATGCGGCTGGGCGAGCCGGTGCGCTTGTCCGTGCACTCCAACGCCTACGGGAAGGTGCTGTTCGCGATCACGCTGACCGCAGCGGCGATCCTGGTGATGCTGGCCGGACGCCGGCTTTGGCACCGTTTCCGCGGCCAACCCGATCGCGCCGACCTAGACCGACCCGACCCACCCGACCACAGAGCCGCCCGTTCGCGAGACGATGTCGACCATCGGGTCGATGAAGAGCACCGCGTATGAAACCCGCCTACCGGCGACCTCACCCGCAGCCACAGCCGTGGCGACGCGCCCGAGGACCCGCCTCGCCGCCGACCGGTCCGCTGCCTCCGGTGCCGGAGCTGGCTCGTCGACGACCCGAACTGTCCGATGCCGCGCTGGTATCGCGGTCATGGGCGATGGCGTTCGCCACGCTGATCAGCCGGATCACCGGCTTCGCCCGGATTGTGCTGCTGGCCGCCATCCTGGGCGCCGCACTGTCCAGTGCCTTCTCGGTGGCCAACCAGCTGCCGAACCTGGTTGCGGCGCTCGTGCTGGAGGCGACGTTCACCGCGATCTTCGTCCCAGTGCTAGCCCGTGCCGAGCAAGGCGACCCTGACGGCGGCGCGGCGTTCGTGCGGCGCTTGGTCACGTTGACGACCGCGCTGCTGTTGTTCGCGACGGCGCTGTCGGTGGTGGCCGCGCCGCTGCTGGTCCGGCTGATGCTGGGCCGCGCACCACAGGTCAACGAACCCCTGACCACCGCCTTCGCCTACCTGTTGCTGCCGCAGGTGCTCGCCTATGGCCTTACCTCGGTATTCATGGCAATCCTGAACACCCGCAACGTGTTTGGGCCGACGGCATGGGCACCGGTCGTCAACAACGTCGTCGCGCTCGCAACCCTGGCGGTGTATCTGGCGGTCCCCGGCGAGCTTTCAGTCGATCCCGTTCGGATGGGCAATGCCAAACTCCTCGTACTCGGCGTCGGCACCACCGCCGGCGTGTTCGCGCAGACCGCGGTGCTGCTGATCGCGCTGCGGCGCGAGCGCGTGAGCCTGCGCCCGCTGTGGGGAATCGATCAGCGGCTCAAACGATTCGGCGCGATGGCCGTCGCGATGGTGCTCTACGTACTGATCAGCCAGCTCGGCCTGGTGGTGGGCAACCAGATCGCCAGCACCGCAGCCGCCTCCGGACCGGCGATCTACAACTACACCTGGCTCGTGCTGATGCTGCCATTCGGCATGATCGGCGTGACGGTGCTGACCGTGGTGACGCCGCGGCTGAGCCGCAACGCCGCTGCCAACGACATCCAGGCGGTACTGGCCGACCTGTCGCTGGCGACCCGACTGACGTTGATCACGCTGATCCCGATCGTGGCGTTCATGACCGTCGGCGGGCCGGCGATCGGCAGCGCACTGTTCGCCTACGGTCATTTCGGCGGGGTCGACGCCGGATACCTGGGTGCCGCGATCGCGTTGTCGGCATTCACGTTAATCCCTTACGGGCTGGTGCTTTTGCAGCTGCGCGTGTTCTACGCGCGGGAGCAGCCGTGGACGCCGATCGTGATCATTCTCGTCATCACGGCCGTCAAGATCATCGGCTCGGTGCTGGCCCCGCACCTCACCAATGACCCCAAGCTGGTGGCCGGTTTCCTCGGGCTGGCCAACGGCATCGGGTTCCTGGCCGGCGCGGTCGTAGGCTACTACTTGTTGCGGCGCACACTCCTGCCGGCCGGTGGCCACCCAGTCGGCGTCCGGGAGGCGCGAACGGTCCTGGTGACGGTTGCCGCGGCATTGCTGGCTGCATTGCTTGCCCATGTGGCCGACCGGCTGCTTAGTCTGGGCGAGTTGACGGCGCACGGTGGCGCTGCGGGTTCGCTGCTGCGATTACTGGTGCTGGCGGCCATCATGTTGCCGATCATGGCCACGGTCATGGTCCGCGCGCGGGTCCCCGAGGCGCAAGCGGCACTCGATGCCGTCAGTCGCCGGACCAGGGGCCGCGGCGGCCTACCGAGCGGGGCGCTACAGCGCCGCACGGCGGCTGTACCGGATCAATCGTCTCGCCGGGGCCCTGTCACGTACCCTGAGCAGAGGAATTCGTCCCCGCCGGGGGTAGATGCGGTCCAGGAGCCGATCCGGCGCAGGCCTCCGGAGCCGGCCGACAGCATCCGGATAGCGAAAGGACCGGAGGTGACCGACCGCCCAGTAGACAGCGCCGCATCCGGCTCCACGTCGGGCGGCAAGCAACCGCGACCGGTTGCCGACGACTTCGAGCCTGACATTCCGGCCGACGCCAAGCCTGATCCATCGGTGCCGCGGCCGTCCGACCAGCGCAACGGCGATCTCCCAGGCGAGCCCGCCCGCGGGCCAATCCCCTTCGACGCGCCCCGCGAGCGGAGCGCGAACTCAGCGACGTCCACTGACGATGTCCACCTGGTTCCCGGCGCTCGTATAGCCGGTGGCCGGTATCGGCTCCTGGTCTTCCACGGCGGCGCACCTCCATTGCAGTTCTGGCAGGCGCTGGACACCGCGCTGGACCGGCAGGTGGCGCTGACCTTCGTCGATCCTGACGGGGCCCTGCCCCACGACGTGTTGCAGGAGATTCTCGCCCGCACGTTGCGACTGAGCCGGATCGACAAGCCCGGTGTCGCCCGAGTGCTCGACGTGGTGCACACCGGATCCGGTGGCTTGGTAGTCACGGAGTGGATCCGCGGCGGCTCGCTGCAGGAAGTAGCCGACACCGCACCATCGGCTATCGGTGCCATCCGGGCGATGCAGTCGCTGGCCGCTGCCGCGGACGCGGCCCACCGCGCTGGCGTTGCCCTGTCGATCGATCACCCCAGCCGGGTGCGCGTCAGCATCGAAGGCGACGTAGTGCTGGCCTACCCGGCGACCATGCCCGACGCCAACCCGCAGGACGACATCCGCGGAATCGGCGCCGCGTTGTATGCCCTGCTGGTCAACCGATGGCCACTGCCGGAGCACGGGGTCCGCAGCGGTCTGGCGCCGGCCGACCGGGATTCCTCGGGCCTTCCCGTCGAACCCACTGTCATCGACCGCGAGATCCCGTTCCAGATCTCCGCGGTCGCGGTCCGAGCCGTGCAAGAGGACGGCGGGATACGCAGTGCGTCAACGCTTTTGAACCTGTTGCAACAGGCGACCGCGGTGGCCGACCGCACCGAGGTGCTCGGGCCCATCGACGACACACCATTAGTGCCAGGCCCCCGCGAACCCGCCGGCCGGGAATACCCGAACTTCGCGCGACGACGCCGCAACGTGCTGATCGGGGTCGGCGCCGGCATCGCCGTCATCGTGGTGGCGCTGTTGGTGCTGGCGTCAGTGGTGAGCAAGATCTTCGGCAACGTCGGCGGTGGCCTCAACAAAGACGAGCTCGGACTCAACGGGCCGTCGTCGTCGACGGCGTCGTCGTCGGCCCCCAGCTCCGCTGCTTCCGGTAGCGTCGTCAAACCCACCAAGGCAACCGTCTTCTCCCCCGACGGCGATCCCGACAACCCAGGTACGGCCGGGCAGGCCATCGATGGCGACCCTTCCACCGCCTGGGCGACCGAGGTCTATACCGACGCTGTCCCGTTCCCCAGTTTCAAGCAGGGCGAAGGATTGATCTTGCAGCTGCCCAACCCCACCGTGGTCGGCCAAGTCACCATCGACACGCCGAGCACCGGAACCAAGGTCGAGATTCGGTCCGCATCCACGCCTTCGCCGTCGAGGCTGGAGGACACCACCGTGCTGGCCCCGGCGTTCGCGCTCAAGCCTGGTCATAACGTCATCCCGGTCAGAGCCGGTGCGCCGACGTCGAATCTGCTGGTGTGGATTTCGACGTTGGGAACCACCAACGGCAAGAGCCAGGCCGGTATCTCGGAGATCACCGTTCAAGCCGCATCCTGACAGCGCTCACAGACCTGCGCTGTGGTGAAGTGCCGCGCGATCACCGATTGGTTACTGTCCGGCCGTGGGTGTGGGGGAACAGGTCCAGCGAGAACGCAGTGACGCCGAGCTGCTGGCCGCCCATGTCGCCGGCGACCGCTACGCCTTCGGCGAGTTGTTCCACCGTCACCAGCGGCAGCTGCACCGCCTTGCCCGGCTAACCACCCGCACCCCCGAGGATGCCGAAGACGCGCTGCAGGACGCCATGCTCTCGGCCCACCGAGGCGCCGGTTCGTTTCGCCACGACGCCGCGGTCGGCAGCTGGCTGCACCGCATCGTGGTCAACGCCTGCCTGGACCGGCTGCGGCGCGCGAAAGCCCACCGGACCGTGCCGCTCGAGGACGTCTACCCGGTAGCTGATCGCAGCGCCCAGGTCGAGACGGCGATCGTGGTGGAGCGGGCACTGGCTCGGCTCCCGATCGGGCAACGGGCCGCCATTGTGGCTGTAGACATGCAGGGCTACTCGGTCGCCGACACCGCCCGGCTGCTCGGCGTCCCCGAGGGCACTGTGAAGAGCCGGTGCGCCCGCGCCCGGGTTCGCCTCGCCGAGCTGCTCGGCTACCTCGACACCGGCGCCCCCGCCACACCCGATACTCCTGCCGCTCAGGCCTGACCCGCGACAGCTCTTCCCGTAGGCCGCATATGGCCATCAGTGGGTGCATGACGGACACTGGGGCGGATGGGTGAAGCCGAGAACGATCCCGCGGATCGTGGCCCGGATCATGGTGCAGCGGGAGCCGACCCACCGCTGACAGTCGAGCGTCTCGCCGACCTACAGGCCGGTCTGCTGGATGACGAGGCTGCCGCACGGGTACGCAGACAAGTCCGCGCAGACCCGGAGGCCGAAACGATCCTTCGTGCGTTGAATCGGGTGCGCCGCGATATCGCCGCCATTGGTGCCGACCCGACGTCGGCGCCCGAAGCTCCCCCGGAGGTCATCGACAGGATCACCGCGGCGTTGACGTCAGCGGACCCCAGCCGGGCCCCCGGCAGCCGCGCCGCACACTCCGCCCGACCGCAGCTGCGCCCGGGCAGAGTGGTGGCAGGTGTGGCCGGTGTGTGCGCGGTGCTGGCCGCGATCGGCATCGGTACGGCAGCGCTGATCAACGCACCCGCGCCGATGCCGAGTACGGCGGTTACCGCCGAGCACATCACGGTGTCGACACCGCCCATGGTGGTGCCGTTATCGCAGGCCGAGATCCTCGGCCTGCTCGACCGCAGCCCTGAATACGGCCCGCTCAACGACGCATCTCGGCGCGCGTCCTGCCTCAGTGGCCTCGGCTATCCGGCGTCCACGCAGGTGCTGGGCGCACGCCCGATCGAGATCAACGCCCGTCCCGGCGTACTGCTGGTGCTGCCCGGCGATACGCCCAACAACCTGGCGGTCTTCGCGGTGGCACTGAATTGCAGCGCCGCCGACACCGGGCTGCTGGCCAACACCCAAATCCCCCGCCCTTAGTGTGATGCCACGTGTTGTGCACCGTGCGCGGGAACAGCAATGCCTACGCTGGCGTTCGTACACACTTGAAGACGTTCTGCACTGAAAGGCTCGCATGACCGCCGCCCCGTCCGCTCATGACACCGTCCACGACGTAATCGTTATCGGTTCCGGTCCCGCCGGGTACACGGCGGCCCTGTATGCGGCCCGCGCACAGCTGGCACCGCTGGTCTTCGAGGGCACCTCGTTCGGCGGCGCGTTGATGACCACCACTGAGGTGGAGAACTACCCCGGCTTCCGCGACGGGATCACCGGCCCGGAGTTGATGGACGAGATGCGCGAGCAGGCGCTGCGGTTCGGCGCGGACCTGCGGATGGATGACGTCGAGTCGGTATCGCTGGACGGTCCGGTCAAGTCGGTCGTCACCGCGGACGGAGACACCCACCGCGCCCGGGCCGTCATCCTGGCGATGGGCGCCGCCGCACGCTATCTACAGGTTCCCGGCGAGCAGGAGTTGCTGGGCCGTGGCGTAAGTTCCTGTGCCACCTGCGACGGGTTCTTCTTCCGAGACCAGCACATCGCGGTTATCGGCGGCGGCGACTCCGCGATGGAAGAAGCCCTCTTTCTGACCCGGTTCGCCAGCAGCGTGACGCTTGTGCACCGCCGCGACGAGTTCCGGGCATCGAAAATCATGCTGAACCGCGCACGCAACAACGACAAGATCAAGTTCATCACCAATCACACCGTGGTCGCGGTGGACGGCGAGACAGCGGTGACCGGATTGCGGTTGCGCGACACCGTGACTGGTGAGGAGACCGCGCTGCCGGTGACCGGCGTTTTCGTCGCGATCGGCCATGAGCCGCGTTCGGCCTTGGTGCGCGACGTCGTCGACGTCGACCCCGACGGGTACGTACTTGTGCAGGGACCCACCACAAGCACCTCGCTAGACGGTGTTTTCGCGGCCGGCGACCTGGTGGACCGCACGTATCGGCAGGCGGTCACTGCCGCCGGTAGCGGTTGCGCCGCTGCCATCGACGCCGAGCGGTGGCTGGCCGAGCACGAAGAGTCAGATGCGGCACACGAGACACAGCAGCTCAACCCGCTGACGGTACCGACACATTGATTGGAGCACCACGATGACCGACACCGAAAATTCCGGGGGCACAATAGAAGTCTCCGACGCATCCTTCTCCGCGGAAGTGTTGTCGAGCAATAAACCTGTGCTGGTTGACTTTTGGGCAACCTGGTGTGGACCATGCAAGATGGTCGCGCCCGTCCTCGAGGAGATCGCAACCGAGCGAGCCGAGCAGCTCACCGTCGCAAAGCTCGACGTTGATGCCAACCCGGAAACAGCGCGCGACTTCCAGGTGGTGTCGATCCCCACGATGATCCTGTTCAAGGACGGTCAGCCGGTGAAACGTATCGTCGGTGCTAAGGGTAAGGCCGCCTTGTTGCGTGAGCTTTCCGACGCGGTTCCTAACCTCACCTGAACCTGATCTAGATCGCGGCACAACGCCGCCGCATAGCCTGGGGTTTTCCCGAAATCGAGAAGGATCTGCGACAATACCGGTTAGCTCTAACCCCTATGTCAAGCCTGTCAGTCTGTCCCGGAGGGCCCTTGGTATGTCGAGTCCGCGCCGCGAAAACGGCGACGTGCTGCGCTGTGGTGACCGCAGCGCCGCTGTGACCGAGATCCGGGCCGCGCTAGCTGCGCTGAACCTGCTGGATAATTCCGATGAAGACCTGACCACTGGCAGGCATGTGGCTCTCGAACTGTTCGATGCCGAGCTCGACCAGGCCGTACGTGCTTTCCAGCAGCACCGGGGACTGCTGGTGGACGGCGTTGTCGGCGAGGCCACCTACCGGGCGTTGAAAGAAGCCTCCTACCGGCTCGGCGCACGCACGCTGTATCACCAGTTCGGCGCCCCCCTGTACGGGGACGACGTCGCGACCCTGCAGGCCCGGCTACAGGACCTCGGCTTCTACACGGGCCTGGTCGACGGGCACTTCGGGTTGCAAACCCACAACGCTTTGATGTCGTACCAGCGTGAGTACGGACTTGCCGCCGACGGTATCTGCGGTCCGGAAACGTTGCGCTCCTTGTACTTTCTGAGTTCACGGGTCACCGGCGGCTCACCTCACGCGATTCGCGAAGAAGAGCTGGTGCGGCGATCGGGGCCCAAACTGTCGGGCAAGCGGATCATCATCGATCCCGGCCGCGGCGGCGCCGACCACGGTCTGATTTGCCACGGTCCAAACGGGCCCATCAGCGAAGCAGATGTGTTGTGGGACTTGGCAAGCCGGCTTGAGGGGCGGATGACTGCCATTGGTATGGAGACCTTTCTGTCTCGGCCGACCAATCGCAGCCCGTCGGATGCCGAACGTGCCGCTACGGCTAACAACGTCGGCGCGGACCTGATGATCAGCCTGCGCTGCGAAGCCCAGAGCAGCCCTTCCGCCAACGGCGTCGCCTCGTTCCATTTCGGCAACTCGCACGGCTCGGTCTCTACCATCGGCCACAATCTCGCCGACTTCATTCAGCGAGAAGTGGTGGCCCGCACTGGTTTACGGGATTGCCGGACGCACGGCCGGACATGGGATCTGCTGCGACTGACTCGGATGCCGACCGTTCAGGTCGACGTTGGCTACATCTCCAACCCTCGCGATCGTGACATGCTGGTGTCAACGCAGACTCGCGATGCCATCGCCGAAGGTATCCTCGCCGCGGTGAAGCGGCTTTATTTGCTGGGCAAGAACGATCGGCCAACTGGCACTTTCACTTTCGCCGAGCTGCTTGCTCACGAATTGTCGGTGGAACGGACGACCAGGCTCGGCGGTTCCTAACCGTTCTGGGTGAACTGCAACGTATTCCCTGCCGTAGACCCGGCCCCGACCGGCTGCTGCAGCTGAGCGTTCGCCAGCAGACGCTCCAGTGCGGCCTCGACCTCGGCTTTCCACCCCAGACCCTTGTCCAGCTCGAGTCGGAGCCGAGGGAAGTACGTATGTGGTGCCACCACAACGAAACCCACGTCCTTCAAGAACTCCGCGTCGATGACGCAGTGGTCAATGGTGCAGTCGCCGAGGGCTTCCAACACCGGCCGCACATCGGGATCCACCGTCTGCGGGTCCTGCAACTCCGATGCCGCCGGCGTACGGCCAAAAGCTTCCAGCGCCCGCACTCCGCGCCGGACCAGCTCGTCGATGACACGGGCCAAGAGGCTGTGTGGCAAGTCGTCAGCGGCCTGCCCGGGCTCGATACCCATTGACGTCAGTAGCACCGCGTCCGCGGATACCGGCGCGGTGGGAAACCGATGTGCCCGCGGAACCGCCCGCGGCGGCGCGTAGAGCACATACCCCAGGCACGGCGGCTCGGTGTTGCTATGTTCGTCGGGTAGCGCCGTCGCGACCTGACCGCATGAGCCCCACTCCAGCATCACCATGGACAACCAGGCTTCCTTTTCGAATTCAGGATCGGCGAGGTGGTCCTGATTACCGAGGGTCGCGGGGTCGACCTCCCAGAAGACACAGCGGCGCGCATGCTTGGGAAGATGCTCAAAGGCTTCGAGCCGCAGCGGTGTGATTCGAGCAGACACTAGCCTCCTGGCTTCCGTGCGTACCGCAAGCCCGGCCATCCCCAGGCTGACATGCACCAGCAACCCCTCCAGGATAGGAGAGTTTGTCGTCGTGGGGCCAGTGTTGGAGTGGCCAGGTATGCGGCCCGGCCGGCGGCGGCTTCCCACCCGGGAACGGTGGTCCGCAGAATTCCGAAATTGGTTGTCGCCCAGAGGTTCTGTGGCAAAGTGCAGTGGCTGAGGCGAGCTGACTCGCGCCAGGAACCGGCGCTGTGTCACAGTGACGTAATTACACGGTATGGCTGATCATGGGTTGGGCGGGCTCATCACGTCGATGATCCGCTGCAGATCTTCCACCGAGCCGAACTCCACCACAATCCGTCCCTTGCGTTTGCCAAGGCTGACTGTCACCCGCGTATCGAAGGCAGTCGACAGCCGGTCAGCAACATCTTGAAGGCCGGGCATCTGGATCGGCTTGCGCCGCGGAGGTGCCGGCTTGGACGCCTCCCCGCGATTGGCCAGCGTGACGGCTTCCTCGGTGGCGCGCACCGACAGACCCTCCGCGACGATGCGGCTGGCCAGTTCTTCCTGCGCCTCGCGGCCGGACTCCAGGGACAGCAGCGCACGGGCATGGCCGGCAGACAGCACGCCGGCCGCCACTCGGCGCTGGACCGCGATCGGCAGTTTGAGCAACCGGATCATGTTGGTGATCAGCGGCCGCGATCGGCCGATGCGGGCCGCCAGTTCGTCGTGGGTGACACCGAACTCGTCGAGCAGCTGTTGGTAGGCAGCCGCCTCTTCCAACGGGTTCAGCTGTACCCGATGAATGTTCTCCAGCAAGGCGTCGCGCAGCAGGGTGTCATCGCCGGTCTCGCGCACAATGGCCGGAATGGTGGCCAGGCCCGCCTCCTGGGCGGCACGCCAGCGCCGCTCCCCCATCACGATCTGGTATCGCGCACCGCTTTGCGTCCCGGTAACCGCCCGCACCACGATGGGTTGCAAGAGGCCGAACTCGCGGATCGAGTGCACCAGTTCCGACAGCGCCTCCTCGTCAAACACCTGCCGTGGCTGACGTGGATTGGCCTCGATGTCGGCCGGTGCGATCTCGCGATACACCGCACCCACCGCGGCGGCGCCTTGCGGTGGACCCCCAATCAACACGTCGGCGGCCGCATCCCCCATCCGCGGACCAAGGGTCGCCGGCCCCGAGTCGCTGTCGGCGGGACCGGTGGGAATCAGCGAAGCCAGTCCCCGGCCGAGGCCGCCCTTCTTGCGTAACGGCTGCGTCATGCTCGTCCCTTCACGAATGGTTGTCAGTCGCGTAGCGCGAGTTCGCGACTCGCGTCGAGATAGCTCATCGCCCCGCGCGAACCGGGGTCGTAGTCGATGATCGTCATGCTGTAGCCGGGCGCCTCGGAGACCTTGACGCTGCGCGGAATCACCGTGCGCAACACCTTGCTTCCGAAGTACCGGCGCACCTCTTCGGCCACCTGGTCGGCGAGCTTGGTACGTCCGTCGTACATGGTGAGGATCACGGTGGTTACGTCGAGCCGCGGATTCAGGTGGGCCTTCACCATCTCGATGTTGCGCATCAGCTGTGACACACCCTCGAGCGCGTAGTACTCGCACTGGATCGGGATCATCACCTCGGGCGCGGCAACAAGCGCATTGATGGTCAGGAGTCCGAGTGACGGCGGGCAGTCGACGAAGACGTAGTCGAAATCGAAATGGTCGAGCTCGGCTAAGGCGGTGCGCAACCGGTTCTCGCGCGCAACCATGCTCACCAATTCAATCTCGGCACCCGCCAGATCAATGGTCGACGGGACACAGAACAGGCGCTCGCTGTGCGGGCTGGGGCGGAGCGCGTTCTGCAACGAGACCTCGCCGAGAAGTACCTCGTACGACGAGGGCGTGCCGGCCTGCCGGTCGGTGATGCCCAACGCCGTGCTCGCATTGCCTTGGGGATCGAGATCGATGACGAGCGTCTTGAGTCCTTGCACGGCGAGCGCGGCGGCAAGGTTGACCGCTGTGGTGGTTTTACCGACGCCGCCTTTTTGGTTCGCGACCGTCAAGACCCGCCGATGGTCGGGCCGGCGCAACGGCGGATAGGTGGTGTGGAGTATCCGCATGGCGCGCTCCGCGGCCGCACCGATCGGCGTGTCGAAATCGTCCGATGTTTCACGTGAAACATTCGCCATCGCATCCGCCGGAACTTGATGCTCAGGCGCCTCCGTCCCATGCGGTGCAGCGGGCGCCGCGGCGCTTGGTTGCCCGTCCGCAACGCCTGCCGATGAAGACGGGGCGGCGGACCAGTCTTGCGGAGAACTCATCGATGTCCCCTGTTCCCCATTCGTGCCGACCCATGTCGCGATTGCTTTGCGCGCCGCGCCAACACCACTGTTGCGGGCGGACGCAAATAGTTCGCGCCACATGTGACCACCCTGACATCAACAGCGCCCGATGCCGCCATCACACGCCGGTGTGCTTGGACTTCGTCCGGCGCGCGCTCACCCTTGATGGCCACCATCCGGCCGTCTGGGCGTAGCAACGGCATACTCCACTTCGTCAACTTGTCCAACGCTGCAACCGCTCGCGACACCGCCGCGTCCCTTCCGCCGTACCGTTCCCGTACCCAAGGCTCCTCGGCCCGGCCGCGCACCACCTCGACGGCCAACCCTAATGCGGCCACCACCTCGTCGAGAAATTCACTCCGTCGCAGTAACGGTTCAAGAAGCACCACCTGAATGTCAGGCCGCGCAATCGCTAACGGTATCCCTGGCAACCCCGCGCCGCTGCCGATGTCCACTACCCGATCGCCTGGATCCAGGAGCTCGCCGACCGCGGCACTGTTCAGCAGATGGCGGTCCCACACTCGGCCCACCTCGCGCGGCCCGAGCAGTCCGCGTTCTACTCCAGCGGACGCCAGCAGTTCGGCATACTGCCGCGCGATATATATACGTGGCCCGAAGATCGCAGATGCTGCGTCTGGCGCGCACTCAGATTCAGTGCGGGCTGTCGGCGCGGCAGGGTCCCGCATCCGCTCGGAACGGCCGACATGTTTCACGTGAAACATTCCTCTGATCTTCTTGGCGCCGCGGCTAACAACGCCAAAGCGAACTACACAGCTGTAACTCCTAGTCGAGGAGCACAACGACCCGGCGTGACGGCTCCACGCCTTCGCTCTCGCTGTGTACCCCAGGGACCGCCGCAACGGCGTCGTGAACGATCTTCCGCTCGAACGGCGTCATCGGAGCGAGCTCTTCGCGCTCACCGCTGTCCAACACCCGCCGCGCTATCTTGTCGCCCAGCGCGGCCAGCTCCTCCCTCCGCCGGCGTCGCCAGCTCGCGACGTCGAGCATGAGCCGACTACGCACGCCGGTCTTCTGGTGCACCGCTAGCCGGGTGAGCTCCTGAAGCGCATCGAGCACTTCGCCCCCGCGGCCAACCAACTTGTTCAAGTCGTCACTGCCGTCGATACTCACCACCGCGCGGTTGCCCTCGACGTCCAGATCGATGTCGCCGTCGAAGTCCAACAGATCCAACAACTCTTCGAGGTAGTCGCCGGCGATCTCCCCCTCGGCGACCAATCGCTCCTCCAGGTCGTCGCCATCGTCCGTGCCCCCATCCGCCGTCGCCCCGTCCTCCGGGACGTTCTCGACCGACGGTTCGACGTCAACGTCGGGCTCGGTGGTATGTGCGTCCGTCATGCCTTTCTCTCCCTCATTCACGGGTCCCCGTTCTGTTGGGCTCGCCTTTCCGATGCAGCCCCGTAGCGCTGTGGCACCCTCGTCAGCGTTTGCGTCTCTTCGGTCGCGCTCCGGGCCGCGGGGTGCGGTTGCTCGGAGCGTTGTTGCGTCCGGCCGGATTCGGCTTGTCCGATTGGGCCGGTCCCGATTTTGTTACGGGCCCCGGGACTTCGGGGCCATCGGAGTCCGCCTTCGGCGAGCCAGGTTCCGCGCCCTCCTCGCTGACCGTCGCCGAGCCATTACCACTCGTCGGTGTCGTCCTCGGATTGCGCTTGGGTTTGGCTCCCGGTGCCGGCGCGTTGGCCGCCCGGCGCTTGATCACTTCCTGCTTCTTGGCCTCGTCCTCTTTTTCGATCATGCCGAACACGTAGTGCTGCTGGCCGAAGGTCCAGATGTTGTTCGAGAACCAATACAAGATGATCGCGAGCGGAAGGAACGGACCACCGACGACCACGCCGAGCGGAAACACATACAGCGCAAGCTTGTTCATCATCGCGGTCTGCGGGTTCGCCGCCGCCTCGGGACTCTGCCGCGTAATCGATGCCCGACTGTTGAAGTAGGTTGCAATGCCGGCCAGGACCATCACCGGGACGCCCACCGCGATCACTGCGGGGCGGCTGAAATCGGTGAACGCTTCCAGCCCGCTGCGCTGTGTCATGGACGCACCAATCGGGGCACCGAACAGGTTGGCGTCCAGGAAGTGCTGCACCTCGAGCGGGCTGAACATGTAGTTCCCGGTCAGTCGGTTCTGGGTCACCGACAAGTGCGGCTGCCCGAATCCACCCTGCGTTCTGTTGAACGATCGCAACACGTGATAGAGCCCCAGGAACACGGGGATCTGCGCCAACATCGGCAAGCACCCCAGGATCGGATTGAAGCCGTGCTCGCGCTGCAGTTTCTGCATCTCGAGTGCCATGCGCTGACGGTCCTTGCCGTATTTCTTTTGCAGCGCCTTGATCTGGGGTTGCAACTCCTGCATCTGCCGGGTGGTGCGGATCTGACGTACGAACGGCTTGTACAGCAGCGCACGCAAGGTGAACACCAAGAACATCACCGCCAGGGCCCAGGCGAAGAAGTTCGACGGCCCTAGCACAGCCGCGAACAACTTGTACCAAACCCACATGATCCACGACACCGGGTAGTAGATGATGTCGAGGCTGAAGAAATCAAACAAAAGACTCACTCTCCCCTCGCGTCGCTAGGGGGTCCCAAGCGTCGCTCGCGTCATCGAAGTTCGCCCGGCATCCATGGCGCTCCGGTATCGGGTCCCATCCTCCCTGATGCCATGGTCCGCACTTGGCGAGCCTGACCGCCGCCAACCAGCTCCCCCGAATCAAGCCGTACTCGGTAAGAGCATCAACCGCGTACTGGCTGCAGGTCGGAACGAAGCGACACGTCGGCGGTCGCAGCGGCGACACCATGTGCCGGTACAGCTGTATGAGAAAAACCAGTCCCCGCACGGCAGCCTTTCCCGCACCGCCGACGACCGCGCGCACCGGCGCCCGCGAGTTCACCGGACCGTTCCCGCCAGTTCGCAACAGCGCCGCAGGGCACCTCGCAGCTGCTGCTCCAGCCTCGCCGATGACACCTGCCGGCTACTCGGCAGCGCGCGGATCACCACCTGATCGGATCGCTGGAGGTCGCCCAACATGGTTCGGGCGACATGCCGCAACCGGCGCGCAACCCGATGGCGTTCAACCGCGGACCCCACGCCCTTGCCGATGATCAGCCCGACCCGCGGACCATTACCTTCGTCGTCGTCGTTCCCGCGGCGAACGTGCACGATGACATCGGACTGCACCGCGCGCATCCCGTGCTTCACGGTCGCGTCGAACTCCGTCGACCGCCTCATACGGTTGCGTGCGGGAAGCACCGCCAAAAAACCTGACGTTGCGATCAGGCAGATAGCGCGCGGCGGCCCTTACGGCGCCGGTTGGACACGATCGAACGCCCCGCGCGGGTCCGCATCCGCAAGCGGAAGCCATGCACGCGGGCTCGGCGCCGGTTATTCGGCTGGAAGGTCCGCTTGCCCTTGGCCACGGCGTTCTCCTCGTTGTCTCTCGCATTGCCTTCCGGCCGCTCACGCTTCGCAGCTGCGTTGATTCATGGGTCGGTCGGAGGTGGTCTTGCTGCTGGCCGGCGCGGTCCCCAGGCACATCAACCTGGGTCGCAGCCGTATCGCCGACTTTCGGGCGACTGTTTGAGGGTACTGACGCGCGTTCGCTGGGTCAAACTTGGTCTGCCCCAACGGTCCCACACCCAACCGTCATGAAGACATTCGTTCTCGGCAACGCCCCTTCAGCGCAAAACGGCACCGGATCGGACCACGCCCCGAAGAACTTCAAATAACCTGATTGGAATGCAGCAGAACGGTTGGCAGCCGCACGGAAAACTGTTAGCTTCGGGCAATGCCGTTTCGCCAGTGGAGCGGCGCTCGACAACGAAGCGAGGATGGCGGATCGACTAGCTGCATAGGCGACCTACGCGGGTTGCCTCCAGCCCGGAGATCGCGAGCCGTCGCCGGAAGGCTGCGGCTCGCTTACGATCATCCTGTCCACACCTGTGTATAACTGTGTGGACAGCTGATTTGTCGCCAAGCGTGGTTCTTCCTCGACCTCGGACCAGGGAGATACGTCGTTGACCGATGACCCCGGTTCAAGTTTCACGACAGTGTGGAACGCGGTCGTCTCCGAACTCAACGGCGAGTCCACCGCAGACGGCGTCACCATCAATCGCACAACTCTCATCACCCCCCTGACCCCTCAGCAAAAAGCGTGGCTGAATCTGGTCCAGCCACTCACTATCGTCGAGGGGTTTGCTCTGTTGTCGGTACCGAGCAGCTTCGTCCAGAACGAGATCGAACGTCATCTGCGCGCGCCTATCACCGACGCGCTCAGCCGTCGGCTCGGACAGCAGGTCCAACTCGGAGTACGCATCGCTCCGCCCCCGGAAGACGCCGATGACACCGCCCTCCGCCAAGCCGACATCTTTGCCGACGACGCCGATCTCGAAACGTCAAGTGACACCGACGAAGGTTTTGAAAACGGTGAACCCATCATTGTTGCCGACCAGGATTGGCCCAACTACTTCACCGAACGTCCACACGCTACCGACCCGGCCGTTGCCGGCGGAACCAGCCTCAACCGCCGCTACACCTTCGACACGTTCGTCATCGGTGCCTCCAATCGGTTCGCCCACGCGGCGGCCCTGGCGATCGCCGAAGCGCCGGCCCGCGCCTACAATCCACTGTTCATCTGGGGCGAATCCGGCCTCGGCAAGACACACCTGTTACACGCAGCCGGCAACTATGCGCAACGGCTATTCCCGGGCATGCGGGTCAAGTACGTCTCCACTGAGGAGTTCACCAACGACTTCATCAACTCGCTTCGAGACGACCGCAAGGTCGCGTTCAAGCGCAGCTATCGCGATGTCGACGTACTGCTCGTCGATGACATCCAGTTCATCGAGGGCAAAGAAGGTATCCAGGAGGAGTTCTTCCATACCTTCAACACGTTGCATAACGCCAACAAACAGATCGTCATCTCCTCTGACCGGCCACCAAAACAGCTCGCCACCCTGGAAGACCGGCTAAGGACGCGGTTCGAGTGGGGCCTGATCACCGACGTGCAACCCCCCGAACTGGAAACCCGCATCGCCATCCTGCGCAAAAAGGCACAGATGGAACGCCTCGCGGTGCCCGACGACGTGCTCGAGCTCATCGCCAGCAGCATCGAACGCAACATCCGCGAACTCGAAGGAGCACTCATCCGGGTCACGGCGTTTGCGTCGTTGAACAAGACTCCGATCGACAAAGCACTGGCCGAAATTGTCCTTCGCGACTTGATCGCCGACGCCAGCACCATGCAGATCAGCGCGGCTACCATCATGGCCGCTACCGCCGAATACTTCGACACCACCGTCGAAGAGCTCCGCGGCCCGGGCAAGACCCGAGCGCTGGCGCAGTCACGACAAATCGCGATGTACCTGTGCCGCGAACTCACCGACCTGTCCCTGCCCAAGATCGGCCAGGCATTCGGCCGTGATCACACCACCGTCATGTATGCCCAGCGAAAGATCTTGTCCGAGATGGCCGAGCGACGCGAGGTGTTCGATCACGTCAAGGAACTCACCACTCGTATCCGCCAGCGGTCCAAGCGCTGATTCCAGGGCGTTCGAGCCAAATTTTTCCAAAAACTTCTCGCACCCCTGTCACACCAGCCACACGTGGGCGATGTGCGCAGCCCTGTGTACAAACCAATCAAACAGCCGTGTAGCAATCGCCCCTCGGTGCATACCCGTCGTTCATCCCCAACGACTCAACACAGGGCACACAGTCGTCAACGTTGTCATCCACACCCCCGCTCGTGCCCTAGCTGCAGCAAGACCAGGCTGTCCCCAGAATCCACACCCCTTAATACTGTTACTGAGTTATCTCTGTTATTTCTTCTTTGAAGTACAGCGCTGGGGACGCTTCGTTACGCTGGGCTCGCGAGCCTCGCGTTGACCGGGCTTGTCGGGCTTTGCGATTAGCTTTCAAGATGGCCTCAGAAGATCTACGGTTGTTCTTCGACTGCCGTTGCGGTCGTTGTGGTGCATTACGCGCCACCAGCGTTCGTGGCGGTAGGCCCCAAGTAAGCCGGGGCGGTTAGCCACTGGATTTCGGTAGGTGAGGGGACGTTATGGACGCGGCGACGACAAAAGCTGGCCTCACCAATTTGAAATTTCGTCTGGTGCGAGAGTCTTTCGCGGACGCCGTGTCGTGGGTGGCGAAGAACCTGCCGACCAGGCCGGCGGTGCCGGTGCTTTCCGGCGTTCTGTTGACCGGCTCGGATGATGGCCTGACAATCTCCGGGTTCGATTACGAGGTGTCCGCCGAGGCGCAGGTCGCGGCTGAAATAGCTTCTCCTGGAAGCGTTTTGGTGTCTGGAAGGTTGTTGTCAGACATTACGCGGGCGTTGCCGGACAAACCCGTCGACTTCTATGTGGACGGTAACCGAGTGGCGCTGACCTGCGGAAATGCCAGGTTTTCGTTGCCGACGATGGCGGTTGAGGATTACCCGACACTGCCCGCACTGCCGGAAGATACCGGGAGCTTGCCGGCCGACCTGTTCGCCGAGGCGATTAGTCAGGTTGCCATCGCGGCCGGCCGGGATGACACGCTGCCCATGCTGACCGGAATTCGGGTCGAGATCTCGGGTGAAGCCGTAGTTTTGGCCGCCACCGACAGGTTCCGTCTGGCAGTTCGCGAATTGACTTGGACGACGTTGTCACCGGATGTCGAGGCGGCAGTTTTGGTGCCGGCGAAAACGTTGTTCGAGGCCGCTAAAGCCGGGATCGACGGTTCTGATGTTCGTCTGTCGTTGGGTGCGGGGATGGGCGTCGGAAAAGACGGGTTGCTGGGCATCAGCGGTAATGGCAAACGCAGCACCACCCGGCTGCTGGACGCAGAGTTCCCGAAGTTTCGTCAACTGTTGCCGGCCGAGCACACGGCGGTGGCCACGATCAACGTGGCTGAGTTGACCGAGGCCATCAAGCTGGTTGCGTTAGTCGCCGACCGAGGCGCGCAGATACGCATGGAATTCGCCGATGGCATGCTGCGGCTTTCCGCGGGTGCCGACGATGTTGGCCGAGCCGAAGAGGACCTCGCCGTCGACTTTGCCGGCGAGCCGTTGACGATTGCTTTCAACCCGACATATCTGACCGACGGTCTTGGGTCGGTCCATTCAGAGCGGGTGTCGTTCGGCTTCACGACTCCGGGTAAGCCGGCGTTGCTGCGGCCGGCGTTCGACGACGACAGCCACCCAACGGGTAACGGTCCTTTCCCCGCCTTACCGACGGACTACGTGTACCTGTTGATGCCAGTCCGGTTGCCTGGGTAGGTGTACGTCCGGCATTTGGGGCTGCGCGATTTCCGGTCCTGGGCGCAGGCCGACCTCGAATTGGAACCGGGCCGGACGGTGTTCGTCGGTCCCAATGGGTTCGGGAAGACGAATTTAATTGAGGCACTGTGGTATTCGAGCACGTTGGGTTCGCACCGAGTGGGAACCGATGTGCCGTTGATCCGGACAGGCAACACCCGCGCGGTGATTTCGACGATCGTCGTCAACGAGGGCAGGGAATGTGCGGTTGATCTGGAGATCGCAGCGGGGCGGGCCAACAAGGCCCGGCTGAACCGTTCACCCGTGCGCAGCACACGTGAGGTGGTCGGGGTGCTACGGGCGGTGCTTTTTGCTCCGGAAGACCTGGCTTTGGTCCGCGGCGATCCGGCGGACCGACGGCGCTACCTCGATGATTTGGCAACGGTGCGCCGGCCGGCGATTGCCGGCGTGCGGGCGGATTACGACAAAGTGTTGCGCCAGCGCACGGCGCTGTTGAAGTCGTTGTCCGGGTCAAAACATCGAGGGGACCAGGGTGCGCTGGACACCCTTGACGTATGGGACAGTCGCTTGGCCGAGCACGGCGCGCAATTGATGGCCGCCCGTATCGATCTGGTGAATCAGTTGGCGCCCGAGGTGGAAAAGGCCTACCAGTTATTGGCGCCCGGATCGCGGCAGGCTTCGATTGATTACCGGGCAAGCATGGATGGCTTGGGTGTCGAAGGCACCGACCGCGAGTTTCTGGAAGCAGCGTTAGTGGCTGCGTTGTCGGCACGGCGCGACGCGGAATTGGAGCGCGGGATGTGTCTTGTCGGCCCACACCGTGACGACCTGGAGTTGCGACTCGGCGATCAACCCGCCAAAGGCTTTGCCAGCCACGGTGAATCATGGTCATTTGCGGTCGCGCTGCGGCTGGCGGCATACGAGTTGTTGCGGGCCGACGGAGGCGAACCGGTGTTGTTGCTTGACGATGTGTTCGCCGAACTCGATGCGACTCGGCGCCGGGCCTTGGCTTCGGTAGCGGAAGCAGCAGAGCAGGTATTGGTAACCGCGGCGGTCATCGAAGACATACCGGCCGGGTGGGACGCTAGGCAGGTGCACATCGATTTGCGCGATGAGGACTCTGGACGGGTATCGGCGGTGCAAGCATGACCGGCGCCGACCACGGATCTGACCCCGACCGCGTCGCATCATCCGGCGGACTGACCGGTATCGACTTGGTGCGGCGCACCCTTGAGGAAGCCCGCGCGGCTGCGCGCGCGCAGGGAAAGGATGCTGGCCGCGGACGGGGCGTGCCCCCTGCCACGCGCCGCGTCGCAGGACAGCGGCGCAGCTGGTCAGGGCCCGGGCCCGACACTCGTGATCCCCAACCGCTGGGCAGGTTGGCCCGCGATCTGGCGAAAAAGCGCGGCTGGTCCACGCAGGTCGCCGAAGGCACGGTGCTTGGCCACTGGCCGTCGGTGGTGGGACACGAAATTGCGGACCATGCGACCCCGACTGCCCTCAATGACGGGGTGCTCAGCGTGGCAGCCGAATCGACCGCCTGGGCGACCCAGCTGCGGATGGTCCAGGCACAGATTTTGGCCAAGATCGCCGCGGCGGTTGGCAACGGCATCGTGACATCGCTGAAGGTCACCGGCCCGGCCGCACCATCCTGGCGGAAAGGACCGCGGCACATCGCCGGCAGAGGGCCTCGTGACACCTACGGGTAAGGCGTCCGGCAGCCCAATCGGGCTGCCGACACGCCGTCAAGAAGCCGTAAAACTTTGGCCCGCTCAGATCGGCCAGAACGACGCGGACCACCGTAACGCACCTCGGGACGCGCCGGGAATGAAGAAATCGAGCGCACGGCCCGTCCAGATAGGTAGAAACGCGCCCAGAAAATCGGTGCGGGCCGCCGATCACGGTAGAGTGAAGAGGTGCGACTGTTGCGGTGACTGGACCGCCGGCATGAAACCCCAAGGAGAGCATTCCGACCGTGGCTGCCCAGAAGAAGAAGGCACAAGACGAATATGGCGCTTCAGCGATCACCGTTCTCGAAGGGCTGGAAGCCGTCCGCAAACGCCCCAGCATGTACATCGGGTCCACCGGTGAGCGAGGACTGCACCATCTGGTCTGGGAGGTCGTCGACAACTCGGTGGACGAGGCGATGGCCGGTTACGCGACCCGGGTCGATGTGCGCCTACTCGATGACGGCAGCGTCGAGGTCGTCGACAACGGGCGCGGTATCCCGGTAGCCATGCATGCCACCGGCGCGCCGACCGTCGACGTGGTGATGACGCAACTTCACGCCGGGGGCAAGTTCGGTGGTGAGAACAGCGGCTACAACGTTAGTGGCGGTTTGCACGGCGTCGGTGTGTCGGTGGTGAACGCGCTGTCGACCCGGCTCGAGGTCGATATCGCCCGCGATGGCCACGAGTGGTCGCAGTTCTACGACCACGCCGTGCCGGGAACCCTCAAACAGGGTGAGACCACCAAGAAGACGGGAACCACGATCAGGTTTTGGGCCGATCCCGACATCTTCGAAACCCTTGAGTACGACTTCGAGACGGTGGCGCGCCGACTGCAGGAAATGGCCTTTCTGAACAAGGGATTGACGATCAACCTCACCGACGAGCGGGTCAGCAACGAGGAAGTTGTTGACGACGTTGTCAGCGACACGGCCGATGCGCCCAAATCCGCCGAAGAGAAGGCGGCCGAGTCGACTGCCCCGCACAAGGTGAAGCATCGAACGTTTCATTACCCCGGCGGCCTGGTGGATTTCGTCAAGCACATAAACCGCACCAAGAGCCCGATTCAGCAGAGCATCATCGACTTCGAAGGCAAGGGCACGGGCCACGAAGTCGAAATCGCCATGCAGTGGAACGGCGGATATTCGGAGTCGGTACATACCTTCGCCAACACGATCAACACCCACGAAGGCGGCACTCACGAAGAAGGCTTCCGCAGTGCTCTGACGTCGGTGGTGAATAAGTACGCCAAAGACAAGAAGCTGCTGAAAGATAAAGACCCCAACCTCACCGGCGACGACATCCGCGAGGGTCTGGCCGCGGTGATCTCGGTCAAGGTCAGCGAACCGCAGTTCGAGGGCCAGACCAAGACCAAGCTCGGTAACACCGAGGTCAAGTCATTCGTGCAGAAGGTCTGCAACGAACAACTCACGCACTGGTTCGAAGCCAACCCCGCGGATGCGAAAGTGGTTGTGAACAAAGCTGTGTCGTCGGCACAAGCACGGATCGCGGCACGCAAGGCGCGAGAGTTGGTGCGTCGCAAGAGCGCCACCGATCTCGGTGGACTGCCGGGCAAGCTTGCCGACTGCCGATCCACCGATCCGCGAAAGTCGGAACTGTATGTAGTGGAAGGTGATTCAGCCGGTGGCTCGGCGAAGAGTGGCCGCGACTCGATGTTCCAGGCGATCCTTCCGTTGCGCGGCAAGATCATCAACGTCGAGAAGGCCCGAATCGACCGGGTGCTGAAAAACACCGAAGTCCAGGCGATCATCACCGCTCTGGGTACCGGGATCCACGACGAGTTCGACATCACCAAGCTGCGCTACCACAAGATCGTGTTGATGGCCGACGCCGACGTTGACGGCCAGCACATCTCCACGCTGCTGTTGACGCTGTTGTTCCGGTTCATGCGGCCGCTAATCGAAAACGGGCACGTGTTCTTGGCGCAGCCGCCGCTGTACAAACTGAAGTGGCAGCGCAGCGATCCGGAATTCGCCTACTCCGATCGAGAGCGCGACGGACTGCTGGAGGCGGGGCTGAAGGCCGGCAAGAAGATCAACAAGGAAGACGGAATCCAGCGCTACAAAGGTCTGGGTGAAATGGACGCCAAGGAGTTGTGGGAAACCACGATGGACCCCACTGTGCGGGTGCTGCGACAAGTCACGCTCGATGACGCCGCGGCTGCCGACGAGTTGTTCTCCATCCTGATGGGCGAGGACGTCGAGGCCCGGCGAAGCTTTATCACCCGCAATGCCAAGGACGTTCGCTTCCTGGACGTCTGATGAATCAGGCGCGCCAACCCAAACGAGGAATAGATGACTGACACCACGTTGCCGCCTGGCGACGAAGCCGGTGACCGGATCGAACCGGTTGACATTCAGCAGGAGATGCAGCGCAGCTACATCGACTACGCGATGAGCGTGATCGTCGGCCGCGCGTTACCGGAGGTGCGCGACGGCCTCAAGCCGGTACACCGCCGGGTGCTCTATGCGATGTACGACTCGGGATTCCGCCCGGACCGCAGCCACGCCAAGTCGGCCCGGTCGGTCGCCGAGACGATGGGCAACTACCACCCGCACGGCGACGCGTCGATCTACGACACCCTGGTGCGGATGGCGCAGCCGTGGTCGCTGCGGTATCCACTGGTCGACGGCCAGGGCAACTTCGGCTCGCCGGGCAACGATCCGCCGGCCGCGATGAGGTACACCGAAGCGCGGCTGACTCCGCTGGCGATGGAGATGTTGCGCGAAATCGACGAGGAGACAGTCGATTTCATACCGAACTATGACGGCCGGGTACAGGAGCCGACGGTACTGCCCAGCCGGTTCCCCAACCTGCTGGCCAACGGTTCGGGCGGCATCGCCGTCGGCATGGCGACCAACATCCCACCGCACAACCTGCGCGAGCTCGCCGAAGCGGTGTTTTGGGCGCTGGAGAATTACGACGCCGACGAAGAGGCGACGCTGGCCGCCGTCATGGAGCGGGTCAAAGGCCCCGACTTCCCCACCGCCGGGCTGATCGTGGGCGGCCAGGGCATCGCCGACGCTTACAAGACCGGCCGCGGCTCAATCCGGATGCGTGGTGTGGTGGAAGTCGAAGAGACCAGGGGCCGAACGTCTTTGGTCATCACCGAGTTGCCCTATCAGGTCAATCACGACAACTTCATCACCTCTATTGCCGAGCAGGTTCGCGACGGGAGGCTCGGTGGCATCGCCAACGTCGAAGACCAGGGCAGCGATCGCGTGGGTGTGCGCATCGTCGTCGAGCTCAAGCGCGACGCGGTGGCCAAGGTGGTGCTGAACAACCTGTACAAGCACACCCAGCTGCAGACCAGTTTCGGCGCCAACATGTTGTCGATCGTCGACGGAGTTCCGCGCACGCTGCGCCTGGACCAGATGATCCGCTACTACGTCGAGCACCAATTAGACGTCATTGTGCGGCGCACCACCTACCGGCTCCGCAAGGCCAACGAACGGGCTCACATTCTGCGCGGTTTGGTCAAGGCGCTCGACGCGCTGGACGAAGTGATCGCCCTGATCCGGGCGTCGGAAACCGTCGACATCGCCCGGGCCGGGTTGATTGAACTCCTCGACATCGACGAGATCCAGGCGCAGGCCATCCTCGATATGCAGCTGCGGCGCCTGGCGGCCCTGGAGCGCCAGCGCATCGTCGACGATCTCGCCAAGATCGAGGCCGAGATCGCCGACCTGGAAGACATCCTGGCCAAGCCGGAGCGGCAGCGCGCGATCGTGCACGACGAACTCGGCGAGATCGTGGAAAAGTACGGCGACGACCGTCGTACCCGGATCATCGCGGCCGACGGCGACGTCAGCGATGAGGATCTGATCGCCCGCGAGGATGTTGTCGTCACGATCACCGAAACCGGATACGCCAAACGCACCAAGACCGATCTGTATCGCAGCCAAAAACGGGGCGGGAAAGGCGTGCAAGGCGCCGGGCTCAAGCAGGATGACATCGTGCGCCACTTCTTCGTGTGCTCGACGCACGACTGGATCCTGTTCTTCACCACCCAGGGGCGGGTGTACCGGGCCAAGGCTTACGAACTGCCGGAGGCTTCGCGCACCGCGCGTGGTCAGCACGTCGCCAACCTGCTCGCCTTCCAGCCCGAGGAACGCATCGCGCAGGTCATCCAGATCCAGAGCTATGAGGACGCGCCGTACCTGGTGCTGGCCACCCAGAACGGGCTGGTCAAGAAGTCCAAGCTGACCGACTTCGACTCCAACCGCTCGGGCGGGATCGTCGCGGTCAATCTGCGCGACAACGATGAGCTGGTCGGCGCCGTGCTGTGCTCGTCCGAGGAGGACCTGCTGCTGGTCTCGGCCAACGGTCAGTCCATCAGGTTCTCGGCCACCGACGAGGCGCTGCGGCCCATGGGCCGCGCCACCTCCGGTGTGCAGGGCATGCGATTCAATGCCGATGATCGGCTGCTGTCGCTGAACGTGGTCCGCGAAGGCACATACCTGCTGGTCGCGACTTCCGGGGGCTACGCGAAACGCACCGCGATCGAGGAATACCCGGTGCAGGGTCGCGGCGGCAAGGGCGTACTGACCGTTCAGTACGACCGTCGGCGTGGCAGGTTGGTCGGGGCGTTGATCGTCGACGACGAGAGCGAGCTCTACGCCATCACCTCTGGCGGGGGCGTAATCCGCACAACGGCGCGCCAGGTCCGCAAGGCTGGACGGCAGACCAAGGGCGTTCGGTTGATGAACCTGGGTGAGGGTGACACGCTGTTAGCCATTGCACGCAACGCCGAAGAAAGCGCCGACGAGAGCATCGGGGAGATCGACGGCGTTGAGGAGTCGGACGGCTAGCCCGGTAATGATGCGGGCAAGCGGCGACCCGCCAAAGGAAGGGCAATTAGACTCAGCCCGACCACACACACGACTGCCACCGCCCGGGCGGCCTTGGTACACACGTAAGGAGTCGGGGTGACTTCACCGAACGAGCCGGGCGCCCCCAAAAAGGGCGACAGCCTCAATGGGGACGGTTCGGTCGAGCGAGCCGGTGCCCACCGCGCGACGCCCGCCCAGGCTGGCCGCATTCCGGATGCTGCAGACTCACCGCCGTGGCAGCGCGGCGCAGGCCGGGCCCCCCACCCACCGCAGCGCCAGCCGGAACCATACGCTGAGCCGCGGCCTTCGGGGCCACCCCCCGGGGTTGATGCCCGGCTGAACCGTTTCATCTCAGGCACCGCGGCACCGGGTCCCGGCACTTCGGTGCATTCGAAGAACCCGCCACAGGACTCCGACGCCCCGCCGGCACGCGGCGACGGGCCGCCCAGCGAGGCCTACGCCAGCGAGTTGCCCGACCTGTCGGGCCCAATGCCGCGAACCCCGCAGCGCAAGCCCGCGCCCGACCGCACCTCGGAGACGTCGACCTCGTCGGGATCGGGCCGTTCGGCTACCGATGGAGCCCGAGAAAGCCGCGAAAACCGGGTCCAGGTGTCGCGGCGAACCCGCGGCCCGGTTCGGGCAAGCATGCAGGTCCGGCGAATCGACCCGTGGAGCACGTTGAAAGTGTCCCTGCTGCTTTCGGTGGCGTTGTTCTTCGTCTGGATGATCGCGGTGGCGTTCCTGTACCTGGTGCTCGGCGGCATGGGTGTGTGGTCCAAGCTCAACAGCAACGTCGGTGACCTACTGAACAACACCAGCGGCAGCAGCGGCGAGCTGGTCTCCAGCGGCACCATTTTCGGTGGCGCCGTCTTGATCGGGTTGGTCAATATCGTTCTGCTGACCGCCATGGCCACCATCGCCGCGTTCGTCTACAACCTGACGACCGACCTGATCGGCGGCATCGAAGTAACCCTGGCAGACCGCGACTAGCACGGATTCCCGCGGTTTTGGGGGTGGGGCGGCGATTGCGGTAATCTCGTCGCTCGGCCGTACGCGCGTACGGGCCTATAGCTCAGGCGGTTAGAGCGCTTCGCTGATAACGAAGAGGTCGGAGGTTCGAGTCCTCCTAGGCCCACAACCATGTGCTCGTCCAGACGTTACCTACGACTCGCATTGCCGCTGGCCCTGATCGCTGTGGCGGCGGCTGTGGTGCGGTCACGACGTGAAGTCGAGGTCTGGCACGTGGCGGCAGATGATGCATCCGATCACCCATCTAGTTATCCGGAGGGGCCTTAGCTCAGTTGGTAGAGCACTGCCTTTGCAAGGCAGGTGTCAGGGGTTCGATTCCCCTAGGCTCCACAAGTGTGATGAGTCGCGACATGGGTGACAGCTGAGTCGCGACATGGGTTACAGATTCCCCGGCCATCGGCCGGGGTTTTTGTTTTGGTTGCGCCAGTAGTTTTTGTCGGGGTCGATGTGGTGGCTGCTGAGGACCTGGTGGTTGGTTTTGCTGATCACGGTGATGGTGGTGGCGGCGACCAGGATCAGCACTGGGGTGTGGGCGTGGGTGATGCCGATGCCGAGGTGGTGCAGGCGGCTGCTGTGGCGCAGGGTGAGTTTGCCGAATTGGTCGACGGTGTCGTGGCGGACGCGGAAGTGTGCGGTGGCTTGGTTGGTGGGCTGGGCTTTGGGGCGGGCGTGGTAGGCCTGTTGGGGGGTGGTGTGGCCGGGGTGGGCGCGGTGTGTTCGTTGGGTGTTGTAGAGGGCGCCGAAGGTGTCGAGCAGGGTTTGTAGTTCGGCCAGGGTGTCGGGTTTGGGTCGGGCGCTGAGCCAGCGTTTGAGGGTTTGGTGGAAGCGTTCGATCTTTCCTTGGGTTTGGGGATGGTTGGGGTGGCCGTTTTTCTGGGTGATGCCCAGGCTGGCCAGGAGACGTTCGAAGTCGTTGTGGCCGTGGGTGAATCGTGAGGTGTAGACCGCGCCGTTGTCGGTCAGTGCGGAGGCGGGCAGGCCGAATTCGGTGGCGGTGGTGGTGAATGTGGCGACGACGTCGGGTCCGGTGACGCGTCGGTGGGCGGTGCATGACAGCAGGTAGCGGGAGTGGTCGTCGAGCCAGTTGAGGATTTCGATGTCGGTGCCATCGACCAGGGTCCAGTGGGTGAAGTCGGATTGCCAGCATTCATTGGGTTGTTCGGCTTGGAAGCGGCGTAGGAGCTGCGGGGCCGTTTACGTGGTTGGGGGGTGATCAGGCCGTGGTGGTGCAGGATGCGGCGGATCGTGGAGGTGGAGGGCACGGGCAGGCCTTGTTGGGCTAGATGGCCTTGCAGGGTCAGCGGGCCGGCGTCGAGGCCGTCGGCGGTGAGGTGTTCACGCAGCAGCACCACCGCGGCGATGACCTCGTCGCTCACGGTGCGGGGGTTGCTGGCGGGGCGGCGTGAGCGGGGTTCGACGGCGTCTAGGCCGCCATCACGGTAGCGGGCCAGGAGGCGGTAGATGTGTTGCCGGGACAGTCCATAGGCACGGGCTGCAGCCGTCACTGAGAGGTGGCCGCTGGTGACTTCAAGGACGACCACACGCGCTTTGGACATGAATCACGACTGTCACCTATGACGCGACTCATCGACGGTGATTGCAGCTGTCACCCATGACGCGACTCATGTGTCACCTATGTCGTGAACTCAGACACCCTAGGCTCCACAAGTTCAAAACGCAGCTCGAGCGGTGTTTCGCCCCAGCAGAGTGGACGTCGGCCGGACTCCGCTGACCACATTTTGACGCAGCCCCGCTGTTCGCCAGTCCTGAAGCTGCTGTGGTGGCGATGACCCGGGTTACTGCCGGCCTGGGATGGCTTGCAGATCATCTCGGATGCCGTGCAGATCACCTTGGATGCCTTGCAGATCACCTTGGATGCCTTGTACACCAGAGAGAGCATTCTGGAGGGCCTGCTGCATCTCATCCGGGCTTGCAGGTTCGTACTGAGGGCAGTACGAAACGACGGCACCTGTGGCGAACTCGGCGCTTTGATTGGCATCCCATATCGACGATCGCTGCACGAAGCGGATGGCCTCTGCGAAGTTGGGCTGGTGCGCTAGGAAATCGCAGACTGCGTGCCCCTGGATCGTCACGTACTCGTGGCTGGGAACTGGCACGCCTTCTTGGTTCAACGCGTCAATGAGCGCCTTGTCGACGATGTCAGGCGACGGAGCATGCACTTTCGGCGCAGTCGGGTTGGGTCGCGCACCCGACGGCGGAATTACCGCCGGCTGCGCCGGCTGCGGTGGCTGCGGTGGTTGCGCCGCTGCGTTTGGTTTGTGGTCCGCGAAAATCACCACTAACACGGCGGCGACGGCTACCAGAGATAGCGGCAACGCCGCGAAGGGGCCGAAGCGACGCAGCACACCCTTACGTACGTAAGGCATGATGGCGTCGGTTTCGTCGCACCGCGACCGGGTGTCGGCGATAACCTCGGTCTCACACGCTTCAACCGCCTCGGTTGCGGACGCCTCCGCGCGGTGCGCTAGGCGCTCGTCGAGCAGTTCGTCGGCCTGTCGACACGACGGCTGACCGCCCTGGTCACGGATCAATCGGCGCTTGACAGCGAGCAACCGCAATTCTGAGTCGATCGTCTCGCGATCGCGCATATCAGTCAGTCTGAGGGTGTCACGACGTTGTCACAAGTCCCCGGTCAACACTGTGGCAATACCGGCGGATACCGGCGAATCCGCACGGAGCCATTTCTCCCCCCACCACGTCTATCGACGGATGCCACTGACCCCGCTCCCGAGTCGCACGGCGAAGAGCCGCAGACGGCTGGGTCGGTGGTTTCGTCGTCCAACCCTCCGGTTGCTTCGTACCGCGAAATCCATGCGCTGATCTACCCGCCGTCGGTGGCGTCTGCTGCGGCGATCAACGCCCTGCCCAACCTCTTCGCTTCGGCTGGCGTGATGATCGGGGTATCGGGGCAGTCAATGATGATCTCGCGCTCAGCGTGCCCGTCCGCGTATTGCAGCCCGATGACGGCTACCACGATATCGGCGCGTCGCCCGTGGTCGGTGGCGTGCTGGATTCTCCACCCGGGGCCGTCGAATGCCCTGAAGGCCGCCCCATTCTTGTCCCATTCGTCGACCAAGGTTGCCCAGGTGGGTGGTGCAAGGTTGGGTTTCATGGCTAGATCGTTTCCGCGATCCCGCGCGTGGTCACGAATAGTCCACTACTTCACTTGTTCCGCCCCTCGCGCCATCCGTCGCGCGGAGGTGGCATTCAGCAGTCTGGACGTGTCGCACAAGTCACCTCCTCCACCATGGCGGTTCCGATCTCAAGCGGATTGGCACGAAGCGTCGGTTGCAGTTCCGCGCCCCGCTGATGCCCACCTACGTTTTGATGCGCGGACGCCTCGACGGCCACACCGTGACCACAATCTGACCACAGTTACAGATAACTACTGTTAACTTCGGTTATGTATTTTCGCACTTCGATCAGACCGTAAACCATTGATCCGCAGCATGATTCGCCTTTGCGAGGCAGGTGTCAGGGGTTCGATTCCCCTAGGCTCCGCGTAGCCGCTCAGGGGCGCGGTTGCACATCGACGCTGGGCGGACGTGGCGACGGCTCGGGGCTCGAGCGGCGCACTGAGCGCCGGACGATGCTAAAAGCGGCGGCGCCACCCGCCAAGACCACGACAACAGCTCCCGCGATCAGCAAGGGGCGCTTGCCGCGGCGGCGTTGGGACCGGCGCGCATCCTGCAGGGACTGTGGCAGGTTCGCGACCACCTCTTGCGCGGCGGCCAGCTCTTGCGCGAGTGTTTCTTGCGCCGCACGGATATCGCGGGCCAGCCGGCCCTCCCGGTAACGGCGACGCAATCCCGACGCGGTCGATTGCGCCGAGTGCACCCCCAGTCCGACAACTCCTCGCGTGACGTCCACCGGTCCCAATGCCGAATAGGTCAGGCCTCGGGTAAGTCGCTCACGGGGGGTCAACCGGTTGTCCGCCTTCGCGCTCATCTGCCGCCTTTCTGTGCCGCTCGTGGAGCCTACAGACTGCCACCAAAACGACCCCCGCGGGCCCATTGCGCCTGTCCTGTGTTCAGCGCACCCGGCTCCGGTCCACCGAGACCGGGTGCGGGCATGCGTGCGCGTGATGGCAGACTGTGACCTCGTGACTAACAGCCCCTTTCAGACCGCTACCGCCACGCTGCACACCAACCGCGGGGACATCAAGATCGCCCTGTTCGGAAACCATGCGCCCAAGACTGTCGCCAATTTCGTTGGCTTGGCGCAGGGCACCAAGGAGTACTCGACGCAGAATGCGTCGGGTAGCCCCTCTGGCCCGTTCTACGATGGCGCGGTCTTCCATCGAGTGATCCAGGGCTTCATGATCCAGGGCGGCGACCCGACCGGTACCGGTCGCGGCGGCCCGGGCTACAAGTTCGCCGACGAATTCCACCCTGAGTTGCAATTCGACAAGCCCTACTTGCTGGCGATGGCCAATGCGGGTCCGGGCACTAACGGCTCGCAGTTCTTCATCACCGTCGGCAAGACGCCGCACTTGAACCGGCGCCACACGATCTTCGGCGAAGTGGCCGACCCCGAATCGCAGAAGGTCGTCGACGCGATCTCGACGACAAGCACCGACGGCAACGACCGTCCGACCGACGCGGTCGTCATCGAATCGATCACCATCTCCTGAGCCGGGATTAAGGCCACCCGGACGGCCCCCGGCTAGCTTCCGCCCGGGCCGGCGTAGCCGGCATCGGTGAGTGCGTCGAGCACGTCCAGCGGTTCTGTTCCGAGGTCCCAACGGGAGAAGACCACCAACCCCCCGTCAGCCGCTTCGACCTCGAGCAGCCGCATTTTGCGCGCCAAGCGACGAAACTCGGTGATCCGGATGATCTTGATGTCGGAGCGCTGCAATAGCTGCGTTCGGAACCAGCCCCGGATGACCAGGCCGTCGGGCGTGATTGCCAGCTTCGGCCGCGCGCGCCACGTCGCGCCCGCAAACAAGATCAGACCCACCGCGGCAATCCCCGTCATAACGCGCCCCGGTGCGTCTGTGACGAGGGTCACACTTGCGGTAGCCATCAAAACACCGGCAACCCCACAACCAGCGATTCCGCCCGCGCGAGGCTCCCAGCTTGTTTGCTGCACGAGGCGCCTACCCCCTTCCACCACTGCCTATGGAGTTATCCACAAGCGCTATCAACAGTGGGGATAAATCACACGCGTGTGATTGGGTGATCATGAGGTTGCTGGCCCAGTAACAGACCGACCCCAAGATGAATTCATTCCAAATTTGATCTTGGTTAGTGCCAGCGCATTGTGAGCAACAAACCGGTGATCATGAAAGCGAACGCGATCGCATAGTTCCACGGTCCCAGGTGCGCCATCCAGCTCAGCGCCGCCGGGGCTTGGCTACCGACGGCAGCCAACTGAAACACCATCAACCACACGAGTCCGATCAGCATGAGGCCGACGAACAGCGCAACGAACCACACGCTCGACGGACCGACCTTCACCTTCACCGGCGTACGGCTGACCGCGCCGACGGTGAAGTCGTTCTTCTTGCGGACCTTGGACTTGGGCATTTGATACCTCGGAATACCTCAGCGACACAGTGAGCGGGACGGGGTGCAACGATAACGACTACAGCTGCACGCATAGCTTGGCTACGAGACTAACTCACCTGGCGCAGCGACCAGGAAATGGAGAGCCGATGATCGATACGCGCCGCTCGCCGTGGCGCTTCGGTGTGCCATTGGTCTGCCTGCTGGCCGGGTTGCTGCTGGCCGCCACGCACGGGGTCTCCGGCGGCGCCGAGATCCGCCGCAGCGACGCTCCGCGTCTGGTCGACCTGGTCCGTGAGGCGCAGTCGTCGGTGAGCCAGCTCAACGCAGAACGCGATGAGTTGGCCGGCAAGCTAGATTCGATGCACGGCAGATCTACCAATGTTGCATTGGCCGCGATGCTGCGACGGTCCGCCGAGCTGGCTGGTGAGGCCGGTATGGATCCGGTGCACGGGCCGGGCCTGGTGGTGACGCTCCAGGATGCCCAACGTGACGCCAATGGCCGGTTTCCGCGCGATGCATCCCCCGATGACCTGGTGGTGCACCAGCAAGACATCCAGGCCGTTCTCAACGCGTTGTGGAGCGCCGGCGCCGAGGCGATCCAGATGCAGGACCAGCGCGTCATCGGAACCTCAGTGCCCCGCTGCGTCGGAAACACGTTACTGCTCAACGGCCGTACCTACAGCCCGCCCTACACGATCACGGCGATCGGTAACGCCGCGGCAATGCAAGCCGCGCTGGCCGCCGCTCCCCTGGTGATCCTGTACAAGCAGTACGTGGTCCGATTCGGACTGGGTTACCGCGAAGAGGTCAAGCCCGACGTGCAGATCGTCGGCCATACCGAACCGGTCCGGATGCATTTCGCACAGCCAGCCGGCCCGGTGGGCTACTGAGGCGTATTCAGCCGTATCGGCGAATTCGTCGAACGGTACCCTGACACAATGCGGATCCTGGTTGTCGACAATTACGACAGCTTCGTTTTCAACCTGGTGCAGTACCTCGGACAGCTCGGTGTCGAGGCGCAGGTGTGGCGCAATGACGACGCGCGACTGTCTGATGAGGCCGCCATCGCCACCCAGTTCGACGGCGTTCTGCTGAGCCCGGGGCCGGGCACCCCGGAACGGGCGGGCGCGTCGATCAGCCTGGTTCGCGCGTGCGCTGCGGCGCGCACCCCGTTGCTCGGAGTCTGCCTGGGGCACCAGGCCATCGGCGTTGCGTTCGGCGCCACCGTGGACCGTGCGCCGGAATTGCTGCACGGTAAGACCAGCAGCGTTTTTCACACCAATGCCGGTGTGCTGCAAGGGCTTCCGGATCCGTTCACCGCGACCCGGTACCACTCGCTGACCATCCTGCCGGAGTCGCTGCCCGCGGTGCTGGAAGTCACCGCGCGCACCCGCAGCGGTGTCATCATGGCCGTGCGGCACAGCGAGTTGCCGATCCACGGCGTCCAGTTCCATCCGGAGTCAATCCTGACCGAGGGCGGGCACCGAATGCTGGCCAACTGGCTCGCCGATTGCGGGTGGGCGCGCAACGACACGCTGGTCCGCCGGCTGGAGAACGAGGTGCGCGCCGCGGTGCGCCCGTATTTCCCGGCAGATCCCGCCGCTACTGACCGAACTTCAGCGTGATGATCCCGTCCCGGTTCTCCCCAGAGCCGGCGGGCGGGTTCTGATACACGATCCGGTTGTGCTGTGAACCGCCGGCGTCCACGTCGGGACCCTTGTCCAGCACCCCTATCCAGCCCAACGCCCGTAACCGTGGTTCGGCGTCGGTCCAGAACATGCCGGACAGGTCGGGCATGATGAATTGGTTGCCCTTGGACACCTGCAGTTCGATGATCGAATCGACCGGAAGGGTGGTGCCCTTGGGCGGATTGGTGCCGACGACTTCGCCGGCCGGTCGGGGGCTATCCAGGGGGGCCTGGCTGAACTTGGTGAAGCCATAGACGTTGAGGTTCTTTTGCGCCGCGTCCACCGTCTGGCCGGCGACGTCGGGCAGCTGTTTCGTCTCCGGGCCCGAGCCGACGATGATCGTGATCACATTGGTGATCGCAGACGTCTGGTTGGCCGGTGGGTTGGTCCCGATGACCTTGCCCATGAGCTCCGGAGTCGACGGCGAGTTGGCTTGCTTGAAGCGACCGAATCCGGCGGCAGTCAGCTTTTTGACCGCGTCGGAGTAGCTCAGCGAAGAGACGTCAGGTAATTCGCGTTGTTCGGGACCGGTGGAGACGTTGATGGTGATCTCGTCACCCGCACTCACCGAGGCATTGGCGCCGGGGTCGGTGCTGATGACGTGATCGGGCGGGATCGTCGAGTCGGGCTTCTGCAGGGTGCGCGTCTTGAAGCCGCGATTTTGCAGTGCGGCAATCGCGTCGGCGGAGACTTGGCCCCGCATATCGGGTACTTGCACATCGCGAGTACTGCCGCCGAACGTGTTGAAGGCGATGACGACGACGATCGTCAACACCGCCAGCACGGCGACCGCGACAACCCAGCGACCGATTGAACCACCCATGCGATCGCCGGCGGTGTCGTCTAGACGCTGGCGAGGCAGTGGGTCGGTGCGCGGGCCACCGAGGCTTGGACCCGTGGACGACAGGAGCGAGCTCCGCTCGGCGTCAGTGAACACCTTGGGTGCCTCAGGTGTCTCACCGTTGTGCACCCGAACCAGATCGGCGCGCATCTCCGCGGCGGTCTGATAGCGGTTGTCCGGGTTCTTGGCCAGTGCCTTCAGAACGACGGCGTCGAGGTCGGCGGAGATGCCTTCGTGCCGCTTCGATGGTGGAACCGGGTCCTCGCGCACATGCTGGTAAGCGACCGAGACCGGCGAGTCTCCGGTGAAAGGTGGTTCCCCAGTGAGGATTTCGTAAAGAACACAGCCCAACGAATACACGTCGGATCGGGCGTCGACCGAATCGCCGCGGGCCTGTTCGGGTGACAGATATTGTGCGGTCCCGATCACGGCGGCGGTTTGGGTGACGCTGCTGCTATCCGCGATCGCGCGTGCGATACCGAAGTCCATCACCTTGACCGCATTGGTCGTGCTGATCATGATGTTCGCCGGCTTGACGTCGCGATGAATGATGCCGTTCTGATGACTGAAGTTCAGCGCCTGGCAAGCGTCGGCGATGATCTCGATCGCCCGACGGGGTGGAAGTGGGCCATCGGTGTGCACGATGTCGCGCAAGGTGACGCCGTCGACGTACTCCATGACGATGTAGGGCAGCGGGCCCGCGGCTGTTTCCGCCTCGCCGGTGTCGTACACCGCGACGATGGACGGGTGATTCAGCGCCGCGGCGTTCTGCGCTTCGCGCCGGAAGCGTAGGTAAAAGCTCGGGTCACGGGCCAGATCAGCGCGCAGCACCTTCACCGCGACGTCGCGGTGCAAGCGAACGTCGCGGGCCAAGTGAACCTCGGACATACCCCCGAAACCGAGGATGTCACCTAGTTCGTAACGGTCGGACAGGTGCTGCGGGGTGGTCATTGCGGTGTCTCGTGTTGGGCCGACGACGTGCTGGGCGCCATTTGGAATTCCCAGCTGAGTTCGGATGGCCTGCTCCGGAGTCCAGAATTACCTATCGTCGGCCGATCAGTCCAATTAAGCCGCAGGCGGGGGCCGGAACCGCTGGGGGTCTTGGTCGCCGGCGGGGGCGCGGTCGCCGGTGGGGTCCCGGTGTCGGTGACGGTCGGGGCGGGTGTCTGCGGCTGCTCGTTGTCCGCGCGGGAATTGATGACGATGAGCACCGCGATGATGATCGCCAGCGCTCCGAGCACCCCGGCGGCCCACAGCAGCGCGCGCTGGCCTGATGAGAACGTGCGCCGGGCCGGAGGCGTCCGGTGGCCACCTGTCGACGGGCGGGATCGGCGGGGCGGATCGGTCCGGCCACTGACGGTCGACGCCCTGGTCGGCGGACCAGATGAGATCGTGACCGGTGACGCCCGACCGGGGGGCGGTGACTGACTCGGCCGGGGTGGGCGACGTCCGGCCCTTACTGCAGCGACGGCGTCGGCGAACGGTCCCCCGCTGCGGTAGCGCATACCGGGGTTCTTGACCAACGTGATCTCGATGAGTTCGCGCACATTGGGCGGAAGCTCGGGCGGAAGCGGCGGCGGGGGTTCCTTGATGTGCTTCATCGCAACGGTCAGAGCGCCGTCACCAGTAAACGGTCGCTTACCCGAAACCACTTCGTACCCAACAACTCCCAGCGAATAGACATCGCTGGCCGGGGTCGCGTCGTGCCCCAGGGCCTGCTCGGGTGCGATGTATTGCGCGGTGCCCATCACCATGCCGGTCTGGGTCACCGGGGCGGCGTCGACAGCCTTGGCGATGCCGAAGTCGGTGATCTTCACCTGCCCGGTGGGGGTGATCAAGATATTGCCCGGTTTGACGTCGCGGTGTACCAGGCCGGCGGCGTGCGCAACCTGAAGAGCGCGGCCAGTCTGCTCGAGCATGTCCAGGGCGTGCCGCAGCGACAGCCGCCCGGTGCGCTTGAGCACCGAATTCAGCGGCTCGCCGTTGACCAGCTCCATCACCAGGTAGGCAGTGCGCCCCTCCCCGTCCATCTGGCTTTCGCCGTAGTCGTGGACACTGGCAATTCCGGGATGGTTGAGCATCGCGGTGGTGCGCGCCTCAGCGCGGAACCGCTCGATGAACTCGGGGTCCTGGGAGAACTCGCCCTTGAGCACCTTGACCGCAACGCGCCGGCCCAGCCGGCTATCGACCGCCTCCCAAACTTGGCCCATGCCACCGGTGGCGATCAGGCGCTGCAGGCGGTACCTGCCAGACAGCGTCACACCAACTCGCGGGCTCATGGTCCTCCCTGCAGCGCGGCCTCGATGACTGCCCGCCCGATCGGTGCTGCGAGTGCACCGCCGGTCGCGGACAGGCGGTCGGCGCCGTTCTCCACTAGCACCGCCACGGCCACCTTCGGCGATTGCGCAGGCGCGAAGGCGATATACCACGCGTGCGGCGGAGTGTGCCGCGGGTCGGTGCCATGCTCTGCGGTACCAGTCTTGGATGCGATCTGCACGCCGGGAATGGCCCCTTTCTGTTGTGCGACCTTCTCGGCGCCGACCATCAGCTCTGTTAGCTTAGCGGCGACCTGCGGCGACACCGCGCGGCGCTGTTGATAGGGGGCAGTGGTGCTGATGTTGGCCAGGTCTGGGCCCTTGAGGCTGTCGATCAGGTAGGGCTGCATCATCACCCCGCCGTTCGCGATGGTCGCGGCCACCTCTGCGTTCTGCAGCGGCGTCAACGCGACATCCTTCTGGCCGATGCTCGACATCCCCAGCGCGGCGGCGTCTGGGATTATCCCGACCGTCGACTCCGCGACCTGCAGTGGAATAACGCTCGGAGTGCTGTCCAGGCCGAACGAATGCGCCATGCTGCGCAGGGCGTCGGCACCGGTGAGGATGCCCAGCTGGACGAATGCGGTGTTACACGACAGGGCGAATGCCTCGCTTAGCGGCACGGTCGACCCGTTGCCGTTGCCATTGCCGCATGGCGCGCCGCCGTAGTTCTCCAACGTGGCGGTGCTGTCGGGTAGCGGAATTGTGGGGGCCGCGGTCAACCGCTCAGTGTCGGTGGCACCGGCCTGCAGCGCCGCGGCGGTAGTGATCACCTTGAACGTGGAACCAGGCGGGTAGGTCTCGGAAATGGCCCGGTTGGTCAGCGGATTGTCTGGGTCGTCGCGAAGCCGCTGCCAGGCCTGCGACTGCACCTCGGGGTCATGCGACGCCAGCAGGTTGGGGTCATACGACGGTGACGACACCATGGCCAAAATCCTGCCGGTGGATGGCTCGAGGGCAACGACAGCTCCCTTGCACGGTGGTCCGCCGCAGCCTTGCTGCATCGCGTCCCAGCCAGCCTGCTGGATACGCGGGTTGATAGTGGTGTCGACGTTGCCGCCGCGCGGATCGCGACCGGTGAAGAAATCGGCCAGCCGTCGCCCGAACAGCCGCTCGTCGGACCCGTTTAGCAGCGGGTCCTCGGCTCGTTCCAGGCCCGAGCTGGAATAGCGCAGCGAGTAGAAGCCGGTAATCGGCGCGTACACAGCGGGGTTGGGATACACCCGCAGGAATCGGAAGCGGCTGTCGGTGGCCACTGAATAGGCCAGCAGCTGGCCGCCCGCGATGATCTGGCCGCGTTGACGTGAGTACTCATCGAGCAGGACTCGTTGGTTGCGCGGATCGGCGCGTAGCCCGTCAGCCGCGAAGACCTGCGTCATGGTGGCGTTGAGCAACAGCAGCACGATCAACGCCATCACGGTCACCGAGATCCGGCGTAGAGAGGCGTTCATACCCGCTCAATCACCTCGGTGCCGGTCGCCGCGATGGACGACTTGTTGCGTGTGCGGGTGCGCAACGGACGTCGGGCGCTGTGCGAGATGCGCGCCAGGATGGCCAGCAGGACATAGTTCGCCAACAGAGACGAGCCGCCGTAGGACATCCACGGTGTGGTCAACCCGGTCAGCGGAATGAGCTGGGTTACCCCGCCGACGACGATGAACAGCTGGATGGCCAGCGTCGACGCCAGACCCGCGGCCAACAGCTTGCCGAAGCTTTCCCGGGTCGCGATCGCGGTGCGCAAGCCGCGGACGAGAACGATCGTATAGAGCATCAAGATGCTGGCCAGCCCGACCAGTCCGAGTTCTTCGCCGAATGCGGCGGTGATGAAATCGGTCGACGCCGCGGGCACGGTGTCGGGTTGACCGTTACCCAGCCCGGTGCCGAAGATACCGCCGGTAGCAAAGCTGAATAGCGACTGCACGATCTGATAGCCGTTGCCGTCGGGGTCGGCGAAGGGGTCCCACCACGTCTGCACGCGAATCCGGACGTGTTCGAAAATGAAATACGCCACCACGCTTCCCGCAGCGAACAGCACCAAGCCGATGACGACCCAACTGAAACGCTGAGTGGCGAGGTAAACCACCACCAGGAACGACGCGTAGAGCAGCAGCGAGGTGCCGAGGTCCTTTTCGAAGACCATCACGCCTATTGAGATCACCCAGGCCGCCAGCAGCGGCGCGAGGTCTCGCGCGCGGGGCAGGTTCATGCCCATGAAATGCTTGCCGACGCTGGTGAACAGGCCGCGTTTGGCGATCAGCACCGCGGAGAAGAAGATCAGCAGCAGAATTTTGGAAAATTCGGCGGGCTGAATTGAGAAGCCCGGGAAGCGAATCCAGATCTTGGCACCGTTCTGCTCGGACAGCGATGCCGGCAGCAGCGCGGGAATTACCAACAAAACCAGGCCCGTGAATCCGCAAATGTAGCCGTAGCGCGCAAGCTGTCGGTGGTCCTTCAAGAAGGTGACCACCAGCGCGAACGCGGCTACCCCAACCAGGGTCCACAACATCTGCTGGGTTGCGCTGGGGTGATGGCGACCGCTCAACTCGTTGTTGACAATGTCGAGCCGATGGATCATCACCAGGCCAAGTCCGTTGAGCAACGCCACTATTGGCAGCAGCAGCGGGTCGGTGTAGGGAGCGAAGCGCCTAACAACCAGATGCGCGCCGCCGAACACCACCAGAAAGACCAGCCCGTAACTGGTGAGGTCCCAGCGCAGGCCGCGCTGCTGGTTGGCCTCGACGATGAGTAACGCGGCGACGGTGATCACTGCCGCGAAGCACAACAGCAGCAGTTCGGCGTTGCGTCGAGTAGGCAGCGGAGGTGTGACCGCGACCGGCGGCTGGACCTGGGTCGTCATGCGACCGCCCGGCAGTCGATGCCCGGCTGAGGTGGGGGTGGCGGGAGCGCAGTGACCGTCTGCGAAGTGTTCGGGGGCGACGGGGTCGCTGGCGCTGCTGGCGGAGTGTTTGCGGGGGTGTTGGTGGGAGTCGGACTGCTAGGTGAGATGCCGCTGGAGGTGGTGGGCGATGTGACGCTTGGCTCTGCTGTCCCGCTGGCCGGGCCCCCGGGCGGGGAGGTGGCGCGAGGCGGCGGGCAGGCCGGTAGCAGGGAGTTGGCCGACAATTCGCGCAACTGCCCGATAGCGTCATCGAGGGTGCCGCCCGGAAGCCCGGCCTGAACCTGTGCGCGTTCGGCAGGACGCAGATCCTGCAGTCGCATCAGGCGGCAATCGAGATGGCTTCCGGATTGGCTATAACTGATTAGCGATAGCTCATTGCGCGCGTTGAGGCAGCCGATCAAATAGGGCTCGTGCAGTGACGTGCCCAGCATCGACCCTTGAATTCCCCGCACGATCGACACCATGCCGTTGTATTCGGCGACGTAGTAGTTGCTCCGGATAACGGTCCGCACGATGGCCAGGCCCGCAAGCACCAGCAATACGACCAGCGTGATGAAGATGAACATCCGGCGCCGCGGCCACCGAGGTCGACTCGTTGTTTCTTCTTGTGACGCAACCCGTTTCGCCGCCTCTTTGCGAGGGCCAATGGCCGAAGCCCGCCCGGCCGAAGTGTTGGGCAGGGTCAGTTGATCTTCTTCACCTGACACCGCACCGGCGAGAATCGGTTGGGTCTGGCCGTAGTCGTAGTCGACGACGTCGGCGACCACGACGGTCACATTGTCGGGCCCGCCGCCACGCAGCGCCAATTCGATTAGGCGGTAAGCACTTTCGGCGACGTCGGGAATCTGCAGGGCCTCGAGGATGGTGTCGTCGCTCACCGGGTCGGACAGCCCGTCCGAGCAGAGCAAGTAGCGGTCACCGGCTCGCGCTTCTCGCATGGTCAAAGTGGGCTCGACCTCGTGACCGGTCAGTGCCCGCATGATCAACGATCGCTGCGGGTGGCTGTGCGCCTCTTCCCGCGTAATCCGCCCTTCGTCAACCAAGGTCTGGACAAACGTGTCATCTTTGGTGATCTGCGTCAGCTCGCCGTCGCGCAGCAGATAGCCGCGTGAGTCGCCGATGTGCACCAACCCAATACGGTTGCCCGCGAACAAGATTGCGGTAAGTGTGGTGCCCATCCCCTCGAGCTCGGGTTCCATCTCGACCTGTGCGGCGATAGCCGAGTTGCCGGCGCGCACCGCCGCATCGAGCTTCGCGAGCAGGTCGCCACCCGGTTCGTCGTCGTCGAGATGAGCCAACGCGGCGATCACCAATTGAGATGCCACTTCGCCGGCGGCGTGGCCACCCATGCCATCGGCCAGGGCCAAAAGTCGTGCGCCGGCATAGACCGAGTCTTCGTTGTTGGCGCGTACCAGGCCGCGATCGCTGCGGGCGGCATATCGCAGGACCAGGGTCACGGGCGCAGCTCGATTGCCGTTTTGCCGATCCGAACCGGCGTTCCTATTGGGACTCGTACCGCAGTCGTCACCTTCGCCCTGTCAAGGTAAGTGCCGTTGGTCGATCCTAGATCCTCGACGTACCATTCCGAGCCGCGCTGAGACAGCCGGGCGTGCCGTGTCGAGGCGTAGTCGTCGGTCAGAACCAGAGTCGAGTCGTCAGCGCGTCCGATCAACACGGGCTGCCCGCTGAGAGTGATGCGCGCGCCCGCCAGAGAACCTTCGGTCACCACCAGATAACGGGCAGCATGGCGGCGCTGGCGTGAGGGCAGCAGCGTGCCGCGCAACGCTAAACCGCGACGCACCATGACAGCACCGGTGGGCGCGTAGATATCGGTCCGCAAGATCCGCAGCACGGACCAGATGAATACCCATAACAACATTAAAAATCCGGCACGCGTCAGTTGCAGTACTAGTCCCTGCATCTGGCGTCCTTTCCGTCCTGGCGTCGCACCCCTCGCATCGGTGACGCGGAGCACATCAGCAACGTCACGATACTTGGACGGTGGTCGACGCGGGGCGAAGCACGGCAGCTTTGAGCCCGGTGCGTTCAGTGAATGCGAACGATGATCTCCGAGTGGCCCAAACGGATCACGTCGCCATCGGCCAACTGCCACTCCTGCACCGGCGCGTTGTTAACGGTCGTGCCGTTAGTGGAGTTGAGGTCGGATAGCAGCGCGACCTGTCCATCCCAGCGGATTTCGAGATGCCGTCGTGACACGCCGGTGTCGGGCAACCGGAACTGGGCGTCTTGCCCGCGGCCCACGATGTTGGAGCCTTCGCGCAGCTGGTAGGTCCGGCCGCTGCCGTCATCCAGCTGTAGGGTGACCGCAGTCCCGGCGGCTCCGTAGCCGCCCGGGGCATAACCGCCGTAGCCGCCGCCCGCCTGCTGGCCGTAGTCGGCGGCCTGGCCGTAGTCAGCTGACTGGCCGTAGTCGTAGTCGCGGCTGGCGGGTTCGGCGTATCCGCCGCCTGGAGGGGCATACCCCCCGCCCGGGATGTGTTCGGCGTACTGGGTGTAGTCGCCTTGGCCGTAGTCCTGCTGCCCGTAGTCCTGCTGGCCGTAGCCCTGGCCGCCTTGCTGGTAACCCTGGTCGTAGCCAGCGCCCTGGTCGGGGTAAGCGGGCCGCGGTTGTTCGGGGGCACCTTGGGGGGCATAACCGCCCTCGTCCTGGCGAGCCGGCCCGCGACCGTAATCGCCATACCCGCCGTAGCCCTGTTGGCCGCCACCGCCGGGCTGACCTCCGCCGGGAGGTCCGTAGCCACCGCCCTGGCGGTAGCCCTGGTCGTAGCCCTGGCCGCCATAGCCGCCGGGCGCTTGAGGGCGCTGCTCATATGACGGTGGGTAGCCACCCTGGCCTTGGTCGGGGTAGCCGCGCCCCTGGTCCTGGTACCCGCGCTGGTCCGGATAGCCGCCTTGATCGGGGTAGCCGGCGCGCTGGTCTGGGTAGCCGCCCTGTTCGGGGTAGCCGCCGCGCTGGTCTGGGTGGCCGCCCTGTTCGGGGTAGCCGGCGCGCTGGTCTGGGTAGCCGCCCTGTTCGGGGTAGCCGCCGCGCTGGTCTGGGTGGCCGCCCTGTTCGGGGTAGCCGCCCTGGTCGGGTTGGCGAGGCGGCGGGTATCCGCCTTGGGGCGGGTAGCCGCCTTGCTCCGGTGGATATCCACCTCGGGGGTCGGCTCCGCCCTGCGGGTCCTGGCCACCTGGTGGATCGTCTTGGGGACGCGCGTAACGGTCGTCGTAGTAGTCGTCGCCGGGCCGCCCCTGCCCCTGACCGCCGCGGTAGCTCGAATTGTCAGTCATTGGTGGTACTCCTGGTTCTGCGCTGAACGCCTGATTTGATTGTGGCCGGGCGGGATCGTTGTCCGTCGGGCGGGGCTCGACATCGGGGTTGACAGCACCGCGGGCGCGGAACTGGCCGGTATGCAGGTTCGGCGACTGCTCGAACCGAACCACCACCTCACCATACGTTTGCCACCCCTGTTCATAGATATAGTCAGCCAAGTACCTTGCGAAAGCGCTCGACGTGAGATCCGGATCCCCGCCCACCTTCTCGAAGTCGTGCATACCGAGGGTAATGATGTATTCGTTGGGGGCCAAAAAACGATTTCCCTGAAGCGGCCGGCTACCGTCTTCTGCTTCGCGCCGCAATAGCGCTTCGACCTCTTGCGGAACTATCGATCCCCCGAACACTCGGGCAAACGCATCGCCAACGGTCGCCTCGAGCTTGCGCTCGATTCGCTGAACGAGTCCTTTATGGCTACTCATGTTTCAGCGCTCGCCCGCATTTGTCTCGGTATATCGGCGGCGCAAGGCAAACGATTCGCCTGCCGTGTCGCATCACTCAAGCATGGTATCGGGACACCTCGACGCTGCGGCACCGTGAGAATTCTGAGAATCGCATCAAGGCAGGTCAGCGCGGTCTGCGCACGCGAAGCCCCTTATTGCAATTGCGCCCGGGCGTTCAGGGGTGGCTGGGGCAGGCGGCTACTACAGTGGTATGGTCCATCGGTTGTTTTCCCGGGCGAGTGGCGGAATGGCAGACGCGCTGGCTTCAGGTGCCAGTGTCCTTCGGGACGTGGGGGTTCAAGTCCCCCTTCGCCCACCAAGAGCAGTTCGACGAACGGTTGGGCACGAAGAAAACCATGCATCGTTAGCCCCACATCGAATCCGTTGCAGCGGAACAAAACCCACAATCCGCGGCGACTATCAGTGCACTCCGATGCCGGCCATCGACATCCGCGAAGTGAATTGACGGGTGCGCGTGCGGCAGTAGCCTAACCAGCAGCTCAGGGAGGGTTAGGGATGTTCGTCGAGGCGCAAATGCTGCAGTCCGGAGCCAGCGCGGTGTCTGAGGCAGGCGGCCAGGCCGCCGCCCCGGCGTTCACCGAGATGGATAAGCGCAACGCTGCGACACTGCGGGCGGTGCGATGCAGCTCCACCACATAAGCATCGCGCTGCTGGTCGCCGCGGCTGGCGGTGATCCGTGGGCGATCAACAAAAGCCTCCAAGTCGGCCGCCTAGTCCAGATTTCTGATTTGGCCGAGGCCTTCCATGCTGCGGGCCGATGCACCACCGAGGCCAACGCCGCATTCAATGAAGCGCGTCGTCGCTTCGAGGCATCGTGGAATCGGGAGAATGGCGACCACCCGATCAACGACTCCGCCGAGGTGCAGCGCGTCGTCCAGTCGCTCGGTGCGCAGTCGTTACAGCTGCCCAAGATCGGCGTCGACCTGGAAAACATCGCCGCCGCCCTAGCCGAGGCGCAACGGTCCGCAAATGGGCAGATCGTAACGCTTGAGGGTCAATTAGAGCGGCTCGATGACTTGATCGGCCAAGCGCTGGATCGGGAAAAAGACGTCCACGTCACCGCGAAGGAGATATCCGAACTCGATGCCTTCATCGGTGCTTGTGAAGAGGACGCCATTAAAGACACCGAGGCCACGCTCGGGCAGATTCGGTCAACGCGCAACGGCTATACCGACTGTCTGCAGAAATCGCTGAACAACCTGCGAACCGAGGGATACGATCCCGCCGCCATCCACGGGCTCGACAGCGACGTTGCACCTGCGCCGTCCGGGCTCCAGAGCGGCGAGCTGGCAGGCATCCGCCAAGTCACCAATCAGGCTGTGGTGGATCAGATGGGCAAAGTACGCGCCGCCCACGATGCTCTCAACAAGGCCCTGGCCACGCTCTACACCAAGGGCCCGGGCTCCCCGGAAGGAGAGGCCGCAGCCCAGAGCTTGCCCAAGCTCAAAGCAGACCTCGCCCACGCCCTTGACGACCTGGGCAAGATACCCGACTACAACAACATCGACCCGGCCTCGGTTAGCACCAGCCCCGACGGTCGATTCATGTTCACCTACAACGTCGATGGGCAGCCCGTCCAGGTCGTCGGACAGCTCAGGAACGGTACCGGCGAATTCTTCGATCAAGCCACCGGCACTTCCTACACCTTCAAAGACGGCAAGTTGACCGCCATGCGGACGCTGGATCCGGGCAAAGTGGAAGCCACTTCTGAACCGCTGTGGAGCGCCATCACCCTGGCCGTCGGAGGACCCGAACTCAAGGCGGGCGGCGAAGTTGCATGGCAAGGGCTCAAAACCCTCTTCAGTCGTGAAGCCCTAGCAGGTCTCACCTCGGATAACGTCTTGCCCCGCGCCCTTAGCGGGGCCGAGGTACGTGCGGCAATCGCCGAGGCGGACCTTCCCCCGCGCTCGATACCACCCGGCACGGGCGGGCAACCTGTGCCCGGAGTTCACCCCGGCCCGCCACCTGTGGTCGAACACGTGGCGCCAGCAGGTCAGGGCGCCGACATCCTGGAACACGCTCCCGGGGGCCACGTGCCGGCGGTGCCCGACAGCCCGCCGCCGGTACCCGACCAGCCACCGCTGCCGCTGCACCTCGGATCATCCGTTATTCCACGGGTACCAACCGATCGAGCCGGGCCCAGAGTTCACCAGAGCCGATGACAGCCTCATCTATCCCGACGACAGCCTCCCCATCAAGCCGTATGCGATACCCGGCACCGTCATCCCTGACGCTAACCTGTCTGCAGATACCGTCTCAGCCGCTTCGGCTACCCCGGCGGTTCCTACCTGGCCCCCGAAGGAACTCCGTTCGCCGAACTGTCACTCCCCCCGGATAGCGCTCTCAAACCCTACTATCAAGACGTAGTGAATGACCCGACAATGCTGCCCCCCGGTTGGCACATTGAGGAATCAAGAGTAGCGCCTTGGTTCCATCAACCCGGTGGCGGCCAGCAAGACCGAATCATCGACGAACCGGAAATGATGGCAGCGTTCAGGAACTGGTTGGGATTCCTAGGAAGTTACTATGGTAACTTTCCTCGCTTTGGCCAATTGGTATCAATGGGGGCCTGGAATGGGTGGCGGTAAGATATCCGTCTCGACGAACTGCGACGACTGTGAAATCTTATTCGATTCCAGCGACTATTCGGCACACCTAGGAACGACGGAACCTGGTGGATAATAGATATCGTTAACGACCGCGGCCAACGGCATAATGACACGGCCAAATTATCTACTTTTGAGCTTACTGAAAAATACCTAATATGGAACTGGGCTACTAGTGCGCGAGGCGCGGTCGGTGCTCCACGGCTTGGACGCCAATTGTATTCCTTGGGGGTTAGCCCAGATGCCGAGGTGAATCCGATAACCGAAGGCATCGTTGAAGTGCGATCAAGCAATCGGAGCGCAATCTTGATGGAGCCCTATGCCACTATCTTTGGTCATTTGATGGCCAAATCGGTACGTGAGATTGAACAGATGGTTAGGGAGGGAATAAGATAGAACGAGTCCTGAAGGCGCGCATGCAGTACTTCCCCAGCTGCAAGCGCTTGCTAGGAAATTGCTCTTACGGTGGACGTGATGGAACACTTTGGAGTCATAAGGCGGATAAGGTGAAATGGTAGACTTTTCTCGCTTGTCGGCCAATTGGTATCAATGGGCACCGGGGATGGGTGGCGGTGAGATAGCCATCTCGACGGACTGAGATGATTGCGAAATTCTGTTCAGTACCGACGACTATTTGGTCCATCTTCGTACATGGACTGTGGGTGTGACACAACGACCTGACCATATCTTATCACGGACTCGGGTACCACCGCGCGCAGCCGCATCTGCGGCATTGACACTTACTTCCCAGTCGCTGGGTGGTCTTTTTCCAAAGTCGAGGACAAATAAACGACGCATTGCGCCGTACTCGCGCCACGATTTAGTCTCATGAACCTTGGATATCGAATGGTTATACGATAATACCTCGACCATTACGATGGCTAACGCCGCGCCTCCGGTGGAGACAGCCGCATGAAGACGGGACAATCGCAAACGCATGAGACCTAATCGGATGGTCGAGCTACGCAAATTTCAGCAACGCGGCCGCAACGCAATACCTGAACTCAAAGTCGATTTGAATCGAACAGTCACTTCTCGCCTATGACCTCCGGGGCATCCCCGAGCCGGCTCCTAGCTGCCTGGCTGCGTCAGCGTCCACCCCTTGACCTCGGCGGTGACCGGGTCGGTGATGTCATCGAATTCGGGATGCTTCTTGAGCACCGTTTCAACCATCGAGCACACCGGGACAATGCGTTTACCTTCATCGCGGGCGGCTTTGAGCACCTCTTCGACGAGGATGGTCGCCAGGCCTCGTCCACCGAATTCGGGATCGACCACAGTGTGGTAGAAGACGCGCTGGTCACCACGGTCCGCGTAGTCGGCGTGGCCGACGGTTTGTCCTTCGACGGCAATGCTGTAGGTCTGGTGCCCCGCGGTGACGGTGGTTGGCGCACCGGTCTTATCGGTCGTCATTCGGGATCCTTTCTCTCCGGTATAGGTCGAGGCCGCAGCCATGTAGTCGGCAGCGGCGGCGCGGGCAGTCGGGTGACTGAGCCCCGGTACCCCTGGACGGCGCCGAAGCGCTCGTCGGCGTCTCGCCACAGTTGGCGATACCTGACGATGTCGTCGTGACTGCGCCCGACGAAGTTCCACCACATCACCAGCTCTTCGGTGAAGGGCAACCCGCCCAGCAGCAGCACTCGCGCCGGCTGATCCCCCATGTTCTGCAGCCGCAGTGTCGAGCTGCCGGGGCCTTGGTAACCGAGGTCGGCGACCGCCAGCGTCGCCTCGCCCATCTGCACGGCACCCGTATCGCACAGCACGCCGTGTTCGAATGCCGAGTCGACGTCAAGGTCCAGGTGAGCATTCGCATCAAGGTCGAGCTGGGCGCCGAGTAGCGGAGTGAACGTATTGACCGGCGAACGGCTGCCGGCCAGCTCTCCGAGAAACACCCGCGCGACCGCGCCGGGCAGCGAAATCGGTGTGGGCGCAAAGTGGGCGAAATCGCGCCCACTGTCGCGAGCTGAGTCAGGCAGTGCCACCCACAGCTGCACACCATGCAAAACAGCGCCCGACTCCACCGATACTTCGGAATGACAAATGCCCGCGCCCGCGGTCATCAGGTTGAGCTCCCCGGGGCGGACCATGGCGTGCACGCCAGCACTGTCACGGTGCTCCACTTCCCCACTGAACAACCAACTCGCAGTCTGTAGTCCCGTGTGCGGGTGAGGCGGGACGTCCATGCTTGCAGTCACGGGGCCGTAGTGGTCGATAAAACACCAGGCACCGATCAGCGAGCGTTGTCGTTGCGGCAGCGTGCGCTGTACCCGGATCGCCCTCGGCCCGCCCAGCGGAACTTCTCGTGGATGCAGAACCTCAATGCCTGCAACCCGTGAAGCGCTGCAGGCTACTTCGGCCGGCGCGGCTTCAAGGTTGCTCATCGTTCACCCTCCGTGGTGGGGTGTGAGATAGCGCCAATACCGCGACGATACCCAAGGGCCGCTTACCGCTTGGGTGGGCGCAGTACCTTCATCGCGAGCCGCATGACCGGTTCGGGAACCCGATCCTGCATCGACAACGCGACGTCGGCGGCGCGAGATCGCAGCGGGGTGCCGCGACCGAAAACCCGGTTCAACGGTCCCCCGGACGGCTCGATCACCACGTGCAGCGGCGGTGTGCCCACTGCAGCGCCCAGGGCGTTCGAAATGACCATCCGCTGAATCTCGCTAGTGCCTTCAAAGATGGTGTACAGCTTGGCATCTCGATACCACTTCTCCACCGGGTGGTCGGTGATGTAGCCCCAGCCACCCATGGTCTGGACGGCGCGTTCGGTGGCCTTGATGGCCACCTCGCTGGCGGCGAGTTTCGACATCGAGCCTTCGCCCCGCTCGAAGGGGACGTTATTAGCCGCCATCCACGAGGCGCGCCAGGTCAGCAATCGAGCAGCGTCGATCTGAGTGGCGAGGTCGGCAAGCGGGAATGCGATGCCCTGGTTGTCGATAATGGGTCCGCCGAACGCCTCCCGCTCGGTGGCGTAGGACGTCGCGTACTCCAATGCGGCGCGCGCGATCCCGATCGCCTGGGCGGCGACCATCGGGCGGGTCTGCTCGAAGGTGCCCAAAGTCGCCGAGCCGGAACGTTCTCCGCCCGCCACCACTTCGCGGGCCTTGGCGAGCTTGTGTTCGAGCTTGTCTTGCCCGCCGAGCAGGTTGGCCGCCGGGATCCGGACGCCCTCCAAAACTAACTCGGCGGTGTGCGACGCCCGACAACCCAGCTTGTCGAGTTTCCGCACCATTTTCAGCCCGGGCGTGCCGCCGGGGACGACGAATAGCGCCTGGCCGCGGTGGCCGAGGTCCTCGTCGACCACCGCATTGACCACATGCACGTTGGCGATGCCGCCGTTGCCGATCCACATTTTGTGGCCGTCGACAATCCAGTCGTCTCCGTCGCGGCGTGCATGGGTGCGCAAGTTGCGGACGTCGCTGCCGCCTTCGGGTTCGGAGATCGCCAGCGCCGCAAGTTTGAGATCGCCTGGTGTTCCGAAACATTCGGGTGCCCACTGCAGCATCTGCTCAGGGGACGCGGCTTGGCCGATTGCAGACAGCGCCAGCGCCGGCATAACGATCGCCAATCCGATTCCGGCGCAGCCCCAAAACAGGTCCTCCATGAACATCGGTAAAGAGATGCCGGTCGGATCACCGATCAAATCGCGGTAAAACAACGGGCTGTAGAAGCCCCGCTGGGCCGCCTCCTCTAGCACCGGCCAGGGAAACTCCTGCCGTTGGTCATAGTCGAGGGCAACCGGGCGGATTACTTCTTCGGCGAATTCGTGCGTGCGCCGGGCCAGGTCATGTTGCGCAGCCGTCGGTGTCAGGTCGAACGTCATGGATGCGCTCTACCCCGTCGGCCGGGTCAGCAAACTGCTGACCGTCCACGGCGTTCTGGCGGGTTGTCAGGCGGCCGACCGAGGCCCGACTTGTGCGAACGGTAGGTGCACCACCACCGCGGGCACCGCAACGACGTCGTGTTCGCGCCGTGCCAGCAGCGCCGCATTTTCGGGCAGCTGTCGAGAGTTGATGTCGCCCGCGGCGATACGCCGGAGCATGTCGTGGGCACGAGCAAGCTGTTCGCGCTTGCGGTACTGGCCACCCGGAAGTTTGACGCCGGCCCAGACGCCGTACTCCTCCCGGTGCGCGATGGCGTGCTGGGCACACCGCCGCTGCTGCGCCAACGGGCAGCGGCGCAGGCATTGGATCCGCGCCTCGGTGGCCGACTGCTCGTAAGCGCGCGCCTTTGCCGCGCCGTCACCACCGTCATCGTCGGGATAGCCGAACCAAAGTTCAGGGTTGGCTGCGCAGGGATGTCCCATGTCGGTCTCCTTATCCGGCGAAACGTAGGCGAAAGCGTATACACACTCGAGTGGCCAGCGCAAGGGAAACGTGACAAAAACGTATATACCTTGGGAGCGGGCCCAGCCTGTGTAATATCCGGCCTATGGCCGGAGCCTGCGGTGAGCCGTGAAACGGCCGGTGCCGCCATCCGCGCGTTGCGCGAGTCGCGCGATTGGTCACTAGCAGAGCTTGCCGCCGCGACGGGCGTCAGCGTCATGGGACTGAGCTATCTGGAGCGCGGGGCCCGCAAGCCTCACAAAAGCACAGTTCAGAAGGTTGAAAATGGGCTTGGGCTGCCGCCCGGCACCTATTCGCGGTTGTTGGTGGCCGCCGATCCGGATGCCGAGCTGGCCCGACTGATCGCCGCGCAGACACCGGAGGCGATGACCCCACGACGCGTCCGCGCGCGGTCGTCGTCGACCGCCACAGCGACACGGAACGTGTTCGAGGGCTACGCCGAAGCGCAACTCGATGCCATCAAATCCGTCATCGATCGAGCTGCCCGCGACGACATCAAACGAATATGAGACGTATATTCTGTCTGTGATCGCGCAGTGCGTGAAGGGCAGAGATGCTGGCCGCCAGCTCCTGGCGGGCTGGCGGTGAACGCCGGCGCCGACTCGACGGATCGGCTGATGGAGCATCTGCAGACGCTCGAGGCAACGCGCAGCGCTCTGCTGAAGCGGATGCCCGCCAGCTTGAGTGCGCGGTTTGATCGGGCATGCGCGCACTCGTCGCTACCGGAGACGATCATCGCAGCGCTTGCTCGGTGTTGGCAGCGACGACGATGTGGGACATCCGCAACCGCGGGGTCATCCCGGCCGGAGCGCTCCCCCGCGTTCGCGCTTTCGCAGATGCGGTCGAGTCGACGAGCCGGGGCGACGACAGATCAGGACAGTGGCGAGGGGGAATAGTGATCGAAACTGACATCGAGGCGTTGAGTCGTGCATATCAGATGTTTGCCGGCAACTACTCGACGCCAGACGCTGGACGCGCGGCACCGGGCCTTACCGGAGATTACTGTTGCGAGCTGCCGAACTGAATAGTGGTGCGGCCCATGGTGATTACCAGCTCTTGGCGGACCGGAGCCGCGACGCATTGTTGTCGGCAGGGCGCACGGATGCCGCGGCAGCAGGCGTCATCGCCAGTGCCCACCAGGATCGGGCCGAGGCCCGTGAGCTGACCAAGAGCGTTCTGGACGAGGCTCGCGCCGACGCCACCGACCACCCCAATGACCCCGATGGCGCAGCGCGAGGCTATGCGGCGTCGCGTCGCCCGCCTGCGCGCGCAACGGGCGCACGTATTGTCGGCCCGCTTGCGGGCTCGACGGCATTCGGTGGCATTGCGGGCGCTGCGATACCGAATGTTGCACCACCGCGGTCCGGGATTGGCTGGACTGCGGCTGCCATCACCGAACGGCCGCGCCGGAATCGCGGTGCGCGCTGCTTTATCGCGACTGGGCCGCCCGTACGTCTGGGGTGCGACTGGACCCGACCAGTTCGACTGTTCCGGGCTTGGTCCAATGGGCCTACGCGCAGGCGGGCACTCACCTGGACCGCACCACGTATCAGCAGATAAACGACGGGATCCCGGTGCCCCGCTCGCAAGTCCGGCCGGGCGATCTGGTCTTTCCTCATGCCGGACACGTACAGATGGCCATCGGCAACAACCTGGTTGTCGAAGCGCCCTACTCGGGCGCTTCGGTGCGGATCAGTCCACTGGGCAGTAACGTTGCAGATTCGCCGACCGATATGAGAAGCAATGACCACCCAGAGTCACCTGGACACGATGAATAGGTTGAACCCATGTCGGAACAAGCCGGGCCATCGGTAGCCGCCATTCAGGCGCGTCAGGCAGCACTGGCCAACCAACATGGCACGGTTGCTGACGCCGATCGTGTGCTGGCGGAAGTGCTTGCCAGCGCTCATGCCGCGATACGTGAGAGCATCCGGAGGCTTGACGCGATCGCCGACGAAATCGAACGCGCTGCCCCGGATCGGGACCGACCTTGCCGCCGATACCCCCATGGGCGCCCGTGAATTTCAGAAGTTCCTGGTTGGCAAGCAACGTGAGATCGCCGCAATCGTGGCAGATGCTCACGAGCTCGATCGTGCGAAAACGGCTGTGCTTGGAAGGGTTGCGGGCGCATTACGCCGTCCCTGCGGGCTAGCGAGACGCCACGCGATGCGTTCATTCACAGGCCCGTCGAGGTGAATTGTCCCCAAGTTCGTGCCTGAGTACTGTCACCCGGCATGGAGGGGTCGCGACACCGCCCGCATCGGGACGAAAGCGTTGTTCGCCTAGACGATGTCGACGTATGACGAACTACTTGCCACGGTGAAGCGCGTCCGGGACCACACCGGCGACCCCAACGCCTGGCAGACAGGATTGACACGGCCCGAGTTGGCCGCCGTGATCACCCCCACCACACGGTCGGAACAACTCGATGCGATTCTCCTCAAGATCCGGCAACAACATCCGGACCTGTTCGACGCCCGGACACTGCCGGGTGGGCCGCCCACTACTCGGCCAGCGGGTGTACCGGCGGCGCCGTCGGATCGACAGGAGGGAGCTGCGGCCGAAGCCATAGCAGACGCCGAAGCTGCTCTAGCACACCAGAATTCGACAAGCTCACAGCTCGACCTGCAAGTGGTTTCAGCCATCATGAATGCGCACCTGAAGACCGTCGAGGGCAGAGAAGCGCTGACCAAGTTACAGCGCGACACCGAAGCGGCGGTTCAAATGCGATCTGACCTGGACACCCCGGCGGGAGCGCGTGATTTCCAGCGGTTCCTCATCGGCAAGCTCAGAGACATTCGGTCCGTGGTCGCGAACGCGAGTCTCGACGACACGTCAAAGTCAGCGCTGATGGCCGCGTGGACATCGCTGTACGACGCATCCAAGGGTGAGCCGAGCGCTCCTGGGGACACCCAGCCGGCGCCCACCGCCCCTGCTAGTGCACCCGCGCGTAGCGCTGCCCAACAAACCGCGGACGTTGCCGACACTGGATGGGATCCATTACTGGATTCGCTGTTGGCCGACGATCCCGGCCTGCTGGCCGGGGATTCATCGGAACAGTATTCGACACCGGGCTCCACCGCGCCGGCGACGCCGACCGCGCCGGTCATGCCGAGCATTCCCAACTTTGGGACTGGGCCGACACCCGGGCTGGGCACCGCGCCGGGTTCGCTAGCCGGTTGGAGCGGCCCGGGTGGGTTACCGCTTGCCGGGTCGCAAGAGCGAACTGATCCGGGATTGCGTGGTCTCGACGACGAAGGGTTGCTGGGATCGGAAAACCCGGACCCAACGGACCACGCATCGTCCGAGGAAGCCAACAACCACAACGAAGACGAGGATCGTGAAGAGGACGCGGCAGCGGATAAGCCCGAACCGCAACCGGCGGGTCCGACAACGGTGACCCTGCCCGACGGCGAGACGGTGACGGCTGCCAGCCCACAACTTGCCGCGGCGATCAAGGCAGCCGCTGGCGGAGCATCGATCGCGGATGCGTTCCACCAGCAAGGAATTACCATTCCTCCACCGGGAACGGCGGTCACCAACCCGATTGACCCGCTGCAAGTCGCACCGGGAGATATCGGTATGTTCACCGATCGCCACGCGCTGGCCATCGGCCACGATAAAGCCCTTCTCGACGGGCAGATTCAGCACATCGCCACCGTAAGCGGACCGAGCTTTCTAGGCTGGGAGCATCCGCCGGTGGCGGCTGCGACCGAGCCAGCTACGACCGACACACCGGCACCCACTCGCCCGGCGGGCGCGTCGACTATTTGACAATAGTGATCTCGCCGCTCTTACCGGCGGCGCATGAAGAGGAGACAACAGATGGCAGATCGAATCCATGTGGTGCCCGCGCATCTACGTGATGCCGCTGCGCATCACCACGACACCTCCGAGTACTTGCGCACCGTTCCGTCATCGCACGCTGCGATTCAGGAGAGCTTGGATTCACTGGGTCCCATCTTCAGCGAACTTCGCGACGCCGGACGCGAGCTGCTTGAGCTCAGACGCCAGTGCTACGAGCAACAAGCGGACGATCACGCTGACATGGCGCACAAACTGAATACGTCGGCGGCGGCGTGGGACCAGCACGAGGAAGATGCGACCGGGAAGCTCGGCGGCATCGTCGACGGCGGTCGATGACAGACGCCAATCCCGCCTTCGACACGGTTCACCCGAGTGGGCACATCCTTGTCCGTTCTTGCCGTGGCGGGTATATGCACAGTGTCGCGCTTGAGTGAAGAGGCGATGGATACTGACGCCCAGACCCTGGCAAAGGGCATTCTTTTGACCGCCGATGTGTCGTGCCTGAAAGCGTTGCTGGAAGTTCGCGACGAAATCGTGGCGCGCCGGGCACACCCCGTCCGCGGCGGTGCCGACCCCGCACGACCTCGACGCGGCGATCGAGAAGCTGCTGGCGCATAAACTGCGCCGCCGCGACGACGCGGGTTAAGCGGCCAGATCGGAACCGAAACGGGCTGACAGCCTAGAGAACCCAGGTCTTGACGATATCGGGGTCGGGCGCGATGTCGGTCGGCGGCTCGATGGGATTGGCGCCGAACAACTCTCGGGCGCGGCCCAGCAGAGCGCGCACTTCGTCGAGTTGCTGCTGCAGCGCAGAATCAGCCATGCCTTCACGCTACCCAGGCCCTCGCATCTGCACAATTCACCGTCTGCAGAAGGCATGTGCCAGATGCCGGTAGGCTTAGCCGGTGGCCATCTTCGGTCGGATAACGGCGCGCCAGCGCCTCCGGAGAGCTACCCGGGAATCACTGGAGATTCCGGCCTTCAGCTCTCACATCGACTGCACCCCCTGGGTGACAGGCGGGCTTTGGCCTGCCGAACTGTCGACGATTACCGCCGAAACCGCCGCGCTCGCAGACTATCTCAGGGCTGACCTGCAGCGCATTACCCGTAGCGCCAACGACGAGCTGAAGGTCATCAAGCGAGCTGGCATGACTGATTCCGCACGGCGAGGCAGAAGAGGCTCGAGTCATCGACGAAGCTCGTGCCAACGCCGTGCGACGAGTCGAATCGACGATTCGTCATGTGCGCGCGATGAAGGCTGAGATGCTCGCGGGGCACCGGCGCCCGCAGGTCACGGAGCGTTTTGCAGGGAGAGATATCCACGAGACACAAGTCATACCCGCCGTCACGGATGTGGAGCCCGGTGTTGCTGCACCCACGGATGCCGCTCCGGAGCCGCAGGAGTCCATCGAGGGTGATCACCATGAGACGCCCGCGGCTGCCCCGGCACCGGCTGCTCCGTTAGCTGATGATCGTGACGAATCCGGGGTTTCGGTGGCTCGGCATCGGGCCCCCGACGATGACGACGCTGCCACGACCGTGATTACGCCAGTGTCGGCGGCCCCAGAGGTCCCGGAGACCGTGGAGGCCACGCAGACCCCGGAGACCCCGCAGGCCATGGACATTGTGGAGGTGCCGGAGGAGCTGCAGGCCTCGGAGACCGTGGAGGCCATGGAGACGCCGGAGATCCCGCAGGCCCCGGACATCGTGGAAATGCCGGAGGAGCCGCAGGCCACGCAGACCCCGGAGACCCCGGAGGCCATGGAGATCCCGCAGGCAGTGGAGGCACCGGAAGCCCCGGAGATCCGGCAGGCCGTGGAAACTCCGGAGGCGCGTGAGACCGTCGAGATCCCAGTTGTAGCCGAATCCGAGAACGAACGATTGCAGCGGCTACTCGCGTTTGTTGTCCATCAAGAACCACGGCTGAGCTGGGCGGTCAGCGATCACGCGGGCGGCACGACGCTATTGGTCACCGACCTCGCCCATGGCTGGATACCTTCGGGTATCGCGCTTCCGGCGGGCGTGCGGTTATTGGAGCCCGGGCGACGCGCCGGGAAAGTCTCCGCGCTGGTCGGCGAGGCGACGCAGATGGCGACCTACACCCCGGGCGATTTCATAGGTCGGGGTGCCGACTTCGCCGCGACGGAATCCTCGGTGCAGCCCCGCGAGCTGCCGGCGGTTGATGATTTGGGATGGGAACTGGGTCGAGCTACGCACTGGCGCGACGGACTGCCCCGGCTGGTGCACACGTTGGCAAAGGCCGCCGCCGCGGGTACCGGCGTCGTGGAAGAAGAAGTCGACCTGCTGCGGGTACACCTCGATACCGCGCGCTACCAGCTCCTGATCCAGTATCCGGACGTCGGACCCGCGCTCTTGCTCAACTGTCTGTTGTTGGCCGCCACCGAAAGTGTTGTCTCCGGGGACTCGATATCAGCGAACTATCACCTCGCCTGGTTCCAGAAGCTCGACGAGCCGCCGGCCAGTCAGTGGACCACGAGGCCGTGACGGTTCTCGGGCGTGGCGACCATCATTGGCGCCAGCCGCAGGGGCGGAACCCAACCCCCAAATCATGAATTGACGCTGGTTGGAGGGGTCGACAATACTGACATCGTGTCGGGATCGGGCAGTCGCGCGAATCTGAGCGATAAGGATCTCGTCGAATCGGTTTTGCGTGAGCTGAGCGAGGCGGCCGACAAGTGGGAAGCTCTTGTCGCGCAGGCCGAGACAATCACGTACAGCGTGGACTTGGGCGATATTCGCGTCGTTGCAAACGCCGACGGCAGGTTGCTCGAGTTGACGCTGCATCCGGGCGTGATGACCGGCTACGCCCATGGAGAATTGGCCGACAGGTTGAACCTCGCGATCGCAGCGCTCCGCGAAGAGGTGGAAGCCGAGAACCGGGAAAGGTATGGGGGCCAGTTGCAGTGACGTCGGTGTCGATGCAACAGATCCGCATCGACCGCCGAAAGGAGAATGACCGTGCCACTCAATCTGTCCAACCGGGATCAGAATTCGGGGCACCTGTTTTACAACCGGCGGTTGCGGGCCGCGATTACCAGGTTCTCGGTGCGGATGAAGCACGACGATCGCAAACAGCAAGCGGCGGTGGCGCTGTCGATCGTGCTAGTCCTCATCGGCCTCGGCTGGATGGCGTTACTTCATGTGATGAAGCCGGCGGGTTTGGTCGGACAGTCAGCCGTCATCGGCGACCGTGACACCGGCGCGGTCTACGCGAAGATCAACGGACGCCTCTATCCCGCGCTCAACCTGACCTCCGCGCGGCTGGCAATCGGCAATGCGGGTGCGCCCACCTGGGTAAAGGCGAGCGAGATCGCGAAGTACCCGACGGGTCCGATGATCGGCATTCCCGGTGCGCCGGACAGCTTGCCGATCACAGCGAGTGCCGTGTCTGCGTGGTCGGTGTGCGACACCGCGGCCACCAGAGGCAGCGGAACCGCACCGGTAGTGACCTCCATCGCCGGCCAGCTGTCGCCGTTCGGTCGATCCGCGGCCATGGGCCCGGCGCAGGCCATTCTCGCGACCCACAAGGGCGCGACCTACGTGATCTGGAGAGGACAACGGTCCCGCATTGACCCGACCGACCGATCAGTGACATTCAATCTCGGTCTTGATCCCGGGGTTACGTATCCGATCGAAATCTCCAGCGCTCTCTTTGACGCGATGCCTTCAACGGAACCCCTTGTGTTACCAGCGATTCCGGGTCACGGGACACCATCGCGGTGGCTGCCCGGTTCTACGGTGGGCAGCGTGCTGGAAACCCGCGACGCCAACGGCACCGTCAACGGCTTTTATGTGCTGCTGCCGGCCGGTGTGCAGAAGATCACCAGTTTCGTCGCGGACTTGCTGCGCACCGCAGATTCAGAGGGCTCGACGACACCGATCCTGGTCGCGCCGGACAAGCTGATCCAGATCCCGGTAGTTGACGTGCTCGACGTCGACTATTATCCGTCGGGGAAGCTGGAATTCGTTGATACCTCAGCTAATCCGGTGACATGCGTCGGGTGGGAGAAGCAGTCCGGCGACCCGCAGGCCAGGATCACCATCTTCTGTGGGAGGGGTTTGCCGGTCCCGATCGGTATGGATGATCGCCTGGTGCATCTGGTCCGCGACGACCGCGACCCCAATTCACCTGAGGCAGAACAGACGTTGATGCTGCCGGGTGCGGCAAACTTCGTCACGGCAACAAGCGGTGTCACCACGTCCGACAGCCGAGAAAGTTTGTACTGGCTTTCCCCGCAAGGTGTTCGGTACGGGATCCAATCGGATCAGCGAACGCTGCGAGCGCTGGGGATTGATTCACGGCTGGCCGTGCAAGCGCCGTGGCCGATAGTGCGTACGTTCGCGGCCGGGCCGGCGATCAGTCGCGATGCTGCCCTAGTTTCGCGCGATGCGGTGTCCGGAGGTGGTGCCGTGGCGCCCATTCCCGATTCCAACGACGAGGCAACCGGGGGTTAAGTAATGTCCAAACGAGGTTTCGTCCGTGGTAGCCGCAAACCGCCGCCGAATGTTCCGCCCGTCAGGGTCGCGGTCGCCGCGCCGCTGGCGCTGCCTGAGCGGGAGCCGCGCAACATCTTGCTGATGATCGCGCTGCCAGCACTGCTGGTTGGGATCATCGGCACTCTGGTGGTGATGTACGCGTCGGGGATTCGATCGTTGCAGTCAGGCTTTTTCCCGATGATCGGTCTGGTCGGTTTCGGCACGCTGATGTTCAGCGGCCGCTTTGGGCGGGGACGGCGGATCAGTTGGGGTGAGCAAGAAAAACAGCGCCGTAGCTATCTACGCCAACTCGATGAAGACCGCGAAGAAGTGCAGCGCGCCGCTCAGGAACAGCGCCGCGGCCAGCTTTTCGTGCACGGCGATCCGCAGAAACTGGACACCGTCATCGGCGGCCCGCGGATGTGGGAGCGGCGCGTAGGCGATCCGGATTTCCTCGACGTCCGCCTGGGGATCGGCGTGCAGCAAGCCGGCGAATCGGCGGTTTCGCTCCAGTGGCCCGATGTCCCGATCGGAGAAGAGCTCGAACCGGTAACCGGCGGTGCGCTAAGGGATTTCATCCTCGAGCAGAGCAAGATTCGCGGGATCGGCAAGGTACTGAGCCTGCGGGCGAAACCCGGATTCAGCTTCATCGGCGACGATCCGGGCGAACTACATAGTCTCGCCCGGTCGATACTGTGCTCCCTAGCCGTCTATCACGGCCCCAACGATCTCAAGCTCATGGTGGTCACCCGTCACCCCGAGCTGTGGTCCTGGATAGTGTGGCTTCCACACAACCAGCACGACGAGATGTTCGACGCATGCGGACTGCGCCGGTTGGTGTTCGCGTCGCCCACCGAGCTGGAAGAAGCGCTGGATGCTGAGCTGCACCGTAAGGGCCGTGGACCGTGGGCACCACCAGTCGGAACCAGCCCGACATCAATGCCGTCGCCAATGGAGTCAACCCCCGGCCTGGCACTGGGCCCGCACTGGGTGATCGTCGACGACAACGTCGGCACGCCCGAGCAATGGGAGGGTGTCACCGGGCAGAAGGGCATGGCCGGCATCACCGTGTTGCGGCTGGCGACCCGGCCCGGCGTCGGCGTCGGATTCACCGACGACAGAGAGCGTTTCGGGCTGCACGAAGGCAGGCTCACACACCGCGGCACCTTCTATGCGGTCGCGGATATGCTCGCCGAGAGCACCGCCAATCGATACGCGCGTGCGCTCGCCCGCTGGTCCCCGATGAGTGCCGGGGAATTGTCGGAGACCGACAGTCAGGGTGGCGAATTGCTGCGGGCGCTTGGGATTAGCGATCCGCGAGAACTGGACGTCGACAGACTTTGGGCCGAGAGCCGTGGCCGTGGCGACCACAAATGGGCGATGGTGCCCGTCGGCGTCAAGCAAGGCGGAGAGCTGCAATATGTCATCCTGCGCGCCAAAGATTTTGGTGGCTTCGGGTTCCACTCCGTCGTGATCGGGACGTCAGGTTCAGGGAAGTCGGAGTATTTCCTGTCGTTGTGCAGTGGGATCGCACTGACGCACTCGCCGGAAACGTGCATCGTGATCTTTGTCGACATGAAGTTCGAATCGGCGGCCCAGGACCTGCAGGGGTTTCCACACGTCGCGGGTTCGTTGTCCAACCTGGGCAAGGACGACCGGCATTTGGCAGAGCGGATGCGCAAGGCGATCAACGGCGAGATTGCCAGGCGTTACCGGCTTTTCAAGGAAGCCGGAGCGCGCGACGCCAACGAGTATGAGGAGATGCGGCTCGCTGGAAGGGACCTGGAACCGGTACCGATCCTGTTGGTGATCATCGACGAATACCTCGAGCTGTTCATCCATCATCCCGAGTGGATCGATCTGGTCATTCACATCGGCCAGGAGGGCCGCGGCTGCAATGTCTTCTTCACGCTCGGCGGCCAGCGATTGGATCTGTCGTCGCTGAGTAAAGCCAAGAGCAACATCGCCTTCCGCGTCGCCCTGCGCGCTGAGACCGCGGAAGATTCCCGTGACGTGATCGGTAGTGACGCGGCGCTGCATCTTCCGTCGAAAGAAAACGGCTACGCGTTACTCAAGGTTGGACCACGTGACCTGGAGCAGTTCCGCTGCTTCTACGTGTCAGCACCCTTCGTGGTGCCCAAACGGGTCGTCAACGTGAATAAAACCGTGGCCGTTAGCTTTTCCCAACCGCGTGCATATACCTGGGCGTATCAGCCGCTCAGTGAAGCAGACACCGCTGCGTTAGCAGTCGCGGATGAGCCTGAGGAGCCTGACGAGTTCCTCTTCCACCCCGACGGATTCCGTAAGAAGAAGCTCGTCGACATCATCCGAGAGTCGCTGATTTCCCATCCCGCGCGTCCACCGCACCAAATCTGGCTCCCGCCTTTGGAAGTCAGCGAGCCCATCGATTCGCTCGTCGCACGCTGGCGCGGCAAGCCATGGCATGTCGACTTACGGGCAAAACCCGGGACTGGTGTTCCCGGTCGGCATTGTGGACATTCCCGAAGAGCACGACCAACGTGTCCACGCCATGGACGCCGAGATGGACAACGTCATGGTGGTCGCGACCGCTCAGCGCGGCAAGTCCACCACGTTGATGACATTGATGGCTTCCGCGGCGTTGATGTATCGGCCCGAACGGGTCACTTTCTTCGGCATCGGCGCGTCGCTGTATCCGGTTGAAGAGCTGCCGCACGTGGCATCTGTCGTCAGCCAGACAGACACCGAAGGAGTGTCGCGGACCATCGCGTCGATCGAGGGATTGATCTTGGCCCGGGAGGCGTCGTTCAAGCAGTACCAAATCGACATCTCTGAGTTCCGGGAAAGGCGGTTCGGCACCGCGGCGGCGGGAGGCGGCACCGATCCCGACGACAAGTTCGGTGATGTCTTCCTCGTCGTCGACAACTTCAGCGACCTGTACGAGAAGAATGCCCCAATCGGAGACCGCCTGATCGGGATCGCTCGCCAGGGCCTGTCCTACGGCGTGCACGTCATGACCAGCGCCACGGCATGGCTGGTGGGACAAAAGCAGCAGCTGGTCAACGTGTCGAATGCGCGGATCCAGCTACGGTTGAGCAATCCGGATGAGACCCAAATGGGTGAGGGTTTTGAGCGCAGGAAGGCTGCCCGCAACACACTGGACCGGCCCGGTTTCGGAGTCACCCGGCACGGCCACGAGTTGCTGATTGGGATGCCGGAGCTCACTTCGGCCACCGGTGGACGAGTGGCGACGCGTGAGATTGGCGCGGTGATCGCCGATGTGACCGGCGCGGGCAGGCTGGAGAGGTTGGCGCGACTGCCCGAGCGGGTTGAGCTCAGCCAGGTTATCGGCGCGTTCGCAGCTACCGTTGAGGCGGCCGACCCGCTCAACATCCCGTTTGCGATTGGCGAAAGTGCTTTGCAGCCAGTGGTTTTGGCGGCGCGAACGGTGCCGAACATGCTCGTCTTGGGCCGCCAGCAGTGTGGGAAGACCACGACGCTGGCCGCGTTCGGGCAGGCGATCATGAGCCGGTTTGATCCCGAGCAGGCGCAGATCACCATCATCGATCCCAAGACATCGCTCATCGGCAAAATCCGGGGTCCGCATGTGCGCGCCTACGCGTATACGGCTGATGACGTCGACGAGGTGATAGGTGGGTTGGCGGCCATCATGCGTGATCGCCTTCCTCCCTCAGGTCTGAGCCAGGAAGAGTTGCTGAGCCGGAGCACGTGGGAAGGGCCGCACCATTTCATCCTGATCGACGATGAGCAGGAGTTGCGGCCGCACGGTGTGATTGGCAAGAACGCGGCAACGGCACCCTTGTGGGGATTGATGGAACGCAGCCGAGAGATCGGTCTGCACGTGATTGCCTCGCGTTTGCCCGGGAACTGGGCTGGGGTTTCAGTGACGAATCCGTTCCTGCAGAAGTTGACCAGTTCGCGAGCGCCCACCCTGTTCATGGACAACGACCCGGCGGCGGTGAAAGTGTTCGGCAGAGTAAGCGCCCAACAACTGCCCCCCGGGCGCGCCCTGCTGGTCACAACCGACGGAGCGATGGAAGGAGTGCTGGTAGGAGACCCAGAAATAGGGTGATCCGAACGGGGTGGCCGGTACCTTCAGTAAATGCTCCCGAAAGGGTGAGTCGACACCTACCTGCGACCACCTTAGAATCAGCCAATTCCGCGAGATTTTTCGGCGGGCATGACTTACTGGTGGGGAGCCTGAGCTAGGGGGTATGCCCCCGCACGGGTGAAACCGGGCAATAAGAACACGGAGGCAGAAATGACATCGTTCGGAATGGTTCCGGGTGCCGTTGATTTGTCGTCGGCCGCAGAGGCTGGGATCAGCGAGGAGATGGCGGCTACCACCGCGGCCGGAGCGGCGGCGCTCACCGGTGTGATGCCGATGGCACCGGACGCCGACTCGGCCGAGTTCGCGGCCGCGTTGAACGCCACTGGGGCCGCCTACCTGACCACCGCGGGCGAGCATGTCGGGCAGCGGGCCGCCTTCTCGGGTGCACAAGGCCTGGCTTCTGCCACCGGCGTCGCCACCGAGGCGGCCCGTGCGGCCGCCAGCGCGCTGTAGACGCAACCACCAATGGCCGACCCCAGATTTAGCGGTCCCCCCGAGCAGGTTGCGCTGATCTTCGAGGCGGGCACCCCGGCGTCGGTGGTCGCGAACAATGCCGTGTGGGTCACCGAAACCGCGAACAAGGAATTGTCGGCTGGCCTGTCCACGGTTAACGCCTTTGCCACGGCCGCGAACTGGCAGGGCGTGGGTGCGGTTGCCTCGCTGGTGGCCAACACCGGACTCAACGCCGGACTGCACACATTGGTGGGCTGGACGGCGCACAAGATCGGCGTCACGCAGGCTGCCGTGGAGGCCTTTACGATCGCGCGGTCATCGGTCATCCCGTCGGCGATGTCGGTAAGAAATCGGGTCGAGACCCAGGTGTTGTATGACACGAATTTCATGGGGATAAACGGCCCGAACATCGCCGCGCACGAGTTCGAATATCACGGCGAACACTGGCCGCACAATTCGAGTGTCGGCTGGACCTATTCCGGTGCGCTGAGCGCGTTGACCGCCGCATTGGCTGTTCCGCCGCCCATCGCGCCGCTGGGCGCATCGCCGGCCGCCCCGGCGGCGGCGGGCGAGGCGGTGGCCCAAGCGGCAGCGCAGAGCGGCATGAGCGACGCGGTGCAGGCGTCAGGTCAGGCCGGCCAGGCCGCGGGGCAGGCAGGTTCCGCACCCGCCGATGCGGGCAACCAGCTCAGTTCGCTCTTGCAGCAGCCCATGTCGATGGTGTCCGGCATGACCCAACCGCTGCAGGAGGTGTTCAAAGCACCGATGGAAGCGGTTCAAAGCATCGGCAGCATGCCGCAAGGGCTCATTCAGTCGATGGGTGGGATGTTTTCGGCGGCCGGGGGGCCGAATGCTGCTTCGGCTGGTGCCATCGCGGAACCCGTGCTGGCCGGCGGCGGTGCCGCGGGCGGCGTCGGGGCCGCGGGTGTAGGGGGCGTGGGCAGTGGAATCGGCGGCTTCCCGGGTGCCGCACTGACCAGCTACACCCGTCCCACCAGCAGTTTCGAGCCGGAGACCGGCGGCAGACCGACCAGTCTGCGCGCAGGCGTGCTCAACGCCGCCGACGTCCGCGGCCCTACGGCCTCAACGGGGATGGGCGGTACCCCGATGCCGATGTCGCCGGCGGGCATGCTGGCGCGCGGGACCGGCGCCGAATCCGACAAGGACGCCGTGACGCGCGCCCGCGTTGTGGTCGGTGGCGACCCGACGGACCCGCAGGACGCGTAGGTCGCTCAGGGGCGAACTGCCCCCGGCTCGCTTCCGCTTCGCGCTCAGCGACCGGGGCCCGGTGGGCCGGCGAAGGCCTGGGCGATCTGTAGCCAACGCTGTGCGTCCGCACCATTCGCCGTGATATCCAGGGTGCTCAGCGGACGTCGCTGGGTGACCAGGAAGCAGAAATCCTCGGCCGAGCCGGTGACGCGTTGGACCGCATCCAGCGGTCCCCAAGACCATGTGTCGCCGCCAGGTCCTCGCAGCTCGACCAGGAACGGTTCGGTCGGCGGAGCCAGATTATTGACGAAGAACGCGTAATCGCGGGTGCGGACCCCTAGGTGCGCGATCGACCGCAGTCGCTCAGAGGCGGGCCGTTTGACGCCCAGGGCGTCGGCAACGTCAAGTCCGTGCGCCCAGGTCTCCATCAATCGCGCGGTCGCCATCGAGGCCGCACTCATCGGCGGCCCGAACCACGGCAATTTGCGCCCCTCGGCAACCGTCAGCAGTGCCTCGTGCAACCGGCCTCGGGTCACCCGCCAGTCGGTGAGCAACTCGGCCGGCGCTACGGTCGCCAGTTCCTCGGCGCCCGCGTCGACCAAGCCGACAGGATCCGCCGTCGCGGCGGCCAGCAATTCGGCGAACGCAGCCTCGTCGGTGACCGCGGTCAGGGCAACCCGGTCGGTCCACAGCAGGTGTGCGATCTGGTGCGCGATTGTCCAGCCGGGCGCCGGCGTCGGATCTGCCCAGCGGTCGGCGGGAAGTGGCATCACCAACGCGTCGAGGTCGTCGCTTTCGGCACGTAAGTCGGCCACGATCGGCCCGGGTCCCGCCATCATCGCCTCCGACTGTTGGCCGTCGGGGAAATCACCCATGTACCTTAGCGACCGTTCGCCGGCTGGCCGCGCCGGCCGAGGATGCTGTGAATGACAAGCCCGAGTAGGTACAGCGCCGACCCGAACAGCACGAATCCCGGCGCGTGTCCGTCGTCGGGAATCACGGCCGCGGCCACGGTGATCGAGACGATGAATGCGACCCAGAACAGAGCGTCCTGCACCGCGAACACGTGGCCGCGGAGGGCATCATCGACGTCGATCTGCATCGCCGAATCGGCGCACAGCTTGATCATCTGGCCGGTCACGCCGAGGAAGAAGCTGCACGCCACCATCACGGGTAGCAACAACCCGGCCCCGGCGACCTCGATCAGTGCGGCTGCCGCCAGCGTGCCGTTCACCGCGGCGTAGCGTCCCCAGCGGCGCACCGTCGGCGGAGTCAACACCGTAGCCAGGAAGGATCCCAGCCCCGAGGCGGACAAGACCAGCAGCGCGATACCCAACCCACCGACCGCGGGGTCTTTCGTGTGATGCGCCAGCACCAAGATCAGCAGCGAGTTGATGCCGACCACCATCCGGTGCGCGGCCAAGCCGGACAAGGTGGCGGCAACCGTCGGGTAGCTCACGACCGTGCGCGCGCCGTGCAGCCAGCCGGTGATCACCGCGTAGACGGCCGATCCGTGGATTGCGCGTTTGGTGTCGTCCGGGCCGAGCACCCGAGGCCCGAACCGCCACGACAGCAGCAACGCGATCACTACCGGGATCGCCGTCAGGAAAATAATGACCGAGGCTCCCCGATCGCCAGCTCCGACGAAAAAGCGGGGCACAAGCATGAAGTTGGCACCCAGGAAGGCCGCGACGGCGCCGGCCGCGGTGGCCACCGAGTTCATCGTCACCACCTGTTCGCGCGGAACCACGTGAGGCAGCGACGCCGATAGTCCCGATGTCACGAACCGTGCCAAGCCGTTGGCGAGCAGCGCTGCAACAAGCAGCGGCATCTCCCCGGCCCGGACAGCCAGAATCGTGCCGATCCCGGCGATCAATATCAGACGGCCAATGTTGGCGCCGACGAGGACCAGCCGTCGATCCCAACGGTCCATCAGCGCCCCGGCGAATGGTCCCAGCAGCGAGTAGGGCAAGAACAGCACCGCGAACGCGCGGGCGATCGCCATCGGGTCGGCGGCTCGATCAGGGTTGAACAGCAGCGCTCCGGCCATCCCCGCCTGGAAGAGGCCATCACCGAACTGACTCGCCATGCGCAGCTGCAGCAATCGCCAGAAATCCGGCAAATTGCGCACCGAGCGCCAGAGTTCGACGCGTGCGTGCGATCGCATCCGGGTTTGAAACACAGAACCGACTTCCACGATTGGGGCGGGCAGGGGCCGTCGAGCTCGACGCCGCTCTAATCACAGTACAAATGTTCCTGGCGCGGGCTCGTTTCCACCGGACCATGCTGCGGGGGGTGCGATGATGGTGGTGTGCCGCCGCCTGAAGATCCAGAGGACTATGTCGCACCCGCCGCGCAGCGGGTGCGTGCGGGTACGTTGCTGCTTGCCAACACCGACCTGCTTGAACCGACGTTTCGGCGAAGCGTTATCTACATCGTCGAGCACAATGACGGCGGCACTTTGGGTGTCGTGCTCAACCGGTCCAGCGAGACTGCGGTCTACAACGTGTTGCCGCAGTGGGCAAAACTTGCCGCCAAGCCGAAGACGATGTTCATCGGTGGGCCGGTCAAGCGTGACGCGGCCCTGTGCCTGGCCGCGTTGCGAATCGGCGCCGATCCGGACGGCGTGCCGGGCCTGCGGCACGTGGCCGGCCGCATGGTCATGGTCGATCTGGACGCCGAGCCTGACCTGATCGCGCCGCTGGTTGAGGGCGTGCGGATCTTCGCGGGGTATTCCGGCTGGACGATCGGTCAGCTTGAAGGTGAGATCGAGCGCGACGACTGGATTGTGTTGTCCGCGTTGCCATCTGACGTTCTGGTCGGGCCCAGGGCTGACTTGTGGGGGCAGGTGCTGCGCCGGCAGCCGCTGCCGCTTTCATTGCTTGCTACCCACCCGATCGACGTCAGCCGAAACTAGGGCTCCTCCCCCGCTTCCGGCGCCGGTACAGCCGGACCCGCCACTGAATGCGCCGATGAATCGTCAGCCTCTCGCGCGAGTCTGCTGGCGATCACCGCGCAGACCACCAGTTGGATCTGGTGGAAGATCATGAGCGGCAACATGGTCAGCCCGACTGTGGCGGCCGGGAAGAACACCAGCGCCATCGGGAGCCCTGACGCCAGGCTCTTTTTCGAACCGCAGAACAGTAGGACGATCGCGTCGCCTCGGTCGAGTCGGGCCAACCGGCCGATGAGGGTGGTGATGGCAAGCACCACCGCGAGCAGTACCGCGGCGACGATGGTTAACAAGATCAATTGCCACACATCGACGCTGCCCCAGATCCCCTCCACCATGCCCATGCGAAAACGCCGTGTAAACCACCAGCAGGATGGAGCCGCGGTCGACCACCTTGAGCAGTGCGGCATGCCGGGCGATTGCCCCGGCGATCCACCGTCGCGCCAGCTGGCCCGCCCCGAATGGCAGCAACAGCTGCAGCACGATGTCGCCTATCGCGGTGCCGTCGACGCGGGGCGCGCCGCTGGTGTTCATCAGCAGCACCACCAGCAGCGGGGTCAGCACTATGCCGAGGATGTTGGACAACGATGCGCTCACGATGGCGGCTGACACGTGGCCGCGCGCGATCGACGTAAACGCGATAGACGATTGCACCGTCGACGGGACAAGGCACAGGAACAGCAGCCCGTTGTACAGGTCGATGGTCAGCATCGAAGGCACCAACGCACGAGCGGCCAGCCCTAGCACCGGGAAAATCACGAACGTTGTGGCCAGCACCAGCAGGTGCAGTCGCCATTGACGCACACCGTGCCAGGCTTGCTGCGGCGATAGCCGGGCCCCGTAGAGGAAGAACAGCAATGCGATTGCCATCTTCGCGGCATCGGACACGACTTCGGCGGCGTCGCCGTGCGCGGGCAACAGAGCGGCGAGGGCCACCGTGGCCCCCAGCGCCAGCAGAAATGCATCGAACGGGATGGTCGGCAGCCGCTTCAACATGACGGCCGGAGCACCAGGTTGGAGCAGGCTGGACTTTTCAGTGGCAAGACTGCGTGCACATGGCGCAGTTGCCGGCGCAGCTGGCCGCGATAGTGTCCCGGCGTAGCGCGAAGCGCGCGCTCTGCCACGACCCAGCGGCCAGTGTGCCGAAAGCGCCTGCGACACAGACGATCACCACCACCAAAGCGGTGTGCGGGGAGGCGGCCAGCGCCACCACACCGCCGGTGGCCAGCATTATCGCGGCGGCCAACTGTGTTGGCGCCAAGGCACGCAGCGCCAGCTGCGTGGTGCCGACGGTCTGGCTGTGGGAGAGCGACCAGGTTCCGAACCCGGCGGAAGCCACCGCCGCACATACGCACACCACACCCGCGATCAACATGGGCCTCACAATACGAGTCCCGCCGTCGATCCGCTCGCCCGGCTCCACAGGGCTCGTATTGGTGCCGAATCAGCGCTGCTGCAGGAAACTGAAGTTCGGCAGCGGCGGCAGCCCGGGCAGCAGGGTCAATAGGTTCGGCTTGGGCTGTGCTGAGGGCATTTGGCCCGCCGCCTGTCCGGGTAGCCCAACGGGGCCGACCGACTGTTGTCCGGGTAGCCCGACGGGCGCCGTGCTGGCTGTCTGTCCGGGTAGCCCGACAGGGGCCCTGCCTGGCGTCTGCCCCGGAACCCCAACCGGCGCGTTACCCGGGGCCGGGGAAGGCGTCCGAACAGAGGCCGCGGGCGCGGTCACCCGGAACCCGTTGATGATGGCGTCCGTGGCTGGTGCGTCTGCGACCGCCTGCAAACGGTCGGTGGTCACCGATAGCGAAACCAGGTACTTGTCGTGCCCAGACGTGGCGATAACGTTGCGCCGCGAGGTGTTGAGCGACATGTCGCCATCGCGATAGGTGCCCTCGATGACCGACGAGGGGAAACCGCCGAAATCAGCCATTGAGGCGTTCGTGGTCTGCCAGGCGAGGAGTTTCTGGCTGTCGACGTAGCCGTGCGTCATGGCGTCTTTGGGATCGAAATTACCTACCAGCTTGTACACCACGACCTGCGCATTCGATGTGTACACGCTGTTGCCTTGCCGGTCCGCGATCACTGCGAACGCATCGGGCACATTGGGATCGGGTACCTGCGTCCACCGCGTCGGCACCGGCAGCGTGATGTCGAGTGCATTGAATCCCTGCGGTTTTTGCGCCTCGAGCTTGACGCCCTTCGTTTGCAAGTACTCGCGGATCGTGCCGGAGGCCGTCGGAGTCACCGACGGTGGCATCGGTGCCGGGGCAGCGGGTCCGGGGGCTCCGGGCGCGGTAGCGGCGTTCGGCGGCACAAACGGGTTTGCCGACGGCGGGGTGGCGATAAATCTGTTCCCGTTGACCGCGCCGGGACTGGTGGTGACGTTCTGTGGCGCCGGCGCGGCGACACCGGGGGCAACGGGGGCAGGTGGTGGTGCAGGAACCAAAGGATCCGCAGAGGCCTTGGCACCCGCAAAAACCGCGACGCCGATCAGGCCGGCGACCATACCCCCTAAAAACCGGTAATTGGGGGTGATCTGAATCATTGCGTCGGTCCTTCCCAATGGCTCAGGCGTAACTACCCGTTGCGTAGAGGCTGACTGTAACCAGTGGTCAAACACGGTGAATAGGCTTGAAATAGAGCTGGGATGAACCTCTGACCGGTGCGCAACGCAACTGAGACCAACCTGTGGCCGGCGGGCTTGTCGATGCCGCCCTATATACCCTGTTCAGGTGAGCGAATCCCCGACCGCCGCGCCTGGGAGCAACCTGGCTGGTGCTCCGACGGACTCCGATGCGCCGCCATACCGCTACACCGCGGAGCTGGCGGCCCGTATCGAAGGCACCTGGCAGGACAACTGGGCACGGCTCGGGACGTTCAACGTACCCAACCCGGTCGGCTCGCTGGCTCCGACCGACGGCTCCTCGGTGCCCGACGACAAGTTGTTCGTGCAAGACATGTTCCCGTATCCGTCCGGCGAAGGACTGCACGTCGGACACCCGCTGGGCTACATCGCCACCGACGTCTACGCCCGCTACTTTCGCATGACCGGCCATAATGTGCTGCACGCCTTAGGTTTTGACTCTTTCGGGCTGCCCGCTGAGCAATACGCGGTGCAAACCGGCACCCACCCGCGTGCCAGGACCGAGGCCAATGTGGTGAATTTCCGGCGACAGCTGGGCCGGCTGGGTCTCGGTCACGACAGTCGACGAAGCTTTTCCACCACCGATGTCGACTTCTATAAGTGGACCCAGTGGATCTTCCTGCAGATCTATAACGCCTGGTTCGATACCGCGATCAGCAAGGCGCGTCCGATCGCCGAGCTGATCGCCGAATTCGATTCCGGTGCTCGCCATCTCGAAGACGGCCGGGACTGGACGAAGCTGTCGGCGGGGGACCGGGCCGACGTGATTGACTGCTACCGGTTGGTCTACCGGGCGGACGCGATGGTCAATTGGTGCCCAGGCCTGGGCACGGTGCTGGCCAACGAAGAGGTCACCGCCGACGGGCGCAGCGACCGCGGCAACTTCCCGGTATTCCGGAAACGGTTACGGCAGTGGATGATGCGCATCACTGCCTATGCCGACCGGCTGCTCGACGATCTCGACCTGCTGGATTGGCCGGAGAAGATCAAAACCATGCAGCGCAACTGGATCGGCCGCTCCCGTGGCGCGCAGGCGCTGTTTTCTGCGACCAAAGCCAATGGCGATGTCACCGACATCGACGTGTTCACCACCCGGCCCGACACCCTGTTCGGTGCCACATACCTGGTGCTGGCCCCCGAACACGACCTGGTCGACGATCTGGTCGCCTCCGCCTGGCCCGACGGGGTAGACCCTGCTTGGACGTATGGGGCGGCCACCCCGGCTGAGGCAGTCGCAGCATACCGGCGCGTGATCGGCGCGAAGTCAGATCTCGAGCGCCAGGAGAGCAAGGACAAAACCGGCGTCTTCTTGGGCAACTACGCGACCAATCCCGCCAACGGCAAACCGGTGCCGATCTTCATTGCCGACTACGTGTTGGCCGGATACGGCACCGGGGCCATCATGGCGGTGCCCGGTCACGACCAGCGCGACTGGGACTTCGCCAGGGAGCTACACCTGCCGATTGTGGAAGTCATTGCCGGTGGTGATATTTCGGAGGCGGCATACACGGGCGACGGCGTGCTGGTGAACTCCGGCTACCTCGATGGAATGGACGTGGCAGCGGCCAAGGAAGCCATCATCGCCCGTTTGGAGGCCGAAGGCCGCGGCCGGGCGCGCATCGAATTCAAGTTGCACGACTGGCTTTTCGCACGGCAGCGCTATTGGGGTGAGCCATTCCCGATCGTCTACGACAGTGACGGACGCCCACATCCGCTCGACGAGGCCGCATTGCCGGTTGAGCTGCCTGATGTGCCGGACTACGCGCCGGTGTTGTTCGACCCCGACGACGCCGACAGCGAGCCTTCGCCGCCGCTGGCCAAGGCGACCGAATGGGTGCACGTCGAGCTGGATCTAGGCGATGGATTGAAGCCCTACCGCCGCGACACCAACGTGATGCCGCAGTGGGCAGGCAGTTCCTGGTATGAGCTGCGCTACACCGATCCGCATAACTCTGAACGATTCTGCGCCAAGGAAAACGAGGCTTACTGGATGGGCCCGCGGCCGGCTGAACACGGTCCGGACGATCCGGGCGGTGTCGACTTGTACGTCGGAGGTGCCGAACACGCGGTACTGCACTTGCTGTATTCGCGGTTTTGGCACAAGGTCTTGTACGACCTGGGTCAGGTCAGCTCTCGAGAGCCATATCGACGGCTGATCAACCAGGGCTACATCCAGGCCTTCGCCTACACCGATGCTCGCGGGTCATATGTACCGGCGGACAAGGTGATCGAACGCGGTAGCGGTTTTGTCTATCCGGGGCCCGACGGCGAAATCGAAGTCTTCCAGGAATTCGGCAAAATCGGTAAGAGCCTGAAGAATTCGATATCGCCCGACGAGATCTGCGACGAATACGGCGCAGACACACTGCGGCTGTACGAGATGTCGATGGGTCCATTGGAGGCGTCCCGACCCTGGGCCACCAAGGACGTCGTCGGCGCTTACCGCTTTCTGCAGCGGGTGTGGCGGCTGGTGGTCGACGAGAACACGGGTGAAACAAAGGTCGTCGATGACGCTCGCCAGCAAGACCTGGACACCGACACACTGCGGTCGCTGAACCGCACCATCGCCGGAGTATCGGAAGACTATGCGGCACTGCGGAATAACACCGCAGCCGCCAAGCTGATCGAGTACACCAACCACCTCACCAAAGAGCACCGCGACTCGGTGCCCCGCGTGGCGGTGGAGCCGCTCGTGCTGATGTTGGCGCCGCTGGCCCCACACATGGCCGAGGAGCTGTGGCTGCGTCTGGGCCACACCACATCATTGGCGCATGGCCCGTTTCCGGAGGCTGATCCCACCTACCTGGTCGAGGACACCGTCGAATACCCGGTGCAGGTCAATGGCAAGGTGCGCGGGCGAGTGGTGGTGGCTCCCGACGCGGGCGACGACACCCTGAAAGCCGCCGCATTGGCTGATGAAAAGGTCCAGGCATTCTTGGCGGGTGCCACCCCGCGCAAGGTAATCGTGGTTCCCGGTCGGCTGGTCAATCTGGTCGTCTGAAGGTCGTCTGCACACCCGTCTATCGCCGGCCCGGCCGGATCACGACCTCGTGGACGTGGCCGTCCGGCGGGGTGGCCACCGCATTGGCGACCGCAGTCGCGACGGTTTCGGGCCGCAGAAAGCTGGCGGGGTCGTACTCGCCACCTTCGAACGCGACAAGTTCACGCTGCATGTCGGTGTCGGTTCGGCCGGGATATATCGTGGTCACTCGCAGTTCCGGCTCGTCGTCGCGTAACGAGTCCGCGAACGCGCGTAACGCGAACTTACTAGCCGAATAAGACGCCATACCCGACGAAACTTTGCGCCCTGACCCGGAGTTGACGAACACCACCCGACCGCGGGCGCTCCGCAACGCGGGTAACAGCGCCAATGTAAGAGCCACCGCCCCAAAGACATTCACGTCGAAGGTGACGCGCCATTCCTCAACGCTCGACTCGGCGACATGGCCCGGGATGGACACGCCCGCGTTGTGCACCAGCACGTCGAGTGCGTCCACGATTTCGCAGCTGGACTCGATCGCATCGACATCGGTCAAGTCCAGCGGAAACGTCGTGGCGTCGAGCCGATCCGCGACGGCATCCAGCCGGTCAGAGGGCCGACCGGCCAACAGCAGGGTGTGCGTCGGCGCCAGCGCGGTGGCGATGGCGGAGCCGATACCGCCGCCGGCCCCGGTGATAAGAGCAGTTGGCATGCAATTCAGTTTACGGGCATCACTAATGACGTTGTGAAGCAGCCACTTTCATGCCTGCTTACGTGCAGCCGATTCGCCCGAAGGGTCGGGCGCCGGTTCGCCGGAGGCCAGACGCTCCAGTGGCGCCAGCGCCTTCATCAGGGTGTTCAAATCGGAATCGGGGAGTTGACTGAGCATCGCCGCGAGGGCGGCGTGCCGGTTGGCCAGCGACTCGCCGTGGACCGCGCGCCCGCGCGGCGTGATGTCGACCAGCACGGCGCGCAGGTCGGACGGGTCGCGCGAGCGCTTCACCAGCCCGATCTTCTCCAGCCGGCGGATCGCCACGGTCGTGGTGGGGGTCCGGACTCGCTCGTGTGCGGCCAGGTCCGTCATCCGGATGGGTCCTTGATCGAGCAACGTGACCAAGATCGAGAGCTGCGCCAGGGTTAAGTCGCCGGCTACGACGCCGTTAGGGTCCCCGCGGCGCAGGATCGAAAACAGTTTGGACAGCGCGCGGTGCAATCCTTCTGCAAGCTCCGTCGCCTCGGGCACGGTGGAAGTGCTGTCCGCCATAATTTGGCAGTCTAACCGTATACGGGGTGCGTACAAGGTAGCTATTGCCGACTAGTTTTAGGTCGTCAGAGTACTTGGGACAGAAACCGCTGCAGGCGCTCGGTCTTCGCGGCTTCGAATATCTGCTCGGGAGGGCCGGATTCCACGACTTTGCCGTGGTCCATAAAGACGACGGTGTCGGATGCCGACCGGGCGAATCCCATTTCGTGGGTGACGACAACCATGGTCATACCGTCGGCGCCGAGGTCGGCGATAAGTTGCAGAATTCCTTTGACCATTTCGGGATCCAGCGCTGAGGTCGCCTCGTCGAAGAACATCACCTGCGGGGCCATTGCCAGCGCGCGGGCAATCGCGACCCGTTGTTGTTGGCCGCCGGACAACATGGCGGGCCGGGCAGCGGCCTTGTGCTTCAGGCCAACTCGGTCCAGCTGAGTCAGGGCGAGGTCCCGGGCCGCGTCTGCCGACAGCCGGTGCAACTTGCGCGGCGCCAGCGCAACATTTTTCAGCACGCTGAGATGCGGGAAAAGATTGAAATGCTGGAACACCATCCCGATGCGCTGGCGGAGCTGGCCGGGATCGTCGCGTAACACCGACCGGCCGTCCAGCAGGATGTCGCCGCTATCGGGCTCATGCAAGCGGTTCAGGGTGCGCAACAGCGTTGACTTACCTGAACCGGACGGTCCGACGATGGCCACTGTGCTGCCCGCCGGGGCCTCGATATCGACGCCACGCAGCACCTTGGTGCCGCCGAGAGTTTGATGAATATCCTTGGCTGCCAACGACACTGACTCGCGACCCGTGGTGTCGGCGATCATGTCATCTCCTGGCTGAACGTCGACGTCGCCGCGGCCCCAGGCTGATCGGGCTCAGCAGCGGCGCGGCCGCGACGCAGCCGCGCATCGATGTAGTTCACCAAATGTGTCAACGGAATGGTCAATATCAGGTAGAAGAGCCCGGCGGCCACCAGCGGAGAAAGGTTGCCGGTCTGCGCGTTGAGGTCGCGGCCCACCTGGAACAGCTCGCGCTGTTGGGCGATCAGGCCCAGGAAGTACACCAGGGCGGAGGCCTTCAGTAGGGAGATGAACTGATTGACCAGTGCAGGCAGCACCCGCCGAATACCCTGCGGGATCACCACCAGCCGCATCGCCGCCGAGTAGCTGAACCCGAGCGCACGGGAGGCTTCGAGCTGGCCGGGGTCCACGCTCTGGATTCCGGCGCGCAAAATTTCACCGATGTAGGCGGCGGCCATGCACCCCAAGGCCACAATGCCCAGCGGGTAGGGATTGTTGTTGATCAGTCCGCCCACTAGCGGCCCGATCCCCATACCGATGATGAGGATGATCACCACTTCGGGAAGGCCGCGGAACACATCGGTGTACACCCGCGCGGGCCAGCGCAGCCAGCGCGAGTGTGAGATTCCGGCGATTGCGAGCGCCATGCCGAGAACCAGCCCGATGACGATGGCACTGTTGGTCAGGATCAGCGTGTTGGGCAGACCCACGGTGAGCAGTATGGGGATGGCTTCCCGGTACATATCCCAGTCGAAGAATGAATCGCGCAGTTGGGCCAGCGTGGACTTCGGCGGCGCCGGGCCTACGGGCTTGCTGTGGTGACTTGCGGCGATCGCGATGAAGTCAGGCAGTTTCGGCGCGGGGGCGGCTTTGGATCCGGGTTTCCAGCCAGGCGGCAGGTTGCGGGGAACCCACTGGGAGTACAGGTTCGCCCAGGTTCCGTCGGCGATGACCGCGTCCAGCCCGGAGTTCAGCGCGTCGACCAACGGCTGGTTGTCTTTGGCGACTGCGAAGGCGACGAAGTTGCCCGGGCTGAAGGCGTTCGCGACAATCACCGCCGGATCGCCCGGCTTCATCACGTTGCCTGCCAGCGTTGACGGCGCTACCCAGGCGTCGATCTGGCGCATCTTGAGGCTGGCATACACGGTCGCGAAGCCGGGGTACTTCACCGGCTGCAGGTGCAGGGTGTCGACGACGTAGGACTCCTCGATCGTGCCCTGGACCACGCCGATGCGCTGGCCGGCGGCCAGATCGCTGAATTTCTTGATCGACGAACCAGGCGGCACTACCAGCGAGTAGTAGCCGAAGTCGTAGCCGTTGGTGAACGCGACGGTGTGTCGGCGTTTGTCGGTGGCTTTGATCGAGGCCGAGCCGACGTCAAAGCGATGGGTCGCCACCTGGGCGAGCAGCCCGGAGAAATCCGTACTCGAGTAGCGGACCTGTAGGCCCAACTTGCCGGCGATGGCACGCAGCAGCTGATTGTCGAAACCGCTGAATTTGCCTGTGGCATCAATGCAGATAGACGGCGGGGCATCGGACAACGTGCCTACGGTCAAGACACCCGGAGTGCCAAGGCCCAACTCGCCGATATTCACCGAGCTCAACGGTTCGACGGTGGGCGTGGTGTAGTGGTCCTCTTCGCCGACACCCTCGGTCTCGGTCATATCTGCGGGCAAAGCCGTCGCACTGTCCACTCCAGCAGGCGCGCATTGATTCCTGTCGGCTACTGCGGGTGCAGCCAGCACGAGGCCGCACACAATCAAGATGGTGGCGGCCAGTCCGAGCGGTTTTGCGCCGCGCATTTCGCGCGGGCTTTCGCACACACTCATTACCCGACACGCTATCGGGGAGCGGTCGGATCGGCTCGTTCAGAGCACGATCGACGGCTCGGTGCAGGCCGGTTCGGCGCCGGCCAGTACTCGAAGAGTTCCGGGAACAACGGTTTCGGTGGGGGTGAATACTCTGCGCCGAAACAGTTCGGACAGCATGGTGTGGCCCATCAAGTAGGAGCGACCGAGGCACACAGCCCGTGCGGCTTCCGGGTCACGCCGGTGGATGGCGGAGGTTTCGTCTTCGTAGAACGGCAACATGTCGTCGCGGCTGTTCTGGTATGTCATCCAGAACATGCGGGGGATGAGGTTTTGTGAGGCGCGGATGGTGGCGTGCAACCGCGGACCCGCGTACTCATCATTGACGGTGCGCCGATATTCCCCCGCGATTTCAGAAAAGGCCCGCGCTTCCTTCGCGGTGCGCAGCGATCGCATGAGTGCATCGAGTTGCCCCAGGATCCGCGGGGTCGGCTTGGTGGCCGCGCGCGCTGACGCAATCCCGTTGAGCAGGCCGTCGAGTTCGTGATGTTCGAGGACTGTGGCTTCGTCGAACCGCTCGACGAACGCGCCCCGGTGATAGCGGGTGGAGACGATGCCGTCGTGTTCGAGTTGCACAAGTGCCTCTTGTATCGGGACGCGACTTACTCCCAGGCCAAGCGCGATCTCATTGCGGTCGACACGGTCGCCGCTGCGCAGCTTCCCGGTCATTATCAGGTTGAGGATGTGGTTAACAACCTGGTCTTTTTCTTTGACCCCGTATTTCTTCGGCATCAGTCTCTTTCAAACCCGCACCTGCAATCAGCGGAGGAAGTTTCTCATGACTTGGCGCCTGCGTCCAGGTGTTTCGCAGATGAATTGGAGGCAAATTCAAATCCGGGATATCAGCGCTTGTCGCGCCAGCGACAAAGCGCCTCGGCCGCCGTGAGGTCGTAGTCCGGGCCGTTGCATCCGACGGTCAGTAGTGTCACGCCCAGCGCCGTGAGGCCCTCGGCGTTGGTGATCAGCCCATTGGTGCCTTCGCCGCGGCGGACGCCGCTGTTGTCCTCCACGCCGGCGGACCGTTCGATGGTTTTCGGGTCTCGCCCGACGGCGGTGCAGTGATCGTCGAGCACGGTCGCTGCCGCCGGGTAGGTCTCGGTGGTGGTGAAGCCGTGCCAGATGTCGGCATGCTCGGCGACCAGACGCAGGGTCTTGCGGGGGCCCTTGCCGCCGATGAGAACCGGGATGTCACGGGTGGGGGCGGGATTGAGCTTGGCCAGCCTCGCCTTGATACGGGGGAGGGCGGCCGCCAGGTCGTCGAGACGGCTGCCTGCGGTGCCGAACTCGTAGCCGTACTCGTCGTAGTCCTTCTCTTTCCAGCCCGACCCGATCCCGAGGATCAGCCGGCCGTCAGAAATATGGTCGACGGTGCGGGCCATGTCGGCCAGCAGCTCCGGGTTGCGGTAGGAGTTGCACGTCACCAACGCGCCGATCTCGATGCGCGACGTCTGCTCGGCCCAGGCCGCCAGAACAGTCCAGCATTCGAAATGCGGCCCGTCGGGATCACCGTAAAGGGGAAAGAAGTGATCCCAGGTGAATGCGATATCGACACCGATGTCCTCGCAGCGGCGAACGGCGTCGCGGATGTTGCGGTAATGGGGCGCGTGCTGCGGCTGCAGCTGCACACCGATTCGAACAGGGAGATCAGGGGGCACTGACGAAGTCATATGACCACCGTAGGCATCAACGCATGGTCAGCGTGCCTCGAGTACCCCGCGCAACAGGTCGATCAGTGCACGCGGCTGGTCGCTTTGCACCGAGTGGCCGGAATTCTCTACGACGTGCGCTTTGCGGAAATGCTTTGCGCGCCTGCTGAGTTCGGCGGTGTCCTCGTCGTTGACGAAGCCCGATGAGCCGCCGCGCACCAAGGTGATGGGTGCGGATAGTGCGTCGACGTCGTCCCACAGACTGGCGAAGTCGGGGAAGGTGCGGATGGCGTCATACCGCCACGTCCAATTGCCGCTGTCGAGCCGGCGGGAGTTATGGAAGACTCCGCGGCGCAGCGCTTTCACCTCGCGGTGCGGCGCTGCGGCGATCGTGAGGTCCAGCATGGCCTGGAAGCTGGGGAATTCTCGCTCGCCGTGCATCAGCGCCACGGTGCCTTGTTGTTCGGCGGTCATCTCGGCATGCCTCTGCAACGCAGACGGAGTGACGTCGATGAGAACCAGTTCAGGCACCAGGTCGGGCGCGACAGCGGCCAGCCGTATTCCGGTCAACCCGCCCAGCGACATGCCCACCACGAGTTGGGCGGACGGTGCGAGCTCGTGCAGCACCGGCGCCAGGGTCTCGGCGTTGTGCAGCGGTGAGTAGTCGCCGTCCTCACGCCAGGCGGAATGTCCGTGACCGGGAAGGTCGACTGCCAGCGCGGGCTCGCCGACACCGACGATGACGGTGTCCCAGGTGTGCGCGTTCTGCCCGCCCCCGTGCAGAAAGATGATCCGTGGGGGAGTGACGCCCCAGCGCAGTGCGCTGATTCTGCCTTCCGCCGCACCCGCTTCGACCCGCTCCACATCGGGCAGCGGACCCGAAACGCCGGCCTGCTCGGCGTTCTCGGACAGCAGCGAGAACTCGGACAGTCCGGCCAGTTCGTCTTCGGAGATCTCGGTCACGATCTTTGACACTAGAGGACCCCTAGAAAACGTAGCGACGGCGAATGCCGCGGAACCGCTCCCACATCGCGGCGGTGCGTTCCGCCGTGCTCACCATGGCGGTGTCTGCGGGAAGGGCGCGCATCAGCTCGTCGTACTTGACGGTCCGGGTGTTCAGCACGGCGGGTTGACCTTCGAGCATGTGCCGGTAGGTCAAATTGCCGCGCTGGAAGCCTTGGGTGTCCAGCCAGTTGTGGACACCCGGATCACGATGCGCCATAACCAGCCGGACTCGGCCGTCGCGGTCGGTTTTCGTGCGGCTCGGCGTATAGCTCACCGGGCGGTAGAGGTAGTCCATGCTGTTGAAGAAGACGCCCATGTTCGTCAGCATCCACAGCCCGTCATGGGCGTCGAATTCGACGAGCAGCGCCTCGTCGGGTGCAAGCTCCCAGTACATGTTGGCGGCGGCTCGGCCGCGCTTGCTGTCCGCGTCGGTGGCGCCGACCCGCGGGAAGGTGTTGGGATGCTCGGCGTCCACGCCGCCGTAGGTGAACGGGAACTCGGGCCAATCAGACATCAGACCGGTGACGAAATCACCGGCCCAATCCATCGCCTCGACCATCGCTGCGGGCGTGGGCGATGGCTTCGGGGAGGCCATGTCGATCCGCTCGATCCGCATCTGTGCGGGCGTTTCATCCCAACGGTCGAAGCCCTGGCGGATGAACAGTTTGCGTGATCCCGGGGTGGTGGGCAACCAGTTCGGCTCACGTTCGGCCCCACCGATGTACAGCTCGAATTGCCCGTCGTCACCGATGTCGAGTTGATGGCCGTGCAGATTGGCTTCCGGTGTGTCACCGAACGGTTCATGCAGCACACCCGGACCCCGAAGGCGCGGGCCCTGGACGGTGACGTTGAAGAATCGTGAGGTGCCGCGGCTACCGGTCAGCCGGTAAGTCGACTGCCCGTCGATCCACGCTTGCTGGTAGGTGAAGTCAGCGCAATCACCGCCGAGTTTGCGGGTGGGACCACAGAACGTATGCAGCGCCGGGTAACGGCTGTCGCGGGTCTCGAGTGCCAAATCGAAGGCCTGGCCCAGGTTTTGGGTGAGAAAGCGGAAGGCATCGACACGCTGCGCGCCCGAAGTGGCGTTGGCATCTTTGAAGACTTGTTCGCCTGCGTGTTGCAGCTGCGCGCAGAATGCAGTCCACGCCGCCTGCAGTGCCGCGTCGTCGGTGCCGTCACCGAAAGCCATCGTCACGCACCCAGCCGGTTGAGCATCGCCCCGACGAAATCACATGCACGCCGGGCGGATTCGAAACGGCCTTCTTTCTCGATTCTGGGACCTATGAGTTCCAGGTCGAAGCCGTGCGTGTAGCCCCCTTCGAGGGCTTGGGCCACGAATGCTTCGATCGGAATCGTGCCGTCCCCGGGCACCGCCCTGGCCGGCAGCGCCCGGTCACCCAGCACGTAGTCACTCAACTGGATGAGTGCGGTTCGCGGCAGGGCGCGCTGCACCATGGCTTCGAAATCACCCTCCGCCCAACAGTGAAACAGATCGATGCAGATGCCCAGCCCGCCCAGCTCGGCAAGGGTAATGGTGTCGCGCAGCGTGTGGGCGAGATGGATGTCGGCGTAGAGGCTGGAAGCATTCTCGATCGCCAGCGCCACGCCGCCGCGATTCGCGTGCTCGACGCAGGGGGTGACCATGACGCAGAACTGGTCGGCGGCCTGCTTCCAAGCAAGGGCACCGCGACCACCGGTGAGCAGGTAGACGGTACGTGCACCCACGCTGGCCGCGGCGTCAATCACCGCACACAGCGAATCTTGCGCGGCCTGCGGGTCGGTAGATAGCAGGCCGTTCGCGAAAAGGTGGTAGACCGCTTCCACCGTGTAGTCGTTGCGCTGCAGTAGCATTGGGAATTCGGGGTCGAGCAGCTGACTGTCCAGGATGCTCAACCGGGACACGCCGAGCGCTGCCCAGTATGCCTCCAGATCGGCCAACGGCGCGCCGAGAAAAGTGACGTTGTGCACAGACAGACGCTCGTTGACCGTCGTCACGCTATGCCCGCTTCTCAATCTCGACGCCGAATCGTTCACGGAACGGCCGGAATTCCGCATGCAGTGCGTCAAGGTCTTCGCCGATATCGATCAGCAGCTGGGCGGAGTACATGAACTTGCCGTATCGGTCCCCGCGGTTGTTGGCCAGGTAGGCGCGCATCGCCGGCTCGGCCTCGGGCGTCAACTCTCGACCGCAGAACGTGTAGTAGCGCTGCACTGTGGCGACGGGATCGGCGATGAAGTCGGCGTAGCGAATGTGCAGGATGCGCGGATCGTCAACCAGTGGATTGCTCATCGTGTTGGCGATGCTGGCACGGGTCATCTCGAGGTGCTTCTTGGCTTCGGCGTGCAGGTCGACGGAACCGACGATGCCGTCCATGATGTCGACCATCATCATGGTGCGCGACGCGGCGACCTGTACCGGGTCCCGATGCAGCCAGACCATAAAGGCATCAGGGTATGTCTCGAACATCTCCGTGAGCCGGAAACCATGAAATCCCTTCAGGACCCAGTATTTTCGCGGTCGGTTGTACTGCAGCTGCTGCAACATGGCTTTGTGTAACCGGTACTGTGCGGCTGGATCGGTGGCCAGGCCGCCGACCAGCGACTGCATCGGCACCCGCCACCATGCCGTCGGCGTCATGACCCGGAAATCGAACGCCCAGGTGCGTTCGTCTTCGGGCAGGCCGTCGCCCAGCATGTCGTTGTAGGGGTGGCTGTGCAGCCATTTGGGCATCTTGGCGTTGATCTCACGCCAGTCTGCGTCGGCCCGGTCGCGTCGATCATCATCTGCAGCGGCGACACCCGGCGGTGGTGAGGGATACATCACTTCCCAGAACCGCAGCGCCCGCGCGTGCGGATCGACGGACATCAGCGCGTGCATGAGCGTTGTGCCCGAACGTGGTTCGCCGGTGACGAACATCGGAGCTTCGACCACTTCGTCGCCGATCGGGTACCGGTTGCGGTCTTCGATGAACTCGAGACGCGATGTGAGGAGCCATCGACACACCTGCACCGCTTGCGATCTGCCGTCGGCATTCATGCCGAGGCTGTTCAGGTGGTCGACGGCGACGGCGAAGCGCTCCGGCAACGTGGGGTCGCCGTAGTCATGCAATCCCGTTTCGGCCTCCGCCTCGCCCAGCATCTCGGCGGCGTCCAACTGTTCGCTCACGATGGGTCTCCGCACAGCTGTAGCAGTTCGTCCTCGGCCGCGCGAACGTTCGCCGCGGAAGACTCGGCGTACTTCAGGCCGGCCATGGCACCGTAATCGAGGATTTTGGGCACCCGCAAGCCCGCATCCACATATGCCTTGATGATCTTGGCAACCTCTCGCGGTGTCCCGTGCGGCACGACCGCGAGGATCATTTCGGGCTGCACGTTGTGCAGATACGCAATGATCCGCTCGCGGGTGAGGACCGCTGGGTCGATGTCTTGAAATCCGCGCCAGCCGTCACCCATCGGGTGTTCAAAACCGAAGCCGCGCAACGTTTCTGCTGATACCTGTAGCAGGAATGCCTTGACTAGAGGCGCCTGCAGGATCTCGGCCAGGGCGTCCTCGTTCTTCCCGATCAGACACACTTGGATGAAGCACGGCGTGATCGCCATCGGATCGCGGCCACCCCGTTCGGCGGACGCCCGTACCGCGGACAGCATGTCGGCGTAGTGCTCTGGAGTCCATGCGCCCGCCGGCCACCACCCATCGGCGTGGCGGCCGGCGATGTCGAGCATCCGTGGGCCGCTGGCGCCGATCCAGATCTGCGGTGACTTGCCCCCATACGGTTCGGTGTCCAATCGGGCGTGGTGCAGTGAGTAGAACCGTCCATCGAAATCGACGGGACCATCGCTTTCCCAGAGCAGCCGGATCACCGTCAGTGCTTCCTCGAAACGGCTGACCGGACGGGAGAAGTCGAAGCCGTAGGGCAGTGTGTTCTCGCTCTCGCCGCTGCCCAGGCCGAGGATGAAACGGCCCCTGGCGAGGTGATCGATGGTCAGCGCCGTCTGGGCCAGCATGCAGGGATGGCGGCGCACGGTGTCGACAACGGCGCTGACAAGCGGGACCTTCTCGGTCAGGACTGCGGCTGCGGCCGCGACCGCCAGCCCGTCGAGGTGGCGGTGCGGCGACGGCGATGTGGTAGCGAGATCGGTGAATTCAGGAGTCCAGATCGAGTCTGGCCAGAAGCTGACCATGTGATCCGGCAGCCAGATCGAGTGATAGCGGCCGCTGTCCAGCTCTGAAAGTCGGGACAGGTCGAGCGGAAGGGTGGTTCGTAAGAACGCAGCGGGCTGAACGGTCATCGAGAGATGATGCTAAGCACATGCACAGCGCCGTGTCGACGAATCGCGTGTGCGGTCTCTGCTTCGACTGTGCGGCCAGGGCGCCGATATCGAGATATTTCGACGCTCAGCGCACGCTCGAAACCCTCGGCGCACACTCGGTGACGGCGGGGTGTTAGCCCGAGATGATGAACTCTTCGAGCTGGGTGCGCGCAACGTCGTCGGGCAGCTGCTGCGGCGGGCTCTTCATGAGGTAGGCCGACGCCGGCACGACCGGTCCGCCGACGCCGCGGTCCTTGGCGATCTTGGCCGCGCGCACCGCGTCGATGATGACGCCCGCCGAGTTCGGCGAGTCCCACACCTCGAGCTTGTACTCCAGGTTCAGCGGCACATCGCCGAAGGCGCGGCCCTCCAGCCGCACGTAGGCCCACTTGCGGTCGTCGAGCCAGCCGACGTGGTCGGACGGGCCGATGTGGACGTCTTTGGTCTTGAACTCCCGCTGCAGGTTCGAGGTGACGGCCTGGGTCTTGGAGATCTTCTTCGACTCCAGCCGCTCGCGCTCGAGCATGTTCAGGAAGTCCATGTTGCCGCCCACGTTGAGCTGCATGGTGCGGTCGAGCTGTACCCCGCGGTCTTCGAACAGCTTGGCCATCACCCGGTGCGTGATGGTCGCGCCGACCTGGCTCTTGATGTCGTCACCGACGATCGGCACGCCGGCGTCGGCGAACTTCTTGGCCCACACCGGGTCGGAGGCGATGAACACGGGCAGCGCGTTGACGAATGCCACGCCGGCGTCGATCGCGCACTGGGCGTAGAACTTGTCGGCCTCTTCGGAGCCCACCGGCAGGTAGGAGACCAGCACATCGACGTCGGCGTCCCGGAGCACCTTGACCACGTCGACGGCCTCGGCATCCGACACCTCAATGGTGTCGGCGTAGTACTTGCCGATGCCGTCGAGAGTCGGGCCACGCTGCACCGTCACATTGGTGGGCGGCACGTCGGCGATCTTGATCGTGTTGTTCTCCGACGCGAAGATCGCCTCGGACAGATCGAAGCCGACCTTCTTGGCGTCCACGTCGAATGCGGCGACGAACTTCACGTCGCGAACGTGGTACGGACCGAACCGCACGTGCATGAGGCCCGGCACCGATGATGTCTCGTCGGCATTCTGGTAGTACTCGACGCCCTGAACCAGCGAGGACGCGCAGTTTCCGACGCCGACAATGGCGACTCGTACCTCAGTCGACGCCTGTGGCGCCCCTAACGGCTCGTGCTCACTCATAGGGCGTTCTCCTAACCTCATAAACTTTGTCTCGGGTGTCTCGGTGAGTTGTTTATTTACTGCTGGGTTCGTGCAAGGGTCTATGTCTGCTCGGAGAGGCCGGGCATTGCCCGCTCCGCAGCAATGAGCTCGTTGAGCCACTTGACTTCGCGCTCGCTGGACTCGAGCCCGAGTTGATGAAGCTGGCGGGTGTAGCGATCGAACGAGCTGCTGGCCCGCGCCACGGCTTCGCGCAGACCTTCTCGGCGTTCCTCGACCTGGCGGCGGCGGCCTTCCAGAATGCGCATCCGCGCCTCTGCCGGGGTGCGGTTGAAGAACGCCAGGTGTACCCCGAAGCCGTCGTCGGTGTAGTTGTGCGGGCCGGTGTCGGCCACCAACTCGCCGAAGCGCCGACGGCCCGCGTCGGTGAGTTGGTAGACCCGCCGCGCCCGCCGGACCGGGGTCCCGGCCGGGGCGGCATTCTCGGCAATCAACCCGTCGGCCTGCATGCGCCGTAGTGCCGGGTACAGCGAACCGTACGAAAACGCACGGAACGCGCCGAGTAAGCCGGTCAGCCGTTTGCGCAACTCGTAACCATGCATGGGCGATTCGATCAGGAGGCCGAGGATGGCGAGCTCCAGCATCGACTCACCTCCTTTGCTTGGCTTGTTACGACGGTCCGACGCCTCGCGTCATCGTATCGTTTCGATATATTTGCCACAACAGCACCTGGTGTTGGTGCGCTATTAGTCACTCCGAAATGTGTTAAAAGCGGCCGGCGGATACGCCTCTACGTGGGCAAATCCAACCGCTTGGGGGTTCCGTCACCGGCGAAGACGATAGAGCCACCACCGTAATCGGACGAGACATACACCGACAACGACAAAGCTCCGGGCGTCGTGGGGTCGGTGCCGGGCTCGACGATCAGATACATGGTTTGGACGTCGGACTGCTTCATGTGCAGGGTTTCCGGGGCACCGCGCATGACGCCGACGGTCGCCGCTATGTCGAACTTGCTCAGGTCAACGGCGACCGGTCCATCGGCAGCGCTTTTGGGGGAGCTGGTCGGATCACCCCATCCGCCGCGGTAGTCGTAGGCCAGCACGCGGCGGCCATCGGACGGGTCCGGGCGATCGAGTATGGCGTAAGTCGGATAGACCACCAGCCGGAAACCCACGGCGTCTCCGAACCTTTTACGTGTTTGCTCCATCAGGCCGGTCAGCCCGTCGACCGAATGCAACTGCGTGGGAGGCGTCAGCACCACTGCGGCGATGCCGTCGGGCTTGGCTCCGGGATCCTCGCGGCTCTTGGCGAAGTCCAGCGGCGAGCCGGTGCTGCCGTAGAGACCCCATCCGATGCCGACGCCCAGCAACACCGACACGACGAACGCGGCGGCCAGGATGGCCCATCCGCCGAATTTCGGCGGCGACTCGGCGACCCGCAGATGCACCGGAGCGCCGTCAACCTGCAGATCGGCCACCAGGCCCTGCAGATCACCCAGCGTGACGGCATTGGTGGCGGTGCTGACCCGTTCCCGGTGCTCTGCCATGGAGAGTTCGCCGTCGTTCAGGGCGTTGTCGAGAATCGCGCAGGTGTCTTGCCGATCGCTGTCCTTGGCGCGGGTCGTCGATATCATCCCGCCACCGAGTGGTGCCCCGAGCCATTTCGCCACGGCCATGATCGTAGAAGGCTGAGTCGAGTTCGGCGCCGAATGTGACGAGCGATTACGGCGGCTCAGCCAGCGCGACAGCCTCGGTTGCATATCGGCGATGCGGATGGCGACGTACTCTGGTCAGCGTGCGACTGCAGCGACAGGTGGTGGACTACGCGCTTCGGCGGCGCGCGGTGCTGGCCGAGGTGTACTCGGGCCGCACGGGTGTGTCCGAGGTATGTGACGCGAACCCCTATTTGCTGCGCGCCGCGAAGTTTCACGGGAAACCGAGCCAGGTGATGTGTCCGATCTGCCGAAAGGAACAGCTCACCTTGGTGTCATGGGTGTTCGGCGAGCACTTGGGTGCGGTATCGGGCTCGGCGCGCACCGCCGAAGAGTTGGTCTTGCTGGCAACCCGCTACGAGGAGTTCGCGGTCCACGTGGTGGAAGTGTGTCGAACCTGCAGCTGGAATCACCTAGTCAAGTCGTATGTGCTCGGCGCGGCACGCCCGCCAAAGGGCACGCGCGGCACCCGGACTGCGCGCAACGGCGCCCGCACGGCCATTGAATAACGAAGGGCGCCACGACCAGTCGTCCAGCGAGGCGCACGGGCCAGCGACTGAGCGTGTGGGCAAGCATGCAAGTACCGACCGCCCGGACGACCATGACCGTCCGGACGATGGCGCGCGTCCGGAGCCCCGCCCCCGCCGTCCGCTTCCCCCCGACGACCGGCTGACCACGATCCTCCCGCCCGTCGTTGACGACCGGGCAGCCAGGCGGCGCGACCCTATCGAAGAGGTCAAGGCCGCGTTGGACGGCCCTGCGTCGACACCCCCGCCGCGTGATGCGATCGACGAGGTCAAGGCCGCACTCGACACCCGCTCGGCAACCCCTTCTCGGCGTGAGCGGCCGATGTCCGGACAGCGGCCGCCGGCCGGTCCGCCACCTCCACCGCGCCGGCCTGGCGGGCCCGATGATCCGATCGGGCCGGGCCACAGAGCCCCCGGGCCGAGGCTGGACTGGAGCTGGGCCGACCAGATCAATTGGCATTGGGTGCGACGGGCGGCCTACCTCTCCGCGGCGGTGCTGGTGCTATTGCCGATCGTCACCTTCACCATGGCGTACTTCATCGTCGACATTCCCAAACCGGGCAACATCCGTACCAACCAGGTCTCGACGATCCTGGCCAGCGACGGCTCGGAGATCGCTAAAATCATTCCCCCGGAAGGCAATCGGGTCGACGTCAACATCAGCCAAGTGCCGGTGCATGTGCGCCAGGCGGTGATCGCCGCAGAGGACCGCAACTTCTATTCCAACCCGGGCTTTTCGTTCAGCGGATTCGCGCGGGCGGTGAACAACAACCTCTTCGGCGGCGGCGATCTGCAGGGCGGATCGACGATCACTCAGCAGTATGTGAAGAACGCCCTGGTCGGCTCCGCACAACATGGGTTCAGTGGACTGCTGCGTAAGGCCAAGGAGTTGGTCATTGCCACCAAGATGTCGGGGGAGTGGTCCAAAGATGATGTGCTGCAGGCCTATCTGAACATCATCTACTTCGGCCGGGGTGCCTACGGGATTTCGGCCGCCGCCAAGGGCTATTTCAACAAGCCCGTCGAGCAGCTCACCGTGTCCGAAGGCGCACTTTTGGCGGCGCTGATTCGGCGACCGTCCTCGCTGGACCCGGCCGTCGATCCAAAGGGCGCCGCGGCCCGGTGGAACTGGGTGCTTGACGGCATGGTGGAAACCAAGGCGCTATCGCCGAGTGATCGCGCGGCGCAAGTGTTTCCACCGACGGTGGCGCCCGATCAGGCCCGCGCGCAGAACCAGACCACCGGCCCCAACGGGCTGATCGAGCGTCAGGTGACCAAAGAGCTGATGGAGCTGTTCAACATCGATGAGCAGACTCTGAACACTCAGGGACTGCAGGTCACCACCGCAATCGATCCGAAAGCCCAGCAGGCAGCGGAGAAGGCGGTATCGAAATACCTCGACGGGCAAGACCCCGACATGCGCTCCGCCGCGGTTTCCATCGATCCGCACAACGGCGCGATACGCGCCTACTACGGCGGTACTGATGCCAACGGTTTTGATTTCGCTCAGGCCGGGTTACAGACCGGATCGTCGTTCAAGGTGTTCGCCCTCGTCGCCGCACTCGAACAAGGGATCGGCCTGGGCTACCAGATCGACAGTTCTCCGCTGACGGTGGACGGTATCAAGATCACCAACGTCGACGGCGAGAGCTGTGGGACCTGCAATATCGCCGAGGCGCTCAAGCTTTCGCTGAATACCGCCTACTACCGGCTGATGCTCAAACTCAAGAACGGGCCACAGGCCGTCGCGGACGCCGCGCACCAAGCCGGTGTCGCCGCCAGCTTCCCCGGCGTTGATCACACACTGTCCGAGGATGGCAAGGGCGGACCACCCAACAACGGGATCGTGTTGGGGCAGTATCAAACTCGGCCGATTGACATGGCGTCGGCATATGCCACGCTGGCCGCATCCGGGATGTACCACCGGCCGCATCTGGTGCAAAAGGTCGTCAACGCAGATGGCCAAGTCCTTTTCGACGCTGGCAACTCGGACAACAACGGCGAGCAGCGCATCGACAAGGGCGTCGCGGATAACGTCACCGCGGCGATGCAGCCCATCGCCGCCTATTCGCGCGGCCACGCCCTGGCCGGCGGACGGGCATCGGCCGCCAAGACTGGCACGGCGCAGCTGGGTGACACTCAGGCCAACAAGGATGCCTGGATGGTCGGATATACGCCGTCGCTGTCGACGGCTGTCTGGGTGGGAACTGTCCAAGACAACGTGCCGCTGGTAACCGCCTCGGGCGCAGAGGTTTACGGCTCGGGCTTGCCGTCAGACATTTGGAAGTCGACCATGGACGGTGCTCTGAAGGGCACCTCTAATGAGACCTTCCCCAAGCCAAGCGAGATCGGTGGCTACGCGGGCGTACCCGCTGCGCCCCCTCCGCCCCCACCGCCGTCCGAGCAAGTTATCCAGCCCACCGTCGAGGTAGCGCCGGGCATCACCATTCCGGTTGGTCCACCCACGACGATCACGGTCGGGCCGCCGCCACCACAGTCGCCGGGCGGTGCTCCGCCGGGCGGTGTCCCGCCGGGCGGCTCCCCGCCGGGCGGCCCGCCGCCGGGTGGCCCGCCATTTCTCCAACCGCCACCGTGACCAGCGCTCAGCAGCCGAGCGCCGCTATATCGCCGCGGCCGTTGGCCGCGGATCTGCGTAGCGCCGACAACCGCGATTTCCCCAGCCGCACCGACTTTCTGGGTTCCGCTCTCGCGGATGTCATCGGCGGACCGGTGGGTCGGCACGCGCTGATCGGCCGCGCTCGGCTGATGACGCCGCTGCGGGTGATGTTTCTGATCGGGCTGGTGTTCCTGGCGCTCGGCTGGTCGACGAAGGCTGCCTGCCTGCAGAGCAGCGGTACCGGGACGGGCGATCAGCGGGTCGCCAATTGGGATAACCAACGCGCCTACTACGAGTTGTGCTACTCCGATACGGTGCCGCTCTACGGCGCGGAGCTGTTGAGCCAGGGCAAGTTTCCGTACAAATCGAGCTGGATCGAAAACGACGCCAGTGGTGCACCGCAGACCCGCTACGACGGGAAGCCCGCGGTGCGATACATGGAGTATCCGGTGTTGACCGGCGTCTATCAGTACGCGTCGATGGCGGTGGCCAAGACCTACACCGCGCTGAGCAAAGTCGCCCCCCTTCCGGTCATCGCCGAGGTGGTGGTCTTCTTTGACGTCGCAGCTTTCGGGCTGGCACTGGCCTGGCTGGCGACCGTCTGGGCAACCGCGGGCCTGTCCGGCCGTCGCGTGTGGGATGCGGCACTGGTGGCCGCCTCGCCGGTGGTGATCTTTCAGATCTTCACTAACTTCGACGCGCTGGCCACCGCATTCGCGATCGCCGGACTACTGGCGTGGGCGCGGCGTAAACCGGTGCTTGCCGGCGTGCTGATCGGATTGGGTGCGGCGGCCAAGCTGTATCCGCTGTTGTTCCTTGGCCCGATGTTGGTGCTGGGCATCCGCACCGGACGCCTCGGCGCTTTGGCCCGCACCGCGGGGGCTGCCGCAGCGACCTGGCTGTTGGTGAATCTGCCTGTGCTGCTGCTCTTTCCGCGAGGCTGGTCAGAGTTTTTCCGGCTCAACACCCGCCGCGGTGACGACATGGACTCGCTGTACAACGTCGTCAAATCATTCACCGGCTGGCGCGGTTTCGATCCCAGGCTGGGCTTCTGGGAACCGCCCACGGTGCTGAACACGGTGGTCGCGGTGTCATTCGCAGTGTGTTGTGCGGCGCTCGCTTACATCGTGCTGACCGCTCCGCAACGGCCTCGGGTGGCGCAGCTGGCGTTCTTGGTGGTGGCGGCGTTCCTGTTGACCAACAAGGTGTGGAGCCCGCAGTTCTCGCTGTGGCTGGTACCACTGGCAGTGCTGGCCTTGCCGCACCGCCGAATACTTTTGGCGTGGATGACGATTGACGCGGTGGTGTGGGTGCCGCGGATGTATTACCTGTACGGCAACCCGAATCGCGGGCTGCCGGGACAGTTCTTCACTACGACGGTGTTGCTGCGCGATATTGCGGTCGTGGCGCTGTGCGCGCTGGTGATTCGGCAGATCTACCGGCCAGACGAGGATCTGGTGCGCTGGGGCGGGCGGGTGGACGATCCGGCGGGTGGGCCTTTCGACCGCGCCCCCGACACCCCGCCCGGTTGGCTGCCGGACTGGTTGCGTCCAGCCGGGCAGCGGCGCCCGGTAGCGCCGGCGCCCGAAACCGGCGCGGAAACTGAAATGGCGGCCGGCGCGAGGCAAGCGTGACGCTGGTCGCAATTCCACTTTTCCCACGGTTTACTGCGCTCGACGCGGTCGGACCCTACGAAGTGCTGCAACGCATTCCGTCGATCGAAGTGGTGTTCGTCGGGCATCGCCGCGGCGAGGCGCGTACCGAAAACGGGATGCTGGGCGTGACTTGCGACGCCACATTCGACGAAGTCGGCGCACCCGATGTGGTGGTGTTCCCGGGCGGGATCGGAACCCGCCAGCTGATTCACGACGACGCCATCCGCGCCTGGCTGCAATCGGTACACCCGAACACCACATTCACCACCTCGGTGTGTACCGGCGCGCTGTTGCTCGCCGCCGCGGGCCTGCTCAACGGACTCACCGCGACAACACATTGGCGGGCCGCGGACCTGCTCAACGAGTTGGGTGCGCACTATGTGCCCGAACGAGTCGTCGAGCATCTACCCCAGCGGATCATCACTGCCGCGGGTGTGTCTAGCGGCATCGACATGGCCTTGCGGCTGGTTGAGCTGCTCGTCGATCGTCAGGCCGCGCAGGCTGCGCAACTGCTCATCGAATACGACCCGCAGCCGCCGTTCGATTCGGGTGCGCTCGCCAAGGCCGACGCGGCGGCGGTGGCCAGGGCCAACGAATACCTGCAAGCCCGGCAGTAACCAGAGCGTCTGGTCACCTGATTTCGCAGGCCAGCCCGCCGTCCGGTACCCTGGGGCGGTTGCCGACGCAGGCGACCCTCCTGCCACGGACCGACCGTGGCCGCGCAGACCAGAGGAGGTGGTGAGGTTTCCATGCGTCCATACGAAATCATGGTCATTCTTGACCCCACACTCGACGAACGCACCGTTGCTCCGTCATTGGAGACGTTCCTCAACGTCGTCCGCAAGGATGGTGGAACCGTCGACAAGATCGACATTTGGGGTAAGCGCCGGCTGGCGTATGAGATCGCCAAGCATGCCGAAGGCATCTACGTCGTCGTCGATCTAAAGGCCGAGCCGGCGACGGTATCCGAGCTGGACCGTCAGCTGAGCCTCAACGAGTCGGTGTTGCGCACCAAGGTGATGCGCACCGACAAGCACTAAACGCTGAATGTCCGCTGTCATTGCCGTTGCGTAGGCTCGGCGAGGACACGCTCATGATCACCCATCGTCCCGAGGCGGATTCAGGAGGAAATTGTGGCTGGTGACACCACTATCACGGTTGTCGGAAACCTGACCGCTGACCCCGAACTGCGGTTCACTCCGTCGGGTGCTGCCGTGGCTAACTTCACCGTGGCATCGACGCCGCGGATCTACGACCGCCAGAGCGGGGAATGGAAAGACGGCGAGGCGCTTTTTCTGCGGTGCAATATCTGGCGGGAGGCCGCTGAGAACGTCGCGGAGAGCCTCACCCGCGGGGCACGGGTGATTGTCACCGGGCGGCTCAAACAGCGTTCCTTCGAGACCCGCGAAGGCGAGAAGCGCACCGTCGTGGAAGTTGAGGTCGACGAGATCGGGCCCTCGCTTCGCTACGCAACCGCCAAGGTCAATAAGGCCAGCCGCAGTGGCGCAGGAGGCGGTGGCTTCGGTGGTGGTGGTGGATCCCGTCAGGCACCGGCGCCGCAAGCGAGCAGCGGAGGGGACGACCCGTGGGGCAGTGCTCCGGCTTCGGGATCCTTCGGTGGTGGCGACGACGAACCACCCTTCTGACTCCAAACACTCTCGACCCACAAGACCAGTAACAGACGGAAAGAAAGACACACATGCCCAAGTCCAATAAGCGGCGCCCGGCGCCGGAAAAGCCGGTCAAGGCGCGGAAATGCGTCTTCTGCTCGAAAAAGGGCCAAGCGATCGACTACAAGGACACCACGCTGCTGCGCACGTACATCAGTGAGCGCGGCAAGATCCGGGCGCGTCGTGTCACCGGCAACTGTGTGCAGCACCAGCGCGACATCGCGATCGCGGTGAAGAATGCCCGCGAGGTGGCTCTGCTGCCCTTTACCTCCTCGGCGCGATAAGCGCCCAAGGCCCAACCGAAAGTACGAAACGATGAAGCTGATTCTGACGGCTGATGTCGACCACCTCGGCACCGTCGGCGACACTGTCGAGGTCAAGGACGGGTACGGCCGAAACTTCCTGCTCCCGCGCGGCCTGGCGATCGTCGCGTCGCGCGGCGCAGAGAAGCAGGCCGATGAGATCCGCCGGGCCCGCGACACCAAGACTGTGCGCGACCTCGAGCACGCCAACGAAATCAAGACGGCGATCGAGGCGCTGGGCCCGGTTTCGCTGCCGGTGAAGACTGCGGCCGACTCCGGCAAGTTGTTCGGCTCGGTGACCGCCGGTGATGTGGTCACCGCCATCAAGAAGGCCGGCGGGCCAAATCTGGACAAGCGAATCATCCGGCTGCCTAAAACGCATATCAAGGCCGTCGGCACGCACCCGGTGTCGGTGCACCTGCACCCTGAGGTCGATGTCGAGGTTGCGGTCGAGGTCGTCGCGGCGAGCTAATTCCGCAACGTTTGCTCAACCCCGGCGGTGACCGTCGAATCGGCCGGCGCCGAATCCTAGGCGCTTTGAAGGCGCTTTGTGACTGCTTTGACGATGGTTCAGCCGTTGGTCTGGCGAACTATTTCCGGGGTGTCCCCGGATGGTTGCCGTAACCGGCCCTTAACGTGGCGAAAATACG
>CAWFAR010000009.1:0-143336 GCA_963813935.1 uncultured Actinomycetota bacterium
GGCGACCGAGGTCAAGGAGAAGGCCGCTGGCGCCGCGGTGGCGCTCTACGAAGAGCCAGACGTCTTGGTCAAGGTCATCCGCGACTTGTTCAACGAAGATTTCGCCGGGCTCATTGTCTCCGGTGACGAAGCGTGGAACACCATCAACGAATACGTGAATTCCGTTGCTCCCGAACTCGTTTCGAAGCTGACAAAGTATGAGCCCGCCACCGGGCCGGATGATTCGACCGGACCGGATGTGTTTGCGGTGCATCGCATGACGAGCAACTGGTCAAGGCGATGGATCGCAAGGTGTGGCTGCCTTCGGGCGGCACGCTGGTGATCGACCGGACCGAGGCGATGACGGTGATCGACGTCAACACCGGCAAGTTCACCGGGTCTGGGGGCAACCTCGAGCAGACAGTCACCAAGAACAACCTCGAGGCGGCCGAGGAGATCGTTCGCCAGCTGCGGCTGCGTGACGTCGGCGGCATCGTGGTCATCGACTTCATCGACATGGTGCTGGAGTCCAACCGCGATTTGGTGTTGCGTCGGCTGACCGAGTCGCTGGCCCGCGACCGCACCCGCCACCAGGTGTCCGAAGTGACTTCGCTGGGGCTGGTGCAACTGACCCGCAAGCGGTTGGGAACCGGGCTGATCGAGGCGTTTTCGACATCGTGTCCGAACTGCGGGGGCCGCGGGGTCCTGCTGCAGGCCGACCCGGTTGATTCGGCCCCGGCGACCGGGCGCAAGTCTGAGTCCGGCGGTCGGCGGGGCAAACGATCGAAGAAGAGTCGATCCGATGAGCCCGCGGTGGCCAAGGTGCCCGCTCACGCTCCCGGCGAGCATCCGATGTTCAAGGCGATGGCGGCTGGTCGTGGCGACGGCGAATCCGGCGAGTCCGGTGAGGACACCACCGCCGAGATCGACGAACAGACCGAAGAAAAGGTTCCCGCCGACCTCGAGGACACCGACCAGGGCGAGTTCGAGGACTCCGACGAGGACGCCGAGGACGCCGAGGACATTGACGACGAAGACGAGGACTCTGACGACGAAGACGATGAGGACGAGCTCGACGACGACGACGAAGACATCGATGACGAAGACCTCGGCGACGATGACGAGGATCTTGACCTCGACGACGACGATCTGGACGTCGGGGATTCCGACGACGACGACTCCGAGACCGGCAGCGACACCGCGCGAAGCTCCCGGGGCGCCGTCGACGCCGCTCTTGGACGTCCGCGCCGACGGCGCGCGGCGGGCAGGCCGGCCGGCCCGCCGATCCACGTGGACTGACCTGCTGCTGGGTCAAGCGAGCCGGTTTGACCCTGTAGCCGCTGGTCACGTACCCTTGGACAGTTGTCGTCAGGCGGGCGAACAGGCTAGCCCGAAGACAGCGAGGCTCCCGAGCGATCGGCGCAGCCCCGCACCCCAGACCCACCACGCGCACCGCCGGTGGCACGCGCGCGAAGCGCCGAGCAGCGGCCGAGCAGAGGCTAGAAGAAAGAGGCAGGAGCAACGATGGCGACCTACGCAATCGTCAAGACCGGCGGCAAGCAGTACAAGGTCGCCGTCGGAGACGTGGTCAAGGTCGAGAAACTCGACTCCGAGCCCGGCGCCAAGGTATCGCTGCCGGTCGCGCTGGTCGTCGACGGTGCCACCGTCACCTCGGATGCCGCGGCGCTGGCCAAGGTCGCGGTGACCGGCGAGGTGCTCGAGCACACCAAGGGCCCCAAGATCCGCATCCACAAGTTCAAGAACAAGACCGGCTACCACAAGCGTCAGGGTCACCGTCAGCAGCTGACGGTCCTGAAGGTCACCGGGATCAAGTAGCGGAGGCGACAGATATGGCACACAAGAAGGGCGCTTCCAGCTCGCGCAACGGCCGCGATTCGGCCGCGCAGCGGCTGGGCGTAAAGCGGTTCGGTGGCCAGGTCGTCAAGGCCGGCGAAATCATGGTCCGCCAGCGCGGCACCAAATTCCACCCGGGCTCAGGCGTCGGGCGCGGCGGTGACGACACGTTGTTCGCCAAGGAAGCCGGAGCCGTCGAGTTCGGGGTCAAGCGCGGGCGCAAGACCATCAGCATCGTCGCAGCCGGGCAGACCACCGACTGAGCGTCGCGAGGGTGCGCTCACTGCGATGATTTATCTCGCAGTGGCCGCACGCTCGACGGGTGAGAGGACCCCCGATGCCTCGGTTTGTCGATCGCGTCATCATCCACGCGCGGGCGGGTTCCGGCGGTAACGGCTGCGCGTCGGTCCACCGCGAGAAATTCAAGCCACTGGGCGGACCCGATGGCGGCAACGGTGGCCGCGGCGGCAGCGTCATTTTCGTCGTCGACCCGGCTGTGCACACCCTGCTGGACTTTCACTTCCGCCCGCATATCACCGCACCGTCAGGCAAACAGGGGATGGGCAACAACCGTGACGGCGCCGCCGGCGCGGATTTGGAAGTCAAGGTTCCCGACGGCACCGTCGTGCTGGACGAAAACGGCCGACTGCTCGCTGACCTGGTGGGCGCCGGCACCCGCTTTGAAGCCGCCGCCGGTGGCCGCGGCGGCTTGGGCAACGCCGCACTTGCATCGCGCGCCCGCAAGGCCCCCGGCTTCGCACTGCTCGGCGAGCCGGGCCAGTCTCACGACCTCACCCTCGAGCTCAAAACCGTCGCCGATGTCGGCTTGGTCGGATTCCCGTCCGCCGGAAAGTCCTCGCTGGTGTCGGTGATCTCGGCGGCCAAGCCGAAGGTGGCCGACTACCCGTTCACCACGCTGGTTCCCAACCTCGGCGTGGTCTCGGCCGGCGAGCACGCATTCACCGTGGCCGACGTGCCCGGTTTGATACCGGGCGCATCGCAGGGCCGCGGCCTGGGTCTGGATTTTCTGCGGCACATCGAGCGCTGTGCGGTGCTGGTGCATGTCGTCGACTGCGCGACCGCAGAACCGGGCCGCGACCCCATGTCCGACATCGACGCGCTGGAAGCCGAACTTGCCGCGTATACGCCCACGCTGCAAACCGATCCGGCGTTAGGCGACCTCGCCGAGCGGCCCCGGGCGGTGGTGCTCAACAAGATCGACGTGCCGGAAGCCCGTGAGCTCGCCGAGTTCGTCCGCGACGAGATCGCCGAGCGTGGCTGGCCGGTGTTCTTGGTTTCTACGGCGACGCGGGAAAACCTGCAGCCGTTGATCTTTGGACTGTGGGAGATGATCGAGGCCTACAACGCCACGCGGCCGCAAACGGTGCCGCGGCGGCCGGTGATTCGCCCGGTGCCGGTGGACGACAGCGGCTTCAGCGTCGAGCCTGACCCGCAGCAGCCGGGCGGCTTCGTCGTGACCGGAGCGCGCCCCGAGCGCTGGATCGGCCAGACCAACTTCGACAACGACGAAGCGGTGGGCTATCTCGCCGACCGGCTGGCGCGTCTGGGTGTCGAGGAGGAACTGCTGCGGCTAGGTGCCCAACCCGGATGTGCGGTGACCATCGGCGAGATGACGTTCGACTGGGAGCCGCAGACACCGGCCGGACAGCAGGTCGCCTTGTCGGGCCGGGGGACCGATGCGCGGCTGGAAGGTACCGAACGCATCGGCGCTGCCGAGCGCAAGGCCGCCCGGCGTCAGCGGCGCGATCACGGTGGCGACTCGTGAGCACCCATCGAGAAGCCATCCGTACCGCGCGCAGTCTGGTCGTCAAGGTCGGGACGAACGCGCTGACCACACCGTCGGGGGTGTTCGACGCCGGCCGGCTGGCCGGACTGGCCGACGCGATAGAGGCGCGGATGAAGGCGGGTACCGACGTCGTCATCGTATCTTCGGGCGCCATCGCTGCCGGAATCGATCCGCTCGGATTATCCCGTCGCCCAAATGATCTGGCGACCAAGCAGGCAGCCGCCAGCGTGGGCCAGGTCGCGCTGGTGAATTCGTGGAGCGCGGCGTTCGCCCGCTATGGCCGCACGGTTGGGCAGGTGTTGCTGACCGCACACGACATTTCCATCCGGGCCTCACACACCAATGCCCAGCGCACCCTGGGCCGGCTGCGCGCACTGCATGCGGTGGCGATCGTCAACGAAAACGACACGGTGGCCACCAACGAGATCCGGTTCGGTGACAATGATCGGCTTTCGGCGCTGGTGGCCCATTTGGTCGGCGCCGAGGCTTTGGTGCTGCTCTCCGACATCGACGGGCTCTACGACTCCGATCCTCGGAAAACCAAGGGGGCCAAGTTCATTCCCGAGGTGTCGGGTGCGGCGGATCTGGACGGTGTGGTCGCCGGTTCGGGCAGCGACCTGGGCACCGGCGGGATGATGTCGAAGATATCGTCGGCGCTGCTGGCCGCCGACGCCGGGGTGCCGGTGCTGCTGGCCGCCGCGACCGACGCCGCGACCGCGCTCACCGACGCCTCAAGGGGCACGGTGTTCGCCGCGCGCACGGATCGGATGTCGGCCCGGCGGTTCTGGGTGCGGTATGCCGCCGAGTCGACCGGCACGCTGACGCTCGACGAGGGAGCGGTGCGCGCGGTGGTGCACCAACGCCGCTCGCTGCTGGCCGCGGGGATCACCGCGGTGTCGGGTCGGTTCTATGGCGGAGATGTCGTCGAATTGCGCGGACCCGATGCGACCATGGTGGCCCGCGGTGTGGTTGCCTACGATGCGGCCGAGCTCGCCACCATGATGGGGCGGTCCACATCGGAACTACCCGGTGAGCTGCGCCGCCCGGCGGTGCACGCCGACGACCTGGTCGCGGTGTAAGCTATCCGCGCGCCGAAATCGGTTTGAGATACAGTGCGCCCCAAATGATTTCGGCCATCGAAGCGGCCAGCTCGGCATCGTAAGAGGGTGGAGCGGTCGGTAGATTCTGGTGGCACGCGCGCTCGACCATCCACGTCAGCGCGCTTGCCGTGGTGGCCGCGGACAGCTCGCGACGGATGGAGCCGTCGGCCTGGCCGTCCTCGATGACACGGGCCACACGTCCGGTGATGGCGGTCAACAGATTGCGGTAGGTCGCCCCGACCAAGGGGTCGTAGGAGGCCATCTCGTTCAGGGCAACGAGCACTGGCTGATGATGCCGGTAGGTGGCGACGATGCCGTCCATTGCAGCGCGGACGTCGCCGGGATCGTGCCGCCACGCCATCCGCCACCATTGATCGGCGCTGTCGGCGAGATCCGTGAACACCTGCCCGGCGAGCCGGCGCAGCAGGTGGCCTTTGTCCTCGAAGTAGATGTAGAAGCTGGCCCGTGAAATGCCGGCAACGGTGGACAGTCGATCCACGCTGAGCTCGGTGAAACTGGCGCCGTCGCGCATCAGCCGCTCGGTGGCATCCAGCAATCGGCGCTCCATCTGCTCGCGCCGCTGCTGGCGCGTCTGCTCGCGCTTGGCCTGCGGCTTCCGGGTGACCGACGGCATTTGCCGAGCATAGCCGACACTTCGACATATTGACTAGACAAACTGTCTAGGCATATCGTCGGTTCCAGTCTGTGACTGGGGTCATAAGCGACGGAGGATCACCATGAGCGTGATGACCGGAATGTCCGGCACCGATAAGCCTGGCCGTGCCTACGACGCCATCGATCTGTCCTCGCGCGCGTTTTGGTCCACCACGGCAGCCGATCGGGAACGCTCGTTTGCCGTGCTGCGGGCCGAGCGCCCGGTGAGCTGGCATCCGCCGGTCGAAGACGCCCTGATGCCCGATCCCGACGACCCCGGCTATTGGGCCGTCACTCGCCGTGCCGACATCGTTACGGTCAGCCGCAACAACGAGGTGTTCCTGTCCGGCAAGGGCGTGATGTTCGAGAACATCCCGGTGGAGTTGCTTGAAGCGTCGCAGTCGTTCCTGGCGATGGACCCGCCCCGACACACCAAGCTGCGCAAGCTGGTCAGCGCCGCCTTCACCCCGAGGCAAGTCCGCCGCATCGAAGACTCGATCAAGGCGAACGCCAAGACCATCGTCGAAGAGCTGCGGGCCGCCGGCAGCGGGGCGGATTTCGTCGACCTCTGCGCCAAGGAATTGCCCATCCGCACCCTGTCGGACATGGTGGGGATTCCGGAATCCGAGCGTCAACACGTGGCGCACGCCGTCGATGCCATGGTGTCGTGGGCCGACCCTGCCCACCTCGACGGCCGCCACCCAATGGAAGTCTTGTTCGAGAACCAGATGTACCTGCACCAAGTCGCCGCGATGCTGGTCGCGGAGCGTCGCGAGCATCCCGGCGACGACCTGTTCAGCAGCATGGTGAACGCCGAGGTGGACGGCGACCGGCTGACCGACGCCGACATCGCGGCGTTCTTCGTGTTGCTCTCCGTGGCTGGCAACGACACCACTCGGCAGACCATCAGTCACGCGATGAAGGCGCTCACCGACTTCCCCGAACAGAGGGTGTGGCTGCTAGAGGATTTCGACAATCGTATCGGCACAGCGATCGAGGAATTCATCCGTTGGGCCACTCCGGTCCTGACCTTCCGCCGCACGGCCGCAACGGATTTCGAGCTGGGCGGACAACAGATTCTGGCTGGGGAGAAGGTGGTGATGTTTTATTCGTCCGGCAACTGGGATGGAGAAGCGTTCGACCATCCTGAACTCTTTGATCTGAGCCGTAGCCCCAACCCGCACCTGGGCTTGGGCGGTGGCGGAGTGCACTTCTGCCTAGGCGCTCATGTGGGCCGCGCACAACTGCGCGCCATCTTCGGCGAACTGCTCCGCCAGTTGCCGGATATCCAGGCAGGCGATCCGGCCTACGTGGCAGGTAACTTCATCCACGCCGTGCACAGCATGCCCTGCGCGTTTTAACGCGCGGGTATCGCCGATAGCTCGTCAGCGAGCAGCGCCAGCAACTCCGAACATCCGCCGTCGACCTTGACCGTGGCCAGGTCGTCGCCGCGGGTGCGGCCGCGGTTGACGATGGCGATCGGGAGGCCCAGCGCGGCGGCATGCCGCACGAACCGGAACCCGGAGAACACCGTCAGCGACGAGCCCGCGACCAGCAGCGCCTCGGCTTCATCGACCACTGAATAGGCCTGGGCCACAGTTTCTTTAGGGACGCTTTCGCCGAAGTAGACGATATCGGGCTTGAGCATGCCGGCGCAGCGCGGACAGTCGAGGTAGCGGAACGACGTGGTGTCGGCGACGACGGCGTCGGCGTCGGGAGCCACCGCCAGCCCACCGACAGCTTCGGCCCGCTTGATGAATCCCGGGTTGAGTGCCTCGAGCTGTTCGCCCAGCACCGCACGGCTCATGGTGTGGCCGCAGCTCAGGCAGACCACCTGCGCGTAGGTGCCGTGCAGATTGACCACGTCGCGGCTGCCGGCCTTGGTGTGCAGCAGGTCGACATTCTGGGTGATGACTCCGGTCACCACGCCGGCGTGCTCCAGCTCCGCCAACGCCCGGTGCCCGGCATTCGGCAGCGTGTCGGCCATGTGCAGCCAGCCAACATGGTTGCGTGCCCAGTACCGCTGCCGGAACACCGGATCCGACGTGAACTGTTGGATGGTCATGGGATTGCTCGGCGGCGAATCAGGACCCCGATAGTCGGGAATGCCCGAGTCGGTGGAGATCCCCGCACCCGTGAGCACTGCGACCCGGCGTCCTGCCAACAGCGCGACCAGCTCCGGCGATTCTGCGCTGCGAGCGGTCACGTAATCGAGGGTACGGGTCTTCGGCACCTAGCCGAGGCAGTCTGCCGCCGTGGTTAGCTCGGCGGACATGTTCTGCTCCATCATCTTGAGCGCCGCCGCGCCCAGGTCGGGATCGATATGGGCGACGGCATCGGTCGGAACCACCACCTGGAAGTGGCGTACGTAGGCATCAAGCGTGCTGTAGAGGATGCATTGCTCAGTGACCGCAGCTCCACGTGCACCGGCTCGCCGCAGTCGTGGCGGCTGACCGCCACCGGGCCTCTCTGGGGGCCGGCTTCGCATCGGTCCCCACAGGCCCGGCCTCTTTGACATCAGGCAAAGTGCTGGTCAGCACCCCAACTACCAGAGTTTGACAATACTACTCAGCCTGTTCTACGCTGAGTCTGGAAAGCGGACTCAACATGGGAGCGTGTGATGGAACTACAGGACCAAAGGGTGCTGGTGACCGGCGCGACCGCCGGAATAGGGCAGGAAGCCGCCAAGCAGTTCGCCCGCCGCGGCGCCAGCGTGGTTATCACCGGGCGCGACACCGAGCGAGGCGCGCAGACCGTCGCGGCGATCGAGGCAGAGGGTGGACGTGCCGAGTTCATCGCCGCCGACCTGAACGACATCAAATCCGTGCAACGCCTGGCCGAACAGGCCGGTGACGTGGACGTGCTGGTCAACAACGCGGCCTCGCTCACGGCCGCTCCGACATTGGAGCAGGACGTCGAGTCATTCGACATAATGTTTGACGTCGACGTGCGCGCGCCGTTCTTTCTGACCGCGGCGCTGCTGCCAAAGATGATCGCCCGGGGATCGGGTGCCATCGTCAACATCTCCTCCATGGGCGCGTCGGTCGGCGTCCCCTTCGCGCCGGCCACCGCGGCCGCCAAGGCGGCACTCGAATCTTTCACCCGGTCCTGGGCGGCGGCGTTCGGCGCCAACGGGATTCGCGTCAACACCGTCGCGCCCGGGCCCACCCGCACCGACGGTGCCGTCGGCATGTTCGGCGACGGGTTGGAGCAGCTGGGCTCCGCGACGCCGTTGGGCCGGACCGCGGAACCGAGCGAGATCGCCGAGGCGATCGTTTTCCTCGCGTCGCCGCAAGCGAGCTACCTCACCGGTGCGACCGTGCTGGTGGACGGCGGCTTTACCGCGATCTGACCAAACACGCGGGCTAATGAAGTAGCTCGTAGCCGTCACCGCCAACGTAATGAGCCGCGCCACAGCCACGTCATCGAGCTGTTGGCCTGAGCCGCAACCACATTCAGCGTAGCTCCAAAAGGACCGACGATAAAAGCGACTCAATACGCGCGCTTCGGTGACCCAGACGTCCATAAGAATGGGAACGAGCAAATGAGGAGATACACATGGTCGGGGCAAAACCTTACGGGCAACTGCACTATCGCGACGTCAACGGAAACCGGATGGCCTACGTCGACGAGGGCGACGGCGATGCCATCGTCTTTGCGCACGGCAACCCCACGTCGTCCTACCTGTGGCGCAACGTGATGCCGCACTTAGAAGGACTGGGCCGTCTGGTCGCCGCCGACATGATCGGTATGGGCGAGTCGGACAAGCTGCACCCGTCGGGTCCGGACCGCTATAACTACGCCGAACAGCGCGACTACCTGTTCGCGCTCTGGGATGCACTGGATCTCGGCGACAACGTGACACTCGTGCTACACGACTGGGGTTCAGTACTCGGCTTCGATTGGGCCAACCAGCACCGTGACCGCATACAGGGCATCGCGTTCATGGAAGCTAGCGTCACCCCAATTAGCTGGTCGGAGTTCCCTCCGGATCTCCGCGGCGTGTTTAGGCGCTTTCGATCGCCGAAGGGCGAGACCATGGTGCTGGAGCAGAACATCTTCATCGAACAAGTTCTGCCCGCAGGGATGGCGCGCCAGCTCAGCGACGAAGAAATGGACCACTACCGGCAGCCGTTCGTCAACCCGGGTGAGTCCCGCCGGCCGACGTTGTCCTGGCCACGCAACATCCCAATCGACGGCGAGCCCGCCGACGTCACGTCGGTGGTCAACGACTACAGCAGCTGGTTGGCCGAAAGCGATGTGCCCAAACTGTTCGTTAACGCCGAACCAGGGGCCATCGTCCAGGGCCGCATCCGCGACCTTATCCGCTCGTGGCCGAACCTCACCGAGGCCACCGTCAGCGGACTGCATTTCGTCCAGGAGGACAGCCCCGACGAAATCGGCACTGCCGTCGCGCAATTCGTGCGCAAGCTGCGCTCGCCCTAGAAGCACGTCGTCAGCGGTACCCGATGGCAGTCAACTTCTGAGGTCGGCTAGCACGGGTCGCAATCCGACGAACCTTCGAGTGGCACAGAGGAGGCACCGTTGATCGTCATCATCGCTCGATTCGAAACGAAGCCGGATTACAGCGAACGCTGGCCCGAGCTGGTCGCGCCGCTCACCGCCGCCACCCGCGCCGAGCAGGGCAACCTCTGGTTCGACTGGTCGCGCAGCCTCGATAACCCCGCCGAGTACGTCCTCGTCGAGGCGTTCCGCGACGGCGACGCAGGCGCAGCACACGTCAACAGCGATCACTTCAAGGCCGCGGTGCGCGACCTCCCGCAGGCGCTGGCGTCCACGCCGCGCATCATCAGCCAGACCATCGATGCGACTGGCTGGTCCGAGACGGCGGAGATGAAGGTCAACTAACCGGCTTCGACAGGAGCTGGCCGCATTCGCAGCGGTGATCGAGCTCGTCACCTTCGATGCCGCAGCCGAGCGGCTTCAAGTCACGCCATCGGCCGTCAGCCAACGCATCAAGGCTTTGCTGCTCCGTGCCGACCCTGATGCGGAGCCATCACGGTTGGCTGTTGGGCAGATCAGTCAAGCCGGGCCTGGGCCCCGATTCGGTTTCCTCGACCTCGAACACCCGATGGTCGTGCGCGCACCGCAGCTCCACGTGCACCGGCTGGCCGCACTCGGAGTGCCTGACCACCACGGGCCCTCCCTGGGGGCCGGCTTCCCATCGGTCCCCCCACTGCATCAATACGACCAAGGCCGCGAACAAGTCATGGCCCTTTTCGGTGAGCAGGTATTGATGGCGTTCACGCTGCCCAGCTTCGCGATAAGGCTCGCGTTGCAGCACACCGTGCTCGACGAGCGTGGCGAGTCGTTCGCTGAGCAGGGTCCGCGCGCAGCCGACGTTGGCGAGGAACTGCTCGAAGCGGCGCGCGCCGTAAAACGCCTCGCGGAGCACCAGCAGCGTCCACTTCTCCCCGATGACGTCGAGGGTGCGCTTGATCGAGCAGTCCCGCACCCGCAGTTCCTCAAAGCTGGCCGGCCCGGCCTCCTCGAGATCGACAGAACTCCTGGTCATGAACCCATAGTAGCAGAGTTTGACAATGCTACCCAGCCTCCTCTACCCTGAGTCTTGAAACCAGATTCAGCAGGGAGAGGTGCGAGCGTGACGGCGTCGACAAGCGATCAGGAAACGGTGCTGGTGATCGGGGCGACGGGCCGCCACGGCGGCACCGGGGCCCGGGTGGTCGAGCGGCTGCAAGCGGCCGGGCGGCTCGTGCGGGCGTTGGTGCGCTCCGACGACGACCGCGCCCAGCGGCTGCGCGAATCCGGGGTGCAAACCCTGGTCGGCGACCTGCACGACCGCCGGACTCTGCTCCCCGCCCTGGATGGAGCCGAGTCGGTGTATGTCGCATATCCGGTCGCGGCGGGCGTCGCGATCGCGCTGGCGAATGTGGCCTCGGTGATCCACGAGCTAGGCTCCTCGCCACACGTCGTGATCAATTCGCACGGCACGGTCGATCACAACAGCCCGAGCGGAATCTCTCGAGAGTTTGCTCTTGGGGAAGAGCTTTTGCTCGAACTCGGGGTGAATGTCACGGTGCTGCGGATCAGTGCGTTGTTTTACGAGAACGTGCTGCTGGCGCACTCGGGCGCGATCCGAGAGACCGGAGCGTTCGCCAATTGCTTCGGTGATGCCCGCCCGGCCTGGATCAGCGGCACGGACGCCGGCGACCTGTGCGCGACCGCCCTGCTCGAACCGCGGACTTACGCCAAGAGCCCAATCGTCTACCCGCCGGGCCATGAGCGGCTCTCCCAGCAACAGATCGCCGACATCATCAGCGAGGAGACGGGGCGCGAAGTCCGCTACCAGTACATCACCCAGGAGGAGTGGATCCGTCAACTGAAGGCCGCGGCCGTCCACTCGGGAGGCCTGGTCAACGACGCTATGATCCAGCACCTCCCGACCCACGCCAGGATGATGGAGGACAACACCACTATCGCGCGGATGGACATCGACCCCCCGGCCCTCGCAGCGGCCAGCGGCCGCCCCCCGCTGACCTTCCGAAACTTCGTGCGGCAACACCGCTCAGCATTCGGAGCCGTCATCGCCAACGTATGAGCCGCGCCATCGAGCTTTTGGCTTGAGCCGCAACCACATTCAGCGCAAACATCGAACATACGAGGGTGTGATGGAACTACAGGACCAAAGGGTGCTGGTGACCGGCGCGACCGCCGGAATAGGGCAGGAGGTCGCCAAGCAGTTCGCCCGCCGCGGCGCCAGCGTGGTCATCACCGGGCGCGACACCGAGCGGGGCGCGCAGACCGTCGCGGCGATCGAGGCAGAGGGTGGACGTGCCGAGTTCATCGCCGCCGACCTGAACGACATCAAATCCGTGCAACGCCTGGCCGAACACGCCGGTGAGGTTGACGTGCTGATCAACAACGCGGCCGCGACGCGCACACGTTTCGCTCCGACACTGGAGCAGGACGTCGAGTCGTTCGACACGATATTCGACGTCAACGTGCGCGCGCCGTTCTTTCTGACCGCAGCGCTGCTGCCAAAGATGATCGCCCGGGGATCGGGTACCATCGTCAACATCTCCACGATGTACGCGTCGGTCGGCGTCGCCGGCGCGCCGGTCGTCGCGGCCGCCAAGGCGGCACTCGAATCTTTCACCCGGTCCTGGGCGGCGGCGTTCGGCGCCAACGGGATTCGCGTCAACACCGTCGCGCCCGGGCCCACCCGCACCGACGGTGCCGTCGGCGCGCTCGGCGACGGGTTGGAGCAGCTGGGCTCCGCGACGCCGTTGGGCCGGACCGCGGACCCGAGCGAGATCGCCGAGGCGATCGTTTTCCTCGCGTCGCCGCAAGCGAGCTACCTCACCGGTACGACCATGGCGGTGGACGGCGGCTATACCGCGATCTGACCAGACACGCATCCGACAGACGTGGTGGGCGCCCTGCCGTATGCCCGCTCCGCCAGCGCGCCGAACAAAACCGCGCAGCCACAACTAACCGCCGTACGTCAGCGAAAAAAATCAACCGCTGGCTGGCCGCCGCCGAACGTACCCTCATGAGGTGCCGAATCATCGTCGACGTCCTTGATCCCAGTAGCGAAACCTCCTCACCCCGCCTGTAGGTGAGCTGTAGGTGAGTTTGAGGGCTGTCGGCGATCTCGCGAAGCGGCTTGACAGTTCAAGGACCCTGATGCCGCCGACACGGCCCGAGTTAATCCGGCTATCCTGCGGACTGTTCTCCGAGAACAACTCTCACGAGCACTGGACCAGTTAACGGGGTCCCGTCACCGTGGCACGCCCGAGTGGACGATATCGGAGAACCGGGCGGTGAAATCACCGAAGTTGTCGTTGACATAAACCAGGTCGACGTCCTCGGATTCACGGGCGCGACGCACCAGATCGGTCAGCGGCTCGATGATCTTGTGGACATTGCCTATCAGTTCTTCGGCGTCCAGATGAGATAAATGTTCATCATGTCGACCACCAAGACAGCAGTGTCGCTCATGCTGAGGTGATACCCGGCGGCTCCGGGTTGACACTGCTCGCGCGACAATGGAAGGGCGATGGACTTCTACAACAGCTACAGCCAGGGCTTCGTCCGGGTCGCCGCATGCACGCACCACTCCACAATCGGCGATCCGGCGGCCAACGCCGCGTCGGTCTTGCGGTTGGCCCGCGAGTGCCACGACGAGGGCGTCGCGCTGGCCATCTTCCCGGAGCTGACGCTGTCCGGGTACTCCATCGAGGACATCGTGCTGCAAGACCTCGTGCTCGACGACGTCGAAGCCGCCGTCCTCGAGATCGTCACCGCATCCACCGACCTACTACCGGTTCTGGTCGTCGGCGCACCGCTGCGCTACCTGCATCGCATTTACAACACCGCAGTGGTCATCCACCGCGGTGTGGTACTCGGCGTTGCGCCCAAGTCCTACCTACCGACCTACCGCGAGTTCTACGAGCGCCGTCAACTCGCGCCCGGAGATGACGAGCGCGGCGTGATCCGCATCGGCGACATCGAGGCCCCGTTCGGCCCCGACTTGCTATTCGCCGCATCCGACCTGCCCGATTTCGTGCTGCACGTCGAAATCTGCGAGGACATGTTCGTGCCGGTGCCGCCCAGCGCCGAGGCAGCGTTGGCGGGCGCGACGGTGCTGGCCAACCTGTCCGGCAGCCCGATCACCATCGGTCGCGCCGAAGACCGTCGGCTGCTGGCCCGCTCGGCGTCGTCGCGGTGCCTGGCCGCCTACGTCTACGCCGCCGCCGGGGAGGGCGAATCGACAACCGACCTGGCCTGGGACGGCCAGACCATGATCTGGGAGAACGGCGCGCTGCTCGCGCAATCCGAGCGCTTCCCCAAGGGGGAGCGACGCTCAGTCGCCGACGTCGACACCGAATTGCTTCGCTCAGAACGGCTGCGGATGGGGACATTCGACGATAACCGGCGTCACCACCGGACGTTGGCGGAGTCGTTCCGGCGCATCGAGTTTGAGCTGGATCCACCGTCCGGTGACATCGGACTGCTGCGCGAGGTTGAGCGTTTTCCGTTCGTGCCCGCCGATCCACAACGGCTGCAACAGGATTGCTATGAGGCTTACAACATCCAAGTCGCCGGGCTGGAACAGCGGCTGCGTGCGCTGAATTACCCGAAGGTCGTCATTGGGATTTCCGGTGGGCTGGACTCGACACATGCGCTGATCGTCGCCGCGCGCGCGATGGACCGCGAAGAGCGGCCGCGTAGAGACATTCTGGCGTTCACGCTGCCCGGCTTCGCCACCGGAGACCGCACCAAGCGCAATGCGATCGAGCTGTGCCGCGCGCTTGGTGTCACCTTCTCCGAAATCGACATCCGCGACACCGCACGGCTGATGCTGAAGGAGATCGATCATCCGTTCTCCCGTGGCGAGAAGGTCTACGACGTCACCTTCGAGAACGTCCAGGCCGGATTGCGCACCGACTACCTCTTCCGGCTGGCCAACCAGCGCGGCGGCATCGTGCTGGGCACTGGTGATCTCTCCGAGCTTGGGCTGGGCTGGTCGACATACGGTGTCGGCGACCAGATGTCGCATTACAACGTCAATGCCGGCGTGCCCAAGACGCTGGTCCAGCATCTGATCCGCTGGGTCATCTCGTCAGGACAGTTCGAGTCGCAGGTCGACGAGGTGCTGCAGTCGGTGCTCGACACCGAGATCACCCCGGAACTCGTTCCCAGCGGTGGGGAGGAACAAATGCAGAGCAGTGAGGCGAAGGTCGGGCCGTTTGCTTTGCAGGATTTTTCACTGTTCCATGTCCTGCGCTACGGATTCCGACCCTCGAAGATCGCGTTCCTGGCCTGGCATGCGTGGAGCGACCCTGAACACGGCAATTGGCCGGCGGGATTTCCCGAGGACAAACGACCGTCGTATTCGCTCAAGGAGATCCGGCACTGGCTGCAAATCTTCGTGCAACGGTTCTACTCGTTCAGCCAGTTCAAACGCTCGGCATTGCCCAACGGCCCCAAGGTGTCTCACGGCGGTTCGCTGTCGCCGCGCGGAGACTGGCGTGCGCCGTCGGACATGTCCGCGCGCATCTGGCTCGATGAGATCGAGCGCGAGGTTCCCGAGGACTAGTCGGTCCTAGCGTTCGTACGTGCCGGTCAGCACGCCCCGGGCCAGCACGTGTCCGGTCATCGCGGCCAGCAGAGCCTTGCTCGAGGTGACGCTGTCGGCAATGGGCTCGTCGATCGCGAATACGTGAAAGCGGTAGTGGTGCGGTCCGTGGCCGGGAATCGGGCGTGGTCCGGCGTAGCCGCGGTGACCCAAATCCGCCCGGATGAATCGCATTCCCGTCGTTCCCGGCTGTAGAGAACCCGCAACGACGCCCTCAACGGTCGGTTCGATCACCGCGACGCTGTGCAGCAGCGGTCGTGGCAGTGGAACGTCGACGTCGTCGATGATGAGCACCACCTGCCGGGTATCGGCGGGCAGCCCGTCCCAACGCAACGGTGGTGAGGTGTTGTCGCCCACTCCCTTTCCGGCGCTGGACTGCGGCATCGCGCCGCCGGCGGTGAAGGCCGCGCTGGTCACGGTGATGGATTCCGGCGCGGCAAAGCCGCTGCCGGCCAGCGGGCTGCGATGCCCGCCGGCCCGAACGCGACGGAAAAGCTTGCCCAGCAGCGCCATCACGCGCCGCTTCCGGCGCCGCGCATGGCGACCGTGCTGGAGCGAAGCAGGTCGCCCAGTTCGGCAGGCAGATAACCCTGTGCCGCCAGGCGGGGCATGACGCCGCCGCTTTCGATGATGTCGAGCAGCAGGTCGGGCAGCTTGGGAACCGTACCGGATTCTCCGGTGCTGTCGTTTCGCCAGGTGCCGGCGGTCAGATCGAAGGTGCCGCTATCACCTTCGGTGAACACGGTGGTGGCGTGCGGCACGGTCATCGCCGGCAGGCCGGCGTTCACGGCGTTGCGGAAGAACAGTGAGTTGAATTCCTCGGCGACGAGTCCGGCGACGCCGAGCTCGGTGAACAATGAGGCGACCGGGCGTGACGATCCGAGCCCGAAGTTCTTGCCGGCCACCACGACGTCACCCGGGGACACCTGATCGGTCCAACCCGGGCGGACTTCATAGAAGATGTGCTTGGCCGCCTCGGGCGGATCCATTTTCATTGCGAACGCCGGGTACATCGCGTCGGTGTTGAGGTTGTCGCCGAACACCCATACCTTGCCGCTAAAGGTAACCGTCACGCCATCACGCTCCTTGGGTCGGTGATGTATCCGGTGATCGCGGACGCCGCGACGGTTGCCGGTGAGGCCATGAAGATCTCGGCTTCAGTGCTGCCCATGCGTCCGGTGAAGTTACGGGTGCTGGACGTGATGCACACCTCGCCGGGTCCGACCACACCCATGTGGTAGCCGAAACAGGCCCCACAGGTGGAGTTGGTGATGACGCCACCCGCGTCTGCGATGTCCTGCAGGTAGCCCAGCCGCATGGCCTGCCGGTACACCGCCTGCGAGGCGGGCGTGACCAGCAGCCGCACACCCGGAGCTACGGTCTTGCCGCGCAGCACTTGTGCGGCGATCTCGAGGTCCTCGAGTTGACCATTGGCGCACGACCCGATGAACGCCTGGTCCACCTTTTGCCTGTCCAGCTGTGACACGGGCAGCCCGTTGCGGCTGACGGTCCCGGGCCGCGCCACATAGGGCTCCAGCTTCGCGAGGTCGATGGGCCGGACATCGTGGTAGCCGGCGTCGGGATCCGGTGTGGCGGCGGTGTATCCGGTGACGCCGGCGTCATCTAGGAAACGAGTCAGCACGTCGTCGGCTTCGAAAGTGCTGAAGTCGGCCGATACTTCGGCGCCCTGGGTTGCTATGGTGCGCCGATCGTGCATGGGGATGCCGGCCAAGCCAGGTCCGCCGAATTCCAGGTTCAGATTGGCCGCGTCGCCGTATTCGTTGGCGATGTGCAGGAAGATATCCTTGCCGCTCACCGTGTCTGGTTTGACACCGCCGAGTTCATATCGGATGGTCGGTGCGATTTGGAACCACGTGGTGCCGGTGCACATGATCGAATACACTTCGGCGGGCCCCAGCCCGCGGGCGGCGGTGTTGTAGGCCCCGGCGGCGCAGGTGTGAGAGTCGGTGCAGGCCAGGATTTCTCCCGGCCGGGCCAGCCCATTCTCGGCGATTACCTGATGGCAGATGCCGTGCCGGCCGACGTCATAGAAGCGTTCGATGCCGAAGTCTTTGACGAATTTGCGGGCATGTCCACCGCCGGCGGCGTCTTTGATCGTCGGTGCGGGTACGGCGTGGTCCATGATGACCGCCAGCTTGTCGGGGTCGTGTATCCGGTTGGGCTGAATCCACATCGTGGCGAACTGCAGATCGATCAAGACGGTCATATCGACGTCCACCACCACGGTGTCACCCGGCGACACGGAATCCAAGCCGGCTTTGCGCGCAAAGATCTTTTCGATGATTGTCATGCCCATGATGGATCCTCGGTGCGTGCGTACTTGGCGTCGAGTTCAAGCCATTCCGCCATGCCGACCAGATTGAAGAAATCGGCCGGCGAGGTGGGTAGGTGGGTTGCGAGGTCGCTTCCGTTGAGTTCGCAAAGGCTCTGCAACATCCCGAATGTCGCCTGCATCAACAGATTGCTCGGGTGGATGGCGATCGCGTAACCCAACTCCTGCAGTCGCGACGCCGACTCGAGCGGCGTCATTCCGCCGAGCACCAGATTGATCAGCAGGGGAGCGTCGACTTCACGTGCGATGCGCTTGATTTCGCCGGAGTCCTGCGGGGCCTCGACAAAAATGACGTCCGCGCCCGCTTCGGCGTATCGGTTGGCACGCTCGATTGCCGCGTCCAGCCCCAGCGGGGCGCGGGCGTCGGTGCGGGCCACCACGAGCAGGTTGTCATCGATCCTTGCGTCCAGCGCGGCGCCGAGCGTCTGTTCGAACACGGCCGCATCGACGACCTGCTTGTCGGGCAGATGCCCGCAGCGCTTGGGAAACACCTGGTCTTCCAACTGGATCGCGGCCACCCCCGCCGCGTCGTAGGAACGGACGGTCCGCACCACGTTCATGGGTGCGCCGTAGCCGGTGTCGGCGTCGGCGATCAGCGGAATATCGCCCAATGCGTTGGCGATCATTCGGACCCGGTCGACCATCTCGGTCGCAGTGACCAGCCCGATGTCCGGCAACCCGAAACCTGAGGCCGCCACGCCGGCGCCGGTCATGTACGCCGCGACGTGGCCGGTCCTTTTGGTCAGCTGCGCGGAGATGCCGTCGAAAACGCCTGGCGCGATGATGAGTTCGCGCTTGTCCAGCAGGTCTCTCAGTCGCTGGCGGGCCGGTGTCGTAGCCATGTCAGTCCTCTCAGTCCAGTGCGCCCGCGACGGGTTCGGCGAGCAGATCTATCAGGTTGTCGGTGTCGTCGAGGTCGTCAAGACCGACGACTGCCCGCTCGATCGCTTCGGCGCGCCCGCGGCTGGTGACCCGGTCGGCGAGCGCGTGGAACTTCGTGACGAGTTCGGCGTTGGTAACCGGGTCGGAGGGCGCGCCGTGCGGCTGGGGGACGCGGGCGTGGTGTTGGGTGCCGTCCCGGGTGGTCACGGTCACGTCGGTGCGGAACTTCTCGGCGATATCGGCGTGGGTCAGTGATTCGTCGAGGTGAACCGTCGTCTTCGCTATCAGCGACCAGATGTCGTCGGCATCGAGGCGGGCCTGCGTGAACTGCTCGGGCAACACATTGCCGTCGAGCAGCGCCGCCGCAGTCGCATACCCGATGTTCATCTGCGCGCCGATCGGCGTGAGCGGGCGCTGTGGCAGCCACCAACCATGCTTGTAAATGGTCTCGCCGACGGTGATGTCGACCTTCGAAATATCTTCGGGGACAACCGAACTACGCAGTTGTCTGGCGGCGTCGATCGCTCCGTGCAGGCCGCCCATCGCGGCGTAGGACTTGACCATGATGATCATGGTCTCCCATCGCTGGCCGAGTTGGCCGGTCAGCGGCGAGGCGTCGGGATTATGGCCCTCGCCGAAAACGCTGAGAAATCCGCCATATTCACGCTCGAACACCCGCTTGATGCCGGTATACCCGGCCGCCGCAAGCCCCGCGGCGTAGAAGCCGTTGCGTGCTGCCAGGCCGTGGTGCATGCGTTTGCTCATGGCCTCGTACTGCGCGGCCATCAGCCCCGCCGATTGGGTGCCCGCCAAACCGAGGGCATCCTCCAACTGCGCCGGCGGCAATCCGCGCAGCTTGCCGGACGCCATCGCCGCCGAGTGGGTGCCGAACACCGATCCCGAGTGCCAGCCGCGATCGAGCATTTGCGTGCCGTGGAGTGTGTAGCCGACCCGTGGACCCACCTCGAAGCCGGCGATCGCCGCGAGCAAGAGTTCGGCACCGGTGCTGACTACGTTCCGCACCGACGCGGTCGACAGCAATGCCGGGATGAGCAGCGAGCAGCTGTGCAGCGGGGCCAGGGGATGGAAGTCGTCGAGCTCGAAGCCCTGGATGTAGGTGCCGTTGAGCACCGCGGCCGCCGGTGCGCTGGTCATCTGTCCGGTTGCGATGACGACGGTGTCGCCGGGGCTTTCCAGGCCGAGGACGGCGTCGGTGGCCACTCGCGACCACGGCAATTGGGCCCCGACCAGGGCGCAACCCAGGCCATCGAGGAGGAGATATTTCGCTCGCTCGACAACGTGGTGCGGGACATCGTCGAGCGTGAGGTCGGCGACCCAGGTGGCCAGTCGTCCGGTCGGCCCTGCGGGATCGGTGGCGGCCTGCTGCTGCACCGCGGTCATCGGATCTCCCTCACACTCGGTAGTTGTTATATATATATAACAAGTGACCAAGGAGCGCAAGAGAGGCGGTGTGGAAACATTGACCACCGTGCACGAGACCAGCGGTAAGGCCGGACCGGTGTCTGCCGCCGCCGGGGTGCCGTTGCACCGACAGCTCTTCTTGGTGCTGCACGATGAGATCGACCGCGGCGTCATCGCCCCCGGAGAGGCGTTGCCCACCGAGCAGACGCTGTGCGACCAGTTCGGGGTTTCTCGCATCACCGTGCGCCGGGCACTGGCCGACCTGGCCGAGCAGGGATACATCGAGCGCAGACAGGGTGTCGGTTCCTTTGTGCGGCAGCACGGTCCGGCAGACGTGTCATCGGCGGGCCGCTCGTACATGGAAGGGCTGCGACAGACCCAATTCGAAACCGAAGTCGACGTGGTGGAACTCGGAACGCGGCGCCCCCCGCGGCGTGTCGCCGAGGCGCTGGAGACGTCCGGCGAGCTGCTTCATATCGTGCGGGTGCGGCGGCAACGACGGACCGGCGAGCCGTTGCTTGTGAGCGACGCTTGGCTGCCGACCGAACTGGCCGACACATTGACCGAGTCGGCGCTGCGACGCGTGCCTCTCTACGAGCTGTTATCGGATGCCGGGGTCGTCACGGATCGGGTCCGACACGAAATCACTGCCGAGATCGCGGGTCCGCGCAACGCACAGCTGCTCGACACCGCGATCGGCGCCGCGCTGTTGCGCATCAACCGCCTGGTATTCGTGGCTGACGCGCCGCATCATCATCTCTCGGTTCTGCTATCACCAAACCGCAGTCGCGTGTTGCTGAGCCAGACTGCGGACGAAATGGAGATGGCCGACGGTCTGACGATCGCCCACGACGTGGGCCGGGGCTCGGGCTAGCGGATCAGTCCGACACCGGGGATGAACCGACCCACGCTGGCGGTATAGGCGCGATAAGCATCGCCGTGTCTCCGCAACAGATATGGCTCCTCGACACGGCGAACCTGGAGCTCGATCGTGGTGACGAGCAGGACAAAACCCACGCAGGCAACGAGATTCGGCGTCAGCAGCGCGATCCCGAGACCAAACGTGAACATCGCGGTATAGATGGGGTTGCGTACCCGCCCGAACACTCCCGTGTGCACCAGCGTGGTCGTTTCCTGCTCATCGACCCCGATGCGCCAGGAATCACCCATCTCGAGTTGGGCGTACACCGTCGCCGCGATACCAATCACTGCGACTGTAATCCCGGCGACCTGTATCCAGGCTGTGGTCAGGATGCTGATCGGCTGAATGACGTTGGCCCGCTGCAGGATCGGAGCACTGACTGCCACCATCAGCGCGACGACGAAGCCAACCCCGGCGATCCATTCGGTCGAACCAATCCGGCCGCTGGTGCCGCGAAACCCGGTAGATCCGGTCCGCCGATACTGTAGCCAACTGCGCCAACCGAATCCGAGCACCCCGAAAACGGCAAAGAGCACCAGGGCAATATCAGCCGCGATGGTCGCTTTCATGAGCTTCGCAGCGCGGCGTCGATCGCTTCCGCACCCGGTGCGCAGTCACCGGCACCGGGCACCAGCGTCGACAGCGCTCCCGCGGCGCAGGCTCGCTGCAACGCGGCCAGTCGCTCGGCCCGCGAACCCGGGTTGCGTGGCCAGTTCGCAGCCAGCACTCCGGCGAAGACGTCGCCGGCACCGGTGGTGTCCACCGCAGCTACCGCCGGGGCGGCTACCAGGAACTCAACGTCCGCGCCGATGTACCTGGCGCCGCGCGCGCCCAGAGTAATCACCAAGTGGGTTGGTTGCCAGCACCATTCGCTGGCTTCGGCTTCATTGGCGATCACCACATCCGCGACGGACGCCAGTTCGGCCAGCGCGCTTTGGTCCTGGCCGGACGGTGAAGCGTTGACCATGACGACCGCTCCCGACGACCGGGCAGCGTGTGCGGCAGCCACCGCCGTGGGCACCGGAATCTCCAACTGGATCAACAACACCTCGCAGTCGATGATGACCGAGCGCACGGCAGCGTCGGCCAGCGTCAACTGACCGTTAGCGCCCGGTGCCACCACGATGGTGTTCTCGGCGCCGGCATCGACGACGATGATCGCCGTTCCGCTGGGCCCGGGTATTGCGACGGTCCCGTCCAGCCCAACATCATTGACCAAGAGATGGGCCCGCAACTGTTCGGCGGCGGCGTCGTCGCCGACCGCGCCGACGAACTGCACTTGCGCGCCCGCGCGCGCAGCCGCCACGGCTTGATTGCCGCCCTTGCCGCCAGGTGCGTAGGTGAAGGATGACGCCAACACCGTCTCGCCCGGACGTGGCAGGGTACTGACGTCGAACGTAAGGTCCATGTTCACGCTGCCGACCACGCAGACCCGTGCCATCACGCTGCTGACGTTATAGGCGCCACGCTGGTCGCGCCACTGAAATTACTTGTATCACTTCGGTTTCAGTGGTTTCGGCGCGGGGATTTTGTCGGTGGGCCGTCCTACCATTCGAACATGTTTTCGAGTAGCCGTGAGGAGATCGAGGAGGCCTTCGACGCGCTGCGTGCTGCGGTATCCTGCGTGTGCGAGTTGTCGTTCGATGCTCTGACCACGCCCGAGCGGTTGAACTTGCTAGAGCGCCTCGAACACGACACTCGACGGCTGCCCATTCCGGGGCATCAGTTGATCAACCAGATCGCCGAGAAGTCCGACTCCGACGAGCTGGGCGCCAAGCTGCCCGCGGCACTAGCTGCATCACCCGCGCCGAAGCCGCCCGGCGGGTAGCCGAGGCCGCTGACTTAGGCCCGCGCCGCGCACTGACCGGCCAACCATTGCCGCCACTGCTGAGCGCTACCGCCGAAGCGCAACGAGCCGGGCGCATCGGGACCGCCCACGTACGGGTGATCCGCGGCTTTCTGCAGCGGCTGCCGAGTTGCGTCGACGTGCTGACGCGCGAGGCCGCCGAAGCCCATCTGGCCCAGCGAGCCACCGAGTTTCGCCCCGAGGGCGTCGCGAAGTTCGCCGACCGGCTCACCGATTGCCTCAACCCCGACGGCGACTTCAGCGATGCGGATCGCGCCCGGCGGCGCGGGCTGACGCTGGGTAAACAAGACCTCGATGGGATGTCGCGACTGAGCGGCTGGCTGAACCCCGAGGCGCGCGCCGGCCTGGAGGCGGTGGCCCCCGCAAGCGGGAGGTACCCCCAGGCCAAACTGGCTGCTCCCGGCATGTGCAACCCCGAGGACCAGACCCCCGTGGTCGACGGGCCGTCTGAGGAGGCGGTCCAGCGCGATACCCGCATTACCGCCCAACGTAACCATGACGGTTTCCACGCTGCGCTGCGTGCGGTGGTGGCCAGCGGAAAACTCGGTCAGCACAATGGGTTACCGGCCAGCATCATCGTGTCCACCACGCTCAAAGACCTGGAAGCCGCGGCCGGTAAGGGGCTCACCGGTGGCGGCACGCTGTTGCCGATGTCCGATGTGATTCGGCTGGCCCGCCACGCCCACCATTATTTGGCGATCTTTGAAAAGGGCAACGCCATCGGGCTGTATCACACCAACTTGTTGAATGCGCGCAGGGGATCGTGGTCTGCAGCCATGATCTCTGAGGCGGTGACCGGTGGTGGCTCGTATCACACCTGTCGCCCTGTGGGTTGACTGTCGTTTGGCTTGCCGGCCGGTCACCGCCGCCTACGCGTGGAGTGGCTGAAGAGAAGCCTGCGTAGCCGAAAGTTGTTGTGCCATCCTCGCTTTTGACCGTATCCATTCGACTGAGGAGCAACTGAATTTGATGACATCAAGTGTGGCGATCGCGGTCGATCCGCATAAGGCATCGTGGACGGCGGCAGCAGTGGATGCGTCGTTGCAGCCGTTAGGCACCATCCGAGTCCCGGTCACGGACAGCGGTTACCGCGCGTTACGCCGCTTCGCGTGCCGCTGGCCGCAAGCGCGGTAGGCCATCAAAGGCGCGGCTGGCCCGGTGCGCACCACTGATTATGCGGCTGCACGACCACAGCGCTTGACACAGAGAGGCGCCAAACGGGCTGGCGTCGCCGGGGCAGCGGATTATGTTGTACGCCAATGCATGCCACGGTTGTGCGCCTCTAGGCCAATTGCCTGGTCAGCAGGTTCGAATCCTGCCGGGGCGCAAGGTGAAATGGCGGATCAGCGGCCATTTTTCGCAGTCCAGGCCATCGGCGGCGTGCGATATTTGTGCGACCCATAGCCAGCACTAGCCAGCACTCACCAGCTTTCAAGGGGCGTACTCTGTGGCCATCACCTCGACGATGACAGTTCACTGAGGAGGAATGTTCATGGCCAAGCTGACCACGGAAGTGCTTGACGCCCTTAAGACGATCGAGAGCGGCTCAACCACGACCGACCAAGCGCTGCAGATCGCACAGATCAAGGCGTTGATTGTGATTGCTCGGGCCCTCGGGCTTAGTCAGTAGCGGCCACCGGGGCGATCAACCTGTTCGTCCTTGCCCCAGCCAGCGCGCACCGGGTGGGAAGATGGGGCAAGGGGGTGCATCTACGTCCGCCGCCGCCGCAGGCTGCAGACTCAATACCTGGCCAACGTTGTGCGCTATTCCGGAGGCGGACCTGGGTTCGGCCTGCCTGGGCGGTTGCCATATCCCATGCGCTATCAGGATCGTCGCCAGCCCGAACCCACACACAGTTGCCAGCTTGGCAAATCCAGTAAGAGGTCGACGGGGCGTCTACGATTATCTGCCCTTCAGGGCACTGCGGTTGATTCGCCACAGCCTACGGGCCCGTTCCAACGCCCACTGTCGCCAGCGCGAAAACCGCCGCCCCGGCTAGCGCTATGGCCCGCACCATGCCAAACCCCTTGGCAACACCGTTAAACCTTACCGCGACGGTGAAGAATCACCGGCTTCAGCGATGACCGTAATACCGCCGTGCGCTGGGAGAGGTCCAGATCACGGCGGGCACGGAAAATCGTCTGGAATACCCCCCAAATGCACCGCCTCAACTGGCTGCGGTGCTGGAGGCTGACGGCGAGCAGCTCTAGTTTCTGTTGGCGTGACGTCGCTCGGTGATCTCTTGGGCCGGTTGGACCCTGACCCACTGCGGCGGGGCAAGCAGTTTGAGCGCATCTGTAAGTGGTTGCTCACCCACGACCCGGTCTATGCGCGCGTGCTTCGCCGCGTGTGGCTGTGGGATGAGTGGCCTGGCCGGTGGGGCACGGACGCCGCTATTGACTTGGTCGCCGAGGACCATCGCGGACAACTGTGGGCGATCCAGGGGAAGGTCGCAACGAGTCGACTATGCGATGTCGTGGGCGCAAGACCATCGGGTCACAACGCGGTCGCTTTGCGCTAAACGCGATTTATCTTGGCGTCGCGCGCTAATCTGCTGCGTTAGTCGATGCTGAATCCTGTCAGCGGGAGGGCGAAGGCGATTGACATCGAGCGGGCTAACAGAATCGGAACCGGAGGCCGAAACCGCTCCGGCTCAGGAGGGCAAGGCTCAAAACCGCCAGAAGAATAAGCGCCGCCTTCCCCGGCTTGTCCGGGTGGGCATCCAATCCAAGCTCATGTTGATGCTGTTGGTCTGCAGCATCATGTCGGTGGCGGTGATTGGCGTCATCGGGTATGAAGCTGGCCGCAACGCGATGCGGGCCGCAGTGTCCGACCGGTTGATCGAGTTGCGTGAATCGCAGAAGCGGGCGATCGAGACGCTGTTCAGGGACCTGACGAATTCGCTCATCGTCGAGAGCCGCCGCGGATCGACCGCGGCTGAGGCAGTGCAGGCGTTCACCGCGGGTTTCGACCAATTGGCCAACGCCACCATCAACCTCGCCCAGCAGCAGGCGATCGTCAGTTACTACAACAACAGAGTCATCGGCCCCATCGAGCGCACGACCGGCGAGAAACTCGATGTCGACGCGCTACAGCCGACCTCGAACGCGCAGAAGTACCTGCAAGCCTTTTACACTGCACCGTTCAGCTCCGGCGGCGACTCGATCCGGGTTGACGACGCCGGCGATGGCAGCGCTTGGTCGGCCACCAATGCCCGCTTCAATAGCTACTTCCGGGAGATGGTCACCCGTCTCGAATATCGGGACGCGATGCTGCTGGACACCCAGGGCAATGTCGTCTACACCACGAACAAAGGCCCCGACCTCGGCACCAATATCCTCACTGGCCCGTATCGCGAATCCTACTTGCGAGACGCATACAAAAAGGCTTTGGGCGCCAACGCGATCGACATCGTCGAGATCACCGACTTCCAGCCGTATCAGCCGCAACTCAACGCGCCCACCGCATGGCTGGTAACGCCGCTCGGCACGGACGGCAAAATCGGGGGCGTTATGGCGCTGCAGTTGCCGATCGCCAAGCTCAACAGGATCATGACCGCCGGTAAGCACTGGGATGCCGCCGGCTTGGGCCAATCGACCGAGACGTATCTGGTCGGCCCGGATAATTTGATGCGTTCCGACTCGCGGCTCTTCCTGGAAGATCCCCAGGCATACCGGCGCGATGCTATCGACGCCGGCACCCCGCCCAACGTGGTGAACAAAGCGATCCGGTTAGGCGGCACGACGCTGGTGCAGCCGGTCGCGAACGCGGGTGTCCGCGCCGCCCAACGCGGACAGACCGGTGTCATCCGCGACACCGATTACCTGGGCCGTGAACAATTGGACGCCTACTCACCGATGAATTTGCCGGATGCCGATCTGCACTGGTCGATTGTGGCGACGCGGGACTACTCGGAGGCTTTTGCGCGGATGGCGTCGTTCAGCAAAACGCTTGTGTTGGCGATCGCGGCGATCATTTTCGTCATCTGTGTGGCGTCGATGCTGCTAGCCCACCTATTCCTGCGGCCGATCCGGCGGCTACAGGCCGGCACGCAGAAGATCAGCTCCGGCGACTACGAGTTCGCCGTCCCGGTAACGTCGCGCGACGAAATCGGGGATCTCACAGCGGCTTTCAACGAGATGAGCCGGAATCTGCAGATCAAAGAGAAGCTGCTCAACGAACAGCGCAGGGAAAATGACCGCTTATTGTTGTCGCTGATGCCCGAGCCGGTCGTACAGCGGTATCGCGAGGGCGAGCAGACCGTCGCACACGAACACCACAACGTAACGGTCGTCTTCGCCGACATCGTCGGGCTCGACGAGATTTCACACGATGTGTCGGGCGACGAATTGGTCGGGATTGTCGGCGAACTTTTCCACGAGTTCGACTCCGCGGCCGAATCCCTTGGCGTCGAACGGATTCGCACGTTTCACAACGGCTATCTCGCCAGCTGCGGGATAACTACGCCGCGGCTGGACAATATCAACCGAACCGTAGACTTTGCTCTCGAAATACAGCGGATCATCGATCGTTTCAGCAGCCAAACCGGCCACCAGCTGCGCCTTCGGGTCGGTATCAACACCGGGGACGTCGTCAGCGGGTTGGTGGGTCGATCCGGTCTTGCCTACGACTTGTGGGGTAGTTCGGTGAGTCTGGCCTACCAAATGCGGGAGGGCTCACCGCAGCCCGGCATCTATGTCACCTCGCCGGTCTACGATGCGATGCGCGACATCTGCAGCTTCACGCCGGCCGGAACGATCTCGGTCAGCGGATCCGAGCAGCAGATCTGGCGATTGTCGGAGCGACAGTGAATCTGTTCAGTTCGGCGTGGTTCTACTGGGCCGTCGGCGTCGCGGTGGGACTGCCCCCCGCGATCATCCTGCTTACCGAGTTGCAGAACGCACTGACCCGGAGGGGAAGCCGGCTGGCCAGACAGGTGAGCCTGCTGCGCAATTATCTGCTGCCGCTGGCTGCGCTGTTGCTGCTGCTTGTCAAGGCGACGGAGGTCCCGGCCGGCGACACCTGGGTGAAGATCCTCATGACGGTGTTCGGTTTCCTGGTGCTGGTGCTGCTGATGTCGGGGCTCAACGCCACCGTGTTTGCGGGGGCACCGCCAGGTTCGTGGCGCCAACGGCTCCCCGCCATCTTCCTCGAGGTCGCCCGGTTCGTACTGATCGCTACCGGTTTGGCGCTGATCCTCTCCTATGTCTGGGGTGTCCGGATCGGCGGCTTGTTCACCGCACTGGGGGTGGGGTCTGTCGTCGTCGGCCTGATGCTGCAGAACTCCGTCGGCCAGGTCGTGTCGGGCCTGTTCATGTTGCTCGAGCAGCCCTTCCAGATCGATGACTGGCTCGAGATGCCCAAGTTGCGGGGACGAATCGTCGAGGTGAACTGGCGCGCCGTGCACATCCAGACCGACAGCGGACTGCAGATCACGCCGAACTCGGAGCTGGCAACCACACCGTTCACGAATCTCAGCCGCCCGCCCGGCGCCCACCTATTGGCGATCACGACGACATTTTCCATCGCCGACCCGCCCGACAAGGTATGTGCGCTGCTGTCGCGGGTTGCCAGCGCGCTGCCGCAGCACAAAACCGGCACCATGCCCGTCGCGGGACCTTCCGGCGGCGGCGAGTACCGCACGACAATCGGGTTGAAGTCACCCGCCCTCGACACCGCCGCGCAAGCAACATTTCTGCGCTGGGTCTGGTATGCCGCACGGCGGGAGGAGCTGCACCTCGACGACGCCGACTACGACGAGGACATCGAGACGATAGAACTGACGAAAGAACTTGTGGAGGATGCCTTGAGAACGGTGGTGGCGCCGGCATTGCGGCTGAGCCACGCCGACCAGCAGTCATTGGTTCCGTACGCGAGGATCGTCCAGTACGGCGCCGGGGAAATCGTGGAGTACGCCGGTCAGGTGCCCGCGGGGATGGCGTTCCTGGTGGCCGGGCGAGTGCGGCTGACTGCGACGGCCGAGGACGGGTCGGCCGTGCCGGTCAGCACGCTGGAAGAGGGCTCATTTCTGGGGGTGACCACGCTGACGCGTCAACCCAACCCCGCTGACGCATACGCGCTGGAAGAGGTGACCGCGCTGGAGATCCATCGGCAATACCTCGAAGAGATCGTGATGGGTAAACCAATGGTGCTGCAGGACTTGGGCCGACTTATCGACGAGCGACAAAGTAAGGCGCTACGGACAACTCGCCGCGACCAGTCGGGTGACCGGACTGTCAAAAGCGGGCCGCCTAACTTGGCCGGCTAAGGACCGATACGCTGTTTCAATGAGTCTGCAAGCACCAGCGCTCCCTGACTCGCGCCGAGAGGTCCATAATGCCGCGCGCCGCGCCCGGGTAGCTTCCCGTGTCCTGGCGTTGTTGCCGACGGTCGCCAAGGACCAGGCGCTGCAGTCCGCCGCAGAGGCGATAGCGGCCCATGTCGATTTGATCCTGGCTGCCAACGCCGAGGACCTCAAGGCTGCCCGGGCCGCCGGCACACCGACCGCGATGCTCGACCGGCTGGCGTTGGACTCCAAGCGTGTCGCCGGAATCGCCGCCGGTCTGCGCCAGGTCGCGGGGCTTCCCGACCCGGTGGGTGAGGTGCTGCGCGGCTATACCCTGCCCAATGGGCTGCTCTTGCGCGAGCAGCGGGTTCCGCTCGGCGTAGTCGGCATGATCTACGAGGGCCGGCCCAACGTCACCGTCGACGCTTTCGGTTTGGCGCTCAAGTCCGGCAATGCCGTGTTGTTGCGCGGAAGCTCGTCGGCGGCGAGATCAAACCAGGTGCTCGTCGAGGTGTTGCGCGCTTCGCTGGTAAGCGAGGACTTGCCCGCCGACTCGGTTCAGCTGCTTCCGGCCGCGGATCGGTCCACAGTGACGCACCTGATCCAGGCTCGTGGCCTGGTTGACGTGGTGATCCCGCGCGGGGGAGCCAGCCTGATCGACATGGTGGTCCGCGACGCGCAGGTGCCGACTATCGAGACCGGTGTCGGCAACTGTCACGTTTACGTGGACGAAGGCGCCGACCTGGCGGTGGCGGAACGGATCCTGCTGAACTCCAAGACCAGACGTCCCAGTGTTTGCAATGCCGCCGAGACGCTGCTGGTCGACGCCGCGATCGCCGGGGAGGCCGTGCCCAGGCTGGTGGCTGCCCTGCAAGACGCCGGAGTGACGGTGCACCTCGATCCCGACGAGGAGAACCTGCGCCGCGAATACCTTTCGATGGACATCGCGCTGGCGGTGGTCGAAGGCGTCGACGCCGCGATCGCCCACATCAACGAGTACGGCAGCGGACATACCGAGGCCATCGTGACCAGCAATATGACTGCCGCGCAACGGTTTACCGACGGAGTCGATTCCGCGGCCGTGATGGTCAACGCGTCGACGGCGTTCACCGACGGCGAGCAGTTCGGTTTCGGTGCTGAGATCGGCATCTCCACCCAGAAGCTGCATGCCCGCGGGCCGATGGGGCTGCCGGAATTGACCTCGACCAAATGGATTGCGTGGGGTGACGGCCAAATCCGTCCGGCTTGACGGCCCCGCGACGAAAAGTGCTTTAGGAGAATCCAATTGTGAGCGTGCCCGCCCGACCCGTGCATCTGTTCGCCGACATCAATGACGTTTCCCGACGGTTGGCCGAAACCGGCTATCTGCCGGACACCGCGACCGCCACCGCGGTCTTCCTGGCCGACCGGCTCGGCAAGCCACTGCTGGTGGAAGGTCCCGCCGGGGTGGGCAAGACCGAGCTGGCCCGCGCCGTCGCCCAGGCCACCGGGTCGGGTTTGGTCCGGCTGCAGTGCTACGAGGGGGTCGACGAGGCGCGAGCGCTGTACGAGTGGAATCACGCCAAGCAGATTCTGCGCATCCAGGCCGGCTCCGGAGATTGGGATGCGACCAAGAGCGATGTGTTCAGCGAGGAGTTCCTGCTGTCGCGTCCGCTGCTGACCGCGATCCGGCGCACCGAGCCGACGGTGCTGCTCATCGACGAGACCGACAAGGCCGACATCGAGATCGAAGGCCTGCTGTTGGAGGTGCTGTCCGACTTCGCGGTGACCGTTCCGGAACTGGGCACGCTGACCGCCGAGCGCGCGCCGTTTGTGTTGCTGACCTCCAACGCCACGCGCGAACTGTCGGAAGCGCTCAAGCGCCGCTGCCTGTTCTTGTACATCGACTTTCCCAGCCCCGACCTGGAGCGCCGCATCCTGCTGTCCCGAGTCCCCGAGCTACCCGCGCACCTCGCCGAGGAATTGGTGCGCATCATCGGGGTGCTGCGCGGGATGCAGCTCAAGAAAGTGCCATCCATCGCCGAAACCATCGACTGGGGCCGCACACTGCTCGCGTTGGGCCTGGACACCATCGACGATGCAGTTGTCGCCCAGACGCTCGGCGTGGTCCTCAAGCACCAATCCGACCAGCAACGCGCCAGCGGCGAGCTCCGGCTGAATTAGGAAATACTGATGGCCGTCCGCCGCATCCGCCCCACCAGGCCGCTCGCCCCGCACGGGCTACCCGGTCATCTGGTGGGTTTCGTGGAAGCGCTTCGCGGACAGGGAATTTCGGTGGGTCCATCGGAGACAGTGGACGCAGGCCGGGTGATGGCCACCCTCGGACTGGGCGATCGGGAGGTACTGCGCGAAGGTATCGCCTGCGCGGTGCTGCGCCGGCCTGATCACCGCGAGACCTATGACGCCATGTTCGACCTGTGGTTTCCGGCGGCGTTGGGCGCGCGCGCGGTGGTCACCGACGATGAGGCCGACGACGCACAAGCGGATGACTCCTTGCCGCCCGACGACGTCGAGGCGATGCGCCAGATGCTGCTGGACCTGCTCACCGAAAACCCTGACCTCTCCGACATGGATGAGCGCCTGGTCGCGATGATCGCGCGGATCGTGCAGGCCTACGGCAAATACAGTTCCAGCCGCGGCCCGTCATTCTCGTCGTATCAGGCGCTCAAGGCGATGGCACTGGATGAACTGGAAGCCAAGCTGCTGGCGGGCCTGCTCGCCCCCTATGGCGACGAGCCCACACCCACTCAGGAGCAGATCGCCAAAGCGCTTGCCGCGCAGAAAATCACGCAGCTGCGCAAGCTGGTCGATGGCGAGACCAAGCGGCGCACCGCCGAGCAGCTCGGCCGCGACCACGTCCAGATGTATGGCATCCCACAGCTTTCCGAGAACGTCGAGTTCCTGCGAGCCTCCGGTGACCAACTGCGCCAGATGCGCCGGGTGGTGGCGCCGCTGGCCCGCACTCTCGCGACCCGGCTGGCGGTCCGCCGGCGCCGCGCCCGCGCCGGGTCGATCGATCTACGCAAAACGCTGCGCAAGTCGATGTCCACCGGTGGCGTGCCGATCGACGTGGTGCTGGCCAAACCCCGCCCGGCGCGCCCGGAATTGGTCGTGCTGTGCGACGTGTCCGGTTCGGTCGCCGGGTTCAGCCACTTCACCCTGCTGCTGGTACACGCTTTGCGCCAACAATTCTCGCGTGTTCGTGTCTTCGCTTTCATCGACACCACCGACGAGGTGACCCACATGTTCGGGCCCGAGGCCGACCTGGCTGTGGCGATCCAGCGGATCACCCGGGAGGCCGGCGTCTACAGCCGGGACGGTCATTCCGATTACGGCAACGCTTTCGTCTCGTTCATGCAGGCTCACCCGAATGTGCTGTCACCGCGCAGTTCGCTGCTGGTGCTCGGGGACGGCCGAACCAACTACCGCGACCCGGCCATCGATGTGCTGGCCGATATGGTGACCGCCAGCCGGCACGCGCACTGGCTCAACCCCGAGCCCAAACACCTGTGGGGTAGCGGCGACTCGGCGGTGCCGCGTTACCAAGAGGTGATCACGATGCACGAGTGCCGGTCTGCCAAGCAGCTGGCCGCGGTGGTCGACCAGCTGCTGCCGGTGTGACCTGTTGCTTTGCGGGCCTGGGCTGGGGAATCGGTCCTGCTCGTAGGCTCAAGTAAGCTGGCAAATCGTGCAAAAGCAGCTTCGCAGGTTAGGAGTGATGGGTGGGACGTTCGATCCCATCCATTACGGCCACCTGGTTGCTGCCAGCGAGGTCGCCGACCTGTTCAATCTTGACGAAGTGGTGTTTGTGCCCAGCGGCCAGCCGTGGCAAAAGGACCGGCATGTGTCAGCGGCCGAGGACCGTTACCTGATGACGGTGGTCGCCACCGCCTCCAACCCCCGCTTCTCGGTGAGCCGGGTCGACATCGACCGCGCCGGGCCCACCTACACTCGGGACACGCTGCGCGATCTGCACGCCCTCAACCCAGACTCCGAGCTGTACTTCATCACCGGCGCTGACGCGCTGGCCTCCATTCTGTCGTGGCAAGGCTGGGAAGAGCTGTTCGACTTGGCGCGCTTCGTCGGGGTCAGCCGGCCCGGATATGAGTTGCGCCACGACCACATCACCGGCGTATTGGGCGAGCTGGCCGAGGATGCGTTGACCCTTGTCGAGATTCCGGCACTGGCGATTTCGTCGACCGACTGTCGTCGACGCGCCGAGGAGCGCCGGCCACTGTGGTACCTGATGCCCGACGGTGTCGTGCAGTACGTCTCCAAGCGCCGGCTCTACCGCCGCGATCAAGGGGCCGATGAGGCCGCCAGCCCGACGACCTCCGGCCTGGCCACCGGGAAGAACACGTGACCGCAACCCAGGAAGCCATCGAGATGGCGACGGTGGCCGCCGGTGCGGCCGCTTCGAAGCTCGCCGACGATGTCGTCGTCATCGACGTCTCCGGCCAGTTGGTGATCACGGACTGCTTCGTCATCGCCTCGGCGTCCAACGAGCGGCAGGTCAACGCCATCGTCGACGAGGTCGAGGAGAAAATGCGCAAGGCGGGCTACCGGCCGGCGCGCCGCGAGGGCGCTCGGGAAGGCCGTTGGACGCTGCTGGATTACCGCGACATCGTCGTGCACATCCAGCATCAGGACGATCGCAACTTCTATGCCCTGGACCGGTTGTGGAGTGACTGCCCGGTGGTGCCGGTGGATTTGGCCGAGAACGCCGACGACTCAGCGAGCGCGCAATGAGGGTCCGTCGTCTGGTGATGTTGCGGCACGGGCAAACCGACTTCAACCTCGGTAGCCGGATGCAGGGCCAGCTGGATACCGAGCTCAGCGAACTGGGCCGCGCGCAGGCGGTCGCCGCTGCCGAGGTGCTGGCCAAGATGCAGCCGTTGCTGATCGTTTCGTCGGATCTGCGGCGCGCCTACGACACGGCGATCAAGGTGGGGGAGCGAACCGGTCTGAAGGTCTGGGTGGACGACCGATTGCGGGAGACCCATCTTGGCGACTGGCAGGGCTTGACGCACGCCCAGATCGATGCCGATGCCCCGGGCGCCCGGTTGGCATGGCGCGAAGACGCAACGTGGGCACCCCATGGTGGGGAAAGCAGGGTCGACGTGGCCGCTCGCAGCCTGCCGTTGGTTGCCGAACTGGTATCCGGCGAACCCGAATGGGGTGACACCAACCAACCGGATCGACCTGTGGTGCTGGTGGCACACGGCGGCCTGATCGCCGCGTTGTCGGCCGCGCTGCTGAAGCTTCCGATCGCCAACTGGCCGATTTTGGGCGGCATGGGCAATGCCAGTTGGGTGCAGCTGTCGGGCCATTCCGACGACCACGGCGTTGACTTTGACAGCATCCGCTGGCGCCTCGACGTGTGGAACGCTTCGGCTCAGGTCTCCAACGATGTCCTCTGAAGTACGACCGGTGCTGCTAGTCTTCGCGGACTCGCTGGCCTACTATGGGCCCACCGGCGGTCTGCCCGCCGACGATGTGCGCATCTGGCCTAATATTGTTGCCTCGCAACTAGGTTGGGACTTGGAACTGATTGGCCGCATCGGCTGGACATGCCGCGACATCTGGTGGGCGGCGACCCAGGATCCGCGGGCCTGGGCGGCGCTGCCCAGGGCGGGGGCGGTGATATTCGCCACCGGCGGGATGGATTCGCTGCCCTCGGTACTGCCGACCGCGCTGCGCGAGCTGATCCGCTATGTGCGACCGCCGTGGCTGCGGCGTTGGGTCCGCGATGGCTACGCCTGGGTACAGCCCAGGCTCTCACCCGTGGCCAGGTCGGCGTTGCCGCCACACTTGAGCGCCGAGTACCTCGAACAAACCCGCGGTGCAATCGATTTCAACCGCCCCGGAATCCCGATCGTCGCGTCGCTGCCGTCGGTGCACATCGCTGAGACATACGGCACGGCCCACCATGGTCGCGCGGGGACCGCTGCGGCGATCACCGAATGGGCCCAGAGCCATGATGTTCCCCTGGTAGATCTCAAAGCCGCTGTGGCCGAACACATTATGAGTGGGCGCGGCAACCCCGACGGCATTCACTGGAATTTTCGAGGCCCACCAGGCGGTCGCGGAGCTGATGCTCAAGGCGCTGGCCGAAGCCGGGATATCGACCGAGAAGCCACGCGGGTAGCACCATGTCCGTTATGGTGGTGACCGATGCGTCGTCGCGGCTGCCGGCCGAGTTGCTCGAAAAATGGGCGATACGAGTAGTTCCGCTGCACATCTTGCTTGACGGCGACGATCTGCGCGACGGCGTGGACGAGATCCCCGATGATGTCTACAAGCTGCACGCCACGACCGCGGCGGCCACTCTGGCCGAACTGGCCAACGTCTACCAGGAGGCGCTGGCCGACAGCGGTGGGGACGGCGTGGTGGCGGTGCACATTTCGTCGGCGTTGTCGGGAACCTACGGCAATGCGGAACGGACCGCGGCCGACCTCGATCCGGCCGTGCGGGTGATCGACTCGAGGTCCGCCGCAATGGGCACCGGCTTTTCGGTGCTGGCCGCCGCGCGGGCCGCGGCCGCCGGTGGCGACCTGGACACTGTCGCGGATGCTGCGAGTTCGGCCGTGTCCCGTAGTCACGCGTTCATGGTGGTGCACCGGCTGGACAATCTGCGCCGCAGCGGTCGGATCGGTGGCGCCAAGGCGTGGCTTGGCACCGCACTGGCGCTCAAGCCGTTGCTGCGCGTCGAGGACGGCAAACTTGTTCTGGCCCAACGGGTGCGCACCGTCAGCAACGCGACGGCGGCGATGATCGATCGGGTCTGCGAGATCGTCGGCGATGGCTCTGCAGCATTGGCGGTGCACCACGTCGCCAACCCCGACGGCGCGAGCGAGGTGGCGGCGACGCTGGCGCGGCGGCTCCCGGCGTGCGAGCCGGCGATCATCACGCCGTTGGGGCCGGTGCTCGCGCTGCACGTCGGCGCGGGAGCAGTCGCGGTGTGCCTGGAACTAGCAGAAACCTAGGCGTTCACCGGCCGTCGGGCATTATCACCGCGCGGGTGGACAACTTGCGGCCACCAGAACCATCGTCCGAGCAGGGTGGCGATCGACGGCATCAGTAGCGTACGCACGATCAGGGTGTCGAGCAGCAGACCGATGCAGACAGTGGACCCGAACTGGCCCAACACCCGCAAGTCGCTGCCGAGCATGGACGCCATGGTGAAGGCGAACACCAGACCCGCTGCCGTCACCACCCCGCCGGTTCCGGCCATGGACCGGATGATTCCCGTCTTGAGTCCGCCATGGATCTCTTCTTTGAACCGGGAGACCAGCAGCAGGTTGTAGTCGGATCCAACGGCCAACAGGATGATGACGGATAGCGCCATGACGATCCAGTGGATTTTGATGCCGAACAAGTCCTGCCAGATGAGCACAGACAGGCCGAATGACGCAGCGATGGAGCTGGCCGCGGTGCCGACGATCACCAGCGCGGCCACCACGCTTCGGGTGAGCAGCAGCATGATCATGAAGATCAGCGTGAGAGCCGACACCACTGCGATCATCAGGTCGAATTTGGCGCCGTCGTGCATGTCCTTGAAGGTCGCGGCGGTACCACCGAGATAAACCTTGGCGTCCGACAGGGACGATTGCTTCAGTCCCTCTTGCGCGGCGGTGCGCTCCGAATCGACCCGTGAGATTCCTTCCGGGGTCATGGGATCGCCCTGATGGGTGATGAAAAAGCGCGCCGACTTACCATCCGGCGACAAGAACATCCTCAGTCCCGTCTGAAAGTCCGGATTCTGGAAGGCTTCCGGCGGCAGGTAGAAGAAGTCATCGTTTTTGGAGGTATCGAAGCTCTGCCCCATGACGATGGCGGTATCGCTCATCGCCTCCATCTGATTGATCATCGCCGAGAACGTCTGGTACAGCGTCAGCGTGATGCCCTTGGTGGCCTTCAGCGTCGCAATCAGCGGGGGGAACAGCGTCATCAGCTCGTGCGTGGCCGAGGCGGTGCGCTGGATGTCAGCGGTGAGGGTGTGGAACTTCTCGGCAAGCTGGTCGATCCCGTCCAACGAGTCGAATAGGGACCGCAACGACCAGCACATGGGAATGTCGTAGCAGTGCTTGTCCCAGTAGAAGTAACTGCGTAGCGGCCGCCAGAAGTCATCGAAATCCGCGATGTGGTCCCGTAATTTATCGGTAATTTCTGATGTTTCGGCCGTGGTCTTTGCGCTGTCGTCAGCAGCCTTGGAAAGATCTTGCGTCACTGCGTACTGGCGTTCCGTGATGTCGATGTTGACCTGCAGCTGGTCGGCCAACTTGAGGATGTCGGCCATGCGGTCCTTGAGGAAGGCCATGTTCTGCATGGTCGTCTGACTTTGCATGCTGTTCTGGAACGGTATCGAGCTGTGTTGAATCGGGATGCCCAGCGGCCTGGTGATGTCCTGGATCATGGCGATACCAACCGTGCGCATGACGTTTTTGGCCACCCTGTCCAGCACCAGCATGTCGGCCGGATTTCGCATGTCATGGTCGGCTTCGACCATCAACATGTCGGGGTTCATCCGGGCCTGCGAGAAATGCCGGTCCGCCGCCGCTTGCCCGAGATTGGACGGGGCCGAAGTCGGCAAGTAGTAGCGGTCGTTGTAGCTCGTCTTGTAGCTCGGCAGGGCTACCATGCCTACCAGAACAATGGCGGCACTTACGGCCAAAATCGGTGCGGGCCAGCGCACCACCGCGGTACCCACCCGCCGCCATAGCCGACCCCTCTTGGCCGCCCGTTTGGACTCGAAGAGGTGGAAGCGACTGCCCACGAAAACAACAGCGGGACCCAGCGTGAGCCCGGCCAACACCACGACCAGCATTCCGATCGCGACGGGTGCGCCCATGGTGTTGAACCAGGGCAGCCGGGCGAAGCTCAGACAGTAGGTCGCCCCAGCAATCGTCAGGCCCGACCCCAAGACAACCGGAGCCACCCCGCGAAATGTGGTGTAGTAGGCGGTTTCTCGATCCTCGCCGGCTCGCAGTGCCTCTTGATAGCGGCCGACGAGGAAGATGCCGTAGTCCGTCCCGGCCGCGATCGCCAACATGGTCAGGATGTTGGCGGCGAACGTGGTGAGCCCGAATGCATTGTGATACGCGAGAACCGCGACGACTCCCCGCGAACATGCCAATGCGACGAAGGTCATGAACAGCTGGACCAGCGTCGTGACAATGGAGCGGTAGACCAGCAGCAACATGATCGCGATGGCCGCCAGGGTGAACAGCGTGATCTTGGCCAGGCTCGCGTTCCCGATGAGGTGCATGTCGTCGCTGAGCGCGGCGGGACCGGTGACGTAGGCCTTCACCCCGGGCGGCGCCTGGTTCCGCTCGATCACCTTGCGGACGGCGTCCACGGAATTGTTCGCCTGCGTGGTGCCCTGGTTGCCGGCGAGGTTCAACATGACGTAGGCGCCCTTGGCGTCGGCGCTCTGCGCCCCGGCAGCCGTTAGTCGGTCTCCCCAGAAGTCCTGGATGTGTTGGATGTGCTTGGGATCCGCGCGCAGTTGGCGGACCACGTTGTCGTAGTAGTGGTGCGCGTCGTCGCCGAGGGGTTGCTGACCTTCCAGCACGATCATCACGGTGCTGTTGGAATCGAATTCGTGGAAGTTGTGACCAAGCAGCATCATCGCCTTCATGGACGGCGCGTCCAGTGGTGCCATCGGCGCCGAGTGCGCTTCGCCGACGACCTCCAATCGCGGGACGATGACATTCACCAGGACCGTCACAAATACCCAGCCCAGGATGATGGGCACCGCGAATATGCGGATTGTGTGTGGAAGGACCGGGCGGTGGCCGCGCTCAGTCTTAGCGGGGCTCTGGGTGCGGATCGGCCCGGTGTCCTCGTTTTCGGTGGCCGCATGGCTCTTGCTGTTCAGGTCGCTCATGCGGACTTCACCAGGCAGAAGGTCTGGGCGTTGTGGCCGTCGGAGTTTTGCTGTTCGCGCACGACGCCGTCCACGGTGATCTTGCAGCTGATTCGGTTGCCGTCGCTTTGCGCCATGATGTTGGCGCTCACCGCGGGCAGCGTGGTCGAGATCGTCGTCGACCACGGCAGCGGGGCCGCATTGACCTGATGTGTGTTGGCGTTCTCGTCCCAGTAGTTGATGTTCGCGGTGGCACCGGGTGGGCCGGACACCTCGTAGACGACGACCTTCGGGTTGAACTGCACGATCTCAATGCCGGCGCCTGCGTTCGCGTTGAGGTCCTGCGAGCCGAAGATTTTGTGCAGCCGCGTCACGGCCAGTGCCGAGACGCCCAGGACCACGATCAACAGCAGGGGTATCCACGCTCGTTTGAATGCACGGGTTATGGCACCGGTCCTTGAACCTGAACTTGGACTAGCCATCACCTGACCGCCTTCCGCTCACCGCTAACGGGGCCTGCCGTCCTGCCGGAAAGCTCGCCACCCTCGTCGACAACATTAGTTGCCACCGGAACCTTTGCTCGGCTAAGTATCCTAATACCTTAGAGGACGGAACCGTTCCTCCGGGGTGTGGTCTACGTGACGACCCGCACAGGTCTAGCGCGCCAGCCGGCCGGTGACCGGTGGCACGTCGGCAAGCGTCACAATCCCGGGCTGGGCGGCCACCACGGCCGGGACCGCATTGGTAACCGGCATTGCGGTGTAGATCATGCCCAGTCCCATGAAGCCGGGCTCGGTCCAATCCTTTGGCGGCAGGCAATGCAGGACGGTACGCATGTTGGGCAGCCCGAAAACCTGGATGACGTGGCCGTGCTCCAGCGGCTTGGGCGGGACTACATGACTGCCCATAACCCAGTTGAATCCGACGCTGACAACATTGCGGTCGCCTTCCCAGCCGCGGTGGTAGCCATAAACGCCGCCGACCGTTCGCGCGGGGATCTTCATGAACCCCAGATCGGAATCGGCCGTGGCCGCGGTAAAAGTGACGTCGAAGGTCATCTTGTCCAGCTTTGCGCCGATCGCATCGGCCATCATCGCTGCCGACTCCGCGAAGACCTCGCTTTCCCGGCGCACGTTGTCGGCCAGCCCCGGCGTGTCGGGATCTTGTGAAAACCCCATCGCCGTCTGGGTTTCCGCTGACTCGTATGTCGAGCAATCCACCGATTCGGTGATCCGGATCTCGTCGACGCGCTCACAGGAAGCGCTGAGCACCATGCCGACCATATTTGTCATCCCGGGGTGCGCGCCGCTGCCGAAGATCGTCGAGTCGCCGCGTTCGCAAGCATCCTCGATGCGTTTCCGGTCCTGCGGTGTCTGCTTGCCGCCGGTAATCCAGGCTGCGCTGGTGCACACGTTGACGCCCGATTCCAGCAGGCGGACCAATTCGTCGATGTTGGACCACAAGGGGTTGTAGCAACACGCGTCGGGCCTCAGCGCGAGCAGCGCGTCGATGTCATCGGTCGCTTGTACCCCGGTCGGCTCCGGCCAGCCGGCCAGTTTGGCGGCATCGACACCGACCTTGTCCGGCCCATGTGCGTAGACACCAACCAGCTCCATATCGTGTCTGCCGATGATCGCGTGCAGCGATCGCCGCCCTATGTTGCCCGTCGTCCACTGGATCACCCGCAATGGACGGTCTGGGCTGGTTGTGCTCATCGGGTGCTCCTTTGCCGTAGCGATTGGACTCATTATGTTCAACCCGGCCCACGTGCACGCGAGCCGGGCGTCCCAAGTATTCAGAGCGAACTTAGCCGCGGCCAAAAAATTGGCCAGTCATCTGTTGCTGTTGCGGCGAGTGCGATTGTGACCACACAGCAAACAGCTGCAGTAGCGTCGACGTCTATGGTGATCCCCGATATGCAATTGGCCTGAAGCTGCTGAGCTTTCGCGTTTGAGAAAAGGTCAAAGCCCGGCCATGCCGCCGGCGAGGAACACATAGCCCGGCCGCGGCCAGCAGGATTGCAACTTCACGGCGGCTTCAAGGCGGCGAGCGATCGAATCCAGGCCGGCTTAGTTTTTTCTTAGGCGTCCAACCGGGTGAATTGGTCCTGGCGGTACTGCTGGACGCAGGCGGCGCGCCGGATCTTGCCGCTCGTCGTGGTGGGAATCGACCCGGGCGATACCAGAACGAGGTCCCCGACATTCAAGCCGTGCGCATTGGATATCGCGGAGGTGACGTCGCTTTTGACCCCACTGAGCCTGTTCATCGCCTCCTCGTTGGAATCGCCTCGCTTCTTGAGCTCAATGATGGTGACCAGCTTCTCGGTACTGTTCAGCGGGACCGATATCGCCGCGACCCGACCACGTGTGATCTCTTGGATCGTCGCCTCAATGTCCTCGGGATAGTGATTACGCCCATGGATGATCAGCAGATCCTTGATGCGGCCGACAATGAACAGCTCACCCTCGGAGACGAAACCCTGGTCGCCGGTTCTTAGCCAGGGTCCGTCAGGCGTGCCCGGCGAAGGGTCGACGAGCATTGCGCCGAAGCAGCGCTGCTCCTCCGGCGGTTTGCGCCAGTAGCCGTCGGCGACATTGGCGCCATGTACCCAGATCTCGCCGACCAAGCCCTGAGGGCACTCGCGGTTTGTGTCGGAGTCGACGATCCGCAGCGTGGGTGATTGCGGCACTTTGTATTTGACCAGCTCTGTGCCGGTCCCTGCCGAACACCGCTGAGCGCGGCCCGCGGACAGCTCCCCGAGATCGAAGTGAACCGCCTCCGATGATTCACTCCAGCTGCCAGTCGCCACGAAGACGGTTGCCTCCGCCAAGCCATATGAAGGACGCATCATATGGTCCCGAAAATTGAAGTGGGCAAACCGATCAGCGAAGCGTTGCAATGTGGCCGGCTCGGGGGGCTCGGCGAGTACCTAGCCGGTCAGATTCCAGAGGTTGTCTCACAGTCGGTGGAATCCGTCTATGCGCCCGCGCCTACTTAAATGATTGAACGGCCTCCTTTGCCGTAGGCGCGTTGTGCAATCAGTCGCTGATGTCGAATCCGGCGATGACCTTGGTCGGGCTGACCCGCGCCACCAGTTCGCCGGGAACAGCGTTGCGGCGGCAGAATTCGTCGGCGCGGTCGGCGCCCATATACCGTGCGCCGGTCCTGGTCGCGATGTCCAGCACGTCCTGCGGATCCTCGGTCACCGTCGCCACACCCTGCACCTGGACGAACGAATAGGGCGGGTGGGGGTCGTCCACACAGATGACAACTCTCGAATCACGCGCCAGGGCACGGCCTTTCGACGTGTCACGGCCGGTGTTGAACACGAGCTGGCCATCATCGACGACAAACCACACCGGCGCGACCAATGGTCTGCCATCAGCGGCAACGTAACCCAGCATCCCGGTGCGGGTGCCGGCCGACAGGAACTCGATGACCCTGGCGGAGAGCTCGGCCATGCGCTAGAGCCGGGCTAAGTCGTAATCGGCGATGTGGTCAATCAGGACCTGCAGGTGATCCTGCGAGGAGCCCAAGGTGTGTTCGATCGCGGTGAGCCGAGCGGCGTAGTGGCCGACCGGATATTCCGCGGTCATGCCGATGCCGCCGTGCAGCTGGATGGACTCCTGCGCGATATGCCGTCCGGACCGGCCGACCTGCAACTTGGCCCGCGATGCGATCATCGGGTCGAGGTTGCCGTCGGCGATCGACATCGCCGCGTAGAAGCTCATGCTGCGCGCCAACTCCAGCGATACGTACATGTCGGCGGCGCGCTGAGTGAGCGCCTGGAATTTGTTGAGCGTGACGCCGAACTGCTTGCGGGTCTTCAGGTAATCGGCGGTGAGGCGCAGCGCTTCCTCCATTGCGCCGACGGCTTCGGCGCACAACGCGGACTGAATACGGACGATGGCGTCGCGGATAGCGGGTGAGGCGTCCACCGCGTCGCCAAGGGGCTCGGCGGGCGCAGAGTTCAGGTCAATCTGAGCGCCGCGCTGACTGTCGAACGTCGGGTAGGGGTGCCGGTCCACGGCCTCACTGTCCACCAGGAACAATCCCGTGCCGCCGTCCGGCAATGCGGCGCTGACCACCAGCGTTTCGGCGCAGTCACCGGCCGGGACCGGGTTCTTCGTTCCGGACAGGGTCCACGAATCGCCTTGCCGCGCAGCCTGAGTGGTGACGGCCGTGGTCGGTTTCCGGTGGCCGGTTTCCAAATGGGCGAACGCGAGCAGCTTTTGACCCGCTGCGACCTCGTCCAGCAGTTGCGTTTGCGCGTCGCTCCCGCGTTCGGCGATCAGCGCACCGGGCGCCAGGGCGGCGTGCACGACGGGCTCGGGCGCCAACCGCCGCCCAATCTCGTTGAGCACCACCATGATCTCGATCTGGCCCGCCTCTTCTGGCTCGAACCCGAGGCCCAGAATCCCGGTGTCGGCGAGCTGGCTCCAGACATCGCGGCTCCAGCCGAGATCGGTCTCGATGATCTTGTTGCGGCTCTCCGGATCATAGGTGCGTGACAGGAGGTCGCGGGTGGTGTCGCGGAGCAGGGCCTGCTCGTCGCTCAGCTGAAAATCCATGGCTGCCTCACAATCCCAGAATGGTGGACGCGATGATGTTGCGCTGCACTTCGCTGGTGCCGCCGTAGATCGACGTCTTGCGGTAGTTGAGATAGCGCGGCGCGCTGGCTTTCGCCCATTCCGGTGACGCTATGTCTGCCCCGTCGGCCGGCAGCGCATCGGGACCGGCCACCTCGACGAACAATTCGGTTGCCAGCTGCTGTAATTGGCTTCCCACCATCTTGAGCACCGACGATGCCGGGTTGGGCTTACCGTCCGCGGAGTCCGAGACCACCCGCGCCTGCGTGAGCTCCAGTGCCAGCAGCTCGTTTTCGGCCTCGGCCAGTCGCGCCGCGAACAATGGATCTCCCAACAATCCGGTTTGCGCCGCGTGTTTTTTCACCTCGGCGAAGCGCACCTTGGTGTTGCCGACCCTCGCGATGCCGGTGCGCTCGTTGCCCAGCAGGAACTTCGCGTACGTCCAGCCCTGATTCTCTTCTCCCACAAGCTGATCGGCGGGCACCCGAACGTCGGAGAAGAACACCTCGTTGACTTCCTGGCCGCCGTCGATCGTCTTGATCGGCCGCACTGTGATGCCGGGGGTCGCCATGTCGATGAGCAGGAACGAGATGCCGGCCTGGCGCTTGGGCGCCTGCGGGTCGGTGCGCACCAGGCAGAAGATCCAGTCCGCGTACTGGCCCAGCGTCGTCCAGGTCTTCTGCCCGTTGACGACGTAGCTGTCGCCGTCCCGCACCGCGGTGGTGCGCAGCGAGGCGAGGTCCGAGCCGGCCTCGGGCTCGGAGAAACCCTGGCACCACCAGATGTCGATGCTGGCCGTCGGCGGCAGGAAGCGCTGCTTGATCTCCTCGGACCCGAACTCGGCGATCACCGGGCCGACCATCCTCGTGTTGAAGGTCAGCGGCTCCGGGACGCACGCCAATTGCATCTCGTCGGCCCAGATCTGGTGCTGGGTCGGCGTCCAGTCCTTGCCGCCCCATTCCACCGGCCAATTCGGTACCGCCAGCCCGTGCTCGTTGAGGATCTTGTGACTGGTGACGATCTGGTCCTTAGTCACCGGCGCGCCCTGGCGCACCGCCTCGCGGAGCTCCTCGGGGATCTGGGTCGTGTAGAAGGTGCGAAGCTCGTCGCGGAACGCGGCTTCCTCTGGTGTCAGCGCCAACTTCATGGCAGCCTCCTGTCGTGTGGGGCTGAACGTGGCGACCTGGGTGAAGACAACGGGCATCCGGTCCTGGTCGTTCGCTCTGCATTCCATCTTGACCCATCCCATGTAGTGCTTGTGCACAGCCTCGGGTTAGTCCACAAGCGAGCGCCGCAACGCCTCTGGACGCGCCGTCGGGACGGTCGGCGCACTTACCGTCGCCGCATGCGAATAGAACTGCCCGCCGAGCGACTGCATCGGCGGCTTGGTGCTGACCCGGATACCGATTCGCGCGCCGATCCCGAGGACTCCGAGCAAGACCAGGACGCGCCAGATGACGATCAGAATTCGTTGCTGCCCCGGTGGCTACCCGACGGTTCGCAGCGCGGCGGCTGGGCGGCCAGGTTGCGTACCGATCCGGGTCGCGCCGGTGCCATCGCGTTGGCGCTGGTGGCCGCGCTGGCCGTGCTGGTCACGATATTGACCTTGGTGCGCGACAAGCCCGCACCGGTGATGTCGGCCAAGCTCCCTCCGGTCGAGAACGCGTCCACGGCAAGCCCCAGATCGTCGGCGAGTCCGGCTGCCGGCCAGCCGCCAGGTCCCGACCGACCGGTGGTGGTCAGCGTGGTCGGCCTGGTGCGCACTCCCGGATTGGTCACCCTGGCGCCTGGTGCGCGGATCGCCGATGCGCTGCAGGCCGCCGGCGGTGCGGTGGACGGTGCGGACACCATCGGATTGAACATGGCCCGTCCGCTCGGTGACGGCGAACAGATCGTGGTCGGGCTGGCCCCTATCTCAGGGCAGCCGACGGCGCTCGGCAGCTCGGTGGCCTCCGGCTCGGCACCGATACCTGGGGCGCCGGCACCGGTATCGGGATCGGTCAAGCCGAAGGCGGGTGAGGTGCTCGACCTCAACACCGCGACCGTGGCGCAGCTGGACGCTTTGCCCGGGGTTGGACCGGTCACCGCCGCCGCGATCGTGGCGTGGCGGCAGGCCAACGGCAAATTCACCAGCGTCGACCAGCTCGCCGATGTCGATGGCATCGGCCCGGCGCGGCTGGAAAAGCTGCGTGCCCTGGTCCGTGTCTGACACCCGGTGCGCCAGCCCGGCTTCGATGAGTCGCCACTGGCGCACCTCGATGTCCGCTTGGTCCCCGGCGCGTTTACCGGCTGGACGGTCACTGCCGCCGGGATCTTGTGGCCGGTGGGCCGGGTGCTGGCGTCCTGCTGCATCGTGCTGCTCGCCGCCTCGTGCGTACTGCTGTGCATGGCGCGCCGACGTGGTCAATGCCCGCGCCTGCAGGCGATCGGCGCCGGCGTGCTGGCGATCGGTGTTGTGGGTGCGGGCTTCGGGTTCGCGATCGCGCTCCGCACCGACGCGGTAGCTCGCCATCCAATTGCCGCGGCATTCGGGACTGCCGCGCCGGTGACGGTCACCCCCACCGAGAGCCCGCTGTCGCTGGACCGCGGCAGGTTGATGTTTCGTGCCACCTTGCAGCGTCTGCGCGCAGACGAAATATCTGGACGGGTAGTCGTTTTCGCGCGGGCCTCGGACTTCGGTGGCGTGATGTCGGGCCAGCCGGTGCGGTTCACTGCGCGCATCAACCGTCCCGCCCGCCATGACTTGACGGTCGCCGTGCTCAACGCGACGGGTCATCCAACGATGGGCCAGGCCAGTGCGGTGCAGCGCGCCGCTCACACTGTGCGCACTCGCTTTGCCGCCGCCGCCCGCGAGGCATTGCCTGCCGATCAGGCCGCGATGCTGCCCGCCCTGGTCCTCGGTGACACCGCGGCGGTTAGCGCCGAGACCAGCCGTGACTTTCGCGCTGCCGGCATGACGCACTTAACGGCGGTATCCGGGGCCAACGTCACGATCGTGTGCGCGGCGGTGCTGTTCTCGGCCCGGCTGATCGGCCCCCGGGCGGCCGTGGCGCTTGCCGCGTTGGCATTGCTGGCTTTCGTCATCGTCGCGCAACCGACGGCAAGCGTGTTGCGGGCGGCCGTGATGGGTGCCATCGCGTTGGCGGGGATGCTGTCTTCGCGACGGCGACAAGCGATTCCGGCTCTGTCGGCGGCGGTGCTGATATTGCTGGTCGTTGCTCCCCACCTGGCCGTCGATGTGGGCTTCGCGCTATCGGTGCTTGCGACGGCCGCGCTGGTCGTCATCGCACCGGTCTGGTCACGGCGCCTGACCGGGAGAGGCTGCCCCAAGCCGCTGGCGGATGCGCTCGCAGTTGCGTGGGCCGCGCATGTGGTGACCGCTCCGCTGGTCGCCGGTATTTCGGGCCGGCTCAGCCTAGTGGCGGCGGTAGCCAATCTCGCGGTGGCGGCGGCGATAGCACCGATCACTGTGCTGGGCAGTGCGGCGGCGGTGTTGTGCCTGGTGTGGCCGACCGGTGCGCAGCTGCTGATCCGATTCGCCGGTCCCGAACTGTGGTGGGCGTTGGGTGTGGCCCACCTTGCGGCCGATGTCCCCGCCGCGACCGTGCCCGTTCCGTCGGGGACGGCCGGTGTGCTGGTGGTCGGCGGTGCCACGGTGCTGGTATTGCTGCTGGCCCTGCGGTGGTGGCGGTGGCGCTGGTTTCGTTTGGCGATCGGACTGGGCGGCATAGCGTTCGTCATTTGGGTGTTGGCCTGGTCGCTGTCAGGACTAGTCGGCCAGTCGTGACACCATCGTGGGGTGAGCGAGCCTGCACCGTTGCACCTGGTCCTGGGAGACGAGGAACTGCTGGTCGAGCGGGCGGTGGCCGACGTGCTGCAGTCGGCGCGGCAGCGTGCCGGCACCGACGACGTGCCGGTCAGCCGGATGCGGGCCGGTGATGTTGGAACGTATGAGCTCGCCGAACTGCTGAGCCCGTCACTGTTCGCTGACGAACGCATCGTGGTGCTGGAGGCTGCCGGCGAAGCGGGCAAAGACGCGGCTGCGGTGATCACTGCGGCTGCCGCCGACATCCCGACGGGCACGGTGCTGGTGGTGGCGCACTCGGGTGGCGGGCGGGCTAAAGCGCTGGCCAACGAGCTGCAAAAGCTCGGTGCGCAGGTACACCCCTGCGCGCGGATCACCAAGCTCAGCGAACGCATCGACTTCATCCGCAAGGAGTTCCGCGCGCTGCGCGTCAAGGTCGACGAGGAGACGGTGACCGCCCTGCTCGACGCCGTTGGCTCCGATGTGCGCGAACTGGCCTCGGCTTGTTCGCAGCTGGTCGCTGACACCGCTGGTGCCGTCGATGCCGCCGCGGTGCGGCGCTATCACAGCGGCAAAGCGGAAGTGAAGGGATTCGACATCGCCGACAAGGCGGTCGCCGGCGACATCGAAGGAGCCACGGAGGCGCTGCGCTGGGCGATGATTCGCGGGGAGCCACTGGTGGTGCTGGCCGATGCGCTGGCCGAAGCCGTGCACACCATTGGTCGGGTAGGGCCGCTGTCCGGCGACCCCTACCGCCTGGCGGCGGAGCTGGGGATGCCGCCCTGGCGGGTGCAGAAAGCCCAGAAACAGGCCCGGCGTTGGTCGCGCGACACGGTGGCTACCGCGATGAAAGTGGTGGCGGTGCTCAACGCCAACGTCAAGGGTGCCGTTGCAGACGCCGACTACGCGTTGGAATCCGCGGTCAGGCAGGTCGCGGAGCTGGTGGCGGACCGCAGCCGATGAGCGGTGGACCCGCCGATGGGCTCAGAGCTTGTTCAGGGCCCTGGTCAGCGCCGACTTCTTGTTGGCCGCCTGGTTCTTGTGGATCACGCCCTTGCTGGCCGCTTTGTCCAGCTTGCGGTTGGTCGACACCAGCAACTCCGCGGCCTTCTCCTTGTCGCCGGCGTGGGTGGCCTCGCGGAACGCGCGCACGGCGGTACGCAGCGAGGACTTCACCGACTTGTTGCGCAGGCGGGCGCGCTCGTTAGTGCGATTGCGCTTCTGCTGCGACTTGATGTTGGCCACGCGTTGTTTCCTTCTTAGATACGGTGTTGGCTTGAGGCACCCGATATACCGGCGGCGAGTGCCCAGGTTATCAGCCGGTTACGTTTTCTCCCAAAAGGGGAACCCGTGGCCTGCCGCAACGTCAATTTGAGGCAGCATCTGAAAAGTGAGTCTTACCAGCCAGCTTGCGGAGACCAGGCGTGGGTCGCGCGGCCCCGCGCGTTCGCAGGCACGTTCTGAGCGCATCTTCGGCGGATACAACACGTCGGACGCTTATTTGATGGCCTTCGATGAGATGTTCGATGCTCACGGCAACGTCCGCGGCCCGTACAAGGGTATTTACGCCGAGCTTGCGCCGTCGGACGCCTCGGACCTCAAGGCCAGGGCCGAAGCGCTGGCCCGGGCGTTCATCGACCAGGGCATCACGTTTTCGCTGTCGGGTCAGGAGCGGCCTTTCCCGCTGGACCTGGTGCCGCGGGTGATCTCGGCTGCCGAGTGGAGCCGCTTGGAGCGGGGTATCACCCAGCGGGTCAAAGCCCTCGAGATGTACCTCGACGACATCTATGGCGATCAGGAGATCCTGAATGACGGCGTCATCCCGCGCCGGTTGATCACTTCCTGCGAGCACTTTCACCGCCAGGCCGTGGGCATTGTCCCGCCCAACGGCGTGCGAATCCACGTCGCCGGCATCGACTTGATCCGCGATGAGAAGGGCAACTTCCGCGTTCTCGAGGACAACCTGCGCTCGCCCTCAGGTGTGTCGTATGTCATGGAGAACCGGCGCACCATGGCGCGGGTTTTCCCGAACCTGTTCGCCACCCACCGGGTTCGTGCCGTCGACGACTACTCCTCGCACTTGCTGCGCGCGCTGCGCAACTCCGCGGCCACCAACGAAGCCGACCCCACCGTGGTGGTGCTGACACCTGGGGTGTACAACTCGGCGTACTTCGAGCATTCGCTACTGGCGCGGCAGATGGGCGTTGAACTGGTCGAGGGCCGCGACCTGTTCTGCCGTGACAACCAGGTCTACATGCGCACCACCGAGGGGGAGCGCCAAGTCGATGTCATCTATCGGCGCATCGACGATGCCTTCCTGGACCCACTGCAGTTCCGCGCTGACTCGGTGCTGGGGGTGGCGGGTCTGGTCAACGCCGCCCGGGCCGGCAACGTCGTCATCTCCAGTGCGATCGGCAACGGTGTCGGCGACGACAAGCTCGTCTACACCTACGTGCCCACCATGATCGAGTACTACCTGGGCGAGAAGCCGCTGCTGGCCAACGTGGAGACGTTCCGATGCTGGCTGGATGACGAACGCGAAGACGTGCTCGATCGGATCGACGAGTTGGTCGTCAAGCCGGTCGAGGGGTCCGGCGGCTACGGCATTGTGTTCGGACCGGAGGCCTCCGAGAAAGAGCTGGCGGCCGTCAGCAAGAAGATCCGCGACGACCCCCGAAGCTGGATCGCGCAGCCAATGATGGAACTGTCGACCGTTCCGACCCACATCGACAACACCCTGGCGCCCCGCTACGTCGATCTGCGGCCGTTCGCGGTCAACGACGGCAAAGACGTGTGGGTGCTGCCCGGTGGGCTGAGCCGGGTGGCGTTGGTCGAAGGCTCACGGGTGGTCAACTCCAGCCAGGGCGGTGGCTCCAAGGACACCTGGGTGCTGGCGCCGCGCGCTGCGGCCGTCGCCCGGGAGTTGGGCGCCGCCGAGGTCGTGCGTTCGCTGCCGAAACCACCCCCAGACCCGGCTTCTGACGGCTCGTCGCGGACGCAACAGCCCCTGCAGGCCGAACAGCTGCAGGACGAGCAACAACAGCAACAGCAACAGCAGCAGCAGAAGAAGAGGAAGAAGAAGAAGGCGATGCGCTGATGCTGGCCCGCAACGCCGAGGCGCTCTATTGGATCGGTCGCTACGTCGAGCGCGCCGACGACACCGCGCGAATTCTGGATGTCGCGCTGCACCAACTGCTCGAGGATTCCAGCGTCGATCCCGATCAGGCATCTCGGTTGTTGTTGAGGGTCCTCGGTATCGAACCCCCGGATCATGACCTGGATGTCTGGTCGTTGACCGATCTGGTGGCCTATAGCACCAACAACAAGGGCGGCTGCTCGATCGTCGACTCGATCACTGCGGCGCGCGAGAATGCGAAGTCGGCGCGAGAAGTGACGTCCAGCGAGATCTGGGAGTGTCTCAACACCACCTACCATGCCCTGCCCGAACGCGAACGTGCCGCCAAACGCCTTGGGCCACACGAGTTTCTGTCGTTCATCGAGGGCCGTGCGGCAATGTTCGCCGGCTTGGCCGACTCGACGCTCTCCCGTGACGACGGATACCGCTTCATGTTGCTGGGCCGCGCGATCGAGCGCGTCGACATGACGGTGAGGCTGTTGCTATCGCGGGTCGGGGACAGCGCGTCCTCACCGGCATGGGTGACGTTGCTGCGCTCGGCCGGCGCACACGACACCTACCTGCGCACCTACCGCGGTGTGCTGGACGCGGCTCGGGTAGTCGAGTTCATGTTGCTCGACCGGCTGTTTCCGCGTTCGGTGTTCTACTCGCTGAGGCTGGCCGAACACAACCTCGACGAGCTGCTGCACAATCCGCAGAGCCGTATCGGGGCCACCGACGAGGCGCAGCGACTGCTCGGGCAGGCGCGCAGCGAACTGGAATTCGTGCAACCCGGTGTGCTGCTGGAGTCACTGGAGAGCCGCTTGGCGGGCTTGCAGAGAACCTGCCGCGATGTCGGAGAAGCGTTGTCGCTGCAGTACTTCCACGTCACTCCCTGGGTAGCGTGGTCGGATGCCGGCCAGCGCGCCGGACTGGTCACCAGGCAGGCGGAAGCCTGATGTGGCGGATGCGGGTAGTGCACACCACCGGGTATGCCTACCAGTCGCCGGTGACTGCCTCCTACAACGAAGCCAGGCTGACGCCGCGATCCGACACCAGGCAAAACGTCATCCTCAACCGTGTCGAAACGATTCCGGCGACCCGGTCCTATCGCTACATCGACTATTGGGGAACCGCTGTGACGGCGTTCGACCTGCACGCGCCGCATGCCGATCTCACGGTGATGTCTTCGTCGGTCATCGAGACCGAACGGCCGGAGCCGGCGGCGATGGAGGCGGGGTGGAGCGACCTGCGATCCGAGGCAGTGATCGATCGGTTCGACGAACTGCTCCGCCCAACCGATCACACCCCGGCAAGTAAGCGTGTTGCGTCCGTGGGCAAGAAGATCGCCAAAAACCATGAGCCCCAAGCAGCCGTCGTCGCCGCGGCCAAGTGGGTGCACGACGAGCTGGACTACCTCCCGGGTACCACTGGCGTGCACTCGTCCGGGCTGGACGCGCTGAACGAGGGCAGAGGCGTCTGCCAGGATTTCGTGCACCTGTCGCTAATGATGTTGCGCAGCATGGGAATTCCCGGGCGTTATGTGTCGGGTTACTTGCACCCCAAACGTAACGCCATTGTCGGGGATACCGTGGAGGGGCGAAGCCACGCCTGGATTCAAGCCTGGACCGGGGCTTGGTGGAACTACGACCCCACCAACGACACCGAAATCACCGAGCAGTACGTCAGTGTGGGCGTCGGCCGCGACTACACCGACGTGTCCCTGCTCAAAGGTATCTACTCAGGCGAGGGCGCAACCGATCTCGACGTGATCGTGGAGGTCACTCGGCTGGCCTAGGGAGTAGCCGGATGCAGTGAGCGATTCGTCAGCGTCGGCGGCACCGAGTCGGCTGGCCTTGCCGGGACTCGGACTGCTCTGCATTGGACTGCTCTTCGGCGGGCTGGCCATCGGAGTGGCACTGGGCGGCGTGATGCCGTTGCCCTATGGGCCCATGAGTGCGGTTGTGGCGTATGTCCGCGCCGAACCGGTCGCGCTGCAAATGATCGCCACCGCGGTGTTCGCGTCGTCGGTACCGCTGGCGATCTACGGGGCGACGGCCGGCGCCCGGTTGCGGCAGCTCGGTGTGGCCCGGCCCGCGGCGGCAATCGCGCTGACGGGCGGAGCGTTGGCGGCCGGCGCGTTGGGTCTGACGGCTTTGTTGGGCTGGACGTTGTCGCGACCCGAGGTGAGCGCGGACGCCGCGCTGGTTCGCGCGATCTACTTCCTGGTGTTTCTGGTCGGCAGCCCGGGGCACTTGGTGGCGTTGGGCCTGTTGGTCGCCGGTATGGCCGTGCCGGGCCGCGCGCTGGGATTGATGCCCAGACCGCTGGCCTGGGCCGGCCTGGTGATTGCCGCGCTTGCCGAAGTGACGACGCTGGTGCTGGCGTGGCCGGAACTGGGAGTCATTTTGCCGATCGCACGAGTCGCGGCGCTGGTGTGGCTGGTGGTGGCAGGCGCGGCGTTGCCACGATCGCCTAGTTGACTTCGACTCGGTGCAGGTCGTCGCCGAGCTCGATCTGTCCGGCGAACTCGGTGGCAGCCAGCATCCGCCATTGCTCTTCTTGCCCCGGCACCAGAGCCGGCACATAGTGCGTCATGACCAGGGTTCCCACCCCCGCGCGGGCCGCGGTCGCTGCCGCTTCCTCCACCGACGAGTGGTAATCGCAGATGTCCTGGGTCCGGCCCTATCCTCGCAAGCCGCACCGGCGCGTAGTTGAATTCGACTGACTCGACTGGCGGACAGCGGATTCGCGTCCTCACCTGCGTCCGACTCTCATGGCGAGACGGCCGACCGTTAAATCGCGCGCCGGGTGCCACGGATGGAGGGTTTCGGCGCTGGGCCTGAGGGTATTGGACAGTATTGGTTGTCGGTCCTCGCGTCGGCTTTCCCGCCGCGCGAGTTAGCCGTAGCCTGGTGTGAAGCAGATCACAACGGCTGGAGGCTCGATGCGGATCGCGGACGTCTTGCGTAACAAGGGTGCGGCGGTGGTGACGATCAACCCCGAGGCAACGGTCAAAGAGCTGCTCGCCGGCCTCGCCGACCAGAACATCGGCGCCATGGTCGTGGTCGGTGCCGAGGGTGTCGTCGGGATCGTGTCCGAGCGCGACGTCGTGCGTCAGCTGCACAAGCATGGCGCCAGTGTGCTGTCCCGCCCGGTGTCCAAAATCATGACCGCCACGGTCGCCACCTGCACGAAGTCAGACTCGGTTGACTCTCTGAACGTGCTGATGACCAAAAACCGGGTGCGCCATGTGCCGGTGCTGGACGGGAAAAAGCTGATCGGCATCGTCAGCATCGGTGACGTGGTGAAGACCCGAATGGAAGAGCTCGAGGCCGGGCAGCAGCAGCTGCAGGACTACATCACGCAGGGCTGATACCTAGCGCCAGGCGTACTCGGCCCGCAGCCGGGCGGCCACCACATCGAAGGTCTCGCGACGCAGAATCGCGCCCTCGCGCCGTATGCCCTCCTCGGGCACGTCGAGCACCCGGTCCAACCGCACCCAGCTCTGTCTGCCCTCGTAATCCCAATCACCAGAACCGATCCCGAGCCAGTCGGGGTCGGCGGCATGGTGCTCCTGGCTGGACACCATTAGCCCGAGCAGCACGCTGCGGTCACGACCCACGACCAGGACCGGCCGATCCTTGCCGCGAGTGGGATCGTCCTCGTAGACCACCCACGTCCAAACGATCTCTCCAGGATCGGCCCGCCCATCCAGGTCTGGGGAGTAGACGAGCTTGCGGGCTCGCTGCGCGGTGGGAAAGCTGCTGCTGGTCACCGGCCGGCCCGCGGCGATCGCGGCAGGCTGCTGCGGAGCGACCGCGGCGATGACGTTCGCGGTGATCTTCACCGCTTGCTGCAGTTCCCGCAGGACGGTCTGCGAGTTCTGCACGTGCCGGACCAGCCGCGGCGCCCGATCGAAAACCAGGTTCTCCGCGAAACGCTGAAACGTCTTCCACTGGGATTTCCGGGCAGACGCCATATTCGCAGCATAGACGCGAGCGGCCGGGTGGGACTGTGTCCGAGTATGTCCCGGCCACCCTGCATGGATACGCTGGACATGCCCGCGGACCGCCACGCGAAGCACCCTCAGACCCCAGTCGACCAGGAGATTCCCATCAGCAGTTTCGCCGACAAGACCTTCACCGCGCCGGCGCAGATTCGGAATTTCTGCATCATCGCCCACATCGATCACGGCAAGTCCACGCTGGCCGACCGGATGCTTCAGCTCACCGGCGTCGTCGATGAGCGGTCGATGCGTGCCCAGTACCTGGACCGGATGGATATCGAGCGCGAGCGCGGCATCACCATCAAGGCGCAGAATGTGCGGCTGCCGTGGCGTGTGGGTGACGACGATTTCGTGCTGCACCTGATCGACACCCCTGGCCACGTCGACTTCACCTACGAAGTGTCGCGCGCGCTGGAGGCCTGCGAGGGCGCGGTGCTGCTGGTCGACGCCGCCCAGGGCATCGAGGCGCAGACACTGGCGAATCTCTATCTGGCGCTGGACCGCGACCTGCACATCATCCCAGTGCTCAACAAAATCGACCTGCCCGCCGCTGACCCGGACCGCTACGCCGCCGAAATCGCCCACATCATCGGCTGCGAACCGAGCGACGTGCTGCGGGTATCCGGCAAAACCGGGGAGGGCGTCGCCGACCTGCTCGACCACGTGGTGCGTGAGGTGCCGCCGCCGCAAGGTGATGCCGACGCCCCGACCCGCGCGATGATCTTCGACTCCGTCTACGACATCTACCGCGGCGTGGTGACGTATGTCCGCGTGGTGGACGGCAAGATCATTCCGCGTGAGCGCATCTTGATGATGTTCACCGGCGCCACCCACGAGCTGCTCGAGGTCGGCATCGTCTCACCCGAACCAAAGGCCAGCCAGGGCCTGGGTGTGGGGGAGGTCGGCTACTTGATCACCGGGGTGAAGGACGTAAGGCAGTCCAAGGTCGGCGACACCGTTACCACCGCCCGCCATGGCGCCACCGAAGCGTTGACGGGCTACCGCGAGCCCAAGCCGATGGTCTACTCGGGGTTGTATCCCGTCGACGGCTCCGACTACCCGGATCTACGTGACGCTCTGGACAGGCTTCGGCTCAACGACGCGGCGCTGACCTACGAGCCGGAAACATCGGTCGCGCTGGGGTTCGGGTTCCGGTGCGGCTTCCTCGGTCTGCTGCATATGGAGATCACCCGCGAGCGCCTGGAACGCGAGTTCGACTTGGACCTCATCTCGACGTCGCCCAACGTCGTGTATCGGGTGATCAAAGAAGACGATTCCGAGATCACGGTGACCAACCCGTCGGATTGGCCCGAGGGCAAAATCGGCACGGTCTACGAGCCCGTCGTCAAGACCACCATCATCGCGCCCAGCGAGTTCATCGGCACCATCATGGAGCTGTGCCAGTCGCGCCGTGGCGAGATGGGCGGCATGGACTACTTGTCACCCGAGCGGGTGGAACTGCGCTACAGCATGCCGCTCGGGGAGATCATTTTCGACTTCTTCGACTCACTGAAGTCGCGCACCCGCGGTTATGCCAGTCTCGACTACGAGGAGGCCGGTGAGCAGGAGGCCCAGCTGGTCAAGGTCGACATCCTGTTGCAGGGCGAGGCCGTCGACGCGTTCAGTGCGATCGTGCACAAGGATTCGGCGTTCGCCTACGGCAACAAGATGACCACCAGGCTCAAGGAATTAATCCCGCGCCAGCAATTCGAGGTGCCCGTGCAAGCGGCAATCGGATCGAAAATTATTGCGCGCGAAAATATTCGAGCGATCCGCAAGGACGTGCTGTCGAAGTGCTACGGCGGTGACATCACCCGCAAACGCAAACTTCTGGAAAAGCAGAAGGAAGGCAAGAAGCGGATGAAAACCATCGGACGGGTCGAGGTGCCACAAGAAGCATTTGTGGCTGCCTTGTCCACTGATGCCGCGGGGGATAAGGCAAAGAAATAGCAATAACTTTGGCGCCGGCTTACGAGCCCGTGGTGAAGACGATCACATCGCTCCCAGCGAATTCATAGGTGTCGTTACGGAAATTCGCCAATCACCTCGTGGATAGTTGGGCGGCATGGATTATCTGTCTCCTTTGTCGAAGTGGTCGGGAGCGAAGCGCCGACCATGACAGTGGTGCGAGCCGGCCTGGCGCGGGCGGTCGTTTTGCTGACCATCGGACTGGTGGCCGCCGGTTGCACCGTGCTCACCAGCGGCAAAGCGCAAATACCACCAAGGTTTATGCCCCGATCAGTTACTGGGTCAACGATTAGGCAGGTGCTGCTCGGTGACAGCACGTTGTCACGAATTCTCGACCAGCCCTTCACAATTGATCCTCGCCTGCCGCCGCGGTTCGGGGGCCCCGAGACTCTGCAGGACTTTGGATCGGACTTGCCTACCGGATGCCTTGGCGTCGCAGAGATGTTGCACCAAAGCGTCTACCAATCAAGCAAAGTCAACGACGTCGCGGTTGAGGCTTGGCGGCACGCTGCCAGGTCCGCCGAGCTGACCAGCGTCAAGGAGGGGGTGGTTAGCTTGCCCACGTCGGCCGACGCCACCGCGCTTTTTTCGAAGTTCTCGCAGCAGTGGCAAAGGTGTGACGGTCAGGAGCTGCTTTTACCGGATCCCGTGCTGAGACTCAAGGCCCGGATCTCGAACGTACAAGTTGCCCCATCTGTTCTCGCGGGAATTGTCTCGATCGCGTTCGCTTCGCCCGGCTCGGACGCGGAATCGATTCCAGCAGGGCGTGCCATTGGGGTGCGGGACAACTGCCTTGTCGAGGTCGAGGTTGACTACTTCAACGCATCGACGCCGTCGCTCCAAGAGTCAGGCACTATCAAAGCCACTTCGGTTCGCATCGCGCAGATCATGATGGACAAAGTCAGCGAGCTGAGCTGACGCACGCTTTACATGGGCGCGTTGGCGGGCTGGAACATCCCGGAGCCGTCGGATTCTTCCTCGGCGCGGATCACGTGCACCACCGCGTTGATCAACGCCAGGTGAGTGAACGCCTGCGGGAAGTTGCCCAGGTGCCGGCCGGTGCGCGGCTCGATCTCCTCGGCGTAGAGGTGCAGTGGGCTGGCGTAGGACAGCAGCCGCTCGCAGAGCCGTTTGGCACGGGCCACCTCACCAATCTCGACCAGCGCTGACACCAGCCAGAACGAGCAAATCGTGAACGTACCCTCCTCGCCGGACAGCCCGTCGTCGGTCTCCTCGACCCGGTATCGGAGCACCAGGCCTTCCTCGGTGAGCTCGTTGGCGATCGCCAGCACCGTGTTGCGCACTCGCGGATCGTCCGGCGGCAGGAACCGGTTCAGCACTGCCAACAGCACCGACGCGTCCAATGCGTCCGAGCCGTACCGCTGCGTCAACACCCCCCGGGAGTCCACGCCGTTGGCGAGCACGTCGGCCTTGATCTCCTCGGCGATGACCCGCCACTGCTGGGCATAGCCCTTCTCGCCCTGCCGCTCGGCCAGCTTGGCCCCGCGGTCAAGTGCCACCCAGCACGCCACCTTCGACGCGGTGAAGTGCTGCGGCTCCCCGCGCACCTCCCAGATTCCGCGGTCGGGCTCACGCCAATGCGCGATCGCCTCCTCGACCTGCTTCTTCAGCACCGGCCACAAGGTCTCCGGAATTTGCTCGCGTGACTTGGCGTGCAGGTAGAACGAGTCCAGGATCGAGCCCCAAATGTCGTGCTGGACCTGGTCGTAGGCGCCGTTGCCGATCCGCACCGGGCGGGCGTGGTCATATCCGGTCAGATGGTGCAGCTCGTCTTCGACCAGGCTGCGCTCGCCGCCAACCCCATACATCACCTGCAGCGGATGGCGCTCATTGCTGTTGGCGCCGGACACGTCGGCGATGAACGCGAAGAAATCGTCTGCCTCGCGGTCCAGTCCCAACGTGTAAAGCCCCCACAACGCGAACGTCGAGTCGCGAACCCAGGCGTACCGGTAGTCCCAGTTGCGTTCGCCGTGCGGTGTTTCCGGAAGCGACGTGGTGCTGGCGGCCAGCAGGGCGCCGGTGGGCGAATAGGTCAATCCCTTCAACGTGAGCGCGCTGCGCTGCAGGTACGCCCGCCACGGGTGGTCGGGGAAGTTGCCAATGTTGATCCACTGGCGCCAGCACTCAGTGGTTTGCCACATCTTGTCCGTGGCCTCTGCGTAGGTCTGCGGCGCCGGGTGCTTGGTCCAACTCAGCGCGACGAAGACATCGTCGCCCTCCGTCATCCGGGTGCGTGCCCGCGCTTCCCGGCCCTCTATACCGATGCGCAGGTTGGTGGTCAGCCGTAGCGTCGGATGGGCGTCGGGTTGCCTGCCGGCTCGTGCGATGGCCTCGCTATACGCATTGGCCGAGTACTCCCAGCACGCGCTGTCACGGTGGTAGTCGAACGCCGGCTCGCAGCTCATCATCAGTTCAACGGTGCCGCTGACGCAGCGCACCGTGCGCAGCAGGATGTGTTCGGCATCCCAGTCCATCGGAGTGCGACGGTGCGTTCTGGACCGGCGTTCGATGTCGTGCCACTTTCCCATCACCAGTGCGTCGCGCACGATCAGCCAGCCCGTGTGGGTCTGCCAGGTGGTCTCCATGATCAGGCTGCCGGGAAGGTAGCGGCGGGCCGAGGGCACCGAGACGCCGTAGGGCCCCAGCCGGAAATGGCCGGCGCTACGGTCCAGGATCGCGGCGAACACGCTTGGGGAGTCCGGCCGTGGCACACAGAGCCACTCCACCGAACCGGCCGGGGAGATCAGGCATGTCGTCTCCCAGTCGGACAGAAATGCGTAATCGGCAATCGGCGGAAACGGGTTGCGCAGCGCTCCACTGGACGCAAAGGGTGCGGGGGCGCTGAAATCGAGGGGCGACGCCACAGCCGATTCGCGGCTCTTTTCCGGCGCCGTTTCAAAGGCTTCCTCGGGGGCAGCGTCGGCCGGTTGGTCGGCGGGTTGAGCGTGCAGCACCATTTCGACATCATCGACTGTCGACCTGCTCGGCGTCCACGATTTTGCTGATGTGGCGCGTTGCGCTGACCTACCCGCGGCGCCTGGCGTACCTCGGCACACGCTCGGGCAGCGGGCCGATCGCCACCAGGTAGCCGAGGAGCCGCCGCAATGCCAACGATCTGCCCACCGCTCGCACGCCTCGTGGTGCGGCATTGCTTCCGCCCACCGTGGCCGCGATCACGTTGGAATGGATCATCCGTTGCGCCGCCTGCAGAATCACCGTCGGAAACCAGCGGCGTCTCTGCACCCGGGCCAGCCGGCGGGTCGAGACCCGTCCGGCGCGCAGCGGATCGGCGAGTATGCGTGCGGCGGCCACTGCGTCGGCCACCGCCAGATTGATACCGACGCCGCCGACCGGCGACATCGCGTGCGCCGCGTCGCCGATGAACAGCACACCGGCGGAGTACCAGCGGGGGAGTCGATTGAGCTGCACGTCAAGCAGTTTCACGTCGTCGAGCGATGTCAGCTGGTCGACGCGGTCAACCAGCCAGGGCACCATGCTGACCAGCGCGCGCTGCAACACCTCGATGCCTTCGGCGCGCATCTCGGCATCGGTTCCCTTGGGAATGATGTAGGCGATCTGGTAGTAATCGCCACGATCGATCATGATCGTCGCGTGCCCGGCGCGCAGCACGCCGGCCAGTCCGCTCGGATCGTCGGGCCGGCGAGGCAGCCGAAACCACCACACGTCCATTGGGGCGCCGAAGCTATGTGGCTTGAGGCCGACCGCCGAGCGCACGGTCGACGAGCGGCCGTCGCAGGCCACCGTCAGCTCGGCGCGCATTTCTTTGGTTTCGCCGTTCTGGTCGCAGTAGGTGACGCCGACGACGCGGTCGCCCCCGTGCCCCGAGGGGCCAGGACCCCGGATCACTCCCACTACCTCGGCTTTGCGCAACAACCGGAAACTGGGCTCCGCCTCGGCGGCGGCGGCCACCATCTCGAGGAAGTCCCACTGCGGCACCAGGGCGATGTGTTGATGACCGCCCGGAAGGTGGGTCAGGTCGAGATTCACCGGTTGGTTCTGTATCTCCATGCGGACGGTGTCGATGAGACGATGCGGAAGCTGTGCGAACCGTGGCCCCAGCCCGAGCTCGTCAAGCAGTCGCAAGGTGCTCGCGTGCACGGTGTCTCCGCGAAAGTCACGTAGGAAGTCGGCGTGCTTTTCCATCACCGTGACTTTTACGCCGGCGCGGGCCAACAGCAGGCCAAGCATCATGCCCGCCGGTCCACCCCCGGCTATCAGACAGGTCGTTTCGTCGGACGCGGCAGGCACCCGCCGATCTTGGCACATTGGTTAACCGGTGCCGAGGCGAATAGTGTGAGCCCGGTGAACGCGTTCCTGAATTGGTGGGACGGCAACGAGCTGTGGCTTTCCGGGCTGGCCTTCGTGCTACAGGCCATGGTGGTGATGCCCGTTGTGCTCGTGGTGGCATACATCACGGCGGCTTTGCTGGACAGCCTCCTCGGCAAGGGCATCGAGTTGATGCGCCGTGCCCGCCACGCCGACGGGGCGCCCGGTTAACGCGCATGCCTCGCTCACACGTGACATTGATTCTCGTCACGCTCGTGGTACTGGTGATCGTCGCGTGGCTGCTGACACACTGAGGCCTCTGGGTTGCTGACACGCCGTCCGCTGGCGGTCGTGTGAATTTTTGTTAGGCTTCGCGCCATGCGCATAGCAACCGGTGTTTTGGAGTGCTATGTATTCGGGCACTGTTGTCGCTGACTCCCAAACCCGTGCGCGGTCTGGTCTGGAGTTCGTAGATTCTCCTGAAGTTCTCGGTGCCTTTCCGCAAAAACGGGACCGATATCCAAAGTCCCGCACTGGAAGGCCACCAATGTTCAACGGCATCGGAAGCGCGCTGCGCTGGCGGCCTGTCCGCTATGTCGGGGCGCTCGCTCTGGTCACCGGCGTTGTCGCGGCGTGTCAAGGTGGTCCCAGCGACGTCGTTGGCGGCGGCGGACTGGCCAACGCGCATGCGAGCCTCACCCTGGTCGCCTACTCTGCCCCAGAACCCGGTTGGAGCAAGGTGATTCCCGCGTTCAACGCCTCCGACGAGGGCAAGGGCGTCCAGGTGATTACCTCATACGGCGCCTCCGGCGACCAGTCACGCGGTGTTGTCGACGGTAAGCCCGCCGATGTGGTGAACTTCTCGGTCGAACCGGACATCAGCCGTTTGGTCAAGGCCGGCAAAGTTTCCAAAGACTGGAATACCGACGCCACCAAGGGCATTCCATTCGGTTCGGTGGTGACATTTGTGGTGCGCGCGGGCAATCCCAAGAACATCAAGGATTGGGATGACCTGCTGCGGCCCGGTGTGCAAGTCATCACGCCCAGTCCATTGAGTTCGGGCTCGGCCAAATGGAATCTGCTCGCCCCATACGCCGTGAAGAGCAGCGGTGGCCAGAACGCCCAAGCAGGCGTCGATTTCGTCAGGAAGTTGGTGAGCGAACACGTCAAACTGCGTCCCGGATCGGCACGGGAAGCCACCGACGTCTTCGTCCAGGGCAGCGGTGACGTGTTGATCAGTTACGAGAACGAGGCCATCGCCACGGAGCGACAAGGCAAGCCGGTCCAACACGTCACCCCGCCGCAAACGTTCAAGATCGAGAACCCGCTGGCGGTGGTGAACACCAGCCCGCACCTGGATGCCGCGAGGGCCTTCAAGAACTTCCAGTACACCGCTGCGGCGCAGAAGTTATGGGCACAGGCCGGTTTCCGGCCGGTCGAGCCCGCGGTCGCCGCCGATTTCCGGGACCAATATCCGGTGCCGGTGAAACTGTGGACGATCGCTGACCTCGGTGGCTGGGGCACAGCGGATCCGCAGCTGTTCGACAAGAACACCGGCAGCATCACCAAGATCTACATGCAGGCCACCGGATGACGGCGGCGATCACGCCGGACCCTCAGGCGACCCGGCCGGAGCTCGGCGGTTCCCTGGGCGATGGCCAATGGGCTCTGAGTAGGTTGCCTTCCCGTGGGTCAGGCACCACGTCGCTTCGCGTGGGTGTGGCGATGGTGTGGCTTTCGGTGATTGTGCTGCTGCCACTGGCCGCCATCGCCTGGCAGGCCGCCGGCGGCGGCTGGCACGCATTCTGGCTGGCGGTCACGTCGAATGCTGCGGTGGAGTCGTTCCGGGTGACACTGACCATTTCCGCCGGAGTCACCGTCGTCAACGTGGTCTTCGGTCTGCTGATCGCTTGGGTGCTGGTGCGCGACGATTTCGTCGGAAAGCGGCTCGTCGACGCAATTATCGATCTGCCGTTCGCGCTGCCCACCATCGTCGCCAGCCTGGTGATGCTGGCCCTGTACGGGCACAACAGTCCGGTGGGTCTTCATCTGCAGCACACCGCGTGGGGCGTGGCGGTGGCGCTGGCCTTTGTCACGCTGCCATTCGTGGTGCGCGCGGTTCAGCCGGTGCTGCTGGAAATCGATCACGAGACCGAGGAGGCGGCGGCGTCGCTGGGTGCTTCCGGACCGAAGATCTTCACCTCGGTCGTGCTGCCGTCGCTGACCCCGGCGTTGTTATCCGGTGCGGGGCTGGCATTCTCGCGTGCGATCGGCGAGTTCGGTTCGGTGGTGCTGATCGGTGGTGCTGTCCCAGGCAAGACCGAAGTGTCATCGCAGTGGATACGAACCTTGATCGAGAACGACGACCGCACCGGCGCTGCAGCGATATCCATTGTGCTGCTCGCGATCTCGTTTGTCGTGCTTCTCCTGTTGCGTATTGTTGGCGCGCGTGCGGCCAAACGTGAGGAGTTGGCTGCATGAGAACGTCTTCGCGGGTTCGCTATCTCATCCGGTATGTCGCGTTGGCATACATCTTTGTGCTGCTCGTCGTTCCGGTGACGGTGATCCTGTGGCGCACCTTCCAGCCCGGATTCGGCCAGTTCTTCGACTGGATCAGCACCCCGGCGGCGATATCGGCGCTGAATTTGTCGCTGCTGGTGGTGGCCATCGTGGTGCCGCTGAACGTGGCCTTCGGTATTCCGACGGCAGTGGTGCTCGCGCGCAACCGGTTTCGCGGCAAGGGCGTGCTGCAGGCGATCATCGATCTGCCGTTCGCGGTATCGCCTGTCATCGTGGGTGTGGCGTTGATCCTGTTGTGGGGATCGGCCGGTGCGCTGGGCTTCATCGAAAAAGACTTCGGGTTCAAGATCATCTTCGGCCTGCCCGGCATCGTGCTGGCCAGCGTCTTCGTCACCCTGCCTTTCGTGGTGCGCGAGGTCGAACCGGTGTTGCATGAATTGGGGACTGACCAAGAGGAAGCGGCCGCAACGCTGGGTTCTGGCTGGTGGCAGACGTTTTGGCGGATCACACTGCCGTCCATCCGGTGGGGCCTGACGTACGGCGTCGTGCTGACCGTCGCGCGCACCCTCGGTGAATACGGCGCGGTCATCATTGTGTCTTCCAACCTCCCGGGGAAGTCGCAGACGCTGACGCTGCTGGTCTCGGACCGCTACAACCGCGGGGCTGAGTACGGTGCTTACGCACTATCGACACTGCTGATGACTGTTTCCGTGGTGGTGCTGATCTTCCAGGTGGTTGTCGACGTCCGCCGGGCACGAGCAACCAGACAGGCTTGAACGAGGGGACTGTGATATGACGGCAGCCGAGACCGATCACCGCGAAAAAGCGATTATCGTGCGCGACGCCAACAAGCGCTATGGCGATTTCGTCGCACTCGACCATGTGGATTTCGTCGTACCCAGCGGTTCGCTGACGGCGTTGCTGGGCCCCAGCGGTTCGGGGAAGTCGACCCTGCTGCGCGCCATCGCCGGCCTCGACCACCCCGACACCGGAACCGTCACGATCAACGGGCATGACGTGACTCGGGTGCCGCCGCAGCACCGCGGCATCGGATTCGTATTCCAGCACTATGCGGCGTTCAAGCACCTGACCGTTCGCGACAATGTGGCGTACGGGCTCAAGATTCGCAAGCGGCCCAAGGCTGAGGTCAAGGCGAAGGTCGACAACCTGCTGGAAGTGGTTGGACTGAGCGGATTTCAGACCCGCTATCCCAACCAGCTCTCCGGTGGTCAACGACAGCGGATGGCGCTGGCCCGGGCGCTGGCGGTCGACCCGCAAGTGCTGCTACTGGACGAGCCGTTCGGCGCGCTGGACGCCAAGGTCCGCGAGGACCTACGGGCCTGGTTGCGGCGCCTGCATGACGAGGTGCACGTCACGACCGTGCTGGTCACCCACGACCAGCACGAGGCGCTGGACGTGGCCGATCGGATCGCCGTGCTCAACAAGGGCCGCATCGAGCAAGTCGGATCTCCCACTCAGGTGTACGACTCCCCGGCGAACGCGTTCGTGATGTCCTTCCTGGGTGCGGTTTCCACACTGAACGGCGCCTTGGTCCGCCCGCATGACATCCGGGTGGGACGCAAACCCGACATGGCGGTTGCCGGCGGTGACGGCACCGCGGAGTCCATCGGGGTAGTGCGCGCCGTTGTCGACCGGGTGGTGGCGCTGGGTTTCGAGGTGCGCGTGGAGTTGACCAGCGCGGCCACCGGCGGCCCGTTCACCGCCCAAATCACCCGGGGCGACGCTGAGGCGCTGGCCTTGCGCGAAGGTGACACCGTGTACGTGCGCGCCACCCGGGTGCCGCCGATAGCCGGTGGCGGGACAGGGGCCCACGGCGGCAGCGGCGACGCGGACGAAGATCAGACCACGCTGACCACGGCGTAGCGTGCGTCGACGGCGGCTGTTATGCGTTGTCGCCCATGACCAAACCGTCGCGGCGCGGGTCGGCGCCGCCGGTCCACTTCGATGAACTGCGGGTGATCGCCGACAGACCGCTGGATTGGTCGGCCAGGTTGACCTGATGTCCCAGTGCGCGCAGGCCTTGCACCAGCGGGTCGTGATCGCCATTGTCGGATGTGTTGATTTCGGGGTCCTCGCCGCCGACATTGGTTTGTGGTGAGTTCTCGGCGCCGAAATCGACCAACGATACGGCCTGCTGCGGGTTCAGCCCCCAATCCAGCATCGCCACAAGTGTTTTCACGACGTACTGAATGATCGTGGATCCGCCGGGCGAGCCCGTCACCGCATAAAGCGCGCCCCGCCCAGCCGGCGACGAATCGAACACCAACGTCGGCGCCATCGAGCTTCGTGGCCGTTTCCCAGGCTGCACGCGGTTGGCCACCAGTGATCCATCGGGCGTGCGGGGCTCGACGGCGAAATCGGTCAGCTCGTTGTTGAGGACGAATCCGTCGACCATGTGGAAGGCGCCGAACGGCGACTCGATGGTCGTGGTGAACGAGGCCGCATTGCCGTAGGAATCAATGATGCTGACGTGGCTGGTGCCGTGCTCCCGCCCAGGTGGTGCGGCATCGGTGGGCATGCCGAAGTCGCCTGGCTTGGCGGTCCCCATGCAGCGCTGCAGCGAGATCAGCGCGGCGCGTCCGGCCAGATAGCCAGGGTCAATCAGCGTGTTGAGGGAGCCGCCGGGCAGCCCGACGAAATCGGCGTCAGCGACATATTTGTCGCGGTCGGCGTAGGCCAGCCGCTCGGCTTCAGAGACCACGTGAACCCCCATCACACTCGGGCGGCCGCCGTTGAGGTCGACGCGGCTGGGTGGGTAGTCACCCATCGGGAGATGCTCGAGGATTCCCAGCGTGGCGGCCACCGCGACGCCACCCGACGATGGTGTGGGCATGCCGCAGATCTGCCGCCCGCGATACGTCATGCACAACGGCTCGCGTTTCTTGGCGGCATAGCCCGCCAGATCCTCGTTTGTCATCAAGCTTGGCGTCCGGCCATCCGAGGTATCGCTTGCTTCCGCCACGATGTCGTGAGCGATGTCGCCGGTGTAGAAGGCGTTGATGCCCGAGGAGGCGATGGCGAACAAGGTTTTTGAGTATGCGGGGTTCGTCAGCCGCGTTCCTGCGGCCCTCGGGCCGCCATCGGGATTGAGAAAATATCCACGCGTTTGTGGGTCGACGCGCAGCTGTGCTGCCGAGTCGGAGATGGCAGCGGCCAGCCTGGGGCTGATGTCGAAACCGCCATCGGCCAAAGCCATTGCGGAGTTGAAGAGGTCGCGCCACGGCGTGTGTCCGTGGTCGTTGTGCACGAGATCGAGCATCCGCACGACGCCCGGGACTCCGATCGACCGTCCCGATGCTCGCGCGTCGGGTTTGGGCGCGGCGTGATCGACGTCGCTGATCCAGCGCAGGTAGTTCTCGCCTGCCGCCGCAGGGGCGACTTCGCGGCCGTCGTAGGCCTGCACCGAGCCGGTATGAGCGTCGTAGTACAGCACGAATCCGCCGCCGCCGAGCCCCGAAGACTGCGGTTCGACCAAACCCAACACCGCCTGGGCAACCACCAGGGCGTCGGCGGCCGTACCCCCGTCATGCAATATCCGGCAGGCCGCCTGGGTGGCCAATGGATTGGCCGTTGCCACCGCGTAGTGAGTGGTCTGCACGACGGTCATGTCGTTGCGGTACCCGGTCGCGGTCTCGGGGTTCGTCGCAATGTTCCTCGACGACGGCGCCGAAACCGCGGGCGCCGACGGCGTCGTGGGCCCGGACGTGCCATTAGCCACGATCTCGCACGGACCTGCCGCGTTTGGCGCAGCCACGTGGTTGCCGCTACACCCAGCCAGGGATAGCACCAGCGCAGCCAGCGCAGCTCCAATTGGCGAGGGCGTGTTCAACACCCGAAGTGTACTGAACGGGAATCAGGCCGCAATCCGGTCGGCTCGAGCCTTCAGCGCCTGCTCGTAGCGATCTAATACGGTCGCGGCCACCAGCCTGTGGGCACCCAGCGGTTGTGCCATCGCGATGCCGGCGTCCCGTGCGTATGTCCCTAGCCGATCGGGCAGTAGACCCGGCGCCAGGAACCACGGTGCAATGACCACCCGGCGCGCACCCTGGCGCCGCAACCGGCGACCCGCGTCAGCCGGCGAAGCATCTGGTCGGGTCACGAACGCGGTCGTCGTGCCGGCCCAGCGGGTGCCCATCGCCAGCTTCCGCGCTACCTCGGCGGTGCGCGCGTTGGCCGCCTGGTCCGATGAGCCGATCGCCACCACGGCCACACCAAGCCGGTCGTCGAACCGGGAAACCCCCAACTCCGCCACCCGCTGACGCAGCACCGACACCAGTCGATCGTCCTCGCCGAGCACGGGTGCTTGCCGTACGTCGATTCCTCGCTCGCCGGCTGCGCAGGTCGCGATCAGGCCGGGGATGTCGATGCGGGCGTGGTAAGCGTTCGCCAACAGCAACGGGGTGACCACCGCCTCCCGGACGCCGGACAGCCCGTTGAGCACGTCGACCAGGCTGGGGGCGTTCAGCTCGCAGAAGGCCAGCCGTATGTCGAGGCCGGGCCGCATGCGCGCCAGGCAGCCCGCGACGGCCCGCGCATTGGCCGCCGACCGTGGATCCTTACTTCCGTGTGCGGTCAGCACGAGCGGGGTCATCGGCGCCGCTCTCCCCCGCAAGCGGGAGGTGCCCCCACCTCATCGCTCCAATTTTGTCTCGTCGCCGGCGCGGTCACGAGGCGTGCAACCCACATTCGGTCTTGGCCAGCCCCTGCCAGCGCCCGCTGCGCGGGTCGGCGCCCTCAGCTGGCTTGGCGGTGCACGGAGCACAGCCGATCGACGGATAGCCTTCGTAGACAAGAGGATTGACCAACACGTCGTGCTCGTCGATGTAATCCTGGATGTCCTGATCACTCCACGTTGCCAGTGGGTTGATCTTCACCAGCTTGAACGCCTCGTCGAAGCTGATCAGTGGTGCGTTGGCACGGGTCGGCGCCTCTATCCGGCGTAGTCCGGTCACCCAGGCGGAGTAACCACGCAGCGCTTTACCCAGCGGGGCGACCTTGCGCAGCCGGCAGCACTCACCGGGGTCGCGGGCGAACAGGTCTTTGCCCAGCAGTTTGTCCTGCTCGGCCACGCTGTGCTCCGGCGTGACGTTGAGAACCCGGACGTCGTAGACGGATTCGACCGCGTCCCGGGTGCCGATGGTTTCGACGAAGTGATAGCCGGTGTCCAGAAAGAGCACCGGTACACCGGGCCGTACCTTGGCGGCCAGATCGACCAGCACGGCGTCCTGCATGTTGGAGGCCACCACGTAATTGCACGTCGCCCAACCGCGGGGTCCGTTGACACCGCCGAAGTTCTGTTCGGTCCATCGCAAAAGGTCGGTCGCACTGGCGCCTTCGAGCTCCGCGGCGCCGCGCGCCGCCAGCTCACGCAATTGGGTTTCGGTCGGCCTGGTCGCTTGATCACTCATCGCAGGTCGGCCTCCTCAGCGCGAATCGCCCACTGTGCGAACCGTTCACCGTCGTTGCGGTGTTTGATGAAGTTGCGCACTACCCGATCGATGTAGTCGCCCACCTCGTCGCTGGTGACCTTGTGCTGGCGCAGTTTCCGGCCGAATCCGCTGTCGAGGCCGAGGCTGCCGCCCAGGTGAACCTGGAAGCCCTCGACCGAGCCACCATGGCCGTCGTCGACCATCTGACCCTTGAACCCTATGTCGGCGACTTGAATTCGCGCGCAGGAGTTTGGGCAGCCGTTGATGTTGACTGTGATCGGCACGTCTAGCCGAGAGTTGATGTCCTCGAGGCGACGCTCCAGCTCGGGCACCAGACCCTGCGCCTTGCCCCGGGTCTCGGCGAACGACAACTTGCAGAATTCGATCCCGGTGCACGCCATCAGATTTCGGCGCCAATGCGAGGGGCTTGACTGCAGACCCAGCGCCTCTACGCTCGCAATCAGATCGTCGAGCTTGTCATCGGCTACATCGAGGACGACCAGCTTTTGGTAGGGGGTGAATCGGATCCGGTCAGAACCGGCTTGCTCTGCCAGCTCGGCCACTGTCGAGAGGATGGTGCCGGAGACCCGCCCGGCGATCGGAGCAAACCCGACGGCGTTGAGGCCGTTCTTTAGCCGCTGTACTCCGACGTGATCAATCGGATGCTTGACCGGCTTGGGGGCGGGGCCGTCGATCAACCGACGCTTGAGGTACTCGGTTTCGAGAACTTCCCTGAACTTTTCGATGCCCCAGTCCTTGATCAGGAACTTCAGCCGCGCCTTGGACCGCAGCCGCCGGTAGCCGTAGTCGCGGAATATCGAAGTCACCGCGGCCCACACTTCGGGCACCTCGTCCAGCGGAACCCACGCGCCGACCCGCTGGGCCAACATCGGGTTGGTGGACAGACCGCCGCCGACCCACAGGTCCAGGCCGGGGCCGTGCTCGGGATGGTTGACGCCGATGAACGCGATGTCGTTGATTTCGTGTGCGACGTCCTGCAGACCGGAGATGGCCGTCTTGTACTTGCGCGGCAGGTCGGCGAAGTCGGGCTTACCGATGTAGCGGCGCACGATCTCCTCGATCGCCCAAGTGGGGTCAATCACCTCATCGAGCGACTCACCTGCCAGCGGTGAGCCCAGAATCACACGCGGGCAGTCACCGCACGCCTCGGCGGTCTGCAGCCCGACATCGGCCAGCCGCCGCCAGATTTCCGGGACGTTTTCCACCTCGACCCAGTGGATCTGCAGGTTCTGGCGGTCGGAGATGTCGGCGGTATCCCTGCCGAACTCGGTCGAGATTTGGCCCACCATGCGCAGCGCCGCTGTCGACAGCGCGCCGCCGTCACATCGCACCCGCATCATGAAGTATTTGGCTTCGAGCAACTCGGCATTGTCGTCGCCGGTGAACGTGCCGTCGTAACCCTGTTCGCGCTGCGTGTACAGGCCCCACCAGCGGAAACGGCCACGCAGATCGCTTTTGTCGATGCTGTCGAATCCGCCCTTGGCATAGATGTTCTCGATGCGGTCGCGGACCTCGAGCGGGGCACCGGCCTGTTTCATCTCTTCGTTGGGGTTGAGCGGCTCGCGATCTCCCAGCGCCCACTGGCCCTCATTGCGGGCCTTTGCGGGACGGGCTGTGGTCATTCGGGGGTTCTCCTTCGCGAACGTTGCAGGCTTGGACGCGCAGCACACCGGTTTTATTTCGGCGGCGCAGATCCGGCGCCAGCTGGGCGTACAGGTGGGCTGATCTACGGCATCAAGGCAGACAGCTACAGCTGCAGACACGCTTGAGATCGATGTGCCGCCGCGCCACCAGGGCGATACGCGGGCTGCGGTTGGCGACGATCACGGGCCCATTCTGCCATGGATAGCGACCAGCGTCGCCACCAGGTCAAATTTCTTCTCACAATGATTAAAACTACGGATCAATCCTGGGTGATTGGGTTGACAAAGCCGAGAATCCCCTGAGAAAGCGTTCGACCGAGGCTCAACCAGCCCGCCGTGCCATGATTTGGCATGGCCCTTCGCGAGGCGCCGGTTGACCTGCCCGGCATGCAGCCGAGTCCCGGGCAGCCGTTTGGGCTGTATCTGCATGTCCCGTTCTGCATAACCCGTTGCGGTTATTGCGATTTCAACACCTATACGCCTGCGGAGTTGGGTGGTGTCAACCCGGACGCCTGGCTGATGGCACTGCGAACAGAGCTCGAACTCGCGGCCGCACGGCTGGACGCACCGACGGTGCACACGGTGTTCGTCGGGGGAGGGACGCCGTCACTGCTGGGCGGTGAGCGCCTGGCCACGCTGCTGGACATGGTGCGCGAGCAGTTCGTGCTGGCGCCAGATGCCGAGGTCACCACCGAGGCTAACCCGGAGTCGACGTGGCCAGAATTCTTCGATGCCATCCGCGCAGCCGGATACACGCGGGTGTCGCTCGGCATGCAGTCCGTGGCGCCGCGGGTGTTGGCGACCCTCGACCGTGTGCATTCGCCCGGGCGGGCGTCAACCGCAGCCGGCGAGGCGATGGCTGCGGGCTTCGAACACGTCAACCTCGACCTGATCTATGGGACCCCCGGGGAATCCGATGACGACCTGATGCGTTCCGTCGACGCGGCGGTCGAGGCAGGTGTCGATCACGTGTCGGCATATGCCCTGCTCGTCGAGGAGGGCACCGCGCTTGCCCGGCGGGTCCGGCGCGGGGAGCTGGCCGCGCCCGACGACGACGTGCTGGCGCATCGCTACGAGTTGGTCGATGCCCGGCTGTCCGCGGCCGGGATGACCTGGTATGAGGTGTCCAACTGGTCCCGACCGGGTGGTGAGTGCCGGCATAACCTCGGCTACTGGGACGGTGGTCAGTGGTGGGGCGCGGGCCCGGGCGCGCACGGATTCGTCGGCACGATGCGATGGTGGAATGTCAAGCACCCCAACGCTTACGCAGAGATGCTGGCCGGTGCCGCGCTGCCGGTCGCGGGCTTCGAGCAGCTCGGCCCCGACGCCTTGCACACCGAAGACGTGCTGTTGAAAACTCGCCTGCGCCAAGGGCTTCCGCTAGATCGGCTGAATCCCGCCGAACGCGAACGTGCCGAAGCCGTGGTCGCCGACGGGTTGTTGGTGCCCGACGGCGACAGCCTGGTCCTCACGCGGCGCGGACGGCTGCTGGCCGACGCGGTGGTGCGGACCCTGCTGGGGTAGTTCTCAGGTGCCCGGGAACCAGTGCGCGACTACGCGGTTGATCTCGATATAGAGCGGAATCCCGATTGTGACGTTATAGGAGAACGTCAGACCCAGTGACGCGGCCAGAGGCACATGACGCGAGCATACGAGCCGGGCCTCACGGCCGCCGAGAGAAGAGTCGGTCGTCAATCCGTAGTTTGAGCGGCCCCCAACTCGTGGACGTTGGCCAGGGCGAGCCGCGTGCTCGTGTCATGTTTGGACAGGCGCCGCATGTGGTCCCATCCATCGATCACCAGCCTCGGACTCTGGTCTTGGCCGCTGAACTCATCCAGGAAATGACGCAGGGACTCACATGTCGTGTGATCGACGATAGGCACACGCGAGCTCAAGTGCAGATACACCGCCTGGATACCGTGCGGAAGCTGCCCCAGCTCCCGAATCACGTGGAACAGATTGAAGCACACCAGGGGACCATCCAAGTACAGGTGGTAGGTGCCCTGATCCAATTCCCGTTGCGACACCGGATTGCGGAAAAGGCTGAGGAAGCGGACGGCAAAACTCGGCTTGGTGAATTCCGAGCCGTTCCTCAGCGTGTGCCAGAGGCCCAGGTACCACAGGTTCAGTACCAACTCCACGGCGATGCCAGCGGCGATGCCGATGAGCAGGTCCGTCGTCACGGTCACGAGCACTGTGGTGAAGAAGACGACGAACTGCTCCGTACCGACCCGCGCGACCTTGAGCCAAACCGCGGGCTTACATAGTTTGTAGCCAATGAAGACGAGGATGGCGGCCAGGACCGCCATCGGGACCATGTCGATCACGTAGCGGCCGAGCAGCACGAACGTCAGCAGGAAGCAGGCGTTGTAGAAGTTGGCCCACTGGGTCCGGCCGCCGGCCAGGACATTCGCCGTGCTCTTGACGATGCCGGGGATGATGGTCAAGCCCCCGAGCAGGCTCGAGGCGCCGTTAGACACGCCCATGGCCAGCAAGGTCCGGTCCGGGTCGGACCGGCGGCGATAGGGGTCGATGTTGTCCACGGCCTTAATCGTCGCCAGGGACTCGGTCGCGTCGATCAAAAGCAGGGTGATGACCAGGTAGGCCAGGGGCAGCAACAGCGCGGCATCGGTGAATGCCTCACCGAATTGGGGGAAGACGACCCCGTGCTCGAGCGAATCGGGCACGTTGATCAGGTGGGATTTGTCCACCTTCAGGATGAATGTGCCGACCACCGTGCCGCCGAGGAACACCCAGACCGGAGGCGGCATGACCTTCAGCAGCCGCCCGGGCAGGGCCGACAGCACGAACAGCGCCGCCAGGCAACCGACCCCCAGTGCGCAGACCGGGTAGCTCATCGACACGACATGGCGGGGCACTTCGCCCAGGACCGCCCAGAATTCATGGGCCTCGAACTTCACTCCCATGAACAGAGGAATTTGCTTGACGATGATCATCAGGCCGATCGCCGCCAGCATGCCGTGGATGGCCGCGGCCGGGAAGATGGCGCTCAGGCGCGCCACCTTCAACCTGGCGAGGATCACTTGCAACACGCCCGCGATCGCGATGGCGACCAGGACCAGGGGGTATCCCACCGCAAGCAACTCGGATGTCGAGGCGCCTCGGCCCAGGCGGGCGTGTCCTAGCATGATCATGCCGGCGAACAGGGCCGGCGCCAGTCCCGCGGCCGGGCCGCTGATGGTCACATACGAGCCGCCCAAAAACGGCAGGACGAAACCGGCGATAATCGCCGACATGATCCCGCAGATCGGCGGCGCACCCGAGGTCATCGCGATTCCCATCGAGAACGGCAGCGAGATCATAGCCACCGTGAAACCCGAGCGAAGGTCATAGCGCCAGTGTTTGAGACCGGCCAGGCCATTGCGGGGCTTTTCGGTCGGAACGGTCAGATCCAATTGCCTGGGTGAGCCCCCTCTCAACACCATCGGTGAGCCTCCTCTCAACAGCAGCTCAAACAGGTGGTGGGTGAAGTTCTCCCGGAACTTCTGCAGCATCCTCCTCACGGCACCCACGTCGACCGGAGTGAACCAGTCTTTACGAACAATTGACACCACATTTACGAGCAATTGACATCGCACCCTGGCAGTACGGAAACATCCAGTCAGCCCCGCGGGTGTCGGGATAGGTAGTACGTCCAGCTGGCAAGCGACGCGATGAGTGGCCGAGTTAGTGGTCGCCGTCATCGGCCTCACGGTGTGAAAGCCTGTGCAGCTGGAACTTTCAGGACTACCTACCCAAGACGTCTTTGAGGATTACCCACCGTGGTGCGCATGCTGCTCGGGTAGCGCCGTTTCAGGAGATCGCGAACCAGCGCCGCACCATGCGGGCGATCTCGGTGTAGAGCGGATCCGATCCTGACGCTTGTCAGGTAACCGGGAACCAGTGCCCGACCGCGCGGTTGATCTCGATGTAGAGGGGGATTCCGATCGTGACGTTGTAGGAAAACGTTAGGGCCAGTGATGCCGCTAGCGGCAGGGTTGGGCTGGCCTCGGGGATGGCCAGCCGCTGGACGGCCGGGACCGTGATGTAGGACGCCGCGCCGCACAGCACCGCGAACAGCACATAGGTGCCCGGCTGGAAGTGGGTATCGGTGAGGTAGGCGTAGGTGTAGGCGATCAGGATCCCCAGTGTCGCAAACAAATTGGGCGCCAGCAGACCGAAGAAGATGAAACCGCGGCCGGCGAACTTGAGATCACGCAGCTTACGGGACGCTGTCATGCCCATCTCGAGTAGGAACAGGCAGAGGACACCCTGGAACGCCGCAACGAAGAACTCGTTCTGGTCGTGAACGATCTTCTGTCCCTGCAGTGCACTGATGAAGCCGATCATGATGCCGCCGACGAGGAGAATCAGTCCGGGATTGAGGAACACTTCCTGCAGGAGCTTACTGGAGAACATAGGCATCCTCTTGGCCTTCCCGCGAGGTGGGCTATGGTCGGGCTCCCAGTTCGGATGCTCCAGCTTTTCCATCGAGAGTTCCAGCTCCTGCTCGATACCGCGTTCGTCCTCGGTCGTGAGACTCTGACGGTGCGGCGGCCGCGAGGCGGTGCCGGGACCCACCCCGACCGCGACTGGCGGGGTGTAGCCGGGTTCGTCCGGCATGTAGCCCGATTCGCTGAGACCCCGGTGCCGCAGGCGCGCCACCAGGTACAGCGCCAGCAGGCAGCCAGGAATCTCCATGACGGCCAGCAAGACCGGCATGTAAGCGTTGAAGGCGATGTGCACGCCCGCCAGGACGGCCACGCAGGTACCGAAGGTTCCCGCCGAGTCCGAACCGTAATAACCGGCGACCGTCGCCCGGTCGACTCGCCGCAGGCGGGTCATGTACTTCAGCAGCAAGTAGGTTAAACATCCGATTGCGAAGTTCAAGGCGAAGCCCAGCACCGTGAACCCAGCGATGTTGTCGATATCGGCCGGTTGGGTCTTGGCGAGTTCTTCGCCCCCCTGCCAGCCGATGGCCACCAGCAGATACATGGTCAGGCCCTGATAGATCACGTAGGGAAACTCGAACCGAACTTTCAGGATCGGGATGAGGAAACCGAAATAGAAGAACAGCAACAGCGGCTTGAAGAGATTGTGGGTGAAGTTCTGCCAGAACTCATCAAGCATTGGTGCCTCCGGTTGATTCAGTCCGGCGATGAGGTGAGCAGCAACTATCGCGGGGCATCCGCAAACACCATTAGTACCTTGAGGACTCACGGGACCTGAGTCAACTGATAGAAGCCGTCTTTACGAACAATTAACAACCCTGTTTGCGGGCACTCCAACCATTCGGCCTGGGTGGTTTGTGTGTCCGGTTCGCGTGACAGCCTGCGTAGCGCGCAACTTCCAGAGGTGCCGTGAGACGAAGCCACTCACCGAGTCGGGCGTCGCGTCGGGTCAAGACGGCACCTGTCAATAATCCTGTGGCCCATGGTGTTTAGTCGGGCATCAGCCGACGGCCGCAAAGTGGCACGGTGCTCGCTCCGCGCGACCGACTGCTGGCCGACGCGGAGTCTTCGGCCTCAGGAGATCAGAACCAGTGTGCGACCAGCCGGTTGATCTCGACATAAAGCGGGATTCCGATGGTGACGTTGTAGGAGAACGTCAAACCCAGTGACGCGGCTAGAGGAAGGGTTGGGCTGGCCTCGGGGATGGCCAGTCGCTGGACCGCCGGAACGGCGATGTACGACGCCGCGCCGCAGAGCACCGCGAACAGCACGTAGGTTCCCGGCTTGAAATCGGCATGGGTGAGAGACGCGTAGGCGTGGGCGACGATGATCCCCAGCGGCGCAAAGATATTCGGCGCCAGCAGGCCGAAGAAGATGAAACCGGGGCCCGCCGATCGCAGGTCTCTCAGCTTGCGGGACGCCGTCATGCCCATCTCAAGCAGGAACAGACACAGCACGCCCTGGAATGCCAACACGAAGAATTTGTCGTCGTCTTGAACGACCTTCTGTCCCTGCAGGCCGCTGATAAGCCCGATGGCGATGCCGCCGATGAGAAGGACCAGCCCAGGGTTGAGGAAAACTTCCTGCAGCAGCTCGCGGGAGAAGACGGGCACCCCCTTGCCCTTCGTGCGGGGTGGACTCTGGTCGGGCTCCCAGTCCGGATGGTCGAACTTCTCCATCGAGAGCTCCAGCTCCTGCTCGACTCCCCGCTCGTGCTCGGCCTCGAGGCTCTGGCCGTGCGGGGGCTTTGCCGCAGTGCCGGGCCCGACGCCGACCTTGACCGGTGGGGTGTACCCGGGCTCGTCTGCCATGTTTCCAGCTGCATCCATGCCGCGGTGGCGCAGGAGCGCCACGAAGTACAGCGCTACTAGGCAGCCGGGAATCTCCATAACGGCAAGCATCACCGGCATGTAGGCGTTGAAGGCGACATTGACGGCGGCCAAGAAGGCCACACAGGTGGCGAATGTCCCTGCCGAGTCTGACCCGTAATAACCCGCGACCGTTGCTCGGTCGACTCTTCGCAGGGAGGTCAGCCAACCCATCAGTACGTACGCGATGCCTCCGATCAGGAAGTTCAGGATGAAGCCCAGCACCATGAAGCCCACGATGACCCAGATGCCGGAGTTGATCTTGGCGAGCTCTTCGCCGCCGTGCCAGCCGATGGCCAGCAGCAGGTACATGGTCAGGCCCTGGTAGATCACATAGGGGAATTCGAATCGCACCTTCAGGATCGGGATCAGGAACCCGAAGTAGAAGAACAGCAGGAGTGGCTTGAACAGGTTGTGGGTGAAGTTGTGCCAGAACTCTTGCAGCATTGGGGCCTCCCTTGACTGGTGCGGCGATCAGGGGAAGCACCGTCCGTAAGCGGGGCAACCACGAACATCCCGACGACCGTGCAGAATTTAACGCCGCTGCTGCGGGGCCGCCAGTCGAACACGGCGCAAAAAGTCGCGGTTTAATCCTGGCGGGCCGGAATAGTTGGTTTAGTTAAAGCCAGTGGTCACAGCACCGCTGGTAGCGATGCCTGACATGCGCTTAGCTGGGAATCATTGTGAGTTAGATGTGGGTTCGCTGTGTGGATAAGCGTGTCGTCAAAGTGCCGAAAAAATCAGTGCTGGCGCACCCCGGGCCCCCGGTGGCGATGCGTCACGGACGGGCACCCAATGGCGAGTAGCTCCTTGTGATTTCCTCGAAGCGGGCAGGACCGGAAGCCGAAGGCGCGCCGCTCTCTTCGTTAATCTGGAGCTCATCGCCCCTCGGATGCGTGGACGTCTTCGTCGTCTGCGACCGGATTACGAAGATGATCATTTCCTCGCGGTCGATGGCTGGTAGATCGCGCTCGGATTTAGCTGTGTATGGCCAAATCGTCGCCGTTAAAGTTTTGTAAACATGTCCGCCTCGACGCCCAATTCTCGGATTTTGCCATTCGTGGGCGAGCGGTCACATCGCTTTTTGACTACTGCGCCAAAGTGGTCTCACCCAGCCCTAGGGCGGCCACACGGATGACGCTAAGGGAGGGGTTGCGCACGGTTACATAGGTTAGGCTACATTTACTAACCGTGACTGAGGTCAGCGTCGAGACGAGTTCCGCCGGCACCATGTCACCGCCGATTCTGCTCCCCGCCCAGATAGACCCCGTCGAGCTGGCAGCCGAGCTGGCTACGGTGCTGCCTGAGCGGCTTGGCGAGGAGTACCTGCTCTACGAGCACGGCGGTCAATGGGTGCTGGCCAGCGGTGTGCAGGCGATGGTCGAACTGGATAGCGACGAACTGCGTGTCATCCGCGACGGCGTGATTCAGCGGCATCAGTGGTCCGGGCGGCCGGGACCGGTCCTGGGTGAAGCCGTCGATCGGCTGTTGCTGGAAACCGATCAAGTGTTCGGCTGGATCGCGTTTGAATTCGGCGTCTACCGCTACGGACTGCAGCAGCGGCTGTCGCCGCGCACCCCACTGGCCCGACTGTTCTGGCCGCGCACCCGCATTGTGGTGACCGCGGAGGCGGTTCATCTTTTCAACGCGGAAACAAGTCACCGCGATGCGGTACTCCGGTTACTCGGCGACGGTGTGCCCCACGTGGGCGATGCCCGCGAAGTCGAGGTAACCGCCGATCCGTCCGGCTACCGCGATCGGGTGGCGACAGCTGTCCGCGAAATCGCGGACGGCAGCTACCACAAGGTGATCCTGTCGCGTTGTGTCGAAGTGCCTTTCGCGGTGGACTTTCCATCCACCTACCGAGTGGGCCGTCGGCACAACACCCCGGTGCGGTCGTTTTTATTGCGGCTGGGCGGAATTCGTGCCGTGGGCTACAGCCCAGAACTTGTCGTGGCGGTCGGCCACGACGGCGAAGTAGTGACTGAGCCGCTGGCCGGCACCCGCGCGCTTGGTCATGGTTCGGCGCGCGACCGTCAGGCTCGCGATGAGCTGGAATCGAATTCGAAAGAGATTGTTGAGCACGCTATTTCGGTACGCGGCTCGCTTCAGGAGATCACCGAGGTCGCCGTGCCGGGCACACCGGTTGTCACCGATTTCATGACGGTGCGGGAGCGGGGGAGTGTGCAGCACCTCGGGTCCACGATCAGCGCGCGTCTGGACCCGTCGCGCGACCGGATGGACGCTCTGGAAGCGCTTTTTCCAGCTGTCACCGCGTCGGGCATCCCGAAAGCAGCGGGTGTCGAGGCCATCCTGCGCCTCGATGAAGGCCCGCGTGGCCTGTATTCCGGTGCGGTGGTGATGATTTCAGCAGGCGGCGGGCTGGATGCGGCGCTGACGCTGCGAGCAGCCTACGAATGCGACGGGAAGACGTGGCTGAGGGCCGGGGCAGGCATCATCGAAGAGTCAGACCCCGAGCGCGAGTTCGAGGAGACCTGCGAGAAGCTGTCCACGCTGGCGCCATATTTGATTGCGCGTCGTTAGCGTCTTCAGTTGATCTTCTGCCGGCGTGCAGCGAGTTCGTCGGGAACTGGTTCACTCCCGGCTTCGGATGAGTGTTCGAGGTAGTCGGCGAGTATGCGGCTGACGAGCGACTCGATGTTCGATTCGATCGACTCGGCGAGGGTGGCGGTGACGGTCGCCACTAGTCAATCGCAGCTTTGGTGCAACTTCAGCCAGGCGGGGTAACGGTTCGGGCACGTTTCAGTCACCCCGCGACACGTCATGCGGCACCGCGGTTTCCGTGGTTGAGAATGCGGAATATGACGCAATCGCGGGAGCCCGACGGTGGCGCGTGAGATCTCGCGGCAAGCGTTTCTGCGGGGTGCCGCCGGAGCGCTAGCCGCCGGCGCCGTTTTTGGATCGGGCCGAGTCGGCTCGGTGCGGGCTACCGCCGCTCCGGCTGCCTCTGGCTGGGACGGTCTTTCGACCGCCCTCGGCGGGGAGGTGTTACTACCGAATAGTCCCCAATTCGGCGCGGCCAAGCAGGTTTTCAACACCAACTACAACGGCTTTACGCCGGCGGCGATCGTCACCCCGAAATCGGCGGCGGACGTGCAAAAGGCGATGGCATTCGCTGCCGCCAACAACCTCAAGGTCGCTCCGCGCAGTGGTGGGCACTCCTATATCGGGGCGTCCACGGCGAACGGCGCCATGGTGCTCGACCTGCGTCAACTGCCTGGGGAAGCCAACTACGACGCCGCCAGCGGGCAGGTTACGGTGACGCCGGCTACCAGTTTGTACACGATGCACCGGACGCTGGCCGCGGCGGGCCGGGGCGTTCCGACGGGTACCTGCCCGTCGGTCGGTGCCGCAGGGCACGCCCTGGGCGGCGGAATGGGCGCCCAATCCCGGCACGCGGGCCTGCTCTGTGACCAGTTGACGTCGGCGTCGGTGGTGCTGCCCAGCGGTCAGGCGGTCACCGCGTCTGGCGCCAGCAACCCTGACCTGTTCTGGGCGCTGCGCGGCGGCGGTGGCGGCAACTTCGGCGTGACAACCTCGCTGACATTTGCGACGTTCCCCACCAAGGACGTCGACGCCGTGAACCTCAACTTCCCGCCACAGTCGTTCGCGCAGGTCCTCGTCGGTTGGCAGAATTGGCTGCGCACCGCTGACCGGAACAGTTGGGCACTGGCGGACGCCACCGTCGACGCCACGGGGACGCATTGTCGAATTCTGGCCACCTGCCCGGCCGGATCGGGTAACAGCGTGGCGGCCGCCATCGCCCAAGCGGTGGGAATGCAACCGTCCGGTACCGAGAACCACACGTTCAACTACATGGACCTGGTGAACTATCTGGCCGTCGGAAATCTCAATCCGTCGCCGCTCGGATATGTCGGCGGATCTGATGTATTTCCCACCGTCAACGCGGCCGTCGCTCAGGGGATCGCCTCGGCTGTCAACGCCTTTCCCCGTGGCGCGGGCCGCATGTTGGCGATCATGCACGCGCTCGACGGTGCCCTCGCCAGCGTGGCACCGGGGGCCACAGCGTTTCCGTGGCGCCGGCAGTCCGCGCTGGTGCAGTGGTACGTGGAAACAGGTGACCCGGCGGCAGCGACCAGTTGGCTCAACACGGCACACCAAGCGGTGCAACAGTATTCGGTGGGGGGCTATGTGAACTACATCGAGGCGAACCAGCCGCCATCACGGTACTTCGGCCCGAACCTATCCCGGCTGGCCGCCGTACGGCAGAAGTACGATCCCGGCCGAATCATGTTCTCCGGGCTGAATTTCTAGCCGCCGAGTGTGCCTCGGCCCTCGGAAAGTGCTTACATCTCCGGAATTCTGCTGGGACCTCGACCTTTTGCAGTATTCCTGACTTGGGCCACGATTTTGGTGTCGCCTTGATTGCAGGTCGCTGATCTCTCGTTTCGCCTGGCGCTGCAAATGTGCGCACTAATGAACCGTCCCCGGTTTCATGCGCACTTGCAGGAATGGAATCTCCTGGTTCCTAATCACCCGGCCAGCCCGCTCCCGCTACCGGGGCGGGCGCGCTGAAAATGGTGCCTTCCCAGTCGGTTTGATCCTTGAAATGCTCTACTCCGGGCCACTGCGCGGCGCACACAAACAGGGTCGAGCGGTCATCGCCGCCGAGCATGCAGGCGAACGCGCCGCGGTCGAGTTGCACTCGATCGAGCACCTCGCCACCTTCGCTGACGCGCACGCAACAGCGATCGCTGACATCGGCATACCAGACCGACCCTTCAGCGTCGAGGCAGATGCCGTCTGGCGAGTGGTGCCCGACCTCCGCCCAGACGCGCCGATTCGCCAGCGAGCCATCTGCGCCGATGTCGAACGCGGTGAGCCGGTGGCGGTATGACTCGGCGACGACGAGGGTCGAGTTGTCCGCCGTCACTGCCATCCCGTTCGGGAAGGACAGATCCCGGGCCACGTTGCGTGCTTCACCGTCCGGGGTGACCAGGGCAACGAACCCGGGAGCAGGCTCACCTTCGGGCGGTCCGGCGGCGAAGTCGAAGTTGACGTTGTTGACGTAGATGTTGCCTCGACCGTCCGCAACGATGTCGTTGCTGCCATAGGGCGACAACGCCGACAAGTCCGCGTATCGAATCAGCGCACCCCCCGGGGACGCCCTCAGGATGGCCCGCTCTGGTCCCGACGCGATTACCAACGTCCCGTCGGGAAGAAAATCGAAGCAGAGCGGCAGTGAGCGATGTTCGATCTTGACCTCGGTGGTCCGCGCGCCGCTGAGGGTCCGGATGGCCCCAGCGGTCCAGTCCGCGTACCACAGTTTGCCGTCGTGCCATCGTGGTGATTCCAGCTGACCCAATCCGTTTAGTTCCACGTCCATGACATCCCCTGTCGATTCTCGAGTGCTGCCGGATAAACGGGGCGTCCGTTAGCCCTCGCCCTCCAGCACCTCGGGTTCACATATACGACAGCAGACGGACGCTAAATCATCGCAGCGAGGTTGGACTAACTCCCAGGAAGCGTGTTTCGGGGCCGAAATCGGGGAATCCACGGGGAGTCCATGACCTCCATCGATGCCCTCGAAAACTTGCCTTGAACTGCACCAACTCTGGTGCGCGATACTGGCGCCTCTCTGTGTCAAGTAGTTCGGTTTGCGCGAGTTGTAGGGTTTAGTAGCGGGCTCGGGAAGTGACTTGTCTGAAGAGCCGGTGTGCGGGGTTTCAGCCGGCCGCGCGAGACGATAGAGCCGCCCCCGAGTGTCCTCCCGGGCTCGCCTTTCGTTTGGCTGCGTCGTGGATTAGCCGTCGATACACCAGGTCCGAGAGGCGCCGTTTCAGACACCGCATGGCTTCGTTGTGACTCTTGCCCTCGGATCGTTTCCTCAGGTAGTAGGCCCTGCCAGGGGTGTCTTGGCGAACGTGGGTGATGGCCATGACATGGAGGCAGAAGTTCAGTTGGCGATCGCCGGCGCGGGAAAGTCGGTGACGGACCACGTCGCCGGAGGACACCTCGATCGGGGCGGTGCCGGTGTAGCTGGCGAACGCGGCCGCCGACCGGAACCGGCCAACGTCACCGACGCGGCCGAGGATCTTGCCCGCGGTCAATGCGCCGAGGCCGTGTAGGTCAGTCAAGGTGGTGGCGGATGCGGTCACAGCGGTCTGAATATCGGTGGCGGCCTTGGCGATCCGACGATCCAGCTGGCGCAACTCACTGACCAGATCCATCGCCAGTGCACGCAGCGTCTTGCCGGCGGCATCGCGGGGTCGCACGCCGCGCAGGAGTTCAGCGCCGTGATCGGCGCCCAAGTTGCGCCCGGCGCCACCGGGAAGCAGGTTGGTGAGCGCGACGTGCAGTCGGTTCACCGTCTGGGTGCGGGTCTTCACCAAGTCATCGCGGTGCTCCACGACGGCGCGCAACGCCGTGGTTTGGGCGTCGGTTTCGGCAGTGTTCAGCGTGCGTGATGTGAGCGCAGCGACACCGACCGACAACGCATCGGCGTCGTCGTTCTTGCGGCCGTGCCCGATGGAAAGCACCCGCACCCGCGTGGCCAGCTTCGCAGGCACGTCGATGACCTCAATGCCGTCAGCGCGCAGTCGTCTGGTCAGCGGTGCCCCAACACCGCCGGCCCCTTCGACCGCCCAGCCGGCGATGGGCCATTGGCGGGCGAAACGGCGCAGCGCCCGATAGCCGTCGCGGCTGACGGGCACACGGATACTGGCCAGCGGCTGCAATGAGGCATCCACTGCTGCCGCTGTCCACGATGCCTTGTGCGGATCGACCGCGATTACCACCTGATCCTTGCCGGATTGGATTGCCACCGACACCAACCTCTCACTCGATCGAATTTGAAAGCGAGGAGGGCACACCAACTTTGGGCAATGCAGGCCTCTCTTCAGCCACTCCCCGCAGGGGCGGCGGTGACCGGGCTGGCAAGCCAGTAAGTAGTCAGCCAGCAGGCGACAGGGATTGAGCGAGCCACACCCAATCACCGCCTCGAAGAGCATGGCTGCAGACCACGCTCTCCTGGCCCACATTCAACAAGTTGGGATTGAAGTTGTTTGCGCCGATCGCGGCTGTGATGGCCCCGAAGATCAGGCAGATGACGATGATGGTCATGAGGCTCATATGTCGGTACCCCTAACCCCCCACGCACAAGCTGGTGCGCATGCCTCCAAACCCCGCCATTTTGGTGGTGTTTCTCTGGTGAAGTTGCCCGATTCGTCGATGGGAGCGTAAACGCTTCCGCGGTTAGTTATATCGGAATTTGTGGAAATTCATCACCGGCCGCCCCCGAGAAGAGCAGGGGCGCCCCGATCAACTATCAGACGCGGAACAAGGGCGATCTGGTTCCGGTGGCCGGACTATGGCGTGGGGCGCCCACCGCGCTGCTCTCTGGCCATAGCCGCAACATTGTCGGGGCAGCCGGCTCGGAAGCAGCGCGGATCGCTTTGGCCGTCGGAAATTTCCTCGCCGTTTATCAGCGCGTAGCGGTATTCGATTTGCGTGGGATGGTTGCCGCCACAGTACGTGCCCGTGGGCACCTGTCGCCGGTTGAGCTGCATGTTCCCGATGGTACGCGCCGGAGCAACCACATATCGGCTTATGGGTGAAACGGGCCGCTCCCGAGGAGAGCAGGGGCGGCCCGATCAACTACTCAGACGCGGACTAGGGCGATCTGATTCCGTGCAGCGTCGATGCCGAGGTCAGCGGTCGCGGTGCTCAAGACCGCGGTTGAGGCGCGGCTTTCCGGCCTACTTATTGTGGTGATTAGCTGGTGCTATAAGCCCAATAGTCATACGCACCAGGCACCGGGCACAGGTTCTGATACGCAGCAATAACGAAATGAGCCGCTTGGTCGGTGGTTAGTGTCGGATAGTCCTTCTGCAAACCCGCAGCCACCTGATTAGCCGGCCTGAGCTGATGCCAAAGCTCCCAGCACACGTTGTAACCGTCTTCCAATATCGCCGGGTCCACTCCGGTGATGCCTGCCGCCCGCGCTGCCGCCAAGAAGCCCTGAACTGTGGGATGTTTCTGTGCGGGGTTTGGGGCAGCGCTGGCCGGTGCCGCCAGCCCTACAGCAATGAGAGCCAAAGAGGCACTGACCAGGACTTTCCCAAACATTTGCTTAGTCAGCATGATTGGAATAACGTCGCGTAGCTTACTGCTGGCTGTGTTCTGGTTGGGTGCTTCCTGTCCTTTGGCCGCGAGTCAGCTGTCAGCGGCCAAACGGGTCACCGCCCAACAATTTGGATACGACCACACTTGGCGCGGTCCGGGCACACAGGGGCGGCCCGATCAACTGTTCAGACGCGGACTCGGGCGATGCGGTTCCCGGGGGAGGTAACCGCCTCCGATAATGGTTTAGGGGTGACGCGGACCGTCGTTGTCTTTGGCGCCGGCGGGGGCTGAGTGCTATATCTCTGATTTACCGAATCGGGAGAGCTGGGGCGATGAACATGCGACAGCTGGCACTGGCACTGGCACTGGCGAGCGCGTGCATTTTCGTTGCTTCCTGTAGCGGGACGCCCCGACCGGTCGCGGCGGACGCCCTCGACGGGCTGCTGCTTAGCCCCGCCGAAATCGAGATCGCGATGAACGCCAACGGGATAACGGTCAACGAAACATCCACCGAGATGTCTGACGACAGTGCCAATATCCCGGATCAGGATTGCCGATTCATCGACGCCCCAGCGGAGGCCCCGGTCTATAACGGCAGCGGATGGATCGCCATGCGCTTACAGCACCTACGCGAACCCGGAGACGACGTCGATCATGAAATCTGGCAGGCGGTCGTGTCGTTTCCCTCCGCCAACGACGCGGCGCGCTTCTTCAGCGCGTCGACCCAGCGCTGGCCGGCCTGCTCGAATCGCCAATACCACTACATCAACGACCCCGGCCAGCCCGACGTGGTTTTTACGGTGGGGCCGATCGTCAAAATCAGCGACACCCTGAGCACCACTAGAGTGGGCGGTGAGGGGTCGGCCTGTCAGCGCGCGTTGACCGTGAGCAACAACATCGCCATCGACGTCGCAGCGTGCCCCAACAACCCGGGGAACACCGCGGTCAACATCGCCCACCAGATCGCGGCCAAGGTGGCCAAACTGTAGGAGGCGCAGCGTTCCGTGCGCCGGCGGGTAGAGGGGAATGGTGGGGCGGTCGGTGGTGGTGGTTGTGTTTCCCTTCGTCATCTGAAACGGGTTAGCCGGTCCAAGACAATCACCACGGTTGCGGCATTCGCAGCACAATGCGCATACATGGGCGGTGGTCATTTAGCAGTCCCTTCCGTAGGCGTACCCAACGGCGGCACTATTGCGCGTTTCTTGCGCGGAGACGGCTAAGCCGGTAAAAACCGGTCCTCACCTGCACGAACTCTGGTGCGCGATACTGGCGCCTCTCTGTGTCAAGTAGTCGGTTTGTGTCGGGTTGTAGGGTTTGGGGGCGGGCTCGGGAAGTGACTTGTCTGAAGAGCCGGTGTGCGGGGTATCAGCTGGCCGCGCGAGACGATAGAGCCGCCCCCGAGTGTCCTCCCGGGCCCGCCTTTTGTTTGACTGCGTCGCCGATCAGCTGTCGGTACACGATGTCGGACAGGCGGCGTTTCAAGCAGCGCATGGCTGCGTGGTGATTTTTGCCTTCGGATCGTTTCCGCAGGTAGTAGGCCCTGGCGGGGGTATCGTGGCGGACTTGGGCGATGGCCATGACGTGGAGGCAGAAATTGAGTTGGCGATTGCCAGCGCGGGAAAGCCGGTGGCGCACCACCTCTCCGGAGGACACCTCGATGGGGGCGGTGCCGGTGTAGCTGGCGAACGCGGCGGCCGAGCGGAAGCGACTGACATCACCGACGTGGCCGAGGAACTTGCCGGCGGTCAGCGCGCCGAGACCATGCAACTCGGTCAAGGTGGTGCCGGACGCGCTGACGGCCATCTGGATATCATTGGCGGCCTTGGCGATCCGGCGATCGAGCTGGCGCACCTCGCTGACCGGATCCATCGCCAGGGCACGCAGCGTCTTGGCGGCGGCGTCGCGGGGTCGCACGCCGCGCAAAAGTTCGGCGGCATGATCGGCGCTCAGGTGGCGCCTGGCACCAGCCGGAACCAGCCTGGTGAGCACGACATGGAGTCGGTTGACGGTCTGGGTGCGGGTCTTCACTAGGTCATCGCGGTGCTCGACGACAGCGCGCAAAGCCGTGGTGGCAGCATCGATCTCGGCAGTGCCCAGCGCGTGTGAGGTGAGCGCAGCGATACCGACCGACAGCGCGTCGGCGTCGTCGTTTTTGCGGCCGTGCCCGCTCGAGAGCACTCGCACCCGAGCGGCCAGCTTCGCCGGGACGTCGATGACCTCGATGCCATCGGTACGCAGCAGCGTAGTCAGCGGTGCCCCCAGACCGGCGGCTCCTTCGATTGCCCAGCGGGCGTGCGGCCAGCGGTGCGCGAACCGGCGCAGCGCCCGATAGCCGTCGCGGCTGACCGGCACGCGCACGGTGGCCAATGGCTGCAGTGAACCATCCACCGCGGCCGCGGTCCACGACGCCTTGTGCGGATCAACCGCAACCACGACCCGATCATCGGATTTCCTCGTCACCGCAACCGGCACCAACCTCTCTTTGCCTCGACTCAATTCAAAAGCGAGGAGGGCACACCAACTTTCGGCAACGCAGGCCTCTCTTCAGCCACTCCCCGCAGGGTCGGCGGTGACCGGGCTGGCAAGCCAGTAAGTAGTCAGCCAGCAGGCGACAGGGATTGAGCGAGCCACACCCGATCACCGCCTCGAAGAGCATGGCTGCAGACCACGCCCTCCTGGCCACATTCAACAAGTTGGGATTGAACTAGCCACTCACCGCTAATTGCGCACGCGCAGTATATTCGTGTCATGCGACGATGAACGGCGAGATCAATTGCAACACAAGAACTTCCACGATCGGCGACCATCCGAAAACCGTTGGGCCGCAACGCAATCCACCCCTCCCCGAAAATCGGAAGCGAGGGGTGGTTTAGCGCGCGACGAACGTCACGACTTTTTCACACGCGCGGTCTCAAAATTCTGAAGGCTAGTAAACTTGTTGCGAGACAACAGATTTCAGAAACGCACGGATCCGCGAAATGCCTTGTTTTTCAACACGGGACCTCCGATATGTCTTCACCACAGACGTATCGGTTAATGAAGGCCAGGCCTTCATCGGTGACCTCGTACTTGTGCTGGGTTGGCTCACCCCGTTGGATCATTGCGGGCGTTGGTTCAACTCGTTTCAAAAGCCCGTCGTTGACCGCATGCGCGAGGAGGATCTCGAAGCCCGCCTCGACAATGAAGGATCTCTGGTCGGTCTCGGCAATCTGATCGAACACCCGGCGCTCGAAATCAGAGTAGCGGCTGTTCAAGATCGCGAGATTGCGCTTATACCCGCGGATCGACTGCCGATCGATTTCTTTGTTTTGGCATTTCGGGCATAACGCGATGAGGTTCGCGAACGAGTCGTCATGGCTCTGTGACTCAGGCAGGATGTGAGCTATCTCGTGCGTTGGGTGCCGACAGGTGGGGATGGCACATCTATAGCCCGCCTCGACCAGCGCCATTCTTTTTCGCGCCATTAGTACACCTGCGAACCCATCCCGGCCGAAACCTCGCCGGGGCGGCCACAGTGCGCTAGCCGTCAGGGGGGCGCTCCACAATTTCGAACGATGGATCAACCAGGCGACAAAGCACACTGCTATCACCAACACCCCGTAGTGCAGCGCCGAGTGCCACCAGGGTGGGGCGAGTGGGATGGGCTCCGCGTAAGCGGCCACCACCACCGGAATCGTCCTCGGGACCGGGGGAGTCGCCTGTGCCACACCGGGTGTGGCGGCTAGCACCGAGAACGGTGCGAGCGCTATGGCGGCTGCCGCCGCCGCGATAACCTTGCCCAATCCGCCCTGGCCGATCAGCATCGGCAGCCGGTAACGCTCGAACGCCATCTCGTCCACCGGCCTTTCCTGCACCACACCTGGTCGGGCATGTTAGCGACCTCACAATCCAAAATACTCCTACCGGGGTCCGTACGACGCGTTGCGGATGATCGAACTCGCATCAACAACCTGACCGGTGTGTAGCTACGGCCGCCGCAGTCGCAACCCGCAGCGCCGATCTCGATCTCGACAGCGGCCTCGAGCTTCAAGCACGCTCAACGGTGACGACCGTCAATCTTCGTCCGAGCGATATTCCCTCTCGCCGCGACGAGGGGACACTGAATGCCGTGGCATACGCTGCATCCACCTACGGCGGAAGGTCAATGCATGCGAATAAGCCTGATCACCGGCCTGAACAACGGCTCGCCAGTCGAATCCTGTATCCGCGAGTTGACGCAAGCGCGAGACGAAGGTTTCGCTCGGCTGTGGATGACTCAGATGCCCTACGACGTCGACCTGCTGACGGTCTTGGCCGCCGCGTTACCTGAAGTTCCCGGTATCGAAGTGGCCAGTGGCGTGGTGCCGATCCAAAACCAGCATCCGACGCTGCTTGCGCAACGTGCCTTGACGCTCAACATCATCGGCGACGGACGATTCACATTGGGTATCGGTGTCACCCACCGGGCTGTAACCGAGGGGATGTGGGGCGTCTCCTGGGACAGGTCGGTGAAACGGCTGTCCGAATACCTCGACGGCTTGCTACCCCTGCTCGCCAAGAAGCAGGTCGACGCGCCCGGCGAGCTCGTCACAACCAGGGGAGCGTTGCAGATCCCGAACGCCCCGACGCCCCAGGTGTACGTCGCCGCGCTGGGTCCGCAGATGTTGCGGGTCGCCGGTCGGCGCACCGAGGGAACCATTACATGGATGACGGGCCCCAAAACGCTGCGCGAACACGTAGGACCCACACTTCGCGCTGCGGCCGCCGACGCGGGCCGCGCGGACGGGTCGGTCGCGGTGGCCGCCGCACTACCGATCAGCGTGACCGACGACGTCGCGAAGGTCCGATCGCTGGCCGACCAGCAATTCGCGATGTATGGCCACTTGCCGTCGTATCGCGCGATGCTTGACAGAGAGGGCTTCTCCGGCCCGGAAGACGCCGCCCTGATCGGCGACGAGTCCACCGTCTCGCGCCAACTCGACGAGCTTGGCGATGCCGGCGTGGACGAGTTCGTCGGCATTCCCTTCGACCCGTCGGCCGAGGGAGGACAGCGGACCCGAGCATGCCTTCGGGCATGGGAATCTCGATGACGCTCTTATCGCTGGGGTAGCGGACGGGAACGCACCAGCGTTGGCCACCAGAACCACTTCCCGAGAATGCTGAGGACGCACGGCACGACGAACGAACGCACGATCAGTGTGTCGAGCAGCAGGCCGATGCATACCGTGGAACCTATCTGACCGATAGTTCTGAGCTCGCTGGAAAGCATCGCCAGCATGGTGAACGCGAACACCAAACCCGCGGACGTCACCACACCACCCGTGCTTCCGAGCGCGCGGATGAGACCGGTATGCAACCCGGCGTGGAGCTCCTCTTTGACTCGGGCGATCAACAGTAGGTTGTAGTCCGAACCCACCGCCACCAGGATGATGAACGTGAGCGGCAATATCAGCCAGTGCAGGTGCAGGCCGATGAGGTGCTGCCAGAGGAGCACGGAGAGCCCGAACGCCCCGGCGTAGGAGAAGGCCACCGTGCCGGGGATGACCAAGGCGGCCATCAGACTTCGCGTGATGAACAACATGATCAGGAAGATCAGCACGAAGGCGGCGACCGCCACGATAGCCAGATCGGATGCGCTGTATTCCTTGATGTCCTTATCGGTCGATCCCGTGCCGCCGATATAAACTTTCGCGCCGGCCAACGAGGTCTCTTTCAAGATCGTGGTTATCGCGTCGGGGAACGCGTTGACATGGTCCACGCCTTCGGGGCCCATGGCGTCCCCCTCGTGGGTGACGATGAACCGGGCAGCCTTGCCGTCCGGCGACATCAGGAGCTTCTCACCAGTCTTGACGTCTTCGTTGTCAAAACCTTCATGGGGGATGTAGAAGAAGTCATCGCTCTTGGACTGGTCGAAGTCGAGCCCCACATTGACCTGGTCGAAGAATGTCTGGTCGGTCTGTGTGGACTGCAGGGCCGACTGGCCGTAGGTGTTGGTTAAAAGAGCGGCTAAAGCCTCCGAGTCGTCGGCCGTCAGTTTCAGCTGCGTTATTATTTGCGGCAAGAGCTTGTCGATGGCCTCGAGGGAGGCTCTGGCGTCCGTGATATCGTCGGCCAACTTGTCGATGTTGTCGAGCGCATCGAATAGCGATCGAAATGCCCAGCACATGGGAATGTCGAAACAGTGCTTCTCCCAATAGAAATAGCTCTTGACCGGCCGGAAGAAATCGTCGAGATTTGAGATTTCCTCATTCATCTCATGGGTGATCTTTTCCAGATCCTCGATGGTGAGAACCGTCTTGTGCAGCTCATCCGACGTGTTTTGGAAAAAGACGATCTCTTTCCGCAAGACCGTGACAGTGTCCGCCGTGATCTGTGCCTGCTTGTCGGTATTAGTGTTTTGCTGCATGTTGAACGGGTTCTGTTGACCGCTACCGCTGCCTGACGTGGTCCACAAGTAGGGAAGGGTGGCATGTTCCAACGCTCGGCCCATCGGCCTGGTGATGCTTTGCACCTCCGCGACGCCGGGAAGGCGAATGAGAGCCCTGGCCACCCGGTCCAGCGAGATGAAATCGGCCGAGTTTCGCATGTCGTGATCCGTCTCGACCATCAGCATCTCGGAGAACAGTTTGCTCTTCGAGAAGTGTCGATCCGCCGCCTCGAAACCCTGGTTGGAACCGGTATTGCGGGGCTGGTATTGACGGTCGTCGTAGTTCACCCGATACGACGGCACGAAGATCGCCCCCAGCATGACGGCGGCGGCGCTGGCCGCCAGAATCGGCACCGGCCAGCGCACCACGCTCGTCCCGATCCGCCGATAAAGCAGCCCCTTGGCCGTCCCTCTCGGGTCCATGAGCCCGAAAAGGCTGCCCAACGTCAACAGGGCCGGGCCCAGCGTCAGCGCGGCGGCGATGGTAAACAGCATGGTGATGGCGACGGCGGGCCCCATGGTGTGGAAGTAGTTGAGTCGGGCGAAAGTCAAGCAGTAACACGCCCCCGCGATCGTCAGCCCCGAGCCAAGGATGACGGGCGTGACCCCCCGATACGCGGTGTAAAACGCCTCCTCCTTGCTTTCTCCGGCCTGTCGCGCCTCGTGATAGCGGCCCATCAAGAAGATGCCGTAATCCGTCCCCGCTCCCAGGGTCAGCGCGACGACGATGTTCACCGCGAATGACGAGAGCTCGAGGTAGCCGAGAGTGCCCAGGGTTGAAACGACTCCCTTCGCGACCAGCAGTTCGAACAGAACGCCGTACAGGGGCACCGCCAGGGTGGAAACGCGGCGATACACCAAGAACAACATCCCGACGATGAGGAAGATCGTCACGATCGTGATGTCGTTCAAGCTCGAATTGGCAATATCCAGTTCGTCTGTCGCCAGCGGAGCCGCGCCGCTGACATAGACCTTGAGCCCGGGCGGCGGCGTGTCCTTCGCGACGATATCCCGAACGGCCTTAACGGACTCATTCCCTTGCATCGTGCCGATATCGCCCGCCGTACGCACCAGCACGTAGGTGGCCTTGCCGTCGAGGCTCTGCACCCCGGCCGCGGTGATCGGCTTCCCCCACAGATCCATGGCGTACTGGACATGCTTGGGGTCTTGCTTGAACCGGCGCATCAAGTCGTCGTAGTACCGATGGTCCACGTCGCCCAACGGTCGGTCGGCTTCCAGCACGATCATGGTGAAGCTGGTCGAATTGGACTCGTGGAACTTCTCACCGATGGCCAACAACGCCCGCTGCGACGGCGCGTAGTGCGGCACCATTGGCCCCGCCAGCTCCTCGGCGACGTCCTCAACCTTCGGCATGAAGGCGTTCGTCGAGATCGCCAAAAGCCCCCAGAAGACGATGATCGGTATCGCGAATGCACGGACCATTCTGGGGACGAAGGGTCGTCTCGCCCGATGCTCGTTCGCCGGATGCTCGCTCATGCGGATTTCACTAGGCAGAAGACGTGCGCATCCTGACGGGTATCGGATTGTTCATCGCGGACAACGCCGTTCACCAGTATCCGGCAGCCGACGTGATCACCGCCGTGAACTTGCGCCGAGATGCTGGCGGACACCACCGTGAGCGTGGTCGTCTCCGTGTGCGACCACGGCAACGTCGTGAGATCAACCCGATGCGGATGCCCGTCGACGTCCGCCCAGACGAGCATCCCCCCCTCCCCGATGGAGCCGGACAACTCGTACGTGACCCGTTTGGGACTGAACTCCGGAACTGCTTGCGGGCCAAGGACGGTAGTGACAGGCGGGGGAGCGGAGAATTCGTGCACCTTCCACATCAACACCGCACCCAAACAGAGCGCAACGACGGCAACCAATGGCATCCAGACTCGCGCCAAGGCAGTCCTGCCGCGTGAACGCGGGCTCACTCGGTCACCCCTCTCGCTCCCTCCCCGACTTTCGTGCAAGAACGGACAAGACCCGGGCTCCATATCAACCAGGTTGACATATGGACGTGCAGAGGGTACCAGCCCCGGGTCGGAACGCGAACACCCGGTGTGCGGACGTTATCACCTGCTGGGTGCTGTCGGCAGCACGGCGCAGTCTTCAACTCACCGGAAATCAACGAAACCGGCAGTTCCACGAATAGATATTGAACACGTGTCTCGTTTGCCACCATGCAGCCGGCTCGAGAACGACCCGCGACAATGGTCGGTGACACACCACAGGCCTTGTGTTGCTCAAGACAATTTCCGCAGACGCCCTTTCAACCTTGCGCTGCGGAGAAGCCGAACGGCGAGATTTGTGGAGGTCAACATGGGGATCACCCCGAGGAATGTCCGCTCGGAGGGCGTAACTCCATGCAAGTAGTCGTAGTAAAGACTGCCAAACACATAAAAGTTGCCCAGCATGAATAGAGTGCCGGGGATGCAGAACGCCCTCAAGGAGCTACGATCGGCAACGATTTGCTTCGCAAAATCTAGCTCATCCTCTGACATGGGTTCGCGTTTGCGCACTTTATTTAGAACCGCTTTGGCGCTCCCAATTTCTTCGCTTATCGGAAGAGGTGTTCGGTCCCCCAGCCGTTTCACGTGTACAGCGGCAAAGGCGGCGAACAACAACGCCAGCGCAAGGGTGACTATGGTCAGAAAGCCAAATAAACCCGAACTCATTATTCGGCTCCTTCGCCCCGCCGTCGAACTACTGAAGACTCCTCGAAACGCTACCCCAATCACTTGGCTCTCGCCGCGCGTGGCGGCGACTTTGCGTGTGGGATGGCCGCCCGAAGTCGTGCGCTCACCGCTGACGGCGATGCCGCCGTTGTGCTCTGCCGGGGAACCGATCCCGACTTCACCAATTAGCGCGCTGATTCGGTTCGTCGGGTCTTCGCACGGTCACCCATCGACCTACCGACCGCCCGCGTTCCGGCGATGCCGGAAAGCATGAGCTGCACGCCGAGGTCGAAGCGGTCCTCGGCAGCTGTGTTCAGCATTCCTGGCAAGGCTTGTGCAGTCAGCGGGAATCGTGCGGGATCGGCCGCTGTCTTCAGTTCGTCGCGCCGAGCCTGATCCTGTCCGACGCGCAGCTGGGCTAGCTCCTGTTCCTCGATGCAGAAGCCAACGATGAAGTGGCGTAACAAGATTGTGCGTTGCGCCGCGTCCGCGACCGACAGGCCGGCGTCCCGCAACGCCTGTAAGGCTGATTCGGTCACGTCAAAGGTGGCGGGCTCCGGCGCGAATGTCCCCGCGAAGACCCTCGCGCCGTCGCGGTGACTGAGTATGGATCGTCGCAACGCGCGCGCCCAGCTGATGAGGCGGTCCTGCCACAGCGCACCACGATCAGCTGCCGTCACCAATGCCGAAGCGTCCCTTGTCATCGCGACCGCCATCGCGCGGAAGATGTCTCGTTTGGATTTGACGTGCCAGTACAGCGTGGGAGCTTGCACCCCCAATTCGGCGGCGAGGGCGCGCATGGTGATGCCTTCGATGCCCGTCACATCAAGCAGGCGTAGCCCGGCCTGAGCAATTACATCCCGGTTCAGTTTTTCCGCCACCTCGACAGTCTAACATCGTTAGAGTAGTCTCTAACAATGTTAGAGAGCCGATGGTGAGCGGTAGGAGGAAAGCGATGCCAACCAGGATCGACCAGTCGTGTGTGCCCGTGATCATTGCGGGAGCTGGGCCGACGGGTTTGACGCTGGCAACCGAGCTGCGCCGCGGCGGAGCTGACGTGGTGCTGTTGGAGCGGCGGCCCAATCGCGGGGTGGACGGGTCACGCGCGGCCGGGATGCAGCCGCGCACCATCGAGATGCTCGACCAGCGTGGCGTCGCCGAGCGGTTCTTGGCCGCTGGTCCGCCGAGCAACCTCGGGAATTTCGCGGGCATCATGCTCGACTACTCGATACTTCCTAGTCGCTTCCCCTACGCCATCAACATCATGCAGGCCGAGACCGAGCAGATACTCGAAGACATCGCGGCCGAACTCGGCGTGCCTGTGCGCTGGTCCACGAACGTGACAGGTGTGCGCCAAGTCGGTGACGGTCTCGAGGTCGCCGTGGAAGGACCCGACGGAACTGAAACCCTGTTCGGCAGTTATCTGGTCGGCTGCGACGGCGGCCGCAGCACCGTCCGCAAACTGATGGGCGTGGGATTTCCGGGAACCGACCCAACCATGGTGGCACTCATCGGTGATGTCGAACTCTATGAGCCGCCGCGGCGGCCACTGTTTCTCGACAGACGACAGTGCGGTCTGATCACCGCGATCCAATTCCGGCCGGGCTGGTATCGAGTGGTCACCACCGAACGTAACCGCACCGCGGGTCCTGACGACCCGGTGACCATCGAGGAGCTGCGGGCATCCGCAGTGAGGGTGGCCGGTACGGACTTTGGAATGCACAGTGCCCGTTGGCTTTCACATTTCAACGACGCCGTTCGGCAGGCCGAGCAGTACAGGGTGGGGAGAGTGCTGTTAGCCGGCGACGCCGCGCATATCCACCTGCCGGCAGGTGGGCAGGGCATGAACATGGGCATGCAGGACGCGTTTAATCTCGGCTGGAAACTCGCTGCGGTGGTGCGGGGTGACGCCCCCGAGGATCTGCTTGAGACCTATCAGGACGAACGACACGCTGCGGACGCCGAGATTCTGAAAGTCATTCGCGCACAATCGGTTTTATGCCAGCCCGGCCCACAAACGCACGAGCTATATGACCTGTTTACTCACCTGGTCGGCTTCGACAACGTCAATCGATACCTGAGCACCCTGCAGTCCGGACTCGACATCCGCTATCCGATGGCAGGCGGGCACCCGCTGCTGGGGCGTCGGGTCCCCGATGTGAGTATCCGCTGTGGCGGCACCACATCGACGATCTACAACCTGCTGCATTCCGCGAAATCTGTACTCCTGGATCTCTCGGGTTCCGATCAACTTCGGGCGGCGACTTCGCCATGGCAAGGACGCGTCACCTTCCTTCAGGCCGGCTGCGCCCCAGACCCTTGGGCATTGCCCGGCGCCGGAACGGTTTCGGTTCCCAGGGCGCTGCTGATCCGGTCCGACGGATACGTCAGCTGGGTCAATGACGCCGACCACGACCTCAGTCTGCTGCGGGAAAGCCTGACCACCTGGTGCGGACCAGGCGCTCATGCTTGAGCTGATCGACAAGGGATCGTCCAGCGAATCTCATCCGGTGCCGTTGCTTTTCGTCCACGGGGGCGAGCATGCGGCCTGGTGCTGGGATGAGCACTTTCTGGACTTTTTCGGCGCAGAGGGCTATCGCGCGCTCGCTTGAGTCTTCGCGGGCACGGCATGAGCTCGAATTCGAAGCCGCCGCGCGCCTGTTCAATCGCTGATTACGTCCAAGATGTGTGCTCGATTGCCGATCACCTGTGGCAAACCCCGGTGATCATCGGGCACTCGCTTGGCGGCTTCGTGGTGCAGAAATATCTGGAGTCCCACGTCGCGCCCGCCGGAGTGCTGGTCGCATCAACTCCGCCACAAGGCGCCGCCGCGGCGGTGTTACGCACTGCTGAAGTCCTGTTGCGCAAGACGGCACCGCATCCGTGGCTCACCGGGAAAGCCATCATTGCGGGCAAATCGTTGCCCGGCTTCAACAAGTTTGAGCGTGTGCGCTCGATGTTCTTCAGCACGCACACACCCGAATCGTGGGTTATTCGCTATGCAGAACGTCTCCAAAACGAGCAGACCCGAAGGGCCGCACTCGACATGGTGTTTCTCAATCTGCCCAAACCTGACCGGGTGAGCACGCCATTGCTGGTATTGGGTGCCCAATGCGACCGGAGCGTCACCCCACAGGAAGTGCATGCCACCGCACGTGCCTACCGCACTCAAGCAGAAATCTTCCCCAACATGGGTCACGATATGATGCTCGAACCCGGGTGGCTCGCCGTTGCCCAACGAATCCACGCCTGGCTCTGCGCTCAAGGCCTATAGCTTTCGGCGGCTAAGTCAACCCATGCTGCCGACCTGGCGGGCGATCGCCTTTTTGTCGATCTTGCCGATGGGTGTGGTGGGCAGTGCCGCCATCGCGAGCAACACGTCGGGCCGAGCATGCGCGGCGACACCTCGTTGGTCAAGGTAGGCGTTCAGCTCCGCAAGGCTGACCGGTGGCCCTGTGAAAACAACAGCAGCGCAGATCCTTTCGCCTAGATAGGGATCGGGCAGCGGAACGGCCGCGGCAGAGAAGATAGCGGGGTGGCTCAGCATCTGCTCTTCGAGGTCTACTGCGGCGATGGTTTCACCGCCGCGACAGATGACGTCTTTGACCCGACCGGTGACCACCAGGTAGCCATCTTCCCTGCGGCGGACAAGGTCGCCGCTGCGGTAGAAACCGTCAGGATCAAAGCAGCGCTCGTTGTCGCGCTCGGCGCGGAAGTAGCCGTTGAGCGTATATGGGCCGCGCACCAGCAGTTCGCCCTCTTCGCCGGGCGCGACCGGCTCGCCTGCGGTGTCGACAATGCGCAATTCATCGTCTGCGCATAGTGGCCGTCCCTGGGTGTGGTCGAGTAGTTCCGGCGGATCGTCGAGGCGGGTGTAATTCAGCAGCCCCTCGGCCATCCCGAACACCTGCTGCAGGCCAGGGGTCAGGGCCGCGCGTATCCGGCGAGCGTCCTGTGGCTCGAGCCGCGCCCCACCAACTTGCAACAGCCGCAACGACTTTGGGGTCACCGGTTCCCAGTCGCAGGCCTGCGCCCACAGCTTGGCCAGTGCAGGCACCAGGGAGGTGACGGTGACGCCGTACCGCTCGATGGCGGCGAATGCGGCTTCCGGGCTGGGATCGGTGCCGAACACGGTGGTGGCGCCGACGGACATCGCGCCCAGGATGCCGGGGCACGCCAGCGGAAAGTTGTGCGCCGCCGGCAGCGACACGAGGTACACGTCATCATTTGACAGCCAGCACAGCTCGGCGCTCGCGGTGGCGTTGTAGACATAGTCATCATGTGTGCGAGGGATCAACTTCGGCACGCCGGTGGTGCCACCCGACACGAGCAACAACGCGGGGAGGGCTGTGTCGGCCACAATCTGAGGCACGTCACCGGCGGGCAGCCCTGACCACGAGGTGAATGGGCCGGGGTCGCCGTCGACGATGACGTGGCGGAGCCCTGGATGCAGCGCGACCAGCTGTTCGGCCATAGAGCGGTAGTCGAAACCGCTCGCCGTGTCGGCGATGACCAACCCGACCGCATCGCTGACCGTTATGAAGCGACTGAGCTCAGCCAACCGATGCCCGGGGAGGCACAGCACCGGGATAGCCCCGGCGCGCAGCAGACCGAACAACGCCACGGCGAACCGGCAGGAATTGGGCAGTTGCAAGAGCACGCGGTCAGCTGGTGCGATCCCGAGAGCGGCGAAGCCGCTGGCCGCTAGGTCCGCCAGTTCGTCCAGTTCGGAGTAGGTATGGCTGCTGACAGCGTCCACGACAGCGACGCGATGCGGCCACGTCGTCGCGGCCCGTCGCAGCACCGAATCGACAGTGCGACCGGTCCAGTAGCCGGCCGCTCGGTAACGAGCCGCACGTTCCGATGGAAATGGAACGAACCCGTCCAGTGTCGCAGTCTGTGCTGCGGTTTCGGACGGTTGGGGGAAGTTAACTGGCACTCAGCGGCTCCGTCGGGGGCGAGCGTATCCCGCCCGGCAAACATAGGGTAGCGTACTCGAAGTTAGGACAGCCTGAGCTAATCTCTGGAGGTGTGGTTGTGGGTGATGGTGCCGCGCAGACCTTCCGGCAAGAGGTCGCCGAGCTTGCCGGTATCAGCACCCAGGCCGTCAACCCCGACTGCGACGTGATCGGCCAGCTGCTAGCTGGTGCACCATGAGTCCAACGCTCGTGATCATCGGGGCCGGCGCGAAGGCGGTCGCAGTCGCCGCCAAGGCGGCGGTGCTGCGCGACATGGGCGTCGACGTGGCCGATGTCGTTGCCATCGAACGCTCGGGCGTGGCCGCCAACTGGCGGGCGGGCGGCGGTTGGACCGACGGCCGCCAGCGATTGGGCACTAGCCCCGAAAAGGACGTAGGCTTCCCGTACCGATCGACCCTGGTGCCCGGCCGCAACGCCGAAGTCGATGAGCGCATGACGCGGTTCAGCTGGCAGTCGTATCTCGTTGCGACGGACCAATTCATGGGCTGGATCGACCGAGGAAGGCCAGCGCCGACTCACGACACGTGGGCCGGGTATTTGCGTTGGGTAGCCGACGTGGTGGGTTTGAAAGTGGTTCGCGGCGAAGTGGTTCAGATCTCGGTCGAAGAATCGCGCTGGGTGCTGGACGCGCGTGACTCGAGCTTGACCGCGGATATGGTGATGGTCACCGGTCCCGGCCAGCCCGAGCGGTCCATGCTTTCGGGTGACTCGCGGGTGTTGTCGATTGCCCAGTTTTGGGAGCGTGCGGGCCGGCACGACCGGATCGTTGCCGATAGTGTTGCGGTCATCGGCGGGGGAGAGACGGCCGCGTCAATCCTCAATGAGCTTTTCCATCATCGCGTTTCGGCGATCACGGCGATCTCGCCGCAAGCGACGCTGTTTACTCGTGGCGAGGGTTTCTTCGAGAACTCACTCTTTTCCGATCCCACTGGCTGGCGCAGCCTGACGCAGGATGAACGGCGTGACTGCATTGCCCGCACCGACCGTGGGGTATTCTCCGCGCGGGTTCAGGAGTCACTCCTCGCCGATGAAAGGATCAAGCATCAGCGCGGGCGCGTTGCTCGAGTGGTCAACCGCGACAGCAAGATCTGGATCACGCTCAGCACCGACAACTGTGGTGAACCCCTCGAGACCCTGCATCGCTTCGACCTTGTCATCGATGGATCAGGTGCCGATCCGCTGTGGTTCCTGCCGTCGCTGTCCCCGGCTGCTGTTGACCTCCTAGAGGTAGGAGTGGGCGGACCGCTGACGGGCGAGCGACTTGAGGAGTCTATCGGCCATGACTTGGCCGTCAGCGGTGTCACCCCGAAACTGTTCCTGCCCAACCTGTCCGGAGTCAACGAAGGCCCGGGATTTCCGAACCTGAGCTGCCTGGGGCTGCTGTCCGACCGTGTGCTCGGCGCTGAGATCGAAGTCAGCGACAAACCGACGGCGGCAAGACGCGATGAGTACCAATCCGCTTCACGATGACGCCGGCACGTGTACTAGATCCGTTTGCTAATTGCTCAGCTTGGTGAGAAGGTCCGCCATCGAAGCCCCGCCCAGGAGATCAGATATCTCGAGATCGTGATTGAACTCAGCCTTGACACGACGGCGTAACTCTAAGGCCTGCAACGAATCCAGGCCGATCGCGACCATGGGGACGGTGGTGTCGATGTTTTCGACGCTGTCGACACCGATGGCCCGGGCCAGCAGGTTCATCAACCGCCTCGAAACATCCGTCTCCGCAGCGGGGGGTTGGCTTGTTTTTTCAGGGTAAGCGGGGGTTTCGGCGACAGGCGACGTCAGCTGCGACACCAACGGACCGTAGCCGTAGGCTTCCAGCATGGGCCGTGCGCGATCAAAGTCGTATGCCAAAACGATGGCGTTTCCCCGGAACTGGGCCATTCCCACAGCGAGCGCATCCGCAGGAGACATTGGAATGACACCGATAGCCGCCAGTTGCGCCTTACCAGTCGCATCGAGATCGAAATGGACTGTCCACTGCCCCCATTGCACCGAAACGCAGTCCAGACCCTCGGCTCGTAGTCGATACGCCATGGCGTCGAGCATTCGGTTGGCCGCAGCGTAGACGACTTGGCCGCGGCCGCCGATCGTTGCCCTCGCCGAGGAGCACAGAAGCACGCGACAGTTGCCGGTTCGGGGATACGTTTCGAGCACGCGTGAGATGCCGACGACCTTGGCGCGCAACGTCTGGTCGACCTTCTCGACGGTGATGTCGGTTAGTTCGATCGCCGAATAATCCACCGCCGCATGGACTATCAGATCTGCAGGGATGTCGTGATGTTCGGCAGCCAGTCGCGACACCGCCGCTTGGTCACCGACGTCACATTGAGCGACGCGGATGTCCGCCATTGTTGCCGAACGGATCTGCCGTAGCCGATCTGCGACTGCGGCGGCCGTCTCGCCCGACCGGCTTACCAGCGTGATTCGGCGCGCGCCACGCTCCGCGAGGTGATCGCAGAACTCGAGCCCGAGATTGCCGGTGCCGCCAATGATGAGCACGTGCTCGGGTGGTGTGCCATCGGAGTCGGGGACCATGTCGCCCTCGGCGATCCGCTTGGCGTAAAGGCCGCCGTTGCGCAGAGCGAGCTCCGGCTCTTGGCCGGTGTGCAGTGCCGCGAGGATCCCATTCGCCGATTCGGACGTCGTCGATCCGGCTGGCAGATCGAGGTGCCGGAATCCCACGCCCGGATGGTCGGCGCCCATGCTGCGGAAGCCCGCACTTGCCGCCGCGTGCACCGGATCTGGCGGCGCGTCGTCGGCCACCGCCGCCTCGCCGCCCACCGTCACCAGCCAGCAGTCGGTAATCGTGTCGTTCAGTCCCGGCCACCAGGTGCGGTTGGAAAAAAACGTCGCGACCTCGGCCGCGGCGGCGTAGTCATCCAGTTTGGGCGATTGCGGAACAATTATGACCAGCGTATTGAGATCGCTTGGGACGTTACCGACGTCGATCAGGCGAGCCGTGGCACCAACGTCTCCGGCCGCACGGCACAGGGCGGTGGCTAGTTCCGCACAGGCCCCGGTGTGATCGATGATGCCGATGGCACGCGGCGGCACCAGCGAGCGCTGCGACAGCCGCACCCACTCCTCGACGAAGAGTCGCGCCGGTGTGGTTGGAGCGACGGGTTCGGGGGCTGCCTCAGCCGCCTCGGGGAGGACCGGGCGGTAGAGCTGCCACAGCCGGGTCTCGTTCATCCGGGTGTTCGGGAAATCGAGCAGTGGCAGCGGGGCGGGGCCGTCGGGCTCGGCGCCCAAGCACTCCCACGGGTAATCCAGGTCGTGAACCGCCAGCTGCGCGAGGTTGCGGGTGAACTCGCTGAGATCGCCGGCCGTTCGGAGGGAGGTGCCGACTACCCGGGTCTCGTCGGTCGCGCCTTTGTCTCCGTCGTGCAGGGCGGCGAGATTCTCCTGGATCGCCAGCTGCAGCGTGGGATGTTCGGCCAGTTCGACAAAGGTGTCGATGCCGAGCGGTAGCGCGGCGGCGATCGCCTTGTCGAATCGAACGGTGTTGCGCAGGTTCCAGAACCAGTATTGGTCGACCGATAGATCCTGAGTGATCCGACAGCCGAGAGTGGCGCCCAGGCAGTCGATCTCGGCGTCCAGGAACTTCGGATTCTGTATTTCGCGCTGCGTGGCCGCGCGTACCTTTTCGGCGAGCTCATTGATCAAGCTGGTGTGCGCGGGATATTGGACGCGAATGACTCGCGCGAACGTGCCGCGCTCGGTGAGCGTGTCGACGATGTCCTGGACCGCTTCGCGATCGCCGGAGATTCCCGCCATGCCCGGTGAGTTGATCACCGACAACTGAGCCCAACCTGGGCAACGCGTCAGCAGGTCCTCGCACGTGTCGCGGTCGGCGGCGACGACTGCCATTGCGTAGTCGCCGGATTCGAACTCGTCGGCGGCACGCGCGCGTATCCCGACGACACTGACGGCATCCGCCAGCGTGATCGTGCCGGACACGTAGGCCGCGGCGATCTCTCCCTGGCTGTGGCCGATGGTGATGGTCGGCGCAATCCCGAATGATCGCCACATCGCGGCCAGCCCGACCATCTGGGTGAATAATGCCGGCTGGACGGTACGCGCGTTGTCTTCGGCCGAAAGATGTTCGTCGAGAAGATAATCCAGCGGCGACTTGCCAAGCCGGCTCGTGAAGGCCTCGGCGCAGCGATCTGCTTCGGCCCGGAACGCGGGGACCGCTTCATAGAAAAGCCGGCCCATCCCGGGCCGCTGGACTCCTTGCCCGGGAAAGACATAGGCGAGCTTGCGGGCCGTAGGGGCGGTTTCGGTGCGAACCAGCGCGGTATGTTCACGGCCTTCGAGAACCGCCCGCAGGGCGCCGAGCAAGTCATCGCGGTCGGCCACCATGGCCAGGGCCCGGTGCCGGCGGGCGATCCGCGTCCGGAACAGCATGTCGGCGATCTCCTGCGGTGTCACCTCGGGATGATCTGTGGCATAAGAAAGCAGGGCCGCCGCCTCGTCGTGCAGCAGATCGGGGGTATCCGCCGACACCAGAACCGGAATGCTGTCGTCCGGTAGCCGGTAGGTCAGAGGCTTCACTTTCTCACTCCCCGGAACTCGCGGGCATGGCGATGATTGCGTGCGCATTGGCGCCCCCGGCGCCGAACGACGAGGCAGCGCCGTAGCGGAGGCCATCTTTCGGCTCCCAGGGGTGCAGTTTTGTGGCCAGCCGCAGGCCCGTCGAATCCCAGTTCACTGTCTTGGTTGGGTTGTCCGAGAAGAGGGTTGGCGGAATGTGACCATGCTGGCCGGCCAGCAGCAGCTTGGTCAGCCCGAGCATGCCCGACGCCGATTGCGCATGCCCGGCGTTCGATTTGATCGAGCCCAGCAGCGCCTCGGATCCGGCCGCGCCGTAGGTCTTGAACAGGGCGATCAATTCCTGTGGGTCGCCCGCCAGCGTCGCGGTGCCGTGCCCTTCGATCATTCCGATGTCGGCCGGATCGATTCCCGCCGCGTCGAGCGTCTTGCTGACGAGCTGCACCTGCGCCCGAGTCCGGGGAACCAGGATCGGCTTGCCCTTGCCGTTGTGGTTGGTGCGGATGGCCAAGATGCGTCCGTAGATCCGGTGACCGAGTTGTCGTGCCCGTGATTCGCGTTCGACGACAACCATTCCCGCGCCTTCGCCCCACACGGTGCCGGTGGCGTCGTCGGAGTAGGCCCGGCAATGCCCGTCCGCGGAAATGGCGTTGAGCCGGGAGAACTCGTAGAAGGCCGTCGGCTCTCCCAGAATGCACACGGCGCCGGCAAGCGCCCAGTCGCACTCGTCCATTTGAACCGCGTTGGCGGCCAGCTGCACCGCGGTCAAAGACGACGCGCAGGCCGAATCGAGAGATATGGACGGGCCGACCAGCCCAAGGCAGTGCGAGATCCTGCCGGCGCCCCCCAATTGCCCCAAACCGACGGTCCGGAATCCGGTGTAATCATCGGCCACCGCCGTGCGTGAGCCGTATTCGGTCATCGACATCCCGACGAAGCAGCCGCCTTCCGAACCCTCGAGCGTCCCGGGATTGATCCCCGCGTTCTCCAGCGCCTTCCACGCCACCCGCATCGCGACCCGCTGCTGCGGGTGCATCACCATCGCCTCGTGATGGGTGATGCCGAAGAAGGGCGGGTCGAATTGCGCTGCGCCGTCCAAGAATCCGCCGGAGTCGCAGACTTGTCGCCAACCCTCTTCTACCCGGGACGCCGACAGGAGATCGTCGACGGTCCACCCCCGATCGCGGGGAAACGCGCCGAGCAGCTCCCGCGACTCGGTGAGCGCCGACCATAGGGCGCCCGGGCTGTCGATTCCACCCGGCGCCTCGACGGCCATTCCCGAGATGACGACCGGGTCGCTTGCCGTCGCCGCGGCAGATCCGTTGTTGCTCAAGCCGTTTGCTCGCATTGCGCGCTCGACGCCAACAGCTCCGCGACGGCGTCGATGTGCGAGTTCAGGTAAAAGTGCCCGCCGTCGAACATCGTGACCTTGACGCTGTCGGTGTGCTTACCCCACCCGTAGAGATCCCCAAGGGTGATGTACGGGTCTTGATCACCGCCCATCGCGTGTATCGGAGCCGCTATCTTGACGTCTTCAGCGCAGGCGTACGCATCAAAAGCCTTGTAGTCGGCTTTGATGACCGGAAGTGCCAATCTCATGAGCTCGCGGTTCGCGATCACATCCGAGTCGGTACCTTCGAGCACCGCGAGATGATTGAGGATTTCCTCGTCATCCTTCGGATGCGGTGGTTTGTCGGCGGCGTTACCGGGGGCGACAGCCGCGGAGACGTTGAGCCGCCGCACGTCGATTCCCGCGGCTTCCGCGAGCCGGACGAACTCGAACGCGACCAACGCCCCCATGCTGTGGCCGAACGTGACGACCGGGGCACCGCGGTTGTGATCCGACGTTGAGAATTCGCCGAAGGCTCCCGCGGCGATCTCTTCCAGCGAGGCCAGTGCGACTTCAGCCGCCCGGTCCTGGCGCCCCGGGTACTGGAAGACGATGACCGTGAACTTCGCGCTCAGCACTTTCGAGAAGTCCCGGTAGGTCGACGCACCGGCCCCAGCGTGGGGAAACACCAGCAGCGGAAGGCTCTCGGGAGACTCCGGTTGGTGGAACTGCCTGATCCACCCCAGCGTGCGCGGCAATGCACTACCTCTCGATCACTTCACTTCCACAGGCCACATGACCTTGCAGGAGCCCATCGGTGAAAGGATCGATGTCATCTGATCGCCGCGGTTGCCTCAAGTACCATGCAACTTAGCGAAGGCTAACATAATCTCCAGTGGTCGTAAGCGCGGGTATTGAGCCGCCGACTTCGGGGCGCGACACTGCTCGGTGCCGCTAGCGCTCGCGGATCATCAGGGCGGCCCGCTTGTTCGGTAGGTCGAGGTCTGTGACTCGCACGAACCCGGCACGCTCCCCCGCGCGAATTAGCCGCTCGTTGCTCGCCTCGGGTTCACCGACAACCCGAGTGGCGAGTGGGTCGGCCTCCAGCTGCCAGCTGGATACGGCGCGCAGGAGGCCCGCCGCCAGCCCCCGCCCCCGGCATTCGGCTGGACCCAGCAGCACATGTATGCCGGCGTCGTGCTCGCGGGCGGAGTAGTGCTGAGCCAGGGGGTCGAGATCCGCGCGGTAGAGCTCCCAGTAGCTCATCGGGACCCCGTCCAGCACGCCGAGATAGGCGGTGGATTGCGTGCTGCGGTCCTGTTCGCGCAGGTAGCGGGCGATGCGGTCGCGGGGCCAAGGCATCTTCCAGGAGCTGGCTACGTCTGGGTCGTTCATCCAGACATGCACTAGGTCGAGGTCGTGGTCGGGATCCACCCTGCGCAGCGAGAACTGCCCAAAGGGCACCTGGAGATCGACTGTGGCGGGATGGTGTGGCGGAACCAGTGCGCTCACCCTGTGCCTCGTCTCCAGGATGGGTAACAGCTCGGACGGTCGGCGACCGCCGCGGGCGATATCTGGAACGTACCACTGGCTGCGCCGGCAGCTCCACGAGCCATGTAACTTAGCGAAGGCTAACATAATCTGCGCAACTTGCGTTTGGTACTGCCGGCGAGGGAGTAGGACCACTACATGGCAAACGATGCCAGGACTTTGCAAGAGCGTCGCCGGGAGCTGCTGCGAAGGCGTATCGCTGAAAGTGGTGTCGCAGCACCCGAAGCTACCGAGCGGGCTCGTATCTGTGCTGGGGAACGTTACCGCCTGTCGGCGGGTCAGCGTCGGATGTGGTTTTTGCAAGCGATGGACGCGAGCGACGTAACGCTCAACATCTGTGTTGCCTATGAACTGACGGGCGACCTGAACCAGGAGCGTTTACGCGTTGCCTTCAACGATGTCGTTGCGCGCCATACCATTTTGCGCACCGTGTACGGCGTCGACAGCGAGGGCGAACCGTATCAAGTTTTCTCCGATGACGTTGAGATTAGTTGGTCGACTTACGATTTCACTCATCCTCTCGAGGAGGAGCGGGAGCGCCGGATTGAGACCCTAGCGCGAGACGAGTTCGGCCGACCATTCGACCTGACCAACGAGTTGCCGCTGCGGGTAACCCTCATCCGCACTGGTGCAAGTCATTTCGTGTTGATTCTTGTGGTGCACCACATCTGCTGGGATGACGATTCCTGGGCTGTCTTCTTCCGCGACCTCAACGCTGCATACAACGGCCACCAACTGGAGGAGTCCGCCTCACAGTTCGTCGCGGTTGGGGTGCTGGAGAACTCGGCGGAGCCCACCATCGCTGACGTCGCCTACTGGGCGGACACTTTGCGGCCGTCACCAGAACCGCTTGAGCTCCCCGGTGTGGCTTGTGCACATCCGTCCAGACGGGCCGAACGTCGAACTCAGACGCTGCCCCCCGACCTCTACGGCCGGGTCGAGGACTTCGCCCGCAAGGACTCCGCCTCGCCTTTTATGGTGTTGCTGGCCGCCTATGGTGTGCTGGTGCGTCGCTATACCGGTGCATCGGATTTCCTGATCTCCGTGCCGGTAACCGAGCGGGCGGCTGCGGCCGAGCGAGGTATTGGGTACTTCGGTAACACGCTGTTGCTGCGAATGGCCGCGCGATCACAAGACACGTTTACCTCGTTCCTCGAGGCGGTACGCGAAACATGTCTGCGTGGCTTCGCCCATCAGTCCGTCGGCATCGATCGAGTGGTACGCGAAGTAAACCCTGAGCGCATGGGACACGATGGCATGGATCGGCTTGTCCGACTCGGCTTCAGCATGCGCAAAAGCGTCAGCGGGCTCGCGTTGGACGGCGTCACCGCGCGACAACTCCCACTGGGCGCGGTGGCCGCCCACATTCCGCTCGCCCTTGCCGTTGGGATCGAGCCCGAAGAAGTGTTCGTCGAGTTCGAGTACCAAACCGACGCGCTGAGCTCTGCACTCGTCGATCAGATGCTGTCCGACTACATACGGCTGCTGGACTATGCACTGGCTGAGCCCGGAAGTCGTATCACCAGTATGGGCATGCTCGGCGGTGGCGAACGAGATGCGGTCCTGGCTGCGTCGCATGGCGAACTTGTCGCAACGCCGGCCACCACGATGGTCGCCTTGCTCGAAGCCGCCGCGGATACCAATCCCGACAAGGTCGCGCTTGTTTCCGACGAGTCGGAGCTGACTTATACCGGACTACATCGCCGCGCAAATCGCCTGGCGCGCTGGCTGATCGGGCAGGGGTTCGGAGTCGATGACATCGTCGGCCTGCGCATGACCACGTCGATCGAGTTCGTTGTCGCGGTGTTCGCCGTACTGAAAGCCGGTGCGGCCTATCTGCCGATAGATCCGGCCTACCCGGACGATCGCATCGAATACCTCATTACCGACGCCCGCCCAAAAACGGTTATTGGGCCGCAGGAACTCGACGCCGCGGAAAAGGCGGCCGCCCAGCTGTCGGATGTCGCCTTGACGGACTCCGACCGGCTATTCCCGTTGCATCCCGATCAATTGGCCTATGTCATCTACACTTCCGGCTCGACCGGCCAGCCTAAAGGTGTAGCGGTCTCGCATCGCGCGATCAGCGACCACATGCTTGGGTTCATCGCCGAGTGCAGCATGACGGCTGAAGACCGAATGCTGCAATCGGCATCGGTGAGCTTCGATGCCTCACTGTCGGACATCTTCCTCACCTTGTCGCTTGGCGCACAACTCATCGTGCCGAAGCCCGACGCGTTCAGCGACATCGCTTATGTCGCCGGTCTGATCAGCCGCCACCGCGTCACCGTACTGCAGATGGTGCCTTCCATGCTCAGCACAGTGTTGCTGCTGCCGCAGCTCAGCGAATGGCGCGTGTTGCGTCACGTGCCGGTCGGCGGAGAAGCGCTTCCGGGGGAGGTAGCTGACAAATTCACCAGCTACTTCGACGCGGAATTGCGCAATCACTATGGTCCAACTGAGGCCGTGGTCTGCTCAACACACATGCCGGTAGAGGGGCGGCAGGGCACCCGTGTGGTGCCCATTGGCGTACCCAACCGCAACGTCTACGCGTACGTACTTGACGAGGAATTGCAGCCGGTGCCCGCCGAAGTGATCGGCGAGCTGTACCTCGGTGGTGTCCAGTTGGCGCGCGGGTATCTTGGGCGTCCCAAGCTGACAGCGGAGCGATTCGTCGCCGACCCATTCAAATCCGGCATGCGGCTGTATCGAACAGGAGATCTGATCCGCCGCAGTATCTCTGGTGAGCTGGAATTCGTCGGGCGCGCCGACGAGCAGGTCAAGGTTCGTGGCTTCCGTATCGAGCTGGGCGAAGTCGAGTCGGTGATCGCAACGCATCCAGCGGTAAGACACTGCCTCGTCGTCACCGAAGATAGCGAGGCCGGGCCCAGGCTTGCCGCGTACCTGGTGCCGGTGAACGGTGACAATCCGGCCAGCGGCACAAACTCTTCCGCGAATCTCGACCTCGACGAGATACGTGTACATGCGGCGTCGCTGCTGCCCGAGTACATGGTCCCCAGTGCGTTCGCAGTGATCCCCGAGATCCCGCTGACGGTGAGCGGCAAACTCGACAAGCGGGCGTTGCCCGCCCCCACCCCCGTCGCGATACGCGGCTACCGTGAGCCGGCGACGACCACCGAGCGGCGGATGTGTTCGATCTTCGCTGCGCTGTTCGGTTGGGAGCGAATCGGCGCCGACGATTCGTTCTTCGGGCTCGGTGGCCATTCGCTGCTGGCAGCCCGTCTGGTCGCACAGATCCGCGCCGAGTTCGGTGTGGAGCTGTCGGTCCGCAGCGTGTTCGATACTCCAACCCCGGCCGGCTTGGCAGAACGGCTAGTCGAGCAATTCCGTGCCGAGTTCGAGATCGAGCTTGACGAGCTGGAAACCGAGGAGCCTTTCGATGATGCGGTGTCGGCGTCACCGTCCGCACGTCCGGAACTCGCCGAATCGGTGCTCCCGGAACGGCTCCCGTTGTCCTACTCCCAGCTCGCCGCGTGGTTCCAGTATCGGATGGAAGGCCCGCGTGATGGCTTCAACATGCCATTTGCGCTTCGCTTCACGGGGCGGTTGGACATCGCCGCACTGGGGGAGGCGCTCAACGACGTAGTGGGCCGCCACGAATCGCTCCGCACGAACTTCGCTGAGCACGAGGGCGTTCCGTACCAGGTCGTGCATCCCACATTGAAGCTTGAACTGCCGGTCGTCGAGACCGCGGAAGGCCAGCTCGACGAGACGGTGGAGCGGTTGCGTCGACATGTCTTCACGCCGGAGTCCGGACCGCTGATCAAGGCCACCCTGTTAGCGCTCGGCTCAGAAACGCGCGTGCTGTTTCTCGTCGTTCACCACATCGTCAGCGATCACGCCTCACTTGGTATCTTGTTTGAAGACCTCATCACCGCGTATCGCGCTCGGCTGGCCGGCCAGCAGCCGCGGTGGGGGCCACTGCCCATCCAGTTCGCGGATTACGCACTGTGGCAACGGCATGCATTCGATGCTTCGAGCCAGTGGCGACATGCTGAGCTGACCTATTGGCGCGATGCGCTAGCTGGATTGCCCGATGAGATCTCGGTAGCCCACGACCACTCGCGCCCGCCGGTGCTCGGGAAGCGTGGGAGAGTAGTGAGTTTCACGATGCCCGCCGCCCGCCGCGCGGCCCTCACGCAGTTCGCCGAGCAAAATGGCGCCACCGAATTCATGCTGTATCAGGCTGCGCTCGCAATCTTGCTGCACAAGCTCGGCGGCGGCACGGATATCGCGGTTGGTAGTCCGGTCGCGTCCCGGGTCGAACCCGCCACCGCGAATCTGATCGGCCTGTTCGCCAATGTGGTGGCGTTCCGTAACGACCTATCCGGCGATCCAAGTCTGCGCAGCATGCTTGCACGTAGCCGTGACGTGGTGCTCGACGGATTCGTGCACCAGGAACTACCCATTGAAAGCTTGGTCGAGGCTCTCAACCCGCGTCGCTCGCGATCCTGGAACCCACTGTTCCAGACCCTGATCCACTTCCGTGGCGCGGACTGGGCGCTGATACCACGTGACGTCACCGGAACAGGAGAAACCACCGTCGTTCCGCTCCCAGTGGACTTTGAGCTCTCCCTGCTGGACCTGGACATCGCGATGAACGTGACACTCGACGGAGGGCTCGACGTTCGGGTTGTCGCCAATGCGGATCTTTATGAGCCCGCGACCGTTGCACTCATCGCAGATGCTCTGAATGCCACCTTCGAGGCGTTTGTGACGACGCCCGACTGCAATATGTCGGCGTTGGAGTTGCTCCCGGCGTCTGACATGGCGAAGCTGCTCGCCCCGCCAAAGCCGAGGGATGTCGAGCCGACGCCGGCCGTTGCTCGCGGTTCTGCCGAAACCGAGCGGGTCCTTATCGAGATGCTGGAGCAATTGCTCGAGATCACCGGTATCGATCCTGACGACAACTTCTTCGCTGTGGGCGGTGACAGCATCATTTCCATCAAGTGGTCAGCCCAGGCGAACGCGCGGGGACTGGCTATGACCCCGCCCATGGTGTTCGAGCACATGACCATCGCCGAGCTGGCCGCGGCGGTGGACGCGGCCGCTGATCGGCCTGTGGCCGAGGCGGATTCGGCACCAGAGCAGGAATACACGCCGATGAGCGCATCGGGCTTGAGCGGCGATGCATTGGCAGAACTCACCGCGTCCTGGCAGAGGCAGTCTTCGGGGGAGTCGTGACCTCAGCTCCTGCACAGATCGAGGATGTTCTCGCCCTGAGCCCGCTGCAGGAAGGGCTGTTCGCGTTATACCGACTGGCCGAGGACAGCGTCGACCTCTACAGCATGCAGTTCATCGTCGATATCGACGGACCGGTCGATGTCGAGCTGCTGCGCCGCAGCGCGCAAGCCATGCTGGACCGGCACCCGAACCTGCGTGCCGCCTTCTGGGATCGTGACGTACCGAAGCCCGTACAGATCGTGCCCGCCGAAGCGGAGTTGCCGTGGTCCGAACGGATTGCCCAGCCAACAGAATTCGATGCCATCGCGCGGTCGGAACGGCGTCGCCAGTTTGACTTGAGCCGCGGTCCGGCGTTGCGCGTGGTTGTGCTCACCGTCCCCGGTGAGACCAGGCGCCGCATGATCTTCACCGCGCACCACATCTTGGTGGACGGCTGGTCTCTCGCGGTGTTCTTCACCGAGATGCTCGCCGTGTATCGGGCAGGCGGATCGGGCGACGGGCTAGTACCCCCGCGTCCCTATCGCGACTACATCGTCTGGCTCGCCCAGCAGGACAGAGCGTCGGCGATCGCCCAGTGGAACGGGTACTTGAGCGGCGTGTCCGGCCCGCTGATGGTGGCCGATGGCGCGGTCGGCACGCGCGACGTCGTGCCGGAGAAGACGCAACTGCTGTTGCCCGCTGCCGATACGGCAAGGCTGCGACAGTGGGCCGGCCTTAACGGTCTCACGCTCAATACCGCAGTGCTTTTCGGCTGGGCTGTCGTGCTCAGCAGGCTTACCGATCGTCGCGACATCATTTTCGGCACCATCGTTTCCGGCCGCCCCGAGCAGTTACCGGGCGTGGAGGACATGGTCGGACTGTTCATCAATGCCGTGCCGGTCGTCCACCAGGTGAGCGGTACCGACCCGGTCGTCGCGCAATGTGCCCGGTTGCAACGTGAGTCGTCGGCGATGCGCGAGATCGGTTATCTGAGTCTGTCGGAAATCCAGCGAGAACATGGCCGCGGAACACTGTTTGACAGCCTATTCGTCTTTGAGAACGCGCCGATCGAAGACGCGATCCGTCCCGTTACCGCACCAGACGGCGCCCGCTTCTCGCCGATCGAGATGGAAAGCCTGACGCACTACCCGCTGACTGTGGTCTCGCACATGCAGGGCGATGCGCTGCTCGTGCTTGTCGAGGCGATTTGCGAAGCGCTGCCGCATTTTCGGCCCGCAGAGACCGGAGAACGACTGCTGTACGTACTGCGTCAACTCCCCGACATCGGCGCCGACACCCCTGAAGCGCTGGACGTTCTCACGCCGGCCGAGCGTATTGAATTGAGCGGCCTTGCGACGCGGCCGCTACCCGATCCGCAGAGCGCCACGGTGTGGGAGATCTTCGAGCGGCAGGTTCACGCCACCCCGGACGCCGTCGCCCTGACAGCCGGAGAGGGCGAGCGTTACACCTATGGCGAACTCCACGCCGCCGCCGCCCGGCTGGCGCGTGAGCTGACCCAACAGGGGATAGGCCCGGAAATGGTCGTTGCGTTGGTACTGCCTCGCTCGACTCGATCGATCGTTGCGATCCTGGCGGTACTCGGCGCCGGCGCCGCGTATCTGCCGGTCGACATCACGCTCCCGGATGTGCGCATCGAATCTATTTTGCGCCAATCCAATCCGGCTATTGCTATCACCGAGGCCGGATGCTCGGAGCTCGTCGCAGCGGGGATACGCACCTTGGTACTCGACGATCCCGCTGTGGCCAAGCGCATTTCGCGATCCACGCCTGCTGCTCCGACAGTTCATCGGCAGTCCCAGCACCGAGCGTATGTCATCTTCACGTCCGGTTCCACCGGTGAACCCAAAGGGGTCATTGGCACCAACGCCGCAATACTGGCTTATTTCGCTGACCACCGTGAGCGCGTCTACGTGCCGACCTCGAGGCGACTGGGTCGCCCGCTGCGGATCGCGCACGCTTGGTCCTTGAGCTTTGACGCTTCGTGGCAACCAATGATCGGATTGCTCGACGGTCACGCCCTGCATCTGTTCGGCGCCGAGGAGATGCGCGATGCGGATCGTCTGGTGAAAGGCATGGCTGCCTACCAGATCGACATGATCGACACCACCCCGTCTATGTTTGTGCAGCTGCGTGCTGCCGGACTGTTGGACCACCCCCTGGCGGTGCTGGCCCTGGGCGGCGAGGCGATTGATACCGCGCTGTGGGAGCAGTTACGCGCGCTATCGCCGACTGCGGTCTTCAACTGTTATGGACCCACCGAAGTGACCGTTGAAGCGGTGGTGGCGCCGGTCGACGAGTATCAGACACCGACGATTGGCACGGTGAACGTTGGGACCTTTGGCTACGTGCTGGATTCGGCGTTGCGGATGGTGCCCGACGGTGTGGTGGGTGAGCTTTATCTATCTGGTGAACAGTTGGCCCGCGGCTATGTCGGCATGTCCGCAATGACCGCTGCCCGCTTCGTGGCGGACCCGCTGCGCCCGGGACAGCGCATGTACCGCACCGGAGACTTGGTGCGCCGACTACCGCATGGCGGGTACGCATATTTGGGACGCGGCGACACCCAGGTCAAGATCCGCGGCTACCGCATCGAGATCGGCGAGATCGAGGCCGCCCTGCGTGGCCAGCCTCAGGTCGACGATGCGGCAGTGTCGGTGGTGCGTCGTGAGGATGCCACCACCCTGGTGGGTTTCGTTGTGTGGAACGAGTTTGTGGGTGGAGACCCGGTCCGGCTGCGTACCGTGCTCACCGACCTGCTGCCCTTGTACATGGTGCCGGCTCGGATCGTAGCGTTACCGCAGCTTCCGGTAAACGCTAACGGCAAGCTGGACGATCACGCACTGGACCGGCTGGCCGAGAATGCTCTCTCACAGGTCACCGCCGGCGGGACAGCATCGGCGTCCACCGACACCGAGCGGTCGCTGTGCGCAATATTCGGCGAGCAGTTCAACGGCGTGGCGCCGCACGTTGACGACGACTTCTTCTCGCTCGGGTTAGACAGCATTGTGGCAATCTCGTTGGTCCACAAGGCTCGACGACGCGGTCTCAATTTCAGCCCACGGATGGTGTTCTCCGCGCCAACGATTCGCCAACTCGCGGCTGCGATCGACGCAGCCGGGTCAGATGTCGCCGTCGAGAACGCCGAATACGGTGAGGTGCTGCCGCTGCCGATCGTGTCCTGGCTCTACGAGCACGGGAACTATCGGCGCTTCACCAATTCGGTCTTGCTGCGATTGCCTTCCGACGTGGACCGTTCATCAATCGAAATGGTGTTGCAGCTGTTAATCGATGGACACGACACCCTGCGCTCGATCTTGACTGACACTCCCGACGGGCCACGTCTGATCACCCGTGAGCCCGGTACGGTTAGCGCCGGTGACCTACTTACCCGCGTGGCGCTAGCGAATGCGACTGCCGCTGAATTGACCTCGTCCATCACGGATTCAGCACGCCGGGTGACTGACGAGATTGACCCGCACCTGGGTGCAATGGTACGAGCGGTGTGGTTCTCCGGTGCTGAGCGCGGTGAGGTGCTGCTGATCACCGTGCATCATCTGGCCGTGGATGTGGTCTCATGGCACATCATGCTGGGCGACATTGCGTCTGCGTGGAGCGCGGTGAAATCAGGCAACACGCCGAAGACGCTGCCGGAGTTCACTTCTTACCGGCGGTGGTCGGAGCTGATGTGGGAACGGGCCGCCACGCCGGAGGTGGCGGCCCAGCGCGACTGGTGGACCACGCAGGTCCGCGATCCCGATCCCGCGCTAGGTGAGCGGTATCCGGACCCGACGCGTGATACCTGGTCCACGCTGCGGGTCGCACCGGTGGTTGCCCCGGTAGACGTCACAGAGCGCGTGCTGGCCACGCTTACCAGAGAGGAGGGGATGCAGGAATTCTTGCTGGCCGCAACGACGATGGCCATCGCGAGCTGGCGCACTGAACGTGCACAGGATGTGGCTTCGGGCGCCCTGATCGCCTTGGACAGCCACGGACGCGCCGACGCTGTCCTGAACACCGACACCACCAACACCGTCGGTTGGTTCACCAGCGCGTTTCCGATTCGGCTAGGGGTGGGCGCGACAGCGGTCGATGTTGAGCGGGCAGAGACTGCTTCGGGCGCGGCCCGGGCTCTGCTCAACTCGGTGACTGACCACCTCGCTTCGATCCCATTCGGCGGCTTGGACTATGGGCTGCTTCGTTATGTCGATCGCGTCCCAGAACTACAGGAGGCCGCCGAACCGCAGATTATGTTCAGTTATCTGGGTCGCGTGGATCTCAGCGGTGCCAGGGATCAATCATGGGCGCTACTCACCGGATCTGAAATCGATGAACTGCCGGTCGCCCCCGAGCCAGACCTGCCACTGCGCTTTGCGCTGTATGTCAGCGTGTATGTTCTTGCCACACACGAGGGCTCGCAACTGACAGCTAACTGGCTTTGGAGCGACGCCCTGTTCACGCGAACCGACATTGACCGTCTGACGCATTTCTGGCAGCGGAGCATCGCGGTGCTCGCCGCCGGTTTGGCATAGGGGGACCGAGGGATATGCGAATCAACAGGGACGAGATCAGGGCTACGATTGCAGCCCAACTCGGCTCCCCGGTCACCGACATCGCCGACCACGACGACCTGATCCAGGTGGGCCTGAACTCGATCCGAATGATGGCGCTGGCCGGGGGCTGGCGCAAGCAGGGTGCCGACGTCACCTTTGCCGAACTTGCCGCCAGCCCCACAATTGAGTCGTGGCACGGCCTGCTCAGCGCGAATGAGGTGCGAGGTGCTGCAGAGCCAGTCGCCGATCGGCCCACCGAGCCGGTGGCCGAACCGGTTTTCGAAGACGCACCGTTCCCATTGGCCACCATGCAGCACGCGTACTGGATCGGCCGATCGGACGAACAAGAGCTCGGTGGTGTCGCCGCGCACCTCTATGTCGAATTCGATGGCGGCGCAGTAGATCCTGCGCGCCTAGCGAACGCGGTGTCCGATCTGGTTAACGCGCATCCGATGCTGCGCACCCGATTCCTGCCGGATGGGACGCAACAGACTATGCCCGCGCCGGCCAGGCCGGTGTTCAGCGTGGTCGACCTTCGCGGACAGACTTCCGACATGGTTGAAACCGCACTGGCGGAGATACGCGACCGTAAAACTCATCAGCGGCTGGACATTGAACACGGCCAGGTCATAGATATCACGCTGACCCTGTGCAGCGAGACCCGAAACCGGCTACATCTTGACATCGACATGTTGGCGGGCGACGCGATGAGCTATCGCGTGCTGGTATCCGATCTGGCAGAGTTGTACCGCGGAGCGACCCTGCCCGCCGTCGGCTACAGCTACCGGCGTTATCGCACCGAGCGCCGGCAGAACGGCGCCGTGCGTGAGCGAGACCGCAATTGGTGGCAACGGCGGTTGCCCGAGATGCCTGGCCCGCCGGAACTCCCCACCGTGCAAGTCGGGGACCGAACAGACCCCCATCGCACTGCCCGGTACGACCACTGGTTGGCACCGGATGCCAAGCAGCGGCTCGTGGCCGGGGCGCACCAGCACGGAATCACGCCGGCAATGGCGCTGGCCGCGGTCTTCGCCGACACGATCGGCGGCTGGTCGACACAGAGCAAGTTCCTGCTGAATGTGCCGCTGTTTCATCGTGAATCGGTGCACCCGGAAATCGACCGCGTGGTCGGCGACTTCACCTCGTCGATCATGCTTGAGGTCGACGTCTCGCAGGACATGTCGGTGGTCGACCGGGCCCGCCAGATGCAGCGCACCATGTACGAAAGCGGCTCGCATGCAAGCTACTCCGGGCTCGAGGTGCTGCGCGATCTGAGTAGATACCGGGGTGAGCCGGTGCTGGTGCCGGTTGTCTTTACCAGTGCACTCGATCTCGGAGAGCTGTTCGCGGACAACGTTATCGAGACATTCGGTGAACCGGTGTGGATCATCTCGCAGGGGCCTCAAGTAATGCTGGACGTCCAGGTCACCGAGCTGTGCGATGGATTGCTGCTGAACTGGGACGTCCGCGAGTCGGCGTTCCCGCGCGGCCTGATCGATGCCATGTTCGCCAGGTTTACCGAGGCGGTCGAACGGCTCGCAGCGGGCGATGCAGGTTGGGATGCCGAGGCGGCGGTGCGGTTGCCGACGGCCCAGGCAGAGGTACGCGCTGCGATCAACGCGACCGACGGCCCGGTCAGTGGGCGGTGCCTGCACCAAGGCTTCTTTGAGCATGCCGCCGCCAACCCGGACGCACCGGCCGTTGTTTGGGGTCTTTACGACGCGGAAGGCGCGTGGAGCTATGCGGACCTCGCCGACCGCGCGCTTGCCGTCGCCGGGGCGCTGCGTGCTCGCGGTGTTCGGCCCGGTGACGCGGTCGCCGTTCAGTTGCCGAAGGGGCGGGAGCAAGTCCTGGCCGTGCTCGGAGTGCTTGCCGCCGGGGGGACGTATGTGCCGATCGGATTCGACCAACCGGATGCGCGCCGTGCCAAAATTCTTGAGACCGCGGATATTGTCGCCGCGCTGATGAGCGATGGCGCAGATATGCGCGCGGGAATCCCCTGCCTGTCTATCGATGCGGCCTGCGAGCATCCAGAGCCGCTGCAGGGCCCTGTCTTTCCCGATAACGGCGAGATCGCCTACGTGATTTTCACGTCTGGTTCCACGGGTCAACCCAAGGGAGTCGATATACCACACCGTGCGGCGATGAACACTATCGACGCCGTGAACGAGTGGTTCGGGGTCGCCAGCACCGATCGGGTGCTCGCGCTGTCCGCCCTCGAGTTCGATGCATCGGTTTACGACATGTTCGGGATGTTCTCGGTCGGCGGTTCAGTGGTCGCTGTCGATTCTGAGGAGAAAGCCGCGGCAACCTCATGGGTGGAATTGCTGCGCCGCCACCGAGTTTCGATTCTCAATTGCGTACCGAGCATGCTCGATATGATCCTGGAGCTCGGCGGCGATCGGCTGGGCGATTCGTTACGAGCCGTCACCCTCGGTGGCGACTGGGTGGGCGCTGACCTGGCTCGCAGGCTCGCCAAGCAGGTGCCGGGGTGCCGGTTCTCTGGTCTCGGAGGTGCGACTGAGACGGCCATCCACAACACCATTTGCGAGGTGGTTGGCGAGCCGCCGGCAGGCTGGGCGACCGTGCCGTTCGGTATTCCATTGCGCAATGTTCGGTGTCGTGTGGTCTCGCCATCGGGCCGCGATTCCCCCGACTGGGTTGCCGGTGAGTTTTGGGTCGGTGGCGCGAATGTCGCTGCGGGCTACCGCAATGACCCGCAACGCACCGCCGAGCGTTTCGTCGAGCATGACGGAATGCGCTGGTACAGGACCGGTGATATGGCCAGATATTGGCCCGATGGCACCATCGAGTTCCTCGGACGGGCCGATCATCAGGTACAGATTCGCGGATACCGGGTTGAACTCGGCGAAGTGGAGACGGCGCTTCGGACGGTGCCGGGGGTGCGCCATGCCGTCGCGGCTGTCGTCGGCACCAGTGCACCGAAGCTGGTTGCCGCCGTCGCGGGTGATCCCAGCGAGGTCGGCGATGTCACTACCGCAGTTGCCGAGCTGCTACCGAGCTACATGCTTCCCACTCGCACCGTGTACTTCGAGCAGTTTCCGCTGACGTCGAATGGCAAACTTGACCGCCGCGCGGTGGCCGCGCTCCTCGAACCCGAAGCTGCAGAGGCTTCGGATGCCGAAGACCGTACCGCACGCAACGATGTGGAGGCCGCAATAGCTGAGATTATCGCCGAGGTGTTGGGTGTGGATTCCGTTGGCGTGCACGACGATTTCTTCGCGCTGGGCGGCGACTCGGTGTTGGCAACCACTGTGATCGCGCGGGTACGCGACTGGCTGGACATCGACCATGCGTTGGTGGCCGACCTTTTCGCCACGCGATCCGTAGCCGCTTTCGCCGATCGGTTGGATAAACGGGAAGTTGCGCGTGGTACACCCGAACGACTGGCTGTAATCGCACGCCACTACCTCGACGTCGCCGCGTTGACCGACGACGAGGTGCTGGCGGAAAGCTAGTTCGGGGCGCGCGAGCCGACGATGATGCTGCCGACGCTGCACTCCTGTAGTTCATCGACTCCGGTTGCCGCGACGAACGCGGCCGTGTCACCGAATCCTTGCGCGCACACGCCCAGGCCCATTGCGGTTGCGGTCAAGTAGATCGTCTGCATCAAAACGCCGACATCTTTGAGAATGGCAGCGTAGCCGATCTGTTCGTACGTCCACATGATGCGACCGGCGCGCGCTGCCATGACGAGGAGCAGTTGCGGCTCGGCACCTCCGGTCAGCGTCGCCGAAGTCGGCTTGATCAACTGGGACACGGCCCGCGATTCGGCGCGGGCCACTGGACGCAACACATGCTCGAACGAGTCGTAGTGGTACATGCCTGGCTCGAGTCCCGCGACGTTTCGCACCACGGGGTAGAGCTCGAGTTCATAGACGCCGCCACCGGAAGGGTATGGCCGAGACAAGAGTTCCTCGCCCGCGTCGACCGGCTGGATTCCCCGCGTCCGTGCTGTGCGGTATAGCAACTCCGCCAGTTGCTCGACAGTGATCGGGTGCGCGTCGTCGAATGTTCTTGTCGAGATTCGATCTTCGAGGACAGCCGTCAGGGTCGGGCCTTGCGTCCGTGCGACGGTGAGGTCGGGGACGGGCAGGGCGATTGGTGCACCCGGGTAATTCGGCCTGCGTGCACTGGGCTGCGGGAATCGGCCCTTGGCCCATTTGGTGGGGCCGAAATGCTCCCAGGTGACGGTGCGCTCGCCGAGCGTGCTGCGACGGTGAAACCACAGATCCGGTGCACTCCAGCTGAGCATTTCGAATCTGGTGTCCTCGTCGCCGACGGCCACTAGGACGCCGCACCACTGCAGGTCCTCGATGAACTGCGACGCGACGGCAGTCGGCAGGTCTGAGCCGCCGGCTGCAAGCCCGTCGAGCAGGACGAGCAAGCGGGAGTCATGGATGCGCACATCGCACCACGACAACGGATGCTCTATGACGAAACTCTCTGCGTCCCGGTGCAGCAGAGCGAATCTCGATAGGACGGTTGATCGGGGCGACAATGGGGCCGGCCGTGACGGGGGTTGTCCCCACGGCAGTATGGAATAGAGATCCTTTCCACCGTCGCGCACCGTGACCGAAAGCCAGCCGCCGGCGGCGAGCTGATTTATCAGAGGGCCGATTTCGCTTTCGGGTGAGTTTTTAGATATCTCCGTCAACGTTGCCGGGCCTAGGTTTAGCGCCTTGAGTGCCCGTAGCTGGCCCGCGGTCAATCGGGTCAGCTTCTCGCTATGCCGGGGATTCAGCAGCACGGCTCCCGCGGGAGTGGTTAAGCATGTGACGCCGGAGCGAAACGCGAAGCTCGTTTGGTCGGGATATTTCATTTGTCCGGGGTGGGTGACGGCGGGCAACCCGCAACCCCTTTCGTCTTCGAATGCGACTTATCGTGCAAGCCACCCAGCGTAGGTCAGCGCTGCGCTCAGCAACCCTGTAGCCCGGGCTGGGCCAGGGAAAAGATTCGGCTGCGACACGGTTTAGGTACAGGCTGATGAGACAATTCCCACATTGCTTCGGGGTAACCTAACCCAGGGGATATGAAACACCAGTCCCAGGGTGCACAATTGCAACACGGAACACATCAAAATAGCCGTGTTCCGCGCTAATCGGAGGGGATGACCTGACCATGACAATGACCTTGAAATCCGTCGCCACAAGCGTTGCGGCGGTGGGCGCCATTGGCGCTGCCGCCGTCGGCGTAACGTCCGCCGCATTTGTTCCGGCTAGTCCGGCTCAGGTCCAGCTGGCCTCAGTCGGCGCGCCGCTGCCGCAAGACCCGCCACCTCCGCCGCCTCCGCCGCCGGCGCCGGGGCAAAACCTGCCGACCCCGGACCAGTTGTCGAGCCTCTGCACCCAGGCAACCGATCCCGGCGTGTCGTACACGACCAAGACCAACCTGGTTGAAAACGGCCTCAGTCCCGACGAGGGTCATGTGGCCGACCACGACCTGCGAAAGGCCTACCGGGACGGCAAGTTCCCGGAGACGTTCACCGTGACGAACATCCAGCCCGCCGGTCCGAATGCGGCGACCGCCGACGTGGCCATCAATGGTCCGAAGTTCGCCGGGCCGGTCACCAAGAATCTCCTGTTCCTCAATCAGGGCGGCAACTGGATACTGCAGCACCAGGCCGCACTCGCCCTGCTGCAGGCAGCAACGGGCTAGCCGGTTACTGCACTCGAGGTCGATCCGCGTGATGCGCGCCGGGTCGGCAAGGACGTCGCTCCCGGCGCACTTCCCGCTCCGGCGCCACGTCAGGCCGACCCGGCGAATTCGGTCCTCCGAGGGTGATGGACCTGGAGTGCATTGACCGGCCGTCTCGCCAGCAAAGCTGAAATTCTGGGCTGCTACACAGCAAGCGCACAGATTACTCACGTTATTTCACATAACGCGGTCATAAGGTAACTGTGCCCATGGAAGGGGGACCATGAAAACCGTTAAATTCTTTGCCACCAGCGTGGCAGCCCTGGCCGTCATCGGGGGCGCCGCCGCCGGCATAGCGTCCGTCGCGGCGCCAAGCGAGCTGGCCTCGGTGCAGCTGGCCGCGGTCGGCGCGCCACTGCCCCAGGATCCGCCACCGGCCCTGCCGCCGGCCGCGGGCGCCAACGTCCCGACTCCGGCTCAGTTGACCGGTCTGCTCAACAGCCTGGCCGACCCCAACGTTCCGTTCGCCAACAAAAGCAATTTGGTTGAAGGCGGCATCAGCGGGACCGAGGCGCACATGGCCGACCACGAGCTCAAGAAAGCAGCCAAGAACGGTGACCTGCCCCTGGCGTTCAACGTGACGAACGTCCAACCGGGCACGGCCCCGGGTTCCGCGACCGCGGACGTCGCGGTCTCGGGCCCCAAGCTGCCCAGTCCGGTCACACAGAGCGTCACGTTCGTCAATCAGGGTGCGTGGGTGTTGTCCCGTGCCTCCGCGATGCAGCTGCTGCAGGCCGCAGGGCACTAGATCGATCGACGTGGGCGGATAGCGAACGTTTCGGCGTCCGTTATTCGCCCATCGAGCTCAAGTCCAGTTTGGCGATGCGTGCCGGGTCGGCCAGGACGTCGATCGCCGCGACGCGTCCGTCGCGCACCACGAATCCCATGATCGCCGTCGCGCGCCCGCCGACGAAGATGACCGCGCCGGCGGCACCGTTGACGGTAGCGGCACGCGCCTCGCGCTCGGGCCCCGCATAACTGCGGGCCAGCTTGGCCACCGAGGCCGCACCGTCGGCCCGGAACCCGGCCGCCTCGGCGCCGAAGTCACCGCGCAACACCACGTCGGGATGCAGCACCGACACCAATCGGTCGAAGTCGCCAGTGCGTCCCGCGGCGAAGAAGGCGTCGACGGCCTCGCGTTGCGCGGCGATGTCCCCGTCGGGAACCGGGTCCGCCTGCTCAATGCGCCGACGTGCCCGGCTGGCCAGCTTGCGGGTCGCGTCCGGCGTCCGGTCGACGATGGGTGCGATCTGGTCGAACGGGATGGTGAAGACATCGTGCAGCACGAACGCCAGCCGCTCCGCCGGCGGCAGCGTATCGAGCACCACGAACAATGCCAGGCCCACCGCGTCGGCCAGCATCGCGCGGTGTTCAGGGTCGGAGTCGCCGACGGGATCCACGATCGGATCCGGCAGATGGGCGACCAGCTCCCCCCGGTGGCGGGCATGGCGGTCGCGCAATGTGTTCAGGCAGATCCGGGCCACCACGGTGGTCAGCCAGGCGTCGAGGTTGGCGATACCGTCCCTGGCGGCCTCAGCGCTGCCGCTGAGCCGCAGCCACGCTTCCTGCACGGCGTCCTGAGCGTCGTCAATCGAGCCCAGCATGCGGTAAGCGATGGCGCCCAGCTGTGGTCGGGCCGCCTCGAAACGCGCTGTCAATGACGCATCCGCGGTCACGTGCGACCGGCCCCCGGCTGTGACTCGGGTAGGGCGCATACCCGGTTGCCGGAAAAGCCCGACGACCCGATGTCGAGTGCGATGTTGAACCGGGCACGCAGGTTGCCCAGCGTGATGACATGGGTGAGGCCGACGAGTTGGGGTGTGTCGAAGTGGGCGCGCAGCGCATCGAAAAGCTGGTCGCTGACCTCGACCGGGGTGCGGCTGATCGCGGTCGCGTACTCCAAGATCAGCTTGTCGACGTCGGAAAAGCACGAGGCGTTTTGGTAATCGGCCATCGCCAGCAATTCCTCGTCGGTGATTCCCCACTGGCGCGCGATCTGTGAACCGAGGTCGATGCAGTACTCGCAGCGCACGGTCGTCGCCGATTTCAGCTCGGCCAGCGCGCGCTCGCGAGGACTGAGGATATCCAGTTTGGACTCGGCCTGTTCCAGCTTGCCGTAGGCATTGAGCAGCCGGGGGATATGCGCATACATCCGCAGCGGTTCCAGCATCCCGGCCGTTTCGAGACCGGTCATCTGCGCCAGCTTGCGCTTGGTGAAGAAGAAGGCGATCTTGGCGCCCAGGCCGGCGTCGCGGTCGGACACTCCCTTGAGACGAGGCATGGCAGTCCTCCTGAAAGTGACGGCTGGACCTTTAATGGTCCTCACTACGTCGACACCTGGCGACGGCCAAATGTGACCGGCTTGACCGGCGGCATTCAACAATCGGCCCACACGCGCGAACGCCGATCGAGGCTAGGTCTGCTGGCTCAGCGGCAAATCCATGTCGAATACCCGAGCATGCAGCACGGTGCGATTCCGCAGCGCGGCGCGCACCGCACGATGCAGGCCGTCCTCGAGATAGGTGATGCCCTTCCACCGCACCGCGTGCGGGAAAAGGTCGCCATAAAAGGTGGAGTCCTCTGAAAGCAGGCGATCCAATGCCAGCACTGTGGTCGTGGTGACCAATTCGTCGAGCCGGATCTGCCGCGGCGGTATCTGGGACCAGTCTCTATAGGAAAGCCCGTGCTCGGGGTAGGGCTTGCCTTCCCGCACGCCCTTGAAAATCACTGGTGGATCTTCCCTGACGCGTCGCCCAGGCCCGACGGCTGCATGTTGGACAGGCTAGTCGGAAAATTACCGGCGACTGCCGCCAGAGGCCCGCTGATGGCGGTTCGCACTTCCTGAGACCGTAAAATGAACGCGATCAAGGAGGTGGGAGTCGATGGGAAGCGCCGACGAGCGTCGCTTCGAGGTGCTGCGCGCCATCGTCGCCGACTTCGTCTCCACCAAGGAGCCGATCGGCTCGAAGTCGCTGTTGGAACGTCATAACTTGGGCGTGTCCAGCGCCACGGTCCGCAACGACATGGCGGTGCTGGAGGCCGAGGGATACATCACCCAGCCCCACACCAGCTCCGGGCGGGTGCCCACGGAGAAGGGATACCGCGAATTCGTCGACCGGCTCGAAGACGTCAAGCCGCTGTCGTCGGCCGAGCGGCGCGCGATCCAAGGCTTCCTGGAGTCCGGTGTCGACCTCGACGATGTGCTGCGCCGTGCGGTGCGGCTGCTGGCTCAGCTGACTCGCCAGGTGGCCGTCGTCCAATACCCGACGCTCTCGACCTCAACCGTTCGCCATCTGGAAGTGATCGCCTTGACACCGGCGCGGTTGTTGATGGTGGTCATCACCGACTCAGGCCGGGTCGATCAGCGCATCGTCGAACTCGGCGACATCATCGACGATCACCAGCTTGCTCAACTGCGCGAGATGCTCGGCCAGGCGTTGGAAGGCAAAAGGATGGCGGCGGCCTCGGCCGCGGTGGCCGATCTGGCCAGCCATCTTGTCGGTGCCGGAGGGCTGGGTGACGCGGTTGGCCGTTCGGCGACGGTGTTGCTGGAGTCGCTGGTGGAACACACTGAGGAACGCTTGGTGATGGGCGGCACCGCCAACCTGACCCGCAACGCCGCCGACTTCGGCGGTTCGCTGCGGTCGATCTTGGAGGCCCTTGAGGAGCAGGTGGTGGTGCTGCGGTTGCTGGCGGCGCAGCAGGAAGCCGGCAAGGTGACGGTGCGCATTGGCCATGAGACGGCGGCCGAGCAGATGGCGGGCACCTCGATGGTGTCCACCGCCTACGGCACCACGGACACCGTGTACGGCGGTATGGGTGTGCTGGGGCCTACCCGGATGGACTATCCGGGAACTATCGCCAGCGTGGCCGCGGTTGCTCTGTATATAGGTGAAGTCCTGGGTGCTCGGTGAACGCGCACCCCGATAATTTGTGGACAGCCGCGTAGGCGCGGCATAGGAAAGGTCAGGCGTGGCACGCGACTATTACGGGCTGCTCGGCGTGAGCAGAAACGCCAGCGATGCGGACATCAAGCGCGCGTACCGCAAGCTGGCGCGCGAACTGCATCCCGATGTGAATCCCGATGAGGGGGCGCAGGCGAAATTCAAGGAGATCAGCGTCGCCTACGAAGTGCTGAGCGACCCGGAGAAACGCCGGATCGTCGACCTGGGCGGGGATCCGCTGGAAAACGCCGCCGCATCAGCTGGAGGGTTCGGCGGTTTCGGCGGTTTGGGCGATGTCTTCGAGGCGTTCTTCGGCGGCGGCTTCAGCGGAGGTGCGACATCACGCGGTCCGATCGGTCGGGTTCGGCCCGGCTCGGACTCGCTGCTGCGGATGCGGCTGGATCTCGAAGAGTGCGCAACCGGCGTGACCAAGCAGGTCACCGTCGACACCGCGGTGTTGTGCGACCGCTGCCAGGGCAAGGGCACCAATGGCGATTCCGCGCCGATCCCCTGCGACACCTGCGGTGGCCGCGGAGAGGTGCAGACGGTGCAGCGTTCGCTGCTCGGCCAGATGGTGACATCGCGGCCGTGTCCGACCTGCCGCGGCGTCGGGGTGGTCATCCCCGACCCCTGTCACCAGTGCATGGGCGACGGTCGGATACGGGCCCGTCGGGAGATCAGCGTCAAGATCCCCGCCGGTGTCGGCGACGGCATGCGGGTTCGCCTCGCCTCCCAGGGTGAGGTCGGACCCGGGGGCGGGCCCGCCGGTGACTTGTATGTCGAGGTCCATGAGCAGGCCCATGACATCTTCGTTCGCGACGGTGACGACCTGCACTGCACGATTTCGGTGCCGATGGTCGACGCGGCGCTGGGCACCACGGTCACCGTTGACGCCATCCTGGATGGCCTGAGCGAGATCACCATTCCGCCTGGCACGCAACCAGGTTCGGTCATCACGCTGCGTGGCCATGGGATGCCGCACCTGCGCTCCAGCGCGCGGGGCAATCTGCACGTCCACATCGAGGTGGTGGTTCCGACCCGGTTGGACCACCAAGACGGCGAATTGCTGCGCGAGTTGAAGAACCGCCGCAGCCGCGACGTGGCCGAGGTCCGCTCCACGCACAGCGGCGGCGGATTGTTCAGCCGGCTGCGCGAGACCTTCACCGGGCGCTAGTCGCAGTTTTACGGACCGCGCACATGGTGGCGACGCTGTTCTACATCGACGCTCTGCCCGATCCCGGCGCGTTGGCCGTGGTCGACGGCGACGAAGGATTTCACGCGGCCACCGTGCGCCGGATCCGTCCTGGCGAGCAACTGGTTCTCGGCGACGGAGCCGGCGGCCTGGCCCGCTGCCTGGTCGAGCACGCCGGGCGCGACGGGTTACATGCCCGAGTGCTGGGGCGGTGGAGCGTCGCGCCCGGGCAGCCTTCGGTGACGGTGGTGCAGGCGCTGCCCAAGTCCGAGCGCTCGGAGTTGGCGATCGAATTGGCCACCGAGGCCGGCGCAGACGCGTTCCTGGCCTGGCAGGCGGCTCGCTGTGTGGCCAACTGGCAAGGTGCTCGGCTCGACAAGGGTCTGCGCCGGTGGCGTGCCGTCGCCCGGTCGGCGGCTCGGCAATCCCGTCGGGCACACATCCCGTCAGTCGACGGCGTGCTGTCAACTGCGGCATTGACCCAGTGGATCCGCGACGAGGTGGCAGCCGGCGCAAAGGTGTTGGCCTTGCACGAGTCGGCGACCGACCGGCTCGCGGATGTCACTGTGGCGCAAGCAAACTCGCTGTCGCTTGTGGTCGGTCCCGAAGGCGGTATCGCGCCCGATGAAATCGCGGCGCTAACCGACGCGGGCGCAGTGGCAGTCCGGCTTGGCCCGCAGGTGCTGCGGGCGTCGACGGCGGCCGCGGTGGCGCTGGGCGCGCTCGGTGTGCTTACTTCCCGATGGGATGGTTCATCGAGCGTGTAGGAGCCAGTGGTAGCGGAGTTCGTCGCCAAGGACGTCGCCGCGACCCTGGCGACGATGGCTGCGGAACCTTTTGTCAATCACGTGCCCACGATGATGGGCGGAGTCGGCGCGGGCGGCGTGGCGGACTTCTACGACAAGTACTTCATCGGCCACTGGCCAGTCGACACCACGATCATTCCGGTCTGTCGCACCGCCGGTGCCGATTGTGTCGTCGACGAGATGATCATGTCGTTCACACACGACATCCCAATGCCCACGTTCCTACCCGGAGTGGTGCCCACCGGTCGCGCTGTCTTGTTGCCGGTGGTGGTCGTGATCGGCTTCGATGCGGACTCCGAGAAACCCAAAGTCGCCTACGAACGGATTTACTGGGATCAGGCCTCACTTTTGGTACAGGTCGGGCTGCTCGACGAGACGCTGCTACCGGTCACCGGTGTTGTCCAGGCTCGGAAGGTGCTGGACAAGGACCTGCCAGCGAATACGCTGCTGCGGCGCTGTTGATTATTGGGGTCGGCGTCCATCGCGACGATGGCCGCGGAACCTTTGCCGATTACGTGCCCAGCGTTGCATCTCTTCGCCGGGATCAAGAATCAGGGCACCATCCAGGACAGCAGCGAGGCCTGAAGTCCTGACAGGGCGCAAATGAACGCCAGGAACACCAGGCTCCAGAGGAACACTCGGCGGAAGATGTCGCCTTCCTTGCCGTGCACTCCGACCGCCGCGGCCCCGATGGCAAGGTTCTGCGGCGAGATCATCTTGCCAAGCACCCCGCCGGAGCTGTTGCCGGCGGCCATCAGCACCGGGGACAGTCCCGCCTTGGTCGCCGCGGTCACCTGCAGGGCGCCGAACAAAGAGTTCGAGGAGGTGTCGGACCCCGTCACCGCCACACCAAGCCAGCCCAGTACGGGGGAGATCAGCGCGAACGCGCCTCCGGCCCCGGCCATCCAGGTGCCGAGGGTGATGGTCTGCCCGGACGCGTTCATCACGAATGCCAGTGCCAGCACAGCCATTACGGTGACGATGGCCCATCGCAGCTGATACAGGGTTGCCCCGTAGGCCCTGAGCGCTCTGACCACCGACAGGCGCAACGCCACCATGGTGACGATGCCGGCGACGAGCATCTGGGTGCCCGGCGTGGTCAGCAGATTCAAGGTGAAGTTGGGAAGCGACGACGGGGTGCCCTTGGCGGTGTATAGGTGCAGTCCCGGCCAGGGCACGATGAAGGTCGCGTTTTCGAGCAGCTTTTTCACCGCCGCGATCTGGCAAATCACGAAGACGGCAATGACGATCGCGTAGGGCGCGTATGCGCGGAGCACCTCGGCGCGTGAGTCGGGATTTGCGACGCGCCCGGCGAAGTCGGGGGTCGGCGTGTCGACGGCGCCGCCGGCGATGACCGGGGTGCCAATGCGGGTGGCGTGCGCAGGCCTGATGCGGACCATCGACACGACGGCGCCCGCGGACAGCAGGGACGCGATCACATCGGCCAGTGGCACCGACACGAAGTTCGAGGTCGCGTATTGGCCGAGGCCGAAAACCACACCGCCCGTGAGGGCGACGAGCCATGTTTCGCGGACACCGCGCCAGCCGTCGGCGATGGCGACCAGCGCCAGGGGGACGAAGACGGCCAAGATCGGGGTCTGGCGCCCGACCATGGCGCCGAGCGTGTCGGTGGGCAACCCGGATGTCTTGGCGAGTGTGATGATGGGCGTGGCCATCGCACCGTATGCGACCGGCGCGGTATTGGCGACCAGCGCCAGCACAGCCGCCTTGAGTGGTTTGAAGCCCAGCGCGAGCAGCATCACCGAGGTGACCGCCACGGGCGTGCCGAAGCCGGCCAACGCTTCGAGCAACGCGCCGAACGAAAACGCGATGATGATTGCCTGGATCCGGTGGTCGTCACTGACCGTCGCAAAGCTGCGTCGCAGCACATCGAAATGGCCTGTCTCCACTGTCATCTGGTAAACCCAGATCGCGTTGATCACGATCCAGAGGATTGGGAAGAATCCGAAGACGGCGCCTTCGCCGCCCGCCAGCGCCGCCTGCCCGATCGGCATCCCGTATACCGCGACCGCGATCGCGATCGCGACGGCCAGGGACACGACGGACGCCATCCAGGCCCGCATGCGCAATACACCGAGCATCACGAATAGCGCCGCCAGCGGTAAGGCAGCAACGAGTGAGCTCCAAGCCAGCGAGTGGGCGACAGGATCGAGGACCTGGCGATACATGTTGGCACCTTCCCGACGTGTGGGTTTGAGTCTGGATGTCGATCACTGCACGACGGAGATGTCAAGGGTGCGCGCTTCGTGCAATTCCTCGACGCGTTCTAGTCCGATGTCGCTGATGGCAATGGATCCCCGGACGAAGGGCACGGCCCCCACGGTGCACCAATTGCAGGGTCTCGCGAAAATATCGGTCTCGGTGGGCATCTGGCGGCGGCAGGTTTGTCCGAACGCGAAAACCATGGTCTGGCCGAGCCATTGGACCAGCTGTCCGGTTGCGGTAGCCGCTTGCGGAGACAACGGATCTGCAATGCAACTGGCGAACCCATGCTATCCGCATCGCAACCTCAGCCCACGTTCCATAACGCCGCGTCGATCCCATCACGGTAGGGCACCACGGTGAACGTGTCAGGCGGCGAACCGAGGATTTACCATGACTTCTCCTCTTGCACGTCATAGGGTGCTACGTCAGCTCACCGGTGCCCTTCCGTGGCACTCCCTCGCTCACGTCGAGCTGGAAGGCACCGTGGGTGGATTTCGGCGCCATCGGCGACCAGTCCGCGTCCGTGGCCGGTCGCCGCGTTTGCTCGAGGCGAACACCCGTGGCGCTCGACGGGCCGATGCCGACTTAGCTGCGGTCGGATGTGGGGTATCCGCTCGAACATGGTGTGGGTCTCTTTACACGCAGTCGCAATCCTGTCGGCGCTGTTGCCGCATTCTGGGCCGCGGTGGGCATCGTGGTTCGACAACGAGTCGCTCAAGGTGTTCCGGCCGCCGGCAAAGTCAACGGTTTCGGCCATGAGTGATTGTCGAGCCGCCTGCCGATAGCACACAAGCGGCATTGATTCGGGAGCTCCGTACCCCGCCCTCGTAGGCTGGCCACATAGTGCCGAGGACCAGGCAAGACGCGTTACCGCTACTTACTGGTGGTTGCGCGACGGCAATACGCGGCGTAGCGAGCGGGGTCGTAGCCCGTTGGACCATTGGGTCAAGCGTCCACCCGGCGGTAAGATTAAAGATCTAGAAATACGCCCTAAAAGGCGAGAACCGCAGAAGGCAGGCATCGGAAACCACGTGACGCCACGCGAGACCAGCGCCGCTGACGCATCATCGGCCTCTGTTCAGGTTCGCAGCAGCATCGATGTTCCGCCCGATCTCGTCGTGGGCTTGCTAGGTTCGGCCGACGAGAATCTGCGCGCGCTGGAACGCATGCTCAACGCCGACCTGCATGTGCGTGGCAACGCCGTCACCCTCTCGGGTGAGCCGGCCGACGTCGCGCTAGCCGAGCGGGTGGTCTCCGAGCTGGTCGCGATCGTGGGAAGCGGCCAACCGTTGACACCAGAGGTGGTGCGGCACAGCGTCGCCATGCTGGTCGGCACCGGCAACGAGTCACCGGCCGAAGTGCTCACACTGGACATCCTGTCGCGCCGCGGTAAAACGATCCGGCCCAAGACGCTCAACCAGAAGCGCTACGTCGACGCCATCGACGCCAACACCATCGTTTTCGGTGTCGGCCCGGCCGGCACCGGAAAGACATATCTGGCCATGGCCAAGGCGGTCAACGCACTCCAAACCAAGCAGGTAACCCGCATCATCTTGACCCGGCCAGCAGTGGAAGCCGGTGAGCGCCTTGGCTTTTTGCCCGGCACGCTGAGCGAGAAGATCGATCCGTATCTCCGGCCGCTGTATGACGCGCTCTACGACATGATGGACCCCGAGCTGATCCCAAAGCTGATGTCCGCCGGGGTGATTGAGGTGGCGCCGCTGGCATATATGCGGGGCAGAACTCTCAATGACGCGTTCATCGTCCTCGACGAGGCACAGAACACCACCGCCGAGCAGATGAAGATGTTCCTCACCCGGCTGGGTTTTGGGTCGAAGGTCGTCGTCACCGGGGACGTCACCCAGGTCGACCTTCCGGGCGGCGCCAGGTCCGGTATGCGGTCGGCGATCGAGATCCTCGGAAGCGTCGATGACATCCACATCGCCGAGCTGACCAGTGTGGACGTGGTGCGCCACCGGCTGGTCTCGGAAATCGTTGATGCCTATGCGAAATTTGAAGAACCCGGCCTGACGATGAATCGCGCGGCTCGGCGGGCGGCGGGTGCCCGCACTCGTCGATGATGGTCCAATGAGCATCGAGGTATCCAACGAGTCGGGCATCGACGTCTCCGAAGCGGAATTGGTCAGCGTCGCGCGATTTGTCATTGCCAAGATGGACGTCAACCCGAGTGCCGAGCTGTCGATGGTGCTGCTAGACACCGCAGCGATGGCCGACCTGCACATGCGCTGGATGGACCTGCCCGGTCCGACCGACGTGATGAGCTTCCCGATGGACGAGCTCGAGCCGGGTGGCCGTCCCGACGCCCCCGAGCCGGGGCCGTCGATGTTGGGCGACATTGTGCTGTGCCCGGAATTCGCCGCCGAGCAGGCGGCCACGGCGGGCCACAGTCTTGGACATGAGTTGGCGCTCCTGACAATCCACGGTGTGCTTCACCTGCTCGGCTACGACCACGCCGAACAAGACGAAGAAAAAGAGATGTTCGCCTTGCAGGGTCGGCTACTCGAAGAGTGGGTCGCCGAACAGGTTGAGGCCTACCAGCAGGATCGTCAGGAGGAACGGGACCGCCGGCTGCTAGACAAGTCAAGGTATTTCGACAATTGAGCCGACCATACGCTGTGCTCTGACCTGCGAAAACGAGGTCAACGCCGTGCGGTGTGGTTCGAAATATCTTTGACTCAGCTACTCTTGCGAACCAGTACGGTTACAGCCAAAGCCATGGCCCTGGCGGCAGCGCATACACCGCCGCCCTGCATGCTGCAAGGCGCTATCGTCTGGTCAAGGCGAACAATCGAAACTCGCGGTCAGTTCGGCCTGTGTAGGCCCGATAAATCTTCGGACCGACGTACTCGGCAAACTTCGTGCGGACGCGGTCGTACTCCGGACCCGTCAGCTGCGTTGCGACGACGGGTATTTCCTTTCCGCCCATCGTCACCCACGCGTTCGGATCGGCCAGCAGATTCGACGACCATGCAGGGTGCATCGACTGTCCGAAGTTGCTCCCGACCAGGAAGAGGCGATCACCTTCCCGCTGATACATCAGGGGCGTCTGTCGCCGCTGACCTGACTTCTTGCCGGTCGTGGTCAGCAACAGCAGCGGAGCTCCGATCGGGCCGGCAACTGTGTAGCGCCCGTTGCTTCGGCTCAGGAGTCGATGGTCCAGCGGCTTGAGTTTCCGGATACACCAGGAGCCCAAGCGCGAGCTGGCGAAAGCGTCAACTGGTTTGCGTAGGAGCGGACCTGGCTCATGACCCCACCGCACATCTGGGAAAACGTCCTCGGTCACAGCGCAATACTAGGCTTGGGCGGAACCAGCGCGCCCTAGCCCGCGTCTGATTAGTTGATCGGGCCGCCCCTGCTCTCCTCGGGGGCGGCCCGGCTGCTGTCACAAGCGGGAGCTTGGAAGTTCCTGCCAGGATGAACCCGCCCCCCGGCGCCGATCGTAATCAAAACATGGATGCTTCCGAGGCGGTCCAATGACCGGCGCTCCACCGTGACCGTCGATCGCGACGGCGTCATCCATCAATGGGGTGATGCAGTCACCGATGTTCGTGGGTCATTCGGCGGACGACACGCTGGGTCGAAGTCTCAACATGGTCATCCCGCCCGTCCTCCGGCCACTGCGCATTGGTGGGGATTCGATCAGGCAATTAAGAGCGGCCTGATTGAACCGCGAGATTTTCAAGGTCCCGGCCCTGCGCAAAGACGATGAGGGGGAGCTATGCGAGCTTCGTGCCATCGTGAGGACAAAGACCCGGAGCTGTGGTTTCCCGATGCCACGCTGGGCAGTAAACGGCGCCGGATCGTCATCAGACGGGCCAAGGCCATCTGTAAGGGCTGCCCGTCTCGGGCGGCCTGCCTGCAGATGGCGCTGGACGCCGACATCCAGCACGGCATCTGGGGCGGGCTGACCGAGCGCGAACGCCGTCGGCTGAGTCGGGGGCCAGGACAGTAGTCAGCCGGTAAACAACCCGAGAGCGCCTACTCTGAGCGCACGTTGTAGTCGCCGGAGCCGCAAAGTAGTCGCTTCAGCCAGGTCGCTCATCAGCACTTGATTTTTAGTGTGGACGCCCGAGCGGCATGGAAGTCAGCCACTTTCGTTGCCTTTCTCGGTCAACGCCCGAACCACCGCCAGGTTTGACGCGGCGCCCCTGCGTTGAGCCCTTATGCAACGCGTCCATCACGTTGACCAGCACTTTTGCCGCCGCCGGCTTCGGCGTGGGCACCCGCCCATCCAAGATCCTCGCCATCGCGAGCACGACCCGTACCAGCCAGGACGCAACTGCGCCCCGGCCAGTCCGCCCAGCTCGGCCTCAGGAGGCCAAAGTTTGCTACAGGGAAGCGGCAATCCGGGTACAAGTACCCGCTTGTCGGGGATTTCGCCCGACGTGATTGGGTGCGTCGGCGCTATAGCCTGGACCGTAGAAAATCGGGCGAGGCCAGAAGTTCGCGTTACTGTGGAGGAGTACTGGGTCCGCCCAATAATTGCTGTTCACCTTCTCGATAAACAGTTGAGCAGCATCCAAATTCTCCATGACTTCTACAATGCGCTGGTCGCCGACATCCGTGTATTCGATGGCCCATACCTCGGTAGGCCACTCCGCTGCAAACAACATGCTCCCCGGTCTCCCTTCCTGCGCGGCTGACCCCCGCGGATTCCCCGCGGTGTGAGCGGTTAATCATCTTTTTGATTGCCAACTAATGAAGTTTGTGTTGCAACGGGTTTGCCGATTTGGTGGTGACCATCGCTATAGCTGGGTAGTCTCTGCGCGCCTGGCGCTGGTTGCGGCTCGGGTAAGCAATCCGAACCGTCGTGGCCACGCGATTGGTGGCCGCTCTGCGCTGTGCAGCTCGGGAGCGGGGCGGGCCGCTGCCGTCGATTGACGTGGCGGATGCGCTGCTGGATGAACGCCTGAGAGCTGACCGGATGGGCTACAACCCGCCTGGTGGGGAATTTTCACAATTCCTGGCGTCTGGCCCGGTTGTTGTGCGACCGGATGCCGAGTACGGCGCTGATCGACCACTCGCTCGACGAGCGCCTAGCACACCCCGGCCGGCCCGGCGAGGCCACGGCAGTCGAGACGTAGAGGCGGCGCGTAGACCATCGCGCCGCACGCCAGGCATGTCCAGGTTGTGTGCCCGCCCGGGCATGAGCACGGCTGGTGACCGACGAGCATCGCGCCAGGCCGGAGGCGATGGCCGTGCGGGCAGCTCTGCGGAGGCCGCGTCATCCGCGGGACGGGACGGTTCAACGGCATCACCTGCTCAAGATGAATTCCGTAGCCGTTAGCTAGCAAGCTCATCCACAACTCACGGCTGGCCCCGTTGTGTTCGAGCCACGCCATGATCGGATGCCACTGCCCGCTAATTGGCTTATCGTTTACGCCCAACATCCGTAAAAGCTGCGGAAGCGTCCGTGGTTGAGCTAACCCAACGCTGTCATCCATTGCAGTTGCCATCCTGGCCACCTCTCGGTCAGCTGGAAGGGCATTACGCCGTGATGGACACCCTCCGGCTGGACATCGGCGTACGCATGTCTGCAATCTAGCCCAGAAACGTCCGCACCGGGGTCTATACCCAAATCCAGATTTAGGAAGGACCAGACCCAGTAACGCGAATCATGAATAGCGGACTGGCCGACAACTTCAGCGCACCGCCGCGCGGCACTTGGGCGCGGGCACTTGACAATCACCTCAGCGTGAAGCGCTGGATGGCCGCTCATAACTCTCCCAATCCCAGCCCGCGGGCTTCGGCCGCAGCACGCTCGGCGGCGCTGGCGCCGGTGTAGCGGTCGACCATGGAGCGAGTCGACCAGCCTGCGACGGACATCAGGCCGCCTTCGGAGCCGCCGGCGCGGAGCCACCGCGTCGCGGCAGTGTGTCGCATGATGTGCAGATGGAATCCCTTGATGCCGGCGGCCTCGGCGCGGTCTTTCAACGCCTTGCTAAGCCCGTGGTACCCAAAGGATTTGCCACCACCGCCGACCCACAGGTCTCGGCTATCGGCAAGCCGATGCGAACGACGAGCACGCATATAGCGATCGATAGCGGCCGCCGTCTGCGGGCCGAACGGAGCGACCCTGCCTTTGCCGCCCTTGCCCCGCTGAACGATCACCAGGCCACGCTGAAGGTCCACGTCTGAAACCTGCAGCCCGATGACTTCGCTTGCACGCATTCCGGTCTCGGCCATGAGCCGAACTATCGCTTCGTCGCGGCGGTCCAGTAAAGACTTTCCTTGGCATGCCTTGATGAGCTCTTCAGGTCGTCGTCTGTAAGCGCATTGACGACTTTGTGATCTGCCTTCGGCGGCTTCAGTCCGACCAGCGGATTGGCGTTAAGCTCGCCTTCATCGACCAACCAAGCTGCGAACCGCTTGAGCGCGAGGTCACGAGATCGCGCCGTGTGTCCCTCCGCGCCATCGTCGAGCAGGTCGGCAAGGAATGCCTGCACAGCCGCCCTGGTCAATTCGGCCGGTTGGCCGGTTTCGGCACACCAGCGAAGGAACTTTTTGACGCCGTCGCCGTAGACCTTGATGGTGCCGGGGGACTTGCGCTCGGCCTTCATCGCCAGCTGCCACGACGGCAGGAGCGCGGCAAGGTCCGGCAAACTCGACGGCATACGAATATTTTGACATACAACGCTGTGCAAGTGTGTTATCTTCGGAAATACCCGCGAAATCGCAGGTCAACGCCATAGGGGAGTTCGTGATCAAGTCAAGGTATTTCGACAATTGACCGGCGTGTCTCAGCTGTTCGGCGCGATCGCGCTGATCGCGCTGGGAGGGCTTTTCGCGGCGATCGACGCCGCCATCAGCACGGTATCGATGGCTCGGGTCCAGGAGCTGGTGCGCGACGAGCGACCCGGGGCGGTGGCACTTTTCAAGGTGATGTCCGAACGGCCACGCTACATCAATCTGGTGGTGCTGCTGCGGATCATTTGTGAGATCACGGCGACCGTGCTGCTGGTGGTGTTCCTCTACGACAACTTCGGCATCAAATGGGCGCTGTTCGGCGCCGCGACCATCATGGTGCTGACCAGCTTCGTCGTCATCGGTGTGGGTCCCCGCACCCTCGGTCGGCAGAACGCGTATTCCATTTCGTTGGCGACAGCCCTTCCGCTGCAGGCGCTCTCGTGGCTGTTGATGCCGATCAGCCGGCTGCTGGTGGTCTTGGGTAACGCGCTCACCCCGGGCCGCGGCCTGAGGAACGGACCGTTCGCATCCGAGATCGAACTGCGCGAAGTCGTCGACCTCGCCCAGCAACGCGGCGTCGTGGCTGCTGATGAACGACGGATGATCCAGTCGGTCTTCGAACTCGGTGACACCCCGGCGCGTGAGGTGATGGTGCCGCGCACCGAGATGATCTGGATCGAAAGCGACAAATTTGCCAGCCAAGCGACAAATTTGGCGGTACGCAGCGGACATTCCCGCATTCCGGTGATCGGCGAGAACGTCGACGACATCGTCGGGGTCGTGTACCTGAAAGACCTTGTCCAGCAGACATTCTTGTCGGCCAACGGCGGGCGGGACACTAAAGTCTCGGAGGTGATGCGACCAGCGGTGTTCGTGCCGGATTCCAAGCCTTTGGATGCGCTGCTGCGTGAAATGCAGCGCGACCGCAACCACATGGCGCTACTCGTCGACGAGTACGGCGCGATAGCCGGCCTGGTCAGCATCGAAGACGTGCTGGAAGAAATCGTCGGCGAGATCGCCGACGAGTACGACCACGAAGAGACCGCCCCGATAGAAGACCTGGGCGACAAACGTTTTCGGGTCTCTGCGCGGCTGCCGATCGAAGATGTCGGCGAACTTTACGGCGTGGAATTCGATGACGACCTCGACATCGATACCGTGGGCGGCCTGCTGGCTCTGGAATTGGGCCGGGTTCCGCTACCGGGCGCTGAGGTGATATCGCATGGCTTGCGGCTACGTGCTGAGGGTGGACCCGATCATCGAGGGCGGGTACGGATCGGCACCGTTCTGCTGAGCCCGGCCGAACCCGTAGAGCATGGAGGCGATCATGATGGCTGAGCAGCTGGACGCCGAGGACACCAAGCTGGTGGTGCTGGTGCGGGCCGCGATGGCCCGTGCCGAAGCCGACAGTGGCGCTGCTGTGCGTGATGTCGATGGCCGCACGTATGCGGCCGCGCCAGTGAACTTGTCGACATTGCAGCTGACCGGCCTGCAGGCAGCGGTGGCCGCTGCCGCATCGAGTGGGGCGACCGGCTTGGAGGCCGCCGTGCTGGTGGCCGCATCCGCCGATGATCCCGGTATTGCATCGGTCCGTGAACTGTCCCCGACAGCGGTGGTCATCCTCACCGACCGCGACGGGATTCCGACATGACGCCGAGAAGCTCGGTGACATGACTGAATTCCATTCTGGCTTCGTATGTTTGGTTGGCAGACCAAACACCGGCAAGTCGACGCTGACGAACGCTCTGGTCGGCACCAAGGTGGCGATCACCTCGAAGCGACCGCAGACCACCCGGCACACCATTCGCGGGATCGTGCACCGGGAGAACTTCCAGATCATTCTGGTCGACACCCCTGGCTTGCACCGGCCGCGTACTCTGCTGGGCAAGCGGCTCAACGACTTGGTCCGCGACACCTACGCTGAGGTCGACGTCATCGGTCTGTGCATCCCGGCTGACGAGGGGATCGGTCCAGGAGACCGTTGGATCGTCGATCAGATTCGTTCGGTTGCTCCCAAGACCACGCTCGTCGTCATCGTCACCAAGATCGACAAAGTGCCCAAAGACCGGGTGGCTGCGCAGCTGGTAGCGGTCAGTGAACTCGTCGACAATCCAGTCGAGATCGTCCCGGTGTCGGCGGTGACCGGTGCCCAGGTGGACGTGCTGATTGACGTGCTGGTCGCGGCGTTGCCGGTCGGCCCGGCCTATTACCCCGACGGTGAGCTGACCGACGAACCCGAAGAAATGCTGATGGCCGAACTCATCCGCGAGGCCGCCCTCGAGGGAGTTCGCGACGAACTGCCGCATTCGTTGGCGGTGGTGATCGACGAAGTCAGCACGCGCGATGATCGTGACGATTTGATCGACGTGCACGCGATCCTCTACGTCGAGCGGGACAGCCAAAAGGGAATCATCATCGGCAAGGGTGGCGCCCGGCTGCGGGAAGTGGGTACCGCGGCGCGCGGTCAGATCGAGAAGCTGCTCGGGACCAAGGTCTATCTCGACTTGCGTGTCAAGGTCGCCAAAAACTGGCAGAGTGACCCGAAACAGCTTGGTCGGTTAGGCTTTTAGCGCCTGTCAATCTTGTGGAGGCTGAGTCCCGTGCTGCCACCACGCCATTGGTTGCTTGCTCACCCAGCCGCAGACGGCCTCCAGCTCGGCGGCCAGCGAGATCAGCATGCCCTCGCTGTTGGCCGGTCCCATCAGCTGCACACCGATCGGCAGGCCGTCGGAGGTGAACCCCGCCGGCACGTTAATTGACGGCCAGCCCAGCACATTCCACGGAAATGTCAGGGGGCACGCGGCGATCATGGCGCGATCGGTGCCGTAGCTCCCCAAACGGTCGAAGGAGCGCGCGAATGGGGGTGGCTGCGCAGTCGTCGGGGCCAGCACCACATCGACGATGTCGAAGATCGATCCCACCCGACGCTGCGCAGCGGTCTCATGAATGCGCGCGCTGCGCAAAATCGCCTGCCCCAGCACGTGGCCCATGCGCAGATTGGACAGGGTGCGGGGGTCTAGGTTGACACCGTCGCCCAGCCGCTCTTCCCAGTCCCGAAGGCCCGCGGTGGACCGGGCGAGAAAATCCCATGACAACCGCACCCCGTAGTCTGGGTTGCCGGTCATCAGGGTGTGGCCCAGCAGCTCGAGTTGCTTGCCCACATTTCGCGTCGCAGCCAGGATCTCGGGGTGCAACTTGGCCCGAAAACCGGTGTACGGGAATCGAGTTGACAGCGCGATGTTCAGCGGACCGGGAGCGATCCCGACGTAGTCGGATGCCTTGATCGGGGTCGGCTTGTGCCGGTCGCCTTCGATATTCCCGGACGCGGCGTCGAGCACCAGCGCAGCATCGGCCACCGTGCGCGCCAGCACACCATTGACCGTGATGCCGTTGAACGCCTCCGGCAACGGCCAGGTGGATATGCGGCCGCGCTGCGGCTTGATGCCCACCAGGTGTGTCCATGCGGCGGGGATCCGGACGCTGCCTGCGCCATCAGAGCCGATAGCCGCGGTGACCAGCCCCGCGGCCACCGCGGCCGCGCTTCCGCCCGACGACCCGCCCGGAGTGTGCCGACGGGACCAGGGATTACGGGTGTGTCCGAATCCGGGTCCGCTGGTGAACGGCCATTGGCCTAGTTCACAGGTGTTCGTCTTGCCGACGATCACCGCGCCGGCCGCCTTCAGACGGCGGACCACCTCGGCATCGTGGGTGGCAGGCCGGACGTACCCCTCGGTACCGAAGGCGGTTGGCACTCCAGCAACGTCGACGTCGTCCTTGACCGCGATCGGAATGCCCAACAGTGGTGCCGTGTCACCGGCGGCTCGCCGCCGATCGGCCTCCGCGGCGTCGGCCAGCGCAGACTCGGTGAGCACCACCCGGAAGGCGTTCAAGGTGGACTGACTGAGATCGATAGCGCGCAGGGAACGGCGCGCCAATGTGACGGACGTCACGGAGCGGCTGGCAAGCTGATAGAGCAGGTCAGTCAATGTGGGCAGGCGCTGGCCGCGAGACCCGGAAGCGGACCCGGAAACGGACCCAGAAGCGCCAATCACGGGGTACGAGACTAACGGCGCGGATACCCGCAATGTCGCGGCGGGGTGCAAAACTATTGTGATGCGGCTGTATCGAGACCGGGCTGTTGTGTTGCGCCAGCACAAGCTCGGCGAAGCCGACCGGATCGTGACCTTATTGACCCGCGATCACGGGCTGGTTCGCGCGGTGGCCAAGGGTGTTCGCCGCACCCGCAGCAAATTCGGCGCGCGGCTGGAGCCGTTCGCGCACATCGATGCGCAACTGCACCTCGGACGCAACCTCGACATCGTCACCCAGGTTGTTTCAATCGACGCGTTCGCCACCGACATCGTCAGCGACTACGGCCGATACACCTGCGGATGCGCGATGCTGGAAACCGCCGAGCGCCTCGCCGGTGAGGAGCGGGCACCCGCCCCGGCTCTGCACCGGCTTACGGTGAGCGCGCTGCGGGCGGTGGCCGACGGACGCCGTCCCCGTGACCTGCTATTGGACGCCTATCTGCTGCGTGCCATGGGCATCGCCGGATGGGCGCCGGCGCTGACCGAGTGCGCTCGTTGTGCCACGCCTGGCCCGCATCGGGCATTTCACATCGCCGCCGGGGGCAGCGTTTGCGCGCAGTGCCGACCGGCCGGTTCCACCACACCGCCGCTGGGCGTGTTGGACCTGATGTCCGCACTGCACGACGGGGATTGGGAGGCCGCCGAGGCGGCGCCGCAATCCCACCGAAGCTATGCCAGCGGATTGGTGGCCGCACACCTGCAATGGCATCTGGAACGGCAGCTCAAGACGTTGCCGTTGGTGGAGCGCACCTATCAGACCGACAGGCAGATCGCCGAACGGCGCGCAGGCGCTGATCGGGCAGGATGAGGCCTGTGGTTAAGTACCGGGTCACCGGGTCCGGGAGAAAGGCCGAGCGCAAGTTGAAGTCCACTGACTTCCCGCAGCTTCCCCCCGCACCCGACGACTATCCGACCTTTCCCGACAAGTCGACATGGCCGGTTGTCTTCCCGGAGCTGCCGCCGTCCGCAGATGGTGGCCCATGCCGGCCACCGCAGCACATTTCGAAGGCGGCTGCACCGGCGATTCCGGCCGACCGATTGCCCAATCACGTCGCCATCGTGATGGACGGCAACGGCCGCTGGGCCACACAACGCGGACTGAACCGTACCGACGGCCACAAGGCGGGCGAGGCGGTTGTGATTGACATCGTCTGCGGTGCAATTGAACTCGGTGTCAAGTGGCTCAGCCTGTATGCCTTCTCCACCGAGAACTGGAAGCGTTCTCCTGAGGAAGTCCGCTTCCTGATGGGATTCAACCGCGACGTGGTACGCCTGCGCCGCAAGAACCTCAACACAATCGGGGTCAGGATTCGGTGGGTGGGCTCACGGCCACGCCTGTGGCGCAGTGTCATCAATGAATTGGCGATCGCGGAGGCCATGACGACGGACAACGATGTCATCACCATCAATTACTGTGTCAATTACGGTGGTCGCACCGAAATCGCCGAAGCCACAAGGGATATCGCTCTCTTGGTGGAGGCGGGCAGGTTAAATCCGGAGCGGATCACCGAGTCGACCGTCGCACGCCACCTGCAACGGCCCGACACCCCGGACGTAGACCTCTTGCTGCGGACATCGGGGGAGCAGCGCTCCAGCAACTTCATGTTGTGGCAGGCGGCTTACGCCGAGTACATCTTTCAGGACAAGCTGTGGCCCGACTACGACCGCCGCGACTTGTGGGCGGCCTGCGAGGAATACGCGTCGCGCAATCGAAGGTTCGGGAGCGCCTAGTGCCATCACTGCAGGAGCGCCTGGCATCGATTCTCCGCGACGTGCTGCCCGTCGAGGACGAACCCGACGGCGCGCTAACGGTTCACCATGGCGGCACATTCGCCTCGTTGCGGGTGGTGAACATCGCCGAGGGCCTCGACCTGGTGTCGCTCACCCAGATATTGGCGTGGGATCTGCCGCTGACCAAGAAGGTCAGCGATCTGGTGGCCAAGCAGGCACACGACAGCAACTTCGGCAATGTGACCCTGGTCGAGAAGGTCAGCGAGAAGGCGGTGCAGCGCAACTCCGGCAGAGGTGCGGCGAAGACCGCGGATGTGATGCTGCGGTACAACTTTCCCGGCGCAGGCTTAGCCGACGAGGCTTTGCGAACCCTGATCTTGCTGGTGCTGGATACGGGCGCCCAGATACGTCGCACACTGAAGTCTTGAGGTCGTCAGGACCCGCATTCTGAGCACGTGCCGAAGATCTCGATGGTGTGGCTGACGTCGGAGAAGCCATGTTTGGCGGCCACTTGCGCCGCCCACTCCTCGACCTCGTGGTCGCCCACCTCGATTGTCGCGCCACAGCTGCGGCACACCAGATGGTGGTGATGGTGCTCCGAGCATCTGCGGTAGACCGACTCTCCGGTGTCGGTGCGCAGCGTGTCGACTATTCCCGCCGCTGCCATCGACTGCAGCGTCCGGTAGA
>CAWFAR010000010.1:0-528390 GCA_963813935.1 uncultured Actinomycetota bacterium
GCGCAGATGATGGCCGCCGCCCGTGACTTGCAGTTCGAGCTGGCCGCCCGGTTCCGCGACGAGATCGCAGATCTCAAAAAGGAACTGCGCGGGATGGACGCCGCCGGCCTGAAGTAGACCGGCGATCACCTCATACGGTGTAGCTGTGACCGACACGGCGCGCACCACCGGCGGCTGGCGAGAGCTGCTGGGCGCCCGGTATCTGGGGACGTCCGTTGTGTTGGCCGGTGGGGTAGCGCTTTACGCCACAAACGAGTTTCTGACCATCAGCCTGCTCCCCAACACGGTCGCCGAGATCGGCGGCAGCCGCCTTTATGCATGGGTGTTAACCCTGTACCTGGTCGGGTCGGTGGTCGCGGCGACCATGGTCAATCCGATGCTGCAGCGCGTCGGGCCGCGCACGTCCTACCTGTTGGGGCTGGCCGTATTCGCCGTCGCCAGCCTGGCCTGCGGGGTGGCTCCCAACATGGAGATCCTGATAGCGGGACGCGCCCTGCAAGGCGTGGCCGGCGGCCTGCTGGCCGGCCTCGGCTATGCGGTCATCAACGCCGCCCTGCCCCGCGCGCTGTGGACCCGGGCCTCCGCACTGGTATCGGCGATGTGGGGCGTCGCCACGCTGGTCGGGCCGGCGACCGGTGGCCTGTTCGCGCAATTCGGATTATGGCGGTGGGCTTTCGTCGCGATGGCGATTGTTACCGTTCTGATGGCCATGCTGGTACCGGTCGCGCTGCCCGCCGGTCGGATGAACCCGAGCGCCGCGGCACCGGTGATGAAGGTGCCGGTGTGGTCGCTGGTGCTGATCGGTGCCGCCGCGCTGGCGATCAGCGTCGCCCAAATCCCGCACAACATCATCGCGACCGCCGGGCTGCTCGCCGCCGGCATTGTGTTGGTCGGAATGTTCGTGCTCGTCGACTGGCGCATGCATGCAGCGGTGTTGCCGCCCAGCGTATTTGGGCCTGGACCGTTGAAGTGGATCTACCTGACCATGGGTGTGCTGATGCTCGGCGCGATGGTGGACACCTACGTGCCGCTGTTCGGTCAGCGGTTGGCGCATCTGACTCCGGTGGCGGCCGGATTCCTGGGCGCGGCGCTCGCGGTTGGCTGGACGGTCAGCGAGATCGTCAGCGCATCGCTGGAAAACCCGCGAGCGATCGGGCGGGTTATCGCGGCCGCGCCAGTGGTGGTGGCGTCAGGTCTGGCGCTGGGTGCGTTCACTCAGCGCGATAACGCGTCGGCCGGGATTGTCGCGCTCTGGGCGCTGGCATTGCTGGTGGCCGGGATTGGCATCGGCATGGCCTGGCCCCATTTGTCCGTGCGCGCAATGGATTCCGTCAACGACCCGGCCGAAGGCGGTGCCGCGGCCGCGGCGATCAACACCGTGCAGCTCATCTCGGCGGCGTTCGGTGCCGGTCTGGCCGGCGTCGTGGTCAACACGACCCAGGGCGGCGACATGATGGAGGCCCGCTGGTTGTACGCCGTTTTCACCGCGTTGAGCGCTGTCGGTGTCGCGGCTTCTTACGGCGCGACCCGCGGCGATCGCCATACGGCGCGCTGACTTAGTCCGCTTCATCCTCTGCCCGAAGGACAGCGACAACCCCGTCGATATCGGTGAGGACGTCTGTTGCGTTCGCAATCTTGGCGCCCGACAACGTCATCGTGACCCGGACCTCGCCGTCGTCGATGTCGTGGGCGTCCGCGTCGAGGTCGGTCAGCAGCCAGTTTTGTTGCCCGCAGATCCGCAGCACCTCCCGCAGCACGCCACGGCCGTTTTCGTAGATGATCTGCAACCGGAGTGTACCGCGCAGTCTTGCGGTCAGCTGATGCTCCACCGCATGGAAAGCGAGCGCGCTGACGAAGTGCAGGGCCACGACGGCGCTGGCGAGCAACAGCAGGCCGGCGCCTGCCGCCATGCCGATGGCGGCCGATTCCCAGACCGCCGCGGCCGTGGTGAGCCCGTGCACCGCACCGCGTCGGGTGATAATGATCCCGGCGCCCAAAAAGCCGATGCCCGAAACGGTTTGGGCCGCGACACGTGACGGATCCAGCACAATCGTGCCTGCGGCCAAGACGTCGCCGAAGCCATACTTACTGATCAGCAGGATCAAAGCCGAAGACGTGCCGACGATGGTCTGGGTCCGTAGTCCCGCGCTCTTGCCCTGGATGGTGCGTTCCAGGCCGATGAGTGTTGTCAGCCCAAAGGCGGCGAAGAGCTCGATGAGGTGTCGCCCGTTCTGCACAGCGCCACCGAACAGCGGGTCGGCCAGCCAGATCTGCATGTCCCTCAAGCTATCCCAGCGGCCGGGACCTTCGCGCGCCGCTCAGCGCGTCGACTTGATGACTTGCGAGTAATGGAACTGCCAACGCTCTACGATGCGGAAGCCGAGGTAACCCGGGAATCGATACGCCGGGGCATGCCCGAATGCTCCCGGCGACAACGATGCTCCGGTTTGATGATCTGGCAGTGACTTGTCTCGATTCGTGATGGTCCATATCGTCGGGCATTTGTTGATCTTGGCCGTTGTCAGCCACACGGCGACGTGACCGTCCCACAGTGAGCCGACCTTGGGGCCATACACACCGCGCTCGACGTCGATCAGCGACCGGAAGGCCGCCGGCCTGCTGGCCAGCAGCGCGCGGATCGGCCCCGGCTTCCAGGGCACAGTGTTGTCCACTATCACACAGTCGCCGGGTGCGGCATGGGAGCTGATCAGGTCGGCCACCTGACTGTAATCCCAGCCCTCCTTGGCATACGGCCAGCGTTGGGTGAAGAGGTAATCCGGCAACGCGGCAACAGCGCAGAGCAGCACGACGCCGGCCATGGGCCACGGCTTGCGGGCGATCGTCGCGATGCACAGCGCCAGGACGACTGCCGCAGCGGGTGCGGTAAAGATCAGGTAGCGCGGGTAGTACATCGGTTCACCGATCGCCGAGTAGATGACGATGAAGGCGGTGGGAAGGACGATCCAGGCCGCGCAGATCATCAAAAGGTGGCGTACGTCGCCCGCCGAGGCTCGCGCACCGGTCAGCCGGGCCACGATCGCCACGACGATGAGAACCGCCGTGAGAATCGCAAACGGGACGCTGTGGTCGAAATACTGCCGCAGGATGATGTCGAAGGCGTAATGCCAGCTGACCGGATAGATCCAGTTCACCTGAGACACCTGGCCATGGGCAAAGACGATGAACGGCGTCACGATGCCGATGGCGATGGCAGAGCTGACGGCCCACCAAATGACCGGAGATTTGCGGGATTTTTTCGGTGCCAGGAGCGGCAGCATCGTGGCGTAAACCAGTACCAAAAGGATCAGGTTGAGGTTCAGCAAAATCGACAGTATTAATCCCAGCGGGTAGCACAGCCACAGTCGTGGCATGTTGCGCCGCACAGCAGCGACGAACAGCACCGTCAGCCAAATGGCCGCGGCAGCCGCGAAGGCATCCGAGCGCGCTTCCATGCCCGCCCAGGTGATACGCGGCAGGATGGCGAAGACGGCACCCGCGCAGACTGCGGTCGCACGTCCGGGGACGAACAGCTTGGTGAACACCGTGACGCCGGCGGCAGCGGCCCCGATCATCAGGGCGCTGGGGACCCGCGACCAGAATTCGGTCGGCGGAAATATCGCGAACCAGCCATGCATCAGCAGGTAGTAAAGGCCGTGCACGGCATCGATATGGCCCACCAGCCGCCACAGCTCGGGCAACGTCCGGCTCGCGGAAGCCGATATCGTCGCCCCCTCGTCGAACCACAGCGAAGGCCTGCAGGCCCAGGCGCCGCTGATCACGGCGGCCAACACGGCAACCAGCCACGGGTCGAGCAGCCTGCCGAGCGGGCGGACGGGCGCAGGCTCGTCAACGACGTCCGGGGCGCGCTGCTCAAGGATGGGCATCGACATGATGCTTGTCACTGTAAGTCGCACCCGTCCGACCTGCTCACTAACCTTCCCGCAGGAAGAAGTTAAGTGCCGCGGCGTCTGCCCCGGTCACCGCACTTGGGGGCTGCATTTCACGAGAAGGTGTGCAATGCAAGGCTTTCCACCCCAGGTATGCGGCCTCGATCGCATTACCGTGGGGAAATCGTCCGTTGCTGCAGCGTGGCGAGGCAATTTGTGGGTTGCGCCACGCCAATGCTGTGTGGTTAATCTGACCCATCTTTATCCGACAACGCGATACTGTCTTGGGTTGGCGTAGCAACCGACACTGGGAGGGTAAATGAGCGCCTATCGGACTGTGGTGGTCGGGACCGATGGCTCGGACTCGTCGATGCGTGCGGTGGACAGAGCAGCCACGATCGCCGGGACCGACGCCAAGTTGATCATCGCGTCGGCGTATCTACCCCAGCAGGAGGACGGCCGGGCCGCCGACATCCTGAAGGAAGAAAGCTACAAGGTGTCCGGCACCGCCCCGATTTACGCGATCCTGCAGGACGCCAAGGAGCGGGCGCATAAGGCCGGCGCCACGAACGTGGAGGAGAAGCCGATCGTCGGTGCTCCGGTGGACGCCTTGGTGCACCTCGCCGAGGAGGAGAAGGCCGATCTGCTGGTCGTCGGCAACGTCGGTCTGAGCACCATCGCGGGCCGGCTGCTGGGATCGGTGCCGGCCAACGTCTCACGTCGGGCCAAAGTCGACGTGTTGATCGTGCACACCACGCCGTAACCGTTCTTCGGTTTACCAGCCTCGCTCGCGCCACTCGTCGAGGCTGGGGCGCTCCGCGCCTAAGACCGTGTCGTCGCCGTGGCCGGGATAGATGACGGTGGAGTCCGGGTAGACGTCGAACACCCTGGTGGTGACGTCGTCGAGCAGTTTTGTGAAATCACCGGGTTGCCAGGTCTTGCCCGTGCACGGGCACTCTTCGCACCATCCGCGGCCGATCGAGGTGTACCGCGGAAAGCTGATCCTGTACGGATGCGGGGACACAATCGACGATTACGAAGGCATCAGAATCTTCGATGTCTTCCGACATGAACTGCGGCTGTTGTACTTCGCCTCAATCGACAGCAACAGCGGCCACCTCGCCACCTTGCGCATGACGCCCTTGCGGATGAGGCGAATGCGGCTTGAGCAGGTCTCGTCCGACGACGCCGAATGGTTGCGTTCGAAACTCGAGCACATCAGCCGCCGATTTGGCACGCGCGTAGAGACAATCGACGGCGTGCTAACCGTTCGTGCGTGACGAGCGGCTACACATTCTAGCGACATCGCGTGGTGCGCCGATCTGCTATTCGGACTGACGCTTGGAGTGCAAAGTTAGGTTTGCGGCCTGGCCCCCACGATGTCGTGGAACAGAACTTGGCGAAGTACGAGTTCCCTCGGATCGCTCCATGAATGAAAACCCAATCTGTTCATGACGTAGGCGAACCCGATGCCCGTATCCGGATCGGCGAACCCAAACTTCGGGAACGGCTTGAAAAAGCCAAGCGAGAACGCCGAATCGACGTGCAACACTTTGTCGCGCGTTCCGTGCGTGGGTAGCATCGGGGGCTGAGTTAACGCGTCGAGGGTGCTCGCGGTGATGCCGAGATCGGAACCCCCTGTTGCGACCGCGCCGTACCCGTTGGCCACCGACCGTGCGGTGCCGATGCCGTTAGAGGCGGGTATCTCGACCACGCGAAGTTCTTCGCGGTTGAGGTCGGCGGGGGCATCCATTCCAGGAATATTGAATGCCCGAGCCGCCAGGCTGCGTGGATTGAGAACCGCTGCCACAAAACGTGGCGGCATCACGCCGAGGTGAAAGAGCATCTCGGGAGCGGACCAGCCGTGCAGGTGCGCCACCCGGTTGCGGTCCACTGAGGCGGGCATTCCGGTGTAGAACTCGAGCCCATGCGGTTTCGCAACCTCCTCGGCGAAAAACTGGAATGGGTCGAGCACCATCGGCTTGAGGGCCACCGTCCCAGACCGCGAGGTCGCCGGGCTGCAGCCCGCCCGGCGGGGCTTCACCGTTACATCGCACCTGGATGGGCGGAGCCCTCGGGGTTATGAGGCGAGATGCTCTCGGGCGGGGGTACCGCCGACCCTGGGAGGCGCGCAGAATCGGAACAGGAGTGCAGGAAGGAGTCGGCGATGAAAGCCAACGTAGGCGACTGGTTGGTGATCAAGGGCACGACAACCGAGCGCTCGGACCAGCGGGGGCTTATTACGGAGGTGCACTCCGCGGACGGCTCGCCTCCCTACGTGGTGCGGTGGCTGGCCACCGGCCATGTGGCGACGGTGGTTCCCGGCCCTGACGCCATTGTGGTGACACCAGAGGAGCAGGAAGCAGCGGACGAGCGGGCACAGGAACGGGCCGCACACCGCGGCACCAACGACTAGGTGCTGCGGCTCGCCGTTATCCCCCGCAGGCTTGCTGGCGGCCTGGTTAGGCCATCACGTGATGGGCTCTCGCGCCTGCGGGCGGCCGGGCACGAGGGGAGAAGAAGGGGCTTAGTCCATGACGACTGGCTGTAGAACTAAGACCGGGGTCTCAAGGAGGTAGTCATGTCCGCCAAAACGAAGGTCTCGGCGCTTGACCACGCGATGCAAACCGCGCACACGTGGATCAACGACGTGGCCAGCGAGTTCGACACCGAGGATCGGGAGTTCGCCTACCGAGTGCTGCGCGCGTGGCTGCACACCCTGCGCGATCGGCTCACCGTGGAGGCGAGCGCCCACTTTGCGGCTCAGCTGCCCGACCTGATCAGGGGCATCTTCTACGCGGGCTGGAATCCCAGCGCCGTCCCCGAGATGTACGATGCCGAGGCCTACGCTGCGCGGTTCGCCCGTGAGGCGGTCATCGCCCTCGACGACGTCGGCAAGGCGGCTGCGGCGACCACCGCAGCCGTATTGCACCATCTCCCGCCTCCCCAGATGGATAAGGCCCTGGATCAGCTCCCCACAGATATCCGCACCCTACTGCAAGCCCAGCGGTGAACTTGCTGCAGTAGACCTCGACAACCTGCTCACCAACATCACACCCGAAACCGCGCGGCAACTACGAGCACTCATCCCCGAACACATACGGGACGGCTACCGCGCCGCGACAACAGAGTCCATCGCAATGATGGAAACAGTTGGAAACAAACCAGCTCGGCGGGTGTCACCACACGACGTTGACGACTGGCTCCGACTGGGCGTGCTCGATTAACCGGCACTTAGCTGGTGCCGTACAAAAAGTTTACTGCTGACGCATGCGGCCATTTTTTACTCGATGAATGTTTAATAAGATAATGACGTAGACGAAAGTTTAATAACATAATGACGTAGACGAAAGTTTAATAACAAAATTACGGCCAAAGCACGTTTCATATTTGAAAATTGCGGGTACTCGGGCTGCCTTAGCACGCGATTCGAGGGAACAATGAACAAGAACGACTTTGAGGTAGCCGTGGGCGAGGCGGCGCAGGATGCGGTTTGGTCAACGCCGCATCAGCTCACCTACCAGATAGCAGAGCATGACCCGCGCCGGGAGCGATACCTGCGTGACCTGCGTGAGTACCAACTGTCGGTCGGTCGCCAAGTGCTTGCGGCGATAGAGAATCTGCGGGCCGTCAGCTCGTCATCAGAAGCACAAGAAAAGCCCCCAGCGTCAACGCTGAAAGCCGATTTTGTTGCTCCCTGGTAAATTGCATGCCCACCTCGCATGTCGTCAGTGCCAGGGCGATTGTCTCCTAGATCCGGCAGACCGACCGATTGATACGTTCACGGCCACCCGCGCCTGAACACGCCCTGGAGGCCGCTGAGATCCACGCCGAAACATCAACCACAGCCGGTCGGCATAGACCACCAGAGACCGCACAAGCGGCGCTGAGAGGCGCGAGTCTTTTTGAGTCACCTGGTTGACCCCGCCTGCCAGGTGTACCGCCTGCTCAGTGACCCACCTGCCGGGTTGACCATTCGAGAGCTGACCATCCAGGGTTGACCATCCGACAACACAATTCGGCGCCGCAGACCAGAAACACGTTGCGCAGCAACGCAACTCGAAGACGCGCACACCCTAGGTCGCAACCCGTTTCGCCGAGTTTGCTGAAGCCCTGGGTCGGCAAACGCCGCTAACAGTTGGCGTCATTCACCCGTCAGATGTTGCAGGAACCAATCTGACGTGCACCAACGTAATGGATTCTTTTAAAGCTTGCCAGCGGGTGTCTCCTCGCTATACAAGCCCTTCAACTTGTTGCGAACCACCGCCAGGCCAAGAGGCACGGTGGCGCTCAGTATCAGCATCGGGTGTTAGTTCCTATCGCTTGGGCCGATGGACTGGCCGATCGGGCCATGGGTCGGGCCGGTAGAGCGGGTCGCGCCAAACCTTCGGGTTGATGATGCGGATTCTGCCGGTGGCGTAGAAGTACCGGGCATCAGGGTTCCGCTCGAAGAACTCGCGCACACGGGGGTTCACGTTCCACCCCGTTGTTGCTTCAGCAGTTTGTGGGCCAGCTTCAGTGCGCTGCTGGCGTAGGGGCGCAGGGCTAGGCTCGCCTCGTATGCGTCAAAACTGTTGTCGGACAGGTAACGCTCCACCACGCGGCGCTCCCACTTGCGATAGCGCCACATTCGGACCGTCCGACGAAGCCCACTCATGATCGGTACATCTCCATGTAGCGGCAGATCCGATCCGCCTGCTCGCGGTTGACGCGCTCGCGGAGCGCCCGTTTCAGCGTGCCCGGTTCGTACCCGTGCTTCACCAGGCGGCGTTCCCCGGTCTGGTCGATGTAGGCCAGCGAGTACCACAGCGCCAGTAGTGCGCCCAGAGCGGCCCCGGCCCAGATGACCGCGCCGAAGCCAAACGCGGCCAGCACTGCAGCACCGGGTAGCACAACCTGAACTTGGGCTCGCACAATCTGGCGCAACCACCTTGTGCGACAGGTGGTGTCATACAGCACCCACCCGCTATGTAACGGGCCGAGCGTGCCGCCGAACGTATACCAGATCCATTGCAGCGGATTGGGACGAATCATGTTGTGCTCCTTAAGGTCCGGTGGCCCACGGAGTTGAGGTGTGTGAGCAAATCCAGCTTGCGGACCACCGGACATTGTCAACGGTGCCAGTGCTCACGACCGGCGTCCAAGACTCGTCTACGATGGATTGATAACCTATATTTATCGTCCTGCACGCGGTCTATTGCTTGCATCGGTCCCCGACCTGGCTTCGCTGCCAGAAGTCGTCGATGGATCCCGTCAATCAGGTCGCGTCAGGTTACGGAAGCCATCGAGCACATGCGCGCCTTCTCCCGGCCCAGTCGCTCGGCCTCGCTTCCGCTCGGTTCATCCTCGAATGTGTAGCGAATATTGAACGGCTTGTTCGTGATGAAAAGCATGAGACAGTCACTGTCCTCGGTCGCACCGTGATACGTCGTCATCCCCTCGGGGAACCAGACAAAACTCCCCGGGCCGAAATCCCCCTCGTGGGTCCGCAAAGTGCCGCTTATCGCCAAGTACCTCGGCGTGAGCCGGGCCACGTTGTACCGGTACCTGGACGAAAGCGGCGCGGCATAGAGCCATCGGGCGACCAGGCACAGGCACTTTAGGGCTCGTTTGTGAAATTAGAAATCCGTCGCCAACTTTTTTGCCTCGACTTGACCACGCGCGATGCTCTCTTCGCCCCTTTCTTTCCCGCCCCACGTCGTGCCTTCCACCACCAACGTATGGACCTCCTTGACCCCGATAAACTTCAGCCAGAAATCGACGTATCCTTTTTGATGGTCGAACCGGGAAGCGGGCGTCGGTGAGTCTTCTGCGTAGGTCCCGCCCCGCGCATAGACGGCGAAGGCGCGGGGAGTTTTCAGCAAAGGGCCGTACTCCTTGCCGTCATAGGTAAAGAGCATATTTCGCTGACAGACCAAATCAATCAACTGCTTGAGCTTGTAAGGGTAGGCGAAATTCCACATGGACACGCCGAGCAGGATGCGGTCCGCTTCCTGGAAGCGAACCGCCAGTTCCTGGATTTTGTCCCAGACCGCGCTCTCGGCCTGGTCCATCGGTTCTTTGTTCACGCCTTTGTACTTCGCCCCGATGGCTTCCTGGTCGAAGTCCGGCAGCTTTTCCTCCCAGACGTTCAAGGTGTCGACCATGACCCCAGGACAAACCTGACGGTAGGTTTCGAGGAAGGCGTTGGTGACGGCGATAGACGCAGACTTGGATCCGCGCGGAGAGGATTCGATGTTGAGTAGACGCATGTTCTTAGCCCTTGGTTGGATACCCACTAACTACAACCACGGATCGACAGGAAAGTAGTTCAACCGTCCGGTTGTGACTGCCGTTACGTCTGCGCGAGAAGCTCCGGATTGCGCGCTCGAATCGAGATCGTTTCGGTAGTGGCGCCCATGCGCACACGCTCACGCTGATACTGGCTGCTGCTTAAGGACTTTCAGGGTCCGGAACAGCGTGCTCCGGCTGATCCCGAACATGGTGATCAACTCACTCACCGGCTCACCTTGTTGGTACAGGCGCAGAAGTCGCTTCTGCTGGGCCACATCCAGTTTCATCGGCTTGGTGGCGGCCAGTCCACGTGCCACCCGAGCCTCACGAGATGCCGCACGGCGCTCCTTGCCGAGTTCCAGCTCAAGCTCGGCGATGGTGGCCATGATGCTGGTGACAGCGCGGCCCGTCGGGGTGCTGGTGTCCACGCCTTCCCGCAGGGACCGCACGTGGACGCCACGGCTGGTCAGCTCATGCAAGGCCGTGGCGACTTCCCGAACTGACCGCCCGAGCCGGTCTACGGCGACGACCACCAGGTGATCGCCTTCGCGGAGGTAACCCATGCACTCCGTCCAGCCGGGTCGGTTGCTACCAGCGCGACCGGACGCGGTGTCGGTGAAGACCCGGTCGGGGGTAATGCCAGCCGCCGCGATGGCGTCATGCTGCTGATCGATGCACTGCTGCCCGGTGGACACCCTGAGGTACGCGGCGGTGGTCATACTCTATGGAACGACCGGGGTCCGACAATTCATCCGGTGTCAGATTCACGGGAACTCGGATTCCCCTGTGACACTGGGATATCGGACTCTTTGACCTGGGCTGTTCCGAGGGCTGTGGACCGGCTCGTGCGGGTCCCGGATGTTTAGAAACGAGACGGGGGTGTCGGTCGGCGGCGCGGTGCGGCAGGTGGGCATCAGCAACGAGCGCTCGTCGGATGGAAGCAGACGGCGCAGCCAGGATCGGGCGGTGAATCTATCAGCGCAATGATGACACGCTCGACCGAAGCCGTGTGCGGATCATTGTCTCCGCGCCGGGGCATCTCGATTTGGTCACGGTCTGCGAGAACGGGACCGGGCACTCTTCCACGCAGGCCCGGTCCATCACGTCAACACAAGGCTTCCCGATCACGTACACCATGGCGTAGAGTTTACACAAGGTAGCTTGTAGAAATTAAAGAAGGTACGCGATCTGATGACCGACAATCAACTCGAAAGTAGTGGCGCTGAAGGGTACGTCGATTCGCCTGGAACCGCCGTCGCCTCGGCAGAGTCCGCCGAGATGGGGGAGCTTGAAGCCGTCGAGCTGGAGCTGGAGGGCTATCGCACCGAGATACATCACGCCCACGACCGCATCGATCCGGCAACCTATGGCGGCGGATTCGACAACACCAGGCGCGCTACCGCTCCCCGGCTGCGGGTGGGGCGTGACAAATGGTTCAACCTGTTGTGGCTGCTTCCGATCGGATTCGTGCTGCTGGTCGCGGCGGTGGCGATTGGCAAGGGGTTATCCCACATGCCGGCCATACAAGCCTTCATCGAGCGCTACCCCGGCAGCGATCATCGCGGTGTCCCCCCCGGCATGCCAGCCTGGGTCGGCTGGACACACTTTTTCAACTTGTTCCTGATGACCTTCATCATCCGGTCGGGGATTCAGATCCTGGGCGACCATCCGCGGCTATATTTCAGCCGCAACTCCACGCCCGGTAAGGATGAGTGGCTACGGGTGGGGCCGCCGGTACCCGAGGGGTACTGGACCGCCAATGATGACACCGTCGCCCTGCCCGGCCAGTTCGGCCTGCCCGGGTTTCGTCATTCCATCGGGTTAGCCCGCTGGTGGCACCTGGGCGCCGACGTGCTGTGGCTGCTCAACGGGGCGATCTTCTACGTCCTGCTGTTCGCCACCGGCCAGTGGCGCCACGTGGTGCCGATGAACTGGGACGTCTTCCCCAACGCCGCGTCGGTGGCGATCCAGTATCTGTCGCTGAACTGGCCGACCGACAATGGCTGGAACGCATACAACGGCCTGCAGTTGCTGGCCTACTTCACAACAATCTTCATCGCCGCACCGGCCGCGCTCGTCACCGCCCTGGGGATGTCACCGGCACTGTCAATGCGTCTGACCGCGATCAGCAAGCGGTTGAACCTTCAGCATGCCCGCTCACTGCACTTCCTGGTCCTGGTTTATTTCATTTTCTTCATCATCGTCCACGTCACGCTGGTGTTCGCGACCGACGCGTTGCGCAACCTCAACCACATGTTCGCCGCCCGCGACGACACCAGCTGGATAGGCTTCTGGATTTTCGCCGCGGCCACGGCGGTGGTTGCCATCGGCTGGGTGGCCGCCACCCCGTTCACCATTCGGCACCCTCGCGTTGTGCAGCGGGTCGGATACGCGTTGGTGGGCCCATTCCAACGCTTGCTGGAAAACCTGGACCCGAAGCCGGGCGCCTTCACGGAAAAGGACATCTCGCCCTACTTCTGGCACAACGGCCGCCTGCCTGAAACCGTCGAATACAAGGAGCTGGAGAAGAACGACTTCAAAGACTGGCGGCTGCGGGTGTACGGCCTCGTCGAGCACCCCAGGGAGTTCTCACTGGACGAATTGACGGCCCTGCCCTACCACGACCAAATCACGCAGCACATGTGCATCCAGGCCTGGTCGGGCGTCGCCAAATGGGGCGGGGTCTCGATGCAGACGATCATGGACATCGTCAAACCGCTGCCCGAGGCGAAATGGGTGGCGTTCTACTCGATAGGCCTCGGCGGCACCGGCGGAATCTACTACAACGTGCACCCCATCAAACAGATGAGCCACCACCTGACCATGCTGGCCTACAACATGAACGACGAACCCCTGACCTACGGTCACGGCGCACCGCTGCGGCTGCGCAACGAGTTACAACACGGCTTCAAACAGGTGAAGTGGCTCAAGGGCATCGAATTCCTCGCCCACTACTCCGAGATCGGTAGCGGCTACGGCGGCTACAGCGAAGACCACAAGTTCTTCGGGCGCCACCAAACCATTTAGTGGGACGACGGACTGGCGGGAAGGCGACACCGTCGTGGTGTGGAAACTTGACCGCCTCGGCCGCAACACCCTGCACATCCTTGAAACCGTAAGGCTTTGACCGATCGTGGCGTTGCGTTGATCTCCACCACCGATGGGATCGATTCTTCGACTGCGGCGGGTCGGATGATGATCGGGGTGTTGGGCTCTCTCGCTGAATACGAGCGCGAGTTGGTGAAGGAGCGCACCGCGCTCAAGCGAGCAATGTGTCGAGCGAACGGCGCCAAGTTCGGTCGGCCCCGAAAGGTCGATGATTCAGAGCACATCGTTACCGCGAAGCGGATGAAGGCCGATGGGCACACAGGCAAGGACATCGCCAAATACCTCGGGGTGAGCAGGGCGACCTTATACCGGTACTTGGGTGACGACGCCGTAGCGTGAAAAGTTGGGGCCTGTCTTTTTATCCGTTCGGGTGAAAAGGATTCGGACGTTGAAGCCCTGGCCGCTTAGCGCGCCGCCCGGCGCCGTGTCGCGGCCGTCGAACGCTCCCAGGCCGACGCGATCCGCCAGATATGACCGATTCTGGCCGTAGCGGCGGCTTCGCAACGCCCGCAATCACATTCGGGCTCGTGAGCGAGCAGTGATCAGTCGATGCGGCCCTCCTTGGCATAGCGCCGCCTGAACTTTCGCTGCGCGCGACGGGCGTGCGTGTTGACGAGTCCGGTCGTCGCGACCATGACTCGGGGGAGGGCGTCGATCACACGTACCTGGCCGCCGCGCCACGCGGGCACTGTCGTCACGGGTTTCGGTTTGTCGAGGACCTTCGCGACGGCCTTGACGACATCTTCGGGCTCCAACAACTTCCCGGAAAAGGACAATGCCGCCTGCGGGTCGTCCAGCTTGTCGTAGAGCATCGGCGTCCAGATGCCGTCCGGGCAAACGCAACTGATGTCGATGTGCGTGATGCCGGCCAGCCGAAGGTCGGCCAGCGTGCTCAGGGCGAACCCGATGGCGGCGTGCTTCGACGCGGCGTACACCGCCTCCCCGGGCACGGCGACCAGCCCGGCGAGCGACACGATCGTGACGACGTGCCCGCTGGACTGGCCGCGCATGACATCGAGAGCGGCGAGGGTGCCATTCATCGCGCCCAACCCATTGACCTCCATCATCAGCCGGCGGGTGTTCTCGTCCTGCTCCCAGGCCGGCCCGGTGACCAGCACACCCGCGTTGTTGACCCAGAGGCCTAGCGACCCCACCCTCTCGCTCGTGGCGTGGGCGATGTCGAGGCATGCCTGCGCATCCCGGACGTCGAGCGCCGAGGCGAACCCGTCATGCCCGATCTCGGCAGCGGCAGCCTTAGCCGCAGCTAAGTCGACGTCGGTAACGTGCACGGCATACCCACGATCGGCGAGCATCCCGGCCAACGCCCGGCCCAAACCGCGCCCGGCCCCGGTGACAACAGCCCCGCTGTTGCCGGGAACCGTCATCGTGAGCCGCGGGAGAGCTGGCCGTAGTTGAGCCCGCCGTGGGTGATCCCGGGAACGACCGGCCAGAAACGCTTCAACGCCAACAGTTCCGACGACGGCTGGATCTGCAGCCAACGCGGGTCGGCCTTGCACGGGTCAGCCATGACCTTCTCCTTGACCATCGAGTCATATTGGTCCAAAGAGTCTTCGAGGGTGTTGGCGTTCGGGACAATCTCGCGGCCGTACTGCTTGGAATACCGCTTCACGCCCGGTATCTTCGACAGCTCGGGCTGCCAGTTGTCGGCCGAGATGCCGTTCTCGGAGGAGACCCACACCCCGTCGGGGGTGTTGACGACGAGCGAATGGTTGCCGTCGGTGTGGCCGGGGGTCCACATGAGGGTCACACCGACGCCGAGTTCGATGTCGCCGTCGAAGGCGATGATCGAGTCCGGGTCGACACCATCCATGCCGTCCTCGACATACCAGGCCCACTGCATCGGGTGCAGCGATTCCAATGTCGCCAATTCCCGGGTGTGCGCGAGCAACTTGGCGTTGCCGAAGATCGGCGTCCGCGGCGCCGCCTCACCCGGGATCGGGTTGCTCGAGCCGAGGATCATCCGGGGGTCCTGGACGTGGAGGTGATCAAACGTTGCATAGTCGATGTCGTCGGCGCTCAGCCCAAGCACCCGCAGCGCGTCCTGCGGCTCGTTGTAGTACTTGAGATAGACCGCTTCGGTCAGCTTGGTCCCCAACCCCAGTGGTGCCTTCTGACCCAGTACGATGAGGGACCGATAGAAAGGCGCCTCCGCCGACCCGGCCGGCACGGTCGGCTCGAACACCAAAACCCTACGCTCGCCAGCGAAGTCGTCGTACTCGACGACCGTCATCCGGTTCATAAACGAAATCATCGGCACGTGCGGCGCGATGGCAGCCCCGTGGAAGGCGAACGCGGTCGGGTACGGCGCCGTCGCAATATCGATGGACCGCACCGCGTGAATCTGGCCCGCACTCTTGAACCGGGCCTTGTATGCCGTGGCCGCCTCGCGGACCGCAGCCAGCCTCTTCCCCCGCGGCCAGACATCGTGGACGCCCTCGAACTCGGGGATACCCCGGGCACCGATCGCCTCCAGGGCGGACGTGTTCGCAATGGTCATCGGAGATCTCCTTCTTCTGTGCGGGCCGACATCCAGCAAGTGCGAATGGTCATGCAATAGCCGCAATGTCAGGTTCGAGTGAGGTGGCCTTCCGCACGCAGCCATGCCTCGGTACGTGACATGCCGACGTCGAGGGAGATCCGCGGGACCCAGCCCAGGACTCGCTCGGCTTTGACGCGCGAGTAGCCGCCAGTGCGGGTGAGGTAGAGGACGATCTCGGCGTTGAGTTCAGAGGCTCGGCCACGGACACGGTCGGCCGTGCCCACTACGGTGGCGAGGCCGATCGCGACGGCGGTAGGAACGGTGCGCTGGGGTGCCATCCCGAGCATCCGCGCGTAGTGGCCGAAGAACTCCGCGCACGTTACTGGCTCTGGGCCGGGCAGGTTGAAGGCGTGACCCGCAGCATCGGGGTGGGTCGCTGCGAGAAAGATCCCCTCCACGAGGTCGTCGACGTAGACGGGGGAAAAGACGCCCTTACCTCCGGCGGGCAGGATGAAGCGTCCATTCTTGGTCCATTCAACGGGGATGATCGTCCACGGTCGCGAACCCGGACCATAGACATCACCGGGACGAACGATCGTGACCGCGACCTCACCGGCCGCGTGGGCCTGAAAGGCGACGGCCTCCGACGCGACTTTGGTATCCACGTACGCGTGCCCGTCGGGGCGCAGCGGCCACGACTCCTCGACCATGTCGGGAAAACCGAGATCCCCGTAAGCCCGCACCGAACTCAGATGGACGACGCGCCCGACCTTGGCGCGCGCCGCGGCCTCGATGACCCGATGGGTGCCAAGGACGTTGATCTGCCACTGCTGCACGGCTGGGACCGCGTTGCTCACGACAGCAGCCGTGTGCACTACCACGGCACACCCCTCGAGTTGGGCCTGCCACGGACTGGGGTCGACAATGTCACCCGCGACGACAAAGCGCGCGGGATCAGCGCCGCGGTCGACGCCGCGTACGGCAAACCCCTTATCGCTGAAATACGCCCCGAGTGCGCGGCCAATGAACCCGTTCGCGCCGGTTATGAAGACGACCGGCCGCTTCGAAGCACGCTCTCGCGTCGCATTCATCAAGCGCCATTTCGTTACGCCATCCGGGCATTAACAGTGCCGTATGCGTTATTCGATCAGTCTAACAAGGGGACGTTCCGACGAGCATCCGACCCGGCCGCAACGGGTGCCCGCGCGGGCAATGCTGCGGTGGCCGGGCGATCCATTGCCCGGTCGCACCAGCTCGCCGACCGCAGCCACGCATCAACGCTAGGCCGTCAGTGTCACGAGGATGTCACAAGTCGGCCAAAACTCACCGGCCAAACCCCCATGGACGGGTAGGGACTGCAATGGACCTCTGTGGCGTGAAATCGCAAGTGACGCAGCATGTTCCGGGTCCAAGCGTTGGCATCCCGTGGACGGCTGTGGACCCCGGCAAACGGGTCGGATCAGCGCCTCCGGAGCAGAAGGCCGCAGGTTCGAATCCTGTCGGGTGTCAGGGTGTCCCCGCTACCATGTCGGGTGTCAGGGTGTCAGCCCGACAAGGAAACCACAGGTGGACGGCTCGACTACGTTGCATCACTGAACGAAAGCTGATACCGGGCCAGGGTATGTAGCGCAACAGGTAGCGCAACGCGCTTCTCACAAGTCGTCATCGGTTGGCGCGCCCTGCGCCGAGGGGTTGGCTAGGTACTTGTATTTCTCGAGGGTCTCATCGGCGGCGACGTTCATCACCTCCGACAACTCGAGGAGATCGTGCTCTCCCACCCCGTTGGGCACGGTGTAGGCCAGCTTCCGTAACTCGGCAGCGTATTTGTGCATCTCGCGGCGAAGGTGCGCCTCGATTGTGGGCATAACTTTTCCTGACTAGGTGAACAGAGTGTAGTCCCTAATCAGGGACTTAATTGGTGGCCGGGTGACGGGTTGGGACAACATCGGGGCAGCCTTCATGGCATTCGACGGCCCGGAGTGGAGACAAGCACACCACCGACCACGGGCGACGCGCCGATATCGTGGTAACCGTCGTCGGGCTGCAATACGCAGCTGATTTGCCGAAGCCTGGACAGAATGTCAGCCTGCTCTGCCGCCAGGCCCTCTATCGCCTGGGCGAGCGCCAGAAGACCTTCGGCTAGCTTGAGGCCGGCTGGGTCACAGGCGGCACTTCGCACGTGTGAGAAGCAACTAATAGCGGATTGAGCACGTAACGGCGCGTTGGACATTCCATATCTCCTTGATCGACCCGGTTTCTTACCCCGCGTGAGCCGACCGACCTTCTTCAGCCGTTGTTCTGTCACGCTAGGTCGGTTGGCGTCGCGGGCGACCTAGATCTGCCGCACTCATAGAGAATTCACAATTTACGTTGTGGTTATTTGCGTTGCACGCCAACGACTTTGGGTGATGCAAACATTCCGCAGATGCGGGTGGGGGCGCGCTGGTTCCACTGAATTGCGGATCGAGCCAGCCACACAGCCGCTGAAGCGTTTGGAGAATTGGGGCCGACCCGATCAACTGTTCAGACGCGGACTAGGGCGATCTGGTTCCACTCGATTGCGGATCGGGCCGGCCGCACAGGTCGGGTGCGCTTAGACTTTCCTACGGGTGCTCCTGCGTAACACACTGCACAATCCCATTGGCAACGCGCGGGTCGAATCCCATCTGCGCTACCTTCTGAGCTTCGGCAGCAGGGGAGACACCAGAATTGAGATCCTGCTCAATGACTCCAACAAGCTGCAAGTTTTGGGGGTCGTGTTCCTCCAGCGGGATTTCCGTAATGTTTCCCACGCAGCGGTCGTAACCGTAGGTGTCAGCGTGAGCAGACGCGCCCATCAGCACAGCCGGGGCGATGAGCAGGACGGCGATGGCCATGCCGACCGCCGCAGCGACGTAGATGATACGCATGCTCACATAAGTACCCAGCTATAGCGATGGGTAACCAGCACACACTGGTAAAGCGTTGTGCTGCAATCTAATTTGACCCTTGTGCAATTGGCGGGCCGGTTGCCGGGTCCGACCCGCCACGGCTCCGCACTGATTGAGACAACGGGTGGGTGCTTAGTTCAACGGTGCGATCGACGGCAGCGGCCCACCCCGCTCCCGAGCCGCACGGCGAAGAGCCCAGGGCGGCTGACAGGACTGGGAGCCGCGCGGGCTTTTCTGTTTCGGGCTCCGGCGCTAGCTCAGCGTGAGCAATGTGTGGTCGACGTGGCTACGGCTTTCGGGCGACAAGTGCGAGGAGCTGATAGCGGCCATAAACCGTGAGGCCAGCTCCCGAATTTTGACGTTGGTCTGTTGTGAGCGCCACGCAAGAATCTCGAATGCGCGGTTCGGTTCGATACCGTAGGCCGCCATCAACACCCCTTTGGCCTGCTCGATCACCGCCCGGTTCTCTGCGATGACTGCGAGCTGGGCGGTCATCTGGTCTTGTTGCTCCCGTTCATCCGGGGTGGTGTCGATGTAGAAACCCTGAGTGCCGACAACGCGGCCCCCCTCGTCATGCAGCTGCTCGCCGACCACGATGACAGAGCGCACCTTGCCGCTGGTGTCGATGATGCGGTGTCGGCTGCTCAGAGGCTGGCCGGTCCGGCGGATGGTGTCGAGGGTTTGTTCGATTTGATCGCGGTCCTCGGGGTGCTTGTGTGAGAGCATCAGCTCAGTGGTGGGTGTAACCGCGCCGGGCCGATAGCCGTGCATGCGCTGTACCTGCTCGGACCATTCCCAGCGTTGATCGTCGAAGTAGAAGCGAAACGCTCCGACGCGCGTTTCCGACGCGACCCCAACCTCGTCGAACGCAGCGTTCAAGGCATCTGCCCTTTGACCCCGATCATCGCTGCTCAGGTTCCCGACGGAGTGTGTCGTCATCGCTGCTGTCCATTTCGCGGAGCCTAGTCAAGCGTTGCAGAAATGCCAATTTTCATGCAGAAATGATTGTTCATGAGCCGCCACCTGCGCACCTGGAACATCGCCGAATGCCGCCAGGAGGGCGCGGTGTGCCCCACCCCGCCGGACTTGGTGTTCGGAGCCTGAGTAACTTGCATCCAATCGAACAGGTGTTTGATTTTTGTCGGATGGGGTACATATACGGAAGGGTTAAACAGGTTGGTACTCGGTACCGTGCCCTATCCGGGGGTCTTGATCTTCATATGCCGCGAGCATCGGCTCGACGGCTGGATCTATCTCTCACGCGCGGCTCAATACAGGCCGTGTTTCAAGGAGTTGCCGCTACCTCTCTGATGTAGCGCATCCCAATTCATGCGGTCGACATACTTCGACCGCGTCAGAAGGAGCACTAATGACCATCACCAACAATCCCGCCAAAGTGGGTACCGTCGACGCGCCGAACACCAATGGCTCCACTCGGGTCGCCACCCGGCGCGGCAACGAGACGAAGGCTTTCTACAAGACGACCGAATTCATGGTCTTCATCGTCGCGACTGCCGGGGTTCTGCTTGCCTCGTACTTGGTTCAGGCGACTGACGGGCGCGGCGACTATTTCCTGGCCGATAAGGCGTGGCTGTACGTCGTAATTCTTAGCGTCGGCTACATGGTCAGCCGCGGGCTTGCGAAGTCGGGCAGCCGCCATCACGGCGACGCCTAATCACAACTAGTCGCAACAACGTTAGGTCCACGTGCCCGCAATTCGCGCAGCACAAGGACTTACACGATCTCTCGCACCCGGGCTGAACCGGGTGCGGGTCCAGGGCGCCCCCACCTCGGGGTCGTTCCACGGTCATCCGCGATCCGCGGCTGACCACCACTGAAGGGACACACCCATGGGAATCACCGATAAGGTCAAGAATGCCGCTCAGGACGCCGCGGGCAAAGCCAAGGAGCAGGCCGGCAAGGTCACTGGGGACAAGGACACCGAAGGCCAAGGCAAGAAGGACCAAACCAAGTCCAGCGTGAAGAAGGCCGGCGAGAACGTCAAGGACGCATTCAAGTAAGCGTTATTGCGGTGGCCCGCCGCCGACCGCGGCAGCGGGCCACCTCCCTTAAAGCCTCAGCATGACAAGATGATTCGCTGAGCTCGGAGTCGATGGTGTCGATGTCGCGCATGGGCCGAAGGTAGACAGGTCGCTACCCGGCTCACAAGTCACCCGCCCCACGGGCAGATGAGCCATTATCAGGCCGCTGCAGCGATACGCAGAGATCGGCTAATGGCTAACGCGCTAGCCACCATTTCATCTGCACGCTGATGTAGATAGTCAGCAGGGTCATCCCTCCCGCAGACGGCCACCACGATGTCCACGGCTGCCTGGTTGGCTTCGGACGCCGACAAGCCGTCAAAGCACCCTTCAAGATCAAGCGCGATGCAGTACTCGTCCGGGATCGGTCGGAACTCCGCCTGATACGCAGCGCCGGTCCTGAGGATGGTGTCGAGTGCGTCCATGCTTGGAAAGCTACGCACCTCATCAACGCAAGAATCGAGTTATCAGTACATTGGCGCAAGCAGTTTCACATGACCGACCGCAGCCCTGCAACGGTGGATCGTGACTGGACAACAACGGAATACGCTCATTGCCGTGGCGGGTTGTAGCCCACTCGATCAGCTCGCAGGCGTTCGTCCAGCAGCGCATCCACCAGATGATCTGGTGACGGCAGGCTCCCGGTCAGCTCCCGGGCCGTCCGACGAACCGCAACCAACAGGCGTAGCTCGCTGTCGATAGTTTCCCGGTCATCGCGCTTGCCTGTCGACAGTCATCGGTCATCGCATCCGACCGCGCCGAAAACACCCATCGCGTTAGGCTCAATCATGTCCGCAGCCGACACTCCGGTGACCGTGCTCAGCGAAGACGAGTGCTGGAATTTGCTATCAAGCATGTCATTAGGCCGATTAGTCACGATCATGGACGGGAAGCCTGAAATCTTCCCGGTCAACTTCGCCACTCGGCGGCGGACGGTGCTCTTCCGAACTGCCCAGGGCACCAAGCTGTCCAGCGCCGTGATGGGCAACTGGGTAGCTTTCGAGGCCGACTACCACGATCCTGCCCTCACCTGGGGGTGGAGCGTCATCATCAAGGGCAGGGCACATCTGTTGTCGGCCACCGAGGAGATCTTAGACGCCGAGGAAGCGCCGTTGCGGCCGTGGACTGCGACGCCGAAGCCTCTCTACGTACGGGTGATCGCCATGGAGATCACCGGGCGGCGGTTCAATTTCGGCCCCGAACCGGATCACGAAATAATCATCGGTTGACCGCGATGAAGTCTCTTCTCACCGCTCGTGCGGGTAGTAGATAGAGGCGCCGATCTGGCGAGTGGGATCACGCGTGTCAGTGTGCCGAAAACAGATCGGCAGCGTATTGGCAGCGGCGGCCCCGTAGCGGCCCGAAAATAATGCTCTGACCTGTATAAACAGGTGGTGCGCGATACTGGGATTGAACCAGTTCAATGCACCTGGGCGGAGCCTGCTTGCTCCAGATGTGGTGGAGGGTCAGGAATAAACAAGGGGCCGCGCTGGTACACCCCCTGCAGCTCGATGACCGCGGCTACGTCTTCGGAGAGGACAGAGTGCACCCCTGGTCCCTTCGCGCCCGACTAGAACACTTCAACGAGCCAGTGGAAGCCCAATGCTGCCTGCGCCGCGGCCTCTCGGGGCTGCGGCCTCGTCCTCACGCATCACCCTCGTGCTGTTCGATGCGCTGACGTATCGACTCGGGTAGCTCCTCATAGGGAAAGAACTCCACCCCGGGAACCGGGCCTTCGAGGTGACGTCGCATGGTTGCGTGTCGCCGTGTGACCTCGTCAGGAAGCCCGAAGCGCCGGTACCACTCCGTGGCGGCAGCGAACTTCGCCTCCTTCTCGGTGGTAGCCCTCATCAGCCAGCCGCCGCTGGGGAACCATGCCCGCCATGTTCCGTTGGCAAATCGCTCACTCTGAAGCCGGAATACCCACGTGCCCTTCGGCAAGTCGTCGGGAGAGTAATCAACAAATGCGTTGAAGGATTCGACGATTCTTTGCATGACCCACTCCGGGTCATCTCCCTCGTCAAGAGCCTTCCGGACGGCCTTCTCCTCGGCCTCTTCCTTGGTCGCCGCCGTTACACTGCCCCACGCAGCGCACGGGAAAAAAGCCCGCCATGTGCCGTCTTCGACCTGCTGCAACTGGCCAATGCGTCGCCAGGTCAACCGCATCAGGTTCAAATCGTCGCCGGTGGTGTTCAATCGCCCACCTGACGCAAAATCCTCATCTAGGAATTGTCTCCCACAGCCGACCCAGTACGCGGCGGCGAGCCAACAAGTATGTATTCTCCTGCGCGGCCTTGAGGAATGTGATGTGGCAAGAATCTGACGGTGCCGCGCTGCTATGCGTGGATGGGCCGGTCGAGGGCTGCGCCCTGCCAGTGTGTGACGGGCAGCGAGCCGGATTCGATCGTCGCGGCGCGGCCGTCCCATACGGCCAGTCCGCGGGCAGCAGGTCGGTGGCTACCACGCGCGCGAGTCACCAACCCCGTGCCCGCCATTCACTTAGCTGTGGGCGCTCAGCACCGAGTGTGGTGTCATCACCATGCCCGGGGTAGACAACGGTGCCGTCACCGAAACGGTCGAAGACTCTCGACTTCACGTCTTTGAACAGTGAGTCGAACTCTGCCGTTTTTGTTGTCCGCCCAAGACCCCCCGGGAACAGGCAGTCGCCGGTGAACAACTGCATGACCTCGCCGGTCGCGGGCCCACCGAGAGCCAGGGCGATCGATCCGGGCGTGTGCCCGCGCAAGTGGATCACGTCGAAGGTCAGCTCGCCGATTTCCACCGTGTCGCCGTTGGCCAGCAAGCGGTCCGGTTTGACCGGCAGGGGTTCGGCATCGATTTCGTGCGCGGCGGTCGGCGCGCCGGTGGCCTCGGCGACGGTCTGCAGCGCTTGCCAGTGATCGAAGTGCTGATGGCTGGTCACGATCAGCGACACCTTCGGGGCGTACCGCCTGATCAGGTCGACGAGGACTTCGGCGTCGTTGGCGGCGTCGATCAGCAGCGTTTCTCCGGTCGCTGAACATGTCACCAGGTAGGCGTTGTTATCCATCGGGCCGACCGACGCCTTTAGAATCGTGGCGCCGGGTAGGGTCCGGCGGGCCGCAGTACCAGGGTCGACATGTCCGGTGTAGTTGTCGTCCACGGCAGTCATAGCGGCCACGTTACTAGTCACGGGTTGCTTGTCGGTATAGGCACATAGCATGGAATGCGCCGTGCGCAATTCTGTTTTAAGAACCGCTATCGGCACCTAAAAGTTCCAGTGAGAGGGGCAGCGTGGCTGACCGCCTGATCGTGAAGGGCGCCCGTGAGCACAACCTGCGCGGCGTCGACCTCGACCTGCCGCGCGACTCGTTGATCGTGTTCACCGGGCTGTCCGGATCGGGCAAGTCGTCGCTGGCCTTCGACACGATTTTCGCCGAGGGCCAGCGCCGCTACGTCGAGTCGCTGTCGGCCTACGCGCGCCAATTCCTGGGGCAGATGGACAAACCGGACGTCGACTTCATCGAAGGCCTCTCCCCGGCGGTGTCCATCGACCAGAAGTCGACCAACCGCAACCCGCGGTCGACGGTCGGAACGATCACCGAGGTGTACGACTACCTGCGGTTGCTGTACGCGCGCGCGGGTACACCGCACTGCCCGATCTGTGGCGAGCGGATCGCCCGGCAGACGCCGCAGCAAATCGTCGATCAGGTGTTGGCGATGCCCGAGGGCACCCGGTTCCTGGTGCTCGCTCCGGTGGTGCGCACCCGCAAGGGCGAGTTCGCCGACCTGTTCGACAAGCTCAACGCGCAGGGCTACAGCCGGGTGCGGGTCGACGGCGTGGTGCATCCGCTGACCCATCCGCCGAAGCTGAAGAAACAGGAAAAACACGACATCGAGGTGGTGGTGGACCGCCTCACCGTCAAGGCCACCGCCAAGCAGCGGCTCACCGACTCGGTGGAAACCGCGCTGAACCTGGCCGACGGCATCGTGGTGCTGGAGTTCCCCGACGATCGGGCCCACGAACACGACCATCCTCGCGAACAGCGGTTCTCGGAGAAGCTGGCCTGCCCTAACGGACATGCGCTGGCCGTCGACGACCTGGAACCGCGGTCGTTCTCGTTCAACTCGCCCTATGGCGCCTGCCCCGAGTGCGTCGGGCTGGGAATCCGCAAGGAGGTCGACCCCGACCTGGTGGTCCCCGACCCGGAGCGCACGCTGGCCGAGGGCGCAGTGGCGCCGTGGTCGAACGGCCACACCGCCGAATACTTCACCCGGATGATGGCCGGGCTCGGCGACGAGCTGGGATTCGACGTCGACACGCCCTGGCGCAAACTGCCGGCCAAGGCCCGCAAGGCGATCCTGGAAGGTTCCGACCACCAGGTGCATGTGCGGTACCGCAACCGGTATGGCCGCACCCGCTCCTACTACGCCGATTTCGAAGGCGTGCTGGCTTTCCTGCAGCGCAAGATGGCCCAAACCGAGTCCGAGCAGATGAAGGAACGTTACGAGGGCTTCATGCGTGACGTGCCGTGCCCGGTCTGCGAAGGCAGTCGGCTCAAGCCGGAGATTCTGGCGGTGACGCTGGCCGCGGGGGAGCGCGGTGCGAAGTCCATCGCCGAGGTCTGTGAGCTGTCCATCTCGGACTGCGCAGACTTTCTGAACGCGCTCACTCTTGGTCCGCGTGAGCAGGCGATCGCCGGGCAGGTGCTCAAGGAAATCCAGTCGCGACTGGGCTTTCTGCTCGACGTGGGGCTGGAGTACTTGTCGCTGTCCCGCGCCGCGGCCACGCTGTCCGGCGGGGAGGCCCAACGCATCCGGCTGGCCACCCAGATCGGGTCCGGCCTGGTGGGCGTGCTCTATGTACTCGACGAGCCGTCCATCGGACTGCATCAGCGCGACAACCGTCGTCTCATCGAAACACTAACCCGCCTAAGGGATTTGGGGAACACCCTGATCGTCGTCGAGCACGACGAGGACACCATCGCGCACGCCGACTGGGTGGTCGACATCGGCCCGGGGGCCGGTGAGCATGGTGGTTGCATTGTGCACAGTGGAACCTACAGCGAGCTGCTGGCCAACAAGGATTCGATCACTGGTGCCTACCTGTCGGGCAAGGAGAGCATCGAGATGCCGGCAATCCGGCGTCCCGTCGACCGGCGCCGTCAGCTCACCGTCGTCGGCGCCCGCGAGCACAACCTGCGCGACATCGACGTGTCGTTTCCGCTCGGTGTGCTGACGTCGGTGACCGGCGTGTCCGGTTCCGGGAAGTCGACTCTCGTCAACGACATCCTGGCGGCGGTGTTGGCCAATCGGCTCAATGGCGCCCGGCAGGTCCCGGGCCGGCATACCCGGGTCACCGGCTTGGATCGGTTGGACAAGCTGGTGCGGGTGGACCAGTCACCGATCGGCCGCACGCCCCGATCCAACCCGGCCACCTACACCGGGGTGTTCGACAAGATCCGAACCCTGTTCGCGGCCACTACCGAGGCGAAAGTCCGTGGCTACCAGCCCGGCCGATTCTCGTTCAACGTCAAGGGCGGTCGCTGCGAGGCGTGCACCGGCGACGGCACCATCAAGATCGAGATGAACTTTCTGCCCGACGTGTATGTGCCCTGTGAGGTCTGCCATGGCGCCCGGTACAACCGGGAAACCCTTGAGGTGCACTACAAGGGCAAGACCATCTCCGAAGTGCTGGACATGTCGATCGAAGAAGCAGCGGAGTTCTTCGAGCCGATCACCGGCATTCACCGGTATCTGCGCACGCTGGTCGACGTCGGTCTGGGCTATGTGCGGCTCGGCCAGCCCGCGCCGACGCTGTCCGGCGGCGAGGCGCAGCGGGTCAAACTGGCCGCGGAGTTGCAGAAGCGCTCCACCGGGCGCACCATCTACATCCTCGACGAGCCCACCACCGGGTTGCATTTCGACGACATCCGCAAGCTGCTGAACGTGATCAACGGCCTTGTCGACAAAGGCAATACGGTGATCGTCATCGAGCACAACCTGGACGTGATCAAGACATCGGACTGGATTGTGGACATGGGTCCGGAGGGTGGTGCCGAGGGCGGAACCATTGTCGCCGAAGGCACTCCGGAGGACATCGCCGCGGTGCCGGAAAGCTACACGGGGAAGTTTCTCGCCGAGGTAGTCGGTCGCGGCGGCGCACCCGCCGGTTTGGCTCAGCCTTCCAACCGGCGGCGAAAAGTCGGCGCCTGAGCTGATATCGCGACACTTAAACCCGCGAAAGACACTCAGCCCGCGCCCGCGAGCAACTCTTGAAAAGCCTCCTCCATGCATTCGGCATACCTGGCCGGGTCCGGTAGGGCGTCGCGATCCGCAGTAGCGCTGATCGACAAAGTTCCGTTGTAGCTCGCAACGACATGGATAAGGTTCAAGCCCGCCACCAGCGGCCCGAGACCGGCGACGCGTACGAGGCGAGCACCGCTGAAGAAGATCGGTTCGGGCGGACCCGGCACGTTGGTCACGGTCGTGTTGGCGACCGTGGGGCTAGAGAACGGAAGCACGCTCGCGGCCTTTGCAGTCATCCCGAGCAACGAGGTTGGCACTGTTCCAATCAGATCGACCAGCTGGGTCCTGACCGATTGATCCGACTCCGAACGGCTCCCCGCAGTCGACGCAGCGATTGCGGCAAGCCGTTCGAGCGGATCAGCGATGTCCGTACCGAGCGTTTGCAACCGGCCGAACAACACGTTTCCCCTGCTGCTCTTATCGCCTGCCTCGCGCAGTGAGATCGGGCACGCCGCAACCAGCGACTCATCGGGAAGCTCTCCGTGGCCATTCAGATATTCGCGCAGGGCGCCGCCGACGTAGGCCAGTGCTACATCGTTGACCGTCGAGCCGGGCACGCTCGCCTTGATCCGTTTGAAATCGGCGAGATCGTGGAACCGGGCCTCGAAAACACGATGCGGCGACACCGTTTGGTTGAACCGGGTCTTCGGTGGAAACGACGGCACACTACCCCCGGCGACCCCGGACACGACGCCGCCGACTAGCTTCCCCGGCAGGGCGGCTAAGCCCCGGATTGCCTTCGGGGCACTCGAGGCCAGCACCCTGCCCGTCCGCAACGGCTGCAGCGCCACGTTGATCGCCGTGCGCGCGAGTAGGTCTGCCGTCGAGGGCACAGGTTCGGGGTGCCAGGGACTGTCGGGTCCAGCGGGGCGGGGGCTATCAGCGGCAATGTCGTGCAGTGCAGCCATCATCTGAACGCTCGCCATGCCGTCGACCGCACAGTGGTGCAGTTTGAAGGCCATTGCGAACGAGCCCTTCGGTACCCCTGGCACGGAATTCAGTCCTTCGATGACAGTGATCTCCCACGGCGGACGTCGCAGGTCGATCTGTCGGGCGTGCAGGCGTGCGATCTGGATACAGAGCTGCCGCCAGTCACCGGGATGGGGCAGCCCGATATGACGGACGTGATACTCCAGATCGAAGTTCGGGTCATCTACCCAATACGGCCTGTGCAAACCGCCCGGCAGCTCGGCCAATCGCCGCCGAAACACATCGGCGAGGTGCAGCCGGGCGTCGAACTCCTCGAGAATCCGTTTGAAGGTCACCTTGCCGCCCGGGGCGGTCGACGGGTCGTAGATCAGAAGCATCTGAATCTGTAGTGGCGTTGCGGGCGTCTCTGCGCGCAGCATCATGTCATCGGTCCAACTCAGCTGCTGCACAGACGGCCCCCTCACGCACGCTCTATCCGAAGAGTAGGCCCGTCAGCCCGCTGGGCGCGAAATTCATTTTCGAAGGGCCGGAAAGGCCGCCGCTTTCAAATCGCCATCCTGTGTCGAAGCAGGTCAGCCGGGCAGCCATGTCGCGGCTCGGGTAGCCGCGGAGGCCGACGTAAAGCGCCATGGTGTTGCCGGCGTCTTGGCATGCTACGGTCAGCACTCACGGCGTAGAGCCGATTTAGGCAGGTGCTAAAAATAGATGGCTCAGCCGCCCACCGGACCAGTAGGTTCCGGGCAGGCCGCCGTGCCGCCCGACTCCGGTGACGAGGGTGACCACGGCAGCCCGCATCAGCTGTCCAGCCGTATTGGCGACCGCACTCGAAATATCGACTGCGGCCCGATGCCGCCGTTCAGCTGTGTTGATCAAGCAGCTTCCCGCTTACCGGACCTCGCGCCGATCCTCGCCTACCGCGCGTAGACACCCACCCAAAAGATCGGACGTGACCCACATTGCTGCGGTTCGCAAACCTTCCCTGTCAGCGCGTCGTCGCGGGGACGCCGCGCGCCACCGTGCCCGGATCTCGTTGAGATTCGATGGCCATCACCGAAGTACCTGAATACGCCCATCTGAGCGACACGGACCTCGAGGAGCTCGCGGCCGCGTTGGAAACGATCCGTTGCGATATCGAGGCCTCGCGCGGCACCAAGGATCGGGCATACATCAAGCGCGTCATCGCTTTTCACCGATGCCTCGAGATCGCGGCGAGGCTCGCCATCGGCATGAGTAAGGGCAAGTTCGGCTGGGCCGTCGGCACCGGCGCCCTGGCCGCGGCCAAGTCCATTGAGAACATGGAACTCGGCCATAACATCAGCCACGGTCAATGGGATTGGATGAATGACCCGGAAATCCACTCCAATAGTTGGGAGTGGGACACCGCAGGTCTCACATCGCAGTGGCGGCACTCCCACAACTACCGGCACCACGTCTTCGCGAACATCGTCGACATAGACGACGACCTCGGATTCCGAGTCATGCGAGTCACTCGAGACCAGGAGTGGCGGCCGGGCACGTTGCTGCAGCCGTTGTATGCGGTGCTGCTGGCGGTGGCCTTCGAATGGGGCGTCGCACTGCATGGCTTGATATCAATCCAGGAAGGCGAGACCACAGACGCCGCTAAATCCGCCCACAAAACCGCGCTGCTCCGCAAGATGGCTCGCCAGGCCGGCAAGGACTATGTGCTCTTTCCTGCGCTGAGTCGCCGGCGGTGGTGGCGCACACTGGCGGCCAACGTGGTGGCCAACGGGCTGCGCAACGTCTGGGCGTACATCGTGATCGTCTGCGGTCACTTCGTGGACGGAGCGGAAAAGTTCACCCCATCAGTGCTGAAGGACGAGACGAAGCCCGAATGGTATCTGCGTCAAATGCTGGGTACCGCGAACTTCCAGGCCGGGACGGTACTGGGGTTCATGACGGGAAATCTCTGCTACCAAATCGAACATCACCTCTTTCCTGACCTGCCGAGTAATCGCTACCCCGAGATCGCAGCGCGGGTGCGCGCTTTGTGCGTCACCTACGACCTGCCCTACACGACCGGTTCGTTGCTACGCCAGTATCTGCTCACCGTGCGCACAATCTGCAAATTGGCGCTTCCGGACCGGCTTCTTTTCGCCACCTCCGACGACGCACCAGAGACAGCGTCCGAGCACAGATTCCGGAATATCGCGAAACGATCGCACCTGTCAGGCGCCGGGGACGATGTGCGGCGACGGGGATTGGCGACAGCAATACTCGCCAGCAGCAATCGACGCCAGCTCACAGACCGTTCGGCCTAGCCGATATAAAGCGTCCGGCACCTCGCTGAAAGCAGGATGCCGGTAATGCACACGGCGACAATGGGAGTGGCGGCTACCACGGTTCACGCGGCGGGCTCGCCAACGACCGTGGAGGCAACCAGAGTGTCCGCTATTCCTCTTCGCGACGAATTCGAATTGTGCTGCGGCACAATGCGTTTACAAGTGCACGTGCCACGCGGGTCACTTCGCGGCAGGCGGATGGGTGCTCGCCATTACTCCCTCACCTGGCGATTGACGAGGCCCGTCACGTAGCGCGAATCAATCTCTTCGCCGCCGTCGCCGTAGTAAACGCGGTGGGGCCCGCTAGCTGTGTCGTCGGCGGTACGGGCGACTTTGATCCACCTGCCAGATGTCGGATCTTGGAGCATGTCTCCTTCCCGGATGTCCGACAGGTGCACCTTTTCTATTGCATGTTCCGAACTCATTGTTCTCCCGGATCGTCGTGGTAGTGGGCTGTGTCCACCCTCCGGGGATCGTCCCGGTGATCACCTTGAGGATTCTCCGGTCAACGGCACCGGTCAATCACAGATTTAGCGGGCGCCGAACCGAGGCGTCATGACAGCCACTCTAAGCCTGGATGTGGATGCCGAGCTGCCGGCCATGACAGCAGCGTCGCGCTCGTCAAACGCCGCAACTAGTGGAAGGGTGGGAGGATGACGTCCCCGCCGAGACTCCCGGGCACTTCCGCAGCCCGAACCCTGTTCGGCTAAATGTGGCGACCCACGACCAGCTCCTCGCCGCCGTCGATGGCCGGCGCGGGGTAGAGGCTGCCGACCGTCTATGCGAGGCGTGCGTGATTCTCTTCGACATTGACGCAGCGGCTATTTCGCTCATCTTCGATGGTGCGAATAGTGGAACCCTGGGATCCAGCGGCCCGCCTGCCCGCAGGTACGACGAGCTGCAGTTCACGCTCGGCGAGGGACCGTGCTTGGAAGCTGTCGCGCGGCGTAATCCGATTCTGGTCGTCGACCTCGCCGACCCCGAGGAAGTTCGCTGGCCCGCATATGGACCTGCCATGTTGGCCCACCAGATCAGGGGCGTCCACGCGATACCCGTCGTCGTTGCCGGCGAATTTGTCGGCGCCCTCGACCTATTCCGTGCGCAGCCGGGCCCACTGTCGGGGGAGGACCTTACTGGCGCGGTCGCCGCCGCGGAGCTCGCAAACATCCCGTTGTTGGACCTCCTGGACGGCGACCTGCACGCCGCCGTCGCCGACCCCAACAGCAATGCCTGGGCCGAGCTCAACACACTGAGCCGTGCGGAGGTCAGCCAGGCCACCGGGATGCTTGTCGCTCAGCTCGGCGTCGAGCCGGCCGAGGCCCTGGTTCGGTTGCGCGCCCACGCCTACGCCGCGGGCTGCAGCGCCACCGACGTCGCCCGCGACATCCTCGAACGCCGACTGAAGCTCGAGGCCGACTGATCCGCGCTCGCCAGACGGGAATACTCAAGAAAGGAGGTCAGCGTGAGCGACACACCTCGTGAAACTCGTGTGCTGAACGCCGTCGTCGCGCTGGTCGACAGCCTGCTTGACGACTTCGACGTAGTTGACTTGTTGACCGGGCTCACTGAACGCTGTGCCGAGCTGCTTGACGTCGAGGCCGCTGCACTTCTGCTCGCCGACCCGCTGCACCAGCTACGCCTACTGGCCGCCACCTCGGAGCAGGCCCGCGAGCTCGAGCTCTTCCAGCTACAAGCCGATGAAGGCCCATGTGTCGACTGCTACGCCACCGGGCAACCGGTTTCGATCGCCGATATCCAGCCGGCAATAGACCAGTGGCCGCGGTTTGTCCCGGCCGCGGTCAGGGCCGGCTTCGCCTCGGTGCATGCCGTCCCGATGAGGGCCGCCGGCATCGTGTTGGGCGCGCTCGGCTTGTTCGGTGCCCGCACGGGAGAGCTCGATGAGGCCGATCTGCTCGTCGGCCAGACCCTGGCACACATCGCGTGTGTCGCGATCCTCCAGGAACACCCACCCACACCCTTGACCGTCATGCCACAACTACGCTCCGCGCTGACCGGCCGCGTCGTCGTCGAGCAGGCCAAGGGATTGCTTCGCGAAATGCTGGATGTGTCCGTGGAGGAGGCGTTCAGCCTGTTGCGGACCTACGCGCGGGCCCAGGGCGAACACCTGACGGACGTCTCCCGCAGATTGATGAGCGATCGGTATTCCCGCTCGATGCTCGTGGCGGCGTTGGCCGAACTTGCGGCCGGGCCGCCGCGTTAACGGGTTTCAGGGACGCCTTGCGCGGGCCCGCCGCACGGCCTCCTCGACCAGCCTCTCGGCGACGGCGTACAGCTTGACATTCTCGGTTTGGCTGATGTGGGTGAGCCGTTCGAAGGCCTCATCGGCGCTGCCACCGGACCGGCTGCGGAGGATGCCGACCGCCTGATCGATCACCGATCGGCTGTCCAACGCGCGCTGCAATCGCAGTGTCCGTTCATGCGCGTTGGCCAGCAAATGCGCGTTGTACACCGACACCGCAGCGGGCCTGGCGAACTGGGACCCCAACCGCACGGCGTGCTCGGCGAACGCGTCGCGGCTTTTGGCATAGGCATTGATCGAACCGATCACCTGTTCGCCGACGATCAACGGCAGCGCGAGCGCGGAATGGATACGCATCCGGGCCACCCGGCCACCGAAGTGCGGCCAACGGCAGTCACTGCCCAGCGATCCGCTCACCGTGGGTCGTCGCGACTGCATGCAGGTGATACATGGCCCCTCGTTCAGTTCGTCGTACTGAACTGTGTCGATCTCGTGGACAAGTACCGCGGTCGCCGCCCAGGTCTGGACGCTGGATATGCCGTGTCGGGGGTCGATCAATCCGACGCCCGCGCCGTCGGCGCCCGGAATCGCCTGGACCGCGAACTCCGCCACGTCCCGAAGAAGGTCGATCACCCCGTGTGCGCCGGCCACAATCCCGGCCACTCCGCGGAGCCCCGCATACAGCTCGGCCTCGTCTGCTTCCCGTTGGGCAGGGGAGATTTCGGGCAATGGCGGCATTTTGCGACCGGGTTGGGCGTCGAAGTCGGCCAACATCCCCCTCCTCCCGCGCGCCCTTGGTGAGCAACAAATTTTACTCTCGTTGCGTCCCGATAAGGTCAGTTGACGAGCGCCAACGCATTTGCGCGCCGCAGCTTCCCCGACGGCGTCTTGGGGATCATCCCCGGCTCGAGTACAACCACGTTGCGGGGCCGGACATCGACCTCCGCGACGACCTCGTGGGCCACCTGACGCTCGATGCGGCGCACCTCGGCCGGCTCCTCCCACGCGACCGACTCTACGGCGACGGCGAACGTCTCCCGCGAGTGCCCGTCGAGGCGGACCGCCACGGCACAGCCCGGTCGAACGCCGGACACCCGGGCGGCAGCGCGTTCGATGTCGGTTGGGTAGATTTTCCGGCCTGCCATGATGATGAGGTCTTTAACCCGGCCGCAGACTACGACGTGGCCGTTTTCTGTCAAATAACCCAAGTCGCCGGTGTCATACCAACCTTGGTCATCCTGGGCCGCGACGAATCCGGCTACCGTGGTGTAGCCCTGGGTCACCGATTCGCCGCGCACCTGGATGACACCGACTCCGCGGGCGGGCAGCACGCCGCCGTCCTCGTCGACGATGCGCGCCTCCAGGCCCTCCAGCAGACGGCCGAGCGTGGCCAGCCGCCGGGTCTTACCCCTGGTCGCGGGGACGGCCCGGTGCAGTACGGCCAGCAGGTCGGCGTCCACTTCGTCGACGACCAAGCCGGCGCCGCACTCGGTGAACGACACCGCCACAGTCGTCTCGGCCATCCCGTACGCCGGCAGGATCGCCTCCGGCCGCAACCCGAACGGCCTGCCGGCGTCGATCAGATCCTCGACGTCGGCAGGTTCGACGGGCTCGGAGCCGGACAGTGCCCACCGCAGCGTGGACAGGTCGAACTGGCCCGGCATGGCCTGCCTGCGTAGGCGTTTGGCGAACAGCGTGTAGGCGAAGTTGGGCGCGGCGGTCATCGTGCCCTTGTACTTGTCGATGAGCTTGGCCCACAGCAGCGTGTCGCTCAGGAAGTCCATCGGGGTGACTTTGACCAGTTCGGTGGCGAAGTACATCGGCACGGTCAGGAAGCCGGTCATGCCCATGTCGTGGAACAGCGGCAGCCAACACACGATCACGTCGGAATCGGTGTCGACCTGAGCGCCGTTGAACATCGCTTCGGCGTTGGACACGAAGTTGCGGTGGCTGATCCGCACGGCCTTGGGCGAACCGGTGGACCCGGACGTCAGCTGCAGCAGCGCGAGGTCGTCGTCGTCGGTCTCGACGGGATCGATCGGGCAGCTATCGAGTAGCTGCTCGATGGTCAGCACTCGCATGCCCAGCTCGGAGAGCAACGGCCCCGCGGCCAGGAAGGGGTCGGAGATGACAACCGCTTCGGCGCCGATCATCTTAATGACGGCGGTGGTCTCCTCGGCCCAGCGCTGCAGGTCGGTGCGCGGAGTGGGCTGGTGCAACATGGTCAGGCAGGCGCCGCGCATCCAGATGCCCTGCGCGGTCGGGGCGATCTCGACCGGGGCGCCGGCCAGCACCGCGACGCTGTCACCGTGTCTGAGGCCGGACCCGGCCAGACCACCGGCAACACGTCGGGCGCGTTCGTGCACCTCACCCCAGGTGTGCCGGACGGGGCAGTTTGGCTCCCCGGTGACCATGCCCTTCGAACTGGAGTGGGCGTTGGCATACATCGTCTCGGTGAATTTGCTCAAGACCATTCCTTTGGCTCCGGCGCCACCGCGCCGCGGTTGGCCTCCGATCGTGAGTCGGGTCGTTCAACGGCGGACGCGCAAGCACGACTGAAGCGTTGAATGCATCGGTGTTGGGCCGCGAGGCTTGAAGCGAGATTGCGTGCTCGCCAACACCGCTGCGGTACGACTGCCGCCCGCCCCGGGATGAGGCTGACGATCACCGCGCCGGCAGAGCCTGCCTCCTTCACACACAACCCAGATGGTCCGTCACTCCGGTTGAAGCGAGGTGTCGAGCATTTCAGACGCACTGAGAGTACACCCGCGCGCGCGATAGGGTACGGAAGCGCGCCGATGTCGCCGACAGGTGCGGCGATCACCGCTGACGCTCTAAGCACGGGACTCCGTTAGTGTCAGCCCGACAGTAGAAACCCTGTAACTGTCGGCTAACCGGGGGTGCAGACACGTTACGGGCGGGGACCTCTTACAGATCGCCACCGGACGTTTCCGGGAGGCTGGGGAGTCAACCGTGACAAAGGATACCGTAGGGGGCGCGACGGACTCGGGAAATTGCGAAGCCGTCGGCGTACGAGCACACACTTTCGGTCGGTGTCGGCCTGTCGTCGACTGTCCCAACCGAGTAAATCTTCGCGACACGCGAGCCGCTCCAACATATTCCACTCCGGCACATGCTTCTCTAGGACGCACCAGAGTGCCCATCCTGCAGCTGGCTGTCGTTTATCACACCGAATACCAGAATGCAGCGCTCGCGCCGCGACGAGTCCGATGGAGACGATCGATTTGCCGCGCCGAAATTGCATGGTCCCCAGGGTGTTTGCCCATCCAACAAACGACTTTTCGTGACCTCACCTGGCGGTGGGCACGCGTGTGCACGAATCACCCGATGTGATACTTGCGTCCATGGCGGCATGGCTGTCGCGATGGGCCTGGATGACGTCGATCAACGCCAGCCCCACCGGGGTACGACGATCCTTTGGCGCCCTGGCCCCGCACACGGATGAGAGCACCACGGTCGGCGAGGCGGATGTCGCCGACGACGGCGCGCAGTAAGCGCCACTCGGCGCGTTCTGCTTCTTTCGCTTCGTGATCGCGTCCGGTTGAGCGGTCCGGTAATGGCTGAGAATAAAGTTTATGGACCGTGAACGTTCGGCGATGCCACCGACCTCACTCGCGAAAGGGGGGAGACAGGAGCGCGTGGTTTTGCCGGAGGCGACGTTTAGGGGTACGTCCCGGCGTAGTTTTTTGCGAGACTTGGCGGTGGGGTTCCAGCGGCCTTCCCTCGAGTCCGCTCTGCCGCAATAATTTTGGCTCGCTTTTCGCGCTCGGCCTCGGCTTGGCGAGCCATCGCGCGCTTCGCTGTCGGGCAACTGAATGTCTTTGAGCTCGACCAGTGTCACTTCGAGAAGCACGTGCCACTATGAACAGGGAGGTCGATTGCACAGAAGGCTCATCGCATGACTTACTGTATAGGCGTAATGCTCGACAAGGGCATGATTTTTGCCTCGGACTCTCGTACGAATGCCGGCGTGGATAACTTCGCCAAGTTCTGCAAGATGACGGTATTCGAGCGTCGCGGCAACCGCGTTGTCGTTCTGCTGAGTTCGGGAAACCTGGCCGGAACTCAGGCCGTCATCAGCTTATTGACGCAGCGTTGTGCTGACGGCGACGCGGAGACCAATCTCTTGGGTGCCCGGACGATGTTCGACGTCGTGAGGCTGGTCTCCGACGCGACGCGCGATATCGAGAAACGCGACGCCGGGTACCTGGAAGAGAACAACCTCCGCTTCAATGCCTCGTTCATCGTCGGCGGCCAGATCGTCGGCGAGCCGATACGGCTGTTCCGGACCTATGCCGAAGGCAATTTCATCGAAGCGGGGACCGACACGCCCTTCTTACAGACCGGTGAAACCAAGTACGGAAAGCCGATCCTCGACCGCGTTATTACCCAGCACACGCCCCTCGCAGACGCCACGAAGTGTGTCTTGGTGTCCTTCAATTCGACCATGCGCAGCAACCTGTCAGTGGGCATGCCGATCGACCTGATTTGCTACGAACGGGACAGCCTAGAAGTGCAGTTGCGGCGGCGATTCGATGACGGGGACCCCTACTTCACCGCCCTCAGCGACGAATGGGGCGAAGGGGTGCGGCAGGTGTTTCGCCATTTGCCCGAGTTGAGCTGGTGACGGGTTGTCACGGTGGATACCTTCATCGTTACCTGTGAACACGGCGGCAACCGCGTGCCCGCGCCCTATCGGCTTCTGTTTCGGGGGCAACGAGCGCTGCTGGATTCCCACCGTGGCTACGATCCCGGGTCGCTGGTCATGGCGACGGCGCTAGCCAGTGCCTTCGCGGCGCCCCTCGTGGCTTCGACTGTCAGCCGTCTGCTTATCGATCTCAACCGCTCGATTGGCCACCCACAACTTTTTTCGGCGGCGACACGCGACGCGCCGGCCGAGACCCGGGCGCAGATCGTCGACAAACATTACCGGCCCTATCGCGTGCAGGTCGAGCGTCTCGTCAGGCAAGCGATAGCGCGCGGACATCGCGTGATCCACATTTCGTCGCACAGCTTTACCGCCGAGCTAGACGGCAAGGTGCGCGGCACCGATGTCGGCTTGCTCTACCACCCCGGTCGGCGAAAAGAAGCCGAGGTGTGCGCCCGCTGGAAGGAAACACTGGCGGCAGTGGCGCCGGAACTTCGCGTGCGCCGCAATTACCCGTATGCGGGCAAAGCAGACGGTTTGACCTCACACTTGCGTGTGCGCTTCGCGCAGAGCGACTACGTCGGAATCGAACTGGAAGTCAACCAGGACATCGTTTTCGCCGCGGGACGACGCTGGACGGTGTTGCGGCGCATGCTGATCGATTCGTTACGCACGGCATGTGCGCCTGAGCACGCCATGATTCCCGCCCAGCCTCACGCAACACACAGAGAGAAATAAATGCAAATTCACGTCGGCTTCGACATGATCTACGACTGCCCGCAGCCCACCCCGATAATTTTCAACCTCAACGTCCACTTCACCCGCGTGTCCGATCTGGTCGGCCGTGACGACCTAGTGGTCGACCCGCCGGTCCCGATGGCCGCCTATCGTGACGACTTCGGCAACTGGTGCACCCGCATTGTTGCGCCGCAAGGCCGCACGCGCGTCTCGGCCAATGCGCTCGTCAACGACACCGGCCTCCCCGACGCCATCGTTCCCTGGGCGCAACAGATTCCCGTGCCGGACCTGCCCCAGGACACGCTTATCTTCTTGCTCGGAAGCCGGTATTGCGAAACCGATCGGCTGTCCGAGACGGCGTGGAATCTCTTTGGGGAGGCGCCAACGGGATGGGGCCGCGTTCAGGCAATCTGCGACTACGTTCATCGACATCTCACGTTCGGCTACGAGCACGCGCGCATGACACGCACGGCGCTAGAAGCTTTTTACGACCGGACCGGCGTCTGCCGTGACTTCACGCATCTCGCCGTTGCCTTCTGTCGCTGCATGAACATCCCGGCGCGCTATTGCACCGGATACCTCGGCGATATCGGTGTGCCTCCAGTGGACGCTCCGATGGATTTCTCTGCCTGGTTCGAGGTGTTCCTCGGCGGGCAATGGCATACCTTCGACGCGCGCCACAACACCCCGCGCATCGGCAGGGTGTTGATCGCGCGTGGCCGCGACGCCGCCGACGTCGCGCTCAGCAACACTTTCGGCCCCAACACATTGACGAGCTTCAGGGTATGGACCGACGAGGTATCAGCCAGTTGAGTCAAGCAGCCAAGCCGCCGCACGCCTCCAGCGCCGCCGCGCACGGAGTCGAAGCTCGACGCGTCCACGCCGGTCGCCGGACACAGTGCTGGTCTCTGACGGCGAACCCGGCGCTTTTCCACATCCGGTCCAGACGCAACGTTCTGGACGAAGAACTCCACCAACTGCAACGCATCCAGGAGCGCGCCGACGTTGTGCAGCTCGACGACCACCGCAATCGCAGAAAGGGACGCCATGACCAACCACACCTACCGGGTGATCGAAATAGTCGGTACATCACCCGACAGCGCCGACGCGGCTATCCGCAACGGGCTGGCCCGAGCGGCAAAGACGACACGCGGACTCGACTGGTTCGAGGTGCAGTCGGTCCGCGGCCACCTGGAGGACGGGGCCGTCGCACACTTCCAGGTGACGCTAAAGGTCGGCTTCCGGCTCGAGGACGCTTAGTAGATCGGTTCGCCCGGCTCTCAACTTCACAACGACGCATGTACCTGTTCAAAGCGATTCAACTCGAGTCATCAATTGTGTTTGGCTGAGGGCGTGAAGGGCTAGACAAATAGCATGAATTCCCGGCCAGCCGTTCCACCCCCGCCTGCATCCGGACCTGCGGGTGTCGCGGCCACACCGACAACCCGCTCACCGTTGACGCGGCTGGCGGCGGCGTGGTGGGCGCTCGTCGTCGGGCTGGTGATCCTGATCATTTTGCTGATCTTCGTAGCGCAGAACACCGGATCCATAACCGCGCACTTTCTCGGTTTTGATTGGAGCTTGCCTGTCGGAGTGGGCTATTTGTTGGCCGCTGTGGCTGGGGCGACCGCCACTGTGCTCGTCGGCGCCGCACGAATGATTCAGCTCCGCCGGGTGGCCAAAAATGAACCTCGGGCCGCTTTGAGCGATTACGGCGCAGTGCCACCGCAATCGACACAACTTTGATAAGCCCCGCGCCGCGTGGTCGACGAGCGCTCATCCAGCAGCGCGTCGATGTGCGCGGTGCTCGGCGTGCAGCCACTCATGTGGCGCGCCACGCCCGAGACACCAATCGCAGCTCGGCGTCGATCGTCTCAAGGTCGCGCATGCGCGGAACCTATGGCCATACGTCGCCAGCCGCACTTCAGTCCGGGCACAAACGAACTGCCGTTTCACCGGGTGTGGTGATGGGTAAGAGCGAGGGTTAGGCGCGCGGCGGACCCGGGGCTGCCGCGGGCTTAGCCCTCGGTAGTCATGAAGCGGCTGCCGGGGGCGCTTTGATCATGGTGGTACGGCGCAGTTAGGTAGCTCCACCGCCGGGCGACAGCCCCGAGGACCCGATCCCGATCGCGATCGAAATTTCCGCGCGGGCGGCGGGTCGCCGCCCTACGTGCCAGTGGGCGGCCAGTGTCCGCGATCAACCCGATGGCCGTGGCCCTACCGGGAAATCGGGTCTTCGCCAAGCAGCGCGACATTGCGTTGAATCCGTCGCGTGCGGAGCACCCCAAGGGGCAGCACGACTAAAAGGAACAGCACCAGCACCAAGAAGTACAGACGCTGGTCGCTGTCCATGATTGCCAGCCCGATGACTGCCGCGACGAGGACCGCCGATGCTATCCAGGTCCATCGTTCCCGCCGCTTGAGTTGATCAGCGGACTTGCCACCCAGGTAGGCCCAGCCAAGCCGGACCGCCGCGGACCGCACCTTTTGATCGGCCGGCACGACGCCGTGTGTGACGGCGGCGATGGCCTGGGAGCGCTCCGCTTGGTCAAGTCCGCCAACCGCCTCGGTGAGCGCCGTGTGCATGCGTTGAGTGCCGTAGGTGAAGGACGCCGCCAAGAAGACTCCAAAGACGATGGCAGCGATGACGGTGCTCCAGATCGAGCGCGACATCAAGCGGGTTCCCCCACCGAAGAGCACGGCGGCGATGGGCGCCCACACCAGAAATCGCACCCAGGGTGGCTGCAGTGCCAGTCGAAGCCCCATGTATGACGAGTATGCCGAAGCCACGGCAGACTAGAACGGCATCGTCAGAAGATTGTTCATCCCGTCGCTGTGCTCGAAGCGCTCCCGCCATGCCTGCCGGAAGATGCCCGACAGCGGCGGTTCACGGAACTGCCCGGGATTGTCGGTGAGGTCGATCAGGGTCTGCTGCTGCGCGACCATGGTCTCTCAAAAGGCCGTGTCGCCGCGGGGGTAGAAACTGATGTATGGCTACCGACAATGCAGAGCGGCAATACCTCATTGCACGTGAGATGGATCTGTTGCTCGCGGAGGCGGAACGCACGGAGAATCACCTCTTCGATCTCGACTACGAGAACGACAACGACCCCGAGGTGAACAACGAGAAAGCGTGGCTAGACCGCGTCCGCGCCAGACGCGACGTTCTCGACGAAGAACTCCAGCAGCTGCAACGCATCCAGGAGCGCGCCGACGTTGTGCAGCTCGACGACCACCGCAACCAGTGACAAGTTAACTAATCGGCCCGCCACCCAAGCGGATGACGGGCCAAGTCGGGATTGGGCTAGGACGACTCGTCCCGCTCCCAGCCCTCGGCGTGCTGTTTCGCAGCGGCTTCCGACGGCACCAACAACGTGTACTTCGCTAGGGCGCCGTCGATCTCCATGGCTGCACACCAGCCCTTCTCCGCTGTCCCGACCAGGTAAGCGCGATTGGGGACCCGGCTCTGGCGGCGCTGAGAAAACGTGACATCCATCGCGATGAGGTCCGCTGGTGGGGAGTTCTCCACCGCACCGGGGACTTTCGGTTTATCGAGCCAAAGCACACGCCGATCTTCGATGGTGGCCCATGTCAACGCGTGTGGAAAGTTCACAAGCTACGACCCTGCCACAGACCCCACGTCAGCGTGCTCAGTTTCGGACACGGTTGGTTGCACTGAGCTGCGTGGTCATCTCGCCTATGGAGGCCAACCGTGGTGCTCAAGACCATAGTTGCCGAGCGCTCGTCCAGCAGCGCGTCTATGCGCGCAGTGCTCGGCCGCCGGCGCCAACGCCACAGCGTTCTCGGAATTATTGACATACGAAGGGGCCGAAGCCGCCAGCCAACGCCGACATCTTAGACGCCGAGCAAGCGCCGTTGCGACCGTGGATTGCGACGTTGAAGCCTATCTACGTACGGGTGATCGCCATGGAGATCACCGGGCGGCGCTTCAAGTTCGGTCCCGAACCGGATCACGAAACGATCATCGGTTGATTGGTCGCCCCACCGCTCAACCACTTGTATCGCGGTGAAACGTCAGAACATCGCCAAGTGGCCGCCGCGGCGTCATGGAGGGTACCTCGCCAAGGACAGGGGCTTCGCCGACGCGGATCAGAACTTGCTGCATAGCTTCCCGTCCGGTCAAGGTGCCGATGAGGTTGCGGCTAAGCGATAGCTCCGTGAGATGGCTCAGTGTGCATGTCGCCATCCCGGCCAACGTGCAGTCCAACAGCACCGCGGACAACGCTTCGCCACACCGCAAGGCGTCATCGCGGGTGTCCTCGTCGGTGGACAGAACCAGCACTAGGGACCGGTCTTGTCCAAAGCCGGCGGGCCGCTCGTCGTGAGCGCTAACCGGGAATGCACGTCCGACGTCGACCCGATCACTTTCGGCCGCCGACACCAGTGAACCACGCGGAATCCCATCAGAATTCTCGAAATGACCTGTCCACCAGTATAATTCGGTATGATACGAGGAATCGTAAAATCGCAGCGATTCAGTAAGCCGTGACGCCCTGGCCAATTCCGGGCGGAGCTCGTCGGCTATCACGTCGAGGTGAACTGTGCCGGCATCGACTGCGTCGCGCAGCACAGGTTCCAAGGACTCCCAGTTCCCCGGTTTGGCGAAGGGAAGCCGATCGGTGCGGCGGTGCAGGATCGCGTCGGCCCGGCAGCGATGGCCATCGGTGACGAGGCTCAGTGGGCTGAAATCAAGTGACGCGAGATGATCGAGGTTATTCGGGTCGGGAAATCTGTCGACGTCGGCAGTCCACCCAGCCGCCGCCATCGCAACGCATAGATGGTCGAGCACGGCGCCGCAGCTGATGAGGGCCTCCCGCCCCGACTTGTCGGCGGAGTACAGAATCCGGCTGCGATCGACGTACAGGTGCAGCCCCGCACCCTCGGCGACCCACTGCCAAGGCTGGCTGTTGTGCAACGACGGGGCCCGGCACGCCAACTGCACCGCGGCCTTGAGTACATCGGTATCCACCAACGTGTTCGGCATCATCGACCTCCAGTTCATGTCTGAGTTAATCCTGGAACAGGGCGCCGATTTCAAGTCGTGGCCCGGTTCGGGTATGCGCGCAGAGCGGGGCGGCGTGAAATGCGGCGCGTCAGCGGTCATGGCGTTTGCTCCATGCGCCGGACGTCGGCGTGTTGTCGCGCCGTCTCTGGCCGACAGGGAACTCTGCGAATACTGTCCGCCCGCCCATCGGTGGTGTCGATGTTATCTGCGGAGGGTTCCAGGTCCAGTTGCGGATTTCGGGGAGGTCTTGGCCGTGGGCGTTGATGTAGAGGTTGTGTTCGACGAGTTTGTCGGCCATCGCCTGCTTCAAGTGGAGCGGTCGTTTCAACAACGGATTGTCATACAGATAGATCTGGCCGACCGACAGGTAGTTCGCCGCCCGCCAGTAGGCGTCCATCTTGTGCAGGAGTTCTGGTTCGAGGGTTCGGGCCGTCATTGTGATGCTCCTTTGGTTCACTCGCATCTACCCAGTTCAAATGGGGGAATACGGCGCAGCCCGCTCGTTCGCGTGCGGCGTGATGGTGGTACCGGCGGTCGCCGCGATCGTGGTTCCAGCGGCCTTCATGTCGAGTCCGGAACCAGGCCGTTCGCGGGCAGCTGCCCGGGTTGCGTTGACGTGTCGGCCCCATTCGTGGTGACCGGTTGGGGTATGGGCGCGGCGGCACTTTCTCTGGCGAGGAAGGCGCCCAGTTCACCGATCGCACTCATTAGCGGTGCGGGGAACACGATGGTGGTGTTCTTCTCCACGCCGAGTTCGACGAGCGTTTGCAGGTTGCGCAGTTGCAAGGCCAACGGGTGTGCCATCATCGTGTCCGATGCCTCCCCCAACGCGGCCGCGGCCATCGATTCGCCCTCTGCCGCAATAATTTTGGCTCGCTTCTCGCGCTCGGCCTCGGCTTGCCGAGCCATCGCGCGCTTCATGCTGTCGGGCAACTGAATGTCTTTGAGCTCGACCAGTGTCACTTCGACACCCCATTCGAGGGTCGCGATGTCGAGGATCTTTCGGATATCGGCGTTGATCGTGTCGGTCTCCGAGAGCGCCTGGTCAAGGGTGTGCTGGCCGACGACCTTGCGCAGCGTGGTCTGCGCGATCTGGTTGATCGCGGCGTGGACGTTCTCGATGGCGATCACCGATTTCACCGCGTCGACAACCCGGAAGTAGGCGACCGCCGAAATGTCGACGCTGACGTTGTCGCGGGTGATGATGCCCTGGGACTGGATCGGCATCGTCACAATCCGCAGCGACACCTTCATCAGCCGATCGATGACCGGGATGATCACGGCCAGCCCGGGGTCCTTAACACCCACCACCTTGCCGAGGCGGAACAACACACCCTTCTCGTATTGGGTCACCACTCTGATCGACAACGACACCGCGATCAGGGCGACAACGAGGAGCACCACAACCAGGATGATCAAAGCTTTCATGGCATGTCCTTCATAGATATCGAGGAATCTAGGGTTCGGCCCTCAGTCGCGGACGAAGCCTTTGTTGCACATGAGGAAGTCCGCGAGGCAGCGCTGGTGCGGGATCTGGGGCGCCCGCAGGTAGGGGGTGATGGAAAAGCAAGTGAATTGGTCATGGCGACCTGACGTGCATTTGATCAGCGGCGTGTGAGGGTTCGGAGCCAATGCTCGTTGAGTTAAGCGGCGGACGGCTGAACTCATCCCGGACCAGCTGAAATTCTCAGCACCCTTGACACTACGCCCGTTGGACTGCTCGTACACCAACTACCTCGTCAATCCCGCGCAGCGTCGGGGCTCATTGATAAGACTGATAAGACCGTGCACGGCGACTGTTCAGACGAACCGTGAGAGCAACGGGCCGGTACGCGTTCGAACGAGCAGAAACAGTGATTGGTCCCGTTGCCGGCGGGCAGACTACAGGCGCGACAGTACAATTCAACGCGACCGCTGCCGGCGTTACTATTGTCTTGACAACCGTCTCGTGACGGTTGCTCCACGACTGGGGCGCCGGGCCTCGGTGTGGATGCCCAGTTCCGGCAAGAGTATTGAGCGCAGGTATGACGGAGTTCACCGAGGAAGCCGGCGGCTTACCGTCGGGGTCGCTGAGCGTGCAGCAGGTTAGCGCTGATGCCGCCGACTTGCGGGCCGGGATCGACGACCTGGCGGGCTTGGTAGCGGGCAGTCTGGGTTTGCCTGAATTGCTGACTGAGGTGTCGACGTTCGCGGTGCACGCGATACCGGGCGCCGATGGTGCCGGGGTGACCTTGTTGCGGGTCGACAGGGTGGACAACATGGTGGAGGCGTTGGCGGCCAGCGCTCCGTTTGTCGCCGAGATCGACGAGATTCAGTACGTGACCCTCAAGGAGGGGCCCTGCATTACCGCGGCATTGGAGCGGCGCACGGTGCGGTCTGGGTCGTTGGGTGGGGAGAAGATGTGGCCGCGGTTCGGTCCCCGAGTGGGTCGCTTGGGCGTGCACAGTGCGCTGTCGCTGCCGCTGCTGCTGTCGGATCAGGTGATTGGGGCGATCAATGTCTACGCCCACCGCAAAGACGCCTTCGATGACCACGCCGCCGAACTGGGGGAGCTGTTCGCCAAACCCGCGGCGGTGGCGGTGCACAATGCCCAGATCCTCGCGCACGCGTTGGCGCTGACCGCCCAGTTGCAGACGGCGCTGTCGACGCGCCCGGTGATCGATCAGGCAATCGGCCTGATTCGGGGACGAAGCGGGCGCAGCGCCGAGGAGGCGTTCACTCAGCTGCGGGCGATCAGCCAAGCTGAACACCGCAAATTGGCTGATGTGGCCCAACACATCGTCGATGAAGCCGTGCGTCGCGCCCGGGCCCGACGCAACCCGACCTGAGCCCGAACCACCAGGTCGACCTACGGCCGAACTGCGGCTGCACGAAGTGACGCGCGTAGGTTGGAGGGTGGGGAAACAGTCAAGGCGACGGGTCCTGGCTCGCGTCGCAGGTTCCCCACCCTACAGGCGACTCGCCTGTTCGGCACCGGCAGGCTCGATCCGCGCTCGGGAGCGCCCAGCGGAATTATCCTGTGATGAAAATCGGTGCGGCCCTGGCCGCCGATTTGGGCATCCTCACCGCCGCCCTGGATGAGCCCGGCGCCGATGTGCTGCGCACTCTGCATCAATTGAGCGTCGACGCCCAGGCAGCGGTGCCGACCTATCTCGGTCTGAGCGTGACGGTTGACGGCAGTGATCCGCCGTTCACGTTCACCACCCTCGAGGACGGCACGGCCGCCGATGTTCGCACCTCGCTTTGGCTGACGCTGCCCGGTGTCGGTGTCGGTGTCGGTGTCGGTGACGGCTGGGAATCGCCGTCGGTTACCCTCATCCTCTACGCGGGGACGCCAGGAACATTTGTCGACCTCAGCGCGGACCTGGCGTGGCTAACCGGCCGCCGGCCCAGCGACTTCGCGCTCGATCAGCACCTCAGCGTCCCTGCCGGGTCGGACGCCGGGACATATCTGCGAACGGCGTCGGTCATCAATCAGGCCATCGGCGTCCTCATCGGACACGGCTACACCCCGGAGCGAGCTCATCGAGAACTGGACACCCAAGCTGATAGCGCGGGCACCGATCGACACACCACCGCGCAGTTCATCCTCGACACGCTCGCCGCCGAAGACCCGGCCGATGCCGAGCACACCGATCAGGAGCCCAACATCGGCTGAGTGCATTAACCACGTAAAGTCGCGCAGCGCAGTCGCTCCCACATGCCCGCGGTGTGTAGCGTCAGCGGTGGCTGCTAGTAGCTGCTCATCAACGAGGTCAACCAATGCACTGGCGGCGTAACAATCCGGGTCCACCAGCGACACAGCAGCGACACGGACACGACTTGATCGCTCAGGATCGCACGCACCGCACCTGCGGCGCCTGCCGATGATCCACTAACTCCGAGCGTTCGACAACGGCCGCCTACCTGCTGCGCCGTTGTGCTCGGCAGCGAGTTGATCGACGGTGGTTCCTTCGACGAGTTGTGCAGGCGCATCAACGAAATGCTCATGCTGGCGACGGTTGACGAGTTCGAGCCGGAGAGACTCGCCCCAGAAAGATCCGAATTGCGCTAGCGGCCAAGCTAACAGGCCACGCAGAGAAATCGATCAGCGGTGTCTGCAAGTAGTACACGCATGTCTCGGCCGAGTCCTCGTGGAGTGCGTGGCCGCATATGAGGAGACCTAGGATCCGGCCAGTGTTACTGGGGCGTCCGCAATATGTGCCACCACTAACCCATCGCTGACGCGTCCTCGCCGGTACGGCAACGGTGCGCTAGGGGTTTATCGAGCAGCTCGTGACCCATTCCGCTGGGCGGTGCGGCTAATTATCCGCGCCGATCACGGTCAGCAGTTCATAATGAACACGGGCCGGTGATACGCCGCTGAGAGGGACCGAATGACCGACAAAGAGCAATCGCAGCACATGACTGATGTTGCCGGCGAGTGCAATCGGCTCAACGAGATATCGCAACCGCTGGGGTATGCGGTCACCGCGACCACGAGCGTCGAGGACCAATCCACGCAGCAGTTTACGGTTCATCGGCTAGACCAGACCGTCGCCAGCGGCCCAAGGTTCGCAACTACCGAGGAGGTTCGTGCTCACCTCGAGGCAATCGCGAAGCTACCACTCTGGCGACTGGATCTCGTAAACAACAGTGCGATCGTCTTCGATCCAGCGCAGCTCGAGGTCACCGATGCCACCAGCGGTGAGAACTTCAGCTTCAGGGGTTGGGGCTTGGGAGTCGCACAACTCGCGGCTAGCGGCCACGGCCCAGGCGCTCAGGAAGGGGTAACGAATCTGACTGTCCGTTCTGAGGATCCACCAACTATCGGGAATTGGTACAAGTCAGACGTGGAGTGATGGTGCGTGGCCCGCGAGATGGTCATCGACGCGCTCCCGCGACGGGCGGCCGACACCGAACGCTTCCGAGTCCTTACCATCTGGCTGCACACCTGTCACCACCGCGCTCACACCGGCACTCGGCGGTCAACTAGCCGCGGGTCCCCGAGAGGGGTAACGTTGTTGGTGCTGAGTCCTTCAGCCAGTCCGGAGAGAGTTTAGCTGTACGCCGCTGAACTTGATGAGCGTCTGCTCGCGCCGCACATTCCGATATCTAACCGTTGCGGTCGAGACAGCATGCAAAATCCAGTCATTCCCTCGTTACGCCGGAACTCGGATGACCACCAACTCCGCGTTCACCCGACCCGTGCCCGTCGGTTTATCAACCACTTGACCCGGGGGACGAGCGAGAAACAGCCGTGCGGGTGACACCGAGACTACAGGGCGGCGCACCGAAAGACGCGCCGATCGGTCAGGGCACGCTCAAATCGCCTGGGGGCCAAGCTAAATGAATGCCTTCAGCACTGACCCGGGCAATTCTCCCAAACATCTACGCAGAAACTAGGTAAACGTCATGATCGGTCTCGGAATCATCCTTATCGTCCTCGGGCTCCTCCTCCCCGCCCTAGTCCCCACCTTCGCCTACGCCCATATTTGCTTGGTCATCGGGGTCATCCTCCTCGTCGTCGGCCTGTTACTGATGGTCGCGGGACGGATGGGACACGCTGTTGGTGGCCGCCGTCACTACTACTGACCGGCCAGAGCTACTCAGCGGCTACCCGGCTTATCGCCGCGGGGCAGTAACCTCGCGCGATGAGTCCGCCACCCACAAGGAACCGCAGAACGGTTGCGGCTGAAGCCCGCAGCCAGCATTTGTCGCATTCCAGCCCTGTAGCGCCCGCGCGCGTCGATAAGGCGTTTGTCGATGGCTTATCGCAACGCTGGCAACCCGACATGGAAGCCCTAAAGAGAGGAAACGATGGCAATTACTGACATTCCGGCCTTCGCGCACCTGACCGACGCCGACATCGAGAATCTGGCCATTGAGCTGGACGCGATCCGACTGGACATCGAGGACTCCCGTGGCGAGCGCGACGCCCGCTACATCCGCCGCACCATCGCCGCGCAACGTGCCCTCGATGTAGCCGGCCGGCTCATGCTGACCGGTAGCTCGAAACGCTCGGCATGGTGGGCGGGAACGGTGACCCTCGGTCTGGCCAAGATCATCGAGAACATGGAGATCGGCCACAATGTCATGCACGGCCAGTGGAACTGGATGAACGATCCTGAGATCCACTCCTCGACATGGGAGTGGGACATGAGTGGGGCGTCCAAACACTGGCGTTCCACCCACAACTTTCAGCACCACAAATACACCAACATCCTCGGCATGGATGACGATGTGGGATACAGCATCCTGCGAGTCACCCGTGACCAGCCCTGGGAGCCCTACAACATCGGCAACCTGCTGTTCAACACCATCCTCGCTCTCGGATTCGAGTGGGGAATTGGCTTGCAGCCCATCGAGTTCGGCAAGGTCTTCAAGGGCGGCGCGGACCGCGAAACCACCCTCCTGCAGATGCGGGAGTTCTCAGCCAAGGCCGGAAGACAGGTAGTCAAGGACTACGTCGCGTTCCCGGCGCTTACCTCGCTGTCACCTGCGGCGACCTACAAGTCCACGCTGAAGGCCAACGTGGTGGCCAACGTGATCCGCAACATCTGGGCCAACGCGGTGATCTTCTGTGGGCATTTCCCTGATGGCGCAGAGAAATTCACGAAGACCGACATGATCGGTGAAACGAAGGGTCAGTGGTACTTGCGCCAGATGCTGGGCAGTGCCAACTTTGACGCCGGGCCGGCGATGCGGTTCATGAGCGGCAATCTGTGCCACCAGATCGAGCATCACCTTTACCCCGATCTGCCGAGCAACCGGCTGCATGAGATTTCGGCGCGGGTGCGCGAGGTCTGCGACAAGTACGACTTGCCTTACACCACAGGCTCATTCCTGGTGCAGTACGGCAAGACGTGGCGCACGCTGGCCAAGCTGTCGCTGCCGAACAAGTACTTGCGCGACACTGCCGACGACGCTCCGGAGACCCGCAGTGAGCGGATGTTCGCTGAACTGGAGCCCGGTTTCGCCGGGACCGACCTAGCGACAGGACGTCGCCGCGGGCTCAAGACAGCGATCGCAGCGGTCCGCCAATGGCGTCGGGGCCCGCGCGTCGGCGAAGACACCGGCCAGGGCTGCATCGATCAGGCCCGGGTCATCAGATGGCGGTGATTTACTGGCTGGTAACCTACGGGACCGTAGGTTACGCTATTCTCGGCTTGAATTCGGGGGAACGGTTGTTATGACGTTGTGTCAGCATGCCGAGACACCGTTGGATGGAGACCAGTTCGCGTGACCGAGATGAGCTATCTCGATCTGCACGGTGAGCGTGTTGCCTATCGGGACGCAGGCGCCGGCGAGGCGCTGCTGTTGATTCATGGCATGGCGGGAAGTTCGGCGACCTGGCGGGCGGTCATCCCTCAATTGTCGAAGAAGTATCGGGTGGTGGCGCCGGACCTGTTGGGGCACGGTGAATCAGCCAAGCCGCGCGGTGACTATTCGTTGGGTGCGTTCGCGGTGTCGCTGCGTGATCTGCTCGATGAACTAGGCATCAGCCGGGCGACAGTGGTCGGTCAGTCACTCGGTGGCGGTGTGGCCATGCAGTTCACCTATCAGCATCGCGACTACTGCCAGCGACTGGTTCTCATCAGCAGCGGCGGCCTCGGCCCCGACCTGAGCTGGATATTGCGGATTCTCTCTGCACCCGGAACCGAGCTGGTGCTGCCGGTGGTCGCGCCGCAGCCGGTTTTGAACGTCGGCAACAAGCTGGGGTCGTGGCTCAAGTCGGCTGGGATCCAGTCGCCGCGCGTCGGCGAGATGTGGAACGCCTATTCCTCGTTGTCGGATCGGCAGACACGGCAGGCGTTCCTGCGTACGTTGCGCTCGGTGGTGGATCACCGTGGCCAGGCGGTCAGTGCGCTGAGCAAGATGCATCTAAGTTATGGGTTACCCACCTTGCTGATTTGGGGTGAGCAGGACCGGATCATTCCTGTCGGCCACGGCTACGCCGCTCACGACGCCGTGCCGGATAGTCGACTTGAGGTGCTCGCCGGTGTCGGGCACTTCCCGCATGTCGAGTCCCCGTCAGCGGTGGTGGACATTCTTGACGACTTCATCGCCACCACGGGGCGGGATGCTGAACTGACGAATCGGAAAACCTGATCGGAACGTTGGCCGCACCAACGGGTCGCCGGCAAGATGAACGCTTCCGAGTTTGAGGTCGCAGTGTCACAGCGTCGGGGTGTTCAATCGGCACAATGGTAGTCACGCAGCGGAAACGACCGGCTGATCAGATTGCTGATCGTCGGGTGCGGCGACATCTGCGCGGCGATCCGCATCGGTTGACTGCCATCGGCGGTCTTGCCGCGTTGTCGCTGGACGCACTGTCCAGCGTCGCCTATGGTCCCGAAGCGATCGTGCTGATCTTGGTCGCGGCGGGCACGGCCGCAGTGCGGTTGACCCTGCCGATCGCGATGGCAATCACGGTGCTGCTGATGGTGTTGGTGGTCTCGTACCGGCAGGTGATCGCGGTCCACCCGAACGGCGGCGGAGCCTACGCGGTGGCCAAAAAGGACCTCGGCCGAACGGTGAGCCTGCTGGCTGCGGCGAGCCTGGTCGTCGACTACGTGTTGACCGTTGCGGTCAGTCTGGCGGCCGGTGCAGCCAGTCTGGGGAGCGTCTTTCCGGTGATGGCGCATCACTTGCTGGCCGTGACAATCGCCGGGCTTGTCCTGCTCACCGCCATCAACCTGATCGGAATCGCCGAGTCGGCCAAGGTGCTGATGGGACCCACAATGGTGTTCATCGTCAGTATCTTCGCCATCATCATCGTCGGGTTCATCCGTCCGCATCCGGTAGCTGTTATCGGTGCGGATCTGGGCCCCATCCGTGCGACCGAGGCACTGGGGCTGGTGTTGATTCTCAAGGCATTTTCGGCGGGATGTTCCTCGCTGACCGGAGTCGAGGCAATCGCCAACGCGGTGCCCCAATTCCGGACGCCCGCCATCAAGCGGGCCCAACACACCGAGGTCGCGTTGGGAGTGTTGTTGGCAGCCATGCTTCTTGGGCTGGCCGCGCTGATTCGGCTGCATCAGGTGACACCGCGCGGCGACGTCACCGTACTCGCGCAGCTCTCGGCGGGAGCATTTGGAACCGGGTGGCCGTTCTACGTGACCAACCTGTCGGTAACTCTGGTGTTGGCTCTCGCGGCGAACACCAGCTTTGGCGGTCTGCCGGTGCTGATGCAGCTGCTGGCCAAGGACCACCGGCTGCCGCACCTGTTCACGCTTCGCGCCGAACGCCCCGTGTTCCGGTACGGCGTTGCCACTTTAGGCGTGCTGGCCGGCGCAGTGCTACTCCTCGTCGGTGCCGAAACCCACCGGTTGTTGCCCGTGTTCGCGATCGGCGTCTTTATCGGTTTCACGATCAGCCAAACCGGACTGGTCCGGCACTGGCTGCAACAACGCGGCCGCGGCTGGGTGGGCAAGGCCGCCCTCAACGGGACCGGGGCGGTGCTCACCGCCGTGGCGGGAGTGGTGCTCTTCGCCAGCAAGTTCACCGAGGGTGCCTGGCTGCTGCTGTTGATCGTGCCCGGGCTGATGCTGCTCTTCGATCGGATCGAACGCTACTACTATCACGTCGCCGAACAGTTGGATCTGGGCCGGCTGCCACCCAAACCCGTTCCGGGGCCTTCCGGCGACGCGATGGTCATCGTCCCGGTCGTCACGATCAGCAAGGTCGCCGGACGTGCGTTGCAGGTCGCGATGCGGCTTGGCGGCGAAGTGGTCCCGGTGGCCGTCGACACCGACCCCGACGCCACCCACCGGCTTTGCGAGCTCTGGAAACAATGGGACCCCGGGGTCGACCTACGGGTCCTGCCCAGCCCGCACCGCACCCTGGTGGCACCCGCCGTCGGTTTCGTCCGAACCCAAGTCGAGAAGGGACGCTTCGTCATCGTCTTGCTCGCCTACATCGAACCGAAGCGCCGACGCTACCGAATCCTGCACAACCAACGCGGCCCACTGCTCGCCACAACCGTTCGCGCACGCACTGACGCCATCGTCGCCACGCTTCCGATTCGCTTGGACTGAGGATCCCCACCCACTTCGAAGACCAAGCACACAGGCTAGTGCCGCAGAATCTGACTATCCCGGTGTGTCATGCACCGCCGGCCGTCGCACGGCTGACACACGCCGCTGCCATCGACGTTCGTTGTGGCGGCACCCCAAGAGCCACTGGCCTTGACAATTGCTCCGGCAGGGTGGAACGTCAATCAAGTTGAGACTCTCAACCAGTCCGGGATGGGGTCAGCCGTCCGCCGCTGTCCTCGCAGAGCATTAGCTCGCGCCGAACACACCGGTGACAACCGCATGTCGGGGATCACCATGAATACTCCGCCCGCCTCCTCCGTGCTGCCGGACGTCGGCTTTCTTTCCCAGCCCTGGGAGGGTCGCACCGCACGGTTAGTCAGTCGTCGGCTCAGGTCGTCGGTAACTGTCATCAGGGCCCACGGCGGCATCGACGCATCCAACGCTGACACTCTGACCGAGTACACGCTGGGGCATCTGATGCGTTGCCGCGGGCTGATCCTTGATCTGCGCGACCTGGATTTCTTTGGAACCGAGGGTTTCTCGGCGCTGCACAGGGTCTCCGTCTGCTGCGCGCGCGCCGGCATCGGCTGGGCAGTAGTACCTGGTGAGGCAGTCTCCCGGGTGCTGCGGATCGGCGACCCACAGGGCTTGCTGCCCGCCGCCAGCACCGTCGAGGCAGCGATGGCCATCGCCCAAGGTCAGCCTCACCGTCCACCACAGCCCATCGCGAGCCGCAGGGACCCCGGAGAATCCTCGAGATGCGAACGCACGGTGTGCTTGGTCTGCGGCGGTACACAACAGGTCCGGCGCGAAAAGCGGACCTTGACAGAAGCGATCGCCAAGCTCGATGTCCTGCGTTGACGGTGGTTGACTCCGGGGTTCGAAGATGCGAAATCTGAGGTTGCGGAGTGCGGCGCCGGCAAGGAAGGTCGAGACCGCGTCGACCCCGACGGTTAATGTGTTGCGAGGGTTGGTGGCTCGCGCGACGACGCCGCTGCTGCCCGATGACTACCTTAAACTGGTCAATCCGCTGTGGTCTGCGCGGGAACTGCGTGGCCTCGTCGTCGATGTTCGCAGGGAAACCGAAGACTCGGCCACGGTCACGATCAAACCCGGATGGGGCTTTTCCGGCGACTACCAGCCCGGCCAGTACCTCGGCATCGGAGTGCGTGTTGGTGGGCGCTGGCATTGGCGGTCTTACTCGCTGACGTCGATCCCACGGCGCGACAAGAAGTTGATCTCGATCACCGTCAAGGCCACGCCCGAGGGCTTCTTGTCATCACATCTGGTCAACGGCGTCGAGCCCGGCACGGTTGTTCGGCTCGCGGCCCCCAGGGGCGATTTCGCTCTACCTAATCCGGCGCCGGCCAAGTTGCTGTTCGTGACTGCGGGCAGCGGCATCACTCCCGTGATGGCGATGTTGCGCTCGCTCAGGCAGCGTGGCGAGAGTCCCGACATCGTGCATGTCCATTCGGCGCACTCCGCCGCCGACGTGATATTCCACGACGAGTTATGTGCGCTGGAGCGCACCCAGCACGACTACCGGCTGCACCTGCAGCTAACAGCGGACATGGGCAAGGTCGACTTCGCCGCGCTCGACGGCCTCGTCCCGGACTGGAAAGACCGCTCCACGTGGGCGTGCGGTCCGCCCACCATGCTCGACACCGTCGAAAAGGTATGGACGGAAGCGGGTATGCGGGACAAGCTGCACACGGAGCGGTTCACCATCGCGCGCACCGACAAAGGCGGCGAGGGCGGCACGGTCACCTTCCAGATCTCAGACAAGAGCGTCAAACTCGACGGCGCGACAACGCTGATGGAAGGCGGCGAGAAGCTCGGCATTCAGATGCCATTTGGATGCCGAATGGGCATCTGCCAATCCTGTGTATTGCCGCTGGAATCGGGCTACGTGCGCGATCTGAGGTCCGGAACCGAGCACCGCGCGGGCGATCGAATCCAGACGTGCATCTCCGCGGCATCCGGCGACTGCACCATCGACATTTAGGAGCGCGGCATGGCGATCACCGACATCAGGCAGTACGTACACCTCACCGCGGCCGACATCGAGGAATTGGGCCGCGAACTGGACGCGATCAGAACCGATATCGAGGAGTCCAGGGGCGAGCGGGATGCCCGCTACGTGCGCAGAACAATCCAGCTGCAGCGCGCTTTCGTGGTCGGTGGCCGAATTGCCTTGCTGGCGAGCAGGAACAAGGTCGCCTGGGTCGCCGGGACCGCCCTGCTCGGCATCGCGAAGATCATCGAGAACCTGGAACTCGGGCATAACATCATGCACGGCCAATGGGATTGGATGAACGACCCGGAGATCCATTCCACCGAATGGGAGTGGGACACCACCTCTCCGAGCGTGCAATGGAAGCACTCGCACAACTTTGTGCACCACAAATACACCAACATCGTCGGGATCGACGACGACGTCGGCTACGGCCTCCTGCGCGTCACCCGAGACCAGCGCTGGAAACCGGAGTATCTCGGCAACCCTGTCTTCAACCTGCTGCTCGGAACGCTTTTCGAGTGGGGCGTCGCGCTGCACGGGGTTGAATTAACGAAGGTCCGCAAGGGTGAGAAATCGATGGACGAGGTCCGTAAGGACTTGCGCGTGATCGGCAAGAAGGTCGCCAAGCAGGTCGGCAAGGACTACATCATCTTTCCCGCCCTGTCGGGCCCCGGGTGGAAGCACACCCTGGCCGCGAACGCGATAGCGAACCTCATCCGCAACTACTGGGCGTATCTGGTGATCTTCTGCGGGCACTTCCCCGACGGCGCCGAGAAATTCACCCGCGAGGAATACGAGAACGAGACGCACCCAGAGTGGTACTTGCGGCAGATGCTCGGTTCGGCGAATTTCACAGCCGGCCCCCTGATGGCTTTCATGAGCGGCAACCTGTGTTACCAGATCGAGCACCACCTGTTCCCCGACCTGCCAAGCAACCGGTACGCCGAAATATCCGAGCGCGTCAAGGCTTTATGCGACAAGTACGACCTGCCGTACACGACCGGATCCTTAATGCACCAGTACATGCAGACGTTCTGGACAATCGTCAAGCTCTCGGTCCCGAACAAGTTCCTCGAAGCTACCTCGGACGACGCGCCCGAAACCCACTCGGAGCTGAAATTCCGAATCCGTTCGGGCGTTCGCGAGAGCTTCGGTGTCGACCCCGGCACCGGCAGACGTCGCGGCCTGCGGACCGCGTTGCGCGAGCTTCAGACCGGTGAGGTCGCGACAAGTGTCTGTACGACAACGTTTTCGGAACCGACTCTATCCCTACGAGACGGGTGAGTCTCCGACCCGCGCGGTGGCAGGGCCAGTATCAGGTGACGGCACGGGCCAGGGCATCAGAACAATTTTGCCGCCGAGTCCGCCGGCGTCGATGCGGGTATGGACTTCGCGGGCGGACGCCAGGGGTAGGCGATCGATGACGATGGGATGGATGGCGCCGTCGCGCAGAAGGCCAAACAGTGTGGCCATGTCGGCCTTGAATTCTTCCGGTTGCTTCGTCCGTCGCGCGGTGATGCTGTACCACACCGCGCTGCGGCCGCTGAACAGGAACTTGAACGCGCCCCAGAGGTGGAGCCTGGCCAAGCCAAGCCCGGCCGAGAGCAGGCCTTCGCGCCCGTCGGCCATGGTCTGCGACCCGTAGCCGACTAGCAGCCCACCGGATGCCAGACAGGCGAACGAGCGAGTGAAATGGGCGCCGCCGATCGCGTCGAAGGCGGCGTCCACGCCAGCGCGGCCTTTGTGTGCGTTGGGTTGTGCGGCGGTGAGCTTGCGCACTGCTTCGACGAAGTCGCCGTCGCGATAGTCGATTGCCTTGGCGCCAAAGCTTTCGACCACGGCCATGTTGGCGGCAGAGCAGGTACCGATCGCGTTCAGACCAAAATGCCGCGCCAGATCGAGCAGCGCCGTTCCGACCGTGCCCGAGGCCCCGATCGCGAGGATCGTGGCACCCGGGGACAGCTGGCGGTAGCGGGTGAGCATCTGGAAGGCGGTGAGGTAGGCCAGCGGGATACAGACCGCCTCGGCCGGGTCGACGCCATCGGGGACGGGCACCAGGAACCGCGCCGGCCGGATTGCGTATTGGGTGTAGCCGCCGACGACGCAAAGATCGGCCACCATCTCACCCTCGTGCAGGCCGGCCACGCCGGGACCGACCTTATCGACGATTCCCACGATGTCGTATCCGGGGGTGAACGGCACCGGCCCCTTGTAGTCCGGATAGCGGCCGCGCCGAATGAAGATGTCCGTGAAGCCGGTGCCGGCGGCCAGGACCTTGATGCGGACCTCGTCGGGACCGGGGTCGGGGATAGTCGGCTGTTCCGTCAGTTCCATTACCTCAGGGCCGCCGAACCGCGAGACAGAAATATTTTGCCAGGTCATTCTCTCACCGTAGACCTAAAAGCTCACGACGAGCAGTTTTTTGGCTATGGCCTTGCGCGTGCGGATGTCTTCCACTCGCCTCTGAATCGCCAAGAGCCGCAAGATTATTGCCGTGCCATCGCGATGGTGAGCCGGTCCTCGGCTTTGATGAGGTGATCTTGGCTATCGTCGCCGATGTCGATCTGCACCCAGTCGATCTGACCGGAAAACTTGTTGCCGGTGGGGCCGTAGTCCGGTGATGCGGGTGAGCCGGTGTCGGCGCCCACGTCGCAGGCCTCGTCGGCGGAGTAGATCATCGGCTGCGTCCGTTCGACGCGGCCCTGGCCCAGGCACTGGGGATCGGCTCAGCGCCAAGGGATATACGTAGCTCCTGCGGTGTGAGGACGATGGCAGTGGTCTTCAGCGCGGCGATCCGGACGAGTGGCTGGGCGTGCAGCAGCAATGTAGACGGTGGCGCGGGTGGGGCAGTGAGCGGTCGGGGCGGCGGGGCGCTGGACTCGACGGTGCTCAACGATGCGGCCGCCACCCAAGGACACGATCACCCGGCTCGCAGTGTGATTGCTTCGGCAAGCAGACCGCTACCGGCCGCGGGGAGTTCGGCATACGCGAGTCGGACGGCGCTCCTGACGAAAAGGAGCGCCGTCCGAAGCACCAACCACCTGGTTACCAAGCGTGCATGATGGCGCGGTGAAATGCGGCCTCGGCGTCAGGAGAGAATTTCCCGCCTGACGCAAGCCCACCGCGCTGTGCCCAGTTGATGGGCTTTGCTTCGCGTGGGTGCCTAGTGATCGTGCTGGGCGCCACAGCCGAGAGGAGGAATCTTTTCTTCCGGTCCGACCTTGGTCTGCCGTGGATCCGTGCTTTGAGTCTACGCCTATCCAGGTAAAGCAACAGGAGTTGGGTCGAGCGTTCGACGGGCATCTCGCCGACCATCACCAATTCCTGTGCGCGCAAACCGACATCGACGAGCAGATCGAGGCGCGTCTGGCCCCCTTTCATGTGGAAGACGATCCTGGACACCAGGGTCCTCATCGCCGAAGACCTGGGCGCAGCGCCGACACCCCTGGTGCTCGCGCAGGTGGAGTGCTAAACCAGAAGGAGCGCAGCCCGCCGACACCCGTCGCGATGGCGCGGTGCGGCAACCGACATGTAGGAGGTGGTTGCTGTGCTTCATCCCGATCCATTCCGTGACATCGACAGACTCGCCGCGCAGCTGCTCGGTACATCGCCCGGATCCGCCCGAGTCCCACTGGCCATGCCGATGGACCTCTACCGCTCCGGTGATCACTACGTGCTTCACGCCGACCTCCCGGGGGTGGACCCCGATTCGGTGGACGTCAGCGTTGATGGCGGCATTCTCACCGTGACGGCACAACGCAGCGAACGCACCGAACACGACGTGCAGTGGCTGAGCTCCGAGCGCTTCACCGGCGGTTACCTGCGTCGCCTGTCCCTCGGTCAGGACATCGACGCCGACCACATCGCCGCCACCTATCAGAACGGGGTGCTGACCGTAACCCTCCCCGTGGCGGCAAGGGCCAAGCCGCGCCGCATCGAGATCACCCCAGGGGCACGTGAGGAAACAAAGATCATCGAGCCCAGCGACTCATCCGACCAGCACACCACGACCTAACCTCTCTTCACCGGACGGGGTCCAGGCGGGTCATGCCGGCGGGCCTTAGCAATTGGTGATGCCCATTTCACATCGAGTGCGCCAACAACACCCGGAGCTCTTTGCCAAGGCCATCCGCCTCCTCGAGAAGCTCGTCACAGTCACAGTCACAGTCACACAGCCGCGCCGTTGGGCGCCGGAATACGGCAGCTTGGCGGCTCAAGGCAATATGTACCCTGCCTGGGCACTACTACCACGCGAGGTACCGTCGGCGGAGCAGATTCGACACGAAAGATATTGGGGTACAGACTAATTCACAGGATCACCGCTAACTCCCCAACTCGGTTGGCGGGGAATGGAGGTCTGACGTTTTGATGCCGTGTCTGTCTCGCCAATGCGGCTTGAGAACGATGCGGCCCTCAGATCAATCCGAGTTCGCGAGCACGGCGACCGCATCGCCGCGATTGTGCACGCCCAGCTTTTTGTATGCACGCTCGGCGCGTTCTTAGGGGCGCCGTGTTCGTCTGATAACCGAGGGACCGGGTGGACGTGACACGATCTAGATGCTGTGCAACCGGCTGACGAAGGAGCGGGAATGAAAAAGGAGCAAGCAGACGAATTTGAACGGGAACTGATGCAACCGCTCGCACAGGTCCTCCGCAAGAGGCTTGGTGGGGCAGGGGAGGTCCACGTCAACAATGAGCCGCGGCTGATGACCGGTGAAAGGGTCGAATACGCCACGTGGCTCGAAGTCGTGCTCAACGATGCACGAACCGAAGTCATCTTTCGGCCCCTCGGTCGCGAAGACTTCTCTGCGACCTGGCAATGGGGAAAGAGCGGCCGATTCATCTTCCCGATTTCACAAGGCGGCCCCAATGCCGGCGACAGCGCCCGAGCGTCCATTGACGCTGTCGCCGAACGCATCTGCCAAACCGCGAGTATGTGGCATGAGGAACCGCCCGAGTCGTTTGGCTGGTCCTCGAGCATCTCGTGAACGGTCTGAGCCACCGGAAGCAAATACGACGGGTTCTACCGACCGTCATGGCCGAGGAATACGGCGCGATCGAATACTGCGGGTTACACGCGGCGAACGTCAGCGTGATCGGGTCGCACCACGGCGGTATGCCGCCGACCAGATGCACGCCTGTCACCAGGATCATCGACGCAGTGGCAATCGGCTGACACTTGAAGTACCGGCGGGCCGCGTTGGTCACCTGCTCGTCATCGGTGGCGATCAGGTCGTAGGCTGCCACGCCACCGGCCAGTGCCACCCTCGCTCGGTCTGAGTCCCGCATCGCTATGCCGATCGCCCATCGCGTCCGTTCTCCCAGCGGACCCCGTAGATATCGGTGCGACACGGAAAGAGGCTCGCGTAGAACGTGACCTTGTCCTCGGTGGGCTCATCGCGTCTCAACCGGCGCGGTCGGCGTACCAGTCAGGGCCGCCTGATCGAATCCGCCGGCTGTCTGACCCTCGCGGTTCGGCATCGGGCGCTCATACCCGCGGTGATGCGGTTCCTGACCGTTCAGCCTCCTGCTCACGAACACCCACACGCCAACGGGTCGCGAAGCTTCGCCAAGCGGCATTCGATGGTGTAGGGTCTACGCAGTAGACATACAATGTTGACGCGATCTCTAACAAGCGTTTTGACAGAGCTCCAGCTCGGAAAATCAGTAGGCAGCGCCCGCGCGCGAATTTGCTGTCGCGATCGATGTGGTTTCCGCTTCTGGCTCGGAAATCGGGTTCGGTCATTGTCACGACGACACGCGTCGTGACAATCCCGAACACATCGGCCCCAGGCCCTCTGGTCAACGGAGACCGACCACCATGGAAAGGCACCGCGCTGGGGTACTCAACCGGCGTGATCACCCGCCGCGGCAACGTCGCCGCCTGCGCGGCCATCGACAACCAGAACGCCCGAAATGAGGCCACGATGAGTAAATCCGAGCACGAACAACGAGATGTCTTCGGGGGGCACGTCCTTCATGTGGGTGCGGGTTTTAAAGAGAAGGAGCGCCAGCACGTAGTGGAGGCGTTGTCGACGCTCGGGCCGCACCTGGGAAGGTGGGATCCCCATGATGTGGTTGTGGATGTCTCCGTACAGGACCGCGGCGGCAAGGAGCAGCGTGTCACATTGCGCACCAGCCTGCCCGGCCTTCCGCCTCTAGTAGCGGTTGCTGATAACCCGGACCTGACCCGTGCCCTCGGCGAAGCAAAGCACGGGCTGATCCGGCAGATTGAACACCAGAAGTCGGAGCGAGAACCGATGAACAACCGCCGTCTCAGGAGCGCCACGGCCCGGCATCCGAACATCCCCACGGCGTGAGAGAACGCCCCATCTGCAACGTAGTACACCGCTGCGCGGCATTATCGAAGGCGACAATTCGGTTGCCCAGCTCCGACCACCACTTAGAGGACCCAACCAGCAGCTCGCTTATGCGGGCAGATAGAGACGAGATGACGCACATCACCGAAGCGCGAGTTATCGCCAACCATGCCGCCATGGGCAGATCAACGCCAGCAGCTACCGACAGGCCGTACCTGACCGCCAGGGAAGTGCTCCGGGCGGGTATATCCCGCGCCGCCGGACGCAAAGAAATGGCTGCGGCGAAGTCGACGTGGGATTCCGAAGGCGGCGCGAACGATCAACGAATGACCCACGGAGAGAACGGGATTAGGCCTCTGGTGCCGCAGGAGCACTAGAGGCGCCGGGCACCGCGCCGGGATCCGTACCCGCTCGGGTCGTCTACTCGTCCGGACAGTGGACGGGCGAATGCCGCGGTTCAACAGCCGCGGCGATGCTGATGTCACCGTTGTATGTCTACACTGAAGACAACAATGCTAAGGGTTTAGGTGTTCGATGACGCAGCCAACTGGACGATCAAATTCCGGGCAGGTCGGCCAGCCCCCTGACTCCGACGAGGAGGACGAGGAGAGCAGCCCAATCACCCGCGCGGCCGTCCTGGCTAATGCACTCGAGATAATTGATTCTGATGGCGTTGAGGGGCTGTCGATGCGCCGCCTTGGCGAGGCAGTCGGCCGTGATCCGATGGTGCTGTACCGGCATGTGCCGAACAAGGCCGCCGTGCTCGACGGCGTGGTCGAGATGGTCGTCGAGCAACTGTCGCTGGATACCGCCCGCCCGGACTGGGCGGCCGCGCTGCGCGACCTCGCCCACGACTTCCGTGATTTAGCGTGCGCACACCCAAACGTGGTGCCGCTGCTGGTTACCCGGCCCCTTGCGACGCCACTCGGGATGCGGCCACAGGGCATGCTTCGACCACTCGAAGACGTCCTCGCGCTGCTGACCGGGGCCGGCTTCAGCGGGGTCGACGCGGTGCTCGTCTACCGGGCATTGTTCGGGTTCCTGTACGGGCACGTGCTCACTGAGTTGCAGGAGGTCGTCGAACGCCCCGAGGAGACCGACGATGTGCTGCGGCTAGGCTTGCACCGGCTGCGGATCAGCGAATTCCCGCACTTGCGTGCGCTCGCGCCAACTTGGGCCGCCTACGACGGGCTCACCGAACTCGACCGCGGACTCGACATTCTGCTTAGTGGGTTGGCAGCTAAACTCGCCTTCCCCGGCTGCACGCCGGCGCAGACGTGCACACCCGGATCAACCTAACGATGTCACCAAGAACGGACATGACCATGATGCTGCCGCAGCCCAATCTCGACAGCGTGCCTGTCGAGGCGCGAATCGGGCCTGACGCCACCTTCGCCGGAACGTTCGTGAGCCGTTGATGGCAATAACGGACGTAGCCGAATACGCCCACCTGAGCGACGCGGACCTGGAGGCGCTCGGAGTCGAACTGGACGCGATCCGCCGCGACATCGAGGGTTCGCGCGGCGAAAAGGACAGCGCATACATCCGGCGTACCATCGCATTTCAGCGATTCCTCGACATCGCTGCGCGGCTGGTGATCGCCGGCACCAGCGGCAAGGTTGGCTGGGCGCTCGGCACCACCGCGCTCACCATGGCCAAGAGCATCGAGAACATGGAACTCGGCCATAACATTGGCCACGGCCAATGGGATTGGATGAACGACCCCGAAATCCATTCCAGCACGTGGGAGTGGGACATGGCGGGTGTCTCGTCGCAGTGGCGGTATTCCCACAACTATCGCCACCACATGTTCACCAATGTTATCGGCGTGGACGACGACCTTGGGTTCGGCGTCCTGCGGGTCACACGCGACCAGAAGTGGCAGCGGAGTAATCTATTTCAACCTTTGCGAAACGTGTTGTTGGCCATCATGTTCGAGTGGGGCATCGCGGCGCACGGCTTGCATTCGGAGCATGAGCGCGCGACAACCGACGCTGAGAAGTCCGCCGTCACCCACGCGCTGATCCGCAAGATGGCCCGGCAGGCCGGCAAGGACTATGTATTCTTGCCCGCTCTCAGTCTGCGACGATGGCGCCGCACCCTCACGGCGAACGTGGCCGCCAACCTACTACGCAATGTGTGGGCGTACATCGTGATCGCGTGTGGGCACTTCGCGGATGGCGCTGAGAAGTTCACCCCCGCCGCCCTTGAGGGGGAGACCAAGCCCGAATGGTATTTGCGACAAATGCTGGGCACCGCGAACTTTGATGCCGGTCCGATCATGGCGTTCCTCAGTGGAAACCTTTGCTACCAGATCGAACACCACCTTTTCCCCGATCTGCCGAGTAACCGCTACGCGGAAATCGCCCAACGGGTTCGGGGGGTGTGCGCCACCTACGACCTGCCGTATACGACGGGTCCGCTTGTTCGCCAGTATCTGCTCACCTTCCGCACCATTTCCAAGTTGGCGCTTCCGGATCGGTTCCTGACCGCCACTTCTGACGACGCACCCGAGACGGCGTCGGAAAACAGGTTCCGCAACGTCGACGCACCTTATGTGTCGGGCGACGGCACTGGTGATAGGCGGCGACGCGGACTCGTGACTGCGATACGGGACCGACAGATTCGGCGCCACTCAAGGAAGTTCGTGCACGCCGGGACATCGGCCCATTAAGGCCCATTAAGGCCCATTAACTTGCTCGCCGGGCGCGAGGCTGTTCCAATGAACGTCCACGGTTGCGCCGCATACGATGCGCCAACGACGGCTTTGCCACGAGCATTTCGGTGTCTTTTTGGCGCCGCCCGCAGCGAACCCTATCAGGGGCGGCGGTAGTTTGCTGCTCAGCGAATCTTCTCGGGGATCGAGTTCAGCGCATGAAGCACATGTACCGCGAGCTCGCGGGCGGCGGCGTCTTCAAGCCGCGAATGCGACCGCAACGTCTCCTGGACGAGTTTTAACCGGATTTCGTAAGGCGAACGAAGTGTTGACTCAGACATCGTGGTTGCTCCTGTTCCGTCGAATGCGTTTGCTCTTAAAAGGAAAGTCGTTCGACGGTTGCTCAAACCCCTGGGACCGACTGATAAGGCCGCCCGTCAACGAACCGGAACGATACCCAGTCCGCCCCAGGGGTTTTCGTGCTGAATCGCTAGACGGCGGTCACTCCCACCGCCTGAGGACCTTTAGGTCCCTGGTTGATCTCGAACTGGACTCGTTGATTTTCCTCAAGGGAGCGAAAACCGTCCCCTTGGATCTCAGAATGGTGGACGAAAACGTCTTTTGCGCCCCCGTCAGGGGCGATAAATCCGAAACCTTTTTCGCTGCTGAACCATTTCACAGTTCCCTGTGTCATACTAACTTCTCTCTTTTCAAGTGGATGTAATTTAGATACATCCATGATCAACCGTAACACAAACCAGCCAACAAATAGACACCGGTGGAAAGATTGCGGGTGACCTTTGTGTGCCTGCTGGGTGTTGTTCGATTGCTTTGTGTCCAGATGTCTTGGTACGTCTTGGGTTCGGCGACGCGTGTCCGATGACACTGGATGTCGAGGCCGCACGCGAGGGCTGGGTGACGGGTCCGGTCGCGCACGATTGAGCCGGACCTTGGGGAATGTTGTCGGCTCAGCGTTTCTTGGTATGCAGCAATGCCTCAGTTTGCGAGATCTGGGTGGCCTTGGTGCGCTTCGCGGCGCGCTTCTCTTTCAGCGACTTACCCGACTTCTTGGTCATAGTTTGCCGGGGAGATTTATCAGACATCGCGGCCCTTTAATATGGGGGCCTGTGTTGGTCCCGGTTCCCCGAGTGTACGCCCCCTCGGCCCGCGCAGGCCCCACCTCTGCCCAAAACGGCTGCCAACCAGATTGTCGAAAAAGACTCGAAAAAAAGACAATCCACCTCCCGTCGTGGCCTGAACTCGCCGGAACTAGTTTGGCGTCACTCGCCCCCTGGAGGCTCGTTCTGCGTGGGCTGCACCGCGGCGGCCGTTTTCCTGGTCTGTTGCACCGAGGTCAGGCAGCACGTAACTCAAGAACACCAGTTCACCGTCGCACTCGGGATGGCCGCACAAGCGATTCGGTGTCATCAGCGGCGAAGTGCCTCTTCGCTTCGTCACCACGCAGGCCAGACTTTACTATCCATGGCCGGCCAGTTGCGTGCACGGCGCGACCGACCGATAGATTGATTGACTGCCCGCCGGCTATTACGCCGAATTCTCCTTCATAGCAGCGCTGTTGAGATTCGTTGCGCGGTGCGTATAGCACCCAAACCCGCCAGGGCAAATCTTTTGCATCACACGGGCGTGGCGATCGGGTTTGAGGAGCTCATCGACCCGTCGCCCGGGAAGCGGATCTTCTCATAAATGGACAAGGCCGGCGCCACTGTAATGAGCCGACCTCTGATCCCCTATGGCTTTACAGACGCCCAGGGAACTAGACCAACCCTACCGCACTCTAGGCGGGAACTCACTATCACGGCGCCGAGTCTTCCCAGCGCACCGAACCCGACGCGTATTGCTGGACGAGCTGCCGTAACGCTTTCGCATTCATCGGTTGTGCTGAACTGGAGACCTCGCACAGAACGTGCCGTGCCTCCTCGCCAGAACTCGAAGGCGATAGCACGAACAACACCGCGTCGCGAGAATGCGTGCCCATCAGATAGATGGTGTCGCTGAAAACCAGCCGGTATGGATTAAGCGAGACCATTTCGTTGCGACGGATGACCCGTGCTGGTGCAGGCAACCACACGCTCGGGTCGTAAACGACTCGGTGCACCTCGCCAATCCATGAACCGAATACGGCAACCAGGTCAGGTAGCTCTGAGCTCAGGTCGAAGCTTTTTGGCCACCAGGCGCCGTCTACGGCGCCCCGGGTTTGGTCACGTTCACATAGCGCTAATCGGGTCACCCTTGAAGGGCTGGAAGAAACGTGCGCCAACGTGACGCTCCCGTCTAGTAATTCGCTATCGCAGACGGCTACCGAAGGGGCGGCACACGACAAGCCCACGATGTCAACAGAATAACCCCCATCGACGGCGAGATGATGGACGAATCGCACGCAAGCGACGCTCAATGCGTTCACGGCATTCGCCGACTGAGTTATCACACAAATCCACTAGGAGCCAAGGCTCACGGGTGGCCGCTGTTCGCGTAGGTGGCTGCTGCGCACCCCGCTAACGGGTGATGGCACCCCGTTCATCGCGAAGTCGCCCTCCCCGCTCGAGCTGGTGCCAATAGTCGGTTGCGCATGTCAAACACCAAAAGCACCAACCGATTTGGCGAGGTCGTATTTTTGGTGACGTCACAGGTCGGAAGCTGGTTCGTGAGGTCCTGAGAGGTGAAGCGCGGACGCGTTGTATGCGCGCCGGGGAACTGAGCGCCGCCGCCCATCTGGCGACACATGAACAGATGGTGGCGTAACATCGATGTAGAGCCGTTTCGTTGTCGGCGGTGGCCTCGAACTTTCATTCCGCGAACGAGATCACGGGCAATGCGATTCCTCCGTCGGCCCGACTCTCTGGCCGATCGCTTCGAACTGCGAAGGGTCGTCTCATGAATCGCATTGATCCGTTGGACCGCACCTTTGCGCCCCAACAGAATCCGATGACAGACGTCATCGTAGACTCGTTCGAGCAACGCTCCGGGGGGACGACGACCTCGGCCGCGGCGCCAACTTCGCGCATGATCAGTCCAGCAGCGACGCGGCGTCTGGCGAGCCCGGTACGGCTCACTCTGGCTTCCCGGCTCGGGGACGAAATTGACGGAGCCTGGTGGCCCCGTACGGGGCAGATCTCACGAGAGCTGCCTGAATTGGTCTCTGTTCTGGACGTCCGTCTGGGCCAGATCATCGACATCAACGTCAACTGGTCATCGTTGCAACGCCCACCGGATCTGAACTGGGACGGATGGCAGGGTATACACCAACACGTAATGACGCTTCGCGGCCGCGATGCCCGGGCGAAGCTTCTGATCGTTCCGCACCGAACTGGTACGGCCCTTGCGGTAATGGTTTTGCGCCGGGCCGCTCGCCTGCCCATCTATGCGGCGCATCGCGACTCCCGGGCATTCCAGACCGCCGAATGCATTGTCCGCTTCGCTCGAGGCGAAACAATGTTTGAAGTGCGCTGCTCTCGGGGAAAATGATTCGCCGAGATCCCCCAGGCCGAGAGAACTGAACCATCGCCGGTCCACCCCCGCGCACGCGTCACGCCGATTGTCGAGGGGGTGCGCGAAGCCGATATGAAGCGGCGTTCGTTGATTTCCAGCGCTCTTGAGCGATCGCTGCCTATACGGGCCTATGCGGGGTCTTCCAATTCTTCTGCGTTGGTCGCCAGGAGGCTGTTGACGGTCAAGGCATTGTTCGGGCCGGCTGCGGTCATCATGATGGCGTGGGCTTGGTCTGGGCCGGCCTGCGGGGACACTACGAGGAGAACGATTTTCGTTGCAGTCGAGTCCGAGGATTTCGACGGTGTTAACGGGCTGGAGGCGATATCCGTCGAGTCGTACCGTTCCGCTGTCGGTTGCCAATTTCTTGGGCGCCTTCGCCCATTCGTTGAGGCTATAGATCACGCGGGCAATCGGCCCGAGTCGAACTGACAGCACCGCCAGCAGATCTGGCAGTTCTGCGGCGAGGTCGTCACTGTGCGGCCACCATGCCCCATCGACATACCCGCTTAGGGGCGCCTTGGGCTTTAGCCGCAAGCGCGGTGTGTGTACCGGCGGAGTATGGCGTCGCGCGACGTTCGTGTTGCTCGTTTGTAGCGTCATAGCGACGCTCCCGTCTTGACCGCGAAACCGGCCAGATCATTCGAATCGGCGACGACATGGCTTTGAATAGACACATACGAGGTATCGCCGGTAGTTCCTACTCTACTCGGGTTGTCCAGCACAACGGCAGCGACAAGCTAGAGCCGCATTTTCGGGCTGTGGGTTTCCCGGTAACCCTCGATCTAAGGGTAATCGCGTTGTGGCACAGCTACTTTCAAGGATCTTCGACCGCCGTCTGGTTATCGTGATCCGCCGGACGGACGTCCTCAGCGGATGGAAACCAGTTCGTCGATCGAATCCTGTGGCAAGTCGCCGTCAACGATGGCGGTCACCACCAGCTGGTTCAGCGTGATCGCGCCTTTGTGATTATCGAGGAACGCCGTATCGGAGGCGTCGCGACCGGTGGCTATGCGCACCAAGGTCTGCCGCGGCGCTAGCAGCGTCGCATCGACCACCCGCCATTGCCCCTCGACGTAAGCCTCGGCCACCGCGTGGAAGTCCATCGGATACACGCCTGGCGCGTACACGGACACCAAGCGGGCCGGGACGTTGACCGCACGCAGCAGCGCCACCACCAGATGCGCGTAGTCGCGGCACACACCTTCGCCGGCGAGCATCGTCTCCACCGCCCCGTCGATCGGATCGCTAGAGCCGGGCACATAGTTCAGCCTGGTACCCACCCACGAGCTCACGTGCTCCAGCAGGTTCGCCGAATCGCCGTCGTTGCCGAATTCGGTCGCGGCAAAACCATAGAACTTATCGGCCTCTGCGTAGCGGCTGGGCCGCAGATACATCGACTGGTCGTATTCGGTTACCGGAGCCGGGGCGGTCTGACCCACGATCGTCGCCGCGTAGTCGACCTTCAGTGTGCCCACGGGTGCGTCGAACTTATGGATGCGGTTGCCGTGCACACCGCTGACTTCCAAGGGCCGGATTGGCCGTCCGTTCAAGACGAAGCGCAGCGACTCGAAGACCTCAGCGCGTGGATGCGGTGCAACGGCAATCTGAAACTCGAGTGTCGTGGCCGCGGTGATTTCGACTTCGATCTCTGCGCCCACTTCTCGTCTCATAGCGCGATAATGCGCCTGTCGTCCCGGATTCGCCAGCCGTGCGGCGGCGCCGGGCCGGGATGGCGCGTCCCCTGCAATGAGTCCGGCAGATCCAGAACCGGGGACCCACCGGTCGCGAGTGCTGCCACGGTCGGGAATGAACCAATCGTTGGTCCGCAGGATCGTTTGTCGCTCTTCTCATCGCTGCTCATCGAGCGCCTGAACTGATATCGCGACACTTAAACCATGGCGAAGACACGCCGGGTGGGGTCGCCGTACTTTAAGTTTCGCTGTCGCTCAACCCTTTTCGGGGTGCATCGACTCACGGATCTGCGCCAAGCGCTCGGCCGCCGCGCGCTGACGCTCTTCGTATTGCTCCTCGACCCCGCGGCCTTCTGGGGTTTCCGCCGCAAGTTCCGCGGCGCCTAGTGAGGTCCCGTACCGGGTTTCGATCTTCTCCCGGACAGATTCGAAGGTCGGTACACCCGCGCTGTCATAACCGGGGTCGGGCGGGGTGGCGTCGGAAGTTCCTGGTTCGTCGGGCATGTCGCCACGCTACTGCGGCGCAGTGGCTCGCGCCTGCGTCTCGCGCTCGAAATAGCGCACCATCTGCTCCCAATACACCAATGTGAGTGCCATCTGGACCACGGTTGCGATCGCCGCCGGCACGGGTCGATGCCGGCGGGCGGAGATGACAGCGCTCAGCGAGGCCGCGGATGTCAGTGCGCTGACGAACATGGCTGCATCTCGGGGTCGACGGCTGATCCACAGCTCCTCGCCCAGCATTGCCCGAGTTGACCAGGCACCCTCATGCGCCGGCTTGCCGAAGATGAATGGATTGATCGCCAGCCACATCGCCAGCAGCACCCCATGGCTCCATCGCCGCGTCCACGGCGGCACCAACGTCAATGGTGTGCTCGCCCAGCGTGTCCACGCACTCCACGGATTGCAGTGCCGCGCAAACAGCGCACGTCGAGCGCGCGCAACAGGTAGCACTAGAACGGTTACTTCATAGCGGTAGCGGGACGCTCAGCGGGGACCGCCGGGCCAGTAAGGACGGAAGGAGGCGCCACGCCGGGCAGCGCAACCCGTGGAACGCCCGGAGTGCCCAACTGGCCGGCCAGCCATGGCAGTGCGGCCGCGAAGACTCTGTCCGCGAATGGCCAGTCATGCTTGCCCGGCTGGGGAAGGACCGCGCAGTCGATGCCGTTGGCACGGCCGAGCGCGCACAGCGAATAAGCGGCCGCGGTCTGATTGCTCGGGTTGGCGGCGGCGTCGCGGCTGGCAAGACGTATTGAGCCGGCATCTGCGATCGCGAAGTTGTGGCGTGGTGCCGGTGGGGCGTCCGAAGAGACCGCGAACCACCCGGCTACGTCGTTGTAATGGCCGTGCCGGTTGATCACGGTGGTGGGGTCGAATGCCGCCCACGCGTCCGCGTTTCCGCCGAACAGCCTGGCGATGGTTTGCGCCTTATTCCCTGCATTCGGGAAGAAGTCACCGGCGACATCAACAAACGCGCTGAACATCTCGGGGTGCATGACGGTCAGATCCACGGCGCAGGTCCCGCCCATGGACCAGCCCACAACGCCCCAGTTGGACCTGGTGGGGCTGACGCCGAAGTTCGAAACCATATAGGGAACAACGTCTTTGGTCAGATGATCGGCCGCGTTACCGCGAATCCCGTTGACGCATTCGGTGTCGTTGTTGAAGGCTCCTCCGGAGTCCACGAACACCAGGACGGGAGCGTTGCCGTGATGGGTGGTTGCGAAGTCGTCGATCGTCTTGATCGCGTTGCCCGCACGCGTCCAGTCCGCGGGGGTATTGAACTGCCCGCCGATCATCATCACCGTCGGCAGCCGCGGCGGTGGGTTGCTGGCGAACCACTCGGGCGGCAGGTACACCAATTCCCCGCGATGCTTGAAATGTGAGGCGTCCGCTGGGATCACCACCGGCACCACGCTGCCGTGCGCGGGGCGGGTTCCTTTGGTGGCCATCGCAGTGACGGTGGCCTTGTCGGTCTGGTCGGGCAGCGGACCAGAGGTGAGCTGGTTCCAAGCGGACTGCACGGTGGGGAAGTAGCCGACCCACAGGTTGAGCACCAGCGCCGCGCTGAGCAAGCACAGCGGCACGGCCGCAAACGCCGCGCCACGCCGCCAGCGGCGCGCGCTGTGCCAGCCCAAAATCAGCACCGTCGCGGCCGTACCTGTCAACGCGATCCAGAGCCACAGCCCCGAGGGCGCGGGTTCATCGGAAAGACCCCGGTCGACGATGTACCAGTGCGTCGCGTAGGCCGTAATACCGCCGACCGTCGCAGCCGCCGGCAGCCACACCGTTCGCCAGCGCCGCGAGCGCCAGCCGACGGCCAACGCGAGCACGATCCCGGCAATGACCTGGACTGTGATGGGCACCCAGCCGTGCATCAGCGAGGTGTGACTGGTCGCCAGCAGCTGCGCCATGGCGTGGGGCGTCGACGCTGTCACGGGCTCCATTGTGAGGGATTGTTAACCTTCCCGGAACATATTCACCGAATGTTCGCTGTGGACTAGCTGGAACCCCATGACCCCTGTTAGTGGGGCTTGGCCAGCGGAAATGGCAGCGTCTCGCGGATGCTGCGGCCAGTTATGAGCATCACGAGGCGATCGATGCCCATGCCGAGCCCGCCGGTGGGCGGCATCGCGTATTCCATGGCTTGCAGGAAATCTTCGTCGAGCTCCATCGCCTCGGGGTCGCCGCCGGCGGCCAACAACGACTGCTCATGCAGGCGGCGCCGCTGTTCCACCGGGTCGGTGAGTTCGCTGTAGGCGGTGCCCAGCTCGACACCCCACGCCACCAGGTCCCACCGTTCGGCGACGCCGCGTTGAGTGCGGTGCGGACGAGTCAACGGCGACACGGAAGTCGGAAAGTCGATGTAGAACGTCGGCTGCTCGGTCCGGTCCTCCACCAGGTGCTCATAGAGCTCCAGCACGACCGCGCCGGCATCCCAGTGTGCCCGATAGGGAATGTGCGCCGCGTCGGCCAACTTGCGCAGCGTGGCCAGCGAGGTGTCGGGGTCGATGTGTTCTCCGAGCGCTTCGGATACCGCGTCATGCACGGTCTTCACCGGCCAGACACCGGAGATGTCGACCGGTTCCAAGCGGGCGTCGGCGTTGGATGCGCCATCGGTGCGGGGCCGCAACACGGTCTGCTCACCGTTAGCCGCTTGGGCGGCGTTCTGGATGAGCTCACGGCAGCCGTCGATCCACACCTTGTAGTCGGCATGCGCCTGGTAGGCCTCCAGCAGGGTGAACTCCGGATTGTGGCTGAAGTCCACACCCTCATTGCGGAAAGCCCGACCCAGTTCGAACACGCGCTCCACGCCGCCGACACACAACCGCTTCAGGTAGAGCTCCGGCGCGATGCGCAAGAACAGGTCCATGTCATAGGTGTTGATGTGCGTGACGAACGGCCGGGCGGTGGCTCCGCCGTGGATCTGCTGCAGGATCGGGGTCTCGACTTCGATGAACCCCTTGGCGAACAGCGTCTCCCTGACCGAGCGCAACACGCTGCTCCGGGCCGTGATCAGGCCGCGGGACTCGGTATTGACGGCCAGGTCGACGTAGCGGGTCCGCACCCGCGTCTCCGGGTCGGTCAGCCCTTTCCACTTATTTGGCAACGGCCGCAGGCACTTACCGATCATCCGCCAGTCGCGCACGATCAGCGAGCGGGTTCCGTTCTTGCTGAAACCCATGCGCCCGGTCATCTCGACCAGGTCACCCAGATCGATGGCCGCGGTGAAATCGGCGATGCGGCCGCACTCCAGACGTGAATTGTCCAGCAGCACTTGCATTTCGCCCGACCAGTCGCGCAACTGGGCGAACAGCACGCCGCCGAAGTCGCGTATCCGCAATATCCGGCCGGACACCGAGACGCTGTCCTGGTCGCCGGCGTCGAGCGCCTGGGCGACTGTGTGACTGGGCGGAGAGCCGACGGGGTAGGCGTCAATGCCGTTGCGGCGCAGTGTCCTCAGCTTGGTCAGGCGCACCCGCACCTGCTCGGGCAGACGGGATCTGAACTCATCCTCGTCGAGGCCCTCTCCGCGTCTCAACCCGCTGACGTCCGGAGCGGACCCGTCGTGATGCAGTAGCCCGGATTCCGCCAGCCTGGCCGGCACTGCAGGGTGGTGCCCGGTATGCACCTTGTCCCGCCGGCTGAACGGCAAGACGAGGAAACCCTCGGCGATCACCGACGCGACGCCCACCCGGGGAATCAACCGGGCGTCTTCGTAACAGGCATAGCGGGGAACCCATTCGGGTTGGTATTTCATGTTCGAGCGGTACAGCGTCTCCAGTTGCCACCACCGCGAGAAGAACAGCAACAGCCCTCGCCACAACCGGGCAATCGGACCGGCGCCCAGTTGGGCACCTTGCTCGAACGCGGACCGAAACATTGCAAAGTTCAGCGAAATACGGTTGATACCAAGGGTTTCAGCGTTGAGGGCCAGATCGCTGACCATGAGTTCGATGGTGCCGTTGGGGGACTGCGGGGCACGGCGCATCAGATCCAGGGAGGCGCCGGTGGTTCCCCAGGGGACCAGCGACAGCATCGCAACCACGTGGCCGTCGCGGTCTATTGCTTCGACCAGCAGGCAGTCCCCGTCGGCCGGATCACCCAGTCGGCCCAGTGCCATGGAAAAGCCGCGCTCGGTTTGGGTGTCGCGCCAGGAGTCGGCGCGTGAGATGGTGTCGGTCATCTCCTCGGTGGAGATGTCGCGGTGCCGCCGGATGCGCACCGTCAGCCCGGCCCTGCGGGCCCGCGTCACGGCCTGGCGCACCCCGCGCATGTCCGAGCCGGACAGTTTGAAATCGGCGGTCCGCAGAATTGCCTCGTCGCCCAGCTCGAGGGCGTTGAGGCCGGCCTCCCGAAACACCTGCGCGCCCTCTGAACTGGCGCCCATGACACCGGGAGCCCAGCCGTAGGTCTGGCACAGACCTAACCATGCATCCACGGCCTGCGGCCATGCTCGTGGGTCGCCCACCGGGTCGCCGCTGGCCAGGCAGACGCCGATTTCGACCCGATACGTGATGGCGGCGCGGCCGCTCTGGGCGAACACCACCGACTTGTCGCGACGGGTGGCGAAGTAGCCCAGCGAGTCATTCTTGCCCCACAGCTCGAGCAGCCCGCGGATCGCCGACTCGTCTTCACCGGTCAGCGCGTTGTCGGCGCGCTGGGACTGGAACAGCACGATCGTCGCGGCGATCAAGGCGAGCGCGCCGAACAACCCGAAGATCGCGTTGAGCAAGACGTGCGGCCTGCCGGTGAACAGGTCGGGATCGGCGAGGGCGAATCCGACCACTCGGTTGACCACGTAGGGCAGGCGGTCTTGCCGCGCCAGCGATCCGGGGAACAGCTCGACGAGACCCCAGGACAGCAGAATTCCAATCACATCGCCGGCAACCAGTACCACGGCCGCTTTGAGTAGCGCGGCTTTGCGGACCTTGGCCCAGAACTCCCGATAGGCCAAAACCAGCAGGATGACCGCGACGATGTGTACGGCGAGCCCGAGGTTCTCGCCGAAGGTCTCGGCCTCGGTGTTGTCGCCCGCAGCGATATCGGCGGCGTTCCAGAATGCGGCAAGGATCATCTGGCCGAGCAGCAGCACCCAGGCAATGCGTTTGCGGGCGGTCAGGGCCGCGGCCAGCAATGCCAGCACGAACGACCACGCGATGCTGGTGTCAGGGAAGTTGAACAGATAGTTGTTGATGAATTCCCGCGGGACCTTGATCAGCCAGCGGATCAGGGGCGACACGCTGCCCACCAGTGACAGGGTGGCGATGACGCCAACGGTCCAGCCGGCCGCCATCGGTACCCAGTGATACCGGGAGCGCGACCGGCTGCCTGAGCGGCGCGTTGCAAGTGTCACAGACCGCGAGGATATGCCCTCAACCGATGAAATGCCTGACGATGCGAAAGAGTTGTCGGGGCGCGTTGCCCGACTCGCGAAGCACCCGCCATCAGACCGCGCCGTCGCCTGGATAGCTGAAGTGCTGGAAGACGGCTCATGGCTGCTAGACTTACCTGCGCGACCATCCCGGCGAAAGCCAGGGACAGTTAAGTGGAGTCCCACTCCCACCGCTAGCCGCGAAGAGGTTTCAAGCCCCTTTCAGCGCGACACGGTCCGGTCATGGGCATTACATAATGCCTGTCCCGCGCATGGCGCGGGCAGCTTGATTTGTTTCAAGCCGCGATCGGTCGGCATTGGGCCCTGCTTGTGCAGGGCCTTTTTGCTGGTGGTGTGGTGTTTCCACCGCTGACTCCGGAAGGGCCCAGGCACTGGTCGTGACTAGACGACCCAGAAGCCCAACAAGGGAGGCCCCATCAGCACTGAGACCCGCGTCAACGAGCGCATCCGCGTACCTGAAGTCCGATTGATTGGCCCAGGAGGGGAGCAGGTAGGCATCGTGCGTATCGAAGACGCACTGCGCGTCGCCGCCGACGCCGATCTCGACCTTGTCGAAGTCGCCCCGAACGCCAGACCTCCGGTCTGCAAGATCATGGACTACGGCAAATACAAATACGAGGCGGCGCAGAAGGCGCGCGAATCCCGCCGGAACCAGCAGCAGACCGTCGTCAAAGAGCAGAAGCTTCGACCAAAGATCGACGATCACGACTACGAAACCAAGAAGGGGCACGTAGTCCGCTTCCTGGAAGCGGGATCGAAGGTAAAGGTCACCATCATGTTTCGCGGACGTGAGCAGTCGCGGCCCGAGCTGGGCTACCGATTGCTGCAGCGGCTGGGCGCGGACGTGGCCGACTACGGCTTCGTCGAGACGTCGGCCAAGCAGGACGGACGCAATATGACGATGGTGCTGGCACCGCATCGCGGCGCGAAGACTCGCGCCAGGGCGCGCCACCCGGAAGGACCGGGTGCCGGGCCGGCACACGATTCCGATGCAGCCGGAGACACACCTTCACACAACTGACCTGACAACGAGAACAGCACAACTAGAACCAGAGGAAGCATGCCCAAAGCCAAGACCCACAGCGGGGCTTCGAAGCGGTTCCGGCGCACCGGGACCGGAAAGATCGTCCGCCAAAAAGCCAATCGCCGGCATCTGCTGGAGCACAAACCGACCAAACGAACCCGGCGGCTGGATGGCCGCACCACGGTTTCAGCCAACGACACCAAGCGTGTCAACGCGCTATTGAACGGCTGACCGTTATGCCGGGGACCACTGGCACCGGCACCTGACCATTTTACGAACCATTTACTGCCTGAACGAGAGTAGGAACATCCATGGCACGCGTGAAGCGGGCAGTCAACGCCCACAAGAAGAGGCGCAGCGTCCTGAAGGCCTCGAAAGGCTATCGCGGCCAGCGATCCCGGCTCTACCGCAAAGCCAAAGAGCAGCAGCTGCATTCGCTGAACTACGCCTACCGCGACCGTCGCGCGCGCAAGGGCGAGTTCCGCAAATTGTGGATCTCACGGATCAACGCGGCTGCACGCGTCAACGACATCACCTACAACCGGCTGATCCAGGGTCTCAAGGCTGCGGGTGTCGAAGTGGACCGCAAAAACCTTGCCGATATCGCGATCACCGACCCCGCGGCGTTTACCGCGCTCGTTGACGTTGCCCGGGCGGCACTGCCCGAAGACGTCAACGCCCCCTCGGGAGAGGCTGCCTGAGTTCGCGTTCCCGGCCGGCTGTTTCGGTGCTCACCGAACGCTCGGCCAGGGTGTCCGCGGCGGTCAAATTGCATCGCCACGTGGGCCGGCGGCGGGCGAGACGATTTCTCGCCGAAGGCGCTAACCTGGTCGAGGCCGCATCGGCGCGCGGGCTGGTCCGGGAAGTATTCGTCACCGAGCCCGCCCAGCAGCGGCACGCGTCGTTGCTGAGTTCCCTAGTTGGGCGGCACGAGCTTCCGGTTCATCTGGTGACCGAGCGTGCCGCGAAAGCCCTGTCCGACACCGTCACTCCGGCGGGTTTGGTGGCTGTCTGCGAAATCCCGACGACCGGGCTCGAGGACGTGCTCGCCGCCGCGCCTCGGCTGATTGCCGTCGCCGTCGAAATCAGCGAGCCGGGCAATGCGGGCACCGTTATCCGCATCGCCGACGCGATGGGTGCCGCGGCCGTAATCTTGGGCGGGCACAGCGTCGACCCATATAACGGCAAGTGCTTGCGCGCTTCCGCCGGCAGCATTTTTTCGATTCCAGTCGTCCCCGTGCCCGACGCCCGCGCCGTCCTCACCGCGTTGCGCGCCGCCGGGCTGCAGGTGCTGGCCAGCACGGTGGACGGCGAGACGCGCCTTGACGAAGCCGGGGAGCTGCTCGGCAGGCCGACGGCTTGGCTGTTTGGGCCCGAATCACACGGTTTGTCAGCCGAAATCGCGGACCAGGCAGATCGCCGCGTGCGGATCCCGATGTCCGGTGGGGCGGAGAGCCTGAACGTGGCCGCCGCCGCGGCGATCTGTCTCTACCAGAGCGCGCAGGCTCTGGCTGTGCAGAAGCAGTGTTAGGCCGCCTTTCTACGCAGCCCTTTTGGGGCCCCGCGCAGGGCGCATGCCGGCCAGCGAGAGCGTGGTGTGCACCAGCGACCCGGCGCGCGCCATCAAAGACTTGCGCGGCGGGAAGTAGTGCATTGGCAGCCCGCGGCGGTCACGCGGCGGCGCCATGAATTCCGGTGCCTCGACCAACGGCGCGTCGCCTGGAATCCGCCCATGGGCACGGCGGTAGGCGGCCAACGCGCGCGGGTGCAAGCGGATTTCGTCGGGGACGGCCAAGAAAGCCAGCTCAACCATCTTGCCGAAGATGCGCAACAACACCTCGTCGCCCGGCGTCCAGCGCATTCCCGCCTTCTCGCGAACCGCAGGCTCGAATAGTCCCGCCGCGATCCAGCGCTGACCCGCCACCAACGGCTTGAACAACTGGTCCCAGATCGGTGTCGGCATCAGGATGAACTTCGGTTTGGGAATGCGAATCTGGAAGATGTCCAGCGTCGCCTGGTTGATTTCCAGCTCTTCGCGGCAGACCCGGTCCCAGTACTGCTGAAATTCCTCCCAGGATTTGGGCACCGGCCGCATGCTCATCCCGTACATCCGGTACCACTGCACATGCTCGGCGAACAGCTGCCGCTTCTCGGACTCGGTCAAACCCCCGCAGAAGTACTCGGCCACCTTGATGACGAGCATGAAGAACGTGGCATGCGCCCAGTAGAAGGTTTCCGGGTTCAGGGCGTGATAACGGCGGCCCGTGATGTCAGTCCCCTTGATGGTGTCGTGGTAGCGCTTGATCTGCTCGCCGGTCTGCGCCGCTCGCTCGCCGTCGTACACGACGCCCATGATCGGGTAGACCGACCGGGCCACCCGTTGCAAAGGCTCGCGCAGCAGGATCGAATGCTCCTCGACACCCGCGCCGAGTTCCGGATACATGTTTTGGATGGCCCCGATCCAGATGCCCATCATCCCGGTGCGCAAATCGCCAAAGTACTTCCAGGTGAGTGAATCTGGTCCGAGCGGATCAGCGGATGGACTCGATGTGGCAGTCATCACAGCCTCCTACTACTAACTGCGCTCACGATAACTTTGACAACGCACGTTGTCTACGATTTCGGCGCCCGGCGCGGCTAGGTGTTACCGAGTTTCGATATCGGTGTGGCCCCGGAGTAATGAGGTCGTGATCAGTACCTTTGATGCGAGATGTGACACATATCGGGCGACTGTCATTGCCTGCGTCAGGCGGAACTACTTACCCTGGCCAAGTGGAACTCGCGCCTCGCGATCCGGACCCGGGCGAGCCCTTGCAAACGGACCCCGGAACGGTGACCACGGTGGCGCCCCCCGACTCACGACAGCGTTCTTCGGTGCACAGCGCGGCGCAGTGGTTGCGCACGACAAATCACCGCCCGGGCGTGGTGGCGTTTGTCCGGCGGGCGCGACGGCTGTTGCCCGGCGATCATGAGTTCGGCGACCCGCTGTCCACTGCGGGGGAGGGCGCGCCACGCGCTGCGGCGCGAGCCGCCGACCGGCTGCTGGGGGATCGGGACGCCGCGTCGCGTGAGGTCAGCCTGGGTGTGCTGCAGGTGTGGCAGGCGTTGACCGAGGCCGTTTCCCGACGGCCGGCGAATCCGGAAGTGACGCTGGTATTCACCGACCTGGTCGGCTTTTCGACGTGGTCGTTGCACGCCGGCGACGATGCGGCGCTCGACCTGTTGCGGCAGGTGGCACGGGCGGTCGAGCCGCCGCTGCTGGACGCGGGAGGGCACATCGTCAAACGGATGGGCGACGGACTGATGGCGGTGTTCCGCGACCCGACGGTCGCCGCGCGGGCCGTACTGGCTGCCAAGGAGGAGCTGAAATCGGTTGAGGTGGCGGGCTACACGCCGCGAATGCGGGCCGGGATACACACCGGGCGCCCACAGCGGATGGCTGCCGACTGGCTCGGCGTCGACGTCAACATCGCCGCTCGCGTGATGGAACGCGCCACCAAAGGGGGCATCATGATCTCAAGCCCGACCCTGGACCTGATACCACAAAGCGAACTGGACGCCTTGGGCGTTGTCGCCAAACGTGCACGTAAACCCGTGTTCGCGCCCAAAACCGCCGGCATCCCCGCGGACCTGGCGATATATCGTCTCAAGACTCTTAGGGAGTTGACAGCCTCTGATCACACTTCCGAAACAAATTAGCCCATATAATGGATATCAATGTTTGGGGGCATCTTCTCCCGGCTGGCCCGGGTTCAGTTCACCGTTGGGTACGTGGCGATTCTGCTTGCCATCAGCTGCGCCATCCTGGCGCTTGGCCCGCATGCGCATGACGTACTCGTTCAGCGCGCCAGCACCAACCTGCACAACCTGGCGCACGGCCATCTGGGCACGCTGCTGGGCAGCGCGCTGGTCGTCGATGCTGGTCCGCTCTACTTCTGGTTGCCCTTTCTGACGTGCCTGCTCGCACTCGCAGAACTGCATTTGCGCACCATCCGGCTGATCGTGGCGTTCCTCGTCGGCCATATCGGCGCGACCTTGGTGGTGGCCGCTGCTCTTGCCTCCGCGGTCGAGTGCGGCTGGCTGCCGACATCAATTGCCCGCGCCAGTGACGTCGGGATGAGCTATGGCGCCCTCGCGGTGCTCGGAGCGATGACGGCGGCGATTCCCGAACGCTGGCGGCCGGCCTGGATCGGCTGGTGGGTAGCGGCGAGCCTGGCGTCGGCGATCATCGGTGCCGACTTCACCGATGCGGGGCACACCATCGCGGTGATTCTGGGCGTGCTGGTGTCCGCCCGGTTCCGTCAGCCGATTCGCTGGACGCCGGTGCTGTGTCTGATGCTGGCGGCGTCCTCGGGGTTCGGGTTCCTGGTCCTGGCTCATCACTGGGGGACGATGGCTGCCGCGCCGGTGTGCGGGGCCTTGGGCGCGTTCGTCGCGTACAAGATCGCCCAGTTCGGCAGCGCGCGTGGTTCGCTGCGGGCTTCGGTGGTGCAGGACGAGAACTCGCTGACCGGTCCGCAGCCGGTCATGGCTGGCTAAGCGTCCCCTCGGCCATCTCGCCGCGACCGGAAGCGCGCACCGGGCGGCATGCACCGGATCACTTATGATCGGCACTCGACCCGTGTCGCGCGCAAATCCGCTCGCGACGATGCGAGCAGTCCGAACAGCCTCGTCAGCAAGGAGAGTGTCGCCGCGTGGGCGATCAACCCGTCGACCTGTCGCCGGAAGCATTGACCAATGCGGTCAATGCCGCCCGGCAGGCCATCGCACACGCGGGCGACCTGGAGGCGCTGGCACTCGTCAAGACCGAGCACCTCGGCGACCGATCGCCGCTGGCGCTGGCGCGACAAGCGCTGGGCAGCGTGCCCAAGGACCAGCGCGCCGACGCCGGCAAGCGCGTCAACACCGCACGCGGCGAGGCCCAGCACAGCTACGACGGCCGGCTGGCGGTGCTGCGTGCCGAGCGCGACGCGGCCGTGCTGGCCGCCGAAGGCATCGACGTCACATTGCCGTCGACTCGGCAGCCGACCGGCGCCCGGCACCCGATCACGATATTGGCCGAGCGCGTCGCCGATACCTTCATCGCGATGGGATGGGAGCTGGTGGAGGGGCCGGAGGTCGAAAGTGAGCAGTTCAACTTCGACGCCCTCAATTTCCCTCCCGACCATCCCGCGCGCAGCGAACAAGACACCTTCTATATCGCACCGGAGGGTTCGCGGCAGCTGCTGCGTACGCATACCTCACCGGTGCAGGTACGCACCCTGCTCGAGCGCGAGCTGCCGGTCTACATCGTCTCGATTGGCCGCACATTCCGTACCGATGAACTCGACGCCACCCATACGCCCGTCTTCCACCAGGTCGAAGGGTTGGCGGTGGACCGCGACCTGACCATGGCGCATCTGCGGGGAACACTGGACTCGTTCGCGCGCGCAGAGTTCGGTCCTTCGGTGCGCACCCGGTTTCGACCGCACTTCTTCCCGTTCACCGAACCGTCCGCCGAGTTCGACGTCTGGTTCGCCGACAAGAAGGGGGGCGCCGACTGGGTGGAATGGGGCGGCTGCGGCATGGTGCATCCAAACGTGTTGCGGTCCGCTGGAATTGACCCCGATATCTACTCCGGCTTTGCCTTCGGGATGGGCCTGGAACGCACGCTGCAGTTTCGCAATGGCATTCCCGACATGCGCGACATGGTCGAGGGGGACGTCCGGTTCTCGTTGCCGTTCGGGGTGGGTGCCTGATGCGCATTCCCTATAGCTGGCTGCGCGAGGTGGTCACTGAGGGCGCCCCCGGGTGGGATGTCGCCCCCGACGACCTCGAGCAGACGCTGGTGCGCATTGGCCACGAGGTCGAGGAAGTTGTCACGCTCGGTCCGGTCGACGGGCCGCTGACCGTGGGACGGGTCACCGGCATCGACGAGCTCACCGGTTTCAAGAAGCCGATCCGGGCCTGCCTGGTCGACGTCGGCCCCAACATTGAAGGCCAGCAGCGTGAGATCATCTGTGGTGCAACAAACTTCATGGTCGACGATCTGGTTGTGGTGGCATTACCCGGTGCCACGCTGCCCGGTGGGTTTGCTATTACGGCCCGCAACACCTACGGGCGCAACTCCGACGGAATGATCTGCTCGGCAGCCGAACTCGGTTTGGGCGCAGACCATTCCGGAATCCTGGTGCTGCCGCCGGGTACGGCCGAACCCGGAGCCGAGGCCGCCGGGGTGCTGGGATTGGACGACGTGGTCTTCCACTTGGCCATCACCCCCGACCGCGGCTACTGCATGTCGCTGCGTGGCTTGGCCCGTGAGATCGCCTGCGCCTATGACCTGGACTTCGTCGACCCCGCGGAGGTCAAGCCGTTGCCGGTCGACGGAGAGGCTTGGCCGCTGACGGTACAGGCCGAGACGGGCGTTCGCCGCTTCGCGCTGCGCCCGGTCACCGGGATCGATCCCGCTGCGGTGTCACCATGGTGGCTGCAGCGGCGGCTGCTGCTATCCGGCATCCGGGCGACCTCCCCGGCCGTGGATGTGACCAACTACGTGATGCTGGAGCTGGGCCACCCCATGCACGCCCACGACCGCAACCGCATCACCGGCCGGTTCGGCGTTCGGTTCGCCCGGCCCGGCGAGACCGTTGTCACCCTCGATGGCGTTGAGCGCAAACTTGATCCCGCCGATGTCCTCATCGTCGACGACGTGGCCACCGCGGCGATCGGCGGCGTGATGGGTGCGGCAAGCACCGAGGTGCGCGGCGATTCCACCGACGTGCTGCTGGAGGCCGCGGTGTGGGACCCGGCCGCGGTGTCACGCACTCAGCGGCGGTTGCACCTGTCCAGCGAGGCCGCCCGTCGTTATGAGCGCGCGGTGGACCCGGCCATTTCGGTGGCCGCGCTCGACCGCTGTGCCGCGCTGCTCGCCGACATCGCCGGGGGAGCTGTGTCACCGACCCTGACCGATTGGCGCGGTGACCCGCCGCGCGATGACTGGTCACTGCCGCCGATCCGGATTGCTGTCGACCTGCCGGACCGCGTCGCGGGCGTGGCCTATGCCGCGGGCACCACGGCCAGGCGACTGGCCCAGATCGGCGCTGCGGTGGCCCCGGACGGCGACCGCGGTGACGCCTTGACCGTGACTCCGCCGAGTTGGCGCCCCGATCTCATGCAGCCCGCCGACCTTGTGGAGGAAGTGCTGCGGCTGGAGGGGCTGGAGGCCATCCCGTCGGTGCTGCCGTCGGCGCCCGGGGGCCGGGGGCTCACCGTGGTGCAGAAGCGTCGCCGCGCCATCGGTAAGTCGCTGGCCCAATCCGGGTACGTCGAAGTCCTGCCCACACCGTTTCTGCCCGCCGGTGTGTTCGACCTCTGGGGCCTATCCGCCGACGACCCGCGACGCACCACCACCCACGTGCTTAACCCGCTGGAAGCAGATCGTCCGGAGCTGGCCACCACGCTGTTGCCCGGTCTGCTGGAAGCGTTGGGGCGCAATGTATCCCGAGGTCTCGTCGACGCCGCGCTGTTTGCCATCGCGCAGGTGGTGCAGCCGAGCGAGCAGACTCGTGGTGTCGAGCTCATCCCTGTCGACCGCCGGCCGACCGATGCCGAGATCGCCACGCTGGACGCGTCGTTGCCCCGGCAACCGCAGTACGTCGCCGCGGTGTTGGCCGGCCTGCGTGAACCGCGCGGCCCGTGGGGGCCTGGGCGCGGCGCCGATGCCACCGACGCGTTCGAGGCGGTGCGAATCATCGCGCGCGCCAGCGGAGTTGACCTAGTCCTTCGCGCAGCCCAATATCTGCCGTGGCATCCGGGTCGCTGCGCCGAGGTGCTCGTCGGGGAAACCCGGGTCGGTTACGCGGGGCAGCTGCATCCTGCCGTGATCGAGCGCTCCGGGCTGCCGAAGGGCACCTGCGCGCTCGAGCTGAACCTCGATGCGATTCCGATCGTCGAGGCGTTGCCAACTCCCAGGGTGTCGCCATTCCCGGCCGTGTTCCAGGACGTCAGCCTGGTGGTGTCCGCCCACGTACCCGCCCAGGCGGTGGCGGATGCCGTCCGCGAGGGGGCCGGTGAACTGCTGGAAGATATTCAATTGTTCGACGTCTTCACCGGTCCACAGATCGGTGAGCATCGCAAGTCGCTGACCTTTGCGCTGCGCTTCCGCGCGCCGGATCGCACACTGACCGAAGACGACGCCAGTGCCGCTCGTGATGCCGCGGTGCGACGCGCCGCCGAGGCCGTCGGCGCCGAATTGCGTGCCTAAAACCCGTTGAGCAGCGCGTCGCGCGACGGAATTGATTTGCAAGCTACTGCATAATCATGCAGAATAACTGAAATGGCCGACGTTCTAAAAGTGGCGGTTGCCGGTGCCAGCGGTTACGCGGGCGGTGAGATCCTCCGGCTGCTACTCGGGCATCCCGCATACGCCGACGGCCGGCTCACCATCGGTTCCGTGACCGCCGCGGCCAGCGCCGGCAGCACGCTGGGTGAGCACCATCCGCACCTGACGCCACTGGCCCAGCGAGTGGTCGAGCCTACCGAGCTTGCCGTGCTGAGCGGCCATGACGTGGTGTTCCTGGCCTTGCCGCACGGGCATTCGGCGGCGCTGGCCGAGCAGCTCAGCCCCGAAACCCTGATCATCGACTGCGGCGCGGACTTCCGGCTCAACGATGCCGCCGCGTGGGAGCGGTTCTACGGGTCCCCGCACGCCGGCAGCTGGCCGTACGGGCTGCCGGAGCTGCCCGGCGCGCGGGAGCGGCTGCGCGGCGCACGCCGCATCGCGGTGCCGGGCTGCTATCCGACCGCCGCGCTGCTGGCGCTGTTACCCGCAGTGGCCGAGGACCTCGTCGAACCCGCCGTCACGGTGGTCGCCGTCAGCGGTACCTCCGGAGCCGGTCGGGCTGCCAAGGCCGACCTGCTCGGCTCGGAGGTCATCGGATCGGCACGGGCCTACAACATCGCCGGCGCTCACCGGCACACGCCCGAGATCGCGCAAGGGCTGCGGGCCGTCACCGATCGCGACGTCACGGTGTCGTTCACGCCGGTGCTCATCCCGACCTCCCGCGGCATCCTGGCCACCTGCACCGCGCGCACCCGATCCCCGCTATCACAACTGCGAGCTGCCTACGAAAAGGCTTATGACGCAGAGCCTTTCATTTACCTGATGCCTGAAGGGCAGCTGCCCCGCACAGGTTCGGTGATCGGCAGCAATGCGGCGCAGGTCGCTGTCGCGGTGGACGAGGCCGCCGAGACGTTCGTCGCGATCGCGGCGATCGACAATCTGGTCAAGGGCACGGGCGGTGCCGCGGTGCAGTCGATGAACCTGGCGCTGGGTTGGCCTGAGACAGAAGGCCTTTCGGTCGTCGGGGTCGCGCCATGACGGACTTGGCAGCCACGGCACGGTTGCTGCGGGAGCAGGGCGTCACCGCTCCCGCCGGATTCCGGGCCGCCGGCATCGCCGCCGGGATCAAGAGATCGGGTGCTCGTGACCTCGCACTGGTCCTCAACGAAGGACCCGACTACGCGGCCGCCGGAGTGTTCACCCGCAACCGAGTCAAAGCCGCGCCGGTGCTCTGGACCCAGCAGGTACTGACCACCGGGCAGCTGCGCGCGGTGATCCTCAACTCCGGCGGCGCCAACGCCTGCACCGGACCGGGCGGCTTCCAGGACACCCATGCCACCGCGGAGGCGGTGGCCGCAGCATTGTCGGATTGGGGGACCGAAACGGGGGCGATCGAGGTCGCGGTCTGCTCCACCGGTCTGATCGGCGACCGGCTGCCAATGGACAAGATGCTCAGCGGTGTTCGCCAGATCGTGCATGAGATGGCGGGCGGGCTGACCGGCGGGGAGGACGCCGCGCATGCCATCATGACCACCGACACGGTGGCCAAACAGGTTGCGCTGCATCATCCGAACAACTGGACCGTCGGCGGGATGGCCAAAGGTGCGGGCATGCTGGCGCCATCCCTGGCCACCATGCTGTGTGTGCTCAGCACCGACGCGGTCGCCGACCCGGCAGCACTCGACCAGGCGTTGCGCCGCGCTGCCGCCCGTACCTTCGACCGGCTCGACATCGACGGCTGCTGTTCCACCAACGACACCGTGCTGCTGCTGGCATCGGGTGCCAGCGGGATCGCCCCGCCCCAGGCCGATCTCGACGAGGCCGTGTTGCGGGTCTGCGACGACCTGTGCGCGCAGCTGCAAGGCGACGCCGAGGGCGTCACCAAGCGCGTCACCGTGACGGTGACCGGGGCCGCATCCGAGGACGAAGCGGTAGCAGCCGCCCGGGCGGTCGCGCGCGACAGCCTGGTCAAGACCGCGATGTTCGGGTCGGACCCCAACTGGGGCCGGGTGGTCGCGGCTGTCGGCTTGGCGCCGGCGGTCACCCTCGAGCCCGATCGAATCACCGTGTGGTTCAACGGTTCAGCGGTCTGTGTCGACGGAGTCGGGGCTCCGGGCGCGCGCGAGGTGGACCTTTCGGGCGCCGATATCGACGTCACCGTCGACCTCGGCGTAGGAGACGCCTCTGCCGCCATCCGCACCACCGACCTGTCGCACGGTTACGTCGAAGAGAATTCGGCCTACAGCTCATGACCATGAAAATCGAAGAGTTGCCCACCCAGGTCAAGGCGCAGGTGCTGGCCGAAGCCTTGCCGTGGCTCAAGCAGTTGCACGGCAAGATCGTCGTGATCAAATACGGCGGCAACGCCATGACCGACGACACGTTGCGGCGAGCGTTCGCCGCCGACATGGCCTTTCTGCGCAATTGCGGAATCCACCCCGTCGTCGTGCACGGCGGCGGACCACAGATCACCGCCATGCTGCGCCGCCTCGGCATCGACAAAGGCGACTTCAAGGGCGGATTCCGGGTCACCACACCGGAAGTGCTCGACGTGGCGCGGATGGTGCTGTTCGGCCAAGTGGGCCGCGAACTGGTCAATCTGATCAACGCGCACGGACCCTATGCCGTCGGCATCACCGGCGAGGACGCGCAACTGTTCACCGCCGTGCGGCGCAGCGTCACCGTCGACGGCGTCGCCACCGACATCGGCCTGGTGGGCGACGTCGACCAGGTCAACACGGCAGCGGTGCTGGATCTGATTGCGGCGCGCCGTATTCCGGTGGTGTCGACACTCGCGCCGGATTCCGACGGTGTGGTGCACAACATCAACGCCGATACCGCCGCGGCGGCGTTGGCCGAAGCCCTGGGAGCCGAAAAGCTGTTGATGCTCACCGATGTGGAAGGCCTGTACACCAGCTGGCCAGACCGAGATTCGCTGGTCAGCGAAATCGATACCGCTACACTGGCGCAACTGCTGCCCGCGCTGGAGGCCGGCATGATCCCCAAGGTTGAAGCGTGTCTGAGGGCAGTCACAGCGGGTGTGCCCAGCGCGCACGTCATCGACGGCAGGGTCACACACTGCGTGCTGGTCGAGTTGTTCACCGATGCGGGCACCGGCACCAAGGTGGTGAGCGCATGACACGCGCCGGCGACGATGCACAGCAAGGAAGCGATGTGGGGGCACCTCCCGCTTGCGGGGGAGAGGAGCGGCGCTCGATGACCCAGACCGACGTTATGCGGCAGCGGTGGGAAGCCGTGATGATGAACAACTACGGCACCCCGCCGGTGGCGTTGGCCAGTGGGGATGGCGCAGTGGTCACCGACGTCGACGGCAACACCTACCTGGATCTGCTCGGCGGCATCGCGGTCAACGTCCTGGGTCATCGCCACCCCGCCATCATCGAGGCCGTCACGCACCAGATCGCGACGCTGGGCCACACGTCCAACCTGTATGCGACCGAACCCGCTATCACGCTGGCCGAAGAACTGGTCGGGCTGTTGGGTGCGGATGCGCAGACGCGAGTGTTCTTCTGCAACTCCGGGACCGAGGCGAACGAGATGGCGTTCAAGCTGTCTCGGCTCACCGGACGCACGAAACTGGTTGCCGCACAAGAGGCTTTTCACGGCCGGACGATGGGCGCGCTGGCACTGACCGGTCAGCCGAGCAAGCAGGCGCCGTTCGCGCCGTTGCCCGGTGAGGTCACGCATGTCCGGTACGGCGACACCGACGCTCTGGCGGCCGCGGTCGACGACGACACCGCCGCGGTATTCCTGGAACCGATCATGGGAGAGAGCGGCGTCGTCGTCCCACCCGGGGGTTACCTTGCTGCCGCCCGCGAAATCACCGCCCAGCACGGCGCCCTGCTGGTACTCGACGAGGTGCAGACCGGGATGGGCCGCACCGGCGCCTTTTTCGCCCATCAGCACGACGGCATCACCCCCGACGTGGTGACACTGGCCAAAGGGCTCGGCGGCGGGCTGCCGATCGGGGCGTGCCTGGCCGTCGGACCGGCGGCGGAGCTGCTGACGCCGGGCCTGCATGGCAGCACCTTCGGCGGCAACCCGATCTGTACCGCGGCGGCGCTGGCGGTGTTGCGCGTGCTGGCAGCCGATGACCTGGTGCGGCGCGCCGAGGTGTTGGGCAAGTCGGTGCGCCACGGCATCGAAAGGCTCGGCCACCCGCTGATCGACCACGTGCGCGGCCGCGGACTGCTGTGGGGCGTGGTGCTGACCGCCCCGCGGGCCAAGGACGCCGAGGCGGCCGCGCGCAACGCCGGATTCTTGGTCAACGCCGCCGCACCCGACGTCATCCGGTTGGCACCGCCGCTGATCATCACCGAATCCCAGATCGACAGCTTCATCGCCGCCCTGCCGGGCATCCTCGACGCCGCCGGAGCACCAGCATGACGCGCCGCGACGATGCAGTGGGGGCACTTCCCGCTTGCGGGGGACGAAGCGATGGGGTGGGGGTACCTCCCGCTTGCGGGGGAGAGCGGCGCACATGATGCGGCATTTCCTGCGTGACGACGATCTCGTCACCCGCCGAACAGGCCGAGGTCCTCCAGCTGGCTGCCGAACTGAAGAAGGACCCGTTCAGCCGTCGTCCGCTCGAGGGGCCCCGCGGCGTCGCGGTCATCTTCGACAAGAACTCCACCCGCACCCGGTTCTCGTTCGAGGTGGGCATCGCGCAGCTCGGCGGGCATGCCGTCGTCGTCGACGCCCGCAGCACCCAGCTGGGCCGCGACGAGACCCTGCAGGACACCGCCAAAGTGTTGTCCCGCTATGTCGACGCCATCGTTTGGCGGACGTTCGGGCAAGACCGGCTCGACGCCATGGCCTCGACGGCGACGGTGCCGGTGGTGAACGCGCTGTCCGACGAGTTCCACCCCTGCCAAGTGCTCGCGGACCTGCAGACCGTCGCCGAACGCAAGGGGGCGCTGCACGGCCTGAGGCTGTCCTACTTCGGCGATGGCGCCAACAACATGGCTCATTCGCTGATGCTCGGCGCGGTCACTGCCGGCATCCACGTCACCGTCGCGGCGCCCGACGGCTTCGCACCTGACCCGACGGTGGTGGCCGCCGCTGAGCAGCGCGCGCAGGCCACCGGCGCCTCGGTGATGGTCACCACCGACGCCGATGCGGCCGCGGCGGGCGCCGACGTACTGGTGACCGATACCTGGACGTCGATGGGGCAGGAGGACGACGGACTGGACCGGGTCAAGCCGTTCCGGCCGTTTCAGGTCAACTCGCAACTTGTCGGGCTGGCGGACTCGGAAGCCGTTGTGTTGCATTGCCTTCCGGCCCATCGCGGGGACGAGATCACCGACGAGGTGATGGACGGACCGCGCAGCGCGGTCTGGGACGAGGCCGAGAACCGGCTGCACGCCCAGAAGGCGCTGCTGGTGTGGCTGCTGGAGCGGTCGCGATGACTCGCAGCAGTTCGAAGGCCGCACCCGAGACCACCCGTGCCGGCCGTCAGGCCCGCATCGTGGCCATCTTGTCATCGGCGCCGGTGCGCAGCCAAACCGAACTGGCAGCGCTGCTGGCCGACGAAGGCATCGACGTCACCCAGGCCACGCTGTCGCGCGATCTCGAAGAGCTCGGCGCGGTGAAGCTGCGCGGGGCCGATGGCGGCGTCGGGGTCTACGTCGTCCCAGAGGACGGCAGCCCGGTGCGCGGGGTGTCGGGCGGCACGGCGCGGCTGTCCCGGCTGTTGGGCGAGCTGCTGGTATCGGTCGACTCCAGCGCAAACCTGGCGGTGCTGCGCACTCCGCCCGGCGCTGCCGACTATTTGGCCAGCGCAATCGACCGCGCGGCGCTACCGTACGTGGTCGGCACCATCGCCGGCGATGACACTCTCTTCGTGGCCGCCCGAGAGCCGATGACCGGCGCGGAGCTGGCCACGACTTTAGAAAAACTCAAGTAAGCCTGAGACTGCTGCGGATTGGAGATTGATTCATGTCAGAGCGCGTCATCCTGGCGTATTCGGGCGGTCTGGACACCTCGGTGGCGATCAGCTGGATAGGCAAGGAGACCGGCCGTCAGGTTGTGGCGGTGGCGATTGACCTTGGCCAGGGCGGCGAGGACATGGAAGTCATCCGCCAACGGGCGCTGGACTGCGGCGCCGTCGAGGCGGTGGTCGTCGATGCTCGTGACGAATTTGCCGAGGGCTATTGCCTGCCCACCGTGTTGAACAACGCGCTGTACATGGACCGCTACCCGCTGGTGTCCGCGATCAGCCGACCGCTGATCGTCAAGCACCTCGTCGCGGCCGCTCGCGAGCACGGGGGCGGCATCGTCGCGCACGGCTGTACCGGTAAGGGCAATGACCAGGTCCGGTTCGAGGTCGGATTCGCTTCGCTGGCACCAGATCTGGAGGTGCTGGCGCCGGTGCGCGATTACGCGTGGACGCGCGAGAAGGCGATCGCGTTCGCCGAGGAGAACGCCATCCCGATCAACGTCACCAAACGTTCGCCGTTCTCGATCGACCAGAATGTGTGGGGTCGCGCGGTGGAAACCGGCTTCCTGGAGCACCTGTGGAATGCGCCCACCAAGGACATCTACGCCTACACCGAAGACCCCACGCTGAACTGGAGCACCCCCGACGAGGTGATCGTCGGGTTCGAGCGCGGGGTGCCGGTGTCCATCGACGGCAACCGGGTGTCGATGCTGCAGGCCATCGAGGAACTGAACACCCGCGCCGGCGCGCAGGGGGTGGGGCGCCTCGACGTCGTCGAGGACCGGCTGGTGGGTATCAAGAGCCGCGAGATCTACGAGGCGCCAGGGGCGATGGCGCTCATCACCGCGCACGCCGAACTCGAACACGTCACGCTCGAGCGTGAACTGGGCCGGTTCAAACGGCAGACCGACCAGCGCTGGGCCGAGCTGGTGTACGACGGGCTGTGGTACTCACCGCTGAAGGCCGCGCTGGAAAGCTTCGTCGCCAAGACGCAAGAGCATGTGTCTGGTGAAGTGCGAATGGTGTTGCACGGTGGCCACATTGCGGTGAATGGTCGCCGCAGCGCTGAATCTCTCTACGACTTCAACCTGGCCACCTACGACGAGGGCGACAGCTTCGACCAGTCGGCCGCGAAGGGCTTCGTCTACGTGCACGGCTTGTCGTCCAAGATCGCCGCCCGCCGGGACCTGGCCGCCGACGAAACGTGAGCACCAACCAGGGTTCGCTGTGGGGCGGGCGGTTCGCCGCTGGCCCGTCTGACGCGCTGGCCGCGCTGAGCAAGTCCACCCACTTCGACTGGGTGCTGGCTCCCTACGACATCACCGCGTCGCGGGCCCACACCATCGTTCTGTTCCGGGCCGGGCTGCTCACCGAAGAGCAGCGCGACGGTCTGTTGGCGGGGTTGGACAGCCTCGGCGAGGATGTGGCCGACGGCAGCTTTTCGCCGGTGGTCAGCGACGAGGATGTGCACGCCGCCCTGGAGCGCGGACTGATCGACCGGGTCGGGCCCGACCTGGGCGGCCGGCTGCGCGCCGGCCGGTCACGCAACGACCAGGTGGCCACGCTGTTCCGGATGTGGCTGCGCGACGCGGTGCGACGGGTCGCCGCCGGAGCGCTCGACCTCGTCGCAGCGCTGGCCGCCCAGGCCGCCGCCCACCCGAGGGCCATCATGCCTGGTAAAACCCATCTGCAGTCGGCCCAGCCGATCCTGCTGGCCCATCATCTGCTGGCGCACGCGCATCCATTGCTGCGCGACGTGGACCGGATCGTCGACTTCGACAAGCGCGCAGCGGTGTCCCCGTACGGCGCGGGAGCGCTGGCCGGGTCGTCGCTGGGCCTGGACCCCGACGCGATCGCCGCGGATCTGGGTTTCGCCGCCGCCGCGGACAACTCCGTCGACGCGACCGCGGCCCGGGATTTCGCCGCGGAAGCCGCGTTCGTGTTCGCCATGATCGGCGTCGACCTGTCCCGGCTCGCCGAGGACATCATCATCTGGAGCTCGACGGAATTCGGCTACGTCACTTTGCACGATTCGTGGTCCACCGGCAGCTCGATCATGCCGCAGAAGAAGAATCCGGACATCGCCGAGCTGGCCCGAGGCAAGTCGGGCCGGCTGATCGGAAACCTGGCCGGACTGCTGGCGACGCTGAAGGCCCAGCCGCTGGCTTACAACCGTGACCTGCAGGAAGACAAGGAACCGGTGTTCGACTCGGTGGCCCAGCTGGAGCTGCTGCTGCCGGCGATGGCAGGACTGGTCGGCAGCCTGACGTTCAATGTCGAGCGGATGGCAGCTCTGGCCCCCGCCGGGTACACGCTGGCCACCGATATCGCCGAATGGCTTGTGCGCCAGGGAGTTCCGTTCCGATCCGCGCACGAGGCGGCTGGCGCCGCGGTGCGTGCGGCCGAAGGGCGCGGCGTCGGGCTCGAGGAGCTGACCGACGATGAGCTGGCTGCCATCAGCACCGATCTGACGCCGCAGGTCAGGGAGGTGTTGACGATCGAGGGCTCGGTTTCAGCGCGCGACGCCAGGGGTGGCACGGCGCCGACTCGGGTCGCCGACCAACTCGACGCGGTCCTGGCGAGCTGCGAGCGGCTGAGGGCCAGGCTGACCCGGTGAGCTGAGCCGCGGACTTTGCCGGGCAGTTCCAGGCAGACTAAACTTCGAGTACTAGGCGATCGAGTTGAACCTTTCGGCCTAGATCTTCGTCACCAAGGGGTGGGACCAATGAGCGTCATCGCAGGTGTGTTCGGTGCGTTGCCCCCGCATCGCTATTCTCAGCGCGAACTCACCGACTTGTTCCTCAGCATTCCGGATTTCGAGGGTTACGAAGACATAGTTCGGCAGCTGCATACCAGCGCCAAGGTCAATAGCCGCCACCTGGTTCTGCCGCGGGAGAGGTATCCGAGGCTGAGTGACTTCGGCGAAGCAAACCGGATTTTCATCGAAATGGCAGTGGATCTTGGCTGTGAGGCGCTGGTAGGCGCGCTCGACGAGGCGGGTCTGCAACCGCAGGACCTCGACGTGCTGATCACGACGACGGTCACCGGTCTGGCGGTGCCGTCGCTGGATGCCCGGATCGCCGGGCGGCTCGGGCTGCGCGACGATGTGCGGCGGGTGCCGCTGTTCGGCCTGGGCTGCGTGGCCGGGGCCGCGGGAGTGGCCCGGCTGCACGACTACCTGCGCGGCGCGCCGGACGGGGTCGCGGCCCTGGTCTCGGTCGAGCTTTGCTCACTCACCTACCCGGGATACAAGCCTTCGCTGGCGGGCCTGGTCGGCAGCGCGCTGTTTGCTGACGGAGCGGCCGCGGTGGTGGCCGTCGGCGAGCGGCGCGCCGAACAGGTCGGCGCCGCCGGGCCGGACATTATCGATTCGCGCAGCCATCTCTACCCCGACTCGCTGCGCACGATGGGTTATGACGTCGGCGCCACCGGGTTCGAGCTGGTGCTGTCGAAGGACGTGGCCACCGTGATCGAGCAATATATCGCCGATGACGTCACCACGTTTCTGGGCGCGCACGGCCTGAGCACCACCGACATCGGCGCCTGGGTCAGCCATCCCGGCGGTCCCAAGGTCATCGAAGCGATCAATGCGGCCCTCGACCTGCCGGCCGAGGCGCTGGAGCTGACCTGGCGCTCGTTGGGTGAGATCGGCAACCTCTCGTCCGCTTCGGTGCTGCATGTGCTCCGTGACACCATCGCCAAAAAGCCGCCGAGCAGAAGCCCGGGGCTGATGCTCGCGATGGGTCCCGGATTCTGTTCCGAGCTCGTGTTACTCCGCTGGCACTGATGCTGATGCGTGCCTGTGGACTCTGTCTCGTCTCGTAGCCATCGCCGCATGGAAGTTAGGGCGATGGACCGACGAACGTTTGGCCGGGGGTTCTCGAAAGGTGCGATCCATGGCCAGCGGGGCGAATGACTCCGGCGTGCGGCGATATCTTTCATGCAAGCGCTTGCACCGAATGAAAGCACAGCTTCGCCCGCTCGCTTGGGCAGCACGAAAGGCCGGGTCGTATGAGTAGCACGCAAGACGAGCTCGTCAAGGCCCTCCGCAAGTCCCTCAAGGAGAACGAACGGCTGAAGCGAGAGAACCGCGAGTATCTCGCTTTAACCACCGAGCCGGTGGCGGTGGTGGGGATGGCGTGCCGGTATCCCGGTGGGGTGGATTCGCCGGAGGCCTTGTGGCAGATGGTGGCTGAGGGTCGCGATGTGGTATCCGATTTTCCGGCCGACCGGGGCTGGGATTTGGCTGGGCTGTTTGATCCCGATCCTGACGCGATAGGCAAGTCGTACACTCGCTGCGGCGGATTCTTGGCGGATGTCGCCGATTTCGACGCCGCCTTCTTTGGGATCGCACCCAGTGAGGCGCTGGCGATGGATCCGCAGCAGCGCTTGCTGCTGGAAGTGTCGTGGGAAGCGTTGGAGCGGGCAGGGATTGATCCGTTGGCGCTGCGGGGGTCGACGACGGGTGTGTTCGCCGGCATATTCCACGGTTCGTATGGGGGCCAGGGGCGGGTGCCCGGAGATCTGGAGAGATACGGCCTGCGCGGTTCGACGTTGAGCGTGGCCTCGGGGCGGGTGGCGTATGCGCTGGGTTTGGAAGGCCCGGCGGTGTCGGTGGATACGGCATGTTCGTCATCCTTGGTGGCATTGCACTTGGCGGCGCGCTCGTTGCGGTCGGGCGAGTGTGACTTGGCGCTGGTCGGCGGGGTGACGGTAATGGCCACTCCGGCGATGTTCATCGAATTCAGTCGACAGCGGGCGCTGGCCGCTGATGGACGGTGTAAGGCATATGCCGGTGCGGCCGACGGAACCGGCTTCTCCGAGGGCGTCGGGGCGTTGGTGTTGGAGCGGTTGGCCGATGCGCGGCGAATGGGGCATCCGGTGCTCGCTGTGGTGCGGGGCTCAGCGGTCAATCAGGATGGCGCGTCCAACGGGCTGGCGACCCCCAATGGGCCGGCGCAGCAGCGGGTGGTCCGGGCCGCACTGGCCAATGCGCGGTTGAGTTCGGCCGACGTGGACCTGGTGGAAGGCCATGGCACAGGTACTACATTGGGCGATCCGATTGAGGCCCAAGCGCTGCTCGCGACATACGGGCAGGATCGGCCGGCGGATCGGCCGTTGTGGTTGGGGTCCATCAAATCCAACATGGGTCACACGTCGGCTGCCGCGGGCGTGGCCGGGGTGATCAAGATGGTGCAGGCGATCCAAAACGGGGTGCTGCCGCAGACGTTGCATGTGGATGTGCCCACGCCGCATGTGGATTGGTCGGCGGGGGCGGTGTCGTTGTTGACCGAGCGCCGGCCATGGCCCGCGCAGAGCCGGCCACGACGGGCCGGCGTGTCGTCGTTCGGAATAAGCGGAACGAATGCGCATGTGATCTTAGAACAGGCTCCGGCACTGGAAAGCATTGGCGCTTCGGGTGATAGTGACATGCCAGTGGTTCCATGGGTGTTGTCCGCTCGCTCAGCTGAGGCGTTGGCCGCTCAGGCGAACCGGTTGTTAGCACATGTTGGTGCTGATGAGGATCTCGATATAGCCGACGTGGGTTGGTCGTTGGTGTCGACACGGTCGGTGTTTGAGCATCGGGCAGTGGTGGTAGGCGATGACCGTGAGCACCTGATGGCCGGATTGGCCGGGTTGGCGGCACGTGAGCCCGGTGCAAATGTCGTGGTGGGGCGTGCCCGCGCGGCGGACAGGACGGTGTTCGTATTTCCCGGCCAAGGCTCGCAATGGGTCGGCATGGGAGCGCAGTTACTCGATACCTCAAAGGTATTCGCTGACCACATGCACCGGTGTGAGAAGGCGCTCGGTGAGCACGTGGAATGGTCCTTGATCGATGTCATCCGGGGTGCGGCGGGTTCGCCGGGGCTCGATCGGGTGGATGTGGTGCAGCCGGTCCTGTGGGCGGTGATGGTCTCGCTGGCCGAATTGTGGCGCTCACTGGGCGTGATCCCCGATGCGGTGATTGGTCACTCACAGGGCGAGATCGCTGCAGCGAACGTGGCGGGCGGGTTGTCGCTGGAGGACGCCGCCCGGGTGGTGGCGCTGCGAAGCCGGCTGCTGGTGCAGTTGTCGGGCGTTGGCGGCATGGTCTCCCTGGCGTGTGGGCTGCCGAAAGCACACGAGTTGCTGGAGCAGTGGGGCGATCGACTCAATATTGCTGCTATCAATGGCGTTTCAGCAGTGGTGGTCTCCGGCGAGGTGAACGCCCTAGAGGAGCTGATGCAGCGTTGTGAGGCTGACAACGTGCGGGCCCGCAGGATCGATGTCGACTATGCCTCTCATTCTGCGCAGGTGGATGCGATCCGTGAGCCCCTTGCCCAGGCACTGACCGGTATCGAACCCCATTCGTCCTCGGTGGCTTTCTTCTCAACAGTCACCGGTGAGCTCATGGACACCGCCGGTTTGAACGCCGAGTACTGGTACCACAGCATCCGGCAGACGGTGCGGTTCGACCGTGCCGTACGCAGCGCGCGCGATACCGGACATCAGGTGTTCATCGAATCGAGTCCGCATCCGGTGTTGATCGCCAGCATCGAGGAAACTCTGGCCGATCGGAACGCCCCCAGCGTTTCCGAGGCCATCGTCATTCCATCACTGGGCCGTGATGACGGTGGGCTTGACAGGTTTTGGCTGTCGGCGGGTCAGGCTCATGTCGCGGGCGTGGCCGTGAATTGGCGGGCAGCGTTTGTGGGTGGCTGCCAGGTGCCGTTGCCGACGTACGCCTTTCAGCCTCAGCGGTTTTGGTTGCCGGAAATGGGCGTCGGTGCCGGTGATATGGGCGGTTTGGGTTTGGCGGGGGCCGAGCACGGCTTGCTGGGTGCAGTGGTGCAGCGGCCTGATTCGGGCGGTGTGGTACTGACCGGCCGGCTCTCGATGGTTGCTCAACCGTGGTTGACCGATCACGCGGTGGCCGGGGTGGTGTTGTTCCCGGGCGCCGGGTTCGTGGAGTTGGTGTTGCGCGCTGGTGATGAGGTCGGTTGCACAGTGGTGGAGGAGCTGACGCTCTCGGCACCATTGCTGTTGCCGGCGGCTGACGGGGTGCACGTACAGGTGGTGGTGGGCGCTGCCGCCAGTTCGGGCAGTCGCACAGTCTCGGTGTATTCACTTGGAGCTCAGCCTGGTTCGGAGTGGGTGTTACACGCCGAGGGTGTGTTGGGCGCAGGGACCGTGCAGCCGCCCGCGGATATGTCGGTCTGGCCGCCGGTGGGGGCGACGGCGGTCGATGTGACCGACGCGTATGAGCGACTGGGCGAGCGAGGTTATGAGTACGGTCCGGCGTTTCAAGGTTTGCAGGCAATGTGGCAGCGCGGAAACGAAGTATTCGCCGAAGTCGCTGTCCCGGAGGTCGCCGGAGTAGAAGTCGACGGTTTCGGGATCCATCCGGTGTTGGTGGATGCGGCCTTGCACGCGATGGGAGTGGCCGGCGAACAGTCCGAGACGATGTTGCCGTTTTCCTGGCAGGGAGTGTGCTTGCATGCCACGGGGGCGTCGCGGGCGCGGGTCCGGATTGCACCGGTGGGTGTGGCGGCGGTGTCGGTGGACTTGGCCGATGGAGCGGGTCTGCCGGTCTTATCGGTACGCGAGTTGGTGGTTCGCCCAGTCTCGGTGGCGCAGTTGTCGATGCGAGTAGCGGGTCCTCGGGGCGGCGGGGGGCTATTCGAGGTGACATGGTCGCCGGTGTCGTTGGAGTCCAATGGTATTGGCGATGATGGAGTGGTGGTTTGGCAGCCGGGCTCGGCAATGGACGGTGTGGTCGGGTCGGTCTATGCGGCCAGCCATGAGGTGCTGGGGGTGTTGCAGTCGTGGCTGGCCGGTGATGGTTCCGGGGTGCTGGTCGTCGTGACTCATGGGGCGGTGAGTTGGGCCGACGACGATGTCGAGGATTTGGCCGGCGCCGCGGTCTGGGGGCTGGTGCGGTCTGCGCAGGCAGAGCATCCAGGTCGGGTGATCTTGGTGGACTCAGATGGATCGATGGATGCCCGCGACGTCATTGGTTGTGGTGAGCCACAACTGGTAGTGCGCTCCGGTGTGGCCTACGGGGCTCGGTTGGCCCCGGTCGGGGCGGGGGCGGTGTTGGACGTGCCGGCGGGCGCATGGCGGATGACCGCTGGCGGCGGCGGCACATTAGAGGACCTGGTGGTGCAGTCATGCCCTCGGGTGGAGTTGGCTGCCGGGCAGGTGCGGGTGGCGGTGGCTGCGGTGGGGGTGAACTTTCGGGATGTGTTGGTGGCCTTGGGCATGTATCCGGGTGGTGGCGAGCTCGGGGCCGAAGGCGCGGGCGTGATCGCCGAGGTCGGGCCGGGTGTGACCGGGCTGGCCGTTGGTGATGCGGTGATGGGTTTGTTGGGGGTGGTGGGTTCTGAGGCGGTGGTGGATGCGCGGTTGGTGACCGTGGTGCCGGCGGGGTGGTCGTTGGTGGAGGCTGCCAGTGTGCCGGTGGTGTTTTTGACCGCGTTGTATGGGCTGTCGGTGCTGGCCGGTGTCAAGGCCGGACAGCGCGTGTTGGTGCATGCGGCCACCGGTGGGGTGGGGATGGCGGCGGTGCAGCTCGCCCGCTATTGGGGTGCGGAGGTTTTCGTCACTGCCAGTCGTGGCAAGTGGGCCACGTTGCAGGCGATGGGTTTTGACGACGACCATATCGGTGATTCGCGGTCGTTGGAGTTTGAGCAGAAGTTCTTGGCGGCCACCGACGGAGCCGGGGTCGATGTGGTGCTCAACTCGTTGGCCGGTGAGTTCCTTGATGCCTCGTTGCGGTTGTTGGTCGGTGGCGGGCGATTCATCGAGATGGGTAAAACCGATCTTCGCGACCCCCAGGTGGTGGCAACCCAGCACCAGGGAGTGCACTATCGAGCATTCGATCTGATGGAGGCCGGCCCGGACCGCACTGCGGCGATGCTGGGCGAATTGATGGCGCTGTTCGCGGCAGGCACGTTGAATCCATTGCCAGTCGAGGCTTTTGATGTGCGATGCGCCTCGGCGGCGTATCGCTTTATCAGCCAGGCCCGCCACGTCGGCAAAGTGGTGCTCACCGTCCCCGACGGGCCGGGCACGTTGCTCAGTGGATGCCATGGAGGCCTGGCTGGCGGCAGTGTGGTGATCACCGGGGGTACCGGGATGGCTGGTTCGGCGGTGGCTGCTCATTTGGTGGCTCGTTATGGGGTGGCTCATGTGGTGTTGGCCAGCCGCAGTGGTGCCGATGCCGAGGGCGCCTCCGAGTTGGTGGGCCGGCTGGAAGATGCCGGGGCGCAGGTGTCGGTGGTGGCTTGTGATGTGGCCGATCGTGATGCGGTGGCGGCGTTGATCGCGCAGCTGCCGCCCCAATATCCGCTCAAGGGCGTGTTCCATGCCGCCGGGGCCCTCGATGATGGGTTGGTCGCGTCGTTGACGCCGCAGCGGGTGGATGCGGTGTTGCGCGCCAAGGTCGATGGGGCTTGGAATTTGCATGAGCTGACCCAAGACCTGGACTTGTCGGCGTTTGTGATGTTTTCGTCGATGGCCGGCATCGTGGGGACCCCGGGGCAGGGGAACTATGCGGCAGCTAACAGTTTTCTTGATGGGCTGGCCGGCTATCGGCGTGCGCAGGGTTTGGCGGGGATGTCGGTGGCCTGGGGGTTGTGGGAACAAGCCAGCGCGATGACCCAACACCTCGCCGACCGCGACAAGGCCCGCATGAGTCGACTTGGGCTGGCACCGTTATCCACCGAGCAGGCATTACACTTGTTCGACGACGCGATGCTCACCGACCGTCCCATGATGGTGGCCGCTCGCATCGATTCTGCCGCGCTCGCCGACCAGCGCGCCGCGCTGCCCCCGCTGCTGAGCCAGTTGGTCGTCGCCCGACCCACCCGGCGCATCATCGACGAAACCGACACCACGGCAGCCTCGATGACGAGCATCGTCGGACGGCTGCACAGCCTGACCGATGAGCAGCGACACGACCAACTCGTGGATCTGGTGTGCAGCAACGCCGCTACCGTGTTAGGCCGCCAGAATGCCGCCGACATCAACGCCGGAAGCGTCTTTCAAGACCTGGGGTTTGATTCACTGACCGCCGTCGAACTGCGTAACCGGCTCAAAATCGCTACCGGACTTAGCCTTTCGCCCACACTGATCTTCGATTATCCGACGCCCATCGTACTGGCCGAGCACCTCGACTGCCGACTGGCCGTCGACACCACGGGCGCCGACCAACAGAACCTGATGGCGCGTTTCAACGACATCACCCGCGAACTGCAAACACTGCTCAACCAACCCGAGTGGAAATCTGAAGACAAACCGCACCTCACCACCCGCATCCAAACCCTCCTGACGACCGTCAGCGCGCGCCTGGACCCCGACGACCCCCGGGACCCCGAAGACGAGGATCTTTACGCCGCCACCGAAAGCCAACTCTTCGCCATCCTCGACGAAGAACTCGGCTCCTGAGAGAACACGGAGCACCAGTGTCGGGCACCGACAAACACGTTGATTACCTTAAGCGCCTCACCGCGGATCTGCGGCGCGCCCGACGGCGGCTGTCGGAGTTGGAAGGCAAACTGTCCGAGCCGGTGGCGGTGGTGGGGATGGCGTGCCGCTATCCGGGCGGAGTCGATTCCCCGGACAGCCTGTGGGAGATGGTGGTCGAGGGCCGCGACGCGGTGTCGGACTTTCCCACAGACCGGGGCTGGGACCTCGTGGGCTTGTACGACCCCGACCCCGACACCCCGGGCAAAATGTACGTGCGGCAGGGGTCATTCCTCGCCGACGTGGGCGATTTCGACGCCGCATTTTTCGGCGTCGGACCCAGCGAGGCGCTGGCGATGGATCCGCAGCAGCGGTTGATGCTGGAGCTGTCGTGGGAAGCGTTGGAGCGGGCCGGGATTGACCCGTTGAAATTGCGAGGATCAGCGACGGGCGTGTTCGCCGGCGTGATCCACGACAGCTACGGGGGCCTGATGGAGGGGGAGCTGGAGAGCTACGGCCTCACCGGCTCCACGCTGAGCGTGGTCTCGGGACGGGTGTCGTACGTGCTTGGCCTGGAAGGCCCGGCGGTCTCGGTGGATACGGCGTGTTCGTCGTCGTTGGTCGCATTGCATTTGGCGGCGCACTCGCTGCGGTCGGGAGAGTGCGACCTGGCGCTGGTCGGCGGGTTGACGGTGATGCCCACCCCCGGGCCATTCGTCGAGTTCAGCCGCCAGCGGGCGCTGGCCCCAGACGGTCGGTGCAAGGTGTATGCCGGTGGCGCCGACGGCACCGCATGGTCGGAAGGCGCAGGGGTCCTGGCGGTGGAGCGCCTGGCCGATGCGCGACGGTTGGGGCATCCGGTGTTGGCGCTGGTGCGCGGCTCCGCAGTGAATCAGGATGGCGCCTCCAACGGACTGACCGCACCGAACGGGCCGTCCCAACAGCGCGTCATCCGAACGGCGCTGGCCAGCGCCGGTTTGACGACGGCGGATGTCGATGTGGTCGAAGGGCATGGAACGGGGACCGTGCTCGGGGATCCGATTGAGGCGCAAGCGCTGCTCGCGACCTATGGGCAGGATCGGCCGGCGGATCGGCCGTTGTGGTTGGGGTCCATCAAATCCAACATCGGTCACACGTCGGCCGCCGCGGGAGTGGCCGGGGTGATCAAGATGGTGCAGGCGATCCAGCACGGCGTGATGCCGCAGACGTTGCACGTGGATGTGCCCACGCCACATGTGGATTGGTCGGCGGGCGCGGTGTCGTTGTTGACGGAGTCGCGACCGTGGCCGGTGGGGGATGGGCCACGCCGGGCGGGGGTGTCGTCATTCGGAATCAGCGGGACGAACGCGCATGTGATCATCGAGCAGGCGCCGGCGCTGGAAAGCGAAAGCATTGCGGCGCACCGCGATGACGCCGCGACGGCCTGGGTGTTGTCCGCTCGCTCAGAGCGGGCGTTGGCTAACCAGGCCAGGCGATTGCTGGCGCGGGTGGCCAGCGATCCGGATCTGATTCCGGCGGATGTGGGTTGGTCATTGGTGACGACGCGGTCGGTATTCGACCACCGGGCCGTGGTGACCGGCGCTGACCGCGAGCAGCTGATCGCAGGCTTGATCGAGTTGGCCGCTGGTGAGCCGGGCGCGGGCCTCGTGGTGGGGCGTGCCCACTTCTTGGGCAAGGTTGCGTTTGTGTTTCCCGGCCAGGGCTCCCAGTGGCTGGGGATGGGCCGGCAGTTATATGAGCACTTCCCGGCTTTCGCCCAGGCGTTTGACGAGGCGGTGGCGGCGCTGGACCCGAAGTTGCGATTGCCGCTGCGGCAGGTGATTTGGGGTAGCGATGCCGCGCTGTTGCAAAGCACGGAGTTCACGCAGCCGGCGTTGTTTGCCGTCGAGGTGGCGCTGGCGGCGTTGTTGCGGCGCTGCGGTGTGGTGCCGGACGTGGTAATGGGTCATTCAGTGGGTGAGATCACCGCGGCCTACGTGGCAGGGGTGTTGTCGCTGCCGGACGCTGCCACGGTGGTGGCGGCCCGGGCCCAGTTGATGGCGGGGTTGCCCGCCGGTGGGGTGATGGTCGCGGTGGCCGCCAGTGAAGACGAAGCGGCGCCATTGCTTACCGAGGGTATGAGCATTGCAGCCATCAACGGTCCGAATGCGGTGGTGATTTCGGGTGCTGACGCGCCGGTGACTGCGGTGGCCGAGCGGTTGGCACAGCAGGGTCGGCGAGTGCATCCATTGGCGGTGTCACACGCATTCCATTCCGTACTGATGGAGCCCATGCTCGACGAGTTCTCGCAACTACTGGCCGGGGTTTCGGCCGCCGAACCGCGGATTGCGTTGGTGTCAAATGTCACTGGGCAGTTGGCCGGTCCCGGGTACGGGTCGCCGCAGTATTGGGTTGAGCACGTCCGGCAGCCGGTGCGCTTCGTCGACGGCGTGCGGGCCGCCGAATCATTGGGGTCTGGGCTCTTTGTGGAGGTGGGTCCTGGTCGTGGGCTCACCGCTGCGGTCGAGCAGTCGTTGACCGCGCAGCAGGCGGTGTCGGTGGTAACTCTGGCGAAAGGCCGCCCCGAGACCGAATCACTACTCGCCGCGATGGCGCACCTGTTCGCGAGCGGAATGGGGGTGGATTGGCCTGCTGCGCTGGGAGGCGGGCGCCGGGTGGACCTACCGACGTACGGATTTGTGCGACAGCGGTTTTGGTTGCCTTACGGCTCGGTGGGGTCGGCAGATGTGAGTGGTGTCGGCCTGACGCGCGCCGGTCATCCGTTGTTGGGCGCGGTGGTGGAGCGACCCGATTCGGGTGCGTTGGTGATGACGGGCTCCTTGTCCGTGGGGGACTTACCGTGGCTGGCGGATCACGTCGTCGATGGGGTAGTGCTGTTTCCGGGAGCGGGATTCGTGGAGTTGGCGCTGCGGGCGGGCGATGAAGTCGGCTGCTCGGCAGTAGACGAACTGATGTTGTTGGCCCCGCTGGTGCTGCCGGTGGCTGGTGGGGTGCGGGTGCAGGTGGTTGTGGATGCCGCCGACGAGTCGGGTTCCCGGGCGTTGTGGGTGTATTCGCGTGGAGTGGGGCCAGATTCGGTCTGGGTATTGCACGCACAGGGCGTGTTGAGTGCGGGGTCAGCGGAGCCCGCAGTGGATATGTCGGTATGGCCACCGGCGGGCGCTTCGGTGGTGGATGCCGGTGATGTGTACGAGGTATTGGCGGCCCGCGGCTATGAGTATGGGCCGGCGTTTCGGGGTGTGCGTGCGTTGTGGCGGCGGGGGCGAGAGGTCTTCGCAGAGGTAGCCGTCGGAGAGGGTGTAACGGTCGCGGGGTTTGGCATTCACCCAGTGGTTTTGGATGCGGCGTTGCATGCGTGGGGCATTGCTGAGGGTGGGGACTCGACGGTGTTGCCCTTTTCCTGGCAGGGGGTCTGTTTGCACGCTGCCGGAGCGTCGCGGGTGCGGGTGAGGTTGGCGCCGGTGGGCGAGGGGGCTGTGTCGGTGGACTTGGCCGACAGAGCGGGGTTGCCGGTTTTGTCGGTGCGCGAGTTGTTGGTTCGGCCGGTTTCGGCGAAGGCGCTGTCGGCCGCGGTGGCGGCGGCTGCTGGCGGCAGTGGCGGCTTGTTCGAAGTCGCATGGTCACCGATAGCGTTGGAAAGCAACGATATTGGCGACGATCTAGTGGTGTGGGAGCCGAGTTCCGCAACTGACAGTGTAGTGGGGTCGGTGCACGCGGCGGCTCAAGACGCACTGGGGGCGGTGCAGTCGTGGTTGGCCGGAAACGGGTCTGGGGTACTAGTCGTGCTGACTCGCGGGGCGGTGGGTTCGGCCGCTGAGGAAGTCACCGACTTGGCTGGCGCGACGGTGTGGGGATTGGTGCGGTCCGCGCAGGCCGAGCATCCGGGTCGGGTGATCTTGGTGGACTCGGATGGCTCGATGGACATTCGGGACGTCATCCGTTGTGGTGAACCACAAGTAGTGGTGCGCTCCGGTGTGGCGCACGCGGTGCGGCTGGCCGCGGTGGGTGCGGGCGCGGTCTTGGAGTTACCCGCCGGCGGTTGGCGGTTGGCTGCCGGCGGTGAGGGCACTTTAGAGGACGTCGTGGTCGTCCCGGCCGGCTCGGTGGAGTTGGCTGCCGGGCAGGTGCGGGTGGCGGTGGCTGCGGTCGGGGTGAACTTCCGGGATGTGTTGGTGGCCTTGGGCATGTATCCGGGTGGTGGCGAGCTCGGGGCCGAAGGCGCGGGCGTGATCGTCGAGGTCGGGCCGGGTGTGACCGGGCTGGCCGTTGGTGATGCGGTGATGGGTTTGTTGGGGGTGGTGGGTTCTGAAGCGGTGGTGGATGCGCGGTTGGTGACCGTGGTGCCGGCGGGGTGGTCGCTGGTGCAGGCCGCCAGTGTGCCGGTGGTGTTTTTGACCGCGCTGTATGGGCTGTCGGTGCTGGCCGGTGTCAAGGCCGGACAGCGCGTGTTGGTTCATGCGGCCACCGGTGGGGTGGGGATGGCGGCGGTGCAGCTCGCCCGCTATTGGGGTGCGGAGGTTTTCGTCACGGCCAGTCGTGGCAAGTGGGCCACGTTGCAGGCGATGGGTTTTGACGACGACCATATCGGTGATTCGCGGTCGTTGGAGTTTGAGCAGAAGTTCTTGGCGGCCACCGACGGAGCCGGGGTCGATGTGGTGCTCAACTCGTTGGCCGGTGAGTTCCTTGATGCCTCGTTGCGGTTGTTGGTCGGTGGCGGGCGATTCATCGAGATGGGTAAAACCGATCTTCGCGACCCCCAGGTGGTGGCAACCCAGCACCAGGGAGTGCACTATCGCGCATTCGACCTGATGGAGGCCGGCCCGGACCGTATCGCGGCGATGCTGGCCGAGTTGATGGCGCTGTTCGCGGCTGGGGCGTTGGAGCCATTGCCGGTCAAGACTTTTGATGTGCGATGTGCCTCGGCGGCGTATCGGTTTGTCAGCCAGGCCCGGCAAATTGGGAAGGTGGTGCTAACCCTGCCCGATGGGCCCGGTAATGCGGTGCTGGCGGGGTCAGGTGGCGGTCTGGCCGGCGGCAGCGTGGTGATCACCGGGGGTACCGGGATGGCCGGTTCAGCGGTGGCTGCTCATTTGGTGGCGCGGTATGGCGTCGCACATGTGGTGCTCGTCAGCCGTACTGGTGCCGATGCCGAGGGCGCCTCCGAGTTGGTGGGCCGGCTCGCAGATGCCGGGGCCGAGGTGTCGGTGGTGGCTTGCGATGTGGCCGATCGTGATGCGGTAGCGGCCTTACTGGCCGGACTGGATCCCCGGTACCCGCTCAAGGGGGTGTTCCATGCCGCGGGGGTCCTTGATGACGGGTTGATTGCGTCGTTGACGCCGGAGCGGGTGGATGTGGTGTTGCGGGCCAAGGTCGATGGGGCCTGGAATTTGCATGAGCTGACCCAAGACCTGGATTTGTCGGCGTTTGTGATGTTTTCGTCGATGGCCGGCATCGTGGGCTCGCCGGGGCAGGGGAACTATGCGGCGGCCAATAGTTTTCTCGACGCGCTGGCCGCCTATCGCCGTGCGCAGGGTTTGGCGGGGTTGTCGGTGGCCTGGGGGCTATGGGAACAAACCAGCGCAATGACCCGACACCTGGCCGATCGCGACAGGGCGCGGATGAGCCGGGTCGGGCTGGCGCCGCTATCCACCCGCCAGGCGTTACAGCTGTTCGATGACGCGATGCTGGCCGATCGTTCGGTGCTGGTCGCCGCCCGCATCGACGCCGCGGGGCTGGGCGCGAGTGGTGTGGTGCCGCCATTGCTTCGTGAGTTGGTCACTCGTCCGGGGCGGCGGCTCGTCGCTGATACCGACAACTTGGAGTCGACGTCGGGTTTGGCCGCGCGGCTGCAGGGGCTGAGCGCCGAGCAACGTCACCTCCAGTTGGTGGAATTGGTGTGCACCAACGCCGCGACCGTTTTGGGTCGTTCCAGCGCCGATATTGGCGCCGACTTGGCGTTCCAAGACCTCGGGTTTGACTCACTGACCGCCGTAGAATTGCGCAACCGCCTCAAAACCGCTACCGGACTTATCCTTTCGCCGGCTTTGATTTTCGACTATCCCACCCCTGCAGCGCTGGCCGCTCACGTCGATGAGCAGCTCAGCTCCGTCACGATCGTCACCGGCGCACCCAGCAGCGAACCCGACCGGTTGGCTCGTTTCAACGACATCGCCCGCGAATTGCAAACGCTGGTCAACCAGCCCGAGTGGACCCCGGACGACAAAACCCACCTCTCTGCCCGCATCCAAACCATTCTGACCGGTCTTACCGCCCCTGCCCCCAACCAATCTCACCCCGTCGACGGCGGTGATGACATCGCGACCGCCAGCGAAAGCCAACTCTTCGCCATCCTCGACGAGGATGCCGGTCCCTGATGTCTGACATAGCAATCATCGGGCTGGCGTGTAGGTTCCCCGCCGCTGCCGGGCCTCGCGATTTCTGGCGTCTGGTTCGCGACGGACTGGAAGTCACCCAGTTGCCGGGCGATGTCGCTGAGTTCGACGCGGACTTCTTCAACCTGTCGCCACGCGAGGCCTGCTCGATGGACCCCCGGCAGCGATTGGCACTCGAATTGGCCTGGGAACTGTTCGAGGACGCTTTCGTGGTGCCGGAAACGCTGCGCGGCGAGCAGGTTTCGATCTACCTCGGAGCGATGACCGATGACTATGCCGTCCTGACGCTTCGCGATGTCGCGGAGAATCTCGATCATCATTCGTTTACCGGAATCAGCCGCGGAATGATCGCCAACAGGATGTCCTACGCCTTCGGGTTACATGGTTCCAGCATGACCGTCGACTCCGGTCAATCGTCCTCCCTGGTAGCGGTTCACCTGGCATGTGAAAGTCTGCGCACGGGCGAATCGCCGCTGGCGATCGCCGGCGGGATCCACCTCAATCTGGCTGACGAAACAGCGCTGCTGGAGGCAGAATTCGGCGCGCTGTCGACGTCAGGCCACACCTATGCATTCGATGAACGTGCGGACGGCTACGTGCGGGGCGAAGGCGGTGCCCTGGTGCTGTTGAAGCCGTTGCGCGCTGCACTCGAGGATGGAAACCGCATCCGTGCAATCATCCGGGGAAGTGCTGTCGGCAATGCCGGACACAGCTCCGCCGGTCAGGCCGTGCCCTCGGTTTCCGGGCAAGCCGATGTCATCCAGCGTGCGCTTTGCAGTGCGACCCTTGGCTGCAACGATATTGACTACATCGAGGCCCACGGCACCGGAACCGAGATCGGCGACCCGGTCGAGGCGAGGGCGCTGGGTGAAGTTTTCGCCGAGCGCCGACATCGGCCGGTCGGTGTGGGATCGGTCAAGACCAACATCGGCCACGCCGGAAGCGCCGCAGGAATCGCGGGTCTACTCAAAGCCGTACTGGCACTCGAAAATGCCATGATTCCACCGAGTCTCAACTATGCCAGTGCGAATCCCGAGATCGATCTGAAAAAGCTGGGGCTGCAAGTCAACACCGAGCTGGCGCCCTGGCCGGTGCGGGACCGACCGCGGCGGGCTGGGGTGTCGTCGTTCGGAATGGGCGGAACGAACGCGCACGTGATCGTCGAAGAGCCCCCCGCGGCGCCGGAAAGTCCCGTGGCTGAGCGTGATGACGCCGTGGTGGCGTGGGTGCTGTCGGCTCGGTCTGCTGAAGCGCTGACGAATCAGGCGGGTCGGCTGCTGGAACATGTGCGAATTCATGAGGGATTGGGTGTGGCCGATGTTGGGTGGTCGTTAGCGACGACGCGGTCGCTGTTCGAGCATCGCGCGGTGTTGGTGGGCGGCGATCGCGAGCAGTTCGTGGCGGGGTTGACGGGGTTGGCTGCCGGTGAGTCGGGCGCGGGCCTCGTGGCGGGGCGTGTCCAAGGAGCGGGCAACACCGCGTTTGTGTTTCCCGGCCAGGGCTCGCAGTGGTTGGGGATGGGTGCGGCGTTGTATGAACGTTTCCCGTTGTTCGCCAACGCTTTTGATGAAGCCGTGCGGGCATTGGATGACCACGTGCGGATACCGCTCAAGCGAGTGATGTGGGGTGGCGATGCGGAGCTGCTGCAAAACACCGAGTTCGCCCAGCCCGCGTTGTTTGCCGTAGAGGTCGCGTTGGCGGCGTTGTGGCAATCGTGGGGTGTTGTTCCAGATGTGGTGATGGGTCATTCGGTGGGCGAGATCACCGCGGCGTATGTGGCAGGCGTGTTGTCTTTAGCGGATGCGGCAAAGGTGGTGGCGGCTCGGGGCCGCTTGATGGCGGGGTTGCCGGCCGTTGGGGCAATGGTCGCGGTGGCCGCCGGCGAAGACGAGGTGGCGCCGCTGTTGACCGAGGGCGTGAGTATTGCGGCGGTCAATGGCCCAACATCGGTGGTGATTTCGGGTGCGCAGGCTGCGGTGGCTGCCATCGCGGATCGGCTGGCGGGGCAGGGTCGCCGTGTGCATCGGTTGGCGGTCTCGCACGCGTTTCATTCGCCGTTGATGGAACCCATCCTCGAAGAGTTCGGTCGGGTAGTGGCGGAGGTGTCGGCGGGTCAGCCGCGGATGGGGCTGGTGTCCAACGTGACTGGGCAGTTGGCCGGTCATGGATATGGGTCGCCCCAGTATTGGGTCGACCATGTGCGCCGGCCGGTGCGTTTTGTTGATGGGGTGCTGTTGGCTGAGTCCCTCGGAGCCGGGGTGTTTGTGGAGGTGGGTCCCGGTGCGGCCTTGACGGCGGCGGTGGAGCAATCGTTGACAAGCGAGCGGGGCATGTCGGTGGTGACGCTGGCCGACGACCGGCCCGAAATCGATTCGCTGCTGAGGGCGGCGGGGCATTTGTTCACCACCGGGTTGAGCGTGGATTGGCCGGCGGTGTTTACCGGCGTAGCAGCCCGTCGAGTGGAGTTGCCGACTTACGGATTCGTCCGGCACCGGTATTGGTTGGGCGCGGGCGACGATGCGCCGCCTCCCATCGCGAGTCGGTGGGCAGGCCTGGCCGAGCAGTTGCGAGCGCTGCCCCCCGAGGAGCAGCATCGTCAGCTGCTGGAGTTGGTGTGCTTGCATGCGGCGACGGTTTTGGGGCACTCGGGCGGACACGACATCGATGCCGAGCGCGCCTTTGGAGACCTCGGGTTTGAGTCGCTGACCGGGGTCGAACTGCGCAACCGCCTCACGACCGAAACCGGATTGGCATTGTCGCGCACTCTGATCTTTGACTATCCGACTCCTGCGGCATTGGCCACTTACCTTCAACAACTTCTTCACGGCGATCGCGCAGAATCAGACGATGAGAAGATTTGGTCAACGCTGCGAAGGATTCCTCTCCAGGAGCTTCGCAGAACCGGATTGCTGGAAAAACTATTACTGCTCGCCGGCGAATCCGAAAAGGTCGTTCCTGACTCAACTGTCAGTGATGACATCATCGACTCTTTGAGTCCTGATGCCTTGATCGCGATGGCGCTTAATTCAGACGAAGACGATGGCGTTGAATGACGAAAGCTGGGCTGGCAGAATCGATTCCGTGACGGTGTCCAGGGCCGGTATTTGACACATGTTGAATACCAGTGACTTTGCCGTCCAACACACGACGGCCTAAACTTCGGTCACTGGGGAATCTTATTTGAGCAGAGGGTAGGGCATGAGCGTCATCGCAGGTGTGTTCGGTGTGTTGCCACCGCATCGTTACAGCCAGAGCGAGATTACCGACCAATTTGTCGAGTTCCCCGTCTTGAAGGAACACGAAGCGATTGTCCGGCGTCTGCACGCGGGCGCGAAAGTGAACAGTCGCCACCTGGTTCTGCCCCTGGAGAAATATCCGTCGCTGACCGACTTCGGCGAGGCGAACGAGGTATTCATCGAAAACGCGGTGGACCTTGGTTGCGAGGCGCTGCTGGGCGCGCTTGACGAGGCGGGCCTGCAACCCCAGGACATCGACATGATCGCCAGCACGACCGTCACCGGCGTTGCGGTGCCGTCGCTGGACGCCAGGATCGCCGGACGACTCGGTTTGCGCCCGGATGTGCGCCGGGTGCCGCTATTCGGTCTGGGCTGCGCGGCCGGGGCGGCTGGGCTGGGCTGGCTGCACGACTATCTGCGTGGTGCGCCCGACGGCGTCGCGGTTCTGGTGTCCGTCGAGCTCTGCTCACTTACCTTCCCGGCGGTCAAGCCAACTGTGTCAGGTCTGGTCGCCACTGCGATGTTCGGCGACGGGGCGGCGGCGGTGGTCGCTGTCGGCGACCGTCGCGCCGAACAAGTGACGGCGAGCGGCCCCGACATCCTCGATTCGCGCAGTCGCCTTTACCCGGAATCGCTGCAGATCATGGGCTGGAACGTTGATTCCGCCGGCCTGCAGCTCATGCTGTCTTCCGAGCTGCCGTCGGTCATCGAGCGATACCTGGCCGACGACGTCAATAAGTTCCTCGCCCTGAACGGCTTGACCAAGGACGACATCGGCGCCTGGGTGGGCCATCCCGGTGGTCCCAAGGTGATCGACGCGATCGCCAAGAGCGTCGAGCTGCGGCCCGAGGCGCTCGAACTGACCTGGCGCTCGCTCGGCGAAATCGGCAACCTTTCGTCGGCCTCGGTGCTGCACATCTTGCGCGACACCATTGCCAAACCGCCGCCCAGCGGGAGCCCCGGACTGTTGCTTGCGATGGGCCCCGGATTCTGCTCGGAAATGGTGCTATTGCGCTGGCACTGAGTCGATGATGTCGACCGTCAGGCCCGGCCGCGGGGCCAGCGCGGCGAGATTGGCCGCGCGAATCCGCTGAGCCGGCAGCCGGAGCCTGGTCCTGGCGAGTAGCCGGGCAAGCATGACCGTCATCTCGGTGGTCGCCATCACCGCACCGATGCAGCGGTGCAAGCCGCCGCTGAACGGGATGAACTCGTGCGGTGCGGGCTTGCGGTAATCCGGTGAGTCGGGATCCCAGCGAGCCGGCCGGAATTCGGTTGGCTCGGGCCAGAGCTGGGGGAGCCGGTGGGTGACGTACGCGCTGAAGATCAGCAACCGTCCGGCACGGATGCGGTGCCCGTCGAACCAGAGGTCCCGCATCACCCGGCGGGCGGAGATCACCCCGGGTGAGTACAGCCGCAGTGTCTCGTGGACCACGCCGTTGAGATAGGTCAGCCCATCCAGATCGGCCGCGGCCGGCGGCCGGTCGCCAAGCACGCGATTCACTTCTTCGGCGGCGTTGTCCCACGCGCCAGGCAGGGTCAACAGCGTGTAGATCGCCCAGGCCAGCGCGCCGCTGGTGGTCTCGTAGCCGGCGGTAATGAGCGAAATGATCGAGTCGCGAATCTCGTCGTCGCTCAACGCATATCCCTCTTCGCCGCGACCATTGATCAACATCATCATCATGTGGTCGTCGGGTCTGGGCGCAACGCGGGCGCCGGCGATCTGGGCGTCGACGAAATCGTTGAGGCGCGAGCGGGCGGCCATCGCCCGTCGCCAGCCCGGGGAGTTGACCCGCTGCTGCAGCGCCATCACCTGCGGCAGCCGATGGGTCAGGTCCAGCAAGGGTTGGAGTTGCTCGCCAAGGAAGTCGGAGTGAACCGCGATCCGCTGGCCAAACAGGCTCTCTGCGGTGCTGCGCCGGACCGCGGAGCGGCACTGCTGGTAGATGTCCAGCCGTTGCCCGGGCCGCCAGCCGTCGATGACCGTGTCGATATTGGACACCATGGTCTGCACGTAGTCCTGGATTTGTCGGTGCCGCAGCCCCGGCGCCAGCACACTGCGACGGCGCCGGTGGTCGTCCCCATCGCTGACGATCAACGCCGTGGGCCCGTCGACGAGCGCCAGGTTCTCAAACGTTTCCCGCCAGCTGAACGCGTCGGCATTGGCGAATACGAACTTGTTCGCGTCGTCGCCCAGTAGATAGGTGTAGCCGTGCCCGCCGATGCCGGAATTGATCACCGCACCACGTCGCCGGTACAAGGCGAGTAACGCCTCACCGGGCAGGTAACGCACCGGCCGGTACGGCTGTGTCCTCATAGTCTTCTTCCCGGCGCAGTTGGCCGGGCCGGCGAGTCCAGGAACTGCTGGACGGCTTCCGTGAGGATGCTGCCGCCCCGGGTGTTGAGATGAATGCCGTCGATGTGAAACTCCCATCCGTTGATCCGCGAGATCTCGTCGAAACTGCGCCGAAGGATCATCTCCCGGACGACATAGTCGCGGTAGAACGACGGAAAGGAGAACCGGATGAAGGGCTTAGCGGTCTTCGAGCGCTCCAGCTGATCCTGGAAGGCTTCATAGAACCCGATGTAGTCCGTCGCCTCCCGCGCCGAGACCTCCCGGATCACGCTGTTATAGGCGGCGCACAGGTCGTTCAGCCGGGACTGAACGGGATCTGTGGAATGTCGGTCTTCTCCCACGGGCGCAAAGGAACTTAGGGCGATCCTCGCTTCCGTCTCCTGCCGCAACCTTCGTGTGATGAGTTGAAGGTTCTCCTCGAATCGCTGCACGGTGGGCTCTTCTGGCGGCCCCTTCCATAGCCGAACGATTCGGCGAAAGTTGGGAAAGACACTGGCCAGAATGTCGTTTGTGCCAACCAGAACGATCACTCTGTCCGGCTGTGTATCGACCACGCGCCGCAGACGCTTGATGATGTCGAACGACAGGTCCCCACCCACGCCCAGGTTGACGAATCTAAACCGGCTGTTTTGCGGTCGGCTCTCCAACTCGGCGATCCACCGATAGGTTCCCTTGGATGCGGTGGTGCTCGAGCCGACGCACGCCACCGTTTCAATCGGGCCGGAAGACACCATCTGATTATTCGAGAATCTCTGACAGTTCCAGCCAGCGGGTTTCCGTCGCCGCCAACTCATCTTCGAGGTCGCGCAACTCTTGGGTCAGTCGAGTCAACGCGACGTGGTCGGACTGGTCATGCTCGGCGAGTTCGGTGTGTTTGGCCGCGATTCGGTCGGTGAGGCGAGCCAGCTGGCGGTCCGCCGCGGCCAGTTCCTTCTCGGCGGCACGACGCTGCGTGCCAGACATTGCCTGCGGCCGGGCGACAGGTGTTCGCGGTCGTGGCTCCTCGGTGGGCGGGGTATGGGCCGCCAACCGCAAATATTGGTCAATGCCGCCGGGCAGGTGCCGCAATCGGCCGTCGAGAATCGCGTACTGCTGGTCGGTGACCCGCTCGAGCAGATACCGGTCGTGCGAGACGACGACCAAGGTGCCCGGCCACGAGTCGAGCAAATCCTCGGTGGCGGTCAGCATGTCGGTGTCCACGTCGTTGGTGGGCTCGTCGAGGAGCAAGACGTTCGGCTCAGACAAAAATGTGAGCATGAGCTGCAACCGCCGTCGCTGTCCGCCGGATAGCTCGCTGACTCGCGCCGAGAGCTGACCCCGGCCGAAACCGAGTCGCTCCAGCAGCTGGGCCGGGGTCACCTCGCGGCCCTCGACCTGATAACCGCCGCGCAGCCTGCCCAAGACGTCAGCGATCCGGTCATCGGCGACTGGGGTCAGCTGATCACCTTGCTGGTCGAGGACGGCGAGCTTGACGGTCTTGCCGTGCTTGACGAGGCCGCTGTCCGGCGCAACGGTGCCGGCGATCAGTCCCAGCAGGGTCGACTTGCCGGCGCCGTTGGCTCCGACGATGCCGGTGCGTTCACCCGGGGCGATCCGCCATTCGATATCGCGCAGCACCGGGCGGCCGTCGAACGACACCGATACGTTGAGCAGATCGATGACGTCCTTCCCGAGCCGGGCGGTGGCCAGCTTGGCCAGCTCGACGGCGTTGCGCAGCGGCGGCACGTCGGCGATCAGTTGGTTGGCGGCCTCGATCCGGAACTTGGGCTTCGAGGTCCGCGCCGGCGGCCCGCGCCGTAGCCAGGCCAGCTCCTTGCGCATCAAGTTCTGCCGCTTGGCTTCCGCCGCGGCGGCCAGCCGGTCGCGCTCGACGCGCTGCAGCACATACGCCGCGTAACCGCCTTCGAACGGTTCGACGATCCCGTCGTGCACCTCCCATGTGGCGGTGGCGACCTCGTCGAGAAACCAACGGTCGTGTGTCACCAGCAGCAGTCCACCGGTGTTGCGCGCCCAGCGTTGCCGCAGATGGCCGGCCAGCCAGGTGATGCCTTCGATGTCGAGGTGGTTGGTGGGCTCGTCGAGGGCGATCACGTCCCATTCACCGACCAGCAACTCCGCAAGCTGCACCCGTCGTCGCTGGCCGCCGCTGAGCGTGGCGACCTTTGCGTCCCAGGCGATGTCGGAGACCAGACCGCCGACTACGTCGCGTACCCGCGCGTCACCGGCCCACTGGTGGTCGGCCTGCTCGCCGACCAGTGTCCAGCCCACGGTGCGATCCGGGTCGAGGGTGTCCGCCTGGCTCAGCGCGCTGACCCGCAACCCGCTGCGCTGGGTGACCCGCCCGGAATCGGGCCGCAGTTGACCGGTCAGCAGACCCAGCAGGCTGGACTTGCCGTCCCCGTTTCGGCCGACGATGCCGACGCGCGCGCCATCGTTGACTCCGAGCGTGACCGAATCGAACACCACCTGAGTCGGATATTCGAGGTGTACGGCCTCGGCCCCGAGTAGGTGCGCCACCGGGCCGACGCTAGCGGAGGCGAGCCGGTTTAGCCGCGCCTATCTGGCGATGCACCAGGGCGGCTGACGATGCCCAAATTTCGGCTGTGCAGTTCCGCAGGCTACGCGGATGCGGCAGCAAGCCGGACGGTGATTTCGGCGCCGCCAGCGGGGCGGTTGTGGGCGCTGACCGTGCCGTGGTTGCGTTGAGTGAGGGTGTCGACGATGGCCAGTCCGAGTCCGGTGCCGCCCGTGGTACGCGCGGTATCGGCGCGGGTGAATCGGTCGAACGCGTGTGGGAGGAAGCCGGGTGGGAATCCGGCGCCGTGATCGCCGACACGGATCTCGACGTCGTCGGCGGTGGCCCGCTGGACGCGGATGGTGATCGGCGGGGCACCGTGTTGGGTGGCGTTGTCGATCAGGTTGCTGATGATCCGATCCAGGTCGTTCGGGTCGGCGCGAACGTTCTGGCCAGCGGAGCAGTCGATGTCGAGTTGGTTGCCGAGGCTGTGGCGGTACCGCTCGCCGATCCCCTGCAGGTGGGTGCGTAGGTCGATGGTTGGCGGCTCGGCGGAGCTGCCGGTGTCTGCGACGGTGAGCAGGTCGCGCGCTAGGCGGGACAGCCGGGTGGTTTCGTCCAGGGCTGAGCGCATTGCGGTGACCAGTTCGGGGTTGCTTCGTGGGCGCAGCAGGGCGAGTTCGAGTTCGGTGGTCAACAGGCTTAGGGGGGTGCGAAGTTCGTGGCCAGCATCGCTGACGAACTGTCGTTCCCGCTCTAGGGCATCTTGGAGTCGTTGCAGAAGTTCGTTGAAGGTTGTTCCGAGATGGTGGATTTCGTCGCGGGCCGGTGGGACGGGCAGGCGGGCGTGCGCGTCGGTGGCGCTGATCCCGGCGGCGCGGGCGCGCATGCGTTCGACCGGCCGAAGGGCGGCGGCGGCCAGCAGATAGGCGCCTATTGCGGCGGCCAACAGCACGAGCGGGAAACTGATGGCCAGCTCATTGCGCAGGTCCGCGACGGCGGCGTCGCGGTCCGCCAGGCTCTGGGCGGCGACAACAAGGCGTCCACTGGTGGCCGGCCCTGCCGCCACCCGTACCGGGCCCTGCAGATTGCCAAGCTGAGGGTGATCGGCGACCAGTTGCCCGCGGCGGGCGGTGTCCAGCTCGGAAGGTGACAGAGCAGTCTGCCCGGCGAGATTCGAGGTCGCGGCCAGCACCTGACTGTCACGGGCGATGACTTGTTGGGCGGTATCGGGGTCACCCCCGGCCAGCAATGGATCGGCATCCGCTGCGATCGGGCGCAAGTTGGCCAGCTGGTAGTAGAGGGACTCGGTGATCGCCGCGTCTAACGATTCTTTTGTGTGGGCGACGGTGAGAGTCCCAACGGCCAGCAGGACCAGCGCCATCACGGCAGTGAAGGCGGCGGCGAGCCTGATCCGGATCGGCCAGCGGCGCATCATTTGCCCGTTTTCTCGGGCACACCGCCGTCGGTGCGCATCCGATAGCCGATGCCGCGCACGGTTTCAATGGAGCGCACGCCGAACGGCCGGTCGATCTTGTCGCGCAGTGCGCGGATGTGGACGTCGACGACATTCGAACGTGATTCATAGGCGAAGTCCCAGCAGTGTTCCACCAGCAGCTCTCGGGTCAACACTGTGCCGGGTCGGCGCATCAGTAGTTCGAGCACACCGAATTCCTTGGTGGTCAACGCGATTTCGACCTCACCGCGCCAGCATCGGCGGCTGGCGGGATCGGCTCGTAGCGCTCCGGCGGTCAACACCGTGGGTCGTGGAGTCGGCCCGCGGCGGATAAGCGATCGCAGCCGGGCGAAGAGCTCATCGAGGTGAAACGGCTTGGTGAGGTAGTCGTCGGCGCCGCCGTCAAGTCCGGCGACTCTATCGGTGACAGCGCCGCGGGCGGTGAGCATCAGCACCGGTACCCAGTTCTGCCGGTTGCGCCATTTGCGGCAGATATCGAAGCCGGACATCCCCGGCAACATCACGTCAAGCACCACCGCGTCGTAGTCGTAGACGATGGCGGCCTCGCAGCCGGTGGCGCCGTCGGCAGCGATGTCGACGGCGTAGCCGTCTTCGAGCAGACTGCGGCGCAACAAGTCGGCCATCTTGGGCTCGTCTTCGACGACTAGCACACGCACCGTTGTCACCATCCTTTCTCTGCTCGGCGTCGTGCCCGCCTCCATCATCACCTTTATAAGGGGTGAGACAGGTGTAGTCGGCGTTGATGAAGCCACGATGAGGACGCCGGTCGAGCTTCATCGTGACTTCATGAAGAGGCGATAGACCGTGGGCTAAGCGAAACGGCCACCGTGATGGTGCGTGGATTCTGCGAACAGGAGGGAATGCTCGATGGTTGGCGTCAGGCATGCTGTTGCGGGAACCGTCGCGATCGCCGCCACCGTGGCGGTGGTGCTGGCGGCTTGTAGTTCAGGTTCCAAGCGGGGCGCGGGTAGCGGCAGGGATCAAGTTGGCAATCCCCATTCAGCGGTGAGGACGACCGATGCCGATTGGAGGCCGGTGGCCGATGCGCTGGGACGTACCGGGAAGCTTGGCGACAACAACACCGCCTTCCGGGTGGCGTTGGTGCGCAACGATCTTCAGGTCAACACCGACGGTGTGGCGATCAAACCGGGATTGTCGCTGGGCGGGTATGCGGCTTTCGTGCGCTATGACGACAATCGGACGCTACTGATGGGCGACCTGGTGGTCACCGAAGCTGAGCTACCGAGAGTCACCGACGCGTTACAGGCACATGGCATTGCCCAGACCGCGCTGCACAAGCATCTGCTGCAGCAGACCCCGCCGGTGTGGTGGACCCATGTGCATGGCATGGGTGGCGCCGTCCAGCTGGCACAGGGACTCAAAGCCGCGCTGGACGCGACGTCGATCGGCCCGATGAACCCGCCATCGGCGCCGCCGCCGCCGGTCGATATCGACACCGCAGGTGTGGAACAGGCGTTGGGCCGCAAGGGAACTCCCGACGGCGGATTGTTCAAATACAGCATTCCCCGTAAGGACGCCATCGTCGAGGACGGGTACGTGCTGCCCGCGGCGTCGCTGAACCTGACGACCGTGATCAACTTCCAACCCGTCGGCGGCGGTCGGGCAGCGATCAACGGTGACTTCATCCTCACCGCCCCCGAGGTGCAGAAGGTCATCCAGGCATTGCGCGCCGGCAACATTCAGATCGTCGAATTGCACAACCACGGCCTTACCGAGCAACCCCGGCTGTTTTATATGCACTACTGGGCCATCGACGACGCGGTCACGCTGGCCAAAACGCTGCGCCCCGCGCTGGACGCCACCAACCTGCAGTCGCCATAAGACCGTTGCTACGGTAATGCACCCTGATGGCGGTGGATGGTTTCCTGCTTGAGCAGGTCAGCGTGGTCTGCGGCGAGGCGATGGTGCTGCGACAGGTCAGCGCGCACTTTCCCGGTGGCCGCTGCAGTGCGGTGAGGGGTGCCAGTGGATCGGGAAAGACCACGCTGCTGCGGTTGCTCAACCGGCTCATCGACCCGACAGCCGGAAGAGTCCTGCTTGACGGCGTGCCGCTCACCGAGATGGATGTGCTGGTGCTACGCCGGCGCGTCGGCCTGGTTGCGCAGGCTCCCGTGCTGCTTACCGACGCGGTGATCGATGAGGTTCGAGTCGGACGCCCAGAGCTGTCGGAAGGTCGAGTGACCGAACTGCTGGCGCGCGTGGGCTTGGGCGAAAAGTTCGTAACACGCCCGACGTCCGGGCTATCCGGGGGCGAAGCGCAACGGTTATGCCTTGCCCGGTCGCTGGCCGTGGAACCGGCGGTGCTGTTGCTCGACGAGCCGACCTCGGCGCTGGACGGGCCATCTGCCACGTTCATTGCCGCGCTGGTGCGTGATCATGTGAACGACAGGGGCACTGTGGTACTCGTCAGTCACGACTCGGCTCTCGTTGGTGGCGTCGCCCAGCGAGTATTTGAACTCAATCACGGGCGCGTGATCGCTGATCGGGGTGCCGGCGACAACGACCACCCTTCGTCGCGATGACGACGTCCGGCTTGGCCGTGCCGAGCTGGGGCGGGGTGGCCGCATCGCTGCTGCTGGTGGCCGTGGCTGCGGCAGTGGCCTACCGACAGCGGCTTCGACTTACCCGCGACATCGTCGTGGCAGCTGCCCGCGCCGGGCTGCAGTTGATCGTGGCCGGAGCGATTCTGCTCGTACTGTTCCGGTGGGCCGGGCTACCCGGCGCAGCTGGCTGGGTGACGGCAATGATCCTCATCGCCGGGCAGGTGGCCGGCCGCCGCGGCATGGGCGTGCCCCGTGCCCGGATTGCCGCGACCGTCGGCGTCGCCGCGGGCACCGGTGTCACACTCGCCGCGCTGGTTATAGCCCGGGTGATCGATGCTCGGGCCCCGGTGATCGTTCCGGTCGGCGGCATGATCGTCTCGGCAGCCATGCAGGCCGCCGGCATCGCGCTACGGCGATTGCGTGAAGATGCCCAGGCTGCGCGTCCGTGTATTGAAGCGCGGCTGTGTCTCGGCCAGTCCGCCCGCCAAGCGTTCCTGCCGCACCAACGATCCGCCCTGCGAACCGCGCTGATACCCGCGATCGACTCCACCAAAGTGGTCGGGCTCATCAGCCTTCCGGGCGCGATGACCGGGCTCATCTTGGCCGGGGTCGACCCGCTGACCGCCATCCGCTACCAAATCGTGGTGATGTACATGCTGCTCGCCGCCACCGCGCTGGCAGCGCTCACCTGTGCTCGCTTGGCTGAACGTGTCTTATTCGATCGCGCGCACCGACTCGTTTCGCTACCACCACCGCGTCATCGCGCCTAAGTTCACGAGTCGATCGCTGCAAACCTGCGCTGCACCGACGCGGTCGGGAGCTTCTGCGACGCAGGCCAGCCCCGCGTCGCCAGTGCCAGCTTCCCAGTGACGACTAACACGAGCGCTTCGGCCAGCAGGGGGTGTCCCAGGTGTCGGCCCCCGCCTCGTCGAGGCGGTGGCCAGCACCGAGCGCGCGGGCGGTTCCGCAGCCGTTCAAATGGTAACGACGTTGACGACTAGCGATATCACGACGGCGATAGTGCGGATTTGGCCATAACGCTGCGGATCGTTAGGTGACCGAATGTCGGCGTATGCCGAGAGGAACAGATACGTCATTACGGGTGCGAGCCAGTCGTTGGCGGAAAAGCCGGGGAGCCCGTCGCTGTTGAGTTGTGGCATGTTGGCCGAGATTCGCCACAGGAACACCGCGGCCGCGCTCAGGGCGCCGATGGTCACGGCATCGGGCCAGGCATTCCGCGGCAGCCGCCACGCCGCCCCCGCTAGCGCGAGCACGCCCGTCAGCGCAGCGGTGAGCGCGATGTGTGTCGCGCCAAAGCTGCCAGCCTCTGTGGCGAGATTCGTTGCTGTTCCAACGGTTTGAGTCACGTGAAAGCTCCCCGTCTTTCGCGGCAGCTCCAACTGGAGTCACACAATCCGGTCGTCAACCATTGCTGCCGTTGCCCACGCCGAGTCGGCGGGCGGATCAGCGAACTGAGCCCGCAGGTCAGTGAAGCTGTGGGCAATTTCGAATCGAGATCCCGAGGTCAGTCGTTATCCGGGGCTTCGGTGCCCAGGAAGTGGAAGCCCTGGTCGAGGTGTACTTCGACCTGAGTGCCGTCGGGTTTGGTGACGAGTACCCCGTAATAGGCGGCGCCCTCGTTGGTTTCCTTTTCGACCTTCCCAGCTTTGCCCGGTACGGCTTGTACCGCCGCGGCGCGGGCCTGATCCGCGGCCGGGCCGGTGATCTCCTGGTCATCGGCGACGGCGACGCCGACGCCGAGGGCCGCCAGGACGGCGGCGCTGGCCACACCGATGCCGATCCTCGTTCTGACCCTCATCGATCCATCCCTTCTCGTCGTATCCCTGGTTGCGAAAAGGACGCTAGCGACGGCACATGAAGCCAGGATGAAAGTGATCGTGTCAACCGCATCAACGCCGAGCACGCATAATTGTCGGAACCGTCAAGTCCGTCGGGCGGTTGCAGTTGGTGCGCAAGACATCGCGTACGCACCAACTGATCTCGACCCACCACCCTTCTCGCCGCGGCGCCATCCCGCCAGGCAAACACCCTGACCAAACCCGCGCAGGGTGCCGATGTGCCATGATGTCCACGCTGTCAAGAGTCAGGGAGCAGCGGGTGGATCTGAATTTTTCGATGGTCACACGACCGGTCGAGCGCCTGGTCGCCACGGCACAAAACGGTCTGGAAGTCCTGCGGCTGGGGGGCCTGGAAACGGGGAGTGTTCCGTCGCCGTCCCAGATCGTCGAGAGCGTGCCGATGTACAAGCTTCGGCGGTACTTCCCACCCGACAGTCGGCCCGGGCACACGCCGGTGGGACCGCCCGTGCTGATGGTGCACCCGATGATGATGTCGGCCGACATGTGGGACGTCACCCGGCAGGACGGCGCGGTGGGGATCCTGCACGCCGCCGGACTTGATCCCTGGGTCATCGACTTCGGCTCACCCGACAAGGTCGAGGGCGGTATGCGCCGCAACCTGGCCGACCACATCGTCGCACTCAGCCAGGCCATCGACACGGTGAAGGACGTGACGGGCAGCGACGTCCATTTGGTCGGGTACTCGCAGGGCGGCATGTTCTGCTACCAGGCCGCGGCATACCGGCGTTCGAAGAACATCGCCAGCATCGTGGCATTCGGATCCCCGGTGGACACCCTGGCCGCATTGCCCATGGGTATTCCGGCGAACTACGGCGTTGCGATCGCCGATTTCATGGCCGATCACGTCTTCAACCGGCTGGACATCCCAAGCTGGCTGGCGCGCACCGGTTTTCAGATGATGGATCCGCTTAAAACCGCCAAGGCCCGGATCGACTTCGTGCGTCAGCTGCACGATCGTGAGGCGCTACTGCCGCGCGAGCAGCAGCGTAGATTCCTGGAGCGCGAAGGGTGGATCGCGTGGTCGGGCCCGGCGATCTCGGAGTTGCTCAAGCAGTTCATCGCGCACAACCGGATGATGACAGGCGGTTTCGCCATCAGCGGACAGATGGTCACGCTCACCGACATCACCTGCCCGATATTGGCGTTCGTCGGCGAGGTCGACGACATCGGCCAGCCTGCGTCGGTGCGCGGCATCCGGCGGGCGGCGCCGAACGCCGAGGTTTTCGAATGCCTAATCCGGACAGGCCATTTCGGTCTGGTCGTGGGATCCAGGGCGGCACAACAGAGTTGGCCGACCGTCGCCGAGTGGGTGCAATGGCTATCCACCGGTGGCGACAAGCCGGCGGGCATCGACCTGATGGCCGATCAGCCGGTCGAGCACACCGACAGCGGAGTTGCATTTAGCTCCCGGCTCGCGCACGGCATCGGGGAGGTCTCCGAGGCGACGCTGGGGATGGCGCGCGGTGCGGTTGATGCGGTCGTCGCGGCCAACAAATCAATCGCGCACGCTGGCCGTGGAAACCGTCCGGACGCTGCCGCGACTGGCCCGGCTGGGACAGATCAACGACCACACCCGCATCTCGCTCGGCCGCATCATCGACGAACAGGCGCACGATGCCCCGCAAGGCGAGTTCCTGTTGTTCGACGGGCGCGTACACACCTACGAGGCCGTGAACCGACGCATCAACAACGTCGTTCGCGGCCTGATCGAAGTCGGGGTGCGGCAGGGCGACCGTGTGGGCGTGCTGATGGAGACGCGGCCCAGCGCACTGGTGGCGATCGCCGCTTTGTCCCGGCTCGGCGCGGTTGCCGTGGTGATGCGGCCAGACGCCGACCTGGCCACGACGGTTCGGCTCGGGGGAGTGACCGAGATCGTGACCGACCCCACCAACCTGGAAGCCGCACGGCAAATGCCGGGGCAGGTATTGGTCCTGGGCGGCGGTGAGTCACGTGACCTGCATGTGCCGGAGGACGCCGATGTCATCGACATGGAAAAGATCGACCCTGACGCCGTCGAACTTCCCGCGTGGTATCGGCCCAACCCGGGGTTGGCGCGGGACCTGGCGGCGATCGCATTCAGCACGGCCAGCGGCGAGCTGGTCGCCAAGCAGATCACCAACTACCGCTGGGCGGTGTCGGCCTTCGGAACCGCATCGGCCGCCGCCCTCGACCGCAAAGACACCGTGTACTGCTTGACGCCGCTGCACCACGAATCCGCGCTGTTGGTCAACCTGGGTGGCGCCGTCGTCGGCGGCACCCGCGTCGCGCTGTCGCGCGGCCTGGAACCGGACCGGTTCGTTCAGGAGATACGGCAATACGGCGTTACTGTGGTGTCCTACACCTGGGCCATGCTCCGCGAGGTCGTGGACGATCCGGCATTCGTGCTGCAGGGCAATCATCCGGTACGGCTGTTCATCGGATCGGGTATGCCGACCGGATTGTGGGAACGGGTCGTCGACGCGTTCGCACCCGCTCACGTCGTCGAGTTCTTCGCCACCACCGACGGACAAGCGGTGCTGGCCAACGTATCCGGCGCCAAGGTCGGCAGCAAGGGTCGTCCGCTGCCCGGCGCCGGCCACGTCGAGCTCGGCGCCTACGACGCCGAACACGACCTGATCCTGGAGAACGACCGCGGCTTCGTACAGGTCGCGGACGCCAACCAGGTCGGGGTGCTGCTCGCTCAATCCAACGGGCCGATTGATCCGACCGCGTCGGTCAAACGCGGAGTCTTCGCTCCTGCCGACACCTGGATATCGACGGAGTACCTGTTCCGCCGCGACGAGGACGGGGACTACTGGTTGATGGGCAGGCGCGGCTCGGAGGTCCACACCGCGCGCGGGTTGGTCTACGCCGAGCCGGTTACCGACGCACTCGGCCTCATCAATGGCGTCGACCTCGCGGTGACCTACAACGTGCCAGTGGGTGGCCAGGAGGTGGCGGTGTCGGCAGTGACGCTGCTGCCGGGAGCCACCATCACAGCGGCCGACTTGACCGAAGCCGTCGCCACAATGCCCGTCGGGCTGGGACCCGACATTGTGCACGTGTGCCCGGAGCTGCCACTCAGCCCGACGACCTACCGTCCCACCGTCAGTGCCCTGCGGGCGGCTGGGATTCCCAAGCCGGGACGCCAGGCATGGTATTTCGACGCGGGCAGCAATGAGTTCCGCCGGCTGACTCCGGGAGTGCGGTCAGAACTGAGCGGCGAGCACTGACGTGGTTGACGATTCACTGCTGAGCATTCTGGTGTGCCCCGCAGACCGGGGTCCGCTGGTCCTGGTCGACTTGGGCGATGGGGAGTTGCTCTACAACCCGCGGCTGCGCCGCGCTTACCGCATCGAGGACGGCATTCCGGTGTTGCTGATCGACGAGGCCCGCGACGTCGACGACGACGAGCACGCCCGGCTCATGGCGCGAGCGCGTCCGGCAGATCCCCAGTGAGGTAACGCTGCAGGTTGGGCGCGATGGTTCGCGCGATCTGCTCGGCCGGCAGCGATGCGAACGGCTCCGATTGCACGATGTAGCGAGCCATCACCACGCCCACCAACTGCGACGCGACGAACTGAGCGCGGATCATGCCCGCTGCCCGGTGGCTTGTCGACGCGTGAACCCACTTCGACGCGAACACCTCTTGCAGGAACGAGCGCGCCAGGCTGACGTCGGCACCGGCAGATCAGGATCGCAGCGTCGCGATGAAACCCGCGCCCATCTCGGAATCCCACAGCGGCAACAGCACCGACGGCAGCTTGTAGCCGAGTTCCTCGACCGGCACTTCCCGCAACGGGCCAGCACCGTCCATCGGGTCGATCGGAATGTGGATCGCCGCGGCGAACAGCTGCTCCTTGGTGCCGAAGTAGTGATGCACCAACGCGGAATCGACTCCCGCCGCCGCGGCCACCGCGCGTATCGATGTGTTGTCAATGCCGTTGCGGGCAAACAGTTCTCGTGCACTGGCCAGGATCCGATCCCGAGTGTCGGAGCTCCCGGCCGGTCGCCCGGGCCGCCTGCGCCCGGTGTGGGTGGTCGCCACGCTAGGGCGTCCGTCGCCGCAATGTCGCCGCGGCCAGGCAGAGCGCCGCGAGCGCGAAACACATGACGACGATGATGTCGCGCACCGCGATGCCGGTCAATTCCGTATGCGCGCCCACCTGCTGCAGCGCCTCCAGCGCGTAGCTGGCCGGCAGCACGTTGCTGATCCACTGCAGCCAGTCAGGCATCAGCGCGCGCGGGACGATGATGCCGGCCAGCAGCAGCTGCGGCACCATCACCAGCGGTATGAATTGCACCGCCTGAAACTCGGTGCGGGCGAACGCACTACACAGCAGGCCCAGGCCGACGCCCAGCACCGCGTTGACGATCGCGATCACGAACACCCAGACCGGGCTGCCCGCGGTGTCGAAGCCGAGGAACCAAAACGACACGGCGCAAGCCACAATCGCTTGCGCGGCAGCGGCAATCGAGAACGCGGTGCCATAGGCGATCAGCAGGTCGAGCCGGCGCAGCGGGGTGGTCAGGATGCGCTCCAACGTCCCCGAGGCCCGTTCGCGCTGCATGGTTATCGACGTGATGATGAACATCACGAACAGCGGGAAAAGGCCCAGCAGGATCAGGCAGGCGTTGTTGAACGGCGTCGGGGTGCCCGGGCGGTGCGGCGCATTTTCGAACATGAAGTACATCAAGCGTGATGACCAGCACCGGCACCGCGAGGATCATCGCGACACTGCGGTGATCGGCGGCCAGCTGGCGCAAGATCCGCGTCGTGGTCGCGGCGTACCCCTGCAGCCCTAACCGGCTTGGCGCGTGGTGCTGCGCTTGATGATGGACAGAAACGCGTCCTCCAGTGACGTGCATCCGGTGTCCTCTCGTAGTTGGGTCGGGGTGGTGTGCGCGACCAAGTGGCCGTCGCGCATCAGCAGCAGGTCACCGCAGTGGTCGGCTTCGTCCATCACGTGACTGGAGACCAGCAGCGTGGTCCCGTCGCGCGCGAGCTCGGTGAACTGCTCCCAGAGATCCACCCGCAGCACGGGGTCCAGGCCCACCGTGGGCTCGTCGAGCACGAGCAGATCAGGTTGGCAGACCAACGCGCACGCCAGCGATGCCCTGGTGCGCTGGCCACCGGAAAGGTTGCCGCAGAAGGCGGTCCGGTGATCCGTCAGCCCGACCCGCTCGATAGCGGTATCGGCGGCCTGGCTGTCGAAACCGTACAGCGCCGCGAAGTAGCGAACGTTGTCGATGATCCGCAGGTCGTTGTAGATCGTCGGGTCTTGCGGCAGATAACCGACCCGACGGCGCAGCGTCGCGGATCCGGCGGGATGGCCCAGCACCCTCACGTTTCCCGACGTCACGATCTGGGTGCCGACGATGCAACGTATCAGCGTCGTCTTGCCGCAACCGGACGGGCCGAGCAGACCGGTGATGCTGCCCGGGGCAATCTGCACCGAGAAATCGTGTAGAGCCGGGCGTTTCCCCCGGATCACCCGCAGATGGTTGATGCTGATGGCCGGCTCCGCACCGCCGGGCATTAATTCATCACGCGATGAAATCATCATGTGATGAATATCCGCCCCTACCGCGGGATTGTCAAGGGGTTGTGGTGCTGGGCCCCCGCCAGCACGTGGCTATTTCAAGCGGTCGTCGGATCCCGGGCGGCGCAGCGGCAGGTGTCCGTGGACGCCTTCGGCGTAGGCGGTTTCCCCGTGCTGAGTGAAGTCGACACCGGTGGTCTCGTCTTCGGCGCTGAGCCGGAAGCCCATCACCCGATCGATCATCTTCGCGAGAACGAACGACACCGTGAACGCATAGAGTGCGACCACCACGATCGCCAGCGCCTGCTTGCCCAGTTGACCGAACCCGCCCCCGTAGAAGAGGCCCTGCGGACCCGACGTCATGACCGCCGTGGCAAGTAGCCCGATCAATGACACACCGACAACGCCGCCGACGAAGTGCACACCGACCACGTCGAGCGAATCGTCATAGTTGAAACGGAATTTCGCGCTCACCGCGAACGAGCAGACGATACCGGCCGCGAGGCCGACGACCGCCGCGCCGAGCGTGTTGACGGTTCCGCACGACGGGGTGATGGCGACAAGGCCGGCGACAACACCGGATGCCGCACCGAACGTCGTGGGCCTGCCGTCACGGATCTGTTCGACCGAGAGCCAGCCGAGCATGCCCAGGCAGCCGGCGACGAGCGTGTTGAGGAAGATGGCCGCGGCAGTTCCGTTGGCGGCCAGGGCAGAACCGGCGTTGAACCCGAACCAGCCGAACCACAGCAGCCCGACACCGACAAACAGCAACGGCAGATTGTGCGGCCGCATGGCGTCTTTCTTGAAGCCGAGGCGGGGCCCGAGCACCAGCGCCAGGGCCAGAGCAGAGCAACCGGACACGATCTCGACGACGAGGCCGCCCGCATAGTCGAGTACGCCCAGCTTGGCCGGCCAGCCATTGGGTCCCCATACCCAGTGCGCGACAACCGAATACACGACGATCGTCCAGGCCGGGACGAACACAATCCAGGCTGCGAACTTGGCGCGGTCGGCGATCGCGCCGCTGACGAGGGCGGCCGTGATGATCGCGAACATCAACTGGAACGTGGCATATAGCAGTTCGGGAACAGCGCCGTGGGTGGTATCGGGGTTGATGCCGAGCATCCCGATATGCCTGAGGTTGCCGATGAGCCCGCCCGCCCCATCTTGGGAGAACGCGATGGTGTAGCCGACCAACAGCCACGCCACCGTGACCAGCGGTATGGAGATGAAGCTCATCATCATCATGTTCAGCACCCCGGTGGTCCGGGCCATGCCGCCGTAAAAGATCGCCAGGCCTGGGGTGATCAGCAGGACCAGTGCGGTGCTGGCCAGCAGCCACGCAGTGGCGGCAGGGTCGATCGCATGCATATTTTGGGCTCCTTTGCCGCGCGGCAACCGGGATCCTGCCATGTTTGTGGTGCCGGTAGGTTCGGTGGGTGCGATCCGGGCGGGGCGCGGCTGCGGGCCAGCTGTCAGTCGACCCGGTTGAGGCCGCGCATCGGTTGCTCGGTGCGACTATCGCCAGCCGCGGGGTGCGCGCCATCATCGTCGAGGTCGAGGCCTACGGCGGCGTTCCGGACGGTCCCTGGCCGGACGCCGCGGCCCACTCGTACCGCGGCTTGAATGGCCGAAACGCCGTGATGTTCGGGCCCCCTGGGCGGATGTACACCTACCGCAGCCACGGGATCCACGTCTGCGCCAATGTCTCGTGTGGCCCCGATGGCACGGCCGCCGCTGTGTTGCTGCGGGCCGCCGCCATCGAGGACGGGCTCGACATGGCCCAGGCCCGGCGCGGCGACGCGGTCCGTACCATCGCGCTGGCGCGCGGTCCGGGGAATCTGTGCTCGGCTCTGGGAATCACCATGGCCGACAACGGGGTCGATGTATTCGACGCGAAGAGTCCGGTGCGGCTGGCACTCAACGAGGCGCATGGCACGGTGGCGGGCCCACGTGTCGGGATCAGCCAGGCCGCCGACCGGCCGTGGCGACTGTGGCTTGCGGGCCGACCGGAAGTCTCCGCCTACCGTCGCAGTCCCCGCGCCCCGGCACCGGGTGCCAGCGACTAGCCGGAATGACCTGCAAGACTCTTACACCATGATCCTCGACGAGCTGGGCTGGCGCGGGCTGATCGCACAGTCCACCGACCTCGACGCGCTGGCCGCCGAAGCCGAGCGCGCGCCGATGACGGTGTACGCCGGTTTCGATCCCACCGCGCCGAGCCTGCATGCCGGACATCTGGTGCCGTTGCTCGCATTGCGACGCTTCCAACGCGCCGGCCACCGCCCCATCGTGCTCGCGGGCGGCGCCACCGGAATGATTGGTGATCCGCGGGACATCGGTGAGCGCACTCTCAACGAAGTGGGCACAGTCGCGGACTGGACCGAGCGGATCCGCGGACAGCTGGAACGCTTCGTCGACTTCGACAGGTCACCGACCGGCGCGATCGTCGAGAACAACCTCGAGTGGACGCGCGCCATGTCGGTGATCGAGTTTCTGCGTAATGTCGGCAAGCACTTCTCGGTCAACGTGATGCTGGATCGCGACACCATCCGGCGGCGCCTGGAGGGGGAGGGAATCTCCTACACCGAGTTCAGCTACATGCTGCTGCAGGCCAATGACTACGTCGAATTGCACCAGCGGCACGGCTGCACGCTGCAGATCGGCGGCTCGGACCAATGGGGCAACATCATCGCCGGGGTCCGCTTGGTCCGCCAAAAGCTTGGTGCGACAGTGCATGCGCTCACGGTTCCGCTGGTGACCGCTGCCGACGGCAGCAAGTTCGGCAAATCCACCGGCGGCGGCAGCCTATGGCTGGACCCGCAGATGACCAGCCCCTACGCCTGGTACCAGTACTTCATCAACACCGCCGACGCCGATGTGATCCGGTACCTGCGCTGGTTCACATTTCTGTCGGCCGACGAGCTGGCCGAGCTCGAACAGGCCACGGCCGAGCGTCCGCAACAACGCGCCGCGCAGCGTCGGCTCGCGACCGAGCTCACCGTTCTGGTACACGGCGAGGCGGCCACCGCGGCCGTCGAGCACGCCAGCCGGGCGCTCTTCGGGCAGGGCGAGTTGGACCGACTCGACGAGGCGACGCTGGCCTCGGCATTGCGCGAGACCTCGGTCGCGGAGCTCAAACCCGGCGGCCCGGACGGGATCGTCGATCTGTTGGTGGCGAGCGGCCTATCGGCCAGCAAGGGCGCCGCCCGGCGCACGATCAGCGAAGGTGGCGTGTCGGTCAACAACGTTCGCATCGAAAGCGACGAATGGGTGCCGCAGAGCTCCGACTTCCTGCACGGCCGTTGGCTGGTGCTGCGCCGCGGCAAGCGCAATGTCGCCGGCATAGAAAAGGTCTAGTAAGGGTCTAGTAGGGGGTTTGGCGCCGGTACTACTCGACTCGCGCGAAAGGCGCTGCGAAACGCGTTAGTATGCAAACCTTTATCTCACCGTGTTGTAAATGTGACTCTTGCTGGCCACTGTTGTCACAGTGATTTGCGCGCCAGAGGTCCGGTGGATTTTTCGGGGGACCCGGCAGGCGACGGCCCTTCGGTTTATCGCGTTGGCTGCGGGTCTACTTGCCGCGACCACGGTGTTGGCGGCTCCCATACGCGCCGACATGCTCGGCAATGCATTTCTCTCAGCGCTGACCAATGCCGGCGTCTCCTATACCCAGCCGGTCAGCACGACGGCAGCGGGCCAGTCGGTCTGTCCCATGTTGTTCGAGCCGGGCGAGTCTTTCGACTCGGTCGTCTCCGAAATGGCCGCCAGGAGAGGGATGTCGGAGAGAACAGCGGGCGTATTCACCATCGTGGCCATAGCGACGTACTGTCCGGCGGTGTTGACACCGCTTCTGAATGGCCGGCTGCAGGCCTAGTTCGCCCGGCCAACGGCATTTGGTGTGCCCGTATCCTTTGCAGCGTGGTCGACGACAGGCATGGCCGAGACGTGGAGCGACGGCCGCGCTCGGCATCGCGCTGGTCAGGACCGGGGCGGGCGCGCGCGGCCCAACCGCAGAGCAGTGCCGGCGACGGGGATCGCGCACCTCAAGACGGGCCCCCGATACCGCCCGGTGTTGACGCCAGGCAACTGGCACCCGAAATCCGGCGTGAACTGAGCACCTTGGACCGTGTCACCGCCGACGCGGTGGCACGCCATCTGGTTGCCGCGGGCGAACTGCTCGACGAAGACCCCGAAGCGGCCCTGCGTCACGCCCGTGCGGCGCGGTCACGGTCCAGCAGGATCGCCGCAATCCGCGAAGCCGTCGGAATCGCGGCGTACCAGTGCGGCGACTGGGCCCAGGCGCTGGCCGAATTGCGCGCTGCCCGAAGGATGGGCAGCAAGTCGTCGTTGCTTGCGCTGATCGCCGATTGCGAACGCGGTCTTGGCCGTCCGGAGCGGGCGATCGAACTGGCCCGCGGGCCGGAGGCCGCCCAGCTCAGCGGCGACGACGCCGACGAGCTGCGCATCGTTGCCGCCGGCGCTCGCTCGGATCTCGGGCAGCTGGAGCAGGCGCTGACCGTCTTGTCCACGCCGCAGCTCGACCCGGGCCGCACCGGTTCGACGGCCGCGCGGTTGTTCTACGCCTACGCGGACACGCTGCTCGCGCTCGGCCGCGACGACGACGCGCTGCAGTGGTTCTTACGCTCGGCGGCCGCGGATATCGACGGCGTCACCGACGCCGAAGACCGGGTCGGCGGGCTTGGCTGACGTGACGGGTTCGGATGACGTGAAAACCATTGCGCAGGAATATGACTGCCTGCTGATAGACCTGGACGGCACGGTGTTTCGCGGCGCTCAGCCCACCGACGGCGCCGTGCAGTCGTTAAGTGAGGTGCACAGCCGCAAGCTGTATGTCACCAACAACGCCTCGCGCAGCCCCGACGAGGTTGCGGCGCACCTACGCGAACTCGGCTTCACCGTCACCGGCGAGGACATCGTCACCAGTGCGCAGAGCGCCGCCCACCTGCTTGCCGATGCGCTACCCCCGGATTCGCGGGTGCTGATCGTGGGCACCGAAGCCTTGGCCAACGAGATCGCCGCGGTCGGCCTGCAGCCGGTACGCCGCTACGACGACAATCCGGTCGCCGTCGTACAGGGTCTTTCTACGAGCATCGGCTGGCCGGATCTGGCCGAGGCCGCGCTGGCCATCCGGGCCGGCGCCCTCTGGGTGGCGGCCAACATCGACCCCACCCTGCCCACCGAGCGGGGCCTGCTGCCCGGTAACGGATCCCTGGTGGCCGCGCTGCGAATCGCGACCGGCGCCGAACCCAAGGTTGCGGGCAAACCGGCGCCGACGCTGATCACAGATGCGGTGGCGCGCGGCGATTTCCGGGCGGCATTGGTGATCGGCGACAGGTTGGACACCGACATCGAGGGCGCCAACGCCGCCAAACTGGCGAGCCTGATGGTGCTCACCGGGGTCAATACCGCGCGGGACGCCGTCTACGCCAAACCGGAGCAGCGGCCCACCTATATCGGCCACGACCTGCGCTCATTGCATCAGGACGGCAAGCTGCTCGCGGTCGGACCGCAGGCCGGCTGGCACGTCGACGATCGGCGAGAAGGCGGTGACGGTCAGCGGTAACGGCGACGATGACGATGACGATGACGATGACGGGCTGTCGATCGTGCGCGCTGTTGCCAGCGCGGTATGGAGCGCGCCGTTTGACGGGGGGCCAGCGCACATCGAGGCCGCCGACGACCGGGCCCGCGACGCCCTGCAGCGCTGGTCTCTGGTGCACGGCGACTAGCCGATGACTAGCGTAGAAACGCAATGAATATTGATCCTGATCAGATTCGCGCGGAAATCGACGCCCTGCTAGCCCAGTTGCCCGATCCCGGGGACAAACTAAACCTGGAAAACGGGCCTCGGGAACTTAAGCTGGCCGAGCTCGAAGAGATTGCCCGCCGACTTTCCGAGGCGCACGACGTGCTGCTGCAGGCGCTGGAGTCCGCGGAGAGGGGCTGAGTGCGCGCATGCCTCGACGCGCCCGCGTTGACGCCGAGCTGGTCCGGCGCGGTCTGGCCCGGTCTCGTCAGCAGGCCGCGGAGTTGATCGGCGCCGGGAAGGTCAGCATCGACGGCCTGCCGGCGGTCAAGCCCGGCACCGCCGTCGCCGTCACCGCGGCGTTGACCGTTGCCGACGATGGCGAGCGCAGCTGGGTGTCGCGCGGAGCGCACAAGCTCATCGGTGCGCTGGACGCCTTCGAGATTCCCGTCGGGGGCCGCCGCTGCCTGGACGCCGGCGCATCGACGGGTGGATTCACCGAAGTTCTGCTGGACCGCGGGGCCGCCCAAGTGGTGGCTGCCGATGTCGGGTACGGCCAGCTGGCCTGGTCGCTGCGCTCCGATCCGCGGGTGATCGTCGTCGAGCGGACCAACGCTCGTGACCTGTCACCCGAGGCGATTGGCGGGCAGGTCGACTTGATAGTGGCTGACCTGTCATTTATCTCGTTGGCGACAGTGTTGCCCGCGCTGGCTGGATGCGCTTGCCCCGGCGCGGATATCGTTCCCATGGTGAAGCCACAGTTTGAGGTCGGGAAGGGTCAGGTCGGCGCCGGCGGGGTGGTCCACGACGCCGGCCTGCGTGCCGACTCGGTGCTGGGCGTCGCGAAGCGCGCCGGGGAGCTGGGCTGGCACACCGTCGACGTCACGGCCAGTCCGCTACCGGGACCGTCGGGCAATGTCGAATACTTCTTGTGGCTGCGTGCCGAGACCGATCGGGGGCTATCTGCTGATGGGCTGGTGGATGCGGTGCTGCGCGCCGTTGAAGAGGGGCCGCGATGACCGCTGAGCGTACCGTCCTGCTGGTGGTCCACACCGGGCGCGAGGAAGCGACCGAGACCGCGCGACGGGTACAGAAAGTACTGGGCGACAAGGGCATTGCGCTTCGCGTACTGTCCGCTGAGGCGGTCGACAGGGGATCTTTGCACCTGGCTCCCGATGATATGCGGGCTATGGGCGTTGAAATCGAGGTGGTCGACGCTGACGCGCAGGCCGCCGAGGGCTGCGAACTGGTGCTGGTTCTCGGCGGCGATGGCACCTTCTTGCGGGCCGCCGAATTGGCCCGCAACGTCGGCATTCCGGTGCTCGGTGTCAACTTGGGCCGCATCGGCTTTTTGGCCGAGGCCGAGGCCGAGGCCATCGACTCGGTGCTGGACCATGTCATCGCGCGGGACTACCGAGTAGAGGAGCGCCTGACGCTCGATATCATGGTGCGTCAGGGCGGCCGCATCATCGATCGCGGGTGGGCGCTCAACGAGGCCAGCATGGAAAAGGGCCCGCGGCTGGGCGTGCTGGGTGTGGTCGTCGAAATCGAGGGACGTCCGGTGTCGACGTTTGGCTGCGACGGGGTGTTGATATCGACGCCGACCGGATCCACCGCCTACGCGTTCTCCGCCGGCGGTCCGGTACTGTGGCCGGACCTCGAAGCAATCCTGGTGGTGCCCAACAACGCTCACGCGCTGTTTGGCCGGCCGATGGTCACCAGTCCCGACGCCACCATCGCAATCGAGACAGAGGCAAGCGGCAACGATGCCCTGGTGTTCTGCGATGGCCGCCGCGAAATGCTAATACCGGCAGGCGGACGGCTCGAGGTAACCCGTTGCGGCACACCGGTGAAATGGGCACGCCTGGACAGCGCGCCGTTCACCGACCGCCTGGTGCGCAAGTTCCGGCTGCCGGTGACCGGGTGGCGCGGGAAGTAACGGCGCTGCTGCGGTGCTGACCGAAATACGAATCGAGTCGCTGGGCGCCATCAGTGTCGCGACCGCCGAGTTCGATCGCGGCCTCACGGTGCTGACCGGCGAGACCGGCACCGGCAAGACCATGGTGGTGACCGGGCTGCACCTACTCGGCGGTGCCCGTGCCGACGCCACCCGCGTACGGTCCGGAGCCGCTCGTGCGGTGGTCGAAGGACGTTTCACCACAAACGATCTCGACGATGGGGCGTGTGCTGGGCTCGACGAGATGCTGGACGCCTCGGGAGCCGAGCGCGACGAGGACGGCAGCGTGATCGCGCTGCGCTCGGTCAGCCGCGATGGACCGTCGCGCGCCTATCTGGGCGGTCGCAGTGTGCCGGCCAAGTCGCTGAGCGGTTTTACCACCGAACTGCTCACCCTGCACGGGCAGAACGACCAGCTGCGGTTGATGCGGCCGGAAGAACAACGCGGGGCGCTGGACCGCTTCGCGGCCGCCGCTCCCGCGCTGGAGCACTATCGCAAACTGCGTGACGCATGGCTGTCGGCGCGCCGCGACCTCATCGATCGCCGCAACCGAGCCCGCGAACTTGCCCAAGAGGCCGATCGGCTGAAATTCGCGCTCAACGAAATCGATTCCGTCGACCCGCAACCCGCGGAGGATGACGCGCTGGTTGCCGACATCTTGCGGCTCTCCGAGCTGGACACGCTGCGCGAGGCCGCGCTTGGTGCGCGCGCGGCGCTGTCCGGGGCACTCGACGACGCGGACGGCTCTGGCTCCGGCGCCACCGACAGCCTGGGGCGGGCCAGAGGGCTCTTGGAATCGACCGATGATGCGACGCTGCAGGGATTGGCCGGGCAGGTCGGCGAAGCTTTGACCGTGATCGTCGATGTGGCACGTGAACTCGGCGGCTTTCTGGACGAACTGCCGGTGGATGCCAGTGCGCTGGAGTCCAAGCTGTCCCGTCAAGCCCAACTGCGGACGTTGACCCGCAAGTACGCCGCGGACATTGATGGAGTGCTGCGGTGGGCGGACGAATCGCGGCAACGGCTGGCGCAACTCGACGTCTCCGAAGAAGCACTCACCGCACTGGAACGTCAGGCCGATGAGCTGGCACACGAATTATCGGAAGCCGCAGTCGATCTCAGTACCATTCGCCGAAAAGCCGCCAAGCGACTGGCCAAAGAGGTAACCGCGGAGCTATCCGCCCTGGCGATGGCCGATGCCGAATTCACCATCGGCGTGAGCGCAGATCTGGTGACTGACCACGACGACCCCGCCGCACTCACGCTGCCCTCCGGCGAGCCGGCGCGGGCCGGCGGCGACGGCATCGACCAAATCGAGTTCGGCTTCGCAGCTCACCGCGGTATGACTGTGCTGCCGCTGGCGAAGAGCGCGTCCGGCGGTGAGCTGTCACGGGTGATGCTGGCGCTGGAAGTGGTGCTGGCGACCTCGCGGAAACAGGCGGCCGGCACCACGATGGTGTTCGACGAGGTCGATGCCGGGGTCGGCGGCTGGGCGGCGGTGCAGATCGGGCAGCGGCTGGCGCGGCTGGCCCGCACCCACCAGGTCATTGTGGTGACGCATCTGCCCCAGGTCGCGGCGTATGCCGATGTGCACCTGGTGGTGCACAGCACCGGAGGAAAGGGTGCCAGCGGTGTGCGGCCGGTGACCGGCGACGACCGGGTGGCTGAGCTGGCGCGGATGCTGGCCGGGCTGGGCGAATCCGACAGCGGCCGCGCGCACGCCCGCGAACTGCTGGACGCGGCTCAGAACGATGAGATCTAACATTCGAGACCATATCGGCACCCGTCTGTGACAGATGTGACTCTAGATAACTTCTGAGGCTGATGTTACGGCGCGCCTCCCCGCCTCCGCCGTGCTTCACCGACAGAATCGCCCCCATGAAGATGTCAGGGCTGCTATCGCGCAATACCTCCCGACCGGGCCTTAGCGGCACCGCTCGGGTTGACCGCAATATCGACCGCTTGCTGCGCAGGGTCTGTCCCGGCGACATTGTGGTGCTCGACGTCCTGGATCTGGACCGCATCACCGCGGACGCGCTGGTGGAAGCCGACATCGCGGCCGTCGTCAACGCATCGCCGTCCGTCTCGGGCCGCTATCCCAACATGGGTCCGGAGGTGCTGGTCAACAACGGGGTGACCCTGATCGACGAGACCGGACCCGACATCTTCAAGAAGGTCAAGGACGGGGCCAAGATTCGCCTGCACGAAGGCGGTGTGTACGCCGGCGACCGCCGGCTGATCCGCGGTACCGAGCGCAGCGACCATGACATCGCCGACCTGATGCGAGAAGCCAAGAGTGGATTGGCCGCCCACCTGGAGGCCTTCGCCGGCAACACAATTGAGTTCATCAAAAGTGAAAGCCCGCTGTTGATCGACGGCATCGGCATCCCCGATATCGACATCGACCTGCGTCGCCGGCACGTGGTGATCGTCGGCGACGAGCCCAGCGCCGACGATGACATGAGATCTCTCAAGCCGTTCATCAAGGAGTACCAGCCGGTGCTCATCGGTGTCGGCAGCGGTGCGGATGTCTTGCGCAAGGCGGGATATCGGCCGCAGATCATCGTCGGCGACCCCGACCAGATCAGCACCGAAGCCCTCAAGTGCGGCGCCCACGTGGTGCTGCCCGCCGACGCCGACGGACACGCACCCGGCCTGGAAAGGATCCAGGATCTCGGTGTCGGGGCGATGACCTTTCCGGCCGCGGGCTCGGCGGTTGATCTGGCCCTGCTGCTGGCCGATCATCACGGCGCCTCGCTGCTCGTGACGGCCGGCCACACCGCCAACATCGAGACGTTCTTCGATCGGACGCGCACGCAAAGCAACCCGTCGACCTTTCTGACCCGGCTTCGGGTTGGGGAGAAGGTGGTGGACGCCCAGGCGGTTGCCACGCTATACCGCAACCACATTTCGGCGGGCGCCATCGCGCTTTTGGCGTTGACGATGCTGATCGCCGTCATCGTCGCCCTGTGGGTGTCACGCACCGACGGCGTTGTGCTGCATTGGATCACCGACTACTGGAACCACTTCTCGCTCACGGTGCAGAGATGGATGACCTAGGACGGTGCGAACATGATCTCGTTACGCCAACATGCGTTCTCGCTGGCTGCGGTCTTCCTGGCGTTGGCCGTGGGAGTCGTGCTGGGGTCCGGCTTTCTGTCGGACACCCTGCTGTCCAGCCTGCGTGACGAGAAGCGGGACCTGTACACACAGATCGCGGGGCTTAACGACCAAAAGAATGTGCTGAACGAGAAGCTCAGTGCGGCAAATAATTTCGACACCCAACTCGGCGGTCGGATGGTGCACGATGCGCTCGGCGGCAAATCGGTCGTCGTCTTCCGCACCCCGGATGCAAAAGATGATGATGTCGCCGCGGTGTCGAAAATCGTCGGCCAGGCCGGCGGAACGGTCACCGGCACGGTGTCACTGACGCAGGAGTTCGTCGACGCCAACTCCGCGGAGAAACTCCGTACGGTGGTCAACTCGTCGATCCTGCCCGCCGGCCAGCAGTTGAGCAGCAAGCTTGTCGACCAAGGTTCGCAGGCCGGCGACCTGTTGGGCATCGCGTTACTGGTCAACACCAACCCGGCCATCCCACCCGTCGATGACACCCAGCGGGATACCGTGCTGGCGTCGCTGCGTGACACCGGTTTCATCACCTATCAGCCAAGCGATCACCTGGGCGCCGCGAATGCCGCCCTGGTCGTTACCGGCGGCGCGCTACCCCAGGATGCCGGCAACCAGGGCGTCAGCGTCGCCCGGTTCTCCGCCGCGCTGGCGCCACACGGCGCAGGCACTCTGCTGGCGGGCCGGGACGGGTCCGCGACGGGAGGCGCCGCGGTGGCCGTCACCCGCGCCGATGCCGGCATGACCTCGGCGATCAGCACGGTCGACGACGTCGACACCGCGCCCGGGCGAATCACCGCGATCCTGAGCCTGCATGACCTGATCAACGGCGGCCACCTCGGGCAGTACGGGACCGGTCACGGGGCGACATCGATCACCGTGCCCCAGTAGCAAGTCGGTAGCAGGCTTGTCCGCATGACGGGCGTGTTCCCCGCGGCGCGGCATGGCGGATGTTAGGGTGGATTTCCGTGGGTCGGCAGGCCCAGCTGGTTATGGCTAGAAGAGTCAAAGCCCTGCCCGTCTTCACGGAGGTCGCCAGTGCGTAAGCACCCGCAAACCGTCACCAAGCACCTCTTCGTCAGCGGCGGCGTCGCTTCCTCGCTCGGCAAAGGGTTGACCGCCAGCAGCCTCGGCCAGCTGCTGACCGCCCGCGGGTTGCACGTCACGATGCAAAAGCTGGACCCGTACCTCAATGTCGACCCGGGCACGATGAACCCGTTTCAGCACGGCGAGGTCTTCGTCACCGAGGACGGCGCCGAGACCGACCTCGACGTCGGCCACTACGAACGGTTCCTGGACCGCGATCTGTCCGGCTCGGCCAATGTCACTACCGGGCAAGTGTATTCGACCGTTATCGCCAAGGAACGACGCGGCGAATACCTCGGAGACACCGTGCAGGTGATCCCGCACATCACCGACGAGATCAAGCGGCGGATTGTGGCGATGGCCCAACCGGACGCCGACGGCAACCGCCCAGACGTCGTGATCACCGAAATCGGTGGCACCGTGGGCGATATCGAATCGCAGCCCTTTCTGGAGGCCGCCCGCCAGGTCCGCCACGATCTGGGCCGGGAAAACGTCTTCTTCCTGCACGTGTCGCTGGTGCCTTACCTGGCCCCATCGGGCGAACTCAAGACCAAGCCGACCCAGCACTCAGTGGCCGCGCTGCGCAGCATCGGTATCACCCCTGATGCGCTGGTCCTGCGCTCGGACCGAGTTGTCCCCGAAGCGCTGAAGGACAAGATCGCGCTGATGTGCGACGTTGATATCGACGGCGTCATCTCCACCCCGGACGCGCCGTCGATCTATGACATCCCCAAGGTGTTGCATCGCGAGGAACTCGATGCTTATGTGGTGCGGCGGCTCAACCTGCCGTTCCGCGACGTCGACTGGACCGAATGGGACGACTTGCTGCGCAGGGTGCACGAGCCGCACGAAGCAGTGCGAATTGCTTTGGTGGGCAAGTATGTTGAGCTTTCCGACGCCTACCTGTCGGTCGCCGAGGCGCTGCGCGCCGGCGGGTTCAAGCACCACGCGAAGGTCGAGATAGTCTGGGTGGCTTCCGACGGCTGCGAGAGCGCCGCTGGTGCTGCGGCCGCTCTTGGTGACGTGCACGGTGTGCTGATCCCCGGCGGGTTCGGCATCCGCGGGATCGAAGGAAAGATCGGTGCCATCCGGCACGCCCGGTCGCGCGGATTGCCGGTGCTGGGGCTGTGCCTCGGCTTGCAGTGCATCGTGATCGAAGCCGCCCGCTCGGTCGGTCTCAGCCAGGCCAACTCAGCCGAATTCGAACCGGCCACACCGGATCCCGTCATCTCCACGATGGCCGATCAAGAGCAGATCGTGGCCGGCGAAGCCGACCTCGGCGGCACCATGCGGCTAGGCGCCTACCCCGCGGTGCTGGAGCCGGATTCTATTGTGGCCCAAGCGTATGGGGCTACTGAGGTATCCGAGCGACACCGGCACCGCTACGAGGTCAACAACGCCTACCGCGACCGGATCGCTGAAAGCGGTCTTCGCTTCTGCGGGACCTCGCCCGACGGCCACCTGGTGGAGTTCGTCGAATACCCGCCAGACATCCACCCGTTTGTCGTCGGCACCCAGGCCCACCCCGAACTGAAGAGTCGGCCCACCCGACCGCACCCGCTGTTCGTCGCATTCGTCGGGGCGGCCATCGACTACAAGAAGGGCGAGCAGCTGCCGGTGGAAATCCCCGAGCACACGTCCAATGGCAACCAGCAGCGAGACAGCGTCAGGGGGCCGCTTCCCGAGCCCGCGACCCGTGGCTGAGCACGTTTTCGAGACGGCGTCATCCGAAACGCTGCACACCGGAAAGATTTTCGCACTGCGTCGTGACCAGGTGCGAATGCCCGGCGGCAAAGTCGTCACTCGGGAAGTCGTCGAACACTTCGGCGCGGTCGGCATTGTGGCGATGGACGACGATGGCAATATCCCGATGGTTTATCAGTACCGCCACGCATTCGGAAGGCGGCTGTGGGAGCTGCCTGCCGGCTTACTCGACGTCAACGGCGAAGCGGCACATTTGACCGCCGCCAGAGAGCTGCAGGAGGAGGCCGGTCTGCAAGCCAGTACCTGGCAGGTGCTCGTCGACCTCGATTCCACGCCCGGGTTCAGTGACGAATCGGTGCGGGTCTATCTGGCTACCGGACTGAGTCAGGTGGACCGACCCGAGGCGCACGACGAAGAAGCCGACATGACGTTACAGTGGTATCCCCTCGCGGAGGCCGCCCGTAAGGTGCTCAGCGGTGAAATCGTCAATGCCATTGCTGTTGCCGGGATTCTGGCCGCCCACGCGGTGACCAACGGTTTCGCGCATCCGCGCCCGGTGGACAGCCCCTGGATGGATAAGCCGACGGCGTTCGTTGCGCGAAAGGCCGAGCAATGACCGCGCCGGCGCTGGAGACACAAATGCAGGGCTACCTCGACCACCTGACGATCGAGCGGGGCGTGGCGCCGAACACGCTGAGCTCCTATCGCCGCGACTTGCGTCGCTACTCGAAACACCTGTCAGACCGCGGAATTCACGATCTGGCCAAAGTCGGTGAGGACGACGTCAGCGAGTTCCTGGTGGCGCTGCGGCGCGGCGATCCCGATTCCGGGAACGCGGCGCTGTCTGCGGTGTCGGCGGCGCGGGCGCTGATCGCGGTGCGCGGCTTGCATCGCTTCGCCGCAGCCGAAGGGCTGGCCGAACTCGACGTGGCGCGGGCCGTCAGGCCGCCAACGCCGGGCCGGCGGCTGCCGAAAAGCCTGACCATCGATGAGGTACTGGCGCTTTTGGAAGGCGCTGGCGGCGACAGCCCGGCCGACGGTCCGCTAACACTGCGCAACCGCGCCCTGCTAGAGCTGTTGTACTCCACCGGATCACGGATCTCCGAAGCCGTCGGCCTCGACGTCGACGACATCGACACCCAGGCCAGGTCGGTGTTGTTGCGCGGCAAGGGCGGCAAGCAGCGGTTGGTGCCGGTGGGACGCCCCGCCGTGCAAGCGCTGGACGCCTATCTGGTGCGAGGACGCCCAGACCTGGCTCGCCGCGGCCGGGGGACGGCGGCCATCTTTCTCAATGTGCGCGGCGGCCGGTTATCGCGGCAAAGCGCATGGCAAGTGCTGCAGGACGCGGCTGAGCGCGCCGGTATCACTTCCGGTGTGTCGCCGCACATGCTGCGGCATTCCTTCGCCACTCACTTGCTCGAGGGCGGCGCCGACGTCCGGGTGGTCCAGGAGTTACTCGGTCACGCCTCGGTGACGACAACACAGATCTACACGCTGGTCACCGTGCATGCGCTGCGCGAAGTGTGGGCCGGAGCCCACCCTCGCGCGCAGTAGGTCGATTAGCCCAGGTAGTCAGATTCCAGCACCAGGTCGGCGACCAGCGACTGGTATTCGAGGTGGGCCTTGTGCTCGACGGTGTTCCACACCTTGCCTTGCTGCTGGTGCATGTACTCGCGGTACTTCGGTGCGCCCGGCACCCTGACGTTGTCGGCGACCACGATCGAGCCCGGATGCAGCCAGCCGCGGTCAAGGATGCTCTTCAGGTCGTCCAAGTAGGCGTCCTTGTCGTGGTCGAGGAACACGAAATCGAGTGCACCAGAAGCAAATCCGTGCTCGTTCGCCAACGCGTCCAGGGTGCGTCCGCCGTCGCCGACGGTGCCGACCACACAGGTCACCCGGTCAGCGACGCCGGCGTGAGCCCAGATCTGCCGGGCGTTGGCGGCGTTGGCCTCGGCGAGTTCGACGGAGTACATCTTGGCGTTCGGGGCGGCCCGGGCGATCCGCAGCGCGCCGTAGCCGCAGTAGGTGCCCAGCTCCAGCGCGAGCGCGGGGTTGGCGCGCCGCACGGCGGCATCCAGCAGCAGCCCCTTCTCGTCGCCGACATTGATCAGCACGGACTTCTCGTAGGCGAACTTGTCGATGGTCGCCAGCACGTCGTCGATGTCGCCGGCCCGCGCGTTTTGCAGCACGTACTCGACCGCGGCCGCTTCGCGTCCGTCACCGACCTGGCCCGTCGTGGTGAAATTGCGATTCCCGACGGCCATCCGCCAGACCGACCACCGCAGCAGGGGTATCCGTCGCTAATCCACGATAGTGCTGTCGATGTCAGGCACGGTTGGCCATCAACGTGATATCAGTTGTCGAGAGCGGTCCAATGTTGCTGGTGTGACTGGTGTTAACGCTGCGTTCTATCGCGGACGTCACCAGCAGTCTTCGGCCATATTGGCTGGTTATCTTGCCCGCGGGTCGCCCGGTTTCTGCGCGCCAACCGGTTAGACTCGCCTGCGATGTTCACCTCCCGAACACTGCGCCGGCAATGACCGATACCGCCGACAGCGATGTCGTTATCGGCCTGACCGGGCGTCCGCCCCGGGCGATCCCTGAGCCCGGGCCGCGCACCTCGCACGGCCCGGCCAAGGTTGTCGCGATGTGCAACCAGAAGGGTGGTGTCGGGAAAACCACGTCGACGATCAACCTGGGCGCCGCGCTCGCCGAATACGGCAGGCGGGTGCTGCTGGTCGACATGGACCCCCAGGGCGCACTGTCGGCGGGTCTCGGGGTTCCGCACTACGAGCTGGAAAAGACCATTCACAACGTGCTGGTGGAGCCGCGGGTGTCGATCGACGACGTGCTGCTCTCCACCCGCGTCAAGCACATGGACCTGGTGCCCAGCAACATCGACCTGTCGGCGGCCGAGATCCAGCTGGTCAACGAGGTGGGCCGCGAGCAGACCTTGGGCCGGGCACTGCATCCGGTGCTGGACCGCTACGACTACGTGCTGATCGACTGCCAGCCGTCACTCGGCCTGCTCACCGTTAACGGGCTGGCCTGCTCGGACGGCGTGGTCATCCCCACCGAGTGCGAGTTCTTCTCGCTGCGCGGCCTGGCGTTGCTCACCGATACCGTCGACAAGGTGCGAGACCGGCTCAACCCGAAGCTGGAAATCAGCGGCATCCTGCTCACCCGTTACGACCCGCGCACCGTCAACGCGCGCGAGGTGATGGCCCGCGTCGTGGAACGGTTCGGCGACCTGGTGTTCGACACGGTGATCACCCGTACCGTGCGTTTCCCGGAGACCAGTGTGGCGGGTGAACCCATCACCACCTGGGCGCCGAAGTCGACGGGTGCCGTCGCCTACCGCGCCCTGGCCCGCGAGTTCATCGACCGATTTGGCGCGTGAACGGCACCGCTAATGGTGAGGCGCCACCGCAGAACGGCTTCCAGGTCCGCCTGACCAACTTCGAGGGGCCGTTCGATCTGCTGCTGCAGCTGATCTTCGCCCACCGGCTCGATATCACCGAGGTGGCGCTACACCAGGTCACCGACGACTTCATCGCCTACACGCGGGCGATCGGTTCGCAGCTGGAGCTGGAAGAAACCACGGCGTTCCTGGTGGTCGCCGCGACGTTGCTCGATCTCAAGGCAGCCCGGCTGCTGCCGGCCGGACAAATCGACGATGAAGAGGACCTGGCGCTGCTGGAAGTCCGCGACCTGCTGTTCGCCCGGTTGCTGCAGTACCGCGCGTTCAAGCACGTCGCGGAGATGTTCGCCGAGCTGGAGGCGACCGCGCTGCGCAGCTATCCGCGCGCGGTCTCGTTGGAGGACCGGTTCACCGAGCTGCTCCCCGAGGTGATGCTTGGCGTCGACGCACGACGCTTCGCCGAGATCGCGGCGATCGCCTTCACCCCGCGGCCGGTGCCGACGGTGGCCACCGAGCACCTACACGAGCTGCAGATCTCGGTGCCCGAGCAGGCGCAAAAATTGCTCACAATGCTGGAAGCGCGTGGCAGCGGCCACTGGGCGACGTTTTCCGAGCTGGTCGTCGACTGTCAGGCGCCGATGGAGGTCGTCGGGCGCTTCCTGGCGCTGCTCGAACTGTATCGGTCCCGGGCGGTAGCATTCGACCAGTCGGAGCCGCTTGGCGTGCTCCAGATTTCATGGACCGGGGAACGTCCGGCCAGCGAAGCCTTGGTAGAAGTGCGGGACTAATCATGACCGAAAATTTGCCCGGTATCGATTTGGACTGTGGCATTCCGGAGATTGCTGAGGCAGCGCCGATGGATGCCGATGAACTCGGCTCTGTGCTGGAGGCGCTGCTGCTGGTGGTGGACACCCCGGTCACCGTCGAGGCGCTGGCCGCCGCGACCCAGCAACCGGTGTACCGCATCACCGCGAAGCTGCAACAGATGGCCGACGAACTCACCGAGCGCGACAGTGGCATCGACTTGCGGAAAACCACCGAGGGCTGGCGGATGTACACCCGTGCCCGGTTCGCGCCCTACGTGGAGAAGCTGCTGCTGGACGGCGCGCGATCCAAACTCACCCGGGCCGCGCTGGAGACGCTGGCCGTGGTGGCCTACCGCCAGCCCGTCACGCGTGCGCGGGTGAGCGCGGTTCGCGGCGTGAATGTGGACGCCGTCATGCGCACCCTGCTGGCGCGCGGCCTGATCACCGAGGCGGGTGTCGACGACGACACCGGCGCCGTGACCTTCGCCACCACCGAGCTGTTCCTGGAGCGCTTGGGACTGACGTCGCTGACCGATCTTCCCGATATCGCGCCGCTGCTTCCGGACGTGGACATGATCGAGGACCTCAGCGAATCACTGGACAGCGAGCCACGTTTCATCAAACTCGCGGGCGGTCAGGCGCCCGAGCAGGCGATGTCGTTCGACGTGGATCGGGATTGATGGTCCAGCCGGGGGAGTCCCGGGGGACGCGTTTGCAAAAAGTGTTGTCCCAGGCCGGGATCGCGTCGCGGCGGGCCGCAGAGAAGTTGATCATCGACGGCCGCGTCGAGGTGGACGGGCAGGTGGTGACCGAGTTGGGTACCCGGGTCGACCCGGACGTTTCGGTGATCCGCGTCGACGGGGCGCGGGTGGTCGTCGACGACTCCATGGTGTACCTGGCGCTGAACAAGCCGCGCGGCATGCACTCGACCATGTCCGACGATCGCGGCCGGCCCTGTATAGGCGACTTGATCGAGCGCCGGGTACGCGGCAACAAGAATCTGTTTCACGTCGGGCGCCTGGACGCCGACACTGAAGGGCTGATCCTGCTCACCAACGACGGCGAGCTGGCACACCGCTTGATGCATCCCTCCCACGAGGTGCCCAAGACGTATCTGGCGACGGTGACCGGTTCGGTCCCGCGCGGGCTGGGAAAGAAGCTGCGGGCCGGCATCGAATTGGAGGACGGCCTCGCGCACGTCGACGATTTCGCCGTGGTGGACGCTATTCCGGGAAAGACGTTGGTGCGGTTGACGTTACACGAAGGACGCAATCGCATTGTGCGCCGGCTGCTGGCGGCCGCGGGCTTCCCGGTGGAGTCGCTGGTGCGCACCGACATCGGCGTGGTGTCGCTGGGGAAGCAGCGGCCCGGCAGCATCCGGGCATTGCGACTTGACGAAATCGGGCAACTGTACAAAGCGGTAGGCCTGTGAGTGCAGACGTTGTCGTCGCTATAGACGGACCGGCGGGGACCGGAAAATCCTCGGTATCACGGAGATTGGCGCGAGCGCTGGGTGCACGATACCTGGATACCGGGGCGATGTATCGAATCGTGACGCTGGCGGTTCTGCGGGCCGGAGTCGGGCCGGAGGACGCCGATGCCGTCGGGGAGATCGCGTCAAAGGTGCAGTTGTCGGTGAGTTACGACCCCGACAGGATTAGTTGTTACCTTGCCGGAGAAGATGTTTCGACTGAGATCCGCGGTGACGAGGTAACCGGAGCGGTTTCGGCGGTGTCGTCGGTTCCTACCGTGCGAACCCGGCTCGTCGAGCTGCAGCGGTCCATGGCCACGGGCCCGGGCAACGTCGTTGTCGAGGGCCGAGACATCGGGACCGTGGTATTGCCCGACGCGCCGGTGAAGATCTTCTTGACCGCGTCGGCGGAAACCCGCGCCCGGCGGCGCAACGACCAGAACGTCGCGGCGGGTCTCGCCGATGACTATGAGGGTGTGCTGGCCGACGTGCGTCGCCGCGACCATCTGGATTCGACCCGGCCGGTGTCGCCGCTGCGCGCGGCCTCGGACGCGGTGATCGTCGACACCAGCGACATGACCGAGGCGCAGGTGATCGCCCACCTGCTGGAGTTGGTCAAGCAGCGAAGCGGGGCAGTGCGGTGACCCAGGACGGTACCTGGACCGACGAAAGCGACTGGGAGTTCGTCGATTCCGATGAAGCGCAGTCCGCGCCCGCGCCGGTGGTGGCGGTGGTGGGCCGGCCCAATGTCGGTAAGTCGACGCTGGTCAACCGGATCCTGGGCCGGCGCGAAGCGGTGGTGCAGGACGTTCCCGGTGTGACGCGGGACCGGGTATCCTACGACGCGCTGTGGACCGGACGCCGGTTCGTCGTCCAAGACACCGGGGGATGGGAGCCCGACGCCAAGGGTCTGCAGCAGCTGGTGGCCGAACAGGCGTCGGTGGCCATGCGTACCGCCGACGCGGTGATCCTGGTGGTCGATTCCACTGTCGGTGCCACCGCTGCCGACGAAGCCGCGGCCCGCATCCTGCTGCGCTCGGGTAAGCCAGTGTTCCTGGCCGCCAACAAGGTTGACAGCGAGAAGGCCGAAGCCGACGCGGCGGCATTGTGGTCGCTGGGACTGGGGGAGCCGCATGCGATCAGCGCCATGCATGGTCGCGGCGTGGCCGATCTGCTCGACGAGGTTCTGACCGCGCTGCCCGAGGTGTCCGAAGCGGCGCCGGCGGCCGGCGGTCCGCGCCGGGTGGCACTCGTCGGCAAGCCCAACGTCGGCAAGAGCTCGTTGCTGAACAAGCTGGCGGGCGACCAGCGTTCGGTGGTGCATGAGGTCGCTGGAACAACGGTGGACCCGGTGGACTCGCTCATCGAATTGGGCGGCAAGGTGTGGCGTTTCGTCGACACCGCGGGCTTGCGACGCAAGGTCGGCCAGGCTAGTGGGCATGAGTTTTACGCTTCGGTCCGCACCCACTCGGCCATCGATGCCGCCGAGGTGGTGATCGTGTTGATCGATGCGTCCGAGCCGCTGACCGAACAGGATCAGCGGGTGCTGTCCATGGTTATCGACGCCGGACGGGCGTTGGTGCTGGCATTCAATAAATGGGATCTGGTCGACGAGGATCGGCGCGAGCTGCTGGAGCGCGAGATTGATCGCGAACTGGCGCAGCTGCGGTGGGCGCAGCGGGTCAACATCTCCGCCAAGACGGGCCGAGCGGTGCAGAAGTTGGTGCCGGCGATGGAGGCCGCGCTGACGTCGTGGGACACCAGGATCGCCACCGGCCCGCTGAACACCTGGATCAAGGAAATAGTTGCGGCCACGCCGCCTCCGGTGCGTGGTGGCAAGCAGCCGCGCATCTTGTTCGCGACCCAGGCCACCGCCCGGCCGCCGACGTTCGTGCTTTTCACCACGGGTTTTCTAGAGGCCGGGTATCGACGGTTCCTGGAAAGGCGGCTGCGCGAGACGTTCGGGTTCGAGGGCAGCCCGATCCGGATCAATGTGCGGGTGCGCGAAAAGCGGGGCGGCAAGCGCCGCTAAGCGCGCTGCCCTCGCAGTGTGCGCGCAAGGACTCGAGTGTGCGGCCATGGCGTAAATCCCGCGATTTTTCCGCCGTGGCCGCACAGCCAACGCCCGGAGCGCACAGTGGAACGTCCCGCCAGGGCGTGGCGGGGTGGCGGCTCGACTACGGTAGGCTTTCGACCTGCGCCGGTGGACTCGCCGGCGAACGGGCTGTGGCGCAGTTTGGTAGCGCACTTGACTGGGGGTCAAGTGGTCGCAGGTTCAAATCCTGTCAGCCCGACCCCAGTCACTGCAGGTAGACGGCTTATCAGACGCCGCTGCCTTTCCAAGAAAGGCAACCTGCCAGGGTATGTAGCGCAACAGGTAGCGCAACGGCTGTTTGCTTCATAGCCCGCGCGCACCGCTCCATCCGTCGACAGTGCCGCGCCGCGTTGTCGGTGGTGTGGCCGTAGATGTCGCCGGTGACGCTGATCGAGCTGTGTCCGATCAGGTCGGCGACCGCCTTGATGTGGACGCCAGATTCGAGCCAGCCGACCGCGACCGAGTGCAGCAGCGTGTGTACGCCGACGCCTTCGACGCCCGGCCCCACGGAAAGCGCGGATGCCCGGCGTGGTCGAGCCCCAAAACAGCAGTCGGCCCGCGACCCGAGCACGATGACGGGCCGACTGTGTCGTCGGACAGGTAGTCCTGGGCTGAACGACTAAGCTGTGGCGACCTGCTTCTTGCCGAAGATGCGCTCCTGCGTCGCCGTGTCGGCATAACCCTGCACGTGGACGGCCTTGCCGTTGCGGACAGTGATGGCCTGCGCCTGGTCGGTGGTTTCGCCCGCGACCGTCGACTGACCGAGTACCACCACAAGATCTCCGTCGGCGAGGAAGTGATCGGTGGTGACAGATGTTTGCTTCTCACCCATCTTGGCGAGCAGCTCTGCTAGTTCCTGCTTGCCGCGGTAGGTGCCGCTGATGACGCTGTCGCCCGGCTGGATCCACTCGATGTTGTCGTCGAACAGGCTCATCACGGTGTCACCGTCACCAGCGTTGAAGGCTTCGTAGCCCTTCTTGATGAGCTCGATGTTCTGTTCTTCCTGTGACATTGGTCAACTCGTTTCCTGCGTATCCGATGTTTGTTGACTCCGTACCGGGAGCCGCGGCTTCCAACACTTGGAAGACAAGCACCATGACGTGGGCATTACGTCATCCGTATGGATGAGATATCTAGCTGGATGAGATCCGACTAGCTTTGCTGAAGCCTCCCCGGCCGATCTTGATCGCGTACAGCGTCGGCTGGAGACGATTGGCTGCCCCGGCAGCACTTCACCTAACTGAACGGTGTTCGCCGTGTCTCTTCAGGAGACGGCTCTGTAGCCGGTCGAGAGGATCTGTGCCTCGTTTATGTCTCGCCGCAGCTCAGCCGCTTCGCACCGGATGGCCGATGCGCGGCTGTTCATGCCGGTGACATCTTGACGTTCGAGCCGCACCAATTGCTGGGTGATTTTGTGTAATTGCTCGTGCAACGCGCGGACCATCTCCGCGGCTTGGGCGACGTTGCGTGCACCCACATGTGGCATCATTGCCTTAACGATCCATTATCCCGAAAGCGAAGTGGCACTACGTGAATAGCCATTCAACGAAACGGGAAACTCCCGAACGGGTCGCCGGCGTCTTTAATTGACGTCGAACCTATCCGCAGACTGCGGTGAGGGTACTAATCTCCGGACCGGGGACCCACATCTCACCTGGCCTCTCCGGTGCGGTCCTGTCCCCGCCGAAGGGAGATCAACAATGCGATGCAGGGCGATCGGTGTTGCTGTGTTGACCGGCGCCGCTATTGCGTTTGCTCCGGTTGCGCACGCGGACAACGACTCCGACTACATCAGCAACCTGAGAAGCCACGGCCTATCGCCCGTGGGTGTATCCGAAAGCCAGTGGGAGACAGAAGTAATCAGCAACGGGCACCAGATCTGCGACATGGCAGCTGGGGGATTAAGCGGGATGGCATCAAGGCGCGTTTTGAGGCCAAGTACCCCGACAAGAAGGACATCGTGGACAGGTTGACCGATGCGGCTGTGGCGGCGTACTGCCCCGCAATACTGGTGAAAGCAGTGCTCTTGGCTCATTAGCCGCAACGCCGCGAGGTACCCGTCAGATAACCGGACCGGGAGCCCGAACCTCCCCTTCCTAGGTCTCCTCGGCTCGGCTTTTCGCTCAGGTATCGTCAGCCGGTCGGTGGAGATTATCTCCGCACATCAACGATCGCACTTCACCTCACGCCGCGCATAGCTGCTCATTCTCCTCGATCTGGTCGTCGTGCAACCCCGTTCAGATCTATCGTGCTTGTATGTCACGGTCCGCGCACGACCGGGCCCACGAAGCCCACCGTTCAGCAGCGCTGCCCCCAGATGAGGTAGCCCTTGTGCACGAACGGTTCGCTGAGGAACATGAGTCGGCCGCGGAATCGCTGTCTGGCGATCTCGCCGAGGCTCACCGTGGCGCCGCTGACAAGCACAAGCAGGCCGCTTGCGAGGATCGCGCCCAGGCGCAAACCGCCCGTGAGGAAGCCGACACAGAGCACGATTGAATCGCAGCGAATCGGGCCGCCCCCGAGGAGAGCAGGGGCGACTCGATCAACTATTCAGACACCGACGCGGCCGCTTTCCTTCCGGCTCAACCAACTATGCCCATTCGGACGCGGACTAAGGTGAGCTTGAGCCGGGCGACCACCCATCGGTTGCGGCCAGGTTGATTATCGGAGGAAGGAGCCAGTTATGTTCCTGTCAGAAATTATTCCGCGCCGGGTGGTAGTCGGCGCGATAGGCGCTGGCGCGGTCACCGGCACGCTGTTATGTGCTACCGCGGGGACCGCCGCGGGTGATCCACCGCCTCGGCCGCCCAACTGCACAGCTGCGGACGTAGCCGGTGTCGCGGCTGGTGTTGCGACGGCACTCTCGACCTACCTGTTGACTCACCCGGACGTGAACGGGTTCTACACCGGCCTTCAGGATCAGCCCAAAGATCAGATCCGCGACGACGTGCAGAACTACTTCAACGCCAACCCGCAAGAGCAAGCCGACCTTGAGGGCATCCGTCAGCCGATGACTGACATCAGGCAGCGTTGCCAGTGGACTCCGTTACTTGGGCAGGGCGGCGCCACTCCCTGAGCGATCGGGCCGCGCACGTAACGATGTCCCACAGCTGACGACAATCGCCGAGCGCAATCTGCTGTACGAATTCAGGTCTCATTGTGCTTGCAGAGGAATATACTGCGGTCCTCAGTTCACGTATCGGCCAAAAGAAGCCGCGGCCGTGGCGGGAAGGAGATCGCGATGAATCTGTGGGTGCGGTCTTGGACTGCCGCGGGGATAGCGGTGTTGGCTCTTACGTCGATTCCTGAGATATATGCCGTCGTGCAGCCCTCCGGTGTGGCCAACGCCGACGTCTGCGCGAGCGTCGGCAGGCGTGTTTCAGTTGGCGGGTGCACCAACGTTGCCGATACGGTCAACACCTATGTCCCGCCGCCGGCCGACTATGCACCGCTGCCGCAGGACTATCCGCCCCCACCGCCACCACCGCCGCCGGTACATGTCTGCGTTGGAGCCGGCCGGCGAATCCATGTAAGCGGGTGCTCGTAAAAACGCGACTCCGCGGGCGCTAGTTGTGCGCGGGCTCCCGTTCGGTCAGGTCTACGACCTTCGCGTCGGGAGCACTCGTTTTGACTGACTCGATGCCCTTATGGGCACTTTCCTTGGTTTCGTAGCCCTGGCTGGCGGCGATGATCTCGCCGTCGGCCGCCTTGAGTTGAAACCGAAACTTGCCGGCCTGGTCTTTAATGATCTCGAATCCGGGAGCGATTATTGCTGGTTGATTGCCTCCGCTGAACCTGTTCTGAAGGCTTCCGACCGCGTAAGCGAGAAATACTGTAGCCCACTCAGTCCGGCGTGGACACCGCCGTCCTGTTGCGCTCACTCACTGAATTCCACCCGGTCAGTACCTAAAGCAACGCTGCCAAGGTGGGAACCCGATCACGTCGGAGTAGCACATTGGTGCGCCCGCACGCTAAATGTGGCTGGGGTTGCCTGGGCTGGCATCGATACCCGCCCAGATTCCGCGCTCCATCTCTTCCCGTGGGGTTGAGCTGCCGGGCGGACCTTTCTCTCGGCAGCCACAGCCGAGAGCGCCGAACGGATTCGCGTCGGTAGTCTCGGCGCCGGCCGCTGCTGCTCCTCCAACACAGGAGCCGAGAGCGATAGTGGCGCTGACCAGAATTTTCGTGATCATGATTACCACCATTTCGCGTCCCCTGTTGGCGCGCAAGGCAGTTGGCCGATTACATAGGAGGTTCATGTTTTTTGAGAAAGGCAACGCCTGATCCACAGGCTTTGGTACAAAGGTAATTACTAGACGTCTCGCTGTGAGTACGCCCATATGAGTTGCCGCGGACCAAAAGGGACGTGCAACATGACGACGTGAAATTGCTCACCATCCTCGTCGAGCACGTCGGCGCGGAACCCTCACGCGTCGAACAACTCCCAGCTCCGGCCTGCTGGCGGTGGACCCCACGGGGGGTGTTCACCGCCAGCAGGCACTGATGACGGCGCGTCGGATCTAACCGGGGGCGTAACAGGGTGGGGTGGACAATTATCTGGAATGCGTTCGGGATGAACGCTTTAGCGGTCACTGGAATGGATTCACGATGACAACCCTGACTCTACGACACACAAGAAAGATGCGGCTGCGCATGTTGAGCTCTCTGCTGCTTCGTGGGCGCCCCCCGTGGAAAGGTTCCAGTTCGGCGGCCGTACTGCTCTACCTCGCCCGCACGGCTCAGCGGACCCGCGCCCGCCTCGTCGGGGAGATCGGATTCGACGCCGGGTTTTCTAGCCGCGCCTTTCTCAAAGCCCACCCCGATATTCGGGTCGTCTCGTTCGACTTGGGCGCGACCCGCTGGGTGCGAATAGCCAAAAAGCTCATCGACAAACGCTTTCCCGGCCGCCACACGCTCATGTGGGGCGACTCACGCACCACCGGCCCCGAGTTCACGGCATCCCCTCCGGGACTAGAGTTCGACCTGGTGTTCATCGACGGCGGCCACTTCTACGAGGTGGCACGCGCGGACCTGCTGAACATGCGCGAACTCAGCTCGGAGTCGACGGCGGTCATCATGGACGATCTGGTGCCCCAGTATGCGTTCGGCGTCGGCCCCACGTGGGCGTGGAACAACGCCATCGTCGATGGGCTTGTGCGGCAGGACGAACGGGTCCGGGACAGCAGGATGCGCAACTGGGCGTTGGGCCACTATGTGTTCCAGCCGGGACCGCGTCACACTTAGCGCATCGCAGAGTTATCGGTGACTGAAACGCAGAACTACCCAAATCAGCCCCTTGCTGATCCAGCGCGGCTGGTCGGATGCCGTATAAGGAAACTGGAGGAATGACCCCAAGTCGAGCGCGCGGTCGACCGCGCAGTGAGGAACGCCGCGACGCCGTCCTGGCCGCCGCAATGGAACTAATACAGGAGGACGACCTGCGCAGGGCGTCGGTCGACCGGATCTCCGCACGCAGCGGGGTCAGCAAGGCGACCATCTACAAATGGTGGCCAAACAGAACCGCGGTGGCTATCGACGCGTTCCTGCATCAAATGATGGCCGACGCCCCCGTGCCCGACACCGGCTCGGCGGCCGAAGACTTCCGCCTGACGTTGCGCGGCATGATGGGGTTCTACACCAGCCCACTCGGCGCGATCTACGCTCAACTCGTCGGCGAGTCGCAGTTCTACCCAACTGAACGCGAGCGGATTCGAACACACCAGGTGAACGTCCGCCGCGCAGCCGTGAGGAAGATCTGGGACCGCGGAGTCGCACGCGGTGAACTGGATCCGAACGTCGACCCCGAGGTGGCACTGGATCTCATCTTCGGGCCGGCGATGTACCGGAGGGCCACCGGGCACGGAGGATTGACCCCGGTCGACGCCGACGCCATCGTGGCTACAGCTATGCGGGCGCTGGCTCGCTGATCCACTCAACGAAACGAAATCACCTGGTCACCGGCCCCGTGGAGAGAATCAGGGGCGGCCCGACCAACTATTCAGACGCGGACTACTACGACGATCTAGTTCCACTTGATTGCGGATCGGGCCGGCCGCCTAGGTTGGGGGGAGGATTTGGCGCCGGCCCGATCAACAATAGAGACGCCGACGCGCTCGATTTCCTTCCCTCTACACCGACGTCGCCGAGATCCCGCCACGCCAGAAGAGCGGCAAGTGTAGCCCGATCAACTATTCAGACGGGGCTGGCGCGTAATGGTTCCGCTTCCCGGTCGACTGACGGTGTCGCGGCGTTTTAGTCATCCGACGCCTCCGCCCGCGTCCTCACTTTCCGCTGGCGTCTGTTGATTGTCGTCTCGTCAGCGCTTTTGGGTCCGATGAGATAACTACGCGCTCAAACAAAGCTTTTTCCCAGCTTTCGCTGTTCTTCATATTTGTGCGGCTTTGGACCCGCACACTGACGGCATCGTCAACGTCAAGAAGAAAGGAAGCGCATCAAATGCCCTCACCTCGCTGGCTGGCCAGACTTACCATCCCCATGATTGTTGGCGCTGCCCTGATTACTAGCGCTGCGATTGCGACCGCCGATGCCACTAATGACGCATACCTCGCTCAACTGCGCGCCGTCGGCTTCACTTGGCCGCCGGACCACGACGAGGCCATGATCGGGATGGCGCACCTCATCTGCGATGACCTCGGGTGGGGTTGGACGTATGACCAGATTGCCCAGCACGTCCACTCCGACTTGGACTCGAGAGGCGTTACGTTCGGACAAGTCACATCCATGGTGAGCCTCGCACATTCGACCTATTGCCCCAACCAGCGGTGCTGGGCGCCCCACTGCTGAGGGGTAAAGAGCGAACGCCAAGGAGAAAGAAAGCGCATCAAATGCCCTCGCCTCGCTGGCTGGCCAGACTTACCATCCCCATGATGGTTGGCGCTGCCCTGATTACTAGCGCTGCGATTGCGACTGCCGATGCCGCTGATGACGCATACCTCGCTCAACTGCGCGCCGTCGGCTTCACTTGGCCGCCGGACCACGACGCCGCCCTCACCGGGATGGGGCGCCTCATCTGCGACGATCTCGTTTCGGGTTGGACGTATGACCAGATTGCCCAGCAAATCCACGCCACCTTGGACTCGAGAAACGTTGCGTTCGGAGAGGTCGGATCCATGGTGAGCCTCGCACATTCGACCTACTGCCCCAACTGGCGGTGCTGGACCGCTCAATGCTGAGCGGTCCCCTCGAGCCGGCGGTGGACGTCGTCAACCATCCCCAGGGCCGCGGCTGAGTCGGGTACGAGTTCGAGCACCGGAGCGCCCGGTGCGTTCACTCGCTTAGCTCAATTTCTACCGCCAACTGAGCGTGAAATCACTTGCGTCACTTTGGCTTGGGCGTGCTTTTACGGCGGGTTCTCTGGTGCTAGATCGCTTCGATCATCCTGACGGGGCGATCAATGTGTGAGCTGAGGGGTTGAGTCCGGTGCCGTGACAAGCGGTCTGGGCTTGAGGATGATGCTCGTCGCCAGGGCGGCGACGCCGATGGCGACGCAGATCCACAACGCGGACTGGAACCCCGCTTTCGTACAAGCCCGACCAGAGGTCAGAGGCTATTTTTGGCGCTCTGGAACTGCCGTCTCGGGTGGTCGAGCCAACCGGCTCTTTTGGAGGGTCAACCAGCAAAGTCAAGATCGGCTTCCGTTACGCGGACACCCGCGATCACTTGACCCCAGCTCAAAAGCGGTTCGCACTTGGCCGTAGATGACCAGAAAGGCCAGTAACGGGCGATACCGGTACGTCTGCGTATTCACAACATCCAAGAAATCATGGGCGTTCCGCTACAGCAGAAGTGGGTAAACAACGCAATAGCGCGGCGCTCGGTTTCGAATCAGGTCACTAGTCGAAAGGCGGCATCGGATGGTTCGTCACGAGGGGGGCCGGTGGGACGTCGGTACCAAGGACAACGCGGTATATCTTGAGCGCATCTCTGGGAGCGACGAGCGCTTATTCGACGATTCGTTAGCACCTGAGGAGGCCCGTGAGCTAGCCGGGCTCTTGACGAAGTACGCCGACAAACTCGACGAGTCCGACAAGTCCGACGAGTCCGACAAGTCCGAGGACGCCGACGAGTCCGACGAGTCCGACGACGACTCCGAGGAGTCCGAGGGTTCCGACGAGTCCGAGGGTTCCGAGGATTCCGACAAGTCGTCGGATTAGATTCCGGTCCTGTGGTTCTACTCCCCAAGCGCACCCCGATGACTGGGGTCGATATGTCATCCGAAACCGAACCTCTACGGCATGTCTGGCTGCACCGCGGCATGTCTTTGGCGGCACGGCCACGCCAGGCCATCCGGATCGGATTCAGCTCGAAGTGATGGGCACAGGGCATCGAATGAATGTGCGCGACATGGTTGTCATGTCGGCGTCGCTCGTGCGTGTACCCAGTCGACTGCACGCGTAATGAAATGCTGACTGCCGAATCGGTCTCGGCCTACGGCGAACAGCTCAAACTGGAGGTCAAGCGGTCGCAGGTTTAAATGCCATCGACTCGTCAGGGCCGGGCCGCTATGCGTCGCGCAACCTCGCCATATCGCTCGAAGCGCCCGGGATCGCCGAGGGCGTTATACAAAACGATGCGAGTTGCGATTCCTTCGTACTTCTCGACGAGCGCGTCCGCCAGGCCATCCCACGTCGACTCGGTGGCGAAGGTTGCAATGTGGTCGTCGGTGATCTGGGCCGCCATGCCTTTGAAGTCACCGGCCTTCTGCTTCTCACGCAGACGGGCGGTCGTACCCTCGAACCCGGCCTCGTCCATGATGAATGCGTAGTTGGGTGTACTTGCGTAGAAGCTGAGGCTGGTTCGCACGAGTTCACGCTCTTTGCGGCGTTCTTCTTCGCTGTCGCCAACAACCGTCATGACCGGCACGATGAGCGCGATATCGGATGCTGCGCGCTTCGAATTGGCGGCTCCCTTGGCGACATTCGGCACGGCATGCCGTGCGAGATATCCAGGCTCACCGAGCGGGTGGATGTGAACTCCGTCGGCCGCCTCGCCCGCCATGCGCAGCATCCACGGATTCACCGCGGCGATGTCGACTTTGGGATCGGGCGCGTCGATGGGTCCCGCGCTCCACTGCGGAGTGATGAAGTCGAGGTCGTAGAACTCGCCGTGGTGGTCGAGCGTCCCCGTTCGGAAGGCGGCGAAACACGCTTTCACGGCGAGCACGTAATCGCGCAGACGTGGGCCAGGGCGATCGAAGGCCATACCGTACCGCCGCACCACATGCGTGCGGACTTGGGTGCCGAGACCGAGCCGAAACTTCCCGTTGGTCGCTTCTTGGAGTTCCCACGCGGTTGCCGCCGTGACGAACGGACTGCGCGGAAAGGCCACCGCGACGCCGGTCGAGAGTTCGAGACCGGGTGCGGCCTGAGCCGCCACGGCGGCGTTGAGGTAGGCGGTACGGCCCGTTTCGGTAAAAAGGAGACCGCTGAACCCCGAGGCTTGTGTGCGCCGGGCAATGTCACTGATCTGTATTAGAGGCTGCGGAACAGTCATCACGTCGACCTGCACCGTCGAAAGGTACCTCGTGGGGATCGTCGGGGTGCAGCGCACTGAGCACCCATCGCCGCGGCAGCGTCGCGTTTGAACGTTATCCAGCGAAACCCTGGCGACGCGAACGTTGTGAATGGTTCTCTGGAAATAACACGCTGACCGCAAAAGGGCGCTTATCGGCGATCCGCGACCACCTCGCAAGGCGTACTCCCGAGGGGTATGTACAGCAACCGGTACAGCAACCCGTCCGCCTGTGGACCTTCGCTCGCCTAACCAACGCGCGTGCCGAAATTTCTGAGTACAGCGCCCGCATGGCGGGGCGTTGGACCTCTGCTTGGTAAGAAGCGCGGTTCGTAGGCGGTGAATCGGGGGAAGCGGTTCAGTAGTTGTTGCAGGTGTTGAAGGCGCCTCGGATAACTCCAAGGTACGGCTGATTCTCTGGGTTGCTCGCTATCTGCTGGGCCCATTGCTTCCGTTGACTCGGCGACCCGGCGAGGAACTGACGCAAACCGGACTCCATCTCCGGCGATGAGCTGAATACCGCGGCAATTGTCGGGTCTTGCGCGTTCAATGCCCCTACGAACTGGTCGTAAGTGCAGGTTGTGTTGACGGCCGGACCCAGATCGGGATCTGCGGACGCGACCCCAGCCCCAGCCGTCAACCACAATGTCAAACCGCCAATCGCGACACCAGTCTGGTCAACGACAGTTGGTCATGTGTGGACTCCTTCTCTGATTACGCCGACCTAAGCAAACATGCAGGTCGCGGAGGGCAGCAAAACCTCGGCAAACGACCACCCGGACGAGCCGAAGGCTCCGTCCTTTTCTCGCGCACAAATTTCAAAGTGACAGTGTTAGGCTTTTCGCTCCTGAGATACGACGAATTGCGTTGAAACACAACGACATTATGGCGCGAGTCTTGGATAACCCGCGGGCGGTGTCGAGTCCGCCAGCGATCGCTGCGTCGACAGCATTGCGGCTCCTTCCGGGGGAGGTTGCGACCGGCTGCGTCGCCACGACCGTAGGCGGTCCGCATTACATGCGTGCGAACTTGAGTGCCAAGGCCGAGCCGGAACTTCCCGTTGGTCGCTCTTGGAGTTCCCACGCGGTTGCCGCCGTGACGAACGGACTGCGCGGAAAGGCCACCGCAACGCCGGTCGAAAGTTCCAGACCCGGTGCGGCCTGAGATGCCACGGCGGCGTCGAGATAGGCGGTACGGCCCGTTTCGGTGAAAAGGAGACCGCTGAACCCCGAGGCCTGCGTACCCGGGCGATGTCAGCGATCTGCCCTAGAGGCTGCGGAACAGTCATTACGTCGACCTGCACCGTCGAAAGGTACCGGCGAATAAGCGGCTTGCCGCAGCCGCTCGCCGTTAAAACGTCACGATTGTGGGTTATCCAGCGAAACCTGGCGACGCGAACGTTGTGAATGGTTCTCTGGAAATAACACGCTGACCGCAAAGGGCAGCGTAGGCGACCGCCCCTGGGTCTGGTCACATTTCGAGAGGGATTGCAGTGGTTTTCCGGGCAGACCAGGAGATCGGACGCGATCTAGCCGCGGTCGACTGGGTGTCCACCCCGCTCGGGCCAGTGGAGGGATGGCCGCAAAGCCTGCGTACTGCCGTGAACATCCTGCTGTCGTCGCGCTTTTCGATGTGGATGGCGTGGGGCCCGGAGCTGACGTTCTTCTGCAATGCCGCCTATCGCCGCGACACCCTGGGTCGCAAGTACCCCTGGGCGCTGGGCCGTCCGGCGCAGCGAGGTGTGGGCGGAGATCTGGGACGACATCGGTCCGCGGATCGAAAGCGTGTTGTCGACCGGGGAGGCGACCTGGGACGAGGCCTTGATGCTGATCATGGAGCGGTCGGGCTACCCCGAGGAGTCGTATCACACCTTCTCCTACAGCGGGTTGCGCGACGAGGAGCACGCGTGGTCGGCATGCTCTGCGTGGTCAGGGAGGACACCGATCGGGTGATCGCGCAGCGCCGGATGGCGACGTTGCGGGACCTGGGCTCCGACCCGAGCGTCGTGCGGACCGAGCGGCAGATGCTGGACTTCGCCGCCCACCAGCTTGACGAACAACCCGTACGACCTGCCCTTCACTTTGACCTACCTGTTCGGCGACAACGGTGACGCGCAGCTGGCCGGGGTCAGCGGAATCGCGCCCGGGCATCCGGCGGCGCCGGAAATCGCTTTCCAGCAGCGGCCTTTCCGTGTGGCCCGTCGAGAAGCCTGCGCATGGCGAAACCGAACTGATCGAGCTCGACGGTCGACTCATTGAATCTGCCGACCGGCGCCTGGCCGGAGCCGCCCGCTCAGGCGCTCGTGGTGCCGCTGCTACAGCAGGGCGGCGCGCCGGTCGGATTCCTGGTAGCCGGGCTGAACCGGCTATCGCCGGCTCGACGACGGCTACCGCGGCTTCGTCGAACTCGTGGCCGGGCACATCGCTGCGGGGGTGGGCAGCGCACGCAGCTACCGCGCCCAGCAGCAGCGTGCCGAGGAGCTGGCCGAACTCGACCGGGCGAAGACGGCGTTCTTCTCCAACGTCAGCCACGAATTCCGCACCCCGCTTACGCTTGATCCTCGGACCGGTCGACGAGCTGCTCGGGCGGGCGACCGGAGTCGATGAGCAGGCACGCCAAGAACTGGAGCTGGTTCATCGCAACGGCTTGCGGCTGGCGAAGCTGGTCAACACGCTGCTGGATTTCTCGCGCATCGAGGCAGGGCGGATGCGGGCCCAATTCGAGCCCGTCGACCTGTCGCGCCGTCACCGCCGAACTGGCCAGCGTTTTCCGGTCGGCGATCGATCGGGCCGGGCTGACGTTCACCGTGGACTGCCCGCCGCTGGACGAACCGGTGTATCTGGACCACGAGATGTGGGAGAAGGTGGTGCTCAACCTGCTCTCCAACGCGTTGAAGTTCACCTTCGAGGGCTCCATCACGGTCCGGGTGGCTCGCGAGGGACACCGATGCGATGGTCACCGTCAGCGACACCGGGATCGGAGTACCTGCCGCGGAGATGCCCCGGCTCTTCGAACGTTTCCACCGCATCGAAACGGCACGCGCACGGTCCACGGAGGGCAGCGGAATCGGGCTGGCTCTGGTCAAAGAACTGGTCGGGCTGCACGGTGGCACCATCACCGCCGACAGCCGGGAGGGCGCGGGCTCAACGTTCACCGTCCGTCTGCCCTTCGGCGCGGCCCATCTGCCGGCCGACGAACTCGCCCCAGCCCCGGGCACGCGCGCGATCTCCGAGCGTGATCGCCGAGCCGTACGTGCAGGAAGCCCTGCGCTGGCTGCCGACCGACACCGATTCCGCACCGTCCGACACGAGCACCACGGCGACGATGAGCGCCGTCGCCCCGGCCGAGAGCAGCGGCGAGCCGGGCACGCGTGCTGATCGCAGACGACAACGCCGACATGCGCGAATACCTGACGCAACCTGCTGCGTGACTTCCGGCTATGAGGTCAGCGGCGTGCACCGACGGCCAGCAGGCGCTCGAGGCCATCCGCGTCGCAACTTCCCGACCTCGTCATCAGCGACGTCATGATGCCCGGGCTGGACGGTCTCCAACTGCTGGCGGCGCTGCGGAACGACCCGCGCACCGCCGCCCTGCCCGTCCTGCTGCTGTCCGCACGCGCCGGGCAGGAAGCTTCCATCGAAGGCTTGCTGGCCGGCGCCGACGACTACCTCGTCAAACCATTCGCCGCCGCGGAGCTTCTCGCTCGGGTGCGCGCCAACGTCGAGCTGGCGCGGCTGCGCAACCATCACGCCCGCTGGCGCACCGCTCTGGTGGACTCGCTGCAGGAAGCGTTCTTTGTCTGCGACGAGCACGGTGCCGTCATCGAGATCAACACACGCATTCACTGAGATCCTCGGCTACGGCCCAGAACAGCTGCCGTATGAGGCCGCCCACCCTTGGTGGCCGGACGCCGACACCGACCCCGAAGCCCATCGGCAAGTCGAAGTCGGCGTTCGCGCGAGCTGCTGAGCCAGACCCAGGGCGCCTTCACCGTTCCCGTCACCCACCGGGATGGGCATCGGGTGTGGGTCGCGGTCACCTTCAACCATGTCGACGATCCCGACTCCGGGCGCCGAGTCATGGTCGGCACCTTCCGCGACGTCACGGCTCGAGCACTACATCGTGCAACGCCAGGCCGCGCTGGCCGCGCTCAATCAGCAACTGGCTCAAGCTGATACGCTCGATGACGTACTGCGCGGGGCAGCCGAGGAGCTGCGCCGGGTATGGCGCGCCCGGCGCGTTCTGGCGGTGACGTTCGCCAGGATCGCTACCGCGGAAGCCGTTACGCCGGACCTGGTTTGCGCAGGCGAGCGCGTCGAGTGGGCCGACCTCTCGCCGCGTCAGCGGCAGCTGATCGAGTCGTTGCGGGACACCGACTTGCTGACCACGGTCACGGGGGAGGCGGGCGCCGCAGGCATTGCGCTGCAGCATCCCCGAGGCGTGCTGGTCGTTTGGGTCGAGTTGTCTGAGCACCGGCCGTTCACCCCGGAGGATCACAATCTGCTGACGGTGCTGGCCGGACGACTCGGTCAAGGCCTGCAGCGCGTCTACCAGTTGGACGAACAACGCGAAACCGCTGTGGCGCTGCAGCACGCGATGCTCGGGCCGACGAATCTGCCCGGCGGCTTTGCGGTGCGGTATCACCCCGCGAGCGGCCCGCTGCAGATTGGCGGCGATTGGTACGACGTCGTCGATCTCGACGACGGGCGGGTCGCGTTGATCGTCGGCGACTGTGTCGGCCACGGCTTGGCCGCCGCCACCGTGATGGGTCAGCTTCGCAGCGCCTGCCGTGCGCTGCTGCTCGAGCAGTCAAGTCCCGGCGCCGCCCTAGCGGGTCTGGATCGCTTCGCCGCGCGTCTGCCCGGCGCCCGCTGCACCACCGCATTGTGCGCGGTGCTCACCCTCGACACAGGTGAACTGGTGTACTCCAGCGCCGGCCATCCGCCTCCGATCATGGTGCACGCCGAGGGCACCACCGTGCAGCTGGATGGCGGACACGGGCTTCCTTTGGCCCTGCGGCCGGACTGGCCGCGACCCGAAGCCCGCGTCACGATGCCGCCGCGGGCGACGCTGTTGCTCTACACCGACGGTCTGGTCGAACGGCGCGGTCGTTCGATCGATGACGGCATCGCCCGTGCTGCCGATCTCATTCAGGACGGCCGTTCACAGTCGCTCGATGAGGTGGCAGACCATCTCATGTTCCGGCTTGACCCCGGAGGCGGCTATTCAGATGACGTGGCCATGCTGCTCTACAGACAGCCCGCCCCAATGGAGATGAAATTCACTGCCGACGTCAATCACCTCGCCCCGAGCCGTGCCGCCTTGCGCAGCTGGCTGACCCAGGCAGGGGTCGAGCCCGACCAGATTCAAGACGTGCTCATCGCCGCCGGCGAAGCCGTCGCCAACGCGATCGAACACGGTTACCGCGACCGGCCCGAGGGCAATGTCTCGTTGCGCGCGACGGCAGTCGTCGACGGCCTGCAGGTGACTGTCATCGACTCCGGTACCTGGAAGACACCGCGTGTGGACCCTGGCATCAATCGAGGCCGCGGCATCACCCTCATGCGAGGTCTGATGGAGGACTTCACCATTCACTCCAACGACGCCGGCACCACTGTTAAATTGCACGCGAGGATCACCTGATGGCTACACCGCTCACTCTCAACACTGATCGTGGCCCCGACGGGACTCCCCGGGTGATTGCGACCGGGGAGATCGATCTCAGCAACATCGACCACTTCATCCAGGCGCTCACCACGGCTACTGCGGGAACTCGCGGGCCGATCACCATCGATCTCAGCACGGTCAAGTACCTGGACAGCGCAGGAATCAATGCGCTTTTTGATCACGCCGACAAAGTCGACGGTCTGCACGTCATCGTCCATCCCTTGCTGGTTCGGGTCCTCAACATCAGCGGTCTCAGTAAGATCGCGACCGTCGAAGCTGCGCCGGCGCCGGCACGCGACGACGGTTAGACACGCGGTAGCAGCGGCGGACCGGCTGAGACCGATCCCCGAGACTATTGGGTGACGGGACGGCCCACGCGGTCGTTAGGCGGTTGCTTGAGGCCTGATGACAGTACGAGTATCGACAAGACGACCGCCACGAGAAGTAGTGCTAGGACATCGCCCCAAAGATGCCCCATATGGTGGCCGCCGCCGCCGAAGGATTGCACGGCCATGATTGCCGCGTGTACGACGCTGGACCACACTGTGAACCAGATCAGGCTGAGATTGGCTTCCGGGCTCCGCGCCGCATTGATGAGGAAGAGGCCAAGAACGGCGTACACGCCGACAATCATCATGAAGTACTGAGACTGGTAGGGCTCGCCAGGATGCCAGGCCCACCCCGACGGCCAGATCATGGCCAGCGGATAGAGAAGAAGCATCACTGCGCCGAAGACCACGAGTGCCAGTTGAAGAAATTTGTAGGGCGTTGTCATGCTGCACTCCTATTGGTGCTGATGGCGTGTCATTATCCGCCGCAGGTGCGCCAGTGCAACCGTGCTCGGGCGCATCATCACCGGTCAGGAAAACGCCCGGGCCAGACTGACCGAGCTGGGAGTGACGGCCTTACACGCGTTCAAACCTGGACACCTGTCCAGCCGACGTTATACCGTCGACGCTATGAGCCGAGTCCCTAGCAGAGCGGCCAGGCTGGCCCACGCAGCTAAACATGCCGAGCTGTGGAACGCCGGAAAGAAGGATGAGTGGGTGGCGTCCTGGCGCACTATCTGCCCGGGCGAGGTCCGGATGTTCGATCCGGTCGGTACTCAAGAGAAGCACGGCTTCGATGCCGCAACCTCGGAGGCGTTCGACACCTTCCAGCCCATTTTGACGATCAAAATGCTAACAGTCCAGGTGAACGGAAACGAGATGGCGTGGGTTTGTGAGAACTTCTTCGGCACCGAACCCAACTTTCAATCCGCTCACAGCATCGAAACGTTTGCGTGGGACGACAACGGTGACCTTCTGATCAAAACCTACTATCCGATGCCGGAAAGTATTGGGACCGATAGCGATCCGTACGCTCACTTACTTGCAGGGCAGTAGGCCAGTAGGCGTCTGGGAAGATAGCTCTAGACCAAATGCGCGCTGCCGTCGTGCAATTCGTCACGGTGCAAATTCATCGGAGTGACAGCGGGGACATCGCCGCCGGCGATCACGGCCCGGGCGATCGGAGTGAGCGTCTGAAACAGGGCTTCTACCTCATCGTCGTTGAGCGCGTCCAGTGCTGACAGCGCAAGCGCGTCGGTGCTCGATTCGATGTCATCCTTCAGCTGCCGGCCGGCCGCGGTCAGCGACCCGTCGTCGTTGAGCAGGCCCCGCTCGGCCAGCCGTTCCTCGTGATGACGCCAGGCTGCCTCGTCGTAATCACGGGCGCGGGCCATGTAGTCGCGCGGGACTCCGCCCGCCGCGGCATGTAACACGTTGGATTCCCGACCTGAGACACCCGCGGCGGCCAGTACCGCGACGTGGGCGTCGCCGCGCTGCTCGCGCAACAGCGTCGTCGCATGCCACAGTGCCGCCAGCGGGTCGTCCGGGGACGGCAGCGCCAGGTTCGCGGCAAACAGCGGTCGCCCGTCAAAAGGTGCCTGGCGCGCCGCTTTTCCGGCTAATTTCGTTGCGGTGCGGACATTTTCATCTGCGGTGATGCCGTAGCGACGTAGCGCCGCCACCGCGGATTCCTGCCGGGCGCGCAATGCGGCTTCCGGACCGGCGATCTGCCATGCCGTCGGCAGGGCCTTGGCGACCCGCTCGGGGGCGAAGTTGTAAAAGATCGCGGTCACCACCTCTGTCGGCACGATGCCCAACGGCGCCGACCGGGCGGCGAAATAGCCCATCCAGAAGCCTCGATAACCCAGCCCATCCAACGCCGCTCGCGCCTCCGGTGCGAAGTAGGTCACCGCATGCACCGGCTCGAACCGATCGTAAAAGCGTCGGGCAAGTCCCGGTTCTCTGGGCATGGTGGGCTACAACCCCTTGGGTGCGTCGCGAACTGCTTGCACCGCCGACGCATCGCCGTCGAATTCGACGCGGGCCTGCCGCCCGACCGAGAACAGCAGCAGCTCCTCGGGTGCACCGGTTACTGTGACGGCCGGGCCCCGCCCGGCGGTCAGCACCGTCTTGCCCTTCGGGATGCGCAATGCGACCCGGCCGGGGGCCTTCGCCAGCGTCAGCCGGCCCATCAGCGGCAGGGTCCGACGCAGCATGGAGGCCAGCGCCGGTTCGAGTATCCGCGGCTCCCAGCCCGGCTGCGCGCGCCGCACATCCTCGTGGTGGATGAACATCTCCGCGACATTGGCCACCGGATCGAGCAGTTTGAGTGGTGAGTAGACCGGCGGGCCTGACGCGACCTTGTCCACCAGCTCGTCCCAGTCGGTGTGTTGGGCCACGTCTTTTTGCACCTTGTCGGTGCGGCCGGCGAAGAACGGGATGAGGATGCCGGGCGCGGCGTCCAGGCGGTACTCGCGGATCACCAGATGGGCCGCCAGGTCGCGGGTGTTCCAGCCTTCGCACAGGGTGGGTGCCTCGGGCCCGACACTGCGCATGGTTTCGACGAGGGCGGCACGTTCGCGTTGAGCAACCGACACGCTGTTCAGCCTAGAGGCTGACGTGGTCGGCGTAGGTGCCTTACCGTCCCTTTGTCACGACGGCCGAATTGTGGTTAGGAGCCCAAGCCTGCTCGAAGGTCGCGATCGGAACCTGCTCGTCGCGGCCGGTTTTGATACCGCTGTCGTTGAGGTGCACCACACCGGCTTTCGTGTCGATGCCGGTAACAACCACAAAGTGGTTAGCGAAGTCTCGCTTGCCAGGTCGGTTCCAGATGGTTTCGGCATTGACTATCACGAGGATCTTGCGCTTTTCGGCCAGATCCTGCTCCAGCGCATTGGTAGTGGTCTGGATATTTTCAGCCCTAATCCAGTAGTGCCAGAACAGCACCGGCAGGTTTCTGATATCAGTGTTGCCGGAGAGTTTCCAGATCGGACCGGCACCCGCTGTGCTCGGGGTAGCCGCAGCCAAGGCCATGATCTGCTGCTCGGTGGGCTCACGTCCGGTGATCTGGCCGACCACATCGGCCACCGCCATCTCCCCGCAATCCGATGAGTGTTGCTGGCGCCAATAGGGCGCGGCGGCGGAAGGGTCACCGTACATCCCTAGCTCGTAGTTGGCGTCCGGGACGGAAATGCCTGTCTCGGCGTGGACCGCAGCAGCCGACGCGACCCACGACACAGCGCCTGCTCCGCACACGAGGGCCACGATCCCGACGACTCGCGCGGCCGCCGCGACCTTGCTCCTCGACGTGCTCGTCATGCCGGTCCTTTTCTCGAGCCGCCCGCGGCGGCGCGTCGCTGTACTGAGAAAAGGCTCACGGGTGGCCCTATAGCGATCATCAACGGGAACCTGGTCAAAATCTTGCAGCGACGCGCGGTCACTTCGTCTCGATTACGCCGAGTTGCTCGTTGGTTGGAAGTTGACCGGGGTGCCGTCCGTACTGTTGGCGCGTTAAGTTTCTGCTGGGATCGACTTCACCCGCCAGGGGAGAACATGGGGCCATCCGACTACGGCCGACGACGGACAGCAGAGCTGGAGGCGTACCACGCGCTGTGGAATCTGTGGCGCACTTCAAAGCAGAGGGTGCCGGCCTGCAGAAATGGGAATCGGCCTGCGAAATGCTAAAGACGTACTACACCGTTGCTCAAGCGCGCCGGGACTCCGAAGTGTGCGCAATGAGGATTCGTTATCTCGAGGTCGCGGAACCTCCGCCCCAGCTCGCGGACTTCGTCTACGGGCCACCGTATTACCGAGTGGCCGATGCCGCGCGCCGGCTGGCGCAGGCTCGCTATGAGTATCAGTTGGCGCGTCTCCGGCACCCGCAACGTGAACGGTTGCGCCTGAAAGAACTCGAGACAACCAAGGCGCTCCACCAAACGGTGAAGGCGGCTGAGGCGACAGCCGAGATAGCTCGCCGGCGTGAATGGCAGCAAAGCAGGTGGCCCAAAGGCGTTGTGCTAGACGCCGAAATCTACAACCTCGACGGCGTTGCGGCTCAGGTGGACCTGCAGAACGCGAAAATCGGATCCCAGGTAGATGCCCTCACCGATCTGCTCCACGATGGACTACAAAACCTGCTGGACTTGTCGCAGTCTGATCTGGCCGCAAGTTATCGCTCCGGCGATCCGGCCGGGATTGCCGCCTATGTCGAATCGGTGCTAACGGCACTGCAATTGCCGCGCTGTATCACGCCGAAGGCAAAGGTTGCGTATTCCCCGGATGCGCGCGAATCGGTCGTCGAGTACGAACTGCCGACCTCCGATATCGTCCCGAAGGTCAAGTCGTACCGCTACGTCAAGAGCCGAGAGCTGGTTGTGGGGAAGGCGCGACCGGCGTCGCAAGTAAAAGCGTTGTACGCCAGTGCTATTGCGCAAATTGCGATCTTATCCCTAGCGGCTATCTGGGAGTTTGACGGCGAGCGCCACATCGACGCGGTGGTTTTCAACGGTGTGGTCGAAACGCTGGACGCGCACAGCGGTCAACCGATCCGGCCATGCTTGATCACAGTGCGGGTCAGCCGCGAAACCTTCGCCGAAATCGACCTTGAGCACGTTGATCCGTCCGCCTGTCTTGAGCGTCTGTCGGCCACCGTGTCGCATAACCCGACGGAGTTCGTCCCGGTGCAACCCTTGCTCGAGTGAGGTTACATTACCGTCGGATCACCCGATGAGCTTCGTGAGCCAGCTCGGATTCTGATAGTTCACACCCTTGGTGCCGTCCCACACGAACGGTGTCCCAGTGGCATTGAGCCCGGATAGTGTCGCATCTCCGGCTTCCGCTTTCGCTTTGGCGGTGGCGACGTCCTCGCCCGCCTTGATGCAGTTGATCACGCTGGGGTCGGCGCCGACGGTTTTGGCCAGTTGGGCCAGTTCGCCATCGGTGCGATCTTCCGGGGCGTTCTCCGCAGGCTGAAAGTTGCTTGCGAACAGGCCGGTGTAGAAGCCGGTGTAGAGCTTCGGATCATTTTGCGCCGCAACGCAGTACGTGGCCGCTTCCGCGCGAGTCGAGTAATCCTTGCTGTGCGACTTGTCGTCGAGGAAGTTGAGCAGGTGATAGCGCACCGCGAGCTTCTTGTTGTTCACCGCGGTGTCGATATCGCCCGCATTCGACCTGATGAAGCTGCCGCATGGTGGGCAGATAGGTTCGTTGAAAATGTCGATCGTTGTCGACGCCGCCGAGCTGCCGACAAACACACCGTCATCAAGGACCCGCAACTCAACAGCGTCTGCCGGCGGCGGTGCGGATGTCGGCGGTGGCGGGGGCGGCGATCGCCATGGATGGGCAACAATGAGGCCTACTCCCACGACGGCCACCACTACGGTGGCGACGACGCTCACCCAGAGCCAGGGCTTACCGCTGCGCCGCGGCGGTTGACCCCACGGCGGTGTCCCACTACCCGAATCACCCACGCCCCAAGCAGGAGCGCCACCCCATCCGGTCGGCTGGGGTACTGGTCCGCCCGGACCAGCTGGTGGCCCGGTAGCCGACGGCGCGGCCCAGCCTGGGCCCTGCGGCGGCGTGTGGGTCGCCATCGCGGACGGCACCGGCGCAAAACCGCCGGGCGGCTGGCCCGCGAACGCGGCCGGCAGCCCAGCGAGTTGGCTTCGCTGCAAGATGTCGGTGGCGCGATCCTGATCGGGCGTGGCCAGCGCCGCGTAGGCGGCCGCTGACAGATCACCGCACGTGGCGTAGCGGTCCGCGGGATCTTTGGCCATTCCGCGGGCGATCACGCGGTCGAAGGCAACCGGAATTTCCGGCCGCACCGCGCTGGGCCGCGGGATCGCCTGATGCAGGTGTGCGCTCATCACGCTGACCTGATCGCCCCGATACGGCGGCGACCCGGTCAAACACTCATAAAGCACACACGTCAATGCGTAGATGTCGGCCCGGTAGGTCACGTCGGAATCCGTGAACCGCTCCGGGGCCATGTATTTGAAGGTGCCCACCGTGGTGCCGAACTGTGTCAGCTTTTCGTCGGAGGTGGCGCTGGCGATCCCGAAATCGACGAGGTAGGCGAAGTCATCCGCACTGACCAGAATGTTCTCCGGCTTTACGTCCCGATGCAGCACTCCGGCAGCATGCGCGGCGTCGAGCGCCGAGCCGATCTGGCGCACAATCGCCACCGCCCTGGGCGGGGACAGCGGGCCGTAGCGACTCAACATGGTCGCCACGTCCACGCCGTCGATCAGGCGCATGTCCACATAGAGCTGCCCGTCGATCTCGCCGAAGTCGTGGATCGGCACCACATGCGGTTCCTGCAGCCGCCCCGCAGTGCGGGCCTCCCGCTGCATCCGCGAGCGAAAGACTGGATCGCTGGAAAGCGTCGGCGACATCAGCTTCAGCGCCACGATCCGCTCCCGCACCGTGTCTTCGGCCTCATAGACGTCGCCCATGCCGCCGCGACCAACCAGCCGCCGCAGCCGATACGGCCCGAACTCCGAACCCTCCCGCGAATCCGCGGTCGTGTCACCCATCGCCGACTCCTCACCCGCCACCGCGCGCCGCAAACCGACTGGAAGCGCCTTCGCGCCCCCGGCGATTAACCGCGCCGGACACGAGTACGCGGTGGCGTGCCAGGCATAAGGCTAATGGTTCGGGTAACCGCGGGGCACAGTGAATACAGAGAATGCCAGCTAATTCGACAACCGGGGGACAAGAGCATTGATGGGCGCCGGATTAGCGACGTTCGTCGCCACCGGTTTTGCGTTCGCTTAGGCCCTCCCGTGACAGAGCCCGGACGAAGCCGTAAGCGTGCATCCCGGCCCGCCCGGGATTTTGAATGATCCAGTCGTTGATCTTTCCCAGCGCATTGGCTAAGTCATCGCGCCTGATCCGGACGAGGTATGTCTTTCTATCGTCGTTCGGATCGTCACTGGCTTCGGCGACGGCGACGGGGTGCCTGAACGCGTACGCGATCCCATGTACGGAGTCGTGGTTCAGCGCCCAGTGAAGTTCGCTGGGCCGCAGTCGATTCACCGCCAGGTTACGGTAATCGTGCTGGTCGTTTGCATTGCTCACCTGGCCGATGGTCCTCCTCTGAGTGCCCGCGAGAATTTCGACGACATGGATTGAAGGTGATGTCGCGCAGGCGATTCGATGAGAGCTTCACCCCGGACACTCTCATCATAGGAAGGTCGGCGGTCCGCCGCCTGTCGAGCGCGTCCAGCAACTACTCGACAAGTCCCGGCGGTAGTCAGTCAAAGATGTTCAGCGACCGAGAAGACGTCGTTTCAGTTCGAGGAATTCCTCGTTGGTCAGCACTCCGGAGTCGCGAAGCTCGGCAAGCTCTCGCAGCTCGGCCGCGATTCCCTTCACGACGCCGCCTCTTTCCAGCGACTCTGTTTCGCCAGTAGTAGTCGCTTTGGCACGCTCCCGGCGCCCGGTGCCAAGGGCGCTGCTGAGGGCCCGGCTGGCCGTTGCCCCCACGGCCATGTCGCCGAGCGGGCTTCCCGTGCCAACAGTCAACGCCGCGTCGGCGGCAGCGCCGACGCTGGTAGCCGGCAGCGCCAGCGCGGTCGGCCGTATTGCCGGGGCCTCCGCGGTCCAGCCCGCCGGCACCGATAGCGCGCCGACCTTGTTCGCCTCGCCCAGACCCGCGGTAGCCGTCCCCCCGGCGAGGTTGTTGATCACCGGAAACGCCGTCGGCGGCACCGGCGCCGTCCCCGGCCAGCTCTGGATCCCGGCCCAGCCACTGACGATGTCATCGGTGTGCTGCGCAATGTAATAACTGAGAATGTCGGGGGGGTAACTAAAGATCGAAAATGGTGTGTCCACACCAAGTCCAAGCAGGTTGGCTGGTGCGTCGAGAAAAATTGTAAGCAGGTCGCTCACCGTGCTCAGCGGGTCCGGGGGGTCCGCCGCAGCTGCTGGCGCCGCCGTGGCGAGGCTCTGCAGTGTGCTGGGCACGGCGGAGAACGTTTGCTGGACCGACGAGACGGTGCTCTGCACGTTGCCGGCGGAAGTGCCGGTGCTTTGTCCGAGGGCAGCGGCTTGGTTGGCCAGCCCTGCCTGGTTGGTGGTCTGCGGTGGTTGGGTGAACGGCGACAGTGTGGTCGCGGAGGCCGACGAACCAGCGTAGCCGTACATCGCCGCGGCATCCTGGGCCCACATCTCGGCGTAGTTCGCCTCGGTGGTCGCGATGGCCGGAGTGTTCTGCCCGAATATGTTCGTGGCCACTAGCGCGGAAAGCAGGCTGCGGTTGGCCGCAATTACCGGCGGGGGCACCGTCTCAGCAAACGCGGTCTCATAGGCGGCGGCCGCCACCTTGGCCTGGGCGGCCGTCTGCTCGGCCTGCGCGGCGGTCGCATTCATCCACGCCACACTGGCGGCGGAGGCGGCCGCCATCGACGCCGATGAGGGGCCCAGCCACGGCCCGGCAATCAGTCCTGACATCACCGACTGATACGAACTGGCCACTGAATGCAGTCCGGCGGCCAACGTGTCCCAGGCGGCCGCGGCGGCCAGCATGGGTCCCGATCCAGCACCGGCATACATCCGGCCGGAGTTGATTTCCGGCGGTAACGCCGCGAAATCCATCGCTACACACCCTCTCGCAGGTCGCGTTCGAAGTGGCCGCGGTGGCCGCAAACGAACCGGCGTCAACAATCGTGGCGGTCACAGTCCGTGAGCCGCCGTGGGGTTGCTCCGTTCTTGCTACGTTAATCCTCAGTTAATGTAACTTCTCAAGCGACAATCGCCGCCGAGCAAATCCACGCTTGCGGCACGTATGACGGGCGCTTAGAGGGTATACCCATTTGCTATACGTTCTTCGCAGCATCGCGCATTGGTCGTGTCCTTCGACTCCGCCTTAACCGGGGCCGAGCTGCGGTTTTTGACGCGGCTGCCAATTAGCTGTTAACTACGCGTCGTCGACGTCGGTCTGTCAGCGCGATCACAAAAATGCGGCCGAACTGGCCCAGCGAACCGCACAAAGTAGGCCGATCGCCATGCCAGGCATAACGCACGCAAGATTGCGGAGAATAGCCATAAACACCACTGAAATCCGGCGATTCGAGCGTCGTAGAGTATTTGACTATCTCATCTTCGGCGGCTGCGAGGAATCATGACCGAACGCATCGAGACCCATCGCACCATCCCGGCGGCGGCGCCCGATATCTTCGCGGTGCTCTGCGATCCGCAGGGCCATGTCGCGATCGACTCGTCGGGGATGCTTCAGGACGCTGACGGCGATCCGGTGCGGGCCGTTGGTGACAGCTTCGTGGTTCACATGGACCGCGAATCGCTGAACGACTTTCCGCAGCTGGGCAAATACGACGTCACCGTCAGCATCACGGAGTTCGAGCGGGATCGGCTGATCTCGTGGACGGTTCTGGGCCAGATCCAGCCACCCATCGGACACGTCTACGGCTACCGGCTCCAACCGGCCGACGACGCGGCGGCCACCGTGGTCACCTCGTTTTACGACTGGTCGAACATCGACGCGAAGTGGCGCGAAGCCGGAATTTTCCCGGTTCTGTCCGAGGGCACGTTGCGGGCTACTCTGGGCGTTCTCGACCGCACAGTCCGCCGCGGTTATCCACGGGGCTAAGTCATCGGCGGCCGCGGAAGCCGACGGGCAGTCAGCGACGATACTTCAGAAACAGGTAGTTCTCGTAAACCAGCGCGTGCTCGAGCCGCAACGCGACCGGCACGGGCAACGGTGACGGTCGCAGCCGGTGGCCCACCGGCCGGCTTGCCGCGAGCTTGGGGGCGAGCGTCACGCAGATCTCGGCGACGGCATCGACGTCCACCAATTCATCGAGCAAGGTCGGTCCGCCCTCGCACAGGATGCGGTGCATGCCGTGCGCGCGCAGCAGTGCGACGGCACGCGCGATGTTTACGGAGTCCTCGCCGGCCACCAATACGCCGCAGCGTTGCTCGCCGGTGGCCTCGTGCCGCGCCGCGGATTGCGCGCAGGTCACCAACAGCGGTGGCCGGGCAGGGTCACTGAGCAGCCTGGTGGGCAGTTCGCCGGTCCGGCTGATGACTGCGATCGGCGGGGGCGTGGTCCGCCCTTCGCGTCGCCGTCTGGCTCGTTGAGTATCGGTGAGCTGCACCGGTCCGTAATTCTCGGCGCGCGCGGTGCCGGCGCCGACCAAGACGACGTCGGCGAAGCCCCGCAGGACTTTCAGCAGTTGCTGATCGGTCGGACACGACAGCGGACCGGCGCGACCGCCGAACGCGGCGGCGCCGTCGGCGCTGAAGATCATGTTGGCGCGCACCCCGGCCGGGGGTTCGGCGTAGAACGACGCGAGTTCGGTGATATCGCGGACGGCGCCTACCCGCGGAGAATCGCTCACGCTCAGGCCTCGTGGCCCGGCTGCAGGTGGTGCACGTCGCCGAAGGACACCCATTGCTCCAGCTCGTGCGGCGGGCTGCCGCCCACCGGTTGCAGCAGGTGCCCGACGTGGTCGCCGAGCGAGAAACGATCGAGGATGTCGCCGACGAACCAGGCGGCCGCGTCGTCGAGGATGGGCATCTGCGCTGGACCGTGGTGCCAGGAGCAGCGGTCGAACTTGTTGACGGTGTCGCCGGTTTGGGTGCCGAACAGTTCGACGACGTCGAGGTGCTCGCGGTCGAACACATGCACCGCCAGGTGGGTGGCGCCGACGGACACTCGGAACGTGTGGTTCTGTTTGGACAGACCGACCAGGAATCGCGGCGGATGGATGCTGGCCTGACTGGCGAAGCCCACCAGACAACCGGCCGCGACACCACCGGATTGCGTGGTAACGACGAACATCGGATAGTTCAGCAGCGCAACCAGCTTCTCAAATGCTTCCACCCCCGCCTCTGCCACGCGCTCAGTGTTCCCGCTCAGACCGAATTGGAATCGCATTACTGCGATCGTGGGGTCGATATGGCCGAACCGGCGCGCTTGCGCGGCGAAGGGTGTGCAATTGGGTGCACGAGCGACGTTGCTGGTGAACGGGGTGCGACGTGAGACGACTTAACGGTGTGGACGCCTTGATGCTGTACAGCGAGACCCCGGAAATCCATATGCATACGTTGAAGATTGGCGTTCTCGATGTGTCCGGAGTCGATGGCTACAACTTCGATATGTTTCGGCGTGTGGCGTACCCACGGCTGTACGCATTGGCGCCACTGCGCTACCAGCTCGTCGATATCCCGCTCAAACTGCACCACCCAATGTGGGCGCAGAACCGCGACATCGACCTCGACTACCACTTGCGGCGCGCAACGGTGCCTGCGCCCGGAGGACGCCGCGAACTAGACGAGCTTATCGGCGCCATCGCCGGCACTCCGCTGAACCGTAGCCGCCCGATGTGGGAGATGTACGTTGTCGACGGGCTGGCCGACAATCGCATCGCGATCATCCACAAGGTCCACCACGTGTTGGCCGACGGCGTGGCGTCCGCCAACCAGATGGCCAAGGCGATGCAAAGCGAGGCGCCGTCGGTCCCGCTGGCATCGACGCATGCGCAGGACCAATCATGGACGCAGGGAAGCCTGCTGAAAGCGGCCGGGCGTGATCATATGGGGCTGATCCGAAAACTGCCCCGGCTAATCGGCGAAACCGCCACCGGAGTGTCACGGGTTCGCCGCCGCTCCAAGGAACGGGGTCGCCACCCCGATTTGGCCCGCAGCTTTTCCCCGCCAAACTGTTTCATCAACCACATCGTGTCACCGGGTCGGCGGTTCGCTTCGGCGCCTCTGGCCTTATCGGATGTTAAGCAAACAAGCAAGCACCTCGGTGTCACACTCAACGACATCGTTTTGGCGACGGCAGCGGGCGCTTTGCGCCGGCTGCTCCTGCGATACGACGGGCGAGCCGATTTACCGCTCATCGCGGGAGTGCCCGTCAGCTACAACACATCGCCGGAACGATTGGTAGGCAACGAGTTTACTTACCTGGCGCCGTCGCTGCCGGTGCATATTGAGGATCCGCTGGAGCGGGTGAAGCTGACCGCGCTGGCCACTAAGATCGCCAAGGAGAACCATCAGCTGCTCGGCCCGACGGTGCTGCCGGCCTGGATGTCCTACTTGCCGCCGGCGCTCGCGCCGCGGTTTTTTCGCGCGCAGGCACGCCGTCTCGAGTCGGCCAGCGTCATGAACCTGACCATCTCTAACGTGCCGGGGCCACGCACCCGGGGCAACATCGAGGGAGCGACCGTCAGCGAGATCTATTCTGTCGGGCCGGTGGTCGTGGGCAGCGGAATGAACATCACGGTATGGAGCTATGTCGACCAGCTCGCAATTTCGGTGCTGACCGACGACCTCACCCTCGATGACCCACACGAGGCTACCGATGCGATGGTTGATGCATTCATCGAAATCCGCAGCGCTGCCGGGCTTTCCAATCGGCTCACACCTCTCGATGCGACTTTGCCACTGGCCGCGGCGGCCCGTTGACAACGTGTTGTTGTCGGGTTCCGCTGCTCACATTCGCGCGAGCTGGGGCAGCACGTCCGCCGCAAGATACTCGAAATTGGCCGCCAGCGCCGCGAGATTCGTCGGCGCACGCACATACACCCGTGAGATGCCTAGCTCCGCGTAGGGGCCGAGCTGGTCGACAATCCGCGCTGGAGAGCCGGAGAATGTGGTTCCGTCGAAGGTTTGTGAGTGGAAGTTCTCGGGATCGACCGCGGCGGAGGCCTGGTCGCGGGTGCGGCCGATCCCGATGAGTGCACTCATGGAGAAGACGATCTCGGCGGGATCTCGGCCGATCGCCTCTGCTGCCGTCCGCACTAGGTGCATCTGATCCGCGACGTCTTCGTATTTGAGTTCGCTTCCAAGCTGGTCGTCGGGTGCGCGACGGCGGCTGGTTTGCAGATTGAATTCGTCGGCGAATCGAGCCGCCAACGCAGGAGTGCGCTTCTTACCGGTCCCGCCGAGAATGATTGGCGGGCCGGGACTTTGCCAGGGTTTGGGCAGCGCTGGTGAGTCGAGCAGTTGATAACACTTGCCATTGAAGGAATACCGCTGTCCGGTAGGGGATTTCCATAATCCTGTGATCAGCTCTAAGGCCTCAGCCAGCCGATCGAACCGTTCCCGCACGGGCGGGAAGGGAATCCCATAGGCACGGTGCTCTGGCTCGAAATAGCCGGCGCCAAAACCGAACTCGATGCGGCCCTGGCTCATCGCGTCGACCTGGGCCACGACGATTGCTAGCGGACCTGGGTGGCGGAACGTGACCGAAGTCACTAATGAGCCCAGTCGAATGCGGGAAGTTTCGCGTGCGAGCCCAGCCAACGTCGTCCACACATCGGTCGGACCAGGCTGGCCGTCGCCCACGAAGGGCAAGTAGTGGTCGGAGAGAAAGAAACCTGCGTACCCGAATTCATCAGCCAATTCTGCGGATTGGAGCAAGTCATGGTAGGTAGCGCCGTTACTGGGGTCGGTGAAGATCCTGCAATCCATTCGCCTACTCCTTAACTGGATCCATCGCCGGAACCATCCACTGCCCAGCAATGTAGTGCCGCGGTGATCACTGCGGAGCGGGGGTTCGCACTTCGCCCGGGACCCCGCGCGCCGCCCCGCGACCGGCGGAACCTGACTTACGCTCCAACTTAGGGTACCCTAACTTAAAATCAACGTGAGGAGGTCCAATGGCGACGACTTGGGTCGACGCATTGCTGCACAAGGCACGCCAGGAAGGCGTTTCTCCCTTCCCTCATCAGGCGGCATTCATGCACAATCCCCTCCGCCGAGCGATAGTTAACCCGGCACGCAAGGTCGACGGCCTCGGCCTCACCGGTTCTGAGCACGTGCTGGAAGTTGGACCAGGTCCGGGGTTCTACAGCGTGGAGATCGCTCGCCGGCTCACCTACGGTCGACTCGACTTGTTCGACATCCAGCCTGAGATGCTCGAGAAGGCACGGCGTCAACTCGAGCGGGCCGGCTTCCGTGACATCGGCTACGCCGCGGGACAAGCAAGTGAAGGATTTCCCTTCCCCGACAACACTTTTGATGCCGCCTTCCTAGCCGCGGTGATCGGCGAGGTGCCTGACAAACAAGCCTGCATCCGTTCGCTGGCTTGCGTGTTGAAGCCGGGCGGGCGGCTGGTCTTCGCCGAGACGTTTCCCGATCCCGATCGACTGAGTGTTGAGGAATTACGCGATCTCGCCGAACCCGAGAACTTCGAGTTCGTCGAAGCGACCGGAAACCGATGGCACGACGTGGTTCGCTTCCGCAGGGTCGATCCTTCCTGAGAAACGCGGTCATCGAAGCGGGTTGTTTTCGCGCACTCCGCGATACATGCCCCATCGAACGACCCACGGCATCACCACCCGGTCGACCGACCATGACGGCAAGCGGAACGCCTGGCCGGTGGGGAAAAACACCTCCAGGCCGTTGGCCTGGATACCCAGCAACGAGCCCCATCGCCGCCCGGGCGTCCGGAAGGTGCGCAGCTTTCGCCCTGCGAACTCGGCGCGGATGTTGTGGGCTACCAGCGCATCTCCACGATTGCGGGCGGAACTGCGAAGACGGTCAGTGGCCGCGACGTCGCCGACCGCGAAGACGCCTTGATGCCCCGGCACTCGCAGGTCGGGTGTCACGCGAACGAACCCGTGGTCGTCCAGCAGTTCCGGCGGCAGCCAGTCCGTATTGGGTTGAACCCGACCTATCGCCCACAGCACCGCGTCGGCGGAAGCCGGGGGCTGGCCGGTGCTCCAGCTGACCGCTTCGCTGGTGATCTCATCACCGGCGAAGCCGTTCGAGATTACGGCACGGTGCCCGGGGTGGAGGCCCACCCCAAGGTCGGTCAGCCTGCCCCGGATGCGCTTCCAAATTCCCGGGTGGTACTCGCCCAAAGCGCGCTCGCCGGGGAAGTAAAGGTCTATCCGCTTGTCCGGCCAGGTTGTTGCCATGTTGGCGGCGCTGGTGACCGCAGCCGCGCCGCCGCCCACGATGATCACCGAGGTGGCGGCCGCCAGCCGGTTGTGTGCGGCGCGTAGACCGGCGCCGATCTCAGTGGCCGACTGCAATGTCGGCTGCCGCCAGAAGCCGTTGGCGACCCCAGTCGAGATAACCAGCGCGTCGTATGCCTCGGTGATTGTGACGCCGTCGTTGCGCCGCCCGAACACGGTTCGGGCGGGCAGGTCCACGCCCGTCAGCGTGGCGTGAACGGTCCGTACCCGATCCAAACGGCGAAATCTATCGAACGGAATCCAGTAGTCGCGGGCCCAGTCGTGAGGGCGCGCGAGCCGTATGCCCAGTTCTTGGCCGCTCACCAGCGCGGGTTTGACCGAGATTCCGACGACGTCGGCGTGGCGGGACAGACGGATCGCGGTCAGGAGACCCACGTCCCCCAATCCCGCGACGACGATGCGCTTCCGGATCACGCCCTTATCCTGCGCGGCACATCATGTCCAGTTCGTCTTCTGCTGCTGGACTTTCCCGCGACCTGGTAAAGACGCAGGCGGCGACGACGGTCTATGCGGGCCTCCTCACACACAATGCCGGTTGCCCCCGACCCTCGGCCACGGTGGGCAAACCGTAACACGTTCTACCGATGTGCCGTCTGTCCAGCGTTGATTGAGCATTACCTGACCCGGACCCTGGATCAGTAGCATTAGCCGGCGGCCCCATCCAGCCGCCGGAATGTGTCCGACAACGCGAACGCGCGTATCGCTCTGGCACCGAGAGGAACAAAACAGCATGACGACACAGGCCGAGGACCATCGGCACACCCCACAACTGATTCCACGCCGGCTGCTGCGAAGCGGACAGCTTCACCATCCGGCCGTCCTGGACGAGGCACGGAGACGAAGCGAAAAGGTCCAGCTGCGCCTGGCCGACCGCATAACGGCGTTTGCCGGGTCGATGAACTTCGACTGGCTTCACGCGGCATTATTTGGTGTGTGGATGCTGTTTCTGGAACGAAATCCGTGGCCGACGTTGACCCTGATGGTGTCGCTGGAGGCGATTTTCTTGTCGACATTCGTGATGATCGGTCAGAACCGTCAGGCGGCATTTCAGCAGTCCAGGGCTGACCATGACTTCGAGACCCAGGATTTGGAGCTGAAGACCAACACCGAGCTCACTCGCCCGATCCACGTGCTTACAGAGGAATTGCACAGACGCTTCATCCAACCCGCATAGGGACGTGATCAACTCTGGTGGGGGACATGTTGGAGTTTCAGACGACGATGGCTCCACGTGCGCGCGCCGTCATGCGCGCCGCAGCGCGTGCATCGGCTGCTCGGCCCGCCTCCGCGCGGCGTGCCGCCAGCGATTTCGAAAAAGGTCTGTGGCCGGCGGTTGGCGCCGAGATCCGCTGGGCGTTTACCCCGCCGCGCACGTGGCTCATGGGCGTAGTAGCCAACGTCTTCTTCGCCGCGGCGTGGTTGCTCGTGCAGCCGCTGACCGCAGGCCACCATCACCACGACTGGGTGATCCTGGTCGGTACTTACTTCTCCTCGTGGGTCCTGGCCGATGTCACAACCACCAATATGCTCGGCGCCGATCACTACCGCGTCCTCAAGGCGCTATCCGACGGCGTGCCATTCTGGCGGATCCTCTTGATCAAAAACCTGGCACTGATCGTGATAGTCGGGCTGCCCACCTTGGCAGCGGCGATGGCGTTAACGCTGTGGCTGGAAACACCTGGGCGGCTGGCGGTCACCATCCCCACCGTCGCGGTTCCCATCGTGTCCTGGCTGGGCGTGGGGAACCTCATCTCGGTGTTGCACCCGGTCAGCGTTGAGCCCCTGATTCGCCGGTGGCGGCGCCGTCGCGATCATCGCCGCACCGGCGATTGGCTGGTGGGCCTGACGCTGCCTTACGCCCTGTATTACGTCGCCGACCCGATGGGCGGGGTGGAGCATCGCGTGTTGTGGACTCAGCTACCCAAATTGATCTGGCCAGTGTTTGGGCGCGATACCAAAAGCTTGGTGCACCTCGCCATCGCGCTAGGGGTTTGGCTGGCCGGCAGTGTCGCCGCCGTGCTGTGGGTGCGCAAGCGCGGCTTTCAAATCAGGTGAGACTCAAACTTCTTCGTCACGGATGCGGCGCGCGCCATGTTGTGCAGCGATCCCGGTTGCCGCGTCCTCCGTCGTACCAGTGCGGTGTTCCCCATGCTGGTTTCTTTACCGGGCTTAACTACGAGGCGGTGTCGCCGTGCAGCCGCACCATACGAGTTGTGCTGCTCTCATCGAGGTCGACGAGATCGCTGCGCGAGCGGAGGAAGTCGCTGAATGATTTGAACCCCAAAGACTTCTCGCTGAACGATGGGTCCATCCGCTTCATCTGGGCCTTGACCACCGAGTTATGGAGCCATTCGGCGTCGTCCTTCTCCTGCCCGATGCGCAGCGCGCGCTCGAGCAGTCCGGTGGCGGCGGCCTGTGGGTCGGCCGGCGCCGGTTCGTCGTCAGGCTCGGAGGCGTTGATCCGTCGGCCGCGTCTGCCATTCTTCGGAGCCGCCGCGACAACCGTGGGTATCCCTGGGAGCGCGTCGTAGGTAACGAACTCATCGCAAGCGGCGGCGAGCGACCGGCTACTAGCACCTGCCACGCCGATGCCGACGACGTAACGGCCGAGGCGCTTGCAGCGCTGGGCGAGAGCGATGTAATCCGAGTCGCCTCCAACGATCACTACATGGGTCAGGTCGGGGAGCCGGAACATGTCCTCGACCGCGTCGACGGCTAGCCGGATGTCGGCCCCGTTCTTGCCGTAAGCGGCCGCCGGAAACAGCTGCACCAGATCGACCGCACGGCCAACGAGCTGGCCGTGGTAACCAGCGTTGACGTCGGCGGACCAATCCGCATAAGCACGGGTGAGTACGAGAGTGCCGAACGACGAGGCGAAGTCGATGACCGCGCCGATGTCGACGGTCGCCAGCTCCAGCCGCTCTTTCTCCAGCCCTTTGGCTTTGTCGCGCTGGAATGAGCTGCGCCCGTGCACCTGGTCGTACCGCGAGATCACGATGTTGTCGAAATCGAGGTAGACCGCAACGCGAGTTGGGCCCGATTCGGTCATGGTGCCTGCGTCGCCCGGGCCACAGCCCGATTGATGAGCAGCAGGTCCACGAGCGGGCCCGAGGCCGGGGTTTTACCGAGAACAACCACTCGCCCATCGTGCGCCAGCGAACCATACCCATCAAGTCCGTTGAAGCCCACGTGCGGCCCGACAACGCGACATGTTCGGTGGGAATGACCGGGGTGCTGAGATGTGGAAGCGGAAAGGCAAGCTCCACGCACGCACTCGAGTCGACCTGGTTGGCTGTCGCTCGGAAGCAATCGTCGGCAGTCTCCCGGCCAGCGGTCAGTGTCACGCAAAGTTCTGATCTGTGTTGTTAACCTGGCGTCGTGGACTCCGAAATAGACCCTGCCAGCGAAAACCCGACGAAGGCGGCACTTGCCGCCACCAGTTGGGCTCTGCTGGGCATGATGTCTTACGAGGAGGAAGTCTCCGGCTATGACCTCAAAAAGTGGATCGACTGGAGCGTCGACCTCTACTACTGGAGCCCGTCGTACAGCCAGATCTATACCGAGCTGAAGAAGCTCGAGGGCCTGGGGCTGGTGACATCACGCGTCGAGCGCGACGAGGGCACCCGCAGCCGCCGGCTCTACAAGATCACCCCGGCCGGGATGGAAGCCGTCACCGAGTGGACCAACCATGCACCCGTGGATCCGCCGGTGCTCAAGCACAGCGTGCTGCTGCGGGTGACATTCGGCCATCTCAGTAACCCAGCTCGGCTCAAGGAATTGCTGCAGGAGCACGTGGCGTACGCGGACGCCAGGCATCGCAAAGCGGTCGAGGACGCCGAGGGGGCCGAGGCTGAACCCGCCTGGGCGTACTCGGTGATTGCGTTGCGTTGGGCGGCCAAATACTACGCGGCGGAGCGTGAGTTCGCTTTGGAGCTGATGAAGGAAATCGACGAGGCCGACGCCATCATAGAGAAGGCCGCCAAGGGTGGTTTCGGGAGACCCCGCCCCACGCCTGGCTACTGGCGTCAGGTCGAGAAGCAGGTCGAGGCCAAGCGCGCAGCTGACTAGCCGATCTGAAGCCCGCCGGCCAGGGTTCGGTGGAAGCGTCCGATGCTCCACGCGCCAAACGGTGTCCCGCTCATTGAGATGAGCTCTCGCTGGTTGTTCGGCCAGCCCGGAACCTGGCAGGTACATTTGTAACAACGCCGGAGGACAGATGGCTGCAAGCTGGGACACGATCGATCGCTATGTCGTCATCTCGACGGACACCCACGCCGGGGCGGATCTCCACGACTACAGGCAGTTTCTGCCGGCCCGCCTGCATGACGAGTTTGACGCCTGGGCCAAGGCATACGTCAGCCCCTTCGATGACCTGATCATCGCGACTGCCGACCGAAACTGGGATCACGATCTCCGAATCGCCGAGATGGACGCCGATGGGGTGGCCGCCGAGGTGCTGTTGCCGAACACGGTCCCGCCGTTCTTTCCGACCAGTCCCAACATCACCATCAGCCTGCCCCGGACCCGCGACGAGCTCGAGAAGCGGTGGGCCGGAGTGCAGGCCCACAACCGCTGGCAGATCGACTTCTGTTCGCTGGCCCCGGACCGTCGCCGCGGGTTGATTCAGATCTTCCCCAACGATGTCGAGCTGGCTTTGGAAGAGATCCGCTGGGGAGCCGAACAGGACTGCTTCGGCGGCGTGCTCATCCCCCCGGTTTCCCCCGGTGACCCTCAGGTCGCCCCGCTCTTCCACACCCGCTACGAGCCGATCTGGGCACTCTGCACGGAGCTGGACCTGACTGTGGTGCAGCATGCGGGGGCCGGTAGCCCGGAGATGCCGATGGACCAGCCAGCGTCTAACGCGGTCTTGATCACCGAGATGGCGCTCTGGGCCCAACGCACACTCGGTCACCTGATTCTGGCCGGGGTGTTCGAGCGGTACCCGACGCTGCGGTTCGTACCGACCGAGCAGGGCACGCTGTGGGTGCCCCCGCAACTGGCGATGCTCGACGCCATGGTGCCCACCATGAAATCCGAGGCTCACAACCGCACCTACGGGATGTTCGGCGGGTCGTCGGTCGACGCACTGACCATGACCCCGAGCGAATACGCCAAGCGGAACTGCTATCTGGCCAGCGAGCTGGCACCGTTTGACTCCGCGATGATCGACTTCATGGGGGCCGACCACATCATGTGGGGCAGCGACTATCCCCACGAGGAGGGCTTCGCGCCCCAGTCCAAGCTGGCGATCCGCTGGGCGCTGCACGACAAGTCCGAAGACGATTGCCGGATGATTCTGAGCGGCAACGCGGGCCGTTTGTACCGGTTTGACCTCAATGTGCTGGCACAGGTTGCTGCCAAGATCGGTCCGACGGTCGCCGAGGTACACACGCCGCTCGAGGACACCGGCTATCGTGCGCCGGCTGCGTTCGGGTACCGGCCGTTCGAAGGCGGGCTGGCCCTGCAGCGTCTGGCCCCGGAGCGTAGCTAGCCGGCCGCGTCCCGGGCCGCGATGTAGCCGTACACCAGTCCCTGCGCGATGGTCGCGCCCGCACCCGGGTACGTCGTGCCGAACGCATTGGCGGCGGTGTTGCCGATCGCATACAGCCCGGCGATCGCTGCGCCGTCTTCGCGGAGGACTCGCGCCCGCTCGTCGGTCTTCAAGCCGCCGCAGGTACCGAGGTCACTGAGAACCATTTTCACGCCGTAGAACGGGCCTTTGATCAACGGCCGCAGGTTGGGGTTCGGCTTGATCGTCGGGTCGCCGTAATACCGGTCGTAGGCGCTGCGGCCCCGACCGAAGTCGGGATCCTCACCGGCAGCGGCGTTTTGGTTGAACCGAGTCATCGTCTGGAAGAATTCCGACACCGGAACACCGATCTGCTCGCCCAACTCGCTGAAGTTATCGGCTCGTATCGCGATACCCGCGTCGTACCACGCCTGTGGGATGCGCATCCGCGGAAAGAGCTCGGCGCTAAAGACATAACTATTGCGGTATTGCTGATCGAAGATGATCCACATCGCCTCGACCGGGCTTCCGGATCGCTCCAGCTCGAGCAACCGCTGGCCGAACGACATGTAGTCCGATGACTCGTTGGCGAACCGATGGCCGTTGTGATCCACGATCAGACAGCCCGGAAGTGACCGTTCTGCCAGCATTACCGCGGGTGCCTTGCCGGGCAGCGGTGCGACGGCGGGGAACCACCACGCCTGATCCATCAGATCGATGTCGGCGCCTAGTTCCTGTCCCGCGCGGATGCCGTCGCCGGTATTGGTTTCCGCGCCCAGGCTCAGGTTGGCGCCCAAAGACTCCGACTGGAATTTCCACCGCATATCCATGCTGTGGTCGAAACCGCCGGCTGCTAGCACGACGCCACGCCGGGCGGTGATCGTCACCTCGCGTCCGTCATGGTCCACGACCGCGCCGGTCACGCGGTCACCGTCGCCGGCGAGACGCAGCAGCGTGGTGTCGGTCCATACGGCGATACCGGCGCGCAGCACACCCGCGAAGAGCCCGGCCATCAGGCCCTGGCCGCCGGCGGCGTAACGCCGGCCGACCAGCCGCCCGCCCACGCCTTGGGCCAGTCGCTTGCCGAACGTCGGAATGCCCTTTCGTGGTACCCGGGCCACCAGATTCATCCAGCGGTAGTCGGCACCCGTCGTCGGTATCGGGACACTCGACTCCATCACGCCGGGCTGCAGCCGGGTGCGGTATTCGCCGAGGATCGAGGTGTCGAATGGGCGGCACTCGCAGGTGCGGCCCGCTGCGCTGCCGCCAGGCTCCTCGGGGTGGTAATCGGAGTAGTCGCGGGCCCAAAACAGCCGCAGCGGAGTCGTTCGGCGCAGCATTTCGACCGTCGCCGACACATGCGCCAGAAACCCGACCGAACGCTGTCGGGGCGCCGACCCCGCGACCACCGAGTCCAGGTAAGTGGTCGCGCGCTCTGCGGTGTCGTGGGCACCGGCTTCGCGCAGCACTGGGCAGGCGGGTAGCCACAGTGCGCCACCGGACCGGGCGGTCGAGCCGCCCACGTAGCAGGACTTTTCCACGATCAGCACTGACAGGCCGAATTCATGTGCGGCCAGTGCCGCGGCCATGCCGGTGCCCGAGCCGACAACCAGCAGATCGACGGTCGTGTCGGCCACCGGGATCCCCGCTGGGATGGTCGTGCTTCGCGCGGTCACGGTGAGAACGGTATGCCGAGGCGGCGCCACGCAGGAAGAGCCGTCCTGATGAGTGGAACAAGCCGCTCCCGCGGGCCGGACCGGGGGAGTTAAATCATGCCGATGATGTCGCAGACTGAGGCCGACGAAGTTCGGCTCATTGAAGCGCAGGCCGCACCGGCGCGGTTCGCCCGCGGCTGGCACTGCCTGGGCCTGATCAGAGATTTCGGTGACGGCAAGCCGCACGCGATCAACGCGTTCGGGCAAAAGCTTGTCGTCTTCCGCAGCGGTGACGGCAACATCAATGTGCTCGACAGTTATTGCCGGCACATGGGCGGTGATCTCTCCCAGGGTGAGGTCAAAGGCAACGAGATCGCTTGCCCGTTCCACGATTGGCGCTGGGGCGGCGACGGCCGCTGCAAGCAGGTGCCCTACAGCAGGCGCACACCCAAACTGGCCCGCACACAAGCCTGGACCACGCTGCAACAAGACGGCATGTTGTTCGTCTGGAACGATCCCGAACGCAACCCACCGCCACCGGAAGTCACCATCCCGCGCATTGAGGGCGCCAGCAGCGACGAGTGGACCGACTGGCACTGGTACACCACCGTCGTGAACAGCAACTGCCGTGAAATCATCGACAACGTTGTGGATATGGCGCACTTCTTCTACATCCATGGCTCGCTGCCTACGTATTTCAAGAACATCTTCGAAGGGCACGTGGCGACGCAGTACATGAACGGTGGAAGCCGACCCGACCTGAAGAGCCCCGAAGGGACCACGATGCTCGGTACGACATCGGTGGCGTCATACTTCGGCCCGTCCTTCATGATCGACGACCTGACCTACCACTACGAGCACGGCGATGCAAAGACGATCTTGATCAATTGCCACTATCCGATTGACTCGAATTCCTTTGTGCTGCAATACGGCATCATCGTGAAGAAATCTGACACGTTACCCGGCGATCAGGCCATGCAGACCGCGATCAGTCTAGGAGACTTCGTGAAGCTGGGTTTTGAGCAGGACGTTGAAATCTGGCGGCATAAAGCGCGCATCGATAACCCATTACTCGTCGAGGAGGATGGTCCGGTCTACCAGTTGCGTCGCTGGTATCAGCAGTTCTACGTCGACGCCGACGAGGTGCAGCCAGATATGGTGGACCGCTTCGAGTTTGAGTTGGACACGACCCGGCCCTACGAGGCGTGGATGAAAGAGGTCGAGGCCAACATGACAGCGCAGGCAGTCACCACGGGCTCGGTGTGATGACGCTCGATCCGTCCGTCAGGAAAGACAACCGCCTCGACGAAATGCCGATGATGCCGGTGGCATGCCGCAACTGCGGTGCGTGGGTGCTGGCCCGCAAAAGCAGCTGGAGCCAGACCAGTGTGCAGTGGAACGCCGATGCGACGGCCCGGTGTGTCGAGCGCGCCGAAGCGCAAAAAATATCGACGCACGGCCGGGGCGTGTTTTTGGTGTGCTCAGCACTCGGCGACTCGATAACCGATGCCGTGCGGCAGGGTGGCCTGTCCATTGTTGACGAGATAGCAAGAGTACCTACATAATTCACGGCGCTAGCGTTGCTTGGAATGCTTCCGTGGCATGGTCTGCCGGCAACGCATTGGCAGTCATCGCCTGCGGGGGCCCGCGGCGGTTTAGAGGCCTCGAGTTGACTGTGACTCGTCCACCCCGAGGTGTTCCCGGGGCGTGATGAATACGCCCTCGGCTTCCACCGTGACACCGTCGACGTTACGGAGTTGGCCGACCGCATACGTCTTGGCGCCATCGATCCGCTCCATCCGCGCCTCGGCTCGCAACGCACCCAACCGCGTGGGGCGCAGATAGCGCACCGTGATGGTGCCTGTGTAGGCCGGTTTACCCGGCTGATGTGCCGTCGCGCCCAGGACATGGTCCAGGATTAGAGCGCACACCCCACCATGCACATGACCGGGTGGTCCCTCGTATCCGGCGCCAAGGTGCACGTCGGCATGAACGCAGCCCGCTGCGTCGTGCTCGACGACCAGTGGCGGAGCGATCGGGTTGCGCAGTCCGATGGCCACATTGCCCCAGACGATGTTTTCGCCGTCGGGGTTGATGCGCACACCGAACGACCCGGGCATGAGTCGCGTGCTCAACAGCTCGACGGTTCGGTCGACCAGACCCAAGGCCTTCGCCACAGTGCCTTCGTCTGCCTCGCTGCGAATGGTGACGTCGATTAGTCGTCGCACTGACTGCGTCAGCAGTTCGTGGAGTGTGTCAGTCATTTGCACCACCGCTTGTCATCGACGACGGTGCCGACGTGACATCGTTGGCCGAGTTTGTCCATGGCGTGCCATGGACTTTGGTCTCTACGACATGTGGTTGGGGTAGGAAGGTCGGCGGGCCGCCGATCGAGAGGTAGAAGGTGTCCGACCCAGACACTCCGCAGGCGCGGATTCTCACTAGGACGTCGTTGTCGAAAACCGGAGGAGACGGGCTCATGTCGGCACTTGTGACCATCAAATCGTTCCTTACCCCGAATCGTTATGGATGCTGGCTCGAGCTTCCCGCTCGTCATAGAGCCGCCCGGCGGAGACGGCACACATGGCTCGATGACTTCTGCGATTTGACAGCAGTCCTCAGGCGTGCGCGCCGCCGTCGACCCGGATCTCGGTACCGGTGATGAACGCGCCGTCGTCGGAAGCCACCATGGCGATGACCGACGCGACGGCGCTGGGGTCGCCAAGTATGTCATTGTCTTTGCCGTGTAGCAGCGGTGTCTGCTTGGCCCACAATCCGAAGTCATATCCCTCCGGCATCTTGTCCAGGGTGCTCAGTGCCAGCGCGGTGGAGACTCCGCCGGGCTGGATGTTGACCGCGCGCAGCCCCTGATCGGAGTATTCGAGTGCCAACGAGTGCGTGAATGACAACACCCCGCCTTTGCTTGCCGCATAGGCAGCCATGTAGGGATGAGCGAAAGATGCTGCGGTAGAGGTGAAATTAACCACCACGCCGCGGCCCGAAGCCAGCAGTGCCGGTAGCGCCTGGCGTGTCATCAGAAAGGTGCCTGTCAGGTTGACCGCCAGGGTGGTGTTCCAGTCGGCGAGCGTGTGCTCGTGGGTGTGCGCGCAGCGCTGGATGGCCGCAGCATTGACCAGAACATCAAGGCCACCGAACTTAGCAACGGTTTCATCGACCGCACACGTGACTGCTTCCTCGGATGAGACATCAACGACGGCGGTGCTTAGCCGCTTCGTATGGTCGGCATCGTCCGCCGCCGCAGCGGTAGCTGCCAACCCCTGCTCATTCACGTCGAAGCCCATCACTGTGGCGCCTTCATCGAGCAGCCGCGCCACCGTGGCCGCGCCGATGCCTGACCCTGCCCCACTGACGATGATCCTGCGGTTGTCGAATCGCTGCATGTCGCGCCTTTCTCAATCAGCCCGGATGCAGTACGCCGATGTCGCCGATCGAGATTCGGACATCGAAGTGCCGGCTTATGATTCGCCATCCGGAAGCCGTTCTGACATGTTCGTCGTGATAGGTACCGATCGCTTCGTATGGCGTCAGGCGCGCACGGTCACCGGAGCCGAGGTGAATGACACGCGCTTGTGTCGACGATCTGGCGTGGTCACCGTCCACGTCGACGTGGTAGTTGCCGAGTAGGTGCTGCGAGGGCCCGCATCCACCCAAGAAGGTGCGAATGGCCGCGGTGATTGCGCTGCGGCCTTCGATCATGGATCCGTAATGACCCCTCGCATCTGGATGGAACACATTCTCGAGCCCCGACCAGTCGCGTTCGTCGAGGCAAGTCGAGTACCTGTTGAGAAGATCGACGATCGCGGTTCGATCGACGCAGCCACACGTCGTCATGCCATCTCAAAGGCGCTAATCGGCGCCTGCTCGGGGTAGATCGTCGGCCCGCCGAGATCGTAGGCCGCGTTCAAGGTTTGGATGAAGACAGGATCGTGCATCGGTTCGCTGGGCGCGGCGAGTTTGATACCACGGGCGTTGATGTCATCGACCATCATGCCGATGGCCCGTTCGATGGTCAGGTCGTCGGAGCCCTCCATGTTCTTTTTCAGTTCGTCGAAGTCGGAGAACACTTCGGCCGACCAGTGCACCAGGAACCGAAGTTCGTCGGTGTGGTGCCGCGCGATCACGTCGTCACCGTTCTTCAGCAGCCACTGGTCACGGTCTTCGGAATCACCGGTGAACACGGTGTCGAACCCCAAACCGGCCGGAATCTGTTGATCCAGTGGCCCGTTCGCCTCGCCGCGGTGCACCATCATCTCGTTCTGCACTACGACGCCGCGGTTGTAGACCGGCGGCAGAACTCGCTTTGGAGCCCTGAGCGGACCGGCGGGCCAGTAGGTGAATCCGCTGCCTGCGTCGAGCGAGAACCAGGTGATGACCTGGGCCATCTTGATCAGGTAATCCGTGAACAGACCGGACTTGCCCATGACGCTGCACAGCCATGTCGGCGCGTTCTCGTGCCGCACACCGCGAAAACTCGGCGAATCCAGATGCCCCGGATCACGATTCGCGCACGGCCCGTTGATATTGAACAGCATCAGCTGGGGCTTGGCGTACTCGGCGTTCCAGTAGCTCTTGGCCATCTCCAGGAACTGTGCGTTGTAGAAGCAGTCGTGCAGTTGCGGGTACAGCACTGCACCGTAATTCGCGAGGTATCCGCGGAAGGTTGGGGTAAGAAACAGGTCCAGCGACGGCGTGAACCCTTCCGGGAAGGCGCCGCTCATGGTCGCGATCAGTTCGTCGGCGGACGCGAAGTGTTGGGCGATGATCAGCTTCCACGGGCCTTCGGTGCGCACGACGTCGAGTAGGCGCTCGCGTTGGTCATCGCTGTAGACGTCGTCGATCTCGCGTGGTGGCGCGACCGGCCGTAACACATCGGAAAGCTCCATCCGCCGCTCGTCGGTGAGCATCAGCTGTCTCCTTTTGCCGATCGTCGATTGGATTGTGTGCGGCGCAAGGACGCTGCGGCCACTGGCTGTCCATTCACCGGGACGTCAAAACGGCAGCGGAAACGCGAACTTCGCCCGCAGCAGGGCGCCGATCTCGGCAATCGCCAGCCGACCGCGCGCCGTTGCATCGGAACGCATCAGAAAGCCGTGATACACCCCGGGTAGCGGGTGACGGTGGTCTGAACGCGCGGCATCGCGCAACCGGTCCGCATAGCGCTCACCCCAGTCCCGGATCGGGTCGCAGCCCGCGGTCACGACAATCGCTGGCGGCAGACCGGACAGGTCCGGACGGCGTAGGCCGGAACGAGGTACGGGTCGCGGGGCGGTCCCGCGTAGCCGTCGGCCAGGGCGTGCAGGTAGTCGATATCGGTCGCGGCTGAGCATCGGCGCGTCGGCGAGCTGCTGTGATCGACGGGGCGGCCATGTCACGGTCCAAGCCCGGGATAGAGCAGGACCTGCGTGCAGATCGGCGGTCCACTGCGGTCGCGTGCCGCCAGCGCGACGGCCGCGGCCAGTGAACCGCCTGCGCTGTCGCCGACAACCGCGAGGCCGATCGGGGTCGAGCCCGAGGCCCCGGGCGTTTCGCGACACCCACTCGGTCGCGTTCTAAGCGTCGTCAAACTGCGCGGGCGGCGGCGACTCTGGTGCCAAGCGGTAGTCGACCGCCACAACGGTGGCCACCGAGGCGTACGCCAGCTCACGCGCGAGTGGTTCGAACGAGTGGTTCGAGCCCATGACGAGCCCGCCGCCGTGCAGGTACACAACCACTGGCTGCGCGAAACCATTCGTGGGACGGTAAATCCGGGCTGGAATCTCACCGGCAGGTCCGGGGATGCCGACATCGGTGATGCCGGCCATCGCGGGCATACCATCGGGCAGCGGCGCGGATTCGATCGCGGCGCGCACCGCGGCGAGGCCGCGCTCGCGCATGGGAGGGATTTCGCCGAATGATGCGACCCGGGCGGCGGCGTCGGGATCCAATCGGGGGAGCTGTCATCTCAGCGTCGGAGGCCGTTGCGAAGCAAGCACATTCCGCGCGTTCGGTCATCGCCGACCCGACGTAGTCCGGTTGGGTGAGCAGGTAGAAGTCGCCCTCGGCGGCCTGCTCGAACACCGTCTCGGCGGCTGCCAGCGGGTCCATTGCCTGCGCCTTTATGTTGAGCATGGCCGAACGCTGCGCCTCGGCGGCCGCTACGTCGCTGGTTCGTCGGAGTCGACGCCGCCCGCCGACTCGAAGATGTTGGACTCCACCGCGCCGGGCAGCACGGCCTGCACGTGAATGTGGTGTTCGTGTCCGGCCGACTGAACATCCAGGTACAGACACTCGGTCAATCGCCAGCACCGCGTGCTTGCTCATGATGTAGGGCGCCTGCAAGCGGAATCGCCAGCACCCCGCCGACCGAGGATAGGTTCCACACCCACGCCTGCTCGTCGGTGGCCATCATCTTGGGCAGAAACGCCCGCACGCCGTAGAAAACCCCACTGATGTTGATGTCGATGACGCGCTCCCAATTGGCCACGGGCGTGTCCCACAGATAGCCGAATTGCTCGACTCCGGCGTTGTTCACCAACAGCCGCACCGGGCCGACATCCCGATAGGTCTTATCGGCGAGTTCCTGCACGGCGTCGGGGTCACGCACATCGCATACGACGTCTATCGCCGAGCCTCCCGCTGCGCAGAGTTCGGCACGCAGGCCGGCAACGGCGTCGGCGTCGACATCGGCCAGCACCACGGTCATGCCCAAACGGCTGGCGTACCGAGCCAGTCCCGCGCCGATACCCGCGCCGGCCCCGGTAATGACGGCGATGCCGCCGGAGAACTCTTCGCGGGCGGTCACGAACTGGTGGTGCTATCGGCGCGCAGCTCGGATAGCGGGACGGAGTTGGTGGTGTCGAGAACGACGTCCATTTCGGTGAACTCCAGCCCGTGGGCGCCGCGGCGCACGCCGACATTGGCCACTCCGCTGGACACGGCGAAAGGCACGAAGTTCGCAATCTGGTTGACGAAGATGTAGAAGCGCGCCCGGGTGACCTCACCGTCGGTACCCGTACGGTGCACGTTAGTGGCATGGTGGCGCAGCGGGTACGGGCTCTGCTCGCGATGATCGGACAGCCACTGCATGACGGCGTCGCGACCATGCAGCTGGGGCGACATCAATTCCTCGAATGGGCTTGCACCCGAATCGCTTCGGGTCACATGTCGCACGTTGTCGGCGTAGCGCGTGCCGAGCTCGTCGTAATGCGCCTCGTCGTAGTGGTACCAGAAGCCGGCAATGAACTCCTGCAATTCGGACGGCGTGACGTCGTTGCTCATGGCACCGAGTCAACCTTGGTGTAGGCCCGGAAACACCGGGGGTGCCCGGTCAGTGGAACATTGCCTGGCCGGCACCGAACCGGTTGCGCAACTCGCGCTTGAGCAGCTTTCCGCTGGGGGTTTTCGGCAGGGTATCGACAAAGAACACTTGCTTGGGTGTCTTGAATCCGGCGAGATGCGCGCGGCAGTGCGCGATGAGTTCTTCCTCGGTGAGGCTGGCGCCGCCCCGGATTACCACAGCGGCCACCACCGCCTCTGCCCACACCGGATGCGGGATACCGAACACTGCGACCTCCTGGACGCCGTTGTGGCGGTACAGCGCCTCCTCGACCTCGCGGCTCGCCACGTTCTCGCCGCCCGTATTGATCATGTCCTTCTTGCGGTCGACGACGTACAGCAGACCGTGCTCGTCGCGGTAGCCGAGGTCGCCGGAGTGGAACCAGCCGCCCTTGAAAGCCTGCGCGGTTTGATCCGGGTCATCGAGATACCCAAGCATCAAATGTGGGCCGCGATGCGCGATTTCGCCCACAACGCCCGTCCTCACGGGGTTGTCGTCTTCGCCGAGGATCATGGTTTCCACGTTGACCACGGGCCGGCCGGCCGCACCGGCGTGAGCCTCCTGCTCGTCCGGCCCGAGCGCAGACGCCAGTGGAGCCATCTCGGTCTGGCCGTAGAAGTTCCACAATCTCAGATTGGGCAGGCGATTACGTATCTCGCGCAGGATCTCGATGGGCATTGCCGAGGCGCCGTAGTATCCCTTTCGCAGGCTGGACAGGTCAACCTCGTCGAAGACCGGTGAACGGAGCAGGCTGATCCACACGGTAGGCGGTGCAAAGTAATTGGTCACTTGGCACCGCTCGATGGTGCGTAGCACGGCTTCCGGTTCGGGGCGAGGCAGGATGATGCTCGTCGCGCCGAGATAGATGTCGGTGGCCAGGAAGTTGTCCAACTGTGCGCAGTGGTAGAGCGGCAGCGAATGGATCTCGATGTCGTCCCCGGACATTTCGCCCGCGAGGATGGTGCTGATGTAGTTCCACATCAAGCTGCGACTGGTGTGCATGGCCGCCTTGGGACGGGATTCGGTGCCGCTGGTGTACATCAGCCGCACCAGCTGGTCGTCGCCGACGTGCGGGTCTGGGGCGTCGGCGTCGGTCGTCAACCAATCCGCGAAGTCGTGCCAGCCTGGCGGCGCGGTACGTTCGGCGGCCAGCAGCGCGATCTTCGTCGTGACCATGCCGTCGAGCTGCATTGCCTGCTCGGCCGTCGCCGCCAAATCGGCCTCGACGATGAATCCGGTGACTCGACTGTGGCCGAGGATGTAGGCGATCTCCGCTGCGCCGAGCATGAAGTTGATCGGAACAAGAACCAACCCGATTCGCGCCGTGGCGAACGCCAGCACGGCATACTGCCAGCAATTGTGCGAGAGCAGGCCGATGCGGTCCCCGCGCGGAAAGCCGTTGTCGTGCAACGCCGCCGCCGCCCTGTCCACGAGATTCTCGAACTCGGCGAATGTCAGGACGACGTCGCCGTCGATGATCGCCGTCTTGCTCGGGTGCATCGAGGCCGACCGGCGGGGAATATCGCCGAGCGTGTGATTGCGCGCCCGTGCGACCACGGCGTCCAGTTGGCCAATGTCGGTGCTTACGCGCGGCATATGCCGAAGACTAGGCACCGTGGTTGCGGTCGGCGACTTGTGTCCCGCTCAGAGGAAGGATCGGTCGTGGCAGCGCTCAACTACTTCAATACTGATGTGCATGGCTACCGCGACCACCCGATTCATCGATACGGCTGCGGTCGATCCCGGGGAACTGCGCGCGAACCTCCGTCAGGCCGACGCAGGGGTGCTGGTCGCTGTGCTGGCGCAACTCACCGGCGACTCGTCGGTGATCGAGCAGTTCGAGCCCAAGATCTCCCATGTGCCCGATCCGCCCGAACGGGCCGGCGTCACCGATCCCGGCACCGCCGAGGCGTTGGTGAACGCCCTGGTGAAGGCCCTGTGCGAGGAACGATCAGCGGGTGCATCGGTTGCGGATGACCCCGAGCTCTTCAGGCGCCTGCTGCCGCTTGCACTGGGTTCGGAGGTCGACGACGAGTTCGTGCCGCTGCTCCTCGAGCAGGGCGGCTTTCAGCTCTCGCAGCGGACGCTGCCGCGCACCGTGTCGATCCCCGAGACGACGAACGTGGCGATCATCGGCGCGGGCATCGCCGGCATCATCGCCGCGCTCGCCGCCGCCGATGTCGGGGTCGGCTACGAGATCTTCGATCGCAACGACGAGGTCGGTGGTACGTGGTTGACCACGACCTACCCCGGCATCGGCGTCGACACGCCCTCGGCGTACTACTCGTTGTCGCGCGAGTTGAATCCGGAATGGACGAGCTACTACCCGCAGGGTGCCGAGTACCAGGCCTATCTGGTCGCTCTGGCCCACAAGTACGGATTGCGTGAGCACATACGATTCGGCACCGAGGTCGAGGCACTGTGGTGGGATGAGGACCGCGCGCAGTGGCAGATCCGTTCGGTTGACCGCGACGGTAACCGCGACATCAGCCATGCGCGCGTGGTGATCACAGCCGCGGGCTACCTCAATCGGCCGCGTTGGCCCGAGCCACCGGGCCGGGAGACGTTCGCAGGCACCAGCATTCACTCCGCACAGTGGAAGGCATCCCTGGATCTCGCCGGAAAGCGAGTGGCGATCATCGGCGCCGGCTGCACAGCGGTGCAGATCGTCGACGCCTGTGTGGACGAGGTTGAGCACCTCACGGTGTTTCAGCGGCAGCCACACTGGGTGGCGCCACGTAAGCGGCTGACCGACGACGTTCCCCAGTACCGCCGCTACCTCGGTCGCCATGTTCCGTACTACGCCAACTGGCACCGGCTGAAATCGTACTGGGGCACGGCGGACAACAACTATCCCGTAATCCTGCGGGACCCGGAGTGGGCGAAAACACATCTATCGATCTCGCCCGCCAACGATGTGCTCTTGCAGATGTGCATGGACTACATCGACACAACCTTCGGCGCGGGAACGGAACTGGCGAAAAAGGTAACGCCGGACTTTGCGCCCTACGGCAAGCGGATCATCCGTGACCCGGGCGGCTACTACGCGGCACTGGCCCGTGAGCACGTCGACGTGGAAGCCAGCGAACCGGCCGAGGTCAACGCGAAAGGTATTGTCACGCAGGACGGTAGGCAGATCGATCTCGACGTCATCATCTACGCCACCGGGTACTACCTTGACTTCCTGTCCACCATCGACATTCGCGGCCGTGGCGGGCGCAAGCTCACCGACGAGTGGGGTGACAGCCCCCGTGCCTACCGCGGCGGCACCGTGCCCGGATTCCCCAATCTATTCATCAACTCGGCGCCGAACTACAGTCCCGGCCACGGCGCCGGCGCCAATTTCTCTATGGAAGTGCTGTCGCACTACATTGTCGAGTGCTTGCAGCTGATGGCGCTGCGCGGCGCGACGACGATGGAAGTCACACAACAGGCATATGACGACTACGTGGCCGGCATCGACGAGGCGATGGCCGGCACGGTCTGGTGTCACACGCCGAATGCGCACACCTATTACCGCTCCGGTTCGGGCCGGGTCGTGGTGGCCACCCCATACCGGCTGGTCGACCTCTGGCATCAACACCGAGCGCCGATCGAAGGGCACTTCGAGCTTCGATGACCCAATTACTCTCCGGTAGGACGGCTTTGGTCACTGGCAGTAGCCGGGGGATTGGCCAGGCGATCGCGCAGCGATTGGCCGCCGAGGGTGCCACAGTGGCAGTGACGGCGCGAGGCTATGCGCCCTCGCGGTCCATCCGGGCCGGGGTCGCTTCGGTGCTACCCGGGACGATCGATGAGACGATCGCCCTGATCGAGAATGCAGGGGGATCGGCGTTCGGGCTGGCCGTCGACCTCGAAGACAAGGGCGCGCGCGAGGAACTGGTCGACCAGGTGCTCGAGCACACGGGCCGCATCGACATCCTGGTCAACAATGCGGGCTTCGCCGACTACTCGGTGATCGAGGAGATGAGTCTCGAGACGTTCGACCGCACCGTGGAGCACTATCTGCGTACGCCTTTTGTCTTGACGAAAGCTGCGGCGCCCCATATGAGGAAGCAAGGCGCGGGCTGGATCGTGAACATCGGCTCGGTGACCGGGGTGGCCCCGGTGCGGCCGTACCGGGAATACAACAAGACCTCAGGCGACGTGATCTACGGGTCGATGAAGGCCGCGTTGCACCGCTTCACCCAGGGTGTCGCGGCGGAACTGCTCGACGCCAACATCGCGGTCAATTGCGTTGGCCCATCGACGGCCGTTCGTACACCCGGTGCGGCACAGCTGATTCCAGACTCCTTCCCGACCGAGCCGGTGGAGTACCTGGCCGAGACAGTGCTGGCGATGTGTCACCTGCCCGCCGCCGAGCGGACCGGGCTCGTTGCGTTCAGCCTGCACTATCCGTGGTCACAGCAGTTGCCGGTGCACAGCCTGGACGGGACCAAGTTACTGCCGCCCCTAAGACCGCCAGCGACGGCCAATCCGAACATCGTGCCCGCGGGGGTCTAGCGGCGCTCAGCTCAGCACCGGGTCAGCGATCGCGCAGAAGCTGTGGCAGACGCGGTCGCGAACGATCACGTCGGTGGTCTCGGGGTCGAACCAGCGGTCCACAACCGCCCAGTGGATGGGGTGCATCAGATAGGGCCCCATCAGTCCCTCGACGTCGGCAAATTCCTGCTCGAACACATGCGTCCAGTCTGAGGTGCCAAGAGCGTCGTGGACCCGGCTCAGCTGCCATGCCCGGATTGCCGGTACATAGCGCGCCATCAACGACAGCTCGTACTCGAAGCGCGCGACGCTGGCCGCAGCGGTGCCGGGTAACACCCGGAGCAGCAGAGCCCGGTACACCGCCCCTGAGGTATCGCCGGACCGCTCGGGATTACCCAAATAGCCGGCGCCATTGACTCGGGTCACGGCGGGGCCGGCCATGAGTGCAGCGAATCTCCCTGCCACGCAGGCCCAGTCGTCCTCGGAGGCGAATCGTAGGTTTACCAGGATGTCACCGCCGTTTCGTGTACCGGGCAGCGTCGGCTGGACGACCCAGCGCAGCGCTCCGGCTTCAGCAGCGGCAGCGCGTAACTCGGCCAGCACAACGTCGCGACCGATTTCCAGAACATCAAGCAGCCTGGTGACGCTATACATCGCAGAGGCCGTCCACGTCGTCGGCGGCCGCGGCGAACGAACGGGACCGCTCCTGCACCAACTCGCCTATCTGCGACCACCATTCGGCCAGTGCCGGATCTGGTCTGCCCTTCCACGTCATCTCCCACCACGCTTGGACGTCGGGCAATGTCCATGTGATCGTAACGGTATTGACTTGGTCGTCGAACCAGATCGGCGGGCTGACAAGGACGTCGCGCAGCGTCATGCCCCGGTCTCGAGCGCCGGGGGCGTACCCCGCAAGATAGGTGTCGACGAAGCGCCGGGCGCAACCCGGCCGTGTCACGACGCGGTCGATTACGAATACTTCGCCGTTCACGCGTACTGCAGGGCGGGCCGCGACGCGGGACGCGCGAGCCGCAACGGCCGCAGCGGCTGCAGGGTCGGGGCTACCCGCTGGGGGCCGTCTTCGGCGTTGCGCCAGATGGCCATGGCGGTCATGCGCACCGGGGCGGCCAGGCGCTGATCGAACATCATGCGGTTCATCGGACCGCACACCGACACCGCGGCGACGGCCTCACCCGGGCTCCCGATGGGGGCTGCGACACAACCGAATCCGAGCAGCGACTCCTCGCGCTCGAACGCGACACCGTGGGCGCGCACCTTGGCCAATTCGATCGCCAGTTGGGAGCTGTTAGCGATCGAGTACTTGGTCTTGCGGGCCCGCAGATCCACCTCGGCGTCCTGGTCGCAGTAGGCCAGGATCGCCTTGCCGACGGCGGTACAGTGCGCGGGCTGACGACCCCCGACCCGGGTGGGGATCGCGGTGATCGTTGGTTCGCCGATCTTCTCGAGATAGACGACGTCGGGTCCGTCCAGAACCGCGAGGTGTACGACAAGCCCGGTGGCGCGGTGCAATTCGCCCAGCAGCGGGCTGGCCGCGCGCACCAGGCGATCCTGGTGCACGGCCAGCGAACCCAGCTCCACCAGGCGCATGCCGAGCTCGTAGTCGCGGCCGCTGCGGCGCAGCCAGCGCAGCTGAACCAGGCGCTCGAGCATGCGATGTGCCGACGAGCGTGGCAGGCCGGTGCGGCGGACGATCTGGGCCAGCGTCAGCCGGCCCGGTCCGTCGAATGCGTCGAGGACCAACGAGATGCGGTCGATGACGGCCGTAGGGGTGGCTGGTTCGACGGGTCAACAGTCGCGGTCATCGGCCCTCCAGGCTGCGGTATATCTGGTAGGTATATTCCTATTAGGAATATCTGTTTCTATCACACGGCTGCGGCTGTTGTCACCACCGCAGAAATCGCCGCCGGACACGGGCGGTGTCCGACGGCGAAACGGGATCAGCGCAGGTCAGCCCTTGGCAGCCGACCGGCCCGCGCGGCGTCCGTAGAAACTACCGTCACCGAGCGAGATGCCGCTGGCGTAACCCCAGGCGGCCAGCCCGGCGGTCGAACGCCCCGCGGCGAACAGCCCAGGGATGGGCTCACCACTGACGTGCAAAACCTCGGCATCCAACGTGGTGCTCAACCCGCCCAGGGTGAAGCCACCGGTGCTTTCTCGCAGATCGATTGCGCCGACCGGGCAACCGATCGGCTTCACCCACTCCGGCTTCTTGTGCAGCAGCGGATCCTCGCCTCGGGCGGCGCCCTCGTTGTAGGCGGCCACGGTCGCCTGCAGCGAACCTTGTGTCAGTCCCATGTCGCGTTCCAGTTCGGCAACGGTGTCAGCCACCCAGGTCGCCGGCCGCAGCATGAACTTCGGTGACCACGAGGCCATTGCCTCCTCCTGGGCGTCGCCGTCGATGATCAGGTAGGCGATGTTGTCCTGCTGATAAAGGGTGAGCTGCCCGATCCGGCCCGGGTAGGTGTCCTCGGTGACGTAACGCTGACCGCGGCCGTTGACCAGGATGCCGCGCACCAGCTGCTGGGGGTCGATGAAGATCGCGACTTCGGTGGCGTCCATGTGGGCCAGATCGGCGCCCAGCGCCTGCGCCATCCGGATCGCCTGCCCATCGTGCTGCTCGATCGACGCGGCCGGACGTCCGGCGATCCGCGGGGCGTAGCGCGCCACCATCGCGTCGTTGTAGGCGAAGCTGCCAGTCGCGAGCACCACTCCGGTGCGGGCCCGGATCGTCATGTCGTTGCCGTACTGGCGGGCGCGGATGCCCACCACCCGGCCGTCGGATTCAACGATCAGGCGCTGAACCCGCACATCGTAAAGCGCCCGGGCGCCGGCCGCGGTGGCCGTCTCGACGAGCGGCTTCATCAGCATGTAGCCCGCGCTGGCTTCGCCCTGCTTCTTGTTCTGCATCTGCGGGACATGCCCGCGGGGAGCCGGAGTGGCAATGGTGTTGAACGGGTAGGCATTTTCGCCGCCGCTGTACATCAGCCCCTGATCACCCATCGGTTCCCAGCCGGGCTCGGAGAAGAACTCCGCCTTGAACGGCACACCGCACCCGACGAGCCAGTCGAAGTGGGCGACGCTGCCGGCGCAGTAATCGGCGATCCGGTTTTCGTCGGCACCGGGCCCCATCGCGACGTTCAGGAATGCCGCCATGTTGTCGACGGAATCAGGGAAGCCACAAGCCTTTTGCAGCGCCGTGCCACCACCGAGATAGATGAATCCGCCCGCCATCGCCGCCGCGCCACCCCAGGAGCCGGTGCGTTCTGCGACCAACACCTCGGCTCCGGAACGGGCCGCTTCGACCGCCGCAGCGGCGCCGGCGACACCATAGCCCGCGATGACGACGTCGGCCTCATGGTCCCACGAGGTGATCGAGGCCGCCGCGACGGCCGTGACGTCGGTGTCGGGTGTCATGGCCGCATTGCCGCGGGCATTTCACCGACCCACTGGTGGCCCCAGTAGCTGTCAGCCGTGATTTCCTCTGCGGTGTAATAGTTTTCGTCGACACGCATGCCGTCGGTACCGAATTCGATGTCCCAGTCACCGGGGGCGCGGACGTAGAACGAGAGCATCTTGTCGTTGGTGTGGCGGCCCAGCGTGGACGACAACTGGAAGCCCTCGGCGTTGACCCGGTCCAGGGCCTGCCCCACGGCGTCGAGGGTGTCGACCTCGACCATGATGTGGACGAGACGAGGATCGCGCTGATGTGCGGCTGGAACGATCGCCAGGCTGTGATGCCGCTCGTTGATACCGAGGAAGCGGACCCGCACCGGGCCAAACTCTTTGGGCAACGGTACCCGGAACGCACCGCGGGACCGGAAACCCAGCACGTCGGTGTAGAAGTCGAACAGCGCGTTGGGATCGGTGGCCGGCACGACGACATGGCCCAGTCCCTGATCGCCGGTGACGAATTTCGCGCCGAACGGGGTGATGACCGGGCTGTGGTCAAGCACCGCACCGTGGTACACCTCGAGTGTGGTGCCGGCCGGGTCCTCGAAGGTGATCACCTCTTCCACCCGGCGGACCTCGGCCTCATCGGTGGACAGCTGCTTGAACGGCACCCCGGCACCGTCGAGGGCTGCTTTTACCCGCTGCAATGCCGGGCGATCGCGCACTTCCCAGCCGACGGTGAGTACCCGGTCAGAGTCGCCGGGCACCACGATGAGCCGGGCCGCGCGCTCGTCCATCCGCAGGTACAGGGCCGACGTGTCCGGCCCCTTGCCTTCCGCGAAGCCGAGGACGCCGAAGGCGAACTGCCGCCAGCGGTCGATGTCGTTGGTCGAAATCGTGATGTAGCCAAGGCTTTTCAGGTCGCTCACGGGTGCGTTCTCCTAAATCAGCGCCCGCAGCGGACCTTCGGGCGGGTCGATGCCCAGCGAACTCAGCGCCGACGCGTGGTAGGTAGTGCCGGGAACATGAATGGCGTGCAGGTGGCCGACGTGCACGTCACGCCAGTATCGCTGCAGCGGCTTGTCCATCCGTGCCGCGTTGCCGCCCGAGCGCGCGAAGATCTCGTCGACCGCCGACACCGCGCGCCATACCGCGCGCACCTGCGTCCGGCGACCGGCCGCGCGGTCCGCGAACGACACCTCCTTGCCGGCCGCGACCATGTCGTAGATGCGGTCGACGTTAGCCAGCAGCTCTTGGCGGGCGGCGTTGATGTCGGCCGCGGCCTCGCCGATGGCGTGCATGACGTAGGGATCGTCCTTGATCGCGGTTCCGGTGGCGCCGACGCGGGCCCGCTGGTAGTCCAGATGCGCGGCCAGAGCTCCCTCGGCGATGCCGATGGTCGCCGCGGAGATGCCGAGCGGGAACATCGTCGACCACGGCATCAGATACAGCGGCTCGGTCATGCCGGCCTCGCGCTGCGCGGTGCCGTCCATCACCTTCGTCGCGTCCATGGTCCGGTAGCTCGGCACGAACGCGTCCTTGACGATGACGTCCTTGGAGCCGGTTCCGCGCAGCCCCACCACATTCCACGAGTCCTCGACGATCTCGTAGTCCTTGCGGGGCAGAATCATGTGCAGCATCTGGGGTGGCATCAACGGTATGCCCTTGTCGTCGCCGAGCATCGCTCCCAGGATGATCCAGTCGCAATGGTCGGTGCCCGAGCTGAACTGCCAGCGGCCGTTGAAGATGTACCCGCCGTCGACGGGCTTGGCCACACCCTGCGGCGCGTACGGGGAGGCCATCCAGGTGTCGACGTCGTCGGCCCAGACCTCGGCGGGCACCTTCGGGTCGGCATAGGCCAGCTGGTAGGGGTGCACGCCCACCACGCCGACGATCCAGCCGGCGGCCGGATCCAGCGCCGCGGTGGCCATCGCCGTCTCGGCCCACTCGCGGGGGTGGACCTCAAACCCTTGGTAACTCTTGGGCTGCAGCAGCCTGATCAGGCCGGCGCCTTTCATTAGCTTGACGGTGTCGTCGGTGAGCCGGCCGATCTTTTCGGCTTCGGCGGCCTGGTCGCGCAACTGATCGGCCATGGCCATCACCTGGTCAATAACCCGCTCGCTCATGCTGTCGTCCTTACGTGTGGGGGCTTAGTAATGGTCTACCGCAGTCCATGCCCGACCCGAAGGCAATCCCGGTGAGCGGACGTAAATGCGGTCAAAACTTGACGTGAAGATCGGCGCTGGCCGGCCTGGCCTGGCACGCGAGGATCAGGCCGTCCTGCAGGTCGTCGGCTTCCAGCAAGTCGCATGCCGCCATATCGACCTCACCCGCGACGACGGTCGCCACACACGAACCGCAGCGGCCTTCCCGGCACGAGTGGGGCGCGTCAATGCCCGCGTCGAGCAACGTGTCGACCAGGGTTTGACCGCGGGGCCAGCGCAAACGATGTCGCTGACCATCCAGCTCGACTTCGACGTGGGCGACTTCTGACATGAGCCGATGGTCTGCGATCAACGCGGGCGGGCAAGCATCCATGCCCAGTGGTCGGGAGAACTCGCCTGGAGCGTCCGTTGACCGGGAAGGGGAACGGTTCCACGACGACTAAGGCCCTACCGTGAGTGCTTGTGAACAATGCCGGCCAGCTGCCTCTCGATGCAATAGTGGTCGGCGCGGGGTTCGCCGGTCTGTACGCCCTGCACAAGCTGCGCAGCCAAGGTCTCTCGGTGCGGGTGCTCGAAGCCGCACCCGAGCTGGGCGGCACCTGGTACTACAACCGGTATCCGGGCGCGCGCTGTGACGTCGAGAGTGTCGACTACTGCTACTCGTTCTCCGACGAACTGCAGCAGGAATGGAACTGGACCGAAAAGTACGCCACCCAGGCCGAGATCCTCAGCTATCTGAACTGGGTCGCGGACAAGCTCCGCCTGCGCCGCGACATCGCACTAAACACCCGCGTGGTCTCGGCGGTGCTGGATGAGACGACGCTGCGCTGGACGGTCACCACCGATGCCGGGCAGGTGCTCTCGGCGCGGTTTTGTCTAATGGCAACCGGCCCGTTGTCGGCCGCGCTGACCCCGAACTTCAACGGCCTGGACACCTTTGCCGGCGAGATCAACCACACCGCCCAATGGCCCCACGATCCCGTCGACTTCTCCGGCAAGCGGGTTGCGGTCATCGGCACCGGATCCTCCGGAATTCAATCGATTCCGCTGATCGCCGAGCAGGCCACCCACCTCTACGTCTTCCAGCGCACCCCCAATTACAGTGTCCCGGCGGGTAATAAGCCGTTGTCCCCCGAAGAGCTGGACGACATCAAGGCCGGCTACGCGGAGCGGCGCAGGCTGTCGTGGCGCAGCGGCGGTGGCTCACCGCACATCACCGCCGCGAAGCCGACGATGGAGTTCACCCCCGAGGAGCGTCGCGCGGCCTTCGAAAAGCGATGGCAGCTGGGCGGGGTGCTGTTCTCGAAGACATTCCCGGACCAGATGATCGATCTGGAGGCCAATGAAGAGGCCCGCAAATTCTACGAGGAGAAAGTCCGGGCAGTCATCGACGATCCCGCGGTCGCCGACATGCTCCTTCCCAATGATCACCCGATCGGCACCAAGCGAATCTGCACCGACAGCGACTACTTTCAGACCTTCAACCGGCCCAACGTGTCGCTGGTCAGCGTACGCGCCACCCCGATCGAATCCGTTGACACCATCGGGATCAACACCACCGAGGCCCATTACGACGTCGACATGATCGTGCTGGCAACGGGTTTCGACGCGATGACCGGAGCGCTGGGCAAGATCGGCATCGTCGGACGTAACGGTACGGCCCTGCGCGACGACTGGGCGCACGGACCCCGCACGTATCTGGGATTGGGCGTCGACGGGTTCCCCAATCTGTTTTTGATCTCGGGCCCGGGAGCACCCGCCGTGCTGGCGAACATGGTGCTGCACGCCGAAGCTCAGGTGAACTGGATCGCCGGGGCCATCACCTACCTCGACAACCACGGTTACGCCGCAATCGAAGCCAGCGTGGACAGCGTGGACGGGTGGGTCGCCGAATGCGCCCGTCGGGCCGAGACGACGCTGTTCACCAAGGCGAACTCCTGGTACATGGGCGCGAACGTGCCGGGAAAGCCAAGGGGCTTCATGCTGTTCGTCGGGGGCTTCGCGACATACAACGACATCTGCGCCGAGGTCGCCGACGCCGGCTACCACGGCTTCGATCTGGTGAAAACGCCGCGATGACGGGATTGCTTGACAAGGTCGTGCTGGTCACCGGTGCCGCACGTGGCACCGGACGCACGCACTGTGAGCGGTTCGCTGACGAAGGCGCCGACGTGATCGCACTCGACGTACTCGCGGTCGCAGACGAGTTGCGCGGTACCGCAACGCAAGTCGAAAACCGGGGTCGACGGTGCGTGACAGGGCTGGCCGACGTCAGCGACCTCGGGGCGGTGACGGCTGCAATCGACACGAGCGTCGCCGAACTGGACCGGCTTGACGTGATCGTCGCCAACGCCGGAATCCACATCCCGGGCGGGCCCTCGTGGGAACTCGACCCGCAGGTGTGGCAGCGCACGCTCGACATCAACCTCACCGGGGTTTGGCACACGGTCAAGGCGGGCGTACCGCACATGGGGGAGCAGGGTGGCTCCGTCATTATCATCAGCTCCACCAATGGTATTCGCGGCACCGCGAATACGGCCCACTACACCGCCAGCAAGCACGCCGTCGTGGGACTGGCGCGCACGCTCGCCAACGAGCTGGGTCCACGCAGCATCCGGGTCAACACCGTGCACCCCGGGCCGGTGGCGACACCGATGGTGCTCAACGAGACGATGTTCCGGCGCCTGCGGCCCGACCTGGACAACCCGACGGCGGCCGACGCCGCGGAGGTGTTGCAGGCCCGCAACTTGCTGCCGGTGCCTTGGGTGGAATCTGTCGACATCGCCAACGCGGCGGTGTTTTTGGCCTCCGACCAAGCCCGCTACATCACGGGCACCCAGCTTGTCGTCGACGCCGGCCTGACCCAGAAGACGACATGAGCGGACGGTTGGCGGGCAAGGTCGCCCTGATCACCGGCGCGGCACGGGGGATCGGGCGCGCGCAAGCCGTGCGGTTCGCACAGGAGGGCGCCGACATCGTGGCGCTGGACGTGTGCGCCCCGGTCGACACGGTGGTGATCCCGTACAGCACACCCGCCGACCTGGACCAGACGGCCTCCCTGGTCACCGAGGCCGGCGCCCGGGTGCACACCGAAATCGTGGACGTGCGCGACCTGGCCGGTGTACAGGCCGCCACCGACCGCGGCGTCGAGCGGTTCGGCGGACTGGACGTGGTCTGCGCAACCGCAGGAATCACATCTCGCGGCATGGCGGTCGATCTGAGCGAAAACGCGTGGCGCACCATGCTGGATGTCAATCTCACCGGTGTGTGGCACACCTGCAGGGCCGGTGCTTCGCACCTGATCGCACGCGGCTCCGGTGCAATGATTCTGACCAATTCCATCGCCGGGCTGCGTGGCCTGGTCGGCGTCGCGCACTACACCGCCGCCAAGCACGGCGTGGTCGGCTTGATGCGCAGTCTGGCCAACGAGCTTGCGCCACACAATATTCGGGTCAACTGCATCCATCCAACCAACGTCGACACTCCGATGATCCAGAACGACGCCGTCAGTAGCGCGTTTCGCCCCGACTTGGACCGGCCGCCCACGCGTGCTGAGTTCGCGGAGGCAGCCCGCGACATGAACATGCTCGCGGTGCCGTGGATAGACCCAGCGGACGTCGCCAACGCCGCGCTGTTCCTGGCCTCCGACGAGGCGCGCTACATCACCGCGGTAACTTTGCCCGTCGATGCCGGAGCCACTCAGTGATGAGGAGGACCACTGTGACCGACCGACAGACCGACTTCGACGATTTGGTGGCCCGGTTGCGCCGACTCGAAGACGACCGCGATATCAGGCAGTTGATTGCGTCTTACGGTCCCGCGGTCGACGCCGGGGATGCAGATGCCGCCGCGCGACTGTGGTCCAGCGACGGCGTCTATGACGTCGACGGCTGGCGCATGGAAGGCCGGGCAGACATCCACGCCATGGTGCGTTCGGCGGCCCACCAGAATCTGGTGGCCAAGGGATGCTGTCACTTCCTCGGACCATGCGTCGTGACGGTCACCGGAGACGAGGCGGTGGCGGTATGCGAATCCCTGGTTCTCATCCGTGACGGTGACGGATATCGCGTATGGCGGGCTACCGCGCACCATTTCGTACTGAGACGGAACGACGAGCAGTGGGAGATCACCACCCGCACCAGTCGAGTTCTCGACGGTAACCCCGACGCGCGTGCCTTGCTGACGAAGGGCCTCGCGGGATTCCGCTAGCTATTCGCGGGAAAGGAACCCCAGGACGGTACTTTCGAACGCCTCCTTGGCTTCGATCATGGCCCAGTGCCCGGAGTTGGGGAATATGTGCAGTTCCGCGTTGGGGATGGTGCGCATCGGGATGAGCGCCATGTCTGGCGGGCTCACCCTGTCGTCTCGGCCCCACGTCAGCAGTGTGGGCGCCGCCACCTTGTGCATGACGGCCCACGGCATCGGTCTGTCGGAGGCGTTCATCGCGGCATTCATCGCGGCGAACGCTGCCTTGCCGTACATGCGGCGCGCGGCGGCCAGTGTCGCGGGATCGGTGGCCAGCTGCCAGCGTTCGTCGATCAGTTCGTCGGTGACCAACGACTGGTCGTACACCATCGATTTCAGCCAGTCCACGAGCCGTTGCCGGGTGGGGTCTTCGACGAACTCCTGCAAGAGCCGGATCCCCTCACTGGGGCTGGGACTGAAGATGTTGGTCCCGATGCCGCCGATGGTCACCAGCCGGCCGATGCGATCCGGATTCTGGATGGCGAAGTTTATGCCGACGCCGCCGCCCATCGAGTTGCCGACGATGTGCACGTTCTCGACGCCGAGTGCGTCCAGGAAAGGCGAAACGGTGCCGAATGCGGTCACCATCGGGTGACCGCCGAAGTCATCGCTGACCCCGAAGCCGGGAAATTCCAGGATCAGGCAGCGGAAGTGCTCGGCGAACGTGGGCAGTACTCCGCGGAAGTTGCGCCATCCGGTGACACCGGGGCCGGAGCCGTGCAGGAAGAGCAGCACCGGGCTGGAATCGGGGCCGTGGTCGTAGTAGCGCAAAGCGCCCTTCGGGGTGCTGATTTCACGCAGGTCGTGCTCGGCGGTCGTTTTGGAAGTATTGGCCACGGATGTCACCCTGCCATGCCGTCGCGACCGGCGGGAGCGGTGTTCCACTGATTGGTATCGCGGCCCTCATCTACAGTCTTTGTGCATGCGCTTGCTGGTCACCGGCGTTGACGCAGCCGGGCGTTCGTGCGCCGCGCAGGACGGCCCCGTCGCCCTGCAAGGGGACGCCAGCCCGGGCGGCGTCCTCTATTCGGTTCTCTACGCGGCGGCGTCTGCTCCGTCGATCGACAGCGGCGGTGGGCGCGTGGCCGACTTCCTCGACCTGGTGGTTCCGCCCGGCTCGATGCGCTGGACATTGATCGAGTACGCGCCAGGTGCGGGGTTTTCCATGCACCACACGGACACGGTCGATTTCGATGTCGTGCTTTCGGGCTCGGTGGAATTGATCCTCGATGATGGTGCGCACCTGCTGACGGTCGGCGACAGCGCGGTGGTCACGGGCGTCGACCACGCCTGGCGCGCCGGCCCAGAAGGGTGCCGGCTCAACATCATGACGATTGGCGTTTCGCCGCCCACCTAGACGCTCGGTGACCTGCGGCCGGCCAGCAGGTGGTCGACGGAATACTTGTTGTGGCCTCGGAACGCAACCACGGCGGCGAGAAAGATCGCGTGGACAAGTTGTTCACCGATCACGTTGAAGTGCTCGATCGACGTCGCGCCGAAGACCAGGACGATCATCACCAAGGCGCCAGCCACTGCGGCGGCCCGGGTCAGCGCGCCCGCCAGCAGCAACACTCCGGTGACAAGCTCGGCAAAGGGGAGCGCATAGCCGCACACGGAGACAAGGACGCCGGGCAAGATCGACGCCTTGAACTCGCCCATCAACTGGCCGTGGAAAGCGGCCAATTTGGGCAGCCGCACCAACCCGTGCCCGAATAGGCTGGCCCCGATGGTCAGTCGCATCAGCAGATACGCCACAGCGCGGTCGGTTTCCTCGGCGCGTCCGACTCGCATGATCGTCCTTCCATGAGCTGACCTCGCGACGTCTCCCGCAGCTGGCAATTGATATCGAAAGCGGTTGTGTTCCAGCTTGGTTGGATGATCAGCCACCAGGCGGCTGCCGAGCCATGGCCGAGTTCGCAGCTGCCCAGTCGGTCGACACCTTGCGATGCTTGATCAGCCAGGTGCCGCCGTCGGGCACCAAGATGTCGCGGTAACGCCCGAAATGGTCGAGCCCGATATGGGTGACCACGGTGAAATAGGACGAGACGTGGGCCTCGTCAGGGGTCAGGCCGGTGAACAGCACGTTGGCGACGTTGTGCCGCACGACTGGCTTGACGTCAACGTTGCCGGCGATGTTCCCGGTGACCCCGCCGAGGAAGGCCGCGATCTGGGATCGACCCCGCAGTGGCTCGACACCGCGTATCTCGAGAACACCATCCGCGCAGAATGTTTCGGCAAGCCCATCGAGCTGGCCAGCATCACCCGACCAGTTGTACCGCGCGAGAGTGTCGCGAATCCGCTCACGGGCGACCAGTTCCCACATCTCCATCGTCGCGACTCCTCACCCGACCGCAGCTCCCACGGGCGTATCGCATAGCACCCTAGTCATGCGGTGCGGAGTGCCGCGTTGAGTTACCTCACCAGGTAGGGCCGGAAGCCGCGTCTAGCCGCTGGCGTGACCCCGTTCAGGTCGAAGACGGCGATCAGGGCCCGCAAGAGAGCGGGGGACCAGTCATCGAATGGTTCCGCGTCTACCCGATCGAGGAGTTCACCGCGCAGGTACTCGATGTCCATCGGTTGCCGCTGGTCGGTCATGGCCGCGCGTACAGCTCGTGGCCCCCACGGCGGATACTTTCGAAACGGTCCCAACGACGGGCCGGACCCGATATGGTCCTCATCGAGCCAGTTCCTTCCAAACGAGTAGGCGATTGGTTCGGGCGGCCTCCACTCGGCGTTGCAGCGCCGAGAATCAACGGAGACCGCCTTTTTGGTTGCGATTTGTACTTGATATGTACCTGACGCTAGGACCGGCGCCTCGCGCTTGTACAGCGAACTGGTCAGATTCAAATGTGTCTCAGGGCTGAACATCAGCGGTTTACCAGGGAGTGGCGGGAATGAATCGCGACGCGCAACCGTATAACAACGCATGAAACTCAACGACGCCGCACGTGGCCTCATTGGCAAGGGTGCCGACGCCACCCTCGTCACGCTCAATCCCGACGGCAGCCCCCAGGTGAGTGTGGTCTGGGTCGCATTGCAGTCGACGCCAGACGGGGACGAACTCGTCAGCGCGCACCTTGCCGAACACAAGAAAGTGCGCAACATCCGCAACGATCCTCGGGTCGCCGTCACGATCGTGTCGCTCGACGGGTCGGGCCAGGGGATGCGGCCCTACCTCTCGATCACCGGGACCGCGCGGATCGTGGAGGGCGGCGCTCCCGAGCTTCTCAAGGCGCTCAACCCGGTTCTGGGCGACCCGAACATGAACTTCCCGCCGGACGGCGCACCGCCGGGATTCCTCACCCGCATCCGCATCGACAAGGTCGGCGGCATCGGGCCCTGGGCATCCTGATCTCCGCTTTTGCCACTTCCGCTACTGGCAGTAGCGGAATACAGTGAGTGGGTGACGACCGGCAGCGTCGGCAGGCATCTGCGTACCTGTCCACTGTGTGAAGCCATGTGCGGCTTGGAGATTCACGTCGAAGGCGGCCCCAAAAACGGGAAAGTCGCCAATATTCGCGGCAATCGCGACGACGTCTGGAGCCGCGGACACCTGTGTCCGAAGGGCGTGTCACTGGGCGCCTTGCACGACGACCCAGACCGGATCCGCCGCCCACTGATCAAGGTCGACGGGCGCTGGCAGGAAGTCAGTTGGGCGGCGGCGTTTCGCCGCTGCACCGAGTTGCTGTCGCCGGTGATCGACAAGTATGGGATCGGCGCGGTGACCGCCTACACCGGCAACCCGCTGGCGCACTCGTTTTCCCTGGCCCGGTATGCGGGTGTGCTGATGGGCATGTCCGGGATGCCGGTCACGTATTCGCCGGGGACGGTCGACCAATGGCCGAAGAATTTGTCGTCGCACCTGATGTACGGCCTCTGGTGGAACTTCCCGGTGCCCGACATCGAACGCACCGACCTTCTGGTCATCATGGGCGCCAACCCCGCCGCGTCGCAGGGCTCGCTGCTGGCCGCACCCAACGTGATGGGTCTGATCAACGAGATTCGCAAACGCGGCAAGGTGATCGTGATCGACCCGGTGCGCACCCTCACGGCCGCCCGCGCCGACGAGTGGCTTCCGATCGTGCCAGGCACCGACGCGGCGCTGTTGCTGGCCGTCACGCATACCCTCTTTGAGGAGAACCTGGTGAATCCGGGACCACACGTCGACGGCGTCGACACGATGCGCCGGGTCGCCGCGGACTGGCCGCCGGAGCGGGTGAGTGCCGTCACCGGCATCGACGCGGACCGCATCCGGCGGCTGGCCCGCGAACTCGCCGGCACCGAGAAATCGGTGGTGTACGGCCGAATTGGCTTGTGTAACCAGGAGTTTGGCAGCCTGGCCAGCTGGCTGGTCGACGTGATTAACATTCTGACCGGCCATTTCGACACCCCCGGCGGCGCGATGTTCCCCAAGCCGGCGGCCTGGTCGATCACCACGCAGCCGCTGCCCGGCCTGGAGGGCGGCGCCCCCGAATTCGGCCGCTGGCACACGCGGGTCCGCGGCGCCAAGGAGGTTCTCGGGCAGGCCCCGGTGTCGTGCATGGCCGAGGAAATCGCCACACCGGGCGACGGGCAGCTCAAGGCGCTGATCACGGTCGCGGGCAACCCGGTGTTGTCCACGCCCGGGGGCGACAAGCTCGACGAAGTGCTGCCGATGCTGGAGGCGATGATCTCCGTTGACCTTTGGCTCAACGAGACGACACGTCATGCCGACGTGATCCTGCCCGGGCTGTCACCGCTCGAGCAGCCGCACCACGACGACCTGATCCTGCTATTTGCGATCCACAGCATCGCGAATTACTCGGCTCCGGTGTTTGACCCGGGCGATCGCCCGCACGAGTGGGAGATCCTGATCCGGCTGACCGGCCTGTGCACCGGCACACCAGCCGAGGATGTCGACGTCGCGGCGATCGACGACGGTTTTTTCGACTACCTGGCCTTCACCCGGGGAGTCGACGGCGGACAGATCCGCAAACTCTACGACCACGGCGGCCCGGAACGGATGCTGGACCTCACGTTGCGAACCGGACCCTTTGGGGACCAGTACGGCAAGAACCCTGGCGGACTCACCTTGGACATGCTCAAGGCCAATCCGAACGGAATCGACTTCGGCCCGATGGTGCCGCAGCTGCCTGACATCCTCGGCACCGCCGACAAGAAGATCCGGCTCGCCCCGCAGTACCTGCTCGATGACCTGCCGCGGCTGGCCGCGCGACTGGAACGGCCCGCCGAGCCATTGGTCCTGGTAAGCCGAAGACACCTGCGGTCGAACAACACCTGGCTGCACAACGTGCCCGCGCTGATGAAGGGCAAGGACCGGTGCACGCTGCTGATCCACCCCGACGATGCCGCCCGGTTCGGTGTCGCCGACGACGATATCGTCACGGTGAAATCGGAGGCCGGCGAAATCAAAGTCCCCGTCGAGATCACCGACGCGATCAAACCCGGCGTGGTGTCGATGCCGCACGGCTGGGGGCACGGCAAGCCGGGCACCCGCATGTCGGTGGCCAACAGCTCACCCGGCGCCAACACCAACGTGCTCTCCCCGCCGACGTTGGTCGACGAGCCGTCCGGCAATGGTGTCCTCAACGGTATTCCGGTAACGGTCATCGAAGATCAAGCACGATTTCGAGCCGCGCAAAGCGTCTGATCCATCTGTTCCGCTCGATGCTTCCCTGCGGGCGGGGTCAAACACGCTTTAATTCAACGGATTTCGCCATGAGCACTCATGCTGACAGCTCTCGCAGGCGACGTCGCCGCTATCGAGCGTTGACGCGTAATCCCGCTCACGTCAGTCATTTCCGTTGAACCTTTTCGGCCACAAGGCCACAACGCATCCTTCGGGTTCAAAAAACGCGCGGATTGTGTTTTAGTTCACCTTCGCCGCGATTCGCTGAACCTTCCGAGGGACAACAGTCGTCGGCATAGCATGACTGCAACAACATATTCCACACCGAGCCAGGCCGCTCGTCATGCTCGCGGCGCCCCGCACATCGCCGGCACTGCCGTGGCGTTCACGCCGCACCGGTACAACCAGGAAGAAGTGGCGCGCGAACTCACCGAGTTCGCCGAGCCGGGGTTCATGCGCTTCGCCCAAACGGCCGGCGTTGACCATCGCAGCCTCGCGCTGCCGCTGCCGCGTTACCCGAAACTGAATGGCTTCACCGAAGCCAACGACACCTACCTCGAGGTCGCCGTTGACCTCGGTGAGCAGGCAATACGGAAGGCGCTCGCCGCGGCGAACATCGAGCCTCACGAGGTAGACGCCGTCGTAATGGTCTCCAGCACTGGAATAGCGGTGCCGACTATCGACGCGCGGCTGATGTCGCGCATCGCATTTCGGCCCGACATCAAGCGTGTCCCGCTGTTCGGGCTCGGTTGCGTGGCGGGTGCTGCCGGTATGGCACGTGTCTACGACTACCTGCATGGCTATCCGGAGCACGTCGCCGTACTGCTGTCGGTCGAACTGTGCTCGCTCACCCTCCAGCGCAATGACACCTCGATCCCAGCTCTGATCGGTGTGTCTCTGTTCGGAGACGGCGCGGCCGCGGTGGTCGCCACCGGTGCGACTGCAATATATCGGGCTTCAACGAGAATCGAGGTCCGCGCGTCCTCGCCACCCGCAGCCGGGTGATTCCGGAGACCGTCGACGTCATGGGCTGGAACGTCGGCTCCAGCGGGTTCCAGCTGGTGATGTCCCGTGACGTCCCAAAGATGTCCGATGACTACCTGCGTTCGGAGGTTGACCGCTTCCTGTTCGAGCACGGTTTGTCCATCGCGGATATCTCGACATGGGTCTGTCACCCTGGTGGTCCGAAAGTGCTCGATTCGATCGAAAACGCGATAGGCCTGCCGCCTGAGGCGTTGGCACACAGCCGAAACTCTATGCGGGACAACGGCAATATGTCCTCCGCGTCCGTGCTTGACGTTCTGCGCCGCACGGTCGCCGAGCCGCCGTCCGACGGAGCGTTCGGAGTGATGCTTGCAATGGGTCCGGGCTTCAGCTTCGAGCTGCTGCTGCTGCAGTGGTGAGGGGCGAAACCGTGTACTACTACCTCTTCGTCCTCGCCATCGGCTTTGAACGCCTGATCGAGCTCGTCGTCGCACAACGAAACACCAAATGGTCAATTGCTCGTGGGGGCAAGGAGTTCGGTCGCGATCACTACCCAGCGATGGTCAGTATGCATGCGTTGCTGTTGGTTTCGTGCCTCGTCGAAGTTTGGGCCCTGGGCCGGCCGTTCATCGGTTGGCTGGGATGGCCGATGGTTGCTGTCGTCGCGGTGAGCACCATTATCCGCTGGCGGTGTGTCAGCGTGCTTGGCAAGCACTGGAATCCACGGCTCATCGTGATCCCGGGCGCGCCGCTGGTCCGGCACGGGCTGTACGGATGGGTGCGCCACCCCAACTACACTGCGGTCGCGGCGGAGGTGGCGGCGCTCCCGCTCGTTCATTCCGCGTGGCTGACGGCGATCGTGTTCAGCATTGCGAATGCCTTGGTACTCACCGTGCGGATCCGCGCGGAGAATGCAGCGTTGGGTTACGCCCAAGCGATCAGGGCGCGATAGGTCGATTCGTCCATTCCCGATCGGCTCGGCGCGACGAGCGGAACCATCCGCCCGCTGCGCCGGTGCCGCCATCGGTGGGGATGGTGTGGCCGGTGACGAACGCTGACAGATCTGAGGCCAGGAAGAGGATGACGCGGGCCTGGTCCTCGGGCAGGCCCATTCGACCGACCGGAACCCATTGCGGCCACTGCATCTGCTCCTCGGCAGACAGCCACTGCGAGTAGGGCACCTGTAGCGATTCGGTGACGTCGGGGCCGATGCCGTTGACCCGCACACCCTCGCGGCCCACCTGGACCGCGAGGCTTCGGGTGAAGTGGATGACGGCCGCTTTGAAGGCGGCATAGACCGGATCCTCCGGGTAGCCGCGCAAACCTTCGACGGACGACACGTTGACGATCGCGCCCGCGCGTTGGTTGATCATCGCCGGCAGGAATGCATGAGTGACCAGTAAGACGTGATGCAGGTTGATCTGGTAGAGCTCATCCCACAGTTGCGGGTCGGTGTCGACGAAGTTGCCAGGGTGACGTAGCCAGTGGCCCACGTTGTTCACCAAGACGTTTACCCGGCCATAGCGATCCAGCACCGTTCGCGCCAGCCCGGCAACCTGGTTGGCTTCGCGCACGTCGGTGATGATCACCAGAGCCGACCCCCCCGACGTCGTGATCTCGTCGGCGGTCCGTTGGGCGAGCTCGGTGTCGTTATCGACGATGACCACGTGGGCGCCGTGCAGTGCGAACAGCTGCGCGGTTGCCGCCCCGATACCGCCACCGCCGCCGGTAACCAACGCGACTCGATCGGCCAACAGCTGGCCGTGAATTGCCTCCATGCTCACATCTTCCACGGTTAGAAGACGCGCAGGCGGTTCTCTCTGCGGCTCACGTATTTGCCCGTGCGTGCGTTCAGATTTGCAAACGCCCAGCGGGCACATTACTTAGGAGCCGGATATCCATGTTTTTCGCAGGCAAACACTGACCAACCCAACATCTGCCGCTGTACCCGACAAAACTCGACAGACATCGCGAAAGCGTTTACACCGCATATTTATTCGCAAACCATCTCGGCCATTGCCGTCATTCGTATGGCTCGGGTTCGTCGAGTTCCGGGTCCATCAGGACCGTCTCGTGCTGCTCCTGCCAGTCGGAGGCAGCCGCCTCCAGGGGCACGTCACCCTCGTCCTGCCAGGATGTGGCGTTGTCCTCGTCGGCCGGTGAATCGGAGGTCGGGCGTTGTTGCTCAACGGCATCGGCGACGGGCACGTCGTCTGGGAACACACCGTCGCTGTCGGGCATGGAGCTTGGTTACCCCTGGCGTACCAGTCAAAACGGAGACGAACGGACAGCGCGCTGTTTGGCCCGGCACGATCCGGCGGCAATCCGTATCGACGACCTGCTCCCGATCGCCGCCGATGCCGATACAGTTGCCCACGTGAGCCGACCAGCCCCGCCCGTGCTGACCGTGCGGTATGACGGAGGCGAGCGCACCTTCGCAGCAGGTAACGATGTGGTGATCGGGCGTGACCTGCGCGCGGATGTCCGCGTCGCCCACCCCCTGATCTCGCGGACGCACCTGTTGGTGCGATTCGACCAGAGCCGATGGATCGCCGTCGACAACGGCAGCCTCAACGGGCTCTACCTGAACAACCGGCGGGTGCCGGCCGTCGACATCTTGGACGGCCTACGGGTCAACATCGGAAACCCAGACGGTCCGGCGGTGACCTTCGAGGTCGGTCGCCACCAGGGTTCGGCCGGGCGTCCCCCCTTGACGACATCAATCCCAATTCTCAGCCCGTCTAGCGCACCAAGTGGCCCACAACCGCCCCAGGGCCCGCCGGAGACCGGCGCATCCTGGCGGGGCCAGCCGCAACCCTCACCGTCGGGCCCATCGCGGTCGCAGCCGTCGCATCCGCCCAGTGGACCGCAACCGGTCCACCCGTCGGGCCCGCTGCCGAGCTACCCTTCCGGGCCGCAGCCGCGAAACCCAACTGGCGCGCAATCGGCGGCCCCGGCCAGCGGACCGCAGTCGGCGCCGCAGATCTACCTGGCGCGACCGATGAAAGTGCCGCCGGCCCCCGCGGCCGAACCCGAGACCGGGCGCGGCGGCGCTGATTCGTCGAACCTCGCGACCTCGATGATGAAGATCCTGAGGCCGGGTAAAACGGCAGTGGAGTCGATGCCGGGCGCGATCAAGATCGGCCGAGCCAACGACAACGACATCGTCATTCCCGAGGTGCTGGCATCACGCAACCACGCCACCCTTACTCCGACGCCGCACGGCACCGAAATTCATGACAACCGCAGCATCAACGGCACCTTCGTCAATGGATCCCGGGTCGACGTGGCGGTGCTGCACGACGGTGACGTCGTCACGATCGGCAACATCGACCTCGTCTTCGCAGGCGGCACGCTGGCACGCCGGGATGAGACCGCGACCGCAACACGCACCGGCGGCCTCGACGTGCGCGGAGTGACCTGGACGATCGATAACAACAAGACGCTGTTGGACGACATCTCGCTGGGCGCGCTTCCCGGAACGCTGACGGCCGTCATCGGCCCGTCGGGTGCCGGAAAGTCGACGTTAGCCAGGTTGGTGGCCGGGTACACCAGCCCAACCACCGGCACGGTGGCCTTCGAGGGCCACAACGTTCACGCCGAGTACGCCTCGCTGCGCAGCAGGATCGGCATGGTGCCGCAGGACGACGTGGTGCACGGTCAACTGACCGTCGAGCACGCGCTCGGGTATGCCGCCGAACTGCGGCTGCCGCCGGACACCACCAAGGATGACCGCGCCCAGGTGGTGGCCCGGGTGCTCGAGGAACTCGAGATGAGCAAACATCTCGAGACCCGAGTCGACAAACTGTCCGGCGGTCAACGCAAGCGCGCGTCGGTGGCCCTGGAGTTGCTGACCGGGCCGTCGCTGCTGATCCTCGACGAGCCGACATCCGGTCTGGATCCCGCGCTGGACCGGCAGGTCATGACCATGCTGCGACAGCTGGCCGACGCCGGTCGGGTGGTGCTCGTGGTCACCCACTCCCTGACCTACCTCGACGTCTGCGATCAGGTCTTGCTGCTCGCCCCCGGGGGCAAGACCGCGTTCTGCGGGCCGCCCAGCCAAATCGGCCCGTCGATGGGAACCACCAACTGGGCTGACATCTTCAGTACGGTCGCCGGAGACCCGGACGCGGCCAAAGCGCGGTACTTGGCGCAGACGGGTCCGGCCCCGCCGCCACCACCGGCGGAGAAACCCGCCGAGTTGGGCGATCCGCCGCAAACCAGCCTCATTCGGCAGTTCTCCACGATCGCCAGGCGACAGATACGGTTGATCGTCTCCGACCGCGGCTACTTCGCCTTCCTTGCGCTATTGCCGTTCATCATGGGTGCGCTGTCGATGTCGGTGCCCGGCACCGTCGGCTTCGGCGTCCCCAACCCGATGGGTGACGCACCGACCGAGCCCGGGCAGATCCTGGTGCTGCTCAATGTTGGTGCGGTCTTCATGGGGACGGCGCTGACCATCCGAGATCTCATCGGTGAGCGCGCCATCTTCCTGCGTGAGCAAGCGGTCGGCCTCTCCACCTCCGCATACCTGTTGGCGAAGGTCTGCGTCTACACCGTGTTCGCGATCGTTCAGTCGGGGATCGTCACCGTCATCACGCTGCTCGGAAAGGGCGGCCCGACACAGGGCGCCGCAGCGTTGGGTAAGCCCGGGCTGGAGTTGTTCGTTGACGTTGCGGCAACCACCGTCGCCTCGGCGATGCTCGGGTTAGCGCTCTCGGCCATCGCAAAATCCAATGATCAGATCATGCCGCTGCTCGTCGTGGCGGTGATGTCGCAGCTGGTGTTCTCCGGCGGCATGATTCCCGTCACCGCGCGCATCGGGCTCGACCAGATGTCGTGGGCAACACCGGCGAGGTGGGGCTTCGCGGCGTCAGCCTCCACCGTCAACTTGGTCCACTTGGAGCCCGGCCCACAGGTCCCGAAGGATTCACACTGGCATCACAATGCCGGCACCTGGTGGTTCGACATGGCCATGCTGGTGGTGATCAGCATTTTCTATCTCAGCTTCGTGCGCTGGAAGATTCGCCTCAAGGGAGGCTGATGCTCGCGACCGCGCCGGCGGAGCCCCGACTAGGCCCCCTTCCGGACCACCTGGTCGGCGGCAGCGTGCATCCGGTCTGACAGTCGTAGGAGATCATGCTCGCCTACCCCGTGGGGCATGGTGTATGCCAGCTGCCGTAACTCAACGGCACAGTTGCGCAACTCCTGGCGGAGGCGCGTCTCAATGGTGGGCATGACTTCTCCCTGTGAGCCGGGACCGAACAAATCGCCTGATTTCTAGATCAGCCGATGTCCAAATCTTTGCAGTCCCCGCGCATATCCGCGATGGCACCGATGCGTTTTAACGGGAGTTTGACAGCGTTTTTACAGTCGGGGCACCCAACTCAGCTCGAGTAATCCAACTGGACGCGCAGCAGCGCGGCCTGGCGGACGATGCCGTCCGGGGGAGCAGTGGTGCCGCCGTCGGTCGTCACGTACGCGACGCGGCCGTGGTCGGTGGCCCCGCGCCCCCATGCCGCGCTGGACGGCCCGACGACGGTTTCGTCGAATGGGTCGCCGGCAATGTGGCGGACTTCGCTGCCATGCCGCGGTGCCAGCGGTACGCGGTCGATGGTGTTGGCGCGATGCCGTGTGACATAGGCAAATCCGGCATCTTCGTCGAGGCAGAAGTCGTCGGCATTGTCGATGGCGGCGACGAACTGCGCCGGGCCGGCCGGGTCGAGGGTGGATGGATCGACGGGAACGCGCATGAACACTTTCTGCGCTGTCGAGCTGTAGTAGAGGTAACCGGTTTGCGCGCCGTAGCGCAGGCCGTTGACACCGGGCTGCGGTGGGGGCGGTACACCGCTGTCGGGATCATCGGCCATGGTGTCATCCGCAAGCCACACTCGGGCCGTTGCGCTGCGGCCGGTGTCGGCGAGGTCGATGCGCCAGATGAGTCCGGCGAAGCAATCCGCGATCAGCAACACGTTCGGCCCGAGCAGGCAGCTGCCGTTGAGGCCGCGGACGCGCTCATCGAATGTGTAGATCGTCTCCGGCGATACCGGCGACCCCGGTGTCCATCCGTTGAAATCGATTCGGACCAGATGTGATTCATGGGTGGTGTAGGCCTCGGTGATGTTCATGATGAACACGTCAGGCGCGACCTCGGCGATACCGGTGACCGGGTGATCGAAGGTGTGCACCAGAACCGGTTCGACCACTTCACCGTGCTTTGCGGGTGGCACCCACCAGAGTTCTTGCTGCAGGATTGCGGTGATGAGGATGGACTCGTCAGCGCGTACGGCGAGGTTTTCCAGGAAGTAGGTCTTCGGGAAAAACGCGACCGGATTTAGCGCGACGGTGGGTAGCGGGGGAATGGCCATGGTGCTCCTTGGGTCAGGGTGCGGGAATGTCGAAAACGTTGAGGACGCCGCATACCGTGTGGTAGATACCGGTCAGCGTGGTGATCTCGAAAACGCCTGCAGCGCCGAATGTTTGCTCGGCTTGATGGTAAAGGCCGTCGTCGATGTGGTGGGTGGTGGAAAGCGCCTTGGCGAGCCGATGGGCGGCCTTCTCTGCATCGGTCAGGGCATCGGGGAGGCCGCCGGCGACCAGCTCTGCGACGACTGACTCGGACAGGCGGACATGCCGAGCGAGCGCGGAGTGTGCGTAAAGCTCATAGGGGGTCTGCCACACTGCGCCGACCGTCAGGATCACGACCTGGCGTACCCGCTCGTCGAGTGAGGTGTAGTGCTCCTCTGCCGCTTGCAGTTTCAAGAACTCTGCGGCGATCTCTGGGCTGAGCAGGCTCGGGTTGAACGGCCCGATCAGGTGTCCGTCGGCGGTGTCGGCGGCAAACCCGTTTCGATGCGCCCACGGCACCGCGGAGTTGGTGATGCGGTCGAAGAGCTCGCGCTGGGCAGCGGTCAGCGTGTCGGGTTCGAGGAGGGACAGCCGACCGCCGAGCCCCTGCTCGCTAGTGCTCACTGGTCCAACCCCGTGGCATTGGCCGGCACGTCGTAGGCGCCCAGCGTCATGCACACCATCGTGAACCAGCCCAGCAGCACCGCGACATCCACGATGCCGGCATCACCAAGCAATTCCCTGGCGCGCCGGTACAGTCCGAGTGGCACGACGCGCGGGGCGACCAATGCCGATGCAAGGTCGTAGACCACTTGCTGGCGAGGGTCGTCGAACGACGTTGGCAGCCCCGCGATCAGCGCTTCAACACATCGCGGGTCCAGATGCCCGTCACGCTCACCGATGATCTCGTGTTCGTAGTTGGCGTAGGGCGAGCGCCACCGGCCGTTGACGATGTTGGTTGCAATCTCGATCTCGGCCTTGGTCAACGTGGACTCGCGCTGGAAGTACGCACCGGTCGGCACGATCGTCTTGGCCAACGCGGGGTTGGCGAGCCAGATCTTGTGTGGACCGGGCACTAATCCCCGTAATTCACGAACGGCGTCGTAAGCCTCCTTCATTTCCGGTGGCATATCGTCGAGCGGCGTTTCGACAAATCGCCCGAATGTGCCGAAATTCGATGTATCGCTCATGCTCTGTTGCTCCCTCCGTCGGTGACGCCGGGGTCGGTTCTCCGGTTCCTCCAGTCAACGGCGGAAGCGAGATATCGTCCAATACATTTTGGTGGCAGTGACCATATGATGTTGCATATGGAACTGACGCAGCGGCTGCTCGAGCAGTTTCTTGCGGTGGCTGACGAGCGCAACATTGGCCGCGCCGCTCAGCGGCTCTCCATGACTCAACCCCCGCTGACACAGGCGATCCAGCGACTCGAACGTGCCATGGGCGTGAAGTTGTTCGACCGCACCGCGCGAGGGGTCGAGCTGACCGCGGCTGGGCGGTCTTTTCATGAGGATGCCGAGCGCCTGAGCATCGCGCACGACGCAGCCATCCGGCGCACCCGGCGAGTCGCGGCCGGGGACAAGGGGGTCATCGACATCGGTTTCGCCGTCAGCCTGGCGTACCGCTTCGCGCCCGACTTGCTGCGGGCCAGCGCCGCCGCCCTGCCGGAGCTGACGCTGCGCCTGGTGCAGACGCGCACACTACACATGTTCGATGCCGTGCGATCCGGGCAACTCGATATGGCCTTCGGCCGCGGGCCTGTCGAAGCCGCCGACGGAATGGTCGTCAGTGAAGTCGGTTGGGAAAAGACGATGGTGGTCTTGCCCAAACGGCACCGGCTCGCTGCCAGGCCGGCGCTAATGCTGGCCGACTTGCACGATGAGCCGCTCGTACTTCCCTCAGAGCAGTCGCTTCCCGGGTTGTCTGCTCAGATCCGGCTCGCATTTCGCGAAGCCGGCATCACTCCCCACATCGTGGCTCACACCGACGAGCTATCAGGCATGATGACCTATCCCATCGCCGGGATTGCAGCTGGCGTCGTTCCAGAGCAGATCGCGGTAATGCGCCACCCGGAACTCGTGTACGTCAACATTTCCGACCACCCTTCCAGCCTTATCAGCAGCATCGTCGCGGTGCACCGTCCGCAGGCGGACCCCGCCGTCATGCGGCTGCTTGATCTGGTAAGCAGCACATGACCGCGACCAGCGTCCGCTCCGGGTACCGCTGGAGTTGACCATCGCCGCTGAGCACACTGTTAGGACACGGGTTACACATCTGCGGCAAAGGGGCCGGAATGGATTTCGAACTCGACGTCGGGCAACGCGCATGGCTGACCGAGGTTCGCGAATTCCTCCATGACAACGTCACCGCGGAGTTACGGGCTGAACTGGCCGAGCATGATCTGGAGTTTGCCGGTGGCGAGGTAGCACGGTTTCGCCGCAAGATCGGCGAGAAAGGCTGGTTCGGGCTGAACTGGCCGCGAGAGTACGGCGGTCTCGGGCTCGGCGCCGTTTATCAGCACCTGCTGATGAGCGAGTTCGAATATTGGGGCGTCCCCGGACCCGACCTGACGGTCACATCGGTGGCGCCGACGATCATGCGGCACGGCACCGAGCAAAACAAAACCGAATGGCTGCCGCTGATCGCCAAGGGCGAAATGATCTGCGCTGTCGGCTATTCCGAGCCCGAGGCCGGAACCGACTTGGCGAACCTGCGTACCCGCGCGGTGCTCGACGGCCAGGAATGGGTGATCAACGGCACCAAGATCTGGAACAGCGGGGCGCAGCGCGCCACCCACGAGTGGCTGTGTGTCCGCACCGATCCCGATAGCGGCCGACACCGCGGGATTTCGGTGATCATCGTCCCGATCGACAATCCCGGTGTGGAAATCCGCCCGCTGTACGCGTGGTCGGGCTATCGCACCAACGAGGTGCAATTTCGCGACGTACGGGTGCCGGTCAGCAATTTGGTGGGCGAAGTCAACCGCGGCTGGACGTACATCACCGGCGCGCTGGATCTGGAACGTGGTGCGCTGACCAACGCGGGCGATCTACGTCGCGCCGTGGACGACTTGCGTGAACTTGCGCTGCATCCGCGGCGCGACGGTACGGTGCCTGCCCGCAGCACGGTCCTTCGCCGCCGCCTGACGCAGGCCGAAGCCGATGTGGAGGTGGCCACGCTGATGGGTTATGAGGCCGCGTCCATCCTCGACAGCGGCGTCATACCGACCGTGGAGGTCAGCGTCGAAAAGGTGTTCACCAGTGAACTACGCCAGCGCATCGCCGATCTGGCGCTCGATGTGCTCGGCCCCGACGGCGTGTTGGTGCATCGCAGCGAAAGCGCGCCCCTGGCAGGCAAATTCGAACGGCTGTATCGGGCCGCGCCATTGATGCGCTTCGGTGGCGGTACCAACGAGGTGCTGCGTGACATCATTGCCCAGCGCGGCCACGGAATGCCCTCCTATGGACGGTAACGAGAACGCATGAAGGCCATACCCACCGCCGAGCAACGCGAGTTCGCCGCGACCTTGCGCGGATTGCTGGCCGCCGAGAGCCCGGTGAGTCTGGTGCGCGCGCTACAGGCGCCGGGCGCGGACCGAAGCACCCCGACACTGTGGAAGGCACTGGCCGACGCCGGTGTGTTCGGTCTTGCCATCGCCGAGCAGTACGGCGGCTCCGGCGGTTCGCTTGATGATCTCGCCGTCTTCTACACTGAGGCGGGTCGTGCACTGTGCCCGACGACGGTGCACAGCACCATTCAGGCCGCCCTGGCGATCGACCAGCTTGGTTCATCGGACATCAAGTCCGCGTGGCTACCGCCGCTGGCAAACGGAAATGTTCGTGGCACCACGGCCTTGTGGAGCGCCCACGATGCCGCCGTCATCTCGGGCGTGCTGCGGGCCGATTCCATCTCGACGCAGTGGCGGCTCAACGGAACTGCGGACTATGTCGCCGACGCCGACATCGCCGACCTGATCGTGGTTTCGGCCGACGCACCCGAACGCACACTGGTCTTCATCGTCGACGCTCGCGCGACCGGCGTGACCATGGAACCGCTGGCCATGGCGGGTGGGCACCGGGCGTTCAGCGTGCGCTTCGACAACGTGACTGTGGGCGGCGACGCGATACTCGACGGTGGCGATCACGCCGGCATCGCCGAGCCGGCGCTGCGCCGGGTCGCCAATACGGCGGTGGCGCTGGGGTCACTCGACTTGGTCGGGATCGGGCAGGCCGTGTTGGACCGTACCGTCGAATACACCCAACTGCGCCACCAGTTCGGCCGGCCGATCGCATCCTTTCAGGCGGCCCAGCATCTGATCGCCAACATGCACATCGCCTTGTCTGCAGCGCGATTGGCCGCGCACTCGGCGGTCTTCTGGGTAGCCCGTGGTCACACGGCGACCAGGGAAACGGCCATCGCGCGCATGCACGCGGCAACCGCGGCCAGGCTGATAACCCTGGATGCGCACCAGTTACACGGCGGGATGGGCTATGTGACCGAGACGGACCTGCATTTGTGGAGCGAACGAGCAAGGCTTGGCTCCACGCTCGGTGGCGTAGCCGACGTGGCCGCATCGTGGCTGGAGGAGACCACGAAGACAGGGGAGCGCCGGTGAGCGAGGACAGCCTGATCGATGTCGAATCGGCGTCGCGAGTGGGCGCCATCGCCGCGTCAGCGACCGGTGAGGTGAACCGGCGCGATTGGCAGCGGTGGGCGGCGGCGGTTGGTGACCACAACCCGCTCTACTTCGATCCGGATTATGCCCAGGCCAACGGCTTTCGCGACATCATCTGTCCTCCGCTCTTTCTGCAGTACGTCGTGCTCGGCGTCACGCGCCTCGAGGCGCTGCGACCCGATGGATCCTCAGGCGCGGTTTCGGGCAGCCTCGCGTTTCCCCGTGCCCCCAAGCGGATGGCCGGCGGGGAGAGCTTCACCTTTCGCCTGCCGGCCTATCACCGTGACGAAATCGAAATGGTCCGCACCATCGAGTCAATCGCTGAAAAGCAGGGCCGCTCTGGAAGATTCGTCCTGGTCACCTGGCACACGGTGTACCGGAACCAGCACCGCGATCTGGTTGCCGAAGCGTCGACTTCGATGATCGCCCGACCCTAGGAGCGCCATGACCGGTGCCGGCGACGATGCAGAGCAAAAGAGCGATGTGGGGGCACCTCCCGCTTGCGGGGGAGAGGAGCGGCGCTTATGACCGGTGAGCAAGTGTTTTACGACGATGTCGGCGTCGGCGAGCAGATTCCCACGCTCACGGTGACCGTCGATGAAACGCAGCTGTTCTTCTTCAGCGCCGCCACCTACAACGGCCACCGCATTCACTACGACAAAGAGTGGGCTCGCACGGTCGAAGGCTACGACGACGTGTTGGTGCAAGGTCCGCTTCAGGCGGCGCTGCTTTCGCGGGCGATCGGCGACTGGATTGGTGGGCGCGGCCGTTTGGTGTCCTTTGCGGTGCAGAACCGGGCGGTCGCCTATCCCGGCCAACAGCTCAGCTTCGGCGGGACGGTGACCGGTAAGCGCCTCACTGAGAACCGCGCCGGACTGGTAGATCTCGATATCACTGGCCGCCGTGACGACACCGTGCTGATGCCGGGAACGGCAACGGTTGAACTCCCTCGACGTGAAACGGCGCCGTGACGGGGCTACGTGGCGAAGCAGCCATTGTCGGCATCGCCGAGTTGCCCGCCGAACGCCGTCCGACGGAGCCGCCGCTGTTCACTCTCGACCAGTACGCGCTGTTGGCGAAGATGGTCGTCGAGGACGCCGGAGTCGATCCCGGATGCGTCAACGGCCTGCTCACCCACGGCGTGGCCGAATCGGCGATGTTCGCACCCGCCACCCTTTGCGAATACCTGGGCCTGGCTTTGGATTTCGGTGAGCGAGTCGATCTGGGTGGGGCAACATCTGCGGGAATGGTGTGGCGCGCCGCCGCCGCGGTCGAACTCGGCGTGTGCGATGCGGCGCTGGCGGTGGTACCCGGCTCGGCGTCGGTGCCGCGGTCTCAGAAGAGTCCGCCGCCTGCCCCGAATTGGTATGGGGCGTCGTCGAACACGTATGGGTCGCCACAGGCCGAGTTCGAGATCCCGTACGGCAACTTGGGTCAGAACGCGCCGTACGCGCAGATCGCTCAGCGTTATGCGGCGGAGTTCGGCTACGACCCTGCCGCGGTTGCCAAGATCGCAGTTGACCAACGCACCAATGCATGCGCGCATCCGGGCGCGGTTTTTCACGGTAGCCCGATCACCGTCGACGACGTTCTCGCGAGCCCGATGATCGCCGACCCGATCCACATGCTCGAAACGGTGATGCGCGTGCACGGGGGAGTCGGGGTTTTGATTGCCAATGCCGATATCGCGCGGCGAAGCCGCCATCGTCCGGTGTGGATCACCGGCTTCGGTGAACACATCGCCTTCAAGACGCCGACCTACGCTGACGACCTACTGTGCACGCCGATCGCGCGCGCTGCCGACAAGGCGTTCGCGATGTCCGGAGTGAGCCGATCCGATGTGGATGTCGCTTCCATCTACGACTGCTACACGATCACCGTGCTGATGAGTCTGGAAGACGCCGGCTTCTGCGCCAAAGGGAAAGGCATGTCCTGGGTCAGCGAGCGCGATTTGACCTTCCGCGGCGACTTTCCGCTCAACACCGCGGGCGGTCAACTGTCATTTGGTCAGGCCGGGATGGCGGGCGGCATGCACCATGTCGTCGACGGCGCCCGTCAGATCATGGGGCGAGCCGGCGACGCGCAGGTGCGGGACTGCCACACCGCGTTCGTCACCGGCAACGGTGGCATCATGAGCGAGCAGGTCGCGTTGCTGATGCGGGGGGACTAGTGATGAGTGAGCCCCTGGCAGAAGCACTCCCGCTACCCGAGCCCACACCGGTCTCGCGGCCGTTCTGGGAAGGCCTGGCGCAGCACCGAATCCTGGTGCAATACTCGCCCTCGCTGGGCCGCTACGTCTTCTATCCGCGCACCCTCTCCCCGGGAACACTCGCCGACGACCTGGAGTGGCGCGAAATCGACGGCGCCGGAGTGCTGTACACCTTCACCATCGCTCGCAGGCCCACCGGTCCGCCCTGGGCCGACGCTGTGCCGCAGCTACTCGCGGTGGTGCAGTGGGACGCCGGACCACGTATCAGCACCGAGTTGGTTGACATCGATCCAAGCGAGATTCGGATCGGAATGCGTGTCAGGCCGGTGTTCTGCGATGTGGCCGAAGCCGGGGTCACCCTACTGAAGTACCGGCCCGCATGAGCGGCCCAACGGTGAGGTCCCAGCTCCACCACATGGACGACGGCGTGCAGGCGATGTTGGACCAGCTAAACGCCGGATTCCCGCACGTCGAGGAAATGACCGGGCCACAGGCCCGCGCTGCGGTGGCCCAACGGCGCGTGCCCGTCGACAATATTGAGGACGTAAGCCGCACGATCGACCGCTCTATCCCGGGTCCGGCCGGGGCCATCCCCGTGCGGATCTACCACCCGCATGGCGAGCCGTCACACGACCGCCCTGCAATCGTGTTCTGCCACGGCGGCGGATTCGTCTTCTGCGACATCGAATCCCACGATGGATTCTGCCGCGCCCTATCCCGCGGCAGCGAGGCCGTCGTGGTGTCGGTCGACTACCGCCTCGCGCCGGAACACCCCGCGCCCGCAGCCGCGCTCGACGCGTTCGCGGCGTTTTGCTGGGTGGTAGAACACGCAGCCGAGCTGGGTATCGACCCCAGGCGGACCGCGGTCGCCGGCGACAGCGCCGGCGGGAACCTGGCTGCGGTCACCGCCATTCTGTGCCGCGAGCGAGGAGTCGCCCAACCCGCCGCACAGGTTTTGTTGTACCCGGCGCTGGATCCTTCGTTCGAGACGGACAGCTACCGCCGCTACGGCACTGGATACTTCAACACCCGCGCCGCCATGCAGTGGTACTGGCGCCAATACCTAGGTGGTGAACGGGTTTTCGACCCGCCCTATCTGGTGGCCCCGGCCCGCGCGGAGTCTCATGCGGGCCTGCCTCCCGCGGTGATCGTCACCGCCGGTCTGGATCCCCTGCACAGCGAGGCCTGCGACTACGCGCGCCGGTTACACAACGCAGGGGTGCCCGTCGTGCACCGGGATTTTCCCGGATTGTTCCACGGCTTCGTGACGATCCAGTCCTTCGCGCCCGGGGCGTCGGCGCGCGACCTGGTATGCGGCGACCTGCGCCGACTGCTTGACCGCGTTGGGAGCCGGTCGAAGTGACCGAGGCTACCGATGTCATCGTCGTCGGCGCAGGATTCGCCGGGCTCTACGCCGTGCACCGATGCGCGTCGGCGGGCCTGTCGGTGACCGCCCTCGAGGCAGCCCCCGACGTGGGCGGCACCTGGTATTGGAACCGCTATCCCGGCGCGCGGTGTGACGTCGAAAGTGTCGACTACTCTTACTCATTCGACGAAGCGCTACAGCGGAGCTGGACCTGGAGCGAACGGTTCGCCGCACAACCGGAGATCCTGGCCTATCTGCGTCACGTCGCCGACCGCTTCGATCTGCGCCGCCACTACCGATTTGGTGTCGACGTCGTCGATGCCACGTTCGACCGAGATCGCTGGCATGTGCGGACCGCGGCCGGCGAGACGTACGCCGCGCAGTTCCTCTTGTGCGCAACCGGCTGTCTGTCGGCAGTGAACCGGCCCGATATCCCCGGCATCGATGATTTCGCAGGCGACGCGTACTTCACGGCCGCATGGCCGCGCGAGGATCCCGACCTCAGCGGCAAGCGCGTCGGCCTGATCGGAACGGGTTCGTCCGGGATTCAGGCAGTTCCGATCGTCGCGGCGCAAGCCGAGAAGCTGGTGGTATTCCAGCGATCCCCGAATTACACGATCCCGATGCCCAACCGCCCGTGGTCGGCCGACGATTGGCGGCAGATCCAGGAGCAGTATCCCGACCGGCGTCGGATCTCGGCCTACGCGGCGGCGGGCACGCCGCACGGCACCTATCACAAGAAAGCCGTCGACACCGAACCAGAGGAACGCGCTGAAGCCCTATGGCAGCGCTGGCGTGAGGGCGGCGTGCTTTTCGCCAAGACGTTCCCCGACCAGACCAGCGACCTCGCAGCCAACGACATCGCCAGGGAGTTTGCCGAGGAACGGATCCGGGAGATCGTCACCGATCCCGTCGTCGCCGCTGATCTCATCCCGGGCGATCACCCGATCGGAGCAAAACGGATCTGTACCGACGCCGGCTATTACTCCACGTTCAATCGAGCCAACGTCCGACTGGTGAACCTGCGCCGTGAGCCCATCGAGACGATCACCGCCAACGGAATACGAACCAACGCCGCGACCTATCCGTGCGACGTGCTGATCTTTGCCACCGGCTTCGACGCGATGACCGGTGCGTTGACCCGCATCGACCCGATTGGGCCGGGGCGAGAGCGGCTGCGCGACATCTGGGCCAACGGCCCGTTGACATTCCTCGGTCTGATGGTGCCGGGCCTGCCGAACCTGTTCACCATCAGCGGGCCTGGAAGCCCGTCAGTGCTGGCGAACATGGTGCTGCACGCCGAGGTTCAGGTCGACTGGGTCATCGACCTGGTTCTGGCCGTCCGGCGACTTGGGGTGAGCGAGGTCGAGCCCCGCCGCGACGCCGCCCGCGCCTGGACCTACCACGTGGCACAAGCCGCCGAGCAAACCCTGTTCCCCAGGGCGGCATCGTCGTGGTACCTGGGCTCCAACATCGAAGGCAAGAAACGCGTCTTCATGCCCTACATCGGGGGATTCGGTAACTACCGGCGCCAATGCGACGAGGTGGCCCGTCGCAACTACGCGGGGCTGGTGCTGACAACCAGATATGAGCCGCAGCCGAAACTCTCGAGGAAGTGAGACTGTGCCGGAGACAGTTCAGCAGCTACTGCGGCAGCGCAGGTACGACGACACCCCGGCGCTCACCTATGGCGAACAGACCTGGACCTGGCGAGAGCACCTGGCCGAGGCGGAGGCCGAGGCGGCCGCACTGATCACCCTCGCCGACACGACGCGTCCACTGCATGTCGGCGCGGTGCTCACCAACTCACCCGCGATGCTTCGGGCCATGGCCGCCGCGGCACTGGGCGGCTACGTGCTGTGCGGCATCAACACCACCCGGCGCGGAGCCGGGTTGCTCGCCGACATCCGGCGATCCGACTGCCAGATCCTTCTCGTCGATCCCGAGCACCGGCAGTTGCTCGACGGCTTCGATCTCACCGGGCTTGAGGTGCTCGACGTGACCGGGGCCCGCTACGCCGACGTGGTCGCCGCAGCGCCACCCCTGGTGGCCCACCGCGAGGTCACCGCCGCCGACACCCTGATGATGATCTTCACCTCCGGCACCAGCGGTGATCCCAACGCCGTTCGGTTCGCGCACGGGATGGCGATCATGTGCGGCGCCAGCCTGATCTTTCAGTACGACGTCACCGCCGATGACGTCTGCTACCTGTCGATGCCGCTGTTTCACTCCAACGGAGTTGCCGCCGGCTGGGCGGTCGCCATCGGCAGTGGTGCCACCATGGTCCCGGCCCGGTTTTCGCCGTCACGTTTCCTCGACGATGTGCGCCGCTACCGCGCCACGTACTGGAACTACGTGGGCAAGCCGCTGGCGTTGATCCTTGCCACCCCGGAGCGTCCCGACGACGCCGACACGACGCTGCGGGTGGTGTTCGGCAACGAGGCGACCGATCGCGATATCGCGGAATTCGCAAGGCGTTTCGGCTGCCGCGTGGTCGACAGCTTCGGCTCGAGCGAGTTCGCGGTGATCGTTGTCCGAGAGGATGGCACCCCGACCGGTTCGATCGGCAAGCCTTACCCCGGCGTCAGCATATACAACCCAATTACCCTGCAAGAGTGCGTAATCGCGCAGTTCGACGAACACGGCGCATTGACAAACTTCGACGAAGCGGTCGGCGAACTCGTCAACACGCAGGGTGCGGGGCCGTTCGCCGGCTACTACAACGATCCGGCCGCCACGGCTGAGCGCATGCGGCATGGCATGTACTGGTCGGGCGACTTGGCCTACCGCGACGCCGATGGCTGGATCTACCTTGCCGGCCGCACCGCCGATTGGATGCGGGTGGACGGCGAGAACCTGGCGGCGGCGCCGATCGAGCGGATCCTGGAGCGGCTACCGCAAGTCAGCCAGGTCGCGGTCTATGCCGTGCCCGACGAGCAGGTCGGTGACCAGGTGATGGCTGCCTTCGTGATTCACAGCGGGACGCGTTTGGAGCCAACCGATCTCGAGGAATTCCTTGCCGCACAACCGGATCTGTCGCCGAAGGCATGGCCGCGCTATGTGCGCATCAACGACGACCTCCCGGCGACGGCTACCAACAAGATCCTCAAACGTGAACTGATCGCCGCCGGCGTCAGCGCCCAGGGCGGCGTGTTGTGGACGCGGGCCGCACGCGGCACGACCTATAGCCCTGCTGCTGAGAACGCCGATGACCGCGGCACATCCGCGGCAATTCGTTGACTTAGGAGACGGCTGGGTCGGGTTCGCGAGGACTAGGTGCTTCGCCGAATCGGGCCAGCACCAACGTGGCGGCGACTGCGACGGCGAATCCCACGATTACCACCCAGCCGAGGCCTTCGCGGGCGCGGTCGCCCAGCCATACCGCTCCGACGAGCGCGGGCGCGATCGTTTCGCCCACAACCATGGCGGCCACGGTCGTGGTCACAGACCCGCGCTGCAATGCCGATGTGAGCAAGAGAAATCCTGCAATCCCACCCGCGGCCGCCGCGTATAACGCCGGGTTGGTGTAGAAGGCGCCTTTCTTGGGATCCATCACGTCAATCAAGCGCACGCCCACCTCGACCACACCGAAGCCGCTCCCTGCGCCGAGGCCCAGGACCAGGGCGCGCTCGCGGTCACGCAATCGTCCTGCGGCAGCTCCGGCGATAAACAGCGCGGCGACCACGCCCAGCAGCGCCCACCCAAGCCCGGCTGGAGCACGCCGAAAGTGTGCAGGTCCAGCAGCGCAAGCGAGCACGGCGAGGCTGAGGCAGACCACTCCTACCGCCGTCCACTCGGCTGATGACAGCCTCGCCGACAGGACCCACGCGGACACAATGCCGGTCACTGCGATGGACGCGGCCAGCGCCGCCGCGACGACATAGATCGGCACCATGCGCAGTGCCGCCACTTGCAACACAAAACCGAGGCCGTCAAGGCCGAGACCGGCGAGATACCGCCATTGCCGGGCGGCGCGCAACAGCAGCACCGCGTCGACACCCGAGCTACTCCTTGTTTCCACCGAACGCGCCGCCACAGCCTGCAATACCGAAGCCGTGCCGTAACACACCGAGCAGCCCAGAGCGAGTAAAAAACCGATTAGCACGAACCGACAATACGAGACAGCCGGGACTGTAATGCGGTGCGCCGCGTTCGCCAGTGCGTCGTGCCCGCACCGATTGCGCCAACCGACGCACTGGTGGCAGCTGGGTCCCATCCCGGCCCGGCGCAAATAGAGGTATGACTAGCACGAAGACACCGACGACAATGGCCATGATGAGGAACGAGAAGCTGGTGGCCGCGACAAACGCGCTTTTACTGACTTCCGCCAAGTGATGTCCGTGTGGGCCAAGTGGATACGGGGCGCAACCCGGCCAGGCGTGGACAAGGCTAGACGATCGTATAGCGCCAACAATGACGTGCGGAGTGCTCGTCGGCGTGCTGAACGTGAGGGGATGGGATGAACGGTATCGAGGGCAAAGTCGTAGTCATCACCGGCGCAAGCAGCGGGATCGGCGAGGCGTCTGGGCGGCTGCTTGCCGAGCGCGGTGCGAGCGTGGTCCTCGGTGCGCGCCGCATCGAGCGCCTCGACGACATCGCGAGCGAGATACGGGACCGCGGGGGAGCAGCTGTGACATGTCGGGCCGACGTCGCCCGACGTGCGGATCTGGAGCGGCTTGTCGGTACGGCGGTCGACGAGTTTGGTCAGCTCGATGTCTTGGTGAGCAATGCCGGCATAAGCAAGATCGGCCCGATATCAGATCTGGACGTCGACGGATGGTCAGCGATGATCGACGTCAACCTGCGCGGGGTGCTGCACGGCATCGCCGCGGCGCTCCCGGTGTTTCGACGGCAGGGCCGCGGACACTTCGTCACGACGGTGTCGACGGCCGGACTGAAGATCGTGCCCACCATGGCCGTATATGCGGCCACCAAGAACGCCGTCCGCACCCTGATGGAAGGCCTGCGCCAAGAGTCGACTGACGGGGTAGTGCGGACCACGTCGATATCGCCGGGATTCGTGGATACCCAACTTGACAGCTCCATTGATGACGTGGCGGTGCGAGAACAAATCCGACGCACGATGAACGACTTCGGTCTTCCACCATCGGCGGTGGCGCGAGCCATCGCATTCGCCATCGAACAGCCCGACGACACGGAGATTGGCGACATCACCATTCGCCCGACCGTGCAGGGATAATGCCGTCGGTCTCACATCTCCGAGATGATCGCCTCCTTGCACGTCGCTGCCTTGTTGCAACGGTCTTGAAGCAAGTGGAAACCGGTTATGTCGCTACCGATCCCAACAACCGTCAGTCCGGCTCGGCCTCGGAGGGTAGCCCCTCTGGGGAGGGCCGAGATAGCGCATAGAGGTAATTCAGTATCAGAGCGGTGACCACCCCGTATCCGAAGTGGGGGATCAGATCGCTGATCCACCCGACGATGCCCCAGGTCCGCGGGTCAGTTACCCCGAGTACGGTCATCGGTCCGTTGGTGCCGATCAGGGCGATGGCCGTCGCCACCAGCGTGGCCACAAGTAGCCGGGGCCGCCAGCCCAGCGCATAGGCCAGCCCGAGAATGACACCCATCCCAATGCCGGCGGCATACCCGGTGAGCGCGCCGAGGCCCGAAATCCGGTTGGCCAGGACGTCACCACTACCCGGAACAGTGAGGCCGAACAGGTTCGCCATGGCCTCGACGGTCCTTTCGGGCGTATTGCTCGTGGGCCGGCCCCGCACCGCGATATCGAGGTAAGTGATCACGTTGAGCATGGTGGTGCCTGCGGCGCCGGCGGCAGCGCCGCTCAGCAGTCCCCGCCAGAGCCCGGACATCTGGGTGGTTTTCATTGCCGCTGCCTCCCGTAGTCCTGACACGATCGCACCCAACTCAGTTGGCCCCAATCTTGGCAGCCGTCCGGTTTCGCTTATGCGCATCCCGCGTTCAGAACCTACAGTTGGAAGTTGTGTTGAACCGCAAAGGCAGGACGGCGACCGCAATATGCGGTGGTGTGGCCGTGCTTGCTTTGACGGTCGCGGGTGTTGGCGATCTTGACAGGGCGCTGACCAGCGCAATTAGCGCTTCATCCGGCGTGGCGCCGGCACCTCCATCGCCCGGGGGCAGCACCGGTGGTGGAGGCGGCGGCGCGTTACCGGTGCAACCTGTCGGTGGCGGCGGCTGCATCATCGGCATGAACTGCGGGTGTACTCGGCACCAAAGTTGTCCGACCCCACACGCGCGTCCGGGCACTCAGCATGATCAGCAACACGCTGCTCCTGGCGCTCCAAATCCCTAGCCGCTTCGGCGACAGCACTCGGCCGCCTAAACGACGCGCGGTTTTCCTATTATTTGGGAATGAGCGCCGGTGGGTTGGATACCGTGGGCTCGCCGGCATTCACCGACGAGGACGCGGCGCGGTTTCGTGCGGCCGGCTGGTGGTCTGACGCGACGCTGTCCGACGCCGTGCGCCGCAACGCCGAGCAATCGCCGAACCGTCCCGCCTATGTCGACCGTCTCGGCATCTCGTTGACCTGGCGTGAATTCGACGCTGCAGCAACCAATCTGGCGAAACAACTAGCCGGAGTCGGCATAGCGCGCGGCGATCGAGTTGCGGTGTGGCATGGCGACTCCGCGGCGATCCACGTGCTGTTCCTGGCGATCGAACGCTGCGGTGCTGTCGTCGTCGGCATCGGCGCGCGTGCCGGCACCCGTGAGGTCGCTGCGATACTGCGTGGCGCGCAGCCGAAGCTCCTGATCAGCGACCACCAGCACGGCGGTGTCGCGAAGCAGGCCGCGGCCGGTGTGGCCACGAAATCCCCGGTCTCGTTGCTGGTCCTGGGTCATTCTGCCGGTGCGCTGGGCCTGAACGTCGACGTGGAGCCCAAGGGGCTGGGAGTCGATTCCGGACTCGGTCCCGACGATGTCTTCCTCATCAATTCCACGTCCGGGACCACCGGTCTGCCCAAGTGTGTCGTGCACACCCAGAATCGTTGGTACTACTTCCACCAGAAGGCCGTGACCAACGGGCTCCTGACGTCAGACGACATCTTCTTACCGGTCATACCCACGCCCTTCGGATTCGGAATATGGACCAGCCACACCACACCCATTTACCTCGGTGCCACTGCGGTGATCCTGGAACGTTTCACGACGAAGGCCGCATGTGAGGCGATAGCCCAGCACAAGGTCACCGTATTATGCTGTGTCAGTACACAATTGACGATGCTGATGGCCGGCGCCGCGTGCCGGGATTACGACCTCAGCACGTTGCGGGTCGTTTTCGCCGGGGGCGAGGCGTTACCGTATCGGCCCGCCGTCGAGTTCGAGCAACTCACCGGCGCAAAGATCCTGCAGTTTTATGGCTCCAATGAGACCGGACTGCTCAGCGGGACCACGATGGATGACTCGCCGCAACGCCGTCTCCGCACCGGTGGCCGGATCGTCCCTGAGATGGCGGTTCGACTCTTCGACGGGGACCAAGACGTCACCGACACGGGGCGAGGACAACCCGCATGCCGCGGTCCGGCAACTAGTCTCGGCTACCTCGGCGGCACCGACCACGACAAGCTGTTCACCAGCGACGGGTGGATGCGCATGGGCGACATCTGCGAGATCGATGCCGACGGTTATCTGAGCGTCACCGGCCGAACATCCGACTTCATCTTGCGAGGCGGCAAGAACATCAGCGCCGCTCAGGTCGAGGACGCTGTGATGACCCACCCCGCTATAGCGCTAGCGGCCGCGGTCGCCATGCCCGATCCGGTGTTCGGCGAAAAAGTCTGCCTGTACGCCGAACTCGCTGACTCGCAGGCCATCGACTTGCCCGAGCTCGTCAACCACCTGCTGGCATTGGGGGTTTCCAAAGAACTGCTGCCCGAACGACTCATCGTGGTCGACGAACTACCTCGATCGTCCGGAGCAAAGGTCGCCAAAGGAAAGCTCCGCCAAGATATCCGAGTAAGGTTGGAGGCCGATCATGAACGCTCCTGACGCACGGCGAGGTGGTCTGGAGGTGTGGGCGCCGTCGGTGGTGCCCCCCATCGGAGTGGAACTGTCCAACGAACAGGCGCTCGCCGTGGCGTTCCGCCACCTGGCCAGCATCGGATTCGCCGAGAATATGGCCGGACACATCACCTGGCAGCCCGACGGGCAAACCGAAATGTTCGTCAATCCGTGGGGACTGTGGTGGCAGGAACTCACCGCATCGGATATCTGCGTGGTGGACAGTGACGCGCGGGTAGTGCGAGGTCGTTGGGACGTGACTCCGGCGATCCACATCCATACCGAACTGCACCGTGTCCGCGAAGACGCTCGGGTCGTCATCCACAACCACCCTTATTACGTCTGTGTGCTTGCCGCGCTGGGCAGGCTGCCCGAATTGGTACACCAGACCGGTTCGCTTTTCTTGGATGACCTGTGCCTGGTCGACACATACGACGGCGAAATCGACAGCCCTGTCCGCGCAGCCGATCTCGCGGCACGCATCGGCGGCGCCAACCTGACGATTCTGGCTAACCACGGCGTCATCGCAACCGGAAGCAACCTGGCCCAAGCCGTCTACCGAGCGGCATCGATCGAACGGGTATGCAAGCTGGCTTATGACGTCATGCTCACAGCCAAGGAGCCGGTAAAGATGAACTGGCCGGACATGGCAGGCATGCAACGGTCGCTTATCGAACGGGCCGCTGATGTGTACTGGGCGGGGGCAGCCCGGATGACCATCAAGGCTGGCCCTGATGTGCTCACCTAAGCCCATGAATAGCCCTGCGCGGCGAGTGTGCGGTGAGCGCGTCCAGTGTGCGGTGAGGGCGTCGAGTGTGCGCTCTGGGCGCAATTCGACGCCGATTCCCGCCCTGAACGCACACCGAAAGCCGTCACCGCACACTCGATGTGACGCACGAAAGAACAACTCCGTCCCGCAAGGAGATTGACGAGTGAAATCGATCGACGATTTAGCCGCCAACCTGAACTTCACCACCGCCAAGACCGGCGAGGATCGCTCCGTCACATTTCTTCCAGACCCGCCTAGGGCGCCGCGACGCTACACGGTGATCTCGGTGGACGATCACATCGTCGAGCCGCCCGACACCTTTACTGGACGCCTACCGCGCAAGCTCGCAGATCGTGCGCCGAAAGTCGTCGACACCGAGAATGGCGGACAAACGTGGGTCTATGACGGGCAGGAATTGCCCAATGTCGGTTTCAACGCCGTGGTCGGTCGGCCGGTGGCAGAGTACGGCTTCGAGCCGGTCCGATTCGATGAGATGCGCAGGGGCGCGTGGGACATCCATGACCGCGTCAAAGATATGGATCTGAACGGCATCTACGCCTCGCTCAACTTCCCCTCTTTCCTGCCCGGCTTCGCCGGCCAGCGGCTGCAGCAGGCGACCAAGGATCGTGGCCTGGCGCTGGCCTCCGTCCGCGCATGGAACGACTGGCACCTCGAGGTATGGGCGGGGTCCTATCCCGAACGGATCATCCCGTGCCAGCTGCCGTGGCTGCTGGACCCGGAGCTCGGCGCAAAGATGATCTACGAGAACGCCGAGCGTGGATTCCACGCCGTCACGTTCAGCGAAAACCCCGCGATGCTCGGCTTGCCGAGTATCCACTCACGTCACTGGGATCCGATGATGGCGGCATGCGCCGAAACCGGAACTGTGGTGAACCTCCACATCGGTTCTTCGGGCTCGTCGCCGTCCACTACCGACGACGCACCGCCGGATGTGCAGGGTGTGCTGTTCTTCGCCTATGCCATCTCGGCAGCGGTCGACTGGTTGTACTCGGGCCTGCCCAGCAGGTTTCCAGATCTCAAGATCTGTTTGTCAGAAGGTGGAATCGGCTGGGTTGCAGGGTTGCTCGATCGCCTCGATCACATGCTCAGCTATCACGCGATGTACGGAACCTGGCAGGCACTTGGTGAAAGCTTGACTCCCGCGGAGGTTTTCACCCGTAACTTCTGGTTCTGCGCGGTGGAGGACAAGTCGTCATTCGTGCAGCGTGACCGGATCGGTGTGGACAACATCATGTTGGAAGCCGATTATCCGCATTGCGACTCGACCTGGCCGCACACCCAGCACACGATCCACGAAGAAATCGGTGACCTGCCGCAGGACGCGATCCGCAAGTTCACTTGGGAGAACGCTTCCCGCTTGTACCAGCACCCGGTGCCGGTGGAAGTACAGCGGAATCCCGACACATTCTGAGGAATTGTCGAGCTACCGCTGGTGCGGGCATGGGCAGTCGCCGGCGCTGAGCGCTAGCTCAGCCCAGGCTGAATATTGGTACGACCCGGTGGGCGTCGTTGGGGACACCCCAGTCCGGCCGGGGGTGCGGCGGGATTCGCCGGCCTGCACCGACCAGGGTGCCACCGGTGTCGTCGCCGCCGCAGGCGCCGGAGCCGGTACCGGAGCCGACGACGATACCGATGACAGCGCAGTGTCTCCGGGACACGACGGCGTGACGACCCAGTCCATGAACTGCCATACGGCAGCTACCAGCGTGATGAGCAGCAGCACCGTCGCGATCGCGTGAGCCAGCACAAGGAAGCTGTATCCGGATTCGGATTGCGGTGAACCGTCGCCAGCGGCAACCATTTTGAACGTCGCTTTTCCCATCAAGACAGGCCTCCTTTTGACCTAACGGTGCTGACCGCATAACGGTTGCTCGATAGTCATTCGGAGCAGATCCGGCATCGGATGGGCCGAAGTTTGTGCAGCGAGCTTTTCTGGCCAGGCCGAACGCCGCGACATGCGCGTTAAGACGTAGATTCGACGTCATCGGAGGTACTCGAGGAGGGGCGATCGTGACGAGGGCCAAGGTCGATTTCAGTTCCGTCCGTTGGGGCTCGGTCGAGTGGACAAATCTCGTCACGCTGTACCTGCGTGCCTATGAAAGCCGGTCGCCGCGCCCGATCCTGGGTGACGACGCGGCCGCAGAGGCGGTGGACCGGATCGACTACGACTTCAAACGAATGCATCGGACCTTGCTGCCGGCTTCGAACCAGTACCAGGTCGCGCTACGCGCCAAACAGCTCGACGATTGGTGCGCTGATTTCCTTCGACGGCATCCCGACGCAGTCGTTCTACACCTTGGCTGCGGCCTCGACGGCCGCGCTTTTCGGCTCGGTGCATCGAACCTTTGGTTCGACGTCGATCAGCCCAGCGTCATCGAGTTACGCCGCCGGCTCTACGACGACACCGACCACTACCGCATGATCGGCTCATCGGTGACCGATCCACAGTGGCTCGATCGCATTCCAACTGGGCGTCCCACGCTGGTCATCGCCGAGGGCCTGCTGATGTATTTGAGCGAGGCCGAAGTACGTCAGCTGCTAGAGCGCCTGACCGACCGGTTTGATTGCGGCGAAATGCTTTTCGACACACTCTGGGCCCTGGCGCCGCTGATGTCAAAAGTCCTCACCAAAGGCATCATAAAATGGGGCATCCGCGACGCGCGGGAGATGGAAACGTGGAATCCCAGGCTGCGATTCCTGGAGCAGACGCCAGCAGTGGCCGGCTACGAGAAGATCAAAGCGACCCCAGTGCGGTTGATCTACAAGCTGGTGTTTGCAACGCCTGCGCGCGGCTACGACGTGCTGAACCGCTTTGAATACTGACTCTGACATTTGCGCCGATCAGAGGTCAGATGCCAGCCGCCGCAGAATGTCGGCTGCGGGCTCAGCGGTGGCGTGCCGGTATCCAGTCCCTGCCCACAGATGTACGTAGTCTGGTTTCCCTGCGGCCGCGGCGGCTTTGCGGAGGGGACTGGTCAGGTAGTGGACAGCAGGATAACCAAACGGTGCCTCCGCCTCGTGGGCGTCAATGAACGCGTTACGCAGGCCGCGGGCCGGGCGCCCGGTGAAGGCGTGGGTCAGCACCGTCTCCGTGCGAGCGGGATCAGCCAGCGCTGCCTGGTGGGTCGCTGAGGCGCCGCTTTCGTTGGCACGCAGCAGAACCGTACCCACTACGGCCGCTGTAGCCCCTGCACGAATAACATCGGCCACCGCAGCGGGGGTGGCGAGCCCACCGGCGGCCAGCACCGGCAACGGAACGGTCGCTGCGACCTGTTTGACGAGGTCGACGATCGGCACCGGTCTTGATGGCCGGCGCGGCGAGAGCGTGCCGGAGTGCCCGCCGGCGGCCGCTGCCTGCACAGCAAGCATGTCGACCCCGGCCTCGTGCGCTTGCGCTGCCTCCTCGGGCGTTGTAACCGTTTGGACGACAACGCTATTAGCCTGTTGCAGCGCGGCGATCATGCTGCGCGGCGGAATGCCGAAGGTGAACGACACCATCGGCACCGGATCATCGAGCAACAGCGCGATCTTCTCCTCGAACCTGTCGGTGTCCTCGATCGGCTCTGCCGGCAGGGTCAGACCGAATTGGTCGGCCTCCCTTTGAATGGTCGCAGCGTAAGCCCGGTAACTGTCGGGGTCGACCGGCAACGAATTAGGTGCAAACACGTTGATGCCGAACGGGATTCCCGCTGCGCGAACGCTCTTGATCTCAGCTTCGACAGCCTCCACGGTCTTGTAGCCGGCTGCGAGCATGCCCAGGCCACCCGCCTGGGTCGCAGCCGACACCATCGCCGGCGTGGTGGGGCCGCCCGACATCGGGGCAGCGACCAACGGAATGGACATGCCGAATTGCGCCAGCATCTCTATGCCCCTTCGTCGGTGTCCGGGTGCAGTGTTGCGCCGAATAGAGCCTAGTCATTTCTGGGACGTTCCATTCGGTCGCTAGACCTGACAGGATGCTTCACCGTGAAGCGGCTCAACTTCTTGGTGATCGTGGCAGACGATCTGGGGTTCTCCGATATCGGCGCCTTCGGCGGTGAGATCAACACGCCCAATCTGGACCGGCTCGCCTACGCCGGGATCCGGCTCACCGATTTTCATTCGGCGCCGGCCTGCTCGCCCACCCGGGCGATGCTGTTGACCGGAACCGATCACCATATCGCCGGCATCGGGACGATGCTGGAGGTCGCGATCCCCGGATTTCAGGGCGCGCCCGGCTATGAGGGCTATCTGAACAATCGGGTCGTAGCGGTGCCTGAGCTGCTGCGTGACGCTGGTTACCTGACGCTCATGTCGGGCAAGTGGCACCTGGGCGACACGATCGAGACCTCGCCGTGGGCCCGCGGATTCGAGCGTTCGTTCGCTTTATTGCCGGCTGGCGCCAGCCATTACGGCGGTACCGCGGCCGCGGGTATATCGCCCGCGCCGAGGCTTTACACCGAAGACGACCAGTTCGTCACGGTTGGCGACGACTTCTACTCGTCGGACTTCTATACGGACACCCTGCTGCGCTACTTCCGCGAACGTTCTGACCACGACGACCGGCCGTTCTTCGCTTACCTGCCCTTTCAAGCACCACACTGGCCGCTGCAAGCACCTGACGAATCGATCGCGACCTATAGCGGCCGCTACCACGCCGGTCCGGACGCATTGCGCGAGGCGCGCTTGGCAGCGCTCAAGCAGCTCGGCCTGTGCCCGCCGGATGTCGCCGCGCACCCGGTCGTGGCCGATGGCGCCCCGGAGTGGGCCGACATGACAGCTGACCAGCGCGCACTGTCGGCCCGCAGCATGGAGGTCTACGCCGGGATGGTGGACCGGATGGACTGGAATATCGGGCGGGTGATCGACTACCTGGGCGACACCGGTGAGCTCGACGACACGGTCGTGATCTTCCTGTCCGACAACGGCGCCGAGGGTGCGATCGTCGAGGCAATGCCGCTGCTTGGTGCCCAGATCGCCGCGCAGATCGAAAAGTACTGCGACAACAGCCTCGAAAATCTTGGCCGACCCACCTCGTACATCTGGTACGGGCCGCGCTGGGCACAGGCCGCCACGGCGCCGTCGCGGCTGCACAAGGCGTTCACCACCGAAGGCGGAATCCGGGTGGTGGGGTTCGTCACCTGGCCCGGCTTCGACCGGCAGCGCCAGATCGGTACCGCCTTCGCGACGGTGATGGACATCGCGCCGACCATTCTGGAACTCGCCGGTGCCGGACATCCCGGCACCACCTACCGTGGCCGCGAGGTGGAACCCATGCGCGGCCGGTCAATGGTGCCGTATCTGTCGGGCGACACCGCGGCAGTACACGACGCCGAAACCGGCACCGGCTGGGAGTTGTTCGGCCGCCGCGCCATCCGCCAGGGCAACTGGAAGGCGCTTTATCTGCCCGCACCGTACTGCCCGGGCACCTGGCAGCTCTACGACCTCTCAGCCGATCCCGGTGAAATCGACGACCTGGCCGCCTCGCGGCCCGAGAAGCTGGCTGAACTCCTCGAGTTGTGGGGCCGCTACGTCAAGGAAAGCGGCGTGATTCTGGATCCCGTCTCGGTTTTCGAAATCGACACGCAATTGCTTGGCTGAGATCACCACGTACGCTAAGCGCTGATGGCCGACACAACCACTTGCGCGATTATCGGCGGCGGCCCGGCTGGGATGGTGCTCGGGCTGTTACTGGCTCGGGCCGGTCTGGACGTCACCCTGCTGGAAAAGCATGGCGATTTCCTGCGTGACTTTCGCGGCGACACCGTGCATCCGACCACGATGCGGCTGCTCGACGAGCTGGGCTTGTGGGAGCGCTTCTCTGCGTTGCATTACAGCGAGGTCCGCTCGGCGAAACTGGATGTGAATGGGCACTCGGTCACCTACATCGACTTCGAGCGTCTGCGCCAACCCCACCCCTACATCGCCATGGTGCCGCAGTGGGATCTGCTAAACCTGCTCGCCGAGGCCGCCAAAGCCGAGCCGAGTTTCACGTTGCAGATGAAGACCGAGGTTACCGGGTTGCTGCGAGAGGGCGGCAAGGTCACCGGAGTGCGCTACCAAGGACCCGACGGCCCGGGTGAACTGCGGGCCGAGTTGACGGTGGCGTGCGACGGCCGGTGGTCGATCGCGCGGCATGAGGCCGGTCTGAGGGCACGAGAATTCCCGGTGAACTTCGACGTGTGGTGGTTCAGGTTGCCGCGCGATGGCGATGAGGAATTCTCCTTCTTGCCTCGCTTCGCCCCGGGCAAGGGTCTCGGCGTGATCCCACGCGAGGGTTATAACCAGATCGCGTATCTCGGGCCCAAGGGGACCGACCCCCAGTTGCGCGCGCGAGGCATTGAGGCGTTTCGCCGCGACGTCAGCGCGCTAATACCCGAATCGGCCGAGTCGGTGGCGACGCTCACTTCCATGGACGACATCAAGCACCTCGACGTCCATGTGAATCGGCTGCGTCGCTGGCACGTTGATGGGCTGCTGTGCATCGGCGATGCCGCGCACGCGATGTCTCCGCTTGGGGGCGTCGGCATCAACTTGGCGGTTCAAGATGCCGTCGCGGCGGCGACGATATTGGCCGAGCCACTGCGGCGGCACCGGGTCACCGAACGTGACCTGGCGGCGGTCCGGCGCCGCCGCCTATTTCCCACGGCGGTGACCCAGGCAGTGCAACGGTTGCTACAGAGAGGGCTGCTCGGGCCGCTCCTTCGCGGCGCGGACCCCACCCCACCGTCGACCCTGCTCGGCCTGGTGCAGCGCCTGCCGTGGTTGTCGGTTGTGCCCGCTTATTTCATCGGCGTTGGGATCCGGCCCGAGCATGCCCCCGCGTTCGCCCGTCGCGCACCTGGCAACCGCAATGGCTGAGTCTGAACACGGAGCCCCGCTGCGGATCGGCATTTTGGGTGCGGCCCGCATCGCACCCTTGGCGCTCATCAAGCCCGCCAAGGAAAACGCCGAAGTCGTCGTGGCCGCGGTGGCGGCACGGGATGCGTCGCGCGCTCAAGCCTTTGCCGCCAAGCACAACATCGCCCGGGTGCACGACGACTACGACAAGCTGATCGCCGATCCGGATCTCGATGCGATTTACAACCCGCTGCCGAATGGCTTGCATGGCAAGTGGACCCGGGCCGCGCTTGCCGCCGGTAAGCACGTGCTGTGCGAGAAACCATTCACAGCCAATGCCGCCGAAGCCCGCGAGATCGCCGAACTGGCCGCGAAGTCGGATCGGGTGGTGATGGAGGCATTCCATTACCGCTACCATCCGCTGACGTTGCGGGTTGAGCAGATCATCGCGTCGGGGGAGCTGGGCAAGCTCAAGCGGGTGGATGCCGCGCTGTGCTTCCCGCTGCCGAAGTTCTCCGACATCCGCTACAACTATTCGCTCGCCGGTGGCGCGACAATGGACGCCGGCTGCTACGCGGTGCACATGGTCCGCACGTTCGGCGGTTCGACCCCGGAAGTCGTTTCAGCGCAAGCAAAACTGCGCGATCAACGGGTCGACCGGGCCATGACCGCCGAGTTGCGGTTTGCCGGCGGACACACCGGCCGGGTCCGCTGCTCGATGTGGTCGACGCGCCTGCTGCAGATGAGTGCCACGGTAATCGGCGACCAGGGCGAGCTACATGTACTCAATCCTGTGGAACCCCATCTCTTCCATCGGCTCTCGATCCGATCGTCCGACGGAAAACGTACAGAGCGTTTCCCGCGCCGTGCCTCCTACGCGTATCAGCTCGATGCTTTCGCCGCAGCAGCGCTGCGTGGCGAACCGGTCAAGACAACCCCGCAGGACGCGATCGAGAACATGACTGTCATCGATGCCATCTATCGCGCTGCCGGTCTCCCGCTTCGCCAGCCCAGCTGATCGGGCGACAGCCACGGTCGGGCGACTAGGCAGGGACATGGATATTCGGTAGTGCTCGGGTTAACGGCGATACACACATCGCAACGCATGCCACGATTAGATCTGTGCGCGCGTTCGCCTGCCCCGTCTGCCGTGGCTTCGTCCTATTCGAATCGCGGCGCTGCCCGAATTGCTCGGCCGAACTGGGATTACATGTCCCAAGCCGCGCCATGGTTGCGACCTCATCGGGCAACGCTGTTATCGACGGCGATGTCTGGACTGCATGCACGAAGGCAGCCAGCCTCGGCTGCAATTGGTTGGTTCCTGCGGAACAGGAACTAGGCGGTCAGCGGGGGCGATGTATGGCCGATTCGCTGATCCGACGCGAGCCCGCCACGGATGACACCATCGCGGTGGAAAAGCTGGTGTCCACCGCGTCTGCACTGCGGCGGTTGATTTATCAGCTCATTGACATCGGCTTGCCGGTCGACCCGTACTGGCGTCAAGACGGAGGGCTTGCGTTTGATCTGCTGTCCAGTTACAGCGGCGGAGAGCGTGTGGTGATCGGGCACGCCGGTGGGGTGATCACGATTGATCTGGTCGAGTCGCTGGACGCCTACCGTGAGTCGCTGCGGGTGCACCTCGGTGAGCCTTACCGCACCATGCTGGGTCATTTCCGCCACGAGGTCGGCCACTATTACCAGAATATTCTGGTGGAAACCGATTCCGGCGCCGCGCGCTACCTTGACGAGTGCCGCAAGATCTTCGGCGACGAGCGTGCGGATTATCAGGGCGAAATCGCGCGACACTACAAATTCGGTGCGCCGGCGAACTGGGGTGACTTCTACATTTCCGAGTACGCAACGATGCACCCCTGGGAGGACTTCGCCGAGTGCTTCGCTCACTACCTGCACATCACCGGCACTATCGACACCGCCCGGGAGTCCGGACTGATCTTGCATGCCGACAGGGTCCGTTTCTCGGTTCAGCGGGACGTCGTTCCGCTTCCGTCCTACGAGGACGCTCCGATCGAGCGGCTGCTGGAGGACTGGAAGTGGTTGTCGCTGTGCTTCAATCGGGTGAACACTGCCATGGGTAAAAATCCGCTTTACCCGTTCGACATCCCGCCGGCGGTGGTCCGCAAGCTGGCGTTCGTACACAAAGTGATCCGCGAGACGGCTCGCACAGCGGCAGTTGATCACCCAATGCCCTGAAGCGAAGTGCTTGGCCACACCACGCTCAGACAAGTTGTTGCAAGGAGATTCGGATGTGTCGATGGGTTGGATACCTGGGCAGCCCGATCGCGCCCAGGGAGTTGCTACATGATCCGCAGCGCTCACTCATTGAGCAGAGCCGCAGGCACGCGCCGAACATGGAGATTCCTAACGGCGACGGCACCGGGCTGGGGTGGTATGAACACCGTGCAGAACCGGCGCTGTTCCGCAGCATCACTCCGGCTTGGGGCGATGAGAATCTTTTGGAACTGGCTGCCGAGATCCGCACCCCGCTGTTTCTTGCACACGTGCGCGCAGGCACCGGAACACCGGTGCAGCAGACCAACTGTCACCCGTTCCGGTACCGTAATTGGCTTTTCGTGCACAACGGATACGTCGCCGGGTATGACAGGTTACGTCGGGACCTGCTCATGGCCGTGCGCCCCGACTTGTTCGGCAATATAGCGGGTTCCACCGATTCGGAGTTGCTGTTTCACCTCGCACTCACCTTCGGTCTCACCGATGATCCGATCGCCGGGATCGCCCGGATGGCAGGTTTTGTCGAAGCGATCGCCGCCGCGGCCGACTTGGGTGAACCCGCGCTCCAGATGACGGTGGGGGTCAGCGACGGGGCTCGCTTGTACGCTGCTCGTTACGCCAGCGGCCCAGAAGTGAATACGCTGTTCGTCAGCGAAGATCTGCAGTCGGTACGGATGCTCTACCCCGACGACGAGCCGCTGGTGCACTTTGGTGGTGATGCCCGGGTTGTCGTTTCTGAGCCGTTGACCGATTTGCCCGGGTTGTGGCGCGAAGTGCCGGCCGGGACCGCGCTGATCGTCGGCGAAGACATCGAAGAGCAAGCCTTCCAGCCCATCAGCCCGGCGGCTGCCTGACTTACTGCAGCCCTGAGGATTTGGCGGATCTCTCCGCCAACAAACGGCGTGCCGCATCGACACATGGGCGAAGGCGATCGATCGGACTTACGCCGGCCAACGCCAGCGATCGTCTGGGCACTTCGAGTTCGATCACGATGTCGGGTGGCAGCGCGGCCAGGATGTCGCGTAACGGTAGTTCGCCTTCGCCGGGAACCATGCGCTCATACATGGCTTCCTCCATGTAGTTGTCGATGCGCGGCCGTAGCGTCGTGTCGTTGAGTTGGGCGTAGCCAATGTGTTGGGGATCCAAGGCCGAAAGGTCGGCAGCGCTGGACCCCGACCGCACCAAATGCATGGTGTCGATCAATAGCCGGAAGTCGGGTCGTCCGACATCATCCAATGCGACCAGCGCGGTGGGGAGGTCGCCGATGGTCAGGCCGGGTACCGGTTCGACGTCGGTCTCGATATTCCGCTGCGCGCCAAGTTCTGTCAGTGCGGCGAACTGGTCGAATGTACGCCTGAGATCGGGATCGAGGCTGACCACGTTTATCCGGGGAACGCCGAGTTCAGCAAGGACGTCGAGATCCGAGCAGAAATTGCGCATATCGGCACCGGGTAGCACTAGGAACCCGTCGCCGAGTGAGATCGACACGCCGCGGTCATTCATCGCGGCGAGCAGCTCCTTCCTCAGTGCGGCGTCCTTTAGCGAGAACGGCGGAAAGTCGAGTGGTACCAACGGCTGTCCCTGCACGATGGTCGAGATGTGCTGGCAGTCAAGATCTGCGGCGAGATTGACGAACTCCACTGGCGGAAGCGCGAATACGCTGAGGAAGCCGAGAGCGAGCTCGGTCATGCGGGGCGGCCTGCCAGTTGGGCCAACTGGTCTGCGGTCTGAATTGTTTGCGTGGTCAGCGCGATCTGTCCAGAAGTGACCTGGTACTCGATCATCGGGGCTTCCAGGACGAGTTCGTCACGGATGAAGGCGACATGGTCGTGCAGATGCGCAGCGGTGAATGACGACCAGCCGGTCGCCGATGGCGGGTCCAGTGTCAGCAGCACTTCATAGAAGCCGGCCGTCAACGACTTGGGTGGGTCCACCTGAGTCATCCCAAGCCGCATCGCCTCCGGGCCCAATGTATAGAGCGTGGTCCGGGCGAGGTCACAGGCAGTGAGGACGTTGGTCGGCGCTGCGGGGGCGTTCGGATTCGTAGCCGGGCACTTGTCGGGCGTGGTTGGTTGGGACTTCTGCACCGGCCGCACGGGTAAGGGCTGAATGTTGACGACCGGCGCCACCGATTGAGTCGTCGATGGTGGCGTGGTGGTCGACGTGGTGGGCGAGGCCGGGTGTTGAGTTGTGTGGCACCCGCACATCACTGCACCAAGCAGAATGACACTCGTCAATGCGTTCTTCGCCTGGTGGAACGCCACCGCATTCCTTTCGCCGGATCAAACTGAATCAAGCAGAGTAGCTCTCGATCAGGTCTAGCACGCGTTGTCCTCGCCGAGTTGGCGTGAATCGTGATGACACCGTTGCGGTCCTGACGGCTAGTGCCTCATCACAACAAATTCTTTACTGACACTACGAACATAGAGTATTGTCGTCCGTCTAGTCAGCGATTTTTGATCGAGATCCGTCATCACGAAAGCCCGCGCTCATGGCCCGATACACGCCCGCCGCAGCGAAACGACGAAAGCCTAATCCTGCGGAGCGCCGCCGCGACCTCTGCAATGCGGCGATTCAACTGTTGGCTGACGACGGGGCCAAGGGGTTGAGCCATCTGAAGGTGGACCGGAAGGCCGGCGTTCCCGACGGCACCACCTCATTTTATTTCCGGACCCGTTCGGCGCTGTTGCGTGCCGTCGCCGAGCGACTGGCCGAGCTGGACCTCGCAACCTTGCAGTCTGTTGCGGACAGCGCCGATGGCCGGGGAGACAATCCCTCGCCGTCGCGGTTGTCGCAGGTGGTGATTCAAGCCGGCAGCGAGCCACAATTGTCGCGAACGAAGGCCAGGTATGAGCTGACAATGCAGGCTGCACGCGATCCCGCGATGGCCGCGATTCTGCAGCAAGCCACCGACGGATTTACCAAACTGCACCGGGAAATCCTTGTGCAGCTGATGCCACACGGTGCCGAATTGGAGTCGGCAGTAGTCGAGGATCTGAGCAACATCACGCTCACGTTCATCAACGGCCTGCTGCTGCGATTCGCCCACGACGACCGGATTATCGACAGCCCAGAACAACTCGACCGGATCTTGTCAGCTATCGCTGCCGGCATTCTCAAGAGTCCGGACAAGGGGCGGTTAACCGAGGCGAGCGGCCTGCGCCCCGCGCGCCGCCGCCGTGCCGCCGCATCCGGCTGAGGGCAACTAACCGTGTGCAGGTTAGCCGACGGGTTTCGGGGCTCTGGGTCTTGCCAGAGCACCCGCTATATGATTCTCTACGAGAATAGAGTTAAGCCGCCGCCCAGCACAGCGACGCATTTAAGCGGGGTGTACAAATTGCCCGAACCGAATCCGGCGCCGGTATCTGGAAGGTATCCGGAAACGGTAGTGGTAGGAGGGATTTCGTGACGGCGAGCACCGATAGCCATGTTCGTTTCGATCCATACGACGTCGACCTCATCGCCGACCCGTATCCCATGTTCGCGCGGCTGCGTGACCAGGCACCGCTGTACTACAACGCGGAATACGACTTCTTCGCATTGAGCCGATTCGCTGATGTCAACAAGGGGGTGATCGACCACGGCACCTACAGCTCCGCCCGGGGCGTGATCCTGGAGTTGATCAAGGCCAACCTCGAAATCCCGTCCGGCATGCTGATCTTTGAAGATCCGCCGATCCACGACGTGCACCGCAAGCTGCTGTCGCGGATGTTCACCCCACGAAAGATCAACTCGCTGGAGCCGATGATCCGCGACTTCTGCGCGCAACTCCTGGATCCGCTGGTGGGATCGGGGCGATTCGACTTCGTCAAAGATTTGGGCGCGATCATGCCGATGAAAGTCATCAGCATGCTGCTCGGCATCCCCGAAGACGATCAGGAATACATCCGCGACCGGGCTAACGCCCAGCTGCGCACCGAGGCCGGCAAGCCGATGAGGGCCGCCGAGCAGGGCTTGTCCGTCGGCGAGCAGTTCGAGGCCTACATCGACTGGCGTGCCGAGAATCCGTCCGACGACATCATGACCGATCTGCTCAACGTCGAGTTCGTCGACGAGACCGGCACGACGCGGCGGCTCACGCGTAACGAGATCCTGGTGTACCTCAACGTCGTCGCCGGAGCAGGCAACGAAACGACAACTCGGCTGATCGGTTGGGCGGGAAAGGTGCTCGCCGACCACCCCGATCAGCGCCGCGAGCTCGTTGAAAGTCCCGGACTCATCCCACAGGCGATCGAGGAACTGCTGCGCTTCGAGCCGCCCGCACCGCACATGGCACGGTACGTGACCCGCGACGTCAGTCTGTATGACCAGACGGTGCCCGAAGGCAGTGTGATGATGATGCTCCTCGGGTCGGCGTGCCGCGATGAGCGCCAGTTCGGGCCCGATGCCGGCAAGTTCGATATCCATCGCGAGGCCCGGCCACACCTCACCTTCAGCGTGGGCACCCACTTCTGCCTGGGGTCAGCGCTGGCACGCCTCGAAGGCCGGGTGGCATTGGAGGAAATCCTCAAACGGTTCCCGGAGTGGGAACTCGATCTGACCAACGCACAGCTCAGCCCGACGTCGACGGTGCGTGGCTGGGAAACCCTGCCGACGGTGGTGGCGTGATGGCCGGCCGGGTCGAAGGCAAGGTTGCGTTTATCAGTGGCGCGGCCCGCGGTCAGGGCCGCAGTCACGCGGTGCGCCTAGCGCAGGAGGGGGCCGACATCATCGCAGTCGACATCTGCGGGCCGATCGACAACATGGCCTACCCGCCGTCCACCCCGGCCGATCTTGCCGAAACCGCCGACCTGGTGAAGGGCCACAATCGCCGCATTGTGACCGCACAAGTCGACGTGCGTGATTACGACGCCCTCAAGACCGCGGTGGACGGCGGGGTGGAACAACTCGGCCGTCTCGACATCATTGTCGCGAACGCGGGCATCGGCACCTTCGGCAAGAAACTGCACAAGATCCCGGAGAATATTTGGCAGGACATGATTGACGTCAACCTCTCCGGCGTCTGGAAGACCGTGAAAGCCGGTGTGCCGCATATCATCGCCGGCGAACGAGGTGGTTCCATCGTGCTGACCGGCTCGGTCGGGTCGCACAAGGCCATGGCCTACACCGGCCACTACATCGCCGCCAAACACGGTGTGATGGGGCTGATGCGCAGCTTCGCCGTCGAGCTGGGCCAGCACCGGATTCGGGTGAACTCGGTACACCCCAGTCAGGTCAACACACCGATGACCATGAACGACGTGACGTTCAAGCTGTTTCGGCCGGATCTGGAGAATCCCGGACCGGAGGACTTCGCCCCGTTCTCGCAGATGACGCACACGCTGCCGGTGCCCTGGGTGGAGGCTGCCGACATCAGCAACGCCGTGCTGTTTCTCGCCTCTGACGAATCTCGTTATGTCACTGGCGTTTCGCTACCCGTCGACGCGGGTGCTTTGCTCAAGTAGGCACCTACCCAATTAGGTAAAGAAAGTGGGAGAGAACACATGCCTCAGTACGACTACGAAAAGTTGAAGAAGGAAGCCGAGCAGTACATCAAATTCGAGAAGGACAAGAAGAACAGAATCGCCTACATCACGTTCGATCGTCCCGACGCGCAGAACTCCACCACCTTGGGGATGCGGCAGAACTACGCCGATCTGATCCACAAGTGCAACGTGGACGACGACGTGAAAGTCGTGGTGATCCGCGGCGAGGGCCAAGATTTCGGTAGTGGCGGCGACTTGCCCGAGCAGCGCCCGATGCTGGAGAACCCCGGCTTGCCGCTGCTGCACGAGCTCGCGATCAACGACGACGACGTCACGTACCCGCCGGGAGGGTCGTACCGCTACCTGTCCACGGTCACGGACTTCTACGCGAAGGCGCGTGCGGGAAACCGGCCGCTGCAAGAGCTTCGCAAGATCAGCATCATCGAGGCCAAGGGCTACTGCTACGGGTGGCACTTCTATCAGGCCGGCGACGCCGATCTGGTGATCTCCTCGGACGACGCCCTTTTCGGTCACCCGGCGTTCCGCTATGTCGGCTGGGGACCGCGGCTGTGGTGGTGGGCGGAGACGATGGGCCTGCGGAAGTTCTCCGAAATGCTGTTCACCGGACGACCGTTCAGCGCGAAGGAGATGTACGACTGCGGCTTCGTCAACAGCGTGGTGCCCCGCGACAAGCTGGAAGAAGAGACGCAGAAGTACGCACTGGCGTGCTCCCGCTCCCGTCCGACGGACACCGTTGCGGTGCAGAAGACCTTCCTGGAGTTGTACAAGCAGCACAAGGGTGAGTACTTCGGCAGTCTGCTCACCGGCATGGTCGAGGGCATGCTGCCGATGATCAAGAACGACGCGCAAGAGGTCGACCTCACCGAGGGCACCTTCGAAAAGGGACTCAACAATGTGGTGAAGGACAACGACCTCAACTTCCCGCCGGAGTGGCGCCTGAGCCGCTCGGGACGCAAGAAGCCCTGACCGCTTTGGGAGGGCGGGCATGTCCGCGCTGACCGGTATCAGGATCGTTGAACTGGCCGAGTCGGTCGCAGGGGAGTACTGCGGGAAGCTGCTGGCCGATTTCGGCGCCGAGGTCATCAAGGTCGAGTCACCGGGACGCGGTAGCCGCACTCGGGCGATGGCGCCCGTCGTCGGCGACGGGTGCGAAGGTAGTGCCTTGTTCGCCTACCTCAACACGAACAAGAAGTCCGTCGTCCTCGACGTGACTGCGGCCGCCGGTGCCGAGCGCTTGCACAAGCTGATCGGCGCCGCGGACGCGGTCATCGAAGACCGCGCGACGGACCGGTCCGAACGACATCCGGATGTGGTGTTTTGCTCGATCACGCCTTTCGGACAAGGTGCACCCGCTGAATTCGAAAACGCCAAGAGCATCAATGTGTTTCATGCCAGCGGCTGGGGATATCACACTCCCAGCCATGCCGACCCCGGCCGGCCGCCACTGCAAGGGCCAGGCCGATTCCTCGCCGACTACGAAGCAGGGTTGGATGCGGCGCTGTGCATCGCGTCATCGCTGTTCGGGCGTCTGCACACCGGCCAGGGCGAGTCCATCGACATCTCAGAGCATGCTGTGCTGGTCTCCCGCGCCGACTGCATCCTGGGCCGATTCATCACCGGCGAGGTCGCGGCCGCGGAAACCCGCGACGATTATGACCAGCAGGGCCCGGCAGCGTTTTTCCCGTGCGCCGATGGCTTCGTCTATCTGTACATGACCAGTCGCGCCCACTGGCAGGGCGTCAAAGCGCTCATGGGTCATCCGGAATGGCTCGATGCATTCGACGACGACTGGCTGGAGTTCTCCGTTACTCCGGAAAAGGTCGCTGCGTTTCAGCGGGGATTCGCGGAGTGGATCCGGGACTTCGCCAAAGAGACCGCAGCAGACCAAGCCCAACGGTTGAGCGTGCCATTGGTCCCGGTCAATAACGCCGGGGATCTGCACCAGTCGCCGCAGTACCGCCATCGTGGTTTCTTCCAGGACGTAGCACACCCTGTCGTGGGCCAAGCGGCATATCCCACGGTGCCGTACGCCTTCAGCGCCTCGCCCGCTGAAATCGCCACTGCTGCACCAGTTCTCGGGCAGCACACCGCTGCGATCTTGGATCGACTCGATACCCCGCGGGCCCTGGCGGTGGTGAAGTCGGCGCAACTCAAGCCGCCCAAGAATCCGCGTGGTGGTCCGCTCCAAGGCGTACGCGTCGTCGAACTGACCAAGGTGTGGGCCGGTCCGTATGCCGGCAAACTGCTCGCCCTGCTGGGCGCTGAAGTCATCAAGATCGAAACCGCCGCCAACCCAGAGGAGATGCGCGCCTACGGTGGCACCGACATCAACCACGCCCCATACTTCTTGAGCATCAACCCCGAGATCCTCAGCGTTGACCTCGACATCAAATCGCCAGCTGGCACGGCGCGGCTACACGAGCTCATCGCCCGCAGCGACATCGTCATCAACAACCTTCGCCCGGGCGCGATGGAGCGGCAGGGCCTGGGTTATGAACAGCTCACGGCGATCAAACCGGACATCATCTCGGTGTCGATCAAGATGTGGGGCAACGACGGACCGCTGGGCCATCAAACAGGCTACGCTCCATGCTTCGCCGCGCTGGCCGGCCTCGCGTCGCTGGTCGGCTATCCCGGCGGGCCTCCGCTCGGAACAAGCATGCGCTACGGGGATTCCACCGTCGGCGCGGCCGCCGCATACGCCGCGGTGGTGGCATTACTGCATCGCGAACTCACCGGTGCAGGACAATTCATCGACGTGTCCGCCGTGGAAACCCTCTCGTCGATGATCGGAGACTGCCTGCTCGAACAAAGCCTCACCGGAAAGCGCCTCGGGCCCGACGGCAACAACCACCCCGACATGTGCCCGCACGGCTGCTATCCCTGCGCTGATGGCTCGTGGGTCACCGTGGCCGTGGCCAACGACGACGAGTGGCACCGGCTGTGCGAGGTGCTGGATGCCACGGCATTGGCCGCTGACCCGCGCTACAGCACGACAAACGAGCGACATCGCCACGCCGAAGCGCTCGACGCCGACCTCGCGCAACTGACCCGGTACCACGATGGCGAACAACTGGCGCACCGTCTGCGCACGGCGGGAGTGCCGGCGAGCAAGAGCGCCACTGCCGGCGACGTGATCGGCGATCAGCGGCTGTGGGACCGCGAGCTGTTTTGCTTCGTCAGTGATCACCGCGAAGGCCAACGCCCGGTCCTGGGACCGTCATGGCGGATGGCGCGCGCCCCGGCGCGGATCGCACGTGGTGCACCGGACTTGGGCGAGGACACCGACTACGTTTTACATGAGATACTGCGCGCCGGTTCGCCATCGGAGACGACCGGATCACGGACGACAGGCGGGACATGACGGGGACACTGGAACACACCGCGGCGCTGGTGACCGGCGCCAGCAGCGGTATCGGCGCGGCCACGGCGAAAGCGCTGGCCGCGCAGGGCGCCGCCGTGGCCCTGCTCGCGCGCCGAGCCGACCGGCTGGCCGAGCTGAAAAACGAAATCGAATCCGCCGGTGGCACAGCGCTTGTCGTGCCCGCCGACGTCACCGACGCCGACCAGGTCGCGGCCGCCGTGCAGCGCACCGCCGAAGAGCTGGGACGTCTCGACACCCTGGTGAACAACGCCGGCCTGATGCAATCAGGGCCCGCGGCCGAGGCGCCATTGCGCGACTGGGATGACATGGTCGCGGTCAACGTGCAAGGCGTTCTCTACTCCACCCGCGCAGCGCTTCCACACCTGATCGACGCGGCTGCAAACTCACCGCGCGGTGTGGCCGACCTGGTCACCATCAGCTCCACCGGCGGTTGGGTGGCCCGACCTAACACCGCGGTCTACTCGTTGACCAAATTCGGTGTCAACGCCTTCAGTGAGGGCGTCCGCCAGGAGGTACTCGGTAAGCGGGTCCGCGTGGGCGTGGTGGGTCCCGGAACCGTCGACACCGAGATCTTCACCCACCTGGCCGCACCATCGCGTGAGGCGTTCGAAAAGCAAACCGCCGGCATGGTCAAGTTGCGGCCAGAGGACGTCGCCGACGCGGTGTTGTACATGGTGACTCGCGACCGCCGCGTGGCGGTCAACCACATGTTGGTTCGCGCGGCCGAACAGACCTGGTGATCTGTAATGCACCCGGAGAATCAGCGTTGGGTCACCGGTGACCAATTCGGCTTGGCGTTTCCCGCCGACCCCGCAGGCTTGCGCAGTGCCGGTCAGCGCTTTCTCACCGATGCGTTTCGAGCTGCAGGCGTGCTCGGCCGCGACAACAGCGTCACGCGCATCACGGAATTCCATGAGGTCGCCGGCGGCAGCACGGGACGCAAAGTTGCTTTGGCGGTCGAATACGACAAGGCCGCGGCGGGTTTGCACACCAACTTGTTCGTCAAGTTCTCCCGCGACCTGGACAACCCGCTCCGTGATCGCGGAAAGACGCAGATGGAGCCGGAAGTGCGGTTCGCCTCGTTGTCACGCGTACCCGGGTTTCCCATCGCGGTACCCCAGGTGCAGTTCTGCGACTATCACCGCCGCTCCTGCACCGGAATACTGATCACTGAGCGAATCCGCCACGGCGACAGAGGAATCGAACGCCACTACCACAAGTGCCTCGACTACGAAATGCCCGAACCCTTGGATCACTACCGTGCGCTGCTCACGGCGCTGGCCCGCCTCGCGGGCACCCATCGATCCGGGCGCTTGCCCGCCGGCCTGAACTCGCACTTCCCACTGGACGTACAGGCCGCGACGGTGGGAGACCGAGCCCCGCTTTCCGCAGACAAGCTGGAACGACGGTTGACGCAGCTGGCGGAGTTCGTCGCAACCCATCCAGGGCTGCTGCCCGCCAATGTTGGCTCGCCAGAGTTCTTGGCACGCCTGCGCGAAGACGTGCCGCGGATCGCACACCACGAGGACACGGTCGCACGCCAGCTGGCCGCCGATTCCGACTATGTTGCGCTGTGCCATTGGAACGCCAACATCGACAACGCCTGGTTCTGGCGGGACGGCGACGACGTTTTGCACTGCGGCTTGATGGATTGGGGATGCGTCAGCCAGCTGAATATGGGCATGGCCATCTGGGGAGTCATGTCAGGCGCCGAAACCAATCTATGGAACCGCCATCTCGACGAATTGCTGCACCTGTTCGTCGCAGAAGTCCATTGCTACGGTGGCCCCAATCTCGACCCGGATCGGTTGCGTCGGCATACACTGCTCTACGCCGCCGTGATGGGGGTCGCCTGGCTGCTGGACGTACCGGCATTGATGCGCAAGCGGTTTGGCGCTGACTTACCTGGCAGTCGCAGGGATCCGCGCATCAAGGATGACGAGAGTGTGCGCGCGCCGCTGCAGATGCTGTCGAACCTGCTGAACCTGTGGGAACGGCACCAGCTGGGTGATCTGCTCGATGCAGCCCTGGCTGACAGCGGCCCGCGCCTACCCGAGGGCGACGAAGGGCGATATGTCGGCTAGACGATAGCTCGACAGTTCATTGCCGCTTCGAAGAGGTGTTCCGTCGTATTCGGATGTCTGCTGACCGCATCATGCGGCTGTCGGTGTCAGCGGTGACGCGGACTTCGACGGTCTGACCGGTATCGGCGTCGACAAACGAAAGTGGCGGCGGTTCATTCTGCAGGTAGGTGTCGCCCCACTGCACCAGCGACATGAACACCGGCAACAGGTCCTCCCCGGCCTCGGTCAGTCGGTACTCGTCTCGGGCCCGCCTTCCCTGCTCCTGATAACGGGCGCGAGCAACGATGTGTGCCGCCTCGAGCTGCTTGAGCGCTCGTGACACTGCCGGCGCCGACGTTCCGATGCGTTCTACAAAATCCTCGAAGCGTCTTGTGCCAAAAAACAATTCACGGATCACCTGGAATGCGGTCTTGGTACTGAGCAGCTCGAGCACCTTCGACATCGAGCATGCATCACCGATCGACCACTGCTGCCGGTCTTGCAGCCGCTTCTCGAACTCCATCCGTGCCCCTCTAACTAATGCTTGCATTACTCAGCTATGCGTGCTTATATCTTACTAACGCTATCGTTAGCCAGCAAGAAGGTGAGAGAAAGACATGTCATCGGACCAGATGTTCCTCATTACCGGAGCCACCGGCAACACCGGCGCACCCACGGTCAAGATCCTGCTCGAAGCAGGGCACCGGGTCCGCGCCTTCGTCCACCGCGTAGACCGACGCTCCGAGGCGCTCGCCACGCTCGGCGCCGAGATCGTCGAAGGCGACCTGCTCGACTTCCACGCGGTCAGCTCGGCGATGTCAGGTGTGAGCGCCGCGTATTTCTGCTACCCGATCGCCCCGGGCATGTTGCTGCCGGCCACCGCCATCTTCGCCCAGGCGGCCAGCGAGGCCGGTGTCGGCGCTGTCGTCAACATGTCTCAGATCTCGGCACGACGCGAAGCCAAAAGCCATGCTGCCCAGCAGCATTGGCTGGCTGAGCGGCTGCTGGATCGCTCGGCTTTCATAACCACTCACCTGCGCCCGACGTTCTTTGCGGAGTGGCTCAAATGGCAATGGCATCGCAGCGGCAACGAGGGCCTGCTGCAATTGCCGTTCGGAAACGGTCGTCATGCTCCCATCTCCGGGCGCGATCAGGCCGGCGTGATCGCCGCGGTCCTGCAGAATCCCGCTCCCCACGACCGACAGGTCTACCCGCTGTTCGGCGCCGAAGAGCTCGACCACTACGGCATCGCCGACAGAATCGCCAACACACTCGGAATCCCGGTCCGCTACGTGCCGGTTGACATCCCGGCCTTCGCGGCCGCCTTGACCGCCCAAGGCAGGACGGACTTTTTCGTCCAACACATCGGCAGTGTCGCCCAGGACTATCAGGACGGCATCTTCTCCGGTGAAAACAACCTGATTGAGGTCATCAGTGGACACAAACCGATGACCGTTGCCGACTTCGTCAACGCCAATCGCGCGGCCTTCGAACAAGACGGCGCCTTCGCTGTGCATGACCAACTCGTACCCAGCTGATTAGGTCAGCGCCTGTCACCCCAGGACGGGCTAGTGGTCAGCACGTCAGCGCCGTCGTCGCTGATGTGCACGGTGTCGCGGCGGAAGACTGCCCCGACGTCCTCCTGCCACACGTAGCCGGTGATCGCCAGCACCATCCCGGCCTCGAGGCGGTCGTGTTCGCCGGCGGTCCAGAGCATCTCGGATACCACCGGTGGGTCGAAACCCAACCCCAGCCCATGCGCAACGGGCATCGGCGGTAACGGCTCGGCAGCCGCTTCATAGGCGGCGAGCAGCTCGCTGGTCGGCGCACCGGGGCGACAGGCAGCAATCATTTTGTCGTACAGCGTCTTTGACCGTTCGAACAGCTTGCGGATCGGTCCGTTGGCGGTGTCGCCGGCCGGCCAAGTCCGGCCCACCTCGGCGACATAACCACCTGCCAGGGCGCCGGCGGCGAATGCGACAAGGTCGCCCGACCGTACCTCGCTTCGGGCACGAGCGCGTCGCCACGGGCGCTCCCGCGAGGTCACCCATGCGGCGTCCTGGGTGGCCGGTGTGCTCACCCCGCCCGCAGCCATGGCCGCCAGCATGGCCCCGGTTAACGTCTGCTCGGACACCCCTGGCCTTAATTCGCTGACGGCAGCGGCGAGTCCGGCTTCGGCGATGCGAAGCGCCTGGCCCATCGCGGCGATTTCATCGGCCGTCTTGATGCGCCGCGCCGCACGCATGGCCAGCTCGGCGTCGACGATTTCGGCATTGGGAAACGCATCGGGCAGCAACGCGGCGAAAGTGGGTGTGATCGCGTCGGTTCCGATTCGGCGCGCCGCTTTGGCCCCGTCGATCTTCCTCAATACATCGATGAGGGTCATCGGATTCCAGGCCAGCCCGTACAGGTGATCGTGACCGATTTCTTCGGGGACTCCTTCGTCATCGGTGCTGTTGAGGTAGATGTCCCCGGTGGCGCGCACCACGACGCACATCGGACCGAACGGGCGCGTCCCGGCTATCCACAGCTGCGGGGCTCCGGTGACGTAACGAATATTGGCCTGCCGGCCGAGAACCAAGATGTCGAGGTTGTGTGCGTCCATTTGGGCCAGCGCCCGCTCCCGGCGTCCGGTACGCAAAGCCCGGGTGTCGGGCGAAACTTCAGTCGCCATACGGTGAGTAGGGGTAGTCGGTAATCGGCGTGAAGCCGTTTTCGGTGATCACCACGATTTCCTCACTGCGATAGCCGCCGGTCCCGTCCTCCCACACCACGGGTTCCAATACCAGGACCATGCCGGGCGGAAAGACGAAGTTGTCATCGAACTCCTCACCGAGATCCGTGCCGATCATTGGGGTTTCGGCGGGGTAGGTGCCGATGCCGTGGCCCAGGTAGAAGTGTGGCAGCCACGGCTTGCGGCCGCCGTTGGCCGCGATCGCCGCGCGTGCGAGATCTCCCGACGTGGCACCGGCTTTGGTCACCGCGAGCACGGCGTCCAGGATGGCTCGCCACTGACGGAATTGATCTTGTTGCCGTGGCGTGGGCTGCTCGCCGACCACCCAGGTGCGGCCGAAGTCTGAGCAGTACCCGGCGTAGGTGATGCTGATGTCGGTCCACAGCACGTCGCCGGCAGCCAGTTCACGATCGGTGGGGAGTAGCGGCAGCGCGAGATCGCCATGCGTCGTCCACACTCCGGCTTCCCGTGAACTCGGCATCACCTGCCAGATGGCCTCCAGCATGTTGGTGGTGGCGCCCAGCTCGAAAGCGCGGCGGACCAGTGTGGCTGAAAGATCAATCTGCCGAACGCCCGGTGCCAAGGCCTTCTGCACATCCACAATGGCTTGTTCGGTGATGCGGGACGCCCGGCGCAGACAGGAAAGCTCATCCCGGGTCTTGACCAATTGCGCGGCACCGACCACGATCGCCGCATCCGTCGGTGGGCCCGCCGCGAATAGCTTGGACGCCGCCCGGCGCATTGCGCCGGTCAGTTCGTCGACCGCGATGTTCGCTCCGGCGGGGATCAAACCGGCTAATTCAGCGGCGAAATGCTCTACACCCTGGTCGAATTCGAGATAGGCGGGGCCGTGAAGGTGGTCGTCGGGCACCGGTGACTCTGCAGACGCGCCGCTGCGGAACGGCATGAACAGATGCGGATGTTCGTCATTGGCCAGCACGACCGCCACCGGGCGTTCCACGTGCGAGAGGCCCGCATCCAAAAGCGGCCAGCTAACACCGGTCGCATAGGTGACGTAGCCGTTCATCAACAGGATCAATGCGTCGACGCCATGGTCGGCCATTGCGGACCGCAGCCGTGCGCCGGTCTCTGCACGCATACGGGCCCAGTCCGGCTCGCCAGGGATGTCTGTGATTTCTAGGCCCGAGCCGCGGGCAGCGAGGGAGTTTGTCATCGGCCAATACCCAGGAAGTTTCTGATGTTGCCGCCGACAATGCGAACGGCGTCCTCGGGGCCCACGGCTTCGACCACCGCGGCCAGCGACCTCTCCGAATAGCCGAATGTGCTTTCGTTGTGCGGATAGTCGGAAGACCACATCACCTTATCGATTCCGATCTCGTCGATCTGGTGGAGGCCCAGGCCGTCGACCATGAACGAGGCGCACATGTGGGTGTCCCAGTAGTAGCGGACATCGTGTTGTGGGTGGTTCTTGAGCATGTGCCGGTATGAGGCCAGAACATGCTCGCCGTCCTGCAGCGCGGTTGGCACCCAGGCGATTCCGCCCTCGAACCAGCCGATACGCAACCGAGGATGCCGATCGAGGATCCCGCCGAAGATGTACTTGGAGAACATCTCCCTGAACGAGTCGATGTTGACCATCATGGCGACCGCGACGCTGTTGACCTCGCTGGGGCACTTCGGCTGGCTCTCGCCAATGTGGTGCGTCACCGGCAGACCGGCGTCTTCGATCTCATCCCATACCGCGCTCATCGCCGTGCTCGAGTAGTCGATGATGCGGCCGTTGTCGTCGTTGCCCGGGAACAGTGGTACCAAAAATGTTTTCAGCCCCAGCGACTTCAGCTCTGACAGCGTGCGTCTGGCGCCTCGCGGATCCCACCAGTTGATCAAACCCACGCCATAGCAGTGGCCGTTGGAGCGTTCCTGCACGTCGGCGATGTGTTCGTTGTAGATCCGGAAAATCCGCTCGCGCAGGTCCTTGTCGGGATAGTGGAACAGCGCCAGCACCGCATTGGGGAATGCCAGTTCCTTGTCGACTCCGTCTTCGGCGAGTTCACGCACGCGAGCTTCGATGTTGTTGGTGGCCGCACCGGCCAGATCGTCGTACTGCATGAGCACCGCGCTGAAATCGCCGACCACCATCGATTGTCCCGGTGGGCCGAGCAGGTACGCGCCATCCTCGTACCAGATGCGCGGCGCGTGTTCTTTGAGGTCGTCGGGGAAGTGCTGATAGAAGATGTCGTCGGCCAGCGAGATGTGGTTGTCGGCGGAGAACACCTCGGTGCCGGCGGGCAGGCCGGTGTTGGCTTCTGCGGCGTGGCCGCGACGGTGCTTGGGCGCCCCGATGACGCCCTCCGGGTACAGGGTGCGAGTCGGACTTGACATCATCGTCCCTTCATTAGGGATCACCTGGTCAGCGCGCCGAGCCGCTCGAGGTCGGCGAGGTACTTGTCGATCAATTGCTGCGATAGGTGTGGGATGGCGTGACCGGACCGTTGTACCGCGGACGCAAACCGTGCCCCGGGTACCGGTGAGCCGGCAATAGCGGGCATGGGTTCACGGTAGACCTCCAGCACCGTCAGGACCGACTGGGCGCGCTGGCGTTCCGGCAGTGCCCGCATCGCCGTCTCGAACCGATTCAGCCAACTCGGGTACTCGTTGATCTTTTCTATCGCGTAACCCGCGGCGATGATCCAGTCGACGAAGGTGTCCAGGGAGATGCCGTCGTCGTGCGGGTTGGTGGTGTTGTACGTGTCAAAGCTGCTGCCGTGCTGTGGCCCGATGGCGACGATCGCCTCGGCGAGGAAGTCGACGGGCAGCCCCTCGTAGTGCGGACGTGCACCGTCGCCCCGGTAGAAGGAGCGCGGAGCCACACCGGTGGCGACGAGACTGAACACCAGCCGGGTGAAGATGTCGGGCACATTGAGCTGTCCTGCGTAGCGACTGTCGGCAAGGATCATGCCGGGCCGGAACACCGCAACGGGCAGTCCGCACAGGTCGTGCGCCTCGCGCATCAACACCTCACCGGCCCATTTGCTGATCCCATAACCGTTGGCGTAGCTGTCATTGACGATGCACGTGGACACGTCACGACGGATGTCAGTGTCCTCATCGACGAGTTGATGCGCCACGGCACTGATGCCCATCGTGGAGATGTAGTGAATCGGTTTGAGTCTGGCGGTGATTGCCAGTCGGATCACTTCGGCGGTGCCGACGACGTTGGGGGCGAACAACTGGCGGTACGGCAGTACGTGGTTGACGTGAGCCGCCGGATGCACGATGAGGTCCACGCCCTGGGCCAGCTGGTGCCAAGCGGCGTTGTCCAGCCCGAAATGAGGCTCACCGATGTCGCCGGCGAGGACCTCGAGATGGCCTTCGGCCAGTGTTCGGAAGCGCTCGAGCAGCTCGGTGTCCGAGCTCAACGCCGCCTCGATGCGCTGCCGGGCGTGGGCGGCGTCGACGCCGCGGGTCAGGCACACCAGGGTGCCGCCCGAATCAGCCAGTCCCTGAAGCCATTCCATGCCGAGGAAGCGGCCCAGGAAACCGGTGGCGCCGGTCAGCAAGACGGTGCGAATTTCCGCTGTGGGTTGGGGCAGTAACGTCGCGGCCTTCAGGACGTGGTCGTCGAGGAATTTGTCTAGGGTCAGATCCTCGGCCGCACCTCGGTGCTGCTCGTATCGTGCACCGAAGCGTACGTGGGCCGCAGCGCGCCCGAGCCACGGTGGCGTTCGATATGGTCGGCAATGCTGAGCAGATCCCCGGTCGGGTCCACCACCACACCCACCGGAACCTCTACGCCGTAGATGTCGGCGAGCAGCGTCGAAAAGGTCAGCGCCGACAGCGAATCGCCACCCAGATCGATGAACCTCGCCTCCGGCGAGACGTCGGCTGCCGGCACGCCGAGTGTGGCCTGCACGGCTTTGCTCACGGTCGCCAGCACCGGCTGGTCGGGTCCGCCCATGCGCAACGCGCGCAGCTGGCTCAGCTGGTCATCGGCCATGGTCGCGTACAGCTCTTCCAGGCGCTCGCCAAAGCGGGCTTTGAGCTTGGGCCGCAAGAATTTTCCGACGCCGGACAACAGTCCGTTGGCCAAGCTGAACGGCTCCGTCTCGATCAGGAAGTCGCGTGGGATCTCGTAGCCGTTGAGTTGGTTTTCCCGGGCGATCTGCCGCAGCGACGAGGCGATCATCGATGACTCCACACCGTCCTCGGTGGGCACGATCACGGCCAGCAGGAAAGATCGTGCGCTGTTGCCGTAAATGTAGATCTGGTGGATCAACGAGCTGGTCGAATAGAGCGCCTCCAGGCGCGAAACCGCGACGAACTCACCTTGCGCGAGCTTGATCACGTTGTTGCGCCGATCGACATAGCGCAATTGGTCCGGGCCGACCTCGGCCATGATGTCGCCGGTCTTGTAGTAGCCGTCTTCGTCGAACATGGTGGCCGTGAGATCGGGCCGGTTGTAGTAGCCCGCCATGAACCGGGAGGACTTGACCGCCAATTCGCCTCGTGGGTAGGGCTTGTCGGTATTGAAGTAGCCGAGTTCGGGAACGTCGAGGAGTTTGTAGTCGAGTACCGGTGGCCGTAGCACGTGCTCGTTGGCAACGATCATGCCGCCGGCGATTTCAGTGGATGAGTAGCCGATCAGCAGATGCTGGTCCAGCACCGCTTCCATGAAGACCTTGATTTCCGGGGACAAGGCGGCCGATCCGCAGCCCACCGCAAGCACGCGGCCACCCAGAATCTCTTCGCGAATTGCTGTGATGAGTTCTTCGGTGGCCGTGTCGAGACTCGGTGCCGGTCAGGGTGCGCTTGTCCAGCTCGTGCTGAAAGTGATGAAAAAACATTTCGCAGACGCGCGGCACCAGACTCATCGAGGTGGGACGCACCAGCGCCAGGTCCTCAAAGAGTGTTGAGAGGTCACTCTTGGCAGCGAAATAGCTCGTGCCGCCATTGGCCAAGGTCAAGATCACGTAGCCATAGCCGATCAGATGACTCATCGGCATGTAGCTCAACGTGATGACGGGCTGATCGGATTGCGCGAGCCACGTTCCGATACAGAGACTTTCGGTGAACATCGCGCCCTTGGGGGTGCCGGTGCTGCCCGACGTGTAAAACACCCACGCCAAGGGGTCTTCGTCGGGCGGGGCGACGTGCAGCGGCGGGGGCCGCAGCGATTTCCCGTGCGCGACAACGTCGTCGATCGTTTCGATGGTCTCGATTGTCACAGCACTGCCCGCTGCGGCGAGCCGGGTGCGCGCTGCCTCGTAGGTGGCGAGTTGGCCAGCGTCGCCGGGTTCGTAGTCGAAGACGATCAGGCGGTCCGGCACCGTGCCAGTCAGGGCTGCCTCGACGGCAGTCTCGAGGTTGTCGATTCCCACAGCGAAGATCCGCGGCTGGGTCTCGTCAAGGATGGGGGCGTGCTGGGTGGCCGGTGCGCTGGTCTGTAACGGCACCACGACAGCGCCGAGGTGAATGCATGCGCATTCGATGGCTGTGTAGTCGATGCTGGCGAATCCCAGCACACACACGAAGTCCCCGGCGCGCACCGGGTGCTGGTGGTGATGGTGCCAGTCGGCGGCCACCGCTTGGATACGCGCCCACAGGTCCGCGTAGCTGACGGTCTCGAAGCGCGGTAAGAAGCGCAGTGTTGAGCGCCCGCTGACAGGATCGGTGATGACTTCGCGGGCACGCTGGCCGAGCGCGGGCCGGCTGGCGTAGCCCTGCAGCACGGTCGCCATGACCTCGGCGATGCGCAGCCCGGGCGCGCGGGCGGCCGCGGCGATTTCCTCGTCCGGCCGGGTATGCCGGAACTGCTCGTCGTCGATGTACAACCGCTCGCGCCGGCGAGCCAACCGTTCCCACTGGTCCTGCTGTACACCGGGATCCTTGACGTCGCTACGACCGACAAACGGCATCCTTCACCACTTTCATGTGTCAGTCCCTTTCCTCTTTCAATCCGGATAGGTGAGGCCGGTGAGTTGTTCCGAGAGCTGCCAGAGCTGTTTCATATCGGTCTCGCTGCGCGCCATTCTGGGAACTCCAGCGAATGTGACTCCACCCCTGACGGTTTCGTAGAAACCACGCGGCCCGTAGTACTCGCCGCCCACGGCATCAGGTGATACCGCGGCATAGAGCGTCGGCTTGATGCCTTCATCGATTTCGAGCCACATAAACGGCAACAGTCGCCACGTCAGTTGGGTGAGCCGCGCCTGCAAGGTCGGTTTGTCGCGACCATACGATGCGCCACTGAGCAGGTTTGTCTTGGTCAATCCGGGGTGGGCGGCATTGGACATCAGCCCCCAGCCCCCGAGTGTGCTGCGGCGGTCCAACTCGACCGCGAACATCAGCTGCGCCAGCTTGGCCATCCCGTATGAGCGCATGGGCTTGTAGTTATGTTGCGCGTTGGCGTCGTCGAAATCGAGATTGCGCTGTGTTGCGGCGATGCTGCTGACGGTCACGACCCGTGCGGCCTGCGCTGCACGCAGCAGGGGCAGCAGGTGCCCGGTCAGCGCGAAGTGTCCCAGATGATTAGCGCCGAACTGTAATTCGAAGCCGTCGTCAGTTTGCTGTCGCTGCGGCGGTGTCATGACACCGGCGTTGTTGATCAAGATGTCGACCGGGCGGCCGTCTGCGGCTAGCTCTTCACCCAGCGCCGCTACGCTTTTCAGCGATGACAGGTCCAGAGGCCGGATGGTCAGCTTGGCTGCCGGCAACTCACGGCGGATCTCGGCAATCGCGGTTTCGCCCTTGGCCCTGCTGCGAATCGCCAGCACGACATCAGCACCGGCGGCCGCCAGCCTTTTTGCCAGGCCGAGTCCCAGGCCGCTGTTCGCTCCGGTGACGACGGCGAATCTGCCGCACAGATCCGGGACTTCGAGTGTCAGATCGGGCTTCACCATGTCACGGGAAGCTCGTAGACGCCGTAGGCCAAGGTGTCGTGCTTGAACGGAAGCTCCTCGAGCGGCACCGCGAGCCGCAGTGTCGGGATGCGGCGCAGCAGGGTGGGCAAAACGATCTGTAATTCCATGCGGGCCAATTGCTGACCCACGCATTGGTGGCGGCCATAGCCAAACCCAACGTGCGCCCCGTCTTCGCGGCCTAGATCCAGCCGATCCGGATTGGGAAACTGGCGGGTATCCCAGTTCGCCGGCGCGACATCGAGGATTATGCCGTCGCCGGCCCGGATCGTCTCGCCACCGACTTCGATGTCCTCCACCGCGATACGCCGCTGTCCCGTCTGGATGATGCTCAAATACCGCATCAGCTCCTCGACCGCGGTGGCGATCACCTTCGGATCGTCGGCGTCGCACATCAGCGCCCGCTGATCGGGATGCTCCAGCAGAGCTGCCACGCTCAGACTGATCATGTTCGCCGTGGTCTCGTGACCGGCGATGAGCACGCCGAGGGACAGTTGCGCGGCTTCGCGCACGCTGATCTCTTCGGAGTTGACCCTCTCTGCCAGGTCGGACACCAAATCCTCTGAGGGATCTTGCATCTTGGCCCGGATCAGGTTGGCGATGTATTTCGCCAACGAGGCGGCACCCTTGGCCGTGTCCTCTTCGGTCGCGTAGCGCCCAGTGCCGCGTTGAGCTTGTTCCTGGAAGAAGTCCGCGTCCTCGTAGGGCACGCCCAACAACTGACTGATGACCAGCGATGGGACGGGCAGCGCCAAAGTGCTGACGATGTCGCCCGGCTTAGGACCTGCCAGCAGGGCGTCGATGCGATCGTCGGCGATCTTCTGCACCGCAGGACGCAGTGCTTCGACACGCTTGAAAGTGAAAGGTTTTGACAGCATCCGGCGGAAGCGGGTGTGCTCTTCGGCGTCGGAGGTGAACACAGAACGTGGCCTTTTGTGTACCGTCGCCAGCATTCCCTCGTTCCAATGCGGATACCCCGGGAGTCGGTCGTCGACGCTGGTTCGCGAATCGGTGAACAGCGCCCGTATCGCGTCGTAGCCGTGGATCAGCCACGGCGTGCTGCCGTCCCAGATCCGCACCCTGCTCAGCTGCTTGGTTGCGTTGAGTGCCAACGACTCCGGGGGAGGAGCGAAGGGGCAGCCGGGCGCCCGTGTCATCGGAAACTCCGGGACATTGGTGGTGGTCGAGATGTCGGTCATCGTGCTCCTCGGTTCTTGGCCGGCCCTGTTTTCACGCGTGGTCAGCCCCCCGCTATGCTCACGCGGACCGGCGCGCGCCACAGCCCGACGATCGCGTCGATCAGTCCTTCGCCGGCAACCGGCCAGCTGGAACGTGACTGCGGACCGTGCTCGGCCAGCGCACCCTCGTGCTCGGCACAGGTGTGCATCAGCAGGTTGCGGACCATCACGATTCGCTCAAAACGCACTCGCTTGGGCAGGTCGGGAAGGCAGCGGTTGATACCGTCGATCGTCTGCACCAGCATCGGCGACGTAAGTGCGTCCTTGGTGACGACATGTCGGTACGCGGGATCGGCCATTGCCTGGGCGGCAAACCGTGCGTACCAGCTCGGGGTGCCCAGTGCTGCCAGGTGATCGGTAAGGGGGCGGACCAGTGTGCCTACCCAGTCCCGTAGTTCGGTCGAATCGCCGATATCGATCAGCATCGTCGCGCGTAGCTGCTCGATCGGCTCGCGGTGCTTGCTTTCGATCGCTCGGAGCAGGTCGGTCCTTGTCCCGAAGTGATAGCAGGCCGCGGCGTTGTTGCCTTGTCCGGCTGCTTCGCTGATCTGCCGGTTGGATACGGCGTACATCCCACGCTCGGCGAACAACCACTCTGCCGCCGACAAGATCGCCTCTCGGGTGCCGGTCGACCTGTCGGAGCGAGCTGTCCGCTCGGCTTTCATCGCCTCAGTGAACACCGCACGGGATATTAAATCAAGCCATTTATTTAACGTCGGTGATCCTCAGGCTTGGCGTCGAGTCACGTGCGTTGTCACCGGGCCGCCTTGCCGGTGGACGGCGTAACGGGAAGCGGGACGGCTCCACGCGCTCATCGCAACCACTGGGGAGCCGCCGTATTTTGAAATCCTAGAGAGCCAAAGTGATTTCATTGGCCGGATACCCAGACTGGACTGCCAGGGAATAAGGTAAAGCGCGTGAATCCGCTGCAGCGGGTGGCGCGAAACCCGATGGCATACCGCTGGCTGGTTCTGCGAGGGCGAGCGGTCGCCGAAGCCCTCGAATCCCTACTCCGGTTCGCCAGTGCTGGGCGAGTCGGTGTTCTGGACCTTGCCGGCCTGCCCAACGTGCAGATCACTACCTCGGGCCGCAAAACAGGTCTTGCCCGGACGGCGACGGTCCAGTACGTGCCCGACGGGGATGGGCTGGTTGTGGTTGGCTCCAACTGGGGTCGGGAGCGCCACCCGTCGTGGTCGGCGAATCTTAAAGCGACAGAACGCGTCATCGTTCGCAGGCGCGGCCATCGTTTCGTCGCGAAGGTACGGTTGCTCACCGGAGTGGAACGCGACAAGGCGTGGGCCACTGTGCTGGCGCACTGGCCGAACTTTCAGATCGCCCAAGATCGCGCCGAAGGGCGCCAGTTCAGGCTATTCGTTCTCACGCCGACCACATGATGTGCGTTTTGATTCACCGTTCTAGCCGGCGAGTCCTTTCCGACAAGCCCTAACGATCAGCGTGGCTGGTGATGTAACTGAGTAGGTCCCGCGCCGCTCCGACGGGCGGGGTGCGGCCCCCGATCCAAATCGCCCGGAGCTCGCGTCTCAGGTTCAATTCGGGAACTGCGACCGTGCGCAGACGTCCGATTGCCAGGTCGTCGGCAACGGCCAGCCGGCTCATCACTGCGGGTCCCGCGCCTGCGGCAACGGCAGCACGCACTGCCGCGGCAGAGGACAGTTCGAGGATCGGATGCGCTTGCTGTATCGCGTCGCCCAACGCTTGGGACAACGCCGCGGTCAACGAATCGCGCGTCCCCGAACCTGGTTCCCGAGTGACAAGCGGTGTTTGACTCAGCTCGGCCGCACTTACCGTTCGCTGACGGCGCGCCCACTTGTGATCGGTCGGCACGACCAACACAAGCTCGTCGCGCCCGACTACGCGGCTTCGCAAATTCGTTGGAACGTAAGGACTCTCGATGAACCCCAGATCCGCGGTCCCATCACGCACCGCGGCGATCACGTGGTCGCTGTTGGTGGCGGTCATGATGACTTCGGGGGTGGTGGCGCCAAGTCGATTTGTCGCAACCTGAAGCGACACCAACCAGCGCGGCATGAGTTGCTCGGCGATCGTGAGGCTGGCTGCCACTTTGACCCGCTTGCGCCGTTCCGATCGCAGTGATGTTAACCCAGCGTCCACGTATTGGGCGACGTCGAGCAATCGATCCGCCCACTCGGCGACGACGACTCCGGCTGGTGTCAACTGCACCGCGTGGGGTTCTGACGACTAACGCCACGCCAGTCTGCGCCTCGATTGATGCCAATCGCGCCGATACCGCCTGCTGTGTCAGCCCGAACTCTCTTGCCGCGGCGACCCAGACTGCCTGTGCCGGGCGATCGCCAAGAAGATCTCGAACGCGGACAGTTCCGGCATGTGAGCGCTGAGGGGCGGCATGACCATTCCTGCAGCGGCAAGCACACAAGCCAGCCTCGTGAGATCCTGATAAAACACAAGAAAAACTTGTGCGCTCAGAAGAACAAGCCCGCTACTCTCGCCTCCTCAAATGAGGCACCATTTCTAATATCGCCACCCCAACCGAGGAGGAGATGGTGACAACAATCGCCATGCCAAAGACCGCAGCGATGTGGGGTAAGCGCGACGACATGATCGTGCGTGGACACCTCCCGTACAACGCTGAGCCGCCGGCTGCGGTATTGGCGAGCAGCGACATCACCCCGATCGAAGCGTTCTACGCCCGCAATCACGGCCCGTGTCCCGACATAGCGCCGCAACAGTGGCGTTTGAAGATCGACGGGGCGGTGGACAAGCCGCTCACCATGACTTACGACCAGCTGACCACCGATTTCGACCAACACAGTGTGGTGGCGACATTGGCGTGTGCCGGCAATCGGCGTGCGGAGATGTTGCGGGTGCGACCGATCCCCTGCAAAGACCCGTGGGCCCGCGGGGCGATCGCAACGGCGGAGTGGGGCGGCGTCCGCCTGGCCGACATCCTCGCGGCCGCGGGATGCACCGTCGGTGACGGCTTGCACGTTGCCTTCGAAGCCCCGGACGTCGCCCAGGAAGCTCGGCCCGTCCAGGCTTACGGCAGCTCGATCCCGCTCTGTAAGGCGATGTCGCGGGAAGTACTGCTGGCCTGGCAAATGAACTCCGAACCACTTCCGCGCGCCCACGGTGGCCCGGTCCGCGTGGTGGTGCCCGGATACATCGGCGCCCGCAGCGTCAAATGGGTCACGGCCATCAGGGTGCAACACGGCCCGTCGGATAACTACTTTCAGGCCCATGATTACCGCATCCTGCCGCCGGAGGCCGACGCGGACACCGTCGCGCCGGGTGAAGGGATCTCGCTGTCGTTGCTGGCCCTCAATTGCGACATCCTCGACCCTACCGACGGCGACCAGGTACCGGCGGGTGAGCTGACCATCCGCGGCTATGGGATCGCCGGCGATGGCCGCAGTGTTGAGCGCGTTGACGTGTCCGTCGACAACGGGCTCACCTGGCGGCAAGCCGACCTGCACCGGCCGCCCAGCAAATGGTCCTGGCGACCGTGGTCGCTGACCGTCGACGTCGAACCGGGACCGTTGAGCATCGTCGCGCGCGCCTGGGACGACACCGGTGCGCTGCAGCCAGAATCAGCGGCGTCGCTGTGGAATCCGCGTGGATACGGCAACAATGCCTGGGCTCGCGTCCCTTTGCGCGTGCTGTGAAGGTCGGCGACCCCGGCTCAGCCGCCCAGCCCCTTCTTGATGGCCGCGTCTTGTTTCAGGGCGACATCATTGACGAAGTCCTGTGGCGGGAGCGAGTCGGTCGGGCCATCGAATTCCAGCGTGACGAACGCCTTGCCCTCGGTGAACAGCAGTATCATCACGCCCTTTGACTTGTCCGGTGAGTTGCCCGACAGCGTCGTTGCGCCAGTGCCAACGTTGGCAGACCCCCTCTGTGGGTCTTTGATGGCATTCGCCTGCCCTCCCTTTGCTACGTTCAATGCATTCGTAGCAGCGGCGGGGTCCGCCAGGACCTGGATGGTGTCTTTGATCGCATGGCTGCCGTCTTGGGTGCTGAATGTGGTCGCGACGCCGGGTTGCCCGTTCGGATTGTTCACCGGTGGGCTGCCCATGAATTGCACCGGTGCGTCGATATCTGTTGCTTGGATCAACAGTCCGGTGTAGTCGGTGGGCTGCGCCGGCGCCGAAGAAGCCGGTCCTGAGCTACTGGTAGCCGAGGTGGCTGAACCCGACTTGGTCGTCGATGTGGGCGACGACGTCTTATTACCGCCGCATCCGGCCACCGACACCGTCAGCGCAGTTGTCGTGGCTACGCCGGCGACCAGCATCCGGGAAATCCTCATCGCACCGTGCTCCTTCCGGGGTCCTTGTAGCGACGCACTCGACTTCGTCCGCCCGAAACGCACAGTACATTGCGCGTGTCGATCAAGGTCCTGGTGGCAATAGGCGGGGTTACTCCAGCTGGTCTCGCAGAGATTGCAGGGTGCTGGCCAGGATGCGCGAGACCTGCATTTGTGACACGCCGATACGCTCCGCGATCTGGCTTTGAGTCATCGATTCGAAGAACCGCATATACAAAACCTCACGCTCACGTTGCGGCAGCGCGAACACCAGGGTGCGCACCGCTTCTCGGTCGGTGATGTGGTCGATCTGTGGGTCCATCGCGCCGATCGCGTCGGCGACCAGGCGCGGCTTGCCCGAGCCATCGGGACCCAAGGGTGCGTCCAGGGACTCGAGCTGGTAGGCGTCGCCCGCAACGAGGCATTCGATGATCTCCTCGCGTGGGACTCCGAGCGCTTGCGACAGCTCGGAGGCTGTGGGCGCTCGCCCGAGCGTTTGAACTAAATCAGCCGTCGTCCTGCTGATCTGGACATGCAACTCGCGCAACCGGCGCGGCACGCGCATGCCCCAGCTGTGGTCGCGGAAATAGCGACGGACCTCACCCATCATGGTGGGAATTGCGAACCCAATGAAACTGGGTCCCTTGGCGGGGTCGAACCGATTGATGGCGTTCATCAGCCCCAGGCGCGCCACCTGGGTCAAGTCATCGAGGCTTTCGCCACGACGCCCGAAGTGACGAGCCACGTGATTGGCCAGGGGTAGGCATCGGGCGACGATACATTCCCGCTGCCGCCGGTATTCGTGCGATTCAGCTGGCAGCTGGCGCAGAACCAGGAACATGCCGATGACGTCGTCGTACGAATCGTCGGATTGTGTGCTGGCCGGCCGGGTAGGGCGGGGTGGAGCAATTACGTCGGTCATCGGCTGACCGCCTCCTGCAGACTCAACGGGTAGTGAAAGCACTGACGCGCGAACAGGTTTGCATTGCTGACACACACTCCTTCTGAGTGGTGCGCAGCGAGACTGCGCGCAGTCGCCACTTCACCCGTTTCCGTAAAGACGGGTCGGTTATCAAAAGCGCACGCGGTACTGAGGGGAAGGTGACCGCAGGTTCATCGCCGGTGCCACGCAAGTCCAGCAGCCGTGTGGGCTGATTGGCCGCTTTGAGCTAAACGGCGACGTGTCCAGAACGGACGTCGCCTCTGATACTACCGCCTAACCCATGGGCCCGCGATCACCCACTTCCTTGAACCCATTCACACGCGCTTACGTATCCAAAAGAGTGACGAGCGCGAGCTTGGTATCCGGCTACCCACCGGCCGAATCGCTCAGGATCGGAGGGCGGACGGAAGACCGTGATCGCGGAGGCCCCAGCAGACACACGAGCTGTCTGCCACCCCCGTTCAGCTGCGCCGTTGGTTATTCAGATGCGGGGACGAAACGACCTGGAAGCTGATCTCAGAGACATGGCCGGCTACGAAGATTTGCAAAGGCCGCTGCCGATAGCGGATGCGCCGTCGACGCGGCCGCTTCGGGTTCTTGTTGTCGGCGCCGGCGTAAGCGGGATTTCCGTCGCCAGGGGATTGCTGCGGGACGGCCATGACGTCACGGTCTTCGACCAGCGCACTGACACGCGGGCAGGCGGCGGCGCCGTGACCATCTGGTCCAATGGCGAGACAGTTCTGCGGCAGCTTGGCGTCGACATGGACGGCGCCGGTCAACTGCTGTCCAGCGTGCAGGTGATGACATCAAGGGGTCACCGGATCGCCACCGTCGACGTGGCCGCGATGGTGAAGCGGCTGGGTGCACCTGTCCGGATGGTTCCACGCCGGGTCCTCCTTGAAAGGCTGCTGGCAGGCTTCCCGACCCAACGCATTCGATGCGGCTCCCGCGCGACAAGGGTCGCTACTACATCCAATGGCGTGCAGGTCGAGTTCGAAGACGGCAGCTTGGTCGAGGGCGACTTGTTGATCGGTGCCGACGGTCTGCATTCGATGGTTCGAGACGTGGTCGGAGCGCACACAGCGGAGCCGACCGGATGGTGCAGCTGGCAAGGACTCGTCACCGTTCCGGAGCTCCCCGACAAGCAGGTCGCGCTCATCGTCATCGGCGAGCACGGAAATACTGGCGTGTGGCCGGCGGGAGGCTCGGCCGTGCAGTGGTGGTTCGATTTGCCATGGTCCCACGGCTTCGTGCGGCCGCACTGTCCGATCGAGGTGATCCGGTCCAATTTCAGTGGCTGGTGCGATTCGGTCGACCTGGTGCTGGCGAAATTGACCGACGAAGATCTGGTCGGTTCGCCGTACCCGCATTTTCGGCATCCGATTCCCCAACCGCTGGATGCCGGCGCGGTGACGTTGCTCGGCGACGCCGCACACACCATGCCGCCCACGCTCGCGCAGGGAACCAACCAGGCTCTGCTCGACACGATGGTGTTGTGCAAGGCGCTTTCGGATTTCCGCACCGGGGCGAACGGCAGCAGCGCCGACCTTTCGAGGGCGCTGCGCTGGTACGAGAGCACCAGGCGACGCCGAGTGAGCGCCGTGTCCCGGGTGGCGTCCCTACAGGTGGCCCACGGTGAGTCGGTGCTAAGACCGGCGACGTTGATCTCGGACCGGTTGCATACCTGGACACTGACGACATTTTTGCGGTGGACCAGTCACCGCCGGATGTCCGCGGAAATCAATCGCGACCTCGGAACCCCAACTCCTATCGCGGCATGCTATCCGTGAACAAGGCCGTCGCTGTCGAACCGCAACCGGTACGCACCCGGGTCGATGCCGTTCGTGTCCGCGGTGATTTCGACGCACCTTCACGCTGGCTCTGGCTCGTTAAGTGGTGCGTGCTGGCCGCCCCGCATTACCCCATATTGATACTCCTGTACTTGGTGTATCCGCTGCTGACGATCGTGGCCGGCGTCGCGATCTTGTTTACCGGACGGTATCCGCGGCCCATCTTCGACTTCAACGTCGGAGTGCTGCGCTGGTCGTGGCGGGTCATGAATTACCGGTTTCCGATGAACAGCACCGACAAGTACCCGCCCTTCACCCTGAAGTCTCGGCCGGACTACTCAGGCGATCTCGAAGTCGACTATCCAGAGCAGCTCACGAATTGGGCCGTGCTGGTGAATGTGGCTGCTGGCGCTCCCGCAGATACTCCTGTGCTGGGCGATGGAGCCCCTGCTGCAGGTGCTTACCGTCATCGCCGCGGTCACGTTGTTGTGCACCGGGACGATCCCGCAAGGGATGTTCGAGCTCCTCATGGGGATCATTCGATGGCGCTACCGGGTGGCGGTGTATGTTTCGTTGATGAGCGACGAATATCCGCCGTTCCAAATGGATCTAGGTAGCCGATAACGCGCGATAATCCGTTATTCCCCTATGTATATCGGTTTGGTCAGCCAATCTTCGACCGGCTTTTCTACTACCGATATCGTCGAGCGGCGATCGCACATGCGACCGGCCGGTTGCTGATGGTCGGTCTCGGGCCTGGGACCGACTTGAAGTTTCTGCCGCCCGCGGTGACCTCGGTCGCCGCCGTGGAGCCGGTGGCCGCGTTCCGGCGGATGGCGTCTCGTCTTGCCGTTCGCCGCGGCATCGCAGTCGACATCGTCGATGGGACTGGAGAGTCGATTCCGTTCCCGGACAACAGTTTCGACTCGGTCCACATTGGGCTGGTGCTGTGCTCGGTGGACGATGTGGCCGCGACACTGAGCGAGATCCGGCGGGTGCTGGTGCCGAGAGGCAGGTTGGTCGTCCTCGAGCATGTCCGCGGAGAGGGCGCCACGGGTCGGTTCCAGGACCTGGTCGCAAAGCCATGGTCCTGGCTGGCCGGGGGGTGCGAGCCGAACCGACGCACCGCCGAGGCCATTGCCGCGGCCGGCTTCGATATCAGCGGACTGCGCAGCGTCCGAACCCCTGTCCCGTTTCCGTGCAAACCGCATCTGCAAGGATTCGCCACCTTGGTCGAATAGTCCTTTACTCGACACTCACTGCTTCAATGATGTTCAGTCGCGCGGCGCGCCGTGCGGGCGACGCGGAGCCAAGCAGGCTGATCGCCAGCGCCCCGAGGGTGAAGACAAGCGCCATCGAGCTCGGCCGGAAGGCGACTTGGAAATTCATCATGTCTCCGCTGACAAGGCTGAACAGCCACTGGTCCGCACACCCGAACACCAGTCCCAAGGCACCGCCGATGACGCCGATGCCGGTGGCCTCGACCAACACCATCTGCAGTGTGAATCGTCGGCTGGCTCCCATCGCCCGGAGCACACCGATTTCGCGGCGCCGTTCAAGTACCGAAAGGGTCAACGTGTTCAGAAGTGCTACCGCGGCCACGAACACGACGATGATCCACACGGCGTTGGCGATGAACATGCTCTGATGCATCGGTGCCTCGAGGCCTGCCAGCTCGGCTCGACCGTCATAGACGTAGTTCGGCGCGGGCACGACGCGGCGGACGTCGGCCAACAGGCGGTTGGGGTCCACGCCCGGGGCAGCGGCGAGTTGCAGTGTGGTCGTGACCGGGCGGTCGAACCATGCCCGCATTTGATCGAGGCCCATCCCGACCGTGCCGATGACCGTCGAGAAGTACGGCACCAGCGCCAGCACAGTTGTCTGCTGCACTCCGCGCGGCGTCTGCATCCGTAGTTGGTCGCCGACCCGGACGTGCAGAACCTTGCCCAGGTTCTGCGAAAGCACCACGCCCTGGCCGCCGAGCACTTGGTTGCGCACCTGTTCGTCAAGCGCGCGGTAAAGCGGATCGGCGGTTCCGGAGGAAAGCCCATCGAGCATCACGCGCGTGTTCCCGACCTCCGCGAACCCGAACGCGCCTTCGGTGACGCGGCCGACGCCCGGCATTGCGGCCACCTTTTCGGAAAGGCCTTGCGGCAGAGCATCAGTGGCAAAGCTGTCGGGAGGATTTGCACTCACCCATACGGGGACATTGGTGACCGGGAAGAAGATGCTTCTCGCGGATTGGATCATGTCGTTGTTCGTGCCGGTGATCGCGACAGTTGTAACCACCGCGATCAGCACCGTCATCACCGTCGCCCATACCCGTCGCGGCGCGCGCTCGATGGTCGCCGCCGCGAGGGCCCCGGCGGAGCCAAAAATTCGCGCCGTTGCGGCTGTGGCGTTGACGATGGGCACGGTGAGCGCGAAGCCAAGCGCTATCTCGGCCGAGAACACCGCCGACATCGCGACAAAAGCCACAACGCCTCGTTGGGTGATGACCACGAAAAGCGCCACCGCGAAGACAACGACGGCTCCAACCCCACTCGCGATGCGCAGCCAGCGCGGCACGCGGTCCGCCGCGGAAACCCCAACGGGTGCCAGGGCCTCGATCGGTGCAACCTTGTACACCTGCCGCGCCGCCATCGCCGATGCGATCACACTGGTGAGTGCGGTAGCCACAACGGCGGCCGGTATCGCATAGCCAGGTAGCCAGTACTCGATGCGCGCTTCGAGCCCTTGTGTCATGGCCGGAGGCAGTCGGCCAATCGCGATGCGGCCCATCAGTATTCCGATGGCCGACCCGATAGCCCCGCCGATCATTCCCAGAATTGCCGCCTCGGCGAGCATGTCGCGAACGATTATCGTGCGTCGGCCGCCAATCGCGCGCAGCATCGAGATGACCGGCCGGCGCTGCGTGATCGCCATGGTCATCGTGGTGTAGATCAGAAATGCGCCGACCATCAACGCAACCATCGCGCCCATCAGGGCCATGTAGTTCATCAGCTTGACACCGTCACCGGCCCGAGTTGCCCTCATACTCGGGTCGGCGACGATGGCCCGGCCATTCACCGCGGCGTTGACTGCGGCGCGAACTTGGGCTAGATCAGCGCCGGGTTTTATGGTGATCAGGATCGAGTCGAGCTGACCCTGACGCCCGGTAATGCTCTGCGCCAACGCAAGTGGAGCAAGGACATAGTGGCCGCCATTGAGAGCCGCAACCTGCTTGCCCGTGAGCACTTCGGTGACGGTGACCGAACCCGAGCCGAGTTGGAATGTCTCGTCTTTGGCATGACCGACACCCGGCCCGACGCGAACCCCGTTCGCCATCCCGGATGGCTGTCCCGCCGCGCCACCTTTCAAGGCATCTTTCAAGGCGCCGCCCAACGCCGCAATGCGCTCGTCGGCACCGAACAACAGAACCGGCCCCGATGATGTGGACACCGACATCCGAATCATCGGCGCCGCGATCGCCACGCCAGGAACTGCGGCCACGTCGCTGGTTATCGTGTCGGGAAATCCTGCGTCGGTGATACCCGACACCTCGAGCGAGGCGATGCCGGCGATCCCGTCGGCGAGGCGATTAACCGATCCAGTGATCGACCCGAAGATGCCAAATACCGCGACCAGATACATTGCCGATACTGCCATTACGGCGATCGACGCCATCGTGCGTCGCCGATGCACGGCAAGTTCACGCAGGCTGAACACTCGCAGCCGGCTCGCCGCGGCACCCATCGCGGAGCCCGCTCTCACACCAGGACCGCCGACCGCTCGTTGGAAACGACGCGACCATCCTGCAGCATGATCACCCGATCGGTTGCTTCTGCAGCCTCCGCGTTATGAGTCACCATCACCACCAGCCGACCGCGGCCGGCTTCGTGCGCCACTTCGCTTAGCAGCGTCAAGATCGAAGCTCCCGTTGTGGAATCGAGGTTCCCGGTCGGTTCGTCGGCGAGGATCAGCGGCGGGTCCATCATCAATGCGCGCGCCACAGCGACCCGCTGCATCTGGCCGCCGGAAAGCTCCGCGGGTCGGTGCTCCGTCCGGTTACCGAGTCCGACTCGTTCCAGCAGGCGTATCGCATCTGGTTTGGCCTTGCCCAGCCGAACACCGTCGAGCAGCTTCGGGACCGCCACGTTCTCCCACGCCGACAGGGTCGGCAACAGGTTGAAAAACTGAAATATGAAGCCCACGCGATGATGGCGAAACTCCGACTGCTGCTCATCACTAAGGTGGCCGATCTCGTCGCCGTCGAATTCGATCGACCCGGAATCGGGGGAGTCCAACGCGCCGAGCAAATGCAGCAAGGTGCTTTTGCCTGCGCCCGACGGCCCGACCATCGACACGAACTGTCCACCCTCGAGCCGCAGGCTGATCCTGTCGAGTGCACGTACGGTTTGGCCGCCGACCCGGTATTCGCGCACCACGTCGAGCAGTTCGATGGTCAGCAGTTTGTGCTTGGGACCAGCGCACGTGTCGACTCGTCCGAACATGATCCTCCTGCGAGTCCGCACTGGTCAGCGCACGACGTCCCGCACCCGCACACTGTGGCCCAAAGGCGCTGATGTGGGAGATAACGAGATCGAACCGCGCTCGGTTCATCCGCAAATGTTTAACTTTCCCGCCGTTCGGGGAAGACCGTGCGTCATCAACTGAGTGCGGGTGCACCCGGAAGTTTGTCATCTTCTGCGCAGCGACCGAACCCTCGAAATCACAGCGGGGTCATCAACATTTAATGCGGAAAGCCCTGTCAGAAGGTGGATCTCCACGTTTTCGCTGCCTAAACTCGTTTTGGGGACCGGGGGTTTCCGACGTCAATAGTCGAGCAGGGCTGTGGAACGACTGAGTGGACTTGACGCGTTTTTCCTCTATATGGAGACGCCGACGCAGCCGCTGAACGTGTGCTGCGTTATGGAGCTGGACACTTCGACGATGCCAGGCGGCTATACGTACAGCCGATATCGCACCGCGCTGGCGCAACACGTGAAGGCAGTGCCGGAATTCCGGATGAAGCTCGCCGACACCCAGCTGAACCTGGATCACCCGGTGTGGGTGGACGACGAAAACTTCCAGCTGCGGCGCCACCTGCACCGTGTCGGTGTGCCGGCGCTCGGAGGCCGCCGCGAGCTGGCTGAGATCTGTGGCTATATCGCGGGGCTGCCGCTGAATCGCGACCGCCCGTTGTGGGAGATGTGGGTGCTTGAAGATGGCGCCCGCAGTGACGGGGTGGTGGTGATGTTCAAGGTGCACCACGCCCTCGTCGACGGGGTTGCCGGCGCGAACCTGCTGGCCCAGCTATGCAGCCCGGAGCCCGACGCGCCGACGCCGCAGGCCGTCCGTGGCGCGGGTGGCGGTAATCCGCTGCAGATCGCTGCGAGCGGACTGATGGGTTTCGCGATGCGGCCGTTGCGGCTGGCGACTGTGGTGCCGGCGACGATGCTGACGGTGATACAGACGGTGCTTCGCGCGCGCGAGGGCCGCACCATGGCCGCGCCATTTTCGGCCCCGCCGACCCCGTTCAATGGCACCGTCAGCCGCCACCGCAACACCGCTTACACCCAGCTCGATATGCGCGACGTGAAGCGGGTCAAGGACCGGTTCGGGGTGACCGTTAACGACGTGGTGGTCGCGGTGTGCGCCGGGGTATTACGGCGCTTTCTACTAGAGCGCGGGGAGCTGCCCGACAATCCGCTGGTTGCCACGGTGCCGGTGTCGGTGCATGACAAGTCCGACCGGCCCGGGCGCAACCAGACCACATGGATGTTCTGCCGGATGGAGACCCAGATCGGCGACCCCGCCGAACGTATCCGCAAAATTGCCGCGGGAAACACCGCCGCAAAAGACCATACCGCGGCGATGGGCCCCACCTTGCTGCACGACTGGACCCAGTTCGGCGGCCCCACCATGTTCGGCGCGGCCATGCGGATCCTGCCGCGCATTCCGATAAGCCACAGCCCCGTGTACAACCTGATCCTGTCGAACGTGCCCGGCCCGCAGGCCCAGTTGTACTTCCTGGGCTGCAAGGTCGACTCGATGTATCCGCTCGGTCCGATCCTCGGCGGCGCGGGACTCAACATCACCGTCATGTCGCTCAACGGAGACACTGGGCATTGGCATCATCGGCTGTTCCGACCTGCTGCCGGACCTGTGGGGCATCGCCGACGCGTTTCCCGATGCGCTCAAAGAGCTGCTGGAATGCCGCGCTGGCCAGCCGGAAGATAGCGATCCGACGGATTCGTGAGCGGCGGCTACCCCTGAGTGTGCGCCGGTGGTTGTTGCTGATGTCGCTTGTAACGGGTGTGCGGGAGGCTCCTGCGTCCTACGCTGTGCGGGACCGCAGGAGGGTCACCGTGACTGCATCAACCAGCAAGAAGTCGGCGCCACACTATGTCTAAACATTGCTATCGTTGCTGCGATAACAACCAAAGAGGTTGGTTGGAACGCCGCTGAACCACGCCGGGCCGGCGAGGAGGCTGTCATGACCTACGACCTGACCATTCGGGGCGGAACCGTAGTTGACGGCACGGGCGCTCCGGCTCGTATCGCCGATGTTGCGGTCATCGACGGCGTCATTGCCGAAGTCGGTCGGGTTGACGGCGCCGCCAGACGCACGATCGACGCCGATGGACTAACTGTCACACCAGGATTCGTCGATGTGCACACCCATTTTGACGGACAGGCCACCTGGGACCCGCATCTCACGCCGTCGTGCTGGCACGGCGTTACGACGGCAATCATGGGCAACTGCGGCATCGGGTTCGCGCCCGTGCTTCCCGATCGGCACGATTGGTTAGTCGACCTGATGGAGGGTGTCGAGGACATTCCGGGCTCCGCGCTGTCCGAGGGCATTACCTGGGAGTGGGAGTCTTTCGGGGAGTATCTGGACGCTCTCGAGCGGATGCCGCGCGCGGTGGATGTGGGTGCGCAGATCCCGCATGCAGCGGTCCGCGGCTTCGTCATGGGTGACCGGGCGCAGGAGACCGCCACCAGTGCGGACCTCGACGCGATGAGCCGGATCGTCACCGAAGGCCTGCGGGCCGGAGCGCTAGGCATGTCGTTTGGACGCACGGCGGGACATCGGAGTGCGTCGGGTGAGCCCGTGCCCGGCACCTACTCCGAAGAAGACGAGCTCGCCGCGCTGATGGCCGCGATGGCTGAGGTGGGTTCCGGTGTGCTGCAGGTGGTTCCGGCCGGCGTGGGCGGCGCCATGGGCGGCGACCAGCGCCACTCGATCGACACCGAGATCGAGTGGATCACCCGGCTCGGTCAGCAGTACCGGGTACCGCTCACCTTCCTGGCGATGGTCAACGAGCAGGATCCACACGACTGGCAGCAGTGGTTCGCCGCGGTGCACGAGGCCAACGCGGCCGGCGCGTGCATCCGGCCACAGGTGGCGAGCCGGGCTTTCGGGATGTTGATGGGTCACCAATCGCGGATGAATCCGTTTCGGCACCGGCCGAGTTACCGGCCATTGATGGAACTGCCCCTCGCGCAGCGTGTTCAGCGACTGCGCGATCCTGAGACGCGCGCTCTGATCCTGGACGAGCCGCCCGATCCGTCGCCGCAACCCACCGCTGATCAACTCAACAAACACATTTTCAAGCGCCTGTATCCGCTTGGCGAAGCGCTCGACTACGAGCCGTCGCGCGAGGACAGCATCGCCGCCATCGCCGAGCGCCAGCGCCGTGACCCGTGGGAAGTCACCTATGACGTGCTTCTCGGCGCAGGCGGGCGCGAATTCCTGTTGTTGCCTTTACTCAACTACGCGGGAAACAATTACGACCATCTGTACAACATGATGTCTGATCCGGTGAGCTTGCAGGGGCTTGGCGACGGCGGAGCGCACTGCGGCATCATCTGCGACGCCAGTATGACCACCTATTTGCTGTCGCATTGGGTGGGGAAGCGGACCAGGGGGCCGCGACTGTCGTTGGAGACCGCGGTGCATCGCCTCACCGGTGACCCGGCGGGCTTCTACGGGCTAGGTGATCGCGGGGTGCTCGCACCAGGCCGACGCGCGGACGTCAACCTGATCGACCTAGGCCGGCTCGGCCTGCACTATCCGGAGCGAGTCGAGGACCTGCCCGGCGGCGCAGGCCGATTGATCCAGCGCTCGGACGGCTACGTGGAGACCATGGTGTTGGGTCAGACTGTCGTCGCCGAGGGGGAGCTGACCGACGCCAGACCAGGCGGTCTGGTCCGTGGGCGTCGCCCGGCCCCCGTCAGCTAGGTGCTGGCGGAGAGGCGACTCGCGGCGAAATCGGCTGCCTGATTTACCATCCCAGCCTCCACATACTGCCGGTGCGCCGCCGGGTCGCCCTGGCCGGAACAGACCGGGTCGTTAGGAACGCACAATTCGATGGTTTTGGGTGCGTACAGCGGGCCGATTGTTACTGGTGGCTGGTGGATGATGCTCATGAATTGGCTCGACGGCTTTCCGAAGAGAGCAACTGCGGCCACGTGGTTGGCGACGCCTGCCGGCATCGGCTGGAGCGCCTGCACGAGGTGTACACCGTCGGGCACTGCATTCTCGGTGACGAAGCCCATCACGGCCGCGCCCTGGGAGTATCCGCCGAGCACCATCTTGGTGTTAGGGCAGCTTGCCGCCATCTGCTCAACGTGAGTTCCCGCGTCGCTAATACCGTCGACTGCTGTGGGGAAGTCAGTGGTGGCCGGGTAGTTGACCGGATACACCCGGACCGACTTTGCGCCAACGTGCGAGCGCAGCGTATCGACAAAACTCTGACCAACGCCGCCGACGCCGGGTGGCTCGGTGGTGCCTCGGGCGAATACCACCTCGACATCGGGGCACGGGTCGGCGGACGCAGTGGGGACGGGTGCGATCAGAAGCGCCCAAACGGCGGCCACGGCGGCAATGAGGAGACTACGGAGGGGATGCGCCTTCACATCGCGATTTTGTCACGCGCCGATAACGGCCGCTCGGCAATGCATTTGGGGCAAGGTTCGCGGCAGAGTTCTTTCGTGCTGCGCTTCACGGCGGGCGATATCAGCGGAATAGCAGCTCAGAGCGGCTAAATGCGGCCGCCTGAATGACCGTAGCGAGGGCTGATCACGGCCTGTACTGATCGCCAAGTGTGATGCAAGTCGCTCGAGCTATTTTGGTACGTCCGCACCAGGCAGTTGATGTTGCTCATCGCCACGGCGCCGCCGGCTCCCAAGCGAGATGGCAACACGCAACATGCCGCGCAGTGCGTAAACGGTAGCTACCACCGACAGCAGGATCAACAAGATGAACATCGGCAGCCAATTAGACCGGCTGTGGTCGACGTCCCACCAGACGATCGTGAACAACAGCACGCAGAGCAACAGCACAATGTCGCGCCAATTGCCGTGGTAGGAGACCGCGGCCCTGCGTAGCGCCCGGCCCCTGTCAGCGGCGTCGACCAAGTCATCGACGCCCGCATCGATCGTCCGGTGCAGCTACGGCGCGTCGTTTGGCGGCTTCTGGCGGGAGTCGATCGAGCAGCTCCATGTCTTGCATGATCAACCCTCGATAGTCAGGGCCTCTGAATTGCCCGGCCGCAATGGCCAACATTGCGCCGCCAAAAACCGGCGCACTGTTCAGCGCGATTTGTCACAGACCAGTCACGTCCACTCCTTCTTCGACTCAACGTCGGCTCGTTGAGGATCGCTGAAGCACGCCGACGGATCAACATCCGTTCGCGCGTTTGTGTGCTCTGGATCAGGATGCTGCCGAAGAGCGCCGCCGCGCTCGCGTCGGCTCGGAAACCCTAAGCGTGTCCATCACACGGGCCATCTGGGGATAGGCGATGGCGGGTCCAATCCAACGGGTGAGATAACGGCGGAGGTCGCCGCCGCTGCGAGGAGGCCGGCCGGGGTCGGCAAGGAAAGAGTGCAGCAGCCTAAGGCAGAATTCGTTCAGCTCGTCCAAACCCGCCGCGTCGAAACCGTGCTGCTCCCAATCGATATCGAAGCGATGCAGCATTGACCGTCCGAAGGCGAGGGCAGTATCCGACACGATGGAGACGGTTTGACCACCGCGGTGTCGTTGGTTGAGCACGAATTCAACCTGATTGTCGGAGGCCAGCCGCTCGATAGCGAACGCGATACCTTCGGTCACGGCCACCACCGGGTCGGTTGCGCCTTTCAGATGCGTCGTCAAATGATCGAGGAACCCATCGGCCGACCGCATCGCGGTTGCCACCAGCAATGCCTGGGTTCCGGGGAAATACCGATAGACGGTTTGTCGGGTCACACCGAGAGCCCGCGCGACGTCGGCGATCCGCATCGCAGAGCCGTGTTCGTCAATGATCTTGTCTGCGGCATTGAGGATCCGCTCGATCGCCTCCTCATCGGAGGCCGGCGTGTTCCCTGCCCAACCGTGACTGCGCATGCTTAGCGAACGCCGTTATCGGTCATCAGCACCTTTGGATCATAACGTCAACTAGAGGGCAGGCGCAGCCGTTGCCGCGCCCCAAGTCCGGCCTTATGACGTGCGACAACAGTGTAGCCGTGTACCTGTTAGCAACCTGATCTCGCTGTGGCGGAGAGGCTTTCGGCGGCGATCTCCTCGGCCCAGCGATAGCCGGCCTTCAGTCCGGAGTTGTCTTGGGCCACAGTCGTTTCAGGCAACAGATGCCCCCAATATGAGGTTGACCGCCTCATCGAGTTGGCCGGCGATCTCGTCGTAGCTGACGAACCGTGCCGTCATCAGGGCGCCGGCGAACGTCATTTGCAATGTGGATTTCACCGCGCGCGGCCAGCCCGGACCCAGCGCGGCCCCAATCCGCCTGGACACCTCTTCGCCGATCTGTTCGCGCAGCGGCTTGACCGCCGGATCGTCGGCCATCAGCGCCGCTCCGCAGGCAGTGGTCAACTCCGGCTCGTCGGCGACGACCACCGCCATATCCCGCATCGTCGCGCTGACCCGTGTCTTGGTTGTGTCGTTGACATCGATATGCAGCGGAAGTGCGCGCAGAAAGTGTAGATACACCGCCGCCACCAGCGCGCTTTTCGACGGAAAGTAGGTATACGCGCTGGCCGGTGATACCCCAGCGCGGCTCGCGACCGCACGCATCGTCAGGTTGGCGTATGACGATTCGCGCAGTTCCTGCAAACCGGCGTCGAGAACTTTGCGGATCGTTTGGCCCGGTCGGCGATCCGACCGGCGGGCGACGCCTGCCCCGGCACTGACGGGAGGAGCAACTTCTCTAGACACCAGTCCAGTATAAGAAACGGAATGTGTCGCCGACAATTTTGCGTCGAAACCTAGGCTGATCAGTTTGTTACGGTGAGCGCGAGGCCGTTTCAGGGGCTTCCGATCTTGCCCGCAGTCGGTCAAGCCGCTACCCTCAGGCACGAAAAGACAGACACCTGTCCAGAATTCTCGCCAAATCCGGTTCCGGATGCGGGTGCCGGGCTGAGGGGGCCGCCATGACCAATGATTGTGTTCTTGTCACCGGTGCGTTCGGTCTGGTCGGTTCGGCCGTCGTGGCCGAGTTGGCCGATCGGGGCCGCCGGGTTGTCGCTACCGACCTCGACGTCCCGGCGAATCACAAACGCGCCAAAGCATTGACCGCTCGGCATGCGGTGGAGGTGCGGTGGGCCGACCTGACATCAACGACAGACGTAGAAGCCTTGCTCGCCGCTGTAGCGCCAACGGCCATCGTTCATTTGGCCGCCATCATTCCGCCGTTCTGCTATGCGCGGCCCCGGCTCGCGCGAGCGGTCAATGTAGATGCCACCGCGAGCTTGGTGAAGGCGGCTTCGGCGATGCCGATCCCGCCTCGATTCGTGCAAGCGTCCAGCGTCGCGGTCTATGGCGCTCGCAATCCCCATCGGAATGCTGGGTTGTTGACGACGTCGACACCGTTGCGACCTAGCGATCTTTACGGCGCGCACAAGGTCATGGCCGAGGATTACGTGACAACCTCGGAGCTGGATTGGGTGGTGCTCCGGCTGGGCGGGGTGCTCCTGGCTGAACCGCGCTGGGCACTCGACCGCGATCTGATCTTCTTCGAAGCGGTGCTGCCGTCCGATGGACGCATCCAAACCGTCGATGTGCGCGACGTCGCCCACGCGTTCTGTGCGGCCACCGTTACCGATCACGTCCGCGAAATGTTTCTCATCGGCGGTGACGACACTCATCGCATCACGCAGGCCAGCCTGGGAACCGAGTCCGCAGCCGCAATGGGTTTGCGCGGCGGCTTGCCGGCAGGACGGCCCGGTAACCCCGACGACGACCGGGCGTGGTTCGCCACCGACTGGATGGACACCGAACGTGCGCAGGATGTACTTGCGTTTCAACGTCATTCGCTGCCTGAGATGCATGCCGAGATACGGGTTAAGGTCGGGTGGCGCCGTTGGCTGTTAAGGCCGCTCGCACCGACGCTGCGCTGGTACCTAAGACGGCGCTCGCCCTATCGTGGTTTTCCAGGAGACTATGCGGACCCGTGGGGAGCGATCGAGAACCGCTGGGGCGACCCCCGCCCATCGCTGCGTCGGGACTCGCACGCACAGGCGATGCGGCCATAGGCCGCGAATACTCCTACGGTGGCGGCTGTGACGAGGGAGGACCGGCGCCGCTGGGACGAGCGGTACACCAGTCAGGGGCCGGCACTCGTCGGCGCGGTTGAGCCACCTGGCGCCTTCGCCGCCTATGCAGAGGAATTCCCAACCGCGGGAAGGGCTCTTGATTTGGCATGCGGCCCGGGGCTCGGCACGGTCTGGCTGGCTCGGCGCGGCTTGAACGTTTGGGGATTGGACGTCTCTCCGGTAGCCATCGCCCAGGCACGGGATCTGGCCCAGCGCAGCGGCGTCGCCGATCGCTGCCAGTTTGGTGTTGTCGATCTCGACGAGGGTCTGCCGGATGGGCCGCCCGTCGACGTCATCCTCTGCCACAAGTTCCGGGACCGCCGCCTGGACCAGGCGATCATCGAACGGCTCGCGCCGGGCGGGTTACTCGCGATCGCGGTGCTCAGTGAAGTCGGGGCCGCCCCGGGGCCGTTCCGCGCAGTGGCGGGCGAGCTGCCCGCCGCTTTCGCCGACCTCAACTTGGTCGCCGCCGGCGAAGCGGAGGGCTACGCCTGGCTGCTGGCACGCGCCTGAGATTCAGGCTTCCAGCCTGGCACGGACAACCGCCAGTCGCTCCTCGAGTTCGGCTTCGTCGATGACGCCGCGCACCACGAGCGAGTGCGCCAGCGCAACCAGCCGGTTCTCCGGGTAGGGCAGATTGGAATAGACGGTTGCCGACAGCGCGTCCTCTTCGCTACGCCGATCGACAAAACTGAGTATCTCTGGGCCGCAGGCGCTCTGATCAAGAGCATCACAAATACCGTCGAGGCTCGTCTTCCACGGCGGTGCGGGGTTATCAACCCCGTACTTGGCCGCCATGCGGCTCCAGACCTGGTTGCGTTCAACGATTTTCGCCAGCGGCGCGATCGTGGAGTCCTCGACCGAGCGCTGATTTCGAGACGTGCTCATCCGTTGCTCCCCATAGATCAGTGGCCGACGGGATGGATGGCGGGGCGGGTCTGGATGATCACGTTCGTCGTCACGCCAACCTTGGGCAACGCGACACCGACCAAACAATCGCGAGTGATGATTTCGACCAGCTGGTCCTCGGTCCAGCCCTCCGTCCCTTCGGGGCGGACGGACAGCACCATGAACCGATGCTTCTGGTTGGAATCCTCCACCCGGATCTCGACCTCCTCTGGCAGGTACAGCCCGAACTCCGCGAGTACCTGCCGCGGCCAGCGCACGATGCGACGGCGATAGTTGGGCGTCCGGTACCACTCGGGGGAATTGCCCAGAATCGGTCGCGGATAGCAGGAGCACAGGGTGCAGACAATGACGTGGTGGAGAGTAGGCGTGTCTTCGAGGACGTGCAGCGCCGTGAAGTCACTCGGCGTCCCGAAACCCGTGGGCTGCAGCCAGTCGACACCCACTTCCTTACTGGCGGCGAGCGGGTCGGAGAGAGCCAGCTTCTTGAAGTCGGGATCAAGCCAGGACCGCGCCACCAAGCGCGCGCCCGGAGCCGGGCCGATCTGTTCGGCGAACTCGGTGAAGCGCCGATGGTCCTCCGCCGTGAAAATGCCTTTTTCGATGCATAATTCGCGCAGCGCGATCTCGAGGACTTCGAAGTCGGTGATCTCGTCCACCATGGGTGCGGCGGTACGGTCGTGGTCGTGGTCTTGAGCGGTCATGCTGGGGTCCTTTCAAGTCGGTGAACGCAAGCTCGTGGCTAGCGGGCCGCTTCGAGCCACCGCTCGGGAATCTCGGTCTGCAGCGTGTCATTGCTGGGCCCGGTGTAGCCGTGCCACAGCTCGGAGAGGTTGAACCGAACGATGTAGAACCACTCGGGCTTTTGGTCGGGCCCGTCCCAGGTCTCGTCCTCGGCTGCGGGGCTTTCGTACGAGACGATCGCGATTTCACCCTTCGCGCCTCGTAGGTACTCCTGAGTGCGGGTATAGAACAGCACGGGCAGCTCCCGTACGGCCACCTTGTCGCCGACCTTGAACATCGGCTCGCCGGCCTGCCCGGCATACACCTGCGGGTCGCCCTTGCCGACCGCGTGCGTGTGGTGCCGGTTGCGTTTGACCTTGGCAGGGTCACCTTCGAACTTGGGCTTGGCCTCTAAGGTATTTCCCTGCAGGCCGCCCGCGTAGCGGGCCTTGACCTCGGCCGTGCGTTCGGCCAACTCACTCAGGCCGATGTGATGTTTATCGACGAGGATGCGCGCTGCGGCAAGCAGCCACCGCCCGTAGTACGGCAGTCCGAGATAGATCGCACGGCCCAGGTCGACGTTGCCGATCCGGCGTCGCTCCTCCGACAACCAGATTCCACGCCAGCCGAGAACCTCGCACGTGACATAGGTGTTCTCTTCCCACGCCTCGTACTGCTTGTTCTCGAATTCCAGGGCGGCGGCGGGCTCGCCGCCCACGTCATGTGGGGTCTTGGTGTAGGCGGTGAATCGCTCGTGGTCGATCAGATCAGGCGTGGGCGCGTCGGGTAGTTCTTGGTACGAGGATTTGAGTCGGGCAACCAGGTCCAGATGCGCTACCCGGTCCATAGGAGTCGTCATGAGAGCTCCATTCGTCTTCAGGATCAGGCCTGTGGCCGCGCCAGCGGATCGCGCTGTGGCACAGTCCAGTGCTCACCAAATACAGCTCACTCCTAGCGGCGAGATCGCGCAACCGCTAAGCGAATTCCGCGGCGCAATATGCGGCACGCTATTGGACTTTCGGGTATGCCGCGTCCGGTAATGTCCCGGGCATGGAACGGCGCGAGCTCGAAGCGGTCATTTACGAACGCGAACCGCCGATTGCGCGGATCATTCTGAATCGGGCCGACAAGGCCAACACCAAGGATGCGGTCCTGGTCACCGAAGTCGATAATTGCCTGCACGAGGCCGACCGCGACAAGGAGATCAAGGTCGTCATCCTCAAGGCCAACGGGAAGGGCTTCTGCGGCGGGCACGTAGCTCGCTGGGGTCCGGACGAAAACCCGTACCCGGATTTCGGAAATACGTTCGAGGATCTGTACAAAGGCACCGCCGACCTGTTCCTGTGGCCGACGCTGTATTTGTGGGAGTTCCCCAAGCCCACGATCTCCCAGATCCACGGCTATTGCATGGGCGGCGGGATCTACCTCGGACTGTTGACCGACTTCTGCGTGGCGTCCGAGGACGCGTATTTCCAGATGCCCCTTGCTCAAAGCCTCGGCGAACCCGGCGGGCACACCATGATTGAGCCGTGGTTGATGATGAACTGGCACCGGACCATGGACTGGCTGTTGCTGGCGCCAACCCTGTCGGCGCAGCAAGCCCTCGATTGGGGCTTGCTCAATAAGGTGGTGCCGCGCGAAGACCTCGAGGACACCGTCGAGGAAATGGCACGCAAGATCGCGCAGATCCCGTTGACCACGCTGATGGCGGTGAAGAACAACGTCAAGCGTGCGTGGGAATTGATGGGCATGCGCGTGCACCTCCAGGTCAGCCACATCTTGACCAACATGGTCGGCGCTGCATCCGACGTTCAGGCGCGGCGAGCCGAGCTCATGCAGTCAGGTATGAAGCCACGCGAATTCGTCGGCCGCGACGAATCAGACGCAGAGGACTAGCGGCTCATCTCGCCGGCGACTTTGCGGCCCGCGGCGTGCCGCGCTGCGACGTAGCCGAACACCATCGAGTTGGCGATGCTCGCACCGGCGCCCGGATACGTTCGGCCCATCACCGTCGCGGTGGTATTGCCGGTGGCGTACAGGCCGTCGATCACCCGGTCTTGCTCGTCGAGAACCTGCGCGTGCTCGTTGGTGATCACACCCCCACATGTCCCGACATCCGCCGGGAAAACCCTGGTCGCGTAGTACGGCGCCCGCTCGAGCGGGCCGACGGCGGCGTTCGGACGATACCCGGGATCGCCGAGACAGTCGTTGTAGGCCGACTGCCCCCGACCGAAGTCGGGGTCTAATCCCTTGGCGGCGAACTGATTGAACCGCTGGATCGTGCGCACCAGTTCGTCGGCGGGAAGGTCGATCTGGCGGGCGAGGTCGTCGATGGTGTCGGCCCGTTTGACCGCACCGCTCTCGATCAGCTCGGGAGGCAGGTGCTGGTTCCGTTTCAGTGGTTTTAGTGGGCTAGCGCTGGTGACATATCTGCGCACGTAACCGTCGTCGAAGATCATCCAGCAGGGCACTGCCTTGTTGGCGTACATCGCCTTGCCGACCTCGACGTAGGAGTTGGACTCGTTGCAGAACCGTCGGCCGGTCGGATCTACGTAGATGGCCCCAGGCCGCTGTCGTCCCGAACCGAGCGACGCGGCAGCGGCGCCACCGTTTGCGATGAAAACCGAAGGCAGCCACCATGCTTCGTCCAGCAGATCGGTTTTGGCACCCAGGCGCATCGCCGTCTGCAGCACCTCGCCGGTATCTCCGGCGTTGGCGATCGACCACTGCGCCTCATTCGGCTGGTCACCGCTGTATTGGCGCCGCATCTCCTTGTTGTGGCCAAAGCCGCCCGCGGCCAGCAGCACGCCCTTGCGTGCCTCGATGGTCAGCGTTTCGCCGTTGTAGGAGACGCGAGCGCCGACGACCCGGCCGTCTTCGACAATGAGATCTTCCATCGCGGCGTTGGTCCACAGCGGAGGCTGGCCGTCGCCAAGGTCGATCAGCGCCTTCAACATCTGAGCGATCAGTGATGCGCCGTTGGTGAGGATCTGGCGCCGGCGGCTCCGCGCCGCTGCGGTGCGCAGGAACACCTTTGTTGCCACCGCGAACGCGCGCGGCGAACGGTTGAAATACTGGACCGAGCGCAGCTCGTTGGTCAGCACCACGTACCCGTAGTTCTTGGCCAACGGCGGCTGCACTTTGTCGTGCCAGCTCCCGAGCTCGGCGGCGTCGAAGGGAATTCCTTCGACCGCCCGGCCGGACTCGTTGCCGCCCTTATGGTTTGGGTAGTAATCGCTCCATCCCGCACACCGGATCAGCCGAACCCCCTTGCGTACAAGGAAATTGATCATTTCGTAACCCGCGGTCAGAAACGTTTCACGGCGCGCGGTTGAGGAAGGCGCACCGATGTCGCCGACTACGTCGGCCAGATAAGCCAAACCGTCCTCGTGCGAGTCAGCGATCCCGTCGGCCCGCATCAACGGGTTGTTCGGCAGCCACACGATGCCGCCCGAAAGCCCGGTCGAACCGCCGACGAGGGCCTGTTTCTCGATGATCAGCGGCTCGAGCCCGCAGTCGAGTGCGGCCAGCCCGGCCACCATGCCGCCACCGCCGCTTCCCGCGATGAGCAAGTCGACGGAGCGGTCCCACTGGGTGGTCATCGTGCCTCCGTGGTGGCGCTCGAGGTGAATCCCAGGTTGGCGACCGGCACGTCAATGGTGGTGTTGGTCTTCTGAATCGCGGGTACCAGCGCCTCGTACGGCAGGCCGGCGAGGAAGCCGTCGACGACGCGTTCGAAGTTCGAGATCAGTCCTTCGATCTGATCCGACAAGCGCATGTATTCGAATCCTTTGGAGTGCAGTCCTTTTTGCTGTCGTGGCAAGTTGGAGAAGTCTTGGGCGGGGATCGGTGGCCAGCGCGGATCGTCGGGCGCCATCGGATCCGGTGGTGTGGGTTTCCCCGCAGAAAGGTCAGAGGGGAAACGGGTCAGCGACCAGATCTCGAACAGGGTCTCCTCGGGCCCCAGCGGACGGATCCGGTAGGACGAGGCGCTGCTGTAGGTGGGCAGGATGAAGTGGTGTGGGAAGCAGAAGCCGATCGCGTCAGTGATTCCGCGGCGGACCAGCTCGTTGAGGTCGGGCATGTCGCTGCCCCGGGCCCGATGCCAGCTGACGACGGCATCGTTGAGGGCGCTGCGCCAAGCGGTCATCGCCTCGCCCGGATCGGACGGCAGCTCGATGTTCTGCAGGCCCTCCGCGACGCGGATGTCGTTCTCGTGGGTCATGCCGCCCATGCCGTCTCCGAGAGTGCGCATGAAGTACAGGCTGCTGGCGACAATTGGGTGCACCGCTCCGGAAGGGGTACCGGTCTGCGCGGACGGCAGCAGCTGCGGGTGGGTCTGCGGGACGTGGTAGCCCTCCATGAACGCTGCCGTCGCGAGCTTCCAATTCACCGGTAGCCGACACGATTGCCACCACTCGACGCGTAGCGATTCCACCTTCCAGGCGTCATAGATCGATGCGAACGGCTCCATGCAGTCACGCAACGCGGGGGCGTCGTCATCGAGGTTGATCCAGGCGCACCCGCCCCAAAGCTCGCATCTGACCGAGACGAGTTGCAGATCGTCCGGGCACAGGTTTTCCTCGGCGAATACCTCAGGTCGCAGCACAAAAGTGTTGCGTCCGTCGATGCCCCAGCACCACCCGTGGAATGGGCAGACGAAAGTACGCCGATTCCCGTTGCCTTCCACCAGCTTTACTCCGCGGTGGCGGCATGCGTTGTGGTATGCCCGCACGCTTTGGCTGTCGATTCGCACCACGATGATCGACTCGTCGAGTATCTCGTACTCCACGAAATCGCCGGGCTTGGGTATCTCCTCGAGCCGGCACGCCATCTGCCACACGCGCGGCCAGAACATCTCTTTCTCGAGCGCGTAGAACTCCGGGTCGTAGTAGCGCTGCTTAGGAATCCGGTCGGCGGTCTGGACCGCCCACGGCACCGGGAGCGGCGTCCAGTTCACCTCGGTTCGTACGCTGCTGACTTGGTTACCCATCTCAACGGCCATCTCACTACCCTCTTTTGCTGTTAGCTCACACGATCCGTGATACCCGCCCCTGCCAGTAACGTTCGCGGATGCGCCTCTTGTAGAGCTTTCCGTTCGGGTCCCGGGGCAATTCCGGCTCGAATTCGACTGTGCGCGGGCACTTGTAGCCGGCCAGGTGTGCCCGGCAGTATGCGATGAGCTCGGCCTCGAGGTCGGGCCCGGGCGTGACACCTTCGACCGGTTGTACGACGGCCTTGACCTCCTCACCGAACTCGTCGTTGGGAACGCCGAACACCGCCGCATCGACGAGTTTGGGATGCATGACCAGCACGTTCTCCGCCTCTTGCGGGTAGATGTTCACCCCGCCGGAGACGATCATGAACGTCGATCGGTCGGTCAGGTACATGTACCCGTCCTCGTCGACGTAACCCATGTCGCCCAAGGAGCGCCACCCGCGGTCGTTGTACACCGACGCAGTCTTGGCAGGGTCCTTGAAGTACTCGAAGTCAGGTCCACCTTCGAAGTAAAGCTCGCCGGACTCCCCGATGGGAAGCTCCTGTCCGTACTCGTCGACCACGTGCACCGGGGCCATTGGTATGCCCACCGAGCCGGGATGAGCGAGCCACTCCTCTGGCCCGATCGTGGTACCTGCGAATCCCTCAGTGCCTCCGTAATATTCGTGGATGATGGGCCCAAACCACTCCATCATTTGGTGCTTGACGTCTACCGGGCAAGGGGCGGCCGCGTGGATTACACACCGCAAACTCGAGACGTCGTATTTATCTCGGACGGTCTTGGGCAGCTTGAGCATCCGCACGAACATCGTCGGCACGAACTGGGCGTGGGTGACGCCGTGCGTCTCGATCAGTCGCAAAACGGTCTCGGCGTCGAACTTTCCCATGACGATCGAGGCGGCACCCACACGATTGACCGCCATGGTGTAGTTCACCCCGGCAGCGTGGTAGAGCGGTGCGGGGGAGAGGTACACGCTCGATTGGGTCATCCCGTACTTGTGGGTCAGTGCCATCTCCAGCACCGACTGAGCCCACGAGCCGTTGCCGTCGCTCGGAAGCGGCCGGCGAACGGCCTTGGGCCGTCCCGTGGTGCCGGACGAGTAGAGCATCTCCGAGCCGTCCGACAACGGCGGCGGATCGCCGGCCGCCGCGAGGGCGTCCTCGTAAGCCCACCAGCCGGGCAGGTCGCCTCCGACACTGAGATGGACCTCCACAGCCGTGTTGACATTGCGGACGTGCGCCGCGAGGTCGCCCATCGACGCGTCTGTAATATCCAAGAACACCGCCTTGGCGTCGGAGTCGTCGATGACGTAGGCGACTTCGTCGGGGGTGAAGTGGGTGTTGACTGCGGTGTAGTAGAGCCCGGAAAGCTGGCAGCCCCAAGTGATTTCGAAGAAGTCGGACCGGTTCGGCAGGACCAGGGCCACGCCGTCGCCGCGGCGCAGCCCAGCATCGTGCAATAACGCGGCGACCCGTTGGCTCCTGGCATGCAGCTCGCCGAACGAGATCGTGCCGCCGTCGATAATCAAGGCCGGCGAGTCAGTGGCTGTGATCGCGTGATCGGCGATATTCACGAGGGGCCTCGAACGGGCTCAAGTGGTTGCGGCGCCGTCGGTCGACGCGGCCGCCGCGGCTTGGCGTCGGGCTTGCTCGGACGGCAGCACCTTGTCCTTGAACACCTGCTGAATCAGCTCCTGCACATCCTTACTGATCGACGCCAGCGCGACGAGGTCGTTGGAGCTCTGCCAGTGCACCCGCATGCCCATCAGCTCCCAGGCCCGTTTGAGGTTGGCCTTGGTCGCCAGCAGCGTCGTCATCGGCGCCTGGGCGATATGGCGCGCGATCGCCTCGACGCGGTCATTGAGTTGCTCGCGCGGGACCACCTCGTTGACCAGACCGACCTCGAGCGCCTTCTTGGCGTCGATGACCTCGGCGAGGTAGAGGTAATACGCTGCGCGTCGCCAGTTCATGAAGACCCACGGCTCAATCGAGCACTCACCCGAGGGCATGCCGAAGCCTTGCAGCGGGCGGGTAGGAGAAGTAGGCGTCCTCGGCGGCGATGACGATGTCGGTGGTCAGCCCGTAGTGGGTGCCGCCGCCGACGCAGTAGCCGTGCACCTGCGGCGATGGTCGGCTTGGAGAACTCCCACAGGTTCAGGATCGGCTTGACGAACAGGTCGGTCTGCGGCTTCCACGGTGTGCCCATGACCTTTGCGGCCTCGACGAACGCGGGATAGTCAACCGCGTTGTTGCCGATGGCGTGTCCCGAGCAGAAGCCCTTGCCGTTGGCCTTCAGGATCAGCACCTTGATGTCGTAGTCGCGGTCGGCGTCCAGCAGCGCGGCGTCGACCTCTTCGGCCAGCTTCTGGTCCTGGGCGTTGGCCTTCTCGGGCCAGTTCAGCGTGACTCGCGCGATCGGCCCTTCCTTTTCGTAGATGATTCTCTCGCGGGTCTCGTTGAGGTCCATAGGTTTTACCTTCCGCTATCTTCCGTTATGAGGTGATGACGCCGATTTCGGCGCCGATGTCGTAGGTGGTCCCGATCTGGCCCGTCCACTGCACGATGCCTGACGCTCCGGCTTCGATTTCCTGTTCCACCTTTTCCGTGGCGATTACGTAGATCGGGGTGCCCTCTTCGACATGCTCACCGGCATCGACCAGGAGATCGGTGAGCTCGGCTTCGGAGACGGCCACCGATACTCGTGGAATGCGAATGACGAAGTCAGCCACGCGCTTCCGCCTTGTAAAAAGTGCGCTGCGCGGCTTCGACAATGCGTGCGGGCGACGGGTACACCTGCGCCTCGAGCGCCGCCGCGGCCGGGTTGGGGACGAACCTGGCGCCGACCCGCTCGACGGGTGCCGCCAGTTCGCCGAATAACTCGGATTGCAGGATCGCGGCGATTTCTGCTCCCGGCCCGGCGAATTGCACTGCATCGTGGATGATTACGGCTCTTCGAGTACGGCGCACGGATTCGACGATGGTCTCGACGTCGAGTGGAACAAGGGTGCGTAGATCGACGACCTCCGCGCTCACGCCCTGCTCGGCCAGTGTGGCCGCCGCCGCCAGCGCGTCGTGCACGCTGCGTCCGTAGCTGATCAAACTCACGTCGCTGCCCGGCCGCTTGATGTCGGCCTGGCCGAGCGGAATTGAGAACCCGGGATCGACGGGGACCGGTCCCTTCTTGCTTTGCAGACGGATCGTCTCGACGAACAGGCAGGGGTCCTCATCGAAGATTGCCGAAGTCAGTAGGCCTTTGCCGTCGCGGGGGGTGGAGGGCACGATCACCTTCATCCCCGGGATGTGCATGAACCACGCCTCCAGGCTCTGCGAATGCGTAGCACCGGTGGCCAGTCCCGCGTACACCTGAGTGCGGATGGTGATCGGCGCGGTGGTGCGCCCGCCGGTCATGAATCGCAGTTTGGCGGCGTTGTTGATCAGCTGGTCGGCGGCGATGCCGATGAAGTCCATGATCATGATCTCGGCTACCGGCAGCAGCCCGTCGATGGCGGCGCCGATCGCCGCGCCGACGATCGCGGCTTCCGAGATCGGTGTGTCCAAGACCCGGTCGCGGCCATACTTCGTCGACAGCCCTGCGGTCGGGCCGGACGCCCCGGGATCGGCGATGTCTTCGCCGAGCAGGAACACTCGGTCGTCGGTACGCAGCGCCTCATCCAGCGCGAGGTTCAGCGCCTCGCGCATCGTCATCTCTTTTTCTTCCACCTCTTTTGATTCCATCATGTGTGGCTTCCTCACACCGGGAACTTGATCGGGGTTGCGTACACGTCGCGGTCGAGTTCGTCGATCGACGGGGAATCCGCGCTCATGACGGTTTTCAACGCCGTCTCCACGGTCGCAAGGGCTTCTGTGTCAATGCGGTCGAGCTCGTCTTCACTGCAGATGCCGGTTTCGGCGAGGTGGCTGCGGAACCGCGGCACCGGGTCGGCCGCGATGGCCGCGGCTAGTTGGTCTTTGGGGATATACGGCATCCGATCACCGAAGTAGTGGCCGCGGAAGCGGAACGTCACGCATTCGATGAAGGTGGGGCCGGCGCCGTCGCGTGCCCGCTGTAGTGCGTCGTCGAGCGCGGATTTCACCGCCAGCGGGTCGTTGCCGTCGACCCGAATGCCGGGCATGCCGTAACCGGCAGCCCGATCGGCGACCTGTTCGAGCTTCATCGTGTCGGCGGTCGGCGTCATCTCGGCGTAAAGATTGTTCTGGCACACGAACACCATCGGCAGATCCCACAACGCGGCCATGTTCGCCGCTTCATGAAACGAGCCGGTGTTGGTGGCGCCGTCGCCGAAGCTGACCACCGTGACGCGGTCGATGCCCTTGCGCTTGGCGGCCATCGCCAGCCCCACGGCCACCGGCGGGCCGGCTCCGACGATCCCGGTCGAGAGCATCACGCCCTTTTCGGGTTTGGCGATGTGCATGGTGCCGCCCTTGCCGCGGCTGGCGCCGACCGTGCGTCCCATCATCTCGCCGTAGATCTCCTCGAGCGGAACCCCCTTGCCGATGAGGTCGTGCAGCCCCCGGTAGGTGGTCACCAGCTGGTCGTCGGGTCGCAACGAGACACCCATGGCTGCGGCGATCGCCTCCTGGCCGCGCGATGGCCAATACACACACATGAACTCGCCGGTGCCAATGCCCTTGGACAGCCGGTCATCGGCCGCCTTCATCAGCATCATGAGCGCGTAGATGTCACGCTGGACGTCTGGGGAGTGGCCGTCGTTCACTGCGCTCCTCCGCGGGTCACCCTTGGCATGCTCACAACTCCGATTCCGTTGCGCGGCAGTCCGATTAGTGCCACCGCTGTCACGCACCCGACCAAGGCTTGACCTTGAGGAAGCCGCCGCCGTCCACCCGCAACTGCTGTCCGGTGATGTAGCGTGCCGCGTCGGAGGCGAGGAACACCACCGCCTCGCTGATGTCCTCCGGTTCGACATAGGGGATCGGCATCGCCTGGACCACCGGGAAAACCGGTTCGGCGTCCTCGCGGGTCGGGTCTTTCAAGTCGGGCCGGAAGGCCCGGTACATCGGCGCACTGTGCAACATGTCGGTGTTGACATTCGTCGGGTGCACCGCATTCATCCGGATAGAGAACTTGGCCAGCGCCAGGGCAAAGTCGTTGACGTAGTGCGCGGCAGCGAGTTTCGCAAAGGCATATCCAGCCCCGCCGGGACCGCCATCGATGCCGGTGGTGTTCATTGACGACATAAATGCCGCATTGGACCCGATCACGATGATCGACGCGCCGGCTTGCAGATGTTTGAGGCTCGCGTGCACCAGGTTGAGCACGCCGAGCAGGTCCACGTCCACCGCGTCGGCGAAAGCCTGGGGCGGTAGGCCCGCAGTGAGCGGGCAGATACCGGCGTTGGCGACCACGATGTCGAGATGCCCGAATTCGGCGACGCCCTCGTCGATCGCCGTGGCCAACGCCACCCGGTCGCGAACGTCGGCAATCGCGGTGAACGCGCGCTGCCCTTCCTTCTCGACCAGCCGCGCCGTCTCGTCCAGATCCTCCGGACGGGCCAGCGGGTACTCATTGGTTTCGATATCTGCGCACAGATCCACCGCAACGATGTCCGCGCCTTCCGCGGCCAGCATCCGCGCATGCGAACGCCCTTGCCCGCGCGCGGCGCCAGTGATCACGGCCACCTTGCCCGTTACCCTGCCCATCGCCCGTCCTTCGTCCCCGTGCCTATGTCAACGACCCACGTTGGGGCCCAAAGCCGTTCGTCACCAGGATTAGTGGTAGAGCATCGAAAATCGGCCTGCGGCCGCTGACTTGCTTTGCGATTCGCCACGCGCTCACCGCAGCGGGGATTCGGATCGGACCAACGGTCGGCTCCATCGCATCTCTTCCACGAAAAACTGCGCGTGGCTGCAGCCGGGCTATCAATATCCCTTAGAGTAGCTAGAATATCTAAAATAGCAAGAAATGGTGGCGACTGAGGGGTTGGCGATGTCAGGCGTGCTCAGCGGTGTCCGAGTTGTCGAGTTGGCGTCGTGGACCTACGTACCGTCAGCCGGTGCCGCCCTCGCGGACTGGGGCGCCGACGTGATCAAGGTGGAGGGCGTCGCCTCCGGGGATCCGGGACGGGCGCTGGTCGTCGGTGGTTTCACCCGAGAAGCCGCCCGCCCGGACGCCGACTTCATCCTCGAGCTAGGCAACCGCGGCAAGCGCAGCATCGCCATCGACATCAAATCCGAAACGGGGCGGGATTTGTTCGGCCGGCTATTGGCCAGTGCGGATGTCTTGCTGACCAATTGGCTGCCTGCGGCACTCGAACGAGCCCGACTCACCATCGAGGACATCCGCGCGTTCAACCCAAAGATCATCATCGCGCGGGGTACCGGGCTCGGGGTGCGCGGCCCGGACCGGGATCGTGGCGGTTTCGACGCCGCCACCTACCTGGCGCGTGGCGGTGTCGCGTACACGCTGACACCGTTCGGGTCCGAAACACCCGCTGTCCAGGGCCCGGGATTCGGAGATCTGCAGGGCGGGGCAACCTTGGCCGGGGGTGTGTGCGCCGCTTTGTTCCACCGGGAACGGACCGGTGAGCCGACGATCGTCGACTCCTCGCTGCTGGCCCAGGCGATGTGGTCAATCGCGCCGTCGATTTGTGCGGCCGATTTCTTCGATATCGACGGCATCCCGGGTGCGCCGCCCGGGTTGGCCATCAACCCACTTGTGAACAGGTACAAGACCAAAGACGGCAGGTGGATTCAGCTGGTCTTCTTGCAGCCCGACAAATTCTGGGCCGGATTCTGCGAGCGTATGGGTCTGCCGGAGTTGGCCACCGACGAGCGGTTTGTGCCGTCGAGCAATCTGATAGCCAACGCGGCCGCGGCGACCGAGATCGTGGCGAATGCGTTCGCCAGCCATGACCTTGCGCACTGGCAGAAGGCGCTTGAAGACGAACCGGGTGTGTGGGGTACCCTCGCCACGCCGCGGGAGACGCTCAACGACCCGCAAGTCGAACCGAACGGCTACGTGGTGACCAACGTCGACGACCACGGCGAGAAATACCGGATCGTCGCGGCGCCCGTTCAATTCAACGAAACCCCGCCGGGCCCGGCGCGTGCTCCAGAGCATGGACAGCACACCGAGGAGATTCTGCTCGAGCTGGACGTCGACTGGGACGATATCGCCAAGGCGAAAGACCTCAAAGCCATCCTGTGATGACGCGGGCTTGGCAACTGCTAGGCTCGGAATACCCGTAAAACCGCCTGCTACTTGCGATTTCCCGGCTCCACAACATGGGTGTGAATCGCATCATGTGGCGCCATGATGGCATCTGATCAATCTCAACACGATCACAAGCGCGTATCGATGTAGGCGGCGGTCTGGCACAACGCGATCGATCCACAAATCATTGCACAGGGCACCTTTCAGGATCGTGGTCGCGAGTTGCGGGTACTCGCATGGATTCTGACTCTGCTATGTGGGTAGCGGATTTCGTTAAGGCGCCAACAGGAGGTATCCACAGCATGATGGCGAACTGGGTTCCCGCCCAGACGACGTGTGGCCCGAACTCTGGTCGCATTCTCGACACCGCGCGGGGAATTATCATCGGACTTCGGCGGTGCCGCTCAGACGCAGCTTTCGACGAATTGCACAGCGCGGCAATACGTCACAGGGTGCCGGTGTTTGCGATGGCATGGGCGCTGGTTCACCTTGCGGGCGATGGCGAGAAGACAGCCAGCTTCACCGATGCGCAGTCTGCGGCTCGTCACGAGTGGGGACCGCTGTTCACCGAGTCGGCTGCGGTGACCTGTTGAGTGGCGATGAGAAACTTGGCACGGCCGGGGTGCCGGGGGGTACCGCGGCCGTTGCCAACTCTCATCGACCAGGAGTCAGCCAAAAGTCCTCGGAACATGAAGTTTTCCCGCTCCGGTTGCATTGGCCGGCACGATCGCGAGGCATCAGGCGCCAGCGGAAGAGTGCGACAATTCCGTCCGTGACTGACGATCACGCGGTGAACTTTTTCCGATGACGCTTTCCGGTGCTACGAGGTAGCAGGGGCCCACAGGTCGACGGGCACTATTTCGTGTGCGCGGCCGTCGGGGCCCAACAGCCGCCCCCAGGATTTGACGGAGCGCAGCACGACGCGTGTGTCCAGCACTGCCACGTCAGGGTATTCGGCGATCAGCCGAGAAATGACCGCATCAAGGGCCGACAGCTTGTGTAGCTGCATAGTGACGAAAAGGTTGGCGGCGCCGGCGCCCACCGTCGCGGCGCAGAACCGGGTCTCGGGGTATTGGACCAGCGTGCGTCCCACTGAAGCCAGCGGCGACCCGGTGACTCCCATCTTGAGCGCGACGCCGGTCAGCCAGCCGGCTTCCACGCGTGCGAAATCGGTCCGGAACGCCAGCAATCCCGTGCGGATCAGCAGGGCTATACGGCGACGCACCACGGCTTCCGATTGGCCGACCGCCGCGGCCAGATCCCGCCAGCTGAGCCGTCCATTACGTTGCAGCGCCAAGAACAACTCGCGGTCGAACTGATCGAACTCGTGCGCTTGCGCGTTGGTCGCCGGATCGGGCGTCACCGCGCGCACTTGCCCCGAGCTGAGACCACCGAGCCGCCAGCGGGTTCCGCTGAATAACTCAGTAATCAGCGCGCACTGAACGCGGACTAGTCCGGTGACTGCGGGAAGCACATCCACGATCAATTCGGATAACAGCGGTTGGTCGGCGGCCACCAGCAAGGCATAGATGTTGTCTTTGCCCGTCGTGATGTTGACGCTGAAAACCTGTGGCCTGGCAGCGAACTCGTCGGCCACCGACGGCGCGGAACCGGGTTCGCACTCAGCCTCAAACAGGGCGGCCTTCACCGGCATTCGGGGCCCGATCGCCGAGGAAACCCATGCTCGCCCCGTGGATGCCAGACGCCGCCAACGCCGTGCCGCGGTCACCGACGAAACATCGAGAACTCTCCCGAGATCTTCAAAGCTCGCCTGCGGATTGACATGAAGCGCATCCAGCAATGCAAGATCGAGTTCGTCTACGCCATCGCCCACGGTGTTAATTGTCACTCCTGCGAGCGGCCGTCGATACTGGTCCATTCGGGACGGCTTGATCCGCGAGGGACCAGTATCGGGTCGGGCCAGCGGGGCGGAGTGTGGCTGAAGGTGACCGGCGGGGCGAGCATGTGGATGTGGCCCATGGGGCTGTCGGCCTCGTAGGCCACCGGTTCGCCGATGGTGTGCTCGTCGTCGCAGCCGGCGTCGGCCGGGTCAACCAGGCCGAGCGTTTGATACCACATGGCGTTGCGGGTGAGGTTGACGGTCACGTGCCAGCTGCCGCCTTCGGTTTGTTGCTTGATCAGTCCGGCCGCGGCGCCCAGCGCTCCCATGTAGCCGGTGATGAAGTCGTTGATCAGCCCGGTGGGCGGTAGCTGCGGCTGCTCCTGGCTGCCCTCGAGAACCATCAACCCGGAAGCCGCCGAGCCGTTCATGTCGAAGCCACCGCGGTTGGCCCACGGCCCGGCCGATCCGTAACAGGTGATCGAGACATGCACCAACCCGGGGTGGGTGTGCGCGAGTTCGTGGGGATCGATGCCAAGCTTCTCCAGTTTCAAGCCCCGGTGGTTGTTGACTACGACGTGGGCGTCGCGCAGCAATCGGTCAACGTTGGCCTTTCCGGTGTCCATGGTCAAATCGAGCCAGGCGCTGCGGGATCCGATGTTGGCCTCGAAATACACCCAGTCGTGTTCGAAGTCGTTGGGGCGCGTCGCGCCCAGCACATCGGCGCCCTGCTCGGCAAGCACGCGTCCCACCGTGGGTCCGGCCACGGCGTGCGTGAACGACAACACCCGCACCCCGCCAAAGGGCCGTCGTGAGGGGCCCAGCTCTCGTGGCGGTGCGTCGCCGATGCGAGTCAGCCCGATGACGGGTTGGCAGGCCAGGAAAGCCCCATGCGGGTGCGCCAGCCACTCCTGCGGACTGCGGGCCACACATGCCGGTAGGCCGGCGGCATTAGCCGCATCCTCCAGCGCAAAAGCGTCCCAGCCGGCGAAGGCTTGGGCGACTTTGCCGAAGTCGGGCGGCACGTCGAGGAAACGGCACCATGCGGCGCATTGATGGGGATATACCGCCGAGGCCATTATGGTGCGCCCGTCGCGGGTGCGGTAAGGAATGAGCGCAAACGGGTTGTCCAAAACCAGTGCGACCGAGGGAAACTCGCCCGCCAAAGTGGGATGCCAACAGAAGCTGGGGTTGATGTGATGAACGGCCTGGCGTAGATCCAGGTGCAGATCCTGGCCGGGGCCGCCACGCCGGCGGTGCATGGCGGCCGCAGCCACGGCATTGCCCATCATCGGGATGCCGATCGCCGCTCCCAACCGATGACGGGCGGCAATGATCGGATCTTGTCCAGCGAATGTGACCCTCCCGCCCGCATCAGCAACCGACAAACCGACGTCGGCGAGCAATTTGTCAAGCGCCGCAGTGGCATTGAACTCGGGGATGGACATCAAGGAGGTTGATTCCGCCATGGCTATATTCCTTCGGACAGTGGCCGGGCTGGCCGGGAGAGGTTGACTCCAGTGCCGCCAGCATGGGCGCCCACAGTTCGGCGGTGACAAAAATGACGGAAAGTGGTCGGAACCGGCAGTCCGGTGCAGGAAATGGACGCGACCGTGGCTAGAGATGAATCACCTGGCGGGTTTTTGCCTGAGCTCTAGGAAGCATTCGGCACCGAGCAGACCGCTATTAGCCCGGGTTGGTGAATGCGGGCGCAACGAAGCGCTCCACGAGCTGGCGTTCGGTCTCGTCATCGCCGGCTGGCCAGTACATCAGCGACAGCACAACACGAACCACCCAATGTGCGCCCTGGGGATCACGGTCGGTAAGCCCGGTGAGATCGGTGGCGAAGCGCGCCAATAGTGGCGATCCGGTCATCCACACCATCTCGTTGGCCCGCACGGAGCTCATCATGAGCTGGCCCAGGGGATCGGCTCGGATCAGCCTGAGCGCCACCGTGATTGCGGTGACAACCCGCTCTGCCCCGCTCATATTCTCGACGGTTTGGCGCACCGACTCGATGATGCGAGACGCACCGCGGGCAACGACTGCATCACGGATTTCGGCTTTGCCGCCCACGTAGCGGTAAATCGTCGCCCGAGAACAGTGCACCCGTTTAGCCAGCGTGTCGATATCGAAGGTATCCAGGCCTTCGCGCGTGATCATGTCCGTAGCCGCGGCATAGATGCGTTCGGCGGCGATCTCGCGGCGATCGCCGCCGACCAACCAATCATTTCGCGGCACTGCCGACACGTCCTTCTGCCCGAGAAGACGAGACATTGCGATCTCAGATTGAGACAGTACTCGCTAATCTTCTCAGCGTAGTTGCAGGTCTGAGACTCGCGGTGAGACAGCCGGGCGCACCTGCTCCGGCCAGCGGGTTTCAACCTCGCGCGGCGGCGTTGACGTGCAGATATCCCGCCTATCACGCTGAAAATGTGACAGTCGTTAGCGAAGCGGGCGCCTTCTTCGGTCCCGAATCTCTGCAGGATCCCTACCCGCTCTACGAGCGCATGCGCGCCGTCGGGTCGGTCCACCGAATCGGCGGTTCGAACTTCTATGCCGTCTGTGATTGGGACGCGGTCCATGATGTCATCAGCCGCCCCGAGGACTTCTCGTCGAACCTCACCGCCACCATGACCTACACCGCCGAGGGAGGCGTCCAGCCATTCGAGATGGACCCCCTCGGCGGACCGACGCACGTGCTGGCCACTGCCGACGAGCCCGCCCACGCGATACACCGCAAGTTAGTGGTACGCCAATTGGCGGCCAGACGGATTCGGGTGATAGAGCAATTCGTCGCTGACACTGCGGACCGGTTGTGGAACGAGGCGCTGCGCGACGGGCGCATCGAATGGATGGGCGCGGTGGCCAATCGCCTGCCGATGATGGTCGTGGCTGAGCTGATTGGTGTGCCCGAGACCGACACCGCCAAGCTAATGAAATGGGGGTACGCGGCCACCCAACTACTTGAAGGGCTCGTCAGCCAGGACCAGCTCACCGCCTCGGGTGTTGCTGTCATGGAGCTCAGCGGCTACATCCACGAGCAATTCGACCGGGCCGCAGCCGATCCGCAGGACAACCTACTCGGTGAACTTGCTACCGCGTGCGCCGCGGGCGAGGTTGATGCCGTGACCGCCCAGGCGATGATGGTGATCTTGTTCGCCGCGGGCGGAGAGTCCACCGCGTCGTTGCTGGGCAGCGCAACCTGGATGCTGGCACAACGGCCCGATATCCAGCAGCAGGTGCGCGAAAACCCCGACCTGCTAACGGCATTCATTGAGGAGACGCTGCGCTACGAGCCGCCGTTCCGTGGCCACTACCGGCACGTGCGCAACGACATCACCCTGGGTGGCGTCGACCTGCCCGCCGACTCGCATCTGATGCTTCTATGGGGGGCGGCCAACCGCGATCCGGCTCACTTTGAGACACCCGGTGAGTTCCGCCTCGATCGCGCCGAAGCTAAGGGGCACATCACCTTTGGAAAGGGAGCGCATTTCTGCGTCGGCGCGGCGCTGGCACGTCTGGAGGCTCAGATCGTCTTGCGCCTGCTGCTCGATCGCACGTCGGAGATCGAAGCGGTCGACGTGGGCCAGTGGCTTCCGAGCATCCTGGTGCGCCGCCTCGAGCGTCTCGAGCTAGCCGTCACCTAACCTGCGCTTGAATCAGCTTATTTGTCAGTTATTTCGGGGGCAGTAGTTCATGGGGGCCTTCGGGCGCACGAAGTTCACGGGGTCCGTCTCGCTCCATCAACTCGAGCTTGCGGTCGCGCTCCGCCGACCCGAGTGACCAGCCCTCCACCTCGCCAGCGGGTAGTGGCCACGATGACTGTTGCTCGTGGCGACCTAGCTCAGGGTGAGTCCGGTGTGATGACGGGTCGTGGGTGCCGTGGGCGCGGCCTTCGCGCGACGAATGAATCCGGCCTGTGGTGGACGGCTTGTCGGCAGTGGCGGATTCGCGCGGCGGCTGGTCACCGGTGTCGGAACTCTCGGAGTCGACCGTGACCTTGCGAGTGCGCTTGAGCGAAAACGTGATTTCTTCGACCTCTTCGAACACCTGACGCGCGGTACGCAGCGGCTGAGTCGTGTTGTCGATCACCCGCGCAACGAACGGCGGTACCAGCGGGCGAATCCAGCGAGCCGCGGCCTTGGTCGCGTCCGGAATCGACGGGATCAACGGCGTACCACGCTCATCATGGGCTTCAACCTCGCCACTTGGCTCGACCTGTGCCGGCAGGTTCTGCACGTTCTCCGGGGTACCGAAGCGATCATCCTGCGCGCCGGCAGGCAATTGGGCCAGCGCTCGGCTGGCCGCCTCCGCTTCTGCGGCGATCGGCAGGTACATGTCTTCCTCCACTGGCTCGAAGGTACGCTGCGCCGACGCGCGCACGGAGGCCTCAAGGGCTTCCGCGACTCGGCGGCGTTGGTGCTCGCGGTCGATTTCAGTCTGAGCCTCGATAGCCAGGCGGGCCTGGGTGAGTTGGTGCTCGGCCCATAAGATTTCGGCCTCACGGCGAACCTCGGCCCGCTTGAGCGCGATCGCGGTGTCCGCGTCGAGTTCGACGCGTTCACGTTCTGACCGCGCCGACGCATGCCGGTCCTGGGTTGTCTCACCACGCCATAGCCGCAAGATCAGCGGCAGGAGGTAAAGCAGCACGAAGAACGCGATCGTCAGCAGCCGCAACATCAGCGGTCCAGCGCTGGCCAACGTCACATCGTTCATCGCGACCCAGCGTGCGCCGAGTCCTCGGCCGGCATCCGCCACCACGCTTTGGCGTGCCTCGGTAAATGCTTGCTCCGCACGGGAAACCCTGGCGTCCAGCTCTGGGGCTTGGCGGTCGCGAGCTGCCAACGCATTGTCCAGCTCGTGCTGCGCATCGGCGAGAAGCTCATTCGCCGTTCGTGTTTCGGGCCCGGGACCGGGAACTCCGGTGATCCGGGTCTGGGGGCAGGCCGGTGCGGGATGGTATTCGCAGCGTGCCACCACCAAGGCCTGGTCCTGGTGTAAACGGGCCTGTTCGACCGCGTTGTCGAGCGCAGTGCGCGCGTCCCGCGTCTGTTGAAGTGACGCCGACGCTTGCGCGACCGCAGGCGACGACTCAGCGTTGCGCAGGGCCCGCTCGTCGAGACGATGCTCGATCGAGCTGGAGAACACCACGAGCGCGGCAAGCTCGCCGACGACAACGCCGACCGCAATCCCCACAGCCGCGCGTCCGGTAGTGCCGGGCCACCGACGGTCGGGCCCGCTGGCGGTGCCCCGCGTCACCGCGCCGACCAGCAGACCGAAGACGAGGGTCAGCGGCAGGATGGCAAGCACCGACCAGCGCGCCGACTCGGAAACGGCCAAGCTCGCCACGAGCCAGGCCAGCACGGCGCCTAAAAGCACAACAGCGCCGGCCACGGCATGGGCGGACCGCTCGTGACGCTCGGCGAGTTCGCGCCAGTGCCCACCGCCAAGCCAGGTAAGCAGTCCCGCTATGGGGGACGCGGCCGAGCGCGATTCAGTAACTTCGTGGGCGCTCATAAGACTCCAAACACCTCCAACTGATCCAAGCCTCCCAGGCCGCCGGCCGACACACCGAATCGAAGCGACTGGGTGTGGTGTTGTTCACACCCGGCCCGAAACGGGGCAGCGGAGGCTGATGTGAACCGATTGGGCTTGGTCGGCCTTATCAGGGCAGCTGACGCGGAATTCCTGCGACGCGAGCAGATCAGCGGCCGTTCCGGCAGGTGACGTGAGACGGTATAAGCCTATGCAGAACCACGATTATGTCACCTACGAAGAGTTCGGTCGCTTGTTCTTCGAGGTCGCCGTCACCCCCGAGCGCGTCGCCGCCGCATTTGCCGATATCGCGGGCAGCGAGTTCGCCATGGAGCCGATTGCCCAGGGACCCGGCGGCATTGCCAAGGTCAGCGCCAACGTCAAAATCCACGAGCCGCGAGTCACGCGGCGTCTGGGTGACAGCATCACGTTCGTCATACACATTCCGCTGTCGATCGATCTCCTGCTCGACCTAAGACTGGACAAGCAGCGGTTTGTGGTATCCGGAGACATCGCATTGCGCGCGACGGCACGAGCCGCCGAGCCGCTGCTGCTGATTGTCGACGTCGCGAAGCCGCGCCCCTCCGACATCACCGTCAATGTGTCGTCCAAGTCCTTTCGCGGCGAGGTATTGCGCATCCTTGCGGGCGTCGACGGTGAGATCCGTCGATTCGTCGCGCAGTACGTCGCCGAAGAAATCGACTCGCCTCAATCGCAAGCCGCGCAAGTCATCGATGTAGCCCACCAGTTGAACGAGGTCTGGCCTTAAAGAGCCACGCGGACGGAGGCGTGGGGTGGGTTTACCGGGTCCGTGCACCAGGGTATGCAACCCGGACGGCTGGGCCCGGGCTCACGTCGCGGGAACGCGGCCCGAGGTGGCCTGGGCAGTGGATTTGGTCACTGCTCCTGCCGTGGTGTCGGCAACGTTTGGCCACCGTCTCAAAGGGAGCGATAAGCCTTGGCACAAGTAGATGTTTCGACGTCATCGGACCTGGAACCGGGGGCCGCCTGGAAGCTGGCTTCAGATTTGGGTCGATTCGATGAGTGGATGACGATTTTCGGCGGATGGCGGAGCAAGGTGCCGTCGACGATCGAGGAGGGCACCCAAATCTCGTCGTGTGTCAAGGTCAAGGGCTTTCGCAACGTCGTCCACTGGACGGTCAGCCGTTACGACGAGCCGAAATCGATTGAACTGCAGGGCCGCGGCCGAGGCGGGATCCGGATCTCAGTGGCGATGGCCGTCGCCGACAACCACCCGGGATCGACCTTTCATCTCACCGCAGATCTCAAGGGCGGTGTGCTCAGCGGGCCGATTGGAAAGGTCGTCGCCAGAGTCGTGCGATCCGATGTGCGCAAGTCGGTGAACAATCTCGCTGCACTCCAGTAGCCCGGAGACGACTACCGCGCGGGATGGCTGATGAGCGATTCCCTTTCGGCCTGGCGCATTCGCCTGCGGTCCATGACAAGCCAATCCAGCCCGGCCCCCAAGGCCAGCAGTCCCACGATCGCCGCATCGATGCCTGCCTTGGCCTCTCCGAAAGCAAAGTTCGTCACGCAGACCACAAACGCCAGCACCGCGGCCGCAACCACGACCAGCCCGGGCATCCTCTTTGCGTACTGCCCCGATTCGTCGGCATCGCGACCAGTGGTCCGGCCGTGGTCGACAAGATCGCGCGAGACGTGTTTCATCAGCGCCTCCTCTGCTGTGGCCGCCGACGTCGACCAGACCCCGATCACCGCCCGCTGCCTCAGAGACCCCAGCGCGCACTACTAGCCTCCAAGGAGAACCCGATGGCTATAACCCGCCCCACCGCGGGCTACGCACCAACCGAACCCCGCCCCACACCCGGCACCTACGAGGTGCCATCGAGCCTACCGTCAACCAACCCGGCGGCCCCGCCAGGACCATTCGACGCCCCCGCTGATCAGTGGGCGACCGACACACAGCCGGTCAACCCCCACATCCACATAGCCGCAGGTCAAGCCAAGATCCCGTTTCTTTTGGCGTTGCCAGCAGGTGCGACCCGCAGGTCGCGCCTACGGTTTGCCTGACACCCGAACAAATCCATTGTGCTGCAACACAATTCGTTCCGCGCGAACGTGAAAACACAAGAAAGCCAACAGCATGAAAGACGCGACAATTGAAGGGACACAACGGATTACGACCAAAGGAGGCCGATTATGGCCAATGGGGAAATACCCAGCCCGCCGAAGGGCACCAGGGTCAACGGCCGCAAATGGTGGGGTGATGTCCTCGGGAAATACGAGCTTGAGCAGCACGAGTTGGCGTTCGTGCTGACGGGCGGCAATGCCGGCCAGCGTCCCGCCCCAGGGTGGGCCCTGGCTGCGAGCATAAGCGGGGCGATGGAGGCACTCACACGAGAGCTGGCGCTCGAGCTGGCGCCGATTCGGGTCAATCTTGTTGCACCGGGTGTCACTCGCAATCCGCTATGGGGATCGATGACCGAGGACGAGCAATCCACCATGTACGCGAGCCTTGCGTCTCAGCTGCCAGTCGGGCGGGTAGGCGAACCCGACGACATCGCGCTCGCCTACGTGTACGCGATGCAGCAGCCAATGGCCACGGGAACATCCATCACCCTCGACGGCGGAGCCGTACTCGTCTGAAGCGTGTAGCCCAGTTGGTCAGCTCGTGGCGTTCATCCAGGGAGCGCATGTGCCACGTCTATCGACGGCAGCGGCCCGCCCCGCTCCCGAGCCGCACGGCGAAGAGCTGCAACCAAGCGCAGCTCGGAGTCGATGGTCTCGATGTGACGCATGCGCGGAGCGTAGGTCCGTTGGGCTGTGGCGGCACTTCACCTGCAAATCTCCACGTGGCTTGCGTAGTCTCGAATCGGTACCGACGACGAAAGATTCACGATTATGAAGGCAGCGGTTCCCCCCGAAGTCGAAAACGCCATCGCCGACATCGCCCGGCGCCACGGGCTCTCCCGCGAGGCGGTGCTGGCCATGTTGTTTGCCATCCACGTCGGTGGCGGCACCATGGCCCAGTTCTCGATCCCCGAGCTGGGCGGGTCCGGGCAATGGATGCAAGGCGGTATGACGATGGTCGGCGGCAACATGTTCGACAACGCGCTCAAGGCGCGCGTCGATGCGCTGTGCAGCGAGTTGGCCCAACTGCTTGCCACCACCTCGGTGTTTCTCAATTTCCCTCGGCCAACTGGTGGCCGGCCAACCTCGGCGTTCCGAGCTCGGTCGGCGGACAGAACACTGTGCGCTACGCAATCTTCCCGAGTACCCGGCGGCTGGCGATCCAGATCAACGGTGTCACAAAGGTTTTTGACACCGGCGAGCACCATATCGGTGGCGTGCAACAACAGCAGCAGGGCAGCGGATACGCCTCGGTGAGCTTTACCAGCCAGCTCGGCACCTTCGACGTATCGAGCCTGACTGAGCTCGGTACGCAGCGGGTGGCCGAAACCCCTGCCGCGGCACCCGCCCCGCAGTACCAGTCGCAGCACCAGTCCGGCCCGACACCGCACTTCGCACCTCAGACGCAGGACCCGCCCCGCAGTACCAGTCCCAGTACCAGTCCGACCCGGCACGGCACTTCGCACCTCAGACGCAGGCACCCGAGCCTGCTTCCGCCGCGTCCGGGGTGATCCCGCGGCCATCGTCGCGGCCATCGAGTCGCTGGCCGGTCTGCACGAGCGCGGCATCCTCTCCGACGAGGAGTTCGCCGCGAAGAAGGCCGAACTGCTCGGCCGGCTCTGAGGCGCGGCTACCCGCATCCGCGCCGCTGAGGCGCGCCTTGGACTTGCACAGGCCGGCGCTAGCGTTGGCTCGGATCTTGGATAACCCGAGGGCGATGAGTCAGCAGCCGGCGGCGGCGACAGGTGCTGGCCGCGTTGCTGGACAGGCTGTTTTTGGCGTCGGCGCAGCACCGCCGCGGCGGCTTGGCGTTGGTTTGGGCGTTGATGCGTTGAACCGAGAGCGACGTAAGTGGCTGGTCGGGTAGTCGGGTGTCGGTCGTACGAAGGTTGGGGCCCTGACCGCTAACCGCGGCTTTCCATGTTCGTAGATACCGATGCGAGCGCGTCATCAACGGTCTTGGACAGCAAAAAAGTCGCGTCCAGCCCAATCAGCCGGATCAGCTTGCTGATGACCCCACCGCTGGACACCACCGCTAGATCTGCCGATCCGCCGACCTTGTCCTTGGTCTGTACCAAAATCCGTAGCCCGGCCGACGCAATAAATTGCACTCCGGACAAGTCGATCACCAGTGCCGATGGTTTGTCGGCTATAGCCTGAGATATCACTGTATGCAGGATCGGGGCGGTGTTGGTATCAATTTCGCCCCCGACGGCGAGCACCACCACACCCTGGCGGTGCTCGACTGAGGTGGTGATCAGGTCATTAGTTGGCATTGGTGTCCCTATCAGAGTTTGTCTCTGATTTGCCGTGCTGCGCGCGGAGTGCTCGGAGCTTAACGCTCTCTAGGCCGCCAGATGATGACTTTCGTCGATACGGTTCTGCTGAAACTGGCTGGTTATGCCTGTTCCGATGATTGGGCGCGCATTTAACCAAGGTATTTCCGCAGTCCTGGCTCAGCGGGCGGAGTGCGCGTGGTGGGGGTGTTAGTCCTGTTTCTGGTAGCCGGTGAAGTTTTCGCCAACTTCAATGTGGGAAGCGTTTCGCGCTTTCTTGCAGGGCGACGACCGGGCGCAGCGCCGCACCGATTGCCCAGGAGTCGCTCAGGCTGGCCTCGGCGATGTCGTATTTCTCTTGAGGATCGGCCACCAGGTCATAGATCGCAGGGACCTGGGGTTTGACGTACGGCCCCGAAGTAGGATTGCGAGCCCGAATCCTTATCGGCGGTGGCGAACTGCCAGATATCGAAGTGCTGACGGGAATCAGGCGCGGAGTTTTGCCAAACCTGGCAGTATTTTGCAGCCCATGCCGCTACCGACTTATCATCTACATCTAGACTTTTCGCGATTTCACGGTTAGATCCTGCGCAGTTGAGCCATGCGTCGATAACGGCCGTGCGAAGTTGATCTTGCTCTGCTTTACACGCATCTTTGGTCCAGTCTCGGACCTTGCTGGATGAGACAGCCAACAAGACTCGCCAGGATTTATGGCCAACGGGAATGAAAGTAGCCTTGTATCAACGCTTCTCGCGTGCCAACAAACGAATTACGTTGAACGACAACAATTTTGGAGTAATTTGTGGCAGCGCAGCATGGTACACGGTCGCGGTACCTCGACGGCTGTCGATGTGACGACTGCAGGGATGCGCAGCGTCGCTATCAGCAGAGATACCGCGAACGCAGGGCCAATGGGACTACACGACCTTGGGTAGTGCAGTCACCCGAGCCTGAGGCTGGACCTGTCCCAAATGGGACACCCGGCCCCGTCGAGGCGGCCGTCGAGGTGGAACTGGCTGGACTAGCTGATACACGTCAGGGACTTGCCCAGGCCGCGCTTGCCATGGCCCGCGTCCTGGATAACCCGAAGGCGGTCTCAAGCCAACCGCCGGCGGCCAAGGTACTGGCCACGCTGCTCGACAAGCTGCGCTCAGGGGCGGCGCAGCGTCGCCGCGGCAACCTGGCGGTGGTGCGGACGATGGTCGAGAAAGGCAACGAAAATGGCTGACTTCCATGCTGGCACGGGACACGCGAAGAACACTTTATGCCTATGTACACGTCGACTAAGAACCGCAAAGCGATGCAGGTACTACACCCGCAGAGGTAGGGTCTGCTGCACGGATAGGTGACACCTGAGATGGCTTGTCCTGGTGGGCGGGCTGGAAGGATGTCATTGTGCCCAGGCCTTATCCCCGCGAGTTCCGTGATGATGTCGTGCGGGTCGCCCGCAACCGTGATGACGGGGTGACGATCGAGCAGATCGCCGCCGATTTCGGGGTTCATCCGATGACGTTGTCGAAGTGGATGCGCCAAGCTGATGTCGACGACGGGCACCAAGCCCGGCAGCACGACCAGTGACTCCGCGGAGCTGCGGGAGCTGCGACGGCGGAATCGGTTGTTGGAGCAGGAGAACGAGGTGCTGCGCCGGGCCGCGGCCTATCTGTCGCAGGCGAATCTGCCGGGAAAAGGCTCTACCCGCTCGTGAACGAGCTCGCCGTCGACGGGATCCCCGTCGCGGTGACGTGCCGGGTAATCAAGCTCGCCCGCCAGCCGTATTACCGCTGGCTCGCCGACCCGGTCACCGACGCCGAACGCGCCGAGGCCTACCGGGCCAACGCGCTGTTCGACGCGCATCGCGACGACCCGGAGTTCGGCTACCGGTTCCTCGTCGAGGAGGCCGGGCGGCCGGTGAGCCAATGGCCGAGCGCACCGCGTGGCGGATCTGCGCCGCCAACAGCTGGTGGAGCATGTTCGGCAAGAAGAAGCGCGGCAAGAACGGCAAGGTCGGCCCACCGGTGCACGACGATCTGGTCGCCCGTGACTTCACCGCCGGAGACCCAAACAGCTTGTGGCTGGCCGACATTACCGAGCATCCCACTGGTGAGGGCAAGCTCTACCTCTGCGCGATCAAGGACGTCTTCTCCAACCGCATCGTCGGCTACTCCATCGACTCGCGGATGAAATCACGACTAGCTACCACCGCGCTGAATCAACGCCGTCGGCCCGCCGTGGTGAGGTGGCCGGCTGCATCCTGCACACGGACCGCGGATCTCAATTTCGCAGCCGAAAATTCGTCCGCGCCCTGACCGCCACGACATGGTCGGATCCATGGGCCGAGTCGGCGCCGCCGGCGACAACGCCGCCATGGAGAGCTTCTTCAGCCTGCTGCAGAAGAACGTCCTGGACCGCCGCCGCTGGGACACCCGCGAAGAACTGCGGATCGCGATCGTCACCTGGATCGAACGCACCTACCACCGCCGCCGCCGCCAGGCCGCTCTCGGCCGGTTGACCCCGATCGAATTCGAAGCAATCATGACCACACCGGCCAGTCAGGCCGCGTGAACGGAAACTGTCACCTAATCGGTGCAGCAGACCCGTATGCGTCAGCTCACGTATGACGTCGGCTGACGAATCCCCAGACGTCCGCACTCGGTCCTTTGGCTTCAGCTGAGCGCCCGGGTGGATGGTTCGGCGCGGCGCTGAGTTGAGTCCACCTATTAGGCGAGAAGTACGTCGGCCATACTTTGTCGCCGTCGGGCGGTTTGATCGCCAGTACTCCCTCCCTCAAGGAATTGGTAGGTATCTTGGTCGCCGAAGGCGATCGGGTCGCCACCGTCGAACGTCACTTTGAATGTCACGAAGACGAGCCTGCCATGAAAGCGGGACCGAAAGCCGACGTCGGCGCGCCGTCGCCGCGGCAACCCTGGCGGTGGTGCGGACGATGACTGAGAAGAGGCGGTGCCTGGCGTAAGCCGGGGCGACCGTCTACCGAGTACGCGTGAGTAGCCCAACTTGCCTGACCCTCGCATTGGCCGGCGGCTCTACTTGACGGAGACGAGGGCGTGATCGATGTGGGTGCGCGTGTCGGGTGACACCTTGCCGGCGATGGCGGCCAAGAAATGAGCAGCAAGGTCGCGGACTTTGACGTTTGTTTCCTGGGAACGCCACACCAGAATGTCAAACGCGCGCTCGGCGGAGATGCCGTATGCCGCCATCAGCACGCCTTTGGCTTGTTCGATTTCCGCGCGGGCGGCGGTTACATCGGACAAGACGCTGGTGATCTCGGACTGCAGTGACTCGGTGACGTCGATATAGAACCCCGTCGTGCCGATAAGCGCGCCGGCCTCGTCATGCATGACATCGCCGACGACGATCACCCAATGGGTTCGTCCGGCGGTGTCGATGATGCGGTGACGGCTACTGAATGGTTCACCCGAGAACACACGGTCTAAGACGACAGCGACACGTGCGCGATCGTCGCGATGTTTGTGCTGCAGCAGCAATTCAGTGGTCGGCACCACCGTTCCCGGCGCGTAGCCGTGAATGCGCGCGACCGCATCCGACCACTCCCACCGCTGCCCGTCGAGGAAGAACTTAAACCTGCCGACCCGCTGCGGCTCGCCTGCACCGATGACCAGATCAACCGCACTAAGTTCCCCGGCCACATCAGGTGCAACAGATCCGCCCACCGGATGCGCCCAGCCGCCAACCACAGGCTGCTCAGCGAAGCGTTGGACGGGCTGATCATCCACGCCACCTACCATTGCGCACTCCCTCGCTCCCTGCCCAACGGTGACATCAACGTTGGCGAGCCGCACGCAATCAGCACCGTGACCGGGCAATGTTCAAAAATAGCGCATAGCTACGTCAACGTTAGCTGCTCACCGGTTACTTACATCGGGATTTGTGAAAATTGCCGTGGCGGGTTGTAGCCCACTCGGTCAACTCATGGCGTTCATCCAGACGCGCATCCACCACATCTCTCGACGGCAGAGGCCCGCCCCGCTCCCTTGCCGCATGACGAAGAGCCGCCACCAATCCCTGCTCGGAGTCGATGGTCTCGATGTCGCGCACGAGCGGAGCTTAGGTCCGCGCGGCGCCCGGCGGCACTTCACGTTTGCAGTCCAACAAAACTCCACAGCGTAAGTCGTTAGGGCCGAATAAGCCATGCGAGCAGCAAGTTCGACACCAGGGCTATCACGGCCAGTACGAACCCGAGCAGTGCAAGCATTGTCTTACACTTTATCGCCTCAAGGCACGCTTAGAAAAACAGCATCAATACCACAAACACGAAGATCAGACTAAGGCCCGCCATCAGCCACCACGGCATAGGCTTTCGCATCGGCGCGCGCTGATCCGGCGCCAGCGCCGGCATTATGTGCACTGTGTTGATGCGCGAGGCGTTCGGCGATACATAAGCATCCTTCGGTGTTTCACTAGCACTTCCGCGTCAGGCAGCTGGCCCGGGCAGCTCCTTGTGACCAGCTACCCGAAAAGCCGTCCCAATAAACGACTTCGAAGCGACAACGCCGCTACCACCCCGTTGGCTCCGGCGTCGGCAGTGGCAACCGGAAGAAGCCCGAAAATCGAAATATCACATGGATTTTCGTTGCGCTCTACAGCGTCTGGTGACGTCCGAAATACTTGTGGTCTTCGCTATAAGCCGCCGTAACCGCTACCAATGTCGGATTAGTCGGCGACGAACTCGATCCCTTTGATCCACTTGACCAGTTTGAACCCGTACTTGCATTTCTGTATCCAGGCCCGGGCCCGGCGTCGCCAAGTGGGGGCCCTACCTGCACGGCAAACCACTGCGGCTGCGCAACGAGTTGCGTCTACTCGACGGTCTCCGGCGGACGGCCGTTATGCCAGTGGTGCGGCGAGATGTCTTTTTCGGTGAAGGCACCCGGCTTGGGGTCCAGCTGTTCCAGCATCCGCTGGGACGGGCCGACCCGCGCATACCCGACACGCTGAATCACGCGCGGATGGCGAATCGTGAACGGAGTGCTAGGCCGAGTCGTGTGGCAGAAATCGGCGTACCGGCCGGGTCTCGATGGCGTTGATCGTCAAGGCCCGACGGCTGATCCGCCAACCCACATCGGTTAGTTCGTATTCATCGTCGTAGCGCAGATGCCAGACCACGTCGACGACCTCATCGGGGCGCTGGTTCCAGTGATGCGCAATGCACGCAATGCGTCCCCGTGCGCTCCCACGCCGGGCGACTTCGTCGTAAACCTCGCCGATGATCGCGTGCTCGGTACGCGCGACCGCAGCGACCGCAGCAACCGCTGCGGCGATGGCCTGCTGACCTTGGTGCGAATGTATCGGCTCCAGCGTGGCCGGCGGTTCCGGTACCGTCAGCTCAGCGTTCGTGGTGAAAAGCTCTGCGACAGAGTCGAATTGACGGTCGTCAACGCCGGCCGCGTACCGGTGCACCAAATCGCTCAGGCTAGCCCGGTCGTTCACTGAAAGGGTCATGGCAGCGCGAGACGCTTCACGGGGCCAGGGACAGCCGCTGCGCGCAGGCCGACAAGATATCTTTGGCCTGCTCGATATCGGTAGTCGGTGGCATGGCCAACACAATCCGGTCGGCGCCCTGATCAATCAGGCTGCCCGCGCGGTCGGCGTCGATCTTGGTGACCGTGTGGCCCAGGGATACTTCCAGGCCCGCCGGATCGCGGCCTGCCGACGCAGCCTCTTCGCGCATCAGCGCGATCAGCGATGCGAGCTTCTGACCCGTCACGCCAAGCGGCTGAAAGCCGTCGCCGAAGCGTCCGGCCCGGCGGGCCGCCGCGCGGCTGTGCCCTCCGATGTGTATCGGCAGTCGTTCGCCCGCAACAGGTTTGGGGTAGCACATGACATCGTCGAAGCTGAAGAACTCACCGTGATGACACGCGCCCCCGGGCTGGTCGGCCCACAGCGCCCGCAAGACAGCCAACTGCTCGTCGGCTCGTCTGCCCCGACTGCCGAAATCCGCACCGCACGCCTCGAGCTCTTCCTTGAGCCAGCCCACGCCAACACACAGCCGCAGCCTTCCACCCGAGAGCGCATCGACAGTCGCAGCCCGTTTGGCGAGCACCACCGGATGGTGATTGGGCAGTACCAAAACCCCGGTGGCCAACCCGAGCCGGCTGGTGTGGCCGGCCAGAAACGCCAATAGATCGAGCGGGTCGGGGATGGGGCAGTCGGCCGCCAGCCCAACTCGTCCCGAACTGTCGTAGGGATAAACGCTGTCGTACCGGGTGACCAGAACGGTGTGCTCGACAACGACGATCGATTCGAACCCGCACCGCTCGAGATGGGTCGCGAAGCTCACCATCCAACCGGGATCCGCGGTGACACCGTCGGCGACCGGGGCGACGACGGAAACCTTCATGGCACCCGAAGCTAACAGGTGGTCCTTTTCAGATAGCCGGAGGCGCGATCTGGGCGCGCACAGCCTCGGCGAGGGTGGCTGCCCGGCGATCGGTGAACACGTCCTCGAGCATCACCTGCCGGCCGCCCGGGCCGGTCAGCGGAACTCGCCAGTTCGGGTATTCGTCGGTGGTGCCGGGCTGATTCTGCGTCCTGCGGTCACCAACCGCGTCGGTCAGTGCCACTCCCAATAGCCGCGACGGCGTTCGGCCCAGGTATCGGTGGAGGGCGAGAACGATCTGTTCCGGGTCTTGTTTATGTTCCGGGTCGTCGTCGTTGTCGCCCAGTAGTCCAACCCGGCGCAGTTCGGTCAGCCAGGCCGCCAGTTCGGCCCGGTCGGACTCGAGCTCGGCTTCAACGGGCCGAGTCAGCAATCCCAGCGACTCCCGCAGCCGCACATGGTCGCCTGCCAGATAGCCGGCGGTCGGCGGCAGATCGTGGGTGGTGACCGACGACAGGCAGTACTCCCGCCAGCGCTCGGCCGGCAACGGCCCGCCATTTCCGTCGCGATCCAATTCGAACCACAGGATCGACGTCCCCAGCAGGCCACGTAGTAGTAGGTAGTCCCGAACCCAGGGTTCGACCGTGCCGAGATCCTCACCAACGACCAGCGCGCCGGCCCGGTGTGCTTCCAGTGCGACGATGCCGATCATCGCTTCATGGTCGTAGCGCACGTAGGTGCCTTGGGTGGGCGGTCCGCCGTCGGGAATCCACCACAGCCGAAACAATCCGATGATGTGGTCGATGCGCACACCGCCGGCATGGCGCAGCACCGCCCTGATCAGTGCGCGGAAGGGCCGATATTCCTGCGCTTCCAGCCGGTCCGGTCGCCACGGCGGCTGCGACCAGTCCTGGCCGAGCTGGTTGAACTCGTCCGGCGGCGCCCCCGCAGTCACGCCCAGCGCCATCACATCTTGCAGCGCCCAGGCGTCGGCGCCATTGGGGTGCACGCCGACGGCCAGGTCGTGCATGACGCCTATGGACATTCCGGCCCGCCGAGCCTGCGACTGCGCCATGGCGAGTTGCTCGTCGAGTTGCCACTGCATCCAGCGATGGAAATCAACAGCGTCCGAATGCTTTTCGACAAATCGGTCAACGCCTGCAGCCGTGGGATGCTGCAGGAAACTCGGCCAATGATGCCAGTCGCCGCCATACTTTTCGGCCAGCGCGCACCAGCTGGCGAAGTCGTCGAGCGCGCGGCCTTCACGGTCACGGAAGGCCGCGTAAGCCAGCTCCCGGCCCGCCGATCGCGGTGCCCGATGCAGCAGCTCGAGCGCCGCCCGCTTAGCCACCCAGGCGCTGTCGCGGTCGATGGCGTCGAGTTCGGCGGCCCGTTGTTGGACCTCCGATCGCAGCCGCCGCACCCGGCCACGTTTGGTCAGCTCGGAGAATTCGGGGATTGCCTCGACGCGGAGATAAAGCGGGTTGAAGAAGCGGCGCGATGTCGGCAGATACGGCGACGGCTCCATCGGGGTCGTCGGAGTGGCCGCGTGCAGAGGATTGACCAGCACATAGTCAGCGCCATGGCGGGATGCAGACCACACCGCGAGATCGGTCAGATCGGTGAGGTCGCCGACGCCCCACGAGTGCCGGGACCGCACACTGTAGAGCTGGGCGGCAAGGCCCCACGCGCGGCGGGCGCCGAGTTGTTCGGGCAACCCCAGCCAATCCGGCGTCATGATGAGCGCGGTGCTGGTCTCGGAGTCGCCGGAACGCAAATGCACACGGTGGTAGCCCAGCGGCAGGTCAGCGGGCAAGACGAAGCTGCCCTCGCCTACCCAGCGGCCGTCCAGATCGAACGGGGGGGTGAAGTTGTCCACTTGCTGTACCCCGCCGTGCACCGTGCCGTCCTCGAGCTGCAACCACACCTCGGCGGGGGAGCCGTGCGTCACGTGCACCCAGAACCGTGTCGGCGCGCCGGTGCGCCCGACGATGGTCGCCGGCAATCGACGTTCCCAATACGACCGCCGTTGCGCGGTCAGGGCCACGTTGCGCTCCTGCTCGCTGCCGGCTGCCACGCCGAGGGCGGCGAGCACTGCCACCAGCGTGCTCTCGGTGACCTGCAGCTGCCGTCCGGTCCAGTCCTCGTAGGCGGTCGCGATGCCGAATCGCCTGGCAAGTTCGACCAGCGAGGGCGCGAGCTCAGTCATGCCGCCCATCTTGCGTCCCACACCCGGCCGGCGACGACGCGGCCCCGGGGCAGCCCGGGCGCTTTGTTTTGCTAGCGGTCGATCCACGCAACATCACTTCACAGGTCAGCGAAGGTGTGCAGCCAATGCCCGTTCCACAGGACGAGGCGGCAATTTACGGCTACCATGCCCTGTGAGGACACCAAGAATCCGGCCCGGGGGATCAGCGGGGGAGACGGAAAGTGCCAGCTCAATGGCGCAGGCCACTGCTGCCACCGTTGGCCACACCGGCGACTTGAAGACGGCCGGGTTCAAGGACATAACAATACGTAAAAGTGAACGCGAATCTCGCGACGTGGCGATGTCTTTGCGGGTGCCTTACGGTTATCGAAGTGATTCGCGCGCTGGACAATATCCAGGCGTTCTAACAGACCGGATGGGAAATTAACGTGGCGGAGGAAAGTCGCGGGCAGCGGGGGTCGGGATACGGCCTCGGGTTGTCGACCCGGACCCAGGTGACCGGTTATCAGTTCCTTGCTCGGCGGACCGCGGCGGCGCTGACCCGGTGGCGGGTCCGTATGGAGATCGAGCCGGGACGGCGGCAGAACTTGGCCGTTGTGGCGTCGATTTCTGCGGCGTTGGTGATCTGCCTGGGCGCGCTGCTGTGGTCGAAAATCAGCCCGTCGGGCCAGATTAGTGAGTCGCCGATCATCGCCGACCGCGACTCGGGCGCGCTGTACGTCCGCGTGGGTGACAAGTTGTACCCGGCGTTGAATTTGGCGTCGGCCCGGCTGATCACCGGCCGGCCGGACAACCCGCACCTCGTTAAGTCAGGCCAAATCGCCAAACTTCCGCGCGGCCCGATGGTGGGCATCCCGGGTGCACCGTCGAATTTCGGGCCCACGAGTCCATCCTCATCGTCGTGGCTGGTGTGTGACACCGTGGGCTCGACCGGGGCCGGGTCACCGTCAGGACTGACGGTGACGGTGATCGACGGTAGCCCGGACCTCGGCGGCCACCGACGGGTGCTGACGGGGTCGGACTCAGTGGTGCTGAGCTACGACGGCGACGCATGGGTCATCCGGGAGGGACGCCGGTCGCGTGTTGACGGGGCCAACCGATCGGTGTTGTTGCCGCTCGGGTTGACACCGGAGCAAGTCAGCATGGCAAAGCCGATGAGCCGCGCCTTGTTCGACGCGTTGCCGGTGGGACCCGAACTGACGGTGCCAGAAGTGCAGAACACAGGCAGTCCGGCAACGTTCCCGGGAGCGCCCGGGCCGGTGGGCACTGTGCTTGTCACACCACAAATCAGTGGGCCACAACAGTATTCGCTGGTACTGACCGATGGCGTGCAAACGCTGCCACCGTTGGTGGCCCAGATTTTGCAGAATGCCGGGGGCCCGAATAACGCCAAACCGGTGACCGTAGAACCCGCCGCGTTGGCAAAAATGCCGGTGGTCAACAAGCTGGATCTATCGTCCTATCCGGACAACCCGTTGAACGTGATGGACATCCGGGACAACCCGGCGACCTGCTGGTGGTGGGAGAAGACCTCCGGCGAGAACCGGGCCCGAGTCGAGGTCATCTCCGGGCCGACCATCCCGGTCGCCCAGGCCAACGCCAACAAGGTGGTGTCGCTGGTGAAGGCCGACAGGACCGGTCGCGAAGCCGACCAGGTCTACTTCGGCCCCAACTACGCAAACTTCGTGGCCGTCACCGGCAACGATCCCGGCGCCAAGACAACGGAATCACTGTGGTGGCTCACGGATGCGGGCGCGCGGTTCGGAGTGGACGACACCCGCGATGTGCGTGAGGCGTTGGGTTTGCAAACAAAGCCGAGTCAGGCGCCGTGGGTGGCGCTGCGCCTGCTGCCACAAGGGCCGACGCTGTCACGAGCAGATGCGTTAGTTCAGCACGACACCCTACCGATTGATATGTCCCCTGCAGAGTTGGTGGTACCGAAGTGAAACGTGGTTTTGCCCGGACGACACCGGAAAAGCCTCCGGTAATCAAGCCGGAGAACATCGTCCTACCGACGCCGTTGAGCATTCCGCCGCCGGAGGGCAAGCCCTGGTGGCTGATTGTGGTCGGCGTCGTGGTGGTAGGTCTGCTGATCGGCATGGTGGCCATGACCTTCGCCAGCGGCTCGCGCGTGTTCGGGGGCGCCGGCTCGATTTTCCCGATCTTCATGATCGGCGGTGTCGCGATGATGATGTTCGGCGGCCGGTTCGGCGGCCAGCAGCAGATGAGCCGGCCGAAACTGGACTCGATGCGCGCTCAGTTCATGTTGATGCTGGACATGCTGCGCGAGACCGCGCACGAGTCGGCCGACAGCATGGACGCCAACTACCGGTGGTTCCACCCGGCACCCGACACGCTGACTGCCGCGGTGGGATCGACGCGAATGTGGGAACGCAAGCCCGACGGCAAGGACCTCAACTTCGGTGTCGTCCGCGTCGGGGTGGGCATGACGCGTCCCGAGGTGACCTGGGGTGAGCCGCAGAACATGCCGACCGACATCGAGCTGGAGCCGGTGACCGGCAAGGCACTACAGGAATTCGGGCGCTATCAAAGCGTCGTCTACAACCTGCCCAAGATGATTTCCCTACTGGTCGAGCCGTGGTACTCGCTGATCGGGGGACGCGAGCAAGTACTGGCCCTGATGCGGGCGATCGTCTGCCAGCTGGCATTCTCGCATGGTCCCGACCACGTGCAGATGGTCGTGGTCAGTTCCGATCTCGACGAATGGGACTGGGTGAAGTGGCTGCCGCACTTCGGTGACCCGCGACGTCACGACGCAGCGGGCAACGCGCGGATGGTCTACGCCTCGGTGCGTGAATTCGCTGCCGAGCAAGCCGAATTGTTCGCCGGCCGTGGCTCATTCACGCCTCGGCACGCTAGTTCCTCGGCACAGACCCCGACACCTCACACGGTGATCATCGCCGACTCTGTGGATCCCCAATGGGAGTACGTGATCAGCGCCGAAGGTGTCGACGGGGTGACGTTCTTTGACTTGACCGGCTCGTCAATGTGGGCATCTGTCCCGGAGCGGACGTTGCGGTTCGACGACAAGGGCGTGATCGAGGCGCTGCCCCGCGACCGCGACACCTGGATGGTGATCGACGAGAAGCCCTGGTTCTTCGCACTCACCGACCAGCTCGGCAACGCGGAGGCAGAAGAGTTCGCGCAGAAGGTGGCGCGCTGGCGGATCGCCGAGGCCTACGAGGAGATCGGCCAGCGGGTAGCCCACATCGGCGCCCGGGACATCATGTCCTACTTCGGAATTGACGACCCGGCCAATATCGATTTCCATTCGCTGTGGGATAGCCGCACCGACACGATGGGCCGGTCGCGGTTGCGGGCGCCGTTCGGCAACCGCTCCGATAACGGCGAGCTGCTGTTCTTGGACATGAAGTCGCTCGATGAAGGCGGCGATGGCCCGCACGGTGTCATGTCCGGGACGACAGGTTCGGGTAAGTCGACGCTGGTGCGAACCGTGATCGAGTCGCTGATGCTCAGCCATCCGCCCGAGGAGCTGCAGTTCGTTTTGGCCGACCTGAAAGGTGGGTCCGCGGTTAAGCCCTTCGCCGGGGTCCCGCACGTATCGCGGATCATCACCGACCTTGAGGAAGACCAGGCGCTGATGGAGCGCTTCCTGGACGCGCTGTGGGGCGAAATCGCCCGCCGCAAGGCGGTATGCGACAACGCCGGCGTCGACGACGCCAAGGAGTACAACTCGGTGCGGTCCAGGATGCGGGCGCGCGGCCAAGACATGCCGCCGCTGCCGATGCTCGTGGTGGTCATCGACGAGTTCTACGAGTGGTTCCGCATCATGCCGACCGCGGTCGACGTTCTGGACTCGATCGGCCGGCAGGGCCGCGCCTATTGGATTCACCTGATGATGGCATCGCAGACCATCGAGAGCCGGGCCGAAAAACTCATGGAGAACATGGGTTACCGCTTGGTGTTGAAAGCGCGTACCGCCGGGGCGGCGCAGGCGGCGGGTGTGCCCAATGCGGTGAACCTGCCGGCCCAGGCCGGCCTGGGTTACTTCCGCAAGAGTCTTGAGGACATCATCCGGTTCCAGGCCGAGTTCCTGTGGCGGGACTACTACGCTCGCGGGGTCGACATCGACGGCGACGAGACGCCTCGGTTGGTGCACAGCATCGATTACGTACGCCCGCAATTGTTTACCAATTCATTCACCCCACTCGAGGTGAGTGTTGGCGGGCCAGATGTCGACGCGGCAGCCGCCGAGTCGAATGGTGAGGTGCTCGAGGCGGAGGACGAAGAGAGCGAGGACGAAGAGGGGATCAGGACACCGAAGGTCGGGACGGTGATCATTGATCAGCTGCGCAAGATCCCGTTCGAGCCCTACCGGTTGTGGCAACCGCCACTGACCCAGCCCGTCGCCATCGACGAGTTGGTCAACCGGTTCCTCGGCCGCGAATGGCAGCAGGACTACGGCTCCGCCAAGGATCTGGTGTTCCCCATTGGGATCATTGACCGCCCGTTCAAGCATGACCAGCCACCGTGGACGGTTGACACCTCCGGGCCCGGTGCAAACGTATTGATTCTGGGCGCCGGCGGCTCGGGCAAAACCACTGCGCTGCAGACACTGATCTGCTCGGCCGCACTGACCCACACTCCCGAGCAGGTCCAGTTCTACTGCCTGGCCTACAGCAGCACGGCCTTGACAACCGTCGCCGGTTTGCCACATGTGGGGGAGGTCGTCGGTCCGACGGATCCGTATGGCGTGCGCCGGACGGTGGCCGAACTGCTGGCGCTGGTGCGCGAACGCAAACGCAGCTTCCTCGAATACGGAATCGCCTCGATGGAGGTATTCAGGCGGCGCAAGTTCGGGGGCGCCGCGGGCCCCGTGCCCGATGTGTTCGGCGATGTCTACCTGGTGATCGACAACTACCGGGCATTGGCCGAGGAAAACGAGGTGCTGATCGATCAGGTGAACCTGATCATCAACCAGGGCCCTTCGTTCGGCGTGCATGTGGTGGTCACCGCCGACCGGGAATCCGAGCTGCGCCCGCCGGTGCGGAGCGGTTTCGGTTCCCGGGTCGAGTTGCGATTGGCCGCGGTGGAAGACGCCAAGCTGGTGCGTTCCCGCTTCGCCAAGGACGTTCCGGTCAAGCCGGGGCGCGGCATGGTCGCGGTCAACTACGTCCGACTCGACAGCGATCCGCAGGCCGGCCTACACACGTTGGTGGCCCGGCCGGCCTTGGGCAGCACACCCGATAACAACTTCGAGTCCGACACCGTGGTCGAAGCGGTCAGCCGGCTGGCGAGCGGTCAGGCCCGCCCAGTGCGCCGGCTGCCCGCTCGGTTCGGTGTGGAACAAGTGCGCGAGCTGGCGGCCCGTGACACCCGCGAAGGCGTCGGCGTGGGCGGAATTGCCTGGGCGATCTCGGAATTGGATCTGCAGCCGGTCTATCTGAATTTCGCCGAGAATGCGCACTTGATGGTGACGGGCCGCCGCGAATGTGGGCGTACCACGTCGCTGGCCACCATCATGGCCGAAATCGGCCGGTTGTACGTACCAGGAGCCAGCAGCGCCCCGACGCCCCCGGCGGGGCAGCCCTCGGCTCAGGTCTGGCTGGTCGACCCGCGCCGTCAGCTGCTGACCGTCCTGGGCCCCGAGTATGTCGAGAAATTCGCTTACAACCTCGACGGCGTACAGGCGATGATGGGTGAGCTGGCAGCGATCCTGGCCAGCCGCCAACCTCCGCCCGGCCTGTCCGCGGAAGAGTTGTTGTCGCGGTCGTGGTGGAGCGGTCCGGAGATCTTCTTGATCGTCGACGACATCCAACAGCTGCCGCCGGGCTTCGATTCGCCGCTGCAGCAGGCTGCGCCCTGGGTGACCCGGGCGGCCGATGTCGGCTTGCACGTCTTGGTGACGCGTACGTTCGGAGGCTGGTCTTCAGCGGGCAGCGACCCGATATTGCGGGCACTGCATCAGGCGAATGCGCCATTGCTGGTGATGGACGCCGACCCCGACGAGGGTTTCATCCGCGGCAAGATGAAGGGCGGCCCGCTGCCCCGTGGCCGAGGCCTGCTGATGGCCGAGGACACCGGTGTGTTCGTACAGGTAGCAGCGACCGAGCTGCGCAAGTAGGCCGATGGCGCCGCGCTGGGGTTGACCGGGATTGGACCGGGATCAGCCCCAGCGCAGCGGTAATGACTTGAGCGCGAAGGACTTTGACGGGAATTTGATTTCGGGGGCGTAGTCCGTAGGCGCCTCGAAGTCGGGGATTTGCCTGAGCCATTCTCCGACGATCACGGTCAGTTCGATACGCGCCAGATGAGAACCCAGGCAGCGGTGCGGTCCGCCGCCGAATCCCCAGTGCCGGTGCACCTTTCCGTCCATGACCAAGTCGTCGGTAGACCACCCGTCGCTGCCGTCGCGGTTGACCGCGGCCATGCACAACCGGACCTGAGAGCCTGGCGGTAGCGTCATGCCGCCGACGTTCACGAACTCGGTGGTGATCCGGGGCGCCACCGGCGCCGGCGGCTGCAGTCGAATGATCTCTTCGATGAAAACCCTTATTTGCCTGGGGTTATCGCGAAGCTCGGCGCGCAACTGCGGTCTGCGCGCCAATTCGAACAGAGAAAATCCCATGATCGCCGTCACCGTGTCCAGACCCGCCAGGATCAACAGGTGACTCATGCCCAGCAGCTCGATATCGGTGAAGTCGCCCGGGCCGGTCATTACCCGCGACAACATGTCCGAGCCCGGGTTTTCCCGGCGTTGTTGGATCGCCTTGGCGAGGTATTCCAACAGCTCGACCTGCCCAGCCGCAAGCTCGGCCATGGTGAGGTATTCCTTGTCACCGACGATGGCGTCTTTCCAGGCGATCAGTTGGTCACGATCCTCCAGCGGCAGGCCGTAGAGGTCGAGGAAAACCTGAAAGGGATAGAGCCTGGCGAAATCTGCCATAACCTCGCACTCGCCCTGGCCGGCGAAGGCCCCGATCATCTCGGTCGCGTGACGCTCCAGCACCCGCCTGGACTTACTCAGCGCGGTCGGGCTGAAATAGGGCTGCAGGATTTTTCGGTAACGGGTGTGCTGCGGTGGGTCGAACGCCAGCGGGATCACCGGCAGCGGATCGGAGGGCGGCTGCAGAATCGTTGACGAAAAGACCTTGGGATTGCGCAGCGCGGCAAGCACATCCTCGCGTCGTGTCAGGTAGTAGTGGCCATTCATGAACACCACGGGCCCGGCGTCTCGCAGTGCCTTCCATCCGACCCCTCGGTCTTCGGCCAACGGCAACTCGGAGTATTCAAGCCGCGGTAGGTAGAACGTGCCTGGCTGCCAATCGCCAAGAGTGCTCATGCGCTCCGATCTCCGCTTGTCGGTCTGGCTTTTCGTTACCTAGGCGCCGACGCAGCCAGGCCGTGCTTGGAACGATGTCACCGGTTTCAGGTGGCACACCAATATCGCATGTGCTTCAAGGCGCATCAATCCGACTGGTGGGTCGCTACGAGGTTGAACTGGCCGGCGGCGATCGGCAAGCAATCTTCTAGACTTTAGCGACCGACTGATCTACCCATCGATTTGTCAAGTCCGATCTGGTGTGTTCCGTGAGCCGTCGGGGGAGGAAACCTTGTGAGGGTTCGTCTCGAAAAGTCGAAATGCGTGGGCCACGCCCAGTGTTACGCGGTCGATCCAGACCTGTTCCCCATCGACGAGTCGGGCTATTCGATCCTCGAAGAACACGAGGTACAGCCCGAGGACGTGCAGGTGACTCGCGACGGTGTGGCTTCGTGTCCCGAAATGGCGCTGATTATCGAAGAGGACTGACGCCGCGACTTTGCCGCGGATTGGTGCACCATGTGGCGGCGTCGCTGGGCTCCACGGATAAGCAAACTGCGGATGAACAACCGGTTGTCGTAGATGAACAGTGGCTGGCCTGGAATGAATAGTGGCTGGCCTGGAATGAATAGTTGGTTTCGGCGGTCGGCGTGTGCGCGATGACCAACTAATGTCTTGTGCGAGCGGCAGTTCAGGCAAAAGTGAGCTGTCGCTCGGTTGCTGACAATGGGGGTGAACGAGGCAGAATGGGCATGTCTTTCCTAACCGGACATCCGGGAATCCTGGTGGCGGACCACCTATCCGGGTACTCCGGACGGATGCGCCCAAATGCGCCGGCTAGCCCGGCCATTCGGTTTGCTGAGTCGGAAGAACCGGGTCAGTGACTTCCCTAGGGTCAGCGCGGCCCCTGAGGTGGCGATTGGCGACGACGACTCTCGACCAAATCGCGACCATGCCCACTAATGATTCTTATATGACAGCTGAGATCGCCGCCGCGATCACGGCCAACTGAGGAGGACACGGTGTTGGACTTCGCGGCGCTACCGCCCGAAATCAATTCCGGTCTAATGTATGCCGGTCCGGGGTCGGGGCCGATGATGGCCGCGGCTGCTGCCTGGGATGAGCTGGCGGCCGAGTTGGCCACGGCGGCCAGCGGCTACGGTTCGGTGGTTTCGGAGTTGACCAGCGCGCCCTGGGTGGGACCGTCGTCACGGACGATGATGGCCGCGGTCACCCCATACGTGAGCTGGCTCAGCACAACGGCCGGCCAGGCCGAGGACACCGCCAACCAGGCCCGCGCGTCCGCGGCCGCCTATGAGACCGCGTTCATGGGGACGGTGCCCCCGCCGGTGATCGCGGCGAACCGGGTTTTGTTGGCGACGCTGATCGCCACCAACTTCATGGGCATCAACACTCCGGCGATCATGGCCACCGAAGCCCAGTACATGGAAATGTGGGCCCAAGACGCCGCGACGATGTACGCCTATTCGGCCTCCTCGGCGCTGACCTCAACGTTGGCCCCGCTCCCCCTACCGCCGAATACCACCAGTGAGGACGCACTGGCCCAGCAGGCCCTTATGCAGACCGAAGCCAATGCCACACCGGCTGGCAACGTCGCACAGAACGTCGCGGCGGTGACCCCACAGCTCACGTCCGCCACCGCTGCCCCCGCAGCGCAGGCACCGGCGGCGGCCACTACGGGGCCATTTACGTGGTTGACGAACTTAATCAACGGTTTCCTGACGGAGGGGTTACCTACCCCGACCAGCACCTGGTGGGGGGTCAGCCCCTCTAACTACAGCTCAATCATTAAACAGACCCTGCAGGCCTATTTCGGGGTGGGTATAGCCAACTTTGGTTGGAGCATCGGGCAACAGACGTTCAACGGCCCCCTGGGAACGACCGCCGGCTCGGGCGGTGCCTTTATCCCGACACCACAATTTGCCGCGTTGGGCGCCAGTGGTTGGAGTTGGCATCCGGCGAGCCTGTCGACGGCAAGCCTGTCATCGGCCACCAAAATCGGCGGGCTGTCGGTACCGCAGAGTTGGGCCAACGCGACCGGCGCCGAAGAACAGGCCGCCACCAAGCTGGTCAGCACCAACCTGGTCGGCACACCGGAGGGAGCCAACGCCGCTGGAGCCAATGCCGCTGGAACCAACGCCGCGCTGCGCGGAGTCCCCCTCGTCGGAGGGCGCGGCGCTCAACGTGCCGGCAACATGGGCGTCCGCTACGGATTCCGCTACAACGTGCTCACCCGACCACCATCCGCAGGATAAGCCCATGCCCGTAACAATGGCCCAGCCCGACCACCGCAACTTGAGAAGTGCGAGTGGCCGACAAATGAACAATAGTTGTCCGCAAACGACTATTTCGCAGCGAACGGGCGCTGCGACCGCGATCGAATTAACGTTATTAGCAACCACATCCCGAAGGTCTTGAGCCGGAAGGTTATTGAGGAGGAAATCACATGTCGTTTGTGACTACGCAGCCAGAGGCGCTGGCGGCGGCCGCCGGCACCTTGCAGGGGATCGGCTCGACGTTGAGCGCCCAGAATGCTGCGGCGGCGGCCCCAACGACGGGGGTGGTGCCGGCGGCTGCTGATGAGGTGTCGGCGCTGACCGCAGCGCAGTTCGCCGCACACGCCCAGATGTATCAGGCGGTCAGTGCGCAGGCGACGGCGGTTCACGAGATGTTTGTCAACACCTTGGGCATGAGCTCGGGGTCATATGCTGTGACCGAGGCGGCCAACGCGGCCGCGGCGGGTTAGGGGGTCGAGATGATTGATTTTGGTGCGATGCCGCCAGAGTTCAACTCTGCGCGCATGTATGCCGGTGCGGGTTCCTCGTCGCTGATGACGGCGGCCTCGGCGTGGAGTGCTCTTGCCGCCGAGCTGAATTCGGCCGCGTTGGGCTATGAGAATGTGGTCACCCAGCTGTCCAGCGAGGAATGGCTGGGGCCGGCCTCGGCGTCGATGGCCTCAGCGGTGACCCCGTATGTGGCGTGGATGAAGACCACCGCCGCTACAGCGGAGGAGGCCGCCACCAAGGCCAGCGGGGCCGCGGCGGCCTTTGAGCAAGCGTTTGCCTCGGTGGTGCCCCCGCCGTTGATCGCGGCCAACCGCGCCACGCTGGCTCAGGCGGTGGCCACCAACGTGTTGGGGCAAAACACCGGGGTCATCGCGCAGCTCGAGGCCCAATACGGTGAAATGTGGGCCCAAGACGCCACCGCGATGTACACCTATGCGGGTCAATCCGCGACAGCGACCAAGGTCACGTCGCATACCTTGGCCCCACAAATCGCCGACCCATCGGCGGGGGCAAAACAGGCCGCCTCCAACGCGTCGGCGACGGGCACCTCGGCGGGCACCGCGCAATCCGCCCTGCAACAGGCGATTACCAACACGCCCAACCAGATACAAAGCATGGCCTCGCCAACGACCAATGCGACGACGAATGCCTCCAGCCTGTTCGGTGGTTTGTCGGAAATCTGGTTCTTGTTGACCGGGCAGACCGCGTTGGCTTCCAACCTTGGGGCGCTGCTCAACGGCTATAGCCCCTTCGCGGGTTTCTTCTACAACACCGAGGGTCTGCCGTACTTCAGTGTCGGTATGGCCAACTTCGGTACTCAGATCGCCAAGTCGGCGGGATGGCTGGGCGGCGCGGCACCAGCGGTCGCCAAGGCGGCCACCGGTGGCCTGGGCGGGCTGGGCGCCGCCCTCGGTGGTGGTGGCGGCCAGGTGGCCGCCGGTCTGGGCAGCGGGGCCCACGTCGCGGGCCTGTCCGTTCCCCAAGCGTGGCCGGGAGCAGTGGCGCCGTCGGTGGCCAAGCCCATCTCTGCGGTACCGGTCAGCGAGGTCATCACCTCACCGGAATCTGGGGCCGGAAACCTCGTCGGCGGTGTGCCCGCTGCTGGGGTAGGCGGTCCGATGCGTGGGGCCGGCGCAGGACCCCGCTACGGGTTCAAACCCACCGTCATGGCCCGCCCCCTGTCGGCCGGCTAACCACACACCCACAAGGCGCGCCCCGCCGCACCCCCTGCCGCCGGCGCGCCTTCCGGCGTCTTTAAGCAAACGAGTTCGGCCCGGCGGGCAGCTATCCGACCGCCGCATCTGCGGTCTTGGCGTGGGTCTTGGCCGCCGCTCGTCGCGCCGGCCGCACCTCGCGAGCGGCTTTTGCTGCGGCCGGATTTTTATCTTCGATAGAGGCATCCACCCCCTCGGTACGGCCCGGTGGCGGCCCATTGAGCCGCCACCGCAAACCATCGGTGGCCGGCATCATCGGTGCGTTACCGCAGGTGATGACCGTGTCTGCCGGACACCATGGAGTCCAGACCGCCGGCTACGTCCGCCTCGAGGCGCCGGACGAGTAATTGTGGCGGTCCTGCGGCCGGCCGCTTCGGCGATGAGGGCAGGGGAGTCCTGCGAATTAACCTCACACGAAAGCAACTTCCTGAAGGTCGTCAAGCGGGGGCCAGCGCGTGAGTAAATCCATGTCGATCGGATTCGGCGGTTCGTAGGTGCTCGATTTCGGGGCGTTACCGCCGGAAGTCAATTCGGGCCGGATGTATGCCGGTCCGGGGTCGGGGCCGATGATGGCCGCGGCTGCTGCCTGGGATGAGGTGGCGGCCGAGTTGGCCGCGGCGGCCAGCGGCTACGGTTCGGTGGTTTCGGAGTTGACCAGCGCGCCCTGGGTGGGACCGTCGTCACGGACGATGATGGCCGCGGTCGCCCCATACGTGAGCTGGCTCAGCACAACGGCCGGCCAGGCCGAGGACACCGCCAACCAGGCCCGCGCGTCCGCGGCCGCCTATGAGACCGCGTTCATGGGGACGGTGCCCCCGCCGGTGATCGCAGCGAACCGGGTTTTGTTGATGACGCTGATCGCCACCAACTTCATGGGCATCAACACTCCGGCGATCATGGCCACCGAAGCCCAGTACATGGAAATGTGGGCCCAAGACGCCGCGACGATGTACGCCTATTCGGCCTCCTCGGCGCTGACCTCAACGTTGGCCCCGCTCCCCCTACCGCCGAATACCACCAGTGAGGACGCACTGGCCCAGCAGGCCCTTATGCAGACCGAAGCCAATGCCACACCGGCTGGCAACGTCGCACAGAACGTCGCGGCGGTGACCCCACAGCTCACGTCCGCCACCGTTGCCCCCGCAGCGCAGGCGCCGGCGGCGGCCACTACGGGGCCATTTACGTGGTTGACGAACTTACTCAACGGTCTCGCGACAGACGGGTTACCTACCCCGACCAGTCCCTGGTGGGGGGTCAGCTCATCTGCCTACAACGCAATCCTGAAACAAACCACAGGCCTGGCGTATTTTTCGAATGGTATGGCCAGCTTTGGTATGTCGATTGGGCAGCAGACGTTCAACGGCCCCCTGGGAACCACGGCCGGCTCGGGCGGTGCCTTTATCCCGACACCACAATTTGCCGCGTTGGGTGCCAGTGGTTGGAGTTTCCACCCGGCGAGCCTGTCGACGGCAAGCCTGTCATCGGCCACCAAAATCGGCGGGCTGTCGGTACCGCAGAGTTGGGCCAACGCGACCGGCGCCGAAGAACAGGCCGCCACCAAGCTGGTCAGCACCAACCTGGTCGGTACACCGGAGGGAGCCAACGCCGCTGGAGCCAATGCCGCTGGAACCAACGCCGCGCTGCGCGGAGTCCCCCTCATGGGAGGACGCGGCGCTCAACGTGCCGGCAACATGGGCGTCCGCTACGGATTCCGCTACAACGTGCTCACCCGACCACCATCCGCAGGATAACCAAACACATCCCGAATGTCTTGAGCCAGAACGTTATTGAGGAGGAAATCACATGTCGTATGTGACTACGCAACCAGCGGCGCTGGCCGCGGCGGGTTAGGGGGTCGAGATGATTGATTTTGGTGCGATGCCGCCAGAGTTCAACTCTGCGCGCATGTATGCCGGTGCGGGTTCCTCGTCGCTGATGACGGCGGCCTCGGCGTGGAGTGCTCTTGCCGCCGAGCTGAATTCGGCCGCGTTGGGCTATGAGAATGTGGTCACCCAGCTGTCCAGCGAGGAATGGCTGGGGCCGGCCTCGGCGTCGATGGCCTCAGCGGTGACCCCGTATGTGGCGTGGATGAAGACCACCGCCGCTACAGCGGAGGAGGCCGCCACCAAGGCCAGCGGGGCCGCGGCGGCCTTTGAGCAAGCGTTTGCCTCGGTGGTGCCCCCGCCGTTGATCGCGGCCAACCGCGCCACGCTGGCTCAGGCGGTGGCCACCAACGTGTTGGGGCAAAACACCGGGGTCATCGCGCAGCTCGAGGCCCAATACGGTGAAATGTGGGCCCAAGACGCCACCGCGATGTACACCTATGCGGGTCAATCCGCGACAGCGACCAAGGTCACGTCGCATACCTTGGCCCCACAAATCGCCGACCCATCGGCGGGGGCAAAACAGGCCGCCTCCAACGCGTCGGCGACGGGCACCTCGGCGGGCACCGCGCAATCCGCCCTGCAACAGGCGATTACCAACACGCCCAACCAGATACAAAGCATGGCCTCGCCAACGACCAATGCGACGACGAATGCCTCCAGCCTGTTCGGTGGTTTGTCGGAAATCTGGTTCTTGTTGACCGGGCAGACCGCGTTGGCTTCCAACCTTGGGGCGCTGCTCAACGGCTATAGCCCCTTCGCGGGTTTCTTCTACAACACCGAGGGTCTGCCGTACTTCAGTGTCGGTATGGCCAACTTCGGTACTCAGATCGCCAAGTCGGCGGGATGGCTGGGCGGCGCGGCACCAGCGGTCGCCAAGGCGGCCACCGGTGGCCTGGGCGGGCTGGGCGCCGCCCTCGGTGGTGGTGGCGGCCAGGTGGCCGCCGGTCTGGGCAGCGGGGCCCACGTCGCGGGCCTGTCCGTTCCCCAAGCGTGGCCGGGAGCAGTGGCGCCGTCGGTGGCCAAGCCCATCTCTGCGGTACCGGTCAGCGAGGTCATCACCTCACCGGAATCTGGGGCCGGAAACCTCGTCGGCGGTGTGCCCGCTGCTGGGGTAGGCGGTCCGATGCGTGGGGCCGGCGCAGGACCCCGCTACGGGTTCAAACCCACCGTCATGGCCCGCCCCCTGTCGGCCGGCTAACCACACACCCACAAGGCGCGCCCGCCGCACCCCCTGCGGCCGGCGCGCCTTCCGGCGTACCACCGCCACGGCCGTCCACAACGCCCGGATAGCCACCTTCGCGACCGTCCGGAGGCGGGGCCGCCTGACGCCAGCCAACAACCAGCCGCAGGAGGGCAGCGCGGGCGGTTGCTGACGGCCGTCCTCGCTCTCCGCCCACCAGCGAAGTTGCCGTTGCTGAGCCCGGGTCGAATTTAATCGGCCCCCTGATTTTTATCAGGCCTGCCAGCACCACAGCTCCCACGAATGTGCCTGCCAGCAGGCTTTCACCTGTGTGGGGGGGCAGCCTTTGCTGTGAGAGCCTTGGGAGCATCCCAATCGGGGCCAATCGCTGTTACTGTGTCGTTACCGAAAATGAATTCGTCGTAGCGTTCCGTGAACACTTGCAAACAGGAGTCCTTGGAAGCAGCTTCGGGGGACGCCGTCATCTACTCTCTTGCCAGAGAGTTGGGGATTAACCAAGGGAGGAAACACTATGTCGTTCGTTACGACACAGCCAGAGGCTTTGGCTGCTGCGGCCGGCACCCTGCAGGGTATCGGCTCGACCATGAGCGCCCAGAACGCGGCTGCTGCGGCCCCGACGACTGGGGTGGTGCCGGCTGCGGCCGACGAGGTATCCGCGCTGACGGCCGCTCAGTTCGCCGCGCACGCGCAGATGTACCAGGCAGTCAGCGCCCAGGCGGCGGCGATTCACGAGCAGTTCGTGAACACTCTAGGCATGAGCTCCGGCTCTTACGCCATTACTGAGGCCGCCAACGCAGCCGCTGCCGGCTGACCAGGGCTTGCACTTTAGGGCTTGGGACGGACCCCCAGCGAAGTGGATTCCTTGGCAAGCTTGCAGCAGTTCAATACCCCGTCGACTCGAACGCCGCGGTTAGGGTTCGACGTCCGTCTCACCGTGTTGAAGCGCCCGGTGGCCGCCGGCTGACGCGAAGGGGGGATCAGCTTCATCCATTCGGCTCGACGGTTGCGCCACCGCGTAACTGCTCCGGCCATCGTCGTCCATCACACTGAAAACCTAGATAACTGAGCAACAAGGAGACAAGCAACATGCCAACACGTTTTATGACCGACCCGCACGCGATGCGCGCCATGGCGGGCCGCTTTGAGATGCACGCTCAGACGGTGTCGGATGAGGCTCGCAAGATGTGGGCGTCCTCGCAGAACATCGCCGGCGCCGGCTGGAGTGGGCAGGCGCAGCTGACCTCCTACGACACCATGGGTCAGATGAATCAGGCGTTCACCAACATCGTGAACATGCTGCACGGGGTGCGTGACGGGCTGATCCGCGACGCCAACAACTACGAGACCCAAGAGCAGGCCTCGCAGCAGATCCTCAGCCACTAGCCGCATAACTCGCGGCTGCGTACCCTTTCATTCGTTAGGAGAACACCAATATGTCGATCAACTACCAGTTCGGCGATGTCGACGCCCACGGCGCCCTCATTCGCGCACAGGCCGCTTCCCTGGAGCAAGAGCACCAGGCCATCGTTCGCGATGTGCTTGCTGCCGGTGACTTCTGGGGCGGCGCCGGCTCGGTGGCTTGCCAGGAGTTCATCACCCAGTTGGGTCGTAACTTCCAGGTGATCTACGAGCAGGCCAACGCCCACGGGCAGAAGGTGCAGACCGCCGGCAGCAACATGGCCAGCACCGACAGCGCCGTTGGGTCCAGCTGGGCCTAATCCCCAACTTCAGGCGCGGCAGCACACCACACATCGGTGTGCTGCCGCGTCCTGCGGTTATCCGAGCACGTCGACTTTCGAGGTATTGATGGATTCACAGACCACCCGCACCGACATCACCGTCAACGTCGACGGCTTCTGGATGCTCCAGGCACTGCTGGACATTCGACATGTCGCGCCGGAATTGCGGTGCCGGCCTTACGTATCTACCGACTCGAACGACTGGCTCACCGAACACCCTGGGATGGCGGTGATGCGTGAGCAGGGCATCGTCGTCGGTGAGCTGAACGAGGTACAAGAGCAGGTAGCCGCTCGAATGCGAGTGCTCGCCGCACCGGACATTGAGGTCATCGCCTTGCTATCGCGGGGCAAGCTGCTCTACGGCGTCGTCGACGATGAGAACCAGGCGCCCGGCACCCGCGATATCCCTGAGAACGAGTTTCGCGTGGTGCTGGCCCGGCGCGGTCAGCACTGGGTATCGGCGGTTCGGGTTGGTAACGACATCACAGTCGACGACGTCGCCGTCGCGGACAGCGCCTCGATCGCGTCACTTGTGCTGGACGGCCTCGAGTCGATCCATCATGCGGAGCCCGCGGCGATCAACGCGGTCAACGTGCCGCTGGAGGAGATGCTCGAAGCAACGAAGTCGTGGCAAGAGTCGGGCTTCAACGTGTTCTCGGGCGGAGATCTACGGCGAATGGGCATCAGCGCTGCCACGGTGGCCGCGCTCGGGCAGGCGCTTTCGGACCCGGCTGCCGAGGTCGCGGTGTATGCACGCCAATTTCGCGACGACGCCAAGGGCCCAAGCGCCTCAGTGCTTTCACTGAAAGACGGTTCGGGCGGCCGCATCGCGCTTTATCAACAGGCGCGAACCGCGGGTTCGGGGGAGGCGTGGTTGGCTATCTGCCCAGCGACCCCGCAATTGGTGCAGGTCGGTATTAAAACCGTCCTGGATACGCTGCCTTACGGTGAGTGGAAAACCCATCGAAGGGTGTGAACTCGGTTGCGAAACATATTGTTTACCAACGTTTTTGCCCAAAACGTGCGGGCGAGATGGAAAACACGGCATACTTCTCTAGAATCATTAGGGACGATTCACCAGCAAAGCCACCACAACCAATAATCGCGAGGGCAAGACAGATGAAATCCGAATTAGTCGAGCTGCACATCCCGGGGGGCGGCGGCGCCACGGTGTCGGCAGCAGCCCCCACGCGGTCAGATGCACGGGTTTACACATCCACCACGGTAGGGGGTGCGCAGCGATGACTGCGGTAGTTGAAGCGCTACAGCCTGACATCGAGGGAATCTCACAGCCTCGGGCTGTCGTAGTCGGCATCATGGCCGGCGAGGGTGTCCAGATCGGCGTTCTGCTCGATGCCAATGCCCCCGTCTCGGTGATGACCGACCCGCTGCTGAAAGTGGTCAACAGCCGGCTGCGGGAGCTCGACGAGACGCCGCTGGAAGCCACAGGCCGTGGCAAGTGGGCGTTGTGCCTGGTTGACGGCACGCCCTTGCGGGCCACCCAATCGCTCACCGAGCAAGACATCTACGACGGCGACCGCCTGTGGATTCGGTTCCTCGTCGACACCGAGAAGCGATCGCAAGTCGTCGAGCACATCTCCACCGCCGTTTCGCAAAACCTCAGCAAGCGGTTCGCTGCGATCGACCCCGTGGTTGCGATGCAGGTTGGCGCCTCGATGTTGGCGATCGGCGTCACCGCTGCGGCGGCTTTGCTGGGCTGGTGGCGCTTCCACCACAACTCGTGGCTGACAACCATCTACGCCGGGGTGATTGCCGGGGTGGTGTTGGGCGTGTCCGTGCTGCTGCTGAAGCGGGCCCAAACGGAGCAGGATCGGGGCGTCGGCGACATCATGCTGCTGAGCGGCCTAGCGCCACTGGCAGTCGCCGCCGCAGCAGCGCCACCTGGCGGAATCGGGTCCCCGCAAGCGGTGTTGGGCTTCGGAGTGCTCACCATCGCCGCGATGCTGGCCCTGCGTTTCACCGGGCGCCGGCTCGGGATCTACACCGCAATCATCACGGTAACTGGGGTGGCCGCGATTGCGGCCCTGGCGCGGATGGTCGCGAATAGCAGTCCGGTGACGCTGTTCACCTGTGTGGTGATGGCCTGCGTGCTGGCCTACCACGCTGCACCAGCGATGTCCCGTCGACTGGCCGGCATTCGACTGCCGGTGTTCCCGTCGGCCACCAGCCGGTGGGTGTTTGAGGCTCGACCCGACCTGCCCACCACTGTGGTGCGTTCCGGCGGTGGTCCTCCGGTCCTGGAAGGACCCGCGTCCGTCCGCGATGTGCTGCTGCAGGCAGAACGCGCCCGGTCGTTCTTGACGGGTCTGCTGACAGGGCTGGGCGTGCTGATGGTGGTTTCGCTGGCCGCATTGTCCGATCCGCACACCGGGCAACGCTGGCTGCCAGTGTTGCTCGCTGGCTTCTGCGCTGGTTTCCTGATGCTCCGCGGGCGCTCGTACGTCGACCGCTGGCAGGCGATCACCCTGGCCGGGACCTCCGTGCTGATCGTCGGTGCCGTGGTGGTGCGGTACGCGCTGGTGTTGCACTCGCCGCTCTCGGTGTCGATCTGCACCGCGATCTTGGTTCTGCTGCCGGCAGCGGGTCTGACGGCCGCGGCGGTAGTGCCCAACACCATCTACAGCCCGCTGTTCCGCAAGTTCGTGGAATGGATCGAATACCTCTGCCTGATGCCGATTTTCCCGTTGGCATTGTGGTTGATGAATGCCTATGCAGCGATCCGGTACCGGTAGCAGCAAGATGTGGCGTGGTCGCGCGTCCCGCGCGACCGTCGCCGCCCTCCTGCTCACCTCAGGCGCGTTAGCCGGCTTGCCGCCCGCCTACGCGATTTCGCCTCCGACAATCGATCCGGCCGCGGTTCCGCCCGATGGTCCGCCCGGACCGCCGGCGCCGATGAAGCAGAATTCGTACTGCACCGAGGTTGGGGTGTTGCCCGGCACCGATTTTCGGTTGCAGCCGAAGTACATGGACATGCTGAACTTGCAGGAGGCATGGCAGTTCGGCCGTGGTGCGGGGATCAAAGTCGCGGTCATCGACACGGGCGTGACTCCACACTCCCGGTTTCAGCACCTGATCCCCGGCGGCGACTACATCATGGGTGGCGACGGATTGTCGGACTGCGACGCCCACGGCACGATCGTGGCGTCGATGATCGGCGCGGCGCCCGCCAACGGCGCAGCACCGCCGCCGGCGGCACCGCGCAAGCCTGTCACCATTCCGACCACCGAACCGCCCCCGAAAGCACCACCGCCGCAGACTGTCACTTTGTCTCCCTTACCGCAGACCGTGACGATGGTTCCCCCGGCGCCCCAGTCCCAGTCGGAAGCGCCTCCTCCACCGGGACCCTTCGGATTACCGGGAGCTCCGCCAGCGCCCGGTCAGGGTCCGGCGCCCGGTCAGGGTCCGGCGCCAGGTCAGGGTCCGGCGCCAGGACCCGGCCAGCCTCCGTCAGCCAATCGTGGTGCCGGAGGCACGGTGACCATACCCAGCTACTCCGGCGGCGGGCACGCAATCGGCGTCGACAACCCCGTCTACCCGCCCCCGCTCGACCCGCCGAAGCCAACTGCGCCACAACCGCCCCCGCCGCCACCGCCCGCGCCGCCGGCACCGGCGCCCGACGCTTATAGCGGAGTCGCCCCCGATGTCGACATCATTGCGATCCGGCAGTCCAGCCAGGCCTTTGGCCTCAAGGATGCCTACACGGGTGATGAGGATCCGCAGACACGGGCGAAGATCGACAACATCGAGACGATGGCACGGGCCATCGTGCATGCCGCCAACATGGGGGCGCAGATAATCAACATCTCCGATGTGACCTGCATGAGTGCGCGCAACATCATCGACCAGCGGACGCTGGGTGCTGCGGTCCGTTACGCGGCTGTCGACAAGAACGCCGTAATCGTGGCCGCGGCCGGCGACAGCAGCAAGAAAGACTGCAAGCAGAACCCGATCTTCGATCCCTTGCAGCCCCAGGATCCCCGCAACTGGAACGCTGTCACCACCGTGGTAACGCCTTCCTGGTTCAGCGACTATGTGCTGACGGTCGGTGCGGTGGACCCAGAAGGCCGGCCGCTGACTCAAGGCGGTCAGGGCCAAGGTGCGACGAGCATCGCCGGACCGTGGGTGGGCATCGCCGCCCCCGGAAGCGACATCATCGGGCTCTCGCCCCGGGATGACGGCCTGATCAACGCGATTGACGGCCCGGACAACACGCTGCTGGTTCCGGCCGGCACCAGCTTCTCGGCCGCGATCGTGTCCGGGGTGGCTGCACTGGTCCGCGCTAAGTTCCCCCAGCTATCGGCATACCAGGTCATCAACCGGTTGACCCGCACCGCCAGGGCGCCTGCCCGCGGCGTGGATAACCAGATCGGCTACGGCGTGGTCGACCCGGTGGCGGCACTGACTTGGGATGTGCCCGAGGGCCCAGCAAAACCGCCGCAGCAATTGTCAGCACCGCTGACGGTGCCTAAGCCGGCCCCGCACCGCGATATGGTGCCAGTATGGGTGGCCGCCGGGGGACTGACCGGGGCATTACTGATCGGCGGCGCAATATTTGGCGTAGCGATGATGATGAAGCGACGGAAGCAGCAATGAGGGCGGAGCGGCGATAGTAATGAAAGCTCAGCGCAGGTTCGGGTTGTCTCTGTCGTGGCTGCGGGTCACCGCAGTGTTTTTGGTCGACATTGTGATCTTGCTGGTGGCCAGTCACTGCCCACAGTCCTGGCAGGGCGAGCACCATATCGCGTTTTGGGTAGGGGTTGGCCTCGCGGTGATCGTCACGCTGCTGTCGCTGGTCACCCAGCACGGCCTCACGCTGACATCCGGATTGGCCACGTGGCTATGGGATTGGTCCGCCGACCCGGGCACCGCGCTGGCTGCGGGCTGCACGCCCCCGGTCGACTACCAGCGTAAATATGGACGCGACACCGTCGGGGTACGCGAGTACGCGGGCCGTCTGATCGCCGTGATCGCTGTGGACGGCGGTGAGGACGACTCCCTAGGGCGTCACCGCCATCGGACGACCGCGTCGGCCCCCACCTTGCTGGTGCAGGCGGTCGCTGCCGGGCTGCACCAGTTCGACATCCACCTCGATGGCATCGACATCGTCTCGGTGAAGATACGCCGCGGTGGCAATGCCGCCGAGTTGTCGAAGCTCGACGACTGGGGGCCCGAAGAGTGGGAGATGGTGGGCGATCAGCCCGCCTCGTATGTGCGCTGCACCTGGCTGGTTCTGCGGATGAACCCACAGCGCAACGTTGCCGCCGTGGCGGCCCGCGATTCGCTGGCTTCGACGTTGGTCGCGGCCACCGAGCGGCTCGCCCAGGATCTCGATGGACAAAGCTGCGCAGCCCGGCCGTTGACCGCCGACGAGATCGCCGAGGTCGACAAGGCTGTGCTGGCCGATCTCGAACCGACCTGGAGCCGCCCGGGGTGGCGCTACCTCAAGCATTTCAACGGGTTCGCGACCAGTTTCTGGTTGACGCCGTCAGACATCACCACCGAGACGGTGGATGACCTGTGGCAGCCCGACACCGAGGCGACCGTGGTGACGATCCGGCTCACCACCCTGGGCGGCCGTCCGCTGGTGTCGGCCTGGGTGCGCTACCACAGCGACAAGCGGACCCCCAAGGGGTTGCCAAACGGACTCAATCGGCTCACTGGCCGCCAACTAGCAGCGGTGCGTGCCAGCCTGCCTGCCCCGACTACTCGGGCCTTACTGGTGGTGCCTACCCGGGGACTGCTCGAGGGCGATGAGATAGTGCTGCCGGTAGCTCAGCTGCGGGAAAGCGCTGTGCCCTCGCCTGCAGCGCAATGAGCCGTCCGCAATCAACCGCCGAGGACGCCCGCAACGCGATGGTTGCCGGACTGTTGGCGTCCGGCATTTCTGTCAATGGGCTACAGCCCAGCCACAATCCGCAGGTGGCATCGCAAATGTTCACCACGGCTTCCAGCATTGATCCGGGGATGTGCGATGCATGGCTGGCGCGGGTGCTGGCAGGTGAGCAAGGCATCGAAGTGCTCGCCGGCGCCTGGGCATCAATCAGGACATTCGGGTGGGAGACCCGCCGCCTCGGGGTCACCGAATTGCAGTTCCGTCCCGAAGTCTCTGACGGGTTGTTTCTGCGACTGGCAGTCACCAGCGTGGAGTCGCTCGCGGTTGGGTACGCCGCGGCGCTCGCCGAGGCGAAACGCTACGAGGAGGCCGCGAAGCTGCTCGATGGTGTCGAGCCGAGACATCCTTTCGATGAAGAGCTGGTCACCTACGTGCGCGGCGTGCTGTACTTCCGCACCGGACGATGGCCGGACGTACTCATTCAATTCCCCGAGGGAAAGATCTGGCGCAACCCCGAGCTGAAGGCCGCGGGCGCTGCGATGGCCACCACGGCGCTGGCGTCGTTAGGGGTCTTCGAGGAGGCTGTGCGGCGCGGCCAGCAAGCCATCGAGGCCGACCGGGTGCCGGGCGCGGCCAACGTCGCCTTCTACACCCAAGGCATGTGCTTGCGCCACCTCGGTCGCGAGGAGGAGGCCGTCGAGCTGTTGCGGCGGGTGTATTCGCGGGATCCAAAATTCACCCCGGCCCGTGAAGCGTTGGACAACCCCGACTACCGACTGATACTGACCGACCCGGAAACGATCGAGGCCCGCACGGACCCATGGGATCCGGACAGCGCGCCGACCCGCGCGGAGACCGAGGCCGCTCGCCACGCCGAGGCAGCGGCCAAGTATCTGGCCGAAGGGGATGCCGAGCTCAACGCCATGCTGGGCATGGAAAAAGCCAAACGGGAAATCAAACTCATCAAGTCGACGACCAAGGTGAACTTGGCCCGAGCCAAGATGGGACTTCCGGTGCCGGTGACATCGCGGCACACCTTGTTGCTGGGGCCGCCGGGGACCGGCAAGACGTCGGTAGCGCGAGCTTTCACCAAGCAACTGTGCGGACTGACCGTGCTGCGCAAGCCGCTGGTGGTGGAGACCAGCCGCACCAAGCTGTTGGGCCGGTACATGGCCGACGCGGAGAAGAACGCCGAGGAGATGCTCGAGGGTGCACTGGGCGGAGCGGTCTTCTTCGACGAGATGCACACCCTGTACGAGCGCGGTTACCACCAAGGCGACCCCTACGGAAACGCGATCATCAACACGATGCTGCTGTACATGGAGAATCATCGCGACGAGCTCGTCGTCTTCGGTGCGGGTTACGCCAGGGCGATGGATAAGATGCTCGAGGTGAATCAGGGTCTGCGACGGCGCTTTTCGACCGTGATCGAGTTCTTCAGCTACACCCCGGGGGAACTGGTCGCACTGACCCAACTGATGGGGCGGGAGAACGAAGACGTCATCACCGATGAATCCGCCGAGGCGTTGTTGCCGTCGTACACCAAGTTCTACCTTGACGAGAGCTACTCGGAAGACGGCGATCTGATTCGCGTTATCGATACGCTCGGCAATGCCGGCTTCGTGCGCAATGTGGTGGAAAAGGCCCGCGACCACCGTAGTTTCCGCTTGGACGACGAGGGCCTCGACGCGGTGCTGGCCAGTGACACCACCGAGTTCAACGAGCGTGACCTGCTCCGGTTCACGGAGCTCACCCGCGAGGACCTCGCCGAGGGCCTCAGCGCGGCGGTGGCCGAGAAGAAGTCGAGCTAGCGATTTTCCGTAGCGCTGATGACGGCGCTGTCACTGAGGTAGGCCGGCTGACCGTCGTCGCTGGGGACTTCCTCCATCGCGGCACTGCAAACCCCGCTAGGGATGCCGATGGCCGGTCCGACCGGGCATGGCTCCGGCAACGGGCCGCGTACGGATTCCGCGTGACCATAATGCCGCGGCCGCCGAGCCGCGGACGACAAAGGCGCATTTCTACGTGTGGTTGCGGGGCCTGCGCGTCGGCCGACGGAGTTCTTGCAACTGGCTGGCAGCTAAGTTGACTCTCCCCGGTTCGAATGCCACCATGACTGTGTATGCACCTCGCTAGGTGAGGCGTCTACATGGATACAGGCCACTGACCTCGAACGTCGAGAGATGCCCAGGGTCAGGACAGCTCTTCCCGGCTTAAGGGTTGAGCCCAAGTGGCTTCCGGTTCGATTCAGCCGGATACGCCGTGTGGTGCCGAAGCTCTGACGAGAGGGGTGCTGTGCCTGAGTACCTCCTCGGGCCCTTCCCCCCAAACGTGCAATGCGTTGGCACCCCCGTGTGCCCTGGCCGCGAGGAGGTGAGAGCGAAATGGGTCCCGACGATATTCCGTATTCCAGACCGACGACCATTTCGTTGCGACCGACCCCGGCCTCCTGTCCACAGTCGTGATCGGGCTTGTCCCTAGCAACCTGACCGCACGTCCCGCTTCGCTGTGGGTGCGGAAGGTGCCCGTGGCAGCAAACCAGGATCCCCGTCCCGCCGCGATGAAAACGGTTATCATTTCCATGTGAGTGTCTTGCTTTTGCGTCACCGCGGCGGTGTCGCGTGATGCAACGACACCAGCAATTCATTGGCCCCCTGCCGTGAGGAGAAGTCCGATGTCGCTTGCGGTTAGGCATCCGGAAGCGGTGGCTACGGCTGCCGGTCACTTGAATGGTGTTGGATTCGCACTGACGGCGCAGAACGTGGCCGCGGCAACTGCGACGGTCGGGTTGTCTCCGGCAACCGCCGACGAGGTATCAGGCTTGACCGCAACACAATTCACGGCGCGTGCCGGCCTGTATCGGGGCAGTGAACGCAAGTGGCCGCGATCCACGAGATGTTCACCTCGATTTTGGGCGCCAGTAACACTTTCTACACGGCTACCGAAGCCGCCAGCAACACAATCACAGGTATGTAAACGAGGAGGCGAACAATGACCGCGATGCTGGATTTTGCGATGCTTCCGCCTGAGTTCAACTCAGCTCGGATGTCATTGATCGAAGCTTCCGTTGCTTGGCAGCAGATTGCCACCGATTTGGAAGAATCGGCCGCTCGCACTGCCGCGGCGGTGTCGTCGCTGACTGGCGTGTGGCAGGGTCCGTCCGCGTTGGCGATGACCCAGGCGGTCGAGCCCTACCTCACTTGGTTGCGCACCACCGCGCAGCAATCTCAGCAGACAGCCGCTTCGGCACAGGCCGCCGCAGCGGCATTCAGTGCCGTCAGCGCGGCGGTGGTTCCTGTCTCGCAGGTCACCGCCAACAGGACGGGGCTGGCGCAGTTGTTGGCCACCAAAACGTTCGGGCAACAAAGAGTTGCCGGGTAAACCGATGCGGTGGGACGCGAAAATCGCTCCTTGGCGTGGATGCCAGGCCGCCCAGCCCCGCATGCGTGGCATCGAGACTATCGACTCCGAGCTTTGAGGGGGTAGGCGTGGACTTCTGGGCTCCTCCCGAGATCACATCAGCACTGATTCATTCAGGGCCGGGGCCCGGATCACTGCTCACCGCTGCCAACGTCTGGCGCCAGCTGGCGATCGAGCTGGGACAGACCGCCGCTGACTACGCCTCCACCGTGGCGGGCATTTCCTGGCAGGGACCATCAGCGAAGGCGATGACCCTGTCTACCGTTCCCTATGTCGCCTGGCTACACGCCACCGCAGCCCAGGCCGCTCAGATGTCGATGGCGGCTACCACCATGGCCGGCTCGTTCGTGGCCACCCAGACAGCTGTGGTGCATCCCAGCGTGGTCACCGCCAACCGCACGATGCTGGCTCATCTGATCGCGACAAACTTCTTCGGCATCAACTTCCCCGCCATCGCCGCCACCGAGGCCCAGTACATGCAGATGTGGGCGGGTAACACCACCGCCATGCTGGGCTATCATGCCACCAGCCTGCAGACCATGACGTTACAGCAGTTCACGCCTCCTCCCACCACCAGCAACCCAGTTGGCATGGCCGCGCAGGGCGCGGCGGTAGCCACTGCACAAGCCGCTGCCGATCCCGCCGCTTTGCAGCTCCCCCTGGATTCGATTTTCACCAATCCCACCATCGCGTTCTTGATTCTCCAGGCGGACAGCGTCATCCAGAGCGGGTTCCCGTTTAACCTCGCCAGTACATTCGTCGGAGGTCATGACTTCCTCCCCGGTCAGTACCCAGACGTCCTGGCCGCCACCCCCCGCAACCTCGCTATCGCCTACAACCTCACCGGTCCCGAGGCCGTGGGAGGGGCTCCCAATGTCGCTGCCATTGCACCCGCCGCTGAGACCAGTGCAGTGGAGACTTCTGTCACCGCTTCTCTGGGCAGGGGAATGTACGTCGGCAACCTTGTGGTCCCGCCTTCGGCGGTCACCTCCCCGATCCAGCTGGCCGCCGCAGAGGCACCGTTGGTGGCAACAACAGCCGAGGGCGCTCCACTGATCCCGATGTTCGTCCCGCCGATGCCACCGGGAGCACGTAAGGCCCAGCGGGATAAGCCGGCAGAGAAAGGCTATGGACCGCCCATCCCCGGCACCATCATGCGGCGACCTCCGTCAGGCGGATGAGACGAAGGCCCACGCCCACCACGCACCTACGCAGTCGGCGACGCCGCGGTCAACGTCGCCCATCAGATCGCCGCAAAAGTTCTGGGCTGAATACCACCTTTGTGACCTTGTCTTGTGGCCTTTGGAAAGGGTGTAGCTGTCGTACTTTCTTTGACGAGAGCTAGGCCGCGCTCAAAACACTCCTGCGCCTCCGCCACCATAGACAAAGAACGGGATTCTCGCTGGCAAGTAACCGGATTCTCGCTAGGGGATAGGACGACGGCGCCTGAAATCGGGCCGCCCCGAGGAGAGCAGGGCGGCCCGATCAACTACTCAGACGCGGAGTATTCGGGGGCTGGTTCGGCCTCGATGCTCGCGGCTGCGTCGGCGTGGAACGGTGTGGCCGCTGAATTACGCTCCACGGCGCTGTCGTATGGTGCGGTGCTTTCGGCGCTGACCGACGAAGAATGGCATGGCCCGGCATCGGCTGCGATGGCGGACGCGGCCGCACCCTATGTGGCGTGGATGAACACCACCGCGGTGCAGGCCGAGCAGGCCGCCACCCAGGCCGAGGCCGCGGCGGCGGCCTATGAGATTGCGTTTGCGGCCACGGTGCCCCCACCAGAGATCGCGGCCAACCGCGCCCAGCTGGTGTCGCTGGTCTCGACCAACTTCTTGGGCCTCAACACCCCCGCGATCGCGGCCACCGAGGCCCAGTACGGCGATATGTGGAGCCAAGACGCCGCCGCGATGTACGGCTATGCCGGGTCATCGGCGGTGGCCAGCCAGCTGACCACGTTTGCCCGCCCCAACCGATCGTCAACCCCGCTGCGACGACGACTCAGTCGGCGGCGATGGCCAAGGCTGCGGCCACCTCGGCGGGCACGGGACAAAGCACGCTGTCAAAGCTGGTGACGTCGGTGCCCGGCACCTTGCAGAGCCTGGCCGCCCCGGCCGCCTCGACGGGGTCTGCCCCCGCCGCTACTGGTGGCAGTGCCCTGGACAATCTGCTGAATTCCCCGATCTGGAACAACTTTGGACCCAACGCCACTTATCTGGAACACCATCTTTTCATCCGGTTTCTACATGCCGGGCAACTTCGTAGGCACCGCTGCCAAATTTATCAGCCTGGATCAATCAGCTGACGGAGGTGCGCCCGGCGCGGCGGAGGGCGCGATCGGCGCGGCGGCCGGCCCCGCAGCCGGCGCGCTGGAGAATCCATTGGGCAGCGCGACGCTGGTCAACTCCGTGACGGCCAACATGGGCAAGGGAGGTCTCGTCGGCCCGCTGTCAGTACCACAGGGCTGGGCCGGCCCCGCGCCGCTGCAAACCCAGTTGGTCTCGACGTCGGGGAGCGCACCCGTGGAGGCGCCGCCCACGCCAGTGACAGCAAGCACGCCGCCGGTGCCGCTGGGCCATATGGGTGCCCAAGGTGAGGGCCGCGCTGTGCCCCAATATGGCTTCCGCGTCCTCTTCGTAGCACGCCCACCGGCCGCCGGATAATAGAGCGACTGCATCCATCTCACAAGCAACGGCTCGGCCGAGTGAGCGTTCGGCAACATCGCGGATACCCTATTCGCCGTTCGGGTTGAGTCGAAACGTGGTTTTAACTGTGCAAACAGCGGGATTTGAGCTCACAGGTAACCGCCAGCAGCTAATAAGCGTCGTGGCAGCGATGCAGGTTTACCGTTGTTGAATTCTAGGGGAGGTTTGCATGACGATTAACTACCGATTGAGCGATGTCGATGCGGCTGGTGCCACCATCGGGGCCTGTGCCACAGCACCGGAAGCCGAGCAGGAGTTCATCATCCATCCGGGCCACAGCTTTCAGGTGATATATGGGCAGGCCAACGAGCGTGGGCCAAAGGCGCAAACAGCCCAGAGCAACATGGCCAGAACCGACCGCGCAGTCGGTGCTAGCTGGGCTTAACACACCCGGCCACAATGACAATCAATATTCCGAGCCAACACATATGTGACACACATGCAAAGGCAATGCACTTCGACGCCGTCAAAGTGATACTGGCTACGTGAAGCATTAATCTGATAACGACGGAATAGGGGGTTCGTAGAGTTTCGTAGGCTACACAGTAATTAATAGCATTCACAACAATTAACACGATCGCCGATAGCGTCGATCGGTAGATTTGTTGATGCTAAATTCCAAATCTCTCATCGCGGTATTTGGCGTGTCAATTTAGCACGTCAACACCCCAGTTGAGCAGGTCTTTTGTCGTTGTGATGGGTTAACCGCAAAACACAGTTCTCAACACTGGCCCTTCGGAAACATGACATTTATTCTTTACATTCTGATTACTCGCCGGGAACGCATCCTGAATACATTTCGATCACGATGATCGCTATATTGGGCGCGGCACCATCAGGGCGGTCGGATGCCGATCTTGAGAAATTCCCAGCGAGGGAAGGAAGAGGTCCGTTGTCTGCAACACCGGCAAACAACTCATGCACTCCGAGGAGGATTTGATGAATTCCATTAGAGCTAAGGCGCGTTTGCTGGCGAGGCGTCTAATCGCGCCTACCATGACGGCCAAATAAGGGACCGGAGGTAATAGATGTTGGATTTCGGGGCACTGCCGCCGGAGATCAACTCAGGTCGGATGTATGTCGGTGCCGGGTCGGGGCCGTTGCTGGCCGCCGCCGAGGCGTGGGATGAGTTGGCCGCCGAGTTGCAGTCCACCGCCGCGTCGTACGGGTCGACCGTTGAGGGCCTGACCGTCGGGCCGTGGACGGGTCCGTCCTCGATAGCGATGGCGGCGGCCGCGGCGCCGTATGTGGCGTGGATGAGTGCCACCGGTGCTCAGGCTGAACAGGCGGCCACCCAGGCCAAACTCGCTGCGGGTGCCTATGAAACCGCGTTTGCCGCCACGGTGCCGCCGCCGGTTATCGCGGCCAATCGCAGCCTGCTTGCGGCGTTGATCGCCACCAACTTGTTGGGCCAAAACACCCCGGCCATCGCGGCCACCGAGGCCCAATACATGGAGATGTGGGCCCAGGATGCCGCCGCGATGTATGCCTATGCCGGATCCTCGGCAGCCGCGTCGCAGCTCACGCCGTTCACCGAGCCGCCACAGACCACGAACAGCTCGGCCGCGCCGATGCAAGCGGCCGCGGTTTCTCAATCCAGCACCGTGTCCGGCTCGAACACAGCCACACAGCTGTCCCAGCTGACCACCTCGGTGCCGAGTGCGCTGCAAAGCCTGGCGACGACTAGCACGACGACCAACGCGGCGGCGACGGGAAGCATAGTTACATTGCCGCCAGTGCCACCGGCCTTGACGGAATGGAACAACATCTTCTCGACCATCGCCTCCGGGCCGTTCTCCCTGCAGGGGTTGACTTCCATACCCGGTGGCCCGTTCCTCTCGTTCGGGCAGGTCTACTCCTACGCCCAAAACGGGCAGGGCCTCGCCGCCTTTGGCGCCCCGAAAGCCATCACCGGGGCGTTGGCGCCTCTGACTAGCGGGGCGACGGCAAATCTGACCTCCGCGAGCTTAGGTGGGGCCCCAATATCGGGGGCTATGGGCAAGGCGGCCCTGGTCGGAAGACTGTCGGTGCCGCAGGGCTGGACCGAAGCCGCCCCGGCGATCCGAACGCTGGCCTCGGTGATGCCCGCCAACCTGGCGGCCGCCCCGGCTGCCTCACTGGCCGGCGAGGGCGGCGCCTTCAGCCAGATGGCCCTGTCGAGCCTGGCAGGACGCGCCGTGGCCGCCAGCGCGGTCCACTCCGCTGGCGGTGGTGCGGCGGCAGGCTCACTGGGCGGCGTCGTCGCCGAAGCTGACCCCGCCGCAGCCACCATCATCGTGATACCGGCCCTCGAGGACTGACTGCGATGACTGCGATGACGGTCGTAACGACGGACAGTAGCCCAACACCGCCCACCCAGGCGCACGCGACCAGGCAAGGGGTATAGACATGTTTTACGCAGCTTTTCCGCCGGAGTTCAACTCGGGCCGGATGTACACCGGTGCGGGATCGGGACCGATGCTGGCCGCCGCAACGGCCTGGGAGAACCTGGCCACCGAATTGCAGTCCACGGCGTCCTCCTACTCGTCGGTGATCTCGAGCCTGACCACCGGGCCCTGGGTGGGTCCGTCGTCGCTGAGCATGGCGGCCGCGGTCACTCCCTACCTGACCTGGATGCAGGGCACCGCCGCCCAGGCCGGCGAAGCCGCGACACAGGCCACCGCGGCGGCAAGCGCGTATGAGACGGCGTTCGCCGCGCACGTGCCGCCGCCGGTGATCGCGGAAAACCGCGCACTGCTGGCACAGCTGGTGGCGACCAACATCGTCGGGCAGAACACCCCGGCGATCGCGGCCACCGAGGGGCAATACAGCGAAATGTGGGCCCAAGACGCCCTGGCGATGGACAGTTACGCCACCTCGTCGGCGGCCGCCTCCAAGTTGACGCCGTTCACCGAGCCGCCACAGACCACCAACACCGCCGGCACAGCGATGCAAGCGGCCACGGTGGCCTCAGCCGCCAGCACCCCGGCCAGCAATGCGGCATCAGCAGTGAGCGCAGCAGCCAGCACGACCACTGCGACCGGCCCGCTGGCAGGGCTGTCACAGCTCGCCACCGACTACACAGACTTCCTCAACGGGCTCATAAACTCCGCTTTTGGGCCAAACGGGTCCGCCTGGTACACGGCCCTGTACAACGCCGTAAAGGTTCCACTTGGCTTCACCACCGGGTTTAACGACATCGGGCTGCTGATCAACCTTCCCGCGTCACAGTTCCTTAAGTTCGCCCCGCACGCGGCGCTCGGCGCGCTCCCCAAGGATGCGCTGGGGGCCGGGATTGGGGCGGCACACTGGGGCCGGGGCACGCTGTTCAGCGAAGTACGGGGCAGTATGGGAAATGCCGGCACGTTGGTCGGAAAGCTGTCAGTCCCGCCGAGCTGGGCCTCGGCCACGCCGGCCATCAGGACGGTCGCTGCCGCGTTGTCGGCTGCCGGGCCGGATGCCGTGCCGGCAGCCGCGCTCGGCGAGGGCGGGCTGCTCAGTTCGATGTCGGTGGCAGGGATGCTCGGCAGCGCAATGGGTTCGGGAGGTCCCACCGTGGTACGTGCCGGCGTCCGCGGCCGGATGACCTCGATCAAAGACCTCAAAGACAAACACTCGCCGGAGCAACTGACGCGTCTGGTCGCACAAATATCGGAGAAGCCCGAAAGCGTGCAGCACCACACTGTCGATCAAGAAGGCCTTGACAGCCCTGCTCGAGCAGCTGTCGAAGAAACCCGGTATCCACGCAGTGCACCTGAAAAAAGGTGACAAGCCCAAGGTTGTGCCATCGGAAGCGTAATTGGGCTAGCGCACAACACAATTGGAAGATTGGTGAGTGATGAGAACACTACTGGCGTTACTCGGCGTTTCCGCGATGATCGGCCTCGCCACGCCGGCATATGCCGATCCTCCTCCTGTTCCGGACGGTGACGACGCAGGCTTCATCGCTGCCCTGCACCAGGCCGGCCTCAACTTTTCCAGCCCGGATGCGGCCGTTGGGGCCGGCAGAGCGGTGTGCTCGTGCTTGAACAACGGCGAGTCGGGCCTGGAGCTGGTCCACGACGTGAAAATGCACAATCCCGGAATGGATATGGAGATGGCATCCAATTTCGCCATGCTCTCCGCGAAGTACTACTGCCCCCATCAACTCTCCAAGGCCTGACAAGCGACCAGAGCGCGATTTCATGAGACTGCTACTAGCGCTACTCGGCGTCTCCACCATGATCGGGCTTGCCGCGCCCGCGTTCGGCGATCCGGACGGGGGGTTTGACGACGCAGGCTTTTTGGCGACGGTTCGCGATGCGGGCATCAACTACACCAGCTCAGATCAAGCCATCGCATTTGCCAAATCGGTGTGCGGATGGATCGGCAATGGCAAATCTGGCCCGGAGCTGGTCCACGACCTGCAGAGCAACAATCCCCGGTTGACCACGGACCACGCAACCCTGTTCCTGGCGATCTCAGCCAAGTATTACTGCCCGCAACAACTCAGCAGGAATCAACAAGCCTTGGCACAGTAGCCGCGGGCCGGCTTCCGGCGGGCACCACGGAGACTGATCGCTTGTCGGCTCAAACGGAACCCATTACTGCAGAGCGGTTTCGCGAATGTGGCCGTATTGCAGCCGGTTTGGCTGGTGTCCACCTGGCGTTCACCTAGATGTGGCTAGATGTTCTGGGCTACTGGCGGAAGCGCGGCTTGGAAAATCCCGGGGAAGGAGCGCGGTGTCATGCAGACGCTGAGCGTCGCCGATTTCGCGCTCCGGTTGGCGGTCGGGGTGGGTTGCGGCGCCCTCATCGGCCTGGAGCGGCAATGGCGGGCGCGCTTGGCCGGCCTGCGCACCAACGCGCTGGTTGCCGGCGGTGCAACGTTGTTCGTGCTTTACGCGGTCGCCACCGAAGACAGCAGCCCCACCAGAGTCGCGTCATATGTGGTGTCGGGGATCGGGTTTCTCGGCGGAGGGGTGATCCTGCGCGAGGGGTTCAACGTCCGGGGCCTCAACACCGCCGCCACCCTGTGGTGCTCTGCGGCAGTGGGTGTATTGGCCGCTTCCGGGCATCTGGTCTTCACGTTGATCGGCACTGGCACCGTCGTCGCCATCCACCTGTTCGGGCGTCCACTCGGCCGGCTGATCGACCACGACAACAACGTCGAAGAAGACGAAAGCCTGCAGCCCTATCTGGTGCAGGTGATCTGCCGACCCAAATCCGAAAAGTACGCGCGCGCCCAGATCGTGCAACACGCCAGCAGCAACGACATCACGCTGCGTGGTATCCACACCGGGCACGCCACCGACGACGAAATCACCTTGAGCGCACACTTACTCATGGACGGCCATACGCCGACCAAGCTCGAGCGGCTGGTGGCCGAACTGTCCCTGCAACCCGGGGTTCGCGCGGTGCAGTGGTATGCCGGCGACAAAGCCCAGCAATCGGAGTAGCCCCGCACAGCTAGGGGCGCGCCTGCAGCTCCGGTGCGGCCGCGGCCAGCAAATCGGTGCGGTTTCGGGTCAGTGGTGGATAGATCCGCCGGGTATTGATGGTCCGCTTGGTGGCCTTGGCTTGCGCGCCATTCGATACCACCACCCGATCCCATCCTTCGGTGTAGACCGCACCGGCCGGTCCGAGATCGAGAACCGTTACATACCAAGGAATCCGAAGAGCCAGCATCGGTTCGTCGAACAGGTCGCTGATCACGTTGAAGCCGGCATAGCGTCCCATCGGCCGGCCGTGCTGACACGACATCACGGACAGGTGCTCGTCATCCATGCGAGCGGCTGCCACGTCACCTGCGGCGAACACCGACGCCACCCCGATCACCCGCAGATAATCGTCGACGGGCACCCGGCCCAGTCGGTCGCGGGCCACTGGCAACTGCTCGGTCAGCGGGCTCGCGCGCATACCTGCACACCACACCACCGTGGCCGCCTCGAGCTGCTCGCCCGTTGACAGCGACACGCCATCCTTGCTCACGGCGGCGACACTCACCCCGGTTCTGGTTTCAATACCGTTGTCCGACAAGGCCTGTTCGATCACCGGCAGCGCTGAGGAGCCCATATCAGAGCCCACAGCATTGTGGTCGACCAGAACCACCCGGGGCGTGACACAACCTTCGGGGAACAACGCGCGCAGCCGCTTCGGCAATTCGCAGGCCGTCTCGATGCCGGTCAGCCCGGCACCGACCACGATGACCGTAGCCGCCGCTGCGGTTGGCGGATCGTCGGCAAGAGCGCGCAGGTGGTGCTGCAGCGCGAGAGCACCGTCATGGGTGTCGACGTCAAAACCAAACTCCCGTAGCCCCGGTATGGCGGGTTTGACCACATGACTGCCTGACGCCAACACCAAGCGGTCGTAGCCGTACGCCATACCGTCGGACGTGGTGACAGCGCGGGCAGCGGTGTCGATCGCGGTCACCTCGGTGGCGATGTGCGCAACTCCGGCGGGGTCGAGCAGGTCGGCGAGCGGGATGCGGCAGGCGCTCAGATCAGCCTCGTAGTTGCGAACCCGGACGTCGTGAAATGGTTTGTCGCTCAACACGGTGATGTCGACTGTGCCGGCCGGAACAGCGAGCTCGTCGAGTCGCCGGGCAGCGCCGAGCGCCGCCCACAGCCCCGCAAACCCGGAGCCGACGACAATGACAGCGGTCAACGGCTCAACACCTCATCAACCCGGGCCAGCCGACAGGGTTTGAGCACCGGGCGAGTCATCGCTGTCATCAGCCACAGTGTGGACCGCCTGACGGACGAAGGTGAGCGGATCGGCCTGACGGGCGTCGCGCCGATGGTCGTAATCTATCTGTGTGCATACCTTCACCGGGTTCTGGTTCGCGCTGCCCTCGCAGATGCGGGACCCGGTGCTGTTCGCCATTCCATTCTTTTTGCTGCTGTTGATTCTCGAGTGGACGGCAGCCCGCAAGCTGGAGCGCATCGAGGCGGCCGGCACAGAGAAACCACGACCGGCGTCCGGCGCGTACCTGACCCCGGACTCGATGGCAAGCATCTCGATGGGGCTGGTTTCGATAGCCACCACCGCCACCTGGAAGACCCTGGCGCTGCTCGGCTATGCGGCGATCTATGCCTACGTCGCGCCCTGGCACCTTTCGGTGACCAAGTGGTACACCTGGGTCATCGCGATCGTGGGCGTCGACCTGCTGTACTACACCTATCACCGCATCGCGCACCGGGTCCGGCTGATCTGGGCGACTCACCAAGCCCACCACTCCAGTCAGTACTTCAACTTCGCGACCGCGCTGCGCCAGAAGTGGAACAACAGCGGCGAGATTTTGATGTGGATTCCGTTGCCGCTGTTAGGGCTTCCCCCCTGGATGGTGTTCTTCAGTTGGTCGCTGAACTTGATCTACCAGTTCTGGGTGCACACCGAGCGGATCGACAAACTGCCACGGCCGTTCGAATTCGTCTTCAACACACCGTCACACCACCGAGTGCACCACGGGATGGACAAGGTGTATCTCGACAAGAACTATGGCGGCATCTTCATCATTTGGGACCGATTGTTCGGTAGCTTCCAAGCGGAGTTGTTCCGCCCGCATTACGGCCTGACGAAGCAGGTGGACACGTTCAACATCTGGAACCTGCAGATCCGCGAATACGTCGCGATCGCTCGCGACTGGCGGTCGGCGAGCCGCCTGCGCGATCGCCTGGGCTACGTCTTCGGGCCCCCGGGCTGGGTGCCGCGGGCAGCTGGCCAAACCGGCGGCGCGGTCCCGCTGGCGACGTCGCGGTAACGCCGACCTGGGGTGGAGCGAAAGACTCAACGTCGGGCAGGGTTACGCCGTAACCTCAAGCTGCGGTCGGAATCTGCGCCGGCCCCGACGGAATGGAGTCCATGGTGCGTCGCCTGGCAATGCGCGCATTTGCCGCGTCCGTTACCGTCGCGGCGCTGGTGGCCGGGCCGCGGGCTGGGACCGCCGGAGCGGACCCCATTTTGGTCTTCCCCGGCATGGAAATCCATCAGGACAGCCATCTCTGCACCTTGGGCTACGTCGACCCGGCCCTGAAAATCGCGTTCACTGCGGGGCACTGCCACGGCGGGGGACTCGTCACCGACAAGGACCGCAACGTCATCGGGCATCTCGCGACCTTCCGGGACAACACACCCAGCGGCTCGACGGTGGCCACGGACCAGATGATCAACGATTACGAGGCGATCGTGCTGGACAACGTGCCGGCGAACAACATCCTGCCGGGCGGACGTCCACTGGTTTCAACCCCGGGTCTGACCGTGCAGCCAGGACAGGCGGTCTGCCATTTCGGTGTCGGCACCGGCGAGACCTGCGGGACGGTGGAAAGCGTCAACAACGGTTGGTTCACCATGTCCCACGGCGTCCTCAGTCACCAGGGTGATTCGGGTGGGCCCGTATACCTGGCCCCCGACGGGGGACCCGGGCAGATTGTTGGGATCTTTAACAGCGTCTGGGGCGATTTTCCGGCGGCGGTGTCATGGCGGTCCACCTCCGAGCAGGTCCGCGAGGATCTCGGGATTCGCACCAGCCCATCAGCCTGAGGCGCCGCCAACGTCGAGCGCAAACACCGGGATGGACGGAGCAGCGGCACGCAGCTGCTCATCGCTGGATTCCGGTGTCAACCCGGCGACATACCCCTTGACCTGCCAGTACCACCTGGCCAAATAGCGCCTCAACACCTCGGGTTTGGCGGCATCGTCCACCTCGCTGACTCGGAGGCGTTCACTGCGCCAGCGCGGTCCCATCTCGACGACGCCCGCGGCTCGGACGTTGCGCGCCCACTGGGTGTTACCGCGCGGTGAGACGAGATAGTCCACGCCGTCGACGGTCAGCAGGTTGATCACCACACCGCGCTGTTTGCCGCTCTTGCGGCCGCGCACGCGCAGCGCTCGGGTTCCGGCGATGCTGATCCCCATCTCGGCAAGCCAACGGATTGCCGCGTTCGCAGCCCGCGCGGCGCGGTTCGGTTCTTCGTATCGCGTGGGCATCATGCATCCTCTTGGGTGGTAATTTCTTTTGAGAGTAGTGAGAGCAGTGCTCTCGGTAGTAGCCACGCTCTCACAGCGGTCACGAAAAATCAAGAGCGGTGATCTCGTTTATGTCAGACTGGCTACGTGGGCAAACGCCAGGAATCGCGGGAGCAGATCGAGGGACGAATCGTCGAGCTGGGTCGGCGCCACCTGGTGGATCGCGGCGCGGCCGGGTTATCGCTGCGTGCGATAGCCCGCGACCTGGGCATGGTGTCCTCGGCCGTGTACCGCTATGTGTCCAGCCGCGACGAGCTGCTCACCTTACTGCTGGTTGACGCCTATTCCGACCTGGCCGACGCGGTGGACCGGGCCCGCGACACCGCAGACGACCTGTGGAGTGACGACGTCATCGCGATCGCCCGGGCGGCGCGGCGATGGGCCGTGGCGCATCCCGCTCAGTGGGCCCTGCTGTACGGCAGCCCGGTCCCCGGATATCACGCACCTCCGGGGCGGACCGTCGGAGTCGGTACCCGCGTGGTGGGAGCTATCTTCGACGCCATCGCCGCCGGGATCGCCACTGGGGATATCAGATTGACCGATACTGTTGCCCCGCAACCGATGTCGTCAGACTTTGAACGAATTCGCCACGAATTCGGCTTTCCCGGCGACGATTCCGTCGTCGCCAAGTGCTTTTTGTTCTGGGCGGGGGTGCTGGGCGCGATCAGCCTCGAGGTATTCGGGCAGTACGGCGCCGACACTGTGACCGATCCCGAGGCGATCTTCGACACCGAGCTTCGGCTGCTGGTGGACCTGCTGTCCCAGCATTGATGCCGGCCACGAATTAGAACGTGTTCATTCGCCATTTCCGGGCACCAAGCTCCCGATTGCGGCAAAGTCTTTCTGGGCCTTTCTGCTGGCTGGCAGGCTGGGCTATCCTGCCAAACGATGACCCTCCCCGTTCAATCACCGACGCAGATCGCGTGGGTTACCCCGGATCTGGACGCCACTGAAACGGCCCTCACCGGCCTATTAGGCGTCCGGAAGTGGGTGCGGATACCTGACGTGCACTTTGCTCCGGATGCCTGCAGCTACCTTGGCAAGCCCGCCGATTTCGTCGCCAGCATCTCGCTGAGCTATCTCGGTGACATGCAGTTGGAGTTGATCTCACCGGTCCGCGGGCAGAGTGTCTATAGCGACTTTTTGCGCGACTCGGGGCCGGGTTTGCACCACATCTGCATCGAGGCCGAGAGTCCTGAACGATTCGACGCGGCGCTGGCCGAGGCCGCTGACCACGGCGCCGCGGTTGTGCAGCAGGGCGTGATGCCGGGCGGAATTCAGTTCGCCTACGTGTCAGCACCGCAGGCGGGCGTGCCGTTTGTGGAGATCGCGTACATCTCGCCCGAAATGCGGGCGTTTTACGACTACATCAAACAGGAGCAGCGGTGAGCACCGAGATACCAGCAACCGTCAACGCGGACACAGTCACGTCCTGGTCGGATGACGTCGACGTGGTCGTGATCGGTTTCGGTATCGGCGGTGGGTGCGCGGCGGTGAGCGCGGCGGCCGCCGGTGCACGGGTGCTGGTGCTCGAACGGGCTGCCGTGGCAGGCGGCACCACTTCGCTTGCCGGAGGTCACTTTTACCTGGGCGGCGGTACGGCCGTCCAGCAGGCGACCGGTAATCCTGACTCGCCCGAAGAGATGTACAAATACCTGGTCGCGGTGTCACAGCAACCGGACCACGCCAAGATTCGTGCGTACTGCGAAGGCAGCGTCGAGCATTTCAACTGGCTGGAAGACTTGGGTTTCCAGTTCGAGCGCAGCTATTACCCCGGCAAAGTGGTTGTCCCGGCGGGCACCGAGGGCCTGAGCTACACCGGCAACGAAAAGGTGTGGCCCTTCTGCGAGCAGGCCAAACCAGCGCCGCGCGGGCACTCCGTGCCGGTGCCCGGCGAGCTGGGCGGCGCGGCCATGGTCGTCGACCTACTGGTCAAACGCGCCGACGAATTGGGAATCCAGATCCGCTACGAGACCGGAGCAACCAACCTCATCCTGGACGACGAGGCTGCGGTGGTCGGCGTCGCCTGGAAGCATTTCACCGAAACCGGCACGGTCAAGGCCAAAGCGGTCATTATCGCGGCCGGCGGTTTCGTGATGAACCCGGAGATGGTCGCCGAGCATGCTCCCGCGCTGGGCCGGCCGCGGCGCACTAAGCACCACGGCCTGGTGGCGCCCTACATCCTGGGCAACCCCAACGACGACGGCCTCGGCATCCGGATGGGTGTCTCGGCGGGAGGGGCCACCGAAAATATGGACGAGATGTTCATAACCGCGGCGGCCTATCCGCCGGAAATTCTGCTGACCGGTGTAATCGTCAACAAGGACGGCAAGCGCTTCGTCGCCGAGGACTCCTACCACGCGCGCACTTCGGCGTTCGTGCTGGAGCAGCCGGACCAAACCGCTTACCTGATCGTCGACGAAGCACACACCGAGATGCCCGAGATGCCGCTGATTCGGTTCCTCGACGGTTACGAGACGATCGCCGAAATGGAGGCCGCGCTGGGCATCCCCGCGGGCAACCTCGCGGCGACGCTGGACCGCTACAACGAGTTCGCGGCCAATGGTGAGGATCCGGATTTCAACAAGCAGCCGGAATTCCTTGCGCCACAGGACAATGGACCTTGGGCGGTGTTCGATCTGTCACTCGGGCGGGCGATGTACTCGGGATTCACCATTGGCGGCCTGGCGGTCACCGTCGATGGCGAGGTGCGTCGCGTCGACGGCAGCGTCATCCCGAGCTTGTACGCGGTCGGCGCGTGCGCATCCAACATCGCCCAGGACGGCAAGGGCTATGCCAGCGGCACGCAGCTTGGTGAAGGCTCGTTCTTCGGCCGCCGCGCCGGAGCGCACGCGGCAGCGGAAGCGCAGGCGCGCTAGCACACAGCGCCGGAGCGCACCCGGCGCAAAGCTCCTAGACCCGCGCGGGCTCCTTTTCGACCGGTCCCAGCCGCCATTGGCCGTCGCCGAGCAGTTGGAGCTGTTGTTCGTGGTGCTGCTCAACGGTGTGCCGATGGCTGACGCTGACCACGACGCAGTCGGGCAACTCACTTCGCAACAACTGGTAAAGCGCGAATTCCAGGCCCTCGTCGAGCGCCGAGGTGGCCTCGTCGAGGAATACCGCCTGCGGCCTGGTGAGCAAGATGCGCGCGAAGGCGACGCGCTGCTGCTCACCGGGGGAGAGCACCTTGGCCCAGTCGCGCTCTTCGTCTAGCCGGTTACACAGCGGGGCGAGCGCCACCTTGGTCAGCGTGTCCCGCAGGGTGTATTCCGCGATGTCGTCCGGCGAATTCGGGTAGCACACCACGCCACGCAGACTGCCCAGCGGCACATACGGCAACTGCGACAAGAACATCGTCGCGTTGTCGCCGTCCGGGCGGCATAGCGTCCCGGAGGCGTACGGCCACAATTCGGCCAGACTGCGCAGCAGCGTGGTCTTGCCGGCGCCGGAACGCCCGGTGATCACCAGCGAGTCACCGCTGTCCAGCCGCACGTCGAGCGAGTCGATCAATTGGTCACCAGCCGGCGTGCGCACTTCGACATTGGCGAGCTCAACGGCCACTTCTTGACTCGGCTTGACCAGCAATGCCGGCAGCGCCCGGCCCTGTGCGTTGGCATCGACCAGCCCGTGCAACCGGATGATCGCCGCGCGGAAGGACGCAAACGCGTCGTAGTTGTTGCGGAAGAACGACAGCGAGTCCTGAATATTGCCGAATGCCGTCGCGGTCTGGCCGACATCGCCGAAGTCGATCCGGCCGGCGAACAGCCGCGGCGCCTGGATTACCCACGGCAGCGGGACAATTGCCTGCGACACCGACCAGTTCCACCCGTTGAAGATGATGGTTCGGCGCACAAACTTGCGGTAGTTGTCGATGATCGGGGTGAAGCGCCGCCACAATTGCGCCCGCTCCACTCGCTCGCCGCGGTAGAAGCCCACCGCCTCCGCGGCGTCCCGCAATCGCACCAGCGCATAACGAAACGCGGCGTTGAGCTTCTCGTTGTTGAAGCTGAGCCAAATCAGTGGACGGCCCAGCCATATCGCGACCACCGTCGCGACCAGCACATAGACAGAACGGTCCAGAACATCGCGCGCGGCAAGTCAACGCCGAAGACATTTAGATCCCCGGACAGGTTCCACAGGATCGCGGCGAACGAGATCACCGAGGCCACCGCGTTGACGGCCCCAAACAGCAAGGTGCTTCCCGTCCCGTTGGACGGGATGTTCGGGGTCCTACCGGCATTGGCGGTGAAGATGTCGATGTCCTGCTGGATACGCTGGTCCGGGTTGTCGATGGTGTTGTCGATGAACAGATCTCGGTAGTAGGCCTTGCCGTCCAGCCAGTCATCGGTGAGGTGGGCGGTCAGCCACATGCGCCAGGCGATGATGAATCGCTGCGTCAGATAGATGTCGGCCATGAACCGGATGACGTACAGGATCGCCAGCACGCTGAAAATCACGAGCGACATCCAAAAGCCGTGGATCCCAGAGTTGTTTGACGTGGTCATTGCTCGCCGCGATGCCCTGGACCGCTTTCTGCACCGCCGTGTACAAGTCGTTGCCCTGGTAGCTGAGCAACACGGTGAGACGCACCGAGAGGAGCACGGACAGCAACAGCACGCCAAGCATCAGCCACACCTTGATGCTGGCCGGACCGACGAAGTAGCCGCGAGTGATCCGCCAGAACTGCCGGCCCCAGGGCGTGAAATACCTGAAAGCAATGAGCACGGCCAGGAGACAAACAGCGCCGATCGCCCAGGCTATGGCGAGCCACCGCAAGGAATCAATGAAGTGCCGACGACCAGTTGATGGACGGCTTGAACGGCGTGGGGCCCAACTTCGACGTCTCCTTGCTATCGAGGCATCCGGGCGGAGCCTCATCGTGGATACTTCCCCGCGAAGGTACCCGAGGGATTATGGATAGGCTGCCGGGATGAGCATCGACGCTCCGTCCAGCCAGACCGTACATGCCGGCCGGCTCATCGCACGCCGGCTCAAGGCCAGCGGAATCGACACCATCTTCACGTTGTCCGGCGGCCACCTGTTTTCCATTTACGACGGCTGCCGTGAAGAGGGTATCCGGCTGATCGACACCCGCCACGAGCAGACGGCGACCTTCGCCGCCGAGGGCTGGTCGAAGGTGACCAGGGTGCCGGGGGTGGCCGCGCTCACCGCCGGCCCGGGCGTCACCAACGGGATGAGCGCGATGGCGGCCGCGCAGCAGAACCAGTCGCCGCTGGTGGTGCTCGGTGGCCGGGCGCCCGCGCTGCGCTGGGGCATGGGTTCGCTGCAGGAGATCGACCACGTGCCGTTTGTGGCGCCGCTGGCTCGCTTTGCGGCCACCGCACAGTCTGCCGACGCCGCGGGCCTGCTGGTCGACGAAGCACTGCGGGCGGCGGTCAGCGCCCCCTCGGGTGTGGGATTCGTCGACTTTCCCATGGACCACGTGTTTTCCGTATCGGAGGACCCGAATAAGGGCCGTCCCGGCGCCCTCAACGACGTGCCGCGGGGCCCCGCTCCCGACGGCGAGGCCTCAGACCGTGCCGCAAGTCTGCTTGCCGCGGCACACCGGCCGGTGATCATGGCGGGCACCAACGTCTGGTGGGGTCACGCCGAGGCGGCGCTGTTACATCTTGCCGAGGAACGGCAGATCCCAGTGCTGATGAATGGGATGGCCCGCGGCGTGGTGCCCGCTGACCACCCATTGGCATTCTCGCGGGCGCGGGCAAAAGCGCTCGGCGAGGCGGATGTGGCGCTGGTTGTCGGCGTGCCCATGGATTTTCGGCTGGGGTTCGGCAAGGTGTTCGGGCCGCAAACCCAGCTCGTGGTGGCGGATCGTGCCGAACCGGCTCGCGAACATGCGCGACCCGTCGCGGCCGGTGCTCTACGGCGACCTCACGTCGATCCTCTCGACGCTGGCCGGACCGGGGGAGCATCAGGACTGGATCGACGAGCTGCGGACGGCCGAAACCGCGGCGCGTGGCAGCGAAATTGCCGAGCTCGGCGATGACCGGATCCCGCTGCACCCGATGCGGGTCTACGCCGAGCTGGCGCCGCTGCTGGACCGCGACGCCATCGTGGTGATCGACGCCGGCGATTTCGGGTCCTATGCCGGCCGCGTGATCGACAGCTATCTACCGGGCTGCTGGCTGGACAGCGGCCCCTTCGGCTGCCTTGGCTCCGGCCCCGGCTATGCCCTGGCCGCCAAACTGGCCCGCCCCGACCGGCAGGTCGTCCTGCTGCAGGGCGACGGCGCTTTCGGCTTCAGCGGCATGGAGTGGGACACCCTGGTCCGGCACAACGTGCCGGTCGTATCGGTGATCGGCAACAACGGGATCTGGGCGCTCGAAAAACACCCCATGGAGGCGATTTACGGCTATTCGGTGGTGGCGGAGTTGCGTCCGGGCACGCGCTACGACGAGGTGGTGCGCGCGCTGGGTGGCCATGGTGAGCTGGTGTCCGCGCCCGACGAGCTGCGGCCCGCGTTGGAACGTGCCTTCGCCAGCGGCCTGCCCGCCGTCGTCAACGTGCTCACCGACCCGAGCATCGCGTACCCACGCCGCTCCAACCTCGCCTGATGACTCGTCACCGGCCGCCCACCGCGTACCGTTGACCTGTGTCAAAGACCACCCGCGCTGAACCTGGCCGCCTGAGCAGCCGATTTTGGCGACTGCTCGGCGCCAGTACCGAAAAGGACCGAAGCCGTTCGCTGGCTCAGGTAACCGACTCCTCGGAGTACGACGACGAAGCCGCCGGCCTCACCGACGAGCAGCTGCGCAAGGCGGCAGGGCTGCTCAACCTCGACGATCTCGCCGAGTCCGACGACATCGCGCAGTTCCTGGCGATCGCCCGGGAAGCCGCGGAACGGTCAACGGGGTTGCGCCCGTTCGATGTTCAGTTGCTGGGCGCGCTGCGCATGCTTGCCGGCGACGTGATCGAGATGGCCACCGGTGAGGGCAAAACGCTGGCCGGGGCCATCGCGGCGGCCGGATACGCCATCGCCGGCCGGCACGTGCACGTGGTGACCATCAACGACTACCTGGCCCGCCGCGACGCCGAGTGGATGGGCCCGCTGCTGGAGGCGATGGGCCTGACGGTCGGCTGGATCACCGCGGAGTCGACGAGTAAGGAGCGCAGGGCCGCCTACGACTGCAATGTCACCTACGCCTCGGTCAATGAGATCGGCTTCGACGTCTTGCGGGATCAGCTGGTGACCGATGTTGCCGACCTGGTGTCGCCCAATCCTGATGTGGCCCTTATCGATGAGGCCGATTCCGTGCTGGTCGACGAGGCGCTGGTGCCGCTGGTATTGGCCGGCACGACGCACCGGGAGACACCCCGGCTGGAGATCATCAAGCTGGTCGGTGAGCTGGCCGCCGAAACCGACTACGACACCGACGCCGACAGCCGCAACGTCCACCTAACCGAGGTCGGTGCACGCAAAGTCGAGAACGCGCTCGGCGACATCGACCTGTACTCCGAGGAACACGTCGGCACCACGCTGACCGAGGTCAACGTGGCACTACACGCCCATGTGCTGCTGCAGCGCGACGTGCACTACATCGTCCGAGACGACGCCGTGCACCTGATCAACGCCTCACGCGGCCGCATCGCGCAACTGCAGCGCTGGCCGGATGGTCTGCAAGCCGCCGTCGAGGCGAAGGAGGGCATCGAGACCACCGAGACCGGCGAGGTGCTCGACACCATCACGGTGCAGGCGCTGATCAACCGTTACACGACCGTGTGCGGCATGACCGGCACCGCGCTGGCCGCCGGTGAGCAGTTGCGCCAGTTCTACAAGCTCGGGGTTTCACCGATTCCGCCGAATACGCCCAACATTCGCGAAGACGAGTCCGACCGGGTCTACATCACCGCCGCGGCCAAGAACGACGCGATCGTCGCGCACATCGCCGAGGTGCACGAAACCGGACAGCCGATGCTGGTCGGCACTCGCGATGTGGCCGAATCCGAGGACCTGCACGAGCGGCTGCTGCGCCGTGGCGTGCCCGCGGTGGTGCTCAACGCGAAGAACGACGCCGAGGAAGCGCAGGTGATCGCCGAGGCCGGCAAATTCGAGTCGGTCACGGTGTCCACCCAGATGGCCGGGCGCGGCACCGATATCCGGCTCGGCGGATCCGACGAAGCCGACCACGACAGGGTCGCCGAATTGGGCGGGCTGCACGTGGTCGGCACCGGCCGGCATCACACCGAGCGGCTGGACAACCAATTGCGTGGTCGGGCCGGACGCCAGGGCGACCCTGGGTCGTCGGTGTTCTTCTCCAGTTGGGAAGACGACGTCGTGTTGGCCAACCTCGAGCGCAACAAGTTGCCGATGCAGACCGATGACGACGGCCGGATTGTCAGCCCCAAGGCGGCCGGGCTGCTCGATCACGCGCAGCGCGTTGCCGAGGGCCGGATGCTGGACGTGCACGCGAACACCTGGCGCTACAACCAGTTGATCGCCCAGCAGCGCGCGATCATCGTCGACCGGCGTAATACGTTGCTGCGCACCGCAACCGCGCGGGAAGAACTCGCCGAGCTGGCACCAAAGCGGTACGAGGAGCTGTCCGAGGATGTCTCCGAAGAACGCCTCGAGACGATCTGCCGGCTGATCATGCTGTATCACCTCGACCGCGGTTGGGCCGACCATTTGGCGTACCTGGCCGACATCCGCGAGAGCATTCACTTGCGCGCGCTGGGCCGGCAAAATCCGTTGGACGAGTTCCACCGGTTGGCGGTCGACGCGTTCGCCTCGCTGGCCGCGGATGCGATCGAGGCGGCGCAGCAGACGTTCGAGACCGCGAACGTCCTCGAAGAGGAGCCGGGGCTGGATCTGTCGAAGCTGGCGCGACCAACGTCGACGTGGACCTACATGGTCAATGACAACCCGCTCTCGGATGACACGCTGGCCACTCTGAGCCTGCCCGGGGTGTTCCGCTAGGCCCGATCGGTCCGCTCTCGCCCCTTGCCGCCATGCGGCTGGGGGTGCCCCCACCTCGGTCCGCGCTGCGGAGCGCATCGTCGCCGGGCAGGGCCCGATTGCCCGGCTCCTCCTCGGTCCGCGCTGCGGAGCGCATCGTCGCCGGGCTAAGGTCACGGCTCATGGAGCAGGTGCCTCCGCCCGACCGGGTGCTGACAGTGCCCAACTTGCTGAGTGCCATCCGCCTGGCGCTCATTCCGGTGTTCGTCTACGTCCTGCTTTTCGCGCACGCCAACGGCTGGGCGGTGGGCATTTTGATGTTCAGTGGCGCCTCTGACTGGGCCGACGGCAAGATCGCCCGGACGCTGAACCAGTCGTCGCGGTTGGGCGTTCTGCTGGACCCGGCGGTCGACCGTCTCTACATGGTCACCGTGCCCGTCGTCATGGCACTGGACGGCGTCGTGCCGTGGTGGTTCGTCATCATACTGCTGGTGCGTGACGGGCTGCTGGCGGCGACGCTGCCCCTGCTGCGAAGTCGCGGACTGTCGGCGCTGCCGGTGACATATGTCGGCAAGGCCGCCACCTTCGCCCTGATGGCCGGCTTTCCGCTCGTTCTGCTGGGAACGTGGGACGCGTTGTGGAGCCGCGTGATCGGCGCCTGCGGATGGGCATTCCTGATCTGGGGCATGTACATGTACCTGTGGGCCTTCGTGCTGTATGCGGTGCAGATGACGTTGGTCGTGCGCCGGATGCCCAAGCTCAAACAACGCACCCATCAGCCGGCGGCCCGAAAAGCGGGTGAGCATGACTGAACCTGACCGCCTGCTCGGCGGCTATGACCCCAACGCCGGCCGCAGCGCCCACGCGGCGGCGCGCCCGACACTGATCCCGGTGCCGTCGCTGCTGCGCGCCTTGCTGTCGGAACATCTGGATCCCGGTTACGCCGCGGCAGCCGAAAAACGTAGCCGCACTGCCACACCCCGGACTCCGCGAGCGCGCGTTTTCGGCTGGCTCTGGCAGGCCCTGGCGGCGATGCTGGTCGCCACCGTGTTTGCCGCCGCGGTCGCCCAGGCCCGCTCGGTTGAACCCGGTGTGCGCTCCGCACAGCAACTGCTGGTGCGAAGCGTCCGTTCAACCGAAGACGCCGCCGCCAGGCTGTCTCAGCGGCGCAGCGCACTATCGACCCGAGTCGACGACGTGCAGCGACTCGCGCTGGCAGACAACGCGGAGGGACAGCGCCTGCTGACCCGTATCGATGCGCTCAGTCTGGCCGCGGCCAGCACGCCGATCATCGGACCGGGTCTGACCGTGACCGTGACCGACCCCGGTGCCAGCCCGAATCTTTCCGATGTGTCCAAGCAGCGAGTGAACGGCAGCCGCCAGATCATTTTGGACCGCGACCTGCAGCTCGTCGTCAACTCATTGTGGGCGAGCGGTGCTGAAGCCATTTCGGTCGGCGGTGTCCGGATCGGGCCGAATGTGACGATCCGGCAGGCCGGGGGAGCGATCCTGGTCGACAACAATCCCACCAGTAGCCCGTACACGATCCTCGCGGTCGGGCCGCCGCACTCGATGCGAGACGTCTTCGACAACAGCCCCGGACTGCAGCGTCTTAGGCTGCTGGAGGTCTCCTATGGCGTCGGCGTCACCGTGAACGTCTCCGACGGTCTGTCGCTGCCAGCCGGATCGGTTCGGGAAGTCAAGTTCGCCAAACAGATTGGGCCCTAGTGAGAAAAGTCCTCGTCAGACAGATCCCCCTGGGACAAATGCGGTCGGGAGACCGCGCATGATCGGTATCGCGGCGCTTGCGGTTGGCATCGTGCTGGGGTTGGTTTTCCATCCCGCCGTGCCCGAGGTCGTCCAGCCGTATTTGCCCATCGCGGTGGTCGCTGCGCTCGACGCGGTGTTCGGCGGGCTACGTGCCTACCTGGAGCGAATTTTTGATCCGAAGGTTTTCGTGGTTTCGTTCGTCTTCAACGTCTTCGTGGCTTCCCTGATCGTCTACGTCGGTGATCAACTGGGTGTCGGCACGCAGTTGTCCACGGCCATCATCGTCGTGTTGGGTATACGCATCTTCGGCAATGCCGCCGCGCTGCGGCGACGGCTATTCGGGGCATGACGAAGATGAGGCCAGCGTGAGCCAGGACCCGCCAAACGACGCCGCCGACGAAAGTCGTGACGTGCCAACCCGGCACGGTCACGCCGAAGCTGACCGCAAAGCCACCGAAGGCGCCCAGCGCGGCCGCCACGAATTACCGCCGGACCGTCCCCGCCCCGAGATCGGGTCGGTGCAGCGGACCGGATTGTCCGGACTGCTGCGGGGCGGTCGCTCGCGTCTGTTGTTCGGAACATTGGCCGTCCTGCTGTGCCTGGTGTTGGGGCTCGCCATCGTCACCCAGGTCCGTCAGACCAAATCGGGTGACTCGCTGGATACGGCTCGCCCCGCGGACTTGTTGGTGCTGTTGGATTCATTGCGGCAGCGCGAGGCCACACTCAACGCCGAAGTGAGCGAGCTTCAGAACACACTGAATCAACTGCAGGCGTCCGGCAACACCGACCAAGCCGCCATCCAAAGCGCTCAGGCCAGGCTGGCTGCGCTGTCCATCCTGGTCGGCGCCGTCGGGGCCACCGGGCCTGGCGTCACCGTCACGATCGAGGATCCCGGCCCCGGGGTGTCACCCGAGGTGATGCTCGACGTGATCAACGAGCTGCGTGCCGCCGGCGCCGAGGCGATCGAGACCAACGATGCGCACCAGTCGGTACGAGTAGGTGTCGATACCTGGGTCGTGGGTACGCCTGGCTCGTTGACCATCGACAGCAAGACACTATCGCCGCCGTATTCGATTCTGGCGATTGGCGATCCGCCCACGCTGGCCGCAGCGATGAACATCCCCGGTGGTGCGGAGGACAGCATCAAGCGAGTTGGCGCGCGGATGTCGGTGCAGCAGGCCAACCGAGTGGACGTGACCACCTTGCGACAACCAAAACCGCACCAATACGCTCAGCCCGTCAAGTGAGCAAGACCGACCAGAACAGGAACACCGTGAGCGATATCCCGCCCGACCTGCACTACACCGCCGAACACGAGTGGGTTCGCCGCAGTGGGGAAGACACCGCACGGATCGGGATCACCGACTTCGCCCAGTCGGCACTGGGCGATGTTGTCTTCGTTCAGCTGCCCGACGTGGGCACCGAGCTGACCGCGGGCGAATCCTTCGGCGAGGTCGAATCGACGAAATCGGTGTCGGACCTGTACGCGCCGGTCTCGGGCAAGGTGTCTGCGGTCAACGGCGATCTGGACGGCAGTCCGCAACTGGTCAATTCCGACCCGTATGGTGCCGGCTGGCTGCTGGATGTCCAGGTCTCGGATGCCGCCGGGCTGGAGTCAGCCATTGCGACGCTGCTTGACGCCGAGGCCTACCGCGGCACACTGACCGAATGACGATTGCTAATGTCCCTGCAGCCTGTCGATCGTGCGGTGGTGGGCACATTGCGGACCACTGCGCGGTACGGTCAACACATCAGAATTAGAAGGCAGTTATCGGCAGTACGAGGCAAAGCGCCTAGTGGGAAGCCGGCCGAGCGGCCCGGTCAGACAACGCCACAGCGGCTAGTGAGGAGCAGCGCGTGACGGACATGGACTCAGGAAGTCAGCAAGACCAGAATGCTGACGAAGTCACGGTGGAGACGACTTCGGTCTTCCGCGCCGACTTCCTCAACGAACTGGACGCTCCCGCGCAAGCGGGAGCCGAGAGCGCGGGATCCGGCGTCGAAGGACTCCCCGCAGGCTCGGCGTTGCTGGTCGTCAAACGGGGACCGAACGCTGGCTCACGCTTTCTGCTCGACCAGGCCATCACGTCCGCCGGCCGGCATCCGGACAGCGACATCTTCCTCGATGACGTCACCGTGAGCCGTCGCCACGCCGAATTCAGGTTGGAAGGCAACGACTTCCACGTCGTTGATGTTGGTAGCCTCAACGGCACCTACGTCAACCGTGAGCCAGTGGATTCGGCAGTACTGGCAAATGGTGATGAAGTACAGATCGGCAAGTTCCGCCTGGTGTTTTTGACCGGGCCCAAGCAAGGTGACGACGAGGGAGGATCTTCAGGCTAGTGAGCGCACCCGATAGCCCGGCACTGGCCGGGATGTCGATCGGGGCGGTCCTCGAGCTGTTGAGGCCGGATTTCCCCGATGTCACGATCTCCAAGATTCGCTTCTTGGAGGCTGAGGGACTGGTGACGCCGCAGCGTGCTGCGTCGGGATACCGCAGGTTCACCGCATACGACTGCGCGCGGCTGCGCTTCATCCTCACCGCTCAGCGCGATCACTACCTGCCGCTGAAGGTGATCAGGGCGCAGCTGGACGCCCAGCCCGACGGCGAGCTGCCGCCATTCGGATCGCCTTACGGCGTACCGCGATTGGTGTCGGTCGCCGATGGCGATCACGTCGCCGTTGGCGCTGAGGCCGGCTTCGGGGCTGGATCCGATCCGGCCGCGGTGGCACCCACCCGCATCCGGTTGAGTCGCGAAGATCTCCTGGACCGCTCCGGCGTGGACGGGGACCTGCTGACCGCGCTGCTCAAAGCCGGGGTGATCACCACCGGTCCGGGCGGACTCTTCGACGAACACGCTGTGGTGATCCTGCAGTGTGCACGGGCTCTGGCCGACTATGGCGTCGAGCCCCGGCATCTGCGCGCCTTCCGTTCAGCAGCCGACCGGCAGTCCGATCTGATCGCCCAAATCGCCGGGCCGGTAGTCAAAGCCGGCAAGGCCGGCGCTCTCGATCGCGCCGACGACCTGGCGCGTGAGGTCGCGGCACTCGCCATCACTTTGCATACCTCGTTGATCAAGTCCGCCGTTCGCGACGTTCTGCATCGCTGAGGACTAGACTTCGTTCGATAGATTGGTGTTCGGCGGCATGGTGTTCCACCGCGTCGTCGCGCCGAGTGTGAGTCGCGGCATGTGCGGAGGGCAGACACAGATGGGTGAAGTTCGTGTTGTCGGCATTCGCGTGGAGCAGCCGCAGAACCAGCCGGTGCTGTTACTGCGCGAAGCCAACGGTGACCGGTACCTGCCGATCTGGATCGGCCAGTCTGAGGCCGCCGCCATTGCGCTTGAGCAACAAGGCGTCGAACCACCCCGGCCGCTGACGCACGATCTGATCAGGGATCTCATTGCTGCGCTTGGGCATTCGCTGAAAGAGGTGCGGATCGTCGATCTGCAGGAAGGCACTTTCTACGCTGACCTGGTCTTCGACCGCAATATCACGGTATCGGCGCGTCCCTCGGACTCGGTGGCGATCGCACTGCGGGTCGGCGTTCCGATCTATGTCGAGGAGGCGGTGCTTGCCCAGGCCGGTCTGCTGATCCCCGACGAGAGCGACGAGGAGTCCAACACCGCCGTCCGAGAAGACGAGGTGGAGAAATTCAAAGAATTTCTCGACAGCGTGTCTCCCGACGATTTCAAGGCCACTTAACCTGGCTATCCCACCGGGCCTGCGAAGGTGCAGGTAGGGATGACCTGCCGAAGATCCGGGCAACCCAATATCCCTGGTCGGGAGGCGGGCGGAGATGCCGGCGCGCACGGCTACTAGGCTGGACATCGACATCACGGATGCATCTCAACTGGGCTCGTGATGTCGACACGCCTGGCGGATAGCGCGCCGACTTGCCCCTGCGGCGGCCATACTTTCATTACGACTAAGGCGCGGCAGCTATCGAAAAGCGTAAGCTCTCTAGCACTCGGGCCTGAGCAAACATGGCTGCGGAGGCAGCCAGTGACGCAGCTAGTAACGAGAGCGCGATCGGCGAGAGGAACCACCGTGAGCGAGCCGCCACGTCAAGAACAGCTAGACCTAGCCGACCACGCGGACGCCGCGACCGACCGCAGCGTCACCGCGCCGAGCGTGCCCGTGCAACCCGGACTGTTCCCCGACGATTCGGTGCCTGATGAGCTGGTCGGCTACCGCGGGCCGAGTGCTTGCCAGATCGCCGGGATCACCTACCGCCAGCTGGACTACTGGGCACGCACGTCGCTGGTGGTTCCGTCGATCCGCAGCGCGGCGGGATCCGGCAGCCAGCGGCTCTACTCCTTCAAGGACATCCTGGTTCTCAAGATCGTCAAGCGCTTGCTCGACACCGGAATCTCGCTGCACAACATCCGCGTCGCGGTCGACCATCTGCGCCAACGTGGCGTCCAGGATCTGGCCAACATCACCTTGTTCTCCGATGGCACCACGGTTTACGAGTGCACATCGGCTGAAGAGGTCGTCGACCTGCTGCAGGGCGGCCAGGGCGTGTTCGGCATCGCGGTGTCTGGTGCGATGCGTGAGCTGACCGGCGTTATCGCCGATTTCCCTGGTGAGCGCGCCGACGGCGGCGAGTCGATTGACACTCCGGAAGACGAGCTGGCGTCCCGGCGCAAGCATCGCGACCGCAAAATCGGCTAGCACCGCGCATCATCGCTGTCGTTTCGCCCCGGGGCTCGGGCGCGCGGGTAAAGTCGGTTATGCATCGCCCTTGTGCGGGAGAGTTCCGTGATTGCCAGTCACGGACGCCGAAGGAGCAACACCTCTCCGTCAACCTCTCAGGCACCCGGACCGCGCAAGATAACGATGCCTCTGGAAAGCGGTGCGACCGGAAGCGGTCGCACCCGCCGATGGGGAAAGGCGCCGCAGACAGTACCGGCGCCGAATCTCTCAGGCACCCGGCGACTGGGTGAAGACAGAGGGAGAGGGCCGCTAGTCCCTCTGCCCTGTCAGGAGTTCGCCAGTGTCCGACCAGTCAACCTTCGCGGCCCGACACATCGGCCCGGATAGCCTCGCCGTCGCGGCGATGCTTGCCGTCATCGGTGTCGACTCGCTTGACGAGCTGGCAGCCAAGGCGGTCCCGACCGGCATTCTCGAAAAGCTCACCGACAGCGGCGCCGCTCCGGGTCTGGACGCGTTGCCGCCGGCCGCCAGCGAGATCGAGGCGCTGACCGAGCTGCGGGCGCTGGCCGACACCAACACCGTGGCCGTGTCGATGATCGGGCAGGGCTACTACGACACGCTCACGCCGCCGGTGCTGTTGCGCAACATCATGGAAAACCCGGCCTGGTATACCGCCTACACGCCGTACCAGCCCGAGATCAGTCAGGGTCGGCTGGAGGCGCTGCTGAACTTCCAGACCATGGTCGCCGACCTGACCGGCCTGGAGGTCGCCAACGCGTCGATGCTCGACGAGGGCACCGCGGCCGCCGAGGCCATGACGCTGATGCACCGGGCGGCTCGCGGCACGGGCAACCGGCTCGCTGTCGACGTCGACGTATTCGCCCAGACCGCAGCGGTGCTGGCCACCCGCGCCAAGCCGTTGGGCATCGACATCGTGACCGCCGACCTGCGCGACGGTGTGCCCGACGGCGAGTTCTTCGGTGTCATCACCCAGCTGCCCGGTGCCAGCGGCCGGATCACGGACTGGTCGGCTTTGGTGGCGCAGGCGCATGACCGCGGCGCATTGGTCGCCGTCGGCGCCGACCTGTTGGCCCTGACATTGATCACGCCACCCGGTGAGATCGGCGCCGACGTCGCCTTCGGCACCACTCAAAGGTTCGGTGTACCAATGGGATTCGGCGGCCCGCACGCCGGATACCTGGCCGTGCACGCCAAGCATGCCCGTCAGTTGCCGGGCCGGCTGGTCGGGGTGTCAGTGGATACCGACGGGGCCCCGGCTTACCGGCTGGCGCTGCAGACCCGCGAGCAACACATCCGCCGCGACAAGGCGACCAGCAACATCTGCACCGCGCAGGTGCTGCTGGCGGTGATGGCCGCGATGTACGCCGGCTACCACGGCGCCGACGGCCTGACCGAGATCGCGCGCCGGGTGCATTCCCACGCACGTCACCTGGCCGCGGGTCTTTCCGGCGCCGGAGTGGAGGTGGTGCACCAGGGGTTCTTCGACACCGTGCTGGCGCGGGTAGCCGGCCGGGCGGCCCAGGTCCAGGCGGCCGCCAAGCAGAGCGGGATCAACGTATGGCTGGTCGATGACGACCACATCTCGGTGGCCTGCGACGAGGTCACCACCGACGAACACATCGCAGCCGTGGTAGCCGCGTTCGACGCGGCACCGACGGGCGACGACTTCACCGGAGGCGATATCGCGACTCGCACCTCGGAGTTCCTCACCCATCCCGCCTTCACGCAATACCGCACCGAAACGGCGATGATGCGCTACCTGCGGACGCTGGCGGACAAGGATATCGCCTTGGACCGCAGCATGATTCCGCTCGGATCGTGCACGATGAAACTCAATGCCGCTGCCGAGATGGAACCGATCACCTGGCCGGAATTCGCGCGCCTGCATCCGTTCGCCCCGGCATCCGACAGCGCGGGGTTGCGTCGCCTGATCGACGACCTGGAGAGCTGGCTGGTGCAGATCACCGGCTACGACGCGGTTTCGCTGCAACCCAACGCCGGCTCGCAAGGCGAGTACGCGGGCCTGTTGGCGATTCACGACTACCACGCCAGCCGCGGCGAACCGCACCGCGACATCTGCCTGATCCCGTCCAGCGCGCACGGCACCAACGCGGCATCGGCGGCGTTGGCCGGGCTGCGGGTCGCCGTGGTGGCCTGCCGCGACAACGGTGACGTCGACCTCGACGACCTGCGAGCCAAGGTGGCCGAGCACGCAGACCGGCTGGCCGCGCTGATGATCACCTATCCATCGACGCATGGCGTGTACGAGCACGACATCGCCGACATCTGTGCGGCGGTGCACGACGCCGGCGGCCAGGTCTACATCGACGGCGCCAACCTCAACGCGCTGGTCGGCCTGGCCCGGCCGGGGAAGTTCGGCGGCGACATCAGCCACCTCAACCTGCACAAGACGTTTTGCATACCGCACGGCGGCGGTGGGCCCGGCGTCGGGCCGGTGGCGGCGCGCGCGCATCTGGCCCCGTTCCTGCCCGGTCACCCGTACGCCCCAGAGCTGCCGGGTGGCCGACCGGTGTCGTCGGCGCCCTACGGGTCCGCTTCGATCCTGCCGATCACCTGGGCCTACATCCGCATGATGGGTGCCGACGGGATGCGGGCGGCGTCGCTGACCGCGATCGCTTCGGCCAACTACATCGCCCGGCGCCTCGACGAGTACTTCCCGGTGCTGTACACCGGTGAGAACGGCATGGTCGCCCACGAGTGCATCCTGGACTTGCGCGGCATCACCAAGTCGACCGGCGTGACCGTTGACGATGTCGCAAAACGGTTGGCGGACTACGGTTTCCACGCGCCCACGATGAGCTTCCCAGTCGCCGGCACACTGATGGTGGAGCCCACCGAGAGTGAGAGCCTGACCGAAGTCGACGCCTTCTGCGAGGCCATGATCGCCATCCGTGGCGAGATCGACCGGGTCGGCGCAGGGAAGTGGCCTGTTGACGACAGTCCGCTGCGGGGCGCACCACACACCGCTGAGTGCCTGGTGGTCTCTGACTGGGATCACCCGTATACCCGCGAAGAGGCTGCCTATCCGCTCGGCAAGGCATTCCGGCCCAAAGTGTGGCCGCCGGTGCGTCGCATCGACGGCGCCTACGGCGACCGTAACCTGGTCTGCTCATGCCCGCCGGTGGAGGCGTACGCCTGAGGCGCTGCTGACCCGTCAGCAGAAGCGATCGATGATCGCGGCGGCGATCTGGTCGGGGGCATCCTCCTGGATGAAATGCCTGGCCTTCGGTAGCTCGACAAGGACGTGGTCGGGAAAAGTCGCCCGCATCCGCGGGATTGTCGGGCCGGGTTTGAATGCGGCATCCTTCATGCCCCAGACCAACAGCGCGGGCTTGGCACCCAACTTGGCCGGCACTTCCGTGGCAAGCCGGCCCAGCAGCGGACGGGCGGCCAAGATCTGCTTGGGCATCTCGGCCACGCCCAATCGTGCCGCGGGGCTGGGCTGCACGCCGCGGTAATGTGCCATCACCGCAGCGCTGGGTCGTCGCGCTGTTCCTGCCGGGATCAGGCGTTCGACGAAGAAGTTGCGCCGCAGGATCGCGTACTGCATCGGCGGACTGGACATGACCCTGCTGAAGGCCTTCGTCGCGAATGTGTCCGCCGGCCAGAACCAGGTGTTGCCCAGCACAATTCCGCGCACCCGGTCGGCACGCTCCACACCGACCGACATGCTGATCGGCCCACCCCAGTCTTGGCCCATGCTCAGGTAGCCGTCCAGGCCGAGGTGATCGACGAACTCGCCGACCACTCTTGCGTGCTCGTCGATTTTGTAACCGAACCCCGCCGGACGCTCCGAGAGCCCGAAACCGAGATAATCCGGTGCGATACAACGGAAGCGGTCGCGCAGCGCGACGATGATGTCGCGGTACAGGAAGCTCCAGGTCGGGTTGCCGTGGCAGAACAGGATCGGTGGCCCGTCTCCCTCGTCGACGTAGTGAATGCGGCCGCGCGAGCTGTCGAACCAGCGCGACTCGAATGGGTACAGCTGGGGGTCTGGAGTGAAATCGATGCGCATTGCCCCTCCTCCGATAGCGCTCCCGATGGTATGCCCGAACTGTGACATCTCCGAGTGTTAGAGACTGGCGCGACGGTGGGCGCTGGGTGTCCACGGATGTTGGCAGGGTGTTCGTCCGGACCGGGGCGGCTGGCGCGCCGACGCCGCGCTGTCACTGCTGGTACAGCTAGCCGCCGACCGCTAGCCCAGGTATTGGTTGATTGCCGTGGCGAGGTCAGGGGAGGCCGACGTCGAAAGGTTCTGGTAGCTGCCGCCGCTGAGCTGGGCGACGGCTTCCCAGGTTGCCCGGTCGGGGTCAGCTCCGAAGTCGATCACGTTGACAGCGATCGGTTTGGCCGGGTCGGCGCTGGTGCGGATGAAATTCTGCAGCCCCGGACCGTCCAGGGTTTGGTCCGTGTGCGGCCCCGCCGTGATCACCAATAACGAATTGGGCTGGCCAGCAACGTATTTGGCCTGCATCTGCTGGTAGAGCATGCGTAGCGTGGTGAATGACACCGCACCGCCGGCCGATGAGTATTGCTTATCCAGTGCCGCCGTCAGTGCCGCCGAGCGAGGCTGGCCGTTGACAGTGTCGGAGAGCGGCCCGGCCGCAATCTCCGATCGACCCTCGTGGCCGTCGAAAGTCCACAGCCCCACGACAGCGGTGGGCGGCAGCGCCTTGATCCGGTCGTTGAGCGCCGCGACCACGTTGGCGAGCCGGGTTTTTCCGCCTTCGTCGGTGGGCATCGACTGGTCGAGCAGGATCGTCGCGGCCAACCCACTCGACGGCGCGGCCATGGCGTCGGCCAGCGTGGCGCGCATCGTGTCGTCACCCACCGACAGGGTGGAGGGCAGCGCCGCGAAACTGGTCACCACGCTGCTGGGCGGTTTGACGCCGTTGACACGGAAACCGGCTTTGGCGAACTTCGCGAGTTGCTCTGGCCTGCGCATGAAATGGGTGAACTCGCTGGCCGCCGAGGTCTGCTCGTGCGACAGCCACGAACCGCTGAGCAACACCGTGGGATAGTCGGCGACGGCCGCCGGCCCGGGAGGCAGCCACGAACCCAACGTGTTCTTGGCATCTGACAGCGACTGGCCGCGCTGGAACAGCTGCTGCTCGGTGGTGACTACTGCGTGCACCGGCGCGGTCGCGACGTCACCGGGCTTGAGCAGCGCGTTCATTGCCTCTGTCAGCGAATTGTCCGCCAATTTCGGTTGTGCGCTGGTCAAGGTGCGCAGCGCAGCGGTGCCCTGGGTTGCGGGCGCACCGGCGGGCGCCGACGCAGCTGCCACCGCCTCGCCGGCCAAGTAGGCGGCGTCGCTGTTGCCGTTCGTCGGCAGCGCCAGCCGCAGCGATCCCCACGCTGGCAAGTTCAAGCCGGCCAATGCATTCGGGTTCGTCTGCAGGCCGGGTAGTGTCGCCCAGCTCTGGTTGGCGAGTGCCGGCTGGAGTTCGGGCCGAATGGCAAGCATGACCGGCGAGCTCACCAGTGAACGGCTGTCGCTGATCGTTTTCTGTCCCGCCGCCGCAGCGAGCCGCGCGGCAGACACCGAGCTGCCCGGGATCCACAATGCCGGCTGACCGCCCAGCTCGCCCGGCCACTTGCCGATGAAGCCGGCGACGACGGCGTCGGAGCCGGCCGGTTTGACGTTGACCTCCATGCAGTGGTCGCCGACCGGGCCTGCCGATGAGTTGTAGCTTTCCGCGAACTGCTGCACCTGCTCGGCCAGCCACGGGTCGACGATGACGGCGACCGTCTCTTTGCCTCCCAAACAGCGTGCGGCCGCGTTGTGCGACCGGTGGGACAACGCGTCGCCGAAGAAACTCCACAGGATCACCGTGCCCACCACCACCACGACGGCGACGAGGGCAACGATCACGCCGATGCTGACTCCTCGTCGTCCGCCGTCGCTGCGGTGACCGCCCCGCCAGTCGCCGAGTCCCCGGTGGCCGCCGCGGAATAGAGACGGTGGTGGGGTCGGCGGATCGGAGCTCACCGCGCTTGCCGGTCGGGGCGAAGACTCCGGGTATTCGTCGGCAGCATCGACCGCGAACGCGCGGTCCGCGGGGTAGGGCTCCTCCCCGGCCGCGAAATGATCCTCGTCCGGGTGGCGATCGTCGCCGGCGGGGAAGTCCTCATCCGCGTGATCGTCCTCGCCGCCTCCGAAGTGCTCCTCGTCTGCGTAGTGACCCGCGTCCGCGTTGCGGCGGTAGTCGCTGAAGCTGCCCGGCGCGTCGGCGGCCTGGCCGGCTCCCAGATGACGGCCGGTGTCGTCGTCGTCCTGGGCCAGATCGTCCGCAGCGGATTCGTCAGACGGCTCGTCGACGGAGTCTTCGGGGTCGGGCATGCTGTGCCTACCCATACCGGTACCCGCCGCCTTTCCGTCGACTCGTCGTTATACCTGTGTTGAACTCGGCGGCGCTGAGTCTAGTCATGAGACATCACCGCATGTCGAGCCGTTACGAGCCACCGGCGCGGGCCTTGAATTCCCGTCGACGCCGATGCAGGATCGGCTCCGTGTAACCGTTGGGCTGCTGCCCTCCGGACAAGATCAGCTCTTGCGCGGCCTGGAAGGCGATGTTGTCGTCGAAGTTCGGCGCCATCGGCTGATAGGCCGCGTCCCCGGCGTTCTGCTGATCCACCATCGGGGCCATGCGTTCCAGGCTGGCCCGGACATCCTCTTCGGTGATCACGCCGTGGCGCAGCCAGTTGGCCAGCAGCTGGCTCGAGATGCGCAGGGTGGCGCGGTCCTCCATGAGCGCCACGTTGTGGATGTCGGGAACCTTTGACGAACCGACGCCCTGGTCGATCCAGCGCACCACGTAGCCGAGGATGGACTGGCAGTTGTTGTCGACCTCCTCGCGGATCTCCTCGGACGCCCAGGCCAGTTCCTTGGCCAGCGGGATGGTGAGCAACTGGTCGATGCTGGTGCGCTTGTTGCCGGCCAGCTCTTCCTGAACCGCCACGACGTCGACCTTGTGGTAGTGCATCGCGTGCAGCGTGGCCGCGGTCGGCGAGGGCACCCACGCTGTGCTGGCACCGGCGCGGGGTTGGCCGATTTTCTGCTCGACCATGTCGGCCATCAGCTCGGTCATGGTCCACATGCCCTTGCCGATCTGGGCGTGGCCGGCGAACCCGGCGGCAAGTCCGGTGTCGACATTGTTGTCTTCGTAGGCCAGGATCCACGGCTGGCTCTTCATGGCGCCCTTGCGCACCATCGGGCCAGCCTCCATCGAGGTGTGGATCTCGTCGCCGGTGCGGTCCAGGAAACCGGTGTTGATGAACGCGATCCGGTCAGTGACGGCCTTGATGCACGCCTTCAAGTTGAGGGTGGTGCGCCGCTCCTCGTCCATGACGCCGACCTTCAGGGTGGCCTGTGGCAAACCCAGCACGTCTTCGACACGGCTGAACAGCTCGGCGGTGAACGCTACCTCGTCGGGACCGTGCATCTTGGGCTTGACGATGTAAATGGAACCAGTGCGGCTGTTCGTCAGTGGCCCGTTGGCGTCGCCGGCCTTGAGCCCGTGAGTCGCGGCCAAACCGGTGAACAGCGCATCCATCATGCCCTCGAACACCTCATTGCCGTCAGCGTCGACGATCGCATCATTTGTCATCAGGTGGCCGACGTTGCGGACGAACAGCAGCGCGCGCCCAGGCAATACCAGCTCCCCGCCGTCGGGGGTGGTGTACTGGCGGTCCTGATTGAGCACCCGGGTGAACGCGTCACCGTCTTTGTCGACTTGCGCGGACAAGTCGCCCTTGTTCAGGCCCAGCCAGTTGCGATAGGCGCGGACCTTGTCATCAGCATCGACGGCGGCGACGGCGTCCTCGAAGTCGATGATGGTGGTAACCGCCGACTCGAGGACCACGTCTTTGATACCGGCCGCGTCGGTCTTGCCGACCGGCGACTCCGGGTCGATCAGGATCTCGATATGCAGCCCGTGGTTGACCAGCAACACCGACCAGTTGGGGGAGCCCAGCTCGCCGCTGTACCCGACGAACTGCTCCGGGCTGGCCAGCCCGGTGGAATCCGCACCGCTGGTGATCTGCAGCTGGCCGTCGGCGATGCTCACACCGGTCGCTTCTGCCCACGAGCCCGACGACAGCGGCACCGCCTCATCGAGAAACTTGCGTGCGTAGGCGATCACCTTGTCACCGCGGACCTTGTTGTAGCTGGTGCCCTGTTCGGCACCGTCACTTTCCGGGATGACGTCGGTGCCGTAGAGGGCGTCGTAGAGGGAACCCCAGCGGGCGTTGGCCGCGTTGAGCGCAAACCGCGCATTGGTCACCGGAACGACCAGCTGCGGGCCGGCGGTCGTGGTGATCTCGTCGTCAACGCCAGAGGTGGTGATGGTGAAATCAGCGGGTTCGGGCTGCAGATATCCGATTTCAGCGAGGAATTCGCGGTAAGCCTCGGGGTCGATCGGCTCGATGACGCGGTGCCGGTGCCACTTGTCGATCTGGGCCTGCAGCTCGTCGCGCCGCCGCAGCAAATCCTGGTTCTGCGGGGTGAGGTCGGCGACGACCTTGTCCACGCCAGCCCAGAAGCTGTCGGGGTCGATGTCGGTGCCGGGCAGGGCCTCGTTGTTCACGAAGTCGTAGAGCACTCGGGCGACGCGCAAGTTCCCCACCGACACGCGATCAGTCATGTTTCTCCTCCATAATGGCTTCATTGGCGCCAGTGGCTACTTCGTCAGCCTACCGGCCAGCAGCCCGGACGAGCGTATCCACCCGACCCGCAATCGCAGGTCAGGCACGCGAACAGCTCCGCCCATGGCGCCCGGGCGGACCTTGAGAACCGCTTTCTGGCAACGCATGTACTGCCGGCCAAGACCGTGAGCCCTCCAGCACTTTTTTGTACTGGCAACCGTTCAATCATACGGGCCATGGGCTGCGCTCTTCGCGAGGCGGCCCGCGGCCAGTTTCACTATGCGTCGCGCATACTACCGACCAGGTCCTCGACCAGATCCTCCATCGCCACCATCGCGACCACGGCGCCCCCATCACCACTGTCGTCAGTCACCAGCGCCAGGTGGCTGTTGCTGCGCCGCATCCGCGACAGCGCATCGGCCAGCGGCAACGATCTGGGTATCCGCGGCAGCGGGCGTACCAACGCCAGATCGATCACGGTCTGTGGATCGTCGCTGAGCGTCAACACGTCCTTGATGTGCAAGTAGCCGACGAACTTCCCGTCGAGGGCCGTGACGGGAAACCGGGAGTAGCCGGTCTGGGCCAGGGCGCGCTCGACGGCGCCAACCATCGGCCCGGAGCCCGCCGCAGCCACTTGTACCGCCCGCACATCGGCGAGCGGTACCGCCACATCGCCGACCACCCGGCTGCCGATCTGCAGCGCTCGGGTCAGCCGGGTGTGCTCCTCGGGATCCAGCAGTCCTTCAGACACCGATTCGGCGATCATCTCGCTGAGCTCGACAGGGGAGACCGTGATGTCGAGCTCGTCCTTGGGTTCCACGCCGAGCGCGCGCACTATCGCGTTGGCGCATTTGTTGTAGAACACGATGAACGGTCGAGCGGCGCGCACGTAGACCAGGTAGGGCGGGACCAGCAGCATCGCTGTGCGCTCCGGGCCTGCCAGCGCGATGTTCTTCGGCACCATCTCGCCCAGCAGCACATGCAGTGTCACCACAATCGCGAGCGCGATCGCGAACGACAGTGTGTGTAGCAGCGCCGGATGCATATCGGTGAGCCCAAACGCTGTCCGCAACAGGTCGGCGACCGCTGATTCACCGATCCGGCCGAGCAAGAGGGATGCCACCGTGACGCCCAACTGGGCGCCGGCCAGCATGGACGACAGCTGTTCACCGGCACGGATCACGGTGACCGCTCTCGCCTTGCCCTGCTCGGCCAACGCTTCGAGGCGATCGCGCCGGGCCGAGATCAGCGAGAATTCCGCACCCACAAAGAACGCGTTCGCCCCGATCAGCAGGATCGCCAGCACCACTCCGAGCGTGTTGTCCATCAGTGGCCCACTCCCGCGGCCGTGTGGGCACGACTGCCCAGTTCGGTCAGCTCGAGCAAATCGATCCGGCGACCGTCCATCTGCACCACGGTCGCCTGCCAACGCATCGAGGTGTCCAACAGCCCATCCGGGTCTAACGCCGTCAGCTCGACCGTTTCACCGGCCGCCGGGATATGGCCGAGTTCGCGAAGCACCAGACCGCCGATCGTCTCGTATGGCCCTTCGGGAGCTCGATACCCGGTGGCGGCGGCCACCTCGTCAATGCGCAGCAAACCCGATACCCGCCAGCCACCACCGGCCGCCACCACATCCGGCGTGGCGTCGTCGTGTTCGTCGCGGACGTCACCCACAATCTCTTCGATCAAATCCTCGACCGTCACTATGCCCGCGGTGCCACCGTATTCGTCCACGACCATCGCGGTCTGCAGGCTGTTAGCCCGGATCTCAGCCATCACCGCGTCGCCGTCCAGCGTTGACGGCACCACTGGGACCGGTTGGGCGACCGTGGCCAGCAGGGTGTGCGCCCGCTCGGCCCGGGGAATTTCGAACACCTGCTTGACGTGCACGATCCCGACGGTCTCGTCGAGATCACCGTCGACGATGGGGAAGCGGGAGAACCCCGACTCGGCGGCCGCGGCAACCAGGTCGCTGACGGTGTCGTCGGTCTGCAGCGCGAGGATCTTCGACCTCGGTGTCATCAGCTCCTCGGCGGTGAGCGCGCCGAACTGCAGCGATCGTCGCACCAGCGCGGCGGTGGCGGGATCCAGGGAGCCGCTGCGCGCCGAGTTACGCACCAGCGACAGCAGTTCCTGCGGTGAACGGGCCGACCGGAGCTCCTCGGCCGGCTCGATGCCCAGCTCGCGAACAATCCAGTTCGCCGCGCCGTTCGTCAATCGGATCGCCGGGGTGAGCAGCAGCGAGAACAGCATCTGGGCGACCACGACGGCGCGGGCGGTCGACAGGGGGCGCGCCACCGCGAGATATTTCGGGACCAGTTCACCGAACACCATCGACACCGACGTCACGATCACCATCACCAGAAACGCCATGATCGCGTCGCCCACCCGGTCGGGAATCCCGATTGCGTCAAACCACGGATGCGGCAGATCGGCCACCATGGGCTCGGTCAGGTAACCAGTCACCAGCGTGGTGATTGAAATGCCGAGCTGAGCACCCGACAACTGGAAAGACAATGTGTTCTGGGCGCGTTGGATCAAGCGGTCGCGGCGGCCGCCCTTGCGGGCGTTGGCCTCGACCGTGCTGCGGTCCAGTGCGGTCAGCGAGAATTCGGCCGCGACGAATACGCCGTTGCCGAAGATGAGCACCGCGATGGCCAGCACGCTGACGACGGTGACGGTGACGTTCATAGCGGGCTCGGTTATCCGGACGGCGTCGAGGACGCCGGCCTAACCGGGGAAGCAGCTGGGAGTCGCCGCTCCGCCCGGAAGCCAACGGCCTCGACGGGTGCCTGCGGCACGTCATCCCTTTCGCTCGATGCCGCGCAGCGCTTTGCTGCGGACCTGAAAGTTCCAGGAATTCACATGTTAGCGAAGACATCCGGCGCGTTCGGATACGACGTGCTTTCGGGCGCCGCCGGCGTCACCAGCCCAGCGGCAGCGGATGGCCCTCGGCGAAGCCTGCCGCCGACTGCACACCGACGACGGCTCGTTCATGCAGCTCCGCCAGGTTCGAGGCACCGACATACGTGCAGGTGCTGCGCACGCCCGAGGTGACGTGATCGATTAGGTCCTCGACACCGCCGCGGTCGGGGTCCAGGCCCATTCGCGACGTCGAGATGCCCTCCTCGAACAATGCCTTACGAGCGCGATCGAACGCCGTGTCGGCGGCGGTGCGGGCCACCACCGCCCGCTTGGACGCCATGCCGTAGCTCTCCTTGTACGGCTGGTCGTCGCGATCCCGCATCAGGTCCCCGGGCGACTCGTAGGTTCCGGCGAACCATGAGCCGATCATGACGTTCGCCGCCCCCGCCGCCAGCGCCAGCGCCACGTCCCGCGGATGACGGATCCCGCCGTCGGCCCACACGTGACCACCGAGTTGTCTTGCCGCAGCAGCACATTCGAGCACCGCGGAGAACTGCGGACGGCCGACCCCGGTCATCATCCGGGTGGTGCACATGGCACCCGGTCCGACACCGACCTTGACGATGCTCGCCCCGGCGCCCAGTAGATCCCGGGTGCCCTCTGCCGACACCACGTTGCCCGCGGCAAGTGGCACACCCAAGTCCAGCGATGCGACCATCTTGATCGCCTCCAGCGTCTTGACCTGATGTCCGTGTGCGGTGTCGATGACCAGCACGTCGACGCCGGCCTCAACGAGGGACCGTGCCTTGGCCCCCACATCGCCGCTGATACCGACGGCCGCACCGATGCGCAGCCGACCACCAGCGTCGGTGGCCGGGGTATAAAGACCGGCACGCAGCGCCCCGGTGCGCGTCAACACGCCCGCCAGCGTGTCGTCTGGGTTGGTCACCAAGGCGACCTCGATCGGGGCATGCTCGAGCAGATCGAAGATCTTTCGCGGGTCGGTGCCGACCGGAGCGGTCACGAAGTCACTCACCGCGACGTCGCGCACTCTGGTGAAGCGGTCCACGCCCAGGCAAGACGATTCGCTCACCAAACCGATGGGGCGGCCCTCGAAGACCACCACGGCGACACCGTGCGCGCGCTTGTGGATCAGCGCGATCGCGTCGGACACCGAATCGTCGGGCGCCAGCATCACCGGGGTGTCAAGAACAAGATCACGGCTCTTGACGAATTCCACCGTCTGCTGCACCGCCGTGATCGGAAGGTCCTGCGGCAGAATCACAAGGCCGCCGCGCCGCGCCACCGTTTCAGCCATCCGCCGCCCGGCTACGGCGCTCATGTTGGCGACCACCACCGGAATGGTGGTGCCGGAGCCGTCGCTGGTGGACAAATCGACGCCGAACCGCGACGCGATATCGGAACTGTTCGGCACGATGAAGACATCGTTATAGGTCAGGTCGTACCCAGGTCGGTGCCCGTCCAGAAATCTCATTGCAGTCGCCCCACCGTTTACAGCCCCCTTTAGGCCACTTTAGTTGGCCGAGCTAGGCGGGCACTTCGGTGCGGTCTCCGCTCCACAGGGTGTGGAACTTTTTGCTCGGGTCCTCGTCGATGCGACCGTAGGTGTGCGCGCCGAAGAAATCGCGCAGGCCCTGCGTCAACGCGGCCGGCAGCCGCTCGGTGCGTAGCGCGTCGTAATAGGACAGCGCCGAGGAGAACCCCGGGATCGGGATGCCCAGCTGCGTGGCAGTGACCACCACGCGGCGCCAGCCGTCGATCGCGGCCTCGATGGCACTGCGGAAGTACGGCGCCACGATCAGCGTGGGCAGGTCGGGGTCGGAGTCATACGCCTCTTTGATCCGGTTGAGGAACTTGGCCCGGATGATGCAGCCGCCGCGCCAGATGGTGGCCAAGTCGCCGGGCTTGATGCCCCAGTCGTATTCGGCGCTGCCGGCCTGAATCTGGTTGAACCCCTGGGCATAAGCGATGATCTTCGACGCGTAGAGGGCCTGACGGACGTCCTCGACGAACTGCGGCGCGTCGCTGGGCTTGGCGCCGAGGTCGCCCGACGCCAGCCCCGTGGTGGCCTTGCGCTGAGTCACCGAACCCGACAGCGCGCGGGCGAACACCGCCTCGGCGATACCGGTGACCGGCACACCGAGATCCAACGCCGACTTCACCGTCCAACGGCCGGTGCCCTTTTGCTCGGCCTCGTCGAGGATGACGTCGACCAGCGGCTTGCCGGTTTTGGCGTCTTTCTGGCGTAGCACTTGCGCGGTGATCTCGACCAGGAAGCTGTCCAGATCACCCTTGTTCCACTCGTCGAACACGTCGGCGATCTGGTCAGCGGTCTTGCCGAGCCCGTCGCGCAGCAGTTGGTAGGCCTCGCCGATCAGTTGCATGTCGGAGTACTCGATGCCGTTGTGCACCATCTTGACGAAGTGCCCGGCGCCGTCGGGGCCGATGTGGGTGCAGCATGGCACGCCGTCGACGTGTGCGGAGATCTCCTCGAGCAGGGGGCCCAGCGATTTGTAGGACTCGGCCGGGCCGCCCGGCATGATCGACGGGCCGTTGAGCGCGCCCTCCTCGCCACCGGAGATGCCCGCCCCGACGAAGTGCAGGCCCCGCTCGCGCATTGCTTTCTCACGGCGAATGGTGTCCGTGTACAGCGCGTTGCCGCCGTCGATGATGATGTCGCCTTTTTCCATGGCGTCGGCGAGCTCGTTGATGACCGCGTCGGTGGGATCGCCTGCTTTGACCATGATCAGCACCCGGCGTGGCTTCTCCAGCGCGTCGAGAAACTCCTCGATGGTCTCCGATCGCACGAACTTGCCCTCGTCACCGTGCTCTTTGAGCAGCGCGTCGGTCTTGGCGATCGACCGATTGTGCAGCGCCACCGTGTAGCCGTGGTGGGCGAAATTTCGGGCGAGGTTCGAACCCATGACGGCCAGGCCTGTGACGCCGATTTGCGCGGTGCCGGTCTTCGAATCCGACGAACTCATGTCTTCGCCTCTCAGGTTGGAGAACTTATGCGACAAGCTTTTCCAGCACACCTTGCACAGCGGGCTCGTGGTCCACCAAAGTGTTTCGCCCCGCGTTCCGCTAGAGGTTGAACAGCCGCTCTAGCTCAGTGAGCCACGGTACGGCCAGCGCCACGGTGGGCGCCACAAATACGGCGGCCGCGGCCAGGTATGCGGCCGCCGACAGCGCCAGGCTGTTGCCACGCCCGGCCAGCCGGCGTACCCGTAACACGGTGCTGGTGCCGCCCGCGGCCAACGCACCCGACGGCGTCCGCCCGGACGCGCACGCAACCAGTGCCCGGGCCAGGGGAGCACGGCCTGCCGCACGCACCGCGGCGTCATCGGCGAGCAGCTCGACGAGCAGCCGGACCGCGCCCAGCGCGCTTGCGCTGCGGACCAGCCGCGGGAAGGCGGCATGCACCGCGGTGAACGCTTCCAGAACCAGGTCATGCCGGGCTCGCAGATGGGCCCGCTCGTGGGTGAGGATGGCCGCGACTTCGTCGTCGGCGAGAGTGGCCAACGTTCCTTCGCTGACCACAACCCGGCTGCGCACACCCGGCAGACAGTAGGCAAGCGGTTGTGGAACGTCCAGGATGCGAAGATCGCGCGTGCGGGTGCACCGCTGGGCGAGGGCCACGTCGTGTCCGACTCCCACCAGATCGACCACCATGCGGTGGTGAGCACGCCGTCGCCGATTGGCGATGACCACTTGCACTACGGCAATCATCAGCCGGGCGCCCACCAGCACGGTCAGGGCGAAGACCGCGATGTATGCCGTCCACAGCGGCCACCCGAGCCGGCCGGCGGCGCCGATGATGCTGGCCGTGGGCCGCCCGTCGGGGCCGGGCATCAGCACCCGGGTGGCGATCGCGATGCCTGCGCTGAACGCCGAGAGGACCGCGGCCAGCGCAACGGCCTGCCACAACACCATCGCAGCGCGGGGGGCGCGCACCGGCCACGTCGCTCGTGCTAGCAGGGCGGGTATCGGACCGACCAGCAGCACCGCGAGGATGGTGAAGGCCAGCGCGGACACGCTGCTAGTCTCCCTCAGTCCTCCGCAGTAGCGCCAGCCGATGGCGTATTGCGTTGGTTTGCTTCCAATTCGGCGAGTGCGCGCCGAAGCGCGTCTGCCCCGTCGGCGCCGACACGCTCTACGAAGTGCACCAGCGCGGCCTGTCTGCCCCCGGAGTCCTCGACCTGGGCAAGAGCATCGACCATCAGCCCGGCGACCAACTCGTCGCGGCCGTGCACGGGCGCGTACCGGTGAGCCCGGTCGTCACGGATCTGCGAGACCAGATTCTTCTTGGCCAGCCGTTGCAGCACGGTCATGATCGTCGTGTAAGCAAGCTCGCGTCGCGCCGACAATGCTTCGTGGACCTGGCGAACGGTTTGGGGTTCCGGCGTGGACCACAAATGGTCCATCACGGCACGTTCCAAATCCCCGAGCCTTGTCAGTTTGGCCATAGTTCGTTCATCTCCTGAGCGTTGCAACAAGCGTACCCCTTGCTTACTACCGACTGTCGTACCGAAACCTGTTCCGATACCTGTGACCAACTCTCGGCGCGTGGGCGCCCAGCCGGCGTGGGTTACTCACTACGCACCAAATGCTTGCAAAATTAGGGCAGCCTTGCCTATGCTGAGTTCGGTCGAGCGACAACGGACCGCGGCAGAGTCCTGAGGGCTGCAGTGACCCCCGGTCTACTCGATCGGCGAGCCCCGTGCCTCAGCGCACGGGGCTCGCCTGTTTCTGGGGCTAGCAATTCCGCCCTGACAGTCCCGATTTGCCGATGGTGTAGACACAGGAGCGTGCCACCGCCGCCGGACGCGACCATCCCGTCGAATTACACCGCGCCGTTCGATAGCGAGTTGGGGCTACAGTTCACCGAACTCAGCCCCGACGGCGCCCGGGCACAGCTCGAGGTCACGCCGAAACTGTTGCAGCCGATGGGCCTGGTGCACGGTGGTGTCTACTGCTCGATGATCGAGAGCATGGCCAGCGTGGCCGCCTACACCTGGCTCGCCACGCACGGCGGCGGGAATGTCGTCGGCGTCAACAACAACACGGATTTTTTGCGGTCCATCAACTCGGGGATGGTGTATGGGACCGCCGAACCGATCCACCGCGGCCGGCGTCAACAGCTGTGGTTGGTCACGATCACCGACGCAGGCGACCGGGTGGTCGCGCGGGGTCAGGTGCGACTGCAAAATCTCGAGGCGCAGCCCGGCGACGGCTGACCCCAACCTCCCGACGCCGCATCCGAGCGGTAACGAATCACGCTATCCGGCAACGGTTTTCGACACCAACGCCGCAGCGTAACCGGCTGGTCGATCAGCTGGCCACCCGCGCGGCTCCGGTTGAGCCGCGGGCCTCTGCGGCCATTTCGGCAAGCTGTTCAAGCCGCGTTCGCGCAAAGGCCTGCTGGTCGGTGATGGTCAGCTGGCCGCGCCGAGTGCTCAGGAAGGTCACCGTCCACGAGAGCAGCGTGGTGATCTTGGTCTTGAACCCGATCAGATACACCAGGTGCAGCACCAACCAGATCAGCCAGGCGATGAAACCACTGAACTCCAGCGGACCGATCTTGGCCACCGCGGAGAACCGCGACACGGTAGCCATAGAGCCCTTGTCGAAGTACTGGAACGGCTCCCGCTCTGCCGGGTCGGCTCCGGCGAGTTCGGCCTTGATCGTGTTGGTGACGTACTTGGCGCCCTGGATTGCACCCTGCGCCACCCCTGGCACGCCCTCGACGGCGGCCATATCGCCGACGACGAACACGTTCTGGTACCCGGGGACGGACAGGTCTGGCAGCACTTTCACCCGTCCGGCCCGGTCCAGTTCGGCCGGGGACTGCTCGGCGAGATCGCGGCCCAGCCGGCTGGCCTGGACGCCGGCGGACCAGACCTTGCAGGCTGACTCGATGCGCCGGATGGTGCCGTCGGAGTCCTTGACCGTGATGCCGTTGCGGTCCACGTCGGTGACCATGGCACCCAGCTGGATCTCGACGCCCATCTTCTCCAAGCGTGCGGCCGCTCGCTCACCCAGCTTTTCGCCCATCGGCGGCAACACCGCGGGGGCGGCGTCAAGCAGGATCACCCGCGCCCTGGTCGAGTCGATGCGCCGGAACGCGCCCTTCAAGGTGTAGTCCGCCAATTCGGCGATCTGCCCGGCCATTTCGACACCGGTGGGGCCGGCCCCGACGACGGTGAACGTCAGCAGCTTCTTGCGACGCTCGGGATCGTTTGACCGCTCGGCCTGCTCGAAGGCGCTCAAGATCCGGCCGCGCAGCTCCAGCGCGTCGTCGATCGATTTCATACCGGGCGCGAACTCGGCGAAGTGGTCGTTGCCGAAGTACGACTGTCCGGCCCCGGCCGCGACGATCAGGCTGTCGTAGGGGGTTTCGTAGGTGTGCCCCAGCAACTCCGACACGACGCATTGTTTGGCCAGGTCGATGTGCGTGACGTTGCCGAGCAGCACCTGGACGTTGCGCTGCTTGCGCAGGACAACGCGGGTGGGCGGGGCGATTTCGCCTTCCGAGATGATCCCGGTGGCGACCTGGTACAGCAATGGCTGAAACAGGTGGTGGGTGGTGCGGGCGATCAACTTGATGTCGACATCGGCCCGCTTTAGCTTCTTTGCCGCGTTGAGTCCGCCGAATCCTGATCCGATGATGACGACTCGATGCCGACGCTTCGGTTCAGCTGTACTTTCTGGCTGGGGGCTCATGTATCCGTTGCTCCTGCCGGGGCTCCTTGACGCGCGAATTCAGTTAGCTATCACGGTAGTCAAGCCGCCACCCAGAAACCCAGGTCGTAAGCCTGTGTTGTTAGACACGGTAATACTGTCCAAAGGGTGAAGTCACAGCTGGTTGACGAGTGCTGTAGGCCTGGTTATTCAACAGTAAGCAAACGGCTCAGGGTGTCGCCGAACGCCTCGCGCATCAACGACGTTGAACGTCTATTCGCACTTGTGGCCGAACGCCGAGGACCGCACCCGGACCGCGGCTAACGCGATGATGCGGACCGCACTGGCCGATCCTGCGGACTCCCTGCGGACTTCGAGCGAGTAAAACCACTGCTACCTGCGCCGATGCCCGTTATCCCAAAGTCGTCATACAACGTCGCCGTAGCGGGTGGCAGCGCACGGTAAGGATCGGAAACCTGATCTGACCTGCGGCGACGCGGACCGTTAGCGTTGGGGAGCGTAGTCGCGTTTGGGTGCTCTTGCGGACTTTTTGCGGACGCGCAGCGGACTCCCTCGCCGCGGACTCCGCCCGTCGACTCGACTTTCGGCGATTTGTTTCGAGGAATGTGCGATTCCTACACCCTTGTGGGCACCAATCTGACTGGCCGACGGTAGGAAACTAAGGGTGAAAAATTCTGCACGAATATGCTGCATCGCTGCAGTTAGGATCGCCTCGTGACTAATCGGGACAGCCAAGATTTCAACGACCAGATCCCGCCGCCGCCTCCGGACGCCCCAGCCGGCCAGGACGAGCATCCGCGGATACCCGCGCCTGGGGAGCTGCCGGTCCGGTCACCGGGGGAATCGATGTTTGGTGACCGCCCGCCACCGGCGCCGGGTGAGGCGAGCCAGCCGCCCAGCACCAACCTTCTCGGCACGGAGCGTCGCGGCCCGCTGCCTGGGGTGCACCGCGCCGCCGCGGCGACGGAGAGGACACCACCGGCTGCGTCACCGCCACCGGACACCGGGTCCGGGGCGAAGCGCGAGCCGCCCGAGTGGTCCGACGACCCGCAGGTGGCGCCCGGGCAGCCCGACCCGGTGCGGTCGCCACAGGGCCAACCAGCTCAGCAAAACTGGTCGTACGTAGACCGGATCCGCATCAGCGAGCTGGTCCCCACCCGCAAGATTCCGCCCCGCCGCGGCTGGCGCCGCGCGGTCTATAAGGCCACGTTCGGGCTTATCAATCCGGGGCAATCAGCCGACGAGCGCCGGCTGGCCGCCCTGGAGGCCAAGGTTCGTACGCGGCTGCGTGGCCGTTACAAGATCGGCGTGCTGGGCAAGGGCGGCACCGGAAAGACCACGATCGCGGCCAGCGTCGGGTCTATCCTCGCCCAGCTCCGTCAAGAGGATCGGGTGGTGGCCATCGACGCCGACACGGCGTTCGGCAAGTTGGGCACCCGCATTGATCCGAATGTGGCCGGCTCGTATTGGGAGCTGACCGCCGACCGGCACCTGCATTCGTTCGCCGATATCCGCTCACGCGTCGGCAACAACGCCGTGGGCCTGTTTGTGCTGGCCGGCGAGCAGGCGACGGCGCACCGTCGTGTTCTTGACGCCGCCGTGTACCGGGAGGCCGCCACCCGGCTCGACGATCACTTCACCATCTCCATCGTTGACTGCGGGTCCTCGATTGACTCCCAGGTCACCCAGGAAGTGCTGCGTGACCTGGATGCGCTGATCGTGGTGTCGTCACCGTGGTTCGACGGGGCCTCGGCGGCCGCTCAGACGCTGGAGTGGCTGGCTAATAACGGACTGACCGCGCTGCTGCATCGCACGGTGGTGGTCCTCAACGATTCCGACGGCCACGCCGATAAACGAACTCGCTCGGCGCTTCTTGAACAGTTCAGCAGTCGCGATCAGGTCGTCATCGAGGTGCCGTTCGACCCGCGCTTGCGCCCAGGCGGTGTAATCGACGTCGACAACGAGATCGCCCGCACCACCCGGCGTCGGCTGATGGAGACCGCCGCGGCGATCGCGGAGCACTTCGTGGCCACCACCGACGGGCCGCGGGAGCGGCGATGACGACTATTCGACCGGCCACCTCACCTGCCTTGGGTGGCGGGGCCGACTGCTAACTGGTCTGATCTTCCGCCCAAGTTCCGCTTCTGGGAGCGTCGGACTATTCGGAGCAGCAAGTCAAAGAATGCCTGTGTAATGAACCACATCGGCGTATTACCCCTGGTCGCCGAAGGTGATTCGCGTCATGCCGGACGCTCGTTGCGGTCCAGGTTACAGGCCGACCAAGGGGCGTAGCGCCTCGCCGGCCGCGGTGATGACACCGGGTGTGTAGAAGGGCATGTTGATGATCACGCCGTCAATTCCCGCGTCGAGCACGGCGGTCTTGATCTGGTCGGCGACCGAATCGGCGCTACCGGCCACCATACGTTGCGTCATCTCGGCGGGGATCTGGTCTGCCTTGAAGTTCTCGTCGACGACCGCCGTGATCAGCGTGCTGGTTTCCAGCGTGGCCGGATCGCGGCCGATCTCCTCGCACTGCTCCCGCACGACCTTCAGCTTCCCGGGCAGCTGGTCGAACCCGGCGATGACGTTGAGATGGTCGAAGTGTCGTGCCGCGAGTGGGATCGTCTTCTTCTCACCGCTGCCGCCGATCATCAACGGAATGTGGTCGCGGTAGCGCGGATTGGCCATCGCCTGGTTTGCGTGATACCACTTGCCGGAGAAGGCCGGCCGCTCGCCCTTGATCATCGGCAGGATGATCTGCAGCGCCTCGTCGAGCCGGTTGAACCTGTCGGTGAAGGTGCCGAACTCGAAACCCAGCTGATCGTGCTCGAGCTCGAACCAGCCGGTGCCGATGCCGAGAATCGCGCGCCCGGCGCTTACCACGTCCAGCGTGGTGATGATTTTGGCCAGCAGGGTTGGATTGCGGTAGGTATTGCCGGTCACCAAGGTGCCCAACTGCACACGTTCGGTGGCGGTCGCCAACGCGCCGAGAGCCGTGTAGGCCTCCAGCATGGGCTGGTCGGGATCGCCCAACATGGGCAGTTGGTAGAAGTGGTCCATGACGAAGACCGAGTCGAATCCAGCCGATTCGGCCTCGCGGGCCTGGGCCAGAACAGTGGGGAAGAGTTTGTCCACACCGGTGCCGTAAGAGAAATTGGGAATCTGCAGACCAAGTCGAATAGCCACGCTATCTACCGTAGCGATCGGCGGGGCTGACGAAAATGGGTGCCAGGGCGAAGAGGAAGCGGCTCAGGCGAAATGAGCCAGCGCGCCGTGGCTGACGTGCAGCGTCTGGCCGCTGATGTGGCGAGCCGCCGAGGTGGTGAGGAACAGCGCCAAGCGGGCGACCTCCGCAGCGACCGACGGCGGCGTGCGCGAAAGACCGTCGTAACCGGCCTGGACGCTGCGCCCGCTTGCCACGACGTTGACCGTGATCCCACGGGTGCCGAAGACCCCCGCCTGGCCGGCAACCCAGTTCGAAAGGGTTGCTTTGATTGCGGCGTCGACGCTACCCGCCTGCGGGTTTTCCGCCACCACGCTGATGATGGAGCCACCGGAGCGCAAGTGGTCGCCCACGGCCTGCACCGTCAGCACCGCCGAAAGCACCGTCGCGTCAAGCGCATTGCGCCATGCCTTGGCTGTGTCGGAGATCGAGTAGGCGCGCGGGTCGTCGGCGTCCCAGCCCGGAACCGGCACGTTGACGATGGTGTCGAGGTGATGGGGGAACAACCCACGGGCCTCGTCGAGGCTGGCCGGGTCGGTGGTGTCGCAGACAATCGCGTCCACGTCCAGCTCTTTGGCGGCGATCTCGAGATCGCTACGCCGCGCGCCCACGAGGGTCACCTTGTGACCATCATCGCGGAAGCCCTCGGCCACTGTGCGCCCCAGATCCGTGTCTCCGCCGGTGACCAGCACCTCCACAGCCATGACCTCCTCGTGTTCAACGTTGAACCCAGACCCTGGCAGTTCACCTGCGCTTATGCTCTCGCTCGGCGCTGCGATGCCTGGGATCTCAGCGTGTAATAGCGTCGATCTCCGTCGATGTTACTGGACAGTAGCTATACGGCGAAATTCCTAACGCTACGACGCGCGGATGATTTGCGTAACTATTCGACTGTCACTTATTTGCGGCGATTCAGCCCGCAAGCGGACCGCATTGGCGGCGGGCTAGTGTTCACCCATGCGTCGGATCGGGGTCCCGGGCTTGTTGTTATCCACGATGCTGCTAGCGGGCCTCATGTCCTGCAGCTCGAAATCACCCTCGTCGTCACCATCTCAGCCGTCGCAGGCCTCCGGATCGATCGTGGTGTTCGCGGCGGCCTCACTGAAACCCGCGTTCACCCAGATCAGCCAGCAGTTCAAAACCGACAACCTCGGCAGCGGCGTCGATTTCGACTTCGGAGGTTCCTCCGAGCTCGCGACTCAGTTGACGCAAGGCGCAACTGCCGACGTCTTCGCATCGGCGGACACCGCACAGATGGACACGGTCACCAAGGCCGGGCTATTGGCCGGTGACCCAACGAATTTCGCCTCCAACACGTTGGTCATTGTCACCGCGCCGGGCAACCCGAAAAACATCGGATCCTTCGCCGACCTCGCCAAGCCCGGGCTCAACCTGGTGATCTGTCAGAAGCCGGTGCCATGCGGATCGGCGACTCAACGCGTCGAAGACAGCACCCGGGTACGGCTCAACCCGGTCAGTGAGGAACTCAGCGTCACCGATGTCCTCAACAAGGTCACCACCGGACAGGCCGACGCAGGGCTCGTCTACGTCACCGACGCCCATAGCGCCGGAAGCAAAGTGACGGCGGTTAACTTCCCCGAGGCCGCCGGCGCGGTCAACGTCTATCCCATCGGGGTGCTGAAGAAGGCACCAAAACCCACCCTGGCGCAGAAGTTCGTGGCGCTGGTGACGTCTGATGCCGGTCAGAAGATCCTGGCCCGGTCGGGCTTCGCGAAGCCCTGACCGCCAGCCGTGCATCGACCTACGGATCTACCCCGCTGGGTGTACATCCCCGCCGCCGCGGGGATCGCTTTCGTGGTATTGCCGCTGTTGTCGATCGCGATCGAGGTCGACTGGCCGAATTTCTGGTCGCTGATCACCAGCTCTTCGTCGAAGACGGCGCTGCTGCTCAGTCTGAAGACCGCCTCCGCCAGCACGGTGCTGTGCGTGCTATTGGGAGTACCGATGGCGCTGGTGCTGGCCCGCAGCAGAGGCCGGCTAGTGCGATTCCTGCGACCGCTGATCCTGGTGCCGCTGGTCTTGCCGCCGGTGGTTGGTGGCATTGCGTTGCTCTACGCGTTCGGCAGGCTCGGATTAGTCGGGCAGTACTTAGAGGCCGCCGGTGTCAGCATCGCGTTCAGCACTACCGCCGTGGTGTTGGCGCAGACCTTCGTCTCGCTGCCGTTTCTGGTGATCTCCCTCGAGGGTGCTGCGCGTACCGCGGGAGCCGACTACGAGGTGGTGGCCGCAACGCTGGGGGCACGGCCCAGCACCGTCTGGTGGCGAGTCACCCTGCCGCTGCTGCTGCCGGGCATGGTGTCGGGAGCGGTGCTGGCGTTCGCGCGCTCGCTGGGGGAGTTCGGCGCGACACTGACCTTCGCAGGTTCGCGGCAAGGGGTGACTCGCACACTGCCCCTTGAGATTTACCTGCAGCGGGTCACCGACGCGAACGCGGCGATAGCGTTGTCGATCCTGCTTGTCGCGGTGGCGGCGCTGGTGGTGCTGGGTCTGGGTGCCCGCAGGCTGACCGGGACCGACGCGAGGTAGCCGGCGATGAGCGAGTTGCAGCTTCGCGCGGTGGTGGCCGACCGCCAACTGGATGTGGAGTTTTCGGTGTCGGCGGGCGAGGTGCTCGCGGTGCTGGGGCCGAACGGCGCGGGCAAGTCGACCGCCCTTCATGTCATCGCCGGGCTGGTGCGTCCCGACGAGGGCCTGGTGCGGTTGGGGGATCGGGTGCTGACCGACACCGGGGCCGGGGTGAACGTGGCGACGCACGACCGCCGGGTCGGGCTGCTTCTGCAGGAACCGTTGCTGTTCCCGCATATGAGCGTCGCAGCCAACGTGGCCTTCGGACCACACAGCCGTCGACGGATGTCCCGCGTCCCTCGAGCCGAGCAGCGGGCGACGGCGCTGCGCTGGCTGCGCGAGGTGAACGCCGAGCAGTTCGCCGACCGGAAATCGCGGCAGCTGTCTGGCGGTCAAGCCCAGCGGGTGGCGATCGCGCGGGCGTTGGCGGCCGAGCCCGATGTGCTGCTGCTGGATGAGCCGCTGACCGGGCTCGACGTGGCCGCGGCCGCGGCCATCCGCGCGGTGCTGCGCCACGTCGTCGCCCGTAGCGGCTGCGCGGTCATCCTGATAACCCACGACCTGCTGGACGTGTTCACCCTGGCCAACCGGGTGCTGGTGCTCGAATCCGGGAAAATCGCCGAGATCGGCCTGGTGGCCGATGTGCTCGCCGCGCCGCGCAGTCATTTCGGGGCCCGCATCGCCGGCATCAATCTGGTCAACGGAACGATCGGAGCCGACGGCTCGCTGCACGCCCGCTCCGGCGACCAATGGCACGGGATCCCGGCACAGGACCTCAGCTGCGGGCACGATGCCATCGCGGTGTTCCCGCCGACGGCGGTGGCCGTCTATCGAGACCCGCCGCACGGCAGCCCGCGCAATTGCGTTGAGCTGACCGTTGCGGAGCTGGGTATCCGGGGATCCGCGGTTTTGGTGCGCGGCCAGGAACAGGCCGATGGTGCGCCGGGCCTGGCCGCGGAAATCACCGTCGACGCCGCCGCGGAGCTGCGGCTCACACCTGGGGACAACGTGTGGTTCTCGGTCAAAGCTCATGAAGTGGCGCTGTATCCGGCGGCACAGCGCCACGCCCGCTCCTGAGTGCGCCGGCGAACTCGACAGGCGCGCGCCTGGTTGCACATTGGCAACATCAGAAAAACCGCATCGCATCGTCAGCAAGGCACCCTTGCGTCACAGCCGTAACACGGTAGGTTCGTCGCCATGGATCAGGTGGACCCCAACTCGACACGCTGCAAAGGACTGTGGGCCACGCTGGCGATCGCCACGGTGACGAGTGCCAGCGCCGTCACCATCGCGTTGCCGGCGACGTCGAACGCGGACCCCGAGACCCCGACCCCGGTCCCGGCAACCACGACGGCGGTCCCGCCGCCGGCCGCCCCGGCGCCGAATGCGCAACCGGCGCCGGGCGATCCCAACGCAGCACCGCCGCCGCCGGTAGACCCGAATGCACCGCCACCGCCGGCCGTCGACCCGAACGCCGGCCGCGTTGGCAATGCTGTTGGCGGATTCAGCTTCGTGCTTCCCCCCGGCTGGGTGGAGTCAGACGCGTCCCACCTCGACTACGGCTCGGAGCTGCTGAGCAAGACCACCGGCCAGCCGCCGATGCCCAATCAGCCGCCGCCGGTGGCCAACGACACTCGCATCGTGATGGGCCGGCTGGACCAAAAGCTTTATGCCAGTGCCGAAGCCAACAACTCCAAAGCCGCGGTCCGGCTTGGCTCGGACATGGGTGAGTTCTTCATGCCGTATCCGGGCACCCGGATCAACCAGGAAAGCACCCCGCTGGCCGGCGCCAATGGAAGCGCGTCGTACTACGAGGTCAAGTTCAGCGATGCAAGCAAGCCAAACGGCCAGATCTGGACGGGCGTCATCGGCTCATCCGCGGCGAGCACGCCGCAGCGCTGGTTCGTGGTGTGGCTCGGCACTGCGAATGACCCGGTGGACAAGGGCGCAGCCAAGGCGCTGGCCGAGTCGATCCAGCCCTGGACGGCCCCGCCGCCAGCCGCCCCCGCACCGGGAGCGCCGGGAGCACCCGCGCCTGCGCCTGCGCCCGCGCCTGCGCCCCCGCCGGGAGCCCCGGTCCCCGCGCCCGCGCCTGCGCCCCCGCCGGGAGCCCCGGCCCCCGCGCCCGCGCCTGCGGCCCCGGTGCCGGCTCCGGGCGCGCCGCCGCCGGCACCTCCACCAGGCCAAGCGCCCGCGGGACAAGCCACCCCTACTCCCACACAGACGCCCCAGCAGACGCAATCGGCCTGATCGGCCAGTCGGCGCTTCCTCCCGGTAGCCGGTCGGTTAGACGTATCGTCGCCGATTCGATCCTCAATTCGTTACCCGAGCGGCGTATACCGAAATCACGGCCCAGTATTCAGCTGGGCATGCCGGCGATTGCAAGGAGATCCGCATGGACGTCATGGCAGCTACTGAATACGTCGCCTTGAACCTCAACGGGAAGACCGGTATAGGCTGGATCGGCTACATCATCATCGGCGGTATTGCCGGTTGGCTCGCAAGCAAGTTCGTCAAGGGCGGTGGCTCCGGCATCCTGATGGACATCGTGATCGGTGTCATCGGCGCATTCGATCGGCCGGGGTCGTCCTGAACCTGTTGGGTGTCGACGACAACAGTGGTGGCTATTGGTTCACCTTCTTCGTGGCGTTTGGTGGAGCCGCCGTGCTGCTCTGGATTGCCAGGCTGGTGCGCAGACGATAACCGGGCTAAGCCGTTGCGGCCGTGACAGATAGCGGCAAGATGGACTGATGGCCCCAACGGCGACCACGACGATGCGCGCGTGGCGAGTGCGTCGGCCCGGCCCGATGGATACCGGTCCGCTCGAGCAAGTCACCAGCGAAGTGCCGCGCCCCGAGCCGTCCGAGTTACTGGTGGCCGTGCGCGCATGCGGCGTGTGCCGCACCGACCTGCACGTCACCGAGGGCGATCTTCCCGTGCACCGCGAGCGGGTGACGCCCGGCCACGAAGTGGTGGGGGAGGTCGTCCAGGTGGGCTCAGAAGTAGCCACAGCGGCCGGTGACGGCTTCGCCGTGGGCGACCGGGTAGGCATCGCCTGGCTGCGCCACACCTGCGGTGTCTGCAAGTACTGCCGTCGAGGCAACGAGAACCTGTGTCCAAAGTCCCGCTACACCGGATGGGACGCCGACGGTGGGTACGCCGAATTCGCCACGGTGCCTGCGGCTTTCGCGCACCACCTGCCGAGCGGTTACAGCGACAGCGAGCTTGCCCCGTTGTTGTGCGCCGGCATCATCGGATACCGCTCCCTGTTGCGCGCCGAGCTACCGTCGGGTGGCCGGCTGGGTATCTACGGCTTCGGCGGCAGCGCCCACATCACCGCGCAAGTCGCGTTGGCGCAAGGCGCCGAGGTGCACGTGATGACCCGTGGACTCGAGGCACAGGCGCTGGCGATGAAGCTTGGCGCCGCGTCGGCGCAAGGCGCGGCCGATCCGCCGCCGGTGCCGCTGGACGCCGCTATCCTGTTCGCCCCGGTCGGTGATTTAGTGCTGCCCGCAATGGAGGCTTTGGACCGTGGCGGGACTTTGTCGATCGCCGGGATCCACCTGTCCGATATTCCGATCCTGAACTACCAACGTCACTTGTTTCAGGAGCGCCAAATGCGGTCGGTCGCATCCAACACCCGGGCCGACGCGCGAGCGTTCCTCGAGTTCGCGGCCCAGCATCACATCGAGGTAACAACGCCGGAATACCCACTCGCACAAGCGGATCAAGCGCTGACCGATTTGGCTGCCGGGCGCATCGCCGGCGCCGCCGTGCTGCTGGTGTGACCGGGCGTCTGGGCTCAGGTCGACAGATGCCAGACGAGTGCGGCAGCCAGGGCACCGAGCCCGTTCAACGACCAATGCAACGCGATCGGCGCGATCAGGCTGCCGCTGCGCCGACGTAACCAGCTGAAGATGAATCCGGCGGTCGCGGTGGCCAACACCGCCAACGTCACCCCGGCCAGCATCCCGACGAAACCCCCACCGAACACCCGGGTGAAGCCGACATTGCTGCTCGTCAGCCCCAGCGACGTGGCGACGTGCCAAAGACCGAACAACAACGAACCCACCAGCGCGACCCCGCGAAATCCCCAGGCGCGGCTCAACGCGCCGTGCAGTACACCCCGGAACGCCAGCTCCTCAGGGATCACGGTTTGCAGCGGAATGATGACCATCGAGGCGATCAGCGCGCCGGAGATCGTCGCGTAGTGATTGTTCATGAACATCGGCCGGGTCATCGGTAGCAGCACACCGACCGCGACCACCAACGCGACCACGGCCACCGCGGCCAGCGCATAACCGAGCCCGGACTTCCAGTGTTCACGGCCCAGGCCCAGGTCGGCCCAGTCCAGACCGCTGGCCCGCATCAAGAGCACCAGCCCGACCGCGGCGGCGGGGACGGTAGCGATGCTCGCCCAGGGCGTGGTGAAGTGCGCGATCAAGTTGGTGAGCACCAGGACCACGACAACCACGGCGATGTCGAGATGGACCCGGAACCGGTGCAATGCCGAAAGCTGCGACACCACCGGGTGGGGGCGAACGGCATCGTAAACGGCATCGAAAACGGCGTTGTCAGGCATCCTCGCCGAGTCTACCTGCGGATCCCTGCCGTCCCGCTCACTTCGACTGCCGTGACTCCCAGGTCCAGTTGGCGATCTGCGGGTCGTCCTCGCCGTGCTCGCGGGTGTAGCGGCGCGCGGCAAGGCGGGCATCAGCCATCCGCTGCCGCAGCACCGCGGCGCGGCCGGCCAGTCCGTCCACCCGGTCGATGACGTCCATCACCAGGTGGAATCGGTCCAGGTCGTTGAGCATCACCATGTCGAACGGCGTGGTCGTGGTGCCACGCTCCTTGAACCCGCGTACATGGATGTTCTGGTGATTGGTGCGGCGATAGCTGAGCCGGTGGATCAGCCACGGATAACCGTGATACGCGAAGATCACGGGCTTGTCCCGAGTGAATAATGCGTCGAACTCCCTGTCCGGCAACCCGTGTGGGTGTTCGGAGTCCGGCTGCAACCGCATCAGATCGACGACGTTGATCACCCGCACATTCAGATCGGGCAATTCGCGACGCAGGATGTCGGCGGCGGCCACCGTCTCCAGCGTCGGGATGTCCCCGGCGCAGGCCAACACCACGTCAGGCTCGCCGCTGGCTGTGCTCGCCCACTCCCATATCCCGAGCCCGCGGGTGCAGTGGGCGATCGCGTCGTCCATCGACAGGTAGGCCAATGCCGGCTGCTTGCCGGCGACGATCACGTTGACGTAGTCACGGCTACGCAGGCAGTGGTCGGCCACCGAGAGCAGCGTGTTGCCGTCCGGCGGCAGGTAGACCCGCACCACCTCGGCGCGCTTGTTGGCGACCAGGTCGATGAATCCGGGGTCCTGATGCGACGCGCCGTTGTGGTCCTGACGCCACACATGCGAGCTGAGCAGGTAGTTCAGTGACGCGATCGGCCGACGCCACGGCAGGTCGCGGCTGGTGGACAGCCATTTCGCGTGCTGGTTGAACATCGAGTCGACGATGTGCACGAACGCCTCGTAGCAGTTGAACAACCCATGGCGGCCGGTCAGCAGATAGCCTTCCAGCCAGCCCTGGCACAGGTGCTCGGACAGCACCTCCATCACGCGGCCGTCCGGCGCGAGGTTTTCGTCATCGGGCTCGGTGTGCGAAAGCCAAACCTTGTCGGTGGACTCGTAAACGGCATCCAGCCGATTGGACGCCGTCTCATCGGGCCCCATGAGACGGAAGCGGTCCGGGTTGCGGGCAATGACGTCGCGCAAGAAAGTGCCCAGCACGCGGGTGGCCTCGTGCATCGATGCGGCCGGTTGCGGGACGGGCACCGCATAGTCGCGGAAGTCCGGGATGTCCAACTCACGCAGCAACAGCCCGCCGTTGGCGTGCGGGTTGGCGCTCATCCGCCGATCACCGCTCGGCGCGATCGCCCGCAGCTCCGAGCGCAGCTCGCCGCCCTCGCCGAACAACTCCTCGGGACGGTAACTGCGCAGCCACTCCTCGAGCTGCGCCCGGTGCGCGGGGTTTTCGTGCGTCCCGGCCAGCGGCACCTGGTGTGCTCGCCAGGTGCCCTCCACCTGCTTTCCGTCCACCACCTTCGGTCCGGTCCAGCCTTTGGGCGTGCGCAGCACGATCATCGGCCATACCGGCCGGTCAATTTGTCCGCCCTGTTCATTGGAGCGCGCCGCACGCTGAATTGCCGCAATGTCGTCGAACGCGTCGTCAAGGGCGGCGGCCAGCTGCTGATGTACCGACACCGACTCGTCGCCGGCAACGGTGATCGGCCGGTATCCGTAGCCGCTCAACAGCGACTCGAGCTCGGTGTGCGGGATACGGGCCAGCACGGTCGGGTTGGCGATCTTGTATCCGTTGAGGTGCAGGATCGGCAGCACCGCGCCGTCAACGGCCGGGTTGAGGAATTTGTTCGAGTGCCAGCTGGCCGCCAGGGGTCCGGTCTCGGCTTCGCCGTCACCGACCACACAGGCGACCACCAGATCGGGGTTGTCGAACGCCGCGCCGTAGGCGTGAACCAACGCGTAGCCGAGTTCACCGCCCTCGTGGATGGACCCTGGAGTCTGGGCAGCGACATGGCTGGGTATGCCGCCGGGGAAGGAGAACTGACGGAACAGCCGGCGCAGTCCTTCGGCGTTTTCCCCGATGCCGCTGTACACCTCGCTGTAGGTGCCTTCGAGGTAGGCGTTGGCCACCAGGCCGGGCCCACCGTGACCGGGCCCGGTGACGTAGATGACGTTGGCGTCGCGGTTGCGGATGATCCGGTTGAGGTGCGCGTAGACGAGATTGAGCCCCGGCGTGGTACCCCAGTGACCCAACAGCCGCGGTTTCACCTGTTCAGCCGAGAGCGGTTCGGTCAGCAGCGGGTTGTCCAACAGGTAGATCTGCCCGACCGACAGGTAGTTGGCGGCACGCCAGTACTTGTCGATGAGGGCCAGTTCGTCGTCGGAGAGGACTTGAGACAGGGACGTCGCGGTTGTTGGGGTTTCTAGGCTCACCCGGCCGATTGTCCGCGCCTGGAATGAACAGCGCTCTACGCGGTGCTCATTCCTCGCCGCGAGCCCGGGCCTCGTAAGCCCGGCGCTGCTCGACGTCGACGTCATCGGTGAAGACGTGCTCGCCACCCAGGGCGCGGTTCAGGCCCTCGGCGAGTGAGCGCGGCATGAACTTCGCCGAAGCGACCACCGCACCAATCGTTTTCGTGACCCGCACCCGCGGCTTGGGCTTGGCTACCAGCTCCACGATCGCCTTGGCAATGTCGGCTGGCTCGGCGTTCTTGAACCCCTTCGCCCCGGAGGTGCCCGCAGTGAGTTCGGTGTTCACGAACGTCGGCAATACCATCGAGAACTTGAGCTGGCCCGGGCCTGGGAGCGGGCGTCCGTCGGCCAGACGACGGCCGCCCACGCATGCTGTGCATGCCGCGCAGATCGCGCGACACTCCGGGATGTGCGCCGTCGAAATGCGCGCTTTGCATACCGCTGTCAGGTTCGCGCCCCCAACTACGCTAATCGCCCCCAACTACACGCTAATTATTTCAAACCTGCATGCACCAACTCAAAGGATCGTATGCTCCCGGGTATGGCACGCGCCCAAGGGAGCGCCGGGTAGCAAACAAGTAGTGCACTACGCGTGCGCACGGCGACATCACTGGCTAAACCTGATCCCAACGTAGACGGAGGCGGTGGTTCTTGCTCATGCTTAACTACCGCACCCAACCAGACATACTGGGATCGTTAACCGCCGCTCAGCGGTCGATATGGGCTGCCCAGCAACTCCGGCCTGAAGTCCCTTACAACTTCGCTGTTTTTCTCGCGATCGATCACGATGTCGACGCCGAGAGGCTCACAGTTGCGTGCCAAGCGGCGGCAACCCGGTTCGGCACACCATGCGCGCGGCTATCCCTCGCCGACGGCGAACCGGTCTTCATAGTCGACCGTTCGCTTCCGCAGACCGTACGCTGCATCGATCTGCGCGGCGAGTGTGACCCGGTAGCCGCTGCTCGCAGCTGGATGAACAACGACTACCGCCAACCAATTGATTTGGTCCGTGACCACCTCACCAACTTGGCGCTGCTGCGGATCACCGACAATCTCTCGTACTTCTACTTGCGCACGCACCACGTTCTCTTCGACGGATATGGCGCCGACAATTTCATGCGGCACATCGCGGCTGTCTACTCGGGATCAGTCCCCCCGACACCGGCGAAGTCGACTTCTCCGAGTTTGCCCTGCTCCGTGACGCCGAACAAAAGTATCAGCAGTCTTCGCGCTGTCAAGCCGATGCCGAGTACTGGAAGACCGTCGTGCGCGGACCTCTGGACGTTACCGACCTAGGCGGGACACGGAGGTCGGTGGCACCGCGCCACCCGCTGGTGCGCGAGCTGGTGTGCACGCATCGACTGTCGGAGAACGGGCAGGACCAGTTCGATGTCGCAAGGATTGTCGCGGCAATGGCGGTGTTCGTCGCGAAAACAACAGGGCGCCAAAACGTCTCGATGTCGCTGGCGGTTTCGGCGCGCACGACTGCGGCGCTGAAAAGATGTGCGGGAATGGTGTCGAACCTGGTGCCGCTGCCGGTCTGCGTCGATGACGGCGACACCATGGGTGCACTGACCGATCGGTCGCCAAGGCCGTGGTCGGTGCGCTGCGGCATCAACAGTTCCGGCGCTGGCCGGACCTCACTGCCGATGCAACCCCTCTCGACACGAACGTCGAGTTCGGCCCCGTGATCAACGACTCGACTTCGCCGCCGCGTTTCGTTTCGGGTCTTCGGAAACGACGTACAACGTGTTGACCACCTTCCTCGTACAAGACATTGCGGCCAACATCTATCCGCGGCTGGGTGACGGCGCGCCGCCACGAATTGAGTTCGCCTGGAATCCGGACCGGTACACCGCCGACGACATCGCCAGGCACATAACCCGTCTGGAATTGCTCTTTGACCGCCTTTTGGTGGCGGATGTGTCGGTGGTCGCCAGATACGCAAACCTCCACGGCGACTCGGTCGCTCGGGCCGCCGTGGCTAAAGCCCGCGCGGCAGACAAGGACTCATAGGCATGGCTATTGACGACCGGGGCATTCTCGGCCCAATCAACCCGTACGACAACCACTTACAGGCTGCTAGCCGGGTGGATGGAGATGAGCCGGTGGCTTTACGAGATGACCACGCGTCGAACATGATTGGCGCGCACGGCGACCTGACCGCTGCGTACAAGGCGACCCACGCCCGGCACTCGAATGGTGCGGTAGTGGTGGCGCCGCCGCAGGTCGCGCCCGCCGAGCGGCGGCGCGGGCACCGTGCCCGGGTCGACCGGGCACTTCCGCTGACGCGCGGACAGCTAGACATATGGCTTGCGCAGGAAACGGGTCACTCCGGTACGGAGTGGCAGCTTGGCCTTTTCGTGAGAATCGAGGGCCCGGTAGAACGTGATGCCCTTGAGTGGGCGATCCGCCGAGTGGTGCGAGAGGCCGAACCAGGCAGGGCCGCCTTCTTTGAGGTGGATGGCCAGGTTTTCCAAAGGGCGATCGATTACCCGGATGTCGAGCTGGCCTTTTATGACCTGAGCTGCTCGCGTGATCCGGTGCAGGAAGCCCGTCGGATAGCGTCATCGATCCAGCGCACGCCAATGCCGTTCACTGGCCCGCTGTTCAAATTTGCGTTATTTCGGACGCGGCCCGATGAATTCTACTTGTTCGCGTGCGGCCACCACATAGTCATCGACGGAACCGGCATTGCGCTGGTTGGCCATCGGATTGCATCTGTTTACTCTGCAATTGTTTCTGGCGCACCCATCCCTCCTGCCTTCTTCGGCTCGTTGCAGGACTTGGTTGACTGCGAGTTGGAATACGAGGCGTCCAGCGATTATCTGGACGATCAGGCCTATTGGACTAGGAATCTTCCCGCGGAAAGCGGAGCGGGATTATCGGTTGCCCGACGCCGCGGGCGAGCGTGATCCGTGGCCTTCTGCGCCGGTTCGATTGGACCCTGGGGTTCTTGGCCGAGTTGAAGAGTTATCCCGGGTGTGGAACGTGCCTCGATCATCGGTGATCACCGCGGCGTGCGCACTTTTGGTGCGTGGGTGGTGCGCTGAGGGCTCAGAGGTGGTGCTCGACTTCCCGGTCAGCAGGCGAGTGCGTCCGGAGTCAAAGACGCTTCCCGGGATGGTTGCCGGGGTGGTGCCGCTGGTGTTGAGGGTTTCGCCGGGGTCTACGGTTGCCGATTTTTGTGAGTATGTTGACACGCGAATACGGGAAGCGCTGCAGCATCAGAGGTTTCCGGTGCATGCCCTTGAGCGCAAAGCCCACCCCCGCGGCCCAGGGCAGCCAGCCGATAGGGTGAGCGTTAATTTCCTCCCGTCTACATTTACTCTGGCCTTCGGTGGTGTCGCGGCATCGGCGTCATTGACCAATTTCGGCCTCGTGGGCGGCTTTGGGTTGTTCTTCTCTGGCGCCGGTGACCAGCTCTTTCTCAGCACGGCGGGCGCTGGGCAGCCATTTTCGAATTTCGACGTCTCCGATTTAGCGGGACGGTTGCAGCGGGTGTTGGTGGCGATGACCGCCGACCCGAGGCGGCGTTGTCGTCGATGGATCTGCTCGATGCCGGTGAGCACGCCCGGCTGGATGGGGTGGGGTAACCGGGCGGTGTTGACCCAGCCGGCACGCACGCCGGTGTCGGTTCCGGTGTTGTTCGCCGCGCAGGTGGCCCGCACCCCGGAGGCGGTGGCGGTGACCTGCGGGGGCCGCTCGATGACGTACCGCGAGCTTGAGGAGGCCGCCAACCGGTTGGCGCACCTGCTGGCCGGCCAGGGGGTGGGCCCGGGGCAGTGTGTGGCGCTGCTGTTGGAGCGATCCGCCGAGGCGATCGTGGCGATGCTGGCGGTGCTCAAGACCGGGGCGGCCTATCTGCCGATCGACCCGGGGCTGCCGGCGGCCCGGATCGGGTTCATGCTCGACGATGCCGCGCCGATCGCCGCGATCACCACCGCCGGGCTGGCCGTCGCGGCTGGACGGGCATGACCTGGTGGTCATCGATATCGACGACCCCGCCATCGACACCCAACCCGAGCACCGCATTACCGGCGCCGGCCCCCGAGGACATCGCCTACCTGATCTACACCTCGGGCACCACCGGTGTCCCCAAGGGGGTGGCCGTCACCCACCACAACGTGACCCAGCTGTTGGAGTCACTGGACGCCGGCCTGCCGCGCGCGGGACAGGTGTGGACGCAGTGTCATTCGTATGCCTTCGACTTCTCGGTGTGGGAGATCTGGGGTGCGCTGCTGCGTGGTGGGCGGCTGGTGGTGGTGCCCGAGTCGGTGGCCGGCTCACCGGAGGACTTCCACGCCTTACTGGTCGCTGAACAGGTCAGCGTGCTCACCCAGACCCCGTCGGCGGTGGCGGCGCTCTCGCCGCAGGGGTTGGAGTCGGCGGCGTTGGTGCTCGGCGGTGAGGCCTGCCCGGCCGAGGTGGTGGATCGGTGGGCGCCGGGGCGGGTGATGATCAACGCCTACGGCCCGACCGAGACCACGGTGTATGCGTCGATGAGTGCGCCGTTGACGGCGGGGTCGGGGGCGGTGCCGATCGGTGCGCCGGTGTCGGGGGCGGCGTTGTTTGTGCTGGATGGGTGGTTGCGTCCGGTGCCGGCCGGGGTGGTCGGGGAGTTGTATGTGGCCGGTCGCGGGGTGGCGGTTGGGTATCTGGGCCGGGCCGGGTTGACCGGGTCGCGGTTTGTGGCGTGTCCGTTCGGGGGCGCCGGGGGCGCGGATGTATCGCACCGGGGATTTGGTGTGGTGGGGTGCTGATGGGCAGCTGCGGTATCTGGGGCGCGCCGATGAGCAGGTCAAGATCCGCGGGTATCGCATCGAGCTCGGTGAGGTGCAGGCGGCGCTGGCCGGCTGCGATGGGGTGGGGCAGGCGGTGGTGATCGCCCGCGAGGACCGCCCCGGCGACAAGCGCCTGGTGGGTTATGTCACCGGCGACCAGCGCGACCCGGCCGCGGTGCGCGCCGCGCTGGCCGAGCGGCTGCCGGCCTATATGGTGCCGGCCGCGGTGGTGGTGATCGACGCGCTGCCGCTGACCCCCAACGGCAAACTCGACACCCGCGCCCTGCCGGCACCCGAATACACCGATGGCGATCGGTATCGCGCCCCGGCCGACGCGGTCGAGGAGGTCCTGGCCGGCATCTACGCCCAGGTGCTGGGGCTCGAGCGGGTCGGGGTCGATGACTCGTTTTTCGATTTGGGTGGGGATTCGCTGTCGGCGATGCGGGTGATCGCCGCGATCAACACCGGCCTGGATGCCGGCCTTGCGGTGCGCGCCTTGTTCGAGGCGCCCACGGTGGCCCGGTTGGCGCCGCGGATCGGTGGGGAGGCGGGTCGGCTGGAGCCGTTGGTGGCGGTTGAGCGGCCCGCGGTGGTGCCGTTGTCGTTTGCCCAGTCCCGGTTGTGGTTTATCGATCAGTTGCAGGGGCCTTCACCGATTTACAACATGGCGGTGGCGTTGCGGCTGGGCGGGCGCCTGGATGCCGAGGCGTTGGGGGCCGCGCTGGCCGATGTGGTGGGCCGCCATGAGAGCCTGCGCACGCTGTTTGTGGCGGTCGAGGGGATCCCCCAGCAGCTGGTGGTGCCCGCCGAGCGGGCCGATTTCGGCTGGGATGTCGTTGATGCCACCGGCTGGCCGGCCGGCCGGCTGGAGGAGGCCATCGGCGCCGCGGCGCGTCGCCCGTTTGACCTGGCGGCTGAGATCCCGTTGCGGGCACGGCTTTTCCGCGTCGCCGAGGACGAGCACGTGCTGGTGGCCGCGGTGCACCATATCGCCGCCGACGGCTGGTCGATCACCCCGCTGGTGCGTGATCTGGGGGTGGCCTATGCCAGCCGGTGTGCGGGGCAGGCCCCCGGCTGGGCGCCGTTGGCGGTGCAGTATGTCGATTACACGCTGTGGCAGCGCGCGCAGCTGGGTGATCTGGCCGACAGCGAGAGCCCGATCGCCGCGCAGCTGGCCTACTGGGAGCAGGCGCTGGCCGGGATGCCCGAGCACCTGGCAGTTGCCCACCGATCGGCCCTATCCGCCGGTGGCCGATTACCGCGGGGCCAGTGTGGCGGTGGAGTGGCCGGCGCGAGTTGCAGCAGCAGGTTGCTCGGGTGGCTCGTGAGCACAACGCGACCAGCTTCATGGTGATGCAGGCCGCCCTGGCGGTGCTGCTGGCCAAGCTCAGCGCCAGCCCCGAGGTGGCGGTGGGGTTCCCGATCGCCGGGCGGCGCGACCCGGCGCTCGATGAGCTGGTGGGGTTTTTCGTCAACACCTTGGTGTTGCGGGTCGATGTGGCCGGGGATCCCACCGTCGCCGAGCTGCTGGCCCAGGTGCGGGCGCGCAGCCTGGCCGCCTACGAGCATCAAGACGTGCCCTTTGAGGTGCTGGTGGAGCGGCTCAACCCGACCCGATAGCCTGACCCATCACCCGCTGGTGCAGGTGATGTTGGCCTGGCAGAACCTGCCCGGGCAGGACAATGATCCCGCCGCCGGGCTGGGTTTGGGTGATCTGCGGGTCACCCCGTTGCCGGCCGACACCCACACCGCCCGCATGGATCTGACGTTTTCGCTGGCCGAGCGCTGGACCGAGGCCGGTGAGCCGGCCGGGATCGGCGGGGCGGTGGAGTTTCGCACCGACGTGTTCGACGCGGCCAGCATCGAGGCGCTGATCGAGCGGTGGCGGCGGGTGGTGGTGGCGGTCACCGCCGACCCGACCCGGCGGCTGTCGTCGATGGATCTGCTCGATGCCGGTGAGCACGCCCGGCTGGATGGGGTGGGGTAACCGGGCGGTGTTGACCCGGCCCGGCACCCGCGCCGGTGTCGGTTCCGGTGTTGTTCGCCGCGCAGGTGGCCCGCACCCCGGAGGCGGTGGCGGTGACCTGCGGGGAGCCGCTCGATGACGTACCGCGAGCTCGAGGAGGCCGCCAACCGGTTGGCGCACCTGCTGGCCGGCTCAGGGGGTGGGCCCGGGGCAGTGTGTGGCGCTGCTGTTGGAGCGATCCGCCGAGGCGATCGTGGCGATGCTGGCGGTGCTCAAGACCGGGGCGGCCTATCTGCCGATCGACCCGGGGCTGCCGGCGGCGCGGATCGAGTTCATGCTCGATGATGCCGCGCCGATCGCCGCGATCACCACCCCGGGCTGGCCGACGCGGCTGGACGGCCATGACCTGGTGGTCATCGATATCGACGACCCTGCGCATCGCCACCCAACCCGAGCACCGCATTGCCGGCGCCGGCCCCCGACGACATCGCCTACCTGATCTACACCTCGGGCACCACCGGTGTCCCCAAGGGGGTGGCCATCACCCACCACAACGTGACCCAGCTGGTGGAGTCACTGGACGCCGGCCTGCCTGGCGGCGGGACAGGTGTGGACGCAGTGTCATTCGTATGCCTTCGACTTTTCGGTGTGGGAGATCTGGGGTGCGCTGCTTGCGTGGTGGGCGGCTGGTGGTGGTGCCCGAGTCGGTGGCCGGTTCACCGGAGGATTTCCACGCCTTGCTGGTCGCTGAACAGGTCAGCGTGTTAACCCAGACCCCGTCGGCGGTGGCGGCGCTCTCGACCGCAGGGGTTGGAGTCGGCGGCGTTGCTGCTCGGCGGTGAGGCCTGCCCGGCCGAGGTGGTGGATCGGTGGGCGCCCGGGCGGGTGATGATCAACGCCTACGGCCCGACCGAGGCCACGGTGTATGCGTCGATGAGTGCGCCGCTGACCGCGGGGTCGGGGGCGGCGCCGATCGGTGCGCCGGTGTCGGGCGCGGCGTTGTTTGTGCTGGATGGGTGGTTGCGTCCGGTGCCGGCCGGGGTGGTCGGGGAGTTGTATGTGGCCGGTCGCGGGGTGGGGGTTGGCTATCTAGCGCCGGGCCGGGTTGACCGGGTCGCGGTTTGTGGCGTGTCCGTTCGCGGCGCGGGGGCGCCGGGAACCGGATGTATCGCACCGGGGATCTGGTGTGGTGGGGTGCTGATGGGCAGCTGCGGTATCTGGGGCGCGCCGATGAGCAGGTCAAGATCCGCGGGTATCGCATCGAGCTCGGTGAGGTGCAGGCGGCGCTGGCCGGCTGCGATGGGGTGGAGCAGGCGGTGGTGATCGCCCGCGAGGACCGCCCCGGCGACAAGCGCCTGGTGGGTTATGTCACCGGGACAGCGGACCCGGCCGAGATACGCGCCGCGCTGGCCGAGCGGCTGCCGGCCTATATGGTGCCGGCCGCGGTGGTGGTGATCGACGCGCTGCCGCTGACCCCCAACGGCAAACTCGACACCCGCGCCCTGCCGGCACCCGAATACACCGATGGTGATCGGTATCGCGCCCCGGCCGACGCGGTCGAGGAGGTCCTGGCCGGCATCTACGCCCAGGTGCTGGGGCTGGAGCGGGTCGGGGTCGACGACTCGTTTTTCGATTTGGGTGGGGATTCGCTGTCGGCGATGCGGGTGATCGCCGCGATCAACACCAGCCTGGATGCCGGCCTTGCGGTGCGCGCCTTGTTCGAGGCGCCCACGGTGGCCCGGTTGGCGCCGCGGATCGGTGGGGACGCGGGTCGGCGTGGAGCCGTTGGTGGCGGTTGCGCGGCCCGCGGTGGTGCCGTTGTCGTTTGCCCAGTCCCGGATGTGGTTTATCGATCAGTTGCAGGGGCCTTCACCGGTTTACAACATGGCGGTGGCGTTGCGGCTGGGCGGGCGCCTGGATGCCGAGGCGTTGGGGGCCGCGCTGGCCGATGTGGTGGGCCGCCATGAGAGCCTGCGCACGCTGTTTGTGGCGGTCGAGGGGATCCCCCAGCAGCTGGTGGTGCCCGCCGAGCGGGCCGATTTCGGCTGGGATGTCGTCGATGCCACCGGCTGGCCGGCCGGCCGGCTGGAGGAGGCCATCGGCGCCGCGGCGCGTCGCCCGTTTGACCTGGCGGCTGAGATCCCGTTGCGGGCACGGCTTTTCCGCGTCGCCGAGGACGAGCACGTGTTGGTGGCCGCGGTGCACCATATCGCCGCCGACGGCTGGTCGATCACCCCGCTGGTGGGTGATCTGGGGGTGGCCTATGCCAGCCGGTGTGCGGGGCAGGCCCCCGGCTGGGCGCCGTTGGCGGTGCAGTATGTCGATTACACGCTGTGGCAGCGTGCGCAGCTGGGTGATCTGGCCGACAGCGAGAGCCCGATCGCCGCGCAGCTGGCCTACTGGGAGCAGGCGCTGGCCGGGATGCCCGAGCACCTGGTGTTGCCCACCGATCGGCCCTATCCGCCGGTGGCCGATTACCGCGGGGCCAGTGTGGCGGTGGAGTGGCCGGCCGAGTTGCAGCAGCGGGTTGCTCGGGTGGCTCGGGAGCACAACGCGACCAGTTTCATGGTGATGCAGGCCGCCCTGGCGGTGCTGCTGGCCAAGCTCAGCGCCAGCCCCGAGGTGGCGGTGGGGTTCCCGATCGCCGGGCGGCGCGACCCGGCGCTCGATGAGCTGGTGGGGTTTTTCGTCAACACCTTGGTGTTGCGGGTCGAGGTGGCCGGGGATCCCACCGTCGCCGAGTTGCTGGCCCAGGTGCGGGCGCGCAGCCTGGCCGCCTACGAGCATCAAGACGTGCCCTTTGAGGTGCTGGTGGAGCGGCTCAACCCGACCCGAAGCCTGACCCATCACCCGCTGGTGCAGGTGATGTTGGCCTGGCAGAACCTGCCCGGGCAGGACAATGATCGCGCCGCCGGGCTGGGTTTGGGTGATCTGCGGGTCACCCCGTTGCCGGCCGACACCCACACCGCCCGCATGGATCTGGCGTTTTCGCTGGCCGAGCGCTGGACCGAGGCCGGTGAGCCGGCCGGGATCGGCGGGGCGGTGGAGTTTCGCACCGACGTGTTCGACGCGGCCAGCATCGAGGCGCTGATCGAGCGGTGGCGGCGGGTGGTGGAGGCGATCACCGCCGACCCGACCCGGCGGCTGTCGTCGATGGATCTGCTCGATGCCGGTGAGCACGCCCGGCTGGATGGGGTGGGGTAACCGGGCGGTGTTGACCCAGCCGGCACCCGCGCCGGTGTCGGTTCCGGTGTTGTTCGCCGCGCAGGTGGCCCGCACCCCGGAGGCGGTGGCGGTGACCTTCGAGGGCCGCTCGATGACGTACCGCGAGCTCGAGGAGGCCGCCAACCGGTTGGCGCACCTGCTGGCCGCTCAGGGGGTGGGCCCGGGGCAGTGTGTGGCGCTGCTGTTGGAGCGATCCGCCGAGGCGATCGTGGCGATGCTGGCGGTGCTCAAGACCGGGGCGGCCTATCTGGCGATCGACCCGGGGCTGCCGGCGGCCCGGATCGGGTTCATGCTCGATGATGCCGCGCCGATCGCCGCGATCACCACCGCCGGGCTGGCCGCGCGGCTGGACGGGCCATGACCTGGTGGTCATCGATATCGACGACCCCGCCATCGCCACCCAACCCGGCACCGCATTGCCGGCGCCGGCCCCCGACGACATCGCCTACCTGATCTACACCTCGGGCACCACCGGTGTCCCCAAGGGGGTGGCCATCACCCACCACAACGTGACCCAGTTGGCGGAGTCGATGGACGCCGAGCCTGCCGGCGGCGACAGGTGTGGACGCAGTGCCATTCGTATGCCTTCGACTTTTCGGTGTGGGAGATCTGGGCTGCGCTGCTGCGGTGGTGGGCGGCTGGTGGTGGTGCCCGAGTCGGTGGCCGGTTCACCGGAGGATTTCCACGCCTTGCTGGTCGCTGAACAGGTCAACGTGCTCACCCAGACCCCGTCGGCGGTGGCGGCGCTCTCACCGCAGGGGTTGGAGTCGGCGGCGTTGCTGCTCGGCGGTGAGGCCTGTCCGGCCGAGGTGGTGGATCGGTGGGCGCCCGGGCGGGTGGTGATCAACGCCTACGGCCCGACCGAGGCCACGGTGTATGCGTCGATGAGTGCGCCGTTGACCGCGGGGTCGGGGGCGGCGCCGATCGGTGCGCCGGTGTCGACCGCGGCGTTGTTTGTGCTGGATGGGTGGTTGCGTCCGGTGCCGGCCGGGGTGGTCGGGGAGTTGTATGTGGCCGGTCGGGGGGTGGCGGTGTGGGTATCTGGGCCGGGCCGGGTTGACCGGGTCGCGGTTTGTGGCGTGTCCGTTCGCGGGCGGGGCGCCGGGGACGCGGATGTATCGCACCGGGGATCTGGTGTGGTGGGGTGCTGATGGGCAGCTGCGGTATCTGGGGCGCGCCGATGAGCAGGTCAAGATCCGCGGGTATCGCATCGAGCTCGGTGAGGTGCAGGCGGCGCTGGCCGGGCTGGATGGGGTGGAGCAGGCGGTGGTGATCGCCCGCGAGGACCGCCCCGGCGACAAGCGCCTGGTGGGTTATGTCACCGGGACAGCGGACCCGGCCGAGATGCGCGCCGCGCTGGCCGAGCGGCTGCCGGCCTATATGGTGCCGGCCGCGGTGGTGGTGATCGACGCGCTGCCGTTGACGCCCAACGGCAAACTCGACACCCGCGCCCTGCCGGCACCCGAATACACCGATGGTGATCGGTATCGCGCCCCGGCCAACGCGGTCGAGGAGATCCTGGCCGGCATCTACGCCCAGGTGCTGGGGCTGGAGCGGGTCGGGGTCGACGACTCGTTTTTCGATTTGGGTGGGGATTCGCTGTCGGCGATGCGGGTGATCGCCGCGATCAACACCAGCCTGGATGCCGGCCTTGCGGTGCGCGCCTTGTTCGAGGCGCCCACGGTGGCCCGGTTGGCGCCGCGTATCGGTGGGGAGCGGGGTCGGGGCGTCAGCCGTTGCGGGTGAGGCGCGCCCGCGGTGGTGCCGTTGTCGTTTGCCCAGCGCGGTTGTGGTTCCTCGACCAGTTCGAGGGCGGGGTTGCGACCTACAACATGCCGACCGCGTTGCGGATCAGCGGGGCGCTGGATGCCGAGGCGTTGGGCGCGGCCCTCGATGATGTGATCGCCCGCCACGAAGCGCTGCGCACCATATTTCCCGACAGTTGACGGTGTGCCGTTCCAGGAGGTGGTGCCGGCCGCAGGCGGGGATGTGGCGGCGCGGGGGCGCGGCGGTGGTGTCGTTGCCGGAGCAGGATGTGGTCGGCGAGTTGGTGGCGCTGGCGGGGTATCGGTTTGATTTGTCGGCGGAGATCCCGATTCGGGCGCAGATCTATGCGGTGGGCCCCGAGCAGCATGTGGTGGGGATTGTGGTGCACCACATCGCTTTTGACGGCTGGTCGCTGGCTCCGATGGTCCGTGATGTGGGCGAGGCGTATCGGGCGCGGCGGCAGGGCCGGGCCCCGGGGTGGGCGCCGTTGGCGGTGCAGTATGTCGATTACACGCTGTGGCAACAGGAGTGGTTGGGGGCGGAGTCTGATCCCGACAGTGTGATTGCCGGGCAGTTGGCCTACTGGCGGCAGGAGTTGGCCGATCTGCCCGAGGTGGTGTCGCTGCCGGCGGATCGGGCCCGCCCGCCGGTGCCCAGTTACCGCGGTGATGAGGTGGAGGTGCGCATCGACCCGCGGACGTGGGCGGGGGTCAAGGCGGTGGCGGCGGCGCATAACGCGACGGCCTCGATGGTGTTGCAGGCGGTCATGGCGGTGGTGTTGCACCGGGCCGGGGCCGGTGAGGACGTGGTGATGGGCGCGCCGATCGCCGGGCGGTTGGATGCGGCGCTCGATGAGCTGGTCGGGTTTTTCGTCAACACGTGGGTGTTGCGGGTGGGGGTCAATTCTGCGCAGCGGTTCAGCGAGGTGCTGGAGCGGGTGCGGCAGAAGGCGCTGGATGCCTACAGCAACCAGGATGTGCCGTTCGAGCTGCTGGTCGAGCAGCTCAACCCGGTGCGCTCCACGGCGCATCATCCGCTGTTTCAGGTGGTCATGGCCTTCCAGAACAATGTGCGCCCCGAGGTGGTGGCGATCGAGGGGGTCAGCGTCGAGCAGCTGGCGGTGTCCACCCGCACCGCCAAGTTCGACCTGGATATCCAGCTGAGTGAGGTGCCCACCGAGGACCCGGCCGCGCCGATGGCCGCCGGGGTGGTGTTCGTATGCCACGGATTTGTTTGACCGGGCCAGCATCGAGCGGTTGGTCACTGGTTTGGGCGGGTGATCGAGGCGGTGGTGGCCGATGCCTCGGTGGTGGTGGGGGAGGTGGCGTTGCTGGATCGCGGTGAGCGTGATCTGGTGCTGTCGGGGTGGTCTGGTGCTGGGGTGGGGGCGCCGGTGGGGGTGGCGCCGCGTTGTTGGCTGCGGCGGTGGCCGCCGACCCGGACGCGGTGGCGGTCGTCGACGGTAGCCGGGAGGTGTCGTATCGCGAGCTTGATGAGTGGTCGACGCGGTTGGCGCGGGTGCTGATCGAGGCGGGGGTGGGTCCCGAGCGCGCGGTGGGCGTGGCGATGGATCGGTGTGTGGAGTTGGTGGTGGCCTGGTGGGCGGTGGTCAAGGCCGGCGGGGTGTATGTGCCGGTGGATCGGGCCCATCCGGTCGAGCGGATCGCCACGGTGTTGGACGCGGTGGGCGCGGTGTGTGTGTTGACCTGTGGTGCCGATGAGGTGGCCGGGGCCGGGGCGCGCCCGGTGCTGCGCATCGACGGTCTGGACGTGTCCGGGCGGAGCGCGGAGGCGATCACCGACGCCGAGCGGCTGGCGGCGCTGGGGGTGGACAACACCGCGTATGTGATCTTCACGTCGGGCTCCACCGGTGTCCCCAAGGGGGTGGCGGTCAGCCACGCCGGTCTGCTGGGTTGGGCGGCGGCGCAACGCGAGGTGTTCGGGTTGGGCGCGGATGCGCGGGTGCTGATGGTGGCCGCGCCGACCTTTGATGCGTCGATGTTCGAATGGTTGTTGGCGGTGGGGTCGGGGGCGGCGTTGGTGGTGGCGCCGCCGGAGGTGTATGCCGGGGAGGCGTTGACCGCGTTGCTGCAGGGCCAGCGGGTCAGCGCGGCATTGTTGACCCCGACGGTGCTGTCGTCGCTGGATCGGGCCCGGCTGGACGGGGTGGACACGCTGATCGCCGGCGGGGAGGCCTGCCCGGCGGAGTTGGTGGCCGCGTGGGCGCCGGGTCGGCGGATGTTCAACGCCTACGGCCCCACCGAGACCACCATCTGGGTCACCTGTGCGCCGCTGTCGGCGGGGCAGCCGGTGAGCATCGGCGCCCCGATTCCGGGGGTGTGCGCGCTGGTGCTGGATGCGCGGCTGAACCCGGCCCCGATCGGGGTGGTGGGCGAGCTGTATCTGGGCGGGCCGGCGCTGGCGCACGGCTATCTGGGCCGGGTGGGGTTGACCGCCGAACGGTTCGTGGCCAACCCCTACGGGGGTGCCGGGGCGCGGATGTATCGCACCGGGGATCTGGTGCGCTGGACTCTGCCGGCACGCTGGACTATCTGGGCCGCGCCGACACCCAGATCAAACTGCGCGGGCAGCGCATCGAGTTGGGCGAGATCGAAAACACCCTGCTGGCCTGCCCGCAGGTCACCCAGGCCGCGGCCACCGTGCACCACACACCACCGGCACTCATCTGGTCGCCTACATCACCCTCGAGCACACCACCACCGCCGATCACGACGCCGAAATCGTCGAAGAGTGGCAACACCTGTATGACGAGCTGTACGGCGCTGAGGTCGAGGTGCCGGGGTTCGGGATGGATTTTCGGGGCTGGAACAGCAGCTACACCGATGATCCGATTCCGCTGGAGGAGATGGTGGAGTGGCGTTCGGCCACGGTGGATCGGATCCTGGCCCTGCAGCCGCGGCGCGTGTTGGAGATCGGCGCGGGCTCGGGGCTGCTGTTGTCCCAGATCGCCCCGCACTGTGAGCACTATGTCGGCACCGACATTCGGCGGTGGCTATCGACACCCTGGCCGGCTCGCTGGAGCAGTTGCAGATCGGGTGGCGTGATCGGGTCCAGCTGCTGACCCAACCCGCCCACGTGACCGAGGCGTTGCCGCAGGGCCACTTCGACACCGTCATCCTCAACTCGGTCGTCCAGTACTTCCCCAACGCGGGATATCTGGCCGAGGTCATTGACAACGCCATGGATCTGCTGGCCCCCGGCGGGGCATTGTTTATCGGCGATGTGCGCAACCACAGCCCTGCAGGGCGCGTTTCAAACCGCGGTCGCGCTGGCCCGCACCGCACCGACCACCACCGACGCCGCCGAGATCCGCCAACGAGTCCAGCGCGCCGTGCTCGGCGAACCCGAATTACTGCTGGCCCCAGAGTTTTTCACCACCTGGGCCGCCGATCACCGTCGGTGGCCGGACTCGACATCGAAGTCAAACGCGGAGTGGCCGACAACGAACTGACCCGGTACCGCTACGACGTCATCATCCATAAAACCCCCACACCGGTACGCTCACTGGCCGGCGCACCCACCTGGGCGTGGACCCAATGCGACGGCCTGGCCGGGCTGCACACCCGGTTGATATCCCAGCGTCCCGCCACCGTGCGCGTCACCGAGATCCCCCGCGCCGGAGTGATCACCGACGTCGGTATCGAAGCCGCCCTGGCCGCCGGGCTACCCCTGGCCGACGCACTCGCCCAAGCCGCCACCGCGACCCCCGACACCGCGCCCCCGAAGAATTGCACCGCCTCGGTGAAACCACCGGATACCAGGTCGCGGTGACCTGGGGCGCCCAACCGGGCACCCTGGATGCGGTTTTCCTCACCCCCACCGACCCCGGCGACCGGCACCGCGCGCCACTGACCGACCTGTATCTGCCCCCCGCCGGGGCCCACCAACGCAGCCACCCACGCCAATGACCCGCAGACCAACACCAAGATCGCGCGGTGCGGCAGCGGTTGAGCGCGTGGTTGCCCGATTACATGGTGCCGGCGCAGATTGTGGTGCTCGAGGAGTTCCCGTTGACCTCCTCGGGCAAGATCGACCGCAAGGCGCTGCCGGCGCCGGTGTTTGCCGCCACAGCCTTCCGGGCGCCGCAGACGCAGGCCGAGAAGATCGTTGCCGGGGTGTTCGCCGAGGTGTTGGGCCTGGATCGGGTCGGGCTCGATGATGATTTCTTCGCCCTGGGTGGGGATTCGTTGATCGCCACCCGGGTGAGCGCGCGGCTGCAGTTGGCGTTGGGCAGGGAAGTGCCGGTGCGGTATCTGTTTGATGCGTCCACGGTCGGGGATCTCGCCGAGTATCTGCACCGGCATCGTGGCGGCCCGGCCCGCCCGCCGTTGCAGGTGATGCCGCGCCCGGAGCGGGTCCCGTTGTCGTTTGCCCAGAGCCGGTTGTGGTTCCTGGACCAGTTGCAGGGGCCTTCACCGATCTACAACATGTCGGTGGCGTTGCGGCTGGGCGGGCGCCTTGATGCCGACGCGTTGGGTGCGGCGCTGGCCGATGTGGTGGGCCGCCAGGAGAGCCTGCGCACGCTGTTTGCCGGCGCTCGAGGGGATACCCCAGCAGCTGGTGATCCCTGTTGAGCGGGTCGAGTTCGGGTGGGAGGTTGTTGATGCCACCGGCTGGTCGGCGAGCCGGCTGGGTGAGGCCATCGAGCGCGGCGGTGCGTCTACAGGTTTGATCTGGCCACCGAGATCCCGTTGCGGGCACGGCTTTTCCGTGTCGCCGACGACGAGCACGTGCTGGTGGCCGTGGTGCACCATATCGCCGCCGACGGCTGGTCGATCACCCCGCTGGCGCGTGATCTGGGGGTGGCTTATGCCAGCCGGTGTGCGGGGCAGGCCCCCGGGTGGGCGCCGTTGGCGGTGCAGTATGTCGATTACACGCTGTGGCAGCGTGCAGCAGCTGGGTGATCTGGCCGACAGCGACAGCCCGATCGCCGCGCAGCTGGCCTACTGGGAGCAGGCGCTGGCCGGGATGCCCGAGCGCCTGATGCTGCCCACCGATCGGCCCTATCCGCCGGTGGCCGATTACCGCGGGGCCAGTGTGGCGGTGGACTGGCCGGCGGGGCTGCAGCAGCAGGTTGCTCGGGTGGCCCGCGAGCACAACGCGACCAGTTTCATGGTGGTCCAGGCCGCCCTGGCGGTGCTGCTGGCCAAGATCAGCGCCAGCCCGATGTGGCGGTGGGGTTCCCGATCGCCGGGCGCCGCGACCCGGCGCTGGATGAGCTGGTGGGTTTTTTCGTCAACACCTTGGTGTTGCGGGTCGATCTGGCCGGGGATCCCAGTGTCGCCGAGCTGCTGGCCCAGGTGCGAGCGGCGCAGCCTGGCCGCCTACGAGCATCAAGATGTGCCCTTTGAGGTGCTGGTGGAGCGGCTCAACCCGACCCGAAGCCTGACCCATCACCCGCTGGTCCAGGTGATGTTGGCCTGGCAGAACCTTCCCGGGCAGGACAATGATCCCGCGCGCCGGGCTGGCTTTGGGTGATCTGCAGGTCACGCCGCTGCCGGCGGACACCCACACCGCCCGCATGGACCTGACATTTTCGCTGGCCGAACGCTGGACCGAGGCCGGTGAGCCCGCCGGGATCGGCGGGGCGGTGGAGTTTCGCACCGATGTGTTCGATGCGGCCAGCATCGAGGCGCTGATCGAGCGGTTGGAGCGGGTGTTGGTGGCGATGACCGCCGACCCGACCCGGCGGCTGTCGTCGATGGATCTGCTCGATGAGGCTGAGCACGCCCGGCTGGATGGGTGGGGTAACCGGGCGGTGTTGACCCAGCCGGTGCGCACGTCGGTGTCGATTCCGGTGTTGTTCGCCGCGCAGGTGGCCCGCACACCGGAGGCGGTGGCGGTGACCTTCGAGGGCCGCTCGATGACGTACCGGGAGCTGGAGGAGGCCGCGAACGGTTGGCGCACCTGTTGGCCGGCTCATGGGGCGGGCCCGGGTGAGTGTGTGGCGCTGCTGTTTTCGCGTTCGGCCGAGGCGATCGTGGCGATTTTGGCGGTGCTCAAGACCGGGGCGGCCTATCTGCCGATCGACCCGGCGCATGCCGGCGGCGCGGATCGAGTTCATGCTCGCTGATGCCGCGCCGATCGCCGCGATCACCACCACCGGGCTGGCCGACCGGCTGGACGGGTGTGACCTGCTGGTCATCGATGTCGACGACCCCGCTATTGACACCCAACCCAGCACCGCACTACCGGCGCCGGCCCCCGATGACATCGCCTACATCATCTACACCTCGGGCACCACCGGTGTCCCCAAGGGGGTGGCGGTCACCCACCACAACGTCACCCAGCTGCTGCGAGTCACTGGACGCCGGCCTGAGCTGGCGCCGGGGCAGGTGTGGACGCAGTGTCACTCGTATGCCTTCGACTTCTCGGTGTGGGAGATCTGGGTGCGCTGCTGCGTGGTGGGCGGCTGGTGGTGGTGCCCGAGTCGGTGGCCGGCTCACCGGAAGACTTCCACGCCTTGCTGGTCGCCGAACAGGTCAGCGTGCTTAAGCCAGACCCCCTCGGCGTTTTATGCGCTGCAAACCGTCGACGCGCTAGCACCCGAGCTGGGACGTCAGCTGAAGCTTCAGACTGTGGTGTTCGGCGGTGAAGCGCTTGAACCACAGCGTCTTCGGAGGTGGCTGGACAGCGCACCCGGGATTGCCGCGCCTGATCAACATGTATGGCACCGACCGAGACGACGGTGCATGCCTCGTTCCGCGAGATCGTCGACGGCGACGCCGACAGCGGTGCCAGCCCCATCGGGGTGCCGTTGGCGCGATCTTGGCTTTTTTTGTGCTGGATGGGTGGTTGCGGCCGGTGCCGGCCGGGGTGGTCGGGGAGTTGTATGTGGCCGGTGCCGGGGTGGGGGTGTGGGTATGTGGCGCCGGGCCGGGTTGACCGGGTCGCGGTTTGTGGCGTGCCCGTTCGCGGCGCGGGAGCGCCGGGAACACGGATGTATCGCACCGGGGATCTGGTGTGTTGGGGTGCTGATGGGCAGCTGCGGTATGTGGGGCGCGCCGATGAGCAGGTCAAGATCCGCGGGTATCGCATCGAGCTCGGTGAGGTCGAGGCGGCGCTGGCGGGGCATGCCGGGGTGGAGCAGGCGGTGGTGATCGCCCACACGGCGAGGTCACCGCGAATCCCGGCGAGAGGGTAAGCGACAAGCGGCTGGTGGGCTATGTCGTGCTGGATCAGGAGATGAGGCTGGTCCGCGAGCCGGAGCGAGAAGCGCAGCTCGTTGAGCGGTGGCAGGGAGTGTATGACGGCCTGTATTCGGGGTTGATGTTCGAAGGCGGGCGCGCCGGCGGTGTTGGGGGAGGATTTCGGGGGCTGGAACAGCAGTTATACAGGGGCGCCGATCCCGCTGGAGCAGATGCAGGGAATGGCGGGCGGCTGCGGTGGATCGGATCAGCGGATTGGGTCCGGGGCGGTTGTTGGAGATTGGAGTGGGTTCGGGGCTGATGCTAGCGCACTTGGCCCCGATTGTGCCGAGTATTGGGGTACGGACTTTTCCGCGCCGAGGATCGAGACACTGCAGGCGGCGATGCCTCGCAGTCGTGGTGGGATCGGGTGCGGTTGCGGGAGCAACCAGCGTGATGTGGCCAATGGGTTGCAGTATGCCTATTATGATGTCGTGGAGCTCAACTCAGTGATCCAGTACATCCCCAGCGCGGGATATCTGCTAGATGAACTAGCGCTGGCGATGCGGTTACTGGCACCGGGCGGGGCATTGTTTATCGGCGACGTGCGCAACCTGTCGTTGTTGCAAGCGTGCACCACCGGGATGTTGTGCGCCGACACCACCGGTACTGCAGGACACGGCCGCGGTGGTGCGTGAGCGGGTGCGCCAGGAAATGCTTGCCGAGCAGGAACTGCTGTTGGCGCCGGAGTTCTTTGCGGCTTTGCCGCAGCACCTTCGCCGACATCGCCGCGGTGGAGGTGCAGCTCAAGCAGATGCGTGCGGTCAACGAACTCAGCGGTTACCGATACGAGGTGCTGCTGCGTAAGGCGCCGGTGCCGGTGCGCTCCCTTGCACATCTATCGTCCGAACCGTGGCAGCGGTTCGGAAGCCTCGCCGGGCTGGGCGAATATCTGCAGTTGCAGCACCTGCCGGAGCTGCGTGTCACCGGGGTGCCTCATGACGGGATATGGCCCGATGTGGCGATGACGCGGGCGTTGACCCAGGCCGGCGATCGGGTGTACGTTCAGAGAGTTACGTGCCGGCCTATCCACACCGGATGCGGTGTTGCCGCATCAGTGTCATCTGCTGGGACAGGAACTGGGATACGTCACAGCGGTGACCTGGTCGCGGACCGTTGGCCTGGTGGACCTCATCTACACCCACACCAGCGAAGCGGCTGGTGATTACCCGCTGCCGGTGCTGTCGGATCTATACCTGCCCACCACAGCGGTAGGTTAGCTGACCGGGTACAGCAACGACCCGTCGGCGATCGAACGAGCGGCTGAGCTGCGCAGCTTTGTGGCCGGCGGCTGCCGGCCTATATGGTGCCGGCCGCGGTGGTGGTGATGGAGGCGCTGCCGCTGACACCCAACGGCAAACTGGACACGCCGGGCCTTGCCGGCACCCGGAATACACAGGAGGGCGATCGGTATCGCGCCCCGGCCAGCGCGATCGAGGAGATCCTGGCCGGCATCTACGCCGAGGTACTCGGGGTGGAGCGGGTCGGGGTCGATGACTCGTTTTTCGATCTGGGTGGGGATTCACTGTCGGCGATGCGGGTGATCGCCGCGGTCAACACCGCCCTGGATACCGGCCTTGCGGTGCGCACCTTATTCGAGGCGCCCACGGTTGCCCGGTTGGCGCCCCGTATCGGTGGGGATGCTGGGGTCGGCGGGTCAGCCGTTGATGGCTGCTACAGCGGCCCGCGGTGGTGCCGTTGTCGTTTGCCCAGAGCCGGTTGTGGTTCCTCGACCGGTTCGAGGGCGGGGTGGCGACCTACAACATGCCGACCGCGTTTCGGATCAGCGGGGCGCTGGATGTCGAGGCGTTGGGCGCGGCCCTCGATGATGTGATCGCCCGCCACGAATCGCTGCGCACCATATTTCCCGACATTGACGGTGTGCCGTTCCAGGAGGTGGTGCCGGCGCGAGGCGGGGATGTGGCGGCGCGGGGGCGCGGCGGTGGTGTCGTTGCCGGAGCAGGAGGTGGTCGGCGAGTTGGTGGCGCTGGCGGGGTATCGGTTTGATTTGTCGGCGGAGATCCCGATTCGTGCGCAGATCTATGCGGTGGGCCCCGAGCAGTATGTGGTGGGGATTGTGGTGCACCACATCGCTTTTGATGGGTGGTCACTGGCTCCGATGGTCCGGGATATGGGCGAGGCGTATCGGGCGCGGCGGCAGGGCCGGGCCCCGGGGTGGGCGCCGTTGGCGGTGCAGTATGCCGATTACACGCTGTGGCAACAGGAGTGGTTGGGGGCGGAGTCTGATCCCGACAGTGTGATTGCCGGGCAGTTGGCCTACTGGCGGCAGGAGTTGGCCGATCTGCCCGAGGTGGTGTCGCTGCCGGCGGATCGGGCCCGCCCGCCGGTGCCCAGTTACCGCGGTGATGGGGTGGAGCTGCGCATCGACCCGCCGGTGTGGGCGGGGGTCAAGGCGGTGGCGGCGGCGCATAACGCGACGGCCTCGATGGTGTTGCAGGCGGTCATGGCGGTGGTGTTGCACCGGGTCGGGGCCGGTGAGGACGTGGCGATGGGCACGCCGATCGCCGGGCGGTTGGATGCGGCGCTGGATGATCTGGTCGGGTTTTTCGTCAACACCTGGGTGTTGCGGGTGGGGGTGAATTCTGCGCAGCGGTTCAGCGAGGTGCTGGAGCAGGTGCGGCAGAAGGCGCTGGATGCCTACAGCAACCAGGATGTGCCGTTCGAGCGGCTGGTCGAGCAGCTCAACCCGGTGCGCTCGACGGCGCATCATCCGCTGTTTCAGGTGGCCATGGCCTTCCAGAACAATGTGCGCCCCGAGGTGGTGGCGCTCGACGGGGTCAGCGTCGAGCCGCTGGCGGCGTACACCCGCACCGCCAAGTTCGACCTGGATTTCCAGCTGAGCGAGGTGCCCACCGAGGACCCGGCCGCGCCGATGGCCGCCGGGGTGGTGACGTATGCCACGGATTTGTTTGACCGGGCCAGCATCGAGCGGTTGGTCACCTGGTTTGGGCGGGTGATCGAGGCGGTGGTGGCCGATGCCTCGGTGGTGGTGGGCGAGGTGTCGTTGCTGGATCGCGGTGAGCGTGATCTGGTGCTGTCGGGGTGGTCGGGTGCTGGGGTGGGGGCGCCGGTGGGGGTGGCGCCGCAGTTGTTGGCGGCGGCGGTGGCCGCCGACCCGGACGCGGTGGCGGTCATCGACGGTGCGCGGGCGGTGTCGTATCGCGAGCTTGATGAGTGGTCGACGCGGTTGGCGCGGGTGCTGATCGAGGCGGGGGTGGGTCCAGAGCGCGCGGTGGGCGTGGCGATGGATCGGTGTGTGGAGTTGGTGGTGGCGTGGTGGGCGGTGCTCAAGGCCGGCGGGGTGTATGTGCCGGTGGATCGGGCCCATCCGGTGGAGCGGATCGCCGCGGTGTTGGACGCGTTGGGCGCGGTGTGTGTGTTGACCGTGGTGCCGACACCGTGGCCGGGGCCGGGGCGCGCCCGGTGGTGCGCATCGACGGTCTGGACGTGTCCGGGCGCAGCGCGGATCCGATCACCGACGCCGATCGGCTGGCGCCGTTGGGGGTGGATGACACCGCGTATGTGATTTTCACCTCGGGGTCCACCGGTGCCCCCAAGGGGGTGGCGGTCAGCCACGCCGGTCTGCTGGGGGTGGCGGCGGCGCACCGCGAGGTGTTCGGGTTGGGCGCGGATGCGCGGGTGCTGATGGTGGCCGCGCCGACCTTTGATGCGTCGGTCTTCGAGATGGTTGTTGGCGGTGGCGTCGGGGGCGGCGTTGGTGGTGGCGCCCCCGGACGCGTATGCCGGGGAGGCGTTGACCGCGTTGCTGCAGGCCAGCGGGTCAGCGCGGCATTGTTGACCCCGACGGTGCTGTCGTCGCTGGATCGGGCCCGGCTGGACGGACTTGACACGCTGATCACCGGCGGGGAGGCCTGCCCGGGGGAGTTGGTGGCCGCCTGGGCGCCGGATCGGCGGATGTTCAACGCCTATGGGCCCAGCGAGGCCACCATCTGGGTCACCTACATGCGCCGCTGTTCGCGGGGCAGCCGGTGAGCATCGGCACCCCGATCCCGGGGGTGTGCGCGCTGGTGCTTGATGCGCGGCTGAACCCGGCGCCGGTCGGGGTGGTGGGCGAGCTGTATCTGGCCGGACCGGCGCTGGCGCGCGGCTATGTGGGCCGGGCGGAGTTGACCGCGGAACGGTTCGTGGCCAACCCCCACGGGAGTGCCGGGGCGCGCATGTATCGCACCGGCGATCTGGTGCGCTGGACCCCCGACGGAACCCTGGACTATCTGGGCCGGGCCGACACCCAGATCAAACTGCGCGGCCAGCGCATCGAGTTGGGTGAAATCGAAAACACCCTGCTGGCCTGCCCGCAGGTCACCCAGGCCGCCGCCACCGTGCACCACAGCGACCACCGGCGCCCACCTCGTCGCTTACATCACCCTGGAGCACACCGCCACCGCCGATCAGGACGCCGAAATCGTCGAACAGTGGCAACAACTGTATGACGATCTGTACGACGCTGAGGTCGAGGTGCCGGGTTTCGGCATGGATTTCCGGGCTGGAACAGCAGCTACACCGATGAGCCGATTCCGCTCGAGGAGATGGTGGAGTGGCGGTCGGCCACGGTGGATCGGATCATGGCCCTGCAGCCGCGGCGGGTGTTGGAGATCGGCGTGGGCTCGGGGCTGCTGTTGTCACAGATCGCCCCGTATGTGTCGAGCACTATGTCGCCACCGATTTTTCGCCGGTGGTGATCGAGACCCTCGCCAATTCGCTTGTAGCGGTTGCAGATCCCGTGGCGCGACCGGGTTCAACTGGGGGCCCAACCCGCCCACGTCACCGAGGTGCTGCCGCGGGGTTACTTCGACACCATCATCCTCAACTCGGTCATCCAATACTTCCCCAGCGCGGGATATCTGGCCGAGGTCATCGACAACGCCATGGAGCTGCTGGCCCCCGGCGGGACGCTGTTTGTCGGCGATGTGCGTAACTACGCCCTGCAGGGCGCGTTCCAAACCGCGGTCGCGCTGGCCCGTGCCGAAAGCGCCGCCGACGGCGCCGAGATCCGGCAACGAGTCCACCGCGCCATGCTCGGCGAACCCGAATTACTGCTGTCCCCAGAGTTTTTCACCACCTGGGCCGCCGAGCATCCGTCGGTGGCCGGACTCGGCGTTCAGGTCAAACGCGGATCGGGCGACAACGAGCTCAACCGATACCGCTACGACGTCATCATCCACAAAACCCCCACAGCGGTACGCTCATTGGCCGCCGCACCCAGCTGGGCGTGGACCCAGTGCGCGGGCCTGCGCGGGCTGCACGCCCGGTTGATATCCCAACGTCCCGCCACCGTCCGCGTCACCGAGATCCCCCGCGCCGGAGTGATCACCGACGTCGGCGTCGAAGCCGGCCTGGCCGCCGGGCTACCCCTAGTCGACGCGCTCGCCCAAGCCACCGCCGACCCCCGATGCCGCCGCCCCCGAACAACTGCACCACCTCGGTGAAACCACCGGATACCACGTCGCGGTCACCTGGGGTGCCCAACCGGGCACCCTGGATGCCGTATTCCTCACCCCCATCGACCCCGGCCCCCAGCACACCGCAGCGCTGACCGACCTCTACCTGCCCCCCGCCGGGGCCCCCCAACACAGCACCTACGCCAATGACCCCCACACCAACACCAAAATCAGCGCGGTGCGTCAGCGGTTGAGCGCGTGGTTGCCCGATTACATGGTGCCGGCCCAGATCGTGGTGCTCGAGGAGTTCCCGTTGACCTCCTCGGGCAAGCTCGACCGTAAGGCGTTGCCGGCGCCGGTGTTTGCCGCCACACCCTTCCGCGCGCCCCAGACCCCGACCGAGAAAATCATTGCCGAGGTGTTCGCCGAGGTGTTGGGCGTGGACCGGGTCGGGCTTGATGACTGATTTCTTCGCCCTGGGTGGGGATTCGCTGATCGCCACCCGGGTGAGCGCGCGACTGCAGTTGGCGCTGGGCAGGGAAGTGCCGGTGCGGTATCTGTTTGACGCGTCCACCGTCGGGGATCTCGCCGACTATCTGCACCGGCATCGTGGAGGCCCTGCCCGCCCGCCGCTGCGGGTGATGCCGCGCCCGGAGCGGGTCCCGTTGTCGTTTGCCCAGAGCCGGTTGTGGTTCATAGATCAGTTAGCAGGGGCCCTCACCGGTTTACAACATGGCGGTGGCGTTGCGGTTGGGCGGGCGCTCTTGATGCTGAGGCGCTGGGTGCGGCGCTGGCCGATCTGGTAGGCCGCCATGAGAGCCTGCGCACGTTGTTTCGCGGCGCTCGGAGGGAAAACCCCAGCAGCTGGTGATCCCGGCCGAGCGGGCCGACCTTTCGGCTTGGCAGGGTCGTTGATGCCGGCGGCTGGCCGGCAAGCCGGCTGGGTGATGCTTATCGGCCGCGGTGGCACGTCACACTGTTTGATCTGGCTACTGAGATCCCCTTGCGGGCAAGGCTTTTCCCCATCGCCGAGGACGAACACGTGCTGGTGGCCGTGCTGCACCATATCGCCGCCGATGGCTGGTCCATCACGCTGTTGGTGGCGTGATCTAGGCATGGCTTATGCGAGCTCGGTGTGTGGGGCGGGCCCCCGGCTGGGCGCCGTTGGCGGTGCAGTATGTCGATTACACGCTGTGGCAGCGCGCTGCACCTTGGTGAACTCGAAACGATCAGCGACAGCCGCCATCGCCGCGCAGCTGGCCTACTGGGAGGTATGCCCTGGCCGGCATGCCCGATGCGTCTTGTACTGCCCGACCGATCGGCGCCTGACCCGCCGGTTGCCGATCAGCGCGGCGCCAGTGTGGCGGTGTGAGTGGCCGGCGGAGCTGCAGCAACAGGTTGCGCGAGGTGGCCGCGTGAGCACAATGCGACCAGTTTCATGGTGATGCAGGCCGCCCTGGCGGTGCTGTTGTCGAAGATCAGCGCCAGCTCCGATGTGGCGGTGGGGCTTTTTGATCGCCGGGCGTGTCGTGATCCTGCGCTGGATGAGCTGGTGGGGTTTCTTCGTCAACACCTTGGTGTTGCGGGTTGATCTGGCTGGAGATCCCACCGTTTCTGCCGAGTTGCTGGCGCAGGTGGCGGCGCGCAGGCTCTGGCTCGCTTTCGAGCTATCAAGATGTGCCCTTTGAGGTGCTGGTGGAGCGGCTCAACCCGACCCGCTCCCTGACCCATCATCCGCTGGTTCAGGTGGTGTTGGCCTGGCAGAACATTGGGGTAGCGACCCCGGATGGGTGGCGATTGGGGGGGTCAGCGTCGAGCCGCTGCCGGCGGACACCCGCACCGCCAGGTTCGACCTGGATATCCAGCTGAGTGAGGTGCCAACGAGACCCGGCCGCGCCGATGGCCGGCGGGTTGGTGTTTATGTCACGGATTTGTCTGACCGGGCCAGCATCGAGCGGTTGGTCAGCGGGTTTGGGCGGGTGATCGAGGCGGTGGTGGCCGATGCCCCGGCGGTGGTGGGGGAGGTGGCGTTGCTGGATCGCGGTGAGCGTGACTGGTGCTGTCGGGGTGGTCTGGCGCGGGGTGGGGGCCCCGGTGGGGGTGGGTCGGCGTTGTTGGCTGCCGCGGCGGCCGCCGACGCGGACGCGGTGGCGGTGGTTGACGGTGCCCGGAGGTGTCGTATCGCGAGCTGGATGCGTGGTCGACGCGGTTGGCGCGGGTGCTGATCGAGGCGGGGCGGGTCCCAGTGCGCGGTGGGCGTGGCGATGGACCGCAGCTGGAGTTGATGGTGGCAGGTGGGCGGTGGTCAAGGCCGGTGGGGCGTATGTGCCGGTGGAACGGGTTCATCCGGCGGAGCGGATCGCCACGGTGTTGGACGCGGCGGGCGCGGTGTGGTGCGACTGCGGGCGATGAGGTGGCCGGGGCCGGGGCGCGCCCGGTGCTGCGTATCGACGGTCTGGACGTGTCCGGGCGGAGCGCGGAGGCGATCACCGACGCAGACCGGCTGGCGGCGCTGGGGGTGGACAATACCGCGTATGTGATCTTCACGTCGGGCTCCACCGGCGTCCCCAAGGGGGTGGCGGTCAGCCACGCCGGTCTGCTGGGCTGGGCCGCAGCGAAACGTGAGATGTTCGGGTTGGGCGCGGATGCGCGGGTGCTGATGGTGTCCTCGCCGACCTTTGATGCCTCGATCGGCGAGCTGTTGTGGGCGGTGGGGTCCGGAGCGGCGTTGGTGTTGGCACCGCCGCAGGTGTATGCCGGAGAGCCGTTGACCGCGTTGCTGCAGGACCAGCAGGTCAACGCGGCCATATTGACCCCCACGGTGGTGTCGACGTTGGATCGGGCTCGGCTCACTTGCGTGGACACGTTGATCGCCGTCGGGGAGGCCTGCCTGCCGGAGTTGGTGGACGCCTGGGCGCCGGATCGGCGAATGTTCAACGGCTATGGCCCCAGCGAGACCACCATCTGGGTCACCTGTGCGCCGCTGTCGGCGGGGCAGCCGATCCGCATCGGCGCTCCGATTCCGGGGGTGTGCGCGCTGGTGCTCGACGCCTGGCTGAGCCCGGCCCCGGTCGGGGTGGTGGGCGAGCTGTATCTGGGCGGGCCGGCGCTGGCGCACGGCTATCTGGGTCGGGCGGAGTTGACCGCGGAACGGTTCGTGGCCAACCCCTACGGCGGGTTCGGAACACGGATGTATCGCACCGGGGATCTGGTGCGCTGGACACCCGACGGAACCCTGGACTGTCGGGGCCGCGCTGACACCCAGATCAAACTGCGCGGGCAGCGTATCGAGTTGGGCGAAATCGAAAACACCCTGCTGGCCTGCCCGCAGGTCACCCAGGCCGCCGCCACCGTGCAGGACAGCACCACCGGCGGCGCCCAGCTCGTCGCCTACATCAGCGGCGTCCCGCAACCCGATCCCGCCGCGGTGCGTCAGTGGTTGGGTGCGTGGTTGCCCGATTACATGGTGCCGGCGCAGATTGTGGTGCTCGACGAGTTCCCATTGACCTCCTCGGGCAAGATCGACCGTAAGGCGTTGCCGGCACCGGTGTTTGCCGCCAAACCTTTCCGGGCGCCGCAGACTGAGACCGAAAAAATCGTCGCGGGCATCTACGCGCAGGTCCTCGGTGTCGAGCGCGTCGGGGTCGACGACTCGTTTTTCGAGCTGGGTGGGGATTCGCTGTCGGCGATGCGGGTGATCACCGCGATCAACACCAGCCTGGATGCCCACCTTGCGGTGCGCACCTTATTCGACGCGCCGTCCGTTGAAAGCTTATGCCAGCAGTTGGGCAGGCCTGCCAGTTCGGTGGAAATAGTTCCCGTTGAGACCTTCAAGGAAGGTACCGGCGTTCCGCTGATCTGCATTCATCCGGCTGGTGGGTTTAGCTGGGGATATCGGGCTCTGTGCGATTACTTGGACTGCCCGATCATTGGAATTCAACAAGTCCCGCTAGGCGAGGAGGCTGAACCTGGATCAGTTCGCAGCATGGCAGAAAGCTATGCAGACAGGCTCCAAGCGCTCTATCCTACCGGACCCTATAACCTCCTTGGCTATTCTTTTGGAGGCGTCGTCGCGCATGAGCTCGCCATTGAGCTCCGTCGACGCGGGTGCGCAGTCCAGCGTCTTATACTTCTGGACGCTGCACTCAATGACAAGCGCAGTATCGCCGAAAGCAACCAAGCTTTAGACGAAAGTCAAATCCTGGAAGAAATCCTGCGGTCCATTTGGATAGATGTTCCAGAAGAGTCCAAGCCTCTTACCTTCCAGAAGGCGGAGGATCTAATTCGCCAACGAGAAGAGGCAATGGGACTCGGTCTTCTATCCAAACAGGCCCGGGAATTTCTGGAATTCATTGTTCAAAACGTACAGGCTAACGAATTGCATCAGTCAGAACACGTACCTTGTGTGTTTGATGGTGATATGGTCATATTCTCCGCGGCACAACGTGAGAGTGATTCATCTCTTCTACAAAGTTGGCGGCCTTATGTTGCTGGCGACATTACAGAGTACTCGATCGACTGCAAACATGAAGACCTGATGACTGCCGAATCGCTCAGCCTGTATGGCCAACAACTCAAATTTTCACTAGAAGCTTAAGGCGGCGTTGTGTTGAAGGAATTCCCGGAGGCCAACTCGGTGGAAGTAGTTCCCGCCGTCTGCCTCAAAATTTCACGGTTGCCCGAGTTCATCCGTGATGAGCGTCGATTCGGTGAGTTGGGTTTTGATTCTGGTGGGACGGTAGGGGCGGTCGCCGCGTGTCGTGCGGTGACGCCGGATTCCACTGTCCCAGGCTGGCTACTCCTTCCTTGGGGTCGATTGGACAGGGGCCCGCGGGTCAGGGGATGGCGCGGACGCGGTTGACCGCGTCGGCGAATTCCTGTGCCCAGGGCCAGGTTTCGGGTATGCGGAGGATCAGCTGGCGGGCGTGGCGGACGAGGCGGGCGACGCCTGAAGTCTGGGCCAGCAGATACACCTTTGGTCGCATGGGGCTTCAGCTGCCGTCCACCCTGGTCGCGGTCGACGATTCTACGATCCGCGGCCTGGCTACCACAGGGCTGTGTCGGGACAAAGACTTGTCGAATTTCGGTGAGCTGATAGCGATCTACGTCGATCCCGCATATATGCGTACCGGAGTTGGGCGTTTGTTGATGACCGCTGCTCGGGAGCGGCTGTGCCGAGTCGGTATTACGGAAGCTTCGCTGTGGGTGCTAGACGGGAATGTGCATGCTCGGCGATTCTACGAACGCGACGGGTGGAGGTTCGACGGGACGCACCGCACGGTGACTTACGGCGATGTGCCCGTGCAGGAAGTGCGCTATCGAAGCACGCCCGTTTAGCGCAGGGCGAGCCACGCCAGGCTGGCGGCCCCGGCCAGGGCGCAGTAGATGGCGAATGGTGTGAGGGTGCGGGTTTGGAAGTACCGGGTGAGATAGCGCACAGCGAGGTAGGCGCAGACGAAGGAGGCGACGCTGCCGGCCAGGACCGGGCCGAGGATCCCGGTTCCCGGACGGCCCGAACAGATCTGGGATTTTGTATACCCCAGCGGCCAGAATGATTGGCGTCGCCAGCAAGAAGGAGAAGCGGGCGGCGTCTTCGTGTGATAAGCCGCGCCATAAGCCGGCCACGATGGTGATGCCGGAGCGGCTGATACCGGGGAGCAGAGCCAGGATTTGCGCGGAGCCGATTAGCACGCCCCGGCCCATAGGCAGTTGGGCGAGTCGATTGTCGATGGCCTCGCCGCTGTGTGCGGGTTCGTCCTCGGCTGGCGTGGAGTGGCGGCGGAGGACCTCGCCGGCATAGAGGACGATGCCGTTGAGGATCAGGAATACCGCCGCCGGAATGGGTTTGCCCAGTGTGGTGCGGAACAGCTGTTCAAGGGCCAGCCCGGCCAGGCCCGCCGGGATGGTGGCTGCCACGATCAGCCAAGCTAACCGCTCATCGGAAGTCTGGATTCGGCGATATCGCGCCGAGGAGGCCAATCCAGCCAGGATGCGCAGCCAGTCACGCCAGAAGAACACCAGCAGAGCCGCGGCGGTAGCGACGTGTAGGCCCACAATGAACGCCAGGTAGGGCGATTGGGGTGTGGAGACGTTTAAATCTTGGGCCCATTGCCCGCCAACCAGTGCCGGCACCAACACCGAGTGCCCGAGGCTTGAGACCGGGAACAGTTCGGTGATGCCCTGGCCAGCACCGACGATCACGGCCTCGACGTAGCTCAAGTGCGCGCTCATTCGTCGGGTGCCTCCATCCGAGTATCGTCGACCAACGAACTACAGAGCGTAACTGGTCAGGATTTCCACCCGAAGCAGCTTGCACGGCTGGGCATTTGGCTGCCAGGCGAGATGTGAGTGTAGACGAATCGAGTACTCGCCGTCAGCAGTCGACCGGGCAGGTACGGTGTGCAGATGGCCGACAGGTTGCTCGATGCCGTGCGCGTCCTCGACCTGTCTGGCGGTGGGGCCGACGCGGTGACCCGGCTGTTCGCCGACCTGGGTGCCGACGTCCTCAAGGTGGAACCCCCGGGCGGAAGTCCCGGGCGCAACGCGCTGCCCACCCTGGCCGGCGCAAGCATCCCGTTCGCCGTTCATAACGCCAACAAGCGCAGCACGGTGCTGAACCCACTCGACGAAGACGACCGCCGGCGGTTCCTCGACCTAGCGGCGGGAGCCGACATCGTCGTCGACAGTGGCGGGCAGGCCGCGCCGTTCGGGACGTCTGGCGAGGAGCTGGCCGATCGCTACGACCATCTGGTGGTGTTGTCGATCACCGACTTCGGTGCGACGGGTCCGCGGTCGTCGTGGCGTGCCACCGATCCCGTTTTGTACGCGATGTGCGGCTCGCTGTCGCGATCCGGTCCCACCACCGGCACCCCGGTGTTGCCGCCGGAAGGTATCGCTTCGGCAACCGCGGCCGTGCAGGCGACCTGGGCCGCGCTCGCCGCTTACTACAACAGATTACGTTGTGGCACAGGTGATTACATCGATTTTTCGCGGTTTGACGCCGTTGTCATGGCGCTCGACCCGGCATTCGGGGCGCATGGGCAGGTCGCTGCCGGCATCCGCCGCACCGGGCGGTGGCGGGGCCGCCCGAAGAACCAGGATGCTTACCCGATCTATCCGTGCAAGGACGGCTACGTCCGGTTATGCGTGATGGCGCCTCGGCAGTGGCGCGGCCTGCGGCGCTGGCTGGGGGAGCCGGAAGATTTTCAAGACCCGAAATACGACGTGATCGGCGCGCGTTTCGCGGCTTGGCCCCAGATCAGTGTGCTGATCCAGGCGCTGTTCGCCGAACAGACCATGAAGGATTTGGTGGCCGCCGGACAGGCGCACGGGGTGCCGATCGCCGCGGTGCTGACGCCGTCCCGGATCCTGGCCTCCGAACATTTCCAGGCGGTGGGCGCGATCACCGATGCCGAACTCGTCCCCGGCGTGCGCACCAGTGTGCCCACCGGATATTTCGTCGTCGACGGACAGCGCTCCGGTTTCCGTGCGCCGGCCCCCGCCGCGGGGCAAGACGAACCGCGCTGGCGCGAGGATCCAGCGCCGGCACCCGCGCCGTCCGGCACGGTGGACGGTTACCCGTCCTATCCGTTTGAAGGCCTGCGGATTCTCGATCTGGGCATCATCGTCGCCGGCGGCGAGCTGAGTCGGCTGTTCGGCGATCTGGGCGCCGAGGTCATCAAAGTCGAAAGTGCCGACTACCCGGATGGACTGCGGCAGGCGCGCATCGGCGACGCCATGAGCGAGTCATTCGCGTGGACGCACCGCAATCACCTCGGATTCGGCCTGGATCTGCGCAGCGCTAAGGGCAAGGAGATCTTCGGCCGGCTGGTCGCCGAAGCCGACGCGGTCTTCGCCAACTTCAAGCCGGGAACCCTTACCGCACTTGGGTTTTCCTACGACGCGCTGCATGCCCTCAACCCGCGGATCGTGCTCGCCGGGAGCAGTGCATTCGGCAACAGGGGGCCGTGGAGCACCCGGATGGGCTACGGTCCGTTGGTCCGGGCCGCCACCGGTGTCACCCGGCTTTGGACGTCCGACGATCCGGACGACCAGGCCGACACCGCGCGGCACGCGTTTTACGACGCGACGACGATCTTCCCCGATCACGTAGTCGGGCGGGTCACCGCCATCGCGGCGCTGGCCGCGCTGATCCACCGCGATCGAACCGGCAGCGGAGCCCACGTCCACATCTCCCAGGCCGAAGTTGTGGTCAATCAACTGGACACGCTGTACGTCACCCGGGCCGCACTCGCCGCGGGCATCGCCGAGATCCGCGATGACACCAGCGTGCACGCGGTCTACCCGTGCGCCGGCGACGACGAATGGTGCGTCATCTCGATCCCGTGCGACAGTGAATGGCGTTGTGTTACAACAGTTTTAGATCAACCAGAATTGGCCGACGACCCGCGCTTCGCGACCGGCGAATCGCGCCTGGCCAACCGCCGGGAGTTGGTGGAGCTCATGTCGACCTGGACCCGAACCCGCACCCCTGTGCAGGCCGCCGAAGCGTTGCAGTCGGCCGGAGTTCCGGCCGGACCGATGAACCGCTCGCCGGACATACTCGAAGACCCCCAGCTGATCGAGCGAAAGCTGCTCCGCGACATGGTGCATCCCCTGATCGACGCATCCGCTGCCGGCAGAAACGGGTCCGGCGCCGTTTCGGCACATTCCGCCGGCACCGCAACGTCCGGCGCCGTTGCCCGGCCAGGACACTTTCGAGATCTGCCGAAAGCTGCTCGGGATGGGCACTGAAGAGACCGAGCGGCTGATCACCGACCGCGTGCTGTTCGGGTCAGCCGGCAGCGCCTAGCATTTCTTTCACGGCTTGCGGTTTCTTCCAGAGGAGGGCCCGCCCTATGACGGATGTGTCAGCGCCCACACAACCCGCACGGTATTTCGTCGGTGGCCGGTTTTGGACCGCGGACAACTTCGAGCCGGTGGTGGAGGCAGCTACCGGTGAACCACTCGGCGATGGCGCCTGCGTAACCGAATCCGATATCGACGACGCGGTGGCCGTCGCCCGATCGGCGCTGCCGGAATGGCGGGCCAGCTCACCGGACCACCGCGCCCGGATCCTGCTCGCGATGGCCGACGCACTGAAGACACGCGCGCAGGCCACGAGCGAGCTGGTGAGCAGGGAGAACGGCATGCCGATCTCACTGTCCCGCGGCGCCAACGGCGCCTTCCCGGCCTTGCTGTTGAAGTATTACGCAAAGCTGATCACCGAGGTCCCAGTCGAGGAAATCCGGCCGAGCGTGATCGGGCACACGATTGTGCGCCGGGAGGCTGTCGGGGTGGTTGCCGCGGTGATCCCGTGGAATTACCCGCAGGCACTGGCCGCGATGAAGATCGCGCCGGCGCTGGCCGCGGGCTGCACGGTGGTCCTCAAGGCCTCACCCGAAACCGCTTTGGACGCATTGGTTTTCGCTGAGGCCGCCGTCGATGCCGGGCTGCCGTCCGGGGTCTTGAACATCGTGTCCGGCGGCCCGGCGACGGGCGCCTACCTGGTGGCGCACCCGGGCATCGACAAGGTCGCGTTCACCGGTTCGACGGCCACCGGGCGCGTGGTGGCGGAAATCTGCGGCCGGCTGATGCGCCCGGTCACCCTGGAACTCGGCGGTAAGTCGGCGGCGATCATCCTCGACGACGCCGATCTGGATGCCACGATGCGCGGGTTGCGCACCGCGTCGTTCGTCAACAACGGGCAGACCTGCCACCTGAGCTCACGCATCCTGGCGCCGCGATCCCGCTACGACGAGATCGTCGACGCGGTCGCGGCACTGGCCGACAGCATGGCCGTCGGTGATCCGCTGAACCCGTCGACCGAGATCGGCCCGATGGTCAGCTCACGCCAGCGTGAACGGGTGCTGAGCTATATCTCGCTCGGTAAGGACGGCAACGCAAGGTTGGTTGCCGGCGGCTCCGTTCCGAAGGACCAGCCGCGCGGCTGGTTTGTGTCGCCGACGGTGTTCGCCGACGTCAACAACGCCGATCGCCTGGCGCGCGAGGAGATCTTCGGCCCGGTGCTGACCATCAGCGCCTACGACACCGACGACGAGGCGATCGCGCTTGCCAACGACAGCGAGTTCGGCCTTGCCGGCACCGTCTGGTCGACCGACACCGACCGCGCCACCAACGTTGCCCGGGCCGTACACACGGGCTCAATCGGGGTCAACGATTACGCGCTCGACATGCGTGCGCCGTTCGGCGGCGTCAAGGGCAGCGGGCTCGGCCGCGAGCTGGGTCCCGAAGGGCTGGAGGCCTACCGGACGCTGAAATCGATCTACCGGACGGGCCCCGCCTAACGCCGAACGTGACGCTGGCTTCACGCTCGATGCCCGCAGCCGGGACCGGGTCGTCGTCACGATAGGTTCGTCCTATGACCGTCGACCCCAGGACACCGGTGTTGATCGGCTGCGGTCAGGTCAATCATCGCGACGAAATCGACCCGGCAACGCGGTCCATCGAACCGGTCGACCTGATGGCCGCCGCGGCCCGGCAAGCCGCGGATTCCCGGGTGATCGAGGCCGTCGACTCCATCCGGGTGGTGAACGTGCTGTCGGCGCGCTACCGCGATCCAGGACTGCTGCTTGGCGAGCGGATCGGCGCCGCCAACTTCCGCACGTTGTACAGCCCCGTCGGCGGCAACGTGCCGCAGTCGCTGGTCAACCAGGCCTGCCTGGATATCCAGCGGGGTCGGGCCGGCGTGGTGCTGCTTGCCGGCGCCGAAACGTGGCGGACCCGACGAGGGCTGAAGGCCAAGGGCGGCAAACTTGAGTGGACGGTTCAGGACGAATCGGTCCCGATGGCCGAGGTCAGCGGTGACGACGTCCCAATGGCCGGTGACGCGGAGATCAGGATCCAGCTGGACCGCCCGGCCTTCGTCTACCCACTGTTTGAGCAGGCGCTTCGCGTCGCGAACGGGGAGTCAATCGAGGACCACCTCAAACGCGTCGGCGAGTTGTGGGCGCGCTTCAACGCTGTCGCGGTCGGCAATCCGAACGCATGGATCCGTAAGCCGGTGACCGCAGAGGAAATCTGGCAGCCCAGCCCGCAGAACCGGATGATCAGCTGGCCGTACACCAAGTTGATGAACTCGAACAACATGGTCGACCAGGGTGCGGCGCTGATCCTGACGTCGGTCGAGCAGGCACAGCGCCTGCAGATCCCCGCTGACCATTGGGTTTATCCGCATGCGGGCACCGACGCGCACGACACCCCCGCCATTGCCGAACGTGACGAACTGCACCGGTCTACGGCCATCCGGATCGCCGGGGCCCGGGTGCTGGAGCTCGCCGGCTTGGGCATCGACGACGTCGACTACGTCGACCTGTACTCGTGCTTTCCCTCCGCCGTCCAGGTCGCCGCGGCCGAACTGGGATTGAGCCTCGACGACCCCGCCCGCCCGCTGACCGTCACCGGCGGACTGACGTTCGCGGGCGGCCCCTGGAGCAACTACGTCATGCATTCGATTGCCACCATGGCCGAACTGCTGGTGGCTAATCCCGGACGGCGTGCCCTGATCACCGCCAACGGCGGCTACCTGACCAAGCACAGCTTCGGTGTCTACAGCACCGAACCCCCGGCCGAATTCCGTTGGGAGGACGTGCAATCGGCGGTGGATCGAGAGCCCACCCGGGACGGGCTGGTCGAGTGGGAGGGCGTCGGCACCGTCGAAGCTTGGACGACACCGTTCAACCGGGATGGGCAGCCAGAGAAGGCATTCGTTGCTGTGCGCACACCCGACGGTTCGCGAACGCTGGCGGTAATCACCGATCACGCCACGGCGAAAGCAACCGTGCGCGAAGATATCGGTGGCGCCAAGGTTGCCGTCGCCGCGGACGGCGGCGCGACGCTGCAGTAGCCGGGCAGGGCATAGCGCCAGGCCAGAGTGCCGTTGAGGAGTAACGGTCGCGTAACCGATCGCGACTTGCCTATTGTCGAGGATGACGTTGGGGAGGTGAGCCCTAGGTGCAAATCCTGGTTACCGACGCCACCGGCACCGTCGGGCGGCTGGTCGCACGGCAGCTCATCGCTGCCGGCCACACCGTCAGCGGCATTGCTGAGCGCCCGCACGGCAGCCTGGACCCTAATGTCGAATTTGTTTGCGCGCCGCTGACTCACCCCGTCCTGCAAGAGCTGGCCGATGAAGCCGACGCTGTCATCCACCTGGCCCCGGTCGACACCACCGCCCCCGGCAGCGCAGACATCGACGGAGTTGCGCATGTGACCCATGCGGCCGCCCGCGCCGGTGCCCGGCTGCTGTTCGTGTCCCAAGCCGCAGGTCGGCCCGATCTCTATCGGCCGGCCGAGGAACTGGTGTCCACGAGTTGGGCACCGAGCTTGGTCATCCGGATCGCACCGCCAGTCGGACGTCAGCTCGACTGGATGGTGTGCCGCACCGTGGCCACGCTGTTGCGCAGCAAGGTCTCAGTGCAGAAGATGCGGGTGCTGCACCTCGACGACCTGGTGCGCTTCCTGGTTTTGGCGCTGAACACCGACCGCAGCGGTGTCGTGGACCTCGCTACCCCGGACGCCACCAACGTGATCACGGCGTGGCGACTGCTGCGGTCCGTTGACCCGCGTTCCCGGCTGCATCGGGTTCCCAGCTGGTCACAGTTGATTCCAGAAATGGATATCACTGCGGCGCAAGAGGATTGGATGTTCGAGTACGGCTGGCAGGCGATCGAGGCGGTTGCCGACACCGCGCGCGGACTCGTCGGCCGCAGAGTCGGACCCACAGGTGCGATCAGCCACGGAGGCCAACTGGCGCTGCCGGTGGAGGTTCTCCCGCGGTACGCCCCGTCCGATGAGCTGCGCAACCCCGCCCCAGAGGGCATGGAGGGTGAATTCGACGACCTGATCGATCCGCGGTTCCCGGTTTTCAGTGCAACCAGCCTCGCCGAGGCGCTGCCCGGACCATTAACCCCGATAACCCTGGACGTCCAGTTGAGCGGGCTCCGTACCGCCAGCCGGGTGATGGGACAGGTGCTTGCACTTGGTGGGGTGGTCGATGACGAATGGGGGAGCAGGGCCATCGCGGTGTTCGGTCACCGCCCCTACGTCGGAGTGTCGTCCAACGTCGTTGCCGCCACCCAGCTGCCCGGCTGGGACCAGGAAGCCGTCGTCCGGCGCGCCCTGGTCGACCAGCCGCAGGTCGGTGACCTGCTGCCGTTTGGTCAACCCCAACTGGCCGGCGGAGCGGTCGGGTCGGTCGCCAAAGCGGTCGCCACGGCACGTTCGCTCGCCATACTGCGCCATCTCAGGACCAACACGCGGGCCTACAGTGCCGCCGCCGATGCAGAACACCTTGATACCGCGCAGCTGAGCTTGCTGCCGGATGCCAGTCTCGGAGTGCGGCTGCGGCTGTTGCGGGACCGGATACACCAGGGCTGGATCCTGACGGCGCTGTCGTTGATCGACACCGGCGTCACCGCGGCCGCATTGGAGCGCACCGGGGCGGGGACCAGGGTGCCCGGAGTGGGCATGATCGTGGAAGGTAGCCGCATCGCGGCCGAGACCGCCGAACTGGCAACGGTGTTACGCGCCGATCCACCGCTGTGCGCCCTGGCCCGGGAAGGCAATCTCGACAGCATCCGTGCGTTGGCTCCGAGCGCCGCCGCCGCGCTCGATGCCGCCGTCGCCCGAATTGGGCACCGTGGGCCAGGGGAAGCCGAGCTGGCCAGCACGGTCTTCTTCGACGATCCGGTGATGCTGCTGATCGCGGCCGCCGAAGCGCCACCGCACCGAGCCAACGCCGCCCGCAACATTGGGCCGGCGACTTGCCACCAACGCCCGCGTTTCGCGCGAGCTGGCGCACGACACCACCATCCGGTTCACCCATGAGCTTCGAATGACATTGCGCGAGCTGGGATCTCGACGGGTCGCGGCGGATCTGATCGACGTCGTGGCTGACGTGTACTACCTGACTTGCGACGAGCTGGTCACCATGCCGGCCGATGCCCGGTTGCGGATCAAGCGTCGGCGCGCCGAGCGAGAACGCTTGCAGGCGCACCGCCCACCCGACGTCATCGACGGGAACTGGATGCCCGTCGAAGCGTCAGCTCAATAGGTCGGCTAGCGGGGACTGCGGATCGGCCAGCTTGTCGGGGTCGACGGAAGTCCTCGACTTGATCAGGGCTTTGACGTCGTCGAGCACATCCCAGATGTTGACGTTCATCCCGGCCAGCACCCGGTTGTCGCCGTCGAGCCAAAACGCGACGAATTCGCGTCCGGCAACGTCGCCGCGGAACACCACCCGCTCGAAGCTGGGCGCGTGCCCGACATACTCCATTCCGAGGTCGTACTGATCAGTGAAGAAATAGGGCAGCTCCGCGTATTCGCCTGGCTTGCCGAGCATCCCGGCTGCCGCCACCGCGGGTTGCTTGAGCGCATTGGCCCAGTGCTCGGTGCGGATCCGGCAGCCAAACAGCGGGTGTTCGGCCGCGGCGATATCCCCGACCGCGTAGATGTCAGGATCGCTAGTGCGCAGCGACGCGTCGACCAGCACACCGCCTTCGCCCATGGAGAGCCCGGCCTGCTCGGCGAGTTCGACGTTCGGCTTAGCGCCGACAGCCACCAACACCGCGTCAGCCGCAACCGTCGACCCGTCGCGCATTTTCAGTCCGGTGGCTTGGCCGTCCGTCGTCGTGATCTCTTCCACCTGCGCCTCTAGCCGTAAGTCCACCCCGTGATCGCGATGTAGATTGGCGAACACTTCGCCCACCGTTTCGCCGAGTGCGGCCACCAGCGGTTGTTTGGCCGTCTCGACGACGGTCACGTCTACGCCACGCTGGCGGGCACCGGCGGCCACCTCCAGGCCGATCCATCCAGCGCCCACCACGGCCAGCGAAGACCCTTCGGCCAGAACAGCATTCAGCGCCGCAGCATCGTCGTAGGTGCGCAGATAGTGGACCGCGTCGGCATCAGACCCAGGTATCGGCGGGCGACGCGAAGCCGATCCCGTCGCCAGCAGCAGCTTCTCGTACCGCACTGTGGTGCCGTCGGGGAGTGCGACGGTATGTTCGCCGCGGTCCAGGGTCGACACCCGCGAACCGAGTCTCAGGTCGACGTTGTGGTCGCGGTACCAGTCGGCGTTCTGCACGGTGAAGTCGGTCAGCGACTTCTTATGAGCCAGATACTCCTTGGAAAGCGGAGGTCGCTCGTAGGGCAGATGCTGCTCTTCAGCGAATAAGACGATTTGACCGTCAAAGCCGCTGTCGCGCAATGCTTCTACGGCCTTGGCTCCAGCAAGTCCGCCGCCGATGATGACGAATATGGTCGAGCTGGCCATGATTGCTGCTCCGTTCTGCCGTCGACATCCCTAGCCTACTCGGGCCGGCTTACCGCAAAAGTTCTTGCAACGTCAGGGCATTGCGGACAGCGTGGCCGCCCAGGTCGTTATTGAAGTACACCCACACGTCCGTACCCTCGCGGTCCCACTGGGCGATTCTGTTGGCCCAGCGCCGCAGCTCGTCGTCGGAATAGCAGCCGGCGTAGATCGCGTCCTGATCCGGACCATGCAGGCGGACGTAGACCAGATCGGTGGTGGCGCGCGGAACGCATGCCAATCCGCCGCCGCTCATGACCACGTAAGCCGCGCGGCGGCGTTCCAGCACTTGATATACCACAGGGTCGTTCCACGACGGATGCCGCAACTCCACGGCCACCCGGATCGACGCCGGCACTTGCTGCAGGAACGAGTCCAGCCGCGCGTCGTCGCGCTGCTGCTCGGGATGCAGCTGAACAAGCAGCACACCGTGCCGATCACCCAGCAGGTGCCAACAGCGGTCGAACCGTTCGATCCAGGGCTCGGGCGAGGCCAGTCGACGGTAGTGGGTTAATCCGCGATGCGCCTTGACTGACATGGTGCAGCCGGCCGGGAGTTGCTCGCGCCATGCCGCGAACGTCGAATCCCTGGGCCAGCGGTAGAAGCTGGCGTTCAGCTCGACGGTATCGAACACCTCGACGTAGCGGGCCAGCCGCTTGGCGGGCGCCAGCCCTGGCGGGTAGAGCACGCCGATCCAGTGCTGATAAGACCAGCCCGATGTGCCGATCCGCACCGTCACTGGCCACTCAACCGGTCACCTGCCGGCGCAGATCGTCGTCCAGGGCGACCCGCACCAGGGCGGCGGCCAGCCGGGCGTTGGCACGTGGAGCCAGCGAAGCCAGCTTGGATGCGTCGGCCGGCAAACCCAGTTGCTTTGCCGCGGCGGTGGCGCGGTCGTCGAAGTACGGGCGCACCCAGGTCCAGACGTCTTGAACCTCGCGTAGGTAGATGTCGGCGCCGGTTTCGCCGATTCCCTTGAACTTCTTGAGCATCCGTTTCGCCTCGCCGATGTCTTGTTGACTGCGACCGGCGATTTCGCGGAGATCCCCGGAGTACTCGTCGCGGACCTGCTCAGCCATGTCGGTGAGGCGGGTGGCCGAGCTTTCGTCGTAGCGCACATAGTGAGCGCGACCGAACGCACTGATCATGGTGCGTCTGTCGGAATCCAGTACGGCTTTCGGTGTCCGCAGGCCCGTCTTGAATAGCTCACGGGCCGCACGCATGGCGGTAGTGGCATCGATCGGCTTGCTGGCCAGCATGCACAGCACCAGCAACTGGAACAGTGGCATGGGTTTGTCGTTGATCCGGATGCCCGCCTCAGATGCATAGGTCGTGCCGGCATCCTTGAGCAGTCGTTGCACCAGTTGCTCGCGCTTGTTCATAGCGCACCGCGTACCCGCACCGAGGCCTAGCAAACGGAACGGTATGACGCGCGCAGCTGGAGTCATCGCCTTGGTGGGCAGGTGAATTCCATGTCGAAGGGCTTGGACACTGTTCCTGTGCCAGCAGGGCTCGGGCTACTTGCAGTACCGACAATTTTGTAGGTGAATCCGGTCTTGGTGACTGTCGGTTTGGTGCCTGCATTTGACTCGTCGTACGTCAGCGGCAGTCCATCGACCATGCCGAGGGTGAGATCTTGCATCGCGGGATTATCACCGGCACTCAGAGTGACGGCGATGCCGTCCTGTTCGCTGCCAATGTTGGCCATGACCATGTTGGCCGCTGTCACGCACTCCACTTTGTTCTGGACTGGCCGGGCCTTGCCGTCCACGACGACCTTCACGCCGGCAGTCGGCGCACTAGCACCCGATGCGCTCGAAGCCGGCGCGCCGGCGCCATTCCCTGAACCGCTCGAACACCCGACAAGTGCAACACCGACGATCGCTGCGCTACCGATGGCGACCACACACCCGCGCTTCACCACATTCTCCTCATGTAGAACGCAGAAAGAAGAGTACCGAAGGGCAAAGCCCGCCCCCGTGCAGCTAACTCGTCGCCGCCAAGGATAGTGGGAACCCTTGCTTTCCAGCCGCACAATTGGGGCAGTCGTGGACTGCCCAGGCCAGGGAGAACCGGTGGTCATTTCGATGGCAGGCTGCGCGCGTAGCCGACTCCCCGTGTCACCCAACTCTCAAGCTGGCGTTTGGTTTTCGCACCTTCGGCGGCGACACGCAACCAGCCGCGAGTTTCGCGGCCCGCCATCACCATCGGGCTCACATGGGCGCGCGCCAGCAGCTTCTCGGTATCCTCCGGCGCCACGCGCACCATCAGTCCGCCCTTGCCGCTGGCAGCCACAGACATGTTGCCGTTGATCAGGAAGGCGAGACCGCCGAACATGCGTTTTTCCTCGACGCCCCGCTCGGAACCGAGCAGTTCGCGGATCCGATTGGCCAGGTCTTCGTCGTAGGCCATGGGCCGACCTTAACGCCAACGACCGACGAGCGCGGCGACCTCAGTCCAGATCCACCCGAATGGTCAGCAAATCGGTGCCCATGGTCCGCACTCCCGTGCTATTGAGCCGGGGCAGGCTCCGCAGACGTTGCCTCGCGTCGTCGTTGGGCAGCAGATGCGCGGTTCCGTTGCGCCACTGGCCGCCGATGCGCACCCGAACAGCCGGGTTGGCCTTGATGTTGTACACATAGTCGGAGTGGTCGCCGTGTTCAGAGACCATCCAGAACTGGTTGTCGATTACCTTTCCACCCACCGCTGTGCGCCGTGGTTGTCCGGACTTGCGGCCAGTGGTTTCGAGCATGGTCACCGGCAATTGCCGGCCAATCGGATTGACCACTAGCCGTTGAACGCGATGAACTAACTGCCGTTTGAGACTCACGGCTCCATTCAACGCCGAGGGTCACGCCCATGTCACGGGCGTGACCCCTGGCTATTGGTCAGGCTGCGGCCGTGGCGGTCTCAGCCACCGGTTCCAGCGCCAGCGCGACGATCTCGGCGACGTCCGTCATGGGTTTGACGGTCAGCGCGCCGAGCACTTCAGCGGGCACGTCGTCCAAATCCGGCTCGTTGCGCGACGGAATGAAAACCGTTGACAAACCCGCACGTTGGGCGGCCAGCAGCTTCTGTTTCACGCCGCCGATCGGCAGCACCCGGCCGTTCAGCGTGACCTCGCCGGTCATGCCGACATCCGAGCGGACCTGACGTCCGGTGGCCATCGACACCAGCGCGGTCACCATCGTGACACCGGCCGACGGGCCGTCCTTGGGCACCGCGCCCGCGGGCACGTGGACGTGGATGCGCCGGTCCAGCGCCTTGGGATCGACGCCCAGCGCTTGCGCGTGCGAGCGGACGTAGGACAGGGCGATCTGCGCCGACTCCTTCATCACGTCACCCAGCTGACCGGTCAGCTGTAAGGACCCCTCGCCCGGCCCGTCTGATCCAGCGGCCCCCGCCTCGATGTAGAGCACATCGCCGCCCAAGCCGGTGACGGCAAGGCCGGTGGCCACGCCGGGCACCGCGGTGCGTTCGGCCGACTCCGGCGTAAACCGCGGACGGCCAAGGTAACCAACCAGATCGGGCTCATCGATGGTCTTCGGACCTGGGTCTTCGGCGAGCTTCGTCGTCACCTTGCGCAATGCCTTGGCCAACAGCCGTTCGAACTGGCGCACCCCCGGCTCGCGGGTGTAGTCCGCGGCGATCTTGCGCAACGCAGCGTCGGTGACGATGACCTCGTCGTCGTTCAGCGCCGCCCGCTCCCGCTGCCGGGGCAGCAGGTAGTCGCGGGCGATGGCGACCTTGTCGTCTTCGGTGTAGCCGTCGATCTGCACCAGCTCCATACGGTCCAACAGGGCCGACGGGATGTTCTCAATCACGTTGGCAGTGGCCAGGAACACCACATCGGACAGGTCCAGGTCCAGATCCAGGTAGTGGTCGCGGAACGTGTGATTCTGCGCCGGGTCGAGCACCTCGAGCAGCGCCGCGCTCGGGTCGCCGCGGTAGTCGGAACCGACTTTGTCGATTTCGTCCAGCAGCACAACGGGATTCATCGAACCCGCTTCGCCGATCGCACGCACGATCCGCCCGGGCAGCGCGCCCACGTAGGTGCGCCGGTGTCCGCGGATCTCGGCCTCGTCGCGCACACCGCCCAACGCGACGCGCACGAACTTGCGGCCCAGCGCTCTGGCCACGCTCTCGCCCAGCGATGTCTTGCCGACGCCGGGAGGACCGGCGAGCACCATCACTGCGCCCGAGCCGCGGCCGCCGACGACCTGCAGCCCACGCTCCGCGCGGCGGGTACGCACGGCCAGATATTCGACGATGCGGTCCTTGACGTCGTCCAACCCGTGGTGGTCGGCGTCCAGGATTTCCCGCGCGGCCGTCAGATCCGTTGAATCCTCGGTCTTGACGTTCCATGGCAGGTCGAGCACGGTGTCCAGCCAGGTACGAATCCAGCCGCTTTCCGGGCTTTGGTCGCTGGCGCGTTCCAGCTTGCCGACCTCACGCAGCGCGGCCTCGCGTACCTTCTCGGGCAGGTCGGCGGCCTCGACACGGGCCCGGTAGTCGTCGGACCCGTCGGGCTCGCCCTCGCCCAGTTCCTTGCGGATCGCGGCCAGCTGTTGACGCAGCAGGAACTCCTTCTGCGTCTTTTCCATGCCGTCGCGCACGTCCTCGGCGATCTTGTCGTTGACCTCGACCTCAGCCAGGTGGTCACTGGTCCAATCGATCAGCACGCGCAGCCGCTCAGCGACATCCACCGTCTCCAGCAGCTGCCGCTTTTGCATATCGGTCAGGTAGGAGGCATAACCGGACGTGTCCGCCAGCGCCGACGGATCGGTCAGGCTGTTGACGTAGTCGATGATCTGCCAGGCCTCGCGCCGTTGCAGCATGGCCAGTAGTAACTTCTTGTACTCCGCGGCCAGCGCCTTGATTTCGTCGGTCGGCTCAGCCTCCGTGACCTCGGTCACCTCAACCCACAACGCTGCACCCGGCCCAGTGGCCCCGGCTCCGATTTGCGCCCTGCGCTCACCGCGCACGACAGCGGCGGTGCCACCGCCGGCGATGCGTCCGACTTGCAGAATCTTCGCGATCACGCCGTGGGACGGGTACCGGTCCTCCAGCCGCGGGGCAATCAGCAGCTGTCCCGATTCACTGGCCCGAGCTGCGTCGATGGCCGCCCGTGCGGCGTCGTCCAGGGCAATCGGCACGACCATTCCGGGCAACACGATGGTGTCGGTGACAAACAGCACCGGCACTGATTTGGGTTGAGACACTGCTCCTCCAAAGGTTTAGTCTGTTGCGCTCAACCTTTGTTGGACGTGGTTTGTTCCCGGCGGGCTAAGTCGAAGCGGCGGCGGCGCGCTGGCGGGCGCGAAAGGCTTGGACCTTGACTTTGTTGCCGCAGGTGCCCATCCCGCACCAATGCCGGTTCTTCGCTCGCGAGGAGTCGAGGTAGAGACGCGTGCAGTTCGGGTGGTCGCAACCTTTGACGTTCTCGATGTCGGACCCGGCAATCAGGTCGAGCAGATCCGCGGCCAGGCTCGCGAGCAGTTGGGATGCGGTGCCCTCGCGGCGGGTAGCTCCGGTTCGCAGCAATCGCGGGGTGAGCTGGGGTTGTGACGCCCACTCGTTGAGCAGGTCCACGTCGGCGACTTGAGGCCGGCGTTGCTCGAGTCGGGCGACAACGGTCCGGTAGATGGCCTCGCGCAGTTCGATTGCCGCCGCGAGATCGTCGTCGGTGATATCGATTGCGTCGTCCAGCAGTCCCGCCTGAACCGCCCAGTCCGACAGCAGCCGAGGGTCTGTCAATAGTTCCTCGCGCGCCGAACTGCGGTATTTCATCGTGCCCGCGAAGTCAAGGCACCGCCGACCGCTCACGTAGACGAATTTCATGTAACCACCTTGACAGGTTTCACGGTCGGGTGCAAGGATGTAACTAGTTAAGACGGTTACACGTCTAGCGTGAACGAGGAGGGCGTCTCGACCGTCTAAGCGAGTAACCAGCCGTCTTAGCTAATAGCGAAAGTGGAAGGAGCCTCAACATGATCACGAAAATGCTTGTCAGCGCCGCTATCCTCGGCTCCCTAGTTGTGGGAGCAGCACCGGCCAGCGCCGATCCGAGCCAGTCCGGCACCGACCCGAACCCGTTCGGCAGCCTTACCTGCAACTGCCACGAGACAACTCCTGCAGATGGCCCGGCCCTGACGGGAGAGTTGAACCGGGGAATCTGGAACGGTCTGTCCGGCTAGATCCGCGCTGCGAAGCCGAGGCTGTTGCTAGCCAATCGCCCGACAGCTCAACGCGACCGTGAAGCCAGCTTCACACTGGGCGTCGACCGTGAAGCTGGCTTCACGCCGGCGGCTCGACGGGGCCCAATCGTCGCAGTTGCGTCACATGCGTGGGCGAAAGCTCCTCCAGGCAGGTCACGCCCAACAACTGCATGGTCCGGATCAGCCCGGTCTGCAGGATTTCGATGGCGCGGTTGACACCCGCCTCGCCGCCGGCCATCAACCCGTAGAGGTAGGCACGCCCGACCAGCGTGCACCGCGCTCCGAGAGCGATCGCCGCGACGATGTCCGCACCCGACATGATGCCGGTGTCCAGCAGGATCTCGGTGTCTTTGCCGAGCTCGCGCGCGACCGCCGGCAAAAGATGGAAGGGCACCGGGGCCCGGTCCAGTTGGCGCCCACCGTGATTGGACAACACGATGCCGTCGACGCCGCGATCGACAACGGCGCGGGCATCGTCGAGTGTTTGGATCCCTTTGACCACGAGCTTGCCCGGCCATTGAGCCTTGATCCACTCCAAGTCATCAAAGGTGAGGCTGGGATCGAACATGGTGCTCAGGTACTCGCCGACGGTGCCCGACCAGCGATCCAGTGACGCAAACGCCAGCGGCTCGGTGGTCAACAGATCGAACCACCATTTCAAATGCGGCACTGCGTCGAGGACGGTTCGCAGCGTCAACGTCGGTGGGATCGTCATCCCGTTGCGGTTGTCGCGCAGCCGGGCGCCGGCGACCGGAACGTCGACGGTGGCCAGCAGGGTGTCGAATCCCGCGTCGGCCGCACGCTGCACCAGTGCCATCGAGCGGTCCCGGTCACGCCACATATACAGCTGAAACCATTTCCGTCCCTGGGGAACAGCGGTCACCAGGTCTTCGATTGCGCAAGTGCCGAGAGTGGACAGTGAGAACGGAATCCCGGCCCTGGCCGCCGCGCGTGCACCGGCGATCTCACCTTCGGTATGCATCAAGCGGGTAAAGCCGGTTGGCGCGATTCCAAACGGCAAGACGACCGGTTGGCCCAGCACATTCCATCCCGCGGTCACGTTGGTGACGTCGCGCAGGATCGTCGGATGAAATTCGATGTCGCGGAAGGCTTGTCGGGCGCGCTCAATGGACAGCTCGTCCTCGGCAGCCCCATCGGCGTAGTCGAACGCCGCCTTGGGGGTGCGGCGTTTGGCAATCTGTCGCAGATCCTGGATGGTCAGCGCGGCGTCGAGGCGGCGCCTGGTCGCGTCGAATTGGGGTCGTTTGAACTGAATCAGCGGCGCCAGGTCACGGACTCGGGGCACTCGTCGTTTGACCGCCATATGTGCAACCGTAGTCATATGGAATCGGCGAGCGACCCCTTCGACCTCAGACGTTTCGTGGAGGCTCAGGCTCCGGTTTACCGCAGCGTCGTCGACGAGTTGCGCGGCGGGCGCAAACGCAGTCACTGGATGTGGTTCGTGTTTCCGCAACTCCGCGGGCTGGGGAGCAGTCCGCTGGCGGTCCGCTACGGCATCGCCTCGCTCGAGGAAGCTCACGCCTATCTGCGGCACGAGGTGCTCGGCCCGCGATTGCACGAGTGCGCGCAACTGGTCAACCAGGTGCAAGGCCGTTCGATCGCGGAGATCTTCGGTTCCCCCGACGACCTCAAGCTACGTTCGTCGATGACGTTGTTCGCCCGCGCGACCGAGGACAACCAGGACTTCGTCGCGCTGCTCGACCGCTACTACGACGGCCAACAAGACCAACTGACCGTGGCACGGCTGACCGGTCCCTAGACAGGGCTCAGGATGCGCCAGCCGTTGGGCTCGACGACCACCGTCTCCACGACGTCCCGGGGCGGCGCCGCTGACCCGGCGATGACTTGAGCCCGCGCCGCGCCAAGTTCAGACAGGGCCAGTTGGAGCGGCTCGTCGTCGATGTTGAGTGCGACCAGCAGTGCGTTGTCGCCACTGCGGGTCTCATAGACGTAGTGCCCGTTGGCCAGCCGCAGCGCGGTAGTCGACGCCGAATGCAGCCATGCGTGGCGACGGCGCAGCCCGACGAGGTACTGGTGCAACTCCCACACTTCGGCACCGAATGCGTCCAATTGCGCTGGGGGAGAGCCGAACTCCGGGCGCACCGCGTCGTCTCCGCCGTATCGCTCTTCCTTGACACCGCGAAAGCCGAACTCGTCGCCGGCATACACGCTCGGCACGCCGCCGACCGTCAGCAGGATCACCAGCGCAGGAGCCAGATGAGAGGAGTTTTCCAGCCCGCTGGCGATGCGGGTGACGTCGTGATTGCCGATGAATGTCAGCGGGGCGAAACTGGCCAGAAAGGTGTTGTGCCGCTGCAATGCCCAGTCCAGCTCGAAGAAGTTGGCGTCGTTGAGGCTGCTCCAGATCGCCTTCCACAGCTCGTATTGGGTGGCCGAGTCGAACCTGGCCGCATCGACCACCGCCGCATAGTCCCCATGAATGAGCTCGCCGACGAACCAGGCATCCGGATATAGCTCGCGGACTTTCGGTAGTGTCGCAGCCCAAAATTTCTCCGGCACAGTGTAAGCCGCATCCAGGCGCCAGCCGTCTGCGCCGCGTCGCAGCCAGTGCGCCATGACGTCCACGGCGTAATCGACGACCTCGGGGTTGTCGTGGTTGAGGGTGATGAGCTCGGAATGGCCTTCGAAGGTGTGGAACCGGCCCGGACGTCCCGCGAAACCAGTGTGCCGCTGCCTCGTTGTCCGGCGCCTCGCGGTACCGCGGGAAGTCGACGCCAACGTGATTGAACACGCCGTCGAGCAGGATCCGCAGCCCGCGACGGTGCGCCTCGGCGACGAGGTAGTCGAAGTCGGCGTCGTCACCGAGCCGGGGATCGATACGGTAGTGATCGGTGGTGTCGTAACCATGTGTGCGCGAGGCAAAGATCGGGCCCAGCGCAATCCCCGAAGCCCCCAGTGCGATGGCGTGGTCGAACCAATCGACCAGTCGCCGCAGCCGGTGTTCGTCGGGATCCGGCGGCTCAGTCGCCGGGAACGCACCGACGAAACCCAGGGGATAGACCTGCCACCAGATCGCGTGCCCCACCCAGGATGCGGTCACGTCGCTGCGATCAGCCGACCGCAGCCAGTGTCTGCGAGGCGGTAATCGCCTGCCCCACACCGGAAATGATCGCCGCGGCCTTCAATGCCTCCAGGATGCCCTCTCGGCTAATCCCCGCCTCACGCAGCGCGTGCTCGTGGGCGACCATGCAGTGTGAGCACCCGTTGATCGACGACACCGCAAAGCACCAGAGTTCGAAATTCGCTTTATTCACACCCGGATTGGCGATGACATTCATGCGTAGTCCGGGGCGCAGATCGTCGTACTGGCCTTCGAGGAAGCCGCGGCCACGGTAGAAGACATTGTTCATGCCCATGATGGACGCCGCTGCCAGCGCGGCCTGGTATGCCTCGGCGGACAGGTTCTCGGCGGCATCCGTGCCAATCTCGTTCAGGAGCTGAGTGTTTCGTGTTGCCACCGCACTGGCCAACAAGGTACCCCAGAGCTGCTCCTCGTCCAGAACGGCGCTGCGAGTGATCGAGCCCAGGTTGAGCTTGAGATCCTTGGCGTACTCGGGCAGCGCAGCCTTGAGAGTCTCTACAGTCATTTCGCTTCTTCCAATCGGGTCGTGAATCAGGCCGAAGCCTTGAGCAACTCACCGGCGTTCAACGTCGGGTCGCCCTTGCGCCAGTTGCAGGCACACAGCTCGTCGGACTGCAGGGCGTCCAGAACCCGCAGCACCTCGTCCACGTTACGCCCCACGGACCCCGCGGTTGCCGAAACGAATTGGATCTCGTTGTTGGGGTCGACGAGGAAGGTCACCCGGTCCGCGACGCCGTCGGCGTTGAGTACTCCGGTCGCTTCGACGAGTTCTCGCTTGATGTCAGAAAGCATCGGGAACGGCAACTTCTTGAGGTCTTCATGCTGCGCGCGCCACTGGAAGTGCACGAACTCGCTGTCGATCGAGACACCCAGGATTTGTGTGTCGCGGTCCTCGAACTCGTCGTTCAGCTTGCCGAACGCCGCGATTTCGGTCGGGCACACGAAGGTGAAGTCCTTCGGCCAGAAGAACACCACGCGCCACTTGCCCGGGTGGTCGTCGCTAGTGATCGTGGTGAAGTAGTCGCCGGGCTGCTGGGCATCCACCTTCGACAGGTCGCCGCCGATCAGCGCGGTGAGCTGGTAGGCGGGAAATTGATCGCCGATTGTCAGCAATGCCATATCCGCTCCTTATCTGGACTTATTCAAGATTAGCTTTCTGTCCACCATGCTGCCGCGAGCTCTGTCTAAAGTAAAGGTGATATATCCCACTACACTCATAGGTATGACCGATAAGAGTTTTCAACCCACCATCGCCGGGCTGCGGGCATTCGTCGCGGTGGCGGAAAAGCAGCATTTCGGAAGTGCGGCAACCACTCTCGGCGTGAGTCAGTCGACATTGTCGCAGGCATTGGCGGCGCTGGAAGCCGGTGTCGACACCCGCCTGGTCGAGCGATCAACACGGCGGGTCCGCGTGACGACCGAGGGTATGCAACTGCTTCCGTTCGCCCAAGCCGTCGTCGAGGCGATGGAGGCTTTCACCGCCGCCGCGGCGGGGGCAGCGGACCCGCTGCAAGGCAGCATGCGGTTGGGATTGATCCCCACCGTGGCGCCGTACGTGTTGCCGGCGCTGTTGGCCGGACTGGCGCGTCGCCTGCCCGCGCTGACCCTGCGGGTGATCGAAGACCAGACCGAACGACTTCTGGCGGCGCTGCGCGGTGGGGCACTGGACGCAGCACTGATCGCGTTGCCCGCCGATGCGGTCGGAGTCACCGAGATCCCGATCTACGAAGAGGATTTCCTGCTCGCGGTACCGCCCGGGCATCCGCTTTCGGGAAAGCATCGGGTGCCGGCCGCGGCGTTGGCGCAGTTGCCATTGCTATTGCTGGACGAGGGCCACTGCCTGCGCGATCAGGCCCTAGACGTCTGCCAGAGGGCGGGTGTGCGTGCCGACCTTGCCGATACCCGGGCCGCGTCACTGGCGACCGCTGTGCAATGCGTGACGGGCGGATTGGGCGTAACGCTGATCCCGCAGAGCGCGGCGCCGGTCGAGGCTGCGCGCAGCCAGCTCGGGCTCGCGCAGTTTGCGACTCCCCGCCCGGGTCGACGAATCGGTCTGGTGTTCCGCTCCTCGAGTGGACGCGACGAAGCCTATCGGCGGCTTGCCGGGATCATCGGCGAGTCGATCAGCGGTGAACACGAGGTCCGCCTGGTCAAATAGCACCACTCTCATGTTGATGCCGGACTGTAAGTTCAGCCCATGGAGAAGGTAATCGCGGTACTCATGCGCGCTGACGTCGACGACGATTGGTGCGCCCGTCAACGAGGCCCGGTCGCTGATGCGCTGTTGGGGCTTGGCGTGCCCGGGCTGTCTGTCAACGTCCGTGACAGCGCGGTGCGCCACTCACTGATGACGCTGACGACGCTGGACCCGCCGGCCGCCGCGGTGGTCAGCCTGTGGACGCAGCAGTGCTACGGAGACCAGATGGCAGCGGCGCTGGACCTGCTCGCCAAGGAATGTGAGCTGCTGGGCGCGTACTTGGTGACGGAGTCCGTCCCGCTGGCCGCACCAGCCGTCCAATCCGGTACTCGCACACCAGGTTTAGCCAACATTGCGTTGCTACGCCGACCAGTCGCCCTGGATCAGGAGACCTGGCTGACCCGTTGGCAGCGCGACCACACCTCGGTGGCCATCGAAACACAGTCGACATTCGGCTACACCCAGAACTGGGTGGTACGAACTCTCACCGCAGCAGCACCGGGAATCGCGGGCATCGTTGAAGAGTTGTTCCCCGCGGAGGCAATTACCGATCTGAAGGCGTTCTTCGGTGCCGCTGACGACGCCGACCTGCAGAACCGCCTGAGCCGGATGGTCGCCAGCACAACTGCATTTGGTGCCAACGAGAACATCGACACCGTGCCAACCAGCCGGTACGTGTTCAAGACGCCTTATAGAAGTGAGGACAGCAGATGACAACACTCGATGACGCGGTAGCGCTGGCGGCAGCAGAAAGCGGTCTGGCGGTGATATCCACTGTTCGCGCCGACGGCACCGTGCAGGCTTCGTTGGTCAACGTCGGCCTGTTGGCACATCCGGCCACCGGCCAACCGTCTCTCGGCTTTACCACGTACGGCAAAGTCAAACTCGCCAACCTACGGGCGCGTCCGCAACTGGCCGTCACGTTTCGCAACGGCTGGCAGTGGGCCACGGTCGAGGGCCGCGCGGAGCTGGCCGGCCCGGACGACGCGCAGTCGTGGCTGGCAGACGCCGACCAGTTGCGGCTGCTGCTTCGCGAGGTCTTCACGTCGGCTGGGGGCACGCACGACAACTGGGATGAGTACGACCGCGTGATGGCCGACGAGCGGCGTGCTGTGGTGTTGATTGCGCCGACCCGCGTCTACAGCAACGGCTGAATCGACCCAACCGTTAGGCTGCAGCCGTGACGCTGCAGATCGACGACGAAAAACGGGTGCGCACCCTTACGCTGAACCGGCCCGAAGCGCTGAATGCCTTCAACGAAGCCCTTTATGACGCCACCGCCGAGGCGCTGTTGGCCGCCGCCGACGATCCCGAGGTCGCCGTCGTGTTATTGACCGGTGCCGGCCGCGGATTCAGCGCCGGTACCGATCTCGCCGAAATGCAGGCACGGATCACCGACCCCGATTTCACTCCGGGAAAGCACGGCTTCGTCGGATTGATTGATTCGCTCAGCGCATTTCCGAAGCCTCTGATCTGCGCGGTGAACGGAGTTGGAGTGGGGATTGGCGCCACGATTCTGGGATATGCCGATCTGGCATTCATGTCCTCGACCGCGCGCCTGAAGTGCCCGTTCACTAGCCTGGGCGTCGGCCCCGAAGCGGCTTCGTCATATCTGTTGCCACAGCTGGTGGGCCGGCAAAACGCCGCCTGGTTATTGATGTCCTCGGAATGGATCGATGCCGAAGAGGCGCTGCGGATGGGCCTGGTCTGGCGGGTCTGCGATCCGGACGAACTGCTACCCGAAGCCCGTCGACACGCCGAAATCCTTGCCGCGCGGCCAATCTCGAGCCTGATGGCCGTCAAGCACACGATGGTCGAACCCATCCGCCCTGAGATCGCGGCAGCCAGCGCGCGGGAAAACGCCCACTTCGCCGAACTGATGGGCGCCCAGGCCAACGCGGCGGCGTTGGCGGATTTCAACAGGGGCCGTTGAGCCCGATGGCGGGTGGCTAGTGCGACGGGGCAGGGTCGAATTTGGCTGAGGCGGCGATGATCGCCCGCAGCGTGCGCCGGCAGCGACCGCAGTCTGCGCCGGCTCCACATGCCGCGGCTACCTCTTTGGACGTGCACGCGCCACGCGCGACGGCATCGCATACGGTCTGATTCGTGGCCCCCACACACAGGCACACGTACATCAGCACACCCCCAGCAAGCTGGCTAAAGCCCCAACAGGCCGCATATTAGTGCAGCCTAACATAAGTAGCTGTACCTAACCTAAGTCCGCAGGTTATCGGCGCGGGCGACACACACTGAGCCCAGCCAAACCTTGCTGGAAGATTCGAAAAAGGCATGGCAAAGTGCTGCTACAGCCCAGCATGGTGCGCTCCAGCCCAGCCCACCAGTTGCGGACCGACATGAGCCTTCACACCGTAGGAGTGATCATGCAAGGTGATCCGGATGTTTTGCGCCTGCTCAACGAGCAACTGACCAGCGAGCTCACCGCGATCAACCAGTATTTCCTGCATTCCAAGATGCAGGACAACTGGGGTTTCACCGAGTTGGCCGAGCACACCCGCGCAGAGTCCTTCGACGAAATGCGGCACGCCGAGGCCATCACCGATCGCATTCTGGTGCTCGACGGCTTGCCGAACTACCAGCGCCTCTTCTCGTTACGGATCGGCCAGACGCTGCGCGAGCAGTTCGAAGCGGATTTGGCGATCGAATACGAGGTTCTTGATCGCCTCAAGCCCGGAATCATCATGTGCCGGGAGAAGCAGGACAGCACCAGCGCCATCCTCCTCGAGAAGATCGTGGCCGACGAGGAACTGCACATCGACTACCTGGAGACACAGCTCGAGCTGATGGAGAAGCTGGGGGAGGAACTGTACTCGGCCCAATGCGTATCGCGGCCACCGAGCTGACGTTCGCGCTCGGCACGACGCGTTAGCGCTCGAGGCCGTCACCGGCCGCCGACGCGATTGCCGTTGGCTAACCCTGGGCACCCGTTAGCATCGGACGCCGACGGGAAGGCAGGCATGACGACGACCCCGAGAGCAGTAGCGACCCAAGCTAACCCAGCGGTGGATCCCGCATCCAGCAGCGCGCTGATCAGCCCGCAACGCCGCAACCTCATCTTCGTGGCGGTCGTGCTGGGCATGCTGCTCGCCGCGCTGGACCAGACCATCGTCGCGACGGCGCTGCCGACCATCGTCGCAGACCTGGGCGATGCCGGACATCAATCCTGGGTTGTCACCAGCTACCTGCTGGCGTCCACGATCGTCACCGCGCTGGTGGGCAAACTCGGTGATCTGTACGGCCGCAAGCCGGTATTCCAGGCCGCCGTGGTGTTCTTCGTGGTCGGATCCATTTCATGTGGGCTGGCCCAGTCGATGGCCATGCTGGTGGCGTCTCGGGCCCTGCAGGGAATCGGTGGCGGCGGGATCACCGTCACGGCGAGCGCGCTGATCGGTGAGGTTGTGCCGCTCCGGGACCGCGGACGCTACCAGGGCATCCTGGGCGCGGTCTTCGGTGTCACGACGGTCGTCGGCCCGCTGTTGGGCGGCTACTTCACCGACTATCTGACCTGGCGCTGGGCGTTTTGGGTGAATGTGCCGATCTCGGTGCTGGTCATCGCCGTGGCGGCCGCGGCCATCCCGGCGCTCGCCGCGTCTACGAAGCCGACCATCGACTACGCGGGAATCGTCCTCGTCGGGCTGGGCGCCGCAGGCCTGACCCTGGCCACCAGCTGGGGCGGCACCCTCTACCCGTGGGGGTCGGCCACGATCATCGGGTTGTTCGTCGGTGCCGCGGCGGCGCTCTGCGCGTTCGCGTGGGTCGAAAGCCGGGTCGCCGAGCCGATCCTGCCGACCCGGTTGTTCCGCAGCCCGGTATTCACCGTGTGCTGCGTGCTGTCCTTCGTGGTGGGCTTCGCGATGTTGGGCGCAATGACGTTCCTGCCCACCTTTATGCAGTACGTGAACGGCGTCTCGGCAACGACTTCAGGTCTGCGCACGCTGCCGATGGTGGTCGGGATGCTGATCACCTCGACCGGCAGCGGCACCCTGGTCGGCCGGACCGGCCGCTACAAGATCTTCCCGGTGACCGGCACCGCGCTGATGGCGGTTGCGTTTGTGCTGATGTCGCGGATGGACCCGGCTACGTCCGCACTGGTGCAGTCGCTCTTTCTGATCGTGTTGGGTGCCGGTATCGGATTGTCGATGCAGGTGCTGGTTCTCATCGTCCAAAACACCTCGAATTTCGACGATCTCGGCGTCGCCACCTCGGGTGTGACATTCTTCCGCACGATCGGCAGTTCGTTCGGTGCCGCGATATTCGGTTCGCTGTTCGTGAACTTCCTCAACAGCAGGATGGGCTCAGCCCTGGCCGCCAGTCGCGCACCCCCTGATGCGGTCAGTTCTCCGGGGGCACTGCACCGACAGCCCCATAACGTGGCCGCGCCCATCGTGCAGGCCTATTCCGAGTCGCTGAGCCAGGTATTCCTCTGGGCGGCGCCGGTCGCCCTGGTCGGGTTCGTCGTGGCATTGTTCCTGCGCGAGGTTCCGCTCCGCGATATCCACAACAGCGCAATCGATCTCGGCGACGGATTCGGCATGCCCAGCACCGACACACCGGAAAGGCTGCTGGAGAACGCGATCGCGCGCATGTTGCGCGGCGATCCCGGTGTGCGACTGCGCAGCATCGCCATGCGGCCCGACTGTCGTCTCGACGTCGCCGGGCTGTGGGGTGTTATGCGGATCTACCGCTTTGGACAGATGTATGGGACGGCTCGTCTCACCGATATCGGCGACTCTCTGCGGATACCCTTCGAGGTGCTGGAGCCCACGTTCGGCCGCCTGGCCGCCGGCGGTTTCGTGCAGCGCGACGCTGACCAAATGTGGCTGACCCAATTCGGCGTCCAGCAGGTCGATTACGTGTACTCGCTGCTGCTGGCCTGGATTGCCGACAAGCTGGCCCGTTCACCCAGCTTCGAGGGCCGGCCGGACCGCCGCCAGGTGGAAGCCGCCCTGGAACGCATCGCGCATCGGGTTCTGGCTCAACGCGATTGGCACGACGAACCGCCGACTACGGCCATCCCGCAAGCCGGGGCGAGCGCCAGAGGCTAGTAGGTGTTCGCTACGAATCTGTTGGGCGGGCGTACCATCACGCCATGAGCCGAATCGGAACATTCGCTGACGACGACGTCTACGGCTGGGCTAAGAAATCCCCGGATCTCGGTGGCGCGCTCGCCAATTTAAGCCGGGCGGTCTACACCAAGAACCGGCTGCCGATGCGCACCCGCGAACTCGCCCGGGCGGTGATCGCCCATGACAACCAATGCGTCGTCTGCGTCAACACGCGCGATGCCGACGGCCCCGCCGCAGGCGTCGACGAAGAGCTCTACGAGCACGCTCAGGAATGGCGCACCTGGCCGGGGTATAGCGAACAGGAGCGGCTCGCCGCCGAGTTCGCGCACCGGTTTGCCAACGAGCACACCGTGCTGCGCGACGATGAAGACTTCTGGAGCCGGTGCAACGAGCACTTCTCCGAGGAGTTGCTTGCCGATCTGGCTCTCTCGTGCGCGCTGTGGGTTGGCATGGGACGGGTTCTGCGGACCCTGGACATCGGCCAAGCCTGCAAGCTGACCTTGCCCAGCCGCGTATAGCCAAGCGACCTCCACCCCTCGGTCCCTGGACCGGGTCTATCCGCGCTGCAGAATGGCTGCCATGACCGCCACACCGCTTGCCGCCGCGGCGATCGCCCAGCTCGAGGCCGAGGGCGTCGATACCGTCATCGGCACCGTCGTGAACCCCGCGGGGCTCACCCAGGCCAAGACGGTGCCGATCCGTCGGACCAACACGTTCGCCGACCCCGGACTGGGTGCCAGTCCTTCGTGGCACGCCTTCGCCATCGACCAGACCGGCATCGCCTTCACCGACGACGTCGGCGTGGTCGGCGACCAGCGTCTTCGCATCGACCTGTCAGCGCTGCGCATCATCGGCGACGGGTTGGCGTGGGCGCCGGCCACATTCTTCGAGCAGGACGGCACACCCGTTCCCATGTGCAGCCGCGGAACGCTGGGCCGAATCGAGGCCGCGCTCACGGACGCCGGCATCGAGGCGGCGATCGGCCACGAAATCGAATTCCTACTCATCGACCCGGACGGTGGCAAGCTGCCGTCGGTGCTATGGGCGCAGTACGGCCTCGCCGGCGTGCTCGAACACGAGGCTTTCGTGCGCGATGTCATCGCAACGGCTGCGACCGCCGGCGTCGGAATCGAGCAGTTTCATCCCGAATACGGGGCCAACCAGTTCGAGATCTCGTTGTCGCCGTTACCGCCGGTGGCCGCGGCTGACCAGCTGGCACTGACCCGGATCATCATCGGCCGGGCCGCCCGCCGCCATGGGCTGCGCGTTAGCCTGTCGCCGGCGCCGTTCGCCGGCAGCGTCGGATCCGGTGCACACCAGCACTTCTCGCTGGTCACGCCCGAAGGGCCGCTGTTTTCCGACGGAACCGGAGCCGCCGGAATGACGCCTGCGGGGGAGAGCGCGGTAGCGGGGGTGACTCGCGGACTGCCGGAGGCGCAGGGCGTTCTGTGCGGATCGATCGTGTCCAGTTTGCGGATGCGGCCCGGTAACTGGGCCGGGGCCTACGCGTGCTGGGGCACCGAGAACCGGGAGGCCGCAGTGCGATTCGTCAAGGGCGGCCCAGGCAGTGCGCACGGCGGCAATGTCGAGGTGAAAATCGTCGACCCCTCGGCGAATCCGTACCTGGCGTCGGCGGCGATTCTCGGGCTGGCACTCGACGGAATCCAGCGCAACGCCATACTGCCGCCGGAAACAACGGTAGACCCGGCGAAACTCTCTGACTCGGAGCGCGAGCGTAATGGTGTCCTGCGACTTCCGGAGGCTCAGACGGAAGTGATTGCTGCACTGGATAATTCGGAGCTGCTGCGGAGCATCCTGGGTGATCCCGTGGTCGACATGGTCGTCGCGGTCCGCCGGCTGGAGCATGAGCGCTACGGAACACTGGACCCCGAGCGGCTGGCGGATAAATTTCGGATGGCCTGGAGCCTGTGACGGTGCCCGACTCTCCGGATCTGGCGCAGCACATCGGCGAAGTGCCGTTGATCGATCAGCACGTCCATGGGTGCTGGTTGACGCCGGGGGACCGGCGCCGGTTCGAGAACGCACTCAACGAGGCCGACACCGAACCACTCGCATACTCAGGTTTTGACTCACAACTCGGCTTCGCCGTGCGTGCCCACTGCGGCTCCATCCTGGGATTACCCAAACACATTGAACCGCAAGTGTATTGGGAGCGCCGCAGCCAATTCACCGAGGACGAGCTGGCCGGTCTGTTTCTGCCGGCTGCCGGGGTGAGCGACTGGCTGGTTGACACCGGGATCGGCAGTGACGTCGCAGACGTCTGGAAGCTGAGCGCGCTGTCCGGCAACCGCGCTCACGAGGTCGTTCGGCTGGAGCAAGTGGCCGAGCAGGCCGCGCAGGCGCCCGGCGACTACGCCTCGGCATTCGAGGAGATCCTGCACCGGCGAATGGCCACCGCGGTCGGCACCAAGTCCATCCTGGCTTACCGAGGCGGGTTCGATGGCGATCTGACCGCGCCGCCGGCGTCGCAGGTCGCCGAGGCTGCCGCCCGGTGGCGCGATGGCGGCGGTATCCGGTTGCAAGATCGCGTTCTGCTGCGTTTCGGGTTGCACCAGGCGCTGCGGCTGGGCAAGCCGCTGCAATTCCACGTCGGCTTCGGCGACCGGGACTGCGATCTGCATAAGACCAATCCGCTGCATCTGCTCGACTTCCTCCGGCAGTCCGGCGACACCCCGATCGTGCTATTGCACTGCTATCCCTACGAGCGCGAAGCCGGCTACCTGGCCCAGGCCTTCAACAACGTCTATCTCGACGGCGGGCTGAGCGTGAACCACCTAGGGGCTCGGGCGCCAGCGTTCATCGCCCGGCTGCTGGAAATGGCGCCCTTTTCCAGGATCCTGTACTCGTCGGACGGGTTCGGACCCGCAGAATTGCACTTCCTTGGTGCCAGGTTGTGGCGCAACGGTATTCACCGTGTGCTGCGCGATTTCGTGGAAAACGGCGACTGGTGTGAAAGCGACGCAAAGCGGGTAGTCGATCTTATTGCCTATGACAACTCTGCCCGCGTCTACAACCTCGACGTCGGGAGACGCTAAGACAGGATACGGAAATGGGGCTCCTGGGGGATGCGATGGAGTGGACCCGCCACCAAGTGGTGTCGCGAGTCCCCAAAGCCGACTTCGACCAGCGGGATCCGGACTATATCCGCGACCAGCTGCCAGGGACCTGGCTGCTGGCGTCGCTGTACTTCAGGGCAGACGTGCGCGGCCTGGACCGGATCCCCAGCGAGGGGCCGGTGCTGCTGATCGGCAACCACAGTGGCGGCAACGTCCCTCCGGACACGTTCGTATTCACGCTCGCGTTTTGCTCCTACTTCGGCGTCGAGCGGCCCTTCTACCAGTTGGCCCACAACCTCGTCGTCTCGGCGCCGCCGTTGGGCTGGCTGCGCAAATTCGGCACCGTCGCCGCAAATCACGAAAACGCGCGATCGGCGTTGGAGTCCGGGGCGGCGCTGCTGGTCTATCCCGGCGGCGACTATGAAGTCTTCCGGCCGTCGTGGGAGCGTCACAAGGTCGACTTCGGCGGGCGCATGGGATACGTGCAGCTGGCCCGGGACGCCGGCGTGCCGATCGTGCCCGTCTCCAGCGTCGGCGGCCAGGAGAGCGCACTGTTCCTCAACCGCGGGCAATGGCTGGCCAAGCTGCTGATGGCGGACAAGCTGCTACGACTCAAGAGCATCCCGATATCGCTGGCGCTGCCGTGGGGCCTGAACATCAGCGACCTGGCCGGGCACATTCCGCTGCCCACCAAGATCGTGATCGAGGTGCAGGAGCCGATCGAGGTCGATGGCGATGACCAGGCGGTGCACGACAAGGTGATGGAAAGCCTGCAGGGCGGCGTCGACCGCCTCGCCGCCGAACGTCGATTCCCGGTGCTCGGCTGATGCGCGTCGAACGCCGATGCGTGATCAACGCCGACCGCGACGCGGTCTGGAAGATCGTCAGCGACCCGGACTGCTACCCGTCGTTCATGACGAACCTGGAGCGCTGGGAGTCGGCGAACGACCAGCGCAGCGGCGTCGGTGCGCGTTACACCGTGCACTGGAAGATCGGCTCGGTGCCCGTCGGCGGCCTGATCGAGGTGGTCGAGTTCGACGACGGCCGCGACCTGGCCTGGGTAGGCATTACTGGTGTCACGCTGCGTGGCCGGATGCGGTTGCGCGACAGCGCCGACGGCCGAACAAACGTGACATTCCGGCTGTCGTACCAGGCGCCGGGCGGCATATTGGGTTACATCGCCGACCGGATCGCGGTGCGTCAGGTGGGCCGCACACTGTCCGACACCCTGAAATGCCTCAAAAGGCTCGCCGAGTCTTAGCTGGCTGACGGCGCAGGCCGGTGGGCTAACCCAGCTGTAGCGGGAACGACACAGTCGCTAACTAAAGTGTTATGACAGTTGCTGTTTGGACTGTGACTGGCGCCTCTGCGTCCTGACACCTCAACATATGGCACATCTCAACATATGGCATACCTCAACATATGGCGTCAGGTGCCGCCTTCCTTAGGCGTGTACTGCGGGCAATATTCTTTGATGCTCACGCCGACGAAGTAGCCGGCATGATAGGCAGGCATGTTACTGCTGTTCACCACGTCAGCCGCCACCTGGCTAGGCGTCATGCCCTGGTCAAGTTTCTGACAAACCACATGACCGGCCTCGATCGCGTGGTTGGGTGATACGTGGTCAGTGATGCCCTCGGACTTCAGCGCTGCCAGGAATTTGGTGTCGTTGGTGTCGGCATGAGCGATCGAGACTGCCCCCAGCGGGCCAAGCAACGCGGCCATCACAGCTACTAGCAGGCGGATAGCCATTTCAGATTCACTCCCATCGTCGCCGCCGCATGACGTGCGGCGATCCTCGAGTCAATACTTGCAATTGGTCAGCGAGCGGTGCGAGCGTCCCCCAAATAGCTTCAGCTCAACGGCTTTCAGTAAGTCGCTGTCCCTTTAAACGACTTCCAGCAACTCGACTTTCCAGCAAAATCGCTCGCTACAGTGACGAGTAACCCCTGTCGCCTCCGCCCACACCTGCGATCGACAGAGTTCACCTGCAATCCACTAACCGGTTAGCTGCTGGTTAAGCACAGCAGCGAGATGCGACCCACGTTAGGGTGGTGGGCAGAAGCGCTGCCTAGTAGTCACCCTGCAGGAAGGGGCGAATCAACTGTAGGAGCACTGTAAACCTGCACCTAGCGGCGCGCACGCCTACTCAGCTGTATAACCATTTGCGGCACAACAAATTTCAGATTCGTTCGGCGATCTGGAAGCGAAGTGACTCGCCACATTTTTCGAAAACCTTTCGCTGGCGCCTCAGAAGAACGGCGCCTTGGGCCACAGGCTGGATCCGCGGCGCAGGAAAACCCCCGTCCACCTGCAGCAACGCACCCGCCGGAGTGCGTGATAGCGGAAACACGTCGAACAGCGCAAAGCCCTGTTCACCAAGCCATCTCATCGTTTCCCCGATCGGCGGCGCGCCCTTGTTGTACTCCAGCAGCGACAGCTCGATAACGATGGCCTCGGCGCCTGCAAGCGTCCGCCCGGCGCCGCGCAGCACATCGATTTCCGCGCCCTGCACATCGATCTTCAACAGGTCGAATTCGCGGCCGGGCATCTCGGCCAGCACGTCATCCAGCGTGCGCATGGGCAGCGAGATCGTGTCGCGCGGATAGCTGGTCTGCTCGTCATAGAGCGACGAGCCGGAGGAGTTGATCGCGGCATTCACATGATGGAACGCGACATCCGCACGGTTTTCCACGCCCAACAGCACGATGCGATAGTCCACATCCGGCAGCTGCGCGGCAATGGCCTTCAGCTGCACCTCCTTGCCGGGTTGGGCTTCGAGCATCAGGATCGGCGACTGCGCAAAGAAATGGCGCGCCGTTCGCGCGAAAGCCCCTCGAACGCGCCGATGTCGAGAATGCCCTTGGGCCGAAAGCCCTGCCTTTGCAGCACATGCAGCCCGAAGGGAACTTGCGTCAGCGCCAGGTTGCCGTGCAGCCATTCCACGGCCGACTGGTAGGCGGCCAGTGCCTCGGCCACCCGGCCCTGTGCGGACAGCGCTGCCGCCAGCAGATGCAGCGCCACGGGGTGCGCCGGTTGGGTTTTCAGAATCTCGCCGGCGATGGCTTCGACCCGCGCCATGTCATTTGCGGCCAGCGCGGCGGCGGCTTCATCCAGTGCTGTCATGACGCGGACGCGTCTCTCCCGAGATGTGAATGCTGTGACATCAGCCGCTGTGGCCTGGCGAATCCGACTTTAGACTAGGGATGAAGCATCAAAAATCCAGGACGTGTCCCCAGTTGCAAGGCTCTCGAAGTGATGGGGAGGTGCGAAGCTGACGAGGCTGTTCATGTCCCAATAGTCTTTCCAGACAGTGATTTTCCCATCGATCACTTTGTGGACCGTAACGAACCGCAACACACCCTGCTCGCCCGTCGTGAAAGTCCAAGTCTCCGAATGCTCGTAGAGGACATCGGAGCCGTTGGACACCAGCAGACCGTCGTGGTTCTCGTAGCCCGCCAGCGGCTCGAGCCCCATCTTGAGCCGTTTCACGATGTCTTCGGGACCGCGCGCCGACAACGCAGGGACCGGCATGTCGACGTAGAGGCAGTCGTCTGCCAGGAACGTCTTGACCGCATCCCAATCCCGCCGCGAAAGCGCCTGCCATAGCCCGATTACGACATCCTCGACCGCGATCGTAGAAACCTCTGTCATAGCGGCCAATAAACTCGGTTGCCGGGCGGGTGTCAACCACAGCTTCACGGCGGATACTCACCAAGGTGACCCCGCTACAGCGCTACCTCGCCGAGGAGATCGCGACTGACGTCGTCGACGGTCTGCTGACCCGACGCGAAGCCATGAGGCGACTGGCTCTGCTCGGGATGGGTACAGCGGCCGCCACCGCGCTCATCTCAGCCTGTTCCAAGCAGAAACCGGAAGAAGCTCCCACGCCCACGCCCCCTCCCGAAAATTCAACTGGCTCAGCGCAGCCGCCTGGCATGGCGAACGCACTGCCCACGTCGCCGATCAGCTGGGCCGGGCCGCAGGGCCAGCTGCAAGGGGCGTGGGCCCAGGCAGCCAATTCCAAAGGCGGCGTCCTGGTCATTCACGAGAACAAGGGCTTGAACGACTGGGTGCGGTCGGTCGCCGGTCGTCTCGCCGGAGCCGGGTATTCCGCGTTGGCGATCGACCTGTTGTCCGAGAAAGGCGGGACTGGCGCCTTCCAGGACCCTGCGCAGGCCACTGCGGCCTTGGGCACGATCGCGCCGGAACAGTTCACCCACGACCTGAACTCCGGTGTCGCCGAACTGCGGCTGCGTGCGCCCGGGCAGAAAGCTGCCGTGGTCGGGTTCTGCTTCGGTGGGGGATTGGTGTGGCAGCTGCTGGCCTCCGGCGCGCTGGGAGTGTCGGCCGCGGTCCCGTTCTACGGACCGTTACCCGATAATCCCGACTTCACCGGATCCAAGGCTGCCGTGCTGGGTATCTACGCGGCCCTGGACACCCGCGTCACCGGCTCCCAACAGGCAGCCAAGGCGGCCTTGGATCGAGCCGGTTTGGTCAACGAGCTGGTTGTCGAGCCCAATGCCGACCACGCCTTCTTCAACGACACCGGCCCGCGCTACAACGCAGCGGCGGCGGCCGACGCATGGCGGCGGCTGCTGGACTGGCTCGGCCACTACCTCGCCGGGCAGTGATCAGAGCTCGGCGCGAGGACACTCGCGTGATCAGTCTGCGGACAAAGGCCGTGATCGGGATCGCGCTCGTCGCGTTCTTGGCCGGCAGCTGCGGCGCACTCGTTCGTGGATTTTGGGGTGTCAGCGAGGATTGTCACGAGTGGGTGGACGGCCATGGTTATCGGCTGGTGCACAACGACTGGTGGGCGAAAAGCCGTGGCTGTGTCGCCAGAACACCCGCGGGTGACGCGCTCTACCACAGCGAAGAATTCCGCAGTAAAGCGATCGGATGGGCTTGGCAATTCACGATATTCGCCGCAGGTACCTTGCCCGCGATCACCTTCGTCGCGATCACCGCGCTGCGGTGGCGAAGAAGATCTGTCGGCGGGGATCTCTAGGTGTCGACCTGAGCCATCGACCGTGCCGGCCCGAGGGCCACCGGCAGCGTCGACCAACCCCGCAGCACACGTGTGTCACGCCTACTTCCGATACCCGCCGCCCGCACATCTGGGAAGCGGTCAAAGAACGTTCGCAGACCGACTTCGCCCTCGGCACGGGCAAGGGCGGCCCCCAGGCAGAAATGCCGGCCCCCGGAGAACGCGAGATGTTTCCCGGCATTAGGCCGTTCGATGTCGAAGCGGTGTGGATCGGGGAACACGGACGGGTCCCGGTTGGCTGCGGCCAGATAGACCACCGCCAACTCCCCACGCTCGACCTGCCTGCCCGCCACCTCGACGTCGTTGCGGGCCACTCGCGCGGTGAGCTGCACCGGCGATTCGAGCCGCAGGATCTCTTCAACGGCGTTGGGCCACAACTCAGGGCGCCGGCGCAGCGTCTCGAGGTGCTCGGGTGTATCCAGCAACATGCGAATCCCGTTGCCCAACAAGTTCACCGTGGTTTCGAACCCAGCGGCCAGCACCAGCCCGGCGATCGCCTGGAGTTCAGTCTCATCCAGATATGTTTCCGCAGAGCCGCTTTCAGCCGTCTGGATCAACTGGCTCATCAAATTGTCACCCGGGGCGCGCCGCAATTGCCGCAGATGCTCCGCGAGCCAGGCGTCGAATCCGGCGATCCCTTTCTGCACGGTCCGGTATTGCCGCCACGGCAATCCGATGTCCAGACTCGGCGCGGCCAACTCACCGAATTCCAGGATGCGCCGCCGGTCCTGCTCGGGTACGCCCAAGATGTCGCTGATGATCGCGACCGGAAGCCGCGAGCAATACCGTCCAACGATGTCTACGACACCGGACTCTTCGGCCAGCTCATCCAAGAGATCGGCCGCGGTCTGCTCGACGCGATCACGCAAGGCGGCGACCGCCCTGGGAGTGAACACGGCCGACACCGTCTTGCGGTAGCGGGTGTGGTCCGGCGGCTCGACGGCCAGCAACGACGGCGCCCGCAGCGGATGAAGAAGGTCGTCGCGAGCGCGCCGCTCCAGCCATCGCATCGGTGCCGGCAGATTTGATCCGAAAATCAGCACCCGGAAGTCGTCGGATCGCAGCAGCTCATGGGCGACCGCATGGTCGGCGGTGAGGTAGCTGACCCGGCCTTTCACCAACGGGCCGCGCGCGCGTACTTCGTCGTAAAACGACACCGGGTCGGCGGCCACCTTCGGATCGGCGATCAGCCTGCCCTGCAGATCTCCTCGCCGGGCCCCGATCGCCGCGACACCCCGAACAAACCCGTGCATCGCAAGCCAGTGCAATCTCTCCTTCACGGGTCCTCCATCGATGCGCCGGGCCGGTGGTACTTCACCAAGCCTAGGCCCGCCGCCGGAAGTGCCGGGCCGACTACCGGGCCGGCTTCAGCACTCGGCGCTGATCTTGAAGTCTGTCGTGATGACTTTGTTGGGATTGCTGCTGTTGATCCCGTAGGCGCTGCCGGTGATGGTGTAGGCGCTGTTGGTGACGTCGACGTGCGCGCTTCCGACCCCGCCTTCCCAGAAGCTGCCGGTGAACCCGTCGATATTGCGAATCTTCACCCACTGAGGGATGGCCCGGTAGCCACTGAGCAGCACCACGGCTTCCACCTGGCCGTCGCGGTCACGGATGTCGATGGTCCGGTACGACTGCAATTGGCTGCACGCAGGAGGACGTGTGGTGTGAGTGGCCCCGTCGATGGTCAGACGGGCAGCCCTCAGCGGTGTCGTCTGGGCCTGCGCACACCCCGCGACGCCGGCGACAACGACGAAAGCGATCGCGATCATCCGGTTCCGCACGGGTTCAATCCTTCACTGCGGTTTTCGGCATCAGCGCGGGCAGGGATTTGACGATGCGACCTCGCACGAACTCCGGGCTCAGCCCCTTGAGCAGGTCGATCAAGCGAATGCTCTTGGGCACGTACCAATGCAACCGCCTCGGGTGGTGGTAGGCCTGCCACGCCGCCTCGGCCACACTGGTCGCCGGCATCAGCCGGAACATGCCCTTCTTGGGCGCGGTGGCACGGAGCTCCTCGGCGGACATCGTCGGCCCGGCATCGTCGGAGTGGTTGGTCGTCGTGGTCAGGATGGCGGTGTCGATCAGACCGGGAAGCACGTCGGCGACCCGCACGCCATGTCGCTGCCATTCCACGCTCAGCGCTTCGGTCAGCCCCTTGACCGCATGCTTGGTCGACGAATAGACGGCGATACGCGGCATCCCGTAGGTGCCCGACGAAGACGACGTCGAGAACATCAGACTGCCGGGAGTCTTCTTGAGGTAGGGCAGCGCGCCATAGGCGCCGGTCAGCACCGCTTTGAAGTTCACCTCGACGACGCGCATGGTCGCTTCATACGGCACATCCTCGAACCAGCCGGACTCACCGATGCCGGCGTTGTTCCACATCATGTCGAGTCCGCCGCCGGTATTTCCCGCACAGAAGTCGGCCAGGGCACCGTCCAGGGCCGCCTTGTCCGTCACGTCGACGACACGGGTCCACAGCCGCTCGGTGCCAAGCTCCTGGCTGAGCGCCGCCAGGCCGTCGCCGTTGCGGTCCACCGCACCGACTCGCCAGCCATTGGCATGGAAGAGCTTGGCCCCCTCGCGGCCCATGCCACTGCCCGCGCCCGTGATGAAGATCGATTTCACCTAGCCCGCCTCGACCACATCTTTGATGCGGTTCAGCGTTTTGGTCATATCACGGACGTTGCGGCGTTTGCGCAAAAAGCCACCTAACAACCAATACACACCGAGCCACGGTGCCGGGTTGAGGCGGAATGATTCGGTTACGTCCGTGCCATCGCCGGAAGGCGCCAATCGGTAGTGCCAATTGTTCACCGCTCGGTCGCCGAGCAGGACCGCGAAGCCGAACTCACGGCCGGGTTCGCATGCGGTCACCTTGCACGTCGTCCAGTACACCGGCCCTATCTCGTTTCGCCGGACGTGGCCGCGGAATTTGGCGCCTAGCGCCGGGCCCGTCGCGTCGCCCAGCCACTTTGCCTCCATGACTTCGGGCGAGAATCGTCCGGTGTTGCGGACGTCTGCGATCAGCTCCCAGATCTTGTCCGCGGGGGCCGCCATATGAACTGTCGCCGAACCTTCCATGGCCTGATCCAAACACAGCTTTGTGCTCGGTCATAGACCAACGATGATCCCCGCGGTTGATCATCAATGCGGGATGCTTGCCTGGATGATCCCGTTGATGATTTGTTTGATGCCCTGTGCGGGATGCGAATACAGTCCGATCGGAAGGCCCGAGGCGGTACCGCACTTCGGCCATGCCTCAATCCCCTGGTCGGCCAGAACCCGGTTGGCCACCGCGATCTGTTCCTCCCTGGATGCGGCCGCCGGGTTGCCGACGCCGCCGTACCTGGCCCAGGTGCTTGGCTTGAACTGCAGCCCACCGTATTCACCGTTTCCGGTGTTGGCCTGCCAGTTCCCGCCGGACTCGCATTGCGCGACCGCGTCCCAGTTAGGGGCTACCGGGGCGGCGTTGGCCACAGCGGTGGAGGAAGTCAGTGACGCTGCAACGAACCCGCCGACCATCACGGACTTGACGAGGGACTTGCAGAGTTTCCTCATGTCAAACAATTCGGCAGGCGTGTCCGAAGCGTTACCAATTCGAAAATTGGGTGAGATAGGCCATCTATCAGCGCAAATCGGTTATCAAGCAGCCGAACGAAAGCTTTAGAAATTGGTGAGAAATTGAGTAAATCAGCCCTGGCAATATGAGCCCGTCGCCAATGACAGCGCCTGTTGATAAAGGCTGTCGAGTTGGCGGGCCGATACGACGCCGCTCCTGGCGGCGTCGAGCTGCAGGGCGCACGCCGGCGAATGCAACAGGTCCCAGTTGGCCACGATCTGAGTCAGCATCGTTTGGTTGAGGGCATCGATCGCTGACCGCGACGCCGACAGGTCCGGCGAACCAGCCGGCACGTTGGACGGGTTGAGCTTCCAATCCGCGAAGCGGCTGTATTCGATTGCCTCGGTCGCGTTGATCTGATCGCCGAAGACCCGAGTGACGTAATTCGGGTCGATGTGTTGGGCGGTGGCCTCAGCGCCCACCTTGGCAAGTTCTTGCGCCACGCGGCCCGGGTCCTCGATGGCGCCGTGCGTACTCCACTTCGCGGCAGCCACCGGCTCGGCCACCTGCAACCGCTGCGCGGCGGCGTCGACCAACTCGGTCAGGGGGCCGGTGCTGTCGGCTCGTGCCTGCGGCGCAAGCGCTGCGACCAGCACCGCCGGCCCACCCACCAACGATGCGAGCAGGGCGGCACGGCGACTGGGTCGACTGTTGATCCTGGACCCCTTAACGCGCTACTGCGCCTGACGATGTCGTCAAGCGCAGTAGCGATGTTCGGGCCGGGTGGGTTATCCGCCGCCGCCGGGGGTCGCGCCCAAGCTGCCCTGCAGGTCAGGCTTCATGGCGTTGACCTGGGCTCCCCAGTACTCCCAGCTGTGTGTTCCGTTGGCGTCGAAGTTGAACACCGCGTTGTGGCCACCGGCCGCGTTGTAGGCGTCCTGGAACTTCAGGTTGCTGCTGCGCACGAAGTTCTCCAGGAACTCGGCGGGCATGTTGGCCCCGCCCAGCTCCGACGGTGTGCCATTACCGCAGTAGATCCAGAGCCGGGTGTTGTTGCCGACCAGCTTCGGGATCTGAACCGTTGGGTCATTGCGCTGCCAAGCCGGGTCACTTGACGGACCCCACATCGCGTCGGGCTTGTAGCCGCCGGCGTCACCCATCGCGAGGCCGATCAGGCTGGGCCCCATCCCCGAGGACGGGTCCATGAGGGCCGACAGCGAGCCGGCGTAGATGAACTGTCCTGGATGGTTGACGGCCAGGATCATTGCCGCCGAGCCAGACATGGAGATGCCGACCGCGGCGCTGCCGGTGGGCTTGACGCTCTTGTTGGCGGACAGCCAGCTGCGGCAGCTCGCTGGTCAGGAACGTCTCCCATTTGTAGGTCGAGCAGCCGGCCTTACCGCAAGCCGGGCTGATACCAGTCGGCGTAGAAGCTGGACTGCCCACCGACCGGCATGATGATCGACAGGCCCGACTTGTAGTACCACTCGAACGCGGGGGTGTTGATGTCCCAGCCGTTGTAGTCGTCCTGGGCCCGCAACCCGTCGAGCAGGTATACGGCCGGGGAGCCGTTTCCGCCGCTCTGGAATTGGACCTTGATATCGCGGCCCATCGCCCCCGACGGCACTTGCAGATATTCGACGGGCAGACCTGGGCGCGAAAACGCCCCTGCGGTCGCCGCGCCGCCGGCAAGACCGACCAGGCCCGGTAGGGTGACAGCCGCTGCCGCACCGACCAAAAGCCGGCGCCCCCAGGCCCGGATCTTCTCGCTCACGTCTGTCATACCTGCCCCTTGTCGTATGTCGTCGGGTGCCCTCGGCAGAATTTACCGTGGGAATAGGCCAAATGTCGATTGAGACACGAAGCAATCTCAGTTTGGTATCGGTTACCGGCCACCAATAAAGCACCGATGATGTGTGGGCTTTCGTAGTCTCGGGCAGTTCGAAGCACCAGGCAGCTGGCCGGTGCCAAGCACTCGGAGCCGGGGCGGCGGACTGCACAACGCGTAATACACAAAGCCTGTCTAACCAAAATGCGTGATGCGATTTCGCACACGCTCTACCGCGCCCGGCAATCTGTCGAAGGTTTGCCCGCATTGACGCCCTGATACATCGGCAGACCCCAGCCGGTGGATCGATTAAAGGTGATCGCGCCGCGTCTTCGGCATCACCCGTCCGCCCTACGTTTTGGCTGGTCACACCAGCGCGCCTCGCCTTTTGAATTGCCGTGCGTCGGCCACCGACGGCGCGCCGAGACCACGATTTATCGACACGCGGGCTTTCATCTGTGAGTTTGTCTCGGGATCCTGCACCGGGGCAGCCGAACTTGGATCGACCGCGTAGGCTCTCACGAAGCAAGCCGACGGAGACCAACGCAATCCCGGTCCGTTCCGGCTCTCACGAATCACCGCACCAGCGGATTTCATGGTGCGCGATGGTTGGCCGAGGGCGTTGGAGGTCCGGGAACGATTGAGGTGCAAATTTGGACGCGGTACTAGGGCTATCACTGACGCCGACCACCGTCGGGTGGGTCCTCGCTGAAGGGCACGGCGCAGACGGCACCATCGCGAACCATCGGGAATTGGCGCTGCGTGCCGGCCGCGGTGTGCGCGCCGTGAGTACCGCAGAGCAGGTGGCAGACGAGGTACTGCGCGTGGACGCGCTGGCGGCCGCGAGCGATCATCACCTGCGTGTCATCGGCGTGACCTGGAACGACGAAGCGTCCGCGCAGGCCGCACTGCTGTTGGAAGCATTGACCGACGCAGGTTTCGACAACGTTGTGCCGGTTCGGTTGCTCGAGGCCGTCGAGACCCTGGCGCGGGCTATCGCACCCGTGATCGGTTACGAACAGACCGCGGTCTGCATCCTCGAGCATGAGTGGGCGACGGTCGTCATGGTCGACACCCATGACGACGAGACGCAAACGGCCATCAAGCACGTGCGCGGCGGCTTCGACGGGCTGACCTGCTGGCTGACCGGAATGTTTGAACGCAACGGATGGCGTCCGGGCGGAGTGGTTGTCGTCGGCGCGGACAGCGACATCAATGGATTCTCATGGCAGCTCGAAAAGGCTTTGCCGGTACCGGTTTTCGCGCAAAGCATGGCACAGGTGACGGTGGCACGGGGCGCGGCGCTGGCGGCGGCTCGGAGCACCGAGTTCACCGACGAGCAACTGGTGGCGCATACCAGTGAACCTGCCGCCGCGCCTGCGCGGCCTCGGCAGTTGTCCTACGCGGGGGCCGTGACCGCGCTGGCTGCCGGCGCGGTTAGCTTCGTCGCGTCGGTATCGCTCGCTGTGGGCATTCAGCTGGCGCCGGACGCCCAGCAGGCACCAAAGCACGTGGTGCACGCACCGACACCGCAAATCGCCGAAGCCGTCGCTCCGGCTGTTGCACCGCCCCGCGAGACCGAACAGGCGGTCCCTCCGCCCAAGGCGCCCGCCGGCGAACCGGTTGTGGAACCGGGCGCGCCGGACGAGCAGCAAGGCGCACCTGCCGAGCCGCAACCGGACCCGAATAGTCGGCAACCCTATTTGACCAGAGTGCTTGAGCACATACCTGGCGACACCGGCGATTCAGGCCCGCACGCACCAGCGCAGCCGTAAGCCCCAAGAGCGACCAGATCAATCGTCCTTGGCGTGAACCGCGGCGAAGGACACCGTCACGTCGTCAGCGACCTGCACCGAGCCCATCAGCAGCGAGTAGGGCTTGACGCCGTAATCAGACTGGCGAACGCTGGATTCGGCAGACATTCGCCACGAATCACCGAGATCCTCTGTGCGCAAGTCTATTACGTGTTCTCGTGACTTTCCCCTGATGTGAAGCTTGCCGGTCAGACGGTATCCATCTTTGGTCTTGTCGATGGTCTCAGCGGTGAAGCGGATCTCGGGGAATCGACCGGCATCCAATGACTTCAACGCATTCGACCGCACCAAAGTTCTCTCGGGACCGGACAACCCTTTGACGCCGCCCTCGCCGCGCAGCACCTCGAACGAGTCCGTCTCGACCGCGAGTTCCGCGGTAACGGGCTGGGCACCGGCCCAGCTCACAGTGGCCTGCCACCGCGTCATCACGATGGTGAGACGATGACCCATTCGCGCGGCCCTGCCCTTGACGCCGGTACGAATGAGCAGTTCACCGTCGGATGCGTCTAGGCGCCACACCTCGGTCACATGGTGAGAACGGTGCGGTAGTGCGCCCGTCCGTGCTCCAGCGCCGCGAAACCTTCTGCGGCTTGCGACAGAGGTAGCTCCTCGATCCAGGCCCTCACACCCGACAAGACCGCGAAATGCATTGTGTCTTCGACCTCTTTCGCGGTCCCAGAGGGATGGCCGACAATGCTGACCCCTGGCGTTATCAGCTGAATCGGGCTGATCGGCAGCGGCTCAGGCGTGACACCGATCGTGACGAGCTCACCCTGGGGCGCTATGCCACCGACCGTTGCTGCCATGGCACTCGAGTTGCCCGCGGTAGCCAACACGACCGTCGCACCGCCCAGGGCCTTCAGCGCTTCGGCGGGATCATTGGCGGTGGAGTCGATGTAGTGATGGGCGCCGAGTTTCCGGGCATCGTCCTCTTTGCCGGTGCCCCGGTTGATCGCAATGGTCTCGAAGCCCATCGCACGGGCGAACTGCACCCCGAGATGACCGAGCCCGCCGACACCGAGGATCGCCACCCGGTCGCCGGGCAACGCCTTCGTGTGGCGCAGGGCGTTATACGTGGTCACGCCGGCGCAGCCCAGCGGGGCTGCTTCTGCGTCGGAGAGCTCGGCCGGTATCCGGGCCAGCGCACTGGTGGGCACAGTCACCGACTCCGCATATCCGCCCGGATACTGCCAGCTCGGGACTTTGCCGTTCTCGCAGTGAATGAATTGACCTTTGCGGCACTGATCGCAGTGGTAGCAGCACCCGCCGAACCACCCGACCGCGACACGATCGCCGACCGCGAAACCCTCGACGCCCGGCCCGAGTTCGGCAATTTTTCCGGCGATTTCATGCCCGGGAGTCAACGGCCACGACATGCCGGGGAATCCGCCGGAGACAAAGTGTGCGTCAGTGCCGCAGATCCCGCACGCGGAGACCGTCAGCCGTGCCTCATCACGACCCGGGGGCTTGGTTTCGACGTCGACCAGCTGTAAGGCTGCGCCTGCGGACTCTACGTGGACAGCTCGATGTGTGGCCATCGCTTGAATATAGGTCTTAGTGCGCGACAGGGCATTTCGCTGCCCCGTTGGTGTGGTAGTCGACCTGCCAGTGCTTGATCCCGTTGAGCCAACCCGATCGCAGCCGCTCAGGTTTGCCGATCGATTCCAGATCCGACATGGCATCGGCGATCGCATTGAACATCAGGTCGATCGTCATCCGCGCCAGGTTGGCCCCGAGGCAGTAGTGCGCGCCGGTGCCGCCGAATCCCACGTGCGGGTTGGGGTCGCGCAGAATGTTGAAGGTGAACGGGTCGTCGAAGACTTCTTCGTCGAAGTTGGCTGAGCGGTAAACCATCACCACCCGCTGACCCTTCTTGATCTGCACACCCGACAGCTCATAGTCCTCTAGCGCGGTCCGCTGGAAAGACGTGACCGGGGTGGCCCAGCGAACGATCTCGTCGGCCGCGGTGACGGGACGCTCCCTCTTGTACAGCTCCCACTGATCGGGGAAGTCGGTGAAGGCCATCATGCCCTGGGTGATGGAGTTGCGGGTGGTCTCGTTGCCGGCGACCGCCAACAGCATCACGAACATGCCGAACTCGTCGTCGGACAGCTTGTGGCCGTCGATATCGGCCTCGATCAGCTTGGTGACGATGTCGTCCTGGGGATCATTCGTTCTCTCCGCGGCCATCTGCATGGCGTAGGTGATCAATTCAACCGAGGCGCCCATCGCGTCATTGCGGGCGAATTCGGGATCCTGGTCACCGACCAGCTCGTTGGACCAGTGGAAGAGTTTCTTGCGGTCCTCCTGAGGCACACCCAGCAGGCCGGCGATGGCTTGCAGCGGCAGTTCGCACGAAACCTGTTCGACAAAGTCGCCGGAACCCGCCGCCGCCGCGGCCTCGACGATGCGCCGGGCACGCTCCTTGAGGTCATCGCGCAGAGCCTCGACGGCGCGGGGAGTGAAACCGCGGGAGACGATCTTGCGCAGCCGGGTGTGCTGCGGGGCGTCCATGTTGAGCAGGACGAACTTGCCCGTATCGATCTGCTCGCGGACCGTGCCCTCTTTGTAGCGTGGCAGGGCGGTCTTCTGCAGGCTGGAGAAGACATCGTTGCGTAGCGAGACCTCCTTCACGTCCTTGTGCTTGGACACCACCCAGAACCCGCCGTCGTCGAACCCGCCCGTCCCGAGTGGTTGTTCGTTCCACCAGATCGGTGCGGTTCGACGCATCTCGGCCAATTCTTCGACCGGCAGCCGCTCGGCGTAGATGTCCGGGTCGGTGAAATCGAACCCGGGAGGCAGATTGGGGGTTGGCATAAACCACTCCTCGATACGACGTGTTCTAGTGCCAATAAACCATTGCTATACCCCGGTTGGGAAGCACTTACGCAAGATCGACACGCGCGAATTGCAACGTGTTCAGCACCGATGAATTTCGGGCGCGCCGGTGGTCTGCACAAAGAGCAGCGACCAGCAGGACCTAGCAAACGAAAGGGCGTAACCGATGCGCATCGTGCTGAGTGACTTTCTGAGTCTCGATGGCGTCGTCCAATCACCGGGCGGCCAGGGGGAAGATACCGAGGGCGGATTCGCACACGGCGGCTGGTCGATGCCGTACTTCGAACCCGACACCATGGGCCCGGCAGTCACCGAGACCATGGCTTCCACGGAGGCACTGCTGTTCGGACGACGCACCTGGCAGACCATGGCGGCGGCCTGGCCGGACCGTGCCGGCGACCCGTTCGCCGACCGGATGAACGCGATTCCCAAATACGTGGCGTCCCGCACGCTGACCCAAGACGACCTCACCTGGCCTGGCTCGCATCTGCTACCGGCCGACGACGTGATCGGCGCGATAGGCCGGCTGCGAGCACAGAGCGGAGCGTCGCTACAGGTCATGGGTAGCGCCTCGTTGGCAACACAGCTGATCGAGCATGACCTGGTCGACGAATACCGGCTGATGATCGAGCCGATCCTGCTCGGCGGCGGCAAGCAGGTGTTTCCCAGCGACGGTCGGGCCCGAGCGCTCGAGCTGGTTTCGGTGACGAAAACCGGCACCGGCGTTCTCATCTGCACCTATCGCCCGGCCGGCCATTCATCGAAGTAGGGTTTGGTTTTGACCGAGCGTCCGCCTGGCTCCAAAACGACCCGGCTCCAAAACGACCTTGTGACCCGCGGCGCAATGGATATGCTTTGGTCCAGGTCACCGATGGCAAACCGGGTCAGGTGGCACGAACGCGAAGGGTGGAGCATGGTTCGCGAACTTCTCGCCACGGCTGCGCTCACGGCTGGCGCGCTCACCGTGGCTCCGTGCGCGGTTGCCGATCCGCATTACGACGGCGACGTGCCGGGCATGAACTATCAGGCTTCGCTGGGGGCGCCGTGCGACAACTACGAGCGCTTCATTTTTGGACGAGGCCCCAGCGGGCAGGCCGAAGCCTGTCACTTCCCGCCCCCGAACCAGTTCCCGGCGGCGACCATCGGGTATTGGGTCATTTCCTATCCGCTGTACGGAGTCCAGCAGGCCGGTGCGAAGTGCCCGGGTCCACAAACTGCGGCACAGTCAGCGGCCGGGCTTCCCATGCTCTGCCTGGGAGTTCAAGGGTGGCAAGAAGGATGGTTCACCGGGGCAGGGTTCTTCCCGCCTGCTGGATGACCGGCTCTTCTAGGGCCTGACCACTTCTCCACCGGGCGACCTTGTTTGCGGTATCAAGGAGGGGAGAGGTGAACAAGTGATGCGTCACGATCAACCCATCCAAGCGCCGATCCCGCGATGGCTGCACTTTGTCCTCGCATCCGATCGCGCCGGCTCGGCGTGGTACATCGGGACCGGGTTCTTCTTCGCGCCGGTGCTCGCCGTGCTCTCGCCGTTGCCCGCAGTCACTGCCGTACTGTGGGGGATCATCGGGGTGGCGGGGCTATGGCTGGGCCTGCTCGGCGTAGCGATGGCCGTTGGGCTGGCGCGAATATTGCGATCCGGAGCCGAAGTTCCGGAAGACTACTGGCGCACCTTGGTGAACTACTGACCGAGCGGTTCGCCGGGCGTCACGTCTAGAGTCGTACCAAATGTCCTGCAACCAAAGGAGACTCCGATGGCCTTCAATCCCAAAGATGCAGTCGACGCCGCGCGGGACATCGCGACCAATGCCGTGGAAAAGGCTTCGGACATCGTCGAACACGCCGGCGACATCCTCCGCGGCGACATCGCGGGCGGCGCCAGCGGCATCGTTCAGAATTCCGTCGACATCGCGACTCACGCGGTCGACAGGGCCAAAGAGGTGTTCACCGGCAAGACTGAAGTCGACGTCGACGACGAGTAGGCGCCGTTAGACGGCGGCGGCGTTTAGCTCGTCGAGCCTGTTCGTCGCCTCCAGGTACTCCTGCACCCACCGTTCGATGACCGTCGACGTCTTTTCCACCTTGTTGAACTGACCGACGACCTGACCGACGGGGTTGAACGCGACGTCGACGGTCTCGTTCGGGTATCTGTTCGTGGCCCGAACCGCCATGCCGGAAACCATGTACTGCAGCGGCATACCGAGGGGCTTCGGGTTGTCGGGCTGCTCCCACGCCTCGGTCCAGTCGTTGCGCAGCATCCGGGCCGGCTTACCGGTGAACGAACGGCTGCGGACGGTGTCACGGCTGCTCGCCTTGGCGTATGCCGCTTGCTGAACCGGGGTGTTCGAGGCTTCCTCGACCATCAGCCACTGGGATCCGGTCCACGCCCCTTGGGCGCCCAGTGCCAAGGCCGCCGCGATCTGCTGGCCACTGCCGATGCCACCCGCCGCCAGCACCGGCACCGGGGCGACCTCCTTGATGACCTGCGGCCACAACACGATTGAGCCCACCTCACCGCAGTGCCCACCGGCCTCGCCGCCCTGGGCGATGATGATGTCGACGCCCGCGTCGGCGTGCTTCCGCGCCTGCGAGGGTGAGCCGCACAATGCGGCGACCTTGCGACCGGAATCGTGGATGTGCTTGATCATGTCGGCCGGGGGAGTGCCGAGCGCGTTGGCGATCATCGCCACCTTCGGGTGCTTGAGCGCCAATTCGACCTGTGGGGTGGCGGTCGCCTCGGTCCATCCGAGCAGCTGCAAGGTGTCCTCATCGGCGTTGTCCACGGGAACGCCGTGATCGGCGAGGATCTTTTTGGCGAAGTCAAGGTGCTCCTGAGGCACCATCTTGCGTAGCGTTTCGGCCAGCTCATCCGCGGACAGGTGCGAGTCCATGCCCTCGTACTTGTTTGGGATCACGATGTCGACACCGTAGGGGTGGTCGCCGATGTTCTCGTCAATCCAATTGAGCTCGATCTCGAGCTGCTCGGGCGTGAAGCCCACGGCGCCGAGCACGCCGAACCCCCCGGCCTTGCTGACAGCCACCACGACATCGCGACAGTGAGTGAAGGCGAAGATCGGGAACTCGATACCGAGTTCGTCGCAAATAGGGGTGTGCATACCAACTCCTGGGACACTCGCCGAATTGAAACGTGTTCTAGTTTAGTACGCACCTCATTGACGAGGCCAGCCGCCCCCGACCAGGCCTTCGAAACTACGACGTGTCGCTCTTCAGCGTCAGACCACCAGGGTGTGGGCCACCCACAAGACCAGGAATACGACCATGCAGCCGACGCAGATGAGGTGATCCCGGCAGATGGAGCGTGCCAGACGAGTCTGTTCGGGCGGGCTATCGGTACGGTGCCCGAGGCGAACGGCGTCGGGAACGGTTTGTGTCAATGCCAGCATCGTCGGGATACCCGCCAGAAACGCCGACATCACCAGTAGCCAGCCGGGGTCATACCCTCGAGTGGCCTGAAACCCCAACGCACCCAACAAGATCAGCATCACAAGTGCAATCAGCCGGCTCATCGGTCGCGATGTGGTCGTCGCGCGGTGGTAATACCCCGCGATGGAAGCAAGTACAGACTCGGGCAGTTCTTCACCGGCACCTCGGTGCCCAAAAACTTGGGTATCGAAAATCAGATCCATCCATAAGACGGCGAACAGGAATCCACTGCAGGCCGTAAGTAACGGGGCCACGACGCTCATCCACCTCCCGCTTCGCCTAGCGCACTTCCGTCAGCGCGGTCCACCACGTGGCCACACACGGATGACGGTTCGTCTTAATTGTTTCCCAGCGCACCAGATAGGCACAGAGCTGCGGCTGGCCAATCGGTGGGCAGTCTGCCGTTGGTGCTGATTAGAACAGGTTCTAAGCGCTTGACCTGCTCCGGTAGCCTGACCCGTCATGGGACGCGTGGATGACAAGGTTGCACTGATCAGCGGCGCCGCCAGGGGCATGGGGGCCTCTCACGCCCGGTTGCTCGTCGCCGAGGGCGCCAAGGTGGTGATCGGCGACATCCTCGACCACGAAGGCAAAGCACTGGCCGACGAAGTCGGCGCCGCGGCGCGGTACGTGCATCTCGACGTGACGAATCCCGAACAATGGACGGCGGCTGCCGCCGCGGCGGTGGAAGAGTTCGGCAAGCTGAATGTCTTGGTCAATAACGCCGGAATCATTAACTACGGCCCGCTCAAGACATTCGATCTGACGAAGTGGCAGCAGATCCTCGACGTCAACGTCACCGGCACGCTGTTGGGCATCCAAGCGGTTATCGACCCGATGACCGCCACCGGCGGCGGGTCGATCGTCAACGTCTCATCCATCGAGGGCCTGCGGGGTGCCGCGTGGGTGCACGGGTACGTGACCTCCAAGTGGGCCGTCCGCGGTCTAACCAAGTCTGCGGCGCTGGAATTGGCACCCCACAACATCCGCGTCAACTCCATTCACCCGGGTTTCATCCGCACTCCGATGACCGCCAAACTTCCCCAGGATCTCCTCAACATTCCGCTCGGACGGCCCGGGGAAGCGCAGGAGGTGTCGATGTTCGTGCTCTTCCTTGCCAGCGACGAATCGTCGTACGCGACCGCGGCCGAATTCGTCATCGACGGCGGTTTGATTGCCGACGTTTCGCATAAGGCCGAGTAGGTTGTAACGGTAGGGCCGCCCAAAATCACTTGCGCCACTTACGTTTCAGTGGTTCCCGGGTGGGATTTTTTGTCGGTGGCCCGTCATAGTATTCGAACATGCTTTCGAGTGATCGTCAGGAGATCCAACAGGACTTCCAGGCGCTGCGTGCCGTGGTGTCCCGGGTGGTGGGGCATTCGTTTGATGTGCTGACCACCCCGGAGCGGCTGGCATTGCTCGAGCAACTCGAGCATGAGACACGGCGCCTTCGGGTGCCGGGCCACGCGTTGATCAATCAGATCGCCGAAGAATCCAACGCCACCGAGCTGGGCGGCAAACTGTCCCATGTGTTGGCCGACCGGCTACGCATCACTCGGGGCGAGGCCAACAGACGAATAGCCGAGGCCGCCGATCTGGGGCCGCGGCGCGCGCTGACCGGTGAACCGTTAGAGCCACGGCTGCCTGCCACCGCCGCCGCGCAGCGCAACGGCGCTATTGGGGCTGGCCATGTTGCCGTGATTCGCCAGTTCTTCGATCAATTGCCCCATTGGGTGGATGCGGAAACCCAGCAATGCGCCGAGCAACATCTTGCGCGCCGAGCCATCCAGTTTCGCCCCGAGCAAGTGCGCAAGCTGGCGGATCGACTCGCCTATTGCCTCAACCCGGACGGAAACTTCACCGATGTCGACCGTGCCCGCCGGCGTGGGCTGATCCTGGGCAAGCAGGACAGCGATGGGATGTCGCGGCTCAGCGGCCTTCTAACTCCGGAGGCGCGAGGCACCTTCGAAGCAGTGCTGGCCAAACTGGCCACCCCCGGTATGTGTAACCCCGATGACCCGACTCCGGTCGTTGACGGCGCGCCAGGGGAGGAGACAGTCCAGCATGACACCCGCTCGGCAAGCCAACGCAACCATGACGGATTGCAGGCCGCGTTACGCGCGGTGCTAGCGAGCGGGGAACTGGGCCAGCACAACGGATTACCGGCGACCATCATCGTGACCACAACGCTCAGGGAACTGGAAGCGGGTACCGGCAAGGCACTCACCGGTGGAGGCACCCTGCTACCCATGAACGACGTCATCCGACTGGCCCGCCACGCCCACCACTACTTGGCGATCTTCGACAAGGGCCACGCGATAGGACTCTTTCACGCCAAGCGGCTGGCCTCGCCCGGACAGCGAATTGTGCTCTACGCCAAGGATCGTGGGTGTACGGCACCCGGCTGCGACGTACCCGGCTACCTCTGCGAAGTCCACCACATTGACGAATACGCCGCGTGCCGGGCCACCGACATGGACAATCTCACATTCGCCTGCGGCTCCCACCATCGGCTGATCAAACCCGGCGGCTGGAATACCCGCAAGGGGGCCAACGGGGACATCGAATGGATCCCACCGCCTCATCTCGACCGCGGCCAGCCGAGAACCAACACCTTTCATCACCCAGAGCAGCTGCTCTGCAATGACGACCCTTGATCCCCTGCGGCGCGGGAGGGTAGCGTAGTGCTGCCAATTACGAAACTACTCGTAGCGTAATTCCCTTCCGCCGAAAGGATCGGCTTGATGCGCAGCCGTTACGCCGGCCATCCCTTCACGACGTCAACACCTGAAATCGCGGCCGCGCTGGACGATGTCAGCATTCCGACGCTGCTGCTCTCGCTTGTGCATATCACCGGCGATCCGCGATTCATCCGCGAGTTCAAGCAGATGGGCATCTTCCTCAACGAAGTGCAGGGGTTCATGTCGGAGGAGGACAAGGCGCGAGCGCGCGCGGCGGCACTGTCGGTGATCACCGAGTATCGAGACCGCGGCTGCCCCGAACCAAAGCCGCTGAGCCCCGAACTCATCCGGGAAATGATGGACTGGGCGGCTTGCGAGCACGTTCCCGACGACTACGTTGCCCTGGTCTCCGAGGAGCTGGATCTCGACGGGGCCGACCCCCGCCGTCCGGCGCCCCTGCCGACCGAGCGCGCAGCCGAGATCCCGGTGCTGGTCGTCGGATGTGGCGAATCCGGCATTCTGGCCGGAGTGCGCCTCAAACAAGCCGGAATCCCCTTCACGATCGTGGAGAAGAACGCCGGCCCCGGCGGAACATGGTGGGAGAACAGCTATCCGGGAGCCCGCGTCGATGTGGCGAACCATTTCTATTGCTACAGCTTCGAACCCAACAACGACTGGACACACTTCTTCGCCGAGCAGTACGAGCTGCGAGGCTATTTCGCCCAGGTGATGAACAAGCACGACTTGACTGAGCACGTGCGGTGGAACACCGAGGTCCTCGCGACCGAGTGGCACGATGACGACGCCATGTGGAGCGTTACACTGCGCTCGCCTGACGGGCAGACGAGCACGCTAAGTGCGCGGGCCCTCATCACCGCAGTCGGTCAGCTAAATCGGTCTTATATTCCCGAATTCGACGGCGCCGACACCTTCGAGGGGCCGTCGTTTCACTCCGCGGCCTGGGATCACTCAATCGACCTGACCGGCAAGCGGGTCGCGCTCGTCGGGGCCGGCGCCAGCGGCTTCCAGATCGCACCAGCGATTGCCGAGGACGTCGAGCGGCTCACCGTCTTTCAGCGGACCGCCCAGTGGATGTTCCCGAATGCGATGTACCACGACGAAGTCGGTGGCGGCGTGCGCTGGGCGATACGCCACCTGCCGTTCTACGGGAGGTGGTACCGATTTCTCGTATTGTGGCCCGGCTCCGACAAAGGTCTCGACGCCGCCCAGGGCGACCCGAATTATGCCGATCAGGACTATGCCGTCAGCGACATCAATGCCGCCGCCCGAATGATGTTCAGCCAATGGATCACCAGCCAAGTCGGCGCAAATGACGACCTGCTGATCAAAGTCATGCCCGACTATCCCGCCACCGGCAAACGGACACTGCAGGACAACGGCAGCTGGCTGCAAACACTGCAACGGGACAACGTCGAACTGGTGCGTACGCCGATCCGCAAGATCGTCCCGGGCGGCGTCGTCACCGAAGACGGTGTCACCCACGACGCCGACATCATCGTGTACGCCACCGGATTCCGGCACACCGATGTGCTGTGGCCGCTGAAAGTCACTGGCCGCAACGGAATCGGCCTGCACGACATGTGGGGGAGCCGACCGTATGCCTACCTGGGCATCACCGTTCCAGAATTCCCCAACTTCTTCATCATTTACGGGCCCGGGACGCATCTCGCCCACGGCGGCAGCCTGATCTTCCAGTCCGAACTGCAGATGCGCTACATCGACCAATGCCTGAAGCGGCTGGCGGAGCCGGGCGTGCATTCTGTGGAACCGTGCGCGGAAGCGGCCACCGATTGGCATCAGCGGACGCAGACTCAAATCAAGAAGATGGTGTGGTCGCATCCCGCGGTCAAACACTCGTACTTCAAGAACGCCGACGGCGAGATCCACACCGTCAGCCCGTGGCGCCTCAACGAGTACTGGGCTGCGGTTCGCGAACCGGACTGGTCACAATTCGTTGTGCGACAAAGAAAGTGAGCACACCAATATGCGCACCGTAGTTGTCGATGGGCCCCGCAGCATCCGGGTCGATACTCGTCCCGATCCAACGCTTTCCGGCCCCGACGGAGCGATCGTCGAGGTTACCGCCGCCGGCATCTGCGGATCCGACCTGCACTTCTACGAGGCCGATTTCCCACTCGTCGAGCCGATGACGCTTGGCCACGAGGCGGTGGGCACTGTCGTCGAAATCGGATCGGACGTGCGCACCGTCAAAGTTGGCGATCAGGTGATGGTGTCGTCAGTGACCGGCTGCGGCGCCTGCCCCGGCTGCGCGACCCGCGACCCGGTCATGTGCTACTCCGGGTTTCAGATCTTCGGCGGCGGTGTGCTTGCCGGCGCACAGGCTGATCTTCTTGCTGTGCCCGCCGCCGACTTCCAGCTGCTCAAGATCCCCGAGGCGATCAGCACCGAACAGGCGTTGCTACTCACTGACAACCTCGCCACCGGCTGGGCGGCGGCGCAGCGCGCCGACATCCCATACGGCGGAACCGTGGCGGTCATCGGCCTGGGAGCGGTCGGCCTGTGCTCGCTACGCAGCGCGCTTTTCCAGGGCGCGGCAACGGTTTTCGCTGTCGATCGAGTCGACGGCCGCCTCGACCGTGCCGCCCAGTGGGGAGCAACGCCAATCAAGGCGCCAGCGGTCGAGGCCATCCTCGCCACAACGGGAGGCCGCGGCGCCGACGCGGTGATCGACGCGGTCGCCACGGACGCATCCCTGACCGACGCGCTCAACGCGGTGCGGCCGGGAGGCACCGTCTCGGTTGTCGGTGTGCACGATATGAATCCGTTTCCACTCAACGCCCTGGGCTGCCTGATTCGCAGCATTACGCTGCGGATGACCACGGCCCCGGTACAGCGCACCTGGCCGGAATTGATCCCACTGCTTCAGTCCGGCCGGCTCGATGTCGACGGCATCTTCACCACGGCACTGCCTCTGGATGAAGCGGCCAAGGGTTACGCGACCGCGGAGTCGCGGACTGGCGAGGACGTGAAAATTCTGCTTACCCCTTAGTCCGTGTCTCTCTCGGATTGGCGGCGGGCGTGCTTCGCCAGATAGCGCAAGGTCCGCACCGGCCCGCGACGGCCCGACGCGAGGCACATCACCGGCCATCCGTGTACCGCTGCCGCGGCCGCCAGCCCGGACCGGGGGTTCACCGGCCGCGGATAGCCGACCAGTGACATCGACGCCGCATCCTCATCGCCGTCGGCGTAGAAGTAACTACGTTGCACCGCAATACCATTGTCGACGCAGAACTGACGCACCGCATCAGCCTTCGTCGCCCCCCACACAATGGGTTTGACGATTCCGCCGGTCAGACACCCGTGCTCGTCGAGTTCGAAATGATTGCACTGCACGTTGGAAATACCAAGAAAGCGGGCGACGGGTAGTGCCTGGATGGACAGCGCCGATGAGCTCATCACTACGGTATGCCCGCGTTGCTGATGTGCCCGCACGATTTCGTGCATGTGGAAGTACAGGCGTGAGGCGACGCGTTCGACGAACAATCGCTCGCCCAACTCGTCGAGCTCGGCGAGCGATTCGCCACGCAGATAAACCGCAGCCCGCATGATCAGGTGCTCAAACTCCAAGCGGCCGAATCGATACCGTAGCGCGGCTTCGAATACCCCCAGCAGCTCGCTGATCCCGGCTTGCCGACGCCGGATCCGATCGCCAACGTGAATTGCGGCCGTGAAGCCGTCGACCAACGTGCCATCGAGGTCGAAGAATGCTCCGACCCCGGATCCCCACGGACTGGCGCCGATCTCCGCGATGGCGTCGGCGGGGGAGAGCCTCGTGATCGTCACCATCGCGACTCACCCCGACCGGCTTGCCGTTATGTATTGGGAGTGCATGAAACCGTCGATCTTGACGTCCACGTCCGGCGGGGTCATCCCGTAGCCGGCCTGCACCTCGAGCGTGTTGCGGACCGGTTCGACGGCCCAGCCATGCGCGGCAAGCAACTCCGCGGGGTCGGTCTTGGGTTCGTAGGTGAGAGCCGAAAAATCCACGTTGCCCGACATATTGACCCCGGGGTGGTCCGCCTCCAGGGCGGCGAGCTGATCGCGGTCCAAGCGTGTCCCCAAAGCGCCAATGGCGATTCGGCTGCCCGGCGCACTTAGCCCGCTGACCCGCGTGAAGAGCGCGTTTTGGGCATCGTCGGTCAGGTAGGGCAACACTCCCTCCACCGACCAGGCACTGGGGCTCTCCGTGTCGAAGCCAGCCGCTTCCAATGTCCGCGACCAGTCGGTGCGCAGATCGGCGGCGACCTCGATCCTGCGTGCCTTGGGCGCAGCGCCATGTTCGTCCAGCACCCGCGCCTTGAATTCCAGGACTTTCGGTAGGTCGACTTCGAAAACCGTTGTGCCATCGGCCCATTCAAGACGATATGCCCGGCTATCTAAGCCCGCGGCGACAATCACCGCCTGTCGTATCCCCGCGTCGCCGGCGGAAGCGAAGAAGTCGTCGAAGAACCGGGTTTGCACGCCGTACAGGCGCGGAAAGGCGGTCTCATCTTCCGAGGCTCCCGGATTGGCAAGCACGCCCGCCAGGTACGAGTCCCGTGAAGCGGCGATGAAAACCTTCGCGTATTCGTCGCGGACCAGCGGTTGCGGGCTTAGCGCGTGCAACGCCCGCCAGCCCGCCACCAGCAGCGCGGTGTAGCCGACGCTGCTGACGATGTCCCACTGGTCGTCGTCGGAACGAAGCGACCCGAATTCAGGTGTCGTACTCATGCAAGGCCGCCCCTCCCGCTTAATCGGCCAAAACGTAGCCGACATAACCAAAGTACCGGCAGTGACGGCATCAGAGCTCGAGAAACACCGTCACCGGGCCGTCGTTTACCAATTCGACCTGCATGTTCGCACCGAATACGCCCGTCTCCACGTGGGCTCCCAGCCCGCGCAACGCCTCGGCGAACGCCGTCACCAGCGGCTCGGCGACCGGCCCCGGAGCGGCAGCGTTCCATGACGGCCGGCGCCCCTTCGCGGTGTCGGCATAGAGGGTGAACTGGCTGACCACCAAGATGGGCGCGTTGACGTCGGCCGCCGACCGTTCGTCGGCGAGAATGCGTAGATTCCATAGCTTTTCGGCGAGCCGCCGCGCCTTATCCGCGTCGTCGCTGTGGGTGACACCGACGAACGCGAGCAGTCCCTGGCTATCTGGCCGAATGGCACCCACCACTCGGTCATCCACCGACACCGCTGCTGATGAGACCCTTTGCACCAGAACCCGCATGGGGCTCGATGCTGCCAGGCCGGCTAGGTACGCTCATCGGGTGTCTGTGCTCGTCGCATTTTCGGTCACCCCGCTCGGGGTAGGCGAGGGCGTCGGCGAGATCGTTGCCGAAGCCGTTCGGGTGGTCCGCGATTCCGGCCTGCCCAACAAGACGGACTCGATGTTCACCGTGATCGAAGGCGAGACCTGGGAAGAAGTGATGCTGGTCGTGCAGCGCGCCGTGGAGGCCGTCGCCGCTCGCGCCCCTCGGGTCAGCACGGTGATCAAGGCCGACTGGCGTAAAGGCGCCACCGACGCGATGACGCAGAAAGTCGCGACCGTCGAGCGCTTCTTGTCTCGGCCGCACGACCCGTAGGCCCGTTATCTCTGCACTGCGTCCCGGAACGCCTGCTCGGCCGCCGCACCGTGGACCGCGAACACTATCCGCTCCAGCGAACGCGGCTGGTGCTGTCGGACGGCGTCAACCATCAGCCGCGCTGCGTCTTCGAGCGGGAAGCCGCCGACGCCGGTACCGAAAGCCACCAGCGCCAGCGAGCGGCAACCAAGCTCATCGGCCTTTCGCAGGGTATTTCCGGTGGCCCGCGCGATGATCTCGGCTGAGGTTGGACCACCCAGCTCCATCGTCGCCGCATGGATCACGTAGCGAGCCGGCATGTCGCCGGCCGTGGTCTCGACGGCGTCCCCGAGGCCGATCGGTGCTTTCTCGGCCGATTCACGTTGCACGTCGGGCCCACCGGCGCGGGCGATCGCCGCGGCGACGCCGCCGCCGTGCCGTAGCTCTGTATTGGCGGCATTGGTGATCGCGTCGAGTTCGAGCTTGGTCACGTCAGCCTGCAATACCTCTAACTCGATCATCGGTTCATTGTCGCGCAGCGAACTAATCAGCTGATGGTCGCCTGCTGGCGGACCAGGGCGTACAGCCGCCACTGTCCTGGCACGCCTTTGAGTTCGCGCTCACCGCGCTCGGCGAACGTGCGCCGCGAGCCGGCGACGATGTCGCGCACTGTCGAGGACACCAGCACTTCGCTCGCTCCCGCCAGCGCGGCCACCCGCGCGCCAATGTGCACGGCCATGCCGGCGACGTCAACGCCGCGCACCTCCACCTCGCCGGCGTGAATGCCCACCCGCACCTCGATACCCAGCACCCGCACCGCGTCGACAATCCCATCCGCACACGCGATCGCCGCGCTGGGACTGGTGAACGTCGCGACGAATCCGTCTCCGGCAGTGTTGACTTCGCGACCGCCGAATCGGTCCAGCTCGTGGCGGACGATGGCGTCGTGGTTGTCGAGCAGGTCTCGCCACCGGTCGTCGCCGAGCGCGGCGGCGCGCTGGGTAGAGCCGACGATGTCGGTGAACACGATCGTGGTGAGCACGCGCTCAGCATCGGAGCCACCGCGCACGCCGGTAATGAACTCTTCGATCTCGTCGAGTATCGGCGCGGTGTCGCCCACCCAGTACAGCGAATCTTCGCCCGGCAGTTGCACATAGCGTGATCGGGCGATGTGCTCGGCCAGGAAACGGCCATTCTCCGGAGGGATGAATCGGACGCTATCGCGCTGCAGGATCAGCGTCGGCGCGGCGATGCGCGCGAGTGTGTCACGAACGTCGCCCTCTGTCACGACATTGCTCACGGCACGGGCCATGCTCGGTGACGCCGCGCGATTGCCGGCGTGATCCCACCACTCCCGAAACGCGTCGTTACGGGCAACCGTCGGCGCGACGACCCCCAGCACATCGAAGCCCTGCTCAACCGCATCCGACTCCATTGCGACCGTCGTGAATGGGTCAGTGGCGCTCGGCCTCGCACCGATCGGGTAGTCGGGTGCCCACGAGACACGCGCCGTGCCGTTGATCACCACCAGGCTGCGCACCCGTTCGGGGTAGTCGGCGGCGAGAACGAGTCCGCTCATCGCGTTGTAGCTCGTTGCGAGGACGGCCGCCTGCCCGCAGCCGACGGCATCCATCACTGCGATCGCGTCCTCGGCCCAGAACTCCGGCCCGATCATCTCCAGCGAGGGGACGCGCGACGACAGGCCCATTCCCCGGAAATCGAATCGGATCACTCGGCTGAACGACGCCAGACGCCGGTAGAAGCGGTATAGCGAGGGCTCGGAGTCGATGGCGTCGATCGGTATCGATGGTCCCACCAGCAGGACCAGATCAACCGGACCTTCGCCTAAGACTTGATAGGCGATGTCCATGTCACCGCATTTGGCGTAGCGAATCCGCGGAGCCTGCGCCACGGCCTCAGGCTAGTTCATGCGTAGGCTCATGCCGGTGAGTGCACGCGCGGGCATCGTGGTCACCGGGACCGAGGTCCTCACCGGCCGAATTCAAGACCGAAACGGACCGTGGATTGCCGACCGGCTCTTGGAACTGGGCGTGGAGCTGGCGCACATCACGATCTGCGGTGACCGCCCCGCCGACATCGAGGCGCAACTGCGCTTCATGGCCGAGCAAGGCGTGGATCTGATCGTCACCAGCGGCGGGCTGGGACCCACCGCCGACGACATGACGGTCGAGGTGGTGGCGCGGTTCTGCGGACGGGAGCTGGTGCTCGACGAAGAGGTCGAGGACAAGATCGCCAATATTCTCAAAAAGCTGATGGCGCACTTCGATACGGAAAGCTTCGATGCGGTGCGCGCCGCCAACCGCAAACAGGCCATGATTCCCGCGGGTTCGCAGGTGCTCGATCCGGTGGGCACCGCACCGGGTGTGGTCGTCCCCGGTAAGCCGGCGGTGATCGTGCTGCCCGGACCGCCGCGGGAGCTTCAGCCGATGTGGCGCAGGGCCGTGGAGACCCCCGCGGCGCAGGAGGCGATCGCCGGCCGAACGATCTACCGGCAGGAGACGATTCGGATGTTCGGGCTGCCCGAGTCTGGGCTGGCCGAAACACTGCGCGGCGCCGAGACGTCCATTTCCGGCTTTGACGCGCTGGAGATCACCACGTGCCTGCGGCGGGGCGAGATTGAAATGGTCACCCGCTACGAGCCGGACGCCGCAGAGGTGTATGCGCAGCTGACGAAGCTACTGCGCGACCGGCACGGACAGCAGATTTTTTCCGAAGATGGCTCCCAGGTGGACGATCTGGTGGCGCGGTTGCTGGCCGGTCGCCGGATAGCGACGGCGGAATCCTGCACCGCCGGGATGGTGGCGGCGCGGCTGACCGACCGGCCGGGTTCGTCCGACTACGTGGCCGGCGGTGTGGTGGCCTACTCCAACGAGGCGAAAGCGCAGCTACTCGGCGTCGACCCGGCGCTGATCCACGCGCACGGTGCAGTGTCCGAGCCGGTGGCCGAAGCGATGGCGATGGGTGCGTTGCAGCGCTTCGGCGCCGACACCGCCGTTGCGACGACCGGGATTGCCGGTCCGGGCGGGGGAACGGCGGAAAAGCCGGTCGGTACGGTCTGCTTCAGCGTGATGCTTGGCCCGCCCGGTGCCGAAGGCCGCAAGGTCACTCGGACGCTGCGACTTCCCGGAAACCGATCCGACATCCGGGAGCGCTCGACGACGGTGGCGATGCACCTGCTGCGGCGCATCCTCGCCGACACCGCTTAAACCGGGTAAATTCACGTCATTTCGGTTGGCAGGAAAGCGCTTTCGGCGGTGCCAAAGCGAATCCCCGTGGCGTCCTTGCCAATCAGCGTAAGGAAGGCCACGGCGATTAGCACCGGCACGATCGTCGCCGCCAGCGCGAAGGGATAGCCGTGCGACTCGGCCAGGCGTTCCTGAATGGGCAGATTGAACGCGGCCAGCAGGTTCCCGAGCTGGTAGGTCACGCCGGGGTACAGGCCGCGGATGGCGTCCGGTGACAGCTCGGTCAAATGAGCGGGGATAACCCCCCACGCGCCCTGCACGCAGAGCTGCATCAGAAACGAACCGAGGCACAACATCGCCGCCGTGTGCGAGTAGGCGAACAGCGGCACGATCGGCAGGCCCAGCAGCGCGCAGAACACGACGGTATAGCGGCGGCTGAACCGCTGTGACAGCGTGCCGAAGAACAGGCCGCCGATGATGGCGCCGACGTTGTAGACCACCACGATCCACTTGACGGTCACGCTGTCCAGACCCGCACCGTGGTTGGTGGTCGCCGCCAGGAAGGTCGGGTAGACGTCCTGGGTGCCGTGACTCATCCAGTTGAACGCGGTCATCAGAAGCACCAGGTAAATGAATCGGCGGACGATCGCGCCGTCGCGCAGCACGTCGCGGATCCTGGTGCTGGTGAGCCGCATCCGGTCCTGCGCAGCTTCCCAGACCTCAGACTCCTCCACCCGGTATCGGATGATCAGGCTGATCAGGCCCGGGATGATGCTCAACGCGAACAGCCAGCGCCACGACAACCCCAGCCAATTCATCACCACCAGCGATGCGACGCTCGCCAGCAGGTAGCCGAACGCGTACCCCTCCTGCAGCAGCCCGGAGAAAAACCCACGCCGCTCGACGGGAACCTTCTCCATGGCGAGCGCAGCTCCCAATCCCCACTCACCGCCCATGCCAATGCCGTACAGCAGCCGCAGGATCACCAGGATGGTGAAGTTGGGGGCGAACGCGCACAGGAACCCCACCACGGAGTAGAACATCACGTCGACCATCAGGGGGAGCCGCCGGCCGACGCGGTCGGCCCACAGCCCGAACAGCAGTGCGCCGACGGGGCGCATGACCAGGGTGGCCGTGGTGACGAATGCGACCTCAGCTTTGCTGTGATGGAAAGTCTTTGCGATGTCGGCGTAGACGAGCACGACGATGAAGTAATCGAAGGCGTCCATCGTCCAGCCCAACAACGCCGCAACGAATGAATTTCGCTGATCGGCGGTCAACCGTTGTGTGGTCACGTCAGCATCGTGCAGCACCCGGCGCGCTGGCGCGCGCCGTTTCAACATGCAATCCGCGAGAGTAAGTTGCGGATACATGCGAATCATCGATGCTGATGGACACGTCGCCGAGAACTCCTCGCTGGCGGTCGAAGCGATCAAACGCTGGCCCGAACACGTCAAGCCCAGCACCGACGGGCGGCTGCGGTTGACAATGGAAGGCCGCAATTACCCCGAGGACCAGGGCCCCGGCGCGGGTTGCCCGCCCGAGCACGGGATCAGCAAGGCACCCGACATCAATTGCCGCTCACCCGAGGGCGTGCTGGGCGACGCTGACCGCGATCACATCGACACGATGGTGCTGTACCCGAGCATGGGGCTATGCGCGCCCAGCCTCGAGGATCCCGAGTTCGCCGCGGGATTCTCGCGCCTCTACAACCAGTGGATCGCGGATTATTGCGCCTCGTCGGGTGGCCGGTTGCGCGGCGTCGCCGTGACCCCGGTCGAGCACGGTCAGGCAGCCATCGACGTCATGACCGAAGCCAAGGAGCTCGGGCTGGTGGCGACCCTGGTACCGCCGGCGCTCAAGACCCGCAACCTCGACCACCCGGACCTGGACCCGTTCTACGCTGCCGCCGTCGACCTCGAGATGCCGCTGGGCATTCACGGCGCACCCGGCATTCACCTGCCGAAGATCGGCGTGGACCGCTTCACGAACTACATCCAGGTGCACTGCATCAGCTTTCCGTTCGACCAGATGACGGCGATGACCGCGATGGTCTCCGGCGGCGTCTTCGAGCGGCATCCGCAGTTGCGGGTCGCCTTTTTGGAGGCAGGCGCGGGCTGGGTCCCGTTCTTCATGGATCGCCTGCATGAGCATTACGAGAAGCGGGGAGATTGGGTCGAGCGAGGTTGGCGTCGTGATCCGCACGACTATCTGGCCGCGGGCAACATCTGGGTGACCTGTGAGCCAGAAGAACCGATCCTGCCCGGCGTGATCGACGTGCTCGGCGCCGACTTCATCATGTTCGCCAGCGATTACCCGCATTGGGACGGCGAATGGCCGGAAAGCACCAAGCATCTGCGAACCCGCGCCGACATCAGCGAGGAGGCGCGGGAAAAGATCGGCGGGTTGAACGCACAGCGCTTCTATGCCCTGAACTAGAGCCCTAGAACATGCGAATTGGACTGCCCGGCATCCAATTCGGTCTAGATCACCCATTCCGCAGACGCACGGTGGCAGGATCTCCCGACATGGGCCCTTTTCTTATTCGCGCCGCATTGACCGGGTTTGCAATGTGGGTTGTCACCCATTTCGTGCACGGGCTGACGTTCGTGGGCGGCGACACGAAGCTGCAGCGGATCGGCATCATATTCGTCGTCGCGGTGATCTTCGGTCTGGTCAACGCGATCATCAAACCGATCGTGCAGATCCTGTCGATCCCGCTGTACATCCTGACTCTTGGCCTTTTCCACGTCGTCGTCAACGCGTTGATGCTGTGGATCACCGCCCGGATCACCGAACACACCACCCATTGGGGACTGCAGATCGATCACTTCTGGTGGACCGCGATCTGGGCCGCGATCCTGCTGTCGATCGTGAGCTGGCTGCTGTCACTGCTGAGTCGCGACCTCCGGCGGGCCACTCGCCGGTAATCGTCAGCGCGCGCGCCACCGCGGCGGTCGCTTCTCGGCGAACGCGCGCGGTCCTTCCTTGGCGTCTTCCGTCGCGAAAACGCGGTCACTGTGCCGAGTCTCGTTGTCGTACGCCGATTCGAGGTCGAGTGCCAGCCCTTCGACAGCCGACTGCTTCGTCGCAAACACCGCCAGCGGCGCATTGGCGGCGATGCGCTCGGCGTAGTCATATGCGGTGTCCATCAGCTGGTCCGCCGGGACCACCCGATTGAGCAACCCCATGGCCAGAGCCCGCTCCGCGTCCACCATGTCGGCGGTCAGCAGCAGCTCCATCGCAAGCGCGTAAGGCATCTGGCGCGGCAGCCGCACCGTGCTTCCGCCGCCGGCGAACAGGCCGCGCTTGGGCTCCATCACCGCGAATCGCGCCTCAGGCACGGCCACTCGAATGTCGGTGCAGCCCAACATCTCGAAGCCGCCCGCCACGCAGGTGCCGTTCACCGCGGCAATGATCGGCTTGTACACCGGGAAGCGATGCAAGACGGCATGGATAGCGTCGTCCTTATCCCACCCTTCGGGTTTGGGTAGATCACCGGTCAGTTCCGGAATGAATTCCTTGAGGTCGGCACCGGTACAGAAATCCCGCCCGACGCCGGTGATCACGGCGACCCAGGCGCCGGCGTCATCGCGAAAGGCGGCCCACGCCTGGGCCAAATCGCGGAAATGTGCCATGTCCAGCGAGTTGCGCGTCTCGGGACGGTTGATCGTGATGGTGGCAATGTGGGCGTGCAGCCGGTAATCGATGCTCACAACGTCAGACGTTAGACAGCGTTACCGACCAAGCGCACCACATCGCGCGCACAACCCCACGACAACGTCACGCCATTACTGCTATGGCCGTAGTTGTGGATGCACCGCGCCCACCCAAGCGGCTCGGCCTCCAATCGCACCGACGGGCGGTCGGGACGCAGACCTGTGATCGTCTCGATCACCTCGGCCTCACCAAGCCGTGGCTCGATCCGGCGGCAGCGCTGCAGGATCCGTTCGCTCACCTCGGGTTCGGGAGTCGTGTCCCACCGGCCGGGAATGCTGATGCCGCCGCACACCACACGCTGCGGGTGGGGGAAGTAGCAGGTCCATTCCGGGCCGGCGTTGATTTCCAGAAACAGTTGCTGCAAACCAGGATTGGCGAGAACAACATGCTGGCCGAACAGCGGCCGCATCGTGTCATCGCCCGCCAACGCTGCGGCGCCGAGACCCGCACAGTTGATCACGATCGGTGCGGTGTCGGCGACCTCGGCCAGTGACCGCACCGCACGCGTCTCGATTTCGCTGCCGGCCGCGGCGAGTCGATATGTCAGGTAGTTGAGGTATTGCGGCATGTCGATCATCGGCATGGTGGCGCGGAACCCGGTACCGAAGCCCTCGGGGAGGTCGGCCGGATCAGCCGGACGCAGATCGGGGATCAGCTCGGCCGCGGACGACATCGCCTCGGCCCCGGTCAACTCACCGACGGCAATCGCCGGCGCCATACGCACCCCTGTACCCGGGTTGCTGGCCAGTTCCCGAAACACCCCGAGGGAATGCTGCGTCCAGGCCAGGGTTTTGGTGGCACGTTCAGCGGGCCGCGGCGGGGCCCACACCGCACCAGCCACGACCGAGGTCGTCTGCTGTGGCATTGCCGCCGCCCACACCCGTACCGGCCACCCCGCTTCGGCGAGACATATCGCCGAAGTCAATCCACTTACCCCGGCACCAACCACGACAATCTGCTGCGTCCTGACCACGGCGCCACGGTAGCCAAAAAAGATCGCCCGCGGGATTGCGGCTGGTTGTCGTCAGTCGCGGTCAGGACCTATCAGGGATGGGGGGGTTGCTGGCCATTCTGGCCGCCGAGCAGCCCGTTGAGGATGCCGAGAGTGCCTTGCACACCTGGAGGCGGTGTATTAGCGGGCGGAATTGCGTCCGGGGTCAGCTGCCAGGGCTGGCAGCCGTCCGTCTTGAACGCTTTGTCCGTTACCTCGATGCGGACTACCTGCGGCTTTTTGCTAATCGCGTTGTCAATGAGGTCGCCGTCAGGATTGCCCGTCCGCTTCCAGTAGCAGGTGCCGTTTGCGACAGGACCTGCCGTGCTGTACGTACCCGGAGCGATATCGGTCCCTACCGCGAATGTGCCGTCGTGGTCGATGGTCGTCTTCGGCCCGGGTGCGGGCGACGCCGCCGGCGACGGTGACGGTGAATCCGTCGGTGAAGGTGCGGGGGACGCTGCCGGTGACGGCGCGGGCGACGCTGGCGTTGACGGCGCGGTTGGTGACGTCGAGTCCGGATCGGCGTAGGCAATGCCCGCGGACACAGCGCAGCCCCCAACAACCAGAGCAGCGGCGGCGACTCGTGCCGCAACAGATGCTGTCGCCCTGAACCCCATAGAACAGCAGGGTACCGGGATGAGCAGCCAATTTCATATCACTGCCGAATCAGGCCGGAATCGATAGCGGCAACGAGACGACTGCTTAGGTCAACCTCCGCACCTTGCCGGCGTAGCCGAGAGCGTGCTCGTACGTCTCGAGGTTGTCGCGAGAAATCTTTGCGTGTACCGGACGTTCGAGGAAGAAGCGCAGTACCGGGTTGTAGGCGTGATACGTCTCGTGGAAGGTCAACACGGTGGTGCCGTCGGGCTGCTCCTCGAGTTGGTGATAGCCCTCGGCGCGGGACCACAGCGGCGCTCCGACGGCCACATAGCGCGAAAGTTTGTTGATCTCCGCCTCGGTAACGGATTCCCACGACCGTCCCTTGCCACCGGACAGCAGGTACTTGGGCACGGGAAAGACACAGGTGCGGACCAGGCCCTCGCCGGCCTCGTTGCCTTCGTTGAGGATTTCCATGCTGCCGGTGGGCCACCTGAGGACCCGCGGCCGCGGCGCGTCCGGCGGCGCAGGCGGGTGCAACACCCGCCAGACTTTCCTCGGCGGCGCATCGACATGGAATCGCACGGTGTAGGACTGCATCAGCTTTTTCCCCAGCTGTCCCAATAGGTGATGGTCTCCGCGGGCGGCCGCGAGGCCGGCCGGAAGTCGGTGCCAATCGTGTAAGCGACCGGAAACAGCGCGGCCTGCGTGACCGTCGGCGGAATTCCGAGCACCTCGGCCACTTCCTGCTCCTTGGCCAGATGCATCGTCGTCCACACTGATCCCAAACCGCGGGACCGCAGGGCAAGCAGGAAGCTCCAGCCAGCCGGGATGATCGACGCCCAGGCCGTCGCGGCAATCAACAGAGGCGCGTCATCGAAGCGGCGGTCCAGGCAAGGGATGACATGGATCGGGACTTGGGCCAGTGTCTCGGTCAGAGCCATCGCGCTGGCGTACACCCGCCGGGTCTGCGGATCGATCGTGTTCTCGGCGGCGTACGCAAGGTATTGAGCACCGATGCCGCCGTAGATGTCGGCGATCGCGGCACGCTTGTCGGCATCGGTGATCACCAACCAGCGCCAATCCTGAGCGTTGCTACCGGTGGGCGCCTGCATCGCCAGTTGTATGCACTCGAGGATCACCTCGCGACCGACCGGGCGGGTCAGGTCAAGGCGTTTGCGCACCGCTCGCGTGGTGCTCAGCAATTCGTCGACCGTCGCGATGTCCATGCTTTCCTTCCCCGCCGCTCCGCTCAAAGGTCGATGGCGCAGGACTGGTCGGCGCCGAGCACCGTCAGCCAAAGATCATGCAGGTCAGACACGGTTTTCACGACCAGACGGAAAATTCGTGAACTCCCCGTGAACTCCACGAAACTGCACATGTTGTGCAATGTTACGGAAGTTGATTGATGCTATGCATTCGGCCTAGCGCCAGGCCGACAGCACTCATACGCCACGCTCAGTCGTCGAAGGCTTCGCGCATCAGCAGGTGCACGTAGTGGCGGCGCTGCCGGCCCTCACACGACAGGACCACCTGGAGCAGCCCGGTGCGGCGCTGTGTGGCGGCGGCCAAGATTCGCTCCCGCACGCGATGTGAACTGAAGAATACTCAAGTGTCAGTCCCTTCCCACCGGACTCAAGCTAAGCCACAATCGGGAAGACCCGCCATCCGAACCGTGTGCTTTAGGTCTCCAACTGGGGCGTGATGCGTAGGCTCCCGAGAATGGAACTTCGGGGAAAACGAATACTGATCACAGGGGCATCGCGGGGAATCGGCGAGTCCCTCGCCCATGCCTTCGTAGGTGCCGGGGCCGTTGTGGCACTCGTCGCCCGGAGCGAAAACGCCATTCAGACGCTGGCGGCAGAGCTCGGAGGCACAGCCCACACCGCTGACCTCTCGAACCCGACGCAGGTCGCCACCCTCATTCAGCGGGTCGAAGACGAAGCCGGGCCGGTCGACGTCCTCGTGAATAATGCCGGCCTCGGCACCCCCGGCGGCTTCGCCGACGCTACGGGCGACGAACTACGCCAAGTCACTGAGGTCAACTACCTCGCCCCAGCCGAACTATGCCGGCAAGCCATCCCCCGTATGCTTCGCCGCGGCGGCGGTCACATAGTTAATATCTCCTCTGGGGCAGGTTGTGCCGTATTACCCGGCCTCGTGATGTATTCGGCGTCGAAGGCGGCGCTGTCCCACTTCACAGCGGGGTTGCGAGCTGACTTCCGGGGGTTACCAATCCGTACGACTCTCGTGGAACTCGGACCCGTACTAACCGACATGCTCGCGCACGCTGACGACTACGAGCCGACGGCCAAATCGTTCGCGCGAGCTTACCGTCTGCGGGCCGCGGTAAAAGTCCCCAGGGAGAGGGTGGCCGAAGAGGTCGTCAGGGCAGTGCAGAAAGACCGACGCCACGTACGAGTTCCCAAGCGCACCGCCCTCCTCCCACTGATCGCCGAAGCGCCTCGCCGAGCCACTGAGATCATGCTCACCGGCATTGCCCACCAGTCGAAGTCGTAGAACCGGCCCGAACTTCTGATTTCCTAACGCACCGCGGTCGCGCCGGACAGCACTGCGCACGTCTGGTCAGTCGGCAGCCAGAAGAACGTGGCGTCACAGATTCAATCCCAGTATCGCGCACCACGCATATGCCGAGGTCAGAGCATATTTTCGGGTGGATTCAGGGGTGTCGCTACCAATGACACTGCCAATACGACTTCGGTACGGCTGTACGGAGGTCACCTCACCTACGGTCGAGCTCCTCCAAAACTGGACGAGGTCGTGGCCTGTGCCGGCGTCTGACCTCACCTCACCGGACCCGCGCCGGAGCGACCTGTGTGCGGCGTAGGGGCACGAATCGGGGACGACCCCGATTAGGTCTTATCTGTCAGCGGTTCCGGCTCAGGTGCCGCGCAGCTAGGCAACGGTCATTGGAACAACCACCTTCGGCGCTTGGCCTTCGGGTCGTCGTTCCGCCTGATCACCTTGGCAGGAACGCGCACGACCACTGTTCGTTTCACACGTTCCAGCCGCTTGTCCCGATTGGCAGGAGCCACAAGTAATGGCCTCAGCCGCACGCGTGCGTTGTAGCCGAAGATGAACGGTTGCTCATCTCCGACCACGGGCACTGAGACGCAGGCCTGGCCGTCGTCCTCAGCGTCCTCCTTCACGGTGTAGATCACTCCGTCATCGACGAAGCGTTCACCCGCGAGCAGCAAACGTGCGTACTTGGTGGCCGCCACCAGAATCACCTCCTGTCGATTGTGCTAGAGCGGGTTCGACCAGCGACATGACTTCCGCTAGAAACGGGTCGTCGTTCTCGGGACCGCTGCAGCGCCAGCATCGGCGTTCCGCGCTCAGAGCGCATACTCGGGGCTATCGTCTCCGGGCATGAAGAAAGCAAAGCCATCTCTGTTGTCCGCGCGGAGGAGATTGAGCGTACACAAATGGCGGAGGAACCCCTTGCACCTGTTACGAAGGAGAAAGTGACATGACTTATGCAGTGCGCCGGGGCAACCCGATCAAGCTCGGACCCACGCTCCGCGAGGCGCGGGAGATCAGCGGAAAACTCAACGACCCGACCTGGATTGATAGAGTGCTCTTCGAGCTGGACGAGGCGATCACCTTCGCCAAGGACCACTATGAGAACTGGCAACGGGTGCTCATCGACGCGTTCGACGACGGCTTGCCGTGGGGCCAGGCCCGCTCCGAAGACCGCGACAAACTCATCGAATTCCTGCACGATCAAGGCCTGAGCTACCGGGAAATCGCGAAGTCGCTGTTGGTGTCGAGAGGCACCATTCATGGTGTATTAAATTGAACCCTCCCAGGAGGTAAAGGGCATCCGCCGAATCGGCGTCACCGCGACCTCTAAGGCACAAGGCGACTGCTAGGCACGGCAGCAGCGTTACCCGCTCTGGTTGGAATGAATGTTTCGGTTGTGCACACCTAGATAAGATGCCCGATCGGCAGGTTCGAATCCTGCCGGGGGCACCGCTTCTTTTTCGAGGTAGTGCTATATTTTGAGCGTTTCGTCAGAACGTCTCAACAATCTACCAACTATCCGCCCTTTCGCGAAACCCGCTGGAAACGGTTGCTGGGCCATCTTCCACGCCGATTGCAAAGTTGAGCGCGGCTCGCTCAAAGCCCACCCCAGTGCCGACCGCACGTGTCCGACCAGTGAGTTTCGGCCGACTTGTGGCACTCATGTGTCACCGTGTGTCAACGGCGTCATCTGTCGCTCCTTTATTGTCTTTGCGGATCGCGCGTTCGGCTATGTCTTCGCGGATCGCCCGTTCGGCGCGGTGCTTGGCCAGGGCCACGTCAGGTTCGCGGCCCCTGCTGATCGGTTTTTTGTGGCCTTTGCGGACAAGCCAGACCCATGGCAGCGCCGCGCTGCTGCTTGGGGCCCTGTATATGAGTGCGTGGTAGCCGGCGATGTCCAGGGTGTGTTCCTCCAGGGCAGCAGGTGAGTCTTCCCACTTGGCTTCGACTTTCTCTCTTTTCACCTGTCCCCTCTGTCTTTTCATCTGTTCCCGGTGGATGCGCCGCGAACTCGGCGAGCTCTTTCTTTTCATCTGTTCCCTCTCTCTTTCACCGGCCGCCGATCGATTCACACCGTGGAGGTTTTGCATGCCCAAAAAGTCACGCCCATCCCCGCCACGCGATGAACATCTCGTCGGGGCCGGTGTACGCATATCAGCACTCCCCGGCGTGGATTGTGCCGCACACCGGGCACAGCGTGCCGTGCTCTTGCAGACGCCTATTCACGGCGATGCCGGGGATCAGGCCCGACCCGGCGTCGTGGGCCCAGCTCGGCCAGCACCCGGCGCAGATGACGGTCCACGTTGGGCGGCGGGTTCATCGACAACAGGTAGCGGATCTTGCCCGCCTGGTGGCCTGCCTCGTTGACCGTGACCCGGCTGGTGTCGCCGTTGACGATCACGCTGATCCCTTTGAGGTAGGCCCGCACCATGCTCACCGTCCAGCGCCCACCCAGCTGCTCGGCGATCTCCTCAGGCGTCGCACCGTCCAGCTCGGCTTTCAGGATGCGCGCGAACGCAGTTTCATCGCGGTCGAGGATGAACTCCATCGTGTCTGCGATGGCGTCAGCCATGTCGCCTCCGTCTCAGCAGCCTGCGCAGCCTCGACGGGCGCTCAGGTACCGGCATGGGTGGGGGCTCGGGCACCGGCATACGCGGGGCCATGCCGATAATCATCGGGCCGTTCGGGGGAACTTGCGGCTGCGGGTCATTGATCGACCAGTGTTTACGCTTCGGTCGTACCATCAGTCACCGCACTTGTACTTTGATCTGGCATCGCGATATCTCCTAACTGTTGCGATGTCCGGTCCTCGCACCCAATGGATGGGAATCACGTGCGGGGTGTTCAATCGTGCTGCCGCGTGAGCTTTCCGGCGGAATCGCCGCTGAATCTCCTCGTCCTCCGACAAGTGCGCGCGGAGGACTTTGATAGCCACGATGCGGTCGGTCTCGGTGTCATGGGCCCGCCACATCTCACCCATGCCGCCTCGGCCCAACAACTGCGCTAAGCGGTAGCGACAGAACGGCTTCCCCTCCACGGCGTCTTCCCCTGCCACGGTCAGCATGCTAGCGATTCACACCAGCCCGCATAGTTGATTCGCCAGGCCGCCCTGCGAAACGGGAGCACGTCAAAAACGGTGAAGTGCTGCCAGCGGCGCGCAACCATATGCTCCGCGCATGCGCGACATCGAAACCATCGACTCTGAGCTGCGATTGGTGGCGGCTCTTCGCCGTGCGGCTCGGGAGCGGGGTGGCCCGTCACCGCTCGCCCAGGGTTCTACCAGCCAGCCTCCAATGATCTTTCAGCACAAAGTGCGACACTGGAGCCATTAGGGGTCCGGAAAGGACGAACTAATGAAGAGGGCAATACTGGGTGCGTCGGCGGCAGCAGCCATAGCACTGGCACCCCTCTGCATTCCACCAGCCCACGCCGACCCAATAGATCCCTGTAGCATCACCGATTCCGCTGCCCACCAGGCTTGCATCGACGGATTCCTGCGCGATAACCCCATGCGCAGATACGAACTGGGCAATTGCGAGGCCATCCCCTTTTACGGACAGATCGGCCAACTTTGTCGGGACTTCTGGGTGCGTAAATCTGCGCCCGCTTCCAGACATCCCGGCGCAGATACCGTTTGAGCGTCGAGCCGCTTTCGGGCGCTGGCACAAAACGGTGCTGTCACGCGAGCAACGGCGCCAGGCGCGGCGCTAGCGCACCGCTGCCGCACCAACGAGAACCCGGCAACCGGCGGTCAGCGGCGGCCCATACACCACGCCGCCGCAGTCGAGACACGTCCAGGTGGTATGTCCACCGCGACACGTGCTGCACGGCTGGTGCCCGACAAGCATCGCGCCGGGGCGGAGCGGGTGACCGTGCGGGCAGCTCTGCGGCGGCCGCGTCATCCATGAGCCATCGGTGCAGCGGACGAGCTCGCCGACTGCGGGCATGAAACCAATCATCCACCAGACATCGACCGCTGGTACCGTTCTAAAGTCTGGGCGGGTTCTTCCCGTGAAAAACGCACTTTGTCTCCTGTCGGAGTGAATAGTGTGCTCTGTGACCGAGGACGTTTTCCCAGATGTGCGGTGGGGTCATGAGCCAGGCCCGCTCCTACGCAAACCGGTTGACGCTTTCGCCAGCTCGCGCTTGGGCTCCTGGTGTATCCGGAAACTCAGGCCGCTGGACCATCGACTCCTGAGCCGAAGCAACGGGCGCTACACAGTTGCCGGCCCGATCGGAGTTCCGCTGCTGTTGCTGACCACGACCGGCAAGAAGTCAGGTCAGCGGCGACAGACGCCCCTGATGTATCAGCGGGAAGGTGATCGCCTCTTCCTGGTCGGGAGCAACTTCGGACAGTCGATGCACCCTGCATGGTCGTCGAATCTGCTGGCCGATCCGAACGCGTGGGTGACGATGGGCGGAAAGGAAATACCCGTCGTCGCAATGCAGCTGACGGGTCCGGAGTACGACCGCGTCCGCACGAAGTTTGCCGAGTACGTTGGTCCGAAGATTTATCGGGCCTACACAGGCCGAACTGACCGCGAGTTTCGATTGTTCGCCTTGACCAGACGATAGCGCCTTGCAGCATGCGCCAGATCGAGACCATCGACTCCGAGCTGCGATTGGTGGCGGCTCTGCGCCGTGCGGCTCGGGAGCGGGGCGGTCCGCTGCCGTCGATACACGTGGCGGATGCGCTGCTCGATGAACGCCGCGAGTCGACTGGGTGGGCTACAACCAGCTGCAGTCGCGCCGGCGGACGCTTAAGTCACGCCGCGCTTTTGTCTGGCGGCCGTGCGGACCCCTGGGCCGGAACGCGCCTTTGATCTTTTCGCCAGCGTCTTTCAGATGAGACTCGCGCTGGTCCCGCCTGCCCTGCCGTTCGAGTGCGACGTCTCCGGTCGCTCGACCGACCACCTCCTTCACCGCGCCCGACGCTGCCGCCTGAAATATGAACGACCCAACGGTGTTCCGTCGCGACTGCTTCAAACCCAACTGCGCCACTACACTTTTCAATCAACGTGACAGTGCCGTCTTTCCTTGTGCGAGCAGCCCGCGGCGGGTTCAATCGCTCCATGGGCGACAAGACAATCATCAAGGTCGACAGCACGCACTCGCCGCACGGCCCGCTGGGCCAGCTTTACCTGGCGACGGGGGTCGGCGTGGGGATGCGGTTGTGGCGGGACCTGCCTCCGGGGCCGCCGAAGCCGGAGGTCGCACGGGATTACGAGACAGTGGGCTACGTGATCTCCGGACGCGCCGAGCTGCACAGCGAGGGCCAGATGGTCCTACTGGAGCCGGGCAACGCGTGGGTCGTTCCCCGGCACGCCCGGCACACGTACAAGATCCTCGAGCCGTTCACGGCGGTTGAGGCGACCCACCCGCCGGCCGAGATCCACGACCGGGACCGCCCGGTCGGCCAAGGGAATCGGAGCGATTCGGAACGAGATTCGGGGGTAGCGGGGTTGGCGTAGGTCATCGACGCGCGGCTGGGGGGTTCTCGTGCCGGGGCCCAGGTCGACGAGTTCATCCAAGATGGCCACGACCGTCGACATTGTCTCCGGAGGGCGGCTCGACTTTGGCATCGGCGCCGGCTCCCGACCCAGCCACCCCTTGGCCCGGCGGGAGTACGAAGCGCACGGCCTGCCGTTCCACGACTTCTCGCACTCCGTGGAGAGCCTCGCTGAGGCGCTCACCGTGATCCGACGGTTGTGGACCGAGACGGAGCCGTTCGACTTCGCCGGCACTCACGTCCGGCTTACCGGCGCGTTCGGCAGCCCTAAGCCGGTCCAGCGACCGCACCCGCCGATCCTTATCGGCGGGCGCTCGGCCCCCTTGCTGCGGGTCGTCGCCGAGCACGCCGATCTGTGGAACATCCCCGGCGACGAGATAGACGACGCCGCCAGCCGCAGCGCTATCCTGGACCGCTACTGCGTCCGGATAGGTCGCGACCCCGCCTCCCTCACTCGGTCGGTGCATTTACCAGTCTCCTATGACCGACCTGATCTCACCCGGGACGCGATCGGCCGCGCCATCGATGCCGGCTTCCAGCACCTCGTCCTCGGACTACCGAACCCCTACCCCGCCGGCGTCGCCCAATGGGTCGTCGACGAACTCATCTCCACGGCGAAATAGAACCGCCCGCCAGAAAGAAAGCACATTGACGTGGGCGCCTAAGTTTTCACGGGCGAATACGGCAAAGTCGAATATGGCAGGTTACCTGTAAAAATACCGCATATTTGTTATCACGTTGTACGGCAATGACGTTCGCGCACTACTGAAGTGAGAAGGGTTTCTCCGCTTGTGAACCAGAGGCTGGTGGCGAACCTGCCGGCGGCCGGTGATCGTCGTGCGCCAACGCACCGCCACCTCTGCTCCGCGCACCCTGCTGATCGACGAATACGACGGTTCGCATACGGCGGATTACCGGTAAACCCGTCGCGAGCTGATTCGCCCTTCTCCAGATCACCGGATCAGCAGGTGACGTGAAGGACCGCGCAGACCTCCCGTCGCTTGAGGCCCGCGATCAGCCGGCAGGCTTGTTCCGTCGGGACAGCGACAAGGTCAATGTTTCGGTGCGCGGCCTCCGCCACCACCTCAGGCATGATCGGCAACGAGCCGTGGGCCCCAGTGCCGACGATCAACCGGGATCCGCCCCACGGGAGCTCCTCGTCGGCCGAGAGCGGAGTGTGTCCGAACTTGTCGCGGTAGGGCTTCGAGGGCTTCTTGCTCCGTTTGCGCACGATACCTCGGTCGATGACGACGTCATGCTCGTAGGCTTGTCCCTCGACCTCGATCGACCCGAACCCGCGGAGTCGCACATCCATCACAACTCCCTTCCGCGCGGAAATCCAACACTTCGGAAACTACGCCCATTGCCAGTGCGCAGGAAGCCGGTGCGCCCGATGGCGTTGGCCGTCCGGCCCCCAGCCGCACCCTGACTACCGCCCATCTCGTGACGAGGATTTCACCAGGGAGCACTGTTGGTTAGCATCCAGTATTGGTCTTCAAACCGGTCGGCGAACGTCAGGAAGGCGGACCAAACGACACTTTCGGACGGAGGACGGGACCGCATCAACGCGGAATTGGCCCGGCTAAGGAAACGCCGTGAGCATCTGCTCACGGGGCTGGTGAGCGATGAGGACACGGTCGGTAATAGCGGCGACGCCGCCGACGAAATTCAGCAAGCCGAGGACGTCGCCTTCGTCGACAAGCAGATCGCCAAGCTGGAGGGCCTCCTACACGGCAGCGGATCGGCGAACACGCCAACGGGACTGCTGCCAGACGGAGCGCAGGTCACGCTGCGGCTCGCCGATGGAGGGGTCACGACAATGCGCGTGATCTCCGACGTCGCGGAAATCCCCGAGAGCCCGGAAGCCGGTCAGGAACACGAGACGCTGAGCGCCGACAGTCCGCTGGGATTGGCCCTGGCGGGACATCAGCCGGGCGACACCGTCAGCTATGAGACGCCACAGGGCCCACAACGCGTTCAGCTGCTCTCGGTGAAGTTGCCTCCGCAGCAGTGAGTTTGCCGGATTTTGTTGCGCGGACTACCGCCTCCCTGCCCCGGTGTCGCAGCAGGTTTCAGCGGGCATCGGGTCTGCGCGAGCGCTAAACCTCCGGCGGTGGTTCCGCAATTAGTCCCTCGTCGGGTTCTACGTGCCACGCAGCCTGTGCCTCCCAGCGGCATACCGGTCAGCGATCTGCAGGGGTAGCACGTTCGTAGGAGACGGCGCGCTGGGCACGACGTGGTCAGGATTGGTCGAGTGCGTCGGACACCTTTGGTAGTCGTAGCGGCCACACCGCTGCCAAGTCCACGTCCATCCTCTAGCCGTCGCAGGCCAGAAGCCCAGCTCCTTGACTAGTTCGGCCTGCGTTAACTCGGCCATGGCGAAGACTCCTACGTACCAAGCCCGCCCAACGTCTGCATTCTCCGCGACAAACGGCCACTAAGGTTGGATGCCCCAATACGAATGCGAAAATCACGAAAGAATGAGCAGCGGCGGGCACCAACCGGTGCTCGGCAAGAGCGCCTCTCCGGGGTACTGGCTCGGCGTGGGCGTGGGCGTGGGCCGGGCCTACTAGCGTGGTTCCGATCAGTCTCACCGGGACGGCCAGCAGCGCAGCTGCCACCAGGATCTTGAGTCTTGTCATCTTGATGCGCGCTGCAGCTCGCCACGTCCTCCGGCCCGGCCGCGGTGCGCTAGGCGCGCGTCGAGCAGCTGATCTGTTTGGGTTGGCCCTTTCCCGTAGGGCGACTGGGCCGACGAGGTGGGGTTCGAGAAGTCAACGGCGGCGGCGGCGACCCAATAGCACGCCGGTCACGATGCCTACGAGAAAGATGACGAGCAGCACCAACCAGGTCGCCGCCTCGACGGTAGCCCATAGTAGATGAATCTCATGGCGAACTGTGTTTTGCACCACGAAGATCGCCGCCAGGACGATGAGGATGATGGCCAACCAGTGCCGCGCCGCAAGACGGCGGGCGCGCCTACCTGATGGCTTGGTGTCAGGGACATCTGAGGACATGACGCGCACGGTAGTCGCGGTGTCGCGGGAAGGCGAGACTCTCGATCGGTCCGCCACCAAGGGATGACGGGCCGGGCCTGTCTTGACAAATGAATCGGAGCGCCCCGAGGAGAGCAGGGGCGGCCCGCCATCCAGGCAGATGACGGGCCTCGCGCATGTTCTCCGGGTCAGCGAAGCTCTCGATCAAGTTCCCACTGTTGCGCTATCTGTTTGGCATCCTCCAGTGTGGGCGTCGAGCAACGGGCGACCACGGCGGAGGCGTCCTCGGGGCTGGCATCCTCGGTGAGCCCGATGAACAGGACGACACACCAGTCCTCGTCGGGCTCCCTGGAGATGACATACATGCGCTCATCGCGGCGCGCCTTGTATTCGTGCTGACCCGTCTCGGTCCATTCCAGCCGCTCGCTCATGCTCCTCATTAAACCTCCGACAAAGCTCATGGCCGACGTCGCCGCGCTAGCTCTGGACGCTGCCGCCGGATCGACGACGACCTGGGTCCACTGGGAGGCGACCTGTGGATGCTGCGCGACTGGGCCGCCGACCACCTCCTCGACCCATCCCTCACCGGGCGCCTCGACGCCGCGTCACAAGCCGTCGTCGACCTTGAAATCGCCGTGGAGGCGGTGCGCGATGTCGCCTCGCTGCTGCCAATTCGTGGACTTGAGTTCGGCGAGGACCCCGAGTCGCCGACCGACCGACTTTAATAGAATTGGCGCCCCGTCTACGGTCTGAGCACCGGGTGAAGACCGACGATGGTGAGTACGGGTTCGGGACTGATTCCGAATATCGTCAGTCCCGGCACCGCCAAGAACGAACGGCAAGCACACCCCGGTCGAAGGAGGGATTCTGTGAGCCCCGTCCAACGCATCGAGCACGGCGCGCGTGGTGGTCTGGAACTGTCCGATATCGACACGCGGTCCGAGCGCGGAAACGCGGGCTTCGAAGCGGTGCTGACCGCGTCCGCGTACCGCAATGTGCTCGACCGCATCCCCGGTGCCGAAATACGACGGACGACCGTGGCGGTCCTCAGCCACCCGGCGCCCGTCACCCGCGAGATAGCCGATCTGGCTCGCCGGCTGGCCGACATCGCGCGTGGAATCGACGACGGCCGCAACGTGTTCGATCGGCGGTTCGCCGACCCCGCGTGGCAGGAGAATCCTGTCTTACGCCGCGTGGCGATGACCTATCTGGCGAGTTGCGCGTCGGTCGAATCGATACTGTCGGACACCGATGTCGACTGGCGAACCAGGGAGCGGATGGCTCTCTTGGTCGACAACCTCCTCGCGGCCGCTGCACCCACCAACAATCCGCTGCTCAACCCACGGTCGCTCAAGCGGGCGTTCGACACACGCGGCGCCAGCTGGGTGCGCGGCGTACGCAACCTCGTGAGTGACCTCCGTTCACCCCCCCGAATTCCAAGCATGGCCGACGAGACGAAATTCACCATGGGCGACAACATCGCGGCACAGCCCGGCAAAGTCGTGCGCCGAGGCGAGCTCTACGAGCTGATCCAGTTCGACCCCGTGACAGAGATGGTCGACGAGGTGCCGGTCTTCCTGATCTCGTCGCCGGTGAACAAGTACTACCTCGTTGATCTAAGCCCCGAGGGCTCGGTCATCGGGGCCGCCCTCACCCGAGGCCGGCAGGTTTTCGTCGCGTCTTTTCTTAATCCCGACGAGCGGCACGCGGCCTTGGGTCTCGACGCATACGTGCGGTCCGTTCTCGACGGTTTGGACACGATCACCGACATCACCGGTTCCGAATCCGTCCATGTTGTCGCGCTCTGCGGAGGCGGGCTGATTGCCCTCGCGACGGCCGGTTACCTCGCGATCGAGGGAAACCAGCAACGGTTGGTGACGCTGACAGTCGGTATTTGCGTCGTCGACTACGAACAGGGTGGTCTGGCAGGGGCGCTACTCGACCGCAAAACGGCCGATCGGGCAATCAAGCGTGCCGCCGAGGACGGCTACTTCGACGGCAAGAACTCGGCCACCGCGTTCGCGTGGATGCGGCCCAACGACGGGATCTGGGCCAACTTCGTCAACAACTTCCTCCTCGGCGAGGATCCGCCTGCGGTGGAACTGCTCTACTGGGCGGCGGATCAAACCAACCTGCCCGTGCAGTTCGGACGCGAGATGTTCGAGATCGTCCTGACGAACGGGTTCACCACGCCGGGAGGCGTGCGCGTGCTCGGCCGGCCGATCGACCTTCGGGAGGTGACTGTCGATACCTACCTCGTCGGGGCCTCGACCGACCACATCACCCCATGGCTCGACTGTTATCGCACCCGGGCATTGCTCGGCGGTGAGACGACTTTCGTCCTCGCGCGCGGCGGGCACGCGCTGGCCATCGCCAGCCCCCCGGGCACGAAGCGGGCCAGTTACCGCACGTCGACGTCGACGTCGACGGTTCCCGATGAATGGCTGAAGGACTCGACGGACAACCCCGGGAGCTGGTGGGAGAACTGGCACGACTGGATCGAGAAGCGGGCACCGGCATCGAAGCCGGCACCGAGGGCGCTCGGCAGTAACACCTACCCGCCGCTCGCCGCCGCCCCCGGCGAGTACGTTCGACGCCGCCTGACCTGAGCCTCCTCCGCCAGGAATCGATCGATCCTCGGCGCCAGCATGCCCGGGTTGGCGACCAACTCGATATGACCGCCCGGGTACACATGGAGCTGGGCCCGCCTGATCAGGCGGGCCAGGATTCGGCCGTTCGCCGCGGGAACGAGCGGGTCGTCATTGCCGGCGAGCACCAGCGTTGGCTGGCGCAGCAGCGGCAGGAACGGAATGCTCGACCATCCCCACGTCGCGAGCATTTGGTGCGCGTACCCCTTCATCTGGGCGCCGAGGGCGAAGCCGGCCATCAGCGACGCCAACGGTGCTGGATCGGTGCGCACACTGCCGCCGTACAGATCCGGCGCAATCCGCAGCAAGTACTCGCGGTCCCAGTAGCGCCGGGGCGTCACCATCTTCGCCGCAATACTTGGGTGCGGTGGCACCATCGTCGCCCCGGGAGATGTGGCCACCAGGACCAGCCGGCGGCAGCGGCGCCGTTCGGTGAAGGCGAACTGCTGGGCGAGGGCACCGCCCCATGAGATACCGAGAACGTCCACTTCCGGGTAGCCGAGGATGTCAAGCAAGCGTCCAAGCGTGCGCGCCAACGCCGGCAACCGGTACGGCCGGGGCGGCGTCGGCGAGCCGCCGATGCCCGGAACGTCGAATCGGATCACCGTCAGGTCGGGATCCAGGTGCTCGATCAGCGGCTTGAAGGTCTCCAGGCTGGCTCCGATACCGTTGGCCAGCAAAAGCGGGGTACGCGCCGATGATCCCACACGCACTGTGACCCTGAGTCGCACGCCGTTCACATCGATCACTCGCGCATCGTCGATATGGTCGTCGTCGATCAATTTTCGGACGCTGTCCATTCCACCCACCAATTGTGTAACTCTCAACTGCGCATGCGGCGTGGATAAACAGTACAGAATCCGACGACAGCTTCAGTAACTCCGCCACCTCCGCCCTGCAATACCTGCACCACTGACACCGCCAGCACACCCGCCCGCCCGCCGAGCGACACCAATGCCGGTACAAGTCAGGGTCGAAACTAAACCCGGGGTCCGGCCAGGGCACTTCAGATGTGGAACCTCGCGCAATGGCAGCGGAGGGCGTACGGCAGTAAGTCGACCCGCACGCCAAAGGTGAACGCTTCGACGAAGAAGTCCTTCATGCCGTGCCCCCAGGACCCCTTTGTCTTCCGGCGATAACGCCCGCGGCAGGATTCGTGGCCGCGCGACGTAGTGCGCATCTCGCTGCGACCCCTAGTGTGAGGACTCACATACCCCTACGGTTCTGGACAGGAGTCTCGGTGCTGCGGGCAAGGTGCGGAGCTTGCGCCTTGCGGACGGACCCTACGAGGCGCGCAAGCGGGCCGTTGCCAGGCAAGAACTGCGCAAGTACCGCGATGGCTGATGTCCAGCCCCAGCCCCAAACCAGAGGTGGCATGACATGAACTCTTTAGACCTGACCGGCCGCACCGCGATCGTCACCGGCGCCTCCAGAGGCATCGGTTTGGCGACCGCCCAGGCCATCGTCACCGCGGGCGGCAATGTAGTGCTCACCTCCCGATCCCAGGAGTCCGCGGATGCCGCCGCCGCGCAGGTCGGCGCCAACGCGTTCGGAGTCGTGGCGCACGCCGTCGACGAGGAGGCGGCCGCGCGGTGCGTGGAACTGACGATCGACCGCTTCGGGAGCCTGGACATCCTGGTGAACAACGCCGGCACGAACCCGTCCTATGGCCCCATCATCGAGCAGGATCACTCGCGCTTCGCCAAGACCTTCGACGTGAACCTGTGGGCGCCGGTGCTATGGACGAGCCTGGCGACCCGTGCGTGGATGGGTGAGCACGGCGGCGCCGTAGCTGGGTGCCGGAGGGATGTTTAATAGACACCGCGGATGCGCTCCTAGATGAACGCCTGGGGGCTATTTTTGCAAATTCCCCAGTGAGACCTCGGCGTGAATTCAGTGGCGCTGCCGCCAACGTACCTCGGGTGCCGAACGCGTTGGCGCAAGCGAACTTTGCCTCTATCCCGTAAGACTCGGCAGGCGGTCCGCTGCCGTCGATAGACGTGGCGGATGCGCTGCTGGATGAACGCCGCGAGCTTGACCGGACTTCCCCGCCTGACCAGCTGCCTGGGGTGTCGTTAACTGGAACCACTTCCTTATGGAGGTCGGTGCGCACCAGCGGCCGCAGTCGAGATTGCAGAGGAGGCGCTGGCCAAAGCCAACGACCAGATCCGTGCCCAGTGTGCGGATCTCGGCATCCCGCCCCAGCACGCACCTGAGCTGACGATGGGCTGGAGGCGGCGCAGCGGGGAGTTCTCCGACCGGGAGCGCCGCGCGGAGCTGGTCAAGCTCGCCGAGGCGAAGCTAACCGCGGTGACGGCGGCCGCCAAGACCGCGATCCAGGGCGCTGCGCTCGACGTCGAGGAGAAGCTGATCGTCGGCGGCCTCGAGTCCGATGAGGCGCGCCAGGTCCTGTCGTGAGCGTGGGTTGCTGCTCGAGCGGTTGCACGCCCAGCGCAACGCGGTGCGAAACCTGATGCGGACCACTGAGGAGACGGCACGTCGCGGGGTGATGCGGCGCTGGCCAAGCTCACCTGCCGCGAGCGCGAGGTACTCGCGCTGATGGCCACGGGCGCGACGAACGCCAGGATCGCCACGCGGCTCGTCGTCAGCGAGCACACGGTCAAAAGCCACGTTGAGCACATTCTGGGCAAGCTGCGGGCGGCCAACCGGGCCGAGGCGGTAGCGCGCACTGCGGGCCCGGGTCGCCGGATGTCCGTGTAGCGCGCGTTCGCTGCGATACACGCGGCGCGGCGCAGCAAAAACCGGTCGACCTACCGATGGCAATCGGTAAATCGGCGAATTGTCACGCCGTCGCCGCGAGCGTAATTTTTGCAGGACGGCGGGGAAACGCGCTCTGCCACCACATCCGCCGATCACGGACACGTCAGTTAGGGGAAGTCAATGAGTCCCGCAATGCCGACAGAGCACTTGGATACCGACTATTTGATCCTCGGCGCCGGCGCCGAATGTTGTGATGTCGTGATCGGGGGCGCTCGCCTGGCCCGGTTCCCATCGGTGGTCCTCGCCCGGCAGCAAAGCGGCAACATCCATGTGGTCAGCGTCACCGCGGTGGCGGCGGCATGACTCGCACCGTCACCATTGCCGCCGTCCAACCCGCTCTGCGACTCGGCGCGGTCGAAGCCAACCTCCGCCGGCTCGAGGACCTCATCCGAGACGCCCACCGCGAACACCATCCCGATGTCGTCATCGTCCCCGAAGCGGGGACCTCACCCAACGTGTACTCCCGATCGTTGCGCCAGGTGGCCCGATCTGTCGACGGCGTTCCATTCCAGCTCTACACCCGCCTCGCGCGCGAGCTGGGCTGCGTCGTCGGCGGGGGCTTTCTGGCCCGCCGCAGCGGCGACGTCTACGGAACTTACGTCCTAGCCGAGCCCGACGGCCGCGCCCACCTGCACGACAAGGACATCCCCACCATGTGGGAACAGAACTACTACCGGGGCGGCGACGACGACGGGGTCGTCCGCTGTCACACCCTCCAGGCGCCCGTCGGCCTGGCCTGCGGTTGGGAATGGGCCCGTTACCGCACCGCGCGCCGCCTCGCCGGGCGTGTCCAGCTGCTCCTGGGCGGCATGTGCTGGCCGTCATACCCGCTCAACTGGGGGTGGCCGCTCACGTCCTGGGCCCAGCGCGAGCACGGCCTGCAACGCCAGTTCGCCCGGGAACTGCCCCGCCAGGTGGCCCGCCTCGTCGGCGCCCCCGTGGCGATCGCCTCCCACGTCGGCGACATTGCCTTCGAGACCCCGCTCGGTCCAGGGATCCCCTGGAAAACCTTCATGGTCGGCGAGACCCAGATCTGCGAGCGCGACGGCACCATTCTCGCCCGCCTCGCCTACGAAGACGGCGAAGGTCACATCGCCGCCACGATCACCCTCGACCAGCCCGAACCCGTCGACCCCATCGACGACCGCTTCTGGATCCCCAACCAGACCGTGTCCCTGCGGATCCTCTGGCATGCCATGAACGGCCATGGCGCCGCGAAGTACCACGCCATGCGCCTCCTGCGCCGCCATGCCTGGCAACGCCTCCCAGGGTGCGACCTCCCCGACGAGGTCGCACCCTCGGCCGCACCCGAAACCCGCTCCGCCACCACATCCGCCGATCACGGAGACGTCAGTTAGGGGAAGTCAATGCGTCCCGCAATGCCGACAGAGCACTTGGATACCGACTATTTGATCCTGGGCGCCGGCGCCATGGGCATGGCGTTCGCCGACGTGATCCTCGCCGAGGACCCCGCGGCGCGCGTCGTCATGGTGGACCGGCACGCCAGCCCGGGCGGCCACTGGAACGACGCCTACCCATTCGTCAGGCTGCACCAGCCCGCAGCGTTCTACGGCCTCAACTCCACGCAGCTGGGACAGGGGGGAGAAGACCTGACCTCGGGCGCCGAGATCGTCGCCTACTACAGGAACGCGATGGACCGCTTCTTGGCCACCGGTCGGGTGCAGTTCCTCCCGATGAGCGAGCACGAGCGTGACGGCCGGATCGTCTCCACGGTTGACCGCGATCGGGTCACCACGGTCACTGCGCACCGCAGGATGGTCGATGGCACGTACATGCAGGTGAAAGTGCCGTCGGTGTGCCCGCCCCGCTACACAGTCGACCCCGACGTCACCGTGGTACCGCCCAACGGCCTGACCCAGGTCAGGCGGCCACGGGAGCGCTACGTGGTCATCGGCGCCGGGAAGACCGGGACCGACTCGATCCTGTTCCTGCTAGACCAGGGTGTTTCGCCAGATCGAATTCAGTGGATCGTGCCGAACGACGCCTGGCTATGGGATCGCGCCACAGTGCAGCCAGGTGGTGCGCTGGAGACGATCGTGGCCCTGGTGCAGAGCATCGCCGACGCCACCAACATCGATGGTATCTTCCTGCAGCTCGAACGCCAGGGGATCCTCTGCCGAATCGACCCCCAAAGCCTGCCGACGAAGTGGCGCTGCTCCACGATAGACCGCAGGGAACTGGCCGGGTTGCGTCAGATCGACGATGTGGTCCGGATGGGCCGGGTGCAGCGCGTGGGCGGCGGCGAGATCCGCCTCGACCGCGGGACGATCCCAGCCGTCGAGGACAGCCTCTTCATCGACTGCTCAGCCAACGGACTGGCCAAACTCGATCCCCAGCCTCTGTTCTCTGAGGGCCACATCACCTTGCAGTCGGTGTTCATGTGCCAGCAGACGTTCAGCGCGGCGCTGATCGCCCACCTCGAGTTAATGGACGCCAGCGACGAACGACGCAACCGGATCTGTGCGGCCGTGCCGCACCCGGAGCTCAAGCAGGATCTGCCCACCACCCTGCTTACCACCGCCCAAAACATGATCAACTGCAACCGGTACATACCCCTCTGGCTGCGCCGCAGCCGCTTGTACCTCGCGCACCACGAGCCGCCACACCGCTACCTGCTGGGCTCGGGCAAGCTGGCCTTGTTGCAGCGCCGGGCCGTCACCTCCATGAACAAGATGCGCCAGCAGGCGAGCGTCGCATGAATCGTCGCCTGAGAGAGCGTTCAGCTAACGGACGTAACGACTGAAGAGTCAATCATGCGGACACGGTGCACGCCCAACGGGTCGTCGGATGCTGGCCCCCTGAATACACCTGTCATGACGACAGAAACGGTCACAAGGGGTTACGACACCAAAAAGCGCCCAGAAGACGCGGGTTTTGGCCAACCGGCGCCGTCGACTGGCAAGTGCGGCGTGGCGTGCCCGCTCGGTTCGTTTGATGTTCTCGGTCCGGCTACCGCGCATACCAGAGTGTGTGCCTACTCAGCAGCGGAGGTTGTGAGACAACGCAACATAGTTGTTCGACCATCCGTCACACCGCGGTTTGCTGTCAACCATCTCACCTTCCGACCCAATTGATCACCGGTTCGACCTCCTCAGCTTCGAATAGGTCCCGAGCGGTCAACCCAGGACGAGCGGCGGCCAAGCGGTCGTCAACGTCGGCACCGGTCTCAGCCCCGGTCCACAGCGTTTTATTCGGCTAACTCGCAGTAGCTTTTCCGCTGAGATAGGCCACTATCCCCTGAGTGACCGCCGCGGCATACTTTGCTCGCCCATCCGGGCTTTCTATCTGAGCGGCCTCGTCGGCGTTCTTCATGTTGCCCAGCTCGACCAGTATCGCCGGGTACTGGGCCAGGTTTAACCCGGCGAGGTCTGCGCGACCGTACAATCCGCCGGACCCGACGTAGGTCGACGTCTGCAGACCCGATGCGACGAGGGAATCACGCATGGCGTGCGCTAACTGCACGGCGGGGCCAGCCTGGGCATCGTTCAAGGGTGGGCTCGAGTAACTCACGTGGAACCCCCGACCCGAAGGCGGCCCGCCGTCGGCATGGATGCTGACGATCGCGTCCGGGTGCATGGCGTTGGCCACTGCGGCGCGTTGATCGATGCACGGACCTACGGAGTTGTCGTTATCCCGCGAGAGGGCGGTACGCACGCCCATTTGGTTAAGCGCATCACGGATACGCAGTACGACGTCCCAGTTGAAGGCGTGCTCCGGATAGCCGTCGCTCGTGGCGGTGCCCGTCGTTATGCAATCTTTTGTGCCGCCCCGACCGTTGGGGACTTGCCGGGTTATTGAGGAGTCGTTAACACCGTTGTGGCCAGGGTCGAGAAAGACGGCCATTCCAGCGATATTCGGCGCCGCCGACGCGCTCGGCTCATTGCTGATCGGCACCAGCATGCAAACGCCTGCAACGACGAGCGCGGTGGCTATCAGTGTGACCGGCGCACGTCCCCACGTTTACATTTCAATTTCGGCGCAGCATCCGGGCATGTCGAGCGGCTGCACTTGATTGGCATGCTATGTGAAGACGTCGTTGAGGGTGACGGTTTGCAGGTTGCGGCTATGGATGATGTCGAGCAGCTGCGCGTAGCAGTGGGTCACGGTGGGCAGGTTCGCGTGGCCGATCACGATCTGTTGGGGCTGAAACGACTTCTGCGCGTTGGCGATGAGTGTGGTTTCGTTCTCCGGCCGCCAGTCGCCGATGTCGGCGCTCCACAGGGTGATCGTGGCGTAGCCGAGGTCGGCGGCCACTTTGTCGGTGGCGACGGTGTGTCGGCCGTAGGGCGGGCGGAAATACGGGGTGCCGTCCACTCCGTAGGTGTTGCGAAGGAAATCGGCGTTTCGGCTGATCTGATCGGCAACGGCGCCCGGGCTAAGGCGGGTGATGTCCGGGTGTGACCAGGTGTGGTTGCCCAGCGCTATCTGCCCGGAGTCCACCATGGGCCGCAGCGCGGGTGCGTTGACCGACCATGCGATGTTGGTGCCGTTGACGAAGAAGGTCAGCCGGGTGCCGCTGTCGTGGCAGAACTGCGCGTAGGCGGCCACCACGTCGACGCTGATGCCATCGTCGACGGTCAGCGCCACCTGATTGCCGTCCCCGGGCAACCGAGTCAGCACACCGGCAGGTGCGGGCACCCGACCCATGGGGATTTTCCATCGGACCGGGGCAGCGCCTGCCGTCGCGGCCCGGGTGGCGGCCGTCAGCACGGTGACCGCTAGGGCTCATAGCATCGTGCGCCGATCCATGAACTGCATGGGGTTAATGTTACTCAGCCGTAGGGCGGGTCAAAGATTTTCTTTCCTTCTGCGCCTTGAACTTTCGGCTGCGCGGACGCGCCCGGCCGGGGCCGGCAATGTCGGGGAATCAGGCGACGGCGGAAGGGTACGGCATGTCCTTACACAGCGATCGAATCGCATCTCTTCCACCGTGCCGCCGTAACGTTTCACCACTGCCGCGCACCGGTCGGCGAGTTCTGCCATGATCTCGCGCAACCGCTCCGGACCCACCGCCGCAGCGATGTCCATGGAGTGCACCACATCGGCGAACAGGACGGTTACCTGCTTGTACTCCGCCGATCGGGTGGCGTGTGTGAGTCGTGTACCGCACTCGCTTCAGAACTTGGCCGTCGGGCTTGACTGCGCGCCGCAGGAACCACAGAACAACCCCGTCGCGGTCAGTCCACCGCCACCATCCCCGCTGGGGTCCACGTCAGTATCGTTTCACCACTGCTCGGTGATGTCCGTCATATCGCCGTGCCATCTTTGACACGAAGTTTCGAGACCCTCATATGCCGTCTATTTCGAGACGGCAGCGGTAGTCTCCGACCGTCGTCATTGCATTGCCTCAGCCCACGCAATGTGCCCCTCGTAGCCAAACGTTCTCGCCGACCTCGCCCGGCTTGGTCACATCGGCGTCCGAATAGATCGCCATGACGCCGAACTCCTCCTCGATGCTGCGCCGCTCTTGCTCGACAGCATCCTGGTCACCGAAACCGTTGAGGGTCACGTTCGTGCCCTCGGCTGCAAACGCGCGTGCGATACCACGACCGATACCGGAAGTGGAGCCAGTTACCACGACGGACTTTCCGTGAATCACCAGGCCGCCGCTCCCTTCTCGCCACCCCGGCCGTCACCGTCAGGGCCGCGCCTCGAAGATGAGGTTGAACGGTGTCTGTGTCGCCCTCCGGAACCGGGTGAACCCACCGTCATCGACCATCACTTTCCTCAGACGCCGTTCCCCGGCTTGGGCGCCCAAGGCCGGTCCCTGCCGCGCGAGCGACACCGGAACACAGATCAGCGATGATGCACCGTAGTACAGTCGGCCGACTGGATTCAGGTTCTCCGCGACGCTGTCGCCGGCGAACGGTTCGACGAGCAGGCAGTGCCCGTCGGGTTTCAGTGCCTGTCTGGCGTGCCGAGCCGCGCCGGACGGGTCTGCCATATCGTGCAAGCAGTCGAAGAACGCGATGAGGTCATAGTCATCGCCTCGGTAGGACGTGGCGTCGGCGAGCTCGAAGCTCGCGTTGTCCACTCCCGCTGTCGCCGCGCGCTCGCGCGCGGTTTCGATCGACTCGCCGTGATAGTCGATGCCGACGAACTGCGAACTCGGAAATGCCTGCGCCATAAGGATTGTGCTGGCGCCGTGCCCACAGCCCACGTCGGCGGCCTTGCCGCCGGCAGCGAGCTTCTCGATGACGCCGTCGAGCGCGGGCAACCACGACGCGACCAAATTCGCGTTGTAGCCGGCCCTGAAGAATCGCTCAGTGCCGTAGAACAGGCACCGATGATGCTCGCCCCATTCCATGCCGCTGCCGCTACGGAAATTCTCGACCGCACGGTCACGTACATAAAACAGGTCTTGGACGATCTGGTACGCGCCCGCCAGATCGACCGGACCTTTCGGATCGGCGAGGCAGAGCTCCTGCTCCGCGGTCAAGTAATACGTGTCGTCGGCTTCGTCGTATTCGACATAGCCGCCCGCGGCCTGATTCGCCAGCCACTCGCGGATGTAGCGTGCGTTCGTCCCGGACTTCTGTGCCAGCTCCTCTGCTGACAAACGGTGCCCGGCGAGCGCCGTGTATAAGCCAAGCTCGTCGCCGATCAACATCAGCACCGCGCTCACCGACGCGCCGAGATCCCCGATCGCCTTGCCAAGAAATGCATTGAGTTTGTCTTCGGTAGCGGTCATCGCCAGCTCCTCTGTTCACCGCGGCTCAACAGTAAACCGGTCCGGCGGCGACCGGCGCTGATTTCACATCTCCCGATTGTCTTGCATTTTGCGTTCGGCTCTCATCGAAGCCGCTCGTCGTCGCGCCGACGCATCGATACGGGCAGAGGCCGAGAACTTGGCAAACGATGAACAGGACCGGGCCGAGGCGGTGCAGGTGCTGACTGCGCGCCGCTCGAACCACCGAACAGCCCCGTCGCGGTCAGTCCACCCCCGCCATCCCGGCTGGGGTCCACGTCAGTATCGTGTCACAACTGCTCGGTGATGTCCGTCATATCGCCGTGCCATCTTTGACACGAAGTTTCGAGACCCTCATATGTCGTCTGATTTGAGACATCCGCAGGGGCGTCACCCTACTTCACGCGCAGCCGGCTTAGTCGACACGGTCGGTGGGGACGCGCTCGTGAGTGTCGGTGCGGGCGCCGAGGTTTGCTTTGGGTCGGGCCCGCTAGACCGTGCCGAGGGTGGGGCAGCGAGCGGTGGGGGCGGCGGCACACGCTGGACTCGACGGTGCTCAACGATGCGGGCGCCACCCAAGGACACGATCACCAACTCAAAACACGAGCGAACGGCAATCAGGCGACTACCACGATTCGCGACGCCGGAGGCGGCGCAATCAACACGGTGCGGCTCCGGGACTGACCCGGAGCCGTATCGTTGGAGAGTTGTAGTTCCTAACTGCCTCAGGCAGATTCGGGTGCGGCCGGGGGTTCGGGTTTGGCCGAGGATTGGGGTTCACGCGGCCCCATGTCGAGGCGGAACGGTGGATACTCGTCACGCATTAGCGAGGTGTAGGCGCGCACTCGGAAACCCCACCGGTTGATGCCGATCAGGAAGTCGAATAACCCCTTGGGGTAACGGCCGGTGAACAGCAGGGCCACCACCGCGATGAGTAGCAAGATCACCATCAGCGAAGGTATTAGGTAGCCGACCCATTCGTTCTCGCCGACCCTGAAAGCCCGCCAACCGCCGGTGAAGAAGACGGCGAGAATCAGGTAGTGCGGAATGGCCAGTAGCCACCACTTGATCAGCACGAGGCCGCGGTGCAGCTGCTGCGGATAATCGACCTCCAGGTCGGCCGGGTACTCCGGCTTCGCCGACAGGCTAAACGGGGGGTATTTGTCGGTACCTAGCGTGGACACCGCGTAGAAGGCGACTCGCCAGCGCCAGCGCATGACACCGACATTGAAGTCGAACAGCCGACGTGGGTACTTGCCGGTAAACAGGATCGCGAAGAACGCGATCACGGTGGCGACGAAGTAGGCGATGTGTAAGAAGAACAAGACGATGTAGTGCGGGATGGCCAGGATCCACTTGACCAGCCACTGCCAGCGCGACAGCGCGGGGTCGAGGTCACCTCGGACCCGAACCGGATAAAGGAGGGTTTCGGGTTGCATGATCGACGCTCCTTTCGGGCGCTTCGGCTCGATCGATGAGCCGTTGATCCCTCTATTGTTTCGCATCCGGACTTGACCGAACTAGGCATTTCCGGCCACGACCGGCCCGCGACCGGCCGCGGCCAGCCCAAGCGCCCGGTCCACCACGACGGCATCATGCAACGCGGCGAGGTCGACCGCTTCGGCCATCTTGACCCGGATCCGGGGTCAGCCCGCAGCGACGGCCTCGGTCAGCCACAACACCGCCCCGTCACCGCGGGTCAGAAACCGTTCGTCCGCAACAGTTTTCGCGCGGGGTACGCCCCAGCGGGCCTTGCGGCTGCGGCGGGAAATGCCTCGCCCTGCACGCACTCACCGCCACCTTCGCCGCCGACCACGCCATCGTCGACGAAAAAGCCACCCGCATCGCCATCACCGAAACCGCCTCAGACTGAACCCGATCCGCGGCAACCCAACCACGATCCCGTCAACCCGACGAGCACCCCGCCTACGCGACCACCACGGCCCCGCTCACCAGCGGGGCCGTTCTCATGCCCCAATCATCGTCAACCCCGATGACGCCATCGGCGTCATCCTGACCGACGCGCAACGGGCGAGCAGACCGCTGCCGGCCCCGGGAGTTCCGCATACACGAGTCGGACGGCGCTCCTGACGAAAAGGAACGCCGTCCGAAGCACGAACCACCTGGTTACCAAGCGTGCATGATGCGCGGTGAAATGTGGCCTCGGCGCCAGGAGACATTTCCCCTGCCTGACGCAAGCCCACCGCGCTGTGCCCAGTTGATGGGCCTTGCTTTGCGTGGGTGCCTAGTGCTCGTGCTGGGCGCCACAGCCGAGAGGAGGAATCTTTTCTTCCGGTCCGACCTTGGTCTGCCGTGGATCCGTTCGTTTAGTTTACGCCTGTCCAGGTAAGCAACAGGAGTTGGGTCGAGCGTTCGACGGGCATCTCGCCGACCATCACCAATTCCTGTGCGCGCAACCGACATCGACGAGCAGATCGAGGCGCGTCTGGCCCCTTTCATGTGGAAGACGATCCTGGACACCACGGTCCTCATCGCCGACGACCTGGGCGCAGCGCGACCCCCTGGTGCACGCGCAGGTGGAGTGCTAAACCAGAAGGAGCGCAGCCAGCCGACACCCGTCGCGATGGCGCGGTGCGGCAACCGACATGTAGGAGGTGGTTGCTGTGCTTCATCCCGATCCATTCCGTGACATCGACAGACTCGCCGCGCAGCTGCTCGGTACCTCGCCCGGGTCCGCCCGAGTCCCACTGGCCATGCCGATGGACCTCTACCGCTCCGGTGATCACTACGTCCTTCACGCCGACCTCCCGGGCGTGGACCCCGATTCGGTGGACGTCAGCGTTGATGGCGGCATTCTCACCGTGACGGCACAACGCAGCGAACGCACCGAACACGACGTGCAGTGGCTGAGCTCCGAGCGCTTCACCGGCGGTTACATGCGTCGCCTGTCCCTCGGTCAGGACATCGACGCCGACCACATCGCCGCCACCTATCAGAACGGGGTGCTGACCGTAACCCTCCCCGTGGCGGCAAGGGCCCAGCCGCGCCGCATCGAGATCACCCCAGGGGCACGTGAGGAAACAAAGCTCATCGAGCCCAGCGACTCATCCGACCAGCACACCACGACCTAACCCCTCTTCACCGGACGGGGTCCAGCCGCTCGCGGCGCGGCGAAGAAATAGCTACGCGGGCAGATCCACCCGCAGCGCCAGGTGCTCATCGAGTATCCGGCGCAGCGCGGCATCCATCGGATGCGCGAATGCGAGGTCGCGGCCGAACCGGCTATCCACCACGACTACCGTGCCCTCACGCAGTTCGGCGGTGTCGACCTGATCAACGAACGGATCGAACAATGCGGGCGGCGTGGCCAGGTAATACAGCGCCCGGCGCGACTCGTTCAACCCGGCGGCATACATCAGTCCGTGTTGGGTGATCACGAAGAGTTCCGAGGTGATCCTGGCGCTCGGGGTCTCGGCTTTGGCCCATGCCGTTGCGGCGCACCGGGTCTGTGCCAATCTATCGGGGACGTCGTCAGTCAGCGTGAGTAACCTTTCGACGAGTGCTCCACCCATTCGCGGATATGCGTCGATGGCGGGTCTGAAGTACCGCTGGAAGATCTCGCCGAAAAAGTCGTACAGTTGCTCGCTCATCGCGGCACCCTAGGTTTCAGACGGACACCTCAATTGTGCGCCCGTACCGTCAGCTGAGCACGAGTTTGGCCATGACGGCGGCCTCCTAGTGTCGATGCGGGGTCCGACACCCAGGTGCAAGCATGACCCACCCTGACGCTGACAGAAGCGGGCCATGTGCGGTTGTCCTCATCCACTCACATGCACCCCGGCGCTAGCCTCGGACGACATTCACGGTATTTCCGACACGAAGGTTTGAGAGCCTCGTATGTCGTCTATTCCGATACACGCGAAGTGACCACAGTCTTGACGTCGTCGCTGCGGGGTGATCTCGGCCCATATTGTGGGGGCGATGTGTGACCACACCGCGGAGTTGGTGGCGCTGATCTCTGCGAAGCGGGAGTTCTCCGCGTACGGCCTCTCACACTGGGCGGTGCTCGCGGTGTTCGCGATCGGGTCCGCGGCGCTGGTCTGGATCGGACGCCGGCAGAGCGAATCGCAGGCCCGGCTCCTCGGCCGCGTCCTTGGGGCCGTGACTGCGGTGGGATACGGTGCGGGGCTGGTCCATTCACTGTTCCCGCCCACCATCGCCGGTTCGGTGCCGCTGCGCCTGACCGATCTCGCGACCGTCACGGCGGCCTACGCATTGTGGTCGCAGCGACATTGGGCCTTCGCACTCACCTACTACTGGGGCCTGGTCCTAAGCACACAGGCGTTGATCTCACCGGTTCTATACGCCCCAGACTTCCCTAGCTATGAATTCCTCGGGTTCTGGGCGATTCACCTGCTCGTCGTATGGGCCGCCATCTATCTCACGTTCGGACGTGGGATGCGGCCGCGCTGGCGCAGCTACCGCATCGCGGTCATCACGACCCTGGTATGGGCGGCAGTCACATTCACGTTCAACACGATCGCGGGAACGAATTACGGCTTCCTCAACAGAAAACCCGCCACCCCGACGCTGCTGGACGTACTCGGGCGATGGCCGGTGTACCTACTGACCGGGGGCATCCTCATACTCATCATTTGGGCCCTCATGACCTGGCCGTGGGAGCGAAAACGACGTGCCGGGCGAACCGCAACTGCGACTACCTTTTGAGACCCTCATATGTCGTCTGATTCGAGACAGAGCAATGGTGCGGGCTACACCATGAACCGTTCCGGGTTTGATGCCGGCTTCATAGTTGAGACGTCGCCGGCTGGGAC
>CAWFAR010000011.1:0-69736 GCA_963813935.1 uncultured Actinomycetota bacterium
GTCCGAAGAGGAACGCGAATTCCGATTGGACCACTCCGAGCATGCCGAAACCGGCGAGTTCACCGATGAGGAGCTGATGACGATCGCCGCCGAGGACGTGCGCAATTCGGTTGAGCCGCTGTTGCAAGGCCTCGGCCTGCAGGAGCCGGCATGACCAATCCGGAACCGCAAGACGAGCGGCGTTCGTTCTCCTCACGAACCCCGGTCAACGACAACCCCGATCAGGTGGTCTACCGCCGCGGTTTCGTCACTCGCCATCAGGTGACCGGCTGGCGCTTCGTGATGCGCCGGATCGCCTCCGGTATTGCCTTGCACGACACCAGGATGCTGGTCGACCCGCTGCGTACGCAGTCGCGCGCGGTGCTGATGGGCGTGCTGATTCTGGTCACCGGCTTGGTGGGCTGTTTCGTGTTCTCGCTGATCCGGCCCAACGGGCAGGTAGGTAACAACGCGGTGCTTGCCGATCGATCCACTGCCGCGCTGTATGTGCGGGTTGGTGATGACCTGCACCCCGTACTCAACCTGACTTCGGCCCGGCTGATCGTCGGCCATCCGGTTAACCCCACCACGGTGAAAAGTAGTGAGCTGGACCGGTTTCCGCGTGGCAATCTGATCGGCATTCCAGGCGCCCCGGAGCGCATGGTGCAGAACACGTCGCACGACGCGAACTGGACGGTGTGCGACGCGGTCAGCGAACCTACCCAGGGCGGACACGCTGCCTACAGTACGGGCGTCACCGTGATAGCGGGCCCCCCCGACAGCCATGGCGCGCGGGCGGCCACGCTTGAATCCGGGCAGGCGGTCCTGGTCGACTTCGCTAATGAAAAGGGCAGCAGCACTTGGCTGCTGTGGGACGGCAGGCGCAGCCAGATCGACCTGGCCAACCACGCGGTCACCAACGCTTTGGGCCTGGGTGTCGACGTGCCCGCGCCACGGCCCATCGCGTCGGGGCTCTTCAATGCGATACCCGAAGCTCCGTCGCTGACGGCTCCGGGCATCCCGAATGCCGGTGCCCCCGCGAACTTCGCCGTGCCCGCGCCGATCGGCGCGGTGGTGGTGTCGTATGCCTTGGACCAGAGTTCATCGGGCGCCGCGCGGTACTACGCGGTGTTGCCGGACGGCCTGCAGCCCATCTCGCCGGTGCTCGCCGCGATCCTGCGCAACACCAATTCGTATGGCCTGGACCAACCACCGCGCCTCGGCGCCGACGAGGTGGCCAAGCTGCCGGTGTCGCGGATGCTGGACACCGCGCGCTATCCCGACCGCCAGATCGCCATCGTCGACGCGGCCAAAAATCCCGCGACGTGTGCGTACTGGAGCAAGCCGGCCGGGGCTGCCACCAGCTCACTGAGCCTGCTGTCCGGCTCGGCGCTGCCGGTGGCCGATGCGGTACGCACCCTCGATCTGGTCGGCGCCGGCAGCGGTAGCACCCAAGCAATAGCCACCCGCGTTGCCCTGGCACCCGGCACCGGCTACTTCACCCAGACCGTGGGCGGCGGCCCGACTTCGCCGGGCACCGGGGCGTTGTTCTGGGTGTCCGACACCGGGGTGCGCTACGGAATCGACAACGAGGCTGACAGCGCAAGCGGAGCTGCCGGACATGGCAAAACCGTTGCGGCCCTTGGCCTGAGCGCGCCTGCCGTCCCCATCCCGTGGTCGATGCTGTCGCTGTTCGCGAACGGTCCGACGCTATCGCGTGCCGACGCGCTGCTGGCACACGACGGCTTGCCACCCGACAGCAGGCCCGGCCGGCCGGCGTCGGCCGAAGGAGAACACCGATGAGCCGACTGATCTTCGAAGCCCGTCGCCGGCTGGCGCCACCAAGTGCCCGCAAAGGCAGCATCGCCATCGAGGCACCCCCTGAGCTGCCCCGGGTGATTCCGCCGTCGCTGCTGCGGCGTGCGATGCCTGTCGTGATCGTGATGCTGATCGTCGGCATGGTCGTCGCGTTGTTCGCCACCGGGATGCGGGTGATCTCCCCGCAGACCCTGTTCTTTCCATTTGTGCTGCTCCTAGCGGCGACCGCGCTCTACCGTGGCACCGGCAACAAGATGCGCACCGAAGAGGTCGACGCCGAACGGGCCGACTACCTGCGCTACCTATCTGTGGTACGAGACAACATCCGCACCCAGGCCGCCGAGCAGCGTGCGGCCGCCCAGTGGTCCCACCCGGACCCGACGGCGCTGGCTACTGTGCCCGGATCCCGCCGTCAGTGGGAGCGTGACCCGCACGACCCCGACTTCCTGGTGTTGCGGGCCGGCCTGCACCAGGCGCCGCTGGCCACCGCGCTGCGGGTCAAAGACACCGCCGACGAGATCGATTTAGAGCCGGTGTCGCACAGTGCTTTACGCAGCCTGCTCGACACCCAGCGCACCGTTCGCGACGTCCCGACCGGAATCGATCTGACCAAAGTCTCGCGGATCACCGTTCTAGGTGAGGCAGATGAGGTGCGGGCGGCGTTGCGTGCGTGGATCGCTCAGGCGGTGACCTGGCACGACCCGACCGTGCTTGGGGTGGCGTTGACCACCCGCGATCTGGAGAGTGGCGACTGGTCTTGGTTGAAGTGGTTGCCGCACATTGACATTCCCGGTGAGCTCGACGGCGTCGGCCCGGCCCGCTACCTGTCGAGCAAACCCGACGAGCTGGTTTCGCTGCTGGGATCGGCCCTTGTCGATCGCCCTGCGTTCACCGGTGAGCCGGCAGATGCGCTGCGCCATCTGCTGATCGTCGTCGACGACCCCGACTTCGACATCAACGCCTCGACGCTGGCAGTGGGCCGGGCGGGGGTCACCGTCGTGCACTGCTCGGCCACACCGCCGCACCGCGAACAGTATTCGGACCCCGAAAAGCCGATCCTGCGCATCGCGGACGGAGCCATCGACCGCTGGCAGACCGGCGGCTGGCAGCGCTACATCGACACCGCCGATCGGCTCAGCACCGATGAGGCGGCCCACTTGGCCCGTCAGCTGTCTCGGTGGGACTCCAACCCCGCCCACACCGGGTTGCGCTCGGCGGCCACTCGCGGCGCCAGTTTCACCACGCTGCTGGGTATCCCGGACGCCTCGCGGCTGGATGTGCCGACACTGTTCGCACCGCAGCGCCGCGACGACGAATTGCGCGTGCCGATCGGTGTCACCGCGACGGGCGAGCCGCTGATCTTCGACCTCAAGGACGAGGCCGAGGGCGGGATGGGTCCGCACGGCCTGATGATCGGTATGACCGGGTCCGGGAAGTCGCAGACCCTGATGTCGATTCTGTTGTCGCTGTTGACAACTCACTCAGCGGACCGGCTGATCGTCATCTACGCCGACTTCAAGGGCGAGGCCGGCGCGGACAGTTTCCGGAACTACCCACAGGTTGTCGCGGTGATCTCGAACATGGCCGAGAAGAAGTCGCTGGCCGACCGGTTCGCCGACACGCTGCGAGGCGAGGTGGCCCGTCGCGAGACGCTGCTGCGCGAGGCCGGCCGCCAGGTTCAGGGCAGCGCGTTCAACTCGGTGGTCGAGTACGAGAACGCCATCGCCGCCGGACATGACTTGCCGCCGATCCCAACGCTGTTCGTGGTCGCCGACGAGTTCACCCTCATGCTGGCCGATCACCCGGAATACGCGGAGCTGTTCGACTACGTGGCCCGCAAGGGCCGCTCGTTCCGCATCCACATCCTGTTCGCGTCTCAGACGCTGGATGTCGGCAAGATCAAGGACATCGACAAGAACACCTCGTACCGAATCGGGTTGAAGGTGGCCAGTCCCAGCGTTTCTCGCCAGATCATCGGCGTGGAGGACGCCTACCACATCGAGTCCGGCAAGGAGCACAAGGGCGTGGGCTTCTTGGTGCCGGCTCCCGGTGCGACCCCGATCAAGTTCCGCAGCACCTACGTCGACGGAATCTACGATCCACCACAAACCGCCAAAGCGCTTGTGGTTCACTCTGTTCCAGAGCCAAAGCTGTTCACCGCCGAGCGGGTCGAGCCGGATCAGGGAACCGTGATCTCCGGTGGGCGAGGAAGAGGAAACGACCGGACCGCCGCGCAAGCTGATCGCGACCATCGGCGAACAGCTGGCACGATACGGGCCGCGGGCGCCGCAGCTGTGGCTGCCGCCGCTCGATGAACCCATCCCGCTCACCGCGGCGCTGGCTCGCGCCGGGATACCGCAACGGCAGTGGCGCTGGCCGCTCGGCGAGATCGACAAACCATTCGAGATGCGCCGCGACCCGTTGATATTCGACGCCACGTCGTCGGCCGGGAACATGGTGATCCACGGTGGAGCCAAGTCCGGCAAATCGACTGCGCTGCAGACATTCATCATGTCAGCCGCTAGCCTGCACTCGCCGCGCGACGTCACGTTCTATTGCCTTGACTACGGCGGCGGGCAGCTACGGGCGCTAGAGGATCTTGCGCATGTCGGCAGCGTCGCGTCGGCGCTGGAACCCGAACGCATCCGCCGCACCTTCGGCGAGTTGGAGCAGCTGCTGCTGTCTCGGCAGAGGCGAGAGCTATTCCGGGAAAGGCATGGCTCGGCGCCCGACGACGGATTCGGTGAGGTATTCCTGGTCATCGACAACCTCTACGCGTTCGGCCGCGACAACACCGACCAGTTCAACACCCGTAATCCGTTGCTGGCCAAGGTAACCGAGCTGGTCAACGTCGGACTGGCATACGGCATCCACGTGCTCATCACCACCCCGAGCTGGCTGGAGGTTCCGCTGGCGATGCGGGACGGCCTCGGGCTGCGGCTCGAGCTCAGGCTGCACGACGCCCGGGACAGCAATGTGCGGGTGGTTGGCGCCTTGCGCCGCCCGGCCGACGCCGTACCGCACGACCAGCCCGGCCGCGGGTTGACGATGGCCGCTGAGCATTTCCTGTTCGCGGCTCCGGAGCTGGACCAGGTGGCCGCGATCAACGCCCGCTACCCGGACATGGCTGCACCCCCGGTTCGGTTGCTGCCCACCAATCTCGCGCCGGAAGCGGTCGGGGCGCTTTATCGGGGCCCGGAGAAAGTGGTTATCGGCCAGCGCGAAGAGGACCTGGCACCCGTCGTCCTCGACTTCACCGACAACCCGTTGTTGATGGTGTTCGGCGACAGCAAGTCTGGTAAGACCACACTGCTGCGGCATATCATCCGCACCATCCGCGAGAACTCCACCGCGGACCAGATCGCGTTCACCGTGCTGGATCGGCGGCTACACCTGGTCGACGAACCCCTGTTCCCCGACAACGAATACACCGCCAACATCGACCGGATTGTCCCCGCAATGCTTGGGCTGTCCAACCTCATCGAATCGCGGCGCCCGCCCGCTGGCCTGTCGGCGTCCGATCTGGCGCGCTGGACCTACGAGGGCCACACTCATTACCTGATCATCGACGACGTCGACCAGATACCGGATGCCCCGGCGATGAGCGGTCCCTACATCGGGCAGCGGCCATGGACTCCGCTGATCGGGCAGCTCGCGCAGGCCGCCGATCTGGGGCTGCGAGTGATCGTCACGGCGCGCGCCACCGGATCGGGGCACGCGCTGATGACCAACCCGTTGCTGCGCCGCTTCAACGACTTGCAGGCGACCACGTTGATGCTGGCGGGCAATCCGCAAGACAGCGGCAAGATCCGGGGTCAGCGATTTGGCCGGTTGCCGGCTGGACGGGCAATCCTGTTGGGCGACAGCGATAGTCCGGCTTACGTGCAGTTGGTCAACCCGCTGGTTGGCGAGTCCGTAATAGAGGGCGCGAACGAAGGTTTCGCCCACTGATGATTAGTGAAACGCAAACAGAAGGACAGGAGTAGCCATGACCTTGCAGGTGGTTCCCGAGGGCCTGGCAGCGGCGAGCGCAGCGGTGGAGGCGCTGACGACGCAGCTGGCGGCCGCGCACGCCGCTGCTGCGCCGGCGATTACCGTGGTGGTGCCGCCGGCGGCGGATCCGGTGTCGCTGCAGACGGCCGTCGGGTTCAGTGCCCAGGGGCAGGAGCACGCCGCTGTCGCCGCTCAGGGTGTCGAAGAACTGGGCCGCGCCGGTGTCGGTGTGGGCCAGGCCGGCACAAGCTATCTCGTCGGTGACACCGCGGCGGCCGCTACGTACGGGGTTACAGGCGGCTGACAATGACCTCGCCCATCTGGATGGCTTCGCCGCCGGAAGTGCATTCGGCGTTGCTGAGCGCTGGTCCTGGACCGGGGCCGCTGTTGGCGGCCGCCGGCGCGTGGACTGCGCTCAGCACCGAATATGCTTCGGCGGCAGCCGAACTCAGTGGGCTTTTGGGGGCGGTGCAGGCCGGGGCGTGGGACGGCCCGACTGCCGCGCAGTATGCGGCCGCGCATGTGCCGTATCTGGCGTGGCTGGAGCAGGCCAGCGTCGACAGCGCGGGTGTCGCCGCGCAGCACGAAATCGCTGCGGCGGCTTACACCAGCGCGTTGGCGGCCATGCCGACGCTGCCTGAATTGGCCACCAATCACGCCGTTCACGGGGTTCTGGTGGCGACGAATTTTTTTGGGGTCAACACGATTCCGATCGCTGTCAATGAGGCCGACTATGCGCGGATGTGGATGCAGGCCGCCACCATAATGAGCACGTATCAGGTCACCTCGGGGGCGGCGATGGCGTCGGCGCCGAGAACCGCTCCGGCACCCACCGTGGTGAGACCCGGGGGTGAAGCCGACAACGCCGCAGTCACCACAGCGCAAAACGGCCCCTTGTCATGGCTCTCGAACTTACTGCGGCAGCTGTTCTCGTTCCTCCAAAACAATTTTGGAGACTTCCTGACGAATCCGTCGGGGGCGCTGGTGGCCTACGGTCCGCTGCTGTTTTTTGTCGGCTACCAGGTGTTCTGGAACATCGTCGGCTGGCCCACCTGGGCCATGATTTTGAGCGCCTCGTTCGTGTTGCCGCTGGCTATCGGCCTGGGCTATGCCTCATTGCTGACTACCGAGATTGCGCCGGCCGCGGCGGGTGCCGCCGGGGGAGCACCAGTACTTCTGGCGTCCAAAGGTTCCTCGGCACTTCCGGTCGCGGGTCTGGCCCCGACGGTGGCGAGTCCCGCTGGGGCACCGGCGTCCACGCCCGCCGTGAGCTCCGGCGCGGCTGCCGCCCCGGCGCCGGCCGCAGCTACCGGGAGCTTCGCCTACATCGTGGGTGGCGGCGGTGATCCAGAAACCCCCCTTGGGCCGACGGTGGCTGGCCGCGGTGGCGTCAAGGCGCCGGCCGCGACCATCCCGGCGGCCGCTGCGGCGGTACCGAGTCGTGCCGAAGCGCGGGCACGGCGGCGCCGCCGGGCTGCAATGCGCGAGTACGGCGATGAATATGCGGACATGGACTCCGACATCGGCGTCCCCCCCGATTACGGGGACGAGGAGCAGCTTGCCTCTGCGGTCGCGTCCGGCAATGGCACCGGCAAGTTGGGGTTTGCCGGGACCGCGCACACAGACGAGGTCCTGCAGGCGGCGGGGTTGACCAACCTGGCCGGCGATGAATTCGGCGGCGGCCCGCGGATGCCGATGGTGCCGGGTACCTGGGATCACGACACTGACGGCCCGAGTGAATCCGATGACTCGGGGAGAGGGGGCCGCGACGGTTAACAAGACGGTTCGCAACGTAGGAGTCAGTAACCGAAATCCGAAAGGAGAGAAATCACTATGAGTATGTTGGATGCTCATATTCCGCAGCTGGTGGCTGCGCAGTCGGCGTTTGGCGCTAAGACGGCGTTGATGCGTAGCACGATCAGTCAGGCCGAGCAGGAGGCGTTGTCGGCGCAGGCGTTTCACCAGGGCGAGGCCTCGATGGCGTTTCAGGCCGCCCACGCCCGCTTCGTGGAGGCCGCCGCTCGGATCAACACCTTGCTGGACCTCGCCCAGGCCAACCTCGGGGACGCCGCAGGCACCTATGTGGCCGCCGATGCCGCGGCCGCCTCGAGCTACACCGGGTTCTGAGCTCACCGACTGCTAAGACGCGAAAGGACTTGTGATGTCGCAGATTATGTATAACTACCCGGCGATGCTGGCCCACGCCGGGGACATGTCGGGTTATGCCGGCACGTTGCAGGGGCTGGGTGCCGATATCGCCACCGAACAGGCCGCGCTGCAGAATGCCTGGCAGGGCGATACCGGGATGACCTATCAGGTGTGGCAGGCTCAGTGGAACCAGGCCATGGAAGATCTGGTGCGCGCCTACCAGGCGATGTCCACGACGCATGAATCCAACACCTTGGCCATGCTGGCTCGCGACACCGCCGAAGCCGCCAAATGGGGCGGTTAGTTAGTGCCTAGACGAGCTTAAATGGGCGCAGAACCCAACGCCGTCGAATTGACGGTCGATCACGCGTGGTTCATCGCGGAAAGCATTGGGGCGGGGAACTTCCCGTGGGTGCTGGCGATCACCACTCCCTATTGTGATGCCGCGCAACGAGACGCGTTCTTCGAACGTCAGAAGGCCGACCTGACCCGAATGGGTCTGGTGTCAGAAGACGGCTCCAAAACCGGCACTGTCAACCCGGCGGTCGCCGACTGGATCAGAGTGGTGTGCTTCCCGGACCGGTGGCTCGACCTGCGCTACATCGGACCAGGCGCGGCCACCGGCACCGGCGAGCTGCTGCGCGGCGTCGTCGCGCAGCGCGCCGACGCAACCGGTATGTCCCCAAAAACCATCGTCGCGCTGCGGAACGCGCAGTTGATCACCTTTACCGCAATGGATATCGACGATCCCCGGGCACTGGTTCCGGTCCTCGGTGTCGGGCTGGCGCAGCGGCCGCCGGCCCGATTCGAGGAGTTCAGCATGCCGGCACGCGTCGGCGCCAGGGCCGACGAGCGGCTGCGGTCCGGCGCACCGCTGCCGGAAGTCCTTGACTTCCTGGGTATCCCCAACTCGGCACGACCCGTGGTGGCGTCGGTGTTCGCCGGTCCCCGCAGCTATGTCGAGATCGTCGCCGGCTGCCACCGTGATGGGCAGCACGCCACCACCGACGTCGGGATGAGCATTGTGGACACCACCTCGGGCCGCGTACTGGTCAGCCCGTCGCGCGCGTTCGACGGTGAGTGGGTCTCGACATTCAGCCCTGGGACGCCCTTTGCAATCGCCGTCGCGGTCGAACAGCTGACCGCCCAGCTGCCGGACGGCCATTGGTTCCCCGGCCAGCGGCTGTCCCGAGATTTTTCTGCCCAATACTCATAACAGCAACTAGATAGAAAGAGAGCACGATGTCCCAGGAACGGCCCCAGCATTCTTCGAGGGTCCGGTGACGTCCGGCACCGTTATGCCGATCGTCCGCGTGGCCATCCTCGCGGACAGCAGGTTGACGGAGATGGCCCTGCCTGCGGAATTACCGCTGCGCGAAATCCTGCCCGCAGTACAGCGTTTGGTGATTCCCGTGGCCCCAGATGGCGACCCCGATGACACCGGCGACACCCAGGCGGGTTCCCATCTGAGCCTTGCCCCCGTCGGTGGGGCGCCGTTCAGCCTGGACGCCAGCCTGGACACTGTCGGAGTCGTGGACGGAGATCTGCTGGCGTTGCAGCCGGTGCCCGTCGGCCCGGCCGCACCGGGCATCGTCGAGGATATCGCCGACGCTGCCATGATCTTCTCGACCTCTCGGCTAAAGCCCTGGGGCACAGCGCATATCCAGCGCGGCGCGCTGGCCGCGGTGATCACCGTCGTCGTCGTGGCGACCGGCCTGGGAGTCACCTACCGGGTAGCCACCGGCGCACTGGCCGGACTGATCGCGGTCAGTGTGATCGCGGCACTCACGGCGCTGGCTGGGTTGCTGGTCAGGACACGTTCCGCAGGAACGGGAATGGCACTGTCGATCGCGGCGCTGGTGCCGATCGGTGCCGCCTTGGCGTTAGCGGTGCCAGGGAAATTCGGACCGGCACAGCTGATGCTGGTCGCTGCAGGCGTCACCGCTTGGTCCCTGATCGCCCTGATGGTTCCCAGCTCCGAGCGCGAGCGAATCGTCGGTTTCTTCACCGCGGCGGCAGTGGTCGGCGCTGGAGTGTTGCTTGCGGCCGGCGCCGAATTGATTTGGCAACTACCGATATTGACCATCGGATGCGGCCTGATCGTGGCGGCTCTGCTGGTCACCATCAAGGCGGCTCAGCTGTCCGCGGTGTGGGCACGCTTCCCGTTGCCGGTCATCCCGGCTCCGGGCGACCCCGCACCTTCGGCTCCGTCGTTGCGGGTGCTTGAAGACTTCCCGCGGCGCGTTCGCATCAGCGACGCCCATCAGAGCGGTTTCATTGCCGCCGCGGTGCTGCTCAGCGTCCTGGGATCGGTGGCGATCGCGCTGCGCCCGGAGGCATTGAGCGGCGTGGGCTGGTACGTGGTGGCGGCAACAGCGGTCACGTCCATCCTGCGTGCCCGAGTCTGGGATTCGGCTGCGTGCAAGGCTTGGCTGCTTGCTCAGCCGTACCTGGTAGCTGGTGTCCTTTTGGTGCTTTACGCCGCGACAGGACGCTACGGCGCTGCCCTGGGCGCGGTCCTGGTGCTCAGCGCGCTCATGCTCGTGTGGGTAGCGGTCGCGCTGAACCCGGGCATCGCGTCACCGGACAGCTATTCGCTGCCGGTGCGTCGACTGCTGGGCTTTGTCGCCGCCGGCCTCGATGGTTCGCTGATCCCGGTCATGGCGTATTTGGTCGGTCTATTCAGCTGGGTACTCAATCGATGATTCGGGCCGGATTAGCCTGCTCCACAGCGGCTTTGGCTGCTGCGGTGTGGACCTGTCCGCCGGCATTCGCAGTCAGTCCGCCGGCGGTCGACCCGGGTGTGCAACCGCCCGGCGGAACCCCGGGACCCGAGCAGCCGATGGAGCAGCGCGGCCCGTGCAGTACCTCCGGCGTCATCCCCGGCACCGATCCGGGTGTGGTGACACGCAGTCAGGCGATGCTGAATCTTCCTGCGGCGTGGCAGTTTTCCCGGGGCGAAGGCCAGTTGGTTGCGGTCATCGACACCGGGGTGCGCCGGGGTCCGCGGCTGCCCAACGTCGACCCCGGCGGCGACTACGTGGAGACGACCGACGGCCTGACCGACTGCGACGGGCACGGCACCCTGGTTGCCGGAATCATCGCCGGCCAGCCCGCCCCGGCCGGTGAAGACGGCTTCTCGGGGGTCGCCCCCGCGGCGCGGGTGCTGTCGCTGCGGGTGACGTCCGCCAAGTTCTCACCGAGGACGCCCGGTGGCGATCCAATGATGGCGCGGGCTTCCTTCGACGTCGCGACGCTGGCCCGCGCGATTGTGCATGCCGCTGACCTGGGTGCCCGGGTGATCAACATTTCCGCCGTCACCTGCCTGCCCGCCGACCGGCCCGTCGACCAGGCCGGGCTGGGTGCGGCGATCCGCTATGCGGCCGTGGACAAGGACGCGGTGATCGTGGCCGCCGCGGGCAACACCGGAGCGACCGGATCGGTGGGCGGCGGAACGTCGTGCGAATCCAACCCGCTTACCGACCTGGGCCGTCCCAATGATCCGCGGAACTGGGCCAGCGTCACGTCGGTCTCCATCCCGTCATGGTGGCAGCCGTATGTGCTGTCGGCGGCTTCCCTGACGCCGGACGGCCAGCCTTCGAAATTCACCATGGCCGGGCCGTGGGTGGGGATCGCGGCACCGGGCGAAAACATTGCGTCGGTGAGCAACGGTGATGGCGGCGGTCTCGCCAACGGCCTGCCCGATGACCACCAGCAGCAGATCGCGCTGAGCGGCACCAGCTACGCGGCGGGCTATGTAGCGGGTGTCGCGGCGCTGGTCCGCAGCAAGTATCCGGGTCTGACGGCCACGCAGGTGGTACACCGCATCACCGCGACGGCGCACAACGGTGCCCGGGCGCCGTCCAACATGGTCGGCGCCGGCAGCGTCGATCCGGTGGCAGCCCTGACCTGGGAACTGCCCGCAAGCAACGAGCCCGGCGTGGCAACGGCAAAGCCGGTGGCCGTACCGCCGGCGCCGGCGCCAAAAGACAGCACGCCACGGACCGTCGCGTTCGCCGGGAGCGCCGCACTGGCTTTGCTTGTCGCGGCCGTCGCTGCCATTACCGCGATCGCCCGACGAAAGGAGACCACCCCGTGAGCCAGCTGCGTTCGATCCCCATACCAGGGAGCGGCCGAATCACATTGGCGGCGCTGGCCGTGGTGCCCGCGGTGCTGGCGTACCCCTGGCAGTCCACCCGCGACTACTGGCTACTCGGCATCGCCGCCGTCGTCGTCATCGTGCTGTTCGGCTGGTGGCGGGGACTGTACTTCACCACGATCCTGCGCCGCCGGCTGGCGATCATCGGCCGCCATCTAAACCAAACGGGCGGGTTCGTCCCTCAAACCGGGCCTGCCACAAAGACCACTGCGCTGCTGCGGGTCGGGCGGCCGGTCGGCGATTCGCATGTGCTCCCGCTGCCGGTGATCGCCCGGTACCTCGACCGCTACGGCATCCGAGCGGACAAAATCCGGATCACCAGCCGCGACAACGCATCCGATGCCGCGCGTCGGGAGACCTGGATCGGGCTCACGGTATCGGCCGCCGACAACCTGACCGCGCTGCAGGCGCGCTCGGCGCGGATCCCGTTGCACGAGACGGCTGCGGTCGCGGTGCGCAGGCTCGCCGACCATCTCCGCGAGATCGGATGGGAGGCCAGTACGGTCGGGCCCGACGACGTGCCGCGGTTTCTCACTCCGAACGTCCGCGAGACGTGGCGCGGGGTGCAGCGGGACCGCTCGGATTACGTTGCGGCATACCAAGTCCGCGTGGACAGCGCGTTGCCTGAGACGTTGGACGCGGTCCGGGCGTATCCGGCGCGCGAGACGTGCACGGTGCTGGAGATCGCAGGCCCTGGCTTCCGAAACCCCAACACGATTGCAGCAGCGTGTGCGTTTTGCACCGATACTCCGCCGCAAGCCGGGGCACCGTTGGCCGGATTGACGCCGCAATGCGGAAACCACCGGCCGGCGCTGGCGGCATTGGATCTGTTGTCTACCCAACGACTTGACGGGCACATGGATGCGCCCGCCGACTTGCTGACGCGGCTGCACTGGCCTACCCGTCCGGCCGGGGCACATCGGGCACCGCGGGCTGCTAGTCGAACATTAAGCCGTTCAGGAAGCTGGTCATCCGGCGCAGATAGTCCAGCTGACTCACGTGCAGCACGTGACTACCGGGAAACCAGTGCAATGCACAGCGATCCCAATGCTGCCAGAGCATTACGGCGTGGTCCGGCGGAGCCATCCGGTCGCCGAGGCCGGTGATGATCATCCGACGGTCCTTGGGAAGCAGCGGCTGGTAGTTCAGTGGGCAGTGGTAGGACAGCCCGGCGGTTGACTCGTCACGGCTGATGTTGGACAGCCACAGCCCCAGGCCGACGAGTTTGTTGGCGGGGAACCATTCGTCGAACATCGTTGCGGGAGTGACGACCGGGCAGTTGGGGATGACGGCCTCGAGCCGGTCGTCGACCGAGGCCAGGAGCGCCGACGTGTAACCGCCCAGCGAGATGCCGGTCAGCGCGATGCGGTCAACGCCGGTGTGGCGCAAATAGTCGACGATGGAACGGAAGTCATGCACGGCCTGGGCCATCGCCTCCGCGAAACCGCTGAGCCCGCCGGCGAAATAGCCGAATCCGCTGAACGGCGAGAACCTTTCGGCCCGTCGGCCGTGAAACGGCAACGTGTACATCAGCACGTCGTAGCCGGACCGGTAATACCACGGGAGGGAGAAGAATCGCCCGTTGGCCAGATACGACGACCCCATGAAACCGTGGATGACGCACAGCGTAGGACGTGGTCCGTCGTCGTGACGCCAGTGCTGCGCGCGCACGATGTTATTAGACGCCCATGCGCTCCATTGCTTGCGCATCGCGGGGTTGATCGCCGTGAAGCTGCTGGCGAAAGCGATGTTGTCCACCGTGCCGCGCGCAATCCACTCCGTGAGCCGACTGGCCGGTCGCGACGACACCTGCGGCAGTTCGGTGGGCGCCGGAAACGACTTCGCCGGATCGTGCTCGGCCGCCAATTCAGCGTAGAAGTTCAGGTTGCCGCGTTCGGTGGTGGACCCGGTCTGGCGCAGCGAGGTGGCAAGAACAACAGGTGCAACCGTGGTAGCCAGCACCGACGCGACCCAGGTGCGCAGCGCAAGATCCGCGGCAGCGGATGCCTCGACGACCATGCGCTCACGGGGCGCCAACGCCGAGCGCGGCGGCAATCCATCGGCGTGGGCCGGTACGTCGGCGCCGGGGACGTCGGGAACCGGAATGGGCGGATCGATGGGATCCGTTTCGGACGTCACGAACGCCGATGCTATCCCGCCGAGCCGGCCAGGCCCGGGCGCTTGACCGGTTCTGCGTCGGTTCGGCGGACAATCCGGGCCCACTCGGGCGGCGCCCGGAGGGCATGCGGTAATACGGTTTTGTCTATCAGCGGACTAGCGACGGTATCGATCAGGAGGACCGCCATGTGGGATCCCGACGTCTACCTGGCATTTGCCGACCATCGCGGCCGCCCCTTCTACGACTTGCTTTCGCGGGTAGGTGCCGAACGCGCGCGCCGGGTGGTCGACCTCGGTTGCGGCCCCGGCCACCTGACCAAGTACCTGGCCAAGCGCTGGCCCGGCGCGGAGATCGAGGCTATGGACAGCTCGCCGGAGATGGTCGCGGCCGCCCGGGAACGCGGTATCGATGCCACCACCGGCGACTTGCGGGACTGGAAGCCCAAGCCCGACACCGACGTGGTGATCAGCAACGCGGCCTTGCATTGGGTGCCCGAACACGCCGACCTGCTGGTCCGGTGGAGCGGCCAACTGGCACCCGGATCGTGGATCGGCGTTCAGATCCCGGGCAACTTCGAGACGCCGTCGCATGCCGCGGTGCGGGCAGTGGCTCGCCGCGAACACTACGCAAAGATCATGCGCGACATCCCATTTCGCGTCGGAGCGGTGGTCCAGCCGCCAGCCCATTACGCCAATCTGCTGATGGATGCCGGATGCAAGGTCGACGCATGGGAGACCACGTACCTGCACCAGCTGACCGGGGAGCACCCGGTGCTGGAATGGATCACCGGCACCGCGCTTGTTCCGGTGCGAGAGCGGCTCGACGACGAGGGCTGGGAGCAATTTCGCCAGGAGCTCATCCCGCTGCTGGACGACGCCTACCCGGCTCGAGCCGACGGAACAACGATCTTCCCGTTCCGTCGGGTGTTCATCGTCGCCGAGGTCCGCGGCGCGCAGCGCTCAGGCGGGTAGCCCCAGCGCCGGCGCCTCTTCCCGATAACGGTCGACCCACTCGTCGGAGCGCTGGTCGGCCTGCCGTTCCAGCATCGGCGGGGGCGCCAGCTTCGGATCCTGCCCGAGGGCGGTGAGAATATCGGCGACAATCAAAGTCAGGTTGCGCCACAACACCGGGTAGGAGATGTCGATCGGTTCGATGGCTTCCTCGGCGAACCAAGCGCGCCAGCTGTTTTCCTGGTCTTGCAGGTTCCTGACGACGTGCGCGATGGCACCGGCGTGGTAGACGGCCTGCGAGTCGCGCTGCGGGTCCGGCCTGCCCCGCCACACCTGGGTCTGCACGGCGCGCCAGAACGACACCGCCTGCGACACCACGTCCGGCCGATAGACATGCACATATACCGGTTCGCTGCCGATCACATCGCGGATCGTCGCGCTCAGGGTGTCGCCGGAGCGGTCCGGCAGTTCCGATGCTCGTTGCCGCAACAGCGGCGTCTGGTTCCACATCAGCTTGCCGCCCCAGATGCCATTGGGTGTGCGGCCGGAACTACGGATGTGCTCTCGCCAGGCAACCGGCGTCGCGGGGTCCGGCGTACCGGGAACCAGTGGATCGAGTAGTCGCAAGATCGATTCGTCTTCGACGTCGGCGAACCACTGCCGGGGTTGGGGTGCCATCCCGGTGGTCGGCAGGTACTGGAAGAACTCTTGCGGTTCCCCGGCGCATCCGGTCGCGCGCAGCGATTCCACTAACAGTGTGCTGCCGCTGCGTTGGGTGGCGAGTACCAGATAGGACGTCGCGGACATCGGATGAGCCTACCTCGCAATTCATTGCGGTCGGGTCGGCCCGAATTAGCTTCACGCTGAACGCAACTATTGATCGGCCGGCGCGGCTTCTTCATCGATGCCGCGGTCGGCGGCAATCGCCGAGCGACTGGTGGGTGCCGTGCGATGGATCCGCAGATATGTCTCGGTGTAACGCTGCGCGATGCGGGTACCCGCGAAGTCCGATGGAATGACGTCCCCGGTTCGCTGGCGCCAATCGTGCAGGCGGACAGCCAGATCGGCCGCGATCACCTCCATCCCGGTGCCGCCACCGGTCAGCAGGTTGACCGTCTCGGCGGGGTCCGCGCGCAGGTCGTAGAGTTCGCGCGGCGGACGCGGCGCCTTGACGAAGGGTGCGACGGCCACGCCGGACGGGCTTTCCTCGATATCCCACGGTAGGTCCAGCAACGGCCGGGGCACATAGTTCTCGATGTAGCTGTATTCCTTTGTGCGGATTGCGCGGATCGGATCGAACGAGTCGTGATAGGTCTTCATGGTGTAGACGTGGTCGCGCACCGGATCGGCGTGGTTGTCCGGTGTGAGCAGGGCGTGCGCGTGCGACACGCCCTCGACCTCGGCCGGAATGTCGAGGCCCAGCAGGTCCAGCAGTGTCGGGACCAGGTCGACGCCGCTGAACAGCTCGTCGTAGACCCGAGGTGCGATGTTCCGGTCGGTGGGCGGGCGGATCACCATGGCAATGCCCGTTCCGGCGTCGTACAGCGTGGATTTGGCGCGCGGGAATGCCGCGCCGTGATCGGTCAGGAAGACCACCCAGGTGTTGGCATCCAGTCCGGTCTCGGCCAGTGTGTCCAGGATCTGGCCTACCGCAGCGTCGGCCGTGGTGATGGACCCGTAAAAGTCTGCGAGATCCTGGCGCACGTCCGGGGTGTCCGGCAGATAGCCAGGCAGATCGACGGCCGCGCTGTCGGCCGGTTCATAGCGGTCGTGCGGGAAGGGCCGGTGGGTTTCAAAGAACCCGGCCGACAACAGAAACGGTTGCTCGGGCAGAACCGGCGCACCCTCTTGCAGCCACTCCTGGACTCTCTCCACCACGTACTCGCAGTAGGAGTTCGACACGTCGAATTCGTCGAAGCCAAGGCGTTTCGGGTAGGACGTCTCGTGCTGCATACCGAAAAGCACTGAGTACCAACCCGATCCGGACAATATTTGCGGGAGGGTGCGAACTCCGCTGCGGTATTCCCAGCCGTGGTGGGCCAGGCCGACCAGCCCATTGCTTTGCGGGTAGCGGCCGGTGAACAGCGATCCTCGAGACGGCGAGCACAGCGGCGCGGCGGCGTGGGCCCGGGTGAACAGGATGCCCTCGGCGGCAAGCTGGTCCACGCGTGGGCTGGATACGTCCGGGTTGCCGTAGACACCGAGATAGCGTCCGAGGTCGTGCCAATGCACGATCAGCACGTTCTCGCCCGTCATTTCCGTCACCTCTTCACCTCGCCGTGCGCGACCGGCGGCGACGATACCGCAGCCGCTTGCGAGGTACCTGGGTGTTGACCGATCACGCGGGCTCGGGGTTGCGCGCCGGTTGACCCCAGCGGTTCTCGGAGACGAACTCCGACAGCGGGCGCGCAAAGGCCCAGCCGTCCAGCTCTAACGCCGGCCGGTCGGGAAATTCGGGCACCGGGCCCAGACACAGAATGGCCACCGGTTCGGCGTCGGCGGGCATGCCCAGCAGGGCCGCCAACCGTTGCGGATCGAACAGGGAGACCCAGCCCATGCCGAGGCCTTCGGACCGGGCTGCCAGCCACAGGTTCTGGATTGCGCATGACACCGACGCGAGATCCATCCGCGGCAGCGTCCGGCGGCCGAAGACATGCCGCTCCCGGTCGTCGCCCAGGGCAACCACGAGAAGCTCAGCGCAGTCCAGAATGCCCTCGACCTTGAGTGCCAGAAACTCCTCGGCCCGCTCTCCCAGGGCCGCGGCGGTGAGCGGGCGCTCTTCGTCGACGAGTGCGTGAATGCGTCTCCGCAGCAGGTCATCGGTGATCCGGATGAAGCGCCACGGCTGCATGAGGCCGACACTGGGCGCGGCGTGCGCGGCTTGCAGCAAACGCACCAAAACGTCGTTGGGCACCACGCCGCCGGGCACGAACCGGCGCATGTCGCGGCGTTCGGAGATCACCCGGTACACGGCCCGCCGCTCCTGCGGATTGAATGCGTGATCGCTCACAGGGCCATCGTAAGAATCGCCGCGGTGGAAAATACTTCAGAGCGTGATTCGTGAAGGGAGTGTCGTGTGAAACTTTCCGATGCATTCGAGCAGCTGCCCACCGACGGCAGTGGCAGAGGTGTCTACGGCGAGCCCTACCAGACGGCCGACGGTGCCACCGTGATCCCCGTTGCCAAACCGCTCGGCGTCTTCGTGATCCGCGGCGGCGAGGCTTCCTGGGTGCCTGCCGTCGACCAGAGCCGGATCGCCCTGATCGGAGTGCTCACCGGCCTGCTGGCGGCGGTGATCAGCCGCCCTGGCGGTGCTCCGACAGCCGCCCTGGCCGCGGATCACGATCACGGACTATAGGTGACGCCGACGGCGCGGAAGACGTATTCGGCCGGCATGTCGAAGGCCAGCGACCGCAGCGGCAGCATGCTGAGCACATCTGCCGGGATGGTGGCCTTGTAGTGCAGCGAGAGTTCGCCGCTGAACTTCTGGTCGACTTCGGCGACGTCGAGATCGACCTGCAATCCGGTCGGCGAAATCTCGGCCTTCGCCGCGCCGGTCTGGGGGGCGTCCCAGCGCACGTCGACAGTCAGACCGGCCAGCTTCGGCAGCATCGACAGCGTCGCCAGCACCCGCTCCGAGGTGAAGACCAGCGAACCCGTGTAGCTGGCGACGCTGTGTGGCAACCGCGCACCCGGTATGACGCCGCTGAATCGCCGGGTCACCGCGACGTAGTCGGCGAGATAGATAAGGCCCTCCGCCTCGACCTGAGCATGCAGATCGTCGGGTAGCTTGCCGATGCCGAACAATCTGCGGACAAAGACCGCCATGACGCCAGTATGACTCTGTACGCCCCGGGGTCCGCGACTCCGCGTGGCGAGGCCACTCGGTCGTGGCCGCTGCGATGCTGGTATCGGTTAGTCATGACGCGTCCGCGGGCCGCCCTGGCCGTTTCTGTAGGTCTGGCAGCCGCAGCGGTCTATGCGGTCATGTGGGTGGGCTACCTGCACAACTGGAGTTGGCTGCATCGCGTCGATTGGTCATTGTTGAACGCGGCGCACGACATTGCGGTCAAGCACCCGGTGTGGGTGCGATTCTGGGCTGCGGTGTCCTTTGTGCTGGGCCCGGTCCCGTTGCGGCTGATGGGCATGGTGGCCGCGGTGGCCGCGCTGTTAAAGCGCAATGTGCGGGCGGCGCTGCTGCTGCTGGCCTGTGCTCCGCTGAACGGATTCGTGACGTTGACGGCCAAGGGTCTGGTGAACCGCCCGCGACCGTCGACCATGCTGGTAGCCGCGCCTTCTACGTCGTTTCCCTCGGGGCACGCGCTCGAGGCGACGGCCGCCTTGTTCGCCCTGCTGAGCGTCCTGTTGCCGTTGATGCGACGCTGGATCGGCGGAGTCGCGATCGCGGTGACCGCGCTGAGCCTGCTGCTGGTCGGCATCGCCAGGGTCGCCCTGAACGTGCACTACCCGTCCGATGTGGTGGCCGGCTGGTCGCTGGGATACCTGTATTTCCTGGTGTGTCTGTTGGTGTTTCGGCCCTTCGCGAGCGGGCCGGCCAAACCCGTGTTGCGCTGCGCTTTTCGTTGGTCACGGCGCAGTGACACAACCGGGGCTAAAGATTTACTTGACCCCAAGGTTGGCGCCGCCTGACGATTGAATCCATGCGCCGACTGCTAGCTCTGCTGTGCGCCGCGGCGTGCGTGATTTGGGCGTCTTTGTTGCTCGCGCCGGTGAGTGGCGCGGCCGCGTCCCTGGTTCGCGAACTCGGTTGACAATGCCACACAAGTGGTTTCGGTTGTCAGCACCGGCGGTTCGAACGCGACGATGGATATCTACCAGCGCACCGGCACCGGCTGGCAGGCGCTGCGGACCGGCATTCCCACCCACGTCGGTTCGGCGGGCATGGCGCCGCAGGCCAAGAGTGGGGTTCCGGCCACCCCGACGGGTGTCTACACCCTCGACTCCGCCTTCGGCACGGCGCCGAATCCCGGTACCGGACTGCCGTATACCCAAGTCGGGCCGAACCACTGGTGGAGCGGCGATGACCACAGTCCCACGTTCAACAGCATGCAGGTCTGCCAGAAGTCGCAGTGCCCGTTCAACACGGCGGACAGCGAGAACCTGCAAATCCCGCAGTACAAGCACGCGGTCGTGATGGGCGTCAACAAGAACAAGGTTCCCGGCGGCGGTGCCGCGTTCTTCTTCCACACCACCGACGGTGCCCCCACCGAAGGCTGCGTGGCGGTCGACGATGCCCAGCTGGTGTCAATCATGAAATGGCTGCGGCCCGGCGCGGTGATCGCGATTACGAAGTAGCCGTCACTTCATCGAAATCTGCCCGAGCGCGACCGGGCTTGACCTTGAAGTTCAGGTCCGCCACCGACATCGTCGCCTCGTAGGTGCGGTCGTAGCCGGTGCCGCTGATTCGCCATCCGTCGGCGGTGCGCCGGTACTGGTCGCGGTAGAAGGCCGCCCCGATCAACATGAAATTGAACTCGGCGACGATGACCCGGTCTTGCAGATACCAAATGCCCGAAGCGGTATCGCCGGTCACGGTGATTTCCGGATGCGTCACCCGGTGTTCGGTGACGACGCCGGGGCCCATCGCCGAGCTCAGATACTCCACCAGGTCCGTGCGGTTGTCGAAGTGCAGCTCCTTGCCCAGCGACGATCCGTAGGCGCCGACGATGTCCTCGGTCATCGTTGTCGGCGAAGTCGTCCCAGTGCTTGGTGTCCATCGCGCGCAGGTACCGATACTTGACCTGCTTGATTGCTTCGATATCGGTTAGGTCGGCGAGATCATGAGGGCTCATCCCGTCATTGCAGCACACGGGTGACCATGTCGATCAGGGCGCGTCGTTCCAGGCTCCAATCGATGGCTGTCCCGGTGATCATTTGTGCCAACACCACACCACGTAGCGCAGCCCAGATCACCTCGGCCACACCAGCATTCGCGGGGTCGTCGGTTATCAGCCGGCCGAGCTGGCCAATCGCGGAGTTCATTTCGAACAGATGACGCCGCGAGGATTCGCCCGAGCCGCCGCGGGTGACCCGCAGAATTTCGAAGGCCGCCATCGACGTCGGGCTGCTGTAACAGCTCCAAGCGGTGTCGACGACGACTTCGATGCGCTGTCGCAGTGGTAGTTCGCTGACATCGGCCGACGACAGGCTTTCAATCAGTCTGTCCACTCCGTCGTCCACGACAGCCATCAACAGGCCTTGGCGGTCGCCGAAGTGGTACTGGATGACCCCCCACGTCACGCCCGCGCGTTCGGCCACGTGCTTGGCGGTGGCCGCGGCGAATCCTTCATCCATGATGCAGTGGACCGTCTCGTCGATGATTTTCGCCCGAGTATCGTCGCCGCGTTTGCGCGGCGCGCTAGTACGCCGGGTTGGGCTGACGGAGCGCCCGGGCGTCTGGCCTGCAGCAATGGACATTGTTGACTTTATAACATAGCCAAGTCTATTTTTGGGCGGTGAGCCGATCCCGATACGCGCGATTGTCGCGTGAGCAGCTAGTCGTTCTGGTTCCCGAACTGCTTCTGATCGGGCACATGATCGACCGTTCCGGGATGGCCTGGTGCATCACCTCGTTTGGTCGTGAGGAGATGGTGCAGATCGCCATCGAGGAGTGGGCGGGCGCCAGCCCGGTCTACACCAAGCGCATGCAGCGGGCGCTGAACTTCGAGGGCGACGACGTGCCCACCATCTTCAAGGGCTTGCAGCTCGACATCGGCGCTCCGCCGCAATTCATGGATTTCCGGTACACCATCCACGATCGCTGGCACGGCGAATTTCAACTCGACCACTGCGGCGCGTTGCTCGACGTGGAGCCGATGGGCGACGAGTACGTCTTCGGGATGTGCCACACCATCGAGGATCCGACGTTCGACGCCACCGCGGTGGCAACCAACCCGCGCGCGCAGATGCGCCCCATCCACCGGCCGCCGCGAGTTCCCGCGGATCGGCATCCGCACTGTGCGTGGACGGTCGTCATCGACAATTCGTATCCCGAGGCCGAGAGCATTCCGGCGCTGGATATCGTTCGCCAAACCCGCGCTGCGACATGGGAACTCGATCCAATCGATCGGTCCGACGAGGGCCAGTCGGATTACGCAGGGGCGTTGCTCTCCGATTTCGACTTCGGCTCATTCTCACACTCGGCGTTGGTCCGGATGGCCGACGAGGTCTGCCTGCAGATGCACTTGCTGTACCTGTCGTTCGCGATCGCGGTGCGCGCACGCGCCGCCGATGACGCCGAAGCGGTCTCGGTGGGCACCCGCGGCCTGATCGGCCTCGCGGGGCTGGGCGCCGAGCGAATTCATCGCGCGCTCGGGCTGCCCGACGGGATCGAAGGAGCGATGCGGGTGCTCGAGCTGCATCCGCTGCTGAACCCCGCGGGCTATGTCGTGGCAGAGACCGAGGCTAACCGACTCGTCGTCCATGCCTCGCCGGCCCACGACGACGGTGGCTGGATATCGCTGTGCTCACCCGAATCCGTGCAGCCGCTGCAAGCGATTGCTAGCGCCGTGAATCCGCAGCTCGCGGTTGAGGTTTGCGGCACGAATACCGACTGGACCGCGGAAATGGTTGAAACCGATACGCCGGCAGCCGAACTGCCAGAGGTATCGGTGGCCAAAGTCAGCCGCGGATCGTCATTCCAGTTCGAGCCGAGGCGTTCGCTGCCGCTGACCGTGGTGTGAACTCGACGCGTTCGACGCGTTTTGTCAAGGGGTTTTTGGTACCGCTTCGGTGACACAACCGCATCGACCGTATACCAATGGCATTGCAACCCATCTGCTTTGAGCGTGCCCGCAGCTATCGTTAACGCTGGCCACCGACCCCTATAGACGAAAGTATTCGATCTATGTACGACCCACTTGGGTTGTCGATCGGGACCACAAACCTGGTCGCCGCGAGTAACGGAAGTCCGCCGGTTTCACGCCGCGCGGTGCTTACGCTTTATCCGCATTGCGCGCCGAAAATCGGCCTGCCCGACGAAAACCCGAACCTGACCGAGCCTGGCGTGCTCATGAGCGGCTTCGTGGAGCGCGTCGGAGACTCGGTGGCGCTGGTATCCGCCGACGGGTCCGCTCACGACCCGGACCTGCTGTTGGTCGAGGCCCTCGACGCGATGGTGCTCGCTGCAGGCGCGGACGCGGCTTCATCGGAGATCTCGATTGCCGTTCCGGCGTATTGGAAGCCCGGGACGGTGCAGGCGCTGCGCAACGGGTTACGAACGCATCTGGGCTTCGTACGGAGTGGCATGGCGCCCCGCGTGGTCTCGGACACAATCGCGTCGTTGACGGCCGCGAACGCCGAGCTGTGCCTCGCGGCCACCGGCGTGGTCGGACTGCTCGATTTCGGCGGCTCGGGCACGTCTGCGACGTTGGTGAACATCGCCGGAGATTTCGAGCCCGTCGGCCCCACGTTGCGTTACGAAGACTTCTCCGGCGACGAGATCGATCAAGCACTGTTGCTTCGGGTCTTCGAGGAACTGGGACACGGCAGCGGTATCGACCCGGCCAGTACCGCAGCCGTCGGCCAGCTCGGCCAGCTCAGCGAGCAGTGCCGCGTGGCCAAAGAGCGGTTATCCACCGACACGGTAGCCGAATTCGCTGCCGAGCTCGGTGGCCGCCGGTGCAGCATGAAGCTGACTCGAGACGAGTTGGGGGACCTGATACAGGATCGTCTGACCGGTTTCATCTACGCATTCGATGACATGCTGGCCCGCCAACACAAGAGCTGGACAGACCTGGCAGCGGTGGTCACCGTTGGCGGCGGTGCCAGCATTCCGCTTGTTAACGAGCGCCTTTCGGTGCATTCCCGCAGACCGGTCGTCACACCGTCGCAGCCCGCGTTCACGGCAGCCGCCGGCGCTTTGATGCTGGCTTCCCGTGGCGAAGAACTGGACATCCGGACGCGCACGTCCATCGGCCTGCTCACGACGGCCGCCGACGCCGGCGATGTCGTCGACCTGGGGGCCGGCGACGTGCTGGTGATCGACCATGAGGCGCTGACGGATCGCGAGTTGGCGTGGTCGCAAACCGAATATCCCGGCGACATACGGTTGCCGTACACCCCCGAGGCCTACGACGAAGACAATCCCGGCTGGTCGATGCGTCTCAACGTGATCGATCCACCCAGAGAACGGCCGCGGGGGCGGTTACGGCTGTCCCAGTTGATCATCGGGATGTGCGCCTTGGTGGCAATGACCGCGATCGGCGGTGTGGCCTACTCGTTGACCGGCATAGAAAACCGACAGGCACCGCCGGCGCCCACCGTTGCGCCGGTGCCGGCGCCGCCGGCCGTCAGCTCCCTGGTGCCGAGTCCGGTTCCCCCGCCGCCCACCGCGGTGCCGCCACCGCCCAGCGCGGAACCGGTGCCCGCCACTGTGCCGCCGCCGCCTCCTCCGCCACCACCGTCGCCGCCGCCGCCGGTGATTGTGACGACGCAACCTCCGCCGGTCGTCACGACGCATCGTCCGCCGCCGCCGCCGACGACGACGACTCAGCCGCCTCCGCCGCCGACTACCACGGTCATGACGACGACACCGCCGCCGCCTACGACGACATCGCCGCCCGTGGCGACTCAGGCGCCGACGACCACCACCACGACGGTGCCGATGACCACGGAGTGGATCCACGTTCCGCTGCTACCGGTGCCCATCCCGATTCCGGTTCCGGCGAACCAGGCGCCGCAGGCCCCGCAGGCACCGCAGTATCCGCAGTATCCGCAGTATCCGGATGGCGGCGGGTATCCGGGTGGCGGCGGGTATCCGCAGAACCCGTTCCTGAGCCCTGGTTATTAGAAGGGCGTTTGAGCACAAACACCCTATAAGCGCGTCCGGTCCCACGCGAGTAACGTGGGAGGCGCCCCAATCGGGCCGGGGCCAGTCTTTTGATGCTCTCTTGGAGGGCCTTAAGGGACCATGGAGGCGCAATTGGACATCGTTCTTGGGGTGTCGATGGCTCCCACGACGGTCCGCATGGTCCTCATTGAGGGCCAGAATGCCGACGGTGTGACCGTCGAAGAAGACAACTTCGAGGTTGTTGCCGGGGAGGACCCGGCAACCTCTGGTGCGGCCGACCAGGTGATCGGCGCAATTGTCGGCACCCGCGAAGGCGCGGCCGAGGGCGGCTATCAGTTGGCATCCACGGGGGTGACCTGGACGGACTCCGCCGGGGTCGGTGGCGCTGCGCGATGCGCTCGCCCGCTGTGACGTCGGCAGCGTCATGCTGGTCTCCCCGTTGCTCGCTGCCGCCGCATTGGCGCAGACGGTGGGTGATGCGATCGGTTACGAGCACATCGCGATGGTGTTCGTCGAGCCCGACAGCGCGACCTTGGCCGTTGTCGAGATCGCCGATGGTTCGATCGTCGAGCTGCATCGACGGCCGTTGACGGGAGCGGGCGCACCAGGCCGCTGAAGTCGCCGTCGCGGCCGAGCTGGCGGCGATGGTTGCCGGACTGGATGCGCCGGACTCGCGGGCGGACGGCGTGTTCATCGTCGGCTGCGGGGTCGACATCGTCGGAATCAAGACCGCACTCGAGGCCGCGACCGCACTGGACGTGAGTGCTCCTGAAGAGCCGGACATGGCGCTGGCCCGCGGTGCGGCGCTGGCGTCAGCGAATGCGCCGTTGTTCGCGTCGTCGACGGCCGCCCTCGCCTACGCGCTGGATCCGGGCACCGGAGAGGTGAGCCCCCGCGGCCTCACTCCGACCTACCTCGACGTCAGCGCCAATGCGGATTTGGGCGAGCGTGTTCTTGCCTACAGCGCCCTGAATGACGAAGACGACCAAACCCCGCGCAGGCGCAGGCCCATGTTCCTGGCTGGAAGCGCGCTGGCGGCGATCGGCGCCGCTTGTGGCAGGGGTGGTGCTGGTTTCGCTGACGTCTGACCGGCCGACGTCGGCTCCGCAACACAACCCGGGCGCCGGCGCCGTCGCCCCGGTGAATCCAGTGCCGCCGCCGCAGGCGCAGCTGCCTCCGCCCAGCTCTCCGCCGCCCGCGCCCGTGCCCGCGGTGGCTGCCCCGCCCGCCCCGCCTGCCCCGCCCGAAGCGCAGGTGGCTGCCCCGCCTGCCCCGCCGCCGGCGGTGCAACAGGCACCGCACAGCGCGGTGAACATACCGCCCGCGAGCACCGGTCCATCGCGCCCCGACCCAGCGAGCGCCGGAAGACGTACCCACCCCCGTGCAGCAGGCGGCGCCTGCCCCGCCGCCGGCCGCCCCGCCGCCGCCGGCCGCCCCGCCGCCGCCGGCCGCGGTGCCCCCACCACCTCCGCAGTACGCGCCGCCGGCCCAGCCCCCGATGACGATGTACCTGCGTCTGCCGTTCGTCACGGTGCCGATTCCGATCAACCCACCGCCGCCGCCGGCCCCGCCGCCGCCCGCTCCGTAGGCCCTGGGCGGGCGCCTGTGGCAGATGGTGCCAACTGAGCGCACACTGGGCAAATAACTCCGACGAGCTGCAAGGAGGTCCCGTGGGCGAGCACGGTGCGTTCGGATTTGATCCCGAGGACTTCGATCGCATGATCAGGGAGGGCAGCGAGGGACTGCGCGACTTGTTCGAGCGGATCGGCAACTTTGTCGCTGCTCCCGGCGGTCGGGCGGGATGGTCGGCAATCTTCGAGGACCTGTCACGGAGGCCGCGGTCCGGGCCGGAAACCACCGGCGAGACCGGTGACGGGGTATGGGCCATCTACACCGTGGACGGCGACGGCGGCGCTCGCGTCGAAGAGGTCTATGCGACCGAACTCGACGCGCTGCGCGCCAACAAAGACAACCTGGATCCGAAGCGCAAGGTGCGTTTCTTGCCGTACGGCATTGCGGCCAGCGTCCTCGACGATGATTCGGAAGAGCCGACCGATTCGGACGAGCCGACGTAATCCGGAGGTTGCCGTGCGTTCCCATTAGCACGGGATGCGCCGAAGGGTCGAGGTGTGACGGCAACATCGCTGGTCTGCCACGTATGCGGCGCAGAGCCGCGCAAGGGTGCGCGGTTCTGCGATGCCTGCGGCTCTGCACTGACGCTTGTCGTTGACCCAGCCGAATACAAACAGGTGACGGTCCTGTTCGCCGACGTGGTGCGGTCAATGGATATCGCCGCAGCTCTTGGTCCGGAGCGGCTGCGTGAGGTGATGACCGAGCTGGTCGATCGGGCGGTAGCCGCGGTGCAGCACTACGGCGGCACGGTGGACAAGTTCACCGGCGACGGGATCATGGCGCTGTTCGGCGCGCCAATCGCATTGGAGCATCACGCATATCGCGCGTGCCTCGCGGCTCTGGAGATACAGCAAGTTGCTCGGCAAGTGGCTGTTGAGGTCGAACGCCGCGACGGGATCGACTTGCGAGTGCGCGTCGGCCTCAATTCCGGCCAGGTGATCGCCGGCGAGGTCGGCGCGACCCACCTCGGTTACACCGCAGTCGGTGAACAGGTGGGGATGGCGCAGCGGATGGAATCGGTGGCACCGCCCGGCGGTGTCATGCTCAGTGAGTCGACAGCGCGGCTCGTCGAGGATCGAGTTGTCCTGGGTGAGCGCGAGACTGTGCACGTCAAGGGTGTCGACGTCGGGGTGCCCGCCCGTCGTCTGCTGGCCGCCGATCTCGAGCGTCGTCAAAAAGCCCGCCACGAGTCGCGGCTGGTCGGGCGCCAATCGGAGAAGGGCGCCGTCGCGGGATTACTGGAGCTGGCCGGTCGCGGCGAGGGAAGCATTATCACGGTGACCGGTCGGCCGGGTGTGGGAAAGACCAGGTTGGTCAGGGAGTCGGTGGCAACCGCCACTAGTCGAGGTTTCGAGGTATTCGTCACCTACTGCGAATCCCACACTCGCGATGTTCCGTTGCATGTGATCTCCCGGCTGTTGCGCGCGATTTTCGGCATCGCCGGTCTCGCACCTGAGGAAGCTCGGGCACGGGTCCGCAGCCAAGTCCCCGAGGCCGGTGCGGAGGATCTGCTGCTACTCGATGACCTGCTCGGCATCTGCGGCAGCCCGTGTCCTGATGTCACTCCGGACGCCAGGCGCCGTCGTCTTGTCGAGTTCATCAAAACTATGTCGCGGGCACGCTCGGCGGCGGCGATTTACATCGTTGAGGACGCTCAATGGATTGACGGCGTCAGCGAGAAGCTGCTTGCAGACTTCGCGGCGGCGGTACCCAGAATGCAGGCAATGTTGCTCGTCGTATACCGGCCCCAATATGCGGGGAGTCTGTCGCGTATCCCCGGGGCGCATCTCATCACGCTTAGACCGCTGAGTGATTCGCACATCGCTGAGTTGATCAAAGGGCTGCTGGGCGAGCATCCGTCGGTACTGGGACTGTCGGCGGTGGTCGCCGACCGAGCGGCGGGCGTACCGTTCGCTGCCGAGGAAATCGTCCGCGATCTGGCCGAGCGGGGCGAACTCGAGGGTGATCCCGGCGCCTATGTCTGCGTCCGGGAGGTGCGCGATATCCATGTACCGGCCAGCCTGCAAGCGATCATCGGGGCCCGCATCGATAGGCTCACCGTTACGGCGAAGCGCACGATGAACGCGGCGGCTGTCATTGGTGCACAGTTCGATAGCGAATTGTTGGAGTCTCTGTTGGACTCAATCGATGTGGCACCGTTGATTGAGGCGCAACTCGTGGAACAGGTCGGCTTTGCGCCACGCGCGACATACGCGTTCTGCCATCCGCTTATTCAGCAGGTGGCATACGAATCTCAATTGAAGGCTGGGCGCTCGGAACTGCACCGTCGGGTAGCCGCGGTGATGCAACGAACACACGGCGGGTTCACCGGCCAGGAGGCCGCCATCGTTGCCACCCAGTACGCGGCCGCCGGCGATCTGCGAGATGCATACGACTGGCACATGCAAGCGGCGACTTGGTATGGCGCGCGTGATATCCCGGCGGCCCGGAAGAGCTGGCAACAGGCGCTTCGAGTCGCCGATCGACTGCCCGACGACGACCCTGATCTGCTGACTATGCGGATCGCCCCGCGAGCGCTGTTGTGCGGCAGCACATTCCAGGTGGGCGGGACCCCCGCCGACACCGGTTTCGACGAACTGCGCGAGCTCGCTGCCGCAGCCGGCGATAAGAAGTCACTGGCCATCGGAATGGCGGGTCACCTCACCACGCTGACGTTCAACGCGCATCATTCCGAAGCTGCCGGCATGGCGTCGGAGTTCGCCACGCTCGTCGAGTCGATCGGCGATCCGGCGATGACGGTCGGGCTGTTCTACGCTGCCGCCCAGGCGAAGTGGGAAGCCGGTGAAGCGACCGAGAGTTTGCGGTTGGCTCAGCGAATCATTGACCTCGCTGACGGTGACCCCGACCATGGGCAGCTTGGTGGTCGGATCTCCGCTTGCATGGGCGATCGCGGTCAAGGGAGCGGCCGGAATGTCGTTGGGACGGCGCGGATGGCGAGACGACCTCGACGAGGGCGTTGCTCTGGCCCGGTCGGTTGGCGGCAAAACCACCCGGTCCTTTGTGCAGCTATACAGATACGCGGCCGCGACGCAGAATGGCGCCGTACTGCCCGATGCGCAAGACGTGGCGCAGGCGGCGGAAACTCTGGAAATTGCGCAACGGTCCGCGAATAACACCGCCGTCGCGTACGCCCTGCTTAATCGAGCGACCACGTTGATCCACAATGATTCGGAAGACACAGCGGCCGGCGTGGAATTTCTGGCGAAGGCGCGCGAGATGATCGTGAACGAACAGCTCATCGTGACGCTGCGACGAATGTCCGATATCGAAGTCGCCCGGGAGCGCGCGCGATCTGGGGATCTCGACGGCGCGATCGATTTGGCCACAACGGTTCTCGTCGAGCAGTTCGACACCGGAGAGATGATCTTCCGCGGGCCCGCCACGACGGTGTTGGTCGAGGCGCTGTTGTCGCGCGGCCGGGCCGCCGATCTCACGGACGCACAAGATGCGATCGACAGGCTGGCGGCAGTACCGACAGAGCCAGGGTTCGTTCTGCACGAGCTGCCGGTGCTGCGGCTACGGGCGCTGGTGGCCCGCGCCCGTGGCGATGAGCCTGGCTACCGGCAATTCGTCGAGCGCTTCCTGGTCAGGGCACAAGAGGCCGGCTTTGAGGGATATCTGGCGCAGGCCGAAGCGATGGCGAGCGCTTAGCGCGGTCAGCCCTGCTGGACGACGTTGGAATCGCCGGCATTGCTGATCTTTGGCGTGCCCGCGTGGTAGGTGACCTTGTTGTTGAAGCCGGAGGCGTCGATGGTGTCGACGGCATCGACGGTGATTGAGTTTTGGACGCCGGACACGGTCAGGCTTGCGCAATGGCCGGTGATCACGACGGTGTTGGAAACCCCGCTGACGCTGACGATGCTGTCGTTGCACGCGATCGTCCGATTCTCGTTGATACCGGAGATGTTGAGCTGGCCACCCGGCGGCGGGGTAGGTGATGTCGATGGTGCGGACGCCCGAGTCCTGCTCGTCGACGGCGCCGGGCTAGTCGGGGTATTGCCCGGCGAAGTAAACGGCACGGAGATGGTCGGGGGGGACGTGATGATCGACCGGACTCCGGAAAGCTGGTGTGCGGCGAAGGCGGCGATGCCGCCGGCGAGAGCTATCACCCCAATGACGATGATGGTGCCCAGGATCCACCACATGCGGTTGCCCGATGGGGGTTTCGGCGGTGGCCCGGAAAACGGGCCGCCATAGGTCCACGGGCTTGGTGGCGGGGGGACCGTGGGGCCGGGCGGATAAGCCTGACCGGTAGGTTGCGAGCTTCCCGCTTCGGACGTGCGTGCCGCGTCGGCCAGTGGGCGCTCGAGTTCCCGGATCCGGTCTTCCGGGTCGTCGTGCCGGTTCATGCACTGAATATGCCATTCAGTCGGGTAATTTCAGCCGGTTCGGTAGTTTCTGCATCGTGCCCGACTTGCCGAACCGCCAGATCTTGTTGCGTCGTCGCCCGACCGGGCTGGTCCAGCCTGGTGACACAGAACTGGTCACCACGCCGGCACCCGAGCCGGCCGAGGGTGAGGCCCTGGTCCGAACCACCTACGTTGGGCTCGACGCCGCGGTCCGGACCTGGCTGAACGACCAGCCGGGCTACCTTCCGCCAGTGCAGCTGGGCGAGGTCATCCGCGCGGCCGGGATCGGCGAAGTCGTGGAATCGCGCTGCGGCGCCTATGCCGTCGGCGATGTCGTCACCACGCTGACGGGCTTCCAGGAGTACGTGATCGTGCGCGACGACGTGTTCAGCACGCCCATCCCCGGCAAGGCCACGGTGGACCAGCTGGCTGTCATGTCGGTGTATGGCCCGACCGGGGCCACCGCCTACATCGGGATGATGGACATCGGCCGGCCCCAGCCCGGGGAGACCGTGGTGGTCTCCGCGGCCGCGGGCGCCACCGGGTCGGTGGCCGGGCAGATCGCCAAGATCGCCGGCGCCCGGGTCGTGGGCATCGCCGGCGGTCCGGAAAAATGCCGGGCGGTGGTCGAGGACTTCGGATTCGACGCGTGCATCGACTACAAAAATGACGACCTGCCGACGGCGCTCAAAGAGCACTGCCCCCGCCGCGTCAACGTCTACTTCGACAACGTCGGCGGGCCGATTCTCGACGCCGTGTTGGGCCGGCTGGCCACCAAGGCGCGGGTCGTGCTGTGCGGGGTCATCTCCAGCTACCTGAGCGGAAAGCACCCCGGCCCGGCCAACTATGTGAACCTGTTGTCCAAGACCGCGTTGATGCAGGGATTCAACGCACTCGATGAGTGGGGTCGCTTCGACGAGGCCTTCGCCGCGCTTCGCCAGTGGGAGCATGAGGGTCGGATCGCGCACCGCCAGACCATCTTTGAGGGCGTCGAGTCGTGCGTCGACGCCCTCAACGGGCTATTCACCGGCGCCAACATCGGCAAGATGCTGGTCAAGCTCAGCGAACCCGCCTCTCTTCAAGGCGCCTGAGGCTTTACCCTTCGCCGAGCACGCGGTGCAGCGCCTTCTTCGCGTCGGTCAGGGCTTCCAGGACCTTGGTCCGGGTCTCGGCGAGTTGTTGCTTTTGCTCGTCGGTGCCGGTCCAGGTGATGGTGCGCGCCAGTCCGGCGAGTTCGAAGAGCTCCCGGCGGATCTTGAAGACGTCGCCGAACTTGGCCGCCCGCCCCAGGAATGCCCGCGCGGTCTCGCTGCTGACGCCTCGCCAGGCCAGCACATTGTTGCCGAGCTCGGTCAGGGTCGCCACGCCGTTGTCGACGGTGACCATGCCCCGGCCGGCCAGCAATCCGATGGCAAGCTCCGCCAGGTCCTGCGGAGGGGTGAACGCGCCGTCGGTTGCGTCGGAAACCCGTTGCACGACTTGTGCGGAGTCAGCCGGGCCGTCGAGCAGCATCGCCGCGGTGACGAACGCCGCGCGCTTGAGACCGTGGCGACCGCCAGGACCGAAACCGCCGCCGAAACCTGGGCCGCCGGGTCCACCGTGACCCCAGCCGGGTTTACCCCAGCCGCCGCCAAAACCGCCCCCGAAACCCGGGCCCACCGAAGCCGGGCCCACCGAAGCCGGGCCCACCGAAGCCGGGCCCACCGAACCCGCCGAAAAATCCACCAGACATCTCAGTTTTCCTTTCCACATCGGACCATCAAGCTCCTTGATACCACTGACTCAGGCAATGTCAACCAAATTGATGGTTGACTGTGGGGAACCGGGTGGCGCATGCGAGCATGTGGGCATGAGTCGATCGGACGATGAGCCGTTGGGGTTCCTGTTGTACCGCGTCATGGCGGCGCTGCGGCCGCAGGTTGCCGCGGAGCTCAAGCCGCTGGGGCTCGGCCTGCCGGAATTCGTGTGCATGCGGATCCTGGCCCAGCATCCCGGGCTCACCAGTGCCGAATTAGCGCGCGGCACCAACGTTTCCGCGCAGGCGATGAACCAGGTGCTGCACGCGCTCGAGGACCGCGGTGCCCTGAGTCGTCCGGCATCGACGCCGGCGGGCCGGGCAATGCCAGCCCAGCTCACCCGCCGCGGTAAGGCGTTGCTGAAGCGAGCCGACGCTGCGGTGCAGGTGGCCGATCAGCGGATCTTGACCCGCCTCACCGCCGAGCAGCAACGCCACCTCAAACAGCTGCTCTATGCCGCCGGAACCCGCGAAGCCCAGCACCTGGAAGCATGCCGAAATCCGTAACTGAAACGCGGTCAAAAACGGACTGCTATCGTCCTTTGCTTATGCCAGGGATGGATCGGCGGCGGATGATGACGATCGCCGGATTCGGCGCGCTGGCAGCTGTTATGCCCACTCCGAAAGCCGGGGCCGCGCCGGTTGCCCCGTCTGGCGGATACTTGTTTCACGACGAGTTCGACGGCCCGGCCGGCTCAGCGCCGGACGGGTCGAAGTGGGTGATAGTGGCCGTTCAACGATCCCGGCTACACGATGTTTCCGGTCTTGAACCTTGCGGTTGGTGGTTCTGGTGGCGGCGACCCCGCGTCGGGGGCCTATCCGGCGGAAATGATGGTTGACTGGGTGCGTGTCTTTTGAAAACCACATGAGTGGGATGCGCACCACCCCGGTGCATGGTTTCATAACACCGTTTGCGAAAGTTGCCGAGGGGATCGCACCGAGTCAGAGGTCCCGGCTTTTAACGATTGGTGGTTTGTAGATGGATCGTCGCAGCATGTTGTTGACGACAGGGATCGGCATGCTGGGGGCTGCGATGCGCATGCCGGAGGCCTGGGCTGCCCCGTCGGCGCCGGAGGCGCCGTCGGCGGGTGGCGGCGGGCCCTACATTTTCCAGGACGAGTTTGACGGCCCGGCGGGCTCGGGTCCCGATCCGGGCAAGTGGACGGTGCAGACCTGGCAGGACGACGTGTTCCCGCCGGTCGACGGGATATACCGCGACGATCGCCGAAACGTGTTCGTCGACGGCAATTCCAATCTCGTCCTCTGCGCCACCCAAGAAGGGGGCACCTACTACAGCGGCAAACTGCGCGGCAACTTTCGAAGCATGATCAACCAAACTTGGGAAGCGCGGATCAAGCTGGACTGTTTGTACCCGGGCCTTTGGTCCGCGTTCTGGGGTGTCAACGAGAATCCTCTGCCAGACGGCGAGGTCGACGTATTCGAGTGGTACGGCAACGGCTCGTGGCCCCCGGGAACCACCGTCCACGCGGCATCCAACGGGAAAACCTGGGAGGGGAAATCGATTCCCGGTCTGGTGGACGGCGGTTGGCACACGTGGCGAATGCGTTGGGCTGAGGACGGATTCCAATTCTCGCGCGACGGGGCACCGTACTTCAGTGTTCCGCCGAAGCCCATCCACGTCCACGGCGGCCCCCCTGAGGACATGCGCTGGCCGTTCAACAACCCCGGCTATTGGATGACGCCCATGTTCACGCTTGCGGTCGGTGGGGTCGGTGCCGGTGATCCTGCCGCGGGTACCTACCCGGCGAGCATGCTCGTCGACTACATCCGCATCTGGTAGGCGGTTATCGCCCCTATTTCTCGGCCTTGATTACCTGAACCAGGTTGAACTGCCACCGCTCGACCAGCCGGAAGCCCAGGTCGTGCGGAACCGCGAAGGCGGGGGTGGCGCCGTAGAGAGGGCCGGGCGGAAGCGCCGGGCCCTGCTCGTGAGCCGGCTGTGATGTGTCGGCTTGGGTGATGATCCACACCACGCTGCAATGACTTAACGGCGTGGCGACGACTTCTGGTATCAGGTTGGTGTCGAAGACGTCGTTGCGGTCGGTTGCTCGTTGCCAAAGGGTGAGGTCGATCAGCTTCCGGTAGGCATCGGGGCGCGCCGCCATCAACGGGCGCATCGGGGCGGGCATGAAGGTCACCGTGTCGTTGACCAGCAAGCAATCACCCGGTGCTGCCTTCGCGGTGATCAGATCGGCCACCTGGCTGTAGTCCATTCCGTATTTGGCGTACGGGTTGCGCTGTGCCCGAACATAATTCGGCGCCGCAGCTAAAGCAAAAAGTACTACGATTCCCGTCGCTGCCCATGGTCTGACCGCCAGCGCGCCGATGCAGACGCCCAGGACCAATGCCATTGCCGGTGCCGTGAAGGACAGATAGCGCGGCGTGTAGATCGGGTGGACCGCGGCCGACCAGATCACGATCAGGGCGGTCGGTATCACCAGCCAGGCGATCGCCAGGGTCAGCAGTTGCCGATCCGACTCCATCAGTTGCGCGGATCTGCTGAGCCACAAGACAATAGCCGCTGCTATCACCAATGCCGACAACACCGCGAACGGCGGGCTTCGTTCGAAATATTGCTGGACCGTCACATCTTCGATAGTTCGGTGCCCAATCGGTGCGACCCATTTGATCTGTTGAACCTGGCCGATGACCTCAAAGACAAACGGCGTCAGCGCGCAAACGGCCAGAACCGAAGCAATGGCGAAGTGAACGAGTACGGTTCGACTGCGCCGGAAGGCGCAGATGAAAACGACGTGCGCCAACAACAACAGCACGAGGTACATCTCAAGCAGAATCGACGTCACCAAGGCGATCCCGTAACACAGCCAGACCCAAGCGTTGTCGCGGCGCGCGGCAACAACGAGCAGTACGCTCAGCCACACCGCCGCCATCATCGAAAGGGCATAGGGACGAGCTTCGATGCCCGCCCACGTCGAGCGCGGCAGGATGCCGCAGACGACCCCGGAAGCTATCGCGACGGTGCGAGACGAGAACTGCTTGGCCAGCACCACTACACCGGCTGCGGCCCCGCCGACGGCCAGACCACTTGGCACGCGGGACCAGAACTCGGTGGGCGGGAAAATCTGGAACCAGCCATGCATGAGCAGGTAGTACAGCCCGTGCACGGCGTCGACATTGCCCAACATCCGCCACAACTGAGCCAGCGATCGACTGTATGCGGCCGAAATGGTCGCGGCCTCGTCATACCAGAACGACGGACGGCCGGCGCCAACCAGACTCACTGCGGCGGCCAATATTCCAACGATCAGCGGGTCGACCGCGGTCGGAGGCAGTCTCAGCCGGTCACCGCGAAGCGCACCACGGTGATGCCGTGAACTCGCTGAGCACACCGCTATGCTGCCAGAAGCAGACCAGGGCCATGTCGCAGGCCGAATTGGCGTCCTATCCGGACTGCATGTCTCAGTTACTCACCCACACGTGCCAAAAGCCATCGGGACCGAAGCGGTAGTCGTAATAGGTGTACAGGTGGTCGTTGTGTGCAAGCACGACGTGCGGGCCGTCTGCCCAACAACCGGCTTCGCTCGAGTAATTGCCCTCGACCTCCACTTCATCGGCGTTGGCCACGCCCACCCCAGTAGTCACCAGCCCGTCCAACGCCAACAGTCCGGCAGCAATAACCCGCCTCATGCGGACCTCTCCATCATTCCGGTCGGCTATGAGGGCGGACTCTATCGATCCGGCTGGGCACCCGGGCCGGAAATAGCCGTTCTCAACGGACCATGAATTCGAACGTATGATCGATCAATGGGTCAGCTCGCGTCGATCGGGTACAACGGCCAGCCGGTCCGCAGCCCGTTTCGGGTGGTGCGTCCGCCGATCACCGTGCTGGTAGACCTGACGGTGCTTTTCCCGCGCGAGCCGCACCGGTCGGGCCGTTATCAGCCCAATGGTCTGCAGCTGCACAAGGTCGTGGAGGGTCGGCTGACCTGCTGGGGGCTCTGCGAGCAGGGCGACTGGTGGGGGCTGGTGACCTATCCGATCGCATACGGGTCCAAGCAGAAACCCGTGACGCACTGGATACCGGCCTGGACGCTGCGCCGGAAGGGCTAGTAGGTGGCGATGTGCGCTTTCGGAGTGCTTGCGAGTCAACCAAATGCGATGATTGCTGCTCGTGGCAGGCGACTGGGTTTCTGTGCTGACCAAGCTCATTCCGCTCGGGCTGGTCATTGCGCTCTCACCGATCACGGTCATACCGGCGGTGCTCGTCTTACACGCCCCCCGGCCTCGGCCGGCCGGCCTCGCCTTCCTCGCTGGCTGGGTGCTGGGCCTGGTCGCGCTCACCGCCGTGTTCGTCGGGGCCTCCGACCTACTCGGCGGTCTTCACCAGGCGCCGCCCAGGTGGGCGTCCTGGCTGCGCGTGGTGCTGGGATCGGCGCTGATCGTGTTCGGGATCTACAGCTGGCTGACGCGGCATCGCCACACCAAGACCCCGGCCTGGCTGCGTTCGTTTACCAAACTGACCCCCGTGCGCGCGGGAGTGACCGGGGCGGTGCTGGTGATAAGACCCGAGGTGCTGATCCTGTGCGCGACGGCCGGCTTGGCCATCGGTACCGGCCGGCTAAACGTCGCGGGCGGCTGGATATGCGGCGCAGTCTTCGTCGTCGTCTCCGCATCGACTGTTGCCATCCCCATATTGGGCTATGTCGGTGTCGGTGACCGCCTCGACGACACGCTAGAACGGCTCAAAGTCTGGATGGAAGAAAATCACGGCGCGATGATGGCGGTCATTTTGGTCGTGATCGGTTTGATCGTGGTCTACAACGGAATTCACGGCCTCTAGTAACGCGGCACGATAGATTGCTGCCCGTGGCAGAAAGTTGGGGTTCTGTGCTGGGCGCGCTCATTCCGCTCGGGCTGGTCATCGCGCTCTCACCGATCACGGTGATCCCGGCGGTGCTGGTGTTACAGGCGCCTAGGCCGAGGCCGAGCGGCCTCGCTTTCCTCGCCGGTTGGGTGCTGGGTCTGGCCGCGCTGACGGCGCTCTCCGTCGCGGCCTCCGGCATGCTCGGGGGTCTGCACAAGTCACCGCCGACGTGGGCATCGTGGCTGCGCGTGATCCTCGGGGCGGCCCTCATTCTGTTCGGCGTCTACCGGTGGCTGACCCGGCATCGACACACCGAGTCGCCGGCCTGGATGCGTTCATTCGCCTCCATCACCCCGGCGCGCGCGGGGGTAACGGGGACGGTGCTGGTGGTGATAAGACCCGACGTGCTGCTCATTTGCGTTCCGGCGGGATTAGCAATCGGTGGAAGCGGGCTGGACGTCGCCGATGACTGGATAGCCGCCGCGTTCTTCGTTGCCATCGCCGCATCAACGGTCGCCATCCCGATACTGGCCTACGCGGCAGCAGGTCACCGCCTCGACGATGCGATGGCACGGCTCAAAGATTGGATGGATAAATACAACGCCGCGCTGATGGCAGCAATCCTGGTCGTGATCGGTTTGATGGTGCTCTACAACGGAATTCACGCCTTGTAACCCCCGTCGGACAGGCCGGCGTCTGCCTCGAGTCTGTTCGTCTTGCCAAAGAGCTTGTCGCGGATGACTTCCCAGAGGTAGGACGTGATCATGCCGGCGTGGCCTTTGGTGGCCCACTGCCGGCAGTGCAGCTCCTCGTGGTGCAGCACCCGGTCCAGTGCGAGGTCGCTCTCGACGGGCGTGCCGTCACCGCCGGGGTACCAGACATGCCCCGACTGGATGATTTGGCGCAGCCGGTGGTCGGCGCCGACGGAGTCGTCGACGTTGACCATGAAGATGTCACCCCAGGCGGTGCCGCCCTCCCGGCTGAACTGCTGCTGGATCCAGTTGCCGCCCAGGCCCATGAGCATGCCGTTCGGGGTGGTGACGAGGCGCCCTCCGTGGCGGTCGACGAAGCCGACATCCTGGTCGTAACTCCAGCTGTTTGCCTTCTGCCGGTTGATGATCCGCCGAACCTCGGCGGCAGAGTACGGCGTCTCGGGGAAGTCTGTGGGCTGGTTGCCCGCCTTGCCGTAGTCGGTGCCCGCGTTGATGATGTAGGTCATCAGCGTGGCCTTGCGCGCGCCGTCGCCGCTGGTGCCCGGCGCGATGAGGAAGAAGGACTTGCCATCCGGGTCTTTGATCTCGGTGAATTGCCCGAGAATCGTGAAGCTCTCCGGGGTAATGCCGTGCTGTCGGGCGATCTCTGTGATGACTTCGGAGGGCACGCCCTGACGTTCCGCATTTTGCAGCCACTTCTTGTAATAGCCCTGCGCGTCTAGCGCGTCGGACGCCCCGCGCGTCTCGGCGCTTTCCCGTTCATCACTACGCCGCTTGAAGACGACCACACGCACATTGTCGAGGACTACCTCGTCGGCGTCAGCGGCATGGTCAACCTGTGTTCATCTGCCGGCGTGCTGAGTATGTTTTGAGGGCGACATGGTCGGCCTACGAAGGGAGTGGGCATTGAACTGGGCCTTGACGGCAAGCTCGCGGCGGTAACCGGAGCCAGCAAGGCCCGTGAAGGAGGGTGATCGCGTGGCGATGTTTTACCGCCGGCCAACCGGGATGAGGCCCACCTCGCCGATCCCGACCGCTTCGACTTGAGCCGTAAGCCCAACCCGCACTTGGTTTTTGGCGGCCGTGGGACGCATTTCTGCCTCGGCACGAACCTGGCCCGGCTGGAGGCAGCCGCCCTCGTGCCCGAGGTGCTGTCCCGGATGAAAAATCTGGAGCTGGTGGGTCCGGTCGAGCGCATGTCGTCGACACTGATCAACGGCAATCACTCCATGCCCGTCCGGTTCACGCCGGCAGCCGCCGCGAGTGCCCGGACAACCTAACTTGGATCTCCGAGGTATGCGTCGGCCCAAGCGCCGATGATCCGGCCCGCCCGATGAGCTTGGCCACGGGCGATCAGCAGGTGATCGGAGCCCTCGAGCGAGACGAAGCTGCGCGGATGGCGCGCCAAGCGGAAGATCTCGCTCGCGTTCTCGATGCCGACCGTGTTGTCGGTGGGCGAATGCAGGATCAGCAGCGGCAGGCGTAAGCCCTTGATTTTGTCGTGCAGGTGAGCCGCGCGGACATCCTCGACGAATGCGCGCTTCAGGGTCAGTGTGCGCCCACCGACCATCCACTCGGCGCTGCCCTCGGATAAACAGCGGTCGACCACTGCGTCGTAATGCTTCTCGACATGGCCGACGTCAATCGGCGCCGCCACCGTGACAACCGACCGCACGCCCGGCGACTGGCGCGCCGCGGCGAGAACGGCCGCGCCGCCCCACGAGTGCCCAACAAGGATGTCGGCCGGGGTCGCGCGGTCGGCCATGAACTCGCATGCCTTGACGATGTCGTCGACCTTGACGGTGAACGACCCGTCACCCCAGTCTCCTTCTGATTTCCCGAGACCTAGCGCGTCGAAGCGCAGCATGCCGATGCCGTCCGCGGCCAGCTGCTTGCAGATCCGGGCCGCGGCCGGCGAGTCCTTGCCGAGCGTGAAGCCATGCGCAAACACGCCCCAGCCGCGCACCGCTCTCTCCGGCACGTCGATGGTCCCGGCCAGATTCGGGCCCGTGGAGCTTTCGAACGTCACACGTTCGCCCACCGTCACACTCCTTCGGTCAGGTGACGAACTTGCGCATAACGTTCCAGCACCTCGGGCACCGCATCCGCGGTGTACTCGCTGGTCGCCGGCGGCTTCCACGCGGGCGGTTGGCGCGACCCGCTGAGTGCCCACGCCGCCTGGCGTGCCGCACCCAACGCGACGTACTCCGCGGGCGTGGGTACCAGGAAGGGCAACCCGAACACCGTGGGTGCTATCTCTCGGACCGCCTGCGACCGGGCGCCGCCGCCGATCAGCAGTATCCGGTGCGGGCTGAAGCCGTGTGCCGTCATATGCGCCAGGCAATCGGCCAGCATGCACAGCAGCCCTTCCACCGCGGCCCGGGCCAGGTTGGCCGGCGTCGAATTCGATACCCGGAGGCCGTGCAGCGCACCAGTTGCGTTGGGACGGTTGGGAGTTCGCTCGCCTTCCAGGTAGGGCACCATGACCAGGCCTTGGCTGCCCGGTGGCGCCGAGAGCGCCAGCCGGGACAGCTCGTCGTGGTTGACCCGCAGCATTCTGGCGGCCGCGTCGAGCACCCGCGCGCTGTTGAGAGTGCAGACCAGCGGAAGGTAGCGTCCGGTGCCGTCGGCGAAATCTGCCACGACCCCGTCCTCGTCGACGACGGGGTCGGCGGAGACCGCGGTCACGACGCCTGAGGTCCCGATCGAGACGATCACATCGCCTTCTTCGGCGCCGAGGCCGAGCGCCGCGGCGGCGTTGTCGCCGAGGCCCGCGCCGAATGTCCGCCCGCCGCCGGTGGTCGAATCCGACGGGCCGAGCACGGTCGGCAACTCGGGACGTCGACCACGCATGCCCAGCTCGAGGAGATCGAAACGGTAGCTGTCACTGGCGGCGTCGAAGTAACCGGTGCCACTGGCGTCGCTGCGATCGGTGGTCAGCGTCGCAATGTCTTGGACTTCTGGGGCGCCGCGCAACCGCCACGTCAGCCAGTCATGCGGCAGGCAGACGGCCGCCGTGCGATCGGCGTGGTGCGGCTCGTTGTCGGCGAGCCACCGCAGCTTTGCCACCGTGATCGCGGCGAGCGGCATGACACCGACGGCTTCTGCCCAGGCGCGCGTTCCGCCGAGCTCGTCGACCAGCGCGTGTGCCGCATCGGCCGAACGCAGGTCGTGCCACAGCAGCGCGGGCCGCACCACCTGGCCGGCTGCCGTCGAGGCACACCATGCCGTGTTGCTGCGCGCCGACCGCGACCGCCTCGACGTCGTCAAAACCACCCGCGGCTGCGATTGCCTCCTCTGCAGCGGATTCCCATGCCGCCGGAGCGATTTCGGTGCCCTCGGGGTGGCCGGCACGGCCCTCGCGGACCACTTCGCCGGTGTCGACATCACATACCAGCACCTTGCACGACTGTGTGGACGAGTCGATGCCGGCAACCAGAGTCACTACCGTGCTACCTCGACGATCGATTTGATGTTGCCGGGCACTCGGTCGGACTCGAGCGCGTCGGCCGTTTCCTCTAACGGGTACCGCGCCGTCACCATGGCATCCAGCTCCACCAGCCCAGAGCGGATCAATGCAATTGCGGTCGGCCACGTGCTCGCATACCGGAAGACGCCGGTGAGCGTCAGCTCGCGGTTCTGGATCAGCTGCACCGGAAGCTCCATCGTGGCCGCGCCCATGCCGAGCAGCACAGCGCGTCCGGCGGGGCGGACCGCGGCCAGTCCGCTCGCCACGGCGGTCGGTGCGCCTGATGCGTCGATGAATACGTCCACCCTCAGATCGGACAGGTCGTCGACGTGGGGGTCCAGCGAGGCGGTCGCCCCGAATCGAGCCGCTAGCTCGCGCCGCTGTGGGTCGATTTCGGTGACAACGACGTCGGTGGCGCCGAACGCGCGGGCGACTTGCGCGGTCACGATGCCGATCGGGCCGGCTCCGGCGATCAGCACCCGCGAGCCGCCAGTGACCGCCGCCTTCCTGATCGCGGCGATTCCGACCGACAGCGGCTCACATAGCGCGGCGGCGTCATCGGACACCGTGTCGGGCACAGGATGTGCGAATGCGGACCCAATCGTCACGTAGTCGCACAGCGCGCCGTCCACCGGCGGGGTGCCGAAGAAGCGCATGCGCGGACAGAGGTTGTAGTCGCCCCGGCGCGCCTCGTCACTGTTCGGGTCTGGGCGCTGCGGTTCGATGGACACGCGTTGGCCGACTCGCTGTGGCTGCACACCCGGCCCGACCGCCGCGATGGTGCCCGCAGCCTCGTGACCGAGGACTAGCGGCGAGGAGACAACGAAGTCCCCGATCCTGCCCTCGCGGTAGTAATGCGTGTCTGATCCGCACACCCCGACCGAGCCGACGCGGATCAGGACGTCGCCGGGTCCCGGCTCAGGGACGGGACGCTCCTGCAGCTCAATTCGACCGGTTGCGATAAGCACCGCAGCCCGCATCGTCGCGGGAATCCCTAACGGTTTCCGCGACGACGTTGTCTGGACCACACCTAATCATGGCGTGCTGAGCATCGAAGTGGACCCGATGACGGGGATCGAACCCGCGTATTCAGCATCGGTGCAGGTCGGTGTGTGTCCACCGAAGTGACCTGGCTTGTGACACCGTCGTGACGTCACCATTTGGAAACGGCGGGGTGCGGCGCGGGCTGGTGTTCCACATTGGCTGCTGACAATTGGCTCGGTCGTCTAAACACGACTTCGGTACGGCATGCGGTTCTGCTGCACCAATTGACTGCGGAGATATCTGAGCGCGAATAAAGGAGTCGACGCTGATGGCGATCGTCGAGCGGTTCAACATCAAAGTAGTTGCCAGCGCTGGGTTGTGCGGAGCCGCTATAGCGTTGAGCCCGGACGCGGCAGCCGCCCCGCTGATAACGGGCGGCCACGCGTGCACCCAGCAGCAGGCGGGCGACGTGCCGGCAGCCGTCGGACGGACCGGCAGCCGCCGGCGGACCGGTAGCCGCCGGAACGGTAGCCGCCGGCGGACCGGTAGCGGACGTGTGCGGCGCTCCACTCACTGACATGTCTGGTGTTCCGCTGGTTGCGCCCGGGCCGGTTGCCCGTGGTTGCGCCGGTGCCGGCTGGTGCTCCGGTGCCGGTTGCGCCGGTGGTCCCGGCTGGTGCTCCGCTGATTGCGCTTGGGGGTCCGGTGGCGGCTGGTGCTCCTATAGATCCTGTGCCGGTCGCTCCAATCCTTGACATGTCTGGGGCCAAGGATGCGCCGACTGGTCCGGCGCCGGCTGGCGGGCCTGTGGCCGGTCAGCCGGTTATGCCAGGTCCTTCGGGCGCGCGCTGAGGCTGATCCTCTTCCGGGCTGTACGGACCCGCTGGGTTGCCACCAGCGGGTCCGTCGTCGTATGTGACGACGGGTCCGCGGGTCGAGCCCTGACCCCGGGGTGCTACCCAAGCGGCAGCTCGCGCCCGTCGGCGTACAGGGCGCCCGGGATTGTGGATACCTCAACGACAGCGAAAAGCCGCGCAAGATCACAACATTTCGATGCGCGTGCACCCGCGCATCAGCTAGGTGCGGAGCCTCTGGAAACCGGTGGCTGTCGCCGCTGCTATTCCTGCACAATCACCGGGTCGCCGATGTTGACCGTGTTGTAGTACCACTCGGCGTCCTCGGGGCTCAGGCTGATGCAGCCGTGGCTGACATTGTCGAGCCCGAGTGAATTGACGGCCCAGGGAGCTGAATGCACGAAGAGGCCATGGCTGGTGATACGGACGGCGTAATCCACCGGAAGCCGGTAACCGTCGGGATCGTCGACGGGGATGCCGACGCTGCTCGAATCCATAACTACCGAGCGTTCTTTGGACAGGACGGTGTAGGAGCCGACAGGGGTCGGGTACTCGGGCCTACCCATCGAGGCCGGCATCACCCCCTCTTCTCCAAAGTGAGGTCGGTGGTGCGGCGCTGGTAGTGAAGGCGGCGGTCCCGCCTCGACGCCGTCGATGCTCACGGTGAACGTGTGCTCCGAGATACTGGCGACACCGACGACGGCAGGACCCGTTTTAAATTCCGTGGACTGGCCGTCCACCGAAAGCGCCACCGTGCTGTGCGCCGGCCAGAATCGGTCGGGAACCCACTGCACAACGTTGTTGTCGAGCCATTCGAACTTGCCGGTCATCGCGGGTGCTGATTTGACTGCAATGGCACGCTCGGCCGCGTGCCGGTTGGCGACGGGCGCACTGAACGTCACCACGACGGGGTGCGCCACACCCACGACCTCGCCTCGCGTTGGTAGAACCGACGCGATGGCGAACCCATGCGACTGGGTCGCCGCCGCCAGGCTCACGCCGGCCGGCCGCGCAACCACAATCGCAGCGATCCCGATGACGGCAAGAAGACACCGAACAACCGCCCGCATGGCTCCGATTCCTTTTAACTGACAGAGTTGTAATAGTGATGGTAGGGGTGCCGTGAAGAGTGGAAGCGCAAGGGCGCGTTAGCGATTCGATCAAGCCTTTGTCACGTTTTGGCTACAACGAGCGAATCCGGCAACTTGATTGCGCGCCGGGATGAGGCGCTCAGGATCGGGCACACGGACGCCAGCTTGACGGTGCGGCTGTGTGACACGCTCATGACGGCCAAAGAGCAGCGTCGGCGGGTGATCAGCGTGGAGCCGATGACGGGAATCGAACCCGCGTATTCAGCTTGGGGAAGTGCTGGTTTCACTGCAGCATTCGTTGATGTCCGTCATCGTCAGTCGCGGTGAGAAACGTGCCCAACCGCGTAGTCGGCTTGTGATACCCGAGTTGGCAGGAACTGACCACGCATCCGGCGGGGCGGGTACATGCCTACGACCGTCCAGCAAATACGGTCGATGACTAGAGGCCGAATATGGCGAAATCGCCAGCGCATGTTGACGGCACGTCGAATACTTAGGGGATGAGTAAGCCGACACCGCCCGTGCTGACGGTTCAATCTGACTGGTCGCAGCGCAGTTTCGCAGCAGGCCACGATGTGGTCGTAGGAAGTGACCTTCGTGCAGATATGCGCGTTGCCCATCCGCTGATCGCCCGCGCGCACCTATTGCTGCGCTTCGACCGGGGCAAATGGGTAGCGATCGAAAACGGTTCGCCGACCGGGATGTTTGTCAACGCTCGCCGGGTAGGGGTGCTCGACATCCGCGATGGCCAGAGCATCAACCTCGGAAGGCCTGACGGGCCACGCTTGACCTTCTTGATCGGACGCCACCAAGGGGCGGTCGGCCAGGTACCGCCAACGGTGGAGGGGGTCCCGGTCATCGCGCCGCCCGGTCGCCCGAGGCCGTCTCGTCCGGAGCCCGCGCAGCAGGCTGGCATCTCTCGGCCCGGCATCGGGCGACCGCAACCCGTCCCGCCGCGTCGCACCCCGGCCGGCCCGCCGCCGCATACGTCGTATCCGGCCAGCGACCCGCGCCGCGCCATCAGCCGTCCGAGCCAATCGGTGCCGGCCCGCGCTCCCAAATCGGCACCGCAGCCCGTCAGCGCCGTGCAGTCGGTGCCTGGGCAACCCCTCACCGAGATAGGAGCAAATGCCCTCGAAGCCTCCGAGTTCGATAGCGCCAAACTGCGGCGTGCCGTGCAGCGGTCCCGATCGAAGCTCGGGGCCCCACCCACGGGCGCCGCCGTCATCGGTCGTGCCGAAGACAGCGACATCGTGATCTCGGACGTCTTGGCATCGCGCCATCACGCCTACTTGGTTCCGAGCCCGGTCGGCATGGAGATCCACGACGCGCAGAGCATCAACGGGACTTTCGTCAACGGCACCCGAATCTTGTCGGCGCCGCTGACCGAGGGCGACGTGGTCACGATCGGCAACGTCGACCTGGTTTTCAACGGTGAAATCCTGCTCCGCCGTGCCGAAGCGGCTACCCGCACCGGCGGGCTAGAGGTGCGCGAGGTCGACTTTCAAGTCGATAACAAGCGACTGATCCAAAAAGTCTCATTGACCGCCAGGCCCGGCACGTTGACCGCTCTTATCGGCGGCTCAGGAGCGGGGAAAAGCACGCTGTCCCGGCTGATCGCGGGAGCCACCTGTCCCAGCTCCGGCTCGATCACGTTCGAGGGGCACGACATCCACGCGCAGTTCGCGTCGTTACGTAGCCGGATCGGGATGGTGCCCCAAGACGATGTCGTGCACCGCCAGCTGACGGTGACCCAGGCGCTGAACTACGCGGCCGAGTTGCGGCTGCCACCCGACACCACCAAGGCCGACCGTGCGCAGGTCGTCGCGCAGGTGATCGAGGAACTCGGGTTGACCAAGCACGCCGACACTCGGGTGGACAAGCTGTCCGGCGGGCAGCGCAAACGCGCCTCGGTGGCACTCGAGCTGCTCACCGGGCCGTCGCTGCTGATCCTCGACGAGCCGACATCGGGTCTGGATCCGGCATTGGACCTGCAGGTCATGACGATGCTGCGGCAGCTGGCCGACGCCGGCCGCGTCGTGCTGGTGGTGACGCACTCGCTGAGTTACCTCGATCTGTGCGACCAGGTGCTGCTGATGGCGCCGGGCGGCAAGACGGCATACTGCGGCCCGCCCGGTGAGATCGAAGCGAGTATGGGAACCACCAACTGGGCCAAAATCTTCGGGATGGTAGGTGCGGACCCCGACGAAGCCAACCGTCGCTTTCTGGCCCAAGCCAAACCGCCGCCGTCCGTAGCCGAGGCGGACAAGCCAGGCGATCTGGGGGCCCCGGCGCGCTCCAGCACCCGCCGTCAATTTTCCACGATCGCGCGACGCCAGATTCGGCTGATCGTCGCCGACCGCGCCTACTTCATATTCCTGGCGCTGCTGCCGTTCGTCATGGGCGCACTGGCGCTGACCGTCCCCGGCTCGACGGGGTTCCGCGTAGCCGATCCGAACGGTGACGGGTCCGACGAACCCGGGTCCGTATTGATGTTGCTCACCATGGCTGCCGTCTTCATGGGTACCGCGCTGACGATCCGCGACCTCATCGGCGAGCGGCCCATCTTCCGCCGAGAACAGGCGGTAGGCCTGTCAACCAAGTCCTACCTGCTCGCGAAGATGGCCGTGTTCTTCGTGTTCGCTATTGTTCAGTCGGCGATCGCGACCACGATCACCATTCTGGGTAAAGGAGCGCCAACTCGGCCGCCGCTGGTCCTCGGCAATGCCACCCTGGAGCTGTATGTCGCCACCGCCGCGATGTGCGTGGCCGCGGCGACGGTCGGCATGGTTTTGTCCTCGCTGGCGCGCTCCAATGAGCAGATCATGCCGCTGCTGGTGGTGTCTCTCATGTTGCAGTTGGTGCTGTGCGGCGGGATGGTCCCGGTCACCAACCGGATCGGTCTCGACCAGCTGTCGTGGGCGGTGCCCTCGCGTTGGGGGTACGCGGCGCAAGCCTCGACCGTCGACTTGTGGACGATCGAGCCCGGCCCCCTGGCCCCGAAAGACCGCCACTTCAAACACACCGCAAGCACGTGGCTATTCGATGTAGGCATGCTCGGTGTGTTGACGATCGTCTACGCCGGCTTCGTGGGGTGGCGCAGCCGGCTCAAGCGCCATTGACCCATCTCCGCCGCCGCTAAACGAAATCCAAGGCCTCGACCGTCGCAACAGGGCCTTCATGGGTGGGCCGGTTTGCGCCACCAATGCAGTACACGGTGTTGCCAACATTGGCGACCGCCTCAGCGTGGCGCGGGGTCGGCATGGGGGGCAATGTGGTCCACTTCCCGTCGGCGATGTCGTACATCTCGGCCACTCCCAACACCCGCGTCGGTTCCTCACCACCGACCGCCACGATTCGGCCGTCGATGAACGTGGCGCCGTAGCTTCCACGCGGGGTCGGCATGTCCACCAACTTGGTCCATGCGCCGGATTGCGGGTCGAACCGTTCAAACGCCGCAGAGTTCTTGTCGGCGGACAGGAACCTGCCGCCGACGGTGTACACGTAGGTGCCATCAGACACCGCAGCCAGGTGTTCGCGCGGGGTGGGCATGTTGGCTGCATCGTGCCACGAGCTGCCGTCGAAAACCTCGGTCTGCGGGACGAGCTGCTTGGCGTTCTGGCCGCCGGCGACGACGAGTTTGTCACCAACCACCGCGGCCGCCGGTGCCGCCCGAGCGTGGGTGAGGTTGGGTAACTCCACCCAATTGCCTTTACGCAACGCGAACACCTTGGTGGACGCCTGCGTGAGGTCGCCGCTGGCACCCCCGAGCACTATCACCTCGCCGCGATAGGTTGCCGCCGCGCCGTGGTGCAGTGGGATGGGCAATGAAGGTTGCGGTTGCCAGACACCGGTGCGCGGGTCATAGCTCTCGACTGTCTGTAGCGCGACCCCGTTGCGCAGGCCGCCCATGATCCAGATCTTGTCGTCGAGCACGGCCCACGCCGTCATCAGTCTGGCCGTCGGTGCGTCCGGTAGGGAACGCCACTGCGCGGCCGGCTGGATTCGGCGTGCCGGCAGCTGCAGCGCTTCCGCCGACGAGATCACTTGGCCATCGCCAACATCAGTTGACCCACCGATCGCGTACACGGATCTCTCCACGGCGGCGACCGCCATACCGTGCCGCGCCGACGCCATGTCTGGCAACCCGGCCCACGTTTTCGACATCAAATCGAGCACCGCCACGCTCTTGAGGACTTGCCCCGCTGACAGCCCCCCGGCGGCGACCAGACGTTGATCGGCGATTGCCACGCCGAGGTCACTGCGTGGTTGGGAAAGGTCGGGCAATCGCGTCCAGGTTTTCGCGGCCGGGTCATATGCCTCGACCATCGCCAGGTCGGAGTTCCCGTTGCTGCCGCCCACCGTGTACATCAGCCTTCCGTCCGAGGCCGCGGCCAGCATCTGCCGCGGAGTCGGTATAGGGGCGCCGAGGGTCCAGGAATTCCCGTCGAAGATCTCGGTCGTGTTGAGCAGCGCGCCGTTCGCGTCAACGCCGCCGGTGACGATGATGCGGTCTCCCACCACCGCCGCCGCCGCTGCCGCGCGTGGCTGCAACAGACGCGGCAGCTCCACCCAGTGGCTGTTGACCACTCGCCAAACCTGGTCGCTTGCAACCGTTTGGGCGCCCGCCGCGCGCCAGCCACCCAGCACAATTGGGTTCCCCTGCCATGTCACGGCCATCGCGTGCTGAACCGGAACGGGAAGATCATCGCCGCTTTTCCAGCCGTCGATGATGGGGTCATAGCCCTCGTGATTTGCGACGACCGCGTGGTCGCTTCCAATCCCGCCAAAGATCCAGATGGTGCCATCGGCCTGCGTGGTGGCCACTGCGTCGCGGGCGATGCGCGCATTCGTAATCGGCTGCCACTTGACCGGTGCCGGGGTGCCCGGCTGGTTCGCGGCGGCGTTGTGACGGTTGCCGTGCGAAAGCAGCACGTAGACACCGCTGGCCAGCAACACCACAGCCACGGCGACCGCCGTGGCGATCAGCGGCGCCGTTATGCGTTTCTGCTTCGTTCCCGACGGCTTGAGCCACGCCACCGCCCCGGCCGCTAACCCGCGGGGCGCGACCGGAGGAGGGTCGGGGGAATCCGGCGGTGCGATCAGATCGGTGGCGCTTGTGTGATCGGCAATCGCTTGGGTCTCAGACGTGTCTGGCGTGGTCGGAGTCTGTCCCCGCGTTTCAACGGTGTACGGGCCGCGGAAGATGGAAGGCGCTCGACCAGACTGCTGTCGGCCAGCGGGCCGTGACGGCGGAAGCGGCGACCTCGCTGTCCTGGGATCGTTCGCCGGGGTGATCAGAGAGGTGGCGCTTTCCGGGTCCGCGATCCGCGGGCCCGGTTTGGCAATGCGTGGCGGTCCCTGAACTTTCCCGCCGTGTCCGACCGGGGAGACGGACCGCGCTTTCTCCGCTGAGGTGCCCACCGTGCGCCCTGAACCGGCACCGACGGCAGTGATCGCCATCGAATCGGGTTTCAAGCCGTTGCGGCGCTGGCTCTCCTGCAACCCGCGGCCCAATTCCGCCGCTGACGCCGGCCGTTCAGCCGGGTCGAACGCCATCGCTTCCTCGATCGCCGAACACACCCCGTCGGGTACTCCGTCAGGACGCAAGTCCGGGACGCGCGTGCTACTGATCCGCGTGTAGTGCGCGAGGAGGTCTTCGCCACTCCGGCGCTCGTATGCGGCGTTGCCGGCAATGAGCGCATAGATCGTGGCGCCGAGAGAGTAAACGTCGGCGCCGATCGTCGCCGGATCACCGGTCAGCACCTCGGGCGCAAGGAAGTCGACTGTGCCGGAGAAGAACCCGGCCGCCGTTTCATAGCCCCCTGCGACGTGGGCGGTCCCGAAATCCGTCAGTTGCGGTTCGCCGTAATCGTTGACGAGCACGTTCGCAGGCTTGATATCGCGGTGCAAAGTCCCGGTCAGGTGCGCGGTTTCCAGCGCCCCGCACAACTTCACACCGATCCGCAAGGCTTCGGGCCAGGGGATTGGCCCCTCTCGCTGCACCCGTAGGGCCAGGGAACCCGCGGCGCAGTAGGACATCACAATGTATGGCCGGCCACCCGCGGTTACGCCGACTCGCTGGATATGGACGATATTCGGATGGCCCGAGAGGCCGCCCATCGCGTAGCCCTCACGCAGAAAACGTTCCCGGCTCTCATCATCGTTAAATGTCGGCAGCACCTTGATTGCTACGTTTCGTCCCAGCGCAGTCTCGCGACAGCAATAGACCACCCCGGCGGCGCCTCGAGCGATCTGGCGCGCGTTCTCGAATCCGGCAGCGGCTAACTCCGCCACGATCTCGCTCGGTCCCGGCGCCCGGGCGCGAGCCTTGGGTCCTTCAGCCATGATCTGGCCTCAACTTCCCAGGCGATTAACAAATTGGGATCAAGCGTAGCGAACATGGACTCGCCGTCTATACGGTTCCGGCGACGATCGTTCGAAGGCACGGCCTGTTGGCGCGGCTCGCATCGGCCGTCTCCGGCAAGACCGGATTCGGCCCGCCGGCACCGGGACGATTAACCGCCGTCATTCAGCGCGGCACCGCGAAGGCCCAGCGGGCTCAATCCTTAAGGCAGACGGCGGTATTCCTAGCGCTGGCCTCCGCGCGGCAGGTAACGGCCGTGCTCGGTGACGACGGCAGTGATCAGCTCGGCTGGGGTCATCGGTATCGAGCTGGTTGAACAATGCACTGAATGCCCCCACACCCGCGGATGCTAGAGGACATCGTTGGCACACCGGAAGCGATTAGCGAACGGTGGGAAAGTACGCGGACGTCTCGGCTACCGCAAGCTCCTAAGCCTGTTTGGCTCGGCTGGTTTTGGCCAGCGTGTGTTGATGGAGCGCATCTAGCTGAGAGCGTTGGAGACCTTACACCGGGCATCATTGTGGGCGGCTCCGTATGGGACTGGTGCAGATCACGGGCGCGCTGCGGAAACGTCGCCCACGCGGTGAGCACGCCCGCTACCCATAGAAGGGCGGCTATCGGAACCTGGTCTGTCGGTGGGCAGTGCACACCTCGGTAGGATCTGTGAGGTTTGGGTGGCCGGCCGGCGAAGAGACCGGCTCCGTCCGCTGTACACGCGCGACAGGAGAGTTGATATGCCAGTGCCCAACCCGTTCATCGACCGAAAAACAGGACGGATCAAGTTCCCCGACCACGGCAGCCTCGTCCGTCATGTGGAGCGGTGGGCCAAGCTGCGTGGGGATCGCCTGGCCTACCGCTTCCTCGATTTCTCCACCGAACGCGATGGTGTCTACAAGGACCTGGCCTGGTCGCGGTTCAGTGCCCGCAACCGCGCCGTCGGTGCGCGCCTGCAGCAGGTCACCCGGCCCGGCGACCGCGTCGCCGTCCTGGCTCCGCAGGGCCTGGACTACATGGTGGCGTTCTACGGCGCGCTGTACGCCGGCGTCATCGCGGTGCCGCTGTTCGACCCCGCGGAACCCGGGCACGTGGGCCGGCTGCACTCGGTTCTCGACGACTGCACGCCCTCGGTGATCCTGACCACCACCGATTCCGCGGAAGGAGTTCGCAAGTTCTTTCACCACCACCGTCCGGCCAAGGAACGACCCCGCGTCATCGCCGTGGACGCCATCCCCGACGAGGTCGCCCAAACCTGGCAGCCGCCACCGGCGGACCCGGCCGCCATCGCCTACCTGCAATACACCTCCGGGTCCACCCGCGCCCCGGCCGGTGTGCAGATCACCCACCGGGCGGTGGCCACCAACCTGGCGCAGCTCCTCACCGCCCTGCAGGTCGAAGAGGGCCAGCGGGGCGTGATGTGGCTGCCGCTGTTCCACGACATGGGCCTGGTCACCGCCATGGTTCCGTCGGTCATCGGACACTGCATCACGATCATGAGCCCGACCGCCTTTGTGCGCCGCCCCATCCGGTGGATGCGGGAACTCGCGGTCCTCGGCGACGACGATAGCCCGACTTTCTCGGCGGCGCCGAACTTCGCCTTCGAGCACGCCGCGTTGCGCGGCCTGCCCAAAGACGGTGAGCCCGAACTCGACCTGAGCAACGTGTTCGCACTGCTCAACGGCAGCGAGCCGATTTCCACCGCGTCGATGCGCAAGTTCAACGAGGCGTTCGCCCCGTACGGGCTTCCGGGCACCGCCATCAAGCCGTCCTACGGCATGGCGGAGGCAACGCTGTTCGTCTCCACCACCGACATGAAGCTAAAGGCCACCACCATTCACGTGGACCGCGACGAACTGAGCCGCGGCCGCTTCCTCACCGTTGCCGACGATGCACCCACGGCCGTCACGCAGGTGGCGTGTGGCGTGGTCTCGGTCGACCAGTGGGCTGCCATCGTCGATTCCGACACCGCCACCGAGCAACCCGACGGCCACATCGGCGAGATCTGGCTGCACGGCGCCAACATCGGTTCGGGCTACTGGGGCCGTGAGCAGGACACTCAGGACACCTTCGGCAACATCCTCCAATCACGGGCCAGCCCCTCGCACACCGAGGGTGTGCCCGACGACGGCCAGTGGATGCGCACCGGCGACTACGGCACCTACTTCGGAGGCGAGCTGTATGTCACCGGCCGGGCCAAGGACCTGGTGATCGTCGACGGCCGCAATCACTATCCGCAAGACCTGGAGTACACCGCGCAGGAGGCCAGCCGTGCGCTGCGTGCCGGGTACGTGGCCGCCTTCTCAGTGCCGGCCAACCAGCTGCCGTCCCAGGTGTTCAACAATCCTCACTCGGGACTCAACCGTGACCCGCAGGACTCCTCCGAGCAGCTGGTCGTCGTCGGCGAACGCGCCCCCGGCGCGCACAAATTCGACATCCAATCGATCGCCGACGATATCCGCGCCGCGGTCGCGGTGCGCCACGGCGTCACCGCGCGCGACGTGCTGCTGGTGCCGGCCGGTTCGATCCCACGCACCTCCAGCGGCAAGGTCGGCCACGCCGCCTGCCGGGCCGCCTACATCGACGGCAGCTTACGCGGTGGCCATATCCAAGACGCCTTCCCCGACCAAGTCCACGACTCGGGGATGGCCAGATAACCGTCGAACAAAACAGCGGGTTTCGGTTGATCTTGCCTCGTTAACCATGAAGCTCTACGCCCATTCCCAGGACGACGCGCTCAAGGCCGCCGGGGCGACTTTGGATCGGGTTGTGACAACGTCGTGAGAGCGACGGGGTCGTTCGAATATACCTTCGAGCGGGATTTGCCCTGCTAAAACAGTGGAGCCGATGACGGGAATCGAACCCGCGTATACAGCTTGGGAAAGTATTTCCTGGGACCACCAGCGACCGTGCCTCAGCCCAATGTGATGACTGCATGTGGCAGGTCCAGCGTCGAGCGTATGCCTGGCGGCGCCGCACACACCGCCGCCACCAGATTGACCGCACGATTCGCTGTGTATCCCGGCGAGGTCTCGGCCATCTGCTCCAGCGGCACTGGCATCCGCATCTCGACGTCCAGCGGCGCGTCGCCGTGCACCGCTATATGCCAGCCGGTGTCCCGGAGATCCCAGGCTGGCTGGAGGTCGGTGGTGCAGTACCAGGTGGCGCGGAAAGTGATGAGCTCGTGGCCATCGCGGATGCCCGAAACCGTAACCCGCTGCGCGGCGACCGATCCCACTTTCAGCGTGCCCGCGGCGATGTCGGTTTCCCGCGGTGTCGCGGCCAACTCTCCTCTGGCCGTCACGTCGTCCAACGGCAGGCCGACCGCATCGGCAACCAACCGCAGCGACGGCCCGAAGCTGGACCGCAGGTGGTCGGCGCGAAAATCCTGGAATGGAGCGAGATCGCGGCCGAATCCCATTAGGCCGAACAACAACCCGGGTGAATCGCGCTTCGACAAGTCCGCGTACTCGTCGATGGTGAGCTTGTCCAACCGTCGCTGGATCGACGTCATGACCAACGGCACGGCCTCGGAGATAAAGCCGGGGCTACTTCCCGTGCTGTGGATTGACGTACCGCCTGCCTTGCAGGCGTCCTCGACGCGTGCCCTCATCGCGGGGTCGATGCTCGGCGGATGGTGGAACTGGCCGCACGTCGTCACCACGTTCGCGCCGGATTCCAGCAGCCGGCACACGTCATCGATGTCGAACATCCGAGGCATGTAGATCACGCAATCGGCACCGACGGCCAGCACGTCCTCGATACGCCCGGTGGCTGGAACACCGACGGCATCCACCCCGCAGAGTTCGCCGGCGTCTCGCCCGATCTTGTTGGGGTCGTAAACATGCAGGCCCGCCAACGTCAAAGCGGGGTGTTCGATGATTCCACGCAGGGATTTGCGGCCGATGTTGCCGGTGGCCCACTGAACCACTCGATGGTTCGCGCTCACCGGACCGGGTGCACGCTCACCGGCACGCCGGAATAACGCACCATCCCGGTCACGAAGTCGATATCGTCCTTGTTTGTCAGCGCGTTGACATTCGCGTCGACGTGGCCGTGCGGCACAGACACCGCGCCGCGGCGGATGGCAGGGTCTAGCTTTGCCACGCCGGTCAACTCTCCGTGCGCGCTGCGGACCGTCACCGCACCGCCGTCGACGATGCCCGCCGCGGCGCCGTCGTCGGGATGGATCAGGACATCGGCGGGATCGCCGAGGAAGTCGAACTGGGCGTTGAGCCGCCGCATCTGCCGGCGTGGGGTCAGCACCAGCGGCGCGGGCTCCCGCAGCGCAGCCAACTGGTCGACGAGCACGCGTGGCGCCAGCCGCCACCCGCCCATCCGCTCGATGTGCTGCTCCACCCACGGCGCGGGCAGTTCGTGGCCGGCATCGACCCAGCCGGTTTCTGCCAACTCGCCGAACGAGCATCGGGCAGCGGCTGTCACTCCCGCGAGGATCATGTCGTCGGACTGCGTGGAGTCGGCGACGTTGTGTCCGAGCCGCTGGCCGAGTTCGGCCAGGAACCACCACATCGAGCGCCGGTCGCCGACCGGGGCCACGACAGCCGGCGTGTGCTGAGCCGACACTCGTGAGCTGAGCGCGTCCCAGATCGTGACGTCCGACCGTTCGAGCTGATCCTTCGTCGGAAGCACATGCGTCGACAGCGCCGCGGTCTTGTTGGCGATGATCTCCGTGGTGGCAAGTACCTCGAGCTTGCGCAGCGCCGGTTCCAGGGCAGCGGTGTCCGGGAACGACGTCAACAGGCTCCCGCCGAGATTGAGCACTGCGCGGATGTTGCCCGCTTCGATTTCGTCGGACAGTGCGGCGCAAGGCCATTCGGCCATGAACGACTGGGTGCCGGGACGGCTGCGCGGGCCAGGACCGAATGAGCCATCCGGTGGCGAGATGGGAAGCTCGAATGCCTCGAGCTGATAGGCGAATCCAGGGTGAAACCAGATGCCGCCGGGCCTATTCATCGATCCGGTCAGAATCATCAAGACCCACGCGAGCCACTGCGTAACGTTGGCCTTGTCGGCCGTCATGGTCACGCCGGTGCCCGTTTCGATCGCAACGCGATCGGCGGCTCGCACCGCGTCACGGAGTCGTACCAGCTCGTCGGGCGCGACGTCGGCCAGTTCCGCAGTGCGCGCGAGCGTAAACGGCTCGACAACGGTGGCCAGCAGCTCCGCGTCTTGCACTAGCACGTCGGGATCGGCGCCGTCGCACAAGATTTCGCGCACCAGGTACGCCAGCACCGCGTGGTCGGTGCCGGGTCGCGGCGCGAGGTGGCCAGTTGCCAATCGGGCCGTTTCAGTGCGTCGTGGATCGATGACCCACACCTGGCCACGCTTGGCGATCGCGCGCACGGTGCCAGTGGGATTCGGTATGGCGATCGCGTGGCCGTGCGAGATCACTGGGTTGGTGCCGACGAAGACCATGAAGTCGACGTTGTCGTAGTCGGGTCGGCCGGACAGCCCCACGAATCCGCCCACCAGATCCGAGATTAACGGCTTGGCGGTGCCGTCGATGGTCATCGGACTGAACTTGGCCGGCGTGCCGATCGCTGCGTGCAATGCCTCGGCCACTCGGGTCCCGGTGGCGTCCATGCCGACGCCGGTACCGAAGAAAATGCCCACCGACCCGGGGCCGTGACGCTCGATTACAGAACGGATCCGTGCGCCTAGATCGTCGAGACAGGCCTCCCATGTGGTGTCCCCCAGCTGGCCGTCGATGCGCATCTGCGGCCGCTCGATCCGGTCGGGGTGGTGGTGCATCTGCGGCAGCGCGCGTCCCTTCGGACACGTGTAGCCCTGTGACAGCGGATGTTCGCGGTCGCCGCGCACACGCGTCACTACATCGCCGTCGACCTCTACGAGAATTCCGCACACCGAGGTGCAGATCCGACAGAAGCTTCGGACTGTACGCACGCCTTCGGCCGGCATGGCGCTCCCTCCAAAGACCTCGCGACGAACTGTGACCGGGCTCACTCTGACGTGAATGTAGTCAACGACAACAATGCTGTCAACGACAACATTGTTGATATCGTCAGGGCATGGCCGACAGTCGCTACCACCACGGCGACCTTCGGGCTGCGCTGCTCGCACAGGCCGAAGCGACTCTGCGGGTGTCGGGGGTCGATGGTTTGTCATTGCGCGAGCTCGCCCGCGCGGTAGGAGTCAGTCACGGTGCCCCGCGCCGCCATTTCGAGGACAAGGCCGCGTTATTGGAAGCCCTTGTCGCCGAGGGGTTTCACCGCTTGGGGTGCACGCTGGCAGCGGCAGCCGAGCCCGACGATCGCGAATTCGTCGCCGTGCTGAAAGACCTCGCGATCGCCTATGTACGGTTCGCCGCCGACAACCCAGCGCTGGTCGACCTGATGTCCGGGAGCCGGTATCTCGCCGACGCTTCAGACGCGCTGGTACGTGCGCGCGACGTGAGTTTCGCGCCGGTGCGACGGCTCGTCGAGACGGGCCAGTCGACCGGCGAACTGGCACCAGGCGAGGTGCGCCGGATCGGCACGTTGATGTTCGCGACGCTGCATGGCTTAGCGACAATGGCCAACAACAAGATGATCGATCCGCTCGACGACCAATTGATCTCCGACGCGGTCAACTCAATGCTGACCGGCCTCGCGCCTTCCCTGGTTCTTCGCGACTGACTACTGGGATCGACCGTGGGAAACGAAGTGTTTGAACCCATCACCCCGCGGTCGCGCAAAAGCAGTTCGCGACCGATAGTGCTCGTTCGTGGCATGCGTGCGCTCCGGATCGGAATTCTTCGATGGCCAGCAAACGGCTTCGGCTAGGTGTTTTGCCGGACCCACGGTCAAACGACGGTCAAGAATGCCTTCTGCCGGGGAGCGGGAGGAGCGAATACGCCTCTGAACAGAGGTTTCGTGGAGCCGATGACGGGAATCGAACCCGCGTATTCAGCTTGGGAAGCTATTTCCACGCCCGAACGGGTGAGCGATAACGCCTAGTAGACGCTCCGATTAGCTAACCCGAATTGCAACGCTACCTGCAATTAGGTACGGCTAGCGCACTACTCGGGTACGGCTACAGTCCGGGCGCAGTACGCCTACGGATACGGGACCGATACGGGACCGGCGTCTTCCGTCACGGTCGCTTGTCCGATCTAGGTGCGCCGGCGGGTCGTTCGGCTTCAGGGATCGAGGCCGTGCACTATATGCGACGGGCCGAGGGGCCACCGTGCCTGCTCATCGTTCCGATGCCCATACAGCGTCGACCTGGGCAAGCACCTGCTTAACTGCATTCTTGAAGTTCTTGCCAGGCTGATCACTCGATTGCGACGCATCAAGAACTTTCCTGAAGAACCGCGTCGGATGCCGCTCCCTCGACGGAAGTCCGATCGCTTTGAGCGCCCATTTCTTAAACGAGTCGCTTGTATGGCCGGATTCCCGCTCGCTGCCCCACTCTTGTAGAAGCGTCGCCCAGCCGCGAAACTGTGTGCTCGGGTAAGCACGTCTTACAGCGGCTTCGGGTAAGGCGCAGATGACGTCGGGGTCCTCATATCGAACGATGCGAAGACTGTCACCGAGCACAGTGAAGAGATCTCGTAAGCCACGTTCCGCCTTAGACAATGGGGCGGGCAGTTCGGCGAAATCAGCGGCTGAAGATGCTCGAACCTCATCGAGAAGCGCAATAGTTGGTAGACCGAGAGCAGGGATGACTGCGGCATCTGCCAGCGCAAGCAATTCGTCGGATCCCTGCAACGGAACGATCAATATCCGTTGCTCAGCCGAAGGAATTCGCGGTGGGCAGTGGCGCCGCCAGTTCGCCGGCAGAGGGATCACTCTTCACCAGGCCGACTGCTTGATCGCTGCCGCCACCGCCGGCATCGAGGCTCACTTGGCAACGGGCAACCCCGCCGACTTCCCCATGGATGACATCACGATCGAACACTGGCCCGTCGGTCGCTGAAAGGCTGATTCGCTGACACAACACGGCGACCGGTGGGCTTCGGCGCAAGGTGTCCATGGAGTCGGACGAACGTCGATCCAACGCCCCTCACGCAGACGGCCTTCCCTGAGATCAACACAACGATGACCCACTTGCGTGAGGTTCTCGGCGACGAGACCTACGAATCGATGGCCAATGCAGGCGGAAACATGACCACCGCCGCCATGGCGGCATACGCATTCGCTCGCTCAGATCGACCAGGGCTGCGTCCGCCCCAGCCGGGCGAGCGCCAGCCTCTCACCGCAGCTCCTCGGCGACGGCGCCGAAGTAGCGGACATATCGGAGCGTAAGACTTTAAAACTATCAATCAGTGCGAAATAAGTATTTCTAAATATCAAGCGGTGTCGTTACGGTCGAATACATGCCAGCACGCAACGGTGTCGTCATCTGCGAACCGCTGCGCACCCCGGTGGGGCGCATGGGCGGCGTTCTCGCCCAGCTCTCGGCTGCCGAACTGGCGACCGCGCTGCTGCGGGAACTCGTGCGCCGGACCGGGCTGGGCGAAGGCGACGTCGACGACGTGATCCTGGGCAACGGCTACGCCAACGGCGAGTCGCCGGCGATTGGCCGTGTAGCCGCCCTCGACGCCGGCCTGGGGACCAGTGTGCCGGGCCTACAGATCGACCGCCGCTGCGGCTCGGGCCTGCAGGCCGTGTTGTACGCCGCGGCGCAGATCGCCACGGGCGCCGCCGGCCTCGTCGTGGCCGGCGGCGCGGAGTCGATGTCGAACGTCGAGCATTACGCCCTCGGCCTGCGCACCGGCATCAAGCAGGGCGGCATCGCGCTCATGGACCGACTCGACCGCGCCCGCGAAACCGCCGGCGGCGCCTTCTACCCGGTGCCCGGCGGCATGATCGAGACGGCGGAGAACCTCCGCAAGGCCTACAGCATCTCCCGCGAGGAGCAGGACCAGCTCGCGGTGCGTTCCCACCACCGCGCCGTCGCCGCTCACGAGGCCGGAAAATTTGTCGATGAGCTGGTCCCGGTCACGGTTCCCGGCACCCGCGGCAAACCCGACACCGTCGTCGATCGCGACGAACACCCTCGAGCCGACACCTCCGTCGAGAGCCTCGCGGCGCTGCGCCCGATCCGGGTCAGGGTCGATCCCGAGTCGACCGTCACCGCCGGCAACGCCTCGGGCCAGAACGACGGTGCCGCAATGTGCGTCGTCACCACACGCGCCGACGCCGAGAAACGCAGTCTCGTCCCGCTGCTTGCGTTGCGCTCGTGGGCGGTCACCGGCTGCGATCCGGAGGTCATGGGCATCGGCCCCGTCAGCGCGACGGCAGCTGCCCTCGACCGGGCTGACCTCACCCTCGACGAGATCGACCTCATCGAGCTCAATGAGGCCTTCGCCGCCCAGGTTCTCGCCGTCCTGCGCGAGTGGAAGGTCGACCCACTCGATGAGCGGCTCAACCCCAACGGCTCCGGCATTTCCTTGGGCCACCCCATCGGCGCAACCGGCGCCCGCATCCTCGCCACCGCCGCGTACGAGGCCAGGCGCCGCGAGGCGCGCTATGTCCTCGAGACGATGTGCATCGGCGGCGGCCAGGGAATCGCCGCCGTGTTCGAGGCCGTCCGATGAGCGCGGCGGTGGTCGACGCCGTCGTCACCGGCCGCGCGGAGGGTCCGTTCGTCGTCCTCTCCAACTCCCTCGGGGCCACGCACAAGATGTGGGACGCTCAGGTCGCCGCGCTCGAGGAACGGTTCGGCGTCGTTCGCTACGACACCCGCGGCCACGGCGGCTCCCCAGTCCCGGACGGCCCTTACTCGATCGACGACCTGGCCGACGACCTCGTCGCCCTGCTCGACCGGCTGGGCGTCGGGCGGGCCCACCTCGTCGGGCTGTCGCTCGGCGGCATGACGGCTCTGCGGGTGGCGGCCCGTGACCCCGAGCGGGTCGACCGGCTCGCCGTGCTGTGCACCGGCGCCCAGTTGCCGCCCCCCTCCGGCTGGACCGACCGCGCCGCGACGGTGCGGTCCGGGGGCAGCGGCGCCGTTGCCACCGCCGTCGTCGAGCGCTGGTTCACTCCGGAGCACCTGTCGGCCCATCCCGAGGTCAGGCAGGCCGCCGAGGCTATGGTCGCCGCCACCCCCGCCGAGGGCTACGCCGGCTGCTGCGAGGCGATCGCCGCCCTGGACCTGCGCGACGACCTCGCGTCCATCACCGCACCGACCCTGGCGATCGCCGGAGCCGACGACCCGGCGACGCCGCCGCCCAAGCTCGAGGAGATCGCCACCGGCGTGAAAAACGGCCAGCTCCTCGTCGTTCCCCGAGCTGCCCACCTCGCCAACGCCGAGCAGCCCGGCATCATCACCCCCGCCCTCATCGAGCACCTGGAGAAGTCATGACCCTGGACAAACTAGTCGGGTCGGCCGCCGAGGCTGTCGCCGACATCCCCGACGGCGCCAGCCTGGCCGTTGGTGGCTTCGGCCTCGCCGGCATCCCGTGGATTCTCATCGACGCACTATTGGGGCAGGGCGCCTCGGACCTCACCATCGTGTCCAACAACTGCGGCGTCGACGGTGCCGGACTGGGCCTGCTGCTGGAGGCCCGCCGGATCAGCCGGGTCACCGCCTCCTACGTGGGCGAAAACAAGGAGTTCGCTCGGCAGTTCCGCGCGGGTGAGCTGACGGTGGAGCTCACCCCACAAGGCACGCTGGCCGAGCGGCTGCGCGCCGGCGGCAGCGGCGTCGGCGCCTTCTTCACCCCGACCGGCGTCGGCACGCTGGTCGCCGAGGGCGGGCTGCCATGGCGCTTCCACCCCGACGGCAGCGTCGCCGTGGCATCGTCGCCGAAGGAAGTCCGAACCTTCCACGGCCGCGAGATGGTCCTCGAGGAGTCCATCGTCACCGACTACGCGCTCATCCGCGCCGCCGTTGTGGACAAGGCCGGCAACTGCCGCTTCCATGCCAGCGCCCGCAACTTCAACCCACCCGCGGCTATGTCCGGGCGGATCACCATCGTCGAGGCCGAGGAGGTGGTGGAGGTCGGTGAACTCGACCCGGATGGGGTCCACCTGCCCGGCATCTTCGTCAAGCGGATCGTCGCGCTGACACCGGAGCAGGCCTCGCGCAAGGACATCGAAAAGCGCACTACCCGGCCCCGGCCGGACGACGAAAAGGAGGGGTCACGATGAGCTGGACCCGGGACGAGATGGCAGCGCGCGCCGCCCAGGAACTGGGCGACGGCGACTACGTCAACCTCGGTATCGGCCTGCCCACGCTGGTCCCGGCCCATCTCCCCGAGGGCTCTGACGTCACCCTGCACGCCGAGAACGGCATCCTCGGGGTCGGCCCCTTCCCTTATGAGGACGAGGTCGACCCCGACCTGATCAACGCCGGCAAACAGACCGTCACGGTGCTCCCGGGGGCGTCTTACTTCGACTCGGCGACCAGCTTCGCCATGGTCCGCGGGGGCCACGTCGACGTCACCGTGCTGGGCGGCATGGAGGTCGCGATGAACGGCGACCTCGCCAACTGGGTGGTCCCCGGCGGGCTGGTCAAAGGTATGGGTGGCGCAATGGACCTGGCCAACGGCGTCGAGCGGGTCATCGTCTTAATGGAGCATGTGACCAAGACCGGTGACGCCAGGCTGGTCACCGCCTGCGACCTGCCGCTGACCGGCCGTGGCATGGTCAGCAGGGTCATCACCGACCTCGGCGTGTTCGACGTGACCGGCACCGGTTTCGAGGTCGTCGAGCTGGCGCCGGGGGTGGAATACGCCGACCTGGTGGCGAAAACGGCCGCGCCCGTGGTGGACCGGCGTCAGCGCCGCGCCGCCGCCAGCTCGGATCGTGAACGGAGGCCGAGCTTGGCGTAGATGCGGGTGAGGTGGTACTGCACGGTCTTCGGTGAGACGTAGAGCTCGGCCGCGACCTCTCGGTTGGACAAGCCTTGCGCGACCAGTGCGGAGACCGCATCCTCCTGCGGGGTGAGTTCGACCTGACCCCGGGGCCCGCGCATCGGATGCAGGCCACCGGCCTTGAGTTCGCGGTCGCACCGCTCGACATATGTTCGGGCGCCAAGCGACAGGTACAGCTCGCGCGCCGTGCCGATGACCACATCGGCCGCGCGTCGTTTGCCGGCCCTGCGCAGCGTTTGCCCGTAGGCGAAGTTGATTCGGGCGAGGTCGTAGCGCAGCGGCATTCCGTCGAGCAGCCCGAGCGCTTCGTCGAAAGCCCTTCTGGCGCCGGGAAGGTCCGCCATCGCGCCGAGTAGTCTCCCCCTGGCGTAGCCCAGCCGAGCCATGGTGGAGCGATGTCCGCGAGCCCGGGCGCGGCTCTCGTGTGGGCGCAGGAACTCGTCGGCAGCGGCGAGTTGGCCGTCGATGACCAACGCGTTGGCCAGCACGTCAGCCCAGGGCCAAAAGCCCGGTTCGTGCAGCGCCGTGCCGTAGGACGTGCGGTTGAGTGGATCCAGCACCCTGCGCACCTTCGAATAGTCGGCCTCGGCCTCGGCGATGTGTGCGCGTGCGAGCAGCGCGGGAATCTGCATTATCTCGTAGTTCTGCGTGACGGCATCCGCCGCCCGCACGGTTGCCGCGGCCTCTTCCCAGCTGCCGCGCAGTGCGTGCACCTGGGCGGCTGTCCACGCAAGCAGCGGCGTCGCCAGCACGATGCCGCTGGACGCGGCGAGCGCCCGGCCCTGCTCCACGCTGTGCAGCGCCTGGTCCCACTCGCCGGTCAGGAACTGCACCCGGGCCAGCCAGCCCAGCGCCCACAGCGAGATCCGAACCGAGCCCCCCAGCTGCGCCATAGCGACAGCGCCCTCCAAGCTGCTCCGGGCACCGTCGACGTCATCCAGGCTCAATTGGAGCCAGCCATGGCCCATCGCAACCCGCTGGGCCTGGGCGCCGTGGCGGACGCGAGTGGCCAGGGCGTCGTACGCCGCGGATGCCTCCACAAGATGGCCGGCCGTCGCAAGCCCCAGCCCGCGGATCGCGGCCGCCTCGATCCCGGCCGGGGAGTCATCACCCGCAAGCGCGAGCGCGCGGTCGGCCCATCCGACGAGCTCCTCGCCACGGCAGCGGGCAAGCGAGTGCAGGACGTAGCGCTGGGCGATGAGCGCGGCGGTCTCCGGGGCACGCTCGGCGTTGACGATGTCCCAGGCGCGGCGCAGCCGAACCTCCGCTTCGGCCGCCCGGCCACGGACAATCGCCAGGTAGGCCAGGACGGCGTTGCGCAACGGTGTTTCGCGCAGGCTTTCGACGGCGGGGACGAGTGCGGCCGCACCCATGCAGTCGCCGGCCGCGACGAGGGCGTCGACAGAGCGGGTGAGCCGGTCGTCACGCAGCAGCGGGTCGGCAGTGAGCCGGCTGGCAGCGCGAAACAGACTCGCCGCGTCCGCCCACGCTCCTTCCGCGCCCCGCTCACGGGCCAACCGGTCGACGTCGTCGGCGAGCGCGGGGTCCGGGGTGACCGTCGACGCGACCCGGTGGCCGAGCCGGCGGACGGGGTCGGTGACGATCTCCGCCGCGCGACGATGCGCCGCGGCCGCGGCGCGCACCCCCATGAGGTCAATCACGGCGGCCCGGGTGAGCGGATCATGCAGTTGCGGTTGGAAATTCGACCAATCGGCGAGCAGCCCCGCCGCGGCGGCCTCGTCGATCGCGGCCAGCGGGTCGTCGAGCCCGGCCAGCTGCGCTGCCTCGCCGAGGGACTCGTCCCCGTCGAGGATCGCGAGCGCCTCGACCAACGCACGGCCTTCGGGCCCGCACCGGCTCAGCCGGAGGTCAACCTCCGCCACGACGTGCGAGGGCGCGGGCAGCCGGGCGTCTCGCCGAGACCACACTGCGGCGGGCAGCTCGTCGAGAAGGGTCAGCACGTCCCGCGGATTGCCGCGGGTGTGCCGGGTGAGAACCTCGGCCATCGCCGGGTGCAGGACTCGGCCGCGCTGCGCGGCGAGCTCGGCCACCGCCGCGGCGTCGAGCCCCTCCAGCCGCAGCTCCTCCGAAGCGAGATCCCCGAGGCCCCCGATCCGACCCTTCGTCGTCCCGAGCACCATCAGCAGTGGCAGGTCGCGGTGCTGCCGCGCGGCCGTGGTCAGCGCGCGCAGGGAGAGCGGGTCGGCGTGCTCAGCGTCGTCGATCACGACGATGGCCGGTTCCTCCGGCGCCGCGCGCCGGAGGAACTGCTCCACGAAGTGCGTGGCCGCCGCGGCCGGCTCGGAAGGTACGTCGTCTTGAAGAAGCTGACGCAGCACTGCTCCTGGCGTCTCGGACTCCCAGGTCGCCGCCTGCGCCCAGAATGCGGTGCCGCCATGCTGTTCAACCAGCCGGCGCAGCAAGACGCTTTTGCCGATGCCGGGCCTGCCGACGACGGCCAGGGAAGCGCTGCCGCGGGTCGCGGTCGCGGCAGCACGTCGGGCGAGTTCGGCCATTTCTCGATCGCGCCCGACGCACGTCGTGGCCACGATGATCACCATCACATGGTAGCTGCGAGGTGGGCGTTAGCCCTGGTCACCACCGGCGACCGGCAGCACTGTGCCGGTGATGTAGGAGGCTTCGTCGGAGGCGAGGAAGCAGATCGCGGCCGCCTGTTCGTCGAGGGTCCCGTAGCGCTTCATCAGCGACGACGCGATGGTCTGGTCGATGTGGTCCTGGAACCAGGCGCGCTCGGTGTCGGTGGTGGGCTCCGGGGTGCCCCGGGCGATCCGCCGCGGTGGTGCCTGCGTCCCGCCCGGAGCAGTGGCGACCACGCGGATCCCGGCGTCGGCGTACTCGAGCGCGAGCGAGGCGGTGATCGCGTTGATGCCACCCTTGGCGGCCGAGTACGGGATCCGGTGAATACCCCGGGTTGCCGCCGACGACACGTTCACGATGACGCCCCGGCCACGCTGCACCATCGGCGGCAACGCCGCGCGGCAGGTGTAGAGCGTCGTCATCAATGAGCGGTCGACCTCGGCCCGGATCTCGGCGTCGGTGAACTCGGTGAAGGGCTTGAAGTTGATCGCACCACCGACGTTGTTGATCAGCACGTCGATCCTGCCGAACGTCGTCAGCGCCTGCTGCACCAGGGCGTGGGCACCTTCGGCGTGCTCCAGGTCGACGGTGACGGCGAGGGCTTGCGGCCCACCGCTGGTGAGTTCGTCGGCAAGTTCCTTGACCAGCTCGGAGCGGTCGGCGAGCACGAGCGTGCCGCCTTCGGCTCCGATCCGGCGGGCGGTGTGCTCGCCGATCCCCTGGGCCGCACCCGTGACGAGCACGACTTTGCCGGCAAAGCGGCCGGGCGTGACGAACCGCGGCCGCCGCGCGGCGAGCGCGTCAGCCATGGCACGCCGCATGGTTTGTTTGGACCGCTCGGCGTGGGCGATGATGAGTGCCCGTGCGGCCTCGCGCTCACCGGCCTCAAAGGCGTCGACGATGTCCACGTGGTCCTGAGCGCACAGCGGGTGGCACCAGGTGGCGTTGCTCAGCGCCTCGGTCATCCGGCCCTTCACGCCGAGGGCCTGGTAGGCCTGCAGCAGGTGCTGATTGCCGGTCAGCGTGAACAAATAGTCGTGAAAGGCCGCGTTGGTTTCGGTGTATTGCGCCGCGTCGACGAATCGGTCGTCGGCGACATAGGGCAGCGTCGCCTCCGCGAGCAATCGGTAGCCGGTCAGCTGCGGGCTGCTCAGCCGGCCCAGGGTGAGTTCGAGCGCGCCGAGCTCCAGGGCCTCGCGGGCTTCGAACAGCGCGTCGGACTCGTGGATTGCCGGGTGGTCCTCGCCGATCTGGTAGCCGTCGGCGGCAACCATCGTGACCGGTGGGGTGATCGGCGTGACCGCCGCGATCGGGGCGGTCGGGGGCGCCGAGACGACCGGGAGCATCTCCTGCCCGATGACAGACCGCGCCCCGGTCGCGATGGTTGCCCCGACTTGGTCGTTGGCGGCGTCGAGCGGGGCGACGGCACCGGCGTCCGGGGTGACCGGGGCGATAAGCTGGCCGACGATCCGGCGGGCGAGGTCACCTTCCGCACTCACCGACACCGATCCGGGCCAACTGTCGATCTCGGCGGCGGGCAACATGACCTGACCGGTCACCGTGCGGGCGTCGGACGCGAGCAGCAGCTCCTCGAGCTGCACTGGCGCAACCGGCTCGGAGACCGCCGCCGGTGCTTCTTCTTTGGCGGCGGGCACGGCGAGCGCGAACTTCTCGTAATACAAGCCGGTCGGTTCGATGCCCACCTTGCTGACGTACCCGCGTACGGCCTCGACCATTGGCGGCGGCCCGCACAGATAGATCGCGACATCACCGTCGTAGAGGTGCGCCGGTGAAATCAGGCTCGTGACATAGGCCTTCTCAGGGCCCTTGTTGACCGCGGTGCTGGCCGGGTCGACGACGCAGTGGTCATAGGCGAAACCGGGCAGCCCGGCCGTGATGTCCCCCAGCACGTCGAGTGCCACCAGGTCTTCGTCGTTGTTGACGCCATAGATGATGTGGCCCCTCCGGCGGCTGCCCTCGGCGCGCAGCGTGCGCAACATCGACAGGATCGGTGCCAGCCCGGTGCCGCCCGCGAGCATCAGCACCGGCCGGTCGGACTCGCGCAGGAAGAACGACCCGTGCGGGCCGGTGAAGGTGATGGTGTCGCCGACCGCGGCCCGGTCGGTCAGGTAGGTCGACATCACGCCGCCCGGGGTGATCTTGATCAGGAAGGTGAGTCGCTCTTCGTGCGGGGCGTTGCTGAATGAGTAGGACCGCGTGACAGTTTCGGTGGGGCTGGCGTCGGGCACGGCGATGTTGACGTACTGACCCGGCAGGAAGGTCAGCTCTGCCCGGTTGGGGATGTCGATCGCGATCCGCACCGTGGTGGACGAGAGTTGCGACAGCTCCACCAGCGTGCCCGTGTAGCTGGCGGCCTGGGTCTTGGCGACCTCGGATGTGCTGCGGATCTGTAGGACGAGATCCGAGCGGGGCTTCATGACGCAGGGCAGGCAGTTGCCGGCGGCGGCCTCGTCGTCGGAGAGTGCGTCGGGCAGGTAGCTGCCGCCGTCGTAGGTCCCCGACTCGCAGAACGCCTTGCAGGTGCCGCAGACGCCGTCGAGGCAGTCGACCGGGATGTTGATGCGCTGACGGTAGGAAGCGCCGGCGACCGTCTGGTCGTCCCGGCAGCTGACGAAGCGGGTGACCCCGTCCTCGAACCTGAGCGCCACCTGGTGGACGGGCGCCTGGGATGCGGTGTCGCTGTGCGTTTCTGCCTGCGGTGTGACGGTCATGCGGGGCTCCTCAGATGTGGTAGATGTCCACCACGTGGTCGATGTAGTCGTTCTTGAGCACCACCGTCTTGCGCCGGATGAGGGGCTGGTCGCCGGAGAAGTCGATGGTGTAGAACGACGTCCCGTAGTACGGGTCGATGTGGTCGTAGCGGAAGTACATCGTGTGCCAGTTGAAGCGCAGGTCGACTACGTCGCCGCGACGCTCGATGACCTCGACGTTGCTGATGTTGTGGCTGGTGCGCGGGTCGGGCAGCGAGGTGGCCGAGGAGCGCTCGGTGCGGATCCGGAAGACCCGGTCGGCCAGGCCACCCTTGTTGGGGTAGTACATCAGCGAGATGTCGCGCTGCGGGTCCTCGACCAACCGATCGTCGACGTCCCAGGAGGGCATCCAGAAGACGACGTCGTCGGCATAGCATTCCAGCCATTTCTCGAACTCGCGGTCGTCGAGGTATCGGGCCTCGCGGTAGAGGAACTGCTCGATCGTGTTCTGGGTGATCAGTTTGCCGCCGGACTGGGTGCCGGTCGGCGTGTTCTCGGTGACGCTCATGATCAGCACTCCGTCCCGGTCGCGCCGGCGGCCCTGCTTGCTTTCTCCTTTTGCACGGCGGCGCGCATCGTTTCCAGCCAATAGTTGTCCTGGACCACGAAGAGTCCCTCGTCCTCGGCCTCCATCCCCGACGAGACGACGTCGTGCATGCCGAGCGACTCGGCGATCGGGTCGGGACCGGACACCCAGTGCCCGGCGCCGCGGCTGACGTCGTTCCACGGGGCGGCCTCGGCGCGGAAGGTCTGTTGGCAGGAGCGGAATTCCTCCAGGTCGTCGGGGGTGGCCATCCCGGTGGCGTTGAAGAAGTCCTCGTATTGGCGGATCCGGTTGGCCCGGGCCTCGGGGCTTTCGCCCTTGGGGGCGATGCAGTAGATGGTGATGTCGGTACGGTCCGGTGTGATCGGACGGATGTGCCGGATCTGGGTGGAGAACTGGTCCATCAGGTAGACGTTGGGGTACAGACACAGGTTGCGGGAGCCGGTGACCATGAACTCGCCCTTGGACTTACCGTGCGTCTCCTTCAGGCGCTCGACCTGGCCCCACAGCGGCCGGTCCTGCGGGTTGGCCGCCCAGGTCCACAGGCACATGTGGCCGTGCGGGAACGCCCAGTAGCCGCCGCCCGACTTGGCCCAGCTGCCGGCGTCCAACACCTTGGTCTGGTAGGTGGACTCGCCGGTGCCGCGCCGGGAGGTGGTGGCCGCGTAGTTCCAGTGCACCGAGCTGACGTGGTAGCCGTCGGCGCCGTTCTCGATCTGAACCTTCCAGTTGCCGTGCAGGGTGTAGGTCGAGGTCCCCCGCAATACCTCCAGCCCCTCGGGCGACTGGTCGACGAGCAGGTCGATGACCTTGGTCGAATCGCCGAGATACTCCGCAAGGGATGCCACGTCCGGGTTGAGGCTGCCGAACAGGAACCCGCGGTAGCTGT
>CAWFAR010000012.1:0-340796 GCA_963813935.1 uncultured Actinomycetota bacterium
CACGGTGGTCTACAACTTCGTCCTCGACCCGGTCCAGAACTGACCATGCTCTTCCACGTACGCATGGACGTCCACATCCCCCACGACCTCGACCCGACCACCCGCGCCTGGTCGGCGAGGGATCCCCCGCAACCGCCCGAATGGAGGCTCGAATGGCGAAAGGCATGACGAAATCACTCGTTGTTGTCAGCCGGTCCCATCAGTCCATCCGCGTGGTCGATGTCGCGACCGCGACCGTCCGGACACTGGTGCCCGGACTGAAGGAAGCGCCGGATGGCGTTGTCGTCGACCGGACCAACGAGCACATCTACTGGACCAACATGGGGCGGCCCGACGCGGTCATCAACGGCGATGATTCGATGGGGTACTTCCAACGCGACGGCTCGATCGAACGCGTCAACTTCGACGGCCGCGAGCGTACAACTGTCGTCCAACGCGGCGCGTTTACTACCGGCAAGCAACTGACGGCGGACTTCAGTGCCGGCCACCTGTACTGGTGTGACCGTGAGGGCATGAAGGTGCTGCGGGCGAACCTGGATGGCTCGGACCTGACCGTGTTGTACGCAGCCGGCCAAACCGACGAAGACGCCCAAGACCCGCGCAATCACTGTGTCGGGGTCGCCGTTGACCCCGCTGGACAACGACTGTTCTGGACCCAGAAGGGCCCACCCAAGGGCAATCAAGGCCGCATCTTCACTGCAGGCCTTGAGCTACCCCCGGAGACTAACCCCGCCAAGCGGAGCGATGTGCGTGTCCTCTGGTCGGGCTTACCCGAGCCCATCGACCTAGAGTTCGACAACCACAAGCGGCTCGTATGGACCGACCGAGGCGCAGAACCACGCGGAAATACTCTCAATCGGATGTCGTCCGAAGGATTCGGCAGCCCTCCGCAGATCCTCTCACGTGGCTACCGCAAGGCGATCGGCGTGGCTGTAGACGGCGAGCGATACTACGTGTCGGACCTATCGGGATCGATTCGCGTCGTCGATCTGTCAGCGGGAATCGACAAGGAACTGATCAAGTTAGAGGGCACGGTCAACGGGATCGCAATCGTCGAGATGTCCTAAGAGTTCTCTGCCCGCACCTTCCGGCTGCCATTTCGCGCCATCCGGCGGAATATGCTCGCATGAGGCACTGCCAGCGCCAGGAAAGCAGCTGTTCACCGCGGCTGAAGGAAAGTCCAACCGAGCATTCTCCTGCGTCTGTCTGGCGCGTTCAGTGTCCAGACATCCCGCCGTCAACCGGAAGGGTGATGCCGGTGATATAGGACGACGCGTCGCTGGCGAGGAAGATGACCGCGGCGTCGAGTTCGTGCTGGCGGCCGAGTCGCTTGAGGGTGGATGTCTGGTCGACGAACTCGTTCAGCGTGTCTCCCGGTATTGCGGCTGTCATTTCGCTCTCAAAGTAGCCCGGCGCAATCGCGTTGACCCGGATTCCCTTTCGGCCCGACCATTGTTGGGACAGGTCGCGGGTCAGCCCCATGACGGCGGCCTTGCTGGCCGAGTAGGCAGCATGCGGCGCATACGATTTGATCAGGCCGAGCACGCTCGCGATGTTGACGACGCTGGAGCCGGGTTCCATCACGCGGGCGGCCGCCTGGGCCATCCAGTAGGTGCCCAGCAGGTTGACGTCGACGACGTTGCGGAACTGCTCTGGCGTTTCCCGTAGCGCCGGAACGGCGGTGCCGACCCCGGCGTTGTTGACCAGGATGTCGAGTCGGCCGAACTCCGACATCGCCAACCCAGCGAGCGCAGTACATGCCTCCGGATCGGTGACATCGGTACGCCGAGTGCGCACCATTTGCCCGCTGGGATCGAGTGCAGTTGCAAGCGAACGAAGTTGATCTTCGCGGCGTGCGCCCAAGACGACCGAGGCGCCGGCGTCGAGAAGCGCGCGGGCGAATCCTTGTCCCAGTCCGGAGCTCGCGCCGGTGACGATGGCGACGCGGCCATCCAACTTGAATCGATCGATGATCGTGCTCATCACGCTACCTCCAAGGCATCCAGGCCAGCTCCCGCGAGCCGGACGACCTCGGCGTCGACGTTGCCGAAATCTTGCCCGGCCATCATCCCGAGGGCAGAGCGTTTAGTGACGCCCTGGATAATGACGGCGAACTTGAATCGCGCGAACGCCTCGTAGAACGGCACCGTCGAGACGTCGATTCCCGTTCGTTGGGCGTAGCGGGCAAGTAGGTACGAACGCGGTGGAAATCCGTCCGACGAGGTAATGTTCGGCACCAGCGGAATCGCGGGTTCGCCTTTTTGCGCCCAATAGAACAGCAGCAGGCCCAGGTCGGCCAGCGGATCACCGATGGTGGAGAGCTCCCAGTCGAGCACGGCTGCGACGCGACCCGGATCGGCGGAATCCATGAGGCAGTTGTCGAGCCGGAAATCGCCGTGCACGATCGCCGGCGGCGGGCTGGCCGGCAGGTTCGCCTCCAGGGCGGCGGCCAGTGCATCCAGTTCCGGGACGTCTCGCGACCTGGTGGCTTCCGACTGCCCCTTCCACCGCCGGACCTGCCTGGCGAGGAATCCCTCCGGTCGACCGAAATCCTCCAGCCCGACCGAGGCGGGTTCGATGCCGTGCAGCTCGACGAGCGTGTCAACAAGTGCATCGGCGATCTTGCGCCGATCCTCCGGCGTCTCCGCATAGCCCGGTGGCATGGCGTCGCGGATGACGTGACCGTTCACTTTCTCCATCACGTAAAACGGCGTTTCCAGGGTCTGCGCCGACGACTCCACAAAGACGATCGATGCGACCGGTACCCGGGTGGTGGCCAGTGCGCGCTGCACACGCGCCTCGCGGGCCATATCGTGCGCACTTGGCAACAACTTTCCTACCGGCGGCCGGCGAAGGATCAAATCCCCTGCCGCAGAGCGTAGTTCGAAGGTCAGATTGGACTTTCCCCCGGCGATCAGCTGGACCTCGAAGGTGCGCCAGCCTTCGTCGGCGGTGGCCGCGGCGAGCACCGGACCCAGGCGGGTTGGATGCAGCAGCGATTCGACGTCGGTCAACAATTGCTGCGTCCTCGTAACTCGCGGCGCAGGATTTTTCCGGCGACGTTCTTGGGGATCTCGTCAACGAATTCGACCAGCCTCGGGTACTTGTAGGCCGCCATCTGAGACCTGGCGAATTCGATGAGTTCATCGCCCGTGACCGCGGCGTCCGGCTTCAGCGAAACGAACGCTTTCACCGTCTCGCCCCGGTACGGGTCGGCCACCCCGACCACCGCCACCTCCCGCACCGCCGGGTGGCCGTAGAGGACATCCTCCACTTCGCGGGGCCACACCTTATAACCGGAGGCGCTGATCATGTCTTTCTTTCGGTCAACGAGATAGAACCAGCCGTCGGCATCCATCAACCCGACGTCACCGGTGCGCAATTCGCCATCGACGAGCGCTTCGGCGGTTTCCTCCGGCTTGTTCCAGTAGCCCGGCCCAAGCTGCGGACCGGCGACGGCCAGCTCGCCGACCTCACCGACCGGGACCGCGGCACCGTCGTCGTCGATAACACGGACGACCGTGGAAAAAACCGGCACCCCGATCGACAACGCGCCCGAACTCGCGTCGACCGGCGCCCGCGCGCCGGGTGGCACGAGATGGGTGATCGAGGTGCTTTCGGTCAGCCCGTACGCGTTGTGCACGTAACAGCCGAGCTGTCGCTCGATCGCCTCGGCGACCGTCGGCGGAACCGCCGCACCCCCCGAGTAGACCGCGCGCAGCGACCGGAAGTCGTCCCCGGAAGCTCCGGGCGCGGCGGCAAGCGCGCTGAACGCGGTGATCGCACCGATGGTGAATGTCGGTCGTTGCTCCCGGATCGCGTCCAGCATCACCCCTGGCTGGAATCTGTGGGCCAGCACCAAGGGCGCACCGAGCAGCAGTGACACCGCAAGGTGACCCACCAGGCCGGTGACGTGGAACAGCGGCGCGATCCCCAGAATCGTGTCGTCGCGGGTCAGACCGATCCAGTCCCGGTACACCTGAGCGTTGAAGACCAGGTTGCGGTGCGAGTTGACCGCGCCCTTCGGCTTTCCCGTCGTGCCGGAGGTGTAGATCAGCACCGCGGGGTCGGCGGCGCTCAGGCCGGGCGACGGCAGTGTGCGCCCCGTGTTGTCGGCGATGATCTCGCGCAGGTCCAGAGTGCCATCTGGGTGCGGGCGCCTCGTTCCGCTGAACAGCCGCGGATCGTTGCGGGTCTGCCAGTCCTGCGCCGAGGTGGTGATCACTGTGCGGATATCGGTCGGCACGGTCGCGATGACCTCGCGGGCCACGTCCTCATATAGATCGTCGAGCACCACCATCGCGGCGGCGCCGGAATCGGCGAGGAGATAGGTCAGCTCACGTGCGCGGTTCATCGGGTTGACGGCGACCGCAGCGCCGCCAGCCTTCCACGCAGCGATCATGCCGATCACATAGGCCGGATTGTTCTGGGTAAAGAGCGCCAGCCGGTCACCGGGGGTGAAACCTCCGTTGACCAACGTGGCCGCAAGTGCGGTTGCCGCGTTGTCCACGTCGCGCAGTGTGAGTGTTGCGTCGAAGTACTGGATCAGCGGGTCTTCCGGTGCCTCGTCGCGAGATGCCTCGAACATCGCTAGTGCGGTGTCGAATTCGGGGGTGATATCGGTTGGGCTGCCCGCCGGATACAACGCGAGCCAGGGCCTGTCGGTGTAGGTGTTCATGTGAACCCAATCGGCTTGACGGGCGAGCCGCTCGAAAGGTGAATTTTCACGGTTCGCTGGACGTATTCGGACCAAACAGTGCGCGGCACGGTCATTGTTGGGCGCCGTTTCTCGCCTTGAGCCAGTCGATGATCCCGGGGCCCAGAACGCGCTGCGCCTTGCCCCCGACAAACGTACCGATGTGGCCCCCTGGCACACCCAGCTCGGTGTAGTCCGAGGTGCCCAGCCTCGGCCCGACCCCACGGGTGGTCGAGTTCGGGACGACCACGTCGCCCTCGGCGTACACGTTCAGTACCGGCATGGTGATGTTGCGCAGATCCACGGTTCGCCCGCCCAACACCAGCTCGTTCTTGACGAGCTTGTTGTCCTGGTACAGGTCCTTGAGCCACTGCCGGGCGACCTCGCCTGGCGTCGAGGGCCGATCGGCAAGCCAGCGCTCCATGTGCAGGAAGTTCAACAGCTTGCGGTCGTCATCGAGAATGGAGAGCAGGTCGACGGTGTACTTGCCGACGTTGGCCACCGGATCCATCATCAGGAAGCTCAGCCCTACCGAGTCCCCAGCAACGTTGCCGTGCGCGGCAATGTAGCGGTCGATGTCCTCGCCGGTAAGGCCCCGCGCCCACAAATTCATGTACGCGGTGCCCGGTTGCGGGCAGTGGGTGTCGCCGTGGAAGTCGAGCGGCGTGATCGCCAGGGTCAGGGTGCGCAGCTTGTCTGAAAAGAGGGCGGCGTAGCAGGTCGAAATCACCCCGCCCTGGCAGATACCGAGCAAATTGATCGTGTCGACGCCTTCGTGCGTACGGACAACGTCGACGCAGTCGTCAAGATAGCCAGACACATAATCGTCGATACTCGTCCAGCGCTGTGCGCGCGTCGGCAGGCCCCAGTCCACCATGTACACCGTCAGCCCCGCGTCGAGAAGCTTGCGGACGAAGGAACGATCCTGCTCCAGATCGATCATCTGGTAACGCCCGACAAGCGCATAGACGATCAATACCGGGATGCCGAGGTCGTGCTCAACGGTCGGCAAGTACCGGTACAGCCTCATCATGTCATCGCGGTAGATCTCTTGTTTCGGCGTCGTCGCGATCGCCAGCTCCTCCTCGGAGAAGTTGGCCAAGGCGCTGATGCCGTGCCAGATCTTGCGCGGTACGTCGTTGGCTTCGCGAATGACCGATTCGGGCGTGATGCGAATCGCGGCCATTGCGCGGTTAATCTCGGACGGGCTGACACTTGTCGTCATGCTTGCTCCCTCGTTCTGGTGGCGGATCCGTTCGCGGAAGCCTGCTTCCGTTTCGTCGGGTCCGCCTTAGTCGCGCGGTCGCGGCGAAGCGAGCGCATCTCTCGTTTGAGCACCTGGATTTCGCGGTACGCTTCGTCGAGGTCACGACGCGTCGTCAGCCCGACCGAATCTGCCGCGAGCGCAACCAGATTCGCAAGGCGAAGCTGGCGTTCCGTCGTGACGCGGACAAGCCGTTCGGTGGCCGCGACACCGCCATCCGACTGCATCGCGGAATGCATTGCCTGGCCCAGCGCAGACGTCCATATTCGCGCCAGCGCCAGCGGTGAGTCGATGGTCTCACCCTTCTTACTCACCTCGCCCAGCCGCGCTACGGCGAGCCGTGGAGCGTCCCCGACGGCGGAGCCGGCCACACCCAGATATCCGGCCAACGCGAGTTGCCACTCGAACTCGGCCTCTGCGAGCGCGCGGAGGTTATCGAACATCGCCCGGGTCGCAGTGAGACCGAGGGCATCGGCAAACGCGCCAAACACACGGTCGACGCCGGTCTGCAGGGAGTTGGCCTCCGTCCGGCCGAATTTGGGCAGGTAGCCTTCAGCGAACTGCAGTACGCGATCGACCGAGGTAATCAACACGGGTGCCTCCAACGGGTGGTTTCTTCAACCGTGACACCGTGTGCTACCCCTCACACTAGATAAATCGCTAGTCCTGGCCTCGCATCTTATCTATCAATTTGATCAATCAATTCACCGAAATCTAGTCCTTGTACTGTATGGATGATCGCCCTACCGTTGGTTCATGGAGCTACGTCACCTGCGGTACTTCTCGGCGGTGGCTGACACCTGCCACTTCGGTCAGGCCGCCGAGCAACTCCACATCGCCCAGCCGGCGTTGTCGTATGCGATCCGGCAGTTGGAAGGCGAGCTGGACGTCACCCTGTTCAACCGCACCACCCGGCAGGTGGCGCTGACCACTGCCGGCGAATTTCTCCGCGGCGAGACGGAACGGATCCTGGCCGACGTCGACGCCGCCGTCGACTCTGTCCGCCGGATCGGCAGCCGGGCGCAGCGGGCTGGTGCGGCTGGGTCTGACCGGGACCGCCGCCATCTCGCATCTGCCCCGCATCGCCCGGGTGGTTAGGCGGGAACTGCCGGGGGTGGCCCTGGAGATCCGCGCCGAGCTACTCACCGCAGCCCAGTGCGACGGGCTGCGCACCTGCGCGCTGGATCTGGGTGTACTGCGCCCGCCCGCCGTCGGCGAGGGCATCGAACTTCGCACCATCGACGTCGAGCCGCTGGTACTCGCGGTCTCAGTCGATCATCGGCTGGCGGTCGAACCCGTCGTGGCGATGTCCGACCTGCGCTCCGAGCCGTTCGTGGCCTACGGCAGCCGCGATTCGGCGGTCAACGACGCGGTGCTGCGCAGTTGCCGGCAGGCCGGGTTCGTCCCGCACCGCGAGCACCAGGCGCCGAGCACGGCCGTGTTGCTGGCCCTGGTCGCCGCCGGACTCGGCGTGGCCGTCGTGCCGGCGTCGGCGCGGTTGCTGCCGCTGGACGGTCTGGTTTTCCGTGACCTGCCCGACGCGGGCACCGTCGAATTCGCCCTGGCCTGGCGCCGCGGGCAGGACAACCCGGTCGTGGAGGCCGTCGTCGACGTCCTGGAAGCCGCGTTCCCGGTCCCGCTGGCCGCCGGGAGGCCGCTGTGAAAATCACCGAGGTCGAGACGATCCCGTTCACCATCCCCTACGTCAAACCGGTGGTGTTCGCCTCCGGCGAGGTGCACGCCGCCGAACATGTGCTGGTGCGGGTCCACACCGATGACGGGGTGATCGGTGTCGCCGAGGCGCCGCCACGGCCGTTCACCTACGGCGAGACCCAGGCCGGCATCGTCGCGGTGATCGAGCAGATCTTCGCCCCGCAGCTCGTCGGGCTCGCGTTGACCGAGCGTGAGGTGGTCGTTGCGCGGCTGGCTCGCACCGTGGGCAATCCGGCCGCCAAGGCCGCGGTCGACATGGCGATCTGGGATGCGTTGGGCCGCACCCTGGGCCTGCGGGTAAGCGATCTGCTCGGCGGCTACACCGACCGGATGCGGGTCAGCCACATGCTCGGCTTCGACGAGCCGGCCACCATGGTCGCCGAGGCGGAGCGGATGCGCGAGGGCTACGGCATCACCACCTTCAAGGTGAAGGTGGGACGGCGCCCGGTGTCGCTGGACACCGCCGTAGTGCGGGCGCTGCGGGAGCACTTCGGGGACTCCGTCGAGCTCTACGTCGACGGCAACCGGGGCTGGACGGCGTCGGAGTCGCTGCGCGCGATGAAGGAGATGGCCGACCTCGACCTGCTCTTCGCCGAGGAGCTGTGCCCGGCCGACGACGTGCTGGGCCGGCGCTGGCTGGTCGGGCAACTCGACGTCCCGTTCATCGCCGACGAATCGGTCCCCACACCGGCGGACGTGACCCGGGAAGTGCTCGCCGGTTCGGCCACCGCGATCAGCATCAAGACCGCCCGCACCGGCTTCACCGGGTCCCAGCGGGTGCACCACCTCGCCGAGGGGCTCGGCGTGGAGGTGGTGATGGGCAACCAGTTCGACGGCCAGCTCGGTACGGCCTGCGCGGTCACGTTCGGCGCTGCCTACCGGCTGACCTCGCGGCGAGCCGGTGAGCTGTCGAACTTCCTGGACATGAGCGACGACCTGCTGGCCGAGCCGCTGCAGATCCGCGACGGGGTGCTGTGCCCGCCGCCCGGTACCGGTCTCGGCGTTGAGATCGACCCGGACAAGCTCACCCGCTACCGCACCGACCGATAGCACACGAGGAGGAGAACCCATGACCACCTTCGACGCCCCCGCCGAGCAGGCGACCGCCGCCGCCTCGGGAGCCTCGGCCACCCAGCGGTTCCACACCGACAAGTCACCGTTCGCGGCCGTCAAGGACGTCCCCGCCGAACGGGTCAACCTACTGGCCCGCGAGATTCTCGACGCCGTCCACGCCACCATCCGCCGCCACCAGGTGACCTACGACGAATACAACGCGCTCAAAGCCTGGCTGATCCAGGTCGGCGAAGACGGCGAATGGCCGCTGTTCCTCGACGTGTGGGTCGAACACGTCGTCGAAGACGTCGCCACCGCCGCGCGCCACGGCAACAAGGGCAGCATCGAAGGCCCCTACTACGTGCCCAACGCACCCGAGCTCGGCGCCCATGCCGCCATACCCATGCGCGAGGACGAACGGGGCACCCCGCTGACATTCACCGGCACCATCACCTCCACCGACGGCGGTCCGCTGGCCGGCAAGGTCGAGCTCTGGCACGCCGACGCCGACGGCTACTACTCCCAGTACGCGCCCGGCCTCCCGCAATGGAACCTGCGGGGCAGCTTCTCGACCGGCCCCGACGGCAAGTTCACGATCAACACGATCCAGCCGGCGCCCTACCAGATCCCCACCGACGGCGCCTGCGGCAAGCTGATCGCCGCCGCCGGCTGGCACGCCTGGCGCCCCGCGCACCTGCACCTGAAGGTGTCCGCACCCGGCCACCAGCTGCTGACCGCCCAGCTCTACTTCCCCGGCGACCCGCATACCGACGACGACGTCGCCACCGCGGTCAAACCGCAACTGATGCTCAACCCGATCCCACAACCCGACGGCAGCACCACGGTGGTCTACAACTTCGTCCTCGACCCGGTCCAGAACTGACCATGCTCTTCCACGTACGCATGGACGTCCACATCCCCCACGACCTCGACCCGACCACCCGCGCCGAGACCGTCGCCCGCGAAAAGGACTACTCCCAACAACTGCAACAAGCCGGCAAATGGCCCCACATCTGGCGCATCGTCGGCGAGTACGCCAACGTTTCGATCTTCGACGTCGAGTCCAACGAGGAACTACACGCCCTGCTCTCCGGGTTGCCGTTGTTTCCCTACATGGACGTCCGCGTCACGCCGCTGGCGACGCACCCCTCCGACATTAGAGCGTAAACGGAAAAGCCTGTCCCTCACCCACATCTGCCGCGTCCACCAGTACGTCAACTTCGCGCCTGTCGATGATCGCGGCCAGCGTGGGCAACCCGATGGGCGCGAGCTGGTACAGGCAGATGATATCGGAGATACTGCCAACGCGGTCGCGGATACGCGCTGCGACCTACCCGAGCCAGAGCGGATCAGCGGCGGCACCATCCGCGGGTAGTCGGCACGCGGCACTGAGCACGGCGAATCGCTCTTCTGGCGCCTCGAGCGGTCGGGCATGCGCCACTGGACGTCGACCTCGCCGCGTACGGCGCCCAGTTGGCTGAGTCCCGCCGGGCCGAACCCGCCGACGACCTGACGTCGAACCTGGTGCGGGCAGAGGTCGACGGTGAGCGGCTGTCGTCTGCGGAGATCGCCTCGTTCTTCATCCTGTTGTCCGGTGCGGGCAACGAGACCACCCGCAACGCCATCAGTCACGGCATGGTGGCGTTGAGCCGTTACCCCGATGCGCGGGACAAATGGTGGGCCGATTTCGACGGCGTCGCCTCTACCGCGGTCGAGGAGATCGTGCGCTATGTCAGCCCGGTTATCTCGTTCTTCCGCACAGCCACAAAGGACACCGAACTGCGCGGGACGCGCGTAAAGAAGGGTGAGCGGGCGGCCATGTTCTACCCGTCGGCCAACCGAGACGAGACCCACTTCGCCGATCCCGACCGCTTCGACGTGAGTCGCACGCCAAACCCGCACGTGGCATTCGGCGGTGGCGGAACGCTTTCTGCCTCGGCGCCAACCTGGCCCGGGTAGAGGCGGCTGCCATCGTGCCGGAGGTGCTGTCACGGATGAAGAATCTGGAGCTGGCGGGGCCGGTCGAGCGCATGCCGTCGACGTTGATCAACGGCATTCACTCCATGCCTGTCAGGTTCACCCCTGCTCGACGGCGCGGGTAATCGGTGATCGCGCGGATCGCTGCTGTGGCACCGCGACGGCTGGGTGCAGAAGCGGTAGCCAGGGCAGAGCCGCACGGGACCGTTAGGGACCGGCGGCCTGCTTGGGTGTGGAATGAGGCGCGTTTGACCAGGTAGATGTGGAGCCGATGACGGGAATCGAACCCGCGTATTCAGCTTGGGAAGCTGATGTTCTGCCATTGAACTACATCGGCGCTGTTGCCCCAGAAGGCTAGCATTCGGCGTCGTCGCAACGGATAGGCTCGTCGGGTGCTGCTCTCCGATCGCGACCTCAGGGCCGAAATCACCGCCGGCCGGTTGGGCATCGACCCGTTCGACGACGCCCTGGTGCAGCCGTCCAGCATCGATGTCCGCCTCGACTGCATGTTCCGGGTGTTCAACAACACCCGCTACACCCACATCGACCCCGCCAAGCAGCAGGACGAGCTGACCAGCCTGGTGCAACCCATCGAGGGAGAACCCTTCGTGTTGCACCCGGGCGAGTTCGTGCTCGGCTCGACGCTGGAGCTCATCACTCTGCCCGACGACCTCGCGGGCCGGCTGGAGGGCAAGTCGTCGCTGGGCCGACTGGGTTTGCTGACGCATTCGACGGCGGGCTTCATCGACCCCGGCTTCAGCGGTCACATCACGCTTGAGCTGTCCAACGTCGCCAATCTGCCCATCACTCTGTGGCCGGGCATGAAGATCGGGCAGCTGTGTATCTTGCGGTTGACCAGCCCGGCTGAACATCCTTACGGCAGTTCGCGCGTCGGCTCGAAGTACCAGGGTCAGCGGGGGCCGACGCCGTCTCGGTCCTATCAGAACTTCATAAGATCTACATAGGTTCGGCAGGGCTACCGCACAGTCTTTTCGCGCGATCATTGAGTGGTCCGTGGTTTCTCCTCCACCCGACCATGGCTTGGCTGGCAACACCTTTGGAGGGGTTGTATTGGATATCGTGCTCGGCGTGTCGATGGCACCGGCGTCGATTCAGATGGTTCTGCTGGAAGGTGAAAACGCCGACGGCGCCACGGTAGAAGAGGACGAGTTTGACGTCACTGCTGCCGCCGACTCGGCCACTACGAGTGCGTCCGATCGGGTAATCGCTGCCATCCTGGGCACCCGCGAGGGCGCCGTCGATGCCGGCCTCGAGCTGTCGTCGATCGGGGTGACGTGGACCGATCAACTTGAAGCGGCCGCCCTGCGCGACGCGCTGGCCGCCTACAAGCTCGAGAACGTGATGCTGGTCTCGGCGTTTCTCGCCGCGACAGCGCTGGGTCAATTCGTCGGCGGAGCAATGGGTTACGAGCGCACGGCGGTGCTTTTCGTCGAGCCCGAAGCCGCGACGTTGGCCGTCGTCGAGACCTCCGACGGTTCAATCGTCGATCTCTATCGAGAACAGATCTATGCCGAGTCCTATGACGAGGCCACCGCACAACTGACCGGGATGATCGCCGAGCTGGAGGAGCTTGAATGGGGGCCAGGCGGTCTGTTCTTGATCGGCTCAGGCGTCGACATCGCCCCGATAAAGCCGGCGCTGGAATCGGCCACCTCGCTTGCTGTGAGCGCGCCGGAGGAGCCGGAGACAGCGCTGGCCCGCGGGGCCGCCCTGGCGTCGGCGAATGCGCCGATGTTCGCCTCGTCGACCGCTGCGCTGGCCTACGCCCAAGACCCGGGCACCGGTGCCGTCGACGCTTACGTATTGCCCGAATACCTCAGTGTTTCCGGGCTTCCCGATGGTGACGACGACTTCGCTTACAGCGCTGTCCCGGACGAGGACGCCGATGTCCCGACCGTCGTCATAGACACGTCCGACCTTGCTGATTTGGATGAGAGCCAACCGCGTCGCAGGCCGGTGTTGCTGGTCGGTAGTGGGATGGCGGTGGTCGCCATCAGCGCGGTTGTGGCGCTGGAGATTGCACTGGCGATCGGCATCCGCACGACGGTGGCGTTGCAGCCCAGCCCCAACCAAAGCCTCATCGTCCCAACACAGCAGGCCCCCGCACCCGCGCCCGTGGAGGCGTCTGCGCCGGCGCCGAAAATCAGCGCCCCGACACCCTTGGCCGCGCCCAAGCCATTGAATCCGCCACTCGCCGCACCGCTGCCCGCGGCTCCCCCGATTCCCGCGGCTCCTCCCGCGGCTCCGGTGGTGCCGGTTCCAGTTGTGGTTCCTCCGCTGGCGCCGGTTCCCGCGCCACCCATCCACTTGCCCGCTCCCGATGCGCTGATAAGGCCACCGGTGATCCAGGCCCCACCGCGCGTGTCGCCGCCGGTGCTGAGCCAACCGCCGGTGCGCGTCCCAGAGCCGCAGTCGCCGCCGCACCAAGTTCCTCCGGCGCAGGGCCCGTCGCCCAAGCCGAGCGGTCCTGGCGGCGAGGGCGGCGGACATGTTCCCTTCCCCGGCGCGGGCCCCGGTGGTGCTGGGGACGGTGGTTCCATTCACGTTCCTGGCGCGGCCCCCGGTGGTCCTGGCGGCGGTGAGCCCGCTGGTCCTGGGCCCTTCGGCGGAGGTGGTCACGGCGGTGGCGGTCCCTTCGGCGGTGGCGGTCCCTTGGGTGGTGGCGGTGAGCCTGCTGGTCCTGGGCCGTTCGGCGGTGGTGGTCACGGCGGTGGCGGTCCCTTCGGCGGTGGCGGTCCCTTGGGTGGTGGCGGTCCCTTCGGCGGTGGCGGTCCCTTGGGTGGTGGCGGTCCCTTCGGCGGTGGCGGTCACGGCGGTGGCGGGCCGTTTGGCGGTGGCGGCTTCGGAGGCGGCCCGGTCGGTGGTGGCGGGCCGTTTGGCGGTGGCGGCTTTGGAGGCGGCGGCCACGGCGGCTTTGGCGGCGGTGGCGGCTTTGGCGGCGGCCACAGCGGCGGCGGTGGCTTTGGCGGCGGCGGTGGCGGCTGGTGGCGGTGGCGGCGGCCACAGCGGTGGCGGAGGCGGGCACAGGTAGCCGTCCGGCTGGTGTCCGGACGTTGCTCGGCGTTGCAACTCGGTTAACGCGCGGCGAGAGGCTCTTACCACCCTGCGGCTACGCGGGTACGCTCGAAAGATAAGGGCTGGTCGAGAACACGCGCCCCATTTGTCAGAACTCCATAACGCCCAGCTAATCCCGGATTCTAGAGCCTGCGCGGTGCTGTGGCAGCAAAATCCGTGGTTAATAACGAGAAAACATTGCTGTCCGTGAGCTGAGCGGGGCGGCACAGCAAACTACCAAAGGGGAATTTTAAGCGGTGGTGGGCGTCGTACTTGGCGTGTCGATGGCGCCGACGAAGGTCCGCATGGTGCTGGTCGAAGGTGAATGCGCCGACGGGGCTGCCGTCGACCAGGACAACTTCGACGTGGACGACGCATCACCCCGCACCGCACCCTCCCAGGTGGTCTCGGCCATCTTGGGTACTCGGGAAGGCGCTGAAGAAGGCGGCTATCAGCTGCTGTCGGCTGGCGTGACCTGGACCGATCATGTCGAGGCGGCGTTGCTTCGTGATGCGCTTATTTCGCACAAGATCGAGAACGTCATGCTGGTCTCGGCTTTTATGGCCGCGGCTGCGCTGGCTCAGGCGGTCGGCGACGCCACCAATTATGCGAACACGGCGCTGCTGTTCGTGGAGCCGTACACCGCGACCTTGGCTTTGGTCGACACCGCTGACGGATCGATCTCCCAGGTGCACCGCAGGGTTCTCCCCGACGACGAAGAGCAGGCCGTCGCGGAACTTGTCGAGATGGTCTCCGGTGCTGAATCGCTGGAAACGCGCCCAAACGGTGTGGTCGTCGTCGGTTCTGGCGTCGATATCCCTCTGATCAAGCCGGCGCTGGAGGCCGCAACTTCACTCCAGCTGTCTGTACCCGACGAGCCGGAGATGGCCTTGGCTCGCGGCGCGGCGCTGGCGTCGGCGAACGCGCCGTTGTTCGCGTCGTCCACAGCCGCACTGGCTTACGCGCTGGATCCCGGCACCGGCGAGGTCGACCCGCTGGCACTCGCCGGACAGTCTCCCGGGTTGCTCCCCGGATATCTGCCCGAATACCGGGCCGTTCCAGAGTCTTCTGCTGATACCAAGCCGGGCAAGCCCAATGTCGCCTACAGCGCGGTACCAGACGAGGACGCCGAAGCGGGCACGGTCATTGGTTTGGATGAGGCCGTCCAGCGGCGCAGGTCAATGCTGTTGGTAGGGAGCACGCTCGCGGTGATATTCATCAGTGCGGTCGTGGCGCTGGAGATTGCGCTGGCGATAAGTATTCGCCCGACAGTCGCGATGCGCCCCAGCCCCGCCGAAGCGATCGTCGTCCCAACCCAGCCCGCGCCCGCGCCACCTACGGCTTCCGTTCCAGCGCAGCCGAAAATCCAGCCACCTGCCCCGGTGGCGGCGCCCCATCCCGTGGGTCCGCCAGCCGCAGCTCCGATTCCCGCAGCTCCACCGCTCCCGGCGCCCGTGTTTGTTCCACCAATTCCCCGCGTTCCGATTATCGGACCTCCGGCGCCCCGCGGGCCCTTTGGCGGTGGACCCGGTCCTCGCGGGCCCTTTGGTGGCGGTCACGGTCCCTTCGGGGGCGGCCCCTTCGGCGGGGGCCATGGTCCCTTCGGCGGTGGGCACGGATTCGGTGGATTTGGTGGTGGCCACGGTTTCGGTGGTGGCCACGGATTCGGGGGCTTCGGGCACAGGTAGGCATCGCGCGTCAAGCGGGGCGAATCGACCGCGTCGGGCTAGGGTGGCGGACTAGGGCTTGGTCGCGCCCGAACTCGATGAAGTCCAGCTAACGCGGCAATCATCACGCCCGCGATGCGGTGGGAACGAAGTTGCTCTTCGGCCAACACAGCAAACCAGTTGGGGGACTTGGAGAAGCGGTGGAGATCGTACTTGGTGTTTCTATGGCACCAGAGAGAGTCGGCATGGTGCTCGTTGAAGGTGTAGGCGCCGGCGGGGTCACTGTCGATCAAGACGACTTCGAGGTCACCGGTAGTGCGCCGGCCGTCGCTGCGGCGGATCGGGTGATCGCGGCCATCCTCGGGACTCGGGAAAGCGCGGCGCAAGGCGGCTACCAGCTGCTCCCGAGCGGAGTGACCTGGACTGACCAGGTCGAGGCGACTGCTCTCCGTGATGCGTTGGCAGCACGGAAGATTGAGAACGTCATGCTGGTCTCCGCGTTCATGGCTGCGGCAGCGCTGGCGCAGGCGGTCGGCAGCGCGACGAATTGCGCGCGCACCGCGCTCTTGTTCGTCGAGCCGGCCAGCGCGACGCTGGCTGTTGTCGACACCTCCGACGGGTCGATCGTCGATGTGTATCGCCAGCCCCTGCCCGAAGGCGATGACGCGGCGCTGGCACAGCTGACCGCGATGGTCGCAGGTGCTGAATCGATGAAAGTTCGCCCGGACGGGGTGTTCCTCGTCGGTTCTGGCGTAGACATCCCGTCGATCAAGCCAACGCTGGAAGCGGCGACGTCGCTGTCGGTAACCGCACCTGAGGAACCCGAGATGGCATTGGCGCGTGGGGCGGCGCTGGCGTCGGCAAATGCTCAATTGGGAGCCCCGTCCACGGTTGCGATGCCTTACGTGGGTCCGGGCTCGCTTGCCGAGTCAGGCCCGGGGGAGCTGGCCTACAGCGCCGTTGCGGAACACGAGAACGGCGTCCACCGCAAATCCCGCGCCGATCTGGGCAAACGGCGCAGCCGCAAGCCGCTGCTGGCGATTGTCACTGCGATGGCGATCTTCGTCGGTGCGGCGGTTGCCCTGGCGCTTGCCCTGGCATTCGATATCCGGCCGCACGCGGACCAGCGGCCGGATATCAGCAAGAACGTCGTCGTGCCGGCAACGCAGGCACCGGCGAAACCTGCGGTGCCTGCCCCGCCTCCGTCCTCGGCGGTCCCCGCCCCGGAAACCGCGGCACCCTCGCAGGCGCCGGCTCCGGTGTCCCCGCAGCAGGATCCGTCCACGCAGCCCAGGGACCACGATCACGACTGGCTTCACCGCCACATCGAGCGGGGCATCCTCGGCCTTTAAGGAGTAACCTCGCCCGAGACCCTGACGGTCCGAACAAGCGTAAAATCGGGCAATTAGGGGAACTCAGGGGGAGTTCGAGGCGTCCGCCGCCAATCGAGCGTCCGACGACGACGTCCCTGGACGTTGAATGGCTAGCAAAACAGACGAGGGAGGAGCTTTGGACACCGTACTTGGCGTGTCGATGGCGCCGACGGCAGTCAGGATGGTGCTGGTCGAGGGTGAAAACGGGGATGGCGCCACCGTCGACGAAGACAATTTCGACGTTTCCGCTCAAGGCGACGCGGCAACAGTAAGCGCCGCCGACCAGGTGGTGTCGGCGATCCTGGGTACCCGCGAGGGCGCCGCCGAGGGCGGCTACCAATTGGCGTCGACTGGAGTCACCTTTACCGACCCCATCGAGGCCGCCGCCCTGCGCGACGCGCTGGCCGCCCACAAGATCGAGAATGTGATGTTGGTCTCGGCCTTTCTGGCCGCGGCCGCGTTGGCTCAAGCGGTCGGCAACCAAACCAACTACGCGCAGACCGCGCTGCTGTACATCGAGCCCGATACCGCGACCCTGGCGGTCGTCGACAGCGCCGACGGGTCGATCGCCAATGTGCATCGCGAGGCCCTTCCGGACGACGACGACGCTGCGGTGGCGCAACTGGCCACGATGGTCTCCGCCGCCGAGGCGTTGGAGACGCACCCGGACGCGGTCTTCGTCGTCGGCTCCGGCATCGACGTCCCGTTGATCAAGCCGGCGCTGGAGGCGGCAACCACGCTCCCGTTGACGGCGGCTGAGGAGCCGCATACGGCGCTGGCCCGTGGAGCGGCGCTGGCGTCGGCGAATGCGCCGCTGTTCGTGTCATCCACCGCTGCGCGTGCTTACGCTCAGGATCCCGGCACCGGTGCCATAGACCCGTTCGCAGTCGCCCCGGGCTATTTCGAATTTCCGGCCGCAGCCGAGGCCGGCGAGGGTGCCCTTGCCTACAGCGCTGTCGGCGACGACTTTGCCGACACCCACACCGGTCAGCACACCGCCGCCACCACTTTCGTTGACGCGGGCGAGCGGCGGTCGTTCGGTCTGGTGGGCAGCGTTTTGGCGGCGATCTTCATCGTGGGCGTGGCGGCGCTGGTCGTTTCGCTTGCGATCGCTATCCGGCCGACGGCCGGTGTGCGGCCCGTCCCAGGGCACGACGTGGTCGCCCCCGCCCAGCCGGCACCGGCGGCTCCGGCTCCGGCGCCGGCAGCTCCGGCACCTGCCCCAGCTGCGGTTCCCGAGGCTCCAGCGCCGGCCCCGCAGGCCCGCTCCTGCCCCGGCGCCGGTTGAGGCACCCGCTCCGGCTCCGGCGCCGGTTGAGGTACCCGCTCCAGCGCCTGCCCCCGTGCCGGAGGCCCCGGCGCCGGCGCCTATTCCTGCCGCTCCGGCGCCGGCTCCGCCGCCGGTGGCGCCCATTCCGGTGCCGATTCCGCTGCCGATACCAGGCATCGGCGGGCCGCCGGGAGGCGGGTTCGGGCCTGGCGCCGGTGGTCATGGCGGTGACGGGCCGTTTGGTGGCGGTCCGTTCGGCGGTGGCGGCGGTCACGGTGGATTCGGCGGTGGCGGTGGCTTCGGCGGAGGTCACGGCGGGGGCGGTCATGGTAGGTAGCTCTCCGGCGGCCACCTGTCACCTGCCGTTTGCCTCCCGCTCAGCGGGGCGACGCAGTTAGCTCATCACGCTCACCTACACCAGTTGTATGCGATGCACCGTCTTCGGCACCGGTTATCTGGGTGCCACGCACGCTGTCGGGATGGCCGAGTTGGGACACGAGGTCATCGGGGTCGATATCGATCCAGGTAAGGTCGCCAAGCTCGCCGGGGGTGACATCCCCTTCTACGAGCCGGGCCTGCGAAAGCTGTTGACCGACAACCTGGCTGCTGGGCGACTGCACTTCACCACCGATTACGAACTGGCGGCCGATTTCGCCGATGTGCATTTCTTGGGGGTTGGCACACCGCAAAAAAAGGGCGGATACGGCGCGGACTTGTCCCATGTTCATGCCGTCATCGACAACCTTGTGCCCCGACTGACCAGGCCGGCGGTGCTCGTCGGCAAATCGACTGTCCCAGTTGGCACAGCGGCAGAGCTGAGCCAGCGGGCCGCTGCCCTCGCACCTGCGGGAGTCGACGTCGAAATCGCCTGGAATCCCGAGTTCCTGCGTGAGGGTTACGCGGTGCGCGACACCTTAGAGCCAGATCGCATTGTGCTTGGCGTGCAGGATGATTCAGCGCGCGCCGAGAGGATTGTCCGTGAGCTGTACGGGCCGCTGCTGGATGCGGGTGTGCCGTTCCTGGTGACGGACTTGCAGACCGCGGAGTTGGTGAAGGTTTCGGCCAATGCCTTTCTGGCGACCAAGATTTCGTTCATCAACGCGGTCTCTGAGGTGTGCGAGGCCGCGGGCGCCGACGTCACCCTGCTAGCCGACGCGCTGGGGTACGACCCACGTATCGGACGCCAATGTCTCAACGCCGGTTTGGGTTTCGGCGGCGGCTGCCTACCCAAGGACATCCGTGCGTTCATGGCCCGCGCGGGCGAGCTGGGCGCCAACCAGGCGCTGACTTTCCTGCGTGAGGTGGACAGCATCAACATGCGCCGGCGGACCCGGATGGTCGAACTGACCACCACGGCGTGTGGAGGCTCGCTGCTCGGGGCCAACATCGCCGTGCTCGGCGCGGCGTTCAAACCCGAATCCGACGATGTACGCGATTCGCCCGCACTCAATGTCGCGGGCCAGCTGCAGCTCAACGGTGCCGCGGTCAACGTCTACGACCCGAAAGCCCTGGAAAACGCCCGCCGTCAATTCCCCACACTGAATTACGCGGTTTCGGTGACGGAGGCGTGCGAAGGCGCCGACGCAGTCTTGGTGCTTACCGAGTGGCAGGAGTTCACCGACCTCGACCCGGACGATCTAGCCGACCAGGTGCGGGCCCGGGTCATCGTCGACGGCCGCAACTGCCTCGATGTCAGCCGCTGGCAGCAGGCGGGCTGGCGGGTGTTCCGGCTGGGCGCGCGACGGCCTTAGCAACGCTGCAGCTGTCGATAACTGGCGGGTAACCTGACCGCGTGGACTATGCGGCCGCATTCCTGCAAGAGAACCAGGCTTTCTCAGAGCTTTTCCGCGACGTCGACGAAGCCACGCCGGTGCCGACGTGCCCGGGCTGGAGCCTCAAGCAATTGTTCCGCCATGTTGGCCGCGGCGACCGCTGGGCGGCTCAGATCGTGCGAGACCGACTCGACAGCTTCCTCGACCCCCGCAGCGTCGAGGGTGGTAAGCCGCCACCGGACCCCGCCGACGCGATCTCCTGGTTGCACGGCGGCGCCCAACGACTGGTCGATGCCGTCGAGTTGTCGGGCGTCGAGACGCTGGTGTGGACTTTTCTCGGGCCGCGCCCGACGAACTGGTGGATCCGGCGCCGGCTGCACGAAGTGGCGGTGCACCGGGCCGACGTCGCCATGGCCCTGGGCAGCGAGTTCACGCTGGAACCCGACATCGCGTCCGACGCGATCACCGAATGGCTTGAACGGATCGCGATCCAGGCCGGAAGCGACGGGGAGGCATTGCCGCTCGAGGAAGGCAACACCATCCACCTGCACGCAACCGATTCGGGTCTAAATGAACCCGGCGAATGGACCATCAGTGCCTCCGGCGATCGGATCAACTGGTCGCACGAGCACGGCAAGGGCACCGTGGCGCTGCGCGGCGGCGCCACCGAGTTGCTGCTGGCGCTCGTGCGCCGCGTTCCGGTCGGCGACACTGGTGTCGAGGTGTTCGGCGACGACTCGGTATGGCACAACTGGCTGGAACGCACGGCGTTTTAGCCGGGGTCGGGTAAACGACGTGTTCGGAGCGGGCACACGGTAACTTGCAGACCATGACCACATCGGAGATCGCCACCGTTCTGGCGTGGCACGACGCTCTCAACGCTTCTGACCTCGAAACGTTGGTGGACTTGTCCAGCGACGACATCGACATCGGCGACGTTCACGGAGCCACACAAGGCCACGAGGCGCTGCGCAGGTGGGCCGCCTCCCGCAAGGCGACAGCGGAGATCGGTCGGATTTACGTGCACGACGGCGTTGTAGTCGTCGAGCAGAAGCTCAGCACCCCGGATGACCCCGGTGCGGTCATGAATTCCGCCTCGGCATTCCGGGTGGTCCATGACCATGTCACTTCGGTCTTCCATCATCAGGACTTAGCATCGGCATTGGCGGCCACCGAACTCACCGAAGCCGATGCCATCGAATGAGGCAGCAGGAGCCATTCATGCGCGGGATCATCTTGGCGGGCGGCTCGGGCACCCGCCTGCATCCGATCACTGTGGGCATAAGCAAGCAGTTGCTGCCGGTCTACGACAAACCGATGGTCTACTACCCGTTGTCCACGCTGATGATGGCCGGTATCCGCGACATTCTGGTAATCACCACCCCTCACGACGCGGACGGCTTTGAGCGCCTCCTCGGCGACGGCTCGCAATTCGGCATCGACATCAGCTACGCGACCCAGGATCAACCCGACGGTCTGGCGCAAGCCTTCGTCGTCGGCGAGAAATACATCGGCGCCGATTCGGTGGCTTTGGTGTTGGGGGACAACATCTTCTACGGTCCGGGACTGGGTACTAGTCTGAGTCGCTTTCAAAACATCAGCGGCGGAGCCATTTTCGCATATTGGGTGGCCAACCCGTCCGACTACGGCGTCGTTGAATTCGGACCCGATGGCATGGCCCTGTCGTTGGAGGAGAAACCGGCCACACCGAAGTCTCAATACGCGGTACCGGGCTTGTATTTCTACGACAACGATGTGGTCGAGATCGCCAAGGGGTTAAAGAAATCGGCGCGCGGCGAGTATGAGATCACCGAGGTCAATCAGATCTATCTCAACCGGGGGCGGCTCGCGGTCGAGGTGATGGCCCGCGGCACGGCGTGGTTGGACACCGGCACATTCGACTCGCTGCTGGACGCCAGCGACTACGTTCGCACCCTGGAACGACGGCAGGGTCTGAAGGTCAGCGTTCCCGAGGAAGTGGCTTGGCGGCAGGGCTGGATCGACGAGCGGCAGATGGAGCGACGCGCCCACACTTTGATCAAGTCTGGGTATGGGAGTTACCTGCTAGAGCTGCTGGAGGGGAGCTGACGCCGCCTGGTTTGGCCAGCACCGCGGCGATCGCCGTCGTCAACGGCACCGAAAGTGCCAGCGCGACACCGCCCACCGCCGAGCGCGCAAGCTCGATGGCCACGCTCTCGCTCATCAGCACGTCACTCAGCGAGCGGTTGGCCACGCTGAACAGCAACAGCAGTGGCAGCGAACTGCCCGCGTAGGCCAGTACAAGCGTGTACACCGTGCTGGCGATGTGATCGCGGCCCACCCGAATCGCGCCCAGGAAAATGGCGCGTCTGGAGGTGTTACCGCCGAGATGGGCGAGCTCGAATACCGTCGACGCCTGTGTCACCGTCACATCGTTGAGCACACCCAGCGATCCGATGATGAACCCGGCCAGCAGCAGGCCGCTGATCGACACGTTGCCCAGATACGCGCTGACCGTGGAGTTCTGCTCGTCTGATAGTCCGGTCAAATGAGCCAGTTCGATTGCCGCCCAAGATAATCCCGCGGCGAGTAGCAATGATGACAAGGTGCCCAGCAGGGCGGCGCTGGTCCGCAGGTTGACCCCATGCGCGAGGTAGATTACCGCGTACAGGATCGCTGCCGATGCCACCAGCGCCACCGGAATCGCGGGCGCACCGTCACGCAGCGCCGGCAGCAAGAACACCACGAGCACCAAGAACGCGACAACGATGCCCACCAGCGCCAACAGCCCGCGCCAGCGCGCCACAGCGACGATCACCACCGCGAACGTGAGGGCGAGGGCCACCAGAGCCCAGCCACGTTCGAAGTCGTAGAACGCGTAGCTGGTGGCGCCTTGTTCGTCGACCTGCCGGACGAGCCGGATGCGATCTCCCGCTGCGAACTGGGGCTGGCCCGGGCCGGGGGAGGACTCCAAGAGGGTGTTGGCACCGGCGTTCGGACCGGAATCGATCGCGACGAGTGTCTGTATGCACCGCCCGGCGCCCGGGCTTGCCGGTTGCGGGGCGGTGGTAAGCACCTGACCGGTCGAGGGGCTGCCGCAGTCACTTAGTCCGCTGGACAGCACGTGCCCGCGCTGTGTGTTGACCGCGCCGCCGGTGCCGTTCTGGAACGGCACCGGGATGTCGACGTGCTGCCGGCTGGGCCACAGCCACACCGCCCCGACTATCACCGCTAGACCGATCGCGGCCAGCAGCCCGACGACAATCCGGGCGGGCAACGGACCCAGGCCAGACGGGCCGGACGACAAGTTGTGCGAGTGTGAGTGGGTCACCCGGTCCACCGTAGAGGCGGCCGGAAACTGCCTACTGTCGATAGCTGGTCAGGAAGTTGCCCAGCCGGTCGATCGCGGCCGCCAGATCCCGGGCCCAGGGCAGCGTCACGATGCGCAAGTGATCCGGCGCCGGCCAGTTGAACCCCGTGCCCTGGGTGACCAGGATCTTCTCCTGCAGCAGCAGGTCGAGTACCAGCTGTTCGTCGTCTTCGATGTCGTACACCTCGGGGTCCAGCCGGGGAAACGTATACAGTGCACCCTCGGGTTTGACGCAGGACACCCCGGGGATTTCGTTGAGCTTCTCGCATGCGACGTCGCGCTGCTCGAGCAGCCGACCGCCGGGAAGCACCAGGTCTTCGATGCTTTGGTGGCCGCCGAGGGCGACCTGGATCGCGTGCTGCGCCGGAACGTTCGGGCACAGCCGCATGTTGGCCAGCAGGCTGATTCCCTCGATGAAGCTTTCGGCGTGGTCCTTGGGCCCGGTGATAGCCAGCCAGCCGGCGCGATATCCGGCGACCCGGTAGGCCTTGGACAGGCCGTTAAACGTCAGACACAACACGTCGGGCGCAATCGACGCCACGTTGATGTGCTTGGCGTCGTCGTACAGGATCTTGTCGTAGATCTCGTCGGCCAGTAGCAGCAGCTGATGCTTGCGCGCCAGGTCGACCATCTGGGTGAGGACTTCGCGGCTGTAGACGGCACCGGTGGGGTTATTCGGGTTGATCACCACCAGCGCCTTGGTGCGCTCGGTGATCTTGGATTCCAGGTCGGCGATGTCCGGCTGCCAGCTTTGTGTCTCGTCGCACAGGTAGTGCACGGGTGTGCCACCCGCCAGAGAGGTCGACGCCGTCCACAGTGGGTAGTCCGGCGAGGGGATCAGCACCTGATCGCCGTTGTCCAGCAGGGCTTGCAGCGTCATGGTGATCAGCTCGGAGACCCCGTTGCCCAGATAGACGTCGTCGACGTCGAACCGTGGGAAGTCCTCGACCAACTCGTACCGGGTGACCACCGCGCGCCGGGCCGGCAGGATGCCCTTCGAGTCGGAGTACCCCTGGGCGTACGGCAGCGCCTGAATTATGTCGCGCATGATCACGTCGGGCGCCTCGAAGCCGAACGGTGCCGGGTTGCCGATATTCAGCTTGAGGATGCGGTGCCCTTCGGCCTCCAGCCGCGCGGCGTGTTGGTGCACCGGGCCGCGGATTTCGTACAGGACGTCCTGAAGTTTGGACGACTGCGCGAAGGCACGCTGCCGGGGATGACCCGGAGTGTGCAGGTGCAGCTGGTGAGGAGTCACGTCACCAATGGTGCCATTACTGTCCACCGAAATTTGCTGACTGTTGCCAAACCGTGTCAGCGCTTGCCTGGTGGACGGGCGCCGCGCGCAATGCCCAGCCCTTTGACGGGCGCTGCCGGCGGAGTGGGGTCGCCATCGGTCTCCGCTGACTGCTCGGGTTCCGGCTTCGCTTCAGCCTTTTGCTCGGCATCGACGGGTGCGGCTTGGGCGGGTGCTTCCGTTTTGGCTTCGGCCGCCGGGGCGCTGGCCGCTGATTTCTTGGCGCCGGGTCGTTTGGCGCCCGCGGCGATACCCAGACCTTTCACCGGCGCAGCGGGTGTGGCGGGAGCTTCCTCCTCCACAGCGTGCGCGGCCTCGGTGGTTCGCTCGGCTGTCGGGGGTGTCGGGGCTGTCGGGGCTGCCGGGGCTGCCGCTTTCTTGGCACCGGGTTTCTTGGCGCCGGCGGCCAAGCCCAGCCCCTTAGCCGGCGCGGCGGGCGCGGCCGCGGCCTTGGCTTCCTCCGCCTCAGTGGATTGCCCGGCTGCCGGGGCTGCCGCTTGCTTCGCGCCGGGTTTCTTGGCGCCGGCGGCCAAGCCCAGCCCCTTAGCCGGCGCGGCGGGCGCGGCGCTTGCCGAAGCGTCGGACGGTTGGGCTTCGGCCGTCTTGGTGCCGGGTTTCTTGGCGCCGCCGGCGATACCCAAACCGGTAACGGCCTTGGTGGCCTTCTCCGGTGCCGCCTTTTCAGTAGGCTCCTCGGCCTCGGCGGGAGCCTCAGCGGGTGCCGCCGGGGCAGCCGCGGCCGCCTTCGGCGCGGCCTTGGCGGCCCGCTCGCCGGCTCGTTTCGAGGCCTCCTTGGCGGCCGTGCCCTTCTCCGGCAGCTTCGCCTTGTCGTAGTCGAGTGACGCCAGAAGCACCTGGGCCACATCAAGCACCTCGACGCCGCTGCGACCGGCTTCTTCCTGCCGGTCGTTGACACCGTCGGTGATCATCACCCGGCAGAACGGGCACGCTGTGGCGACGGTGGTGGCCCCGGTGGCCAGGGCCTCGTCGACGCGTTCGTGGTTGATCCGCTTGCCGATGTGCTCTTCCATCCACATGCGTGCACCGCCCGCGCCGCAGCAGAAGCTGCGTTCGGCGTGGCGCGGCATTTCCGTGAAATTCGCCCCGGAGGACCCGATCAGTTCGCGTGGCGCCTCGTACACCTTGTTATGCCGGCCCAGGTAGCAAGGGTCGTGATAGGTGATGTCCTGGGAGACGGGGGAAACGGGGACCAATCTCTTGTCGCGCACCAGCCGGTTGAGCAGCTGGGTGTGGTGCAGCACGCTGTAGTTGCTGCCCAGTTGCCGGTACTCCTTACCGATGGTGTTGAAGCAGTGCGGGCAGGTGACGACGATCTTGCGGTCGACGGTCTCCACACCCTCGAACAATCCGTCCAGGGTTTCCACGGCCTGCTGGGCCAGCTGCTGGAACAAGAACTCGTTGCCCGACCGGCGCGCGGAGTCGCCGTTGCAGGTTTCCCCGGTACCGAGCACTAAATACTTCACGCCGGCGATGGAGAGCAGCTCGGCGACGGCCTTGGTGGTCTTCTTGGCCTTGTCGTCGTAGGCGCCCGCGCAACCCACCCAGAACAGGTATTCGTAGCCGTCGAAGCTCTCCACATCCTGGCCGTAGACCGGGACGTCGAAGTCCACCTCGTCGATCCAGTTGGTCCGGTCGGAGGCGTTCTGCCCCCACGGGTTGCCCTTGGTTTCCAGATTCTTGAACAACGTGGACAGCTCGGAGGGGAACTCCGACTCCATCATCACCTGGTAGCGGCGCATGTCGACGATGTGGTCGACGTGCTCGATGTCGACCGGACACTGCTCGACGCACGCGCCGCACGTCACGCATGACCACAGCACGTCGGGATCGATCACGCCGCCCTGTTCGGCAGTGCCGACCAACGGACGGCTCACCTGCTCGGGCCCGTGCCCGGGTACCCGGCCGAAGCCGGACTCCGGCACATGGTGGCCCTCTTCCTTGGGTGTTTCGAGGTCGAGGCCCTCAAGCGGCTCCGAGCTCTTCTCACCGAGGATGTAGGGCGCTTTGGCCATCCAGTGGTCGCGCAGGTCCATGATGACGAGCTTGGGCGAAAGCGGCTTGCCGGTATTCCAGGCCGGGCATTGCGACTGGCAGCGCCCGCACTCGGTGCAGGTGGCGAAATCGAGCATGGCCTTCCAGCTGAAGTCCTCGATTTTGCCGCGCCCGAATTCCGCCTCGTCGGGCGGGTTTTCGAAGTCGATCGGCTCGCCACCGGACTCGACCGGCAGCAGCGGGCCGAGCCCGTCAGGCAGCCGCTTGAACAGAACGTTGATCGGCGCCAAGAAGATGTGCAGGTGCTTGGAGTGCAACACGATCAGCAGGAAGGCGAGCATGACAGCGATGTGCAGCAGCAGGGCTGTCGTTTCGATGATTTCGTTGGCCGGCTGACCGAGTGGACGCAGGATCGCGCCGAATAGCTGCGAAAGGAACGCAGGCTTCCCGTAGGGCAGGGTGCCATTGTTGACCGCGGACCCGCGGACCAGCACGTACGTCCAGATGACGTTGAAGATCATGAACAAGATCAGCCACGCGCCGCCGGTGTGCGAGCCGTAGAAGCGGGACTGGCGGCCATACTCTTTCGGTTCGCTGCGGAGTCGGATGATGGCGAAGGTCCCAATACCGAGGAAGACGGCCGTCGCGAAGAAATCCTGCACGAAGCCCAGCGCGTCCCACCGACCGATGATCGGAATGTGGAAGTTCTCCTGGAAGAGGAACCCGTAGGCCTCGATGTAGACCGTGAGCAGGATAAAGAAGCCCCACATGGTGAAGAAGTGCGCCAGGCCCGGGATCGACCACTTCAGTAGCCGGCGCTGCCCGAGAACCTCAGCGATCTGCGTCCAGATCCGGGTGCCGAGGTTGTCGGTGCGCCCGCTGGCCGGCTGGCCGGACATCGTCAGCTTGTACAGCCATAGGACCCGCCGTGCAGCGAATACGAGCACGACCAGCGTCATGCCCATGCCCACGATCAGTCTGACGAGCATCTGCGTGGTCACAGAAGGTCTCTCCAATGCATAGTTACTCTGGCGCGCTTTGTTGCCTGCTGCTTAGGCCTGCTCATAGTGACATCTTCGTCGCTTTCGACGCGAGAAAGGCTGCCCTAACCTGCCGTTCATCGGTGCCCCTGGCCTGCGGTTCAGCGCTCGGGAGCCAGCATGGCGCGCAGGGCCTGCCGCGCCGCGGTACGCAGCGCCGAGGCTATGGTGGCGGATTTCGCCGCACGCGGTTACGACGTCCAGCCCCGTTAGTACTCCGCTTCGCGTTAACGCCGGAATGTAGGTCTTTCTCGCGTGGTCGTCGAGGGCGCGGTGGTGGTGGCCTGCGATGTCGTGGTCGGCGGGGCCGTGGTGGTTGTGGTGGTCGGCGGCGAGGACGTGGTGGGGGGCGGGGTTGTCGTCGTGGGCGCGGGCGGCTGCGTGGTGTTCGTGGACGGCGGCGGCGGTGGGATCACCGTCACGGTGGGGCTGTTGTTCGGCCCGGTCACGGTGACAGTTTGGGGTGCCGGTTCGTTCGGCGGGGCGTTATTGGTATGGCCCAAGGTCAGCGCCAACACCACCGCCACCAGCACCGCCGCGGCCGCACCGGCCACGCTCAAGACCAGCGCCGTGCGTTTGTACCAGGGCAGGCGTGCGGCTTGCGCGCCGTAGCGATCATCGTCGGTGCCGCCGAATCCCGTTGATTCCCTGCCGTAATCGCTTGGGTGTTCGGGGCCGGTGTAGGGGACCGGCTCTGCTGCGTCGGCGTCTTGTGACCACGCAACCGGAGCTCGGACCATCTCGCCAGGAACGGTGCCCACCAATTCGGTCGGGTTCTCGACGATGGGACTCGCGGCGGTTGCGACGCCCGCCGACGACTGCAGTTGGCCGAGCACCGCGGCGCCGACGGCAGCGCTGTAGATGGGTTGCGGCGTGGTGAGGAGCGGCACCTGCAGACGCCCGGACAGTCGCGTGGTGACCAGCGGGATGCTCGCGCCGCCGCCGACAATCGCCAGCGCGGCGAGGTTGGATCGCGGAATCCCGTTGCGCTGCAATATTTCTTCTACCGTGCTGACGAATCGATCCAGCGGCCCGGAAATAAGTTGCTCGAACTCGCTGCGAGACAGCCTGACATCCGCACCCGAACCGGCTTGGACTGTGGCTATGGTGGCCGCCGACAGATGTTCCTTGGCGCGCTGGCATTCGCCCAGCAGGCGGGTCAGCGACCCCAGTCGCGTGGTGCTGGCGACGTCGCGGGTGGTGTCCGCATCGGGCGCAGCTGCCCGCAGGTGATTGAGGATGAGCTGATCGATTGCGTCGCCGGAGAAATCGGTGTACCGGACCGGCGGACCGACCTGCTGAAAGTTCGCCCCGGCGTTGGTCAGAGTGACGCTGGTGCCGCCGGCGCCGAAGTCGCACAGTGCGACGATGCCGTCGGCCGGAAATCCGGGTTTGGCGCGCAGCGCTGTCAGCGCCGCCGTGGCGTCGGAGATCAACGCCGGAGGCACGCCGTTGGGGGCCAAGGTCGGTTGGGCGAAAAACTCAGCACGCAGGGCGGCGTACTGCCCCTCGGACCAATACGCGGGGACGGCGACAGTGACCGGCGTGCCGTAGCCGGCCGTGCGCGCCATCACCTCGAGCGCTTCGACTGTCAGCGCCTCGCCCAGGTACTTGGTCCCGTCGGCTGCCACCAACGGAGCCCGGTCCCCGACCCGCTCGACGAATCCCCGCATCACCAGGCCGGGTTCGGTGGCGTTCGGGTTTTCTTCGGGCAGGCCAACTTCGGACGCCCGCTGGTCGTACACCGTCAACACGGATTTGCGGGCCACTGGGGTGCTACCCTCGCGGGCCGCAACCAGGTTGGCCACACCGAGCGACAACCCCAGCGACTCGCTCATATCGCACACCCCCGTGTCTGTTGTTTCGCTGGCGGTGCTCGGCGGTGCTCACCCTAGCGGTGGTGGATTCCAGCGAGTCTAGGTGCGCCGCCGCATCACAGGCCCGGCGGCAACGTGATCTCGGTTGGTAGCCCCGGCAGCGACGGCAGCGTGATCACCGAGGGCAAGTGTGGGAAAGCCTCGGGCGACGGCGAGTTGTTGGTCGGCGTGCCGGTGTCTGTGCTGGAAGTGGGCGAGGCCGATGTCGCGGCGGTGTCCGTGGTGGGCGTGGTCGGGGTAGTCGACTCGTCGTGCATCGGTCGCTGGGTGGGTGGAACGACCGGCGCGGCGGTCGTCGTCGGCGTTGTAGTGGTTGTCGGTGTGGTCGTGGTCACCGGCGCCGAGGCTGGTGGACTTTGGACCAGCTGGATGATGCCCCAGATGATCAGTCCGACGAGGACCGCGATAAGGACGCCCCATCCGACCAACGCGATCGGTTTGCGCCATCCCGGGATCGGCTCTTCTGGTTCAGGCAGTTGACTTCCCGCGCTGCCGCCAGGGTCATCCGGCGGCACGTAGCTTGCCATAGCGGTTGACGCTATCGGCGCAGGCTGCGGGGATACCGCTGCCACGCATGCCGCTACCGATCGGCAGCCAAACCTTGATCGGGCCGCAACCTACGTGTCAGCGCAGCCCGGGCGGGACCGTAATCGTCGTCGGGACTTCCGGAATGGTGATCACCGGCGGCAGTTGCGGCAGGTGATGCCGATGCGTTGGCTGCTGCTGGGTGGGCTGCTGCTGGGGCGGCTGCTGGGTTGGCTGTTGTACCGGCGGCTCGACCGCACTGCTGGTCGGCGGCGTCGTGGTCGTGGCGGTGCGGCGTTGTGGTGGTGGTAGCGGTCGGCGGGGTCGTGCTGGTACTTGGGACGTGGCTCGTGCCCTGCTGTCCCTCGAGCAGCTCCGTGATGCCGTAGACGATCAGCGCGATCAGGATCAGAACGAGCAACGCCCAGCCAATGAGCACCGCAGGTTTGCGATACCACGCGGTTGGCTCGGTTTCCTGGTCGAACGGGTCGACAGATTGGGCAGGTTCGAACTGCTCAGGCGGAGTTTCCCCAGGGGGCTGATCGGTCGGGGCCGGTTCACCGGGTGGCGGTTGTTCAACCATGCCGAAGTTGGCATGCCGGGTCGGCTGATTGTGGAAGTCCTCCGGTGGGCCATAGCGTGCCACGGCACCGATGGTACTGACCCCACCTGCGAGCCAGCTCAGAACGTGTTCACCTTTTCCACGCCGACGAGCCTATCTGCGCGTTTGGGTCCGTCAAGCTGTGTTGATAGTGCTACGAACCTGCAGCTCAGACCGTTGGCTCTGATGGTGAGGGAAAGTTGGCGCAAGCTCTACTGCGGACTGGCTGCGGACGGGACCCGGGATCAGGTCGAATCCGAACAGCTCGCGGACTAGTTCTGTGCTGGCCACGATGCCATCAGGTCGCACCGCAACGGGCTGTGAAACATCGTCGGAGACAGTCACTTTGAATCGGCCGGCCAGATACCGGCTAGCGCCGACACCAAAGCCGTTGCGGCCACCGTCTTGTCGTTGATGCATGGCCTGATTGTCATGCATCACCTGGTCGATGACGTATCGGCCGATGCCCTACTGCGCGGGGTATCTTCGCTCGGCGCCGCGACGGACAGCTCATCACTGCACCGCGTACGAGAGGTCGAATCATCGCCGGCATCGATCTGAGGGGTTTCAAAGACCTCGGCGGCCAGCGGCTGATATCCGCCCGGGCTCCCGCTCTCCTCGGTAGCCTTCGGCAGCGGCGATGATGCGTTGTAGCGCTTCACCGAAGGCGTCCAGGTCGACGCCCTTGAGATTGTCGAATAGGTAGCGGCGCAGGCTGACGTTGTGTGTGGGCGTGGCCTCTTCATAGCGCTCGAGCCCGGCGTCAGTGAGCACGGCGTTGTAGGCGCGCGCGTCTCGGGTTGACTGCTCGCGGCGCACCAGACCCTGGGCTTCCAGGCGCCCGACGCTACGGCTGATCGCCGACAGCGACTGCTGGCAGCGCGCAGCGAGCTCGCTGAGCCCCAGGGTGTGATCAGGAGCCTCGGCCAACCAATCCATCGCGACGTATTCGGTGTGCGATAGCTGGTGCTGGCGCTGCAGGTCGGCGTCGAACTGCCGCATCATCGCCATGAAAGCGGCGTGTAGTGACCTGATCACCGTGAGCTCCTGAGTGGTCCGTGGGGGCACCGCTGTGTTGTGCGTCATACCTCAAACGTACCTATTGCTTGTGCGCGCAAGCAAGTATATATTTGTTGGCGCAAGCAACTATTGGAAAGGGGCCTCAAAATGAGCATTCGGATTCTCGCCCTGGTCGGCAGTTTGCGCGCCGACTCCTTCAACCACCAACTCGCCGAGGCCGCCGTGAAGCGCGCCCCCGACGGCACCGACGTCGAGATGTTCGAAGGACTGGCCGAGGTGCCGTTCTACAACGAAGACCTTGACCGGCCGGGTGATGTCCCGGGGCCGGCGCAGGCGCTGCGCGACGCCGTCCGGCGCGCCGATGCCCTACTACTGATCACCCCGGAATACAACGGCAGCGTCCCCGCCGCCCTCAAAAATGCCATCGACTGGACCTCACGCCCCTACCAGGACGGGGCAATCGTGGACAAGCCGGTCGCTGTGGTGGGTACCTCCGGTGGGCGTTACGGCGGGGCGTGGGCCCATGAGGACGCCCGCAAAACTGCCCGCATCGCCGGGGCGCACGTAATCGACGACATTGCCCTGTCCGTGCCGCTGGCAGCCGAGCGATTCGCCACCACTCACCCGGCAGATGACGACGAAGTCGCCACCACCATGCCTGAGATCTTGGGCACCTTGGCCGCGGCCGCCCGAGCCACCACCCGAGGCGCCTGAGGCGCGCACTGCTGAGTCCGACATTTCCTCAACGATCCATAAAAGGAGTTAGCCATGACCGCAACAACGTATACGACTCCGGTCAACCACCGTCGCGACGAGAACGACGTTCGTAATTTCACGGCATCACCATCGCTTGCCGAAGATCTTCAGCGGGTCCTCGCCGATTTGATCGAATTGCACCTGCAGGGCAAGCAGGCCCATTGGAATGTCGTCGGGACGAACTTTCGCGACTTGCATTTGCAGCTGGACGAACTGGTTGACTTCGCTCGCGGGGGCAGCGACACGATCGCCGAGCGGATGCGCGCCCTGGACGCCGTCCCAGACGGTCGCTCCGACACAGTGGCTGCCAGTACCAGCCTGCCCCGGTTCCCGGCCGACGAGCTCGACACCCTGGAGGTAGTCGACCTGATCACAACTCGCACGTATGCCGCTGTCGAAACCCTCCGCATGGTGCATGACGCAGTCGACGCCGAAGATCCCAGCACCGCGGACATCCTGCATGGTCAGATCGACGGGCTGGAGAAGCTCGCATGGCTGATCAAGTCGGAAAACCGCAAGGTCTAAAGACCTTGAAAGGGCCTTTCAACCGCTCAGAAGGTATTCATCTTGTCGACGCTGACGAACCTATCTGAGCGTTTGGTGCGCCAAGCTGTGTTGAGTGCGTTAGGGATTTGCTGGTCAGGGGGTTGGTTGTGTTGGCTAATGAAAGCGGTTATCAGCTCTACTGCGGACGGTCTGCGGACGGTTGCCGGTACCGCGCAGACATCACACGGAGGTCAGATTCACCAGGACGAGCGCCGTCACGGCCCGACGCGGGCTAGCTGAGTGCCGTGCGGCCCGAATCAGACTTCGTCACCGATGATGGTGTCGGACTACTGGTCGCTGACCCGCGCATGGTGCGCGATCTGCACAGCCAGGGCGTCCCGCACCTTGCGGTTCGGGTGCGCGACGGCACCGGTCTGGTCGGGCCGCTGGTCATCCCCGGCGTGTTTTCGACGGTGCTGGTCAACGGCCTAAACCGCGTTCTAGCTGCAAATACACATCACTGAAGTTCAACGGAGTTATATGTGACTCGACGGTTTGATTGTGGCCACGGTGTGGCCACAATGGCGGCCTTAGCCTTCGTCAGCCGCCTCATATTCGACGTCGACTGACTCCACCCACGGCAACGTCGGGTGCTTGCGCGGGTCTGTTTCTTTGCCTGTCAGCCGTATGAACGTCGGGTCTTTCGAACCGATCTGCGCCGCAAGCAGCTCGCACCTTTCCTTGAGGTCATTCTCGAGGTGCTTACTAACCAGGCATCGCATCGTCTTTTTCACGAGAGACATTCTGGCCCTTGTCAGAGACAAAGTGAGCTGGGCTTCGGGCCCGCGGCCTGATCGAGGACCTAAAACTGGGCCTTGGTGCCCTGATTCAGCATCGTTCGGCGTTCAAGCGAATTGCAGTCGTGTCCGACAAGGACTGGGTCGCCCACGCGCTGCACGCCTTCGCGTGGATGGTCCCCGGCGAGCTCGCCCTGTTCAGCCTCGACGAGTTCGAGCGGGCCAAGGAGTGGGCCGCCGGCTGACTCTCTGGCTTCGTTGTAGCACGGCGGCAGGTTCTGCCACCAAGTCGCACCATAGGCGTCATACCGTCGACCGGTGGCGAACTGCGTCTGAAGGAACGTCACGGTGTCGTCATACGGCGCGGTATCACCCGGAAGCGGGGACAAGCGTGCGCTGGATGCTGTGCTTCACCGAGGACCACGCCGCCGGCGAGTAGTGCACCGTGGTTTCCTCGAATCCGTTGGCCCGGGAAATGGTCAGCACGCCGGTGTTGGGGTTGAGGGTGAACGTGTCGCCCTTGGTTTCGCGGATTTCTTGTCCGTCAACCATTTTGATCTCGAACATTTGGTTGATTCCTTTCCTTGTCGGGTTTGGTGTTGGTTTGGGAAGCCGCGGGTCGGCGGTCAAGGCGTTGGTCTTGGCCGCCGCCGCGGTGTTGGTCGATGCAGCGTGCCCACTCGGCCGGTCCGAGGTGAGCCGCCGCATCTGTGGTCGGTCTTAGGCCCAGCTGGACCCGACCGCGCTGTCGGTGCTGGCCATGTTGCTGCCGGCGGTTTGCACCTTGGCGCCGTGGGTGTTGGCCTGCTCGTAGATCACCTGGAAATTGCGTCCCAGCTGGGTGATGAACTCCTGGCAGCCCGCCGACCCGGCGCCACCCCAGAAGTCACTGGCGGCCAACACATCCCGGATGATGGCCTGATGCTCGGCTTCCAGCGACGCTGCCTGCGCGCGGATGGTGGCCCCGTGGGTGTCGACGTCGCCGAATTGGTAGTTGATCGTCATCTTGGTGTCCTCCTTAACGTGTAAATGGGGTTGCCCGGCTAGCTGCTCAGGATGTGCTGCGAGGCCTGCTCTTGCTGCTCGTAGTTGTTGGCGTCACGGATCAGCCCGTCACGCACCCCGTGCAGCAGGTTCACAATGTTGCGAAACGCGGTGTCCATCTGGCCCATGGTGTCGTAGGAGGTGACCTGTGCGGTCCCACTCCAGCCGGCACCGGCGATGTTTGCCGAGGAGGCCCACATCTTGCGCGCCTCATCCCCCACCGTCTGCGCGTGCACATCGAATCGGCCCGCCATCGCCCGCATCTGATGCGGGTCAGTCATAAAACGTGTGGTCATCCCACTATCCCCTGTCCTGAAAATCATTCGTTGGTTGGTTGCTGCGATTGAGAAAACCGAATCTGATGTCGTCCCTTTCTGCTACCCGGCCGCCGGCGGGCGTGACATCACGCTGAGGCGGAACCCATATCGGGGGTCACCAAAGCCGGCGTTGCTCCCCCGCCCGCCTGCAGCACCGGCTAGCGGCACGCCGCCGAGCATGCTGCCCGGCCCACCGCTTTCCGCGGCGCCGGCCGCCGGCAATGGCGTCGCGGCGGGGGCAGTGACCGAGGGGGCCGCCCCGGCCCAGCCCGGCGGCACCGACAACTGGCCGAGCGAGGCCGCTTTGCCCAAACCCGCCGCCACCGACCCGCCGCCGCCCAGGCCTCCTAGGCCTCCTAAGCCTCCTACGCCGCCGCCGGTCGCCGCCTGAGCGGCGTTGGCCGCACCCGCGGCGGCCGCCGCCGCCGGTTTCGCCATCCCCATATTGACCCACTGGTTCAGCTGTATGCCGTTCATGGTGTTCGCCCCCAACGAGCTCACGGTGGTCAGTGCGTTCATCGGGCTTGATATGCCCAGCTCACCCAGGATTCCCGTCGACGAGTCGAACAGCGAACCTTTACCCACCAGAGCCGTGGGCAGCGTAGTACTCAGACCCAGGAAACTCCCCGGGGTGGACGAGCCCAGCGGTGTGGCCAACGATTGCAACATGCCGGGCACCAGGGTGAGCAGCTGCGAGCCGGCAGCGGTGCCGCCGCCGGTGGCCACCGAGGTGACTTGGGCGACTAGCCCGCCCGGGTTGGTGGTCAGCGGCGCCGGGGTGAACTGCTGCACTGCCGAGGCGACCGCCGCGCTGGCGGCATAGCCGAACATCGCCGTGGCGTTCTGGGCCCACATCTCCATGTAATGAGCCTCGGTGGCCATAATGGCCGGGGTGTTGATACCCAGGAAGTTAGTCGCCACCAGCATCATCAGCTGAGCGCGGTTCGCCGCGATCACCGGCGGCGGCACATGCATCGCGAACGCCGCCTCATAGGCGGCCGCCGCGGCCCGGGCCCCGTTGGCAGCCCCTTCGGCTTGCGTGGCGGTGGTGTTCATCCAAGCCACATAGGGGGCGGCGGCGGCCGCCATCGCCGTCGACGACGGGCCTGTCCACGGCCCGCTGCTCAGGGTCGAGACCATCGAGCCGTAGGAGTTTGCCGCCATCCCCAACTCGGTGGCCAACCCATCCCAGGCCGCCGACGCGGCCAGCATCGGTCCCGATCCGGGACCGGCATACATGAGCGCGGAGTTGATCTCCGGGGGCAAGGCTCCGAAATCTGGGAAATCCATTTCTCAAACGTGCTTAGTTGAGCGTGGCCGCGGTGGCGGCCTCGGTGGCTGCATACGAGCTGGCGCTGGCCCCCAGGGTGGCGACGAACTGGGCATGAATCGCCGCGGCCTGGGCGCTGATTGCCTGATACATCTGGGCGTGGGTGGCGAACTGCACCGCGGTCAACGCCGAAACCGCATCGGCGGCGGCGGGAACCACCCCGGTGGTCGGGGCGGCCGCGGCCGCGTTCCCGGCGGCCACCGTAGAACCGACGGCTTCCAAACCGCCGGCGGTTGCCGTCATCGCTTCTGGCAGTGTGGTCACAAACGACATTTCCTTCTCCTCCTCAGCAAATGGGTATTTGGTTGTTGACTAGATCTTGAATGGAGGTGGCCGCCGTGCGCTTGTCTGCGTGCGCCAACATCGCGATCTCCGGTTGTCGAATTTCCGCACCCACACCTACGTGGGCCTATAGCGGAGGTTGTCCCGGCAGTGGCCGAAGTTGAGGTGGCGGGTCCCGGGCTCGATTCCTGCCGTGTGGTAGGTGCCGGGCGTCGTCCAAGACACGCCAACAGGCGCGGCGAACCGCCGTGACAGCAACCACGACGAGCCGCGCTCTTCAGGCGTGATGTACCTCATCGATCACCAGCCGACCGGGCCATAGGGCGGGCGCCCGGTAGGGCTACCTACGCCAGTGCGATGGCCCGACACGGCACCAAGCGCCAGGGACCTTGTTCATCGCCAAGCACCGGGTCGCGGCGATGAGCGGTGGCATCCAGCAAAAAGGCCGCCTGAAGCAGAGACATCCGGGTGGTTGCACAGATACACGGAGGCCACCGCCGCGACTCCGGCGGACACCTGGGCCAGGTCAGCCGCCGTGCAACGCGGCGGCGGTGCGACAGGGTGTCCGGGTGACGGCGCGGCGATAGCGGAGGCTGTCCCGACAGTCGTGGAAGTTTTGGTGGCGATAACCTGTCGCACCCGCCCCGCACAATGAGCACCTGGACGTAACCTGATGTTCACCGGCGGCTACCGAAGTTTGCCAGAACCCGGGACATCCTCGCGATAGCGTGCGCGGTGTGGAACCGGCCTGGCGTCACGCTCAGGGCGAGACCGAACGACGTGTGTGGTCGGCGGTCCTACGACCGGCCGCCGTCGAACTCGACCAACGTGCCGCCGAACTCTCGCGCACGGTCGTGCCCTACATCAGCGAGCGAATGCCCGACCTCATCGGCAGCGCGGAGGCCTGGGAAGCCAGGCGGGCCAGCAACGAAGCGACTATCCGCAGCTTCGCCGAAGTGCTGCAGTCCGGAGCCGATCCTGCCGACGCCTCCACCCTCGGCTCCGCCACGCGCGCCTTAGTGCGAGACGGCGCGAAACGGGGCGTACCGGTGTCGACATTGCTGCGGAGCTACCGGCTCGCCCACGCTGGGGTGGCGCGCCACCTCTTCGCGATCCTGGCCAACCACGCGGCCGACGCCAAGGAGCTGAGCCTGGCGATTGAGTTGTGTTCAGCCTGGATGTTCGCCTACGTGGACGCGACGGTGTGCCTGGCCGAGGACCTCTACGCCAGCGAGCGCGAACACTGGCTGCGTAGCGCCGCGGCCAGTGAGGTCGAGACGATCAACACGATCTTGTCCGAACAACCCATCGATATCGACGTGGCCAGCCGGCGGCTGCGGCACAAGATGCGCCGGGTGCACGTCGCCGCCATCGCCTGGATCGACACCCATGAGGAGGGCCGCGACACCCTGGCCCTGCTCGAAGCCGCCATCCGCGACATCGCCGCGGCGATCGGCAACCAGCAACCCCTCATCCAGCCCCTCGGCATACTGTCGATCGCGGCCTGGATCAGCACCAGCGCCGCGGTGCCGTCCAAGGTCCTCGACAAGCTGGGGTTTCAGAGCGCGACCGCACCGGGTGTCCGCGTCGCGATCGGCGAACCCGCGCCCGGCATCGCGGGGTTTCGCACCAGCCACATTGAGGCATTAGAAGCACAGCGGATCGCCCGGCTGGCCGGCCGCCGCGAGGGCAGCATCACCCGCTACGACGACATCGCCCTGTGCGCACTGGCCACCGCGAATATCGAGCATTCCCGCCGTTTCGTGGAACGGGAGTTGGGTCGCTTGGCGTCGCGGGATGACACCACCCGCCGGCTGGCCGCGACGGTGCGCACCTACCTGAATGAGAACGGCAGCCGCGGCCGTACCGCGAAACGACTCCACGTCCACGAGAACACCGTCGCCTACCGGCTCCGCCAAGCCGAAGAGCTGTTGGGAAGGTCGGTGGAAAAGCGCACCCTCGAACTGCGCGTCGCGCTCGCCCTGACCGATCTGGTCAACAACGCATCCGACACGAACCGCTCCGCGCCCGCCGGCAACATCGAACACGACGTCCCCGGCACGATAGGCCTCAGCACTCCTTCTCAAACTTCCTGACTGCCAACGCATTTGATACAAACCTCAAGCCTTCGTGTCGGTGATGCCTCCACACGAACGGCGGATTTAAAAGCACTACCGCGGTGTGCTCGCAGACCAACGAGTGGTACTCGCAGCGGAGCCACTATCACTGGTGCCCCGCCGAGCGGTGGGATCAGCAGTACGCTCATGCGGTGCCGGAAACGTCATACGCATCGTGTGGCGATCTCAGCCTGGCGTATCAGGTGTTCGGCGACGGGCCGGTCGAACTCGTCGTCGTCACGCCGTTCGTCAGCCACATCGAGCTGGCCTGGACCCTCCCCCAATTCAAAGCGTTCGTTGAGCAGCTCGCCACGTTCTGTCGCGTTGCCCTGTTCGACAAGGCCGGGGTCGGGCTGTCGGACCCGGTGCCAAAAGTTCGCACGCTGGATGATCGAGCAGCCGAGATCGAGGCTGTCATGGATGCGGTCGGCTTCACACAGGCCGTCGTCTCCGGTCTGAGTGACGGTGGACCGGCGTGCATGATGTTCGCGGCAACACGGCCGGAACGAGTGCGGGCGCTGATCCTCTGCGCCACATACGCGTTTAACCCAGGCGAGTGGGACGACATGGATCGCGACCCGGCCGAGCTGCGGGCGCGCTACCTCTCCGAAGTGGGCGAGGACTACACGCCGTCGATTGAACAGCTTGCCCGCTGGCTGGAAGCCGTCCGCGCCGTGCGCTCCGGGTGGGGCAGCGGTGCGGCAGCCAGTATCAGCGCGCCGTCGGTCCGGTCGATACGCCAGCTCGCAATGTTGGAGCGCATGAGCGCGAGCCCGGGAATGGCGCGGGCGTCATTCGAAGCTGCCTTTCGGACTGACGTGCGACCGATCCTGCCAACGATCACCGTGCCAACTCTGGTCATCCATGCCCGCGAGGACCAAGCGGTTCCGGTGCAGGGCGGGCGGTATCTCGCCGACCACATCCCCGGCGCGCGATACCTGGAGGTCGAGGGTATGGACCACGCACCGTTCTTAACCGAGCCCGACAAGATCCTGACCGGGATCGAGGAGTTCCTCACCGGCAGCCATGCCGCGCCCGCACAGTCACATCGCGCCCTGCGCACCGTGTTGTTCACCGACATGGTCGCCTCGACCCAACACGCCGCGGCAGCAGGCGATGAGCGGTGGCGCGCGGTGCTGCACCGCTTCGGCGAGATCACCGCCGACCTCACGCAACGGTTCGGCGGCACGGTGGTCAAGAGCACCGGTGACGGCCACCTCACCACGTTCGACGGTCCGACGCAGGCGATCCGCTGCGCCGAGGCGTTGCGGGCTGACGCCGAGACCCTGGGCATCCAGATCCGCGTCGGCATCCACACCGGCGAGTGCGAACTGCTGGACAACGACATCGGGGGAATCGCGGTACACATCGCGGCGCGGATCCTCGGGCACGCAGGGGCGGGCGACATCCTCGTGTCCCGCACCGTGCGTGACCTGGTCGTCGGCTCGGGCACGGGCTTCGAGGACCGTGGCAGCGTCGAGCTGCGTGGCGTGCCCGACAGTTGGCAACTGCTGGCGGTCGATCGCCACGGCCCGCGGGCGGGATCGCCTGAGGCGGAACTGGCGTCAATGCCCACTCCTGGCCGTCGGACCGCGATGCGCCGCTCGGACCGCGCCGTGGAGCTGATCGGGACGCGCGCACCGTGGATTCTCCGCGGGATGGCCCGCCTCGCCCCGGCCACCGGCCGCGGCTGAAACAGCCGGAGTCAGCGTGCTTGGAGGTGTCTGAGTCCTCGACATCGTTGGCAGGTGAGTCGCATTCAGATGCCACCGGCGCCGATGCATTCGTTCTGGCGAACGACCCAACGTTTACCAGCTGCCTGGATTATTACTAACTGGGGTTACTAAGCGGCCCGCAAGCCGACGCTTGCGCACAGCCGGGCGAAGTGGTGTAGTCGCCTACTCGGAACGTCTGTCCTGTGCGGTGAGATGCTGCGACCATGCCAGTTATGAGTGGATTTCGCGTGGGACTGGGCAATGAGATCGTGAATTCCCGCTACTCCGCGACCGCGTTCGCCCGTGCCGACTACCTGACCGCTGCAGGTGGCCCTGCCTATCATCCGGCCGGTGTCAGAGTGAATGGCAGCCAGTTCGGCTTCAGCTGCGCATGGTGCTGGTCACTGGACTAGTGGCCGAGGCGAATCTCGACACCCTGTCTCTGAAGCTGGTTGAAGGTATAGCTGAAGTCGCCGCGGCGGCCCACGGAGACCACATAGCGGTCCTGGCCCTCGGTGACCGGGAAGCTGAACGAGAACGTGCAGGTGACATCGCCGCCACCGCCCTCCCCCAGCGACGTGGTGGCCAGGATTTCGCCCTTGCCGTTCTTCACGGTGACCTGGGTGTCGCGGCCGATATCCGAGTAGCCATCCGTTCCCTCGCACGATGTCCCGTCCTAGGGCACGCGAAAGCGTCGATGACGCTGGACGTGTATGCCGACCTGTTTGATGACGATCTGGACAGCGTCGTGGACAGCCTGGACGTGGCGATCAGATCTGCTGCGGACCCACTGCGGACCAAGTCGTCCCAATGATGTGCTGGCCTGGCCTTTCAGGCGCTCAGAATGTATTGACCTTGTCGACGCTGACGAACATTCCGTGCCCCGTGTGGTCGTTGGTGAACCGGGTTCCGTCGGAGGTGGCGGTTATCGTCCAGCCCTGAGCTGCGTAGGTCTTGTAGTCGATGGTGACGGTCGGGATGGCCCCCAGATTGCCCAGAACCCACTGAACGGAGCCGGTCGAGGTGACGCTGACGCCATTGGCGTGCTCACCATCTTGCAGCGGAGAGTTGGTGAACGGTGCCTCGCAGCCGACGGTGTCCTTGTTGATCTGGCAGCGCGTCACGCCGGACTTGGTTTCAATGAAGACGTAGCCGTTGTTATCGGGTGGAAGCGGAATGGCGCCGGCCGGAGCGTTCGGGCTCGCCGGTGTTGTCGGTGGGGCCGGGGTCGGGCTGGTGGCGGTCGTGGGCGGAGATGGCGTGGGGCTCAACCCCGGCGTTGGGAAGGAGGGTTCGGTTGGCCCGGTACCCGGCGTGGCGATCGGCCTGCCCTCGATGACAGAGCTGCAGCCGGAAACCAACTCAAGGCTAGCCAGCAGGGCCACGAGCAGCAGCGAGCCACCGGCCAGACTCCGCTGCGCCTTTCGCGATAACCGCACCCGTTACTCCCCGAAGATCTCAGATATCAGGGAATCAGAGTACGCACGAAGTAACGAAAGTTACTGCAGCCAGGCAGCTATCGATATAGAGCCGATGGCGCAGGTTTACCGCTGCGTGACAGAGCTGCACATCGTATCGGCGGGCCGATGTGCTGCGGCGACGATGCCCTGATACCCGGTGCACTGGCAGAACCCAGGCGCACTTGTCCCGCAGGAAGTCCGCCAGCGTCATGCGCGGTTCGACGCTGGCCGCGATGAGAGTTCCGTCGACCGACAACTGGACCGGTTGTTCATGCATTACTTGACCCCGCGACTGCTTCCTGGACGGCTTGGGTCCAGCCGCGCGGACCTCTGCAGGTCGGGCGGTATGTCGTCGAGCCCCGTCATCGCGGCCTGGCCGATGTCTCCGGCCACCAGCTCGTTGACGGAGTTGCCGATGATCGACTCCTCGGCCGCGGTGCGCGCCTGGGTGTGGAGCCCAAACCCAGCAGCCCGATGGCGCGGCGGGATACCCGGGCTTGCTCATCGAGCTGCATGGCGACCAATGCACCGGCGATTGCGAAATCACCGTGGCGGCGCGGGAATTCGTGCACCGCGAATCCAGATCTACTGTTCCACACCGGAAATCGGACGTCGGTCAGCACTTCATCCGTCTTCATCGTCGTTTCCCAGAAACCGGTGAAGAAGTCCGCTGCGGCGATCTCCGGCTTAATGAGAAGCTCGATGCCATGATAGGAGAGTGCCCGTTATCGCAGTCGATAGATACGACGCGGCGTTGCGTCGGGGTCTTGTTGGCCGCGGGTGCCGGCCGGCGCTACGGCAAACCGAAAGTGCTAGTCGACGGTTGGCTCGACATCGCGGTCGGCGCACTGCGCGAGGGGGGATGTGCCGCCATCGTTCTGGTGTTGGGCGCCGCCGAGGTCGCCACTCCTGCCGGGGTCACCGCGATCACCGCGTCGCGGTGGCGCGAGGGGCTCAGCGCTTCGCTGCGCGCCGGTCTGGCCCAGGCCGACCGCATGAACGCCGACTACGCGGTACTGCACGTCATCGACACTCCGGACGTGGGCCCTGCCGTGGTGGCGCGGGTCCTGGGCCGCGCCACGGCGTCCCGAAGTGGCTTGGCGCGCGCGTATTTCGGCGACCGGCCCGGACATCCGGTGGTCGTCGCGCGCCGGCACTGGCCCGAGCTGCTGGCCCAGATATCCGGAGACCGAGGCGCGGGCGAGTATCTGCGCATCAGGCCGGACGTCGAGGTCGTCGACTGCAGCGATCTCGCCGGCGGTCAGGACGTGGACGAGCCTTAGGCCGCCACGGATGGGTCCGTGGGCGGTAGGGGCGGGATGGCGTCTAGGGCGGCGGCCCTCACCCGATGACGGACCAGAAACCAACCACCGATGAGCGCGGGGACGCCGATGATTATCGCGCCGAGCAGCCAAGGGCCTTGCACTTTGTCGAACAACATCAGGATCACGACGCCGACCAGGAAAGCCAGCGTGAGATAGCCGCTGTACGGGGCCAGCGGCATCCGGAAATTCGGCCGCTGCAACGTCCCGGCCCTTGCCAGCCGGTAGAGCTGCAGCTGGCTCGCCACGATCGTGCCCCATGCGAACACAATGCCCACGGCGGCGATATGGAGCACGATTTCGAACGCTTGGCTCGGTTTGACGGCGTTGAGCACGATGCCCAACAAACCCACCCCGCTGGTGAGCAAGATCCCGCCGTAGGGCACACCGTTCTTCGACATCGGCGCGGTGAACTTCGGACCGCTGCCGTTGATCGCCATCGACCGCAGGATGCGGCCCGTGGAATACAGCCCCGCGTTCAAACTCGACAGCGCGGCGGTGAGAACAACCAGGTTCATCACGCTGCCCGCGCCGCTGAAACCGACCTTGGAGAAGTACGTCACGAACGGACTTACGTGGTCCTTGTAGGCGGTGTAGGGCAGCAGCAGGGCTAGCAGGACGGTGGACCCGATGTAGAAGACCGCGATGCGGAACACCACCGAATTGATCGCGCGCGGCATGATCTTCTCCGGGTTCGCCGTTTCCCCGGCCGCGATACCGACCAATTCGACTGCGGCGTAAGCGAACACCACCCCGGATGTGACGAGAACCAAGGGCAGCAGGCCGGCAGGTAACAGCCCGCCATGGCTGTCCCACAGCGACGTACCGGTGCTTTGACCGTCGACCTTGAAGCGCCCGACCAGAAAGACCGTGCCGACGACGAGGAACGTCACCAGCGCCAGCACCTTGATCAACGAGGCCCAGAACTCCAGCTCACCGAAGGCCTTGACCGAGATCAGGTTCATGGACAACACCACCACCAGCGCGACCAACGCGAGGGTCCACTGCGGGACGACGTGGAACGCCTTCCAGTAGTGGCAGTAGTGCGCGATCGCTGTGGTATCCACAATTCCCGTCATTGCCCAGTTGAGGACGTACATCCAGCCCGCAACGAAAGCCAACTTCTCGCCGAAGAATTCGCGGGAGTAGGACACGAATGATCCCGACGATGGGCGGTGCAGCACAAGCTCGCCGAGCGCGCGCAGTATGAAGAAGACGAAGATGCCGCAGATTCCGTAGACCAGGAACAATCCCGGCCCCGCCGATGCAAGCCGTCCACCGGCACCGAGGAAAAGGCCGGTTCCGATAGCGCCACCGAGGGCGATCATCTGTATCTGGCGGTTTTTGAGGTTCTTGTGATAGCCCGTGTCTTCGCGGGTGAGCCGCGCGGCGGCGCTGTCTAGCGGTGGCATCGAGCTCCTGCGGTGGTGGCTCCTGGAACGCTTAGGCAATCCGACGGACACGCCCAGGCTGATTATTAACCAACTGGGAACACACCGCGACCTAGCCGGCTACACAGTCACGAGGCCCAGCAGTTTCTCGGCGTTGCGGTGGCTGATGCTCGCCCGATCCTCGTCGCTGAGCGGCAGCTTGTCCAAAAACGCACGTGCGGCCCGCATCGACCCGAACGGGTAGTCGGCGGAAAAGGCCAGCCGGCCAACGCCGACCTGCGCAACGAGGTTCGCGTACGTCGCTGTGTCGTTGAAGTTGGCGAACGTGTAGTGCACGTTCTGTCGAAGGTAGGTACTGACGGGGTGCTGAAGGCCGGTCAGTTCCGGCTTCAGGGTGGCGTCGAATCGCGGCAGCATGAACGACGTCGCTTCGCCCATGTGCCCGATGATGATCTGCAGCTCCGGGTAACGGTCGAATACGCCGCCGAGAATGATGCGCAACAGATGGGTGGCGGTGTTGATGTGCCAGCCCCAGCCCACGGTGGCCAGTGCGAAGGTGACCTCGGCGGAAAAACCCGCGTAACTGGATGCGATAACGGCCGCCGGAGGGATCGTCGGGTGCAGGTAGATCGGAACATTCAATGCGGCCGCGCGGTCGAGAACCGGTTCGAAGTCGGGATCGTCCAAGTAGCGGCCTTGACTGTGTCCGTTGATAACCGCGCCCAAAAAGCCGAGCTTGCGCACCGCTCGTTCCAGTTCGTCGGCCGCCGCGTCGGGCGAGCTGATCGGCACGGTCGCGAAGCCGGCCAGCCGATCGGGATACCGCTCGACCGCCTCCGCGAGTTCGTCGTTGCACTCGTGGGCCAGCGGCACCGCTTTCGGGCCGTCTAGCTGCTCGACTCCGGGAGCGGCCAACGACAGCACGGCCAGATCGATACCCGCGTCGTCCATCGCCGCGATGCGGCCGGCACCGAGGTCGCAGATCGGTTCGATCACGTCCGCGCGGGACGCGAGCCAGCCACCTGGCCCGCGCAGGAATCCTGCTGTGGCGTAATGCTCTTCGAGGGCGATGATTCGCATGTGGTGCCTACCCTTCGACCACTCTGGCGGCGGCGGTCCAGTACCGCAGCTCGCCTCGGTTGGCGGCGAGCCGAATCGTCTTGGTGTACCCATATTCCGCCAGTGTCTCCTGAGCGTGCTCGCGGCCGAATCCGCTCTGGCCGACCCCGCCGAATCCCGTACCGATGGCAACCCGGTGATAGTTGTTGACAAAGACGGCTCCGGCCCGGATCTGCCGGCTCACCCGCAGCGCCCGATCGCTGTCCTGGGTGAACACCGACGCGACCAATCCGAACGGGGTGGCGTTGGCGATCCGCACCGCCTCGTCTTCGTCGCTGAAGGGGATCAGGGTGACGACCGGACCAAAGATCTCCTCCCTGGCCACCCGCATGCGGGGGACTACGTCGGTCAGCACCGTCGGCGCGACGTAGAACCCGTTCGCCAATTCAGGATCGTCGGGCAGCGGCGCCTGAGCGGCAATGCGAGCGCCCTCGGCCACGCCGATCTTGAGGTAGTCCAAGACTTGTTTCTGCTGCGCGCGGGTGACCAAAGGCCCGACGTCGGTGGCGGGATCGGCGCCATCACCCACCCGCAGCCGGCTCACCGCCGCGCACAGCTTCGCCTCGAACTCCGCATAGATATTGTCCTGCACCAGGATTCGCGATGATGCGGTGCAGGCTTCACCCTGGTTGAAGAAGCCACCGTCGACCGCGGCCAGCAGTGCGTCGTGCAGATCGGCGTCGTCGAAGACCACCAAAGGGTTCTTTCCGCCCAGCTCCATCAGGGTCGGGGTGAGGTTGCCGGCCGCGACCCGTAACACCGCTGCACCCGTCCTCGGCGATCCTGTGAAAGAGACCTTGTCCACCAACCGGTGTCCGGCGAGCGCCGCACCCACCGCGCCCTGGCCGGGCACGGCGTGCACCACGCGGTCCGGCAGGACTGACTGAATCAGTTCCACCATGCGCAGTACCACCGATGGCGTCTGTTCCGGTGGTTTCAGAACGACGGCGTTGCCGACAGCCAGTGCCGGTGCAACCTTCCCGGCGGTGTGGATGGGTGGCCAGTTGAACGGCACAATGCCGGCAATCACCCCGTACGGTTCCAGTGTGGTCACGTCCAGGATCGGGCCGTAGTCGCGCGCCTGGCTGGGCAGCACCTCCACCAGGCTGCCGAAGTACTCGAAGATGCTGATCGCCGCTTCGACGTCGAACCGGCGCGCCTGGGTGAGCGGCTTGCCCATTTCCAGCGTCTCGAGCTCGGCGATCTCGTCCGCGTGGGCGCGGATCACCTCGGCGATCTGGCGCAGATATCGGCCACGTTCCCGCGCCGGCCGCTGCTTCCAGTGCAGGTGCGCAGCGTGGGCGGCCCGTACGGCTTGGTCCACCTCCTCCGGCCCGGCCCCTTGGACGACGGTGACGGTCTGACCCGTCGCGGGGTTCTCGACGACGAACTGGTCGTCGGTGGACGCAGAAGACCAGCGCGTTCTGGTTCTTCTCAGGCTGACAGCTTGCTGAGTCATAGGGGCACCGTTCCGATGAGGCGTGGGCGCTCGACACGTCGACGCTACGTTGACCTGCGCGATCAGTGCCAACGAAATCTTTTGATGGATCCCAGCACCTCGGGTGATAATGGCTGGGTGGAGCTTCGCCACCTCGAGTACTTCCTCGCCGTCGCGGACAACCGAAGCTTCACCGAGGCGGCTAGAAAGCTGCATGTCGTCCAATCCGGTGTGTCGGCGACGATCAAGGCCCTGGAACGCGAACTCGGCGCAGAACTGTTTGCCCGGGGCCCGGCGGGCGTGACGTTGACTCCCGCGGGAGAGGCGCTACGACCCCGCGCCCGCGAAACCCTCGATGCCGCCCGCGCGGCCAAAGACGCCGTCAACGCCACTCTCGGTTCTGTCCGCGGCACCGTCACGGTGGGAATTTTGACGTCGGTCAGCATCATCGACCTACCGACGCTGCTGGCCGACCTGCATATCCGGCATCCAGCAGTGGTGGTGCATTTGCGTGCGGCCAGTGCTGGATCGGCCGGACTCTTACGACAACTCCGCGACGGCGATCTCGACGTTGCCTTTCTGGTTTTCACCGGGCCCCCGCCGCCCGACCTGAACGCCCGCTTGGTCGCCTCCGTCCCGCTGCTCCTGGTTGTCCCCGCCAATCACCCACTCGCCCAACTGGATTCGGTGCGACTGGTGGACCTGGCCGGAATGTCGTTCATCGACAGTCCGCCCGGATACGGCACCAGAACCGTGATCGACAACGCATTCATCGCCGCCGGCGTCGAACGCACCGTCGCAGTGGAGGTCGCCGACCTGGGCACGGCCGCGACGTATATCCGAACCGGTCTCGGAATCGGCTTTTTGAGCTGGTCCATCCTCGATGACTTCGACGATTCCGGGCTGGCGACGGTCCGCGTCGCCGATTACGACCTGGAATGGCGGTTGTACGTCACGACGTCTGCAACCCGTCCGACCAGCGCGGCCACCCGAGCCCTGCTCACGTTGATCGAGGAAGTCGTCGCCCGCTGAACGCCGGGGTGCAGACCCCCCGGGAACAAGATGCCGACGCGGGCCGTTAAGATGATCGACAAGTTGAGTGAACCAGACTCAATCCTGGGTTGACATCATGGCGTCGCCGGTAGCAGGCTTGAGCGAGGTTCACTCAGCATAGTGCCACCAAAAAACTCTACACACTCAGGAGGAATCACTATGGCTCGTGCGGTCGGTATCGACCTCGGGACCACCAACTCCGTCGTCGCGGTTCTCGAGGGTGGCGACCCTGTCGTCGTCGCCAACTCCGAGGGCTCTCGGACCACTCCGTCGGTCGTCGCGTTTGCGCGCAACGGCGAAGTGCTCGTCGGCCAGCCCGCCAAGAACCAGGCGGTGACCAATGTCGACCGCACCGTTCGTTCGGTCAAGCGGCAGATGGGCACCGACTGGTCCATTGAGATCGACGGGAAGAAATACACCGCGCAGGAGATCAGCGCCCGCATTCTGATGAAGCTGAAGCGCGACGCCGAGGCCTACCTCGGTGAGGACATCACCGACGCGGTCATCACCACACCCGCGTACTTCAACGACGCTCAGCGTCAGGCGACCAAGGAGGCCGGCCAGATCGCCGGTTTGAATGTGCTGCGCATTGTCAACGAGCCGACCGCTGCGGCGCTGGCCTACGGGCTGGACAAGGGCTCGAAGGAGCAGCGCATCCTGGTCTTCGACTTGGGTGGCGGCACCTTCGACGTCTCGCTGCTCGAGATCGGCGAGGGCGTGGTCGAGGTCCGTGCCACCAGCGGGGACAACCACCTCGGTGGCGATGACTGGGACGACCGCATCGTCAACTGGCTCGTCGACAAGTTCAAGGGCACCAGCGGCATCGACCTCACCAAGGACAAGATGGCGATGCAGCGGCTGCGTGAGGCCGCCGAGAAGGCCAAGATCGAGCTGAGCTCGAGCCAGAGCACCTCGATCAACCTGCCCTACATCACCGTCGATGCGGACAAGAATCCGCTGTTCCTCGACGAGCAGCTGACTCGTGCCGAGTTCCAGCGCATCACGCAGGATCTGCTCGACCGCACGCGTCAGCCGTTCCAGTCGGTGATCAAGGACGCCAGTATCTCGGTTTCCGAGATCGACCACGTCGTGCTGGTGGGCGGTTCCACCCGTATGCCCGCGGTGTCGGATCTGGTCAAGGAGATGACCGGCGGCAAGGAGCCCAACAAGGGCGTCAACCCCGATGAAGTTGTAGCGGTGGGAGCGGCTCTTCAGGCCGGTGTGTTGAAGGGCGAGGTGAAAGACGTTCTGCTGCTTGACGTTACGCCGCTGAGCCTGGGTATTGAGACCAAGGGTGGCGTGATGACCAAGCTCATCGAGCGCAACACCACGATCCCGACCAAGCGGTCGGAGACCTTCACCACGGCCGATGACAATCAGCCGTCGGTGCAGATCCAGGTCTACCAGGGTGAGCGCGAAATCGCTTCGCACAACAAGCTGCTCGGCTCCTTCGAGCTGACCGGTATCCCGCCGGCTCCCCGCGGCGTCCCGCAGATCGAAGTCACCTTCGACATCGATGCCAACGGCATCGTGCACGTCACTGCCAAGGACAAGGGCACCGGCAAGGAGAACACGATCAAGATCCAGGAGGGCTCCGGCCTTTCCAAGGAGGAGATCGACCGGATGATCAAGGACGCCGAGGCGCACGCCGAGGAGGACCGCACGCGTCGCGAGGAAGCCGACGTTCGCAACCAGGCCGAGACGCTTGTCTACCAGACGGAGAAATTCGTCAAGGAGCAGCGTGAGGCCGAGGGCGGTTCGAAGGTTCCCGAGGACACCCTGAACAAGGTGGATGCCGCGGTGGCCGAGGCCAAGACGGCGCTGGGTGGCACCGACATCTCCGCGATCAAGGCGGCGATGGAGAAGCTGGGCCAGGAGTCTCAGGCGCTCGGACAGGCGATCTACGAAGCCACGCAGGCGGAGGCCACGCAGGCCGGTGGCGAGCCCGGTGGCAGCGCAGGACCCGGCTCAGCTGACGACGTCGTGGACGCGGAGGTGGTCGACGACGACCGGGAGTCCAAGTGACCGAAGGCAACCCGCAGGAACAGGTGACAGTTACCGACAAACGGCGGATTGATCCCGAGACCGGCGAAGTACGGCATGTCCCTCCCGGCGCTGCGCCGGGAGGGACGGCGCCGGGGGGCCGCGGCAAGGCCGACGAGACAGGGGCCAAAGTCGCCGAGCTGACCGCCGATCTGCAACGCGTGCAGGCTGATTTCGCCAACTACCGCAAGCGGGCGCTGCGGGATCAGCAGGCGGCGGCGGATCGGGCCAAGGCCACCGTGGTCAGCCAATTGCTGGGCGTGCTCGACGATCTCGACCGGGCGCGCGCCCACGGCGATCTGGACTCGGGCCCGCTGAAGTCGGTCGCCGACAAGCTGATGAGCGCGCTGACCGGGCTCGGCCTGGCGGCGTTCGGCGCCGAGGGCGAGAATTTCGACCCGGTGTTGCACGAAGCAGTGCAGCACGAGGGCGATGGCGGTGAGGGCTCCAAACCGGTCATCGGCACTGTCATGCGGCAGGGCTACAGACTGGGCGAAAATGTGCTGCGCCACGCTCTTGTCGGCGTCGTCGACACGGTCGCGGACGACAGCGAAGACTCCGCACCCGACCCCGCCGAAAGCGTTGCCGAAACCGAGCAGGCCGATGCGGACGATAACGCCGACGCCTCCGGTGAATAAGGCACAGAATCAAAACAACAACAAAAGAGAAAGGTGGGAGGGGGTGGCGCGACATGGCCCAGCGTGAGTGGGTCGAAAAGGACTTCTATAAGGAGCTGGGCGTCTCCTCCGACGCCAGTCCTGATGCGATCAAACGGGCCTACCGCAAGCTAGCGCGCGACCTGCATCCGGACGCAAATCCCGACAACCCCGCCGCGGGCGAACGGTTCAAAGCTGTGTCGGAGGCGCACAACGTCTTGTCGGATCCGGCCAAGCGTAAGGAGTACGACGAAACCCGCCGGCTGTTCGCCGGCGGCGGCTTCGGTGGCCGCAGGTTCGACCCCGGTGGCTTCAGTTTCGACGTAGGTGGTGACGGTGCCGAGTTCAACCTCAACGATCTGTTCGACGCCGCAGGCCGGACCGGTGGCGCCAACATCGGCGACCTGTTCGGCGGCTTGTTCGGGCGTGGCGCCGGTGCCCGTCCCAGCCGGCCACGGCGCGGCAACGACCTGGAGACCGAGACCGAGCTGGATTTCGTCGAGGCCGCTAAAGGCGTAGCAATGCCGCTGCGGCTGACCAGCCCGGCGCCGTGCACCAACTGCCATGGCAGCGGGGCGCGGCCGGGCACCAGCCCCAAGGTGTGTCCCACCTGTAACGGCTCGGGCGTAATCAACCGCAACCAGGGCGCATTCGGCTTTTCCGAGCCCTGCACCGATTGCCGGGGGAGCGGCTCGATCATCGAGCACCCCTGCGAGGAGTGCAAAGGCACCGGCGTCACCACGCGTACCCGCACCATCAACGTGCGGATACCGCCGGGTGTCGAGGACGGACAGCGCATCCGGCTGGCCGGGCAGGGTGAGGCCGGGTTGCGGGGTGCCCCGTCGGGTGACCTGTATGTGACCGTGCATGTGCGGCCGGACAAGGTCTTCGGCCGTGACGGCGACGACCTCACCGTGACCGTTCCGGTCAGCTTCACCGAACTGGCTTTGGGCTCAACACTTTCGGTGCCCACGCTAGACGGCAAGGTCGGTGTCCGGGTGCCCAAAGGCACCGCAGACGGCCGCATCCTGCGGGTGCGCGGACGCGGGGTGCCCAAGCGCAGCGGCGGTAACGGGGACTTGCTCGTCACCGTGAAGGTAGCCGTCCCGCCGAACGTGGAAGGCTCCGCCCAGGAGGCTCTGGAGGCATATGCGGAGGCCGAGCGCTCCAGTGGGTTCAACCCCCGGGCCGGATGGGCAGGTAATCGCTGATGGCTAAGAACCCCAAGGAACGGGAATCCCGGACCTTCTTGATTTCCGTGGCCGCCGAGCTAGCCGGCATGCATGCGCAGACCTTGCGCACCTACGATCGCCTCGGGCTGGTCACCCCGCGCCGGACTTCCGGTGGGGGGCGCCGTTATTCGCAGCACGACCTGGATCTGCTGCGCGAGGTGCAGCGGCTGTCCCAGCACGAGGGCGTCAACCTGGCCGGCATCAAGCGGATCATCGAACTGACCAATCAGGTCGGGGCCCTTCAGGCGCGGCTGCAGGAAATGGCCGAGGAAATAGTCATGTTGCGCGCCAACCAGCGCCGCGATGTCGCGGTGGTGCCCAAAAGCACTGCGCTGGTGGTTTGGCGACCGCGCAAGGGACGCTAGGCGAGTCGCGTAGTCGAGTACCCGAATTTTGTTCCTGATCGACGTGCTCACCGTTGGCGGCCTCGACGAACACGGCAAGGGCCGGCGCACCATCCAGCGCGTCCGCCTGATGCACGCCGCCGTGCGCCACCTGATCAAGGCCCGCAGCGACCGGGGGGCCCTCCCGTTTGCGGGGAAGAGCCCCCCCTGTGGCATCCCGACTGGGGCACACCGATCAACCAGGAGGACCTCGCCGGGACGCGCCTCGCGTTCTCGTATATCGTCGCCGATTCGCTGCCTCGACTGGGCGTTCGCTTGCCGCCAAGGACGTCGACGCATACCTGCATCTATGGAACGTCATCGGCCACTGATGGGCGTGGACGACGAGCTGCTGGTGCACGGGATCGGCGATGCCAAGGCACTTGTCGACGCCATTCGAGCACAGGCAGTTCAGGGCGTCGCCCGAAGGGCAGGACATGACCAAGGCGCTGCTCGATCTGATGGACGAGATGACGCCCTTCCACAGTTTGGAGGAGACGATCGCGCCAGTGATCCGCCACCTGATCGGCGAGAGGTCACGAGAGAATTTCTTGCGCCCGTGCGAATTCCGCCCAACGAGCATCGCCAGGAAAGCGGCTGATAAGGCCGGCCAGCTCGGACCGATTCCCGTCACCGAGCAGGTCGAAAGAATCCAGCAGGCACCGCAGTTCGAACAGAGTCGCGTCTTGCTTGCGTGCAAACTCAAGCGCGGCCATCAGGGCCTCGCGTCGTCTTTGCCGGTCGGTGAACGTGTGAGCGCGCAGCCGCATCAACTCGGCGTCGTGAAAGTGCATCCCCGTCTCTTCCGCTAGCCGCAGCGCCATCTCCAACCGCTCGCGCGCCCGCCCCGGCTGGCCCGCGGCAACCTGCAGGCGGCCGATTACCGCGTCGTGAAACGTGAGAAACATGTTGAGGTGCATGAGTCGCGAGGCGTCCACCTGTCGCGCTACCTTCTCCGCCAGGGCCGTCAGCGTGGCAGCGTCTGCACCCGCGCCCAGCGCGGCCAGCGCCTTGACGGTGGCATGTTCGGTTCTGCCGACCCATTGCCACACGTCGAGCCCCGACTGCTCGCTCAGCCGGCGAAGTCCGGCGACCAGGGTGGCGGCCTCCGAGATTTGGCCGCTCTCCAGCCGCACCCAGATTTCCATGAAGTATGTGTTTGCCCTGTTGTAGGCATTTCGTGGAAACCCGAGGCCATCGCTACGCCGGACTGCATCGGCCAACTCCGCGTCGGCACGGTCGAGGTCCCCGCACACCGTATGCGTCAATGCCAGGTATGTGTGTGCCAATGAGATCGGGTCGACGGGCACAAACCACGCGGTGTCCAGCACCCGGGGATCGGCAGCGGAACGATCGGCCAGCGCGCGCAGCAGATGTCCGCGGGCGGCGGTGAAGTCGCCTTCCAGCCAGATGACGGAACCCAAAGTTGACGCGATTACGGGATAACTCCAGGGGCGATCCCTGGTGATCCGGGCGGACAGTGAGACGAGCAGTTCATGCGCGCGGCGCAGTTCCGCCCGGGGCACGTAGTAGCCGATCAGCGCGGTGAGCGTGGTGAACAACTCGTCTTTGTAGTTGCCGGTGCTGGCCAATGCCAGGCACCGTTGGAAGTCGGCGGGTCCCTCACCGCTCATGCTGCCTTGCGTGGTGCCCGCCAAGAAACCGCGCTCCAGCCGGATGGCGATTTCCTTGCGGTCCCGCTTCGGTCCCGCAGCGCAGCTGGCTAGCTGGTCGAGTGCGTTCGTGAGGCAATCCAGCGCTTCCTGGAGAGCGCCGCGGCGTCGGGCGTCGATGGAGGCCTTCTGGTAGGCGGCGACGGCCTCGTCGTAGTGTCGCGCTTTCTCGAAGTGCCTTGCGACGACACGCCAGTCCGGTTCGGCGGCCGCCGCCGCGTCGACCAGCGCGTGGGCGGCGCGCGCGTGTAGCTCACGGCGTAGGGACGGCGGGGGTAGCTCGGCGGCCACCTCACGGAGCAGCTCATGACGGAACCGCCAGCCATCGTTCCCGCGTCGTTCGAGCACACGCACCCGCACCAGTTCGGCGACGACGCCGTCAACGTCCTTGGCGTCGTCTCCGACCACGGCGCGAAGCAGGGGGAGGTCACCGGCGCGCCCGATGACGGCGGCCGCCTCTACCACCGGCACAACATCGGTGTGGGAGTGATGCAGCGCGGCGAACAGCGGCTCATACAGCGCCTCGGGTATCCCAGACTCGGCCCCGGCGGCGCCGAGTTCACCGACGACGTGTTCGATGTAGAACGGCACCCCGTCACATCGGTTCCGTACCGCGACCCGCTGGGCGTCGGTCACCGACGGTTCCAACGCATCGATCAACGCGTCGGACTGCTCGTCGGTGAGCGGCGCAAGTTCGAAGATTATTACCGGCCAATCTGTTCGCAGCCAATTACCTTCGCGTCCGGTCAAGACCACCAGCAGCCGCCCGTCCGTGCCTTTGAGCAATGAGTTGAGCAGCTCGCACGTGGACGGGTCGAACCAGTGCACGTCCTCTGCGACCACTAATCCGGCTTGGTCACCGATGCAGGCCAGCACGTATTGCTGAACGGTCGCGCCGATCGACTCGTAAAGGGCTCGGCCTTCCACAGCAGCCGGGTGATATCCGTGCTCGGGACCGACGCCGATCACCGGCGCAAGCAACGGCACGGCGCTCGTGGCATCCAGCCCGCAGGCGCGCAGTTCGGCTTGGAGTAAGCGCAGACGTTCCCGGCCGTCGGTGAGCCGGGTGATGCCGCATCGGCGCTCCACGAGCCTGCGCACCGGATGCAGGCCGGTGTCGGTATGCAGCGGGGAACCGAACAACTCGATCACGGGCGCGCCCGAAGCCCGGACGAATTCGGCTGCCTCATTCGCAAGCCGGGTCTTACCGATTCCCGGTTCGCCCCGAAATACGATGCCCGGGCTGGTCGGCAGTCCGTCACGCACCCGCTGCCAGCTCTGCTGCAGCCAGCCCTGCTCATGGTCGCGCCCGATCAGGGATGGCCATCGCAGCGGCGGCGCTTCTGGTCGCTCACCGAGCACCTGGTGATGGCTGATCAAGCCGTCGACGCCCTTCACCGCAACGGCCGGATGTGTGCTGAGTTCAAACAAATGACCCACCAGGGGCGCGACCGCATCTGACACCGCCACCGTGCCCGGCTCGGCCAAACCAGAAAGACGGGCGGTCAGGTTGGCGGCGAAGCCGTAGACGTCGTCTTGGTCGGTGTCGAGATAGACCAGGCCGCGGTGGATGCCGACCCGCACGTTGATGGCCACGCCGAACCTGTGTTCGGCTTGTTCGCTGAGCTGCGCTACGGCGCGGGTGATATCCAGCCCGGCTGCGACGGCACGTCGCAGGTCGTTCTCATGCGCCTTAGGGTGCCCGAATACGACAAGCAATCCGTCGCCCTTGATCGAGCTGATGTGGCCCTCATACCGATCGACAATCCGGCGCACGTCATCCCGGTAGCGGCCGACGAAGGTGCGATACGTCTCGGGTTCCAAACGGGTGGACAGCGCCGTCGAGTCAACGAGGTCGGCGAACATGATTGTCAGTCGGCGGATTTCACCGTAGCGATCCGGCGCGGTGAGCAGGTCCTCGGCTTCTGGGTTGCCGCTGTCGACCGCGAGAACCTGTCCGGCCAGCGTGGTCGCGGTCGCACGGTCGCCCTCGTTGATGGCCCGCACCGCGCGTTCGAGCAATTCATCGATCGATGCACCGCTCGCGCGAGGGCTCACCTGCTCCTCCTGCCAAGGATTCGCTAAGAGTACCGGTCAGCCGCTCCAATTTCAGCGCATGTCAAATAGCTTCTGACACACGCCGGTCGGCGGCGGGTGCTAAACGCAGATGGAGAACTGAGTGACCGCCGGCTCACCGGGGCGCGCGCTGCGGTAGCCGCCGCGGCGCAGCGCATCGGTCGGCGCGGTCATCGGCTCGAAGCAGACCACGTCCTCGGCGAGTGGCGCAAAGATCTGGGCGGCCGGATACCCCTGCTCGAAGTGGACCTCGAGCCGGCGCCCGCCGCCGGACACCGCGAACACCGCGCCATTGCTCACGTGGTCGTAGGCATCATCAAAAGCCTTGTCGCTCAACGGCTCTGTCTTTGCCGGCTGCTCAGCGGTATCACCGGTGGGTAGCCCCTTTGCGTCGAGGCTCAAATGCCGAAGCGGCGGGGTTTCGATGATCCACTCGCTGCGGGCCACATCCGGCAATTGCAGATACGGATGAAAGCCGAAGCACAGCGGGACCGCCGCCTCGCCGGTTGCGGTGACCGTGGTGCGCACCGTCAGCGTCCGTTCGGCCAATCGCGCGCTCACCGCCAGCAGATGCGGATACGGGAAGCTGGCCAGCAACCGCGGGTCGGCGCCGAAATCCACCTCGGCGGTCAGCTCGGTGGCCGACTCCGCTGTCACCCGCCAGCCCGGATAAGCGGCCAGCACGCCGTGGATCGGCAACCCGTTGGGATCGGGACGAACACCGTTTTCGCCCGGCGTCAGCGTCACCGTCACGTTCTCAGCCGTATAAGTGTTGTCGCCCAACCGATTTGCCCAGGGATACAAAATCGGAATCCCCATCGTCTTGCCGTCCGAGAGGTAGGCATCCAGCCCACGCCGTTGCCCCAGCAGCTCCGTACCGGCGTCGGTCAGCGAGGTCGCGATCATGCCCCCGTCGGGCACCCACTGCGCGGTCACCGATGACGACGGGTCGCGCAAGGTCACGACGTGCACGCGGCCAGCTTAGCGACGATCGCAAGCGCGGCGCTGCCGGGCGCAGCGGGTCGTCGCCATCGGGCCTAGCGTGACAGCGGGTCGTGCTGAATGCGCTCCGGTGGGGCCCCTTTGGCGATCAGAGCAGCCTTGGTGGCGGGGACCATGGCCGGTCCGCCGCAGATCAGGATCTGCCGGTCGCCCCAGCCGCCGTACTTGGTCACCACATCGGGCAATCGCCCACTTTGCCGCACGTGCAGGCCGCGCGGCGGCGTCACGTCGGGGTAGTCGGCTGCCCAGGATGGATCGCGGCTGTACTCGGTCACCGGTGAGACTGACAGCCACGGATTGTGCGTCGAGACCTGCCACAGGGTGGGCAGGTCGTAGAGCTCGCAGAAATAGCGGGCGCCGAAGAACAGGTGCACCCGCGGGTTCTCCGCGTAGCGGCTGAGGTCCATGATCAACGCCCGCAGCGGTGCCAGGCCGGTGCTGCCCGCCACCATCAGGACGTCTCCGCCGTCGCGGTCGACACGCAGGCCACCATGCGGGCTGGACAACCGCCACCGATCGCCGGGATGGGTTTCGTTGAGGATGGCGGTGCTGACCAACCCACCGGGAACCAGCCGGACGTGGAACTCGATCCCGCCGTTCGGGTCAGCCGGAATGGCCGGGCTGAGATACCGCCAGCGGCGTGGGCACTGCGGAACGTGGACGTTGACGTACTGGCCCGGGTGATAGTGCATCGGTCGGTCCAGTCGCAGCCGAACGACCGCGAGGTCCCGGGAGACCCGGAGGTGCTCGATGACAGTGCCGTCCCACCAGGCGGGTCCCTCTTCGGCGTCGGCGGCTCCGCTCATCACCCCGGTGATGAGGTTGAGCGACTGCGTGGCCGCGTCGTCGACGGCGTCGGTCCACGCGTCACCCAGCCGGGTGCGCAGCGTTGCATACAACGCACGACGCAACGTGTCGTAATGGGTTGGCAGCACGCCATGTTTGCGATGGTCCCGGCCGAGCTGGGCGAGAAAAGCGACCGGCTCCTGCGCGCGCTGCGCGACCAGCTCGCCGTACACCCAGTGCAGCGCGTGGGCGAAAGCGGCTCGCTGGCCCTCCATTTCAGGTGGGAACAGGTCACGGAGCGAGACGTCGAGGTTGAACCAGTTGGTGTAGAAGCGGTGGACGAGTTCGTTGCCGAGGCCCGGGCCCTCCGGCGTGAAGGCGTCGTGCAGCACCCGCAGCGCGTCCCGGTCGTCTAAGCCCACGGACGCCGATTCTAAGCTTGCCGCTGGTCAACGGGCTATCGGGCGTGAATCCCCTTGTCCAGCAGCGCGTCAGCCCTGCTGGACGGTATTCGACGTCCCGGCGTTGGCGATCTTGGGCGAGCCCCAGTGGTAGGTGACCACATTGTTCGTTCCGGACGCGCTGATCGCATCGGTGCTGTCGATCGTGACGCGATTTCCGTGCCCGGCGACGCTGACGCTCGTGCAATGACCGGTGACGGTGATCGTGTTGGTCGTACCGCTCACCGAGAGATAGCCGCCGTTGCAGGGAATCGTTTTCGTCGTGCCGGTTCCGCTGACCTGCAACGTACCGGCCTGCGGGACGGTCGCGGGCGGACTGCTGCCGGCAAAATCCGTGCGGAACCCGGTTGTGGCCAGGCCGGCCAGCACCAGCCAGCCGATCACGATGACCGACCAGCAGGCCATCCCGACGCGCAGGCGCGACCGCAGCTTGCCGACCCAGTTGCCTGTCTCGTCGCGGTCCAGGTCGTAGGCGAAAGACGTGACGCAGCGGGCCCGTTCCGGCTTGCGCTGGTCGGCCAAGATCACCCCGTCGAGGTACTCACGCCCGCGCACCACGAGATTGCCTCGGTGGCCGTCGAGCGTGTAGCCGACCCTCGTCTTGGTGTTCGGGCCGCTCCACCGTTGCCTGGTGACGGTCCAGCCACGCGCCACCGGAAGGTAGACGTTGTACCACGTTGTTCTGCTGTAATATGTTGCACGCGAAAGTGTTTCGCTGTCCGTAACGGTTGCTACCCGGCCCCACTTGAGTAATCCGATCCGGATCCGCGCACCCCACAGCTGCACACCGTAGATCCCCGCCAGGGTGAGCGCCGCCACCACGGCGAAGGCCATGGGCAGCTGTATCCACAGTGCTATCGGTGCAACGGCGACCACGAGGAGCGTCCACACGTACCACCAGCGAAAGGGCAGTACCTCTGCCAGCCGGAAGGCAACAGGAACCTTGCGCGGCGGCGGCGCAAGGCTCCTACCAGCGGTCTCCCACTCATCGGAGGTCTCGGACTGCGTCATCGGCGAAATGCTCCCACAAATCCAGAAATATAGAGTTGAGCGGAACAGACTCAACCTTGACTGCGTTGAACAACGCGACAAGCATTTTCACTACGTACTTGAACGGAGGTGTCGTGGACTCTTTCAACCCGACAACCAAGACGCAGGCGGCCCTGACATCGGCCCTACAGGCGGCAACAGCCGCCGGTAATCCCGAGATCAGACCCGCTCATCTGCTGTTGGCGCTGCTGACCCAGAACGACGGGATCGCCGCGCCGCTATTGGAGGCTGTCGGCGTCGAGCCCGCCACTATCCGCGCCGAAGCCCAGCACCTGCTGGACCGGCTGCCCCAGATCAGCGGCGCCAGCTCGCAACCGCAGCTGTCCCGCGAATCGCTGGCCGCCATCACCACCGCTCAGCAGCTGGCCACCGAGATGGACGACGAATACGTCTCGACCGAGCACCTGATGGTGGGCCTGGCCACCGGCGACTCAGACGTCGCCAAGCTGCTCACCGGGCACGGTGCCTCGCCGCAAGCGTTGCGGGAGGCGTTCGTCAAGGTGCGCGGCAGCGCCCGCGTCACCAGCCCCGACCCGGAGGCCACCTATCAGGCGCTGGAGAAGTACTCCACCGACCTCACCGAACGGGCCCGCGAGGGCAAGCTTGACCCGGTTATCGGGCGGGACAACGAGATTCGCCGCGTGGTGCAGGTGCTCTCCCGTCGCACCAAGAACAATCCGGTGCTCATTGGTGAGCCCGGCGTCGGCAAGACCGCGATCGTCGAGGGCCTGGCCCAGCGCATCGTCGCGGGCGATGTGCCGGAGAGCCTGCGTGACAAGACGGTGGTCGCCCTGGACCTCGGGTCGATGGTGGCCGGCGCGAAGTACCGCGGCGAGTTCGAGGAACGGCTCAAGGCCGTGCTCGACGACATCAAAAACTCCGCGGGGCAGATCATCACGTTCATCGACGAGTTGCACACCATCGTCGGGGCCGGCGCGACCGGTGAGTCGGCGATGGACGCTGGCAACATGATCAAGCCGATGCTGGCCCGTGGCGAGCTGCGCCTGGTCGGCGCCACCACGCTCGACGAGTACCGCAAGTACATCGAAAAAGACGCAGCGCTGGAGCGGCGTTTCCAGCAGGTGTTCGTCGGCGAGCCGTCGGTGGAAGACACCGTCGGCATCCTGCGCGGGCTGAAGGAGCGCTACGAGGTGCACCACGGTGTGCGCATCACCGACTCCGCGCTGGTGGCCGCGGCCACGCTGTCCGACCGCTACATCACCGCCCGCTTCCTTCCGGACAAGGCCATCGACCTGGTCGACGAGGCCGCCAGCCGGCTGCGGATGGAGATCGACTCGCGGCCCGTGGAGATCGACGAGGTCGAGCGGCTGGTGCGCCGGCTCGAGATCGAAGAGATGGCGCTGGCCAAGGAAGAAGACGATGCGTCCAAGGAGCGGCTGGAGAAGCTGCGCGCCGAGCTGGCCGACCACAGGGAGAAGCTTTCCGAGCTGACCACCCGCTGGCATAACGAGAAGAACGCGATCGACATCGTCCGCGAACTCAAGGAACAGCTGGAGACACTGCGCGGGGAGTCCGAGCGCGCCGAGCGCGACGGTGACCTCGCCAAGGCCGCCGAGCTGCGGTACGGGCGTATCCCCGAGGTGGAAAAGAAGCTCGACGCCGCGCTGCCGCAGGCTGAGGCCCGCGAGAACGTGATGCTCAAGGAAGAGGTCGGTCCCGACGACGTCGCCGACGTGGTGTCGGCATGGACGGGCATTCCGGCCGGACGGCTGCTGGAGGGCGAGACCGCCAAGCTGCTGCGGATGGAAGACGAGCTGGGCAAGCGCGTGGTCGGACAGAAGAAGGCGGTGCACGCCGTGTCCGATGCGGTGCGGCGCAGCCGCGCCGGGGTCGCCGACCCCAACCGGCCGACAGGATCGTTTTTGTTCCTCGGCCCCACCGGCGTCGGCAAGACGGAGCTGGCCAAAGCGCTGGCCGACTTCCTGTTCGACGACGAGCGGGCGATGGTCCGCATCGACATGAGCGAGTACGGCGAGAAGCACTCGGTGGCTCGCCTGGTGGGTGCGCCTCCCGGCTACATCGGGTACGACCAGGGTGGTCAGCTGACCGAGGCGGTACGCCGGCGGCCCTACACGGTGGTGCTGTTCGACGAGGTCGAAAAGGCCCACCCGGACGTGTTCGACGTGCTGCTGCAGGTGCTCGACGAAGGCCGGCTCACCGATGGGCAGGGCCGCACGGTCGACTTCCGCAACACCATCTTGATCCTGACGTCCAACCTCGGGTCGGGCGGCAGCGAGGAGCAGGTGATGGCCGCGGTCCGTGCGACGTTCAAGCCGGAGTTCATCAATCGCCTCGACGACGTGCTGGTGTTCGACGGCCTCAACCCCGAAGAGCTGGTGCAGATCGTCGACATTCAGCTGGCCCAGCTGGCCAAGCGGCTGGCGCAACGACGGCTGCAGCTGGAGGTGTCGCTACCGGCCAAGAAATGGCTGGCGCAGCGCGGGTTCGACCCGGTGTACGGCGCCCGGCCGTTGCGTCGGTTGGTGCAGCAGGCCATTGGTGACCAGTTAGCCAAGATGTTGCTGGCAGGCGACGTGCACGACGGCGACGTGGTGCCCGTCAACGTCAGTCCGGATGGCGACTCGCTGGTTCTGGCCTAACCGACCTCACGGTTCGGATGGTGCATCCTGTGATGGGGTTGTGACCTGGTCGGTTTCTCTATTCCGGCCCAACAGCAGATACCCTGTTTGGGATGGTCCCCCTCTGGTTCACGCTATCCGCGCTGTGCTTCGTCGGCGCGGTGGTGTTGCTGTACGTCGATATCGATCGACGCCGCGGGCGCAGCAGGCGCCGTAGATCGTGGGCGCGGTCGCACGGGTTCGACTACGAGCGCGAATCAACCGACATCCTGAAGCGCTGGAAGCGCGGCGTGATGTCGACGGTCGGCGATGTCCCGGCCCACAACGTCGTGCTGGGTCAGATTCGCGGCGAGGCGGTGTACATCTTCGACCTCGAGGAAGTCGCCACGGTGATCGCGCTGCACCGCAAGGTGGGCACCAACGTCGTCGTCGACCTGCGGCTCAAGGGACTGAAAGAGCCACGAGAGAGCGACATTTGGCTGCTGGGTGCGATCGGGCCGCGGATGGTGTACTCCACCAACCTGGATGCGGCCCGGAGGGCCTGTGACCGGCGGATGGTCACGTTCGCGCACACCGCGCCCGACTGCGCCGAGATCATGTGGAACGAGCAGAACTGGACGCTGGTCGCCCTGCCGGTTTCCAGCACGCGCGCCCAATGGGACGAGGGCCTGCGCACCGTCCGCCAGTTCAACGACCTATTGCGGGTGTTGCCGCCGCTGCCGGACGAGACCACTGCCGAGGCGGGAGCGCCGGTGGGACTTCGCAATGCGTCGCCGAGCCGTCCGTTGGCGCCGGCCGGCCGCGCGGAGTTGCCGCCCAGGCGCTCGCAGCAGGATGTGGCCGGGCTGCTGGGCTCGGATGCTCAGGCCGCTCGTCGTCAACCCGAGCCGGTTCGTCGAGACCCCGGCCCTTCGGAAGGTCGCTCGGAGGCCGTTCGGCGTCCGCCACCGGCGGGCCGCAACGGCCATCAGGCCACTAACTACCAGCGCTGATAGCGCGCCGGGCCGTCAGGGTCCGGTCAGTACACTGTCGCTCATGCCACGCCCCGTCGCCCTGATCACTGGGCCTACGTCCGGGATCGGCGCCGGCTACGCGCGACGCTACGCAAGCGACGGCTACGACCTGGTTCTGGTCGCCCGCGACGTTGACCGGTTGACCCAATTGGCGGGCGAGCTGAAGGGCGAGGCGGGCAGCATCGAGATGCTGCCCGCGGACCTCGCCGATCGCGCCGGCCGCGACAAGGTCGCCGAGCGGCTTGCTGCAGGAGTGCGAGTGTTGGTCAACAACGCCGGCTTCGGCACGTCCGGCGAATTCTGGCAAACGGATCCCGAGCTTCTGCAAGCGCAGCTCGACGTCAACGTGACCGCGGTCATGCACCTCACCCGCGCCGCCTTGCCGGCCATGCTCGACGCCGGCACGGGCACCGTGATCAACATCGCCAGCGTTGCCGGGATGATGCCGGGACGCGGGTCGACCTATTCGGCGTCCAAGGCCTGGGTGATCTCGTTCAGCGAGGGCCTGGCCGTCGGCCTGCAAGGCACCGGAGTCGGTGTGCACGCCGTGTGTCCGGGCTACGTGCACACCGAATTTCACACCAGGGCGGGGCTCGATGTGGCCAAGCTGCCGTCGTTTTTGTGGCTCGAGGTCGACGATGTGGTCGGTCAAAGCCTTGCCGATGTCGCCAGCGGCAAGGTGATCAGTATTCCGGGCCCGCAATACAAGGCGATTGTGACCGCCGGACGGATGATCCCGCGGGGTCTGATGCGGGCGCTAACCAAAAGAGTCGGCGGCGGCCGTGGCAGAACCTGACCGCGAGGAGCTGGCGGAGCTGGTGCGTCGGCTGTCGGTGGTGCGCGGGCGGGTCACGCTGTCGTCGGGCAAAGAGGCCGACTACTACGTCGACCTGCGCCGCGCCACCCTGCACCACCGGGCCTCCGCGCTGATCGGCACGCTGATTCGCGAACTCACTCACGACTGGGACTATGCGGTCGTCGGCGGCCTGACCCTGGGCGCCGATCCGGTGGCGACGGCCGTCATGCACGCGCCCGGACGTCCGATCGACGCCTTCGTCGTGCGTAAGTCGGCGAAAACCCATGGTCTGCAACGTCTTATCGAGGGATCGGAAGTGGCCGGTCAGCGGGTGTTGGTGGTCGAGGACACCAGCACCACGGGCGCATCGGCGCTGACGGCGGTGCGCGCCGTGCAAGACGCGGGCGGCGATGTGATCGGTGTGGCCACCGTGGTGGACCGCGCCACCGGCGCCGCCGAGGCCATCCAGGCCGAGGGGTTGTTGTACCGCAGCGTGCTGGGCCTTGCCGACCTGGGGCTGGACTAGGTCGCCCGCGGGATCACAGTGCGCACTTTCATTGCGATGGCTGCAACGGCTGCATGCGTGGTCTTCTGTCTGGCGGGCTGCTCGGGCTCCAACCGTCCGGTTAACCCCTACGGCGCCCAGGGTGCGCGGCTCGGCGAAGCGCTGGGCGCTACGGCGCACTGGCGCACCCGAGGCGTCCGGATTGGGCAGTTGCGACAACGCGATGGCCAGCGTGCACGACATCGGATCTCCGCTGTCGGCGCCTCCCGACCGGCTCACCGGCACGGTCTGCCTGGGCCCGCTGAAGGATCACAGTCAGGTCCGCGGGGTGTACAGCTACTCACCGCGGGATCGGATCCCGAATTCCTCGGCGGCCTATCCGGCGGCGTTTCCGATGGGGCTGATGCCGACCAACGCCAACGACACCGGCCTGGTGGTCAAGACCGCCAACATCTCGGCGTGGCGCGCCGACGGGACTCCGGTCACCAAGGCGCAACTGGGTGATGCGGGGGCATTCAACGGCAACGGCTACATGCTGCTGGGGCTGGAAGCCGACTCCGTCGCGGCCCGGTATCGCGACGATTCAGCCAAGCGCGGCGGCCCGATGATGTTGCTTGCGTCGCCGACCGCCCCCGCAAGCGGGAGGTACCCCCAGCCCGGCCCGGGATTGAACCCGGCCTGCGCGGCGTACGGGTCGTCGGTGCTGATCCTGCCCGACGCGTCGCTGGACGCCGTGCACGTCAACGCGTCGCTGTGCACTCAGGGCGAAATCAACGAGGCGTTGCTCTACGCGACGGTGGCGATAGACGGCACCCATGCCGGTGTGTGGACACAGCGATGAGCGAACCCGGACCTACCGAATGGGGGATACCGGCCGGCGGCGTCGGGCCCTGGGAGGGAGAACTTCCCGATGACCCGCGGTATGACCCAGTCCTGTTGCGCGACGGGGATACTCGCAATGTCGTCGATGCCTACCGGTACTGGACCCGGGACGCGATCATTGCCGACATCGATGAGCGCCGCCAGCCGCTCCATGTGGCGATTGAGAACTTCGGCCACGACGCCAACATCGGCTCGGTGGTGCGCACCGCCAACGCGTTCGCGGTGCACACCGTGCACATCGTCGGGCGGCGGCGCTGGAACCGCCGCGGCGCCATGGTGACCGACCGCTACCAGCGGCTGTGCCACCACGACAGCACCGCCGAACTGCTGGACTTCGCCGCGGACGCCGGTTTGACCGTGGTGGCGGTGGACAATGTTGCGGGCGCGGCACGGTTGGAGGAGACCGCGTTGCCGCGGGAGTGCCTGTTGGTGTTCGGCCAGGAGGGTCCCGGCATCACCGACGACACCCGGGCGGGTGCGGCGATCACGCTGTCGATCGCTCAGTTCGGCTCGACGCGCAGCATCAACGCTGGCGTCGCCGCCGGGATCGCGATGCACACCTGGATCAGGCAGCACGCGGACCTGACGCGCGCCTGGTAAGCCCCGGATTGCCCGGCGGCTAGGCCAACCGCTCGGTCTCGTCGGCCACAGCCAACAGCGCCGCCGCCAGCTCGCGGGCCTGCTCCGCCAGCAGGGTGGCCGGGTCGTCGCCGGATCGCTCCGAGAGTTCGAACTGCGCGGCCTGCTCCGGGGTGAGCCGGCCGGCGACTTCTCGCCAGCTCGCGGCCGTGTTGTCGGGGCGCGACGCATCGAGTGTGCGCTGACGGCTTTGAGTGTGTAGTGGCGGCGGGATTTCGGCGATTTATGCGCCCTGGACGCAAACTCAAAGCCGTGAGCGCACAGTCAAAGCCCTAAACCCACACTCGACCGCACTAGCTCCAGAGCGTGACGTGAACCTTCGGCCGAAACCTCGTCACCCCGACGCCGGATCCACGGATCATCGCCTGGGTGCATCTGGGTGTGGTGATGAAGCGGACCAGCTCGGACACGGCGGGTTGGCGCACCGATGGCGCCAGTGTCGCCGCACACCACTCGCCCGACCTATCCAGCCCGGGAGCGGTCACGTGCGCCAACCGCCCGGCCGCAAGGTCCTTGGCGACCGCGAAACCGATCGTCAACGCGACACCACCGACCCGTTGAACCTCCTCCAGCGCGGCGGCGTCGCTCTGAAAAATCCGCTGCTGTGACTCTGGAATTGCCAAGTCGCACAACATCTTTGCAATCTCGCCGTCCACGCTGCCTGCCGACGGACCGAGCATCCACTGCTGCTGGCGCAACAGCGCTGATGTCGGAATGCCCACGGCCAGTGGGCTGTTGGGTGCCACCACGGTGATGATCTGATATTTCAAAAACGGCCGCACGAAGATCGTGTCGTCAGGACGGGTCGAGTTCTCACTGGCCGGGCCTATCGCGATATCGACAGCGCGCGAGCAGATCAGGTCGCGGAACCGGCTCGTCGGATGCACGCTCAACTCCACTGACAGGTCATCGGCCCGCGACGAGAAAAGCTCGATCAGGCCGGGCGCGGCGTGTTCGGCGAATGCGGTGGACGCCGCTATCCGCAGCAGTCGCCGGCCATGCGCCGCCTCGGTGACCTCGATCGCGGTTTGTTGCTGCAGACCCAGGATTTCCACCGCGCGGCTGGCCAGTCGCAGTCCGCCGGGCGTGAACGCCAGCCCGGCGCCCGTCCTGGTGAACAACGGGTCATCGAGCTCCTTGCGCAGTGCCGTGACGAGCATCGAAACCCCGGCGTCGGAAACGCCGAGTTCCGCGGCCGCCGCTCGCACCGAACCCAACCGCACCACCGCTGAATAGGCGCGAAGTTGAGCCGGAGTCATGCAATTGAGCCTACTTTGGATGCGTGCGTGAGGTGCTTGCCGAGCTGATGTCGATTTGGCATGCCGGTGACACCGCCGGGCTCGGGACGGTCGTGCGAACCTTCCGGTCCGCGCCGCGGCCGCCGGGAGCCGCGATGCTGGTAGCGCCGGACGGCTCGGTGACCGGATCGGTGTCGGGTGGCTGCGTGGAGGGCGCCGTATACGAACTCGCCGCCGAGGTGGCGCGAACCGGGACACCACGCCTGGAGCGCTACGGGGTCAGTGACGGCGATGCCTTCGCGGTCGGCCTGACCTGTGGCGGCATCATCGACATCTTCGTGGAGTCGGTGTCGCAGGCGACGTTTCCCGAACTCGGCGCGATCGCTGGCGACATCGGCGAAAGCCGAGCGGTCGCGATCGCGACGGTCATAGCTCATCCGGACGCGCAGTGGGTTGGGCGCCGGCTCGTCATCCGGCCGGACCCCAGTAGTCGCGCGACCGGATCACTGGGTTCGGCGCGCGCCGACGCCGCGATCACCGACGACGCGCGCGGTCTGCTCGCGGTGGGCCGCAGCGAGGTACTCAAGTACGGACCCGACGGGCAGCGGCTGGGCGAAGGCATGGAGGTCTTCGTATCCAGTTACGCTCCGCGCCCGCGGATGCTGGTGTTCGGTGCCATCGACTTCGCCGCCGCCCTGGCCCAGCAGGGCTCGCTGCTGGGCTACCGGGTCACCGTCTGCGACGCCCGCTCGGTGTTCGCCACACGGGCACGCTTTCCAACGGCCGACCATGTCGTGGTCGACTGGCCCCACCGCTATCTGGCCGCCGAGGCGCAGGCGGGCGCCATCGACCAGACCACGGTGATCTGCGTCCTTACCCACGACCCGAAGTTCGACGTCCCGGTGCTCGAAGTGGCGCTGCGCCTGCCGCAGATCGGATATGTCGGGGCGATGGGGTCGCGCCGCACCCACGAGGACCGGATGGACCGGCTGCGAGCGGCGGGGCTGACCGACGCCGAGCTGAGCCGAATGTCCAGTCCCATCGGATTGGACCTCGGGGCCCGCACCCCCGAGGAGACCGCGGTCTCGATCGCGGCCGACATCATCGCCAAGCGCTGGGGCGGCGGGGGCCGGCCGCTGACCCAAATCGTCGGGCGAATTCACCACGACGCGCAGGTCGGAGACGACTACGGGGCCAGTTCAGCGATCCCTTAACTCGCTATTGACGCCCGTGTCAGCGGGGCTGACACTGTGGCCCATGCAAGTACCCGGGCCCTTCGAATACGAGCGTGCAACCAGCGTGGACCACGCCATTGGATTACTGGATCGGTTGGGGGAAGGGGCCCGCGTAGTCGCCGGCGGGCACAGCCTGCTGCCGATGATGAAGCTGCGCATCGCCAACCCGGAATACCTCGTCGACATCAACGACCTGGCGCTCGAGCTCGGGTACGTGATCACCGATCCGACGCTGGTGCGCATCGGCGCCATGACCCGTCACCGCGAACTGCTGGAGTCCGACACCCTGGCTGCGGTGTGCCCGATCTTCCGCGACGCCGAACGAGTCATCGCCGACCCGGTGGTCCGCAATCGCGGCACCCTCGGCGGTTCGCTCTGCCAGGCGGATCCGGCCGAGGACCTGTCGACTGTCTGCGGCGTGCTGGACGCGGCGTGCCTGGCCCGCGGACCGTCGGGCGAACGCGAAATACCGATTGACGACTTCGTGGCCGGCCCGTACGAGACCACGCTCGCCCACAACGAGATGCTGGTAGAGGTCCGGATCCCGGTGCGGCACAGAACGTCCAGCGCATACGCGAAAGTTGAACGGCGCGTTGGCGACTGGGCTGTGGTGGCGGCCGGAGCGGCAGTCACACTCGACGGTGCCGTAATAGCCGCAGCCCGCGTGGGCCTGACCGCGGTGAACCCCGACCCGGCCGCACTGGCCGAACTCTCGGCGGCTCTGGTCGGCCAGCCGGCTACCGACGAGGTCTTCGCCGACGCGGGCCGCCGCGCCGCCCAGGCCTGCGACCCGGCGACCGATATCCGCGGCACCGCAGAGTACAAGCGTCACCTGGCCTCCGAACTGACCATCCGCACATTGCGCAGTGCGGCTCAACGGGTGAGTAATGCCGCTGCGCCGGAAGGGAATTAATCATGCAGGTCAATATGACCGTCAACGGCGAGCAGGTCACCGCCGACGTCGAACCCCGGATGCTGCTGGTGCACTTTCTGCGTGATCAGCTGCGGCTCACCGGAACTCACTGGGGTTGCGACACCAGCAACTGCGGAACATGTGTGGTCGACGTCGACGGCGTGCCGGTGAAGTCTTGCACGATGCTTGCCGTCATGGCGTCCGGGCACAGTGTGCGGACCGTGGAAGGGCTCGCGGGCCCGGGCCCTAATGGCCAGCTGGACCCGGTGCAGGAAGGGTTCATGCGGTGCCACGGGCTGCAATGCGGCTTCTGCACATCGGGAATGATGATCACCGCACGCGCCCTGCTGGATCGCGATCCCAACCCCGACGAGGAGACCATCCGGGAGGCGATCTCCGGGCAGATCTGCCGGTGCACCGGATACACCACGATCGTGCGCTCGATTCAGTGGGCTGCACAGCACCCCACGGGCGCAACGCAGGCTGTGGAGGCCACGTCATGACCACAATCGAGTCACGTCCACCGTCACCAGAAGACCTGGCCGACAACGACCAAAAGCCATGCGGCCACGGCCGGATGATGCGCAAAGAGGATCCGCGATTCATCCGCGGCCGCGGCACCTACGTCGATGACGTCGCCCTCCCCGGCATGCTGCACCTGGCGATCTTGCGATCCCCGTACGCGCACGCCCGCATCGCCGGCATCGATGTGACCGCCGCACAAGCACATCCGAAAGTCAAAGCTGTGGTGACCGGCGCCGACCTGGCCGACAAGGGTCTGGCCTGGATGCCGACGCTGTCCAACGACGTGCAGGCCGTGCTGGCCACCGACAAGGTGCGCTTCCAGGGGCAGGAGGTGGCGTTCGTCGTTGCCGAGGACCGGTATTCGGCGCGCGACGCGCTGGAGCTGATCGACGTGGACTACGACCCGCTGGATCCCGTCGTGGACGTCCGCAGGGCGCTCGACCCGTCCGCGCCGGTAATCCGCACCGACCTCGACGGCAAGACCGACAACCACATCTTCGACTGGGAAACCGGCGACGCCGCCGCCACCGAAGCGGCATTCGCCAAGGCCGACGTCGTCGTCAAACAGGAGATCATCTACCCCCGGGTGCACCCGGCGCCGATGGAAACCTGTGGCGCGGTCGCCGATCTGGACCCGGTCACCGGCAAGCTGACGCTGTGGACCACCTCGCAGGCCCCACACGCCCACCGCACGCTCTATGCCTTGGTCGCCGGCCTGCCCGAACACAAGATCCGGGTGATCTCACCGGACATCGGCGGCGGCTTCGGCAACAAGGTGCCGATCTACCCCGGTTATGTGTGCGCCATCGTCGGTTCGCTGCTGCTGGGCAAGCCGGTCAAATGGATGGAGGACCGCAGCGAGAACCTGACCTCCACCAGCTTCGCCCGCGACTACATCATGGTCGGTGAGATCGCTGCCACGAGCGACGGCAAGATCTTGGCGATCCGGTCCAATGTGCTGGCCGACCACGGCGCGTTCAACGGCCAGGCGGCGCCGACGAAATACCCGGCCGGGTTCTTCGGGGTGTTCACCGGCAGCTACGACCTCGAAGCCGCCTACTGCCACATGACCGCGGTGTACACCAACAAGGCGCCCGGCGGGGTGGCCTACGCGTGCTCCTTCCGGATCACCGAAGCGGTATACTTCGTCGAGCGGTTGGTGGATTGCCTGGCCTTCGATTTGAAGATGGACCCGGCCGAGCTGCGGCTGCGAAACCTGTTGCGGCCCGAGCAATTCCCGTACCAGAGCAAGACCGGCTGGACGTACGATTCGGGTGACTACGAAGCCACCATGCGCAAGGCCATGGACATGATCGGCTATGAAGCATTGCGCGCCGAGCAGAAGCAGAAGCGGGAGCGCGGCGAACTCATGGGCATCGGGATGTCCTTCTTCACCGAGGCGGTCGGCGCCGGTCCCCGCAAGGACATGGACATTCTCGGGCTGGGCATGGCCGACGGGTGCGAGCTGCGCGTGCATCCGACGGGCAAAGCCGTTGTGCGGCTTTCGGTTCAGACCCAAGGCCAGGGCCATGAGACGACGTTCGCCCAGATCGTCGCCGAAGAGCTGGGCATCCCGCCCGACGATATCGAGGTAGTGCACGGCGACACCGATCAGACGCCGTTCGGGCTCGGCACCTACGGCAGCCGGTCGACTCCCGTCTCGGGTGGGGCCGCGGCATTGGTCGCCCGCAAGGTCCGCGACAAGGCGAAGATCATCGCGTCGGGCATGCTCGAGGTTTCGGTGGCCGACTTGGAGTGGGAGAAGGGCTCGTTCCACGTCAAGGGTGACCCATCGGCGTCGGTGACCATCGCCGACATCGCGATGCGCGCACACGGGGCCGGCGATCTGCCCGAGGGCATCGAGGGAGGCCTGGACGCCGAGGTCTGCTACAACCCGGAGAACCTGACCTACCCGTACGGCGCGTATTTCTGTGTGGTGGACGTCGATCCGGGCACCGCGGTGGTCAAGGTGCGGCGCTTCCTGGCCGTCGACGACTGCGGCACCCGCATCAACCCGATGATCATCGAGGGCCAGGTGCACGGCGGCATCGTCGACGGCATCGGAATGGCATTGATGGAGATGATCGCTTTCGACGACGACGGCAACTGCCTGGGCGGGTCGCTGATGGACTACCTGATCCCGACCGCACTCGAGGTGCCGCATCTGGAAACCGGTCACACCGTGACACCGTCGCCGCATCACCCGATCGGCGCCAAGGGCGTCGGCGAATCGGCCACCGTGGGATCGCCGCCCGCGGTGGTGAACGCGGTGGTGGATGCGTTGGCGCCGTTCGGGGTTCGTCATGCCGATATGCCGTTGACACCGTCGCGCGTCTGGGAGGCCATGCAGGGCCGCGCCAGACCGCCGATCTAGAGGGTATGGATGACGATCAGCGAGCGAGCTAAGCAGCTGTTGGCGGCACGGACACCGTTTGTGCACGCGACGGTGGTGCGTGCCCAGCCGCCCACCTCGTCATACCCGGGCGACGAGGCAATCCTGTTGGCGGACGGGACAATCGAAGGCTTCGTCGGTGGCCAGTGTGCGCAGAACTCCGTTCGCAAGGCGGCGCTGGGCGTGCTGCAGGCCGGTGAAAGTGTGTTGCTGCGGGTGCTTCCCGATGGCGACGTGCACTTCCCCGAGGCCCCCGGTGCCTGCGTGGTGGTCAATCCATGCCTGTCCGGGGGGTCGCTGGAGATCTTCCTGACACCGCAGCTGCCGGCGCCGCTGATCCGGGTTCACGGAGCCACGCCCATCGCCGACGCGCTGATCCAATTGTGTACGGTGCTGGGCTTTGAAGCCAGACGAGACGCCCGACGGGACACCGAGCTGTCCGACACCACCGCGGTGGTGATCGCCAGCCATGGTGGGCCGGAAGCCGAAATCATTCGCGCGGCACTGGATAACGGCGTCGGATATATCGGCCTGGTGGCCAGTAAGGTTCGCGGCGTCTCAATACTGAACTCGCTCGAACTCTCCGACGCCGAGCGAGCACGCATACACACCCCGGTCGGATTGCCGATCGGCGCCAAGACCCCGGCGGAGATCGCGGTATCGATCGCCGCCGAACTGATCGCCAGTATCCGCGGCGGCAGCCTGAGCCGGCCCGTCTCGGTTGACGGCAGCCCGCGGGAGGCCGTCGACCCGGTGTGCGGCATGACGGTGACGATCGGGCCCGCCACCGAGCACCTCAGGCTGGCCGCTGCGGATTACTGGTTCTGCGGCCCGGGATGCCGGACGGCGTTCGCCTCTGGCAAAGACGGCGCATGACCGGGCGGCGGGTCACCGGTGTCGTGCTCGCGGCTGGCGGCTCCCGCAGACTGGGCACACCCAAACAGCTTCTGCCATACCGGGATACGACCGTGCTCGGGGCAACCCTCGACGTCGCTCGCAGTGCCGGCTTCGATCAGCTCATCGTCACCCTGGGCGGTGCTGCTCAGGCGGTGCGCGATGCGGTGCCGCTGGACGGGGCCGATGTGGTGACCGTGGAGGACTTCGGCGCCGGGTGTTCGGCGTCGCTGCGTGTCGCATTGACGCGAGTGCACCCGCAGGCCGCGGGAATCGTGCTGATGCTGGGCGATCAACCTTGCGTTGAGCCGGCTTTGCTGCGGCGGATGGTCCAGCATGGCCGAGTAGCGCCGGCCGGTGCCGTGATGGTGTGCCGCTACGCCGACGGCATCGGGCACCCGTTTTGGTTCAGTCGCGGCGTGTTCGGCGAGCTCCTTCAATTGCACGGCGACAAGGGAGTGTGGAAGCTCATAGGGTCGGGCCGGCATCCGGTGCGCGAACTCGCCGTACCCGGCCCGGTGCCACTCGACGTCGACACCTGGGACGACTACCGGCGGCTACTGGAAGCGGTCCCATGACCTTCACGAGCCCCGACGATGTGGTTCGTCGCTTCGACGCGAAGGATTATCTGCTCGACATCGGAACCGCGTCGGCGATCTATCTGGCGGTCACGCTGGGCAGACCGCTGCTGTTAGAGGGAGAGCCAGGCGTCGGCAAGACCACGGCGGCGAAAACCCTTGCCGCGGTGTTGGATACCACGCTTGTGCGGCTGCAGTGCTACGAGGGACTGACCGCCAGCGAAGCGCTGTACGACTGGAACTACCAACGTCAGCTGCTGTCCATCCGGCTGGCCGAAGCGCGGGGGACCGGCATCTCCGAAGCCGATCTCTACACCGAGACCTACTTGGTCGATCGGCCTATCCTGCACTGCGTGCGGCATCGAGGGCCGGCGCCTCCGGTACTGCTCATCGACGAAATCGACCGGGCCGACGATGAATTCGAGGCGTTGCTGCTGGAGTTCCTCGGTGAGTCCGCGGTCACGGTTCCCGAGCTGGGCACCTTTGTCGCCGAGCGTCCGCCGATCGCGGTGCTGACCTCCAACCGCAGCCGCGACCTCCATGACGCGCTGCGTCGCCGGTGCCTGTATCACTGGATCGACTACCCGGAGCCGTCCCGGGCCGCTGCTATCGTCCGCCGCACGGTGCCCGGCGCGACCGCCCCGCTGATCGAGCACGCCACCCAGTTCGTCGGCAGTGCGCGCGATCTCGACTTGGACAAGCCACCCGGGGTGGCGGAGACCATCGACTGGGTGGCCGCTCTGGTGTCACTCGGCGTCGCGGACCTCGTCGATGGCTCGGCCCTGGCCAGCCTGGGGGCGCTGGCCAAGACGCCCGACGACCGTACTCTGATCCGCGACGCATTCGTCGAGTACAGCCGCACATGAGAGGGCCCGGAGGATGAAGATCGCCAACCAGTTCACCGTCAGCGCGCCGATCGAGCAAGCCTGGGACGTGCTGTGCGACCTGGAGCAGGTGATCCCGCTGATGCCGGGTGCGCAGCTGATCGGCCATGAGGGCGACGAGTATCTCGGCAAGGTCAAGGTCAAGGTCGGGCCGGTCACCAGCGAATTCAGCGGCAAGGTGCGTTTCGTCGAGCAGGACCGCGATCAGCATCGCGCGGTCATCGACGCCAAAGGCAAGGAATCGCGCGGCACCGGCAACGCAGCCGCCACGGTCACCGCCCGGCTGGACGCGGACGGGGAGCGCACCAGTGTCACCGTCGACACCGATCTGAAGATCGTCGGCAAGCTGGCTCAGTTCGGCAGTGGGATGCTGCAGCAGGTGTCGGAGAAGTTGCTGGGCCAGTTCGTCGAGTCACTGGAAGCGAAGCTCGCCGCAGAGAACGCACCGGCCCCGGCCAGCCCGGAAAGCCCGGAGAGCGCCGCCAGCCCCGCCACAAACGCGGCGCCCGGCTCGCCGACAGCGGCGGCCGGACCACGCCATGCGGCATCGACGCCCGAACCCGAGCCCATCGATCTGCTGGAGCTGGCCGGTGGGGACCAACTCAAGAAGTACGGTTCGGTGGCACTGGCGGTGCTCGCCGTGCTGGTGCTGATCTGGGTGCTGCGGCACAGACGTTAGCGGCCCGTGAACACCCCATTGCTGTTGCGGGGCGTCGATCTTGCGGCGTTCGCGGCCGCCCTGGTTGCCCGCCTGCGCGGCGCGGGAGTATCGGTATCCGCCAGTGGCCAAACGAGTTTCGTGCAGGCGCTGCGGCAGCTGGTGCCGGACACCACCTCGGTGCTGTATTGGGCGGCCCGGCTGACGTTGGTCAACCGGATGGAAGATCTCGGTGGTTTCGATGCGGTGTTCGGGGCGGTGTTCGGCTCCGCCCAACCCGACGGTGCCAGGGGTCCCAACGCGCTCCCGCCGCTCCCGGGCCCCCGCACGCCCGCGGCAGGCACGGTGCTTCGCGCCGGCAGCAGATCTGCTGGCGCCCAATCGCTGCCCTGGTCGACTCGCCCACCCGCCACGACGTCTACCGAGCAGGACGACACCGCCGGTCCGAGCGTCCTGCTGCCCGACGTCCTGCCCAGCCGCCTCGCCGCGCTGGCCGACGAGCCGTTTGATCGCTTCGATCCCGAAGACCTTCGTCTGCTCGGTACGTGGCTGGAGGCGTCCGTAGCGCACTGGCCACGAAGGCGCAGCCTGCGGTTTGAGCCCAGTGCACACGGCAAGAGGATCGACCTGCGGGCCACCATGAACGCCTCGCGGGCGACCGGCTGGGAATCGCTGATCTTGGCGCGAACGCGGCCTCGGCGCCGGCCAAGGCGAGTCGTCCTGGTCTGCGACGTGAGCCGATCGATGCAGCCCTACGCCGCGATTTATCTGCATTTGATGCGGGCGACGGTGCTGCGCCAGGCTGGGATCCGTCCCGAAGTGTTCGCGTTTTCGACGTCGCTGACCCGGCTCACCTCGGTGCTGTCGCACCGTTCGGCCGAGGTGGCACTACAGCGTGCCAACGCCAAGGTCACCGACCGGTACGGCGGCACGTTCATCGGCCGCAGTATCGGTGCTCTGCTGGCCGCGCCACATGGCAACGCGCTGCGCGGCGCGGTGGTGATCATCGCCTCCGACGGCTGGGACAGCGATCCGCCTGATGTGCTCGCGCACACCATGGCCAGGCTACGGCGCCGCGCCGAGTTAGTGGTCTGGCTCAATCCCCGTGCCGCACATAGTGAATTCAAGCCGCTGGCCGGTTCGATGGCTTCGGCCTTGCCGTATTGCGATCTGTTTCTGCCGGCGCACTCGCTGACCGGACTGCAAGAGTTGCTGCTGGCGCTGCAAATGGGACGCGCCCGATGAGGCAGGATCGGAAGGTATGGATCAGCTATGGGCCAACCGGGCAGCCAGCTCCGAAGCCGCTGTCGCGCAACGACACCTGAAACGGCTGTGGGCGCTGCCGGGAACCCAGCTGGGAGTGGTGGCCTGGCCGTCGACGAGACGGGACCGGTTGTTCGGCACCTGGCACTACTGGTGGCAGGCGCATCTGCTGGATTGCCTGGTCGACGCGCAGCTGCGTGATCCGCAGCCCGAAAGGCGCACCAAGATCAACCGCCAGGTGCGCTCGCACCGGCTGCGCAACAACTTCTCGTGGGTCAACAGCTATTACGACGACATGGCGTGGCTGGCACTGGCGCTGGAACGGGCGGCCAGGGTGGCCGGTGTCGAACGCAGACGTGCGCTGCCCAAGCTCGCTGACCAGTTCGTCAAGGCGTGGGTGCCCGAGGACGGCGGCGGCATCCCGTGGCGCAAGCAAGACCAGTTCTTCAATGCTCCGGCCAACGGCCCGGCGGGGATTTTCCTGGCCCGCTATCCAGACCGGCTGAAACGCGCCGAGCAGATGGGCGACTGGATTGACCGCACGCTGATCGACCCGGAGACGCACCTGGTATTCGACGGCATCAAGAGCGGGTCGCTGGTACGCGCGCAGTACACCTACTGCCAGGGCGTGGTACTCGGGCTGGAAACCGAGCTGGCCGCACGCACCGGTGCGGAGGCCAGGGGCCGGCACCAGGCGCGCGTGCATCGCCTGGTCGCGGCCGTCAACGAGCATATGGCGTCGTCGGGTGTGCTCAAGGGTAGCGGCGGCGGGGACGGCGGCCTGTTCGCCGGCATTACCGCCCGCTACCTCGCGCTGGTGGCCACCACGCTGCCGGGTGACTCTGCCGACGACGCTACGGCTCGCGATGCCGCCCGCACATTGGTGCTGGCCAGCGCGGAATCGGCGTGGGACTGCCGGCAAACGGTGAACGGATTGCCGGTATTCGGGCCGTTTTGGGATCGCGACGCACAATTACCCACCGCGGACGGCGAAGAGGCGGAATTCGTCGGGGGCGCGGTGACCGGGTCCGAAGTTGCCGAGCGGGATCTGTCTGTGCAGCTGTCGGGCTGGATGCTGATGGAGGCCGCCTGTAACGTCACCGCCGTGACAGCAGGCAGCAGCGAGAAATGAGCGAGCCCGGTGGCTGGATCCCGGATGCGGAAACGCTGGCCGCGGCCAACCTCACCCGATTTCTGGGCTGGCTGGCCGAGACGGGACGCGGCCAGTTCGCCGACTACCAAGAACTATGGGCGAAGTCGGTGGCTGGCATCGAATGGTTCTGGGACGCAGTCTTCAAGTACTTCGACGTCCAGGCGGACAGCCCGCCCCGCGCGGTGCTGGCAACCTAGCATGCGAGGAGCGAGTTTCCCGATGCACGCTAATTCCGGCACCAAAGGTTCCGGCACCCCGCCGCCGAGTCGCGCTCTGCGAGGTCTGCTGAAGGACGGCATCACCGAGGTGCGCCGCTGGCGGGAGATGCGGGTTGTGCGGTATACCCGACGAACCTGGATCCAGGCCCGGTGGACAGCGGCGTCAAAGACCTGCCAATCGTCGGAAACAACGCCGGCGTCGACGATTTCGGCATGGGTCTGTTGCGCAAGGGGCGGCGGTCAAGAAGGTATCGCCTCCTCGCGGCGGGAGAACAAGGAATTCGAGCGCCAGGTGCTGGCCGGCGAGCTGGGCCGTCACGCTCTACGGCGGCCAGGGCACACTGGCCGAGAAGTTGACGCTCCGGCGGCGCAGGGACTTGCGGGCCACGGACGCGCACCGCCTTCGGCGACCCGACTCGCCGAAGGCAAGGACATGCGGGTCTTCGACGGCACCGAATATGTGCCTGGAGACAGACGGTATCCGCGACCGCTCTGGGTATGTTGCGATCGGCAACACGGCATGGAGGGGTGAGGCACGGCGGTGCAATCTCGGCTATCGGAAGACGGCCGCAGCTGGAACTTCAACCCGATGATCGCCACTTGCGGCATCGTCGACCGTGGCCGAGGTGGAAAGCTGGTCGAGGTCGGCGAGCTGGATCCGACCTGATCCACACATCGTGAATCTATGATGGACCGCAACTCATCGAGGGACCCGGCTAGGAGAAGCGGGTCGAATTCCGGCGCCACCAGCGGCGGCGCCGGGGTCAGGAACGACTGGCCCATCCAGCGAGCTCAAAGCCAAGCGTCGTACCGCTCGAGAACTGCGGCCGACGGCTACTACGGTGAACCTGCGGCGTCGGGATCCCGACGTGGGTGCAGAGGGGCTGGGTCAGTCCCGGAGATCAACGTGAGTGGCGGCAATCCGAGGGCACGGACTGCATCGGTGGTTGTCCGATCGTGCCGGTGGCAGCCGGCGAGCTGTCGAACATCGCCTGGGCGCGGCGATCGAATCCTGGATCCGGCCAGGGCAGCCCGTCATCGGGGAAGCCGGCAAACAGGCCATCACCAAGCGATGCCGTCGATGCCCGTGTACTTCTGGAAGACGAGACGGCAGCTACAGCGCCGACTACTTCGCGAAGATCCGCGGCGGCCATGTCACGGAGACTGGATCACCATACCGCCGGCGGTTGTGGTGCGTGGCCGTTCGGACGGCGACCTGGCCGACTGGGTGGTCCGGACGGGCAGCGAGATCAAGGTCGAGGCATGCCCGAGCGGCGCGATGCCTGGTGGTCGGGGTCGAGCGGGTGACGGCGCTAATGGATGCCGCTGCAAGGACGGCGGCCGGAAATCGCTCGAGCGATGAGCTGCCCTCACCGGAAAAGCGTGGCGGACATGGTCATCACGACCTGTGCGTCTTCCCGACGAATCGGCGTCCGGGCAACCGCGGAGCTGACCCTCACCGAACTGAAATCCCGGGGTCAAGACGGATCTGCCGGGGTCGGCGCCGGAAGAGCCGGCTGCGATTTCATCGACAGGCGTGAACCGGCAGGGACTCGGCGACCGCATCAGTCGGGAACCCGTATCCGCTCCGGGTCCTCCTTGATTCCGCGACGGCGTCCCAGGTAGCCCCGCCAGGCCGCGAGCATCGCCGGTATCAGCGATACCAGCAGGATGGCCAGGATGATCTTTTCCAGGTTCTGGTGAACGAACGGCACGGTACCCAGGAAGTAGCCCGCCAGCGTCGCGCCGCCGCCCCAGGCGATACCGCCGACGATGTCGAACCCGAGGAACACCGGGTAGCGCATGTACGACACCCCGGCGACCACTGGGACGAACGTCCGCACGAACGGCGCGAACCGGGCCAGAATGATCGCCCAGGGCCCGTATTTCTCGAAGAACGCGTGTGACTCGGTCACGTAGTGCCTTTTGAAGAACCGGGAATCTTCCTTCTTGAACAACGCGGGTCCGATCCGACGCCCGATGAAGTATCCGGTTTGATCGCCCAGCACCGCGACCACCGCGACGCAGGGCGCCAGCACCCAGATGCTGGCCGGCGGGTTCGGGTGTGCGGCCAGCAGCCCGCCGGTGAACAACAGCGACTCGCCGGGCAGCAACGGGAACAGCAGCCCGGTCTCGATGAAGACGATGACCAGAATCCCGGGCAGCACGGCGGACCCGAAGACGCCGTTGGCGCCCAGCCAGTACATCGGATCGAGGATGTCCGGCAAGGCCGTCACCGTGGTGCTCATGACGTCCCAACATACCGGTGCCACACCCGACGGGGCTGTTGCGATACTGGGTAGACCCAGCCTTCAGGAGGAATCCATGCCCATCGCAACGCCCGAGATCTACGCCGAGATGCTGGGACGTGCCAAGGAGAACTCGTACGCTTTCCCGGCCATCAACTGCACCTCCTCCGAGACCGTCAACTCCGCCATCAAGGGTTTCGCCGACGCCGGCAGTGACGGCATCATCCAGTTCTCCACCGGTGGCGCGGAGTTTGCCTCAGGGCTCGGGGTCAAGGACATGGTGGCCGGCGCCGTCGCGCTGGCCAAGTTCACCCGCAGCATCGCGGCCAAATACCCGATCAACGTCGCGCTGCACACCGACCACTGCCCCAAGGACAAGCTGGACACCTACGTGCGGCCGTTGCTGGAGATCTCGGCCGGGCGAGTCGCGGCCGGCAAGGATCCGTTGTTCCAGTCGCACATGTGGGACGGCTCCGCGGTGCCGCTCGACGAGAACCTGGTCATCGCGCAGGAGCTGCTCAAGGAAGCCGCGGCCGCCAAGATCATCCTCGAGATCGAGATCGGCGTCGTCGGAGGCGAAGAGGACGGCGTCGCCAACGAGATCAACGAAAAGCTGTACACCACGCCCGATGACTTCGAGAAAACCATCGACGCGCTGGGCCACGGCGAGCACGGCAAGTACTTGCTGGCGGCGACGTTCGGCAACGTGCACGGCGTCTACAAGCCGGGCAACGTCAAACTCCGCCCCGACATCCTTGCCCAGGGGCAGAAGGTGGCGGCGGCCAAGCTCGGTCTGGCCGACGACGCCAAGCCGTTCGACTTCGTCTTCCACGGTGGGTCGGGCTCGGAGAAGTCGGAGATCGAGGAGGCGCTGCGCTACGGCGTGGTGAAGATGAACGTCGACACCGACACCCAATACGCGTTCACCCGCCCGATCGTCGGCCACATGTTCACCAACTACGACGGCGTGCTCAAGGTCGACGGCGAAGTGGGCGCGAAGAAGGTGTACGACCCGCGCAGCTACCTCAAAAAGGCCGAAGCCGGGATGACCGAGCGAGTCATCGAGGCCTGCAACGACCTGCACTGCGCCGGAAAGTCGGTCAGCGGCTAGTACCTAGCCGCTGGGAGATTGGCAAATCTTCCACTGATCGTCGCGGTATTGCAGGTCAAGGCTGCGTGTCGAGCGGACTTGCGGGTCGTAAGCCATGAACGTGGTGATGTTCGCCTCGGCGTGTTGGCCGTTGACCACGACCTGGTCGATGCTGGCGATCACCGGATATTGCTTGGCCGCTGAAACGCGCTGGTAGGTCTCGGCCCACGCGTGTTCGTCGTAGTCCACGTAGCCGTCGCGGGTGGTGCCGCACGTGATGCTGCGCAGCGCCGTCAGATCGCCCCGTTGCACCGCGCTGTCGAATTCGGAGATGGTGTGGCGTACCTGGTCTTCCGGCGAGACCTTCAGGTGCTTGCCGCGAGTCAGCAGCACGGTGCCCAGGATCGCGATCGCCGCTAACGCCAAAACGATGACCACCAGCGCCAGCACCCACCCCCAGTTGAATTGCCTTGGTGCCCGCGACCTTTCCCCGTCTCGGGGAGGAATCGATTGTGGCACAGCAGCTTTCGGCGGCATTCCAACTTGACCTGGCGCGCCGGCAGCGCCCGGGGGTGTGGCGAATACTTCGGTGGCGGGCTCCGGGGTGGTGGCGATGACCGCTGTCTCTTTCGCATCGAATCCCGGTGCGGTGAAGCGACGTTCGCGCTGCTGGGTTTCCGGATTCGGTTCGGGATCACCGCCCGGCTCAGGTTTGTTGATCACCACGGTCTCGGTCTCGGCGTCGTTGGGCACCAGGGGGTAGCCCTCGGTTTCCTCTTCGACGGGTTCCGCGGCGCGCTCGCCACCCGGATCACTCCGGTATTCCTGTGGATCGGACCCAGGCCGGTTCGGCGTGTCGCCGCGGTCGGGCTCGGGTGCGTTGGGCATGAGTGCTGCTGTCTTCCTACGAGTGGGTAGTTGGAGCTTAGCGATCCCCGATAGAACGGCAGAATAGACGACATGACGCCGATGGGTGATCTTCTGGGACCTGATCCGATTCTGTTACCTGGTGACAGCGATGCCGAGGCCGAGCTGCTCGCCAACGAGAACCCGGGCATCGTCGCCGCCGCGCATCCGTCGGCGTCGGTGGCCTGGGCCGCGCTTGCCGAGGAGGCGCTGGCCGACGACAGGGCCATCACGGCCTATGCGTATGCGCGTACCGGCTATCACCGCGGCCTGGACCAGCTGCGTCGCAATGGCTGGAAGGGTTTCGGCCCGGTGCCGTATTCGCATGAGCCCAACCGGGGCTTCCTGCGGTGTGTGGCGGCGCTGGCGCGGGCCGCCGACGCGATCGGCGAGACCAACGAATACGCACGTTGCGTGGATCTGCTCGACGATTGCGACCACGCGGCCCGCAAAGAGCTCGGGCTCTAGAAGCTGGCCGAACAGTCGCCGTTGCCGCCCGGGCACTCGATCTGGACGGTGGCGTGGTCCAGCCCACGCGCGGACAACACCGCACGCGCGTCCTGGAGCACCCGGGCGGAGTCGCCGGCGCTGGTCAGGTGTGCGGTGCACATGTCCTTGCCGGGCGAAAGCGTCCACACATGCAGGTCGTGCACTTCGGTCACGCCGTCGACGGCGCCCAGCGCCGAACGCAGCTCCTCGACGTCGATATGGGTCGGCGACGATTCGGAAAGGATTCGCAGCGCGTCGCGGGCCAGGGAGATGGCCCGGGGCAGCACCCAGAGCGCGATCAACACGGCGACCACCACGTCGGCGTACGGCCAGTGCGTGGTGACGGTGACCACGCCGGCGATCAGGACGCCCAGGCTGCCGACGGTGTCGGCGACAACTTCCATGTAGGCGCCCTTGACCGCCAAGCTCTCCGACGAGTGCGACCGCAACAGCAGTGCCACCACGAAGTTGGCGGCCAGTCCCGCCAGCGCCACCACAATCATCGGCGCGCCGGGGACCGACGGAGGTTCCTTGAGCCGTTCGACAGCCTCGTACAGGATGAACAGCGCGACCCCGATAAGCAGCGCGGCGTTGGCCACCGCGGTGAACACCTCGGCGCGATGCCAGCCGTAGGTGCGCGCGGGTGACGAGCTGCCGTGCTTGGCCAGCGTTAGGGCGGCCAGCCCCATGAACACGGCAACGACGTCGGTCAGCATGTGCCCGGCATCGGCCAGTAGCGCCATCGAGTTGATCAACAACGAGGTGGTCAATTCCACGACGAAGAACGCCGCCAAAATCGCCGCGGCCGCGATCATGCGCGGGATCATCCGAGAATCGTCAGTCTCGGCAGGGGTGTGGTTGTGGCCGGCGCCCATAGCCAGCAATATATGCGTAATGACGCATATATTGCAATGGTCAGATCCACTGGCTCCAGAAGCGAGTCAGCGAATTGCCGGCGTTCGCCAGCCGGTGGGGAACACCAGAGAATTCGAATAGCCAGTCCACAATCCCGAAAAGCCACTGGTTCAGCCCCGGTGCCAAAAGCAGGAACAGCAGGAGGAACACGCCGTACTGCTTGAACGGTGCCACCGCTCGCTGCGTCTCGGGACTCAGATGTGGCTCCAGGGCGTCGTAGCCGTCCAGGCCGGGGATCGGCAGCAGGTTCAGCACCACGGCCATGATCTGGAGAAAGCCCAGGAACGCCACCCCTGCCCACAGCACCGCGTGGTCCGGGTCGAAGAGCAACCGGGTGAGCGCCAGCAGCAGCACTGCCAGCACCAGGTTGGCCGCCGGGCCCGCCAAACTGACCAGGGTGCGGCGCATCGGCGTCATGAACCAAGTCCGCAAATACACCGCTGCACCGGGCAGGCCGATCCCGCCCAGCGCGATGAACACCATCGGCAGGAGAAGCGAGAGCGCGGGATGGCTGTAGCGCCGCGGATCCAGCGTCAGATACCCGCGCACCGCGGCGTCGTGGTCGCCGAATCGCCAGGCGGTGAACGCGTGCCCGAATTCGTGCAGGCACAGCGACACCAACCAGCCGGCGATCACGAAGATGAACACCCCGGCATAGGACAGCGGCCGCACGGCCGCCCCGGCCAGCCAAGCCAGCACGCCGCCCACTGCAGTCAATCCGAGCAGGGCCAAAAAGATCGGGCTGGGTCGCACCGATTCGTGCACCCTCATGTTCCTCATTGCAACCTCACCGGTCGAAACTACCGGACCACCAGCCAACCTTCGATGTGGCGGTAGAACGTCGACCTGGGCGTTTGCTGCCGCAAGCTGTGACGGCTGTGCGGATAACGCCAGGTCAGACGGCACAGCTTCGGGCAGCTTCGGGCAGCTGGGCGGTACCAACTGCGGACGTTCGGCCGACGGAGCATCCGTCACGCCGGCAGCGCCGGGCAACTCAGCAGCCTCGCAAGCAGACCGAATTGGCCAGGACTCCAGCGCGCCTTGCACGCCCCGCACACAGCACCGTCCTCGGACACCCTCAGAACGGGCTGGCGAGCCCGCTCGCCGTCAGCGTTGCGGACGTAGGCCGACCGGGCGCCGCAGCAAGGACAGGCCGCACCGGCCAACTGACGCAACCGCCCCAGCGTGCCACCCTTGCCATCTGGCAGCCAACCGGCTGATGTCCGGTCGATGTCGATCACCAGGGCGAGAACGTCAACGCGGCACGGAAGTAAGGACCGGTGCACACCGGTGCGGTAGGTATTGGAGCCGTTCAGGGCTTGGCGTAGTTCAAGGTAGATCGGCGTCGCGAACCGATACACACCGCCGAGCGACACGGGTTGCGGGTCGGCCAGGGCGGCTACCGCATCGCCCAGCCGCCGACGCGCGAGCGTCAGCGGACCGTCTGCGTAGGAGATCGCGGCCACCATCGCGAAGCGTAATCTTCATTCGGACCACGGTCCGGTTAAACGACGGACTGAATCGCCACTAGAGCCACGAACGCTCGTGGTGTGGACTCAAGACAACGGCGCGCTGTCGCCGATCGCTTTTTGCATCGCCTGCTGTGCCGGGAAGACCGGGATCGGTTCAGGCATGCGCGCGTTGGTGATCACGTCCCGCCGCAGAGCCATTTCGGCACCTACGCCAAGCATCACGGCGGCGTTTACTGCGTTGAGGGCATCGTGGAACCGATCGTCTCTGGTCAGCAGGTGAGCGCCCGGCGACAGACGCCCACCGACTTCCCGGCCGGAGGTCACCCAGAGTAAGCAAATTCCAAGGTTAGTAAGCAAATCTATAGAGTTCGATCTGTGATCGTGTCGTGTTTCAATTGTGATTCTTGACGAGCATTGTTACCGGAGTGACTTGAGTGTCTGAAGCACTCGGTGCTTCAGCGGAGTTTGAGGAGTTATCCCCTTGTCCCGGAACATGTTTGCGATTTCGAATGCTCGCGGGCCACTGACCCGAGCGACGCTGGGTATGGCGCTCGCGCTGGCCGCAATTGGCGCAATTGGGTTTGGCGGCGGGATCGCTGGGGCGGCTCCGCAGCAACCTTTGCTTGTCGATGATCCAGTGCCCGTTCCCGCCCCTGCCGGGCCTAACCCGACCACGGCTGTGAATATCGTCAACACGATCTTCGGCGAGCTCCGTCCTCTGTTGAATGCCTTGTTTCCCGGCAGCGGTTCCAGTACAGACCCCCTGTCTCCCGGCTATCCGAACACAGTGTTGCCGGGGCAGGCTCCTGCGGTGCCGTACTCGCCCGGCGCCGTACTGCCCGATCCAGCGTCGTTCTAGGCCCGCGGGGTCTCTGAGCTGGGAATCAGCGGACGACGCCAGGGCGTGGGCCGACGCGCAGGCGGTGGCCGCATGATCGCGCTGGCGGTGGCGCTGGTTTGCCTGCTGGTGGCGGTGGCCGCTGTGCTGGTGGGCCTGTACCGCTGGACGCGGTAGCGCCGAACAGAAACGACCCGGCTGGAAGAGAACAGCCGGGTCGTTTTTTTCTTTTGTGGTTGTGGTCTGGACAACGCGGAGCGAGCAAGTTCCATTCCACCGCTGTGCTAACTGTGGCTAACGCCACAGGCTCTGGCCCGAGGAGAGCAACCAGCCGGGGCGGGCCGGCATTCATTCAGACGCGGCCCGCGGCCGGCGAGTTCCGTTTCAAGATGGTCCATCCACGACGGAGGTGTAAAGCGGGCACCTCGGTTGGCACCCTTCACTACGGGGGGCCTGGTGTGATCCGCCTGACGGGCCTGTCACCCAGCTCGATTAGGCGGGTACCCACCCCCAGCACGCGCCGCAACCCGCCGAGGAGCGCGGCATCGACGACGCGGCGCTGCTAAGGCAGGCCACGATGCCCGCAGCAGAAGCAGACCTCCCATGGCTTGACGAGACGGCCCGAAACGCCCCGCCCGACGTAAAGGTGTCTGGCATCGACTGGATACGGTTCGGTGAACTGCTACGCCACAAACTGGGCTGGGACGACAGCTACCCCGCCTATCCAGACTTTCCCGAAGCGCGAGACGTCCCGTGAGTCTGTGAGTGCGCTGGACCCACGCTCAAATGCCGCCGAAGTGATGCAGCGCGCGCGTAATTTGCGCGCTATGGAAGACACATGGACGAACCGCGACCTACCAGTACTCAAGGCGGCCATGGACCTCTACGACAAGACTGGCCATGTCCGCGCGGACGCGATCGAGAAACTCGTCGGGTTCGACGCCGAGACCGTTCAGCGGGCACTCCGCGCGCTCTACACCGTGCCTTATTTCCAGCAGAGCGATGCCACATCGTACCCCCAAAACCGCTTTCCGCAGGTCAGGGCGGTTAGCTACCGGACCAGCAGCCAACCTTCGACGTGGCGGTAGAACGTAGATCGGCGCGCGGCGCGGGAAGCGGGAACACCGTCCCGCACCACGGCGACACCGGTGCTGCCCAGCTGGACCGCGCGGCCGGCGACCCACCTGCGCCAGACTCTGTGCGCTCCGATTTGTGCGGAGGCGCGCAGACCCGGCATGGCCAGTGTCGGCTCGATGCGGACGCCGGCGACGTCGCCGTCGAACAGCGGAGTGTCATCGACGACCGCCTCGCCGTGAATCAGTTGCTGGTCGTCGGCTGGTCGCCAGCTGGCCCGGCCCACGATCACCGATCCGGTCTCGTCGCGGATCAGGGGCACCCGCCGGGCCGTACCGCGCCGGGCATGACTGGCCGCGCGGCGTCCGGCGGGCAGGCGGTAGACCCGGGTCGCCGGGGTGCGGCGGCGCGGCACGTACGCCACCTCGACATCGAGTCGTCCCGCACGCAGCAGGCGGCTCAGCACTGCGGCCAGGTCAGCGTCGGCGCCGACCACCACCAGCCGTCGGGGTGGCCCGATCGCGCCGTCGATGGCGGCTGAGTCGGCCGGGCCTTCGGCTCGGCGGGTGGGCAGGCCGTTCAGCCGCCCGAGCACCTGTCCGTCGCCGAACACCAACACCGCCGCACTGGGCGTGTTCTCGGCCGTGTTCACAACGCTCCTCGCAAATCGCTGGGATAGGGTAGGTCACCGGCTGGAACCACAACAAGCGGCTGTGTCTACTTCCGCACCTTCGCTGCCAGCCAGAACGCCCTTCTGACCTGCTGATACACCGCTTTCCTATCTGGACTGCCGTGGACCCCCGTACCCTCGCAGGGACTCGATAGATAGCACCTGTGCTGAGGCTTCCAAACCGAAGCACTGCACCGGCTTTCGTGGATCCACCGTTTCGGGGGTGTCCATGCCGATCATCCGGATCTTCTGGCATTTGCCGTTGTTGTCGACCTAGATGGTGTCGCCGTCAACGACTTTGGTCACCGTGAACGGCCCCGAGCCGCCGCCACCACGGCCCCAGCCGCAACCGCAACCGCTCCAACGCCTCCTCGGGAGTCAGGTCGCGCCAGTCGCCGTAACAGCGGCGGTGACGGGCACGATGCAGCTCAGTCATGACCCATCACCACCTGGTCGACCATGACGCCGTGTTCCCAGAGTTTGTCCACCAACCCGCTGCGCACTCGCTGCGAGTGCTCGGGATCGATCTCTTCGGCTAGATAAATCGTGATCATCATGGGCACCCGCCGCGCGAGGCAAACATCACAGGCCTGCCATCGGAGTCAGGATCAGATTGGTCAGCTGGACGCTGACCGCGTTCGGCGGAGGTGACGAGCCGGGATGGTTTCATTGGTGAAGCTCCACGACGGGCTCGTCGGCGTAGTTTTCGTGGTGTGTTTGGCGGGCGTCGTCTTCGCTGGCGGCGTACACCGTCCGCGCGATGTGTTCGCCCTGCCAGGCCTGCGCTTTCCTGGCCTTATGACGGGGCGTCGCCGCACCAATGTTCAGTAGTCGCCCTAGCCGTTGCTGTAGCAGTAGAAGTCGCTGTAGCAATCGGTTACGCCGTGGTAGCCGCCACCGTCGCCAGTAGTAGTCGGAACTGCGACTAATGATGTAGTCGTCGCGGTAGCAAGAGCTGTCCCTAGCAGCCTTGGCGGTGGCGATGATCGGCGCAGCGGCCAGTGCTCCGAGACCGGCCACAAGACCGGCCTTGGCCGCTTTCTTCCGATTAATCATGGTTGACATGCGTCCGTCCTGCCGTGTTGTTCGGCGTCATGCAACGGTAGGAAATAAACGGCAATTATATCAATAATCTGATAACAATTTCCGTGTGATACGCCTCACAGTGGTCACTGACGGCACTTCTGGAGGTACAGATTTCCGCTGCTTACCTCCCGTCGATGTTCACACCGGTTTGTCGGACGGGGCCATGTAGGTGCTGGCACACTGAGGTCCACCAGCCCATACAGGAGGCGGCGATGGCGACGGTGTATGTAGTGACGGCGGGCAGTGGTGACACCTACCGCATCGAACGGGTCTACCTCGACCCCGACCAGGCCTACGGGTTCGCGCACGACTACAACGGCATTGCCCCTGTTGAGCCCGTTCAGGTGGAGGAATGGGAGACCGGTGCCCCGCCGGGGGCCTACGACGGCCCGTACTGGCGGGCGGAGTGGTGGGCGCGTGTCCCGGTCGCCAAGCGTCGCGCTGCGCTACGCAACACCGACGAGGGTGAACGCTTCGACGACTTCGCCATCCGCCAGGAATGGTGGACCGGCGACGCGCTGCCCGACGCCAAGGTGGTGCGCCGCGAACTGGCCGGAGCGCCCAGGGTGGAGGTGGCGGGCCTGTCCAAGGAGAAGGTGGAGGACCTGTTCTGGGACACGATCACCCAGGTACGCGCCGACCTGGCGGGCATACCACGGAAGTGATTTCCACTCTTTCAAGTGATGGATGGAACGAAATGGGCATAGCGGCTCGACTTTGCCGCCCTGGTGCGCCATGATGCCTACATGGACCGACGCGCCCTGGAACGGCTCGGCCACCATGTCGTGAGTCGGCGCGTGGCACTGGGCTACCGCAACCGCACCGACCTGGCCGACAGCCTGCAGTTCACCGTGCGCACGCTGGCCGACATCGAACACGGCGTGCGTAAGGCCAGCCCCGGCACCTACGCCATGCTGGAAAACAAGCTTTCCTGGGCGCCGGGAAGCATCGACACCATCCTCGCGGGTGGGGACCCCAAAGAGCTGGTGGTCGAGCTGCGCCGGAGCAACCCCAACCCCCGGCCGCAGGGATACGCACTGCGCCCGACCAACGCCAACGCCCTGTCGCAGGTGCCCACCGAGGAGCTGCTGCTGGAGTTACGACGCCGCATCATCGCCCCCCGCGACAGACGCCACGAAACCTGGGACGACTGGGGCGGCGGCCTAGACCCGCACGGCGACTGGCCCGAGGAGGGCTAGAAATCACGCCCGAACCGGCCCCGGCCAGAAGGAAACAACCATGTTCAAGGAATTGGAGTCCGCCGCGATCTGGGGCCTGGCAGCGGGAGCCGCGAGCAGCTGGGCGTCCCGGCAGATGCAGCCGGACAGCCAGCGCCCGGTGTGGCAGGGCGAGATTAACGGCGTGGTGTTGACGGTGGTCGAGACAAACCACCATGGCTACCTCGGCTACCAAGTGAGCATGATCGCCGACGGGTGGTGCTGGTCGGTGGGGCGGTTTCCGACCTACCCGCAAGCTGTGGCCGTGGTGCAGGCGTGGGGTCTATACCTGCAACGCGGCGGCACGGTGCGCGCGTGGCTGGATTATCACTGGCCCGGCTACGCAACGGCGCGGTTAACGGCGCCGCGACCGGCGTTGCCGCACTACCAGTGACCACAGCGCTGACGTTGGTCGGGCGCAGTGCGTATTCCTGGGGCGCCCTGTCGCAGGTGCCCACCGAGGAGTTGCTGCTGGAGCTACGACGCCGCATCATCGCCCCCCGCGACAGACGCCACGAAACCTGGGACGACTGGGGCGGCGGCCTAGACCCGCACGGCGACTGGCCCAAAGAGGGCTAGCAGCCAGCACCTGACCGATCTCCTGCCCGACTGGACGGCGGTGGCTTAATTTGGGAAACGGCTGCCGAGGCTTGGCCCAGTCCGACCCGGTCTGGCTCGTCCAGCGCGTGGTCGCCGAGGAGATGTCGGCCGTGCTCGACAAGCAGGGAAGCCTCGAGGTCGTGGTCGACATGACCGCGTCGGTGTGAGAGGAGCAGGCGAGATGCGCGTTGTCGTCATTGGAGGCGGGCCCGCTGGTGTGTCCGCCGCCCTGCACGCCGCCGAGCTTGGCGCAGAAGTCACGCTCGTCGAGCGGGGGCGGGTCGGCGGCACCGCGTTTAACAGCGGCCCGGCACCGGTGCGCACGCTGGCTCGGGCCGCACGCCTGGTAAGGGACTGGAGCTCGTGGGAAACGTTCGGTCTGCGCGGGCCACGGCCCGAGGTCGACCTCGCCGCTACCCTCGCCAACGCCCAGCGGGTGGCCGACTACCTCTATGAACGCAAGCGCGTCGCCGACCACATCCGCTCCGTCGGGGTCGACCTCGTCGAAGAGGCTGGCGACGCCCGGTTCGTCGACGCCAACACGGTCGCAGCGGCCGACGGCCGCACGTGGACTGCGGATCGGGTGATCATCGCCGTCGGCGGCAAGGCCGGGCGACTGCCGATCCTCGGGGCCGAGCTCGCCCTGACCTACGAGGACCTGCGCAGCCTGAACTCCCTGCCCGACCGGGTCTGCGTCATCGGGGGGGCCGACACGGGCTGCCAGCTCACGTCGATCCTGGCGGACTTCGGCTGCGAAGTCGCGCTGGTCGAGCACGCGCCCCGGATCGCGCAGCGAGCCGATGTCGACGTCTCGGTCGCGCTCGAACACGCTTTCCGGGGGCGCGGCATCGAGGTCATCACCAGCGCCGCAGTCCACCAACTCGAGGCGCTGCAACCCGGTGTGCGCGTCCTGTACCGAGTCGGCGACGAGTCCAGAATGGTCGACGTGGACGCGGCGTTCTTCGCCGTCGGCTGGCCCGGCAACGCCGACCTCGTCGACGCCGCCGCTGCCGGTGTGGCAACGGAGCGTGGCTATGTGGTGGTCGATGCGTTCACAGCCACGAGCGTCCCCCACATCTTCGCCGCCGGGGACGTCGATGGGAACAGCATGCTCGTCAGCAGCGCGACGCTCGAAGGCCGTGTCGCCGCAGAGAACGCGGTGCTCGGCCCGCGTCGCCGGGTCGTCCATGAGATCGTCCCCGTCGGCAGTTTCACCGACCCCGAGTACGGCAGCGTCGGGCTCACCGAGGAGCAGGCCCGCGCCCGCTACGACTGCGCCGTCGCCGTGGCCCGCTATGAGGACATGCTGCGGCCCGTCGCCGACGGGCAGCCGGAAGGGTTCTGCAAGCTGATAGTCGAGACCGCGCGACGGCAGATCGTCGGCGCTCACGTGCTCGGCGAGTACTCGGCCGAAGTGATCCAGATGGTCGCGGCCTGCATGGTGGCGGGGATGCGCGTCGAGGAGGTCGCCGAGCTTCAGTTCGCCTTCCCCACGTTCACCGAGGGAGTCAGTCAGGCTGCCCAGATGGTGGTGAACCAGCTCGGCGTCCGTCCGATGCCCCATCTCTGGAGCAGTCTGAGCTCCACGCCGTCGGTCCTAGGATGACCGGCGCCTCATCGCGGCCCTTCTCGTTCCAGGCGAAACTCGATCATTTCCGTATCCGGAACGGGCTCGATGTGGGGTTCTCCCACAGCGCGTGGATCAGGTCTATGAGGCGACACATGTCCGATGTGAGCGGGAATGCGTCTCCGAACTGCTCGGACCTGCAGAAACTCGACACCCACGAACACCGACGGTCCGACCTGACGGCCTGATGACCCCCTGTGGGGTGATCGTTTTTCTACGTTTCGGTCACCCCACGGGGCATGGCGAGCGTGTCGTGCCGTCATCTCTCGGTGCGCGCCTGCGAGGCACTACCCTATGGCGTGGCTATAGGTAAGTCGCATTAAGAATCACGTTCGGACAACAGCACACAGATAGCACGGTGATTCACTCTCCGGCCCGGCTATGCGCTCTGAGCCGGGTAAACAGATAGTTCACCGGCTGGACCACAATAAGCAGGCGAGACCAGGTGGGAGCATGTCATGCCGGCAATCGTCCTCATCGGCGCCCAGTGGGGCGACGAGGGCAAAGGTAAGGCCACTGACCTGCTCGGCGGGCGCGTGCAGTGGGTGGTGCGCTATCAGGGCGGCAACAATGCCGGGCACACGGTCGTGTTGCCGACCGGCGAGAATTTCGCGCTGCATTTGATTCCGTCCGGGGTGCTGACGCCCGGCGTCACCAACGTGATCGGTAACGGCGTGGTGGTCGATCCCGGTGTGCTGCTCAGCGAATTGCAGAGCCTCGAAGACCGGGGTGTGGACACGTCCAAGCTGTTGATCTCCGCCGACGCGCACCTGCTGATGCCCTACCACGTCGCCATCGACAAGGTCACCGAGCGCTACATGGGCAGCAAGAAGATCGGCACCACCGGCCGCGGTATCGGGCCCTGCTACCAGGACAAGATCGCCCGCATGGGAATCCGGGTCGCCGACGTACTCGACCCGGAGTTGCTGGTCCACAAGGTCGAGGCCGCGCTGGAACTCAAAAACCAGATACTGGTCAAGATCTACAACCGCAAGGCGCTCGAGCCGGCCCATGTGGTCGAGGTCCTGCTGGAACAGGCCGATGGATTCCGGCACCGCATCGCCGATACCAGGCTGTTGCTCAACGCCGCATTGGAAGCCGGCGAAACCGTACTGCTGGAGGGTTCGCAGGGCACGCTGCTCGACGTCGACCACGGCACCTATCCCTATGTGACGTCATCGAATCCAACGGCGGGCGGCGCGGCCGTCGGATCCGGCATCGGCCCGACCAGGATCACCACCGTGCTGGGAATCCTCAAGGCCTACACCACCCGGGTGGGCTCTGGCCCTTTCCCCACCGAGTTATTCGACGGGAACGGCGACTACCTGTCCAAGACCGGGGGCGAATTCGGTGTCACCACCGGACGGCGCAGGCGCTGCGGCTGGTTCGACGCCGTCATCGCCCGCTATGCCACTCGGGTCAATGGCATCACCGACTACTTCCTGACCAAACTCGACGTGCTCTCCAGCCTGGAAACCGTGCCGGTATGTGTCGGATACCGGATCGACGGAGCACAGACTAACGAAATGCCAATGACCCAAAGCGATCTCGCCCGGGCCGAACCGATCTACGAAGAGCTACCCGGCTGGTGGGAGGACATCTCGGGGGCACGGGATTTCGACGACCTGCCGGCCAAAGCGCGTGACTACGTGCTGCGACTGGAAGAGCTTGCCGGAGCGCCGGTTTCGTGCATCGGTGTCGGTCCGGGCCGGGATCAGACCATCGTACGCCGGGACGTCCTGCAGGCCCGCTCGTGACGGATTCCGAACCGAACCCAATAGAACTCGACCCAGAGTACGAACACCACGGCGGCTTTCCGGAATACGGCCCGGCCAGCCCCGGACCGGGATTCGGGCGGTTCGTTGCGGCGATGCGCCGATTGCAGGACCTTGCCGTGTCCGCCGACCCCGAAGACGGCATCTGGGAAGATGCGGCCGATCGTGCCGCGGCACTGGTGGAGTTGCTGGGGCCGTTTGAAGCCGATGAAGGCAAGGCACCGGCCGGGCGGACGCCCGACCTGCCAGGCATGGGCAGTCTGCTGCTGCCACCGTGGACATTGACCCGTTATGCTGCCGACGGCGTCGAAATGACGGGCTATTTCACCAGGTTTCATGTCGGCGGCAACCACGCGGTGCACGGTGGCGTGCTGCCGCTGCTGTTTGACCACATGTTCGGGATGATCTCGCACGCTGCGGGACGGCCGATCAGCCGGACGGCCTTCCTGCACGTCGACTACCGCAAAATCACCCCGATCGATACGCCGTTGGCAGTACGCGGTCGTGTCACCAGTACCGAGGGGCGCAAGGCATTCGTGTCTGCGGAATTGGTCGACGGCGACGACACCGTGTTGGCCGAAGGCAACGGCCTGATGGTGCGGTTGCTCCCCGGCCAGCCCTGATGCACGATTTCTCGGCCGGTTCTGCAGCGGACATATCCTTGAGCAGTGACTGACGGCTTGACTCAAGAACCACCCGACGACGACAAAACGACGGCGATCGTGGTGGCCCCGCAGGCCGGCGACGTGCGCGCCGGCGCGGATGGCGACGTCAGACCCCGTGTGATGCTGCTAGGTTCCGGCGAGCTCAGCCGGGAGCTGGCGATCGCCTTGCGGCGGCTCGGCGCCGAGGTGATCGCCGTCGATGAATACGCGGATACGCCCGCGCACGGGGTCGCCGACCAGTCGCTGGTAATCACGATGACCGACACCGACGAGCTGTCGGCGGCAATCGGACGGCTGCAACCAGACTTCGTGGTAACTGCTGGCGAGGCGGTTTCCCTCGATGCCCTCGATGCGCTGGCAACTGGCCCCGACAACGAGCTCGCCGAACTGGTGCCCAGTGCCCGCACCGCGCGGCTCACCGCCGACCGCGAGGGTCTGCGCCGGCTGGCCGCCGACCAGCTGGGCCTGCCCACCGCGCCGTTCTGGTTCGCCGGATCGGTCGGCGAGCTCGAGGCGGTGACCGCGCACGCGGGGTACCCGTTGCTGGTGAAACCGGTCACGGGGGCGGCCGGCCCGGGGCGCTCGGTGGTCACGGGACCCGACGACATCGCGTCTGCATGGCAGCGTGCGGCGGCGGTGCAGACACAAACAGAGCGCCACCGGGTGCTGGCCGAAACAGTGGTCGAGATCGAGTTTGACATCACCCTGTACGCGGTGCGCAGCGAGGGCGCGCACGGGCCGGTCATTGAGTTTTGCTCACCCATCGGTCATCGCCACGCCGAGGCCGACGTGCTGGAATCCTGGCAACCGCAGAAAATGAGCAGCGCTGCGCTGGACGCCTCCAAATCGATCGCCGCGCGAGTCGTCAAGGCGCTCGGCGGGCGCGGGGTCTTCGGCGTCGAATTGATGATCAACGGCGATGAGGTGTACTTCGTCGACGTCACCGCCCACCCGCAGCAGAGTGCTTGGGTAACCCTGCGCAGCCAGCGACTTTCGGTGTTCGATCTGCAGGCACGGACCATTCTTGGCCTGCCGGTGGACACCATGATGATTTCGCCGGGTGCTGCCCGCGCGATACCAGCTCGCCTCGAGAGGGGCGGGTTTCCCAGCGCCGACGCGCTCAGCGGTGCGCTGGGTATCCCGGAAAGCGATGTCCTCGTATTCGGGCGCGCATCCGCGCCCGCCGATGCGCGCCAACTGGGTGTGGCGCTGGTCACGGCGCCAGATGTGGCGACCGCACGCGACCGCGCCCTACAGGTGGCGACCGCCCTGAATGTGCGAGACTCACGCGGATGAGCTACGCAGGAGATAGCACGCCTAAGCCCTTCGCGCGATAACCGGCTTGACCTGCACAGATACACCTAATCTTGCGCATTTTCGACAGGACCCATCGCGGATAGCTGGGTATTTGTGGTATTTGTGGGCATGCGTTTCATCTGTGTCGTTGCGGCGGTCGGCACGGCCATCGCCGTCCTGCTCGTCGCCCCGGTTGTGCTGATCGGGGCGTCGTCTGCTCACGCTGACACTGGCGTCAATGGTTACGCTCGTTGCCTAGGAGGCGACGCGAAGCCCCCGCCGCCGGGGGTAAATGCAGAAGATTGGTTTCCCAGCGTTCATGTGATGGCGACGGATCTCGATTCTGGTGACTCCGCTGCCCAAGTAGTTCAGATTTTAGTGGGTATGGGAGTCAAGCCGAACGATGCCGTTAAGCAAGTGCAGTGTTTTATGGCCAACGAACCGCGCGGAGAAGGGCATTGACGCCGCCAAACTGACTTTCAAACTGACCCACTAGCACCGAATTGCGTCGGCTCTACCCCCGACCGCCGCTTACCGGCGACCGGTTCCACGACGAGCCCAGGCGCTGGGGTACACCGCCTGATCTGAGATCGTCGCCCCCCGAGGCGGGTGCGCTTAGGCGCGGATATTGTGGCTCACAACGTTTACGAAACACGAGGTCAAACAGCCATGAGCACACCGCAAAAGCGCCCGTACGCAGGAGATATCACGCCCCTCGAGGCCTGGAAGATGCTCAGCGACAACCCCCAGGCGGTGCTGGTCGATGTACGCACCGACGCCGAATGGCGGTTCGTCGGTGTGCCCGACCTGTCCAGCCTCGGCCGGGAGGTGGTCTACATCGAGTGGAATACGACCGACGGGACGCACAACGAGAACTTCGCGGCCGAACTGCGGGACCAGATACCGCCCTCAGCGGGCGACGACGAGCGGCCGGTGGTCTTCCTGTGTCGCTCCGGCAATCGCTCCATCGGAGCCGCCGAGATCGCGACCGAGGCCGGCATCGCCCCAGCTTACAACGTGCTGGACGGCTTTGAAGGCCATCTCAACGCTCACGGCCATCGCGGCGAAACAGGTTGGCGGGCAATTGGATTGCCCTGGAAGCAGCTATGACCGACGACCGTTCGGTCCGCACGCCTAAGGCGCTGCCTGACGGCGTCAGCCAGGCCACCGTCGGCGTGCGCGGCGGAATCTTGCGGTCTGGGTTCGACGAGACCGCCGAGGCGATGTATTTGACGTCCGGCTATGTCTATGAGTCGGCCTCAGACGCGGAGAAGTCGTTTACCGGCGACTTGGACCGCTTCGTGTACTCGCGATACGGCAACCCCACCGTGACCATGTTCGAGGAGCGGTTGCGCCTGATCGAGGGAGCGCCGGCGGCGTTCGCCACCGCGAGTGGCATGGCCGCGGTGTTCACCTCGCTGGGCGCGCTGCTGGCCACCGGTGACCGGTTGGTCGCCTCGCGCAGCCTGTTCGGGTCGTGTTTCGTGGTGTGCAACGAGATCCTGCCACGTTGGGGCGTGGAGACGGTGTTCGTCGACGGCGATGACCTCGCGCAATGGGAGCGGGCGCTTTCGGTGCCGACTCAGGCGGTGTTCTTCGAGACCCCATCGAATCCGATGCAGTCGCTGGTTGACATCGCCGCGGTGACGGAGCTGGCTCATGCCGCGGGAGCAAAAGTCGTGCTGGACAATGTGTTTGCCACACCGCTACTGCAGCAGGGCATTCCGCTCGGGGTTGACGTGGTGGTGTACTCGGGCACCAAGCACATCGATGGCCAGGGACGTGTGCTGGGTGGTGCGATCCTCGGCGACAAAGACTACATCGACGGTCCGGTGCAGAAGCTGATGCGCCACACCGGCCCGGCGATGAGCGCCTTCAATGCCTGGGTATTGCTGAAAGGCCTTGAGACGCTGGCGATTCGGGTCGAACACAGCAATTCGGCAGCACAGCGGATTGCGGAATTCTTGGAGTCTCATCCGGCGGTGATTTGGGTGCGCTACCCCTTCCTGGTGTCACACCCTCAGTACGATCTGGCCAAACGTCAGATGGCCGGCGGCGGCACTGTGGTCACGTTCGCGCTCGACTGCGCGGAGAGCGCCGCCAAGCAACGTGCCTTCGAAGTGCTGGACAAGCTGGAGCTGATCAACATTTCCAATAATCTCGGCGACGCCAAATCGCTTGTCACTCATCCGGCGACGACGACTCACCGGGCAATGGGCCCCGAAGGTCGCGCTGCGATCGGACTCGGTGACGGGGTAGTCCGCATCTCGGTCGGGCTGGAAGGCACCGATGATCTGATTGCGGATATCGACCAGGCCCTGAGCTAGTCGCTAACCGACCGCCTTTCGTTCGACTTCTTCGGCGCGTTCGGCCGCCGCCAGTGTGCCCTGCGTTTGCGCCTCCATCAACTGCGTCACCACCCTGGCGTAGATCATCTGGCTGGTGATTGCCATCTGCCCGCGAGTGCGGCCCAGGAAGGAGATCCCCCAGGCGAACATGGCGGCGATGCGGTTTCGGTGGCCGACCAGGTAGAGCAGGTGCAGCACAAGCCACGCCAACCACGCGAAAAAGCCGGCGAACTCCAGCTTGCCAACCTGTGCGACGGCGCTGTATCGCGAGATGGTCGCCATGCTGCCTTTGTTGCGGTACTTGAACGGCTTGCGTTTAGCCGGATCGTCGTGGCCCTTGACCGCGTGCTTGATCACCGTGGTGGCGTAGTGCGCCCCCTGTATCGCGCCCTGGGCCATCCCGGGTACGCCGGGCATCGACATCAGATCACCGATGACGAAGACGTTCGGGTGCCCCTTGACGGTGAGGTCGGGCTCGACGACCACCCGCCCGGCGCGGTCGGTTTCGGTTCCGTCGGACTGTTCGGCGATCATCTTGCCCAGCGAGCTGGCCTGCACGCCGGCCGCCCAGACCTTGCACGCGCATTCGATGCGGCGTTCGGCTCCGTCCTTCTCCTTGATCGCGATGCCTTTGTAGTCGACGGCACTGACCATCGCGTTGAGCTGGACCTCGACACCCATCTTTTCCAGCCGCTGTTGCGCCTTGAGACCCAGCTTCGGACCCATTGGCGGCAACACCGCAGGCGCGGCATCGAGCAGGATCACCCGGCACTCGCTGGGCTTGATGGTGCGAAACGCCCCGGCCAGAGTGCGTTCGGCGAGTTCGACGATCTGTCCGGCCACCTCGACGCCGGTTGGTCCGGCACCGACCACCACGAACGTCAGCCGGCGTTCGCGCTCGGCGTGATCGGTGCTGACCTCGGCGGCCTCGAATGCGCCGAGGATGCGGCCGCGCAGCTCCAGGGCGTCGTCGATGGTCTTCATACCGGGCGCAAAGGTGGCGAATTCGTCGTTGCCGAAGTAGGACTGCTGCGCGCCGGCAGCCACGATGAGGCTGTCGTACGGCGCGACCGTTTCCATGTCCATCAACTTCGACGTGACGGTCTTGCTCTTCAGGTCGATGGCGTTGACCTCACCCAGCAACACCCGCACGTTCTTTTGCTTACGCAGGATCAGCCTGGTGGTCGGGGCGATATCGCCTTCCGACAAGATCCCGGTGGCGACTTGATACAGCAGTGGCTGGAACAGATGGGTGGTCGTCTTCGAGATGAGGGTGATGTCGACATCGGCCCGTTTGAGTGCCTTAGCTGTATTCAGGCCGCCGAACCCGCTTCCGATGATGACGACGCGATGGCGCGACATGCTCACCCCTTCTCGGTCGGTCTGGTCTCACACTCTCCGCAGCGCATACCCAGCCTATGACTCCGCTAGACGAATGTCTGGGGGGCGGCGAATAGTTGCTGGACGGTAGGCCCCTTTTGGCTAGCGAAGGTGGCTGTCGTCGTTGTGGGCGCCGGTTGTCTGTCCGTCCGCGGGCGCTGACAGTCGCATCAGCGGCCGCCTCCGCCGCCCCCTCCGCCTCCGCCGGCGCCGCCCCCTCCGCCTCCGCCGAATCCGCCGCCTCCGAATCCGCCTCCGCCGCCGGGCCCACCGCCGAATCCGCCTCCGCCGGGTCCACCTCCGCCTGGCGCGCCGCCGCCGGGTCCGCCTCCGCTAGGTCCGCCTCCGCTAGGTCCGCCGCCGCCGGGTCCGCCCGGCCCACCAGGTCCACCTCCGTTGGGTGCGCCAGGTCCACCTCCGCCGGGTCCACCGGGTACACCTCCGCCGGGTCCGCCGCCTGGCGCGCCGCCCGGCCCACCAGGTCCACCTCCGCCGGGTGCGCCAGGCCCGCCGGGCCCGCCGGGTCCGCCGGGTCCACCAGGTCCACCTCCGTTGGGTGCGCCAGGTCCGCCTCCGCCGGGTCCACCTCCGCCTGGCGCGCCGCCGGGTCCGCCGCCGGGTGCACCTCCGCTAGGTCCGCCGCCGCCGGGTCCGCCCGGCCCACCAGGTCCACCTCCGTTGGGTGCGCCAGGTCCACCTCCGCCGGGTGCGCCAGGTCCACCTCCGCCGGGTCCGCCGGGGTGGTATCCCGGTGCGGCGGGTCCAGGCAGTGACAGAGGGGGGTTGTCATCAGGTCCCTGCCAGTTAGCGTGGCAGTCGTTCGGGTCCCAATTCGGACCCCATCCCGGGTCCCAGAAATCGCCCGGACACCACTGCGGGAGAGGCCCAGGTTGAGCCTGAGCCTCGCCGGCGGCTCCCAACCCGGTCAGTCCCAAGCCCGCGGCCATCACGGCTGTTGCTGCGGCAAAACACGCGGAATCTTTCATGGCGCCTTTTTACTTAGGCTAACTGTGTACAGAGATCACGGAAGCCGAGAGAAAGCTGTGCGCTAGCGGTTGACAACAGCGAATGTCTGAGTCCGACATCGAAATTGGCGGCGCGGCGACTTGTCAGTGCACCTCAGTATGATCGAACTTATGTTCGACACCATGGACGACGCCGCCGTGCTGGATGCCATCACCGATGCCGCGCGCGCCCAAAACGCTATGTGTGCGCGTGAATTGGCGGCGATCGGTGAGTTGTATGCGCGTCGGGCGCCGGCAGACGATGCTGAGCGGTTCAATTGGGCCGTCGACGGCCACGAGAATGTGGTCGCCGAGGTGGCCGCGGCGTTGGGCATTAGCCGTGGTCGGGCCGCCGGGCGGCTGCGCTATGCGATTGCGTTGCGGGAGCGCCTGCCCCGGGTGGCCGAGGTCTTTGCGCGGGGAGCAATTGATTTTCGACTGATGGCCGCGGTGGTGTACCGCACCGAGCTGATCGAAGATCCTGTGCTGATCACGAAGCTGGATGCCGCGGTGGCCAGGCATGCACCGCGGTGGATGCGGCTTTCGGCGCCCAAAGCCGCTGAGCGCATCGATATGTGGGTCGCCCGGTTTGACCCGGCCGGCGTGAGAGTTCCGGGCAATCGCATCGACGATCGCTACGTCGAAATCGCGCCTAACGACGCCGGGCTGGCCGGAGTCTGGGCACAGCTGCACGCTATCGACGGCGCCACGCTAGAGCGAAAGCTCGATGCGTTGGCCGCCACGGTATGCCGAGACGATCCGCGTACGAAGGCCCAGCGTCGCGCCGATGCCCTGGGCGCGCTGGCCGCCGGGGTAGATGTCCTGCGGTGCCAATGCGGAGAGCCGAATTGCGAGGCGGGACAACGCGGTACGGGCACCAATGTCGTGATTCACCTGCTAGCCGAGGAGTCCGCGGTCAAAGGCGACTCGCCAGCTCCGGGATACCTGCCCGGGTTCGGCCCAGTGCCGTCTACGCTGTTGCGCGACTTGGCCAGTGTCGCAAAGATCAAGCCCCTCGTGACACCGCAGGCTCGACCAGAGTCGGGCTATCGGCCTTCGGCGGCGTTGGCTGAATTCGTCCGATTTCGGGATCTGACATGCCGATTCCCGGGTTGCGACGAGCCGGCTGAAGTTTGCGATATCGACCACACCGTGCCCTTTCCGCTCGGTCCCACACATCCGTCGAACCTCAAACTGCTCTGCCGTTGCCACCACCTGCTCAAGACCTTCTATACCGGGCCCAATGGGTGGCGGGATCGTCAGGAACCGGACGGCACCCTGGTGTGGACATCGCCGACGGGACATGAGTACATCACCAAACCCGCTGGCGGCCTGTACTTTCCGGCGCTGGCCATCCCGACAGGGACGCTAACGCTGCCTACCAACATGCCACCGCCGGAGCGTAATCGTGGACTCATGATGCCGGTGCGACGACGAACTCGAGCCGAAGACCGCGCCGCCCGCATCAGCTGGGAGCGCGGTATCAACGAAGCCCGAATGGCGGCCGATCCACCGCCCTTCTAGAAGGGCCACCCGCCCGCGTTGGTCTTGTATTTCCCGTTGAGCTGACTGCAGAAGTCGTCAGCCGTGCCGGCGAGCAAGATGTAATACGCCTCGCCGCCCCGACTTTCGAAGGAGTTGGGGGTGGTCCAGCCGTTGTTGCACATCGACGTCTGAGTGCCGGCCGTGGGCCTGCGCCAATTGGTTTTGGCACAACTCGCGAGGGCGTCGACGTTCGGGACGGAGCTCTTGGCGGCGACCAGCATCGCGCCGCCCCACTGGCCGTCGTTGCGTCGGTAGGCGCGCGCCCCGAATCCGGCATTGTTGGTCTGGCATGCGAGCGCCCGGCGTAACGCCCCGAAGGGTGCCGCAAGCTGCGGGTTAGCCACCGCGGCGGCGGCCGTGATGAACTGAGCCGCGTCCGAGCCGTCTACCTCTTGGACATTCGCATTGCCGAGGCTGGTCAACTGCTGCGAGATCCCGGCATTGTTACCACCGCCGATGATCGCTCCGCCCCCGCCGGATGTCATCGGGGGCAGCGTGACGCTGGGATCGGCGGTTGCGGTGGGCGTCCCGACCAAAGCACTCAGCGACAGCGCACACGCCGCGATACCCGCGCCAATCCGAACTGCCATAGCTCCCGAGACTATCGTCCTACAGCAGGTGCGGGTAGTCTGCGCGGCGGCCATCGGAGACCAACGAGTTGAGCACCTGGCGAGTCTGCAACCGGATGTATTCGTCGACGGTGTAGATCGGCCCGAAGTGCCAGTGCTTGAGCGCCCAACCGTGTGCCATCAGCATGATGTCGAAAACGGTGAGATCGATATCGACGTCGCGGAATACGCCCTCGGAGATACCGGCCTCGATCGCCGCGCGCAGCGGTGCGGCAGTGGCGATTTCGAGTTCCTTGATCTGGGTGCGACCGGCGGGCCCCAATGTCCGGCTCTCCCGGTAGGTCAGCACCACCCCGTCGAGGTTCTCGTCGACGATCTGGATGTAGCGACGGATCCCGGCCGCCAACTGTTCGACCACATCGTCACCGGCGGCATCCATCACCGGCGCGAGTTGGTCGCGGAACACATCCAGGATTCGGACGATCGTCGCAAGCAGCAGGTCTTCCTTACCGCCAAAGTATTTGTAGAGCAAGCCGACACTGACATTGGCCTCGGTGGCCAGATCCTGCATGGACATCTGGTGGAACCCGGTCTTGCCCATGACTTTGACCGCTGCATCGAGTACCTGACGGCGCCGCGAACTGGCCCGCGCCGCGCGAACTGCCTCCTCAACGGGAAGGTCGCTGTAGTCGGTGGCCATGCTCACCTCAGATGCCTAAGTCCTTGGCGATGATCGTCTTCATGATCTCGTTGGTGCCGCCATAGATCGTCTGAATGCGGGCGTCGACAAACGCACGCGACACGCTGTACTCGCGCATGTAGCCGTATCCGCCGTGCAATTGCAGACAACGATCGGCGGTACGCACCTGCAGATCCGTGGTCCACCACTTGAGTCGCGCGGCACGCGCGGCCGTCAGGTCGCCGGTGAGGTGCTCAGCAAGGCAATCTTCGAGATACGTCCGGGCGATATCGAGTTCGGTCGCCAGTTCGGCGAGCACGAATTGACTGTTCTGGAAGCTGGCGATCGCTGCGCCGAATGCCTTGCGTTCGCGGACGTAGTCGAGTGTCTCGGCCAATATGCCCTCGGCGGCAGCCACCGCGCCCACCCCCAGCGCAAGCCGCTCCTGGGGCAGGTTGTTCACCAGCTGATAAAAGCCCATGCCCTCTTGTTCGAGCAGATTGTCGACCGGCACCCGCATGTCGGCGAAGGTGAGCTCGCTGGTGTCCTGTGCATGCAAGCCGATCTTCTCCAGGTTGCGGCCGCGATGAAAACCCGGTGTGTCCGCGTCCGCCACCAGCAGTGACAGGCCCTTGTGGCGATCGGGGGAGGTGCGTACCGCGATGACGAACAGATCACCGCTCTGCCCGTTGGAGATAAACGTCTTAGCGCCGTTGACGACGTAATGATCGCCGTCACGCATCGCCGTGGTGCGGATCCCGGCCAGGTCGCTGCCGGTGCCTGGTTCGGTCATGGCGATGCCGAGCACCGTCTCGCCGGTCACCACACCGGGCAGCCAACGTTGTTGTTGCTCGGGTGTCGTCAGATCGGTGAGATAGGGCAATACGACATCGTTTTGCAGCGTGAACGCGATAGCCTCGGCCGCCGCACCGGCGCGCTGCAGTTCATCGATGACGATCGCGTTGTAGCGAAAGTCGTTGACTCCCGGACCGCCGAGGCGCTCGGGCACCGAAAAGCCGAGCAGACCGAGCTTTCCGGCTTCGATGAACAGCGAGCGATCCCATTGGCCATTTCGCTCCCAGATCTCGTGCGAAGGGACGACGGTCTGTCGCACGAAATCGCGCACCAGTTCCCGGAATTGGTGATGCTCGGACGTGTATTCCAGGCGTGCGGCCATCGGATACTCCTGTCAGCGGAAGGCGTCGCTACCGGTGAAAGCCTGGCCGAGCACTAGCTGGTGCATCTCGGGTGTGCCCTCGTAAGTCAGCACCGACTCCAGGTTGACCATGTGCCGGATGACGGGGTATTCCAGCGATATCCCGTTGCCGCCCAATATTGTTCGAGCAGCGCGGCAGATTTTGATCGCCTCGCGGGTGTTGTTGAGCTTGCCGAAGCTGACCTGTTCCGGACGCAGCCCGACGCTGTCCTTGAGGCGGCCGAGGTGCAGCGAAAGCAGCTGACCCTTGTGCAGCTCGACCGCCATGTCGACGAGTTTTGCCTGGGTCAGCTGGAATCCGGCGATCGGACGGCCGAATTGGGTGCGCTGCGTGGCGTAATCGAGCGCAAACTGCCAGGCCGTCCGAGCGGCTCCCATTGATCCCCAGATAATTCCGTAGCGCGCCTCGGACAGGCAGGACAGCGGCCCTTTGAGCCCCTTCGCCTCGGGCAGCATCGCGTCGGCGGGCAGTCGTACATCGTCGAGTACCAGTTCGCTGGTGATCGATGCCCGCAGCGACAGCTTGTGGTGGATGATGTTCGCGGTGAAGCCGGGGGTGTCGGTGGGGACAATGAACCCGCGGATCCCGTCATCGGTGGCAGCCCACACGATCGCGACGTCGGCGACCGAGCCGTTGGTGATCCACATCTTGCGGCCATTGATCACCCAATCCGAACCATGTTGCCGCGCACGGGCTTTCATCGCGGCGGGGTCGGATCCGGCGTCGGGTTCAGTCAACCCGAAACAGCCGAGCAGCTCGCCAGCGGCCATGCCGGGCAGCCACTGCTGCTTTTGCTCCTCGGAACCGAAGTTCCAGATCGCGAACATCGCCAGCGACCCCTGCACCGAGACCATCGACCGAACGCCGGAGTCGGCGGCCTCCAGCTCCACGCAGGCCAGGCCATAGTGCACCGCTGAGGCCCCGCCGCATCCGTAGCCGTGCAGATGCATGCCGAGCAGGCCGAGTTCGCCGAACTGCTTCCCCAGTTCGCGTGCGACCGGAAGATCGCCGGCCTCGAACCAGTCCGCCACATACGGGGTGATGTGCTCGGCGCAGAACTTTCTGACGGTGTCGCGCACCGCGATCTCGTCGCTCGACAGGGATGCGTCGAGGCCGAGCGGGTCGTATCGGTCGAAGGCGGGAGGTGCTTGGTTGCTCATAGGGCCAGCCTGCCACTAACCGGCCATCGTGAGGCCACCGCTGACGCTGATCACCTGTCCGGTGATGAACGACGCGGCATCGGAGGCGAAGAACAGTACCGGTGCCGCGACCTCTTCTGGCCGGGCCAGACGGCGGAACGGGATCGCTTTGACCAGCGCCTCTTTCAGCTTCTCGGGCTGTGCGTGGAACAGCGGTGTGTCGGTTGGGCCCGGGCACACGCAGTTCACCGTGATCTGATGGCGGGCCATTTCCCGGGCCAGCGACTTTGTTAGCGCGATGACGCCGCCTTTAGCGCCGGCGTAGATGGATTCACCCGCGCTGCCGACGCGGCCGGCGTCACTGGCCAGGTTGACTACGCGTCCTCCGGCATGCGTCTCGATCATCGCGGGCAGGAACGCGCCGCAGACATGCACCGGACCCAGGTAGTTGATCGCCACGACTTTGGCTGCGAACTCTGGTGTGGCATTGAGGAATTGGTCGGTGCGGTCCCAACCTGCGGCATTGACCACGATATTGGGCACGCCTACCTCGTTGTGTGTCCGATCGCGCAAGGTGTCGACCTGGGCGGGGTCGGCGACATCTACCGGCAGCGCGGTGATCAGTTCGGGACGCTCTTGGGCGGTGGCCGCTGCCGCCGACTCGTCGAGATCGGCGGCGATGACCTGGTCGCCCTGGGCGGCGAATGCCAGGGCGATCGCCCTGCCGATACCCGAGCCGGCACCGGTCACCACCGCAAGTCTGCCGGGGCGTGAATGTGCATTCATTTCTAACGAATCTAGGTTCACCGCGGCTGTCGGGTCAAGGACTTGCGACCCAGCCCGGTAGTCTCGCTGCATGCAACGGCTGGCGTGGCTGAGCGTCGACGTCATCGGCGTGCTGGCATTCTGCGCAGTTGGGCGCCGCAGTCACGACGAAGGACTCAGTGTCACCGGCATTGCAACGACGGCATGGCCGTTTCTCACCGGAACCGTGATCGGGTGGCTGGCTTCCCGGGCCTGGCAGCGTCCCACGGCCGTGGTTCCCACCGGAGTGGTCGTCTGGCTGTGCACGGTGGCGGTGGGCATGCTCCTGCGCAAAGTCAGTTCAGCCGGTGTGGCGCCGAGTTTCGTACTGGTAGCAGCGTCGGTCACCGCAGTCCTGCTGCTCGGTTGGCGAGCGGCCGTCGCGCTGACCGTGCGGCACCGCTCCGACGTCTGACAGACGATGACACGGACAGACGACGACACCTGGGATCCGGCCACCGGCGTTGGAATGACCGCGACATTCGGCGCGGTCGCGAGGGCGGTGGCAACCAACAAAGGGCTGATCGACGACCCGTTCGCCGAGCAGTTGGTTCGCGCCGCAGGGGTGGATTACTTCACCCGGGTGATCGAGGACCAGCGGTACGCGGATCACGGCGGCGGTTCCCCCGTCATGACCGGGCTCATCGATGTCCTTGCGGTACATGCGCGATTCGTGGACGAATACCTCGCGGAAGCCGGAAGGGCGGGCATCCGCCAAGTGGTGATCCTGGGGTCCGGTATGGACACTCGGCCGTACCGGCTGTGGTGGCCGCCGGGGACAACGGTGTATGAAATCGACCAGCCGGAAGTCGTGGATTTCAAGAGTGAAGTGCTGCGCGGCCTGGGTGCCGAGCTGAACGCGAACCGTCGCGCGATTGGCATCGATCTTCGTCAGGATTGGCCGGACGGGCTGCGACGCGTGGGTTTTGACGCTGCTCAACCCACTGTGTGGGTTGCCGAGGGGCTGCTGGTCGGGTACCTGCCGCCCGACGCACAGAATCGGTTACTACAAACTCTCACAGAGATGAGCGCCACCGGCAGCCGGTTCGCCGCCGATCACATGCCCACCTGGAGCCCGTCGCAGCTAGAGGAAGGGCGGGCCTTTATCGATATCTGGCGTCAACAGGGCTTGGACGTCGACCTGGCCACGCTGACCTACACCGGCGAATACCGTTACGTCCCCCAGTATCTGGCGGCCCGCGGCTGGAAAACGGTCGAGCGGAAGGTCGCGGATTTATTCGGCGCGATTGGAATGGCCAGCCGGTGGCGCGGCGGCCCAGAGGACGAGGCGATCACCCCTCGATATGTCACCGCCACCTCGTCTGGGCGCACGGTTGAGCCCGGCCGGAATGCATCCACCCGCCAGGCGTTAGACAGTTAGGTGATGCCCAGTTCCCAGCTCCGGTTCGTATCGGCTGCCCAGGATGATCCGCTGGCACAGCCGCTGCTGGCCGAACTGGCCGTCGAATACGCGCTGCGATACGGGGGTACCCCGCGCGCACACCTGGCCTGGTTGCCGGTGCCGCCCGCAGAGTTGGTCGCGCCGGATGGCGGCTTGTTGATCGGCGTGCTGGACGGCGTGCCGGTCACCGGCGGTGCGTTTCGGCGTTTCGACGCCGAGACCGCCGAACTCAAACGGATCTGGACCGACCGCGCACATCGGCGCCGCGGATACGCGAAAGCGCTGCTGGCGGCGTTGGAGGCGGAGACCGCTACGCGCGGCTACCGGCGGCTGTACCTGATCACCGGCAATCGCCAGCCTGAGGCCGAGGCGCTGTATGACGCGACCGGGTACACCCGGGTGGAGGCCGAGCCGATGCCGTCCTGGGGGCCGTTTCATCCGATCGCGTTCGAGAAGATCCTCGTCAAGGAATTCGCATGATCGATCAGTTGCATCTGGCGGTCGCACTCGACGGATACGGCTGGCACCCACAGGCATGGCGGGCCACACTGGCGTCCGACCCCGACACCCCGTCGGTGCTCAGCGGTGTCTACTGGTCCGGCCTGGCGGCCACTGCCGAGCGCGGGCTGCTCGACTTCCTCACCATCGACGACACTTTGATGCCGCAACCCGGGCGTCGCGAGCGGATCGACCCCCGACGGCTCGCCGGTCGCGGCGACGCCGTGCTCATCGCGGCCCGCATCGCGCCGGCGACGAACCGCATCGGCCTGATTCCGGTGGCCACGGTCACCCACACCGAGCCCTTTCACATCTCCAAAGCCATTGCCACCCTTGACTATGTGTCGCATGGCCGGGCGGGCTGGCAGCCGCGGGTCAGCGTGACCACGCACGAAGCGGCCCTGTTCGGCCGCCGGAACGCATCCCAAATCCCCTTGTTCGACGAGGCCGTCGAGTACGTCGACGTGGTGCGCCGGTTGTGGGACAGCTGGGAGGACGACGCGATCATCCGGGACGTGACCACCGGGCGCTACGTCGACACCGACAAACTGCACTACATCGACTTCACCGGAAATCACTTCTCGGTCAAGGGGCCGTCGATCACGCCGCGCCCGCCGCAGGGCCAGCCGGTGGTGGCGGCACTGGCGCATGCAGGCCCGGTCTATGAATTCGCCGCCGCCGGCGCCGACGTCGTCTTCATCACGCCCACCGACGGCGAATTGGTACGCAGCATCCTCGATGAGGTGCGCGCAGCGGGCGGCACCGAGCTGAAAGTGTTCGTGGACGTGGTGGTGTCATTCGACGGTGACGGCGACTTCAGGTCTGATGCGCTCGTCTTTGCCAGCGGCGCAACGGAATTGGTGGAGATGCTGTTGGAGTGGCAGGGGCTTGGCATCGACGGTGCGCGGTTGCGGCCGGCGGTCAACGCCACCGATCTGCCGGTGATCGTCGACGAGGTAGTGCCGCTGCTGCAGCAGGCTGGACGGTTCCGCTCCAGCTACCAGGACGGCGAAACGTTGCGCGAGCGGCTCGGCCTGCCGGTCGCGCCCAACCGGTACGCGGCGGTCAAGCGATGAGCTCGATTACTGGGGGGGTTCCGATCTCAATCCTGGATCTCGCGCCGGTCAGCGAAGGCAGCGATACCGCGACGGCGTTACGCAACACCATCGAGCTGGCCCAACGCGCCGAGCAGTGGGGGTATCGCCGGTACTGGATCGCCGAGCATCATTTCGTCGCCGTCGCCAGTGCCGCACCGGCGGTGTTGATCGGACAAATCGCGGCCGCTACCAACAAGATTCGCGTGGGGTCAGGCGCCGTCCAGCTCAGCCACACCACGGCCGCCGCGGTGGTCGAGAGCTTCGGGATGCTCGACGCGTTTTATCCGGGTCGCATCGATCTCGGCTTGGGCCGCTCGGCGCAGCGACGAATAACGAAGCCGAAAGGGCCGCGGCCCCCAAGGCCGGAACCGTCGCGCGAATGGCGCGAAGTCGACGGTGTGGTGATCCCGCCCCCATTTGATCTGCGGGGACTACTGGGCAGCGGCCGGGTGAGAGCGACCATGTCGATCCTGCAGCAGCCCGAGGCGGTTGCGCCCGACTTCGAGGAGCAACTCGGCGACATCATCGCCATGCTGGCGGGCAACTACGAAGTCGACGGTATTGACTTGCACGCGGTGCCCGGCGATGGCGCAGCCCTGACACCGTGGATCTTCGGCAGCAGCAAGGGGCGCAGCGCCAAGGTGGCCGGCGCGCTGGGACTTCCATTCGTCGCCAGCTACCACATCACCCCATCCAGCGCGCTGGACGCCATCGACGCCTACCGAGACGCCTTCGTTCCGTCGGCGACATTGGCGCGGCCCTATGTGGTGGTGTCGGCCGACATCGTGGTGGCCGACGACACCGCCACCGCCAAACAGCTGGCGTCCAGCTACGGCCAATGGGTGTATTCCATCCGGGCCGGAGACGGGGCCATCCCTTACCCCGACCCAGACAATTGCGTGCCGCTGACCGACGAGCAGCTGGCGGTGGTAAAAGACCGGATAGCAACGCAATTCGTCGGCAACCCGGACGAAGTCGCTGAGCGGTTGCACACCCTGCAGTGCGCCACCGACGCCGACGAACTCGTGATCACCTCGGTGACGCATCGGCATCAGGACCGGCTGCGCTCACACGAGCTGATCGCCAAACGGTGGGGACTCTGCGAATGAATATCGTGAATGTTCGGGAGGGCAAGCACCGCAAGCCGATTCACCTGGCCGCTCACTTCCCGGGCGTCAACAACACCACCGTGTGGACCGATCCCAGCGCGGGCAGCCAGATCGAATTCGACTCGTTCGCGCACCTCGCCCGCACCGCCGAGCGCGGACTGTTCGATTTCTTCTTTCTGGCCGAAGGGCTCCGGCTGCGCGAGCATCGCGGCCGGATCTACGACCTCGACGTGGTGGGCCGCCCGGACACCTTCACCGTGTTGGCGGCCCTGGCCGGTGTCACCGACCGGGTCGGGCTGACCGGGACCATCAATACCACGTTCAACGAACCATTTGAAGTGGCAAGGCAATTCGCGACTCTCGACCATCTATCCGGCGGCCGCGCCGGATGGAACATAGTCACCTCGTCGGACGCCTTCACCGGTGGCAATTTCCGGCGCGGGGGATTTCTCGATCATGCCGACCGCTATGTGCGGGCCGAGGAGTTCCTCACCGTCGCTCGTCAATTCTGGGACAGCTGGGAAGCCGATGCCGTGCTTGCCGACCTCGAAGCCGGGGCCTACGTCGATCCGGATCGGATTCGCAGCGTCGAACACTCGGGTCCGCAGTTCAGTGTGCGCGGGTTCGCGACGCTGCCCGCCGGACCGCAGCGACATCCGATACTGCTGCAGGCGGGCGACTCCGACGACGGCCGCGCGTTCGGCGCGCGGCACGCCGATGCCCTGTTCACCCTGCATTCGTCGCTGGAAAACGGTCAGCATTACTACGCCGACGTCAAGGGCCGGGCTAAGTCCTACGGTCGAGACCCCAACCAGCTCAAGGTTTTTCCAGCAGCGACGTTCGTCATCGGTGACACCGACGCGGAAGCCGAAGACAAGGCGCGCCACATCCGCTATCAGCAGGTCAGCGGCGCGACGGCGGTCGCGATGCTCGAGCAGATATGGGGCCGCGAGCTCTCGGACCACGACCCGGACGGCCCGCTACCCGGTTTCGATCCGATCGTCGACAGCCGTATCACCCAGGGGCGGGTCCGGCACGGCGACCCGGTCGCGGTTGCTCACCGTTACCGCGAACGCGCGGAAGCGGAGAACCTGTCGATCCGTGAGCTCGTCATCGCCGTCACAAGCCGGCAGCAGTTCGTCGGCACCGCAGCGCAAATCGCCGACGAGATCGACCAATATATCCAAGCCGATGCCTGCGACGGATTCATCCTGGTGCCGCACCTGACACCACATGGTTTGGACGAGTTCGTCGATCGAGTGGTGCCGCTGCTGCAGGAGCGCGGCGCGTTCCGCACCGAGTACACCGGTGAAACGCTACGGGAACATCTGGGGCTCGCCGGTTAGCGATTGAGCCGCGGGTCGCATCGCGACTCGACTAGGGCGGCGAGCTTATCCAACGCCATCTCGGTGCCGATCTCGTTATCCTCAGCGGAAACTCCGGGCGGTATGCCGTAATGGACCATGACGAGATCGGTGCCGCCATGGGCATCGATGAGCGTTGTCGTTATTCGCATCACGCCGGCGAAATCGGGGTCGGATGCCTCGAATTCGAATTCCTCGACCACCCGCTGGTTGGGCACCAGCTCGATGAACAGACCGTGGTAAGTGTCGGTACGGGCTTCCGTCTTGCCCCGTCCATGCGGGGTCTCATATGTCAGAGAGACCCGAAATCGGCCTCCAACGCGGGCATCGAAGACGTGCACAACCGCATTCATGCCGTCCGGGACACGCCACGCCGCGACGGTATCGGCGTCGACGAGAGCCCGATACACCGACTCCGGCGATGCGCGGATGTGCCGGACAGCGCGGGTTTGCCTCACCTGCTCACCGAGCCAGTGCGAGGGCGGTCTCCGTCGCCTCGCGGATCGGGCCGCGCCACACGTCGCCGTGACCGGGCAGCAGCACCTCGGTGTCCAGCAGGGCCAGCGCGGTCAGGCTGCGCAGGCAATTCTGCTGGCTGTGGCTGAACACCGCCGGAAGCAGTTGCGGCCCCCTGTGCCGCAGCAACGGGTGGCCGGTGATGAGCGCGTCGCCGCTGGCCAGGACGCCGTCGACGACATAGGAGCAATGCCCGCTGGTGTGCCCGGGGGTGGAAATGGCCATCGGGCGACCGGGCAGGCCCGCGGCCGTCTCGGCGGTCAGCGGCTGGGTGGTCGGGATGCCGTCGCGGATAAGGCCGCCGTTGCGAAATACGTGGACGCCCCACACCGCCCACCGTGGCCGCCAGATGCGCAGCGCGACATCGAGAATCGATACCTGTTCCAGGTACTCCCGCTTGGCGTGACCGACTTCGTCGGCGTGGCAGTACACCGGTGTGCCGTGCTCGCTGGCGAACCAGATCGCCGAGCCCAAATGGTCGATGTGCGCGTGCGTGAGCAAGATGGCGCGAACATCATCTGCGTCGTAGCCCAACTGCCGCAGCGAGGCCAGCACGTCCTCGCGGTCGCCGGGATAGCCGGCGTCGATCAGCATCACGCCAATGTCGTCGGTGACCAGCGTCCAGTTGACGGCCTGCCCCTGAGCAAGGTGCACGGTGTCGGTGACTTGAACAAGTCTCGGCGCCTTGGACTGGTGGGCCATGCCCGCGAGTCTAGGAGTAGAAATAACTGGTGGCCGAACTGAAACTTGGATACAAAGCGTCCGCTGAACAATTCGCACCGCGCGAGCTCGTCGAACTGGCTGTCGCCGCCGAAGCGCACGGCATGGACAGCGCTACCGTCAGTGACCACTTCCAGCCGTGGCGGCATAAGGGCGGGCATGCCCCGTTCTCGCTGGCCTGGATGACCGCCGTCGGCGAGCGCACGAAAAGGATCATCCTGGGCACCTCGGTGCTCACCCCGACCTTCAGGTACAACCCCGCCGTCATCGCACAGGCCTTCGCCACCATGGCCTGCCTGTACCCGAACCGCATCTTCCTCGGAGTGGGCACCGGTGAGGCCCTGAACGAGATCGCCACCGGGTATGAGGGCGATTGGCCGGAGTTCAAGGAGCGCTTCGCCCGGCTGCGTGAATCGGTGCGGCTGATGCGTGAGCTGTGGCGCGGTGATCGGGTCGACTTCGACGGCGAGTACTACCGGCTCAAAGGCGCCTCGATCTACGACGTGCCCGACGGCGGGGTGCCCGTCTACATCGCCGCCGGCGGCGCCGTGGTGGCCAAATACGCCGGCCGCGCCGGCGATGGCTTCATCTGCACGTCCGGTAAGGGCGACGAGCTATACACCGAAAAGCTGATGCCCGCGGTGCTGGAAGGTGCAGCGGCCGCCGACCGCAACCCCGATGACATCGACAAGATGATCGAGATCAAGATCTCCTACGACACCGACCCCGAGCTGGCCTTGGAGAACACCCGGTTCTGGGCGCCGCTGTCGTTGAGCGCCGAGCAGAAGCACAGCATCGATGACCCGATCGAGATGGAGAAGGCCGCCGACGCCCTGCCGATAGAGCAAATCGCCAAGCGCTGGATCGTGGCGTCGGATCCCGACGAGGCCGTCGAAAAAGTCGGTCAGTACGTGACGTGGGGCCTCAACCACTTGGTGTTCCATGCGCCCGGCCACGACCAGCGCCGATTCCTGGAGTTCTTCGAGAAGGATCTGGCGCCCAGGTTGCGGCGGCTGGCCTGAGAGGCGGCGCATGCCCGCCGGTTCTGCGTCCGCGATCTACATCGCTGCGCCCGAACCGGAGACCGGCAAGTCGACGATCGCGCTGGGGCTGCTCAACCGATTGACCGCGACCGTCGCCAAAGTCGGTGTGTTCCGGCCGATCACCCGGCGCGACGGCGATCGCAAGCGCGGCGAAGCCGGGCGCAGCGGGTCGCCGGATGTCTCCGGTGAGGATCGCGACTACATCCTGGAATTGCTGCTGACGCATACCACTGCGGGGCTGTCCTACGAGCAGTGCGTCGGCGTCACTTACCAGCAGATGCATGCCGACACCGACGCCGCGATCGCCAGCATCGTCGATGCCTACCACGCAATGGCGCAGGCGTGCGACGCGGTGGTGATCGTCGGCAGCGACTACACCGATGTCCCCGGCCCCGCTGAGCTTTCCGTCAATGCCCGGATCGCGGTCAACCTCGGCGCGCCGGTGCTACTGACGGTAAGCGGCAAAGGCCGCAGCCCCACCGAGGTCGTCAGTGTCGTCGAGGTTTGTCTGGCCGAGCTGGCGGCTCAACGTGCCCACGCGGCGGCCGTCGTCGCCAATCGGTGTGAGCCCGCGGAGCTGGCCGCCGTCACCGATGCGCTGCGCTCGTTCGTCCCGCACAGCTACGTGCTGCCGGAGGACCCGCTGTTGTCGGCGCCGACGGTGGCCGAATTGCAGAGGGCCGTGGACGGGACGTTGGTCAGCGGTGACACCGAGTTGGTAGCACGCGAGGCGATGGGTGTGCTGGTGGCCGGGATGACGGCAGACCATGTGCTGGAACGGCTACGTGACGGCATGGCGGTGATCACCCCCGGCGACCGTTCGGACGTCGTGCTGGCTGTCGCCAGCGCCCATGCGGCCGAAGGGTTTCCGTCGCTGTGCTGCCTCATCCTCAACGGCGGGTTCGATCTGCATCCGTCGATATCGGCGCTGGTGTCGGGCCTACGGCTGCGACTGCCCATCATCGCCACCGCGCTGGGTACCTACGACACGGCCAGCGCGGTCGCCTCGGCACGCGCCCGGGTAACGGCAACGTCGCAGCGCAAGATCGACACCGCGGTGGAGCTGGTGAACAGCCACATGGATGTCGCGGATCTGCTGGCGCAGCTTGCCATTCCGATCCCGACCGTTACCACGCCACAGATGTTCACCCACCGGCTGACGCAGCAGGCCCGTGCGGATCGCAAGCACATCGTTCTTCCCGAAGGCGATGACGATCGGATCCTCAAGGCGGCCGGACGGGTGCTCAAGCGTTGCGTCGCCGATCTCACAATCTTGGGCGACGAAGCCCAAATCCGTTTGCGCTCAGCTGAACTCGGCGTCGACCTGAGCGCGGCGAAAATCATCGATCCCCACGACGAGGACTTGTGTAACCAGTTCGCCAAGCAGTACGCCGAGTTGCGCAAGGTAAAGGGAATCACCGTCGAGCAAGCACACGAGATCATGCACGATGTCTCGTATTTCGGGACCATGCTGGTGTACAACGACATGGTCGACGGCATGGTGTCCGGCGCTGCTCACACCACAGCGCACACCGTTCGTCCGGCGTTTGAGATCATCAGGACCGTTCCGGACGTCTCGACGGTGTCCAGCATCTTCCTGATGTGCCTGCCCGATCGGGTGCTGGCATACGGTGACTGTGCGATCGTCCCGGATCCGACACCCGAACAGCTCGCCGACATCGCGATCTCCTCTGCGCGCACCGCCGCACAGTTCGGCATCGACCCGAAAGTGGCCATGTTGTCCTATTCCACCGGCGATTCGGGCACCGGAGCCGATGTCGACAAGGTCAGGACGGCAACGGAATTGGTGCGTGCCCGGGACCCGCAGCTGCTGGTCGAGGGGCCCATCCAGTACGACGCCGCGATCGAACCCTCGGTCGCCGCCACCAAGCTAGGCGATTCGCAAGTGGCCGGTCACGCCACGGTGCTGATCTTTCCCGACCTCAACACCGGCAACAACACCTATAAGGCGGTGCAGCGCAGCGCGGGCGCGATCGCGATCGGCCCGGTGCTGCAGGGCTTGCGCAAACCCGTGAACGACCTGTCACGGGGTGCGCTGGTCGAAGACATCGTCAATACCATTGCCATCACGGCAATTCAGGCGCAGGGCGTGGGCCGTGGCCAATAGCACGAACCGCCCTGTGCTGGTTATCAATTCCGGATCGTCTTCGCTCAAATACCAGTTGGTTGACCCCGACTCCGAGGCTTCACGCGCGGGCGGCGTCATCCAGCAGATCGGCGAGCCGTCATCGCGGATCGCCGACCATGAGGAGGCCCTGCGCCTTGCGTTCGAGCAGTTGGCCGAGGCCGGCATCGACCTCAAGTCATGCGGCCTACTGGCGGTCGGGCACCGGGTCGTGCACGGGGGCAAGCACTTCTACCGGCCGACGCTTCTCGACGACGCCCGGATCGCCGATCTCGACAAGCTCTCGGAGCTGGCGCCGCTGCACAATCCGCCCGCGGTGCAGGGAATCAAGGTGGCGCGAAAGTTGCTGCCCGACGTCGCTCACGTCGCGGTCTTCGACACGGCCTTCTTCCACGACCTGCCGGCCGCGGCCGCGACCTACGCCATCAACCGCGAGTTGGCCGAGCGATGGGAGATACGCCGCTACGGATTTCACGGCACGTCGCACCGCTACGTCAGCGAGCAGGTCGCCGTCTTCCTGGACCGGCCGCTGGACCGACTGAATCAAATCATTCTGCACCTGGGCAACGGCGACTCGGCCTCGGCGATCGCGGGCGGACGACCGGTCGAAACGTCAATGGGCCTGACGCCGCTGGAGGGACTGGTGATGGGCACCCGCAGCGGTGACGTGGACCCCGGCGTCATCAGCTACCTGTGGCGTCGGGCGAACATGAGCGTCGACGAGATCGAGTCCATGCTCAACAACCGGTCGGGGGTGTGGGGCCTGGCGGGGGAGCGCGATTTTCGGCGGCTGCAGCAAATGATCGAATCCGGCGACGGCCCGGCGCAATTGGCGTACGACGTGTTCATTCACCGGTTGCGCAAGTACATCGGGGCCTACCTGGCAGTGCTCGGACACACCGACGTGGTGACCTTTACGGCCGGCGTCGGCGAGAATGCGGCCGCGGTCCGCCGTGACGCTGTGGCCGGTATGGAGGAGATGGGCATCGTGCTCGACCAGGCGCGCAATCTCAGCACCGGCAAGGGTGCGCGACAGATTTCTGCGGACGACTCGCCGATTGCCGTGCTGGTGATCCCGACCAACGAAGAGCTGGCCATCGCCCGCGACTGCGTCAGCGTGCTGGCCGGGTCATAGGAAGCCCAGGCTGGTGCGGCCCGCGCCGACCGACGGTGTGGGATCGGTTCCGATGGTGCGCGACAACAGCTCGTAGTAGATGTCGCGAAAGTCGGTGGTGAACTTCAAGTCTCCGTTATCGAGGTTGGTGAGGCTGGGCTCTTCGCCGTAGAAGCCTCCCTTGACGGGTACGCCCGCGACGAACACGGGGCCGGCGGTGCCGTGATCGGTGCCCTGAGAAGCGTTGGCGCGCACCCGGCGTCCGAACTCCGAATATGCCAGCAAGACCACGTTTTTGCCGCCAGCGTCGCCGGCCATCTCCCGCAAGAACGGGGTCACGGCCTCGTCGAAGCTCTGCAAGAGGCGCTGCTGGGTTTCACGTTCGTTGGCGTGTGTGTCGAACCCGGCAAGTTGGACTGTGTATACCCGTGTCGGGACACGGGCCTTCACCGCGTTGGCCACCATGCTCAGCTGCGCGGCCAGCGAATTATGGCCCTCCGTAGCGGGTTTGACGGAAGCGAAGGTTGTGTCGGTGGTCCGCGCCGCGCGGTACGCCTTGCACACCGCCGCCATCGCCGGGGTGTCATCGGGATCGTCGTTACCCAGCGCACTCATGACCGTGTCGAATTTCTCGGCCTTAGCCGGCGCACCCCCCGTCGAAAGCGCTGCTGCTGTGTACTTCGCGCCGACTGCCAGTGGGGGCAGCACCGCCCCGATGTTCACCGCGCGCAACGGGTCGTCGCCGGTGGCGTCGAGCCAGCGACCGATCCAGCCGGTCCACACCGGTTCGGCCGGGGATGCGGTCTGCCAGATATCCATCGACCGGAAGTGGCTGTGATCGGGCTGCGGATAGCTGACGCCGCGCACGATCGCCAGTTGCCGCTGGTTCCACAGTTGAGCCAAACCCTTCATCGCGGGGTTGAGACCCAGCTGCTGGTCGAGGTGTAAGACATCGCCCGGGGCGTAGGCCAGTTCGGGCCGAGCATCATGATATGCGTTGTCGGCGTACGGAATCAGGGTGTTGATCCCGTCGTTTCCGCCGTACAGCGACACGATTACCAGCACGCCGGCATTGGCGGCCAGCGGCCGGTCCTGTGCCGCGCGCAGCAGGTCGGGCCAACTGACCGCCACCGCTGTCGACAGTAGCCCAACAGCCCCGGCGCCTGCGCTGGCGATCAGGAATCTACGGCGGTTCATCTCGGGCATGGTTGATCTCGGGCAATCTCGCTAGGACGTCAGGTATTCGGGTGTGTTGACCGCGGCAGCCACCAACTGCGGTGGATGTCGCACCAGGGGTTGCAGCGCCTTGACGGTGCGGTCCGACCATGCTCCGACACCGATCAGATAGCCGACCGCATCGACGCGATCGCCCGCGCCCGTGTTCTCGATACTGGACAGGTCGCCCGCATGCGCCAACTGGGTCGCGGCGCGCAGCCGAGCACCGGCGCTGGCGGTGGACAGCCACACCTGGCCGCTGGGCCACCCGCCAACGCTCGGCGGGTAGAACGGTCGCTGGCCAAGCGTCCGCAGCGTCGCATGGATCATCTTCAGCCGCGCCGGCTTATCAACGGGCACCCGCAATGTCCCCATCACGCCGACAAGCCATTCGACCGGGGTGTTGACCACCGCGGCCCGGCTGTCGGTGAACTCGTTGTCGGTCAGGATTGCCTCGGTCAGTGCCCGCAGGTTGCGACCCGGACCGTAGGCCGAGACCAGCCGGTCGAGCACCTGAGCTGCCGGCGGCTCTTCGGAAGCCAGTTGCTGCCAAAGACGTCCGGCTACATACTCGGCCGACTTGGGCTGAGCCAGCACGGTGTCGCAGAAGCCGGCGGCGTCGAAGTTGCGGGTGATGCCGAACAGCGTCTTGGTGCTGGAGTCATGGCGTTTCGGTGTCATCGAGGTGCGGCCGTTGGCGTCGATCACCCATCCCGTCAGTGCCCGGGCGCCGCCGCGTACGTCGTCTTCGGTGTAGCCGTTGCCGTGGCCCAGTGTGAACAGTTCCATGAATTCGCGAGCGAGGTTTTCGTTGGGGGCCTTGGCGGTATTGGTCTGCCCGTCCAGCCAGCGCAACATCGCGGCGTCGGTCAGCATCGTGTAGGCCAGGGTGCGGAAATCGCCCAGCGACAGCGTGCGGAGTTTCTGATTCTGTGCGGCCATATGCGCCGCCACCCTGACCTTCTGGGCAGAGGTGGCAAAGTGGTTGTGCCACAACAACGTTAACTTTTCGTGCGTCGGCTGGCCGACGGCGACCATGCGTCGTAGCCACCAGTCCGACAGCACGCCCTGTTGCTCGGATAGCTGTTTGTTGTATTGCTTGCGGGCCGCCGGCGTCGTGCCTTTGCCGGGTGCGCGCGGCGGCCCGAGGCTGGGCATCGGGGTGGCGATCGCACCCGGGTCTGCGTCGGGGTTCGTGCTGAGCATGGCATCGACGTAGCCCGGCCAGTCCCGGCTAACCGCCGCGTCGACCTCGGGTCCGCTCACCCCGAACCCGGCCCGGCGCAACATGCGTGCCGTGGCGACCCACTGTGTGGACTGCCCCCCTGGCATGTCCTAACTGTGCGGGTTCGAGCTGAGAACCAGCTGTGTTTTCGATAACGGTCTCTGGGGCCGACGCGTGCGATGACGGCTTCGAGCGTGCGCCTCTGGAGGGAATGGCGGCGATTTTCCGCCCTGGACGCACAAGCGACGCCCTGGACGCACAAGCGACGCTGCCTGTGCACAGACGAAGTCGCGGCGGGCCCCGACGTGCCATTGTTCGCGACATGGTAGACGCCGGAAAACCGTTCATCGGTAGCGAGGCACTGACGCTGGGGGAGTTAAGCCGCCATCAACTGCGGACGCATTATCGTGCGGTATTTCCCAACGTGTACCTCGCCAAAGACGTCCGGCCTTCCCTCGAACAGCGCATCGCGGCCGCCTGGCTCTGGTCCAACCGCGGGGCAACCATTGCGGGAGCGGCCGCCGCGGCATTACACGGCGCCAAGTGGATTCCCGATGATGTTCCGGTTGAGCTGATCCATGCCAATGCCCGCGCACCTCGTGGTGTGCTGACGCGGCGCTGTGCATTGATCGACGGCGAGACGCAGATCGTAGCCGGGCGTACCGTCACCACACCGGAGCGAACAGCATTCGATATCGGCCGGCGTGGTGCCGTTCACTCATCGGTCGCCCGGCTGGACGCGCTCGCTCGCGCAACGGGTTTCAAAATCGATGATGTGCTCCGCATTGCGGAGAACCACCCGCGCTCGCCGGGACTTCGGTGTCTGGAGACCGCGCTCGAGTTGGTCGACCCCGGCGCGCAGTCTCCCCGCGAGAGCTACCTGCGCCTGCTGTTCATCGACGCGGGCCTGCCCCGGCCGCAGACCCAGATACCAGTGCCGGGTGTGGACGGTATCCCGGTCGCTTACCTCGACATGGGTTGGCAGGAGTCGATGGTCGCGGTCGAGTACGACGGCGACCAACATCGGACCGACCGACGGCAGTACGTCAAAGACGTCAGGCGGCTAGAGATGCTCGAGGAGATGGGGTGGATCATCATCCGAGTTGTCGCCGAAGACAGACCCGCGGCCGTACTGCGGCGCGTCCGCACCGCGATCGCGGCTTCCAATGTGCGGTGACGACTTTGAGTGTGCGTTGACGGCTTTGCGTGTGCGCTGAGGGTGCAATTCAGCCGATATTTCCGCCCTGAACGCACACGCAGCGCCCTGGACGCACGCTCGACGCGGAGCCCTAGAAGGTGCTGGTGGGCCGCACCTTGTTTGCCATGTCCACCAAGGTGTAGCGGTGCCGCTGGGTGGGCGCAACCCGGGCCAGGGTGCGCAGCGACGCCTCGACGCCCAGTCGCAGCCCGTGTTCGGTGAACGGGAAACCGAGGATGTGGTTGGTGCTGGCCTCGTTGTCCTCGAGCCAGTCCATCGCGCCGCCCAGCACCAGGGCGCGGATCTGCAGCACACGCGGTTCGGTGGGGGGCAGCGCCTCCACACGCCGGGCGGCGTCGCGGATCTGCTCCTCGGTGCTTTCGCCCGTTGAGCGGCCGGACAACAGGGTCACCGCACTGGTCAGGCGCGCGGTGGTGAAATGCCTAGAGGTGGCCGGGACTTCATCGAGGGTGCGCACCGCACCGGCTCGATCGCCTTCCGCGGAAAGGGATCTGGCCAGCCCGAAAGCCGCCGAGATCACGCCGTCATTTGTCTTCCACACCGTCTCGTAGAACTTGTGCTCGTCGGTGGTGCCGGCCAGCTCGGCGGTGGCTGCCAGCGCCAGTTTGGGAGCCAGCTCGCCGGGGAAGGTGTCGAGCACCTCGGTGAAATGCTTGATGGCAGAGTCGTAATCGCCGGTGAGCAGCTCGGCGACGGCCCGGTACCAGACCAACCGCCATCGCCAGCCGACCCGCTCGGCGAGGTCGTCGATCTTGCGGGTGGCCTTGGCCACATCGCCGAGGTCCAGCAGCGCGCGGACTTCCATCAGCGGCAGCTCGACTGACTCGGACACGTCGGCGCCTTCGGCGTCCAGCGAACCGTGGCGGGCTGCGCGCAGCGAGTCCAGGGTCTGCACCGGCTGGGAGAGCACCGTCGCCTGCAGCACCGGGGCGGCGACGTCGGTCGGATCGACCAGCGGCACCGGCAGGGCGGTCACGATCTCCCTGGCAGTCAGCCTCTCCGAATGCACCTGGCCGTCCAGGTACACGTCGGTGTGCGCAACCAGCAGGTCCACCCCGAAGGTCGAGCGGCTGGGGCTGAAGATCGTCGACAGCCCGGGCCGCGGCACCCCGGTGTCCTGGGCGACCACCTCTCGCAACACGCCCATCAACTGCGCGGACATCTCATCGGCGGTGGAAAACCGGCGCCGCGGGTCGGGGTCGGTGGCGCGGCGCAGCAGTCGGCCAAACGAGTCGTAGGTGGTCAGCACCGGGTCATCCTCGGGCAGCCCGTCCACATAGCGGCCATTGCGGGTGCGCAGGTTCAGCGTGAGCGCTGCGAGCGTGCGACCCACCGTGTAGATATCGGTGGCGACCGTGGGACCGGTCCGCACGATTTCTGGCGCCTGGAAGCCGGGTGTGCCGTAGAGGTAGCCGAACGAATTGACCCGCGACACCGCGCCCAAGTCGATCAACTTGAGTTGCTCTTCGGTGAGCATGATGTTCTCCGGCTTCAGGTCGTTGTAGACCAAGCCGATGGAATGCAGATAGCTCAGCGCGGGCAGGATTTCCAGCAGGTAGGCGACAGCCTCGGCGACCGGCAGTTTTTCGGCTTTCCCGTCCTTGAGGCCCCGCTTGAGCGATTGCCCGCCGATGTACTCCATGACGATGTAGCCGACCGGATCGCCATGCCGGTCAGTGTGTTCGACGAAGTTGAAGATCTGCACGATCTGCGGGTGAACCACCTCGGCGAGGAACTGCCGCTCGGCCATCGCGATCGCCTGCGCCTCGGCGTCACCGGAGTGCACCAAGCCTTTGAGCACTACCGGGCGGTCGTTGACGTTGTGATCGACTGCCAGATAGACCCAGCCCAGCCCGCCGTGTGCGATGCAGCCTTTGACCTCGTACTGATTGGCGACGATGTCTCGGGGATTCAGCTGGGGCAGGAACGTGTACGGGCTGCCACAGGATGGGCACCAGCCCTCCGAAGCCCCTCTGGCGTCTTCGCCGGACCGGCCGACCGGCTTTCCGCAGTTCCAGCAGAACCGCTTGGATTCCGGCACCACCGGGTTGGTCATCAGGGCCTCGAGCGGATCGATATCCCGCACCCGAGGTATCTCGACCAGGCCGCCGCCCAGCTGCCTGGTCGGTGGAAGCACCCGCGTAGCGACCGTCATCCGGTCCTGCGGCTCGGTATCCATGGTGCCGAGCGAGATATGCGGCAAGTCGTCGTCATCGTCGCCGAAGTCGGGGCGGAAGAGCGCCTGGGTGGCCTGCATCCGTCCCGTCGGCGTCCCGCCGGTCTGCGCGTCCGGCGGCTGGGTCGCGGGACTGACGTTCTCCTGCTCGGTTTCCGGTTGGTCGGCCAGTTCGGGAGCCTCGGAGTTCTTTTCAGCGTCCTTTGCAGACTCTCTGTTTGAGTCTTTTTGCAGCTCTTTCTTCATGGGCTCGGCCATCAGTCCACATACCTCGGCGTGGGCGGGGCGGGCGCCGGGCCCAGCACCGCCAACCACTTGCGGTACAACGTGTTCCACGTGCCATCTCTGCGGATACGTTCAAGCGTGCCATTGACGAACCGGACCAGCCCGGTGTTGTTCAGGTTGATCCCGATGCCGTAGGGCTGGGTGGCCATGTTCGGTCCGACGATGTGCAAGTAGGGGTCTTCTTCGACCAATCCGGCAAGGATCGAGTCGTCGGTACTGACAGCGTCGATCTCCCGCTGCTGCATCGCGACCAGGCAGTCAGCCCAGTTCACCACCGACACGATGACCGGCGGCGGCGCGATCTCCCGAATCCGCTGCAGCGACGTCGTGCCTCTCGCCACGCAGACTCGTTTGTTAGACAGGTCGGCCACCTTGGCGATCGGCGAGTCACGCGGGGCCAGGATGCGCTGGTTGGCGTCGAGGTAGACGGTGGAGAAGTTCACCAGCTGGCGGCGCTCGCAGGTGATCGTCATGGTCTTGGCGACGACGTCGACCTCGGACTGCTGCAGCGCGGTGACGCGCTCGTCGGACGACAGGATCCGGTACTCGACATGCGACGGGGCGCCGAAGATGTCGCGCGCGATCTCGCCGGCGATGTCGACGTCGAAACCGGTGATCTCGCCGGTGATCGGGTCGCGGAAGCTGAACAGGTTGCTGCCGATGTCGAGTCCGACGATCAGCCTGCCGCGGGCGCGGATGTCGGCCACCGCGGCGTCGGCCTCGGCCTTGTTCGGGAAGGGGCGCAGGCTCGCGGTCGGGTTGCAGTTCTGGCTGGCGTCGTCCTGCGGCAGCGGGGGCTCCGGCGGCAGTTGGTCCATGCCGATCGGTGTGGGTGGCGGCAGCGTCGGCGCCGTGGCCACCGTGAGAGATTCGGTGTGGCTGCAGCCCGCCAGCACGATCGAGGTGGCGAGCACGCTGCACACCCTTCGGACCCTGGGCAGGCGGATCATTATCGATACTCTTTCAGCCGGGGCCACAGGCCCAGGGCGACCGCAGTGGCGGCGCCCAGGCTGAGCACCACGCCGCCGACCTGCGCGCCGGACAGCCCGCCGCGCGCGCTGAGGACGTCGTTGCGCAGTTGGATGCGGCTTTGGTCCATCGCCTTGCCCAACTCGTCTTCGAGCTTGTCGAACGCGGGGGTGGAGTCGTCCTCGCCGCTACCCAGCGCAACCTGGGTGGCGGCGCGGTAATTGCCCACCGAGATGTAGGAGTTGATCCGGTCATTGGCCTGCCGCCAGCGGACCAGCAGCTGATCGGCGCCCTGCAGGTCGGGCTTGTCGACGGCATCACTGCGCGACATGTACTGCTCGAGCTGGTAGTGCATGGAGTCGATCCGTTGATAGAACGACTGCTTGCGCAGGTCTTCATCGCCGCGCCGGATCAGCGACAGCGTCTCGTCGGCTCGCGCTTGCTGAGCAGTGATCGCGACATTGGTCACGGTCTTAAGTGACTCTGCCGCAGTGTCTTTTGCGCTACGACTCGCGGTCGTCGAGATTGTCAGCGCAGTTCCGACCCACACCACCATGACGAGAATACCGAGTGCACCCACCACCAGACCTGGATTGATCCGGCGCCGAGTGTGCCGGGCCAGCCAGCGATGCGAGAACGCGCCGAAGACCACCGTGGTGGCGACGACCAGGATCACCGGAGCCGGGAAGTGAGTCGACGCGGTGGTTTCCGTGTCCACCCGCTCCGACGTGGCCTGGTAGAGCTGCGCCGCGTCGGGCAGGATTGTCGATTGCATCAGCCCCGATGCCTCCGACAGGTACGACGACCCGACCGGATTACCTTCTCGGTTGTTGGTTCGCGCTATTTCGATCAAGCCGGTGTAGACGGCCAGTTCGGCGTTGATCTTGCCCAGCAATTGCACCAGCGGTTCATCGGTCAGCCCGCTCGACGCCCTGGTCACGGCCACCGCGGCGTCGGTGATGGCCTGCTCGTAGCGCTGCCGGACAGGGCGCGGCTCAGCTTGGGCGATGAACGCGGTAGCCGCCGCGGCGTCGGCCACCGACAGCGTGGTGTAGAGCCGTCCGGCGGCGAACGACAGCGGCTCGGTGTGGTTGAGCACCGTAGTCAGCACTTGCTGCCGGTGGTTGATGGTCGTCGAGGTGGCAAAGGCGCTGGAGACGCCGAGCGCCGCCAGCACGATACCAATGGTCAAGATGCGGCCCGGCGTCGTCGAGATGAACCACCAGCGTGGATGCGCCGGTTCAGCCGGCGACCGCGACCCCTGCGGCTCGGTCGACGGGTGCGCCAGCTCAACCGTCACGTCTGTTCAGACCTCATCTTTCGGCCACTGTAATTCGCTGCACGAACCTCTATAAGCGAAGTCTAAGAGAATTCCGTCAACGCCACACCCGACACGGCCCAGGCTGCGGAAACAATTTCCCGAAGGCTACAGCGTCCGCAGCAGCGTCCGCAGAGGCGCCCAACGAGGCTGCCAACAGCTCACCCGCGGCCCGGCGGGTCCGGTCTGCCGGCACGCGCGGGACGGGCCGAGCCCTGTTCGTGCGGATCTGGACTTCTAACCCGGGTGTGTACCCACCCGGAGACTGAAGGGGTCACCGAGATCGAGTTGGGCCCTGCTTAACCTCTATTGGTCAGTCGCAACTCATTTGAACCCGCGAAAGGGCGCCATCGTCTCCTCGATACGGGAGGTGATGTCGTCGATGGCTGCGGTGTGCTGGTCGATCAGATCCAGGTGAACCCGGGCCAAGAACGCGTGATGCTCGGTGAATCGACCGGTCAACGCCTCGGTCATGCGGGGATCTTGACGCGCAGCCGGCGTTTGCCAGATCGGCCAGGAAGTTTGCCGAATCCCCGGACGGACGCTGTTGGCCTCCGGTACCGTTCGGAATGGTTCCTCGGGAGAAACCGGTCAGCATCAATCCGTTCGACGACGATAATTTTCGTCCCGGTCGATGACGAGGAGCAAACACAGCCTGTGGCCGACTTTCGCCGATGTTCCCGCCGGCTGGCGGGTGGTATACGGCGAAGCGGACCGCGCGGCGTGTCTGGACTACATCGAACAGAACTGGACCGATATACGGCCGGAGAGTTTGCGGGAGAGGCTGGCGCAGGGCCAGGCGTTTGACAGATAAATCTGCTGCTTGATGGGGGAGAACTTCCTTGGGGACTCGGCTAACTGATCGTGTGTTTCCGCTGACGCGCGGGCAGCTGGATATCTGGCTTGCGCAGGAACCGGGCAGCTTCGGTGCGAGGTGGCAGCTGGGCTATCTTTTGCGAATCGAGGGCACGGTCGAGCCTGGTTTGCTTGAACGGGCGATCCGTCAAGTGGTGCGCGAGGCCGAACCGCTTAGAGGCAGCTTTTTCCAGGTGGATGGCCAGGTTTTCCAAAAGACGGTTGATTACCCGGATGTTGAGCTTGCTTGCTATGACCTCATCGGCTCGCAGGATCCTGTCCAGAAAGCCTATCGGCTAGCATCCTCGATTCAGCGCACGCTGATGCCGCTTAGTGGCCCGCTGTTCAAATTTGCGTTGTTGCAGACGCGGGTAGATGAATTTTATTGGTTCGTGTGCTGCCATCATATCGTGGCGGACGGAATCGGCGTTGCTCTTGTTTGTCATCGGATCGTAGATGTCTATAATGCCATGGCTTCGGGTGCGTCGATTCCCCCTGCTTTTTTTGGGTCGCTGAGTGATCTGATTGCTTGCGAGTTAGAATACGAAGCGTCCACCGATTATCTCGATGATCAGGCCTATTGGACCAAGAACCTGCCGCCGGAAAGCGAACCGCGTTATCGGTTGGCGCCCGCCGCGGACGGCCGTGATCCATATGAGTCTTCTGCACCGGTTCAATTGGACCCTGTCGTTGTCGCCGGGATCCAGGAGTTGTCGCAGGCGTTGGGGGTGCGTCGCTCATCGGTGATCACTGCGGCGTGCGCGCTGCTGGTACGTGGGTACGACGTCGAGAGTTCGGAGGTGGTGCTCAATTTTCCGGTAAGCAGGCGTGTGCGTCCGGAGACACAGACGGTGCCCGGAATGATTACCGGGTTTGTGCCACTGGTGTTGAAGGCTTCGCCGGGGTCTGCGGTTGCTAGTTTTTGTGAACATGTCGACACGCGACTGCGGGAAGCGCTGCAACATCAGCGGTTCCCGGTGCACGTTCTTGAGAACAAGGCGCATCTCCGCAGCTCCGCGCAGGCGTCGAATCGGGTAATTGTTAATTTCATTCCGACTACACATTTGGGGGATTTTGCTGGTGCTCCGGCATCGGGGACCCTGACCCATACTAACCTCGTCGATCAGTTTGGACTGGACTTTTTTAGGGACGATGATCGGCTTTTTCTCAGCATTCAGCCGAGCGCGACGACGAGCGGGTCCGCGGGTGTTGGGCAATTGTTTTTGGATTGTGATGTCCGCGATTTAGTAAAGCGGTTGGAGCGGGTGTTGGTGGCGATGACCGCCGACCCCACCCGGTCGTTGTCGTCGGTGGATCTGCTCGACGAGGGTGAGCATGCCCGGTTGGATGAGATCGGTAACCGGGCGGTATTGGCCCAGCCCACGCCTCCCGCGGTGTCGATTCCGGCGTTGTTTGCCGCGCGGGTGGCCCAGACACCGGATGCGGTGGCGCTGGTATGCGAGGGGTGTTCGTGGACCTACCGCGAGGTTGAGGAGGCGGCCAATCGGTTGGCGCGCGTGTTGGCTGGCCGGGGGGTGGGTCCGGGGCAGTGTGTGGCGCTGGTGTTGGAGCGCTCGGCTGCAGCGGTTGTGGCGATGTTGGGGGTGCTCAAGGCCGGGGCGGCGTATTTGGCGATCGATCCGGCGGTGCCGGGGGCGCGGGTGCAGTTCATGGTGGCCGATGCCGCGCCGGTGGCCGCGGTGACCACCGCGGGGTTGGCCGGGCGGTTGGAGCGATTGGACGGGTGTGACCTGTTGGTGATCGATGTCAACGATGCCGGTGTTGACGCCGATCCCTGCATCGCGTTGCCGGTGGCGGGCGCCGATGACCTGGCTTATCTGATTTACACCTCGGGCACCACCGGTGTGCCCAAGGGGGTGGCGGTCACTCACGGTAACTTGGCTCATTTGGCGCAGTCGTCGCCGGCGGGTCTGCCGGGGGGGCAGGTGTGGACGCAGTGTCATTCGTATGCTTTCGACTTTTCGGTGTGGGAGATCTGGGCTGCGCTGTTGGGTGGGGGGCGGCTGGTGGTGGTCTCTGATGAGGTGGCGCGTTCACCGGAGGATTTCCACGACTTGCTGGTGGCCGAGCAGGTCAACGTGTTGACGCAGACCCCGTCGGCGGTGGGAGTGCACTCGCCGGAGGGGTTGGAGTCTGTGGCGTTGCTGTTGGGTGGTGAGCCGTGTCCGGGTGAGGTGGTGGATCGGTGGGCGCCGGGGCGGGTGGTGATCAACGCCTACGGGCCGACCGAGGCCACGGTGTATGCGTCGATGAGTCCGCCGTTGGTGGCGGGCTCTGGTGTGGTGCCCATTGGTGCGCCGGTGTCGACTGCGGCGTTGTTTGTGCTCGACGGCTGGTTGCGGGCGGTGCCGGTCGGGGTGGTCGGTGAGTTGTATGTGGCCGGTCGCGGCGTGGGGGTTGGGTATGTGCGCCGGGCCGGGTTGACCGGGTCGCGGTTTGTGGCGTGTCCGTTCGGCGGGCCGGGGGCGCCGGGAACACGGATGTATCGCACCGGGGATCTGGTGCGGTGGGGCGCTGATGGGCAGCTGCAGTATCTGGGACGCGCCGATGAGCAGGTCAAGATCCGCGGCTATCGCATCGAGTGCGGTGAGGTGCAGGCGGTGTTGGCCGGGCTGGATGGGGTGGAGCAGGCGGTGGTGATCGCCCGCGAGGACCGCCCCGGCGATAAGCGTCTGGTGGGTTATGTCACCGGGGCAGTGGACCCGGTCGAGATACGCGCCGCGCTGGCCGAGCGGCTCCCGGAGTATATGGTGCCGGCCGCGGTGGTGGTGTTGGCGGCGCTGCCGCTGACACCCAACGGCAAACTCGATACCCGCGCCCTGCCGGCACCCGGGTACCAGAGTGCCGGTGGTGGTTATCGCGCTCCGGCTAGCCCGGTCGAGGAGATCCTGGCCGGCATCTACGCCGACGTGCTGGGTGTGGAGCGGGTCGGGGTCGACGACTCATTCTTCGATTTGGGTGGGGATTCGCTGTTGGCGATGCGCCTGGTCGCCGCGATCGAGACCGGCCTGGATGCCGGCCTTGCGGTACCCACCGTGTTCGAGGCGCCCACGGTTGCCCAGTTGGCGCTCCGTGTCGGTGCGGATGCGGGTCGGCTTGAGCCGTTGACGGCGCGACCGCGGCCCGCGGTGGTGCCGTTGTCGTTTGCTCAATCCCGGTTGTGGTTCATCGACCAGTTGCAGGGGCCCTCACCGGTCTACAACATACCGGCGGTGTTGCGGCTGGGCGGGCGCCTTGATGCCGAGGCGTTGGGTGCGGCGCTGGCCGATGTGGTGGGCCGCCATGAAAGCCTGCGCACCGTGTTCCCCACGCCCGAGGGAACACCCCAGCAGGTGGTTATCCCTGGTGAGCGGACCGATTTCGGCTGGCAGATCATCGATGCCACCGGCTGGTCGGCGAGCCGGTTGGGTGAGGCCATCAACGCAGCGGCGTGCTACACGTTCGATCTGGCAACCGAGATCCCGTTGCGGGCACGGCTTTTCCGGGTCGCCGACGACGAACACGTGCTGGTGGCGGTGGTGCACCATATCGGCGCGGATGGCTGGTCGATCACCGCGCTGGTGCGTGATCTGGGGGTGGCTTATTCCAGCCGGTGCGCGGGGCAAGCCCCGGGTTGGGCGCCGTTGGCGGTGCAGTATGTCGATTACACGCTGTGGCAGCGCGCGCAGTTTGGTGATCTGGAAGACAGCGACGGCCCTATCGCCGCCCAGTTGGCCTATTGGGAGCAGGCCCTGGCCGGGATGCCCGAGCGGTTGCAGTTGCCCACCGATCGGCCCTATCCGCCGGTTGCCGATTACCGCGGCGCCAGTGTGGCGGTGGAGTGGCCGGCGGGGCTGCAGCAGCGGGTGCGCGAGGTGGCCCGTGAGCACAACGCGACCAGCTTCATGGTGGTGCAGGCCGCGCTGGCGGTGCTGCTGGCCAAGCTCAGCGCCAGCAGCGATGTGGCGGTGGGGTTCGCGATCGCCGGGCGCCGCGATCCCGCGCTGGATGAGCTGGTGGGTTTTTTCATCAACACCCTGGTGCTGCGGGTCGATGTGGCCGGTGATCCCAGCGTGGCCGAGCTGTTGGCCCAGGTGCGAGGGCGCAGCCTGGCCGCCTATGAGCATCAAGACGTGCCCTTTGAGGTGCTGGTGGAGCGGCTCAACCCCACCCGAAGCCTGGCCCATCACCCGCTGGTGCAGGTGGTATTGGCCTGGCAGAACTTCCCCGGGCACACCAGCGACCCCGCCGCCGGGTTGGCGTTGGGTGATCTGCAGGTCACGCAGATGCCGGTGGACACCCAGTCGGCGCGCATGGATCTGACATTTACCCTGGCCGAACGTTTCACCGAGGTCGGTGAGCCCGCCGGGATTTACGGGGACGTGGAGTTTCGCACCGATTTGTTCGACGCGGCCAGCATCCAGGCGCTGATCGAGCGGTTGCAGCGGGTGTTGGTGGCGATGACCGCCGACCCCACCCGGCGGCTCTCGTCGGTGGATCTGCTGGATGGCGGTGAGCACGCCCGGCTGGATGAGATCGGTAACCGGGCGGTGTTGACCCAGCCGGTGGGCACCGCGGTGTCGATTCCGGTGGTGTTCGCCGCGCAGGTGGCGCGCACACCGGAGGCGGTGGCGATCAGCTGCGGGGGCCGCTCGATGACGTACCGCGAGGTTGATGAGGCCGCTAATCGGTTGGCGCACCTGTTGGCCGGCCAGGGTGTGGGTCCGGGGCAGTGTGTGGCGCTGCTGTTGGAGCGGTCCGCCGAGGCGATCGTGGCGATCCTGGCGGTGCTCAAGACCGGGGCGGCCTATCTGCCCATCGACCCGGTTCTGCCGGCGGCCCGGATCGGGTTCATGCTCGCCGACGCCGCGCCGGTCGCTGCGATCACCAGCACCGGGCTGGCCGAGCGGCTGGACGGGTGTGACCTGCTGGTCATCGATGTCGAAGATCCTCGCATCGACACCTACCCGTGCACGGGCTTGCCGGCGCCGGCCGGCGGGGACATTGCTTACATCATCTACACCTCGGGCACCACTGGAACCCCGAAGGGGGTGGCGGTCACCCACCACAACGTCACCCAGCTGCTGGCCTCACTGAATGCATTCGAGGCATATCTGCCGGTGGCGGGGGTGGGGACGCAGTGTCATTCCTATGGGTTCGACACGTCGGTGTGGGAGATCTGGGATGCGTTGTTGCACGGGCGGCGGCTGGTGGTGGTGCCCGACTCGGTGACACGCTCGGCGGAAGACTTCCACGCCTTGCTGGTCAGTGAACAGGTCAGCGTGCTCGTCCAGACTCCCTCGGCGGTGGCGGTGCTCTCCCGCGAGGGGTTGGAGTCGATGGCGTTGGCGGTGGCCGCTGAGCCGTGTCCGGCCGAGGTGGTGGATCGGTGGGCGCCGGGGCGGGTGATGGTCAATGCCTACGGCCCGACCGAAACCACGATGGTGGTGACGATGAGCGCGCCGTTGACGGCGGGGTCGGGGGTGGTGCCGATCGGTGCGCCGGTGCCGGGGGCGGCGTTGTTTGTGCTGGATGGGTGGTTGCGGCGGGTGCCGGTCGGGGTGGTCGGGGAGTTGTATGTGGCCGGTGGGGGGCTGGCGTGTGGGTATGTGGGCCGGGCTCCGTTGACCGGGTCGCGGTTTGTGGCGTGTCCGTTCGGCGGGCCGGGGGCGCCGGGAACACGGATGTATCGCACCGGGGATCTGGTGTGGTGGGGTGCTGATGGGCAGCTGCGGTATCTGGGGCGCGCCGATGAGCAGGTCAAGATCCGCGGGTATCGCATCGAGCTCGGTGAGGTGCAGGCGGCCCTGGCCGGGCTGGCTGGGGTGGATCAGGCGGTGGTGATCGCCCGCGAGGACCGCCCCGGCGATAACCGCCTGGTGGGGTATGTGACCGGGACCGCCGAGCCGGCCCAGATGCGGACCGCGCTGGCCGAGCGGCTGCCGGCCTATATGGTGCCGGCCGCGGTGGTGGTGCTCGACGCGCTGCCGCTAACACCCAACGGCAAACTCGACACCCGCGCCCTGCCGGCACCGGAGTACCAGGGTGTTGATCGTTACCGCGCCCCGGCCACCCCCACCGAGGAGATCCTGGCCGGCATCTACGCCCAGGTGCTGGGGCTGGAGCGGGTCGGGGTCGACGACTCGTTTTTCGATCTGGGCGGGGATTCGCTGCTGGCGATGCGGGTGATCGCCGCGGTCAACACCGGTCTGGATGCCGGCCTTGCGGTGCGCACCGTGTTTGAGGCGCCCACGGTTGCCCAGTTGGCGCCCCGTATCGGTAAGGGAGGGGGCCTGGAGCCGCTGATGCCGGTTGAGCGGCCGGCGGTGGTTCCGTTGTCGTTTGCCCAGAGCCGGTTGTGGTTTATCGACCAGTTGCAGGGGCCCTCACCGGTCTACAACATGCCGGTGGCGTTGCGGCTGAGCGGCACGCTTGATGTTGAGGCGTTGGGTGCGGCGCTGGCCGATGTGGTGGACCGCCATGAAAGCCTGCGCACCCTGTTCGCGGCGGTTGAGGGGATACCCCAGCAGGTGGTTATCCCTGTTGAGCGGGCCGACTTCGGCTGGCGGGTTGTGGATGCCACCGGCTGGCCGGCAAGCCGGCTGGAGGAGGCCGTCGGCGCGGTGGCGCGCTACCGGTTTGATTTGGTGACCGAAATTCCTTTGCGGGCACGGCTTTTCACGATCGCTGAGGACGAGCACGTGCTGGTGGGCGTGGTGCATCATATCGCCGCCGATGGCTGGTCGATCACCCCGCTGGTGCGTGACCTAGGTGTGGCCTATGCCAGCCGGTGCGCGGGGCAGGCCCCCGGCTGGGCGCCGTTGGCGGTGCAGTACGTCGATTACACGCTGTGGCAGCGCGCACAGTTTGGTGATCTGGCCGATAGCGACAGCCCGATTGCCGCGCAGCTGGCCTACTGGGAGCAGGCCCTGGCCGGGCTGCCTGAGCGTCTGGTGCTGCCCACCGATCGGCCCTACCCGCCGGTGGCTGATTACCGCGGCGCCAGTGTGGCCGTGGAGTGGCCGGCGGAGTTGCAGCAGCGCGTTGCGCGGGTGGCCCGCGAGCACAACGCGACCAGTTTTATGGTGATGCAGGCCGCCTTTGCGGTGCTGCTGGCCAAGATCAGCGCCAGTTCCGATGTGGCGGTGGGGTTCGCGATCGCCGGGCGCGGCGACCCGGCGCTGGATGAGCTGGTGGGGTTTTTCGTCAACACCCTGGTGCTGCGGGTCGAGGTGGCCGGGGATCCCACCTTTGTCCAGCTGTTGGCCCAGGTGCGAGGGCGCAGCCTGGCCGCCTATGAGCATCAAGACGTGCCCTTTGAGGTGCTGGTGGAGCGGCTCAACCCCACCCGAAGCCTGGCCCATCACCCGCTGGTCCAGGTGGCGTTGGCCTGGCAGAACTTCCCCGGCCTAGACAATGCCTCAGCGGCCGGGCTGGGTGTGGGTGATCTGCAGGTCACCCCGCTGGCGGCGGACACCCACACCGCTCGCATGGATCTGCTGGTCACCCTGGCCGAACGCTGGACTGAGGTCGGTGAGCCCGCCGGGATCGGCGGGACGGTGGAATTTCGCACCGACGTGTTCGACGCGGCCAGCATCGAGGCGCTGATCGAGCGGTTGCAGCGGGTGGTGGTGGCGATGACCGCCGACCCCACCCGGTCGTTGTCGTCGGTGGATCTGCTCGACGAGGGTGAGCATGCCCGGCTAGATGAGATCGGTAACCGGGCGGTGTTGACCGCGTCGGCGACCACGCCGGTGTCGATTCCGGCGGTGTTCGCCGAACAGGTGCAGCGCACCCCGGAGGCGGTGGCGATCAGCTGCGGGGGCCGCTCGATGACCTACCGCGAGGTTGATGAGGCCGCTAATCGGTTGGCGCACCTGTTGGCCGGCCAGGGTGTGGGTCCGGGGCAGTGTGTGGGGCTGCTGTTGGAGCGGTCCGCCGAGGCGATCGTGGCGATCCTGGCGGTGCTCAAGAGCGGGGCGGCCTATCTGCCCATCGACCCGGTTCTGCCGGCGGCCCGGATCGGGTTCATGCTCGCCGACGCCGCGCCGGTCGCTGCGATCACCAGCACCGGGCTGGCCGAGCGGCTGGACGGGTGCGAGCTGCCGGTCATCGATGTCGAAGATCCTCGCATTGACACCTATCCGGGCACGGGCTTGCCGGCGCCGGCCGGCGGGGACATTGCTTACATCATCTACACCTCGGGCACCACTGGAACCCCGAAGGGGGTGGCGGTCACCCACCACAACGTCACCCAGCTGCTGGCCTCACTGAATGCATTCGAGGCATATCTGCCGGTGGCGGGGGTGGGGACGCAGTGTCATTCCTATGGGTTCGACACGTCGGTGTGGGAGATCTGGGATGCGTTGTTGCACGGGCGGCGGCTGGTGGTGGTGCCCGACTCGGTGACACGCTCGGCGGAAGACTTCCACGCCTTGCTGGTGGCTGAACACGCCAGCGTGCTCGTCCAGACTCCCTCGGCGGTGGCGGTGCTCTCCCGCGAGGGGTTGGAGTCGATGGCGTTGGCGGTGGCCGCTGAGCCGTGTCCGGCCGAGGTGGTGGATCGGTGGGCGCCGGGGCGGGTGATGGTCAACGCCTACGGCCCGACCGAAACCACGATGGTGGTGGCGATCAGCGCGCCGTTGATACCGGGGTCGGGGGTGGTGCCGATCGGTGCGCCGGTGCCGGGGGCGGCGTTGTTTGTGCTGGATGGGTGGTTGCGGCGGGTGCCGGCCGGGGTGGTCGGGGAGTTGTATGTGGCCGGTGGGGGGCTGGCGTGTGGGTATGTGGGCCGGGCTCCGTTGACCGGGTCGCGGTTTGTGGCGTGTCCGTTCGGCGGGCCGGGGGCGCCGGGAACACGGATGTATCGCACCGGGGATCTGGTGTGGTGGGGTGCTGATGGGCAGCTGCGGTATCTGGGGCGCGCCGATGAGCAGGTCAAGATCCGCGGGTATCGCATCGAGCTCGGTGAGATCGAGGCGGTGCTGGGAGCCCATCCCCGGGTGGGGCAGGCGGCGGTGATCGACCACACGACCACGTCGACGGCGGATGCCGGCGAGGGGGTGAGCGACAAGCAATTGATGGGCTATGTCGTGCTGGATCAGGAGATGATGCTGGTCCGGGAGCCGGAGCGAGAAGCGCAGCTCGTTGAGCAGTGGCAGGAAGTGTATGACGACCTGTATTCGGGGGTGACATCCGAGGCGGGCGCGCCGGCGGTGTTGGGGGAGGATTTCGGGGGCTGGAACAGCAGTTATACCGGGGCGCCGATCCCGCTGGAGCAGATGCGGGAATGGCGGGCGGCCGCGGTGGACCGGATTATGGCCCTGCAGCCGCGGCGGGTGTTGGAGATCGGGGTGGGTTCGGGGCTGTTGCTTGCCCAGCTGGCCCCAGATTGTGTCGAGTATTGGGGCACGGACTTTTCGGCGCCGACGATCCAGACACTGCAGGCGGCGGTGGCGGGGCAGTCGTGGGGGGATCGGGTGCGGTTGCGGGTGCAACCGGCGCATGTGGCCGACGGGTTGCCGCAGGGCCATTTCGATGTGGTGGTGCTCAACTCGGTCATCCAGTACTTCCCGAGCGCGGGGTATCTGCTGGATGTGCTGGCCGTGGGGATGCGGTTGCTGGCACCGGGCGGGGCGTTGTTTATCGGCGACGTGCGCAACCTGTCGTTGTTGCCGGCGTTTACCACCGGGATGGTGTGCGCCGACACCACCGGTGAGGACACTGCCGCGGTGGTGGGTGAGCGGGTGCGCCGGGAAATGCTCGCCGAGCAGGAACTGCTGTTGGCCCCGGAGTTCTTTGCGGCGTTGCCGCAGCACCTTTCCGACATCGCCGCGATGGACATCCAGTTCAAGCGGATGGGTGCGGTCAACGAACTCAGCGGTTACCGCTACGAGGTGGTACTGCGCAAGGCGCCGGTGCCGGTGCGCTCCCTCGCAGATCTGCCGTCGCAACCGTGGCAGCGGTTTGCAAGCCTGGCCGGGCTGAGCGACTACCTGCGGTCGCAGCAGCTGCCGGAGCTGCGCGTCACCGGGGTGCCCCACGCCGGGATAGGGCCCGATGTGGCGCTGGCTCAGGCGCTGACCGAGGCCGGTGACCGGGTGCTGGTTAGCGAGTTGCGGGCCGGCCTATCGGCCCCCGATGCGGTGTTGCCGCATCAGTGTCATCTGCTGGGGCAGGAACTGGGGTACGTCACGGCGGTGACCTGGTCGCCGACGGCTGGGCTGGTGGACCTGATCTACACCCACGCCACCGAAGCGGCTGATGGCCATTGGCTGCCAGCGGTGTCGGATCTGTACCTGCCCACCACGCGGGTGGGTTCGCTGGCCGGGTATGTCAACGACCCGTCGGCGATCCAACGAGTGGCTGAGCTGCGCGGCTTTGTGGCTGATCGGTTGCCCGAATACATGGTGCCGGCGGCGATCATGGTGATGGAGTCGCTGCCGTTGACGGTCAACGGCAAACTTGATCGGCGGGCGTTGCCGGCCCCGGAGTTCATCAGTGCGGTGGCCTATCGGGCGCCGCGTGACCAACAAGAACAGGCGTTGGCCACACTGTTCGCCGAGGTGCTCGGGGTCACCCGGGTCGGCATCGATGACTCGTTTTTCGACCTGGGTGGGCATTCCCTGTCGGCGACCCGGCTGATCGCGCGGGTCCGGGCTGAACTGGGTGTCGAGGTCCCGATCCGGGCGTTGTTCGACGCGCCCACCGTGGCCGGGTTGGCCGAATGGATAAGCGCGCATGCCGGGGAACGGGCGGGGGCAGCGTTGACGGCGCAACCGCGGCCCGCGGTGGTGCCGTTGTCGTTTGCTCAATCCCGGTTGTGGTTTATCGACCAGTTATTCGGGCCCTCCCCCGTCTACAACATACCGGCGGTGTTGCGGCTGGGCGGGCGCCTTGATGCCGAGGCGTTGGGTGCGGCGCTGGCCGATGTGGTGGGCCGCCATGAAAGCCTGCGCACCCTGTTGCCGGCGGTCGAGGGGATACCGCGGCAGCTGGTGGTGCCCGCCGAGCGGGCCGATTTCGGCTGGGACGTCATTGATGTCAGAGGGTGGCCGGCAGGCCGGCTGGAGGAGGCCATCGGCGCGGTGGCGCGCTACCGGTTTGATTTGGCCGCCGAGATCCCGTTGCGGGCACGGCTTTTCACGATCGCTGAGGACGAGCACGTGCTGGTGGGCGTGGTGCATCATATCGCCGCCGATGGCTGGTCGATCACCCCGCTGGTGCGTGATCTGGGGGTGGCTTATGCCAGCCGGTGCGCGAGGCAAGCCCCGGGTTGGGCGCCGTTGGCGGTGCAGTATGTCGATTACACGCTGTGGCAGCGCGCACAGTTTGGTGATCTGGCCGATAGCGACAGCCCGATTGCCGCGCAGCTGGCCTACTGGGAGCAGGCCCTGGCCGGGCTGCCCGAGCGGTTGCAGTTGCCCACCGATCGGCCCTACCCGCCGGTGGCTGATTACCGCGGGGCCAGTGTGGCGGTGGAGTGGCCGGCGGAGTTGCAGCAGCGCGTTGCGCGGGTGGCCCGCGAGCACAACGCGACCAGCTTCATGGTGGTGCAGGCCGCCCTTGCGGTGCTGCTGGCCAAGATCAGCGCCAGTTCCGATGTGGCGGTGGGGTTCGCGATCGCCGGGCGCGGCGACCCGGCGCTGGATGAGCTGGTGGGTTTTTTCATCAACACCCTGGTGCTGCGCGTCGATCTGGGTGGTGATCCCACCGTGGCCGAGCTGCTGGCCCAGGTGCGGGCGCGCGGCCTGGCCGCGTACGAGCACCAAGACGTGCCCTTTGAGGTGCTGGTCGAGCGGCTCAACCCCACCCGAAGCCTGGCCCATCAGCCGCTGGTCCAGGTGGTGTTGGCCTGGCAGAACTTCGCCGGGCAAGTCAATGACCCCGCGACCGGGTTGGCGTTGGGTGATCTTCAGGTCACGCCGCTGCCGGTGGACACCCAGTCGGCGCGCATGGATCTGACATTTACCCTGGCCGAACGTTTCACCGAGGTCGGTGAGCCCGCCGGGATTTACGGGGACGTGGAATTTCGCACCGACGTGTTCGACGCGGACAGCATCCAGGCGCTCATCGAGCGGTTAGAGCGGGTGGTGGTGGCGATGACCGCCGACCCCACCCGGTCGTTGTCGTCGGTGGATCTGCTCGACGAGGGTGAGCATGCCCGGCTAGATGAGATCGGTAACCGGGCGGTGTTGACCGAGTCGGCGACCACGCCGGTGTCGATTCCGGTGTTGTTCGCCGCGCAGGTGGCGCGCACCCCGGAGACGGTGGCGATCAGCTGCGGGGGCCGCTCGATGACCTACCGCGAGGTTGAGGAGGCCGCTAATCGGTTGGCGCACCTGTTGGCCGGCCAGGGTGTGGGTCCGGGGCAGTGTGTGGGGCTGCTGTTGGAGCGGTCCGCCGAGGCGATCGTGGCGATCCTGGCGGTGCTCAAGACCGGGGCGGCCTATCTGCCCATCGACCCGGCGTTGCCGGGGGCCCGGATCGGGTTCATGCTCGCCGACGCCGCGCCGGTCGCTGCGATCACCAGCACCGGGCTGGCCGACCGGCTGGACGGGTGTGACCTGCTGGTCATCGATGTCGAAGATCCTCGCATTGACACCTATCCGGGCACGGGCTTGCCGGCGCCGGCCGGCGGGGACATTGCTTACATCATCTACACCTCGGGCACCACTGGAACCCCGAAGGGGGTGGCGGTCACCCACCACAACGTCACCCAGCTGCTGGCCTCACTGAATGCATTCGAGGCATATCTGCCGGTGGCGGGGGTGGGGACGCAGTGTCATTCCTATGGGTTCGACACGTCGGTGTGGGAGATCTGGGATGCGTTGTTGCACGGGCGGCGGCTGGTGGTGGTGCCCGACTCGGTGACACGCTCGGCGGAAGACTTCCACGCCTTGCTGGTCGGTGAACAGGTCAGCGTGCTCGTCCAGACTCCCTCGGCGGTGGCGGTGCTCTCCCCGAGGGGTTGGAGTCGATGGCGTTGGCGGTGGCCGCTGAGCCGTGTCCGGCCGAGCTGGTGGATCGGTGGGCGCCGGGGCGGGTGATGGTCAATGCCTACGGCCCGACCGAAACCACGATGGTGGTGGCGATCAGCGCGCCGTTGACGGCGGGGTCGGGGGTGGTGCCGATCGGTGCGCCGGTGCCGGGGGCGGCGTTGTTTGTGCTGGATGGGTGGTTGCGGCGGGTGCCGGCCGGGGTGGTCGGGGAGTTGTATGTGGCCGGTGGGGGGCTGGCGTGTGGGTATGTGGGCCGGGCTCCGTTGACCGGGTCGCGGTTTGTGGCGTGTCCGTTCGGCGGGCCGGGGGCGCCGGGGACACGGATGTATCGCACCGGGGATTTGGTGTGGTGGGGTGCTGATGGGCAGCTGCGGTATCTGGGGCGCGCCGATGAGCAGGTCAAGATCCGCGGGTATCGCATCGAGCTCGGTGAGGTGCAGGCGGCCCTGGCCGGGCTGGCTGGGGTGGATCAGGCGGTGGTGATCGCCCGCGAGGACCGCCCCGGCGATAACCGCCTGGTGGGCTATGTGACCGGGACCGCCGAGCCGGCCCAGATGCGGGCCGCGCTGGCCGAGCGGCTGCCGGCCTATATGGTGCCGGCCGCGGTGGTGGTGCTCGACGCGCTGCCGCTAACACCCAACGGCAAACTCGACACCCGCGCCCTGCCGGCACCCGAATACCAGGAGGGCGATCGTTACCGCGCCCCGGCCAACGCGGTCGAGGAGATCCTGGCCGGCATCTACGCCCAGGTGCTGGGGCTGGAGCGGGTCGGGGTCGACGACTCGTTTTTCGACCTGGGTGGGGATTCGCTGTCGGCGATGCGTCTGATCGCCGCGGTCAACACCGGTCTGGATGCCGATCTTTCGGTGCGTGCGGTGTTTGAGGCGCCCACGGTTGCCCAGTTGGCGCCCCGTATCGGTAGGGAGGGGGCGCTGGAGCCGCTGATGCCGGTTGAGCGGCCGGCGGTGGTTCCGTTGTCGTTTGCCCAGAGCCGGTTGTGGTTTATCGACCAGTTGCAGGGGCCCTCACCGGTCTACAACGTGGTGGTGCCGTTGCGGCTGAGCGGCACGCTTGATGCCGACGCGCTGGGTGCGGCGCTGGCCGATGTGGTGGGCCGCCATGAGAGCCTGCGCACGTTGTTTGCGGCGCCTGACGGGATGCCCCAACAGCTGGTGGTGCCCGCCGAGCGAGCCGATTTCGGCTGGGACGTCATTGATGCCACCGGGTGGCCGGCAGGCCGGCTGGCTGAGGCCATCGAGGATGCGGTCCTTCACAGGTTTGATTTGGCGACCGAGATTCCCTTGCGGGCACGGCTTTTCCGCGTCGCCGACGACGAACTCGTGCTGGTGGCCGTGTTGCACGAAATCGCCGCCGATGGCTGGTCGATGACCCGGCTGGTGCGTGACCTAGGTGTGGCCTATGCCAGCCGGTGCGCGGGGCGGGCCCCCGGCTGGGCGCCATTGCCGGTGCAGTACGTCGATTACACGCTCTGGCAGCGCGCACAGTTTGGTGATCTCGATGACAGTGAAAGCCGCATCGCCGCGCAGCTGGCCTACTGGGAGCAGGCGCTGGCCGGGCTGCCTGAGCGGCTGCAGCTGCCCACCGATCGGCCCTACCCGCCGGTGGCTGATCAGCGCGGCGCCAGGGTGGCGGTGGAGTGGCCGGCGCAGCTGCAGCAGCAGGTTGCTCGGGTGAGCCGCGAGCACAACGCGACCGGTTTCATGGTGACGCAGGCCGCCCTTGCGGTGCTGCTGGCCAAGATCAGCGCTAGCAGCGATGTGGCGGTGGGGTTCGCGATCGCCGGGCGCCGCGATCCCGCGCTCGATGAGCTGGTGGGGTTTTTCGTCAACACCTTGGTGCTGCGCGTCGATCTGGCCGGTGATCCCACCGTGGCCGAGCTGCTGGCCCAGGTGCGACGGCGCAGCCTGGCCGCCTACGAGCACCAAGACATGCCCTTCGAGGTGCTGGTCGAGCGGCTCAACCCGACCCGTTCCCTGACCCATCACCCGCTGGTTCAGGTGGCGTTGGGCTGGAACAACTTCCCCGGGCAAGTCAATGTCCCCGCGACCGGGCTGAGTTTGGGTGATCTTCAGGTCACGCCGCTGCTCGCGGATACCCAGACCGCGAAAATGGATCTGGTGTTTTTCCTCAAAGAATGCTGGACCGAGGCCGGTGAGCCCGCCGGGATTTACGGGCACGTGGAGTTTCGCACCGACGTGTTCGACGCGGACAGCATCCAGGCGCTCATCGAGCGGTTAGAGCGGGTGGTGGTGGCGATGACCACCGACCCCACACGGCGGCTCTCTTCGGTGGATCTGCTCGACGAGGGTGAGCATGCCCGGTTGGATGAGATCGGTAACCGGGCGGTGTTGACCCAGCCCGTGATCACGCCGGTGTCGATTCCGGTGCTGTTCGCTGAGCGGGTGGCCCGGACACCGGATGCGGTGGCGATCAGCTGCGGGGGCCGCTCAATGACTTACCGCGAGGTTGAGGAGGCCGCCAATCGGTTGGCGCACCTGCTGGCCGCTCAGGGAGCGGGTCCGGGTGAGTGTGTGGCGCTGCTGTTTTCCCGGTCGGCTGAGGCGATCGTGGCGATCCTGGCGGTGCTTAAAACCGGGGCGGCCTATCTGCCCATCGACTCGGGGCTGCCGGCGGAGCGGATCGGGTTCATGGTGGATGATGCGGCGCCGATCGCCGCGATCACCACCACCGGGCTGGCCGGGCGGCTGGACGGGTTTGACGTGGTGGTCATCGATGTCAACGACCCCGCTGTTGACGCCCAGCCCAGCACAGGCTTGCCGGCGCCGGCCCCCGACGATATCGCCTACCTGATCTACACCTCGGGCACCACCGGGGTGCCCAAGGGAGTGGCGATCACCCATCGCAACGTGACCCAGCTGTTGGGGTCGTTGGATGCCGGCCTGCCGGGCGCGGGGGTGTGGGCGCTGTGTCATTCGTTGGCTTTCGACGTGTCGGTGTGGGAGATCTTTGGTGCGCTGCTGCGTGGTGGGCGGCTGGTGGTGGTGCCCGAGTCGGTGACCGGTTCACCGCAAGACTTCCACGATGTGCTGGTCGCAGAACAGGTCGATGTGCTCACTCAGACCCCGTCGGCGGTGGCGGCGTTGCCGGCTGAGGGGTTGGAGTCGGTGGCATTGGCGGTGGTCGGTGAGGCCTGCCCGGCCGAGGTGGTGGATCGGTGGGCGCCGGGGCGGGTGATGGTCAACGCCTACGGCCCGACCGAGACCACGATGTGTGTGGCGATCAGTGCGCCGCTGACGCCGGGGTCGGGGGTGCCGCCGATCGGCTCGCCGGTGTCGGGGGCGGCGTTGTTTGTGCTGGATGGGTGGTTGCGCCCGGTGCCCGCCGGTGTGGTCGGTGAGTTGTATGTGGCCGGTGCCGGGGTGGGGTGTGGGTATGTGCGCCGGGCCGCGTTGACCGGGTCGCGGTTTGTGGCCTGCCCGTTCGGGGGGCCCGGGGCGCGGATGTATCGCACCGGGGATCTGGTGTGTTGGATTGATGGGCAGCTGCGGTATCTGAGGCGCGCCGATGAGCAGGTCAAGATCCGCGGGTATCGCATCGAGCTCGGTGAAGTTCAGGCGGCCCTGACTGGGGTGGATGGGGTGGAGCAGGCGGTGGTGATCGCCCGCGAGGACCGCCCCGGCGACAAGCGTCTGGTGGGCTATGTCACCGGGACGGCAGACCCGGCCGAGATACGCGCCGGGCTGGCCGAGCGGCTCCCGGAGTATATGGTGCCGGCCGCGGTGGTGGTGTTGGCGGCGCTGCCGCTGACACCCAACGGCAAACTCGATACCCGCGCCCTACCGGCACCCGAATACCAGGATGCCGGTGGTGGTTATCGCGCTCCGGCTAGCCCGGTCGAGGAGATCCTGGCCGGCATCTACGCCCAGGTGCTGGGTGTGGAGCGCGTCGGGGTCGACGACTCATTTTTCGATTTGGGTGGGGATTCGCTGTTGGCGATGCGCCTGGTCGCCGCGATCGAGACCGGCCTGGATGCCGGCCTTTCGGTGCGCACCGTGTTCGAGGCGCCATCCGTTAGAAGCTTGAGCCAGCAGTTGGGCAGACGGGCCAAGGGGCCCAGCTTCGCGTCCGTGCACGGCCGCGACAGCACCGAGGTGCACGCCGGCGACCTCGCGCTGGACAAGTTCATCGACGCCGCGACGCTGACCGCCGCCCCGACGCTGCCAGGCCCGAGCGCCGAAGTGCGGACGGTCCTGCTGACCGGGGCGACCGGTTTCCTGGGGCGTTACCTGGCCCTGGAATGGCTGGAGCGGATGGAGCTGGTCGACGGCACGCTGATCTGCCTGGTGCGGGCCGAGTCCAACGAGGATGCGCGGCAACGCTTGGACAAGACCTTCGACAGCGGCGACCCCAAGCTGCTGCGGCACTTCCAGGAACTGGCCGCCGATCATCTGGAGGTCATCGTCGGCGACAAGGGCGAAGCCAACCTGGGGCTGGACCAGCAGACCTGGCAGCGGCTGGCCGACACCGTGGATCTGATCGTCGATCCCGCAGCCCTGGTCAGCGGTGTCCTGCCCTACAGCGAGCTGTTCGGGCCCAACGTCGTGGGCACCGCAGAGCTGATCCGGATCGCGCTCACCACGAAACTCAAGCCCTACAGTTACGTGTCGACTGCCGACGTGAGAACCCAGATCGATTCGTCCGCGTTCACTGAGGATGCCGACATCCGGGTCATCAGCCCCACCCGCACCATCGATGACAGCAACGTCAACGGCTACGGCAACAGCAAGTGGGCCGGCGAGGTGCTGCTGCGCGAGGCAAATGATCTGTGTGGGCTGCCGGTCACGGTGTTCCGCTGCGACATGATCCTGGCCGACACCACCTACGCGGGCCAGCTCAACGTGTCGGACTGGTTCACCCAGATGGTGCTGAGCCTGGGGGCCACCGGCATCGCGCCCGGCTCGTTCTACCAGCTCGACGCCGACGGCAACCGGCAACGCGCGCACTTCGACGGGCTGCCCGTCGAATTCATCGCCGAGGCGATCGCCACGCTGGGTGTCCAGGTGGTCGACGGGTTTCAGACCTATCACGTGATGAACCCGCACGACGACGGGATCGGGCTCGACGAGTACGTCGACTGGGTGATTGAGGCCGGTTACCCGATCCAGCGCATCGGTGACTTTGGCGAGTGGTTGCAACGGCTTGAGACCGGCCTGCGTGCCCTGCCGGATCGACAGCGCCCAGGCACCGTGCTGGAGTTGCTGTCGCGCAATTCCACTTATTTGCAGCCCGCAGAGCCGATGCGCGGGTCCTTCGCGCCGACCGAGCGATTCCGTGCTGCGGTGCAAGAAGCGAAAATCGGCCCCAACGGTGACATTCCGCACGTCTCGGCGCCGATCATCATCAAATACGTCACCGACTTGCAACTGCTCGGACTGCTCTAGCCCGCTTGCGGAACTCCAACCCGCACACAGCTCACTTCGACAATCCACGGAGGAACAAAATGCGCCGAATCGCCTTTTTAATCTACTGGGAGTTCCTGACGGTTGTCCGCTCCTTTACCCTGTTGCGACAGAAAGACGCCGCGGCTTATTACACGATGAAGGGCGACGACCTCATCGACTTCATGAATGAAGGGTATGTCGATGACTCCAAGCCGCTGTGGCTCAACCTCGGTTACTGGAACGTCGCTCGCACCTATCCCGACGCTTGTGTCGCGATGGTCGAACTCCTGGGAACCCGGGCTGGGCTGCAACCAAGCGATGGAGTCCTCGACGTCGGTGTCGGTTTCGCGGAGCAGGACTTTGTTCTTCTCGATCGCTTCAAGGTGTCTCACATCACGGGCATCGACATCACACCCGTCCACGTCGATAAGGGCCGGGAACGCGTCGCCAAGCGTGGGCTGGAGAAACAAATCGATATTCGACTCGGTTCCGCGACCGCAATGGAGTTTCCCGACGCATCGTTTGAAAAAGTCTTGGCCTTGGAATGCGCATTCCACTTTGACACGCGTGATCAATTCATGCGCGAAGCATTTCGCGTCCTCAAACCAGGAGGAACCATTGCGCTCGCCGACATGCTCCCGAATCCAGGCAAGAAACCCGGCCGGCTGACCGCTTTCGGCCGAAGGTGCAACTACTATCCCGAGGCCAATCTGTATGACCGCGAGGAGTACTCACGGCGGCTGTCTGCCGCGGGATTCGGCGATGTCCTCGTGGAATCGATCCGGGAAGACGTGTATCCCGGGATGGCCAATTACGGTCGGCAGCGCGTTGCGGGAAAGAAGAAGATGGATGAAGTGGTGGTGGAAGTCTCGGAAGACGATCGCGCCCAGTGCCGCGGCGTATGGATGTGGGAACGAGGGACCGGCGTCGCGGACTATGTGATCGCGTCGGCGCGGAAGCCTTTGGACACCGGGGTTCCGGCGTAGTTGATTCGCAGGCTTGTGAGCTGAGCTGGGATTTCGCGGGCTAAGGAGGTCGAGACGACGGTTGACGGTCAGCGCGGTGACCCTGGCGTCCGACCGGCGACCCGCGTATGTAATCGGCGTCTCGCACGTAGCCGCCGGGCTGGGCGGGGTGGATGAGGCGGTGGTGATCGCCCGCGAGGCCCGGGCGATAAGCGTAGCTAACTTTGGGCGCGGCGAATCGGGCGCGCCGTTGCCCTACCAGCACGTCCCGGTCCTGGACCCGCGCGCTGAAGGGGCCCGCTATGGCACTGCCTGCATTGGTTCTCGTATGGCCAGACCTGACGACGACACCTGGGACATCACCGATTAGCGGCTGCGGCTCACCCCGTCGGTCTTAGCAATGGAACGGCTCACTGAACCGGAGTGAACTCGAGGTGCAATTCCTTGAGGCGCCTGAACAGAAGGGTGCGGTCCCATTTGAGCCGACGAGCGCCTGCCGGACCGTGCTCGGCCTCTGAAAGCCGAATGTCGGCCATCCGGTCAAGGATTCGTTCCAAGCTCACCCGCACTTCGGCGCGTGCAATCGGGGCGCCCGGACAAGTGTGAATACCACGGCCGAATGCCATGTGTTGCAATATGTTTGGGCGGCCGAGGCGGAATTCGTCGGGCTCGTCGAACCGTCGTGGATCGCGGTTTGCCGCACCGTTCATCACGAGTACGCTGGTACCGGCTTGCACATCGATGTCGCCGATCCTGGTGGTGCGCCGCGCCATGCGGAAATTCGATTTGATTGGGCTTTCGAAGCGCAGCATCTCCTCGATAAAGGCGGGGATCTTTGAGTTGTCCTCGCGCAGCTGCTCTTGCAAGTCCGGTCGCTCCGCCAGCATTAGCATCGCGAGACTCAGCAGGTCGATCGTCGTGCCGTGGCCGGCGGCGAACATGAACGTGGCAACGCGGGCAACGTCAATCGCGTCGGGTGTCGTGCCGTCGGGAAACGTTGCCAGCGCAAGCTCGGTGAGGACATCGTCGCGCGGATTGCGCCGCCGATCCTCGATGTACTCGACGAACCATTCCTCTTTCACGCCAACGAAGCCGCTGCGTTCGCCTTCGAGCCTGCTGGCTGTCGCAGCGCGGCGGAATCGCTCACGGTCGGCCTCGGGTACGTCCAGCAGGTCGGTAATCGCGTCGAGCGTGAACGGAAAATTGTAGTCGATGACGATCTCGCACTTGCCCTCCGCGATGAAGCGGTTGAGTTGCTCGTCGGCAAGACGCCACAGGAAGTCCTCGTTGTTCTTGAGCTGCCTCGGCGTAAACAACCGGCTCAACAGCGAGCGGTGTGCGGTGTGCTTCGGAGGATCAAACGATATGAAGTAGTCGCCGAACGTAACCCTCTGGCGGTGCCGCTCGATCAGATCCGAGATGTCATCGCTGTCGGTTTCGATCGGAATCCCCGACCATGGTCCGCTGACTATATTGCATACCGAGAAGGTCTGGTCGGCGTCGCGTTGCACGGCGACGGCCTCGTCATACCCCGACACCATCACCACGCCGTGCGCCGGCTCACGCCATACTGGGCAACGACGGATCGCGTCGTAGTAGTCGTAGGGGTCATCGACGAGCGACTTCTCGGTGAAGAAGTCGAGGTTCTCGGGTCCGCTCACTTCGCCTCCCTCGCGTTGCTGTACAAATGCTAAGCGCTCAGCAGCTGCACGCAAATAGCCGTCGGCAATCGCGTGGGACGCGATGGAGGACCCCGACTCCGGCTACACGATCGACCAGCACCTGGCGCCGACCGGCGCGGCGGCGCACGAGCTCGCGAGCGCCGGGCACCGATGGATCCTCATCAAGCTGAGCTTGCGCGAGACGCAGCAGCGACAGGTCGAGGCGCACATGCGCCGACTGAGTGCTGTCTGCCTGCAGAAGGTGCCGCGCGGCGCGCCGCGACGGGCGCCCGAGCCCGACGAACTCGTGGCCGTCGACCCGCGTTTCCCATCCTGCTGGCAGAGACCGCGCCCGGCCGAATGAGCTGCGCTGCGAACGGTCAGATGTTTCGGATTGATTCCACAGAGCGGCTCACGCGGCTCCTGGGGCGCCTCAACACGGGTGAGCCGGCCAACGTGCCCACGCTTGACCCCGAGCATCGAAGATTGAGGGCCTGCATATCCTGAACTCGTGCAGGGCGACGGTGACGGATGGGTGATATCCGACAGCGGCGTCCACTATTGGGGTAGATATGGCGCGGCCGGTCTGCTGCTGCGAGCCCCGCGACCGGACGGCACCCCCGCGGTGTTACTTCAGCATCGCGCGGTGTGGAGCCATCAGGGCGGCACCTGGGCCTTGCCGGGCGGTGCCCGCGACAGCCACGAGTCCGCGGAGGAGACGGCGGTCCGCGAAGCGCGCGAAGAGGCCGGCCTGCTCGCCGGGCTTCTGGCGGTGCGGGCAACCGTGGTCACCGCTGAGGTCTCCGGGCTTGGCGGTACTCACTGGACCTACACCACGGTCGTCGCCGATGCCGGCGAGCCGCTGCACACCGTGCCCAACCGCGAAAGCGCCGAACTGCGCTGGGTGGGCGAGGACGAGGTCGCCGACCTGCCGCTGCATCCCGGCTTCGCCGCCAGCTGGCAACGGCTGCGCACGGCCCCTGCGCTGGTGCCGCTGGGCCACGCCGACGAACGCCGGCAGCGCCTGCCGCGAACGATCCAGATCGAGGCTGGAGTTTTCGTCTGGTGTATGCCGGGTGACGCGAATCAGGAGCCGTCGCAGCTGAGCCCCCGGATCAGCTCGCTACTGCAAGCGCTGACCTGAGCTGCTGCGCCGCGGCCCGCGGATCTTCGGCCGCGGTGATCGCCCGCACCACCACGACCCGGCGAGCACCCGCCTCGAGCACGTCGGGCAGGCGCTGCACGTCGATACCGCCGATCGCGAACCACGGCTTATCGCTCCCGAGTGCGGCGGCGGCGCGTACCAGCTGCAGGCCCGGTGCCGCACGACCCGGCTTGGTCGGGGTGGGCCAGCAGGGGCCTACGCAGAAGTAGTCGGCGTCGCTGACCGCGGCGGCGGCGACCTGGGCGGGATCGTGGGTGGACAGGCCGAGCAGCGTGGCGGGCCCGACAATTTCCCGTGCCACGCCCAGCGGCAGGTCGCCCTGCCCCAAATGCAGCACATCGGCGCCGGTCGCGCGGGCGATGTCGGCCCGATCGTTGACCGCGAACAGGGCGCCGTGCCGGCGGGCCGCGTCCGCAAGGATCTCGCACGCTGCCAATTCGGCACGCGTCTCGAGCGGTCCGAACCGCTGCTCACCGGCCGATCCCTTGTCGCGTAGCTGGATGATGTCCACTCCGCCGGCCAAAACGGCATCGGCGAATTGGGCCAGGTCGCCGCGCTCACGGCGCGCGTCGGTACACAGATACAGCCTGGCTGCGGCGAGACGGGCAGCGGGTTCGTGCACACCGCGACGCTAGCGCGCTAGCGTAGGACCCGAAGAACTCAGACACGGGAGTCCCGGGCAGTCCGAACCTGCGGGGCTGAGAGTGGGCACAGCCAGAGCAACTGGACCTGCCCTTACCGTCACACCTGATCCGGATCATGCCGGCGAAGGGAGGGCAAAGATGCCGTCAGGCCCACCCGTGGGGATGCTGGCTGTCATCGGCGGCGGCGTCATCGGACTGTCGGTCGCGCGCCGGGCGGCACGGGCGGGGTGGTCGGTACGGGTGCACCGCACCGGCGACACCGGTGCGTCGTGGGTCGCCGGCGGCATGCTGGCCCCGCACAGCGAAGGCTGGCCCGGTGAAGAGCGGTTGTTGCGGCTGGGCTTGGAGTCACTGCGGCTGTGGCGCGAAGGCGGCTTTACCGACGGGCTGCCACCGGAGGTGATTACCGCGCGCGAGTCGTTGGTGGTGGCCGTCGACCAGGCCGACGTCGCAGACCTGCGCACCGTTGCGGATTGGTTGACCGCGCAGGGGCACCCGGTGATCTGGGAGCCGGCCGCCCGCGATGTCGAACCGCTGCTGGCACAAGGTATCCGCCACGGCTTTCGGGCGCCCACCGAATTGGCGGTGGACAACCGCGCGCTGCTCGACGCGCTGTCGACGGACTGCGAGCGGCTCGGCGTTGAGTGGGCGGCGCCGGTGCACGACCTGGCTCGTGTCGGGGGTGATGCGGTGGTGATTGCCAACGGCATTGACGCGCCCGCGCTGTGGCCCGGCCTGCCGGTGCGTCCGGTGAAGGGCGAGGTGCTGCGCCTACGCTGGCGAAAGGGTTGTATGCCGTTACTGCAGAGGGTGATTCGCGCACGTGTGCACGGGCGGCAGGTGTACCTGGTTCCGCGTGCGGATGGAGTCGTGGTCGGTGCCACCCAGTATGAGCATGGCCGCGACACGGCGCCGGTGGTGTCCGGGGTCCGTGACCTGCTGGACGACGCATGTGCGGTGGTGCCGGCGCTGGGTGAGTACGAGCTGGCCGAGTGCGCTGCCGGGTTGCGCCCGATGACACCCGACAATCTGCCCCTTGTGCAACGCCTGGACGCGCGAACCCTGGTCGCGGCCGGCCACGGCCGATCAGGGTTTCTACTGGCGCCGTGGACCGCCGAACAGATTGTCTCCGAACTCGTTCCGGTTGGAGCCCAACCATGATCGTCGTGGTCAACGAAAAGCAGGTCGAGGTCGACGAGCAGACCACAGTCGCCGCACTGCTGGAGTCGCTGGGTTTCCCGGACCGGGGCATCGCGGTGGCGATGGACTTCTCCGTGCTACCGCGTTCGGACTGGACGACAAAGCTTTTCGACGGTGCACGACTCGAGGTGGTGACGGCGGTGCAGGGTGGCTGATTCCAAATTGACGATCGCTGACCGCAGCTTCGCCTCGCGGCTCATCATGGGTACCGGGGGGGCGACCAACCTGGCGGTGCTGGAAGAGGCACTGATCGCCTCGGGCACCGAGCTGACCACCGTCGCCATGCGCCGGGTCGACGCCGAGGGCGGTACCGGAATGTTGGACCTGCTCAACCGGCTGGGCATCACGCCGCTGCCCAATACCGCCGGGTGCCGAAGCGCGGCCGAGGCTGTACTCACCGCGCAACTGGCCCGTGAGGCGCTGAAAACCAACTGGGTCAAGCTCGAGGTGATCGCCGACGAACGGACGCTGCTGCCTGATGCAGTCGAATTAGTCCGGGCGGCAGAGCAATTGGTCGACGACGGGTTTGTCGTTCTGCCCTACACCAATGATGACCCGGCGCTGGCCCGCCGACTGGAGGACACCGGTTGCGCGGCGGTGATGCCGCTGGGCTCGCCGATCGGCACAGGTCTTGGCATCACCAACCCACACAACATCGAGATGATCGTCGCCCGGGCCGGTGTTCCAGTGGTACTCGACGCCGGCATCGGCACCGCGAGCGACGCCGCGCTGGCGATGGAGTTAGGTTGCGACGCTGTGTTGTTGGCCAGCGCGGTAACCCGGGCCGCCGATCCACCGGCCATGGCGACGGCGATGGCCGGCGCCGTCACCGCCGGTTATCTGGCCCGGCGGGCCGGGCGGATCCCAAAACGGTTCTGGGCACAGGCATCTAGCCCGGCACGATGAAACGTTATGTGGCGCTTGGTAGTTCGATGGCCGCCGGACCCGGTATCCGACCCCGCGCCGCGGGCGCTCCTTGGTGGTCCGGCCGATCGGCCCGCAACTACCCGCATCTGGTCGCCGAACGGTTGAAACTCGACCTGGTCGATGTCACCTTCTCCGGCGCGACCACCGCGCACGTGCTGGCCGATCATCAGCACGGCGAGCCACCCCAGATCGCCGCACTGGACGGCTCGGAGAGCCTGGTCACGATCACCATCGGTGGCAACGACGTCGGCTACGTCCCGCTGCTGATGGCCGCCTCGCTGCCGCGGTGCGCGCAGCGCCTGCCGCTGCTAGGTGGGCGCATATCTGAACTGCTGGACCGAGACACACGCGATCGGGCCCTGGCGACAGGTGTTCGATTCATTGTGCGCGGTCGGCCGCGCGCTGCGTGCGCGCGCACCACATGCCCGGATCTACTTCGCCGACTATCTGACGATGCTGCCGCCTGCGGGTGCACCGGCCCCGCCGCTTTCGCAAGCAGAGGCGGACCTGGGCCGTCATGTCGCCGAGACGCTCGAACGACTCACGGCCGACGCCGCCGCGGCAACCGGCTGCGAGGTCGTCTGCGCCGCCGCTGCCAGCCGGCAACACCACGCATGGTCGGCCGAGCCTTGGACAACCACGCCGGCGAGATACGGTGTGCCGCTACCGGGTCGGCCGGCCCCGCTGCACCCCAACGGTGCCGGGATGGCCGCGGTCGCGGATCTCGTTGCGGCCCAACTGTGAAGGTCAGCCGTTGGCCCGCCACCACTGGTAAAGCGACGGGACGTCAGTGTTCGATGCGCGGATGTAGCTCAATATGTTCTTCGTGTCGGTGGTCCAGATAATTTCGGCGCCGTTCTGGTAAGTCCCACACGCCAGCGATCCCGAGCTGGTGGTGGAGCTGCCCTGGTGCCAGGTACTCGGTGACTGGCCGCTGTCTCCGCATGCGGTCAGAACATCGTCTTTGATGCTGGCTTTGAACCAGCTGGCTAGATCGTCAGCGTTGCTGAAGAGGATGTACTTGGCCTGGGCGGGCCCGCTGGAATCAGGGCTTTGCCCGCACGTGAGTCTGGCCAGTTGGCTGCCGGTGATGGCCTGGGCGGTGCAGTTGTTGAGGCCGTAGCCCTTCGACAGCGAGCCGGCCAGTGTGTTGATATCTGCCGGGTTACCGGTGTTGGCTGGATCCCCGCTCGCCGTGGCGGTGCCGGCAAATGCGAAAGCACTCATGAGAGCTGCAGCCGTCGCGGCTCGCAGCGTGGTGGTCAGGTGAGACAACATCCTATGACTCCTTACACGGTCGTCGGACCGACGGTGCGGCTGCGCTGACGTCCGGGAGTGTATTTGCGTTGCTCGCCGGAAAACAGTGCTTCAGCTAAAGGGATCGTAAGGCTATGTCGTGGCTATGCAACATATTCCGCCGGATATTGTCTATCTGAGCATCATTCTCGGCGCGTTCCGACGACTTCGCTGGCCTTTCGCGCCCAATACCCAAAGGTGTTGAAAGCCCAAAGTAGTCAGGCTATTTCGATTGTCAGCCGGTTTCGGTGTGGAACATTCATGCGGGAGCCCGTGACGATTCGCCGAAAACAAGAATGTCGCGGAGATGGTGCCGTCGCGGCGCCGCTCAGGTATGGTAAGCACGTTTCACGCGAGCTAACTGCTCTTGACTGGAGAATCTATGACTGAACAGCCTCCTCCACCGCCCGGTTACCCTCCACCACCGCCCAGTTACCCGCCGCAACAGCCCCCCGGGCAAGCGCCGAATAGCCACTTGGTGTGGTCGATTCTGGTGACGCTGTTCTGCTGCCTTCCCTTCGGGATCGTGGCGATCGTCAAGTCCAGCCAAGTCAACGGCTTATGGGCACAGGGCCGTTACGCTGAGGCGCAGGCGTCTGCCGATAGTGCCAGGAAATGGGTGATCTGGGGGGCCGTGATTGGCGTTGTCGCGGGCATCATCTACGCGATCATGGCAATCGCGGGCGGCATGGCCAATAACTCGAACGCGGCGATGCTCGCCGCGATGTTCTAAGCACGGGTCGCGATCATGGTTACCCGCCAGGGGTCGACGACGCTGAGTTTGGGTGCGCCACTCATGGTGGCGGCGTCGACGACGCTGGTGTGCGCGGCGATCTGGGCGGGCGATCCGACCAGCCCGCACGGCCCGCTGCCCGTATGTCCGACCAAGGCATTGTTGGGTATCGACTGCCCCGGCTGCGGCAGCTTGCGGATGCTGTACTCACTTATGCACGGCAATCTGCTGGCTGCCGCGAGGTTTAACGCTCTGGGCCTGTTGGCGGTCGGGTTGTTGGTATGGGCATTCGTGGCATGGACCTACGGCCGCGTGGTAGGCCGACGGATTACGAGCTGGCAACACCATCGATGGGCCGCAGTGGTGACGCTGTCGTTGGTGCTGGCCTGGTTTGTGGTGCGGAACATCCCGTTTGCACCATTCACCGCGCTATATGTCTGATTTTCGTGACGAGAGGCTCCTGAGCCGCCATCGTCTTCGTGTCAATCGGCGCGCTACTTGCTCCGCGGTCTAACCTTGGGCGCGATGGCGAACAATTCAAGGACGATCCCGGCGATGCTCGCCGTGGTTGCCCTCACTGCATGTTTGGCCGCTTGCTTCCATCGGTCGGCCAACTCGCAGCAGGGGACCAGCAACCCTGCCGCGGCCGAGTTCGCCACTGCGTTACAGAGCAAGGTCACGACCGACGCGATGATGGCGCACCTGTCCAAACTCCAGGACATTGCCAACGCCAACAATGGCACTCGTGCGGTGGGCACCCCTGGCTATGAAACCAGCGTCGATTATGTGGTGAATACACTGCGCAACAGCGGTTTTGATGTGCAGACACCCGAGTTCTCGGCCCGGGTATTTCACGCCGAGAAGCCGGCGGTGACGGTTGGCGGCAGGCCTGTGGAGGCGCGTGCGCTGGACTACAGTCTCGGCACGCCGCCGGACGGGGTGAGCGGGCCGCTGGTGGCCGCACCGACTGGAGACAGCCCGGGCTGCAAGGCCTCCGACTTTGACGGGCTGGGAGTGCAAGGCGCCGTGGTGCTGGTGGATCGCGGCACTTGCCCGTTCGCTCAGAAGGAGGATGCCGCGGCGCAGCGCGGGGCCGTGGCGATGATCGTCGCCGACAACGTTGACGAGCAGCAGATGGGCGGGACCCTGGGAGCAAACACTGACGTAAAGATCCCGGTGGTTGGCGTGACCAAGTCCATCGGGGTGCAGCTGCGCGTCCAGCCGGGACGGACCACCATCAAGCTCAATGCCGGCAGCCAGAGTTTCAAGGCCCGCAACGTCATCGCGCAGACCAAGACCGGCTCGCCCACCGACGTGGTGATGGCAGGCGCACACCTGGACAGCGTGCCGGAAGGACCGGGCATCAACGATAATGGGTCGGGGGTGGCCGCAGTTCTGGAAACCGCAGTGCAGCTGGGAAATTCACCCAAAGTCCACAACACGGTACGGTTCGGCTTCTGGGGCGCAGAGGAACTCGGACTGATCGGATCGCGCAACTACGTCGAGTCACTCAACCTCGACGCGCTCAAAGACATTGCGCTGTACCTCAACTTCGACATGCTCGCGTCGCCCAATCCCGGCTACTTCACCTATGACGGAGACCAATCGCTGCCGGCCGATGCCCGCGGTCAGCCGGTGGTACCGGAAGGCTCGGCCGGTATCGAGCGCACACTGGTCGCTTACCTGAAGTCGGCCGGCAAGACTGCACAGGACACCTCGTTCGACGGTCGCTCCGACTACGACGGATTCACCCTGGCGGGTATCCCGGCGGGCGGCTTGTTCTCCGGTGCGGAGGGCAAGAAGTCCGACGAGCAGGCCAAGCTGTGGGGCGGGACCGCAAACGAGCCTTTCGATCCCAACTATCACCAGAAGACCGACACCCTCGACCACATCGACCGCACCTCGCTGGGCATCAACGGCGGCGGCGTTGCCTACGCGGTGGCTCTGTACGCCCAGGACCTCAGCGGACGAAACGGCATCCCGATCATGGCGGACCGTACGCGCCACGTGCTCTCCAAGCCATGACTCGTGCCATGCTCCGTCGGCTGGGCGCGATGTTGCTGCTGACCGGGCTGCTGGCCGGCTGCTCGTCTCCGCGGCCCGCACCGCCTGCTGCGGCACCGGATCTGGGTCGTGGCTTGGCCGCCAAGGTGACCGTCGACCGGATGTTCGGCCACCTGCGCGCGCTGCAGGATATCGCCAACGCCAACAAAGGAAACCGTGCAGAGGGCACACCCGGCTATGACGCCAGCGTGGAGTATGTGGCGAAAGCGTTGCGCGGCAGGGGTTTCGAGGTATCGATCGCCGCAGTTCGACCGGCTGTACACAATTTCGCCGGGTAAGCCGGCCCTGACGCTGGCCGGCCGCAGCTATCCGGTCGACCAGGCCTCGCTGCTCGTCCGGACGCCGCCCGGCGGCCTGAGCGGGCAGCCGGTCCGGCCCACGTTGCCGTCCGGCTGTGCAGTCGGCGACTACCCGGCCGCGGTACCCAAGGGTGCGATCGCCGTCGTCGACGACACCCGCTGCTCGGTGGTCGACAAGCAGAACAGCGCGGTGGCCAAGGGCGCCGTAGCGCTGGTCGTGCTCAGTACACCCGGCAGCCAGGGAGCTCCGCCGACGTTGTTCAATCCCGGTTACTTCAAGCAGCTCACGGTGCCGGTCGCCGTCGCCGGCCCTTACGCGGCCAGCGCGCTGGCAGGCACTACCGCGTCGATGCATTTGGTGTTGGATGCCGAGAATGTCAATATCACGTCGCGAAACGTGCTGGCACAGACCAAAACCGGCTCGCCAAATGAGGTGGTTGTGGTCGGTGCACGGCTCGACGGCCCGCCCGGTGGCCCGGGTATCAACGACGCTGGGTCCGGGGTGGCCGCGGTCCTGGAAACGGCGCTGCAGCTGGGCCCGCTGCCACCGGTGAACAACGCGGTGCGGTTTGTGTTCTGGGGGGCCGAGGAGGACGGGCCCAACGGCGCAATGGATTACGTGTTCGGCCTGGACCGCGATCGACTCAACGACATCGCGCTGTATCTAAACTTCGACATGCTGGGTTCACCGAATGCCGGCTTCTTCACCGACGACGGCGACCAGTCCGGTCCGCCGGGGGCCGGAATCGCATTCGGAGATGTGCCCGAAGGCTCGGCCGGCATAGAGCGCACCCTGGACGGTTATCTGAACCTGGCCGGAAAGCGGCCCGCGGACATGCCGTTGAACGCCAGGGCTGATTACCATCCGTTCATGGTCGCGGGTGTGCCGATCGGGGGCATGACCGCCGGTGGCCCGCAGACGAAAACGACGGTGCAGGCACGACTATGGGGTGGTCAGGCCGGTGTTCCGTTCGACCCCAACTATCAGAGCCGCCGGGACACGGTCGACAACGTGAACCGGGAAGCACTGGCGGTCATGGGTTCTGGGGTGGCGTTCGCGGTGGGCAGCTATGCGGAGTCAATCGGGGGCGTCAACGGCGTCCCACCCCACGACAAGCGGCACCGCACACGCGTGCCGTAGCGGCAAGCCCGTCAAATCTTAGTGTGGTCAGTGGTTTGCTGGGCTCTCGTTTATGGCACGCTCGTTGATCAACGGATCTACAATAAGGTCCCTTTGATGCTGCCGTGCAGGCCGGTCGGGATGAGGTTGGTCATGGATAACCGCGGGCGGAATCGACGTCGACCGGCCGGTGGTCGCGGGTGCACAGCGGTGGCATTGCTGAGGGCGGCAATCGCCTGCGCAGCGGCGATACTCGTGGTGGCGGGCTGCACCACTTTCGTCGAGGGGCGGGCCCTGTCGATGCTCAACGACCCGTTCCGGGTCGGGGGTCTGCCCGCCACCAACGGTCCCAGCGGGATCCGCCCGAACGCACCCAGCCCGACCGGAACGGTGGTCAACACCGACAACGGGACGATCGACAAGTTGTCGTTGCTATCGGTCAACGACATCGAAGATTACTGGAAGTCCGTATACAGCGAATCGCTGAAGGGAACTTTCCTCCCGGTCGGCAAGCTCGTCTCCTACGACTCCAACAATCCAGGTAGTCCGATCGTGTGCCATAGCGACACGTACAAGCTCGTCAACGCCTTTTTCACGTCGCGCTGCAACTTGATCGCCTGGGATCGCGGGGTGTTCATGCCCATCGCGCAACGCTATTTCGGCGACATGTCCGTCAATGGTGGGTTGGCGCACGAGTTCGGGCATGCCTTGCAGCAGATGGCGAAACTGGTGACCCGAAGAGACCCCACCATTGTTCGCGAGCAGCAGGCCGATTGTTTCGCCGGCGTCTATCTGTTCTGGGTGGCCGATGGCAAGTCGCCGCGCTTCACGCTGAGCACCGCTGACGGACTCGACCACGTGCTGGCGGGAATCATCACCACCCGTGACCCGGTTATGGACGCCGACACCGAAAACGACGACGAACACGGATCGGCCCTGGATCGGATCAGTGCCTTCCAGATGGGCTTCATCAGCGGGGCTTCGGCATGCGCGGGAATCAACAAACAGGAAATCGAGCAGCGCCGCGGTGACCTGCCCACCACCCTGCGCGTCGATACCAGTGGTGACCCGGAGACCGGTGAGGTCAAGATCGACGAAGACACCTTGTCGACGCTGATGGAGCTCTTGGGAAAGATCTTCTCCCCGAAGAATCCGCCGGCGGTGTCCTATAAGCCGGCCGGTTGCCCGGATGCGAAAGCCAGCCCGCCGGCGTCCTACTGTCCGGCGACCAACACCATCGTGATCGACCTGCCCGGGCTGGCGACGATGGCGAAGGTCTCCGCCGAGCGCGAACACACTCTGCCGCAAGGCGACGACACCGCCCTGTCGGTCGTGATGTCCAGATACGCGCTGGCGGTACAGCACGAACGCGGTCTACCGATGCAAAGCCCATGGACCGCGCTGCGAACCGCGTGCCTGACCGGTGTTGTGCACCGCAAGATGGCCGAACCCATCGACTTGCCTTCTAAGAAGGAGCTTTTGCTGACCGCCGGCGATCTCGACGAAGCCGTTGCCGGCTTGCTCACCAACCACCTGGTCGCCAGCGACGCGGACGGTACCAGTGTGCCGGCCGGTTTCACGCGGATAGCGGCGTTTCGTGGCGGCGTGGTCGGCAATATGGACGCGTGCTACTCGCGTTATCCCGGATGAACTATCCCGCGACAAGGTAGGACCGCGCAGCGTACAGTGATGTGCCACTCAATTCGCCTAGGAGGCGTCCGTGACGGAACAACCGCCCAGCTACCCGCCGCCACCACCGGGCGGCTATGGCTCTGCTCCGCCACCACCGGGTGGTTATGGTTATCAACCGCCACCGCAAGCCACCGGTACCAATAGGATGGCCATCGCCTCGTTGGTGTGCTCCTTGTTCGGTTGGCTTTGCATCATCGGGGGCATCCTGGGCATCATCTTCGGCTTTCTCGCGCTGAACCAGATCAAGCAGTCCGGTCAGGGCGGCCGGGGTATGGCAATTGCCGGAATCGTCATCGGCGTGATCGTGACCGCGATCGTGATACTCGTTGGGATCCTCAGGGCTACATCCGGCAGCCTGTCAAACACGCATTCCAGCGCACCAGCTGTGGTGATCACCTTTGAACAGCAGCCGGTTTTGGCTACTTTGACAGCGTAATCAGCTTGCGGCTCAGCCTATCTGGGAGAGCCTCGGTAACAGCTGATCGGTGTATCGGCGGATGAAGCCCACAGGGTCGGGGTTTCCGGGGAGAGGACCGACGTTGATCATCTCGATCCCGAGCTCGGCGTAACGTTCCACGGTTTTCAGGTACCCGTCGGTGTCCTCAAACGGATCGACCGGCAACAGGCCGCCCGCCGTCTTCCGGATTCCGCCGGGATCACGACCTACCGCGTCGCAATGCCGGTTCAGCACATCGATCTTGTGCATCAGCTCGTCGGCATCGGTCGCCATGCTGTTCCAGATATCGGCGTACTGTGCGACCAGGCGCAGCGTCTTCTTTTCGCCGTCACCGCCGATCAGAATCGGGGGACGTCGAATCGGTTGCGGCGCACAGATTGTCTCGGCCAGCTGATAGTGCTTGCCGTTGTAGGGCCCGTCATCGTCGCTCCACATCTGCCGGCAGATCCGCAGTGTCTCTTCCAGCATCTCGAAGCGGGTGCTCAGCGGCGGATACGGAATACCAAGGGCGGTATGTTCGCGGTCATACCACGCCGCGCCCAGCCCTAACATCGATCGGCCTTGCGACAGCACGTCAAGCGTGGTGACGGCTTTGGCCAGCACTCCCGGGTACCGATAGGTGACCCCGGTGACCAGTAGGGTCAGGTCGATCGTCGTCGTCTGTCCGGCCAGGAAGCCCAGAGATGTATAGCCCTCGAGGAACGGATCCTCCGCGGGCCCAAGGTTTTCCATCTGGAAGAAATGGTCGGCCAAGGTGAACAGCGTGGCGCCGCCTTGCTCGGCGGCCTTGGCCGCATCGGCCAGTGTCGGGCCCAGCTTCGCCGGGTCACCTGGTAGGAAATCGATAAAATGCACTCCCAATTCCATTGCGAAATCCGTCCTTTCGTGCCTTTATTGTTCGGTTAAGCGCTCGAGCAGCGATAACGCGTCAAGGATGATGTGACGCTCGGGTTCGGAGTACCGCTCCTGCATGGCGCGTGCCAGCCACTCCTCCCGCACTTGACGGTCGCTCTCGGCGCGCTCGCGGCCCGCCTCGGTCAACGAGACCATTTGGCGCCGACCGTCTTCCGGGTCGGGGTTGCGCTCAATGAGCCCACGTTGATCGAGTGCGGCCACTATGGTGGCCATCGACTGGGGACGTACCCGCTCTGCGCTGGCCAATGCGCTGGCCGATGATGCCCCCTCTTTCCAGAGCCGGGTGAGCACTGCCGTCTGTGACGGTGTCAGATCCCCGCCAATCGCGACGTCTCTCAACCGACGCCGCAGCCGGCTGAACACCACCCGAAGATCTCGGGCCGCCGCGACAGCAGACTCGCCAATGCCATCCATATGACCAATCTTAAACTAGACAGTTCAAACTGTCCAGTTTGGGCTGCATAAATCAGCTCAGACAGGATCAACGAACTCGAAGTCGCATGGAGCAAAGCGTTGCCCGCCGGTGCAAACATCGCCGCTTTTGGTGAGGCGACTGCACTTTGGCCCGCGCTACTTCTGCTTCCCACTTCCTGCTCAGTGGCGGGGCAAGGCTAGGGCATGCGTCAGCGCAGCAGGCGCAGCGCCGCATCGACCGCGAGCGCGGCGACGTCGAGGCTCTTGGAGCGCAAGTCGTGTCGGGCGCCGGCGATTTCGACGACCTCGGTTGGCGCGGCGATCATCGCCGCGGCATCGCGCACCTCGGCCGACGTGCCGAAGGGGTCCGACGTGCCGTGGGTGAACACCGTTGGCACCGTGATGTCGCGCAGATGTTCGGTGCGGGGCCGCTCGGGCTTGCCGGGTGGGTGCACCGGATAGGAGAACAGCGTCAGCACCTCCGCCTGTGTTTCGTTCGCGGCGATGACCATCGACGTCTGCCGGCCGCCGTAGGAATGGCCGCCGGCGATCAGTGGGCCGTCGGCAAGGCCGCGGCACAAGGTGATCGCCTCGACGATTCCGGCGCGGTCGCCGGCCGCCGAACCGGACGGCGGCCCGGTGGGCCGGCGCCTGCGGTAGGGCAGGTTGTATCGCACCGCGAGCCAACCACGTCGCGCCCATTCGTCGCAAACCTGTTGCAGCAGTGGTGATTCCCGGTTACCGCCCGCGCCGTGGGTCAGCACCACGACGCCGGTTGGAGTGCCTTTCGGTTGGTGCGCGACGCCCGCGATCTGCTCGAGGTTCATGACAGCCGAAACAGTGGCGAGACCGGCCCGTGGCCGTGCCCGAGCGGATAGGCGGCACGCAGGCATTCGGTCACCCAGTGCTTGGCGAAACCGACAGCGTCGGGCACGGTGAACCCGTGCGCCAGTGCGCAGGCCGTCGCAGCGGCCAGCGTGTCACCGGCTCCGTGGTCGTGGGTGGTGTCCACCCGCGTCGACTCGAACTGGTGAAAGTCGGTGCCGTCGAACAACAGATCCGTGCTGCTTGCCGATCCGCGCAGATGCCCGCCCTTCACCAGCGTCCACTCCGGTCCCAGCGCGTGCAGGGCGCGGGCCGCCTCCCGCTGGGATTCGGCGTCGACTACCTCGATATCGACCAGCAGCCGCACCTCGTGCAGGTTTGGTGTCACCAGTGTGGCCAACGGAAACAGTTCGGTCCGAAGTGAATCCAGTGCGCTGGGGTCTAGCAGCGGATCACCGTGCATCGATGCGCATACCGGATCGACCACCAGCGGTGCCTCGGGGGCATGGTCGCGCCAACTGTGAGCGACGGCGGCGATGATCTCCGCCGATGCCAGCATGCCGGTCTTGGCGGCCTGCAGTCCGATGTCGTGGCACACCACCTCGATCTGGGCACTGATGACCTCGTCGGGAACTTTGTGAAAACCTTTGACACCAACCGAGTTCTGCACCGTCACGGCGGTCACCGCGCAAAGTGCATGTACTCCCAACAGGGTGCAGGTTCGGATGTCGGCCTGAAGACCCGCGCCGCCACCGGAGTCCGATCCGGCGATGGACAGCACCCGCAGCGGGGTGGTGCCCGGCGGCGGCAGCGGCAGGTAGCTCACTGCGTGATCGGCAGATACACCCGATTGCCGTGCTCGGCGAATTCGACCGACTTCTCCGCCATACCCTCCTGCAGCGCCGCCTCGAGGGCTTCCTCGCTGTCGAGTCCGTGCGCGGCCGCATAGTCGCGGACATCCTGGGTGATGCGCATCGAGCAGAACTTCGGACCGCACATCGAGCAGAAGTGCGCCGTCTTGGCCGGCTCGGCCGGCAGTGTCTCGTCGTGGAACTCGCGCGCGGTGTCGGGATCCAGGGACAGCGCGAACTGGTCGTTCCAGCGGAACTCGAAACGCGCCGTGCTCAATGCGTCGTCGCGCTCCTGGGCACGCGGATGGCCCTTGGCCAAGTCCGCCGAATGCGCGGCGATCTTGTAGGCGATCACCCCGTCCTTGACGTCCTTGCGGTCGGGCAACCCCAGGTGCTCCTTCGGGGTCACGTAACACAGCATCGCGGTGCCGGCCTGCGCGATGATGGCCGCACCGATCGCCGAGGTGATGTGGTCGTAAGCCGGCGCGATGTCGGTTGCCAGCGGACCCAGCGTGTAGAACGGGGCCTCTTCGCAGAGCTCCTCTTCCAGCCGTACGTTCTCGACGATCTTGTGCATCGGGATGTGCCCGGGACCCTCGATCATCACCTGTGCGCCACGGGCTTTCCCGATCTTGGTCAGCTCGCCCAGGGTGCGCAGCTCGGCGAACTGCGCGGCGTCGTTGGCGTCGGCGATCGAGCCCGGCCGGAGCCCGTCACCCAGCGAGAAGGTGACGTCGTAGCGCGCGAAGATATCGCAGAGCTCCTCGAAGTTGGTGTACAGGAACGACTCCTGGTGATGAGCCAGGCACCACGCCGCCATGATCGACCCGCCACGGGACACGATGCCGGTGACGCGCTTGGCGGTCAGCGGCACATACCTCAACAGCACGCCGGCGTGCACGGTCATGTAGTCGACGCCCTGCTCGCACTGCTCGATCACCGTGTCGCGGTAAATCTCCCAGGTCAGCTCGGTCGGATCACCCTTGACCTTCTCCAGCGCCTGATAGATCGGCACCGTGCCGACCGGCACCGGCGAATTGCGCAGGATCCACTCGCGGGTTTCGTGAATGTTCTTGCCGGTGGACAGGTCCATGATGGTGTCCGCACCCCAGCGGGTGGCCCACACCATCTTGTCGACCTCTTCGGCGATCGACGACGTCACCGCCGAGTTGCCGATGTTCGCGTTGACCTTGACCGCGAATGCCTTGCCGATGATCATCGGCTCGCTCTCGGGGTGGTTGTGGTTGGCCGGGATCACCGCGCGGCCCCGGGCGACCTCGTCGCGCACCAGCTCGGCGGGCATATCCTCGCGGGCGGCGATGAACGCCATCTCCGCGGTGATCTCGCCGGCGCGGGCCCGCTGCAGCTGAGTGCCGCGGTCGCGGACCACGCCGGGCCGCGCCGACAAACCCGACGCCAGGTCGATCCCCGCCTCCGGATCGGTGTACGGCCCGGAAGTGTCGTAGAGATCGAAGTGGTCGCCGGTGGACAGATTCACCCGGCGGAATGGCACCCGCAGACTAGCCCCGCCCGCACCCTCTACTTCGCGGTAAGTCTTGCTGCTGCCCGCGATGGGTCCGGTGGTCACGGATGGTTCGACGGTAACGGTCATTTCTCATCTCCCTACGCCGGCATTACCCGGTCAGGTTCGTACGGTCGACGGCCCCGAGCCGTCCTCTCAGCGCACTCGGCGTGCGCTCCCGCGTCCTAATCCAGTTGGTTTGATCGTCCGCACGTGACGTTACCCCCAACCCGGACCATCCGCGCCCGCCGGTCGGACAGCACCCGGGGCTTTCTGCCCGAACGCTCGCCGCCGAATCAGCCCGGTGGGATGATGGGCACGTGCAACAGCCCACGCGGACGACCAGCGCAGCCGAGGGCGGCGCCCCCGGATATTTGAACGTCGGCAGCTTCCGCTTCTGGTTCGCGGGCGAACGCTGGGAATGGTCCGACGAGGTCGCGCGGATGCACGGTTACGAACCCGGGTCCATGGTGCCGACAACGAAACTGCTTCTGTCGCACAAGCATCCGGATGACCGAGAACACGTCCGTGATCTGCTCGATCATGCGTTGCACTCGGGAGAGTCGTTTTCGAGTCGTCATCGCTTTATCGACACCGCCGGCGGTGTGCATGATGCGATCGTCGTGGCCGACCGCATCCTGGACGAATCAGGCGCGGTGCTGGGTTCCGCGGGCTACTACATCGACCTCACCGACACATTTGATGAAGCCCGATTCGAGACCCGGCAGGAAGTGCTCGACGAAGCGCTGCCGGACTTGTTCGAGAACCGCGCGGCTATCGAGCAAGCCAAGGGTGTCTTGATAGCCGTCTACCGGGTCAGCGCGGACCAGGCCTTTCGTGTGCTGCAGTGGCGGTCGCAAGAGACCAACATCAAGCTGCGTGCGCTGGCCAGGCAACTCGTTAACGAAGTCGTTAGCCTGCCACCCCCATCGGCCACCGTGCAAAGCCAGTTCGACCACATTTTGCTGACCGTGCACGAGCGCGTCCCGGCCGAACCGGACCGGTAACCGGACCGGGCACCGGCTAGACCTCTTCCATCGCCTCGCCAAGCTCCTCGAGGAGCCGGTTGTGGTGGTTGCTTGCCAATAGGTGTCCGGCGGCGATGACCACGGCCACCGGCCAGTCGATGAGTTCGAACGCGGCCAGCGCGGCCAGACCGCCGTAGTAGGCCAGTTGCTCTGGCCGCGGTATCTCCAGCTGGCCGACTACCGGAAGATTTACTGCGAAGGTCTCGCCTTCGCGGATTTTCTGCACAGCCTCGCTCTGGGACGTCCCCCTGCGAGCCTTCTTTTCCGCCATCATTTGCCTTTCAGTAACGAAGGATTTGCCGCTGAGCCGGGTCGGACGGTCAACGTCGGACATATGTCGACGACCGACGCCCTGGCCGATCCGATAACTTCGACGGTAGCTTCTGTGCTGACCGTGCCCCTGCGGCAGCTATATGCGCTGCTGTGGCGCGCGGGCGTCGTGGAGATTGTCGAGACTCATCGCTCGCCGCGCCGGGGGCCGTATTCGGGGCTGGTGGCTCCTTGTCCGACGTGCCCCAACGTCCCCAAACACGGTTCAGAACGGCTATCGCACCGGTCGCAGCACCCGCGGCTCGCAGAGCCTGCGCCCACCCGAGCGGACCGAGCGGGGTGCAGCCAAGCAGTTGGCTGACCGCGCTCTTCCCCAGGGCGGTGCTTATCTGGAAGCCCGTCGCGACGACGCGCAACGGCATGGATCGTCGTAGGGATGCGCCAATGCTCAACAGTTACTCATCGATGCCCGTCAATTAGTGCTGCGCAGCTCGGTGGTGCCCGCCCTGCGACCGCTCGTCTTCTTGGCCGTCGACTTACTCGCGGCTTTCTGCGGCTCGGCCTTCTTTGGCGCGGGCTCGGATGGTACGGGCTTGAGACTTGCTTTAGCCGGCGCCTCGGGCTTCCGGTTCAGCCTGCGCAACAACAACGCGCCACCGCCGACGGCCAGGAGTACCGGCCACTCGACCAGGCCGGCGACGCCAAGCGCACCGATGGCCAACGCGGCTGCCGGCGTCGAGTGACTGCCCGTGCTGACTCCGCGCTTGATGCCCTCCGCGGCTCCCGTTACCCCGCCGACAATTCCATTCACCGCCGCGCCACCCACCGCGCCGGCCGCAGCGGTGGTCGCGTCCGCCGCACGATTCACCGTCCGGCCCACGTTACGGACCGCTCCACCGACGACACTCATGATGACTCCCTGGCTTGGATCGCTCTCGCTGCGAACTCCGTTAGAAACGTTGCGTATACCCGTTGAACGACAAGTTAACAGCAACAAACGAAATTATTCTCGTTATCTTTTCGAAAGAAAAGCCTGCCACGTTGCTGATGCGTATACAACGAGCAGCTGTCGGCAATTTCCACCCCTATGCCGGGGATAGGTGTGGCTCAGTCGGGCCGCCAATCAATCAGCACGGGTGCGTGATCACTGGGCGCCTTGCCTTTGCGCTCCTCGCGGACGATCTGCGCATCGGTCACGCGGCCGGCCAACGCCGGCGAAGCGAGTATGAAGTCGATGCGCATGCCCTGCCTCTTCGGAAACCGCAACTGGGTGTAGTCCCAGTAGGTGTAGACCCCGGGGCCCGGCGTGAAAGGCCTTACCACGTCAGTGAATTGCTCGTCGACAATGGCGTTGAACGCCCGGCGTTCCGGCTCGGAGACATGCGTGGCTCCCTTGAAGAATTCGGTATCCCAAACATCGTCATCGGTGGGGGCGATATTCCAGTCACCGACCAGTGCGATCTGTGCTGTGGGATCGTCGCACAGCCAGCCGGCCGCCGTATCACGCAGCGCGGCAAGCCAATCCAGCTTGTAGGTGTAGTGCGGATCACCCAGGGCGCGGCCGTTGGGCACGTACAGGCTCCACACCCGAACGCCGCCGCAGGTCGCGCCCAGGGCGCGGGCTTCCGCCGCGGCGGCCACCTCGGGTTTGCTACTCCAGCTGGGCTGGCCGTCGAAGCCGATCTGCACATCGTCCAGACCAACGCGAGAGGCGATTGCCACACCGTTCCATTGATTGAAGCCGACGTGTGCGACCTCGTAACCGAGTTCGAACAACGGCAAAGTGGGGAACTGGCTATCAGAGCATTTGGTCTCCTGCATGGCAAGCACGTCGACGTCGGCGCGAGCAAGCCAGTCGACGACGCGGTCCAGGCGGCTGCGGATCGAATTCACATTCCAGGTGGCGAGCCGCAGGGTGCCGTCGGACATGGCTAGAGGCTATCGGGTGGTATCCGGGGCGCCGTCGCGAGGAAATAGCGGGTGCGATGGTGCGGCCGAAAACTTAGCGACTCAGCCAGTGCCGTCGCGTCGGCGTCGTGCACGCGCATGTAGCCGCGGGTCGCGCCGCGCTGCGCACCCCAGATCAGCACTGCCTCGCAGAGCCGTGCGGCGGGGACGGCCGCGCTTTGCTCGTCCGCCGCGCGCACTTCCGACAGGCCCAGCCAGCGGGTGCCGTCCGGTGCGACGGTCACCGCCGCACGCGCGACCGCGCCGCCCGGGTGGGCACCGAACGTCAGCTCGCCGTCGACGACGGCGGTAAGCACATCAACGGGAATCTCGCCCTGGTGTATCCGCAGCCAAGCGTCGTCCGGGCGAGCCGAGAAAGTGATGGACGCGTCGGGCTCGCGGGTGGAGAAATCAGATACGTCGCGTACCAATATGTGCTCGGCGTGTTCGCCCGCCAGGCCGGGCGGCAGCCGCAACAATCGGTCGGGGATGGCCAGCCACGGTGTCAGGTTGCGCTCTTCGTACCAGGCGGCGATCGCGGGGATCGTACCCGTGTGGGCCGAAATATCCAGTGGTGCTGCGGAATTAGCGGAGAAGGTAGCCCCGTGCCCGGCCCGCAGCAGCCAGCCGTCGAGCCAGGTCTGTTCAACTCCGGGCCAGGCCGCGGCGGCCGCTTGCTCGAGTGCCCGGATCGCCGACGCGCGCACCGGTGCGTCGGTCAATACCCGCAGCGCCACCACGTCGGCGGGCGCGAACTCGACGACCGCGCCGGTTTTCGTCCGTACTCGTACCACCGGATCGACCGCCAGCAGGTGACCTACCGCATCGGTCAGCGGCGGTACCGACCCGGCGGGGCGCCGGTAGCGAACCGTCACCCGCGTTCCCAGGTCCGGCCACGAGACCATCAGTGACCGAACGGGTCCGGCCCCTCGCCGGGCAACCACGACAAGCCCGGAACGCCCCAGCCATGTGACTTGACCGCTCGTTTCGCCGCGCGGGCGTGCCGGCCGATGAGTCGATCCAGGTAGAGAAAGCCATCCAGGTGCCCGGTTTCGTGCTGCAGCATGCGCGCGAACAGGCCGGTGCCCTCGATGGCAACCGGGCTGCCGTCGGCGTCGAGCCCGGTGACCCGTGCCCACTTCGCACGGCCGGTGGGGAACGACTCGCCGGGAACCGACAAGCACCCTTCGTCGTCGTCACCCGGGTCGGGCATGGTCTCAGGGATTTCGGAGGTTTCCAGGACGGGATTGATGACCACACCGCGGCGGCGGTCTGTCATTCCGCGGTCCTCGGCACAGTCGTAGACGAACAGCCGTATTCCGTAGCCGATCTGATTGGCGGCCAGGCCCACCCCGTGGGCGGCGTCCATGGTGTCGTACATGTCGGAGATCAATCCGGCCAGATCTGCCGGCAGCGAACCATCGGCGGCGACCGCGACCGGTGTTGTCGGGGTGTGTAAGACCGGATCTCCCACTATCCGAATGGGTACGACTGCCATGGTCGGCTAGCTTAAGCCAGCCGCGCCGTGGCGAACGTCGGCCTTCCGCTGGAAGCCGGCGATGCGATGCGGGCAATCTTGGCCAATCGGCCGACTCGCGGGTCTGGATTACGGCTTGAGGGTTCGCGGCGTGGTTCAATATTCGCCGAAACATGCCCCGATGTAAGTCAAGTCATTCGCACAATTTGAGAATCGCCGGAAGGGTCCAGGGGAAGCGATATGGACAGCGCCATGGCGCGGGCAAATCGATCGGGGGACGACTCTGAAATCGCCGATGGGCTCACGCGCCGCGAACACGACATCTTGGCATTCGAACGTCAGTGGTGGAAATTTGCCGGTGTCAAAGAAGAAGCGATCAAAGAGTTGTTCTCGATGTCGGCGACGCGCTACTACCAGGTACTCAACGCACTAGTCGACCGACCCGAGGCGCTGGCCGCCGACCCGATGCTCGTGAAGCGATTGCGACGGCTGCGCGCCAGCCGTCAGAAGGCCCGCGCAGCGCGGCGCCTCGGCTTCGAGGTGACCTGACGCCTGACGTGCCTTTGCAGGTTCTGGCCCGTTTCTGGCTACAGTGGGCTCGATGAAAGAGCGCGTCCCCGACTCGACCGGGCTTCCCCTGCGGGCCATGGTGATGGTGCTGCTGTTCCTAGGCGTCATTTTCCTGCTGCTGGGATGGCAGGCCCTGGGTAGTTCGGGAAACTCCGATGACGAGTCGGCCTCGCCGGTCTCCAGTGTGACCAGCACCACCTCTACATCCGCCTCGACAAGCGGTAAGGCTCCGGCGAATCAGGCCGAGGTGCACATTTACAACATCTCGTCCAAGGAGGGCGTCGCGGCGCGCGCCAAGGACCAGCTGACGGGGGCCGGTTTCAAGGTCACCGATGTCGGGAACCTGTCGGTATCCGATGTCTCGGCCACCACGGTGTACTACACCGATGCAGACGACGAGCATGCCACCGCGGATGCCGTGGGTCAGAAGCTGGGCGCAGCCGTCCAACCGCGAATCCCGGCACTCACCAGCCAGCCGCCCGGCGTCATCGTATTGGTGACGGGCTGACCCTGATTCTCCTGCCAGCATGGCGTTTCGGAGCACTCGATAGTTTGCGGGTCACCAGGCTAGGCTCTCGCTATGGCTAAGCTCGCCGGTTACCGCAATGTCGCTGCAGCCGCCGCATCCGCACTGTGCGCGGCCACTTTTGTCACGCTGATAAGCGCCTGCTCGTCGCCCCAGCACGCGTCGACAACCCCGGGTACCACGCCGGCGGTCTGGACCGGATCGCCCGCACCGTCGGGAGGCTCGGGCAACGAGGGTGCGGCGCCCGTCCCCGGCGAGGCGCCCGCATCGCAGCGAGTGATCACCCATCTGAAGGCTCCGGATGGCGCGCAGGTGGCGACCGCGACGTTCGAGTTCGCCAACGGCTACGCCACCATCACAATCGCGACGACCGGCACGGGCCAGCTCACGCCCGGCTTCCACGGAGTACACGTCCACAAGGTGGGCAAGTGCGAGCCCAACTCGGTTGCACCGACCGGCGGCGCGCCCGGCGACTTCTTATCCGCCGGCGGGCACTTGCAGGTGCCCGGGCACACTGCCGAGCCTGCCAGCGGTGACCTGACCTCGCTGGAGGTTCGCAAAGACGGTTCCGGAACGTTGGTGACGACCACCGACGCCTTCACTATGGAGGACCTGATGAGTGGCGAGAAGACCGCGATCATCATTCACGCCGATGCCGACAACTTCGGCAACATCCCGCGCGATCGCTACAACCAGACCAACGGCACACCCGGTCCCGACGCGACGACGATGAGCACCGGTGACGCCGGCAAGCGGGTGGCGTGCGGTGTCATCGGTGCCGGTTAACAGGGCCCGCGCTCGTATTGCTTTCAAGCGCTCACCGCGGCCGACTATCGGCGTGGAGTGGGAGTTCGCGCTTGTCGACGCGCACACCCGTGACCTGAGCAACGAAGCCACCGCCGTCATCGCCGAGATCGGCGAAAACCCGCGCGTGCACAAGGAATTGCTGCGCAACACTGTCGAGGTGGTCAGCGGTATCTGTGATTGCACCGGACAGGCGATCGAGGACCTGCGCGAAACCTTGGGGCCGGCCCGACGGATCGTCCGGGACCGCGGCATGGAGCTGTTCTGCGCGGGCACCCACCCGTTCGCGCGATGGTCCACCCAGAAGCTCACCGACGCGCCCCGCTATGCCGAGCTGATCAAGCGCACCCAGTGGTGGGGCCGGCAGATGCTGATCTGGGGTGTGCATGTGCACGTCGGAATCTCTTCGGCCAACAAAGTCATGCCGATCATGTCGTCGCTGCTTGACCAGTACCCGCATCTGTTGGCGCTGTCGGCATCGTCACCGTGGTGGGGTGGCGAGGACACCGGATATGCCAGCAATCGGGCGATGATGTTTCAGCAGTTGCCCACCGCCGGGCTCCCGTTCCAGTTTCAGACCTGGGCTGAGTTCGAAGGCTTCGTATACGACCAGAAGAAGACCGGCATCATTGACCATATGGATGAAATCCGTTGGGATATAAGGCCGTCACCGCATCTCGGCACCCTCGAAGTGCGGATCTGCGACGGGGTGTCCAACCTGCGCGAGCTCGGCGCGCTGGTCGCACTGACGCACTGTCTGGTTGTCGACCTGGATCGCCGGCTGGACGCCGGCGAGACGCTGCCCACCATGCCGCCCTGGCATGTGCAGGAGAACAAGTGGCGCGCCGCCCGCTATGGCCTGGATGCGGTGATCATCTTGGACGCCGCCAGTAACGAGCGGCTTGTTACCGAGGATCTCGTCGACGTGCTCACCCGGCTCGAACCGGTCGCCAAGTCGCTGGGCTGTACGAATGAACTGGCCGCCGTGACCGACATATGGCGCGACGGTGCCTCATACCAGCGGCAGCGGCGAGTGGCCGAAGAGCACGACGGTGATCTGCGCGCGGTCGTTGACGCGTTGGTGGGCGAGCTGGAGATCTAGGTTTGACTCATGGCTGCGCCCGAACAAATTGAACTGGCGATGTTCCCGCTGGAGTCGGCAGTGCTGCCGAACCAAGATCTGCCGTTGCGGATTTTCGAGCCCCGCTACGCCGCGCTGGTGCGGCACTGCGTCGACAGTGGTGATCCCTTCGGTGTGGTGCTCATCTCCCGCGGACGCGAGGTCGGTGGCGGCGATACGCGCTGTGATGTCGGCATCCTGTCCCGGATCACCGAATGCGTCGATCACGGCGTCGACCGATACTCACTTCGCTGCCGGACCGGTGAGCGGATTCGCGTGTGCGAGTGGCTGACCGACGATCCCTACCCGCGGGCGACCGTAAAGCTCTGGCCCGACGAGCCGGGGGACCCGGTGACGAGCGCCCAGCTCCTCGATCTCGAAGACCGAGTGATGGCGTTGTTCGAGCGGATCGCCGAAGCGCGCGGCGCGCAGCTGCCAGACCGCGACGTGCTACTGGGCTACGACGAAGCCGGCGCAGACGACGCCGGCCAGCATCTGTTCGCCCTGGCATCCCGCCTTCCGATCGGCACCGCTGACCGTTACACCGTGCTGTCGGCGCCGTCGACGGCCGATCGGCTGGCCGCGCTCAGCGAGGCCGTGGACGCGGTTGCCGAGATGGTGGAGTTCCAGCTATCCCAATGAACACCGATGTGACAGTTGACATCAACGAGGGCGTGGCGGTGCTCACGCTCAATCGCCCCGATCACCTCAACGCTTATACCGCCGACATGGGCACGCTGTTGGGCCGCGCGTACCAACAGTGCGACGATGACGACGACGTCCGCGCCATCGTGGTCACCGGCGCGGGTCGGGCCTTCTGCGCCGGAGCGGATTTCTCCGGCAGCATATCGCCGTTCGACGCCCCGGCCGAGACCTTCTCGGCATCGCCGATCAACCCGGCCGCCTTCGAATTGCGCAAACCGGTGATCGCCGCACTCAACGGTCACGCAATCGGAATCGGCCTGACCATGGCGCTGCAGGCCGACATCCGCATCGTCGCGGTCGACGCCAAATACGGTGTGGTGCAAGTCCGCCGGGGCGTAATACCTGACTGCATGTCGCACTGGACGTTGACGCATTTGACCACCTTGGGCGTGGCCGCGGAGGTACTGCTCACGGGCCGCACTTTCACCGGCGCCGAGGCCGCCGCGCTCGGCATCGCTAATCGGGCGCTGCCCGCCGATCAGGTACTCGACCATGCTATGGAGATGGCCCGCGACATCGCGGTACATGTGGCGCCGGTGTCGGCGGCACTGTGTAAGCGGCTGCTGTGGGACAGTGCAATCAACAACTACACCGCACGAGAAGTCGCATCGCTGGAAACGCAGCTGCACCACCGGGTGATGGGAACCGCAGACGCCCGTGAAGGAGTCGCAGCGTTCCTGGATCGCCGGCCGCCGCGGTTCAGCTCACGTCTTTCGGCCGACTGGACGGCCCTGCCAGACCCTGAGCGGGAGCCTTGAGCAGCTCAGCCAGCGCGACACCGAGGTTGTGCAGGTTGGTCGTCAAGGAATAGGTCCGGTCGACCGTCCAGTTGAGAATGCCACCGGACAGCGCGCCAACGACGATGTCGGCCAACGTTTCCGGATCATGCCGGGCGCTCACCTCACCGCGGGCGACGCCCTCTTTGACGAGTTCGACGAACGTGTCGTGCAGGTTGAATCCGCGCTGGACGCCGTAGCCGCTGGTGGCAAGCATCTCCCCGATCAGCTCGCGATAGGTGTCGCCGGATTCGACGAGCGCCGCGGCGATGTCGTCGAACACACCGATAAGTCGTGCCGGGATCGCTTCGTCGGTGCGCTCGAAGACGACGTCGTGCAGGTTGATCAGCCGTCGCTCCGCCAACGCGCGGATCATGTCCTGACGAGTGGCGAAGTGGTTGAAAAACGTTCGATTGGCGACATCGGCGTGCTCGCAGATCTGCTCGATGGTGGTGGCCGCGACACCTTGGCGGAGAAACAGCTCGAAGGCGGCCGCGAGGATCTTCTCCCGCACCTCGCGCTTACGCCGTTCCAGTCTGTTCACGTCAGCAGTCTATTGCGCACAACTTCTCGGAGAGCATCCATAACTCCGCTGCGTGCTGGTCGTCACGAGCATGGGGAGCGACCGCTTCGCTGACACCGCAGTCTTCCAGGTACAGCGCACCCTGGTCAGCCAGCTCTGGACTCACCGCGGCCCACACCTGGGTGGCCGCACCCTGTTCGGGCATGACGAAGTCGAGGAAGCCGTCGGACTCTTCGCCGCGCGGCTCGCTGTTGGCAGCGACGAATTTGCGGAGTTGGGAGAAATCCGAGCTGGACATGTATCGGGCCAGCGAAGTGGCTACCGTGCCGGGATGAACGGCGTAGGCGCGGATTCCCATCTCGCGCAGGCGCCGGTCCGCCTCGACGGCATGCAGGATGTTCGCGGTCTTGGATGCGCCGTATGCGACGAACTTGTCGTATTCGCGGGTCTCCCAGTTGGGATCGTCAAAGTTGACGTCACCCATGACGTGTCCTCCCGACGAGAGGATGACCAGCCGGGCGCCCTCGGCGGCCGCGAGCTGCGGGACAAGGAGGCGGGTGAGTTCGAAGTGCCCGAAATGGTTTGTCCCGATTTGCAGTTCGAACCCGTCGTGAGTACGTCCGAACGGGGTGAACATGACTCCGGCGTTGTTCATCAAGACATGAATCACCGGCGTGAGGTCGCGGATCGTTGTGGCCGCCACGCGCACGCTGGCCAGCGCGGTGAGGTCGAGATGCACCGTCGACGTCCGCGCACCGGGCACCTCGGCATGTATCCAGTCTGCTGTCTCGGTCAGGGCATGGTGGTTGCGTGCGGCCAACACCACATGCGCGCCTGCGGCGGCCAGCGCACGTGCCGATTCGCGGCCCAGCCCGGATGACGCGCCCGTGATCACGCATACCTTGCCGGACAGCTCGATTCCGTCGACGACCTGCACAGCGCTGCGACGTTCCGTCACCCCGGCAGCTCCGCGCTCGATGTGCCCGCGAGTTCGGAGAGCCGCCAGAGCGGCACCACCACACCCGGGTCGCATTCCTCGTCGACGATCCATTTGCACATTCGCCGGATCGGCTCGATGGCGTCTTGGGGCATGGCTACCGCAACGCTGCATGCGTAGCCCAAACTGGTCAGGCGTTGGGCGCCGAACAGCGGCAACGTGTTTCGCAACTGACGCTTGAGCGATTCGGGATAGATGCCGATGGTCTGAGTGTAGGCGTTCACCGCCGCGGTCACTTTGTCGATGCTGTCGACGGGCACGATGTTGGCGACCCGCCCCGACAGCATCGGCGAATAGTCCACGGGCTCATCGAATTGCGAGACAACGATGGCGCCCTCGCGCTGCTCGCCGCCGATAACTCGGTAGAAGTCGTCGGCCATTCGTGAGGCCTCCAAATGGTCGAGCAGTTCTCGGTTCGGATACCGCGGCGGGGTGCTGATAACAGGGGGCAACGACATCAACTCCCGGTAGACCATTTCGCCGAACCGATTGGCGTTGGCCAGGCCCTCGGGGTCCGTCCCGCTGAGCACATAGATGACCCGGGCGTTGGCGCACCCTTCCTGGTTGGCCACACCGATGTCGGTCGCGGCGCGCCGGGCCACCTCTCGCATCGTGTCTTCGTCGCCGAACGCCTCCCGGCCGATGATGGTGGCGCTGCGCTTCGGGTCCAGGGCAATGAGCTCCAAGCCGGGCTGGATGTAACGGGTTACGTGTTTGACCGATGCCAGACCGCCCCAGGCCACGATCTTTTCGATGTGCTGCGGCTGGTAGAGGGTTTCTTCGACATCGCGGTCGCCGCCCTTCCAATACCCGACCGCGAGATGCTTGGTGATCGGGTGGTCCGGCGCAACATCGGCCAGCGTGCGGGCGATGGCGACCGCGGTCAGCGGATCATTGGACGGCGCCTTAATGATCGCGTCGGACCGGGTGATCACCGACCGCAGGACGGTCACCGCCGAGACCAGCCCGCCGTTGCCCGCCGGGATGTGTAGCACCCGGGATCCGAAGGCACGCACGCGTAATTCGCGTCCGTCGCGCAACTTGTGCGGGACCCATCCGTTGAGGTAGTTCAACCCGACCTGGCTGTCGGCGATTTCGGTGACATTGTCCCGGGAAAACAGCGGTTGCAGAATGCGATAGCTGTTCTTCAGCATTTCCGCCGGCAGCACATTGGCTACCAGCGAGGCTTCGTAGGCTTCCTGCAGGTGAGTGTTCGACTCGAAGTCCAACGCGTTGCCCAGTCTCTCGAGCACATCGAGGATCTCGTCGAAGGTGACCTCGTAGAGGTCGCTCATCTCCGCGGGGCTTTTGAGCGGCAGCTGCTCAACGTACTTGCCCATGTCCGGTGCTTGGAACTGCGACGCACCAATGCGGGTGTCGAACGGAACCAGGTCGTCGGTGATGACGCGCCCCCGTAAGAACAGCGGGACGGTGTAGGCGATCACAGGTCGAGGCCCTTCATGAAGTTAACCGCCTCGTCGTGCACCTCTTGCGTTGCGGCGCAGGTGATCCGGTCGTCTTCTATGCCTTGCTTCTCGCTGTAGCGCATGATGTCCTTCTCGAATGCAACGCTGGCCTGGCCGCAGGGGCATTGCAGGTCCCAGTTGATCGTGACTTCGTCTCCGGAGATGACGCCACCCCAATGTGCGCGAAGCAGGATGTCGTAGACGGCCGCGCGGCCGGTCTGCACACCGGTGCGGGGCAGTGGCTCGCTGGTGTCGGGATCGAGCACGAACGGAATGACCCACGGTGCCACGTGGTAGCGACCCTCGCTGCAACCCCAGTGAAAGGTGCTCGACTCCGAGAAGCCGTAACCGACCTGGATACGGTCGACGCCGAGGAAGTCCTTGATGACGTCCATGAAATCGTCGGGCAGCGCAACACCTTTCATCCCGCCGCCGGTGAGAATCGCCGAGTCCGGCGCGAAGACATTGCGCACTCCGCGCTCCAGACCGGCCTTGGCGATGTCGTACATCAGGTGGTAGGTACCGAGCATGAACACCCGCTTGCCGCGCAACTGCTCGGTGATGCGGGCGAAGAACGCATCCATGTCCTGGGCCTGACGTGCCTGCATGGCGATGAACTCATCCTTGCGGGCCGCGAGCGCGGGATCGATCTCCAGCCGATCCAGCTCGCCGCGGGACGCGGCCGCCCGCATCTTGGACGCCAGAAACATCAGGTCGGTGTCCACCGCGAAGGGGTACAGGGCGTGGAATCTGCTTTCGTCGCCGCCGGTGAAGCCGCGCTTGATCATGTTGGCGATGCGCAGATGACCGAGCTTGCCGTTGGCGAAGTTGGGCCACACCACATCCACGGAGGGATTGAGTTCGGCTTCGGTCGGTTCTTGGCCGAAGGTCTGGAACAGGCAGATCTTCCACAGCGTCATGCCGTCTTCGGCGCCGCGTTTGTCTTTGGGCAGGATCGAAATGGTGCCGGTGGTGCCGCTGGAGGTGATGACTTCCAACGGAGTCTGCTCGTCTAGGCGGTCGATCCAGTCGTCGATCCCGGTGCAGCCGGCGGTGTCCACCGCAGACAGGTCGCAGCTGGTGAGCTTGTTCAGCCACTTGGTCATCAGGTCGAAGCGTTTCTTGTCGATGAGCGCCGCCGGGTATGACTTGAACGCTGTGTGCGAGAAGAACAGCGGCACAACGTCATTGAACTCGTTGAGGGTAGTGACTCCGAGCCTGTCGGCAAGCTTTTGCAGCATCTCGATGCTCTGGTAGTGCTCCCGAAAGCGGATGCCCATGGCCTGGCGTTGCAGCTCTTCGAGCTCAGGGCGGTCGATGCTGTGCATCTGGGTATAGGACTGGCCGAAAAAGCCGATCGGGTCGTTCATGAATTCGATCACCGGTCGCGCTGCCTTGTCCGTGACTGTCATCGGGCCATCGTAGACCACTTGTGCAGTAGAACGCAATATTGCAGTCAACTGCAAATAACTGAATCTTGGCAGCGGCGTCACGAACAGTAACGACATGATCGGGCTCGGCAGGGTGATCAGACCGGAGGCGGTGGCCGAGTATCCGGCGACCTCTTGGAGGTACAAAGCGATGGCCAACGAGCCCATCGTGGTGCCGCCGTAAACGAACGCGGTGACCACATTGGCTCCGGTGAAGTTGCGGATGGCGAAAAGACCCAGCGGGACCATCGGGTGGGGTGCGCGGCGCTCCCATGCTACGAACGCCAGCAATGCCGAGACGCCTACCGCCAACGCCCCCTTGATCACGGGGTGGTTCCATCCGTGCCGACCCGATTCGATCAGTGCATACACCGTGCCGGCCAGTCCAACCGCCGAGAGTGCGGCGCCGGCGACATCGACGCGGGCGCGTTCCGAGGGCCCCGGCGTTGAGCGCAGCCAAAACGTCAAGGCAAAGCCGATGGCCATCGGGATCGCCGACAACACGTAGATCCAGCGCCAGCTCAGGAAGTCCACGGTCAGTCCCCCCAACAGTGGCCCCAACGCAAAGGCGGTGGCGGTCCAGGCTGTCCAGGATCCGATCGCCGCAGGACGGTCTGCGCCGTCGAACGTCGAGTTGATCAGAGCCAGCGAGCCGGGCACCAGAAACGCGCCGCCCAACCCTTGGACGAGGCGACCGGTGATCAGCATCGCCGGGGTGCCCGCGGTGGCCGCCAGCACCGAGCCCGCCCCAAAGGCCGTCAGCCCGAAGCGCATCACCGGTATTCGCCCGAACAGATCGGAGATGGCACCCCCAGGCAGAACCGTGGCCGCCACGGCCAGCAGGTAGCCGTCAACGACCCATTGCTGTGAGCACATGCCTCCGCCAATGTCACGCTCTGTGGCCGGCAGGGCCAGATTCACGACGGTGCCATCGAGGAAGACGACCATCGACACCATGATCGCCACCAGCATGACCCGCGTCGTCGGCGCGACATCCCGCAATTTCACCAGCGATCCGGCCTTGCGCACAAAACCGGCGAAACCGATCCCCGGAGATGGCTGCGCCGCTGCTACTCGCGCAGCTGGGCTTTGCCGCGGCGTCGCGCTCGGCCAGCGACTTCAGCGTGAGCAACTGCTTGCGCATCATCACCAGGTCACCCAGGGCCAGAACACGAGCCGCCAGCCGAGGTCCTCCGAACCAGACGCGCACGTGCAGCCGTGCGCCGGCACCCTCAGGCTGGACCGCGTAGGTGACTGCGACTCCCCTGGACCGCAAAGTGATCTGCTCGCCGTCGACGAACGACTGCAGCGCAAACATCGTCATGAACCGTTGTCCGACTTCGAGGCGAACCAGTTCGGGGTTGCGCGCTCGAGGGCTGCGGCGGCCGAGGTTGTCGAGGAGGTCGTAGCTATAGGGCGCCACGCGTAACTGGCATAACCAGGAGAACACGATCGGTGGCGGCGCGTCGATGCTGATCGCGCGGTCAGCCTGGACGCCGGCGTACGGACACAGCGCATCGCACGGCAGCGGTACCGTCTGTTCCGCCGGCCGCGCTCCCCAGGTCAGGCCCAGGGTCAAGGAACGGCCGCTCGTCGGGCGCTGCGCTCCATCAGCCGCGGTGCCAGGGCCCGATGCAGTGGGCCGACCATGGCCCAGACCGTTCGGGCGGCGATTTTGTGGCAATAATGCAGACGAGTGGTGAGGATGGCGCGCCGACCGTCCTGGCGTCGCAGCGTCAGCTGGCCGCACATGAGCGGCCCGCCCGCTGCGAGCACGATCTCATCGGGATCCGAACGCATGACCTGCCAGCCGATTACGTACTCAGGCGAGGAATACGGACCCAGGCGAAATCTCAGTACGTGGCGGTGGATCCAGAACACAAGGCTTCCCAGTGCGCCCGGTTTATCCCCCAGCGCGTCGCGCAACGCCTATTCGCCAGTGCGCAAGTCGCCGTGAAGGATTGGGACTTCGAAGACGTCCGCGTAATCAGCCTCGGTCTGGCCGGTTTGTGCCCGCTCGGCGAGCGCCGTCGCCGCAATGCGTTTCAGCGTCCATCGCACCGCGACGCGGTGTCCGCCGGTGCCGATGACGAGGGCGCGATAGATCTTGCCGTGTATACCCGGGAAGTCTGCCCAGGTCAGCGCGCGCACCCGGGTGGTTGCCGTGTCATCGGCGGCGTCCAACTCGAACACCCACCGGTACACCGCGAACGGGTGGCGGCCTTTCAGCGCAAACCGCTCGGGCGGTCGCGCTTCGTCCAGAACGAAACCGATCGGCACGGTCGACGGGTCGTGCGGGTCGCGGCACATCACGCGCAGCAACGCCGACCACGTTTGTTCGCGATTCGCCTCGACTGTTATGGCATGCTCATCGATATAGGGCAATCGTTCCATATAGAAGGATCGTACTAGATCATGGCACCACCGCGGAAGCACGAAACCGATGTGATCCTCGACGCCGCGCGGGCGCTGGTGCTCGAGGGCGGACCGCGGGCGGCGAGCGTGGCAGCGATTGCGAAATCCAGCGGTGCGCCGGCCGGCACGCTGTATCACCGGTTCGGTAACCGCAACGGCATCTTGACGGCGGCGTGGCTGCGTGCGCTGCAACGCTTTCAGGCACGGGCGATGGCCTCGGGGACCAATACAGCGGCCGATACGCCAATGGAGACCGCCGTCGCGATGGCCGTGGCCTGCGTCGGCTTCACCCGCGAACTTCCCGAGGACGCTCGGCTGTTGTTGACAATCCGGCCGGGTGATCTACTCGATGGCGAGCCCGATACCGCATTCTCCGAGACCCTTGCCGCGATGAACGCCCCGCTGAATCGGCGGATTGGCACCTTGGCTCGGCAACTGTTCGGGAGCAGCAACGCGCGGTCCGTTGACGCCGTCGCGCGGGCGGTTGCCGACCTGCCTTATGCCGTTGTCCGGCGCCACGCTCATGACGAGCCGATGCCGCGCTGGCTTGAAGCCGACGTCGCGGCGTCGGTTCGGGCGGTGCTAGAGAGCTTTGGCGAACGCGCGTAAAGAGTCCACCTGGACCGGATCCAACGATGGGCGCACGGTTTTGCGGGCCGCCGCGAGGTCGGCGGCCGTCACGTCGGCGGCGTCGATGGAACGGCGCATCGCGGTGAGCGCGGCCTCCCGCAGCAGTGCCACGCAGTCGGCCGCGCTGTAGCCGTCGAGTTCGGCGGCCACCTCGTCGAGGTCGACATCGGCGCTCAGCGGGATGGATTTCCCTGCGGTGCGCAGGATTTCGCGGCGGGCGGCGGCGTCGGGCGGTTCGATGAAAACCAGCCGTTCCAGCCGGCCCGGACGCAGCAACGCGGGGTCGATCAGATCGGGCCGGTTGGTGGCACCCAGCACCACGACGTCACGCAATGGGTCGATGCCGTCGAGTTCGGTCAGGAGCGCGGCCACCACCCGATCGGTCACGCCCGAGTCAAAGCTCTGGCCGCGCCGGGGCGCGAGCGCGTCGACCTCATCGAGGAACACCAGCGACGGTGCGGAATCGCGGGCCCGCCGGAACAGCTCGCGCACCGCCTTTTCCGAGGAGCCCACCCACTTGTCCATCAGCTCGGAGCCTTTGACGGCATGCACGCTCAGCTGCCCGGTGCTGGCCAGCGCGCGGACCACAAAGGTCTTGCCGCAGCCGGGCGGGCCATACAGCAGCACCCCGCGCGGCGGGTCGACACCCAACCGGGCGAAGGTGTCGGGATGCTGCAACGGCCACAGCACCGCTTCGGTCAGTGCCTGTTTGGCCTCGGCCATGTCACCCACGTCGTCGAGCGTGACGTTTCCGACGGTCAGTTCCTCGCTGGCTAAGCGGGACAGCGGCCGGATGACGCTCAGCGCTCCGACGAGATCGTCTTGGTCCAGCTTCGGTGGCTGGCCGTCGATGCTGGCGCGAGATGCTGCCCGCAGTGCCGCTTCGCGCACCAGCGCGGCCAGGTCGGCAGCGACGAAACCCGGTGTGCGGCCAGCGATCTCGTCAAGATCGAGGTCACCGGTGGGTGCCGGCTTGAGCAGCGCCTCCAGCAGTGCCTTGCGAGTGGCCGCGTCGGGCAGCGTCAAGCCGAGCTCGCGGTCACACAGCTCGGGGGCGCGCAACCGCGTGTCGAGCTGGTCGGGTCGCGAGGAGGTGACGATCAACGCGACACCATCGGTGGCCACCGCGGCGCGCAGCTCGGCGAGGATGAGGGCGGCCACCGGCTCGGCGGCGGCCGGCAGCAGGGCGTCGACATCGCTGATCAGCAGCACACCTCCGCCGTCGCGGACCGTGGTCACCGCCGAGGCCACGGTCTTGAGCCGGTCTTCGGCGGCCAGCGCGCCGACCTCCGGGCCGTCGAGCTCCACCAGCCTGCGGCCGGCGCACACCGCACGGACCAGGGTCGTCTTGCCAACGCCGGCCGGACCCGACACCAGCACACCCAAATTAGTCCCGGCGCCAAGGGTTTTCAGCAGGTGCGGTTCGTCGAGGGCCAGTTTGAGCCATTCGGTGAGCTTGCCGGCCTGCACCTGTGAGCCCTTGAGGTCGTCGGCATGGATCGGCGGGTTCGCGACGGCGACCGGTTCCCGGGTGGGCACCGCCGCCCCAGCGCTGAAGGGGACCCCAGCGCCCCAGGTGACCAGTGAGTTCGGCTGCACGCTGACCGGTCCTTCGGGGTCGACGCCGGTGACGGTCAGCAACTCCGACGTCCAGCTGATCCCGACCGCGGACGCCAGCGCCTGGCTGGCAGCCGACGTCGATGTGCCAGGACCAAGATCGCGGGGCAGCAGCGACACCGCGTCGCCTACGGTCATCACCTTGCCCAGCAATGCCTGTCGCAGGTTTACCGGCGTAATCGATTGGCTGGCCAGCGACGAGCCGCTCAGCGTCACCGACCGCGCGCCGTAGACGGTGGCCGCGCTGACGATCACCGCGGTGCCCTCGCGCAGCCCGACGTTGGACAGCGTCACGTCGTCGAGCAGCACGATGCTCACCGGGCTGTCCTGGTCGGCTAAGCCAGCCACCGCCGCTGTGGTCCGCGACCCGGTCAGCGATACCGCATCCCACTCCCGGATGCCAAGGGCCGCAACGGCATTCGGGTGCAATCGGATAACGCCGCGGCGCGAGTCGACGGCCGAGGTGTTCAGCCGCGCGGTGAGGGTGAGCTGACGGCCCGCGCGGTCGGGGTTCACGGCAGCCGCCTGCCCGGCTTGCGCAGCCCCAGCCGCGCCATCGACCGGCGGCTCGGGTGCGCCTGGCGGATCGCGCGCCGCGCAGCGCGCCGTTGCTTGGGTGCGTCGTCCCACGCCTCGGGGTGTGCGGCCAGCCAGCGCTGGTTGTGCACCGCGAACGGGATGTGGCACAGGTAGGCGATGATGATCACCCAGATCAGCATGTAGGGGGCCAGCACCGCGGCGGCCGCGCAGATCGCCAGCACGGCCAGCAACGGGGCCGCCCAGTTCGGCGGCACCGACACGGCGTGCATCTTCTTCATCGGAATCTTGCTCACCATGAGTATCGATGTCCCCGTCACCCAGATGCAGAGGAACACCGGCGAGGTCCACCAGCCCTCACCGAACTGCAGTTTGAGCCCGATGAGACCGATCATCGAGACCGCGCCCGCCGGCGCGGGCATCCCGACGAAGAATTCGTGCGCGTAGCCAGGCTGGGTCCCGTCGTCTTGCAGCGCGTTGTACCTGGCCAGCCGCAACACGACGCACACCGCGTACAGCAGCACCGCCACCCAACCGGCCGGCGACGTCGACAGCAGCGTCACGTAGAGCACGATCGCGGGTGTCACCCCGAAGTTCACCGCGTCGGCCAGCGAGTCGATTTCCGCGCCCATCGGCGACTGGGCGTCCAGGATGCGGGCCACCCGGCCATCGAGTCCGTCCAGGATGGCGGCCGCGGCGATCAGTGCCATCGCGGCCTTCGGTTGGTGCTCGAGGGCGAACTTGATCGAGGTCAACCCCGCGCAGATGGACAACACCGTCATCGCGCTGGGCAGGATCTGCAGGTTTACCGGCCGCCTGGCCCGGGGCCTGCTGATCACGGCAGTTCCGCCAGCACGGTCTCGCCGGCGACCGCGCGCTGTCCCACTTTGACGAGCGGCTCCGCTCCCGGGGGCAGGTAGGTGTCCAGCCGGGAGCCGAACCGGATCAGGCCGTAGGTGTCGCCGATCGACAGCTTGTCCCCGACGTGTGCGTCGCACACGATGCGGCGCGCCAGCAGACCGGCGATCTGCACGACGACGACCTCAGCGCCGCCGTCCGTCCGGATCCGCAGACTGGTGCGCTCGTTGTCGGTGCTCGCCGAAGCCAGATCGGCTGACCCGAACCGGCCCGGCCGGTGCTGCATGGCGATCACTTCACCACTGACCGGCGCGCGCTGCACGTGGGCGTCCAATAGCGACAGGAAAATACTGACCCGCGTCAGCGGCGTCTCGCCCATGCTGAGTTCGGCGGGTGGGGCCGCAGAGTCGATCACGCAGATCACGCCGTCGGCGGGCGCGACGATGGCGCCGGTCCGCGTGGGTGGTACTCGCGGGGGGTGACGGAAGAACCCCGCGCAGGCACCGGCCGCCAGCAGGCCCGCGCGGCGCAGCCATCGGTAGTTGCGTCCGGCGAAGGCCACCACCAGACCGGCGGCAATGAACGGCCGCCCGGCGGGGTGCACCGGCGGAATGGTGGAGCGCACCAACTCCAGTACGTGCTGGGGGCCGAAAGTCGGGTCCTCGAAGGAAGCGCCTTCCTGAGAAGAAGGGCTGCGGGGGCGTCGTGCCACGCGGTCATCTTACGGAGCCGCGACGAACGGCGTGCCCCTGTCGATCCGAGTCAATTCCGGGGGTTAGCTCAGATCCCAGACTTGCAGTTGGGTTCCGGCGGCCACTTCCACCACGTTCTCGGGGATGTCCAGTAGCCCGTTCGCCGATGCCAGCCACCGCAAATGGTGTGACGCCGGTGGGCCGTAACTGGTGACGCTGCCGCTGTCGACGTCGAGTATCGCGCGCCGGAATTGGCGTTTGCCGCGCGGCGAGGTCAGCGACTCGGCGAGGATCGCGCGGCGGTGCGGGCGCTCCGGATCCGGTAGGCCCATGGCCGCCCGCAGCGCGGGACGAATGAACACCTCGAAGGACACCAGGGCGCTGACCGGGTTGCCGGGCAGCGTGACGATCGTGGTGCCGGCGACGCGTCCGATGCCCTGCGGCATTCCCGGTTGCATTGCCACCTTGACGAATTCCACTCCTTGGTCGCCGTCCCGGCCGAAGGCGTCTTTGACGACTTCGTAGGCGCCGGCGCTGACTCCGCCGCTGGTGATGATCAGGTCAGAGTCGGCCGCGTATCGGTCGAGGATCGAGCTGAATTGCGCGACATCGTCTTCGGCGGTCGCGACGGCGATCACGTCGGCGCCCGCCTCGCGAAGGGCCCCGGCCAGCATGATCGAGTTGGACTCGTAGATCTGCCCTGGCTGTAGCGCGGTGCCGGGCGTCACCAGCTCCGACCCGGTGGATATCACCAGCACCCGCTGGCGCGGGATCACCCTCAGCCCCGCCATTCCGAGCGCCGCGGCCAGGCCGAGCACGGCCGGCGTCACGACCTGACCCTTGCGGAGCACGGTGGTGCCGGGCGCGACGTCTTCGCCCGCTCGCCGGATGTGCTTGCCGGGCTCGCGGGGCCGCAGGATCGCCACCGTGTCCACGCCGCCGTCGGTGTCTTCGACCGGCACGATGGCTGTCGCGCCGGCCGGTAGCGGTGCGCCGGTCATGATCCGGTGTGCGGTTCCGGGTTGCAGCGTCAATTGGTCGGTGCGTCCGGCGGGAATGTCCTCGGCGACGGGCAGGACCACCGGGTGTTCGGGTGTGGCGCCCGACGTGTCCTCGGCGAGTACCGCGTATCCGTCCATCGCGGAGTTGTCGAAAACCGGCAGCGCCAGTTGCGCGACCACATCCTCGGCCAAGACCAGCCCTTGGGCCTCGCTCAACGCGACCGTGACCGCCGGGCGGGCATGGATCATGCCCGATACAACACGCTGATGTTCGTCGACTGACCGCACCCCACCATTATCCAGGCCATCATCGGCCCCTCAGACTCCGAAGCTGACGCCGGTGAGTTCTTCCGAGACGGTCCAGAGCCGGCGTTGCAGATCTTCGTCGTGGGACTGCGCACTGGATTGGACGATCTTGGGGTGGCCGCGCTGCTCGGCAAAACCCTCGGGGCCGTAGTACTGGCCGCCCTCGACGGACGGATCGGTGGCGGCCCGCAACGTCGGCAGCGCGCCCATCGCCGGGCTCTGGAAAAGCACCGGTCCGAAAATGGCGCGCACCGGCTTGAAAATCCCCGGCAGGTAGCGGGCCAGCTCAGTGTTGGTGCCGCCGGGGTGCGCAGCGGCGGCGATGGTCTTTGCCTCGGACCGCGCCGCCAGCCGGCGCTGCAGCTCATAGGTGAACAGCAGGTTGGCCAGCTTGGATTGCCCGTAGGCGCCGACCCGGTCGTAACTGCGCTCCCACTGCAGATCGTCGAAGTGGATCGAGGCCCGCAGCCGGTGGCCGAGGCTGCTGACGGTCACCACCCGCGAACCGCGCACCGGCAGCAGGTGATCGAGCACCAGGCCGGTCAGCGCGAAATGGCCGAGATGGTTGGTACCGAACTGCATCTCGAAACCGTCGGGGGTGACCTGCTTGGGCGTCCACATCACCCCAGCGTTGTTGATCAGCAAGTCGATGCGTGGGTAGGCCGTCCGCAGTGCGTCGGCGGCCGAGCGCACCGAGTCGAGCGAGCTGAGGTCGAGAGCCTGCAGGGTGACGTCGGCGCGCGGGCTGGCGGCGATGATGCGCGACAGGGCGGCGTTGCCCTTTTCGAGGTTGCGTACCGCGAGCACGACGTGCGCACCGCGGTAGGCCAGTACGGCGGCCGTCTGGTATCCGATGCCGGTGTTGGCGCCGGTGACGATGGCGACGCGGCCGCTCTGATCCGGCACGTCGGCCTCCGACCATTTGCGGTTCTTTGTGTCGTTGGAAGCCATGGCCCAAAACATACTCACCCCGCTCGAGGGTCGCTGGGTTGGCGATGGGCAGCAAACGGCGTTGGGAGGCGGTGATCAGTCCCCAATCCGCGGTGCCCGACGTAGAGTCGAGAACGTGATTACCGGGTTGGCCCACACCGGGGTGTGCGTTCCCGATTGCGAGGCCGCGGTGGCGTTCTACCGAGACGTATTGGGCCTGCGTGTGCTTTCGCCGCCGTATGTGATGGCCGGTAATGCCATTCGCGACGACATGGGCGAGTTGGTGTCCGACCCCACGATGAAAGCCGCCATCGTTGGGTTCAACGACGACAGCGACCGCGTCCTCGAAGTGATCGAGTACCTCGGTGTCGACGGCTCGGATCTCCAAGATCAGCGGACCGCCGCGGCCCTGACCGACCACGGACTCTCGCACGTCGGGCTGATCTGTGAGGACCTCGACGCAACGCGGGCAGAGCTGGAAAGCAAAGGAGTGCGCTTTCTGGTCAGCGGGATCGCGGACGTCGCGCGAGTCCGCACGACGTGGTTCGTCGACCCGTGGGGAGTGGTGTTCATCCTCGTGGAGAAGAGCCGGCCCGAGCGACCCTATTTCGCGCAATGGGGCTGAAGCGCAAGGTCGGTGTCATCGGCGCGGGTGCCGGGGGTATCGCGATGGGCATCCAACTCGCCGACGGCGGATACGATTTCACGATCTTCGACCGCGCCGATGGTTTCGGCGGCACCTGGCGCCACAACACCTTCCCGGGCGCGGCCTGCGACGTCCCGTCACATCTGTACTCGTACTCGTTTGCGCCCAACCCGCGGTGGAGCAAGACCTATGCCAACCAACCCGAGATCCTGGCCTATCTGGAAAAGGTGGCCGCCGAGCACGGGCTGGGTCCACACTTGCGGCCCCGCACCGCGATTACCTCGGTGCGCTGGTCGGACACCGAGCGGCGCTGGACGCTGAGCACCGACGACGGCCAGGAGCACGACTTCGACGTGGTGGTGAGTGCCGTCGGGATGCTCGATGTGCCTAACATTCCGGATATCCCTGGGGCGCAGCGATTTCGGGGCCGGCGGTTCCATTCGGCGCGCTGGGATCACAGCAAGTCGACGGCAGGGGAGCGGGTCGCGTCCATCGGAACCGGTGCCAGCGCGGTCCAATACGTGCCCGCGATCGCGCCGCAGACCGCGCACCTGACGGTGTTTCAGCGGACCCCTATCTGGATCGCGCCCCGGTTCGACTTCCCGTTCACCGCCGAGCAGCACGAGTTGTTCGAACGTGACCCGGCCACCGCGCAAAAGCTGCGCGACGAGGCCTTCGACGCCTACGAGTCATCCAGCTTCGACGTGGACGCCGCGCAGACGCGCGAAGCGACCGAGCTCGCCCGCAGCTACCTGATGCGCAAGGTGGCCGACCCCGAGCTGCGCGCCAGGCTGACGCCGGACTATCCTGCCGGCTGCAAGCGCCCGCTGATGTCGCGCGAGTGGTACCCCACGTTCGCGTTGCCGAACGTCAGCCTGGAAACGACCGCTATCGCCGAGGTGACCGAGCGGGGGGTGCGCACCGCCGACGGCGTCGAACACCGTGTCGACACCGTCATCTACGGCACTGGTTTCAAAGCCGCCGACTACCTCTCCAGCATCGACGTGTACGGAACAGGCGGCCGCCATCTTCGCGACGAGTGGAGCGACGGCGCGGAGGCCTACCTGGGCACGCTGATCGCCGGATACCCCAACTTCTTTACGCTCTACGGCCCCAACACAAATGGGGTCAACTCGATCATCTACATCCACGAGGCCCAGACGACCTTCATCCGCCACGTCCTCGACGTGATGGACGGCCGCGGCGCACGCACCATCGAGGTGACGGCGGCGGCCCAGCGACGCTACAACGACGAGATCCAGTCAGCCATGCAAGGCAAGGTCTGGCTGGCCTGTACCAACTACTTCCGTCATCCCAGCGGCAAGGTCGTCACCCAACTGCCGTACAGCGGACGGACTTTCTTCGAACGCACTCGCACGCTGGTCGACGGCGACTACTGGATCCAGTAGTTGTCGTGGCGGATGAACCATTCCCTGCGTTCGTCGTCGGTCATGTCGGCTAGCGCACCGAAACCTTCGAAGTAGGCTTCGCGCGGAGCGCCGGGGGCGAAGAGCATCAGGATCGATGCCGCTTCGTCAGCCTCGTTGCGGAAACCATGGATGCCGCCCGGCGGGACGTAGAGGAAGTCGCCCTGGTGACCGTCGACCCAGTCGTTGCCGTCGTAGAGCTTCATCGTCCCGGAGAGCACGAAGAACGCCTCGGACATGGCGCGGTGATAGTGCGCCGGCGGTCCACCACCGGCCGGGGCGATGTCGACCCGGTAGAGGCCATAGTCGCCATCGGTGGCCTGCTGATCGGCCAAGTAGTGGTACGTGGTTCCGGAGGTCTCGTAGTCGGGCGGGGCGTCGGCTCGTTTGAGCCAGGCGCTGACCTCCGGCTCATCCTTTGTGTATCGGGGCGGCGGATAGGGCGGCACGACAAGGGACATGTTTTTAGTGTGGCCCCCGCCGTGGGTCAGTCGACGGGATAGACCACCCCGGTGAGCTCCTCGGAGACCGCCCACAACCGGCGTTGCACGTCGACGTCGTGCGACTTGTTGCTGGACGCCACGACCTTGGGGTAGCCGCGTTGCTCGCCGAAGCCGTCGGGACCGTAGTACTGCCCGCCCAGCACGCCGGGGTCGGTCGCGGCACGCAGGGTCGGCAGGGCGCCCATATCCGCTCCCTGGAAGAGCGGTTCGATCACCGGGGTAACGCGTGCAAGCAACGCGGGCAGGTTGCGGGTCAGCTCGGTGCGGGAGCCGCCGGGATGGGCGGCCACGGCGATCGTCGTCCCGCGCGGCGCAAGCCGTCGCTGCAGTTCATAGGTGAACAGCAGGTTGGCGAGCTTGGCCTGCCCGTAGGCCCCGACCCGGCTGTAGCCGCGTTCCCACTGCAGGTCGTCGAAGTGAATGGCGGCGCGGATGCGGTGGCCCATGCTGCTGACCGTCACGATCCGGGAACCGGCGACGGGCAGCAGCCGATCCAGCAGCAGGCCGGTGAATGCGAAGTGCCCGAGGTGGTTGGTGCCGAACTGCAGCTCGAAGCCGTCCTTGGTGGTCGACTTCGGTGTCCACATCACGCCCGCGTTGTTGATCAGCAGGTCGATGCGGTCGTGCGCGGAGCGCAGTTGGTCCGCGGCGGCGCGGATGGAGTCCAGCGACGTCAGGTCGAGCTCTTGCAGCGCGACGTCGGCATGTGGGCTGTTGGCGGTGATCCGCGCGGCGGCGTCTTTGCCCTTGTCGAGATTGCGCACCGCGAGCACCACGCGGGCGCCGTGGTCGGCAAGCGCCGCGGCGGTCTCGTAGCCGAGGCCGGTGTTGGCTCCGGTGATGATAGCGACACGCCCGGTCTGGTCCGGAATGTCCGCGGCGGTCCACTTGGCCATGAGAAGCTCCTAAGCTAGTAAGGTAAACGGGGCGAGCGCTCCGGTTGGTCTTCACTATACGGAACGCGCGCCCCGTTTTGTCAACCGATGGGTGGTGAACAGATGGCGCAACCGGCCCGACCGCTGCGCGCCGACGCGGTGCGCAACCGTGCGCGGGTGCTGGACGTCGCCTACGAAACCTTTGCGGCCGAGGGCTTGTCGGTGCCGATCGACGAGATCGCCCGGCGTGCCGGCGTCGGGGCGGGCACCGTTTACCGGCACTTCCCGACGAAAGAGGCGCTGTTTGCGGCGGTCATCGAAGATCGGATGCAGCATCTCGTCGACGGCGGCTACGCCCTGCTGAAATCCGAAGGGCCGGGTGAAGCCCTCTTCAGCTATCTGCGCTCCATCGTCTTGCAGTGGGGCGCGACGGACCGCGGGTTGGTCGACGCGCTGGCCGGACTCGGCATCGACATCCCAAGCGTCGCACCCGATGCCGAGGACGCCTTCCTGGCCGTGCTCGCCGACCTGCTTCGCGCGGCGCAGGACGCGGGCACCGCGCGCCAAGACATCGGTGTGCGTGAAGTCAAGTCGATCCTGGTCGGATGCCAGGCGATGGAGGCGTACAACTCGGCGCTAGCCGACCGGGTAACCGATGTCGTCGTCGACGGTCTGCGCGCGGCGCGCTAGCGGCCGCCCGGCTATAGCATCGCTGGTGTGGAGGGGCTGAGCGCCGAGGAAGAAGTCCGAGTGGAACGGCTTCTCGACGCCCAGGAGAAGGCGGCCCAGCTGTTCGACGAGATCGAACGGCGCGTCATGATTCGCCCCGGCGTTGGAGAGCGGCAGTTGTCCGGCGACATTCACGACCTCGCCGCGGAGATGTTTGGAGTGACCCGGCACTGGCATCGGCGGATCGTGCGAGCCGGCGAGAACACCCTGCAACCTTTTCAGGAGCATCTTCCGGACCGGGTGATCGCTGACGACGACATCGTAATCCTGGACCTGGGACCGATCTTCGAGGAATGGGAGGCGGACTTCGGCCGAACGTTCGTGTTGAGCGATGATCCGGACAAGAAGGCGCTCCGCGATGCGCTTCCACGAGTATGGCAGGCCGGTCGCGACTATTTCGACGGCCACCCTGACGTCACTGGCGCCGAACTGTTCGACTTCGTCGTTGGGGTGGCTCGCGCCGAGGGTTTCGAATTCGGCAATTCCATCGCCGGTCATCTGCTCGGGGAGTTCCCGCACAAAAAGATCGCCGGTACCGGAGTCGAGTGGTACATCATGCCCGGATCGGAAAAGCCAATGCGGCGCACGGACCCAAGCGGCTGCCTCTGCCATTGGATCCTGGAAATCCATCTGATCAGTCGCGGCCGCCGATTCGGCGGTTTCTACGAGCAGCTGCTCGATCTGCCCTGAACCGCCTCCGCATCGTCGCCGGGCTCCTTGCACTCGACATAGGCGAGTGCTAAGAATGACGTTGGCACTCGCGACTGGCGAGTGCTAGGTCGGGACGGTGAGATCCAGCGCAAAACCGCTGAGATCGTCCGTCGCGGGCACTGCGCCCGGCCAGCGTAAGTAACGGGGATGTCGTCACCCGGCGACCCCAGTTTCATTCCCAATCCGGAGGAATCACTTCGCAATGGCCAAGACAATTGCGTACGACGAAGAGGCCCGTCGCGGCCTCGAGCGGGGCCTGAACGCCCTCGCCGACGCGGTAAAGGTGACGTTGGGTCCCAAGGGCCGCAACGTCGTACTGGAGAAGAAGTGGGGCGCCCCCACGATCACCAACGATGGTGTGTCCATCGCCAAGGAGATCGAGCTGGAGGACCCGTACGAGAAGATCGGCGCCGAGCTGGTCAAGGAAGTCGCCAAGAAGACCGACGACGTCGCCGGTGACGGCACCACGACGGCCACGGTGCTCGCTCAGGCCCTGGTCAAGGAGGGCCTGCGCAACGTCGCGGCCGGCGCCAACCCGCTGGCTCTCAAGCGCGGCATTGAGAGGGCCGTCGAGAAGGTCACCGAGACGCTGCTCAAATCGGCCAAGGACGTCGAGACCAAGGAGCAGATCGCGGCCACCGCGGGCATCTCGGCCGGCGACTCATCCATCGGCGACCTGATCGCCGAGGCGATGGACAAGGTCGGCAACGAGGGCGTCATCACGGTCGAGGAGTCCAACACCTTCGGCCTGCAGCTCGAGCTCACCGAGGGCATGCGGTTCGACAAGGGCTACATCTCGGGCTACTTCGTCACCGACGCCGAGCGGCAGGAAGCGGTCCTGGAGGACCCCTACATCCTGCTGGTCAGCTCCAAGGTGTCGACCGTCAAGGACCTGCTGCCGCTGCTGGAGAAGGTCATTCAGGGCGGCAAGCCGCTGCTGATCATCGCCGAGGACGTCGAGGGCGAGGCGCTGTCCACCCTGGTCGTGAACAAGATCCGCGGCACCTTCAAGTCGGTGGCGGTCAAGGCCCCCGGCTTCGGTGACCGGCGCAAGGCGATGCTGCAGGACATGGCCATCCTCACCGGTGGTCAGGTCGTCAGCGAAGAGGTCGGCCTCTCACTGGAGACCGCCGACATCTCGCTGCTGGGCAAGGCCCGCAAGGTGGTCATCACCAAGGACGAGACCACCATCGTCGAGGGCGCCGGTGACTCCGACGCCATCGCCGGTCGGGTGGCCCAGATCCGCGCCGAGATCGAGAACAGCGACTCCGACTACGACCGCGAGAAGCTGCAGGAGCGCCTGGCCAAGCTGGCCGGCGGTGTTGCGGTGATCAAGGCCGGCGCTGCCACCGAGGTGGAGCTCAAGGAGCGCAAGCACCGCATCGAGGACGCGGTGCGCAACGCCAAAGCGGCCGTCGAGGAGGGCATCGTCGCCGGTGGCGGCGTGGCCCTGCTGCAAGCGGTCCCGACGCTGGACGAGCTCAAGCTCTCCGGTGACGAGGCGACCGGCGCAAACATCGTCAAGGTGGCGCTGGAGGCTCCGCTGAAGCAGATCGCCTTCAACTCCGGGCTGGAGCCCGGGGTTGTCGCCGAGAAGGTGCGCAACCTCCCGGCGGGTCACGGTCTGAACGCGCAGACCAATGAGTACGAGGACCTGCTGAAGGCCGGCGTTGCCGACCCGGTGAAGGTGACCCGTTCGGCGCTGCAGAACGCGGCGTCCATCGCGGGGCTGTTCCTGACGACCGAGGCCGTCGTTGCCGACAAGCCGGAGAAGGCGGCCGCTCCGATGGGCGACCCGACCGGCGGCATGGGCGGTATGGACTTCTAAGTCCCAGGTACGAAAAAGCCCGGCTCCCACGAGGGGCCGGGCTTTTTCGTTGCGACTGTACGGCGTCAGGCCGGCTCGGCGAACACCACGCAGTCGTGCAGGCAGCCTTTGGCCGCCTTGGGCGAGTCGGGGTCCGCGTCGCGGTGCAGCAGCGCACGGGTGGGCACCACACCCAACCGAACGGTCTGCGCGTCGGCCTCGGTAGCTTCGGCTCGGCCGTCGACGATCAGCGAGTAGCCGCCCGGCTCGGGCGGCGGCCACAGCAGGGTGACGTCGCTGCGATGAGCGAGGTTTTCGCGGGTACGTCCACCGATGAGCCCGACATCGAGGATTGCTCCGGGCCCTTCCGGGCCTGCGGGGCCGTCGGGCAGATCACGCAGCTCCGGTTCGACGGTCACGGTGTGCGCGCGGTAGTTGTCGTCGACGGTGATCAGGTACGCGAACGGGTAGTCCGGCAGAGCGGCGGCAAGCCGCTTGAAGTCCACCCTCTTCTTCGTGCGCATGGCTTCGAGGATAGGCGCGTTGGTCAGGGTTGGTTGAGCAAGCCTGGGCTTGTGACGCCCGGGTTGAAGCCCGTGCTTGCGGCGGCCGAGTTGAGCATGCCCGAGCTGAGGTTGGGGCTCACGCCGCCCGTGACGTAGCGGCCGGAGTTCAAAAAGCCGACGTCTCCGGTATCGGAATTCCCGGGGCTGACACTTTGGCTGACGTTGTTGCCGAAACCGAGGTCGGAATTGGCTTGGGTGCCGGCGGGAAGGCCAAAAGCGGGTCGGCCGGTACTGGAGCCGAGATCGAGTTTCGGCAGGACCTCCTGCCAGGGCTCCAAATTCGCAACGGCGGCCGACGCGTCGGCGTGGTAACCCGACATCGCCACCACGTCCGATGCCCACATCTGCTCGTATGCGGCCTCGATGTCAGCGATGGCAGGAGCGTTCTGCCCTAAGTGATTCTGAGACGCCAACGCTTGCACCAGATTACGGTTGGCCGCCACCACTGCGGGTTGGACCGTGGCCTCGAGTGCCGTCTCGAACGCGGCCGCGATGGCCGAGGCCTGGGTGGATGCCGCCTCCGCCTGGGCAGACGCCGCGCTGAGCCAGCTCACATACTGGGTCGCGACGGCCATCATCGCCGCCGACGACGCACCCTGCCATGCACCGTTGGCCAGATCCGATGTCACCGAAAAGAACGAGGATGCTGATGACGAGAGGTCGTCGGCCAGCCCATCCCACGCCTTCGCCGCAGCGAGAAGTGGCGCCGCTCCTGGACCGGCGAAAATTAGTGCCGAGTTGACTTCGGGAGGCAACCGCGCATAGTGCGGGCTCGTCACTAACCAAAGTTAACCGGGACAAGCCGCCTTCGTGGCGTTATCGGGCAGGTGTAGGGGCCGTCTTGCGGCCGCGGACCAACTTGCCGGGACGGGCGTCGGTGGGAACGCCGTCTTCGGCGATCACTTCGCCGGACACGATCGTGGCGACGTACCCGTCGGCGGTCTGGTCCAGGCGACGCCCATCGGCGGGCAGGTCGTAGGTGATCACCGGCTTGTGCAGCCGCAATGCGGCATGGTCGATGACGTTGAGGTCGGCCTTGTATCCGACAGCGATGCGGCCGCGGTCGCCCAGCCCGGCGATGCGGGCCGGCACGGAAGTGAGTTCGCGGACGGCCTCGGGCACCGTGAACCGTCCGGACTTCCGATCGCGTGCCCAGTGCGCCAAAAAGTACGTCGAGTAGCTCGCGTCGCAGATCATGCCGTAATGCGCGCCGCCGTCGCCGAGACCCAGCACCACATCGTCGCGGTGCAGCAACTGCCCGACGGTGTCCAGTGAGTTGCTCTCCAGGTTGCTGGTGGCGACCAACAGCATGGCCCGGCCGTCGTCGTCGAGCAGCCGGTCGTAGGCCTCCTCCATCGGGTTCACACCCTTGGCCCTGGCCCGGGCGCCGATGCTGTCCGACGGGTTCGGTTCGTAATTGGGGTTGTCGTCCAGCGGGAAGATCCAGTCCCACATCTGGGCCACGTACAGGATCGGGTGACCGGCGCCGGGCTTATCGGCCAGGATGCGGGCCCGGACCTCGGGCTTGCGCATCTCGGCGACGCGCTCAGCCAGCGGCAGATGCGCGATCTCGCGGTAGCTCGGGTACAGCACGAACGGGTTGGCGGTGAGCTGCAGCCCGATGATCAGCCCGATGGGCCGCGGCAGCAGCTGCGCAGTGATATCGCCGCCCGCCGCGTTGGCCTTCTCGACCATGGTGATCGCGTCCGGCCACGTCGGGTCGCCGGAGTTGGCGACGACGAGTGTGAAGGTGACCGGCAACCCGACGTCCTCGGCGACGTCGAAAACCGTCTGCAGCACGGGCTGGTAGCCGCCGGCGGGAATGTCGGGTACGAATTGCAGCAGACCGCCGCCGCCGTCGATGACCCCCCTGGCGATCTCTTCGATCTCCTCGCGGGCGGCCTCGTAGCTCGGGATCGGCAAACCGCTTTCGGTCTTGTGGATGGTCAACCGCGACGACGCGAAGCCCAGCGCGCCGACCTCGATCGCCTCCTTGGCCAGTGCCCGCATCTTGGCGAGGTCTTCGGGCGTGGCCGGCTCGCGATCGGCGCCGCGCTTACCCATCACGTAGACCCGCAGCGGGGAATGCGGCAGATAAGCGGCCACATCGATGTCGCGCTTGCCCACTTCCAGCGCGTCCAGGTATTCGGGGAAGGTTTCCCAGGTCCACGGCAAGCCGTCGGTCATGACGACGCCGGGAATGTCCTCGACCCCCGCCATCACGTCGACGAGCACGTCGTGGTCTTCTTGGCGGCACGGCGCGAAGCCGACCCCGCAGTTGCCCATCACCACCGTGGTCACCCCGTGCGCCGACGACGGGGTCAGACGCTCCGACCAGATGGACTGGCCGTCGTAGTGAGTGTGCAGGTCGACGAAGCCCGGGGTGACCAGCAGCCCGGTCGCGTCGATCTCTCGTGCGGCGGTATCGCCGTTAACGGAACCCACCGCCGCAATGACGCCGTCGCGCACCGCAACGTCGCCGACGTGCGGCTCACCTCCCGAGCCGTCGACGATGGTGCCATTGCGGATGATGAGGTCGTAGGTCATCTAAATAATCTACGACCGTCCCGGGTGGTCGTGCCAGGATCTCTTCCGTGATCGACCACATAGGAATCACCTGCGCCGACTACCCGAGATCCCAGAAGTTCTACGACGCCGTGCTGGGAGTACTCGGGTTTTCACGGCAGCTGGATTTCGGCCGGGCCATCGGATACGGCCGTGAGGGCAAGCCGCTCCTGCCGGTGCCGGCATGGGACCCAATCGAGAAAACCACGTCGCCTTTGCGGCCGCCGACGAAAGTGCCGTGCGCGCTTTCCACCGGGCGGCGGTGGAACGGGGCGCCGAGTCGCTGCACGAGCCACGCCTTTGGCCCGAATATCAACCCGGTTACTTCGGCGCGTTCGTGCGCGACCCGGACGGCAATAACGTCGAAGCGGTCTGGCACGGGGCCCGTAGTGTCGCTGGTATGCCAAACACCGACGCCGCCGCCCAGGAGCTGCTCCGTGACGCGTTCACCCGATTGATCGAACACGTCGACGAGCTCACCGACGGGTTGACCGACGAGCTGTCCACTTTCCGGCCGGCTCCGAACGCCAACAGCATCGCGTGGCTGATCTGGCACAGTGCCCGGGTGCAGGACATTCAGCTGGCCGGTGTGGCCGGGGTCGAGCAGGTGTGGACCCGCGACGGCTGGGTGGACCGGTTCGGGCTAGAGCTGCCGCGCAACGACACCGGCTACGGGCACGGCCCCGACGAGGTCGCGAAGGTACGCGCACCCGCAGACCTGCTGTCCGGCTACTACCACGAGGTGCACAAGCTCACGCTCTCCTACGTCGCCGGCGTGACCGAAGTCGAGTTGTCCCGCGTCGTGGACACCAACTGGGACCCGCCGGTAACCGCCAGCGCGCGACTGGTGAGCATCATCGACGACTGTGCCCAGCACCTCGGGCAGGCGGCCTACCTGCGGGGGATCGCACAGTAGGTTCTAATGCGTGCGATTCGCGACTGCGATATCCAAGGTGGTGTTGTGGCTGGCCGCCACGGTTGCGCTGGCTGCGGCTATCCCAGCGGCATGGGCGCAGCTGAACGTCATCAACAGCGACGGCTACGCCGCGATGGCCCAGAAAGCCGCGTCCGACCCGGCGTTGCAGTCCGCCGTGGCCGCCGAACTCACCACCCGGGCGATGGCGCTCATCGCCGAGCGCGGCGGAGGCCGCTACCCGGTCGACAGCTTGCAGGTGCACGATGCCGCCACCGCGTTCACCTCCGGGCCCGCGTTTCCGCCTTTGTTCGCCCACGTGAACCGGGCCGCGCACGACTGGTTGTTCACCGACCCACGGTCTGGCCAGAACGGCAACCAATGGGTGGTCGACGTGGCCCCGATGCTCAAAGACAGTTCGTTTCAACAGATTGTGAGCAGCTACAACGTGCAGGTGCCCGCGCATCTGACGGTTCCGCTGACGGTGTCGGTGCCGTCAGGGTCTTCAGGGTCCGAGCCGTTGCGGCAGGGACAGCTGAGCCGGCTCGCCACCTGGGGCCCGTGGGTGAGTGTCGGTGTGGCAGCCCTGAGCGGTTTTTGCGCGCTGCTGACATTGGCCGCAGCCCGGCGCCGCGGCAAGGCACTGACCAGCCTCGGCATCTCAGCGCTGCTCGTCGGCGCGACCGGTTGGGCGGGGATCGAGGTCGGTGGCCGGTACGTCAACACCGCGCTCAATCGCACCACCGGCGACATCCGCCGGATCGCCGAAGTGATGGTCGACCATGCCGAGGCCGGTCTGCGCCAATGGCTCAACCTGACGTTGGTTGCCGGCGCCGCGCTGGTGGTATTGGGTGTGCTCGTCGCGGTGCTGGGCGGCCTGGTGTCCAAATCCCCTAAGGGGGCCTAGCCCAGGGGCAACTCGGCCAATATCGCGCTGGTCGGCTGTGGCGATCCCGCGCCGGGTTCGACGGTGAACGCCAGGGCCGTCGACGATCCGAGGTTGGTCAGTGTCGCCGTCGTCGAGGGCGCCACGGCCGCGGTGCTCATCGTCCCTGCCGACGTCGGGCCCTTGGCGCCCAGTAACCACATCTGATAGACGGTGCCCGGAGACGGCGGCGGCACATTGTTCATCACCAGCACGCCCGCGTTGCGGTCGCGAGAGAACATCACCGTGGCCGTCCCGTTGGCCAGCGGGCGAGAGACCGTCTGCACGTCCGGGGCCGCCAGGACTTGCTCGGCGACCGTCGACGGTGTCGCCGGCCGCATCAGCACCCCGATGCCGAACGCTGCGGCGCCCACCACGACGGCCGCCGCTGCAGACACGAAAGCAGCTGTACGCCAACTCAATTGGCGCCAGTCGCGAGATTTCACCGCCGCCAGCGCAGCTGTCCGCAGATGTGCCGGTGGCTCGGTTGCGGTCGCCGCGGACACGACCGCCATCGTCTCGCGTACGGCACGAACTTCGTTGGCGAAGGCGGCGGCCACCGGCGACGGCGCGGCTGCCACCCGCCGGTCAACGTTGGCCCGCTCCTCGTCTGACATGGCATGCAGGGCATACGGCGTGGCCAGCTCGAGCAATTCGAAATCGGTCGGCTCAGTCATGACACGTCCAGGCAGTTACGCAGGCCGCGCAGCGCGTCGCGGATGCGTGATTTGATCGTCGACAGATTGGCGGCCAGCCGCTGCGACACTTCGGTATACGTCAGGCCGCCGTAGTAGGCCAGCTCGATGCACTGCCGCTGCGCATCGGTCAGCGCCTCCAGGCATTCGGTTACCCGGCGACGTTCGTCACCGGCGATCGCGGAGTCGGCGACCGGGTCATGTGCCGCGGCACTTACGGGTACGACATTGGCTGCGCCGTAGCGTGATTCCCGACGGCTGCCGGCTTGCTCGGCGCGCACCCGGTCGATGGCCCGCCGGTGCGCCATGGTCATCAGCCAGGCGAGGGCCGAACCCTTGGTGGGGTCGTACTCCGACGCGGTTCGCCACACCTCGAGATAGATCTCCTGGGTGGTTTCCTCGCTGTAGCCGGCGTCACGCAGCACCCGTACCACCAGTCCGAACACCCGGCTTTTGGTGAGGTCGTAGACCGCGGCGAAGGCGTCGCGGTCCCCGCGCGCGACCCGGCGCAGCAGGGCATCCAGGTCCCTGGTCAGCGGTGCCGGTCCGGTCATGGATCGGTAGCCTATCGCCAGCCGTTTTAGCCGTTCCGGCGGCAGTCATCGAGGTGCCGATCTGGGTGGCCGCGGGAAGAAGAATGCGGTCCGTTGCTGGTATTCGTCGAAGCCTGGCCGGCCGGCCATCAACTTCTCGGTCAGCCGGGCGCCGGTCACGTACACCAGGAAGTAGGTCATGAGCAGCGGCGAGGCGATTGTGGCCAGCGACACCCAGCCGGTGATGGTGATCAGCCACAATCCCCACCACACCGCCGCGTCGCCGAAGTAATTGGGGTGACGCGTCCAGGCCCACAGGCCGCGGTCCATCAGCACACCGCGGTTGGCCGGATCGGATTTGAAGACCTTGAGTTGCCGGTCGCCGACCGCTTCGAAGGTCACGCCGACCAGCCATACGGCCACACCCAGCACCGTTACGCCAGCAGCGGTTTCGGCGTGGGGCACCGGTCACCGCCGACAGCTGCAGCGGGAAGGAGACGAACCAGGTGATGAAGGCCTGCAGCACAAAGACCTTGCGGATGACCTGCCCAAGCGTCGCATCCCGCAGCAGGGCGGCGTAGCGGGGATCTTCTCCCTTGCCCGCGGTCTTGCGCTGGATGTGCCAGCTCAGCCGGAGACCCCAGATCGCCACCAGGGCCAGCAGCAGCCACCGCCGGGTCGCATCGCCGTGCCCGAGTGTCGCGGCGACGGCGGCGACGGCCACGAAGCCCACTCCCCATGCCACGTCGACGACGTTGTAGCGGCCGATCCGGCGGCCGATGGCGAACGTGACCGAGTGCACCACGACGAGGGCCAACAGCGAGGCGCCGGATACTGCAAGGAGGTTGGCCAGGTTGACGTGGTTCATCGGCGCTCCTCCCGTGCGAACGTCCACTGGTAGACGTCAAGATAGCCCGACCGGAATCCGGCCTCCGAGTACGCCAGGTAAAGCTCCCACATCCGGGCGAATACGTCGTCGAAGCCCAAGTGCGCCAGATTCATTTCGCCGCTCGCATGAATTGCTCCCGCCAGAGCCGCAGTGTTTCGGCGTAATGCGTTCGCAGCGAAGTCATGTCGACGGTGTGTAAACCGGTGTGCCGCTCGGTGATACCGGCAATGGCCTGGGTGGAGGGAAGCAGCCCGCCGGGGAAGATGTATTTCTGAATCCAGGTGTGGGTGTTGCGGCTGGCCAGCATCCGGCTGTGCGGCATGGTGATCGCCTGGATCGCTACCCGGCCGCCGGGGCGCACCAGCTGTTCGAGCGTGGCGAAATACCGCGGCCACGAGTGGTATCCCACCGCCTCGATCATCTCGACCGACACCACGGCGTCATAACACCCTTCGACGTCGCGGTAATCGCACAGGTCGATCTGGACCGAGTCAGACAGCCCCGCCGCGGCAACCCGAAGCCGCGCCAGGCGCTGCTGCTCGGCCGATAAGGTCACCGAGCGGACGTGCGCTCCGCGGGCGGCGGCGCGGATGCACAACTCGCCCCATCCGGTGCCGATCTCGAGAACCCGGCTGCCGCAGCCGACTTCGGCCATATCGAGCAGCCGATCGATCTTGCGCCGCTGCGCGGCGGCCAGATCGTCCGGTGGATGCCGGCAGCTGGGGGAACAGCGCGCACGAGTACGTCATGGTCTCGTCGAGGAACTCGGCGAACAGCTCGTTGGACAAGTCGTAGTGCTCGGCGACGTTGCGCCGCGCCTGATCGCGGCTGGTGCCTCGCCAACGCGGCCGAAAGGCCGGGGCGATCGGCCGCAGCCACTGCAACGTGCGCGGCACCAGATCGGCCACCGACGTGGCGAAGACCGTCAACACCGCGGTGAGGTCATCCGACGACCATTCGCCGGCCATGTAGGACTCGCCGAAACCGATCAGCCCGTACCGCCCGATCCGGCGTGCCAGCGCGTCCGGTTGATGGACCACCAGCGTCGGCGCCGTCGGGTCCGCCGCGCCGACCACCGTGCCGTCGGGGTAGACCAGGCGCAGCGGCAGCCGAGCGGCCGCGCGCCGCAGCAGCCGGTCGGCGATAACCGCCGATGCCGCGCCAATCGGGCTCGAGCGGCACCTTTGCGACCGCCGGCCAGCGCTCTGAATCGATTGCCGCCGAGGGCTTTCGGATGATCTCTTGGACGATTTGGGTGCTCATCGCGGCACCACCGGAAGTCGACGTAACCACAGCTTGATCCCCTGTATCCGGATACGCGCGGCGACCACCAACGGCGCCAGCGGCGAAATGATTTGCATGATCGCGACCTGTCTGGTCGTTGCCGGACGCCGCTGTCCACGCATATTGGCTATGAATTCCGGGAACGCCTGGCGCTGCTCGCGGTGCAGCGCCACGGTGATGTCGACTTCGCTGTCGGGGCGGGGCGCTCGCACCAGGTAGTAGCCGTCCACCGGGTTGAACGGCGAGACGTAGAACTCCTTGGCCGTGGCCACCGGCTCGTCGGCCGGGGGCAACAGATAGGCGTGCCGCTCGCCGTAGGTGTTGTGCACCTCGGCGATCACGTGCCGCAGCCGGCCGTCTCGGTCATGGCACCAGAAGACGCTCAGCGGGTTGAAGACATAGCCGAACACGCGAGCTTGCAGCAGCGCGGTGATGCGGCCCTCGGGGGCGGCCAGGTCGCGGTCGGCGAAGAAGGCGCTGAGCCGGTCGCGCAGCGAGCCGTGCAGCGGGTCGTTCGAAAGGTGATCGGCGGCATCGAATCGGGCGAACGGTCGCAGCCACCAGGGCAGCCGGGGGAGCTCGTCGACGTCGACATACCAGCTGTAGCTTCGGTATTCGAACGAGTGATGCAACGGGGCCTGTCGAGAATGGGTGATCGTGGTGCGGTAGATCGCGGGTGTCGACACCTGAGTCAGCACGCGGCCACCTCCTGGCGGCGGGTCGCCGCCGGCCAGTCGGCGCCGAGCCGGCGGGCCGCGCGCAGGCCCGAGGCGGCGCCGTCTTCGTGGAAGCCCCAGCCGTGGTAGGCGCCGGCGAACACCACCCGATCGTCGTCCAGACGTCGGCAACAAACGTTGGGCCGCAACGGATTCCGGTGTGTACAGCGGATGGCTGTAGGTCATCTCGGCGATCACCGACTCAGGAGCCACCCGGTCATGACCGCCCAGGGTGACCAGATACCGGCGCCGGGCGTTCAGACGCATCAGCCTGCTGATGTCATAGCTGACCACCACCTGGTCCGTCCCGGGTGTCACCAGGTAATTCCATGATGCGCGCGCGCGGCGGTGGCGGGGCAGCACCGAGGAGTCGGTGTGTAGTTGGGCCCGGTTGGTCGAGTACGGAATCGCGCCCAGCACGGCGCGTTCCCATGTGGTTCGGGTCGTCGAGCAACAGCAGCGCCTGGTCGGGATGGACGGCGACGACGGCGGCGTCGAAAAACCGCGGCGGGTTGCTGCCCGCCTGCAGCATCACCCCGTCGGGCACCCGCCGCAGCGAATGCACCGGCATGCTCGTCGACACCTCGTCGAGCCGAAAGGCGATGGCCTGCACATAGGTCGCCGAGCTCCCGGTCACGGTGCGCCAGGTGGGGGAGCCGAACACCGACAGCATGCCGTGGTGGGCGAGGAAGACGAACAGATACCGGGCCGGGTAGCGCAAGGCGTCGTCGCTGGTGCAGGACCACACCGCAGCCACCAAGGGGGTGATGAAGTAGTCGATGAAGTACGACGAGAATCGGTGCCGGCCCAGGAAGGTTTCCAGCGTCTCGAGGTCGTCGGCGGCGTCTTCATTCAGCAGGCGTGACGCGGCGCGGTGGAAGCGGACGATCTCGGCGAGCATCCGCAGGTAGCGCGGCCGCAACGACTGCCGGCACGCGAACAGGCCGCGAACGCCGAGCGCCCCAGCGTATTCGAGTCCGATAGCGTCGGCCCGCACCGACATCGACATCTCTGAGGATTGGGTGGCGATACCGAGTTCGCTGAACAACCGGCACAGCGTTGGATAGGTCCGGTCGTTGTGCACCAGGAAGGCCGAGTCGATGCCGATAACCCGGCCGTCGCCGTCGTCCACGAAGTGGGTGTGTGCGTGGCCGCCGAGCCGCACGTCGGCCTCGTACAGGGTGACGCGGTCTCGCCCGGACAGCACATAGGCGGCGGTGAGGCCGGCCACGCCGCTGCCGATGACCGCGACCGAGCGCGGGTATGAGTGATCCACACCAACTATTCGGAGCCGGCGACCTGGCGGACGGGCTGCGGCGCGTTTAGGCGGTGTCTAGCCGAAAGTGAACGAAAACACCTGCAAGCCCTTGCTGACTTGCATCTCCAGCTGATCGCGGTGCGCGGCGTCATCGGCGACGATCTGATGCAGGGTGGGCGCGCCGCCGATCGTCGTCGTGGTTGTCTTCCCGTCCCGGGTCACGGTGAGGGTGCCGGTGCCGCCGACGACGGCATACACGTCCTTGGCGGTGTAGTTCAGCCGGATGGCGGAGTCGTCGCTGTCCGCGGTGGCGCCCTGGTCATCCAGCGTCCAGCTGCCGTGCAAGGCGAATTTGTCGCTGGCCAACGTCGCCGGGTAGCTGAACGTGGCGGTGCCCGACTTGTAATCGCCGTTCCCGCTGTAATTTTGGGCTCTCTGGACCCCGAGGTAGGTCTCGGGTGTGAGCATGGTCTTCGGAGTGGTGTCAGCCGCGTTCACCGGAGCGGGTAGCTGGATGTCGGGGTGGGCGGCGACGAGAAGTTCACGAATCAGCTTTTCGGTGCCGTCGTAGTCGCCTTCGCCGAACTTGGTGTGCCGCACCGTTCCGTTCGCATCAATCAGGTACTCGGCCGGCCAGTACAGGTTTTGGAAGTTGTTCCAGGTCCCGTAATCGTTGTCCATTGCGATGGGGTAGTCGATGTGCAGCGCGGCGGCGCCGCTGGCCACGTTGGCGGGCACCCGCTCGAAGGCGTACTCCGGGGTGTGCACCCCGATGACGACGAAGCCGCTGTCGCGATATCGGTTGTACCAATCGATTACGTGCGGGATGGCGCGTTGGCAGTTGATGCACGAATAGGCCCAGAAGTCGATCAGGATCACCTTGCCGCGCACCGATGCGGGGTCGAGCGGTTTGCCGTCCGGGGTGTTGAGCCACCCGGTGACGCCGGTGAGAGCGGGGGCCGGCCCGCACTGTTGCAGCTGGGCGGAACCTTCGGTGCACTCGCTCAGGCTGCCGTTGACCGTGACGCCGCCCTCACTCAGCTGCAGCGTGCTGCCCGCCGATGTCTGCTGGGTGCTGCTGCCCGGGATCAGCGAGCGCTCGATTTCGTTGGCGCCGAGCTTATTCTGCATCGCCGTCGTGTAGTCGGGGACGGCGCGCTGCAGCATCGCGGGCAGGTTGAAGACCAGCGCCACAGCCAGCACGATCATCGTGATCCCGCCGACGACCGCAATGGCGCGCTGGTGACGGCGGAAAGCGGCAACTCGTTCGGTGACGCGCTGCCCCGCCAACGCGAAAGCCAGTAGCGGCACCGCGTTGCCGAGGGCGAACGTCGCGGTCAACACCAGCGCGGTGGAGCGGATTGTCCCGGTGCCACCGGCGACCACGATCGCGGCCAGCACTGGTCCCGCGCACGGTACATACAACGCGCCCAACGTCAGGCCCAGCCCGAAACCGTCTGTGCCCCTGCCGATTTGAAGTTGCGGGATGCGGGCAAACGGTCGTTCGATGAGGTGCTGCAGCGGCGGGAAGATCAATCCCAGGCCGATCAGGGTCAACACCACCAGGGCGGCCCACCGGATCGCGTCCTGCGGCAGGTGCAGCGCCGTCAGCAGCGCGGAGCCGACCAGCGTGGCCACGCTGAAGCTACACACCAGGCCCGCGATCACCAGGTACGGGCGCATCGCGGAATTCAGACCACGTTTGCCGCCCACGCCGGACAGCAGTATCACCGGCAGCACCGGCAAGATGCATGGTGAGATACCGGTGATCAGGCCACCGAGAAACCCGATCAGCGCGATGGTCCGCATGGCGGCTCCTTAGCAGGGTTCGGTGGGCGCCGGACTCCGAGCATGTTTCCACCATCATCCGGTTGAGGCAGAGGCGTGCGACCACGCCACAAATCACGCAGCGTGCGTTATACAAATCACACCACGTGCGTTACGCTCAGCCGGTGGCACAACTGACATTCCAGCGTGCCCGCACGGAGGAAAAAAAGCGCCAACGTGCGGAGGCCCTGGTGGAAGCCGCCCGTTCGCTGGCGCTGGAATCGGGCGTCGCCTCGGTCACTTTGACCGCCGTCGCCAGCCGCGCTGGGATTCACTACTCGGCGGTGCGCCGCTACTTCACCTCGCACAAAGAAGTTCTGCTGCACCTGTCCGCCGAGGGGTGGGTGCGGTGGTCGACGACCGTGGCGGACAAGCTGGCCGAGTCCGGTCCCAAGTCGCCGTCGCGCATCGCCGAGACGCTGGCCAACGCGCTGGCCGACGATCCGCTGTTCTGTGACCTGCTGGCCAACCTGCATCTGCACCTGGAACACGAGGTGGACGCCGAACGAGTTATCGAGGTCAAGAGGATCAGTACCGCCGCTACTCTTTCGCTCGCTGATTCCATTGAACGCGCGTTGCCGGCACTCGGGCGTTCGGGCTCCCTCGACATGCTGTTGGCGGCGTACTCGCTGGCGGCCACGCTGTGGCAGATCGCCAACCCCCCGGAGGGGCTCACCGATGCCTATGCCGAGGAACCCGAAGTTGTTCCGCCGGAGTGGAACTTGGACTTCGCATCCGCCCTTAGCCGCCTGCTGACTGCCACCGGTATCGGCCTCATCTCCGGATCGTCGTGAACGGGAAAGGAGACCAGAGCGCTGTGGTCTACCGAACTGCAACCGGTGAAAAACGGGAAGGACTTGGAGCGCCCATGACGACGACTGAGCCGAGGACCGAGCCGCTGAAGAAGCAGGGCTCCGCCGGCAGGGAGGGCAACAAAGTCGCTCCACAGCGCGCCAAGAAAAAGGGGCTTTTGGGGCGTTTCTGGCTGGTGCTCACGATCGCAGCTGTCGTCGCGCTATCGGGATTCGTTGTTTACCGACTGCACGACGTCTTCGGCGTTCACAGCGGTTCGTTCGGCGGCGGCACCTCGGGCGAGGTCCTCGACCAGTTCAACGCCAAGACGATCACGCTCGAGGTCTGGGGCTCACCGGGCAGCACGGCAACCATCAACTACCTCGACGAAAACTCCCATCCGCAGCAGGCCCTCAACGTGCCGTTGCCCTGGAGCAAAGTATTGAGTTCAACGAAACCCGGCATCCCGGCAAACCTGGTGGCGCAAGGAGACGGCAGTTGGATCGCCTGCCAGTTCGTCGTGAACAACCACGACGGGCACGGTGACGTCATCAAGACTCCGAATCACTCGTCCCCCAACGAAACGGTGAATGCCTTCGTCTACTGCCTGGACAAGTCCGCATGAGCGAGGCACGCGAGGCCGCGCCGCGCGTCGACCAGCCGCTGATCCCGCCGTTCCTGCCGCGGATGATCCACCGGCTGGCGCTGCCGATTGTTCTGGCGTGGTTAGCCCTCGTCTTTATCACCAACACCATCGCACCGCAGTTGGAGGTCGTCTCTAAGAACCACTCGGTGTCGCAGAGTCCCAAGGACGCGGTGTCGTTCCAGTCGATGATGCGCGTCGGGTCGACGTTCAAAGAGTTCAATACCGACAGCTCGGCAATGATCCTGCTGGAGGGCGACAAACCGCTGGGGGCGGAGGCCCACCGCTATTACGACGAGATCGTCAAGCGACTCGAGCAAGACAAGAAACACGTTCAGCACATCCAGGACTTCTGGAGTGATCCCCTGACCGCCGCGGGCTCCCAGAGTCACGACCAAAAGGCCGCGTACGTCCAGGTCTACCTCGCCGGCAACATGGGCGGTGGGTTGTCCACCGAGTCCAGCGGGGCCGTCCGCAAGATCGTGGACTCGGTGCCGGCGCCGCCGGGGATCAAGGCCTACGTCACCGGGGCGGCTCCGTTGTTTGCCGACCAGTCCCAAGCGGGTCAGAAAGGCGTCGCGAAAGTCACTCTGGTCACCCTCCTCGTGATTGTGGTGATGCTGCTGTTCGTCTACCGCTCGATAAGCACCGTTCTGATCATGCTGACGATGGTCTTCATCGAGTTGGCCGCGGCCCGCGGTGTCGTCGCGACGCTCGGAAACTACAACATCATGGGGCTCTCCACGTTCGCCAATAACATGCTCGTGCTGATGGCGATCGCCGCCGGAACGGACTACGCGATCTTTGTGGTCGGCCGATACCACGAGGCCCGCGGTCTGGGCGAGACGCGCGAAGATGCGTTCTACACGATGTTCCACAGCACGGCCCATGTCGTGCTGGGGTCGGGGCTGACCATCGCCGGCGCGATGTACTGCCTGAGCTTCTGCCGGTTGCCGTATTTCGAGTCGCTGGGCGTGCCTTGTGCCGTCGGCATGCTGGTCGCGGTCCTCGCGGCCTTGACTCTGGCACCGGCGGTCCTGACCGTGGCATCGTTCTTCAAGCTGCTCGACCCGAAGCGAAAGCTGCAGACCCGGGGCTGGCGACGCATCGGCACCGCCATCGTCCGCTGGCCCGCACCGGTTCTCGCGGTGACCATCGCCGCCGCATTAGTCGGCCTGCTCGCTCTGCCCGGCTACAAGACGGACTACGACACCCGCCACTTCCTGCCACAAGACACCCCGGCGAATGTCGGTTATGCGGCTGCCGACCGGCACTTCAACCAGGCTCGCCTCAATCCTGAGCTGTTGATGATCGAGACCGATCATGACCTGCGTAACCCGGCCGACTTCATCGTCCTGGACAAGGTCGCCAAGGCGGTCTTCCACATCCCCGGTATCGGCCGGGTGCAGACCATCACCCGGCCGTTGGGCACGCCGCTCGACCACAGCACCCTCGGTTTTCAGATGAGTGCACAGGCCGCAGGGCGGCTCCAGACCCAGCACTATCAGGAAGAGCAGGCGAAAAACCTGCTGAACCAGGCGGACGAGCTGCGCAAGACGATGGCGACTCTGCATGAGCAGATGCAGGTCACCCAGGATCTGAGCAACACGACACACGAAACCACCAAGCTCACCAAGGAAACGGTGAAGATCACCGAGGCGTTGCGCGACGACATCGCCAACTTCGACGACTTCCTCCGGCCGATCCGTAGCTACTTCTACTGGGAGAAGCACTGTTACGACATCCCGGCCTGCTGGGCAATCCGGTCGGTCTTCAACGCGCTCGACGGCATCGACCAGGTGGCTCGAGAACATCGAGAACCTCAGCGCGAATCTCGACAAGCTGGATCAGATCCAGCCGAAACTCGTAGCGTTGATACCCCCGCAGATTGAGAGCCAGCAGCACAACCTCGACACCATCATGTCGAACTATGCGATCACAAACGGTCTCAACGACCAGGCGAAAGCGCAGGCCGACAACGCCACCGCGCAGGGCGATGCCTTCGACAAAGCGAAGAACGACGACACGTTCTACCTTCCGCCAGAGGCGTTCAAGAGCCCGGATTTCGCGCGGGGCCTCAAACAGTTCATATCGCCGGACGGGCACGCTGTCCGGTTGATCATCTCGCATGAAGGCGACCCGGCGACTCCTGAAGGCGTCAGCCACATCGAGCCGATCAAGCAGGCCGTGCACGAGGCGATCAAGGGCACGCCATGGGAGGGCGCCAATGTCTACCTCGGCGGTACCGCCGCGACGTACAAGGACATGCACGACGGCTCCAACATCGACCTGATGATCGCCGGAATTTCCGCGGCCACACTGATTTTCGTCATCATGCTGGTGATCACCCGAAGCGTCGTGGCGGCCTTCGTGATCGTCGGTACGGTGTTGCTGTCGCTGGGCGCCTCGTTCGGACTCTCCGTGCTGCTATGGCAGTACATCCTGGGGATCAAGTTGCACTGGATGGTGCTGGCGATGGCGATCATCCTGCTGCTGGCGGTCGGCTCGGACTACAACCTGCTGTTGATATCGCGGTTCAAGGAGGAGATCCACGCCGGGCTCAAGACGGGGACGATCCGCGCGATGGCCGGTTCGGGCTCGGTGGTGACCGCCGCTGGCCTGGTGTTCGCGGCCACGATGGCCACGTTCATGTTCAGCCCGCTGCGGGTGATGGCGCAGGTGGGTACGACGATCGCGCTCGGTCTGTTGTTCGACACCTTGATCGTGCGGTCGTTCATGACGCCGTCGCTGGCCACCCTGCTCGGGCGCTGGTTCTGGTGGCCGCAGCACGTGCGACCACGGCCGGCCAGCACCATGCTGCGACCGTACGGACCGCGTCGCGCCGTGCGAGAGCTGATCCTCAAGGACGTCGAGGAGCACCCGGCGGGCGGATTGGTACAGCCGCGCTGATCCTACGAGGCGCGTGAATGTCGAGATTCCTGCTGGCGTGAAGAACTGCGAATCGGCCTCAGGACATGGTTGGAACACTTCGCGGTGAGAAGTGTCGATGCGGCATTCGCCTTTGATGTCGGTGCAACGCCGGTTTTAGGAAGTTGCCGAAGAAGCTCCGCAGTCGCGAGACGCAGAACCCCGCCACCGCAATGACGATGACGACCCACAGTTTCTTGATCGCGTTGGCCACCGCGGCCCCCTTCGGCGGCTGTTCTCACCCGGCCGCCGCTGCGGCCGTTGGTGTCCGACGGCCGCGGCGTGGCCGCCTCCAGCTGCTAGCTAGCGGATCAGGTATTTCATTCCCGCTGTTGCGCGCTTCCAATGTCGAACGACATCGACCAGCTGGACTCCCTGATGCCGCAGATGCTGGCCCAGATGCCGCCGATGATCGCCACCATGCAGACGATGAAGGAGATGATGCTGACGATGCACAGCTCCATGAATTCGATGTATGACCAGATGGACGTGATGAGCCAGAACTCGACGGCCATGGGGCAGGCGTTCGACGCGGCCAAGAACGACGACTCGTTCTACATTCCGCCGGAGGTCTTCGACAACCCCGACTTCAAGCGCGGCTTGAAGATGTTCCTGTCGCCCGACGGCCACGCCGCCCGTTTCATCATCTCCCACGACGTCCCTCCGGCGACGCCGGAAGGCATTTCGCACGTCGACCCGATCAAGTTGGCGGCGAAGGAAGCCATCAAGGGAACGCCACTGGAGGGTTCCAAGGTCTGGCTGGGCGGCACGGCCGCGGTCTACAAAGACATGCGCGACGGCTCCAAGTACGACCTGATGATCGCCGGGATATCGGCGGCCAGCCTGATTTTGATCATCATGCTGATCATCACCCGAAGCCTGGTTGCCGCGATCACCATTGTGGGCACCGTGTTGATATCGCTGGGTGCCTCGTTCGGGCTTTCGGTGCTGGTCTGGCAGGACATCATCGGCTTCGAACTGCACTGGATGGTGCTGGCGATGTCGGTCATCCTGTTGTTGGCGGTGGGATCCGACTACAACCTGCTGCTGGTTTCCCGTTTCAAAGAGGAGATCCATGCCGGGTTGCGAACCGGAATCATCAGATCGATGGCCAGCACCGGCGCCGTCGTGACATCCGCGGGTCTGGTGTTCGCCGCCACCATGGCGTCCTTCGTATTCAGCCCTTTGATTGTGATGGGGCAGGTCGGCACCACCATCGGTCTGGGCCTCTTGTTCGACACGTTGATCGTGCGCTCGTTCATGATGCCGTCCGTTGCCGCGCTGATGGGCCGCTGGTTCTGGTGGCCGACACGAGTCCGCACTCGTCCCGCCAGCCAGATGCTTCGGCCGTACGGACCCCGGTCGGCCGTTCGTGCCTACATGTTGCCCAGAGAGGCTGACTCACATGTCAACGGTGAATCGGCTGACACGGCGAACACCGACCGTTTCTCGGCGAGCTCACCGCATTACTGACGGCGCGGCTAGGCGGGCTGTGCCACGCGAATTGAGAGCCGCTGGCTCTAAAGTACTAGGCCCAGTTCCAGACCGACATGTCGCCGGCCGGGTACTGGTTGCACACGTCGGTGGCCTTGGCGACGACGCCCTTGTTGTTGAAGAAGATCTTCATGTGATTGACCCAGGCGTACGATAGCGGATCGCCATTGTAGAAGTTTTCGGAATAAGTCCTGCGGTCCGCTGGTGACAACGAGTAAAACCAGTGCGCCTTGTCTATCGTTGCCTGCTGAAGGTTGGGGTGGTTGTTGAAGTCGATCATGTACCGCTGGTAGTACACCGGACTGGTATCCCTGACGGCCGCCAGGTACTGCTCCGCGTCGCAGGTGGTCGCGATCTGCCTGCGGGGGATCGGGAAGTCTTCCGTGGAATCGGCCGCCGCGGTCTTCGGGAAGGTCGCAGCGGCGATACCCAGAGCGAGAAAGACAGCGCCTGCGCGCAGGCTGTTACTGATCCGAGACATAGTGGCTACGGTAGCATTTTTGGCGTCGCGACGGACAGCGTATGAAAAATTAGTAACCTAGCTTACTAACCATCGTTATCAGGGACGATGACGTGCGCGGGATCCGGCCGCAGCTCCGGCCGAGCCTGGCTGTAGTCGCCGAATGGGCCGTCGCGGCGCTCGACCGCCGCGCGCACGCCCTGAGTCTCGGCGGTCTTGATGAAGTCGAGAGCGTCGGGGGTATTGCGCATCAGACCGTCGAGAATGCCGCCCAGCATCTGGGTGGACGCCAGGCCCATGTTCTCGTAGGCCTGGTTGACGATCAGCTTCTGCGCCCGCAATTGCGACAACGGGATTCGCGCCAGCTCCGCGGCGACCTCGGCAACGCGGGCTTCCAGCCGCTCGAACGGCACCGCCTCGTTGATCAGCTCGACCTCGGCCGCCTGGACGCCCGTCAGCGGTCGGCCGGTCAACGAGTGCCACTTGACCTTGGCCAGGCTCAGCCGGTACAGCCACATCCCGGTCAGGTAGGCCCCCCACATCCGGCTGTAAGGGGTGCCGATCACGGCGTCGTCGCTGGCGATGATGATGTCGGCGCACAGCGCGTAGTCGCTGGCCCCGCCGACGCACCAGCCGTGCACCTGGGCGATCACCGGTTTGGACGCCCGCCAGATGGCCATGAATTTCTGCGTCGGGCCCGTCTCGCGAGCGGTGACCATCGCGAAATCCTTGCCCGGGTCCCACCGCCCGTCGGTCAGCATGGCGTCGCCCCACTGCTGGAAGCCGCCGCCGAAGTCATAGCCGCCCGAGAAGGCGCGGCCGGCACCGCGCAGCACGATGACCTTGACGTCGTGGTCCCGCTCGGCCAGCCCGACGGCCGCCTCAATCTCGTCGGGCATGGGCGGGACGATGGTGTTGAGCTGCTCCGGGCGGTTCAACGTGATCGTGGCAACCGGGCCGGCAGTCCTATACAGCAATGTCTCGAAGTCGGGAGTGGGCATAGCGCAAGCGAAGTCGGTTGGCGGCACTGTGTCCAGCGGGAAGTCCGGCAGGATTTACGGATCGGGCTCGCGGTTTTCCGGGCTCGACGCATAGATTCGTCCGCCGATCTTGAGATACGGCGTCGTCAGGTAGGCCGACCAAACGATGATGGCCGTGAAGACCAGTGCCGCGGCGACGGCGTTCGGCCAGATTTTGCCGGTCCCGATTGCAAAACAGACGACGCCGATAACCGAGGTTGCCCAGTAGTAGCGACGAGCCGGAGCACGCTCTTTGATGTAGCGATAGCGCGCCTGGGATGCTCCGGCCAGGATGAAGATCAGCCCGGTCGCCAGCAAGGTGAGTTCGATACGTTCCGTCGTTGACACGTCGACGATCTTATGGCCGGTCAAAGGCCGGCAAGGAAAGTCGTAGGCCCGGCCGACCCGAGTCGAAGTCCGCGCCCCGCAGCGCCGGCACGGGGCAGGACAACCACCGCCCGGCCCTGTACAACCCGCTCAGTGAGGCGATGACCTTCCGTTACTTCTACAACGGCGCCTATCGGGAGGCGTTCGTGCCAGCCGGTGGCCGGATCGTGCTCGATGCCGCCACCGTTGGCCTGTTCCCGTTCACCGCGGTCGGCTACAGCTATGTGGCGTCGGGCAGCTTCTACGGCGGGGCCTCGATACCGCCGTCGGGTTCGGACGGCCCGCCGCCGCCGAAATACACTCTGCCGGCGCCCCCGGAGGTGTACCAGGACGTCTCCGCCTATGTCGCCGCCGATAACCAGACCGTGGAAGTCGGCCAAGTGGAGGTGCTGGGCCACGGCGATAGCCAACCCGCGGGCAGCCAGGACACCTTCCTGCTCGATGACTCCACCTTGGCCTGGGGTCAGGTCAACGATCCCAGCGGCAACTCTCAGATCACGGTGACCAGGACCCAGTCGCTGCCGGGTGGCTTGGGCCTTCGACCGCCGACGGGCATGTGAAACCGTAAACCCGTGCGGCGCAGCCAACTACTGTTCCAAACCGAACAGTGGAGCCACGATCAGCGGCTGAAAACCGCAATGCCCGATCGCCCCTAGGGCTGATTCGTGCAGATCGCCACACACATTGCTGAAACAGGAATGGACACCCATTGCAGTTGCCCATCCGCCTTGCGCTCGCAGTATATCGGGCCGGGGTTCCCCCATACTTTCGCGCCTTCCGGCGAGCATGGTTGACCAATATCGGTATCGGCGTGCGCTGGGCTACTTCCGATGAGGACCGCGATTGGAGCGACCGCCGTCAATATCGCCAAGCCGACGAACCTCGGTGTGCCCATGATCCACGCCTTCCTCGACAACATCCGCTACATCACCATCGAGCTTAACGGATTGATCCTGTACGACACCCGCGACGACGTGCCTTGCGACATGGACAAGTGGCGGGAGAACCGCGCCCGGTTCCCTGCCCGCTGGCCGGTCGTCCGTCTCAAAAGACCCACATCTGAGACACCGGGCAGACGATCCGAACCGCACCCGTTCGCCAAGGTCGGGCTGTCTCAAAAGTTCGTCTCGGAAATAACTTTCTCGAATCTGCGATTCCTGTACTTATGAGTCACGCCGCCGACGTCAATGGACACACGGTTGGGCAACGAATCGGCTATACACGCGTCTCGACCGTCGCCCAGACTCTTGATCAACAGAACGACGCACTCGCCAAGGCCAGCGTGACGAAGACCTCTCCGACACCGTGTCCGGCGCTCGCGATGACCGCCCCGGCCTGGCCGCACTGATGGAGTACGTCCGCGAGGGAGACACCGTGGTGGTCTGGAAGCTCGACCGCCTAGGCCGCAATATGCTCGATATCCTGCAGACGGTCAACGAGTTGACCGACCATGGCGTCACCCTGGTATCGGTCACCGACGGCATCGACTCGTCCACTCCCGCGGGACGCATGATGATCGGTGTTCTCGAGTCCCTGACCGAGTACGAGCGTGAGCTGACGATCGAGCGTACTGCGTTGAAGCGAGCAGCATCTCGCGCTATCGGCACCAAGTTCGGGCGGCCTCGGAAAGTCAACGACGCCGAGGACATCGCCACGGCCAAGCGGATGAAGGCCGACGGGCATACCGGCAGGGCGATCGCCAGATACCTCGGGGTCAGCCGGGCAACGATTTATCGCTACCTCGCCGTCTGATCGGTGGCGTAAGCCAACGAGATCTCGACCCACACCACGTACCTTTGTCCTCTGTCGAGGGGCGCACCGGTACCGTCGTCGTCATCCACGCACGCCGTTGACGCTCTTCTTGTCCTGGGCCCAAACCATTGGGGCCTTGCTTGCCGGCCCGGCAGTCGTTGCACGCACCCATCACCGCTCCCGGCTGCTGGCAGGCGCGCGGACGTATTCGTCGATGTCGGCCGGCGTCATCAGCTGCGGGTCGTGCGACCGCTGGTCGAAGAAGTGCCGTAGCCGCTCAGCATCCGCCACAGGAACGAGTAACTCAGCGCCGATTTGAACGCGATCTGCTCGTTGTCGGCCGCGCCGGCGTGTCCGCCCTCGATGTTCTCGTAGTACCAGGCTCGATGGCCAACGGCCTCTAAGGCCGCCGTCATCTTACGGGCATGGCCCGGGTGCACCCGGTCGTCGCGGGTGGACGTGGTGAACAGCACCGGCGGATACTGCCGGGTCGACGAAATATTCTGGTAGGGCGAATATTCGGAGATGAACTCCCAGTCGTCCGGGCTGTCCGGATCGCCGTACTCGGCCACCCAGGAGGCGCCGGCGAGCAACAGGTGGTAGCGCTTCATGTCCAGCAGCGGCACATCGCAGACCAGTGCGCCGAATTTCTCTGGGTATTGGGTGAGCATGATGCCCATCAGCAGTCCGCCGTTGCTGCCGCCGCGCGCGCCGAGCTGCTCGACGGTGGTGATGCGGCGGCTCACCAGATCGGTTGCCACCGCTGCGAAATCCTCGGCCACCTTGTGTCGGCCCTCGCGCATCGCCTGGGTGTGCCACCCGGGCCCGTACTCGCCGCCGCCGCGGATGTTGGCCATTACGAAGGTCCCCCCGCGGGCCAGCCACAGCCGGCCCAGCACGCCGTCGTATCCGGGTGTTCTGGCCACTTCAAATCCGCCGTAGCCGCTCAACAGGGTGGGGCCCGGGCCGTCCGCTTCGCTGGGCCGTACCACGAAGTACGGGATCGACGTCCCATCGTCAGAGGTCGCGAAATACTGTGCCACGGACAAGTTTTCGGCGTCGAAGAACGCCGGTGCGGACTTGATCGGGTCTAGTTGTTCGTCGCCTGCACTGCGCATCAGCCTTGAAGGCGTGACGAATCCGCTGGAGTCGAGGAAGAACTCGTCGCCGGTGTCGTCGGCGGTGACGACGACGGTGTTGGTCGCGGCCGGAATTCCCGGCACCGCCTCGCGCCGCCACGTGCCCGGGGTGGCGATCTCCACGCGGCTGGCCACGTCGGCCAGTGTGACGATCAGCAGGCGGTCTTTCGTCCACGCGTAGTGATTCAACGCGGTGTGCTCGTCGGGCTCGAATACCACTCCCAATTCCGCCGTGCCGGCGAGGAATTCGTCGTAATCGGCCGCGAGTAGCGAACCCGCGATAAATGTCGCGTCGCGGAAATACCAATCGGTGCGCAGCTCGATCAATATCCATTCGCGGTGTATCGACAGGCTGGCGTCGGTGGGCGCGTCGATGCGAATCAGCTCCGGGCCCCGCAGTTCGTAGACCTCGTCGTTCCAGAAGTCGAGTGCCCGCAGCAACAGGGTGCGCTCGAAGCCGGGTGTCCGGTCCACGGAGGCAAAGACGCGGACATCGGAACGTGTGCCCTCGAACACGGTCTCTGCGTCGGCCAATGGCGTGCCCCGCCGCCACCGCTTGATCACTCGCGGGTAGCCCGATTCGGTGAGCGAGTCAGCGCCGAAATCGGTGCCCACCAGCACGGTATCCGCGTCGGCCCAGGCGACCTGCGATTTGGCCTCAGGAAGCTCGAACCCGTCAGCGACGAATTCTCGTGCCAGCATGTCGAATTCGCGCACAATGGATGCGTCGGAACCACCCGGGGAAAGGCCGATCAGCGCACGGGTGTGATCGGGTTCGATGACGCCGGCACCGGCCCACACCCATTTCTCATCGTCGGCGCGACCCAGTTCATCGACATCGATCAGCACATCCCACTCGGGGGAGTCGGTGCGGTAGCTGTCCAGGGTGGTGCGCCGCCACAGCCCGCGCGGGTTGGCGGCGTCGCGCCAGAAGTTATACAGGTATTCGCCGCGGCGGACGACGTAGGGGATTCGGGCGTCGGTGTCCAACACCTCGAGCGCCTCGGTGCGCATGTGCTCGAACTGCGCATCGCGGAATTCCGCCAGCGTCGGTTCGTTGCGGGCCCGAACCCAATCCAGCGCCTCCTCGGCAGTGACTTCCTCAAGCCATAGGTACGGGTCCTCGGGCGTGTGGTCACCGTCAGCAGCAGCCTCAGAAGTCATGGAAGCCATTGTGGCCCGCGGCGGTAATGTGAGTTACATCGCATGCGGAGAGAGCGAGGAGCCGAGCAGATGACTGTTTTCGCACGTCCAGGTGCCGCCGGGGCATTGATGTCATACGAATCGCGGTACGAGAACTTCATCGGGGGCCAGTGGGTCCCGCCGATGGGCGGCCGCTATTTCGAGAACCCGACGCCGGTGACCGGTCAGACGTTCTGCGAAGTGGCCCGTTCCGACGAGGCCGATATCGAAAAGGCGCTCGACGCCGCGCATGCGGCGGCGCCGGCCTGGGGCAAGACTGCGCCCGGCGAGCGGGCGGCGATCCTGAACAAGATCGCCGACCGCATGGAGGAAAACAAGGCCGCGCTGGCACTGGCCGAAGTGTGGGACAACGGCAAGCCGATCCGAGAAGCGATGGCCGCCGACATCCCGTTGGCGGTGGACCATTTCCGGTATTTCGCCGGGGCGATCCGTGCACAGGAGGGCTCGCTGTCGCAGATCGATCAGGACACCGTGGCCTACCACTTCCATGAGCCGCTGGGCGTGGTGGCGCAGATCATTCCGTGGAACTTCCCGATCCTGATGGCCACCTGGAAACTCGCGCCGGCGTTGGCCGCGGGCAACGCAGTGGTGCTCAAGCCGGCCGAACAGACACCCGCGTCGGTGCTGTACTTGATGTCGCTGATCGCCGATCTGCTGCCGCCCGGGGTGATCAACGTGGTCAACGGATTCGGGGCCGAGGCGGGCAAACCGCTGGCCTCGAGCAACCGGATCGCCAAGGTCGCATTCACCGGGGAGACCACCACCGGGCGGCTGATCATGCAGTACGCCAGCCAGAACCTGATCCCGGTCACGCTGGAACTGGGCGGCAAGAGCCCCAACATCTTCTTCTCCGATGTCATGACCGCGCACGACGACTTCCTGGACAAGTCGTTGGAGGGGTTCACTGGCTTCGCTCTCAACCAGGGCGAATGCTGCACCTGTCCGTCGCGCGGCCTGATTCAGGCTGATATCTACGACGAGTTCCTTGAGCTGGCAGCGATCCGCGCCAAGGCGGTCCGGCAAGGCGACCCGCTGGACACCGAGACGATGCTGGGTTCCCAGGCGTCCAACGACCAACTGGAAAAGGTGTTGTCCTACATCGAGATCGGCAAGGACGAGGGTGCCACGATTGTCACCGGCGGCGAGCGCACCGAGCTGGGTGGTGACCTGTCCGGCGGCTTTTACATGCAGCCGACGATCTTTGCCGGCAACAACAAGATGCGGATCTTCCAGGAGGAGATCTTCGGACCGGTGGTGGCGGTGACGTCGTTTTCCGATTACGACGACGTGATTTCGATCGCCAACGACACCCTCTACGGTCTGGGTGCCGGGGTGTGGAGCCGCGACGGCAATACCGCCTATCGGGCCGGCCGCGACATCAAGGCCGGCCGGGTGTGGGTCAACTGCTACCACCTCTACCCCGCGCACGCGGCATTCGGCGGCTACAAGCAGTCCGGCATCGGCCGGGAGAACCACAAGATGATGCTCGAGCACTACCAGCAGACCAAGAATCTGCTGGTGTCCTATTCGGACAAGGGGCTCGGACTGTACTGATGGGCACGCCGCAGGTGCTGATCACCGCCGCAGCCGCCCAGCTACTACGCCAGCTGCAGGAGCGCCATGGTCCGCTGATGTTCCACCAGTCCGGCGGCTGCTGCGACGGGTCGTCGCCGATGTGCTACCCGCGCGGGGATTTCCTGGTCGGTGACCGTGACGTGTTGCTCGGCGTGCTCGATGTCGGCCCGCAAGGTTCAGAAGGGGTTCCGGTGTGGATTTCCGGGCCGCAGTTCGAGGCGTGGAAGCACACCCAGCTGGTCATCGACGTGGTGCCCGGCCGCGGTGGCGGCTTCAGCCTGGAAGCGCCGGAGGGCATGCGATTCCTCAGTCGCGGCCGGGTGTTCACCGACGACGAAAAAGCCGAACTGCAGGGCGTACCGGTCATCACCGGCGCGGCTTATGAGCGGGGCGAACGCCCGTCCGTGCGCGGCCAGGTGGTGGCTTTTGATTCAGCGGCCGCGCCGGGAATGTGCCCCACTGGGAGTAGGGAACCGCAGTAAGGTCGTCACCGTGATCCCCCTTCCGCGTCCCTGGCTGCTGGCCAGCGCCATGCTGATTGGCAGCGCGGTCGGATTGTTGGCGGGGGTGGCGTTCACCGTGGTGGTCCATGCGAGGATCCGCCCGGACGTCGCCATCGCGCTGGTGGTGGGGATTCCCAGTGTGATCGGGTTGCTGACGATCCTGTTCTCCGGGCGTCGATGGGTCACGATGGCGGGCGCGTTCATCCTGGCGCTGGCGCCGGGTTGGTTCGGTGTGCTCGTCGCTCTGCGGGTGGCGTCCGGTGCCTGACGACGACCGCGGGTCGCATCCCCGGACTGAGGCGTTCGTGCCGGACTTCGATGACACCGGCGAACAGTCGGTGCCGTTCGTGCCGAACTTCGACGACACTGGCTCGCAGCCGATTCCTCAATCCAAGGAGGAGCCGGAGACGCCGGCTGCGGAAGAGGATTCCGAGAAAGATTTGGAGACCGAGCTGTCCGGTGCGCCGGTGCAGTCGGTCACCGTTCCCGGTCGCTACCAATACCTGAAGTGGTGGAAATTGGTGCTGGTGATCCTCGGTGTGTGGATCGCCACCGGCGAGGTCGGGCTGAGTCTGTTCTATTGGTGGTATCACACGATCGACAAGACGCCCGCGGTCTTCATGGTCCTGGTCTATGTCGTCGTATGCGTGGTGGGTGGCGTGATGCTGGCGATGGTGCAGGGCAGGCCGACCATCTCGGCATTGTCGCTCGCGGTGATGTCGGGGCCGTTTGCCTCCGTGGTCGCTGCGGCGCCGCTCTACGGCTATTACTACTGCGCAAGGACGGGCCACTGCCTGATCGGCGTAATTCCGTATTAACGGTCCACCTACGCGGCCACTAGGGTAGGGGCCGTGACTCACTATGACGTCGTCGTCGTCGGGGCCGGTCCCGGCGGATATGTCGCAGCCATTCGTGCCGCACAGCTGGGCTTGAACACCGCAGTCGTCGAACCGAAGTACTGGGGTGGAGTCTGCCTCAACGTCGGCTGCATTCCGTCCAAGGCGCTACTGCGCAACGCCGAACTCGTCCACATCTTCACCAAAGAGGCCAAGACTTTTGGCATCAGCGGCGAGGCCACCTTCGATTACGGGATCGCCTTCGACCGCAGCCGCAAAGTGGCCGAGGGCCGCGTCGCCGGTGTGCACTTCCTGATGAAGAAGAACAAGATCACCGAGATTCACGGGTACGGCAGATTCACCGACCCCCACACGTTGTCGGTTGAGCTCAACGATGGTGGCACCGAAACCGTCACATTCGACAACGCCATCATCGCCACCGGCAGCAGCACCCAGCTGGTTCCCGGTACGTCGCTGTCGTCCAACGTGGTCACCTACGAGGAACAGATCCTGTCCCGGGAGCTGCCGGAATCGATCATCATCGCCGGCGCCGGGGCCATCGGCATGGAGTTCGGTTACGTGCTGAAGAACTACGGCGTCGACGTGACCATCGTCGAGTTCTTGCCGCGGGCGCTGCCCAACGAGGACGCCGAGGTTTCCAAGGAGATCGAGAAGCAATTCAAAAAGCTGGGCGTCAGGGTGTTGACGGGGACCAAGGTCGAGTCCATCTCCGACGATGGTTCGGTGGTCAGGGTGACGGTCAGCAAGGACGGTAGTACCGAAGAGCTCAAGGCCGAAAAGGTGTTGCAGGCCATCGGATTTGCGCCCAACGTCGAGGGCTACGGACTGGACATAGCCGGGGTTGCGCTCACCGACCGCAAGGCCATCGGCATCAGTGACTATATGCGCACCAACGTCCCGCACATCTACGCCATCGGCGACGTCACCGGGCTGCTGCAGCTCGCGCACGTCGCCGAGGCTCAAGGCGTGGTGGCGGCCGAAACCATCGCTGGGGCAGAGACTTTGGCGCTTGGCGATTATCGGATGCTGCCGCGGGCGACGTTCTGCCAGCCGAACGTCGCCAGCTTCGGGCTCACCGAGGAGCAGGCCCGCGACGAAGGCTACGACGTCGTGGTGGCCAAGTTCCCCTTCACCGCGAACGCGAAAGCGCATGGCGTGGGTGACCCCAGTGGTTTTGTCAAGCTGGTCGCCGACGCGAAGTACGGCGAGCTGCTCGGGGGGCACCTGGTCGGCCATGACGTGTCCGAGCTGCTTCCGGAGCTGACGCTGGCCCAGAAGTGGGATCTGACTGCTAACGAGCTGGCCCGCAACGTGCACACCCATCCGACCATGTCAGAGGCATTGCAAGAATGCTTCCACGGCCTGACCGGCCACATGATCAACTTCTGAACAGCGGATGATTCGCAGGGAGATTATTGTCGGCGCCATTGGCGGTGTGGCCATCGGCTATGTGCTGTGGCTGATCGCCATTTCGATCGGTGACAATGCGACGGCGGGCCAGTGGGGTCCGCTGGTGTTGGTCCTGTCGGTTGTGTTGGGAATCTGCGCCGGGGTGTGGGGTTGGTGGCTGCGCCGGCGCGGTAACCACCTATGGGCAGCATTTGCCTTCGGCCTGCCGATACTTCCCGTGGTACTGACGTTGGCCGTACTGGCCGACGTCTACATGTAGCTAGTGCGGGTTGTCCAGCGGGATGTCGAGTGCGGACATCGTCGCGGCGAGTCCGTCGTATTGGCTTGTGAGCAAGCAGAATTCGATCAGTTGTCGCCGATCTAGGTGAGTTGCCAGCTGCTGCCAGGTAGCGCCGCTGATCGTCCGGTCTTTGACGAACTCATCCGTCGCCTTCAGCAGCGCCTGTTGCCGGTCGGTGAGTCCGGGCCCGGAACCCGCTGTCGCGTCAGGCCAGGCGAAAATCGTGGCCTGCATGTTCGCGTCCAGTCCCGCTTTGTGTGCCATCCGGCGATGGTGCTGCAGCTCGTATTCGCAGGCGCGCAAATGTGCGACCCGCAGGATCACCAGCTCGGTGTCGACCGGCCGCAGTCGTCCTCGTAGCAGTCGGGCGCCGTAGAACGCCCAGGCCCAGAACAGCAGCCGGCGCTGACCCAGGGTCGTGAACAGGTGCATCTCCGGAGCGCCGACCGTGCGCGCGCCCAGCTTTGCGATCACCCAGTTGATCGGCCCCAGCTCGCGAAACCGGCCCGACGGGATGCGGGCGACTTGGCCGTTTCCAGGCGTGGTCATGGTTGCTTCACCAGATACGGGGACACGGTGCTGCGGTGTTCGTCGAGATCGAGTGCGCGTCCCAGCGCGGGGAACGCCCGCTGCGGACAGTTGTCGCGTTCGCAGACACGGCAACCCGCGCCGATCGGTGTGGCGGTAATGTTCGGGTCCCCCGACAAGTCGAGTCCTTCCGAGTAGACGAGCCGGTGCGCGTGCCGAAGTTCGCAGCCCAGCCCGATCGCGAAGGTTTTACCCGGCTGACCATACCGCGCGGCGCGGCGCTCCACGGTCCGGGCCACCCACATGTAGTTGCGGCCGTCGGGCATCTGGGCGATCTGCACGAGGATCTTGCCCGGGTTGGCGAACGTTTCGTAGACGTTCCACAACGGGCAGGTGCCGCCGCTCGAGGAGAAGTGAAAACCGGTGGCGGACTGGCGTTTTGACATGTTGCCGGCTCGGTCGACGCGGATGAACGAGAACGGCACGCCCCGCATCGACGGCCGTTGCAGCGTCGAAAGCCGGTGCGCGATGGTCTCATAGCTCACCGAGTAGAACGCCGACAGCCGCTCGACGTCGTAGCGGAAATTCTCGGCGACGTCGTGGAATTGACGGTAGGGCAGCACCGCGGCCGCGGCGAAGTAATTGGCCAGCCCCAGCCGGGCCAGCGTGTGCGACTCGTCGCTGGTGAACTTGCCCTCTTCGACCATGCTGTCGATCAGGTCACCGAACTCGAGGTAGGCCAGTTCTGCGGCCATCTTGAATACCTGCTGACCCAACGAGAGATGATTGCTGATTTCCAGCGTCTTGGTCTCGGCGTCATAGCGGTGCAGCACGGTGTCACCGAGATCGATGCGCCGGTTGATATGCACGCCGTGCAGCTCGGTGAGCCGGCGGGTCAGCTCGCGGGCCAGGTCGCCGTGATGCAACCGCATCTGGGTGGTGAGGTCTTCGGCGGCGGTGTCCAGCTCGTGCAGGTAGTTCTGGCGCTGGTAGAAGTAGTCGCGCACCTCTTCGTGGGGCATGGTGATCGACCCGCTGCCACTGCCGTCGAAGAACCGCTCCTCGGTGGCCGCAGCCAGCTGTGCGGTGGTGATCCGGTAGCGCCGGTGCAGGTTGACCACCGCTCGGGCCAACGCGGGATGAGCGCTGACCATTTCGGCGACCTCGGGCGGGTCGACATCGATGCCCAGGTCACGATCCATCGTGACCTCGCGCAGCTCGGCGACCAGCCGAGTGTCGTCGTGAGGTGCGAAGAAGGTCGCGTCCACCCCGAACACCTCAGTGATCCGGAGCAGCACGGCCACCGTCAGCGGCCGAACATCGTGCTCGATCTGGTTGAGGTAGCTGGGCGAGATCTCCAGCATCTGGGCCAGCGCCGCCTGACTGAATCCGCGCTCACTGCGCAACTGGCGAACGCGCGAGCCGACGAATGTTTTGGACACTTAACGAAGCGTACTCGCCGCTGTGAAGACACGGTTTGCAGAGTTGGCATCGCGGTACTATTGGTCGCGATTGGTGTTTCAGAGATGTCATTTGGCATGATTCGCGTCGGATTCCGAGGTAAACATGGGATACCGACGAGGAGCAAACGGGGAGCGAAGCCGTGAGCCTGGACAAAATAATGATGCCGGTGCCCGACGGCCACCCCGATGTATTCGACCGCGAATGGCCGGTGCGTGTCGGCGACATCGACCGCACCGGGCCGGCTGCGGCTGGACGCAGCCGCCCGGCACATCCAGGACATCGGCCAGGACCAGCTGCGCGAGATGGGCTTCGAGGAGACCCACCCGCTGTGGATCGTCCGCCGCACCATGGTCGACCTGATCCGCCCGATCGAGTTCCAGGACATGCTGCGATGTCGGCGTTGGTGCTCGGGCACCTCGAACCGGTGGTGTGAGATGCGGGTCCGCATCGACGGACGCAAGGGCGGCCTGATCGAATCCGAGGCCTTCTGGATCAACATGAACCGGGAAACCCAGATGCCTGCGCGCATCGCTGACGACTTCCTGGCAGGTCTGCACAAGACGACCTCCATTGATCGGCTGCGGTGGAAAGGCTATTTGAAACCCGGCGGCCGCGACGACGCGTCGGAGATCCACGAGTTCCCCGTCCGAGTCACCGACATCGACATGTTCGACCACATGAACAACTCGGTGTACTGGAGCGTGATCGAGGACTACTTGGCCTCGCATCCCGAACTGCTGCAGGGACGGCTGCGCACCACGATCGAGCACGAGGCGCCGGTCGCCTTGGGAGACAAGCTCGAGATCATCTCGCACGTTCACCCGGCCGGCTCCACCGATCAGTTCGGTCCTGGCCTGGCCGATCGCCCTGTTACAACGCTCACATATGCGGTTGGCGACGAGACAAAAGCCGTCGCCGCGCTCTTCTCCCTGTAGCCAAACGGGCCCGGATCGGCGGCCCTTTAAATTTCCGCGTTGAACTGCGGCTTTGCGGTTACTGGCCGGTAGCTTCTGAAACGGTTAAGTTTTGCAGCGCCTTCGCAAAATTTGCAAAATCACGGAAGGTCGTTGCCGAAATTGGCAAATGAAACGAGTGGACCGGCATAAACAAACTGTGCCATGGTCGAGTTAGCACGCCAGTGAAGTTAAGCCTCCAGCTACCGCCCCGACGGCGGTGTGCCGTTCACCATTTGAGTTAAGGAGTAAGCCCAATGTCTGTCGTTGGCACCCCGAAGAGCGCCGAGCAGATCCAGCATGACTGGGACACCAACCCGCGCTGGAAGGACGTCAGCCGCACCTACACCGCTGAGGACGTCGTCGCCCTACAGGGCAGCGTGGTCGAGGAGCACACCCTGGCCCGCCGTGGCGCGGAGGTGCTGTGGGAGCAGCTGCACGACCTGGAGTGGATCAACGCGTTGGGTGCGTTGACCGGCAACATGGCCGTCCAGCAAGTTCGCGCCGGCCTGAAGGCCATCTACCTGTCGGGCTGGCAGGTCGCCGGTGACGCCAACCTGTCCGGCCACACCTACCCCGACCAGAGCCTGTACCCGGCCAACTCGGTGCCGCAGGTGGTGCGCCGGATCAACAACGCACTGCTTCGCGCCGACGAGATCGCCAAGGTCGAGGGTGACCGGTCGGTGGAGAACTGGCTGGCGCCGATCGTCGCCGACGGCGAGGCCGGCTTCGGTGGTGCACTGAACGTTTATGAGCTGCAGAAGGCGATGATCGCCGCGGGTGTTGCGGGGTCGCACTGGGAGGACCAGCTCGCGTCGGAGAAGAAGTGCGGTCACCTCGGTGGCAAGGTGCTCATCCCGACCCAGCAGCACATCCGCACGCTGACCTCGGCTCGCCTGGCCGCCGATGTCTGCGGCGTTCCGACCGTCGTGATCGCCCGGACCGATGCCGAAGCGGCCACGCTGATCACGTCCGATGTCGACGAGCGCGACCAGCCTTTCATCACCGGTGAGCGGACCAAGGAAGGCTTCTACCGGGTCACGAACGGCCTCGAGCCCTGCATCGCCCGGGCCAAGGCCTACGCGCCCTACTCGGACCTGATCTGGATGGAGACCGGCACACCGGATCTCGAGCTGGCCGCCAAGTTCGCCGAGGGCGTCAAGGCCGAGTTCCCGGACCAGATGCTGGCATACAACTGCTCGCCGTCGTTCAACTGGCGCAAGCACCTCGACGACGCCACCATCGCGAAGTTCCAAAAAGAGCTTGCCGCAATGGGATTCAAGTTCCAGTTCATCACGCTGGCCGGCTTCCACGCGCTGAACTACTCGATGTTCGACCTGGCCTACGGCTACGCCCGCAACCAGATGAGCGCGTACGTCGAGCTGCAGGAGCGCGAGTTCGCCGCCGAGGAGCGCGGTTACACCGCGACCAAGCACCAGCGCGAGGTCGGTGCCGGTTACTTCGACCGCATCGCCACCACGGTGGACCCGAGCTCGTCGACCACCGCTCTGACCGGCTCGACCGAAGAGGGACAGTTCCACTGACAAGGAGCGGGTGTAACCCGCGACGAGGAAGTGGAACCGAAGGCTTGAGCCACTGACAAGGAGCGGGTGTAACCCGCGACGAGGAAGTGGAACCGAAGGCTTGAGCCACTGACAAGGAGCGGGTGTAACCCGCGACGAGGAAGTGGAACCGAAGGCTTGAGCCACTGACAAAGGAGCGGGTGTAACCCGCGAGCATTCTCGATGCACTGAGAAGTTGACAGCATAGGCCCCGCCCAGCCAACCTGGGCGGGGCCTATTGCGGTGCACGACAATACGACTCGGGAGAGAAACAGTGAGTGACGCAGCGATCCAGCGGGTTGGGGTTGTCGGCGCCGGGCAGATGGGGTCTGGCATCGCCGAGGTCTCTGTCCGCGCCGGTGTCGGCGTAACGGTGTTCGAGCCAAGCGAGGAGCTGATCACGGCGGGACGCAACCGCATAGTGAAGTCGTTGGAGCGCGGCGTCAGCGCGGGCAAGGTGACCGAGCGAGAGCGCGACCGCGCGCTCGACAAGTTGACCTTCACCACGAACCTGAATGACTTGGCCGACCGGCAACTGGTGATCGAGGCCATCGTCGAGGACGAAGCGGTCAAGGCCAAGATCTTCTCCGAACTCGACCGGGTCATCACCGATCCCGACGCGGTGCTGGCGTCGAACACGTCGAGCATCCCGATCATGAAGATCGCCGCGGCCACCAAAAACCCACAACGTGTGCTGGGCCTGCATTTTTTCAATCCGGTCCCGGTGCTACCGCTGGTCGAGCTGGTGAGCACGCTGGTCACCGACGAAGCCGCGGCCGCTCGCACCGAGGAGTTCGCGAGTGCCGTTTTGGGCAAACAGGTCGTGCGCTGCTCCGACCGCTCCGGTTTCGTGGTGAACGCGCTACTGGTGCCGTACCTGCTGTCGGCGATCCGCATGGTCGAGGCTGGTTTCGCCACCGTCGAAGACGTCGACAAGGCCGTTGTTGCCGGGCTGTCGCACCCGATGGGCCCGCTGCGGCTGTCCGATCTTGTTGGACTGGACACGCTGAAGCTGATCGCGGACAAGATGTTCGAGGAATTCAAGGAGCCGCATTACGGCCCGCCGCCACTGCTGCTGCGGATGGTCGAGGCGGGTCTGCTGGGCAAGAAATCGGGTCGAGGCTTCTACAGCTACTGACGCTCGGTCGATTGAGCCTGTGCGACACCATTGGGTGAATCGGGTACCATTCTCGCGACCAACAACGAGAGGTGTCTGCCGCGCATGGCTCAGTTGAAGCCGTATTACGAAGAGTCGCAATCCATCTATGACGTTTCCGACGAGTTTTTCGCGCTATTCCTAGACCCGACCATGGGCTATACCTGTGCGTACTTCGAGCGTGACGACATGACCCTCGAAGACGCCCAGAACGCCAAATTCGACCTGGCGTTAGGAAAGCTGAACCTCGAGCCGGGGATGACCTTGCTCGACATCGGTTGCGGCTGGGGTGGGGCACTGATACGAGCGATCGAGAAATACGACGTCAACGTCATCGGAATCACGCTCAGCCGCAATCAGTTTGAGTACAGCAAGGCCAAACTGGCCGGGACGCCAACACAACGCAACATCCAGGTGCGGCTGCAGGGTTGGGAAGAGTTCGAGGACAAGGTCGATCGGATTGTCACCATCGGCGCCTTCGAAGCATTCAAGATGGAGCGCTATGCCGCGTTCTTCGATCGCGCCTACGACATCCTTCCCGATGACGGCAGGATGCTGCTGCATACAATTTTGACGTATCAATGGCAAGAAATGCCTGCGCGCGGCATCACGTTGACGATGAGCGACCTGCGATTCGCACGATTCATTGGCAGAGAAATTTTCCCGGGTGGGCAATTGCCGGCGCAGGAAGATATTTTCAAGTTCGCGCAGGCCGCCGGGTTCTCGGTCGAAAAAGTGCAATTGCTGCAAGAGCACTACGAGCGGACGCTGACCATGTGGGCGGCCAATCTGGAGGCCAACAAGGACGAGGCGATCGCCATCCAATCCGAAGAGGTCTACGACCGCTATATGCACTACCTGACGGGGTGCGAGAACTTCTTCCGCAAAGGCATCAGCAATGTGGGGCAATTCACTCTGGTGAAGTAGCGGCCCTTACTTCTCCAAGCTGAACTGGGCGATATCGGTGTAGCCCTTGCGAAACAGCTTCGCGCAGCCAGTCAGGTACTTCATGTAGCGGTCGTATACCTCTTGCGACTGGATCGCGATGGCCTTCTCCCTGTTGGCCTCCAGATTGGCGGCCCAGATGTCGAGGGTGCGCGCGTAGTGCAGTTGCAGCGACTGGACCCGAGTCACCGTGAAGCCGGCCGCGGTCGCGTGCTCTTCGACCGACGGAATCGTTGGCAGCCAGCCGCCGGGGAAGATCTCGGCCAGGATGAACTGAGTGAAGTGAACGATCTCGTGGGTCAACGTCATGCCACGCGCCCTGGCGTCTTTGAAGGTGGGGCGGGCGATGGTGTGTAGCAGCATCACGCCGTCGGCAGGCAGCACCTGATAGGCCATCTTGAAGAAGCGCGTATAGCGTTGGCGGCCGAAGTGCTCGAAGGCGCCGATCGAGACGATACGGTCGACCGGCTCGTCGAACTTCTCCCAGCCGTCCAATAACACCCGCGTGGAGCGGGGGGTGTCCATCTGGTCGAACGTTTTCTGGACATGCTCGGCCTGGTTCTCCGACAACGTCAGACCCACGACGTTGACGTCGTATTTCTCAACGGCGCTTCTCACGGTCTCACCCCAGCCGCACCCGATGTCCAGCAGCGTCATGCCCGGCTCGAGATGCAACTTGGACAGCGATAGGTCGATTTTGGCCCGCTGCGCCTCGTGCAGCGTCATGTCGTCACGCTCGAAGTACGCACAGCTATAGGTCTGGGTGAGGTCCAGGAAAAGCCGGAAGAAGTCGTCCGAGAGGTCGTAATGCGCTTGCACGTTCCCAAAATGCGGCGTGAGCTGCACGGCCATGGAGAAGAGAGCCTTTCTGTTTCTCGGATGCGTTCAGGACGTTGGACGCGCGACGTCTCGTTCTGGCCCCCGATGTATCCAACGCACGTTAGCCGTTGCAGCTCTTCAAGTCGCTTTTGTGCACTGGGCTATTGGTCACAGCCGTCCGGTTTGAATTCACCAAACACGCAGTACAGCACCGATCGCGAGGCCCACGACCAGCAGTGCACCCGCCTGCCGCACGTGCACCCACGCCAGTGCCGCGTACCACAGCGGCCACACCGGGAACTTCGGTGGTGGCTCGTCGGGCCTGGGGCGGCGGAAGTGTGGCCATACCTTCGCCAGCCGGGGCACCGCCAAGGCGACCACCAGCGCGGGCCAGGGCATCGCCCCAACCGCGACGGCGACGGCGACGAGCACATAGAAGCCGACCATCATGCCCAGCGTCACAACGCGGGCGCGCGCCTCGCCGAGCAGAACCGGCAGCGTCCGGATCCCGAGCGGCTCGTCGTACGGGATCTTGTCGATGTGCTTGCCCATCAGCACCGTCGTGCACAACAAGCCGTAGGGCAGTGACGCCAGCACGATGTCCCAGCCGACCGCGCCCACTGCCGAGTAATACGTTCCGCACACCATCAGCGGACCCCAGACGACGAAAACGTCGGGTTCGCCTAGGCCGCGTTTCTTCAGGCGCAGCGGTGGGGCTGTGTAGGCGACGCTCAGCGCGAACCCGCTGAGCGCAAAGGCGATGACGGGCCAGCCGCGGGCCCACGTCAGCGTGACCAGGATCGCCAGGTCGGCGACGTTCACCAGCAGAATCGCCAGACCCAGCGTGCGGCGGCTGATCAGCCCGGATAGCACTGGGTGCGGGGCGTAAAGCGCGCGCGGATAGGTGGCGCTGTCGGTGCCGACCTGGGTGTCGTAGAGGTCGTTCATCAGGTTATTGGCGGTGTGCGCCAAGGTGATTCCCAACACAGCCAGCACCAGCCACCGCCAATCCAGGCCGGGCTTTCCGACCGCCAGCAGCGCGGCCACCAGGCCGGAAACCAGGGTCATCGGCAGCACTGCCGCGCGGGTGACGACCAGCCACCGTGTGACGGTGTCGATCGGCCCATCCGGTGGCGGGTTGGTGGTGCGAAGTGCGTATGCCCACGACCGCAGCCGTGAGCCCACGCTCACCTCAGGCATTCCTAAAGCCTAGACCGGCCTCAACGCGACCACGGAGGAACGATCGGCGACGGATGCGGCTCCGCGCGGAACTTCTCCAGTGATCCGCCGACCCCGACGATCCCGCACAGCGCGTTCCAACAGAGCATGGTCAGGTAGTCGATCAGCTCGTCGCGGCTCAGCCGGGGGTCCGACATCCACGAGTGGGTGGCCAGCTGCACGCCGCCGACGATCAGGTAGGCCCACGGCTCCACCCCGCCGGTGTCCATCCCGGCCTGTCGCATGCGGCGGCGCATCATCACCGCGAGCATGCGGGCAATGATCCGCTCGGAGTCGGCGATCACTTTGCTGTGGCTGGCTGAGCTGTTGGCCATCACGAATCGGTACGGCTCGGGCTCGTCTGCCACGGTGTCGACGTAGACCCGGATGATCTCGCGGGCCAGATCGAAACCATCCAGGTTGGATGACAGTGCCGCCGCCATGTTGGGAATCAACGTGGTCTGGGTGAAGCGCATCATGACGGCCGTCGTCAGGTCGTTCTTGTCGACGAAGTAGCGGTACAGCACGGTCTTGGAGACGCCGATCTCCGCCGCGATGTCGTCCATGCTCAGGAAGCGACCTTGCCGGCGAATCGCTTCAATTGTGCCGTCTACCAGCTCATTGCGTCGGTCCACCTTGTGCTGGTGCCAGCGCCGCTTGCGACCATCCATCTTGGCGGTTCCAGCCGGTAATTGCTCTGCCACTCTCGCCGATTTCCATTCCCTAGACGCCCTCGATACTACGGCCTGTGGGGGTCCGGTTGGTGGATCGCCGGCACCGGAGAACAGGCGCCTGGACAGCGCAGTCACACTAATCGCCCGCGGCGATAGATGATGGTGTGGTGGCACACAGAGCCGATGCGCCAGGCTCGCCGACGCAGGGGCCGGACTTGATCACGTCGCCGACCTCGGCGCGGCGGTCTCGCGCGTCCTTCGCGGAGTCGTTCGCCGGGGCTGATCCGGTGGCCGACGCCGAACGGCGAGTGGCGCTGCGCCGGATGAAAATGGTGGCACTGAGTTTCCTGATCGGTGCCACCGGCCTGTTCCTCGCGTGCCGGTGGGCGCAGGCCCACACCAGCGTGGGCGTCTGGGTCGGCTACGTCGGTGCGGCCGCCGAGGCCGGCATGGTCGGCGCCCTGGCGGACTGGTTCGCCGTTACCGCGTTGTTCAAGCACCCGCTGGGCATACCCATCCCGCACACGGCGATCATCAAGCGCAAAAAGGACCAGCTCGGGGAGGGCCTGGGCACCTTCGTGCGAGAGAACTTCCTGTCGGCATCGGTGGTGGAGACCAAGCTACGTGACGCGCAGGTGCCTGGCCGGCTCGGTAAGTGGCTGTCGGAGCCTTCGCACGCCGAGCGGGTGGCGAGCGAGACGGCGACGATACTTCGGGTGTTGGTGGAGCTGTTGCGCGACGAGGACGTCCAGCAGGTGATCGACCGGATGATCGTGCGCCGCATCGCCGAACCACAGTGGGGTCCACCGGTAGGCCGGGTACTGGCTACCCTGCTGGCCGAGAACCGGCAGGAAGCCCTGATCCAGTTGCTCGCCGACCGGGCGTTCCAGTGGTCGCTGAATGCCGGCGAGATCATCCAGCGGGTGGTCGAGCGTGACTCGCCGACCTGGTCGCCTCGATTCATCGACCATCTCGTCGGTGACCGCATCCACCGCGAGTTGATGGACTTCACCGATAAGGTGCGCCGCAACCCCGACCACGAACTGCGCCGTTCGGCGACCCGCTTCCTGTTCGAATTCGCCGACGACCTGCAGCACGACCCGGATACCATCGCGCGCGCCGAGACGATCAAAGAGCAGCTGATGGCCCGCGACGAGATCGCCAACGCCGCCGCGACGGCATGGAAGACGCTGAAACGGCTGGTGCTCGAAAGCGTCGATGACCCGTCCAGCGCGTTGCGGACCCGCATCGCGGACACGGTGGTTCGCGTTGGGGAAGCACTGCGCGACGACGCCGACCTGCGCGACAAGGTCGACAACTGGATAGTTCGGGCAGCCCAGCATCTGGTCTCGCAGTATGGGGTGGAGATCACAGCGATCATCACCGAGACCATCGAGCGCTGGGACGCCGAGGAGGCCAGTCGCCGGATCGAACTGCACGTCGGTCGTGACCTGCAGTTCATTCGGATCAACGGGACCGTGGTCGGCTCGCTGGCGGGTCTGGCGATCTACGCGGTCGCGCAGCTGTTTTTCTAGTAGTGCTAGCAAGTGCTTGCAAAAGCAAGCACTTGTCCGTAACGTGGTGGCCGTCAAGACAACCATCAGACCCAGGAGTACGCAATGGCACCCGAGGAGAAGCTCTCCGCCAAGGTGTCGACCGCGGCCTCCGACATCGGCAGCTTCATCCGCGACCTGCGGGAGAACGCGCAGGTCTCGGTGCGACAACTTGCCGAACGGTCCGGTGTCAGCAATCCCTACCTCAGCCAGGTGGAGCGCGGACTGCGCAAACCGTCCGCCGACGTGCTGAACCAAATCGCGAAAGCGTTGCGAATTTCGGCGGAGGTGCTCTACGTGCGGGCCGGGATCCTGGAGCCCAGCGAGACCAGTCAGGTCCGTGACGCGATCATCACCGACACCGCGATCACCGAGCGCCAGAAGCAAATACTGCTCGACATCTACGCGTCATTTGCCCAACAAAATGAATCCATCCATGAGGAGTGTCCGACCCACGACAGCGACTGATTTAGCCCGTTTTGGCTGGCACCGTTACGCCATCGGCTGGGCCGAACCCGTACAACAAGGCTTCTCCAATCGCACCAAAGACGTTGGTGACGTATAGCCGACGGGGCGTTCGGTTACCCAGAAGGAAGGGATTTAACCGTTCCAGGCCAGTTGCCGGCTGAGCTGACCCGATTCTGGCGGCCAGAAGATCAACAATCCCATCAATCGACCCGACCAACCAGGAGGTTCTCCAGCAAGTCGCGTGCCATGTCATTCCGCGGGTCTTGACTACTCCTCGCAGAGGAGCCGACGCTTGCGCCAACTTCCACCACACAGACGTCAGTAACACCGATACGAAAGAAAGAACGAAAGGAAAAACAATGGCGGAAAACACCAACATCGACGACCTGCGCGCTCCGTTGCTTGCCGCGCTCGGCGCGGCCGACCTGGCCCTGGCCACCGTCAACGACTTGATCACCAACTTGCGTGACCGTGCTGAGGAGACCCGCACCGAGACACGCAGCCGGGTCGAGGAGCGGCGTGCTCGCCTGGCCAAGCTGCAGGAGGACCTGCCCGAGCAGCTCACCGAGCTGCGCGAGCGGTTCACCACCGACGAGCTGCGCAAGGCCGCCGAAGGCTACGTGGAGGCCGCGACCAGCCGCTACAACGAGCTGGTCGAGCGGGGCGAGGCTGCCCTGGAGCGGCTGCGCAGCCAGTCGGGCTTTGACGACGCGTCAGCGCGCGCCGAGGGCTACGTGGACCAGGCTGTCGAGCTGACCCAGGAGGCCTTGGGCACCGTCGCATCGCAGACCCGCGCGGTCGGTGAGCGGGCGGCCAAGCTGGTCGGCATCGAGCTGCCCAAGAAGGCCCCCGCCAAGAAGGCTCCGGCCAAGAAGGCTCCGGCCAAGAAGGCGCCCGCGAAGAAGGCTGCGGCCAAGAAGTCGGCGGCCAAGAAGGTCACCCAGAAGTAGTCAGGCTCCGAGTTGCCCCTGGGCAACTCGGATAGGCAGGACACTCGACTCCGAGTTGCCCCCGGGCAACTCGGAGTCGACGTTTTGCACCGTCCCCCATACGCTTAAGGCGTGAACCTCGTGGTTACCGTCATATCGGTCCTGCAGATCGCCGTCCTTGTGACGACCGTGTACGCGTTCGTGCATGCGGCCATGCAGCGGCCTGACGCCTACACCGCCGCCGAAAAGCTGACCAAGCCGGTGTGGCTGGTGATCCTCGGCGTGGCCGCGGCGCTGACCTTCATCGGCGTGTTCGGCATGGCGATCGCCGCCTGCGCGGCCGGCGTGTATCTGGTCGACGTGCGGCCCAAACTTCTTGACATTCAGGGTAAGTCGCGCTAACGGGATGAAAGCCCTGCTGGCCTTGCCGGCGGCAGTGCTTGTCGCCCTGGTGTGCTCGCTATCTGCAGCAGCCCCTGCCCTGGCTGACCCTGCCACTGGCGAGGCGACCCCCTCCAACCCCTCGTATTCGCCGCCTTTTATCGATCACACCGAGTGGACGCAGTGGGGAGGCCTGGCCAGCTTGCGGGTGTTCCCGACGCCGTCCGGCCGGGCGGCCGCCAGACGGCCCGGGACGTCGGCGGCCGCCGACGAGGCGTGGGCCGAGGTGCTCGCGTTTTCACCGGACGCCGACACCGCCGGCATGCGCGCGCAGTTCATCTGCCACTGGCAGTTCGCCGAAATGGCGCAACCGGGCAAGACCAGCTGGAATCTCGAACCGTGGCGGCCGGTCGTCGACGACACCGAAATGTTCGCCTCCGGCTGTAACCCCGGTGGCCCGGAAGGACCGTTTTAGTGGCGAGCCAACCCAGCAGGGCGCAGCTGGCGGCACTGGTTGACCACACCTTGCTCAAACCCGAGGCCACCAAGGCCGATGTGTCCGCACTGGTCACCGAAGCCGCTGAACTGGGCGTCTATGCGGTATGCGTCTCGCCGTCGATGGTGCCCGTCGCAATCGAAGCCGGCGGCGGCGGTGTGCGGGTTGCGACCGTGGCAGGTTTTCCGTCGGGCAAGCATGTGTCGGCGGTCAAGGCGCAAGAGGCCGCACAGGCCGTGGCGTCCGGTGCGAGCGAGGTCGACATGGTCATCGACGTCGGCGCTGCGCTAACCGGTGAGCTCGACTCGGTGCGGTCCGACATCGAAGCGGTGCGTTCCGCCGTCGCCGGAGCCGTGCTCAAGGTGATCGTGGAATCGGCGGTGCTGCTAGGCGACGACGAGCGCACGCTGGCAGCTGTGTGTCGTGCCGCCGAAGCGGCCGGCGCGGACTTCGTCAAGACGTCGACCGGGTTTCATCCCGCGGGCGGGGCGTCGGTGCGCGCTGTCGCGTTGATGACCGAAACCGTCGGCGGTCGGCTGGGGGTCAAGGCTAGTGGCGGCATCCGCACCGCCGCTGACGCCGTCGCGATGCTGAACGCGGGTGCGACCAGGCTGGGCCTGTCAGGCACCCGAGCCGTGCTGGACGATCTCAGCTAACGACGTCAGAGGTTGGCGAAGCAGGGGTCGTTGTCGTTGCCGCTGGGAATCGCGGCGTTCTGGGTGGAGAAGTGGCTCACCACACCGGAATTGGTCACCTGAACGCTGTCCGCGTGAATACCCATCGGGAAGTTCTTGGTCTGGTTGGAGGTGAAGTCGTCCAGCGTCGACTGCACGCTTTCTTTCGGCATGGTGAACCCAAGCGCGTTGAAACTGACAATCTGCAACTGCAGCCCGTTGCCGGAGACGACCGGCTTGGCGGTGATGTCGTCCAGCATTCCCTTCAACTCGACGGTGCCGTCGGCGGGGTGGGTGGTCACGCTGTTGGTGACAAAGGGCCCCAGAACCGGGATCGCATCCTGCACCGACTGCTTGATGCCGTCAGCTGTCCAGGTGATGGTGGCATCGAGCGATCCGATGGTGCCCTTGGAGGTCGGTGTCGAATCGAGCCGGGCGTCTTTGATGTTGATTTCGATCTTCATGCCCTTGGCATCGCGGATCTGGTTTCCGGCCGTCGACACCGAGATGTTGGTGTAATGCTTGGTGGCCATCTGCCACAGCATCAGCGGCGTCACCCCGAACGACGCCGTGGCCTGATCCTTGACCTCACATGCCACCGCTTCGGCGACTTTGTTGTTAGCGACGTGACGGATGTACAGCTCGGCTCCGATCAGCCCCGCGATAACGAGCGAAGCCACGATGATGCAGATGAGCAGGATGGATAGTGGGTCGCGGAAGCCTCGTTTTCTTTTCACCGGTGCCGGCTCTTCGTTGGGCGTGGCGAACCGTTCCGTCGGGCCCGCCGGCGGAACGGGCGGAGGTGGGTGGCCGGGGCCCTGCGTGTCGGCACGGGGCGCACCCAGCTGTTCGGTCTGCGGCTCCCGCGGCGGCGGCGGCACTGAACCAGGCGCAGGCTGCGGCGGGGGTGGAGGCGGTTGTTGCGGCGGGGGTGGAGGCGGTTGGGCAGGTCCGCCGGTAGGAAACCGCTCGGTTGGCCGCTCGGTCGGGGGCTGGCCGAAGGGACCTTGGTTGCCGGGGGGACGGCCCCACCTCGGCGGGCCCTCGTTCGGTGGTCCTGGTGGGCCTGGTGGGCCTGGTGGGTGCGTCACCCAACCGATTCTGCCCTATCGATTCGAGCAAAGCTCGAGTGGTTACGCAGCACCGCGATGCTATCGCGGGCCTTGGCCACCCTATCGACGTCGATGTCGGCGACCACAAGTTGCGGCTCGGCGCCCGCCGACGCAATCACTTCACCCAACGGCGAGGCCACCAGGCTGCCGCCCACTCCGGTCGGGGCGCCAGAGCCGGACCCCGGGCCGGTCAAGCTGTCGCCGGGGTCGGCCTGAGCGGCCGCGACGACATAGCTCATCGAGTCAAGCGCCCGGGCCCGGGCCAACAGCGTCCACTGCTCGAGTTTGCCGGGACCCGAACCCCAGGATGCGCAGACGGCAATCACCTGGGCGCCGCGTCGGGCCAGTTCGGTGTAGAGCGCGGGAAAGCGGATGTCGTAGCAAACGGACAACCCCACCCGCACGTCGTCGATGGTGATCACCACCGGCTCGTGCCCGGGTGCGACGGTACGCGATTCGGTAAAGCCGAATGCGTCGTAGAGGTGGATCTTGTCGTAGTGGGTGTCCGGATCATTGGGAGTCCCCGGCCCGGCCGCGATCAGCGTGTTTCTCACCCGCCCGTCGCCGGCCGGGGTGAACATACCCGCGATCACGGTGATACCTGAGTCGGTGGCGATCCGTCGGACGCCGTCTGCCCAGGGCCCATCGACGGGCTCGGCGATCGGTCCCAGCGGGACGCCGAACCGGCACATGGTCGCCTCGGGGAACACCACCAGCTTCGCGCCGGCGTCTGCGGCCCGGCCGGCGTACTCGCGGACCAGTTGCAGATTCTGTGCCGGATCGGTGCCACTGAGGATCTGTGCCAACGCGATTCGCATGGGCGCCAGCTTAGGAGCCAGTGCTGTCGGTGGGTTAGGTGTTGTTTGCAATCCACTCCGTGGTGAACCGCTGTTCTGCTACCACCAGGTCGGCCAATCGGGTGCCGATGAAATTCTCCAACTTGCCCCCGATGAGTGGGATACGCACGTGGACGGTGATCCGGCACTCCAGCCGCGAGCCGCCCGACTTCGCCGTGGGAGACAGCTCGGCACTGCCCGACACATTCGCCGGAGCATCCACGATCGATCCCGCGACGGACGCCATCGCAACGCTTCCGGAGACGGGGCTCCAGGTCTCCTCGCGCTTGATGCACAGATCGCCCCGGTGTATCTGCGTGATCAGAGCCGGCAGCTTGTGACTGTCGATCACCTGCAGCGTGACCACGTCGATGGTGCCGTCGTTTCCGGACTCACCACCGATTCGCAGCGACTCCAGCTTCGCGTCGTCGACACCGGAAGCCGCGAGCCTGGCCAGCCAGTAGTCCTCCTTGCTGTACGCCTGAAGAACCGCTTCGACGTTGCCTTCGCAGTCGGCGGATATGTCGAATGAACGCGGCATAGCAGGCCAGGCTACCGTTACGGGCCGTGGTCGGTTCGCTCTTTGCCGGTGCGCATGTCGCCGAGGCGGTGTCGCTGGCGCCGTTGACCACGTTGCGAATCGGACCGGTGGCACGGCGCCTGGTCACATGCACCAGCACCGAACAGGTGGTCGCCGTTGTGCGGCAGCTGGACTCCGAAGCCCACAGCGGCGACGGTGGCCCGCCACTGGTGTTTGCTGGCGGCTCCAACCTGGTGATCGCCGATACCCTGACCGATCTGACTGCGGTGCAGTTGGCAAACAACGGCATCGCCATCGACGGCAGCCTGGTGCGCGCAGAGGCGGGCGCGGTATGGGACGACGTGATTGTCGCGGCTATCGAGCACGGTCTGGGCGGACTGGAATGCCTATCCGGTATCCCCGGTTCGGCCGGGGCGACGCCGGTGCAGAACGTCGGAGCCTATGGCGCCGAAGTGTCCGACACCATCACGCGGGTCCGGGTGCTGGACCGGCGCAGTGGCGCAGTGCACTGGGTACCGGGTGGCGACCTCGGCTTCGGTTACCGCACCAGCGTGTTGAGGCGAGCCGACGGCCTGGAGATCCCTTCTGTGGTACTGGAAGTGGAGTTCGCGCTGGATGAATCGGGCCGCAGCGCGCCATTGCGTTACGGCGAGCTGAGGGCTGCGCTCAACGCGTCCAGCGGCGAGCGCGCAGACCCCCAAGCCGTCCGCGAGGCGGTGCTGGCACTGCGCGCTCGCAAGGGCATGGTGCTCGACGCGGCTGACCACGACACCTGGAGCGTGGGTTCGTTCTTCACCAACCCTGTGGTCGCACCCGAGGTCTACGAGCGGCTGGCCTTGAAGATGGAGGGGGCGATCGACGAGCCAATGCCGCACTACCCGGCACCGGACGGCGTCAAGCTGGCCGCCGGCTGGCTGGTGGAGCGGGCAGGCTTTGGCAAAGGCTATCCGGACGACGAGCGGGCCCCATGCCGGCTGTCCACCAAGCACGCGCTGGCCCTGACAAACCGCGGCGGAGCCAGCGCCGAGGACGTCATAACGCTGGCCCGCACCGTCCGTGATGGAGTCCGTGACGTGTTTGGCATCACACTTAAACCCGAACCCGTCCTGCTGGGGTGCAGGCTGTAGCGGTTAAATTCGTGCAAGAACACCCCGTCGACGACTTGTCGTGGCGGGGCGGGAGTCGTTCTCCCGGTATCTTTATGTGTCGTGAGCACATCCAGCGCGCCGCCGCCGATTAACCGGCGGCTGGCTTTGGCGGCCCTCGGGCTCGGTGTGTTCGCGCCCAACGTATTGGCCGCTTGCGCGGGCACGGTGGCCAAGCAATCCCAGAAGAAAGAAGCCCCGGCGCCGCATCTGAAATTCGAGCCGGCCGATGCTGCCTCAGACGTGGTCCCGACTGCGCCGGCAAGCGTTCAGGTCGGCGACGGCTGGTTTCAGAAGGTGGCGTTGACGAATTCGTCGGGCAAGGTCGTCGCGGGAGCGTTCAACCAGGACCGCACCGTCTACACGATCACCGAGCCGCTGGGCTATGACGGCACCTACACCTGGGCTGGTTCGGCCGTCGGCCACGATGGCAAGGCGATTTCGGTCACCGGCAAATTCACCACCGTGACTCCCACCAAGAAGATCGGCGGCGGATTCCAGCTGGCCGACGGCCAGACGGTCGGGGTCGCGGCGCCGATCATCATCCAATTCGATGCACCGATCAGCGACAAGGCCTCCGTCGAGAAGGCGCTCACTGTCACCACTACCCCGCCCGTGGAGGGCAGCTGGGCCTGGTTGCCCGACGAGGCGCAAGGCGCCCGCGTGCACTGGCGCCCCCGTGAGTACTACCCGGCGGGCACGACGGTCAACGTCGACGCCAAGCTCTACGGACGGCCGTTCGGCGAAGGCGCATACGGCGCCGACGACATTTCGTTGCACTTTCAGATCGGTCGCCGGCAGCTGGTCAGGGCCGAGGTCTCCTCGCACCGTATCCAGGTGCTCAGGGACGAAGGCGTGATCATGGACTTTCCGTGCAGCTACGGCGAGGCCGACAAGGCGCGCAACGTCACCCGCAACGGCATCCACGTGGTCACCGAGAAGTACTCCGACTTCTACATGTCCAACCCGGCCGCCGGCTACAGCAACGCTCACGAACGATGGGCGGTGCGGATCTCCAACAACGGCGAGTTCATCCACGCCAACCCGTCGAGCGCGGGCGCGCAGGGCAACACCAACGTCACCAACGGCTGCATCAACCTGTCCACCAGCGACGCCCAGCAGTACTACCCCACCGCGATCTACGGTGACCCGGTTGAGGTGACCGGCAGCTCGATCCAGCTGTCCTACTCCGACGGCGACATCTGGGACTGGGCCGTGGACTGGGATACCTGGGTGGCGATGTCGGCGCTCCCGCCGCCGACGGCGCATCCGCCCGGGTCGCAGATCCCCGTCACCGCACCAGTCACGCCATCGGATGCCCCCACCTTGTCGGGCACCCCCACCACCACAACGACGACGACGACGACTAGGCCTGGCGGTTAAACCGCGAAGCGCTGGCCTGGTCGCGGGGCCGGATGATGATTTGGTCCAGGTTGACATGGGAAGGCCGGGAGGCCACGAACCCAATCACTTCGGCGACGTCGGCGGCTGTCAGCGGCGTTATGCCGGAGTAGACCGCATCCGCGCGCTGCTCGTCGCCGTCGAAACGGACCAGCGAGAACTCGGTTTCGACGGCACCCGGTGCGATCTCGGTGAGTCGTACCGGCTTGCCCAGCAGCTCGCCGCGCAGCGTCCGGTGTAGCGCACCCTGGGCGTGCTTGGCCGCGGTGTAACCCGCACCGCCGTCGTAGGTCTCCATCGCCGCAATCGAGGTGATGGTGACGATCAGTCCGTCGCCGGACTCGACCAGCTTGGGCAGCAGCGCGCGGGTGACCCGCAGGGTGCCCATCACGTTGGTCTCCCACATCCACTGCCAGTGCTCCAGGTCGGCCTCGGCGACAGGCTCCAGGCCCCGGGCACCACCGGCGTTGTTGACGAGCACATCAACCCGGCTCAGGCCACGCGCCAGCGCCGCGACGGCGTCGTCGTCTGTGACATCGGCCACAACGGCGGTGCCGCCGATCTTGTTCGCCAGAGCGTTGATCCGGTCGGCTCGGCGCGCCACCGCGACCACGTGAAAACCTTGTGCGGCAAGCGTTATGGCGGTCGCCTCGCCAATCCCGGAACTGGCACCGGTGACCACCGCGATCCGTGCGTTAGCTGAATTCACCGAGACAACTCTAATAAACATGCTAAATTTTTCCTGTGCAGTACAGCGCTTTGTTCAACACGACCGCCGCGTGTCTGTGCGCGGCAGGTGCGTGTTGTTGCCGCGCACTTTGCCGCTCCTGACTTTCAGGTGTGGCCGAAGACCGGCCATCAGGACTCAAACAAAGGACGCTCGTGCGCTCGACCACTCTCACCCACACCCAGCATTTGTCCAGCCGCAAAGGCCACCTGCGGTTGCACCGCCAGATCATGCCGCCGGCCCTGCACATATCTGACTCAGCGGCGGCGTCTGTTTTCCGGGCGGTGCGGTTGCGTGGCCCTGTCGGACGCGACGTCATCGCCGGGGTCACATCTCTGAGCATCGCGACGGTGAACCGCCAGGTCATCGCGCTGCTCGAGGCCGGCCTGCTGCGGGAGCGCGCTGACCTGGCGGTCTCCGGCGCCATTGGCCGTCCGCGGGTGCCCGTCGAGATCAACCATGAGCCATTCGTGGCGCTGGGCATCCACGTCGGCGCACGGACCACCAGCATCGTGGCCACCGATCTATTCGGCCGCACGCTGGACACCGTCGAGACCCCGACACCGCTCAATCCCGCCGGCCCCGCGCTGGCGTCGCTGGCCGAAAGCGCGGGCCGGTACATGAGGCGCTGGCATCGGCGCCGCCTGCTGTGGGTAGGGGTGGCGATCGGTGGCACCGTCGACAGCGCCAGCGGCCTCGTCGACCACCCGCGGCTGGGTTGGCGGCAAGCACCGGTCGGCTCGGTGCTGGCCGACGCGCTGGGCCTGCCGATATCGGTGGCCTCGCACGTCGATGCCATGGCCGGAGCCGAGCTGCTGCTCGGCATGAGGCGGTTCGCGCCGAGCTCGCCGACCAGCCTGTACGTCTACGCCCGCGAGACCGTGGGTTATGCGATGGTGATCGGCGGACGAGTGCACTGCCCGGCCAGCGGCCCGGGCACCATTGCCGGCCTGCCCGCATACTCCGAGCTGCTCGGCGGCACCGGGCAGCTGGAATCCACCGTCAGCGACGAAGCGGTGCTGGCCGCTGCCCGGCGGCTTCGGATCCTGCCCGCCACCACCTCCACGAATCGCGCGAACGGGTCGGTCACCGCCATGACCGACCTGCTGCGGGTGGCTCGGGCCGGAAACCAGCAGGCCAAAGAACTACTGGCGGAACGCGCCCGGGTGCTCGGTGAGGCCGTCGCGTTGCTGCGTGACGTGCTCAACCCCGACGAGCTGGTGGTCGGTGGCCAGGCGTTCACCGAATACCCGGAGGCGATGGGGCAGGTGGAAGAGGCTTTCGCCGCACGCTCGGTGTTGCCGCCGCGCGATATCCGCGTCACCGCGTTCGGCAACCGGGTCCAGGAGGCCGGGGCGGGGATTGTGTCGCTGGGTGGGCTGTATGCCGATCCGCTGGGCGCGATGCGCCGAGCCGGCGCGCTGGGCTCTCGGGTGCCGGACATCGAATCGGACGAGTCTTCGGCGTAACCCGCCAAGCATCCCCGCACGTCTGGGCCGCCCGGGTCCGTCCTGTAAAGATGAGAGTGTGCGGCACGATGATGTCTTCCGGCTGAACGACCCGCGCCGCATTGCGGTGTTGGCGGTACACACCTCACCACTGGCCCAGCCGGGCACCGGCGACGCGGGCGGCATGAACGTCTACGTGCTGCAAACCGCCCTACACCTGGCTCGTCGGGGCATCGAGGTGGAGATCTTCACTCGGGCCACCGCGTCTGCCGATCCGCCGGTCGAGCGGGTAGCGCCCGGCGTGCTGGTGCGCAACGTGGTGGCCGGACCATTCGAGGGCTTGGACAAATACGATCTGCCCACCCAGTTGTGCGCGTTCGCGGCCGGGGTGCTGCGCGCCGAAGCGTCCCACGAACCAGGCCACTACGACATCGTGCACTCGCACTACTGGCTGTCCGGTCAGGTCGGGTGGCTGGCCCGCGACCGCTGGGCGGTGCCGCTGGTGCACACCGCGCACACGCTGGCCGCGGTGAAGAACGCCGCACTGGCCGACGGAGACGCGCCCGAGCCGCCGCTGCGCACGGTCGGCGAGCAGCAGGTCGTCGACGAGGCGGATCGGCTGATCGTCAACACCGATGATGAAGCGAGACAATTGATTTCGATCCACCATGCCGATCCGGCGAGAATCGACGTGGTCCATCCCGGTGTGGACCTGGACGTGTTCCGTCCGGGCGATCGCGGGGCGGCCCGGGCCGCGCTCGGGCTCCCGCTCGACGAAGACATAGTGGCGTTCGTCGGACGAATCCAGCCGCTGAAGGCACCCGACATCGTATTGCGCGCCGCCGCGAAACTGCCGGGGGTGCGCATCGTGGTGGCCGGCGGGCCGTCGGGCAGCGGTCTGGCCTCCCCGGACGGACTGGTCCGGCTCGTTGATGAACTGGGCATCACGGCGCGGGTCACCTTCCTGCCGCCGCAGTCCCGGGCGGATCTGGCCATCTTGTTCCAGGCCGCCGATTTGGTTGCGGTGCCGAGCTATTCGGAGTCGTTCGGCTTGGTCGCCATCGAGGCGCAGGCCTGCGGGACGCCGGTGGTGGCGGCGGCGGTCGGCGGATTACCGGTGGCGGTGCGCGACGGGATCACCGGCACCTTGGTGTCCGGACACGACGTCGATCGGTGGGCGACGGCCATCGACGACCTGCTGCGCCTGCGCGGCGAACCGGCCGGCAGCGCGATGAGCCGTGCCGCGGCGGCCCACGCGGCGACATTCTCCTGGGAGAACACCACCGACGCGCTGCTGGCCAGCTACCGGCGCGCGATCGGTGACTTCGCCGCGGAGCGCCAGCGCCGGGTCCGCGACCGGGTCGCGGCGCGCAAGCCCCGCCGCTGGACTTCGCGCCGCGGGGTGGGCGCATGACCCGCGCCGGCCACGATGCAGAGCGAAGCGATGAGGTGGGGGCACGCCCCCACAAGTGGGAGGTACCCCCACCCGCTTGCGGGGGCGAGCGGCGCTCATGACATCGACCGTGCAGGCGGTGATCGAGCACGCGCTGCAGGCCAGCCACCTGACCTACTCGGAATTCCCCGGAGCGCATGGCGGATTGCCGGGGCTGGTGGTGGAACTGCCCGGTGAGCGCAAGCTCAAGACCAACACCATCCTGAGCATCGGCGAGCACTCGGTGCGCATCGAGGCATTCGTGTGCCGCAAGCCCGATGAGAACCACGAGGGCGTCTACCGGTTTTTGCTCAAGCGCAACCGCCGGCTCTATGGGGTTGCCTACACGCTGGACAACGTCGGCGATATCTACCTGGTGGGCCGGATGTCGTTGGCGTCGGTCGACGCCGACGAGATCGACCGGGTGCTCGGACAGGTGCTCGAGGCGGTGGATTCGGACTTTAATACGTTGTTGGAGTTGGGATTTCGCTCGTCGATCCAAAAGGAGTGGGAGTGGCGAGTATCTCGCGGCGAGTCGCTGAAGAACCTGGAGGCCTTCGCTCACCTGATCGACGACGATGACGACGGCGACGACGGCGACCGCCCGCGCCCGTGAAATGCTAGGCCGATGCAACAGGGGAACACTGCCACTTTGGTGCTGCTGCGCCACGGCGAGAGCGACTGGAATGCCCGCAACCTGTTCACCGGCTGGGTGGACATCGGGCTGACCGAAAGGGGCCGGGCCGAGGCGATCCGAAGTGGCGAGCTGATCGCCGAACACAACCTGCTGCCCGACGTGCTCTACACATCGCTGCTGCGGCGCGCCATCACCACCGCACACGTTGCGCTGGACACCGCCGACCGGCTGTGGATTCCGGTGCGGCGCAGCTGGCGGCTCAACGAACGCCACTACGGGGCGCTTCAAGGTCTGGACAAAGCCGAGATCAAGGCCCGCTACGGCGACGAGCAGTTCATGGCCTGGCGGCGCAGCTACGACACGCCACCGCCGCCGATCGAGAAGGGCAGCGAGTTCAGCCAGGACACCGACCCCCGTTACGCCAACATCGGCGGCGGCCCGCTGACCGAATGCCTGGCGGACGTGGTGGCGCGGTTTCTGCCCTATTTCACCGACGTCATCGTCCCGGATCTGCGGACCGGTAAGACGGTGCTGATCGTCGCGCATGGCAACTCGCTGCGCGCCCTGGTCAAACACCTGGACCAAATGTCCGACGAGGAGATCGTCGGGCTGAACATCCCGACCGGCATTCCGCTGCGCTACGACCTGGATGACGAGTTGCGGCCGGTGCTGCCGGGCGGTACCTACCTGGACCCCGAGGCGGCCGCCGCCGGTGCCGCCGCGGTAGCCAGCCAAGGCCGCGGGTAGGTTTTCGTCGGCGACTTCATTGCGTGCGGCTGACCCGCCAATCGCGTGCTTTAGCCCCGTTTGCCAAACATCGCATGAACGGAGGCCGAACACCTGTAGCGCAAGATGTGACTTGTCCGATTTTGGCCTCGCTCCGCTAGGGCGGCGTTAAGGAAGATTTGTAGGATTTGCTATGTGACCGTGTTCTCGGCGCTGTTGCTGGCCGGGGTCTTGTCCGTGTTGGCGCTGGCCGTAGGTGTTGCGGTCGGGACCCGGCTGTCACCGCGGGTGATCCAACGCCGCCAACGAGTGACCACCGAGTGGACCGGCATCACCGTCGCACAGATGCTGCAACGCATCGTGGCGCTGATGCCGCTGGGCGTCGCGGTGGTGGATTCCCATCGCGACGTCGTCTATCTCAACGATCGGGCCAAGGAATTGGGCCTGGTGCGCGATCGGCAGCTCGACGATCAGGCCTGGCAGGCCGCGCAGCAGGCGCTGAGTGGCGTTGACGTCGAGTTCGACCTGCAGCCGGGTAAACGCCAGAGCAATAGCCGGTCCGGGCTGTCCGTGCACGGGCAAGCCCGGCTGCTCAGCGAAGAAGATCGCCGGTTCGCCGTGGTCTTCGTCCACGACCAGTCCGACTATGCCCGCATGGAGGCGACGCGGCGCGACTTCGTGGCCAATGTCAGCCACGAGCTGAAGACGCCGGTTGGCGCGATGGCTCTGCTCGCCGAGGCCCTGCTGGCTTCGGCGGATGACTCCGAGACCGTTCGCCGATTCGCCGAGAAGGTGCTCATCGAGGCCAACCGACTGGGGGACATGGTCGCCGAGCTGATCGAGCTGTCCCGGCTGCAGGGCGCCGAGCGGCTGCCCAACGTCACCGACGTTGAAGTCGATACCGTTGTCTCCGAGGCGATTTCACGCCACAAGGTGGCCGCGGACAATGCGAAAATCCAGGTCCGCACCGATGCGCCCAGTGGCTTACGGGTGCTGGGCGACGAAACGCTGCTGGTGACCGCGCTGGCCAACCTGGTGTCCAACGCGATCGCCTATTCGCCGCCGGGCTCGCCGGTGTCGATCAGCCGTCGCCGCCGCGGAGACAGCATCGAGATCGCCGTCACCGACCGAGGCATCGGAATCGCGCTCGAAGACCAAGAACGGGTCTTCGAGCGTTTCTTTCGCGGTGACAAGGCACGTTCGCGAGCCACCGGCGGCAGTGGGCTGGGGCTGGCCATCGTCAAACACGTCGCGGCCAACCACAATGGCAGCATCGGCGTGTGGAGCAAGCCGGGAACCGGATCGACGTTCACATTGTCCATCCCGGCCTATCGGGACAACGACGAACAACCTGAGCAACCCAGGGGCCGTGAGGTGCGACCCCACAGGTCCCAACGAGAGGAAGAGCTGAGTAGATGACCCGCGGTGACGACGATGCAGAGCGAAGCGATGAGGAAGAGCTAAGTAGATGACCAGTGTGCTAATCGTCGAAGACGAGGAGTCGCTTGCTGATCCGCTGGCATTTCTCCTGCGCAAGGAGGGCTTTGAGGCCACGGTAGTCACCGATGGGCAAACGGCGCTCGCCGAGTTCGAGCGGGCCGGCGCCGACATCGTGCTGCTCGATTTGATGCTGCCGGGGATTTCCGGCACAGACGTGTGCAAGCAGCTGCGCGCCCGTTCCAGCGTCCCCGTGATCATGGTGACCGCTCGCGACAGCGAGATCGACAAGGTGGTCGGTCTGGAACTGGGCGCGGACGACTACGTGACCAAGCCCTATTCGGCCCGTGAGTTGATCGCCCGAATCCGGGCAGTGCTTCGCCGTGGTGGCGACGACGACTCCGAAATCAGCGACGGCGTGCTGGAATCCGGCCCGGTACGCATGGACGTCGAGCGGCACGTCGTGTCGGTCAACGGCGACACAATCACGTTGCCGCTCAAGGAATTCGACTTGCTGGAATACCTGATGCGCAACAGCGGACGGGTGCTGACCCGCGGACAACTCATCGATCGGGTCTGGGGCGCAGATTACGTTGGCGACACCAAGACGCTCGACGTCCACGTCAAGCGGCTGCGGTCCAAGATCGAGGCCGACCCGGCCAATCCGGTTCACCTGGTAACGGTGCGGGGATTGGGCTACAAGCTGGAGGGTTAACCCCCTGCGCGCGCGCCGACCACCTCGTCGGCGACGGCCAGCGCCAGCGCCATGATCGACACCTGCGGGTTCACCTCAGGGCAGCTGGGCAGGATCGACGCGTCGGCGACCCAGACGCCGTCGACGCCGCGCAGCCGTCCGGTCTCGTCGACCGGACACCGCTGCTCGTCGGCGCCGGCGGCCGCGGTGCCCGTCGGATGGAATGCGGCCAGGTGCAGGCTTCTCGGGTTGCTGCGCCGCAATGCATCCTGCAGCGCGGGCAGCGACGTCACCGTCATCGCGCCGGGCAGACCGGTGAGCACCTCGACGGCACCCGCGGCGAACAGCAGCCGGCCCATGGCCTCGACCGCAACCATTAGCTTGGCGATGTCGGCTCGGGCGATGTTGTAGCGCACCAGCGTGTCGCCGCGGGCCGAATGCACCGAGCCGACACCGCGATCGGCGACCATGGCGCCGAACGTGGCGACCTGGGGTGCTCGGTCGAGCCAACCGAGCAGCTCGGCGCCGTATCCGGGAAAGACCATCGAGCCCATGCCGGGCGGCGTGGAGGTCGCTTCGATCAGCACGCCATGTGACTCGTGGAACTCGTGGACGGCGGCGCTCTGCAGCACGCCGTGCCACGCGACGACGTCGTCATCGAAGCGTCCGGCGAGCATGGTTGCCGGATGCAGCGCCAGGTTACGGCCAAGGCGCGGGTGTGCGCCAAGACCGCTGCGCCGCAACAGTTCTGGTGTCTCGGTGGCGCCGGCAGCGACGATGACCGTGTCCGCAAGGATGTCGACGGCGGTGCCGTCGGGGCGGCGGGCGCGCACCCCGCGGGCGCGCCCATGCTGGTGCAGTACGCGTTCGACGCGAGCCTGCGAGATGATCCGCGCGCCCGCGGTGCAGGCCTGCGGCAGTGCGTTGAGGTGCACGCCGAACTTGGCGTTGCGCGGGCAGCCGATCGCGCACTGGCAGCAGCCCTCACACCCCGGCGCGTTGCGCGGAATGGGCGCCGCCCGCCAGCCCAGCGTGCGGGCGGCATCGAGCAGCAGCCGCCCGTTGCGGCCCATGATCTGCAGCGGCACCGGCGCGACCCGCAGCGTGTGTTCGACGTCGTCGAGGTGATCGGCCAGCCGGTCCGGGTCGGCCAGGCCGAGACCGAACTCGTCGCGCCAGCGCCGCTGCACGGCCAGGGGTGGCCGGTAGCAGGTGCCGGAATTCACGACGGTGGTGCCGCCGACCGCCCGGCCGATCGGTAGCACCACGGACGGGCGTCCCAGCGCGACGGTGGCCCCGGCGCCGCGGTACAACCCGGCATAGCGGTCGATGGGATGAGTGGTACGGAACTCCTCGACCGTCCAGCGCCGTCCCTCTTCGAGCACCACGGTGTCCAGGCCGGCCCGGGCCAGGGTGCGGGCCACCATCGCGCCGCCGGCGCCGGAACCGATGACCACGGCGTCGGTGGTAACGACGGAGCGGCTCTCGGTCGACGGGGTGATGGTCAACGGCGCATCGGGGCGCGCCGCGTCGTGCTCCTGGGCGCGGGAGAGCAATTCCGGCGCGTAGGCGTCGGCGCCGTTGGCGAGCAACACGATTGCCTTCATGGCCTCGATGGCCACAGCGGCATCGGGGTTGAGCGCGGCGACTCGGCGCAGCACCCGATCCCGTTGCCCCGGGCCAAGTCTCGCCAGCGACCGGCCGGTGGTCAGGTAGCTCGCCGCTCCCACGGACAGCAACCCGGCGCGCAATGCCAGCCGTGCTGTCGTCGGCAGCCGCGCGAGGTAACGGTCGACGCGATCGCTCAGCTGGGCCGCTGGCGGCCCGCCGTGCTCTTCGGGGAGCAGCGCGGTGCCGAACGAGGCCACCGAAGCCCGTGCCCGGCCGGCGAGACGGCTCATACCAGGCGGCCGAGCCGTCGGCCGAGCTTGATGAAGAACGGGTACGTCGCGAAGATGGCCCCGGCTGCCGCGTGCAGCGGCCAGCTTGCCTCGGCTGTGTTCACGCCGAAAACGCCGCTGTTCCACATGAAGTCGCGGCCATTGCGGGCGCGGAACGGGCGCCACAGCACGCCGAGTCCGGGCACGTTGTTGTAGAGCCCGAACGAGCCGCCGAAGAAGACGCCGAGGACGGCGGCCTCAGCCACATCACGACGATCGCTGGGTACGTTGCGTTCGATAAGCACTCCCGAGGCAACCAGCAGTGGCGGGTCAAGCGCGAAACTCATGTTGGTGTCCTTTCGTTGACGGCGGGCGCCTCGGCGCCGCGCAGGCCGACTTCGGCATGCCCGGTTCCCTGCACCGACCAGCTGTGCTCGATAACCCGGGCACCGCGCTCGCGGTGGCTGATCTCGACGTGAACATCGGCCTGCTCGGTGTTGGTGCATACCGCGGTGCCGCCGTCGGGATCGGTATAACCCAGGCTCACGCACCGGTCCGGAGGCTGGTCGACGCGGATGAGCACGTCGCGGCCACCCATATGTCCCTCCAGCTGCCAGTGCCGCAAGCCGAGTGTGGTCCGCATCCGCAGCGATGGCAAAAAGCTTGCGGGCCAATCCTTTCCACCGATGCGGAAGCGCACGAACGCCATCGGCGCAAGCCTGCGCAATCCTGGCTTGTGCGAGACCGCGGTGACCGCCTCGAGGACGTCGCCGTCTCCGAGGTCGGCATGGATCCACCCCCAGCGTTTGGCGTTGCCGTGCCCGTAGATGTGGGCGACGCCGCCGCGCCAGCCGTCGACGCGGTGAGCGGTACCGCCGACGGTGAGTGAGCCGGTGAAGTCGGCGGTGGGGGCGAGGACCACTTGGGCGCCCGGCAGCAACTCGCGTTCCCACGCCGCGCGGGGAAACGTCCACAGCGGCGTGCCGCTGTCCTTCCAGCGCAGGTCCCATCCGAGCGACCCTGCGTGTCCGGTCAGCCTTTCGGGCCCGACACGCACCTCCGCGGCAGTGAACCAGGCGGTGTCGGCCGCGGGTCGGGCGGGCTCCGGGCCGAACCGCTCGGTGCACGGTGAGGCGTCGGGTGGAAACCAGGTCACCCAGCCGTGCGCGTAGGCACCCCGGTCTTGGGTTGGGGCGACCGTCTCGCAGTGGATCCACACGCCGGCACGCGTCAGCGGATCCGACAGGGTGGCGTACCAGACTTCCAGCCGCCCGGCCTTGCCCCGCCAGCGCGGGGACGCAGCGGATTGCCTTTCGTCGTCCACTGCTCCACCTCCGGTCGGGCGGCCCCACGCCGGGACGCACAGTCGATTCGCGACGTGCTCCCGGTTTGGGCCATCGTGTTGGGTTCGGTCCACTATATTGGTTGAGCCAATGAACCAGTCAAGTGTGCTGCAGCCGCCGGACCGCCAGCGGGTGGACGAACAGATCGCCGCGTCGATCGCCGACGCCATCCTCGACGGCGTCTTCCCGCCCGGCTCGACGTTGCCCCCCGAGCGGGAGCTGGCTGAGCAACTCGATGTCAACCGCACCTCGCTGCGACAGGGGCTGGCCCGGCTGCAGCAGATGGGCCTGATCGAGGCCCGACACGGCAGCGGCAGCGTGGTGTGCGACCCCGAGGGCCTGACCCATCCCGCCGTGGTCGAGGCGCTGGTACGCAAACTGGGCCCCGAGTTTTTGGTCGAGCTGCTGGAGATCCGCGCGGCGCTGGGCCCGTTGATCGGACGCTTGGCGGCACAACGGAGCGGGCCCGAGGATGCCGAAGCATTGCGCGCAGCGCTGGCCGCGGTGGCCGAGGCCGACAGCGCCGCGGCGCGCCAGGCCGCCGACCTCGCCTACTTCCGGGTGCTCATCCACAGCACCGGCAACCGTGCGTTGGGGTTGCTGTATCGCTGGGTCGAGCAGGCCTTCGGCGGCCGCGAGCACGAGCTCACCGGCGCCTATGACGACGCCGACCCGGTGTTGGCTGACCTGCGGGCGATCACCGAGGTCGTGCTGGCCCGCGACGCGACGGCGGGCGCCGCGGCGGTCGAGGCGTACCTGCAAGCCAGCGCGATGCGAATGGTGTTGTCCTACAACAAGAATCGAGCGACCTGAACCGGCAGAGCCAGCGGGTCACTTTCTCGCCCGGTGGGATCGGGTCGAATGCCAGCACGTATTAAGCCAACACACATCGTCCCTCAGCGAAACCTCATCGGAGCCAGTTAGCTTGGGTCTTAGCGTGCCCGCCGCCAGCGGCGGGCACGCGGGCGAGACACGTCACGCGGGTTGTTTTCGATCAGTACGATCGTTCACCAGCGCACACCTAGCCCGCTGCGGGGAAACGGGAGGCCGTCATTCCATGAATGATGTGACGAAGCAGGCTTTGACCAAGGTACCGGCAGTCACCCTCGGCTTTTGGGTCATCAAGGTTTTGGCGACAACGCTGGGCGAGACGGGCGGCGACGCCGTGACGATGACATTGAATTGGGGTTATCTGGCCGGCGTTGCGCTGTTCGGCGGAGCGCTGGTGGCGCTCGTCGTCGCGCAGATCTTCGCCAAACGCTTCCATCCGGTGATCTATTGGGCGACGATCGTCGCCTCGACGACGTTCGGCACGACGTTAGCTGACTTCGCCGACCGATCGCTGGGGATCGGCTACACGGGTGGATCGCTTCTGCTGTTGTGTTGTCTGTTGGCAACCCTGGGACTCTGGTACTGGTCGCAGGGAACAGTGTCGGTCAATACCGTTTCGACGCCGAAAGTAGAGGCGTTCTACTGGGCCACCATTACGTTTTCGCAGACCCTGGGCACCGCACTCGGAGATTGGCTCGCCGATGACGGCGGGCTGGGCTACGAAGGCGCTGCGCTGGTATTCAGCGCAGGCCTTGTCGCCGTCGCGGCCCTGTATTACTGGACAAGCGTGTCGCGTGTCACCCTGTTCTGGGTAGCGTTCATCTTGACCCGGCCTCTCGGCGCCACCGTGGGCGATTTCCTCGATAAGCCTGTCAGCCACGGCGGCTTGAATCTGAGCCGCCCGCTGGCTTCCGCGGTCATTGCGGCCATAATCGTCGCGCTGATCATTCTCTTGCCGCAGCGCCCAGGCCGGCATCCCGGTGAGAAATTAGCGGCTACGGCGGTACGACCGGAATCGGCCGTCGGCGTCGACGGCCGGCAGCCAAACGACGGCATCGTTCTACCCGATAGGGACGTCCCGGCGGGGGACGGCTCGGCCTCACGCGACGATAAACCCCGCAGCCGTTCGGCGCCGCCCGACGAGTGACCTATGCCGGCGACCTTATTCGCGGTTACTCGGCGAGCCGAGTCGCCGGGTGCACCGCGATGAGCCCTAACTTGCTGCGGCGCTTGCACATTGCCGCCAGTTCCGCATAGGCCTTGGCGCCCAGCAGTTCGGTGAGTTCGTCGGCCAGGCTCTCCCACACCTGTCGGGCGCCGATATGGGTGGCCGGATCGCCGGTGCAATACCAGTGCAAATCGGCGCCACCTGAGCCCCAGCCACGGCGATCGAATTCGGTGACGGTGGTCTTGAGGATCTCAGTGCCGTCGGGCCGGGTCACCCACTCCTGGCTGCGCCGGATCGGCAGCTGCCAGCAGACATCGGGTTTCATCGTCAGCGGCGGCACGCCCAACCTGAGGGCTTTGCTGTGCAGCGCGCAGCCGGCACCGCCGGCAAAGCCGGGCCGGTTCAAGAAAATGCACGCGTCCTTGTGTTTGCGGGTGCGGTATTGGGGTTGGCCGTCATGTTCGTCGAGTTCCAGGTAGCCCTTGCGGCCTAATCCTTTTTCGCGGAATTGCCAGTCGTCGTCGGTGAGTTGTTTCACCGCGTCGTCCAATCGGGCGCGGTCGTCGTCGTCGCACAAGAACGCGCCGTGCGAGCAGCACCCGTCATTCGGGCGGCCTTCCACCGTGCCGCGGCAGGCCGGTGTGCCGAATACACACGTCCAGCGTGATAGCAGCCAGGTGAGATCGGCCGCAATCAGGTGCTCGGGGTTATCCGGGTCATAGAACTCCACCCATTCACGGGCGAAATCCAATTCAACCTCTTGTCCCGGCTCGAGATGCGAATTCGCCACGGATTCAACGTTAGACCAGAATTCGTGCTCTTTGACCCGCTGACACTCGGGCCGGCACGGTCGCGACTTGTCGTTCTTCTCAGCGGGGCGCAAGCGGCCCCGCATCGTCGCAGCGCTGGGTCCGAATTGTCGTGCTTCTCAGCGGGGCGCAAGAGGCCCCGCATCGTCGCAGCGACTAGGTTTGTTTTCCGTGCGATTGGGCGTGCTCGACGTGGGTAGCAATACGGTCCATCTGCTGGTGGTCGATGCCCACCGCGGTGGACATCCCACCCCTATGAGTTCCACCAAGTCCACACTGCGACTGGCCGAGGCCACCGACAGCTCGGGCAAGATCACCAAGCGCGGCGCCGAAAAACTGATTTCCACCATCGATGAGTTCGCCAAGATCGCGGTCAGCTCCGGCTGCGAGGAGCTGATGGCGTTCGCCACCTCCGCGGTGCGCGACGCCGAGAATTCCGATGACGTGCTGGCTCGGGTGCGCAAAGAGACCGGAGTCGAGTTGCAGGTGCTGCGCGGCGTCGACGAGTCGCGGCTCACCTTCCTGGCCGTGCGCCGGTGGTACGGGTGGAGTGCGGGGCGGATCATCAACCTCGACATCGGCGGCGGCTCGCTGGAACTGTCCAGTGGCGTCGACGAGGAGCCCGAGATCGCGTTATCGCTGCCGCTGGGCGCCGGACGGCTGACCCGCGAGTGGCTGCCCGACGACCCGCCCGGCCGGCGCCGGGTAGCGATGCTGCGTGATTGGCTGGATGCCGAGCTGGCAGACGCCAGTGTCACCGTTCTCGACGCCGGCGGCCCGGAATTGGCCGTGGCAACGTCGAAGACGTTCCGGTCGCTGGCGCGGCTCACCGGCGCGGCGCCGTCGGCGGCCGGACCCCGGGTGAAGCGGACGCTTACCGCCAACGGCCTCAGGCAACTCATATCTTTCATCTCTAGGATGACGACCGCTGACCGAGCTGAACTGGAAGGAGTTAGCGCCGAGCGGGCGCCACAGATCGTGGCGGGCGCGCTGGTGGCGGAGGCGAGCATGCGAGCGCTGTCGATAGAAACGGTGGATATCTGCCCGTGGGCATTACGGGAAGGTCTCATCTTGCGCAAACTCGACAGCGAAGCCGACGGAACCGCCCTCGTCGAGACCTCGGTGCGCGATGCTGGAGGCCAGAAGGTTGATCGGAAGGCGAACCGATCGAGAGGCGACAAACCATGACCGGACCACAGCCCGAGACTGAGAGCCCTGGCACTCGGCCCATCTCGGTGGCCGAATTGTTGGCCAGGAATGGAACCATTGGCGCCCCGGCGGTCACCCGACGGCGGCGCCGCCGGCGCGGCGATAGCGATGCGGTCACCGTCGCCGAGCTGACCGGCGAGCTTCCGGTCATCGGAGATGACGACGAGACCGGTCATGGGACCAACGGGACAGTCCAGGTTGCCGAACCGGCCCCTGCAGCGCGTCCCGAAGCGGTTCCGGAAGAAGCCGTCGCCGACCGAGTCACCGAAGAGCAGCCCAAAACCGCGTACTGGTCCGAACCCGAGCCGCGCTGGCCCAAGTCCCCGCCGCAGCCGCAACGCGCGACAGGACCGGAGCGCAGCGCTTATCCGCGGCCGCTGCGCCATCGCGACCCGCCCGAAGCCGAGCAGTCCGGCGCCGAGGACATGAGTCCGGATCCGCTGGACCAATTCGCCGATATCCCGGTCGACGTGATGGATTCCGAGGTGCGCGAAGCCGAGTTCACGACCGAGGATTCCGCCTATGTGCGCTCCTACCTGCAGACTTCGGATTCGACGCTGTTCGGCGGGCAAACCCTCGCTGATGAGCTGGCCCGCCGGCGCGGCGGGGAGCAGGCGTCAGCGGGCTCGCCGACCGAAGAAGAACTCGACGAGGACCACCTCGATATCGCGGCCGACCGTGCCCGTGAGGCCCAGGACGCCCACCCCGCGCACGACAGACTCGAGACCCTGTGGCGTGGCGGGCTGATCGTTTTGCAGTCGATCTTGGCCGTCGCGTTCGGCGCGGGGCTGTTCATCGCCTTCGACCAACTGTGGCGATGGAACAGCCTGGTGGCGCTGGTGCTGTCGGTGCTGGTCATCCTGGGCCTGGTGGCCGGCGTGCGGGTGGTTCGCAAAACCGAGGACATCGCCAGCACGCTGATCGCGGTTGCGGTCGGGGCGCTGATCACCCTGGGACCGCTGGCACTATCCCTGCAATCGGGCTAGGCGTCGCCCACAGACAGTGCGCCCAGCAATCAAAGTCGGCCTGTCGACGGCCTCGGTCTACCCGTTGAGGGCCGAGGCCGCGTTCGAGTATGCGGCAAGGCTCGGCTACGACGGGGTCGAGCTGATGGTGTGGAGCGAATCGGTCAGCCAGGACATCGATGCCGTCGAGAAGCTCTCGCAGCGCTATCACATGCCGGTGCTGTCGGTGCACGCTCCTTGCTTGCTGATCTCACAACGGGTGTGGGGCTCCAACCCGATTCCCAAACTGGAACGCAGCGTAGAGGGCGCCGAGCAATTGGGCGCGCAGACCGTCGTCGTGCATCCGCCGTTCCGCTGGCAACGGCGCTACGCCGAGGGATTCAGCGACCAGGTTGCGGCCCTGGAGGCGTCCAGCGACGTGATGATCGCTGTGGAAAACATGTTCCCGTTCCGGGCGGACCGGTTCTTCGGCGCCGATCAGTCCCGGGAACGGATGCGCAGGCGCGGCGGTGGGCCGGGCCCGGCGATTTCGGCGTTCGCGCCGTCCTACGACCCGTTAGACGGCGACCATGCGCACTACACGCTGGACCTGTCGCATACCGCGACCGCGGGCACCGATTCGCTGGACATGGCGCAGCGAATGGGCACCGGGCTGGTGCATCTGCACCTGAGTGACGGCAGCGGCCTGCCCGCCGACGAGCACCTGGTGCCGGGCCGTGGAACGCAACCTACCGCCGAGGTGTGCCAGATGCTGGCCGGCAGCCATTTCGCGGGCCATGTCATCCTCGAGGTGTCCACCTCCGCAGCGCGTTCAGCCAACGAGCGCGAAGCCATGCTGGCCGAATCGTTGCAGTTCGCGCGCACGCATCTGATGCGGTGATTTAGGAGACTTCCCAGGACTACCATGACCCCGCTATTCACCGACGCAATGACGCTGCGCGAGATCGACCCAGGTGTATACGAAGGCGAGCTCAATAAGCACTGGACCATCGGGCCCAAGGTGCACGGCGGCGCCATGCTGGCGCTGTGCGCCCACGCCGCCCGCACCGTCTGTAGAGGGCACTCGGGCGGGCTTGAACCGGTCTTGCAACCCGTCGCCGTGTCGGCAAGCTTCCTGTGGGCGCCCGATCCCGGGATGATGCAGCTGGTGACGTCGATCCGCAAGCGCGGACGACGAATCAGCGTGGTCGATGTGGAGCTTGTCCAGGGAGACCGCTCCGCGGTGCACGCAGTGGTCAACCTGGGGGAGCCGGAGCATTTCCCTCCCGGCGGCCAGTCCACGCCGCTGCTGTCGGCGAACCCGGTGGTGGATTTGATGGCACCGGAGCCGCCCGACGACATCGCGCCGATCGGGCCCGGCCACCCCCTGGCCGGCCTGGTCCACCTGGGCGAGGGCTGCGATGTCCGGCCGGTGCTGTCGACGATGGGGCCCAGCACTCACGGCCGGCCGCCGGTGATTCAGATGTGGGCGCGCCCCCGCGGTGTGGCTCCGGACGCGCTGTTTGCGCTCATGTGCGGGGATCTGTCGGCGCCGGTGACCTTCGCCGTGGAGCGCACCGGCTGGGCGCCTACGGTTCAGCTCACGGCATTCCTGCGAAGCCTTCCTGCCGACGGCTGGCTGCGAATCATCGCGACGTGCACGGAGATCGGGCATGACTGGTTCGACGAGGATCACACCGTCGTCGACAGCCTGGGCCGGATCGTGGTGCAAGCGCGCCAACTTGCGATGGTGCCCGCCGCTCGATAGCCGCCGGTGTCTGCGATGCTTTCCGGCATGGCAAGAATCGCGATCATCGGTGGCGGCAGCATCGGCGAGGCCTTGCTGTCGGGTCTGCTGCGCGCGGGGCGCCAGGTCAAAGACCTGGTGGTGGCCGAACGGGTCCCGGAGCGCGGGAAATACCTGGCGGACACGTATTCCGTGCTCGTGACGTCGCCGACCGAGGCGGTGGAGAACGCCACGTTCGTCGTCGTCGCGGTCAAGCCCGCCGATGTCGAGGCGGTGATGGGGGAGCTGGCCCGGGCGGCCGCTGCAGCCGAGAATGACACGGCCGAGCAGGTCTTCGTCACCGTCGCAGCGGGGATCACGATCACGTACTTCGAGTCGAAGCTGCCGGCCGGAACGCCGGTGGTCCGGGCGATGCCGAATGCGGCGGCATTGGTGGGTGCGGGGGTAACCGCGCTGGCCAAAGGCCGTTTCGTCACTCCGCCCCAGCTCGAGGAGGTTTCGGCTCTGTTCGACGCGGTCGGCGGTGTGCTGACCGTTCCCGAGTCGCAAATGGACGCCGTGACCGCACTGTCCGGATCCGGTCCGGCGTATTTCTTTTTGATGGTCGAGGCCCTGGTGGACGCCGGTGTTGCGGCAGGTCTGAGCCGCCAGGTGGCCACCGACCTGACCGCGCAGACGATGGCGGGATCGGCGGCAATGCTGCTGGAACGGATGGATCAAGACCGCCGGCCGGGCCAGGGCGAGGCGTTGGGGACCGGGGCGGACGCCACCGCGACGCAACTGCGGGCGACCATTACGTCGCCTGGCGGGACGACCGCCGCTGCGCTGCGCGAACTCGAACGAGGCGGATTACGGACGGCTGTCGACGCGGCCGTTCAGGCCGCCAAAAGGCGCTCTGAGCAGCTAAGAATTACATCAGAATAATTCAAGAATTTTGAACTGATTGTCCCCCACCAGTACCAGTAACCCCACTAGTCCCGCTATTCTCCTTTGTGTATGCACGTGTGGGTGCCAGCGGAGGGGAAGCCGCTGGCATTGCGCGGGCCTGACACGATTGGGTTGCGATGACGTCTACGAACGGGCCATCGGCGCGAGATTCCGCTGGTAAGGCGCGGGACACCGGTTCAGTCGATAGCCAGCAGGCCAGGCCACAATTTCTCACCGTTGCCGAAGTGGCGGCCCTGATGCGGGTCTCCAAGATGACGGTTTACCGGCTGGTGCACAACGGCGAACTGCCGGCGGTTCGGGTTGGGCGGTCTTTCCGGGTGCATGCCAAGGCGGTGCACGACATGCTGGAGACTTCGTACTTCGACGCGGGCTGAGCTGAAACCTGCCGCGTGGCCTAGGTTTTCAGGGCGCGGCCGGATCGGCGCGGAAGGCAGTGGCGTGACCTATCGTGCGGTCACGCGCATACCGGTTTGGTGTTCTATGCGTTCGGCCGGGTAACCTGGCCAGGTCCTTTTTCAAGCCGGTCACGGGTCAGATAGCGGAGTTCATGGGTTCAGTAATCAAGAAGCGGCGCAAGCGCATGTCGAAGAAAAAGCACCGCAAGCTGCTGCGTCGCACCCGGGTGCAGCGCAGAAAACTTGGCAAGTAAGCCCCGCCCGGCTCAGTCCCGCCCGCACCGACCGTCACGCGGCCGTAACTCCGCCGTCTCTGGCGGCCGTTAGGCTGTTCGGATGGATTCGCCGAGCGGGGATGGTGGCGGCAGCAGCGGCACAAGCGGCACCGCGGCCGACACCATGCATTACCCCAAGGTTGTGCTGGTTACTGGTGCATGCCGGTTTCTGGGCGGCTACCTGACCGCCCGGCTGGCGCAGAACCCGCTGATCAAAGGGGTGATCGCGGTGGACGCGATCGCGCCGAGCAAAGACATGCTGCGCCGGATGGGTCGCGCCGAGTTCGTGCGCGCCGACATTCGTAATCCGTTCATCGCCAAGGTGATTCGAAACGGTGACGTCGATACGGTGGTGCACGCTTCGGCGGCGTCGTACGCGCCGCGGTCCGGTGGTAGCGCGGCGCTCAAGGAGCTCAACGTGATGGGCGCGATGCAACTTTTCGCGGCCTGCCAGAAAGCTCCCTCGGTCCGCCGCGTCGTGCTGAAGTCGACGTCGGAGGTTTACGGATCGAGTCCACACGATCCGGTGATGTTCACCGAAGACAGCAGCAGCCGTCGGCCCTTACGCGGGGGTTTCGCCAAGGACAGCCTCGATATCGAGGGTTACGTGCGTGGTTTGGGCCGCCGCAGGCCCGATATCGCGGTAACCATTCTGCGCCTGGCCAACCTGATCGGCCCGGCGATGGACACCACGCTGTCACGCTATCTAGCTGGGCCTTTGGTGCCGACGATGTTCGGCCGAGATGCGCGACTGCAGCTGCTGCATGAGCAGGACGCGCTGGGCGCGCTGGAGCGCGCGGCGATGGCCGGCAAGGCCGGCACGTTCAACATCGGCGCCGACGGCATCATCATGCTGTCGCAGGCGATCCGGCGCGCCGGGCGAATTCCGTTGCCGGTACCCGGCTTCGGCGTCTGGGCGCTGGATTCGCTGAGACGGGCCAATCGCTACACGGAGATCAACCGCGAGCAATTCAATTACTTGAGCTACGGGCGCGTCATGGACACCACCAGGATGCGCACCGAGCTCGGCCACCAGCCCAAATGGTCGACGGCCGAGGCGTTCGACGACTACGTCCGCGGCCGCGGCCTGACTCCCATAATCGACCCACATCGGGTACGCTCCCTGGAGGGTCGCGCCATAGCCCTAGCGCAGCGCTGGGGCAGCCGTAATCCAATTCCATGGGGTGGAGTCAGGTAGAAATCGTGGCGGGTGAAACCAGAGCGAATGTCATTCCACTGCACACCAATCGGGGTCGGGTAGCAGCGCGCCGGAGAGCCGATCAACGGGCAGAGGCGTCTCGTCAGCATTCCTCGTTACTCTCTGATCCGAATGGCCGGGCGTCGGCCGAGCAGATCGCCGCCGTCGTCCGGGAAATCGATGAGCATCGGCGTGTCGCGGGTGCGACATCGGCGGCCGAGGCACCGCTCAACGAGCTTGCTCAGCGCGTCGCCGCGGTAGCCGGATTCCTCCGGCAACGGTTGACGGGTGACTACACCGTTGACGAGTTTGGGTTCGATCCGCACTTCAACAGCGCGGTCGTTCGACCTTTGCTGAGGTTCTTCTTCAGGTCGTGGTTCCGGGTCGAAGTCAGCGGTATCGAGAACCTGCCGACCGAAGGTGCGGCGCTGCTGGTGGCCAATCACGCCGGGGTGTTGCCGTTTGACGGACTGATGCTGTCGGTGGCGGTTCACGACGAGCATCCGGCGGAGCGGGACTTGCGCCTGCTAGCCGCCGACATGGTTTTCGACCTGCCCGTGCTCGGCCAAGCCGCCCGGAAGGCGGGTCACACCATGGCCTGCACGACGGACGCGCACCGGTTGCTCGCCGCGGGTGAGCTCACCGCCGTATTCCCGGAGGGCTACAAGGGTCTGGGTAAGCGTTTCGAGGACCGTTATCGGTTGCAGAGGTTCGGTCGCGGCGGCTTCGTGACGGCCGCGCTACGCACCAAAACACCGATCGTTCCTTGCTCAATCGTCGGTTCCGAAGAGATCTACCCAATGCTCACCGATGTCAAGCTGCTGGCGCGGCTGTTCGGCCTGCCCTACTTCCCGGTCACCCCGCTGTTCCCGTTGGCCGGGCCGGCGGGCCTGGTGCCGCTGCCGTCGAAGTGGCGCATCGCGTTCGGTGAGCCGATCTACACCAGCGACTACGCCGCTTCCGACGCCGAGGACCCGATGGTCACGTTTGAGTTGACCGACCAGGTGCGTGAGACGATCCAGCAGACGCTGTACCGGCTGCTTGCCGGCCGTCGCAACATCTTCTTGGGCTGAGTTTCTCACTCGCATAAGCGAAAGCGCCCCAATGGCTCCCTAAGTCAGGGGCACCGGGGCGCTTTGCTTTAGACGGCTACTTGACCAGGGTGAACTGGCAGACGTCGGTGTAGTGGTCGCGGAACAGGTCCGAGCACCCACGCAGGTAGTGCATGTAGATGTCGTAGGTCTCCTGCCCCTTCAGCTCGATCGCCTTGTCCTTGTGCGCTTCCAGCGCGTCGGCCCAGGCGTTCAGGGTCGGCACGTAGTTGTGGCCGATCCGGTGGTAGCGCTCGACCTTCCAGCCGGCGTTGGACGAGTAGCGGTCCACCTGCGAGATCCGCGGCAACCGGCCGCCGGGGAAGATCTCGGTCAAGATGAACTTGATGAAGCGCAGCAAGCTCATCCGAGTCTCCAGGCCGCGCTCTTCGGCTTCTTCTTTGTCCGGGATGGTGATCGTGTGCAGCAGCATCCGGCCGTCGTCGGGCGTCAAACTGTAGAACTTCTTGAAGAAGGTGTCGTAGCGGTCGAACCCGGCGTCGCCGGCGCCGTCGGCGAAGTGCTCGAACGCACCCAGTGACACGATGCGGTCCACCGGCTCGTCGAATTCTTCCCAGCCCTGGATCCGCACCTCTTTGCGACGAGGGCTGTCCACCTCTTCGAACTTCGCCTTGTCGTGGGCGTACTGGTTCTCGCTCAGCGTCAAGCCGATCACGTTGACGTCGTACTCCTGCACGGCGTGCCGCATGGTGGAGCCCCAGCCACAGCCGATGTCGAGCAACGTCATGCCGGGCTCGAGGTTCAGCTTGTCCAGCGCGAGTTTGCGCTTGGCGTACTGAGCCTCTTCCAGCGTCATGTTCGGGCGCTCTTCGAAGTAGGCGCAGCTGTAGGTCATCGACGGATCAAGCCAAAGCTTGAAGAACTCGTTCGATTTGTCGTAATGGGATCGGACTGCCTCGACCGGCGGCTTCAGCTGGGTGCCGCCCGTTTCACCCTGTGACGTCATTAGATCGACCCTACTTTCCGGCTGATATGGAGGCAACGGCGGCGACGGTTTCTTCAGCGCCAGCATCTTGGTGTGCGGCTTCTCCCAGCATCGTGATGACGCTGGTGACCACCGGTTTGCCCTCGGCGTCTGTGACTTCGCTGCGGATCTCAGTGAGCACGGTGCCGTGGGATTCGATCACCGAGTCTAGATAGGTGTCGAAGTAGAGCTTATCGTGGGCCAGGATCGGCCGGTGAAACCGGAACTTCTGGTCGCGGTGGAAGACTCGGGCGATGTTGATCGGGATGCTGAACTTGGTGAAAATCTCCAGCTGCACCCGCCGTCCCGCGACCGCCAGGAACGTCAGCGGCGCGAGCAGCTCGGGATAACCGGCGTTGGCGGCGTCGGCCTCGTTGTAGTGCGTCGGGTGGTCGTCTTTTACCGCGAGCGCGAACTCCCGGATCTTCTCGCGTCCGACCTGGAAGTAGTCCGGTGCCCGGTAATGGCTGCCGATGAGGCCTTGGGTCTCTTTGGGGAGGGTCATGCCGCTTTGCTCTCTGCTCGAATTTGTGCTCAGCGGCGCAGCTTATCAGCGCGATTGGCGTCGCGACGCCAACGCGGCCAACGCACCGCCCGCCGCGCCGAGCGCCAGCGCCGACGGCACCCCGATCCGGGCCGCCTTGCGAGCGGTGCGGAAGTCGCGGATCTCCCACCCACGCTCGCGCGCCAGGGCGCGTAAACGGGCGTCAGGGTTGATGGCGACCGCGGTGCCCACCAACGACAGCATGGGCACGTCGTTGTAGCTGTCGGAGTAGGCACTGCAGCGTTTCAGGTTGAGCCCTTCCCGGATCGCCAGCGACCGCACCGCGTGAGCCTTGCCGGTGCCGTGCAGGATGTCGCCGACGAGCCGGCCGGTGAATATCCCGTCGACGGACTCGGCGACGGTCCCCAGCGCGCCGGTCAAGCCGAGCCGGCGCGCGATGGTCGCCGCGAGTTCGTATGGCGTGGCGGTGATCAGCCAGACCTGCTGGCCGGCGTCGAGATGCATCTGCGTGAGCTCGCGGGTGCCCGACCAGATCTTGTCGGCGATGATGTCGTCGTAGATCTCCTCGCCCAGACGCACCAGCTCCGAAACCGACCGGCCCTCGATGAAGGTGAGCGCCTTGCGCCGTCCGGCGGCGACGTCGTTGCTGTTCTCCTTGCCGAGCAACTGGAACTTGGCCTGGGCGTAGATGAATCCCAGCACATCGCGGTAGGTGAAGTAGTCGCGAGCGGCCAGCCCGCGGCCGAAATGCACCGCCGAGGAGCCCTGCACCAAGGTGTTGTCCACGTCGAAGAATGCTGCGGCGGTCAGGTCGACCGGCGGCTGCGGGTGCCCGTCCGCGGCGGCCGCTTCCTGCATGCCCTCAAGGGCACGCGCGGCGCTGGCGTTGGCGGCCAGCGACTGCAGGTCAGTGGGACTGGCGGGTTCCGCGCTGCCCGACTCAGGGGAAGCCATCGCCAAACCTCCTAGATCGCCGGGCCGCCCGGTGGCCGGTGCTCCGGCCGGTGTTGTGGCCGATATCAACCCTATCCGGCAGATGTGTGGAGAGGTTTACGCGTCTGGCCTGGGCTGAGCTCCCGGCGCCGGCGCAGAGTGGTCAGGACCACATGGCTGAGTTCGTTGACATCGCGCCCGTGTAATTGCGGTGGGCGGTCGCGCCTGCGGCCCGCAACTGGGCCAGCGCCTCGCGCATCATGGCTTCGCCGCGCGCCCAGTGCCGGTGCGCCTCGGCATGGGCCGTCGCACCTTGCCCTGTCCACGTCGCGTGCAAATTCGTTACCAGAGAGTCGATTTCGGCGAGCATGCTTTCGGCGTGGCGTTGAAACTCCACCATTCGCTGCACCGTATCGGCCAACGCTTGGGGATCCACTCGAAACGCTTCAGCCACCGAGCACCCCGCGCAGCGCCCGTGCGGATACGGTCTCGTTTTCCTGATAGCCCTCACCGGCCTGGGCTACCAACTTCGCCAACATCGACAAGCCCGCCTCGACCTCGCCGGCTCCGCGATGCCACAGCTCCCACGCGGCGGCATAGGCACTGCCCGAGGCGCCGCGCCAGCCACCGAGCATCTCGTTGACCCGCGCATCGAGCTCGGCCAGCCGAGTCCGCAGATCCGCTGCGCCACCGCGCAGCGCCTGGGCAAACCCCTGCATCACCATGGGATCGACGCGCAGGTCGTCGCTGGCAGCCACAGCGGCAACCTAACCAGTACCGGGCGGGTCCACAATTCACCCTTCGGGGCCGTTCGGGGCCGTTTGGGGCCGTTTGGGGCCGGTGCCACACTGGTGGTCATGTCCCAGCCCACACGCCGTCCGCAGGTGGAACTGCTGACCCGCGCTGGCTGCACGATCTGCGCGCAGGTACACACAAGGCTTGCTGAACTGGCTGATGAGCTGGGCTTCGACCTTTCGACGACCGACGTCGACGCGGTGGCTTCGGCCGGCAACCCCGGGCTGCGCGCCGAGTTCGGCGACCGTTTGCCGGTGATCCTGCTGGACGGCTGCGAACACAGTTATTGGGAGATTGACGAGCCCCGGCTTCGTGCCGATCTAGCTGTACTGCCCAGGCAGGTTGGTTGAACAGGTGTGACGACACGCTGTAGCGGTCGTTGGTGGGGAAGGTCTCCCGTCGTGGAGTGGAGCTGCAACCACTTCACTTCACTTCACAGAACAGGAGACCTTCATGGTTCACGCTAATGCCACGCTGACTCCGCGGGGGCGGCTGCTGTTGGCGCGTCGCATCGTTGATGAAGGCTGGTCGATCGCCCGGGCCGCTGAGCAGTTCCATGTCGCTTGGCCGACCGCCAAGCGGTGGGCGATCCGGTACGCGGCAATGGGGCCGGCTGGCATGGCCGATCGTTCGAGTCGGCCGCATCGCAGCCCCAATCGCACATCTCAGGTGGTGGTTCGGCGGATCGTCATGTTGCGTTGGCGACACCGGCTCTCCCCGCTGGGGATCGCCTCGCGGTTGTCGATGCCGGCCTCCACGGTGCATGCGGTACTGGTGCGCTGTCGGCTGAACCGGCTGTCGCACATCGACATCCGCACCGGCGAGCCGATCCGCCGCTACGAACATGACCAACCCGGCGCGCTGATCCACGTTGATGTCAAGAAGCTGGGAAACATCCCCGTCGGTGGCGGCTGGCGGTTCGTCGGACGTGCTCAAGGCAAGAAAAATCGCCGCCTGACCCCGGTACCCAAACGCAGTCGCTACCGCGACGTGCTGCTCGGACACGCCTTCGTCCACACCGTCATTGACGACCACTCACGGGTGGCCTATGCCGAGATCCACGACGACGAGACCGCAGAAACCGCTATCGCGGTGCTGCGTCGAGCGGTGGGCTGGTTTGACGCGCGCGGCGTCGCTGTCGAACGGGTGATCTCCGACAACGGCAGCTGCTACAAGTCCAAAGCTTGGCGAGCAGCGTGTTACGAGCTGGGCATACAACCGAAACGAACCCGCCCGTATCGACCGCAAACCAACGGCAAAATCGAGCGCCTGCACCGCACCATGGCCAACGAATGGGCCTTCGCCCGCCACTACCCCAACGAAGCCGCTCGACGAGCCGCCCTACCGGGCTGGCTACACACCTACAATCACCACCGGCAACACTCAGCGATCGGCAAGGTCCCGCCCATCACGCGGTTGACCAACCTGCCTGGGCAGTACACCTAGCCCGGTGAGGATGTGGCCCGCGACCGCCGCTGGTGCCGGGTAGACGCCGGGCAATTATTTGGTAGCCCACCTGATAAACGTTTACCGTGGACATCAGTTCAGTTACTGGAGGAAGCAAGGGAGCTGGCCAGGTGATGCTGCCGTGAGCATCCTGCTTTTCGGAGTTTCGCACCGCAGTGCGCCGGTCTCCGTCCTGGAACAACTCAGCATCGGCGAATCCGATCAGATCAAGATCGTCGACCGGGTGTTGCAGTCCCCGCTGGTGACCGAGGCCATGGTGCTGTCGACATGCAACCGGGTCGAGGTCTACGCGGTGGTGGACGCTTTCCACGGCGGGTTGGCGGTGATCGGGCAGGTGCTGTCGGAATACTCCGGCATGTCGATGGGTGGCCTGACCAAATACGCCTACGTGCGCTACAGCGAGGCCGCCGTCGAGCACCTGTTCGCGGTCGCCAGCGGCCTGGATTCCGCGGTCGTCGGCGAGCAACAGGTGCTTGGTCAGGTACGGCACGCCTATGCCACCGCTGAGGCCAATCGCACCGTCGGCCGGGTGCTGCACGAGCTCGCGCAGCGGGCGCTGTCGGTGGGCAAGCGGGTGCATTCCGAAACCGCCATCGACGCGGCCGGCGCCTCGGTGGTCTCGGTCGCCCTTGGCATGGCCGAACACAGGTTGGGCGGACTGACGGGCAAGACCGCTGTGGTGATCGGCGCCGGAGCGATGGGCGCGCTGTCGTCGGCGCATCTGACCCGCGCCGGCATCGAGCACATCCAGGTACTCAACAGGTCGCTGGCCCGGGCGCAGCGGTTGGTCCGCAAGATCCGCGAATCTGGGGTGCGGGCCGAGGCGCTGACCCTCGACCGGCTGCCCGACGCACTGGCGGACGCTGACGTCGTGGTCAGCTGTACCGGGGCGGTGAGCCCGGTGGTTTCGCTGGCCGATGTGCACCACGCGCTCGCCGCCGCCCGCCGCGACGAAGCGGCCCACCCGCTGGTGATCTGCGACCTGGGTATGCCGCGCGATGTCGATCCGGCGGTGGCCGGACTACCCGGCGTATGGGTCGTCGACGTCGACCGCGTCCAACGCGAACCGTCCGCCCATGCAGCGGCGGCCGATGTTGACGCTGCCCGCCACATCGTGGCGGCCGAAGTTGCTGCCTACCTGGCGGGACAGCGGATGGCCGAGGTCACCCCGACGGTGACCGCGTTGCGCCAGCGAGCAGCCGACGTGGTCGAAGCCGAGTTACTGCGGCTGGAGAACCGGCTGCCCGGGCTGGAAAGCGCCCAGCGCGAGGAGGTGGCCCGCACCGTGCGGCGGGTGGTCGACAAATTGCTGCATGCACCCACCGTGCGGATCAAACAACTCGCCAGCGCGCCCGGTGGTGACAGTTACGCCGAGGCGCTGCGCGAGTTGTTCGAACTCGACCAGACCGCTGTCGACGCCGTCGCTGCGGGTGAATTGCCGGTGGTGTCAACAGGATTCGATGCGGGCACCCACACGCACGGTACTTCTGGGCTGCCGGGCAGCCCGAAACAGGCCGCCGAGTAGCCGATTTGGCGCACGTGATCCGGATAGGCACACGGGGCAGTCTGCTGGCCACCACTCAGGCCGCCGGCGTCAGAGACGCCCTGATCGCCAAGGGCCACCCCGCGGAGTTGGTGATCATCACCACCGCGGGCGACCGGTCTTCGGCGCCCATCGCAAGTCTCGGCGTGGGCGCGTTCACCACCGCGCTGCGTGAAGCCATCGAAGATGGGCGCGTCGATGCTGCCGTGCACTCGCACAAGGATTTGCCAACCGCCGAGGACCCCAGGTTCCTGGTGGCCGCGATACCGCCACGGAATGACCCCCGCGACGCGGTAGTGGCCCGCGACGGACTGGTGCTCGGGGAGTTGCCGATCGGTTCGCTGGTGGGCACATCCTCCCCGCGGCGGGCCGCACAGCTTAGAGCATTGGGTCTCGGTTTGGAAATCCGCCCCCTACGAGGCAACCTAGATACCAGGTTGAACAGGGTAAGCAGTGGTGATCTTGACGCCGTCGTGGTGGCCCGGGCCGGTCTGGCCAGGTTGGGCCGCCTCGACGATGTCACCGAGACGCTAGAGCCGGTGCAGATGTTGCCAGCACCGGCTCAAGGCGCGCTCGCCGTCGAATGCCGCGCCGGTGCGGAGTTAGCGGCAGTGCTGGCGGAGTTAGACGACGCCGACACACGCGCGGCGGTCACCGCGGAGCGAGCTCTGTTGGCCGAACTGGAGGCCGGTTGCTCTGCACCGGTGGGCGCGATCGCCGAAGTGGTCGAGTCCATCGATGAGGAAGGCCGCGTCTTCGAAGAGCTGTCGCTGCGCAGCTGTGTGGCGGCGCTGGATGGATCCGACGTGATTCGCGCGTCCGGCATCGGCACTTCCGGTCGGGCACGAGAGCTGGGGCTCTCGGTCGCCGCGGAGCTGTTCGAGCTTGGCGCCCGTGAGCTGATGAGGGGAGCGCGGCAAGACCCCGCGCGAGGAAATTGAGTGGGAGCGACAATGACGACGCGAGGGCGTAAGCCGAGACCGGGCCGCATCACTTTCGTGGGCTCCGGTCCGGGCGACCCGGGATTGTTGACCACGCGGGCCGCCACGGTGCTGGCCAACGCGGCACTGGTGTTCACCGACCCCGATGTACCCGAGGCAGTGCTGGCGCTGATCGGCAAAGACCTGCCGCCGGTTTCCGGCCCGGCGCCCGCCGACCCGGCTGCCGGGAAGGCCGACGAGGCCGCCGGCGGGGAGCAGGGCCGCGGCGCGCCGGCGGTGATGTCCGGCGGTTCCGACATCCGCCCGGCGCTGGGCGAGCCTGCCGAAGTCGCCAAGATGCTTACCGCCGAGGCCCGTTCGGGCGTCGACGTGGTGCGGCTGGTGGCCGGTGACCCGCTGACGGTCGATGCGGTCATCACCGAGGTGAACGCCGTCGCGCGCAGCCACCTGCACATCGAGATCGTGCCCGGTCTGGCCGCCACCAGCGCGGTGCCGACGTATGCCGGGCTGCCGCTGGGCTCGTCGCACACCGTGGCCGACGTGCGTGGCGACGTCGACTGGGAGGCGCTGGCGGCGGCTCCCGGGCCGCTGATCCTGCAGGCCACCGCATCGCATCTGGCCGATGCGGCCCGCACCCTGATCGAGCACGAGCTCGCTGAGACCACCCCGTGCGTGGTGACCGCGCAGGGCACCACGTGCCAGCAGCGTTCGGTGGAAACCACGCTGCACGGGTTGATCGACTCGGCCGTGTTGGGCGGCACCGACCCCGCGGGTCCGTCCCCCGCAAGCGGGAGGGACCCCCAGACCGGGGCGCTGGTGGTGACCATCGGCAAGACGGTGAGCAGCCGGGCCAAGCTGAACTGGTGGGAGAGCCGCGCACTGTACGGCTGGACCGTGTTGGTCCCGCGCACCAAGGATCAGGCCGGCGAGATGAGCGAGCGGCTGACCTCATACGGCGCCCTGCCGATCGAGGTGCCGACCATCGCCGTTGAGCCGCCACGCAGCCCCGCTCAGATGGAGCGCGCCGTCAAGGGTCTGGTCGACGGCCGCTTCCAGTGGGTGGTGTTCACCTCCACCAACGCGGTACGCGCGGTGTGGGAGAAGTTCGGTGAGTTCGGTTTGGACGCCCGCGCGTTCTCCGGGGTGAAGATCGCCTGCGTCGGCGAATCGACGGCTGACCGGGTCCGAGCCTTCGGGATCAGCCCCGAACTGGTGCCGGCCGGAGAGCAGTCCTCGCTCGGTCTGCTGGACGACTTCCCGCCCTACGACAGCATTTTCGACCCGGTGAACCGCGTCTTGCTGCCGCGCGCTGACATCGCCACCGAGACACTGGCCGAGGGACTGCGCGAACGCGGCTGGGAGATCGAAGACGTCACCGCCTACCGGACGGTGCGCGCCGCACCGCCGCCGGCGGCCACCCGCGAAATGATCAAGACGGGCGGTTTCGACGCGGTGTGCTTCACGTCCAGCTCCACGGTGCGAAACCTGGTCGGCATCGCGGGTAAGCCGCACGCGCGCACCATCATTGCCTGCATCGGCCCCAAGACCGCCGAGACCGCCGCCGAATTCGGCTTGCGGGTGGATGTGCAGCCCGACACCGCCGCCATCGGCCCGCTGGTCGACGCACTGGCCGAACACGCCGCGCGGTTGCGCGCCGAGGGCGCGCTGCCACCGCCGCGCAAGAAGAGCCGCAGGCGCTAGTGGCGATCGCAAGCGCGGCGGAGCCGGGCGCAGCGGGTCGCCACCATGAGCGCTAGCGGCTACCCGCGGCAGCGCCCGCGTCGGCTCCGCTCCACCCCGGCGTTACGTCGCTTGGTGGCGCAAACATCCTTGGAGCCAAGGCATCTGGTGCTGCCGTTGTTCGTCGCCGACGGTATCGACGAACCCCGGCCGATCCCCTCGATGCCGAAAGTTGTGCAACACACCCGGGATTCGCTACGCAGCGCCGCCGCCGACGCCGTCGCCGCCGGGGTGGGCGGGCTGATGTTGTTCGGTGTGCCGCGCGAGCAGGACAAGGACTCGACGGGTTCGGCCGGCACCGACCCCGACGGCATCCTCAACGTCGCCCTTCGCAATCTGGCCAAAGACCTCGGTGACGCCACCGTGTTGATGGCCGACACCTGCCTGGACGAGTTCACCGACCACGGGCACTGCGGCGTCCTCGACGAGCGTGGCCGGGTCGACAACGATGCCACTCTCGCCCGTTATGTGGAACTGGCTGTGGCGCAAGCGGAATCGGGCGCTCACGTGGTGGGGCCGAGCGGGATGATGGACGGTCAGGTGGGCGCCATTCGCGATGGCTTGGACGCCGCGGGCCACACCGATGTGGTGATCCTGGCCTACGCGGCGAAGTTCGCCTCGGCCTTCTACGGACCGTTCCGCGAGGCGGTGAGCTCCAGCTTGTCCGGGGACCGGCGTACCTACCAGCAGGAGCCCGGCAACCTGCGGGAGGCGCTGCGCGAGATCGAGCTGGATCTCGGCGAAGGCGCCGACATCGTGATGGTCAAGCCTGCGATGGGCTATCTCGACGTGCTGGCGGCCGCGGCCGAGGTTTCACCGGTACCGGTGGCCGCGTATCAAGTCTCGGGGGAGTACGCGATGATTTGCGCCGCGGCAGCCAACAACTGGATCGAGGGGCGCGCCGCGGCGCTGGAATCACTGACCAGCATCCGGCGGGCCGGAGCAGATATCGTGCTGACCTACTGGGCCGCAGACGCGGCGAGTTGGCTTTCGTGACTGGCGCAGCCGGCGGGGAACAATCACGAGATGGGGCTTGCTTTGAGATCACAGACACCAGCGAGGGGTTCAAACCCGAAGCCGTTGTTCTATGAGCCCGGTGCCAGCTGGTGGTGGGTGCTGGCAGGCCCGCTCTCGGCGGCATCGATGATTCTGATCGAACTGTGGAGCGGTGCCGGGATTGGGTACTGGGTTCCGGCGATCTTTCTGGTGATGGTGTCGGCGTTCGTCGCGTTGCAGGTGAAGGCGGCGCGGATCCATGTCTCGGTCGAGCTGACCGACGACGCCCTGCGCCAGGGCACCGAAACCATCCTGGTACGCGAAATCGTCAAGGTGTATCCGGAAGCCGAGAATCACGAGGCTTCCGGGAAAGAGCTGGCGAGGTGGCAGTCGGCGCGGGCGCTCGGCGAATTGGTCGGTGTACCCCGCGGCCGGATAGGCATCGGTCTCAAGCTCACCGGGGGTCGCACCGCGCAGGCCTGGGCGCGGCGTCATCGTCACCTCCGGGCGGCGCTGACCCCGCTGGTCCAGGAGCGCGTGGAGCCCGCCCGATCGGATGCCAGCGACATCGACCGTGACGACCCCCATGGTGACCAAGCCGGGTCACCGCTGTGATCGCCCGCTACCGGGCTCTGGTCGAACTGGTCCTGGCTGGTGCCGCGCTGGTGGGCGCGGGGTTGAGCTGGTCGCACGCACATCGCACCGTGGGCGTCGCGCCCATCGCGGACGGGCAGCCGTTCACCACGTCGGTGGTTTATGACCCTCAGCTGCTGCTGCTGACTCTGGTGCTGCTGACGACCGCCGGGGTGCTGGCGGTGGTCGGACTGGCCAGGCTGCGGCGCGTGCGGGGCGCTAGGCCGTCTTCTTGATGAGCGGCAGCACCAGCTGACGCCGGTTGACGATGGCGTCTGCCAGGTTATGGAGCGCCTCGTGCAGCGAGCGGGTGACGTCCCAGTCGTCGCCCAGCAGCTCGATGATCGCCGGGCTCGCGACCAGTGTCCACTGCACCCCGGCGGCACCGCAGTCCTCGTCGAGCATCTGCAACAGCGAGATACCGGTCGGAGCAAAGTGGGTCACGCCACTCATATCGAGCACCACAGGGTTTTGCCCGAGGATGAAACGCCGAATGTACTTGCTGGCCCGATCGGCATTGACGGCGTCGATTTCGCCTCGGATGGTCACCACCGTCGCCAGAGAGCGACAGTGAGCCCGAATCTGGGCGCCACCGCAGTCAAAGGTGCAGTTTCCCTGTCGAGTCATGAGCGGCACCGTTCCCGTGGCGTTGCGAAGGACGCAGCGCGACCAACCTGTCCTCCAACAAAACCAGCAGAACCTAAGGAGACTGAAAGCCGCGTCTAACTCTTTGCTAAATAACCGGCGTCCGAGGTGCTGGGCAGATCCAAGCAACGCCGAAAACGGCGATTTCAGGGGTCGGCAACCGGCTTGACGCAATCCAGGGGACCCCCACCACAAGCCACGCCACGTCACGTCCTGTCACGCCATCGCGGCGATCCCGCTGTTACGCTGCCATAGCTGCCGGTTGCTAGTCGGGGGGCTGGTAAGAGGATGAGATCGCCCGGTCAGCCGGGCCAGAAGGCGAACGAAACAGCAGAGTCCAGACGGAAAGAGCATCGTGCGCAGCGGAGAGATCAGGGGCGAGATCAAGGCCCTGACAGGACTCCGCATCGTCGCCGCGGTATGGGTAGTGCTGTTCCACTTCCGGCCGATGCTCAGTGATGCGTCGCCTGATTTCCGCGACGCTCTCGCGCCGGTGCTCAACTGCGGCGCGCAAGGGGTCGACCTCTTCTTCATTCTCAGTGGGTTCGTGCTGACGTGGAATTACCTCGACCGCATGGGCCGGTCGTGGTCGGCGCGCGCCACCCTGCACTTCCTGTGGCTGCGGCTGGCCAGGGTATGGCCGGTGTACCTGGTCACAATGCACCTGGCCGCCCTGTGGGTGATTTTCACCCTGCACGTCGGTCACGTCCCGTCGCCGGACGCGGGTCAGCTCACCGCGATCAGCTACGTGCGCCAGGTCCTGCTTGTGCAGTTGTGGTTTGCGCCGTTCTTCGATGACTCCAGTTGGGATGGGCCGGCCTGGTCGATCAGTGCGGAATGGCTGGCCTACCTGCTCTTCGGCGTGCTTGTGCTGGTGATTCTGCGGATGAAGCAGGCGACGAGGGCGCGGAGCCTGATGCTGCTGGCGTTCGCGGCGTCGTTGCCGCCGGTGGTGATGTTGCTGACCAGTGGTCACTTCTACACACCGTGGAGCTGGTTGCCGCGAATCGTGACGCAGTTCATCGCCGGCGCCCTGGCCTGCGCCGCCGTGCGTAGGTTGCGGCTGACCGATCGTGGTCGCCACGCCGCGGGGTACATCTCCCTGCTTCTCCTGGGTGCCATGGTGGGTGTCCTCTACTGGTTTGCCGCGCATCCGATAAGCGGAGTCGTGGAGAACGACAGCGGCGGGGTGGTCGACGTGCTGTTCGTTCCGCTGGTGATAACGCTGGCGATCGGCCTGGGCAGCCTGCCCAGGCTGCTGTCGACGCGGGTGATGGTTTACGGCGGACAGATCTCGTTTTGCCTGTACATGGTGCATGAGCTGGTGCATACATCCTGGGGATGGGCCGTCGAGCAATTTGATCTCATGCCGCAGGACAATCCGTGGAAATGGAACGTCATCGGCCTGCTCGCGATCGCCGTGGGTATTTCGGTCCTGATGTATCACTTCGTCGAAGAACCCGCTCGCCGATGGATGCGCAGGATGGTTGACGTCAGACCCGTAAACACCGAAGCCGAACCCGAGTCGCCCACCACCAAGCTCCATCAGATCGACGGTGGGCTGGAAGCGGTTTCGGCCCGCGCGGTGTGACAAATGCCACGGTGCGCGAATGGTGCTGTGCCCCATAACCTCTCGAATACGGCTGCGGTAGCGGCCAGCCGGGGTTCACGGGACCCCTGCCCGATCACAAACGGTGTGCAGCGGGTTGACGTTAGTTCGAGTCAGCTTCCTCGTACGATTCCGTTGATTTGGATGCGGCACACGTGATGCCGTTCACGGTGGAGGTAGTGGTGAGTCGTCTGGCCACGTTCGTCATTAGTCTCACTGTGCTGGTCGGCGTGGTCTTTGCAGACATGGCATACCCGGTTAGCGTGCGGACCTACGACCTACTCAGCCGGGATTCACGGCTCAACCGCGTCGCGGTGATCGGCGACTCCTATACCACCGGTACCGATGAGGGCGGTCTGGGCCCGAATTCATGGACCGCTCGCGCCTGGCAGACGCTCAGTGCGCGCGGAGTGCGGATCGCAGCCAATGTCGCAGCCGAGGGCGAAGCCGGCTATGCCGTGCCCGGCGACCATGGCAGCGTCTTCGAGGATCTGACTGCCAGGGCGGTCAAGCCCGACGATGTGCTAGTGGTGTTCTTCGGCTCCCGCAATGACCAGGGCGTCGATCCCGGCCTGCTGACCGAGAGGGCCCGCAATGCCTTCGGTCTGGCGCGCCGCTTTGCGCCGTCCGCGAGGTTCCTGGTGATCGGACCACCGTGGCCAACCGCCGATGTACCTGGCTCCATGCTGATGATTCGCGATGTGCTCAACGCCGCGGCCCGGGCCGCGGGAGCAGCGTTCGTCGATCCGATCGGCGACCGCTGGTTCGTCGACCGGCCCGATCTGATCGGGCCCGATGGGGTGCATCCCAACGACGCGGGGCATGAATATCTGGCAGACAAAATCGCGCCGCTCATCCGCATGCAGTTGTCGAGGTGAGTGGGCAGGTTCCTGACGGGCCGGTAGCCAAACGGTCAGCCGCACAAGGTGTTCAGGGCGGTGACGGCGGCGCGGGTTTCAGTCTTCTGCGTGCCGGTCGTAGTCCCATTGCTCCAAGCGCGCTTGCAGGTGCATCAGGCCAATTCCGACGACCGGTGTAGCAGCGGCAATGCAGACCAGCAGCAGCGGAGTCATCTCCTAAAACCTCCAAAACCCTTCATTGTTAAGACGTTTGTCTGCGACAAGAAGTTCATTACCGGCTCATCCATTCGTCACCGCACGGTCGGACAGTGCGCCCATCACGGGTGCCAATAGCTGCGCGTACTCGGTCGTCACGTGGTTGTCGTCGCGGAAAACCAGGGTGTTGCCGACGATCAACGGGCAGCGCTGGGGAGTGCAGAACAGGTCGCTCAGATCGGCGTAGTGGCCACCGGCGCCGGTGGTCGCTGTCTGCTCGGCGGCGATTCCGTTGGCGTTGACCGCGACCAGCCGCGGTGGCGCGCAGGCGGTGGCGTCGTCGAGGTGCCCGGACAGGCAGGCGGGCACCGAGGAACGCGGATCCGCAACCGGCCCCAGAACCAGGACGGTCGAGCCGATATTGCGTAACTGGGTGATGGTGCGGCCCAAGGTGTCGATCCACGCCGGGTCATACGACGTGAAACCGAAATCCGCGCCGTAACGCCGGCTCATGCTCAGCACGACCAGGCGTGGGTGTTCGGCCTGCAACCGCGCCATGATCTGGCCGCGCCACTGCTCGCACTCCGTGTACCCGCGGCCCAGATACGGGCTGACGATGTGCAGTTCCTGCAGCGGGCAGGTCACCTTGGCCAGCGTCTCGAGCCGCCAGTGTCGTTGTTCGGCGACCTGCTGAAACGCCGGGTTCCACATGGCGGCATGCGAATCCCCGATCAGGGCCACGGTCGTTGGCGAAGCCGTGTCGCCCCCCGCGCACTCGGCTTGCCCGACCTCACGCCAGGATCGCGTGCAGCCGTTGACGAATACGGCCGCCTTATCGGCAGGCGCATTGGCAAGCGACGGATCCAGGTTCGACGGGACAGCGCGCAGGTCCGCCGACGCCGCGACCGCGTCACGCGCTTGCGCGAAGGCCTCGCGCACTACGGCTTCTTGTGGGCTGAGGTCGGCGGCGGCCGTCGGGGGCAACGCAACGATGTTGGCCTTCGGGGCGGCCCGTCCGTGACCCACCGGCACCGGTATCACGGTCAGCAGCAGCAGGCACGCACACGCTGTTACGGCGCTGGCGACGCCTGCCACGACCAGGCTGGCCTTCGCCGATCGGCGCAGGGCAGCCGCGAACCGGCCGGGATTTTCGACCAGGTGCAAGGTGATCACCGCGAGTCCGGCCGAGACGACGGTCGCGGTCAGCCTGCCCGGCAGTCCTGCCGGCACACCCAGCAGCGGTGGCATCAGCAGCAGCACCGGCCAGTGCCACAGATACCACGAGTACGACACCCGGCCGATGGCCCGCATCGCCGGCCGGCACAGCAGCCGGCCGGCCCCCAGACTGCCGGTGGCACAACCGCCACCGATCACCAGCGCGGTGCCCAGCACGGGCAGCAGTGCGCTGGTGCCGGGGTATGGGGTGTGCGGCCCGAGCTGGGTGCAGGTCAGCACGATGAGAGCCAGGCCACCCCATCCCACGATCGCCGCGGGCAGCAGCGGCAGCCGGCGCCATTGCTGGATCGACAGCGCCACCAGCCCGCCGGCGGCCAGCTCCCACGCGCGGGTGGGCAGCGAGAAGAACGCCCACGTAGCTGACGTGCGGGTCCACAACACGGCCGCCGCCAGCGATGCCGCGGCCACCAACGCAAGGACCAGTGCATACGGCGTCGCCGAAGATGCGGCTCCAGGGGCATGGCCGCGCAGAGGTGGGAGCCGCCGGAAAAGCCATGCCGTGCCGATGATCAACATCGGCCATACCAGGTAGAACTGCTCCTCGACGCCCAGTGACCAGTAGTGCTGGAACGGCGAGGGCGGCAGATTCGAGGTCAGGTAGTCGGTGCCTTGCATGGCGAACCGGTAGTTGCCGACGTATAGGGCGCTGGCAACGCCGTCCACGAAGACGCTTCGTGCCGGCAACGGCGGCAGCACGACGGCCGCCCCGACAGCGGTGGCGATGCCGACGGTGGCGGCGGCCGGCAACAGCCGGCGCGCCCGTGCCCCGTAGAAGCGGCCGAGCCGGATGGTGTTGGCGGCACTCACCTCGCGCCACAGCAGCCCGGTGATGAGGAAGCCGGAGATGACGAAGAAGACGTCCACACCGATGTAGCCGCCGGCGACACCCGGAATGTCGGCGTGGTACAGCACGACGGCAATCACCGCGACGGCGCGCAAGCCCTCGATGTCCGGGCGAAATCCCATCCGCTTCACCGACCGCTCCACTTGGCGGGGTGGGGGTGGGTGCTGCCGGATCGTCATCAGTCTCGCCTAGGACGCCATCCAGGCCAGCTCGCCGGGCAATTGCGCGCGCCAATAATCCATGTCGTGCCCTCCGTCCGAAAAGCTGCCCGCCGGAGGCTTTTTCAACTGGTTGACGAATTGACGAGTGGCAAAATAGAAGCGGTCGCCGGTGCCGCAGTCCACCCGCAACGGAATCTGGGACAGCGCCGGTAAGCCCGTGACGCTGTTTTGCATCCAGTCGTCGTAGCTGTCGAACGCCCCGGGGGCGCTTGCAGTGAACGAGGTGTACAACGCCGGGCTGATCGCGCAGATCCCGGCGGTCCGCGATGGCCCCAGCTTGGCGCCCAGGTGCATCGCGCCGTAGCCGCCCATCGACCACCCCATGAAGCCCACCCGGGAGGTGTCGAAACCCATCGAGGACAGCATCGGCAACAGCTCTTCGAGCACCATTGCGCCGGAGTCCTCGCCCGAGGCCCTCCGGTGCCAGTAGCTACTGCTGCCGCCGTCGACACCCACCACGGCGAATGGCGGTTTGCCTTCCTTGACCAGTTGGGCGAGCCCTTTCTCGACACCGCAGTCGAGCATCATGTTCGCGTTGCCGTCCTTGCCGTGCAGGGCGATAACCGGACGCAGGGACCCGGTCTGGGAGTTCTGACCGGGCGGCAGGGCGATCACCCAATTCGTCTCGACGCCACCGCGGGCCGCTGAGATGAACGAGCCGCTGAGCTTGTTCGCCAGGTTGCTGCCCGCCGCCGAGGGTTCGAACGGCGCAGGAGCTTGCGGCAATGGCGCGGCCTGCGGCTCGAGCGGATCCAGCAGGGCGCTCAAAGCCCATACTCCGGCGGCTCCTGCGCTGGCTCCGACGCCCATTCGCAAGATGGCGCGACGGGTCAGGTTAGGCATGATCGCAATGATGCCGCGCTGACCGGGTATTACCGGCCGAGCCACGCCGTATTGGAAGCATTGTGTGATCTGGTGTGATCTCTCGGTCATGAAGCGGTTACCTTCGGTGCACCGGGCCGCGGCCCAAAGCCGGGTCGGCCGCGGGCTCCGCGCCACCAGCCGCGCCGATTTGCGGCATCGTGATAAGGCGATCATGATGGCGCCGACCACTGTGACGGTTCCGGTGACCATCAGCCAGCGATGATCGTATTGCCTTCTGCCACAGCCGAAGACGACCCTAACGCCCCCAGACCGATGCGGTAAGCCGTCGTTCGTCTTCGACCCGCGCTCGGCCTGCCCGTAATGGCGCCAGCGCTATCCGGCCGGGATGCAATCTCGACGGTTTCAACCCTCGCGTACCGGGTGCAAGTTCCGCAGGATGGAGCTTTCGTGCGTGGTGTCGAAAGTGGATTGAAAGAGGATTGAGGATGAGTCTCGCGTTCCATTGGTTTCTGCCGACCTACGGGGATTCCCGGAACCTGGTCGCAGGCGGCCACGGCACGGCGATGCACGGTGATAGGCCCGCGACTTTGCGCTACATGCACCAGATTTGCGCGGCCGCCGAAGACAACGGCTTCGAGGCGGTGCTCACGCCCACCGGATTGTGGTGTGAGGACGCCTGGTTGACGACGGCGATGCTGATTGAGGGTACCGAGACACTGAAATTCCTGGTGGCATTCCGTCCCGGGCTGCTCAGCCCAACCCTGGCGGCGCAGATGGCCGGGACCTACCAGCGGCACTCGGGTGGACGGCTGCTGCTCAACGTCGTCACCGGCGGCGAACCGCATGAGCAGCGGGCCTACGGGGATTTCCTGGACAAACAGTCGCGGTACGCCCGCACCGCCGAGTTTTTGCATGTGGTGCGGCAACTGTGGACCTCGAGCGAGCCGGTGTCCTTCGCCGGAGACCACATCCGCGTCGAGGGCGCGCAGCTGAACAATCCACCCGACCCGATACCCGCGGTGTTCTTCGGCGGATCGTCGGGATCCGCCGGGCCGGTGGCGGCCAAGTACTCCGACGTCTACCTCACCTGGGGCGAGCCGCTGGCGGCCGTCGGGCAGAAGCTGGACTGGATTCGGGGGCTGGCCGTCGACGCCGGCCGGGTTCTGCGGTACGGCTTGCGAATTCACGTGATCAGCCGTCCCACGTCCGAGGAAGCGTGGGCGGAAGCCGACCGGCTGTTGGCGGCCGTCGACCCGGCAGATGTCGAGCGGGTGCAGGCCAGCCTGGCGCGCAGCGAATCCGAAGGTCAGCGCCGCATGCTGGATTTGCACGGCGGCAGCAGCAGCCGACTGCTGGTCGCGCCCAACTTGTGGGCCGGGGTGGGCCTGGTCCGTGGGGGAGCGGGCACCGCCCTGGTCGGGTCGCATGCCGAGGTCGCCGAAAGGCTGGCCGAGTACGCGCAGCTGGGCATCAGCCAGTTCATCTTGTCGGGGTATCCGCACCTGGAAGAGGCCTACTGGTTCGGCGAGGGCGTCCTGCCGCTGCTCGAGCGGATGGGTTTGTGGAAGCATCCCAACCGTCAGTCGCAGCCGGCCTCGTCGACGCCGTTCGCGATCTCCTCGGCGCACTAGTCATGGCAACGACGCTGCCGGGCGCCCCGGAAGCTGAAGCCGCGGCGCGGGAAGGGCACGACGAATCGGACACCCAGCGGCGCCAGCGTCTGCGGATCGTCATCGCGGCAAGCCTTTTGGGCACCACCGTCGAGTGGTACGACTTCTTCCTCTACGCCACCGCGGCCGGCCTGGTGTTCAGCAAAGTGTTCTTTCCCGCCGCCAGTTCCCTGGTCGGCACGTTGCTGGCGTTCGCGACATTCGCCGTCGGATTCGTCATGCGGCCGATCGGTGGGCTGGTGTTCGGCCATATCGGCGACCGGATCGGCCGCAAGCGGAGCCTGGCGTTGACGATGCTGATCATGGGTTTGGCGACGGCGTTGATCGGAGTCTTGCCCACCGCCGCGCAGATTGGCGCCTGGGCGCCGATCCTGCTGCTGGTCCTGCGCATCCTGCAGGGCTTCGCGCTCGGCGGCGAGTGGGGCGGCGCGGTGCTGCTGGCCGTCGAACACAGCCCGGGAGACCGGCGCGGCCGCTTCGGCGCGGTTCCTCAGGTCGGCTTGGCGCTCGGATTGGCGCTGGGCACAGGCATATTCGCGTTCCTGCAGATCGTGTTGGGTCAGGCCCGGTTCCTCGCCTACGGCTGGCGGATCGGGTTCCTGCTGAGCCTGGTGCTGGTCGTGATCGGCATTGTGGTGCGGTTGCGCGTCGAGGAAACTCCGGCTTTCCGCGAGCTGCGCGACGCCGAGGCCGCATCCTCCGTGCCGATTCGTGAGATCGTTCGCGAACCGCGTTTCAGGCGCAACACGGTGCTCGGGCTGCTATCTCGCTGGGCCGAGGGTTCGGCGTTCAACACCTGGGGTGTTTTCGCGATCAGCTACGCCACCGGCGCGTTGGGTTTACACCGGGTGTCGGTCCTGGTGGTGGTGACCATCGCGGCCTTGCTGATGGCCGTGTTGCTGCCCGTGTCGGGAATCCTGACCGACCGCTTCGGGGCACGACGGGTGTATCTGGTTGGCGTGGTCTGCTACGGCCTCGCGGCCTTTCCCGCCTTCGCCTTGTTCGGCACCAAGAATCTGCTCTGGTTCGGGCTGGCGATGGTCGTGGTGTTCGGTGTGGTGCACGCGCTGTTCTATGGCGCGCAGGGCACGCTGTATTCCGCGCTGTATCCCACCCGCACCCGCTACACCGGCTTGTCGTTCGTCTATCAAGTCTCCGGTATCTACGCTTCCGGGGTCACCCCGATGATCCTCACCGCGCTGATCGCTGTCGCCGGGGGGAAGCCGTGGTTGGCTTGCGGCTATTTGGTTGCGACGGCCGTGATAAGCGTGCTCGCCACAGCGCTGATCCGCGACCGCGACTTGCATTTCTGAGCCTGTTCACGCCGACCGCTCGGTTTCACCGGTCAGATTGGTGCCCCGCCTGCCGATGTGTTGTGGTTAATGACCAGCACAACGGTGCCGGAGCACGCCGGGAAGGCCCACGAAATGGCTAGCCATGGGTAGCACTCCGCAGCTGCGCCAAGGACTGTCGCAGCGGCAGCTCAGCATGATCGCGCTTGGCGGTGTGATCGGCGCCGGCTTGTTCGTCGGCTCTGGTGTGGTGATCCGCGACACCGGGCCCGCCGCGTTCCTGACGTACACGCTGTGCGGTCTGCTGATCGTTCTGGTGATGCGGATGCTGGGCGAGATGGCGGCCGCGAACCCGTCGACCGGCTCGTTCGCCGATTACGCGGCAACTGCCCTCGGTGGCTGGGCAGGCTTTTCGGTTGCCTGGCTGTATTGGTACTTCTGGGTGATCGTGGTCGGGTTCGAGGCGGTCGCCGGCGGGAAGGTTCTCAACTACTGGTTTCATGCGCCGCTGTGGCTGCTGTCGCTGTGTCTGATGCTGCTGATGACCGCGACGAACTTGTTCTCGGTGACATCCTTCGGCGAATTCGAATTCTGGTTCGCCGGAATCAAAGTCGCGACCATCGCGATTTTTCTCGCCGTCGGAGCCGGTTACGTCCTCGGATTCCTGCCGGGCCACGGCATGGACTTTTCCAACCTCAGTTCGCACGGCGGGTTCTTCCCCAAGGGCGTCGGGGCGGTCTTCGCAGCCATAGTGGTGGTGATCTTCTCCATGGTGGGCGCCGAGATCGTCACCGTCGCCGCCGCCGAGAGTCGGGACCCCGAGCTCGCCGTCCAAAAAGCGACGCGATCGGTAGTCGCACGCATCGGGATTTTCTTCGTCGGCTCGGTCTTTCTGCTCGTCGTGATCCTGCCGTGGAATTCGGTCGAGTTGGGCGCCTCGCCGTATGTCGCCGCGCTCAAACACATGGGTCTACCCGGGGCTGATCAGGTGATGAATGCGGTGGTGCTCACCGCGGTGCTGTCCTGCCTGAACTCGGGCCTGTACACAGCATCGCGCATGCTGTTTGTGCTCGCCGACCGGCAAGAGGCGCCTGCTCAGCTGACCAAGCTCAGCCGACGTGGCGTCCCTCATATCGCCATCTTGTGTTCGTCGGCCGTCGGATTCGGCTGCGTCATCATGGCGTGGGTCGCGCCCGGCACGGTGTTTCTCTTCCTGCTCAACTCGTCTGGCGCCATCATCTTGTTCGTCTACTGGCTGATCGCGCTGTCGCAGATCATCCTGCGCCGCCGGACACCACCGGAAAAGCTGCGTGTGAAGATGTGGTTCTTCCCAGTGCTGTCGGTTTTCACGCTCGCCGGAATCACCGCGGTGCTGGTGCAGATGGCGTTCGACCGCTCGGCACGCAGTCAGCTTTGGCTCAGCCTGCTGTCCTGGGCGGTGGTCATCGGGCTGTACTTCGGCGCGAAGTGGAGGCGTGGACGAATTGCCGGTCGGCAGCGAAATCCCTTGCGGGGCCGAGCGGCATAAACCAATTGGCACAACGGCTGCCCGACGACGCCGCTCGCGAGGTCAGCCGGTCTTGGTCAGCAATACGGCCTGTTCGAACGGCGCCCTGGCGAAGATCGGCCGACCACGGGTGACGTGCGCTGCCGCCTCAGCCTTGCTGACCACCTGTGGGTCTGTGACGCCGAAGGACTTGCCGTAGCGCTGCATCCGCCCGCCGCCCGCCGCGGTGATGTTCTTCAGCCAGTCGCGGTTTGGGCCGTAGGTGAGCAATACCGCCACTCCCGGCCGTCCACCGATGTCGGCGCTGAACACCATCAACGGGGTGCGATAGGACTTGCCGGAGCGCCGGCCGACGTGCTCGAGGATGCCATGTGCCGGGATTCGGCCGGCCCATAGCCGCTGGATGGGGTTAGTGACATGCCGGTTGAACCGAGCTAGCCGTTGCGGTAGTCGCATACCACTATCAAACTCTTGCGCCGGCGCCGGGCTCAATACGCTTATCCCACTGCCTTTCCACCGACTTGACCACCGCGGTCAGCGTCGCGTTCACCGGCGCCGCAACGCCGACCCGCGCTCCCTGCCGCGGTACCGCTCCGTTGATGACGTCGATCTCGCTGACCCGGCGCGCCTCGTGGTCCAGCAGTGCCGACGGTTTGGCCTCCGGCATCTGCGCGCCGAAGGCGCGCGCATGCGCGACGGGATCGGTGACGGCAACCGCGATGCCCGACGCCCGGGCGACAGTCCATGCTTCCGTCGCCGCCGCCTGGCTGACCGGACCCATCTCCGGGTCGTCCATCACCTGGCCCACCGTCATCCCGGTCAGCGCGCACGGCGCGCTGTAGGCGACGTTGCAAATCAGCTTTTCCCACTGCATGGCTGCGATGTCGGTGACCGCGGCGGCGTCGAATCCAGCGTCGGTCCAGGCTTGTGCGATCGACTCGACCGTTGCGTGCGGCAGCGACGAGTAGGCGCCGAAACGCATCGCCCGCATGGCGTTGTGATGCACATGCCCTGCAGCCACGCGCGCCGCGCCGAACCCGCTGGCGATGCCGACCGCGACCCGCTGGTCCCCGACGATGCCGGCGACGGTCTCCGCCGATCCCAGGCCGTTCTGGATAGTCAGGACCGGGGTAGCCGGGCCCAACATCGGAAGCGCTTGCTGTGCGCCGGCTTTCACGTTCGCGGCCTTGACGGCGAGCACGATCAGGTCCATCGCCTCGGCCGGGGCGGTGGTGCTTGCCCGCAGCGGCACCACCTGGTCGGAGCCCGGTCCGGTGACCCGCAGTCCATGCCGGTTCATCTGATCGATGCTGGGCTGGTCGCGGTCGATCGCCAGAACGTCGTTGCCCGCGGCGGCGAGTCTGGCAGCATAGATGGAACCCATTGCGCCACAGCCGATTACAGCGATCTTCATCCACATGCTCCTGGGGTCAGGCTGTCAGTTCGGCTATCAATTTGGCCAAGCCGGTCTTTTGCTCCAGCCCGAAGCCCGGCGCGTCCGTCGGTGCGATCCGCCCCGCGGAGAGCGCGCAGCCGTCGGGGTAGCCGCCGAACGGCTGAAACACTCCCGGATAAGACTCGCATCCACCCAAGCCCAGCCCGGCCGCGATGTGCAGATTGATCAGGTGCCCGCCGTGCGGGAAAGCGAACCGGCGATCAAAGCCGTTGGACTCGAGCACTTCGAGCATCCGCACGTATTCGCTTAACCCGTAGCTCAGGCCGGCGTCCATCTGGAAGACATCGCGTTCCGGCCGCATGCCGCCGTACCGAACGAGATTGATCACATCGGGCACCGAGAAGAGGTTTTCACCGGTGGCGACCGCGCCGTCGTAGCAGGCCGTCACGGCGTGGTTCAGCTCGAAATCCAATGGATCGCCTGGCTCTTCGTACCAGCGCAGACCGTAGCCGTCCAACGCCGCCGCCCATTGTTGCGCCGTGGACCGGTCGAACCTGCCGTTCGCGTCGACCGCGACCCGTCCCGCGGCGCCGACGATGTCGATGACGGCCTCGATCCGCGTCAGATCCTCGCGCAGCGACGCGCCGCCGATCTTCATCTTGACCGCGTCATAGCCGAGATCGAGGTACCCGCGCATCTCGGTGCGCAGGGCGTCGAGGCCGCGATCCGGGTAGTAGTAGCCGCCGGCGGCATACACCGCCACCGTCGTGGCCGGCTGCCGCCCGAAGCGGCGCGCGATGGTCAGGTAGGCGGGTTCGTCGCGCAGTTTTGCGTTCAGGTCCCAACAGGCCAGCTCGAGGGCGGCCGCGGCCGCTGCCCGGTCCCCGTGGCCGCCGGGCTTCTCATCGGCGAGCGCACATGCCAGAACGGCGGCAGGGTCGATCCGTCCCGAGGCGTCCAGCAGCGCATCGGGGGAAGCGGCAGCCAGGCGTGGGATCATCCGGTCGCGAAGGATCCCGCTCTGGGCGAACCGGCCGATCGAATCGAAGGCCAGCCCGGCCACGGGCCTTCCGGCCCTGATCACGTCGGTGCACACCGCGACCAGCGACACGGTGTGGCTGGAGAAGTTCACGACCGCGTTGGCGGGGCCGCCGCCTGAGCCGACGCGTAGCCCGACCGGCCGTTCCAGGATTTTGGTGATGCGCATCAGCCGGTGTCGCTGTGGCGCAGTGTGACCACTTTCACTCGGTCTTGGTGAGCAGTACCACCTGTTCGAACGGCATCCTGGCGAAAGGCACCCGCCAGGCGCCCTCGATGTGCGGTGCCGCCTCGGCTTTGCTGACCACTCGCGGGTCGGTGATGCCGAAAGTCTTGGCGCTGCGGCGCATCCGACCGCCCCCGGCCGCGGTGAGGTTCTTCAACCAGTCGCGGTCCGGGCCGTAGGTCAGCAGAATCGCGACACCGGGTTTGCCATCGACGCTGGTGTAGAACGCGTTCACCGGTGTCCGATATGGCTTGCCCGAGCGCCGTCCGACATGCTCGACGATCGCGAACGGTGGGAGCCAGCCGGCCCACATCCGCTGAATGGGGTTGGTCACGTGACGGTTGAATCGTGCGACTCCTTGGGGCAATTGCATGCCACTATCCAACTCGTCGGCCCCGGCTGAGTTCAACCCACACGGCGCGTCGCCGGCACCAGCGTGCGCGCCAGCCGAGCCGGCCGCGACGGTGGTGGATGCCATGGCTGCTGGTCGTGCGCCGGCCATGCGTAACACGGAGTCTGATCGGACAGGAGCTGTCGCAGGCCGGGAATGGCGAGGTCGCAAGCGGACCAGTCGTAGAGGAGCTCTAGTCGCGGTTGGATGACCCCGACATCGAGTAGATGCGCTATCCCGTGTTCAGCCCGCAGATAGGGCGTCAAGTCATCACCGAGCGGGTAGCGGTCGGGGAGCACCCGGGAAAGTGACAGAAATATGCCGGTCATGCCCAATCGTGGGTCCCCGAGTGGCCGACCGGCGAAGGCCAGCCAGCCGAGCGCGAGCCGAGGTGCGGCGACCAGCGCGTGGGCATAGAGAACCCGCATCAGTACCAGGTTGATGAAGAAACGTTCGACGCGGGACTCGCGAGACGCGAGGTGCTGGTGTTCGAGGTACGCGCTGACGACGCTGATGTTGTGTGCCCGGTACCAGCGCTGGGCGGACGGATACCGGATGAATTGGAGCGACGCGGCGACCCCCAAAGAGCTGGGGACGCCGGGATGACCGAAGGCCAGTGCGCGGGCTTCCCAACCGTCCCGGAGCAGGTGCTCGTTCACCGCACGCCACCAAGGGCTTCCCGGTGCCGGTCCGTCTACCGGGTTGAGCAATCCACGTCGCAACTGCCATCCCGTGAAGGCCGATGCGGCCTGGCGAAACGGCAGGTGGCCGCGGTCCACGCTGGCCGGGACTTCGTAGAGCTGGCGCATCAGCGCAAGCCTGGCGTCCGGATCTGCACGGGCCGCGGCAACACGGGTCAGAGCGACGTCGACGGCCGTCTGCCGAGTCACCAGCTGATTGTGTCAGCGCGGCGATCCGCCCACCCTGACGGAGCCAACTCTTACACCCTGTAGTTGATCGGGCCGGGGAGGCTGGAACACTAGTTGTCATGGGCAGCACTGACCAGGCCGCCGCAGCTGTAAGCACTTCGGCGAGTCTGTTCGAGGAGGCTTGCGCGGTCATTCCCGGTGGGGTGAACTCGCCGGTACGCGCCTTCACGGCGGTGGGCGGCACCCCGCGCTTCATCACCGAGGCGCGCGGATGCTGGCTCACCGACGCCGACGGCAACCGCTACGTCGACCTGGTCTGCTCGTGGGGCCCGATGATCCTGGGCCACGCCCACCCGGCCGTCGTCGACGCCGTCGCCAAGGCGGCTTCGTCGGGCTTGTCGTTCGGGGCTCCGACACCGGCCGAGACCCAGCTGGCCGCCGAGATCATCGGCCGGGTGGCGCCGGTCGAGCGGATACGGCTGGTGAACTCCGGCACCGAGGCCACCATGAGTGCGGTCCGACTGGCCCGCGGCTTCACCGGCAGGGCCAAGATCGTCAAGTTCTCCGGTTGCTACCACGGCCATGTGGACGCGTTGCTCGCCGACGCGGGTTCTGGGGTGGCGACATTGGGCCTGCCGTCCTCCCCCGGGGTTACCGGCGCCACCGCGGCCGACACAATTGTGTTGCCCTACAACGACATCGACGCTGTGCAGCAGACCTTCACCCGGTTCGGTGACCAGATCGCCGCGGTGATCACCGAGGCCAGCCCAGGCAACATGGGAGTCGTCCCGCCCGCAGCCGGCTACAACGCGGCGCTGCGCGCGATCACCGCCGAGCACGGCGCGTTGCTGATCATCGACGAGGTGATGACGGGTTTCCGGGTCAGCCGAAGTGGTTGGTACGGAATCGATCCGGTAGCCGCCGACCTGTTCACCTTCGGCAAGGTGATGAGCGGTGGACTGCCGGCCGCTGCGTTCGGCGGGCGGGCCGAGGTGATGGAGCGGCTGGCGCCGCTGGGGCCGGTGTATCAGGCCGGCACACTGTCGGGGAACCCGGTCGCAATGGCCGCCGGGCTGGCCACGCTGCGCACCGCCGACGACGCGGTCTACGCCACACTGGACGCCAATGCTGACCGCCTGGCCGGGTTGCTATCCGAGGCGTTGACGGATGCCGGTGTCCCGCACCAGATTCCGCGGGCCGGCAATATGCTCAGCGTGTTCTTCTCCGATACGCCGGTGACCGATTTCGCGTCCGCCCGCAGCAGCCAGACCTGGCGTTTTCCACCGTTCTTTCACGCCCTGCTGGACGCCGGCGTCTACCCGCCGTGCAGTGCCTTCGAGGCGTGGTTCGTCTCGGCGGCTCTGGACGACACCGCGTTCGACCGGATCGCCGCTGCGCTGCCCGCGGCCGCCAACGCCGCCGCGGGTGCCGCGCGGGAGGGGGAGTCCTGATGGCCGAACACACCCGGGTCAATCTGGTCCGTCACGGTGAGGTGTACAACCCCAGCGGGGTCCTCTATGGTCGGCTGCCCGGATTCCACCTATCGGAGGCGGGCAGGGCGCAAGCGGAAGCGGTCGCCGACGCGTTGGCCGACCGCGACATCGTCGCGGTGATCTCCTCCCCGTTGCAGCGGGCCCAAGAGACCGCCGCACCCATCGCCGCAAAGCACAACCTGACCGTCGACACCGACCCCGACTTGATCGAATCGGCCAACTTCTTCGAGGGCCGGCGCGTCGGCCCGGGCGACGGCGCCTGGCGGGACCCGCGGTTTTGGTGGCAGCTGCGTAATCCGTTCACTCCGTCCTGGGGCGAGCCGTACGCCGAGATCGCGGCCCGGATGACGACCGCGGTGGACAAGGCGCGTGCCCGCGGCGCCGGCCATGAGGTGGTATGCGTCAGCCATCAACTACCGGTGTGGACGCTGCGGCTGCAACTGACCGGGAAGCGGCTCTGGCACGACCCGCGACGACGGGAATGCGGGCTCGCCTCGGTCACCACGCTGGTCTACGACGGCGACCGGCTGGTGGACGTCGAGTATTTCCAACCGGCGAGCGCTTGACCATGCGGCGGCGGGCGTCGGCCAGGGCAGTGTTGGCAATCCTTGTTTCCGGGTTGCTGGCCGGCGCCGTCGGCTGTACCGGTCGCGATGCGGTGGCCCAAGGCGGCATGTTCGAATTCGTTTCGCCGGGCGGGAAGACCGACATCCTCTACGACCCGCCGGCAAGCCGCGGCCGCCCCGGCCCGCTGTCCGGGCCGGACCTCGCCGATCCGGCGCACACGATCTCGCTGGACGACCCCATCTTTGCCGGCAACGTCGTCGTCATCAACGTCTGGGGGCAGTGGTGCGGGCCGTGCCGGGCCGAGGTCAGTCAACTGCAGCAGGTGTATGACGCCACCCGGGGCTCTGGGGTGTCCTTCCTCGGCATCGATGCGCGCGACAACAACCGCCAGGCGGCCCTGGATTTCGTCGACGACCGCCACGTGACGTTTCCGTCGATCTACGACCCGGCGATGCGTACCTTGATTGCCTTCGGCGGCAAGTACCCCACCACCGTCATCCCGTCCACCCTGGTGCTGGACCGCCAGCACCGGGTCGCGGCGGTGTTTCTGCGTGAACTGCTGGCCGATGATCTGCGGCCTGTGGTGCAGCGGGTCACCCAAGAAGGCGGAGCGGGCCAGACGCCGCAGGGTCGGCAATGACCGGGTTCACCCAGATCGCCGCCGCCGGACCGCTGCTGGTGGCGTTGGGGGTGTGCCTGCTGGCGGGGCTGGTGTCGTTCGCCTCACCATGCGTGGTCCCGCTGGTGCCGGGCTACCTGTCGTATCTGGCGGCTGTCGTCGGCGTGGATGAGCAGCCTCCACCAGGTGCGATCAAAGCCCCGCCGGCCGCCCGCTGGCGGGTCGCCGGGTCGGCGGCGTTGTTTGTCGCCGGGTTCACCGTGGTCTTCGTGCTCGGCACCGTTGCGGTGCTCGGTATGACCACCACGCTGATCACCAATCAGCTTGCGCTGCAACGGGTTGGGGGTGTACTGACCATCGTCATGGGGCTGGTTTTCGTCGGCCTCGTCCCGGCCCTGCAGCGTGAGGCCCGGTTCAGCCCGAAGCAGCTGACGACGGTCGCCGGGGCACCGGTGCTGGGCGCGGTGTTCGCGCTCGGCTGGACGCCGTGCCTGGGGCCGACGCTGACCGGCGTGATCACCGTCGCCTCGGCCACCGAGGGCGGGAACGTCGCGCGTGGAATCGCATTGGTGATCGCCTACTGCCTGGGGCTGGGAATCCCCTTCGTATTGCTGGCGTTTGGCTCGGCGGGCGCGGTGGCGGGCCTGGGCTGGCTGCGACGGCACACCAGGGCCATCCAGATCTTCGGCGGCGCGCTGCTGATCGCGGTCGGCGCCCTGCTGGTCACCGGGGTATGGAATGACTTCATCTCATGGCTGCGGGACGCGTTCGTGTCCGACGTGAGGTTGCCGATTTGAACTCACGCGTTATCCCGCAGGTGCTCGCAGGGCTCGTTCAAAAGGCCCGCAACACCTGGCGCGCGCTGACCTCGATGGGCACCGCACTGGTGCTGCTGTGTTTGCTCGCGCTTGGCGCGATACCCGGTGCGCTGCTGCCGCAGCGCAATCTCAACGCCGGCAAGGTCGACGAGTACCTGGCCGCCCATCCGGTGATCGGCCCATGGCTGAATCGGCTGCAGGCCTTCGACGTGTTCTCCAGCTTCTGGTTCACCGCCATCTACGTGTTGCTGTTCGTTTCCCTGGTCGGCTGCCTCACCCCGCGGATGATCGAGCACGCCCGCAGCCTGCGCGCCACACCGGTCGCGGCCCCACGCAACCTGGCCCGGCTACCCAAGCACACCAGCACCCGGCTCGTTGCCGGGCCCGGGGAGTTGAACAGCCTGGCGAACACCATCACCGGCCGGCTGCGCGGCTGGCGCACGGCCATCCGCCATCAAGAAGACGCCGTCCCCGAATCCGTTGAGGTGTCGGCCGAGAAGGGCTATCTGCGCGAATTCGGCAACCTGGTCTTTCATTTCTCGCTGTTGGGCCTGCTGGTCGCCGTGGCCGTCGGCAAGCTGTTCGGCTACGAGGGCAACGTGATCGTCATCGCCGACAGCGGCCCCGGCTTTTGCTCGGCATCGCCCGCCGCCTTCGACTCGTTCCGCGCCGGCAACACCGTTGACGGCACGTCGCTGCACCCAATTTGCATCCGGGTCAACGACTTTCAGGCGCACTACCTGCAGTCGGGCCAGGCCACCTCGTTCGCCGCCGACATCGACTACCAAGCCGGCCACGACCTGGCGGCCAACAGCTGGCGGCCCTACCGGCTGGAGGTCAACCACCCGCTGCGCGTCGGCGGCGACCGGGTGTACCTGCAGGGCCACGGCTATGCGCCGTCCTTCACCGTCACCTTCCCGGACGGGCAGATGCGCACGTCGACCGTGCAATGGCGACCCGACAACCCGATGACCCTGCTCTCGTCGGGTGTGGTGCGAATCGACCCGCCCGCCGGCAGCTATCCCAACCCCGGCGAACGCCGCAAACACGAGATCGCGATCCAGGGCCTGCTGGCGCCGACCGAGCAGCTGGACGGCACGCTGTTGTCGTCGCGGTTCCCGGCCCTGAACGCCCCCGCCGTGGCCGTCGACATCTACCGGGGCGATACCGGCCTGGACACCGGCCGGCCCCAATCGTTGTTCACCCTGGATCCCCGGCTGATTCAGCAGGGCCGACTCACCAAAGAAGCGAGGGTCAACCTGCGCGCCGGCCAAGAGGTCAAGATCGACCAAGGCCCGGCAGCGGGCACCATCGTCCGGTTCGACGGCGCCGTGCCGTTCGTCAACCTGCAGGTCTCCCACGACCCCGGCCAGACCTGGGTGCTGGTTTTCGCCATCACGATGATGGGCGGGCTGCTGGTCTCGCTGTTGGTGCGGCGCCGCCGGGTATGGGTGCGTCTTACGCCGGTGACCGACGCGGACTCCCAAGCGGAGCCGGGTACGGTGAACGTCGAGCTGGGCGGCCTGGCGCGCACCGACAACTCCGGTTGGGGTGACGAGTTCGAGCGGCTGACCGAGCGGTTACTGGCCGGACTCGGCGAGTCCGGCGCAGTCCCCCGCAAGCGGGTGGGGTCCCCGCGGAGCAGGGGAGTACCCCCAGACGGGGCCGAAGCGGCCCCAGCGTCCAGAAGGAGTTCTCAGGTGGACGTCACATGAACACCCTGCACATCAACGTCGGCCTGGCGCGCTACTCCGACTGGGCGTTCACCTCGGCGGTGGTGGCCCTGGTCGTTGCGTTGTTGCTGCTGGCCTTCGAGCTGGCTTACGTCGGCGGCCGCCGCGCAGACCATCGCGCACAGGTCCTGGCCGGTTCGGTTGCCGTCGACAGCACCAGCCCCGGCATCGTGGACGACGTTGTCCAACGGCCGTTCGACGAACGCGTCGGGCGAGCCGGGCTGGCCGTGCTCTACCTCGGCATCGGACTTCTGCTGGCGTGCATCGTGCTGCGCGGCCTGGCCACCTTGCGGGTGCCGTGGGGCAACATGTACGAGTTCATCAACCTGACCTGCTTTTGTGGCCTGGTCGCCGGCGCCCTGGTGCTGCGGCGTCCGCAGTACCGCCCGCTGTGGGTTTTCCTGCTGCTGCCGGTCCTGATCCTGCTGACAATCTCCGGACGCTGGCTGTATGCCAATGCCGCGCCGGTGATGCCGGCGCTGCAGTCTTACTGGCTGCCCATTCACGTGTCGGTGGTCAGCCTGGGTTCCGGGGTGTTCCTGGTCGCCGGCATTGCCAGCATCCTGTTCTTGCTGCGCACCTCGCGGCTGGGTGACCCGGACCCTGAAGGCTCTGAAGGTGCGCTGGCACGCGTGGTGCAGCGATTCCCCGACGCGCAGACCCTGGATCGCATCGCCTACCGAACCACGATCTTCGCGTTCCCGGTCTTTGGTTTCGGGGTCATCTTCGGCGCGATCTGGGCCGAGCAAGCCTGGGGCAGGTATTGGGGCTGGGACCCCAAGGAGACGGTTTCATTCGTGGCTTGGGTGATATACGCGGCCTATCTGCACGCCAGGTCAACGGCCGGATGGCGGGACAGGAAAGCGGCATGGATCAACGTGGTGGGGTTCGTGGCCATGGTCTTCAATTTGTTCTTCGTTAATCTGGTGACTGTGGGCCTGCATTCGTATGCCGGCGTGGGCTGACAGTCAGCAACCGACCCAAGAAAACTGCAACAAGGGGAGTGCACATGTCCGACCAGCCAACGACGGGTGTGGGAGCGCCTGAACATCCGACCACCGAGCTGCGGCAGCCTGACGAACGCGCCGGCGAATCGTCGGCGGACTCCGGCGACGCACCGACCCGGGCTTTCGCCGGATTCCGCACCGAGCGTCGGGGCCCCGGACCCGAAAGGCGGGAGACCGCGGGGCCCACATCACCAGCCCCCACCGGGATGCCGCCCTGGGATTCCACGCCGGTTACCGGTATTCCGCGCGTCGATCCGACGGCCTTCGGGGCCTACTACAACGGCCCCGCCGACGCGCCGCCAGCCGAAACCCCCTACCGCCCCGAGCATGTCCCGCAGTCGCCTTATCCGGAACTGTCCACGGGCATGCTGCTGCGACCCGTCAAACCGCCGCCTTCGGAGGGCTGGCGCCGGTTGCTCTATGTGCTGTCCGGTCAGCTGATCAACCTGGGGGAGAGCCCGCGGGCCGCCCGCTACAACAACCTGGTGGCCCAGGTCAACCGGCCGCTGCGCGGCTCCTACCGGATTGCGGTGCTGTCCTTGAAGGGTGGTGTGGGCAAAACCACGATCACCGCCACGCTGGGGTCCACCTTCGCCTCGATCCGCGGCGATCGGGTGGCGGCAGTAGACGCCAACCCCGACCGCGGCACCCTGAGCCAGAAGATCCCGTTGGAGACGTCGGCCACCGTGCGCCAGCTGCTGCATGACGCCGGAACCATCGAGCGCTACAGCGACGTCCGCCGTTACACCTCGAAGGGCCCCAGCGGACTGGAAATTCTGGCGTCGGAAAACGATCCCTCCATATCGGACGCGTTCAGCGCCGACGACTACACCCGCACCCTGGACATCCTGGAGCGGTTTTACGGCCTGGTCCTCACCGACTGCGGTCCCGGGCTGTTGCATTCCGCGATGTCGTCAGTGCTGGAGAGGGCCGATCTGCTGATCGTGGTCAGCTCGGGATCCATCGACGGCGCGCGCAGCGCCTCGGCGACGCTGGACTGGCTGGACGCACACGGTCACGAAGAGAAGGTCCGCAATTCGATCGCGGTCATCAACGCGGTGCGGTCACGGACCGGCAAGGTCGACATGAACAAGGTGGTCGATCACTTCTCCCGGCGCTGCCGTGCGGTGCGGCTGATACCGTTCGACCCCCATCTCGAAGATGGCGCGGAGATCAGTCTGGGTCTGCTGCGGCGGGGCACCCGCGAAGCGCTTACCGAGCTGGCAGCCGTTGTCGCCGACGGGTTCCCCGGCGAGCGCAACCCGGGTGTCGCTTAGCGAGGGTTGTTGTCCCCGTGTCCTAGCCGCCCCAAGAAATCTGGATCGTCGTCAGGTCCGATAACGCGAGTCTTCGGTCGGTTGGTCTGGGACCGCGCCGCGCGCCAGCCAATGTAGATCAGCGTCCCCAAGACCAGGACGAGCAGCAGGTAGAGCACTCAACACCTCCTTTGAGCGAATATACCCGCGCCGTAGGCTCGAACTGTGTCAGAAGAGCCTAGCGACAACAGCACTGGGGATCAGGCGCCCGATCAAGCCGGGCGCAGCGCGGGAGAGCCCACGGGAAACCACGTCGTCGTCGACGTTCTGGTTTACGCGGCGGCGCGGTTGCTGCTGGTCGTCGCGCTCACCGGTGTGATCTATGTGATCGCGCGATTACTCGGGGTCACCCAATTCCCCATCGTCGTGGCGGCGTTGTTCGCTTTGATCATCGCGATGCCTCTAGGCATCTGGCTGTACGGCCCGCTGCGCCGGCGCGCCACCGCCGCGCTTGCCGTAGCCGGCGAACGCCGGCGCCGGGAACGCGAACAGCTGCAAGCCCGGCTGCGCGGTGAGGCAGTTGCCGATGCGGGAACCGACGACGAGTGAGATCGCGCGCTCAACCGTTCGGCATCACTACGACTTGAGCGGCATAGCTTAGACCCGCGCCGTACCCGATCAGCAGCGCCAGATCGCCGGCCTTGGCCGCCCCGGTTGCCAGTAGTTCGGCCATCGCCAAGGGAATGGAAGCCGCGGACGTGTTTCCGGTGTGCTCAATGTCGTTGGCGATAATCGCGTCCGGCCGCAACTCCAGGTTCTTGGCCAGTACTTCATTGATTCGGCTATTGGCTTGGTGAGGGATGAACACGTCGATCTCATCGGGTCTGATTCCCGCCGCGTCCATTGCCTGCCGGCCAACTTTGCCCATCTCGAATGCCGCCCAACGGAAGACCGCGCTGCCTTCAAGCCGCAAAAACGGGCGTGGGCCAGTCGGGTTGTCCATATATGCGATCCAGTCAATGTCCTGGCGTATGGCGGTGGCCTGCTCACCGTCACTGCCCCAGACGGTCGGTCCGATACCTTGAATGGGCGTCTCGCCCACCACAACTCCAGCTGCGCCGTCGGCAAATATGAAGCAGTTGCTACGGTCCTGCATGTCGATGGTGGGGGACAGCTTCTCGGAACCGATGACCAGGAGCTTGGCGGCGCCTCCGCCCCGGATCATGTCGGCTGCGACGCCGATCGCGTACCCGAAGCCGGCGCACCCTGCTGAGATATCGAACGCGGGCACACCGGTAGCGCCCAAGCCCGCTGCGACCTCTGGGGCACAGGCGGGGGTCTGCAGAAAATGGGTGCTGGTCGCGACGATCACGCCGTCGATGTCGCTCGCTGTGAGTGAGGCGCCCGAAATTGCCCGTCGGCCCGCCTCGATCGCCATGGAAGCGGCGGATTCTTCGCGAGCAGCGAATCGGCGCGTTTTGATTCCGGTTCGCGAGTAGATCCACTCATCGGACGACTCGATGTTGCGACACAGCTCGTCATTGGTGACCACTCGCTCAGGTCGGTATGCCCCGACACTGAGCAATCCGACGCTCGTGGGCCCACTGGTCGTGGCGATCTGCTTCATTGCGGTCCTCGATCGGTGGTATCCAGCTGGTGGCGAACGGCCGTTAGTCCCGACGCCGATCTCCCATTGTTATCGGATTCACGGAGTTAATGATCGTCGGGATCCCCGTGTCAAGTTTTCTTGACGTCCTCGTTGTGTCAAGTTACATTGACGCTTATGACCGAACTGTCCGACTTGCCTGACCTCTCGCCGGGGTCGGCCGCCGATGCGGCAAGCAATGCCGACCCTGCGGTCGGACTGCGCGCGGTGCGCGCACTGCAGCGATTGCAGGAGCGCCTGGAGGCGATCCACGTCGCCAACGCTCGCGAGCAAGGCTGGAGTTGGCAGGCCATTGCCGAGGCGCTTGGCGTGAGCCGACAGGCCGTGCACCAGAAGTACAACCGGAGGAGATGACGCATGTTCGAGCGCTTCACCCGTCAAGCCCGAGCCGCCGTGGTACTCGCTCAGGAGGAAGCCCGTGAACTGCGGACCCGCGAAATGGCTCCGCAGCACCTGCTGCTCGGTGTCCTGCAGGCGGCAGACAACGACTTGTCCGGAGTGCTGAGCGGCTACGGTCTGACCGCCGATGTGGTTCGGACCCGGTTGATCGAGGCTTGCCCGACGACCGACGATTCTTTCGACGAGGACGCCGAGGCGCTGCGGGCCATCGGCATCGACCTGCGCGCGGTGCGCGACAGCGTGGCACGCACGTTCGGCGCCGACGTGCTCGACAGCGCGCTGCCTCGCTCGGGCCGGCGCCGCCGCCGGCGCGGGCATATCCCGTTCACCCGCGCCGCCAAGAAATGCGTTGAGCTGGCCGTGCGAGAAGCATTGGCCCACAAGGACAATGAGATCGCCTGCACGCATCTATTGCTGGGCATCATGCGCAGTGACGACAAGGCGGCCGTCGGCCTGATCACCGAACACGTCTATACCGCGCAGCTGCGTGCCTCGATTCTGACGCTGCTGGACAAGGCCGCCTAGCCCAGCTCTCATCGAGCGTGCGTCCACGGCGACGACACGCCGACGGACTCCACCCTGAGCGCACAATCAAAGCCCTGAGCGCACAGTCAAAGCCCTGAGTGCACAGTCAAAGCCCTAAGCGCCCAGCGCCAACGCCGCCGCCTCCGCGATCGCCCACACGATCATCGCCAGCCCGGTGTCGCGCAGCACCGGGATCAGCTCGGGCCCGCCGCGTCCCGATCGGACCGGCCGCGCGGCGCGCAGGGCCAGCGGTGTGGCCACCAATCCCGCAGCGCACCACGGCGTCGCCAGCATCAGGACCAGGGTCAAAACCCCGGCGATCGTCAGCAACGACTGATACAGCACCCGGGTGCGGGCATCGCCCAGCCGCACCGCCAGGGTGATCTTCTGAGACTGCGCGTCGGTCGGGATATCCCGCAAGTTGTTGGCCACCAACACCGACGACGAGAGCGCCCCGATCGACACCGCCAGCACCAGTCCCACCCAGTCCACCCGCAACGCCTGGGTGTACTGGGTGCCGAGCACGGCGACCAGACCGAAGAACACGAACACCGCGACCTCGCCAAAACCCGAATACCCGTAGGGTTTTGACCCGCCGGTGTACAGCCACGCCCCGGCGATGCAGGCGGCGCCGACCACGATCAGCCACGGCGCGCTCAGCAGCGCCAGCACCAACCCGGCCACCGCGCCGACCGTCAGACTGGTCACCGCGGCGGTCAGCACCGATCGCGGGCTAGCCAGCCGCGAGCCGACCAACCGCACCGGGCCGGCCCGGTCGTCGTCGGTGCCGCGGATGCCGTCGGAGTAGTCGTTGGCGTAGTTGACGCCGATGATCAGCGCGACCGCGACAACCAGCGCCAGCAGCGCTTTCCACCACACGGCGGAGTGCAGCCACGCCGCAGCGCCGGTGCCCGCGACCACCGGTGCCACCGCGTTGGGCAGCGTCCGCGGCCGAGCCCCCGAGATCCACTGCGCGAAACTGGCCACCAACGCATCCTGCCGGTGCCCCGCGCACCGGATCAAACGCGGGGCATGGACACAATGGGCGCATGCTCGGAGTGATCGGCGGCAGCGGCTTCTACACGTTCTTCGAGTCCGGCGTCCGCAACATCAACGTGGACACTCCGTATGGCGAGCCCAGCGCCGCGGTCACGGTCGGCGCCGTCGGGGAGCACGAGGTCGCTTTCCTGCCGCGGCATGGCGCCAAACATGAATACTCGGCGCACACCGTGCCCTACCGGGCCAACATGTGGGCGCTGCGCAAGCTCGGTGTGCGGCGGGTCTTCGCGCCGTGCGCGGTCGGCAGCCTGAACCCCGAATACGGTCCCGGCACCGTGGTGGTGCCCGACCAGCTGGTGGATCGCACCAACGGCCGCGCCGACACCTACTTCGACTCCGGCGCTATCCACGTCGACTTCGCCGATCCGTACTGCCCGACGTTGCGGTCGGCGGTCACCGGCCTGCCTGCCGTGGTCGACGGCGGCACCATGGTGGTGATCCAGGGGCCGCGATTTTCCACCAGGGCCGAAAGCCAGTGGTTCGCCTCCGCCGGCTTCAGCCTGGTCAACATGACCGGCTATCCGGAGGCGGTGTTGGCCCGGGAACTCGAAATATGCTATGCGGCAATCGCTTTGGTGACCGATCTGGATGCTGGTGTTACGGCGGGCGAGGGTGTGAAGGCCACGGACGTGTTCGCCCAATTCGAAAAAAACATGGAGCTGTTCAAGAAGCTGGTGCGGGCGGCGATCGGCAAAGTCGCCGCCGAACGCAGCTGCACGCACTGCCTGGCGCACACCGGTGTCACATTGCCGGTGGAACTGCCATGAGGGTGTTGCTCACCGGGGCGGCCGGTTTCATCGGATCGCGGGTGCACGCTGCGCTGCGGGCGGCGGGCCATGAGGTGATCGCCGTCGACGTGTTGCTGGCCGCCGCGCACGGCCCGAACTCGGTGTTACCGCCGGGATGCCGAAAGGTCGACGTCCGCGATGCCGAGGCGCTGGCCCCGCTATTGCATGGTGTCGACCTGGTATGCCACCAGGCCGCGATGGTGGGCGCCGGCGTGGACGCCGCCGACGCGCCCGCCTACGGCGGGCACAACGATTTCGCTACCACCGTGCTACTGGCGCAGATGTTCGCTGCCGGGGTGCGCCGTCTGGTGCTGGCGTCCTCGATGGTGGTGTACGGGCAGGGCCGGTATCACTGCTCCGAACACGGACCAGTGGACCCGCTGCCGCGGCGACGCGCGGACCTGGACGCCGGGATCTTCGAGCACCGCTGCCCGATCGGCGGTGCGGAGCTGCAGTGGCGGCTGGTCGACGAGGATGCCGCCCTGCGGCCGCGCAGCCTGTACGCGGCCAGCAAGACCGCGCAGGAGCATTACGCGCTGGCGTGGTCGGAATCGACGAGCGGCTCGGTGATGGCATTGCGCTACCACAACGTCTACGGCCCCGGCATGCCGCGCGACACCCCATACTCCGGAGTGGCGGCGATCTTCCGGTCGGCGCTGGAAAAAGGTGAGCCACCAAAGGTTTTCGAGGACGGCGGTCAGATGCGTGACTTCGTCCACGTCGACGATGTGGCCGCCGCCAACCTTGCGGCTGCGTCGTCGCTGGCTGAGCGCGACGGCTTCACCGCGGTCAATGTCTGCTCGGGGCAGCCGATTTCAATCCTGGAGGTGGCCACCGCACTGTGCGATGCGCGCGGCGGCACGAACGGCACCGTGTCCCCGGTCATCACCGGGCAGTACCGCAGCGGCGATGTGCGGCACATCGTCGCCGATCCCACCCGGGCCACCGAGGTGCTGGGTTTCCGTGCGGCCGTTGACCCACGCGAGGGCCTGCGCGAGTTCGCGTTCGCGCCGCTCCGGTAGTGGTGTGAGTAGCTTGCGTTACTGCGAGTCGTGCGGCGGCCGGTAGATCTTGGGCTTCGGGACAGGTATCTGTCGCGTGCCGGAGTCGTCGCCGCGGAAGATCCGGGGTGATTGCGTGGCAGGCCCGGTCGGGATCCGGGTGGTCGCCGCAGCCGACGGCGTCGAGGCGCCGCCCACCCGGACACGCGTCGGCGCGGCCGACGGCGGCTGCGCGCCGGCCGGGATGCGGGTGGTCGCCTCGGCCGACTGAGCACTCGTCGCGCCAGCACGCTTGCGCGCAGCGCGGCGCTTCTGCGGTCGCAACCGTCGGCCGGTGAGGTGACCCGTGATGATCGCGGCGGTCAGGATGCACAGGGCCAGCCCGCACAGCGCCACGTCGAAGGTGCTGGTGATCTGCTGGGCGAGATTATTTCCGTAGACCGGGTTTTGCGCGGCGGGGTTAGGCATTTCCTCGAACCGTGGGGCCAGCGCGACCCCTACCACGACCCGCGAAATGCTCAGTGTGGCCACAAGTCCGCACAGCGACGAGATCAGCCTCGCGGAGACCGCGTCGTTGGCCAGGTTGACGCGCAGCCAGATCGCAAGGACCGCGGTGACCAGATCGAACGCCGCCAGCACGATGCTGTCGTATCGCGAGTACGGGTAGTTCAGGATCACTCCGACGACGAGGTCGGTAATCCTCATCACCATCGACCCCAGACACCACACGGCGATGAGCAGCAAGCCATTTCTGGCCGCCGCCCGCCAGGCGTTGTCCTCGGTCGTCGACCTGGTCCGGTCACCGAACAGTGCGAGAAGTGTTCGAGGCGCAAAAATCGCCGCGGCCGCCGCCCACGCCAGGTAACCCTCGAACCCGACCCCGGCCGTCGACGTGTTCTGCGCTATGCCGTGGAACGCATCGATGTCACGACCGACGGGAAGGCACCACACGATGATCCCGGCAGCAAGCGTCGACGCCCCGAGCGCAACGGTGGCCATTCGGGAAGCCGTGGTGCTGCGAAGAAGCCACCGCGATGCGACGAGGATGGCGACCAACGCCACCACGCCGTACACCACCGCCGTCGCAATGACCGCGATGTTCTGCTTGCCGAAGCCAGACGAACCGGCTGTGTCGGTCAATGCGTATTTCACCCGCCAGTACAGGTTGAAACCAAAGCTCAGTAGCGCCAGCAGCATCGACGCGTAGCCGATGATCCGGGCAGACCTCAGCCACCCGCTCAACTTCTCGTCGTCCGCGGCGGCACCGGTTATCACCGGTTGCGCGTTCAGCAGTGCGCCGGCGATCCCGAGCCATGCGCCGGGTCCGACACCACCCGGCACGGTCACGGTGCCACCGAATCGGACGGTCTCGAACGCGTCGAAACCAACAAAGACGAGCACCAGCAGCAGGTACGGGACGTTGAGCCACAGACGAAGTCGATTAGCCGCCGCGGCGTTGAATCGCGCGCTGGACGACCTCCAGGAACCGGCCACAGCAATGGAAATCAGGGACAGCAACGTCACCGCGAGCAGCACCGCGAACAGGGTCGTGTTGCTGCCGGGGATCCCCATACCGGAGTACAGATTCCACGGCAGAACCAGCGCAATGACGAGCAAGGCAGCGGCGGTCAGGTCACCGGCGACGTTCCAGCGCGGTGTCGGCCGGCGTGCTGCGCGCGGGCCCTCGGCCGGAGCCTGAGGGGGTGCGCTGTCCGGGGGTGGCTGCTGCGTTTGGCCGGGGATGGGGCCGGTAGGCGCGTCGTCGCTGCTCTGGCTCACGGTTCCCCCCGGGTATCGAGGATGGTTGCTGGCGGCGCAGCCTCGGTTGGGTGGCGAGGGAACCCCCTGCCCGGCTGACTGCGTTGCTTACTTGGAAACATAATCTCCGTTCGGACGACGCGGCAGTGGCTGCGATGAGAACGTGCGATTCCGCGGACGTTGTTCCGCGGAGACCGTCCCGCGGTTTGGGAACCCGGTTACGCTGCGCTCATAGGCGGACGTTGTCGCCCGAATGACTGTTACTGCCGACGGTATCGCAGTGTAATGATGCCTGGGACATGCTGGTTGCGGGGTGGCCAGCCGAAGGAGAGCCGGGATGGACGTCGTTTTGGGGGTCGCGGTCACAGGCCCCGTTGCCCGCTTGGCGCTTGTCGGGCCGGGCGCACAGGGTGCTGACGTGATCGACCAGTCCGTCGTCGACCTCGCTGACGACCCGGTCGAGACACTGACCGAGACCGTGGTCGGCACGAATCGGCTGTTGGCAGACGAGAATCACCGGCTGGCCGCCACCCGGCTTTGCTGGACGGACCATCCCAAAGTTGACCAGTTGCGGCAGGCGCTGGAAGGTTCCGGCATCACGAACGTCGCGGTGCTGTCGGAGTCGCAGGCGGTAACGGCGCTGATGCGCGCGGCGGGGCGGCCCGGTGCCGCGCTGGTGGTTGGCGACGAGACGGCGACACTCTCGGTGCCGGGTTCGACCGAGGGAGGCGAGGACGCGCCGCCGACCCTGCTGGCCAGCGCGCCGCTCGCGAGCAACGACGCCACGACCGCACTCGACACGTTGATGGCCAGGCTGGGTGACCAGCCGAACGTCCCGGGAGATATCTACCTGGTGGGCGCATCGTCTGACCTCAACAGCGTTGCCGACCAGATTCGCGAGGCGTCGACGATGCGGGTGGAGGTAGCCGACGACCCCACGTTCGCCCTCGCCCGCGGCGCGGCGATGGCCGCCGCGCCACAGGTGCTGTTGTCGGCCGGAGATGCGACCGCGATGGCCCCGGCGGTGGGGCTCACTGGAGATGAGACCGCCTTCGTGCCCGCGGGCGCGCCTGCCGCCGAGGAACAACAGCTCGCGTATTCGATGGCCGACGAGGGCCAGCCACTCGCGGCGGACGAGTTCGGCGATGAGGGCGACGACTTCGACGATGCCGAGGCCGAGACCGGGCAGCTGCCGCTGAGCAGACGGTCATTGGTGCTCGGCAATGCGGTCATCGCGTTCGCCGTCATCGGATTCGCGTCGCTGGCAGTCGCGGTGGCGGTCGCTGTGCGGCCGACGGCGAGCGCAGAGCCCGTGGTTGGACACCAGAATGCCGCCCCGGGCAAGTTCATGCCGCTACTGCCGACGCAACAGCAGGCGCCGGTACCCGCGCCCCCGCCCGATCAGCCCAACGCCGGATTCCAGGGCGGCGTCATTCCGGACTCCAACGGCTACATTCCCCCGCAGTTGATGTCGCCCGGCGCGGGTGGGACACCGCCGGTTGCCCCGGTCAACCCGGCGCCGGTGGGACCGGGCATTCCTGGTTTTGTGCCCAACCCGAACGGGCCGATCCCGGTTCCGATCATCATTCCGTTCCCGGGCTGGCGGCCACACCCGCCCCCATACGTGCCGCCGTACACGCCTCCGACGACACCGACGACCATTCCATACACGCCGCCGACAAGTCCGACGAAGACCCCGTATACGCCGCCGACGACCACGTACTCGCCGCCGACGACCACGCACCAACCGCCGACGACCACGCACCAACCGCCGACGACGACGTATTCGCCTCCGACGACCTCGAAGGCACCGTCCACTGCGACCCAACCGCCGACAAGCACCAAGAAAACGACCCAGAGCTCCCCAGCCGACGCAAACCCAACAGTCGATTCCACAACAGCCGCATAGCGGCGGTCCCCATCACGGGTTCTGATCGCGCCCTAGGGTCGGATGGCATGTCGCACGACGTGGTCACGGTGGTGCTGCCGTGCCTCAACGAGGAGGAGTCGCTGCCGGCGGTGCTGTCGGCGATCCCGGTCGGCTACCGCGCGCTGGTGGTCGACAACAACAGCACCGATGACACCGCCGGGGTTGCGGGCCGTCACGGAGCTGAGGTGGTCGCCGAGCCGCGGCCCGGGTACGGCTCGGCGGTGCACGCGGGCGTCGTCGCCGCGACGACGCCGATCGTGGCGGTTATCGACGCCGACGGCTCGATGGACCCCGGCGACTTGCCCCGGCTGGTCGCCGCACTCGAGCAGGGCGCCGACCTGGTGATCGGCCGGCGCCGTCCCGTGCCAGGGCTGCGCTGGCCATGGGTCGCCCGGGTGGGCACCGTGGTGATGAGCTGGCGGCTGCGCACCCGCCACGGCCTGCCGGTGCACGACATCGCGCCGATGCGGGTCGCACGGCGGGAGGCGCTGCTGAACCTGGGTGTTGTCGACAGACGGTCGGGGTATCCGCTGGAACTGCTGGTGCGAGCCGCCGCCGCCGGCTGGCGCGTGGTTGAGCTCGACGTCAGCTATGGCCCCCGAACCGGCGGCAAGTCCAAGGTCAGCGGTTCGCTGCGGGGCAGCATCACCGCGGTCCTGGACTTCTGGAAGGTGATTTCATGAGCGGCCTGCCGGTCACCCTGCTGGTGGTCGCCAAAGCACCGGAGCCCGGCCGGGCCAAGACTCGGCTCGCCGTGACGGTCGGCGACCGGGTCGCTGCCGACATCGCCGCCGCTGCGTTACTGGACACGCTGGACGCGGTAGCCGCCGCGCCGGTGGCGGCGCGAGTGGTGGCACTCACCGGCGATTTGGACGCCGCCGCCGGCGCCGCCGAGATCCGGCAACGACTTGAGTCCTTTACGGTGATCGAGCAGCGTGGCGACGACTTCGCTGATCGGCTCGCCAACGCACACGCCGATTCGGGCTCAGGCTTCGGGGGAAATCCGGTGTTGCAAATCGGCATGGACACCCCGCAAGTGACCGCCGACCTCTTGACCGGCTGCGCGCGCCGGCTGCTCGAGTCGCCGGCCGTGCTCGGGCTGGCGTGCGACGGCGGATGGTGGGTGCTGGGCGTAAGCACACCGGCGATGGCCGAATGCCTGCGCACTATCCCCATGTCTCAACCCGACACCGGGGACCTCACATTGAAGGCGTTGCGCGACAACGGTATTGACGTGGTTCCGGTGGACCGGCTGGCCGACTTCGATGTCGTCGACGACGTCGCGGTGGTACGCGATGCCTGCCGACCCGCAAGTCGTTTCGCCCGGGTTACCCGCGCCGCCGGACTCTGACGGGTGTGCGTGCTGGGCGGTGAGCGTGCGTCGTGGGCGGAAAAATCGCCGGATTCCCACCTCGGGCGCACACTCGACGCCGTCAGCGCACACTCGATACCGCCAGCGCACACTCGATGCGGTCGACGCTTCAGGTTCGTCGGCGCAACACCACGGCGCGCCCGATGATCCCGACAGCGAATACGGCCAGCCCGGAAATCACCGATTGCCACGGCAAGGTGGCGACCAGCAGCAGGCAACCCGCCAGGCCGCAGACGTTGAGGATGCGGCGCCGCCGCTTCTCGCCAGAAGCGGGCAGCGTATAGGCGGAGGCGTTGGCGATCGCGTAGTAGATCAACACACCGAACGACGAGAACCCGATCACCCCGCGCAGGTCGACTGTGGCCACCAGCACGCAGACGACCACCCCGAGAGCGACCTCGGCGTGGTGCGGTACCCGGTAGCGCGGGTGAACGGCCGCCAGCCAGTCGGGCAGATCCCGATGACGGGCCATCGCCAGCACGGTGCGCCCGAGTCCGGCGATCAGCGCCAGCAGTGCTCCCAGGCTGGCCAGTGCGGCTCCGACTGTGATCACCGGCACCAGCGCCGGGACCCCGGCGGCCCGGACCGCCTCGACCAGTGGCGCGGCGGCATGCGCGAGCCGGTCGGGTCCCGCGGCCAGCAGAGCCGTCACGCCGACCGCGAAGTAGATCGCGACCGCAATCGCCAGGGCGAGAGTTATCGCTCTGGGGATGGTGCGGGCCGGGTCACGGACCTCTTCGCCCATCGTCGCGATCCGCGCATAACCGGCGAAGGCGAAAAACAGCAGCCCCGCCGACTGCAGAACGCCATAGATCGTTCCGGTAGGCCACTGGATCAGATGCGACGGCTCCGGCTTGGCTACCGCGATCCCGATGACCACCGCTGCGAGCGCAATCACCGTGCAGGACAACAATATTCGGGCCAGCATCGCGGTCTTGGTGACTCCCCGGTAGTTCAGCGCGATCAGCAGGACCACGGCACCTACCCCAATGATTCGCTGCGCCCAGTGCGGCCCTGGAACCACGTAGCTGGCGACGGTCAGCGCCATGGCCGCGCACGAGGCGCTCTTGCCGATCACAAATCCCCACCCGGCGAAAAAGCCCCACCACGGGCCGAGGCGTTCACGCCCGTAGATGTACGTACCGCCCGATGTCGGATAGACCGCGGCCAGTTGCGCCGACGCGGTGGCGTTGCAGTACGCGATCACCGCGGCCACCCCCAGCCCGATCAGCAGGCCGGCGCCGGCTGCCCGCGCGGCCGGGCCGAACGCCGAGAACACACCGGCGCCGATCATCGAGCCGAGCCCGATCACCACCGCGTCGGTGGTGCCGAGCCGACGTGCCAGCCCCGGCTGATCGTCCATGCCCGCCTACCAGTTCGTGAAGATCACGGTGTTGACGAGCAGGGCACCGGCGGCGTTGAGTGCCAGCCACAGTCGGTGTGAGCGCACCGGCAGCAGCGCGGGCGCCGCGGTGAGCCAGAGGGTGAACGGCAGCCAGATCCGCTCGACTTCGGCCTTGCTCAGCATGCTCAAGTCAGCGAAGGCGATGACTGCCAGCATCGCCAGCAGCACCAGGTGAAAACCGGAGCGGCGACGGATCGCAGTGGGGTCGAACACCCGGCTGATTCCCGCGACGCTGCCCAGGCCGATCGCGCACACTACGCACGCCAGATTCGCCCAGCTCCAGTACGCGAACGGCCGATCCTTCGCGACTCCCTGCCAATAGCGTTGCTGCACAAGCGTATAGCCGTCGAACCAGTAGAACCCGGCAACGGCAAAGGTCACCGCCACCGCCAGTGCACCCAAAAAGGCCGGACCGAGCGCCCGCAGGACCGCTCGCCAGTCGGACGTCGACACCAACACGGCCAATGCCGGAATGCCCATCAGCGCCAGGCCGTAATTGACGAACACTCCCCAGCCGAGCAGCAGACCCGCGGCGGCCGCAACCAGCGCGGGGAACCGAACCGCGCGGTGTACCGCCACCGCCAGCAGCGCGATACCCCAAGCCGCAACTCCCGCGAAGTATGCATCGGCCGAGACCGCCACCCAGATCGCCGTCGGCGCCACCGCGACGAACGGTGCGGCCCGTCGCGCGGTCTGCTCATCGGCCAACGCGCGGACGGCGATCAGCACGGCCGCGGTCGCGCTGGAGCCGGCCAGCAGGCACAGCAGGCCGGCCCAGGCGCCGCCGTGCAGGCCGATCCGGTCCAGCCACACGAACGTCAAAAGCGCACCCGGCGGATGCCCGGAGACGTGTGTGACCCAGGAGTTGGGCTGGAAGTCGAGAATCCGACTGGAGAACGTGCGGACCGTCGCCGGGATGTCGGTGATGCTTCCCACCTGAGACAGGTACTCGTCCCTGGTGGTCAGCCGGCCGGCGAAGCCGCGTTGCCAGCCATCGATCATCGCCAGCGCAAACGCCCACCCGCAGGCGGTGGCCCAGCTGCCCAGCGTCAGCAGCCGCCACGAAAGACGTTGTGCCACAATCGGTCCCCACGCCACAACGGCTACCGCGATGAGAATCGCCGGCCCGGTTCCCCAGCCGGCGTGGATGTCCCAATAGCCGAAGATCGGTGCGGCGCCCGCCCGCATGGCGAAATGTTCCAGCCCGGTATCTTGCCGAGGTTTGACGCCCCAGTTCAACCGGGGCAGCACGAACGCCGCCGCCAGCAGGGCAACACCGAAGGCGACGGCCAATCCCTCGCGGCGAGCAATTCTCACGATCGCCCAGCTTATTGATCGCCCGCGCCGGCGAACCGGCGCACCAACGCCATCCGATCCACCTTGCCGATGCCGCGCCGCGGCAGCGCTGCAACGATGTGCAGCTCGCGCGGCGCGGCGGTGGTGTCCAGCGTGCGCGACACATGGGCCCGCAGCACGTCCAGCGTCGGCGGTTCGCAACCGTCGCTCACCACAACCGCGGCGACCACCCGCTGGCCCAACCTTTGGTCGGCAAGTCCGAAGACCGCGCAGTCGCTGACGGCGGGATGGGTGCACAGCGCCGCCTCGACCGGCTGCGGCAGCACGGTCAACCCGCCGGTGCTGATCGCGTCGTCGGCGCGGCCCAGCACGGTAAGCACGCCCGCATCGTCGACGGCGCCGAGATCGTCGGTGCAAAACCAGCCCGGCTCGGCGAACGGGTCGGGATCGACCGGGTTGCGATAGCCCTTGGCCAGCGTGGCGCCGCCGATCACGATGCGCCCGTCGGTGAGCAGCCGCAGCCGGACTCCGTGCAGCGGGACGCCGTCGTAGACGCAGCCCCCGGCGGTCTCGCTCATCCCGTAGGTGCGCACCACCGCAATGCCCGCCGTCGCGGCGGCCTCGAGGACCGGCCGCGGCGCCGGTCCGCCGCCGATCAGTACGGCGTCCAGGTCGGCCAGCGCGGCCGTCGCCGCCGGATCGGTCAGGGCCTTGGCCAGCTGCGCGGCGACCAGCGACGTGTACCGCCGACCAGGGCCCAATCGGCTTACGGCGCTGGGTAATTGGCTGACGTCAAACCCAGCGGAAACATCCAGCTCGACGGGCGCGGAGCCGGCGACCACGCTGCGCACCAACACCTGCACCCCCGCGATGTGATACGGCGGCAACGCCAGCAGCCAGCTCCCCGGGCCACCGAGACGGTCGTGGGTTGCCGACGCGCTGGCGGACAAGGCGGCCGCGGTCAGCAAGGCTCCTTTGGGTGCGCCGGCGGTTCCCGACGTCGTCGCCACCAGGGCGATGTCGTCGTCTATGGCTTCGCCCACGCGCAAAGCACGCAGCTCGGATTCGCGGTCGACCTGCCGGGACCACGACCAGGGCAGGATCACGGCCATCCAGCACCCGTTCCAGGGCGGGCAACAGCAAGCGGCGGCGGAGCCCGGTGTGACGCTGAGCGCACGCAGAACGGCTATACGTGCTCCCGTCGTCGCGCTCATCGTCGAGCGGCCAGCCCTTGGCGGCCAACCGCGCCCGCACTCGCTCGACGTCCTCCTTCGAGGGCAGCTCGTCGGTGAGCTTGCTGATCAGCACACCGATGTCGACCTTGTCGAACTCGCCGCGCTGCATCAGTTCATGGGCGACGGTTTTGACGTCGTCGTTGCTCAATCGGCGGGTCAGCAGGGCCAGCACCGCGAAGGTGTCGGTCGGTGGAATGCCCTCCGGATACCCGCGCGCAACCACGAGACAATTGAGCTCAGGAATCCGTTCACTTGCTTCACCTCCCACGGGGGGATCGGCAATTCGGTGGACAACGATTCGATGCTACTTGTGGGTTTGGCCCCCAGGAACGGGTGGCCGTGTGGTGAGCGATGAAGTCGCGGGAGATATACAGCAGAGCGAAGATGATCACCGCGATAACCAGCGCGTAGATCGCCTAGGCGACCGCCAGCAGCACCGGATTCTTGTGGGGTGGGTTGCCGTCAATGGTGACCAGTCCGCCGCCGACCGCTTGCAGCCGGAGCCCGAGCGCGAACAGCCCCGGCAGCGCGGCCCCGGCCAGCATGCCGAAGACCAGGATCTTCAGGCCGGCCTGGTAGTTGAACCAGTCGCTGAAGTGGCTCATCAGGGGTTCCCCGCGCTAAGGTGTCGTCGCCGAGCGGTCCGCGCCCCGGTGCCTACCTTGGCCCCGTATCGGACGGCGGTTTGCCGTCTGTCGGAGCCTCGAGTCCGGCGGTGAGGCTGCCTTCCCAGTCGTTGTTGACGTTCTTGGAGTCGACCTTGCCCTGCGCGACCGGATGTAGATGACGGCAGAGACCGCGACCAACAGGGCGAAGCCGAGGATCGCGCCGGGGTATCCCCCGACGAGGTGCACGATCCAGTAGGTAACCGCGCCGACCAACCCGGCCAGCGGAAGCGTCACCAGCCACGCGACCCCATCCGGCCGGCCACGCCCCAGCGCACCTCGCCGCCGGGCTTGCCCAGCCCGCTGCCCAGCCCGAACCGGTGCAGACCTCGTCGTCGACAGCGCGTAGCCGAAGTGCGCGGACAGCAGAATGACTGCGGCCGAGGACGACTCGGCGGCCATGCCTTGCGGCGACTTGATCTCGACCAGTCCCTTACCCAGGGTGCGGATGATCCGCCAGCCGCCCAGGTAGGTACCCGCCGCCATTGCTAGCGCGCAGCACACGATGACCCACAGCGGCGGCATCGCGGCGGTCTTGCTGACCGCTCCGTAGGAGATCAGCGCCAGGAAGATGATGCCCATCGTCTTCTGCGCGTCGTGGTGCCGTGCGCCAGCGAGACCAGCGACGCCGAGCCCCACTGGCCGTACCGGAACCCGGCCTCGGTGCGCTCTTCGGGACACCGCGGGTGATCCGGTAGACCAACCACGTCGCTATCGCCCCGACAATGATGGCCAGGATCGCGGCGACGACGGCCGGGATGAGCACCGTGGGACACGATGCCCTTCCAGATCACCCCGTGCGCGCCGACGGCAGCGATCGTGGCACCGACGATGCCGCCGATCAGCGCGTGCGAGGAACTCGAGGGATACCGAGGAGCCAGGTCAGCAGGTTCCAGACGATGCCGCCGACCAGGCCGGCGAACACCAGTTCCAGCGACACGATGCTCGAATCGATCAGGCCCTTCGCGATGGTGGCCGCGACGGCCGTGGACAAGAACGCACCCACCAGGTTGAGCACCGCGGACAGCGCGACGGCGACCTTGGGCGCCAGCGCGCCACTGGCGATGGAGGTCGCCATCGCGTTGCCGGTGTCGTGGAAGCCGTTGGTGAAATCGAAAGCGAGTGCCGTGATTACGACAATGATCAGGAGGAACAAATCGATGTTCACAGCGCCTGATTCTGGTAGTTGGGGGATCGAGTTGTCGAACGCAGAGATAGCTGAAACGCAGGTATACCTCGACTCGTCGTCGAATGTTAGCGATTAGTTAATCTTGCGTTCCCCGCGATCGCCACGGGTGTCCGGCGTAGCGGGTGATCCTCCGGGACTTCAACGAAAATCAGCGTGATGCCGTCCGGGTCGGTCACGTGCATCTCGCGCAGGCCCCACGGCTCGCGGCGCGCCTCGCGGGCGATCGCTACCCCGCGGCCTTCCAGCTCGGCCTGGGTCGCTGCGATGTCGCGGACCTGTAGCCACAGCGCGCCGGGAAAGGGCCCCGGGAGTGGTCGGGGCTGCCGTAGCCAGCCAGCTCCAATAGGGATTGGCCGGCGAAAAAGACTGTGCCACCGCCGTAATCACGGGCTATCGCCAGGCCGATCTTGTCGCGGTAGAAGCTCAAGGACTGCTGATAGTCCGCCGGCCGGAAAAGCATCCGGCTGGCCAGGATCTCCATGACCTCGTGTCTATCACGTCTCTAACCTCACCGGAGCTTTGGGCTGCGGTCCGAGGTGGATCGGCGCGCCGTTGCATGAGTGCATTGACCCAGCGGGGGCCGACGGTGTTCAACGCGTTGAGGGCGACGGCCATCCGCGGCGCGATCCGCACCGGCCGGGTGCGGGCGGCGGTGACCATCCATTCGGCGGCTTCTTCCGGGCTCAAAGCGGGCATCCCGTCATACGCCTTCGTCGGTTTGATCATAGGAGTAGCCACCAACGGGTAATACAGCGTCGTCGATGCACCCCCTTGCGGCCCCACTCGGTTTCCACGACCCGGCTGATCGACCCCAGCGCGCCTTCGACGCGTTGTACACCCCGAACATCGGCGACGCCTCCGACATCACGCCCCAGGTCGAGACGTTGATGATGTGGCCGTCGCCGCGCTCGAGCATTCCGGGCGCAAGTCCGCGGATAAGCCGCAGCGGGCCGTAGTAGTTGAGCGCCATGATTCGCTCGACGTCGTGCCAGCGTTCCAGCGATCGGCCAGCGGTCGCCGGATCGAACGGGCGGCGTTGTTGATCAGGATGTCGATGCCGCCGATACGTTGATCACGTCGGCGACCAGTGCGTCAATGGCGTCCATGTCCGAAAGGTCGCAGGGCATGGACATTGCCGTGCCGCCCGACGTCGTGATCCGGTCCGCCAGCGGCGTCCAGCAGATCCTGACGGCGGGCCACGGCGACCACGGTTGCGCCGTGTCGGGCGAATAGTTCAGCGCCGGCCTCGCCGATACCCGACGACGCTCCGGTGAGCAGGATCCGCTTGCCGTCGAGCTCAACCGGTTTGATCGCGGGCCGGTTTAGGAGTATTTGCGGCGAAATCGGCGGCCGCATGGTTGCCAGCACCAGCTGGTCGGTGAACCGGCAAAGGGGACTCTTACTCACACGAGGGGAGTCTAGGCGGGCCGCCGGGCCACTCAGAAGTAGTGCGGGAACGGCGACCAGTCCGGCGCGCGCTTCTCCAGGAAGGCGTCCGGCCCTCGACGGCCTCGTCGGTCATGTAGGCCAGCCGGGTCGCCTCGCCGGCGAACACCTGCTGGCCCATCAGCCCGTCGTCGACCAGGTTGAAGGCGAACTTCAGCATCCGCTGGGCGGTCGGGACTTGCCGTTGATCTCGGCCGCCACCTCCAGGGCCGTCCGCTCGAGCTCGGCGTGGTCGGCGACCAGGTTGACCGCGCCCATGCGGCCATCTGCTCGGCGTCGTACGTCCGGCCGAGGAAGAAGATCTCCCGGGCCCGCTTCTGCCCGACCATCCGGGCCAGGTACGCCGAGCCGTAGCCCGCGTCGAAAGTGCCGACGTCGGCGTCGGTCTGCTTGAACCGGGCGTGCTCGCGGCTGGCGATGGTCAGGTCGCAGACGACGTGCAGCGAGTGCCCGCCGCCGGCCGCCCAGCCGGACGACGGCGACGACGACCTTGGGCATGGTGCGGATCAGCCGCTGCACCTCGAGGATGTGCAGCCGCCCGGCGCGGGCCGGCGTCGACCGAGTCGGCGGTCTCGCCGTCGGCGTACTGGTAGCCACTGCGTCCGCGGATCCGCTGGTCGCCGCCGGAGCAGAACGCCCAGCCGCCGTCCTTGGGCTCGGCCCGTTGCCGGTCAGCAGGACCATGCCCGACGTCGGGGGTCATCCGGGCATGGTCGAGCGCGCGGTAGAGCTCGTCGACGGTGTGCGGCCGGAACGCGTTGCGCACCTCCGGCCGGTCGAACGCGATCCGCACCGTGCGCGTCTGCCGGCGACATGCAGCGGTGGTAGGTGAGGTCGGTCAGTCGCCGAACCCGTCGACGGCCCGCCAGGCCTGCGAATCAAATGGGTTGTCACTCAAGGCTGTTGAGCTCCATTCGAAACGAAAGACGGGACAGATTCCGGCCAGCGCCTCGAACTCCTCGGGACGCCCTTCCCTGATCAGCCCGGACCGCTTCATGAAACCGACACCGGTGGGGACTTCACTGGGCCAAGCCCGCAGCAGCGGCCTAGCCTCGTCGGCTGACAGTTCCACCATCCGGACATGCTCGTGCTTGCGACCGCGGCTCAGCGTGACTTCCCCTGCGGCCCGGACGTTTCGGACCCCAATCGGCGCCCGGAAAGCCGCCCACCACATACCGTTTGCCGTTCACCGTCATCGGGGTGACCGGTGTCGACCGTGGAGCGCCGGACTTGCGGCCGGGCACGGTCAACACCACCAGGGCTTTCACCGCCGAAGCTCATTCCGAGCCGCGACATCTGGACGAACACTTTGTTCGCCGGCTTGAGCCACCACGGCGGCTTGAGACCCTCAGCGTTTCCCATGCCTGTCACAGTAGTCAGGTCTGTCGGCGCCTCAGAGCGACCGTGCCATGGGAGCTGCGGGCCCTCCCCCGGCACGGTAACGGCGTCGAGCCGGGCAATCGCGTCGGCGTCAGCGGGACGTCGCCGGCGGCGATGTTCTCCTCGAGGTGGGCGATCGACGCGTGCCGGGGATCAGCAGCGTGTTCGGCGCGTGCGCCAGCAGCCAGGCCAGGCCGACCTGGGCCGGGGTGACGCCGAGCGCCGGCGACGTCGCCGCACCGCGGCGTCGTCGGTGACCTTCGGCATGCCCGGGAACGCGGACCCGAGCGGGAAGAACGGCACCCAGGCGATGCTCGTGCCGCGCAGAGCTCGAGCAGCGGCTCGTCGTCGCGCGTCGATCAGGCTGTAGGCGTTCTGCACGCAGGCGATCCCGCGGGCAGTGCCCGGCGCAGCTCGTCGAGCGTCACGCTGCTGAGGCCGATCGCGCCGATCTTGCCCTCGTCGCGCAGCGCGGTCATCTCGGCGAGCTGGTCGTCGAGATCGACGACCTGGTCGCCCTCGGCGGTGCAGGCCCGGGCCCGAGTCCAGGCGGCGCAGGTTGACCACCTCGATCCGGTCGACGCCGAGCTGGCGCAGGTTGTCCTCGACGGCGGCGCGCAGCTGGTCGGGCCGCTGCGCGGCGGCAGCGGGACCGGCCGTCCGGACCGGGTTCGGCCCCGACCTTGCTGACGAGGACGAGGTCGTCTGGGTAGGGGGCCAGCGCCTCGCGGATCAGCTCGTTGGCGACGCCGGGGCCGTAGAACTGGGCGGTGTCGATGTGGTTGACGCCGAGCTCGACCGCGCGGCGCAGCACGCGCGGCCGCGCCGTCGCGGGACGGGCCGGACGAGCTGCATCGCGCCGTAGCCGACCCGGGCGGCCGTCGTGCGTGCCGATGCGGCCGGTGCCGCCAGGCTGTGGTCTACCCGTCATGGTCCTCCCTTGATCGTAAGACACTGGAGAAATGCGGAGGATCCTCCGCTTACCCCAGCGTAGCAGAACCGGAGGTGCCTCCGTTTTGGCCGACGCCGAACCGGTCCGACGCGCGCCGGAACCGCGAAAAGCTGCTCGATGTCGCACCGCGGCCTTTGCGGCCGCGGACGACGGACGGTGTCGCTCGAGGCATCGCCCGCGAGGCCGGCGTCGGGATCGGCACGCTCTATCGCCATTTCCCTAACCGGGAGGCCCTCGTCCAAGCGTCTACCCCGCCGAACTCGACGAAGTGGCCGCGGCGCCCGCGCAGCTGCTCAAGCGGCTTCCGCCCAAGGCGGCCTTGCGCGCTGGATGGACCGCTATGCGGCCTTCGTCGCCACCAAGCGTGGAATGGTCGAGTCGTTACACGGGATCTTTGACTCCGGAGCCATGGAGCCCAGCCAGACGCGCGCCAGCATCGTCGGTGCCGTCGAGATGCTATTGCGGGCCGGCGGCGATGGCGGGACGCTGCGCGCCGACGTGCAAGCCGACGACGTGGTGTCGGGCCTGCTCGGCATTTTCTTGGTCAGCGGTTCGCCGGAGCAGACGGGCCGCATGCTCGACCTGCTGGTGGCCGGCGTCGGCCGCTTTCTCTGAGCTCGCCGAGCGTGGGGCCCCCACTCGGGGGACACGCCGAGTGGCGGCTAGCCTCACCCTCGGCGCGCAATCTAGCCGACGGCGCGGCCGGCGCCCTCCCAGAACTGCGCGCGCACGGCCTTCTTGTCCGGCTTGCCCAGCCCGGTCACCGGCAGCGAGTCGACGACGATCACCTGCTTGGGCGACTGCACCGAGCCCTTGCGCTCCTTGACCGCGGCCTGGATCTCGGCGGTCATCGCCTCGATCGCGGCCTCGTCGCGGCGCCGCGTCGGCGCGCAGCACCACCACCGCGGTGACGGCCTCGCCCCACTTCTCGTCCGGGGTGCCGATCACGCACACCTGCGCGACCGCAGGGTGCTCGGCGACAACGTCTTCGACCTCGCGGGGGAACACGTTGAAGCCGCCGGTGACGATCATGTCCTTGGTCCGGTCGACGATGTACCAGAAGCCGTCCTCGTCCTCGCGGGCCATGTCGCCGGTGTGCAGCCAGCCGTCGTTGAACGTCTCGGCCGTCTCCTCCGGCAGATTCCAGTAGCCGCCGGCCAGCAGCGGCCCGCGACGCAGATCTCGCCCGGCTCGCCCTGCGGCACCGGCTTGCCGTCCTCGCCGAGCAGCGCGGCGCGCGCGAACAGCGTCGGGCGCCCGCACGAGGTCAGCCGCTTCTCGTCGTGGTCGCCCTTGGCCAGGTAGGTGATCGCCATCGGCGCCTCGGACTGGCCGTAGTACTGGGCGAAGATCGGGCCGAACCGCCGGATCGCCTCGGCCAGCCGCACCGGGTTGATCGCCGAGGCGCCGTAGTAGACGGTCTCCAGCGACGACAGGTCGCGGGTGTGCGAATCCGGGTGGTCCATCAGCGCGTAGAGCATCGACGGCACCAGCATGGTCGCGGTGATCCTTTGCTCTTCGATGACCTGCAGCACCTCGGCCGGGTCGAACTTGGCCAGCACGACCATCTCGCCGCCCTTGACCACCGTCGGCATGAAGAACGCCGCGCCCGCGTGCGACAGCGGCGTGCACATCAGGAACCGCGGGTGCTCCGGCCACTCCCACTCGGCGAGCTGGATCTGCGTCATGGTGGCGATGTTCCCGGTGGTGCCGATCACGCCCTTGGGCTTGCCGGTGGTGCCGCCGGTGTAGGTCAGGCCGCCGATGTGGTCGGGCGGCAGGTCGGCGGCCACCAGCGGCTTCGGCTGAGTACTTGGCGGCCTCGGCGGACAGGTCCACCGCCACGTCTGCGAGCGCGTCGGGCACCGGCCCGATGGTCAGGATCTGCTTGAGCGAGTCCACCTTCTCCAGCAGCCCCAGCGCCCGCTCGACGAACATCGGGTTCGGGTCGATGATCAGCGAGGTGATCCCGGCGTCGGACAGCACGTAGGCGTGGTCGTCCAGCGAGCCGAGCGGGTGCAGTGCGGTGCGCCGGTAGCCCTGGGTCTGGCCGGCGCCGATGATCATCAGCACCTCGGGGCGGTTCAGCGACAGCAGGCCGACCGTGGTGCCGGTGCCGGCGCCGAGCGCCTCGAACGCCTGAATGTACTGGCTGATGCGTTCGGCCAGCTGGCCGCCGGTCAGCGTGGTGTCGCCGAGGAACAGCACCGGCTTGTCCTTGTTGCGCTTGAGCGCGCCGACCGGCAGATGGCCGTAGTGGGTGGGGTGGCGCAGCAGCTCGTCACTCATGTGGCCAGACTAGAACGTGTTGCAATTCGGGTCTGCGCACCCTGCCGCTGGCCCTCGGATCATTAGGATTCCTGCACATGGCCGCTGCAGACCTCGTCATCACCGGGACCGTGCTCACCGTCGACGAGCGCGGCCCACCGCCGAGGCGCTCGCCGTCGCCGACGGCCGGATCGTCGCCGTCGGCGACCGGTCCGACGTCGCCGGGTTCATCGGCCCCGACACCCAAACCATCGACATCGGTGACGGCTGCGTGATGCCGGGATTCGTGAGGCGCACGGCCATCCGCTGATGGAGGCCATCGCGCTGTCGGACCGGATCGTCGACATCCGGCCGGTCACCATCCCGACGCGGACGACGTCGTCGCGGCGATCCGCGCGAGGTGGCGCAAGCGCGGATCCGCCGGCGCCTACCTCAACGGCTGGGACCGCTGCTGCAGTCCGGCCTTCCGGAGCCGACGCTGGCCTGGCTGGACGAGATCGCGCCGGACGGCCCGCTGGTGATCATCCACAACTCCGGGCACAAGGCGTACTTCAATTCGCACGCCGCCCGGCTCAACGGGCTGACCCGCGACACCCCGGACCCCAAGGGCGCCAAGTACGGCCGCGACGCCAACGGCGAACTCGACGGCACCGCCGAGGAAACCGGCGCGGTGTTCCCGCTGCTGGGCGGCGCCATCCAGCCCACCGACTACCCGGCGATGCTGCCGCCGAATGCGCCCGGCTCAACCGCGCCGGTCTGACCACGTGTTCGGAGATGGCCTTCGACCCGAATTTCGGCCGGTGGTCGAGCAGATGCGCGACGAGCTGACGGTGCGGCTGCGCACCTACGAGATCTCCAATCCGCAGATGTCCACCGACGCCACGCCCGGCAAGGGCGACGACATGCTGCGCCAGGTCGGCATCAAGATCTGGGTGGACGGCTCGCCGTGGATCGGCAACATCGCGCTGTCCTTTCCGTACCTGGACACCGACGCCACCCGCGCCATCGGCGTGACGCCCGGATCCTGCGGATGCGCCAACTACACCCGCGAGCAGCTGACCGAGATCGTCGGCGCCTACTTCCCGCTGGGCTGGCAGATGGCGTGCCACGTGCAGGGCGACGCCGGCGTCGACACCATCCTCGACGTGTACGAAGAGGCGCTGCGCCGCAATCCGCGCCACGACCACCGGCTGCGGCTCGAACACGTCGGCGCCATCCGCGACGAGCAACTGCAGCGCGCCGCCGACCTCGGCGTCACCTGCAGCATCTTCGTCGACCAGATCCACTACTGGGGTGACGTCATCGTCGACGGTCTGTTCGGGCCCGAGCATGGATCACGTTGGATGCCAGCGGGATCCGCGGTGGCCACCGGGATGCGCATCTCGTTGCACAACGATCCGCCGGTCACCCCCGAGGAGCCGCTGCGCAACATCAGCGTGGCCGTCACCCGGATGGCACCCAGCGGCCGGGTGCTGGCGCCCGAGGAGCGGTTGACGGTCGAGCAGGCCATCCGCGCGCAGACCATCGACGCGGCGTGGCAGCTGTTCGCCGACGACGTGATCGGCTCGCTGGAGGTCGGCAAGTACGCGGACATGGTGGTGCTGTCGGCCGATCCGCGCGACCGTGCCGCCCGAGCAGATCGCCGATCTGGAGGTGCGCGCGACGTTTCTGGCGGGCCGCCAGGTCTACCGCCAGTGACACCCGCCCTCGACGACCTGCTGGACCGCCTGCATGTCGTCGCGCTGCCGATGCGGGTGCGGTTCCGCGGCATCACGATCCGCGAAGTCACGTTGATCGACGGGCCGGCGGGGTGGGGAGAGTTCGGCGCGTTCGTCGAGTACGGGCCGCCAGAGGCCGCGCATTGGCTCGCCTCGGGCATCGAGGCCGCCTAAGGAGTCGCCGTCGTCGCGGCGCGACCGCATCCCGATCAACGCCACCGTGCCTGCCGTCGCCGCCGACCAGGTGCCGAGGTGCTGACCCGGTTTCCCGGCGCGCGTACCGCCAAGGTGAAGGTCGCCGAACCCGGGACAGTGGCTGGCCGACGACGTCGAGCGGGTCAACGCGGTGCGGGAACTGGTCCCAACCGTGCGCGTGGACGCCAACGGCGGCTGGAGCGTCGAGGAGGCGGCCGAGGCCGCCGGCGCGCTGACCGCCGACGGCCCACTGGAGTACCTCGAACAACCCTGCGCGACCGTCGACGAACTCGCCGAGCTGCGGCGGCGGATCGACGTGCCGATCGCCGCCGACGAAAGCATCCGCAAGGCCGACGACCCGTTGGCTGTGGTCCGCGCACGGGCCGCCGACATCGCGGTGCTGAAAGTTGCTCCGCTGGGCGGGGTTTCGGCCCTGCTCGACATCGCCGCGCAGATCGACATCCCGGTCGTGGTGTCCAGCGCGCTCGATTCGGCCGTCGGCATCGGCCGGGCTGCCGCCGCGCGGCCCTGCCGGAACTGCGCCATGCCTGCGGGCTGGGCACCGGCGGGTTGTTCGTCGCGGACGTCGCCGAGGCCGCCGTGCCGGTCGACGGCTACCTGGCGGTCGGGCCGGTGGCGCCGGACCCGGCCCGGCTGCAGCGCTGGCGCGCCACCGGAACGCCGGCAATGGTGGATCGACCGGGTCAAGGCCTGCTACCCGCTTCAAGTACCGTCGTCGGGGTGAATCTCGCCTACGACGACTGCGGCAGAGGCGACCCTGTTGTCTTCATCGCGGGTCAGGGGGGCGCGGGCCGCACCTGGCACCTGCACCAGGTGCCGGAGTTCCTACGGGCCGGCTACGCTGCATTACGTTCGACAACCGCGGCATCGGCGCGACGGGGAACACCGAAGGTTTCACGACGGACACCATGGTCGCGGACACAGCCGCGCTGATCGAGAAGCTCAACGCGGCGCCGGTGCGCGTCGTGGCGGTCTCGATGGGCGCGTTCATCGCCCAGGAACTCATGGTGGCCAGGCCCGAGCTGGTCAGATCGGCGGTGTTGATGGCCACCCGCGGCCGCCAGGACCGTACCCGTGAGTTCTTCCCGACGCCGAAGCCGAGTTCGCCAAGTCCGGCATCGAACTGCCGGCAGCTATGACGCGAAAGTGCGCTTGCTGGAAAGCTTTTCGCGGAAGACGTTCAACGACGATGCGGCCGTCGGGACTGGATCGACATGTTCAGCATCTGGCCGACCAAGCAGACCCCGGGAAGCGCTCAGCTGGATATCTCTCCGCAAAGCAACCGCTGACCGCTTATCGAAGTATCTCCGCGCCGGTGCTGGTCATCGGGTTCGGCGACGACCTGGTGACGCCCCCGCACCTCAGCCGGGAAGTGGCCAACGCCATGCCCAACGGCCGCTACGTGGAGATACCCGACGCCGGTCATCTCGGGTTCTTCGAGCGGCCGGAGGCCGTCAACGCCGCGATGCTGAAGTTCTTCGCCGACGACAAGGCCTGGAGGGGCTGATAGTCTGTAGTGGTGAATCCATCGACTGCGCAGGCCCGCGTGGTCGTCGACGAACTGATTCGTGGCGGCGTGCGCAACGTCGTGCTGTGCCCGGGTTCGCGCAACGCGCCGCTGGCCTTTGCCCTGCAAGACGCCGACCGGGCAGGCCGCATCCGGCTGCATGTCCGCATCGACGAGCGCACCGCGGGTTACCTGGCGATCGGGCTGGCGGTCGCCGAGCGGGCGCCGGTATGCGTGGCGATGACGTCGGGGACCGCGGTCGCGAACCTCGGGCCTGCGGTGGTCGAGGCCAACTACGCACGGGTGCCGCTGATCGTGCTGAGCGCCAACCGGCCCTACGAGCTGCTGGGCACCGGCGCCAACCAGACCATGGAGCAGCTCGGCTACTTCGGCACACAGGTGCGCGCCAACATCAGCCTCGGTCTGGCCGAGGAGGCACCCGAGCGGATGGACGCGCTGAACGGGCAGTGGCGCTCGGCGACGTGCCGAGTTCTGGTGGCCGCCACGGGTTCTCGCACCGCCAATGCCGGGCCGGTACAGTTCGACATCCCGCTGCGCGAGCCGCTGGTGCCGGATCCCGAACCCCACGGTGCGGCGCCGGGGGGCCGGCCCGACGGCAGGCCGTGGACCTACACGCCGCCGGTCACGTTTGACCAGCCGCTGGACATCGACCTCACACCCGACACCGTCGTCATCGCCGGGCACGGCGCGGGGGTGCACCCCAATCTCGCGAAGTTGCCCACCGTCGCCGAGCCGACCGCGCCGCGCCGCCGGGTAACCCGCTGCACCCGCTGGCGCTGCCGCTGCTCCGCCCAAAGCAAGTGATCATGCTGGGCCGCCCGACGCTGCACCGGCCGGTGTCGACGCTGCTGGCCGACCCGTCGGTGCCGGTGTACGCGCTGACCACCGGGCCACGCTGGCCCGACGTGTCAGGCAATTCGCAGGCCACAGGCACGCGTGCGGTGACGTCGGGCGAGCCGAACGCCAACTGGCTCAAGCGCTGCGCCGAGGTGAACCGGCACGCGATCGAAGCGGTCCGCGCTCAGCTCAAGGCCCACCCGCTGACCACCGGGTTGCATGTCGCGGCGGCGGTCGCCGATGCGCTGCGGCCAGGAGACCAGCTGGTGCTGGGCGCGTCGAACCCTGTGCGCGACGCCGCACTGGTCGGGCTGAAAGTGCAGGGCATCAAGGTGCGGTCGAACCGCGGCGTGGCAGGGATCGACGGCACGGTGTCGACGGCGATCGGCGCGGCGCTGGCACACGACGGGCGGACGATCGCCTTGATCGGTGACCTGACGTTCGTGCACGACAGCTCGGGCCTGCTGATCGGGCCGACGGAGCCGACGCCGCGGAACCTGACGATCGTGGTGTCCAACGACAATGGCGGCGGCATCTTCGAACTGCTCGAGCAGGGCGACCCACGATTCTCCGATGTGTCGTCGCGGATCTTCGGTACGCCACACGATGTCGATGTTGGCGCGCTGTGCCGTGCGTACCACGTCGACAGCCGACAGATCGAGGCCGACGACGTGGTCGGCGCGTTGGGCGAGTCGTTCGATGGGATGCGGGTGCTGGAGGTGAAGGCCGACCGGTCGTCGCTGCGGGCGCTGCACGCGTCGATCAAGGCCGCATTGTGAGCCGAGCGACACGCCGTGAGGCATCTGATTGCCTTGTGGCGCACTCTGATTCCGCGCCTGTATCGCGATCCGAATGAAACCCGATCGCAACGGATCTTCCGGCGGATTCGCATCGGCATCGTGATCGCCGCATGCTTGGTCACACTGCAGTCGGTGCTCCTGGTGCTCGGCGCGTGGCGAAACGACCGCCATCGAACGCAATATGGGCGTTGCGCAAGCTAAGGTGCTCAGTGCAGGCCCGCGGCGATCGACGATCGAATTCGTCACCCCCGAGCGCGTCACCTATCGGCCCGAACTGGGCGTGCTGTATCCGTCGGAATCGACACGGGTATGCGGATCTACGTCGAGTACGACAAGAACGACCCGGATCTGGTCCGGGTGCAGCACCGTAACGCGGCGCTGGCGATCATCCCTGCGGGTTCGATCGCGGTGGCGGCCTGGCTGGTCGCGAGCGTCGTGTTGGTCGGTCTGGCGCTGCTGGACAGACGGCTGGACCGCCGCGCCGAGGGCGACAAGGAGCCCGGCAAATCACCGTCGTAAGGCTTTAAGCAGCAGATTTCGCGCCCCGTATGCGCGTCGGCAACCTTATCGACAGGCAATGCTGCCATTGTGAAGGCGTGCGCGTTGCGATCGTCGCCGAATCATTCCTCCCCAATGTCAACGGTGTCAGCAACTCAGTGCTGCGCATCCTGGAACATCTGCGTCGAACCGGTCACGAAGCCCTCGTCATCGCACCCGACAACCCGCCGGGCCAACCCCGGGCAGATCGAATTCACGACGGCATCCGGGTACATCGGGTGCCGTCGCGGATGTTCCCAAAGGTCACCACGTTGCCGCTTGGTGTGCCGATGCCCCGGATGCTAAGCGTGCTGCGCGGATTCGATCCCGACGTCATGCATCTGGCCTCGCCGGCACTGCTTGGTTACGGCGGGGTGAAGGCGGCTCGCCGGCTCGGTGTGCCGACGGTCGCGGTGTACCAAACCGACGTCCCCGGGTTCGCGGCGAGTTACGGCATTCCGATGACTGCACGGGCGGCCTGGGCGTGGTTCCGCCACCTGCACAGCCTCGCCGACCGGACCCTGGCTCCATCCAGTGTGACGATGGAATCTCTTGTTGCCCATGGCTTTCCGCGGGTGCATCGGTGGGCGCGAGGAGTCGACGTGCTGCGGTTTGCGCCCTCGGCGCGAAGCGCGGCGCTTCGGCGGCGGTGGTCGCCCGAGGGCAAGCAGATCGTCGGGTTTGTGGGTCGGCTCGCGCCGGAGAAGCACGCCGAGCGGCTGGCCGCGCTGGCCGCCAACGAGTCCGTGCAGCTCGTCATCGTTGGCGACGGGGTCGATCAACGCAAACTGCAATTGGCCATGCCCACAGCGTTTTTCACCGGTGCGCTGTATGGCGAGGAGCTCGCCGAAGCGTATGCCAGCATGGACGTCTTCGTGCATACCGGTGAGCACGAGACGTTTTGCCAAGTCGTGCAAGAAGCGCTGGCGTCGGGGTTGCCGGTGATCGCCCCCGACGCCGGCGGACCACGTGACCTGGTCGCGCCATACCGCACCGGACTGCTGTTGGGAGTCAACGAGTTCCAGTCGCGGCTACCCGCCGCTGTTACGCACCTGCTCCAAGAACGCCACCGCTATTCTCAGGCTGCCCGGCGCAGTGTGCTCGGCCGCAGCTGGCCGGTGATCTGTGACGAGCTGCTCGGCCACTATGAGGCGGTGCTTTCGCCCTACGCGCCGGCGCGCATGTCGTTCAGGCGCCATGCGCAGGGCGAGTGAGTTTCGGCGCGACTACCCCTGTGCCAGCTCCGCCACCGGCTGCCACCGCTCCCAATTGCGTAACCGGCTCTCGTAGTCGGCTTTGGCCAGCTGCAGCGGCAATTCGCCGAAGAACACCCGCAGCGGCGGCTCTTCGGCGTCGACGACCTTGAGCAACGCGGCCGCCGAGGCTGTGTGATCGCCCTGCTTGGTCGCCCGCCCCCTGCGCTCCTTGTCGGCGGCGGCATGTACCTCGTCATAGGCCGGCAGCCGGGCGGCGTGTTTGGCCGACGCGCCACCCCAGTCGGTGTCGAAGGCGGCCGGTTCGATCAACGTGACGTGCACACCGAACGGGGCGACTTCCTGGGCGAGCGCCTGGGAGAAGCCCTCCAGCGCCCACTTCGACGCGTGGTAGATGCCGAGGTTGGGAAACGCCGTGATGCCGCCGATCGAGGACACTTGGATGATGTGCCCGCTGCGCTGCTCACGCAAGTACGGCAATGCGGCCTGGGTGACCCACAGCGCACCAAACACGTTGGTCTCGATCTGTTCCCGCGCCTCTTGCTCGGACAGCTCCTCGACGAACCCGAACTGGCCGTAACCCGCGTTGTTCACCACGACGTCCAAGCGACCGAAATGATCGTGCGCTTGCTTGACCGCCGCGAAATCGCCGTCGCGGTCCGTGACGTCCAACCGAATCGGCAGCAGCGCGTCGCCGTAGCGCTTTACCAAGTCGTCCAGTGTTGCCGTGTTGCGTGCCGTGCCTGCGACCTTGTCGCCGCGCTGCAACGCGGCTATCGCCCAATCCCTTCCGAATCCGCGCGATGTGCCGGTGATAAACCAAACTTTTTCGCTCACGCCGAGTTGCAACGCAATCGTCGCCGCCCCATTCCCGAATCGGGGAACGCGGCCGGTAGCGTCGATGTCGTGAGTCGCGCGGCCCTGGACAAGGACCCCCGTGACGTTGCGTCGATGTTCGACGGCGTCGCCCGCCGGTATGACCTGACCAACAGCGTGCTGTCGCTGGGCCAGGACCGGTACTGGCGTCGGGCCACCCGGTCGGCGCTGAAGATCGCGCAGGGCCAGAAGGTGCTCGACCTGGCCGCCGGCACCGCGGTGTCCACCGTCGAGCTGCAGAAATCCGGGGCGTGGTGTGTGGCGGCCGATTTTTCGGTCGGGATGCTCGCAGCGGGCGCCGCGCGCAAGGTGCCGAAGGTCGCCGGTGATGCCACTCGGCTGCCGTTCGGTGACGGCGTATTCGACGCGGTCACGATCAGTTTCGGGTTGCGCAACGTCGCCGACCCGCAGGCGGCGCTGCGCGAGATGGCCCGCGTCACCCGGCCCGGCGGTCGATTGGTGGTGTGCGAATTCTCCACGCCCACCAACACGCTGTTCGCCACCGCCTACAAGGAATATCTGATGCAGGCGCTGCCGCGGGTGGCGCGAGCGGTATCCAGCAACCCGGAGGCCTACGTATACCTGGCGGAGTCGATCAGGGCCTGGCCAGACCAAGCCACGCTGGCGCACCAGATTTCACGGGCGGGTTGGTCGGCGGTGCGGTGGCGCAACCTAACGGGCGGCATCGTGGCCTTACATACCGGGTACAAGCCCCTGCGGTGACGAAGGCCTAGCGGCCGGCGCTTTGTACGAAACCAATCTGGTTGGGGCAGTAGTGGTCGGCCGCGGCGCCGAGGAACTGGAACGCCTGCCCTTGCGTGGTGCCTCGCGGCAGGTTGTGCTGGATGAAATTGGCCGACTTGTACGGGTCGTTGTCCAGGCCCCTGTTGATACGATCGCAGCTGATCTTGCCCAGCCACGCGAGTTGGTCCTGCGGCTGGTAGATGCCGAACCTGTTGACGGTGTTCTTGAAGTCGGTGTCGTAGTCGGCTTGCGCCGGCGCAGCCAGCGCAATGGCTGCCGCCGCCATGGCGACGCTGGTAAGCAGCTTGGTACCCCTCATTAGCCGGACTATACACCTCGGCGATGTCTCGATATCAGCCGATCAGCCAAGATGTGCCGACAACAGCCAGCCACCGAGCGATACGAGGCCGTTGGGCTCCTCACGCACCTGCATGCCCGGCATCCCGAAGAAGTCCTTCGGCGCCTTGGCGTACAGGCGGGCCGGCCTGATTTCGTCGACGACCCAGTAGTTGGACACCACTTCGCGCAGCTCATCGGCGGTGACCGCATTGATCGGGCCCTCGGGCACGGCCGCCCTGTCGAAGACCAGGGCGAAATACGAGGCACCCGGCGCAGCGGCACGGCTGATCGACTGCTGGTAGCCCTCGCGTGCCTCCACCGGGATGGAGTGGAACAAAGTGCTGTCGACGATCGTGCCGAACCGGCCGTCATATCCGTTGAACGAGCTGATGTCGGCCACCTCGAAGGTGACGTTCGTCAGGCCCCGTGTCTTGGCCTCGCGCCGGGCCAGATCGATCGCGGTGGGGGAGAGGTCCAGTCCCACTGTGGTGTAGCCTCGCTCGGCCAGTGCCAGCGAGATGGCCGCCTCTCCGCAACCCACGTCGAGGACGTCGCCGTGGAACCTGCCCTGCTCGATCAGTGCGGCCAGCTCGGGTTGTGGGGCGCCGATACTCCATGGCGGGCGCACTCCCTCGCCGAACTGGGTGGATTCACCGCGGTAGACCGTTTCGAACTCGAAATCAGTTGGCTGAGTCATGTCCTCAGGTATATCAAGTGCCCTGATACATGTCAACCACATTGATATATGACGGGCGAATTTCTGAGTGTGAACATAAAACTGGTTCAGCTGAACGGTGTTCGACGATCCATCAGCCGCGACAGACGCCCCCCGCCGCGCCATACCCGCGCCACCCGGTCGGCATCGTCGTCGGTGACCAGGTTGGCCATCACCCGCACCGCGATGGTCATCAGTGTCGTGGAGCGCATCGCGATCGGCCCGGTGGCGGGCAGGAACCGTTGGAAGGTGAGCAACAACGCCAGCCTGCGTGCGACCGAGAACCCGCGGCCGTAGTGGTGTTGCAGCAGCGACGGCCACACCCGCGATAGGTCGCGGGAGTCCAGTAGCTCGGCGGCCAGGCGTCCGGTCTCCAGGCCGTAGTCGATGCCCTCGCCGTTCAGCGGGTTGACGCAGGCCGCGGCATCACCGATCAGCATCCAATTCGGCCCGGCCACCCCTGAAACCGCGCCGCCCATGGGCAGCAGCGCCGAAGACACCGCCCGCGGCCGGCCGGTAAAGCCCCACTCGTCGCGGCGCAGGTCGGTGTAGTACGAGATCAGGGGCCGCAGCGCCAGATCCGCCGGGCGCTTCGACGTCGACAACGCTCCGACGCCGATGTTCACCTCGCCGTTGCCCAGCGGGAAAATCCAGCCATACCCGGGCAGCACGGCGCCATCGGGGGAGCGCAGTTCCAGATGCGATGTCAGCCAAGGGTCGTCGCTGCGCGCAGTGGTCAGATACCCGCGGGCGGCGACGCCGTACACCGTCTCTTGATGCCAGCGCCGGCCCAGCTTGCGACCCAGCGACGACCGGGCCCCGTCGGCAACGATCAGCTGGCGGCAGCCCACCTCGGTGCCGTCGGCCAACGTCAGCGATTTCACCCGTCTCGATGAGTCATGATGGGTGGCAACGGCTTTGGTTCCAAGCAGCATCCGTGCCCCGGCGTCTTCGGCGACTTTGCGGATCCGGTCGTCCAACTCGAAGCGGGCCACCGCGCTGCCGGTCGAGGGGAATGACGGTCCGGGCCAATCCACTTCCAGCTCGCCGCCGAATCCGCTCATCCGCAGTCCCCGATGCCTGATGCGGGTATCCAGCCAGTCGCTTAGCCCCAGCCGCTCCAGCTCGGCGACCGCGCGGGGGGTCAGCCCGTCACCGCAGGCCTTGTCGCGGGGGAAGCTGGCCGAGTCGATGACCAGCACGTCGCTGCCCGCGCGGGCGGCCCAGGCCGCCGCCGCCGAACCGGCAGGTCCGGCGCCCACGACTACCACGTCGGCGTTGGTCTCCACGTTCACCAGTATGTTGGTCGAGTGAGGACTCCGGCGACGGTGGTGGCGGGCGTGGACTTCGGCGACGCCGGTTTCGCCGCGACGGTGCGGGACGGCGTCGCGAAAATCGAGCAGCTCATGGACACCGAACTGCGCAGCGCCGACGCGATCATGACCGACTCATTGACGCACCTGTTCAAGGCCGGCGGCAAACGGTTCCGGCCGCTTTTCACGGTGCTGTCCGCGCAGGTCGGACCCAAGCCGGATGCCGCGGAGGTGACGACCGCCGGTGCGGTCATCGAACTGGTGCACCTGGCCACGCTCTACCACGACGACGTGATGGACGAGGCCGAGGTTCGCCGCGGCGCTCCGACCGCCAATGTGCGCTGGAGCAACAACGTCGCCATCCTGGCCGGCGACTATCTGTTCGCGACGGCATCGCGCCTGGTATCGCGGCTGGGGCCGGAGGCGGTGCGGCTTATCGCTGAAACGTTCGCTCAGCTGGTGACCGGACAGATGCGCGAGACCCGCGGTGTCGCTGAAGGGGCGGATTCGATCGAGCACTACCTAAAGGTGGTCTACGAGAAGACGGCCTGCCTGATCTCGGCAGCCGGCGAGTTCGGCGCCATGTTCTCCGGGGCGGACGACGATCAGATCGCCCGGCTGAGCCGGCTTGGCGGCCTGGTGGGCATCGCGTTTCAGATCTCCGACGACATCATCGACATCGACAGCGACTCCCACGAGTCGGGGAAGCTGCCCGGCACCGATGTGCGCGAAGGGGTGCACACCCTGCCGATGGTCTACGCACTGGCCGAACCCGGACCCACGGAGCGCGGCTGCGCGAGCTGCTGGCCGGCCCCGTTGAAGACGACGACGCGGTGACCGAGGCCCTGACACTGTTGCGGGCGTCACCGGGCATGGCCAAGGCCAAAGACTTCCTGGCGCAATATGCCGCAAAAGCCCGCCATGAGCTGGCCCTTTTGCCCGACGTGGCCGGGCGCCACGCACTGGAGGCGCTGGTCGACTACACCATCAGCCGGCACGGCTAGCGCAGATTGCCCCGCCCCGATGAACCCAGCGGAACCTGCGAGGTCACCTCGGGCGTTCAATTGCTGTAGTGAGCAAGAAGTGAGTGTTCCTAGGAGGACACGGATGACCTGGCATCCCCATGCCAACAGCCTGAAGACCTTCGTCTTGTTGGTCGGTATGTCCACGTTGATCGTGGCCGTTGGCGCAATGTTCGGCAGGACAGCGCTGATTTTCGCAACCCTGTTCGCCGTCGGTATCAATATCTACACGTACTACAACAGCGACAAGCTGGCGTTGCGGGCGATGCACGCCCAGCCCGTGTCCGAGCTGCAGGCACCGGTGATGTACCGGATCGTGCGCGAGCTGGCCACCAGCGCGCACCAGCCGATGCCACGGCTGTACATCAGCGACACCAACGCACCCAACGCTTTCGCCACCGGCCGTAACCCGCGCAATGCCGCGGTGTGCTGTACCACCGGCATCCTGAACATCCTCAACGAGCGTGAGCTGCGCGCCGTGCTGGGTCATGAGCTCTCCCACGTCTACAACCGCGACATCCTGATCTCCTGCGTGGCCGGCGCTATGGCGTCGGTAATCACCGCGCTGGCGAATCTGGCCATGTTCGCCGGAATGTTCGGCGGTGACCGAGATGAAGACAACCCTTTGGGAGGCGTTGGGCTGCTGCTGGTTTCGTTACTCGGTCCGATCGCCGCGATGGTGGTGCGGCTGGCGGTGTCGCGTTCCCGGGAGTACCAGGCCGACGAGTCGGGTGCCGTGCTGACCGGTGACCCACTGGCATTGGCGTCGGCGCTGCGCAAGATCTCCGGCGGCGTACAGGCGGCTCCGCTGCCCCCGGAGCCGCGGCTGGCCAGCCAAGCGCATCTGATGATCGCAAACCCGTTCCGTGCGGGTGAGCGAATCGGGTCGATGTTCTCGACGCACCCGCCGATCGAGGACCGCATCCGCCGGCTGGAAGCGATGGCGCGGGGCTGACCATGCGTGCCCTGGATTTGATAGCGCATCCGCTATCAAATCCGGCGTGAACCGCTATGCCGAAGTGCCATCCCTGAAGCGGGCAGCGCCAACCGCAGAACAAGCCATCGCCGAGCTTGCCGGCGCCGTCGACCAGTACGTGCATGATGTGCAAGCTTGCGGCGAAGAGGTGCCCACGCCATTAAGCGAACGCAGCTACAGCGGGACGTTCGTCGTCAGGACGTCCCCGGAGCTGCATGGGCGCCTCGCCCTCGAAGCCGCCGAGTAACGCGTATCGATGAATCAGTGGGTGGTTCAGAAGCTCGGCGGGCCGCCAACTAAGCAGCGGCTTCGGGTCTTTCGGGTTCGATTGGGTTGTGGGCAGGTCGGCGGACGAGGTGGCCCGTCTCGAACACACCGTGGATCCGAACTGTGCCACCCGTGGCCTCATACTGGTGCCGCCAGTCGGTAATGGCTTGGTGCGCAGCGTGATCCATGTAGTTGACTGAAATAGTGACCGACACCTTGTGACCGGCGGGATTCGCTCCCTCGTTAGGACCTAGCGGGGGACGTTCCGATATCCCGCACTTGCGTTCAGTAACGTCGGCGTAACTGATTGGCGCACAGACGATTACACCCCGCGCAACAGCCTGGGAACGCCTGGCACCTCGTTCGACGGTATTGGCGTCGCTGAGCGTGGGTCAAGCTGACGGGGCGAGCGCATATCGAATGCAAATGTTTTCGTTACGCCGCGTTAAGCAGCCGAGTCAGAACCCTGAGCCGTGCACCTCGTGCCCCGGGACCTCGGCGATCAGGCCGCTATAGGCTTGCTCGACGGTCGAGCCGTGGTTGATCACCGCGTCGACTTCGCGAGCGATCGGCATCCTCAGGCCGAACTCGTTGGCGAACTCCATGATCACGCTGGCGGCCTTGACGCCCTCGGCGACCTGGTTCATCGACGCGATGATCTCGTCGATCGGCTTGCCGGCGCCGAGCTGTTCACCGACGTGACGGTTTCGGCTGCGCTGGCTGGTGCAAGTGACGATGAGGTCGCCCAGGCCGGCCAGACCAGGGAAGGTGTCGGCATGCCCGCCCACTGCCACGCCCAGCTTCGTCATCTCGCGCAACGAGCGCGCGATGATCAATGCGCGGGTGTTTTCGCCGATACCCATCGCGTAGCCCATCCCGACGGCGATGGCGAAGACGTTCTTCAGCGCCCCGGCCATCTCGACCCCGACGACGTCATCGGTGGTGTAGACGCGGAATCGCCGGGTGCGGAACAATCCCGAGAGCCTGGTCGCCAGATGCTGGTCGGGCATTGCCAGCACCGCCGCGGCGGCATACCCCTCGGCCACCTCGCGGGCGATGTTCGGCCCCGCCAGGATGCCTGCCGGATGACCGGGTAGCAGCTCCTCGATGATCTGCGACATCCGCATGTTGGTGCCCTGCTCGAGGCCCTTGACCAAGGACACCACCGGCACCCACGGCCGCAGTTCCTTGCCCAGCTCGGTGAGCACGCCTCGGAAACCGTGCGAGGGCACGCCCATGACGACGACGTCGGCGGAGTTGGCGGCCTCGGCGAAGTCGGTGGTGGCGCGCAGGGTGTCGCTCAGAATGACGTCATTGCCGAGGTAGCGGTGGTTGCGGTGATTGTCGTTGATGTCCTTGGCGGTCGCCTCGGAGCGCACCCACTGCAGCGTCGGGCCGCGGCGCGCACAGATGGAGGCCACCGTGGTTCCCCAGGAACCGCCACCGAGGACAACGACTTTGGGTTCGCGCTTCTCAGCTGCCATGGGGTTCAGCCTATTGCCGTAACCGCACATTTAGTAGCGGTTCACCCGAGTTCGGAACTGCCCCGGTCTACCCTGCCAAGCGCGCCCGGTCGGCGGCGCGGCCGAACACCATCGCCTCCTCGACGCGATCGAACCGGTAGTCGATGGCGTCGGCGAAGTAATTCTGCCGCACATTCCACGGCCGCTTGGTGCCCGACTTCGGCAGTGCATGCGACGCCCGCTTCACATAGTTGGCCTGAATGTCCCACGACGGCTTCTCGGCCATTGGCTGGTCGCCCAGGTGTGGTGCGGCGTGCGTGTAGCCGTGAGAGGCCATGTGCGCCAGCAGTTTTGCCGTCGCCCGAGCGGTGATGTCGGCCCGCAGCGTCCAGGAGGCGTTCGTGTAGCCCACACACCAGAACAGGTTGGGCACATCTTCGAGCATGTGCGCCTTGTAGACGAAGCGGTCCCGGGGATTGATGTCGATGCCATCCAGGCTGATCGAGGCGCCGCCGAGCGCCTGCAACTGCAGGCCAGTTGCGGTGACGATGATGTCGGCATCGAGATGGCCGCCGGATTTGAGCGCGATACCGGTGGCGTCGAAATGGTCGATGTGGTCAGTGACCACCTCGGCCCGGCCCTCGGTAATCGCGGTGTACAAGTCGGCGTCGGGGATCAGGCACATCCGCTGGTCCCACGGGTTGTACCGCGGTTTGAAGTGGGTGTCGATGTCGTATCCATCGGGCAGGTTGTCTGATCGCCACGCGCCGCAGCCGCCCCTTCACCAACTCCGGTCTCTTGCGGGACAAGAACCAGAGCACCGCCTCTGACAATGCGCTGTACACCCGGACGATCGAGTGGGAAGCCCTGCGGGGCAACACTTTACGGACGACTGCGGCGAAGGTGCCGTATTTGGACGCCGAGATGAGATAGGTCGGCGAGCGTTGCAGCATGATCACTTTTGCCGCGCGCTCTGCCAGTGCTGGAATGAGCGTGATCGCGGTGGCTCCGCTGCCGATCACCACGATCTTCTTGCCGCTGTAGTCCAGGTCTTCCGGCCAGTGCTGGGGATGCACGACGGTGCCACTGAACTGTTCGATGCCGGGGAAGTCGGGTGTGTGGCCCTCGTCGTAGTTGTAGTAGCCGCTGCCGAAGAACACGAACCGACTGCGGTAGTGCCTCGTCGCGCCGCCTTGCTCGACGGTGACCGTCCAGGTGTCGGTGGACGAATCCCAGTCCGCCGAACGGACGTAGCTGTCGAATTGGATGTGGCGGTCGATGCTGTGTTTGTGCGCTGTTGCCATCAGGTACTCGCGGATGTGGACGCCGTCGGCAACGCCTTCCTTCCGGGTCCACGGCTCGAACGGAAAGCTAAGCGTGAAGATGCTGCTGTCGGAGCGCACGCCGGGGTAGCGGAACAAATCCCAGGTGCCGCCGATCTGCTCGCGCCGCTCCAGGATGGTGTAGGTCATTTGCGGGTTGCGCTCGATGATCCGATAGGCCGCGCCGATGCCGGAGATACCGGCGCCGACGATCACGACGTCGAAGTACGCGGCCTCGGCCGCGCTGCCGTCGGCGGCTTCCTGGGGAGTCACGATCATCGTGAACCTCGCTTGAATAGAGGGATCCGTCACTACCCTAGGTACCCACCGGTTGGTCGAACCAGCGGCCCTCACCGGGGGGCGTTATGACGGTTCCATGAGTACGTCGACGTGCAGGGGCGCACACCGGTCGATCAGCCAGATTTGGTCGGCCGGGCTGGCGAAGATGCGCGCGTGCGATGGGTCCTGGGTGAACGCGTCGGCGCACCGGTCGCCGAAGAAGACGTATGCCTTGGTGTCGTTGCATTGCCGGGACATCCACACCAGGCCGTCCAACCCGGCCTGGTGGGCGGCCTCGGCCCAGCGCACCGTGCTGGCATAGCTGGACGCCGGGCTCGCCGTCAGCTCGGCGGCGGTGACCTTGAGACGGCGCAGCCCGGTGCCGTGCAGCACTCCGACGTGCAGGCGCTGCGTCAGCTTCAGCCGGACGAGCACCTTGGTCGCGTATTGGTCATAGGGGAGCAGGCCGCCCTCGACCGGGATGTCGTGCAGCAGCGTCTCGGCGATGACCGCCTCCTCGGTGTCCGCCGCGTACATGATCGGCACCTTGGGGTTCCCGAAGAAGCCGAACCGGGTCGGCGAGCCGAAGCCGGGGTTGAAGTCGGTGGCGGTTCGGGTGGCCGACAGGACGCGGTAGAGCAGGTGTCCCGCCGGCAGGGTGGCGGTGGCCGGGTCGAAGGGGTCCGGTGGTCGTCTCACTGGTCCTGTTACCAAGAGACGGCCAGGGCCTCCGCGGTCACCGCGACGACCCGGTCCGGATCCGTGGTGAGGTGGTCGACGGGCCGGTCGCCATCCAGGTAGGTGGTAGGTGCGCAGAGCCACTGCACCAGGCCCGCTTCCGACCAGCCGTTTTCGTCGGCAACCTCGAGCAGGCGTCCGATGACGGCCAGGGGTTTGCCGTCCGGGCCGAATTGGAACCCGGGGTAGGAAAGGTAGTTGCCCTGGCGGACCGCGAGCAGCGCCTTGTTGCGTCGCGCGGTGGTGGCCAGGTTGCGTGGTGCGCTGGACCGCGACCCCATCCGTTTGCCGGCTTCGGTGCTGGTCAGCATCCCGAACTCGGCCTCGATGCGGGAATAGAGGTTCTGCTCGGCCTGCACGGCCCGCGCGACGGCGGGCTCGGTGTACACCGTGACCGACGACAGTGCGACGCCCACGGCGTGAGCGCTCTCGCGAAGGCGCCGGTTCGCTGCGTCCAGCTCGGCGACCGTGGTCGAAGGGGCCATGGCAACGCTCCTACGTTCGATTCGTGCAAGATAAGTCTACCGCACGAATCGAACGCCCAGCCGTAGCTCTACCGGTAGTTGACGAACTGTAGCGCCACGTCCAGGTCGGCCTTCTTCAGCATCGCGATGACGGCCTGCAGGTCGTCGCGCTTCTTGCTGCTGACGCGGACCTCGTCGCCCTGGATCTGGGTCTTGACGTTCTTGGGCCCCTCGTCGCGGATCAGCTTGGTGATCTTCTTGGCGTTCTCGCTGCTGATGCCCTGCTTGAGGGTGCCGGTGACCTTGTAGGTCTTGCCGGAGGCCTGCGGCTCGCCGGCCTCGAAAGCCTTCATCGAGATGTCGCGGCGAATCAGCTTTTCCTTGAAGACGTCGACGGCGGCCTTGACGCGCTCCTCGGTGGACGACGTCAGCTCGACCGCCTCGTCACCCTTCCAGGCGATCTTGGTGTCGGTGCCGCGAAAGTCGAATCGGGTGGCCAGCTCCTTGGCTGCTTGGTTGAGTGCGTTGTCGACCTCCTGCCGGTCGATCTTGCTGACGATGTCGAACGATGAGTCCGCCATTCGATCCGTCCCTTCATCCGGTGATAGCCGTTTGTGCCCTGTCTACCCGCTCGTTGTAACCTGCTAGGCGGCAGGTTGCCCGAGCGGCCAATGGGAGCGGACTGTAAATCCGTCGGCTTACGCCTACACTGGTTCGAATCCAGTACCTGCCACCACAGGTCAGGCTTGGTGCTTAGCCCCGCTAGCTGTTGCCAATCCGTGAGCAAACGTCACTCGTCCCAGCGTGGTGCCAGCAGTCGGTGCATTGAGGTGAACTACGGTACACGAGGCGCGTACTTGTCAAGAGGCGCTTTGCAACAGACGCGGCGCCGGTTCAGCGGCGGTGGCCGTGCCGTTTGCGCACAATGCTGCAGTGATGAATCCGATCACCCGCCGACTCAGGAGCATCCCGAGGTGGCCGACACCATCGACCGTGATGGTCTCGACTTGGGGGTGGAATGGCACCGACCGCAGGCCGGGCACAACTACGTCGAGGTCGGCTGCCACCGACAGCCACCGCACGCCGTCGGGCAATGGCGTGGAGGCGAGCCGACGCAACAGCGGCGAACCTGCCCGCAACGCCCGGACGATCTCGACAACCGGTAGCGCACCGGCCCACGGCGATCCGCCGAACGGGGAGCCCAAGGTAATCACCGTATCCACTCGCCCGTTCAAGCGCCGGTCCGAGGCGGCCTGCGCGATGATGACACCGCCCAAACTGTGTCCGACGAGATGCACCTTTTTTGCGCCGGTTCGAGACAATGTCTTTTCCGCCCGAACGATCAGCTTGTCAGCGAGTTGCTCCACCGAGTTACCAAGCGGCGCATACGTCATCACATCGACGCTTGCACCCCGAGCGCTCAAAGCCTGAGTAACTAAGGTCCAGCTCGACTTGGTCCCCCCGAACCCGTGGACAAGCAGCACCGGCCGCGCGGACGCGGCGCCTGCTTCCGCAAGCGGCGACACAGTGTTTTCAGATTCATAGTCACCACGAACGCGGCGTACCGGCGCCATCGCGGGCATTGACAGTAACAATGCCGCCTCGCGCGCGTGCACCCGCGCGGCACGCGCCGCCATCTTCAGCGCCGTGCGTGCGCCGCTAAGGCCGCGGGGCTGCATCGTCGTCTCCATCCGCCTCCGCGAACTGCGGGCGCTTGCCGGTTCCCTAGTTATCGACTGCGCTTGCGACATGTCGCCACCTTCTTTGTGTAACCTGGATCACTCGACAATGGCGTTCGGCGGGTCGTGAGTCTTCATTGCCAGCCCCAGTCTGGTCTGCGGGTTCGCAGGAACTGTTCGCTACTGGGTAGCAGGAAGCTTCTTTGTGTAACCTGGATCACTCTGACAATTGCGTTCGGCGGGTCGTGAGTCTTCATTGCCAGCAGCAGTCTGGTCTGCGGGTTCGCAGGAACTGCTCACTACTGGGTAGCAGGAACTAGCCGCAATCACGTTGCGTGGCAGCAATTTTCACTGGTACTAACGGCAAGCGCCACCGATTCCTGAGCCGAGCGGTCGGCCGAAATTGGCTGGCTCGACCGTCCGCGACGCACAGGTTAAGCGGCTGCGACAACGTTCTGACGGTGCTACGTCTCATTCCCGCTGCGGTGGGCGATCGCCGCCGCCGAAGAGTTTCGGGCTGGCCGGGAAGTGGTTTACCAGCTTAATTTTCACCAAGGTGGCGAGGTCATCATGTGGGAAGTTGTAACGTCACACGGGCATCGCGCGCGGGACATCCGGCACGAATCCGATGCGCAGGACATCGTGTACTAGCTCGGAATTACGACATTGATCGCACCCGGGCGGTATCTCGTTGCCGATAATCGTGGCGATCAGTTTGTGGCGTACCCCCAAGCGACCACCAAGCCGGTACGGCATTGCTCGCCGCCATATCGTCGGTCTCAAGTGACCGCAGGCTGTCATGACGCCTCGCCTGACTGCAAAGCCGTTCATGCCCACAGCTCACCGAAAGCCCTTCTGCTGCTGGATAAAGCGCTGAACAGCACGGCCGAGAGGAGTGCCCGAACCGTACCGCATTCCGAGCCCAGCCAGCTGGTAGAAGGATTCGGGCGCTAGCGGCAATGTGCATCGGTGAAGTCTCACCCAGACTGATCATGAAACCGCGGCCGCGCTGAATGTGCGTCAGAGTCATCGCATCCCTGACATGCAACTCCTCGACAGCGGACAACCCGGGGAGGCAGCCAGGCGGTGCGACTGGCCGATAAGCGTTGAAGGGGAGACGGAAGTGTCGATCATCGGCCCACAATCGCGGGCCATCGGGGCCGTCGAAATGGTCGGCATCGTCAAGCCCGCAATCGTGTCGGCCGCGTTTTCATCATCGTCGAGATCGTGCTGGTCGCCGAAACCATCGCGGTCATACTTCTCAAGGAGATCAATCCGCGGCATCCGGGCCCCGCGCCGATCGCCATCTTGCTCAGCATGACCCTGCTCGCCAACTTGGGATTGGTCTGTGGCATTGCCGCAACCATCGCCGCCAACTCGGCCCGGCGATCGAAACACGAGCGAGCTCGCGCGGTCCGTGGCCCTTTCGCGGTGCTCAGCGGCGGCGCCGAGGGGATCGAATCTGCGGACCGTGACATCGCAGGCGTTGTTGACGTCCCCGCGCCGGATCCCGAAGACCCCGCGGTAGAGCCCGTCGCCTGCTCGCCGACCGGCTGATGGCAGAAGACCATGCTTGGGCGGACGCGCCTCCGTATGCCCACTAGCGGGTAGGCGGTTATTCCCACTAGGTGGGGCCCCTAATGGGTGCCAGCCACGGCGACATCTGTGCGCCGGAGCGCGACTCTTAGGACATCGACGAGGGCTCCTGCCCTTGCATTTTGAGAGAGGTGACGTCATGACAGTGTTGTATGGCGTACTGGGCGTGATGCCGATGATGTGGGGCTGCGCTGGCTACGTGCTGGTGTCTCATCCTGGCACCGAGGAGACCGGTGGGTCCCGGAGGCGTCAGAAGATAATGGTGTGGGCGGGCAACTGAGCTTGGGCCGGATTTGTCCGCGCCCAATCCCGTTTCGTGTGTCGCTGTTGGCCCGGCGCCGGCTTGAGGGCCCAACTAGAGCTTCTTGAGCCCGCGCAGAATTCTGGCGAATGGCATCATCGCGGCCAGCCCTCCTCGGAGGCTGCGCTGAAGCGAGCTGACGTTGGCCACGACGATGTAGCGCGCTCCGCGATCGCGCCACTGTGCGGCCTGGTCGACCACTTCGTCAGGAGTTCCGGTCAAGAACACTTCCCGCATCACGGGTGACGGAACTTGGGCGGCATGCGACAGTGCTGTCCGTTCATCAAATGCATGCGGCACCAGATCCTGCGAACCCGAGAACCCTTCTCCCAACGGATGGCGGGCACCATGGCGGGCGAACACCTCGTCAGACGCCGTGAGAGACAGCGTCTTCAGAACCGGGGAATTCAGCGCGTCGTCGACTGCTCCGCGGCTGGGGCCGGTGACGACCAAGAACTCGACAGCCGGGAGGATGGCCATCGGGTCGCGTCCTGCGTCGGAGGCCGCGGCCCGGACAATTTCCAGACGTTGCCCGTAGTCTTCGGGCCGGTGGGGGAACGCGGGAAACCAGGCATCGCCGTATCGCCCGGTGGCCCGCAGCATCCGTGGACCATGAGCGGCGATCCAGATCTCCGGCCATTTCCCGCGATAGGGCGGAAGATCGAACACCGCGTCGCGCAACGGAAAGAACGGCGAATCCCGTTTGACGAGTTCGCCATTCGAATTCCAGAGCGCTCGGATCGTGGCCAGCGCCTCTTCGAACCGTGCGACGGGTTTCGACCAGTTCACCCCGTAGGGTTCGTTGCCTTCTCGTTCGCCCGTCCCGATGCCCAGGATCGCGCGTCCGCGGCTCAGCAGGTGCAGCGTCGCGGCGGCCTGTGCCGTGACCGCGGGGTTGCGCCGCCCGGTGTCGGTCACGCTCACCCCAAGGCGCAGGCGGCCCACCCGGTTGCGGGCGGCCAGGTGCCCGAGCACGGTCCACGGCTCCAGTGATGCGTCCGCCCTTGGGATGAGCCGCGCTGCGCCGCAATACTTTGGTGCCCAAATCGATCGCGGGAACAACGCGTTGAGGTGGTCGGGCACCCAGAACGAGTCGACCCTGTTGGCGACCGCGGCCAGGTAGTTGGCACGGGTAAGTGAATCCACAGCCGGTCGCGCCACGAGGGCTGTATCCACTACTCCAACACGCATTCCGGACAGTTCTCTCTCGCCTTCCTCGTACTGCATCACTGAACGGGGCGGACGCCGGATCAGTAGGAGCGCGGCAGCTTCAGCGCCTGGGTGGAGATGTAGTTGAGCACCATCTCCTGAGAGAACGGCGCGTTGCGCAGCAGCCGCGCCTCTCGCCACAGCCGCTCCACGTGGTATTCCTTCGCGTAGGCGTAACCACCGTGGGTGGACATGGCGCGGTCGCAGGCGTCGAAGCCGGCCTCTGCGCCCAGATACTTGGCCGCCGCGGCCTCGATGCCGACTTTTGGTGGTCGTCGTAAAGCTTCGCCGCATGCATTGCCATCAACCGAGCCGACTCGAGTCGCATCCAGGAATCGGCCAATGGGTGGGCGACCGCCTGGTTCTGACCGATGGGCCGGTCGAAGACGACCCGCTCGTTTGCGTACTTGTCGCCAGCTCCAGTGCGGCCCGGCCGATCCCGACTCCCTCCAGGCCCACGACGATGCGCTCTGAGTTCAGCCCGTCGACGAGGTATCTGAAGCCCCGGCCCACCTCACCTACGACCTCGTCGTCGCCAACCTGGAGGTTCTCGATGAAGAGCTCGTTGGAGTCGATCGCCGAGCGGCCCAGCTTCTCGATCGCACGCACCGTAATCCGCTCGCGGTCGAGGTCGGTAAAGAAGAGCGTCATCCCGTCCAGCGGCTTCTCGGGGTTTCGGGGAGACGTTCGCGCCAGCAGCAGGATCTTGTGAGCGTTCTGTGCGTTGCTGATCCACACCTTCTGGCCATTGATCACCCATCCGCCGTCGACCTTCTCCGCCTTGGTCCGGATGCGCGAGGTATCCACACCGGCGGTGGGTTCGGTGACGCCGAACGCCATGAGGATCTCGCCGCGGGCGAGCCTGGGCAGAAACTCCTGCTTCATCTCCTCGGAGCCGTGACGAATGATCGGGGCCGGCGGGAACAGGTAGAAGTGCACCGCCGAGGCGCCACTCGCGCCGGCACCGGAGGCGGCGATCTCCTGCATCATCACGCCGGACTCGGCGATGCCGAGCCCCAGGCCGCCGTACTCCTCGGGAATGAGCGCTCCGAGCCATCCGCCGTCGGCGAACGCCTTGACGAATTCCCATGGGTATGCGCCGTGCTTGTCTTTTTCTCGCCAGTACGCGTAGTCGAACGTGCGGGCCGCTCGCGGGTGGCCTTGCGGACGACTTGGACGGTGCTATCGTCGGTGTTATCATCGATGATCCTCTGTTACAAGAGATTTCGGTACCTTGGTGCTGCGTGCCGCAGCCATTCGGCAAGCGCTTTTGCCTGGGCGTCCAGCCGTCGTGACGAGGTGGCGCCGGTCCCGAGCAGTGCCTGGATCAGGAAGTTGACCGCACCGAGTTTGGGCAATTCGTAGCGCACGATGGGCAGTTCGCGTGTTTCCGGAAGCAGGAGCCGCAGTTCGTCGACGGTGAGGGTCGACTCGAGCCAGTCCCATGCTCGCGGGTCGCGCACCCAGACGCCGAGGTTCGCGTCGCCGCCCTTGTCGCCGGAGCGGGCATGCACGACATCGCCGAGCGAGGCAACGACGAGTTCGTCGGTCGATGGCGGTCCTCCGATGGCGCGGACGACGGGTCGGCGTGCGGGGTTCCTCGTCCGCGGCGCAGTGTGGATTCCCGGCGCGATGACCTCCGTCATGCCGTCAAAGTGATGGACCATGTGG
>CAWFAR010000013.1:0-454454 GCA_963813935.1 uncultured Actinomycetota bacterium
CTTTTCAACCACGTTGCGGAACAGAACCGGCAATTGCCGTCGGGGGGCCGCATCATTCGATTTAGACGGGCGTTCGGGTTTAAACGAGTTTGCCGATGCCCGAACAATGCTTCGAGATCCTGCAGCGCGGCCTGTTCGAACGCGCTGTCGCGCTTGGCGGCCATAAAGTTCGCGATCTCGATCAGCTCAGCCGGCTTGTATGACGGGAAGTCGATGCTGCGGGTGAAGCGTGACCGCAGACCTTGGTTGGTGTCGAGGAACCGATCCAGGTCGGCGCGGTACCCGGCGACGATGACCACCAGCCGATCACAGTCATTCTCCGTGCGGCCAGCAGAGTATCGATGGCCACCAGGCCGAAGTCGTTCTTGGCGCCGGTGGCCACCAGCGCGTAGGCCTCATCGAGGAACAGCACTCCGTCCAGTGCGCTGTCGATGATCGCGTTGGTCTTGGCCTCGGTCTCTCCGATGTGCTGTCCGATGAGGTCGGCGCGGTGCACTTCTTTGATGTTCTCCCGCTTCAAAAGGCCGAGGCCGCAATAGATTTTGGCGACCACCCGGGCAATGGTGGTCTTCCCGGTTCCCGGCGGCCCGGTGAAAACCAGGTGGTGGGTCCGCTGCGCCACCTCGAGCCCACGTTGCTTACGCACCAGTTCCATCGCCACCGCGCTCTTCAACCGGGCCACCTGGTCTTTGACCTTGTCTAAGCCGATGAATTCATCGAGTTCGTGTTCAGCCTCGTAGAGCAGCACGCGCTTGCGCTCTTTTCCGGGGTCGACGAAATCGCCGGGACTGGGCTCGGTGTCGGGATCCCATGGGTCAGCACGAGTTTCGATCCGCGCGGCGGTGGTAGTAACGATCCCAAAACTGGTGTCGGACAAGGCTTGTTCGACTTGTTCGTTTTCGGGGTGAGCCGCGTACAGATCCTGCAGAACTTCGCTGGCCGAGTCCTCGTCGACATGGGCACGTAGCACCAGCGCCTTGGCCAGCGCACCATCGAGTGCTGCCACCGCGACGGGGCCCTCGGGCTCCTCGAGGTATGACAGTGCGGGCGCGAACATGCCCAGACGGGCCAGCGCGGTGCCCAGTGTGATCTTGGCCGCGTGGGAGAAGGCCTCGTCGAGGTCGGAGTCGTTGACGATCGGAGTCAGCAGCTTGACGACGTCCGACCACCGCTCGGCGCGGTAATTGATGACGACCGAGATCCAGCGGGCCTCCCGCCAGCTCGGGCGACGCTCGGTGATGGCAGAAACCACCTGGTCGGCATCGGCAAATTTTCCGGCCTCCGCCAATGCGGCCGCATAAGCGAGCGCGAAATCGTCTGGGCCGGTTCGGGAACTGCAGATAAAGCCCGGTGTCATAGCGGAAGCCCAAGGCGCCGGGCGTCAGTTCCACCCGACGTTGCAACACACCTGTCGTCGGCGAGGTACGCCAAATGGCTTCCAGCACCCGCATGGACACGTCGCCGGCAGCGGCCAGCCCGGTCCAGGCGTCGCACTGGTCATGGGCGATCCGGGTCAGCGCGGTGAAACCCGAGCGCGCGGCCGTCAGGTCGGCCGGACGCTGGCGCTCGTACACCGAGATGCCGAGTGCGCGGCAGCAGGTGGCGAACCGGCTGACGATTCGCCATCGACCCTGCCGTCTGGCCGAGAATTAACCGGCTGAGCTGTGAGCATGCCCGCGTCACCGCGTTCCACGGCAGCTTCTTCCCATGTATGTAGCCTCCCCTAACCGGACCGCCTGAAGTTAGCATTGCATAAGCTAACTGTCGAGGCGTTTGCGCTCCATTGATTCACGGCTCGCACCCCGCGCTGGGTGGCGTTGATCAGGGCATTCGGGACGATCATCGGCCCCCGTCTGGTAGCGACTTTTCAACCACGTTGCGAACGAACCGGCCATTGCCTGCGATATCCAGGCCACGTCGTTCAACGCCGGCCGCATCAGGCTTCGACGAGTCGGCGAGATGCCCGAACAATGCTTCGAGATCCTCCAGCGCGGCCTGTTCGAACACGCTGTCGCGCTTGGCGGCCATGAAGTTCGCGATCTCGATCAGCTCAGGCGCTTTGTATGACGGGAAGTCGATGCTGCGGGTGAAGCGTGACCGCAGACCTTGGTTGGTGTCGAGGAACCGATCCAGGTCGGCGCGGTACCCGGCGACGATCACCACCAGCCGATCGCGGTCGTTCTCCATGCGGGCCAGCAGAGTATCGATGGCCACCAGGCCGAAGTCATTCTTGGCACCGGTGGCCACCAGCGCGTAGGCCTCATCCAGGAACAGCACTCCGTCCAGTGCGCTGTCGATGATCGCGTTGGTCTTGGCCTCGGTCTCTCCGATGTGCTGTCCGATGAGGTCGGCGCGGTGCACTTCTTTGATGTTCTCCCGCTTCAAAAGGCCGAGGCCGCAATAGATTTTGGCGACCACCCGGGCGATGGTGGTCTTCCCGGTTCCCGGCGGCCCGGTGAAAACCAGGTGGTGGGTGCGCTGCGCCACCTCGAGCCCACGCTGCTTACGCACCAGCTCCATCGCCACCGCACTCTTCAAGCGGGCCACCTGGTCTTTGACCTTCTCTAAGCCGATGAATTCATCGAGCTCGCGTTCGGCCTCGTGCAGCAGCACGCGCTTGCGCTCCTGTGCTCCAGGGTCGACGAAATCGCCGGGACTGGGCTCGGTGTCGGGATCCCATGGATCGGTGCGCGCTTCGATCCGCGCCGCGGTGGTAGTCACGATCCCGAAACTGGTGTCGGACAAGGCTTGTTCGACTTGTTCGTTCTCCGGGTGGGCCGCGTAGAGATCCTGCAGAACTTCGCTGGCCGAGTCCTCGTCGACATGGGCGCGTAGCACCAGCCCTTTGGCCAGCGCACCATCGAGTGCTGCCACCGCGACGGGGCCCTCGGGCTCCTCGAGGTATGACAGTGCGGGCGCGAACATGCCCAGACGGGCCAGCGCGGTGCCCAGGGTGATCTTGGCCGCGTGGGAGAAGGCCTCGTCGAGATCGGAGTCGTTGACGATCGGGGTCAATAGCTTGACGACGTCCGACCAGCGCTCGGCGCGGTAGTTGATGACCACCAAGATCCAGCGGGCCTCATGCCAGCTCGGGCGACGCTCGGTGATGGCCGAAACCATCTGGTCGGCATCGGCAAATTTCCCGGCCTCCGCCAACGCGGCCGCATAAGCGAGCGCGAAATCGTCTGGGCCGGTTGCGCGGAACTGCAAGTACAGGCCGGTGTCATAGCGGAAGCCTAAGGCGCCGGGCGCCAGTTCCACCCGACGTTGCAACACACCTGTCGTCGGCGAGGTACGCCAAATGGCTTCCAGCACCCGCATGGACACGTCGCCGGCAGCGGCCAGCCCGGCCCAGGCGTCGCACTGATCGTGGGCAATGCGCGCGAGCGCACCGAAGCCGGAGCGAGCCGCGGCAAGGTCGGCCGGACGCTGGCGCTCGTACACCGAGATGCCGAGTGCGCGGCAGCAGGTGGCGAACCGGCTGACGATATCGCCATCGACCCTGCCGTCTGGCCGAGAATTAACCGGCTGAGCTGTGAGCATGCCCGCGTCACCGCGTTCCACGGCAGCTTCTTCCCATGTATGTAGCCTCCCCTAACCTGACTGCCTGAAGTTAGCATTGCATAAGCTAACTGTCGAGGCGTTTGCGCTCCATTGATTCACGGCTCGCACCCCGCGCTGGGTGGCGTTGATCAGGGCATTCGGGACGATCATCGGCCCCCGTCTGGTAGCGCCCAACTAAGCAGGGCCGAATTACTGAAAATGATTTTCATTGGCACAGCTGTCGGGCTCCCGAGTGCCCGCACCGAACACGCAGCTAGTAGTCGGCTGCCGGACCGGAAAAGTTCCCGGCCTATCCACGATCTGCGCGGCGACCAGGAGGTACAGCAGCAATCCATGTAGACGCGTATTCGCATCAAAGGCGCTGTCCCGCAACGCTTGAGATACGGTTCCCACGCCTGAAATCAAGACCCTGCGGGCCGGGTCCAACCCAAAAATCGTCGTCGCGCCAAGCGGCTGGGAAAACGGTGGACGAACGTTCAGCTCTGGTCCCCCTCACCGGGTTCCCGCTGGTCGGACTTCCAGGTACCCGGCAGCATAGGCATTGACGGCCCGCCGCCGAAATCGTCGCCGGCCAGCGTGGTCAACCCTGCCGCCGGGGCCTTGGCCTCCTCGCGCGCGGTTCCGGCAAAGCCCAGCGTCCCCGCCCCCTGGCCCGATGCAACTGTCGACACGACCGGCTCCTCACCAGGCGGGCCGCCCCAGTCCGGGTCGACCTCGACGTTCATATTCATGAACTCGTCGCCGTAGCCGCGCAGCCCCGCCCGCCGGCGCCGTCGCGCCCTCCGCTTTTCCTGTGCTGATGCCGCGGCCGCCGCGGCGGCAGCGGCGGAATCGGGCTCCTGCGCCTTCCGCTGTGCGCTCGTACTCATACCCGTGCCGGTCCCAACAGTCGGACCGGCCACTAGGTATGGATAGGCAGCTCCCTCGATACCGGTGGGCGGCGGGGGTGGGGCTCCGGTTGCAGGCACCGACGTTGGCGCGGGCGCCGGCGCCGACGTCGGGACCGAGGACGGCGCCGGGGCCGCGGCCGGAGCAGCGCTCACGACCGGAGCGATACCGGTCACCGCTGGCACGCTGGGTGCCTGGGGCATCGGTGCGGGCGCCGCGGCCGGGGCCGGGGCCGCCTCGGGCTGGATCCCAGCCAGCGCAGTCAGGGGCGCGAATCCTCCCGCAATTCCGGCCGGCACGGCGAACGGGAGCGCCGTAAGCTGGGGGAACGCCTGAAGGGCCTCGCCCAGGTGGGTGAACTCGTCTGAGACGAGTCCGCCGGGCCCGAAAGTGTCTCGTAGCAAATCCTCTATTGCGTCGACCGGGTGCGTGGGAAATTCCTTCAAATCATTTTCCCAGGTTAGGAATATCTCGAGGTACCGGTTTATCCACCAGCTCAGCTGGTACGGGTTGCCGGCGTCATTGTCGATGATTCCGGTATCGTCACTGTCGCCGCCGCTGCTGGCGTTGGCGTTCACGATGACCGGCGCCGGATCGGTTTGCGGTGCTGACGCCACCGCCGTGGTGGAGACCGCTTGATAGGTGGTCATCGTGGTGGCGGCCTGAGTCCACATCCGCGCATAGTCGGCCTCGTTGAGCGCGATGGGAATGGTGTTGATACCGAAGAAGTTCGTCGCCACCAATACCGCGTGGATGGCATGGTTGGCGGCCAGCTCAGGCAATGTCGGCATCGCGGCCAACGCCGTGGTGTAGGCGGTGACCGCGGTCTCGTGCTGGGCAGCTACCGCTGCGCTGTTGGCGCTGGCCTGCATCAGCCACGCCAAGTAGGGCACATGTGCGGTCACATACTGCTCGGCACTGGGCCCTTCCCACGCCCCGGCCTGCACGGCCCCCAAAATCGCGCTTAGTTCGTCTGCCGTTTCCGCGATAAGCGGCACTCAGTGAACTCCATGCGCCGCTCGCTGCCAACAAGCCGCCGGGCCCCGGACCGCTGCTCAGCAGCGCGGAATGCACCTCCGGGGGGAATGCCATCCAAATCGGTGCAGTCATTCTCAGCCACTCTCGACCAGACGCGATGACATGGGGACTCCTCGACGGGGTGAGCTCAACGACCGCCTGGGCTGTTAGGCGGCACACGTATCAGCCCGGTTAGTAGTCGGCGGGAAGCCCACAAGAGTTCCAGTGGGGAGCCAACATATCAAAAGTCCTGAGAATGCGACCGCTGAGCCGGGCGCGCTGCCCCCGATGGCTTACGCCTTGACAGCGCTCACCAGGGTGTTGCGCGCGATCATCGGGCCGGCCTCGCTGTCCGGTCCGGGCACCGGCCGGCCGACTTCGCGGAGGTAATCGGCCAGCGGAGTGCCGACCGCCGTCCAACCGCGTTTACCGAACCATTCGGTGGCCGGCGCGTGCTGCTCGTTGTAGACCAACCGGAAAAACAGCCGTCGGTCGCCTTCGGCGGCCGCAGCCCGTTCTTCTTCGACCGCGTCAGAGAACTCGTCGGGGTCCATCGGGGCGCCATCCTCAACGGCGACGTGGCTGCCCTGGGCGGCCAGCGAGTCGACACCGGTGAACAGCTGCTCCTGGGCACTGCCCGGCAGATAGATCAGCAGGCCCTCGGCAATCCACGCCGACGGCCTGGCCTCGTCAAAGCCGTTGTCCCGCAGAGCTTGTGGCCAGTCCTCACGCAGATCGACAGCGATCTCACGACGCTCGGCGCGCGGTTTGGCGCCCTGGCCCGTGAGCACCTCACGCTTGAAGTCGAGGACCTGTGGACGGTCCAGCTCGAAGATCGTCGTCCCGGCCGGCCAATCCAGGCGGTAGGCGCGGGAGTCCAGCCCCGCCGCCAAGATGACCACTTGCCGCACGCCCGCGTCAGTGGCCCGGCGGAAATAGTCGTCGAAGTACTTGGTGCGGGCTGCCTGGAAGTTGACGAAATGCGCCCCCCAGTCGGGGGTCTTCAGCTGGTGGTCGGGATCGATACCGTCAAGCACGTCAGCGGCGGGACCGCCAACGGCACGGCAGAAAATCTCCGCATACGGGTCAACGACCAGCGGGTCGGGCTTCTGCGCCTCCAACGCTCGCGCGGTCGCAACTAACAACGCGGTCGAACCAACACTGGTTGTGATGTCCCAAGTATCACCTTCGCTACGCACCCAACCAACACTACGCCGCCAAGCTGGGATGCCTTTTCCCATGGGGCGCAACGGCAATGGCGAACATAGACGTAGCTAGCCGCCCCAAACAGCGGCTTTGGCCCCGTCGCGTGGCGACCATTCGACTACCCATGAGGTCATAGTGGGATGCTTGCAAGGAGTACGTTGCTGGCATCATTACGACGTTTGAGGAGGGTCACCATCGAGCCGTCGCTAGCCTGGTTGCTTCAACCCCTCGCGGTGGAGACCTTTGTTGACGAGGTATGGGGGGCAACGCACTACCACGTCAAGCGTTGCTGCGCGGGCTACTTCGATAGCCTGCTGCAGGGGGCGTCGGCGGTTGAGGAACTCTTGGAGCTATTTCGCGGGGAGCCATCGACGGTGCACCTGCTGAGGGGAAAAGACAGGAAGAGCGGCTCCGACAGCTACCGACTTGTTGATGGCAGCCTCGACCTTGCCGCTATCCGCAACGACTTTGCCGATGGTTACACCATCGTTTTGGGCGGCGTCGAGCGTTTCGTGCGTGCGATTGCGTCGTTGGCCCATTCCATCGAGGTCGAGCTGAACTTCCCGGTACAGGTCAACGCCTACATCACCACGTCCGCATCACAAGGGCTCGTTCCCCACTACGACGACCACGACGTGTTGATCCTGCAGATCCAGGGATCCAAGACCTGGCATCTATACGACGGCCCCGTCGTCCCGCCGCACGAGCTGCAACCCGAGAAGGACAAGGCGGTTGCCATCGACGGCCTCCCGTTGCTAACCGACGTGTGCCTCGAAGTCGGCGACGTGCTGTACCTGCCACGCGGCCGAATTCATGCGGCCGAGACAAATTCAGAGCCATCCGCGCATCTGACCGTCGGATTCCACCCGCCCACCATGCTCACGCTTGCCATCGCGGCGCTCAAATCGCAGCGATTCCACGACGACCGTCTGAACGCCTATCTGCCGCCGCGGCATCTCGATGACGCTGATGTGCAGGCGACCCTGGGCGTCCTCCTACGTGACGCTGTCAACGCGGTTGAGGACCCGAGCGCCATCGCGAGAGGTCTCGACGCGTTGGCGGATGCCCTGGTCCGCCGCGGTCGATGCCCACCAATCGGACCGATCTCGAACGCCGCCCGAATCGACGGACAAACAGTGGTGAAGAAGTACCAACCGCTCTATTCGCGGGTAAAGGCAGTTGCCGACGGCGTTTCGCTGCAGTTTGCGAGTTTGTCGGTACGCGCCGGTGCCGACCACAAAGCCGCGATGCAGTTCATCTCGAGCAGCTACCGAGCCGTTTCGGGTTCGTGAGCTGCCCGGACTGAATGCGGAGCAGCAGATCGAACTAGCCCGATCGCTGATCGTGAGCGGATTCCTGATCCGACTTCCGGACGACTGATCCGATAGCTGCCCTTCTGATGGAGCTCGCCGATCTCGCTCGCTGGACGCCGGTCAGGTTCGACTTTTCTGGGCCGGCCCCGCGGTCGACTGGGCCGATCTGTCCGCGGAGCGTTTCGCTGAACCGTTCTTCGACCAGACGGTCGCCAACTGGGCGTCTGGCCCGCAGGCCCGGCGACTCGTCAGGACCGGGCTCGAGGCGCTCGTTGCTCTCGACAGCGAGCCGTCGCTCGATCCGGCGGGCATGATCTTTCACCTCTCGCGGTGCGGATCGACGCTAGTGTCCCGGCGCCTGGGCACACTTCCCGGCGTCGTCGTTGTCGCCGAGCCGGCACCGCTCAACGCGCTCCTCGGCCTCGATCCCGATCGGGTGGACGAGGCCGCGCTGGTCAGGCTTGTGCGGCTGCTGGTGCGGGCGCTGGGCCGATGCCGACACGGCGATGAACGGCAGCTGGTGCTCAAATGCACGAGCTGGAACGTCCGCCGCCAGGCGGTCCTTGCCGCCGCCTTTCCCGAAACGCCGTGGATCTGGGTTCAGCGCGACCCGACGCGCGTCCTCGCCTCGCTCCTCGCCACGCCGCCGGGCTGGCTCGGGCTGCAGGCCACACCCCAACGCGCCGCGCGGCGTTTCGGCCTTGACCAGGCGGCGGTCCCGGCCATGGCGCGTGCCGAGTTCGCGGCCCGCGCCCTGGGCGCGATGCTGGAGGCGGCCGCGACCGATCCGGCTGGGCGCCTCTGCATCGACCATGCCGACCTGCCCGCCGCGGTTTGGCAGCGCGTAGCCCCGCACTTCGGGTTGGAGGCCGATCCCGCGGCAATCCAACGAATGATGGAAGAGTCTCGGTTCTACGCCAAGGATCCAGCAGCCCGGGTGTTTGCCGGCGATGCCCAGGAGGGTCGCCCGATAACCGATGCGATGCGACAGGCCGCTCGGCGTTTCGCCGAGCCGGGTTATCGCGCGCTCGCATCGGATGGATAGGGCGCCGAACCGATCAGCTCGCGGTCGGTGCAGATACACGCGTTCCCTGCACAATCATGCGGCTGACCCCTTACGCAGACGTGATGAAAACGGTTATCGTTTCCATTGTGAGTATCGTGCTCTCGCGCTTACATTGCGCATGCGTCGGTACTGCCTTCACAGTGGCAATGGTTGTGACGGGCTGTTCATCGAGCCAAACCGCAACTTCTGCGCCGTCTCGCACCACCACTGTGCCCGCAGTCACCGGTAGCACCGCCGCAGCTTCCTGCCCTACCGCCCCGGTTGCTGTGGTGGTCAGCGTCGACCAGTGGGGCGATATCGTCTCCGAACTCGGCGGCGCATGCGCGAACGTCAAAACCGTGCTCGCCAGCTCGTCCGTGGATCCACACGATTACGAGCCGTCACCGGCCGATGCGGCGTCGGTTACCGGCGCCAAGCTTGTCGTGGTCAACGGTGCCGGCTACGACCCGTGGGCGTCGAAGCTGGCCGCCAGCTCCGTCGCCAGCGCGCAGGTGGTGAATGCTGCCGAAGTCACTAAGACGCCCGACGGCGCCAACCCCCACCTTTGGTATTTGCCATCGGCGGTGACCGCCGTCGCTGACGCGGTAACCGCCGAGTTCAGCAAGCTCGACCCGCAGGCCGGCGGCTACTTCAGCCAGCGCCGATCAGAGTTCGCCACTGCGATGGCCCCGTATACCACGCTGATCAACAAGATCAAGGCCGGAGCGGCGGGCAAGTCCTATGCGGCCACAGAAACGATTTTTGATTACCAGGCGCAGGCGCTGGGTCTGGTCAACAAGACCCCGGAGGGCTATCAGCGCGCAACTGCCAGCGACGCAGATCCATCACCGGGCGACATCGATGCGTTCCGAACAGCGCTGGCCGGCCGGCAGGTCAACGTGTTGATCTACAACACACAGACCGAGGGCTCGATCCCCGAGCAGATCCGTTCGGCTGCCGAACAGGCCAAGGTGCCCGTCGTCAACGTGACTGAGACGGTGCCGCCGGGGCAGACCTCGTTCGAAGGCTGGCAATGCGACCAGCTCACCGCATTGGCCAAGGCGCTCGGTGTCGCTGTCTGAGCTCCCCGTTACTCGCACCGCGCTGGCGTTCACCGATGTCAGCGCGGTCCGCGGCGGACGGCTCATCTGGTCAGATGCCAGTTTCACCGTCCCCGCCGGCGGCATCGTCGCCGTCATCGGACCCAACGGGTCGGGCAAGACCACTCTGTTGCACATGGTCCTGGGTCTGCTCCCGGCTGCCAGTGGCCAGCTCGAGGTGTTCGGCCGCCGCCCCAGCCAGGGCCGCGACAGCATCGGCTATGTGCCGCAACACTATGCCGAGGGCGCCGGTGAGGCCATCCGCGGCATCGATGCGGTGCTGCTCGGGCTCACCGGGAACCGGTGGGCGTTCGGGCGCAGCACCGCAGCCCAACGCAAGCAAGCCGGCAAAGCGTTGGCCGCTGTCGAGGCCACTGACATCGCCGAGCGGCGGCTGTCGACGCTTTCTGGCGGGCAACAGCAGCGCATCGCGATCGCCGCAGCCCTGGTGGCACAACCACAATTGCTGATCCTCGACGAACCGTTGGCCTCGTTGGATCTGCGCAGCCAACATGACATCGTCGCGCTCCTGGCGCGACTACATGCCGAGCTGGCCGTGACCATGCTGGTGGTCGCACACGACCTCAATCCATTGCTGCCGATCTTCGACAGTGCGATCTACCTGCTCGACGGGCGGGCGCACTACGCACCCATACGCGACGTGGTGGACGGTGTCCTGCTGACCCGCCTGTATGGCATTCCGATCCAGGTCGCCCATACCCAGGAAGGCGAGCCGTTTATGAGGAGGGCGCTATGACTGTCCACGTCGTAGCTCTGGGTTATCAGCCCAATTGGTGGCCGATTCTGAAATCGGGGTTCATGGGCAACGCCCTGATCGGCGGCACCATCGTGGCGTTGGCCGCGGGGTTGATCGGCTACTTCGTCGTGGTGCGCCAGTCTGCCTTCGCCGCCCACGCGTTGGCTCACCTCGGACTACCCGGCGCGACCGGCGCGGTGCTTCTGGGTGTGCCTGTAGTCGTCGGGCTCGGCGTGTTTTGCGTCGGCGGTTCGCTGGTGATCGGTTTACTGGGCAAGCGGGCCGCGGATCGCGAAGTGGTGACGGGAACGGTCCTGGCCATGGCAATCGGCCTGGGTTTGTTCTTCAACTCATTGGCCACAAAGAGCTCTAGCACGATGACCAACGTGTTGTTCGGCGACTTGCTCGCCATCTCCGACGGTCAACTGGTTAGCTTCGCGATCCTGCTGGTGGTGTTGGGTCTCAGCGTTGGCATCATCTACCGGCCGTTGCTGTTCAGCTCGGTGAACGCCGTAGTCGCCGAAGCCAAGGGCGTGCCTGTGCGTGTTCTATCCATCGCGTTCATGGCGCTGCTCGGGCTGTCCGTCACCATGGCCGTACAGGCCGTCGGCACACTACTGTTGTTCGCACTGGTCGTCACTCCGGCTGCGACCGCGATCATGCTCACTCCTCGGCCGGTACTGGCGATGGCCATCTCCACGACGGTCAGCCTGGGCGCGGTGTGGCTCGGACTGTGCGCATCGGCCATGTTCAACCTGCCGCCGAGTTTCCCCATCGTTACCATTGCCTGCGCCATCTGGTCGATCGTCTGGGTCAGCAACCGCCGTCGAGTTGCCGTCCAAACGTCGGTCGAAGCGTCACCCAGCGTGACCTCGTCAACGCGGCGGGCCGCCGCTACCCCGGGGATTTGACGCCCATTCCACGCGCCGTAAGGAGTCAGCTCGGTGTCTGCGCCTCCTCGACCCCGGCGGCGACGCTCCACGGCCAAGCAACGGGCCGTCTTGGAGGTCCTGCAGGAACAGCAGAACTTCCGCAGCGCCCAGCAGCTTTATCTAGACATTCACCGACACCGACAACTGCGAATTGGTTTGACCAGCGTCTACCGCATCCTGCGGACACTGGCCGACGACCGGATCGCTGAGACTCAGCGCGCCGAGGACGGGGAGATCCTCTACCGCCTGCGTACCGAGGCAGGTCATCGTCACTACCTGGTCTGCCGGCAGTGCGGCAGAGCCGTGGGTTTTACTCCCGTCGACATCGAAGAACACACCCGCCGCCTGGGTCGCCGGCACCACTACACCGAAGTAACCCACTACGTCGACCTGTACGGGATCTGTCCGCGATGCCGAACCGCGTCGTAACCGCCAGGCGCCAAATGCCATGTGGTTCAACGATTTCGACGACACAGTGGAGTTATCGGCGCAGTGCAACACAAGCGGGACACTTCGTTGCTCACTGCGGGACGTCGGCACCGCGTTCGAGTGCGGATGGTTGCCGGCTGCCGTAGCGGCGGCGGAACTTGTCCACTTGTCCGGCGCTGTCGACGAAACAGCTAGCCCCCCGCAACGACGAAAGGAATATGAGCATCCAGAAGACTCATCGTGAGTCCTTGTCACGCGGCGCCTCACTTTCCTGGCGGGCGCCGTCCGGGTCCCAGGTGCCCGGCACCATCGGCATTGTCGTTATCAACTCGCTGCGCGAGGCACGCACCGCTCGTGCTAGACCAACGGGCGCCCCGTCCTGATCCGGCGGTCGACGTCCCAGAGCAGGATGTTGAACGGGAACCGCCGAATGAAGCGCGGCAAGAGCCGGTTGACGGTGCGCAATAGCGCCATCAGCCGGTCGAACCGCCGTTGTTTGGTGGCATCCCACGGCAACCGCATCTCGTCGCGAAACCGTTGCGGCAAGAATCCTGTGGTGATCAGCAACGCGAAATTGTCCGACAGGCGTTGCAGTGGGCCCGGCAGCGCCACCCCTCGCATGCGACCCGCGGCGATCGGGTAGAGGTAGTCGCGGACGGCGTCGTCGATATGCACATTGGCCAGCGACTCCCGCCAGTATCGGTCGAAGGCCGCTCGATCCGGTGGCCACATCTCCGGCGGCACCTGCAACGTGGTGGCCAACGACATGCCCTCGCGGTAATGACGGTCGGCATCCTCGCCGTCCAGCTCACCGATGAAGATGCGGTGGATATCGACCCCGCCCTTGTACAGGCAAGCGCCCACCCATAACTGCAGGTCCACGTCGAACGCGTGGTATTGCACCGGGCTGTCGGGCGTGGAGTAAACCTGCGCGTGGGCCCGGTTCACCGCGCGCCGAAACGCCTCCTTCTGCGCTTCGCTACCCGCAGTGGCCACCGCAAGGTAGGTGAAGGTGGTGCGCGCCCGTTTGATGGGGTGCAGGTCCGCCCGGCCGCTCTCGACGCGACTCTCCAGCACGCCGTAGCCGACGCCGGGTCGCGCCAACTGCATGATCACGTTGGCCGGGCCGGCCAGCAGCGTCACGCCCATCATGGCTTCATCGATGCCCAGCGCCAGCGTGCGCCGGCCCCGTTGCGGGCGTGGCGGGTCGGAGACCGCGCGCTCGACGTGCCGAAGGGGCTCGTCGTTCAACGTCTCGTACATCGCCATCAGATGACCTTCCCCGGCACCCAGTCCGGCTAATTGTGAGAACACTTGTTCCCCGATATTGTCTTGGCCTCGCGTTGGTGTCAAGATGGTTTGCATGAAAGAGACCCCGAGCGTGCGGCCGTACCGCGGGGTCGAGGCCGCAGAACGACTGGCCACACGCCGCAATCGGCTGATGGCCGCGGGCTTAGACCTATTAGGCGCAGAACAGCAGGACATCTCGGCACTGACCGTCCGTGGCATATGCCGTCGGGCCGGCCTGGGTGCCCGATACTTCTACCAAAGCTTTACCGACAAGGACGAATTCGTCGGCCGGGTCTTCGACCGGGTGATCGCCGATCTGGCCGCTACCACTCAAGCCTCGGTAGCGGCGGTACCCGCGCGCGAACAGACCCGCGCGGGGATGGCCAACATCGTGCGGACCATCGCCGGTGACGCTCGCATCGGGCGCCTGCTATTCAGCACCCAGCTCGCCGATGCCGTGATCGTGCGCAAGCGCGCCGAATCAAGCGCACTGTTCGCCATGCTGTCCGGCCAGTATGCCGGCGATGCGCTGCAGATGCCGGCAAACGACCGCATCAAGGCGGGCGCCCACTTCGCCGTCGGCGGCGTCGGACAGACCCTCAGCGCCTGGCTGGCCGGCGACGTCCGGCTCGAACCAGACCAGCTGGTCGATCAGCTGGCCTCGCTGCTCGATGAGCTCACCGACCCAAACCTGTACGGCTTCATGGGAACAGCGGCAGCTGCCACAGCCGCATCCCGGGATCCAGGCGCCAGAAGCGCATCATCGTGAGTCGCACAATGCGCTGCGCGCCGGTGATCATGAAGATCGCCAGCGGCACCTCGATCAGCAAGGCCGTGACCAGCGACAGCCAGATGTCCTTGGGTCCGGCGGTCATCAGATCGAACCATGCGTCGCAGATCAGCAACACCCCGGAAGTGAATGCTGCAAGCGTCAACAGCTGGCGGCGCAGGTATCCCAACACGGCCGTTGCCAACATGAATGCGACCAACAAAACATCGAAGCCCACCCAGGTAGCCGTCCAGTTGTGCGCAACATAATTCTCCGGGAGCGTCACGGAGAGATACACAAGCCAGGGAATCATTGCGATCGAGCCACCGATCATCAGACCCAACCGGATACGCCGTATCCGACCGAGCAACTGCGGATCAATCAGGTCGCTCAGGGGTTGCTCGAGCCGGGAAATCAGCTCCCGCCTCTGTTCGGGCGTCAACGCCGCGATCTGCTCGTCGGTCAAAACCCCGTCGGTCATCATGGGCATCCCCCGGCTTGGGCACGGTTTTGCCAATTAGCGTACGGCCTGGACCCGAGGTCGCCGATCGGACGCGGTCTTGGGCACAGCCTGGGCGTCGCTTGCGGTGAATTCCTTTACCCAGCAGGCGAATTCCAGCGTGATGCCGTCGGGATCCTGAAAGTAGAACGAGCGCACGTACACGCCGGGGTGCACCGTCGCCGCTACCTGCCGCTCGCTCTCGTCGTGGTTGAGCACCGGGCCGACCCGCACACCTTTTTCCTTGAGCCCCTGCCGGTAGGCGTCGAACGTCTCGGCCGGTACATGAAACGCCAGATGATTCATGGTGCTCACCGCGCTGGTGATGTCACCGATGCCCGGGATGGCGCCCGGCGACGAGATGCCCGGCACTCGGTCGGCTGCGTCAGCGAACCAGAAGAAGGCGACACAGTCGCCGTTGCCGGCGTCGAAGAAGAAGTGCTGCCCCTGACCGCCGGGCAGATCGAGCGATTTGATCAGCGGCATGCCCAGGATGTTGCTGTAGAAGTCCACCGTGCGCGCCATGTCCGAACACACCAGCGCGACGTGATTGATCCCGCCGAGCTCGAATTCCGTGTTGGTGTTGTGCGGCTTGATCATCTTGCGGCTCCCATCGGTCCCCGGGGGTGCAGGCCCTGGCCAAGATCCAAATCTGAATCTAACATCAGGTTCAGTTTTGCTCCAGGGAGGTGCGCCACGTGTCGACGGCGGCAGAGCCCAATGGCCGGCCCGGCCAATCCGCCGACTTCCCCACGCATCGCGGACGCCGCACGCACGCCGCGATCGACATGGCCGCCCGAACGGTCATCGCCCGTAAAGGCATCCTGGCGACGACCATTGCCGACATCGCCGCAGAAGCGGGCCGCTCGGCGGCATCGTTTTACAACTACTACGACTCCAAAGAAGCGATGGTCCGCCAGTGGGCCCTGCGTTTCCGCGACGAGGCCAACCAGCGCGCGCTGGCGGTGACCCGGCATGGCCTGTCCCACCGCGAGCGTGCCTACGAGGCCGCCGCCGCGCACTGGCACACCTACCGCAACCGGCTGGCTGAGATGATCAGCGTGTCTCAGTTGGCGATGGTCAACGACGACTTCGCACAGTACTGGGCCGAAATGTGCGCGATACCGATCTCTTTCATCACAGAGACGGTCCGGCGCGCTCAGGCCGACGGCTACTGCCCCGACGATGACCCGCAGCTCATCGCCGAGGCCATCGTGGCAATGTTCAACCAGTTCTGTTACGTCCAGCTCAGCGGGACACGTTCCGGCGAGCCCGACGACCAGGCCTGTATCCAGACCCTCGCCAACATCTACTACCGAGCCATCTACGCCTGAGGAGAGCCGCTGAATTGACTCGTCATACCGGTGCCGCAGGGGTTATCCGCGAGTTCGTCGGGCTGCCGTCTCCCACCGCAGGGCGCGCCGGTGCCGGCGGCCATCCGTGCCAGGGTCTGTACCACCGCGGGGTCGGGCGAAAGCCGAAGGTGGCGATGATCGCCACGCACTACCAGATCGACTTTTCCGAGCACTATCTCGCTGACTATATGGCCACCCGTGGTATCGGATTTCTCGGCTGGAACACCAGGTTCCGTGGTTTCGAAAGCCGCTTTTTGCTCGACCACGCCCTGGTCGACATCGGTGTCGGGGTTCGTTGGCTCCGCGAGGTCCAGGGAGTGGATACGGTTGTGCTGCTGGGTAATTCGGGAGGAGGCTCGTTGATGGCCGCCTATCAGTCACAGGCCGTCGGCCCGAATGTGACTCCGCTCGAGGGTATGCGACCGGCGGCCGGGCTGGCCGAGTTGATCCCCGCCGACGGCTACGTGGCCACCGCCGCTCATCCCGGGCGGCCGGAGGTGCTGACGGCGTGGATGGACGCCGCCGTCGTCGACGAGAATGACCCGGTGGCCACCGATCCCGACCTTGACCTGTTCAATGAGGCAAACGGTCCCCCGTACTCGCCGGAGTTCCTCGCCCGCTACCGTGCGGCGCAGATCGCGCGCAACCAAGCCATCACCGACTGGGCCGAAATGGAGCTCAAACGTGTTCGGGCCGCTGGCTTTTCGGATCGGCCGTTCACCGTGATGCGAACCTGGGCCGATCCCCGCATGGTCGACCCCAGCATCGAGCCCACCACGCGTCAACCGAACACGTGTTATGCGGGCGTCCCGGCCAAGGCGAACCGCTCCGCGCACGGCATCGCCGCGGCCTGCACACTGCGCAACTGGCTGGGCATGTGGAGTCTGCGGGTGGCCCAAACCCGGGCCGAGCCGCACCTGGCCCGCATCACCTGCCCGGCCTTGGTGATCAACGCCGATGGCGACACCGGCGTCTTCCCGTCCGATGCGCAGTGCATTTACGACGCGCTCGGCAGCACCGACAAGACGCGGTTCTCGATCGAGACCGACCACTACTTCACCACCCCGGGCGCGCGCAGCGAGCAGGCCGATACTATCGCCAAATGGATCAGCAAGCGGTGGCGCTAAGAGTTCTCGCCCACTTCGTTCCCGGCGATAAAGTCCTTAATTTCGTTGCACCCGAAGCAGATTGGCTCGACATAAGATGGTGCGCCGACAATGACGACACCTGCTTTTATCGGGAGCTGCCCGACGCAGAGGTGATTTGGCACTCACTTCGGCCGCTGTCGGGCGACGACCTGCGGCGCGGGACGCGGCTGCGGCTGGTGCACAAATTCGGCGCCGGGGTAAACACCATCGACGTGGAGACCGCGACGAAGTGCGGTATCGCCGTCGCTAATATGCCTGGCGCCAACGCACCGACGGTGGCCGAGGGCACGGTAGTGCTGATGCTGGCCGCATTGCGTCGGCTACTCGGCGCTGGACCGCGCCATCCGCCAGGGGGGCGGCTGGCCGGCAGATCCAGAACTGGGCGAGACGGTGCGCGATATCGGCAGCTGCACCGTCGGGCTGGTCGGCTACGGCAATATCGCCAAACGGGTGAGCGACATTGTCGCCGCAATGGGCGCCACCGTCCTGCACAACAACACCCGCGACGACGGACGCCCGGGTTGGCGGCAGCTGCCCGAACTGCTGGCCTCCAGCGACATCGTCTCGCTACACGTGCCGTTGACGACTGACACCCATCATCTGCTCGGCCGAGACGCGATAGCCCGAATGAAACCGACTGCGGTGCTGGTCAATACGTCACGTGGCGCCGTCGTCGACGAAGAGGCACTCGTCGACGCGCTGCGTGGCGGGCGGCTGGCTGCCGCGGGTTTGGACGTTTTCGAAGCCGAGCCGGTTGCTCCCGACAATCCGCTACTTGCCCTGGACAATGTTGTGCTGACACCGCACGTCGCCGGGTACAGCGCCGACAGCATGCGGCGTTACCTGACCGAGGCCGTTGCCAACTGCCGCCGGCTGCGCGACGGACAACCATTGGCCAATGTGGTCAACCAACCGACCGGTTGTTAGCTTGGAAGGTGCTTGGCCGAAACGGACCCCGAAAGCCATGGGAAGGCGACCAATGCCGATCGCGATAACTCCTGAGCATCAAGACCTGGCCGATTCGGTGCGATCCCTGGTGGCGCGGGTAGCGCCGTCGGAGGTGCTGCACGCGGCTATGGAAACCCCGATCGAGAATCCCCCGCCGTACTGGCAGGCGGCGGCCGAACAGGGCCTGCAGGGGGTTCATCTGGCCGAGTCCGTCGGCGGACAGGGTTTCGGCATCCTCGAGCTGGCCATCGTGCTCGCCGAGTTCGGCTACGGGGCAGTACCCGGGCCGTTCGTGCCGTCGGCGATCGCCAGTGCGCTGATCTCCGCGCATGACGCGCAGGCCAAAGTGCTCGCCGACCTGGCGTCTGGCGCGGCCATCGCCGCCTACGCGCTGGATTCCGGGCTGACCGCCACTCGCCAGGGTGACGTGCTGGTGATCCGCGGCGAAGTCGCGCGCGGTTCCCGCAGCGGCGCAGGCAGATGTGTTGGTGCTGCCGGTGGCGATCGACAGCGGTGACGAGTGGGTGGTGCTGCGCGCCGACCAGCTGGAGGTCGAGCCGGTGAAAAGCCTTGACCCGCTGCGCCCCATCGCGCAGGTGCGGGCCAACGCCGTCGAGGTCGGCGACGATGCCGTGTTGAGCAGCCTGACCATGACAACCGCGTATGCGCTGATGTGCACGCTGCTGTCCGCGGAGGCGATCGGTGTGGCGCGTTGGGCAACCGATACCGCATCGCAGTACGCCAAGATCCGGGAACAGTTCGGCAGGCCGATCGGCCAGTTCCAGGCCATCAAGCACAAGTGCGCGGAGATGATCGCCGACACCGAGCGGGCCACCGCCGCGGTGTGGGATGCCGCCCGCGCGATCGACGAAGCCAGCCAAAACAATTGGGACATAGCCCCTCCCGGAGTCGAGTTCGCCGCCGCGGTGGCCGCGACGCTGGCACCGGCAGCTGCTCAGCGTTGCACTCAGGACTGCATTCAGGTGCACGGCGGCATCGGATACACCTGGGAGCACGACACCAACGTCTACTACCGCCGGGCGCTGATGGTGGCCGCATGCTTCGGCCGACAGCTCCGAGTACCCGCAAAAAGTGGTGGACACCGCGACCACCACGGGGATGCGTGCGGTGGACATCGACCTCGACCCCGACACCGAACAGCTGAGGGCCGAGATCCGGGCCGAGGTCGCCGCGCTCAAGGCGATGGAGCGCGAGCCACGCAGAGTCGCGATCGCCGAGGCAGGCTGGGTGCTGCCGTATCTACCCAAACCGTGGGGGCGGGCCGCCAGTCCGGTCGAGCAGATCATCATCGCCCAGGAGTTCACCGCCGGACGGGTCAAACGGCCAAACGTCGGCATCGCCGCGTGGATCATCCCGTCGATCGTCGCGTTCGGAACCGAAGAGCAGAAACAACGATTCCTGCCGCCGACCTTCCGCGGCGAGATGATCTGGTGCCAGCTGTTCTCTGAACCCGGCGCCGGATCGGACCTGGCCGGGCTGACCACTAAAGCGACCCGCACTGAAGGCGGCTGGCGCATCACCGGACAGAAGATCTGGACCACCGCCGCGCAGTACTCGCAATGGGGCGCGCTGCTGGCCAGGACGGACCCGAGTGCCCCGAAGCACAACGGCATTACCTACTTCCTGATGGACATGAAAAGCGAAGGCGTCACGGTCAAACCGCTGCGTGAGCTCACCGGCAACGCGATGTTCAACACCGTCTACATCGACGACGTGTTCGTGCCCGACGAATGCGTGCTCGGCGAAGTCAACCGAGGCTGGGAGGTCAGCCGCAACACCCTGACCGCGGAGCGCGTATCGATAGGCAGCAGCGACGCCAATTTCCTGGCCACCCTGCCAGAGTTCGTCGAGTTCGTTCGCGACGGCCAGTTCGACCAGGTCGCGCAGCACCGGGCCGGGCAGCTGATCGCCGAAGGCCACGCCGCCAAGGTGCTGAACCTGCGCTCGACGCTGTTGACACTGGCCGGCGGCGACGCCATGCCGTCGGCAGCGATCTCGAAGCTGCTGTCCATGCGCACCGGCCAGGGTTATGCCGAATTCGCGGCGTCCTCCTTTGGCACGGACGCCGCTATCGGCGACCCCGATCAGTTAGCGGGCAAGTGGGGTGAATACCTGCTGGCCAGCCGGGCCACCACAATTTATGGCGGCACGTCGGAGGTGCAACTCAACATCATCGCCGAAAGGCTGCTGGGCCTGCCCCGCGACCCGTAAACAGATCCATGCCGACCTGAGGCCGGTCTCAGGTCGGCATGGATGTCTGTCAAAGGTGGCCCACGCCGACCTGGCGGTGGCCAGGCCGGCGTGGATCCCCCTCAGCGTGGGCCGGTTAACCTATTAACGCTCGGCAGGACGAGGCTGGCCGGTGCCACGCGGTGATGGTGGCTTGGCTCACCACCACCAGTTCCACCACTGCCCGGGACCCCAGAAGCCGCGGCCAGGGGGACCCCACCCGCCATGGCCCCAGCCAGGGTGACCCCAGCCGCCGCCGCGGTCCCAACCGCCGCCGCGGCCGCCACCGCCCCATCCGCCCTGGCCTCCGCCGCCCCCGCCGGGGCGGAGCGGGATCACGCCAGGGCCGAGCGGTGCGCCGCCGTGTGGCCCAGCAGTTTCAAAACTTGTGGCGGGCGCGGGGGCGGCCTGTGCCGCGGGAACGCCACCGAACAGCATCGCTCCCGCGAGCGCACTGGCACTCACTGCGCCAGCAGCCGCGTTACGCACCGATCGCAGTGAAGTCATCATTGGGGAGCTCCTTCAAAAACCTTCAATACTGATGCCCAGAACGCTACTCGGATATTTCAGGGCAAACAATCGTTATAGTGCAAACACTACTGTGAATTAGATAACAATCTCGTCGTTGGCTAATATCCGTTAGTCGCAAATTCCGTATTTCATCTTACGGTTTTCAACGAACACTTATTTACAAATTTCAAGATCTCTGGAGATACTGCGATCAGTATCTCCTGAGCCCGCTATAAGGCGAGTTCATACGGCATTTACTGAGCTACTGAAGTCCGCAGATAGCACTTGCACATCTCATGATGTGCGTATTTGCAGGTCTGGCAAATAGAGAGAAATCCCCGCACTCCAGCGATCTGTTTGTCCGTAGAAAGCAAATCTGCTATTCCTCTTCGGTGAGCAATACTCTGCCGACGATAGTTCTTCACAGCTACCTTGTATAAAATCGTCGCAGAACGCCGTCGGTAGGACGCCAGATCACTCTTGTAAACGCCTTACACCCAGCCGGTAGCGCTCGTGGCTCGGCGACGCGACTTAGGGTGGCTTTAGTGAGAGAATCAGTAGCAACAGACTCACAACCGACGTACTTATTTACTGATTGGCACCCACGAAGGGACGATCGCCGCAGTGAGCTTCAACCCCAGCCACATCGGACCCAGCGGAGACGCCACACCAACCGAGCGCCTCACGAGCTTCCGACAACCACGCGCCCCCCGAATCGGGGGCCAATCGCTTCGGTCACCCGACGGGTCCGCAAGCGATCGGCCGGGGCGCAGCCAACGGACGCGACGAACCGTCGATCTGCCGGCCGCCACACACCGGGCCCTGGACATTTGGCAACGCGAAGCGGCCGACCGCCTGGGAGTCGCTCGGGTGACCGGACAAGAGGTCCTCACCGCACTCATCGACCAACTGCTGGCCGACCCCAAACTCGGGGCGCAGGTCACCCGCGCCATCCAGGAACGACGCTAACCGGCCGCAGCGCGACTAATCGCTAGTCGATCTCCATCTCGCGCAGCTCACGCTTGAGGACCTTGCCGGTCGGGTTGCGCGGCAACTCGTCGAGGAAGACCACTTCCCGCGGCACCTTGTAGCGGGCCAGATGGTCGCGCACGTAGTGCTTGACGGTGTCCTCGTCGAGGTCGGCGTCCTCCTTCTTGACCACAAAGGCGCGCAGCCGGTGTCCCCACTCCTTGTCTTCGACACCGATGGCGGTGGCCTCGACCACGTCGGGATGCCCGTTGATCAGGTCCTCGACTTCGGCGGGGAAGACGTTCTCGCCGCCGGAGACGATCATCTCGTCGTCGCGACCGCTGATGTAGAGCAGGCCGTTTTCGTCGAAATAGCCGACGTCGCCCGAGGACAACAGCCCGTCGATGATCTGCTTCTTGCCGCCACCGGTGTAGCCCTCGAACGGGAACGCGTTGCCGACGAAGATCCGCCCGACGTCGCCCTGCGGCAACTCTTCGCCGTTGTCGTCGAAGATCTTGACCTTCACGCCCTTGACGACTGGCCCAACGGTCGACGAATTGAATTCCAGATGCCTGGGCTCTGCGATGGTAGCGAAGGCGATCTCAGTCGAGCCGTACATGTTGTAGATCACCGGGCCCAGGTCCTTAAGCCCCCGTTCAGCCAGGTCGGCTCCCAGTGCCGATCCGGATACGAACACGATCTTCAGGCTGGACAGATCGGGCTTCTTGTCCATCTTTTCGATGGCGTCGAGGATCCGCGACAGCATCACCGGCACCACGACCATGGCGGTCACCTTGTGCTTCTCGATGTCTTCCAGCACCAGTGGCGGCTTGAACTTCCGACGCAGCACCAGCGTGGAACCCAGGAACATCGCGATGGTGCCATGCAGATAGCCCAGCGCGTGGAACATCGGCGCCGGCAGCGACGTCACCTCGTTGGCCTTGAACGGAACATGCGACAGGATGCCACCGACGGGGGCCAGCGTCGGCGGGGTGCTGCGGTTCGCTCCCTTGGGGGTACCGGTGGTCCCGCTGGTCAGGATGATGATCGACGCATGCTTGCTGGCCTTGGGGGCGGGTTCCTTGCTACTGCGCTCGATCAGGTCGGCCAGCGTCTCGTCTTCGCTGCCGGACGGCTCGTCGCTGTCCGGGTTGGTTCCGAGGGCCCGCAGCTTGCCCAGCTCCGGGTCTGCTTTGCTGACAGCCTTGGTGTACTCGTCGTCGTAGATGATCAGCTTGGCGCCTTCGCGCTCCGATACCTCTTTGATCTGCGGGCCGGAGAACTCGCTGTTGAGCAGGATGATGCGGGCGCCGACCCGGGCGGCGCCGTAGTTGGCGATCAGAAACCAGCGATGGTTGCGCGCCAGGATGGCGACACCGTCACCGCCCTTGACGCCCTTCTCAATCAGCCCGTTGGCCACCGCGTGGGCGGCTTCGTCGAGCTCCTTGAAGGTGAATTCGCCGTCTTCGTCGATGCACGCCGCGCGGTCCGGATGCCGCCTGGCATTGAGCGACGGCAGCATGCCGAACTCGCCCCACTTGTAGATGTCGGTGGCCATCCCGGCATAGTTCTGCGGCGGCTCCAAGCGGAATGCGCCCGCTTCGAAGATCTTGCGCACGTAGTGCAGTTCGGCGGAGCCGCGCTCGAGGTACTGCTGAAGTTTCGCCACGGTTTGCCCGGAGAGACCGATGAGGTTAGGCATGACTTCACCATATGTGACTCAGGTCGCAATGCGGTCCGAAAAGTTTCCCGAATTACCATGCATACCATGACCGGTCCGGTGTCACTGGAAGTGGCCGGACGCCAGGTCACCATTACCCATCCGGACAAAGTCGTCTTTCCCGGCGAGGGCGGGGCAGGCCGCCACACCAAGCTCGACCTGGTCCGCTATTACCTTTCCGTCGCCGACGGGGCACTGCGCGGTGTGGCCGGCCGACCGATGATTCTGAAACGCTTCGTCAAGGGGATCTCCGAAGAGGCGGTGTTCCAGAAGCGCGCGCCCAGGAAAAGGCCGGACTGGGTGGACGTTGCCGAACTGCGCTACGCGTCGGGCACATCCGCCGAGGAGGCCGTCATCCACGACCCCGCCGGGCTGGCGTGGGTGATCAATCTGGGATGCGTGGACCTGAACCCACATCCGGTGCTCGCCGGCGACCTCGATCACCCCGACGAGTTACGGGTCGACTTGGACCCGATGCCCGGGGTCTTCTGGCAGCGAATCGTCGACGTCGCGCTGGTGGCTCGCGAGGTGCTGGAGGATTACGGCCTGACCGCGTGGCCGAAGACGTCCGGGTCGCGCGGCTTTCACATCTATGCCCGCATCGCCCCGCGCTGGGGGTTCCGTCAGGTGCGGCTGGCCGCCCAGACCGTTGCGCGAGAGGTCGAGCGGCGGGTACCCGAAGCCGCGACCAGCCGCTGGTGGAAGGAGGAGCGCGAGGGCGTCTTCGTCGACTTCAACCAGAACGCCAAGGACCGCACGGTCGCGTCGGCCTACTCGGTGCGGGCCACTCCTGATGCACGGGTGTCGACGCCGTTGCACTGGGACGAGGTCGCCGGCTGCAAGCCCGAGGCGTTCACCATCGCCACCGTGCCCGACCGGTTCGCCGAGGTGGGTGATCCGTGGGCGGGGATGGATGACGCCGTTGGCGAGCTTGATCGGCTGCTGATGCTGGCCGAAGAAATGGGCCCTCCGGAAAAGGCACCGAAAGGGTCGGCGAGCACCGGCGCAACGAATCACCGGCGCCAGTCCTCGAAGCCGCTCATCGAGATCGCCCGCACCAAAACCAAGGACGAGGCGATGGCCGCGCTGGACACCTGGCGCGGCCGCTACCCCGCCGTCGCCGGCCGGCTGCATCCGGCCGATGTCCTGGTCGACGGCATGCGCGGGCCGAGCTCGATTTGGTACCGGATCCGGATCAACCTGCAGCACGTGCCGGTCGACCAGCGCCCGCCGCAGGAAGAGCTGGTCGCCGACTACAGCCCTTGGCCCGGGGCGTTAGGCCAGCACCGTGGCTCCTCAGCCTAATAAGGGAGCGGGCAGCGTCCGCCTCTGCCGGTGGCAGCGAACGGCCGGTGTGTAGACCTTGCCGGCGGGTAGTGTTAGCGACCGTGGTAGGCGGCGAACATCGCCCTAAGCCAATCGGTGGAGCCTGGGCCCAGGAGTTCGAAGACCCGAGCACTCGGCTGGTGTATCTGATTCGTCCGGCGTTGGAGGGGATGAGGCACGCGACGGCTGCCCTATTTAGTCCTGATCATCCCGCTGCCGATGACATTGATGCAGCCTATGAGGCGTTGTTCACGCTCCGTCGTGAGCTCGAGGACCAGGCGGCGGCACATATGGCAGCTCGCGCCGGTTCGGCCGTCGCAGGGATTGCGGCGACCGTCGCAGCTGTGCACATCAACGCCGAAGCCGAGCGCATGGGCCAACTCGCGCGGGAGGTCACCGATATCGCCCGCACCCGACGTGCGTGGGCGTCCATACCGGCCCCACTATTGGGCGTACTTCGTGAGCTGAGCGAGGTTTGTCTCGACATGGCCTTCAAAGCAGCCAATGTCGTGGAGTCACACGGCGAAGTCGGCGTGGTGGAGGTGGATCGCGGCGACGAAGTGGATCGATTAGAGCAGGCGTTGTTTGCGCAGCTGCTTCCCCTGTCGGCCGGGATCGACGTCGACGCGGCGATCGACCTCACCCTGGCCGCCCGCGCCTACCAACGATATGCCGAGCATGCTGTGGCGGTTGCACATCGCGCTGCGCTCCTTGCGGTGGGCGCACCGAGGAACTAATGCTCGGTGAGCCGTTGGTCGGCCCAGGCAGTTTCATTCCCCACTCGCCGACAGAGTTTCGAAAGCCGTGAAAGGGAGTCCGCGTGGCAAGTGCGGGGTGGCAGTTCTGGATCGACCGGGGCGGCACATTCACTGATATCGTGGCGCGCCGGCCGGACGGACGCTTGCTGACGCACAAGCTTCTTTCGGAGAACCCTGTGCACTACCGCGACGCCGCCGTGGCCGGGATCCGTGCGTTGCTCGGGATCGCGGAGGACTCCCCTGTCCCCGTTGAGCGCATCGACGCGGTGCGAATGGGCACCACGGTCGCGACCAATGCGCTGCTCGAACGCAAGGGTGAGCGCACGCTGTTGGTGATCACCCGCGGTTTCGGTGACGCGCTGCGCATCGCCTACCAGAATCGTCCCCGCATTTTCGAGCGGCACATCGTGTTGCCGGAGTTGCTCTATGAGCGGGTCATCGAGGTCGACGAGCGGATCACGGCCGACGGCACGGTGCTGCGGGGACCCGACCTTGAGGCGTTGGGCGCGAAACTGCAGCAGGCCCGTGCAGATGGGATCGATGCGCTGGCGGTGGTGTGCCTGCACAGTTACCTCTACCCGGCCCACGAGCGCGAGATCGGCAAGCTGGCTGAGCACGTCGACTTCCCGCACATCTCGCTGTCGTCCGAGGTCAGCCCGCTGATGAAACTGGTGCCGCGCGGAGATACCACCGTGGTCGACGCCTACCTGTCCCCGGTGCTGCGCCGGTACGTCAACCAGGTGGCAGACCAGCTGCGTGGTGTGCGACTGATGTTCATGCAGTCCAACGGGGGCCTGGCCGAGGCCGGGCACTTCCGCGGCAAGGACGCGATCCTGTCCGGCCCGGCCGGCGGTATCGTCGGCATGGCGCGGATGTCGGCATTGGCCGGTTTCGACCATGTCATCGGCTTCGACATGGGCGGCACCTCCACAGACGTGTCGCACTATGCCGGCGAGTACGAGCGCGTGTTCATGAACCAGGTGGCCGGGGTCCGGCTGCGGGCTCCGATGCTGGACATCCACACGGTGGCTGCCGGTGGCGGGTCGATCCTGCATTTCGACGGCAACCGCTACCGCGTCGGCCCTGACTCGGCGGGAGCCGCACCCGGCCCGGCCTGCTACCGCGGTGGCGGTCCACTTACCGTCACCGACGCGAACGCGATCCTTGGCCGCATCCAGGCCGCGCACTTCCCGGCGGTATTCGGTCCCGGTGGCGACCAGCCGCTCGATATCGAGATCGTGCGGCGCGGCTTTACCGACCTGTCCGACGATATCCGGGCGCGCACGGGTGACGACCGTTCGCCGGAGCAGGTCGCCGAGGGGTTTCTGCAGATCGCGGTGGCGAATATGGCGAACGCGGTCAAGAAGATCTCGATCCAAAAAGGACGCGACGTGAGCCGGTACGTGTTGACCACGTTCGGCGGCGCCGGTGGGCAGCACGCGTGCGCGGTCGCCGATGTGCTGGGCATCCGCACGGTGCTGGTCCCGCCAATGGCCGGGGTGCTCTCCGCTCTCGGTATCGGCCTGGCCGACGCCACCGTGATGCGGGAGCAAGCCGTGGAGATCCAGCTCGAGACGGCGGGCCTGCAGAAGTTGGGCACGGTTGCAGACACTCTCGAGCAGAGTGCCCGCGCCGAGCTGCGTGATGAGGGTATCCCGTCCGAGTCGATCCGGGTGGTCCGCCGCGTGCATCTCCGTTACCAGGGGACCGACACCACGGCCGGAGTCGAGCTGGCCGGGCTGGACGCCATGACGGCGGCGTTTGAAGCCAACCACCGCGCGATGTACTCGTTCCTGATGGACCGTCCGTTGATCGCGGAAGCGATCTCGGTCGAGGCGATCGGGCTCACCGATCAGCCGGACCTATCGCACCTGGGCGATCCGGCTGACGTCAACAACACCAGCTCCCCAGAAACTGTCCGGGTCTACTCGAACGGATCGTGGCGCGACGCCCCACTGCGGCATCGAGAGTGGATGCGGCCAAACGACACCGTCACCGGCCCGGCCGTCGTCGTCGAGGCCAACGCCACCACGGTTGTCGACGACGGCTGGCAGGCGACCATGACGCGCTTGGGGCATCTGCTCGTCGAACGAGTGGTTGTCCCCGCCCAGTCCGAGGCGGGCACCGACGTCGACCCGGTGCTGCTGGAGATCTTCAACAACCTGTTCATGTCGATCGCCGAGCAAATGGGTTTCCGGCTGGAAGCCACCGCTCAGTCGGTGAATATCCGTGAACGGCTGGACTTCTCGTGCGCGCTGTTCGATCCGGACGGCAACCTGGTCGCCAACGCGCCGCATATACCGGTGCACCTCGGCTCGATGGGCAGCACCGTCAAGGAGGTGATCCGCCGGCGCGGCGCCGATATGAAGCCCGGTGACGTCTACGCCGTCAACGACCCGTACCACGGCGGCACCCATCTGCCAGACATCACCGTCATAACCCCCGTCTTCGATGCCTCAGGCCACGCTCTGCTGTTCTTCGTCGCTTCTCGCGGGCACCATGCCGAAATCGGCGGGATCACTCCCGGCTCCATGCCCGCCGACAGCCACCAAATCCAGGAAGAAGGGGTGCTGTTGGACAACTGGCTACTTGCGGAAAAGGGACAGTTCCGCGAAGCCGAAACCCGGCAGCTACTCACCGAAGGGTCGTTCCCGTCGCGTAATCCCGACACCAACCTCGCAGATCTGCGCGCGCAGATCGCGGCCAACCAAAAAGGCGTCGACGAGGTCCGCAAGATGACCGACCACTTTGGTCTGGATGTGGTGCAGGCCTACATGCGCCATGTCCAGGACAACGCCGAGGAGGAGGTTCGCCGCGTCATCGAGCGGCTCGACGACGGCGAATACCGCTACCGCATGGATTCCGGCGCCACGATCGCCGTGCGCGTTACCGTCGACCGCGCCAACCGCAGCGCGACGATCGACTTCACCGGAACCTCGCCCCAGCTGGACACGAACTTCAACGCGCCGTCCTCGGTGGCGATCGCCGCGGTGCTCTACACGTTTCGGACCCTGGTTGCCGACGACATCCCGCTCAACGACGGTTGCCTGCGCCCGCTGCGTATCGTCGTCCCGGATGGGTCCATGCTCGCGCCAACCTATCCGGCTGCGGTTGTCGCCGGCAATGTCGAAACCTCGCAGGCGATCACCGGCGCGCTGTTCGCAGCGCTGGGTGTGCAGGCCGAGGGAGCCGGGACGATGAACAACGTCACGTTCGGCAATGAGCGGCACCAGTACTACGAAACCCTGGGATCCGGCTCCGGAGCCGGTGACGGGTTCGACGGCGCGTCCGTTGTGCAGACTCACATGACGAACTCCCGGCTCACCGATCCCGAAGTTCTCGAGTGGCGTTACCCGGTGTTGTTGCGCGAGTTCGCCATCCGACGTGGTAGCGGTGGCGCCGGTCGCTGGCATGGCGGTGATGGCGCCGTCCGTCGTATCGAGTTCACTGAGCCGATGACGGTCAGCACGTTGTCCGGTCATCGGCGGGTTCCGCCCTACGGCATGGCCGGCGGGTCACCCGGGGAGCTGGGACGCAACCGAGTGCAACGCGCCAACGGCAGCACCGTCGGCTTGGCCGGCTGCGACTCGACGGAAGTCGAGCCCGGCGACACGCTGGTGATCGAAACCCCCGGCGGCGGTGGATACGGTACATCCCGCTGATGGCGTCGGGATGCATGCGCGACAATCGCGGTATGCAGGCGACTGAGGCGCCCCTGGGTCTGCGGGAGCGCAAGAAGATCAAGACCCGCCAGACCATCAGACGCGCGGCGTTTCGCCTGATCGACGAGAACGGCTATGCCGCCACCACCGTCGAACAGATCGCCGAGGCCGCCGAGGTGTCACCCAGCACCTTCTTCCGGTACTTCCCGTCCAAGGAGTCGTTGCTGTTGGCCGACGACCTGGACCCGCTGATACTGGCGGCCTTTGAGGCACAGCCACCCGACCTGTCGCTGATCCAGGCGTTTCGCCGGTCCTATGAGGCCGTGATGGCCCATTTGCCCTCCGACCAGCTGGAGTTCGAAAACACCCGGCAGCGACTGATGTTTTCGATACCGGAGCTCAAAGCGGCTATGTACGACGAGTACTACCGCACCGTCAACGTGATGGCCGAAGCGATCAGCCGCCGAATCGGTCGTCCCGCAAGCGATTTCGAAGTCCGTGTATTCGTCGGTGCGCTGACCGGCGCCATGATGGCCGCCTACGACAATGCACCGCAGACCGCCGACACCATCTATCGGGCCCTGGACTTTGTAGACGCCGGTATGCCGCTGGGCTGAGCGGCACAACCGCGCGGCGATGCAGGTGAGAGCCCGAAACGCGATACTCTCACGCGATGAAGGGATGGAATCGGCGGGGATTTTTGCAGCTCGCCGGGGCCGCCGCGGCGGTCGGGGTCGCCGCTGCCTCGCCGGGGTGCTCGTCACCCAAACCGGCGCCGGGTACCTCTGCCGGTGGATCGGTGACGATCACCCACCTTTTCGGTCAGACCGTCATCAAAGAGCCGCCCAAGCGCGTGGTCAGCGCCGGCTACACCGAACAAGACGACCTGCTCGCGGTGGGCGTGGTGCCCATCGCAGTCACCAACTGGTTCGGCGACCAACCGTTCGCGGTGTGGCCGTGGGCCCAGCCCAAGCTCGGCACCGCACATCCGGTGGTGTTGAACCTTGACAACGGGATTCCGATCGACCAGATCGCCGGGCTGAAACCCGATCTGATCGTGGCCATCAATGCCGGCGTGGACGCCGATACCTATCAGAAGTTGTCGGCAATCGCCCCGACCGTCGCGCAATCGGACGGCGATGCGTTCTTCGAGCCGTGGAAGGAGCAGGCCACCGCGATCGGCCAGGCGGTATTCCAGGCCGACCAGATGAAGTCACTGATCGACGCCGTCGACAAGCAGTTCGCCGCGGTTGCCCAGAAGAATCCGCAATGGCAGACCAAAAAGGCATTGCTGATGCAGGGCACGCTTTTCCAAGGCACGGTGGTCGCAACCACGGCGGGCTGGCGGACCGACTTCCTGAACCAGATGGGCCTGGTCATCGCCGACAGCATCAAACCCTTCGGCACCGATCACCGCGCCGTCATCCCACGCGATCAGATCAAGGCGGTGCTCAATTCGGCCGACGTGGTGATCTGGACAACGGAAAGTCCGGATGACCAAAATGCGCTGCTGGCCGACCCCGAGGTGGCGGCTTCGCAGGCGACCGCGCAGAACCGCCACATCTTCACCACGAAGGACCAAGCCGGTGCGATCGCCTTTTCGTCGCCGCTGAGCTACCCATTGGTCGCCGACCAACTGCCTCCGCAGATCAGCAAGATCTTGGGTTAGATCCCGCTGTTTGAGCGTTTGCTAAGGCAGCTCTGGCAGTGCTCGAAAATCCCTGGGCATCCCCTCGCCCAGCTCCGACTCCGGGGTTACCGTCGAGTAATGAGCGTGACGGATCTCAGCAGTGGCCTTTCCAAGGGCCTGCCAACAGAACTCGTCGGCAACACCGTTCTGGACTACGGCGACCAAGCGCTGATGCTGCAATGTGGCAGCACCGCAGAGGTATTGGCATGGGCTGACGCGTTGCGGACTGCGGCGCTGCCGGGTGTGGTCGACATCGTCCCGGCCGCCCGCACGGTGCTGGTGAAGCTCGACGGCCCACGCAACCAAGGAGTCATCCGCCGGCGTCTGCGCAAGATGCCGGTCACCGCTGATGAGGCCGCTCCGGCGGATCGCAGCGCCGATGTGGTGATCGATGTCGTCTACGACGGGCCAGACCTCGCCGAGGTCGCCAGCCACACCGGGCTGACCACCGCACAGGTCATCAACGCCCACACCAGCACCCCCTGGCGAGTGGGCTTCGGCGGGCCCGTTCCCGGTTTTGCGTTCCTGCTCGATGGCGACGCACGCCTTCGGGTACCGCGCCGCTCCGAGCCACGGACCTCGGTGCCGGCCGGCTCGGTCGCCCTCGTCGGCGAATTCAGCGCGATATTTCCACGCCAATCACCCGGCGGCTGGCAACTCATCGGCCACACCGACGCGGTGCTGTGGGACCTCGAGCGGCCCAATCCGGCGTTGCTGACGCAGGGCATGTGGGTCCAGTTCCGGGCCGCATGACCAAGGAGGGCGCCGTGACAACCCTGGAAATCCTGCGCACCGGACCCCTGGCCGTCGTCCAGGACCTCGGCCGGACCGGGCTGGCCTACCTCGGCGTTGGCCGCTCCGGGGCCGCCGACCGCCGCTCGCACAAGCTGGCCAACCGGCTGGTCGCCAACCCCGACGACCGCGCCACCGTGGAGGTTACCTTCGGGGGATTCTGCGCGCGGGTCCGCGGCGGCGACGTCGACATCGCGGTGACCGGCGCCGACACCGACCCGACCGTCAACGGAATCAAGTTCGGCACCAACAGCATTCACCATGTCCGCGATGGCCAGGTGATCTCTCTGGGCGCCCCGCGCGCCGGACTGCGAACGTACCTGGCGGTGCGCGGCGGCATCTGTGTGGAGCCGGTGCTGGGCTCGCGCAGCTACGACGTGATGTCCGCGATTGGCCCGTCGCCGCTTGCACCTGGAGACCAGCTGCCGATCGGCGAGCACACCAACGACTACCCCGAGCTCGACCAGGCTCCGGTGGCGGCCATTACCGGCAATGCGGTTGAGCTGTCGGTGGTACCCGGACCACGCGACGACTGGTTCGTCGATCCCGACGTCCTGGTACACAGCGACTGGGTGGCCTCCGATCACAGCGACCGGGTGGGGATGCGGCTGGTCGGCCGCCCCTTACAGTACCGCTATCCCGACCGGCAGCTGCCCAGCGAGGGTGCCACCCGCGGCGCGATCCAGGTGCCGCCCAACGGTTTACCGGTGATCCTGGGGCCCGACCACCCTGTCACCGGCGGGTACCCGGTGGTCGGCGTGGTGATCGACGAAGACATCGACAAAGTCGCCCAGGTGCGGCCCGGCCAGCACGTGCGGCTGCACTGGGCACGGCCCCGCATTTCGGCGGGGGCCCGGACGCAGGCAAGTTCTGCGGGCTGGCCGTTCTCGTAGCGCAGCCGCTAGACAAGGCTGGTAGACAAGGGGTGTGACCACCCAGGTACACACCGCCCGCCTGGTCCACACCGCCGATCTCGACAGCGAGACTCGGCAAGACGTCTGCCAGATGGTCACCACCGCCTTCGCCGGTGACTTCACCGAGAACGATTGGGAGCACGCACTGGGCGGCATGCACGCCCTGATCTGGCGTCACGGCGCGATCATCGCGCACGCCGCGGTGGTCCAGCGGCGATTGCTCTACCGGGGAAACGCGCTGCGCTGCGGTTACGTCGAAGGCGTCGCGGTACGGGAGGACTGCCGCGGTCAGGGCCTGGTGCACGCCCTGCTGGACGGCGTCGAGCAGGTAGTGCGCGGCGCGTACCGAGTGGGGGCCCTCAGTTCGTCAGTCCGGGCTCGCAGGCTCTACGCGGCACGCGGCTGGTTGCCCTGGCGCGGCCCGACGTCGGTACTGGCCGCGACCGGTCCGGTCCGCACACCCGACGACGACGGAACGATATTCGTTCTGCCGGTTGGGATCAGCCTGGATACCTCCGCAGACCTGATGTGCGATTGGCGCGCAGGAGACGTTTGGTAAGTCGGACGACATTCGCCGTTGGCAGCCGAGCTCCATTTGCCTTGGGTCGTCGGGGCTATTCGGTGACCGAACAGCAAGAATTCGCGATATCTGCCAATCGTTGTGGTGCACGCCACACAGATTGACCGACTCTCACATCATCAGATCTGTGGTGGTGAGCGGAAATTCACGCCGGGGTCACTGCCTGCAGCGCCCGGGCAACAAAGGATTCCTAGCGTGATGGTGAAGAGCGGCGACGATTGGAGTCCCATGAGAATGTCGAAGGGCCGTTCGCATGTCCTTTTGGACTGGGACCCGGAAGACCCGGTGGCGTGGGAGGCCGGCAACAACAGGATCGCCCGTCGCAATCTGATCTGGTCGGTGGTCGCCGAACACGTCGGCTTCTCGATCTGGTCCATCTGGTCGGTGATGGTGTTGTTCATGCCCGCGTCGGTGTACGGCTTTTCCGCAGGAGACAAGTTCTTGCTGGCCGCCACCGCGACGCTGGTCGGAGCGTGCCTGCGGTTCCCCTACACATTTGCCACCGCGAGGTTCGGCGGGCGCAACTGGACCATGTTCTCCGCACTGGTGTTGTTGATCCCGACCATCGGCACCATGCTGCTGTTGGCCCATCCCGGCCTGCCGCTGTGGCCGTATCTGGTGTGCGCGGCGTTGGCCGGTCTCGGCGGCGGCAACTTCGCGTCGTCCATGACAAACATCAACGCGTTTTATCCGCAGCGGCTCAAGGGCGCCGCGCTGGCGCTCAACGCCGGCGGCGGCAACCTCGGCGTGCCGGTGGTCCAGCTGGTCGGCCTGTTGGTGATCGCCACCGTCGGCAACCGTCAGCCCTACTGGGTGTGCGCGATATACCTTGTGCTGCTGGCGATCGCCGGGATCGGCGCCGCGCTGTTTATGGACAACCTGCAGGACTACCGCATCGAGATGAGCACCATGCGAGCGGTGCTGTCCGAGCGCCACACTTGGGTGATCGCACTCTTATACATCGGCACCTTCGGGTCATTCATCGGTTTCTCGTTTGCCTTTGGGCAGGTGCTTCAGATGAACTTCGTCGCCAGTGGTCAAAACACGGCGCAGGCGTCCCTGCATGCCGCCCAGATCGCCTTCCTGGGACCACTATTGGGCTCGTTGTCCAGGGTCTACGGGGGCAAACTCGCCGACCGCATCGGTGGCGGCCGGGTTACTCTCGCTGTCTTCTGCTCGATGATCCTGGCCGCCGGAATACTCGTCAGCGCAAGCACTTTCGGGAGCCACGCCGGACGGGTCTCCGCTGCGACAATGGTTGGTTACGTGATCGGCTTCGTGGCATTGTTCGTCCTGTCCGGGATCGGCAACGGCTCGGTGTACAAAATGATCCCGTCTATCTTCGAGGTGCGTAGCCTCTCGCTACAGGTCGACGAGACTGAGCGCCGGCAGTGGTCACGTTCCATGTCCGGTGCGCTGATCGGACTTGCCGGGGCGATCGGCGCACTCGGTGGCGTTGGTGTCAATCTGGCGCTGCGGCAGTCTTATTTGCACAGCGGCACGGCGACGGCGGCGTTTTGGGCCTTCGCGTTGTTCTACGTAGCCGCCTCGGTGCTGACATGGGCGATCTACGTGCGCCGGCCACTCGAGGTCACCGTCCCAGTCACGGCCGAGGCTGCATCGCCGGCTGCCTTGGCTTACGTGTAGATCTCTGGGCCCCAGGATTGGGCTCACACAGATTCAGCGGAAAGCCGCAATAACACGAAATGTATTCCACCTCACACCAAATTCCACAGCAGCCTTGCGTCATAGGATATTTACAATCCGACGTGTGATTATTAGCCCGCAGAATCGACCTGGACTGCAGGTTCGCCAATCAGCTTGTCCTTCAGCGACTTACCAGATAACTGGGATTCAACTTACAGGCGATATTAGCCAAATCGAGTTGACGGACTTCCATCCCTGATGTGAGCATCGAAACATACGACAGGGCACACCTCTTCAATTCGAGGCGCCCACCCGGGCATCGACGGCCAGACTCCGAACAGCTCTTCCCGATATATGAGTCGAACTGACGGACTCATGGCCGACAGCGCCGGTTAGCGGTTAGTGGACGGCTCGACAAAGGGGATCGCATGCACGCCAGTTTGCGGTGGGCTCTATGTGCGCCGGCGGTTGGCGCTAGCCCGTCTTCCCAACGCGCCCAAAGAGTTTCGCCGTCGGGTCCGCGCGTTTGAGCGCTCGCGAAATCCCGGCGACGTGGTCGCCGCCAGACGCGGCAGCCTTGACTCACCACCCCCAAACCCCGTCCACGAAGGGTGAATATCGCATGGGCCGCAACCGCCGCATCACGGACTGGAATCCGGAAGACACCGCGGCCTGGGAGGCGGGCAACAAGAAAATCGCTCGCCGCAATCTGCTATGCACGGTGGCCGGCGACCACGTCGCCTTCTCGATCTGGACGCTCTGGCCCGTGATGGCGCTGTTCATGCCGACGTCCGTCTACGGCTTTTCCGCGGGCGACAAGCTGCTGCTCGGCGCTGTTGCCACCCTGGTCGGTGGCTGCGCACGGATCCCCTACACCTTGGGCATCGCGGCCTTCGGCGGCCGCAACTGGACGACGTTCTCGGCGTTCGTGCTGCTGATCCCGACCGTCGCCACCATCGTGCTGCTTGCCAATCCCGGCCTGCCGCTGTGGCCGTATGTCGTGTGCGCGGCGCTGACCGGACTGGGCGGAGGCAACTATGCGGCGTCGCTGGCCAACGTCAACGCGTTCTACCCGCAGCGGCTCAAGGGCGCGGCGCTGGCGATCAACGCCGGCGTCGGCAACCTCGGCGTCGCGGTGATCCAACTGGTAGGCCTGCTGGTGCTCGCAACCGCGGGCCACGAAGCGCCTTACTTGGTGTGTGCGGTCTACCTGGTGCTGCTCGCAATCGTCGGCATCGCCGCGGCTGTGTTCATGGACAATCTGCACCACGGCACCGAGGTGAACACCATGCGCTCGATTCTGTTCGAGCGCGACACCTATGTAATCTCGTTGCTCTACATCTGCACTTTCGGCTCTTGGATCGGGTTCTCTTTCGCCTTCGGTCAGGTGATGCAGGTCAACTTCCTGGCCAATGGGGAAACCGCGTCGCATGCATCGCTGCACGCTGCACAGATCGCCTTCATTGGACCGCTATTGGGGTCGCTGGCGCGGATCTACGGAGGGAAGCTGGCCGATCGGCTCGGCGGTAGCCGCGTCACACTGGGCGTCCTCGCCGGCATGATCTTGGGCGCCGGGCTGCTGGTCACCATCAGCACCTTGGACGACCACAACGCCGATACTCGCTCCGCCAGCATGATCGGCTATGTCATCGGCTTCATGGTTCTGTTCATCCTGTCCGGAATGGGCAATGGCTCAGTGTTCAAACTGATCCCGTCGGTCTTCGAGGCGCGCAGTCGCTCGCTGGAGGGCACCGAAGCGCAGCGCCGCCACTGGTCCCGCGCGAGGTCGGGTGCGCTGATAGGCGTTTGTTCGGCGGTCGGCGCACTCGGCGGCGTAGGAATCAACTTGGAGTTGCGCCAGTCCTACCTCAGCAGCGGCACCGAGACGTCGGCTTACTGGGCCTTCCTTGCTTCCTACGTCATCGGGGCGATCCTGACCTGGATGATGTATGTTCGCCAGCCGGTCTCGGCCCGGAGTGTGCCGGGATCCGTGCTCGAAGCCGAGCCCGCTCGGGTGTGATCGTGGTCGCAACGAGGGCAATGCGTCAGCAATTGCGCGGTAACGCGGCGGAAACGTCCCTGGCATACACAGTTGATATGGCCCAGCCAGACTCTGCGCCACTAGCCGGCTATCGGATCGCGGTGACGTCAGCTCGCCGCGCCGAGGAACTGTCTGCGTTATTGCGCCGCAACGGCGCCGAGGTCTGCAGCGCCCCGGCGATCAACATGATCGCGCTGCCCGACGATGATGAACTGCACGCCAACACCCAGGCGTTGATCGCCGAGCCACCCGACATTCTGGTAGCACACACCGGCATCGGCATGCGCGGCTGGCTGGCCGCCGCTGAGGGGTGGGGGCTGGCCAACCAGCTCATCGCGGCGTTGTCGTCGGCCCGGATCGTGGCTCGCGGACCGAAGGCGACCGGCGCGCTGCGCTCCGCCGGTTTGCACGAGGAATGGTCGCCGAAATCCGAATCCTCAACCGAGCTACTGAAATACCTGCTCGAATCTGGTGTATCCGGTACGCGGATCGCCGTCCAACTGCACGGTGCCGCCGACGCTTGGGATCCGTTCCCGGAGTTTGTCGGCGGGTTGCGTTCCGCGGGTGCGGAAGTGGTGCCCATCCGGGTGTATCGGTGGAAGTCAACACCGCTGGGCGGGGAGTTCGACCAGCTGGTCACTGCGATCGCGCGACGACAATTCGATGCCGTCAGCTTCACGTCGGCACCGGCTGCGGCGGCGGTTTTGGAACGCAGCCGCGACTTGGATGTCGAGGACCAACTGCTGCAAGCACTGCGCACCGATGTGCATGCGATGTGCGTGGGCCCGGTGACCTCCCAGCCGTTGATCCGAAAAGGCGTCCCGACGTCATCTCCCGAGCGAATGCGGTTGGGAGCCTTGGCCCGGCACATTGCCGAAGAACTGCCGCTGCTGGGGTCGTGCAACGTGCAGGCCGCCGGTCACCTCGTGGACATCCGGGGAACCTGTGCGCTGGTAGACGGTTCGGTCAAATCGCTGTCAGGGTCCGGGATGGCGATACTGCGTGCGCTGGCACAACGACCCGGCGATGTCGTCGCCCGCAATGACTTGTTACGGGTGCTGCCCGGCAACAGCAACGATCCGCACGCTGTCGACACGGCTGTGCTGCGGCTACGGACAGCTTTGGGCGATAGAAACATTGTCGCGACGGTGGTCAAGCGCGGTTACCGGCTGGCCATCGACGAACCTGCTGGATTGGCATGGACCTGATCCTGGCAGCACACGGCACCCGCCGACCGGGTGGCGTCGCGATGATCGGAGACCTTGCGGCTCAGGTGAGCACGCTGCTGGACCATACGGTGCAGGTTGCGTTCGTCGACGTGTTGGGACCCACACCCAGCGAGGTGCTTTCGCAGGCCGCTAACGGGCAGCGCGCCATCGTGGTGCCGGCGTTTTTGTCTCGCGGATATCACGTCCGCGCCGATCTGCCCGCACATGTGGCGGCCAGCGGACATTCGAACGTCATCGTCACCGCGGCATTGGGCCCGAGTGGGCAGATCGCGCGGATAGTCTTCTACCAGTTGATGAAATCGGGTTGGCGCCCAGGCGATTCAGTGATTCTCGGTGCGGCGGGGACATCCGATTACCGAGCGCGTGCGGATCTGCACACCACCGCGACGTTGTTGTCGGCGCTCACCGGATCGCGAGCGAGCCTAGGCTTTGCGGCCACCGGCGCTCCCCATGTGCATGAGGCGGTCCTCAGCGCTCGCCGCGACGGTGCACGTCGTGTCGTGGTCGCCTCCTACCTTTTGGCCGACGGCCTGTTTCAACAACGGCTACATAGTTGTGGCGCCGACCTGGTCAGCCAACCGCTCGGCACCCATCCGGGGCTGGCGCGATTGATCGCGAACCGATTCCGTAGGGCCGTGCCACACACCAGTCAAAGACTGCGACTCCGGTCGAAATCCTTAGAGCACAAAGCCTTGCACGCAAGGCGCGCCGACGCCCGCAACCCTTGATCTTTGATCGCATACGGGCGATCCTGACACCATGCCCCGTCGCGAAGAGCCATCGCGTGGGCTCCTTGACCCGGTCGCCAAGATGCTGCGTTTGCCATTCGGCACACCGGAGTTCATCGACCGAATCGTCACCGGTGGGGTCAACCAGGTGGGTCGCCGGACGCTGCACATGCTGATTACCACGTGGGATGCGGCCGGCGGCGGCCCCTTCGCCGCGAGTGCGATCGCATCCACGGGGATGGTCAAGACCGCCGAAATCGTGCAGAGCATGTTCATCGGCCCGGTCTTCGGTCCGCTGCTGAAAATCTTGGGCGCCGACAAGGTTGCCGTGCGGGCGTCGTTGTGCGCCTCTCAGCTGGTGGGCCTGGGCATCATGCGCTACGGCGTACGATCCGAACCGCTGCACTCGATGTCGGTGGACGCGCTCGTCGATGCGATCGGACCGACGATGCAGCGCTACCTGGTCGGCGATATCGACTAAGCAGCGATCCGCGCGACCTCGATGTGGCGATCCGGTGTCACGCGCACCTGGTACACCGGAACCGAGACCCTCGGGTCGTCCAGGCAACTACCGTCGTCGAGCGCGAAAGCCTGCTTGAGGATGGGCGATTGGACCGTGGCGCGGCCTCCGCGGTCGCCGACGATGCCACGCGAGATGACCGCTGCGCCGGAGAACGGATCGACGTTACCGACCGCGTGCACCGATCCGTCGTCCAGTCGGAACAACGCCGCCTGGGAGCCGTCGTCAAGCAGCACGCCGACACCACGACCCGGAATGAGGTGGTCGTATGCGCAGGCGATCGTCCACACCTGAATGTCGTTGAGAAGTGTCACAGTTCCTCCCTCGTCATCCGCGGACCCGCGGCATCCCAATAGGCACAGGTACTTTGCGACCGGCGCGCTCGGTGAATGTCACCGTCGAGTCGACGGTATCCGGGGCGTTCACGAAGGACACGAACCGCGACATCTTGTCCGGATCCTCCAGCACGCCCTTCCATTCGCACTTGTAGTTCTGCACATGCTGCTCCATTGCGGCCTCGAATTCCTCAGCCAGGCCCAGCGAGTCGTCGCACACGACCTCGCGCACGTGATCAAGCCCGCCTTCGAGCGACTCCACCCAGGGCGCGGTGCGCTGTAGCCGGTCGGCGGTTCGGATGTAGTACATCAAGAACCGGTCGATGTAGCGGATCAGCGTCTCGGTGTCCAAGTCGCCGGCCAGCAATTGAGCGTGCTTGGGCGTCATGCCGCCGTTACCGGCGACATACAGGTTCCAGCCCTTCTCGGTGGCGATGACGCCCACGTCCTTGCTGCGAGCCTCAGCACACTCCCGAGCGCAACCCGAGACGCCGAGCTTGATCTTGTGCGGCGCACGCAAACCCCGGTAGCGCAGTTCGAGGTCGATGGCCAGCTGCACTGAATCCTGCTGACCATAGCGGCACCAGTCGCTGCCCACGCAGCTCTTCACCGTGCGCACCGCTTTGCCGTAGGCATGGCCGGATTCCATGCCGCCGTCGACAAGCCGCTTCCAAATCTGTGGCAGCTGCTCCACGCGGGCACCGAACAGGTCGATCCGCTGGCCGCCGGTGATCTTGGTATAGAGCCCAAAGTCTTGGGCGATCTGGCCGATCAGAATCAGATGCTCCGGCTTGATGTCACCGCCGGGGACCCGTGGCACCACCGAGTAGCTGCCGTTCCTCTGAATGTTGGCCAGGAAGTGGTCGTTGGAATCCTGCAGCGACGCTTGCTCGCCATCGAGGATGTGGTCGGAGCCGGTGGAAGCAAGGATGGATGCGACCACGGGCTTACAGATGTCACAACCCCTTCCGCGACCGAAGCGCTCCAGCAGGCCCGAGAAGGTCCTGATTTCGGTGGCGGAAATGATTTCGAAAAGCTCGGCCCGCGATTGGCTGAAGTGCTCGCACAGCGCCTTGGACTGTTCCACGCCCTCGGCTTCCAACAGCTGCTTGAGCAGCGGCACGCACGACCCACACGACGTGCCGGCCGCCGTGCACGACTTGAGCGAGGGAACATCGCCGCAGCCGTCGGCGATCGCGCACTTCAGATCACCCTTGGTGACGTTGTTGCACGAGCAGATCTGCGCCGAGTCCGGAAGCGCCCCAACTCCCAAAGCCGAAGCGCCCCCACCGGACTGCGCCGGTGCGATCAGCGCAAGCGGATCCCCGGGCAGCTCGCTGCCGACCATCGGCCGCAACACCCCATACGACGAGGCATCACCCACCAGCACCCCTCCGAGAAGGGTTTTGGCGTCATCGGAGAGCACCAGCTTGGCGTACGTCTGCTTCACCGCGTCGTTGATGGCGACCTCGAGACAGTTCTCGGTCGTCCCCATCGCGTCACCAAAGCTGGCGACGTCGACGCCCAGCAGTTTGAGCTTGGTCGACAGATCTGCATCCGGAAACTCCGCGGCGCCGTCCAGCAGCCGGTCCACGACAACCTCAGCGGAGGTGTAGCCGGGCCCGACCAGGCCGTAGCAGCGCCCCTCGATCGCGGCGACCTCACCGATGGCGTAGATGTCAGGATCGCTTGTCTGGCAGGACAAGTCGGTGAGCACGCCGCCCCGGTCGGCGATCGTCAGCCCAGCCACCCTGGCTAGCTCGTCGCGTGGCCGGATGCCGGCCGCGAAGACCACCACGCCGGCATCGATGACTTTCTCGTTATTCAGACCGTCGCGCACTCGCACCCGCACCGAGGTCGAGCTGTCCGGATGTTCCATGCTTTCGATTGACTCGGTACCCGTCCCGACGTGCACCGTGATCCCAAGCTCGGTGATCATCCTGGCCAGCAGCGCGCCACCGGCCTCGTCGATCTGTTGAGCCATCAACCGCGGCATCATCTCGATGACGTGGGTTTGCAACCCGAACTGGCACAGCGCATTAGCGGCCTCGAGTCCCAGCAGGCCGCCACCGATCACAACGCCCGCCAGGTTGTGACCACCGTCACGCGCGCTCTCGGCACCGGCGCGGATGGCGTCGAGGTCGTCGAGCGTGCGATAAACATGGCACGCGGACAAGTCGTGGCCCGGCACCGGCGGCACGAAAGCGTAGGAGCCGGTGGCCAGCACCAGGGCGTCGTAGCCGTGCCGTTGGCCGTCCGCGGTGACCACCGACTTTGTCGCGCGGTCGATTTCGGTGACGCGCGTGTTCAGCAACAGCCGCACCTGCTCGTCGCCGGCGTAGTCGTTACCGGGCAATGCCAGCAGGCCGCGATCCCAGCTTTCGGTGTACGACGTCAGGCCAACACGGTCATAGGCCGCATCGGTCTCCTCGGCCAAAACCGTAATCCGCCAAGACCCGTCGGCGTCACGGGCACGCAGCGCCTCGATGAAGCGGTGCCCCACCATGCCGTGGCCGACCACAATGATGTGGCGGGCAGCACAGCGTGCAGGCGGAGTTCCGGCGGAAGCCATGCCAAGAGAGTAGAAGCGAGAAATTAAGAAAAAGTCGCCCAATGTGACGCTCGTATGACAGCGACCTCACACCTCACGTCGGCCGTTGTGAAGGTGTTCTCTCACGGCGAACATCCAGGTGGAACTTTAGCGTGGTCGACTCATGTTTCTACTGGTAGCCGGCCGGCAAGGCGCCGGTCAACAGCAAACTCACAACTAAACTCAAGGAGACGGATATGAGTAACCTCGCATTGTGGTCGCGACCGGCCCGGGACACCGACCGGTGGCTGCGCGACTTTTTCGGTCCTGCCGCGACGGCAGACTGGTTCAAGCCGGTAACCAGCGCTTTTAGGCCTGCCGCGGAGATCGTCAAGGATGGCGACGACGCGGTGGTGCGCCTGGAACTGCCTGGTGTTGATGTCGAAAAGGACGTCAACGTCGAGGTGGACAACGGCCGCCTGATTATCCATGGCGAACACCGCGACGAGCACTCCGAGGAGGAGAACGGCCGCACGTTGCGTGAGATTCGTTACGGATCGTTCCGCCGGTCGTTCCAGCTGCCCGCCCACGTCACCAGCGAGGCGGTCGCGGCGTCGTATGACGCCGGCGTGCTGACCGTTCGGGTCACCGGCGCCTACGCCGGAGCCCAGGCGCAGCGCATCGCAATCACGAAGTAATTTCCGGCAGTCAACGGTGAATCCGGCGGGGCCCCAACGGCTTCGCCGGATTCACCGCATCTAGAAGTCTGACCGGAATGCTTGGTCGGCGCCAATAACTGTCGTCGACAACGGTTTTGCCGCGGTGCGGCCCACCCGGATCTCGGCGACGGTCCGGATTCTGGGTCAGCCCCAGCGGGCCAGCAACTCCCGCGCCCGGCCGGCCAATGCGGCCTGCAGGAACGGGCCAAAGCTGATCCGGCCGACGCCCAACGGCCCGAATGACGCCGGGTCATCCTGATCGGGCAGGGCGATCGCGTTGATCGGCAGCGGCAACTCGGCGGCCAAGCGCCGCAATGTGTCCGGGTCGTGACGGCCCACCGGATAGAGGACATCGGCACCGGCGGCGGCGGCCTCCGTCAGTCGCGCCACTGCCCTTTCGACGCGGTCTGAATCATCGCCGTCCTTGCGCAGGAAGAGATCGGTGCGGGCGTTGATCACCACATGGACCCCGGCCGCACCGGCGGCCGACCGCAGCGCACCCACCAGTTCGGCGTGTTCGCCGGCTGACCGCAGCCTCTTGCCCTCGGAGTGCACGGTGTCCTCGATGTTCAGTCCGACGGCGCCCACGCTCAGCAGACCCTCGATCAGGCGCTGGGCCGGCTGCCCGTAGCCGGACTCGATGTCCACCGAAACCGGGACATCGACAGCGGCGGTGATTTGAGCGACCCGGGTCAGCACATCGTCGAAAGACATGCCCTCGCCATCCGGTTTGCCGATCGAATCGGCCAGCGGATGGCTACCAACGGTGAGAGCCACGAATCCGGCGTCCGTGGCAAGCCGCGCCGACCAGGCATCCCACACGGTCGGAAGGATCACCGGGTTGCCCGGCTGGTGCAGCTCGAGCAGCGCCGTGGCACGCTGCGCCAGCGTGGTCTGGCCTGTCATGTGTGTTTGCCCCCTTGGGCCGTGCGAGGTGACCTGCCTCATGTGAGGCCTGTGCGGTGGATAGTATCGGGAGCGTACTGTGATCCGTAACACCGTCTGCCCTAGGAGATCTGTTGACGCGCCCCGCCGGCACTACTGAACTCGCCGAACTTCACGACCTCATCGGCGGCTTGCGGCGGTGCGTCAGCTCCTTGAAGGCGCGATACGGCGACAGCCCGGCGATGCGTCGCATCGTGATCGATGCTGACCGGATCCTCAGTGACGTCGAATTGCTCGATACCGACGTCTCCGAATTGGATCTGGCGCGCGCGACGGTGCAGCAGTCTGGCGAGAAGATCACCATTCCCGACACCCAATACGACAGCGATTTCTGGCGCGATGTCGACGACGAGGGTGTCGGGGGCCACAACCGGTCCTGACAACCCAAGCCCCCCGGCAAAGGGAGGGCTCTCTCTGTGTACCCTTCGACCAGACAGCCCGTTCGAAGAGGAACACTAGATGAGCGCACCCACGGCGAACCGTCCTGCGTCCGGCGTTTTCTCAGCCACCCGCGCGCAATTGCCCGAACGGACACTCCGCACCGACCGGTGGTGGCTGCCGCCGTTGGTGACGAACCTTGGTTTTTTGGCGTTCATCCTCTACGCAACCACCCGCGCTTTTTGGGGCAGCAGCTATTGGGTGGACAAATACCACTACCTGACGCCGTTCTATTCGCCGTGCGTCAGCGCGTCGTGCGAACCGGGTGCCAGCCACCTGGGCGTCTGGTTCGGCCATTTCCCATGGTGGATTCCGTTGGGAATGCTGGTATTACCGTTCCTGCTCGGGTTCCGGATCACCTGCTACTACTACCGCAAGGCCTACTACCGCTCGGTGTGGCAGTCACCGACTGGATGCGCGGTCCCCGAACCGCGCGCCCATTACACCGGTGAAACCCGGCTTCCGCTGATCATTCAGAACAGCCACCGCTACTTCTTCTACGTCGCAGTGGTGGTCTCGTTGATCAACACTTACGACGCGATAATGGCGTTCCACTCGCCCTCCGGTTTCGGGTTCGGTTTGGGCAACGTCATTTTGGTGGCCAATGTGCTGCTGCTGTGGGCCTACACCGTCTCGTGCCATTCCTGCCGGCACGTCACCGGCGGTCGGCTTAAGCATTTCTCCAAACACCCGGTGCGGTATTGGATCTGGACACAGGTCAGCAAGTTGAACACCCGCCACATGCAATTCGCCTGGATCACGTTGGGGACGCTGGCACTCACCGACTTCTACATCATGCTGGTGGCCAGCGGCACCATCACGGACTTGAGATTTGTTGGCTGAAAAGCCAATTCGATTACTAAAAAGCTGAGCGAGGGTTTTCATGGTCGAGGTCGAACGGCACAGCTACGACGTCGTCGTCATCGGTGCCGGCGGCGCGGGTTTGCGTGCGGTCATCGAGGCGCGCGAGCGTGGCCTCAAGGTCGCGGTGGTGTGCAAATCGCTGTTCGGCAAGGCCCACACGGTGATGGCCGAGGGCGGCTGCGCGGCTTCCATGGGCAACACCAACCCGAAAGACAACTGGAAGACCCACTTCGGCGACACCATGCGCGGTGGGAAGTTCCTCAACAACTGGCGGATGGCCGAACTGCACGCCAAGGAGGCACCGGACCGGGTCTGGGAGCTGGAGACCTACGGCGCGCTGTTCGACCGCACCAAGGACGGCCGCATCAGCCAGCGCAACTTCGGCGGGCATACCTACGCGCGGCTCGCGCACGTCGGCGACCGGACCGGCCTGGAATTGATCCGCACCATGCAGCAGAAGATTGTGTCGCTGCAGCAGGAGGATTACGCCGAACTCGGTGACTACGAGGCGCGGATCCGGGTGTTCGCCGAATGCACCGTCACCGAGCTGCTCAAGGACGGGAACGTGATCTCCGGAGCGTTCGGCTACTGGCGCGACAGTGGGCGGTTCGTCGTGTTCGAGGCCCCGGCGGTGGTGCTGGCCACCGGAGGGATCGGCAAGTCTTTCAAGGTGACCTCGAATTCCTGGGAGTACACCGGCGACGGGCACGCGCTGGCGCTGCGGGCCGGCGCGTCGCTGATCAACATGGAGTTCGTCCAATTCCATCCGACGGGCATGGTGTGGCCGCCGAGTGTGAAAGGCATCCTGGTCACCGAGGGTGTTCGCGGTGACGGCGGAGTGCTGAAGAACTCCGACGACAAGCGATTCATGTTCGACTACATCCCGCCGGTGTTCAAAGGCCAGTACGCCGAAACAGAGCAAGAGGCCGACCAGTGGCTGAAGGACAACGACTCGGCCCGTCGTACCCCGGACCTGCTGCCGCGCGATGAGGTCGCACGCGCGATCAACTCCGAGGTCAAAGCCGGCCGCGGCACTCCGCACGGCGGGGTCTACCTCGACATCGCGTCACGTTTGACGGCTGCGGAGATCAATCGCCGCCTGCCGTCGATGTACCACCAGTTCAAGGAGCTGGCCGGGGTCGACATCACCAAGGAGCCGATGGAAGTCGGGCCCACTTGTCATTACGTGATGGGCGGCGTCGAAGTCGACGCTGACACGGGCGCGGCCACGGTCCCCGGGCTGTTCGCCGCCGGCGAGTGCTCCGGTGGCATGCACGGCTCCAACCGGCTGGGCGGCAACTCGCTGTCGGACCTGCTGGTCTTCGGGCGCCGCGCCGGCCTGGGCGCCGCCGACTACGCGCGGGCGCTGAGCAGCCGCCCGACCATCTCCGACGAGGCCGTCGAAACGGCGGCGAAAAGGGCCTTGGCACCCTTCGAGGCACCGACGAACGGCGTCACCGCGGAGAACCCCTACACCTTGCAGTTGGAACTGCAACAGTCGATGAACGATCTGGTGGGAATCATCCGCAAAGCGGACGAGATCTCCGAGGCACTCGAGCGGCTCGACAAACTTCGCGAGCGGTTCAAGAACATCCACGTGGAAGGGCATCGCCAGTACAACCCGGGCTGGAATCTGGCCATCGATCTGCGCAACATGCTGCTGGTCAGCGAGTGCGTCGCGAAGGCCGCGCTGGCGCGCACCGAGAGCCGCGGCGGGCACACCCGCGACGATCACCCGTCGATGGAGGCGCCATGGCGCAAGGTGTTGCTGGTCTGCCGCGCCGCGGGCGGCGATGCCGTGATTCCCGACATCGAGATCACGCGTGAAGACCAGGTGCCGGTGCGGGCTGATCTGCTGGAGCTCTTCGAGATTTCCGAGCTGGAGAAGTACTTCACCGACGATGAGCTGGCCGAGCACCCAGGACGGAGAGACAAATGACCTACAACGCGACCATGCGGGTGTGGCGCGGCGACGAAGCGGGCGGCGAGCTGCAGGACTTCACGGTTGAGGTCAACGAGGGCGAGGTGGTGCTCGACATCATCCATCGCCTGCAGCAGACGCAGACGCCCGATCTCGCGGTGCGGTGGAACTGCAAGGCAGGCAAGTGCGGTTCCTGCTCGGCGGAGGTCAACGGCAAGCCGAAGCTGATGTGCATGACCCGGATGTCCACGTTCGCCGAGGACGAGGTCGTGACCGTCACGCCGCTGCGGACCTTCCCGGTGATCCGTGATCTGGTCACCGACGTCTCGTTCAACTACGAGAAGGCACGCGAGATCCCGTCTTTCGCGCCACCCAAGGAACTGCAGCCCGGTGAATACCGGATGGCGCAAGTCGACGTCCAGCGCTCGCAGGAGTTCCGCAAGTGCATCGAATGCTTCTTGTGCCAGGACGTCTGCCACGTGGTCCGCGACCACGAAGAAAACAAGAAAGCGTTCGCCGGGCCGCGCTTCTTGATGCGGATTGCCGAGCTGGAAATGCACCCGCTGGATACTCGGGACCGGCGCAACGACGCGCAGCAAGAGCACGGCCTGGGCTACTGCAACATCACCAAGTGCTGCACCGAGGTCTGCCCGGAAAACATCAAGATCACCGACAACGCGCTGATCCCAATGAAAGAGCGGGTCGTCGATCGCAAGTACGACCCCGTGGTGTGGCTGGGTAACAAGCTGTTTCGCCGCTGAGCGCTTTTCGCTGCGACTATCCGCGGTGTGGCGTTAGTCGGGAGCCACGCGACCGACGCGGGGTCAACCCGCGACCGCAAAGACGGCTGGGTCATGCAGAACACCAACAGCGTCAACGACATTCGGACCGCGATCCGCGACTGGTACGGTTTCAGGCGCCAAGGCGCCGGAACACACTGCGGTGGAACACAATTGGCGCCACCTCGGCATCCACCGTCACCTCGTTTACCCGCAGCACCACGATGGTGTGATCCCCGGCCGGGATCGTCTGCTCGATCGCGCTCTCCAGCCACAGCCCGGTGCCCTTGATGAAGACCGCGCCGGTGGTGCTGGACACCGTCTCCAAACCGGCGAACCTGTCGCCGGTCTTGGCGGCAAGGGTGCGCGCGGCCTCGTCATGGGCCTCACCGAGCACGCTGATGCCCAGCATCGGCAAGTCCTTGAGCTTGGGCCACGTCGTCGACGTGTTCTGCACGCAGAACGACACCAGCGGCGGGTCCAGGGAGACGGGGACAAAGGTACTGGCCGCCAGCCCTTCCCGGGTTCCGTCGACCACGGCAGCGATGGCCACCACACCAGACGGGAAATGGCCGAAGGCCTCACGAAGTGAGGACGCTGTGAGCTTCTTCGTTGAGTTCACCGGACTTCATTCGCCCCTCGAGCCGAAGACGGATTCTCGTATCCGACCCTACTGGACGAGTATCCATGCGCGTCAGCCACATCCGGGTGCGCCCGCAGTCTGCTCTTCCAGGCGTTGCGACCGTAGACCGAGAAGATCGGATCCGACGGGTCCTCGGCTGGGGACCAACACGTATCGGCGCGTACCGCGAGTTCGTCGGGTAGCGACAGCACCGGTATCTGCGCGTCCAGTCGCGGATTGAAGAAGAACGGCACCGAAATCCGCTCGGCCGCCGACCCGCGCAGATCGACCCGGTGCTCGGTGGCCCTCAGGTAACCGCCCGTTGCGACCTCGAGCAGCTCGCCGATGTTGACGATGAACGCACCCTCTAGTGGCGGCGCGTCAATCCAGCCGTCGTCCGGGTACGTCCCCTTGCCTCGCCGCACCTGCAAGCCCCGGCTGCCCGGCTCGGCCAGCAGTAGCGTCAGCACTCCGGCGTCTCGATGCGCACCCACGCCCTGCGGGCTGGCCGCACGGGCCGGGTAGCGGATGATCTTGATCAGGGTGGCCGGCGTTTCGGCGAAGGCCGGGTCGAACACGCCGGGTGGGCTGCCCAGCGACGCTGCCCAGTGCCGGAGCAAGGTGCGCGCTACCGCGGACAGCGCGGCATCCCACTCGTCGACGATGCCGGGCAACTCCGGCAGCCCGGCGGGCCACTGGTTTGGGCCCTGCAGCCACAGGTAGTCCGGCTTGCCAGGCCCGCCGATCGACGGACGTTCCGGTCCGATGTCGAGCTGTTCGCGCCAATCCACCTCGCCCCGGGTCAGCTCGCCGCCCAGCCGGGTGTAGCCCCGGAAATGCGGACTGCGGACCATGGCGACAGCGTCTTTGTCGGCTTGTGACAGAGCGAACAGCTTGCGTGCCACATCGAGCACGCGGCGCACCAGCGTCTCGGGCACGTCATGGCCGATCAGGTAGAAGAACCCCACCTCATGGGCCGCCTCGCGAAGGCTCCCGCGGAGTTGGCCGGAACTGTGCCGCAAGTCCACCACGGGCAATGCCGTGACGCTCCCCACACCGCTCATCTGTCCACCATCACCGCAGGTAGACGGGCCGCAAAGAGCACAGACCAAGCCTTCCCAACCAGTTGGTTAATTAGACAGTGCAATGTAGCTCACACTCACTTGCATCCGACTGTCAAAAGGATATATTTAGCTGTGTTACTGGTGGGTAACTTAGCCCGAGTACCCAACCACACGTGGCAATTCTCAACGAGGAGGAGAGCAGTGAGCCACTACAAGAGCAACGTCCGTGACCAGGTATTCAACCTGTTCGAGGTGTTGGGCGTTGACCAGGCGTTAGGCCAAGGCGAGTACAGCGATATAGACGCCGACACCGCCCAAGAAATGCTGAGCGAGATCAGCCGGCTGGCTGAGGGGCCCGTCGCCGCCTCGTTCGTCGAGGGTGACCGGAACCCGCCGGTTTTCGACCCTGCGACGCACTCGGTGACGCTGCCGGAGTCGTTCCAGAAGTCGGTCCGTGCGGTCCAGGAGGCCGGTTGGGACAAGGTCGGTATCGACGAGGCCCTCGGCGGTACTCCGTTGCCCAAGGCACTGCTGTGGGCGCTGCACGAGCACCTTCTGGGCGCCAACCCGGCGGTCTGGATGTACGCCGGCGGCGCAGGTTTCGCCCAGATCCTCTACCACCTCGGAACCGAGGAGCAGAAGAAGTGGGCAGTGCTGGCCGCCGAGCGCGGCTGGGGATCGACCATGGTGCTCACCGAGCCGGACGCCGGTTCGGATGTGGGCGCCGGACGGACCAAGGCCATCCAGCAAGAGGACGGCTCCTGGCACATCGACGGGGTGAAGCGGTTCATCACCTCAGGTGACTCCGGCGACATGTTCGAGAACATCTTCCACCTGGTGCTGGCGCGCCCGGAGGGCGCTGGTCCCGGCACCAAGGGGCTCTCGCTGTTCTTCGTTCCCAAGTTCCTGTTCGACTTCGAGACCGGCGAGATCGGCGAGCGTAACGGCGTGTTCGTCACCAACGTCGAGCACAAGATGGGCCTGAAGGTCTCCGCGACCTGTGAGCTGTCGTTCGGCCAGCACGATGTGCCCGCCAAGGGCTGGCTGGTCGGCGAGGTACACAACGGCATCGCGCAGATGTTCGACGTCATCGAGCAGGCCCGCATGATGGTCGGCACCAAGGCGATCGCCACCCTGTCGACCGGTTACCTGAACGCGCTGGAGTACGCCAAGTCCCGCGTCCAGGGTGCCGATCTGACCCAGATGACCGACAAGACCGCACCGCGGGTGACCATTACGCATCACCCCGACGTGCGCCGGTCGCTGATGACCCAGAAGGCTTATGCCGAGGGTCTGCGTGCGCTGTACCTCTACACCGCGACGTTCCAGGACACCGCGGTCGCCGAGGCGCTGCACGGTGTGGACGCCGACCTGGCCGTCAGGATCAACGACCTGATGCTGCCGGTGGTCAAGGGTGTGGGCTCCGAGCAGGCCTACGCGAAGCTGACCGAGAGCCTGCAGACGTTCGGCGGGTCCGGCTTCCTGCAGGACTACCCGATCGAGCAGTACATCCGTGACGCCAAGATCGACTCGCTCTACGAGGGCACCACGGCCATCCAGGCGCAGGACTTCTTCTTCCGCAAGATCGCCCGCGACAAGGGTGTGGCGCTGGCTCACGTGTCGGGTGAGATCCAGAAGTTCGTCGACAGCGAGTCCGGCAACGGCCGGCTGAAGACCGAACGCGAGCTGCTGGCCAAGGCGCTCGCCGACGTCCAGGCCATGGCGGCCACCCTGACCGGCTACCTGATCGCCGCCCAGGAAGACGTCACGAGCCTCTACAAGGTGGGTCTCGGTTCGGTGCGGTTCCTGATGAGCGTCGGCGACCTGGTCATCGGCTGGTTGCTGCAGCGCCAGGCCGCGGTGGCCGTGGCGGCGCTCGACGCGGGCGCCAGCGGTGCCGAGCAGTCCTTCTACGAGGGCAAGGTCGCGGTGGCGGCGTTCTTCGCGAAGAACTTCTTGCCGCTGTTGGCCAGCACCCGCGAGGTGATCGACACGCTGGACAACGACATCATGGAGCTCGACGAGGCTGCTTTCTAGGCCGCCTTCTAACGGCTCGAGCAAGGTCCCCCGCCTCCACAGCGAAGCGGGGGACCTTGTGTTTTGGGCAGACGAAAGGGACCGCCGCTGGATCCCCTCACTCCAGCGGCGGTCCTTTTCGTACGCCCGTCTTGGGTCGCTGACCGGCGGTCGACTATGGGATACCCCGTGTTGCCGTCGGGGTCGGGGGGTCAGACCACAACACGGGGCTATCCGTCAATTCGGGTACCCCAACGATGGTGTTACTAATCGACTGTGACGAAATCATCTACGCTGCCAGCCGAACTCGAGTGGCACCGGTTTAGGGGACGGGTCAGGCCTCCAAAATCGCGGCGACGCCCTGGCCGCCGGCAGCGCAGATCGAAATCAGTGCCCTGACACTGCCGCTGCCGTTCGCCTTCTTCTCGGCAAGCTGCTTGGCCGCCTGAGCGAGAATCCGCCCACCGGTGGCTGCAAACGGGTGGCCCGCGGCCAATGACGAGCCGTTGACATTGAGCTTGGAGCGATCGATCGACCCAAGGGCGGCGTCGAGGCCCAGCCGCTCCTTGCAGTACTCCTCGGACTCCCACGCGTTCAGATGCGTCAGCACCACCGAGGCGAACGCCTCATGGATTTCGTAGAAGTCGAAGTCCTGCAAGCTCAGCCCGTTGCGGGCCAGCAGCCGGGGCACCGCATACGTGGGCGCCATCAGCAGGCCGTCACGTCCGTTGACGTAGTCGACCGCGGCGGTCTCGGCGTCCATCAAGTAGGCCAGCGGAGCCAACGAATGCTCGTCGGCCCACTGTTCGCTGGCCAGCAAGGCGACCGAGGCACCGTCGGTCAGCGGAGTCGAATTGCCCGCCGTCATCGTCGCGTCACCGGACTTCACCCCGAAAACCGGGCGCAGCGTGGCCAGCTTTTCAACGCTGGCCTCAGGCCGCAGGTTGTCGTCGCGGTACAACCCCAGAAACGGCGTGACCAGGTCGTCGAAGAAGCCACGGTCATAGGCGTCGGCCATGTTGCGATGGCTGGCGACTGCCAGCTCGTCCTGGTCGACGCGTTTGATCCCCATTTGCTTGGCGGTGATGGCGGCGTGCTCGCCCATCGACAGCCCGGTGCGCGGCTCACTGTTGGCTGGGATCTCGATGCCGAGGGTCGCCGGCAGCATGCCCACCAGCTTCAGTCGTTGGACGTTCGACTTGGAGCGGCGCAACTTCAGCAAGGTGCGGCGCAGGTTGTCGCCCAGGCCGATCGGCGGGTCAGAGGTGGTGTCCACGCCGCCGGCGGCGGCGACGTCGTATCGGCCCGCCGCGATGCCGTCGGCCGCCGCGATCGCCGCCTGCAGGCCAGTACCGCAGGCTTGCTGAATATCGAACGCGGGTGTGTACGACGACAGCTCGGAACCCAGCACGCATTCGCGCGTCAGGTTGAAATCGCGGCTGTGCTTGAGCACGGCGCCGCCGACCACCACGCCCAGTCGCTGGCCGGTCAGCCCGAACCGGTCCACCAGCCCACCCAGAGCGGCGGTGAACATGTCTTGGTTGGACGCCTCGGCGTAGGCGCCGTCCGATCTCGCGAACGGGATGCGATTGCCACCCAGCACGGCGACTCGTCGCCTGGACTCAGAACTTGCAGGGGCCACGTTTATCTCCGGTTATCAGTTTGGGGTCGGCCGTCGAGGGCCATACTACCCATTGTTCTTACTCTCCTTACTCTGAAGTAAGTTCGTCCTCGATACGGTTGGCTTATACGGCACGTTCGACCTAGAAAGAAAACGGAAGGCAGCTCAGTGGCTCCCACTCGTTCGTCCGATCTGTTCTCGCAGATTGTCAACTCCGGCCCCGGATCGTTTGTGGCGAAGCAGCTTGGTGTCCCGCAACCCGAGCCCCTTCGCCGCTATCGGCCCGGTGATCCGCCACTGGCCGGATCCCTGCTGATCGGAGGTGAGGGCAGGGTGGTCGAGCCGCTGCGTGCGGCGCTGGAAAAGGACTACGACCTGGTGGGCAACAACCTGGGCGGCCGCTGGGCCGACCAGTTCGGCGGGCTGGTTTTCGACGCCACCGGCATCACGGCACCGGCCGGACTCAAGGCGCTGCACGACTTCTTCACACCGCTGATGCGCAACCTCGGCCGCTGCGCGCGCGTCGTGGTCGTCGGTACCACGCCCGATTTGGCGGAAAGCTCCGACGAGCGGATCGCGCAGCGCGCGCTGGAGGGCTTCACCCGCTCGCTGGGCAAGGAAGTGCGCCACGGCGCCACCGTCGCGCTGGTGTACCTGTCGCCGGACGCCAAGCCGGCCGCGACGGGCCTGGAATCCACACTGCGGTTCATCCTGTCGGCCAAGTCGGCCTACGTCGACGGGCAGGTCTTCTACATCGGTGCGGCCGACTCCACGCCACCGGCCGACTGGGACCGGCCACTGGACGGCAAGGTCGCCATCGTGACCGGCGCCGCCCGCGGAATCGGTGCGACGATCGCCGAAGTGTTCGCCCGCGACGGCGCCCGCGTGGTCGCGATCGACGTGGAGTCCGCCGCCGAGACCCTGGCCGAAACCGCCAGCCGGGTCGGGGGCACCGCGTTGTGGCTTGATGTCACCGCTGACGATGCTGTCGACAAGATCACCGAGCACCTGCGCGACCACTACGCGGGACACGCGGACATCTTGGTCAACAATGCCGGTATCACCCGCGACAAGCTGTTGGCCAACATGGATGATGCCCGGTGGGACGCCGTCTTGGCCGTCAATCTTCTTGCCCCGCAACGGCTTACCGAGGGGTTAATCGGCAACGGCAGCATCGGCGAAGGAGGCCGGGTGATCGGCTTGTCATCGATGGCCGGCATTGCGGGCAACCGCGGGCAGACGAACTACGCCACCACGAAGGCCGGGATGATCGGGCTCACCCAGGCGCTGGCACCGGGACTCCACGACAAGGGCATCACGATCAACGCCGTCGCACCGGGATTCATCGAAACCCAGATGACGGCCGCCATCCCGCTGGCCACCCGCGAGGTGGGCCGCCGAATGAACTCGCTGCTGCAGGGCGGGCAGCCGGTCGACGTCGCCGAGACGATCGCCTACTTCGCCGGTCCGGCGTCAAACGCAGTGACCGGCAACGTGATTCGGGTCTGCGGCCAGGCCATGCTGGGCGCATAAGTTCGAGGAGACGCGATGAACCAGCCAAGCGGCCTGAGAAACATGCTGCGCGCAGCGGCCGGGGCATTACCGTTGGTGTCCCGCTCCGACCAGCTGCCCAGCCGCACGGTGACCGTCGAGGAATTACCGATCGACCAGACCAACGTGGCCGAGTACGCGGGGGTCACCGGCCTGCGCTACGGCAACAACGTGCCGCTGACCTACCCGTTTGCGTTGACCTTTCCCGCCATGATGTCGCTGGTGACTGGTTTCGACTTTCCTTTCGCCGCAATGGGATCGGTGCACACCGAGAACCAGATCACGCAGTACCGGCCGATCGCGGTCACCGATACCGTCGGTGTGCACGTGCATGCCGAAAACCTCCGCGAGCACCGCAAGGGTCTGCTGGTCGACCTGGTGACCGACGTCAGTGTCGGCAATGAGACGGCATGGCACCAGGTGACGACCTTCCTGCACCAGCAGCGCACCAGCTTGTCCGACGAGCCGAAACCGCCGCCACAGAAGCAGCCCAAGCTTCCTCCGCCCAGCACGGTGCTACGGATCACCCCCGCTCAGATCCGGCGCTACGCTGTCGTCGGCGGAGATCACAACCCGATCCACACCAACCCGATCGCCGCTAAGCTGTTCGGATTCCCGACCGTCATCGCGCACGGGATGTTCAGTGCCGCAGCGGTATTGCCCAACATCGAAGCTCGGTTTCCCGATGCGGTGACGTATTCGGTGCGGTTCGGCAAGCCGGTTGTGCTGCCCGCCACCACGGGCCTTTACATCGACGATGGCGACACGGGTGCGGCTGGCTGGGATCTCTCGTTACGCAACATCGCCAAGGGATACCCGCACCTGACCGGTACGGTCCGCGCGCTCTAGCCGGCATGCGTTGGGCCGCGGCCCACGACAAGTACTTTCAACCCGTATGCGCCGCACGCGGTCAGCAGGAAAACGAGGAAAAGCCAGATCGGGGGCCGGGCGAGTTCCCAGACAAAGATCGAGGCCCAGATCGGTGAGCCCTGGGTAACCGCGAGCACGCCTGCGGCGCCGCTCAGCGAGACCGCCGGCACGTGCAGGTGTGTCCCAGCCAACCAATTGATCGTCAGCACCAGGACCGACCCCGCTGCCGCGCCGGTGGCCAGCGACGGTGTGAGCATTCCGCCGGCACCGCCGGCGCGCAGGTACAAAGCGGTCAGCAGCGGTTTCAGGACCAGGATCGTGGCCGCGGCTGACAGCGTCATCCCGCTGGCCAGGCTGACGGTCAGGATGCTTCGGCCGTTGCCGGGCAACTCGGGCCACCAGTGCGAGCAGATACCCGTCACCAAACCCGCGGCGGCGAGCGCGGGGATGAGCACCCAGGTCCGCATCAGGCGGGCCGGGCGCGCCGCGGCCATGATTCGGTTGAAGGCCAACCCCACCGCAAGCGCCAGCGGCGCCAACAACAGCCCGTGCGCGGTCACCAGATACGTCGACTCCGCGATCGGCCACTCGAGGTTGGGTTGATCGCCGGTGACGGCTGAGCCGATCGCGACGGCCAGGCTGGAGGTGAGAAACGCCGCGCCCACCGCTCGCGGATGCCAGGTGTTCAGCATGATCCGCACCGCGAACAACGCACCGGCCAGCGGAACGGCGTAGACGGCTCCCAGTCCCGCCCCAGCGGCGCACGCCAGCAGGATCTCGCGGTCGCGGCTGGACAGCCGCTTCAGCCACCCGGTGCCCAAATCGCCCAGGGCCGCTGCAAATTGGCGTGGAGCTCCCTCCCGGCCAAGAGATGCCCCGGAGCCGACCAGCAGCACCTGCAGCGTGGCATCGATGCTCCACGACAGCCGGGGTATCCGGCCGCGGCGCGCAATGGTCTGCGCGAGCGGCGGCACCTCGGTTCTGCGCCGCAGGATCCACCAGCCGACTGCCGCCAGTGCGCCGCCGACCATCGGCCCGACTGCGCGGCGAACCGGGCTGCTGCCGGTGATCCCGGCCAGCAGCGTGCCGAAGCTGTAGTGGTAGGCGATGTGCTCGACGAAGCGCAGCACCCCCGTTGTCGCCAGCCCCGCAATCCCGGCCAGCAAGCCGACGATGATTACCGCGCAGAAGAAGTCAAGGTTGCGACGGGGTCCCCCGCTGACGGTGCGGTCCGAGGGCGGGTCGGACGATCGGGCCACTGCACGAATGTATGTCTAGCCCGCGCCGGCGCCTGCGCCGCCCGCCTCGGCTGCGGCTTCGCGGTCCTCGGGTCCTCCCCGCAAGCCATGCCAGAACAGGTCGATCATCAGCTGGGCCGCCTCGTCGACGTCGATATCGCCGGTGCTGAGCCGGTTGGCCATCGCCTCGCCCGCGCCCACCAGCGCCACCGCCATCATCTGATGCTCGACGTCCGGCCGTGGAGCGCGACTGCCGGCCCGCACCAGCCCGGCCACCAGCTCGATGATCTGCTCGCGTCCCTCGCGCACAGTGTGCGCGAACGCCTGCGAGCTAATGGCCTGGGTGTACATCACGATCCACGACGCCCGGTTCGCGTCGATGTAGCGCAGGAACGACACGATGGTGTTGCGCAGCAAGTCCTTCGGGCTTTGGGTGAAGTCGATGTCGGCGCGCACCACGTCGATGAACCGACTCAACTCGCGGTTCAGGCATGCGCCGAACAAGTCCTCCTTGGAGCCGTAATACAGGTACAGCATCGGCTTGGAGATCTGCGCCTCGGCGGCGATGGCGTCCATCGAAGTCTCGTGGTAGCCGTTGACCGAGAACATCTGCACGGCGGCGTCGAGCATCTGCTGTTCGCGGACAGCACGCGGTAACCGCTTGGTACCACCTGCCATCGTCTTGCCTCTCTAGCCCGTCTATCTGACTCCAGAGTAACGATGGAGCAGCGGGTTAGTGCCCACACGCCCGATTGGTGCCCTTCATCGTCGCTACCCGCACTAGCGATTGGTCCACCGCCGGCATCGTCAATTCGTTTGCGGCGACCGCCTTTTCGAGCCGATCCAGGACCGCGGGCACCTCGTCGGTGGTGACCCACAGCGCGACGTCGGTACCGGCCTGCAAGGTGCGTAGCACGGCCTCGGACACGCCGTACCGGTCAGAGATCGCGGCCATGCTGGACAGATCGTCGCTGAACACCGGGCCGTTGAAGGGCGGAGCCCCGTAGCCGGTGCCATCGCGCAGCAACTGCACCGCTGCCCGGCTCAGACTGGCCGGTTCGTCGCCGGTCAGCCCGGGAACCTGCAGGTGACCAACCATCACTGCGACCGGGGTCGCGGTCACCAGCTTCCGGTAAGGCACCAAGTCAACGTTTTGTAAGTCGCTTAGCGGCGGCGTGACGACACCACCGGTGTGCGAGTCACCGGACCCATGCCCGTGACCGGGAAAATGCTTGAGCACCGGCAGCAGTCCGGCGTCCCGCAGACCCTGCGCGTAGGCGCCGGCGTAGGCGGTGACCTTCTCCGGATCGTTGCTGAACGAGCGGTTTCCGATCACGCTGTCGTCCGGGGCGTCGGAGACGTCGACCACCGGCGCGAAATCGACGGTGATGCCCAGGTCGCGCATCTTCTTGCCGCGCTCGGCCGCCAAGTCATGGACCTGGGCGGCGGTCTGGGTCTGGGCCAGCTCCCGGGCCGACGGAGCCGGCCCGATCAGCGACTTCAACCGCGCGACCCGGCCGCCCTCTTCGTCGACGCTGACCGCCAGCGGTAGCGGCCCCGCCTTGCCCGCGATGTCGGCCAACGGGCCTTTGAAGATCGACAGGTCGGTCCAGCTGCCGATGAAGATCCCGCCGACGTGGTAACCATTGACGACGGCCCGGGCATCGTCGGCGTTCTTTACGCCCACCATCAGCAGCTGAGCCAGCTTGTCGCGGGTCGGCAGCGCCGCCGGCATGGTCGTCGGGTCAGCACATACCGGTGGTGCGGGAGCGGCCACCGGCTTGCTCACCGTCGTCGACGATGGGTGCCGTGCGGCGTCGTGGCCGCAGGCCGCGAGCACCGATGCAGCGGCCAGCACGGCCACGATGCGCGGAAAAGCCATCGGGACATGTTGTCACGAAGGGCGTCTCATCCCCGACTCCAGGGGTCGGGCCCTGTTACGTTGAGTGTTGACCCTATTTCTGACTGACGGGGACTAGCGCGGGCTAGCAGGGCACTAAGCAAGGAGCCAGCGATGACCGGGTTCACGCTGGCCGCTGCGGCCAGCATTGCGGCGGGTTTGTCGATCGGCGCCGCCGCGACCGTTGGCGTCACGCTCGCTGTGCAAGACGACAGCACGGCGCCAGTGCAGGGGCCACCAACGCCGCGGAACTCTTCCGCGCCGTACCTGGTGGAATACGGCGACCGGTGCTTTCACGGGCACTGCTTGCCGTGTAACAGCAAACAGTCTTGCCTGAACCAGCTGCCGCCGGGACTGCGTCCCTAGCAGCGACTCGCGGTCCGGAGGTCGCGGGTGCGCTTCTGCTAGGTTGACGTTGGGTTGTCCACAGTCACGACCGCGAACTCAAGGAGCCATCGATGAACCGGATCATTGCGCCCGCCGCAGCGAGCGTGGTGGTTGGTCTGTTGCTGGGCGCGGCCGCGATCTTCGGGATCACGCTGATGGTGCAACAGGACACGAAGCCGCCACTCCCCGGGGGCGATCCGCAGTCGTCAGTGCTCAACCGGGTCGAGTACGGCAACCGTAGCTAGCCCGGCGGCAGGGTCGGCACAAGCGGAGCCTGCTGGAACGGCGTCGGGCTCGGCGGCCGCGCCGCTGTCGCGCCGGTGGTTGCTGTTGGTCGCCACGATCGCGCTGGCGTTGACGTTCGCCCAATCCCCGGGTCAGGTATCCCCCGACACCAAACTCGACCTCACCGCCAACCCGCTGCGCTTCCTGGCCCGGGCGACCAATCTGTGGAATAGCGACCTGCCATTCGGCCAGGCACAGAATCAGGCCTACGGCTACCTGTTTCCGCACGGCACGTTCTTTTTGGTCGGCCATTTTTTGGGATTGCCCGGATGGATGACCCAGCGTCTGTGGTGGGCGCTGCTGCTTACGGTCGGCTTTTGGGGGCTGTTGCGGGTCGCTGAGACGCTCGGAATCGGCAGCCCGACCTCGCGGCTGATCGGCGCAACGGCGTTCGCGTTGTCGCCACGGGTGCTGACCACGCTCGGCTCGATCTCGTCGGAAACCTTGCCGATGATGCTGGCGCCGTGGGTGTTGCTGCCTACCATCCTGGCGCTGCGGGGCTCCGCAAACCGCTCGGTGCGGGCGCTCGCCGCGCAAGCCGGGCTGGCCGTCGCATTGATGGGCGCGGTCAACGCCATCGCGACGCTGGCCGGTTGCCTGCCCGCGGTGATCTGGTGGGCCTGTCACCGGCCGAACCGGGTGTGGTGGCGCTACACGGCCTGGTGGCTGCTGGCTTTGTCCCTGGCGATGCTGTGGTGGATCGTGGCGCTGGCCCTGCTGCGCAGCGTCAGTCCCCCGTTCCTGGACTTCATCGAATCCTCCGGCGTGACAACGCAATGGTCGTCGTTGGTGGAGATACTGCGCGGCACCGAAAGCTGGACCCCGTTCGTGGCACCGACCGCCACCGCGGGCGCGCCGCTGGTGACCGGATCAGCGGCCATCCTGGGCACCTGCCTGGTCGCGGCGGCCGGACTGGCCGGGTTGGCCAGCCCAGCGATGCCGGCTCGGGGACGGCTGATGACGATGCTGTTGGTCGGCGTGGTGTTGATGGCCGTCGGCTATAGCGGCGGCCTGGGTTCGCCGCTGGCCCACCAGGTGCAATTGTTCTTAGACGCCGCCGGTGCACCCCTGCGCAACATGCACAAGCTGGACTCGGTGATCCGGATCCCAGTGGTGCTGGGCATCGCGCAGCTGCTGGGCCGGATACCGCTGCCGGGCAGTGTGCCGGTGTCGGTGTGGCTGCCCGCATTCGCCCACCCCGAGCGCGACAAGCGGGTCGCGGCGACAGTGGTGATCGTGACCGCGCTGGCGGTCAGCACCTCGCTGGCGTGGACCGGTCGGCTGACCCCACCGGGCACGTTCAGCGCGATACCCCAGTACTGGCATGAAGCCGCCGACTGGCTCAGCGAGCACAACACCGGCACACCGGCTCCCGGTCGTGTACTGGTGGTTCCGGGCGCACCGTTCGCCACTCAAGTGTGGGGCACCAGCCACGACGAGCCGCTGCAAGTGCTCGGCAACGGCCCCTGGGGAGTGCGTGACTCCATCCCGTTGACCCCGCCGCAAACCATTCGGGCGATCGATTCGGTCCAACGCCTGCTCGCCGCCGGACGCCCCTCGGCGGGCCTGGCCGATACCCTTGCCCGCCAAGGCATTTCCTATGTGGTGCTGCGCAACGACCTGGATCCTGACACGTCACGCTCGGCGCGCCCGATCCTGGTGCACCGCGCCATCGAACGGTCGCCGCGACTGCAGAAGGTGGCACAGTTCGGCGCACCGGTGGGGCCGGGCACGCTGGCCGGCTTCGTAGCCGACAGCGGACTGCGGCCGCGCTACCCGGCGGTGGAGATCTACCGGGTGGGCTCTCCCGGCGGTGGGGCCGGCGATCCCGGCGCGCCCTACTTCGCCGACACCGATCAGCTGGCCCGCGTCGACGGCGGGCCAGAAGTGCTGCTGCGCCTCGACGAGCGGCGGCGGCTACTGGGCCAGCCGCCACTGGGTCCGGTGCTGATGACCGCGGACGCCCGAAGCGCCGGTCTGGCGGCACCTGCCGTCACCGTCACCGATACCCCGGTGGCGCGCGAGACCGACTACGGCCGGGTAGACCAGCACTCTTCGGCGATCCGGGCAGCCGGCGACGCCCGGCATACCTACAACCGAGTGCCCGACTACCCGGTCCCGGGCGCCGACACGGTCTTCGGCGGCTGGACCGGCGGCCGGATCACAGTGTCGAGCTCGTCGTCGGATTCCACCGCGATGCCCGACGTCGCGCCGGCGACCTCCCCCGCCGCCGCGATCGACGGCGACTCGGCCACCGCGTGGGTGTCCAACGCACTGCAGGCGGCCGTGGGGCAGTGGCTGCAAGTGGATTTCGACCACCCGGTGACCAACGCCGCCATCACCGTCACACCCAGCGCGACCGCCGTCGGCGCCCAGGTCCGGCGCATCCTGATCGAGACGGCTAACGGCAGCACCACCCTGCGGTTCGACGAGCCCGGCAAGCCTCTCGCCGCGGCGCTGCCGTACGGGGAGACCCCGTGGGTGCGGATCACCGCCGCCGGCACCGATGACGGGTCGGCCGGTGTGCAGTTCGGCATCACCGATCTGTCGATCACCCAGTACGACGCGTCCGGATTCGCTCACCCGGTCAGCCTGCGGCACACCGCGCTCGTGCCCGGGCCGCCGCCGGGTTCGGCGGTCGCGGGCTGGGACCTGGGGTCGGGACTGCTAGGCAGGCCCGGCTGCGCCCCGGCACCCGACGGCGTGCGCTGCGCGCCGTCGATGGCGCTGGCGCCCGAAGAGCCGGTCAATTTCAGCCGCACCCTGACCGTTCCGGCTCCCGTGTCCGTGACCCCGACACTGTGGGTGCGGCCACGACAGGGGCCCAAGCTGGCCGACTTGATCGCCGAGCCGAACACCACCCGAGCCCAAGGTGATTCCGACCCGGTGGACATCCTCGGCTCGGCATACGCGGCCACCGACGGCGACCCGGCCACCGCATGGACAGCACCGCAGCGGGTGGTGCAACACAAGTCCCCGCCGACGTTGACGCTGGCCCTGCCGCGGCCCACCGAGGTCGCTGGGCTGCGCCTGGTTCCCAGCCGGTCGGCATTGCCCGCCCACCCGACTGTGGTCGCCGTCAACCTGGGCGACGGCCCACAGGTCCGGAAATTGAAGGCGAGCGACAGGGATTCCAGCGGGGCCGTCCAGCCACAAACCTTGTCTTGGAAACTGGACCTGAAACCCCGGGTCACCGACACCATCAGCATCAGCTTGCTGGACTGGGAAGACGTCATCGACCGCAATGCTTTGGGCTTCGACCAGCTCAAGCCGCCGGGGCTGGCCGAAGTCGTTGCGCTCGGCGCCGACGGCAGTCCGGTCGCGCCCGCCGACGCCACCCGCAACCGGTCCCGCGAGATCACCGTCGACTGTGACCACGGCCCGGTCATCGCGGTCGCGGGCCGGTTTGTGCACACCTCGATCCGGACCACGGCAGGCGCGCTGCTGGACGGCGAACCGGTTGAAGCGGTGCCGTGCGAACGTGACCCGATCGCGCTGCCCGCGGGGCAGCAGGAGCTGTTGATCAGCCCCGGCGCTGAGTTCGTCGTGGACGGAGCCCAGCTGACAACTCCGAATGCCGCCGAATTGCCCAGCACCACCGGCCCTTCGACGGTTCCCGCCGCGACCGGGGCGTGGGGTCCCGACCGGCGCGAGGTGCGGGCCCCCGCGTCGGCCACCTCCCGGGTGCTGGTCATTCCCGAGAGCATCAACCCCGGCTGGGTGGCGCGCACCAGCAACGGCATCCGATTGACGCCGGTCGCCGTCAATGGATGGCAACAGGGCTGGGTGGTACCCGCGGGGAACCCCGGAACCATCACACTGACCTTCGCCACCAACTCGCTGTACCGGGTCGGCCTGGCGGTGGGTTTGGCGCTGCTGCCGCTGCTGGCCGTGCTCGCGTTATGGCACACCCGGCGCAGGCCCGCGGATGAACCGCCTGCAGCACCATGGATTCCCGGCCGCTGGGCCGGGGTCGCGGTGCTGACGGCGGGGACGGTGATCGCCGGTGTGGCCGGGTTCGTCGTCGCCGGGGCGGCCCTTGGTCTGCGATATGCGCTGCGCAACCGGCAGCGATGGCGTGAGGCGGTCACCGTCACGCTGAGCGCGGGCGGGCTGATTCTGGCCGGGACAGAGCTGTCGCGGCATCCCTGGCGGTCGGTCGGCGGTTACGCCGGTCATTCCGCGAATGTGCAACTGCTGGCACTGATTTCGCTTGGTGTGCTGGCGGCTTCGGTCGTGACCATGCCCGACCGGATGCACCCGCGCCACGACGAATGACGTCGGAGGAGTTGGCTACCGGTTTACCTGCTGGTTGACTGGATATGCGGGTTGGTGTAATCGCCAGCGTCCGAGGAGTTACGGCCATGGGATGGATCTTCGCGCCCGAATACTGGCTGGGCAGGCTGGTGCTCGAGCGCGGCGTCGCGGCCCTCTACCTGATCGCGTTCCTCGCGGCCGCCCTACAGTTTCGCGCACTCATCGGAGAGCACGGAATCCTGCCGGTGCCCCGGTTTTTGGCCGGGCAGACTTTCTGGCGAACACCGAGCATCTTCCATCTCCGCTACTCCGATCGGTTGTTCGCGGGCGTCTCGTGGTTCGGTGCGGCACTGTCGGCGGGCGTCGTCGCCGGCGCGGGCGACCTGGTACCCCTGTGGGCGGCAATGCTGATGTGGCTGACGCTGTGGGTGCTCTACCTGTCGATCGTCAATGTCGGGCAAACGTGGTATTCGTTCGGCTGGGAATCGCTGCTGCTGGAGACCGGGTTCCTGGCGATCTTCCTCGGCAACGACCGCGTCGCGCCCCCGATCCTGACGTTGTGGATGGCGCGCTTGCTGCTATTCCGGGTCGAGTTCGGTGCCGGGCTGATCAAGCTGCGCGGCGATCCGTGCTGGCGCGATCTGACCTGTCTGTACTACCACCATGAAACCCAGCCGATGCCGGGTCCGTTGAGCTGGTTCTTCCATCACCTGCCCAAGCCGCTGCACCGGATCGAGGTGGCAGGCAACCATTTCGCCCAGCTCGTGGTGCCGTTCGGGTTGTTCGCGCCGCAGCCGGTGGCCAGTGTCGCCGCGGCAATCGTCGTGGTCACCCAGCTGTGGCTGGTGGCATCGGGCAACTTCGCCTGGCTCAATTGGGTGACGATCATCCTGGCGTTCAGCGCCATCGACGACTCGTCGGCGGCGATGGTGCTTGCGATACCCGCGCATCCGGGGCTGTCCACACCACCGCAGTGGTTCGCCGGCCTGGTGGTTGCCTTCACCGTGGCGGTGCTGTTCATGAGCTACTGGCCGGTGCGCAACATGCTGTCGTCTCATCAGCGAATGAACATGTCGTTCAACCCATTCCACTTGGTGAACACCTACGGAGCCTTCGGCAGCATCGGCCGCGTCCGGCGCGAGGTGGTGATCGAAGGCACCGATGAACCACGGATCACCGGGCAAACGGTGTGGAAGGAATACGATTTCAAGGGAAAGCCCGGTGCCGTGCGCCGTTTACCGCGCCAATGGGCCCCCTATCATCTGCGGCTGGACTGGCTGATGTGGTTCGCCGCCATCTCGCCGGGGTACGCGCAGCAGTGGCTGACGCCGTTCCTGCAACGACTGCTGCGCAACGATCGGTTCGCGCTGCGTCTGTTGCGGCACAACCCTTTCCCGGAGTCACCGCCGCGGTATGTACGCGCGCAGCTCTACCAGTACCGCTTCACCACCTTGGCCGAGCTGCGCCGCGACCGGGCATGGTGGCATCGCACCCTGGTGGGTAGGTACATGCCGCCCATGACGCTGCCGAAAGCGACGTCACAGCGCAACGACTGAGCGCTGCGCTGTGACGTCACTTCAATCGGCAAGGCGCGTCCTACTTCTGGTAGGAGAGGGCTCCTGTTCCGGCGAGCTTTCCGCCTTCGACAATCAGATACTCCGGGCGGATGGGCTTGCCTGCAAAAAAGGCCTCAAGAATTTCCCGGGTGCCTGCCGCGTAGCGAGCCTGGGCGGACAGTGTGGTTCCCGAAACGTGGGGAGTCATCGCGTTGTTCGGCATGGTCCGCCACGGGTGATCGGGTGGTGGGGGTTGCGGGTACCACACGTCGCCCGCGTAACCCGCGAGCTGGCCGCTCTTGAGCGCGGCCGCGATTGCCTCGGGGACGGTTTCTTCGGCGCGGGCGGTGTTGACGATATAGGAGCCGCGCCGCATCGAGGCCAGCAACTTCTCGTCAAACATTGCGCGGGTTCCCTCGTACAGCGGTGAGTGAATGGACACAACGTCGACCGACCGCACCAGCGACTCCACGTCGGGATGGAACGTCACATTGAGTTGCTGCTCGACCTCGGTCGACAACCGGCGCGTGTCGGTGTAGTGCAAGTTGACGTCGAACGGCGCCAGCCGGCGCAGTACCGCCCGACCGATGCGACCGGCGGCGATCACCCCGACATCCATGCCCTCCAAGTCATAGGCACGCTCCACGCAATCCGCGATGTTCCATCCACCCTCGGCGGCCCACCGATGCGAAGGGACGAAGTTGCGCACCAGCGCCAAGATCTGCATCACCGCGTGCTCGGCGACACTGATGCTGTTGCTGTAAGTCACCTCGGCGACCGTGATCCCACGCTCTTTCGCCATGTCGAGATCAACGTGGTCCGAGCCGATTCCCGCGGTCAGAGCCAGCTTGAGCTTGGGCGCCTTGGCGATCCGCTCCTTGGTCAAGTAGGCCGGCCAAAACGGTTGGGAGATCACGATGTCGGCATCGGGCAGTTCGCGCTCGAATTCCGAGTCCGGGCCCTCCTTGTCCGATGTGACCACCAATTCGTGCCCGCCCTCTTCGAAGAATTTGCGTAGGCCCAGGGCACCGGACACACAGCCCAGCAGCTCTCCGGGAGTGAAGTCGATCTTCGACGGGGTCGGCAAAGTGCTGCCGTCGGGATAGTTGTCGATCACCGGGACGCTGTCGCGGGCATACTTCGGCGGGTATCCGTCGCGAGGGTCGGGGTAGAGCACCATCACACACTTGGCCATTGGATCCTCCTTCTCGGCTCGTGCACTAGTCTCCACTCTTGTCCGACGCCGCCGAGGGTGTCCAAGACGCGATTCCGACCGGCTGATAGACCGTGCCGATCATGCCTGGTCGAGCCGGTCGGCGGCTGTGGACGGCCGACCGAACATCTCACCGATGCTCGCGCTGCGCGCGGTCTGTACCAGTGCGCGGGTGACCACCGAGCCGGGCTCGGCCGCGGCCGTGACGAGCGCCATCAGCGCGGTGACGGACGGATCGTGCAGCGCCAGCACCGAGGCCCCGCCGGGCACTCCGAGGGTCCGAATCCAAGTGTGCGGGACGATGCTCGCCCACCGGCCGGTGCCGATGTGCGCGAACAGCGTGGCGACAGAGTCGGTTTCGAGCTGTGGCGTCACCGCGAGTCCCTGGGTGGCCAGCGCGTCATCGATGAGGCGCCGGCCGCGCATCCCCCCGGTCAGCAGACACATCGGCAATTCCAGCGCGTCCGACCAACTTATGCTGTCCGATTTGCCGGTAAGCAGCTCACCGCCGGCGACGAGTACCTGATGCTCCCGGTAGAGCGGGGTGACCATCAGCTCGGCGGTGTCCTGCCGGTCCGGGTAGAGGATCCCGGCGTCCAACTCGAACCGGCGGATTCGTTCGACGATCCCCGCCGATCGCAAGTTGGTCTCCAGCTGCACGCGCACCAACGGGTGCGCGGCACAGAACGGATCGGTGAGCAGTGCAACGGTGGTCGCGGCGGCCGGGACGACCCCCAGCCGAAGCTCGCCGACGAGGCCGGTCTGCAGCACCGAGACCTCCTGCTTGAGCGCATCGCAGTCGGCCAGGATGCGTCGCGCCCAATGCACTAGCCGCTCACCTTCTGGAGTGAGGCCTTCGAACTTCTGGCCACGCCGGACCAGCGGCACCTTCAGCTCGTGTTCGAGTTTGCGGATGGACTCCGACAACGCGGGCTGGGACACATGGCAGGCACTCGCGGCGCGGGCGAAGTGACGTTCGCGAGCCAGCGCGACGAAGTATTCCAGCTGACGGAACAGCATGGGAGATTACAGCGTCTCGTCCAGCTCGCCGAGCCGGTCGGTCAACCGCAGGTTCTCCGAGTAGTCGACCGGGCAGCAGATCAGCGACACGCCGTCGTCGTCGAGCGCAGCCTTCAGCGTCGGCAACAGTTCATCGGCGCTGTTGATCCGATATCCCTTGGCGCCGAAGCTTTCCGCGTAAGTCACGACATCCGGGTTGCCGAACCGCACGTAGTAATGCTCTCCGAGTTCGAGATCCATCTTCCATTCGATGAGGCCGTAACCGCCGTCCTCCCAAATCAGCACCACCAGCGGTATCCGCTCCCGAACGGCGGTCTCGATTTCCTGCGAGTTCATCAAGAACGCGCCGTCACCCACCACGGCCAGCACCTTCGACTCCGGCCGCGCCAGCTTGACCCCAAGGGCTCCCGGCAGCGCAAAACTCATGGTGGACAAGCCATTTGAAACCAAGCAGGTGTTCCGCTCGTAGGTCGGGTAAAGCCGCGCCATCCACATCTTGGTAGCACCGGTGTCGACCAGGACGACGTCGCTTCGGCCCATCGCCGCGCGGGTGTCGGCGACCACCCGCTGGGGCGCCAGCGGGTAGCGCGAATCCTGTTGTCCCCGAGCGAATTCCTCGGCAAGCAGGCCGGCCCCGGGCACGTCGTTAGCGTGTTCGAACCGGTGACCCGCTAGCGCGTCGGTCAGCGCATCCAAGGACGCGCTGATGTCGCCGATGATCCCGACGCTCGACCGGATAGTGCATGTCGACCTCGGCCGGGAAACGGTGAATATGGATGATCTTCTTGTCGGCTTGCGGGTTGATCCGGACCGGGTCGAATTCCTGCAGTTCGTAGCCGACCGCGATGACGACGTCGGCATGGTCGAACCCGAAGTTGACATAGTCATGTCGCATGAACCCGAGGGTCCCGATGCTGTTGGGGTGATCGTCGGGCATCACGCCCTTGCCGTGGAAGGTGTTGGCCACCTGGACACCGAATTCGTCGGAGAACCGGACCAAGGCCGCGGTGGCGTCGGCGCGCGCGGCGCCATGCCCGGCCAGCACTACTGGTCGCTGGGCGCTTGCGCAGGATGTCAACGGCGCGTTCCACCTGACCGGGCGCCGGCGCCTCGGCGCGGACGACGTTGCGCGGCAACGGCGTCAGGTCGTAATCGGCGTCGTCCGCGTCGATGTGTTCGGGCACCGCCAGATAGACCGCGGCCGGGCGTTCGGTCTCGGCGACCTTGAACGCTTTGCGGAACATCTCCGGTATGGCGCGCGCGGTGGGGACGCCGGCGGCCCAGCGGGTGATCGGAGCGAACATCGACACCAGATCGACGTACTGGTGCGACTCCTTGTACTCGCGATCCTGGCCGACCTGCGCGGAGATCGCGACCATCGGGGTGCTGTTGGTGGTGGCGTCGGCGACCCCGAGCTGCATGTTGATCGCACCCGGGCCCAGGGTGGCCGATACCACCGCCGCGCGGCCGGTGACGCGCCCATACATCTCCGCCATGAACGAAGCCGCTTGCTCGTGCCGGGTGAGCACATAGCGGATGTTCGAGGAGGCCAGCGCCTGAATGAAACGGATGTTCTCCTCGCCGGGTATCCCGAAGACCACGGAAACGCCCTCGTTTTCCAGGCACTTGACCATCAGCTGAGCGGCTTTACTCATCCGGCACCTCCCTCTGGGCACGATAGTGGCAGGCTGGACACCGGACGCTTCACCGACCATCGCAACCGAAGGATGTCAACGTGCCCATCGCCACGATCAACCCGGCCACCGGCGAGACAGTCCAGACCTTCACCCCGGCCACCGACGACGAGGTCGAAGCGGCAATAGCCCGCGCACACGAGCGGTTCCTCGACTACCGCCACTCCACCACGTTCGCCCAGCGCGCCGAGTGGGCCAATGCCACCGCCGACCTGCTCGAGAAGGAGGCCGACGAAACCGCGGCCATGATGACCCTCGAAATGGGCAAGACCTTGAAGTCGGCCAAGGCCGAAGCGCTCAAGTGCGCCACGGGTTTTCGCTACTACGCCGAGAACGCCGAGAAACTGCTGGCCGATGAGCCGGCGGAAGCGTCGAAGGTCGGCGCGAAGAGGGCCTACACCCGATACCAGCCGCTCGGGGTGGTCCTGGCCGTGATGCCGTGGAACTTTCCGCTCTGGCAGGCCGTCCGTTTCGCCGCGCCGGCGTTGATGGCAGGCAACGTCGGCCTGCTCAAGCACGCCTCCAACGTGCCGCAGTCGGCGCTGTATCTCTCCGACGTCATCACCCGCGGCGGCTTCCCCGAGGGCTGCTTCCAGACGCTGCTCGTCTCGTCCAGCGTCGTCGAGCGCATCCTGCGCGATCCCCGGGTCGTGGCGGCCACCCTGACCGGCAGCGAGCCGGCCGGTCAATCGGTCGCCGCCATCTGCGGCGACGAGATCAAACCCACCGTGCTCGAACTCGGCGGCAGCGACCCGTTCATCGTGATGCCATCGGTTGACCTCGACGAGGCCGTCAAGACCGCCGTCACCGGCCGGGTGCAAAACAACGGCCAGTCCTGCATCGCCGCCAAACGGTTCATCGTGCACACCGACATCTACGACGCGTTCGTCGACAAGTTCGTCGAACGGATGGAGGCGCTCAAGGTCGGCGATCCGACCGACCCGGACACCGAGGTCGGTCCGCTGGCCACCGAGTCGGGTCGCGACGAGATCGCGAAGCAGGTCGACGACGCCGTCGCGGCCGGAGCAAAGATCCGCTGCGGCGGCACGCGTCTCGACCAGCCGGGGTGGTTCTACCCCCCGACGGTCGTCACAGAGATCACTAAGGACATGGCGCTGTACACCGAGGAGGTCTTCGGCCCGGTCGCCTCGATGTACCGAGCCCAGAACATCGACGAGGCCATCGAGATCGCCAACGCCACGACCTTCGGGCTGGGGTCCAACGCCTGGACCAATGACGAGGCCGAGCAGGAGCGCTTCATCGACGACATCGAGGCCGGCCAGGTCTTCATCAACGGGATGACGGTGTCCTACCCGGAGCTGGGTTTCGGCGGCGTCAAGCGGTCGGGGTACGGCCGCGAGCTCGCGGGGCTCGGGATCCGCGAGTTCTGCAACGCCAAGACCGTCTGGATCGGGTAGACCGGGCTACGCCGACGCGGCCGCCAGTGCCTTCTCGTCCTCGTCGGCGAAGGCGTCCTCCAGCTGCACCGGCGAGTAGTCGAGGTCGATCTCGGCGACCGGACGCCCGCGGGCGCTGCTGATCGTGCCGAGCCGCCGCATCCCCTTGTCGGCGGCATACTGCATGAACTCGTCCGTCGAAATGTCGAATGGCATCGGGTCATAAAGAGCGAAGCCTTCTTCGATGAGGCGCAGCCCGAGCGGCATGAGCTCGTTCATGCGCGTTTCGAAGACGTCCCAATTGGCATCGTCGGCGGCGACGTGGCGCCGGCAGGTGAAGGTGCCCCATGCCATGTGGCGTCGCTCGTCGTCACCGATCCGCCGGACCAGCTCCTGCATGCCGGGAAGAATGCCGCGTTCCACGCAAATCTTGTGCCAGGCGTAGTAGCCGGTCAGCGCCAGCATGCCTTCAACCATGTGGTTGTACGTTACGGACGCCCGGATCTGGGCAGCCGGAGAGGGATCAATCGACAAAGCGTTGAGGCAGTCCGGCAACTCCTCGTAGAAAATCGTGCGGTAGGTAGGGATGTCGTCCAGGTAGCTGTGCAGGTCGTCCGTGATGCCGACGGCGTCGAGCCACAGGCGGAACGCCTGGGTATGTTTGGCTTCCTCGAACGCGAACTGCGTCAGATACATCTCGTCGCCCAGCCGGCCTTCGGCGCGCATCGCGGCCATGAATGGCTGAATGTCCTCGGTCACCGCTTCCTCACCGGCAATGAACTCAGCGCACAGTCGGGTGGCGTAGTGGCGTTCGTCGTCGGACAGCTGTTCCCAGTCCGCGGGATCGCGGGAGAAGTCGATGTCGGCCGGATTCCAGAACTTGGCATTGCCGCCGGCGAACAGCTTCAGCGGCAGGCTGTCCCAGTTGAGTCCGCCCTTAACCATGGAACCTGTGCTCGTGCGTGTCATGGTGACCTCCTCAGATCATTTCGGGCTGGATTGATGCCGAGGTTCGGCACTTTTCACCCAAGTTCGAGAACGCGGCCGCCAGCGCCGCGACAAGTCGGCGCACGGCCAGGGCCGGCTGCTCCGGTGTGGGTTCGTCGAGCCCGAGGATGGGATCCAAGCCGCGCATGTAGGGAGCCAGCGCAAGGTGCGGAAAGATCAACAGCAGCAGCGACAACAACACGTCGGTGTCGGCGTCCGGCCGTAGGTCACCCCGCACGTGCGCGCCATACACCAGCGGCCGCAGCACTTCCAGGTAATGACGGTGAATGACGTTGCGCACGCTGATGCGGGCGTCGGTGTCGACTTCCAGGGTCGCCGCCGCGTGCAGGGCGCGTTCCCGTGGATGTTCGGCGTAATAGGCGACCCAGCCGTCGAGCAGGTCGGTGAGAAAGTCAAAGAACGGGCGGCTCGGGTCGAGCTCGCGGATGAGATCTTCCATGTAGGAGCGCACCCGCTGGCTGCCGATGTCGGCGATGAACGCATAGAGGTCACGCTTGTCCGCGAAGTACTGGAACAGACTGCCCTTGGCGACTCCGGCTCGGCGGGCAATCACATTCAGGCTGCCCCGAGAGAATCCGTGCGCTCCGAACTCGGCTTCTGCGGCTTCGATGACGGCCGCACGACGAGCCGGGTCGACACGTGCCCAAGTCACCGTCGGCAATGTGGCCTCCTAGCGTCGATGACCACTGGTCACTTTACTGTGGGCCAGTTCACTCCTCAAGGGGCCTGACGGCAACTTATGGGCGCATTTGGTAGGCGCCGCTGATCGGTAGGACGTGTTCCTTCCAGATCTGGTCGTAGCGCGCGGGGTCGTTGGCCGGACGACGGATCATCCGCATCGCGAAGCGGGCCTGTTGGTCCGTCGCCGAGGGCTTGTCGTTCAGCTCGACCGCATAGCTGTTGAAGTCCCTGACCAACAGGGCGAAGATCTCGTCGACCAAGGCGTCATCCACCCGAGACAGCGCCGCCTCCTCGAGGATGAGCTGGGCATAGGGCACCGTCGCGAACAGTTGGCCAACGGCGAAGGCGAAGTCAATGTCCTTCTGCTGGGTGGCATCGGGGGTAGCGCTGGCCAGCATTTCGGCGAGCATGTCGATCTGCTCGCGCAGCAGCGCGACGTTGGCGAGGTGGGCGAAGCTCTGGAACGACGCGCGCCAATCGTGGAAGCGCACCTTGCCCAGGCCCCCGGTGGGTCCCTGCGCGAACAGGAACGAGTCGTCGGCCGCGTCGTCACGACGGCCGATCACGGGGAGTTCGCGATTCGGGGCGAACAGGAAATTGGGCATGAACTTGCCGAGCAGCCCGATGTTGATGTGGACGGTGCCTTCCAGCCGGGGCAGCAGGCCGATCTCGCGGGTCATCGCCTCGAAGATGGTGTCCTTCTCGACGCCTTTGGCGGCGATGACGTCCCACAGCGCGATGATGACTCGCTCGCCTTCGCTGGTGATCTTCGCCTTGGTCAGCGGGCTGTACAGCAGGTAGCGACGGTCCTCGGCGGATGCACTGCGCATGTAGTCAGACGCGCGGGTGGCGACCAGCTTCATGGCGACCAGCCGCACGTAGGCGTCGGTGAGCAGGCGCCGCACATGGGCGAAGTCGGTGACGACGGTCCCGTACAGGTAGCGGTTGGATGCGTGGGTTACCGCCTCGTACATGGCGTGGGTGCACATGCCGATGGAACCCCAGCCCAGGTTGTACTTGCAGACGTTGACGGTGTTGAGCGCGGCGTGGAAGGCCTCGGGGCCGCGGTGCAACATGTCGGCTTCGGTGACCGGATAGTCGCGCAGTGCGTAATTGGCGACGTAGTTCTGCGAGTTGACCACGTTCTTGATCAGGTCGTACCGGTCGTGCTGGGAGTCGGCGGCAAAGAACACGTACTCGTCAGTGCCGGCGATCTTGCCGAAGGTGGAGACCATCCGGGCGACGTTGGCGTTGCCGATGTAGTACTTCTCGCCGTTGGCGATCCAGCCCCCAATATCACTGGGGCCCGGCTGCAAAATCATGTCGGTCTGGTAGACATCGGCGCCGTGGGTCTGCTCCGACAAGCCGAAGGCGAACACCTCACCGGCCTCCAGCTGAGCGGCGGCCTTGCGCTTGGCGTCCTCGTTAGCGCTCATCCAGATCGGGCCCAGGCCAAGGGCGGTGACTTGGAACGGATACCAGTAGCTCAGCCCGTAAAAGCCCAAGATCTCAGCGAACTCGCTGATCCGATAAGTGTCCCAGCGGCAGTCCTCGGCTCCGTACTCGGCAGGCGTCAGCAGGGAGGCAAAGATGCGCTCCCGTCCGACGTGATCCAGAAAGTCCGAGTACCACGTCCGCTCGTGGTCGTCGTGCTTGAGCCGGGCCTTTCCGCGGGACTCGAAAAAGTCGACGGTCGCAGCCATGATCTCCCCGGAGCGGGGGTCTGGGTAGCGGCGTTCCAGCTGGTTGGGATTAAGCAACATGGCGGCGGCTCCCGGGGGGATTCCTATCAAGACGAGGGTGACGGTACTGCAATAACGCAACCATCGGGGCGCACCCGACAAATCACCACTGTTGGTCTACCGCCCAACCGACCTAGCATCAGCTTTGTGTCAGAACTAAATACCGCACGCGGAGCCATCGATACCGCCGATCTGGGCGTCACGCTCATGCATGAGCACGTGTTCATCATGACCACCGAAATCGCCGAGAACTATCCCGAAGCCTGGGGCGACGAGGAAAAGCGGGTCGCTGATGCCATCACCCGGCTCAACGAGCTGAAGGCCCGCGGGGTGGACACCATTGTCGATCTCACCGTCATCGGGCTGGGCCGCTACATCCCGCGCATCGCCCGCGTCGCGGCGGCCACCGAGCTGAATATCGTTGTCGCGACTGGTCTCTACACCTACAACGACGTGCCGTTCTATTTCCACTACATGGGCCCGGGCGGCATGTTCGACGGCCCGGAGATCATGACCGACATGTTCGTCCGCGATATCGAGCAGGGCATCGCCGACACCGGCATCAAGGCGGGGATCCTCAAATGTGCAACTGACGAGCCCGGAATCACCCCGGGCGTCGAGCGAGTTTTGCGAGCGGTCGCCCAGGCGCACAAGCGCACCGGGGTGCCGATCTCCACCCACACCCACGCCGGGCTCCGGCGCGGGCTCGAGCAGCAACGCATCTTCGCCGAGGAGGGCGTCGACTTGAGCCGGGTGGTCATCGGACATTCTGGCGACAGCACCGACATCGGGTACCTCGAAGAGCTGATCGCCGGCGGCTCCTACCTCGGGATGGACCGGTTCGGCATCGACGTCATCCTGCCGTTCGAGGACCGGGTGAACATCGTGGCGCAGATGTGCGAGCGCGGGCACGCCGACAAGATGGTGCTCTCGCACGACGCCAGCTGCTACTTCGACGCGCTGCCGGAGGAACTAGTGCCGGTGGCAGCCCCGAATTGGCATTACCTGCACATCCACAACGACGTCATCCCCGCGCTCAAGGAGCGCGGGGTCACCGACGAACAGCTGCACACCATGCTGGTCGACAACCCGCGCCGCATCTTCGAGCGACAGGGTGCTTATGAGTGAGCCGGTCCCCCCGATCGGCACCCAGATTTCGGCCCTGGCCGAACTCGCTCCGGACGAGCCCGCGGTCACTTGCGACGGGGTGAGCATTTCCCGCGGCGAACTCGACCGGTCAACGAACCGGTTGGCCCGGGCCTACGCCGGGCGCGGCGTCGGCCTCGGCGACTACGTGACCATGGTGCTGCCTAACTCTATCGAGTGGATTCAGGCGGCGGTCGCGTGCTGGAAGTTGGGCGCGGTGCCCCAGCCGTTGTCCGCGCGGTTGCCGGCCGCGGAGCTGCGGGGCCTGCTGGACTTGCGGCCGCCCGCCTTGCTGGTAGGCCGCGAGCACCCTGAAATATCAAGTGTGCCAGCCGGTTTCATTCCCGACCCAGCGCTGTCTGACGCAGCATTACCGGAAGCGGTTTCGCCGGTGTGGAAAGCGATGGGGTCGGGCGGCAGCACCGGCCGGCCCAAGCTCATCGAATCCGGCGGCGACAGCCGGATACCGGCGGCCATCGGCTATCCACTCGGCGCGCAGGACGGCGACACCACCTTGGTGCCGATCCCGCTGTCCCACAACACCGGCTTCACCACCGCGACGGTCGCGTTGCTGATGCGCCATCATCTGGTGTTGATGAGCCGGTTCGACCCGCACCAGTTCCTTCGGCTGATCACCGACCATCGCGTCACGTTCCTGACGACGGTCCCGACGATCATGCAGCGGGCGCTGCCGGTCTACCACGCCGACGCGCAAGCCTACGACCTTTCGTCGATCCGGCGGTTCTGGCACATGGGGGCGCCGTGCCCGCCGGCCATCAAGCAGGCCTGGATCGACCTCCTGGGACCCGAAGTCGTCTGGGAACTTTACGGTGGCACGGAATTACAAGCGCTGACCTTCATCTCCGGCGACCAGTGGCTGACCCACCGCGGGTCGGTCGGCGTGGTGGTCGCCGGGGAGATGAAGGTGCTCGACGACGACGGCAACCCCTGTCCGCCCGGCGTCGTCGGCGAGATCTACATGCGGCCCAGCCCCGGCAGCGCACCCACCTACCGGTACGTCGGCGTGACGGCGAAGAGCCGCGACGGCTGGGACTCCCTGGGCGATCTAGGTTATTTCGACGCCGACGGGTTTCTGTACCTGTCGGACCGCCGAGTCGACATGTTCACCGTCGGCGGCCGCAACGTCTACCCCGCGGAGATCGAGGACGCCCTGTCGGCGCATCCGGAAATACTGTCCTGCCTCGTCGTCGGAATCCCCGACCCCAATTCCGGCGATCTGGGTCAGGTGCCGTACGCATTGGTGCATACGGCTGACGGGTCTGCGCTGGACGCCGCGGGCGTGCAGGAGTTTCTGCGCGAACGCATCGCGTCATACAAGGTGCCGCACACCGTCGAATTGGTCAGCACTCCGCTGCGCGACGACGCCGGCAAGGCGCGACGGTCGGCCGTGCGTGCCGAGATCATGGCCCGCTTGCAGGCGCCCGAGGTTCGCTAACCGGGGTGCCACTTGACGCCCACATCACAGCTGCGCTGTCCGCTGCTCTGACGTCACTAAACCGCCGCCGACAGCGCACGGAATCGCTTGAAACACAGCAGATTCGGCGTTAACCGAGAGCATTTCACCAGAGAGCGCCGCACCGAACAAAGTGCTTGACACTGCGGCGCAACGACTTTCGGTCCACCGGCCGGACGGGCAAACCCCGCTGTGCCAGTTGCACCGGCCTCCCGGCGTGGCATAGCTGGCACGGGGGTGCGGATTCCGGCTCGCAGAGTGGTGGATGGCGCGATCCGTGGGAACGTGGCAGACGATAAACATCGCTTATCAATCCATCCGAGATACATCTTGGACACAAGTCGCAAGGATTGGCACCGTGGACCCTATCCGGTGGTCCGCGAGCTGGATTTGCTCACACGATCTCAACTCCACGAGCCAACGGACCCAAGGCATCCGGCGGCCTGCCCAACGTCCCCCGGCGCGGCGGGTCACCGGATAACCAATCGAGGAGCAGTAGCAATGATCAACAGGATGATCGACCGGTGGATCAGGTGGCGATACCACCGATGGGAAGTCCGTATTGCGGAGCAGTTGGAGCGCAAGCTATACGGCGGCGACCGGTTCGACGTTTATGAGCAATCATGACCGAAAAGACAATCGGCCGGTGGGTATTCGCCATCCTAGTGACCGCAGCAGGTTTTGGGCTGGATCATGTGCCCCCGGCGCACGTCCGAGTGCTGGCGGTACCGTCGAACGACGACTGCACGACGTGCTACTACTGGCGTCATCATCGCAGGCGTAGCGGTGTAATCAGTGCGCGACCGGGAATAAACCAAAATCCATCAGTTCCGCGATCTTAGGCAGGGCGATGCGGATCTTGGGCATAAAAAAAGACCGAACCCCGAAGGGCCCGGCCAGTTTTTGCTCTCTCACTTCCACTTGCCGTATGTCCGCACACGGCGAGGATCTGCGAGATGGACTGAGCCGCATGGGCATTTGTACGGCTCCCGCGCCAGCGCCTTACCCTTGCCACGCTTGGACCGCTGCTGCATGGGGCGCACGACGGCTCGGGCCTCGCCCCGGCTAGTGAACGCGTCCTTATACAGGGTGGCACACCGGCTCACCGCGCCGAGATCACGGCGCGATCGCATCCGCCTCGGCATCTACCTGACGTGTTTCGGCTGGCTTCTCGCGTTTTTCCCAGCGCCGCAACGCTTCCCGGCAGGGCGACTCGACCAGGGCGTAACTGACGGCGGCGATCGCGAAACCGAAGATCAGCGTCAACACCAACACCATCGGCATCCGGCCGGTGAACGGAAACGTCCCGATCACCGGGAACACCATGGCCAATGCGGCCAGATGCCATATGAAAAGTCCATAGGACCACCGACCCAGAGTCACCATGCCGGTCGTGCCCAGCAGCCGGTGTGGCGTATCGAGCCGGTCCAGCACCAACGGCGCGACCAGTGCGAACGCCACCAGGGAACCCATCGCCGCCTTCACCGCGAACTGCGTGGCGGTGCCCGGAATCAGCCCTTCCGGACCGGCCAGCGGAGAAGCCGCCACCAGATAGGCCAGCACCGCTACGACGGCCATCGGCACGCGGCGGCGCGCCAACCGATGCGGTAACCCGATCCCGCTGTAAGCCCATTCCGCCAGCAACATGCCCGCAGCGAACCAGGAGAAGAACGCCGGCGGCCAGTTCAGCGGATTGATCCCGGAACCCGCATGCGCCAAAGGCACCCACCCCCAGGCCCAGCTGAGCGCCGCGAGCGCGGCGATCACCGGCACCCGGGCGGGGACCGGGATACGGCGGCCCAGCAACGCGAGAATCGGCAATGCCAGGTAGAAGCAGACCTCGACCGAAAGGCTCCACATCTGGGTCAGGCCGCCGGTCAAGGTGAGCGGCACATAGATCTGGGTGAGCGTCAGGTTTGCCAACCACACCGTCAAGCTGGCGTGATCGGAGTCGGGCAGCAGCGACAGGATCACGATGACCGCAACGAGATAGGCCGGCATGATGCGGACCACCCGCGACCGCAGGTAGTGGCCCGTGCGCGGACGCGATCCCAGATCCCTTGCCGCTGCCGCATGTCCACGCCACAACAGGAATCCCGACAAAGCGAAGAACACCGCCACGGCCAGATCGAAGCGGCCGAACAGCCTGCCGGTGACACCGCTCGAGTGCCCCGTCTGAAATGCGACGTGCGTAACGACCACGCCCATGGCCGCGCATGCGCGCATACCCTCCACGGCGGGCAGGAAGCTGCGGACGCCTCCCACCTGCTGGCCATCGGTCACGATCACAGTCTGCCTGTCTGTGGTGTCGAGGGAATCGGGTACACCCGGATGACCCGGGCAAAGTGACGATAGGTTCGTAAACCGAGACCTTAAATACTGCTGTTAGGGTCGAACGGGTTTGCCACTGTTTGGTCAGGTCGGAGCGGGGTGCGGCCGACGAGTCTAAGACCTTTAGGGACCACTAGGAGGACACAGCAACGTGAACCGAGCAGTCATGTTGCGGTTCGCCGCATGCGGAATCATCGGACTCGGAGCCGCCTTGCTGATCGCCGCGTTACTGCTTTCGACGTACACCAGCAGCAGGATCACCAAGATCCCGCTCGATATCGACACCACGTTGGTCAGCGACGGCAACGGCACCGCACTCGACTCGGCGTCCTTGTCCGGTGACCACCTCGTCGTCAACCAGAACGTGCCGCTGGTGTCCCAGCAGCAGGTCAGCGTCGAGTCGCCCGCCAACGCCGACGTGGTCACGCTGCAGGTCGGCAGCTCGGTCCGGCGCACCGACAAGCAAAAGGACAGCGGACTGCTGCTGGCGATCGTCGACACCGTCACCCTCAACCGCAAGACGGCGATGGCCGTCTCGGACGACACCCACACCGGTGGCTCGGTGCAGAAGCCGCGCGCCTACAGCGACGAGAACCCACCCACCGCGATCGCGCTCCGACACGACGGGTTGTCCTACCGATTCCCGTTCCACACCGAGAAAAAGACCTACCCCTATTTCGATCCGATCGCGCAGAAGCCGTTTGACGTCAACTACGACAGCCAAGAAGACGTCAACGGGTTGACCACCTACCGCTTCACGCAGAACGTCGGTTACAACCCCGACGGCAAGCTGGTGGCTCCGGTGAAGTACCCCTCGCTGTACGCCGGCGATGAAGACGGCAAGGTCACCACGTCTGCGGCGATGTGGGGCGTGCAGGGCGGCGATCCGGCAGAGCAGATCACCATGACGCGCTACTACGCGGCGCAGCGGACCTTCTGGGTGGACCCGGTGTCGGGCACCATCGTCAAGCAAACCGAACGCGCCAACCACTACTTCGCGCGTGATCCGCTGAAGCCAGAGGTGACGCTGGCCGATTACCGCGTCACCTCGAACGAAGACGCCGTCGAATCCCAGGTCAACGCGGCCCGCGACGAGCGCGACCGGCTGGCGCTGTGGTCGCGGGTGCTGCCGATTACGTTTACCGCGGTCGGCTTGATCTCGCTGATCGGCGGTGGATTGCTCGCCGCGTTCAGCCTGCGGACCGAAAGGGCGCTCACCGACCCCGGCCTGGACCGCGCCGATCAGGACTTCTTCGGCCGCAGCGGGCTCGAAGAACCGGTGCCCGGTGCTGAAGCCGAGACCGAGAAGCTGCCCACGCAGCGCCCCGCCGCGCGCCCGGATGCGGCCGAACCGGGATCGGAGCCGCCAACCCTGCCATCGGAAGAGCCACCCGATTCCGGACCGCCCGAAGCCGGACCACCGGAACCCCCCGGCTCCTCGGCCGGTCCGCCCGAACGCGCCTAACTTCCCGACGTGCGTTGGACCCGGCCGGGCTACGCGCTGCTTTTGGCGCTGCTCGTGGTTGGGCCGCTACTGAAGCCCGGATACCTGCTGCTGCGCGACGCGGTGTCGACGCCACGGTCCTATCTGTCCGATACCGCCCTGGGGTTGACCTCGGCGCCGCGGGCGACGCCGCAGGATTTTGCGGTGGCGCTGGCCTCGCATGTGGTCGACGGCGGTGTGGTGGTGAAGGCGCTGCTCGTCGTGGGCCTGTGGCTCGCGGGGTGGGGTGCGGCCCGACTCGTCGCGACGGCACTGCCCTGTGCGGGCGCGGCCGGCCAGTTCGTCGCGATCACGCTGGCGATCTGGAATCCCTATGTCGCTGAACGGCTCCTGCAAGGTCATTGGAGCCTGCTGGTCGGCTACGGCTGCCTGCCATGGGCTGCGACGGCAATGCTCGCGCTGCGGTCACCCGGCAGCGCGAGCCGACCCGGCGGGCTTTTCGAGTTGATCTTCTGGCTCGCGTTGGCCGGGCTCACTCCGACCGGGCTGCTGCTCGCCGCGACGGTTGCTCTGGTCTGCGTGGCCGCACCCGGTGCGGGCCGGCCCCGTTGGCTGTGCGCCGCCGTGACCTTGGGCGCCGCGCTGGTGGCGGCGCTGCCCTGGTTGACGGCATCGGTGATGGGTTCGTCGTTGACCAGCCATACGGCGGCGAACGCGTTGGGCGTGCACGCGTTCGCGCCTCGCGCCGAGCCCGGTCTTGGCACGCTTCTCAGCCTGGCCAGCCTGGGTGGAATCTGGAATGGCGAAGCCGTACCCGCTTCGCGGACAACGCTTTTCGCGGTGTCGTCGGCCCTGGTGCTGCTGGGGGTCGTGGTGGCCGGGCTGCCGACAGTGGCGCGTCGTCCGGCGCTGGTGCCGCTGCTGGTGCTCGGGGCGGTGTCGGTGCTGGTACCGGCCGCGCTGGCGACCGGTGCCGGCCTACACATGCTGCGCGCGGTGGTTGACGCCGCGCCCGGGTTCGGGGTGCTGCGCGACGGGCAGAAATGGGTGGCGCTGGCAATGCCCGGATATACGTTGGCGGGTGCCGGCGCGCTGGTGACGCTGCGCCGGTGGCTGCGGCCGGCAGTGACGGCGCTGGTCTGCTGCCTGGCGCTGATCCTGGCGCTGCCCGACCTGGCCTGGGGCGTCTGGGGCAAGGTTGAGCCGGTGCACTATCCGCCCGGGTGGGCCGCCGTGACAGCGGCGATCAACGCCGACGCGAGGACTGTCGCCGTCTTGCCCGCCGGCACCATGCGGCGCTTCGTCTGGTCCGGTCCGGCACCGGTGCTCGATCCGCTGCCCCGCTGGGTGCGCGCCAACGTGCTGGCCACCGGTGATCTGGCCATCTCCGGGGTGACCGTTCCCGGGGAGGGCAATCACGCCCGGGCGATACAGGAGTTGCTTTTGGCGGGGCCGGATCCTTCCGCGTTGGCCCCTGCCGGCATCGGGTGGTTGGTCGTCGAATCGGACAGCGCCGGTGACATGGGTGCGGCCGCCCGCACCCTCGACGCGCTCACGCCGGTCTACCGCGATGACGAACTCGCTCTGTATCGGATCGGCGGCGACACCGCCGGTGCAGCTGCCGGCCGCCGCCGAGCCACGATGATCGCACATCTGGCGTGGCTGGCCCTCTTGATCGTGGGTGCCGGTGGCGCCGTCTTCACCGCGGCGCGGCGCTCCGCTACATCACGCCGCTGACGAAGTAGCCGGCCCGCGCCGCTTCCAGCACGCTGCGCATCGCATCGGCGCTTTGCGTCCAGGAGAACTCCCCGCTACGCGTTTGCGCCTTCACGCCGAGTTGGTCACGCAGTACCGGGTCCGACAGCAGCCGATCCAGCCGATCCACCAGCTCGGTGCGGGTGTCCACCAACATCCCCGTCACCCCGTCGACGATCGAGTCGGACAGTCCGCCGGAGGATCGGTAGCCGATGGTGGGCACCCGGTGCTGGGCCGCCTCGATGACCGCCAGGCCCCAGCCCTCCTTGCGCGAAGGCAGCACGTGCACCCAGGAGCTTTGCAGCACATGGTGTTTGGTCACGTCGTCGATGTGGCCGTGGAAGGTCACCGCGTCGGAAATGCCGAGCGCGTGCACGTGGTCAACGAGCCGCTGCCGCCACCAGCCGTCGCCGACGATGTCGAGATGCAGGCCCGGTATCCGGGGCCGCAGCTGCGCGACGACGTCCAGTGCATCCTCGATCTGCTTGTGCGGCACTAACCGCGACAGCACAACGACTCGCGGCCTGGCCGCGCGCGGGCCGGACAACGACTGCGCCGGCGCCTCGTCGAGACCGTTGCGCACCACCGCGATCCGCTCGTTGTCCACACCGAGAGCGACCAGATCACGGGCTGACGGCAACGACACCGTCAGGTACTGATTGCGCCGGTTCACCCGGGGCGACAGCGTCGACTCGACAAACCAGCCCAGCCGGCCGAGCACGGGCCCGGCCACCGGCCACTGCTCGCGATGGCAATGGTGCACCAGCACCACCACCCGCCGGCCGTACAGCAGCCGGGCAAGAAACGGCAAGCCGTTTTGGGTATCGACGACCACGTCGGGGCGCACTCGGCGCAGCGGCCCAAGCCCGAGTCGGGCCGCGGCCATCGCCAGCAGCGCCCACACATACACCGAGTAGCGCCCACCGGCGCGGCTGATCCGCACGCCGTCGAGAACGTCATGTCGTGGCGCACCGAGATAGCGAGCGGTGCGCAGCGTGACAGCTACCCCCGATGCGGCCAGCTGCGCGCCGATGCGTTGCAAGTAGGCTTCGCTGCCGCCGCCCTGTGGGTGTCCAGTGTCGCGCCAGCACAGCAACAGTACGCAGCGCAGACCAGACATCGCTGAACAGCCTAGCCCGGCGACGATCGCGCCGCGGAACGGCGGCGACTGCGTAGGGTGTGGCCGGTGGCCGTCACCGACGTTTTCGCGCGGCGGGCAACGCTGACCCGTTCGCTGCGGCTGCTGTCGGAATTTCGCTTCGAGCAACCTGACCCGCAACGGTTCTATCGGTTCCTGGCGGCCGACACGGCCACGATGGTCAGCGATTTGTGGCTGGCCACACACGGCTCACCCCCACTGGGTCGCACGCTGCTCGATGTCGGCGGCGGGCCGGGATATTTCGCGGGCGCATTCGGTGCTGCCGGTGTCCGGTATATCGGTGTGGAACCGGATCCGAGCGAGATGCACGCGGCCGGGCCGGCTTCCAGTGGAGCGGGGAATACAGGGGACATATTCGTCCGAGCGTCGGGCATGGCGCTGCCGTTCGCCGATGACTCGGTGGATATCTGCTTGTCGTCCAATGTGGCCGAGCACGTGCCGCTGCCGTGGCAGCTCGGCAGTGAAATGCTGCGGGTGACCAAGCCGGGCGGGCTGGTCGTGCTGTGCTACACCGTCTGGCTAGGCCCGTTCGGCGGGCACGAGATGGGCCTGAGCCACTACCTGGGCGGCGAGCGCGCCGCGGCTCGCTATGCCCGCAAACACGGTCATCCGGCCAAAAACAACTACGGGTCGTCGTTGTTCGCGGTGTCCGCCGCCGAGGGCCTGACCTGGGCCACGAGTACCGGTGCCGCGGTCGCGGCATTTCCTCGCTACCACCCCCGATGGGCGTGGTGGCTGACGTCGGTGCCGGTGCTGCGTGAGTTCCTGGTGAGCAATTTGGTGCTGGTGCTCCGGCCGCGCTAACCGACCGTGAATCGACGACTGGAACATGTTCTCGTTTTGCTTCGGCTTGGGTAGGGTGGCGCCATAGCCGCCGGCGACGATGCAGAGCGGAGCGATGAGGAGGAGCGGCGCACATGCCCGACATTAAGACCGAATACGACAAGCTTTTCATCGGCGGCAAATGGACCGAACCGTCGACCTCCGAAATCATCGAGGTGCACTGTCCGGCCACCGGCGAATACGTCGGCAAGGTGCCGATGGCGGCGGCGGCCGACGTTGACGCCGCCGTGGCCGCGGCCCGCGCCGCATTCGACAGTGGTCCCTGGCCCACGACGCCGCCCAAGGAGCGCGCGGCCGTCATCGCCAACGCGCTCAAGCTGATGGAGGAGCGCAAGGACGGCTTCACCAAGCTGCTCGGCCTCGAGACCGGACAGCCGCCGACCTCGGTCGAGACGATGCAGTGGATGAGTGGAATCGGGGCGATGAACTTCTTCGCCGGCCCCGCCGTCGACCAGGTCAAGTGGCAGGAGATCCGCAACGGCGGCTACGGACAGACCATCGTGCATCGCGAGCCGCTCGGCGTGGTCGGGGCGATCGTGGCGTGGAACGTGCCGCTGTTCCTGGCGATCAACAAGCTGGGCCCGGCGCTACTGGCCGGCTGCACGGTTGTGCTCAAGCCAGCGGCCGAAACACCTTTGAGTGCAAATGCTTTCGCGGAGGTGTTCGCCGAGGCCGGCCTGCCCGAGGGTGTGCTGTCGGTGGTGCCCGGCGGGGTCGAGACCGGCCAGGCGCTGACGTCCAATCGCGACATCGACGTCTTCTCCTTCACCGGGAGCTCGGCCGTCGGCAAGGAGATCGGCCGGCGCGCCGCGGAGCTGCTCAAGCCGTGCACCCTGGAGCTCGGTGGCAAGTCGGCGGCAATCCTCCTCGACGATGTCGACCTGGCGGCCTCGATCCCGATGCTGGTGTTCTCCGGGATCATGAACACCGGGCAGGCCTGCGTGGCCCAGACCAGGATCCTGGCGCCACGCTCGCGTTACGACGAAATCGTGGACGCGGTAAGCGCTTTCGTCGCAGGCGCTGCCGGTCGGGACGCCGACGGACCCGGCCGCCCAGATCGGGTCGCTGATCTCGGAGAAGCAGCGTGCGCGGGTCGAGGGCTACATCGCCAAGGGTGTCGAGGAGGGCGCCCGGCTGGTGTGCGGCGGCGGCCGTCCGGAGGGTCTGGACAACGGGTTCTTCGTGCAGCCAACGGTTTTCGCCGACGTCGACAACAAGATGACGATCGCGCAGGAGGAGATCTTCGGGCCGGTGCTGAGCATCATCCCCTACGACACCGAAGAGGACGCGATCAAGATCGCCAACGACTCGGCGTACGGCCTGGCCGGCAGCGTATGGACGACCAACGTGCCGCGCGGCATCGAGATCTCGGAGCAGATCCGCACCGGGACGTACGCGATCAATTGGTACGCCTTCGATCCCTGCTGCCCGTTCGGCGGCTACAAGAACTCGGGTATCGGCCGCGAGAACGGCCCGGAGGGTGTCGAGCACTTCACGCAGCAGAAGAGCGTGCTGATGCCGATGGGCTACACCATAGACAGCTAGTTAGTCCTTCGCCTCGAGCGTGAAGCCAGACGCACGTTCGGCCGCGAGCGTGAAGCTGGCTTCACCCTGGCCGCGTCTGGGGTCGCTGGGGTCGCTAGCGGCCCTGGAATCGGGCCTGCCTGCGCTCGATAAACGATTGCACGCCCTCGGCGGCGTCCTCGCTGGCGAACAGCTCGACGACAGCCGGGCGTAGCTGTCCGATGGCGGCCGCCTCGCCCTCTTTACGGGCCAGGTGCGCCGAGGCGAGCGTGGCCCGCACACCCAACGGTGCGGCGCGGTCGGCGATGGTGTGCGCGATCTCGCGCGCCCGGGCCAAGGCTGCCGCCGGATCGTCGGCCACTTCTTGGACGAGCCCGATGCGGTGCGCCTCGGCGGCGTCGAACTCGTCGCCGGTGAGCAGCCAGCGCATGGCATTGCCCCACCCCACCTCACGCGGAAGGCGGATCGTCGCGCCGCCGAAGGGGTAGATCCCACGCTGCACCTCAAGCTGGGTGAATCGGGTTCCGGCCGCGGCAATGCGAATGTCGGCAGCCAGCAGCAGTTCGATGCCCAACGTCATGCACCAGCCCTGCGCGACCGCGACCAGTGGTGTGGTCCATGCGCCGTCCAGCCGCCAGGGGTCCCGGCCGTCGTCCGGCAACGGACTCTGCCCGGTCGCGATGCCCGGGCCGACGTCGACGAGGTCCAGACCGGCGGTGAAGTGGTCGCCGTGCCCGAACAGCACGCCTGCCCACACCGTTGTGTCGGATTCCAGCACCGCGTAGGCGCGAGCGAGGTCTGCGAGCATCGCCCGGTCAAACGAGTTGCGTTTATGCGGCCGGTTCAACCCGATCAGCAGAACATGTCCATCCCGCTCGAGGGACACGGTGTCCAGCGTCGGTAACTCAATTGGGGATCCGGAAGCAGTAGCCATCGTCAAAGTGAATCGCAGCCCCAGTGATTATGCAATAGAGCATAGAAACCAGATCGTTACGTTCGCGCTGACCAGGGCCGTTGCCGACGTCCGCAGGCCATTTGTGGTGCTGCCTGGCTTACTTAGCGAATAAAACTTGATTACTCGACCGATGTCTTATATGGTACTTAGCATAATCATGGGCCGCACACAGGCCGGGAGAAAATCATGTGGATCATCGAGCTCAACGTCGCCGGCTATCAGTTCACCCGCGAGATGCCCGAATTGAAACGCCGGACATTCCGGTTCAGCCCCCGTAATATGCACTGGCCGGTACTGCGGCACTCGCACGCTGCATGACGCCGGCCAGAGGAGGTACGACAGTGCCGACTGTCACCGAAACCATGCGGGGCCCTGCACCGACGAAGCGCTGCGATACCAAGCAAAAAATGCTGATCAGTGCCGCCGAGGTAATGCGCGAGCGCGGAGCCGCCGGGGTGACGATCGATGAGGTGCTCGCCCGCAGCGGCGCGCCACGCGGCTCGGTGTACTACCACTTCCCCGACGGCCGCAATCAGATTCTGGCTGAGGCGCTGCGGTACTCCGGTGATTCCATCACCGCCATGATTGATGACGCCGCCGGCTGGGGCGCCAAGGCCCTGCTACGCGAGTTCATCGAGTTCTGGGAACGCCTGCTGACTGACGGCGGCTTCACCGCGGGCTGCCCGGTGGTGGCAGCAGCCATCGGCTCCGACGACGACGAACCCAAGCTTTCCGCCGAGGCCGGCGCCATCTTGGGCCGCTGGTGTACCGCCTTGACCCAGGCATTCGCCAACGACGGGTTCGACGACGACGACGCCGCGTCGCTGGCGGTGATGTCGATCGCCGCTATGGAAGGTGCGATTGTGCTGTCCCGCTCGACGCGCTGCGTGCGACCGCTGAGCCAGGTTGGCGAGCAACTCGAATTCCTAATCAAGGCAAGGGAATTCGTCGGTCGCAACGGAATTCCCGGCAAGCACGACGGCTCGCCCGATCAGACGTAGCCGACCGCCGGGGCGATCGTTAGTCGCTGGCCGGTAGCGGCTTGACCTCTTTGAGCTGAAGCGCGGTCTGGCCGACGCTCAGGCTTCCCGCACCCGGCTTGGTCACCAGCACCTCGGCGCCGGTTTCGTCGACATAGCGCTTGCCCATCACAGTGCCGTCGGAGAACGCCGGGTCGAGTTCGCCCGACCGCTCGGCGCCTATGGCCACCATCGGCACACCACCGCAACGCAGGTCGTCGAGGCTGTCGGCACTTCTGACGACGATGACTTGGGTGTCACACACCTGACTGGCCAGGCGGGTTCCGTTCTTGATCATAATTTTTGTCCTCTGCTTACTGCTCGGCCGGTGCGGCGCGCAGCTCTTCGACAATCTCCCGGCGAAGCACCTTGCCCGTAGGCGTGGTTGGCAACTCGTCGCGAAAGACTACCCGGTCGGGGGTGCGCGACCCGCGCAATGTTTCACGGACGTACTCGCGAAGTTCGTCGGGGTCGGGGTCGCAACCGGCGGCCGGCACCACCACCGCGATGATCGCATGACCCCACTGCGGGTCCTCGACACCGACCACAGCGACATCGCGAACCTGCGGGTGCTCGATCAGCACCTCCTCCAGCTCGGCGGGCGCAATGTTCTCGCCGCCGCGGATGATGGTGTCGTCGCTGCGACCGCCGATAAACAGGTAGCCGTCCTCGTCGAGGGTGGCGATGTCTCTCGTTGGGAACCAGCCGTTCTCGTCGAGCACCGACCCGATCCCGGTATAGCGGCCGGAGACCTGCTCACCGCGCACGAACAGCTCACCGGTCTCACCCGGCCCGAGCACCTTGCCGTCCTCGTCGCGGATCTGCAGCTCGATGCCCGGCACCGCCTGCCCGACCGACCCTAACCGCTTGGCGACGTTGGCCGCCGATGCGGACTGTGCGTCGCGGTGGTCGTCGGGGGTCAGCACCGCGATCGTCGAACTCGTCTCGGTCAGCCCGTAAGCGTTGACGAATCCCACATCCGGCAAGAGTTCGAGTGCCCGGCGGACCAGCGGCAGCCCCACCCTCGACCCGCCGTAAGCCAGGTTGCGCAGCGACGGCAGGTGATGGCCGCCGGTCTGCAGCACCGTGACGATTCGGTCCAGCATGGTGGGCACCACCGTCGCGGTGGTCACGTGCTCGGCGTTTATCAGCCGCACCCATTCGTCGGCATCGAAGCTGGGCAGGTAGACCATCTTGCGGCCGGCGTACAGGTTCGACAACGCGGCGCTGATCCCGGCGATGTGATACGGCGGCACGCAGATCAGCGCGGCATCGGTCGGCGCGGCCGACTCGAATTCGACCGTGCCGGTGACGTAGCTGGTCAGGTTGTTGTGCGAGAGCTCGACGGCCTTGGGCTGCGACGTGGTGCCCGACGTGAAGAGCACAATCGCGACGGAGTCCGGGTCGGGAAACTCCGCTTCGAAGTCAGAGGCCTCGCTGCTACGCGCGGCCGTCAGGAATTCGTCGGTGATCATCGGCCGCTGCGACTCATCGCCGAGCATCTCCCGGTAGCGGCTATCGACGATCACCACCGGATCGGGCAACCGCTTGATCAAGGTCTGGATACCCTCAGCCGAAAGCCGGTAATTGAGCGGGGTGAAGGGCAACCCGGCTCGCGCCGCGGCGAAGATGAGCAGTGGCAGCATCGCGCCGCCGGCACCCACATAAGCAACGTGCTGAGCACCCGTTCCCGCTATGACGCCTGCGCCGCCGTCGGCAAGATCGCTGAGCTGCTGCGTCGTCAATCGCATGTCTTCGGAGACGACAGCCGTGCGATCGGGGTTGCTCGACGCAGCCATCTCGAGCAGCAGCGAAATGCTCACGCTTGAACTTCCTGTGATGTCAGCACGTTACAAAGCCGGCCAAAAGTGTCATGTCCGACTGTAGTTTAGATCACCCAAGTATCTTGCCGCCCAGCGCCGTCGGGGTACCCGTGACCACAGCGGGACAATTCGGGGTGGCTGATGCCGAGCTGCGGGTCGAGCTGGTGGCCAGTCATATGGCGGGGCTGGCGTTCGCGCGTTACCAGCTGAAGATCGAGCCGATTGCGTCGGCCGCCATCGAGGATTTGGTCGTCTGGCTCGGGCCGACCGTGCAGCGCTATCTAACCGATCCGAACCCGTAGCTCTCAGCTGCCGGTCCAACGCGGCGGGCGCTTCTCGGCGAACGCGATCGCACCTTCCTTGGCGTCGTTGGACATGAAGATCGGGGCCAGAATTTTCACCTGCTCGGCGAACATGGTGTCCCGGCTCCAGCCCCGAGACTCGGTGATGATCCGCTTGGTGGCGGCCACCGCGAGCGGCCCGTTGGCGGTGATCTTCTCCGCCAATGCGATTGCCGCATCCAGTGCCTTGCCCGGCTCGGCCAAGACATTGACCAGGCCCAGCTCGTGGGCACGTTGCGCCGAGAGGTTATCGCCGGTCAGCGCCAGCTCCATGGCGATCGCGTAAGGGATGCGTTCGGGCAGCCGGAGCAATCCCCCACCGCCGGCCACCAGGCCACGTTTGACCTCGGGAATACCGAACGCCGCGTCCGTCGACGCGACGATCAGGTCGGTGGCCAACGCCAGCTCGGTGCCGCCGGCCAAGGCGAATCCTTCCACCGCGGCGATGAGCGGCTTGACCGGTGGACGTTCGGTGAAGCCCATGCCGCGGCCCTCGACGACGACGTTCTCGCCCCGCGCGAACGCCTTGAGATCCATACCCGCACAGAACGAGCCGCCCGCGCCGGTCAGGATCGCGACCGAAAGGCCGTTGTCGCTATCGAGCCGATCCATGGCGTCGGCCAACCCCCGGCTGACGGCGGCGTTGACAGCATTCTTGGCCTTCGGCCGGTTAATCGTGATGATCAGTATCCGGTTGCGTTGTTCGACTAAGACTTCGGGTTCGGTGTTGACGGCTTCTTCGCTCACAGTGCTGCGAGGCTCCTTTGAATCGCAATGGCTGGTATCCGAACCGATCGTAACGGCCGCCGCGGCAGAAACTTCGGCTGCCGCCGATCAGGCCGGCGCCATCGCTGTATCGACGACCGTAAGCTCTTCGGAAAGCCCTGCGGCCCTGCGTATTTCGACGAAGTCGGCGACCATGGCGTCCGTTACCTCGTGCGGGTCCGTGAGGGTGGCGCCATCGCACAGCACCGAGATGTTGAGCTGGTCGACATAGCTCCAGACCGTGATATTCAGGCCGCTGCCGGCGGTCAATGGCCCGACCGAGTAGATCTCGGTGACCAGCGCGCCGCCCACCCGGCCGCGTTCACGCGGACCCGGAACGTTGGAGATGTTCAGGTTGAGAATTTTGTTCTGTCCGTCGCGGCCGGATGCCCACCGGAAAAAGGCTTGGGTAGGCGCGGGCGGCATGTAGGCCGCCCACCGGCTGACCAGCTCTGGGCCCATGAGCTGATGGCTCTCCTTCGCGGAGATGGCGTTCTCGTGGCTGCACCGCACCCGCTCCAGCGGATCGTCGGAATCGGTCGGCAGCGCCACCAGCATTCCCGTGAAGCGGTTCCCGGAGATCCGCTCCGGCGAGAAGTCGAAACTCACCGGTACCGACGCCAGCAGGGGTTCGGCCGTGCCGTCGTAGCGCAAGAGCAACGTGCGCAGCGCCCCGGTGGACATAGCAAGCACCATGTCGTTGATGGTCGCCCCCAGCCGCTTGCCGGTCTCCTTGACATCGGCCAGCGCCAGCGTGGCGGTGGCGAACCTGCGCTCCGGCGTGATCATGTGGTTCATGAAGGTCGCTGGCGGCTCGAATGGACGGGTCAGTTCCGGTGAGAACTTGCGCGAGCTGCGCCTCACCCGGCCGATGCCCTCTGCGGTGTAGCGAATTGTCCGGGGCAGCAGCCCAAGGTGGCGCAAGTGATCCGCGACCGCCGAAGTCATCAACTGCCGCGTGGTGGGCGCCGGGTCGCACAGATACTCGCCGCTTTCCGGCCCGGCCTGTAGGTCCATGCCCCGGGCCATCAGGTTCGCCGAGGCGACGCCGTCCGCGAGCGCGTGGTGAATCTTGCCGACCACCGCGATCCGGTTGTTGGCAAGACCCTCGACGAAGTACATCTCCCACAGCGGATGTTCCCGGTCCAGCGGAGTGCTGGCGATCTGTCCAATCGCTGCGTCCAGTTCGCGGCGACCACCGGGCGCCGGCAGCCGCCAGGGCCGGATGTGGTAACTGAGGTCGAGCTCGCAGTTCTCCCGCCACATCGGATGGTGGAACTTGAACGGGATCTCGACGAGCTGATAGCAAAACGGCTCGAGCTTATTAATCCGGCCACTGATGACCTGGCGAAATGCTTCGATATCGAAGTTCCGCCTGTCGGGAGCCAGCTCGATCACCGCGGCTTTGATGGTGTGCATGTGCACGTTCGGCGTCTCGCTGTACAGCAGTACCGCGTCCCACCCGCTGAGCCGTTTCACCGCTGCCCCTTGCTCATAGGGGGACCTTACTCAGCGGCGCGAGCTCAGATAACCTCTTTCGCCCCGATTGTCTTGCTGCGGTAGACCTGGTTGAGGAACAGCGATGTCGCGTGAGCCATCACACCGGCCCGCTCACCATCAATGAGGTCGAAGCCGTGGCCCGCTCCGGGCAACTCCAGGTAGCCGACCATCGAATGTGAGACCGCCCGCAGCCGCTCGACAAAGCTGCGAGCCTGCTCGACGGGGATGACGCTGTCCTTGCTGCCGTGAATCACCAAGAACGGTGGAGCATTCCGGTGCACACGTGCGATCGGGGACGCGTCGCGGAACACCTCGGGGTGCCGGGCGATCGTCTTCTTGACCACCACCCGCTCCAAAAATTCGACGAAACGGTCCCGCTCGGGAGTCGAACGGTCCTCCCAGTCGTAGCGACCATAGATCCCGACCACCGCGTCCACCGAGCTGTCGGCGCCCTCCGGCAGCTTCGCCTGGAATTGAGGGTCATCGGGGGTGAGTCCGGCCAGCGCAGACAGGTGCCCGCCGGCCGAACAACCCGCCACCGCAACGAAATTGCGGTCACCGCCGAACTTGTCGACGTTGGCGCGCGCCCACGAGATGGCGGTCTTGACATCGGTGATGTGGCGCGGCCAGCGGTGGTGCGGCGCGACGCGGTAGTCGATCGCCAGGCACACCCACCCCTGCTCGGCCAACCGTGACATCAGGGCAGACCCCTGCAGCATGCTCCGGCCGTGTACCCAGGCGCCGCCCGGGACGAAGATCAGCACCGGCGCGGGTTGCGTCGGCAGATCCTTGCGGCGCCAGACGTCGAGCACTTGCGCGGGATTGTCCCCGTAGTGGACTCCACGGCGGTAGAGATAGCGGCGTTGCCGCAGCGCCTCCCAAATCGGAGGCGTCCGCTCTGCCGCGGGCCATTCGGTTTCCAGATCTGCGGCTGACACCACCCCTCGCAAGGCGGCGACCGAGACCTGGTGCGTGCTCTCCCGATCCCGCCGGCGCTCGTCGTTGATGCCCGGTGTCAGCCAATCCTTTTTCATGGCGGATATCGCGTTGGGTGCGTGGCGGACACCCCACACACCCATGGCGGTCATGCCACCCAGTGGTTCAAGATGCTTGCCGATGACCGGCAGCGAAGCTCCAGCGACGCTTAACGCCAGCATGTAGTCGCCGGGCCGGGCCCGCAGCAACCATTTCATACAGGGTGTCATGCTCGGTACCCTTGCCGTCATGTAGGGGACTGTACCCCCGCGGAGTCGGCGGAAAACTGACGAATCCGTTAGCCATGTCACTTTGGTCGGAAGTCGCGCGCCGCCGAGTTTGCTACTGACGGCATCTCCGCTGTTAACGGTCATTTAGCTGTTCCCTGGATGTGGTTCGTCGACGCGCCGCGGCAAGTCGCGCGGCGTAGACGAGGGCGCTGATGGCGAACATGGCCGCGGTGAGCAGTAGCCATCTGCCCAGGAACGGCTGCTGGGTCTGCCCGGTGGCCGCCTGGTAGGTGGCCCCGCCTTGCTCGATGATGCCCGGCAAGAAAATCAGCAGCGTCAGTCCGGCTCCCAGAGCCGGTACCCGAATGTAGTTGCGGGCGAGGACCTTTGGATGGCCCAGTCGCCGGCCGGTAAGCGTCGAGACGACCCGGTCGGCCAGCGCATACAGCGGGAAGAGCAACAAGTCGTGACCGACGACGGCGGCGGCGAACCAGACGGCGATCGACTGCCACCAGGTGCCGGGGTTCCACAGCGTTGCCGGCGTGAAGGTGGCCACGATGTAGCCCAACAGTGCGAAACCGGACACCATCGTCAGCAGATGCAACGGATGAGAACCGTAGATTGCACTGAAACGTGTTGGGAATCGCGACATCTCAGCTCGCTTCGAATTCGATGGACGCCACCCATTTGGTGTTGTGCACGCCAGGCAGGGCGGGGACAATGATCCGGGCCGGATAGCCGTGGTCCAACGACAGGTCGGCACCGTTCACCCGCAACGCCAGCAGCGCATCGGGATCGCGAATCTGATTGGCTTGCAACGTCGCCGCACTGAAGGCACCGCCTCGTTGCAGCGACGTCACCCGTGCCGAGCGCGGCGCGGGCACGCCCGCGATTCGGGCCAGCTCGGCCAGCCGCACCCCGCTCCAGGTCTGCACGGTCGACCACCCTTCGACGCAAGCGATGGGCAGCCGCGCGCTGGTTTGCCGCATACCAGCCAGCATGGCGCGATCCAGCACCACCTCCGAAGGGCCGCCGCGCAGAGTCAAAACCCAACTTGCGCTGACACTCTCGGGCCCGATCCCGGCGGCGACGGCGGTTTTGTTGACCGGGAAGTCGCCGCGGCCCCGCCCGCGCGGCAGCAGTAAGGCGGCACCGCGGGCGGCTCCGCCGATGGTCTGTCCGACAGTCAGCACGGCGATCAGCGCCACACCGGAGCCGACCAGCGCCAGCGCACCGCGCCTGCTCATAGTCGGTTCGGCCGGATTGGCGGCCACCAGCCCGGCGGGATCGGGTGACTGCGGACGGGTATCGGCGCGGCCGGTGCGCAGTACCTCTCGCATCGGAAGCGACCGCAACCCGTTCACCATGTGCGGAATCTTGATCGCGATATGCATTGCGAAACCGACGATGAACACCCAGGCCCCGAAGTAGTGGGCGGTGTAGAAGCTGAACCCGAAGATGTAGTCGTACTGGATGTTGAGTACACCGGTGATGATCTCGAACAGCAGCCCACCAACCAACATCAACAACGACAACCGTTCCAGCACTTGAGCAATCGATCGGAACGGTGGCCAAGCGAACAGCCGCGGGATCACCGACCACAGCTTGGCCAGCACCACCGGGATAAGCACCAGGCCCAGCCCGACGTGCAGACCCTCGGTCAGCCGGTACAGCCACGACGGACGGGTGGGCCAGGTGAAGGCCGGCAGGCGCAGCCAACCAACGTCGCCGGGGATCGCCTGGCCGAACTGCGGCGCGTAGGCGATGTAGGACAGCAGCCCGGTAACGATGACTATCGGCAGTGTCACCAATAGCACCAGCCCGAACACCGATGTCAACCACGGGCCACGCAGCGGGCTCCGAAACTGCGCCAGCCGCCGCACACCCGGTGGCGGGTGGCGGTCCATAGCCCTCCACAACTTGGCAGGAAAGCCGTACCCGTTCACATAGCCGCCAGGCTCGCAACCACCCGGCCGCTAATCAGCCGGACAGTGGTCAACGACAGACCCACTTGCGCGGCCAGCACGGCGGCGCTGTCCACCCCAACCGACGCCCACCGAAACCACGGCCCGACATCGTGAGCCGACTCCAGACGCACCCAGCGCGATCGGATGCCCATGGCTTCGGCGTCGAACTCGGCCACACATCGGCCGCCGCGGCCCAGCAGCTCGGCCGCGCGACTGAGTATCCGGCGCGGATCGCCGCCAAGGCCGACGTTGCCGTCGACCAGCAGAACCGTCTGCCATCGGCCCATCCCGGGCAGCGGCTCGAACACATCGCCCAGCAGGGTAGGCGCACCGCCGCGGCCGGCCAGGCGAATCGCGGTCGCAGACCGATCGATGCCAAGCGCGGGTACGCCCCGCCGGATAAGGCGCGCCACCAGACGTCCGGGCCCGCAGCCCAACTCGATCGTCGGCCCGATGCACATCTGCGTGACGGCTTCGTCGAAGACCTCATCGAAGGCGTGACCGGATGCACCATCGGGACATTGAGCGCCCAACCAGTGATGAGCCGGCAGCACGCGGAGCTCACCGTCCTCGTGACGGATCCAACATCGTTCGCCGCCGAGCGCCCGGTCGTAGAGATGGCCCAGCATTTCACGCCTCTCGCATCGTGCCCGACTAGGCGGCCCGGACGCGCCTTGACCCCGTTGGGGGACGTTGCAACGAACCCGCATCGCCGACATGCTGATGTCCACGAGACAGCCCAGCATTTCGATCACTCGGATCGATACCCCGATCTCGGCTCGGCTAACCCAGCCGGCCAAGGCCGCGCTATCGACGGGGCGAGATCGTTCACCCGAGTGATTCGGCGCCGACGCAAGCCCGGATGGATACTCAAGGCGGCGGGTAGGGAGCCCGGCATACTGGATCGGTGCCGAACACCGACGTTCACCCCGAGTTGCGCCGCATCGCCCGCATCGCCCCCCGACACATCGTCGGTTCGCGGACCCTGCCGATAGTTCGCGCACTGGATGGGTTGAGGGTGCGCCTGCGTAAACCCAGCGCGTCTGGTGATGTCGAGGTCCTCACCCTGGGATCCGGTGTCGGCGTCCGGCTGTTCCGGCCGATGGGCGTCACGGAACCGGCACCCGCGCTGCTGTGGATCCACGGCGGCGGATATGTGATCGGTACCGCGCAACAGGACGATCGGCTGTGCCGCCGGTTCAGCGCACGATTGGGCATCACGGTCGCGTCGGTGGATTACCGGCTGGCGCCCGAACATCCCTATCCCGCGCCGCTCGAGGACTGCTATTCGGCGATGACCTGGCTGGCCGGGCTGCCTGCGGTGGACCGGGGGCGGATCGCGATCGGCGGTGCCAGTGCCGGCGGCGGGCTGGCGGCGGCACTGGCCCTGCTGGCTCGCGATCGCGGCGAGGTCACACCGATATTCCAGCTACTGGTCTACCCCATGCTCGACGACCGCAGTTCCACGACCGCGGACAAGCCGAACTACCGGCTGTGGAATACGCGCAGTAACCGCTTCGGCTGGACGGCCTACCTCGGCGATGCCGAGGCCCAGACCGCCGTGCCGGCGCGGCGCGACGACCTGAGCGGGCTGGCGCCTGCATGGATCGGAGTAGGCACCAACGACCTGTTCCACGACGAGGATCTCACCTACGCCGAACGCCTTAGAAGCGCCGGTGTGCCGTGCGAAGTCGAGGTGGTCCCGGGTGTCTTCCACGGATTCCACCTGGTGGTGCCGAAAGCTCAAGTATCACAACGGTTTTTCGACAGTCAGTGCGACAGTTTGCGCTCTGCGCTCGCCCCGGCGGGCTGATCGCGGGTCACATCGCGAAATACACGAGCTCACCGCCGATGATCGTGGCGGCCACCATGCCGGCGTCCAACTCGGCCAGCGCCGTCGCTGGCGGCTCGGTCAGCACGCAGAGGTCCCCCGGCTGTCCGGCTTCGACGGTGCGGGCCCGGTCCGGCCGATCGGACCGGCCCAGAAACATCGTCAAAGCCTCTCGCGCCGAAACACATTCGTTCGCACCCAAAATGGCGCCGCTGGGTGTGGTGCGGTATACCGCGGCACGCATCGCCGTCCATGGGTCGCCGTGGCCGAAAGGCATGTCGGTTGACAGCGCCACGCGCACTTCCGCTTTCAGTAACGACGCGACCCGCCAGAGTTGGCTGTGCTCGGCAGGTGGGACGTCGGCGAGGTACTGATCGCCGCGCTCGGCGACGAAATTGGGCTGTGTCACCACAGTCAGTCCCCCCAACCTAGAAAGTTCGGCCAGGTCAGCCAGATTGTCGTCGGGCACCACTGCGGCATGCTCGATGCGATCGAGCGGGTGGCTACCGGCCGCGCGCAGGGCTGCGATGGTCACCACGAGTTGGGCTGCGGTCACGCAGTGTAGGGCGACCGGCCGGTCGGCCCTGTGGTGCTCGGCGATCCAATCCGTCAGGGAGTCCAGGTCGAGATGGTCATCGTGCAGGATTTTCTTACCGGGCGACAGGAAACGCAGCCGTGGCCGAAATTCGCCGCGACGGTGCGCCACAATCAACGAGACCATGTCTTCGGCGCCGAGGTCAGGGGTGGCGTCGGTGACGCCGGTGACGCCGGTCGCGGTGATTCGGCGGCTGAGTTCCGCCAGGTCGGTTTCTCGGCGCTGCAGCGCCTCCGACCAGCCACGGTCGGCGCTGCGAAGACGCCCGTCGGGATGTTCGGCCAGGCCGACCCGGCCCAGTGCGGCGGAGTTGAGGATCCACAGCGCACCACTGCGGTGCTGGACGCGCACCGGAATGCGCGGCACCACGGCATCGAGGGCCGCCCGGTCCAGCTCGCCGGCGACCGACTCGTGATAGCCGACGGCGCGAATCCACCCATCGGGGCCTGGGGTGGCATTCGACAGCAGTTGTGCCAGCTGAGCTTTGGTGCTAACCCCGGGCGGTCCGACGAAAAACGAATCCAACGCAGAAGCCGCCGAGCGCACGTGCACATGGTGGTCATGAAGCCCGGGCAGCACGGTTCCGCCTCCGGCGTCGAGCACACCCTCCCCGGGCCTGGCCGTCAGCCCATCGCCGACCTCGTCGATCCGCTCCCCCACCCGGATTTTGGTGGTCGTCCCATCCAGCAAGGTAGCTCGCTGAATCAGCATGACAGGCAACGTCTTTCGGATACCAGGTTTCGTACCAACTCGTTATGAGCCCCGAGCTCGGCCGCTGGGGCAGCTGCCGGCGGAACGGGTGGCGGTGGGGCCGGGTGAGCCGAGACCGACGCCTCGGTCGGCAGCGCAGCGTAGGTTGCTGCGACCGCGGCCATGGACATGTGGATCGATTCACCGCCGCCGCGGGCCAGCGATTCGGTGACCGCCCAGGTCGCCTCCAGCCCCGTCAGGGGATCAGCGATGGCGTCTGCGCAGAACACCGGTGCGCCGAAGCTGGTACCGACCAGCCCGCCGGCTATCGCGGCGTCATCGCCGAATGCCGGCCGCCCGGAATGCTCGTCATACCCGGTGATCTGCAACCAGATACGCCCCGCTCGTGGCGCAACGTCGTGCGGCCCGAGCCGGCGCCGGGCCAGCGCCGCGGGCCGGGAGCCCTCGATCACGATGTCGGCGACCGCAAGCAGCTCGCGCAGCTGGTCGGCCTGGCCGTCGAAATCGACGCAATACGAGAGCTTTTCACTGTTCATCCAGTCGAAGAAGGCCCGATTGCCGCCCCGGGTGCCGTCGGGGCGGTGCGGGCTCTCGACTTTGACGACGGTTGCTCCCGCGCGTGCCAGCAGCTGCCCACACAGCGGACCCGCCCACATCGACGACAGATCGGCCACCAGCAGGCCGGCGATCCCGTGCGCCGGCGCCCGGAATCCCATTCGTCGTATCCGCGGTGATGCGGCCGCGATTTCACCCAAGGCGGCCGCGGGGATGTCGAGCAGACCCGCCCGCTCGGTGATCGCCGACACCGAACACGTTGTCGCCCACTGCTGCAGCGTGGGCCATGGGTCCGCGGGCACTTCATCGGCGTGCAGCAGCGCGGGCACCGCGGCGACATCGTCGGCGCGGGACAGCGTGATCGCGCACCAGCCATCTCGAGCCGCCAGCAAGCGGGTGGCGCCACCGCACGACACTGACCCGCCGCGGGTCAATCCCAGCAGCGCGGCCCGTCCGGTCAGCAGCGTGGCCGCATCGACGCTGATATCCGCTCGGTGACCGATGGCCGAGGCGACCTGCTCGGCACGAGCCAGCACGCGGGCACGGGAGAAGTCCGGCGGCCCGTCGGACAGGCCGGTCAGGTAGGCCAGCCCACTGCTCCCCCACTGGGACGACGCGCTGCTCACGACACCATTGTGCGCGTGACTCAAAGCGGCGCGGGTCAGAACTGCAGGGCGCTGAAGCGCCAGTCCAGCACCGGCCGGTCGGGCTCGCCCGCCGAGTCACTGACCGCGTAGACCAGCGACCGAAGCTTCAGCACGCCGCCGTGGTCGGTCGGCTGAGCGGACTCGATGTGCAGTTCGCTGTACAGAGTGTCGCCCTCGTGCACCGGACCGGTGTGGTCGCAGGACTCCCAGCCCAGGACCGTCACCAGATTGGGCAGCAGCCGGCTGGCCTGCGCGAGTGCCAGCCCGATGGTATGTCCGCCATACACCAGCCGGCGTCCGCCGACTCTCGAATCATGATGTGTGGCAGCGATATTCAATGTGAGACGAGCCAGTTCGGGTGCGCTGCTGACGACATCGCCGGTGCTGTGCAACACCGCGCCCGCCATACCGGGGTCAAAATGCGGGCCGGGCACCCTGTTCCGGAACAGCTCGCCGTCCCATTGAGCGGTCGGATCGGAGGCGGGCGGGGCCGCGTCGGCACCGATGGCTGACAAATCGTCTCCGGGATGGTCGTCGGGATGCCAGTCCGGGCTCGCGGGCAGCATGGCACACCGGTAGAAGTCGAGCACCAACTGATCGGCCTGGTCGATCGTGATCATCCGCAGCGCCGCCAACCCCGTTGGCGCCCGGCCCGGCTTGAGTGAATTCGGCCGCAGCCCAACCACTTCGGTGCGGGTATACACCGAATCACCGATGACTGGGAAATGGTGAAACGTGAGGCCTCGATAGAACAGGTTGGCTTTGACTCGCTGGGTCACCAGCGTCGACTGTCCGATTGCCACGTCACAGACCAGCGCCGGATGCGCCAGCGGGCCGGGCGAGCCCGTCACCGCCGCACACAGATCGGCGTCCAGCGCCAGACGCAGCCGGTCTCCGACGATCGCCTGATGCGCTGCGGCCAGACCGGGTGAAAGTGTGGCCGCCGGCGCCCAGTCGAACACCTGGCCTACCGAAAGGTCGTCGAAGTAGGGTCCGCCCTCGCGCTGACCCGCATACCCGTTAGTAGTCACAACGCCACATGCTGGCAGGGTGTCGAATCGGGGGTCAACGCTGGAGGGTGGTTGCAGGTGAACAGTGCACGCGATGACGAAGAAGACATGCTGGTCGCCACGGTGCGGGCGTTCATCGACCGTGATGTCAAACCGACAGTCCGCGAGGTCGAGCACGCCAATACCTACCCCGAGGCGTGGATCGAGCAGATGAAGCGGATCGGCATCTACGGCCTGGCCGTTCCCGAGGAATACGGCGGGTCGCCGGTGTCGATGCCGTGTTATGTGCGAGTCACTGAAGAGCTGGCGCGCGGTTGGATGAGCCTGGCCGGCGCGATGGGCGGCCACACCGTGGTGGCCAAGCTGCTTACGCTGTTCGGCACCGAAGACCAAAAGCGGGCCTACCTGCCCCGGATGGCAACCGGCGAGCTGCGGGCCACCATGGCGCTGACCGAGCCCGGCGGTGGCTCCGACTTGCAGAACATGTCGACCACCGCGCTGCCCGACGGTGCACACGGTCTGGTGATCAACGGCTCCAAGACCTGGATCAGCAACGCGCGCCGGTCCGGGCTGATCGCCCTGTTGTGCAAGACGGACCCGAACGCCACGCCGCGGCATAAAGGCATCTCGATCGCGCTCGTCGAGCACGGGCCGGGGCTGTCGGTGTCGCGGGATCTGCCCAAGTTGGGTTACAAGGGCGTCGAGTCCTGTGAGCTGTCATTCGATGACTACCGATTGCCGGCGGCGGCAATTCTTGGCGGCCGCATGGGCGAGGGCTTTTCGCAAATGATGAAGGGACTCGAGACAGGCCGCATCCAAGTAGCTGCCCGGGCCCTGGGTGTGGCGACGGCCGCGCTCGAGGACGCGCTGGCTTACGCACAGCAGCGGGAGAGCTTCGGCCGGCCGATTTGGAAGCATCAGGCCGTCGGCAACTACCTCGCCGACATGGCGACCAAACTCACCGCCGCCCGTCAGCTCACCCGCTATGCCGCCGAGCGCTACGACAGCGGCGAACGTTGCGATATGGAAGCCGGCATGGCCAAACTGTTCGCCTCCGAGGTCGCGATGGAGATTGCCCTGAACGCAGTGCGCATCCACGGCGGCTACGGCTACTCCACCGAATACGACGTCGAACGATACTTCCGCGACGCGCCCCTGATGATCGTCGGCGAAGGCACCAATGAGATCCAGCGCAACGTGATCGCCGGGCAGCTGGTCGCCCGGGGCGGGATCTAAAGGGAGCGAATCGAAATCTCCCGGCCTGATGTCGATGGGTGCTGTATATTTGCCTGACTTCGCACACCAGCAAAGTCTGTTGGGACCGGAGGGAACCAAACCGAAAGGGAGTTGCCATGAGTTATCCCCCAGGGCCGTACGAAGGTTCCCCAGAATGGCAGGGCCAACAGCAGCCGGGTTGGCAAGGCCAACAGCCGGGTTGGCAAGGCCAACAGCCGGATTGGCAAGGCCAACAGCCGGGCTGGCCAGGCCAACAGCCGGGCTGGCCAGGCCAACAGCCGGGCTGGCCAGGTCAGCGAGCGCCAGACAACTACCTCGTCTGGGCGATTCTGACCACAGTTTTCTGTTGTCTTCCGCTGGGGATCGTGTCGATCGTGTACTCCACCAAGGTCTCTGGGCTGTGGTCTCAGGGGCGGTACGCCGAGGCCCAGGCCGCCGCCGATAACGCCAAGAAGTGGGCCATCATCTCCGCGATCGTGGGCGCCGTCGTCGGTGTCATCGTTGTGATCTTGTTCTTCTTCATGTTCGCGGTGGGAGTCTCCAACCTGCCCTCGACGACCACCACGACATTTTCGGGCTTCTGAGCAACGCCTTAGGCGCCAAGGTAAATCGCGTCTACCAGCCCCCAGGCCAGCGCGGTATCGGCGCCGACGGTTCGGCCGGACAGCACCAGATACGCTGTGCGCCAGCGGCCGATCCTACGGGTAACGCTGACGGTACCGCCGGCCCCGGGGATCAGCCCCAGAGTCAATTCGGGTAATCCGAAAACCGAATCATCCCGCGCCTCAATCCATCCGCAAAACGCGGCCATCTCCAATCCGCTGCCCATCACCCGGCCATGAACCTCGGCGCGGCAGCACCGGCCGAGCCTGGCGGTAAGCGCATCGAGCGCCAGGGCGGGGCTATGCCGGGTGCGAGCCAGGTGCGCGCTCACCGGATCGGCGAAGGTGCCGAACTCGGCGAGATCTCCGCCGCTGCAAAACGATGGGCCGTTGCCACTCAACACGATCCCGGTCACCGACGGGTCCAGTTGCGCCACGGTCAGCGCCTCCAGCAGTGCGGCGCGCGCATCGGCGGAAAACGCGTTGTGGCGTTGCGGCCGGTTGAACCTGATGCGCAGAGTGTCGCCGTCACGCTCCGCCTGCACCGGGTCGGCGATCTCGGGCATCCGGGCCGGGCCGCGCTCGTCGAGCCAGCGCGCGAACTCCGGACCGGCCTGCAACGTCGAGTAGGCCAACGACTCGGTCACCACTGCGGCCAGCGTTGGGTCGCCGGGGTGCACCGCGCGCAGCACATCGTCGCACACGCTGCTGGCGTGCGGCCAGCGTTGACAGCGCTGGGTCAGCTCGGCCACAGTCTTGGGCACCGAATCGACGGTGACCACTCGACGATCGACGCTGGAATCCTCGGTCAGGGTGAAAGTCGCAGCGTCCAGCCAGGATCCGGACTGCGCGATATCAGCAGCCGAACCGACAGCGACGATCACACCCGGTGCTGACACAGGACCGGCATCGACGCCGGCATCCGGCGCGCTCGACAGGTCGACCACCCGGAGCATCGGTCACACCGAATACTTCTCGATCAGCCCGTTCTTGTAGAGCTTTCCGGTGTCGGTGCGCGGCAGCTGCGTCTCGAACGCGATCGACCGCGGGCATTTGTAGTGCGCCAGGCGTTCTCGCAGCCAGCCGAGCAGCCCATCGGCGAATTCGTCTGTGGCATCGGCCGATTCAACGGTCTGCACCACCGCCATGACGCGCTGGCCCATCTCGTCGTCGGGAATGCCGAACACCGCCGCGTCGAGCACCTTCGGGTGGGTGACCAGAAGATTCTCGGTCTCTTGCGGATAGATGTTCACCCCGCCGGAGATGATCATGTGGTGGCGCCTGTCGGTCAGAAACAGGTAGCCCTCCTCGTCGAGGTAACCGACGTCGCCGACCGTCACCCAGCCGTGATTGTCCCGCGACGCAGCGGTTTTCGTCGCATCGTTGAGGTACTCGAACGAATAACCGCCTTCGAAATAGATCTCGCCGGCCTGCCCCGGGGGCAGCTCGTTGCCGTCCTCGTCGAGGATGTGTATCTCGCACAGCATGGGCTTGCCGACCGAACCCGGATGCGCCAGCCACTCCTCGGCGCTGATCAACGTCGACCCGATCGCCTCCGAGGACGCGTAATACTCGTCGACGATCGGCCCCCACCAGTCGATCATCTGCTTCTTGATCTCCACCGGGCAGGGCGCCGCGGCGTGCATCACCCGCTGCAGGCTGGAGAGGTCGTACGAATCACGAACGGCTTGAGGAAGTTTCAGCATCCGAGCGAACATGGCGGGCACGAATTGGCCGTGGGTTACCCGGTAGCGCTGGATGGCGTCCAGCGTGCCCTCCGGGTCGAACTTCTCCATCACGACGGTCGTGATGCCGCCGGCCTGAGCGCTCATCGACCACACCGACGGCGCCGTGTGATAAAGCGGCGCCGGGCTCAGATAGATCGACTCGGGCGTCATCCAGAACCCCACCAGCGCCGACATCATGCCGGGTGACTCGGCGGGCGGGACATGCGGCAACTCGCGCTTGATCCCCTTTGGGCGGCCGGTGGTGCCCGACGAGTACTGCAGCAGGTCACCCTCGACTTCGTCGTCGATCGGGGCGTCAGGTTGCTCCGCAACGCATTCCGGGTAACGGTCCCAGCCGCCAAGATCGTCGTCGGCCATCATCAGCAAGCCTGGCAGCCCGCCGGGTAAATGTTCTGCCAGGCCCTCGCAGGTTTCGCGTAATGCCGCCGATCCGATGATCGCCTTGGCGCTGCTGTTGTCGATGATGTAGGCCGCCTCGGCCGGCGTCAGGTGCGTATTGATCGGCACGTAGTACAGGCCACTGCGCCGTGCCGCCCACATGACCGCGTGGATGTGTTCGTTGTTCTCCATCAGGATGGCGACGGTGTCACCCTCGCGTAGATCCGCCTTGCGGAACCGGTGCGCCAATCGGTTGGCGCGGGCTTCCAGGTCGTCAAAGGTGATGACGGTGCCTGACGGGTGCAGGATGACGGCAGGTTTGTTGGCGCCGATATGCGGGCGAATCTGCATGGGCCGACTGTACGACGCACACCCTGACGGGTGTCATGCGGGCGCTGGTCGGCTAGTCCCCCGCAAGTTGGCGGTACCCCGGTCGGGCAGCAGCAGGGCGCTGTCGCCGAATTCATGCCACAGATAGCCGTGTTCGACGGCCTCGCGGTAGGCGCTGGCCACCAGGTCCGGGCCGGCGACGGCCTCCAGCAGCAACAGGTGTGAGGCGCCGGCATCGTGCCATCCGGTGATCAAGCCGTCGACCACGCGACACGGGCGGGTCGGGCCGAGCACCAGATCCGTCCAGCCAACCGCCTGCCGCGCCATGCCTTCGGCGTTTGCGGCCGATTCCAGAGCACGGGTCGCCGTGGTTCCGACGGCGATCACCCTGCCGCCAGCCGCGTGCGTCGAGTTCACCAACCGCGCGGTGGCGGGCGGTACCTCGAAACGCTCGGGGGTCGGCGACTCGCCCGCCTCCGCCGAGGACACCCCGGCGTGCAGTGTGATCGGCGCGATCACCACCCCGCCCGCCACCAGCGCCGTCACCAATTCGGTGCTGAAAGGGCGTGCCGCGCTCGGCATTTCAGCGCTGCCGACGCGCTGGGCGAACACGGTTTGGTAGTAGCGAAGCGGCCATTGCCGCGGCACGTAGGAATATCTGATGGGCCGGCCGTAGCGCGCGAGGTACGACACGACGCTGTCGTCTGGGCCTTCGACGACGACCCGCGCAGTCCACAACCGTCCACCGTCGACCCCGGGCTCCGGGTAGGAGGACATGATGACGATCGCGGCGCCGCCGGGTAGGTCGATGCGTTCGCCGCGTCTGACGTCGGTGAGGTGTCCGGTCGCATTCGCCGCGGGCCGGAGCTCCACCACCCAGTCTTTCTCCGCGCGCACCGTGGAGAAGTGGACCGCTATCGGCTGCCCAGCACGGCGACCGTCAACGGCGGCGGGCATGGTGGCGGAATTGTTCACCACCAGCAGATCGCCCGGCCGCAGGTAATCACCCAGGTCGCCGAAGTGGACGTGGCTGACCCCGCCCGGCCGGGCGATCAGCAGCTTGACCGCGTCCCGGGCCACGCCGCGCGCTTCGGGCGGCTCGCTGGCGCCGGAGCCTGCGGGCCGGTGGAAGTGAGTGTGCGGGTGCGCGAGAGTCATCGCCGCGCTCCGGATAGCGCCAGATCCGCGGCCCGGTACCGACCGGAGGCCGGCCGAGTGTCGAGGAGCCGCAACAATGCCGGCACGACCGATTCCGGCTCGGCGCGATCGGAGATGTCCTCGCCCGGGAATGCGGCCTGGTGCATCTCGGTGCGCATGTCGCCCGGGTCGAAGGCGTAAACCGGCACGGCCGGGGCCTCGGCGGCCAGAACGGCTGACAGCTGATCGAGGGCGGCCTTTGACGAGCCGTATCCGCCCCAGCCCGGATACGGCTCGACGGCGGCGTCGGAGGTCAGATTGACGACCACACCACCGTTGTCGGTAAGCGCCGGCAGCACCGCCTGGATCAGGGCAAGCGGGGCGAACAAGTTCGTCTGGTACACGGCTGACAGCTCGGTTGCCGGATAGTCGGCAAGGGCCGGCTGGGGACTGGGCCCCAGCCGGCTTGCATTGTTCACCAGCAGGCGAAGCGGTCCGGCGTTGATCGCTGCCGCGACCAATGAGTCACGATGGGATGCCTCGGTGACGTCACCGGGTAACGCGATGAGCCGCGCTGAATTCAGCTCTGTAGCAGTGGTTTCCAGTTCGGCGGCGCGGCGGGCATCGGCCACGACGGCCCACCCGCGGTCGAGCAGGACGACGGTCAGCGCTTTACCGAACCCGCGCGACGCGCCGGTGACAATTGCGACGGGACAGGGGTTGGTTTGAGTCATACGACCCATACTGATAGTTAAAGTAAACTTTAAGTCAAGTCCCCAAGTAAGTAGGTCATAAGTAAGTAGGTCGTATGGATAAGCGGGATTTGTTCACCGTCAGTGAGATAGCGAATCGAAGTGGCTTCGCAGCGTCGGCGATCCGGTTCTACGAGAGCCAGGGTCTGATCACGGCAACGCGGACATCCGGCGGTCAGAGGCGGTTCGAACGACAAATGTTACGGCGCCTGGCCTTCATCCGGGCTGCCCGGAACGTCGGACTGAGCCTGGAGGAGGTCGCCGACGCCCTGGCGAAGCTTCCGGACGGCCGCACCCCGACACGGGCCGACTGGGCTGCGTTGTCGAAAGCGTGGCGCGCGCGCCTCGATGATCAGATCGCGGGGCTGATGGCGCTTCGCAACAACCTGGACTCCTGTATCGGCTGCGGTTGCCTGTCCTTGAAGCGCTGCGCCATCTCCAATCCGGGCGACACGGCAGCGGTCGCCGGATCAGGCGCGGTGTACCTGCCCAAGTCGTTACGACGAGAGGCGATCAGCCGCTCGTCGGCAAACCAGCCCCGCGGGTTCTAGCTCGATTCGGACAGCCGCTGCTTGAGCGCCTCGAACTCGTCCTTGACGCCGGTGGGCAGCTTGTCGCCGACGAACTCGAACCACTCTTCGATCAACGGCAATTCCTTGCGCCATTCGTCGGGATTGACCGCCAAAGCCTGCGCCACATCGGCGGCGTCGACGTCCAACCCGTCCAGGTCGAGGTCCTCGGCGGTCGGCACGACACCGATCGGGGTGTCCTGGCCGCCAGCCTCGTGCTCGATGCGGTCGACGATCCACTTCAGCACGCGGCTGTTCTCGCCGAAGCCCGGCCACAGGAACTTGCCGCCTTCGCCGCGACGGAACCAGTTGACGAAGAACACCTTCGGCAGCTTGGACTCGTCGGAGTTCTTGCCCAGGTCGAGCCAGTGCTGGAAGTAGTCGGCGACGTGGTAGCCCAGGAACGGCAGCATGGCCATCGGGTCGCGCCGCACGGTGCCGACCTTGCCCTCGGCGGCGGCGGTCTGCTCGCTGCCCAGGGTGGCACCGATGAATACGCCGTGTTGCCAGTCGCGGGCCTGGGTCACCAGCGGCACCGTGGTCTTGCGGCGGCCGCCGAACAGGATCCCCGAGATCGGCACCCCTTGCGGGTCGTCCCACTCCGGCGCCAGGATGGGGCACTGCGACATCGGCGTGCAGTACCGCGAATTCGGATGCGCAGCTTTGGTTTCCGTCTCGCGAATAATCCAGTCCTGGCCCTTCCAGTCGATCAGGTGATCCGGCTCGCCCTCCAGGCCTTCCCACCACACGTCGTTGTCGTCGGTGAGCGCGACATTGGTGAAGACGGTATTGCCCGCGGCGATGGTGCGCATGGCGTTGGGGTTGGACTTCCAGTTGGTGCCAGGCGCGACCCCAAAGAAACCGAACTCGGGATTGACCGCGTAGAGCCGACCGTCCTTACCGAACCGCATCCAGGCGATATCGTCACCGAGCGTTTCGGCGCGCCAGCCCGGGATCGTCGGCTGCAGCATGGCCAGGTTTGTCTTGCCGCAGGCCGACGGGAACGCCGCGGCGAAGTAGTACGCCTTGTTCTCCGGCGATATCAGCTTGAGGATCAGCATGTGCTCCGCCAGCCAGCCCTCGTCGTGGGCCATCGCTGAGGCGATGCGCAGCGAATAGCACTTCTTGCCCAGCAGCGCATTGCCGCCGTAGCCGGAGCCGTAGCTCCAGATCTCGCGGGTTTCTGGGAAGTGGGTGATGTACTTGGTGTCGTTGCACGGCCACGGCACATCCTTTTGACCAGGCTCTAGCGGCGCCCCCACCGAGTGCAACGCCTTGACGAAGAACCCATCGTCACCGAGCTTCTCCAGGGCAGCCTTGCCCATCCGGGTCATCACCTTCATCGACGCGACGACGTATTCGGAGTCGGTGATCTCCACACCCAGCTTGGGGTCGTCGGCGCCCAGGGGACCCATGCAGAACGGCACCACCCACATGGTGCGGCCGCGCATGCAGCCGCGATACAGATCGGTCATGGTGGACCGCATCTCGGCCGGGTCCATCCAGTTGTTGGTCGGCCCGGCATCGACCTCGCGCTCCGAACAGATGAACGTCCGGGATTCCACCCGCGCCACGTCGGACGGGTCTGACAACGCCAGGTAAGAGTTGGGATGCTTCTTCTCGTTCAGCTTCCTGAAGGTGCCGGCCTCGACCAATTGCTCGGCGACACGTTGCCACTCTTCGTCGGAGCCGTCAGCGAAGACCACCCGGTCCGGCTGGGTGAGTTCGGCGACCTCCTCCACCCACGACAGCAGCCCCTGATGCTTTGTAGGCGCGGTGTCCAGACCCGGAATGGTCGCTGAGGTCATCGAACTCTCCTGAATTCATCGTCTGCGTGTTTGCGGGGCATCCGTGTGTTGCGTATGCATTCGCCCACACAACTGTTGACATGGTGGTGCTTTAACTACAGGTTTGCTTTAACTACAGGTTATCGTGATCACCTTGCTGGGGAAGGTTCGGGCGGGTATAAGCCTCCTCACAACAACGATTCAGAAGCCCTCGAATCGTCACGAAACGTCGCCATTCGTCTCCCGCGAAGCCGATTCATCGATTCCGTCCTCGCTGGCAGGCTCGGCAACATTCTCGGGTTGAGGTATACCCGGTTCTCCCAGTTCTGCACGAACGGCATCGAGCGCGGCCGTTATCGTGGGCATCTCTCGATCACGCACCGCCGCGGCCCGCGCTGCGGCGATGGCGTGTTCGCGCAGTTCGCTGTCGATAACGCTGACCTGGTCGGATACTCGCGCGTTCTCTGCCTCTTCGCGGGCAATGAGCGCGGTGCTCAGCACCGACTCGGCGACCAGCACACGTGTGGCGACCAACTCCTCGACCACCGAACGCAGCGACGACGTCACATCGCCCGCCCAACGGTCCAGCAAAGCGCGGTCATGCAGCAAGCCGCGGATGTTGACCACCAAGAACGTGACCGCCAGCCCGATCGCCACGCACGCGACGGCCCCGGCTATCTGTGTCAGCGGGTTCAGGCCGGGGGCAAAACCGGCCACCAGCCGGCTCAGCGTCAGCGCGACACCCAGCCCGAACCCGGCGCCCAACAGCATCATCAGCCAGGTTTCCTGTCGCCGCGATTTCAGGTGCGGCGGCGGCACGTCAACCGTCGGCAGCTTCTCGACGGCTGGAAGTGCCACCGGCACACCCATCACCGCAGCGACGTCGGCGAGGTGTGTGGTGGTGCCTTCACTCACCTCGGCGACCACCTCGTCCGCCCGCTTGCGGGTATACGCCTCGAACTCAGGGATCTTGCGCCGCGACAGGCCCGCGACGTCCTCTTGCAGTTCGCTGCGCACCGACGAGCACCGGTTGCGCGCAAAGTAGGACAACTGGACCCGCGCCTGCTGGATCTGGCCGCGCAGCGTGATGGTCCGCTCGGATTTCGACTGGCGTCGCTGCCGCAACGCTGTGCTGCGCTCTTCGCGCAACGCCTCGACCCGTACCCGCCGACCGGCGCCCTCGGCGTCGCGGTCGAATCGCTGTGCAACCGTCTGAAGCCGAGATTCCCACGCCCGCAGCCTGTTTCGCCGAGCGATATCGGAATCGGCGAGTTGTACTGAGACGGTCTCGATTAAGTCGTCGACGACCGGCTCACCGAGGTCGGGTACGGCGGCCACGCCCACCCAGGGCACTTGGCCGTAGCGCGGTGCGTGCGCGGCCAACGTTTCGCGGTTGGCGATGAGCACGTCGCGCCAGTTGCGGTGCACGTCGATCTTGGACACCACACCGACTACCACGTCAGTGTGCTCGGCGGCGCCGTCCAGCAGTACACAGTCGGATTCGGCCAATTGGGCCGCCGGCGATACAACGAACACCACCGCGACCGGCGCATCGCCGGGTCCCAGATCCGTCGACTCGACGAACTTGTGCTGCGGCAGCCGTTCGCACAGCGCTGCGACCACCCCGGTCACCCCGGCCATCCACGGGCCGGTCACCAGCACCGCGTCGAGCCGGTTGATGGCGGGCGCGTCCAGCCGGGGGCCTATCGCCGCCACCAGCGCGTCCACCCGGCCGGCCGAGTCGTCGCGATCCTCGCCGCTCACCATGACTCCCCAGCCGCGTCGGGCAGTGACCCGCAGGTCTGCGACCACAGCCGCAGCGATCCCCTGGCGATATCCGCACCACAGGCGCGGTGCAGGTCGCTCACCGGTCCGCGGCTGTAGCGCTGCCATCGCGCCGCCCGCGGCAGGTGTGCGGCCGGATCGTCGCGGTCGGCGAAGACGGGGCCGACCTCCAGCCCGGCCGCCTCGGCCACGTCGACCGCGGCGGCCATCCGGGCGACCACCGTGTCGTCGCGGGAAAGGAATCCACTGATCCGCTCCCCGATCCCTGCTTTGCCGACGGCCAAAGCCTCCAATTCCACGACGGCGTCGAGCACCCGCTGGTAGCGCACCTCGGCCCCGACGGCCGACAGCTTGTTGATGACGGCATCAAGACAACTCATCCGGCGCAGCAGGGCGCGCACCTGCGCCGCCGTCCTGCCCTGGCGGATCGCGGCGATCCCCAGCGCTGTGCCGAACAGATCCAGGGTGTCCAGCAAGTGCAGCCGCACCTCTGCGGGCACTGGGTTATTGGCCACCAGGAATCCGTCGAAGGAGCCGTCGAGGGAAACAGCGCCCCCGGGATGGGCGGCCAGCTCCCCCAGTGCGGCCCACAACGTGCTGTCCAGATCGTCGAGCGCGGCGACGGCAAGCAAACCGATCATCGGTTCGACCGGTACGCCGGCGAGCGCGGATAGGTTCGCGCAGCGAGTCCGCGCGGCCGTGATGGGCCCGTCGCCGATTCGGCCCGATAGCGAGCCGGCCAGATCGGCTTTGTTCAACACCGCCAATACCGGTCGCCCGGCGGCGGCGATCGCGTCAGCGTCCTCGGGCTTGATCACCTCCGCGGTGACGTAGACGATGACGTCGACGTCGCGGTCGCCGGTGCATCCCGGCGATGACACCGCGATCCCCGACGCACTTCCGGCGCGGTCCAGGGCGCGCGCCACTGTGCTGCGCCCCACTCCCCGACGCCCGCGGACAGCCACGCGCAGCGGTGCGGTGGCTCGTTCGGCGATCGTCGTCACGCGCGCATCAGCGTGCTCGGCAGCAAATCGCGCCAGCTCGTCAACGAAAATCTGGTGGCCCTGTCCCTTCATGTCCTGCCCGCTCGATGCCGTTGGCCCGATCCGCCGGCCAACGTTGCCGCCATCGGCTGCGGGGTCGTCGCCGATGCAAGGTCAGTTTGCCGAACAGCAGATCGGGTCCCACCGAATGGTGGCACCTGTGTCACCGAGATGCGAGCCACCGTTTATCTGATACCAGCCGAAGGCAACTGTTGGGTATCAATCTGGACCAGGAGCGGCTACATCAGGCGTTCATGGGCCACCATGGACAAATGCATGCGCAACCCGGGGTGGGGACACGTCCCGACACGCCGGTGGAGGCGAGAACCGGAGAGGACGTGACCCCAGCACCGGAGCCGCTCGATTCGGACCGTCCTGAGCATGGCTATCTTCCGGCGACGAGTTTTCGCTCCCGGCGTTCTGCCCTTTCCGGCGCCCAGCGCCAGACCTGGGAACGGCTGTGGCCGCAACTAGGTATGTCTGAGATACCCCGGCGCGTGGAACCGCTGGACACCCGAGCGTGGTTTGGCCGCGAGGCGCCGGTGGTGCTCGAGATCGGCTGTGGCAGCGGCACATCCACACTGGCTATGGCGCACGACGAGCCTGATGTCGACGTGATCGCGGTGGAGGTCTACCGCCGGGGACTGGCGCAGCTGCTGTCCGCGATCGACCGTGATCAGGTGGGCAATGTCCGGTTGATCAGGGGGAACGCGATCGACGTACTTCAATATCTGATTGCACCGGGGTCGCTGAGCGGGGTTCGCGTCTTCTTTCCGGACCCCTGGCCAAAGGCACGCCACCACAAACGCCGGTTCCTGCAACCGAGCACGATTGGCCTGATCGCCGATCGGCTACTCCCAGGTGGTGTCCTGCACGCCGCGACGGACCACCCCGGGTACGCCGAGCAGATCGCCCAGGTCGGTGATGCCGAACCCCGGCTGTGTCGCGTCGAGCCCGGCAGCCGACTGCCGATCTCGATCGTGCGCCCGACCACCAAGTACGAGACGAAAGCTCAAGAAGCGGGCAGCGCCGTGACCGAGTTGATCTGGAAAAGGCGATGAGCATGAGCCTGACGGAAGAGACCGCAGCAGCACCCGAACCGCTCGAATCACCGGCGGTCCTGTCCGGTGGTCTGGACAGCTTCGAAGGACCGGCCAGGCGCGTCCTGCTGGTATGGGACGCTCCCAACCTCGATATGGGCCTCGGCTCGATCTTGGGCCGCCGCCCGACAGCCCTGGAACGCCCACGTTTCGACGCGCTCGGCCGCTGGCTGCTGGCCCGTACCGCAGAGGTCAGCGCCGGCCGTCCAGGCGTCGTGATCGAACCGGAGGCCACCGTCTTCACCAATATCGCCCCGGGCAGCGCCGACGTGGTTCGACCGTGGGTGGACGCACTGCGTAACGTCGGGTTCGCGGTCTTCGCCAAGCCGAAGATCGACGAGGACAGCGACGTCGACCGCGACATGCTCGCGCACATCGAACAGCGGCGCCGAGAAGGGCTTGCGGCGCTGGTTGTGGCGTCCGCTGACGGTCAAGCGTTCCGTCAACCGCTGGAAGAAATTTCGCGCACCGGGGTCGGCGTCCAAGTGATCGGATTTCGTGAACACGCTAGTTGGGCGTTAGCGTCGGATACCTTGGACTTCGTCGACCTGGAGGACATCGCGGGTGTTTTCCGGGAGCCGTTGCCGCGAATCGGCCTAGATTCGCTGCCCGACCAGGGAGCGTGGCTGCAGCCGTTCCGGCCGCTGTCCGCCCTATTGACCACGCGTGTGTGACACTGGGAAACCAATGCGCGGGTCCTTAGAGATCCAGTAAGGAGCTTACGTGTTCGCCTGGTGGGGTCGAACCGTGTACCGCTACCGGTACATCGTTATCGGGGTCATGGTGGCTCTGTGCCTCGGCGGCGGCATCTTCGGGATGAGCCTGGGTAAGCACGTCACGCAAAGCGGTTTCTACGACGACGGCAGTCAATCCGTGAAGGCCTCGATAATCGGCGACACGGTCTATGGCCGCGACCGAACCGGCCATATCGTTGCCACCTTCACCGCCCCCGATGGGAAGACCGTCGACGATCCGGCATGGCGTCAGAAAATCGTCGACGAGCTGAACAAGTTCAAGAGCGACCATTCCGACCAGGTCCTCGGATGGGCCGGCTACCTGGCTCTTTCCAACCCCGCCGAGGCACCCCCGCTGATCAAGGGGATGGCAACCGAGGATAAGAAGCACACCTTCGTCAGCATCCCGCTCAAGGGCAATGACGACGACACCATCCTCAATAACTACAAGGCCATCGCACCCGACCTGCAAAAACTCGACGGTGGCACCGTCGAACTCGCTGGTCTCGAGCCGATCGCCAACGCGTTGGCCGGCACCATCGCCACCGACCAGCGCCGCATGGAGGTTCTTGCGCTGCCGCTGGTGACGGTTGTTCTGTTCCTAGTGTTCGGCGGTGCGATCGCCGCCGGCCTACCGGCCATGGTGGGCGGGCTGAGCATCGCGGGCGCGCTGGGCATTCTTCGGTTCATCTCGCTCTTTGGGCCGGTGCACTTTTTCGCCCAGCCGGTGGTTTCGCTGATCGGATTGGGTCTGGCCATCGATTACGGGCTTTTCGTGGTGAGCCGGTTCCGGGAAGAGATCGCGGAAGGCTACGACACCGAAACGGCGGTGCGGCGAACGGTCATGACGGCTGGGCGCACGGTGACGTTCTCGGCGGTGCTGATCATCGCCTCGGGTGCCACTCTGCTGTTGCTGCCGCAGGGCTTCGTGAAGTCGCTGACCTATGCACTGATCGCGGCGGTGGGTTTAGCGGCGCTGCTGTCGATCACGCTGCTGCCCGCATGCCTGGGCATTCTCGGCAAACACGTCGACGCGCTCGGCGTGCGGACGGCGTTCCGGGTGCCGTTCCTGCGGAACTGGAAAGTCTCGCGCGCCTACCTCAACTGGCTGGCTGACCGGCTGCAGAAGACCAAGACCCGCGAAGAGGTCGAGGCCGGATTCTGGGGCAAGCTGGTCAACTTCGTGATGAAGCGCCCGCTGATGTTCGCCATCCCCATCGTCGTCGGCATGATCCTGCTGGTCATCCCGCTGGGCAACCTGTCATTCGGTGGGATCAGCGAAAAGTACCTGCCGCCTGACAATCCCGTCCGCGTGGCCCAGGAGCACTTCGACAAGCTCTTTCCCGGCTACCGCACCGAGCAGTTGACCCTGGTAATCCAGAGCGACAATCACAGCGCGGTGACCGACCAGCAGGTCGCCGATATCCGCAACAAGGTCTCCACGATCAGTGGGTTCACCAATAAACAATGGGACGAACGGCCCTGCCCGGGCATCGCCGGCAATCCGTGCGTTGCGGGACCCAACGGCACGACCCATCCGGAAGACGCCTCGGTACGGGTGATCGAGAACGGCTTGGTCAACCGCGGCGATGCCGCCAAGAAGATCAACGAGCTACGGTCGATCAGCCCGCCCAAGGGTCTGACCGTCTCGGTCGGCGGTACACCGGCCCTTGAGCAGGACAGCATCCACGCCTTGTTCGACAAGGCTCCGCTGATGCTGGTGGTCTTGGTCACGACCACAATGCTGTTGATGTTCCTGGCCTTCGGGTCGATGGTGTTGCCGATCAAGGCCGCGGTAATGAGTGCGCTGACACTGGGATCCACCATGGGCATCTTGACGTGGATCTTCGTCGACGGGCACTTCGCAAAGTGGCTGAATTTCACGCCGACACCGTTGATGGTGGTCATCATCGCGCTGGTCGTCGCGGTCGGCTACGGGCTTGCGACCGACTACGAGGTGTTTCTGGTGTCCCGGATGGTCGAGGCGCGCGAGCGCGGCATGTCCACCGCCGAGGCCATCCGGATCGGCACCGCGACCACCGGCCGCCTGATCACCGCTGCCGCAATGGTTCTCGCCGTGGTCGCCGCTTCGTTCGTGTTCTCCGACCTGGTGATGATGAAGTACTTGGCATTCGGCTTGATGGCGGCCCTGCTGCTGGATGCGACCGTGGTGCGGATGTTCCTGGTGCCGTCAGTGATGAAGCTGCTCGGCGATGACTGCTGGTGGGCTCCGCGCTGGGCGCGTCGGCTGCAGAACCGCATCGGGCTGGGCGAGATCGACCTGCCCGACGAGCGCAAGCGGCCTGGCGTCAACGGGCGGCCTACGCGGCCTCCGGTCGCTGCGGCCAGCCTGGTTGCCGCCCCGGCGCGTCCACCACACGACCCCACTCATCCCGGCGCGCCCCCAGAGCCGTCGCGGCCACGCCCGGCCAGCCAGCCCGAGGTCAGGCCGGCCAAGGAGCTGCCCTCGGGTGTGAACACCACACGCATTCAAAGCAAGCCCAGCCAGCCGACCGAGGCCAAGACGTCGCGCCTCTCAGTGCCCGCCAACCCCGTGAACACCAACGCGGCTCCCGGCGACCGGGCCGCATCCGGTCGCGAACGACCGGCCGACGAGCGCGGCCCATCCGGGCCGCCGACACGACCCCCGGCACAGGCACCTCCACCACCGGCGCCAGCACCGTCGGACGGTCAGACCAAAGCCATGCCGGTTCCGACGAACCGCGAGAACAACAACGACCCCGCCGACCCCACCGCCGCCCTCCCGGCCATGCGGCCGGAGGCCGAGGACTCCGATGCGGCCACCGAGAAGCTGAATGCCCGCGGGCAGGGCGACCGTGGCGATAATGGCGACAATTCGCGTCCGCGCCGCCGCGGCGGCGGCGGTCTGTCCGCTCAGGATCTGCTGCGCCGCGAAGGACGTCTGTAGGCCCTCAGGCCGTCAAGCCCTCAGTCGGTTTGTCGTCGGGGCTGTCCGGCTCTGCCTGGACGATGGCCCCCGCATCGTCGGCATCCTCGGTCTGCTTCTCGGCCTCGGCGGATGGATCCGGCGCAAGCAGCACCTGTATCGCGTTATTGAGGAACGCGACCGTCGGAACCGCCAGCAGGGCGCCGACGATCCCGGCCAGCACACCGCCGGTGGAGATAGCCAGCACCACCCCCAGCGGGTGAATGGACACCGCGCGACCCATCACCAACGGCTGCAGCAAATGGGCTTCGAGTTGGTTTACCGCAACCAGCAAACCCAGCGTAATGAGCGCGTAGATAATACCTTTCGCGAGCAAGGCCACGATTACGGCCAGAAAACCTGCGATCACGGCACCGACCAGCGGGATGAAGGCACCCAGAAACACCAGTGAGGCCAGCGGCAGGGCTAATGGAATACCCATGATCGCCAACCCCGTACCGACCCCGGCCGCGTCGGTCAGGGCCACCAGGAATGTGGCCCGCACGTAGCCGATGAGCGACCCGTATCCAGCGCAGCCCGCCTCGCGCACCCGGTCGCGGGTGTCGGCGGGGAAGATCTTGGTGACGTACTGCCAGATATTGCGGCCGCCGTAGAGGAAAAAGATCAGTGTGAACAGCACCAACACCGCCGCGGTGACCAGCTCCGTGAGGGTGGCCGCGGTGGACAGAGCGCCGCTGGTCAACTTCGCCTGATTGTTGTGCAGCGCCTGGATCGCAGCGTTTCCCGCGTTGTCGATCTGTTCGCCGCGCAGATGCGCCGGGCCCTCGATCAGCCATCTGCGGGTGGATTCGATGCTGCGGGTCACCTGCTCGGTCAGATCGGGCAAACCGTAGACGAACTGGATGATGACGAACGCCAGGATGCCGCCCAGAATCGCGAATCCGCCCAGCAAGACGACGGCCACAGCGCCACCCCGCGGCAGGCCCCGCCGGTCCAGCCAGTCAACCGCCGGCACCAGCAACGCGCTGATCATCAAGGCCAGCAACACCGGGACGACGATAATTTCAAGCTTTTTCACCACCCACAACAGGGCGACCCCTGCGGTCAGGATTACTAGCAAACGCCACGCCCAGGCCGCGCTCTTGCGGACAAGCGGTTCGACCGCGGTGTCGTCGATGTTTGCCGGCATTTAGCCAGCCTATCCGCCGAGGGGTGCCGCCAAACGTGTCCGGACGGGTCTGCGGGTCGGGTCACGGACTGCCTGGGCGGCACGATCCGGTTACGACGACGACACGGTCGGAGCTGCGGCTCGATCGCGGCGCCACCTGCACGGTTACCCTAATGCACGTGTCGCACGACGCACTTGCCGGCAAGCTCGCCTTCCCACGCCAGGAAACAACAACGCGCGGGAAGTACTGGTGGGTGCGATGGGTGGTGCTCGCCATCGTCGCAATCGTGCTTGCCGTCGAGATCGCACTGGGCTGGGACCAGCTCGCCAAAGCCTGGATGAGCCTGTATGAAGCCAACTGGTGGTGGCTGCTCGCGTCGGTGCTCGCAGCGGCCGCCTCGATGCACAGCTTCGCCCAGATCCAGCGCACCCTGCTGAGATCCGCAGGGGTGCACGTCAAACAATTGCGGTCGGAGGCCGCCTTCTACGCCGCCAATTCGCTGAGCACCACGCTGCCCGGCGGACCGGTGCTGTCGGCCACGTTCCTGTTCCGTCAGCAGCGGCTCTGGGGCGCCTCCACGGTGGTGGCGTCATGGCAGTTGGTGATGTCGGGTGTGCTGCAGGCGGTGGGATTGGCACTCCTCGGGTTGGGCGGCGCCTTTTTCCTAGGCGCGAAGAACAATCCGTTCTCGTTGCTGTTCACACTGGGTGGTTTCGTCGCGTTGTTGCTACTCGCCCAGGCGGTGGCGTCGCGGCCGGAACTGATCGAAGGGATCGGGCGCCGGGTGCTGTCGTGGGTCAACTCGGTTCGTGGCCGGCCGGCCGACACCGGCCTGGCGAAGTGGCGCGAGATACTCACGCAGCTGGAGTCGGTCAGCCTGAGCCGCCGCGACTTGGCGGCGGCGTTCAGTTGGTCAATTCTCAACCGGGTCACCGATGTCGCGTGCCTCGGCTTCGCTGCTTATGCGGCCGGTGATCACGCGTCGGTCGCCGGGTTGATGGTCGCCTGTGCGGCCGCCCGCGCCGTCGGCACGATACCGCTGATGCCGGGCGGGTTGTTGATCGTCGAAGCGGTGCTGGTGCCCGGCCTGGTCTCTAGTGGCATGTCGTTGCCGAGTGCCATCTCGGCGATGCTGCTCTATCGGCTGATCAGCTGGCTGCTCATCGCCGCTATCGGCTGGGTGGTGTTCTTCTTCATGTTCCGCACCGAGAACATCGCCGGCTCGGACGACGACGAACCGATTACCGGTCCGCTGCCTGTTGTGCGGCACCAAAGCGACCCTGTCGCCGATCCGACCAAGGCCGCCCTGCAGGGACCCTTACCGCCGCCAGATCGGAATCCAGAGAACGACGGCTACGGCTAGCCGACGTTGTTCTGCCGCGGCGGCCCCGGAAGCGTGCCGCCCGCTGCGGGCGGGACCGGCCCGGTCGCCGCGGGCGGGGTGCCCGCCGCGCCACCCAACGGCAACGCGCCCGCATTGCCGGGCAACGCGGGTAGCCCACCCGTCGCGCCCTGCGCCTGCTGCATAAGGCCCATCGCCTGCGGGATGGTGATCGGCAGCTTGCACTGCATCGACAGGTTGGTCAGCGGCTGCGCGATTGACGTCATATCGCCGGCAACCTTGGGGTTGGCCTCAAAGTAGGACTTCAGCGATGTCAACGATTGCGGCCCGGCCTGCTGCTGCAGCATGGTGGTCATCGTCTGGTTGGTCTCGGGATGCGAGTCCAGGTAGTCGCCCATCGACTTGGAGACCGACCCGATCGTCCTCGCGACTTCACTGGCCGCACACGGGTCGTTGGCACCGGTCGCCGGAGGCCCCGCCAGAACCGCGACAGCAGCGCCCGGCACTGCGGCGGCGATCAGCCCAGCCAAGAGCCTGCGGCGTCCGGTCGCAGTCGGTGTCTTCATCGATAACTCCTTACGGTTTGCGAAGTCTCGCGAGTTCTGACACTTCGCAAACTGCTGCGATAGAGGGCCCGATTTGTCGCGAAGTTCCCCGACGCTCCGCGCGGCAAGCGACATCCTGCCATCCCCGGTAGCGCGGCTGCCACCTGATGTGATCGAGATCCCGTTTGATCACCGATTCACAACGGCTTCGCAGCGTCTTGGCAACATCGGTGTCTCCGCAGCTCAGGAACCAGATAAGCGGCCATCATCCACAGCGTCCTGCGGTATTCTCGCCAGCACGCGTTACGCGAGAAGACCGGGGAGCCTGAAATCCAGCAGTTCATGATGCGCCTAAGCCGCAGCCTGCGCAGGCACCGCTGGTTGGTCTTCACAGGCTGGTTGCTGGCGCTGGTGCCGGCGGTCTATCTGGCGTTGACGCAGTCGGGAAATCTCACCGGCGGTGGTTTCGAAGTGGCCGGCTCGCAGTCGCTGTCGGTGCACGATCAGCTCGAGGATCAATATCACGAGCAGGGGGCGTCCTCGTTGGCTCTGGTGGCGGCCCCCCGCCCGGATGCCAGCTACCAAGACATCAACGACGCGGTGGCGCAACTGAGACAGATTGCCGGCCAGTTCCCCGGCGTCACGGAGGTGCCCAACCCCACCCAGCGGCCGCCGCAGCCCGACCGGCCGTATGTGGTGTCGCTGCGGTTGGATCCCCGCAACTCCAACACCAGCGACATCGCCAAGCAGTTACGCCAAGAGGTTGGCATCAAGGGCGACCAGTCCGGGCAGACCGCGAACGGCCGAGTACGGCTTTACGTCATCGGGCAGGGCGCGCTCAGTGCTGCCGCGGCGGCGAACACCAAACACGACATCGCCGAGGCGGAACGATGGAACCTGCCGATCATTCTGATCGTCTTGCTCGCGGTGTTCGGTTCGCTGGCTGCGGCGGCGATCCCGCTGACCCTCGGCGTCTGCACGGTCGTGGTCACGATGGGCCTGGTCTACCTGTTGTCGGCGTATACCACCATGTCGGTGTTCGTGACGTCGACGGTGTCCATGTTCGGCATCGCGCTCGCGGTGGACTACTCGCTGTTCATCTTGATGCGCTTCCGCGAGGAATTGCGTACCGGCCGTCAGCCGCGTGAAGCCGTCGACGCCGCAATGGCCACCTCCGGGCTGGCGGTGGTGTTGTCCGGGATGACCGTAATCGCCTCGCTCACCGGGATCTATTTGATCAACACCCCGGCGCTGAAGTCGATGGCCACCGGAGCGATTCTTGCCGTCGCGGTGGCAATGCTGACGTCGGCCACCTTGACGCCGGCGGTGCTGGCGACCTTCGGAAGGGCGGCCGCCAAGAGGTCGGCCCTGCTGCACTGGTCGCGCCGCCCGGAAAGCACTCAATCTCAGTTCTGGAACCGCTGGGTCGGCTGGGTGATGCGCCGGCCGTGGATGTCGGCGCTGGCGGCATCGATCGTCCTGCTGGTCATGGCGGCACCGGCGACATCGATGGTGCTGGGCAACAGCTTGCTGCGACAATTCGACTATTCGCACGAGATCCGTGCCGGGGTGGGCGCGGCATCCGAAGCGCTCGGACCCGGTGCGCTCGGTCCGGTTCAGGTGCTGGTCACATTTCCCGCCGGCGGTGCCTCCTCAACCGACCACAGCCAGACAATCGCCGCGATCCGGCAACGCATGGCGCAGGCTCCCAAAGTCATCTCGGTGGCACCACCGCAATTCGCCGACGACAACAACAGCGCCTTGCTGTCCGCGGTGTTGTCGGTCGATCCCGAGGACATGGGCGCCCGGCAAACCGTCAACTGGATGCGCACGCAGCTCCCCAAGGTTCCCGACCAGGGAGCGGCCCGAGTGGACGTCGGTGGTCCGACAGCGTTGATCAAGGATTTCGATGACCGGGTGTCGGCGACCGAGCCCCTGGTGTTGCTCTTCGTCGCACTCATCGCGTTCGTGATGCTGCTGCTCTCGATCCACTCGGTGTTCTTGGCGCTCAAAGGCGTGCTGATGACGTTGCTATCCGTCGCCGCCGCCTACGGCAGCCTGGTGATGGTGTTCCAGTGGGGCTGGCTGCAGGATCTCGGTTTCACACGGATCAGTTCGATCGACAGCACCGTTCCCCCGCTGGTGCTGGCGATGACCTTCGGGTTGTCGATGGACTACGAGATCTTCCTGCTCACTCGCATCCGGGAACGCTTCCTGCACACCGGAAATACCCGCGATGCGGTGGCGTACGGCGTGAGCACCAGCGCGCGCACGATCACCAGCGCTGCGCTGATCATGATCGCGGTGTTCATCGGCTTCGCGTTCGCCGGCATGCCGCTAGTGGCCGAGATAGGTGTGGCGTGCGCCGTCGCAATCGCGGTCGATGCCACGGTGGTTCGCCTGGTCCTGGTACCCGCGCTGATGGCGATGTTCGCGCAGTGGAACTGGTGGCTGCCCCGGTGGCTGCGCCGTGTCTTGCCGTCGGTGGACTTCGACAGGCCGCTGCCCGAGGTTGACCTGAGCGACATTGTGGTCATCCCCGACGACATCTCGGCACTGACCGCACCCAATGCGGACCTGCGGATGGTCCTCAAGTCGGCCGCGAAACTGAAGCACTTGGCGCCCGACGCCATTTGCGTGGCGGATCCGCTGGCCTTCACCGGTTGTGGGCGCAATGGCAAAGAGACGGAAGTCAGCCCCGAACAGGCCCCCGCAGACGGCCGCGGCCAGGGCCCCGGACAGATCCCCCACCAGGTCAACATAAGCGATGACAGCGCGGGGGTGGGCCCGGCCGATTCGAAGACCGTCGGCGACGGTCATTCGGCGGCCAAGAAGCTGGTCGGCGGCCTGGCGTCGCGCAACGGCATTGCCCGGGCGATTGCCGGGGGTGATCGGCCGGTCCATCCGGTCACGCTGTGGCGGGGGCGGCTGTCAGTCGCCATCGACGCGCTGGAGACCGACCTCGAGACCGGCACCGACACCACCGAGGAGCCGAAGTACGCACGGCGAAGCCCGGTGGAGACCACCAACGTGCAATTGCCCACTGGCGACCGGTTGCTGGTCCCAACCGGCGCGGAGGCGCTGCGTCTCAAGGGCTACCTGATCATGTGCCGTAACAGTAGCCGCGACTACGCCGATTTTGCTGACATGGTCGACACATTGGAACCCGAAACCGCTGCTCTAGTGCTGGCCGGAATCGACAGGTATTACTGTTGTCAACCACCTAGGCAGCAATGGATTGCCACCCAGTTGGTCCGTCGGCTCGCAGATCCGCATCCGTCCGATTTCACCGATGATCAGTGGTCTGAACCAGACGCCAAGGCGGAATGGGAAGAGGTCAGGCAGCGCTGCCTGTCGGTGGCCGTAGCGATGCTGGAGGAGGCGAGGTGACGTTGGCAGCCGACCGACGCCCCGTGCCGCCGCCTCAGCGGCCGCCCGGTGAACAGCGCAGGCCCGGCGGCGATCCCGAACAGCCGGTGGAGTTCTGGTCGACCTCCGCCATCCGCTCGGCGCTGCAGGGCGGTGACATCGACACCTGGAAGCGCATCGCCGCCGCGCTCAAACGCGACCCGTACGGGCGGACAGCCCGTCAGGTCGAAGAGGTCCTCGAGGGCACCCGGCCGTATGGCATCTCCAAGGCGCTGTGGGAGGTGCTGGAGCGCGCTCGCGCCCACCTCGACGCCAATGAACGCGCCGAGGTGGCCCGCCACGTGCGTCTCCTCATCGACCGGTCCGGGCTGGCAGAACAAGAATTCGCTTCCCGCATCGGGGTGCCACCCGAGGATCTGGCCGCCTATCTCGACGGCACCCTCAGCCCGTCGGCCTCGCTGATGATCCGGATTCGCCGTTTGTCGGATCGGTTCGTCAAGGTGAAGTCCACGCGCTCCGCCGAATCCAACTGATCCGTCAGCGGGAATTGATCGGCAGCACATCGGACACCAGCCAGTCGCCGCCGCGCTTGATCAGCGCCACCCGCAGTGCCGGCGCCGCCCGACTGGGAGGCTGACCGGGCGTGTTCTGGGTTACCCGAAGGATCACCGCCACACTGGCCGCCGACGGCCCGATCGCCTCGACTCCGGCGGATAGCGTGGCGGCCTGCGCCGTGACGTTGTGCTGAACCAGATCGGCGCTTGTCTTTTTGTATTGTTCCTTGAACGCCCCGGCCTGCTCCGGCACCATCATCGCCGCGGCCCGATCGATGGAGCTCGTCGGGGCGCTGGGGGTGAATGACGCCATCGCCTCGGCCATCCCGGTGGCGACCTGCAACACCTGCCGGGAATCCTTTCTGAACTCGCGGTCCGACGCTGTCCAATGCGTGTAGCCGGTCAGCACTGCCGCCGTCAGGGCGGCCGCGCATAACAAGACAACGGCCAATCGCAACGCGGGAGCGTCGTCGTCGGTGCCGACGCTCACCGAATCGCGGCGCAGTAGCCAGAAGTTGACGCCCAAGCCTTCGGCGATCAGCACCAGCAGCACCGAGCAGGCAGACACCCACCACAGCGGCCAGCCCAGGATGACTCCGATCATCAGCAGCGCGGCGATCGCGGCCAGCGGGGCCACAATGTCGAACGCCAGCAGCCGCCATAGATTTCTCATCGAATCGATTCCAGCCCGGAGATCATCAGCTTGCCGTCCACGTCGGCGACATCGAGCCGCAAGTTCCAGTGCACGATCTGCGGCTTGGCGCCGACGTTCTCGCTGACCGATGTAGCGACCAGCATCACGGAGTCTGTCCGGGTGGCGAATGGCGGCAACTTGGTGGGGACCACCGGCCGAGCGACACCGGGCTGGGTGTCCAGGTCGTGGTGCACCGTTTCGATCGCCACGGCTTCGATCCGGCCGCTGCTTTGCGACTGAAGTTTTTCGACCACCTGTCGGTAAGGCTGCACGGCCGCATCGAAATCGGTATTGAGTTCACCGACCGTGCCGTCGTGCAGCTTCTGCAGGCTGGCGTCGATGTTCCCGGTGTTCATGTTGATCAGCACACCCGTCCAGTCGGCGGCCGTCTGCATGACGCGGCTCAGATAGCTGCGTTCGCCCGCCTCGTCGCGGTGTGCGGACCAGATGATCACCCCGAGTACCACCGCGGCGACCGATAGCAAACCGAGAACGGTCGATGCGATGCCGTAATGAGAGAACATCCCGTCTGCTGAGGACTCGTCGCCAGAATCCTCGGGCTCCGAGGAGTCTGGCCCGGAGTCCTCGACGGAATCGTCGACGTCGGGTGCTTCGGTTTGCTCGCCGTCAGGCATGGGCCGATCGTCGCACCTGAAAAGAGATGGAAGGATGGCGGGGTGACAGTAGAGGCCATCCGCTCGGGCATCGACCTGAGCTACGTCGACGACAATGCCCGCCCCCAAGACGACCTGTTCGGTCACGTCAACGGCCGCTGGCTGGACGAATATGACATACCCGCCGACCGGGCGACCGACGGCGCCTTCCGCCACCTGTTCGACCGGGCCGAAGAACAGGTACGCGATCTGATCATCGAAACCAGCCGGAGCGGTGCGGCGGCAGGCACCGATGAACAACGCGTCGGCGACCTCTACGCCAGCTTCCTCGACGAGGAAGCCGTCGAACTCAGGGGCACCCAGCCGCTACACGACGAGCTGGCCACCATCGACAACGCTGTCGACGCCACGGCATTGGCCGCTGCCGTCGGCGCCCTGCAGCGCACCGGGATGGGTGGCGGCGTGGCGGTGTATGTGGATACCGATTCGAAAGACTCGACTCGTTACCTGATGCACTTCAACCAATCCGGCATCGGATTGCCCGACGAGTCCTATTACCGCGTCGAGCAGCACGCCGAGGTGCTGGCCGCCTACCCGGGACACATCGCGCGGATGTTCGGTCTGGTGTATGGCGGCAACGCAAGCGACCACGCCGAGACCGCGGCCCGGATCGTGGCTCTGGAGACCAAACTTGCTGCCGCACACTGGGATGTGGTCAAGCGTCGCGATGCCGACCTAACCTACAACCTGCGCACCTTCGCCGAGCTGCAGACCGAAGGGGCGGGCTTCGACTGGGCCGGGTGGGTGACCTCGCTGGGCAGTACTCCGGAAGCGTTCGCGGAACTTGTTGTGCGCCAGCCTGATTATCTCACCGCATTCGCTACTCTCTGGCACGGCGAAGATCTCGAAGACTGGAAACGGTGGGCACGTTGGCGGTTGATCCGCGCCCGTGCTCCCTGGCTGACCGACGCCATCGTCGCCGCGGACTTCGACTTCTACGGCCGCCTGCTGACCGGTGCCGAACAGATCCGGGACCGCTGGAAGCGTGCGGTGTCACTGGTGGAGAACCTGATGGGCGATGCCGTCGGAAAGCTTTACGTGCAACGGCATTTCCCGCCAGATGCGAAGGCCCGTATCGACGCACTGGTGGAAAACTTGCAAGAGGCGTACCGAATCAGCATCAGCGAGCTGGACTGGATGACGCCGCAGACGCGGGAGCGCGCGCTGACCAAGCTGAACAAGTTCACCGCCAAGGTCGGCTACCCGACGAAGTGGCGCGACTACTCGAAGCTGGTGATCGACCGCGACGACCTCTACGGCAATTATCTGCGCGGTTATGCGGTCAGCCACGACCGCGAGCTGGCGAAGCTCGGCGGCCCAGTGGACCGGGACGAATGGTTCATGACGCCGCAGACCGTCAACGCTTATTACAACCCTGGTATGAACGAAATCGTCTTTCCCGCAGCAATTTTGCAGCCGCCATTCTTCGACGCCCAGGCCGACGATGCCGCCAACTACGGTGGGATCGGCGCGGTGATCGGGCATGAGATCGGGCACGGCTTCGACGACCAGGGAGCTAAATACGACGGCGACGGCAATCTGGTCGACTGGTGGACCGACGACGACCGCACCGAGTTCGGCGCGCGCACGAAGGCGCTCATCGAGCAATACGAGGCGTACACCCCGAGGGGACTCGAAAGCAGCCACCACGTGAACGGCGCATTCACCGTCGGCGAGAACATCGGCGACCTGGGCGGGCTGTCCATCGCGCTGTTGGCTTACCAGCTGTCGCTGAACGGTGAGCCCGCCCCGGTCATCGACGGCCTCACCGGCGTGCAGCGGGTGTTCTACGGCTGGGCGCAGGTGTGGCGGACCAAATCCCGTGAAGCGGAAGCGATTCGACGGCTGGCAGTGGATCCGCACTCACCGCCGGAGTTCCGGTGCAACGGCGTCCTCCGCAACGTAGACGCCTTTTACGACGCCTTTGACGTAGCCGAGGACGACGCGTTGTTCCTGGAGCCGCAGCGCAGGGTCAGGATCTGGAACTGACCCCTATCAAAGCCTCGATTCTGGCCGGTACGTGCTTGTGCCACGGCGTGCCCGCGTAGCGGTCGCGCCATCGGGTGGACGTGAGCATGTTCGGCGCGACGCCGGGAACGACGGTGTGCCCGTCGTCGTCGATGTAGTCGAGCCCAAAACCATTGGGCAGGGCCGCGTGCCCGGGAAGCATGGTCTCGGTGATTTCGATGGTCGCCTCGGCATCGCCGGCCGCCGTGCTGACCCGGGCCCGGCCTCCGTCGACGAGTCCAAGGGCCTGGGCGTCCTCGACACTGACGCGCAGCGCCCCGTCGGCGTCGCGTTTGCGCCAGGACGGGTCGCGGAAGATGTCGTTGGCGGTGTAGGCGCGGCGCTCGCCCACCGACAGCACGATGGGGAACTCCGACGTGGTCAGCTGCGGAGGTGCTGCGGTCAACGCGCATAAGTCGTCCAGCATTTCGGGGATTTCCAGGGCGATCTTGTGATCGGCGTGGCTGATCAGCGCGAAGTCGTCCTCGTAGTTGTGCACGGTGAACGTGACGCCCGACGGGCTGTCGAGGATCGCGTCGAACAGCGCGTTGCCGTCGGCGTGCCCGGCGCGCCGCACCGCGTCGGGATAGGTCATCGCGGTCTTCTGGGCCAGCCCCCATAGCGCGGCCGCACCGGACAATCCCTCCGGCAGCGTCGGCCCGAGGGTTTCGTAAAGCACGTAGGGGAGCAACTTCGCCACGGTCGGGTTGCCGGCCACCGCCCCGAGAAACGCCTCGGTGTACGCTTGGCGCCCCCGCTGGGCGGCTTCTCGCAGGGGCCGCAGGTCGGCGTCGCCAACCACGCCAAGCGCCCGCACCAGCCGTGCCCAGATCTCCGGTTCGGGCAGGGTCCCCGGCAAGGGCTCGAGCAGCGGCCGGCGCAACTGAAAGCCGTTGTGCGGGAACTCGAAATTGAAGAACGTGGCTTCGGGTTTCTCGAACTGGGAGGCCGCGGGAAGCACGTAGTGGGCAAGTCTGGCGGTCTCGGTCATCGCGACGTCGACGACCACCAACAGTTCCAGTGTCTGGAATGCCTTCCGGCAAGCGGCCGAGTCGGCCAGCGAGTGGGCGGGGTTGCCGCTTTCGACGATCATCGCCCGGAACCGGTCCGGGTGGTCGGTCAGGATCTCCTCGGGCACGGCATTGGATGGCACCAGCCCGGCGATGATGGGCGCGCCGGTGACGGGCGTGCGACCGGAGACTGTGCTGAACAGCGGGGCGAAAGACGAATGCAGGTGCTGGCTGCCCTTTTTCGCGAAATTGCCGGTGAGGATCCACAGCAGCTTGTTCAGATAGGAGCACAACGTGCTGTTGGGTGCCTGCTGAATACCGAGGTCTTCGAACACCGATACGCTGGCCGCGGTGCCGATGCGCCGAGCGGCGGCCCGTAGCAACTCCTCGTCCACCCCGCAGTGTTGCGCGTAGTCAGCGACCGGGACATCGCGCAGCGCATCGCGCACGGTCTCGACGCCGTGTACGTGCTCCGCGAGAAAGGCTTCGTCACAAAGGTTTTCCTGCACCAGGATCGCGGCCAGGGCGGCCAAGCACCAGGCATCGGTGCCGGGTCGCACTCGCAGGTGGAAGTCGGACATCTTCGCGGTGTCGGTGAGCACGGGATCGATCACGATCATCGACCGGGTCGGGTCTTTGGCAATCTCGTTGAGCACCACCCGTGCTCGGGGGAAGCTCTGTGACATCCAGGGGTTCTTCCCGATGAACACCGACACCTCGGCGTGCTCGAACTCGCCCCGGGTGTGACCGCCATAAAGATGCGCATCGACCCATGCTTCACCGGTCTTCTCCTGCGCCAGCGCATTTGACCGGTAGCGCGACCCCAGGGCCTTCAGGAACGCGCCGCTATAGGCCCCGCCCAGATGGTTGCCCTGCCCGCCGCCGCCGTAGTAGAAGATTTTGTCTCCGCCGTAGGTGTCGCGGATGTGCTTGAACCCCTCGGCGATCTCGACAATCGCCGTGTCCCAGTCGATCTCCTCAAAGGTTCCGTCGGCGCGTCGGCGCATCGGAGACGTCAGGCGAGCGCGGTTGTTCTGGTAGTGATCCAGCCGCAGCGCCTTGTTGCAGGTGTAGCCCTGCGACCCGGGATGCTCCTTGTCGCCCCGGATGCGCGCCAGTTTGCGATCCTCGACCTGCACGACGATGCCACAGTTGCATTCGCAGAGGATGCATGCGGTGGACTTCCATTCACTGGTCATTGCGGGGGTTCCTTTCTCCGCATTGCGGCCTGCAGCGAGTTGCGCAGCTGGCGATGAACGAGATCAAGGGGTGCCAGGTCGCGCCGCACCCGAGCCAGCAGGAGAGCGCCCTCGATCGCCGAGGTGGCCAACACCGCCAATTCACCTGCTTGGTCTGGCGGTATCCCGTCGGCGAGGAAGCGTTGCGCGATCAACTCGGTCCAGCGGTCGAACACCGCTGCGGCACGCTCGGTCACCGGGGCCATCCGCTCCCGGTCCTGCTCTCTGCTTGTTTCGAAGCCGGCTTCGACGGACACCGCTGCGATGGGGCAGCCCGCGCGGAAATCGCTGTCGAGCAACTGGCGCCGGTATTTGTCGATCAGCGTGTCCAGTAATTCGAGGCCTCCCTCGGCCTCGGTGATGATGGCCCCGACGTGCTCGCCGGCGTAGTCGACCGCCTCGCAGAGCAGTTGCGTTCGGCCGCCCGGGAAGTAGTGGTAGGCCGAGCCGCGAGGCGACCCGCTGTGCTCGAGAACGTCGGAGATCGCGGTGGCGTGCGCGCCGCGCTCCCTGATCAACAGCGCGGCAGAGACAACCATCCGCTCGCGTGGGCTTCGCATTGCCGCTCCTCGGTTAGGGCCTTATGTATGAGGCTATACATAATCGCCAGGCGAGCGAAAGCTCCCTTCGCGAGAAGACGCAGGATCGCCCTATTTCGCGATGGCGTATTCATGTGGTAGATTGTAACAGCGGGTGCTTTAGACGAGTTCTGAGAGTAGTTCGTCGAGGGTAAAGCTGGATTCTTCTAGCTGAGTGTATAGCGAGGCAGGCTGTTGAGCTTGGCGGCGACGTAATCGAGATAGTTGGTTGGTAACACCGATAGGTCTGTACCTTTAGAAAAGTATTGGCGCAGCACTCTATTGGTGTTCTCGTAGGTGCCGCGCTGCCACTGCGAGTGTGGATCGCAGAAGTAGATAGAGAGGTCAGCGGCTGAGTCAATGGCGATGTGTTGTTTATCTCATTGTCTTGATCCCAGGTGAGTGGTTTTGCGCAGGATAGCCAGGCAGCAGCGGCCATATTCTGGCACGACGGCCTCCTGCACCGCCAGCGCACAGTAATCGTCGGGCAGGTGCAGCAGCATGAAAAATAGGGTGGCACGCTCGACCAAGGTGCCGATCGCTGACTTGACGCTGCGGGGAGGAGGATTAAATAATCTCCTAATGCCCGAGAAAGGCCTGGTTGGCCACATCCGGTGGACGTTCGCTGATGTTGACGATGTTCTGGATGAGGTATTTGAGTTGATCGGTTCGTTGCTGGGGCTTGCGCAATGTTCGCCTGGTGCGCAGCCATGTGTGTAGATCTCGGTGCAGTTTGTTGCGGCCCTGCACGTAGATGGATTGGTAGATGGTTTCGTGATACATTTGCATCTCCGCATAGTCGGGAAACTCCAACTGCAGCTGTTGATCGATCTGCTCGAGACTGTGCTAGATCTTTTAGCCGATTCTGTACCTCCTCATGCAGCCGCTCATGAAGCGCCAGCTTGCCCCGCTTGGGGAGACACGTTTGCTATTGGGTACGCGTTTGCGCATCAGTCGCGTTGTAGCGCGGCTGGCATCGCGGCCGCCCATCTTCAGCGCTTCGAACCGATGTCGCGCAAGATAACGTCCATAGCAGAAGGCTTTTCCGTTGATCTCGTGCATGATTGTAGACGGCGCCTGACCCAGTTGTGTCTGCTATCGAGCGGATCGACTATTGCGTCTTAACGCCTACCTCGATTTCCACGCGCTCTTCAAAGGACAATCGTCGTTGCTAGTGCGGGATATCATCAGGAAATTTCAGTATCACTCCGCCAGCGTGAGCAAACAACTACGTCTGGTGTAAACCGACATGCCGACAGCTAACTCGGCCTCAGAAGCTGACATCCCGTCGCCAATGTAGTAACAGAAATGACGGATTACCAATGGATAGGTCTTCAGATGCAAACAGCATCTAATAAGATGTTGGAAATAAAAAAGGAAATGGGCGATTTTGTGTCTGTTCGGCGAGACGGGGACTAGCTCTGCCAGTCGTTGGATCCGTCGTTCTTCTTGTAATCCCCGCCGCTGGAGTTCTTCACGATGATCGGGTCACCCGCGCCGAAGTTGTCGAAGAACCACTTCGCGTTGGAGGGGCTGATGTTGATGCAGCCGTGGCTGACGTCGCGCTTGCCCTGGTCATCCACCGACCACGGGGCGCTGTGCACGAAGTCGCCGACGTTGTCGAACCGGACGGCCAGGTCGACGGTCACCTTGTAGCCGTACGTCGAGTTGACTGGGACCCCGTAGGTCGAGGAGTCCATCACCACCGAGGGCTTCTTGTCTTGCACGTAGTAAGTGCCGTTGGGGGTTTGGTGATTACCGGCCGACATGCCCATCGACATCGGGATGGTCTTCTCCACGGTGCCGTTGCGGGTGACCGTCAGTTGATGCGTGGCGTCGTCGGCCGTGGCGATCAGCGTGTCACCGGTTTGGAAGGTCGACACCGCGCCGCCCGCGTCGACAGTCACCGCGGTGTGGGCGGGCCAGAAGCTCAACGGGCGCCAGCGCAGCTGCGTGGGCGTCATCCAGTAGAACTTGCCCGGAACCGCCGGAACGGACGAAACGTGGACGGCGTCTATGGCCGCGCCCGCGTCGTCAACCCGCCCAGGGAAGTTGATGATGATCGGCTGGCCCACCCCGACCGTCGAGCCGCCGGCGGGGAGGATTTTCGGTGGCCCGAACGGGGCCGTCCCGGTGAACGGGGTGGGGTTCTGCCCGGCCGCGGGACCAGTGGCCGCCGGTTGTGCGAACGGGGCGGGCACCGGCGGCGGAGCCAGCGGGTTGGCCGGCGGCGGCGGCGCCAGCGGGTCACCCGGTGGCGGTGGCGGGGGCAGCACCAAGGGCGGCGGAGCGGGCGGGCCTGCGGGCGCGGCGACCACGCCAGGATCGCCGGGAGCCGGGTCTGGATCCGCCACGGCGGGCCCGGCGCCCAGCACCAGCAGAGCGGCTAATCCGGCTGCGTTCAGAGCCGCGAAGACGCTTCCCCTCGTCCAGCTCGGCATATGCATCCCTCCAGTCAGGTCTGGCACATAGTGTTGCATAGTGCCGTGGCCAGCTACCTAATCCGCGACCCAACAGAGCCGATCATGGACGCAACTCACACCCTTTGAACTGCCAAGTTATGAATCGCGTGAGCTTGTCGCCGGAACGTCCAGCATATGCCGGTAGACCGCGATACCGGCCAGCGCGACACCCATCAATGCCGCCGACGCGGTCAGCATCAGCGCAACGCTGCGCTCATATAACAGCCCACCTGCCAGCGAGCCGGCCATGATGCCCACTTGGAACGCCGTCACGTACAGACCCGATGCGCCGTCGGGATCATCGGCTCCATTACGCATGGCTGCGGATTGCATCATCGGCGACACCGCGGTGGCCATGGCGCCCCACAGCACGATCGCAGCGGTGCCGATCACCGCTGTCGCCACGGAGGTCTGACCGCTGAACGCCAGCGCCGTCAGGACCACGAACGCGCCGGTCAGTCCGGCCATGCAAAGAATGACGGCGCCCCTGGGCCGGCGGTCCAGCGGCCGCGCCACCAAGGGCACCGACAGCAGGCCCGCGACCCCGTAGGCGGCCAGCACCCAAGCCAGGTTGGCCCCGCGCACGCCGACGACGTTGCGGATGATCACCACGATGAACGTGTAGGACACGAAATGGCCGGTGACTGCGACCATCGCGAGCAAGCTCACCGTGATCAACCGGCCATTGCGGTGATGCCGGGACCGAGGGCCGACGTGCGCGAGTTGATGCTCGGTGAGCACCATCTCCGGCAGCAAGATCCGGGCGGCCACCGTGACAATGGCCGCTGCAACGGTCACGCAGACCACCGCCAACCGCCAGCCCCACATCAAGCTCATGGCCGCGGTGAGGGGGCTGCCAACCACCAGCGCCAGGCTGGTTCCGAGGTAAATCGATGTGGTGGCGCGTCCGGCATGGCTGGGCGGCACCAGCCGGGTGGCGATTGGGGCGATGACCGACCACAGCACGCCGTGGGTGACCGCGCAGAGCACCCGTCCTGCGGCCAGCACCGCAAAGTTGGGCGCCAGCGCGGAAATCACTTGTGAGACGGTCAGACAGGTCAGGCTGAGCACCAGCGTCCACCGTCGCGGCCAATGCGCCGTCCAGCGCACCAGCGGAATGGTGGTCAAGGCCGCCACCAGCGCATACCAAGTCAGCAGCGTGCCCACGACGACCAGGCTGACCTGCAGGTCTCGTGCGATCGCCGATATTGCGCCGACGGGAAGGATCTCGGCGGTGACATAGGTAAAGGCCGCTGCGGCCAGCACCGCTAGTTGCGCGGCGACCCGTGGCGTCCACGTTCGCGACGCAGTGGCGGCGGTTCCGGTTTCGGCACTCATAGCGTCGGCATCGACCGTGCTTCCCGGCGGCTGGGTGGTACTTGCTGGCGCGATCACAATGCCCTTACGGTACGCACTGCCGCAATGGGTTCATTCAACTTAGGGTTTCAACACGCGTATCAACAAAGTCACCGATTAGGAACGAACCAGGCGCGCGATGGCGGCCGATGCTTCGGCAAGCTTATCGTCGGCCTCGTTGCCACCCTCGGCCACGGCACGGGTGACGCAGTGGCTCAGATGCTCGTCGAGCAGATTCAGCGCCACCGACCGCAAGGCACTGTTAACGGCGCTGATCTGGGTCAGGACGTCGATGCAGTACTTGTCTTCTTCGATCATCCGCGCGATGCCACGCACTTGACCTTCGATGCGCCGCAACCGCTTGGCGTAATTGTCCTTCTGCTGCGAATATCCGTGTGCAGTCGTCATTTCCCTCTAAAACCCCTCCCGATGCGCGGCTGACTTGAGGTGGCATGTGGTCGATCTCGGCGGGCAAATCGGGCCGATCGATATATAGCCAGTCTACGCTATACCCCAACGGGGTATAACCCGCGGATTCGCGGCGCGACTAGCCCGGCATACTTGGAAAATGGCCACAACCACCGGTGCGGCGCCAGTCGCTGACATCAAACCGCGCAGTCGTGACGTCACCGACGGCCTGGAGAAGGCCGCTGCCCGCGGCATGTTGCGGGCGGTCGGCATGGACGACGAAGACTTCGCCAAGCCACAGATCGGGGTCGCGTCGTCATGGAACGAGATCACGCCGTGCAACCTGTCGCTGGACCGACTCGCCAAGGCGGTCAAGGAAGGGGTGTTCTCGGCCGGCGGCTACCCGCTTGAGTTCGGGACGATCTCGGTTTCCGACGGCATCTCGATGGGCCACGAGGGGATGCACTTCTCGCTGCCGTCACGAGAGTTGATCGCGGACAGCGTCGAAACCGTGATGCAGGCCGAACGGCTGGACGGCTCGGTGCTGCTGGCCGGCTGCGACAAGTCACTGCCCGGAATGCTGATGGCCGCCGCCCGGCTGGACCTGGCGGCGGTGTTCCTGTATGCGGGCTCCATCCTGCCGGGGGTGGCCAAGCTCTCCGACGGCAGCGAGCGCGAGGTCACGATCATCGACGCGTTCGAGGCCGTGGGCGCCTGTGCGCGCGGACTGATGCCGCGCGAAGACGTCGACGCCATCGAGCGCGCCATCTGTCCCGGGGAGGGGGCCTGCGGCGGCATGTACACCGCCAACACCATGGCGAGCGCGGCCGAAGCACTCGGCATGTCGTTGCCCGGCAGTGCGGCGCCACCGGCGACCGACCGCCGTCGTGACGGCTTCGCGCGCCGCAGCGGCCAGGCCGTGATCGAGCTGCTGCGGCGCGGCATCACCGCCCGCGACATCCTCACCAAACCGGCGTTCGAGAACGCGATCGCGGTGGTGATGGCGTTCGGCGGCTCGACCAACGCGGTGCTGCACCTGTTGGCCATCGCGCACGAGGCTGACGTCGAGTTGTCGCTCGAGGATTTCAGCCGGATCGGCGCACGGGTGCCACACCTGGCCGATGTCAAGCCCTTTGGCCGTCACGTGATGTCACACGTCGACCACGTCGGCGGCGTGCCGGTGGTGATGAAGGCGCTGCTCGATGCCGGCCTACTGCACGGTGACTGCCTGACGGTGACCGGCCAGACCGTCGCCGAGAATCTCGCCGCCATTGCCCCGCCGGACCCGGACGGCAAGGTGCTACGCGCGCTGGACAATCCGATCCACCCGACCGGGGGGATAACGATCCTGCGCGGATCGCTGGCGCCCGAAGGCGCGGTGGTCAAGACGGCCGGTTTCGACTCCGACGTGTTCGAAGGCACCGCAAGGGTTTTCGAAGGCGAGCGGGCCGCACTGGACGCCCTCGAGGACGGCACTATCACCAAGGGCGACGCAGTGGTCATCCGCTATGAAGGCCCCAAGGGCGGGCCCGGGATGCGCGAAATGCTTGCCATCACCGGCGCGATCAAAGGCGCCGGCCTCGGCAAAGATGTTCTGCTGCTTACCGATGGCCGGTTCTCCGGCGGAACCACCGGGCTGTGCGTGGGCCACGTCGCCCCGGAGGCGGTCGACGGCGGACCAATTGCCTTCCTGCGCGACGGCGACCGGATCCGGCTCGACGTAGCCGGCCGCACTCTAGACGTGCTGGCCGACGCAGCCGAATTCAAGGCCCGGCAAAAGGATTTCACTCCTCCCCCGCCGCGCTACACGACCGGCGTGCTGGCGAAGTACGTCAAGCTCGTCGGCTCGGCCGCCATCGGCGCAGTCTGCGGCTAGCCCTGCCCCGGCCCGGAATCAACCGGCCAGGCAGGGCGAATTGGTGTCTGGCTTAACGGACTCGGACAACTACGCTTGCGTAGCCTCGGCGCGCGTGCGCATGCCGAAGTACGTCGCGTTCAGGCCCAGGAACGTCAACAACGCGCCCGCGACTACGTTCGACCAGATCATGCCGGGCGTCAGCGTGATTCCCGGCAGAATCCACGGCGAGACGACGACCCACACGCCGAGCACCGCCAGCGTCCAGGTCATGCCGTGTGTGCGGTCCAGTGCCCTCGCGAATCCGTATGCCAGGAAAGCCACCGCAATCCCGGCGATCAGGTCGCACATGGCAAGCGATCTCGTTGCGCTGAAGCCAACGATCCATGGTGACGCGGCCACATACAGGCCCGTCAACAGGGCCAGACCGAAGGTGAAATGCGCACTCATCGACTCGGCAACGCGCTCATAACGCGCACGCAGAGCCAACAAATCCGGATGGTGATCGATTGATGAATGGACTGTACTCATTTTGTGACCTTTCTGTTATGCAGCAAGCCCGTTGTGTAGCAAGCACTGTGGGTCGACTGCAAACCATCCATCTGCTGTACAGATTACGCTCGATCGCCGCACGCCAGCAACGAGAATCAGGGCGCCAGCAGGCCAAGCCGCCTGGCGAATTCGCAGGCGGCGTAGCGTCGTTGAACATGGACATCGCGGACCGACTGCGGCTCGACGTTCCCGTGGGACAAGCGGGAATGGGCGGCGGACTGGCCGGCGCATCGCTGGCGGCTGCGGTGGCCAAAGCGGGTGCGCTGGGAACAATCGGCATCGCCACACCCCGCCAATTGCGTATGTCGATCGATCAGGTACGCGAACAGGCCCTGGGTCGCGCCGTCGCGGTAAACCTGTTGATGCCCTTCGCCCGTCGCCACCATGTCGCGGTCTGCTGCCCGATTCGTGGGTGGACCGCGCAGCACTGTATGCCGGTGAAACGGCGTTGCGGATCAGCGAAATCACGTCTGCCGAGCAGGCGGTCAAGGATTTGCTCCCGCGCTGACGCTACCCCACCAATGCGAACGCAAAACCGTCCCAGTGCTTGGCCCCAACCGTCTGGATCACCGCCGTGTCCAGCCGCGGGTGCTCGCCCATCACCTGCAATGTCTGGCGCGTCGCCGCCACTTTGGCATCATCAGGTTTCGGGTCCAGGATTTGACCGTCGCGAATGACGTTGTCTACCACAATGACTGAGCCGGGATGAGCCAGCCGGATGGCCCACTCCAAGTAGGCGGCATTGTTCTCCTTGTCGGCGTCGATGAACACCAGGTCGAAGGGCCCGCCGCTCACCGTCGGCAATGTGTCCAGCGCGGCGCCGACTATCACCTCGACCCGGTCGGCGACACCGGCCCGTTGTAGGTTGGCCCGTGCCACCTCGGCGTGCTTGGGCTCGTATTCCAGCGTCACCACCCGACCTTCCGGGCCCGCGCCACGCGCCAGCCAGATGCTGCTACAGCCACCCAATGTGCCGATCTCGAGGATGCGGCGCGCCTGGATGGCACCGGCCAGCAGGCACAGGAATTTGCCCTGCTGCACCGATACGGCGATCCGGGGCAACCCGGCCGCGTTGCTGGACTCCACCGCCGCGGCCAACGCCGGGTCGTCACCAACCACTGTGCTGTCCAGGAAGGCATCGACGTCTTGCGGGGTTGGTTTCTCGGTCATGTCGCCCACGCTAGCCGGGCGGGCCGGCCTTCGCAGGAGTGGCTCACGCGGTGGCCGACACCACCCGAGCTATTTACCAGATACCCGTATGGGGTATATAGTGATCCTGTGGTCGCCCGCGCCACGGGCAGCCCGAACGGAATTAACCATCGGGACTCCACGTGAGTCCAAGCACAGATAAGGGTGATTCACATGGCGAACTACGAGGCGGGAACCTTGCTGAGCTGTGGCCACGAAGGCTGCGGATGTCGCGTTCGCATTGAGGTCCCATGTCACTGCTCCGGCGCGGGTGAGCCGTACCGCTGCACCTGCGGGGACGAACTGACCCCCGTCCAGTAACCGCCGCACCCCGGTCGTGCGTACGGACGTCGACGATTGCAGCCCTTAACGTCCGAACGTACGACCGGCCAGCTCGACCTCGACCGCCGGCTGCAGCGCGACCGCCGAAGCACCCACCGCCACCGAGTACGCACCCGGCTCGATACGCCAGCTTCCGGCGCTGCCGTCGTAACGGGCAAGCAGGCGCGGATCCGCCTCGATGCTCACCCGGTACGTCGCTCCCGGCGCTAACTCAATCCGCTCGAATCCCAGCAACCGCAGGCGTTGCTCACCGGGCGCGGCAGTCAGGTACAGCTGCGGGACATCGGCTCCACCGCGGTCGCCGGTATTGACCACACTGAAAGTCGCGCTGACCGTTTCACCGCCAGCGGCTACCAGGTCGTAGTACTCAAACCTGGTGTAGGACAAGCCATGACCGAATGCGAACATCGGCTTCCGGCCAGTTCTCGCGCACCAGCGGTAGCCGACCTCGGCTCCTTCGTAGTAGTCGATGGTGGTCGGTGTGCCCGGCGGGGCACCGAGATCGCGCAGTTCTGCGCACGGCGTCTGAACGAGATCGACCGGGAAGGTGATAGGCAGCCGACCCGATGGATTCACCCGGCCGGCCACAATCTCCGCGATCGCCTGACCACCGGCCTGACCCGGATACCAGGCCTGCACAATGGCATTCACCGAATCTCGCCAGGGCATGGTCACCGGGTTCCCAGTCTCCAACACCACAACGGTATTCGGATTGACGGCCGATACGGCGGCGACCAGCGCGTCCTGCCCCGACGGCAGTGACAGATCGGCGACATCGAAGCCCTCCCCCTCGGCGCGGATCGCGAACACAATCGCGATGTCGGCGCGCCGCGCGGCCAGCGCTGCTTCCGCCGGGCTGATCCCGGGATCAAACTCGAACCGCGCGTTGGGAAGCTGCTTTATCAGCTCGTCCAGCGGGCTCGACGGCAGCAGGTACAGATTGCGTAGGCCCGCCTCTAGCCCCGACCCGCCGATCGGGATCACTTTGGCATAGCCGCCCGGAGGAACAACGGCGCTCGACCCGTAGCCGGCAGGCACACCGACCTGTGCGTAGCCGCCAATGACAACGATGCGCGCGGTCGACTCGGGTGCCACCGGCAGCACCCCGCGGTTGGTCAGCAATACGATGCCCTGCCGCGCGATCTGCAACGCAATCTCGTTGTGCACGTTCATATCCGGTGCGGGCGCCGACTCGCGGCGGTCGATTCCGACAGCGAACATCGAGCGCAGAATCCGCCTGACCATGTCCGACAGCCGTTCCTTGGGCAGCCTTCCCGCGGCGTAGGCGGCCCGCAGGTCGCCGGCGAACGACTCCGACTGCCACAGCAGCGCGTCGAGCTGCGCACCGCACTCTTGGTCGAGGCCGGCAAGCGCACATTCCCAGCTCGGCGTCGCGCCCCAATCGGACATGACCCAACCGCGGTACCCCCACGCACCTTTCAGCACGTCACTGATCAACACGCTGTTTGCGGCGGCGTAGTCGCCGTTGACCTTGTTATAGGCCGTCATCACCGCACCGGGTTGCGACCTCTCGATGGCGATCTCGAAGGCCAGCAGGTCCGATTCGCGGTGTGCGTCGGGATCGATGACCGCGTTCAGCCAGTGTCGATTGGTCTCGTTGCAGTTCAGCGAGTAGTGCTTGGTCGTCGAGATGACTCCCTGTTGCTGAATCCCGTTGATGGATTCCGCCGCCATCGCGGCGCTCAAAAGCGGGTCCTCGGAAAGGTATTCGAAGTTGCGACCATTACGCGGATCACGCGCCAGGTTCATAGCGCCTGCCAATTGCACATTGAACCCGCGGCTGCGCGCCTCCCTGCCGATCATGTCGCCCGATATGCGGGCGAGCGGCGGGTTGAAGCTTGCGGCCAGCGCCTGCCCGGACGGCAGCGCGGTGGCGGTGTCACCCGCGCGGTATCCGGGATTGGTGACGCCGAGGCCGGCATCACTCATCAGCAGTGCCGGGATACCGAGCCGGGGAATCCCGGGCACATACCCGGCGCTCATCGGAACGCCGGGCGGGATGCGCTCATCGCGCAGTGGCCACAGTTCCCCCGCCCCCATCACGCCGACAATCAGCGAGAACCGCTCGTCGTCGGTCATCTGGTTTTCGACTTCGCGCGCCCGGACGTCTGGGTCGTCAAATTCGCTCACCGCACACCCTCTTTGGCGTACACGACCCGCAGCACGTGCCCAAGTTCGGGTCCCATCACCAGTTCGGTCAACCTGCAGATCGTCGCGACGAACTCCGGGCCGTGCGGCGGCTGCGCCTGGCACAGGTGGTGCGCCACTTCATGCAGCACCACCAGCTCGCGCAGCGCCCAGTCGGCGGTGTCACGGTCGGGAACCGCGATAATGCCTGCGCCGTCGCGGTTTTCGTAGTGCGCCGCGGTGGCTGCGCGCCGCGTCCGTATCCGCAGCGGCAACACGTCGGGCCAGTGTTGCCGCACCGCCGGTAGCGCAAGCACCTCGTCAACATAGCGCTGCACGGACCCAACCGACCCGAATCGCGCTTCCGGCGGCAGTGTCAATTGCGTACCGAAGAACTCGACAACTGGCGATCCGTGCTCAGCGGCACGGTCGAACAACATCCGGACGAACTCCTCAGCCGCATAAACCTTCGAGCGCTGAGAATCGCGTGGCGAATCCCCCGGAGTCACCGGCGCAGGGCAGAGCGAGCCCCGGGCAGTTCGGGGCTGTTCCCGAGCCGTGCTCGCCTACCTGCCCGATCACCTGCGCGCCGTGCCGCGGATGAATAACCGGCCGACGCTCGACCGGCTTGCCAGGTACCGCGCGCCTTCGACGCACTGCGGTAGTAGTCGTGCAGCTCGACCTCCTTGTCGCGCAAGGCGATAGCGGTGCCCGGTGGCCGACGGCGGTCCCTGGTGGCTTCGCGCCGGGCCTCGTCACGGGCCTCGGTTAGACGCTGGCCGACGCGGGCGCCGAACGCCAGCTGGAAGTTGAGCCGGGCGGTAATCGTCGGCGTCGGCCGGTGCGCACCCGAGGCGAGGTAGGCATCCGATGCCCGCACCATCTGGACAACCAGGCCGGCATACAAGGCGTGAGTCGCGTCGATGTCCTCGGCGAACCCGTACGCGTAGACGAACGTCGAATTGGATGCCACATCGCAGCGCACGTCATTGGCCGTCGCGATCACTACGAACAGCTGCACATATGTCCGCAGTCCCTTGCTGCCCGCCATCCCGATGGTGATCGTCCGCTGCGTCGGCGTCTGTGCCGCCGATCGGTTGGACGAATGGGACCTCGCCACCGCCAAATCGATGGATGCCGCCGTCGCCAATCGTTGCGCGGCGCTCATGAACGCATCCGCCTCATGGGCGTTGTCGGTGCCTTCGGCCTGACGCAGCAGTGCCGCGATACGCGCCAGCATCTTGTCGTCGGTCATAGCGTCAAACTACGGGAGCGATACGACACTCGGTCGGTGGCAGAGCCGACAGCCACTCACAGCCGTTCGGTGATCCAGGAGACCACGTCGTCGAGGACCTGGTCACGCTCCGGTTCGTTGAAGACCTCGTGGTACAGGCCGGGATAGACCTTCAACGTCACGTCGGTAGATCCCACGCATTCGACCAGGCGGCGGCTGCCTTCGACGGGAATCAGCCGGTCATCGGAGCCGTGCACCACCAGTAGCGGCGCGGTCAATGCCGGTGCCCGCTGCGGCATGGTCTCGCCGACCTGCAGCAGCGCGCGCCCGATGCCGGTGGGAACCTTTCCGTGGTACACCAGCGGGTCGGTGTTGTAGGCCTCCACCACCGCGGGGTCCCGAGATATGGCGTTGACGTCGAGTTCCTGAACTGGAAGCCCGGGCACGACGACGCCGAGGATTTTGGCGCCGAATGCCATCAGCGGGTTCACCTGGTCCTGGGCGGCCACCGCCGGGCCCGACAGCACCATCATGTCGTAGTTGTCCGGGCGTTCGACCCCGTAGGCGAAGACGATCCCGCCGCCCATGCTGTGCCCGAGCACGATGCACTTGAGGCCGTGGTGTTCCCGGGTGGCAATACCGACCAGGGTGTCGAAGTCGGCGGTGTACTCGGAGATATCCCGCACCAGCACCCGCTTGCCGCCGGAGCGCCCGTGGCCACGGTGGTCCAGCGCGTAGGTGACCAGCCCGGCGTCGCCGAAGCGCTGCGCGACGTGGTCGTAGCGGCGGGCATATTCGCCGAGACCGTGCGACAGCACAACCACGGCGCGCGGCGGAGTGTCCGGCGTCCAGACGTCGTAAACGATGCGCACGCCGCCCAGTCCGTCGAAATTCCGTTCAGTACGGGTCATGGAAGGTCCTAGTCATTACGGGCAGCGTAGTGGCTCCTCGGGCAGGCCTTTGGTGCTAGGGGTCGCAGACTCTGCGTAGGCTCGTTCGGGTGAGCTTGCTCGCAGAGAACTCAGACGACCGAGAATTCCCCGCCACCGGCGGAAACGGCCCGGATTTCTCAGCTCATGCCGAGCCGTACCGGCGTGAGCTGCTGGCGCACTGCTATCGGATGACCGGGTCGCTGCACGACGCAGAGGATCTGGTGCAGGAGACGTTCCTGCGGGCCTGGAAGGCCTACGACCGCTTTGAAGGCAAGTCGTCGATACGAACGTGGCTGCATCGCATCGCCACCAACACCTGCCTGAGCGCGCTGCAGGGTCGGCAGCGCCGGCCGTTGCCGACTGGGCTCGGGAATTCCAGCTCGGACCCGGCTGCGGAGCTGGTGGAACGCCGCGAAGTGCCCTGGCTGGAGCCGTGGGCGGACCTGACGGACGACCCGGCCGACCCTTCGGTCATCGTCGGGTCCCGGGAGTCGGTGCGGTTGGCGTTTGTCGCTGCGCTGCAGCACCTCTCATCCCGGCAACGGGCGGTGCTGCTGCTTCGCGACGTACTGCAGTGGAAGTCCGCCGAAGTGGCCGACGCGATCGGTACCACCACGATCGCCGTCAACAGCCTGCTGCAGCGGGCCCGCTCGCAGCTGGAGGCCGTCGGACCCAGCTCCGGTGATCGGTTGGCGGCGCCGGAGTCGGCAGCGGCGCAGGATCTGCTGGCCCGCTACATCGCCGCGTTCGAGACCTATGACATCGATCGGTTGGTGGAAATGTTCACCGCCGAGGCGGTCTGGGAAATGCCGCCATACACCGGCTGGTACCAGGGCCCGCAGGCCATCATCACCCTCATTCACCGGCAGTGCCCCGCCGAATCAGCCGGCGACATGCGCATGATCCCGTTGACCGCCAATGGCCAGCCCGCCGCGGCGATGTACATGCGTGAGGGTGAGGTGCATGTGCCGTTTCAGTTGCATGTGCTGGATGTGCGCAGTGACGGGGTATCGCACGTGGTGGCGTTTCTCGACGACACGTTGTTCGCGAAATTCGGGCTGCCCAATGCGCTGTGATGCCGAGTTCGGAACGGTGTAGCAAATGACGGATTCCCCGCTTGTTACACCCGCGCCCGGGAAGCCGCTTCTTTTGTTGGGCGCCTTTGAGCTTGGCAGCGTGGGCTATGTGGCCGAGGAGTTCTTCATCTCCGGAACGGCCTCGTCTTACACCTCGGTAACGGAGCTGGGCCCGGACGGCCGGTGGAGTGTAACGCCCTCGGCCAACGCGGATTACACCACCCGGATCGTCGTTCTGACGCCAGTCGATCGGACGCAGTTCAACGGGACAGTGTTAGTCGAATGGCTCAATGTGAGCGGCGGCATCGATGCTCCGGCCGTGTGGATGATGGCCCATCGCGAGATAATTCGCTCGGGCTACGCCTACGTCGCGGTCTCGGCCCAACGGGTGGGAGTGGAAGGCGGTGAGAGCCTGCTCGGCATCGACATGTCGCTGAAGAGCCAGGATCCGGCGCGGTATGCATCCCTGCGCCACCCGGGTGACGCGTTCGCCTACGACATTTTTTCCCAAGTCGGCAGACTCGTCAAGGATGCCGGCCATAGCAGCATTGTGCGCGAGCTCGTCGCGGAACACGTAGTCGCGGTGGGCGAGTCGCAATCAGCGATGTTTCTCACGACCTATTTCAACGCCGTCGATCCGCTCGCCGAAGCCTACGACGGCTTCCTGGTGCATTCCCGATTCGCTTCTGCCGCACCACTTGACGTCATTTCCCTCTTCGACGAATCGCAGATCGGCATACCAGACGCGGTCGCCTTCCGTACCGACCTGCGCGTCCCGCTCGTCACGATCATCACCGAAACCGACCTTTTCGGCCCTGTCCGACATGGCTATTACTTCGCCAGGCAACCTGACAACGAATTGCTGCGGGTCTGGGAGATTCCCGGGGCAGCTCATGCCGACAACTACACGATCCAAGTGGCACCGATCGACACCGGCTCCGCGCCGCTCGACGACATCGTGGCGGCTTACGCGCCGACCAACATGCTGATGGGTCAGCAACTCGGGCACTACATCAACTTTGCGTCGCAACACCATTACGTGGTGCAGGCCGCGCTGGCAGCGCTGAACACGTGGGTCGGTACCGGCGAGCCTGCGCCAACTGCCCCACCCATAGATGTGCGCGAAACCGACCAGCCCGAACCGGTTTTGGATTCCCACGGCCTCGCCCAGGGCGGCGTCAGGACCCCGTGGGTGGACGTACCGATTGCGCGAACCTCCGGTGTGGGCGGCGATGAGAACATCATGTCCGCGATCTTCGGCTCTGGCGAACCCTTCGACGCCGCCACCTTGCACCGGCTCTACCCGGGCGGGGCGGAAGAATACCTGCAACGATTCACGGCCAAGCTCGACACGGCCATCCAATCCGGGTTCATTCTGCCCGCAGATCGTGCCGAGATCCTCCAGCTCGCCGACGCGACGTACCGGCGCAGCCGATCAGAATAGGCGGCTGTCCGGTGGCGGACCTTCCACCGACCGCACCAGACCGGCCCCGGTGATCAGCGGCAGGTCCAGTGCCGACAGCAGCCCGGGTGCCGCGCCGCATACCGCGGGGACGACGTTGACCATGCGCGATGAGCCGGCGATGCGCGCGCCCAGATCGTGGTCATGGTCGTCGGCGATCTCGAATTCGCACCGCATGCTCGGGGAGCCCTCGATCTCGACGCGGTAGAGACCGCGCCCGGAAGCTAATCCGTAGCCGAGGTCCTTGGGCGGTATGGAGATATGCGGCTGCGGCCAGTCCGGGGCGATGTCGTCGCGCATCCGGGTGACGTGGTCGATGACGAACGTTGGCTTGTCGTCGACGTAACCGGTCAGCGTCGAGCGCATCGCCGCGATCGTCCCGGCTTCGATGCGCCCGGTGGGCGTGTCGAAGGACTCGGTGGCCGGGACGCGTTCGTTGCTCTCCTCGATGTTGTCGATCTTGACGCCCAGCCCGGCAGCGAGCTGGTGCAACACTGGGCCCCAGCCGAAGGTGAATACCCCGGGCGTGGCCGCGAAGGCGGTGAATTCCGGGGGCTTGCCGAATCCGAGGATCTCGTACACCGCGGCCTTGTCCGGGTAGGTGGCGTAGTTGAACATCTCCGTGACCCGTACCGACTCGATGACCCGGGACACGCCGGTAAGCACCAGCGGCAGAACGTCATTGGCGAATCCCGAGTCGATGCCGGTGGTAAAGAACGACACCCCGCCGTCCAGCGCGGCCTGCCGCAGTGGTTCGGTGAATGCGGCGTCGACGGCATCGGGAAACACCAGCGGCACCACCGAACACGACACCACGTTCTTGCCGGCCCGCAGGATGGACACCATATCCTCGACGGCCTCCAGCGGCCGCAGGTTGGCGCCGGCGGCGTACACCACCACGTCGGCGTTCGCCGGCCAGCATCGGCGCCGGGTCCTGGGTGGCGACCACTCCCACCGGCGCGATGCCGCAGAGTTCGCCGGCGTCGCGACCCGCTTTGGCATCGCTGTGGACGACGAGATCGACCAGTTCCAGCTGCGGGTGGTCGATGACGCCGCGCAGGGCGATCACGCCCATGGAGCCCGGCCCCCAGACACCTACCTTGAACACGAATCGTCTCCTAATATTAGGACGATATACTCTTATATTTAGGACAAATCGTAGGGAGGTGACCGTGGATACGTCAACCGCCAAGTCGCCGCCGACCGGCCGGGTGATGGATGTGCTTGCCGCGCTGGCGGATTCACCGGATGGGCGCACGTCGGCCGAGCTGGCGAAGATCTGCGGGATCAGCACCTCGACGTGTGCCCTGGTGTTGGCCGAACTGGAACGGCGTGCGTGGGTGACGCGGCGCGAGGACCGCCGCTATTTGCCTGGGCAGCGGCTTGTTCGGCGCTGGTCCACGGCCTGCGGACGCAGTTCCCGCTGCTGGACCGCGGGCGCGAAGCGCTGCGCTTCCTGCACGACACCTCGGCGCCGGCTGCTCGATGTCGAAGATCGGCGGCCGGCATCTGACCACCGTCGACGCCGTCGGTCACGGCACAGACGGCGAACATGCCGTCGGCCAGCGCTTCCCCATCGACCCGCCGTTCGGCCTGGTCGCGATGGCCTGGCGCGATGACGATTTCGTTCAGGCCTGGCTGCATCGTGTGACGCCGCGGCTGACCCGCGCCGAGATCGCCGATCATCAGCGGGTACTGGCCGATATCCGGGCTCGCGGCTACGGCGCGTGGCGGTTCGACGACACCCACCAATCGCTACACAACCGGCTGGCCGCGGTGCTGGCATCGCTGGAGCCGACGGCACAGGTGACTCGCCAGCTGACCACCCTGATGACGATGGTGACACTGCAGTCGGTCACCGATGCACTCGAAACCGAGCTTGGCCTCAACGGAATTCGTCGTCTGCCGATTTTCGGGCCAGGACGGCCAGCCGGAATATCAAATCGAGATCCACCTGGGCCGCTCAGCCGGGCTGTCGCTGGGCGCACTGGACGCCGCGCTCCTGCATGCGCAGCGACTGCTCACCACCGGGGTCGCCTGACCAGACTCCCGATTAGGCTGAGGTGATGTCTGCCAACTCCGAGATTCGGCGTGCGGCCGACCGGGCCCGCACCACGACATCGTGGCTGAAATCCAGGCATTCGTTCTCATTCGGCGACCACTACGACCCGGACAACACCCACCACGGGCTGCTGCTGGTGAACAATGACGACATCGTCGAGCCCAGAAGCGGATTCGACACCCACCCACACCGCGATATGGAGATTGTGACCTGGGTACTGCAAGGCGAATTGACGCACCAGGATTCCACCGGCAATCACGGAGTGATCTACCCCGGCCTGGCTCAACGCATGTCGGCCGGCAGTGGAATCCTCCATTCGGAGAAGAACGATTCGTCAACGGCTCCCGTGCATTTCGTGCAGATGTGGGTGATCCCCGACGAGACCGCAATCTCTCCCAGCTACCAACAGCACGAAATCGACGAGGAACTGTTGAGCAGCGATCTGGTGACCATCGCCTCGGGCATACCCGGACATGACGCTGCGATTTCCCTGCACAACCGCAATGCCGCGCTGCACGGCGCCCGGCTGGGATCCGGTGACACCGTCGCGCTACCCCCGGCGCCCTACCTACATCTATTCGTGCCGCACGGGCGGGCCACCGTGGAGGGGGTCGGCGAACTCGAACACGGCGATGCGGTCCGGTTCACCAACGCCGACGGCCAGCGGCTGACCGCGACTGAGCCGACAGAACTGCTTATTTGGGAGATGCATACCGGGCTGGGCGGTTAAGACCACATAGAGTGGGCACGACAGACAGGAGCCCGCATGCCTCAATCGCAGCCGCGGCACGCGGCGCCGAACCCCGAGCGGAACATAAAAGCGCTACGGACCGTGCGGTTCTGGGCGCTGCCGATCGGCGCCACGCTGGCCTTCATGTCGGCGCTGTGTGCGCTGTATTTGGGCGGAATCTTGAATCCGACGACCAACTTACGGCATTTCCCTATCGCTGTGGTGAACGAGGATGCCGGGCCGGCGGGCAAGCAAATCGTCGACGGCCTGGTTGCCGGATTGGACAAGAACAAGTTCGACATCCGCGTGGTTTCCCATGACGAGGCCCAGCATCTGCTGGACAGGGCCCAGGTGTACGGCGAGGCGGTGATACCGCCAACCTTCTCGTCGAGGCTGCGGGATTACGGGGCGAGTGCGGTCACGCCTACCCGCGCGGAGCGGCCGGTGATCTCGATCTCAACGAACCCCCGGGCGGGCACACTCGGCTCCAGCATCGCCGGACAGACCCTGACCCAGGCGATGGCCGTGGTCAATAACAAAGTGGGCCAACGACTTACCGCCGACGTGGCAGCGCAAACCGGCGGGGCGCAACTGGCAGGGGCGTCGACGTTGGGGCTTGCCAGTCCCATCGACATCAAGTCAGGCGTGTACAACCCCTTACCGAATGGCACCGGCAACGGGCTCTCGGCCTTCTACTACGCGCTTTTGCTGCTGCTGGCGGGATTTACCGGCAGCATCGTCGTCAGCACGCTGGTGGACTCGCTGCTCGGCTACGTACCGGCCGAATGGGGCCCGGTGTATCGCTTCGCCGCGCAAGCCAACATCTCGCGATTCCGCACACTGTTGGTCAAGTGGGGAATCATGGCGATTCTGGCCTTGCTCACGTCGGCGGTCTACCTGGCAATCGCCCACGGCCTCGGGATGCCGATTCCGCTCGGCTGGCAGTTGTGGCTGTATGGGGTTTTCGCAATCATCGCGGTGGGCGTCACGTCCAGCTCACTGATCGCGGTGCTTGGCTCGATGGGTCTGCTGTTCAGCATGTTGATCTTCGTGATCCTCGGACTACCGTCGGCGGGCGCCACCGTCCCGCTCGAGGCGGTGCCGCCGTTCTTCCGCTGGCTGGCCGAATTCGAGCCGATGCACCAGGTGTTCCTGGGTGTGCGGTCACTGGTGTATCTCGGTGGCCACCCGGATGCCGGTTTGTCGCAGGCGTTGCTGATGACGTCCGTCGGTCTGGTCATCGGGGTGTTGGTGGGCGGCATCGTCACGCACATGTACGACCGCAGCGGATTCCACCGGATTCCCGGGGCGGTCGAGATGGCGATTGCAGGCGCACACCAAGCCCAGCACCAAGCACGCACAAATAAGCAAGAGCCCGTGGCCGAAAGCGAGCAGGAGGCTGCGGACGAAAGCGAGCCGCAGCCTGTGCACGAAAGTTCAAGCGAGCAAACGTAATTCCAGCGCGGCTGAAGCGTCACACGTTTGTTATTTAAGTTGACAGTGAGGCGTGTGTGGCTGATGCTGTGCATGTTGCATCCACACTCGGGCCGAAAGGGCAACCGTGCTGACCCGACCCGCAGGCTTGCGCCGACTGGCCGCCTGCTGCACTGCCGTGGTTGCTTGCGTGACGCTGGCGAGCACCACCGGACAACCTGTCGCGCGCGCTGCCGATGGCCGGGAAATGCTCGCGGGCGCCATTAGCACCACCCAGGGTTCATACCTGGTCTACAACTTCGGCCCCGGCCACCCCACGCCAATGCTCAACGCCGGCGGTGGCTGGTATGAGGGAGACACCGGCGGCCATCTGATGATCATCAAGAATGCGGCGGGACGGCTTGCCCCACACCTATTGGTGGACAGCCACCAAGGTGACCAGGCGCGCTGCGAAAACAATCCCGCGGCCCGCACCGGCGAGGGACTCTGGCAAGCCTCGGAGACCTACCCGCCGTTGCAGGCGTGGCAGCGGATGGGGCAACCGACAATCGCGATCAACGCCAACTTTTTTGATGTACGCCCGCAGAAGGGCGGCTCCTGGCGACAAACCGGCTGCAGTTCGCCGCTGGGCGCATTTGTGGACAACACCCACGGCCAGGGCCGCGCCAACCAGGCGGTCACCGGCACCGTCGCCTACCCCGGCAAGCAAGGCCTTTCGGGCGGGGGTGAGAGCTGGAGCGCGCTGACGACGATGATCCTGCCATCGGGTGGTGCACCGTATGTGGTGTGGCCCAGGGGCAAGAACGACTACGACTCGGCCACTCCGGTGATTCAGGACTTGCTCAACAAGAATGAGAGGTTCGTCGCGGTGTCCGGCATCGGGCTGTTAGCGCCTGGCAACACCGGGCAACTCCACGACGGCGGTCCCAGCGCGGCGCGTACGGCGCTCGCCTACGCAAAGCAAAAGGACGAGATGTACATATTCGAAGGCGGTAGCTACACACCGGACAACATCCAGGACCTGTTCCGCGGCCTGGGTAGCGATACGGCAGTCCTGCTCGACGGCGGTGGGTCATCGGCCATTGTGCTGCGCCGCGAAACCGGTGGCATGTGGGCGGGTGCCGGGTCACCAAGGGGATCGTGCGACACCCGGCAGGTTCTGTGCGACTCGCACGAGCGCGCGCTGCCGAGCTGGCTGGCCTTCAACTAGCCACAGCCACGGCGGTTTTCGTAGCATTCGGCCCGAATCGGAAGATCATCAGACTTACCGCCACCACCGCCGCCGTTACGCCGAACACGGGAGCGACGACGAACCGCGACATCGTCGCGCCGGCAAAAGCGCCGGCACACATTGTGAAAACAACGCTGAATCGCAGCTTCTGGCGATCGCCGGTGCCACCGGCCAGATGGCTGTCCAGGCCCAGGCTGACGATCGTCGACGTCAACACCGTGGTGGAGAGTTCTTGAATCCCGAACTGGCGGGCGCTCGAATGCTGCAGACCGAACGTCACCGCGAGGACCCCGATCAAAATCAGTTTGGTGTTGTCGTGATAGCGCAGCACTCCCGTGCCGCCCAGGATCGACAACGCGATCAACAACACGATTTCCGTCGCCAACACTGTGGTGATCCACGGTCGTGTCCGCTCACCGAAATGCCGTGACAACCGGCCACTGAGGATGGTGGTGCAGACGAAAGTAGGGAGCGCCACCACGACTGCGGTCAGGTCGATGCTGGTTTTCGGAGCGAACCAGAAGCCCAGGAAGATCACGTTTCCGGTCATGTTGGCGACGAACACGTGGCCGAGCACCAGGATGCTGATCGAGTCAGCCAAGCCGGTGGCGAAGGTCAGCAACAACAACGCTGCAACGGTCATTCGCTCCGATACCGGCGAAGTAACGGCCATGGCATGCAGTGTCTTTCGGCGCAGGCGAGGTTCGTCTAGGGCCGTGCTACGGGCGAGGCGTCAAATCCAGTGAGGTGATGGTAGTCATCCTGGTCACCAGCCAGCGCCCGTTCGTGCGTTTCATGAACAGCCGGTAGGACAGGTACTTCAATGCCGGGATGTTCTTGGTCAACGGACTGGTGGACGTGGTGTTGGTGTACACGATGACGACGGCATTGGGATCATCCAGCGATTCGACGGCCGCGCCAGTGACCTGGGTGCTGTTGGTTACTTTCGCCTGCTTGTTGGGAGCCGCGATCGCGTCGACGAATTTGCGGTACTGGGCTTCGAAATCGCCGCTGAGGTAGGTCGCCGCGCGATCAGCCAGGCTATCCATGTTCTCCGGCGTGTAGGTCCAGAGTGTTGTGATCGCGTTGGCCGCGGTCCGCGCGACTTTGAGTTTGGTTGCGGCGGTGGCACGGTCGGTCAGGTAGGGCTGCAAGGTTGCACCCGCGAACGCCGCGGAACCGACGAAGAGCACAGCCGCCACAGCGACGGCGATGGCCCTCCCCTTCCCGGCGAGTCGTCTGGTGCGGGCGCGCTTGCGTTTGGTCGTCGTCGCAGTCTCGCCGGCCTCTTCGGCTTCAGCATCTGCGTCCGGCTGTTCTGCTGCGGCACCGTCGACCTCATCCGAGGCCACTTCTGTTGCCGCAGGCGCAGTTTCGTCCTGCTCGGCAGCGTCGTCACCCTGGGCTTCTTTGGTTACCTTGGCTACCTTGGCTTCTGGGGTTTCTGCGGCCGCGTCGTCGGTCAGATCACCTGCAGCAGGTTGCTGATCTTCCACTGCTTCCCTTCCTGCGTTGCGGTTACCGTCCACCGATTCGTGTTTTCGATTACCTGTTTCTCATCCGGCGACTTGGAGGTGACTGCGGTTGCCACCATCACAGTGACGCTGCCATCGTCGTTCCACCGTTCGACGCCGGTGCCGAGGACGCTGCCCGTGGCCGGTTCGGCGCGGGCGACTTGGAGCAGGATCTGGTTCGCCCTGTCCGTGTACTGCTTGGCGAAGTCGCCGGTTGCTTGGGCCAATATCCGGTTTATGTAGTCGTTGGCGTGAAAGGGATCGATGGAGGTGAACTCCGTCATGAAGCCCGTCACATAGTTGAGCACCTGGCGGTTCTTCGAGGCCTCGCGTTCGGCAGATTGATGGGAGATCAACACCACCGTGGATACCGTGATTGCCGCTGTCATCAGCAACGCGGCCACGGTGATCATGAGCGGGAATGCCCACGGTCGCTGCGCCGTCGTTGGTGGGTGCGCGACGAGCAGTGGTTCCTCGCCGGGTTGAAACTTGCGGCGGGGACTCATTTTCCATTCCCGGGCGGTTTCGGTTTGGTCAGCACGGTGAGGTCGTCTACGCGCCAACGGTCGTTTCCGTCTTTGGCGAAACTCACCCGAACGGTCGCGCTGATGTACCGTTCATCGGGCGCCGCGCCGCGTCGACCCTGCATGAACAACAGCATCGTCGCCCGATCCGGCGTCGCCGATTCGACCGAGCTATCGGTCACCCAATACTCGTTGATGACCGGGTTGCCTTTTCGAACTGTGTCCTGCTGATCCGCCAACTTGTGTCGATATTTGTCGGTAGCCAGCGACTGGGCGCGCGCGAAGTCGTCGCGCAACGATTTCGGGTCGTACGTCAGCATCTGCGCGACGATCTTCGGCCCCTGAACCGCAATCTGCACGCGAGTTTGATCGCTCGCCCGATCCGGGTGGTACACCACCGCATAGCTCACGGCGGCGCCTCCCAGGCACAGCGTCGCCGCGATCAGCACCGCAACTGCGGTCCAGCGCCGCATGCTCGGCAGCCGCTGGTCCGGTTCGACGTGTCGCACCTCGGTGTGCAGCAGCATGTCGGCAAACGTGCTGTGCCGTGAATCCCACAGTGGCCACAGCCATCCCACCACCGATGCGGTGTCGAGAAGGTGGGCCAGGTCCCTGAGCAGCAGCCCCCACACCCCGATGCCCTCGCCATCGCGGTGTACAACCGTGATTCCACAAAACGCGCGTCCCAAGCTCCAGCCGATGACGGTCGGCAGCAGCAACCGGTTGACCAACGTCAGCAGGATGGCTAATCCGCCGACCGAGACACACACCCACCACCAAACAGGGTGCCGAGACACAGTCAAGGCGACCAACGCCATCGTCATCACCAAGGCGGCACCCGGCAGCACGTCGACCGCTAATGCACAGGCGCGAATATGCCAGGGCGCCAACGCATTCTGCGGTGACTGTGGGACAACCGCCTTGGTCTGAGTCTTAGTCTGAGTCTCCTCGACCACCACCGTCACTTCGTCACCTGGTCGAGCTTGGAAATCTTGTACTGGCCGTCGGCGGTTGCCATTTTCACCCGCAGGCGGTAGCCGGTTTCATTCTCCGACTTATCGCTGGACACCTTGACGCGCAGTGCGACGAGCACATCGACGGAACCGTCTTTGTTGTTGCGTTCGACCGCCGCCCGCGCATCGGCCACCTGAACGTGGATGTTCGCGGCCTGATAGGCCTGAACGAGCATGTTGGTGTACAGCAGGGCTTGGGAGCGGAAAATATCCGTGCCGCAGTCGATGATCTTCTGTTCACTTGCGATCATCGCATTGGTGTCTGGCGCCTGGGTCGCCGAAACACAATCGATCGCCGCCTTGAGCGCCGCGGCGTCGTTGCGCTCTATCGCCTGGCTTTCGTGGTGGTAGCGCAGCGCAAAATAGCCGCCCGCCCCGATCGCGCCGGCGACCAGGACCAGCGCCGCTGCGATACCGGCCAGCCATCCGCGACCCAGCCGCGACGGACGGCGCTCTACACCCGTATCCCCGGCGTCGACGTCGACGTCGGATTCTGCCGAGTCCCCGGCATCGGCTTCACCCTCGGATTCTTCCGAATCCTGGGTGGCCTCTTCGCTGCTGATCTGGCCGGCTTCACCCTCGGGTTCCGGCGAGTCCTCGTCCGTCTCTTCGCTGCTGATCTGACCGGCTTCGCCCTCGGACTCTGCCGATCCCTCGGCCGTCTCTTCGCTGCTGATCTGATCGGCTTCGCCCTCGGACTCTGCCGATCCCTCAGTCGTCACCTCGGAGCTGTGCTGGTCGCCTCCGACCTCGGAATCCTGACGGTTTCTCCGCCCTGGCCTTCGGGACAGCCTTCGCAGACGACGAGCAATCGGCATCGGTGGGGGGTTCAGCCGGCCGGCGCCAGCATCTCCTTCCATCCGTCGTCTCCTGTTTTGGTCGAGTTTTCGACGGAGTATTTGACTCCATCGGGCCCCACCAGTAGACCGCTCTGGGGACTGTATACCGCCGAGGGGGGCCCGCTCGGAGTGTAGACACACGGGTTGGGCTGTTGTCCGTTGCACTGCACGGTACCGGATCCCGGCCGCGACAACGGGTCGCTGGTCGGCGGGGGCGTCCCTGCGACCCGGTCCGACGGTGCCGGGTTCAGGCCGTTGTTGACCGACGGTCCCGGGATCACCATGCCTGGCCGCACCGATTGATCGCAGCGCGCCGCGGGCGCTGGGCAGGTCAGGATCTGGTTCGGGTCGCCGTACCACGGGTTGGTCCCTGCCGGAACATACGGCTTGGGGTCGCGGCACTCCCGTGGCGAGGCCGCCCGCTTGCCGGGGATATCGACACACGGAATATTGCGCGATCCGCGCACGCTGTTGGCCGGCGTGTCCATCGGAATCTTGCAGTAAGTGCCACTCGGCAGCGGCGCCAGGCTGGTGTCGGCCGGCGACCGCCACTCCGATGGCGGGATAAAGCCAGTCATACACGGCGGCGGCTGGTTGATCGACAACGCCAGGTCGAGGGCGGCCTGGTTCGGGTAGGGCGTTCCCGCTGTCTGCGCGGCCGAAGCACCCTGGGGCAGGGTCACCAGCAATTGCTCCACCCCGGTGTGGTAGCGCTTGAGCAGGTCGAACACGACCTCGAGGTTCGCCAGTGTTTGCGGTAGCGAATCCCGGACGTCGTTGAATAGGTCGTTGACCTGATCAGCCGTCGGCGCCGCTTGGGACAGAATGCTTTTCACATGCTGGTCGTTTGCCGCTGACTGCGCGGCCAACCTATTCAGGTTGCGCGCCCAGCGCTCGATTGCATCACCCGAATTGACTTGGCTGTCCAGCACCGGCCCGGAGTTCTGGATGATGTCGTTGACGTCGGTGATGTTCGTCTTGAAATCACCGACAATCGCCTGAGTCGAGTCGACCAGCCGTTGCAGGGCGGGACCCAGCCCGCCGACGGATTGTGCCGCCTCGTCGAGCAGCTGGCCGATCTTTTCCTTAGGCAACACCGCAAGCCCCCGGTTCGCGGTGTCCAGCGCCGGTCCGATCTCGCTGGGCACCGTGCCCTTGGTGATGGTTTGTCCCTCCGAAAGGAACTTGCCGGGGTTCCCGGTCGACACCAAGTCCAGATACTGCTCACCGACCGCCGACACCGAGTGCACGTTCGCCGTCACATCGATCGGGATCTTGTAGTGACTGTCGATACTCATCGTCGCTTCGGCGCCGTGTTCGGTCGGCTCGACGTCGGTGACCTTGCCGATGGTGATGCCGCGATAGGTCACGTTGGACGTCGGATACAGGCCACCCGATGCGGGCAGCTCGGCTTTGAGCGGGTACCGGCCGATGCCCACCAGGCTTGGAATCTGCAAGTAGTACACACCGAGCACCAGTAACGAGATCACCGTCAGGATCCCGAACAGGATCAGCTGGCGTCGGATGAAGGGAGTCAGCATTGGCTAGTGTCCGCCCTTTCCACCAGCGGTCCGCCGGGCGCGTCATTGGGGTTCGGCGTGTAACGGACGTCGGGGATCATCGTCTCGGGATCACGCCCGAACGACTGTTCGAGCGCGCGCAGAGCTCCGGATAAACCGGTACCGGTAAGGAACGCGTTGTCGACGGCGCTGTAGGTCACGTCGAGCGTCAGCGACACGTTCATGTAGTCACCGCGAATTACCTTGGGAACGGCGTCGATGTCGAACGGCACGGTGAGGATCAACTTGAGCGCGCCGATCAGGTCCGGCGAGGCACGGCCGAGCTCCCTCAACGGGCACTGCAGGTGCTGCAGGTCGGTGTGGAGGGGGCCGCGTGCTTCCGAAAGGTATTGGTCGGCGTACTGGCTGAGCCGTCCCACCGAATCGACGGCGTTGATCAAATGCTGCTGATAGTCCTTATCCGCGAAATACTTGATCAGCGGCGGGATGTCGGTCAGCACTCGATCCAGGACGTCCGCACGGCCACCCACGTAGACCAACAGCCGGTTGGTGGAGTCAATGGCATGGGTGATGTCATCGCGCTGCTCGTTGAGCTGCCGGGTGAAGGTGTCCAGCTTGCCGAGGAACGCCCGGATCTGGTCCCCCCGCCCGTTGAAGATGTTGTAGACCTCGTTCTGCAGCACTTCGAGGTTCGGGATCCCGCCACCACGCAAGATCAAGGCCAGACTGGCCAGTGTTTGCTCCACCGAGGGAAACGCGGACGAATTCTTCAGCGGAATGGTGTCGCCATCTTTCAGCAGCTGCGGCGACGGGTTTGGCGGTGCGGCCAGCTCCACATGCTGCGAACCCAGCAGAGAAGTCTGGCCGATCTTGGCGGTGGCGTTTTTCGGGAGCTTGACGCTCTTGTCGATACCCAACGTCAGGGTTGCCACCCAGTTCTTCAACTGGATGGCCTTTATCGAGCCGACAAAGATGTCGGCAACCATGACCTTGCTGTTGCCGTTGATCGCCAACGTCTCCGGCATCTGCACATAAATTCTGTAGGACCCCGCCCCACTGCCGGGACCGCCGGGAATCGCCACATTCGAGATTCCACGCCAGCCACAGGAACTCAGCACCAGCGCGGCCACCAGCAGCGCCAGCCCCTGCCACGCCCGGTGGCGGATCAGGCGGACAGAACGCATTGCGGTCACTGGCCCGCTCCTGCCTCAGCGGGCCCACCGGCATTGGGTGCGGGCGCCGCGACCGGCGGAGGCGTCGGGGCGACGGGCCCCGGGACCACTTCCGGCCCCGGCGGCGGCGGCGGTATCGGCACCTGCGGGGGCCTCTGGCCAACAACTGGCGCTATCGGGTTCTCGTCGTACGCGTTCGGATATCCCGGTGGGGTCTGCAGGTTTGATTGAACGGGTTCGATGTTGGGGCCACCCATCAGTTCGGCCAGCGAGTCCGGGGTCATCAGGCTCGCCGTGACCGGCGACACCTGCTGCCCTTGCATGCCCGGGGCGACAATCCAGCCGTGCTGGGTGTTGCGGTGCGACAACGGTGTGTCCGGCACCCAGATCCCCGGGACGGTGGTGTCCTTGTACCCGTTGGGCGGCTGCAGCCGCGGCTCCGAGTAGGCGATCTCCTTGGGAAGCGTCTCGGCCGTGCTGAACGCGTTCAGACCGAACGGCGGGAAGTTGAACTTGATCGCATCAAGGACCGGCGCCAGATATTCCGCGCAGAGTTCGGCGGAGTCTTGATACCCGAGCCGGCTGCCGGCCTGAATCGAGCTGCAGATGATCTGCAGCGGGTTCGAGAAGGTAATCGAGGGAATGGCGACAACCGCGCCGTGTGACGGGTGGTAGATCGCGTTGAGATTCGCAAAGGCCGTCGGAGTGACATGCAGGGCGGTCTCCAGCCCGTTGAGGGGCTCCGGTTGCAGCAGCGTGTTCGTCGCGGTGGCCAGGTTGTTGACGTCCTGAGTCAATACCTCGCGGTTCTTGTCGAGGAACGGGCGCAGGGTGGAAAGCAGACTGTCGAACTGTTGTACCGCATTGGCGAGGTCGCTGTCGGAGCCTGCGAGCCGGGTGGTCAACTGCGCCAGGTTCTGGTTCAAGGCGACAAACTGCCGATCGTCCTGGTGCAGCGCGTTGACGAAAAGCGCCAGGCTGCGCACCACCGCGAAGAAGTCGCCCCGGCCCTCGTTCAACGCGGTCAGCGCCTGCGACAGGCTGTTCAGTGTGGTGTTGAACTGCTTGCCCTTGCCGGCCAGCCCGTTCGCGTACGACTCGATCACCTCACCGAACGGACCTGTCGGCTGCTCGGGCGTCGGGCCGAGTTTGGAGACGATGTTGGTGATGCTGTTGCGCAGCTGGTCCCATTCCACCGGCACCTGGGTGCGCTCTTCCGGGATCAGGGCATTGTCGGCGAGCACCGGGCCACCCTTGTAGGGCGGCTCCAACTGGATGACCCGCGACGCCACCAGGGTGGGGTTGAGGATCACCGCGGACGCATTGGCGGGAACCTTGTACTTGTTCTGGTAGTGGAAGGTGATCTTCATCTTGTCGCCGGCCGGCTCGATCTTGTCGATCGCGCCCACCGGCAAGCCCATGATCTGAACCTTGTCCCCCGGATAGAGCGCGTTCGCCGCCGGGAAGTAGGCGACCACCGTGTTGTTGGTCAGCTTGTCGTAGAGCCGCCACCCCACGTATCCGACGACGAGCGCCAGCGCCACCACCAGCGACCCGATGATCACCGACGTCCGTGACAGCGTCGGCAGCCGCAGGTTGCGGATATCAAAGTTGCTGCTCAATTCTGGCTACCTCCCGTGACCCCGCTGCCTCCCGCTCCGCCCGGGTTGACGAACGGCGCCGGCAGCTGGTTCCCGGGCCCGGGCGGTGCCGGCGGACCCGGCGGCAGGCCCGGCGCGAACGTCGACGGTGGCGGCGTCGGGCCGGCCGGTGCCAGTTGCTCGGTGCGCGCGCCCGGCGGTGCTTGCGTCGGCAGCGGCACCGGTGTGCCCGGAACATTCGGAGCCGGCTCACCCGGCCGCCCGGCGATCGGGATGCCCGGCGTGGGCGGCAGACCGTCGGGGTTCGGCGGCGACGTCGCGACGTCGATCGGCGCCGGGAAGCCGGGGCCTCCGAACGGGCCGATGGCCGCACCCGCGCAGGGCAGCGGATTCCACGGCCGTGCCAGACCCTCGTCGCCGACGGTGACGTTGCCGCCGGGATTCGCCGGCGTGTAGGAGCAGGGCGATCCGGGCGGAACGGCCGGTCCGGGATGATCCGGGGTGCCCTCCAGTACCGGCGGTGCCGGTGGCGGCGCACCGTTGGGGAACCGGGTGCCGTTGGGGTCGGGCCACCGGTATGCCGGCAGGCCGGCACTACGCCAGAAGTTCTCCGGGTCGATGCCGCGTTTCTTGAAGGCCGCATCGACCCACGGCTGGCTGATCTGATACAAGCCCAACAAGTTGTGCGCGACCACTTTGAAGAATGGCCCTGATGAAATGCTCTCTTGGAACGACGGGAGGAATTTGCCAACTTCGGTAAGCCCGGCAGCCAGGTCGTCTTTGCGCTCGACCAGGATGCCGCTGAGCGTGCGCAATTGTTCCAGCACGTGATTCAGGTTCGGGTTGTCGTTGATGAACCCCTTTACCTGTTCGGAGAATGCGGCGACGTTCGCCAACAACGCATCGATGGCCTGGCCGCGTTCGTTGAATGCGGCCAGCAGCGTGTTCGCGTTGACCAGCAATCGGTCGACCTGCTCGCTGCGGTCACCGAGGACGCTGGCCACCTGGTTGGCCTGGGCCAGCAGATGCTTGACCTCTTCGTCGCGTTTGCCGATCGTGTCGGAGAACTTGGCCACGCCATCGAGCGCAGCGCTCAGGTGCGGGTAGGTCTGATCAATGGTCTGCGACAGCACGTGCAGTGACTGCTTGACCGTGTCAATGTTCCAGCCCTGGGCGGCCTTGGTGACGTCGAAGAACGCGTCGTAGATCTGGTAGGGAGTGGTGCTCTGGCCCAGCGGCAAAGTGGCCCCGGGCCGCAGCGGCTGGGACCCCCGGGCCTCGATCTCGAGGATCTTCCTGCCGAGGATGGTGTCGGTCTTGATCGCCAGCCGGCTCTCGGTCCCGATGGTTTGGGTGCCGATCGAGAACTTCACCACGACGTGGTCGCCCTCGATCCTCAGGCCCTCCACCTTTCCGACGTCGATGCCGGCGATGCGCACCTTGTCGCGCCCATTGAGTCCGCCGGAGTCGGTGAACTGGCCGTAATAGGTAGGCCTCGCCAGCAACATCGGAACGGTCGTGATGCTTTGACCCACGCCGATGACGAGGATCGTCACGATGATGCCCATGAGCCCGATGCGCGCCCGATTGGGGGGTTCCAGCGTCCTCATTGCGGCGTGCACCTCCCCGTCGGCTGCTCGAAAAGCCTGACCGTGCGGACCGGGCCGCCCTGCTGCAGCCCGTTGATCTTGAGCGTGATGTCGCAAACATAGAAATTCACGAAGTCTCCGTAGGACCCGATGGCGCGCCCGATCTGGTTCAGCGCGGTCGGCACCCTGTGGACGAAGTCATTCAGCGTGTCGCGCTGATCGATGAGCGGCTGCTGGACCGCGTCGAGGTAGTTGAGGGTCTTGTGCAGCAGAGCGCGGTCCTCGCCCAGCAGGTCGGCCACCGTTCCCGCGGCATTGCTGATGTGCGCGGTCCCGCCCGCCAGCTGGTCACGGTGGTTGTTCAGCCCGGTGATCAGCACCTCGAGGTTGTTGACGGTTTGGTCGAATTGCTGGCGATGGCGCACCGTCGTGTCCAGCACGATGTTCAGGTTCTTGATGACCTCGCCGATCGCCTGGTCACGCTCGCCGAGCTGGCTTGTCAGTTGCGCGGTGTTGTCGAGGATGTCGTTGATGGTGCCGCCCTGCCCCTGGAACACGGTGATGAGGGCCGTCGCGATGGTGTTGACCTTGTCCGGGTCCAGCGCGCGAAACAGCGGCTTGAAACCACCAATCAGCGCGTCGAGATCCAAGGCCGGCGACGTGCGTGAAACCGGGATGAAGCCACCCGACGGCAGGATTCGGTCAGAGCCTTCGCCCTCTCCGCGTTTGAGCTCCAGATAGCGGTCGCCGATCAGGTTGAGGTAGCGGATCTGTGCGGTGGTCGACTGATACAGCGGCACCGAGCGGTCGATGTTGAAATCCACCTGCGCCCGCTTGCCGCCGTCGACCAGGCGCACCGAACTGACCTTGCCGATCTCCACCCCCGAGGCGCGGACGAATTGACCCGCCCGCAGCCCGCTGATGTTGGTGAATTCCGCCGAGTACCCATTGGTGCGGTCAAAGCGCATCTGACCGAACACCACGATGATCACCACAGTGAACAGCAGCAGCACCAATGACAAGATGCCGAGTCGGACGACGGTACCGGTGATTTTCATGGGTTGATCGTGTTATCCCCTACCTGGCGGCCCCAGACGTACTCGATCGCGTATGGCGAACCGGTGTCTAGGTGGTTGTACGGCGCGACGCTGTTGCCGGTGTCGATCACCAACGCCGGCGCCGGCCACAGATCGCGGGTGATGTGCTGCCAGCAACCCGGCGCACCCCCCGGTCCGCCGCGAGCGTTCACGCGCGGCAGATTCTCCGGCCACATATACGGGTTGGGCGCCCCACCCACCACTCCCGCGAGTCCGCCGAAAAGGCTGAGTATGGTGGGTACCGCCGATACGGGGTTCGCTATGAGTCCCAACCCGGAAAGCGCCTCGGTTTCGGTGTTCAGCGAGTAGCCGTTGCCGCCCAGGTACGTCCGGACCTTGGGTTCCTCGTCGTGATAGTTGCGGATCATGCAGAACAGCTCCGGGCTGTAGGTGTCCAGCAGCTGGGCCGACGGCACTAGATCGGCTGCTCCACGCGCCAGATACGGCCCACCGCGCTGGAAGATATCCGCGCCGGTGTTGCCGAATCCGGCGGCCGACAGCAGCGCTTGGTCCAGGTCCTTCTGCTGCCGGTTGATCGTGCGCGCCGTGATCACCGCATTGTTGAGGAAGTCGAACAGGTCCGGGGCGGCGTTGGCGTAGGTGTCGCCCAGACCCGCCAGCGCCTGGATGTCGTGACGGGCCTGCGGCATCTGCGGGTTGACATCGTCGAGGACGGCGTTGGCGTTGACAATCGACTGTCCGAGCCGATCGCCCAGCCCGCCCAGCGCTTGAGCGGCGGCGCTCAGCGTGAGGTTCAGCTTGACCGGATCCACCTGCTCCGAGATCGAGGTGATGGTCTGGAACAAGGTATTGATCTCCGTCGTCACCGACCTGGCGTCAATCACGCTGTGCGGTGTGATCCTCTGCGGCGACGGGTTTTGCGGCGAGGTGAAGGACACATACTTTTGGCCGAAGATCGTGGTGGCCACGATTTTCGCGTCCACGTTGGCCGGAATCAGCTTCAGGTACCTCGGATAAATGTCCAGGCTCAACTTGGCCGCCGGCTTGCCGTCCTGCTGCACCTCGGTAATGCTTGCCACCCGACCGATCTGCACCCCGTTATAGGTGACTTTCGCCCCGGGATCCGTCACCAAACCCGCTCGCGAAGACATCATCGTCAACGGCGTCTTCGGCGTGAAATCCCCCCGAAACTGCAGGTACACCAACCACAGCACCAGCGCGGCGATCAAGAAAACCCCCACACCGATCAACTTGTAAGGCCGGGTCGGCGGCTTGTTTACCTTCGCTGTCGGAGTCGTCATGGCGGCTACACCGTGAAGGCGAAGTTCGGGTTGACGCCGTAGAGCGCCATTTCGGCCAATAGGACGACGACATTCACCGAGACCAGCGAGAAACGCATGGAGCGGCCGACGGCCTCACCGACACCGACCGGGCCGCCGCTGGCGTTGTACCCGTAGTAGCAGTGAGTGAGCATCACAACGCCGGCCATGATGATGACCTCCGCGAACGACCAGAACACGTCATTGGGGCGCAGGAATGTCCGGAAGTAGTGCTCGTAGGTGCCGCTAGCCTGTCCGTACAGCACCGTGGTGACGACCGCCGGGGACAGGAACGACATGATCAGCCCCAGCGCGTAGAGCGGGATGATCACCACCAGCCCGGCCAGCGCCCGGGTGGACACCAGGTATGCCATCGAGTTGATGCCCATTACCTCCAGCGCGTCGATCTCCTCGCTGATCCGCATGGCGCCCAGTTCGGCGGTGGCGCCGGCGCCGACCGTGGCCGCTAGCACGATGCCGGAGACGACGGGGGCAACGAGACGCACGTTGATCAGCGCGGCGACGAACCCGAGGAGCGCCTGGATACCGATCTGGCTAAACGACGCGAAACCCTGAAGGGCGACCAGCGAGCCGGCGGACAGCGTCACGAAAGAGATGATCACCGCGGTGCCGCCGACGACAGCCAAGGCGCCGGTGCCCATGCCGATCTGGGCGATCAGCCGCAAGATTTCCGTGCGGTAACGGGTCACCGCCCACGCCATGTCGCGACCACCGGTCACTGTGAACCAACCCAGCTTCCCGGCTTCGTCAAGTGATCGGGTCATGGCGCCACCGAAGCGACGAAGGTTGGCGGCTGCCCGCGGGAAGCGGGCGCGCACTACTTGGGTCGACGTCATGACAGCGCGCTCGTTCCGAATTTCACACCGATGGTGGTCAGCACCACGTTGATCGCGTACAGCGCGACCACGGCCATCACCACGGTCTCGTTGACCGCGGTGCCCAGACCCTTGGCACCGCCGCGCACGGTCAGGCCCCGGTAGCAACCGATCAGGCCCGCGATGAGTCCGAACGTCGCCGCTTTGACGGTCGAAACGATCACTTCGGGCAGTCCGGTGACCAGGGTCAGCGTGGCGAGGTAGGCGCCGCCGGACACATTCTGCAGGTAGACACCGAAGATGTAGCCGCCCACCAGTCCCACCATGCTCACCAGGCCGTTGAGCATCATCGCGACTAAGCCACAGGCAAGAACCCGGGGCACCACCAATCGGTGGATGGGGTCGATGCCGAGCACCTCCATCGCGTCGATCTCCTCACGGATGGTGCGGGCGCCCAGGTCGGCGCAGATGGCCGTGGCCGCCGCGCCGGCGACCACCAGCACAGTCACGATCGGGCCGATCTGGGTGACCACAGCGACCGCCGCGCCCGCCCCCGAGATGTCGGAGGCGCCGACCTGGAGCAGCAGGATGTTGAACGTGAAGATGAAAAGCACCGTCACCGGCACCGAGACAGCCATGGTCGGCAGAAACGCGACCTTCATGATGAACCAGCACTGCAGGATGAACTCGTTCCACTGGAACGGCCAACGGAATATTTCCTTGCCGGTCAGCACGCACATCCGGAAGAAGCCGCCGACGAGCCTCAGTGGGGGCGTCACTCGGTCGCGGGCGTAATCGATCAGCCGTGGCCCGGTCGCCGTCGTCACCGCTGCCCCCTCCCACAGGCACCGCGCGCCTCGCAGCGCCGCGGCGAATCGTGTCGCACGCCTTCTCCTTGCCCGGACCCTTCGTGTGTGACCATCGGCTCCCTACTCGCAGGTAGTAACGGAGACCACAGGAATGTACCCGATGGCCGAGCACGTGTGAACCGACATCTGCACAATTAACCCTTCGTCAATTACGGGCGAACGTTACAGTTTCCGTCAGCCCTCCTCTCTGGCTGTTAGATCCCTTGACGCGAAACGGCTTTCAGCCACATTTACGGCCCCATAGCGCAGCCGTAGCTCAGTCTTGAGCACCTTCCCAGCAGGGTTGCGAGGCAGCGCATCAACGATTTCGAGCGCCTTGGGGTGCTTGTAGCGCGCGAGCCGTTCGGTGAGGAACCCGTCGAGGTCATCGAGCCGAAGCTGATCGTCGGTGACGGCCGCGACCGCGATCGGCACCTCGCCCCACTTCTCGTGAGCGCGGCCGATGACGGCGACTTCCACGATGCCGGGATGGCTGGCGAGGACGTTTTCCACCTCCGCGCAGTAGATGTTCTCGCCGCCGGAGATGATCATGTCCTTCTTACGATCGACCACCCAGACGTAGCCCTCGTCGTCCATCCGAACGAGGTCCCCGGAATGGAACCAGCCGCCGGCGAACGCCTCCGCGGTAGCTGCCGGGTTGTTCCAGTAGCCGCTCATCAATGTTGGTGCCCGGTAGACGATTTCGCCTACTTCGCCGATGGGCACGTCGTTCATGTTCTCGTCGACGACGCGGGCGGCGACGGTGGGGATCACCTTTCCGACCGATCCGCGCTTGCGGATCGCGTCGTCACCTAGCAGCATGCAAGTGACCGGCGACATCTCGGTCTGGCCGAAAGCGGCCAGTATTTGGGTACCGGGGAACGTCGCCGACATCTCGCGCAGCAGCGCATCCGGCGCTGGAGCGGCTCCCCACAACATCACCCGCAACCGCAGATCTCGGGGTCGTGCTTGCTGCTCGGCGCAGACCGCCTGCCACTGCGCGGGAACCAGGAAGATGCCGGTGACCTTCTCTGCCGCCAGCACGTCGAGCAGCTGACCCGGGTCGAATGCACCGAGCGGGTAGATCACCGTGGGGATGCCGAGCAACATCGACGTCAGCATGTTGCCGATTCCGGCGATGTGGAAAAACGGGACACCGATGAAACCGACATCGCTGTTGATGTCGGCGCCGTTGGTGTACAGCCCGGTCATCGTCTGGCCGGTCAGGTTGGTGTGGGTCAGCACGGCGCCTTTGGGACGGCCGGTGGTGCCCGAGGTGTACATGATCAGAGCCGGAGAGTCGTTCGGGATGTCCACGGGTTCGTGCGGATCACCGGTCTCGTTGATGAGGTCCTCGTAGCCGAGCACACCGTCGTCGGTTGAGCCGGCGGCCACGATGAGCGTGTTCAGCAGCGGCTGGATGTCGCGGACACCGGTGGCCACCGGGGCGAGCACCGGTTCGGTGATCATCACGCGGGCTTCGCAGTCCTCGACCAGGAAGGCGATTTCGGCCGGGGTGAGCCGGAAGTTCAGCGGGACCGCGATGGCCCCCAGCATGTTGACGGCCAGCACCGACTCGACGAATTCGGTGCGGTTGAGCATCAGAATCGTGACGCGGTCGCCGAAGCCGACTCCCCGCCGGCTTAACCCATCGGCCAGCGCCGAGACCCGATGCTGCAGTAGATCCCAAGTCACCGTGTTGCCCAGGAATCGCAGCGCCGTCGCGTTCGGCTGCATCATCGCGTGCCGCTCGAGTTGGTTGACCCAGTTCTGCCGCCGGGCGCGGTACGGCTGCTCGGTGACCTGTGATGTCTGTGTCAGGTGGCTGGCCAACTGGGCGGTCAACTAGTACCTCCCCTTACACTCGCGCACCGCTTGCGCCAGGTTGATATTTGATAAAACATGGTGTTGTGTGGGTCACACTATGGCTTTAGTGCCCCGATGACAAGACCCGGTCGAGCCCCGCCGAGCCGATGAAACCCCTGGCAGCCCCCGTGAACGCACCGATTTCTACCAAGCCGCGGAGCCGGCGGCCACTGCGCAGGGCACAGCTGTCCGACGAAGTCGCGGGTCGGTTGCGGGCGGCGATCATGTCCGGGAGATTGCGTCCGGGGACTTTCATACGCCTCGATGAGACCGCGGCCGAACTCGGGGTCAGCGTCACGCCGGTGCGCGAGGCCCTGCTGAAACTGCGCGGCGAGGGCATGGTGCAGCTGGAACCGCACCGCGGTCACGTCGTGTTGCCGCTGACCCGCCAAGACATCCAGGACATCTTCTGGCTGCAGGCAACGATCGCCAAGGAGCTGGCCGCCGCGGCCACCGACCACATCACCGACGGCGAGATCGACGAGCTCGACCGCATCAACAACGCGCTTGAGGCGGCCGTCGGGTCCAGCGAAGCCGATACCATCGCGGGGATCGAGTTCTCGTTTCACCGTGTCTTCAATCAAGCCAGCGGTCGGACAAAATTGGCCTGGTTCCTGCTGAACGCCGCGCGCTACATGCCGGTACTGGTGTACGCCGCCGACCCGGAGTGGGGCGTGGCCGCGGTCGACAATCATCGGCAGTTGATCGCCGCGCTGCGTCGCCGCGACGCTGCGGCCGTGATCGAGCACACCGTCTGGCAATTCACCGACGCGGCACAACGCCTGACCGGGATGCTGGACCGAACGGGAATCTTCGACTGAGCCGGCAGACTCGCTAATTCGCGGACAGCTGCTCGGCGCGTTGCTTGAGGTTTTCGGCGAGCTTGTCAAGCACGTTGTTGAGGAGCGACTTCACCATCGGCGCGGGCACCGGCACGGAGGTCTCGACGTCGATGTCCACCGTCAGCAGGCTCGACGCGCCGATCTCGACCACACTGAACAGTTGCTCCTGCTTGGCGAACAGGTCACCTTGCTGCATGACGGTTTGAATCTGGTTCGCGCCCGGGTAGTACACGGCCTGGATATAGGTACCCGCCACGCCTTGAATCTCAGTGTCGAGGCGCAGCTGGCTGGGACGCCCGTCGTCGTAGCGGGCGAGCACCCAGAGGCCCTTGATCCCTTCGTTCCACTGCGGATACGCCTCGAAATCGGCGACGATGGCCATGATCGATGCGGCGTCGGCACTGACCTCGACGGTCTTGCTCAAGACTGGCATTGGCGAAGCATAACCGGGCGCACGCCGGCACCGCGGGCGCCGTCTGGACGGACGAAAGTGCCAGCCATACGCGCTATCTCGGCGAGGCTTCTATTTATCGAGGATCTACAGGTGCAACGCAGGCCGTCGACAGCAGTGCGCGGATGGCGTCGGGAATCGGTACCGGCTTGCGGCTCGTCCGGTCGACGTAGACGTGCACCCAGTGCCCGAGAGCGGTCACCGCCTGCGCCTCATCGGCGGCCAGCTCCTCAGCGGCCCGGAAAACGCCGAGCCGATACGTGACGCTGCTGCGGCCGAGCCGGGTAACCGCCAGTCCGATGACAAGCCTTTGCGGGAAATGCAATTCGGAGAAGTAGCGACAGCCTGACTCGGCGACAATGCCCAGCGACGATATGGTCAGCGGGTCGACGCCGATGTTGGTGTTGATCCAGCCGTTGATCGCGGTGTCGAAGAGCTGGTAGTACACGGCATTGTTGAGGTGGCCGAACATGTCGTTGTCGGCCCATCGGGTGAGCACGGGCCAGAGCACCGGGAAATCGCGGCTGGTGAGCTCGTCAGGTAGGGGCGGGACCAGCGGAGTCGAAGCCATAGTTGTATTCCAGCATGCTTCAAATCCGGGGCGCTGTGCTGGAGCACATCGGGTCACCCCGGCCCGATGCCGAGTCGCGGCCGATCAGCATCGCTGACCTCGATCTCGCGCCCCGCAGCGCGACGAGGTCCTGGTCCGCATCGAGGCGGCCGGCGTGTGTCACTTTAAACGCGAGCGTGTTTTGCCTACCAGTAGTGCATGGCCTGCCGAAACAGGTCCGCCAGAACCGGTTTGCTCATCTCTCGCGGAGCGTTTTGCAACAAGCGCTGTTGCGGATAAGCCCCCTCCGTGAGGGCCACCACGTCATCTTCGGTGTAGCCCACCCCGCTTAGCCCGTTAGGCATGCGCACCGCTCGCATGACGCGGATGAGTTCGTTGGCCAGCACCTCGCCCGCATCCTTCGCGCCGGCGCCCTGAGTGTCAGCGCCGAGCAGCCGTGCGCCCTCTAAGTGCCTTTCCGGGCTCGCCTCCGCTGTGAAGCGGAACGACGACGGTGCATTGAGGATGACGGCCATGCCATGCGGCACCAGCGGCTCATCGGCCGGGTAGCCCGAGGGGCGAAAGTCACGTACCAGCCCTGCCACCGCGTAGGCCATGCCATGTGGTGCGTGAACGCCCGCGTTGCCAAACGCGATGCCCGCAAGCGTTGCAGCCCACATCATCTGCTCACGGGCCTCACTGTCGGAAGCGTCGTTCACCGCTCGCTCCAAAAACTGCCCCAGCAGGCGCAACGCCTTCCGGCAGCCCAGATCGCTCCACGGATTGGCACCCTGACTCATGGGCCGCAGGCTGGGGCGTGCGGGAGCGCGCCGCAGGACGTAGGGCCGAGCGGTGTAAGACTCCAAAGCGTGCGACAGCACATCGAGCCCTGCCGAGGCGACGACCTCGGGGGGCAGACTCGCGGTGCAGTCGGGGTCGACGAGCGCCTCCGTGGGACGCAGTGCGTGCGAAGCGATGCCCGTCTTCGCCGATAGCGACAGAAGATCAAAGATCGCGATGCCGGTTACCTCGCTGCCGGTGCCCGCCGTGGTGGGGCATGCGATATGCGGCTTGAGCGGGCCAGGTACGGGTTTGCTCTCGCCGATGGGCGCGTTGACGTAGGTCAGCAAGTCGGCGGGATAGGTGGTGTACAGATTGGCGGCCTTGCACGTGTCGATGACAGAGCCGCCGCCCAGCGATACGTAGCCATCGGGGTTCGCCTCTTGCGCGAAACGCGCCCCGTCCAGAAAAGACGCGTCGGTGGGCTCGACATGTACGTCGGTATAGGTGATTACGTCCAGTCCGGCCGCGACAAGCGAGTCGTGCGTCTTCGCAAAGATGGGCAGTCCAGCCACGCCGGCATCGGAGAACAACGCCACCCTCCGCAACCCAAGAGCGCTGGCTCTGTCACCCACCTCCGCCAGGCAACCGCGCCCGAAAGTCACCCGCGACGCGTCGACGGTGAAGGCTCCGTCGCGGTCTTCAGCAGCAATTGGGACATCGCAGCACGCCATCCGTCCTCCTGAGCCGGTCGCGACGGCAATCTACCGCACGCGGCCAAACACGGTGAGCACCGTGGTGACCGTCTGCGCCACGCGGTAGTCGGTGGTCAACGGGCCGATTAGTTCCCGTACCAGACGCGCCGGAGGGCTTGACCCTGCAGCGTGAATAACTGCTCGGAGACGGACCAGTCGGGCAGCAGCGAATCGAATCCGTGGCAGGTGCGCGGAAACACGTGCAGCTCGGTGGAGACCCCGGCGCGAAGTAGCTGTAGCGCATAGCCGACTGCCTCGTCGCGGAAGGGATCGATCTCCGCGCAGGTGATCAAAGCGGGTGGCAGACCGTCGAATCGGTCTCGGCGTGCGGGCACAGCATCTTTTGAGGCGGCTTCCGGGCCCAGGTAGTAGCGCCACATCAGGTCCGCTGCCTCGCTGTCGAAAGCCGGGCTGGTCCGAAATTCCGCTTTCGACGCGGTGGCTCGATCATCCAGCACCGGCTGGTGCAGCAACTGGAAAAGGACCGGTGGTCCGCCGGCGACGCCGTGCGCCAGGCACGCGGCCAGGGTGGCACCGGCGCTGCTTCCGGCGACGGCCAGGCGTGCCGCATCGATATCGAGTTCCGCCGCGTTGGCCGCCACCCATCGCAGCACGGCACCCGCGTCGTCGAGGGCGGCCGGATAGGGGTGCTCCGGGGCCAGCCGGTAGTCGACCGAAACCACCGTGCAGCGGCCGCGACTCGCGAGCTCCACGCACTGCCGGTGATCGGCGTCCAGGTTCCCCAGCGCGAACCCGCCGGCATGGCAGTACACCACCGCCGGCGCCGGTGACTCTCCGCCGCGATAGATCCGCACCGGTACTTTGCCGGATTCGGTCGCCACGTTGTTCTCGACGATCTGGACGCCGTGGGCCTGCGTCTGTTCGGCCGCAATACGGCGGCGCTCGTTGAACGGTTCGCGCATGAGTTGGATCGAGGCCGGCGCAAAGTCTGTTCGCGTTGTGGCAATCGCGCGCAGGGCGGGATGCAGCCGCTCGAAGCCGTCCAATTCCGTCATCGACTCCGGCTGTCCAGCGACGTGACCGCGTCGGCGTCGACGGCGGACATGGCTGGAGGCGCAAAGCTGAAGTCGGCGGGTTTGAATCGGCGCGTCATTTCCCAGAAGCTACGCGCGCTTCGCGGCCACTGCGTCACCACGCGCCCGTTGGGGGCGCGGAAGTAGTTGCTGCACTGGGTGGTCCAGACGGTGCCGACCATCCAGCGGTCGATCTTGGCGACGAATTCGGCCATCGCGAAGGGCCGCACCGCGATGTACCTCTTTCCCTTGCGCCGCATGTATTTCAATGCCCGGACGATGTAGCGGGCCTGGGCTTCCAGCATGAAGATCACGCTGTTGGAGCCGACGTTGGTGTTCGGTCCGTACAGCATGAAGAAGTTGGGAAACGCGGGAACGGCCATGCCGAAATATGCGTGCACCCCTTCACTCCAGGTCTCGCGCAGCGTCGTTCCCTGCTCTCCGGAAACGTCGAGCTGTCCCAGGTAGTCGGCCGCGGCGTAACCGGTGGCACACACCACGACGTCGACCTCGCGTTCGGTGTCGTCTTCGGTGATCAGGGATCGCGCCCGCAGGTACCGCGCCGGGCTGTTCACCACCTCGACGTTGGGCCGGGTCAATGCGGACGAATACTCCGACGAGAACACCAGCCGCTTGCAGCCCATCGGATGCGCCGGAGTGAGCTTGCGGCGCAATTCCTCATCGGCGACGCTCTTCTCGAGCATCTTCAGTGCAATCGCGGTGAATTCCTGCGTCTTTTCGCTGCCATGCTCGATCACAGAAATGTTGGATTCGCTGCGCAGCCACAACCGGGTCCGGTACAGCTTTTTGGCGAACGGCACGTGAGCGAAGACCCAGCGTTCCCGCCGCGTGTAATGCCGGTCTGGCTTCGGCAATATCCAGGTCGGTGACCGTTGCACCGAATAAACCTGGCTGGCGACCCTGGCCAATTCCGGCACCAATTGCGACGCCGTCGATCCGGTCCCCAGTACGGCCACCCGCGCGCCCTCGAGCGAAACCGAATGATCCCATCGTGACGAGTGCATCACCGTTCCGGTGAACGGCTCCTGCTCGACGAGGTCCGGAAGCAGCGGCCGGGTGAACAAACCGACGGCGGACACCACGAAATGGTGCTCCCGTCGGTGTCAGCACACGCTGCATCTCTTCATCCCAGCTCGCGGAACGGATTTCGGTGCGCAGTTTCAGATGCTGCCGCAGTCCATACTCGTCGGCGCAGCGCTCGAAGTAGGCCAGGATCTCGGGCTGTCCGGACCACAGCCGTGACCAGTGCGGGTTCAGGTCGAATGAATACGAATAAAGATGTGATTTGACGTCGCACGCCAGCCCCGGATAGGTATTGATCCGCCACGTCCCGCCGACATCGTCTTCACGGTCAAAGATGGTGAAGTCGTGAAAGCCGGCACGAGCCAACAGAATTCCCAGCGCCAGGCCGCCCGGTCCGGCACCGATGATGCCGACCGACAGTTTCGTTCTCATCAGATCTGCAGACATTGCCCACCATCGACGACCAACTCCGAACCGGTGATGAACGACGCCTCGTCCGAGACCAGAAAAGCTACGGCATCTGCGATCTCGCGCGGTTGACCGAGCCGCCCGAACATCGCGGTCTCGGCCAGCCGCGTCTGCGTGGTCGTCGTCGAGCATCGCGGTGGCGATCGGTCCCGGGAATACCGCGTTGACGCGAATGCCTGATGGCGCCAGTTCGGCGGCGGCGGTCTGGGTCAGACCCCGCAGCGCCCACTTCGAGGATCCGTAGGCGCAGTGCTGAGGGAAGGGACGGATGGCTCCCGTGCTGCAGATGTTGACGATGGCCGCGTGTTCTGCCCTGCGCAGCTGATCGAGGGCGGCGCGCATGCCGAGGAAAGCGCCCAGACAATTGACCCGCCAGGCGTTTTCGAAGTCTTCAGCCGTCTCGTCGGCCAACGACGCCCGGTGCAGCACACCGGCGTTGTTGACTAGCGTGCTCAGCAGCCCGAAGCGGCCTACGGCCCGCTCGACGGCCGCATCCCATTGCGCCGGGGAGGTGACGTCGAGGTGGATGCCGATCACCTCGTTGTCACCCAGCTCGTCGACCGCAGCGCCCAGCTCGTCGGTCCGCAGGTCGCAGGCTGCCACTGAAAAGCCCTCCGCACGCAGCCTTTTGGCGATGGCCCAGCCCTGACCGCCGGCCGCGCCGGTGACCAATGCAACGCGCTGACCGGTCATGATGACGGAACCTCGGGGCTGTCGGACAGCCCGCGGCTGGTGATGAATTGGCATCGCCGCCGCTGGAAACGCCAGTGGCCACCGTCGCTGATCAGTTCGTCGTCGTACAACGCGGGCCGCAAATGCAGGTCGCCGGCCCTGACGAACAGCACCTGTGACCGGACCGTCGCGGTGTCGTCACGGACGTCGATATGGGAGACTCCGGTCAGATGCAGCCCGCGCGGCGCATCCCGGAACATCTTGCCGATGCCGTCGTGACCGGCGAAAGACCGACCGTAAACCAAGAATTCAGCGTCGCTTGTGAACAGCTGCACGCACCCTTGGATGTCTCCCGCGTCGAGGGCGAGCGCGTAGCTGCCAATCAGTTCACGAATCGCAGCTCGGTCGTCGGTCACTGTCCGGTCGCCTCACGTAGATGCTCTACCGCTCCCCGCCGCAACGCCTGCGATTCGGCCGCCAGGGTGATCATCCGGAATCCCAGCTGCGCCATGGTGCGACCTGTCTTGCCCTCACTCGCGTGGATGCCGGTGACCAGCCCGGCATCGGCGGCGGTGCGATTGATCCGCGCGATCGCGTCCAGCACTTCCGGATTTCTGGTTGCCCCGACGACGTCGACACCCATCGAGATGGCCAGATCGGCCGGCCCGACATAAATGCCGGCCAGGCCGTCGACAGCGCAGATTTCGCTGAGGCCGGACAGCGCAGCTGCCGTTTCGATCATCGCGAAGACGCTTACCCGTGACTCGAGGGCGGCGCTGTCAAAACCCATGCTGGCGCGCAGCGGGCCGAAGCTGCGGATGCCTGCCGGAGGGTAGCGGGTGGCGGCCACTGCCGCGGCGGCCTGGTCAGCCGACTCGATCATCGCGATGACGACGGCGTCGGCGCCGGCGTCCAGTACTCGCCCGATCGGTGCGGCGTCGGCATCGGGTAGCCGCACCACGGTACCGATGGGCAGGTGTTCGATGCGCCGCATTATGCCGGCGATATCGGCGTCGTCGAGGTAGCCATGCTGGGCATCGAAGCCCACGTAATCGTATCCGGCCCTGGCGAATTCCTCTGGTCCGATCAGCGTCGGGCCGGTGATCCAGCCACCCCATACCGGAGTGTTTTTGTTCAGCGCCTGTTGTAGGTTGCTCTGAGACACCTTGGACACGCTCAATCCGCGATCGCGATCTTGATGCGCTCCGGAACCGGCCGGCAGGCCAGCTCGAACGCACCCTGGACGTCGTCGACGCCGAAGGTGTGCGGTGAGATAGGAGCCGAGCAGCTCGGGATGGTCCGCGGCGAACTTGCCGGCGACCTCCAACACCCGCCGCCGGTCAAGCGTCACACCGGATTTCAATGTCAGGTTGTTGCGCAGCATGAGACGCATGCTAATCGGGTAGGCCTCGTCGTCGGCAACGCCGAAGTAGAAGACGGTACCGCCCGGGGCGGCGGCCGCGATGGCGTGCCCGAGGGTGGCCACCTGGTGACCGACGGCCTCGATGACGACGTCGGCCCGGTCCGCGGGCGCGAGTTGGCTCACCCAACGGTCGCTGGTGGCGCGTACCGGATCGTCGACACCGAAAGCTGTTGCGACGCTTTCGCGGTCGACGGGGTCGATCCCGGTAACGCGCCGGGCACCGGCCGCCTTGGCGACATAGGAAAAGAGCAGCCCGATCGAGCCCTGGCCGATGATCGCGATGTGACGACCGGCCAGGTCCGGTATTTGCTCGCAGGCATAGAGAACACACGCCAGTGGTTGCAGACCCACCGCTTCCGCTGGGGTCAGCGCCGGATCGTACGGTGCCAGCCCGTTGCCGTCACTGACTACGCGCTCCATCAGACCGTCGAACCCGGAGGCCCAGCCCACCACCCGATCGCCGGGACGATGCTCGGGATGCCGGCTGGCGATCACCTCGCCGACGACTTCGTGGATCGGGAACCCGTCCTTCTCTGCCGCGCTTGGTCCGTCGTCTCCGGGAAGCCTGCCCTGAGCACCGCGAAAGGCCGGCAGATCGCTGCCGCAAACCCCTGCGGCCAAGAACCGCAGCAACACGTGGCCATCGGCCAGGCAGTCGGCGGTTTTGTCAGCGATCGAGGTCCGCTCGAACAGATAGGGGGCGATGATCCGATAGGACCACACGTCAGACCTCCACGGGGATCTTGTTCCATCCCCATTGGAAGCTGGACGGCAGCCGCGTCGCGGCCTGGCTTTGGATTGCGTAGTCCGGCACCCGCCGAAGCCATTCCTGCAGCAGCACATCGATTTCCAGCCGGGCCAGGTGGTAGCCGATGCAGAAGTGCTGGCCACGACCGAAGGCCAGCGAACGACGGATGGGCCGGTTCCAGACGAACTCATCGGGCTTTTCGTACTCCCGCTCGTCGCGGTTGGCCGACGCCAGCAGTGTGATGACTCGCTGCCCGGGCTGAATCGTCTCGTCGTGAATTGTGAAGGGTTTCCGCGCCGTTCGGGCGAACCACTGCGCCGGCGCGCAGAACCGAATCATCTCCTCGCGCGCGACCGGCACATTGGCGACGGGGTCGGCGCGCACCGCGGCCAACTGGTCGGGCCGCTGGCTGAGTTCCCACAGCCCGTGGGCGACGATCTTCGGCACGGTCTCGGTCCCACCGATGAAGATGCACAGCATCTGCGTCGCGGCTTCGACATCGTTGAGCTCGCTGCCGTCGGGCAAGCGATAGCCGATCAGACCGTCCACAATGGGCAGCGCGTCCCCGGATGAGTCGTCCCGGCGCCGCTTGACGGATGGCACGAGGTATTCCAGATAGTTCGGCCTGGCTTCGGCAACCTCGACGCCGACCCCGGGCTCGGCGAGGCTGCCCGCGTTGACCGCGGCCAGTACCTGTGGCGCCAGATCGGTTGGTATGCCGAGTAGTTCGCACACGATCGAGGCCACCACGACGCCGCCGTAATCCTGGGTCAGGTCGAACGAACCTTGCGGCAGCAACAGATCGAGTCTCTCATTGGCCAGCGTGCGGATCCTGTCCTCCAGCCCGGCGACCGCCCTGGGCCGCAACGGCTGTGAATGCGCGCGACGGATTTCGCCATACAAGTCGGCGTCAAACACCGCATGGAACGGCAACGGATGCAACGGCGGGTCCCCGACCGGTCCGGTGTTGTGCTTGGCCAGGACCGACGCCGCCGGCAACGTTCCTTCCGATGCGACGAAGGTCCCTTCGTTGACTTCCAGCACTCGCCAGATGTCCTCGAAGCGGGACAGCGCGAAGGTATCCCACTGCGGCATGTAGTACACCGGATATTGCTCGCGCAGGGTTTGGTAGTACGGCAACGGGTTTGCCATCACCTGCGCGTCAAAAGGGTCGTAGCTGAAGTCCATTGGTCCTCGTTGATTAGTCACTGCAGCGGCGATGGCGGCAGGGCCTGCAGAATCGAGTCTTCCCAGCCGTCGCGCAGCGCGGGCGCCACGCTCATCCAGGTGACGATTTCGGCGGGTGGGCTTTCTTTCCACGAGGGGTAGTGGTTGGCGAAGCATTCCCAGCCACCGTCCAGAGCCCAGTAGTGGATGACCTCGTTGAAGCGGAAGGTCGTGGTGAACGAACCCAGCCAGCGTTTACCGGTGCGCTCCGACCACGGAACATAGAGCCGTTCCAGCTCGCGGATGTAGTCGTCTTGGCGTCCGGGCTTGGTCTGCATGATCTCTTGGATCACCAGCGGCGCAGTGAAATTCGCCTCTCGCAACTCGGCCAGCGTTTTGTTGCTGGGTCCGGGGTACACGATTCGCCCCTCGCCCGAGGCGCCGATTTCGGCCAGAAACGTCGACCATTTTCCGGCCGCGGCCTCATGACTGCCGCCGCGTGCCTGTGCAGCTCCGATCCGGGCGTAGTCTGCGAAGGCGTCGATCTCCCAGATGATCGTCACTTGTGGCCAGTGACCGTTGTAGGGGGTGGATTCCCAGATCGCGAACAGCCGGGCACCGAGCTCGTCCATCATCGGCTGGTAGGTGTCGGTGAAGACTTCGGTGAAGCAGTCACTTCGCCCGGATCCCAGGGAGATCGTCTCGTGCAGGTAGAGCAGTGTATGGCCGTAGTACTTCTTCATCGTGCTAGTCGAGCCGGATCAGCTCTGAGTCGACCCGCGAGCAGGTTGCCATGTCGCACAGCAGCGCTTCGGTGGGATCGACTGGGTTGCAGGAAATCCCAGCTGCCGCAAGAGCGTAGCCCTTGAACGTCCGCGCCGCCGCGCTCAGGACGTGCTGTGCTCTGGTCATCGCACGATTCACTCCCAGCGGCCACCCGTCACCCCATAAAGCGACTTCGGTCAAACCATTGTCCAGGGACTCGAGCACCTTGTCGCGTACTCGCGCATCCGCGGTGAATGCCTCGGCGCTGACTGCCAGACTCTGGCTAGTCGAGCCCGTCCCCATCAAGGCGAACTCCGCATCCAGTTCCGATGTCCGCACCCCGAGAATCCGCAGTGACCGGGAATCGCAGCTGTGCGGTAGCAATACGGTCACCTCCCATCCGGCCATCACCCGGTCGTAGAGCCACCCCCCGGCCGATTGCACGACGTCGCCTGCGCTGGCCGCAAGGACGTCCAGTCGATATCGCAGACACTCACCGTCTGCCCGGGTCGCTCGCGCAGCACTAACCCGGCTGCTCTCGCCGATGTATGGAGTGACCATCAATCCGTTCCTCACCGCCGCACCCCGGTGCGTTGGCGTTGCCTGCCGCGCTTGTCATGGGCTTCTAATTGTGGGCTGCCGCCTCACGTTGCGGGTGATGCGACTCACCCGACAGCGTGACACTTTAGCGCAAATTTGTAAAGGTCCCCTAGCGGCTCACAAGCTCCGGCGCGCCTCGAGTTCGGCGAGAATTTCGTGGGTGTGCTGTCCGAGTTCCGGTGCCACGGAGCGCGGTGCCCACGGCGTGCCATGGAAATCCGCCGGTGTGGCCACCATCGAGACGCTGGACTCGCCGTCCGGTACGTCGACGATGCCGCCCGCGGCGTGAAACTGCTCGTCGGCGACGACGTCCTCGATGCTGTTGACCGGCGACCAGAAGAAGTCCGGTTCTCCTCCGAAGACCTCCGCCCATTCGTCCAGGGTGCGAGTTGCGAAGATTTCGTCCAGCTCGGCGATGAGCTCCGCGCCATTGACGGCGCGGGCGCGGGCATCGCTGAATCGCGGATCGTCTAGCCACTCGGGGTGGCCGACGGCGCGACACAGCGGGGGCCAGTGCCGGTCGCCTTCGAGACCGACGATCCAGAACCTGCGCCCATCGCCGGCGGTGTAGTTGTTCATGCACGGGTTGCCCATGGTTTCGCGTTGCCCGATCGCGATCGGCTGGCCGGTCAGCAGATAGGTGTTGACGTCGAAGCTCACGGTGTAGGCGCCTTGCCGGTACAGCGAGGTGGTCACCAGCTGACCGGCCCCAGTGCGTTCGCGGGCCAGCAGTGCCGCGCAGATGGCCGCGGTCAGGGTCATGCCGGCCGAGTGGTCACCCATGCCGCCCCGCTGAAACGGCGGGGTGTCGCCGGGCCGGGTGAGCAGGTGGGCCACGCCGGCGCGCGACCAGAATGCCGCGACGTCGTAGGCGGCACGCTCGGCATCGGGCCCGGTTTCGCCGTATCCGGTGATCAGGCCGTAAACCAGGCGGGGGTTGTGGGCCGACACCGACTCGAAGTCGAACCCAAGACGTTGCAATGCGCCGGGTCGCACGTTGGTCACGAAAACATCTGCGTCCGCGAGCAATTCGAACGCGGTGTCGTGGCCCTCTTCGGTCGTGAGGTCTAAGACGATGCTGCGCTTGGAGCGGTTGTCCATTTCGAATGGCGGATTGACGCCGAGATCGCATCCCAACATCCGGCCGAACATGCGCCCCGGGTCGCCGCGCGGCGGCTCGATCTTAATGACGTCGGCGCCCCAGTCGGCCAGGATGCCACCGGCGGCCGGGCCGGCCACCCAGACCCCGAGCTCGACGACTTTGATGTCTTCCACCGGTCCCGCCATGACTAAGTTCCTACTCCGTGCCCCGGCTGCCGGTTGTTACTGGGGTCAACGCATACCGGGGTGATGTGACCGTGCAGCCGGCTCGGACCTCTGATCTGCCCACCGATGATTCTCTGCTGCCCGGCGTATCGGAATACATGCGGGCATCGTGCAACGGCTGGCCGCGGTAAGCCCACCGACGCGTGCGGCCTGCCGATACCACACCAGTAGAAAGGAGATCGTCATCGTGGTGACAATCTCAGGCAGAGCGGTTCTTATTACCGGCGGCAATCGCGGCATCGGGCGCGCGCTGGCCGTGGAAGCCCTCGACCGAGGAGCCAGCCGGGTATACGTTGGTACCCGAAAGGCCCTGGCCGACAACAGCGATCCCCGCGTGACGCCCTTGGCGCTGGACATCACCAACGGCGCGCAGATTCACGAGGCTGTGGACAAGGTCGATTCTCTCGACATCTTGATCAACAATGCCGGCCTGGCGCTTTACGACGATTTGAGCAATCTTTCCACGCTGCAACGGCACCTTGCGGTGAATCTTTTCGGCACGTATGCCGTGATTCAGGCATTCCTGCCGGCGCTGGCTCACTCCAGGGGATCGATCGTCAACAATCTGTCGGTGAATGCCTTAGCTCCCTTGCCGCTCATTCCGGCCTACTCCATCTCCAAGGCTGCCGCATTTTCCTTGACGCAATCGCTGCGCGTCATCTTGGCCGGACAGGGCGTGCGGGTCCAAGCGGTGCTGACCGGTCCCGTGGACACCGACATGACCCGAGGCCTGGATATACCGAAGGCCTCTCCGCAATCCGTGGCGCAAGGCATCTTCGACGGGGTGGAGAACGACGACGACGAAATCTTCCCCGATCCGATGTCGCTGTCCTTGGCGGAGAGCTGGCGCGGTGGCGCCGCCAAGGCGCTCGAGCACCAGTACATGGCGCTGCTCGCACCGGCAGAGTCCGTCAACTCGTAAGCGTCGGCACGAAATCCGGCTCAACAATTCGTCACCGTTTGTCAACTTATCGAGATCACAGCTGCCGCCACGGCGGTGAATGGAGAACAGACATGTCGCTTCAAAACAAGAACGCAATCATTTACGGCGCGGGAGGAGCGGTGGGCGCTGCGGTTGCCCGCGCGTTCGCTCGGGACGGCGCCCGCGTCTTCCTGACCGGACGAGACAAAGGTGTCCTGGACGCGTTAGCGAAAGAAATCGCTTGCGCCGGGGGAGCCGCCGAGACAGCACGGATCGACGCGATGGACGAAGCCGCGGTGGCAAGCCACGTCGACGATGTCGTGACCAAGGCCGGCACGATTGATATCTCGTTCAACGCCATCGGGATTCCGCAGCAAGGGATACAGGGAATTCCTCTCACCGAGCTATCGGTGGAAAGCTTCGCGCTGCCGATCGCCACCTATCCGTGGGCGCATTTCGTCACCGCCAGAACGGCTGCACGTCAGATGATCAAGCAGCGGTCCGGGGTGATCCTGATGCACACACCCGAGCCGTCCCGCCTGGGCGTGCCCCTGACCGGTGGTATGAGTCCGGCTTGGGCGGCGCTCGAAGGCCTCAATCGAATGTTCTCGGCGGAATGGGCCCCCCAGGGTGTCCGCACCGTATGCCTGCGCACCACCGGCATGGAGGAAACAGCAACGATCGACGTTGTCTTCGGCCTGCACGCCGCCGCATATGGCATCAGCAGGAAGCAATTCGCGGAGGCGGTTTTGAATACGTCGCACACGAAGCGCGCGACCACGCTCGCAGAACTCGCAGATGTGGCCGCTTTCGTGGCCTCGGATCAGGCCGCCGCCCTGACTGGGACAGTCGTCAACTTAACTGGCGGGATCATCGTCGACTGACTTACCGACACGGTAGCCGCTACCGCATTGTAAGTGCGGCACGCCATGCTTGACGGCATCATAGGAAATGAGCCGGGTAGTGAGACAAATTTGGCGCCTCGCGTTGAGCCGCAACGCAAACGCCCAGCTCTGACAATCGTGGAATACAATTGAAACCGCGGACCTGCATGATCGGTTGCACACCAGGAGAAACACCATGACTCTGGTAGCCGGACGTGGTCCGCTCAGCAGCGATCCCGCCGGACGCTTCTCTCCCCCGCTGCCCGCCGACGTTATCTACATCGAGCCGCATCCACGACGCGTCCAGGCCTTCCTGGATGGGCGTCTGGTAATCGACACCGAGCGGGTGCTGCTGGTGCACCGACGTGGTCGGCCGCTCAGCTACGCCTTCCGGGCCGACGAGGTCGGCGACCTGCCCACCGAACCCGAGCCCGAGGCGCCGGGCTTCGTCCATGTGCCCTGGGACGTCGTCGACACCTGGCTGGAGGAAGGCCGCAAACTCGTTCACTACCCGCCGAATCCGTACCACCGCGTCGACTGCCGCCCGACGAGGCGCCACCTGCGCGTCTCGGTTGCCGGCACCACGCTCGTGGACACGCAGGACACCATGATCCTCTTCGAGACCGCGCTCGAGCCCCGGCTGTACGTCGATCCTTCGCACGTGCGCACCGATCTGCTGCTGCGCTCGGAGACGTCGAGCTACTGCAACTACAAAGGCTTCGCGACATATTGGACCGCAGTCCTCGACGAGCAGCAGAACATTAGGGTCGACGACGTCGCCTGGAGCTATGAGGATCCGCCCCCGGAGAGCCTTCCCATCAAAGGATTCCTCAGTTTCGACGCCACCCGCGTCGACGTCGTCGCCGAGCTGCCTTCTACCCGGGATAGTCAGGGCGCCCAAGCTTGAGCGCATGTTGGGCGATCATATTGCGGAAAACCTCCATGGTGCCGCCGTAGATCCCGGTCGGTAATGCGTGCCGGAAAAGGTATTCCGCCGCGCCGTCGTCGGCCGAGTCTTTGGTATCGGTCGGCAAGACCGATGCGGCCCCCAATATGTCCATCAAATCCGATGAGACATCACGCATTGTCTGGGCGAGCGCGACGCGCCCGTACATCCCGGGCGTGGACACTGCCGCCTCCATCCGGGCGACGCTGCGCCCCAGCCGGTATTTGACCGACTCGTCATCGAGGGGGCACCGCCCGTCGGGATCCTGCCGCGTCACCAACGCGGCAGCCTTGTCCACAGCTTCGGCCATCACCCGACCGTGCTCAGACATCGCCGAAATGTTCTGCAAGCCATGATCTTCCGGATTGACAATGCCGTGCTCGGAATCGAGCGCCGAGCGCATCACCGTCCAGCCGCCGTTGATGTCACCGATCCGGTAGAGATCGTCGACGCGTACGTCGCTGTAGTAAACGATGTTGGTGCGATCGCCGTCCAGCGTCCGGATGCCCTGAATCTCGATGCCCGGCGAATCGAGCGGCACCAGAAACATGGTCAGGTTCTTGTGTTTCGGTCCTTGCGGGTCGGTGTTGGTGAGCAAAAAAACGTACTTGGCGTTCTGCGCGTTCGAGGTGAACATCTTGGAGCCGTTGATGATCCACGTGTCGCCGTCGCGCACCGCCCTGGTTTTGCAGGTGGCGACATCGGAGCCACCCTCGGGCTCTGTGTAGCCCAGACACAGCCGAAGCTCGCCAGACAGCACTCCCGGCAACACCAAGTCGGTGAGCTCCGGTGCGCCGAATTGCTGCACCAGCCGCGCGACGACGGACGTGGTTCCCCAGTGGTACCACGGCGTGTGAGCCCGGCCGATTTCGAGTTGGAAGATTCGCCGCCGAACGAGGCTGAACCCACCTTCGGACTCCAGCTTCCAGTCCGAGGCCAGATAACCCGCTTTGCCCAGCGCTAAATGCACTTGCTCATCGAAGTTTTCGCCGAACTCGCGATCACGCCGGAGTACGTCGTCGGTGACGTGCTCAGCGATGAAGGCCCGGGCCTTCTCATGGAAAGCCTTGTCCTCGGGCGAGAGTTCGACGTGTGAGAAGTCCATTTATCGTTTTTAATCCGACTAGGCAGCGTCGATCACGAGGGTTCGGAAACGCTCGAGCGTGTCGAGCGCATGCGCCATGCTGTCGCCGGGCAGGCCGACGCTCACCCACGTCACTCCCACTTTCGCCAGCTTTTCCAGGCCATCGAGGTAAGCGTCGGCGTTGAATTCGTCGCTCGCGGGGCTGCCGCCCTCGAAGTTTGTGAAAGTGATATCGATCGCGGACCAGTCTCTGCCCGCCGCATCGCATCGGCGTCGTAGATCGTCGATGCCGTCGGTGAGGCGCTGCACCGAGTCGATGACGGCGGTGCCGGCCGTCTGGGCCAACTGGGGCGGGGCGGGAAACGGACACCAGCCGTCACCGTACTTCGCGACTCGTTGGCGGGATGCCGCCGTGTTGCCGCCGACCCAGATCGGTGGATGCGGGCTACTGATCGGCCGGGGGTGCGCGGTGATGCCGCGCGCGCTGAAATGCTTTCCCTCAAAAGACATGTCGTCGCTGGTCCAGATTGCCCGGATCACTTGCAGCGCTTCGTCGAACAGCACGGCACGCTCGTCGTAGCTCACACCCAACGCCGCGAACTCCCGTTTGAGGTAACCCACGCCGACCGCGAGCGTGAACCGGCCGCCGGAGAGCAAATCCAGCGTGGCACCAGACTTGGCCACCACGAAAGGGTTTCGGTAGGGCAGCACCACGATGTTGGGGATCAGCCGCAGCGTGGTCGTCTTGGCCGCCGCGAAACCCAGTGCGACAAAAGGATCCAGGGCGTCGTGTCCCCCGGCTTCCAGCCACCGCTGCGACGGTGCCGGGTGGTCGGTGAACCCGAAGCCATGAATCCCCGCCGCCTCGGTGGCCGCCGCCACTTTCCCGATGCCGTCCCCACTCAAGAACTCCGGGTTGTAGGGATGGCTGTGCATCGGATGCGTGATGGTGAAGTACATCTAGGGTTTCCCAGCCGCTAGAACCGTGCGCGGGAATCGATCGCCGTGTCGCTGGTACGCAGCGGCCGGATCAGCGCCTCCTGAGCGAAGGAGCACAGCAGCTCACCTTCCTCGGAATGCACGGTGCCGCGCACGTACGACATTCCCGCACCGACCTGGGTGCTCTCGTGTGTGTAGAGCAGCCACCCGTCCCAGCGCACCGGTTCGTGGAACGCGACGGAGATGCTCATCGGCGCGGTGGACACGGTCAGGTGCGCCTGGCTGGTGCCGATGCCCGGGTGCGCGCGCATGGTGGTCGAAATCCCCAGATGGCCGGTGAAGTACGCGATGAGCGCCTTGGCCAGATCGTCGCGGGTCGGGATCGGGTCGTAGTGCAGCCACGCGTAGAGCTCTGGCGGCCCGACCTCGTCGGGGCTGTTGACGTCGACGACGTCGACGAGTCGCAGTTCCCGACCGATCATCGGCATCTCGGAGTGGTTGGCGTCGGGCGGCGCAGCGACATCGGGCCGCGGCAGGTGGTGACGGATGACATCACCGGTCGGGACATCGGCCAGCACCGTCATACTCAGGCAGCGTCGCCCGTTCTGGTGCACGGCGACGATCGCGGTGGCGGTGGACCGGCCCTCGGCCACCACGTCGAGGACAAATTCGATTGGCGGACCGACGGCGACGGCACGGGAGAACACCGCGTGCGCCGACCGTACCGACTTATCCGGGAATCGCTTCGCCGCCGCAACAATCGCCTGCGCGAGCACCTGGGTGCCTTCTACCACCTGCCGGCCGTCTTGGCCGGCCCCGACGTCACCGCCGGTGTCGCCGGTGAACCGATCTTGCCCGTCGGCCTGCACGTCAAACAGATCCAGCAGGCCCTGCACCGTCCACTCAGTCTGCTCAGATTCTGTGGTCAAATCCGCTCCATCTCTCGTTATCCCCCGATGGCCGAGTCGCGAGCGCAGCTCATCGCTCAGCGTGACACTTTGCGTAGGATTTGTAAAGCTTGTCTAACAAGGTCCGGGTCCAGCCGACCGGGCAGCGAGTGATTAGGCAAATGGAAAGCACAGAGAGGCAACCTAATTGGGCATCGTGACCACCACGTCAGAAACCGCCTTCATTCAGTCCGCGGAAACCGTGTACGACTTCGTCACCAACCCGGAGAACTGGACGAAGACCTACCCCGGTAGCGCACACATCGGCAACCTGCCGGAGCTTCCGCCCAAGGTCGGCGACACCTGGGAGGAAGCGGGTTCAGATGGGGACCGGATCTTCAGCTGGCAGCTGGCCATCGCTGCGCGTCCCTCGCTGTTTGTGTTCAACTCGATTGGTCGCCTGGGCCATGACCGCAATGGCTGAGGCGGTTTTAAGGCGGCACTGCGGGCCGGATCACCGTGTCGTACCGGTTCACCAGGCCCGGGCAGGACATGACGCTGTTCTCCCGGACCATGACGATCGAGGCCTACAAACATGCGCCGCTGCCCGACCAACTCTTTCAGCAGGCCAATCCGGCCAAGATCGATGCCTATCACGAGGCCGTCGCGCGCGAACTCGCTCGAGCGTCAGATTGACACCGGTACCCGCGGTGCGTGACACTTTTGCGGTGTTTTGTAAAGGCTTGAGCGGATGATCCCCGAGCCGCTGGCCAACGGATTCTGCTTCGGCGAAGGCCCGCGCTGGTTCGAGGGCCTGCTGTGGTTCTCCGACATGCTGGGTGAAGCGGTACACACCGCGACCATGGACGGCTCGTTGACCACGTTGCCACTGCCCGGCCACAGCCCGTCGGGCCTTGGGTTTCGTCCCGACGGGTCACTGCTGATCGCCTCGACCGAAGACCGCCAGGTGTTGCGCTACGACGGCGAAACCGTCGTCACCATCGCCGATCTCACCGACATCACCCCGGCCAACCTCGGCGACATGGTCATCGACGATGCCGGGCGCGCCTACATCGGGTCCCAGGCGTTCGAGGGCGGCGGCTTGATCGTACGACTCGACCCGGACGACAGCGCCACCGTCGTCGCCGAAGACCTCGACTTTCCCAACGGAATGGTCATCACGCCCGACCGCGCCACCTTGATCGTCGCCGAATCGATCGGCCGGCGACTCAGCGCGTTCACCATCGGCGACGACGGCGCGCTGCATGACCGCCGGATTTTCGCCGACGGCCTGGACGGGCCGCCCGACGGCATCACGCTCGACGCCGAAGGCGCGGTGTGGACATCGATGACGCTGGCTCACCAGTTTGAGCGGATCACCGCCGGCGGCGCCGTGACAGACCGCATCGACATGGGTGAACGCGTCGCCATCGCCTGCACACTGGGCGGCCCCGAGCGCCGCACGCTGTTTTTGCTGTCGAGCACCGACGCGTATCCCCAGCGCCTTGTCGGCACCCGGCTCTCCCGGCTGGACGCCGTGACGGTTGCCACCCCGGGCGCCGGTCTGCCCTGAGACCAGAGAGGTAGACGATGACCGACTCCTACTACGAGCTGATCGATGACGCCGACGCGTTGGGCGAGAAGTTCAGGGCCACCGATCTGGTGCGAAGCACCTGGACGGCTGCGATCCAGCATGCCGGGCCGGTGTCGGCGTTGCTGGTTCGTGCGCTGGAGCGGTGCCAACAGCGCGACGACACCCGGCTGTCCCGCGTCGTCATCGACTTGCTGGGCCCGGTGCCGGCCGAAGGCGACCTGTGGGTCCGTCCGCAGCTGCAACGCGGCGGCAAACAGATCGAGCTGGTCAGCGCCGAGATGCTGGCCCCAGGCCCCGACGGTCAGCCCCGGCCCGTCGCCCGCGCCAGCGGATGGCGGTTGCAGCAGCTGGATACCCAGGCCCTGGCGCACGCGGCGGCACCCCTGCCCCGTCCCCTGAGCGAGGCCCGCAGCCGTGACCTCGCCAAGGATTGGGACCGCAATTACGTCCACAGCCTGGACTGGCGATGGCTGACCGAACCGCTGAACAAGGGCCCAGGAGAATCCTGGATCAAACCGACTGTTGACCTCGTCAACGGTGAGACCATGACGCAGCTGGAGCGGCTGTTCGCGGTGGCCGACTGCGCCAACGGCATCGGCAGCAAGATCGACATCACCAAGTGGACGTTCCTCAATACCGACCTGGCCGTGCATGTGTTCCGGGTCCCCGACGGTGACTGGATCGGTTTTCGCGCCGAGACCAACTACGGGCCGGACGGAATCGGGACGACGATCGGCACACTGTTCGATGAGCAGGGCGCAATCGGCGCCATCCAGCAGTCCGTGCTGGTGCGCCGGCGCCCCGGGCGAACGTGACGTAGGAGCAGAAGACATGAGTCAGCCGGCCGTGACGGAAACCGACACCTCGACGCGTCAGCGGATCCTCTTGGCGACCGCCGAGGTGCTTGGCCGAAACGGCAAGACCAAGCTCAGCCTGTCCGAAGTCGCGACCCAGGCCGGAGTCTCGCGCCCCACGCTGTACCGCTGGTTCGCGTCCAAAGAGGAGTTGCTCTCCGCATTTTCAAGCTACGAGCGTCAACTCTTCGAAAGTGGCTTGGTCAAGGCAACCGCTGGGCTGAAGGGGGTCGACAAGCTCGACGCCGTGTTGCGGTTCATCGTCGAGTACCAGCATTCGTACTCCGGTGTACGCATGGTCGATGTCGAACCCGAACACACCATCGCCCAGTTTTCCCGCGTCATCCCGCAGATGCGCGACGGCCTGCAACGGCACCTTCCCGGACCCAACGCGGCGGTCAAGGCGGCGACGGTGATCCGGATCGCCATATCGCACTACATCGTTCGAAGCGACGATGCCGACCAATTCCTGGCGCAGTTGCGCCACGCGGTCGGAATCAGGCCGGCGGCGCCTGACTAGTCGAACAACACCGCGGCGTTCAGGTAGCCGGTCGGGTCCAACGCGGCTTTGACCGTCCGCATCGCAGCGATATCAGCGGCCTCCCTTGACATTCCGAGGTACGCGCGCTTGCGGCTGCCGACACCGTGTTCAGAGCTGACATTGCCGCTGCACTGCGCGATGAGATCCATCATCGGTCCGTACAGCTCCTGCTCGCGCTCGAGCGGGCAACGCAGCACGTTCAGGTGCAGGTTTCCCTCACCGATATGACCGAACAACAACGGCAGCGCCTCCTGGGCCTGCGCGCTGATCAAAGCGACTGCATCTCGCGCGAATCCGCCGATTGCCGACAACGGCAACGAAACGTCGAACTTCAGCGGCGGCCCGTATACGCCGAGCACGTCGGCCAGCGACTCCCGTACCTGCCACAACCGTTGCTGCGCAGCGACATCCACGCCCACCGCCGGCTCGCCGCACATCCGCACGCCATCAAGCAGATCGGCGAGCCGTTCGGTCTGATCGTGGTCGCCGGCCAGTTCCACCAACAGCAACCAATCACCCTGCACGGGGGCGCCAATCCCGACATGCTCGCGGGTCAGCGCACTGGCACGGCCATCGATCAACTCCAGCGCCGCGATCCCGTCCACGTCCCTAAATATCCGGCCCGCGTCCACCAGTGGCTCGAGGTCGGCGAACCCGCAAACCGCCGTCACCCGATGCGACGGGGTGGGGTGCAGCCGCAGATCCAGCGCAGTGATGACACCGAGGGTGCCTTCGGCACCGACGAACAGCGCCGGCAGGTCGTAGCCCGTGTTGTCGCGGCGCACCAGGCTGCGCCGCCGCAGCAACGATCCGTCGGGCAGCGCCACCTGCAAGCCGACGACTTGCTCGCCCATGTTGCCGTAGCGAACCGTGCGCAGCCCGCCGGCGTTGGTCGAGGCCATGCCACCGAGGGTCGCCGTGTCCCGGGCAGCCAGATCCACACCGAACACCAAACCTGCTGCGGTTGCGGCGTGTTGGACCACCGCCAGGGTGGCCCCGGCACCGACCTCGACGCGCCGCTCGACCGGGTCGACGTCGCCGAGGGCGCTCAGCCGCTCGGTGGACAGCAGCACATCGTCGTGCTCGGGAACGGTGCCGGCCACCAGCGAGGTTCGACCGCCTTGCACCGTGACGTGCGCCCCGGCGTCCCGGCACACCCGCAGCACCTCGGCAACCTGCTCGGCCGAACCCGGCCGCACCAGCGCGCTGGCCCGGCCCCGATAGCGCCCGGTGTGATCGACACTGCGGCCGGCCAAGATGTCGGGGTCGGCAGTGGCGTGGCTCGCTCCGACCACGGCCGCAAGGCTGCGCAACATGCTCGCGGTTATAGCACCGTGGAAGCGCGTCGAGCACACCGGGCGCATGTTCGGCAGGCTCAGCGAACTACTGATGCAAACAACGCGGATCGCTAGTAGGGTGCGCCGCGTTTTTCTCCGCACACGGTCTGGGCACACAGCGCCGACGCCTCCAAGCCAGCAGCTGCCTTCGCGGGACTTGCCAAATACGGCGGCCCGGTGCCAGACGGCCTGGTGGTCGTCACCGTCGCGATTAACTCAATTGCGGCGCAATGTGTTTAATGCAGCGGCGTTAGTCGGCACGGCGGTCGGGTCAAGCAAGTCCTTGCGCCTCCGCGCGGAAACAGCCCTCGAAATGGCCGTTCTCGATCCCGACGGTCTGCATGAACGAGTGGGCGACGACCGGGCCGACGAGCCGAAATCCCGCTTCTCGCAACGCTACGGAAAGCTGACGCGACTCCGGGCTTAGCATCCGGCCATCGGCCCAACTCCGTAGTCGATGGTGCTTACGCGGTTGATGTTGCCACGCCAGTTGCGACAACGAGTATTTCGTTAGGAGACGAGCGTTGTGCAGCGTGGCTTCGATCTTTCGCCGATTGCGAATGATGGAGGTATCGGCCATCAACCGTTCGACGTCGTCCGGCGTCATCACAGCCACAGCCGCCGGATTGAATCCGTGAAACGCTGTGCGCAGGTCGTCTCGCTTATCGAAGACAGTCGCCCAGGACAAGCCATTCTCGAAGTAGGTCAGCGCAAGCGCTTCGAACAGCATCGCCTCGTCATGTGTCGGCGTTCCCCATTCGTGATCGTGATAGGCGGTCAGATCGCGGCCCGTCTCAGTGGCCCAACGGCAGCGGGTGACGCCGTCGGGGCCGGATACGACTGTGGCCAGCTGTGGTGACATATCGACACCGGCCATCGCCTTCACCCCACGGCCCTGCTAACCGCATTCGGCTGTCGCCGTTGGGCTTTCGTCATCCTGTCTGCGGGTGCTGCCTGCAGCATATCTGTCAACTGTCCGAAGGCACCTCGGCAAATCCCGGTTCGCCGCCCTCCACAACGGAATTGAATCGGATTCGCGTTTCCAGACGCTCGGTGATCTCCTGTATCGCGCTCTCGGGCAGCCCGGTGACATCGAAGTTCTCGCTTATCCGCGCCGGCGTAACGGATGCCGTGAGAACCGCGCTGCCGCGCTGGATACCCCACGCCAGCAGTACTTGCGCAGGAGTTTTTCCATAGCGCGAAGCCAGCGAGACAACGAGCGGGTCGTCGAGCAGTCGTGGTTCCAGCGCGTGCCCCAGCGAAGCGAATGCCAGCAGGATGATGCCCTGTGATTTGCCGTATTCATGGAGTTCCCATTGCGGGTGATACGGGTGCGATTCGACCTCCACGACCGCCGGCTTGATTCGGGCGGTGTCGACGATCCTTCGGACGCCTTCGACGTCGATGTCGGACAGGCCTATCGCTCCAGCGAGTCCCTCGTCAACCAGGGCCTCCATCGCGGCCCAGGTCTCTTCCAAAGTGACTCCGTCGTCGTAGACGACAGCTCCGCGCGCGTCGCGGGGATCTTGGTCATCGCCGGGCTGGAACGCGAACGGGGTGTGCACCAGGTACAGATCGACCGCGTCGAGCCCGAGTCTGCTCAGGCTGGCCTGCAGCGCGGGCTTGACCCGCTCGGGTCGATGGTTGTTGTTCCACAGCTTTGTGGTCACGAACAGGTCCTCACGGCGGACCGTTCCGGCGGCGAACAGGTCTTTGAGCGCCGCGCCGACGTCCGCCTCGTTGCGGTACCGTTCGGCGGCGTCGAGGTGGCGGTAGCCCACCTCGACCGCGGTCTTGACGGCATTTCGCGTCTTGCTGTTATCGGACAGCGACGTCCCGAACCCGAGCGCCGGAATCTCACCGCTGCCGATGTTCAAGACAAACCTGTGCTGACTTAGATTCTCATTCGACGCCATGGCTTTCGGCCTCCTTGTTCACTAACCATCCTCGCGGGTCGGCGACGCGAGGGTAAGTGCCTAGTATAATAGATGACCAGTCGTCTATCTAACAACGTCCGTAGGCCCGACATTCCTGGCATGACAGGTCAGTGCAGAAGTGCCGGGACAGTGACCGCTTCGAACCGGTCGTACGGGCCGCGACTGCGGGTCACTTTCCCGCGCAGCGCCGCGCCTTCCCACGATTCGATCAGCTGGGAGGCGAGCTCCCCCGCGTCGATATCCCTGCGAATGCCACCGGAGCCCCGCTGTCCGGAACGCACGCAGGCGGTGAGAGCCGCGTCCCAGCGGCCGAGAATGCGGACGAGCTCGGTGCGTACCGGTTCACTCGAACCACCAAGCTCGAGCGACAGGTTGCCGACCAAGCAGCCGAGCAGGAAGTCGCCGGCCTCGTGCTCGTCGGCTAGCGCGTGGAAGAAGCGTGTAATTCGTTCCTGCGCCAACCCGTCCGCGTCGAGGATTGGTACGAGCCGCTTCTCGATATCGGACCAGTAATGTTCGAGGACCGCCGCGGCAAAGGCTTCCTTGCTGGAGAAATACGCGTAGAACGACCCTTTCGGCACGCCGGCTGCGTCGGTGATGTCTTTGACGCCGCTCGCGGCGAATCCACGCGCGTGCACGAGTTCGAGCCCCGCTGCGAGCAGGCGGTTACGCACTTCTGGATTTGGCGGTCGCGGCATGGCTCCTATAATAGTCGACCGGTCAACTATCTTCAGCCAGTGGTGTTCTTAGCCGACTTGCCAGTGGTGTGTCAGAACTCTTTGTGCGGTACGTCGGTGACCAGGCCGCCATCCATCACGAATTCGCTGCCGGTGGCATAGGAGGAGTCGTCGCTGGCAAGGAACACCACGAACGTCGCGACCTCCCGCACTTCGCCCGGCCGGCCCAGCGGGATGGTCACCAAGTCTTCCGGCAAGTGTGCGGTCATCGGGGTGCGGATGAAGCCGGGGTGGATCGAGTTCACCCGAATGTTGAAGGGCGCCAACTCCAAAGCTGCCGACTTTGCCAGGCCGCGTACCCCCCATTTCGACGCGACATACGGGTGGACAGCCGGCGCACCGCGCAGTCCCTCGATCGACGACACGTTGATGATCGATCCGCCCCCGGCCGCGGTCATCGGCTCGACGGCTACCCGCATGCCCAGGAAGGTGCCGGTCAGGTTGACGTCAATTACCTTCTGCCACTTGGCCAAATCGAAATTCTTCAGTTGCCCCAGCGCGACGATGCCCGCGTTGTTGACAAGCACGTCCAGCTTGCCGAATTCGCCGGTTGCCGTTGCGACCGCCGCGTCCCACTGGTCGGGCTGGGTGACGTCGAGGTGGACGTAGCGCGCCGCATCACCGATTTCGTCGGCCAGCGCTTTGCCCTCGTCGTCGAGGATGTCGCCGATCACCACCTTGGCGCCTTCTTCCACGAGCAGGCGAGCATGCGAGGCTCCCATCCCGCGGGCACCACCACTGATGAGTGCAACTTTTCCGTCTACCCGTCCCACGCGGGTCTCCTTTCGATTTAGGTGGCCACCAAAGTGTTTGGCGCGTACAGGCCTTTGCCGGTTACCAGCGGCAGGTCGAGGGTGGTCCGGATGCCGGGAGGCGCCGCGATCACCGCCGGGATGGCGTTGACGATGCGGCCCGCGGCGCCGACGATCGCGGCGTGGTTGTGGTCGCCCTTGCGACTGCTCGGAACGATGTCCACGGCATACGACGGCTCGCCGATGATCTCGACGCGATACGAGCCGCCGCCGGACGCGGGTTGCGGCCAGTCGGGCCGCAGGTCGGGTCGCAATCGGGTGATGTGCTCGATGACGATGGCCGGGCGGCCGTTGGCCATGCCGCGGATTTCGAACCGCAGCGCTGCCAGGGTTCCCTTGGGCACCCGTCCCACCGCGATGTCGAAGTCTTCCGGCGCCGGCTCGCGCTGGTAGGACTCGGTGATCTCGTCGAGCTCGATGCCGAGTCCGGCCGCCAGCTGACGGATGGCCGCACCCCAGGCGATGCTGAGCACGCCCGGTTGTAGCAGCATCGGGATATCGTCCAGGGACCCGCCGAACCCCATGTAGTGCATGACCTCTGAGCCGTCGTAGCTCGCATAATCGGCGATCTCCATGCAACGCACCTGCTCGATGCGCTGGCAGGTCCCGGCGAGTGCGAACGGAATGAGGTCGTTGATGAATCCAGGGTCGACGCCGTTGATGAAGATGCTCGATTTGCCTTGTTGGGCAGCGTCTTCGACGCGGGCAATGTACTTGTCGGGCACCACGCCCCACGGGTACTGCAGCAGCCCCGGCGAGGACCCAACGACGTTGATGCCGGCGGCCAAGATGCGCATGATGTCCGCCATCGCGTCAGGCAGGCGGGTGTCGCCCATGGCGCAGTAGACGACGCACTCCGGCTTGGTGGCCAGCACGGCATCGAGATCCCCGACGGCCGCGATGCCCGTCACGGTGCCGGGTTCCAGACCGACGCCGCACAGTTCCCCGGCATCCTTGCCCACCTTCTCCGGTGTCGACACGCACACGCCGGTCAGTTCGAACTGCGGATTGGTGATCAGCTCGGCTAGGGCCAGCCCTCCGACATTTCCGGTACCGATGTGCGCGACGCGGATCGCCATGAGAGTCTCCGTCCGTAGAACGCTCGAAACTTTTCTAGACACTAGTCCATAATTTCTGGGGCGCCCACCGGGCTAAAACGCCGGACTTCCCGTAGGGACCGCTCTATGCTCTGTTGGTACTCGGGGTCTTGCCGTGGCCAGGTTTGCTGGGTCGTCTCCGATTGACGGGAAAATCTCCGGTCGTTGGGGAAGGACGGGGAGATGTCGTACGTGCTCACTACCCCCGAGATGTTGGCGGCTGCAGCCACCGATGTGGGAAACATCGGTTCGGCGATCAGTACCGCCAGCTCGACCGCGGCGGGCCCGACCACCGGTTTGCTCCCGGCGGCCGAGGATGAGGTGTCGGCAGCCATCGCAAAACTTTTCGGCGCTTACGGCCAGGAGTACCAGGCGGTCGTCTCGCAAGCTGCGACGTTCCACAGCGAGTTCACCCAGGCGCTGGCCACCGCGGGAAACGCCTACCTGGAAGCCGAGGCCGCCAACTCGGCGCTAATGTCTGGGCCGTCGAACGCGCTGAACACAATCACCGCGCCGATCCAGACGCTGTTCGGGCAAACGGCGGTGGCCACCGGCGGGTCGGGTGGACTCAGTGCGATGACGTCGATGGCAAAGGTGGCATCCGCCGACCCGCTGATCGCGTTGATCATGGGCGGCACTGCTAACCCGACACCCAATCCCGGCTACGTGGCGAGCATTTTCAACTCGTACATTCAGCCCAACCCCCTCTTCTCCGGGGCGATTCCGCAAGGCCTCTTCACCCCAGAGCAGTTCTGGCCCATTACGCCCAGTCTCGGAAACCTGACGTTCGGCCAATCGGTAGCTCAGGGTGTGAGTCTGCTGAATACCGCGCTGGTAGGTCCCACCGGAGTGCTCACGTCGGGAAATAGCGCCCTGGTTGTCGGCTACTCACAGAGCGCCACGATCGCCACGAATGAGATAAGGGCTCTCATGGCGGCGGGCTCGCCGTATCAAGGCCAGCTGTCGTTCATGCTGCTTGGTGATCCCAACAACCCTGTTGGCGGCATCCTCGAGCGCTTTCCCGGCTTTTACATCCCCTTCCTCGATGTGCCCTTCAACGGTGCGACGCCGCCGAATTCTCCCTACCCGACCAGCATTTTCGCGATCCAATACGACGGCATCGCGAACGCCCCGCAGTACCCACTGAATGTTGTGTCGGACCTCAACGCCGTAGCGGGCTACTTCGTCTTGCACAACACGTATCCCACTCTCACGGCCGCCCAGGTTGCCAACGCTGTGCAGTTGCCGACGTCTCCGGGCTACACCGGCAGCACCCAGTACTACGAGTTCCTGACTCAGGACCTGCCGCTGCTGCAGCCGATTCGCGATATCCCGTTTGTCGGTAACCCGATCGCGGACATAGTGCAGCCCGATCTACGGGTGCTCGTCGACTTGCGGTACGGCTCCTATCGGCCCGGCCTCAACTATGCGAACATTCCCACCCCTGCCGGTTTGCTCGAAGTAGTCAATCCATTCACCACCATCCCCGACCTGGCTACCGGGGCTGTGCAAGGACCCGAAGCCGCCCTGGTGGATGTTGGATTGATACCGCAGTCCTTCCTGCCGAACGCCTACCCGTACCTGCCGTCCATAGATCCAAACCTGAACTTTTCCTGGGCCAGCCGAGCGTGACGGGGCTGTCTGTGCTCAGTGGCGCCGTCGGGGACGGATTGCATTTGATTCCGCCCATCCACTGAGACGCGGCGGCTCGGTGCTAAGGCCCGAGCGGAGTTTTCTTGCGGATCGACTCGTCACGGATCAGCCCGCGCAGCAGCGCGGTGCTGAACTCGGCGGCGATTTCCTTGGCCGTGCGCCGTCCGCTCGGGCGCAGCCAGCGGTAGCTGCCCAGCGTCATCCCGATGTAGCCCAGGGCCACCACATGCGAGTCGCATTCATAGAACTCGCCACTGGCGATCCCGCGGTCGATGAGGCCGTGCACGTGTTGGTAAACCTGAGCTTCCTTCTCGCGGACCTCGGCGACCTGTTCGCTGGTGAACCATTCGGTGATGTAGGGCTGTTCCTGGAAGTACACCGCGGCCCGCTCGGGATCGCTCGCGATGCCGGTGAGCAGCCGGATGGTGTATTGGTAGAGCGCCTCGCGGGCCGTCCAGGACGGGTCGTCGTGCACTGCGGCCAGCGTGCCCTCGGCGGCCTGGCGGTAGATATCGAACAGGATCAGCGACTTGCTGGCGTAGTAGTGGTAGACCGTCGCCTTGTTCAGGCCGATCACATCGGCAACGTCGTCCATCCGGGTGCCGTGATAGCCGCGGGCGGCGAACAGCTTGGTGGCAACAGCCAGCAACTCCTCGCGGCGTGTCAACCCGTTGGGGGTGATGCTGTCGGATGGCATCTGCACTCACTATCGTCGCTGCCGGCGGGGCCGAATCGGGTTCCGGTTGGGCCCGGATAAGGCAAAGTATCAATCAACTGGTTGGACAGTTTAAGGCCAGTGCCGCCTGTCGCACCGGCACTGATGGGACTAGACTTCGATCGAACCAGTCGCGAGTCGAGAGGTGGGGACGATGGATCCGAGTCCGAGTTACGACGGAAGCGACGAAATCGAGTTCTTCTTCAGGTACCTCACCTGGGGCTTCCGGGGCGTTACCGACGGTAACGGATATCCGCCGCAGGCGTATCCGCCCGTCTAAAGACCTAGCGGACAGACATCTGTCCCGTCTATAACGCTTTCAGTTCCCCGGCGACCTCACTCACCGATTTCTTCGCGTCGCCGAACAACATGGTGGTTCCTTCGGCATAGAACAGCGGGTTGTCAATGCCCGCGAATCCGGAATTCATCGACCGCTTGAGCACGATCACCGACTTGGCCTTGTCCACATTGAGAATGGGCATTCCGTAGATCGGGCTGGAGGCCTCGTTGCGGGCCGCCGGGTTGGTGACGTCGTTGGCGCCGATGACGATCGCGACGTCGGTGCGGGCGAACTCGTCGTTGATGTCGTCCATGTCTTTCATGGCGTCGTAGTCCACCTCGGCCTCGGCCAACAGCACATTCATGTGCCCGGGCATGCGGCCGGCCACTGGGTGGATCGCGTACTTCACCGGCACGCCCTTGTCCTCCAGCAAGGACGCCATGTCTTTGACGGCATGCTGTGCCTGCGCGACGGCCAAGCCGTAGCCCGGGACCACGATCACTTGGTTGGCGTACGCCATCTGGATCGCCGCATCGGAGGCCGACGTCGACTTGACGTGCTTGTCGCCGCCGCCGTCGCCGCTGGGAGCCACGCCACCACCGCCGAAACCGCCGGCGACGATCGCGGGAATGGAACGGTTCATGGCCTTGGCCATCAGGTTGGTCAGGATCGAACCGGAGGCGCCGACGATCATGCCCGCCACGATCATCGCGGTGTTGTTCAACGCCAAACCCGCCGCGGCGGCCGACAGCCCGGTCATCGCGTTGAGCAGTGAGATGACCACCGGCATGTCGGCGCCGCCGATGGGCAACACCACCATCAGGCCCAGCACACCGGCCGCGGCAAGCAGGCCGATCATCCACCACAGCGACACCCCGCCGGTGCCGGGGTGTGCGTGCAGGCCGATGACCACGGCGGCCGCGATGGCCGCGGCCAGCAGCAGCACATTGACCGGTTGCTGGGCCCTGCCGAAGCCGATCGGCGATCCGGAGATGATCTCCTGCAGCTTGCCGAACGCGATGATCGATCCCCAGAAGGAGATCGATCCGATGATCGCGGCGAACAACGAAGCCACCACGATGTGCACGGTCGGAGACTCGCCATGCTGGAAGGCCGAAAAGCCGCTTGTCTCAATGAATTCCGAAAGCGCGATGAGCGCGACCGTGCCGCCGCCGACGCCGTTGAAGAACGCCACCAGCTGTGGCATGGCGGTCATCTTGGTCAGCCGTGCCGGAGGAACTCCGAGCACAACACCCACGACCAGCCCGGCGATTATCAGCACCCATTGGTCGGTGTGCCGGATCTTGACCAGCGTCGCCGCCACCGCGAGAGCCATGCCCACCGCGGCGATCAAGTTGCCCCGCACCGCCGTCTTGGGGCCGGTCAGGCCCATCAAGCCGTAGATGAACATCGAGAACGAGATGATGTAGAGGACGGTGACCAGATAGTTCATCGGGCGACCTCGTCACGCTCTGCCGAATCCGATTTGGCTTGTGGGACAGGTTTTTTCCCCTTGAACATGCCCAGCATCCGGTCGGTGACGATGAAACCGCCGATGACGTTCAGCGTGCCGAACACCACCGCAACGAACAGGATGATCTGTACCGCCAGCGACGGGTGCTCAACCGTGCCGAAGACCACCAGTGCGCCGAGTACCACGACCCCGTGAATGGCGTTGGTCCCCGACATCAGCGGCGTGTGCAGCGTGTTGGGCACCTTGGAGATCACCGCGAACCCGACGAACCCGGACAGCACCAGGATCGCCAGGTTCTCCAACAGCTCGTCGTACATTCCGAACATTTACGTGTCCTCCCTAACCGGAGCCCGGGTCACACAGGCTGCCGCGACGACCTCGTCGTCAAAGTCCGGGGCCAGCTTGCCGTCGGTGATCAGCAAGTCCAATAGCGCCGTGATGTTCTTGCTGTAGAGCTCGCTGGCATGCTCGGGCATCGTCGCCGGCAGGTTCAGCGGCGCAGCGATGGTGACGTCATGCTTGACCACGGTCTGTCCCGGTTCGGTGAGCTCGCAGTTGCCACCGGCCTCCCCGGCCAGGTCCACCACCACGCTGCCGGGTTTCATCGCCTCCACCGCTGCGGCGGTCACCAGACGCGGCGCGGGCCGCCCCGGCACCAGCGCCGTGGTGATCACCACGTCGAACCCGCTGATCGCTTCTTCCAATGCCTTCTGCTGCTGGGCGCGTTCGTCCTCGGTGAGCTCACGGGCGTAGCCACCCTCACCAGACGCTGAGATTTTCGAGATGCCCACATCCAGCCACCGCGCCCCCACCGACCGGACCTGGTCGGCCACCTCCGGACGCACGTCGTAGCCGGAGGTGCGCGCCCCCAACCGTTTAGCCGTCGCCAGCGCCTGCAGCCCGGCCACACCCACACCGAGCACCAGCACGGTAGCCGGCTTCACCGTTCCCGCGGCCGTGGTCAGCATCGGAAAGAACCGGGTTGACTCCGAGGCCGCCAGCAGCACCGCCTTATAACCCGCCACGTTGGCTTGCGACGACAACGCATCCATCACTTGGGCTCGCGATATTCGCGGGATGGCCTCGAGCGCGAACGCCTGCACCCCCGCCTGGGTCAGCGCGTCGATCGAGTTGTCGGCATCGCGCGGCGCCAGGAAGCCGATCAGTGTCTGCCCGCTACGCAACCTGCTGACCTCGTCGGCGGTCGGCGGGGCGACCTTGACCACAATGTCGGCAGCCCACGCATCGCCGATGCTGGCCCCGGCATCGGTGTAGAGCTCGTCGGGAAGTAGCGCCCCCTCGCCGGCACCCGACTCGACGACGACCGCCACGCCACTGTTCACCAGCGATGCGACGGCCTTCGGCACCAGCGCGACACGCCGCTCATCGGTCCCGGACTCAGCCACCACCCCGACCGTCGTCTGCGGATCTGTCATGGCGCGTATATCTACTTTCTTTTTGTCGCTAGCTGCCGTGTTGCGAACCCCGTCGGATTGACCACCCTAGCCGCCGCTACCAGAGCGGGATGTCTTGGCCATGTTCTGACGCCGGGCGAGGCCCGAAGTAACGTCGCTCGGACTCGGTGATCGGCACATCGTTGATGCTGGCTTCACGGCGTGCCATCAACCCCGACGGGGAGAACTCCCACAATTCGTTGCCATAGCTTCGATACCACTGACCGCTCTCATCGTGGCACTCGTACTGAAACCGCACCGCGATGCGATTGTCGTGGAAGTCCCACAGGCTCTTGCGTAGCGAATAGTCGAGTTCGCGCTGCCACTTGCGAGTCAGAAACGCCACGATCTCGTCCCGGCCGACGATGTGTTCGCTCCGGTTTCGCCATTGCGAGTCGGGCGTATAGGCCAGGCTGACGTGCTCGGGGTCGCGAGTGTTCCAGGCATCCTCGGCAGCCTGGACCTTCTGCAGCGCTGTTTCGTGGGTGAACGGGGGGAATGGGGGGCGAGCGTCGGTCATGACATTCATCGTGCCCGTTCGCAACCACGAAACTTAAGCCCTTGCATGGCGGCCGGGCGGGTGTTCACCGCGGCTTAAGTGTCGCGCCGGCGACCTGCAATTCTGCGCCGCGGCGCGTGTCCTATCGTGGCGGACATGGACTTCGCGATGTCGGCCAAGGCGAGCGACTACCACAAGCGGCTGTCCGACTTCATGACCGAGTATGTCTTTCCGGCCGAGGCCGATTACGACAAATACCGCCACGAGGCCGGGCCGAACGACCACACTGTTCCGCCGATCATCGAGGAACTGAAGACCAAGGCCAAAGCGGCCGGCCTGTGGAACTTGTTCCTGCCGGCCGAATCGGGCTTGACCAACCTGGACTACGCGCCGCTGGCCGAGCTGACCGGCTGGAGCCTCGAGATCGCACCCGAGGCGCTCAACTGCGCGGCACCCGATACCGGCAACATGGAGACCCTGCACCTGTTCGCCAGCCCCGAGCAGCGCAGGCAGTGGCTGGAGCCGCTGCTGGCCGGCGAGATCCGCAGCGCCTTTTCGATGACCGAGCCGGCGGTCGCCAGCAGCGACGCCCGCAACATCGAGACGTCCATCGAGCGCGACGGCGCCGACTACGTGATCAACGGCCGCAAGTGGTGGACCTCGGGCGCAGCGGACCCGCGCTGCAAGATCCTCATCGTGATGGGTCGCACCAACCCCGACGCGGCCAGCCACCAACAGCAGTCGATGGTGCTGGTGCCGATAGATACGCCGGGCGTGACTGTTGTCCGCTCGACCACGGTCTTCGGTTACCAGGACCAGCCCGGGCACAGCGAGATCACCTACGACAACGTCCGGGTACCGGTCACCAACCTGCTCGGCGAAGAAGGCGGCGGCTTCGCGATCGCCCAGGCACGGCTGGGACCGGGCCGCATCCACCACTGCATGCGCGCGCTGGGCGGAGCCGAACGTGCGCTGGCTCTGATGGTGGACCGCGCGCGCACCCGGATTGCATTTGGCCGCCCGCTGGCCGAGCAGGGTCTCGTCCAACAGGCAATTGCTAAGTCCCGCAACGAGATTGACCAGGCCAGGCTGCTGTGCGAGAAGGCGGCATGGACCATCGACCAGCACGGCAACAGGGCCGCCCATCTGCTGGTGTCGCAGATCAAGGCGGTGGCGCCGCAAGTGGCCTGCGACGTCATCGACCGCGCCATCCAGGTGCACGGGGCCGCCGGCGTCAGCGAGGACACGGCGCTGGCCCGGCTATACGCCTGGCATCGCGCCATGCGGATCTTCGACGGACCCGACGAGGTGCACATGCGGACCATCGCGCGCACTGAGATCGGCCGCGAGCAATCCGCGCTCGCCGCGGCGGTTACCCCGCATGGCTGAGGCCGCCGTCCGTGAACTGCCGGGCGCCTGGAACTTCCGTGACGTCGCGGACGGGGCACCCGCGTTACGGCCCGCGCGACTGTTCCGATCCAGCGAGTTGAGCCGCCTCGACGACGAGGGCCGGGCAACGCTGCGCCGGCTCGGGATCACCGACGTCGCCGACCTGCGCGCGTCGCGGGAGGTCGCCCGGCGCGGTCCGGGACTGGTTCCCGACGGCGTCGAGATCCACCTGTTGCCCTTCCCCGACCTCGGCGAGGACGAGTCCGACATCGACGGCCAGGCCCCGCACGAACACGCATTCCAGCGGCTGCTAACCGGCGAGGGCAGCGACTCCGACATGTCGGTTGACGAGGCCGCCACCCGCTACATGACGGACGAATACCGGCAATTCCCAACGCGTAACGGAGCGCAACGCGCGCTGCACCGCGTCATCACGCTGCTGGCTGCCGGACGCCCGGTGCTCACGCACTGCTTCGCGGGCAAGGACCGCACCGGCTTCGTGGTCGCCACGGTGTTGGAAGCGATCGGTGTCGACCGCGACACCATCGTCGCCGACTTCCTGCGCAGCAATGACGCCGCACCGCAGCTGCGGGCCCGGATCTCCGAGATGATCGCCCAGCGCCAAGAAACCGAACTGACCCCGGAGGTGGTGACCTTCACCGAAGCCCGGCTGTCCGACGGGGTCCTCGGCGTCCGCGAGGAGTACCTGGCCGCCGCCCGCCAAACGATCGACGAGGCTTTCGGATCGCTGGATGGCTACCTGCGCGACGCCGGTATCAGTGCGGCCGACGTGGACAGGCTGCGCAACGCACTGCTCGCCTGACTCGACTACTGCCGCAAGGACTTCCTACAGCTTGAATCCGGCCTTTTGCGCGGCGGAGAGGTCGGTGATCTCGGTCCACTGCGCGGCGATGTCCTGCACTGACGGCGGCTTGTCGAAGTTGACGCCGTCGTTCTGAAACAGCGCAGCACGCTGCACCTTGCCGCCACCGACGATGAAAACCGATGCGCTGTCGGCACATTCCTCGGTGCACAGGTAGGCCACCACGGGCGCGACGAACTCTGGCGTGAGCTTCTCCAGCACTTCGGGCGGCATGATGTCCTGAGTCATCCTGGTAGCCGCGATCGGAGCGACCGCGTTGGCGTTGATGTTGTACTTGGCCCCCTCCAGCGCCAGCGTGTTGATCAGACCGACCAGGCCGAGCTTGGCCGCCCCGTAGTTGGTCTGACCGAAGTTGCCGAACAGCCCACTGGTGGAGGTGGCGACGACCACCCGGCCGTAGCTCTGCTCACGGAAATGCGGCCAAGCGGCACGGATGACGTTGTATCCGCCGTAAAGGTGCACCTTGAGCACGGCGTCCCAGTTCTCGAACGACATCTTGTGGAAGGTGCCGTCGCGCAGGATCCCGGCGTTGCTCACCACACCGTGCACCGCGCCGAACTCGTCGAGTGCGGTCTTGATGATGTTCTCGGCGCCCTCGGGCTCGGCGACACTGTCATAGTTGGCGGCCGCACGGCCACCCGCGTCGCGGATCTCGGCGACGACCTGGTCGGCCATCGCCGACCCGCCGCCGGTGCCGTCGCGGGCTCCCCCGAGGTCATTGACGATGACGCTGGCACCCTCCCGGGCGAGGGTCAGGGCGTATTCACGGCCCAATCCCCCACCGGCTCCGGTGACGACGATGACGCGATCCTGCACTCCGGGCATCAGGTTTCTCTCTCCTTTAAGGAATCGGGGCTATCGGGAGTCGGCGCCGGCATTCACCGGGCCCGTGTCAGAAAAGCCTGCGAGCCATCTTGAAGGCCCGCTCCGTGTACGGCGGGTAGATAAAGCTCGACAGGTCGGGCCGGGTCGGTTTGGTCAGCACCGACTTGTGGTGGCTGAACTCCTCGAAACCGAATTTGCCGTGGTAGGCACCCATACCCGAGGCGCCGACCCCGCCGAACGGCAGCTTGGCCGTCGACACCTGGAAGGCGAGATGGTTGACCATCATGCCGCCGGCCGGCACCTCTTTGATCACCCGCTCGCGAATGTCGCGAGCTTTGGTGAACAGGTACGCGGAGAGCGGCTTGGGCCGCGAGTTGACGAAACGTATTGCGTCGTCCAGGGATTGGACGGTGATCACCGGCAGGATCGGCCCGAAGATCTCGTTGCTCATCAGCGGCCCATCAGGATCGGGGTCGACGACAACCGTCGGTTGGATTCGCAGGGTCGACGCGTCACAATCGCCGCCGACGGTGACCTTGCCGTCCGACCCGGAAAGATAACCGCTGATCCGTTTGAACTGGCGCTCATTCACGATGCGAATCCCGTGCGGCTCCTTCGAGCGAAACTTCGTGATGGCCGCGCCAATCTTGTCCACCAGCTCGTCGCGGATCTTGGCGTCGGCCAGTACGTAGTCAGGCGCGACGCATGTCTGCCCGCCATTGAGCAGTTTGATCCAGGCGATTCGCTTGGCCGCGACGTCCACGTCGGCGTCGGCGGCGACGATCACCGGGCTCTTGCCGCCCAGCTCGAGGGTGACCGGTGTCAGGTGCGGCGCCGCGCCTTCGTAGACCTTGCGGCCGATCTCGGTGCCCCCGGTGAACATCACCCGGTCCAGGCCCTGCGCGATGAGCTCCTGGCTAACGGCACCGTCGCCCTCGACAACTGCGATCGCATCGCTGTCGAGATAGCGCGGCACCAGCTCAGCCATCAACCGTGCGGACGCCGCTGCGATTTCCGAGGGCTTGAGCACGACGGCGTTTCCGGCGGCGATCGCCCCGACCGCCGGGCCCAGCGTCAGGTAGAACGGGTAATTCCAGGCGCCGATGATCAGCACGGTGCCGTAGGGCTCGTATTCGATCCAGCCGCGACCGGGCAGCTGTGCCGCTTCGAGGAGCCGGTATTTGCGGCGCGTCCACCTGCGCAGGTGCTTGGCCGCGAACTTTGCTTCGCCGGCGGTGGTTGCGATGTCGGCGATGTACGCCTCGAACGGATTACGGTCCAGATCGTCGGCGAGCGCGGCGGCTATGGCGGCCTCGTTCTCTTCCATCAACTTCTGCAGCTGTAGCAACTGCCGCTTGCGCCATTCGATGTCGCGGGTGCGACCGGTGGCGAAGGTCTTACGAAGCCGGTCCACTGTCGCGGCGATAGCGCCTGGTTGAGCTGCCGGGGCCCCGTTCTTGGACTCAGATGTCTTCGGTGCAACCGATTCGGTGGTCATCAGTGCCTTCCCTTCCCGGAGGTGCCCACTGCTCGTCGCGCGAGCACTCATGGGTGATAACCGCGATCCTAACCATCCAGTTGGGAGAGCAATAGGAAGGATCCTAGAGGCGGACCTGAGGCGCGGTCAGGGTTTGGCTGCCGTCACAAAACTGTTGGTGAAGGGCCTTTCCTCGGATTGCGGCGCCCGGCCCAGTCGCAGACCCTCTTCGCGCGCAGTCACGGTGCTGGTGGTCCAGCCGTGCGAGGCGAACCAGTCGGCGCAGTCGGGGCGACCGTCGTCCTCGAACCAGAGGTCGAACGGGTTGAAAGAGGTGTCCTGGCCGCGTGCTTCGCGCCTGGCCCGCAGTTCTTGCCACTTCTCCTCGGCTTCGCGGCGCTTCTCCTGGTCGACACCGAAGTTTTCCACCGCCACCCGGCTGCCCGATCCGCTCAGCGCGTCGATCGAGGCGAACAGGCCTTCCTGTGCCGATGCCGGCAAAAACGGCAACAGCCCTTCGGCCAGCCACGCGGTCGGCTGGCTCGCGTCGAAACCGGCGTCGCGCAACGCCTGGGGCCAATCGTGGCGCAGGTCGACGGGCACCGGTCGCCGGTCGGCGACGGGTGCGGCGCCGTGGCTGGCCAGTGTCTGGGCCTTGTACTCCAACACCTTCGGCAGATCGATCTCGTACACGGTGGTGCCGGCCGGCCAGTCCAGACGGTAGGCGCGCGAATCCAGTCCGGCGGCCACAATCACGACCTGCCGGATACCGGCCCCTGCGGCATCGGCGAAATACGCATCGAAGAAGTGGGTGCGTATCGCCTGGTAATTGATCATGTGCTGGGAGTCGACGGTGAAATCCGGGTCGTCGTCTTCACCCGGCCCAGCCCACCATGCGGCCACCTGCTCGCGGACACCTGCGAGCTCGGGCGAGGACACCAGCGGCTCTGCGAACTGGTCGCGGATGAGCGGGTCGGCGCTGGCGGTCTCGGCGGCACGGGCCAGCGCGACCATCACCGCGGTCGCCCCGACACTGGTTGCGATGTCCCAGGAGTCATCCGCGGTGCGCGCCATTACAACCGCTCCGCGATCACAAAGTCGGAGAATGCATCCTTATCGTCGGCCAGTGGGACGTTCTCAATCCAGCGGCCCAGGCGGCGCATCTCGTCCGTCGAGTGCTGCGCGCGAGCGCGCCAGCCATGGTTGTTGAGCCAGTCTGCGACGTCCGCCCGATGCTCGTCGCGATACATCAGCTCCCCCACGTCGACGGTCTCCTCCATGCCGAGCTCGTCGGCCACCTTGCGGAACCGCTCGCGCATCTGCTGTCGCCGGTCGTCGGCGTGCTCGGGCGCGGTCTCAGCCGAGACCCGGCTGCCAGCCGGGCTGAGCTCGCCGATCAGGGTGAACAACCGGTCCTGAGCCTCGGCGGGCAGGTACATCAACAGGCCCTCGGCCAGCCAAGCGGTCGGCACTGTCGGGTCAAAGCCCGCAGCGCGCAGCGCGGCCGGCCAGTCCTGACGCAAGTCGATGGCCACCGCGCGGCGATCTGCCGACGGTGTCACGCCGTTTTCCGCCAACGTCGTGGACTTGTACGCCAGCACCTGGGGCTGGTCGAGCTCGTACACCGTGGTGCCGGCCGGCCAGTCCAGGCGGTACGCGCGCGAATCCAGGCCAGAAGCCAGAATCACCACCTGCCGGATTCCGTCGGCAACAGCATCGGCGAAGTAGGTGTCGAAGAAGCTGGTCCGCACAGCTTGGTAGTTGCGCATGTGCTGGAGCTGGGCCGCGGATTCCGCGTCGAGCGCCTCTACCTTGGCCGCGACCTCCGGGTCGAGCATGGCCTCCCACAGAACGCCGGCACCTGCATTGGTGACCAGCAGCTTGGCGTAGGGGTCGCGGATCAGCGCGTCGGGCCGCTCCGTTTCGACGGCCCGGGCGGCGGCCACCATCACGGCGGTGCTGCCAACGCTGGTCTTGATGTCCCAGGTGTCGTCATGGGTGCGCAGTGAACTCATCGGGTGCTCCTTGGTCAGTCCTTGGTCAGGCGGTTGGCTCGCCGAGACGCGCGCGCAGCAGCGTGCTGCGGACGGCCTCCTCAGCCAGGTCCTCGGGTACCGGGCGGCCCAGGCGGGCCATCTCGTCGCGGTTGTTCACGGTGTGTACCTGCCAGCCGTGGTCGGCCAGCCACTGAATGGCATCGGTACGGTCCGGCTCGTGATAGGTCAGCGCTTGGACATTGACATCCAGGCCGAGCCGCTCGCGCATTCGGAGCCACCGCTGCGAGTTGCTCCGCGAATTCATGCCGAACACCTCGACGGCGACCCGACTGCCCGGCGCGCTCAGCGCGGTGAACATCTTGAACAGCCGGTCTTGAGCATCGCCGGGCAGGTAGGGCAACAAGCCCTCGGCCAGCCACGCGGTCGGTTGGGCGCGGTCGAACCCGGCGGCAGTCAGGGCTGCCGGCCAGTCATCACGCAGATCCACCGGGACGGGGCGTCGGCTGGCGGTCGCAACCGCGCCGTGCTGCTCGAGGATCCCGGTCTTGTACTCGAGCACCTGGGGCTGGTCGATCTCGTAGACGGCGGTACCGGCCGGCCAATTCAACCGGTACGCGCGCGAGTCGAGCCCGGCGGCCAGAATCACCACCTGCCGAATCCCGGCACTGACGGCGTCGGCGAAGTACTCGTCGAAGAAGTGCGTGCGCACGGCCTGGTAGTCGATGCCCAGTCGATGTGCACGTTGCCCGTGCGGATCGCTGTCGAGCCAGGCCAGTTCGGCGTCGGCCAGCCGAGCCCATGCAGGACCGGCTGACGACACCAAGACGCGGGCGAAATCGTCGCGAATCAGCGGGTTGGGTCCGGCCGTTTCCACTGCACGCGAGGCAGCGACGCCCAACGCGGTGGCGCCGACGAGTTCGGTGATGGACCACGAGTCGCCCGCGGCCCGTGACGAGGGTGGTAACGAAGGCCCTACGGAGGCGTCGTCAAGCTCAGTCATATCGGGACCATGGTACCCGAATAAGTTAGTTAGCCTATACGCTTTGTGCGCGATCTCACTGACGCCGAGGCGCGGTGCCGGGTCAGGTTTCAGGGCGCCAGAGCGCGCCGTCCAGCAGCTGCCGCAGCACGTCGGTGATCGCCAACATCTCTTCATGGCTCCGGACAAAACCGGCATAGAACCCCACACCGCAGAGCACCACGAGTAGTGTCTCGACCAACGCGGCGGCATCGATATCGGCCGCGACCTCGCCCCGCTCGATCGCATCGTTGACAACCCGCATCAGAAAATCCCGGCTGATTTTCACCGAATCGTTGTCGGTTCTGCTCAATTCCGGATGCCGCTGTGATTCCAGCACGGCGGTAACCAGAAACGCCGACGCCGACGGATTTTCGGAATTGGTACGCACCGCCGCGGAGATGAACGCCGTCAGTTGCGCCATCAGTGTGCTGTCGCGCTCTGCCTGTTCGATGCCGGCCCCGATGACAAGCTGGTTGGTTTGGTGCAGGACCTCGCGGTACAGCGTCCGCTTGCTGGAGAAGTAGTGGTTAATCGCCGGCCTGGTCAGGTCGGCGCGGATGGCGATCGCCTGGAAAGTCGCGCCGTCGTAACCGCGTTCACTGAACACCAAACGAGCGGCTTGCAAGATTCGCTTGCGTGTCTCGTCAGCCTTCGCAGCGGGCGGACGGCCCGGCCGGCGGCTCGCCGTTGGCGCCATTATTGAAGTGTGCCACCCCCGCGATGTGGCATTAACGCGTTCGGCGGAATATCGCCAAACTTCCCAGCCTGGTAGTCCTGCAGCGCCTCGATCAATTCCGCGCGAGAGTTCATCACGAAAGGTCCGTAGTGGAACACCGGCTCGCGAATGGGCTGCCCGCCCAAAAGCAGCACATCAATTGCCGTCGTCCGGGATGACTCCTGGGTTGATTGGGCACCCACGGTGATCCGATCGCCGGGTCCGAGCACGGCCAACTGACCCTGTCGAATCGGGTGAGCGACAGGGCCGACATATCCGCTGCCCGACAACACATACACCAACGCGTTGAAATCGCGACGCCACGGAATGTTGAGCCGGGCCCCGTTCTCAATTGTGGCGTGCGCCAACGTGATCGGCGTGTGGGTGATGCCGGGTCCGCGATCACCGTCGATCTCGCCGGCGATGATGCGGACCAGCGCTCCGCCGTCATCAGACGCGAGCAATTCCGCGTCGTTGCCTTCGATGGCCTGATACCGAGGTGGCGCGAACTTATCGCTCTTCGGCAGATTCACCCACAACTGGATGCCGTGGAAGAGGCCACCACTTTCGACCAATTCGGCAGGCGGGGTCTCGATGTGCAGGATGCCCGAACCGGCCGTCATCCATTGCGTTGCGCCGTCTGTGATCAGACCGCCACCCCCGTGGGAATCCTGGTGCGCGAACTTTCCGTCGATCATGTATGTGACCGTTTCGAAGCCACGATGCGGGTGCCAATCGGTGCCCCTGGGTTCTCCCGGCTGGTAATCCACCTCACCCATCTGGTCCATATGCACAAACGGATCCAGGGCAGCGGTGCTCACACCGGCAAACGCCCGGACTACGGGGAAGCCTTCGCCCTCGTAGCCTCGCGGGCCGGTGGTGATCGATCGGACCGGGCGCTCGGTGTCCGCGGGACCGGGCGGCCCGATCCGCGCCAACGTCAGCGTGTCTGCCGTAACAGCAGGCATTTTTACCTCCTCATTAAACTACTCATATAACCGGACCGAAGTCCGTTTATTCCCGCTGTCATGGGATGGCCCGGTGCTTGGGTTGCTGGGGCGGGTGCTGCGGAACTCAACCTCGAAAACACTGGCAGGTCAGAGGGAATGAATTTGCTGCACCGGCAGCCGCGCGCCGCGCCGCGGCTCGTATGCCAGTCCGCTGGCTTCGAGCAAGCGAACCACCCGGTGGCGGTGTGGTCGCATCGGCTCCAGCAGCTCGAGCATGACCGCGTCGTCGACCGGGTAGCCCAGCAGCGTCCAGCCGACCATCTTCGGGACGTGATAGTCGCCCACCGAAACGGCGTCGGCATCACCGAAAGCCCGTTGCGCAGTCTCGGCGGCGGTCCACTCGCCCACTCCGGGCAGCGACGTGAGCGCTTCGCGTGCTTGTGCCGACGGCCGTGACAGCAATCGTTCCAGCGAGGCCGCACGTCGCGCACAGCTCACCACTGTCTGGGCCCGTCTCGGGTCGACATTGGCGCGGTGAAACTCCCACGACGGGATGTTTCGCCACACCTCAGCAGACGGTGGCACCCGCATGGCGGCCGGCGCCGGTCCCGGGGCCGGCGTCCCGAACTTGGACACCAGCACACGCCACGACCGGAACGCGTCGGCGCCGGGTACCCGCTGCTCGACGACCGCCGGGATCAGAGCTTCCAGCACTCGTTGAGTGCGGCCCAGACGCAAGTGCGGAACCCGTCTGTGCGCGGCGGCGACCGTCGGGTCGCGCGGCACGAAATCCGAGGCGTCGTCATCGGCGCCCAGTAGCGCGGGCAACATCTCGACAAACTCCTCGGCCCCGCTGCCCCAAGCCTCGCAATCGGCGGCATTGGGCGCCGCGCGGCTGATCCGCGCGGCGACGGGCCCGGTGGGCAGCAGACTGGTCCGCCAGATCGCACCGTCGCCAGAAATTTGAAAACACGGATCCCGGGGACCCCGGCGAAGTGGCGCCAACGTGTGACCGAAGCTGGCGGTCCCAGCAAACGTCACAGTGCGTGCACTCTTCACGATTACTCCGAGTTCCAGCAGGTCACGATCGAGTCGACGCCGCGTGATGATTGACCGTTCACTATCTTCCAAGACAATATTGCGATGTGATGACGCCCTTCGATGGCCCGCATGCCGAACTTGCCTGGATGTTCTTGCAGAGCCTGAGCGAGGACGGCGACCTGGACGAGGGCTTCGCGCTGCTCAGCGACGACTGCACCTACTGGAGCTTGTTCACCCGCATTTCCTTCGACAAGGCGACTCTGCGGCAATCGGTCAACTCGCGTAAACAAACCCTCGGGCTCAGCATCGATCTGCGTCGTTGCATCAACGAAGGAGACACGGTGGTCGTGGAGGGCAACGCCGCTGGCACTAACACCGACGGTGTTCGGTACGACAGCCCGTTCGTGTGCATTTTCGAGATCCGCGACGGGCTCATTGTCTCGATGCGCGAATACAGCGACACCCGCTCACAAGCGGAGGCGCTCCCCGAGTCACCCGGGCGGGACTTTTGACCCCTACTGATCCAAAACGCTGATTTCGGCTTTGTTGGGGTAGAACGCGACGTGCCCGGCAATCGCCGCGACCGCCGGATAAGGCTGTTCGTAGGTCCAGATCACATCCTCGACGGTGTCACCGGCCGAGCTGGTCACGCTGTAGTAGCTGGCGTCACCTTTGAACGGGCAGTAGGTGCTGGTATCGGTGGGGGTCAGTCGGTCCTGCACCACGTCATCTAGCGGAATATATTGCACCGCAGGCAAAGTGGCCTCGCGCAATTCCAACGCCGCAGTTGTGTCCGCGACCAGCTCGCCATTGACGCGAACCTGCACCCGTCCCGCGGTCGGCTCGATGGTGATCGGGTGCCCAGCGCTGGGTTCTAAGACTTGCCGGTGGGCCATGGTTGATACCTCCTCAGACGCAGTTGTTGGTTGCAACACCAGCCGGCGCTCAACACTTCCCGGCGTCACGCCGGCAAAGCCGGCCCGAATGCATAGCGGTGGTATTGCGCCATCGTTTTCAAGACCGGCACCGCCGCCATCGCCCTGCCTAGCCAGCGAACTGTCGGTGACACCATCTCGAACGTATCGCTGTCGAACACCGATTTCCATGCCAACAAGCGCACCCCGGGAATGCTGTCGACAATGTCGGAGGGGCTGTCGATCCCCCAGTGCAACTTCGATCCCGATCGGCGGACCACCGCGTTGATCCACTGAGTACGGATTCCGAAGGTGTTGAACGCGTCGAACTGCAATTCACCCGACGTGAATCGATTCACAACGCGACGCAACAGCGCCAGTCCATCGTTTTTCGTCAGGTACATCGTCAGGCCCTCGCCGAGAAACAGCGCGGGACGGTCGGTCGGTATGTCGGCGAGCCAGGCCGGATCGGTCACCGACGCCGGCAGCATTCGATAATTCGTGCGCCCGGGGTAAATCCGTTCACGCAGCCCGATGACTTCTGGGTAGTCGATGTCGTACCAGCGCACGCCCGGACCGGGCTCCACCCGATACACCCGGGCATCCAGACCGCAACCCACATGCAACACGACGGCTTCGTGGTGCACGGCCAGGAACTGACGCGTCCAGTTGTCGAAGTGCGCAGTGCGGATGGCAACCGACGGCGCCCGCCGCGTGTTGATTGTTGTTGTCGCCCAGTCGTAGTCGAGCCGTGCCACGGCGGCTTTGGCGTAGTGGTCGCGCAGGATCGAGCGGGGTGCGTCGGCGTCGAGTGCTTTGGCGTACAGCGTCGCCAGCATCGTCTGCGGCGGTCCGTTCAGGTCCCGAACGTTCAGGTGAATCCGGTCCACTGGGTCGAGCCTATTCGGGTTGAGCGGCGGGGCTGTCTTCCGTGTTTTTTCGAGCGGTGCGCATCGCGGCCCAGAAGCGGGCGGCCTCGCGGATCGATTCCTCGACCGGGCGTGGCTGCCAGCCCAACTCTCGCATCGCCTTGCTGCTGTCGACGTCGGCTTCGGCGCGCATCATGCGCACCGACGCGAGGCTGAGTTCGGCGTCTTTGCCGGTGAGCCGAGCCTTCAGGCTGCCCAGCGCACCCAGGGCATAGAGCATCGGGACCGAAATCGACCGCTGCGGCGGGGGAACACCGGCCTCGTCGGCCGCGATCCGCACCACTTCTTTCAACGCGATCATCCGTTCGGAGATGAGGTACCGCTCGCCGATGCGCCCGTATTCGGCGGCCAGAATCATCGCCCTGGCGGCATCGTCGACGCCGACCACTTCCAGCTGGATGCCGTCCATCAAGAAGGGCAGCTTGCCGAAGACCGCGCCGGCGATGAAGGCGCCGTGCGGAGTCCGGCCCCAGTCCCCGCTGCCGTAAGTCGTTGAGACGCACATGGCGACGGCAGGCAAGGCGGCCTCAGCCACGTACCGCATCACCAAGTTTTCGGCCTGAACCCGGGATTGCACATAAGGAGTCATCCCGCGGGAGTCGATCACGTCTTCTTCGGTCGCCACATGCCCGTGGCGACGGCCCACCGTCGCGTAGGTGCTGGTGAAGATGAACCTGCGCAGGTCGGGTTGTTTGACGGCAACATCAACAACGTTGCGCAGGCCTTCGACGTTGGTGCGGAACAGCGGTGACGGGTCTCGCAACCACGCGCGGGTGTCGATGACGCAGTAGTACACGTCATCGACACCATCCATTGCCTCACGCAGCGTGACGGTGTCGAACACGTCACCGTGCAACCGGGTCAGCGCAAGGTCGTCGATGGCGCGGGTATTGGCGGTCGGGCGCACCATCGCCCGTACCTCTGCGCCGTCGGCGACGAGCTGGCGGGTCACGTGTGAACCCAGAAAGCCGTTGGCGCCGATGACCAGCTTGGGTTTCGTGCTCCCTTTCGGGCTCAAGGTTGCCTCACTTCCCCGGTTGCCCTGTGCTGTTTTCTTTCATCCAACGTGCGGCGTCTTCGTCGAGCGTGCCCAGGGCCTGCGCCATGCGGCACCACTTCATTCCGGCCCGTAGGAAGCGCAGCGGGTTGTAGATGTCTTCCTGACGGCACCACTGGCCGTCGCCGGCGTACGTGACGATGGAGATGTTCGTCGCGCTGATGACGGTCCCGTCACCGGGGTTGGCCATCGGGTTGTCCAGCTCGCAGATGATCCGCCCGGTGGACTCGTCGATGACCGACCACAACGACGGAAACGCGACCATGTGGCTGCCCGGGAAGGTCGTCATCGTTCGCTGAATCCACTCGCGCACTTGGTCGCGGCCGTGCATGGTGCCGGCCGCATGCTCGATGTACTCGACGTCCGGTGTGTACTGGGCGACCCAGGCCTCCCAGTCTCGTGTTTCGGCGGCCCGGGCAACCGTCTCTTCGAACTTCTCGAAGGCGGCGGACAGTTCGCTGCGGGAGAACGAACGGGTATTCACACCGTGGCCTTGAGGACGCTACAGCTCATCGGCGGAGTGTAGCCTGGGCAACGTCATCGGTTCCCCGGCACGTTGTCACCTGAGTTGCCGGCTAAGGAGGACAAGCAATGGCAAGCACTCAAAAAGCGATCCTCGCCGGCGGCTGCTTTTGGGGAATGCAAGACCTGATCCGCAAACAGCCCGGTGTGATCTCGACCCGGGTCGGCTACAGCGGCGGCGACACCCCCAACGCGACCTACCGTAATCACGGCATGCACGCCGAGGCCATCGAAATCGTTTACGACCCCGCAGTTACCGATTACCGCACGCTGCTGGAGTTTTTCTTCCAAATCCACGATCCGACAACGAAAGACAGACAGGGCAACGACAGGGGAACCAGTTACCGCTCGGCGATCTTCTACACCAACGACGAGCAGAAGCGAATCGCGCTCGATACCATCGCCGACGTCGAGGCGTCCGGCCTATGGCCCGGCAAGGTAGTGACGGAGGTCAGCCCGGCCGGGGACTTCTGGGAAGCCGAGCCCGAGCACCAGGACTACCTGCAGCACTACCCGAACGGATACACCTGCCACTACGTGCGCCCGGGCTGGAAGTTACCGCGTCGCGCTGACGCCAACCGCTGAACGCTCAGCGCCTGCGCACCACAATCCGTCCGCCGTCATTCGGGGTGTAGGCGACACCGCGGCAGTGCCACCGCTCTCCCGGCGCCGACGTGGTCTCGATAGTGAAGTGGCGCAATATCGTTCGAAGCACCACGTCCATCTCCATGTTGGCGAACGCGGCGCCCACACACCGTCGCGTTCCGCCGCCGAAGGGAATCCACGCGAAGGACGACGGCTTGGTTCCGATGTAGCGTTGCGGATCGAAGCGTTCCGGGTCCGGGAAAACGTTGGGGTCGTCGTGTATCTGCGCGATGCTCACCATCATCGAATACCCGCGGGGAATGGTCCATTCGCCAAGTTGGAAGACCGGTGGATAGACCCGGCGAGCGGCGAAGTCGATAACCGTCCTGGCTCGCTGGACTTCCAGAATCGTCGCCTGGCGTAGCTCGTTGCCGCCGTTGTCGGCCTCCTCGGCCAGGGCCGCCAGCAGATCGGGGTGCCGGGTAATCCGCTCGAACGCCCATCCCAGCGTGGCCGCGGTGGTTTCGTGCCCGGCGGCCAGCAGCGTGAGCAGCTCATCGCCAATGTCCTTGCGCGACATGATCGAACCATCGTCGTAGGTGCTGCGCAGCATCAGGGCGAGGACGTCGGTCCGATCTTCGAAGTTCGGATCTGCCCGCTCAGCGGCGATCAGCTTGTCGATGACGATGTCGTACTGGCGCCGCCATTTCGCCAGCTGGCCCCACGGGCTGAACCGGCCATAGGTCCGTGTGGGCTTCGGCAGTGCGGCTAAGCGCGAGCCCAGGGTGACCCACGGCGGGATGAGCCGGCGCAGCTCATCGAGTTCGGCTCCGTGGGCTCCGAAGACCGCGCGCAAGATGGCGTTGAGCGTGATGTGCATCATCGACGGCAGCGTGGCAACGGGCTGGCCTTCCGGCCAGCCGGCGGTTTCGCGCAACGTCTCCTCTTCGATGATGCTCTCGTAGTTCTTCATGCTCTTGCCGTGAAACGGCGGCGCCAACAGCCGTCGCCGACGGCGGTGATCATCGCGGTCGAGCGCGAATACCGAGCCGCTGCCGAACATCCGGCTGAGATTGGGCTGAATGTTGCCGAGCTCCTCTGGGCTGGTGGTGAAGATCTGCTTGGCCAGCTCCGGCTCACCGACCACCACGACGCGGCCGAATATCGGAAGGTTAATTGAGAAAGCGTTGCCGTAGCGGCGCGCCAGGCGTTTGATCATCCACCGCCGTGACGTTGCGAAGAAAAGGCCGCAGACCAGCTTCGGGACCCGGGCCGCCGGAGGCAACCTGACTGCGGGGGAAGCCGCCGGGGCGGTGACTACTTCACTCAATGATTGCTCCCAACATCTGCCCCGAGACCGGGGTGGTACCACGGTGTACCGCAGATCTTTCCTGGTACGGTACTCTGGAGTACCAAACCTGACAAGATGCTGTATTCACGGAAAGGGGCGCCGGCCGTGATTTCAGCGGTGACAGCGGCTGACAACGCCGTACTCGGCGACCCGCTGGCTCAGCCAGATCCGTTTCGGCTACGCCTGCTCGACGGCCTCGCCACAGCGATCGGCGAGCGCGGCTACCGCGCCAGCACAGTCGCCGACATCGTGCGCCATGCGCGGACTTCGAAGCGCACGTTCTATGACCAGTTCGCCAGCAAGGAACGGTGCTTTCTGGAGCTGTTGAGCGCCGACATCGAGAAACTCGGCGAAAACATCGCCGCCGCAGTCGATCCGGAGGCCGACTGGCATCAGCAGATTCGTCAGGCCGTCGAGGCCTACGTCGGATACATCGAGTCCCGTCCAGCAGTCACCTTGAGCTGGATTCGTGAACTCCCGTCGCTCGGTGCCGTCGCTCGCCCCGTCCAGCGCCGCGGACTGCAGCTGCTGTCAAACCTGCTGATCGACCTCAGCGCCAGCCCGGGGTTCCGGCGGGCCAAGCTGCCACCATTGACCGCACCGCTGGCCGTGATCTTGCTGGGCGGTTTGCGTGAATTGACCGCGCTTGCCGTCGAGGATGGAAGAGCCGTCCGCGAGATCGTCGAACCGGCGGTCGATGCATCCATAGCCCTGCTCGGTCCCCGACACTAGGCTCATCCCAGACCCCTGGTGACCTTGTGTGACATGGAGGACCTTGCGATGCGGCTATCCACCCGAAACCAGCTCAAAGGAACCATCACCGAGGTCGATCTCGGCAACGTGATGGCAATCGTGAAAGTCAAGCTCGACGGTGGTGATCAGATCGTCACATCCTCGGTCACCAAGGATGCCGCAACCAGCCTCGGCCTCGCGGCCGGCCAGCCGGCGACAGTGTTCATCAAGTCCACTGAAGTCACAATCGGCGTCGAGTGACGCGCCGCGACATGGCGTCGACCACGCGCGCGGAGCGTTTCTATGCGGACACCAAAACGGTTGTGCTGGAAGATGTTCCGATCCCGGAGCCGGGCCGGGCGAAGTTCTGGTCAAGGTCGCTTTCTGCGGGATCTGCCACTCGGACCTGAGCCTGATCAACGGAACGTTCCCGGCCCAGCAGCCGGTGGTGACTCAGGGCCACGAAGCATCGGGCACGATCGCGAGACTGGGCCTCGACGTGACCGGCTGGGCCGAGGGAGACCGAGTGGTGGTTGCGGCCGGCCGGCCCTGCCAGAGATGCCCGAACTGCCGGCGTGGTGACGTACTGAATTGCCTGCGAATCCAATTGATGGCCTTCGCTTACGACGGCGCGTGGGCCGAATACACCGTCGCGCAGGCGGCGGGCCTGACCCGGGTGCCGGACAACGTCCCGCTGGAGCAGGCCGCGATCCTGGCCGATGCGGGTCTCGACGCCGTTCGGCGCGGTGGTCCGAACCGGCAAGGTCGCGATCGGAGAATCGGTCGGGGTGTGGGGTGTAGGCGGTGTGGGCACCCACATCGTTCAGCTGGCCCGGTTAGTCGGCGCGGTACCGGTGACCGCCATGGACATCAACCCAGCCGTTCTGGACCGGGCACTAGAAGTCGGTGCGGACTACGCGTTCAACTCCCGCGACGACGCGTTGCCCGACAAGATCGCCGAGGTCACCGGCGGCCGAAAGTTGGACGTGGCCTTCGACGCCGTCGGTCTGAAAGCGACGTTCGAGCAAGCGCTTGACTGTTTGACCACGGGCGGCAGGCTTGTCAGCGTTGGGATGAGCGCCGAGTCGCCGACCGTCGGCCCCACCGCGATGTTCGGGTTGACCCGCAAGCAGGTACTGGGTCACCTCGGCTATCAGAACGTCGATATCGAGACCCTGGCAAAGCTGGTTTCGAATGGGCGCCTTGATCTTTCACGGTCAATCAGCGACATTGTGTCGCGGGAAGACCTGCCGCCTGGGTATCGAGAAGCTAGAGCGCCAGGAGGGCAACCCCATCCGCATCCTCGTCAAGCCTTGAGGAACGCCCGGGTCCGCTCGAGTACCAGCTCGGGTCGCTGCGCCACGATCCAGTGTCCTACGCCGTCGACCAGCTCGACCTCGAAATCGCTTATGCGGTCGGCATATCCGTCGGTCAGATCCGCGGTCATCACCGGATCTTCGGTACCTGTCAGCCAGCGAACGGGGACGTTCACGCGAGCGTCGTCATACTCGCCACGCATCCAGCGCAGCATCTCTTTGGTCTGAAACGAGCGATACCAGCGCGAGCCTGCCTCCGCGTGCCCGGGCTGTTGCATGCACTCGAGGTACATGCGAACGTCGTCCTCGGGCAGTGTGAAGCCGCCGCCGACCCAGGATGCCAGCAGCCGGACAAACCGGGAGTTGGGACTACTGATGATCCGCGGGCCGATGATCGGCAGCGAAATCGGGATTTGATACCAGAACCGCCAGATATTGCGGACCGTCGACAGACCGCGCTTCACCCAGGGCGCCGCGGTATTCACTCCGAAAAAGCCGGTCACCTTTTCCGGATGGCGCAGCATCATGATGAACGCGGCCGGTCCGCCCCAGTCGTGGGCAACGAGCTTGACCGTTGCGACACCCAGGCGGTCCAGGACGGCAGCTAGATCGTCGGCCATCTCGCTCTTGAGGTAACTGGTGCGCGGCGCCGAACTCCAGCCCGCGCCACGCAGGTCGGGGCACAGCACCCGGTAGCCGTCGGCGGCCAGCGGACCGATCAGCTCGTGCCACTCCCACCAGTTCTCCGGGAAGCCGTGGACGAGCATCACGGCCGGCCCCTCGGCCGGACCCGCGTCTGCGACGTGGATGGTGACACCGTCGCCGAGATCCACATACCTGTGTTCGACGCCGTCCAGTGCGGGCATAGTGACCATGCTCAGAACGTAGCGGACTGTCGCCATTAAGTCAGGAATCGGTCGACATATGGCGCGAAGCGTGCGCGCAGATCGTCCTCCTTGAGCCCGAACATCTCGTACGACGTTTCGACGTTTCCCAGTCGGCCGCGCCGGTGGCCGGAGAGGTAGCCGGCGATTGCCATTCGCGCTTCGTCGGTGAACGGTTCACCGGCCAAGGCATATACACGCTCGGCACTGCTGAGTTCGTCGCACGTGAAGTCGTCGAAACGGATGTCGATCGAGCGCTCCGGACCGATGGTGTCACGATCGCGGACGAGCGCGGTGAGCATCTGCTCGAGCCGGGAAATCCAGGAATGCGCGATCTTTTGCACCGGCACGGGCGAGCGGTGCATGCGGGCGGAGTAGGTGATCATCGCGATCATCGACAGCGCCACCGGCACCGGATCGCGGTGCGTGAACACCACAATGCTGTCGGGGAAAACGCGATTCAACACCGGCACCTGCTCGAGATGCTGGGGCGACTTGAGCAGCCAGCGCCGCCCCCCGCGCAGGAACTGCATCGCCTTGAGTTGCCTGGCGAGGTATTCGTAGTGGGGCGTTTGGTCGTGGGCCCGGTAGTAATCACGCCATCGGGGCACCTCGGCGAGTGTCTCCATCAGCATGGTGGAGACATCGTTGGCGAGCAGCTGGATCTCTTCGTGGACGTGATCGGTGGTCATCTCGTGCATGAGCGCGAAATGCGGCATCACGATGTTGATCACCCCGACCGCGACGTCCATCCGCAGCCGCCGCGGATCCGGCTCGACTCCACCTTCGGCCGGCAACGGAAACGGCTCGTTGCTTTCCCAGTACGGCATGGTGCGGAAGGTGGGCGCCGACGCCAGCAGGTTGTGCAGGTGGGTGGTGCCCGTCCGGGGCAGACCGGCGATCACCACCGGCGATCGCAGTTCGATGTCGTCGATCTCGGGATGCCGGCTCAGCAGATCGGTCAGCAGCAGCCGGTTCTTGAGCACCTGCAGCAGTTGCCCATAGAAGTTCACCACCCCGGCCGCGTGCAGGCCGTCGATGTCGCGCAGCGCGGAGAGGTAGACGTCGAGTCGTTCGCGATAGTCGTCCGAACCGAAATCGTGCAAGCCGGTGTCCGCGCTGGCATGCGCGTGCAAAGCATCGGCATCCAACGGGCATTGCGGGGCCATCGCGGCCATCATGTCGAGGATCTGCTGGGCCTCGGTGCTGAATCGCGGCTGGGCCAGGTCATCAAGGCGGACGTGCGTAGCGGCATCGGTCACGGCGACTTATGTTACTCTGAGTTTCGTAATGGTAGTAGATTTCGGCCGCCCCCGTGACCCACGAATCGACGGTGCGGTGCTGCGCGCGACGGTGGAACTTCTTGCTGAAACCGGTTATCCCGGGCTCTTCGTCTCCGCCATCGCCGAGCGGGCCGGTACCAGCAAGCCCGCGATCTACCGGCGCTGGCCGAGCAAGGCGCACCTCGTGCACGAGGCGGTGTTCCCGATCGGCGCCTCGACCGAAATTCCGGACACCGGGTCGCTGACCGAGGACCTCCGCGAGATGGTGCGCCGCGCAATGACTTTCCTGACGACACCGGCCGCCAGGGCGGCCCTGCCGGGGCTGGTTGGCGAAATGGCGGCAGACCCGACCCTGCATGCGGCGCTGCTGGAACGGTTCGCCGGCATCTTCGCCGGCGGCATGGCCGAGTGGCTCGAAGCCTCCGCTGCCCGGGGTGAGGTCCGTCCCGACGTGACCGCCAGGGAACTGGCCGAGGCAATCGCCGGTCTCACCTTGATTGCCCTGCTCACCCGCGCAGGCGAACTCGACCCCGAATCCTGGGACGCCTGGGTCGATCGCACCACCACGTTGCTCCTGAAAGGAATCAGCGCATGACGCACGAATCGACGGCCGCTTGGAAAGAGCTGCTGGCCACCGTCGGGGACCTTGACCGCTCCTTCCTCGAAGGCGACCGCGCGGTTACCGACGACCGGCACATTGCCGACGGCTACCGCACGCTCGCGACCACCCTCGGCGTGGCGTTCGACACCTACCTGTTCCCCGAGCCCGGTCACCCGCAGTTCGTCGCGGTCAACACACCGTTCCGTCGCGATCGCCGCTGGGGCGGTGACAACACCGACGCTTACTACTTCATCTGCCCGGTCGATCCGAACCGGCGTTACCGCATCAGCGGCAATAAGGGTGACAGCGTGTACTTTTCGGTGACCGCCTACAACGAACCATCGCCCGGCGCATGGTCCAACCGCGTTGTTGCGATAGTCCGTGACACCGATCTCGACATCGACGCCGACGGCAACTTCAGCTTCGAATTCCCTCCGACACAAGACGCGGCCGTGCTGATGACCCGCGACTATCAGGCCGACCCGCTGACCGGCCGCCCGGTGGTCTGGAATATCGAGGCGCTCGACGAACCGGACCCGATACGCCATGGCGACGCGGAGACCGCGGCGCGGCTGCGGGCAACCGCCACCTGGATGCGCACCATGTTTGCCATCGTGCCACTGCCCGTCGGGAGAGTCGGGGCGACGGCGAACACGCCCTCGGGCACGAGACCGCCCACGCCGCAAACGAATTCGCCGATCCCTATCAGGTGCCCGACGCCAACTTCGGCTGGTCGGCGCGCGACGCCTGCTATTCGTACGGCAGCTTCGTGCTCGACGACGACGAGGCGCTGGTGATCACGCATCGGCCTCCGTCGTGCAGGTTCTGGAACCTGGTGGTGTGGAACCAGTTCATGGCCACCTATGGCGCCGAGGACGCCCGGTGCTCTATCAATGGCCACAGCGCCGTGCTCAATAGTGACGGCACTGTGACGATCGTCTTGTCCGCCGGGACGACGGCCCACCCGAACTCGCTGACCACGCTGGGTTATCCGCGTGGCAACCTCGCATTCCGATGGTTCCTCACCGACGAGGTGCCGGCCCGGCCCGAGGTGACGCTTGTGAAGGTATCGGACGCGCCGACCGAGGTGAGCTGAGCTACGCGACAGCGGGAACTGGATCGGCCGGCTTCGCCGCATTCACGCTCTGGTCACCTGCCCGCCGCGACCATGAGTCCGGGAAGGTCAGTTTGACGATCTTGCGGACGACCGTGCCGAACTGTTGCAGCAGCGGCCCCGCGTTGTACGGGATGCCGTAGCGCTCGCAGATCTCTTGCACCTCGGGCGCAATCTCGGAGTACCGGCGGGCCGGCATGTCCGGGAACAAGTGGTGCTCGATCTGGTGCGACAGGTTGCCGGACAGCAGATGGAAGATCTTGCCCCCGGTCAGGTTCGCAGAACCGAGGACCTGACGGAAATACCACCTGCCGCGGGACTCGTCCTTGGTTTCCTCGACGGTGAATTCCTGAGTGCCGTCGGGGAAGTGACCGCAGAAGATGATCATGTACGACCACACATTGCGCATCAGGTTGGCCGTGAGGTTGCCTGTGATAACGAACGGTGCGAACGGCCCGGCCAGCAGCGGGAAGGCGACGTAGTCCTTGAGCGTCTGCCTGCGCGTCTTTTTCCAGATGGCCTTGAGCACCTCGCGCTTGTCGGCGAGTCTGATCTCGCCGGAGCGAATGCGCTCGGTTTCCAGTTCGTGCAGCGCGACCCCGTACTGGAACAACACCATCAGCAGGAAGGCGTACACCGGGTTACCCAGGAAATACGGCGTCCAGCGCTGGTCCTCGCTCATCCGCAGGATGCCGTAGCCGATGTCGCGGTCCATGCCCACGATGTTGGTGTGGGTGTGGTGCATGTAGTTGTGCGAGTGCCGCCACTGATCGGCGGGGCAGGCCGTGTCCCACTCGAAAGCGCGGCCCGAGATCGCTGGGTCACGCATCCAGTCGTACTGGCCGTGCATGATGTTGTGGCCGATCTCCATGTTGTCCAGGATCTTTGACAGGCCCAACATCGTGGTTCCCAGCAGCCAGGCCGGCGGCAGGAACAGCAGCATGCGTCCGCCCACTTCCAGCGCACGCTGGGTCTTGATGACACGGCGGATGTATTCGGCGTCCTTTTCGCCGAGGTCTGCCATGACGCGCTCTTTGATGGCGTCGAGTTCGCGGCCGAATGCGTCGGCCTGCTCGGTGGTCAGGGTGATCTTGTGGTTTGACATAGCTTTTCCTCCAAAGTCTTTCGGGCTGCTATAGCGATAGGTCGACGTCGCCGACCGGCACTGACACGCAGATCTGCACGTCTTCTTCGGGGGCGGTCGAAACCGCGCCGGTGATCAGGTTGCGCACCGTGCCTGCTGTCTTGCGCCGTGTGCAGGTGTGGCAGATGCCCATGCGGCAGCCGTTCTCGGGCGTCAAGCCGGCTGATTCGGCTTGTTCCAGCAGCGAGCGCCCGTCGTCGACAGCATCAATACCGCTGTTCGCGAACGTTATTCGGCCGCCCGACGGGTTTGCCGACGGTTCGAAGGCAGGCGGTACGAAGCTTTCGGTGTACACGTTGTCGCAGTGCTCGCGGACCGCGTCGACCAAAGCCGTTGGCCCGCAGACGAACACCACATCTGGTGAAGGCATCGCGGTGTCCAGATGCTCGCGCCCGAAGCGGCCGACGAGGTCGCCGTCATCGGTTCGGGTGTAGCCGTGCAGCACCCGCACGCGTGCCAGCGCAGCCAGCTCATCGAGGTAGCACGCCTCGGCGGCACTGCGTGCGTAATGGATGAATGCAATCTCGGCGCCCGCGGTTTGAAGATGGCCCTGGGCGATCAGCGTCCGCAACATCGCCATGACGGGCGTGATGCCGCTTCCGCCAGAGACGAACAGGATTCGTCGCGGTCGTTGCACGGGCAACACGAAGTCGCCGCCGACGCCGTCCAGGCCGACCACCATGCCGCGACGGGCACGCTCATACAGGTAGGTCGAGACCAGGCCGCCGTCATGGTGACCGATCGTCAGCTCAAGGTCTGAGCTGCCTTCGGCGTTGGCAGGTGAATAGCAGCGGGTGTGCCGGCGGCCATCGATGTCGACCTTGAGGTTGACGTACTGACCCGCCTTGACGGTATGGGCGGTCACGAAGGCCTCATTCGGAGCGAGGGTGAGGGTGACGCTGCGCGGAGTGGTCCTGCGGACATCCACGACTTTTGCGCGGGCCTCTCCCAACGTCCAGGTCGGCGCCACCAGCTCGGTGTAACGGTCAACGCCGTGCGGACCGGTGAGCAGGTCAACCAGGTCGGAACCCAGGACTCGCTGCTGGAAAGCTTTGACAAAGCTCCAGCCGGAGGCCTGAGTAGCTTGAGTGAACATATGTACACCGTGCGGCCACACGCCCCAGCTAGTCAAGGGTTTCTGCGTGTCTGTGGTAGGGTTCACAATAGTGAACAGTCGTACTCCTGGCTCACGGTCACACAGGTCCGGCCGCGAGCGTTCACGCGAAAGCCCCTCGCGCGGAGAGCGCAAGGAGGCGACCAGGCGTGCCATCATCGCCGCGGCACTCAAGCTGCTGCAGGACCGCAGCTTTTCCAGCCTGAGCTTGCGCGAGGTGACGCGCGAGGTCGGGATTGTGCCCGCCGCGTTTTATCGCCATTTCGAGTCGATGGAGGCACTCGGACTGGTGCTGATCGACGAGTCGTTTCGCATCCTGCGTGACACGCTGCGCGAGGCGCGGGCCGGCAAGCTCGACCCGAACCGGGTGATCGAATCATCCGTCGAGATCCTGATCGCCAGTGTCGCCGAACGACGTGAGCACTGGCGTCTCATCGGGCGGGAGCGCAATAGCGGCCTGTCCGTGCTGCGCTACGCCATCCGCACCGAGATCCGGCTGATCACCTCCGAGCTGGCCACCGACCTGGCGCGATTCCCCCGCCTCCGTGAATGGAGCACCGAGGATCTCAACGTGCTGGCGACTCTGTTTGTCAATGCGATGATTGTCATCGCCGAGGCGACCGAGGACGCCCAGAGTACCGAGGCGCTAGAAGACATCCGCCGGCTAGCCGTCAAACAACTGCGGATGATCGCCATCGGTATCGGCGGCTGGCGAAGTAGCCCGTGATGCGAAGCCGCTAACGAGGCGCCCGCCACATCGCCCACATCGTTGGGCCGCCGTCGGGCAGCACGATTTCACGTGTGACTGTGAAGCCGAAACGCTCGTAATACGGCACATTTTCAACTTTCGTCGACTCGAGATAGGCCGGACAGTACTCGGCATCGCAGCGGTCCAGCCGTGACCGCATCAGGACCTGCCCGAAGCCCCGGCCGCGGACCGTCGGGTCGCTTCCAATCACGGCCAGATACCAGTGCGGTTCTTCGGGGTGGACACCTTTCATCAATTCCTGTACCGCACGCCCCCGCATGGAACGCAGGCCGAACACCCTGATGAACGTCGGCGTCATCGCCAGCTGTGCTCGGCGCGTTTCTTGCCATTGATTCGGCGGATCCCACAGTGCTGCCGCGCCGACACCCGGTCCGCCGTAGGCCACCTCCACGCCGCCGCGGCCCAGATGGTGGTGACGGGTCATCGTCGTGAACAACCGACATAGCTGCTCGGTCCGGGCTTTCTCATCGGGAAGGAGCCAGATCATCACCGGGTCGTCGTAGAACGCCCGGGCCAAGGTGCGTGACAGCTCGCCGACATCGTCTTTACGCGCCGGACGCGCCTGCGGACTCACACAAGTCAGGCTAGTGCGTCACTCAGAAGGCTTGGCGGACTAGAACGAGTAGTCCCGGAACGTCATGACGGAGCCAATGATGGCGGCGATAGCAGCCAAGACATAGATGCCGATCGAAAGCCACAGGATATGGATCGACGAGGCTAGCCAGCACGACAGAAACGCACCGGACAACAGGCACACGCCGTAGCAGGGTGTGCGCTGCGGATGATCACCCCTAGCCATTGAATTCGCAATTCCCGCCTGCGGCTGCCACGAAACCGCCGATGTGTGATGGGCAGCGCGAAGGGTATTCCGATCCGATGACTGGTATCTCACGGCGGACCTTCGGACGCATGGCCGCAGGGGCAGGCATGCTCGGCACCACCGGATTATCTGGCGGCTGCGGCAAACCGGGCACCGACCACGTCAAGCCGACCGCTCCGCCGCCGGCGGGTAAGGGTGTGGGTTTTGTGCTCTCGCACGAGCAATTCCGCACCGATCAGCTGGTGGCACAAGCCCGAGCGGCCGAAGAGGCTGGTTTTCAGTACGTCTGGGCCAGTGACCACATCCAGCCCTGGCAGGACAACGAAGGCCATTCGATGTTCCCGTGGCTGACCCTGGCACTGGTGGGCAGCAACACCAGCCGCATTTCGTTTGGCACCGGAGTGACCTGCCCCACCTACCGCTATCACCCGGCGACGATGGCGCAAGCGTTCGCCTCGCTGGCGATCCTCAATCCGGGACGGGTATTTTTGGGCCTGGGCACTGGCGAGCGGCTCAACGAACAGGCCACCACCAACGCGTTCGGTAACTACACCGAGCGTCACGATCGGTTGGTCGAGGCCATCGGACTGATCCGTCAGCTGTGGAGCGGGTCGCGAATTTCGTTCGCCGGCCGCTATTTTCAGACCAACGCCTTGAAGCTGTACGACGTGCCTGAAACGCCGCCACCGATTTTCGTGGCGGCCGGCGGGCCCAAAAGCGCAAGACTGGCCGGTCAGTACGGCGACGGCTGGATCACCCAAGCCCGCGACGTCACGAACTCGAAACTGCTCGCCGCATTCAGCGCCGGCGCGCAAACCGCCCGACGCGATCCCGCCAGCCTGGGTAAACGCGCCGAAATGTTCGCCGTCGTCGGCGACAGCGCCGAAGCCGGACGCGCCGCCGCCCTGTGGCGATTTACCGCCGGGGCGGTCGACCAACCCAATCCCGTCGAGATCCAGCGCGCCGCCGAGTCGAACCCGATCGATAAGGTGCTGGCCAACTGGACGGTCGGCACAGACCCCGGCACACACACCAATGCCGTGCAGGCGGTGCTCGACGCCGGTGCCGTCCCGTTCCTGCACTTCCCGCAAGACGACCCCGTCAGCGCGATCCAGTTCTACCGCACCAACGTCCTGCCCAAGCTGCACTAACGCTGACCGCGGCAGCGAAACTTACAATTACCGCCGTGCCGCCCTATCGCGATGTCGCTGCGTATGACGATCGTGCTGCCCACTACGACCAGGGCTGGCGTGGGCGCCTGCACCACACCATCGGTGATCGCACCGCCGCCCTGGCGATGGCCACCGCGGCCGCACCGCAACGGGTTCTCGATGTGGGATGCGGAACCGGATACCTGCTCCGAGCGCTCGCCGGCCACTACCCGGAAGCCCAGAAACTCGCCGGAATTGACGCCGCCCCCAACATGATCGACACAGCCCGACGCTTGACTGACGATGACCGATTGACGTTCGCCCTTTCAGTTTCCGAGCACCTGCCCTACCCCGATGCGTCAATCGACCTCGTGGTCAGCAGCACATCATTTGACCATTGGTCTGATCAGCTCGCGGGGCTCGCCGAGTGCGCACGAGTGTTGCGTCCGGGTGGGCATCTGGTTCTTGTCGATCAGTTTTCCCGGTGGCTGATTCCCACGCTTGCTATCGGACGACGGGGTAAGGCACGGACGCGCCGCCGCGCGGACCGCCTGCTGCTGCGCGCAGGATTTGAGCGAGCCCAGTGGCACAAACTGCATGCGGTCATCATCAACGGCGTTGTCGCAACGAAGCGCGGTTAGCGGCGCCTCATCAAGCTAGGTGGGCGGGCGCATCTACGATGGTGTGGCTCCATCAACGATGCCGGTGCGATGCTGCGCCGGGGAACGGTTGCCGACGGTGTGGGACTTCGAAACAGACCCCGAATACCAGGCGAAGCTGGACTGGGTCGAAAAATTCATGGTCGACGAGCTGGAACCGCTCGATCTCGTCGCCCTTGATCCTTATGACAAACAGAACGCCGAGATGATGGCCATCCTGCGGCCGTTGCAGCAGCAGGTGAAGGACCAGGGGCTGTGGGCCGCGCATCTGCGGCCCGAACTCGGCGGTCAGGGCTTCGGCCAGGTCAAGCTCGCGCTGCTCAACGAAATCCTCGGGCGCTCCCGCTGGGCGCCGTCGGTGTTCGGCTGCCAAGCACCGGACTCCGGTAACGCCGAAATCCTCGCGCTGTTCGGCACCGAAGAGCAAAAGGCGCGCTACCTGCAGCCGCTGCTCGACGGCGAAATCACGTCCTGCTATTCGATGACCGAACCACAGGGCGGTTCCGACCCCGGGCAGTTCGTCACCGCCGCGACCCGGGACGGCTCAGGAAATGGAGACTGGGTCATCAACGGTGAGAAGTGGTTTTCCAGCAATGCCAAGCACGCGTCGTTCTTCATCGTCATGGCCGTCACCAATCCCGCAGCCCGCACGTACGAAAAGATGTCGCTGTTCATCGTGCCGGGCGAGACGCCGGGCATCGAGATCGTGCGCAATGTGGGTGTCGGAGCGGAGTCGTCGAAACGCGCCAGCCACGGCTACGTCCGCTATAACGATGTCCGCGTGCCCGCCGATCATGTGCTGGGCGGCGAGGGCCAGGCGTTCATGATCGCGCAGACCCGGCTCGGCGGCGGTCGTATCCACCACGCTATGCGCACAATTGCACTGGCGCGCAGCGCTTTTGACATGATGTGCGAGCGTGCGGTATCGCGGAAGACCAGACAGGGGCGACTGGCCGATTTCCAGATGACTCAGGAGAAGATCGCCGACAGCTGGATCCAGATCGAACAGTTCCGGCTGCTGGTGCTGCGGACCGCGTGGTTGATCGACAAGCACCACGACTACCAGAAGGTGCGGCGCGACATCGCCGCGGTGAAGGTCGCGATGCCCCAGGTGCTACACGATGTCGCGCAGCGCGCGCTGCACCTGCATGGCGCACTCGGGGTCTCCGACGAGATGCCGTTCGTCAAGATGATGGTGGCCGCCGAGTCGCTGGGCATCGCAGATGGTGCCACCGAACTGCACAAAATGACGGTAGCCCGCCGCACGCTGCGTGAATACCAGCCTGTGACAACGCCTTTCCCGTCGCAGCACATACCGACCCGGCGCGCGGAAGCCCAAGCCAGGCTGGCCGAACGCCTGGAACACTCCATCGCTGAATTCTGACAGCGCTCCCGCGTCAGGAGATGTAGCGAACGATACTTTCGGCCACACACGCCGGCTTTGGCGAACCGTCGATCTCGACGGTGGTCGACACGATCGCCTGCACAGCACCGTTGCCGAGGTCGTCGACGCTGACCAACGAACTCTGCGCACGAACTCGGGACCCGACCGGTACCGGCGCGGGAAAGCGAACCTTGTTGAGGCCGTAGTTGATCGCGAGCTTGATGCCGTTGACCGTATACATCTGGTGCTGCAGCCGCGGCAGCAGCGACAGGGTCATGAACCCATGGGCAATGGTGCCACCGAACGGGCCCGCAGCCGCTCTTTCCGGGTCGACGTGGATCCATTGGTGATCGCCGGTCGCGTCGGCAAACAGATTGACGTCGTTCTGAGTGATGGTCACCCAATCGCTCTGCCCGATGGTCTCGCCCGCCGCGGCGGCGAGGTCAGTGACTGACTCGAAGGTGCGCATTCGGTGTTCTCCTTCGCTCCCGGTGGTAAACAGCACCCTATCGCAGCACTACACGGTGTTCGCCGGGCGTCTCGCCGATCGTTAGCAAAGCCGACGGCGCATCGCCGCAATACCTTTGCGCGCGTTTCGTGGCAGTTATCAGGGGAATCCCGGTCTGAACGATGCGGACAAATCGAGACGGGTGCGCAAGCACGCAGCCAAGATGGCTGGCGCCTTCAATTGGCGCAAGATGGCCGTGTGAGGCTGCTGCTGATTGCCGATACCCACATCCCACGACGCGCTCGCGACCTGCCCGCACGAGTGTGGGACGAGGTCGCCAACGCCGATGTGGTCGTGCACGCCGGCGACTGGGTGGTGCCCGAGTTGCTCGACGAGCTGGAAGCCAGGGCCGCCCAACTGGTGGCGTGTTGGGGAAACAACGACGGGCCCGCGTTGCGCGCGCGGCTGCCCGAACGGGCTGACGCGGTGCTGGACGGGCTGCGCCTCACAGTGGTTCATGAGACGGGTGCTGCGGCCGGCCGGGAGGCGCGAATGTCGCGGCTCCACCCGGATACCGACGTGTTGGTCTTCGGCCACAGTCACATCCCGTGGGATACGACGACACAAACCGGCTTGCGACTGCTTAATCCCGGGTCCCCCACCGATCGGCGACGGCAACCGTTCTGCAGCTACATGACCGCGAGCGTCGACAGCGGGGTGCTGACCGACGTCGTCCTCCACCGCCTCGAAAAGTAGCTCACATCTAAGTCCTACACAGCTCGCACACATATATAGCTCGTAAACAGAGCTATTATCGATACAGTGAAGACACGCACCGATTTGGTTACCGAGGTGTTCGGCGTGGTCGGAAGGTTCCGCCGGCAGCTCCGCCGATCAGCCGGTCGCGGACTGGATTCCGTGCGGCTCACCGAGTCGCAGTCCGAGCTGCTGTGGCTCGTCGGGCGGCGACCGGGGATCTCGGTCCGCCACGCCGCCGCGGAACTCGGGCTGGTGCCCAACACCGCCTCAACCCTGGTCTCCAAGCTGGTGGCCAACGGGTTGCTCATCCGGACCGTGGACGAGACAGACCGGCGCGCCTGCCAACTGCGGCTCGCCGAGCCCACCCAGCAGATCGTCGACGCGTCTCGAGCAGCGCGGCGAGCGCTGATGTCCGAGGTGCTCGGCAAACTCGACGACGACCAAATGGACTCTTTGGCAAAGGGATTGGAGGTCCTTGACACAATGACCCGACTATTGCAGGAGCGACGCTCATGAGCGCATCACTGCCGATGGCAGTTGACTGCCGACACCTGACCTACCGCTATGGCCAGTTCACCGCGGTCGATGACCTGACATTGCACGTACGCCCCGGCGAGACGATGGGCCTGCTCGGACCCAACGGTGCGGGAAAGACCACCCTGGTGCGAATGCTCACCACGCTGACACCGGTACAGCAGGGCGAATTGCGCATCTTCGGGCTGGACTCACGGCGTCAGACCATCGACATCCGCAGCAACATCGGCTATGTGCCACAACAGCTTTCGATCGAGCCAGCGTTGACCGGTCGACAGAACGTGGAGTGGTTCGCGCGGCTGTACGGCGTGTCCCGCGCCGAGCGCGCCGACCGCGTCGAACAGGCACTGGCCGCCATGGAGCTGCTCGACGTGGCCGACCGGCTGGCAGGGACCTACTCCGGCGGCATGGTGCGCCGGCTGGAGGTGGCCCAGGCACTGGTCAACCGCCCGTCGCTGCTGGTGCTCGACGAACCGACCGTCGGGCTGGATCCGATCGCCCGTGACGGCGTCTGGACACAGGTGCAGAACATGCAGGCGCAGTTCGGCATGACCGTGTTGCTGACCACTCACTACATGGAAGAGGCCGACGCGTTGTGCGATCGGGTCGCGCTGATGCATCGCGGTGTGTTGCGAGCTGTGGGCACGCCCGCCGACTTGAAGTCGAAGGTGTCCCCCGGCGCCACGCTCGAGGATGTATTCCGCCACTACGCGGCCTCCGACCTGAGCGATGACGACGATTCGTCCGACTCATCCGGTTTCCGCGAAATCCGTTCCAGCAGAAGGGTTGCCAGCCGTGCCAGCTGACCACGCCTTGAAAGCCCCAGCAGTCACCCTGGTCCGCGCCCCGCACGGATGGCAACGAGTCCGAGCAACATTAGGCCGGGTCGGGGCATTCGCGATCGTGGAAATGCAGAAGCTGCAGCACGACCGGACCGAACTCGTCACCCGGATGGTGCAACCGGCGCTGTGGCTGCTGATCTTCGGTACCACGTTCAGTAAGTTGCACGTCGTCAACACCGGATCGGTGTCGTATCTGGCCTTCCTGGCGCCGGGCATCATCGCCCAGTCGGCGCTGTTCATCTCGATCTTCTACGGCATACAGATCATCTGGGACCGAGACGCCGGCGTGCTCGCCAAACTCGTGGTGACGCCGGCGCCTGCGTCGGCCCTGATCACCGGAAAGGCCTTCGCGGCCGGGGTGCGATCTGTCGCCCAGGTCGTCGGCGTGATGGCGCTGGCGTATTTGATGGACATCGGGCTGACCATCAATCCACTGCGGGTGCTCGCGGCGATGGCCACCGTCATGCTCGGTGCCGCGTTCTTCGCATGCCTGTCGATGACGCTGGCCGGGCTGGTTCGCAGTCGCGATCGCCTGATGGGGATCGGGCAGGCCATCACGATGCCGCTGTTCTTCGCCTCCAATGCGCTGTACCCGGTCAATGTGATGCCGGGGTGGTTGCACGCGCTGAGCGTGGTCAACCCGTTGAGCTACGAGGTCGACGCCTTGCGGGCGCTTTTGATCGGCACTCCGCTCAACCCGTTGGACGTCGTCGTGTTGGTGGTGGCTCCGATAATCGCAATCGCAACGGCGTCAAAGCTGTTGCGCCGTCTTGTCTCCTAGCCAGGGGATCGCGATAGCGCATGCGCTGGCTCATTTGAAGACAGCAGTACAGTTCCGATAGCCAACTGTGACCTGACCGCGACGATTTCGGGCCGACGCTCAATCGTTAGCTAACCGCGACTTCAAACTCCGGCCGTGACAGCCGAATTGCGCGCTCCCCCTGTGTTTCACTGCCCGAGAACGGATTCGACCGCTTCTTGCGGCAGATGAAAGTTGGGATGGGTAGGAGCTATGAAGTTCGTTGAGAATTTGCGTGGCGCAGCGGCAACCATGCCGCGCCGGCTGGCTATCGCGGCTGTAGGGGCTGCCCTGTTGACCGGTCTGGTCGGTGTCGTCGGCGGCTCGGCGACCGCGGGGGCATTCTCCAAGCCGGGTCTTCCAGTGGAATACCTGCAGGTGCCATCGCCGTCGATGGGCCGCGACATCAAAGTCCAGTTCCAGGGCGGCGGGCCGCACGCGGTCTACCTGCTCGACGGTCTGCGTGCCCAGGACGACTACAACGGTTGGGATATCAATACCCCGGCCTTCGAGGAGTTCTACCAGTCCGGCCTCTCGGTGATCATGCCGGTCGGCGGCCAGTCCAGCTTCTACAGCAACTGGTACCAGCCGTCGCAGGGCAACGGGCAGAACTACACCTACAAGTGGGAGACGTTCCTGACTCAGGAGATGCCCACATGGCTGCAAGCCAACAAGCAGGTTTCGCCGTTCGGCAACGCTGCAGTGGGACTGTCGATGTCGGGCGGCTCCGCGCTGATCCTGGCCGCGTACTATCCGCAGCAGTTCCCATATGCCGCCGCACTGTCGGCCTTCCTCAACCCGTCTGAGGGCTGGTGGCCGACGCTGATCGGTTTGGCGATGACCGACGCGGGCGGCTACAACGCCAACAGCATGTGGGGTCCGTCCACCGACCCGGCGTGGAAGCGCAACGACCCGATGGTCCAGATTCCGCGGCTGGTCGCCAACAACACCCGGGTCTGGGTCTACTGCGGTAACGGCACACCGAGCGACCTCGGTGGCGACAACATGCCGGCGAAGTTCTTGGAAGGCCTCACCTTGCGCACCAATGAAACCTTCCAGAACAACTACGTGGCCGCGGGTGGGCGCAACGGCGTGTTCAACTTCCCGGCCAATGGGACGCACTCGTGGCCGTACTGGAACGCCCAGCTGGTTGCCATGAAGCCCGACATGGTGCAGGTGCTCAACAGCGGCAACAACTCCGCCTAGGAGCCGCCTGAGACCCCCGAGTCAGCATCGGCAGCAGCGCCCCGGTCAGCGCTGCTGCCGATGCTTTTTGCTTGACGCGGCTAATCCAGCACGGCGCCGCGGCGGTCCAGGTGTAAGTAGGTGTATGCGGTTGTCAACGCGCACATGACCGACGCGACCAACAGCATCCAGGTGCCATTGACGATCAGGCTGATGCCGCCGCCCAGCGCACCACCCACAACGAAGCTGGCGAAAAGCAGAAAGTAGCCGAGCCAGTCCGACGCTTTTCCACCGGCGATGTGGCGTTCGATCCCCTGACCCATCTTGACCAGCGTGCCGGTCACATAACTCAACGGAACCGACACCTCGCCGTCCTTGACGAACGACGTGTTCAAAGCGCCAACACCGAAGACCACCAGCATGATTGGCGCGAAATCAAGGAGATCCTCTTCCCATCCCTCATCGATGACGTCCACTATCGTGGCGGCCACCAGACTGAAGGTCGTCAGCACGGTCGGGCCGTGCGGATGCGCCGCCCAGAAATGCCGCCTGCACACTGAGGCGACCACCACGCCGGCCACGAAGCACAGCATCAGCACCACGGCGGTGATCGACAGCCGCACGTCGTGGCGGACATACCCCAACACGGCGCGCTGGGCATTGCCGGTCATGAACGTCACGAAGTATCCGGCAGAATGGGTAAATGCGGTCGCTCCCAGCACACCGGCCAGCCCGGCCAGCACCCACGACAACCGCGCCTCACTGTCGAAAATCTCGCTCGCCACACGGACATGCTTTCAGACGCCGCCAGGGCGCGCGGCCGCGGGAACAGGCTAGGCAGCGGTGAGCCGCGCGATGGACCGCAGCGGGATCGGCAGCCACCCAGGCCGGTGCCGCGCCTCGTAGCCGGCCTCGTAGACCGCCTTGTCGAGTTCATACGCTGCCAGCAGCAGCGCCGAATCTCGTGGGTTGATGCCCGATGCGGCGGCGTAGCCGTCGCAGAAGGCGGTGCGGTTGCGCTCGACCCATTCCTTCGCGCGGGCAGCCAGTTGCTTGTCGTCGGCCTGGTCCACCAGCGGCCCGTAGGCGGCGTACTCGAAGGAGCGCAAGACACCGGCGATGTCGCGCAAGGGGGAGTCCGGTGCCCGCCGCTCGTCCACCGGCTGGCCCGGCTCCCCTTCGAAGTCGATCAAGATCCAGCTCTCGGGGGTACGCAGCACCTGTCCCAGATGAAGATCGCCGTGCACCCGCTGAACGGTGATCGACTCGCCCTCGAGCTTCTGGAATCGCTCTTCGACCGTGGCCGCGTATTCCTCGAGTTCGGGCACCAGCGCCACGGTTGACGACAGCCGCGCCAGCACATTGTCCACCGGGAAAGAGGTCTGCGCCGTTCCCATCTCTTCGGCCAGGGTGGCGTGCACGGACGCAACCGCTTCGCCGAGTCGGTAGGACTCTCCGGCGAAGTCGCCACCGACTTCGTAGGCATACAGGTCGCCCTCCGCGAACAAGTCGCGAACGCTGGCGGTTGCCATTGCCCAGCCTTCGGCTGCATTGGCCTGGTATTCGGTCAGCATGCCCAGCGGGCAGGCTTTGTCGGGGTCGGAGGCGGCTATCTCGTAGCTGCCGAGCAATCTGGCCACATGCGGATTGCCGGCGCGGCCCAGCACCCGGTTGAGTTCGATGTCCGGGTTGATGCCGTTGCTGACCCGGCGAAACACCTTGAAGATCGCCTGCCGATCGAAGATCACGCTGGTATTGGATTGCTCGGCGTCCGAGACGTGCGGATAGGCCTGCAAGGGCAGCTCGACGTTCGGTTCCTTGACGAAGGCCACTTCGGTGCCGGGCGAATTACGCACGGCTGAGGAGTTGATCAGCGACAGCAGAAACTGCGGCGCGCTGGCGTCGTAGAGGGCATCGAAGCCTGTCCGATCGTCGGCCGCACCGATGGTGGCTACCGTGCTGTACTCGGAAACCGGCGCGGAATCCCACCCGATGATCACCTGGTAGCGCTCCGACGAGCCGTTGGTGTAATCCGCGTCGACCAGCACCAGATCAAGATCGTCCCGGAGCGGGACGACTACGCCGGCCTCCGCGGCGGACAGCTCGCGGTTGCGTCCGGCGTACCAACGTTGCTGTGGCAGCCACTCAGACCAAGGCAATTTGGCTGGCAATGTTGGCTGAGTCATTCATTCTCCTCAGAGGCGGACAACTGGAACCAGTAGAACCCGTGGCCCGGCAGTGTCAGCAGGTAGGGCAGATGACCGATGCGTGGAAATTCCACCTGCCCGGTCAGCTCGACGGGCGTGTAACCGTTCCAATGCTGCAGGTTCAGTTCGATGGGCTGCGGAAACCGCGACAGGTTGTTGACGCACAGCACTGTGTCGCCATCATCTGCTGGTTGGCGCACGAATGCCAGCACCGACGGGTTCGACCCTCCCAATTCCTCGAACGTGCCGATGGCAAAAGCGTCGTGCCGGCGGCGCACCGACAGCATCATGCGGGTGAAGTTGAGCAGCGACGTGGACGTGTCACGTTGGGCCTCCACGTTCACGGCCTGGTAGCCATAGACCGGGTCCTGGCTGGGCGGCAGGTAAAGCCGACCAGGGTTTGCGGTGGAAAAGCCGGCATTGCGGTCCGGCGTCCACTGCATCGGAGTACGCACCCCGTCGCGATCCCCCAACCAGATCACGTCGCCCATACCAATCTCGTCGCCGTAGTAGAGGACGGGCGAGCCGGGCAGCGACAGCAGCAGCGCGGTAAACAGCTCGATCTGGTTGCGGTCGTTGTCCAGCAGTGGTGCGAGCCGGCGACGAATTCCGACATTCGCCTTCATCCGCGGATCCTTGGCGTACTCGGAGTACATGTAGTCGCGTTCTTCGTCGCTGACCATTTCCAGCGTCAACTCGTCGTGGTTGCGCAGGAAGATCCCCCACTGAGCCATGTCCGGGATCTCGGGCGTCTGCCCCATGATCTCCGAGATCGGAAACCGCGACTCCCGGCGGACCGCCATGAAGATGCGCGGCATGAGGGGGAAGTGAAACGCCATGTGGCATTCGTCGCCGCCGGTGCTGGGGTCGCCGAAATACTCCACGACATCGGCCGGCCATTGATTGGCCTCGGCCAGCAGCACCCGGCCCGGAAACTCGTCGTCGACGACTTTGCGGACGCGCTTGAGGAACGCGTGTGTCTCGGGCAAGTTCTCGCAATTGGTGCCCTCGCGCTCGAACAGGTAGGGCACCGCGTCCAGCCGAAACCCGTCAATACCGATGTCGAGCCAGAAGCGAATGACATCGATCATCGCTTCCTGCACGGCAGGGTTGTCGTAGTTCAGGTCCGGCTGGTGGGAGAAGAACCGGTGCCAGTAGAACTGGCGGCGGACCGGATCGAATGTCCAGTTCGACTCTTCGGTGTCGACAAAGATGATGCGGGCGTCGGTGTACTTCTCGCTGGTGTCGCTCCATACGTAGTAGTCGCCGTACGGCCCGTCGGGATCGTGGCGCGATTCCTGAAACCACGGGTGCGACTCAGATGTGTGGTTCATCACCAGGTCGGTGATGACGCGGATGCCTCGCTGGTGAGCGGCGTCGAGCAGCGCGACGAAATCGTCGACGGTGCCGAATTCGGGGAGCACCTTGTAGAAGTCCCGGATGTCATAGCCGCCGTCACGCAGTGGGGAGTCGTAGAACGGCGGCAGCCAGATGCAGTCGATCCCGAGCCACTGCAGGTAGTCCAGGCGGTCAATGAGTCCACGCAGATCACCGGCCCATCCGCATTGGCGTCGAAGAACGCCCGGACCAGCACCTCGTAGAAAACGGCATGTTTGAACCAGGTGGGGTCGGCGGGCAGTGCGGCGGCGTCGCCGAAATCGTCGGCACTCGGGTGCTCGACCACGCCACCTTCGACATGACTGCCCCCGGCGGGATGGTGCTCGACAGCGTCTTTTGCGTCGTTCATCAATTCCACGATGCCACGTGTACCCGAGGCGGGACTTCTGGAATCACGCGGGCAAACTTGCCTGGCGGCAACCGAATTAGCGAGCCGCCAGGCAGTAGCCACGCGGGTGTCAGGCCGGAGGTCCTTCCGCCAGCGGCACGTTCGCGGTGCGGTCGCCGCCCCCGTTAGCGCGCAGGTGCACGGCGATGGTGTCCCCCGGGTGATGGGGGACGAGCACCTCCGTCATCGCGGTGGCCCCGTTGATCGGGACGTTGTCGACACCGGTGATGATGTCGCCAGGCGAAATCCCGGCGGCGGCGGCGGGACCGGCGGCGACCACACGTTCGACCCTCGCGCCGTTGCCACCGTTGTCCATTACGCCCAGGCCAAGGAAGGCCGTCGGCCCGATGTGCACCGTGTTCGACCCGGCACCCGATCGGATCTGCCCGGCGACCCCCATCGCCGTACCGATGGGAATGGCGAAGCCCTGCCCTTTGGACATCTTGTAACTGTCAGTGGCGGCGGTGTTCATGCCGATCACCTGCCCGCCGTTGTTGACCATCGGTCCGCCCGAGTCGCCGGGCCTGATCGGGGCGTCGGCCTGGATCAACCCTCCGAGCGTCTCGTCGGCGCCGGTCAGGGTGTCAGTTGCGGAGACGGTCTGGTTGAGTGCGACGACCTTGCCGGCTACCGCGCTGGGCGTTCCGCCCTGGCCACCGGCGTTGCCCAGCGCGACGATGGGGTCACCGACCGCGACCCCGCCACCGATTGCGGCACTGGGCAGCCCACCGCCGCCGCGGAGCTGCAGGACCGCGACATCGGCAGCCCGGCTGTAGCCGACCACATCAACGGCGTAAGTCTGGCCGTTGCCGACGGCGAACGCGCTGATATCGGTAGCGCCCGAGATCACGTGGTTATTGGTCAGCACGACACCGCCCGGATCGATCACGATGCCGGTTCCGGCCCCGACCGCGTTGTTGTAGCCGAATTTGGTGCTGATGTCGACCACCTGCGGCCCGACCTGTCCGACGATGGCCGAGGGATCGAGCGGTATCGGGGGCCGGTCGCTGAACCGGTCGAGCGCCAGGGTGGACGGCCCGGGCGTTGTGGCGGCCGCCGGCACCGTAGCCGGGCCCAAGCCCAGTCCGACCACAGCCAGCACGCTGACTAACCATGACCACCAGACTGAGCGGTGGTGCCATTTGCTCATCCCGTTACCTCCTGCATCGCGGTGAGAACCAGAATCGGCCCAGGCTCCGGGTCTGGGCGGCATGATTTAATCCGTATAACCGTAATGCAGGTAGCTATGCGGGACATTCCGAACTCCCCGGATCCCTGCCGACCCCTGATTGCGGTCAATCTCCCGGCGTCGGCGTAATGGGATAAGCGAGATGGTGGCTGACATCACCAACCATGTCGATCAATGTCAGGTCGCGGTAGGAAAACCGCCACCGACCGCCCACGCGTTCGAAGCGGTCGTGGTAGCGACCGGTGACGATCGTCTGTAGCGGAGACTCGTCGGTCTGCTGCAGCACCGTGTAGTAGCTGCGGCAACTCGCAGTGCCTGCTTCCTCGTCGACCTCGATGATCGGATTGGTGGTCACGTGCTTGGTTCGGGGTGTCCCATCGGCGTGCAGCACGATCAGCGACTTCCAGATCCGCAGCAGCCGGGCCGCATCGATTGTCTCGTCGGCGCCGACCCGGACGCGGGCGTGCCCGAAGAGCTCAGCCGCCCCGTCCAGGTCGCCGGTGTCGATGCATTCGGCGTAGCGATAGAGGAGGTTGGTGATCTGCGTCTCCGCCAGCATGCGGTTAACCTAGCCCGGCGACGATGCGGTCCGGAACGGACCGCTGAGGAGCAGGGCAATTCAGCCCGTGCCCGGCGACCCCCAAACTTCCGAGCGGGCCGGGCCTGCGCGGCCCCTAAGCTGACATGGTGGGCGAATTCGACCCGAAGGTCAGATTCACACAGTCCCCGGTAGCCCGACTGGCCACGGTCACGCCCGATGGCATACCGCACCTGGTGCCGGTGGTGTTCGCCGTCGACGGCGACCCCCGGGGCGACCGTGACGTCGTCTACACCGCGGTCGACGCAAAACCGAAAACAACGCAACGGCTGCGCCGTTTAGCCAACATCGAAAGCAATCCACAGGTCAGCCTGCTCGTCGACCACTACGCCGATGATTGGACACAGCTGTGGTGGGTCCGCGCCGATGGTGTCGCCGCGATTCATTCCGGCGGCGAGCCGATGCACGCCGGGTATCGGCTGCTGCGCGCCAAATACCCTCAGTATCAATCTGTTCCGCTGATCGGTCCGGTCATCACGGTCACGGTGCGCAGGTGGACCAGCTGGCACGCCTGACCCGACAGGAGTCGATGCGGGCAAGCCGGTACTCAGCGGTTGGGCCAGCCTCCTGAGCCCACGTGGCTGAGGTCGACGCGATTGTGGCTGGCTGGTGGCCTTGTGTTGGGCGGCAGTTGGGGGAAAAGTTGCTTACTGCGCCCTGTGGGCTGGGACACACTCCGCGGAACGGGTGAGTACACGCCCCGCACGCGGGAGCGACCCCGGCGCGGGACGAGCGAAGCGAACCAGCAGAACTGGAGGAAAGTAATGGCGGAAAAGGCGAACGCTTCCCAGGGCGCGGGAGCCGCTCCCACCGCGAACAGTCCAGGCGATGTGCGCAATGTGGCTCTGGTGGGACCCTCGGGAGGCGGCAAGACCACTCTGGTTGAGGCCCTGCTGGTGGCGTCGGGGGTGTTGTCCCGAGCGGGCTCGGTGGTAGACGGCACCACAGTGTGCGACTACGACGACGCAGAGATCCGGCAACAGCGGTCGGTGGGCGTTGCGGTGGCGTCACTGTCGCACGATGGCATCAAGGTCAACCTGGTCGACACACCGGGGTACGCCGATTTCGTGGGTGAGCTGCGGGCCGGGCTGCGAGCCGCGGATTGCGCGCTGTTCGTGATCGCGGCAAACGAGGGCGTGGACGAGCCGACCAAGTCTCTCTGGCAGGAGTGCAGCCAGGTCGGCATGCCCCGCGCCGTGGTGATCACCAAGCTCGACCACGCCAGGGCGAACTACCAAGAGGCACTGACCGCAGCACAAAACGCGTTCGGGGACAAGGTATTACCGCTGTACCTGCCGACCGGCCTGCCGACCTGCACGGGTCTGATCGGATTGTTGTCGCAGACGTTTTACAAGTACGACGGCGGTCAGCGGACAACGCAACCGCCGGACTCGTCGGACGCCGATCGGATCGAGGAGGCACGCGGCACCCTCATCGAGGGAATCATTGAGGAGTCCGAGGACGAGTCCTTGATGGAGCGCTATCTCGGCGGCGAGACGATCGACGAGTCGGTCCTCATCGAGGATTTGGAGCGAGCCGTTGCCCGGGGTTCTTTCTTCCCGGTCATCCCCGTGTGCAGTGGCACCGGCATCGGCACCCTGGAATTACTGGAGATTGCCACCCGCGGATTCCCGTCCCCGATGGAACATCCACTACCGGAGGTCTTTACGCCGCTGGGCGCCCCTCATGCCGAGCTGGCCTGTGACGCTGATGCGCCGTTGCTGGCAGAGGTGGTGAAGACGACGTCAGACCCCTACGTCGGCAGGGTCAGTCTGGTCCGGGTGTTCTCTGGGACCATCAGGCCCGACGCGACGGTTCACGTGTCGGGCCATTTTGCGTCGTTCTTCGGCGAGTCCAACGGGAATGGGAACACCCATCCCGACCATGACGAAGACGAACGCATCGGAGTTCTGTCGTTCCCCCTCGGCAAGCAGCAGCGCACCGCGCCTGCCGTCGTGGCGGGCGACATCTGCGCGATCGGCAAGCTGAGCCGGGCCGAAACCGGCGACACGCTCTCGGAGAAGTCCGAGCCTCTCGTGTTGAAACCCTGGACGATGCCCGAGCCACTGTTGCCGGTCGCCATTCAGGCGCATGCCAAAACCGACGAAGACAAGCTGTCGGTCGGGCTGGGACGGTTGGCCGCCGAAGACCCGACATTGCGCATCGAGCAGAACCAGGAAACACACCAGATCGTGCTCTGGTGCATGGGTGAGGCTCATGCCGGTGTTGTGTTGGACGCGCTGGCCAATCGGTACGGCGTCACGGTGGACACGGTGGGACTCCGCGTGCCGCTACGAGAAACCTTCGGCGGCAAGGCAAAAGGCCATGGTCGCCACGTCAAGCAGTCCGGCGGGCACGGCCAGTATGCGGTGTGCGATATCGAAGTGGAACCGTTGCCCGAGGGCTCCGGATTCGAGTTCGTCGACAAAGTGGTCGGCGGATCGGTGCCGCGGCAATTCATCCCGAGCGTGGAAAAGGGTGTGCGCGCGCAGATGGAAAAGGGTGTGCACGCCGGTTACCCGGTGGTCGACATCCGGGTCACCCTGCTCGACGGCAAGGCGCACAGCGTGGACTCTTCGGACTTCGCGTTCCAGATGGCGGGCGCACTGGGGCTGCGCGAGGCCGCGGCCGCCACGAAAGTGACTCTGCTCGAGCCGATCGACGAGATCTCGGTGCTAGTACCTGACGATTTCGTCGGTGCGGTGATGGGTGACTTGTCGGGCCGTCGCGGCCGAGTGCTGGGTACCGATACCGCAGGCCACGAACGCACAGTGGTGAGGGCCGAGATACCGCAGGTTGAGCTGACGCGATATGCAATCGACTTGCGCTCACTGGCACATGGGGCCGCGTCGTTCACTCGTTCGTTTGTCCGCTACGAACCCATGCCGGAGTCCGCGGCCGCCAAGGTGAAGACTTCTGCCTGATCTTCATGTCGACGGTCAACGGGCTTCCGGCCCACATCCTGCTCAACCATTTCGTCGTCGTGCTGGCTCCGTTGACGGCGATCCTGGCGATCCTCTGCGCGCTGTGGCCCGCGGCGCGACGACGGCTGATCTGGCTGGTTCTGCTGGTGTCCGTGGTCACCCTCGTCTTGACCCCGCTGACCACCAACTCGGGTGGGTGGTTGCGCGACAAGCTCGGTCCGTCGCCCGCGATCAAGAGTCATCAGGAACTCGGCGAAACACTGATATACATGGTGGCGGCGCTAGTGGCCACCATCATCGTGCTGGCCGCCGTGCACATCCGCCAAGCGCGCGGCCACACGGTGAAACTCAGTCTGCACGCCGTGGTGGGGTTACTGGTAATCGCCGCCGCGGTGGCGACACTGGTCCAGAGCTATCGTGTCGGCGAATCGGGTGCGCGGGCCGCTTGGGGAACCGTCGCGTCGGCTCAGACCTTCCGGCCGAACTGTTCCGCCACCGCGCGGCGGTCGAGCGAGCCTTTCGCGGTATGCGGCAGTTCGCCCGCCACCTGAAACTCCGCGGGAATCTCGAACGGCGCCAAGCGATCCTGGCAGAACTCGGCGAGTTCCTCCGGCGTCGGCGAGGCAGACTCCCGGGGAACAATCACCGCGGCCACCTTCTCCCCGTACATCTTGTCTGGAACGCCGAACACGGCCACTTCCAGAACGTTGGGATGGCTGGCCAGTACGCCCTCGACACGCTCCGGCGAGATCTTCTCGCCGCCGCGGTTGATGAGTTCCTTGATCCGGCCACGGATGGTCAAGTCGCCTGCCGCCGAGAGTGATCCGAGATCGCCGGTGCGCAGCCATCCGTCGGTGAAGTTGGCGGCGGTTATCGCCGGATCGCCGAGGTAGCCGCGCACCACTGTAGGGCCATGCAGCCAAATTTCCCCGACGGCCTCGGCAGGCACGGGCTGGCCGTCGGACCCGCTGATCCGGATTTCGGGTCCGGACGACCGACCGACGAGACCCGTTGTTGCCGCCGGGTTTTCGATTTGGTCGATGCTCGTGGTGGCGACCTGGTGGGTGGCCTCGGTCATGCCGAAAGCGCACACCACCGGTGCTGAGAACTCCTCTTGCAGCGCCTGCGCCGTTTCCGGCGTGAGCGGTGCGCTGCAGCTGCGGATGAAGCGCAGTGCGGCTCTTTTGTTTCTGGACCGATCGGCCTCGGCGCGTTCGAACAGGATCTGGTGAATCGTAGGGACCGCGGTGTACCAGGTGGCCTGGACCGCGTCGATGTCGTCCCAGAATGTGTGTGCCGAGAACCGCCCGCGCGCGGGCAGCAGCACCGTCCCTCCGGATGCCAGGGTCGACAGCAGGGCGGCGAGCAGCCCGTGACCGTGGTACAGCGGCATCACCGCGACCGTCGCATCCTGTGGGCCGAGCCGGTACCCGGCGATGATGGCCCGCACCGAGCTGACGATGTTCCCGCGAGTCCAAGGGACCATCTTCGGGATGCCTGTGGTTCCGCCGGTGAACATGATCATGGCGTCGTCGTCGCGGAGCCCCTCGGGCGTCGAGACGGCGCGATTCGGCGCCGTGGCAGCGTCCAGGGTGACCTCCACAATGCCTTCATGGGCGGTCACCGCGATCGGCCACCACCGCAGCGCGGGTTCTCCCTTGTCGCCGGCGGCCTGAACGTCAGGGCCGTCGATGAGCACCACCCGCGCGCCGGCGGCCTCGCTTCGGACGCGCTGCTCGCTGACGGGCAAGGCCGGGTCCAACGGGACCACGACCAGGTCCGTTCGCGACGCCGCCAACAAGCCGACGACGAATTCGGCGTTGCTGACTGCTCGCAGCGCGACCCGGTCGCCCGACCGCAAGCCACCTCGCTGCAGCCGCCGGGCCAGGTCGTCGACCAGTCGCGTCAGGTTGCGGTAGCTGATCGGTATCCGGTCGGCGGTGACCACGAGCGCCGGCGCGTCCGGCCACCGGGATGCCGCCACCTCGACCAGATCGGCGATGCGCGGGCTCGCGGATTCATCGGACAACTTGGCGGCGAGCTGTTCAGCCACAATCTCGTGGCTGGGGATCGACTCGGACATCATCGCCACGCTCCTTCCGCTTTCTCGGATATGCGAAAAGCACCTACTCGCACCATGCCGAGCCGGCTCCCCGTTCGTCCAATACCCATCCGCGCACAATCGATAATCGGTAACTATTGAACTGGCATCACCTGTGCTGAGCAGCGGTCGATAAACAGCGTGAATCGCTGCATAGTGGCTCGGTCTTGGACACCCACGGGCTCCCGGACCACAGTGGTGACAAGACATTACCGAGGTAGAGGAGCCGCCACCGTGACCACCGTTTCGGCATCTCCCAGCAAAGCGCCGGAGTCGGCGACCTTGACCGACGGCTTCCACCTCGTCGTGGATGCCCTCAAGGCCAACGACATCGACACCATCTACGGGGTCGTGGGCATCCCGATCACCGACCTCGCCCGCGTCGCGCAGGCGTCTGGAATTCGCTACATCGGTTTCCGGCAGGAGACGTCGGCCGGAAATGCCGCCGCGGCTGCCGGGTTCCTCACCCGTCGCCCGGGCGTGTGCCTGACGGTGTCCGCGCCCGGTTTCCTCAACGGGCTGGCCGCGCTGGCGAACGCCACAACGAATTGCTTTCCGATGATCCAGATCTCGGGTTCGAGCAATCGAGCGGTGGTGGATTTGCAGCGGGGGGACTATGGCGAGCTTGACCAGCTCAACGCCGCAAGGCCTTTCGTGAAGGCGGCATACCGAATCGGCCGTATCGAGGACATCGGCCGCGGCGTCGCGCGCGCGATTCGCACCGCGATCTCCGGCCGCCCGGGCGGTGTCTACCTCGATATTCCAGGCGACATTCTGGGCCAAGCCATGGATGCTTCCGCCGCGGCAGACACGATCTGGCGAGTTGTCGACCCCGCTCCTCGCCAGCTGCCGGCGCCGGAGGCGGTCGATCGCGCCCTCGGCGTGCTCGCGCAGGCGCAGCGACCGCTGATCGTGCTTGGCAAGGGCGCGGCGTATGCGCAGGCGGACAACGTGATTCGGGAATTTGTGGAGACCACCGGAATTCCGTTCCTGCCGATGTCTATGGCCAAGGGACTGCTGCCGGACTCGCACCCGCAGTCCGCTGCGGCCGCGCGCTCGCTGGCGGTCGCCCGTGCGGACGCGGTCTTGCTGGTCGGCGCCCGTCTCAACTGGCTACTTGGCCACGGAGACTCGCCGCAATGGTCCGCCGATGCCAAGTTCGTGCAAGTCGATATCGCGGCATCGGAGTTCGACAGCAACCAGCCGATCGCGGCACCGCTGGCCGGCGACATCGGCTCAGTGATGTCGGCGCTGCGCGACGGCCTGGCCGTCCATCCGATTTCGGTTCCCGCTGAATGGACCAACGAGATAGCCGATCGCAAAGCACGCAATGACGCGAAGATGCACCAGCGCCTGGCCGAAGACCCACACCCGATGCGGTTTTACAACGCACTCGGCGCCATTCGCTCCGTGCTGCACGAAAACCCGGATGTCTATGTGGTCAACGAGGGAGCCAATGCGCTCGACCTGGCCCGCAACGTCATCGATATGGAGGTGCCGCGACACCGGCTCGACACCGGAACCTGGGGCGTGATGGGTATCGGCATGGGCTACGCCATCGCTGCTGCGGTCGAAACCGGCAAGCCCGTCGTGGCGATCGAGGGAGACAGCGCTTTTGGCTTTTCCGGCATGGAAATCGAAACCATCTGCCGGTATCGGCTGCCGGTGACAGTCGTCATCCTCAACAATGGCGGCGTCTACCGCGGCAACGAAGCACCAACCGGGAACGACCCGGCGCCCACCGTGCTGAACGCGGGTGCGCGTCACGAGTTGATCGCAGAGGCATTTGGCGGCAAGGGATATCACGTCACCACACCGTCGGAGCTGCGGTCGGCGCTCACCCAAGCACTCGCATCGAACGGCCCGTCGATCATCGACTGCGAACTCGACCCGGCAGCGGGGGTGGAAAGCGGTCATCTGGCGAGTCTCAACCCGACCAGCGCAGCCGCACCGCCACCTTCTGCGGTCAGCGCCGACGCGTGATTCCCAGTAGCTGAGTGTTGAAGAACTCGTCCAGCGCCAGCTGTTGCGCGGACGCGGTGAGCGCGCGGGCAACTGGTGATCCCGGACCCACAGAGTTGGTGGCCAAAGCGATCTCGGCTTTCAGCACCGGATCGACCATCTCAACGGCACGAATCTCTGGGCCTAGCGGCGACGTCCACAGCCACGTGTGTGGAACGATACACGCCCAATTGCCACTGGCGACTTGCGCGAATAACGATGCGACAGAATCTGTCTCAACTTGCGGGGTCACCGTGATGCCGTGGCCGGCGAAGGCTTCGTCAATGATCTGGCGGTCCCGCATATCGGCCGTGAGCAACGCCAACGGCAACTGCGCGGCGTCCGGCCACGCCAGCGTCGATACGCCGGAGGGCAACATGTCCGCCGACGACAGCAGTACGAAGCGCTCCTCATATAGCGGCACCAGGTCCACGTCGTGGGCGTCTTCGGATGCGGAGTGCACGATGGCGGCGTCGAGCTCGAACTCGCGCAGCCGTCGGTACAACTCGGTGGCAGCCAGCCGCGAATTGATCTGCACCTTCACCAACGGGTGTGCCGAGCAGAAAGCCGAGAGCACCAGCGACGCCGTCGTCGAGGCAGTTGGAACGGTCCCCAGCCGAAGCGTTCCGGTGATTCCGGACCGCACAGCGTGCACCTCGGCCTTGAACGCATCGTGTTCGGCGAGAATCCGCTTGGCCCACACGACCAATCGCTCACCTTCGGGCGTGAGGCCCTCAAAGCTGTGTCCGCGGTTGATCAGGGTGACGTTCAGCTCGCGTTCCAGCTTGGCGATCGCGGCGGACAGTGCGGGTTGCGACACATAGCACTTCTCGGCGGCCCGGGCGAAGTGGCGCTCCTGAGCGACCGCGACAAAGTACTCCAGTTGACGGAAGAGCACCCGCACCTCCTCGGCCTTCGGGCACCGCTATCGCTGAGGCTAACGCGTCGCTAGCAAACCAGCCAATTCAGTGTCTCGGACAGATTTCGCACGTCCACCCCGATGGCACGGCATTCTTCGATGCCCCGGTCGTACAAGCCGGACATCGCGTCGGAAACCAGGACAACACGGAAGTCGCGTTCGGATGCCTCGTAGATCGACGTCCGAGGGCAGTTCGGGAAGTTGCACCCTGCGAAAACCAGTGTAGTGATCCCGCTTTCGCGCAGATGTCGATCAAGATTGGTGTCGTAGAACGCACCCCACCTTGGTTTGTACATCACGTCTTCAGCGGTTCCGATTCGCTGGAAGCCACCGGCCAACAGCAATTCGTGGTCCAGTTCAACAATATTGGGCAATAGCTCGACGGCAATCTGTGAACCGGTACTGCCAGGTACGGCAATTCGTGCACCCTGCTCTATCGATTGCCGTCGCACCAGGTCCACGTTCGATCCGTCCGGCTGGTAAAGCCGCACGACATGCACGATCGGAAGGCCGCGTTCGCGGAACGCTGTCGCCAGCTTGGCCATTGCCGGGATAGCCGCGCGCGTGCCGTAAACCGGCATCGGAGCGTCGTCGCCGGGGATGTCCAGGAAATCCCTCTGCACATCGATCAGCACCAGCGCGGCCGAGCGTGCCACTGGACGCGTGTAGCGATCGTTTGCGGTCATGCCCGCTCCCTCGCCGACTGCCCTTGTGACGGGATCGAACTCAACAGGTAATCGGATCGTTATCGTGACAACCCAGGATGGGACGCCATTGTTTGCTAAAACCCGTAATGGGTAGACAGCCAGTAGGATACCGTTGTGTTGATAACACCATCTCGGAGGGTGGACGCCATGCGTCGTGCGGTTCGTTATCTATTCGTTATGGTAGCGATCACGGGCATGGGCGTGCTGGGAAGCGGTGCTCGCAGCGTCGCCGCAGTCCCAGCACCTGAACCGCTACCCGCAGTTGCTTCGGTTTTGCCGGCTGATGGCACGGTGGTGGGTGTGGCGCACCCGGTCGTGGTGACCTTTACTGCGCCCGTCACCAATCGCGTTGCCGCCGAACGGTCCATCCACGTCACGTCGTCGAGCAACATGCCCGGGCATTTCGAGTGGGTCGAGCACAACGTCGTGCAGTGGGTACCGAACCATTACTGGCCCACCCACACCCATGTCTCGGTGGGTGTACAGGCCCTGACGACCGGGTTTGACACCGGTGATGAGTTACTCGGTGTTGCCAGCCTCTCCGAGCACACCTTCACGGTCAGCCGAAACGGAGAGGTGCTGCGCACGATGCCGGCGTCGATGGGGAAGCCCAGCCGCCCGACACCCATCGGCAACTTCACCGCTCTGGAAAAGGACCGCACCGTGGTGATGGACTCGCGGACGATCGGCATCCCGCTGAGTTCACCCGAGGGCTACAAGATCACCGCTTCGTACGCCGTCCGGATCACCTCGAGCGGCGTCTACGTGCACTCGGCGCCCTGGTCGGTTGACTCGCAGGGCCACGCCAACGTCAGTCACGGGTGCATCAACCTGAGCCCGGACAACGCCGCGTGGTACTTCAACCAGGTGAACGTCGGCGATCCCGTCCAGGTCGTGGCCTAGCAATCGCGGGCAGTCGCACATTCCTGACGCGGCTGAAATACGCCGCGTGCTGAGCACTCCGCCGCCGTGTGGCGACGGTCACACCACTCACGCGGAAGACTCGTGGCGGGCCGGGGATTTGCGCTAAAGAGTGATCCGAACGAGAGGCGGGCCATGACTGGTGATGTGAAGCGCGAAAACGGCACCCTTTCGAGTTTGGGCACCACGCCACGACATTCAGCGCATCGACGACCATGACGACTGGCTCGGACGCTTCGAAACCGCTCTTCGGGCCCTGCCGGACAAGCAGCGTCAACACTCGGTACTTCCCTTACTCGATGCCTACCGGAAACCAGAGGTACCACTGCGCGGGGCGCCGGCTCCGGCGGATGTGTTCCGCGAGGCTGTGCAAGCGGTCAAAATCGGTGCAGAGAAAGACATTCCGCACCTATCGGCGGCACTGATCGACAAATACGTGTCGGATCTGAAGTTGCTGGGTCTGATTTAGCCAGTTACATCAGCTGGGCAACCCGCTCTTGATCGCGGCGTCTTGCTTGCGGCCGACATCCGTCGCTACCCCTGGATCGATCGGATCGTTGGGCGCGCTGTCGAATTCCAGGTTGACGAGCGCCTTGCCCTCGCTGAATAGCAGCACCGTCACCGCTTGGGAATTGTCAGGCGAAGTGCCGGAGATCATTGCCCCGTTGGATCCAACGTCGACCGGCTGCCACGTGCCGCTGACCTTGCCCGCGTAATTCGTTTTAGTGTTCTCGATGCCGGCCGCTGTCGTCGCGGCATCAGCGACGATCAAGATGGTGTCCCCGATTCTGCGGCTGTTGTCGGCATTGGCGAACAGCTGCGCAACCCCGGGCGCATTGTTGGGATTCAGCACGGGTGGTTGGGGCGTGGTGAGGTCTCCGCCGATATCACTCGGCTTGATCAGCAGCCCACTGTAATCGGTGGGTTGTCCGGTCGACGGGCTGGTCACCGTGCTGGAACCGTTCGATGAAGCCGCAGCACTCGAGGATGTCGCCGAAGAGGACGGTGACGAGGTTTTGTTGTTGCCGCACCCGGTGATCGCGGCGCCTACCACAATAGTGGCGACCCCCAAGCCGGCAATGGCAGTCCGAGCACGCTCCATGGGCATTCCTTCCCTGTCGACCCAGGCCTCTGACGAACGTTGATGCGTACACCAGGTCCGCCGTGGCGCCCGACGCTGCTGCGAAATGCTGACGAGACAAGGCCAGCGCATATGAACATACGCGCAAATTCCCCGGTGGGTCGCCAGGGTTCGCGGCCTATGCTGGCGTGGGTCAAGGCACAAGGTTCGATTCGCGGGCTAAGGAGATCGAGATGACGGCTGCGACGGCGCGCGCGGTACGGTTCGACGGTTACGGGGGCCGTGATGTGTTGTATGTGGCGGATATCGATATGCCGTCGCCCGGGCCGGGTGAGGTGGTGGTCGAAGTTCGGGCCGCGGGGATCAACCCCGGTGAGGCCGGCATCCGGGTCGGGGCGATGCACGAGATGTTCCCGGCCACGTTTCCGTCCGGCGAGGGCAGCGACCTTGCCGGGGTCGTGACCGCGGTAGCACCCGGGGTCACCGAGTTCGCGGTCGGCGACGAGGTGCTGGGTTTCAGTTTCCGGCGATCCAGCCATGCCACCCACACCGCCGTCCCCGTGAATCAACTGATCCGCAAACCTCCCCAATTGAGTTGGGAGGTAGCGGGTTCGCTGTACGTGGTGGGTGTGACAGCGTATGCCGCCGTCCGAGCGGTCGCGCCCCAACCGGGAGAAACGGTTGCCGTTTCGGCGGCTGCGGGTGGAGTCGGCAGCCTTGTCGTGCAACTGCTTGTCCTGCGCGAGGCACAGGTGCTTGGCATCGCAGGGAACCCCAACGCCGACTGGCTGCGCGCGCATGGCGTCATCCCGATCGCCTATGGGGACGGGCTGGCCGACCGGCTGCAAGAGGCGGCCCCTAACGGAATCGATGCATTCATCGACTTGTTCGGACCGGACTACGTCCAGCTCGCCGTTGATCTTGGTGTGGCGCCCGAGCGGATCGATACCATCATCTCGTTTCAGAAGGCGGGCGAAGTCGGCGCCAAGACCGAAGGCAGCGCGGAGGCTTCAACACCACAAGTGCTCGCCGAAATCGCCAACCTGGTCGTTACCGGAGCGATTGAATTCGACATCGCCGCTACGTATCCGCTTGACCGGGTCGCTGACGCCTTCGAGGAGCTCGAGCAGCGGCACACCCACGGCAAAATCGTTCTGCTGCCGAACGGTTCGCCGTAGTCGCCCGATCTGGTCAGGCCGTGGCGGCCTCAACGATCTTGATGACGACCAACACGACGGCCATGACCAGGTAGCCACGCAGGGTGAACAGCCCCGCCCGACGGATAGGCGACATGGTTGGGCGGGCAAGGAAAGCGAGGTTGGGAGTCTGCCAGTTCACCCGGTCCTGTTGGCGCACCGCACGTCGTTCGGCTGACGTGAGCAATGGGGTGTCGTCGAGTTCGTCGACCTCTTCCGGACCCAGACCGCCTCCGAGCGTTCGCGCGATGGCTTCCGCATCGCGCAAGTCGGTATAGCGCCGACCGCCGACGATCACAGCCGCGCCGCCGACAATGCCGATCACTGCGCCGGCCGCGAGTCCACCCCCGATGGTGGTCGTGGATAGTTCCGGGAAGAACGTCGTCGCCGTCAGCGCGAGCGACAGCAGCACCAGGGACCAGACGATGACCCACGCGACGATGTTCTGCCGCACGGTGTTTACCCACGGACCCAGAACCGCCCGGTCATTGCAGAGCAAAACCAGGAACACGGTCGCCGAGGGCAGCAGCACACCGGCAAGCGCCTGCACGCCCTGGGTGACCAGACCCAGGATGTGGTCAGGGCTGAACGCGACCGCGGCTGACACCGCAAGGAGTAATGCGTAGCCGCCATAGAACAACGGGGCTTCGCTGATTTTCCAATGCAGCGAGTGTCGCTTGCCCATCGCGTCACCGATGGCGTAGGTGGTGGCCAGCCCAATCGCGTTGGCCCCGATCAACGATGCATCCAACAGGATGATGGCGAACAACACCCCCACTGTGCTGTCGAGGTGCTTAGACAGTCCGGATGCGACCGCACCCGCATCGGTGAAGTTGCCAACATCGGCGGTGCCGGCCAACCCGAACGCGGTCACCGCCATCAGCGCCGTCGCCCCAACCATGACAACGACGATTCCGATGACTAAATCGGCTCGCGCGTAAGGAATCCAGCGTGCCGTGATGCGTTTATCCACCACATTGGACTGCTGGAAGAACAACTGCCAGGGCGCCACCGTGGTGCCCACGATCGCGACGATCAACAGCAACACAGTGGAGTTGAGCCCACCCGGGAACTGCGGCACGAGTCCGCCGGCAGTCCCTTTCAACGTTGGGTGCACCAGCAGCGCCATCGGGATGATCAGAACGTTCACCGCGATCAGCAGGAACATCAGCCCCTCCCAGCGGCGAAACGAGCCCCCGGCGACCACGGCGAACAGCAACACGGCAGCGCCTGGGATCGCGATGATTTTCGGGCAGCCCAAGAACCCGAGCGCCAATGAGACCCCGATGAATTCGGTGACGATCGTCAGGGCGTTGAGGATCAACAGATCACCCACGCTGAAGGCGCCCCAGAACTTGCCGAAACGCTCGAATATCAGGCGCGCGTGACCAACCCGGGTCACCGCGCCCAGCCGCAGCACCATTTCCTGGTTCACGTACAGCACCGGAATCAACAGCGTCAGCGTCCAGAGCAGGCCCATCCCGTAGTTCTGCCCGGCCTGCGCGTAGGTCGCGACACCGCCGGCATCGTTGTCTCCCACCATCACGATGAGTCCGGGGCCGGTAATGACCATCAGTGTCCGTAGGCGGCGCCAGCGGCCGCTGAACGCACCGGTGCCGTCTCGCCGGATACGGCCGAACGCGCCGACGATGTCGCCGGTGTGGGCGGAATCCAGCGCGGCCTGTCCGGACGCGTCTGGGATAACCTCCGGACCCGCGGCATCGGTCCGGCCGAGCAGGTTCGTGCGGAGGCCGCGCTGCTGGGCGGAGATCGAAGTCATTGGATTCTCGCTATCTACAGTCGGGCCGCACGGACCGGCCAACCTGATCGGGACTCTCAATGCGCTCCCAGCGGCGGGCACTGCGTCCTCCGCCCGCCGCTGGGTACCACTTGACGGAACGAATCACCGGTGGTTGTCCGCACGGTCCGACGGATGTCCGCCTAGCGAGGCCGTGACTACCGCAATCGGCATCCGCGAGACATACAGGTTGGCCCGCTCCTGCGGCGTCAGAGTGCGCGGTGCGCACAACCTGTCCATCAGTAGCCGGCCGGCACGCAGCATCGACCGTCCACGCAACCTGGTAACACCGGAAACACGGTGTGCAACAACAAAAGCCATGATCGTCTCCTCTCGGAGGCCCGATCGCCTAGTGACATCCGACAGCATCAGCGCATCAACTGCACCCGAGCATGTGCGGCGACCCGCGCAACGTTGAAGGCGCAGGGCCGTCGAGTGCTCGAGAAAGTTCAGGCCGCGGAAAGAATGCCGGAACCGGATCGGGACAAGACGGATTTCGGATAGGGACTGTCGCCGGGACTCATCTCGCCCTCACCTCCTCACGGCCAGGACACACGCGGGTGTCATCACATTCACCTGAACGGAAGAGGTAATGATCGGCGGCAAAAAACGCCGATCGCACCCCTCTCGTCGGAGCTTCGGCACTGCACGGCGTATCCGGAACATCTCCGGAAGCCACTTGGGCTCAACCCTTGGGTCCGGGAAGAGCTGTCCTGACCCGGGGCGTCTCTCGACGTTCGGGGTCAGTGGCCTGTATCCGTGCAGACGCCTCACCTACCGAGGTGCTTGCTCGTCTATGCTCGCACCGCGACCCGCTTCTCGTCAAACTCCTTAGCGCATTCCTTACGCAACAACTTTCGATTAACGTGTGCTGCCTCACATCCGCCGGCCTGTGGGCGCTGTCGGTTCGCGTGCCGCCGAGGCCTACCCTCGATGGCATGGCCACAACTTTGCAGGACTCCCGAGTCGCGACCGTGCTCGACCGGATGTACACCGAAGCGAGAAACCAGATGTCGTTGTTGCGCGAGCGACGTGGTCAGTTCGATCGGCCGATGAGCACAGCGGAACGCACGGAGGCGATGAGCGAGTTCTACATCCCGGTGACTCCGGAAGCCGGCCGCTTACTGTATGCGCTGGTGCGTGCGACGCGCCCGACCACGGTGGTCGAATTCGGTATGTCGTTCGGCATCTCCGCCATTCACCTGGCCGCGGCGGTGCGCGACAACGGCACCGGCCGAGTGGTAACCACCGAGCTCAGCGACACGAAGATAGCCGCCGCGAAGAAGACGTTTGCCGAGACCGGTTTGGATGACGTCATTACCATTCTCGAAGGCGATGCGCTCACCACGCTGCAGGACCTGGACGGACCGGTCGAGTTCGTCCTGCTCGACGGTTGGAAAGATCTGTATCTGCCGGTGATCGAGCTGCTGGAACCGCGTCTGCCGACAGGTGCGTTGATCGTCGCCGATAACACCAGCGCGGCGGACACCGGGCCCTACCTCGACCTCGTGCGCAATCCGGACAACGGTTACACCAGCTTCAATTTCCTGGTACGGGACAGCGACAGCATGGAAATCAGCTGCCGCACAAATGATTAACGCCTATCTCAGGGATTCCTCGAGCCAGGGCGTCAGCCACTTCACTCCTTCCGGGGTGAGGTGGACACCGTCGCTGCGCACCTTGATTCCGTCGACCTTGGCGGTGTAAACGCCGTCCGGACAGAGCTTCTTGTTGAAGTCGAGGATCCGGACGTTCGGATGGTGACTAACCGTGTTGCGCAGCATGGTGTTCCACTGGTTGACCCGATCCGGCTGGTCCTCCGGGTACAGGCGGCCATCCGGCTTTTCGCCACCGCGGCTGTAGGGCACCGTCGCCACCACCACTCGAACCCCGGTAGAGCTCACGATATTCAGCGCTCGCTCGAGTTCGCCGTTGAGGTACGCGTCGAAGGTCGGATCGCCGATATGGGTCCACTGTCCCTCGTTGACCCGATCGACGGTTTCCCAGCGGCCAATGATCAGCAACGCGACATCTGGCTGGTCTTGGCTGACCTGCGTCGACCATCTGATCGGCCAGGTGTCGCATTCCGGTCTTTGCTCCAGAGTTTTGCCGATGTACCGGTACGGTGTGCCACGCACCAGGCTGCAGCCGATGACGGTGTGGTCGAGGAAAGCGAATCCGGGCGTCGGCGGAAGATAATGCATCCAGGTCCAGCCGATCGAATCTCCGAATACCGAAACAGTGAACGGCCGGTTGGGATCTCGAGGTCGTGGGTGACTTGCGCCCGGCGGCGACGGCGAAACCGCCGCCACTGCCGATACGCCGGGCGGCAGCCCGGTCTCACGTAGACCGGGTCCGGTTGCCACCGGAACCAGCAACAACGTGATCGCGGCGGCGCTGGCCACGGTGGCAGCGGCCAGCGGCAATAGCGGCACCCGGGCCGGTCGCCAGCGCCGGATCGGTTGCTCGATCAGCCACCACGATGCGGCGGCCACTGCCACGGTGGCAGCGCAGCGTGCGGCGAACAGCGGGAGTCCGGCCCATCCGGTGTGTTCTCCGTTGAGCGCCAGAAAGATTGGCCAGTGCCACAGATAGACGCCGTAGGAAATGGTCCCCAACCACACCAACGGGGGCATGGCCAGGATGCGGGCGATCAGGCCGCGCTGTTCCAGTGCCACCGGGACGACCACAAAGACGGCCGCGATTGCAACCCCGATCAGCAGACCGTGGCGAAATTCAGCGACATTGCCTGTTGCGTAGTGAGTCGCGGCCGCCAGCCCCGCCGCACCGACAATCGGCAGAAAGCGGGCGACGCGCCGCCCCCACCGAGTCCGGATCATGCACCAGCCGCGGTTCAGCGAGGGCCAATCCCGAACCAGCAGAGCCGCCGCCGCCGAGCCGATCAGCAAGGCCTGCGCACGGGTATCGGTGCCGAAATAGATTCGGTCACGCGTGCTGTCGGAGACGAAGACGATGGCCGCCGCGGCAGAAGCCAGCGCTCCCAGCGTGGCGATCACGAAGATGGCGAAGCGGACCCCGCCTAAGGTGGCCCGCATGAAGTAACGCCTGGCCCGTGCCGCCAACAGTAGGGTCACCGCGATCAGCAGGACCGGCCAGACAAAGTAGTACTGTTCCTCTACCCCGAGCGACCAGGTGTGCTGCAGGGGTGAGGGTGGAGCGCCCTGCGTAAAGTAGTCGGTCTTCTGGGCCACGAACCGCCAATTCGCCATCCACAGGAATGCGGCGATCGCGTCGTTCCGCAAACCGGTAAGTGCCTGGTAGGGAAGAAGTTCGCGGGCTGCGCCCACAGCGAGCACCATCAGCACCAGTGCCGGTAGCAGGCGTCGCGCACGGCGAATCCAGAAGCCGGTCAGCTCAATACGACCGCTGCGCCGCAACTCATCCAGCAACAGCGAGGTGATCAGGAACCCGCTGAGGACGAAGAAGACATCGACGCCGATGAATCCGCCGGTCACCCCGGGGATCCCCCCATGCCCGGCAAGCACCAGCGCAACCGCTATCGCACGAAGTCCGTCCAGCGCGGGAATGCCGCTACGTCGTTCCGGTTGATCCCAAATCGCCAGCCGACCGACACCTCGCACCGGAGCAATCCACCGGGGCCGCTGAGCAGAACGCGCCGGTGCGGGGTGCGTCCCGCCCGGCTCAGTGCTCGCTTTTAGCGCGCCCTGACCACCTTGTCGCCCGGCGCCGTAGTTGCTGCCGATACGTCGTTGCCCCTCCTCTTGATCTCAGCAAGCTTAGAGGCGACGCCGCCCGATCCAAGCCAAGACACGCGAAGACACGCAACGGTTTTCCCATGGCGGGCGTTGCTCTTTCGGCCTAGGCCTGACCTGCTGGTTTCGCGCCTGGCTCACTTACCGGCCAGCCTCTTGGTAGCCAGTTCGCGAAGCTCGCCGGCCTTGATCTTGGCATTGCCGGTAACCGCCACTTCGTCCTCACGAAAGAACAGCACCCGGCGCGGCACCTTATAACTCGCTAATCGTTCCCGCAGGAATGCCAGAAGCTGCTCGGCGTCGAGGGTCACGCCGTCGTGCGGCACGACGCAGGAGACAACGACCTCCCCGAGTGTTTGGTGCGGAACGCCGACGGTCTGCGCCACCTGGACGCCGGGGTGTTCAATAAGGACCTCATCAACCTCGCGTGGCGAGACATTTGCGCCTCCGGTCTTGATGATGTCGGTGAGCCTGCCTTGCCAGTACAGTCGGCCCGCGTCGTCGAGGTAGCCGCCGTCGCCGGTGGGGAAGAAGCCCTCGGAGTCGAGCGTCTCGTCGAGTGGGGTGCCGATATAGCCAAGCATGAGCGTTGGCCCCTTGACGCAGATCTCGCCCGGCTGGCCGCGCGGAACAATGCCGCCGGTAAGCGGATCCGCGATCTTGAGCGTCACACCGGGCAGCGCCACTCCGGAGCTGTCCGCATGGACTTCGGGCGGGGTGTTGGCGGGGTAACCCGTTGTAATCGTGAATGTTTCGGTGTTGCCGTACGCGTGGCCCGGCTCGTACCACTCGGTCGACACCGTGGGATGGTGGGCGATCGGGGTCTTGAAATCCGCGAACCTCACGCTGCTCAAGTCCACCCGGCCCCAGTTGGGCGCGCTTTCCAACTGGGCCCACTGGTGAGGCCAGGCGAACGGAAAGTTCACCCGCTCGGCCTGCATGAGCTCGAGCGCATCGGCGGCGTCGAACGTTGATTGCAGGACGAGGGCCCCGCCGCTGGCCAACGTTGACCCGAGAACCATCGTGAAATTGCCGGACCAGAAGAAGCCGTTGGCGGCCCAACCTCGAACGTTGTCGTGGGGACTGAACCCGTACATGCGCCGAAATCGCCACAGCTGGATGCATACACCGCGGTGCGCACTAAGGACACCTTTTGGCTTGCTCGTGGAGCCAGACGAGAAGAACAGCACGGCGGCATCGCTTGGCAGCACCGCCGCGGCAGTCGCCTCGACCAGCTCGCCGGGCTCCTGGTGGCCGGACGCCAGGAACTCATCCCACGCTTCGATGCCCGGCACGGGCTCGCCTACCAATGCGAGTCGGCGCAAAAAGGGGTACTTCGCCGATTCCAGCGCCCCCGGCCTCGAGGTGCCAACTGCCGGTTCCAGTTCCGTGAGAACGGCGGCAAAGTCTTTCGTCAGCACCCTGCGCTCGACCAACAGCACCGAAACCGCGGAGGCACGGATCAGGTAGTCCAATTCGGACGGTGTGGAAAACGTGCTGAGGGTCACGGCAACCCCGCCGGCCAGAGACGTACCGAACACCGCGGCAAGCCATTCCGGCCGGTTCGTCATCAGTACGCCGACGCGACCGTCCTTGCCCAGGCCGCACCCGCGCAATGCCCGCGCCACCTCGATGGCGCTTTCCCAAAGCTGCGCATACGTCCAACGCGTGACGCCGCGGTCGCTGTGCCACACCAGCGCCTCGCGCTCGCCGTATATTTGCGTCAAGTCGCGCAGGAAGCCCGGCAGCGTGAGCGCCCCCAGCCCGGGCTCATCCGATATCGGCGGCCCCGATACTATGGAAAGACGTTGTCCGGCTTCCGATCCCGTCTCGTCGACCATGGTTACAACGGCAGTTCGACCTCAGCCGTGCAGCCCACCAGCATTTCTCGGTTCTGGTTGGTGAGGCGCAGCTTTACCTGCACGAGCGGCACGCCCCAGGTCGACTCCGCTTGTTTGTCGATGATTTCGGCATCGAAATAGGTCACATCACCCTCGAAGGCCGGCGTGCGGAAGTCGGCCTTGGAATGGCGCACCATGCCGTCGTGGCCGGCCCAGTACGCGAGATAGTCGGTGCACCAACCGCCCATCGTTGCGCCGTAGCCATATGCGCGCGCCATGCCGACTTCGCTGGCTCGTTCGGCGTCGATATGTCCGCGTGATGGGCCGACGTAGAGCCCGTCGCGCTTGCGTGGATCGATCTTCGCGTCTTCTTCGTCGAAGGCAAAGTCTTTGCCCCAGCCCGGATCCTGATAGACCCACGGATCCTCGATACCGGGTGGCGCGACCCAGTGGAAGGTGCCCCAGATATTGAACAGAAATGCCCGGTATTCGGTGGTGAAGCTGGCGATGCTGTGTGGGCCGATGACGCGACGCGGCAGCGTGTCGCCAACCTTGACCTCGTCAAAGCGCGGCGAGATGCCCAAACGGTTGGACTCGAGCCACTCACGCCGTAGCCGCTCGACTTCCTCGAGTTCGGTTTGCGTCCACCGTTTGACGTCGCCGAGCTGATTTTCGAACATCCCGCGCTTGGTCGCTTCCTCGTAGAGATAGCGGATCGCGGTGGAACGTTCGCGCGCCACCAGGGTGCCGTGCTGGTTGGTATGGATGGTGTCACCACGTGAAAACATCGTGGGGCCGGCGAATTTCGTTTCGGTCACCTTGTAGTCGTGAAACCGACGCTCTTGGAACAGCTTGTCCCCGGGCCGTACCGGACAGCCGTAGAACCACCACTCCTCACCGCCGAAGATCAAGTGGCTGTTCGGGATATGTCCCACACATGAAGGGGCCGCGCCGTGCCCGTAGTCAAGGGCCACCGCGATGGACTGCGGTGCGACAATGCCGCCGAACTTCGAGTCGCGGGCGAACTGCTCATCCCAGTGCAGCGGGTTAGGATAATCCATCGCCATGACCCAGCGCCGGATGTCGGACGAACTGCACGGATCCCACAATTGGCCTCCGCCCACCGGCTTGCCCACCCGGTGGTCGACGTCGGACAAATCAAGTTGCGCGCCCGACGATTTGGTCGTCTTTTTGGCCATCAGCGCTCCTGTCAGCGATTGACGTCGACAACGACGCGGCCGCGCACCTCGCCGTCCATGAGTTTCGCCGCCGAAGCGATCGCCTCCCTGAGCCCGACTTCCTGGGCGACCGAATCCAGCGCGTCGGCATCCAAGTCGCGCGATAGGCGTTTCCAGGCGGCCAGGCGGCGATCCTTGGGGGCCATCACGCTGTCGATGCCGAGCAGGGAGACGCCGCGCAAGATAAACGGCGCAACCGTCGCCGGGAAATCCATGCCCTGAGCCAGGCCGCAGGCGGCGACCGCACCGCAATACCGTGTCTGCGCACAGGCATTCACCAGCGTGTGGCTGCCGACGGCGTCGACGACGCCCGCCCAACGCTCCTTCTGCAACGGCTTACCGGCCTCGCTGAACTCGGCGCGGTCTAACACGGTCACGGCGCCGAGTTGCTTGAGGTACTGCTCTTCCGACGACTTCCCAGTCACTGCTGCCACTTTGAACCCGGCCGTGGTGAGTAGCGCGATCGCAACGCTCCCGACGCCGCCCGTCGCGCCGGTCACGAGGACCTCGCCCTGATCGGGCGACACCCCGCGCTGCAGCAGGGCGTCCACGCAAAGGCTGGCCGTGTAGCCCGCGGTGCCGATCGCCATCGCCTGGTGCGTGGTGAACTCGGACGGAAGGGGAACCAACCAGTCACCGTTGAGGCGGGCGCGCTGAGCGAGACCGCCCCAATGCGTTTCGCCAACGCCCCAACCGTTGAGCACCACGCGGTCGCCCTTGTTCCAGTCGGCGTGGCTGCTCTCGGTCACCACGCCGGCGAGATCGATACCCGGCACCATCGGGAATTTCCGCACGACGGGCGATTTGCCCGTAATAGCCAGGCCGTCTTTGTAATTCAGCGTGGAGTACTCGACCTCGACGCTGACATCTCCCTCGGGCAGTTGCGCTTCGTCCAAGTCGGTGACCCCAACCGTCTGTCCCGCGTCGCCTTTCTCGATCAAGACTGCCGAAAACATCTGTGTCTCATTCCCTCTCAATCGACTAAAGCTATTGCGAGGCTTTTTCAGGCGCGTAGCCCAAGGTGCTCTTGACTTCCAAATACTCGTGGAACCCGAACTCGCTCCACTCTCGACCGTTGCCGCTGTGCTTGTAGCCGCCGAACGCCGCGTTCATATCGAAAGCATGATTGATCGTCACCCAGCCGGCCCGGATCTTGCGCGCCACCTCGCGCGCCTTGTCCACGTCGGCCCCCGAGACATAGCCGGCCAGACCGTAATCGGTGTCATTGGCGATTTCGACGGCCTGATCGATGTCGTCATAGCCGAGGATGCACAGCACCGGCCCGAAGATCTCCTCGCGGGCGATCGTCATGTCATTGGTGACGTGGGCAAAGACGGTCGGCTTGACGTAGTAACCCGTGTCCAGCCCTGTCGGCCGGCCCGGACCGCCGGCCACGACGGTCGCGCCCTCGTCGATGCCCTTCTGGATCAGCCGCTGGACCTTCTCGAACTGTGCCTTCGACGCCACCGGCCCGATCGCGGTCTTATCGGCAGGGCTGCCCACCTTCACCTGCTCGGCAACTCCGCGCGCGATGGTGATGGCTTCAGCCATACGCGAATTCGGGACCAGCATGCGCGACGGCGCGTTACAACTCTGCCCGGAATTCGGCATCATGTTGATCACGCCGGCGCGGACGCTGTCGGCGAAGCCCGCGTCGTCGAGGACGATGTTGGGGCTCTTGCCGCCGAGCTCCTGAGTCACCCGCTTCACCGTCGGAGCGGCATTCGTGGCCACCTCGACGCCGGCGCGGGTGGATCCGGTGAACGACACCATGTCGATGCCGGGGTGGCTCGCCAGAGCGACGCCGACGCCGGGGCCATCGCCGTTGACAAGGTTGTACACACCGGCCGGCACGCCCGCGGCATCGAGAATCTCGGTGAAGATGTAGGCCGAATACGGCGCCACCTCAGACGGTTTCAGGATCATCGTGCACCCGGTTGCCAACGCCGGGTACACCTTGACCGCGATCTGGTTGAGCGGCCAGTTCCACGGCGTGATCAGCCCGCACACGCCGATCGGCTCCTTGGCGATCAGCGTTGCCCCGTGCTGTTCCTCGAATGGGAAGTTCTTCAGCACATCGATCGCCGTCACCAGGTGACCGAGCCCGAGTTGGACTTGCGGGCCTGCCGCCAGCGAGGGCGGCGCGCCCATCTCCTCGGTGACCGCATCGGCGAGATCGCCGGCGCGCTTCTGGTATTCGGCAAGGATGGCTTCCAGCAGGTCCAACCGCTGTTCGCGACTGCTTTGCGACCAGCTGGCGAAGGCGCGGCGGGCGGCCGTGACCGCCAGGTCGACGTCGGCGGCCGAGCCGAGTGAGATCTTCCCGGAAACTCCCTCGGTCGCCGGGTTCTCGACCCCAAATGTATTGGGCCGCACCGGGTCAACCCAGCGGCCGTCGATGTAGAACTTCAGGTATTCGCGCATCACATCATCCTTTTCTTACTGGGTGCCTTCTGCGTACCAGGTGCGGAATTCGGCGTAGTTAGGCATCTCCTCGGAGTTGGCCTTCGGGTCGATGCAGACGTGCACGACGGAGGTCCTGCCGCTGGCATAAGCTCGCTCGATCGCCGCGCCGATCTCCTCTTCCTTCTCGACATATTCGCCGTGGCAGCCGAAGCCTTCGGCGATTTTGTCGAAGCGCACGTCCTTGCTCCAGTGCACACCGGGCTGCGGTGACGGCTGGTCGAAGGTGCGCTTGTAGACACCGACCTCGAGACCCCATTGGTGGTCGACGCCCACAACGCATACCAGCGGCAGCTTCAGTCGTGCGGCGGTCTCCAGCTCGGCGATGTGGAACATGAACGAGGAGTCGCTGGTCAGCAGCATGACCGGCCGCTTGCCGCCGTCGGCGACCGACGCACCGATGGCATAGGGCAAACCTGTCCCGAGGTGGCCGAAATTCTGGTTCCAGATGACGTCATGCGGCTTGGCCAGCGAATAGGTCCACTGAAAGATGACCGTCGCGCCGCCGTCACGGACCATGATGCCCTCGGCCGGAAAGGCTTTGGTCGCCTCGACCACAAAACGCGCGGGGTGGATCGGTGTTCGGCCGCTGGGCGCGGTCTCCGCCAATTCGGCAAGCTGGTCGGCATCCTGTTTGATCCAGCGTGCAAGATCGGCCGATGGTGCCCGCGGGCTGTCCTTGAGCGCGTCGACCAGCTGGGGCACCACGCCGCGCAGGTCTCCCACCAGCGCCACGTCGACCGCCCGGTTCACGCCGATCGCCGTCGGGTCCTGCTCGACGTAAACCCACTTGCGGATGGCGTCGTTCTCCGCCCAGTGCCGGGTCCTGCCGTAATGAACCGGCTCGCCGAGCTCGGTGCCCAGCGCGATGCACAAATCCGACGTGGCCACGGCTTCGACCGCCGCGGAGGCAAAGCCATAGGGAAAGGTGCGATCCTCCAGCCCGGGGATGAACGAGGTGCCTCCAGATGTCTGGATCGCCGGGCAGCCCATCAAGTCGGCCAGTTGCCTGACCGCCTCTCCGGTGCGCGACGTGTGAACACCGTGGCCGACCAACAGGATCGGATTCTTGGCCTCGCGCACCAGCCTGGCCGCCTCGGCGATCTCCCGTGCGCCCGCCCCATGATTGACGAGGCGATACACGTTGGGCGGCAGGGGGTCTGCGACGTCGAGCTCTTCCAGGATTACATGGGACGGATACTCGATGTAGGCGGGTCCGGGTGTCGTCGACATCGCACGCCGAATCGCCTCTCGAACGATTTCATCGGTCTGGTCGGCGTATTCGATCGACGCGCTGTACTTCACCGCTGGCGCGAAAAGCGCTTCCTGGCGGACGAACTGGATGCGTCCACGCCGCACGCGCCGTTCGGTGATGCGCGCCCGTTGGCCGCCGAGGAAGATGACCGGCGAGTTCTCCACCTTGGCGCACATCATCGCCCCGGCAATATTGGCCACGCCCGGACCCAGCGTGCCGATGCAAAGGCCCGGCTTGCCGGTCATCCGCGACACGGCCTCGGCCATGAAACCGGCGCTTTCTTCGTGGTGCGGCGAGACCACATGCCAGCCGCGCGATTCGGCCTCAAGGAACATGTGCACGAAGTTCGGGTCCGGGATACCGAACAGCGTGTTCACGCCCTCGGCCTCGAACAGGTCGAGTATGCGTTTGTAAACGGGCACAGCCATGCTTAAAAACTCCTTAGCGATAGATACCTGTTCACGAGTTCAAGGAGATCGGCCCGCGGCCGCGCAGCCTCCTGGCTCATTGCGAAGTCCACGCGCCCCCTATCCCGAACCCAAAATGGGTTTCGCGTCGACCGCCAGCCCTAGCTCGTCGAGAATCTCTGTGGTGTGGGCGCCGAGCTCGGGTGCCGGCCCGGCGACGCGACCCGGTGTCTGCGAGAACCAGGTAGGTACGCCCGGGAAGCGCACCGGGCCGTGCGGGGTGTCCACGGTCTCAAACATGCCGACGGCGTTGAGATGCGGGTCGTCGAACAGCGCGCCGGGTGTGTTCAGTGGCGCGGCCGGTATCTCGAGTTCGTGAAACAGCGCCAGCCATTCCTGGGTCGAGCGCTGTTTGATCGTCTCGGCCACCAGCCCGTAGATGGTATCGATCTGGCGTGCGCGCTGTTCCAGCGTGGAATACAACTCACTGGCCCACGGTGGCCGCACGGCATTGACGAACGCGTTCCAGTGCTTGTCGTTGTAGATCAATGCGGCGATGTAGCCGTCGCTGGTGCGGTAGGGGCGGCGGTTGGGTGCCACGGTGCGCGGATACACCGCCGGCCCCAGGGGCGGGTCGAACATGGCGCCGTTGGCGTGCTCGACAAGCATGAACGAGGCCATGGTTTCGAACATGGCGACCTCGACTTCTTGCCCCTCTCCGGTGCGCGCGTGGTGAAACAACGCCATGGTCGTCGCATACAGCGCCGTCAGCCCGGCGACCTTGTCGGCCATGATGGTTCCGACGTAGTCGACCTCGCCCGTCAGTTGCTCTTGTACCGCCGGCAGACCGCACTCGGCCTGGATCGTGTCGTCGTACGCGGGCCGGTCGCGCTCGGGTCCGCGGCGGCCGTACCCGTAGCAATTGGTGTACACGATCACCGGGTTGATCGCGGCGACCTCGTCGTAGCCGAAGCCGAGCTTGGCGATCGCCTTGGCGCGCATCGAGTGGATGAATACGTCCGCGGTCTCAATAAGCGCGCGCAGGGCGCTCGTTCCGGCGTCGGTTTGCAGGTCCAGCACGATGCTGCGCTTGCCCCGGTTGACGTTGACGAACACGCCGCTCATGCCCGGCGCCGGACCCACCGAGATGTAGCGGGTGTTATCGCCCTGTGGCGGTTCGACTTTGATCACGTCAGCGCCCATATCGGCCATGATCTGCGTGCAGTACGGCCCCATCACCATTGCGGTGAGGTCGATTACCCGCACACCGGCAAGCGGGCCCATCCTCGTCGGGCTAGCCATGGAGTGCGCCTCGATCGCTTGAGCGATGCGTCAGTTCGAAGCTGTAGCGCATGTGCTGGTCATGACCGTCGGGCACGACCGGAAAGATCAGCGGTGCCTCAATGTTTCGAATTGCATTGACATGGTCGCCAACATCCTCGACCGTCCACGATGGCCGATAAACACCGGGGCTTTCGGCGATGACCGCCCGCGCCACCCGGCCCGCCAGCGCGATGAACACCTCTCCGCTCACCGAACAGGATTCGTGTGCGAGCCAACCCACCACGGGCGCAACGAGCTCCGGTCCCATCGGCGGGTAGGCCGAGATGTCGATGCCTGCGGCCATTCTTGTCACCGCGGCCGGGACGATGACGTTGCACGTCACGCCGTCGGGGGCGCCTTCGAGCGCCGCGACACTAGACAGCCCGATCACGCCGGCCTTCGCGGCCGCGTAGTTGGCCACATTGCGATTTCCGTACAAGCCGCCGATTGACGACGTGAGCACGATGCGGCCGTAGCCGGCCTCGCACATGACCGGGAACGCCGGCCGCACGACATGGAATGCGCCGCGCAGGTGGACATCCAGCACCGCGTCGAAGTCCTCGTAGCTCATCTCTTTCAGCGATGCGCGGCGCACGATCCCGGCGTTGTGGATAAGGATGTCGACGCGGCCGTACATATCGAGCGCCGCGTCGATGATCGCCTTGCCGCCGGCTGCGGTGGCCACCGAGTCGGTGCTGGCGACGGCTTGACCACCGGCAGAGGCGATCTCACGCACCACATCGTCGGCGGGACCGGCATCGGTGCCGTCACCGGTGAGGCCGCCCCCTGGATCGTTGACGACGACCTTCGCTCCGCGCGAGGCGAGCAGCATGGCGTAGGAGCGGCCGAGCCCTCGGCCACCCCCGGTGACGACCGCCACCCTGCCGTCGAATCTCAAGTCAGCCATCTATGTTCCGAGCACCAGACCGTCTAGGTCGCCTTTTGCACGCCATTCCTTGAGCAAGTCGTCGAACACGTAGAAGCCGGGCCCGAACGGCTCGCCGAGTGCGGAACGGAAGCCTTCTCCGCCCCCGCCGCCCTCATTGTTGTAATAGCCGGGGGTGCAAGCTATTAATTGCGAGTTGTCAAACGCAAGTTCACCGATTGTCCTGACCCAGTTGTCTTGAGCTTCCAGGCTCGGCTCGACGGTGGTCGCGCCGCGCGCGATTGCTTCGGAAATGATGTAGGCGATGTGTTCGGCCTGTTGCTCGAGCATCGCGGTCGTATTCCCTGCCACGCCGCCCTGAATGAATCCGGTGAACAACTGGTTCGGGAAGCCTCGGCTGGTCATTCCGTGGAGTGACTTGTAGCTGTCGCGCCAGTGATCAAAGAGCGACAGGCCGTCGCGGCCCTCGATCACATCGACTGCGTACCGACGGCTGATATCCGTGGTGATCTCGAAACCGCTGGCGAAGACGACACAGTCGACTTCGTACTCAATGCCGTTGGCGACGATCCCGTTCTCGGTGAGCCGTTCCACGCCTTTGGATTCCGACACATCAACCAGCGTGACGTTCGGGCGATTGAACGTCGGCAGGTATTCGTCGTTGCTGCAGGGACGCTTGCACATGAACCGGTAGTACGGTTTGAGCGCTTCGGCGGTCTTCGGGTCCTCGACGAGCTCACCGACGCGGCGCCGCAACCGCTCCATCACCTTGTAATCCTCTTCTTCGCGGATCGCCATGATCTGCTCGATGGTCAGTGATGCGGGATCGTCGGCGGCCGCGACCCGCGCGGTCAGGTTGCGCCCTAGTTCAGTCCAGAAATCGCAGACCATATCCGGCTCGTCGAACACCACACCGTCCCCCAACGGTGACCAGCGGTGAAAGTTGCGCTTGCGTTCCTCCTGCCAGCCGGGCTGCAGCGACGTCGCCCATTGCGGGTCGGTCGGCTCGTTGCCTCGCACATCCACCGATGAGGGCGTGCGCTGAAAGACATAGAGGTGCTGGGCATCCCGGCCCAGGTGCGGAACCAGCTGCACACCGGTCGCACCGGTGCCGACGAGCGCGACGCGCTTGTCGTGCAGCTTGTGGAGTCCGCCATTGGCGTCCCCGCCGGTGTAGTCGTAGTCCCAGCGCGCCGAGTGAAAAACGTGCCCCTTGTAGTCCGTGATCCCGGGTATGCCGGGCAGCTTCGGCCGGTTGAACGAGCCCTGTGCCATGACCACGAACCGAGCACGAATGTCGTCACCGCGATTAGTGCTCAACCGCCAGCGCTTGATCGTCTCGTCCCAGCGCAGCGCGCGAACCTGGGTGGAGAGGATCGCGCCGTCGTAGAGCCCGAAATGCTTTGCGATGCGACGGCAGTGCTCGTAGATCTCGGCGCCGTCGGCGAACTTCTTCGACGGGATGTAGTTGAGTTCTTCCAGCATCGGAATATAGCAGTAGGCGTCGTTGTCGCACTGGATTCCCGGGAAATTATTCCAGTACCAGACCCCGCCGAAGTCCCCGCCCATCTCGATGATGTGCACGTCATCGACGCCTGCCTTCTTGAGGTACGCGCCGGCCAGCAGCCCGGTGAGGCCGCCGCCGAGAACCGCGACCTCGATGTTCTCGTCGATCGGCCTGCGCGGCGTCACCGGCGTGTGGGGATCGACCTCGGAGAATTCTGCGAAGTCGTCCTCGAGTTCCAGGTACTGCTTCGAGCCCTCCGGACGCAGCCGCTTATCGCGCTCCTGCAGGTATTTCTCGCGCAGCGCGTCGATATCGATGTCGTCGGGCGTCTGCGTTGGTCCGCAATTGTCTTGATACATCGTCATGCCAGCGGGTGCTTCTCATCTGAAAGTTGTTGGGGCTCACCGGTACCCATGTACTTCGACAATTGATAGTGCAGGTTGACGGTGCTGCGCTCGCGGTACGGATTGGGCTTGGTGCCCCGGAAGCCAAGGGATTTCATACCCTGCTGCACGGCGGCCATGTTGGAGAAATCCTGCGGCAAAACCGACCGCCACCCGGAGTCACCGACTGGTGTGTGCTCCCACTGCGTCTGGGGCTCTTGGCCCTTCGGGAACAGTTCGAACACGGACACCTCGAAAATGCACTTGTCGGGGTTGTAGCTGGGGTGCGGACGAGCGGAGTAGCACAGCGCGCTGGTGAGGCCCTGCCCGATCTGGAAGTTCGGAAAGACCTGCCATGCGGTGCCGGCCTGGCCGAGGATGTCGGATGGAATTATCGGCCAGATCACGCCGCGGGCTTCGTCGTCGCGGCGCGCTGACGCCAGCCAGTGCTCGAGAACTTTGTCCGCAGGTGTCCCCTCGGGCAATTCGTCAACCAGCCGCCTGGCAGCGTTCACCAACGTCTGGGTGGTGGTGGCATTGGTCTCTTCCATCGTGTACACCTGCATCTCTGCGGTCGTCACACGCGGATCGGCGCCCGTGCCGAGGCGGATCTTGGACTTGGTGGCCTCCATATCATCTGGAGCGTCATAGCCGATGTTGCTGTGTTTGCCTTGCGCCTTGGCCCATCCCTTGAATTCGCCGAACTTGTTGAACTCCGGATGCGTCGTGTAGACGTGGTAGGTCTCGTTGAAGGCCTCCATCGCGACTTTCCAGTTGCAATCGAAGTGCAGCCACTTGCGCCACTTATAGCGCATGTTTTCCAAGCCGAACGGGTCGAGAATCTTCGCGGCGGGAAACAGGTAATCGGCCAGCGGCTCACAGTCAGGATCCATATTGATCCACAACCAGCCGCCCCAGGTGTCGACTTTGACCGGCCGCAAGTGGGTGTTGTCCGGAGTGAGCGCTTCCTGCCAGTCCTGTTGTTCGCGGATGTGAGTGCACGCCCCATCCAGGCCATAGGTCCAACCATGAAACCCGCAGACGAACGACTTACGGGTGCGGCCGCAGGTGTTCTTGGCGCCCTCGGGTGTGTCGATCAGCCGGCGACCACGGTGCATGCAAACGTTGTGGTGGGCCCGAAATCCGTCCGATTCGTTCTGGCCGGTGCGCACCACAATGATCGAGTCGTCGAGAATGTCGTAGGTCAGGTGACTGCCCACCTCGGGCAGCTCCTCGACGCGGCCGACCTGCTGCCAGACCTTGCGCCACAGTTTGTCACGCTCGGCGCGGGCATAGTCCTCGGAGATGTACGCCTCGGCGCCGATCGTCATCGGTTTCGATAGTTCCTCGGCCGCTGCGGGATTCACGTCTTTGGCTAAATCAGTCATCACATCCTCCTAATGGCCGCGCGGAAGGATTCGTCTTTGAGAAACAACGACGTGTTGTCGGCGCCGAGATGGCTCCATTTGAGGTTCAGCCCACCGTCGACGAGCAGCGTCTGGCCGGTGATGTAGCTCGACAACTCCGAGAGCAGAAAAAGGATCGCGCCGGCCTGTTCCTCAGGCCGCCCGCGCCTACCCATCGCGATCGCCTGCCGATCCCGGTCCGGGTCCTCCTCGACGTAGGCACGCGAGGCCGCCGTCTCGGTGACGCCCGGCGCGACGGCATTCACCCGGATTCCTGCCAGCGCCAGCTCGAGCGCCATCGTGCGGGTCATCGCCGTGATGGCGGCCTTGGCGGTCCCGTAGGCGATGTGAAACGGCGCAGTGTTCATGCCGCTGATCGAGGAGAGCGACACGATCGACCCCGGCCGCTGCTGCGCGACGAGTTCGGCCGCCACGGCGCGGCTCATGAAAAACGCCGTCTCGAGATTGTCGGTGAAGATCTTGCGCCAGTCGCTGCGCGTCACCCGGGTCGATGGCATCCACGTCGACGGCTCAGCGCCGCCGGCGACATTGACAAGCCCGTACAGGCTGCCGTCGGCACGGCGCGCTTGGTCGATCACTGCAGCGATGCCCTCGTCGGTCGACGCGTCGGCCGCCACGGGCACGACCGCCAGACCTTGTTGTGCCAGCGGAACGACGTGCTCGTCGAGGTTTTCCTTCGAGCGGCTCACCGCGATCACGGTGGCCCCGGCCCGGGCGGTCATCGCTGTCACGGTCGTGCCGATGCCGCCGCCGCCGGCACCGGAAACCACCACGATGCGACCGTCGAGCCCGAGGAGATCCTCCATGACCTGCTTTCCCCTGCCGCGGACTCTGCTAGCGCCCGCAACGGGCTGTGCTGCAATCTTTGTCTGGACAACATATTGGGTTCTGCCCGTTGGAGAACACTATTCCCAGCGGCAGAGTCCGCTGTCAAGGTCGAGCGAGATCCGTGGCGGCTATTGTCTGGACTAGGAGGTCTTTGATAACGTCCGGCCCAAACGGTCACTTCCGTCTAGAGGGAAGGATCTCGGCGAGACCATGGCCATCGCGGCGCAGCCATCGCGGTATGCTTCCGCGATTTCCGGGCTCCACTCAGTCGAGGTCGCGGAGGGCTGGCGACTCGAGCGGGTCACTGCCCCGAGTCGCCTGTTCGGCGCCAACGGTCTGCGTACCGGCCCGGATGGGCGCATTTACATCGCTCAGGTGACCGGCAGTCAGATCAGCGCGCTGGATCACCGCACCGGGCAACTGGGAACCGTGAGTGCCAAGGGCGGCGAGATCGTGGCGCCCGACGACGTCGCGTTCGACACGAGCGGCAACCTGTACGCGACCGAGGTCATGGACGGGCGGGTCAGCATGCTCGACACCGCAGGCCGGACCCGGGTGCTGCGCGACGATGTTCCGTCAGCCAACGGCATCACCGTGCATCGGGGCCGTTTGTTCATTGGTGAATGCCGTGAGGGTGGGCGCCTGCTGGAACTGGATCTGGGCGGCGGGCCGCCACGGGTGCTGCTGGAGAATGTGCCCTCACCGAATGCGATGGAGGTCGGCCCGGACGGCCTGCTGTATTTCCCGGTGATGGGTGCCAACGAGATCTGGCGCGTCGATCCTGATGGCGGTGAACCTCAGTGCGTTGCGGGCGGTCTCGGTGTGCCCGACTCGGTCAAGTTCGACTCGCAGGGCTACATCGTCTCGACTCAGGTTGCCAGCGGGCAGGTGCTGCGCATCGATCCCCGCAGCGGCGAGCAGCGGCTGCTGGCCCAGTTAAGTCCGGGGCTGGACAACTGCACATTCGTCGGCGACCGGTTGCTGGTATCCAACTTCACCGGCGAGATCACCGAGATATCGCCAGAGGGCACAACAAGAACAGTGCTGCCCGGCGGGCTTAATTGGCCGCTGGATCTGACCGTGGGTCACGACGGGCAGCTCTACATCGCCGACGGCACGTACTTCTATGTCGCCCTGCCCGACGGGTCTTTGCAGACCGTTGGGATGTTGTTCAGCCCCGGCTATCCCGGATTCCTGCGCGGCGTTGCGTCGAGCGGACCCGGCGAGTTCGTCGTGACGACCTCAGGTGGGCAAGTCAGCCGTTACTGTCCGGCGGCGAGCGAAAGCGAGGTGCTCGCCGACGGTTTCGACCAGCTCTACGGTGTCGCGGTCAGTCCCAACGGTGTGATCTTCGCCGAATTGGGCACCGGGCGGGTGCTGTCGTTTCGATCGGGCAACATCGAGGTGCTGGCGAACGACCTGCGCGACCCGGTCGGCGTCGCGATCGACGCAGCCGGGGCATGCTTGGTGGCACAGGCCGGCGCCGGGCGGGTGGTCAAGGTGAACGGATCGAGGATCGACACCGTCGTCGCCGACCTGCAACGCCCGCAAGGCATTTCAGTGTGCGACGGTGTGCTCTACATCGTCGACGCAGGCGCAAAGGAATTGATCGCGTTCGACCTGAACACCAGCGTTCGGCAGATCATCGCTTCCGGGTTACCGGTCGGCCCCCCACCGGGTGTGGTGCCCAAGCCGTTGAAAGGGATGCCGCCGTTTTCCGGGCCGCAGGGCCCCTTCGCCGGCATCGCCGCCGCAGCCGACGGGACTCTTTACGTTTCGGCCGACGGTGACGGCAGCGTACTGGCATTACGTCCGACGCAGGACGGCCTCTGATGCCCCAAGCCATCTCCGGCGACCATCGCTACCTGCAGATCGCGCGCACGCTGCGCAAAGAGATCGTCGACGGGGTCTATCCGGTGGGCTCGCAGCTACCGACCGAACACCAATTGTGCGAGCGATTCGCGGTCAGCCGCTACACCGTTCGCGAAGCGCTACGCCGGCTGCGCGAGGACAACCTCGTCGCGTCGCGACCACGAGCGGGCACCCGCGTGGTTCCCCGGCCGGCTTCGAGTTCCTATGCGCAGGATGTGATGTCGATCGACGACCTGCTCGAATTTGCGGCCGGTGCCCAGCTGACCATCGAGTCCAACGCGATGGTGACGATCAACGACGACCTCGCCGCTCGGACCGGACTGGAGGCCGGCACGCAGTGGCTGTCCGTGCGGGGTTACCGGCAAGCCGACGGCGCGGCGGTGCCCTTGTGCCGAACGGAGTACTACATAAGTCGCACTTTCGCCGCGGTCGGCAGGCTGCTACAGCGCCACATCGGCCCGATCTTTCCGTTGATCGAGGACCTGTTTGGCGTGACCATCGCCGAGTTGCACCAAGAGATCGCCGCGGTACTGCTCTCCCCCGAGCTTGCCGACGGCCTCGGAGTTGAGCCGGGGACGGCAGCGCTGCAGATGCAGCGCACCTACAAGACCTCTGATGGCGCGGTCGCCCAGGTGACGATCAACACGCACCTGTCGTCGAGCTTTCGATACGCGATGACCATGCGCCGCGTGAATGGTTAGGCGGGTTAAGGTGATCGCCCGGGCCCACCACGACACGGCACGCGCGGCGGAGGCATACCGGCGCGGACTGTGGGTGCATACCACACTGGCCGATTCGCTGCGCGCGGCCGCAGAGATCTCGCCCCGGCGAACGGTGTTGGTGGACGCGGACACTCGGATGGACTGCGCCACGTTGTATGCCGAGGCTAGCGGCCTGGCGGCCACCCTGCTGTCGCGCATGCCGACCGGCAGCGTCGTGTCGTTCATGCTGCCGAACTGGCACGAGGCCGCCGTGATTTATCTGGCGACGACGCTGGCCGGGATGGTGGTCAACCCGATCCTGCCGTCACTGCGCGATCACGATCTGCGTTTCATCCTCGAAGACGTCGAAGCCGCAATGATCTTTGTCCCGCACCGATTCGGCGGCCATGATTACGCGGCGATGCTCGAACGCGTGACCGCGGCAATGAGCTCAGCCCCCGAAGTAGTGGTGCTGCGCGGCGAGGCCGGTTTCCACACGCCGTACCGCGCGCTGTTGGGGCACTGGCCGGATCCCGCAAAGCTGCCGGCCCTGGATGCCGACGCAGTGCGGATGGTCCTCTACACCTCCGGCACCACAGGCCGCCCGAAAGGTGTTCTGCACAACCACAATTCGATTAACGCACTGATCCACCAGATCCGCGACCACTGGAACGTCGACCCGGGCGATACGTTCCTGGTTCCGTCGCCGATCGCCCACATCGGCGGCTCGATATATGCGTTCGAATGCCCGCTGCTGTTGGGCACCACCGCGGTACTGATGGACCGGTGGGATCCGGCAGCGGCCGTGGCGCTGATGAGCAGCGAGCGGTGCACCCACATGGCCGGTGCGACACCGTTTCTGCAGCAGCTTCTGTCCGCTGCCGAGAACGCCCACACCCGCCTGCCCGACTTGAAGGTGTTCATCTGCGGCGGCGCCTCCGTGTCGCCTTCGCTGATCCGCCGCGCCGCTGAGTATTTCGAGCAGGCGGTGGTCACCCGGGTGTACGGCTGCACGGAAGTGCCCGTCGCGACTGTCGGCGCACCTCGGCATGACGAAGCCGGTTTCGCCGCAGACACCGACGGAAAATGCGGTATCGCCGAGATCAAGCTCGTCGCACACGAAACCGCGCCCGCCGGTGACGGTGAAATCTGCGTGCGCGGCCCGCAGATGCTGCTGGGTTACCGCCATCCCGAGGACGACGTTGACTCTTTTGACGCCGCAGGGTTTTTCCGCACCGGAGATCTCGGGCGCTGGGTCGATGACCAGTACCTCGTCGTGACCGGCCGGGCCAAGGACGTCATCATCCGCAACGGCGAGAACATCTCGGCCAAGGAAGTCGAGGACCTGCTCACCGACCATCCCGGCATCGCCGAAATCGCGGTCGTCGGGCTGCCCGACGAGCACACCGGAGAACGGGCTTGTGCGGTGATCGTCCCCGCGGGCGCGGCGTGGCCAGACGTCGCGAGCCTGCTTGCGCTGCTGCAAAGCAAGGGTGTCGCGAAATTCAAGGCGCCTGAACAGGTGGTCATTTGGGATGCGCTGCCGAAGAACGACGCAGGCAAGATACTCAAGCATCAGATCCGAGCGGCGCTGACAAAGGTGGATGGGTGAGATGCAGGTCGCAATCGTAACGGGAGCAAGCAGCGGCATCGGCTTGGGATGTGCAACAAAACTCGCCGAGATGGGCATGGCGGTCGTTGGCACGGGCCGCGATCAGGATCGGCTGGCCGAGCTGGAAAAGGCTGTCAATGATCCGCATCGCGTCGCGACACTCGCTGTCGACTTGACCCATGACGACGCGCCCCGACGCATCGTGGACCTCGCGCTCGCTCGGTGGGGTCACATCGACTTCTTGATCAACAACGCCGGGACAGGAAGCCCCAAGCCGCTACACGAAACCGACGACGAAACTCTGGACTACTTCCTGGGTTTGATGCTGCGCGCCCCGTTCAGGCTTGCGCGCGACGTGCTGCCACACATGGGACCGGGATCGGCGATCATCAACGTCACATCGACATTCGCGGTCATCGGCGGGCTGCGCGGCGGCGCCTACTCCGCGGCCAAAGGCGGGCTGACCGCGTTGACCACTCACATCGCCTGCCAGTACGGAGCATCCGGCATCCGCTGCAACGCCGTCGCGCCCGGTGTGACGCTAACGCCGATGGTCGAGAAACGCTTGGAAGACGAGCGATTTCGCAAGATCAACACCGAAATGACGCCGCATCAGCGGTTGGGCAGTATCGATGACATTGCCAGCACCGTCGCGTTCTTATGCTCGCCGGGAGGAAGTTTCATCAACGGCCAAACGATCGTTGTCGACGGCGGATGGAGTTCGACGAAGTATCTGTCGGAGTTCGCGTTGACATCGCAGTGGATCGCGCGGTGAATCTGTTTGCGGTGCTCGATCAGGCCGCGAGCCGGTTCGCGGATCGTGGAGCGGTGTATCGCGGAGAGCGCCGGTGCGCGCGTCCCGATCGCGAGCCACAAGGTTGGTCAGAGGCCGGCGAAATCTATGATTCCGCGAATGTTGCGGCCTTCGCGCAGGTCCACGAACGCCTCGTTGATCTGGTCGAGCTGGTAGTGGCGGGTGACCAGCTCGTCTAGCTTCAACGCGCCTGCCTGATACAACGACAACAGCATCGGCACGCTCGTGCGCGGATTCATCCCGCCGTAGAGCGCTCCTCTTAGTTGTTTGGCCGACAACACCATCTCCTGCAGGACCAACGGAACCGGGGGCTCAGTGAAAGGGGTGATGCCGGTGAGCACGCATATCCCGCCCTTGCGAAGCAGCGTCATCGCCAACGGGATCAAGTCCACGTGCACAACGCCGGGACTGACGACGACGCGGTCGGCCATTACGCCAGCGGTGATCTCTTTGACCAAAGGTATCGCTTCCTCAGCGGAGGCGGCGGTGTGCGTGGCACCGAAGATCTTGGCCGAATCCCGCTTGGACTCAACCGGGTCCACCCCGACGATATTGGTTGCGCCGACGGCGCGAGCTCCTTGCAGGGCGTTCATCCCGACACCACCGGTGCCGATGACTACGACGGTGTCGCCGGGTTCGGTGCCTGCCGACACCGTCGCGGAGCCCCAGCCGGTGCTGACACCGCACGACACGAGTGAGGCGGCGTGGAAAGGGATCGCGTCGTCGATCTTGATGACGGACCTTTCCGATAGCACCGCGTATTCGGCGAATGTGCCGAGTTGGCCGTAAGCCAACAGGTTCTCGTCGCCGAGATGCCGGCGGCACGTTCCGTCGGTGGGCATCTCCCTGACGAACAGGCTCGCGCCGATATCGCAGATGTAGCTCTGACCGTTCACACAAAACCGACAATTGCCGCACGCGGGAATGAATGAGAGCGCCACGCGGTCCCCCGGCTGCACCGTCGTAACGCCCGGCCCGACTTCTTCGACGACACCGGCGCCCTCATGACCACCGAGCAGCGGGAACCAGTCCGGCGCGGGCTGACCGCTTGCGGCCAGCACCTCGGGGGTCGGCACCACGTCGCCGGTAAACAGGTGGTCATCTGAGTGGCAAATTCCGGCAACGGCCATCCGCACCAGGACTTCACCGTTGTGTGGCGGATCAAGATCAACCTCGCGGACCTCCCAGTCCATGCCGACCCCGCGCAGCACAGCGGCACAACACTTCATTGCAACCTCCTTGATGGTGGTCTGAGGCCCAACCGGCGCAGGGACTGCACGAGAGAGCTACATCGGTCATGCTAGATCGTTGTAGGTCTGAGCGGTTCCACTTGGCGTCGGGAATGGATCGCCAACCCGCGCCCCCTTGGCATTTGAGGTGCCCGCAGCGGGTGCAGGCAATAATCCATCATCGCGCGACTAGTTAAGCGGATTCGAAGTGACTCCGAATGCCGGCCAACATCGCGATGTGCGCCTTGACCGCCTCGCGGATCGTCACCGCGGCCAGCGGTCGGGGCGCCGTTATCCGGATTCGCTCAGTGACACGGGTGCCACTGCCGGCCGGCTCAAAACTCACCGTTCCACGCAGGTGCACCCCGGGGGACTGATCGGCCTCGGTCATCACGTCGCCGAATGCGGGAACATGTAGCCGCGCGCGGTAGGTGATCCGGATGGAAAACGGCCCCAGTGGAATTCGGTCGATCACGCGATAGCTTTGAAGGTAACCGTCCGGGGTTTCGGTGCGGGACAGCGCTTCCACGGACACAATCAGCGGATGCACAACCTTGATGTTGTCCAGGTCCACATAGAAGTCGCGGACCTCATCGGGTGGCGCGGGCACTTCTTCTGTCATCGTCCGCTCGGCATGGGCGGTCCACCAGCTCATAGCAGACAACCTAGCCCGGCGTGACGGCCGGGCTTACCGTGGACGTGGCCATCATCGAGTGAGCGGAGACGACATGGGCAACGCGACTGAAAGTCAAGTGGTTGAGCGCTACCTGGACTGCCTCGCCGCCCACGACTGGGACGGACTGGCCGACACCATTGCCGACAAGGACTTGACCCGGGAGGGCCCATTCTGCGATCGCGTCGACGGCAAGGCGCACTACGTCGCATACCTGCGAAAGGTGTGCACCAACCTCACCGGCCACCGGTTGGAGGTACAGCGGGTCTCACACGTGGACACCCGGCTGTCCTTCGCCGAGCTGACCGAGACGTTTGAGATTGACGGCGTTGCCACCACGTGGCCGGAATGCATCCTCTTCGAGCAGGGTGACGACGGCCTGATCTCTCACGTCAGCGTGTTTTTCAAGCAGCGTGGGGGGCCGACACGCAGTGATGGCTGACCGGCGAACTATTCCCTCATTCGCGGAGTTGACCTAACGTGTCATGGATGGAGGTAAACGGAACCCCAGAGTCGGTGCCCGTCGAGAGATTGCATTCGGGCGACCCGATCACCGATTGCGGTCAGCGGTACATCGTCCTCGAATCGAAAACTCTCGGCGATAGCTGCGTAGTTCTCGAGCTCGAGTCCAGGGTGGACCACCAGCTGCAGGTCATCGAGAAGTCGTTCCCGGCTGGATACCAGGTTGACAGGGCCCACCACCGAATTTTGTAAACCGAATATCTTCGCAAGCCCAGTAATGCGCGAGTAGCCGTTGGACGGCTACCGCGCATTCGTGTTATTTATCCGAGAATTAATGCCAATACATCCCGGACGGCTCAGTTAGCTGCGCGGCGGCCGAATGTCGTTGGGATCGTTGGGGTCCGGCTCACCAAACCATCGTGACGGCTGATGCTCGCCGTATGCGTCATGCCAGTCCCACCACTCATACGGCGCGGTCTGCGGGTAGCCCTCCGGCGAATCCTCCCAGTTTTCCTGGCGTCCCAGGGCCGTCATATCGAGGAAGCTCCACGTATTGCCCAGCGCCTCGTCGCCCCGGTTGTTGATGAAGTAGGTGCGAAACACCCGGTCGCCGTCGTGAATGAAGGCGTTGGTGCCATGCCATTCGTCGACACCGAAGTCGGCGTCGAAGCTATCGGTGATGGTGTACCACGGCACGTTCCAGTCCATCCGCGCCTTAAGGCGCTCGATGTCCGGTTGTGGCGCGCGCGAGGCGAACGCCAGCGTGGTATCGCGGGCGTTCAGGTGGGCGAGGTTGCCAATATGGTCGGCGATCATCGAGCAGCCCCGGCAGCCGTGATCGGGCCAGCCGTCGATATCGGGCCCGTAGAAGGCGCGATAGACGATCAGCTGACGTCGCCCGCCGAACAGGCCCAGCAGGTTGACCTTGCCCTCGGGCCCGTCGAACTCGTACTCCTTGGCCACGGCCGTCCATGGCATGCGCCGCCGCATGGCCGCGAGGGCGTCATGGGCCCGGGTGAGCTCCTTTTCCTTCACCAGCAGTTGCTGATGGGCAGCCGCCCACTCCTGGGCCGACACGATCGGGGGTGTGTTCATTGCGGTGTTCATGAGGTTGTCCGCCTTTCCGGTCAGGTGGCTTCAGGCCAGCGGAGACAGGCCCGAGGATGTGAGTAGGTACGCGTCGCCGGCCCGGCGGTCGCCGATGGCGATCTCCAGTACCGACCGACCAGCTTGCTCCGCGGTGAGCGCGGGCCCGCCGGCCTGCACGAACGTGTCAACGTCGACACCTTGCCGCTCGGCGTAGGCCACAACGGCTTTGGCACCCAGATCGGTGGCCGGTGTCAACCGCGGCAGAACGGACACGAAGCTGATCCCCAGCCCGGCCCGTTGCGATTCGATGGCTGCGTAGCTGGTGATGAACCTGACGGTCGACTTGGCGCCCGCGTAGCCGCCGCTGAGCGGTGACCCGTTGAGCGCGGCGCCGCTGGACATCACGATCACCGAGCTGCCCGGCGCCAGTGGGCGCTGCAGCGCATGCCGAGTCCAGTGAAACGCCTGCGCGACGTCCACGTTCCAGTTTTCACTGAAGGTCTCCCAGGTCTGATCCTGTAACGGGCTCATCCGCGGCGCGGCCCCGGCGCACAGCACCAGTGTGCGCGGCCGGTACTCGTCGACGAGCCGGCTGGCCGTAGCCGGATCGGCGGCGTCGGCGACGACTGGAGTGAAGGTGTCGCCCAGCTGGCTGCGGACCTGCTCGAGTAGTGAGCGGTTGCGCGCTACGCCGACCACCTCGGCACCTGCTGCCGACAAGGCGGTGGCGATGGCACGGCCGAATCCGCGGCTCGCCCCTGTCACGATCGCCGTCGTGCCGACGAGCCCATTGGCTTGGGTTTTCGGGCGCTGATTCATGTTCGTACTCGCTTTCGATGAACTCCTTGGGTGCCGGTGCGGTGCCGGCGCGGGCTGGACGTCCACTAATTCAGATACGGCGCGGCGCCCTGATTCATCGCTGCTGACCGATGAGTTTTCGCGCGTGGGTGTCTCTGTACTGGAGTAGCGTTTCGGTCCCAACCGGGACCGTAGGCCGAGATAGGAGAAGCCCGTGCCGGCTCAGGAGGATTTCATCGAGCAGGCGACGCCGTTTCGTGCCGAGTTGATCGCGCACTGTTACCGAATGCTCGGTTCGGTGCAGGACGCCGAAGACCTAGTCCAGGAAACCTATCTGCGGGGCTGGCGGGGTTATCAGGCGTTCGAGGAACGGGCGGCGTTGCGGACCTGGCTGTACCGGATCGCGACGACCGCGTGCTTGCGTGCACTGGAGAACCGCGCCCGACGGGTGCTGCCGGCTGGGCTGGGTGACAGCTCGATCGACCCCGATGTCAGCCTGGACGGATACGCCGGCGCCCATCTGTGGCTTGAGCCGATCCCCGATGCCCTCATGTTCGGGAACCCGACGCTAACCCCAGAGGGGGCGGTCACGGCAAAGCAAAGTCTGCGGCTGGCAGTGATGACGGCGCTGCAGGAGCTTCCGGCACGGCAGCGAGCCGTGCTGATCTTGCGGGACGTCGTGCAGTTCAGCGCCGCTGAGGTTGCCGAACTTCTTGAAACCACACCGGCCGCGGTCAACAGCTCCCTGCAGCGGGCACGGGCCCGTCTCGCCGAGATCTCCCCCACCGAAGAAAACGCTGTCGAGCCCGACGACGCCGCGCGCCGTGAATTGCTCGACCGCTATTGCGCCGCCTTCGAAAACGCGGACATGGCCGCGCTGACCGAGTTGCTGCAAGCCGACGTCAAGCTCGAAATGCCGCCTCTGCCAATGTGGTTCACCGGCCGAGACACGGTGATGCGGTTCCTTGCCGTCCGTGCTTTCACCAAGGTCGGCGACATCGTGATGGTCCCGACAGCGGCGAACGCACAACCCGCTGTAGCCGAGTACCGCCGCACCGCCGATGGCGTACTGCGCGCCCATTCCATCCACGTCCTCACCGCAAGCCTCACCCAGGGCGCCGCCGGGATCGCCGCAATGACGGTATTTCTCGATCCGGCCTTGTTTACCGCGTTTGGATTGCCGCAAAGTAGGTAAGCCCCTCAAGTGGAAGCGACTGCAGCTCGGGTAATTATTCGAATCGCCGAGCCACCACAGTCATCGATGTCAGCGCAAGGCCTACCTTCGAGGCCATATGTGGACAGGTCCCCAAGACGCCAGGAGTATAGGCGCGGTAGGGGTAATTGAAGGGTGACCGAATGAAGATTCCGGGTGTAGCCAGCGTCGTCGCTGGCGTCACCGGCGGAGCGGCCCAGGTAGTGCGAGCCGGCGTATCCACCGCGGCAGGCGCGGCGGGCACGGTGCAGGTGTTGGCCAGCCCGGTAGCGGAGCTGGCCGGCCCGGTGGTGCACTCGGTGGCCAACTCGACCGGCCGAGCGCTCGGAATGAGCCCCAACGGGTCGCCTAACGGCACCGCGCCGCCAGTGCGGTGGCAAAGCGGGCAGCGGGTCCATCTGGACCTGGACCCGTTGCTTCCGTTTCCCGGGTGGCACGATTATGCGGCGGTAGTGGAGGAGCCGGTTCGCAGGATTCCCGGCGTGGCCAAGGCCCATGTTGAGGGCTCATTGGGCCGGTTGGTGGTCGAACTCTCCGATGACGCCGAACGCGACGTCGTCTTGGACGAAGTGCGGGAAACGGTTGTTTCCATAGCCGCCGACATCACTTCGTCAGGGTCGGGATGGGCACCTCTTTCCGCGCCATTCGCCGACCCGGGTAATCCGTTGGCGGTTCTGGTGCCGCTGACCGCCGCGGCCATGGATCTGATCGCAGTGAGTGCCGCGGTTACCGGCTGGGTCACCCGCCTGCCCGCTGCGCCGAAGACCACCCGGGCGGCGGCCGCTCTCATCAATCATCAACCGCGCATGGTGTCACTCCTGGAGTCGCGACTTGGTCGAGTGGGCACCGATATCGCACTCGCCGCGACGACGGCGGCGGCTCATGGGCTAACCCAAGCCGTCGGCACCCCGCTGCTCGATCTGACGCAACGTAGCCTACAAATCTCCGAGGCGACGGCTCACCGGCGCGTGTGGCGAGACCGCGAGCCTCAGCTGGCCTCGCCCGAGCGGCCACAAGCTCCGGTGGTACCGGTCATCTCATCGGCCGGGGCCACATCGCACGCGCCGCGGCACAGCTGGGCAGCCGCAGCGGCGGGTGAGGCTTCACACGTCGTGGTTGGTGGATCCATCGACGCCGCAATCGACACCGCGAAAGGGTCAATGGCCGGCCCAGTGGAGAGCTATGTCGAATCGGCGGCGAACGGCTCATTGATCGCCGCGGCGAGCGCGTTGATGGCCGGTGGTGGTACCGAAGACGCGGCCGGTGCGATCGAGGCCGGGGTGCCGAGAGCGGCGCACATGGGCCGACAGGCCTTCGCGGCGGTACTCGGTCGCGGCCTCGCGAACGCCGGCCAGCTAGTCCTCGACCCGGGGGCGTTGCGTCGGTTGGACCGAGTGAAAGTGGTCGTCATCGACGGCGCTGCGCTGCGCGGCGATCACCGCGCCGTTTTGCATTCCCGCGGAGATGCGCCCGGCTGGGACGACGACCGGGTTTATGAGGTCGCCGATGCGCTGCTGCATGGTGAGGAGGCACCAGAGCCCGACCCCGATGAGTTGCCGGCCACCGGCGCGCGGCTGAAATGGGTTCGGGTGCAAGGCCCGTCGGCCACGCCGGCTCAGGGCCGCGAAAGCGCTGACCTCGTGGTCGACGGCGAATGCGTGGGCAGCGTCGATGTTGGCTGGGAAGTCGACCCCTACGCGATTCCGTTATTTCAGACCGCGCACCGAACCGGAGCCCGGGTGGTTTTGCGCCATGTGGCCGGCACCGAAGATCTGACCGCCAGCGTCGGCGCCACCCATCCTCCCGGCACCCCGCTGCTGAATGTGGTACGCGAGCTGCGGGTGGATCGCGGACCGGTATTGCTGATCACCGCGCTGCACCGCGACTTCGCATCGACCGACACGTTGGCGGCTCTGGCGATCGCCGACGTCGGTGTGGCCCTTGATGATCCACGCGCGGCTACAGCGTGGACCGCGGACATCATCACCGGCACCGACCTGGCTGATGCGGTGCGGATCCTGTCAGCTATTCCGGTGGCCCGGTCGGCCAGCGAATCGGCTGTGCACCTTGCCCAGGGCGGCACGACGCTGGCCGGACTGCTGCTGGTGACCGGTGAACAAGACAGGACCGCCAACCCGATTAGCTTCCGCCGCTGGCTTAATCCGGTCAACGCGGCCGCGGCCACTGCGTTGGTGGCGGGAACCTTCTCGGCCAGCAGGGTGCTACGGCTGCCGGATCCCACCCCGCAGCCGCTCACCGCCTGGCATGCTCTGGACCCGGAGATCGTCTATTCGCGGCTGGCCGGCGGTGCGCGACCGTTGGCTGTCGAGCCCGGTACGCCGTCGTGGCGACGCCGTCTCGACGACCTGACCTACAGCCCCGCGCTGGCACCGCTGCGCGGACCGGTCAGCAACTTGGCACGGCTGGCTTCGGCCACACGGCACGAACTCGCCGATCCGCTGACCCCCATCCTGGCCGTCGGGGCGGCCGCATCCGCGATTGTCGGCAGCAATATCGACGCACTTCTGGTCGCCGGCGTGATGACAGTCAACGCGATAACCGGTGGGGCACAACGGTTACGGGCCGAGGCGGCTGCAGCCGAGCTGTTTGCCGAACAGGACCAGTTCGTTCGCCGCGTAGTAGTCCCGGCAGTCGCGACGACGCGACGCCGATTGGAGGCGGCCCAGCACGCCACCCGAACGGCCACCGTGTCCGCCAAGTCGCTACGGCCCGGCGACGTCATCGACCTGGCCGCACCGGAAGTGGTGCCGGCGGACGCGCGCCTATTGGTAGCCGAAGACCTCGAGGTCGACGAGTCGCTCCTCACCGGAGAGTCACTCCCGGTGGACAAGCAGGTGGACCCCGTCGCCGTCAACGACCCCGACCGGGCCAGCATGCTGTTCGAGGGCAGCACGATCGTCGCGGGGCACGCCCGGGCGATCGTCGTGGCCACCGGGGTCGGCACCGCTGCGCACCGCGCGATCTCGGCGGTCGCGGACGTCGAAACTTCGGCCGGAGTCCAGGCACGGTTGCGAGAGCTCACCAGCAAGGTCCTTCCGCTGACGCTCACCGGCGGTGCCGCGGTAACGGCATTGGCGTTGCTACGCCGCGCATCCCTGCGTCAGGCGGTCGCCGACGGCGTCGCAATCGCGGTGGCCGCCGTTCCGGAGGGCCTGCCGTTGGTGGCTACCCTGTCCCAACTTTCCGCCGCCCAGCGCCTGACCGCGCGCGGAGCACTGGTCCGCGCCCCCCGCACCATCGAAGCGCTGGGCCGAGTCGACACAATATGTTTCGACAAGACCGGCACTCTCACCGAGAACCGGCTACGCGTCGTATGCGCCGTGCCGGGCACGGCCAGTCCACGGGATCCATTCCCGGACACCGCCGATCCGCAGTCCGCTGCCGTGCTCAGGGCGGCAGCGTGGGCGTCCACGCAGCCCCAAGAGGGACAAGGACACGCGCACGCCACCGACGAAGCTATTCTCACCGCAGCGAGTTCGCTTACCAGCCAAGGTGATCCGGAGTGGACGGTGCTCGCGGAGGTGCCGTTCGAGTCCAGTCGTGGTTTTGCCGCTTCCATCGGCGCATTGAGCACAGACCCGTCATCGCCAATCCTGATGCTCAAGGGCGCTCCCGAGGTGGTCCTGCCGCGTTGCCGGTTCGGCGATCCGGACGCCGACCACGAGCATGCGGAGTCGTTGGTACACAACCTTGCTGAACAAGGGTTTCGGGTGCTGGCGGTGGCGCGGCGCAGCTGGGACAACGGCACCACCGACGACGAGGAAACCGACGCCGATGCCGTCGACGCTGCCGCTCGGGACCTCGAGCTACTCGGCTATGTGGGTTTGGCAGACACCGCGCGGGCATCGTCGCGTCCGCTGATCGAAGCGTTACTGGACGCCGACCGAAATGTGGTGCTGATAACCGGCGATCACCCTGTCACCGCACGGGCGATCGCCCGTCAGTTGGGTATGTCCGCGGATGCGCGAGTCGTAACCGGTGCCGAACTCGCCGGCCTCGACGAGGACGCGTGCGCCAAGCTCGCCGCCGACGTTGAGGTATTCGCCCGCGTAAGCCCGGAACAAAAGGTTCAGATTGTGGGCGCGCTGCAGCGCAGCGGTCGAGTGACCGCGATGGTCGGCGACGGCGCCAACGACGCGGCCGCGATTCGGATGGCCGACGTGGGTATCGGGGTGAGTGGTCGTGGTTCGTCAGCCGCCCGCGGAGCTGCCGACATCGTCTTGACCGACGATGATTTGGGCGTGCTACTCGACGCACTGGTCGAGGGCCGAAGTATGTGGAGCGGTGTTCGTGATGCGGTCACGATTCTGGTCGGCGGCAATGTGGGCGAGGTGCTGTTCACCATCATCGGGACGGCGCTCGGCTCCGGGCGGGCGCCGGTGGGGACCCGGCAGCTGCTGTTGGTGAACCTGCTCACCGATATGTTTCCCGCGCTTGCAGTCGCGGTCACTTCGCAATATGTCGAACCCGACGAAGCCGAGTATGAATCCGAAGAAGAGGCCGAACAAGCACGCGCTGAACACCAGCGTGCGGTGCTGACCGGGCCTACTCCCTCCCTAGACGCTCCGCTGATGCGCCAGATCGTCACCCGAGGTGCCGTCACGGCCGCTGGGGCAACGGCGGCCTGGGCCATCGGGCGCTGGACGCCCGGCAGCGAACGCCGCACGTCGACAATGGGATTGACCGCATTGGTGACAACGCAGTTGGCGCAAACCCTGCTCGCGCGTCGGCACAGCCCACTCGTGGTGGCGACTGCGCTGGGCAGCGCGGGCGTGCTGGTCGGCATTGTCCAGACCCCGGTTATCAGCCAGTTTTTCGGATGCACGCCATTGGGACCGGTCGCCTGGACGGGCGTGCTGGGTGCCACGGGTGGAGCCACCGCGATCTCTGCGCTGGCGCCCAATTGGTTGGCCAGAACGGTCGGTATCGTCGACGACGAGGACGAGGACGATTAAGACTCCGCCCGTGCCTATTCGAGATGGGGAGCTCGGCGAGCAGACCAAGGAGAACCCAGATGCCTTCCATTCGTGAACCGCTCGACTTACCCGATGGTTCGGGTCGTTCTCGGGCCTTTCCGACGTCTGCCGGGCGCGAGAAATTTCAGGCCCCTGATGCCGCTAACGCAACGGTGCCGGGACATCTGCTGCGTGCGCTGGAAATGCGTACCGGGCTTGAATATGTGGCCGCCCGCCGTGGCTTGCGGCGCATCGCTGGTTGGCCGCGGGGCGACGGGCATCCTGTGCTAGTCATTCCCGGATTTCTGGCCGGCCCACTCTCGACAGACCTGATGCGTGATGTCCTGCGCCGCTTGGGATATCGAGTCTACGACTGGGGTCTTGGGTACAACACGGGGTATCGCGCCAGCATGAGGCAGACGCTACCGGAGCGCATGCGCCACATACGTGAACGCGCCGAGGGGCGTCGGGTCAGCATCATCGGCTGGAGCGCCGGAGGAATTTATGCCCGCGAACTGGCACGCGCTTTCCCCGACGCCGTCCGCTCGGTGATCACCCTGGGATCCCCATTCCGCGGGAACCATCGGGCCAGCACCGCCTGGCGGGTATGGCGGCTACTTAACCGCGGCACCGATGCCACCGGGGCAGTAGCCGAAGCGGCGCGCATTCGCCGCGAGCAACCGTTGACCGTGCCCACCACGTGCATCTACAGCAAGACTGACGGAATCGTGGCCTGGCAGTGCTGCACCAGCCTGCCGGCGCCGCGTACGGAAAACGTCGAAGTTCAAAGCAGTCATCTCGGATACGGCCACAACCTGGAAACGCTGTATGTCGTGGCCGACCGTCTCGCCCAACCAGAAGACTGCTGGCAACCGTTCCAGCGCTGAACCGCCGCCGCTAACGTCGCAGCCCTCGTTGATCGATGCCACTAAGCGGACGTGCTGCCGCGACTAGCGCTTGAGTACAGCTCTTTCGCGCAGCTACGTAGACAACTGGCTGCGCACGACCTTGCCGGCGGGATTGCGTGGAATGCTGCTCACGACATGGATGTCCCTGGGCTGTTCAAACCGAGAGACCTTGCCCTTCAAGTACTCCCGTAACCCTGCCTCGTCGATGTCGCGCTGCGGACGTGGAACGATGAACGCGGCCAGACGTCGGCCGAACTGCTCGTCAGGGACGCCGATGACCGCGCTCTCGGCAACGTCGGGATGTTCGGCAAGCGCGTTTTCCAGCGCGCGCGGATAGACATTCTCACCGCCCGAGACGATCATGTCGTCTTCGCGGCCGACGATGTACAGCCGGCCCGAATTGTCGAGATAGCCCATATCACCGGTGCTGGTCATACGGTCGATGATGGCTTTGGCGCCACCACCGGTGTAGTCCTCGGCCCCCAGTTCACCGCCGACGAAGATGCGGCCGGTCACGCGCGGCCCGACCGGTCTGCCGTTTCTGTCGAAGATGCGCACCGGGCACCCCGCAACCGGTCGTCCCACTGTTTCCGGGGCATGTCGCAGCTCGATCGGTGTTGCCAGAGCGCCGATACCGACCTCGGTGGAACCGTAGCCGTTGTAGAGGACGTCCCCGTAGGCATCCATGAACCGGCGCGCGAGGCTGGGATCGAGCCGGTCGCCGCTGGATATCACTACCCGCAAGGACGACAACGGATTTCGCGCCCGCACACGTTGGGGCAGGTCAAGGATGCGCGCGAGCATGATCGGGACCACGCTCAACGCGTCGGCGCGCTGCAGCGATGCCCGCGCCAGTGTGGCTTCGGCGTCGAAGCGCCGATGGGTCAGAACCATACCGCCCAGGCTTACGGTGAGCATCAGCATGCCGAGCCCAAGCCCGTGAAACATCGGCACTGCCACCGCGATTCGCGATCCGATACGCAGCCCGGTGCGCTCGAGAATTGTCATGCCGACGCCTATGCCCGAGCTCATCCGTGGTACACGCGGGACGCCCCTGGGCACCCCGGTGGTGCCCGAGGTCAGCAGAACGAGTCGGCCCGACGCGACGACCTTGGGCCGGGGCTCGCCCGATCGGGTCTCGACGGTTGCCGGATCGATTACCCTGAACGACTCACCGGCACCGCGTATTTGTCCGGCAAATTCCTCGTCGCAGAAGATCGTTGTGATCTGGTGTGAACTCAACGCGCCGGTAAGCGCATTGGTGCGAAACTCCGTGTTCACGAGCACGACGTCGGCGCCGACCAGGGCGGCGGCGAATGCCGCCGCGGCGAAGTTGCGTCCATTGCGGCACATGATCCCCACCGCGTGGCCCGTTCCAACGCCGTCACGAGAGAGCTCGCGCGCCAGCGATTCGGTCTTCGACTGCAGCTCGCGATAAGTGATGGCACCGTCGTCATCGATCATCGCGGTGCGCTGCGGCCATCGAGCCGCCGCGACGGCCAGCAGGGTGTACAGATTCGTGCCACCTCGATACACCTCGCGAGCCAGGCGCAACACCCCGATCGGCGCGGGCGGACTCAGCAGTCCGGATGACACCAGTGCCCGCGCTGTCGTGGCGACCACGCTGTCGGTCATGAGTGGTCCTTGCTGGAATTGGCAAAGAACCAGCGGTGCCACAGCCGGGCGGCGCGCTCGGCAGGCCCGGCCAGCAGCACCGAGGCCAGCTCGGCCGGCCATACCCATGGCGGTTCGTTGCTGCGGGGCCGCTCAATGATGGCTTTGGCAATCGCATCGGCGGCCTGATCGGGAGACAAGCCGGGAAGTCTGCCCAAGAACGGCGTGGGTGTGATCATCCGGGTGCGGACCAGCGCGAAGTAAACCGACGTCACGTCCACACCGTCTGCGTGCAGTTCCGGCGCCACGCTGCGCAACCAGCGATCGAACGCCCCCTTGGACGCCTGGTAAGCGCCCCATTGCGGACCGGGTACTACGCGCACGCCGACACTGGAGACGTTCACGATGTGCCCGCCGCCGTTTTCGCGCATGGCCGGTAGCAGTCCGAGTAGCAGCCAGATCGGCCCCAGGTAGTTGATGTCGATCGTGCGCTGAAAGTCATGCGGCCGGTCGTACTGGTGATGCAGCGATCGACGCAACGACTTGCCGGCATTGCTCACCACGATGTCGAGCGGGCCGTGGTCTTCGGTGACCTGTTTGGTCAGCGCACTGACGGCGGCCTCGTCAGTGAGATCGGTCGGGTAAGCGACCGCTTGACCGCCGCCGGCGTTGATCGATGCCGCGAGGTCGTCGAGCCTTTCCGCGGATCGGGCAACAACCAGCACGGTCGCTCCCGCCGCGGCCAGCCTGCGGGCCGTCGCCTCGCCGATTCCATAGGATGCGCCGGTCACCAGCACGGTCTTGCCGGAAACGGCGCTGCGAAGCTTGTCGGGATCCGATATCCGCGCCGGGTTGGCCAATCGATCGATGGCCCCTGCTACTACGTTCACCTTCACCGCATTCACCGAAATGGCATGACAAGTCCTGGTGGCGCGCTGCTTTTCCAACGCTACTTGACTCGTAAACTACACAGCTACCAGACCGCGTCTACGGTCCGAACGCCCGGGCCCGGGCTAGACGTTGAGTATCGGCACGTCTGAGCGCTGGGACGCGGTGTTATTTCACGATTCTAGGCGGCCGTCCAGATCTGACGAGACTTCTTCGGCCACTCCGGAGGTCTCGTCGCAGGGGTCCTCATGCCAGTCACCGAACGGATCCGGGTAACGGCTCCACTCCTGCGGTGCGGCCATCTCTTCGTCGGTGAGCAGCGCACCATTCAGGGCGTCGAGAATCTCGGCCGGCTCTGCGCCGCAGACCAGCACAGTCATCGCGGTGTGTCGATCGCCGAATCGGTACTCCCACCGCAGCTCAGCGAAGATGCGCCGTTCCGCGTCGACTTTGGCCGCCTCCGCGGTGGTCATGGCCGCCAGCCACTTTCCCGCGCAGGCAACTCGCAGACCACTGCCGGCAGATTCCAGCCACATGACCTGGTCAGGTCGATTGGCCAGCCACAGCCGCCCGCGGCTACGGACCACCCCGGCCAGCAACAGATCCACCGCGGCATGCAAGCGCTCAGGGTGAAAAGGGCGGCGCGCATTGAACTCGACGATCCGGGCCATTCCATCGGCGCCCAGTGGAGGCAGGCCGGCCAGAAGCCAACCGTGCGGATGATCGCTACCGCCGCGCCGGGAATCGTCTTCCAGGTTCGCCAGCGCCATCTCGACCCGGTCGAGCCCCACGGTGATCCGCGCTCGGGGAGCAAGCCGGCGCAGTACGGCCAACGTCACAGGTTCCGGGCGGGTGAGCACCAGGAGGTCGGCGAACTCGGCTTGGCCGACTACGGCCTGGGCCACCGTGCGCCCGTCCGGCAGATCGTCATCTCCGAGCGCCCGCGTTAGCCAATTACGTGAATCGACGCACGTCACCACCCCCGCGATGGCCACGTCCAGGGCAGCCGGGCCGTCCGGGTAGCCGGGACCGACCCGGACGCGGACGTGGTTTATCGCTACGCAGATGGGTTCGGGTTCGAACCACGGCGCCAGATGTACGACGATGCGGTCGACCCCATCGCAGCGGTGCAATTTGCGCAGCACTCCCAGCAGGTCGTTGCGAACGGTGCAGGCCACACATCCATGCGCCAACTCCAGTGCGTCGTCGGCAGTGGCTAACTCGCCATGGCGCAACGTGATCGTTGTCCGCCGCACCACGTGCCCATCGAACCGATGCTCGACGACCACCGTGCCCGGCCGGCGCAATAGAGCGCCTGTCACCGCGTCGGTGTCGCCCTGGCCGGTCACCAGCACCACGGGTGTCCGCATCGCACCTCCGTATTGAAAACGATTTTCAATAGTGCCTAAGTCACGGTACAGTGCGTCAGAGATCTTGTCGAAAATGATTTTCAATAACCGCGCCGCGAAGAGGAGGGGGTTATGACCGCGCGCTGCCAAGTCACCGGTCGCACAGTGGGATTTGGTAACTCGGTGTCCCACAGGCACCGCAGAACGCGGCGACGGTGGTCGCCCAACATCCAGACCAAGACGTACTACCTGCCGTCGGAGGGTCGCCGCATAACGCTGCGGTTGAGCGCCAAGGGGATCAGGGTCGTCGATCACGACGGCATCGAGGCCGTGGTTGCTGGGCTCCGCCGATCGGGTCAGCGGATCTGATGGCGCGCAACGAGATTCGGCCCATCGTCAAGCTGCGCTCCATCGCCGGCACCGGTTATACGTACATCACCCGCCAGAACCGCCGCAACGATCCTGACCGGCTCACGCTGAAGAAGTACGACCCAGTGATCCGTCGCCACGTCGAATTCCGGGAAGAGCGCTGAATGGCCAAGAAATCCATGATCATCAAGAACAACCAGCGCCGCGCCGTTGTTACCCGTTATGCGGAGCGACGCGCCGAACTCAAAGAGATCATCCGATCACCGGCAAGCAGTCCCGAACAACGGCTGGCTGCGCAGCAGGCACTTGCCCGCCAGCCCCGCGACGCCAGTCGGGTACGGCTGCGCAACCGCGACTCGATCGACGGTCGTCCCCGCGGGCACTTGCGCAAGTTCGGGTTGTCACGAGTGCGGATGCGGGACCTGGCCCATCGGGGCCAACTTCCCGGTGTACGCAACGCGAGTTGGTAAATGGCCGGTAGCTCGAAGCGCTCGAAGCGGGCCGTCCTGCGGCAGCCGACGGACAAAAAGAGGAACCTGTTCAAGAGGCTCGGCCTCACCGCCGTCGACTACAAAGACATCGGCGCGCTGAGGGCGTTCATCTCCGAGCGCGGCAAGATCCGATCCCGTCGCGTCACCGGCCTGACGGTTCAACAGCAACGTCAGGTGGCCACCGCGATCAAGAACGCTCGCGAGATGGCGCTATTGCCTTACGTCAGTTCCTGTCCCTGATGAAGCCCTTGTTGCGCATCAGGACGTCCGCCAAAAACCCGTCATGCGGGATTTCGGGTGCTGCGTAGAAGGTCGGGTAATGCCCGGAGTAAACGTTGGTCACCGTCGGTTCGGTAAGTAGATCGTCGATCAACTCTTCGTCGTCAGTGATCGCGGTGATGACCAGCGAATGCCGCAACGGCTCCATGCCGGCACCACGTGACCAAGGCGATACCCATACACACGGGAAGGGCAGCTCGATATTGAGCTTGTCGACGTCGGGCTCAGCCAGCAGATGTACGGCCGGACGCAGTGCGGCGTCGCCGTCGCGCATGGCGGCAACGACCTGGTCGGCGCCGAGCAGCGGCGTCGTTCCCGCTGCCTTGGCCGCCAGATAGCTCGCTACGGCACGCGCCTTGTCGATGGGTTGGGTGGGCAGAATGGCTCGCTCGTCCTCGCTGGGAAGCGGCTCAATCGTCGCCAACCGCGCGGCGATCGCCTGAGCCAGTGGGCCGGGATCGCCCTCGTAGAGCACCGCGGTGGTGTTGACGCACGCCATCCCGCCCAGGTTGGCTATCGAGTCGACGATGAGGTCGATGTAGTCACGCCAGTCATGGTCGGCAGTGATCAGAATCTTCGCGCGCCCCGGTCCATTAACCACCACCGTCGGATCGTTGGCGTATTTGTCCACAACGTCCTGCCCCCCGTACACCATGGCGAGGTCGGCCGCCCGGATGATCGCGTCAGCCCCGCCATGGTCGGTGGGTAGATACACAGCGTCTTCCGGGCGAAATCCCGCCTCGCGCAAGGCGTTCACCAGCCGGTGTGCGGTCAGCGGCTCGCGGCGCGACGGACGCACCGCGACTCGATAGCCCAGCGCGAGCGCCTGGGGCCACAGGCCGTGCACGCCAGGGCCGTTGCCGGCGGCAAGCACCGCGAACACCTCGCCACGCCGCGCCCATACCGCACCTCCGTCGCGGGTGCGCTCTTCACGCCAGTCGATGTCCGCACCGATGGGCCGACTTGGCCGTACCGCAGCGAATGCTGAGGCGACAGCGTCGGCTACGCCGCGGGCACCGGCGCGGGTAATCGCGATAGGCAGCCCCGAAATCCGGCTGGCCAGGCCAACATAGGCCTCGAAGTCCAATCCGGCGATGACACCGGTGGCGAAGACTTCGGAGGCGTCGGCCAGAGCTGCTTCGCGCTGAGCGACCGGCAGCGGCCGGACCTTGCGTTGGGCGCTAATGGTGCGTGAAACATAGAGCGGCGGAACAATACTCAGCTGGATAACCGGCACTCCGGCTGTACTCGTGACAATCTCACGGTTGCGGGTCCGGTACTCGCCGCTGGGCCCGAGCGCGTCGATGGGCACTAAATCGGCGGCAACACTGGATGTTTCGCTAGCCATCTCAGTACACGCCCTCGATGACGGCCTCGCCCTCGAAAGTAGTGACCGGCCGCACCGCGCTGACCGAATCGCTGATCTGCGCAGCGGGTCCGGGCATCCGGATAGCCATATCGCGTTCCAAGTTGTTCGGTATGAACATTCCTTTGCTGATGTGGTTCATCACCACCTGGCCGAGCTGTCCGTAGGGCACTTGTTCGCCGCTGTCAGGATCGACCACCCAGAACACAACATAGGGCGTCCGCGGATCGAAGACGAATGAGTCGCCGTCGGTTCGGGTGACGGCCTGCGAAAGGACCATGGTGCTGCCGAAGGCCATGGTGATCGTCGTGTTCGGGAAGATCTCGCGCAGCAGGTCGAGCGTGTCGGCATCGACATGCGCGCCGCTGAGCAACAGGTAGCGGATCTTGGCGTTTACCAAGTCGACCACGTGGTCGTCACGGGCGATCGCCTCAAGCAGAGGCGGAGTGGTGTGCAAATTGGCAACATTCTGAGTTTCGAGAATGAACACCGCCTGCTCGATGACGTGGTCGATGTAGGCCGCGACTTCGGTGGCCGCGTTGCGCGCGGCAATCTTTTTGACCCAGCGGGGGTCGATGTCAATCGGGTGGAACACCGAACCGAGCCGTTCGGAGACCAATCGGGAGAAGTAACCCACACCGTGGGGGCCGCTCGGCATCAGACATAGGAAGCCCTGGCCTGCAAGGAAGCCACCCGTGGCGAAGTCCTCGGTTTGCCATTGCACAACTTGTGCGATCCAATCCGGCAGTTGCACAGTCCGTTTCGGAGCGCCGGTGGTACCACCGGATTCGAATATCTGCGGCAGCGGCGGCGGGGATCCCTGGGATCCATAGCCGCGCGGAATGAGGTCCTCGACCGGCACGCTTCGCAGCTCATTGACGAGGTTGGGAAACAGTCGCAGATCCGCGAAGGCGTTGATGTCGGTCAACGGGTTGAAGTTCAGCGTCTGGGCAATCCGCAACCAGAACGGTGAACCGGTGTCCTCGCCGAAGTGCCAGGCGATGGCGGCTCGTAAGTAGGCCTCGGGGTCTGCAACGGGCACCGATCGGGGGACGTCCAATAGCGAAAAGTCGACCGAAAAATCAACGGAGGCCATGCCACCGATCCTGTCCCATTGCCGGCCGCTCCGCCACGCTGGCTGTCCCCGCTGGGCATACAAAGGCTGAACGTTGCCCCATGCCACGGCAAATTCTATGCAACTGACCGGTTTTCAGCGTGCGGCCAGTTCCTGGAAGTACTCCGTGAGCGTTCGAGGTTCACGACCAAGGATTGCGCGCAATGTCACCGCGTTGCCACCAGGCAAACCGTGCCGATCATAGTGCGCCATCATTCGCGTCATGCCATCGCGAAACGGGCCTTCGGGCAGTTGTGAGGCGAACTGGTCCAAGGGTATCTGCGCCGCGGTGATCATCCGTCCGAGCACCTCGGTCAGTATCGCCGCGGTCTCGTAGCTGTCCTGCATTCCCGGCGCACACAGTTCGAAGGTGCCGTAACTGAGCTCGTTGCCGGTCATCGCCATCGCGGCGACCTCCGCGACATCGCGGTAGTCCACCGAGCACATCTTCGCGGACAGCGAGTATGGCTGAGACAACCGGTCATGCTCGATGATGTCATTCCAGGACCGTTCGAAATTCTGCATGAAGCGCGCCGGCTGCAGCACCGTGAAGTCCAGCTCTGAGCTGTAGAGCGCATCTTCTACGGGCAGTTTTGCCGCAGCGTGATTCGTCATGGCCGAAATCGAAGGGTGAATTACCCCGGAAAATACAAACTTTCGAACACCACCGATCCGTGCCGCCTCGACCATCGCCACGCCCATATCCGCCTCCGCCGCCGCGTGCGCCGGGCCGATATGGAAGACACCGTCCATTCCGGCGACCGCGTCGTGAAGGCTGGCGGGTTCCGTCAGGTCGCCGATGACTGTCTCCTCGGCGCCGTTACGCCGAGCAACCTGTGCCCGTTCCTCATTGCGGACCAGCGCACGCACCTTGACGCCTCGTTTGGTCAGCTCACGCAACACCAGGTGGGCATGGCGGCCCGTTGCCCCCACCATTAAGACTCGCATCGATGTCCTCCCATCAACTGCGACATGCCTAAGTCGTGATGGCCTCGTTGAAGGCGGGATAGATGTCGTCGTAAACCCCGTCGCGTTCGGCGAACCGGAACGCCTTGACACGCTCCACGACGATCTCGTCGGCCTGTGGCTGGGTTTGCAGCAGTGACATCGTCTCGGTGACATATTCATCCAGCGGCATCGCCTTGGGGTCGAATCCGCGCTCGCCCTGCAACGCGGTCTGCACTTGCGGCGGAATAACTTCGATCACCTGAACCGAGGTGTCGCGCAGCTGAAAACGCAGCGATTGGGTGTAGGAGTGCAGCGCTGCTTTGGTGGCGCAATAGGTCGGTGTGAGCGCGCTGGGCATAAAGGCCAGGCCCGACGTGACGTTGACGATCGCGGCGTGCGGTCTCCTCAGTAGCGACGGCATCAAGGCCGAGATCAGCCGGATGGGGCCAAGCAGATTGATTGCGACGGTCTGCTCGGCAGCGCCCACTTCACCGTTGACGAGATCCTCGACCCGCTGAATGCCGGCGTTGTTGACGACGACGTTGAGTTCGGGATAGCGGTCGGTCAGCTCGGTGGCGAATCGCCGGATGCCGGCCGGGTCGCTTTGGTCCAGCGACCAAACCTGCATACCCGGATTCGCCTCCGCGACAGCTTGTAGCGGCTCGCGGCGCCGCGCCGCAATGATGACCTGGTTACCTAACCGGTGCAATGATTCGGCCAAGCCGCGGCCGATTCCGGTGCCCCCGCCGGTGACCAGGACGGTATTGGCCGTCATCTGCATCGCGATTCTCCTCCTTCGGGTTCCACTGTGGCCCGCTCGCTCGACCGACGTAGCGGAATGCCCCGATGCGAGGCCGGCTAACCACTAATTTTCGCGCGTCGTCGATGTGCGTGCGGTGGCGTGGCAACGGTCCCAACCACCTGGCGAAGCCAGCGGTGGGACGGATCCTCATCGAGTCGCGGGTGCCACACCGCGTGGAACTGCACGTCGCCCAGCTCACGCGGCGCGTCGAGGACGCAGACTCGACTCGAGTCAGCAAATTGGGAGACAAGTCGGGCCGGAACGGTCAGTATCAGCTCGGAGCCGGGCAAAATGCTCGACCCCACACGTGGTAAGGCATTACGACGGTGACTCGGCGCGCGGCGTCGCGCGCCTCGAGACTCCGGTCGACCCGGGCTGGCCGATGTCGATGCTCAGATGTGGCCAGCGCAGATATTGCGACAGCGACACCGACGCGCGTCGCGCGAGCGGATGGTCGGCAACACCGGCGGCTAACAGGGGTTCGACCTGTCCCCAAATTTGTCATAGCCCTGAACTAGCCTTGAATCGTGGTGCTGGCTCCGCGGACCCGGTACGCCAGTTGCGGCGAGACCGACATCGCCTACCAGGTGTTCGGCGATGGCCCAGTCGACCTGCTCGTGCTGCCCGGGCCATTAATCCCGATAGACTGCGTCGACCTCGAGCCGGCGATGTACCGCTTTCATCGACGCCTGGCGTCCTTTGCCCGAGTGATCCGGTTCGACCAGCGCGGGATCGGCCTGTCGTCGCGCGTTCCCTCGCTGGACATGTTGGGGCCGAAGTTCTGGGCACAAGACGCCATCGCAGTCATGGACGCGGTTGGCTGCCAACAGGCGACGGTTCTAGCCCCCGGTTTCACTTCGTTGGCCGGACTCGTTCTCGCAGCCGATTACCCGGAGCGAGTGGGCAGCCTGGTGATCATCAACGGCGCGGCCCGCACGCTACGCGCTCCCGACTATCCGATGGGCGCCGAAATCAGCGCCACCGATCCGTACACGACGATCGGAATCGAGCCAGATGCCGTCGAGCAGGGGTTCGACATGCTCGGCATCATCGCCCCCTCCGTCGCTAGTGACGACGCATTTCGCGCGTGGTGGGACATGGCCGGCAACCGTGCCGCCTCGCCCAGCATGGCCCGTGCCTTCATCAATAAGATCAGGGAGGCCGATGTCCGCGACACGCTGCCACGCGTCACCGCGCCGACGCTGATCCTGCATCGCGACAACGCGGACTTTAGCCCGGTAGCGCACGCCCATTACCTTGCCGAGCACATCGACGGATCACATCTGGTCGAGCTGCCCGGTGAAGACGCCCTGTACTGGGTCGGCAACACAGCGCCGATGCTCGACGAGATTGAAGAGTTCATCACCGGCGTGCGAGGCGGCTCTGAGGCCGAGCGCCTGTTGACCACCATCGTGTTCACCGACATCGTCAGCTCCACCGAGCGGGCCGCCCTGCTCGGCGACGACCGGTGGCGCGACCTGCTGGACAACCACGACACCATCGTGCGCCACGAGCTGCAACGATTCGGGGGACGCGAAGTCAACACTGCGGGAGATGGATTCGTCGCGACCTTCAGCAGTCCCAGCGCCGCGCTCGGCTGCGCGGACGAAATCATCGACGCGGTCCATGTGCTGGGCATCGAGGTGCGGGTGGGTATTCACGCGGGCGAAGTCGAGGTGCGCGGTGCTGACGTCGCCGGTATGGCCGTGCATATCGGTGCGCGCGTGGCGGCACTGGCAGGCCCCAGCGAGGTATTGGTGTCCTCGACAGTTCGCGACATCGTCACCGGATCGCGGCACAGGTTCGACGATCGCGGCGAAAGCGCGCTCAAGGGCGTGCCCGGCCAGTGGCGGTTGTGCGCCTTGGTACGCGAGCACGCGGTCGTCAAGCGTTAACGAAGGTCACATTTTGGGCGGGTCGAGGCACCCGGCCGCTCGGCGTAGGCTGCCATCGGGGGGCTGCGGGGAAGCTGAAGCGCCGGTGGCTCCCGGTCCGATTTTTGCGTACAGCTTTGTATTTGAACAAAGGAATCCGCATGACCGACGTGCACATTTCGCCGCCTCCCGCGTTGCGCCGAGCGCTGGATCTACTTGCTGATCCGCCGGCGGACCCGGACGTGAGCGAGGGTTATCTCGATCTGCTGAGCGTTGCCGGGGACGAGGCTGTTCCGAAAAATACCGGTCCGATTCAGGCGGCGTGGGCATCACCGATCGGGTCGATGCTCTACGACAACGCCCAGGCCCTTTCGCGCCGGCTGATCAGCGCGTGGCAACATCCCGTTGAGTGGCTGAACATTCCGCCGGGCGGAATCGCACTGGACGTCGGTTCCGGTCCGGGCAATGTCACCTCGTCGCTGGCACGCGCCGCGGGCCCGGACGGATTGGCCTTAGGCGTCGACATCTCCAAGCCGATGCTGGCACGGGCCGTCCGCAATGAAGCGGGCCCGCAAGTCGGGTTCATACGGGCCGACGCACAACGACTTCCACTGCGCGACAACACCGTTGATGCGGTGGTCTCGCTGGCCGTGCTGCAACTGATTCCGAACCCGGCAGCCACCCTCGCGGAGATCGCGCGGGTGCTGCGACCGGGCGGACGGTTGGCCATCATGGTCCCCACCGCCGGGCGCGCAGCTCGTTTGTGGCAGATGCTGCCCAACGTCGGAGCGCACGCCTTCGGCGATGATGAAATCGGAGACATCCTGGAAGACAACGGATTCGCCAGCGTCCGGGTCAATACCTTCGGCACGTTCCAATGGGTGCGCGGCAAAAACGGGTGAGTCTCAGTCGTGCTTCATGGCCGGGTGGCCACGTGACAACACCGGCAACAGCAACTCAGGTGGCGCGACCCGGAAAAAGGCCGATGCGACCCGGTTGACGCGACCGGGGACGACGACGGCCTTACCGGCTGCCAGACCGTCGATTCCGGCCTGCGCCACCTTGTCGGCGGGAATCCACATGATCCGTGGCAGGGCGGCTTCGGCTTCTTCTTTGGAGAATCCCGCCGCCTCGCCGAACCCGGTGTCCACCGGTCCCGGACATAGCGCGGTCGCGCTGACGCCGGTCCCGCGCAGCTCGCCGCGCAGGCTATGGGTGTAGGACAACACGAATGCCTTGGCGGCGCCGTATGCCGCTTGGCCGGGCAGGGGACCGAACCCGGCCATCGACGCCACATTCAGCACGGCGCCTCGATGGCGGTCGACCATTCCGGGCAAGAACCTGCTGCATAGATCGACCACAGCGGCCACATCAACTTCGACGAGGTTAACTTCTTGCTCTGGAACGGATTTCGCGACCAGTCCGAGTGTCGAGAATCCCGCGTTGTTGATCAGGATGTCTGGAGTCAGGCCGAGCGCCGCGACCCGATCGGCCAGACCCGCCCGCGCGGAGCGGTCGGACAGGTCGGCGGCCAGTGGGTGCGCTTGTGGGCCCAACCGTCCGGCAAGCTCTTCGAGACGGTCGGCGCTGCGGGCTACCAGCACAACTTGGTAGCCGCGCCGTGAAAGTATCTCGGCGAAGTGCTCGCCGATACCTGACGAAGCGCCGGTGACGATGGCGGCACGGTCGTTTTCCGGTGGTGGAAGAGCCATATGGTGACAGTAACGGCCGGTCAGGCATGAGCCTACAGAGGCACCGGTCAGTTAACCGTTACTGCGTCGCGGGAGCCTGTGCGAGCACAGCGAGCTTGTCCATCGATTCGCGCAGCATCTCGGCCGTGATCGAACGAGCTCTCTCCAGCCGGGTCCTGTCGGTCAGCGCGGTCCAGTCGTAGGTGTGGGTCACGTTGGTGAGTGTGGAGTTGATCTGGCTGACTTCCCAGCGCCATAGGTGGCCGGGCGGCTGCTTACCGGGTTCTGCTGGACACCACGCGATCTTGCTGCCTTCGATGAATTCCACGACGTGGTTCTCCCGCACAGCACCATTGGTCAACGTCGTTTTGAACACGTCACCGACCTGGCGGACGCGCTGCCCCGGAGCCGAGGAGGCCAGATTGTTATTGCCGTCCCAGCTCGGCTGGCTGGACGGCTCGGCGATCAGTTCGAAAATCCTCTCCGCACTGGCAGAGATTGCGCGGGTGGCGCTCACAATACGTTCGGGTTCGGTGTCGGCCATATGGCAATCCAAACACGTTGCGTGCGCTACCGGGGGCCGGCCGCGTGCCGGCCCCCCGGAGCGGGTCAATTCGTGCGGCAGCGCAGCCGCCTAGCTCACGCGCAGCGCCTCCACCGGTCCGGACAACGCGGCCTTGATTTGGCGGGTCATATCATCGGCCAGCACCTCCGCGTTGCCACGCTCGATGCCATCGACGATCTCCCGCGCTACGTCTTCCGGAGTATTCTTCGGAACGTCGAATCCGGTCGTCATGTCGGTGTCGGTGTAGCCCAGGTGCACCCCTGTGACCAACGTGCCCTGGTTCTCCAGCTCGATGCGCAGCGAATTGGTCAACGACCAGATTGCAGCCTTGGAATCCCCGTAGCCACCAAATCCGCCCACCCAGGACAAGACGGAGCTGATGTCCACCAAGGCTCCACCGCCGTTGTCGGCCAAGATCGGCGCGAACGCCTTGGCCACTCGAAGTGCACCGAAGTAGTTGGTCTCGAACACCGCCCGAACTTCCTCGATGTCACTGGTCAGCAGGCTGGACGCACCGAGAACGCCGGCATTGTTGATGACGATGTCGGCATCCGATGCCCCGGCGGCCAACTCTGCAATCGAATCGGGCCTGGTGACGTCGAGCTCGACACTCACGACACGGGGGTCGTCACTGGGCTTCGGGGCCCGCGCTGTCGCGTACACCTTGGCCGCACCGCGCAGCAGCAATTCGTCCACGATGGCCTTGCCGAGTCCGCGCTGTCCGCCGGTAACCACGACCGTCGACCCTTTGATGTTGACCATGATCTGTTCTCCTTGACTTAGGTAAACAAGTTTTAGCTCTGTCAAATTGATTGACGGATCCGACATAGACAAGTAGTGTTTGGCTATGTCTATTCCATGGTCTGCGTCACAGCGGTACGGACTCGCACCGGCGCCCGGCGGCTTGGGGCTGGTCCAGGATTTCCTCAACACAATCGCCGTCTACGACTATCCGGACCTGCTGGCCGACACCACGCTTGCCGACGACTGGGCCGCCAACGCCCTGCGGGCGTGGTCAGCTGCACGCGGCGGCGACGCAGAACCACCGTCGTTGACCGAGGCAGATCTGGCGAGGCTGCGGTCGTTGCGCGGCACCATCGCGAAACTCGTCACCGGCGAACCAACGGAGGGGCGGGGGACCGGCTCCGTTTCCGCGTCCTTTGCACTGTCAGATGCGGGCGACGTGCGGCTAGAGCCCAGCGGTAGGGGCTGGCGCTGGCTGGCTTCGGCGCTCTGGGGCGAGATTTTGCTCGGCCAGCAGGACGGCACCTGGCGACGGCTCAAGCAATGCCACAACCACCACTGCAGGTCGACGTTCTACGACCGCTCGAAGAACAACAGCGGGGTGTGGCACAACGTGAAGACATGCGGTAACGCCGCGAATCTGCGAGCCTCTCGGGCCCGCCGACGCGAACGCGACCGTGCAGCGTCGAACGCGACAGACACCGGTTAACCGTTTCGCCAGAGCAGGCGATATCGGTAGTAGAGGCCTCGCCGGATCACCGCCCCTGGTAGGACGTCGCCGGCCACTCTTCGGATCTCACCGAGGCTTTCGCGAGGCTCAGCGACGAGTACGCCGATGTTGCGTGCCTCGTGATGTAACCACGACCCCACGTGCGCGGCCGGTGTGCAGAGACCAGCCCACGTCCAGTCGGCAATGGTCTTGTTGGCCGAAATGCCCACAAGCGCCAGTTCCCCTCCGGGCCTGAGCATTTGGCGCGCCTCTTTGCAGCGATTCGCGCAGCGGCTAGTGATGAATGCTGGCCACGAACGTGCTGAGGTCGAAGGACTGCTGGTCAGCATCGAAGGTTTCGAAGCGCGACCGCTCGGATGCACGCCAGACCGACGCCGGATCCGAATCCACGCCAATAACGCTGCGCGAGACCGCGGCTAGCCGCTGCGCCAAAAGGCCTTCACCGCAACCCACATCCAGGACGTGGCCGCGGTGCCGTGCCGCGATATCGATCAGCCGGTGGAGGCGGCGTTATGGTTCCAGTAGTCGTCCACTTACCACTAGTCTGCCGTGACTAGTGATCAGCAGCGCTCAACGCCTCTACGCATAAGCTGCGGGTCAGCCCGCACCTGGCGGGACTTGCTTCTCAGCACGGCCTGTAGCGCGTCGCAGGCGCGCGCCTTGATCGGGGCGATCACGTCGAGGTTGGTCGGGCTCTGGCTGCTTCGGGGCTGCAGTGTAGGCACAATCTCGATCCTTCGTTTGTTCGGCCAATGCGCCGACTTATCGAATTTCATCGCGGCTGTTTTACAAGTGTGCAGCACGTTGGTAAACGTCACGATAAGCCGCGTTGTGGTGTCGGACACAACCCGAGTGGTCAAGACAGGCTCGTCGCAAGGCCTGGGTTGCCGTTAGGCAGCGCCAGGGCCGCTTCTGAACCTGCGGAGAAAGCCCAGCAGTCGATACACCGGCACTGGTTTCGGCCAGTCGTCGGCCCGGAAATACGCGTCCGAGCCGCCGTCGACGAAAACGACGCTACCACATAGGAAGTCAGCAGAGTCCGACAGCATGAAGCACATCCAGTCGGCCATATGCCGAACGTCTCCGAACCCACCGACGGGGATCGGGAACGACCGGACCGCTTTGGCCTCTGTGGGATTCGAAAGCTGCTCCTGCAGCAGCGGCGTCATGATGGCCCCGGGTGCAAGGGCATTCAGACGCACGCCCGAGCCCGCCCACTCCGGCAGTACCGCGTGCCGCCGAACCCAACGGCTGACAGCGATTTTCGATGCGGCATACATGATTGTGGGCGCCGCTTTACCGAACAGCTTGACCGAACGCACCGCTTTGTCGGCGTCGTGCGCAAGCAACGCTTGCACGGTTCGGCGGGGGACCGCAGGGACCGTCGTCGTGGAGTTGCTGGCGACGGCGACGACCTTGGCGCGTTCCGCGGCGGCCAGCGCCGGTCGCCAGGCGGCGAGCAGCTCCACCACGCCCAGGTAGTTGACTTGGGCGATCTGACGCGGCCGATCCGGGCTGGGGCCCGGGCCCAGACCGGCAGCCAACACCGCACCATCAAGCTTGCCGGACGAAGCGGCCAAGACGGCCTTGGCGGCCTCTTGACGTCCATGCGGCGTCGACAAGTCGGCGGTGACGTCGGCATCTTTGAGGTCGACACCGATCACCGCGTGGCCTTCGCCCCGAAGCCGGTGTGCGGTCTCGCGGCCCATCCCGGATGCCGATCCGGTGATCGCATAGGTACCCATTCAGATCTCCACTCCTCGTGGCGCAGTATGCCCGCCACCGTCGCGACATCGTGGCGGTTTGTGTGACGTGCCGATCAGGGCGGTTTTGGCGCGCACGCTTGTATCGAGCGCACCGCAGGGGTCAAGATGTTCGCCGTCGGCCGCCTCGCCGACGAGGGCGGTGTCACGGTTGAAGCTGAGGGCGTTTTCATCCACCCCAAGCAGTAGATGGCAGCGGGTGGCCGCGACACGTGAACGTCACGTCGTCATAGCGGCTCGTTCGACGTCGAGGAGCTGCTCACCGCGTCGCTCCTCGTCGTAGGCTTTGCGCCCGCCCCGCAGACCGAACAGCCGTTTCGAGACCAGCAGGTAGATCACGGCAGCCACATTGATGGTGAAGGTCACCACGCGAGTCATCGTGATGCCCTTAGTCAGATCGTGCATCTCCAGTGGCAGGAAGACCGAGGTTGCTATCACCGCGAAGTATTCGCCCCAGCGCTTCAGTAACCACAGGCCGACGCCTTCGACGACCTCCAGCAGCGCGTAGGCGGCCAGCATCAAGGTCAGCAGGACCAGGGTGGATGGCTTAGCGGCCAGCGCCTTTTCCAGTTCATGCACGATCGTCATCTGATCGACCTTGAATCCGGCGGCGCGAAAAATCGGCAGGTCGCGGTCCAACGTGGCCTGGATGGCCCCCCGCGCCCCGCGGAACTTCCACACCGCATATGCCGCGAGCGCAATCACCACCGCGCGGAACAAGCGTTCCACCGCGAGTATGCGAATGATGATGGCCTGACGTAACGCTTTGCCGCGCATGATCATCGGCGCATCTTCAGCATGGCCACGTGCGTGCGGCTCGCCGATGGTGAATTCACCGCAACGCAGGCAGCGCCACACTTCGCCCAGCCCGGTCGTACCGCTCAGCCGGTCGGCGAGCGCCTCCTCGTCAGGCGCATAAGTGACGTGCCCTGCGAGTGCGCAGGTAACCAACTCCCACCGATTGATGCCGCGATCTTTGCGCATGGCCGATCATTCAATGCGGGCGGCGAGCCACGCAAGAGGGCGCGCACAACGGGCGTCAGAAGCGTGGCTTGCTGCGCGGACGCTGGGCCGTGGGGCTCACGGCCCCCAGAAGTCCAGTGAGCTCGGCGCCGGGGATCTCGTCGAGGTGTTCGACCGCGGCGATGATGTCAGCACGCAGCGCCTCGTCGCAGAAGGGTTCAGCAAGCCAATGGAACTTATCCACGACACGTTTCCAAGACATCGGTCGAGTGGGTGATCCCTCATAATCGGACTCCTCGCGGCTGAATTCCCGCCCGTCGTGCGTAATGACGTGCACCCGGGCCGCGGTGCGTTGCGGATAGTCCGCGGTCAAGTCGGCGGCCGGCTTGACCTCCACCCGTGACAGCAGGTCCTGGACATCGCTGCGTAGGACCCGTTCCGTCTCAAGCTGTTCGGGGCCGACTCCACCATCGAGTAGGGCAACCGCGCTCAGGTACTTGAGGTTGTAGTCGGCCTGCTCTTTGGTCCGCGGGTGGTCCTTGTCGCCGTAAGCGCCGCCACCGGCGAAGTCATATGCGCCCTGAAAGACCTCGAGGCTCACCCGCGCGACATCGTCGCCGCACAGATCGTTGTCGGTGCGAATTGCCAAGACCGCGTCGATGATGGCCTGCCCGTGGATCAGTGAGCAGTACTGCTTGAGGTAGGTCTGCTCGACGGAGGTGAGTTCTCGATCGGCGGTGTGGAAATCAATTGGCTGATCGAACAGCTGCACCAACCCGTGTGGGCCGTCGAACAACGACTTGGGCCCGGTGATTCCGCGGCCGGCCAGCATCGTCGCGTAGACCGCGCGCATGCCGGTGATGGCCGGCGAGATGCCCTTCCAGTTCGAAACCGGTTCAGCGTGCACGGCCGCAAGCGACACGTTGTCGGCCGCGGAGGCCGCGATGGCGTCAGCGGTGTGTTCGGAGTCTAGCCCGAGCAGTTTCGCCGATCCTGCGGCAACCGACATCGCCAGCTGCAGTGCATGATTGAGCCCCCGCGCCATGACGGGAACCTGTGCGCTGAAACGGCACTGGATCTCGTAGGCGACCGCGAGGGCCAGCAGGAAATCCGCTCCGCTGGCGTTGACGTGTTCGGCTACGGCCAGCACCGCACCGAAGTTGTCAGCGGGGTGGCACAGCCCTCCCACCGTCAGATAGGTGTCGAGCAGATCGGGGTAGCGCACCAGCACCGAATTGAAGAATGCGGCCTGATCTACCGATGCTCGCCCGCCACCGACGAGTGTCGCCGTGGGGACACCACTGAATTGATCAGTATGTTCGCGGATCGTCGCGATGAGCTCCCCGTCCAATGACCCGACGGCGCAGGCGATGCTGTCCAACACATTGCGTTTCAGCAACGCCCGGGGCCGCTCGCTCAGGTCCGCCTGTTCGGCGCCGACGACAAATCCGGCAAGATCATCCACAACGTACTTATGTGCCATGGCTTTTCGCTTTCCACGCGTCGGTACTTCTTACTGAAACGCGACAACGAGACGTCGTCCAGGACCAACCTCTTGCGCAGCTGCCGCAGTTCCATATGCCGAGCTTAGGCGTGCCCTAGACGGCGCGATTTACCACTTCCGCCTGCAGTTGAGATTCGCTGATAGCCGTCGTTTCATCGGTGAGCTTTTTTCCGATGACGCGGATCTGCCGCGCGCTGAGGGGGCACAGCGGATGCACTGCCACCATCAGGGCTACTTGTCGGCGACTGTCGAAAACCGGTCCGGCAATGGTTACCACGGGTTGTTTCCGGCGACCTGGATTGTCGTCGGAGAGAAAGCCGATGGTAGTGAACTCCACGAGTAACTGGTCCAAGATGTGCCGCACCGGAGTCGGCATTTCGTTGCTATCCAACGTGCCGACCACCTGGACGGCTTGCGCCAGCGCGGGCGTTGTCCAGTCGACGTCGAATCCACGTTTGCGGGTGTGCTCCAACACGCGTTCCAGCCGCCGCGTGCGATCAGCATTGTTGCCCGCGCCGCGACGGATCCACGCGCGTTGTTCCTCGTCGGTGTCCCACGCGGCGAGCGCAACGCCGAACGGCGGGGCATACGGGATGCGATCACCGGGTATTCCCGACGGCTGGGTGGCGGGGTCACCCTCGAAGGCTGTGACCACCAGCGAATCGCCGAATCGCTCGACCACCGAGCCGGCGTAGCCGACCTCGCCGGAGAGTCGCAGCGCCGCGGAACGAGCGGCGTGAGCGAGAGGTCGAGCCGCGTCCATCCGCGCGGCGACCACGGCGAGCGCAGGGCCGAGAGTGAAGGTCTTCGTGACCGGATCGCGGCTGGCCCACCCACGATCACACAGCGTCTTGAGGATCGCATGTGCCGTCGCCTGGGTGAGATCGAGCTCGCGCGCGACGTCGGAGAACCGCAGCCGCGCATTTCCGGACCGTGCCAGGAGCTCGACAACGTCGAGTACCCGGGCGGTCGGCGCCGACGACGATCCGCGAATGGCTTGACTCCTTCGCGACGGGATTCCTACAGTTATAGCCAACATTCGAGATTCTATATCGATTATTCGAGAAAATTGAGGCTGACGGTTGCGCGCTGTGGTGCTGAGAGACGGCCGGTTACAGGTCCGCGAGACGCCGGACCCGAAGCCCGGGCCGGGTGAGCTACTACTGCGGACGCTGAGCACCGCGATCTGTGCGTCGGACGTACATTTCATGGACCACCCGGAGCTTGCGGTCGACGATCCGACCGGCCGGTCACTGTATGACACGAACCGCGACATCGTGCTGGGCCACGAGTTCGTTGGCGAGGTGATCGGGCACGGACCCGGCTGCACAAGCCAGTTTGAGGTCGGCTCGCGAGTGACGGCGATGCCGATCCGTCTACTGGACGGTGGCGCTGCCGGTGTGCGGATCATCGGTCAGCATCCCGAAGCGCAAGGCAGTTTCGGTGAGCTGCTGGTGGTTTCGGAAGTGGCCGCCAAGCCGGTCTCGGGTGACATCTCCATCGATGCCGTCGCACTGACCGATGCGTTCGCCGTCGGCGAGTTCTATGTCAGGTCTGCACAGATGCGCGAGGGCGAGGTCGCCGTCGTCATCGGCGCCGGAGCGATCGGACTTTCGGCTGTCGCCGCGTTGGTCAGCCGCGGTATCGAGCCGATTATCGTGGCCGACTTCAAGTCCGACCGTCGCGAGCTGGCCCGTGGTCGCTTCGGCGCGCACGTCGTCGTCGATCCCGCGGAGAAGTCACCGTTCGATGCGTTCAGGGACGTCCGCGCCGAACGCGGTTTGCCCGGACCGGCAGTCGTCTTCGAGTGTGTCGGCGCCGCCGGGCTTATCCAGAGCATCGTCGAATCCGCCGAAATGGCGACCCGAATCTACTGCGCGGGCGGCTGGTACACCGGTGACACGCTGGACATCACCACCGCCACTCGTCAAGGCGTCACAATACAATTCGGCGGCGGACCCCACCCGCAGGACTGGTACGGAACACTGGAGGCCATCGCGACCGGACGACTGGACCCGCTGCCCAGCGTCGGAAAGATCATCGGCCTCGACGAAGTACCGGCCGCGCTCGACCTCGCCCGTAGGTCCGACGGCCCGCCACGCATTGTGGTCCACCCCAACGGAGACATCCAGTGACCGAACGAGAAGACCGCCAAGACATCTCCGATTTGCTGGTGCGCTACGCCACCGGGATCGACCGACGCGACTGGGCGCTGTTTCGCACCGTATTCACTGACGACTGCGAACTCGACTACGGCGAGATCGGCGTGTGGAACGGGATCGACGCCGTCACGGACTTCATGGAGCAGGTTCACGCGATGGCGGGGCACACAATGCACCGGCTGAGCAATCAGACCATCACTGTCGACGGCGACAATGCTGTGGCCCGCACCTACATCGACGGGCTGATCATGGTCGGCGACAACAAATCCGGCGTCAACGCGATCGGTTTCTACGACGACGAGATCGTCCGCACCGACGCCGGTTGGCGCATCGCACGCCGTCGATACACCCAGGTGCGCCTGAGTACGGTTGGCGACGCATAAAGCAGAGCACGACTGTTCAGGAGCATACCGGTGACATTCGCAACCAAGTACGGACCGTGGGCGCTCGTCGCCGGTGCCTCCGACGGCCTGGGAGCCGCGTTCGCCGCGGGACTTGCCGAGCGCGGCGTCAACGTTGTGCTGCTGGCGCGCCGGCAGGCGGTACTCGATCAGGTTGCGGCCGAGATCAGTTCCCGCACATCGGCCCAGACCCGCACCCTCGCTGTCGATCTTGCCGAACCCGGCGCGGCATCGGCGATCGCAGCGGCCACCAGCGACCTGGAGATCGGCTTCCTCGTGTACTGCGCGGGTGCCGACCCGAACTTCAAGCCGTTCCTTGCCAATCCGATCGAGGCTGCCGAGGCGATGGTGCAACGCAACTGCATGGTGCCGATGCAACTCTGCCACCACTTCGCGCCTGCCATGGTCGAGCGAGGCAGCGGGGGAATCGTCATCTTCGGGTCCGGCGCAGGATTGGCCGGCGGACCGAACATGGTTGCCTACGGCGCCTCCAAGGCGTTCGACATGGTCTTCGCCGAAGCCCTATGGGCCGAACTGCACGACAAGGGCGTCGACGTCCTGGGCCTCATCCTGGGCAAGACCAATACACCGGCATTGCGGCAACTCGAACACAGCCGCGGCCAGATCAGCTCGCCCGACGACCTGCCGCCGGGCGCCGCCGCCGTGGCAGACGTCATTGCAGAGGCCTTCGAGAACCTCACCAATGGCCCCACCTGGATGGTGGGCGAAGACATGCGCGCCGCGCTGCAGTTGATGGCTTCACTGACCCGCAATCAGATCGTCGAGCTCTTCACGCAAGCCGCCGCCGCGGCGATGGGACCTGGCTAACCAGCGGTCGCGTGTCTGCGCCGGAACCTTGGACTCAAGCAGTGCGTCGAAGTGGATGTTGATGTTGCACGAATGTCCGGCGGAGGTCACTTTCGCGGAAGTATCCGAGCTATCAGTGCCCTACGCGCGCACGGCCCTTTGGTGGCCGCCAAGACACCGCGCAAGCCGCCGCAGGGTCAGCACAAAACCGCACCACAACACCGCGAGAAGGTTTGCCAAAATTTCAGATCAGCGTGGCCGAACTTTTTAGATTGCCCGTGTATCCAGCAAAGACAGGGTGTTGGACGGCAGTACTTTGCTTATCCACGACGTTGCTGGCATGGACACAATCGGGTAACTTTGTAAAGCAGTTCGCCCGGCCCGCGAGCCGCAGTAACACCAATGATCGGTACCCCCGACCGAAAGATGACATGCTCGCTGTAGACAGGCCCGCTGCCTCGGCCGCGGCGGCGACACGCTCGCCGCGTCGCACCCTGACCCGTTCGGCGCTCAGCACTGCGATATTCATCGTCCCGGCGGTGGTGGTGCGAATCGTTGGCCTGCACCCAGACCCAGTTGCCGCCCTGCTGATCTTTGGAGCTGCGGTGGTGGCGGCCAGCTTCCTCCTGGCGTGGGCGGCCGAAGCCGCACAGATCGATGTCTCCGGCGGGCTTGCAATCGCCGTACTGGCATTGGTCGCAGTGCTGCCCGAATATGCCGTTGACCTGTATTACGCGTACGTGTCTGGCCACAATCCGGATTACACCCAGTACGCCGCGGCCAACATGACAGGATCCAACCGACTGCTGATGGGCCTGGGCTGGCCGGTCGTGGTGTTGGTCAGCATTGTCGTGGCGCGCAGGGCCGGCGCCGACAAACCCGCCGGTTTGGCGCTGGAGCCCGCCAATCGAGTCGAACTCGGGTTCCTACTGGTTGCCGGTGTGGTCGCGTTCGCGATACCGACGACTGGCCAGATCCACTTTGCGCTGGGGTTGCCGCTGCTGGCCTGGTTCGGCTTCTACCTCTATAAAGTCAGCCACGGCGATGTAGAAGAGCCCGACCTGATCGGTACCGCCGCCGCCCTTGGCGAGCTGCCCGACCGCAGCCGGCGCATCGCCGTCATCGGACTTTTCGTGGCATCCAGCATCGTGATCCTGCTGTGTGCCAAACCGTTCGCCGACAATCTCGTCGCCGCTGGGACGGAGCTGGGTATCGACCGGTTCCTGCTGGTCCAGTGGCTCGCTCCGCTGGCCTCCGAAGCGCCCGAGTTCATCATCGCGACCATCTTCGCCGCCCGCGGCAAAGGCACGGCGGCCATCGCCACCCTGATTTCGTCCAAGGTCAACCAATGGACGCTGTTGATCGGATCCTTACCGGTGGCCCACTTGCTGGGAGGCGGCGGATTCTCCCTGGTGCTCGACTCGCGCCAGATCGAAGAAGTGCTGCTCACGGCGAGCCAGACAATGATGGGCGTGGCCCTGATCCTGGCGCTCCGCTTCAACCGAGCCGCGGCATGGGCGCTGCTGGGTTTGTTTATCATCCAGTTCCCGATCACCTCGACATCGGGGCGGCTAGCGCTTTGCGGCATCTACGCCGCGGTGGCCATCGCCGGGCTGATCATCAACCGCCGTTACCTGGCTGCCACCGTTCAGGCGCCCTTCGTCGGGCGGGCGATCCGTCACAGCGGTCACCCGCACCAACAACCGGAGGCCCCCGGACTCCCGAGGTAGTCGGCGCAACCGCTTGTATAACATCGCGAGCTGACTAGCAACGACTCGGATTTGGAGCGGCAGTGGCTCGAGAAGTGTTGACCGTCATCGGCGTGGGAGGCATGGGCCAAGCGATTGCACGGCGCTTGGGTGCCGGCAAGACCGTGCTGCTGGCCGACTACAACGAGGGGACGCTAGCGTCGGTGGCCGAATCGCTGGCCGCAGATGGCCATCACGTCGAAAGCCGTAGCGTCGACGTCTCGTCACCGGAATCGGTGCACGGGCTCGCCGAGTACGCGGCATCACTCGGCAGCGTCGCGCAGGTGGCACACACCGCCGGACTCTCCCCGTCGCAAGCCTCAGCCGAAGCGATCCTGGCCGTCGATCTGCTCGGTGTCGCGCTGGTTCTCGATGAGTTCGGTGCAGTCGTCGCGCCGGGTGGAGCGGGTGTGGTGATCGCCAGCATGGCCGGGCACATGTTCCCGCCGTTGACCGCCGAGCAAGAACACGCGTTGGCCCACTCGCCAGCTAGCGAACTGTTAGGGCTGGAGTACGTCAGCCCTCAGAAAGTCAACGAGCCCGGCATCGCATATGGAATCGCCAAACAGGCCAACCACATTCGAGTCCGCGCTGCCAGCGCGCATTGGGGCCGGCGGGGCGCCCGGATCAACTCGATCAGTCCCGGCATCATCTCTACACCCATGGGGCAGCAGGAGCTTGCCTCCCCGGTCGGTGACGGCATGCGAGCGATGGTTGCGATGTCTGCGACCGGCCGCCTCGGAACTCCGGAGGACATCGCCTTGGCCACCGCGTTTTTGCTCGGTCCCGACGCCTCCTTCATCACCGGTACCGACCTGCTCGTCGACGGTGGGGTCATCGCGGCGGTGAAAGCGGGCGCGCCACCGAGTTAGCAAACGCCGCCAACGAACGCGCCCAACGTGCCTATGCTTAGCAGATGCCGCAACGGGTGTTGCGTGACCGCCTGATCGAACTCGAAGTTCCGAGCGAGGATGTGGCACGCGGTCGGGCGCTGCGGAAAACCGCGCCACGCCGCTCCCTCGCACAGCTGACTCCGTCAGCGCGAACGGCGACGGAAATTCTCGTCGCCCAAAATGCCGGGCGGCTAAGCGAACTCGTCCCGCTGCGATTTGCCCGGATGCTCACCGACCCATTCTCGTTCTACCGCGGCTCCGCCGCGGTCATGGCCGCCGACCTCGCCGCGAGCCCTTCGACCGGGATCGAAATCATGTGCTGCGGTGACGCTCATGTGTCGAATTTCGGCATGTACGCCGCCCCGGACCGCGCAATAGTGTTCGACCTGAACGATTTTGACGAGGCTGCTGTGGCGCCCGCGGAGTGGGACGTCAAACGCCTGATCACCAGCGCGATCGTCGGGGGCCGCCACGCCGGTTATCCCGCGAAGGCCATCCACCGCTCTGTCGAACAGGCGTTGGTGGCCTACCAAACCGGTCTGGAAGCGGCGCTCGAGATGGACGTTTTGGACCGCTATTACCTGCGGCTGGAGCCGGAGCGCTACACGGGAGAGGTATCCAAGGACCTGCATGGAGTGGTTCAGCGAACAATATCCCGGGCGCGCAGGCGCACGTCGGCGCAAGTCTTCAAGCAGATCATGGAGATCGGGACAGACGGAACCCCGCGCCTGCGGGAAGCGCCCCCAGTCCTGCAACACGTCGACGAGGAGATCGAAGCCCCGCTGGTGGAGGCGGTGCAAGAGTATCTGGCCGCAGTCCCGACAGATGTCGCGCTGCTGCTATCGCACTTCCGCATCACCGATGTCGCGCTGCGGGTAGTTGGCGTCGGCAGCGTCGGCACCCGGTGTTATTTAGTCATCCTGGTGGGCCCCAACGACACACCGCTGATCCTGCAGATCAAAGAAGCCACGCGATCGGTGCTCGAAGAATACGGGGGTTGGCGCCAACCCAAGAGCCTGACCGAGGCCGTCGCGGCGAAGGGTCAGGGCGTTCGCGTCATCGATGGCCAGCAGATCCTGCAGGCAATGTCGGACGTGTTCCTCGGAACGACCCGCAAGGACGGCCACGACTACTACATCCGTCAGTTCCATGACATGAAGGGCAGCATCGAAACCGAGAACATGTCGGCGTCCACGTTCGGCGAGTATGTCAGTGCTTGCGCGATGCTGTTGGCGCGGGCGCACTCACAGAGCGCGAATGCGTCCATACTGCGGGGATACGTGGGCACCGCCGCCACCGTGCACAGCGCGGTCGCCGATTGGTGCTACGCATACGCCGACAAGTCACTCGACGACTTTCACCAGCTGCGTGCGGCGGCCGCAGCCGGCGATATCGAGGTTGCCGACGATCCCGCCCGATAGCGGTTCGGGCTGTGTGCAAGCGGGTCATAAAATCAAACGGTTGATCGTATAACTGTTCATAGCCGGTGGCCACGATGGAAAGGCGGCATGCCTCGATGAGAAGCCGCGCGGCCATCCTCCACGAGTACGGCGGTCCGTGGTCGGTTGCCTATCCCTACCTGGCCGCCTTTCTGCGGGCGATCCGCGTCCAGAGCAATGCCCAGTCGCGCCGGGGCAGCCCAAAGTACCCGGGCTCCAAGGCGCTACGCGATGTCGTCACCGAGATTGTCGAGGATGCCCGGGTGCACGGTGTGCTCGCTCTCGACATCGGCACGGCGGCCACGGTGGAGGCCATCTGTGCGCTGATGCGCGGTCTGTCAGAGCAAGCGGGTACGCTGCCGCCGACGGCCTACGACGCCACCTTGAGCTCGGCGAAAAAACTCATCAGGGGAACGCTTTTCAAGCGCTAATCCTTGACGGCTTCCCGCGCGAAGCGGGCACGGCGGCGAGCGAGTCGCCCAGGGTCCACACTGCGACTCCGATCAGCACAAGATCCTTGAGCAGGAATTGGCCGGGCAGCGCCGACAGCACCGGAAGGCCGGCGGCGTGGGTCGCGACCACCCCTGGGGTGGTGAACAAAAAGCTCACTGTGCCCAAGAACAGCACCACTGCCAGCGCGCTGCCGGCCGCCGATACCCGCGGCCATACCGGCCGCAGCGCAATGAGAAGCGCGGCAACGATTTCCATCGTCCCCAGCCCGCGTGCGACTGTGGTGACGCTGACCACGTCGTAGATCCAGCTCATCAGTGGGCTGTGTTCGATCAGCACCCGGGACTCCATCTTCACGTACTTTCCGAATCCAATCCAGGCCAAGACCACTACCAGGCCGTAACGGCTGATCAGCTGGCCCAATATGGTCAGTGTCTGCGCCACGCGGTGTGGTGTCGCGGCGGAGGACAGGCTGTGGTCGATCATCGAGAAAAATCCTTCCGGCGATGGGTGTTGAGGGCAATTGTTCCTAGAGGACACGATGGACGGCACGATTGGGTTCAATGACCCAATCGCTCGAGCCCGGCGACGATGAGCTGCAGCCCGAAGGCGAACTCCTCCTCCAGTGGAACGGGAAGATCGTCGGCGACGGTAACCGTCGCGGGATAGCGAGACGGATCAAGCCGGTGAAACGCGGCCGACAGCTCGGCGTCTTGCTGGCCGTTGACCGCCGCCGGCCCGGAGAGTTGGATGGCGAAGCCAAGCACATAACGGGCAAGTGTCGCGTAGGCGTGAGCGGCGACCGCCGGCGGAAAGCCGTTGTCGAGTAGGATCGTCAGACATCGCTCGCGGTTGGCCAGCGCATTGGGCCCCATCGGGGTGTATTCGATCAGCAGGGATGCGACGTTGCCGTGCCGGCCCAGCGCATGAAACATGTGCTGCGCGAATAACGTACAGGCTTGTTGCCAGGGCAGCTCGGCAATCGCGTGAGCGTCGAGGTCGACTTCTCCCAGTATGTGGTCGATCACCGTGGAGACCAATTCCGAGCGGTTGGCGAAGTGACGGTAGAGCGTGGCCGTGCCCGATTGCAGACGCTGCGCCAGCGATCGCATCGACAGTGCCTCGGCGCCCTGCTCGTCAAGAACCTCCACGGCCGCGGCGAGGATGCGGTCCAGCGGCAGGGCGGGGCGACCGCGGGATCGGTTCACCCGCGGCTCTTGGGGCTCAGCAGTGGTCACGACGCCCGCCTTCCGGAATCTATTGCACTGCAAGCGCTATCGCGGATCAACTGACGGAGATGCATACCGGGTGCCATATCCAGGTGTTGACGATATCCATATTAACGGATACAGTGTATCCAATAATGCTCTGCTGAGCAACCCTCCTGATAGCAAGGATGTTTCGCCATGCTCCTTCCCTTGGCGTCAGAGCCCTACACGGCTCCCACCGACCGCGACATGCGCCCTTCCGAGCGGCGTGAATTCGTTCGAACACACCGCACCTGCGTGTTCGGTTACCGTCGCCGCAACGACGGCCCAGCGATGTCGATCGTCTACTACATCCCCACCGACGCCGACGAACTGCTGGTATCCACAATGGCCGGGCGCGGCAAAGCCCGCGTCATCGAACGCGACGGCAAGGTCAGTCTGTGCGTCCTCGACGAGCGGTGGCCCTTTTCCTACCTACAGGTGTATGCCGACGCGATTCTCGAACAAGACCGTGATCTCGCGGTCGACGTGATGATGGCGGTTGCCGGTCGGATGTCCGGCCAACCGCTCGGCGAGGAGGCGCGTCCCTACATAACCGAGATGTCGGAGCGGGAGAACCGCGTCGTCATCCGTTGCCGGCCCTACGCCACCTACGCAACCCCGCCCCGCCACCTGCATCGCAATGACCAAGTCGAACAACTGAGCCATTGGGTGTCCGGCGTGGTCGCATGGGACGCGGAGGATCCCTCCTGACCTACTTTGCGGCGTAGCGGTCACGCAGGTTGGCCAGCGTTGCCTCTATGCCCGTCGCGTTGGCCTTCCGGAAACCCATCCGTTCGTAATAATTCAGCTTGTTCTTGAGCGCACCGGCGTTGCGATAGTCGAACGTCTCGGTGACCCTGGTCAGGGTCGGTGAAAGCGCTTCGAATTCCCAGCGCCAGCGGTGCCCGAACGGATGCCGCCATTCGACCACTTCGTTCGGTTTGAGTTCGGTCACCGTGCTGGTGATGCGATAGGGCAGGCCCAACATCTTCATGTTCGTCGAAAACTTCGATCCGACAACAAATGTCGTCGGCATCTTGATGTTGTCGCGAACGGTTCCCGAACCGTCGAGTTCGCGGTGACGCCGGGGATCTGCGGCCAGCGCATAGAGGTCGGCGGCGGGCGCGGCCACTTCGACCGACCGGCTCACCTGCCGAGGTCCCCTGTCGATAACGATGACAGTCACGATGTCTCCTTCCGAGTGTCCGGCAGTGCCAGGTCAGGTCGAGGCTACGCTTCGGCGAGTTGCTCTTTTGCAGCTGTTTGGACGACGACGTTCAGCAGGGAGGGGTTCATGTCAACCGCTGCCGAGATGATGGACGACGCGACCGCCCAGACAGGTCTGACCGATTTTGGTGACGGCTCGTTCCGGGAGGGCCTGGAAATCCTGTTGGCCTCGCTGCAGGACGAAGCCCGGCTGCATGAGCACGGCCAAGATTTCCTGCGTCAACGCATCGTGGGTTATCTGTCGCAGCGCCTGCAGGTCGAGGATTGGTATCGCCGACATCCAGAGATCGACGAGGTGCCCATCAGGTCGCCGCTGATCGGCTTGGGATTACCCCGGACGGGATCGACCGCCTTGTCGATGCTGCTGGCTCAAGATCCCGGCGTGCGCTACCTGCGCCGGTGGGAGTCGTCTCAACCGTGCCCTCCACCCTCGACGGTGCAGGGCGCAGACCCCCGCATTCCCCCCGACAAAGGGGAGATGGTCGGCACCCGCTACCACGTGCCGGCCGACACGCATGGGCCGATGGAGTGCCATGAGTTGATGGCGCTGGATTTCAAGTCACATCTGTTCCAGTCGTTCGCCGAAATCCCTTCGTACTCCCAGTGGTTGGTGGACGGGGCGGATTTCGTATCGACGTATTTGTATCAGCGCCGAGTCATGAAGCTGCTGCAGTGGGGTGAGCCGGAGCGTCCGTGGCGGTTGAAATGCCCATCACATGTGTTGTGGCTCGACGCGCTGAATGCGGTCTTTCCCGACGCCCGGTTCGTAATGACCCATCGCGATCCCACTGACGTCATCTTGTCGGTGGCCGATCTGTATGCCGACATCATCGGGTCGTTCAGTACTGAGATCGACCGTACTTATATTGGTCAGCTCAACGTCGAACATTGGTCGTTGGGCATGGAGCGGACGCTGCACTTTCGCGCGAGCGGCGCCGAGGATCGGTTCTACGACATCGATTTCCGTGCTATGCAGGCCGATCCGATCGGGGAGGTCACTGGCTTGTATTCGTGGCTGGGCGTGCCGGTCGGGCCGGAGTTCAGAGCTCGGATGCAGAGTTGGTGGACGCATGCCGCCGCCGAACGCGAGCCGAGTACGCATGCCGATCCGGTGCAGTTCGGCATCGACTTCGACGAGTTGCGGCCCCGCTTCGCTCGCTACGTGGACAGCGCGTCCCGGTGGACCGCCCGCTGAAGCTCAAGAGGCAAAGGACAATCGATGGCTGTTGATCTGACCGGCGGTATCACCCCGTCGCGCGAGTTCGTGTTCGCCGAGCGTCCCGACAACCCGGAGATGCGTGACTCCGTGAGCTTCTGGGTCGTCGACGACCGTGGCGAAATCGGTCTGCCGCGCATTGGGATCGAAGCGGTCGCAGCCAATTGGCATGCCCACGACATCCAAGTGAATGTTGCGTTCCCCGACGGGCGCGTATACAGACTGAGGACCAACGGGCCGTCGCTGCCGGCGCGGGGGCCTGACGGTCGGGCCACCACGTTGGGTGCCGGAGGCCTGGTGTTTCGCTGCGTCGAACCATTCGCGAATTGGACGATGTCTTACGACGGACCTGCAGTGCAGACCTCGTCGTCCGACTTGGTCGAAGGCAAGAAGGACGGCCCGACGGTCGACATCAGTTTTCACGTCGAGGCGATGATGGCGGTGCCGCCCTGGGTGCAGGGAGCATTGCATTCGGACGCTGACGCGCAGCTGAAAACCGCTGTCGAAGGCGACATCATGGGTGGGCCACGCTATGAGCAATTGTTTACCGCCAGCGGAAGTTTCAGCTCAGCCGACGAGCACCACAGTTTCACCGGTAGCGGGCTGCGGATCCGCCGCCAGGGTGTGCGCAAACTAGCTGGATTTTGGGGACACTGCTGGCAATCGGCCTTATTCCCGGGCGGCCGGGCGTTCGGCTATATCGCGTACCCGCCTCGTCCCGACGGCCAGCCCACCTTCAACGAGGGTTACGTCTTCACCGGCACCGGCGTTCTCATCGCGGCTCGAGCGGTGCAGGCACCGTGGCTCACCCGGCTCAGCACCCCGGGCGAGGACGTCTCACTGATATTGGAGACCGCAGACGGCGTCGTCGAGATCGCCGGCCAAACCGTGTTCTCCACCCACGACATTCATCACAACGACGACATGTTCTCGATGAACGCCCTCAAGCAGGAGACACCCAGCTTCCCCGCACTGCAGCAGGCCGGCGTGCGCTACAGATGGGATGGCGAGGAGACCTACGGCATGCTTGAACGTTCCAGTCCGCTGGACAAGATCGTTCGCAACGAGGAAGGGAACTGAAAGAACCGATGAGCCAGTCACTCTCGGGAAGAGTTGCGCTGATCACTGGCGCCGCGAGGGGACAAGGCCGGGCACACGCGGTACGCCTCAGCGCCGAAGGCGCCGACGTCATCGCGCTTGATATCGCAGGGCCGTTGCCCTCGAGCGTTCCCTACGATTCGCCGACTCCCGACGATCTGGCGGAGACAGCGCAGACTGGTACGCGCCAACGGCAGACGGGTCATCACCGCGGCCGTCGACATCCGCGACGTCGACGCGCTCAACGCTGCCGTCGACAAGTCGGTCGGTGACCTCGGCCGTCTCGATGTTGTCGTCGCCAACGCCGGTATCTGCAGCCCAGCGCCATGGGATCAAATCACTCCCGACGCCTTCCGCGACACCATCGACACGAACGTGACCGGAACATGGAACACGGTGATGGCGAGTGCTCGTCACATTATCGACGGGGGCCGTGGCGGCTCGATCATCCTCATCGGCTCGGCCGCCGGCATCAAAATGGAGCCGTTCATGGTGCACTACGTGGTGAGCAAACACGCCGTAACCGGGATGACGCGCGCATTCGCCGCCGAACTCGGCCGCTACAGCATCCGCGTCAACAGCCTGCACCCTGGAGCTGTCGCCACACCCATGGGTAGCGGCCAGATGCGCGACGCAATCCGATCCGCCGCTGACACTTACCCGTACCTGCGGGGCCTGAACAGACCGCTGCTGCCCGAAGGCACCGCCCAGCCCGAGGACATCGCCGACGCTGTCGCCTGGCTGGCCTCCGACCAATCCAGATTCGTCACCGGCACCCAGGTTTCGGTTGACATGGGCATTTCCTACTGCTGACCTCACTGATTGGGAAGCACGGCATCACAACGGTCCCGACCGCTGACCCGCGCCGCCGACCAGGCACAATTGTGGTTGACCCCATTACCTCCGTGTGGTGTAGCCGACTGACGCACCATTGGGTGCCCTGCGCGCTGGGGACGTGCCAGCCCGACGGAAATACCTCCAGGTGTCCACGCGTCGACTTGGAGCTTATACCCCCAGGGGGTATACTCGAAAAGGAGCCCCATGACCACCAGCGAGTACCAGGTGAGCGGAATGAGTTGCAGACACTGCGAGGCCGCCATCCAGGATGAGGTGAGCCAGATCCCCGGCGTCGCCGGGGTCGACGTGAGTGCACGCACCGGCAGGCTCATCGTCACCAGTGCGGCGCCGATCAACACGCACGCAGTGCTGGGTGCAGTCGACGAAGCCGGCTATGAGGCGGTATTGGTCGCGTGAAAACCGGGGCCACATCCGGCACCGCGGCAAGCAATGTCGAGCTGGAAATCGCGGGAATGACCTGCGCCTCGTGCGCGATTCGCATCGAGAAGAAACTGAACAAGCTCGACGGGGTCAACGCGACCGTCAACTACGCGACCGAAACGGCCACCGTCACCGTCCCCGCCGAGTATGACCCGCAGGCGCTGATCGCCGAAGTCGAGAAGGCCGGCTACACCGCGGCCCTGCCGCCACAGCACCAAGAAGCTGCCGCCGAGCCGGCCAGTGACGACCATGAGCTCGCCTCGCTCCGCAGCCGCCTGGTTGTCGCGACAGTGCTCGCCCTCCCGGTGATCGCCATGGCGATGATTCCCGCCCTGCAGTTCCGCTACTGGCAATGGGCATCGCTGGCGCTGGCCGCGCCGGTCATCGTCTGGGCGGGCCGGACCTTCCACGCGGCCGCCTGGGTCAACCTCAAACACGGCATCGCCACCATGGACACCCTCGTCTCGATCGGGACCCTGTCGGCATTCCTGTGGTCGCTGTATGCCGTGTTCTTAGGTACCGCCGGGGAGCCGGGCATGCGCCACCGCTTCGAGCTGACCGTCACACGCAGCGACGGCGCTGCCAACATCTACCTCGAAGTGGCCGCAGGCGTGACCGTGTTCGTGCTGGCCGGCCGCTATTTTGAGAAGCGCTCCAAGCGGCGTTCGGGGGCTGCGTTGCGCGCCCTGCTGGAACTCGGCGCCAAGGACGTCGCGGTGCTGCGCGACGGAACCGAGAGCCGTATTCCTGTCGCCAAACTCGTGGTGGGCGACGTGTTCGTGGTGCGCCCCGGCGAGAAGATCGCCACCGACGGGATGGTCGTCTCGGGCTCCTCGGCGGTGGACGCCTCGATGCTCACCGGCGAGTCCGTCCCCGTCGAGGTCGGCCGGGGCGACTCCGTCACCGGCGCCACCGTGAACGCCGGCGGCCGCCTTGTCGTGCGCGCCACGCGGGTCGCCGACGACACCCAGCTGGCACAGATGGCCAAGCTTGTCGAGGCGGCCCAATCGGGCAAGGCCGAGGTCCAGCGACTCGCTGACCGGATCTCCGGTGTGTTCGTTCCGCTCGTCATCGCCATCGCCCTGGCCACGCTGGGGGTGTGGCTCGTTGCCGGCTTCCCGGTGAGCGCGGCGTTGACGGCCGCCGTCGCGGTGCTCATCATCGCGTGCCCCTGCGCGCTCGGGTTGGCGACTCCGACCGCGCTGCTGGTCGGAACGGGTCGCGCTGCTCAACTCGGTGTCCTCATCAAAGGACCCGAGATGCTGGAGTCCACCCGCAAGGTCGACACGATCGTGCTCGACAAGACCGGCACCGTAACGGCCGGCAAGATGACGCTCGTCGACGTGATCACCGGACAACGCACCGACCGCAAGACGCTGCTGCGCTATGCCGGCGCCCTGGAAGCCGCCTCCGAGCATCCCATCGCACAGGCGATCGCCAATGGAGCAAAGGCCGAACTCGGCACCCTCCCCGCGCCCGAAGATTTCACCGGGGTGGAAGGCAAAGGCGTCCAGGGCGTTGTCGATGACCACGCCGTCGTCGTCGGGCGGGAGAGCCTGCTGGCCGATTGGGCCCAGCACCTCGACGCGACGTTATCGGCGGCGAAAGCCCACGCCGAGCAACAGGGTAAAACCGCTGTCGCGGTCGGCTGGGACGGCCACGCCCGCGGGATCCTGGTGGTCGCCGACACGGTCAAATCCACCAGCGCTGCAGCCGTCCGGCAGTTCAAGCGCCTGGGACTGACGCCGGTGCTGCTGACCGGCGACAACCAGACGGTGGCCGAACGCATCGCCGACGAGGTCGGCATCACCCACGTCATCGCCGACACGATGCCTGCCGACAAGGTCGCCGCCGTCAAGCGTTTGCAGTCCGAGGGCAAGGTCGTCGCCATGGTCGGCGACGGCGTCAACGACGCCGCCGCTCTGGCCGCCGCCGATCTGGGGCTGGCGATGGGCACCGGCACGGATGTCGCGATCGAGGCCGCCGACCTCACCCTGGTGCGTGGCGATCTACGGGCCGCCGCGGACGCGATTCGGCTCTCCCGCCGGACGCTGGCCACGATCAAGACCAACCTGTTTTGGGCCTTCGGGTACAACGTCGCCGCCATCCCTCTGGCTGCGCTCGGACTGCTCAACCCGATGTTGGCAGGTGCCGCGATGGCGTTCTCCAGCGTCTTCGTCGTCGGCAACAGCCTGCGGTTGCGCACCTTCGCAACCACGATCAGTGATGGTGATGTGGGATAGTTGTTCTGATCTACCGCGTTCCAGAGCCACCGCCAGTGGGTCGATCAGTAAGTCAAGCCTCAAGTCAGCCTCGCGGAGGGAGCGCGATGCCGGCCCGGTACCACGGCGCACCCGAGCGCGACAACCGGATTTAGCGAAGGTCGCGACTGTTGAGCCACTTCTTCGGACAGCTGTCCTTGCTGCACGGCTGGTTCCCGGTAGCAGTGCAAGCGATCGCGCTGCTCGTGGCCGTCATCGCGATCGGATTGCGCAGGCGACGTTGGCGTAGCTGGGCATTACCTGTGGCGCTTTGCGTCGCGGGCGCGGCGACGGCGCTGTCGTATTGGTACATCACGTCGCTGGGGGTGGCCGGGGACCCGGCGCCGGTGTCGCTGTGGCTGTGGGTGGCGATGAGCGGGCTCGCGGTCGCGGTGCTTTTGCTGGGCTGGCCGGGCGCCCGTTGGTGGCGACGCGGGCTGGCGGTGCTTGCGGTTCCCCTGTGCGTGTTGTGCGCGACCTTGGCCGTGAATGGTTGGGTGGGCTATTTCCCCACCGTGCTCGCCGCATGGGATCAGCTGACATCGGAGCCCCTGCCCGACCAGGTCGATCGGCTGCGGGTCACCGAGATGCAGGTCGCGGGAACCAAGCCGGCCAAAGGCGTCGTCGTGCCGGTGAACATCAGTGCCGACGCGTCGCACTTCCCCCACCGCGAAGAACTGGTGTATCTGCCCCCGGCGTGGTTTAACAGCAATCCGCCGCCTCGGCTGCCGACGGTGATGATGGTCAGCTCGGCCTTCAACACCCCTGCCGACTGGCTGCGGCCAGGCGGCGCCTTCACCACCATTGACGACTTCGCTGCCCGCCATAACGGCTTCGCCCCGGTGCTGGTGTTTGTTGATCCCACCGGTTCGTTCGACAACGACACCGAGTGCGTCAACGGTGCCCGGGGCAACGCCGCCGACCATCTGACCAAAGATGTCGTGCCATTCATGGTCTCGAACTTCGGGGTGAGCGCCGACCGGGGCAATTGGGGTGTCGCCGGATGGTCGATGGGCGGTACCTGCGCGGTGGGCTTGACCGTCATGCATCCGGACATATTCAGCGCGTTCGTGGATATCGCCGGCGACCGCAGTCCCGACATCGGCGGTAAGGACCTAACGGTCGCCAAGTTATTCGGCGGCAACGTCGCCGCGTGGGCTGGTTACGACCCCACCACCGTCATGAACAAACACGGGCGCTACACCGGGGTATCAGGGTGGTTCGACATCCCGGCATCCTCGGACGCGCAGAACCTGGCCGAGGCGACCAATCCCGCCCTCGTCGCCGCGCGCGTCGACCCCTCCGCCAACCCGGAAGGCCAAGACGCTGCTGCCAAAGCGCTGTGCGACGTCGCGTCCGCCAACGGGATCACCTGCGCGGTGGTAACCCAACCTGGCAAGCATGACTGGCCGTTCGCCGCGCAAGCGTTCGCGGCATCACTGCCCTGGCTGGCCTCGACGCTGGGAACCCCCGGCGTCGAGCCCGTGCAGCTACCACAAGGCAGTGGCGGGGAGCCGCATTAGTCCACGCTCAAGATCGTCTCCCGACCATCGCCGGTGCTCGATCTCACATTGCTGGCGGCCCGTGCAGGCCCACAACTTTTTTCGCCGGCAATTCACAGCTGACTCTCCCGCAACGGAGCCGACATATTGGTGCTGGCAATGGTACGGTTCGCTGCTGTGGTGGCTGCGCAGTTCGACAAGACGGGCGTCTCGCACCCCGGCTTGCCTATCACGCCCCGCACCGCAAACGACCTGCAAAGAATCGGGTCGGGTTCCCACCTTCCAAAGCTGCGCGGCCGTTTGATCGAGACCGCGCCATGCCAGAAATGAATCGCCGTCGTTTCCTGGGGTCGCTCGCCGCGGCCACCGTTGCCGGCGTGGGCGCGGCCCGGCTGGTCGTTGATCCGCAACCGCGAACATTTGCTCAGGTGCCCGCGGCGTCGGTGCCGACCTCCGGTCCTACCGCCCCGGCAGCCTTGTTGCCGCCCCCGCCGCCCAGTGCTCGTATCCCCCTGCCCGGTGGAGGAGCGCTAGTCAAGATTCCCGGCGAAGGCGACTTACTCGCGCTGACCCTCGACGACGGGGTCAACAGCGAAGTAGTCCGTGCCTATACGCAGCTCGCCAAGGACACCGGCGCGCGGATGACGTTTTTCGTCAATGGCGTATACGACTCGTGGACCGACAACCTGAAGATGCTGCGACCGCTGGTCGACTCCGGGCAGATACAACTCGGCAACCACACCTGGTCCCACCCGGATTTGACGACGCTGCCGCAAAGCAAGGTCGCTGAACAGCTCACTCGCAATGACGAGTTTCTGAAGAAGACCTACGGCGTCGGCGCAAAACCGTACTATCGGCCACCCTATGCAAAGCGCAACGCCGCCGTTGACGCCGTGGCAGCCGGCCTCGGCTACAGCGTGCCCACCTTATGGTCGGGTTCGTTGTCGGATTCCACGCTGATCACCGAGGAATACATCCTGAAGATGGCCGATCAGTACTTCATCCCACAGTCGATTGTTATCGGTCACCTCAATCACCTGCCGGTCACACATGTCTATTCGCAACTGATCGACATCATCCGCGAGCGAAACCTTCGCACCGTCACGCTCAACGACGTCTTCCTCAGGACCCCGTAGTGCCTCGCTGAACCGGGGGCGCTGATTCAGCTGGAAGAATCTCCCGGGTGAACTCGTCGTCGATAGGTGGCAAAGCGTAATGAACGCGCCCAATCCGCAGCGGCTGGGCGGTCTCGCTTGGGTCCGTCGGACCGATGGTCGGCTATCGCGCGCAGAGCGGCGTCGCCTCTTGTTGGAAGTTGCGATCGGCCAATGGGTGAACGCCGTGGGGAGGGTCAAGCTCGCGCTAGGCCGGATTCCCGATGCGGCCGCGCATGTCGACATAGATACGTTCCAGGTACCCGATTCGAAATTCGCGCGAGAGGCCGAAGAGGCGTGCGCGGAATTGCCGCCGACCCTTCAGGGCCACTCGTACCGCACCTGGTTGTTCGGGCATGCGCTGGCGACCGTCGACGGAACCGAGATGGACGACGAGCTGTTCTACTGCGGGGCGCTGTTGCACGACTATGGCATCGTCAGCCCCACGGCCAACCGTGATTTCACTCTCGGCAGCGTCGACCGGATGCGTGCCTGCGCGAATGTTGCGGATGTGAATGACAAACGTGCGGATCTGCTTGCCGACGGTATCTGTGTGCACATAACACCGGGCGTCAAGGTTGAAACCGACGGCACGATTGGTTGCTACCTGCAGTGGGGTGCGATGGTCGATGGTGCCGGACTGCGCATCTGGGACATCGCTCCCGGCAACGTCAAGGAGGTCCTGCGTCGTTATCCACGAGGTGATTTCAAGCGGGAACTCGTTGACATGATGCGTGCTGAGGCGGCTGCGGTGCCGGATGGACGCTTCGGGCTTCTCGTCCGCTGTGGATTGCCATTTGCCGTGCGAATAGCTCCATTCGATTCTTAACGTGCCCCCGGAGTCTGCGCCGCGACGGCAGCAAGCCGCTCATCGAGGGTGGCGTGGAAGTGGCCGATCGCGCTCTCGTGTCGTCCGAACTCCACGAACTCGTTTGCGCCCGCGTGTAATCCGCGCTGTACACCCACCGACATCTCGTTGTCCTCCACCGCACCGCGCGCAATGAAGCTGCCGGCGCCCGCCGGATTCTTCGGTGAGTCGACCGACGCTCGGTCGGCGATTTCGGGCCTGACCATCGTATAGACGACGAGCGTGCTGTGGTCGATGTCCACCGGGTCGATCGCGATCACGAGCACCAAGTCCGGGAACGTCGCCACCATGACGTTGGGGAATAAGTGATACACATAAGTCACCCGGGCATCAATCGTCCAGGTGGTCTCTGGACGATCACGGAGCCGTTCAATGTTGCGGTAAGGAAACGTGATTCGGCTATTCGGTCCGAACCGCTCGACCACGTTCAGGTCGTCGTATTGCACCGGGAAGAAAGTGTCCATGTGCGTAGAGCGGATGTGGTAGCCCTCCAGGAACTGCTCGACCAGGACCTTCCAGTTCATCGCTTTCGGAGTTGACTCCACATACACCAGCCGTTTCGCCGGGACTAACTTCTCCCGCCATGGGCTTCCGTCGGTCAACGCAGCCATCGCCTCGTCAGCTGCAACCCCCGGTTGGCCTGCGTCGAGCGCGCCGATGACGATGAGCCCGTCCACCTCGCGACTGGCGACCTCGACCAAACCGCGGCTCGACATATCCAGATCCGGAAAGGCGTCGGCGTGGGGCGCATGCGAGAGCGAGCCGTCCAGGCGATATGTCCAGCCGTGGTAGCGGCACACCAACGCTCGCGAGCAACCGGCCTCCTCGACAAGCGCGAAACCGCGATGCCGACATGCGTTGCGGAACACCCGCGCCCGTTGATCGCGCCCCCGCACAGCGAATAACGGCACCCCGAAGGCGGTTCGCTCGACGTGGTCGCCCGGGTTCGGGATCGTCGCCGAGGGCACGAACACGCTCGCCATCCTGCGTAACAGCCGAAGTTCCTCACTGAACCGGCCCGCGCTTAGGTAGTTTTCGACGGGCTCACGCCAACTCTCACCTTCATCGGTCGTGCCGGCGTCGATGTGCGCGAGGACGCGCCGAACGATCTCGACATCTTCGGCAACCACCGACTTCGTCGGGGAGCTCATGCGGGTCAGTATCACACCACTAGTGTCACGCGTCAATGATTCAGTGATACCGTTGTCATCCGTGGCCGCTGTACCTCAATCCCGCACGAGCGAGCTGATCGGCGACCGACCGCTGAGCGCGCGCTCGGTGCTCGCGTCGGCCTTATTGGGGTCCGACCAAGGCTGCCTCACGGTGGCGGAGCTGGTTGCGGTGGCCTCTCTGTTCGGCATCGGAGCAGGCGCAGCGCGCACCTGTCTTTGGCGAATGGTCTCCAATGGCGAACTCACCGGCGACGACGGGAGCTACGCACTCGCCGGGCGCTTGTTGGAGCGTCGCCTGCGTGTCGACGAGGCGTCCCGAATCGACGACGTAGCCACTCCCGGATGGGACGGAACATGGGAACTGGCGATCGTCGCACTGGAGCGCAGATCGGCGGCCGATCGACTCGAGCTCAGGAAGGCAGCACTGACTCTGCACCTCGCGGAACTTCGGGAAGGAGTGTGGATCCGGCCGGATAACCTTGACCCACAACGCCTTCCGGCATCGCAAGCGGTGCTGGACCAGCAGTGCACCCACTTTCACGGCGCCGCCACTGACATAACCGCCGACAAGGTGGGATCACTTTTTTCTCTTGCCGACTGGGCAGACGACGCCAGGGCGCTCATCGAGGCCATGGACGTCCAACTCAAGCCGAGAAAGCGGGCAGGTTCCACGGAAGGCTTCAGATACGAGTTCGCACTATCGGTCGCCGTGGTCCGACATCTTCAGCTCGACCCGCTGCTGCCTGTTCAGCTCATTGGCGATAACTGGCCAGGGCACACGCTGCGCGGAACCTACCGCCGTTTCGATCATGCGTTCAAACGGCGAATGAACAGTACCTTCCGCCGAACGTAGAAACTCCACGACGCGGGCGTGCGTGTCATTCGGCCGGCAAGATGTTCTGGTTGATGTGGAACACGTTGGCCGGGTCGTATTGCGCCTTGATCTCGCTGAGCCGCTGGTAATTCGGACCGTAGGTCGCCCGCACTCGGTCTTGGCCCTCGTCCATCATGAAGTTGACGTAAGCGCCGCCGGCCGAGTAGGGGTGAATGGCTTCCCAGTACTCCTTCGTCCAGCGCTTCAACACCTCCGCGTTCGCCGGGTCGGGATCGACCCCGGCGATGACTTGTGAGAAGTTGACGTCCCGGTACGCCCAGGCGGTTTCGGTTTGCCCAACACCATGGACCGCGCCGTCGATCGGGTAGAGGTGCATCGTGGAGTGCATGGTCGGCAGCGCCTCGGTGAAATGGGCATGGGCTTCAACCGCGCCGTCGGGAACCGTCCGGAAGAAGTCGCCACGCCAATACCACTGCAGCCCTTTGGGATACAGGCCATCAAAGGTGGACTGCAGCGCGGGGAACGGGGCCGCACCGATACCATCGAAGGCCGGCTCCATCTGCCGGATCGGCGCGAAAACCTCATCGGCCCGTGCGGGATCGCCCGTGTAGCACCAGACCACCGCACACGCCTTATGCAGGTGGAAGGCTTCAGGGAACGGTGCCACCGGTGGGACGGTCATGCTTGCGAAGAACCCGTAGAGATCCTCGTCTTGAGCCGGGAGGAAATCCCGGTACCACCTCAAGATGTCGGCGGTGGCCGAAGCGGGCCAGGCCGTGGGACCGCAGATCACCGTATGCACCGGATGTAGGCGGAACGTAAACGAGGTGACCACGCCGAAGTTTCCGCCGCCGCCGCGCAGCGCCCAGAACAGGTCTGGGTGCTCGGATTCGGACGCCGTCACCACGCGACCGTCGGCCAGCACGAGCTCGGCCTCCAACAAGTTGTCGATGGTCAGACCGTGCTTGCGGGACAGGTACCCGTGGCCGCCGCCCAGGGTGAGGCCCCCGACCCCGGTGGTGGAGATGATGCCGGACGAGGTCGCCAGGCCGTGCGAGTGCGTCGCGGCGTCCACTTGACCCCATGTCGCGCCGCCTTGGACCCGGGCAATGCGCCGATCGGCATCAACGTCGATGCGGTTCATCGGCGACAGATCGATGACGAGACCGCCCTCAACGGAACCGAAACCCGGTCCGTTGTGGCCGCCCGCACGGACGGCGACCGCGAGGTTCGACGTCCGTGCGAATTCGAGAGCGGCCACGATGTCGGTGGCGGATCCGCAGCGCACGATCACCGCCGGCCGCTTGTCGATCATGGCGTTGTGGAGCGCCCGAGCCTCGTCGTATCCAGGGTCGCCGGGCAGGATTGCGTTTGCTCCGAACCGGGCGTGCAGTTCGTCGGTTGCGGTTGTCAGGCTCATGGCCCGCACCTCCTGTATCGCTTCGCGAGTCTTGATACCGCGACGCTACGAGGCGAGGAGGCGGTGCGTCATGACCACAACAAAGCATTCCGCAGGCATCCAAGGATAGTCAGAACTGACTATCGACCAGCCAATACGGTGCGATTACGTTGATTCCATGGCGCAGTGGGTGCCGCCACCGCTTCCTGCAGAACTGATGGCACGCCGGCGCGGCCCGCTCGTGGGTCGCGCCGCGGAGCTTGCGGCGTTCGAGCAGGCCTGGGAGCGGGTCGAGAGCGGCAACCGCCAGGCGGTGTTCATCGGCGGTGAACCCGGAGCGGGTAAGACGCGTCTGGCCGCCGAGGTGGCCGGAACGCTGGCCGACCACGGCGTCGCGGTACTCGTCGGGAGCTCAACGGCCGAAGCGGACGTCCCGTACGCACCGTTCGCCGAGGCGCTGGATCGGCTGCTGATCGCAGCGCTGAACCGGGTTCGATCGCGGATCCGCTCGGCGACGCGGGACCGCAGCTGCGGCGGCTCTCAACCCAGGTGGATCGGCATCTGCCCGATACCGTCCCCGTCGACGGACGTCGTCACAGCCCGGCAGGCGCTTTTCGACGCGTTGACCGGCTTCCTGCGGCGTCTGGCCATCGATCGCCCGATCGCGTTGATCCTCGACGACCTGCATTGGGCGCAGCTGCCCACCCTCGCGATGCTCGAACACGTGCTGATCGGCTGCGCCGACGTCCGCATGCTGGTGGTGGCCACGTTCCGCACGACGCCGCCGGACCGCTCCGACGAGCTCACCACCCGGCTGGCCGAACTGCATCGGTTCGACGGTGTGCGGCGCCTGGATCTCGCGGGCCTGGACACCGAGGCGATCGCCGAGTTCGTCAACCGAACCCAGCAGCTGGCTCCCGCGTCGGCGCGCACGGCCGCTGCCCTGCTGCGTGACAAGACCGGCGGCAATCCGTTCTTCTTGACCGAATTGGTCAACGACCTGGAAATGCGGGGCGGGCTAGCCACCTTGAGTGCGCAGCAGATCGTCCCGGCATCGATCGGAGATGCCATTGCCCGCCGCCTCGGCGGACTGGGTGCCAGCGTCCGAGGGGTCATCGAGCAGGCAGCGGTGCTGGGTCAAACGTTTGATCTGCCCGCGCTCATCGCGACCTGCGAGACCGATCTCACCGCGACGCTGGCGGCGATCGATTCGGCCGAAGCCGTCGGGCTGGTCCGGGCGGTTCAGGACTCCGATGGTGAGTTCGCGTTCGTGCACGCGCTCACCCGCGAGGCCGTCCTCGGCGGGATGGCGGCGTCCCGGCTGCGGATCTTGCACGCGCGCGCCGCCGAAGCACTCGAGGGACGCGCGGACCCGTCGGTTGTTCCCCGCCTGGCGAACCACTACCTGCGGGCGCACGTGCTGGGCTACCACGAGCAGGCGTTGCGGTACGCGCGTCAGGCGGCCCGGATGGCCGAACAGAGCCTGGCCTACGAGGACGCGGCGAAATGGTTCGAGCGGGCGGCGTCGCTTCCCGAGATGAGCCTCGCAGATCGGGCACAGCTGGACCTCGATGCGGCAGCAAATCACGTGCGGGCCGGTGATTTCGCCCGAGCGCGGGCCATCTACGAACGCGTCAGCGCGATGGACGATCCGCTCATCCGCTTGGAGGCGGCCGTCGGCTACGAGGACGCGAATTGGCGTCGCGGGCAAGCCAACTCGAAAGCGGCCGACCTGCTGGCGTCCGCGCTGGAATCCTGCGGGTTGAATACCGACGACCCACATTATGTGCAGGCTCTCGGCAGTTTCGGACGAGCGCTGGCTTTCGCCGGCGAGGCGGTGCGTGCCCGCGAAATCGGCAACAACGCGATCGACCGGGCGCGGCTCGCCGACGATCCAGCGGTACTCATGCACACACTGAAGACGAGCCTGTGGCACGGGCTCACCCCGGAGATGTGCGAAATCCAATCGGAGCGTTCAGCCGAGGTCTCGCGCATGGCGCTATTGCGCCGCGACTACGAGGCGCTGGGTGCGGCATCGCACTTTCGCGCCATGGTGAACTATCTGGCCGGCCGGCCCGATGACCTCGCCGCGTCGACCGCCGACATGCGGCGAGTGGCCCAAGCCTCCGGACAACCCGTCTTCGGCTTCGTCGGCGCGTGCGTCGAGCAAGCGCTGGCCTATCTGCGCGGTGACTTCGCCGGCGCCGAACGGTGGGCCGACATCGCTTTGCGCACGGGTGATTTGTTCGGCGCAGACGACATTGAGGGCTCAAACGGGGTTCAGATGTTCATGATTCGCCGCGAAACTTCAGACCTAAAGAGATTCGCCGGGTTCGTCGACGGCAGTGAGACATTCACCGGACGCTGGGTGCCCGGCCTGCTTGCGCTGTATACCGAGCTCAACTGCGAACGTGGCATGACCCGTGCGCTCAATCAGCTGCTCAACCGCAATCTCGGCGGCCGCACCGACGACGCGCAGTGGCCGATGGAGCTGGTCTTCATGATCGAGGCGGCGTTGGAGCTGGGCAACCGCGAGGCGGTCCACACACTGCGCCCGTTCATTGCGCGCTACGCCGGCAAGAACCTGGTGGCCGGTCAGTTCGTCGCGCTGTTCGGCAGTGCCGACCGATATCTCGCCCGGATCGCGGCGCTCGGCGGGGACGGCGGCGCGGCCGAGCGTCACTTCGGCGCGGCGCTCGAGATGGACCGGCGGATGGGCTCGGTAGTTCATGTCACGGAGACGCTGGCACGGCAGGCGTTGTTTGCGGCGTCACGCGATCGCATCGAGGAGGCCCGGCGCCTGGCCGATGAGGCCCGCGCCACCGCCGCGCAGATCGGCCAGAACCGGGTCGTCGAGCTGGTGGATTCATTGCTGACTATGGATCTCCAGGGTCCGGACGGTTTGACGGACCGGGAGGTAGATGTACTGCGGCTGCTGGCCGAGGGGCTAAGTAATCGGGCGATCGGCGAACGCCTTTACATCAGCACGAACACGGCCGCCAACCATGTGCGCAGCATCCTGATCAAGACGGGCGCCGCGAACCGTACGCAGGCGGCGATGTATGCCGCCGATCACGAGCTGCTCGGGTGAGGCTTTCAGATGTCGGATAACGCGCCGTCCGGCATGATGCGATCTCTTACCTCGACGATGACATCGGCGGGAAGACCGGCACGCGCGGCCGCGGTTCGGATCGCCTCCGGCGACGGTGCCTCATAAAGGCAGTACGTCTTACGCTTGTCCGCTGACAGGAACGAGTACATCCAGCGAACGCCCTCCTGGTCGTTGATCCGATTGATACCATCGGCGACCTCGAAGCTAGGTTCTAGCTCTTCGGCGAATGATCGCTCGACCATGAATATCGGCACGGCGGACTCCTCTTCATTGCCTTGAGTCGAACGTACGCGCAAAAGATCGTCAAGACCTGGGATTTTTAGCAGCCGTCAATTGCCCGCCGTGTCGGTTTCACTGGAAAGCAACACCTGTAGGGTCTCGCGCAGTTCGCCCAATCGTTGCCGCCCCAGTACCCTTTCCCACCGCTTCTCCAAATCGAGTGCATTCGAACGCATTACGCGCAGCGCTTGCCGACCACGCGGCGTCAGCTCAATGATTCGGGCACGGGCGTCAACGGGATCGGGCACTCGAGTGACGTAGCCGTGTCGTTCCAGTGCGGCTATCGCCTGGGCTACCGCCTGCCGACTCACTCTCAGTCGGTCGGCCAGATCCGATGCATGCAGTCCGCCGGCCGCCAAGGGTACGAGCGCAACCGCTTGCGCCGGGCGAATCCCGTCGAGTCCGGCCGCGGCGAACGCCGCTCTCAAGTGGGGCACCCCCGACGCGGCCACCAAGTTCACCAGCGCCGGCACGGTGGGCTTCCACTCGGCATCCACAACACGTCGCATGGCCACGAGTGTGCCACTCGACCGAAGATTGACAAGTCACTTGTCAAATATCGCGCCGGCTGCCACGATGGGGCCATGCGATCTCGATGCGTTCGGGTACTTGGCGTGTGTCTTCTTCCGGCTCTGGTCGTTGTGCTCGGCGGGTGCCTCGGTGGCGGGCATGCGTTGGGAACACCGGGCTCTCAGTCGATTCCGGTAGGACAGTCCACCCAGACCATCGAGTCGGGCGGGGTGAGCAGGACCTTTCACCTGTACCGGCCACAGGGGTTGACCGACGCGGTACCGCTGGTCGTGATGTTGCACGGCGGCTTCGGCAACGGTGCACAGGCTGAGCGTTCCTACCACTGGGACACCGAGGCTGACAATGGGCATTTCTTGGTCGCCTACCCCGACGGTCTCAACCGCGCCTGGAATGCCGGCACGTGCTGTGGCGAACCTCAGCACGACAACATCAACGATGTCGGATTCATCACCGCCATGGTCGCGGCCATCGAGCAGGGGATCCCCATTGATCGCGCACGCGTCTATGTCACCGGCATGTCGAACGGGGCCATGATGGCCCTTCGACTGGGATGCCAGACCGACACCTTCGCCGCGATCGCTCCGGTCGCAGGCACACTGCTGACCGACTGCTCCCAACCGCGGCCGACATCCGTTCTCCAAATCCACGGCACGGCCGACGACCGAGTGCCCTACAACGGTGGACCCGGTAAAGCGTTCGCGGCCAACGGAAACCCGCGCGTCGACGGCCCTTCCGTAGAGTCAGTCAATGCCACCTGGCGTTCCATCGACGCGTGTGGACCGCCGAATTCGAGCACTGCTGGGAGCGTGACGACTCAGACGGCCGGATGCGCGGACGGGCGAACGGTGAAGCTGATCTCGGTGGCGGGCGCGGGTCATCAATGGCCCGGCGGCGAGCCCAGTCCGCTCGCGGAAAGGGTCGCGGGTATCCCAGCACCGTCGACGGCGCTCGATGCCACCGACACCATCTGGCAATTCTTTACCCAGAGCCATCGTTGAAACCCGATCTCTAAAAAATTAGAGAACTTCCCTTCCGCTGTGGGGTACTCCATTGTTACCGTTTCGTGATGCGTCGGGTGGGGGGAGTCTTCGCTGTCCTGCTGGTGATCGGTTCTGCGCTTGTCAGCCCGGGATTCTCGCGGGCTGACGGCGGGGACGAGCCGCAATACGCGGACTTCTACACCCCACCGGATCCACTGCCCCCGGGCCAGCCGGGTGACCTGATCCGTACTGAGCCGTCACGGCTAGTGCTGGAGCCGTCGGGCCAGCTGGGCGCGATCATGGCTACCGGCACCCGAATCATGTACCGCAGCACCGACACCCGCGGTAATCCGATCGCTGTCACGGGCACCTACTTCGAGCCCTACAACGCATGGCCGGGAAACGGTCCGCGGCCGTTGATCAGCTACGCGCCCGGCACGCAAGGCCAAGGCAATCAGTGCGCCCCGTCGCGAATGTTCAACCAGGGCATCCACTATTCGGGCGGCTGGGACATCATGTTCAACTACGAGGAGCTGTTCGTCGCCACGATGGTCGCCCGCGGTTTCGCCATTGTGATGACCGACTACGAGGGCTTGGGCACCCCCTCGATGCACACGTATGTGGGCCGCGTCGCCGAGGGGCAGGCAGTGCTCGATGCCGCCCGCGCCGCCATGCGTCTACCAGGAATATCGCTGGATCCGCATGGGCCCGTGGCATTTTGGGGTTACTCACAGGGCGGCGGCGCGAGCGCTTCGGCGGCCGAGCTGGCGTCGTCCTATGCCCCTGACCTACATATCGTGGGAACTTACGCCGGGGCGCCGCCGGCTGACCTCAAGGAGCTGTTTCCCTACGCCGACGGCAGCGTCCTGGTCGGGGTCGTCGGGTACGCACTCAACAGCGTCATGGCGGCCTATCCGGAGTTCGCCGACACCATTCGCTCCAAAATGACACCGCGCGGGCTGGCGATGCTGGAATCGGTGTCGCGCCAGTGCGTCGGCCAGACCCTCCTGGATTTCATGTTTCGCCACCTGCAGCCCTACTTCACCGAAGACATCTACAAATTGGTCAACGAGGAACCGTTCAACCGTCTGTTCGAAGCACAGCGGATCGGACGCTACAAACCCAACGCGCCGGTGCTGATCGACAGCAATCGCTACGACCCGCTAGTGCCGTGGACCGCGGCCAATCAGCTCGGTCGCGACTGGTGCGCCCAGGGCGCCGACGTGGAATTCCGCACCAACGAGGAACCACCGTTCCTCAACAAGCTCATCATCAACCACGCGCTGCCGATGCTCGTCGATGGTGAACCGGCCATGCAATGGGTCGCCGCCCGCTTCAATGGAGAACCCACCGCGCCCAACTGCGGCCAGTTCTAGACTGGACGCATTGCTGCACGTAGGAAGCACAACGCGCCCGAGCGGCGCCGACAGCTCGCCGACGCCGCGATCGAACTGCTGGGCACCAACGGGGTTCACGGCGTTAGCCACCCAAAGGTTGACGAACACGCGGCGGTGCCGGCTGGCACCACATCGTTCTACTTCCGGACTCGAAAAGCGCTGCTGCACGCTGTCGCAACTCGACTGAACGAACTCGATGTCGCCGACTTGTCGATGATGGCCGAGCTCGCCGGCGATCGCTCAACACAATTCACCGGCACCGCGGGCCTGGCCCGCATTGTCATGTACGCGGCCACCGAACCCTGGCTCACCCGCGCCAAGGCGCGCTACGAGCTGCAGTTGCTGGCCGGCCGGGACCCCGAACTGGCGGCAACCCTCAATGAGTCCGCGGAGGGTTTATATGCGCTCGCGCGCGACGTCGTCGCACAATGGCATCCCGCCGGTAGCTCACCGGATCCGGCACTGATTGAAGATCAGGCAATCGCCACCCTGACATTCATCAATGGGGTGATGATGACGTTCGTTTCGGGTCGGCCAGCCGTCGACGGCCCCGAACACCTCGACCGGCTCATCCAGGGCGTCATCGCAGGAGTCGCTCAGGTTCACGGCCACTGAGACGTCGCACTTTCCGTACGCTGGTCAGTGCTGGCCAGAATCGGGATCAATCGCGGGGTCAAGTTGGCGCGGTTTTCGGTGTGCGCACTACGGGCTTGCGCGGTGCTCACCGTTGCCCTGTGCAGTTCCTGCACCGGAGTACCACGCACGGGTACCGGTTCTCACCCAGCCGCTCCCGGAAAACCCTTCGGACAGAGTGGATGTGGCCCGCCGATCACGTATCAGGTGTTCAGACGCCCCGCGCAGGACCGCGGTGAATTTGTCAGACCGGCTTTAACGTTCGTTCAGCATCGCGTCGATGAGCCGGCGCAGCACCTGCCTGGTTTCGCGGAGGGCGCGTTTCGGGTCGTCCGCGGTGGCGATCGCCATGGCGGCCTCGTCGAGCGCACCGATCAGCACGTGGGCCAACGGTCGCACCGGTTGACGAGCCAGCTGACCCGCCTTGATGGCCTCGGTGAGCAGCTGTTCGGTCATGCCAAGGCTGTACCGCTGGGCGACATCCCGGAAGGCGGCCCAGCCCAGCACGCTGGGCGCATCCAGCAGGATCAGCTGACGGACCTCCGGATCGGCGGAGACCTCGAGCCAGGCGTCGACCGCGGCCCGGATCGCATCTGCGGGTGATGTTCCTCCCGACGCGGCCACCATGGTGGCCATCCGGGCCATCACGTCCTGCTCCACCGCCTCGACAACCTCGCGGAAAAGCGCTGCCTTATCGGCGAATTGGTGATACATCGCCCCCCGGGTGACCCCAGCGACCGTGGCTATCTCCGGCGTCCCCACCTCCGCATAACCCCGTAGTCCCCACAGCTTGCGGGCAGCCGAGATCAGCGCATCGCGGGTCGCCGCGGAGCGCTCTTCCTGAGTCCGCCTCTTGATTTCCATACAACCTGTTGGTAACTTACGAACAGACAGCCTGTTTGTAAATGTACATCTCGAAGTAGGAGTCATCCATGTCGACGATCGACATTAGTGCCGGAACCATCCATTACGAAGCAACTGGACCCGAAAACGGCAGGCCAGTCGTGTTCGTGCACGGGTACATGATGGGCGGCCAGCTGTGGCGCCAGGTAAGCGAACGGCTCGCTGACCTCGGCCTGCGATGCATCGCCCCCACCTGGCCGCTTGGCGGGCACCCGGAGGCCTTGCGTCCCGGCACCGACCGAACCATCACCGGCGTGGCCGGCATCGTCGCGAAGGTGCTTGCCGCCCTCGACCTGGAGGACGTAGTACTGGTCGGCAACGACACCGGCGGGGTCGTCACACAGCTTGTCGCCGTGCACCATCCCGAACGGCTCGGCGCGCTGGTGCTGACGAGTTGCGATGCGTTCGAACACTTTCCGCCACCAATCCTCAAGCCGGTGATCATGGCGGCCAAATCCAAGACGCTGTTCCGGACGGCGATTCAGGCCATGCGGGCGCCGGTCGCGCGCAAGCGCGCGTTTGACGGCCTGGCGTATCGCAACATCGACGATCTCACCGAGATCTGGGTGCGTCCGGCGCTTTCCGACCCGGCGGTCGCCGAAGACCTGCGCCAGTTCACGCTCTCGCTGCGCACCGAGGTCACCACCGGCGTCGCGGCCCGGCTTCCTGAGTTCAGCAAGCCCGCGCTCATCGCATGGTCGGCGGACGACACCTTCTTTGAACTCGGGGACGGTGAACGACTCGCCGCGACCATCCCGAACGCCCGCCTCGAGGTGATCGACGGGGCGCGGACATTCTCAATGGTAGACCGACCGGAGCGGCTCGCTGACCTGCTGTCGACGATCGCGGTGCGCGCCTGACCCGCTCATCGCCCGCCCATTCCAAGGCGGTGTAACCGCAGAAGCCCTCGCCATATAGCGTCTTCGCCATGTCAGACGCAACACCACCACTGCGCGGCCGGCGGATCCTGGTCACCGGTGGAGCCACCGGTATCGGTGCTGCCGCCGTCGGAGTCCTCAGCGAGGCGGGGGCCGACGTCGTCGCCACCTATCACCAGACTCCGCCACCGGAAGGTCTCGCGGCCGCCTGGCTGCAGTGCGATGTACGTGACACCGATGCCGTCTCGGCGATGGTGAAACAAGCCGTGGATCGCCTCGGCGGGCTCGATGTCTTGGTGAACGCGGCGGGGCTGTGGCAGCCCGGGGTACCGGGTTATATCAGCGTCGACGAGATTTCGTTCCTGTTGGACACCAACGTGAAGGCGACCATCCTCACCAATCAGGCCGCGTACGTCGTAATGAAAGATCAAGATCCCAAAGGCGGCCGGATCATCAACTTCGGATCCTCCGAAGCCGTTATGGGCAGCCCGATCTCGGCTGTCTACGCCGCGACCAAGGGTGCGGTACAGGCGTGGACGCGATCGGCCGCACGCGCCTGGGCGGCCGACAATGTCACCGTCAACGCTCTGGCACCGGCGGTGCAGACACCCGGCGCCGAGCGATTGCGGGATTTCCTCGGTCCGAAGGCCGGCGCACTGATCGACCAGCAGATGAAGATGATGATTCCGCTCGGCGGGGCGCTAGGAGAACCCACGCGCGATGTCGGGCCCATCCTGGTTTTTCTGGCCGGCTCTGGTTCGGGCTTCATCACCGGGCAACTGCTGGCGGTGGACGGCGGCCTGATCATGGTGGGCGGATAGGGACGGGACCTTGGCACTCATGCGCGGGATTGGCCCCATGGAACGCCTGCGGCCATGTGTGGTAGTAGCGCGTGAATTATTGCGCTGAGCCGCCCGCTACTATAAGACGGACCGTCTCGTCTCGTAAAAGGTGGGCATAGTGAAGGTGGAACCGAGCTGATGGCCGACGACACAATGCAAGCGCTTCTGCAAAAGCGCATGTCGGATTCCTCGGTCGCCGTGAAACACCACGATCTGCAATGGAGTTGGACTCAGTACCTGACAAAGTCAACGGCACAGGCCGCAGCCCTCCTCGCCGCCGCCGATCCACAACGGCCGATGCACATAGGCGCTCTGCTCGGAAACACGCCCGAGATGCTGACCCAGATGGCGGCGGCCGGGCTTGGCGGATATGTGCTGTGCGGTCTGAACACCACGCGGCGCGGCGCGGCACTCGCCGCAGACATCCAGCGGGCAGACTGTCAATTCGTTGTGACCGACGCCGAACATCGGCCGCTGCTGGACGGTTTGGACCTCGAGGGAACGCAGATCTTCGATACCTCGACGCCGCAGTGGGAGGATTTCGTCGGCGCCGCCGGCGACCTGGTCCCCCATCGAAGCGTCACCGCAATGGACGCTTTCATGATGATCTTCACGTCGGGAACCAGCGGAAACCCCAAGGCAGTGCAGGTATCACACCTGATGGCCGCAATCGCCGGCCTCAGCTTGACCGAACGATTCGCCCTCACCGAGAGGGACACGTGCTATGTGTCCATGCCGCTGTTTCACTCCAATGCGGTCGTCGCCGGATGGGCGCCCGGGGTGGTCGCCGGCGCCGCGATCGTGCCGGCAAAGTTCTCGGCGCGCAACTTCCTCGATGACATCCGCCGTTACGGCGCCACATATATGAATTACGTCGGCAAGCCGCTGGCCTACATATTGGCCACCGCCGAACGCGATGACGACGCTGACAACCCACTGCGGGTGGCCTTCGGCAATGAGGCCAATGACAAAGACATCGAAGAGTTTTCGCGCCGCTTCGGCGTTCAAGTCGAGGACGGATTCGGCTCGACGGAGAACGCCGTCATCGTGATCCGCGAACAAGGCACGCCAAAAGGATCGATCGGCAGAGGCGTCGACGGGGTCGCGGTGTACAACAGCGAGACCATCACCGAATGCGCCGTCGCGCGTTTTGACGCCCACGGCGCGCTCGCCAACGCCGACGAAGCGGTGGGCGAGTTGGTCAACATGACGGGATCGGGCTTCTTCACCGGCTACTACAACGACCCGGAAGCCAACGCCGAACGCATGCGCCACGGCATGTACTGGTCCGGAGACCTCGCGTACCGAGACGCCGAAGGTTGGATCTACCTCGCCGGGCGCACCGCCGACTGGATGCGAGTGGACGGCGAGAATCTGGCCGCGGCACCAATCGAGCGACTCCTGTTGCGGCACAGTGCCATCAACCGCGTCGCGCTGTACGCCGTCCCGGACGAGCATGTCGGCGACCAGGTGATGGCCGCGATCGTGCTCAACGAAGGCCGCACCCTCGACCCTGATTCATTCGAGACGTTCCTGGACGCGCAGCCCGACTTGTCGCCCAAGGCACGGCCACGATACGTCCGCATCGCCGCCGACCTTCCCAGCACCGCTACCCACAAGGTGCTCAAGCGCCAGCTGATTGCCCAGGCAACGGCCATAGCCGAGGGCGAAACCCTTTGGGAGCGCGAACCACGCGGCACGGCCTACCGGGCCGCATCGTGCGCCGAGACCCCTAGTCCTTGGGTGCCCGACGACGGATCTGCCCCTTCGACCGTCGCACCCGCTTGACCGGATCTCGGGTTGTTCCGCTGGCGATCTCGTCGCGCAGCTGCGCAATGTTGGAGATCTCCGCGTACAAGCCACGGATTGCGTAGTCGAGGACGGCGAAGGAGAAACGCTGATCCGGATCGTCGATGATGCCGAGTTCACGGGACCGTTGGCGCGACCACAGCGCCTCGTCCAACCGGGCCCGCGTCGCCTCGAGATGCCGTTCCAATGTGTCGATTACGTGATCTGGATCCCCGCCACGGGCAAGCCAGGTTTTGAGAATGACGGGATGCTTGATGACGACCTGGTCCTGACCCGGAAAGTGCTGGACCCACCGGCGCAGTGCATCGAGCCCGGCATCTGTCGTCGCATACAACGTGATGGCACGCTTACCGGATTGAGCGCCGATCTCGCTGACCATGCCTCGAGCCAGCAACCGGTTCAGTTCGCGCCGCACGTGACTGACCGACGGCGACCAGTAGAAGTGGCCGACCGACAGTTCGGCGCGCATCTTGATCTCACCGGCGGTGAGTTGCTCGTCGTTGGCGACCAGCACGCCCAGGACGAGGTAGGCAGTCACCGGCAGGTCGTTGCTGATGCGCGCGGGGCTCACGGCTGCCTATTCCTGCCCGGTGAAGTACGGGAGAGTCACGTCTGGACCGACGGCATGAAATTGCACTTGTACGCGCATGCCGATGGACAGATCATCTGGCGCCACACCGACGATGTTGGTCAGCATCTGATAGCCCTCGTCCAGCGTGATGATCGCCGGCGCATATGGCGGTTCGAACTCCGCCGTTACCGGCCTATGCACCACCGTCCAGCTGTAGATCTCGCCGACGCCGCCGCTCTGCTTCCACCGTAATTCCGCCGAAAGGCATTGGCGGCAGTGCTCGGTCGGCGGGAAATTCGACAGACCACAGGCCTCGCACCGTTGATAACGCAGCTCCCCCGATCGGCAGCCCTGCCAGAACGGGGAACTGACCTGACTGCTGGCATGCGGCACCGGACCGGTCTGCGGACGCAGGGCATGGGATTTCTCGGAACTCATCGCGGCTCGTCTCCGAGGATCAGCACCGTGGTGAATAGGGCTCCCGCTCCCCCGTTGCTGCACAACGCAATATGCGCATCATGTACCTGCAGGTTGCCCGCCTGACCACGCAACTGTTGAACGGCTCGAATGGCCCGCTGCATCATTTGCGGATTGGAGCCCGCATGGCTGAAGGACATGGTTCCTCCGTCGGTGGTGATCGGATGGCTGCCGTCAATGGCGATGTGTCCGTCGGCGACGAATGGCCCTCCGTCGCCCTCGTCGCAGAATCCGAATGCCTCGAGCTGACGGATAATTTCGAACGAAAACGGGTCATAGAGTTCCAGCACATCCACGTCGTCACGGCGAAGTCCGGCATGGCTAAGCGCACGCTGGGCCGCACGCCTGCCGACCACACCGTTGACGTGATTTCCGCGCCGGCCAACGAGATCCCACGCGGGTGGATGCTGATACGACGGGCCGTGAAAGTCCCCGCCGCTGCCCAGGATGTAGATCGGTCGGCCCGCGGCGTCCACTTTGTCGATGTTCGCCACAATCAGTGCGCACCCGCCCTCGGAAGTGGTGGCGCAATCGAGAAGATGAAACGGATCAGCGATCGGTCGTGATGCGGTGATGTCATCCGTGGTGAACGGACCACGTTGGTAATAAACGGCTTCGGGGTTTTGTGATCCGTTGTTGCGAATGGTCGCCGCTACGATGGAAAGTTGTTTGCGCGTTGTCCCATAGACATGCATGTGGCGTCGAGCAATGAGCGCGAACTCGGCGGCGGTGAACATCCCCCACGGCGCTACGAATTCGTTCTCGGGCCTGGTCCATGGCGCCGTGGCTTCGTGGTCCCGGTATTCGCCCGCCTGGGCGGCGACGAGCACCACCACGTCGGCCATGCCGTGCTCGATTGCGGTGGCCGCCTCGGTGATCATGCCGACCCCGAAGCCCAGCCCCTGCCAGGCCGGGCCGATGCGCAGGTCGTAGATCAGCGCGGTGGACTGCGGGCCGGCACTGATGCCGTCGACGTCGTCGAGGCTGAGCCCTGCGTCGTCGAGTGCGCCTTGGATGGCCTTGAGCGCCAGGCCGCGTGATGTCTCACCCTCCAGGCGGCGTCCCTGTCGGGTGTTGTGCACCCCGACGATGGCTGCAGTGCGCTTCGACGCGCTCACCCTTGCTCCGTTCTCATTGGGGCCCCTTAGTTTTCATCTGCGACCACGCCGAGATAGGTTCCCAGGACGTCGTATTGCCGCCCGTCGCGCACGATGGTGCCGATCGTCGTCGTCCGTGCCTCGACGTGCGCGGCGCCGGCCTCCACGACGTCGATTCGCACGTCAACCGGCCGTGCGGTTTGCGGGTCGGTAATGTCCACGACCATTGCTACGGCACGCTCGCGCTCGTCCCACTCGACACTGGTGATCCGATGCCGGGCAGTCAATTCCATCACCACGGAGTCCTGGCGCACCAGGAAGCGCACCGGTGCGCACAGCTCGCCGGCACGCGGCGGCACGCACAGCGTGACCGCCATGTCACAACCCCGCCGGTCGTGCGCTGGTGGCCCCCGACGCCTGTAGATCTGACAGCTCCTGTTGGCTGTGCCCCAGCAACCCCATCAGGACCTCGCCGGTGTGCTGGCCATACAACGGCGGTACGCGCCGAATCCAGCGCCGTGGCTTCCCGACAAAGGCGAAGGGCATTCCTGTGCACAGGAACGAACCCGCAGCAGGGTGGTCGACCGTTTCCCAAAACCCCCGACCCAGCAGTTGCGGATCGCTCAGCAGTGCTGCGGGTGGCGTGACCGGTGCCGCGGCCACCCCGCGGGCACGCAGCGCGCTGACCGCTTCGGCCACCGAACGCCGCGCGGTCCAGTCCGAGATCTGCTTGTCGACTTCGTCGGCCTGCGTTCGCCACCCGGCCTCATCCGGCCCGAGTTGATGTCTGATGAGTTTCGCCAGAGACACGCGGGCAGTGCCATCGGTCGCGGCGAGTGCGACCCACTCGTCGTCACCCTTACAGCGATACACGCCTTGGGGACATGCGCCGGGACCGCGATTTCCATTTCGCCGCAGCTCGATTCCGTTGCGCGAGTACTCCGCCACCATTTCGGCGGCCACGTTCAGCGCCGACTCCACCATGGTCGATTCGACATGCATCCCGGTCCCGTCCCGGTCACGGATCACCAGCGCCGCAATGGCAGCAAAAGCGGCGTGCAGCCCTGCGATCGGATCGCACACTCCACGCGGAATCACCGGTGGACCATCGGCATGTCCCGTCATCCACGCCATGCCCGTCGCCTGCTCCATGGTCTGCGCGAAGCCAACGCGGTCGCGCCAGGGGCCGTCGAGGCCAAACGCCGGCATCCGGACCATGACCGCGCGCGGATTGGCGGCCCTCACCGTCTCCCATTCCAGGCCGAAGTTCTCCATCACTCGTGGCGAGAAGTTCTCGACGACGAGATCGCTTGCGGCAATGAGCTCCAGAGCAACGCCCCGTCCCGCGTCGGTGCTGAGCTCGACACTGATGCCGCGCTTGTTGTTGTTGCTGCACAGGAACACCGGGCCCCATTCCCACCACTGCTCCCAGGTGGGTGGACGGCCGGCGGAGAACCTCATTCCGTCGGGTCGGCGAACGCCCTCGAGTTTGATCACGTCGGCGCCCAGGGCACCGAGGAATTGGGTGGCGACAGGGCCCGCCCAGAAAGCCGTGAAGTCGGTTACCCGTATGTCGGACAACGGAAGTGCGTCGGCGTCGGCAGAGAGGGTCCGCTCGAGTCGGGGAGGCCAGCACACCCGGCCGTTGTCGGCGCCCAGGACCGGAGGTTGCCCCGGCGGCTTGGTTCTGATGGCATCGCTGCGGTACGGCACTCGCGGCTGCAGGACTCCAAGCTCCGATTCCACGAACACACCGCGTTCGACGAAGTGGTCGATGTTGGGCAGCGCGCCGGGGGTTGCGATGGGGGCCACCGGAATTCGAAACGCTACCGCGAGCTCGATGATCTCTTGCGTGGTGCGGGTTTCCGTCCACTGGGTGACCATGCCCAGGAACTCGTCGCGGCGCTCGATGCGCCCGGCCATTGATGCCAAGTCGGCGTCGTCGATCAGGTCGGCTCGATCGATCATTGCCAGAAAATCCTGGAACTGTTGTGCGGTGATGGTGCAACAGCCCACCATGCCGTCGGCCGTGGGAACGATCGACGGGAGCTCCAGACTGCGTTGGTGTAGAACGGAATCCGCACCCAGCACGCTGGCCGACATGGCGGGCAGACCGCCCATCGCGATAACCATCGCCTCGTAGGTCGAGACGTCGATGATCTGCCCTCGTGCCCCCCGGGCGGCGTGCCGGGCCGTGGCGGCGGCGACCGCCGCGGCGAATGAACCCGCCAGCCACTCACCGAGGCGGCCGCCCGCCTGCACTGGTTCGTCGCCCGGCCAGCCGCGGCTGGCAATCGAGCCGCACAGCGCTTGCAAGATGAACTCATTGGCGACCACATGGTCGTCGACGTAGGGACCCGTCATTCCAAACGGCGTCACGGCGACGACCACCGCCGACGGGCCGGTGTGAGCCGTGATGTCGTCGAGGGTCCAACCGTCGGTCAAGTCGGTGAGCACGATATCGGCGCCGGCCAGCAGCGCCGCGATCTCAGCTCCGTCGTGATGGACCACCGACCTCTTGCCCGCCGCCAGGTAGCCGAACAACGCTCCGGCCGGGCCTCCAGCCGACCAGCCACGCAACGAATCACCTTGCGGAGACTCAATCTTCACGACATCGGCACCCGCGTCGGCGAACATCTTGGCGCAGTATGACACCGCGATCCCGTTGGACAATTCCAGCACACGCCAGTCGGCGAATGGCGCCTGGGCTGTCACGCTCAGTTGCCCAGTGTGGTGGCGCGCCCCGCGATGCCGGTGATCTCGACCGTCGGCGGCGCCTGTCCCTGTGCCAGTGCCTGCAGACCGGCTTGCGTCATTCGGGTCCAAGTGTCCAGATCACGCTGGCTGGCATGGTGGCCGACATGTGTCACCACGTCGACGTCGGTGGCCTGGGCGCGGAGATAGCCGGCCCGGGCGTGTTCCTTAGGGATATAGCGGAACGGGTCGAATGAGTATGCCGCCATGGCATTTTCGTGGGTGATCTTGTTGATGACAGAGTCGTCGAGATGGCTCATGTTCTCCATGACGTCCTCGGGTGCAAAGGGCCAATTGCTATCCGAGTGCGGGAAATCGGACTCCCAGCACAACATGTCCTCGTTGAACCAGTCCATGTTCTTCACACCGACTTTGTCGCTGATGAAACAGGTGTAGAAATGCCGCTTGAACACATCGATAGGTCCGCTATACCCCGGCGGGAACTTCGCCAGCGTCCAACCCGAGTGACGGTTGTAGACATGCTCAGCGCGCCAAAGAAAGTACGGTATCCAGCCGACATCGCCCTCGGTGAGCGAAAACTTGAGCTGTGGGAAGTCGGTGTAGAACTCGGCCCAGATCAGCTCGGTGAAGGTGAACATGCTCATCATCGACGAGGCCGTCATCATCACGCTGGGCGGGGCGTCCATCGACACCTGCGGGGATCGCGACGAGGAGCCGACGTGGGTGCACAGCACGGTGTTGTTCTCGCAGACGGCCTCGAATAGCGGGTACCAATACTTGGTGTGAATGCTGGGCATCTGCAACGCCTCTGGATTCTCCGAAAACGTCACCGCATGACAGCCCTTGTCGGCCAGGCGTTTGACCTCTTTGGCCGCCTCGGCCACGTCATACAGCGGCAGGATGCCGCAGGGAATAAACCGGCCCGGGTACGCCCCACACCACTCGTCGACGTGCCAGTCGTTGTAGGCCTTGATCATGACCAGGTTGATCTCACTGTCCGGCCCCTGGTTGAGGACTTGGCCCGAGAAACCCGTGAAGTTCGGGAAGTTCAAACCCGCCAGCTGGCCGCCGGCGTTCATGTCGCGAATCCGCTCATCGACGTTGAAGCACCCCGCACGCATCTCGTCGTAGCTGCACGCATCGACGTTGTACATCTCGCGGGGTTTGCCCGCGACGGCGTTGAGGCCCATGTTCCGTCCGCGAATCTCGGCGTAGTACCACTGCTGGACACCGTCGGGTTCTAGAACCACCCGCGGCGCCCGGTCCTTGTACTTCGCGGGAACGTGCGCGTCGAACATGTCCGCCGGCTCGGCGATGTGATCGTCCACGCTGACCAGGATCAGATCGTCTTTGTTCATGCCGCACTCCTAGCGAGACGAGATAGTGACTAGTAGACAATGACATCGGTCACAGTGTCAACGACGAGAGCGGGTTCGGCCTGCACCATTTGGGCGCACGACGTCAGTTCTATTGTGCGCTTATTAGGTTGTAAATCCCTGAGTAACAACAGATATAGGCTGACATGCATTAGCGTTTCCGATGTCAACATGTGGCAGACGCTTGATGAACATTTATGGATGCCGATCGCGCGACAACGGACTATTAGTCCGCCCTGGCTGTCCCAGGAAGTAACGCCGGCCAGGTCGCGAGATCGTGTGGTGATGCGTTCAGTGACGCTGCCACAGAGTTGAACGGAACAGACCTGTCCCCTCGTTCCCAATTACGGGAGGCTTATCGGGTTAATTCGAATTGTGGAGGATACTGTTGTGATCGTTGATGATCCGCAATCGGCGAACGAGCACTCATACACTTTCGTACTGGTGCACGGGGGTTGCCACGATGGGTCCCTTTGGCAGCCGGTTATCGAACGCCTAGAGCAGCTCGGCCACACGGCATACGGCCCGACTGTGGCAGGACACGGTAAAGATGTTCCTAAGAACGTCACCCACGCTGAATCGACGCGATCGATCGTGGAGTTCATCTTGGACAGGGACCTAACAGACTTCATCCTGGTGGGCCACGGTTACGCAGGCACCATCATCAGCAAGGTGGTAGAGGTTATACCGGAACGCGTTCGCCGGCTGGTCTTCTGGAGTGCCTACGTCCTCAATGACGGCGAGAGCGCGCTCGAAATGCTGCCTGACAGTGTTGGGATGCTCACGCAGATGGCGGCCGACTCGTCAGATAACACCTTCATGATCCCTTTTGATATGTGGCGCGATGTGTTTATCAATGACGGCGAGCCCGATCTTGTGCAGCATGCCTACGACCAGCTTTCCCCAGAGCCTTTTGGGCCATGGGCCGAACCGTTGAATATGGAGAAGTTCCATTCGCTTCATACTCCGCGCAGCTTCCTGGTTGGGGCTGCCGACATGGTGATGCCACCCGGCGATTCGGGCTGGCATCCCCGCATGTCAAGCCGGCTAGGAAAATTCCGGTTGGTCCAGATGCCGGGAAGCCACGAGGCAATCTTTACCAATCCAATCGGCCTTGCTGAGAAGTTCATCGAGGCCGGATGCGATTAGACGATCACGACCTTGCTTGGGCCACGCCACCTAGTTCGTCGCCGCGAGACAACACTTCTCCAGGCAAACGAGGCTGATCAGATCGTGTTTGGGATGTCGGGGGGGAACTCGACCGGGTAGGACTGGGCGAAATCGGCTGATCTGCCGACTGCTGACCACTTGCGGTCTTCGGCGAGGCGTTCTTGGTCGAGCCGTATCGAGCCCTCCGTCGCGTTCACCCCAAGAGGCAGATTGTGGGGAATGTCGCGACGCTTCGCGACCTGGACGAGTATTTCGGCCGCTCGGTCCGGGTCCCCGGCCGCAACGCCGCCGCCCTCCCGACGCCAGGCGAATATCTCGGCGTACTCCTCCGGGATGGGCCGCACGGTCATCGACGACCCTGCCCAGTCGGTGCGAAAACCGCTCGGCTCGACGACGATCACCTTGATGCCGAACGGCGCGGTCTCGGCCCGCAGCACGCGGCTGAACCCGTCGATCGCGAATTTGGCCGCCTGGTAGGAGGCGATGCCGGGAGAACCGCCGACGCGGCCGCCCATCGACGAGAACTGCATGATCAATCCGCCTCCTTGTTCTTTCAGCACGGGGATGGCCGCCTTCGAGACGTTGTAGACGCCCCAGAAGTTGGTCTCGAACTGGGCGCGGAAGTCCTCGTCATCTCCGGTCTCGATGGGTGAGACGTTGGCGTAGCCCGCGTTGTTGACGATGACGTCGAGCCGGCCGAACCGCTGGCGCGCTTCGCTGATCGCTGCGCCGGCGGCCGCTACGTCGGTGACGTCCAGGGCCAGCGCTTGTAAGCGATCCGGGTAGGCGGTGGCGAGATCATCCAGTTGCTCTGGCCGGCGTGCGGTGGCAGCGACTCGATCACCCGCTTCGAGCGCGGCGCGAGCCAGGGCACGCCCGAAGCCGCGGGACGAACCGGTGATGAACCATGTCTGTGTCATGCCTTTAGTAAAACACCGTTGCGTTAATAGTGCAACTTCGTTGCGCTACGATCAGTGGATGGACGACGCGGATTTTCAGAGGGCCCGCAGCCCAGAAGCCAAGCAACACCGCGAAGACGCCATTCTGGCAGCGGCACGCTCACTCGGCGCCAAACGAGGTATCCGGCAGATCACCCTGACCGACATCGCCGACACAGTCGGCATGCACAAGTCGGCCCTGCTGCGCTACTTCGAGACGCGCGAGCAGATCTTCCTGCGCCTCACCGCCGAGGACTGGCGAGAATGGTCGGCGGCACTGCGCGCGAAATTGGAGAGGGTCCGCGGCTCCCCGACCGCGAAGACCGTGGCGTCCGCCTTCTCCACCACACTGGCCGAGCGCGGGATGTTCTGCGACCTGCTCGCCCAAGCGCCGCTTAACCTCGAACGAAACGTGTCCCTGGAAGCCGTACGCGCCTTCAAGCTCGTCACCCACAACGAAGTCGACGCCATCGTCGAGGTCATGCGACGGCTCCTGCCCGGCCTCACCCAACGAGACTGCATCGACATCATCGCCACCGCGACCTCACTATCCGGCGCATTCTGGCAAATGGCCAACCCAGCGCCAGAAGTAGCGGCCCTCTACCGCAGCGACCCGCGCATGACACACGCAGTTTTCGAGGTCGAACCGCGCGTACGCAGGCTGCTCACCGCGATGCTCAAAGGAACGCTGGGTGAGTGATTGTTTAAGGGCGCACCTCGACAGGCAGGGCGGGACGGCCGCCGCCAAAGGAACTACTGACACGGTCGATCTCGCCGAAGAAGACCATGACGTCGTTTGGATCCGTTCCTGCCGCGTGTAGGCGAGTCACGATCGCGGAAAGCAGCGCGCGCTTCCTGTCTTCCTCACTCCCTGACGAGAGCTGGACCTCGATCATCAGGACATGCTCGCTGCGAGGCTTCTGCAGATCGGGATAGAGAGGACTGATGCGAAGGTCAGCTTCGTCCAAACAGATGAACCTCTGGAAATGATCGTCCTCAGGATAACCAGCGCTGACGCTAGCTTCATGAATGGCGGCGGATATTGCGTCCTTTTCTGTCACCGTTCTGCCGGAACGCATTGTGACGGTGAAAAGTGGCATGAAATTTCCGCCTTTGGCGAGTAGGAGGCGGTCTCTTCGTGGGAGGTGTTGGTGGTCATCGTAGCCGAGAAGATTGCGGACGTCGGGGTGACCGCAGGCTTACTCGAAGCCCCGGGGATTACGCGATTGTGATCGCAGCAGCGTCTATCACGATGCGCCGCGCACCAAATGATCTAGTAGACAATGATGTCGGTCACGTGCCAACGGTGGCCACAGCGTCCGTCTGCCGGGCTAACGCGCCGTCTCACGATGGTAGAAAAAAGCTAACGGGATCGGCAGATCCCTAATCGGCAGGTAGCCATCCGCTACGCCGCAACCAGACCTGCCAACCATAATGAGCCGCCGACAAAAGTGACTATTAGCCTATTGAGGTTCGCGGGTGACTTCCCCCAGGATTGCCGGATGGCGGGGTCGATCGCGGTCGCGTGCCACCATGAGGCATGCCTGGGCCCCGAAAGGTGACGCATTGAGCACCGACAAAGCTGTGCGGCCCACCACCGCTGACGTGGCCCGACTGGCCAGCGTGTCGACCGCGACAGTCAGTTACGTACTAAACAACGCCGAGGGCCGCAGAATCTCCGCGCCAACCCGGGAGGCGGTCTACCGCGCCGCGGAACTACTGGGTTATCGACCCAACCTTGCCGCACGCAACCTCGCCCGCGGCAGGAGCGGCGTTGTCCTGTACGTGTTGCCGCACGTGGCAGTCGGCGACATGCCGATGCAGGCCGGCAGTCGGATGACCACGGAACTGGCACGCGTGGGTTTGCTTCAACTACAGATCTTCGAGGCCGAAGACGATCATCATGTCGTCGAGGCCATTGAGAACCTCGACCCGGCCGCGGTCACGAGCCTCTTCCCGCTCAGCGAGGCCGCCTCGCACGCAGTAAAGACGGCAGGCGTCCCGCACATTGACATCGGGACACTGCCCGCCCTCGGGAACCCCCACCTATCCGTCGGCGAGCTACGGGTCGAGCACCTCGTTTCACGAGGCCACCGACAGATCGCTTTCGCTTACACCGGGAACCGCAGATGGCGTGTCCTGGGCGACTACTGGCTCGAGGGTGTCGCCGGCGCGGCCCTGGCCCGCGACCTTCCATCCGTCAGCGTCGCCGAAGTCACCCAGGGCAACGCCGTCGAGGTGGTCACCGGCTGGGTGCGGGACGGCGTCACTGCGGTGTGCGCGCAAAGCGACGAGATCGCGTGCCTGGTGCTGCACGGGATCCGCGAAGCCGGCCTGCGCTGCCCGGCCGACCTCGCCGTGATGGGCGTCGACGCCACGCCGATGGCAGCGCTGAGCTCTCCGCCACTGACCACGGTGGAGTTCAACCCGACAGCGGTCGCCGACGCCGCGATCGCCGCCGTGCTGACCGAATTGGGATATGCCGCCCCGCCGCCCCCACAGCCAACGGACGTCGCCCGCCTCATCGTGCGCGCCTCCACGTGAACAGCGAATTTCGCAACATCCCTTGATGCCGAAGGTGTGAGAGCCGAGGCTGGACATCCGGAGGTTAAGCGCGTAACTTCCGGTAACGGTGCCGTGCGTGAACGGGCTCGGCTTCAGGTCGCAAAGAGGCGAGAAGGGGCAGCTATGAAGGTGCAGTCGGTACTCGACGATATCCGCGAACGGCCCGGCACGGGTGAGACGATCGCGGTCGTCGATCCCGCCACCGAGGAGCAGGTCGCCGAGTTCAAAGATTGTGGGCCAGAAGCCGTCAACGACGCGGTCGCGCGGGCGAAGGCGTCCTTTGAGTCGGGTGTCTGGCGGGATAAGCCTCCTAGCGAGCGGGCCAAAATCCTATGGCGGGTCGGCGAACTGATCGACCAGAACGCGGAGCTTCTGGCCGAACTCGAATCGCTCAACGCCGGCATGACCCCACTGCAAGCGCAGGGAACCGTGACCGTCGGCTCCGAGTTCTTCCGCTACTACGCCGGCTGGTGCACCAAGATCGAGGGCATCGCGGCCGACGTGCACACCGGCGGTCTCACGGGCATCGACTCACATCAGCACGCCTACACCCTCAAAGAACCCTACGGCGTGGTGGGACTGATATTTCCCTGGAACGGACCGGTCTTCAATTTCTGCTGCAAGCTTGCGCCGGCGCTCGCGGCGGGCTGCAGCAGCGTGGTCAAGCCGGCCGAGGAGACCCCGCTGTCGGCGCTGGTGTTGGACAACATCCTGCACGAGGCGGGTGTGCCCGAGGGAGTGGCAAACCTGCTGTTGGGCTACGGGCACACCGCGGGTGCCGCGATCACCGCGCACCCCGACGTCGAGAAGGTCGCCTTCACCGGATCGACCGAGGTCGGTAGGGCGATCGTGGCGGCGTCGGGGGTAAGCAACCTGAAGAAGGTCACGCTGGAACTCGGCGGGAAATCGCCGGTGGTGGTCTTCGATGACGCCGACCTGCAGAAGGCCATCCCGATGGCGGCATTCGGCACCTTCATCCACTCCGGACAGGCATGTGTGTGCGGGTCTCGCATCTTCGTGCAGCGCGGTGTCTACGACCAGTTCGTGGAGGGCCTGGCGAAGGTTGCGGACGGACTGCCACAAGGCGGCCCCAAGGACGAGGGCAGCTTGATCGGTCCGCTGATCAGCCAGAAGCAGCTCACCCGCGTGCTGGGTTACCTCGACCAGGGCAGGTCCGACGGCGTCGAAGTCGTGACCGGCGGGCACCGGGTGGACCGGAAGGGTTACTTCGTCCGCCCCACCGTGCTCACCAACGTCGCGTCGACGAGCCGGCTCTTCCAGGAGGAGATCTTCGGACCGGTGGTCGCGGTCATCCCCTTCGACGACGAGGACGAAGCGGTGGCTCTGGCCAACGACAGCACCTACGGGTTGGCCGCCACCGCCTGGACCAAAGACCTGGGTCGCGCCCACCGAATCGCGAAGCGACTCAAAGCCGGAACGGTGGGGCTGAACTGTCAGATGCAGTTCGACCACTCCATGCCCTTTGGTGGATACAAGCAGTCCGGTTGGGGCTACGAATCCGGCAAAGCGGGCCTGGACACCTACCTGCAAACGAAAATCGTTTGGGCCCAGATGTAATTGCCTCGGCGTCAGTCGGCGGGTTCGTAACGCAGCATGGTGACGTCGTGTTCGGGATAGTCGAAGAACACCGGTCGTACCCGCATGCCGACGCTTAGGCCGTCGGGCTCGACATTCACCATCTCGGTGGAAAACCTTGGTCCCTCGTCCCATTCGACGATGGCGAGCAGCTGCGGAACGGCGTCGGCGAAGTGCGGGCTGACGGGCCGGTGAGCCACGGTGTAGGAGTACAACGTCCCCATTCCGGAGATCTCGCGCCATTCCAGGTCGTCTGCCAGCGTCCGCGGTGCCCGCACCCGCGGGTAGAACACGTAGCTTTGCGACGACGGTGAGTACTGGATGACGATGCGGTGCTCGGCCAGCGCATCCCAAAAAGGGGTTGTGGTGGGCGTTTTGACGGGCATCGGACGTTCGAAGCTGATAGCCATGGCTTTTCTTTCGTTCAGTCGCCTTGGAGGATGAGCGTTGTCTGCTCGGACAGGATTCCGCCGTTGCCGGACACGAAGGCACGGTTGCAATCGGCGACCTGGGCCGCGCCCGCACGACCCATGATCTGGCGGGTGGCGTCGCAGACGTGGTGCATTCCGCCGGCCAATCCCGCTTGGCCGAAGCCGAGTTGGCCCCCGGCGGTGTTGAGGGGGAAGTCGCCGCGGAAGGTGAGGTCGTGGTTGGCGACGAACTCCAAACCCTTACCCTTTTCGCAGAAGCCAGCGTCCTCTAGCGACAGCATCACGGTGATGGTGTAGCAGTCGTAGATCGAGACCATGTCCATCTGATCCCGGCGCATGCCGGTCATACCGAATGCGGTGTCGGCAGCGACGGCAATGGGGGTATTCAGCAGATCCTCAGCGTACGTCGGAGTCTTGAATGGAACGTGTTCACCGAATCCCTTGATCCACACCGGACGATGGCGGGCCCGTTTGGCGATGTCGGCGTTGGCGACGACGACGGCGGCCCCACCGACGCACGGCATGACAATCTCCAGCATGTGCAGCGGATCGGCGATGACCGGGCTGGCCAGCACGTCGTCTACAGTGAGCGGCTTGTCTTTCCAGATTGCACCTTCGGTGTGATTGGCATTGATCCGCTGGTCGACCACGATCTTGGCCATCGCTCGTTCGTCGTAGCCGTAGACGGCAGCATAGCGCTGGGCCACCTGACCATAGGGTCCGTTCTGGCCCAGGTTGCCGTACGGGATCTCGAATTCCGCTTGGGGAGAGCCGAATTGGTTGCTCGATGACCCGAAGAACATCGCGTCGACTATTGGTCTGGGCTTCTTCTTGGACGAGGGCGTGATGTATCGCGCAGGCAGTGCGCACAGGACGGCGTCGCAAATGCCGAGTTCGATAGCGGCCGCCGCTCGCCAGACCATGGCGGCGGCGCTGGCTCCGCCGAGATCTACCAGCTCGGCGAATCTTGCTCCAATTCCCAGGTATTCGGCGATCGTGGAGGGCACGAAAATCTGCGACTCAGCCAGGTGTGAGGCCGCGATGCCGTTGACGACGTCGCCCGGTAGCCCGGCATCCTCGAGTGCGGCGGCGGCGAGTTCTGCCCATTGTTCGAGGACGAATGGCGCCGGTGACGCCTTGTTGAGCCGCTCAGGTGGGAGTTCGACGAATCCGACGATTCCGGCCTCTCCGCGTAATCCCATGTCGTGTCCTCATTCTCGGGGCTGCTGGAAGGTTTTCACTTGCGGGGTAGGCCGAGAATCATCTGGGCGATGATGTTCAGCTGGATCTCCCTGGTTCCGCCGCCGATCAACTCGGCAGGCAGGTGCAGATACGGCTGCACGACCGCGGGGTCCGAGTCGGCAACCATCGCCGTCTGCCCGGTCAGCTGCAAGGTGGCCTGGAAGGTACACCGCAGCAGAACGTTCATCGCCACCTTGGCGATGCTGGACGCCGGGCCGGATTCCTGGCCGTCAAGCAATCGGATGGTTTCCCGCACACCGAGCGCTTTGATGGCGTTGGCATATGCATCGAGTTCGCCGAGCTCTCGCAGTGCGTCGTCGCGGTCCGGTCCGGGTTGCGACGCGAGCACCCGCAGTGCGGCGGCCCTGTCGAATTTGACGTAGCCGCTGATGGCCGAGCGCTCTTCGGCCATGGTGGCGATGGCGAGGTTCCAGCCGCCGGTCGGGTCTCCGAGCAGCATGTCGTCGGGCACGAATACGTCGTTGAAGAAGACCTCGTTGAAATGCGCATCGCCGGTGGCCGTCTTTATCGGCTGGATTTCTATCCCGGGCGATCGCATGTCGAGAATGAAATAGCCGATGCCGCGGTGCTTGCCCGCCGCTGGATCGGTGCGCGCCAGAAGCGCCCCGAAGTCCGCTCGATGCGCAGCCGACGTCCAGATCTTGTGCCCGTTGATGCTCCAGCCGCCGTCGACCTTGGTTGCCCGGGTTGCCAGCGCGGCCAGATCGGAGCCGGCTCCCGGCTCGCTGAACAGCTGGCACCAGGCGATCTCGCCGCGTTGAGTCGGTGGGATCAGCTTCTCCTGCAAGTCTTTTGATGCGGCGCGCAGCACTGACGGCAAGATCCACTCGGCGATGCCCAGCGAAGGGCGGACCAGGTCGCTTCGCTTGTCGAATTCCTCGTCGATAATGAGCTGCTGCAGTGGGCTGGCGTCGACTCCCCACGGTGGCGGCCAGTGCGGCGCAATGAGACCGGCCTCGGCGATCCATGTGCGTTGCGGCCCAGTCTCGAAGTACTCGTAGTCGCCCTGCCGCCCCGGCTGATCGTTGCGCAGATTCAAAGCGGCATCCAGGGTCTCGGCTACCCATGCGCGGAACTCCGATTCCGCGTCGCCGAGGTTGACCGACATGTCACGCTGCCGGCTACATGTCAGCTCCCCCAAACGCCGGGCCCAACGACTCGCCGGTCCGATCGATCCCGCCAGACTGGTGGCCCGTCGCCAATACAGGTGCAGGTCGTGTTCCCAGGTGAAGCCGATGGCGCCGAACATCGTGAGCGCATCGAGTACCAAGTCTGGCACCGGTGAGATCGCGATCACGGCGGCACCTGCCGCGGCGAGTCGGTGCTGGTCGAGCGATTCGTCGACGGCGCGGACCGCGTCCCAGGCCGCCGCGGTGGCCAATTCACTGTTGACCAAAAGCATCGCGGCGTTGTGTTGCAATGCCTGGAAAGTCCCGATCACCTTGCCGAACTGCTCACGGGTACGCAGATGCGCGGTGACCACTTCGACGCACCACTGCGCCACACCCGCTGTCGTACTGGCGACGAGTCCCACGGCGACACATGCTGCACGATCGAGGTCGATCCCAGTGAGCACGCCGGGCTCGCACGCGTGATACTCGGCCAGTCGCAGAATTCCTACATCGGCAACGAGGTCGGTGCCGTTTACAGATTCGACTGTCGCCGTGGGCTTTCCGGTGTCTATCAGCACCCAGACGACGTCGCCGTCCTGGCTGCGGGCGCCGACCAGCATAACCCGCGCCGCACATGCGCCCATTGTCACGCCCGACGCCCCGCTGACCAGCCATCGCGGGCCGTCGGCGCGTGCGAGAAAGTCACCATTGTCCGGAAGGACGACTGCCGCGGGTACACCTGATGCGAGATCGCGTAGCAGTGATTCAGCATTTGGCGTGGGATCTGCCAACAATGCAACGGCTCCCGTCGTCACCGTCGGAAGCAGCGGCCCGGGCAACAGCGCCTTGCCCGCCGACTCCAGGACGCACGCGGCGTCGACCAGCCGTCCGCCCTGACCGCCGAGATGTTCTGGCAGATGAACGGCGTGGAAGCCGTTGGTGACCAATGCATCCCACCATCCGGGAAGCTTGCCGGCCGCCAGCGCATCGAACTCGTCCCGCGTCGACGAGATTGGGGCGTGCCGGCTGGCGAACCGCGCGACGGCGTCGCTGAGATCCTGCTGCTCTGGGGACAGTGCCAGCGTCATGACTGCGGCCGAGATGTGGCGAACGCGGGCTTCGGCCGCACGGACTGATATCCTTTCGTCTTACAAGACGAACCGTCTCGTCTTGTGGCAGATTACGGGGCGGGTCAGGATATGTAAAGCGCGCTCGATGTCGGAGCGGCCAGGATCGCGAGGACCTGAGGAACGAGGATCACCATGATGCCAACCGATCTCACCCAGGCGAGTCCGCAGGTGAAGTCTCCCAGGCGCCGTAGCGAGAAATCCCGGACGGCGATCGTCACCGCCACGCGCGAACTGCTTCTGGAGCGCGGATTCGATGGTTTGACCATCGAGGCGGTCGCCGCGCGGGCCGGTGTGGGTAAACAAACGATCTATCGCTGGTGGCCCAGCCGCCCCGCACTCGTCGCCGACGTCATGCTCGAAGACGCCGACAAGATCCTCGCGTCGGTGAACCACACCGACGACTTGGCTGGCGACCTGGTGGGGTGGGTGCGCAAACTCGCCGCAAGCCTGACGACGGCGCGCGGCGCGGCCATGCTTCGAACCCTGACCGTCGCGGGCATGGAGCACGAGGAGACGGCGGTCAAACTACGCGCCGGATTCAGTTCGCCGCTGCACGAAAGTGTCCGGAGCCGGCTTCTCGCCGACGGCATCGAGGAGGTAACCGCCGACTCCGCCGCGGATGCCATCGTTGGCGGTGTGGTGTATCCGATCCTCTCTGGCGCACAACCATATTCGCGGCGCCGGGCCGAACTGACCACCCGAATAATCGTCGAGGCGCTGACCCGCCGGCGCTGAGGACCCGCCGGTCAGGCCAACACTGGGAACGCGAATCAACAGCATGAGCGGAATACATGGTCTAGGTATGAAGCTATGACTCACAATCAGGCGCCGGAGCCGTCCGATCAAATCGCCTCGAACACGCTTGCCGCGTGGCAGTTCTTCCAGCAGATGCTCGCCGACGTCACCAACGTGGTGATCCAGGACGCTGAATCCGAGCGAGAACTCCTCGAGGGGCTGCGCGTCATTGCCCGGGTGTCGTCGCTCTGCTCGCAACTGTCCGTCGAGGCCGACCTCGACCAGCCGTCGTTCTTCGACATGTGCTCGGAGCATCGGATGATCGGCGGCCCCAATCCCGACGGCAACTACTACCTGGCGATGATCCGCGGCGACCGGCGCTACCGGATCACCGGTGCCCGGGGCACAAGTGCCTACCTCGGGTTCCAGGTCCTGGCCGGCACCGGACTAACTCCGCGCCGGATGTCCAATTATGTCAGCGACACCGACCTGGCGCTGACCTCAGGCGAATTCGCGCTCGTCCTCTCGAAAGACGAACCCTCCGATCTCGCCGGTGCGAAGTGGGTGCAGATCCCCGATGACGCATCATCGGTCGTCGTCCGGGAGTACCTCGGTGATCGCGGCTCCGAAAAGTTGGCCACCCTGCGGATCGAAGCCCTCGATCCCGGTCCGCTCGCGCCGCTGACCGACGACGAACTCGCCGAACAATTCACCGCGATGGCGTGGACACTGATGAAGCTCGCCACGCTGCACCGCACCATCAAGCCCGAGCTGCTGGAGCGCCCCAACACGCTGCTGACAGCCGAGGCCGCCGATCTGGGTGCAGCCGACACCACCCCGGACAACCTGTACATGATGGGAACGTTCCGGCTCGACCCCGGGCAGGCACTCGTGCTCGACATCGAGCCACCCGATACCAGGTACTGGAACGTCACGCTGGAAAACATCTGGCATGAGTGCCTGGAGCCCCGCCGTCGGCACAGCTCGGTGACCAACCGCGCGATGCAGCCAGACTCAGCCGGGCGCGTGCGAATCGCGATCTCGGCGGAGGACTTCGGCTTCGGCCATTGGCTCGACACCGGTGGCCGGCATCGCGGATTCGTGGTCCTGCGCTGGCTCGACAATCCCAATCCGCCCGACGTCACGGTTTCGGTGCGCCGGCGTGAGGAGCAGGCGTGACGCTGCAGGAGCGCTTCACCCCGGAACGGCTCATCGCCGCCGCCTGTGATGAGGCGGGCAGCGATGACTTCGGCGACAGTCTTGGTTTCAAAGGCTGGCAGCCCGGGCTGGACCGGGTGACCGACGGTCTGGTCAACGAGGCGCGGCTATCAGCCATCGGTGTCGAGATTGCTCACCTCGACATCATGCGCGCCCTGAAAAACCGGCTCGGCGTCATCGCTTGGCGTAACCAACACCCCGAAATCGCAAGCGAGCCAATCACTGCGCCGATATTCATCGTCGGCCAACCGCGCACCGGGACCACGATCCTCTACGACTTGCTCGCGCAGGATCCTGACCTGCGAGCGCCGCTGACCTGGGAGGTCGACGCGCCCTGTCCGGTCCCACAGCCCGAGACCTACCACGACGATCCGCGCATCGCGCAGACGCAGGCCAGTATCGAACTCTCTGAGCAGATCATTCCCGGTTTCCTGGCATTTCACCCGATGGGCGCTCTCGTCGGACAGGAGTGCGTCCGCATCACCGCCAGTGAGTTCACCAGCATGATCTATTCGGTGCAGTACCGGCTGCCGAGCTATTATCGCTGGCTGCTCTATGAAGCCGACCACGCCGGTGCCTATCGCTTCCACCGAATCTTCTTGCAGCATCTGCAGTCTGGCGTGCCCGGCCAGTGGTTACTGAAGTCGCCGGCGCACCTGTGGCAGCTGGATGCGTTGTTGACCGAATATCCCGACGCGTTGATCGTGCAGGCCCACCGCGATCCACTCAACGTCATCTCGTCGATCGCCGCGCTGACCCACCACCTACGGCGGATGGGCAGTGACGAGTCGAGCATCGCCGAGTGCGCGGCCCAGTCCTATGAAGAGATCGTCATCGGGCTGGACCGCGCGATGGCGCTGCGCGACAGCGGCGCTGTGCCCGCCGGGCGGGTGATCGACGTGCAGTACACCGAGTTCATGAACGACCCATGGACCACGATCAAGGACATTTATCAGAAGCTCGGTCGCGAACTGCGACCGAGCGCGGCACAGCGGATGCGTGACTTTCTGGCCGCTCATCCCGGAGACGGCGGACGCGGTCGCTACACCTGGTCGGACACCGGCTTGAACGCGAGCGAGGTGCGTGAGCGGGTGAGCGCTTACCAGGACCGCTATGGGGTACCGACCGAGCAGCTGCGGTAGCCGATGAGCCGGCTCGTCCTGGATTCGGCTATGACCCCGCCCGATGCGTGGTTGCCCACTTATCCTGGCGGCCAACGAGATCGGGCTTCCACGGCGATCACGAACCTCACGGTGACAAACTGCTCTCCCTGAGCCGTCATGTTCCCGTTGTCACCGTCATCGTCGACACCCCCGCCAACATCGCCGAATCCTTTGACGTAGTCGATGAACTGACCCGGGACGAGGGCTTGGTGACAAGTGAAATGGTGCCCGCGTTGGTGTCGGACGAAGGCGATGACGGCCACGGCCGACCGCGCATGGCCCGCTACCGGTACTAGCGCGCTCAGCGTGGCATTGCGGATCAGTCGGCGGCAAGCTCCTGCTGCCCGATGATCTCGCTGACACCCGTCACACCGAGCCGCTCCCGGAACGCCTGCGCTGTGTAGCCGACGGCCGTGGCATCGGTTCGGGCGCGCACCGTCGCCGAGCGCGGCATGTGGAACAACACACCGATTTCGCCGAAGTAGTCGCCGGACGTGGCGACCTTGACCAGTTCCTCACCGCCGTCAGCCAATTCACGCACGATGTCGAATTCTCCGTTGGACACCACGTAAATCAGATCGCCCATTGTGCACTGCTCGAACAGCACTTCGCCGGCCTTCAGGTGGACAGTTTCGGGGGGCCGGTTCGTCGACGCCAGTGCGGGCGCCAGCTCGACGACGTGATCGGCCATCGGCAGTATTCGGCTGTCGTGGGTGGCAACCACCACCACGCGCTCGCCTTCCGCGAGCGAGCGGATCAGCCGCAGCACCTCCTCCACCTGGATGAAGTCGAGGTGTGCGGTCGGCTCGTCGGCGAGGATCAACGGCGGATCCAGCGCGATCGCGCGGGCGACCGCGACGCGTTGCTGCTGCCCGCCGCTGAGGTCACCCGGTCGATGTTTCAAACGGTCTGCAAGATTGACGCGCGTCAGCAATTCCTCGGCACGTCGACGCGAGGCCGCACGTGACATCCCGGACGCGCGCAGCGGAACCATCACGTTCTCGAGGGCCGTCAGGCTCGGCACCAGATTGAACGCCTGGAAGACGATGCCTACCGTGTCGCGCCGGTACTCCGCCAGCGCGCGGCCGTCGAGCGAGGTGACGTCAAGGCCGTCGAACTTGATTACCCCACTTTTCGGCCGCAGAATGCCGCCGAGGCACGACAACAATGTCGTCTTCCCGCAGCCGCTAGGGCCGAGCAGGATCACCAGCGACCCGGCTGCCACGTCGAGGTTCAGCCCGTTGATGGGGCGGAGAGCATACCCACCGCTGGAGTACTCGACGACGAGGTCTTGAATGCTCAAATCACCCACGATCACGGACCTCCGAACGCCAGCGCGGGATCGACCGCCACCGCGCGTCGTAGTCCCGCGACGCTGGCCAGCAGACCGATCGCAATCGCGATCACCGGCAGCGCCAGGTAGGCACGCATGGGGACCACGACGATCATCGGGAACACCGGCGCCAGCAACTGCGCAAGGATGACGCCCAACGCCGCCGAAAGCAGCGCGACGACCACCGCCTGGAGTGCGAGGCCCGCCAAAATCGACCGCGTTGGCACGCCAATCGCCTTGAACACCGCGAAGTCGCGCAGGCGCTCGAGCGCGGACAGGTAGACCAGTGATCCAACGATGAGCACCGCCACGATCCACAGCAAGAACGCCACGATCGTGATCGCACCCGACGCGACCTTCAACGGGCGCATCAGGTCGGTGACACCGGCCGCTCGATCCACGGCCTGGTAGCCCTCGGGGAGCTGCTTGGGGGTGCCGAGGATCCCGATCGACGTGATCATCGGTTGCCCGTTGTAGGCCAGTTTTTGCAGGCCCTCGGTCGTCAGGAAGATGCTGGGCGTCTTCGCCAGTGCGGTGGCATTGGGCACGACGCCGACGATCCGCAACGTGTGCGCACCGACCTGCAGGTCCTCGCCGATGTGCCGGCCCAGCGTGCTCGACACCGCTACCTCGTCAGGCGTCGTCGGCGCCTGTCCCTCCGACACTTGCGGCATGCCGGGTCCGTGCGCCGGCGCACCGAACGCCGTGGAGTTTCGCGCCGAGGTGCCTTCCCTGATCGGCTGCGCCGCGGTCACCAGCGGAGCCGCCGCCTTCACACCGGGTGAGGCGGCCACCCGGGCCAGGTCAACTTCGGCGAATGGAGTCGAACCAAGAAACGGGCCGGCGGCGCCGGCCTTGACCACGAACGCGTCGACGCCCATGGAGTCGACGGTTCGCTGGGCCTCGACCCTGAAGCCGTTGGCAAGGCCGGTCAGGACCAGCGTCATCGCGAACACCAGTCCGGTGCTGACGACCGCGATGACGAGGCGCCGCATTCGCCATTGCATGTCGCGCAAGGCCGCGAACAGCATGACTGAGACGCTACCGCCGCCCGCCCTCTCCTGGGCAGGGTTTTTCTGCAGTTAGTGGCCTAAGAAGTAATCGCGTCGACGACTTCACTTGCCGGCAGAACGGCGGTGGCGTAGTTCGGGATGTTGACTTCGAGAGCCGCGTGCATCTCCGTATCCGAGTAGCTCGCGGTCGCGTCCTTGACCATTGTGATCTCATAGCCGAGCTCCGCGCCGAATCGAACGGTTGCCTCGACGCAGGTGTGCGCTATGAGTCCCATGACGATGAGTTGATGGATGCCGTGCTTCTTGAGTTGTAGATCCAGGTCCGTGTTGGCGAAACCACTGGAACACCAATGCTCTTGGGCGACGATGTCACCCGGTTGAGGCTCGAACTCGCGCCGGATTTCACCGCCCCAGGTTCCGTATTCGAAGGTCTTGCGTGACCATGCTGCTTTCTGAATTGGCGCGACGTACTTCCACGTCTCGTAGTCGCCACGGCGATATCGGCGATGCAGCGCGTAGAAGACGCGGATGTCTGCCATTCGTGCGGCATCGAGGACCTGACGCATGTGCGGAACGCACTGGTTCGCTTCGGCAACACCCTTCAGGCGATCCCATACCTTGCCGCCCTCGGAAATGAAATCGTTGTATGGGTCAATAACAACGAGACCGGTGAGGCCCTTTTCGTACGTCACGTGGTCATGTTCGCATGGCACCCCGGCGAACAGGACCACACGAGGTCAGGGCCCGCTGGCCTCAGCCGGCGACGGAGGCGTCGTAGATCGACTGGATCGCCTTGTCCAGCGTGGCGTTGAACTGCTCGTCAGACTGGTCGACCGTGAGTCCCTCGGTCAGCGCGCGGCTGAAGCTGGCGATCACCCCGGTGTTCTGCGCGAGCAGCTTGTTGGCCTCGTCTCGGGAGTAGCCGCCGGAGAGTGCCAGCACCCGCATCACCTTCGGATGCTCGACCAGTGCACGGTAGTGGTTGACCTCACTGGGCAGGGTGAGCTTGAGCATCACACGCTGTCCGTTGGGCACGGTTTCGAGTTGTTTGGTGATTTCATCGTGCAGGATGTCCTCGGCCTGCGCTTTGTCCGAGATCGAGATGGTGACTTCAGGTTCGATGATGGGCACCAGGCCGTGCGACAGTACCTGGTGGGCCACCTCAAATTGCTGGGCGACCACCGCGCCGATGCCGTCGACGTTGGCGCCACCGATTACCGACCGCTCCTTGGTTCCGAAAACACCCATGCGCACGGCCCGCTCCAGCAGCTCGTCCAGCCCCGGCATCGGCTTCATCAGCTGCACTTCGTCGGATGCCTCGGCCAGTCCCTTGTCGATCTTGAGGATGGGCACCACGCCCTTGGTCTCCCATAGGTAGGTGGTCGACGGCTCGCCCTCGATCTCGCGGTCCATGGTCTGCTCGAACAAGATCGCCGCCAGCACCCGGTCGCCGGTGAACGCCGGGGAGGTAATGATCCGCGAACGCATCTGGTGAATGAGGTCGAACATCTCTTTCTCGGAGGAATAGGCGTCCTCCTCGATGCCGTATAGGCGTAGCGCCTTTGGCGTCGAGCCACCGCTCTGGTCGAGCGCTGCGATGAATCCCTTGCCCGACGTCATCCTGTCTGCTTGCTTCTCGTTCGGCATGGAATTCTCCACTCCCTTGTGGTCGTCGCACCCTTTTTCGTGACGGTACGCATTCAGGCTCGAATCGCGTCGATCATATTCGGCCGGCCACAGCGCGGACAGGCGGTCGTCAGACCTCAGTTGCGTCTTGTTCTCGGGATGGAGGTTTGCTGGGCCACACTGCCATGCGATCGATGAGCCGGTCGCGCAGAACGAGCGTGTGAAAGAGTACCGCGCACACGTGGGCGGTAAACGTCGCGAATAGCAGGAAAGCGACGACGCTGTGGCACTCCCGAAGCACCGCATAAACATTGAGGTTGTGCGGTGCGATGCCGGGCAGATGAATTGGCCCCACCAGGATGATCGGGAATCGCGCCGCCGACAGCATGGCCCACCCGATCAGGGGCTGGATGAGCAACAAGGCGTAAAGCAGGTATTCCGACCACGACGCGATGCGGCGTTCGGCGCGGCTCATGGTGGCCAGGAAGGGTGGGAGTCGGTGGGTGAGCCGGTTCACCAGGCGCACCACGGCGAAGGCCAGGATCGACACCCCCAACGGCCGGTGTATGGCCAGTAGCAGTGGGTAATAGCTCAACGAAGCGATCATGGTCACGCCGATGAGCAGCTGTGCGATGACCATCGGCGCCATCAGCCAGTGCAGAATCCGAGACGGGAGGGCGAAACGCGCCGGAGCTGCGGTGGTTTCGTTTGTCTCGCCTGTCATGAGAGCACTCGCGCTACGTTGACCTCGCTGGGCGACTTGGGCTCCTCAGCGCGACGGGTGAAGGAGCGTGCGTAAATGGCTGATCGCGCCGGGGGCAACGGATCGTCGGATGCGGTGATGCCATCTGGCAGCACCAGCGGGTCGAAGTTGATATCGCGCCCATTGCCGGATTCCTCGGTCTGTACCTCAGTGATGGTGATAGTGCCGGCATCGATGGACCGCCGCGATTGCGGCCACGGTTTGGTGGCGTCGTTGGTCGGATCGCCCGGCTCACCAATCGTGAGAACCAGCCGCCACTTCAGCGGCCGCTGTGCCACCGTGCGAATGAGGTCGTCGAAAAGATAATCCTTGCCATGGGATGGCCCCGGAACATCAGCCCCGCCGGCATCCTGCGGAACCACGGACCAGCGCACCGGAATAGTGGCGCCGGCGCTGTTAGTGAACCAAAAGGCATTCAGCCCGTGAAACGTGCTGTCCGCAAATCCCGCACTGGGCGGTGACTGCTTGATGATTTTCATTGCCGCGACGGTCTCGGGATGGTGATCGAGGAATGCCGCCATTTTCTGTGGGTCGGGCTTGCCCGTTTCGGGCAGCGGTTTGGATGCGAGCAACCGCTCGTAAAACCCTTGTGGGGTGCTGTCCGGGAAAACGGGAAGGTTGACCATCGCCGTGCGCCACTGCTGGCCGTTCGCCTGCAACAGCAGCCCCAGACCTCGGACGGTGTCGAGCTTGTCGGCCTGATCCGGCAGACCGCCGGCCAGCGAAAACCTACCGATCAGCGGAACGCTACCCGCCCGGAAGACCGCTGCCCGGCATATGGCCGCACCTGCCCCTGTGCTCGCGAAAGATCCTGTGGCGCTGAGACCTTTGGCATGATTTCGCCGAAACCCGTCATGACGGCCGTAGACGTGTTCGAAGCGATCAGTGAACCGCGGTGGGGTCAGCGCGTCGGGCCGCAGCCAGCCGCCGGCATAGGCAAACCCACCCACATCCACCGCGGCGAAACCGGCCACTGCGCCCATCCCAAGCAAGGCGCTCCGTCGAGTCAGCGCGACGCGGAGGGGACGCGTGGGCTTGGTTTCGGCGGGCTTGTCCTCCTGCTCGCCACCGCGATCACCGGGCTCCATGCCCACCGTCCTTTCCGTCCTTTTCACGCCGCGCCGCGCAGCCTGGGAACGAAGTCGGTGAAGCCAATTCACCCACAGGATCGACGCAGCGCGCAACTATTACAGCGATCAACGCTCGGACTACGTCGCCTCGCCGGCATTCGTTCAACGCATCGGTGCTCGGAGGAACAAGGTTCAGACAGACGTCATGTAGCTTGTGCGAGAACCTGCTGCCGCTACCCGTTTGATGGGTGAATTGGCCGGCTCGGACACACCGAGGTTCGCTTCTATAGCCAACTCGCACCGCAACTCACCGGTGTGCCAAATGCCTACGGCGCGGCATTCGACCCCTGGACGGGCCGGTACCTGTTGGTTCTGGAAGACCTCCCGGCCCAGTCGTGCGAATTTCCCGACACGTTGCACCCACTTTCCCCCGACCACGCCAGCCTCATCGTCGAATTGCTGGCCCAGTTGCACGCCACGTTCTGGGACCGCCTGCCCCGCGACGGGCGCGGCCCGCTGGGATGGCTCTACACCCCATCGGGTGACGTCACGTCCCTGTTGACCGGCTCCCTGATGAAAACCTCGATCAAGCGCCTTGCCGAGCGGACGACCATCCCCGTCGACAACGGCCGCTTCATCGCCGACAACTACGGTGCCGTCGCCGCACTGATCGACACTCCCCCACATACGGTCATGCACGGCGACGCTCACCCCGGCAACATGTACTTCTACGGCGGCAAGGCGGGACTTCTGGACTGGCAGGCGGTACGGCGCGGACACCCTTCCCGCGAACTGGCCTACACCTTGATCACGAGTCTGACGCCCGAAGACCGCCGTGTGACTCAGCGCGACCTACTCGACGACTACCGACGCGCGCTCGCGGCCGCCGGCGGGCCCGACCTGGATCGCGACGATCTGTGGCTGCGGTTCCGGCAGGGCGCGTTATACGGATATGTCGCGCCCCTGATCACCGCCGGGATGGGGGGAATGCAGGTCGAAGACATCGCCATGGAAGGTGTGCGGCGCGGCGTTGCAGCGCTTGACGACCTGGAAACCATCGCGGCGCTGAGGAGTGCCCTGTAGCCGCGTCGAAATTCGACTGAACCTATTGCCATAGCCGCCGTAGGAGTTACGCTACTTCGCGTAGCGAAATGCCTCCGCGTCTGACCTCGACAGCGCATGGCGACGAGAAGGAGAGTCTCGTGTTCGACCTGAAGATCACCGGTGGCACTGTCGTCGATGGCACCGGCGCGGATCGCTTTCGCGCGGACATCGGCATCAAGGATGGTGTGATCGTCGACGTTGTCCGCCGCGGCGCCAACGACCCAGAGATGGGTGGCGAGGCTGCCGAAACCATCGATGCGACGGGGCATGTGGTGGCCCCCGGCTTCGTCGACATCCACACCCACTACGACGGGCAGGTGAGCTGGGACGCCTTGCTTGAACCGTCGAGCGGTCACGGGGTCACGACGGTGGTCACCGGCAACTGCGGCGTCGGCTTTGCTCCCGTGCGACCGGGCCGGGAGCAGTGGCTGATCGAGTTGATGGAGGGTGTCGAGGACATCCCCGGCACCGCGCTGACCGAGGGCATCACCTGGGGCTGGGAGACCTACCCCGAATACCTCGACGCGATCGGCAAGCAGAAGTTTTCGATCGACGTGGGCAGCCAGGTCGCCCACGGCGCCGTCCGCGCCTACGCGATGGGCGAGCGGGGCGCCCGTAATGAGCCGGCCACCCCCGACGACATCGCGGCAATGGGCCGCCTGGTCACCGAAGCGATTGAAGCCGGCGCGCTCGGTTTTTCGACGTCGCGCACCATGGGCCACCGAGCCATGGACGGCGAACCCGTACCCGGGACGTTTGCCGCCGAAGAAGAACTGTTCGGCCTGGGCCGCGCCATGGCGGCCGGCGGTCAGGCGGTCTTCGAGCTGGCCCCGCAGGGGGCCGCGGGCGAGGACATCGTCGCCCCCAAGAAGGAACTGGAGTGGATGCGGCGATTGGGCGGCGAAATCGACCGACCGGTGTCATTCGCTCTCATCCAGGTGGACGCCGATCCGAACCTCTGGCGCGAGCAGTTGGACCTCTCCGCGGATGCACATGCGGCGGGCAGCCGGCTGTATCCCCAGATCGCGGCGCGCCCGTTCGGCATGATGATCGGATTCCAAGGTCACCATGGCTTCAGCCATCGGCCTACCTACCGCCGCCTGGCGACCGAATGCAGCCGCGAAGAGCTTGCACAGCGCCTGGCCGACCCCGCGGTGAAGGCGGCAATCCTGTCCGAGGACGACCTGCCCGTCGACCCGACACTCCTGTTCGACGGGATGTTCGCCTTGGTGCAGTACTCGCTGGGACGTCTCTATGCGCTCGGCAATCCGCCCGACTACGAGCCCACACCCGACCGCACCGTCGCCGCCATCGCCAAAGCTCGCGGCGAGGATCCCCTCTCGACCCTGTATGACCTGATGCTCGAGTCGAATGCGACCGCCATGCTGATGCTGCCGCTGTTCAACTACGCCGACGGCAACCACGATGCGATCCGCGAGATGATGCTGCATCCCGCCGGCGTGCTGGGGCTCTCCGACGGCGGTGCTCATTGCGGGATGATCTGTGACGCTTCCTACCCGACCTTCTTGTTGACGCACTGGGCGCGGGACCGGCATCGGGGCGAGCAGCTGTCGTTGGAATATGTGATCCGCAAGCAATCTCACGACACCGCCCACCTATTCGGTCTCACCGATCGCGGCACGATCGAGCGGGGTAAAAAGGCCGACATCAATGTCATCGACATGAATGCGCTGACGCTGCACCCCGCGGCGATGGCCTTCGACCTGCCGGCCGGCGGAAACCGGATCTTGCAGGGAGCAAGCGGATACGCGGCGACCATCGTCAGCGGGACGGTGACCCGCCGCAAAGATGTCGACACCGGAGCCCGTCCCGGCCGTTTGGTACGCGGAGCGCGTTAAGGCTCGGCCCATGAATGTGGCTGCCGGCAATCCGGCCCGCACCCGCGACGAGGATGCGATTGGCACCCCGCCCGAACGCCCGACCCTGGTGCCGGCCGAGCGCTATTACTCTCCGGTGTTCGCTGCGCTGGAAATCCAACGGATGTGGCCGAGAGTGTGGCAGGTCGCCTGCATGCTCGACCATGTCGCTGAGCCGGGCGATTACTTCGAGTACCGCTGCGGCCCATACGGGGTGCTGATCGTCCGCGGCGACGACGGCGTGCTGCGCGCGTTTCAGAACGCCTGTCGCCATCGCGGCAACTCGGTCTGCGTTGGCTCGGGTTCTGGACTGCGCGAGCTCAAGTGCGGCTATCACGGCTGGACGTGGGACCTGGCCGGCACACTCAAGCGGGTGCCCAACCGCAAGGGATTTGGCGCGCTCCGAATGTCCGACTTCCCATTGGTGCCGGCCAAGGTCGACACCTGGGAGGGCCTCGTCTTCGTCAACCTCGACGTCAACGCGATGCCGCTGACCGAATACCTGGAGTCGATCCCCGACGATATTGCCTGGTGCAATCTGGGCGACTTCCGCTGCTATGCCACTCTCACCGTTGAGGTCGACGCCAACTGGAAGACGATCGCCGATGGGTACAGCGAGACCTACCACATTCAGACACTGCATCCCGAATTGCTGCGCTGCGTTGACGACATCCATGCGCCACAGCAGATCTGGGGTCATACCAGCAAGTCTGACCAGCCCTACGGAGTGCAGAGCCCCCGCTTTGATGGCGCATTGAGCGATGAAGAGGTTTGGGACGCCTACGTTTACACGCAGGGTGCGCTCATGGGTGCGGCCGAAGGCACACCCTTCCCCGCCGATGAACGCCAGCCCGGAGCGACGGTTCAGGATCTGATCGCCGCACACACGCGGGCGTTCGCGGCCGCGCGCGGGGTCGATCTGAACTGGGCCGACACCGACCGGATTACTCGGCTGCACCAGTACAACGTGTTCCCGAACATGACGTTGCTGGCCAATGCCGACCACCTGACCATCATGTGCTCGCGACCCGGACCGGACCCCGATCACGGCGAGTTCGTCATGTTTCTGATGACGCGGATGCCGCCCGGCGCGGGGCGCAACAAGCCGACGGATGTCCGCATGAGCGCCGGGGAAGCCGAACCCGGCCTGGTACTCACCCAAGACATCCGCGTGCTCCCGGGCCTGCAGCGCGGCATGCACCAACCCGGCTTCACCCACCTGGCGCTCTCCGGCGAGGAGCGGCGCGTGATCAACATGCATCGCAACCTCGAGCGCTACCTCGACCTACCCGAGTCCGAGCGGATCAGCGGAGGCGACGTCTCGAGCGCCTGAGCACGACGAAGCACCGTCAAAGTAATTGGCGCGGAGCCTACGAAATGGCCCCCAAGCGAACTAGAATCCCGGCTTGTGGCGATCCCGGCGAACCCGTGCGGTGGCGAATGGGGGCGGCTATCGCATCGGCTAGAGATGCACTATCAGATTGTTGGTCGCGGGGGGGCGAGGCGGCTGTGCAAGCGCTTCGCACAAGTGGGCGTCCAAACCCGGCCAGAACGACTTCAGCAGATGCTGGCAGGCGTGCCCGGCGCAGACGACGAAGTGACGGACGTCAGGTTTGCTTTGATCGCGTCGCAGATAAACCGCGAAACGCGAGCCGCGAAGCTGAAGCGCCTGCAACGGCGCGGCACACGCTCACTCTTGTTTACAGGCTTGGTTCTCGTCGTACTGAACTTCCTTTTCTGCGTTGCCTACGTCTTGTTGAACCTGGCCCAACAGACGACGTCGTTGTGAGACATCAGGACGAGCACGGGGCTAATGCCTCGGCCGATGTCGAGGCCTCGATGCCGTAGTGGCGCTGTAGATAGTTGACGAGCTCGGCTTCATCGACTGCGTGGCAGCGGAAGCCGACATACCCGTCGGGCCTTATCATACAGATCGCTCCGGTCCACTTTTTTTCGATCTAATCCCCCCTCCCCCCCCCTGCCTGATATGTGTCAGGCTGGTCCGCGTCCATCACCCGCCAATGTCAGCCGCAGTCGCGTTCCACCTAGCGGGCTGGCATGCAGAGACGCGTTGCCGCCGTGCAATTCGGCCTGCTGCGCGACCAGCGCCAGGCCTAGCCCGGACCCCGAGCGTGAAGCCGTCGACCCGCGGGAGAAGCGTTCGAAGACTGCGGTGCGCTCCTCTTCGGGAATACCGGTGCCATTGTCGTCGATGGCGATTTCCACACCTTCGCTGGAACTGGTTAGGTTGAGCCGGATTTCGGTGGCGCTACCGTGCTTGACAGCGTTGGCGATGGCGTTGTCGATCACCAGTCGCAGGCCCGTGGGCAATCCCACCATCAGCACCGTGGGCGATGGCACCAGCGATACCTGTAGGCCCGGGTAGATGCGAAGCGCGTCGTGTGCGGCGCGATCCAATAGCTCGGTGATGTCGAACGGAACAAAGTCATCGACGGTGGTCAGCTCGCCCTGTGCCAGTCGTTCGAGCGCCGTTAGTGTGCCTTCGATCCGGCTCTGGGTGCGGATGACGTCGCTTATCACCTCTTGGCGCTGCGCGGCGGCCAACTCCAAGGTGGACAGCACCTCCAGGTTGGTGCGCATGGCTGTCAACGGGGTGCGCAGTTCGTGTGAGGCGACGGCGGCGAAATCGCGAGCCGACTCGAGCGCTGCCTTCGTGCGCTGCTGCTCGTTGCCGATGCGGGCCAGCATGCCCTCGACCGCCTCGGCGATCTCCACGGCCTCACGCACACCGCGGACCTGAACTTCGTCGGGGCTGGACTGGGCATTGATGGCGCGGGCCTGCTGGGCGAGCAGCAGGAACGGATTGACCATGATCAACGAGATCACCCAGCCGACAAGGATCGTGCCCCCGATGACACCGGAACAGATCAATAACACCCGCAGGTGCAGTTCGTTGATTCGATGTTGAGCTTCAGCCAATGGCGCGGCGAGCGCGATCGACGCCGGACCGGCGGTGAAAGTACGGACGCGGTATTGCACGCCGTTGATGGTGGTATTCGCGTAGCCGTTTGCCAGTTTGGGCAGAACGATATTGCCCGGCACAGACACGGTCGTATCCCCGATGCGCACGCTGCGGACCAGGTTGCCGTCCGGCATGGGTCGATCGGGGTTGGTGAGTTGTGCGCTGTTAAGCAGCGTGTTGATATCGCCGAGACTGCTGACCGAATCCAGGCGACGGTCGAGCTGACTGTATTGATCGTTGGTGACGCCAATCCACACCCATAGGCCCAGGACGACGACGAGAGCAATCACCGACAGCGCGGCGACGATGACGATTGTGCGCAGTGACAGCACCCGCATCGGGAGCCGTACATGACGAAACACGCGAATATCAGGCTCCATTTATTGCCTCGAAGTGCCCGGTTGATGTCGTGGACGATAGTAACCAGCCTGATTTCGCCCGTCATGGGGTCGCCGCTCCACCGTGTCCGATCTCTTCAGTTCCCGGCCAGGATGTTGCAGGCCTTGACCGTTATCCGGTCCGAACCGCTCCTCTACCGCGAAGGTGCTCGCATCCGAGCGGTTATTCCCAAAGGCGCCTTCCGACAGTAGAGTTTCGGCTATATGCAAATTCGATTCTCTGGTGTGTTCGGGGGCACGCCACAAAGTGGGCCGGGCTATCGCAATGGCAACCGGACTTTCGCCCAGAGTCTGACGATCAAGTCCGTCGAAATGCCCGAATAGGCCTGGCGCACACTGACACCTGAGACGCCGCCCAATGATCTTCCCGAGAACCCGTCCACTGGTTGCGTTGACTTCCGCTGGGCGGCCTTGACGACTGAGGGGGCCGGAGCTATCAAGCATTACGGTACGAAGGGATGGCTTGCTCTATGGCGGACACCGCACTCTTCAACCTGGCCGGGCGTGTCGCCGTAGTCACCGGCGGCGCCAAGGGCATCGGGGCGGGAATCGTCGAGGTGCTGGCCGAAGCCGGCGCGACCGTGGTGGTCGCCGACTCCGATCGCGACAGCGCGAACGCTCGTGTTGACGCCCTGACCGATGCTGGCCGCCACGCGGTAGCCATCAGCATCGACCTTGCCAACGAGGAATCAATCATCGCGGCCAGCGCAACCATCGCAGAGGACGTCGGCGCTCCATGGCTGTTGGTCAACAACGCTGCATTGCAGGATCGCGAACTGCTACTTGAGGCTAGCGCTTCGCACTGGGACACGATCCATGCCGTCAATGCCCGCGGAGCGTTCTTGATGACGCGAGAAATCGCCAAGCAGATGGTCACCGCCGGGCGGGGCGGGCGGATTGTGAACATCGCCTCCAATGCATTGCGCGGTGGGCTAATCAAGGGCCTCGCCGCGTACAGCACCTCAAAGGGCGCCATGCTCGAACTGAGTCACGTGAGTGCCTTCGAACTCGCCGAACACCAGATCACGGTCAACACGATCCTTCCCGGTGCAGTCATTACCCCCGGCGCCATCAACGCCAAGGGGCCGCTCACCGCTGGGCCTGCGACAAGGCCGACTCCGTTCGGCTTCCAGGAGCCGCGTGAGATCGGTGCTGCGGTAATATTTTTCGCCTCGGATTCGGCCCGGGCGATCACCAATCAGGCACTCGCGATCGACGGCGGGTTCTCGGTCAGCTAGCGCACCGCTGAGTCGAACAACGTGTCGTTGAGCAACACTGCACCGTCGACGGCGGCCGCATGCACGGTAGTCGCAATTGAACAGTTGGCCGTCAAAGTGACCATTTGCCTTACCCGAGGTGAGTGAGTACTCTCTCACCATGCCCTCAAATGGACGTGACCGGCTGCTGGCCGAAGCGCTGAAGCTGTTTGCCGCCAGGGGGTACGCGGCGACGTCGGTCGCCGACATCCAGCGTGCATCCGGGCTCGCACCGGGGTCGGGCGCGCTCTACAAGCACTTCGGCTCCAAGCGCGAGCTGTTAGAGGCCGCGGTTACGCACCGGATCGACAGCATCGTGGCGGCGCGAGAGCAGTACGACGCCGGACAGTCGGACAGCGTCGAGCAAGCGGTGCGAACGGCAGGCCAGCTGATCTGGAACAACCTGCGCCAGAGCGAGGATTTGCTCAAAGTGATGTTGCGCGAGCCCGCCGAGGCCGGCGACCTCGAGAAGAAAACGTGGCAGGTCATCACCGACAACGCCTATCAGCGGTTCGCCGACGAACTTGTGGCGTCCAATCGCTCCGGCCGCACGTGCATCCCAGACCCGGAGGCGGCCGCGGCCGTCGCAATCGGGTCGCTGTCCTACGCCGCGACGCTGCAGGCGCTGACCGGCCACTCACCGGGAAACATCGACGACGACCGTTACTTCGAGGCCTGGGTCAACCAGACGGTCAGCGTCCTCGCGCAATACACCAACCGCAAGAACCGTTGACCACCAATATTTTCAGGAGCAAGCCATGACTTTCTCACTACACCTGAGCGACGACGTGATCGAGGTCCGCGACTGGGTGCACCAGTTCGCGGCCGAGGTCGTCCGCCCCGCCGCGGCCGAATGGGACGAACGGGAGGAAACCCCGTGGCCCGTGATCCAGGAAGCTGCGAAGGTGGGCCTCTACTCCCCCGAATTCTTCGCGCAGCAGGCCGGCGAGCCGACCGGGCTCGGCATGCTCACCGCGTTCGAGGAGATGTTCTGGGGCGACGCCGGCATCGCGCTATCCATCATGGGCACCGGGCTGGCCGCAGCAGCGTTGGCGGGCAACGGAACTCCCGAACAGATAACCCGTTGGTATCCCGAGATGTTCGGCACGCCCGGCGACCCCAAGCTCGGTGCGTTCTGCTCGTCAGAGCCCGACGCGGGTTCTGACGTCGGCGCTATCCGCACTCGCGCGAGCTACAACGAAGCGTCCAACGAGTGGGTTCTCAACGGCACCAAGACCTGGGCGACCAACGGTGGTATCGCCAACGTGCACATCGTGGTGGCGTCGGTCTATCCCGAACTCGGCACCCGCGGCCAGGCCAGCTTCGTCATCCCACCGGACACCAAAGGCCTGGCTCAGGGGCAGAAATTCAAAAAGCACGGGATCCGCGCTTCGCACACCGCAGAGGTGGTGCTCGACAACGTCCGTCTGCCCGAGGACGGGATCCTCGGCGGACGGGAGAAGTTCGAAGCACGGATCGCAAGGGTCAAATCCGGTACCTCCGCCGGTGGCCAGGCGGCAATGAAGACCTTTGAGCGCACCCGGCCCACCGTCGGCGCGATGGCCATCGGTGTGGCACGGGCCGCCTATGAGTACGCGCTCGACTATGCCTGCCAGCGTGAGCAATTCGGTCGCAAGATCGGTGAATTCCAAGCGGTGGCATTCAAGCTGGCAGATATGAAGAGCCGTATCGACGCGGCTCGTCTGCTGGTGTGGCGGGCCGGCTGGATGGCGCGCAACAACCAGAACTTCGACTCGGCGGAGGGCTCGATGGCGAAGTTGGTTGCAAGCGAGACCGCGGTCTATGTCACGGACGAGGCCATCCAGATCTTGGGCGGCAACGGGTATACCCGCGACTACCCCGTGGAGAGGATGCACCGCGACGCAAAGATCTTCACTATTTTCGAGGGCACCAGCGAGATTCAGCGGCTGGTGATTTCGCGGGCGCTGACCGGCCTGCCAATCCGTTAGACGACACGGCGTCAGCTCGCGCGCAGCGCGCCGATGCCCTCGTCAAGGGCCGCTTCTAGGTAGGAGAGGTCGCCCGTTGCCAGCATGATGCCGACTCCGCCCTGGATGCCGGCCAGCAGCGCTGCGGCGGCCCGGTTGGCGTCCATACGAGTGGCGATCTTGCCTTCCTCCTGCATCGAGCGGATGCCAGTGGCGATGGCGACGTGCCACTTGGCCATCAGCTCGGCCGTAACGGCTTGGGCACCGGGTGTTGTGCGGCCAATCTCCGACATGAGCACCGCGATCGGACAATTCTGTCCCTGGCGGCGATAGCGGTCCACCACGACGTCACGCCAGCGTTGCCAGGCTGCCCAGGATGTGAGCGCTGCCAGGTGTGGTTGCTGGTCGTCGATCACCCTTTGCGACTCGAATTCGGCGACCGCCAACAGTAGCTGCTCCTTACCATCCGGAAAGTAATGAAACAGCTGGCTTTTCGAGGTGTACGTGCGGGCCATGATGTCTTCGAGCGTGGTCTGCGCGACACCGCGGGCGCGGATCTCGGCCGCTGCGCCCTCAATGATGCGCTGACGGGTCGCCTGCCCCTTCGCGGTCCATTTCTGGACTTGCAGGTCCATTTTTGTAGGCGGAGCATGTGGACTCATGAGTCCAAACGATACGCGGACATCGTGCCGCACAGCACTGGTCACTGGTGCCACCGGAGGCCTTGGAGTCGCCATCGCGAAGGCGCTGGCGGCCAGTGGCGCCTTCGTCATCGTGAGCGGCCGCAACAAGACCCGCGGCGACACCGTTGTCGCCGACATCCACTCGGCCGGGGGTGACGGCGCCTTCGTCGCCGCCGACCTAGGCGCCGGAGAGGAGGAAGTGCGGCGCCTCGCCGCAGCCGCCACCGAGGCTGCCGGCGGACACCTCGACATCCTGGTGAACAACGCCGCTACCCTGCTGATGCCGACCCCTACCGCTGACATTTCCGACCAGACACTGCGAGAGGCGTTCGCCGTCAACGTCTTCGCGCCATTCCTGTTGACCGGCGTGATCGCGCCGGCGATGGCCCGCAACGGCAAAGGCGCCATCGTCAACATTGGGTCGATCACGGGACTTCGCGGCTCGCACGGCTCGGCGATCTACAGCGCTAATAAGGCCGCCATCCATTCGTTCACGAAGTCCTGGGCCGACGAGTACGGACCCTCCGGGATCCGGGTCAACGCGGTCGCGCCGGGGCCGATTGCCACCGAACGGCAAGAGGAATTCGCCGACCACGTCGAACCGGTGCTGGCCCGGCTTCCCTCGCGGCGGATGAGCACGCCCGAAGAAGTGGCGGCCTCGGTGGTATTTCTGGCCAGCGACGACGCCTCCAACATCCATGGGGTCATCCTGAGCGTGGACGGAGGCTGGGCGGCCGTGTAACAGGCGGGCCCGGTTCTTACCGACGCGCTCGGGCCGCCGCCGACGGCACGAGACATGATGGCCGGATGACCTTCGAGATCCGTGTCCTCGATAGTGAGGATGACCTCATCGCTGCGGCCAACCTGTTTCGCACCGCCATGGTCGGGTTCCCACCGCTGTCGAACCTGCAGCCCGGCCAGATCAGCACGCTGCTCGAACCCGGACGTACCGTCGGAGCATTCGTCGGAGGACAACTCGTTGGCACCGCAGAAGCCGTGACGAGCGGACTGACGCTTCCCGGCGGAGCGGTCGTCGGTCACGCCGCGGTGTCACACATCGGGGTGCTGCCGTCATTCACCCGAAAAGGGATCGCCACCGCGCTGATGGATCGTCAGCTGCGCGACATCGCCGCGCGGGGTGAGGTGGTCGCAACGTTGCGGGCGTCGGAGGCGACGATCTATGAGCGGTACGGCTACGGCGTTGCGAGTTCATCGCAAACCGTTGAGGTTCAAACGGCGCGGGCAGCACTGCGTCCCGGTGTCGGAACCGGCGCTCCGGCGCGGCTGCTCGACCGAGCCCAAACGTGGGATGTCCCGCCGCGGATATACGCCGCGAATCGCCCGTCGCGGGCGGGAACCATTGACCGCCCGAAGGTGTGGTGGCAGGGTCTGCGGCTGCGCACCGAATCATCCTCGGGGCCTGTGTATGTCGCGGTTTGCGGCGAACCGGGGGCCGAGTCGGGTTTCACCCGCTACCGCCCCGTCGACACCGAAAAGTGGTTCGTCAGCGATCAACGCACCATCGTCGTCGAAGATTTCTTCGCGCCCACCACCGACGCGTATCTCGGGTTGCTGCGTTTCCTGCTCGGGCTCGATCTCGTTGACCGCATCGTGTTCTGGATGCTGCCGGTCGACGATCCGCTGCCCTGGCTGCTTGTCGACCGGCGGGCCATGCGGATTACCGCCGTGCATGACGAAACGTGGTTGCGTGTCGTCGACGCCCAGAAGGCGCTGGCGGCACGCCGATACGCGGACGACGGCGCGCTCACCATCGCAGTCAACGACCGTCTGCTACAGAACAATTCAGTTAGATTCACCATCGCGGGCGGCGGAGCGGAACCGACCAACCAGCGCGCCCAATTGCGCGTCGGCGTCGAGGGGCTCGGCTCCGTTCTACTCGGCGGCGCCACTTGGCGCGGTCTGGCTGTCGCCGGGCTGGCACTGGCCGACGATCCGGCGGTGCTTGTGGTGGCCGATCGGCTGTTCGCGGTAGCCGATGCACCGTATGCCGGGTTCTTCTTCTAGTAGCGGCGGAGGTGAAGCGGGCATGATCGTCATCATCGGCGCGGGGGTATGCGGGCTCGCGGTCGCCTACGAACTGTCGCGGCGAGGGGAACAGGCGATGGTGTTCGAGCGCGGTGAACCGTTCGCCGAACAGTCCGCGGGACTGGCGCGAATCTTCCGCATCGCCCACCGGCGTCCGGTGCTATGCGGGCTCGCGATGAAGGCACGAGTGGGATGGCAACGCTGGGAGGCTGAGTTGGGCGCGGGGCGGCTGCTTGGCTCGGAGGGCTTTATATCCGTCGCCGCCCCCGATGACACCGCAGCGGCCATGACCGATGCCGGCGCCGCATTCTCCTGGATCGACCGGCACGCGGTCGAGGCGCGGATCCCATTTCTGGCGGCGCCGTGGGAGACCGGAGTATTCGATCCGCTCGGCGGCAGTCTGCGCATCCGCCGCGCGCTGGGCGCCGTGGCGCAGCGGGTCACGATCTACCGCGGCGAGGTGGTGTCGGTCGATGACGACGGCGCGACGACGCTTGCTGACGGCACCGTGGTGCGGAGCGATCGCGTGCTCATTTGCGCGGGGGTTCAGACGCCGGCACTCTTCGGACCGCTCGGCGTTGAGTTCGCCCCGCACACTCGCTTCACCTACGAAGGCGCCAACGCCGTTGGCGCCGCTTGCCTTTCAGCGCCCGAGGGTTACGGGTTGCCGCTCGGCAGCACCGGCCGCTGGGCCTTCGGGCAGGAGGTGCCAGACCCAGCGACTGTGCGCGCGCTGTTTCCGTCGCTGTCGCCGGTGGGCCAGGTGGACTGCTTCACGGTTCGCGCCCCGTGGCTCGACTCCGGCGGCGACGGCTGGACCGTCGCCCGCCGCGGCCGCGTCGTCGCGTTCGTCGGCAGCAACCTCATGAAGTTCGGGCCGCTGCTCGGTGAACTGCTCACTAAGGCCGCGCTGAGCGACGAGCTGCCCCGCGAGCTGACGTTGAGCTAGCTGCGCCGTCGCACCATCCGATGCTCGAGAACGCCCAACGCGGAATCGCTGAGTTTGCCTAACGCGGCCAACGGTGAGCAACTGGCGCCGATCGTCGGTGCCGACCGCGGTCAAGCCACACCAGCGTGACCCGGCATCGTCAGATTTATTTGGTTAGCTCGTTGGAAATCTGCCAGAGGCGGTCGGCATTGTTCGGGTCGAGTGCGTAAGGGGCGACGCCGCCGGTGTGGCCCTCGCGCTCATGTACCAGCGGCGCCTCGGCGCAGTCCTCGTAGTAGCGGCCGGTGACCCCTTCGACATCGGGACTGGCCGCCAGCAACACAGAGGTTGCGGCGCCTTGCTCGATCGTCTTGACCGGGGGCAGCGTGAGGTCTGTCTCTTTCCCGAAGTTGGCGAGGTCGTCGGGACCCATGTGCCGCGCGAGCGCGGTGGTGGCGATGTTGCCGGGCATTAGTGCGTTGACCACGATGCCGTCGTCGGCCCAGCGTTTTGCGGCGGCGACGGCGAATAACACATTGGCTGACTTGGATTGGCCGTAGGACGTCCACTGGTCGTAGGGGCGGAACCGGTAGTGCAGGTCGTCGAAGACCACCGGGCCGAACAGGTGCCCGATGGAGGCGACGGACACCACGCGCGCACCGTCAGCTGCGGCTAACCACCGATGTAGGCCGGTGGCGAGCACGAAATGACCGAGATGGTTGGTGGCGAACTGCATTTCGTATCCGTCTGGGGTGAGGGTGAGCTTCGGCAGGGCCATCACGCCGGCGTTGTTGACGAGGATGTGCAGCGGCCCAGTCCACGCGCGCACGAAGCCGGCCACCGAGGCCGGATCGGCAAGGTCCAGGTGTGCGACCTGCGGCACACCCGCTCCCGGCGGCAGCTCTTTGGCGATCCCGTCCGCGACTTTCCCGCCAGCCTCAACGTTGCGTACTGCCAGTGTCACCTCGGCGCCGGTTGATGCCAGAGCGCGGGCGGTCTCGACGCCGATCCCGGAACTGGCACCCGTCACCACGACACGGCGTCCGTGCAGATCCACGTCATCGACGATCTCGGCCGCCGTGGTAGTCGGTCCGTAGTTGCGCATAGGCATGGCGGTCTCTTTCGTGCAGGCACTATTGATGCGACCACGATCCACCCGCACACGGCCGATATCCAGACCATGGCGTTGCTGGTAATCCGAGGGCCACCCTTTCCGAGACGCCGCGCACTACTCTTGATCGATGGAAACAACCCGCGGGCTGGCGGCTTTTCTGCGGGCCCGCCGCGAATTGCTCAAGCCTGCCGACGTCGGCCTGCCGGACAGCGAACGCAGACGCGTCGAGGGATTGCGTCGCGAGGAAGTCGCCATGCTTGCCGGTATCAGTACCGAGTACTACCTGAGACTCGAGCAAGGGCGAGACCATCAGCCCTCCGACCAAGTCCTTGACGGCCTTGCCCGCGCCCTGCAACTCGACGAAGACGCCGGCAATTACCTGCGCGAGTTGGCGCGACCGGCGCCGCGTCGGCGTGGACGCTCCGTCCCTGAAAGGTTCGATCCGGCCGTGCAAACTCTCATCGACAGTTGGCCGCTTACCCCTACGTTCGTTGTCAACAGGAACATGGCGATCCTCGCGTCCAATCGCCTCGCCCGAGCGCTGTCACGCATCTTCAGCCCGGGCGAAAACATCCTGCGCGCAGCGTTTCTCGAGCCTGAAATGCGTATGCTCTACCGTGACTGGGACCGCTTTACGACCAGGATCGTCCCTTTCTTGCGAGCCGTGCTCGGAGCGGAGCCACCCGATCGCGAACTCGTCGAGCTCATCGGCGAACTCAGCCTCGCCAGCAAGCGATTCGCCACATTGTGGGCGCGTCACGACGTCAAGCATCGAAGCACCGGTCCGACCGCCTTCTACCACCCGCAAGTCGGGCCGCTGGATCTCCACTACACGATCCTGCACCTGCCGGATCAACGCCAGATGATCATCACCTACCACGCCGACCCAGGCTCACCATCCGAGGAAAACCTCCGTCTGCTAGCCAGTTTGGCAACTTAAGCGCAGAGCTTGGTCACGAGTGTTGCTCGTCGAACACGAATACGACTTTGCCCTCCCGGCCGGTGTCGCCTTGGGTGCGGCCTACGGCGTCTTTCCACTCCTCGAGCCGCATGGTGCGGTCGACGCGTGCGCTGAGCGTGCCATCGCCGACTAGCGCCACCAGCTCGCGATAGGTGTTGTGCACCACCGCGGTGTCGGTGCGCCGCAGCCAGTTGATCAGCCAGAATCCGGTCCAGTTCACATGGCGGCCGATCAGTTCGAGCGCGGACACCGAGGCGCTCTGCCCCGATAAAGCCGCATAAGACACCAATGTTCCTCCGAAGCGCAAGTGATGGGCGAGCCCCCGCGCCGAGCGGCCGCCGACGCAGTCGACCACGATGTCGAGCTCCGCACCGCTAAGTGCCTGGGCCAGATTGGATTCCAGATTGTCATCGTCGATGACGACCCGATCCCCGCCCCAGCTGCGGACCTGCTCTGCGGCGGCCTCACGGCGCACCACGCTAATGGTTTTCCAGCCGAAGCGGCGCGCCAATTTGATCAGGTACTCGCCGACCGCCGAGTTGCCCGCCGTCTGGCCGATCCACCGATCGTTCATCGATGGATCGCCATAATTGTGCAGCAGCAGCAGGGCGGTTATCGGGTTGATTCCGACCATCGCGAGCTGAACGGTGTCGATATCGTCTGGCACGACAACGATGTCGGTCGTGGCGGCGATCAAGTGGGTGGCCCAGGTGCCGTGGCGGTAAGTGGGTAGAAGTAGCACGCGCGCACCGACCAGTGACTCGTCCTCGCCGGGACCGACGGCCAGCACCCGGCCGACGCCTTCGGCTCCGACGTCGGCCGGAGGCTGCGGGGTGATGAAGTACTGGCCGCTGATGTAGAGGAAGTCCGAGGCGTTGATGGTGGCGGCCTCAACCTCGACGAGGACTTGGCCGGAACCCGGTGCGGGCGCCTGGAATTCGACGAGTTCCAGGACGTCGGCGGGTTCGCCGATCGCGGTGGTCTCTAGCTTACGCATGGTCACCCTTCCAGATGTGTTGGGATTAGTCCTGTTTGATGACGTGCAATGCGCTCAGCGGGCCGCCGAGCTGCATCAGCCGGCCGCCCTCACGCAGGCCGCCCACTGGAACGGGGGCGAACCCAAGCGCCTCGCCCAATGCGGCGAACTCGGCGTTGACCGCATCGTCGTCGCCGGCGAAGAACAACACTTGGCGCCCATCGTGGTGTCGGGGGTCGGCCATGATGTACTCGGCGTACATCGCGTTAAACGCCTTGATGACCGTGGCGCCCGATAGGTGCCGGGCCACCCACTCGCTGCCGGTCTCATCACCCAGATCGACGAACCCGGAGTAGGTGGGTTCGTATTGGGCGAATTGATTGGTGGCGTCAACGACGACACGTCCCGACCAGTCCGGCACCTCACCGACCAACTCGGGAACCTTAACAAAGGGGATGGCGACGACCACCAAGTCGGCATCGGCCGCCTGGGCCACGGTACCTGCCGAAGCGCCCTCACCCAGCTCGCAGACCAGCTCTTTCAATGTGTTTGGGCCGCGACTATTGCCGAGAACCACGGGAATTCGCGCTGACAAAGCACGTGTGGCGACGGCCCGTCCGACGGCCCCCGATCCGATGACTCCAATGCTGGCGAACAAAATGTGCCTCTTCTCGGTTCGATCGCAACACTGACGCTAGCTTATTTTGTATTGATCAGTCAATAACTTGTTGCTTACCGCGTCATCAAAAATTCAGGTGCTCTGGTGCTCGGGCCGCTTACGGACGCGGTATCAGCGCGATCGCCTGCTCCGAGACTGCGACGATGGCGCGCGGCGGCATTCCGCCCTTGCGCAGCGCCTCGGCCCCCCGTAACACCGCCAGGATCAGCAGCGCCAATTCGTCGGGGTCGGCGTCGGGGTCGATGCCCCCGTCGCGCTGGCCTACTTGGATCGCTTCGGCTATGTCGTGCTGATAAGCATCGAGCCACTTGCGGACTCGGCGGGCGACCTCCTTATCGGTCGCTCCCATCTCGGCGGCGCTCTTGGCCATCAGGCATCCCCGGCCCTTGGTGTCAGCGGTCAAAAGCTTCGTGACAGAACGGATATGATCAACCAGCCGATCGCGGCCGTTTTTCTCCGGATCGCGCAGATCGGCCAGCACCTGTTCCGTCAACTCGGTCGCGTAGTCATCTATCGCCCGCAGGTACAAGGTGCGCTTGTCAGTGAATGCCCCGTACAGGCTGCCACGACCCAGCCCGGTCACATCGGTCAAATCATCGAGTGAGGTTCCGTTGAAGCCCTTCAACCAGAACTGATCGCGGGCGGCCTGGACGACCTCGGCTTCGTCAAACTTTCGTGGTCTAGCCATGGCAACAGGTTACCCGGTTATTGACTGATCGAGCCAAAACTCTCTACGCTGGTTATTGACTAACTGATACAGAACAGTTGCGACGAGGTGGAGTTCTATGGGCTTGGGCGCGGTGTATACGGAGGCGGGCGATCCGGCCGACGTGGTCAAACTCATCGACGTGGCCGAACCTCCCGATCCGGGACCGGGTCACGTCCTTGTCCGTGTGACCCTGTTCCCGATTCACTGGGGCGATCTGCAGGCCATCCAACTCTCTTCACCCAAGGAGTGGGTAGGCGCCGGCGTGGAAGCCACTGGAGTCGTGGAGAAAGTCGGGCCCGGCGTCCACCACGTGACACCCGGTGCCCGAGTCAGTGTTTTCCCGCAGCCGGGCGCGTGGGCTGAGCGATTCACCGCGGACGCACAGTTCGTGGTGCCCGTTCCCGACTCGGTTTCCGACGAGGTCGCCGCCCAGATGCTCGTCAATCCCCTGACGGTGCTTATGTTGCGCCGCGAAGCCGGGGAGCACTTCACCACGGGCTACGACGGCGTCGTACTGAACAACGCTGCTGGGGGCGCGGTGGGCCGCCTTGTTTCAGCAACCACCACATCGCCACGGTCAGTCTGGTCCGAAGAGCCGAGACCGCGCAGCGGCTACGCGAGCGTTTTCCCGAGGTGCCCGCGCTGGTGACCGAAGATCCCGACTGGCTGGATGCGGCGCGTGATCTGATCGGCGGCCGCACCGTCGGGGCAGCGCTGGATCCCATCGGTGGCACTCTCAGCGCGGACCTCCTGGGTCTGGTGTCTCCGGGGGGCACCGTGGTGGTGTACGGACGCATGGCTGATGAGCCGATCCCCGTGCATGCCACGGCACTCCTAGACCGCGGCCTGACGCTGCGGGGTGCCACGATCGGGCGTTGGGTCGCCACCACCTCTCCGGAGCAGCGCCTCTCTGACACGAGGACCGCTTGCCTGATGGCTCAAGCGTTTCCACGCCAATTCGACGTGGCGGCCATCTATTCCATCGCGGAGTTGTCCGACGCCATCCGTCACGCCACCACACCCGGCAAGACCGGCACGGTGCTCGTACGTCCCTGAACAGGGCACGCCGCCAGGGTGTCTCACTGCTTTGCTGCGCAAGCGATCTCGGAATTCGGGAGGTCAATCAGCCCGTCCAGCTGGCTGGGGTTATCGGTCGTGGTTGGCGGGCTCGTATCTCAGATTAGATTAATAGCGTCGAGGAATGCGGCGGCCGCGCTTTGGTCGCCTTCAATCGTCACCAGTGTGGACCAGGGTAGCCGGGTGGTCGACCAGGCGAGGAGATCGCCGGTGGTTGATGTGAGGGTGGCGGCAGCGTCGGCGGGGGAGCGCAGCGGATCAACGAAGATGACGCCGGCTTGGGCTCTGATGAGTACGTTGCGGGCGCCGGGGCCAGAGAGGTGCAGCGCCAGCGGCGCGGTGAGGTGGCCAGCAAGGTTGGGCTGCATCTTTGGGATCCCGCCCAGCAACCAGGAAACCGAAGGGCCCAAGCGCGCTTCGTCCAACGTGGGGAGCTGGCGGTTGATCGGGCCACGCGGGGCGAGAATGTCATACCGCAGGTGCGTGGTCATGTCGAAGGTGAACATGTCTGCGATGGCGTGCAGGGGATAGGTCCCCAGATCGAGCATCGGGCTCTCGACGGAGGCCATGGGTGGCTCCTGCAATGGGGTGAAGAGCGTGATCGCTTGATCGAGTTGCTTTTCAACGTTGTTCAGGGTACGGGCGGTGTCCCAGTCACGACGCCCGGCGACCGTCACCTCATTGAGGCGTTCAATTCCACTGTCCGGAACGGCTTCACCGCGCACCGCGGCCTGGAGTAATTCCAGTAGACATCCCACGTGACTGACCACATCCTGCACCGACCAGCCTGCCGCTGCACTGGGTGACTGCCATTCACCCTCGTTGAGGCTTCGTGCGGTGTCGATGAGGTCGCCTCCTGCCGCACGCATTCCACAGACACCAGCCAGGCTCATAGTGATCTCCTCAGCTCGCGCGGTTGCGTGGTTGGTCAGGTGTGCGCATGGTTGCGCCTCCCTCGCTCAAGGTGGCGGCTATCGGTGATCTGTCACCAACTTGGCATGCCCTGAAGCGGCGGGCAGTCACCCATTTAGGTGAGGGTCGTCGGCCGCACAAGGCCTGATCGCCACGACCGCGGGACTTACCTACGCTGCCGCCCTAGACAGAGTCAAAATGGTGAGCGTGATCTGAGAAACTACGTCTCATGAAGTCGTGGTCCCTCGTCATCGACCGGTCAGATCTGTCCTCAACGACACTTGTCGAGGCTGCGTCGGCGCGGCCGACCGCCGGGCAAGCGCTACTGCGGGTGGACCGTGTCGGCCTGACGACGAACAATTTGACCTACTGCGCGCTCGGTGACGCACTGGGCTACTGGGGCTACTTCCCGACGCAGATTCCCGGCATGGCACACATCCCCTTATGGGGTTACGCGGAAGTTGTTGCCACCGAAACTGATTCATTGAAACGGGATGACCGCGTATTCGGCTACTTGCCAAGCGCAAGCCATCTGCTTGTCACTCCTTCGATGCTCGGTATCGACCGGTTCCGCGATGGAGCACCACATCGCGCCGAGCTGATGCCGATCTACAACGAATACACGGTTGTCAGCGGAGCTCCTCGCTCACCGGAACGCGAAAATCTGACGGCGCTGTACAGGCCGCTGTTCATGACAAGCTTTGCGTTCGAAACATTCGCCGCCGCCAATGAGTGGTTCGGTGCACGCCGACTGCTGATCTCCTCCGCGTCGAGCAAAACCGGCTACGGCATCGCAAGTCTTGCCCATAGCCGCGGCGCCATCGAGATTGTGGGTATCACCAGCCAGGCCAACGTCGCGTTCAGCCAACAGCTCGGGTGCTATGACACAGTGATCACGTACGACGACGTCGAAGTGCTTAGCAAGGTGCCGACCCTATACGCCGACGTCGCCGGCGACACCGACCTACGCCGGCGGCTCCACCACCACCTTGCCGACAACCTGACTCACGATGCGGTGCTTGGTATCTCCCACATCTCAAGCCCGACCTCGCTGCACACCGAGCAACTCGAAGGCCCCGCGCCAACAGTCTTCGGCGCATTCGATTATCTGCGCACGCCCGGCATGCGGCAGGAAATCGCGCGCCGGTATCGCACTGCGTGGGAAGACTTCCAAAGACTGCTGCGCGACAACCTGGACGTCGTCACCGGCGCAGGTCCAAAAGCCTTGCAGGACCATTGGACCCGACTCCAAGGCGGAGAAATCAACCCACGACAGGGTGTTGTTATCACCTTCCCACACAACGACGCCGCGTAACGGCCGTATCGACCGCAGGGTCTGAGACCACAACCGCTGTCGGTCCGGCGAGCGGTGCCCGTCGAAGGGACTGATGCGCTGCAGCAGTCTTCAGCTCCGGTGGCTCGTCGGTAACGGCGCTGGACGCCAAGAAAACCGCTCACACCTTCCGATGAGCCGGCTCACGCGATGGGAGCAGGCCTTTTGCCTCACGTCACAACTGCATTTCCTACGCGGTGACGTATAACTGTGCACATGGTCAACGTTGCCGCCGATGACGACCACGCGGACTCTCCCCCGTCGATGGCACGGTCATCGCTGCTGCGCGAGCCGCCGGCTACCGAGCGTGGCCTTCGCACTCGCGCCGCCTTGGTTGCCGCGGCGCGGAAAGTGTTCGAACGCGACGGGTATCTAAATGCTCGGCTGATCGACATCACGCGGGCGGCGAAGTGCTCGTCGGGCACCTTCTACACCTACTTCTCCGGCAAGGAGGAAGTTTTCGCGGCGGTTCTCGAGGTCGCTCAGGAAGACATGTTGCATCCCGGGATGCCGCACGTCGCCGGCGATGACGATCCAGCCGCTGTCATCGAAGCCAGCAACCGGGCCTACCTGCAGGCCTACGAACGCAACAGCAAGCTGATGGGTCTGCTCGAGCAGGTTGCCAACATCGATCCCGAGTTTCGCGAGTTGCGCACGTCGCGATCGAATGCGTTCGTCCGCCGCAACGCGCGCAGCATTGCGAAGCTGCAGGCCAAGGGCCAGGCGGATCCGGATTTGGACCCTGTGCTCGCGTCACGCGCATTGTCCGCAATGATGAGCCGCATCGCGTTCGGGCACTTCGTCACGGGCGAGGACCGCGACGACACGCCGGTGGCGACCGAGGAGGACCTCGTACAGATCGTCACCCGGTTGTGGATTAATGCCCTTCGGATTCCGCCACCGGATCAGCACGACCAGCCCGCACGCCGCGACCGGTAACCGCCGCTTGAGCCACGGCTGACGATCGCAGCTGCGCACCCCCCCGAATTTGAACTTGACGTCGGATTCAACTACTGGGTATAAAGATGGACGTGCCAGGCGTCTAGCCCGCTATCGCGGTCAGCGCACGGTTGCGAGTAACCCCGTCAGCGACAGGTAGGAGCACGCATGTCTACCGTCGAGACCGCGCGCGGTCCGGCCGATACCGCGCCGATGACGCGTACCGCCGTGCTGATCGACTTCGGCGGTGTGATTACTACGAGTGTGCTGCAAGCGTTCGAGCAGTTCGGCGAACTCCTCGGCGCGGCCCCAGGACTGATGCTGGATTTGCTCAGCCACGACACCACCGCCCGAAAGCTTCTGGTCGAGCACGAGTGCGGACGTATCGACGCCGACGCCTTCGATCAGGGTTTCGCCGAGCGGCTGGGCGCCCATGGCGTGGTGGTCCAGCCCGAGCATCTGTCGGCGCGGATGCAGACCGGGCTGCGTCGCGACGACGACACCGTTCGGCTGATCGAGGACCTGCGGGCGGGTGGAGTTCCGATTGCCTTGGTATCCAACGCGTTCGGGCGTGACTGCTACGCGGGGTTCGACCTCGACGCGCTCGCCGACGTGGTGGTGATCTCCTCGGAAGTCGGCATCCGCAAGCCGTCGCGCAAGATCTACGCCATCGCATGCGAAAGGCTCGGCATCGACCCACACCAGGCGGTCATGGTCGACGATCTACAACAAAACCTCGACGGGGCGGCCCGGCTCGGGATCGCCGGTGTGCTGCACACCGACGCCGCCAACACCCGCACACAGCTCAGCGAACGCTTCGGCATCGGGCGGAGGAGTCGATGAAGGTCGCAGGCAGGGTCGCCATCGTCACCGGCGGCGGCGGAGGCATCGGCGGCGCGCTCGCCGAGGAACTCGCCGCCCATGGCGCCCGGGTGCTGGTGGCCGACCTCGACGCCGCCGGCGCGCAGGCCGTCGCCGACGAGATCAACGCTGCAACACCGGGATCCGCGGTCGCCGCCGGGGCCGACGTGTCCGCCATCACGGCCATCCGTGACCTGATCGCGTTGGCGGAGCGGCAGTTTGGACCGGTCGACCTGTACTTCGCCAACGCGGGGATCGTCGGGGTAGTCGGCCTGGAAGCCAGCGAGGCGGACTGGGAACGGTCGATCGACGTGAACCTGCGGGCGCACATCCGGGCCGCGCAACTGCTCATCCCCGCCTGGGTTGAGCGCGGCGAGGGCTACTTCGTCAGCACCGCGTCGGCCGCCGGCCTGCTCACCCAGATCGGGTCGGCGACCTACTCCGTCACCAAGCATGCCGCCGTCGGGTTCGCCGAATGGCTTGCGATCAGCTATGGCGACCAGGGGGTGCGGGTCAGCTGCCTGTGCCCGATGGGCGTCAACACCGAGCTGCTCTACGCCGGGGAGAAGACCGGGGATCCGCGCGGCGTCGCCGCCACCCGCGCCGTGATCTCGGCCGGCGAGGTGCTCGAACCCGCCCAGATCGCCCGCGACGTCCTCGCCGCGGTCGACGAGGAACGCTTCCTGATCCTGCCGCACGCGGCCGTGCTGGACATGTTCCGCCAGAAAGCCGCCGACTACGAGCGCTGGCTGCGCGGCATGCGGCGCTTTCAGGCGTCGCTGCTAAACGAGATCTCGTGATCACCCGCCCGTCCCCAGTTAGGAATCCCCATGTCCCTGTTCGATATTTCCGAACGCGCTCAGCAGCTGCAGACCGAGCTGCTTGACTTCGTCGAGTCGTATGTGTACCCGGCCGAAGGGATCTACGAAGACCAGATGCGTGAGTCCGGCGACCCGCACTTCCAGCCGCCGATCATCGAGGAGATCAAGGTCGAGGCTCGAAAACGCGGCTTGTGGAACCTGTTTCACCCGCACCCCGGCACTGGCGCGGGTCTGACGAACCTCGAATACGCGCCGCTGGCGGAGATCATGGGCCGCAGCTTCATCGCCTCCGAGGCGTGCAACTGCAGCGCCCCTGACACCGGAAACATGGAGGTGCTCGAACTGTTCGGCACCGAGGAGCACCGCGAGAAGTATCTCAAGCCGCTGCTGGACGGCACCATCAGATCGGCGTTCGCGATGACCGAGCCGCGGGTGGCCAGCTCGGACGCCACCAACATCGAACTGTCCATGGTGCGCGACGGCGCCGACTACGTGCTCAATGGCCGAAAGTGGTTCGCCTCCAACGCCATGCACAAAAACTGCAAGGTCTTGATCGTGATGGGCAAGACCGATCCGGCTGCCCCGCCGCACCGCCAGCAATCGATGATGGTCGTCCCGATCGACGCGCCCGGGGTCACCGTGCTGCGCAGCCTGCCGGTGTTCGGCTACATGGACCGCGAGGGCCACGCCGAGATCGACTTCACCGACGTACGGGTGCCCGCCAAGGACGTGCTCAAAGGCGAGGGCGAGGGCTTCGCGATCAGCCAGGCCCGGCTGGGGCCAGGCCGGATCCACCACTGCATGCGGGCCATCGGCATGGCCGAACGCGCGCTGGAGCTGATGTGCAAACGCGCTCAGTCCCGGGTCACCTTCGGCAAGCCGCTCGCCGACAACGCCAACATCCAGGATTGGATTGCCGAGGCGCGCATCGACATTGAGATGATCCGGCTGCTCACCCTCAAGGCCGCTTACATGATGGACACGGTCGGCAACAAGGAAGCGCAGACCGAGATCGCGGCTATCAAGGTCGCCGCTCCGAACATCGCGCTGAAGATCGTCGACCGGGCCATTCAGGTGCACGGTGGCGCGGGCGTCACCGACGACTTCCCACTCGCCCTGGCCTACGCCCACCTGCGTACGTTGCGGCTGGCCGACGGACCGGATGAGGTGCACAAACGGGCCATCGCGCGCCGCGAGCTGCGCCAATATCGCGACCTACGGCCGGAGACCCTGTGACTATGCCCACTGAGCCCACGGACCTGCACGGCAAGACCGCGATCATCATCGGGGCATCGCGCGGAATCGGCTTGGCCGCGGCCCGGGCACTGACCACCGCAGGCGCCAATGCCTGAGCCGTCGGTTGTCCGGATCGACCCGGAAGCGGTTACACGCTGGTTCGATGATCTCGCAATCGAATTCACCGGACCGTTGCGGTTCGAGCGGATCGGTCTCGGCCAGTCCAACCTGACCTACCTGGTGCGCGACGCGGACGATCAGCGCTGGGTGCTGCGCCGACCGCCGCTCGGCCAACTGCTGGCCTCGGCACACGACGTCGCACGCGAGGCGCGGATCATGGCCGCGCTCGCGCCCACCGATGTCCCCGTGCCCGAAATCCTCGGCGTGGCACAGGATCCTGCAATAGCGGACGTGCCACTGGTGCTCATGGAGTTCATCAACGGGCAGGTCGTCGATACCATGGCGGTCGCTGAATCGCTTGCGCCGCAACGGCGCCGACAGATCGGGGTGTCCCTGCCCACCACGCTGGCCAAGGTTCACGCGGTGGATATCAACGTGGTGGGTCTATCCGACCTGGCCAGCCACAAGCCGTATGCGCATCGTCAGCTCAAGCGGTGGGCCGGCCAGTGGGAGCAGTCCAGGACCCGCGAACTGCCTGAGCTCGATGACCTGACCCGTCGCCTGGTCGCCGCCGCTCCTGAGCAACGCGAGCTGTCGTTGGTGCACGGCGACTTTCACCTACGCAACGCCATCGTGTCGCGCGACACCGGTGTGGTGATCGGCGTGCTGGACTGGGAGCTGTCCACTCTCGGGGATCCATTGGCGGACATGGGCACAATGCTCGCGTACTGGCCCGAGCCTGGCGAGGACTTCGGAGACTTCCCGGCGTCGACCCTGGATGGCTTCCCGGATCGGGCCGAGCTCGCGCGCATCTACCTCGAGCAGACCGGGCGGGATCCGCAGGCGCTGAAGTACTGGCACGCACTGGGACTGTGGAAGATTGCCATCATCGCCGAAGGTGTCATGCGCCGCGCGATGGACACCCGGCAGAACAAGGCGGCCGCGGGCACGCCCACCGTCAAGTGGATCGACGCATTGGTCGGCGCAGCCCGCGAGCTCGCCGACACTGAGGGAATTTAGCGAGCACGAAACCATGACATTCGACGAAGCGGCGATTACCGGCCATCTCGACGCCCGGGTTCGCGAGTTGCTGGCCAACCACGATCCGGCGCACACGGATCCGCGGGAATTTCTTACAGCGAGGTTCGACGCCGGCCTGGCGTGGGTCCAGTTTCCGGACGGCCACGGCGGACTCGGTGTGCCGCAAAGCTTTCAGGAGCAGGTGGACGGCGCCCTGGCCGCAGCCGGAGCGCCCGAGCCTGGGGTGGCCAAGAACGGCATCGGCTTCGGCATGGCCGCGCCGACCATCGCCGCGTTCGGAACCGAGGAACAGAAGCGAAAGTTCCTGCGTCCCTTGTTTGTTGGTGACCACATTTACTGCCAGTTGTTCAGCGAACCTGGCGCCGGATCGGATTTGGCTGCGGTTGCTACCCGCGCGGTGCGCGACGGTGGCGATTGGATTGTCAATGGGCAGAAGGTGTGGACGTCCGGCGCCCACAACGCACAGATGGCGATCCTGGTCGCGCGAACGGACCCGAACGTGCCGAAGCATGCCGGATTGACGTACTTCCTGTGCGACATGACCGATCGGGGTGTGGAGGTCCGGCCGCTGCGCCAGATCACCGGGGAGGCCGAGTTCAACGAGGTGTTCCTCACCGACGTCCGGGTGCCCGACGCCAACCGTCTCGGCGCCGAAGGCCAGGGCTGGCAGGTCGCCCTCACCACACTCAACAACGAGCGCGTCGCCATCGGATCCGGCGTCCCAAGCGCGATGATCGGCAAGGTCGTTGCCGCCTGGCGCGCGCAACCCGAACTGCGCGACCCCGCGATGCTCGACCAGCTGATGCGGCTGTGGGTCGAGTCGGAGGCGACGCGGCTGACCGGGGAACGCTTACACCAGCAATTGGTTTCGGGCCAACCGGGTCCCGAGGGTTCCGCGATGAAGCTCGCCCTCGCCCGTTTGACACAGGCGATTTCCGGCCTCGAGATGCAACTGCAGGGCGAGGCCGGCCTGCGCTACGACGACTGGACGTTGCGCCAGCCGGAGATCGTCGATTTCAACGGACGCGGACCCGGATACCGATACCTGCGCGCCAAGGGCAACTCGATCGAGGGTGGAACCTCGGAGATTCTGCGGAACGTGATCGCCGAACGGGTGCTCGGCCTGCCACCAGAACACCGCGTCGACAAGGACATTCCCTGGAAGGACCTGTTCCGATGAGCACACCCAACCTGCTCTACACCGACACCGAGGATGCGCTGCGCGACACGGTCCGTCGCCTGTTCGCCGATCGCTGCAAGCCGGAAGAGGTCGTCACCCTCTACGACCACCCAGATGCGGACTTTACCGACGTCTGGAAGACACTCGCAGCCGAACTCGGGCTCGCCGCACTGCTAGTGCCCGAGTCGTTCGGCGGGGCGGGCGCGAGCACCCGCGAGGCGGCCGTGGTCATGGAGGAGATCGGACGCGCGGTCGCGCCGGTTCCGTTTCTGTCCAGCGCGGGGCTGGCCACAGTCGCCCTGCTCAAGACGGGCGAGACGCATACGCTGCGGTCGCTGGCGGACGGATCGACGACGGGTGCGCTCGCGATTGCGCTGTCCACGCCGCCGGGCGCCTGTGCCGCTACGGTTCGGGTCAGTGCGTCGGGCCTGACCGGACGGGTCAGCAGTGTCGCGGGCGCCAACACGGCCGACGTGCTCGTCGTCCCGGCGGCCGGACCCGACGGCCTCGAGTTGCACACCGTTGCACGCGCGGCGGCCGGCGTGCAGGTGATCCCGGTGCTGTCGCTGGACATGACGAGACCGATTGCCGACATTGAGTTTTCGGCCGCCGCTTCCACGCGGGTCGACAACGGCGCCGCCGAGGATGCGGTGGCGGAGGCGCTCTTGTGCGGCGCGGTGCTGCTGGCTTCCGAGCAGGTCGGAGTGGCGCAGTGGTGTCTGGACGCAACACTGGGCTACGTCAAGCAACGCAAGCAGTTCGGCCGGGCCGTCGGCTCGTTCCAAGCGCTCAAGCATCGGCTGGCCGACCTGTGGTTGGAAGTCAGTTCCGCCAGCGCTACCGCGCGCTACGCGGCCGATGCCTACGCCCGCGGCGGCGCGGAGACCCCCATCGCGGCCGCGGTGGCCCAGTCGTACTGCAGCGATGTCGCCGTACACGCCGCCGAAGAGTGCATCCAGCACCACGGCGGGATCGGCATGACGTGGGAGTATCCCGCGCACTTGTATCTCAAGCGGGCCAAGAGCGATCAGCTCGCGCTGGGCACCGCCTACCGCCACCGTGCTCGGCTCGCCGAACTCATCGACCTGCCGACGTCACCGTGAGCGCCAGCAACTGATCAGTTGCTGGACGTTGTAGTAGCGCTAGCGGTGCTGACTCCTCCCGAGGTCGAGCGGTCAGCCGGTTGTTGTGGTTCAGACGGTGCGGGTGCTGCCGCCGTCTATGAGGAATTCGGCTCCAGTCAGGTAACGGGCGTGGTCGGATGCCAGGAAAGCGACGAGGTCTCCGACGTCGGTGGGATCTCCGGCTCTGCCAAGGGGGATGCCACCGATGGATTTGATGACCTCTGCGCGTGCGGCATCCATGCTGATCTGTAGTGCCTCGGCGTGCTCGCTTACGAATGCTGCGGCAGCTTCGGTCTCGATGAATCCGGGGCAGACACTGGTGACACGGATACCGTTGGGCGCCAATTCATCTGATAGTGCTTTGCTGTAATTGGCCAGGGCGGCCTTGGCGGCGGCGTAGGGTGCGGTACCCGGCATCGGCAGGCGGCGTTGCACGGAGGTGATGTAGATGATGACGCCGCTTTGGCCGGTGATCATCGAGGGGACGAGCGCTCGATCGAGTCGTACGGCTCCGAACAGGTTGATCTGGAAGGCTTGATCCCAGTCGTCGTCGGTCAGGTTTGTGACGCTTCCGGGGCTTACCTGGGCACCGCCGACGTTGTGCACGACGATGTCCACGCCGCCGAGTATGGCCAGGGTGCGTTCGGCGATGGTTGCCGACCCGTCGGCGGTGGCGATGTCGGCGGTGATCACCTGTGGCGACGGTGTGCGGGGGGCGCTGCGTGCGGCGACGACAACGGTCGCGCCAGCAGCACGCAGTCGATCGGCGATGCCTTTGCCGATACCTCGGGTGCCTCCGGTGACGAGGGCTCGTTTGCCTGTGAGGTCTATCTGCAGCGTGGTGGTGGCAGTAGACATGGTGTCCTCCGAGGGTCGGTGCTCGCCGGATTCTGGTGTGCTCAGAGTGCCGGTTGTTTAGTGGGGGTATCGATGATCGGCCAGGCGATTTCGGTGCGCCATTGGGTGTAGTCAGTGGTGTGGCTGTGGTCTCGGTGGTAGTACTCGCGTAGTTGCCAGCCGACGGCTAGTTCGTGTTCGGCGACGTAGGAACCCAAGTGGGCATACGCCAGGTCTATATCGGCATGCGATCCGTGGTACGTGGTTACCGCGACCTCGGCGGCGGGGATAACCAGGGGTTTGCTCCTGCCCTGTTCGCGTGGCGTGGTGACGGGGATGAAGACGGTAGCTTCACCGGGTTCGTGTTGGAAAAGGCATTCGTCGTAGAGGCCGCCGGCAGGCCCGTTGACCTGCATGGCGTGATCGTCAGCCGCGGCACGCAGTTCGTGTAAGGCGTCGAGCCACCAGGTTTCGATATCCGCAGGGTCGAGGGTGTCCTGGGTGATGGCCAGCACTGGGAAACTTGATTCGGCCCGCCGATGCACCGGATGTTGCCGGGGTGCGCTGTCCAGCAGGGCGCGCAACGATTTCACGGCGGCCTGCGTCTTGGCTAGTTCGGTTTCGAGGTGATCGATGTGGGCGGCAATCAGTGTGTCACGCTCGCTTGGGCTGCTGGCGACGAGGACCGCACGGACACCGGCGACAGGCATTTGCAGATCGCGCAGCCGCCGAATCAGCTGCGCGGTCGGGAGTTGTTCCAGTGTGTAGTACCGATATCCGGTGTGGGAGTCGACCTCGGCTGGTTCCAACAGTCCGACCTGGTGGTAGTGCCGCAGTGTTTTGACACTCAGGTGGGTCATGGTGGCGAAGCGTCCGACGCTGACGGTGCTGGTCATGTTGTGCTCCGGTGGGAGGGGCCGTTCCCGTTGGGGAGCGGCCGGTCCGGTCAGTACTGGGGTGGGGTGTTATTGATGATGAACAGGGTGACGATTTTGCCGTCGCGGACCCGGATGTAATTGGTCATGATCAGCGGGTCGGGTAGCCCTGTTTTGTCGTAGTCACCCTCGTAGCGGCACCGCACGCACCACATACCAGCATTGTCGACCGCCTCGACGGGTTCCACTGTGACGTGGTCGCCCGCCAACTCCTTGGTCACAAAAGCGCGGATGTGCTCGGGTCCCCAGAATTCCCGGGAAACGTCGTTGACGAGGGCATCATCGGCGAAGGTTTCCATGATGGCATCCACGTCGAAGCTGTTGATCGCGGCGATATGCGAGGCGATCACAGGATCCAGCGATAGTTGTGCGGTCATTACGTCCTCCTAGATCGTTGTTGGCGTCGAACGACTGTCAACCACGACCCTGCGCTCTCCCCCCACGGGAGGGTCAAGCATCCGTAGACCGCGCCGTGCAGCGTCCCGACGCTCCTATGGTTGTCAGCCGCTGCTGATAGTTCGGGGTCGGCGACGTTTCTCCTGGTGAGGGCCTGGTAGACCTCGCGGGCGAGTTAGCGCTTTAGGCAGCGCAGGTGATCTTTGGGGGACAACTGTTCTCAGGCGCGGCCGTCGCGGTACGCACGGGTTCTCGAGCAGGTCGGCAACCCGGTGGGCACGGGCCACATCGCGGGTCCAGATCGCTGAGCCCAGGCCGAAGTTGGAGTCGTTGGCCATCGCGATGGGCTCGGCATCGTCGTCGAACGGGATGGCCACCAGCTCGGGCCGAAGATCTCTTGCCGCGCGATGGTCATGTCGTTGGTGACATCGGCAAGCACATATCAGGGCCTATCTTGCGGCCTGGTCGGCAGCGATTTTAGTTAGTGGCTCGCGGTCGATCGCCCGCTTGATGATCTTGCCGGTGGAGCCCTTCGGCAGCTCATCAACGAACTGCACGACGCGCGGAATCTTGTAGGCCGACAACCGCTCTCGCGACCATGCCGTGATTGCGGGTCCGTCCTGGGGTGACCCGGGACGAACTACGACCACGGCGGCGACCTCCTCGCCGTAATGCGCGTGCGGAATGCCGACAACCGCGGCCTCAACAATGTCCGGGTGTTCGTAGAGCACCGCCTCGACCTCGCTCGGGTACACGTTGTAGCCGCCGCGGATGATCAGATCCTTGGCGCGATCGACGATGCGCAGGTTGCCCTCGGCGTCCAACTCGCCGATGTCGCCGGTGCGCAACCAGCCGTCGGCCGACAAGACCTCGGTGGTGGCGTCCGGGCGATCGTGGTAGCCGCGCATCACTGTTGGGCCCTTGACGTACACCTCGCCCGCCGTGTTCGGTTCGACCGGCTCACCCGAGATTTCGCGGATCTCGATCTGGGTGTCGAACACCGCCTGGCCAACCGTCCCGGGCGGGGCCGTTGGACCGCTGAACGTTGCGACCGCGGTGGTTTCGGTCAGCCCGTACCCCTCGAGTAACGTGCAGCCGAACTTCTGCTGGAAGGCCCGGGCGACCTCCGCCGGCAGCGACGCCCCACCGGACACAGCCAAGCGGAGCTGGGCGAAGTCCGCGGCCGTGGCATCGCCGGCATCATGCAGCATCGCGTTCCACATCGTCGGGACGCCGCACATGATGGTGAGCTGGTCGCGACGGAGCATGTCCAGCATGGCCTTCGCGGTGAAGCGTGACAGCAGTGACACCGTTGCGCCGCCGGTGAGTGCCGACATCAGTACCGCCGTCTGTCCGAACACGTGGAACAACGGCAGGCCGGTGCCGACTCGGTCGTCAGGTGTGATGGCGCACATCCGGGCGGAGATTTCTCCCGCCGACAGCAGGTTGCCGACCGTCAACTCAGCGCCCTTGGGCCGCCCGGTCGTCCCGGAAGTGAACACGATGACGGCGACGTCGTCGGACGCCCGATTGCACACCCCCCCGAGAATGTCGTCACCGGCCACCTTCGCGCCGTCGGTCAAGCTCCAGTGCGGAATTCCTTGTGCGGCAGCGGCTTCAGCGGCGGCCGGTCCGAGTTCGTGCCATGCGACCACCAGCGAACAGCCGGCGTCACCGATGAAGTACTCCAGCTCCGCCCGCGTCGACATGGTGTTAACCGGGACCACGACCGCGCCCAGGGCGGCGATGCCGAAGTAGGCGATGACAAACTCCGGTACGGTCGGGGCGATCAGCAGTACCCGGTCTCCGGGACCACTGCCCTGGGTGCCAAGGGCCTGCGCATAGGCCAATGCGGCGTCGCGGAGCTGGGCGTAGGTCCAACTGCCGTGCGAACCGCGCAGCGCGATGTGATCGGGATCGGTTCCGGCATGTCGTAGCACCGGCGTGATGACGCTGGCCATCTCAATCCTTTCGGGTCATGCAATTTCGCTGGCGCGGCTGTCTTGGGTCCGGTCGGGTTGCGCCGGAAAGTGAATGGCCAGCCACGCGGGTGGAACGAATTTGGGCCACGGATCGGTGGGAGCAGCCAGGCGGTCCAGGATCGCGTACCCGGCCGCCGGATGAAAACCCAACCCACAGTGACTGCTGTAGACCTCGATGTTCTCGGTCAGCGGTCCCGGGGGGTGCAGGCAGGTGTGCCACCGCACGACCCCGTCGGTCTTGCTGAAGATGGATGTCGCCGGCACCGATGTGACGCCAACCGGCCTCCAGCTGTCTCTGGAGTAGTCGGGCAAGTGAGCCGCGGCGTACTCGTCGTAGAACAGCGATCCCCTCGACTGGCTGGGGTCGGTGCTGTAGAGCGGGCTGCCGAGCGTGATCAGCCTGTCGACCGCTCCCGGGTGGCGAGCGACAAGGTCATATCCGAGCATGCCGCCCAGGCTCCATCCGATGACAGTGGCGGGTTCGCCGTGCAGATTGGTGATCTCACCCAGCACCGCATCCATTCCACTGATGATCCGTCGGGTGGGGCCAATGTTCGTCCCCAGCCTCCACCCGTAGGCCGCGTATCCGGCGCGGTTGAGCAGTCGGCGTAACGGACGGGTGGAGCGATCGCCGACGAGCAGCCCGGGCAGCACCAGAACCGGCCGACCCTGACCCGCCCGGCCCGCCACCAGCAGCCGGCTGACGGTGCTAAAGCTGGCGTACTCCGCCAGGGCCCGCGGCGCCTCGAGCAGCGCCAACACCGCAGGAGGCGGCCCGCCGGCGGCTGCGCCGGACGATGCTGGGTCAACCACGATGATCTCCAACCGTCGCCGCGCCCGGTGTTACCGGCGTCACACCGACAGTTCTAATTGAACTTGGCGTCAACGTCAATTCCGCTGTAGCCATACCTTCACCACACCGCCGAATCAGCACACCGTCGGATCCGTCGCAGAAACCCGCCGCATTGGGCCGCGCCGCGGGTCGGCAGGCTGGGGCGGTTCGGCCCATTCGGCGCCGCTGGCGGCGAACAACCGCGAGATCTCCTCGACGTGCATATCGGCGAGATCCCACACGTCGGGCACCAGTTCACGATCGACGATGAAGCCGAAGTCGAGCCGGTCGAGATAACTCACCACCGTGATGTTGAGGCCCTGCCCGTCGAGGACGATCGATACCGGGAACTGGTGACACAGTTGCGCGCCAGCGAAGTACAACGGCTGGCGGGGTCCGGGCACGTTGGAGATCACCAGGTTGAACGGCTGGGCTATCCGGTCGGCGAGCCGCAGCCGGGACGCCAGCCGCACGGCGGAAGTGGCCAGCACCGGGGTGGAGTATCGGGTGACGTCGACGAGCTCGTTCGCCGGCACCAGGTCGAAGGTCCGTTTGGCGTCGAGCATGGCCTGCCGGCAGCGGGCGACGCGTTCGAGCGGGTCGGCGCAGTCGGTCGGCAGTTCGGCGACGATGGCCGACACCCGGTTGGTCCACGGGTCTTCTTCCTCGCCGGTGCGAATCGACACCGGCACCATCGCCCGCAGCGGCCGGTCGGGGAGTGTGTCGTGGGCCAGCAGATATTGGCGTAGCCCACCGGCACAAATCGCCATCACGATGTCGTTGACTGTTCCGCCGGTGGCCTCCTTGAGGCGCTTGACGTTGTTCAGCGACGTGGTGCGCATGGCAAAGCGGCGATGAGGGGTGATGGTCTTGTTCCACGGTGTCGGTGGCGCCGACGTGGTCGGCAGCGCGATCCGGGGCCCGTCCTCCTTGCCGAGCCGGGCGACGGCCTTGATACCGGCTCCCGCCTGAGCGGCCGCGCTACTGACGCTGTCGATGCCCGCCGCGTCGGCGAGTCGGCCGACGATGCGGGTACCGAGCCGCATCGCCGTGAACGGATGGGTGGCCAGATTGCCCAAAGCCCGGCGTAGTAGCTCGACGTCGCCCGGCAGCGGTTCCGGTTCCCACGGTGGGCCGTCACCAGGGGGCGGCGCGTCGGGCTCGGTGTCGGTGACCATCTCGAGCATCAGCTGTCCGGAGGCGCCGTCGATGGTGGCGTGGTGGTACTTGGTCAGCAACGCCCACCGACCGCCGTGCAGGCCGTCGATCACGTAGACCTCCCACAGCGGCCGCGAGCGGTCCATGGGCCGGCCCACGATGCGGCTGACCTGCTCGGCGAGTTGGTCGACCATGCCGGGCCGCGCCAGATGTATTTCGCGGATATGGAAGTCCAGGTCGAAGTTGGGATCGGCGACCCAATAGGGATGGTCGAGCCCGAACGGCACCTCGACCAACCGGCGCCGAAACGGCTCGATTTCGCCGACCAGCGAGGCGAACTTGGCGTATACCGCCGCGTAGGGGTCGTACTCGGGGCTGGGCCGTTCGAAGATCATCAGGCCCGTCACATGCCCGAATGTCGTCGGCGTCTCCATATAGAGGAAGGTCGCGTCCAGCCCGCTGAGTTGCTTCACGAATGGCTCCTTGAGGTGGTCGGGCGCGTGCCTCTGTCAGCAGTATGCATCATAATTTCAAACGTTGCATTTATGCAATATATAGTAAAGAATCGCACGTTCAATACAATGGCTGTGCTGTTGCGCAGCCGCGACGTCCGACAGGAGGTGCTGAATCGCCAAGACACAGTTGGGCCGCATGCTGGCCGCGCCGGACCGTCGTCCCGATCCGATGACAGCCTTCCGCGTCGCGCGCCGGTGGTTCCTCGCCGGCCGCCGGATCGAAATGCAGGAACTGGCCGCAGAACTCGGCGTGAACCGGGCGACCCTGTTCCGATGGGTCGGCAGCCGCGACGACCTGCTCGCCGAGATCATCTGGTCGCTGTCCGAACCGACACTGATACATGTAATCGACGGATCATCGGGGCAGGGTGGCCGCCGGATCGCGGCTGCCGCCGGCCGGTTCGCCACCCTCGTCAACCAGGCTGGCTTCTTCCGGGAGTTCCTCCGGCGCGAACCCGAACGTGCACTTCGCATCCTCACCACGCGCGCGAGCACGGTGCAGGCGCGAATGGTCGCAGCCATCGAAGCCCTGCTGCGCGATGAGATCGCCCAAGGGCGACTTCAACCGTCGCTGCCGCCGCAGGACCTGGCTTACCTCATCGTCCGCATCGTCGAGTCGTTCCTGTACGCCGACATCATCACCGGTGAACAACTCGACCTCGCCATAGCCGAGCAAGCGATCGCCGCATTGCTTGTGCGCGATTGACTCAGTGCGGCACACCGGTGCATTGCCGGTCAGCCGGCCGCGGAGTTTTCCAGCACCACGGCCACGGCTTGTCCGGACCCGATGCACACCCCGACGGCGCCATAGCGGGCGTTGCGCTCGCGCAATTCGGTCGCCAACGTGAGCACGTAGCGGGTACCGGTTGCGCCGAACGGATGGCCGATGGCCACCGCACCCCCGTTGGGGGTGAGCTTGTCGTCGGGAATTGTGAAGCCGCCGAGCTGATTTGGGAGTTCACGAAGCACGCCGAGTGCCTGCGCGCTGAACGCCTCGTGTACTTCCCACACGTCGATCTGCTCTGGGCTCAAGCCGGCCCGCTTGATCGCCAAGGGCAACGCCCACGCCGGCGCCAGTCCCATGATCAACGGATCCAGCGCGTACACCGCCGACGACACCACCCGTGCCAGCGGCTCGACACCCAGCTCGGCGGCGCGCTCCCCCGAGGCGAGCACGATCGCGCTGGCCCCGTCGGTCAACGGTGTGGAGTTGGCTGCCGTCATCTGTGTGGTGCCGGATTGAACAGGCAGGGCGGCCAGTTTCTCAGCGGTGGTGTCGTCGCGGATGAACTCGTCGTGTTCGACGACACGTGCCGGTGTCTTCTTCGTCGCCGGAATCTGCACGGGCATGATCTCTTTGGCCAGCCGCCCCGAGTCGCGGGCGGCCTTAGCGTGTCGCTGCGAGCGCAACGCGAACGCGTCGATTTCCTCACGGGTCAGCCCGTAGCGGTCGGCGACGTTCTGGGCGGTCTCGATCATGCTGATGTAGGCGTTGCGGGCCAACAGCTTTGGATTCGGTGGGCCACCGGCGCCGGCCCACATGGTGTCGAGCAGCACCACCGGCCCGCGGGGCGCGAACGCCGTGTCGCCTTTCATGTAGGCCCACCCCGAGCGCGACATCGATTCCACACCGCACGCGATGCCAACGCCGAGATCGCCCGCCTTGATCGCGTGGGCCAGATTCACCGTGGCGCTCAATGAGGAAGCGCAGAACCGGTTGATCGTGGCGCCGGCCACGCTGTCGGGAAATCCCACGCCGAGCGCGGCCCACCGGGCCACGTCTCCCATGCCCTCATGGGCGGGGTTGACGCAGCCGGCAACGATGTCCTCGATCTGGTCGAGGCCGACACCGACGCGTTCGCAGGCGCCCTTCATCGTCATGCCGAGCAGGTCGTCAAGCCGAATGTGCGACAGCGAACCGCCATACCGGGTAAACGGGGTACGCACACCACCGAGCACGAACGCCTCTGTCATCATCGACTCCCGAAGTTGAAGGATGGTGCTGATTCACTGCCCTGACTGAGAGTTGCTGATCTCACGGACGATCTCGATGGCCCTGGCCAACGTGGCCAGCCGCGTGTCCAGGCTGTCTCCGGCTGGATAGAGCCGCACGGTCGTGACACCGGCGTCGCGCCAGACCCGCAACCGTTGCCGCACCATGGCTTCGGTGCCGATCAGCGTGGTGGCCAGCACCATCTCGTCGGTCACCAAGCCGGCGGCGCCGTCACGGTCACCGGCCTGCCACCGCTCGCGGACCTCCGTGGCGATATCGGCCCAGCCTTGTCGGCTATAGGCCTGGTTGTAGAAGTTGGTCGACGCCGAGCCCATGCCGCCCAGACTGAAGGCGAGCTCTTTCCTGCGGCCGGCAACCATCTCTCGCAGCGCATCTTCGTCGGGCGCAAAGGCCACCTCGGCGCCCTGACAAACATCGAGGTCGGCACGGCTCCGTCCGCTGCGCGCCAAGCCTTCGTCGAGGTAACCGAAGTACGCGCTACTGGCGCCTTCGGGCACGAAGCTGGTGCCGAGCCAACCGTCAGCGATCTCGCCGGTGAGTCGCAGCATGGCCGGGGAGAGCGTCGCCAGGTAGATCGGGATCGGGTGCTCGGAGCGGATCGACAGCCGCATTGGCACCGCTTCTCCGCCGGGCCAGGGAATCTGAAACTCACGACCTGAGTAGGAGATCTTGCCTCCCTCGAACACCTGCCGCACGATCTCAACGGTTTCCCGCAGCCGCGTGAGCGGTCGTGCGAATGACACCCCGTGCAGGCCCTCGATAACCTGGGGACCCGACGCGCCCAGCCCGAGAAGGAACCGTCCCGCCGACAGGTTTGACAGCGTGATCGCCGCCTGCGCGATCGCGACCGGCGTCCGCGTCCCCACCTGAATAATCCCAGAGCCCAAGAGCATTCGATCGGTACACGCCGCGTAGTAGCCCAACGCCGACGGTGCGTCGGAGCCCCAAGCCTCAGCCACCCAACAAATATCGAGGCCGATCTTTTCGGCTTCGACGACGAAGTCCCGGTTGTTGCGCCAATGCTGCAAGCCCGAGGCTTCGATCGTGGTGGCTGTCCGCATCAGCTTTCGGCCAGCTTCTTGATCTGTTGCAAGGTGAATCCCATGTTCTGTTCGAACTCGCGCATCCGCACGAATACGATCTTCTGCTCCTTATCCGGCATCCGATCGATCGCGAACGACAGCCCGGAGCGCGCCGGACCCATCTGCATCCATTGCGATAACTCGGTTCCACCGTCCTTGGGCTCGAGGCGGAAACGCCAGATCGCCGTCGGGTTCGCCGGGTCCTCGACGGCCCAGGCGAACACCCGCTCGGGCTCGCACTCGATCACGTGCGATGTCGTCGACCACTCCCCTAACGCCTCGTGCTTACTGTGTCCGACGAACCTGGCCCCGACAGCGGGCTCGGTGGCACCGTCGAGCCACTCGATTGCTTGTAGCTCGTGGCTCATGGTCGGCATCAGCTCGATGTCAGATACCAGCTCCCACACCCGCTGCGGTGGCGCGTCGATCCACGTCTGCACCTCTACGTTCGGTATATCCGCATAGCGCGCACCCGTCCAATCCACCGTCCCTTACCTCCGTTCTATGCGCGGTTGCCGCGATGCATGATCAGGCCGCGGCCGACGACCGGCTCGGTGTCGCGGGCATTGATGTCCTGGCCGCAGTGCGAACAGACAACCCGCCCGCCGACGCGGTGCCCACAAGGCTTGTGCAGCAGGTCAACTGGGGGGGCCGGGAGACCGGTCCACTCGTTGCCCCATTGCATCAGGGCGACGTAGACGGGAAATAGCGCGCGGCCCTTGGCGGTTAACCGGTACTCGTTGAGGTCGCGGGCGGCATTCTCGGCGTAAGGTCGACGCTCCAGAATGCCGTGGTCGACAAGCCGGTTGAGGCGGTCAGTGAGCACGTTGCGCGCCAAACCAATGCCGCGCTGGTAGTCCTCGAACCGCCGGGCCCCGTTGAACGCTTGGCGCAGGATCACCCATACCCAGCGTTCACCGACGATGGCCGCCGAACGAGCGACCGCGCAGTTCTCGTCAAGCAGATCGGCATGCTTCACACTGAAGAGGATAACGCCGATTGCAGTTGCTTTTCAAAACTTAAATTACGATATGGTGAGGCCGCCGTCGACCACCAGCGTGGTGCCCGTGATGTAGGCCGCGGCGGGGCTTGCGAGGAACACCACCGCCGCCGCAAGCTCGTCCGGCTCCCCCGTCCGCCCGGCGGGCACGCGCGCCAGTTGGCTGTCGATGTACCCCTCGGGGAACTCATCGGTCATTTCCGATGGGAAGAAGCCCGGAGCCAGGGCGTTGACGCGAATGCCCTTGCGACCGGTCCACTGCACGGCCAGGTCCCGGGTCAGACCCGTCACACCGGCCTTGCTGGCCGAGTAGGCGGCCTGGGGCAGCCCGCCGCTTGTCAGCGCGATCACGCTGGCGACGTTGATGATCGAGCTGCCCGGTTTCATGACACGGCCACATGCTTGCGCCATCCAATACGAGCCGTTGAGATTGATGTCGATTACCTCGCGGAACTGCTCGGGTGTTTCACGTGTTGCCGGCACGGCGGTGCCCTTGCCGGCATTGTTCACCAGCACGTCGACGTGGCCGAACTCGCTCATCGCCGCGTCGACCACGGTCTGCGCGTCCTCGGGACGCGTGACGTCTGCGGTCACCGTTAGGGCGCGCCGGCCCCGCTCCTCGACCAGGGCACGGGTCTGCCCGAGCCGATCGGTGCGGCGCGCGGCCAGAACCAGGTCGGCGCCCGCCTCGGCAAGTGCCCCGGCGAACGCGATACCGAGCCCGGACGACGCCCCGGTGACGATTGCCACCTTCCCGTCGAGCCGGAAGCGGTCGAGGACCGTCGTCGTCATCTTGTTGTCCTTTCAGGAAGCAGAGTCGTCTTTCGAATCTTAGTTGCAAACTACTACTAGTGGGGTACCGTGTGAAGCCATCCAATGGCTACCGCAGGAGGCGCGGAACGATGAGCATGAGCCGACAATGGCGCCTGGCCGCTCGCCCGGTGGGCAAGATACGCAAATCGGATTTCGAGCTTGTCGAGGTGCCGGTTCCCGAGCCGGCCGATGGGCAGTTCGTCGTCGCCGTTACGCACATCTCGCTCGATCCCGCGATGCGCGGCTGGATGAACGCCGGCCGTTCGTATATCCCGCCCGTCGAGATCGGCGAGGTCATGCGGGCTCTTACGCTTGGCCGCGTCATCGATTCGCGCAATGACCAATTCGCAGTTGGGGAACTGGTGCTAGGCACATTCGGTGTCACCGAGCATGCAGTGAGCGACGGCGCGGGCGTACAGAAGATCAGCCCGAGTGAGGGGATTTCGCCGAGCGCTTACCTTGGCGTTCTCGGCATGACCGGCTTGACCGCCTATTTCGGGCTGCTCGACGTGGGTCGCCTTCAACCCGGCGAGACCGTGCTGGTCTCCGGCGCCGCCGGCGCGGTCGGTACGGCTGTCGGGCAAATCGCTAAAGCCAAGGGTGCGCGCGTCATTGGGATCGCCGGCGGTGCCGAGAAGTGCCAACTGCTTACCGATGAGCTCGGCTTCGACGCGGCGATCGACTACAAGCACGGCGATATCAAAGACCAGCTGCGTCGGCACACCCCCGATCGCGTCGACGTGTTCTTCGACAACATCGGTGGGGAGATCCTCAACCAGGGGCTGACCCGCCTCGCGCGCGGCGCGCGGGTGGTTATTTGTGGCGCCGTCTCGCAGTACAACAACGTCGATGTGACCGGACCCAGCAATTACATCCAGCTGCTGGTCTCGCGTGCATCAATGACCGGGTTCGTGGTGTTCGACTATGCCGACCGCTATCCTCAGGCCATTGCGGAGATGGCGGGCTGGCTGTCTGACGGACGGTTGCGCAGCATCGAGGACACTGTGCGCGCCGATATCGACGCCTTTCCCGGCACGCTCGAGCGGTTATTCACCGGCGCGAACACCGGCAAGCTGGTGCTCGAACTTCAGAAGTAAAGAGGTCAAGGGAGTACCGGTATGGCGCACCTGTCGAAAGCTGAGCTGACTTACGAACCTGAACTGACGGGGCTGCTTATCGTCGATCCCTACAACGACTTTCTGTCGGAGGGGGGCAAGCTCTACGAACTCAGCCGCTCGACACTCGAGGCGAACAATGTTGTCGAGCATATGCGGCAGGTCCTCGCCGCCGCTCGGGCGAATGGCATGCAGGTCTTCATCGCCCCGCACCATCGTTGGCGCGAAAGTGATCCATATAGTCATTGGAAGACGCTGCCGCCCGTGCAAGCCTCCGCCGCGAAGGGACATGTTTTCGCTGACGGAACTTGGGGCGGAAGCTTTCACCCCGATTTCGAGCCGCATCCCGGCGAGGTCGTTGCTCAGGAGCATTGGCTCTCAAGCGGATTCGCCAACACGGACCTCGACCTCCAGCTCAAGAAGCACGGCCTCCGCACAGTCATTGTGATCGGCATGCGCGCCAACACCTGCATCGAGTCGACCGTTCGCTTCGCAGCCGAGCTCGGCTACGAGGTCACGCTAGTGAAGGACGCTATCGGCAGCTTTGGGCACGCCGAAATGGACGCCTCGCTGCAGTTCAATATCCCGGCTTACGCGAGCGCCGTCGTCTCGACCGACGAGATCGTCGCGCAGCTTTCAGTCGCACGACTTGGAGATCGACAAATGCACGAAGTAATCGACCCTCAACAGATCCTCGACATCAGTAGTTAGGTCCCCATGAAGCGAATTTACGCCGACTCCCATCCGCCGCTGCTGAACCCGCGTGACGTCGACTTTCTCCTTTATGAATGGCTCGACGTGGCCGAGCTCTGTGACCGGCCGCGGTACAGTGAGCACTCGATAGAATCCTTCGACTCGGTTCTGGATCTGGCGGCAGAGATAGCAATCAAACGCTTTGCGCCGCACTTCAAGACCGCCGACACAGAGGAACCGTTCGTCAATCCCGACGGCACCGTGACCACGCTGCCCGAGATGAAAGCCGCGCTGTCGGCGGTGGGTGCCGCCGGACTGCTTGCCAGCGAATTCGACCAGGACATCGACGGCTACCAACTCCCGTACGTGGTGTCGAGAGCGGCGTTCGCCTGGCTGCAGGCCGCCAACATCAGCACCGCCTCCTACCTCGGCCTGACCATCGGCAACGCCCATCTACTGGCCGCCTACGGCAACAAGGAACAAATCGACACCTGGGTGCGGCCGATGCTCGACGGCCGCTACCTGGGAACGATGTGCCTTTCGGAGCCACAGGCGGGGTCGTCCCTAGCCAACACCACGACACAAGCGGTCCGGCAGGACGACGGAACATACCGCATCACCGGCACCAAGATGTGGATCAGCGGCGGCGATCACGAAATGTCGGACAACATCGTCCATCTCGTGCTCGCCAGGACATCCGGAAGCCCGCCGGGCGTCAAAGGTATCTCGCTATTCATCGTTCCGAAATTTCTCGTCGATGACGGCGGACGCCCGTCGACGCGCAACTCGGTGGTACTGGTCGGCCTCAACCATAAAATGGGCAATCGCGGAACGACCAACACGCTGCTGAACTTCGGCGACGACTCCATCATCCCCGGTGGGCGCAACGGCGCGGTCGGCTACCTCGTCGGCCAGGAGTTCGATGGGCTGCGCCAAATGTTCCACATGATGAATGAAGCCAGGATCAGCGTCGGCATGGCGGCCACGGCTCAGGGCTACACAGCGTATCTGCAGGCGCTGTCGTACGCCCGCACCCGGCTGCAGGGCAGACCCCTGTCGCGCAGCCGTGAATCCGTCGACGAGATTCCAATCATCGCCCATCCCGACGTGCGCCGAATGCTGCTCGCCCAGAAGAGCTACGTCGAGGGCGCTCTGGCGCTCGGCCTTTACTGCAGCTGCCTTGTCGATGAAACACTCTCCGCCCCAACCGATGCCGATCGCGACGACGCCAGCCTTCTGCTCGAGGTGCTGACCCCGATCGCCAAGAGCTGGCCCTCGCAGTGGTGCGTTGAGGCCAACAGTCTGGCTATCCAGGTCCACGGTGGATACGGCTACACCCGTGACTACAACGTCGAACAGCTCTACCGGGACAATCGGCTCAACTCCATTCACGAGGGCACACACGGCATTCAGGCCCTCGACCTTCTTGGCCGCAAGGTGATCACCGACAGCGGCCGCGGCCTGCGCCTGTTGCTCGACAGAATCCGGCGCACGAGCAGCCAAGCGTCGGCGCTGGGACATCCGTTGGCCGACTGGGCAGACGCGCTGGAAGCCGCCGCGCAGCGGGTCGAGCACACCACTCTGGCGCTCTGGAAGGACGGCGACCCCGACAGCGCGCTGCCGAATGCCACCATTTACCTCGAAGCCGTCGGCCACGTCGTGCTGGCCTGGATCTGGCTGCAGCTGGCTTTAGCCGCGCACGGCAAGGCCGGCGATTTCTATGACGGTAAGCGCCTCGCCGCGCAGTACTTCTTCCACTACGAACTCCCCAAGACGACCGCACAGTTCGAACTGCTCGATAGCGGCGACCGAACCACCGCCGATCTGGACGAGAACTGGTTCTGACGTCCTCGTTACTCAGAGCCCGCGGCGGGCAGCGATCGCAGCACCTCGAGTGCCGCGGCGGAGTCGCTGCCGGGCTCGGCACGATAAGTCAGCATGTGCTGTCCACCGGAGTGCGGAATGTTGAACCTGTTGCGGTGTAGGTAAAGGTCACCGACGGCAGGGTGGCGCATGTGGATGACGCCCGTGCGGTAGCCCACCTCGGCGCGCCCCCAAGCCTCCCGGAAATACGCGCTGGCGCCGGACAATTCGTCGAGCAGGGTGCGCAAGCGCGGATCATCCGGATCGCTGCCAGCCGCTTCGCGCAACCCGCTTACCACGACGTCGGTCGCCTCGTCCCAATCGACGAAGAAGTCGCGGGCGGCGGGTTCTAAGAGTCGCCAGCGCAGGAAGTTGCGCCCCGGCGCAAAGCCCGGCGACAGCGCACGTGCGAGCGGATTTGCGGCCAGTACATCGAGGCATCTGCTGGCCACGATCGCCGGCATCGAAAACTGGTCGATGAGTTCGTCGGTGCCGTCGGCGGCGGTCTCCAGGTCCAACTGCTCCCTGCGGCTGCCGGGCGGGCTCGCCAGCTGATGTAGATGCTCGGTGCCTTTGATGTCCAGCTGAAGCGCCCGCGCGATTGCGTCGAGGATCTGGGCGGACGGATTCTTGTCGCGGCCCTGCTCGAGCCGAAGGTAATACTCGGAGCTGATACCGGCCAACGTGGCCAGCTCCTCGCGTCGCAAACCCCGAACGCGGCGCCGCGCCCCGGCGATCAGCCCAACGTCTTCGGGGCGAACCTGTCCGCGCCGCGCTCGCAAATAATCGCCGAGCGCGTTGCCCTTCGTCACCATTACTGGAGCCTAAGCCTGTCCCTGCCGGTACCAGTGTCATTGGGGCTTCACCTTCTCGGACGCAGCGCGCACACAGTGGATGTTGTACGGCACGAAAGGGACCAGAAGAGACCCAGAAGGAGCAGTGGTGGTGCACCGAACAGATGTCGAGTTCCCCGTCGAAGGTGACGTGACACTGCGGGGCTGGTTGTTTCTGCCCGACGGCGCGGGACCACATCCGGCCATCACCATGGCGCACGGCTTCGCCGGCGTGAAGGAACACGGCCTGGAGCGGTTTGCCCGCCTGTTCGCCGACGTCGGGTTCGTGGTACTCGTGCATGACCACCGCGGTTTTGGGGCCAGCGACGGTTCGCCGCGCTTCGACGTCGACCCGTGGGTTCAGATCGCCGATTGGCGCAGGGCCATCTCTTTTCTGGAGAACCATCCGGCTGTCGATCCGGATCGGATCGGTGTGTGGGGCAGCAGTTATGCCGGCGGGCATGCGATCGTGCTCGGTGCTACGGATCGCCGGCTGCGTGCGGTGGTCGCCCAGGTGCCGACGATCAGCGGCTATCAGCAGAGCCTTCGCCGGGTGCCACCCGACCAAGTGCCCGCGCTGGAGGCGGCCTTCATCGATGACGAGCGGCGCCGATACCGCGGCGAGCCACCGGCCATCCAAGCTGTGGTCAGCGCCGATCCCGCGGTACCGGCCGCCTACCGGAGCCCGGACGCCGTCGCGTTCTACAACCAGCCGGTCCCGGAGGGAGTTTGGGAGAACATCGTCACCCTTCGCTCTTCGCGCTCAGCGCGGATGTATGAACCAGGACAGTGGATTTCGCGGGTCTCTCCGACCCCGCTGCTGCTGATCGTGGGCCTTCACGATTCGATCACCATCACCGACTTGGCGTTGGCCGCCTACGAGCGTGCGCTGCAGCCGAAGAAACTCTTCACCATCGACGGCGGTCATTTCGATCCCTACCTGGGGCGCTTCGCCCAGGCCAGTGCCGCCGCGTGTGACTGGTTCACCGAGCATCTCGTCAAAACCGAAAACAGCTGACGCTGAAAGGAATCCGTCATGAGTGAATTGCATTACGATGTGCTGGTCCACGAAGGTCTGCGCCGCAACCGCGAGCAGCGGCTGCCCGACGGCAGCCCGATCGTGTCCTCGCCGGTGGCCTCGACCCTGATCTACGGCGACCACGACGCCGTGCTGGTCGACCCGCCGTTCACCCGGGAGCAGGTGCAACGCGTCGGTGACTGGATCGAGAATTCCGGTAAAAAGCTGACCCACATCTACGCCACGCACGGGCACGGCGATCACTGGTTCGGCACCGACCTGTTGCTGCAGCGTTTCCCCGGAGTTGTCGCCTACGCCACCGAAGGCACCATCGCGATGATGCACAAACAAGCCACCGAGGGACGCGCCCAGATGTGGGACGTTGACTTTCCCGGCCAGATCCCCCCAAGTCCCGTCGTCTACCAACCCATTCCTTCTGACGGATTCGAGTTAGAGGGTCAGCGCCTGGTGGCCGTCGAGGTCGGCCATACCGACACAGACGACACGACTGTTTTGCACATCCCGTCCATCGGACTGGTGGTGGCGGGCGATGTCGCCTACAACGGCGTGCACCAGTACCTGCTGGAAAGCGCCAACGGCGGAATCAAGGCATGGCTGCAGGCGCTCAACAAAGTCGAGGCGTTACATCCCCGCGCCGTCGTCGCCGGGCACAAGAACAAGGACCTCCCCGACGACCCCATCGTCGTCAGTCAGACTCGCGACTACCTGCTGGACGCACAACGACTGCTCGCAGGCAAACCCAGCCCGCGTGAGTATTTCGACCACATGATCCGCCTCTACCCGGACCGGCTGAATGTCGGGCCGGTCTGGTACTCGGCGGTCGCGCTGCTGTCTTGACAGCTGAATATCCAGGAAGGAAAGATTATGAGCGACAATGAAATTCAACTGGTCACGTCCGTCCATGACGAAGTAACGAGCTGGCTCTTCGACGACTACTTGCCCACCTGGGTCGGCGTGGCCGACGGAACGATTGCACGGGGACCTGAGTTCATTCTCGACTACTGGGCAGCACCCCTGCATTTCAGCACTGACCAGGGTGGTCAATGGTTCCACGACGCCTCGGCGGTGGTGCAGTTCCTGGAGGGCATCCAAACGCGGCTTCAGGCGCAAGGGTACGGCTACACCGACGTGCCGGACTACAAGGTCAGCGTATATAACAAGGCGGGCGCGGCCATCGACGTGATCTGGTCACGCTGTCGTACCGATGAAACCGAGATCGAACGAGTGGCAGTGCATTTCGAAGTCAGCCGCAGCCAAGCGGGCTGGCGCATCGTTGGAATCCAACAATCACCAACAACTGCCGACACACTCAACGATGCCTGGCCCAACAGCAACTGACACACAACATCCACATCAACTTTAAGGAGAAGGTCATGATCATCGACACGGCAGACCTCGACCCCACCAGCAGCTACAAACTTCTCATCGGCAGCGTGCTGCCCCGCGCGATCGCATGGGTCAGCACGAGTTCGGCCACCGGAGTGGGCAACATCGCACCGGTATCGTTCTTCACCGTGGTCGGGCGCTTCCCGCCTATCCTCTCGATCAGCTTGCAGCCCCGCTCCGATGGCGTCACGCTCAAGGACACATTCATCAACATCCGCGACACCGGAGAGTTCGTCATCAACATCGCCACACTCGCCCAGGCGGACGCGGTGCACCGCTCGGCCTTCGAGTTCGACAACGACGTCGACGAATTCGAGTCGCTAGGACTGGAAAAAGCGCCGTCGGAGGTGGTGGCGGCTCCCCGCATCGCAGGTGCACCCATCTCGTTCGAATGCGTCGTGGACCGCATCATCCCAATGCCGCCGCTGCCCGATCACGTGGTGTGGGGGCGGGTCAAGAGGATCCACGTGCGTGACGATCTCTACCTGTCCCGCGGCCGTATCGACGTCGGCGCGTTGGGCGTATTCGGAAGGCTCGCGGCGGAATACACGCTCGTTGACAACATCTTCACCACGCCGCTACCCGAGGAGCTCGTCGAGGAGTTGGCTGCGCAACGCGCCGGCCGGCTCGACGCGCATTCGACCGACTACTCGCCGATCGACACCTCTGAATGGTCACCCTCGGGCTCCACGAAGGAGGTCGCGTAATGACCGCGACAGTGCTGTTCATTCACGGATTCCTCGATGACGCGACGGTGTGGGACGGAGTAATCGCCTCGCTGGCAGGCAAAGTCGACGTGATCCAGTACGATCTGCCCGGTTCCGGCACACGTAGCCAAGCGGTCGCGGACCTCGACACCGTTACCCTCCTGTCACTTGCTGCTGAGGCCGGCGACATCGTAGCCGGCATCGACGCGCCCGTGATCGTGGTCGGCCACAGCATGGGAGCACAGGTTGCCGAACTGGTCGCCGCCAGTCACGCCGACCGCGTGCAAGGCCTGGTGCTAGTCACACCGGTACCACTCGGCGGTACGCAGCTGCCTGCCGAAGAGCTCGCACCTTTTCGAGCGCTTGGCGGCGACACCGATGCGCAGCGAACCTTGAGGAGCCAGGTGTCACCCAATCTCGCTGCGGACCAATTGGACCGGCTGGTCCACATGGGAGGCGCCGTAAGACCCGACGTCGCCGCCCGCTACGCCGACATATGGAACGAGGGCGTTACGAACGCGCCGGCGACCAGCGCGTTCACTGGGGCAGTCCTGATTATCCGCGGCGGGGCCGACGCATTCGTGACCGAGCAGCTCCTCGGCGCGACCACCCCGCGCTTCGTCCAACCCAATGTGAAGGTTGTCGACAAGGGCGGTCACTGGTTGCATGTCGAGTACCCGGAGGCCCTCGCGACCACGATCTTGGGGTTCACCGAGACAATAACGGGGGTGACGGCGTGAGCAAGCCGTTGCAGCACAAGATATTTGTGGCGGGGCAGATCCCGCAGTCGGGACGCGGTCTGCTTCCCGACGGCAGCACCCGGATGTGGTCGCCGATCACCTCGACGCTGATCATGGGACGTGACGACGCCGTACTGGTCGACCCACCCCTGACCAAAACTCAGGCAGCCGAAGTCGGCGATTGGATCGTCGCGTCCGGTCGCCAACTGCGGCAGATCTACATCACCCACGGGCATGGCGACCACTGGTTTGGCGCTATCCCGCTACTGCAGCGCTTTCCTGACGTGTCGGTGCTCGCCACCGAGGGAACCAGCAAGCTGATGGCGGCGCAAAACCAACCCCAGTTTCGTGCCGACTTCTGGGACCGAGTCTTTCCAGGCCAGCTACCGACTGGCGAGGTCGACGTCTGCACGGTCGACGCGGATGGTTTCGAGCTGGAGGGAGTTCGGCTCCTGCCAATCGAGGTGGGCCACACCGACACCGACGCGACGACGATCCTGCACGTGCCGCAGATAGGTCTACTGGTTGCGGGCGACGCCGCCTACAACGGCGTGCACCTGTACCTGACGGAAACCGGCGGTGTGACGGGAATCGATGCGTGGCTTGCTGCCCTCGACGTCGCTGAAGCCCTCAGCCCCGCAACGGTTATCGCCGGCCACAAAGATCCTCGCTTAGCCGACGATCCATCGCAGATCCAGGCAACACGGCGGTACCTGACTGACGCACGCCGACTACTCGAATCGTCGGACTCCGCCGAGTCGTTCTATGCGGACATGCTCGCCTTGCACCCCGACCGCATCAACCCCGGCGCGTTGTGGGGTGCTGCAATCACGCTGTTCCCCCAGCGGTGACCGTGCCTTGCCGGCAGGGCCTTTGCGTCTAGCCTCTAACGAAGCCCGGGGTGAACGCCACCGCGTATCACGCTGTAGCCCAGCCCAATTCGGTTAGCCTGGTATGGTTCTGGTCGAACCACCGGTGTTCATCGCCGGGTTCGGGCAAGATCAGTCCGGCTTCCATGGCGTTTTCGGGTTTGGCTTCGTTCAGCGAAACAAGAAGTTCGGCCTCAGACTGGCCGGTCAGACGTGTCCACATCTCCGATAATTCACGCAACATCGCCTGGCGTGTTTCGAGGTCACGTCCATGGCGGATCGCGCCGAAAATGTAAGAGTGCGTTGCCGGTTTGCGAGCGACGAAGCAGTCTCCATCCGGAAGCTCCAGGAACAGTACATTGACGAACAACTCCGGTGCGCGGGTGGCGTTGGCGTGAATGGTGGTGATCTCGTCGGCGATCTTGGCCTTGACCGGCTTGGTTAGGAGTCCTTTTGGACTGTAGCACTGGTAGACGGGCATGATATTCCTTCCGATAATTTCCCATTGGGCTGGCGTTCCGACATTCGCGGCCCTCCGTATCAGGAAGCGAAGTCGATCAGATGCTTGACGAGGTCTCGATCGAGTATGCCAGGGACTTTTGAGCCGCTGAGTTCCGGGAATTGACTGAAGAAAGCCGTCGGTTCATCAAGATCAATACGAACCTCTTCGCCCTCGTTCTGCGAGACGCACACACGCACTGGCGCTCCCAGTCCGGCGGTCGCGCCGTATCGGAAAAGCCCGTTGACGATGACGGCATTACCGATCAAATAGAATCTGCAATCAATCGGAATACCGGCCAGTCGTTGCGTTGATCCCTGGTCGAGTTTGAAGAAGATCGAAAACTCGTGGTCTCCGGACAATTCTTCGAAGTACGCATGGATACCAGCTTGGTCACCCGCCGCAGTCATATCAGCCAGCCTTTGCAGATCAACCATCTTGAACAAGCTTTCCAGGGCGTCCGTGACTTCGGCAAATGACTTTTTGGAACGGATCGTGATGAGCTTGCACGTAAATTCGGTCTGCGTGACTCGCGGTTCCACCTTGGCTCCTTCCCTACAAAGGCGGCTGCGCACAGCCGGACCCCGACTGCATTATTCATGCGACATCTAGCCTGTCGCGTTGCCCGACGGCGATGAATCACGCGTTTGGGTGAGCACCTCGGGCGTTATCGCGGCCCATCAAGGGCCTACGCCAGTGACTACCGCGAAGTCGACGGCAGCGTTATCTCCCCACCCACCGCGGCTGCCAGACCTGGATCACCCGAATAGGTGACGGATCGCCATCTCACGATTTGACATCTTCGACGTCAAGCAACGAGCTAATCTGTCACCGACGCCGAAACCGAACAAGAGCAATCCCGATGCCACCTCGCCACCCGACCCGGGATCAGACGGCATGACCGCGTCGCCCCCCGGAGACGACCGCACGGATGCTGCAGCGGGACAGGTTTCGGCCGATCGCCGGCCCGCCCTGAGCGAGGCGCTGATGATCCGGCTGCGCGCATACGGGTCGCTTGAGATCCTTGCCGCGGGCGACCTCCTGTATCAGCCGGGTGACGACCGCTACGATCTCATCGTCATCGGATCAGGTCGAGTGGAGATGCTTTGTGACGCCATCTCCGGTCAAGCACCCGCTTGGATCGCCGAGTTTGGACCCGGAGATTTCCTCGGTGAACTCAGCCTGCTTACCGGAGAGCGCATGTTCATCACGGCGCGTGCTCGAGAGCCCGGGACGATCTATCGCATTGGACCGCAGGCCTTCCGGCAACTCATGGCGCACGATGCCGAGCTCTCTGACGTGATCCTGACTGCCTTGTATAGCCGACGCGGACTGCTGAAGACCGCACTGGCCGACACCATCGAGATTATCGACCATCGCAATTCGGCACCGGCGTTGACGCTGGTGGTCTTCGCCGAGCGCATGGAGCTGCCACACAGATGGACCGACGCGGACTCGCCGCGCGGCACGGCCCTGCTCACAAGCTTGGACCTGCAACCGGGGGACCTGCCGGCAGTGCTGTTGCCCGACGGGGTCCTGCTCAACGCCGATCCGGCGCAGCTGGCCCGGCGCATAGGGCTGGCGCCGTCGGATACCGCGACCGAGGCGGCGGACCTCGTCGTAATCGGCGGGGGGCCGGCCGGTTTGGCAGCGACGGTCTACGGCGCCTCGGAAGGCCTACACACCATAATGCTCGACTCCGTCGCACCTGGTGGACAAGCCGGCGCCAGCTCACGGATCGAGAACTATCCGGGATTTCCCCGCGGGCTCAGCGGTGCTGAGCTCATTCGCCGGACAGCGATCCAAGCATTGAAATTCGGCGCCCTGCTGTACGCACCCTATCGGGTTGTGGAACTCGACGCGCAGCCCAACCGCTCAATCCAACTCACCCTCGACGATCAGTCACACATCACCACGCGCGCCGTAATCATCGCCACCGGCGCCCGCTACAAAACATTGCCGCTCCCTCGCTGGGCCGAATTCGAAGGCTCCGGGATCTATTACGCCGCCACCGAATTGGAGGCACGTCTCTGCGCGCAGTCACCAGCCGCGGTCATCGGCGGGGCGAACTCGGCGGGACAGGCAGCATTATTCCTCGCGGGCCGCTGCGCCCATGTCACACTGATCCTGCGCGGAGAGAGCATCAACACCCACATGTCGGCCTACCTCGTAGACCGCATCGTCAACCATCCCGCCATCACCGTCGCTACCCACACCGAAGTCACCGCCGTACACGGCACCGAGTGCCTGGAATCGGTCACCGTTACCCACCGCCCCGACGGCACGACCACCACGTTTGCCAGCGCGGCGCTATTCTGCTTCATCGGTGCACTGCCCGACACGACGTGGCTGCCGAACATCGCCACCGATAAAGCAGGCTTCATTCGCACCGATACCCAGCTCGACCATGACCTCGGACCGCACTGGGACACATTGCGACGGCGGCCCCTGCCCTTCGAGACCTCTATTCCAGGCGTCTTCGCCGCGGGCGACGTTCGGCTCGGGTCGATGAAGCGCGTGGCCGCCGCGATGGGCGAAGGAGCAACCGCGGTCGCTTCAGTGCACGCCAGGCTCGCTCTGCCTGAAGCCGGCACATGAACGCGCGAGCTAGCGGCCCGCGAAAACCGCTTGGCCGGGACCGGATTTCAGGAAGCTCTGGATCCCGCCGCGGGCGTCCTCGGTGTCGAACAGGCCAACGGCGGCATCGATCAGCAGCGCGTCGGCGCCAGCAATGCCACCGGCGACGTAGCCGCGGCTGAGCTCTTTGACCACCGCGTATGCGCGTGACGGTCCGGTTGCTAGTCGGCTGGCGAATTCCTGCGCGGTGCTGTGCAACTCATCGGCAGGCAGCACGCGATCGATCGCTCCCCACGCCGCAAATTCCTCCGCGGTATGCAGCTGCCCGCCCAGCGCCACCGAGCGCGCGCGCCCGAGGCCGGCACGTGCGGCGATCCGCTCGACGCCGCCGGCTAGCGGAACGATGCCCAGACGGGTCTCGGGCAGGCCCAGCATGGTGCCCTCGGCCGCCCAGATCAGGTCGCAGAACAGGGCCAACTCGAAACCGCCCGCCATGCACGTCCCATGGACTGCGGCCAGCGTCGGGAACGGCAGCCGTTCGATGCGATGCCCCAGATCCAGGAACGAGCCGATCAGCGGGCGCAGCTGTTGTGCGGTCATGCCCGCGAAGAGGGCGACATCTGCCCCGGCGCTGAATACCTTGCCCTCGCCACGCAGCACCACTGCCCGCAGCCCGTCCGCGGCTTCAACCTCGTCGACAGCGGCCAGTAGGTCGGAAATCAACTGCCCACCAATCAGATTCAGTGGCGGGCTGGCCAGCGTTACTGTGCCCAACGCACCGTCCCGGGTGAACCGGACCTTAGGTTCCGCACTATTCACTCGTGGCTTCCTTCCCGGCCGCCGAGGTCTGCAGAGCCTGCGCCATCTCACGCCGCACCGCGGCGACCAGTTCGGCGTTGGTCTGCGCGTGACCCCATAGCCCCCAGCCGCCGTCGGGCGCCTCGGTGAGCACCACCCAGATCCGCTCGGGCGCGGGCGGCTTACCGGGAGCGCCGGCGATCAGCTCGGTGAGGCTAGCCACCATGGCGATCTGCTTGTTGCGATCCAGCGCGCCGGCGTTGGTTAGCACCTGCACGCGAACGTAATCCGAACCGCCGTCCACGTTGGAGATCGCGTCGGCGGGAAGTTCGTGAATGAACGCAGCGGTGTTTTGGCGGAACATCGCAATATCGGGAACTTCCTCGACGGCCATGACCGCAGCCGCCAGGCGGCGCGCCAGCTCGTGCTTGTCCTCGAACGCGCCGGCGGGCGCGTATACGTCGATCATCGGCATCCCGTCACTCCTTCGTCATGCACTGCGGGCGCTGCTGCCGCGCCAATCAGCCCGAACCCGAGTATCGCCCGCTGGCATTCGGCGCTCACTCACCTGAAAAGGTGACCCGCGAGCCCCGCCGGCGCCTCACCCAAATGGGTGACGGTGCGCCAGCCGAAGCCGTGCCAGGTTGGGTGACGAACCACCTCGCCAATCAGGGACAACAACAATGACCACATCAACGGCGCCGGCGATTGTTTTGGTGCATGGCGCGTTTGCCGACGCGTCCGGGTTCGCCGGTGTGATCCGCGAACTGCAAAGCGCTGGACACACCGTCATAGCGCCGCCTAATCCGTTGCGCAGCCTCGCCTTCGACGCCGCAGCGATATCGGCAATGGTGAGTGCGATCGACGCTCCGGTGGTCCTCGTCGGGCATTCGTATGGCGGTGCTGTCATCACGCAGGCCTCGGCCGGGTTAGACAACGTCGCGGCGCTCGTCTACCTGGCCGCGTTCGGGCTCGAGGAGGGTGAAAGCTGCGCCAGCGTGCAACAACCCTTCCCGCCGTCGTTGTTGGCGAGCACCTCACTTCCCACCGGCTACGACGCCCCGGGTGCGCCCCAGGGGCCGGACCTCTACATCGCCAAGGAGCGGTTCCGCGAGACCTTCTGCGCCGACGTGCCCGTTGACGTTGCCGAAGTCATGTTCGCCAGCCAGCGGCCGCTCTCCCTGGCCGCGCTCACCGAAAACGCCACCGCCGCCGGCTGGAAGGCCAAGCCGTCGTGGTATCTGGTCTCTGAGCACGACAACGCCATTGCTCCCGCCGCCGAGCGGTTCATGGCCGAACGCATGGGCGCCACCACCAAGTCGATTCCCGGTTCTCACACCGCTTTCATCGCCCAACCGGTGACCGTCGCCGGTTTCATCGCCGACGCCCTGAGGGCTGCATGAGCGTGATCGATGACGCCGTGAAAGCCCATGGAGGACTTGATCGTTGGCTCGCCGTGAGATCACTGAGCGCACCGTTGTCGATCGGGGGCAGCCTGTGGGCTGACAGGGGACACGACGGAGTCCTCGCCGATGCCGCGGTGCTCATCGGCCCCCATCGCCAGCACGTGGAATTCAGCGGGTTCGGACCCCAGCGGTTGCGCACCTGGTTTGAACCCCGTCTGGTCACAGTGCGTACCGAGGACGGCGGTGAGATCGACCGTCGCCGCGATCCAAGGGGGTCGTTCCCGCGCGACGCCGCGGCACCATGGGACAACGTCCAGGTTGCCTACTTCGCCAGCTATGCGATCTGGAACTACCTCACCCTTCCTTTCTTGCTGACCACCCCGGGGGTTGAGGTCACCGAGGTCGAGCCCTGGCCGGCCGCTGACCCATCGTGGCGTCGGGTCCGCGCCGATTTCGGTGAGGCGCCGATAGAAACGCACAACCGGGTGCAGTACTACAACTTCGACTCCGACAATCTGTTGGTGCGTCACGACTATGACGCTGACGTGCTGGGAGGGGCACCCGCCTCGAATCAAGCATCGGCATATCGCGAATTCGACGGCCTGTTATTTCCTACGCGTCGGCGGGTCACTGCCCGCGACAGCGACGGCGCCGCAGGCACCGGCCCCATCCTGGTCTCCATCGACTTCGGCGGCATCACTGCGCACTGATTTATGAGTCCATTCACTGGACTCACTGGCGAATTTCTGGTTTGATAGCAAACATGCTGCCGAACTTGTATGACGGGCAGGATTGCTCGCTGGCGCGCGCGCTCGAGATCGTCGGTGAGCGGTGGACGCTGCTGGTACTACGTGATGCGTTCTACGGAGTCCGGCGCTTCAATGATTTCCTCGCGCACCTGGAGATGCCTCGCACAGTATTGAGCAACCGACTGCGATCTCTAATCGAGCGCGGCGTGATGGTGAAGGTTCCCGATCCCAGCCATTCGGGGCGTTGGCTTTACGAACTGACCGACGAAGGGATGGCGTTGTGGCCGGCGTTGTATGCGCTGCGCTCCTGGGGGGAACGGCAATCCGGACGGCGGCCAAGGATGTTCACCCACGATGCGTGTGGCACACCGCTGGATCCCACGGCGCGATGCGAGACGTGCGGGGTCCTACCGGCCCCCGGCCATGTCTTCGTGTCACCGCTGGGCGAACCCAAGCAGTGTGCGCGGACCGATCCTGTGGCCCTTGGGTTGCGGCGCAAGCACAGACTGCTTGATTTGCTGCCATTAGACGGCGGCGTGGTATGAGGCCGTACGGGCCGCTTCGCGGTCGGGACCACGAGCTGTCCACGGCGCTCGCCGTCATCCGCCGGACGCGCACGCATGGCGCCAGCGGTGTGGTGCTGGTCTCGGGCAACGCCGGAGTCGGAAAGACGGCGCTGCTATCTGAAATTTGTCGCCAGGCGGCGCACATGAACATCCGCCTTGCCCGAAGCAAGTGCGACGAGATCGAGCAGGCCTGGCCAGGGGCACCAGTGGTCGGGCTGCTGCGCACCGGCCGCGATCCCCTCCTGGCGGAGCCTGAATTCCGGGAGATTAGCGCGCTGATCGCGGAGCCTCTGCTGCTCGTCGACCGTATCGCAGCCCATCTCGCCCGACTGGCTGATGGGCAACGCCTGCTGATCGCCGTCGACGACGTGCAGTGGGCTGATCGCGTCAGCCGATATGCGCTGAGGGCGTTGATCTCTCGCCTTGTCGGCATTCCCGTCCTGTGGATACTGGTCACCCGATCCGACGACGTCGGTCTTGTCGTCAGCGCCGCGGATAGCGTTGACGTCGAGCACATCCGACTGGGCCCGTTGGCCGACCCGGCTATTGCCGATATCGCGCGGGATCGCCTAGGCGCCAACCTCGATGGGCGCGTCGAGGAAATGCTCGGCGGCGCCGGAGGGAATGCGTTCCTGGCGGTCCAGATCATCGAAGGGGTGGCGCAGCACGACGAAACCGGTGGCATGGATGGCATTCCCGCGCAGTTTAGATCGGCCGTGCGTCAGCGGCTAACCGGTCTGTCGGTTGCCGCGCGCCTGCTCGTCGAAGCAGTGGCAGTCGCTGGCCGTCCTGTGTCGATCATCGACTTGGCGGAGCTGTGCGAGATGGGTGGGGGGCCTGCGTATGACCGAGCAGTTAACGATGCGGTGGCGTCGGCTCTGGTCAAATCAACTGGCGCCGAGTTGAATTTCGACCACGATCTGCTCAAGGACGCGGTCTATGAGCTGATCGCGCCCGACGTCCGGCGCCGACTGCATGCCCGGTTCGCCCGTCATTTTGCCAAGAATGTCGGCGACCTCGTCCTCGCCGCCGCGCATGCTCGCATTGCGGTATCAGTCGGCGACGAGGCTAATGCCCGCGTCATGCTCGATGCCGCGGAGACACTGATTACCACGAGCGCAGATGACGCCGCTGACCTTGCGCTGCAAGCGTTCCAGACGCTGCGCCCCGGACAGCCGCAATGGCTGGAGCTGGGTGAACGAGCGGTATCGGTGCTGTCGCGCACCCAGCGTGCGGCCGACACGATCGCTGTGGCCGACGTACTCCTCGCGACCGTCGACGACGCCGACGTGGTCGGCCGGATCGAGACGCACACCGTCAAGCCGATGTGGCTCTCTGGCCATTCCGCCGCTCTCCTCGAGCGTGCCGATCGGGCCATTGCCAGGGCGGGAACGCGGCGCGACCTCGTTGTCCGCTTCCGCGCGGCACGCGCGTTGGCCCACACTCGGCTCCTTGCCGCGGATCAAGCCACGGAAGATGCCGAGGCGGCGCTGGCCGAAGCGAGGACGTCGCACGACCACGATGCGCTCGCCTTGGCGCTTCAGGCCGCCGGCGAAGCGGCCCACAACGAACGCCGACATCAGTTGGCCTTGAAGTATTTCCGCGAGCTGCGGTCGGTGACGGGGGTTCCATACCTGGCCGAGGAGATCATGGAACTGCAGCTACTGGATCGCTACGACGACGCACAGATACTCCTCGACGGCGCGACCGGCGATAGCGGCGCCGAGGCAGGTTCGATCCTGCCAGACCTGCTGTTCGCGCAACTCAAACAGCAGTACAATTTGGGCCGGCTGCGGGAGGCCGATGAAACTGCGGCGTTGCTCATCGAGCTCGGACAGGTGACCGGCACCACGGTGCATGTCGTTGAGGGCATCCTGATGCGCACGACTGTGGCGTTGTTGCGCGGCGAGTCCGAGTTGGCCGCGCAACGGTTGCAACCCGCGGTGCGCCTCGCAAACGCCGACGCGATAAGCCACCCCGGACTGTCGTTGTTGTTGGGATGGTTGAGCACTCAGCAGGGCGACATCGATGGTGGACGCCGGATCCTGTCTGAGTTGCTGGAAACATCGCGGCGGATGCGCAGCTATTGGGCATGGTGGCCCTGTTATGCGACGGTTTTATTCAGCATCGGATTGATCAGCGGTGCAACAAATATCACCGAGCGCACCGTCGAGTTCGCGGAGGAGGGCGCGCGACGCAATCCCGACGTCGCCACGCTCAACGGGTTGGCGTTGAATCTGCGCGGATTGCTGGGCGGCGACCTCGCCATGGTGGCTGAGTCGGTGAAGATCCTGCAACACAGCCCCCGACCCATCTTGCGGGCCGCCGGAGCAGAAGGCTATGGCCGCCTGCTGCTGGCGGCCGGCGAACGCGAGACCGGGCTCGGCCACCTCGACGCCGCATGGGACATATACGACCGCATGGGTGCGTCGTCGCCACGGGCAAGAGTGCAGCGGCTCATGAGGGAGGCCGGCGCCCGGCGGGCGAAGTGGGTCGGCGATCACACCGAGGTCGAGAAGGCGTCGCTCACCGAGGCCGAGCGCCGGGTGGCTTATCTGATCGCCAACGGGTACACGAACAAGTCGACCGCGAAATCGCTGGGCATATCAATCAACACGGTGGGCACCCATCTGCGTTCGATCTACTCCAAACTCGGTGTCCAGTCTCGCGTTCAACTCGCAAATATCTTGCGCGAGCTTGGTGAGATCGCCTGACAGTTAGTTCGTCGACGCCGCGCTGGTTGGCTTGGACGGCTTGTTCTCCCGGATCCAGCGTTTTTCCTCCTCTGAACCCGAGTCGGGCGGGCGCATCCCCTGAATGGTCCATTGATCTCGGGGTGTGTCGTCGATGTGGATCTCCCAATCAAGTCCGCGGTCCCGGACAAACGGGTGAATCGTCTTGTTGATGAATTTCAGCAGTAGCTCTCTGAGTTCAACCGGCATCGCATACGCGATGTGGTCGATAGAAAACCGCACGAAGTCGTTTCGCGGCACGCCGCCGATGAACAGAGAATCCTTTGGCACGTCGTGAAAAACGACCACAACATAAAAACGCGGCATCGTCATCTGGGGAAGCCCGCCCGCTTGCCCCGCATAGATGTCGGTGATGGCTTCCGCGAAGACGCGCTTGTCCTCGTTCGAATAGGTGCCTTCGGTGCAATACACGTTCCACAGCGGCATGGGTTCTCCTCGTTGTTTACCGGTCCTGCGACGCGCCCAGGTGCTCGACGAACCAGTCGCGAGCGGGGTGAGCGGTCTCCTTGAAAAACTTTGAGTAGGCATCGAAATGGCCACCGTCGTAGGTGAGCAGCTTTTTCGGTGCTGCGGCCGTCTCGTACACCTCTCGCTGCACCTCGGTGAAGGTGGTCCGATCGTCTTCGGCGAGGATCATCAGCAGCGGCTTAGGCGTCACATAAGGAAGCCAGCCCGCGGGCTCGAACTCGATGAAATTCTCCAGTGAACGAATCGTCGTCTGGTTGTTCCAGATCCCCGATTCGATTGCTTGCCGGTACTCCTCGGGAAACTCCCGAGGGAACGCACACAGTTCGTCGGGGTCTTCGGTAAGCATCGGCACCATCATCGGGGGTTCGCCGGCCAAGCGAGCGTGCCGGTCGATTGCGGCTCGGCGGCGGATCTCCCGTAGCTGTTCGGCGCTAAACAGCTTGACCGAATTGCGGTGGCCACTCACGTTCGGGATCTGGGCGACCACGCATCGGACTCGGGGGTCATTGGCGGCGGTGACGATCGCCAGCCCGCCCGAGAAGCTCGATCCCCAAACGCCGAAGCCTTGTTCGGCGTCGAATTCCGGTTGTGATTCGGCGAAAGTGATGGCGTCTCGCAGATCGGTGATCTGTTTGAACACGTTCAGTTCCTGCCGCGGTTCGCCCTCGGAGGTGCCCCAGCCGCGATTATCGAAATTGAGTACAGCAAAACCGGCTTCGGCGAACAAGGCAGCATAGGGGTCGATGAGCTGTTTGACTCCCCCGAAGCCAGGACACATGACGATCCCGGGATGAGCGCCCGGACCAGGCGAGTGCAGGTAGGCACGGAGGATCGTGCCGTCTTCGGTCTGAATCTTGGCTCGCCGCATGCTCATGCCCGCTTCCTTGAGAACCAGGACTGTGCTGAGAAGTGCAGCGTCCAGCGGTTGCCGAAGTCGGGGTATTTCGACTTCATCAACTGAACCAATTCATCGGCGCTGTCGAGCCGCTTAGCTCCGTCAGCGAAATCACCAATGTACGACCGTGTTTCATCCAGCATCCGAGTCGCCTCGTAGTCGGAGAACTCGGGTTTCCGGTGGCCGGCGACGATCATCCGGGCGGAAAGCTTCTCAATAACATCCAGGCTCTGCAGCCAGCGATCCCAGCCATTGGGGCCGCTCAATCCGAGCATCGCGTGGATCTGGTTGTAGACCACATCACCGGCGACAACCGCATCAAGGTCGGGGATGTGGACGACCGTGCTGGGCTGGATGTCACCCTGGCCCACTTCGACGATCCGCAGCTCGTGTCCTTCGAGCTCGATTGTCAATCCGTCGAGGGTCTCTGGAACGGCGGTTGGCTTGGCAACCCGTTCGCCGAACATCGCTGCCCACTGCTGCGCTTCAACCTCCGCCGCCTGGTGGATGTACTCCACAACCGGGGCGGTTGCGACGACGCGTGCGTCGGGGAAGGTGGCCAACAAATCGCCGGCGCCATACCAGTGGTCGGCGTGGCCGTGGGTCACGTAGATCGTTGTCAGCGTCTTACCGCTACGTCCGATGAACTCTGCCAGCGCGGCCACGTCCGTGCGAATGTGCTGTGCATCGATTAGAACAGCCTCAGACGGACCGGACACGAGCGTGGACGTTGTTGCCGCAAACGTTCCCCCACCCTGTTCGAAGGGCAGAAACGGGCCGATGAACACGTCGGCCTGTAGATTGATCATAACTTACCTCTCGGATTGACGCCGTTGGGTCAAAGTCATTGACAACGAGCCGTTTTGACGGAGTAGATGCAAATCTGCCTAATCATCCGGGCCGCCATTCGAAGGGCCGTCGATGTCGTTATTGCGGAGGAACTCTTCTACGTCGGTGGCGAACTCGGTGAAGTACTGGAACAGGAAGCCATGTGCGGAATCGGGATAGACCTTGAGTCGCGCATGCGGGATGAGGCCGGCAAGCAAGTGGGAGAAGTGCGGCAGGATCATGGGATCGCTGTCGCCGTTGGCGACAAATACAGGTTGCCGGATAGCGCTGAGTCGTTGCAACATTGAGTGGTTCGGTATGCCCCACGCGCACACGGCGTCGTATTGGGCTTGTCGTGTCTGCCAGGTCGTTGGTTGGTCGAGGTTACTGGTTCTGCCGAAGATGCGTTGCGCGGCTTGTTGGCCGGCCTGTTGACTCGACGCTGAATTCGCGAAGAACACCTTCAGGTATCCGACCGGGTCCGGCTCAGGCTTGCCGACCGCGTCGATCACCCATGGTGCCCAACCGTGCATTCCGGCGGCGCCCTTGGGCGCCGACGAGGCCAATATCAAACCGCGTACCAATGCGGGGCGCGTCAGGGCGATCTCCTGCGCAACGAAACTTCCGATCGAGAAGCCGAGGATGTCCACCTGGTTGAACTCCATCGCGTCCAGAAACGAGATGGCGTCGGCGGCCATCTGCTCAACGGTGTTGGGGGTTGTTCCGTTCGTTCCGCCGACACCGACGTTGTCGAACGTGATGACGCGGCGGTGAGACGCCAGGGCGTCGATGAGCGTGGGATCCCAATTGTCGAGGTTGCCGCGGAAGTGCTGAAGCAGCACCAGCGGCGCCGCGCCGCTGCCGACGTCGCGGTAGGCGTAGCCGAAACCGTTTGCGGCAGTGACAACCTTCGTCGGGACGTCTGCATACGCTTGCTTATGTGCCGTCGTCACTAGCGCCTCCAAGGTCGGTAGCGTTAAGGGCATTGAGAACCTTTGTATCGAAGGTGGCACCCCGCGAGATGGCGATCCTTCACCTATTCAGGTGACGTCCGTTGCGGCCGCAGGTTCAGCAAGCCTTCGACAACTACGGTGCTGGGCGGATCGTCGGCATCATCAGAGACAGGTGTCCGTCGATTTTCCCGGCCTGGTGGGCCCGAGCTCCTCACCTAAACGCGTGATTGATCGCCGTCGCGCACCACGACAGGCTCGGTGTCGCACGAATAGTGCAGTCCGCGTTTGGCTTCCCCGCGGCGGTCGATGGGGCGGTAATCGACTGTGGCGTAGCCCGACCGCGCCGTGCTGAGTACCGTTAGCGACACCGCCCGCAAGGAGCACACGCGTGACTGATGATCTCCTGGACCTGGCGAGCGCCGCCACCGGTGGGTGCGCGTTGTGGAAAGCACTGCGCGGCCTAAAGGTTGACATCTCCATTGGTGGACCGATCTGGGCGATGAAGGGCTGGCCACCCGACCAAACCTTCGACCAGATCCTCACCGTGAACACCACCGACGAGCACATTGTGTTTACCCCGTTCACCCGCCCCGACCAGCAGATGATCTTTGACGCAGCCACTGACACGGTCACCATGGCAACCCTCGACGGCCAACCCGTCGAGAAGCTCTCGCCGGCCCGCGCCGGCTTCAAAGGCATGTTGCGCAATAGCGCGTGGGATGCCTGCCACCTCGGCTACTTCCTCGGCTACGCCTGCTGGAACTACTTCACGACGCCGTTCCTGTTCAGCTACCCGGGTGTGGTGGCCCGCGAAATCGAGCCATGGCATGAGGCCGGGCAGACTTGGCGGCGCCTACAGGTACGTTTCCCCCGTTCAATCACCACCCACAACCCCGACCAGGTCTTCTACTTCGACTCCGCCGGTTTGCAACGCCGCATGGACTACATCGTCGAAATCAACGGCAGCACCCTGGTGGGCCACTACACCAGCCGCTACAAGAAGTTCGGCGGGCTGGCCGTCGCGACCCGGCGGCGGGTGTACCGCCGTAACCCTGACAACACCGTCAACCTCAACCTGACGTCGATCACCCTCGACATCCATGACGTCGAGCTCATCCACCGCACTTACGAGGAGGTGACGTCATGACCAATCGCCCCACCGTAATCGACCATCCGGATCGACGCCTGCTGATTGCGTTACCCGAACCATACGATTCGGCCCGCGAGCATTACGAAACGCTTGTTCCCGAAGTCGATTCCGCGCGTTTCTACCAGATGGCCTCCTGGCAAGCCACATTGGACCTGGCCGAGATCAACGCCCCACACGGGTTCATGCGTTACGCCCGAATGGACGTCACCGCCCTGATGGCGTCATCGCCGTCGTATTGGAAGGCCACCCAATACCTGATGGGCAATCACACCATCGCCGAGCGGATGTTCCGTCACGAACCGTCGGTCATGCTGCACGCGCCGCTGCGCACCCTGTTGTATGCCGACGCCGACGGCGACACCAGGTTGGCGGTCGACCAACCCAGTCTGCTCTTCGCCAGCTACGACAACCCCGATATCGACGCCGTCGGACAAGAGCTCGACGCGCTACTCGTTGGTCTGATCGAATTGCTCGGCGGTGGGGTGCCCAACCAGCTACACAACGGTGCGAGCTAGGGAGGTAGCTCGACGACCAGAAAGGCATCATGACTGCGACCGAAGACGCCAATAAGGCGCTGGTGATTGAGGCTTTCGACACGCTGTTCAACCGGCGCGACTACTCCGGCGCCGAAGCGTTCTGGTCACCGGATTACATCCAGCACAGCGCCCACATCGCGCCTGGTCGCGCCGGCCTGTTCGATCTGGTCAAGTCGCTGCCCGCAGAATTGCGCTACGAATATCAACTCGTCGTCGCCGACGGGGACTACGTCGTGTTGCACGGCCGGTTTTCCGGCCATGGCCAACCGGCCAACTGGATAGTGGCCGACATCGTCCGCGTCGCCGACGGCAAGCTTGCCGAACATTGGGACATGATCCAGGACGAGGCCGGCGAAAACAGATCACGAAGCGGCCTGCCCATGTTCGGCGACGTCTTCCCCCCAACGCGACCGCCAGCGCCGGCCTCGCTGCTGTTCCAGGCGTTCGTCGACTACCTGCGCGCCAGGCCCACCGTCGTCGACACCACGAGCACGCGGAATTTCAACGAGGGCCGTGTGGCGCTGGAAGGAATCGCCAGCCGCGCAAGCAGTCTCGGTGGGGTCCCGGCGGTCACCCTCGAGCCGCTGGTCGGAGAACCCGAACGCACCGTCGTGTACTTCCACGGCGGCGGCTATGTCAGCGGATCACCACCGGATCGGTACCTCCCGCTGGCCGGCGCCGTTGCGCTCGGCGCGCAGGCCAGAGTGCACGCGGTCGATTACCGGCTCGCACCTGAAACCCGCTTTCCCGGGGCTTTCGAGGATTGTCTCGCCGCTTACCGGTGGACCGTCCGGAACAGCGGAGCCGACCCGCAGACGGTCTCCCTGCTCGGGGATTCCGCGGGCGGCAACCTGGCCGTGGCCGCTACCGTCGCCGCCCGTGACGAAGGCCTGCCGCTGCCCTCGTGCGTCGCTGTGATCTCGCCGTTCGCCGATCTGACCTTGTCCGGGGCCTCGATGGAACTGCGCAAGCTCGTGGACCCCTACGTCACCCGCGAGCTGCTGCAATCCATGGCAACCGAATATCTCGGCGGTGCGGACCCGGCTGATCCTCGCTGTTCGGCGGTCTTCGCTGAGCTACACGATCTGCCGCCACTGCTGATCCAGGTGGGTGAAGACGAGATCCTGTTCGACGATGCGGTTCGGATTCGTGACGCCGCCATGGCCGCCGGAGTCGACACGACCTTTCAGCCGTGGACGCATGGAATCCACGTGTGGCCCGTCTACATTTCGGCGGGACTACCCGAGTCCGCGCTCGCGGTCGAAGACCTGGCCGTCTTCCTGAAACTCCATGCCCGAAGTGCCGGCGCAGGAGCTGAAGTCTGATGAGCGTTATCGGCGAACACGGCAACGATGGGACCCAGCCGCTGCTTCGGCCCTACCGGATGGGTGAATACCAGCTCGCCAACCGCGTCGTCATGGCGCCGCTAACCCGTTGCCGCGCAACGAACCCCGACCTGGCGCCGACGGAGTTGCACGAACGCTACTACACCCAACGCGCCTCGGCAGGATTGATCATCACCGAGGGCACGTGGATCAGTCGCGACGCCATCGGCTGGCACGACGTTCCCGGACTGTTCACCGGTGCCCAGATCCGCGGCTGGTCGGCGGTCACCGATGCCGTGCACCGTGCAGGTGGTGTCATCTTCACGCAGCTTTGGCACTCCGGTTCGGCCTCGCATCCCGACTTCTTCGCCGGCACAGCCCCGTTGGCGCCGTCGGCGGTCAATCCCGGGCTGAGCTCGCCGACGCCGTCGGGCAACAAGCCGACCGTGACTCCGAGAGCGATGACGCGCCACGATATTCGCAGCACGATCAACGACTACGCCGTCGCTGCTGCGAATGCCTCGCGTGCCGGGTTCGATGGGGTACAGCTTCAGGCAGGATTCAATTATCTGATCAGCCAGTTCCTCAACCCACGCACCAATACCCGCACCGACGCCTATGGTGGCTCGATCGAAAACCGGGCACGCTTGTTGTTCGACGTGATCGACGCCGTCGGCGAACGCATCGGTGTCGGCAGGGTGGGAGTCAAAGCCGGGCCGGCGTGGGGTGAGCGCGGTGAGTTCGTCTCCACCGCCGACACCCTGACCACCTCCGAGTACGTCGTCGACCGGCTCAACGAATACCCGTTGGCGCACTGGTTGTTGATGGGCGCGATGGCCGATCTCAGCGGTGGTCCACTCTCCGGTCTGCAAGGAGACGGTATGTTCAGCCACTTCCGGCCTCGTAACCGCGGCACGCTCATCGCCAACGTGGCCATGACCCGCGAACGGGGAAACCACCTCATCGCCGACGGTTTGGCCGATCTCGTCGCGTTTGGCGAAACATTCATCGCCAACCCCGACCTGCCGGCACGCTTTGCCGCCCTGGCGCCGATCCAACGATCCGACCGCGCCTTGCACTACACACCCGGCCCGCATGGATATACCGACTACCCGTCCTATGACCAGACCGTCAGTGGGTGAGCCGAACTACAGACCTCGCTAACGAGCCGACGCGGGAATAGCTGGCGAACGCCGACGGCAAACCAGCGCCCCGCGACCGCCGTCAGCCGTGTGGCGCCTCGGAGATCTTGGTGTCCGGCTTGCCCAATGTCTGGCAGTACGTCAACGCCGACAGCCGCGTTGCCGAGATCTCAATATTCGTCGGATCAGCACCACTCTTGTCCTTGAGCATCTTGCTGACTTCGTCGTTCTGCTTCTTTTCGTCCTGAGTTGTGAAGTCTTTGCACTTCGTGTCGCCGCCCGTGTTGATGATTTGTGAGGCTGAACACGCGCTGGACAGCAGCGCGGCGATCGCGATCATGGCGGCCGCAATTTGCTTCATCATTTGCCTTCCCGGATCTAAGTAGTGGTATCTGTACACCAAATCGGCTGATTTCAAACCCCACGTTGGGATTTGCGCCGGTCCGGCATGCGTTTGCGGGCAAGTGCCGAACGAGCCGACCCAAAGCACCTGACCCTGCGCTACAGGCTGTGCAACTTCCGGCTCAGTGGGAATAACTGCTTAGGGGGCATCGTCTTTTACGATTTGTCGGCCGGCCGCGAGCGCAGACGTGTGGGGAGGAAATTCAGTGATCTCGTCGGATGCGACCGCCGGCCTGACTCGCCGGACGCCATCGACGCCGGTCAGCGAGGGCGGGCGCAGCGGATCCGATGGAAGCCAGGCCGTGTTCATCGGCGTGTTGACTCTGTTGCTGTCAACGGGGTGGGTGGCCAACCACTTCGTCGCGTTGATGCCCTCGATCAGCAATCGCCAAAATCTCAGCGCGGCAACACTGGACGCGATCTTCGGCATTTACGCGCTGGGGCTGCTGCCCGGTCTGCTCATCGGCGGCCGCGCGTCGGATGCGCTGGGCCGTCAGTCGGTGGCCCTGGCGGGTTCGACGACGGCTGTGGTGGGGACGGTGGCGATGCTGCTCTCGCAGCAAGCCGATGTATTGCTGGTGGGGCGTTTGATCGTTGGGCTCGGTGTGGGCCTCTCAATCAGTTCCTGCACCGCATGGGCCTCCGATCTGAGAGGACCCGCGGGTGCGGCCACCGCGGGAGCGGTGCTGCTGGGAGGTTTCGCCGTCGGCCCATTCGCTGCAGGGGCGATCGCCCTGGCCGGGGAACCCGGCATTCGGGTGTCGTTCGGGATCGCGGCCGCCATTGTCGTGGTGGCGATGGTTATCGCGGTCGCTGCCGTGCAGCGTGCCGACGTAACCGAGCCAGCGACAGCCCATGATTCGGAGCCGTCGATGCCAGCGGGGCAGGGCACCGCGAAAGCGTTGAGTTGGGCCATGCCGCTGGCGCCGTGGGTGTTCGCCTCGGCGACACTTGGGTTCATCGCGATCCCTAGCCGGGTACACGTCGGGCTCGCGGCTCCCGTTGCTGCGGGCGCAGCCACGCTGATTGTGAATGGCGTCAGCGCACTTATTCAAGTACTGGCCCGCGCGCGTCGATGGGGGCCGCAAGCCGGCACTGCCGGTGCAGTGCTTGCCGCGCTCGGCTATGCGGTAACAGCGGTGGCCCCGCCGACCATGTCGCTGGCGTTGGGGCTACTGCTGTTCTTGGCTCTTGGCTGCGCGTCCGGACTTTGCTTGCGCGAGGGCTTGATTGATCTCGAGGCAGCAGCGCCGCAACGCTTGCGCGGTGCGCTCGTTGGAGTGTTCTACGTCGTGACTTACATCGGCTTTGGCCTGCCGCTGATACTGACGACGGTCGGGTCTACGGTCTCGGCGATGATTCTGGCCGGGATGGCGGTACTAGCGTCGGGAACAGCGGTGAGCCGAGCAGTGCGGCTGCGACGAGACAGTCACCGCCAGAACTGATTCAGACTGTCTAACCTGTTATGCCGCGGCATTTTTGCGTTGCGCCGCACCGGTGACTGATACTGGGCTGTTACTGACAACGCTCAGCCCGGATAGACGACGCCACGAGCGGATAGCGTTGCGTGTGACTTCTATGATCGGGGCGGCTCCGTCATCCCCGTTCGCCAGCCGGTGGGCTTTCAGCGCGTTTCCGGTCACGGCATCGAGCGTGTCCCAGTCGTCGGTTTCGACGAGTGCGGTCGATTGGTATGCGGCCCGCACGGCGTACCGTTCGGCGGTCACTGGCGTCGTATTGACCGCGCGTGCGGCGCGAGCGGCACCGTCCCACTCGGCGATCGACGGCGCGTCACCGGGGCCGAGCCTGCGATGTAGCTCGGCGATGTCGCTGATCGCTTCGGCCGCAGTGTCCTGTGCGTATCGAACTACGCCCCAGGGTGGGCTGACCAGCAGTTTCGTCACCCAGGCATGCACGACGGTGTCGACAACATCGGCGGTTCCTACGGTCAGCCAACCCAAGTCGAGCACCAACAAGCTGTCTTCGGGCGACAAGTATCCGTCAGGTCCGGCCAGCAGGTCGTTGCACAACTGAACGAACGAGGCAAGTGGGCGGGCCGAGGTCGCCGGGAAGTCGGAGATCTGCTCGTCGCCGTTGATGTATGAAATCGCATTCATGGCACAGCCTTTGCCTGACTGCGGCTGGTGGGATCCTCTGGCCAGTCTGAGCGGGTGGGTGATGCGTTCGAGGTCCATTTGAGTTGCTTCCTATGGGTTTTCGTCTTCACTTCGGGCGCGCGAAGACGCTCCTTCTCGTCCGACATGGCGGCCTCTGACGGTGTCGTGGCCGCGAGCGTGATGGGAGGCAGTCTATGGCGGGTGAAGTCATGTCAGGTCACGACACGACGGCCGCCATGCTGGGAACCGCTGCCGATAGTCTGCCGCACGAGTCAACATTTGTCTTCAACGTTACCGATTGCCGCACCTTGGGAGGACCATGACTGAAACCCACAGCGACGTCGTGGCGATTACGCAGCTGGTGAACCGCTACGGGCTGGCGATCGACAGCCAGCGGTGGGAACTGTTCGACGGGATCTTCGCCACCGATGTGCATGCCGACTACGGTGCGACTTCGCACTGGACTGATCGCGAACACTTCAAGGCCGATCTCGCCGCGTTTCACGATCCCCTAGATTCCACGCAGCACACCATGTCCACCCATGTGATCCATGTCGACGGGGACCGCGCGCACAGCTTCTGCAACGGCGGCTGGCGCCTGGCGCGCAAGGCCGCCGGCGACAACCCCCTCTGGGACGGCACCGGCTGGTATGACGATGCCCTGCTGCGCACCCCCGATGGCTGGCGGATCACTCGCCGGGTCTGCCGCATCACGTGGTGGACCGGCAACCCGCTGGTGAACGAAACGATCCCCGGAGTCAAGTTCGAACTGGCCACCACCGTACTGCGACACGAAGCCGACGCCGGGCGCGTCGGCGTCCTCACTGCGGTACTCCGGTGACCGCTCTACACATACGGCCGGGCATGCCGGCCACAAGCGTTGGCAGTTAAAGCAGTTGACGTAACGTCTCGATCAGCTTGACCCGCTCGGCTGGCGTGGCCGCGATAGGTGCCACGTTCAAGGTGGTTACTCCCGCCTCACGGAACGCCGCCAAACGTTCCTTGACGAACTCGCGTGTACCGATCAGATTCACGTCTCGCACGAGCTCGTCAGGCACGACCTTCGCCGCGCCGTCCTTGTCGCCGGCCAGGTAGAGCTCCTGGATCCGGTCGGCTTGCGGGCCGTAACCATACTTGGTGGCCAAGGCGTGGTAGAAGTTCTTGCCCTTGGCGCCCATGCCGCCGATGTAGAGGGCCAGGTGCGGTTTGACGAATTCCCGCAGTGGCTCGACGTTTTCACCGATGGCCAGTACCGGGCCGGCACACACGTCAAGCTCACCCAAATCGGGGTCCCGCTTCGCCCGCCCGGCGGCCAGAGCATTTCCCCATACGTCCTGCGCCTTCTCGGGCAGATAGAAGATCGGCTGCCAACCCTCGGCGATCTCGGCTGCCAGCTCAACATTCTTAGGTCCCAGCGCGGCCACCAGTATCGGGATGCGCTCTCGGACAGGCTGATTGATGAGTTTGAGCGGTTTGCCAAGGCCGGTGCCCTGGCCTGCGGGCAGCGGGATCGTGTAGTGCTTGCCCTGGTGTTTCACGGCCTCGCGTCGCCACACCTGACGGCAGATGTCAATGACCTCGCGGGTGCGGCCAATCGGGGCGTCGTAGGGCACACCGTGGAAGCCCTCGATGACCTGTGGGCCAGAGGCGCCGAGGCCGAGCGTGAACCGGCCGTCGGAGACGTAGTCGAGACCGGCCGCGGTCATCGCGGTCAGCGTGGGCGTTCGCGTGTACAGCTGCAAGATGCCCGAGGCCAATTCAACGCGCTGTGTGCTGGCGGCCAGGTAGCCCAGCGCGCTCACCGCGTCGAACGAATACGCCTCGGGAACAAAGACAATGTCCAACCCGGCGCGCTCGAGGTCGGCCACCTCAGCGGCCACGTCCTTGAAGCCGCCCGCGTAATTGATTCCCAATCCAATCCGCACGATCTGTCCCTTACGCGGTGGTGATCGAATTTGCCAGCTCGACAGCCTCTTGCTGGATCCGATCGAACTGGGCGCCCATCGCCTCGGACAACGCGGCCGCACCCGACAGCGGCCGCACCATGACCATGAAGTCGTCGATCAGACCGTCGTCGTTGAAATGCAGGAAGTCGCAACCGGTGATCTTCTTGCCGGACACCGTTGTCTCGAACACGAACGCATGGTCAAGGCCGTTGCTGTCATGGATCTCACGGACGTAATGAAAGTCCTCGAAGACCCGCAACACACCGCGCAGAATCGCTGCGGTTATCGGCTTTCCGACATAGGGCTTGAACGCCACCGGGCTGGTGAACACCACGGTGTCGGCCAGCATCGCCTGGATGGCGGCCTCATCGCGCTCCTCGACCGCCCTACGAAAGGGATGCATCAGATGCCTCACATAATCAATTTGTTGAGTAAGTGCGGTTGACGCTAGAGCCTGTCGCGGCATATGTCTATAGGTGATTAATCACTTTGTTGATTATTCTCATCGCTGTATGATCGGCCGATGTCGCTCCGTGACGCGGTGTTGGCCGCCCTCCTAGAGGGCGAGTCCTCCGGATACGACCTGGCCAAGAGTTTCGACGCCTCGGTCGCGAACTTCTGGATGGCAACTCCGCAGCAGCTGTACCGCGAACTCGACCGGCTAGCCGAGCAAGGTCTGATTCAGGCACGGGTCGTCCATCAAGAACGCCGACCCAACAAGCGGATGTTCTCACTGACCGAGACGGGCTACGAGGCGATCCACCAGTTCACTGCCAGGGCGCCGAAGCCTGCGGTGATCCGCGATGAACTTGCGGTCAAGGTTCTGGCCGCCGATGCCGGTGACGCGCAAGCTGTCCGCGACTTCACCGTCGAACGACTGGAATGGGCCACCGCCAAACTGCAACGCTACGAGCGGTTCCGTGCTCGCCTACTCGACGGCCGCGGCGAAGACGAATATCTAGCCCAGACCGAACGCGTGGGTCCGTACCTGACACTGCTGCGTGGGATTTCATTCGAACAAGAGAACATTCGATGGGCCGAACGTGTGCTGACAGTCATCGAACGCCGTCAAGGCGCGGGATCCGCCAGGTAGTGGCTGATCACCGGTCGTAGCCATTCGATGAGGTTGGCGTCGTCCATGTCGGCAACCGAAGGGATGCAAAGGATATAGCGAGCCACCGCTAGGCCCAGCAGTTGCGATCCCACCAACGCCGCCCGCTCGGCGGCGCGATCGGGAACGACCGCGGCCAGGGCTGGCGCCACCCGATCGACGAATACTTCGAGCAGGGCATCTGCGGCGGCCCGGTTTGTCGCGGCCGCCCGCAGTAGCGGAAGAAACGGTCCCTCCGGACCCCATACGGCGACGAACATCGGCAACAGCACGTCGGCGACGCGCTCGGGTGCAACATCGGAGAGATCCGGAAAAGTGATGTCGAATCGGGAGGCCGCTGTGAAAAGTTCGGCCTTGCTGCCGAAGTAGTGCATGACGAGCGCCGGATCGACGCCGGCCGCCGACGCGATTGAACGGATGGTCGTGCGTTCAAAGCCGTGGTTCCCGAACTGCGATCGGGCGGTTGCCAGGATCGTCGATCGGGTGGCCTCTCCATTACGCACCTTGGCGGGCATGCCGATCAGTGTATTCAACAACTGTTGACACCGCCCGCATTGGGCGCCTACCGTTGAGTTCAACAGTTGTTGAACTCAAGGCGGGAGGTCACCACCATGACGGTCACAGCGATCCAGATCGGACTCGACCCCAATGTGATCGACTACTCCTCCCCCGACTTCGCCCAATTTCCAGGCCTGTCCAAGAAAAAGCTGCGGGCCGCCAACGACGACAATGTCGCCGCGTTGCACGCCGCCGGCTATGACGTCGACAACTGCCTCATCGACTTCGGTGATGCCGGAGCCCAAAAGGCCCGTCAGTGGCTGGAGGCCAAGCACTACGACGCGGTGCTCATCGGCGCCGGTGTGCGACTGGTCGCCAGCAATACGCTGCTGTTCGAGTCGATCGTCAATGCCGCACACACCACACAGCCCGGTTGCCGCTTTGTCTTCAATCGCGCAGCCACATCAACCCCCGGCGACATCCGGCGCCGGTACCCACACCCGGAGGCGGTGGCGCGATGACCACCCACGACGTTGACGTCCTCGTCGTCGGCGCCGGGCCGACGGGGCTGACCGCCGCCGGCGACCTCGCTCGGGCGGGCAGGTCGGTCACCGTGTTAGAGCGCTGGCCCACGGTCAATCCGGCGAGCCGCGCCTTCGCCACCATGGCCCGCACGCTGGAGGTCCTCGACGCCCGCGGCCTCGCCGACGACCTGTTGGCCCACGCACACACAGCATCGGGAGTCACGATTTTCGGCGGCGCCCGCATCGACCTCACACACCTCGACTCGCCCTACCGATTCGCGATGATCACTCCGCAGATCAACGTCGATCGGGCGCTGGGCGGCTACGCCGTCGCGCAGGGCGCCGATATCCGGCGCGGCATCGAGGTGATCGGACTCGATCAGGACGCCGACGGCGTGACGGTAACCGCGCGGACTCACGGCGACAACGAAGACCGTGACACCTGGCGGGCGCGGTACTTGGTCGGCGCCGACGGAGCGCACAGTACGGTTCGCGACTTGGTCGGTGCGGATTTCAGCGGCAAAACGATCTTGTCGTCGATCGTGCTCGCCGACGTCAAGCTGGCGCACGGGCCGGCTGGCGGCGGCCTGACGCTTGGGAGTACCGGGGACGTGTTCGCGTTCCTGGCCCCCTATGACCGCCATGACTCCGACGGGTCGTGGTACCGCGCGATGGTGTGGGACCGCGACAAGCAAGTGCCCGACACCGAATTCGTGGACCAAGACGAGATCGTCGGCATCCTGGCGCGGGCAATGAACACCGACCTCGGGGTGCGCGAGGTGGGGTGGAAGTCTCGATTCCATTGCGACGAGAGACAAGTCGCGCAATACAGGCACGGTCGCGTGTTCCTCGCCGGGGACGCGGCGCACGTCCACTCCCCTATGGGCGGGCAGGGCATGAACACCGGAATTCAGGACGCGGCGAACCTGGCTTGGAAGATCGACGTGGTGCTCGCCGGTGCCGATGACGCTGTGCTCGACAGCTATCACGCCGAACGCCATCCGATCGGTAAGCGGGTCCTGCTGCAGTCCGGTCTCATGGCGCGCGGCGTCACGCTTCATACGCGAGTCGCGCGAGGATTTCGAAACGTGTTAGCACCCAGGCTCCTTCGCATGCCTCGCGTGCGTGACGCGGTGGCCGGAAGCTTCGCGGGAACCACGTTGCGGTATGCCCACCGCAGAAGTGAAAGCTCTTTGGTGGGTACTCGCGGGACGCAGATTTCCTTGACGCAAGGCCGGCTTACCGAGTTACAACGCGTGCCTGGCTTCGTTTTCGTACGAGAGCACGGCACACCTGAAGTCGGCGTAGTCGGAGTGCTGCAAGCAGAGCGGGCCGATTCCGGTCCGGCGGTGCTGGTGCGGCCCGACGGCTACATCGCCTGGGCCGGCGATTCGGCCGACCGGTCCAAGTGGGCTGCGGCCCTTGCCCGGTGGGCGGGCCGGCGTCGATCGCCAACCGTTGGCATATCGCGTAGCGCTTCGTCGCGCGGCGAAGTCGGAGTATCCAGCGCGTCGCCGGGATACTGCTGGGCGGTGAGTTCTTCGGTACCGAGTCACATAACCACATTCACAGCGCAGCTGAACGTCCCCTGATGACAAAGGGGCGCCGCAATCTGGGCAGCTTGTTCGAAAGGGGGCCCAGCCATCGGCGGATTCAGCTACCCGCCTGCGTCACCGCGTTTTCGGCCAGTTGCACGAACTCGGCGATCAACGGGTTGCGCTGCGCGGCGACCCATGCCAGTCGAACCTCGTTGGGCGGGATATCGGCGATCGGCACCCACGCCACATCTGGGCGCTGGTAGTACCTGGACGCGGATTCGGGCAGCACGCTAAAGCCGCGTCCCGCGGCAACCCGTTCCAGCTTCTCCTCTACGCTGCGCGCCTCAACAAAGGACGGACGTGGCCCGTCGCGCAATTCCGTTGCCACAGCCTGCCATTCGGGCACGGCCTCCGGGTGCTGCAGGAGATGCTCGTCGGCGAGGTCATGAATACTCACCTTTTCCTTGCCGGCGAGCCGGTGACTCGCGGGCAACACCGCCACACGCGGCTCGGTAAACAGAAGCGACGACTTCAGTCCGGTGCGGTCGACGGGCATCCTGACATAGCCGATATCGGCGCGGCCGTCGTGTAACACGGCGACCTGGTTGGTCCAGTCGGTCCGTAACACCTCGACGTTGATATCGGGGTGGGCGGCGCCCAGTGCGCGAACCGGATCTGTCACCGTCAGGCCGGGCATGAACCCCACCGTGAATGTGACGGTCCCCGCGGCGGCCCGAGCCACCCGGCTCTGCGCAGCCTCAGCGTTCGCGAGCAACACGGTGGCATCGTTCAACAACTGATAGCCCGCCTCGGTCAGCTGCGTGCCCGTGTTATCGCGAGTGAACAGTCGGGCGTGTAACTCCTTTTCCAGCGCCCGAATCTGCCGCGACAAGACCGGTTGAGCCAGGTGCAATCGCTCAGCGGCACGCCGGAAGTTCAGCTCTTCGGCCACGGCGACGAAGTAGCGCAGTTTGCGCAAATCCAGATCCACGCCACCTCCCACGAACAGTGATACCTCCACGGTATCGCGTCCGACGCAACAGGTCTTGGACGAGCCGATTCGTCGGCGGCATGCTGGCCTCAGAACGCGAAGGAGAGCGCAATGAAGGTACTGATTACTGGAGGTTCTGGCTACCTCGGGCGGGCCATTGTCCGAGCCCTACGGGCGCAAGGGCATCAGGCCGTTGCACTGGTGCGCAGCGACGACGCCGCGCGGCGAGTCGAAAGCATCGGAGCCGTCTCGGTGCGCGGCGGTTTGACGGATGCTGAGCTGCTGGGCAGCACAGCCGAAGACGCCGACGCCGCCATCCACTTGGCCCAGGACTACGGGCCCGACACCGCCGCGGTCGACCTGGCCGCGGCCACGGCGATCCAGGACGGACTCGGCGCGCGGCCGTATGTGCATACCGGCGGAGTCTGGGTCTACGGCAACACCGATCGAATGGTCGACGAGACCGCGCCACAGTCGCCGCCTCTGGTCACGGCCTGGCGCGCCGACAACGAGAAGCAAGTGCTGGCGCGTGCCGCCGAGGGTGGCCACCCGGTCCTGGTGATGCCGGGCGTTGTCTACGGCCACGGCGGCGGACTCGTCGAGCAGTTCTTGGGCAAACCCGCTCGAGCGGGATCTGCACACTACATCGGTAGCGGCGAAAACCGTTGGGCCATGGTTCACGTCGACGACATCGCCCAGCTTTACGTGGCGGCACTGTCGGCGCCGGCGGGCAGCATCTATGCCGGAGTCGACGATACGCAGTCACCGACCATGCGCCAGGTTGCCGAGGCGGTGAGCATCGCCGCGGGCCAGCCCGGTACCGCCAGCTCAATCACGATGGGGCAGGCCCGGCACGAATTCGGCCCGCTCGCTGACGCTTTCGCCCTCGACCAGCGTCTGAGCTCCGCGCGGGCACGCCGCGAGTTGAATTGGGCGCCCACCGACCGCGACATCCTGGGCGAACTAAGCGCGACTCCCGAACTGAGCCGCTGACCACGTACGTTGCGGCCGAAGCTGATCGGGCAGCGCAACTTTCCATGTGGCTGTGTATCTTGGCATGACGCCAACCGAGCCTAGGGAGCAGGCGTGAGGCAGCCGACGATCACGCAGCGATTCGCGGTCATCCTCACGCTCGCCAACGGGTTTCTGGATGCCCACACGTACCTGGCGCGCGGCGGGGTGTTCGCCAACGTCCAGACCGGCAACGTGATCTTTTTCGCAATCAATCTCTTCCAAAAACATTGGTCCAATTCGTTTTCACGGGTGTGGCCGATCTTCGCTTTCATCGCGGGCGTCGCGGTGGCGGCTCACATCAAATCCGGACGCGTCGACAAGGCGGTGGCTCATCCGCTGCGATGGACGATGGGCATCCAAGCGGGCGTCCTTGCGGCCTTCGGATTCCTACCGGGAACGGTGCCGGCCAGCTTGGTCACGGTGCCGATCTCGTTCCTGGGCGGCATGCAGATCGGCCTGTTCCGCAGCATGGGCGACCTCAACTACATGCCCGTCGCCACCACCGGCAATCTCATGCGTCTCGTCGAAGCCTGGTATCGCGGGTTCGTCGAGAATGACAGCGGATCTCGCAGGGCGTTCCGCATATACGCCACCCTGATCGGAGCGTTTGCCACCGGCGCCATGATCGGCACTGTTGCCACCCGGGAGTGGGGAGTGCACGCGATCTGGATACCGGCGGGCTGCCTTGCCGTCGCCCTGGCTTTGCTGGTGATCGACGAGCGCGAGGGCAAGGTCGTTTAGCGCGGCCCCGCGGTTCGCGGCGTGATTCACGACGTGACGAGTTATGGCCTTTCCCGCCTACTGGTCGACTCTCGTTCGTCGCGTAAGCACCGGCTGCGCGACATGCAACCGCTCGGCGGCACGCCAGTAGCGGACTTTGTGGAGATCGAGATCCACGGCCTCCCTTACAAACTGATACCCGCAGAGTATCGAACGTGCACAGAAAGGTCTCAGCGAATCGGATGAACCGCCACCCGGGCCCGCGTTGACTGGAATGCAACGAACGGAGCACACAAATGACAGATCTTCTGGCTCGACAGATCGACGGCATCACCGCACTGGTCACCGGAGCCAACCGCGGGTTGGGTAAGGCGTTCACGCAGGCACTGCTCGACCGCGGCGCCGCGAAGGTGTACGCAGGTGCGCGTGATCCCAGCACCGTCGAAGTGACCGACGCCCGCGTTGTGCCGGTGCGATTGGACATCACCAACCCGGGCGATGTCGCCGCGGCCGCTCGCGACTGCACCGACGTGTCGCTGGTGATCAACAACGCCGGTGCGATGCTGCAGACACCGTTTCTGTCCGCGCCCGACATGTCGGCCGCCCGCACCGAGATGGAGACCAACTACTTCGGCACACTGGCGATGGCGCGGGCGTTCGCGCCGGCGCTCGCCGCGGCCGGCGACGGCGCCTTGGTCAACATGCTGTCCGTGGTGAGTTGGTTCGCGCCGCCGTTCAACGCCTCCTATTGCGCGTCCAAGTCGGCCGAGTGGGCGTTGACCAACGCGCTGCGGGTGGAGCTGCGCGGCCAGGGCACCCTGGTCGTCGGGGTGTACGCCGGGTTCATCGATACCGACATGACCGCCACCGTGGAGGATTCCAAGATCTCGCCGCGCGAGGTCGCCGCGCAGACGCTCGACGCGGTCGAGAAGGGGCGACCCGAAGTGTTGACCGACGACTGGACCCGCCATGTCAAGGACTCGGTCGCCACCGACCAGGAGAGCCTCTACCCCGACATTCAACGCAGCTGGGATGCCGGCGAATCGCCTTGGAAGGGCTGACCGGGTCACGATTGTGACGGTGTCCGGCTGCGGCGTCCGAGCGCGGGTCCGGCATGCCTCACGTGTAATCCGCTAACTGGCCGAACTTACCGGGTTGGTTTCAGTAGGGCTGGACGCCTTCTGGCATCACATACTCGGAGGTTGGCCCGGAGACACCATTGATCGATGTTCCGCCGTTGATGATGCCCGGGGCCATTGCCAGCATGTTGTGGGGAAACCCGAAAGTCGGTTTGGTGATCGCGTCGAGCCGGGCCAGTTCGTCGGCGCTGAGACTCACATCGACGGCGCGGACGTTGTCGTCGAGCTGCGAGAGCCTGCGTGCCCCGATGATGATGGACGCCACGGCCGGCTGTGCATGCACCCAGGCAAGCGCGACGCTGGCGATTGTCGTCTCGTGCGCTTTGGCGATGATCTCGAGTTCATCGATAACCGCGTAGGTCTGCTCGTTGAGGAAGCTATCGACGAGCGCGCCGCGATCAGCCTTGTGCTGGCCATCATTCCGTCGGGTGTATTTGCCGCTCAGCACACCGCTTTTCAGGGGCGACCACGGTGTGATCCCGAGGCCGAATTCGGTCGCCATCGGAACCAGTTCTTGTTCGACGGTGCGTTCGAGCAGCGAATACTCGATCTGCAGGCCGATGAATGACGACCATCCGCGGAAACGGGCGATCAGATTGGCTTCGGCGATCTTCCACGCCGGGGTGTCCGAAACGCCGAGATAGCGCACTTTGCCGGCCCGAACCAGGTCGTCGAGTGCGGCCATCGTTTCCTCGATGGGAGTATTCGCGTCCCAGATGTGCAGCCAGTACAGGTCGATGTAGTCGGTTTGCAGGCGCCGCAGCGAATTTTCACAGGCGCTGATCAGCGATTTGCGACCCGATCCGCCACCGTTGGGATCGCCCGGATACAGGTTGCCGCTGAACTTGGTGGCGATCACCAAGCGATCGCGTCGGACAGCGTGGCGCCCGATGTGGTCGCCGATGATCTTCTCGGAGTGGCTTCTGGTGTAGAAGTTGGCGGTGTCGATGAAGTTGCCGCCGAGTTCGACGTATCGGTCGATGATCTGTTGGGACTCTTCCACACTGGAGCCCCAGCCGAGGTCTTCTCCGAACGTCATCGCGCCCAGGCACAACGGGCTAACGCGTAAGCCGGACCGGCCGAGTGTCACGTATTGATCCAGAGGCATGCTGGTCGCTTTCTGGTAGATTGTTCGATTATGAGTTTGTTCATAAATAAACTAGTTCACCTCTGAACGATCTGGCAAGTCGATGTCTGCGGTCGATGCGGCCAAGATCTGGTCGTTGAACTACCGGGTGCTTTTGTCGGTCATCTCCTGCGCCGAAGACGATATCTGCGCGCTGGGGCTCGAATCCAAAGAACTATTCCTGCTCGCCGAGATCGACGAGCATCCCTACCCGGCCGAACTAGCCGCGATATTGAGCATGCCCAAGGCGACGGTGACGGTTTACCTGAAACGTCTTGAGGCCGCCGGATTCGTGCGACGTGAGATCGACCCCGCCGATCTGCGGCGCCACCGACTTCTGCTCACCCCGGCCGGGCGTCAAGCGGCCACGGACGGCCTCGCGCTGCTGTCAGACGAGTTCAACAAGCGTCTTGGACGCCTCACCGTCGCGCAGCAAAAGGACCTCAAGAACCTGCTCGAAAAAATTCTCTGACCGCCGGCGCCCGAGGCGGGCTGCCGCGGCGTCGAGACGTAACGACGACGCGCTGGGGACGCTCAAAGGCCCCCTTCGACGCTAGGCGCCTGTGTCGGCCTGCACCGCGTCGCCGGGCTGCTGCTCGGCGAGCAACTCGTCCTGGCCGACCTCGGGAATGTTCTGGTCGCCATTGAACCCAGCGCGCTTCGCCGATTTCTTCTTCGGCGCTTTCTGCGGTGCCGGCGCGGCGGTTCGCACCTCGGCGCGATGACCGTTGGCCGCCACCCCGGCAGCCGCGCTGACCATCTCGATGGCCTTCTCGGTGTACACGCGGTAACCGAAGTTCGGTAAGTAGCCGTGGATCTCGGGTGTGTCGAGATCGCGCATGAACTGCAGGATGTCGCGGCTGAACACCTGGCCGGGCACCAGGACCGGAAAACCTGGAGGGTACGGCGTCACGTAAGTCGCCGACACGATGTCGACTCCCGCGTCCAGCCGCTCATCAATCTGCTCACCGGTGAGGTATTCGCAATTCGTGTCGTCGTAGGAGAGGTAGAACGCTCGGCGGACATCCCCTTCGGGCGTCGGCTCACTTCCGCTGTGATCCAGGAATGCGGGGTGGAAGCCGCTGAAATCGGGGAGGGACAAAGACATTTCGGTAAGCCGATAAACCGCGTGCTCGAAGTGTTCGCGCTCACCAAGACTCATCTCGGAGATGTCCTGGTCGAGCTCGCGGGCAATGTTGACAAGAACCTCCACCAGGAAAGCGACCGAGCTGCGCGTGGTGCCGATATTGGTCATGAACAGCACGCTGTTGCGCGATGTCTTGTTGATCTGAATTCCGTAGCGGTCCATCAACTGTTGACGTTTGAAGGTGTCTCCGTCGTAACCGGTTTGGCCGATGAACAAGGTGATTCTCGATGGGTCGAGCACGAATTCATCCTGATCCCACGCGGCCATCATGTTGCGCAGCCCCGAGCGCAGGGGCTGGGCGATGGCCGACGGCCGAAACGGCTCCGGGATCAAATCAGAAGTCCGAAGACACCTCATGTACTTGCTGAGCAAGGGATGGTTATCGATCGCGTCGCGCAGCTGCATCGCGTTTTCAATCTGCCGCTGCACCAGTTCGACGCCCTCCAGCGCCACCTGGCGACGCCCGAGGTCCAACGACGCGAGGATTTGGTAGTTGGGCGACGTCGAGGTGTGCGCCATATAAGCCTCGTGGAACGGCACTGCGACTTTCTGGTCGAAGTCCTGGTCGAAGACATGGATCATCGACCCCTGGCGCAGCGCGGTCAGCGTCTTGTGCGTCGACTGGGTGGCATACACCCGCACCCGGGCCCTTGCCGGGTCGGGCATGAGGCGACGATCTAAAAGGTCGTCGTCGCTGGGTGCTTCGGCCGTGTCGGCGGCCAGGTACTCCTCGAACCGCCGCTTGTAGTCGGGGTCCTGGAGCCGCTCCCGCAGTGCCCGTCCGGACGCCATCGCGGTGCGAGTCCGATAAACCGGGTGGAAGCGCGCGAACGCGAACCATGCCTCGTCCCACAAGAACACCAAATCGGGTTTGATGGCGAGGCATTCCTCCATGACACGCTGGACGTCGTAAACGATCCCGTCGAACGTGCAGTTCGTCAGCGACATCATCTTCACGCGGTCCAGCTTGCCGGCGCGCTTCAGCGCCAACAATTTTGACTTGATCTCGCGCAGCGGCACCGCACCGTACATCGAGTAGTCGTTGAGCGGATAGGCCTCTAGGTAAATGACATTCGCGCCGGCGAGCATCATCCCGTAGTGGTGCGACTGGTGGCAGTTGCGGTCCAGCAGCACGATGTCGCCGGGCGCCACCAGCGCCTGGGTGACGATCTTGTTGGCGGTCGAGGTTCCGTTGGTGACGAAGTATGTGTGGCGCGACCCGTAGGCTTCCGCCGCGAGCTGTTGGGACTCCCGCAGGGGCCCGGTCGGCTCGAGAAGTGAGTCAAGGCCGCCGCACGTCGCCGATGTCTCGGCCATGAACACGTCCAGGCCGTAAAAGCCCACCATGTCTTTGATCCAGTGCGAGTTGACGATCGACTTGCCCTGCGAAATCGGCAGGGCGTGAAAGACACCCGTGGGCCGGTGACTGTACTCCTTGAGCGCGCTGAAGAACGGGGTACGGTAGCGCGCCGCTACACCCTGCAGGATCGACAGGTGAAGCTCGAGCATGCCCTCTCGAGCGTGAAAGACCCTGCGGAAGTACTGGCCCAGGCGCCCAGCGACCTCCTCCACCTCGATCTCGGTCATGAGGTAGAGGTCCAGTTCGGGCCGCAGCTTCGCCATGGAAATCGCGAGGATCTGCGCCCGTTCTTCGGGCGACTGGTGATCGGCCAACTCGTGCGACACGTCGCTATCGACGAACTCCGCCAGGGTCGACAAGTCCCGGGTCGATTGGTGCGAAAAGCGCCGCCGGATCACCACTGCCTGCAGGTTGACGTTGAGCCGTGCCGCGATGAGAGCCTCGTCTCCGCTCGACACCACCACGAGCTCGTAGACGAATTCGTCGTCGGGGCGTCGCCACTTGCGCACCTCGTTGCGCAGCGCCCATTCCTGGTCTTCGGTCATCTTTTCGACGACGAGCACTTCGAAATAGGGACGGTCGCGTTGCGTCGCGGGTTGATGCTCGAGCTGACGCGGATCAGACGGAAACATGTCCAGGTCGTCGGCACCGGCGTTGTCCACGTCTCCCGAGCGGTACGACTCCGTGGTCAGCGCGCGGTTGATCCGCACAACCTCTTGCGTGAACTTGTCATAGCTGCCGGCGGCGAAAAGTCGTTGAATTCTTGCGAATTGGGGCGAGCCGGGATAGGCCCAGTAGGGCTCTAGCGTGCTCAGCCGAGCCAGCAATTCCTGGCAGGCGCTCACGTATTTGTCCTTCAACGCTCCTGTGGTGGTCGGGCGCGTCAGCCGGTCGGCGGCCTCTTCCAATCGGCACCACGAGTCACTGCGGACCTGCCACAGACTGTTGTAAGCGCGCAAATGTTCTGTCATCACGGCCCCTTCCCAGTCGCCGCGACTCTGCCGTCCCGGTGCGTTGCTCAAGATTCGCAGACCCAATCCGCCCGCCCGTTAACAGAAGGCAAACAATGCGCATCCGTCGGGGTGACAGCCCCACCAGACATCGGCAACGGGACCCTTGGGGGTCAATCTTGCGCGGCGGTAATCGGGTTGATCCCGAGCAGTTCAGCCAGATCGGCCGCCGAGTAATGGCTCGGACCATGGCCGTGTTGAACCGCTGCACGTGCTGCACGTGCCAACGCCGCATTGAGTGGCGCCGTGATGCCGTGTCGGTGAGCGAGCCGGACGATCTCTCCGTTGAGGAAGTCGGTCTCCACATCGCCGGTGTTGCGGCTCAACGACTGCCAGGTGGAGTTGCTCGGTCCGGCATTCCATCCGGGTATCGGGCGTATGGTCGGTCCGTCGGCGCGTGCCGCCGTGGATGTCTCGAACGAGACGAATTCGATTCCCGCATGCCGCAACACGTTCTCGCCTTCAGCGCGCACCGCGGCCACCACCTCGCCTGCGTAGGTCGGGTCAGCGGACAGGGCGCCCACGGCATTGCCGAGGTTGCTGAGTAGCTTGTTGTACTTCCAGGGGGCGACGTCATCGGGCGTACGCACCCGGATCCCCGCGTCGCTCCACGTTTCGACGAGTTCGGTCAACAGGTCGGCGTCGGTCTGCGTGCTGATCGACGCGGGCCACCGTGCGATACGGAACTGCCCGACCACCGGCCACGAGCGCACGATCACCTCACCCGGTTCGAGATGCACGGCAGGCAACCAGACGCAGACACCGAACACCCGACGGAAATAGCGCAGCGCTTTCTCCTCGGCGGCAACGCCGTTGAGTGCGGTCATCGCCGGCAGTCGCTCGCCGGCGGTTCCGACGACGCCATGCGGGCCGTAGACCGGCTGATCCACCCATTCCTGCAGTGCCGCGTCGAGTTGCTGAGTTTTGGTCGTGAAGACCAGCACGTCGCGATGGGTCAACCGCACCCGCTCGGGCTGGGACGCCGCAGCTGACCGCCGTGCGGAATGTGCCGTCGGGTGTTCTCAGCGTGATGCCCTCGGCCGCCAGAACCTCGGCGTGGCGACCCCGTGCAACCAACACCGTGGGAGCACCGGCGCGCGTCAGCACTGCTCCCACGGTGCCGCCGATAGCGCCGGCGCCAATGATCACGTACCGGTAGTCGTCTCGAGGGGACAATTGCAAGCCTTCCGTCGATTCTGCGTCTGCCCGCTACGGGCGAGGTTACGTCTCCTCCGCTCGACGGGTGGCCGGCTGACGAGCGGATTGACTGGTTCGGCCAGCTGGGACACGATGGCCGCAGGCGTAGTGGTCAGGGGAGGCAGGGGGTCGGAGTGGCTGACATCACCGAATTGATCCTCGCTGACCATAATTGGTTCCGCGAACAATTCGCCAGGCTGGGCGACTTGCAGGAGCAGACGCCGGAAAATCACACCGCACTGGAGCGGGTATGGCGTCCGCTAGGCGACAAGCTCGACGTACATGCCTACATCGAAGAGAAGATTTTCTACCCCCAACTGCTCAAGCGGGGCGCCGACGATCCCGAAGGCGAGACGCTCGATGCCATCAGCGATCACAACGACATTCGCGACGGAGTGCGCGACGCCAACGCGGCCCGGGTCGGCACCGAACCGTGGTGGGCGGCGGTCGGCCGCACCCGAGTAGCCAACGACGACCACATGAGCGAAGAGGAACGGGAAGGGCTGTCGGACTTCCGTCGCCACGCCCCCATCGGCCTTCGCGAAGCACTCGGGCAGCAATACCGCGAGTTCATGACGCAGCATCCCACTACCAAGGGATTGCCGATCGTCGATCGCGACCCCAGGCGCTACGTCGAGAATCTCGAGGAGACGCCGCAACCCAAACGCACTGACTTTTCGCTTCGTATCGGCAGCCTCAAAGGCAAATGAGCAGACAGCCGATCTTCCGGCGCACTACGGGATGACCGCCAATAGAAGGTGCACCAACTCGGCCTGTCGGTGTGTGTCAGTTTTGTCGAAAATATGTTGCAGGTGAGTCTTGATGGTGGCCATCGTTAACTCCAGATCCGCCGAGATCGGTTTCAGACCGTCACCCCGCATCACTCGTAGCGCCACATCGGCTTCGGCATTGGTCAAGCCGAAGAGCCGTCTTAGCAACATCTTTGGTAGCTCGGCTTCCTGCTCGGGGTCGATGATGATCACCAGAGCTCTCCCCACAGAGGGGTCTTCGGGTGCCGCAAGCGGCAATACGTGAATGACATACGGCCGCCTCCCCTCTGGGCGGCTGCACGCGAGTGAATCGCCGCCTCGGGCACCATCCCGCGACCCCTCGCATGCGTGCGTGATACTGCTCTGCAACTGTTTGTTGGTAGCCGTATGAAGCGCCTCGAGCTGGCCCGAGTGCACATGCAACCCCTCGCCAGCCATCAGAATGTGCTCGGCTGCGGAGTTCATCTGCACAACACGGCGCCCGGTATCGATGATGACGATGCCGTGTCGCATCACGTCGATGACCGCAGTGATGTCACGAGCCCTGTTGTCCAACTCCGTGAGATGGCTTTGGGTGCGAAGCGCTTGTTGCAAATGCGGCACCAATGCGCCCATGAACTTCACGCGCTCGGCGGTATCGAATGGTTTGGGGCCTTTGGCGGCCGCCGCGAGGAAGGTCGTGGGCCTAGTGCCCACCGACAATCGTGTGAAAAGTCCGTCGTTCATCCCATACGGGCGCATGAAGTCGGCATCGAACTCTGAACTGGTCTTTAAAGCAACCAGTGCCTGCCCCCCGCGTACCAGACCCGCGGGGCCCGTCTCAACGGCGTCAAGTACATAGTCCATCGTGTGGTAATACGCGACGTAGTTGTCGCGGGCTTCCGGAGGGACGGTGGAGGCCATGACGGATCGGGTTGTCCCACCACCCATAATGACCGCGCACCCCGTTGCATCGAGAATCTGCCCGATGTCGGCCAGTGCCGTCATCCAGTTTTCAGGATTGGTTGACGATGCATATATTTCGGAAACTACGCGGGAGAATTCATCGACAGTGACTTTGGCGGTCCTGTAGCCCATCCTGTGGCACCTCGGCACTCCCCCGCCTGCGGATTAGTCAGAGACTGTAGCGGATTTCAACCGTTCGGATGAGGTAATGCAAGATCGCCGCTGCTTTTCTAACCAAATGCAAAAATACGGGCTGCACCGGGGGACTTGACGTGGTCGAAGTGATTGCACAACCCGATGTGGGCGCACTGCCGTTGGCGCCGAAGAACCCGCTGCCGTATTGGCACCAGCTCAAAGCACTGCGGTCTTTCATCGACGGTTTCCAAAAGCTTGCAGATGCGGGAGGCCCCGTCAGCCGGATCGTGCTTGGGCCCCAGTGGCTGTTCCCGACGGCCGTGGTGATCACGTCGCCTCGGGGAGCTCGCGACGTGTTGGGCCGCACCGACGAAGTCGCCGATCGCGGCGGCACGCCGGGCATGGTCCAGATGCAGCACCTGATGGGAGGCAACCTGCTGAACCTGTCCCACCATCAGTGGCTCCCGCGCCGACGCACACTTCAGCCGATGTTCACCAAACAGCCTCGAGACACCTTTCACCGTCGTCGCCGCCGCTCCCATCCGTGCCCGCGTCCACGCGCGGACCCAAGCACCGTTAACGAAATGACGATAAGGAGAACGAAATGAAGTACCTCGTGTCATGGACATACCGGCTGAACGGTTCGGCCGTCGAGAACGAGGAGTCGCTACGGCGGGGCTTGGCGGTCTTCGCCAAGTGGACGCCGCCCGCGAGCACGACATATCACCAATTCGTCGGCCGGAGCGACGGCATGGGCGGCTTCGCGGTGGTCGAAACCGACAACCCCTCCGACTTGACCGATGTGACAAGCAAATTCGCGTTCCTCGCCGACTATCAGATCTACCCCGTCGTCGACATCGACAAGTCCGCTCAATCCCTGCAGGAAGGCGTGGAGTTCCGAGACTCGATCCAGTAAGCGGAGGGCTCTGCCGCAGGCCTGCCTCGCCGCGCCGCTGGCCAGCGCGGCGTGAGTGATTGACCTGTCCTTTAGCTCTTGGCGAGGGTGAATTGCGCCACGTCGGTGTAGCCCTCGCGGAACAGGTCGGCGCAACCGGTCAGGTACTTCATGTACCGGTCGTAAACCTTTTGGGACTGAATCACGATGGCCTCGTCGCGGCGCGACTCGAGCGCGGCCGCCCAGGTGTCGAGGGTGCGGGCATAGTGCAGGCGCAGCGGCTGGACTCGCTTGACGGCGAAGCCGGCCCGCCCGGCATGCTCCCCGACGCCCTTGGCTTGTGGAAGGTCTCCGCCCGGGAAGATTTCGTCCATGATGAACTTCATGAACCGCAGCTTGGTCATGGTGATTGGGAGCCCTCGATCGGCGAACTCCTCATCGCTGGGCTTGATGATGGTGTGCAGCAGCATCACACCGTCGGCCGGGAGCGCGTCGTAGGCCATCTTGAAAAAGTCTGCGTAGCGGGCGCGCCCGAAGTGCTCGAAGGCGCCGATCGACACGATGCGATCCACCTTCTCGTCGAACTGCTCCCAGCCCTTCAAGAGCACGCGCTTGGTTCGAGCGCTGGGATCCCTGTCCAGCCGTTGCTGGACGTGCGCCCGCTGATTGCGGCTTAGCGTCAGGCCGACCACGTTGACGTCGTAATGCTCCAGCGCGCGGGTGATTGTGGTACCCCAGCCGCACCCGATGTCGAGCAGTGTCATGCCAGGTCGTAGCCCGAGCTTGCTCAGCGAGAGGTCAATCTTGGCGATCTGAGCCTCTTCGAGTGTCATGTCGTCGCGTTCGAAGTAGGCGCAGCTATAAGTCTGCGTCGGATCGAGGAAAAGCCTGAAGAAGTCATCGGACAGGTCGTAGTGCGCCTGCACGTCCTCGAAATGCGGCTCCAAGCTGACCGTTTCGCTGCGTTTTTCGGGCAAGGCACAACCTCTGACGTCGACTTTTGTGGTTTTTCAGCGGTACGCGATCGACGCCGACCGACTCGCTGACCCGGTCAGTGTATCCGGCGATTAACAGCCCCGACCTTGCTACTCCCGCACGCCTAGGCCGTGTACCCGCACAGGCTGGCCGTTATTCATACAGTCGGTGCCGGATTCCGGAAGTCCGCCGTAAGCCCCGACTACTACCCCGCGTCGTGGACCTAGCGACTCGTGCTTCACCGCGCCAGAATCCGTCCGGCGGACGTCCAGCATGGCGTTTTGTGAGAGTTTTTGCAACACAGGGCTTTTCGGCGCTGTGCAGGTTAGCGGGGTTTCGAAGCGAGTGATTTGGGAGATCCTGCCTGAAAAGGTTTGCAGACGCTCGGAGGAGATCTCGCGTGGACCACGAAATTAACACCACCCCACCGGCGCCGCCCGAGGACGCCAGGAAGGCGACTGAGGAGCAGCGTGACCTACAGGAGAAGCTGGATCACCAGGACGATGACCCGGACGCGCCGGGTTTGCATCAGTCCCGGCACGACCTCCCCGATGAGAGCACACGGTAGATCGGTGCAGTTCCTCGCCAGCGTTCAGCCGCGTCGCTGGGTCACAGTGGGCGCCCCGACCCAAGCGGTGAGCGCGTCCGCGAGCGCAAGTTGAGATCGGTCACCCACCCAGGCGACATATCCGTCGGGCCGAATCAACACGGCTGAGGGAGGAGTGACCACGCCAAGCACCGGAAGCTCCCAGTCTCCAACGTATTTCGCGTCGACCAATTGAACTCGATCGGCCCATGGACCGATGTCGAAACTACCGGGCTCACCGAGGTTGAGCAGCACCGGCCGGGCATCGTGCAGCAGGGTGAAAACCCGCAGCACACCGTCGGCGGTGACCAGCTCGAGGTCCGGCATGCGACGCCCGATCAGCGGGTGTCCCTGACCGAGGTCGTAGTGGATGTCCAGGCCGGACATCATCGCGGCGAATCGCTTGCGAGGCTCGTCCATGCTCAGGAGCTCGGAAGTGACGTCGCGCAAGGCCTTTATGCGGTCATCTGGCCGAAGAAGCGCCATCTGCGCCATCGTATTCCGCAGCACGCGCGCAGCGACCGGGTGCCGTTCGACATGGTAGGTATCGAGAAGGCTATCGGGCGACGTCCGATTAACCACTTGGGCCAGCTTCCATCCCAGATTCACCGCATCCTGCACGCCGGTGTTGAGGCCCTGTCCACCTATCGGGTGGTGCACGTGTGCGGCGTCGCCGGCGAGCAGGACCCGTCTGTCGCGATAGGCTGCGGCCTGGCGTGTCATATCGGTGAACCTGGAAATCCAACTGGGGCTGTGGATCCCGTAGTCCGTCCCGTAGACGGCGATGAGCGCCTCGCTCAGATCGCGCAAGGTGGCTTCGCCGCTGGGACCCACGAATTGCTCGGTCACCATTACCCGAACCGGTCCCCCATCGTCCAACATGCTGAGCGAATGGACGCCGAGGGCGTCGTGGCGAATGCCCCATTCCGGCCCTTGATCCGTGTCGGCGATCTCGACCTCGGCGAGCAGGTAGCTCGTCGTCGGATCCCACCCCGGGAACTCGATGCCGGCTGCTTTGCGGATCACGCTGCGTCCCCCGTCGCACCCCACGAGATACTCCGTCCGCAGCAACTGGCCGCCTGCCATCTCGACGTCGACACCGGTGCGGTCTTGGCCGATATTCGTCACCTCACGTCCGCGATAGATCGACACTGCCAACTCACCGACCCAGCCGGCCAGTATGCGCTCGATGTGGTTCTGCCACAGCGCGAGCCCGTAGGGGTGCCGAGTGGGAAAGTCGCTCATGTCCAGACGAATTTGGGAGAACCCGGCGACCTGCGCCACCTGCCCCTCTGAAAGGAACCGACCAGCGATTCCGCGCTGGTCGAGGACCTCGATGGTGCGCGAATGCAAACCGCCTGAACGCGAACCAATCACGTCCTGGCTGGCGCGCCGCTCGACAATGGCGACATCGACTCCTGCCAATGCCAATTCACCTGCCAGCATCAGCCCTGTTGGGCCTGCCCCGACAACCACCACCGCATGGTCGGATACCGGTTCGATCTCTCGGCGCGACTTACCCGGCGCCAACAAAACACGCACTTCGCAACCCTCGATTCAGTGAGTTCTGGCTTCGGCCAGTGATTTTGCGGCATCACCCCGGTCTTGCCGCAAGCCCCCAGGTGCGCTATACGTTGAAGGTGAGGGGTTAAAAGTTTCGCCTGGCCGATCAGTCCTAGAAGACCGCGAGCCAGATCGCGATGTATTGGCAGATTGCCGCGACCGCGGTGCACGCGTGGAACAACTCGTGATAACCGAACGTCGTC
>CAWFAR010000014.1:0-159633 GCA_963813935.1 uncultured Actinomycetota bacterium
TGATCATGCACACTCCGTAATCGTTGCGGTATCAAAGGAATCCACGGATGCGACCACCAGGAGACGAAAGCAGTTGTCGGGGGCCGGCTCCGGCAGGCCGACGGCTACCGCACGTGGCATCACGCAGACGACTTGACGAGGGCTTCGACTACCTGCTCGATGTTGCGTACGGAAGCGAAGGTGGACTTCTTGAGCACTTCATCGGGGAACTCGACGTCGAATGCTTCCTCAAGCGCAAGCATGACATCGACCGACGCATGCGACGTCAGGCCGAGCTTGTAGAGGTCGGCTTGATCGTCCACCTCGCGTGGATCGACCGCCATACGGCCATGAGCAGCTAAGACGTCACGAATCCGGTCCTGCATCACGCTTCCCCTCACATTTTTGCCGTAACCCACCTATTAGCCAGTGTCGGGTACAGCCACTTAACCAATGTTGGGCAACATCATACAGGCGCGGTCTTGTGCTCAGCCGGTCAGCGCACAACTGTGACGACCGGTCGTTATCCCCAGAAGATGGGATCGGCTCGGCTGTCGAGGTAGTCGAGGAGGTCTTGGATTCGGGGGCTGGGGTCAAGTGGTCGGTAGCGGCGGTATTTGAGGTTATGGTCGGGCCAGTACAGAGTCCATAGTCCGGTGGTTCTGGTGTAGTGCAGGCGGGCGATCGGAAAGCGAGTCCAGTCGGGTCCGGAGTCCCCGCGCCGCGGCGGCCGGCATTCGCAGATGGTCAGATGTCTTGGGGCGATGTCGCATTCGACGCGGATCTCGTTGCGAATGTGCTCGGGGACTGGTTGGCGCACTCAGCGATGTCGTACCCGAGGTGGACTTCTTGAGCACTTCATCGGGGAACTCGACGTCGAATGCATCCTCGAGCGCAAGCATGACGTCGACCGACGCATGCGACGTCAGGCCGAGCTCGTAGAGGTCGGCCTGTTCGTCCACCTCGCGTGGATCGACCGCCATACGGCCATGAGCAGCTAAGACGTCACGAATCTGGTCCTGCATCAGCTTCTCCTCACATTTCTGTGGCTCAACCTATTAACTGGTGTCGGGTCCAGCCCGTGGGCGGAGGATCCGAGTCTCGGCCGCTTCCGGGCTAAGACTTGTGGGCGGAACGTAGCTCCCGGTCGCCTTGAGCCGCTTGCGAGCGGCGCGGCGGTAACCGTAGAAGTCCGACATAAACGCCGGGCTGCCGTACAGCCAGTCCAGGGGTTCTCGCATGTCGTCCGCGTAGCCGATGGAATAGGAGCCGCGCTGGTAGCCCATCAGCCTGAGCAGCCCCTCGGGGAGGGTGCGGGCGATCTCGGGCGGGCAGGCGAGATATTGGTTTTCCTCCTGCCGCAGCCACCCGAGCGAGTAGCCCACGTTCATCCCGATCCGGCTGGTCTTGGTGGTGTTGGCGCCCCCGCCGTGGAATACCGAGCCCGTGTACAAGAGGACCGAACCCTTGGTCATGACCGCTGGGGAGGACAGCGCGGGGTCCACGTCGTCGGGATCGTCCTCCCACCGGTGGCTGCCCACCACCATCCGTGTCGCACCCAACTCTTCGGTGAAGTCGGTCACGGCCCACATGGTGGCGACTTCGGCTTCGAAGCCCCTCGGGAACTGGTAGCGATCGAACGACCACTGATCCCGATGAATCATCTGCGCCGGCTCACCGGGTCCGATGGTAACCAGCTGGGTCAGGTCGATCTGGAAGGTGCTGGCGTGGTCGCCCAACACGAGGTCGAGCGTGTCGATGATCGTCGGGTGGGTAATGAGTGAGCGAGAAGTCGGCGAACGGGCGATCAGGGCGCCGGTACGGCGGGTGGTTTCGCCCAGGAAGTCAGTGTTGCCTCCGCCGGTGGTAGCGAGGTACGGCTCGAGCTCGGCCCGTATCTGATCCATCGTTTGGGGAGATGCGAGGTCGGCAATGACCACACACCCGTCTTCGTTGAGCACCTTCGCAATTTCTGCCGGCGAGGAATCCGAACCGACTGTCCGTACTGCTATTGGCATAACGCATCGTACTATACGGTCATGATATAGATGGACGATCCAATGACTATCGGTCGGTCAAGACCGGCTTTCATGACCGACTAGTTGGAGGTGCGACGACACATGCTCCCGTTTCGATTCGGCGTGCACGCCGCGGTCGCGCCAACCATGTCGGCTTGGCGGGACCAGGCCCGTACGGCCGAGGGGCTCGGTTACTCGACCCTGTACATTTCCGACCACCTTGACGACCAGTTCGGGCCTCTCGTAGCCACGACCGTGGCCGCCGAAGCGACCTCCACCCTCCACGTAGGGCCCGTCGTGTTGAACAACGACCTCCGCCACCCTGTGGTCTTGGCCAAGGAGATCGCCACCCTCGGCTTGGCGGCCGAAGGGCGGGTCGAGGTGGGACTTGGAGCGGGCTGGCTCCGGAGCGATTACGAACAAGCGGGGATCGAGTTCGACGAACCGGCTGTCCGGGTGGACCGGCTGGCCGAGAGCCTCGCTGTCATGAAGACGCTGTGGAGCGAGGGTAAGGCGACATCCGCAGGGACGTATTACACGGTGCGCGATGCCCGCTGCGATCCTCGCCCGGCTTCGCCACCTCGCGTCATCGTCGGGGGCGGAAGTAGGCGGATACTCACGGTTGCTGCCGAACACGCGGACACCGTGGGCGTGAACACCAGCCTGGCTTTGGGTGAGAAAGGTGGCGACCTGGCGAGCCAAGCCACCTTCGATCATTTCGATCGCTGCTTGGCATGGGTGCGCGAGGGGGCCGGTGACCGCTTCGATTCAATCGAGCTCCAGATTGTGGCCTTCGCCACCAGAGTCGTCGCCAGCCGCCGCGCTGCCGCGCGCACCGCAACCATGCTCGGCCTTCCGGGTGAGGACGCGCTCGAGCTTCCGATCGTCCTGATCGGCACCGAGGACGAATTGTGTGAGCGGCTTCTGGAGCGCCGTGAGAGATGGGGCTTCACCAACATCGTGGTGCCGGGCGAGGCGATGGACGTCCTTCGCACCAAGCCTGTGCGTCGCCGAGCTCGCGGCGCACCTAGCTCGCGCTAGTTACCGGCACGTCACTGATGGTGTTCGCGATATAAAGCGGGTGAGCCCATCGGTGGTAGTCGCGCGGCGGGTAGCGTGTTCGGGACACACTATCGCTCGCTCGGAGTCGGCGTCAACCGGTTCCCGGTCAACCACACCGCAGCGCCCGCCAGCATCACCGCAGCGCAGACCGGCCCCGCCTGCCGGCTGGAGCTCGTGTGCGCTCAGCGGGTGTCGCTGAGCCGCGAGCAGCTGCTCGCGATGCCGCTCACCACGGCGTACCTGCCGATCGCCTGCACAGAGGGCTGGTCCACGGTTCAGCACTGGACCGGTGTGCCGCTCGCCGACCTTGCTCGGTTGGCCGGCGTGTAGAGCGCGGGTACGTCGGAGCTGACGTCGCTGAGACACCGGCTCGGTACTCCTGTCCGCGGCGCAGATCGCTACGCCGCAGTCGCTGCTCGCGTTGAAGGTGAACGGCGCCGACCTGTCGATGGATCACGGCTATCCGGCACGGATGATCGTCCCGTCCGCACCGGAGAACCCACAACCTGAAGTGGATGAGCCAGATCACCTTCGCCGATCAGGGCTGACATGCGGTCGTGGCGACAGTCACTACGGTGCCGGTCCGTGGCACCTGCTGGGCTTGCTGGCGTGCTTCGCGGTCGCCGCGTACGCCATCACACAGGGTACTTCGCGCAGGGCGAGTGGAAGGCGATCCTGGTCTGGTTCGTGATCTGCGTGATCCTCCACGACGGGGTCGGATGGCCGATCTATGCCTCGGCGGACCGGGTGCTGAACCGGCGCGCGCGCCCCGGCGCGGCACGCGGCGGGCCGGGCGTCACGTGGATCAACCATGTACGGGTGCCGACAGTGATCTCCGGGCTGCTGTTCGTGATGTTCGCGCCGATGATCTTCCGGCTCTCCAACTCATACTTCGAGGGAATCACCGGCTTCAGCGAGAACGTCTATCTGTGGAACTGGCTGCTCGTCAGCGCGATCCTGTTCGGCGCCTCGGGGGTGCTCTTCCTGGTGAGGCTCGGCCGGGCGCGCCGGCGGGTCAGACGCGGTTCGCCGGCTGCTGCGGACACCTGACAGCCCAGGTCGCACCTGCCGGTCCGGTCGGTGGTGGCTCGGCCGGCCTCAGTGCCGTGAGTCGGGAATCGTTGATCCGCCGACGTGGCGCTCGAGCCAGTCGTTGAGCTCATTTCCCATTTCCTTCAATCAGACGCCGGTCGCCCCGGCGTGACCTCCACCGGCGAGCGAGAAATGGTGCGCGTGCAGGACCTGCGGGAAGGCGTGACGTACCACGGCGTACTCGGTGCGGTGCTGGACCACGCCGATCGAGCCCCGGATCGGCCCGCTGTCAAGGACCTGGATCGCGCGTTGACCCGGGGCGAGCTGCGCGCCGCAGCTGGGAGAGTGGCCGCTGGCTTACTTCAGAAAGGCGTCGAGCCCGGGGATCGGGTTGCGCTGCTGATCGGCAATTCTGTGGACTTCGTGGTGGCGGCACTGGGCTGCCTGTGGGCGGGGGTCACTTTCGTTCCGCTGGCGATCACCGATCCAGATCTCCGCCGTGCGCAGATCGTGGCTGACTGCCGGCCCGCACAGGTGATCACCGCAGGCTCGGACCAAACGGCGCCATCGGGACTTCCCGTCGGCACGGCGTGGACCTCCCTTTCGGCGTTGAGCGTCGCAGATGGGCGCACGCCACCACCCGTAACGGGCCCCATCTCCTACGTCATTTACACGTCGGGGACGACCGGCATCCCCAAGGGCGTGCAGATTTCCCCGGAGGCCTTTTTCACCGCCGTCGAAGCATGCGCCGACGCCGTGGGACTCACCGCGGACGACCGGTGCCTAGCCGTTTCGCCCGTGCACTTTGACGGGTCCTTCTCTGCCATCTTTCCTCCGCTCGTGCGCGGCGTCCCCCTCGTCATCCCCGACCGGGAAGCGCTCCTGTTCCCCCGCAGGTTCTTCTCGATTGTTGTCAGCGAGGGGATCACGGCGACCAGCTTCTCTCCCAGCTACCTCCGGTTGCTCCGGGCCAGCGGCCGTATGGCGCGGTTGGCTGACACCCCGCTGAGGGTGATGGCCCTGGGCGGCGAAGCGCCGTCCACGGCCGATATCAGGGCGGTGTGGGCCGCCAGTCCGGGACTGCGAGTAGTGAACCGGTACGGACCGACCGAGACGACGATCGCCGTCGCCCATCTGGAACTGACGCCCGAGTTGCTCGACGCGGGGCTGGTACCGATCGGTCATCCTCATCCCGGGAGCTCGTTCCACCTCGTCGATGAGCACGGAGGGCTGGTGGATCGTCCTGGAGTGGTCGGCGAGCTGTACATCGGCGGACCGCAGCTTATGGCTGGATATCTGAATGACCCGGCACTGAGCGCAGCAGTGCTGCGGACGGACGTCGTCGAAGGAACCACCCTCTACCGCACCGGTGACCTCGTCTTCCGCGACGACCGGGGCAACTACATATACGTGGGGCGTTCGGACCGCGTGATCAAGCGACATGGTGTGAGGATGTCGCTGGTCGAGGTGACCGACGCGCTCGGCGGTATCGACGGGGTCGCATCTGCGGCGTGCACGACCTTCGACCTGGAGGGCGATCTGGGGGTCGTCGCATTCGTGGTGCCGGACGGCGAGCTCACCCCTGTCGCCGTCCGCCAGGCCGCCAGCCAACGCCTCCCGGAAACGATGCTGCCCGATCAATTCGTCTTAGTGGCCAACTTGCCCTTGACGTCCTCCAGCAAGGTCGACGAGCGACGGCTGCTGAAGGAGGCTGGCTTGTCTCCGCCGAACGAAGGGCCTGAGCCGTCAGCGTCGTTGCAACTCAGTTGTATGGAGATCGACTCGCTGTGCCGAGTCCTTCCACGAGAACCTGCTTGCATTCGCGAGCCCCCAACGTGATGAGACGCGACTGCAGGTCTCGGTCGAGTAGAACTCGTTCTATTGATCGAGAAATTTCCGCGGTCGACAGGGGATCAAAATAGTAGGCCGACTCTCTTAGTGTCTCTGGAATGGCTGCCGCATCCGACGCGATAACTGGACACCCACAGCTGGTAAGACACTCGGTCGACGGGGTCGACTCCGAGATACTCCGGGCGGATCTGGCGCACGCGATCTTTGTCACACTCACAGCAGCGTAGGAGGTAACGATGTTCGGCCAGATGATGCAGATGCCCCTGATGATCTCTTCATTGATCCGTCATGCCGACCGCTACCACGGGGATACGCAGATCGTCTCGCGCCTGACGGAAGGCGGCATCCACCGCTATACCTACACCGATGCCCACCGCCGTGCCCGCCAGTTGGCACGGGCCCTCGGCTCCCAAGGGGTACGACCGGGCGAGCGCATCGGCACGCTCGCGTGGAACAACCACCGCCACTTAGAGATCTACTACGCCGTGTCCGGCATGGGCGCCGTGTGCCACACCATCAACCCGCGTCTGTTCCCCGAACAGATCGCCTACATCATCAACCATGCCGAGGACAGCTACGTCTTCTTCGACGTCAGCTTCACCGAACTGATCGAGGGGCTCGCGCCTCACTGCCCGCAGGTCAAGGGTTGGGTGGCGATGACCGACCGCGACCATCTACCGCAGAGCACACTCGACCTGTTGAGCTACGAAGAACTCGTGAACGCGCACTCGGACGATTTCGAGTGGCCGATATTCGACGAGAACACCGCGGCCGCTCTTTGCTACACCTCAGGCACCACCGGCAATCCGAGGGGGGTTTTGTATTCGCACCGCTCGACCCTTTTGCACGCGTATGCCATCTGTTTGCCAGACGCTTATAACCTGTCGTCGCGGGAAACCGTGCTACCGGTGGTGCCGATGTTTCATGTGAATGCCTGGGGACTGCCCTACGCGGGCACCGCTGGCAGGCTGCAAGCTGGTGCTACCGGGGCCAGGGTTGGACGGCGCCGGCCTGTATGAGTTGTTCGAGCGGGAACAGGTCACCTTCAGCGCCGGCGTGCCCACCATCTGGATGGGTTTACTTGAGCACCTGCGGACGAACGGTTTGACTCTGTCCGTGCGGCCACGAATTCTCGTCGGCGGCGCCGCCGCGCCGCTGGCAATGATGAAGGCCTTCGCCGAGGAGTTTGGCGTCACACCGCGTGCATGCCTGGGGGATGACTGAGATGAGCCCGGTGGGCACGGTGTGCTCCTCAAGGGCAAGCATCTGACGCTGAGTGAACGCGAAAAGGATGAGTTGCAGGCCAAGCAGGGACGTCCCCTGTTCGGCGTGGAAATGGAAATCGTGGACGAAGAAGGCAAGCCATTGCCCCACGACGGCAAGGCCTTCGGCGACCTGCTGGTGCGCGGGCCCTGGATCTGCGCCTCCTATTTCAAGGGTGAGGGCGGCGATATCCTGCGGCCCGGCGGCTGGTTTGCCACCGGCGACGTGGCCACCCTGGATGCCGACGGTTACATGCAGATCACCGACCGTTCCAAGGATGTCATCAAGTCCGGCGGCGAATGGATCAGTTCCATCGAATTGGAGAATCTCGCTGCTGGACATCCCGCCGTCGCCGAGGCAGCGGTGATCGGCGTGCCGCATCTGAAATGGGACGAGCGTCCCCTGCTGGTGGTGGTGACGAAGAAGGATGCAGTGCTGTCACGCGACGATCTAATGGATTTCATGCGAGACAAGGTCGCCAAGTGGTGGCTGCCGGATGACGTCGTGTTCGTCGACGCCATACCCCACACCGCTACCGGCAAGGTGCTCAAGACCAAACTGCGGGAGGACTTTCGCAACCACAAGCTGCCGTCGGCTTGACCGCACGACGGACTATCGCGCGCGGTGGTCGTGGGGCCTAATCGACCCCAAACCCGTACAGGATGGCTCGGACGCATTAAGACCCGTCACGCGGGCACAGGCCGGGGGACACCCCCCTTGGGGTCTAGGTGTCCAACAACAGCCGAAGCTGGTTTTCCACCGCATCGGCAAGTCTGACGCGCGGCCTCGCTCACGCCGCGGAACCTGATCAGCGCGCAACGCCGCCCGAACCGTGTTCCGAGCAATCCCCAACCGGCGAGCGATCTCTTTAATCGGCACGCCCTCGGCCCGATGCAACCGGCGGATCTCCGCCCAATCCTCCACTGAAATCACCCTCCCAGCGTCGGCCAGGGGGTCAATTCCAATCCGACGCTAGAGGGTCATTCTCAACCTGCTCCCACACGTGTCCGCGACTTGTCCCGATCTGCTGGATATCGATGCCATCCAAGGCACGGAGCGGCCCAGGGGGCGCGAGGAGCCGGATACCGTCGCGAATTGCGAAGAGCTCTCGAGTGATGTTCTCCGCGTAGCGCTGCACTCCAGTCACGGGCTGTGAAAGGGACCGCATGTTGACATAAACGGCCATTTGGCCAGGAATGGTATCGGAGCGCGGTGCCTAGGCTACGATCGCTGGGTGCAAGCGAGGGCAAATGGCGCAATGTCGGTGGGACATTACGAGCAGCTGGTCCGGCGCCAGCGTGCCGAATTGCAAGATGCGTACTTGAAGGGGGTACGCCGGCTGCGTTGGGACGCAGGGCGTCTCGCCGCAGAACGCGAACGGCGTCTTCGGGAGCTGCTGGTGTGGGCCGCCGATCGTTCGCCGTTCTGGCGGGAACGACTGGCAGGCCGCGATCTGGCGAATTTCACCGAGGCCGACCTTCCCTCTCTGCCGGTCCTGACCAGAGCCGAGATGATGGCGGAGTTCGACCGGGTGGTCACGGTCCCCGGGTTAACTCTTGCCCGGATCCACCAACACCTCGACCAGTTGAACGGAAAAGACGGGTACCTGGACGACGAGTATCGGGCCATCGTCACGTCTGGATATATAGGAACCGAAGCAGTCCATGTCTACGGCTGGGACGCGTTCGTCACCTTCGTGATGCAGGGCTCGCGCTGGACCGGGCGACGCGGCGAAGACCCGGACGCGGTGCTGGCGCAGGCCTTCGCTTGCAGCGCCAGGCATGAATCGGGGGTGTTTCACGCCTTCAGCACCTTCGAAAGCGGAGGGCCGGCATCGCATTGCTTCGCCGGCACGCAACCCCTGGACGAGATAGTCGACGGTCTCAATAACGCCCGTCCTGCGGTGCAGGCTCTCCAAGGGTGGCCGAGCCTCATCCGGGAGCTGGCTTTGGAGGCGATCGCAGGACGACTCACCATCACACCGACCTGGGTCAGCGTCGCGGGAGAGGTCTGCACCCCGCCCGTACGAGAGGCAGTTCGGTCCGCGTGGGGGATCGAGGCTTCGGAGTTCTGGGGCTGCTCAGAGGGCACCTATGCCTTTCCATGCGGCGTTGGAGAAGGCATGCACGTCGCGGACGATCTGGTCATTCTCGAGCCGGCGGATGCTGATGGCAACGTCGTGCCGTATGGGCAACCTGCGGATCGGCTGCTATTGACCAACCTGTTCAACCTGGCGCAGCCGCTGATCCGCTACGACCTCGTCGACGCGGTGACAATGACCGACGAGCCGTGTCCGTGCGGTTGTGCTCACCGCCGCATCACCGCGGTCAACGGTCGGATCGACGGAGCCTTCGAATACGAAAGCGGTGCTGTGGTGCCGCGGGCGGCCTTCGAGCAGACTGTCCTTGCCGCCCCCGGCGTCGCCAATTTCTTCGTGGGCAAGACGCAACGTGGTGTCGACGTGTCTGTGGTGGCCGACGGTTCATGCGACCTCCAGCTTCTGCGGAAGGAACTGATCGACGTGCTCCACCGGCACGGCGGGCCGGAGTCGGATGTCGGTGTGCAAGAGGTCGGTTCTATAGACCGACTGTGGTCCGGAAAGTCGAATCAGTTCGACGCCAGGTGATCTAGCCGCACACCCTGCGGGTGGCTCAGCCGGTTAAGCCGGCCGTGGCCTTGGCCAGGGCCTGGTCGATGTCGTCGATGATGTCGTCGATGTGCTCGATCCCGATGGACAGGCGGATCGTCTCCGGCCGGATACCGGCCTTCACCAGCTCCTCGTCGGACAGCTGGCGGTGGGTGGTGGAGGCCGGATGGATGGCCAGGGTCTTGGCGTCCCCCAGATTGAGCAGCCGCTTGACGAGCTGGAGCGCATCGAAGAAGGCCAGTCCCGCCTCGTAGCCCCCCTCGGCCCCGAAGGTGACGATGGACGGCACGCGCCCGTGGAGGTAGCGCTCGACCAGGTGGTGGTAGGGATGGTCGGGGAAGCCGGCGAAGCTCACCCAGGCCACCCGGGGGTCGGCGGCCAGGTAGTCGGCCACGGCCCGGGCGTTAGCCTCGTGGCGCTCGAGCCGCACGGCCATCGTCTCGAGGCCCTGGAGGAGCAGGAAGGCGTTGAAGGGGGAGAGGGTGGCGCCGCTGTTGCGCAGCTGGGTGGCGCGGGCCCGCACGGTGAAGGGCCGCTCGGGGAAGTCGCGGGCGAAAACAACGCCGTGGAAGGCGGGCTCGGGCTGGTTGAACATGGGGAAGCGGTCGGGATGGTCGGCCCACGGGAACCGGCCGCCGTCCACGATGGCCCCACCGAGGGTGGTGCCGTGGCCGCCCACGAACTTGGTCAGCGAGTGGACGACCACATCGGCCCCGTGCTCGAAAGGCTTGAGCATGAGAGGCGTGGCCACCGTGTTGTCCACGATGAGGGGCACGCCGGCCGCATGGGCCACGGCGGCCACGGCCTCGAGGTCCACGATGTTGCCGGCCGGGTTGCCGATGGTCTCGCAGAAGACGGCGCGGGTGTTCTCGTCGATGAGGGGGGCGATCGACTCGGCTCGGTCGTCGACGGCGAAGCGGGCCTCGATGCCCAGGGTGGGCAGCACGTGGGCGAAGTAGGTAAAGGTGGCCCCGTAGAGCTGGGGGGCCACCACGAAGTTCGAGCCGGCACTGGCCACCGTCAGGATGGCGTAGCTGACGGCGGCCATACCCGAAGCCACCACCAGGGCCGCCGTCCCCCCTTCGAGGGCGCATATGCGCTGCTCGAGGACGTCTAAGGTCGGGTTGTTGAGCCGGTTGTAGTGGAAGCCGGGCGTCTCCAGGTCGAGCACGGCGCCGGCGTGGGCGGCGTCGATGAAGTCGTGGGCCACCGTCTGGTAGATGGGCACGGCCACGGCCCGCGTCCCGTCGGGTGTGTAGCCACCGTGGATGGCGATGGTCTCGTCGTGCATGGACTCAGGGCGCTCCTCTTCGGGATGGTGTCCAACAGGTTGGCGTACAGACGCAGGGCCGCGCCCCGCCACGGCCAGGGGGCGCGGGCGCCGACAGCGTCGAAGGGGAAGGCGGCCACCAGGGCCGGGTCCCGCTCGCCGCCCACCACCCGCTCGTGCAGCCGGCGGAGCCCGTCCCAGTCCGGGCCGGCCACGCAGTCCCGGGGGAGGCAGGGCAGTTCGTCGCGCTCGTGGCCGGCGTAGCGCCGCACGTCCCGGACGTACTCGCGCACGAGGCTCGAGGGATCGTACTCGGGATGGCCCTGGACCAGCACGACCTCGGACCGGCCCACCGTCTTCGTGACCACGCTCCACCCCACCTCCTCCGACTGCAGGGCCACCGCGTAGCCGGCGGCGGCCACCGCCTCTGCGGGCACGGCGTTGAGCCGCGAGTGGGGCAGGACGACGGGACCGTCGAACCCGGCGGCCAGAGGGTGGGTCGGGTCGGCCTCCTGGGCGAAGACGCCCGTGCACTTGACCGGCAGGGTGGTCCGTTCGACGCCGTCGAAGACGGCCAGGGCGGCGTGGGCCGACAGGCAGGACAGCACCATGGCCGGCACGTTCTCGCTCCCCCACCGCAGCAGGCCGCACAGATCGGACCAGTAGGGCTCGTCCTCGATGCGGGACTCGATCGGGTTGGAGCCGGTCACCACCAGCAGGTCGGGGGGGTCCGAGGTGATGTCCTCGAGGGGACGGTACTCGGCGGCGATACGGGCCCGGATCCGCTCGCCCCGGGGCACCCCGGCCATGGTGTGGCGGGTCAGGACGACCGTCTCACACCCGGACCCGGCGTCCAGAAGGCCCACGAACTGTCGCTCGGTGGCGCCGAAGGCGGCGTCGGGCATGTTGTTGACCAGGGCGCACCTCCACCGCACCGGTCCCTCGGCCCCGTGCGGCGCCGCCCCCGGGTCGAGGGCCCCGGCCAGTCGAACGCCCACCGCCACTCAATGCCTCACGTCGGTGTAGGTGACCGTGACCTGCCAGTTCGACCATGCCGGCGTCGAGGTAGGTGGTCATGCCGTCGGGCTCCCAGTCGGCCAGGGTCTTGACCGCCTGCTCGGCGCTCATGCCCTCGAGGTCGACAACGGGGCCGAACCGGTTGAGGAGATCGGCCATCTCGCCCATCCCCGGCACGGCCGTGTCGATCATCCACAGCAGGTCGCAGAGGCCGGCGGCCGCTTCGGCCAGCTGCATCACGGGAACGCAACGCGGCCCGTAGCCCACCGCCACCAACGGCCGCGCCCGTCCGGTCGTGGAATCCATCATGTGCTCAGCCGATGACGGCCTCGACGCAGTCCTGGGCGTCGTAGACGGCCCGGAGGCGGCTGCGGGGCGAGGGCAGGTAGTGGGTGAAGTAGCGCACCCCCTCGGTGAGCACGCCCAGCAAGGAGAGGTTGGGCTGGAGCCGGCCCTCGGTGTCGTAGGGGTGGAAGTCCTCATTGATGGCCACGCTGCCCACGGGCGTGTCACCGTAGCTGAGCTGGGTCAGCCTTCCGTTGGCGTAGAGACGGTTGAGCAGGGGCGAGCTCGACCGGGCCAGCGAGGGCAGGTCGAGATGGCCCCGCACCACCCCGTCGACCGTCACGGCCGTCGGCTCGTCGAGGGCCGTGGAGCTCAGGCGGACGCCGTCGGGGCAGGCGGCCAGCTCCGGGTTCGGTCCGAGCGGGATGCGCACCACCCCGGCGTCGAGCAGCCCCAGCAGCTGCTGGGAGCGCAGGGGTGGCGGGCCCGCCTCCAGGCGGTTGATGCGGCCCCGGACTTTGGACTGGAAGTCGACGTAGGAGTCGAGGGAGAGACCACCGAACTCGATGACCGAACGCAGCTGGTCCCGGAGGATGCGCAGCACCTCCTCGGCCGCCTTGACCGGGCTCCCCCCGGGTCGCAGGGCCTCGGTGAGGTCGGCCTCGATCATGTCGTAGACCTGGCCCTGGTAGTCGGCGGCCGACGTGTAGTGGCGGTCTGACCCGGCGAAGACGTGGGTGACCGGGTCGAAGCGCCCGTAGCGCGGCTCGAGACCGTCGACGGCCTTCTCGTAGTGCCCGTTGACCCAGCCTTGGCGGAGGACGGAGCGGACCTCGGTCGACTCGACGTCGCCCCCGGCCAGCAAGGCGGCGTGTATGTAGTAGCGCGCCTGCATCTCGGCGAAGATGAGGGGGAGGAGCTCGGCCCGGAAGTCCACGTGCCGCCGCACCGGCGACCCGCCCGGATTGGTCAGCGCCGCGAACTCCTCGGGGGTGCACACCACCGGCTGGTACTGGCCGTAGGGGTCGACGCCGTGGGCCGACTTGGCGCAGTGGGGCACGCCCGAGCGCGAGTAGAGGGTGATGGTCGGCTCCCGGCCCGAGGGCACGTACCGCTTGCGGTCGGCCCGGTCGCACCGGTCCTCGAAGGTCCCGCCTCGTCCGATGGTGAGGGCGGTGAGGACGTCGTAGGCGACCAGGCCCATGCCGGCCACGGCCAGCGAGGATCCGGCCGGAACGCTCTGGTCGAGGTACTCGACGGGGTAGGGCCGCAGGTAGTGCGCGCCCCCGCCGGCCCCGGGCTCGTCGTTCCAGGTGTGCCCCGAGGTCAGCACCACGTGGTCGACGGTGAGGGTGGTGCCGTTGTCGAGCAGCACCGCCTCGCGCCCGCCGTAGCGGGATCGCCGGAGGGCCGGCGAGATGTCGACGGCCGCCGCGTAGTGCCGGACGATCTCGAGGTTGGGCGGGGCGTAGGCCACCAGCGTGTCGTAGAACCAGACCAGGTACTCGCCCATCAACCGCCGGGGCAGGTAGTCGGTGGGCAGGATGGGGTCACCCCCGGCGCCGATGCGGCACTCGTAACCCACCCAGCGGTAGCCGCAGCCCACCGCCCACTGGTGCAGGCCCATGGCGTAGGGGGGAGGGCGTCCCCGTCGGGGGCGGCGTAGAGGGAGAGCTGACCGCAGGCGTTGTTGAGGACCAGGAAGTCGGGCTGCTCGGCGGCGTAAACCCCGCCTCCGAGCTGAGAGGGCTCGACCACGTGCAGCCGCATCGGCGTCCCTACCCGCCGGGCCCGGCTCACCGTCCGCTCCATGACGCACAGACCCCACGAGCCGAGCCCCACGATGGCCATCTCGATCATCGGACGCGTCCCATACACGCCACCTCAGTAGGCTCCCGTGCGACTACGAACGACATGTGTTCCTCCCAACGGAAGCAGGCCAACTCGGGTCGACCGCGGTTACCGCGGCGGCTAAGGTGCGACGCACATATATACCGATGTTACAGCTGAACCAGTAGTATACATACTATTATATTGGATATCGCATGATAGCCAACTTTTAGTTCATCGGTGACTAGAAAGCATCCTCATACCCGGGAGAATCGGTAGAGAACAGACCGTGCGCTCATGTCAGGCAGTTCGTCGAGGGAGTATCCGGCTGAGCTGCGGGAGCGGGCGCCGCGGTGCGCGACGCTCGGCCAGGCGACGACTTCATTGTGGATGAGCAACGATTCCGGTCCGCATCATCGACGAAGGGACCGAAGAATGAGTGGCGCCGTGCTTACCTGCGGCCACCGCATCACGGTGCGGCGCACAGTATTCGCGACACCGCGAGCCCGCCGAGTTCCTGGAGTCGCTGCGGGCGGCGACGGACGGCACCGCGGCGCTGCTGTCCTACAAACCCGACACGGTAGACAAGGATCTCGGCGCCGCCCGGGACCGATTGACCGGTGAATTCAAGGATTCCTACACGTGACTGACCCACGACGTGGTGATCCCCGGATCGAAGCAGAAGCATGTTTCCGCGGTGGCCAACGTACCCGCCGCGGCGTCAATGTCAGCGAGCGCTGACCACGCGGAGGTACTGGTGTTCGTCAACCAGACCATCACGGTCGGCAATGATCCGCCGACCGATACCGCTTCCAGTGTGCGGGTCACCCTCGACAAGATCGGCGGCCGCTGGCTGATCTCTGCGTTCGAACCCGTTTAGACCGGCTTTCCTCGATCGGGCCGCGGTGAGTCGGCGGACCGCGTGGACCAGCTCGTCGACATCGTGGGTCGTGGTGGCAAAGGAGGTGACGAAACGGACGACACCTGGCTCCCAACGGCCGTGGTAAAAGTCGTAACCCTGGTCCAGAAGTCCGTCGATGACCTGCTGGGGCAGGCGGCAGAAGAGGATGTTCGCCTCTGGCGTGCCCGCAAGGCGAGTGCCGGGAATGGACTTCAACCCCCCTACGAGCCGCGCGGTCATGGCATTGGCGTGCCAGGCATTGCGCAGCCACAGATCGTCGGCGAGGTAGGCGTCGAGTTGGGCGGCGGCGAAACGCATCTTGGCGGCGAGTTGTCCGGCTCGCTTAGCCCGGAAGCTGAGCTCGGTGGTCACGGAGCGGTCGAAGACGACGATCGCATCGGCGGTTATGCTCCCGTTCTTGATGGCGCCAAAGGACAGCATGTCCACGCCGGCGCGCCAGGTGAGCTCGGCGGGGTTGCAGCCCAATGCGGCGACGGCGTTGGCGAGGCGGGCGCCATCCATGTGAACGCGCAGGCCCGCGTGCTTCGCAATGCCGGCCAGGTGTCCGATCTCGGCGGGGGTGTATACCGCGCCGGTCTCGGTTGCCTGGGTGAGGCTCAACACGGAGGGTTGCACGCTGTGCACGTCTCCGACCTTGCGGTGCACCGCGGCCTGCAGCTCGTCGGCGTCGATCTTGGCGTTTTCCCCACCCAGGGCAATGAGTTTGGCACCCCCTGTGAAGAACTCCGGTGCGCCGCACTCGTCGTTGTTGATATGGCTGTCGCGGTGGCATAACACGCTGCCCCACGGTGGGGTCAGCGCGGCCAAGCTCAGTGCGTTCGCCGCCGAGCCGGTGGAAACGGGGAGCAGATCGACGTCGCAATCAAAGATCTCGCTGAAGCGGCGTCGTGCGCTCAAAGTCCAACTGTCGGTGCCATAGGGCGGTGCCTGCCCGGAGGCTGCCGCTGCAACAGCTGCGATGATCTCGGGTGCACCACCGGCGGTGTTGTCGCTGGTGAAGGAGCGATCTGGCGTCATGGCGATCACAGTCCTGGCCTGCTTCTTTCGGACGATCACGAGCGAATGACGACAGTGACGTGCATGTTGCTCCTACCAGGCCGGCGCGGAGGCGGGCCGCGGCTACGGCGGCTGCGCCTGAGTGCGACCATACCGATGATGCACTTATGGCCAGATCTTACATACCCATTGGCATAATAGGCCAATAATTGCCAGACTTCTAGTCTTTGACTGGCCCATAACCCATCCATATACTAGAGATGTCATCCGAAGAACAGACCGCGGACCAAAGGGAAGACGTCGACGGAAAGAACGCCACCCCAGCGAGTCAGCACGTGGTCGAGGTGAAAACGTCAGGGGTGCGGGTACCAACCACCGCACAGCAATACCCCAACGAGAAGCTCGCTGCGGCGGTGCTCGACGTGATGCGGGCGGCAGCAGCCGCCGACGAGGTCGACGGTTCGGTGAAACGATGACCACCACCGTAGCGTTAGCTTAGCTAAGCGGGGCATGGAGCCACAGCTGGATACTACGAGTTTGTTGTGGGCTGCACATCATCTATAAAGTATGTATACTGGCCCAACAGCTGAACCATCCGTTTGTACGAGCCAGCCCATCTTCGCTGCGCCCGGACGTCGCCGCAGCCGCTGCGGTCGCTTTGCGGGTCGGTCAGTGTCCGTGAGGAGGAACGCATGTCGTTCGTGTCCACACAGCGCGAAGTGCTGACCGCGGCAGCCTCTTGCACGGGATGGGTTCGTCGATGAGCACCCAAAACGCGGCTGCGGCGTCCCCAACGATGGGGGTGGTTCACGCGGCCGCCGATGAGGTATCAGCACTGACCGCGGCGCAGTTCGCCACGCCCAGATGTATCAGGCCGTCAGCGCCCAAGGGACTGCGATTCGCGAGATGTTCGTGAACACGTTGGGGACCAGCGCCGGGTCGTATGCGGTCACCGAGGCCGCTAACGCGATCGCGGCCGGCTGAGTTTCGGCGGTTATAGATGCTCGATTTTGCGGCGCTGCCACCAGAGGTCAACTCCGCGTTGATGTATGCGGGTCCGGGGTCGGGCCCGATGCTGGCCGCCGCGGCGGCCTGGGACGGTCTCGGCAGCGAGTTGTCCTTGACGGCGTCGGCCTATGGTTCGGTGATCTCAGATCTCGTGGCTGTGTGGCTGGGGCCGTCATCGATAGCGATGGCGGCCGCCGCCGCGCCCTTTGTGTCGTGGCTAGCCGCGTCTGCCGGGCAGGCCGAGGCCACCGGCATGCAGGCCATGGCCGCGGTGGCCGCCTACGAGGCGGCGTTCGCGATGACGGTGCCCCCGCCGGTGATCGCGGCCAATCGCGCACTGCTGATGGCGTTGATCGCGACCAACTTCTTCGGTCAGAACACGCCGGCGATTATGGCCACCGAGGCGCAGTACATGGAGATGTGGGCCCAGGATGCCGCGGCGATGTATGGCTATCAGGGCGCGGCGCAGGCGGCGTCTACGCTCGCACCCTTTGCGGTTCCCCCGCTGACCACCGTCGCGGCAGGATTGGACGCAGAAGCCCAGGCGGCCGCGCAAGCCGCTCAGACCCCTGCGGGCACAGCCGCTCAGACGGTGTCACCGCTTACCACCGCGATGTCCACACCGGGACTCGCCTCGACCGCCTCGTCGATGTCGTCCACGTCGTCAACGTCACCGCTCTCGTCGTTGACGACCCTGACGTCGTCGTTGACGACCCTGATGTCGTCGTCCACGGCACTCATGTCGGGTACGAGCCTGGCGTCGGGTACGGGCTCGTCTGCGTCGATGTCGACTTCGGGCATATCGATGATCGGCTCGGCGAGTTCGCTCCAGACGTCGGGATACACGCTGGGCAACGGTTTCGGCTCGGGAACGGGCGTCTTCGGCGCACCCGGTATGAGCAGCACCGTGACCGCGGGTGTGGGCCGAGCGGCCTCGGTCGGCATGCTGTCGGTGCCGCAAAGCTGGGCCTCGTCCGCCCCTGCATTCAGCCAGGTCGGCTCGGCGCTGCCGGGCATCAGCGGCAGCGCGGCTCCGGCGGTCGCGGCGAGCGGCCCGGGAGGTACGCCCGGCGGGATGCCGATGCTGGGCAACGCGACTGCGCGGCACAGGCTCTTCTATGCCTCCTCGACTCACCATCGGTCACCGTCCGACCGTGGTGCCAGACCCGGTATACGCCGGATAAGGAAAGGAGGACCATCCGAATCTTTTGAGCCGGCGGTTATGCGACCGCATATTCCCCCGGCTGTCCATCACGTCCAAATGTTTTGAAGTTAAGGAGGCAGTCAAATGCCAACACGTTTTATGACTGACCCGCATGCGATGCGGGCGATGGCGGGCCGGTTTGAGATGCATGCTCAGACGGTGTCGGATGAGGCTCGCAAGATGTGGGCGTCCTCGACGAATATCGCCGGTGCCGGCTGGAGTGGGCAGGCCCAGCTGACCTCGTACGACACCATGAGTCAGATGAATCAGGCGTTCACCAACATCGTGAACATGCTGCACGGGGTTCGTGACGGGTTGATCCGTGACGCCAACAACTACGAGACCCAAGAGCAGGCCTCGCAGCAGCTCTTGAGCAGCTAGCCGCTTTCTCACGATAGGAGAACCAAGATGAGTATTAATTATCAGTTCGGCGATGTGGACGCGCACGGCGCCCTCATTCGCGCACAGGCCGCCTCCCTGGAGCAAGAGCACCAGGCCATCGTTCGCGATGTGCTTGCTGCCGGTGACTTCTGGGGCGGCGCCGGCTCGGTGGCTTGCCAGGAGTTCATCACCCAGTTGGGTCGTAACTTCCAGGTGATTTACGAGCAGGCCAACGCCCACGGGCAGAAGGTGCAGACCGCTGGCAGCAACATGGCCAGCACCGACAGCGCGGTCGGCTCCAGCTGGGCCTGATGGCCTTTTCGGGTGCGGCCGGCCTGGCGTTGAGTACGGTGTGCTCGCGTCTCGAAGGCGCCACGCTTCGGCATATGCGGTACTGATGCGGCGATCGCCGCACCAGTACCGCATGGGCATATCCTCTTGATCGCTAAGAGTTAACAGGTTCGACTCCACTGACTCACGGGTCATCGTTGCGTTGCCAGATCGCTTGCAGCGTCAATGGTTGTCGTGATCAAAGAAAGTCATGGGTAGCCAGGCGTACGGACAGCGGTGACGTCATGGCGTCGGCTGCAACGGGTTGGCGGCAAGAAATCGTGCGCCCGCTAACACCCATGCCGCATCAAAGTCGCTGCGGCAGCGGTGGTTTCGATCGTCTCGGCAACCAATTGAAGAGCTGCGCCGCTGCTCATGAACTTTATGTGACAGTCGGTGACCGCGCTAGATTGCGCCCACACTCAGGGATTCGCGGTCAGCGAGAAGTCCAGAGGCCGCCTGCGTGCGGACAGCAGCGACTCCATGTCTTCGCCCGCGAGAGGGCGCGACAGCAGGAAGCCCTGCGCCCGGTAGCATCCATGTCGCATCAACGTCTTCGCGGCAATCTGGGTCTCCACGCCCTCGGCAACTAGTTGAAGGCCGAACGCCTCAGCAAGCCCAATGATCGCCCGGACGATCGCCAGATCCTCTGGGTTGGTGCCCAAGTTACGCACGAATCCCGTGTCGATCTTGAGCGTATTGACCGGAAGTGACTTCAGGTGCGACAGGACGGCATAGCCGGTGCCGAAGTCATCAATGGCGATCTGGACCCCGACCTCCTTCAACTTCGCGAGGCTTCGGCGGGTGCTTTCGATGTCGCCAGCCACAGCGCGCTCGGTGATCTCCAGGCACACCGAGTCGGCGTTGATGCCGAACTCGCGGATGATGTCAGCGACATCACTGACGAAACCGCTGGCGGTCAATTGAGCAGCCGAGACATTGATGCGCAGTGTGGCGTTTTGTGCCACGCCATGCGACCGCCACCGGCTGAACTCGGCGCAGGCGGTTCGCATGACCCATCGGCCCAACTCTCCGGCGAGGTTGGTCGATTCGGCTACGCCGATGAACGAATCCGGTAGCAGCAGCCCTCGAGTCGGGTGTCGCCAACGGACCAGCGCCTCGGCCCCCAGGATCTCGCCGGTCAGCAAATCGAACTCGGGCAGGTAGTGCAGCAGCAGAGCGTCGCTGTCGATGCCAGCTTGCAGATGGAGTTCGACATCGTTGCGGAAGACGCTGTTGCGAGATATCGCATCGCTGGACACCGCGACCTGGTTGCCGCCCGCGCGTTTGGCCGTCAGGACGGCCCCATCAGCGCGACGAAGTAGATCCTCGATGCTGTCGAGTCCCGGACTGCCCACCGCCACTCCGATGCTGACGGAGGGGGTGATCACATCGTCCCCGATCTTCAGGCGACTGCGCAGAGTTGTTTGGAGCCGGTGCGCGAGTGATTCTGCGGTCTCGGTTGACATCGCCCGATCCGGAATGACGAGGAACTCGTCCCCGCCGTGCCGACCGATCAGGCTTAGCCCTCCCATGCTCGCCCGGAGGCGATCGGCGAATGCCCGGAGGTAGAAATCGCCGGCGTTGTGGCCGAAGTAATCGTTGATCGACTTCAGGCGGTCGAGGTCAAGATACAAGACCGCGACGGGTCCGGAACGTCCCGCCGCGAGTCTGTCGGAAAGGTGCGCAACAAGCGATCGACGATTGTGCAGGCCGGTCAAATCGTCATGCTCAGCCAGGTAGCGAAGCTTTTCTTCGGTGGCGATGCGGACCTGGAATCCTGCAAACATCGGCGCAATCGCCCCAAGCGTGTTCATCAACTTTGGTGTCCACTTCATGCCACCGTATTTGATGAAGCCGAGCAAGCCCGTGGTCACCCCCCTCGAAACCAGCGGCGCGGCGGCGACCGACGGCGATGCGACCCGGCGGCGTTCCGCGACCCGACCGTGGTAAGCGTTTGCCGGGTCCAACTCGATCACGATCGGTTCCTTGCCGTCGGCACAGTAGGCGAGGACGGGGTCGGCGCTGGCGCAATCGACAACCTCCAGGGGGTCGGGGTCTGGACGGTTGCATCGCGGTGGCCATTCCGCGACCAACTTCGAGGCCCGCATGTTGCAGTCGTTGTAGCGTAAGAAGGCGGCGTCAACGTCGAACTGCTCCACGAGGTACGCCAGCACCTGTTGGCTCACTTCGGCAGCGGTGGATGCATTAGCATCCATCAGTTTTGCGGCTACGGAGCTGACGACGAAATCTAGCGTGCGGGGCATGGTGCCTCGATCGCCGCGGTGCGAACCTTCACAACTGATTCAGGCACAGCAGCGAAGAATTCGGCCCATGCCGGCTCGGTCCTGTGCCGTGTCTCGGTGCCCGGCATCATTCCTCCTATACGGGCGTAAGCGTGAGCCGGATGTTCGCTAGGCGTCATCGATTGGTGTGTAGCCCACTGTCTATCTGTATTTGCGTTAGCCAGGTCGCAGGTGCATGTGAGCCCGAGAAAACAGAAGCTACCGGACGCTCGCATACCCCGCGGCGATTTGCCCGATGTCATCCTGAATTTGTCGACCTGTAACTCCCGACGCCATGGTGCGAGGGGCTGGCGGGTCTTGAGGAAAGACGATGATCGATCGGGGAGCGCGTGCACTGCGCGTTATCCCGCGAGGTGCACTCGCTGGTCGCCTGCTGGTTAACGCTGGCCTGGTTGCCATGACGGCGAGCGGGTTGCAACGACTCACTCCACGTCGGCATGTGCCTCCGGGGCGGCCGCCAGTGACCACACGGTGAGCAGTGCGCCGGGGCCGAGCGCAAGCGCGGCGTTCTTGATCTCTTCCCGAATTTGGACATTTCTTTGCTCCAGCTCGTCGAGTCGTTGCTCGAAATTAGCGTCGGACTTCGGTACGAGCCGCGATGGCGTAGTTGAGTACTTCACTTGAGTGATTGGTAGGGCGAAAGCAGCCGCGGCTGGTCCCGTGGCGGTGCTGGAGCCGTTCTGCAACGCGATTATTGATACAGAACCTCGCCGCAGCCTTAGCCGAGCGGCCCAGCTGATAAGATCAGCGCGTCGGGCTGCTTGCTGTCGCTCGGCCCTCATCGACAGGCGTAGTGCGTTGCGCTACAACAGATTTGGATGGCTGTGACGAGGCGGACCGATCTGGACGCGCATTCGTTGACTTGGCTGAGCACCGCGGAAGGAGATGACCATAACTTCGTGCACCGCTGAAGTTCTCGATGCCGCAGACCCCGCCGATAATGCGGTATTGGAGCAGCTGCGCGCTGATCCCGTCATCGAATTCCTCGACCATCGTGCGGAACAACTCGAGGAATTGCGAAGGCTTCGGCCGCCACCTGACCCGGAATTGATTGCGGAACCCTATCGATGGGCGTACTACCCCTGGCGGCGGGCCGTTGTGGCGGTGCTGGGTCCCCGGGCATTTCGTGCGGTGCGGTTGGACCGCAACAGGAACATGATCACCGTCCAGGAGCAGACCCGGCTCGGCGCGCTGCGCATCGGAGTTGCTGGTTTGAGTGTCGGGCATGTCATCGCGCACACCTTGGCAGCCCAGGGCTTGTGTGGCGAGCTTCGGTTGGCGGATTTCGATCGCATCGAGCTGTCCAACCTCAACCGGGTGCCGGCGACCGTATTTGACCTCGGGCTGAATAAGGCTGAGGTGGCCGCCCGCAGGATCGCCGAACTCGATCCATACCTTCCCGTCCGGGTTGTAGACGTCGGGCTGACAGTCGAGACCGTCGACGAGTTTCTCGACGGACTGGACATCCTTGTCGAGGAGTGCGATTCGTTGGACATCAAGGCCCGCTTGCGCGAGGCTGCCCGTGCCCGTCGGATACCGGTGCTGATGGCGACGAGCGATCGAGGCCTGCTTGACGTTGAGCGTTTTGATCTGCAGCCGCAGCGTCCGATTTTGCACGGTCTTCTCGGCGACGTGGACGTCGCGCGGCTTTCCAGCATGAGTAGCCGAGAGAAGGTTCCGAGCATGCTGCGTTTCCTTGAGGCCGAACAGTTGTCACCGCGCGTTTTGGCGTCCGTGGTCGAAATCGATCGCACGCTGTCGACTTGGCCGCAGGTGTCCGGTGATGTTGTATTGGGAGCGACCGCGATTGCCGAGGCAGTGCGCAGAATCGGATTGGGCGAAGACCTGCGGTCGGGTCGGACTCGCATCGACATCGACTGGGCGCTCAGTCAGCTCGACGAACCGCAGATGGCCGGGAAGCGCCCGTCATCGCCAGCCGACTATTCCGATCCCGCCCTGCCGGGGGTGTCGGGCGTCATTGCCGCAGCAGCTATTCGTGCGCCCTCTGGCGGCAACGCACAACCTTGGCATATCGAGGTCGGGCCAGCTGTCATCACCATCCGGCTTGCACCCGAGCACACCTCGACCATGGATGTCGGATTCCGCGCAAGTGCGGTCGCGCTCGGGGCCGCCGTCTTCAACGCCAAGGTAGCCGCTGCCAACCAACGAGTGCTGGGGCCGGTGACCGTGCGGGAGGACGTTAATGGCACGCCATTGCAGGCGACGGTGCATCTGCGTGACGATGATGATCCCGAACTTGCCGCACTCTACGAACCCATGCTGGCGCGGGAAACCAACCGGCGCCTTGGTGTGTCGCACGCGATTCCCGCCCAAACGATCACACGCCTGCACGCCATCGCTGAGCGCGAGGGAGCCCAACTGCACCTTGTGGATGAGCCCGACGACATCGCCCGTGTGGCAACGATTTTCGCCGCCGCCGACCGGGTCCGGTACCTCACGCCGCGCCTGCATGCAGAAATGGTTTACGAGCTGCGCTGGCCCGGTGATCGGTGTGCCGACACCGGTATCGACGTCCGTAGCCTAGAACTCGACCCCGGCGACCTCGCCGTGATCGACATCTTGAAACGCTCGGAGGTGATGGCTCACTTGGCGCAATGGAATGCCGGAACCGCGCTGGGCGCGGACACTCGCTTTCGGGTGCTGGCGAGCTCTGCCATAGCTGTCATCTCCGTGGCGGGGAGCACCTTGACCGACTTTGCGCGGGGCGGATCTGCGGCCGAGGCGGTATGGATTACCGCACAGCAGCACGGGTTGGCTGTCCAACCCATCTCGCCGGTCTTCTTCTACGCCCGCGATGCCGAAGATCTCACCGAACTGTCGACGTCGTTTGCTGACGAACTGGGAGAACTACAGAACGAGTTCCGGCAGCTCGCCCGCATACCGGCCGGCAACTTGCCCGTTTTGGCGCTGCGATTCGCTGTGAGCGGCCCGGCTTCGGTGCGGAGCCGTCGCAGTATTGATCGCGTGAGTTCGCTGCAGTGTTAACACCGGCTACCGTATAGATGATGTCTGGCTCGCTGGACGAACTGGTGACGGCCGCGGCCGCCGAATTGATGGCGGCCACCGCGGGCAACTCTGCCGCTATCAGTGAACGGGTGCTCGCCGATTTGGTTAGCCACTTCGGAGTGGACCTCGGTTTTCTGCGCCACAACGATCACACGATCCGCGCAACAGTGCTCGTCGCTGAATGGCCGCCGCGCGAGGATGTTCCCGACCCTGACCCGATCGGTGTGGTGTATTTCGATGACGCCGACTCGGTCATCGCGAGGGCCGAAACAATGAAAGAGCCCGACGTTCTGCGTCCCGAGGCCGCGAACGCCGACTATCAACAAAATATCGAGGAGGGCACTGGCGTTCCCGCTGTCTCCCTCGCCTGCGTGCCGCTGCTGTCCGGTGACGTCACCACCGGCACCCTGGGCTTCATCAAGTTCGGAGACCGGGAATGGTTGCCGGACGAGCTTAACGCGCTGCAGGCGATTGCCGCGCTCTTCGCCCAGCTGCAGGCCCGCGTCGTCGCCGAGGAGCAGATCCACTACCTCGCTGAGCACGATGACCTGACCGGCCTACTGAACCGCAGGGCGCTGATCGATTACCTTGACGAGCGACTGGCTGAGGGACAGCCAGGCCCGGTCTCGGTATTGTTCCTTGATCTGGACCGTTTCAAGGTCGTCAATGATCAACTCGGTCAAAACGCCGGCGACCGGTTCATCGAGGCCTTCGCCGTGCTGCTGCGCGAGGCCACCGAGATTCAGTCGGTGATCGCCCGCTTCGGCGGTGACGAGTTTGTCGTCGTGCCGTCCGCAGCAATCGACGTCAAAGGTGCCCAGGCGTTCGCGCAGTCGCTGCACGAGCGAGTTCACAAGCAGGTCGCGATCGACGGTGAGATGCTCACCCGCACCGTCAGTATCGGCGTCGCTGCGGGCGTACCGGGTCGCGACAGTACTTCGGACTTGCTGCGCCGCGTCGACCAGGCCACTCGGTCGGCCAAGAACTCCGGCGGGTGCACTGTCGCAACTTTCAGCCCGGAGATGTCTAGAACGAACAGGATCCGCAACGATATCGAACTCCACCTGGAAGGAGCTATCGATAGCGACAGCGGCTCGTTGGTGCTGCACTACCTCCCGGAGTTTGACATGCGCACCGGTGAACTCCTTGGTACCGAGGCGCTTATCCGCTGGCAACATCCGACTCTCGGACTGTTGATGCCTGATTCGTTCATCGGAGTGGTCGAATCGATCAATCTGGCTGCGAAACTCGGCCGTCTCGTGATGCGTTCAGCCTGTGCGCAATTCGGACTTTGGCGCTCACGGGGCCTAGGAGACGATTTTGTGCTGCGGATCAACGTATCGCCCGTGCAGCTCGTCGCGGGCGGCATTGTGGACACGGTCGCCGCAACCCTCGACGAGTTTCGTCTCGATCCCAACGCGGTATGCCTGGAGATCACCGAAAGCGTCGTGGTCCAAGACATCGAGGCCACGCGCAAGACGCTTTTCGGATTGAAAGACATCGGGGTACAGATCGCCATCGACGACTTCGGTACCGGCTACAGTGTTTTGACGTACTTGAAGTCTCTTCCGGTGGACGCCCTCAAGATCGACAGGGGGTTTGTCCGCAACCTTGACACAGATGCGGGTGATCTGGCGATCGTGCGGTCGACAATGGCCTTGGCGAATGCCTTCGGGCTCGATGTTGTGGCCGAAGGTGTCGAAACCGTAGCCGCGGCCGAGGTACTGCTCGGTCTGGGTTGCTACCGGGCGCAGGGCTTTCTGCTGTCCCGCCCGCTGGATAGCGAGGCGATGGAATCTCTGCTCGCCAGGGGCGCCATACCAATGAACTTCTCCACTATGGAAGACTCACCACCCCACGATGCGTCCACATCAAAAAACATCCCAGGGACCGGCAAGTCCCGATTACCGTCGTTGAATCACATTGGGATGCGACCGCTTCATTGATCACCTGCTGAGTTACGCTGCCCGGTAGCGAAATCACGTCCGGCGCCGCACCCGCGCCGGGATGGGCGCACCGGGCACCATCGTGAACGGCACCGCTAGTGGGAAATCAGCGACCAAGGAATCGATTTCGACAGCCCGGATGATGGTTGCCAGCGCCAGTGTCGCCTCTAGCATCGCGAAATGGTCGCCAATGCAGGACCGTGGCCCGGCACCGAATGGGATGTATTGCCACCGGTCCAGGCGGCTGATGTTCTCGGTGCTGAACCGGTCGGGATCGAAGTCCAGCGGGTTCTCCCACAGCGCCGGATCACGCTGCATTCCGAACACGCCTACCAATACCATGCTGCGCGCCCGCACCCGGTAGCCGTCGACCTCGATATCGCGCATGGCGGTGCGCCCGGCAACGACGACCGGTGGGCACAGCCGCAGCGCCTCGCGCAGCACCTGCACGGTGTATCCCAGCCGGGAAACGTCGCCGGGTGTCAATGCGCGGTCATCGATGGCGGCGACCTCCTCGGCGACTCTGGTTTGGAGCTGCGGATGGCGGCCCAGTGCCCACAACGCGAACGCGAGCGTTGTCGCCGTCGTGTCGTGGCCGGCGACCATGAATGCGATGAGGTCATTGCAGATGTCGAGGGCGGAGAGCGCGCGCCCAGTTTCCGGGTCGGTCGCGCCGATCAACGCGTGCACCAGGGGGGCGTCACGGCTGGGATCGGCGCGGCAGGCCTCGAGAATATCTGCCGCAAGCCGACGCAGAGTCGCCCCGGCCGTCCGGGCTCGGTGACGCGCCGAGGTGGGAAGCCACCATGGCGCCCGTATCGGCCGCATGCCGCGGTCGGCGACGTAGGACAAGACAACATTGAGCGGCTCGGCTAGCGAGTCAGCGCGCTCGTCAAGGTCCAACCCGAGGACCGAGCGTCCCAGCACGCGCATGGTCAGCCGGCGTGCCTCGGCGTCGAGGTCAACTTCGGCGCCTTCGCGCCAGCCTCGTGCGATCATGGCGGCGACTTCGGACATATGACCGCCGAAGGTCGGCACGTGCTGGCGGGTAAACACTGGCTGCAGGGTCCGCTTGCGCGAGCGCCAAAGCGTGTTCGGCAGATCGGCCAGGTTGTCGCCCATCAACCGCCGTATTTCCCGATGAACCAGTGTCCGGTCGCACCACTCGTTATTGCGGGCGAGCACGTCGCGCGCTCCAGTGGGCGACATCACGAACACGATTGGGGGGCTCAACCACTGGGGGCCGAGCGCCACCCGGGTGACAGCGCCCCCTGCCCGGCGAAGCACCTCCTGGCCCACGTGGTACTGCCGAGCTGCCGTCAGTCGTTGCCGAAGGGGTAACGGACTGCGCGGCACCAATGGAAGTCGGCTCACGTCGGTCTCGGCGGCATCGACCATGTCAGTTCCCGTGTGTTGGAAGGTCATCCTGCCGCGGTTAGCTTCGAAGGAGAATACGTCGGGCCCGCACGGACTGCCTTCCGAAAGCAGATGAACCATCGCGCCTGACGGATTTGACTACCTGTCGCACCGGCGTGGTCGGCCTTTTGCAACTGAGACGATACGACTGCGGGCACCCGCTCGACTGTCGGCGTCGTGATGTGCAATCACGCTCCGCCGAGCAGACTGGTTTCGGTCTCACACCGGCCGTAAAACTCTTCTGTCAGTTGCATTGTTTCCATAAGGATCTTGGCAACCTGTTCAGGTTCCGCATGGTTCACAAAATCGCGCCGGTTCCACCACATCATCTTTGTTTGGTAGCGCTCATTGGGATAAGGCGCCGCGGGAATGGCTGCCACCACCCCTCCGGACGTGCGCCACCGGTTCAGTACGTATGCAGCGGCTGTAGCCATGCAGAACTGAATGTCAAGAAGAGCCATCATGTGGAAACCGCTGCGGGCCAGCGCCGCGGTAAGGCAGCGATTCTGATCCTGATCGTCGGTAACCCATGCCGATTTCATCTCCAGGACGCCGAACGGCACACGGTCGTTGATCATGTTGCGGACGGCCTTTTGGCCGGGCTGCTCCGCCCATTCGGCGATCGCATGCGAGTCGTCGGCAGATCGCAGCGGCCCCTTGCCCCGCACACCCGCAATCATCCGCCCGGCAGGATCGATCACTGCCAAGTACATGATGGTGTCGGCTCCGCTGCGCAGCGCGTCGATGTCTAGAGCACACTCGACGCCATGCCTGCGATAGCTGCGGTGTGCGCCGAGTACATACTCGGCCCAGAGATCGCGATCCGTCGCCGGTTGAGAAATCACCAACGTGCAGTCGATGTCGGGATCACGCCAGCTAAGGTCCTGGCCCAGACAGAATTCGTCGACGCTCGCGGCAGGCTGCGGAATGGCGGTCATGGCGTCCTTCGGGTAGGGGCGGGGCGCCGACTTCCGGTTTGTAAATCCAGCGCCTTTCGTACGTTAGGATGGATTTATGGGGGGTTTGTACTAACCATGCCCCTGCCGCACATTAATAGCCGTTCTTCCAACCTCTCTTGTCAGCTAAACCAAGACTCAAAGAATGTAAACGGCAGCGGACTAAGATGATGGTATTACCAAATCACCCCGTTTTCACCTCCAAGAACCGCGCTTTGCTCAAAACGAAAGAGTCGCTTCGTAGCTGGCAAACTTGGGGCAGTTTGCGCATTCAGTTTTTTTGGACGGCCGGCTTTGTGCTCCGCAAACCGCACAGGAGGATTTGACAAATGTTTGCCCAGCTAAATGTCGGTTAGCAGTGACGGCCACGGGCCCGTCCAGCTGCCTGTTTGCTACGCAGGGGACGCCGACCAGGGAGTGCCAACTGAGCCGGTGGCAACTTTCCCAGCCGTCAGGGGCGATTCTCTGAACTGCATGTTCGCGACGCAGCCAACTCAGCTGGGCGCCGAACGGGGCGGATATCGTTTCACATTGAGCGGGTCAGGGCCGGATCCCGTGGCTTTACCGGAACGGGCACCCGAAGTGGCGTCACGATGCGCAAGTTTCGATTTTTAGCAGGCTTTACTCTCAGGGTCAGATCATGACCATACACAGCTTCTTCAGGTCTCATCGAAACGACATGGAGAATATTTAATCGGGCGCGGAGGGTTGTCGATTATCAGGGATATGAACGGAACTTGACCCAGACTTTCCTGCTGCGGCCAGCGGGTTCGGTTCCGTCCGGATCAGCGGTTGCCCGCAGCTTGATGGCGCGAAGACTGATGCGGATCCGAGAATTCGCTGAACATTCGATAAGACACGCGTGGCGGCTCCGATTTCGCCTCGCACCCGTCCTAACGTCAGGGGATGAGTACCAAGTACTACCTGCAAAAGGTACCCGTCGAGTCCGTCCGTCCGGGCTTTTCTCTGGCCATTCACCACGACGGCAACTACCGCCTATTCCAGGTCGAATGCACCCAGATGTCCCAGCGGGCCGGCCAACCCGTGATGTTCAAGCTCACGTCGGAGCCCGTCGACGGGGGCGAACCGTGGGCCGTGGAGTGCGAAGCGGGCACACCGGTGGTCCGGATCCTCGGCGTCTGTCAGGCGGCTTCCTAAATGCGAGATGGCCAACGGTCTTAGTGGGCAGCGTTGCCGTGTCGGCGCCCCGGGTGCGGTGTTGCTCCGCTTGCAGTGATAATCGTTTTCATTGAGATGCACAGTGATGTTCATGGCCGGGTGGGCCCGATGAGGACCGCGCGCCGACTGCGCGTTGGGTCCATGGAATTTCTAGTCCTCGCTTTGGTGGCTTTCGCCATCGCAGGGACGTGGCTGCGCGCCAACGTGGCGCGCAGTGACATTCTGGCCACAGCGGGCACCGTGTTCGCCGGGGTATTCGTCCAGGCCTTGCCCTTTCTGGGATTGGGGGTTCTGGTCAGCGGATTGATCGCGGTGTTCGTACCGCCCGAGCGGCTGGTGCGGTGGCTACCCCGCCGTCCCGAATCGGCAGTCCTCGCCGCCGGCTTGGCCGGGGCAGCGCTGCCCGGGTGCGAGTGCGGGTCGGTCCCGGTGGCGCGGCGTTTGTTCGGGGATGGCGGGGCGGCGGGGGCTGCGGCGTTGACGTTTATGCTGGCCGCTCCGGCCATCAATCCGGTCGTGGTGGTCGCGACGGCCGTCGCGTTCCCCGGTCAGCCGAAAATGGTGATCGCCCGGGTGGGCGCGTCATTGCTGACCGCCGTGGTGATGGGTTTGGTGTGGTCACGTTGGGGTCGAACCGACTGGATCACGCGCCGGCTACCGCCGAACACGATGCACGCACCAGGAACGGGAACCAGGTGGCTGCACTTCTGCGAAGTGGCCCGGCAGGACTTCCTGCAGGCGGCGGCCTACCTGGTCATCGGGGCGGCAGCCGCGGCGGCACTACACGTTGTGGTGCCGCCCCGTGTTTTCGAGCACGTGGGCGCGCACTTGATTCTCGGTGTCATCGTGATGGCGGCGTTGGCGGTGATGCTGGCGGTGTGCTCGGAGGCCGACGCATTCGTGGCCTCAAGCCTGACGATGGTTCCATTGGTGCCGCGGCTGGTGTTCTTGGTGGTGGGCCCCGCCGTTGATGTCAAGCTGCTGGCGATGCAGTCCGGCATGTTCGGGCGACCGTTCGCTGCCCGGTTTGCCCCGGCCACGTTGGTGGTCGCCATCGCGGCGGCGACCCTGGTCGGCGTGCTGTTGTTGGGTGGTTCGGCATGAGGCGGGAAACCGAGAACACCATCCTGCTACTGGTGGGGCTGAGTATCGGGCTGATCACGCTCACCGGGGCGTTTACCCGCTACGTCAAGCCGACGCTGTTGCCCTGGTTGGCGATCACCGCCGTCGTAGCCATGGGGCTCGCGCTGGCAGCGATCGTCGGCGACATTCGTCGTGGCGGGCCCGGGCACGATGGGGACGGGCATTCCCACCGCACCGGTGTGGTGTGGCTGCTCGTTGTGCCCGTCGTCGTGCTCATCTTTGTAACACCCCCGCCATTGCGGCCGCAGGCCGCAACTCGGTCGGTGACAACGGTGTCCAATGATGTGCTGCGCCGCGCCTTTCCGCCACTGCCGCCCGGACGCGCTCCCGAGGTCTTGCTGCCGGACGTGGTGATGCGGGCAGCCAACGACACCTCGGGATCATTGACCAACCGGCTGATCACAGTTACCGGTTTTGTCCTCAACGAACCCGGCGGCATGGACCTTGCCCGCATCGTCATCATCTGTTGTGCCGCCGATGCTCAACTGGCCCGCATCCATTTGCGCGATCATGACGGCGCCGCGTTGCGGTTCGCTGACAACACCTGGTTGCGGGTGGAGGGTGAGGTGACTCCTGCGGTGCGGCAACCGCACACCGCCCCAATCCCAACGCTGCGCGCTGTCACAGTGACACCTGTCAACGCTCCGGCAAACCAGTACGCATAACCACGTGCGCCCGCGCATCCTTGCCGGGGCCGTAACCCACCTCATAACCTGAGCTGGCGCAGTAGACGACGGCAACACGGGGTGGGCTGGTCATGGCAAAACGGTCATCGCGACTCGAGGGCCTCACCGACCGGGCAAGCCGCAGCCCTGGGATCGGCGGAATATCGCAGTGGCCGGATTGACCGGTGCGCGTGTGGAAGAACTCGCGGCAATGGACATCTTCGAGGGATGCCCTGCCGAGGACTTGGTGCCGTTGGCGGCGTGCGTTCAGCCGCTGCGCGCCGCGGCCGGCCAGGTGCTGATGCAGCAAGGGGAGCAGGCTGTCTCGTTCCTGCTCATCTCGTCGGGCACCGCCGAAATCAAGCACGTCGGTTCCGACGGCGCGGTGGCCGTCGGAGAGGCGTCCGCAGGCACGATCGTCGGAGAGATCGCCCTGCTGCGTGACCGTCCGAGGATCGCGACGGTCACCACGGCCGAACCGCTGACCGGCTGGATCGGTGACAACGACGCGTTCACCCGGATGGTGCAGATCTCCGGAGTGATGCCGCGGCTGCTGCGCACGGTTCGCCAGCGCCTTGCCGCATTCATCACCCCGATCCCGGTACGCGTTCGCGACGGAACCCACTTGCTGCTGCGCCCGGTCCTACCCGGCGATGACGAGCGGACGGTGCACGGCCACATCCAATTCTCCAGCGAGACGCTGTATCGCCGGTTCATGACGGCTCGTCTTCCCAGCCCGGCGTTGATGCACTACCTGTCCGAGGTCGACTACGTCGACCACTTCGTCTGGGTGGTGACCGACGGGAGCGACCCGGTGGCCGACGCGCGCTTTGTTCGCGACGAGGCCGATCCGACGATTGCCGAGATCGCGTTCACGGTTGCCGACGCCTACCAGGGCCGGGGAATCGGCAGCTTTCTGATCGGCGCGCTGTCCATCGCCGCCAGAGTCGACGGAGTCGAAAGATTTTCCGCGCGAATGCTTTCCGACAATCTGCCGATGCGCACGATCATGGACCGCTACGGCGCGGTCTGGCAGCGCGAAGACATCGGAGTTATCACCACCATCATCGATGTGCCACGTCGGCGCGACCTGCACCTGAAGCGTGACATGGCCGACCAGATCGAGCGCGTTGCCCGCCAAGTGATCGAGGCGGTCGGCTGAAGGGCATGCGGCCGTTCTGGATTGGCGTGGTGCTCACCCTGCTGATGACCGCATGCGGTCATTCGCGCGCGCCTACACCGCCGGCCGCATCCTCGCCGTCGGCGCATGGCACCGCCGTCCACCCCGCCAACATCAAGCGAGTTGTGCGCGAGCTGCCGCCCAACTACGAGGTCACCACCGGCATCCCCAGCGCGGCATCACCCAGGGTGATCTGGAGCCTTGGAGCCGGTGCAGCAGCCACGACGGCCAAGCCGGCGCAGTGCGCTGCACTCGCCGACCCGGGCAATGGACGCGACCAATCCGCACAAGGCTTGTCCGGGTCAGGTGCGGGCGGCATCATCGACGCGATCGTCGTTGCTTTGCCAGGCCCGGTGGACCTCGACCACAACCTGGTCGCGGCGTGCGGCCAGTGGACCATGACCGCCGGGCACACCACGGTCAGTGTTCACCTGACCGACTCCCCGCACATCGACGGCGCCGAGACGCTCGGCATGGTGGCCGATATCAAGTCATCCGTCGAGTCGGGCACCGAAATCGATTCGCGGGCATATACATTCACCGCATATCTGGGCGACTATTATGCGTTCACCACGCTGACCACCGACCCTGGTTCAACGTTGCCGGCACTGCCGCCCCAATTCGCCGCAGATCTGCTCGTCAAAACGGTGTCCACGTTACGCAGCTGAGCAACTGGTTTGGGTAGATTAGCCACGATGTTGAAGGTGGCGTTCGCGATCGCATCTGTATGTGCTCTCGCCGGCTGCTCATCGGGTACGGATACCGCCTCGACGAAGGCCGACATCGCCAAGGTCTCCGGAGTGAAGTCGAGCTTCGGGCCCGAGTTCAAAGTCGCCGACATCAGCGAAAGGGCAATCGATCCCAAGTTTCTGTCCGCGCGGAAGCTGCCCGAGGGGCTGAGTTTCGATCCACCCAACTGCGCGAAAGCCGCGGTGGGGCCAGACATGCCACCGGACTTGCAGGGCAATATGGCCGCGGTGTCCGCCGAGGGCAATGGCAACCGATACGTCGTAATCGCGGTGGAGACTTCCAAGCCGGTGCCGGTCGAGGATCCGGGAAAGGACTGCACCAAGGTGGCGTTCTCCGGGGGCCAGGTCCGGGGCGGCCTCGAGGTGATTGATGCGCCGCACATCGACGGAACGCACACGTATGGGGTGCACCGCGTCCTGCAAGCGCTGGTCGGCGCAACGGCTCGCACCGGCGAGCTTTACGACTACTCCGCTCAGTTCGGCGACTATCAAGTGATCGTCATCGCCAATCCGCTTGTGGTGCCCGACCAACCGGTTGCGAAAGTCGACACGCAACGTGCCCGCGACTTGCTCGTCAAGGCGGTGGCCGCGGTTCGGAGTTGACCGGGTGATCAGCCCTAGCGGACGTCGCGGGGCCGGAACTGGATGCTGACCCGGGGACCGGTGGGGGCCGCCGTCTTGGGCACCGCATGTTCCCAGGTGCGTTGGCATGATCCGCCCATCACCAGCAGATCGCCATGTGCCTGCGGCAGCCGGAGCGACGGGCCGCCGCCGCGCCGCCGCAACGCGAAGGTGCGGGTGGCGCCGAGGCTGACGATGGCCACCATGGTGTCTTCAGAGCTGCTGCGGCCGATGGTGTCGCCATGCCAGGCGACGCTGTCGGAGCCGTCGCGATAACAACACAACCCCACCGTGGTGAAGGGTTCGCCGAGCTCGCCCGCGTAAATGTCGTTGAGCCGACGACGCAGTCGCGCCAGCAGCGGGTGTGGCGGATCTTCGACCGTGAGGTCGTGAAAACTCACCAGCCGCGGGACGTCGACCACCCGGTCGTACATTTGGCGGCGCTCGGCCCGCCACGGCACTGTGGACAGCAAGGCGGTGAGCAGGTCTTCTCCACCTGATGAGCCGCCCGTAAACCAGCCGGCGCGGATCTCGATGAAAGCGCCGTCACCGAGTTGTCTGCGCTCGGTGTGTTGGAACAGCGAGCCCTGTACCGCGATGCTCACGCCGGCCAGTCTATCGCACATCCGTTCGATGAAAACGACCCGCGCCGCGGGACATGACGCGACCGCCACCGTCGGCGCGACTACCTTCTAACTGTGGGTGTTGTTGATCTGAGCACCGATTCCGAGGTGGGCACGCTACGGGTCGTGATCCTGCACCGCCCCGGCGCCGAGCTGCGGAGACTCAATCCGCGCAACAACGACCAGCTGTTGTTCGACGGGTTGCCTTGGGTCGCTCGCGCGCAGGAGGAGCATGACCAATTCGCCGAGCTGCTGCGTTCCCGCGGCGTGGAGGTGCTGCTGCTGTCCGACCTGCTGACCGAAGCGCTGAATCGCAGCGGGGCCGCTCGGATGCAGGGGGTTGCCGCTGCGGTCGATGCGCGTCGGCTCGGTGCGCCTTTGGCACAAGAGCTTTCGGCCTATCTACGGGGCCTTGACCCGGTCAAATTGGCACATGTGCTGATGGCCGGCATGACTTTCAACGAACTCCCATCCGACACCCGTACCGACGTGTCATTGGTGCTCCGCATGCACCACGGGGGGGATTTTGCCATCGAGCCACTGCCGAATCTCGTCTTCACCCGTGACTCGTCGATATGGATCGGGCCGCGGGTCGTGATCCCGACGCTGGCGCTGCGGGCCCGGGTTCGCGAGGCGTCGTTGACCGACCTCATCTATGCGCATCATCCGCGGTTCACCGGTGTGCGGCGCGCCTACGAGTCGCGCACCGCTCCGGTCGAGGGTGGTGACGTGCTACTGCTCGCGCCCGGTGTACTCGCGGTCGGGGTGGGTGAGCGAACCACCCCGGCCGGTGCGGAAGCGTTGGCGCGCAGTCTATTTAACGATGACCTTGCTAACACGGTGCTCGCCGTGCCGATCGCACAGAAGCGCGCGCAAATGCACCTGGACACTGTATGCACGATGGTCGACACCGACACCGTGGTGATGTACGCCAACGTCGTCGACACGCTCTCGGCATTCACGATCCGGCGCACGCCGGATGGTGTCACCATCAGCGACGAGGCGCCATTTCTCGAGGCCGCGGCCAAGGCGATGGAGATCGACAAGCTGCGCGTCATAGATACCGGTCTGGATCCCGTCGTCGCCGAACGCGAACAGTGGGACGACGGCAACAACACCTTGGCTTTAACGCCGGGTGTCGTCGTCGCCTATGAACGCAACATGCAGACCAACACCCGCCTGCAGGAGGCCGGCATCGAAGTGCTGACCATCGCAGGGTCGGAATTGGGTACCGGCCGTGGCGGCCCCCGCTGCATGTCCTGCCCTGTCGCCCGTGACCCGATTTAGCCGACGGTCCGCGTCACCGCCAGCTTGGCAGCCAGATCTCCATGTCCCAGGTCTGTTGTGAAATAGGCAGACCGGTAAGCACCGGGAACAGCCAGGCGAAATTGGTCACCACCAGGGCGACGTAACACGACACGACGATCAGGCCCAGCGTGCGACGTTCCGAGTTCTGACCCGGCCCTGGACGAGGGGAGTAGAGGATATCGCCGCAGATCAGCGCGATGGCCATGACCAGGAACGGCGCCATGGTCGCCGCGTAGAAGAAGTACATCTGCCGGTCGACGTCGGCGAACCAGGGCAGCCACCCGGCGCAGTAGCCGACCAGGACCACGGCGTAGCGCCAGTCCCGGCGCACCAGCGCGCGCCAGCAGGCGTAGATCAACACCGGCACCGCCAGCCACCACATCGCGGGAGTGCCGACCAGCATCTCCGCCTTCACGCACGATTGCGCCCCGCAACCCGGAACGTTCTGCTGGTCGATGGCATAGAGCACCGGCCGCAACGACATCGGCCAGCTCCACGGTTTGGATTCCCACGGGTGGTAGTTGCCGGCCGAATTCGTCAGACCGGCATGGAACTGCAGAGCCTTCGCGCTGTAGTGCCACAGGGAGCGAATGGCGTCGGGCAGCGGGATATCGCTGTGCGGGCCGATCGACAGACCCACCTCGTGCCGGTCGATCGCGGTCTCCGAGGCGAACCACGGCGCATAGCTGGCCATGTAGACCGCCAACGGGATGAGCGCCAACGCATATGCGGTGGGGACCAAGTCCCGTCGCACGACCCCCAGCCACGGCCTGGTCACCTGGTACTGACGCCGAGCCGCCACGTCGAACGCCAACGACATCGCACCGAAGAACAGCACGAAGTAGAGACCGGACCACTTTGTCCCGCAAGCCAATCCGAGGAGCAGCCCGGCGCCGAACCGCCACCAGCGCACGCCCAGCCGCGGACCCCACACGGTTTCGGCGGCGCGGCCCTCCAGCAGGGCGACGTGCAGCCGTTGGCGTACCTGATCACGGTCGACGATGAGCGCGCCGAACGCGGCGACCACGAAGAAGGTGAGCAAGCCGTCGAGCAGCGCGGTGCGCGCGGCGACAAAGCTGACGCCGTCGCAGATGAGCAGCACGCCGGCGATCGCGCCGATTAATGTCGAACGGCTGATCCGCCGCACGATCCGCACCACCAGCGTCACCATCACCACGCCAAGCAGCGCGCCGGTGAACCGCCAGCCCACCCCGTTGTAGCCGAAGATCGCCTCGCCGAACGCAATCAGTTGCTTGCCGACCGGCGGATGCACGACCAGACCGAACCCGGGATTGTCTTCCACCCCGTGGTTGTGCAGCACCTGCCAGGCCTGGGGCGCGTAGTGCTTCTCGTCGAAAACCGGTGTGCCGCCATCGCTCGGTGAGCTCAGGTTGAGGAACCGGGTCACCGTTGCCAGCAGTGTGATCACGCCGGTCACGACCCAGCCGCGGATGTGGTCGATGGGCCCGAAATCTGCGACCGGGACCAGCGGGCCCGGGCTGACGACGGGTACGACGCGCTCCTGGACGGCATCCTCCACTGTCAAGGAGGTTTCGCGGGGCGGGGCGCTCATCGGTGTCGATCGTAGGCTGTCCGTCATGACCTATGGTCGCCTGTTGCTCGGTGCGACCCCGTTGGGCCAGCCGTCGGATGCCTCCCCACGGCTGATCGACGCACTCGCCGGTGCCGACGTGGTGGCGGCCGAGGACACCCGGCGGGTGCGCACTCTGGCCAGGGCGCTCGACGTTCGGATCACCGGCCGGGTGGTCAGTCTGTTCGACCAGGTCGAGGCGGCGCGAGTGCCCGCCCTGGTCGACGCGGTCAAAGCCGGTGCGACGGTGCTGGTGGTCAGCGATGCCGGAATGCCGCTGATCAGCGACCCCGGTTACCGACTGGTCGTAGCGTGTGTCGATGCGGGCCTTCAGGTGCGGTGTCTGCCCGGGCCGTCCGCGGTGACTACCGCGTTGGCCGTGTCCGGTCTGCCGTCGGAGAGGTTCTGCTTCGAGGGCTTCGCCCCGCGCAAAGGCTCGGCACGCCGAACATGGCTGGGCGCACTGGCCGAGGAGCGGCGCACCATTGTGTTCTTTGAATCGCCGCGCCGGTTGGCGGCGTGCCTGCGCGATGCCGTCGAGGAGCTCGGCGCTGCGCGTGCGGCGGCGGTTTGCCGGGAGCTGACCAAGGTGCACGAGGAAGTGGTGCGCGGATCGCTCGATGAGCTGGCGGCGTGGGCGGCCGACGGCGTGCTCGGCGAGATCACCGTCGTCGTTGCCGGCGCGATCCCGCGCGCCGACCTGCCGTCTTTGGTGCCGCACGTGGAAGAGCTCGTCGCGGGGGGTGTCCGCGTCAAGGACGCCTGCGGCGAGGTGGCCGCGGCGCATCCGGGTGTGCGCTCGCGCCAGCTCTACGACGCGGTCTTGCGGTCACGCCGCCAGTGAATCGGGCCGCAGGTGCTAACCGATCGACGCCGTTACGGTACGGGGCAGCCCGACGACGGGAGCCGCCTTGTGCAGGCATTCTTCCCATTCGGCGTCGGGATCGGAGTCGGCGGTGATCCCGCCGCCGACGCCCAGCACGGCGCTACCCACTGCGTCGAACTCAACGGTGCGGATCGCGACATTGAGCTCGCACCCGGCGATCGGCGATGCCAAACCTACTGTGCCGCAATATATCCCGCGACGATTCCGCTCCCATCGCGAAATCAATTGACGGGCACGATGCTTGGGGGTACCGGTCACCGAGGCAGGCGGGAAGGCGGCGTCCAGCAGTGCCGACGTCGGCAGCTCGACGGGAATCCGCGCCGCCACTGTCGATACCAAGTGCCACACGCCCGGCGCGCGCTGCACCACCAGCAGCTCGGGCACGGTGACTGTGCCGGTAATCGCCACCCGGCCGAGGTCATTGCGGACCAGGTCCACGATCATGATGTTCTCGGCCACCTCTTTTGCCGAAGCCCGTAACGCCGACGGCCAGGCATCCAACGGCAGCGTGCCCTTGATCGGGCTGGATGTCACGACCGCACCACGGCGCCGCAGGAACAGCTCCGGAGACAGCGACGCCACCGCGCCCCACGGTCCGGCAACATAGGCAGCCCGGGCCGGAGAGGTGCGTGCGACACCGTCGATGAAGAAATCCAGCGGGGCCCCGGCGACCGTTCCGGTGAATTGTGTGCATACGCACGCCTGATAAACCTCGCCGGCGCGGATCGCCTCCAGGCAAGCCAGAACCCCGCCGCGGTGTGTCTCCCGGTCGGGCGCGTCCCAGTCCATCCGGCAATCGCGCGCTGGTGCCGGTGTTGCTGTCAGCGCCGCGGTCAGCCAATCCGGCATCGGCGCTCCGGAAAGGCTTTCGTACCACCACTGCCCGTCCCGGTCGCGGCGCAGCACGCAGTCGGTCCAGCCGCCGGCGGATTCAGGGATCCGGTTCGGCTGCCCATCGGCGCCGGCATCTGGGTAGGACAAGTAGCCGACCCAGCCACCGCCCACGGCTGCGGAATCAGGCGTCTGCGCGCCCAACTGAACCGCGAACGCATCGTCGATATCCACCGGTTGCGCCGACAGACTCGGTGCGATCACGGCCAGCGCACCGAACCAGTCGCCGGTCAGCGCGGCCGGCGGCGGCAGTTCGAGCCGGCTGGTGGCGTCACCAACGGCGCGCAGCACACGGGGTGCGTCGCCAAGGTCGCCGAGCCGGTCAATTCGCACCGACCTAGCTTGACAGAACGCAGGATTTTCGCACCCCAGGCTCGGGTCGTTCAGCCGCGGCTGATGTCGCGAGAGGTCGCCAGCGCCGCCAGCTTGTCAGGGTTGCGCATCACGTAGAAGTTGGTGATCTTGTCGTCGGCAATCTCCAGCGTGATCACCCCCTCGAGCTGTTCACCGAGGTAGAGCAACACCGCCGGGGCGCTATTACAGTTCACCGTCTCCACGTGCAGCGTGGCCCCGGCTCTGCGCATCAGCCCGGCGATGGCCCTGGCCACCCGTTCGGCGCCAACCACCGGCCGGCGGGCGGCAGACACCTTGCCGCCACCGTCGGCCATCCAGGTGGCATCCGGGGCGAGCATCGCCATCAGCGCTTCCACGTCACCGCCGGCTGCCGTGGCCAAAAACTGGGCGGTGATCTCCGCATTGCGTTCCGGGTCGATGGATATTTTCGAGGCGCCTCCTCTCTTCCGCCGCGCGCGTACGTGCTCGCGGGCCCGGTGCGCGACCTGCCGTACGGTCGGCGCCGGTTTGCCCACCGCCGCTGCGATCTCGCCGTAGTCGAAACCGAACACTTCCCGCAGCACGAATACCGCTCGTTCGTCCGGGCTCAGCGTTTCCAGTAGCACCAACATGGCGATCGAAACCGATTCGGCCAGAACGACATCGGCCGAGGGGTCGCGGTCGTCCAGTAGCAGCGGCTCGGGCAGCCAGGGCCCCACGTACTCCTCGCGGCGACGTGCGTCGGCCCGCAGCGCGTTGAGCGCTTGGCGGGTGACGAGCTGGGCCAGATAGGACTTGGTGTCGCGCACCGTCGCCAGGTCAACCTCGGCCCACCGCAGATAGCTGTCTTGCAACACGTCGTCGGCTTCGGTTGCCGAGCCCAGGATTTCGTAGGCGATGGTGAACAGCAACGGTCGCAGCAGGGTGAACCGTTCGGCGTGCTCACCAGCGGCGATCATCGCAGCGCCACCCGCTCGTCGGCCGGCAGCTGGGCGGGCCGATTGCCGCCCTTGAGCCAGAAGTACGAGCCGGGCTTGGTCGCCTCGCGGCGGATGGCCCACAGCGTGGCCTTGCAGATCGCTTCCTTGATGGACGCCGCGCTTCGGCCGCCCACGACCACGTTCACCGGGGTGTCGTCGGTGCGTGCGAGCTGGACGGTGCCGTGGGCGCGGCCCAGGCTGATGCACTGACCGACGAACGCCTGGTTGAGCAGCGCAGGCGTCTCCCCGGCGATGCGGCTGAGCACGGTGTTGGCGGCCTGGGCCCCCAACGGCCCGGCGGCCTGGCAGCTCATCCGCAACGGCTGGCCCGACGGCGCGGCCGCGTCACCCGCGGCGATGATGCGTTCGTCGTCGACGCTGGTCAGTGTTTCGTCGGTGAGCAGCCGGCCCAGGGCGTCGGTACGAAGCCCGCTGCGCGCGGCCAGGTCCGGCACGGCAAAGCCGGCCGTCCACACGGTCACGGCGCTGGGCAGCACGACGCCGTCAGTAAGCACCACCGCGTCCCAGCGAACCTGGCTCGCGGCGACGGATTCCAGCACGTTCACACCGAGCTCGCGCAGTCGCTTGGCCACCGAACGCCGGCCCCGGTTGCTCAGCGACGGCCCAAGGATGCCGCCGCAGACCAGGGTCACCGGGCGTCCCCGCTCGGCCAGCTCGGAGGCCGTTTCGATGCCGGTCAGTCCGCCGCCGACCACGGTGACGGGTCCGTCAGCCGGCAGGTCGGCAAGCGCATACCGCAGCCGCTGCGCGCTCTCCAGATCGGCTATCGAGTAGGCGAACTCGGCTAAGCCGGGAACCTCGGACGCCATGGCCGGCATCGCGCCGGTACTCCCGACGGCGTAGATCAGGTAGTCGTAGGTCAGCTCGGCACCCGAGATCAGCAGGATGCGCCGGGCGGCGACCTCGATGTGGTCAACGGTGTCGACGATCAGCCGGATCCCGTCGCCGAGCAGGGTGCCGTAATCGGCGGTCGCGGCGCCGCTGTCGGCGACCAACTGGTGCAAGCGGATTCGTTCGACGAAGACCGGACGGGAGTTGACCATGGTGATATCGATGTCCGGACGCTGCCGCAGATGGTTGGCGGCCAGCGTTCCGGCGTATCCGCCGCCGACAACGACGACATGGGTTCTTTGGGCGGCGACCTCGCTCATTTCTGTCTCCTATTCTCACGGGACTTGTGCCCTTGAGACACCGCGGGCCGGTCAGGTGTGACAATCCGGGCCGGATTGTGAGCTGTCTCACTCGCCGGGCCGCGCCCAAAACCTTGATGTACATGCACAAAGTCAGATCCAGCCTCGCTCGCAGCCTCGTTTTAGGGACTATCGCCAGCTCGTCTTGGGCCGGGTCGCGCATAATACGGTCCGCGATACTAATTTGTGACCTGCCCCGCCCGAGTATGCTCAGCAGACAACCCGCTAACTAGGGGCTTTTCAGTGCGCATAGTTGCGCATTGGACGCAAGCTCGAAGACGACACTCCCCCTGATTGGGCGAGGCGCCCAGGCGGGACATATGCCCGACATCGGAGGAGCCCGTGCCGCGCAGCCTGGATCTCGTCGTCACCTCGGTAGCCACCCAGCTGATGCAGGCCACGAGAGCCAACGCGACCCAGGTAAGCGAAAAGGTGCTCGCGCAGCTCGTCGAGCAGTTCGGTATGGACAGCAGTTTCTTGCGCCACCACGATCACGACATCCGAGCCTCGGTGTTGGTTGCGGAATGGCCACCCCGAACCGATGTTCCGGACCCAGATCCGATGGCCGTTGTTCACTTCACCAGCGCTGACCCGGTGCTCGCACAGTGCGAGCACAGCAGGAAACCGGTGGTGATACGGGGGGACCAGACCGGCCGTTCCCTCCAGCGCCGGCTGAGCAGCGCAGAGGTGCGCCCCTCGCCCTCGGTGGCCGCGGCGCCGCTGGTCTCGGGTGACATGACCACCGGCGTACTCGGCTTCGTCAAGTTCGGCGCTCGGAAGTGGAAGCAAGCAGAGATCAACACTCTCGAGGCCGTCGCCGCCTTGTTTGCGCAGCTTCAAGCCCGTATCGCGGCTGAAGAAAAGCTGCGGTATCTGGCTGAGCACGACGATCTGACCGGCCTCTACAACCGTCGGGCGCTGGTAGCGCATCTGTCGGAAAGGCTCGCCGAGGGAAGCCCGGGGCCTGTCGCGGTCTTGTACCTCGACCTCGACCGGTTGAAGCCGATCAACGATTACCTCGGCCATGCCGCGGGCGACTGGTTTATCAAGGTCTTCGCGCAGCGCATTCGGGTATGTGCGGGAAGTCAGAGCATGATCGCGCGGTTGGGTGGGGACGAGTTCGTCGTTATCCCCGACCAGCCGATGTCTAGCGGGACCGCGGAGTCGTCCGCCCGTCGCCTGGGGGCCATGCTGCACGAGCGCCTGGCCGTCGGCGGCCACATGATCACCCGCACCGTCAGCATCGGGCTCGCGGTGGGCATGCCTGGGCGTGACAACTGCACCGATCTGCTGCGTCGTGCCGACGAGGCCGTGCTGACCGCCAAGCGCGGGGGCGGCAACCAGGTCGCGATGTCCACCGATGACATGTCGCTGAAAAGCGCCTTCCGCAACGACATTGAGCTGCATCTGCGCGGCGATATCGACAGCGAAGCGCTGCTGCTGCACTATCTGCCCGAGGTCGACTTGTGGACCGGTGCCATCGTGGGCGCAGAGGCATTGGTCCGCTGGCGGCATCCGATTTGGGGGCTGCTGCTGCCGGATTCGTTCATCGGGGTAGCTGAGACGACGAATCTCGCGGGCGAGCTGGGCCGGTGGGTGATGCGAAGCGCCTGCGCGGAATTCAGCCGGTGGCGGGCCAACGGTATAGGGCAGAGCGCCGTATTGCGCATCAATGTGTCACCCGTGCAATTGATCACCCGCGGTTTTGTTCGGAGCGTCGCCGAAACCATTGAGGAGTTCGGCATCGATGGTGGATCGGTCTGCCTGGAAATCACCGAGCGGGCCGTGGTGCACGACATCGATACCACGCGCAAAACGCTCGCCGAGCTCAAGGAGGTCGGCGTCCAGATCGCCATCGACGACTTCGGTACCGGCTATGCGGTTCTGTCGCACCTGAAGTCGCTGCCGGTCGACATGCTCAAGATCGACACCGGGTTCGTTCGCGACTTGGGCACCAACGCCGGCGACCTCGCCATCGTTCGGGCGATCATCGGGCTAGCTGAGGCTTTCGGCCTGCAGCTCGTCGCCGAGGGAGTCGAGACACCTGCTGCCGCACTGACGTTGATGCAACACGGATGTCACCGCGCGCAGGGCTTCTTATTGTCGCGCCCAGTTCCGGGTAATGCGATGGAAGAGTTGCTGTCTGCGCGCTGGATGCCGATGCCGTTCCTTGCCGACCGCGAGGCGTTGTCGTTGGGCGTGATCTGACACACCGATGTTCCATCCATCGATGAAAGGCATGCTGCCCGTTGTCGTGTGCACTACGGCGCTGGTGCTAAACGGATGTAATGGCCACAGCAACCCTGGGCCGCTTTCCGCGATGGTCAGTCCGGCCATACCGCCGACCGTTCAAGAGATATCCAATCCCCTGCGTGGACAATACGAAGATCTCTTGAATCCGCTTTTCCCACAAGGTAATCCGACGCAGCAGCGGTATCCGGCGTGGCCGGCGTCGTATGACGCGAGTTTGCGTGTCTCGTGGCGGCAGTTGCAGCCAACGGATCCGGGCACGCTGCCCCCGGACGCGCCGGACGATCGCAAGTTTGACTTCAGCGTGATCGACGATGCGCTGACGAAGCTGGCCAGCCGAAATATGCGGCTGACGCTTCGGGTGTACGCGTACAACTCTTGCTGCAACGACTCCTATCCCGACAACGCGAATATCGCGATTCCCGACTGGATGCGCTCAGCTGCCACCACCTATCCGGGGCCGCCGAACACCCCCGCAGCGGGGGTTACGCAGGTCGTACCGAACTGGAACAACCCCGGTTACCTGGACGCCTTCGGGCAGCTACTGGCCGCGCTCGGCCGTCGCTACGACGGCGACGAGCGGCTCAGTGTTTTCGAATTTTCCGGGTACGGGGATTTCAGCGGGAACGACATCCTCTATCTGCGTGACGTGTTGGGTGCGCCGGGCCCGTCGCCGGACGACAGCGTGGCGATGCTGGGGTATTACAGCCAGTTCCGTGATCAGAGCATCACCATCGCATCCATTCGGCAGCTGGTCGCAGCTAACGTAACCGCCTTCCCCCACACCCAATTAGTGGTCACTCCACAGAACCCGGAGATCGTGCGCGAGCTGCTCGCCGACGACGTCACCAAGAAACTGTCCGCTCCGGTGGGGATTCGCTCGGATTGCCTCGGTGTCCAGGCGCCGTTGCCGGCCTGGGCCGAGTCCAACGACTCCCATTATGTGCAGTCCGACGATGCGGTCGTCAACGCGATCAAGCAGCGGCTGACCTCGGCCCTGGTAATCAGCGAATGGTGTCAGTTGCCGAACGGAACCGACCCGCGGACCTACTACGAGAAGGGCCTGCATGACGTCATCAGGTACCACGTGTCGATGACGTCGAGCGCCAGATTCCCGGACCGGGATTCGACTTCGGCGATGGACCCGACGTTGTATCTGTTCTGGGCCAAGGCCAATGCGTCGGCCGGCTATCGGTATTCGGTCGAGGCGCGGCCCGGGTCGCAATCGATACAGGGCAGTGTGGCGACTATTTCCGTCGTCTGGACCAATTACGGCTCCGCCGCCGCGATCGAGCAGTGGTCGCCCGGCTACAAGCTGGTGGATTTCTCGGGAGCGGTGGTCCGGACCCTGCCGGCGACGGTGAACCTCAAGACGCTGGTTCACGACGACTCCAGCCAATCGCGCGAGGAGGCGGTCCCCGCGCCGTCCACTGAATCGGTTCACATCGACCTGACCGGCTTGGCGCCCGGGCACTACACGCTGCGCGCGTCTGTGGACTGGCAACAACACAAGCCGGGCGCGTCACACGTGGTGAACTATGCGCCCATGGCGCTGGCCCGCGATGGCCGTGACGGCTCGGGGCTGTACCCAATTGCCACGCTTGACGTCCCGCGCGACACGATGACGCCGGCCAACGGTCAATGACGTGTCACACCTCGAGCGACCCACCGCATCAAAACGGTCCGGGACCCGCTGGCTTTCGCCGGACATAAGTGCGATCCGGGCCTCGGCGATGTTGCCGGGTGAACCGGCTGCACCCGCCATTGACCGCGCCCTCACCGCTTCGCCGATGCTGCCGCCCGTCGTGGTCACGAGCGCGGCGGCGGTTCCGGCGCTCATCGCGGAATCGAGGCCTTGTCGTTCGCCGGCGATATCGATTCGGCCAACAAACTGAGAGCCATATAGCAGAGCTGACGACATACTGCTAGTATGATAAGGACATAGCATAAGAACTTCAGGTATTTTGCGTCGTGGTGTTTGGTCATCAGCGTTGGAACTCCGGAGGTCGACAGCATCCCTGCCGGCCTCATCCGGCCCAAATGCTGTCCGAGACACGCCGGTGAGTGCTCGCCTCGACCGAAGTATGTGCCCAGCTCGAGGAGGCATCCTGAACGTGAAGGCGATCGGCCTGGCCCACGGCGCCAGCCTGGAAACCATAACCTGCGTGGAGGGCCGCGATAGCCAACGGCGATCCCAATCACCCAGGCGCGTCGGCTGTCGCTTCCAATGACGACCCACCCGGCTGAGGGACGCGCAGATGCGACGCGGCAACAGATTCTGCGTGCCGCCTCGTATCAGTTCGCTCGACGGTCCTACCATGACGTCGGCCTCGACGACATCCTGACCGACGCCGAACTGACCAAAGGCGCAATGTATTTCCATTTCCGTTCAAAGCATGCGTTGGCGGTCGCGATCGTCGAGACCCAGACCGCCGCGGCGGCCGCCGCCATGCAAGATCTGCTTTCTCGAAATCTTTCGGGCCTGGAGACGCTGATCGACTTCTCTTACCTGATAGCCGCGCAGGACACCCAGACGGATGCCACCAGGGCAGGACTGAACCTGCTCGAATCCGTCGGGCGGTCGGAGGGGTTGCAGGAGAGACTATTAGACGGATGGATCCAAGCCCTCGCTGGGGTTGTCGAGAGAGCCATCGCCGACGGTGACATCGACAAGCAGTGTAGTCCAGAAGGTGTGGGACGCCTGATCGTGTCACTGCATATGGGATTACGACAGACAAGCAATCTTGACGAACCGGCACGGTTTCTGCGCGACCTCGAGCAGAGCTGGGACGTCGCGCTGACCGGTATCCTGCAACCGGAGCGGGTCGATTACTTCAGCCAATTCGTGAAGCGGCGCACGGCACTCGCGATCCGCGCCGGCTCGACCGGCTGGAATCCGCTTGAAAAGACCCGTAGGTCGGACGATTAGTACCGCCGTAGCACCAAGTTGTTACGCTTGGTTCCCTTGCCGGGAAAAGACGAGACGCCGAGATCCGGAATCTGCGCAGATCCACGGAACTCCGGGGATGCAGGAGCGATGGCGCGCCAGGTTCGATCCGAAGCCACTCGGCGGAAGATCCTCGATGCCGCGATTGATGTATTCAGTGAGGTCGGGTATGCGACCGCTGCGTGGGGGACGATCATCGAGCGGACGGGGATGACAAAGGGAGCCCTGTACCACCATTTCGATTCCAAGGAATCGCTGGCGTCCGCCATCATCGAGGAAGGTTCGGACACGCTTCTCGTCGCCTTCCGCAACGTGTGTGGGCCGTCTTCGCCAGCGCTCGAGAACATGATCCACGGCACGTTCACGGTCGCAAACGTGCTCACGTCGGACAAAATGTCTCGCGCGGCTGAGCAATTAACCGCTGCCTTAAGCGGATTCAATGAAGCCGCCGCGCGCTTCTGCGCAGGTTTGGTGGAAGCGATGGCTGCAGAAGCCCGGCGGGCAGGCGCCGAAGGAGACCTCCGATCAGACCTCGACCCGGAGGTGGTCAGCGAGTCGATCGTCGGTGCCGTGCTGGGGACACGATTGCTGTTCAATGCGATGTCTGCTGAGGGCCCCGACAGGGACCTGATTGAGCGAACGGGTCAATTGTGGGAACTTCTGCTCGCCGGCATCGTTACCGACGCCTCGCTTCCGTACTTTCGCCAATTCCTTGCCCGCGAGGCTATCCGCCACGCCCAGTCCGCCGCGTCTCCCGTTACTGAAACCATCGTGGCGCCCGAAGTCAACTAGGCGTCCGCTGTCATAGCCAACCGGTCCTGCTGGAGCGGATCCGATTTCGTAGCAGATCCCACTGAATGTGGTTGTGGTGCAATCTAACTGCGACTCACTTGACTTCGGAGGCCGGCTGGTAGCGGGGAAACACACCCGTCGGCGCGGGCAGCACCGTGCCGGGGGCCAGCCGCGCGTCGATGGCGGTGAACGCCCGCTGGTCTTCGGTCTGGCCGAGCAAGTCCAGCATCTTTGCGGCGGACTCGGGCATGACGGGCTGCACCAGCAGCGCCGCGATACGGACAGCCTCGCAGGTGGTGTAGAGCACGGTACGGAACCGCGCCTGATCCGCGTCGGACTCGCTCTTGCGCAGCACCCACGGCTGCTGGGCCGAAAAGTACTTGTTTGCCTCGCCGAGCATCAGCCAGATCGCCTCGAGGGCCAAGTGCATCGCCTGACCGTCAAAACTCGTGCGTACGCGCTCCAACAGACCCTCGGCCGTCTTCAGCAGCTCGGTGTCGGCGGCGCTGAACTCGCCGGGCTCGGGCACCACCCCGCCCAGGTTCTTGGCCACCATCGACAACGACCGCTGGGCCAGGTTGCCGAGCTCGTTAGCCAGATCGGTGTTGATCCGGGTGATGATGGCTTCTTCGCTGTAGCTGCCGTCCTGGCCGAACGGAACTTCCCGCAACAGGAAATAGCGCACCTGATCCACGCCGAACGTGTCGACCAGGGTTACCGGGTCGACGATGTTGCCCACCGACTTGCTCATCTTCTCGCCGCGGTTGAGCAGAAACCCGTGTGCGAAAACCCTTCGCGGCAGCTCGATTCCGGCTGACATCAAAAACGCTGGCCAGTACACGGTGTGAAACCGAATGATGTCCTTGCCGATCATATGCAAGTCGGCCGGCCAGTAGCGGCGGAACAACTCTGAGTCGGTGTCGGGGTAGCCGGCTCCGGTCAGGTAGTTGGTCAGCGCGTCGACCCAGACGTACATAATGTGATCGGGGTGCTCGGGCACCGGCACCCCCCAGTCGAATGAGGTGCGCGAGATGGACAGATCACGCAGGCCGCCCGAGACGAAGCTGACGACCTCGTTGCGTCGCACCTCGGGCGCAATGAAGTCCGGGTTGGCCTCGTAGTGGGCCAGCAGCTTGTCGGCATACGCCGAGAGTCGGAAGAAGTAGGTCTCTTCCTCGGTCCAGGTCAGCGGGGCGCCGGTTTCGACGGCTATCCGGGTCCCGTCGGCGAGGGGTTTGGTTTCCGATTCGACGAAGAACCGCTCATCGCGCACCGAGTACCAGCCCGAGTAGGCGTCGAGGTAGATGTCGCCGGCTGCCGACATCCGTCGCCAGATCTCCTTGGATGCCTCATGGTGGTCGGCGTCGGTGGTGCGGATGAACCTGTCGAAGGAGATGTTCAACCTCTCCTGCAACCGCTGGAACACGTCGGAGTTGCGCCGTGCCAGTTCGGCGGTGGGCAGGCCTTCGGCCGCTGCGGCCTGGGCGACCTTGAGGCCGTGCTCGTCGGTCCCGGTTAAAAAGCGGACATCGAAGCCGTCGAGCCGCTTGAACCGGGCGATGGCGTCGGTGGCGATGTACTCGTAGGCGTGCCCCAGGTGCGGTGCGGCGTTGGGGTACGTGATCGCGGTGGTGACGTAGTAGGGCCTCATCGACCCCAACCTTATTTGTGGGGCACCCTATTGTGTGCGCGTGAGTTCCAAACGTCCGCCGCCGCCGGCTCCCGACCCGTTGAGCCCGCTCATCGACGCCCACACCCACCTCGACGCGTGCGGCGCTGAGGACAGTGCGGACGTGGTCGCCATCGTTGAGCGCGCGGCGGCGGTCGGAGTGGGCGCGGTGGTCACCATCGCCGACGATCTGGAATCGGCGCGCTGGGTGACGCGGGCGGCCGAGTGGGATTGGCGGGTTTATGCCGCGGTGGCGTTGCATCCCACACGCGCGGACGCGCTGAACGATGCTGCTCGGGCCGAGATCGAGCGACTGGTAGCCCACCCCAGGGTGGTGGCCGTCGGTGAAACCGGCATGGATCTATATTGGCCCGGGCGCCTGGACGGCTGTGCGCAGGTGGGCGCGCAGCGAGAAGCGTTCGCGTGGCATATCGACCTCGCCAAGCGGTGCGGGAAACCGCTGATGATCCACAATCGGGAGGCCGACACTGAGGTGCTCGACGTGTTGCGGGCCGAGGGCGCTCCCGACATGGTGATCTTCCACTGCTTTTCGTCGGACAGTGCAATGGCCCGCCGCTGTGTCGACGCCGGGTGGTTGCTCAGCCTGTCGGGGACGGTGAGCTTCCGCAACGCACGCGCCCTACGGGAAGCCGTTCCGCTGATACCCGCAGAGCAGCTTCTGGTGGAGACCGATGCGCCGTACTTGACGCCCCATCCTTACCGTGGCGCAGCGAACGAGCCGTACTGCCTCCCCTATACTGTCCGGGCGATCGCTGAACTGGTCGGTCGCCCGCCCGAAGAGTTGGCGCAGATCACCACGAGCAATGCTCGCCGGGTCTATGGACTGGCCTCGCCGGGCGGGTGATTTCTATAACACCTTCGCGTCGGAGTTGCTGAACATTGGCCAGTTCGTTACCGTCTTGTGATCGAACGGTTGGGCCTGTGGGCCCTTTTGTCATTTTGCGCTGAGTTGGTCGTTGAAGTTGTTGCTGAGGTCGGGGTAAACGCGCGTTGAGTGTATTAACGAAACTTCATCAATCCCCATCACGCATGTTGCGACTCGTCGTCGCAGGCCTGCTTTTAGTACTGACGTTGGCCGGTGGCTTTGCCGTTTCTGCATCCAAGTCGGTGACGCTGACCGTCGATGGCATCGCGATGCGGGTGACAACCATGAAGTCGCGGGTGATCGACATCGTCGAGGAGAACGGCTTCACGGTCGACGAGCGCGACGACCTGTATCCCGCCGGTGATGTGCAGGTGCACGACGCCGCCAACATCGTGCTGCGGCGCAGCCGGCCGTTGCAGATCTCGCTGGACGGCCATGACGCCAAGCAGGTTTGGACCACGGCATCCACCGTGGACGAGGCGTTGGCTCAACTCGCGATGACCGACACCGCTCCCGCTGCGGCCTCTCGCGGCAGTCGCGTTCCGCTGGCGGGGATGGCTCTGCCCGTCGTCAGCGCCAAGACCGTCAAGCTCAACGACGGGGGCGCGATCCGCATGGTGCACATGCCGGCGCCCAACGTCGCGGGACTACTGAGCGCCGCCGGCGCACCGCTGCTCGACAGCGACCAGGTGGTGCCTGCCGCGACGTCGCCGATCGTCGACGGCATGGAAATCCAAGTGACCCGTAACCGAATCCAAAGGGTCACCGAACGGATTCCGCTGCCGCCGAACGCTCGTCGGGTCGAGGACCCGGAGATGAACATCAGCCGGCAGGTCGTCGAAGACCCGGGTAGCCCGGGCACACAGGACGTGACGTACGCGGTGGCCACCGTCAATGGTGTGGAGACCGGCCGGATCCCCGTCGCCAACATCGTGATCACGCCGTCCCGTGAATCCGTGGTGCGCGTGGGCACCAAGCCCGGCACAGATGTGCCCCCGGTGACCGACGGATCCATCTGGGACGCCATCGCGGGCTGCGAGGCCGGCGGAAACTGGGCGATCAACACCGGTAACGGGTATTACGGTGGTGTGCAATTCGACCAGGGCACCTGGGAACGTAACGGCGGGCTACGGTTCGCCTCCCGTGCCGACCTCGCGACCCGCGAAGAGCAGATCACCATCGCCCAGGTGACGCGGGAGCGCCAGGGGTGGGGTGCGTGGCCAGTGTGCAGCGGAAGAGCTGGTGCACGCTGACCATCCGGCTGCTCGGGCGCACCGACATCAGGCGGCTGGCTAAAGAACTTGAATTCCGGCCGCGGAAGGCCCTCGGCCAGAATTTCGTGCACGACGCCAACACCGTGCGGCGAGTGGTTTCGACCTCGGGGGTCAGCCGGTCTGACCATGTCTTGGAAGTCGGGCCCGGTCTCGGGTCGCTCACACTGGCGCTGCTCGACCGCGGCGCCGCCGTCACCGCCGTCGAAATCGACCCGGTATTGGCCGCTCGGCTACCTCAGACCGTTGCCGAGCATTCGCATAGTGAAATCCAGCGGCTGACGGTGCTCAATCGCGACGTCTTGACCCTTCGTCGCAACGATCTTGCCCTCGGGCCGACAGGCCCGACAGCCTTAGTCGCCAATCTGCCCTACAACGTTGCGGTCCCAGCGCTGTTGCACCTGCTTGCCGAATTTCCGTCCATTCAGGTCGTGACGGTGATGGTGCAGGCCGAGGTCGCCGAACGACTTGCCGCCGAGCCGGGCGGCAAGGACTACGGTGTGCCCAGCGTCAAGGTGCGTTTCTTCGGACAGGTTCGCCGCTGCGGAACGGTTTCGCCAACAGTCTTCTGGCCCATTCCCCGTGTCTATTCCGGATTGGTTCGCATCGACCGGTACACGACCTCGCCGTGGCCACCCGACGCAGCTTTCCGGCAGCAGGTATTCGAACTGGTCGACATCGCGTTTGCTCAGCGCCGCAAGACATCTCGCAACGCGTTTGCCGAGTGGGCGGGCTCGGGCGCCGAGTCGGCGAATCGATTGCTCGCCGCCAGCATCGATCCGGCCCGTCGCGGTGAGACGCTGTCCATCGACGACTTCGTGCGGCTGTTGCGACGTTCCGGCGATCCGGACGACAGCACCATCCCGGCAAGCCCGGATACCGCGCTGCGGCACGTTTCAGGGCAGGCTTCTGCCGGCTGATTGCGCCATCGTTAGGCGCCGTTGCGTGTAGTTCGCGTGCCGCAGCGATAGTCTGCTGCGGTGTCCGCGTCTGACGGCAACACCGCTGCGCAGTGGGTACCCACCGGGTCCGTCACCGTTCGGGTGCCCGGAAAAGTCAACCTGTACCTGGCGGTCGGCGATCGCCGCGAGGACGGCTATCACGAGCTGACGACAGTGTTTCAAGCCGTCTCGTTGCTCGACGAGGTGACGGTGCGCAACGCCGATGTGTTGTCGCTCGAGCTCGTCGGAGAGGGCGCCGACACACTGCCCACCGATGAACGTAACCTCGCCTGGCAGGCTGCCGAGCTGATGGCCGACCACGTGGGCCGCGCGCCCGATGTCTCGATCATGATCGACAAATCCATTCCGGTGGCCGGCGGCATGGCGGGTGGCAGCGCGGACGCGGCGGCGGTGCTGGTTGCCATGAACGCACTGTGGGAACTCAACGTGCCTCGCCGCGATCTCCGCATGCTCGCCGCGCAACTGGGCAGCGACGTGCCATTCGCTTTACATGGCGGCACCGCGCTGGGAACCGGTCGCGGCGAGGAGCTGGCCACCGTCCTGTCCCGGAACACCTTCCACTGGGTGCTGACGTTCGCTGAGCGCGGGCTGCTCACTCCGGCGGTGTTCACCGAGCTCGACCGGCTCAGGGACAGCGGAGACCCGCCGCGGCTGGCTGAGCCCGGGCCGGTACTGGCGGCCCTGGCCGCGGGCGATCCAGAGCAGCTGGCGCCGCTGCTGGGCAATGAAATGCAAGCGGCCACGGTGAGCCTGGACCCGGCACTACGGCGTACTCTGCGCGCCGGTGTGGAGGCCGGTGCCCTGGCGGGCATCGTGTCCGGCTCGGGTCCGACGTGTGCCTTTCTGTGCACCTCAGCGTCTGCGGCGGTCGATATCGGCACCCAGCTGTCGGGAGCGGGTGTCTGCCGCACGGTCCGGGTTGCCAGCGGACCGGTACCCGGTGCCCGCGTCGTGCCGGCACCGATGACTGAAGTCTGAACAGGATGTGAAATACAACTCAGGGGGCGTCAGAGTTTGGCGGCTACTTAAGAAAAGTTTAAGATGACTCGCGGTGACGAGTAGCGGTAAGCAGGACCACTCGATTTCGTCGTCTGCCGGGCGCTGCGGTGGACGGCCGACGGATCGATACCGGCCGGGCTTGGTGGGCCAGTTTCCTGCTAACCGGGTAACCGAGCGCGGGGTTGCTGGCTCAGCACTGTTTCGAGACCTAACCGCTCCCCAACTGTGCTCGCGCGCCTGCTTCAAAGTAGCCCTCAGCAGGCGGAATATGAGGTTTCGGGCGTTGGGGAAGGTGCCCGGACCGAGGAGGCCTTTGTGAGCAGGTTTACCGAGAAGATGTACCACAACGCTCGCACCGCAAGCACGGGCATGGTCACCGGTGAACCCCACGAACCCGTCCGCCACACCTGGGGCGAGGTCCACGAGCGCGCTCGGTACATTGCGGGCGGCCTGGCCGCCGCGGGCATCGGCCTCGGCGACGCGGTTGGTGTGCTCGCCGGCTTCCCGGTGGAGATCGCCCCGATGGCGCAGGGCCTCTGGATGCGCGGGGCCAGCCTGACCATGCTGCACCAGCCGACACCGCGCACCGACCTGGAGATATGGGCCGAGGACACCATGACCGTCATCGGCATGATCGAGGCCAAGGCGGTCATCGTCTCCGAGCCGTTCCTGGTGGCCATCCCGGTACTCGAGGAGAAAGGCCTCACGGTCCTTACCGTCGCCGACCTGCTGGCGTCGGATCCGATCGACCCCGTCGAGGTCGACGAGGACGACCTGGCGCTGATGCAATTGACGAGCGGCTCCACTGGGTCTCCGAAGGCGGTCCAGATCACCCACCGCAACATCTATTCCAACGCTGAGGCGATGTTCATCGGCGCCCAGTACGACGTCGACAAGGACGTCATGGTCAGCTGGCTGCCCTGCTTCCACGACATGGGCATGGTCGGCTTCCTCACCATCCCGATGTACTTCGGCGCAGAGCTGGTCAAGGTCACACCGATGGACTTCCTGCGCGACACGCTGCTGTGGGCCAAGCTCATCGACAAGTACAACGGCACCATGACCGCGGCGCCCAACTTCGCCTACGCGTTGCTCGCCAAGCGGTTGCGTCGCAACGCCAAGCCCGGCGACTTCGACCTGTCGACGCTGCGCTTCGCGCTGTCCGGTGCCGAGCCCGTCGAACCCGCCGACGTCGAGGACCTGCTCGACGCGGGCGAGCCGTTCGGGCTCAACGCCTCGGCGATCCTGCCGGCCTACGGCATGGCCGAGACGACCCTGGCGGTGTCGTTCTCGGAGTGCAACGCCGGCCTCGTCGTCGACGAGGTCGACGCCGATCTGCTGGCTGCCCTGCGCCGGGCAGTGCCCGCCACCAAGGGCAACGTCCGCAGGCTGGCCACGCTGGGTCCGCTGCTGCAGGACCTCGAAGCCCGCATTATCGACGAGCACGGCGATGTGATGCCCGCGCGCGGCGTCGGTGTCATCGAGCTGCGTGGCGAGTCGCTGACGCCCGGCTACCTCACCATGGGCGGCTTCATCCCGGCCCAGGACGAGCACGGTTGGTACGACACCGGTGACCTCGGCTACATCACCGAGCAGGGCCACATCGTGGTGTGCGGCCGCGTCAAGGACGTCATCATCATGGCCGGCCGCAACATCTATCCGACGGACATCGAACGGGCCGCCAGCCGCGTGGAGGGGGTGCGGCCCGGCTGCGCCGTCGCGGTGCGGCTTGATGCCGGCCACTCGCGCGAGACGTTCGCCGTCGCTGTCGAGTCCAATGCCTGGCAAGACCCGGCCGAAGTGCGCCGCATCGAGCATCAGGTCGCGCACGAGGTCATCAGCGAAGTCGACGTGCGGCCACGCAATGTGGTGGTGCTCGGTCCGGGGACCATTCCGAAGACGCCGTCGGGCAAGCTGCGCCGGTCCAACTCGGTCACCCTCGTCAGCTAGCCGCGGCCGGCGCGCCCGCGGCTACCAAGCGTGGACGCGGTTTTGCGCGGGCTCTAGACCTATTTCGATGAGCAACTCGGTGGCGTCGGCCGCCTGCTCGCAGATCGTGGGGACTTCGGGGCGCTCGGCGGCGGTGAAGTTTTCCAGCACGAAGGACGCCGGGTCCTTGCGTCCGGGCGGACGGCCGATCCCGATGCGCACCCGCTGAAAGTCTTTGGTGCCCAGCGCCGCTGCCACCGAGCGCAGGCCGTTGTGGCCGCCTTCGCCGCCGCCGATCTTGAGCCGGATGCGGCCGAATTCCAGGTCGAGATCGTCATGGATGACGATGATGTCCGCCGGCGGCACCGAGTAGAACTTTGCCAGCGGCCCGATCTGGCGGCCGGACTCGTTCATGTAGCAGCGCGGCTTGGCCAGCAGGATCGAGTGCCCGGCTAACCGGCCGCTGACTACTTCGGCGCCGGAACGCTTGTGCGCCTTGAATTTCGCACCCAGCCGCGCGGCGAGCAGGTCGGCGACCATGAACCCCAGGTTGTGCCGGGTCCGGGCGTAGTTGTCTCCGGGGTTGCCCAGGCCGACCACCAATAGCGGCTCGGCCACGTCGTGAGCCGCCTACTCGGACTCGGCTGCGGGGGCCCCGGCTTCGCCGCCCTCTTCTTCTTCTGCTTCTTCTGCGGGAGCTTCCTCGCCCTCGGCGACCTCGCCCGCGCCCTCTTCCTCGAGGTCCTCGGCGGTCGGCGCGTTCACCACGTTGACCACCAGCAACTCGGGGTCGGAAATCAGGTTTATGCCCGCCGGCAGGGTGATCTGCCCGGCGGTGAACTGAGTGCCCGGCTGGGCGCCCTCGACGGACACGGTCAGCTGCTCGGGAATCGACAGGGCTTCGGCCTCGATCTCGATGGTGTCATTCTCCTGAGTGACCAGGGTGTCGAGTCCGGCCTCGCCCTTGACGACAACGGTGACCTCGACGACGACCTTCTCCCCGCGGCGCACGACCAGCAGGTCGGCGTGCTGAATGGTGCGGCGAATCGGGTGGATATCGAGCGCTTTGGTCAACGCCAGCTGTTCCTTGCCGGCGATGTCCAGGGTCAGCACCGCGTTGGTGCCGGAGTGCCGCAGCACGGCCGCGAAGTCGTGCCCAGGCAATTCGAGGTGCTGTGGGTCGGCGCCGTGACCGTAGAGGACGGCCGGGATCTTGCCGTCGCGCCGGGCTCGCCGGGACGCGCCCTTGCCGGTCTCGGTTCGCACCGTGACCGCGAGTTGGTTGATTGCCGACTTAGCCATCGTGTCGCTCCTGTGTGCTCTCTGCCTAGTTCTGGGGCACGGCTAGGATCGCGACAAGTTGTCGGTCTCCGTCGATAACGGTGCTGACCAGACGGCCAGCCACCCTCGCCGTGACGCCCGGTCAGGTTAACGCATGAGTATCTCAGAGCGGAAATTTGGTGCCCGTGACCTGCTCGGACAGCTCCCAGAGCGCGGTGGCGGTGGCCGCATCTCGCGCCCGCCGGCTGCGGCCAACCGGTTGCGTTCGACCGATATAGCCGAACCGCGGGCCGACGAACGTGTTGCCCGGCAGGTCCTGCGACGCCGCGTACAGCGTTTGCCGGGCGCCGAAATCGGCATTGGTGGCAACCACCCGGGTGGCTGCTGACATCAGCGCGTCGCCCAACTTCCGGCCCGAGGCCCCCTGCAGGTTGGTGTGCGAGTAGCCGGGATGGGCTGCCAGTGCGCGGAGCGGCGAACCAGCCGCCTCGAGGCGGCGCTGCAGCTCGCTGGTGAACAGAAGATTGGCGAGCTTCGCCTGGCTGTAGGCCAGCCAGGGCGAGTACCGCCGGGTCTTCCAGTTGAGGTCGTCGAAGTTGATCCGCCCCGGCCAGTGCGCCATCGAGGACACCGTCACGACCCGGTCGGTGAGCTTGGGCAACAACAGGTTGGTCAGCGCAAAATGACCGAGATGGTTGGTGCCGATCTGGCTCTCGAAGCCGTCGACGGTCAGCGCGTAGGGGGCGGCCATGATGCCGGCGTTGTTGATCAGCACATCGGCCTTGTCTATCCCGTCGGCGAATTGCCGCACCGACGACAGGTCCTGCAGGTCGAGTCGACGCACCTCGACTTGGCCGGTTATCTGCTGCGCGGCGGCCTCACCTTTCTCGGTGTTGCGGACGGCCATGACGATCTTGGCGCCTTTCGCGGCCAGCTCTCGGGCTGTCACCGCACCCAACCCGCTATTGGCTCCGGTGACGATGACAGTGCGCCCGGTGAAGGAAGGAAGGTCTGCGGCGGTCCAGTCAGTCATGGCTGACAACAGTAGTGAACGACGCGGGCTCACCTAGTGCCCGATGTCGAACTCCAAGGGCAAGCGTGGTCGGTCCGGTGATTCCACTGATGGCTTTCCACGGGGCGGGGCCGGTTCGACGGGGGTTTGGCATGCGTCGGGTGATGACCCGGAGCGCTTCGGTCAGCTCGAGCCGCGCGAGGTGAGAGCCGAGGCAGTAGTGCACGCCGCCGCCGAAGGTGAGCATCGGCGGTGGGTCTTCCCGGGTGATGTCGACACGGTCTGGATTGGTCGTAGACGTCGGGGTCGCGGTTGGCCGCCGCCGTGTTGGCGAGCACCAGGGTGCCGGCAGGAATGCGGACCCCGGCCAGTTCAATGTCTTCGGCGGCTTGGCGGACCGGCGCCGAAAATAATTGGGTAGTAACGCATGAGCTCATGAACCGCGTCTGGCCGCCAACTCGGGGTGCCGGCCCAGTAGGGCCCATTGGTCGGGGTGGGCGCACAACACCTGTACCGCCGCGGCGAGCTGGTTGCGGGTGGTGTCGGTACCGGCACCGAGCAGGGTGGCGCAGAGCATGAGTAGCTCGTCGTGGGTAAGACGATCGCCGTTGTCTTCCGCGCGGATCAGGTCGGAAATCAGGTCGTCGGCCAGCGACGCGCGCCGGCGGGCGATCAGGTCCTCGAGGTAAGCATCGAGCTGGTCCCATGCCGCAAGGATGGCCGGGCCGTCGTTGGCGACGTTCCATTCGAAGAACCTTTTTGATGTCGTCGGTCCAGTCGGAGAACAGTTGCCAGTCCTCGGGTGGTGCGCCCAGTAGCGCACAGATGACCGGTGTGGGGTAGCGGCGGGCGATGTCGGAGACGACGTCGCAGCGCCCGGCGATGGTGAGCGGTTCGACCAGCCCGGTGATGACTTCGAGGATTCGCGAGCGCAGGCGTTCGGCGCCGCGCGGTGCGAACGCCTTCGACACCAGCCGGCGCAGCCGATGATGCTGCATCGCCGTCCAGACCGAGAATGTTGCTGATCGCCCGGTCCCACAGCGGACCTGAGGTAATGCCTTGCACGGTCGAGTCCGAGGCCGTGTGCCGTGATGAACCGGCTGTCGCGTAGCACCGTGCGGACCAGCTCGTAGCTCAATACCTCGGGGCCATGCGGGCCGATCGCGATCGGGGCCTGCTTGCGGGCGTCAGCGATGACGCGGTGCGCTTCGTCGGGATCGGTGAGGTGGTCGTAGGCGAAGGTCGGCAGCCCGGCGTCGAAAATGCTCGGGCATGTGGTTGTTTGAAGGATTGTCATCGCGGTCGTCTCCTCGATCGGCTTGGAGTCGACTATCCGGTGGCGGCCGATCAAGACCATCCGCCCTAGCGCGTAGATCTACGCGCTTGGTGTCGTAAATTGCGCAGCCCCCCGATGGCGATGTGCGCGTTCTGACCGATGTTTTGCATAGTCAGCGACGGCCATGCTGGCTAACATGAGCCAACACGCGGAGATAACGCCGCTAACCTGGGACGATTTGGGCGTGAGCGAGTTGCTGCCGACCGGAACGGTGACATTGCTGCTGGCCGATGTCGAGGGCTCGACTCGGCTGTGGGAAACCCAGCCCGAACAAATGACGGCGCGCGCTCGCGCAGCTGAACCGCGCGGTGAACGAGTTCACCGCCGCTCATGACGGGGTGCGTCCGCTCGAGCAGGGCGAGGGAGACAGCTTTGTGGCCGCATTCGCCCGGGCGTCCGACGCGGTGGCGTGTGCGCTGGAGTTGCAGCGCGCCCCGTTGGCTCCGATCCGGCTACGTATCGGTGTGCACACCGGGGAGATACAGCTGAGGGACGACGCCAATTACGCGGGTCCCACGATCAACCGGACCGCGCGGCTGCGTGATCTTGCCCATGGCGGCCAAACCGTGTTGTCGGGCGCGACGGAGCCGTTAGTCGTTGATCGGTTGCCCGACGGTGTGTGGCTGGCCGATCTGGGCAGCTATCCGTTGCGGGATCTGCCGCGCCCAGAACGCGTGGTGCAGCTATGCCATCCGGACCTGAACAACGACTTCCCGCCGCTTCGCGTCCGAACTGTTGTTGTGTCACATAACCTTCCGGCTCAGTTGACGAGTTTCGTTGGGCGCCAAGCCGAAATGAAGCAGCTGCGTCAGATCATCATGGATAACCGGCTGGTGACGCTGACCGGCGCCGGGGGTGCCGGTAAGACCCGTCTCGCTATCGAGGTCACCTCTGAACTGAGCATCGAGTTCTCCGACGGGGTGTGGTACGTCGATTTGGCTCCGATCACCAATCCTGTTGTGGCGCCGGTGTGTGTGGCGCGCACGCTGGGTCTGCCGGATCAGCCGGGCCGCTCAACCATGGAACTGCTGGTGCGGTTCTTCGGCGAGAAGAAGATATTGCTGCTGCTCGATAATTGTGAGCACCTGCTGGATGCGTGCGGGACCATGGTCGTCGAGCTGCTCGCGCCCTGCCCGCACCTGACGATTCTGGCCACTAGCCGTGAGCCGCTCGGGGTGCCCGGAGAACTGAGCTGGCGGGTGCCGTCATTGCCGCTCGCCGACGAGGCCATGCAGCTGTTCACCGACCGGGCCCGCCGCGCCCGCCCGGAATTCGTTGTTAGCGAGGACAACACCCCACTGGTTCAAGAGATCTGCCGACGCCTGGACGGCATGCCGTTGGCGATCGAGCTTGCCGCGGCTAGGGTTCGGGCGCTGTCGTTGTCACAGATTGTGGACAGTCTGCATGACCGGTTCCGTTTGCTGACCGGGGGTGCGCGTACCGCCGTGCGTCGCCAGCAGACCCTGCGCGCGTCGGTGGATTGGTCACACGCGCTGCTTACCGAGCCCGAGCAAGTGTTGTTCCGGCGGCTCGCGGCGTTCGCGGGCGGGTTTGATCTGGATGCCGCTCAAGCGGTCGGCGTCGGCAGTGAGGTGGAGCTTTACCAGTTGATGGACCAACTGGGTCTGTTGGTGGACAAATCCCTCGTGGTCGCCGAGGACACCGGCGCCGGGATGCGATACCGGCTGCTGGAGACGGTGCGTCAGTACGCCCAAGAAAAGCTCGGGGAATCCGGTGAGGCCGACGAGGTGCGGACCCGCCACCGCGACTATTACATGGCCACGGTCGCTGCGCTGGAATCGCGCGGCCACGTCGGCGACGATGAGCTGCTCGAGTGGGCGCAAACCGAGATAGACAATCTGCGCGCAGCATTCGCGTGGAGCCGGGAGAATTCCGACCTGGCGACGGCGCTGCGACTGGCATCGAGTCATTGCGGCCGTTGTGGTTGCGGGCGGCCGTTTCCGCGAAGCACTGGTCGGCTTGGACGCCGTCTTAACTGACGAGAGTCACTCGCAAATACCACCCGCGGTGTGGGTGGGCGCGGTGGCCCAGCGAGCCATCCTCGCGGCGTGGGTGGGCGTCCCGGTGGACCTGGATCGGGCAGGGCAGGCCCTGACCGTCGCCCGTCAGCTCGACGACTCGGCGCTGATCGCCCGGGCCCTCATCGCGTGCGGGAGGCTCGCGTACTACGGCGCCGACGACGCCCAGACCTATTTCGGCGAGGCAACCGAACTGGCCCGGGCGACCTCCGATGGGTGGAGCCTGTGCCAAATTTTCGGCTATCAGGCGGCCGCGGCCTCTCTCGCCGGTGAACCGATCGCTGCGTGTGCGGCGGCCGAAGAGGGACGTGACCTGGCCGATGCACTCGGTGTTCGGTTCTTTTCGCGGCACTGTCGAGCCTGGCTGGCGGTGGCGCTGATGGTGCGGGGAGATAGCGCGTGCGCCAGCCGAGTCGCCGTGCCCTGGTCGACGAGGCAGAGGCGGCCGGGGACATGACGATGAAGGTCTATGGTCATGTTGCCGCGGAACGGTCCATGCATACCAGGGTGATGTGGATGCGGCCTACGAGGCGGCGAATCGGCGCGAGTGCCGCGGAGGCCATAGGCGGTCTTGGAAGACGCGGTGTACGCGGTCTTCGCCAACGTCGCTTTGGCCAACGGCGACGCTGCGCGGCAAGGGCAGCCGAGAGTGCCTGGCAGACACACCAGTCGGCAGCGCGAATCCTTCACTAAAAGAGTCGCTCCAATGGCCGAGGCCGCGCTGGCGTGTGGTGATTTGGTTGTCGCGCGCCGTTGGGCTGACGAGACCGTCGCAGTGGTCCCGGGCTGGCATCGGATGGTCGCGTTGACTGTGCGCGCTTTTATCGCTATCGCGCAGGACGATCCCGATCAGGCCGAGCGCGATGCCACGACGCCCTCGCGCTCGCCGCCCGCACCCAGGGATATCTGCGGGTAGCCGATACCCTGGAATGCCTTGCCCGCCTGGCTGCTGACGGCGGCAACCACCCGTATGCGGCGCGCCTCTTAGGCGAGGCGGCGGGGATCCGAGAGCGCATGGGACACGCCCGCTTTCCGATGTATCAAGCCGGCTACGACGCCACGATGACTACGGTTCGGGAAGCGCTGGGGGAGAGCGATTTTGATGCTGCCTGGGCTGAAGGTGCTGCACTATCAACCGAGGAAGGGATCGCGTATGCGCAGCGCGGTCGCGGCGAGCGCAAGCGCCCCACCCGCGGCTGGGGCATCGCTGACACCCATGGAGCGCGATGTGGTGGGTCTGGTCCGGGAAGGGCTGGGCAACAAGGACATCGGCGCGCGGCTTTTCATCTCACCTCGCACTGTGCAGACCCATCTCACGCACGTCTACGCCAAGCTCGGCCTGACCTCCCGAGTCCAGCTCATCCAGGACGCGGGGCTGCGAACCTAGCCGAGTACGCGCTCGCGGGCGGGTTATCTGCGCGTTCTGACCGATGTTTTGCTTCGCGTTGTCCGCGATGCTGGCTAACATGGGCCAACGCGCGGAGATGCCGCCGCTAACCTGGAGCGATTTGGGCGTGAGTGAGTTGCTGCCGACCGGGACGGTGACGTTGCTGCTGGCTGACGTCGAGGGGTCGACGCGGCTGTGGGAAACCCAGCCGGAAAAGATGACGACCGCGCTGGCGCAGCTGAACCGCACGGTGAACGAGGCTGTCGCCGCTCATGACGGGGTGCGCCCGCTGGAACAGGGCGAGGGTGACAGCTTCGTCGCCGCCTTCGCCCGCGCGTCTGACGCAGTGGCGTGTGCGCTGGAATTGCAGCGCGCACCGTTGGCCCCGATCCGGCTGCGGATCGGGATACATACCGGGGAGATACAGCTGCGCGACGACGCCAACTACGCGGGTCCGACGATCAACCGCACCGCGCGGGTGCGTGACCTTGCCCATGGCGGCCAGACCGTGTTGTCGGGCGCGACCGAATCGTTGATTGTTGATCGGTTGCCCGACGGTGTGTGGCTGGCTGATCTGGGTAGCTATCCGTTGCGTGATCTGCCGCGACCGGAGCGCGTGGTGCAGCTATGCCATCCCGATCTGCTCAATGAGTTTCCGCCGCTTCGGGTCCGGAGTGTTGTTGCGGTGCACAATCTTCCGGCCCAATTGACGAGCTTTGTTGGGCGCCAAGCGCAAATGACGGAATTGCAACAGTTGGTGGCACACAACCGGTTGGTCACCTTGACCGGTGCCGGGGGTGCCGGCAAGACCCGGCTGGCCGTCGAAGTCACATCGCAACTGACTGCCGAATTCGGTGACGGGGTGTGGTACGTCGATCTGGCGCCGGTTACCAATCCGGTGCTGACCTCGGTGACTGTTGCACGCACACTTGGCCTTCCCGATCAGCTGGGCCGCTCGATGATCGACTTGCTGCTGCGATTCTTCGGTGACAAGACGATGTTGTTGCTGCTCGATAATTGTGAGCACCTGCTCGATGCCTGCGGTTCACTGGTCGTCGAGCTGCTTGCGGCTTGTCCGCGGTTGACGATCCTCGCCACCAGCCGGGAGCCGCTCGGGTTGCCCGGTGAGCTGAGCTGGCGGGTACCGTCGCTATCTCTTGCCGACGAGGCTATCGAGCTGTTTACCGACCGCGCCCGGCGCGCCCGCCCGGATTTCGTTGCGGGCGAGGACAACAGGGCGCTGGTGTCCGAGATCTGTGAACGTCTCGACGGGATGCCGTTGGCGATCGAGCTTGCCGCGGCCCGGGTTCGGGCGCTGTCGCTGGTCCAGATCATCGACAGCCTGCACGACCGGTTTCGGCTACTCACCGGCGGGGCGCGCACCGCGGTGCGCCGCCAGCAGACGTTGCGCGCGTCGGTGGATTGGTCGCATGCGCTGCTGACCGAGCCCGAGCAGGTCTTGTTCCGGCGGCTGGCCGTCTTCGCTGGAGGGTTCGATCTGGACAGCGCCCAAGGGGTCTGTGCCAGCAGCGAGGTGGAGCTCTATCAGCTGCTGGATCAACTGAGCCTGCTGGTGGACAAGTCCCTGGTGGTCGCCGACGACACCGGCGACGGCATGCGGTATCGGCTGCTGGAGACGGTGCGCCAGTACGCGCAGGAGAAGCTCGGCGAGTCGGGCGAGGCCGACGAGATACGCACCCGCCACCGCGACCACTACACCGCAATGGCCGCCGAGCTGGAATCACTCGGCCACACACACGATGAACAGCTGCTGGCATGGGCGCAGGCCGAGACCGACAATCTGCGGGCCGCGTTCGTATGGAGTCGGGAGAATTCCGATCTCGAGATGGCCCTTCAGCTCATCTTGTCGTTGCGCCCGATGTGGTTACGGGGCCGCCGTGCCCAGGAGGCGCTTACCGGGTTAGACGCCGTCTTGGCCGGTGAGGACCACTCGCGGATAGCACCGGCGGTATGGGCGGGCGCGGTGGCGTATCAGAGCATCCTTGCTGGTTTCATGGGCATCCCGATGGACCTGGTGCGGGCGCAGGAAGCGCTGAGTATCGCTCGTCAGCTCGACGACCGGGCACTGATTGGTCAAGCCCTCCACGCATGCGGGATGCTCGCTATCTACGACCAAAAGGTGGCCGAGCGATATTTCGCCGAGGCAATCGAACTCGCCCGCGCGACCAGTGACCGGTGGAGCCTGTGTCAGATCTTCAGCTACCAGGCTACGGCTGGCGTTCTGGCCGGTGAACCGACCGCAGCGGTCGCGGCCGGCGAAGCGGGACGTGATCTTGCCGATGCGCTCGGCGACCGGTTCTTCTCACGCAACAATCGAGTGTGGATGGCGTGCGCGTTGATGTATCAGGGAGATACCGCCCGCGCCAGCGAGACAGCTCGTGCCATGGCCGACGAGGCGGCGGCGGACGGCGACCTCACCATGGCGCTGTTTGGTCTCGTCGCCAACTCCGGAGCGCTAGCGTTTCAGGGGCGCGCGGCCGCCGCGCTTGCCGCTGCGCAATCCGCTCTCGCGACCGCAGAGACCATGGGTGGGATTTCACTAGACACGGTGTCCGCCGGGTTCGCCTGGGCCGCGCTTGCCGCCGGCGACGCGGCGGCCGCCAGACGAGCCGCGGAGGAATCCTTGCGGCATACCCCCGCGCTGCGTGAAGTGTTCGTCAAGAGCCTCAACCCGATCGCCGAGGCCGAGCTGGCATGCGGTGATCTGACAGCAGCCCGCCGTTCGGCTGACGCCACGATCGCGCTGGTACCTGGGTGGTACGAAGTGAACCTTCTGACGGTGCGCGCCTTTGTGGCGTTTGCGCAGGGTGAATCGGAGCAGGCCGAGCGTGATGCCCATGACGCCCTGGCGGTAGCCACGCGCACGCAAGGGTATATGCGGGCGGCCGACACCCTGGAATGCCTGGTCCGTCTTGCTGTCGATGGCGCCAATCACCCGTATGCGGCGCGTCTGCTGGGCGCGGCGGATGCCATGCGGCAGCGCATGGGCCACGCTCGCTTCCCGATGTATCAAGCCGGCTACGACACTGTGGTTGCGACTATCCGGGAGGCATTGGGCCAGAGCGAGTTTGACGCAGCCTGGGCCGAAGGTGCCGCTCTCTCCACCGAAGAGGCGATTGCCTACGCACAACGAGGACGCGGCGAACGCAAACGCCCTGCAAGTGGTTGGGCATCGCTGACTCCCATGGAGAACGACGTGGTGCGTCTGGTCCGTGAGGGATTGGGCAACAAGGACATCGGCGCGCGGCTGTTCGTCTCACCACGCACCGTCCAGACCCATCTCACCCACGTTTACGCCAAGCTCGGCCTGACCTCCCGCGTCCAGCTCATCCAGGACGCGGGGCTGCGAACCTAGCCGAGTACGCGCTCGCGGGCGGGTTATCTGCGCGATCTCGCGGATGTAATCCGCAAGGGTGTCCGCGATGCTGGCTACTATGAGCCAACATGCGGAGATACCGCCGCTGACCTGGAGCGAATTGGGCGTGAGCGAGTTGCTGCCGACCGGAACGGTGACGTTGCTGCTGGCTGACGTCGAGGGCTCGACGCGGCTGTGGGAGACCCAGCCCGAACAGATGACGGCCGCGCTGGCGCTGCTGAACCGCACGGTGAACGAGGCATCGCCGCCCATGACGGGGTGCGCCCGCTCGAACAGGGCGAGGGTGACAGCTTCGTGGCCGCGTTCGCCGCGCGTCGCGACGCGGTGGCGTGCGCGCTGGCGTTGCAGCGGGCGCCGCTGGCCCCGATCCGGCTGCGCATCGGGATGCACACCGGCGAGATCCAGCTGCGCGACGAGCCAACTACGCGGGCCCGACGATCAACCGCACCGCGCGGCTGCGTGATCTGGCGCCATGGCGGGCAGACCGTGTTGTCGGGGGTGACCGAATCGCTGGTGGTGGATCGGCTGCCCGACGGGGTGTGGTTGACCGATCTGGGTAGTTATCCGTTGCGGGATGTGCCGCGCCCGGAGCGGGTGGTGCAGCTGTGTCATCCGGATCTGCGCAACGAGTTCCCGCCGCTTCGGGTGCGCACTGTTGTTGCGTCGCATAATCTTCCGGCTCAGTTGACGAGTTTCGTTGGGCGCCAAGCACGAAATGGCGGAATTGCGTCAGTTGGTGGCCGACAACCGGCTTAGTGACGTTGACCGGCGCCGGGGGTGCGGGTAAGACGCGACTCGCCGTCGAGGTCGCGTCGCAGCTCACCACCGAATTCGGTGATGGGATCTGGTATGTCGATCTGGCGCCGATCACCAATCCCGTTGTGGCGCCGGTGACCGTGGCGCGCACGCTGGGTCTGCCCGATCAGCCGGGCCGCTCCACGATGGACCTGCTGGTGCGGTTCTTCGGCGAGAAAACGATGTTGCTGCTGCTCGACAACTGCGAGCATCTGCTGGATGTGTGCGGGACCATGATCGTTGAACTGCTCGACGGCCTGCCCGCAATTGACGATTCTGGCCACCAGCCGTGAGCCGCTCGGGAGTGCCCGGCGAATTGAGCTGGCGGGTGCCGTCGTTGTCTGTTGCCGACGAGGCCATCGAGTTGTTCGCCGACCGCGCTCGGCGGGCGCGCCCGGATTTCGTTGTCACCGAGGATAACACGGCGCTGGTGGAAGAGATCTGCCGAGCGTCTGGATGGCATGCCGTTGGCGATTGAGCTTGCCGCAGCGCGGGTTCGGGCGCTGTCGCTGAAGCAGATCGTGGACAGTCTGCATGACGGTTCCGATTGCTGACCGGGGGAGCGCGCACCGCGGTACGACGCCAGCAGACGCTGCGCGCCTCGGTGGATTGGTCACATGCGCTGCTCACCGAACCCGAGCAGGTTTTGTTCCGGCGGCTGGCGGTGTTTGCCGGCGGGTTAGACCTGGATGCCGCCCAAGCTGTCGGCGCCGAGCAGCGAGGTCGAGAGCTATCAGCTGATGGACCAACTGAGCCTGCTGGTCGACAAATCGCTGGTAGTCGCCGACGACACCGCGCGCCGGAATGCGATACCGGCTGCTGGAAACGGTGCGCCAGTACGCACAAGAAAAACTCGGCGAGTCCGGTGAGGCCGACGAGGTGCGCACCCGACACCGCGACTACTACACCGGCGACGGCCGCGGAGCTGGAGTAGCGCGGCCACACTGGCGACGAGCAGGTAGTCAAGTGGGCGCAAACCGAGATCGACAATCTGCGGGCCGCATTCGCATGGAGCCGGGAGAATTCCGACCTCGAGACGGCGCTGCGGCTCATCTAGTCGTTGCGTCCGTTGTGGTTACGCGGCGGCCGTTTCGTTGAGGCACTGGCCGGGTTAGACGCCGTGTTGACCGACGAGGGTCAGTCCGGAGATCGCACCGGAGAGTGTGGGCGGGCGCGGTGGCCGAGCAAGGCATCCTTGGCTACTTGGGCGGGCACCCCAGTTGATCTCGGCTGGGGCGCAGGAGGCGCTGGCAATCGCACGTGAGCTCGACGACCCGGCACTGATCGCCCGGGCTCTCATGGCGTGTGGGATGGGCGCGGTGTACAGCGCCGAGGTGGCCCAGGTCTACTTCGGCGAGGCGATCGATCTGGTCCGTGCGGCAGGTGATCGGTGGAGTCTGTGCCAAATCTTCAGCTATCCAGGCGATCGCGGGCGTCATGGCCGGGGAGCCGGTCGCAGCGACGCGCGGCGGCCGAAGCAAGGACGTGACCTCGCCGAAGCGCTCGGCGACCGTTTCTTCTCGCGAAACTGCCGCGTATGGCTGGGCATTGCACTGATGATGCAGGGAGATCTGCACGAAGCAGAGCGAGTCGGCGGCTCTTTGGCTGAAGAGTCAGAGGCGGCGGGGGACCTGGTCATGAAGGTTTTTGGTTATGTAGTCCGCGGTGTGGTGCTGCGCGCCAGGGGCAAGACGGCTGCCGCGCGAGAGGCAGCGCAATCCGCGCTAGTGGCCGCGGAGGCGATGGGCGGGACTTCCGAAGACACGGTGCACGCGATATTAGCTGACCCGCTTTGGCGGCGGCGAGTCCGCGCGGCGGCCAGGATGTGCGAGGCGGCGTGGCGATACATGAATACACTGCATCCACAGCGCGCAGTGTTCACCAGGGGCATCACCCCGACGGCCGAGGCCGCCTTGGCGTGCGGTGACTGGACGCTCGCCCGCCGCTGGGCCGACGACACCGTCGCGGTGGTGCCTGGCTGGCATAGAATGGTCGCGCTGACGACACGGGCACTCGTCGCGACGGCCCAGGGTGAGAGCGGAGCAGGCCGAGCGCGACGCCCATGACGCCCTCGCGCTCGCCGCCCGCACCCGGGGGTATATGCGGGTGGCGGACACCTGGAGTGCCTTGGCAGCCTGGCGGCCGACGGCGGGAATCACCCATATGCGGCCCGTCTGCTGGGCGCAGCGGACGCAATGCGACAGCGGATGGGGCATGCTCGCTCCCCGATGTATCAGGCCGGCTACGACGCCGCGGTCACGGCGGTGCGGGAGGCGTTGGGGGAGGACAATTTTGACCTGGCGTGGGCTGAGGGCGCCGCTTTGTACACCGAGGAAGCGATCGCGTATGCGCAACGCGGGCGCGGCGAGCGCAAACGGCCCACCAGTGGCTGGGGAGCGCTGACTCCCATGGAGCACGACGTGGTGCGCCTGGTACGGGAAGGACTGGGCAACAAGGACATTGGTGCGCGGCTTTTCATCTCGCCGCGTACCGTGCAGACCCACCTCACCCACGTCTACGCCAAGCTCGGCCTGACCTCCCGCCTACAGCTCGTCCAAGAAGCAGGGCGGCTTGGGTGACTTGATCCGGCGAGCATACACAGAATCGCACTGCCCGCACCTGCGGGTGCGATTCTGCGTCTGCCCGCGGTGCACTGGCCCTAGCGCAATGGGACGTGACTGCGCAAGACTGAGGCGATGACATCCTTGGCCGAGCAGGCGCTATTCGCGTTCCTTAGTGTGCACGACAAGATCTACCAAGCCACTAACGGCCGGATCGGACATCGATTGCCAGGTGCGCCACGCAGCCTGCTGCTACACACGGTAGGCGCCAAGACGGGTGAGCCGCGCACAACAACGCTGTCCTATGCCCCGGATGGCGATGACTATCTGGTCGTGGCGTCGAAAGGTGGCGATCCCAAGTCGCCCGGCTGGTATCACAATCTGAAAGCCAATCCCGACATCGAGATCAACGTCGGTCCAAAGCGTTTCGCCGTCACAGCCCGCCCAGTCCTACCCGACAATCCCGACTACGCGCGAATGTGGCACATCGTCAACACGAACAACGCCAACCGCTATATCGAGTACCAGAAGAAGACATCGCGGCCGATTCCAGTGGTTGTTCTGACACCGAAGGCCTGACCCGAATGGCGGGGTCGCCGAAAGCGTTGCGAGCCAGAGTTTCTCGGTTCGGCGAAGCGGAGGTGCTGCGCCTGGAGGAATTCACGCCACGACGGCCGCGGCGGCGAACGGTACGAGTGCGGGTAACCCACGCCTCGGTCCCCGGTGCTAGCGTCGCCCGCTGCCGAGGATGCTGACGCCCGGCAGTTCGTAGCCATTAGGAGTGGCAAAATCCGCCATGGCAGCGTCGACATGGGCACGGATGGCCGCAGTCGCCTCGGCAGGAAGTGACGCCAGCAGCGGCGCAACGGGCCCCGCCAGCGATGGGACCACCGACCACCAGTCGTCAACAGAAGAGGTGTGCATGGGCGTTGGGATCTCGCGGACGGCGACGTCACTGAACCCTGCTGCCAGCAACAACGCGCCGAGTGCGCCGCGGGCATCGAGCGAGAACGGCCCGGGGACGCCGGGCGGCGGGACCGGCATCCCTAACTGCGCTGTGACCGCGTCGAACAGCAGGCCCAACCATGGGTTGCGTTGACGGGGTCCCCAGACGGTGAAGACCGCGCGGCCGTCCGGCCGCAAGATCCGGCGAGCCTCCCGCACGGCGGACGCCGGGTCAGGCACGAGCATCAGGCCATCTCGGCACAGCACCGCGTCAAAGGTCGCCTCCGGGTAGTCGATCTGCTCGAGGTTCACCTCGCGGGTCGTGACGTTCGTCAGGCCGGCAACCTTCGCTCGTTCGGCGGCGATCGCTGTCCATCTCCGGTGCGAAGTCGGAGAGCACCACCGCGCCGTCCGGCCCGACGATTTCGGCCGCGGCCATGCCGACGCCACCGGGGCCGCAGGCGAGTTCGAGCACGCGCGCCCGGCGGTGAAGGCAGGCGGCATCGAGCATCGCCTGAGTCACCACAGCGCCCCTGGTGTCAATGTGGCCGGCGTGCTCGCCCCACAACGGGGCGGCTGATGCCCAAATCGCACGCAGCGATGCGCGCAACCGGCCAACGCCGGCGGCTGTCTCGTCTCCGTTCGTCGTCGGGGTCGGTTCGTTCGTGTCCATCGGCGCCTCCAGAGTGTGTAACAGTGACGACCCGGGCACCACACCCGCTGTGTACACCATCGTTACGCGGATCAGGTGCTGACACGACTCGGACCGCCCTCCACACGCCTGCGGCCTCTGCCTAGCAGACCCCACCGCCTGTGTCCCCACCGCCTGGACCTGAACCCCCGACGAACTTACGACCGCGACCACTAGCGACGCTCAGCGTCAGCAGGCAGAGCAGGTCCGCCGCGGCGAGCGCCGTCAGTTTTTCGGCTGACCACCTGCATCGGCGCCCCAGGTCCCGCGAGTGTCCCGTAGAGCCCGGTCAGCCAGGCGTGGTCGGGGCAGAAATCCTGGTCGATCCACCACACCTGCAAGCCGAGCGCTGCAGACTTATAGAACTCGGCCACCCTGGAATGCCTTGCCCACCTGGCGGTCGACGGCGGCAGCCACCGGTATGCGCCGCGTCTGTTGGGCGCAGCTGAGGGCATCCGGCAGCGCATGGAACACCCCGGTTCCCGATGTATCAAGCCGGCTACGACGCCGTGGTAGCTTCTACCCGAAGTGCGTTGGGGTAGGACGCTTTTGACGCTACATGGGCCGAAGGCGCCGCCCTATCCACCGAGGAAGAGATTGCCTACGCGCAACGCTGTCGCGGCGAGCGCAGACACCCAACCAGCGGCTGGGGATCACTAATACCCATGGAACACGATGTGGTGCGCCTGGTCCGCGAAGGACTGGGCAACGAGGACATCGCCGCGCGACTTTTCAGTTCACCGCGCACCCTGCAGACCCACCTCACCCACGTCTACGCCAAGCTCGGCATCGCTTCCCGAGTGCAACTCGTCCAAGAAGCTGGCCACCACACCTGACGCCAGCGCCGTCGCGTAGGTGTACGCGCTTGGGCCGCAAATCCGCGCGTCGCGCCGTTGGCGATCTGCGCGGTTGTGCGGATGTTCTGCGTGGGTGTTGGCCGTGATGCTGGCTACTATGAGCCAACATGCGGAGATACCGGCGCTGACTTGGAGCGATTTGGGCGTGGGTGAGTTGCTGCCGACCGGAACGGTGACGTTGCTGTTGGCCGATGTCGAGGGCTCGACGTGGATGTGGGAGACCCAGCCGGAACAGATGACGACCGCGCTCGCGCTGCTGAATCGCACGGTGAACGAGGCTGTCGCCGCTCATGACGGGGTGCGCCCGCTTGAGCAGGGCGAGGGTGACAGCTTCGTGGCCGCGTTCGCCCGCGCGTCGGACGCGGCGGCGTGCGCGTTGGCGTTGCAGCGGGCCCCGCTGGCCCCGATCCGGCTGCGCATTGGGGTGCACACCGGTGAGATACAGCTGCGCGACGACGCCAACTACGCCGGCCCGACGATCAATCGCACCGCGCGGCTGCGTGATCTGGCCCATGGCGGGCAGACCGTGTTATCGGGCGTGACCGAATCGCTGGTGGTGGATCGGCTGCCCGACGGGGTGTGGCTGGCCGAGCTGGGTAGTTACCCGTTGCGGGATGTGCCGCGCCCGGAGCGGGTGGTGCAGTTGTGTCACCCGGACCTGCGCAGCGAGTTCCCGCCGCTTCGGGTGCGCACTGTTGTGGCGTCGCATAATCTTCCGGCTCAGTTGACGAGTTTCGTTGGGCGCCAAGCACAAATGGCGGAGTTGCGTCAGTTGGTGGCCGACAACCGCTTAGTGACCTTGACCGGTGCCGGGGGTGCGGGCAAGACCCGGCTTGCCGTCGAGGTCGTCTCGCAACTCACCAACGCGTTCGGTGATGGGATCTGGTATGTCGATCTGGCGCCGGTCACCAATCCTGTTGTGGCACCGGTGACCGTCGCGCGCACGCTGGGTCTGCCCGATCAGCCGGGCCGCTCCACGATGGACCTGCTGGTGCGGTTCTTCGGCGAGAAGACGATGTTGCTGCTGCTTGACAACTGCGAGCATCTGCTCGATGTGTGCGGGACCATGATCGTCGAGCTGCTTCATGGTTGTCCGAACTTGACGATTCTGGCCACCAGTCGTGAGCCGCTCGGAGTGCCCGGCGAGCTGAGTTGGCGGGTGCCGTCGTTGTCTGTTGCCGACGAGGCCGTCGAGTTGTTCGCCGACCGCGCTCGGCGGGCTCGCCCGGATTTCGTTGTCGGCGAGGATAACCGCGCGCTGGTCGAGGAGATCTGCCGGCGCCTGGATGGCATGCCGTTGGCGATTGAGCTTGCCGCCGCGCGGGTTCGGGCGCTGTCGCTGCCGCAGATCGTGGACAGCCTGCATGACCGGTTCCGGTTGCTGACCGGGGGTGCGCGTACCGCGGTACGCCGCCAGCAGACGTTGCGCGCCTCGGTGGATTGGTCACATGCGCTGCTCACCGAACCCGAGCAGGTTTTGTTCCGGCGGCTGGCGGCGTTTGCCGGCGGGTTTGACCTGGATGCCGCCCAAGCCGTCGGCGCCAGCACCGAGGTCGAAAGCTACCAGTTACTTGACCAACTGAGCCTGTTGGTGGACAAATCCCTGGTAGTCGCCGACGACACCGGCGCCGGAATGCGATACCGGCTGCTGGAAACTGTGCGCCAATACGCCCAAGAAAAACTCGGCGAGTCCGGTGAGGCCGACCAGGTCCGCACCCGACACCGCGACCATTACACGACCACCGCAGCGCGCCTCGAATCGACGGCTCAACCGGGGGACGAGCGGCTGATGGCGTGGGCCGAAGTCGAGATCGACAATCTGCGGGCCGCATTCGCGTGGAGCCGGGAGAATTCCGACCTCGAGACAGGGCTGCGGCTGGTGTCATCATTGCAGCAGTTCTGGTTAACGCGCGGTCGTTTCCAGGAAGGTCTTGCGGGGTTCGACACCATCTTGACCGAGGAACCTGACCCAGAGATAGCACTTGCGGTGTGGGTGCGCGCTGTCGCCGACCAGAGCACCCTCTCGGCGTGGATGGCCGTCGCCGCCAGCCCTGATCGGGCGCGCGAGGCCCTGGCTCTCGCGCGTCACCTATTACGCCGGTGAACCGATCGCAGCGGCCGCGGCCGCCGAAGAAGGACGTAACCTCGCTGACACGCTCGGCGACCGCTTCTTCTCACGGACCTGCCGGCAATGGCTAGCCTCGGCGCTGGCCATGCAAGCACACCTCGCCGACGCCGTCGAGATGCTTGGTTCCTTGGCCGAGGAGACCGAGGTCGCCGGGGACATCCCCATGTCGGTCATGAGCCAGGCAGCCCACAGCGTAGTGCTCGCGTACCAAGGTGAGGCGGTTGCCGCGCAAGGTGCAGCCCAATCCGCGCTCCGGGCCACAAACTCGATGGCTGGGATCTACGCAGACGCAGTGTATGGGGCGTTGGCCACGGTCGGCCTCGCCGCCGGCGAAACGGCTGCGGCGAGGCAAGCAGCCGAGGCGGCCTGGCGGCACACCGTTCCCCTGCGCGAGGTCGCCATCAGGGGCCTTAGCCCAATGGCCGAGGCCGCACTGGCATGTGGTGATCTGGCCGCGGCCCGCCGTTCGGCTGACGATACTGTCGCGGTGGTCCCGGGCTGGTACCGGATGGTAGCGCTGACCGTGCGCGCCTACATCGCGATAGCTCAAGGCGAGCCCAGCCAGGCCGAACGTGACGCCCATGACGCCTTGGCGGTCGCCGCCCGCACCCGGGGATACCTGCGGGCGAACGACACCCTCGAATGCCTGGTACGGCTGGCGGCCGACGACGGCAACCACCCATATGCGGCGCGGCTGTTGGGTGCGGCGGAGGCCATCCGTCAGCGCACCGGGGAAGCCCGCTTCCCGATGTATCAGGCCGGCTACGATGCTGCGGTCGCGGCAGTCCGGGAAGCTCTGGGCCAGAACGATTTTGATGCAGCGCGGGCCGAAGGTGCTGCGCTATCCACCGAGGAGGCGATCGCGTATGCGCAGCGGGGACGCGGTGAGCGCAAACGCCCTACCAGTGGCTGGGGATCGCTGACTCCGATGGAGAACGATGTGGTGCGCCTGGTCCGGGAAGGGCTGGGCAACAAGGACATCGGCGCGCGACTTTTCATCTCACCGCGTACCGTGCAGACCCACCTCACCCACGTCTACGCCAAGCTCGGCCTGACCTCCCGTGTTGAACTGTCCAAGAAGCCGGCCGCCAAGGGTAATGCCCAATCACTAAGCCGGAAAACATAAGCGCCATGTCACGTCGGCCGCCACACGACGTCGAGGTTGTCTTCCGGAACAGTGATCAATGCTTGTGTCACGCCGTCGGGATCAGCAAATTCCACCAGGTAGGCGGGTCGGAGATCATTGCTCTGAAAGTCGTTGACAACGGTGCCTTCCGAACCGGCCGGTAGATTGTGCTCGGGTAACGGCCTCCGCAGTCTGACGACATCGGAATCTTGGGGTTTCACGTGGACACCGTCCGTTATTTAGTGGTCGGGATTGCAGTTACCAAGCGCACGACTCCATCGTTGTTACGAATGAAGATGAACTGGACATCGATCGTTCTGTTGTTTGCGCCCAGAATGGGGATCATCTCGCTGTATTTCGTCCCGTAGGGCGTAACCCCCGTCTCCACCGCTCTGCTTTGATCGAACACGATCTGGCGCTCCAAATCACCGGCGTTTGCTCGGGTGAATCCCAACGCCTGTTCGAACCACTTTGCTTTTGGACCGCCCACTGGGTGGTCTGGGTTGAGTAGGTACTTCTCCAATTTATCCTTGATGCTTGCCTGGGTAAGCCTAGTCGCTTCAGCACCTTCGATGAGTGGGCCGCCGCGGCCGGCCGCTTCGGCCGCGAAGATCATGGGTCGGGCCGCCAGGAGCGGCCCAAGCTGAGTCAGGGCGCGCGCTGCCGCACCAGCCGCACTGACAGTTGGTAAGGCGGAAAGCTCTGCGGCGGCGATGAACTCGCGAATAATGTTCGCGATTCGGGCGCCCGTCGCCGTCAACCGTGAGACATCCACGACCTTTGACACCGCTTCGCTAATGCCGCCGCTCAGGGGAACCAGAATCGCGGCAAGCACCTCGGTGACTGCAACGCTGGCACCGAGGACGAGCATTTCATGGATGATCTTCGAATGCGCGTCGTCGATCGCTTGCGCATACGACGAACATGCCTTGGCGGCGACGTCGAAACCGTCAGCCAGGCTTTGTATTTGGTCGCGTTCGAGCGTGCAGTTCTTGATCAGGTCGGGCATTTCCGGCGACTTCTGGTCCATCAATGGCGCCAGCGCACCCATCGAGCTCGGGCCACCGTTGACTTGCGCACCCGCGGTGCGCAAGTCACGTCCCGCCTTCGTCCATGCGTCGGCGGCGGCACGCAGCTTGTCCTGATGACCGTCTGGCCATAATTGGCCCTCGACATACGCTGCGATGGTGTGCCACCAATCCGGCACGTCGCTATGGGCCGCCCTCTGCCGACGGAACGTTCGGCTTTGGGAACGGAGGTGCACCCATCGGGGGCATATCCAGCACGGTTTCGTTGTTGATCGCCGACTGCCCGTCGGTGTTCAGATGGTTCACCGCGGTGGCGTACAACAAATCCGAGCACTGGCCGGCGCCCTGCACCGTCCCAGCGGCGGCTCCTATGAGATCGGAGGCCAACGGGTCGTACTTCGTCGCCCATGCGTGCGCGCCGGTGTCGGTGCCTGCCATCCCCGCCGAGCCGCCGAGTGTGCTCGCCAGAGCGGACACCGCGGATGCCGCGGAGGTACGCACGCCGGTGAAAACGCGTGCGGCGCCGAGCAACACATCTGGATCGACGTCTTGGGTCACGGCCACATACCGCGGTTGAACTGACCGACGCCGCTGTAGTTCCGCTGCGCGACGGTGGCGCCGTGGTGAAGGAACTCCGCGGTCTCACGCATTTCGCGTGCGCGTCGCATCCAGTCTTGGTGGTATTCGCGTTCGCTCCCGGCGCCGATACCTTCCCAGGTTGTATGGAGCTTACCGATCTCTTGATCGACGCCCGCCGCTATTTCCTCGGCCCGCTGATTGAATTGCTTTAAGCGATCCGCGAAAGCGATCAACTCGTCGATGTCGATGGAATAACGATTCATCGCAGGTCACTTGTCGGTCCGAGGGTGCCGAGCACCGCTGCGGCTTGGGCCTCGTTTTCAGCAAGCAGACTCACCGACCGGACGAGCAGAGCGGAATGCTCCGCCAGGATCGCCACGACAGTCTGGGCATCCCCATGCCATTCTTCGCACGCGGGCTCGTAGGCGGACCGGGCCTTACCGATCCATTTCGAGGACAATTCGCCCCAGGAGCGTGCGATGTCGGTCAGCTCTGCGCCCAAGTCGTCCGCCTGCTGAGACAGAAACTGCGCCGTGTTCGCGGTCGCTTCGAGCTGCATGCGGAGCACACCCGCCACGTTCACCCCCAACGTCAGCGTTGCAGTTCGACCTCGACAGTCAAGATCACCTGTGCCGAGTGCGCAATTCACTCGGCACCGATCGCGCTGCTATTTGGCCGCGACGACGAATCCGTGAATGATCGCGTCGATATCGGTTGACTGCGCGGCCGCCTGATCGGCCAGACTGGTGATGGTGAGCTGAACCAGGTACCGCTGGTTGGCGGGTGGCGATCCGGTGGGGATGACGATCCGGTTCCAGCTGTGCAGACGTGTGCCATCGAGGTCGTAGCTGCCCTGGATCATCGCCGAGGGAAACCCGTTGAAGGGTGCCGTCGACGCGTCCAGTTGCTTGAAGTTCTCGAACAGTTGCGCATCGTCATTGCCGTGTTTGATGACCTGGGCCGGGTCGAAGTCCCCGCGCAGCTTGAACACCACAAGCCGCGCTGTCGGATACGTGCCGCCCTTGGAGATCATCACGGTCTCCGGCTTGATATTCGGACTGGTGAACGGCGACCAGCCCGGTGGGGTCGGTATCGACACAGTCAAATCGGTCAGGGTGCTCGGCGCCACTTGCTGCCCGGTGACACCGATGCTTTCCAGATACTGCGACAAGGGAACGGGCTTTACCACCGTCGTGGTGGTAGTGGCTGTCGAGCTCGTCCCCAAGATCGACTGGTAGTCAGGGGCTTTCGGGGCGCAGGCGACCACAGACATCGTCAGCGCGACTATCGCGGCAGCGCCCGCGACCGTGCGGCGAACTGTCACAGAATCTCGTGGACCGCGTCGATGGGCCGAGCCAGCCGGGTCCCCTTCGGTGTGACGACAAACGGCCGTTCGATCAGGATGGGGTGCTCGGCCATGGCGTCAAGCAGCTCGTCATCGGTCACGTCGGCGAGGTTGAGTTCGGCATACAGCGGTTCCCGCTTGCGCACCGCGGTGCGCACATCGATGCCGGCGTCGCGGATCATTTTCACCAGCTCGTCGCGCGACGGCGGCGTTTTCAGGTATTGGACGATGGTGGGGTCAAAACCTTTGTCCCGCAGCAAATCCAGCGTCTTGCGCGATGTGCTGCACTTGGGGTTGTGGTAGATGACGGTGTCCCGTGAACCGGAAGCCATCTACGCGTCTCCGTCGAATAGCCCTGTGACTGAGCCATTTTCGAAAACAGCGCGAATGGTGCTGGCCAGCAGCGGCGCGATGGACAAAACCGTGAGCTGGGGGAAACGCTTCTCCTCGCCGATCGGGAGCGTGTTCGTGACGATCACCTCACGCGCGCCGCAAGCGGCGAGGCGCTCAGCGGCCGGCTCCGACAGCACACCGTGGGTCGCGGCGATGATCACGTCACGGGCGCCGTCGTCGCGCAACAGCTGCACCGCGCCGGCAATGGTGCCACCGGTGTCGATCATGTCGTCGATCAGCACGCAGGTCCGGTCGGCGACTTCGCCGACGACGCGGTTGGAGACCACCTGGTTGGGTACGCGCGGGTCACGGGTCTTGTGAATGAAGGCCAGTGGAACGCCGCCCAATGCGTCGGCCCATTTCTCGGCGATGCGCACCCGGCCGGAGTCGGGGGAGACCACCACCATGTTGCCGTCCGGGTAGTTGTCCCTGATGTAGCCGGTCAGCAGGTTCTGTCCGCGCATGTGGTCGACGGGCCGTCGAAGAAACCCTGGATCTGATCGGTGTGCAGGTCGACGGTCACGATCCGGTCGGCTCCTGCCGTCTTGAGCAGGTCAGCGACCAGCCGCGCCGAAATCGGTTCGCGACCGCGATGCTTCTTGTCCTGGCGGGCGTAGGGGTAGAACGGCATGACGGCGGTGATCCGCTTCGCGCTGCCGCGCTTGAGCGCATCGAGCATGATCAGCTGTTCCATCAGCCAGTCGTTCACCGGCGCTGGATGCGATTGCAGGACGAACGCGTCACAGCCACGCACCGATTCGTGGAAGCGCACGAAGATCTCACCGTTGGCGAACTCCCGCGCGGTCTGTGCGGTGACGTGAACGTCGAGTTCTTTGGCTACCTGCTCGGCCAGCTCGGGATGCGCGCGGCCAGAAAAGAGCATCAGGTTTTTGCGGTTATCGGTCCAGTCGTGGCTCACCGTGCTGCCCTCGCCGTATCGGGATCGAGATAGGGAATGGAAGGCCCCATCGTAAGCGAAGGGCCTGGGTGGGTTGCCGCATTGCCACGTAGTGGGTTCACGGCGTCTGATCGGGGTCGGGTGGGGGTGTGGGATGCTGGGCGGCCTTTTCGGCGGCTTCTGCGGCCGCGCTGCCCGGCCGCCTGCGCTGCACCCAGTTCTCGATATTCCGTTGTGGGCCCGCCGAAACCGCAAGCGCGCCCGGCGGGACATCGTCGCGCACTACCGTGCCGGCGCCGGTGTAGGCACCGTCGCCGACGGTCACCGGCGCCACGAACATGGTGTCCGACCCGGTGCGCACGTGCGAGCCGATGGTGGTGCGCCGTTTGGTGGTGCCGTCGTAGTTGACGAACACGCTGGATGCACCGATATTGCTGTGCTCGCCGATATCGGCGTCGCCGACGTAGGTGAGATGCGGAACCTTGGTGCCGGTGCCGATGGTGGAGTTCTTGGTCTCGACGAACGCGCCGAGCTTGCCGTCGGCTCCCAGCACGGTGCCGGGCCGCAAATAGGTGTACGGGCCGACGGTGGCGCCGCCACCGATCGACGACGAGGAGCCGTGGGTGCGCACCACTGACGCGCCGTCACCGACCGTGACGTCGGTCAGCGTGGTGTCCGGGCCGACGACGCAGCGACCGCCGATTTGGGTGCGCCCGAGCAACTGTGTCCCCGGATGGATGACGGTGTCGCGGCCGATCGTCACATCGACGTCGATCCAGGTGGTCGTCGGATCGACCACGGTCACGCCCGACATCTGGTGGGCGGCCACGATCCGGCGGTTCAGCTCGGCGCCCAGCTCGGCCAGCTGGACACGGTTGTTGATGCCGGCCACCAGTGCGCTGTCGTCGACGTGCTGAGCAAGTATTGACCGGCCGTCGCCGCGAAGGATGGCGATGACGTCGGTGAGGTAGAGCTCCTGTTGGGCGTTGTTGGAGCTCAGGCGACCCAGAGCGGACCGCAACGCCGCGATGTCGAAGGCGTAGACGCCGGCGTTGACCTCGGTGATCTCTCGCTGCGAGGGCGTCGCGTCGGCGTGTTCGACGATCGCCATCACTTCGTTGTCCTGCGTGCGCAGAATGCGGCCGTAGCCAAACGGTTCGCTCAGCGTGGTGGTCAGTACGGTCACCGCGGCCGACGCCGCGTTGTGGGTCGCGACCAGGTCGGCCAGGGTGTCGGAGTCCAGCAGCGGTGTATCGCCCGAGGTGACGACGACGATGCCGGCGTAATCATCAGGCAGCGCGGACAGCCCGCAGAGCGCCGCGTGGCCAGTCCCCAGCGGGCGGTCCTGCAGCGCCACGTCGATCGGGCGCCCGAGCCGCTCGGCCAGTTCGGCGACAAGCGGCGCGATCCGCTGGTGATCGTGGCCCAAGACCACGACCAGACGCTGGGGTGCCACCTTGGCGACCGCATGCAGCGAGTGAGACAACATGCTGCGGCCTGCGATGGTATGCAGCACCTTCGGGGTGTCTGACCGCATCCTGGTGCCGGGCCCGGCCGCCAAGACCAGGACCGCGGTATCACCACGAAACGACATCAACTCTCCTCTTGCTTTGTCTCACGCGAGGCGGGAGCCCGAACCGTCGACATGTCGTCAAGAGTGTCATTTCACCTGCACTGGTGGCAAAACCCGTATTTATGCGATCTGCTGCGATGTCATTTCGCAAGCGACCGAAGCTCCGTCGCCAGGACTCGAACCTGAACTTTCTGAACCAAAATCAGAGGTGCTGCCGATTACACCACGACGGATTGCTTACCACGGGCAGGTGGCGGTTAATCGCCGACCGCGCCAAGAAGACTCTAGACGCTACCGGGGCCGATGGCGGCGCTAGGGAAAGTCATACAACTTCACCTGCGCAAACCGATACCCTGATTTACGTGGCAGCCCCGGATAAAGAAGTGCGGGCGCCGCGAGCCCGGATGACCGGTAGCGAGCGCCGACACCAACTCATCGGTATCGCGCGCTCGCTGTTCGCCGAACGCGGCTATGAAGGTGCCTCGATCGAGGAGATCGCGCAGCGTGCCAACGTGTCCAAGCCGGTCGTCTACGAACATTTCGGCGGCAAAGAAGGTCTGTATGCCGTGGTGGTCGACCGTGAGATGTCGGCGCTGCTGGACGGCATCACCTCGTCGCTGACCAACAACCGGTCCCGGGTGCGGGTCGAGCGGGTCGCGCTGGCGTTGCTCACCTACGTCGAAGAACGCACCGACGGCTTCCGGATCATGATCCGCGACTCGCCCGCCGCGATCAGCTCGGGAACCTATTCCAGCCTGCTCAACGACGCCGTCAGCCAGGTCAGCTCCATCCTGGCTGGCGACTTCGCCCGTCGCGGCCTGGATCCGGATCTGGCGCCGCTGTACGCCCAGGCTTTGGTCGGCTCGGTGTCGATGACGGCCCAGTGGTGGCTTGATACCCGCGAGCCCAAGAAAGAAGTGGTCGCCGCGCACCTGGTCAACCTGATGTGGAATGGCCTGACTCATCTGGAAGCCGATCCCAAGCTGCAGGACGAGTAGGAGTCAGTCGATCAGCGACTGCGTGCCGAGGACGATCGCCAGGGCGAGGCGCTCGGCGTCTTCCGTCTCGGGTTCGGCGGTGTAGATCATGATGCGCAGGTCGTCGGCGGCAACAACGAGCACGTCGCAGTCCAGCGTAATGCGGCCGACGTCCGGATGGTCGACGATTTTGCGCCGGCCGTAATCGTGGTGCGGCTCTGCGCCGCCGGATTCCCAGAGCTCGACGAACCGCGGGCTCTGTGCCGCGAGGTCCCGAATCAGCTGCTTCAGCCGCTGATCGGCCGGATACCGGGCGGCGGTCAGTCGGAGGTCCGCGACCAATCCAGTCTCGAATTCGGCTTGCTCGGCGGGCGTGTGGACGGCGCGAGTGCCGGGACCGACCAGGTTGCGCCAGACGCTGTTGCGTTCGATTCCGCGCCAGCTCGTCGTCGGCCCCATCAGCGCGTCATACGGCGCGTTGGCGACCACGAGGGTCCAGGTGGCGTCGTAGACCGCGACGGGGGTGTTCGCCAGACGGTCGAGCAGGCGTTGCACGCTCGGCGTGATGCGCAAAGACACGACGCCGAGTCCGGGCGTCACGTGCCCGGCCAGGCGGAAAAGGAGGTCGCGTTCGGCGTCGGAGACGCGCAACGCGCGGGCCAGCGCCTCCACGATCTGCACCGACGGCGAAGTGGCTCGCCCTTGTTCGAGCCTGGTCAGGTAATCGACCGAAATGCCGGCCAGCCCGGCGAGCTCTTCCCGACGCAGCCCCGCCGCGCGGCGGCGTCCACCCACCGGGACGCCGACCGCTGTGGGTTTCACGCGGTCGCGCCAGTGCCGCAAGGTCCGGCCGAACTCCCACGAGTCCATATCTCCACTGTGCGCGATTCGTAGGGCCCTGTCTCGGCCTTTTCCTGGCCCTGGCGGTCCTACGAAAAGCGGACGACTGCCTGGCCCATCGAATCCGGCCGATTCTCGGCGTAGGGAAAGTCGCACCAAGACGAACGGAGAACCATGAACTCAATCGCGTCAGGCACCGTGTTGATCACCGGGCCGACCGGCGGGCTGGGAAAGGCGGCAACGCTGGCAATCGCCAATCGCCCGGCGCGCCACCGCCCAGACCTGCTGCTGGTCGGTAGAACAGGTCAAGCATTGATCGAGGTGGCCGACGAAGCTCGAGCTGCGGGTGCAACCGTCCACGAGATCGGCTGCGACCTCGCCCGGCTGGCCGACGTCCGCAACGCGGGGAAGCAGGCGAAGGATCTGCTGGCCACCGGCGCGGTGCGCCCACTGCGCGGATTGGTGGCGAACGCGGGCGTCGGGGTCGCCGACACCCGCAACGCCTCCGCGGACGGATACGAACTCACCTTCGCCGTGAATTACCTCGCGCACGCTGCGCTCATCGGCGATCTTGTCGACTCGTTCGTCGCTCCCGCCCGCGTAGTCCTGCTGGGGTCGAACACGTACCACCAGAACATCTTTCGCCGGATACTCAAAGTCCCGCCGGCGCATTGGCGGGATCCGATCGGGCTTGCCCGGCCTGCCGCTCCGGACACGCCGGCAACGTTCGCGCAGGCCGGGATCGCCTACTCCAACTCCAAACTCGCGATCCTCTACTACGCGCACGAATTGCAGCGCCGATCACCAACGGGGATAAACGTATCGGTCTTCGAGCCGGGATTCATGCCGGGCACCGGGCTGAGCAGGGCTCACGGCGCGGCCATGCAACGAATTGGGCGCCTCATCGAGCGAATCCCTGGTGTGTCCTCGCCCACCCATTCTGGTCCGGCGCTCGCCTCGGTCGTCCTCGACGACCGCTGGTCGCACCTGCGCGACGGCGCATTCGTCGTCAAAGACATCGAGCGCGATGTGAAGCCGTTCGCGAACGATCCGGTTCGCGAGGCGAGGCTGTGGGAGGCCACCGAGGAACTCCTGCACAGCTCGGCGCGCGTGCGTTAGCCGCAGTCGCGCGAGAGCAGGTCGGCGATCGTTTCGCGACGGATCAGTTCCCGGGCCCGGCCATCCTTGACCGCCACCAGTGGCGGCCGGCAGACCATGTTGTAGTTCGACGCCATGCTGTGGTGGTAGGAACCGGTGCAGGCCACGGCCAGCAGGTCGCCCGGATGCACGTCCGCCGGTAGCTCGATATCGCGCGCGATTTCGTCACCCGCTTCGCAATGCCGGCCCGCTACGGTGACGCGTTGCTTGGCTCCCAGCGAATGCCGGTTGGCCAGCGCGACCGTGTATTGCGCGCCGTACAACGACACCCGCGGGTTGTCGCTCATACCGCCGTCCACGGCGACGAAAGTGCGGCCGCCCGGTTGCGTCTTTACCGAGCACACCCGGTACAGCGTCACACCGGCCCGGCCGCTGATCGCGCGGCCCGGTTCTACCACGACGGCCGGTCGCGGGAAATGTTCGGCGGCGCAAGCCTCGTCCAGCGCGTTCTCGATGACGCCGGCCAGCTCGTCGAGGCTGAGTTCCCGATCACCGGAGATGTAGGGGATCCCATGACCGCCGCCGATGTTGAGCTCGGTGAGGATGACGCCGTGCTGGGCGCGGATGTCGGCCATGGCGGCGATCATCCGGTGGATGGCCTCGCCGTACAGGGCCGCATCGGTCACCTGCGAACCGATATGGCAGTGCAACCCGACCAGGTCGAGGATCGGGTGTGCCAGCACTCGCTTCACCGCGTCGGCGGCGTTGCCACCGTCGAGGGTGAACCCGAACTTCTGGTCGCTGATACCGGTGGTGACGGCGCGATGTCCGTGGATGTCGACGTCGGGCGTCACCCGGATGAGCACCGGTTGGCGCCGGCGCGCCAGGCCCGCGAGGTAGGCGATTTCGATGCAGGAATCCAGCACGATCCGCCCGACCCCGACACGCACCGCTTCGCGCAACTCGTCGGGGGACTTCGCGTTGCCGTGCATGACGATGCGGGCCGGGTCGACTCCACCGGCCAGGGCAACGGCCAGCTCCCCGCCCGAGCAGACATCGACACCGAGGCCCTCTTCGCGGGCCCAGCGCGCCACCGCGGTGGTCAGCAGCGACTTCCCGGCATAGACGACCTCAATGCCGCGCAGCGCCTTGCGGTAGCGGCGGGCGCGGTGCCGGAAGTCGGTCTCGTCGATGACGTAGGCGGGAGTGTGGAACTCGTCGGCGATATCGGTCAGCGCTACGCCGCCGACGCACAGCCGGCCCTCCTCGTCGGAATGCGTAGTGGCCGGCCAGATCGCAGGATCGAACCGCACCGGGGCCGCCTGACCAAGAGACGGCAGGATGTCGAGCAATGTCATGACTTCAAGGTGCGCTCGATGAGAGTCGGGTGAGGCTTTCTTGACGATCCTTTGACGGCGCCGGGGGCAATCTTGACGAAGTTCGGTGCCTCCAGATGGGCCCCTAGAATGGCCTCATCATGACCGCACCGGGGCCTCGCCCAGAAACCCCGATCGCGGGGCTCGTTGAATTGGCGCTGACCGCGCCGACTTTCCAGCAGCTCATCGAGCGCGCGGCCGCTCGACCCGCAGAATTGAGCCTGGTCGGCCCGGCCACCGCCCGGTTGTTCGTCACCAGCGCGCTGGCGCGACTGGGTCCCTTGCTGGTGGTCACTGCCACCGGGCGCGAAGCCGACGACCTGACCGCTGAACTGCAAAGCGTGTTCGGTGACGCCGTGGCGGTCTTCCCGTCCTGGGAGACGTTGCCGCACGAACGGCTTTCACCCGGTGTCGACACCGTCGGCACCCGGTTGATGGTGCTGCGCCGGCTGGCCCATCCCGACGACACAAGGTTGGGCCCGCCCTTGCAGGTGGTGGTGACCACGATCCGATCGCTGCTGCAGCCGATGACACCGCAGCTGGGCTTGGTGGAACCGCTGGCGCTCACAGTTGGCGATGACACCGGCGCCGACGGCGGCGACGGCTTCGAGGGTGTGGTGGCCCGGCTGGTCGAGCTGGCCTACACCCGGGTGGACATGGTCGGCCGGCGCGGCGAATTCGCCGTCCGCGGCGGGATTCTCGACGTTTTCGCCCCGACCGCCGAACACCCGGTGCGCGTTGAGTTCTGGGGCGACGAGATCACCGAAATGCGGATGTTCGCGGTCGCCGATCAGCGCTCCATTCCCGAGATCGACGTCGACACACTGGTCGCGGTCGCGTGCCGTGAGCTGCTGCTCAGCGACGACGTACGGGCGCGGGCCGCCCAGCTGGCCGCACGACATCCCGCGGGCGAGGGTGCCATCACCGGCAGCCTCACCGACATGCTGGCCAAGCTGGCTGAGGGCATCCCGGTCGACGGCATGGAGGCGCTGCTGCCGGTGCTTCGGCCCGACGACCACGTCCTGCTGACCGATCAGCTGGCCAAGGGCACCCCGGTGCTACTGTGCGATCCGGAAAAGGTGCGCAGCCGGGCGGCTGACCTGATCAAGACCGGCCGTGAGTTCCTCGAGGCGTCGTGGTCGGTCGCCGCCCTGGGTGGTGACGGAGATCAAGCGCCCGTCGACGTCGAGCAGCTGGGTGGCTCGGGGTTCGCCGAACTGGGCGACGTGCAGGCCGCGGCGGCCCGCTCCGGTCGTCCCTGGTGGACGTTGAGTCAGCTGTCCGACGAGTCGGCCGTGGAGCTGGATATCCGGGCGGCGCCGTCGGCTCGTGGACATCAACATGACATCGACAGCATCTTTGCGATGCTGCGCGCGCACGTCACGACCGGCGGGTACGCCGCGGTGGTCGCGCCCGGAACCGGGACTGCCCATCGAGTGGTGGAGCGGCTGGCCGAATCCGACACCCCGGCCGCCATGCTGGAATCGGGCGCGGCGCCCAAGCTCGGCGTTGTCGGCGTGCTCAAGGGTCCGCTGCACGACGGCGTCGTCATACCCGGCGCCAACCTGGTCGTCATCACCGAGACGGATCTGACCGGCAACCGGGCGACGGCCGTCGACGGCAAGCGGCTGGCGGCCAAGCGGCGCAACACCGTCGACCCGCTGGCGCTGACGGCGGGCGACCTGGTGGTGCACGACCAGCACGGCATCGGGCGGTTCGTGGAGATGGTCGAGCGCACCGTCGGCGGCGCCCAGCGCGAGTACCTGGTATTGGAGTACGCCTCGAGCAAGCGCGGCCAGCAGGCCGACAAGCTGTATGTCCCGATGGATTCCCTGGACCAGCTGTCGCGGTATGTCGGCGGGCAAGCGCCGGCGCTGAGCCGGCTCGGCGGCAGCGACTGGGCCAACACCAAGACCAAGGCACGCCGCGCGGTCCGAGAGATCGCCGGCGAACTGGTGTCGCTGTACGCAAAACGGCAGGCCAGCCCCGGACACGCGTTCGGGCCGGACACCCCGTGGCAGGCCGAGATGGAAGATGCGTTCGGTTTCACCGAGACCGTCGACCAGCTCACCGCGATCACCGAGGTCAAGGCCGACATGGAGAAGCCGATTCCGATGGACCGGGTGATCTGCGGCGACGTCGGCTACGGCAAGACCGAGATCGCGATACGGGCGGCGTTCAAAGCGGTGCAGGACGGTAAACAGGTCGCCGTACTGGTTCCCACCACACTGTTGGCCGACCAGCATCTGCAAACGTTCGGTGTCCGGATGGCCGGATTCCCGGTGGTCGTCAAGGGATTGTCCCGGTTCACCGACGCCACCGAGTCTCGCGCCGTGATCGATGGCCTGGCCGACGGGTCGGTGGACATCGTGATCGGCACGCATCGGCTGCTGCAGACCGGAGTGCGCTGGAAAGACCTCGGCCTTGTCGTAGTCGACGAGGAGCAGCGGTTCGGGGTCGAACACAAGGAGCACATCAAGTCGCTGCGCACCCACGTCGATGTGCTGACCATGAGCGCGACCCCGATCCCGCGCACCCTGGAGATGAGCCTGGCCGGGATTCGCGAGATGTCGACGATCCTGACGCCGCCCGAAGAGCGTTACCCGGTGCTGACTTACGTTGGCCCGAACGACGAGAAGCAGGTCGCCGCCGCGCTGCGCCGGGAGCTGATGCGCGACGGACAGGCCTTCTATGTGCATAACCGGGTCAGCTCCATCGATCGGGCCGCCGCGCGGGTGCGCGAGCTGGTGCCCGAGGCGCGGGTCGTCGTCGCGCACGGGCAGATGCCCGAGGACCTGCTGGAGCGGACCGTGCAGGGATTCTGGAACCGCGAATACGACATCCTGGTGTGCACCACGATCGTGGAGACCGGGCTGGACATCTCCAACGCCAACACGCTCATCGTCGAGCGTTCCGACACCTTCGGGCTGGCGCAGCTGCACCAGCTGCGCGGCCGGGTCGGCCGCAGCCGGGAACGCGGCTACGCGTACTTCCTCTATCCACCGCACGTGCCGCTGACCGAGACGGCCTACGACCGGTTGGCGACCATCGCGCAGAACAACGAATTGGGCGCGGGCATGGCGGTCGCGCTGAAGGATCTGGAGATCCGCGGCGCCGGCAACGTGCTGGGTGTCGAGCAGTCGGGGCATGTCGCCGGCGTCGGGTTCGACCTGTACGTGCGACTGGTGGGCGAGGCCGTAGAGGCCTACCGGGCGGCCGCCGACGGGGAGACGGTCACGGCCCGGGAGGAGCCGAAGGATGTGCGAATCGACTTGCCGGTCGACGCGCACCTGCCGCCGGACTACATCGCCAGCGACCGGCTCCGACTGGAGGGCTATCGGCGGTTGGCCGCCGCGGCCGACGACGCGGCCATCAGCGGTGTTGTCGAGGAGCTCACCGACCGCTACGGGGCGCTGCCCGAACCCGTCCAGCGGCTGGTGGCGGTGGCGCGACTGCGGCTGCTGTGTCGTGCCGCCGGCGTCACCGAGGTATCGGCTGCGTCCGCGACGACCGTGCGGTTGTCACCGATAACGCTGCTAGATTCGGCTCAGGTGCGGCTCAAGAGGATGTATCCGGGCGCGCACTACCGGGCCACCACCGCCACCGTACAGGTGCCGATTCCGCGAGCCGGGGGCGTCGGCGCGCCGCGCATCCGCGATGTCGAGTTGGTCCAGATGGTGGCCAACGTGGTGACGGCACTTCAAGGCAAACCACAGCAAGATATTGGTATAACGAGTTCGTTACCTGCAGCGATGTCCAGTGAGGAGCGGCAAGCGCGATGATCGTCGTCTTGTTCGACCCCCGCCGCCCGTCGCTGGTGCCTGTCGAAGCAATCGAGCACCTCAGCGGCGAGGTGCAATACACCGAGGAGATGCCGGTCGCGGTGCCGTGGTCACTGCCGGCGGCGCGCCCGGTGGACACCGGCGACGACGCTCCGGTGTTGCTGTCGTCTGACCCCGATCACCCTGCCGTCACCGCTCGACTGGCCGCCGGAGCCCGGTTGATTTCGGCGCCGGATACCCCGCGCGGCGAACGACTGGTTGACGCGGTCGCGATGATGGACAAACTGCGCACCGCCGGACCGTGGGAAAGCGAGCAAACCCATGACTCGTTGCGCAGATTCCTGCTCGAGGAGACATACGAGCTGCTGGACGCGGTCCGCAGCGGCAACGCCGACCAGCTGCGCGAAGAGCTTGGCGACGTGTTACTGCAGGTCCTCTTCCACGCCCGCATCGCCGAGGACGCGCCGCAGCACTCCTTCACCATCGATGACGTCGCCGTCGCACTGATGCGAAAGCTGGGCAATCGGGTACCGGGAGTACTTGCGGGCCAATCCATTTCGCTTGAGGACCAGTTGGCTCAATGGGAAGAGCGCAAGGCGGCCGAAAAACCGCGGACCTCGGTGATGGACGAAGTTCATACCGGACAGCCTTCATTAGCGCTGGCGCAGAAGGTTATTCAGCGTGCCGAAAAGGCCGGGCTGCCGACCGACTTGATCCCGGCCGAGATCACCGCAATCGCCGTGTCGGCTGATATCGATACGGAAAGCTCTTTGCGTACAGCGGTTTTGGAGTTCGTGGACACGGTTCGCGGTGTTGAGCGGGCAATAGCCGCCACGCGCCGCGGCGACAGCGTTCCCGAGGAGTTCGATTTAGCCCCGCTGGGCGAGGTTACCGAGCAGGAGTGGCGCGAACACTGGCCCTCGGCCGGGTCGGCAGTCGATGGAAAGTCGGGTCCGCCGGCCGACGGCACCGCGGACGACACCGCCGAGGACACCGATGCGGCCGGCGATGAGTCTGACGATGAGGCTGGCGATGAGGCTGAGGACAACGGCGACAAAGCCGACGACGAGCCCGCTGCCGCGTCCAAAGGGTCGAGTCGAGGCTCGAAGAAGCGCGGGGGCCGGCGCTGAGGCCGGTGAGACTCAGAGCCTTTCCTTATCAGCGATGACCTCGGTGTTTGCCCAACCAGCACTTGTGGGCGGGTAACGTACCCTGTGAGGTTGCCTGTGCGAGTGGTCGGCATGGTTCTAACCTTGCTAGCCAAGGTTGCCAGCAGCTAATCGATAATTAGCTGAAATTGCGGCGTGTTGGTGCGGTAGGTCCCCGAAGCGACCGGATAGTCGTGAAACTCATGGGACGATGATTATGGGCGAAGTTGGTGTAGGGGTGTTTGAGGGGAGCGTGGTGTCGCCGAGGCGTTGGTTGCGCGCGGCCGCTGTGATCGGCGCGACCGCGATGCTCATGGCGTCCAGCTGTACCTGGCAGCTCAGCCTTTTCATCCCCGAAGGCGTGCCGCCGCCGGCCGGGGATGCGGTGCCGCCGGTGGACACCCACGCCGGCGGCCGGCCCGCGGACCAGTTGCGTGGATGGGCGCAGCAACGGTCGGCGACCTTAGAGATTCCGGTCATCGCGCTGGAGGCCTACGCGTATGCCGCCCGGGTCGCCGAGGTCGAGAACCCGAAGTGCCATATCGCGTGGACCACGCTGGCGGGCATCGGCCAGGTCGAGAGCCATCACGGTACGTACCGGGGCGCGACGCTGGCGCCCAACGGTGATGTGAGTCCCCCTATTCGAGGTGTCCGTCTGGACGGCAGCGGCGGCACCCTGCGCATCGTCGACGCCGAGGAAGATGCCGCAGTTGGCGACGTCGGGGTGGTGCGGGCGATGGGGCCGATGCAGTTCATTCCCGAGACATGGCGGTTGTACGGGGTCGACGCCCACAACGACGGCGTCGTCAGCCCGGACAACATCGATGACGCAGCGCTTGCGGCAGCGGGTTATTTGTGTTGGCGCGGAAAGGATCTCGCGACACCCCGAGGTTGGATAACCGCGCTGCGCGCCTACAACAACTCCGGCGTTTACGCGCGGGCCGTTCGAGACTGGGCGACCGCCTACGCGGCAGGTCACCCGCTGTAGCAGGATGTATCGCTGACCCAGGTTTTACGCTAAAGGCAGCACGGGGCCGGCATCAGCCAACACGCAAGGAGAACCTAGTGCCGATTATCGAGCAGGTCGGGGCGCGCGAGATCCTCGATTCTCGCGGCAACCCAACGGTCGAGGTCGAGATAGCTCTGATTGATGGAACGTTTGCCCGTGCGGCGGTGCCGGCCGGCGCGTCGACCGGGGAACACGAGGCCGTCGAGTTGCGTGACGGCGGCGAGCGTTACGGCGGCAAGGGTGTGCAAAAGGCAGTGCAAGCCGTGCTCGACGAGATCGGCCCGGCTGTGATCGGACTCAACGCAGACGATCAGCGGTTGGTCGATCAGGCGTTGGTGGACCTCGACGGGACCCCGGACAAGTCCCGGCTCGGCGGCAACGCGATCCTGGGCGTCTCGCTCGCCGTCGCCAAAGCGGCCGCCGATTCTGCCGGGCTGCCGCTGTTCCGCTATCTCGGCGGGCCGAATGCGCACATTTTGCCGGTGCCGATGATGAACATCCTCAACGGCGGTGCGCACGCCGACACCGCCGTCGACATTCAGGAATTCATGGTGGCGCCGATCGGCGCGCCCAACTTCGGTGAGGCGCTGCGCTGGGGCGCCGAGGTGTATCACGCGCTGAAATCGGTGCTGAAGAAACAGGGGCTGAGCACCGGGCTGGGCGACGAGGGCGGTTTCGCCCCCGACGTGGCCGGAACTACCGCAGCACTGGACTTGATCAGCTCGGCCATCGAATCGGCGGGCTTGAAACCCGGTGTCGATGTGGCCTTGGCCCTCGACGCGGCGGCCACCGAGTTCTACACGGACGGCGACCGGCTACGCCTTCGAGGGCACCACCCGCAGCGCTGAGCAGATGACCGAGTTCTACGGCGGCCTGCTCGGCTCCTATCCGCTGGTGTCCATCGAAGACCCGCTCTCCGAAGATGATTGGGACGGTTGGGCGGCCCTGACGGCGTCGATCGGTGACCGGGTGCAGATCGTCGGCGACGACATCTTTGTCACCAACCCTGAGCGGCTGGAGGACGGCATCGAAAAAGGCGTGGCAAACGCGTTGCTGGTCAAGGTGAACCAAATCGGGACGCTGACCGAGACGCTCGACGCTGTCGTGCTGGCTCACCACAGCGGGTACCGCACGATGCTGAGCCACCGTAGCGGCGAGACCGAAGACACCACGATCGCCGACCTGGCGGTGGCGGTCGGCAGCGGTCAGATCAAGGCGGGCGCACCTGCCCGAAGCGAACGCGTCGCCAAATACAACCAGCTGCTGCGGATCGAGGAGGCACTCGGCGACGCCGCCCGCTACGCCGGTGATCTGGCTTTCCCGCGATTCGCGCTGGAGGCGAAATAGTTTGACAGCCAACCCGAAACGCGGCTGAATCTGCGATGGCCGAAGCGAAACGCCCAGATCCGAAGCGCCGCTCCCCGGCATCACGTCCGGGGAAAGCCGGCGATTCGGCTCGGCGCCGTCGCTCCACTGGGACTTCTGGGCCCTCCGGGCCGGCCAAGTCCTCGCAAACCGCAACGCACGCCACCCGCAACACGACGCGGACGCTGCGCGAGCACGTCGTCGAACCCATCAAGCGGCAGCTCGCCGAATCCGTCGAGCAGCGGGCGGACCAGCGGCTGGGATTCACCGCGCGCCGGGCAGCGGTACTGGCCGCGGTTATCTGCGTGCTGACCCTGACCATCGCGGGCCCGGTACGCACTTACTTCGCGCAGCGCACCGAGATGAATCAGTTGGCCGCGAGCGAAGCCGCGCTGCGGCGCCAGATCGCCGACCTCGAGCAGAAGAAGGTCAAGCTCGGTGACCCCGCCTACATTGCGGCGCAGGCGCGCGAGCGCCTCGGCTTCGTGAAGCCGGGAGACACCCCGTTCCAAGTCCAGCTTCCGGCAACGGCGGCGACCCCGCAGCCAGGATCCGATACGGCCAAACCCGCCAGCAGCGACCCGTGGTACACCGCGCTGTGGCATACCATCGCCGACGCCCCGCACCTGCCACCGGCCAACGTCCCCCCGCCCGCGCCGGGAGAGCCGGGACCATCCGGTTCTGTGCCGCCGGCTTCGCCGACCCCCACGGCTCCCGGTGGTTGATCGTGCAGACCTGGAAGCGGTGGCGCGCCAGCTCGGCCGCGAGCCGCGCGGGGTGCTGGAGATCGCCTACCGTTGCCCCGACGGTGAACCCGGCGTGGTGAAGACCGCGCCGAAACTTCCTGACGGCACACCGTTTCCGACGTTGTACTACCTCACGCACCCGGTGCTCACAGCGGCCGCGAGCAGGCTGGAGACAACGGGACTGATGCGCGAGATGACCGAGCGGCTGAAGCACGACCCGGCACTGGCGGCGGCGTATCGGCGGGCGCACGAGTCCTATCTGGCCGAGCGTGACGCGATCGAGTCGCTGGGAACCACGTTCTCCGCCGGAGGCATGCCGGACCGGGTCAAGTGCCTGCACGTGCTGATCGCGCATTCGCTGGCCAAGGGCCCGGGGGTGAATCCGCTCGGCGATGAGGCGTTGGCGATCCTGGCCGGCGAGCCGGCGATGGCCTCGGTTTTAGTGGCGGGACAGTGGTGAGGCGGCTCGCCGCTATCGACTGCGGTACCAACTCGATTCGGTTGCTGATCGCCGACGCGGACGACGGGAAGCTGCGTGATGTGCATCGCGAGACGAGGATCGTGCGGCTGGGGCAGGGTGTCGACGCCACCGGTCAGTTCGCTCCGGACGCACTCGACCGAACCAGGGCCGCACTGGCCGACTACGCCGCACTGCTGAGGACGCACACCGTGGAGCGGGTGCGGATGGTGGCCACGTCGGCCGCGCGCGACGTCGCCAATCGTGATGTCTTCTTTGCGATGACGGCCGATGTGCTGGGTGCGGTGCTCCCCGGCGCGATTGCGGAAGTGATCACCGGCGCCGAAGAGGCCGAACTGTCGTTCCGCGGTGCGGTCGGCGAATTGGACAGTGCACGAGGTCCTTTCGTCGTCGTCGACCTGGGCGGCGGCTCGACCGAGATCGTGGTCGGCGGGGGATCAGCTGGAGATGGAGTAGTGGCCAGCTACTCGGCCGACATCGGTTGTGTCCGGCTGACCGAACGCTGCCTGCACTCAGACCCGCCAACACCGGAAGAAGTGACGGCGGCCCGGCAGGTGGTGCGCGAGCGGCTCGACGTCGCCCTGCGCGTAGTGCCCGTCGAAGGAGCCCGGACCTGGGTCGGGCTGGCCGGCACGATGACCACGCTGTCTGCGCTGGCCCACAATATGACGACGTATGACGCTGCGGCCATTCACCTTTCGCGCGTCGCCGGTAACGATCTGCTGGCGGTCTGCGAGCGGCTGATCGGCATGACGCGATCCCGGCGCGCGGCGCTGCCGCCGATGCACGAGGGCCGCGCCGACGTGATCGGAGGCGGCGCGATCGTGGTCGAGGAATTGGCGCGAGAACTGCACACCCGGGCCGGCATCGATGAGCTGACGGTCAGCGAACACGACATTCTGGACGGCATTGTGCTGTCGATCGCCGAATAAAGCTACATCCGCCACACGCGTCTCCCGGACAGGCGGCACCCATTCTGTCCGCCTCTGAGCGAGAACGTCGGTTGATTCATACCGGAGCACTGCGCGCGCCTGAATTGGGCAATTGCTTTAGACTTCTAATCCCTGCACGACGCGAAAGGCGTTGCCCGTATGTCAGGTGTCCCTCTCCGGCTGCCTTTGCCTACGACGCTCATCCTTGCGACACCGGGTGGTGCCGGTCGGCTTCGTTGTTGTGACCGCGCCGAGCAGATGGGCTGTCGATCATCGGTTCAGTGGTGATTGAGGGTCAGGAGCGTGCCGACGCTGGGCAACCGTCGGCATGGGCACCGCTGCGCAGTCGCGTGTACCGCGACCTGTTTATCGCGCAGTTGGCCTCCAATATCGGCACGTGGATGCAAAGTGTGGCGGCCCAATGGTTTTTGGTGGAGAAGCACAGCAGTGATGTCATCGTGGCACTGGTACAGACGGCGAGTCTTGGACCGACGCTGGTTTTGGGATTGTTCGCCGGCGTGCTTGCCGATCTGTTTGACCGGCGGCGGTTGCTGATATTTCTTCAGTCATATGCGGTGCTGGTGGCGCTGGCTCTGGCAGTGCTGACATACCTCGGCCGGCTTAGCCCAACGTCGCTGTTGATGTTTACCGTGGCCATCGGTTGTGCGGCTGCACTGACCGCGCCGGCCTGGCAGGCGATTCAGCCCGAGATTGTCCCGCGTGAGCAGATACCGGCCGCGTCGACTTTGGGCAGCGTCTCGGGTAATGCCGCCCGAGCGATTGGACCGGCAATCGGCGGTGTTGTGGTCGCATTATCCGGACCCGCAGCAGCTTTCGCGATCAATGCCGTGTCGTATGCGGCAGTAATTCTTGCCCTGGTGGCGTGGAAACGACCCAAGCAATTCGCGCCGATCGAGCGGGAACATTTCGGAAACGCCATCCTCACCGGACTGCTCTACGTTACCAACAGTCCCATCTTCCGCAGGATCCTCTTGCGCGCGGCCCTTTTCCTGTTTCCGGCCTCGGCCGTGCTGGCTCTGCTGCCGGTGGCTGCCGCCCGCAGATGGCACCTGGGAGCCAGTGGCTATGGTGTGGCGCTAGCGGCTATCGGTTTTGGGGCCGTACTCTCTGTCGTCTTTGCCGCACGCTTACGCCAGAGAGTGTCCGACAACGTGCTGCTCGCAGGGTCCGCCGCCGTCTACGGTTTTGCGCCGCTCGCGGTGGCCTGGCTGCCGTTCGCTGCCGCGACGCCCATTTTGGTGTTGTCGGGGATGTCGTGGCTGATCACGTTGACAACGTTGAACGCCGCAGCGCAGCTGTCGTTGCCGCGATGGGTGCGTGCCCGCGGGTTGGCGGTGTATCTGCTGGTGGCCACGGGATCTCAGGCAATCGGCTCCTATGTCTGGGGGGCCGTCGCCACGCGGTCCGGACTCGACATTGCGCTGCTGGGCTCGGCGGTGATGCTGGGCGCGGTTGCCCTCAGCGTTGCCGTGCTTCCGTTGCGGCCATGCACCGGGACGCTGAGCGTCGACATTTCCACTGCCTGGCCGTCACCGACGCTCGTGTTTGAACCATGCCCTGAGGATGGACCGGTGCTGGTAACCGTGCGCTACCGAGTTCCGGCCGAGAACCTGCGCGACTTCACCGAGGCGATGCGTGAGGTCAGGCAGTCACGGCTGCGAACGGGTGGCCACAGCTGGCGGCTGTATCACAGTGTCGGACAACCCGACACGTTCCTCGAGAGGTTCACCGTGGCGTCCTGGACCGAATTTGAGCGCCAGCGCACCGAGCGCTGGTTGGAATACGATACCGATGGTGTGAAAAAGGCGATTGGCCATACCGTCGACCGCACCCGACAGCACGAGTACTTCCTGGCTCTGCGCCTACGCCGATGAGTTGTACCGGTCTTGCACACGTGACATCTAGTGAGGCGGGCAAAACGTCGATCGGCGGCTACGCCTCGAAGCGGTAGCCCATGCCCGACTCGGTCAACAGGTGTTTGGGATGCGACGGGTCATCCTCGAGTTTGCGCCGCAGCTGCGCCAGATACACACGCAGGTAATGGGTTTCGGTGGCATACGCCGGTCCCCAAACCTCTTTGAGGAGTTCCTCGCGGCCGACCAGCTTGCCCCGATTGCGGACCAGCACCTCGAGCATGCCCCATTCGGTCGGGGTCAGATGCACCTCAACACCGTCCTTGGTGACTTTCTTGGCGGCCAGATCGACGGTGAACGCCTCGGTTTCGACAACCGGCTGGTCCATTTCGGACGCTGCGGCATTGCGGCGGACCGCGGCGCGCAGCCGGGCCAGGAACTCGTCCATCCCAAACGGTTTCGTGACGTAGTCGTCGGCGCCGGCATCCAGCGCCTCGACCTTGTCCGACGAATCGGTGCGCGCCGACAACACGATCACCGGCGCCGTGAGCCAGCCGCGCAGACCACCGAGCACCTCGATACCCGATATGTCGGGCAGGCCGAGGTCGAGGATCACCACATCAGGCCTGTGCTCAGCGGCCGCGCGCAGCGCACCGGCACCGGTCGAGGCGGTGATGACCTCGTAGCCCCGCACGGACAGGTTGATTCGCAGCGCCCGCAGGATGTGCGGCTCGTCGTCGATCACCAACACCCGGGTCATCGTGCAGCAATCTGCTGTGGGGCGGCCAGATCCACTACGACGGTGAGTCCACCGCCGGGGGTATCGCTGGCCGCGATGGTGCCACCCATGGCCTCGACGAAGCCGCGCGCTACCGACATTCCCAGACCCACTCCGGTGGTGTTGTCGTGATCGCCCAGCCGTTGGAACGCTTCGAAGATCTGATCCTCGGTGCCTTTCTGGATTCCGGGGCCTTCGTCGATGACATTGATCAGCACGCGATCGCCCACCCGTCCCGCGTTGACCCTTACGATGCTGTTGGGCGCGTACCGCAGGGCGTTGTCGATCAGGTTGGCAAGGACTCTTTCCAGTAGCCCGGCGTCGGCCATCACCACGGCATCACCGACGTCGACCTTGACGCGATCGATGGTGGGTTGGTAAAAGCCGGTGGCGCCCTTGCCAATGCCGACCAGCGCGCGTTGCACCGTTTCCTCGAGATACACCCGGTGCAGATCCGGGCGCACCACACCGGCGGCCAGACGCGAAGAATCGAGCAGGTTCCCGACCAGTGCGGTCAGCTGGTCGATGGACTCCTCGATGGTGGCCAGCAATTCGGCGGTGTCCTCAGCCGAGAAGGCGACGTCTTCGGCGCGCAAGCTGGACACGGCGACCTTGGCCGCCGCCAGCGGCGTGCGCAGGTCATGGCTGACCGCCGAGAGCAGCGAGCGGCGCAGCTCGTCGGCCTGCACGATCGCGTGGGCCCGGCCGGCTTCGTCGGCCAGCTCACGCTGCTTGATCAGACCCGCGGCCTGCCTGGCCACCGCGCCGAGCACCCGGCGGTCGCGCGCGGACAGCTTCTTGCCGGCCAACAGCATCCAGAACTCGTCGTCGCCGACCTCGATCGCGGTGTCGGCGGAATCAACGGTCACACACGGATCTTTGCCCACGCAGGCGACGATGTCGCCCTTCCTGCCGCTGGCGCGCTCTTCCTCGCTGGGTTCTCGGAGCACGCTGACCGCGCGCTGTGCGTAGGTCTCCCGCACACGCTCCAGCAGCGTCTCGAGATCGGCGCCGCGCAGCACCGACCCGGCGAACAGCGTCAGCAGTTCGGCCTCTTGGGAGGCGCGCCGTGCTTCCCGCGCACGATTGGCCGCGAAGTTCACCAGGACCGCGACCGCGACCGCGATCAGCAGTAGGACCAACTCGGTGATGGCGCTATTGGGTTCGGCAATGGTGAAGCTGTGTCGCGGAGCTATCAGATAGTAGTTCAGCAGCAACCCGGACAGCACCGCCGAAAGCGCTGCCGGGGCAACGCCTCCCAACAAGCCCACCAGCAGCACCCCGACGAAGAACAGTGCGCTCTCACCGCCGGTGTCCAGATACGGGTCCAGCATGGTCACCGTCACCGCGCAGATGACCGTCGGCACGATGAAGGCCGCCAGCCACGACGTGACCCGCCGCTCGCGCGGCGAGCGTGATGCCATCCGAAAGCCGCGTTTGGACTCCTCGTGCGTGACCATGTGCACGTCGATCTTTCCCGACCGCTCGACGATCGTCGCAGCGATGCCCTCCTCAAAGATGCGTGCCCATCGGGGCCGGCGGGATGTGCCGATCACCAGCTGGGTGGCGTTGTTCTCACGGGCGAAATCGAGAAGGGCCGTGGCTACGTCGTCACCGACCACGGTATGCAGGGAAGCGTCCAGGCTGCTGGCCAGCTCACGAATCTTGCCCATTCTGCGCTCAGACAGGCCGGCCAGCCCGTCACCGCGTATGACGTGCACAACCATTAGCTCGGCGCTGGACTTCGACGCGATCCGGGATGCCCGTCGCACCAACGTCTCCGATTCCGGGCCACCGGTCACCGCCACCACAACTCGTTCGCGCGCCTCCCACATGTCGGTGATCTTGTTCTCGGCGCGGTACTTGGCCAGCGCGGTATCCACCTGGTCGGCCAACCACAGCAGCGCCAATTCCCTTAGTGCCGTGAGGTTTCCGCGGCGGAAGTAATTCGACAGCGCCGCGTCGATCCTTTCCGGAGCGTAGACGTTTCCGTGGGATAGCCTGCGGCGCAACGCCTCGGGGGTGATGTCGATGAGTTCGATCTGCGAAGCCTGGCGCACGATCGAATCCGGTATCGTTTCTTGCTGTTCGATACCGGTGATCTGGGCGACGACGTCGTTAAGGCTTTCCAGGTGCTGGATGTTGACGGTGGAGATCACCGTGATCCCGGCGTCGAGCAGTTCCTCGACGTCCTGCCAACGTTTTTCGTTCTTGCTGCCCGGTGTATTGGTGTGGGCGAGTTCGTCGACCAGGACCACCTGCGGATGGCGTGCCAGCACTGCCGGCACGTCGAGTTCGGGGAAGCTGCCGCCGCGATATTCGACGTAGCGCGGGGGAATGACCTCGATGCCCTCAATCAGCTCAGCGGTTTTCCGGCGGCCATGGGTCTCGACCACGGCCGCCACCACGTCGGTGCCGCGTTCCAAGCGCCGGTGCGCCTCTCCGAGCATCGAGTAGGTTTTGCCGACACCCGGAGCCGCACCGAGGTAGATGCGCAGCTCCCCGCGCTTGGGATGGTGGTCGGTCACGCTCACGTCAACCATCATCCCCCCTTGGCGCTAGCTGGTAACCGGATACTTGTGGTCGAGTTGCAGGTTGAGTTGCAGCACGTTCACCGTCGGCTCACCGAAAAATCCGAGATCGCGGCCGCTGCGGTACTGCGCTACGACCGCACGTATCTGATCCGGGCTGACATGCCGGGCCTTGGCCACCCGGGCGACCTGGATGTCGGCGTAGGTCGGTGAGATGTTCGGATCCAGGCCGCTGCCGCTGGCGGTGACCGCGTCGGCGGGCACGGCCGGGTTGGCGGGCGCGGCGCCGCGGATCGGCACGATCTGGCCGATCGAGTAGTCCTCGCCGTACTTGGCGCACTCGACCCGCACACCCTCGGTAGATGGCCAGGAACGGCGCCTGCGTCGTCTGGCATGGCTCGTTGACGCTGACCACCCGGGTGGGGTGGATGACGTTTCCGCCGGCGTCGCGGGGGCCGATCACCGACAGCACCGCGCCCACACCGCCGCCTGTGCAGAACGGACGTGAGCCATCCACACCCTCCAGCTGGCCCATCGCGGCGCTGCGCGTGCACACCTGCGTCAGCAGGCTCGGCTTGAAGCCCGCATCCGACGCGGACTTCCCGGCCGCCAACTGTGCCGGGTCGGCGGGTGTGTCGACGATGCTTTCCGGCCCGAGGTTGCTCGCGCCCGACGACAGTCGGGTCATAGCCGTTGCCGGCCGCCGAGGGGCGGCTCTGGAAGTACTGCGGCAGCGCGTTGCCGTCCTTGTCGGTGAACAGCTGACCGATCAGCCGGCTGCCGACCGGCTTGCCGTTGGCGGTGAGGATCGACCCTTCCGCCTTGTCGTGCAGTCCCGGTATCTGCGCGACGAGCCAGATGAACAGCGGATAGGCGAGACCGGTGATCACGGTCAGCACCAGCAGCGCGCGGAAGGCCGCCCAGTGCATGCGGACGAAATTCGAGAACTTCATGTCAGGACATCCCTGGGACGAATTGGATGATCAGGTCGATCGCCTTGATTCCGATGAACGGGGCGATGATGCCGCCGAGCCCGTAGACGTAGAGGTTGCGGCTCAACAGTTTTGAAGCGCTGCTCGGCGTGTATCGCACGCCGCGCAGCGATAGCGGAATCAACATCACGATGATGATCGCGTTGAAGATCACCGCCGACAGGATCGCCGACTGCGGACTGTGCAGCCGCATGATGTTGATCATGTCCAGCCCGGGGAACAGTGCGACGAACATCGCCGGGATGATCGCGAAGTACTTCGCGATGTCGTTGGCGATCGAAAACGTGGTCAGCGCTCCGCGGGTGATCAGCAGCTGCTTGCCGATCTCCACGATCTCGATGAGCTTGGTGGGGTCGGAGTCGAGGTCCACCATGTTGCCGGCCTCTTTGGCGGCAGATGTGCCGGTGTTCATCGCCACGCCCACGTCTGCCTGAGCCAGTGCCGGAGCGTCATTGGTGCCGTCACCGGTCATCGCCACCAGCTTGCCGCCTTCTTGCTCGCGCTTGATCAGCGCGAGCTTGTCCTCGGGCGTGGCCTCGGCGAGGAAGTCGTCGACACCGGCCTCGTCGGCAATCGCCTTGGCGGTCAACGGGTTATCGCCGGTGATCATCACCGTCCGGATGCCCATCTTCCGCATCTCGTCGAAGCGGTCACGCATGCCCTGCTTGACGACGTCCTTGAGGTGGATGACTCCCAGCACCGCCGCCTCGCCGTCGTGGCTCTCCCCGACGACCAGGGGGGTGCCGCCGCCGGCGGCGATGCCGTCGACGATCACGCCGAGCTGGGAGGGAACCTTACCGCCTTGCGCGCGTACCCATTCCGCAACCGAGCTGGCCGCGCCTTTGCGCAGCATGTGCCCGTCGAGGTCGACACCCGACATCCGTGTCGCGGCGGAAAAGGCAACCCATTGGGCTTGCGAGAGTTCGCCCGGCGTGCGCGCACGCAGCCCGAAGTGTCGTTTGGCGAACACGACGACCGAGCGTCCTTCCGGTGTTTCGTCGGCGAGGCTGGACAACTGCGCGGCGTCGGCCAGCTGCTCATGTGTGACCCCGTCGAGGGGGATGAAGGCGGCGGCCTGCCGGTTGCCCAGGGTGATGGTGCCCGTCTTGTCGAGCAGCAGCGTGTTCACGTCGCCGGCGGCTTCCACCGCGCGCCCGGACATCGCGAGCACGTTGCGCTGCACCAGCCGGTCCATGCCGGCGATGCCGATGGCCGAAAGGAGCGCGCCGATCGTCGTGGGGATCAGGCACACCAGCAGCGACACCATCACGATCCCGGTGACCCCACCTCCGTTGAGCGCCTGGGTGTCCGGGACGCCGGGGCTGTTGGCCTTCGAGTAGATCGCCAGCGGCTGCAGGGTCGCGACGGCGAACACGAAGATGATCGTCAACGCGGCCAGCAAAATGTTCAGCGCGATCTCGTTGGGGGTTTTCTGCCGGTTGGCGCCCTCGACGAGCGCGATCATCCGGTCGATGAAGCTTTCTCCGGGCTTTTGGGTGATATGCACGACGATGCGGTCGCTCAGCACGGTGGTGCCGCCGGTGACCGCCGAGCGGTCACCGCCGGATTCGCGAATCACCGGCGCCGACTCACCGGTGATCGCCGATTCGTCCACCGAGGCGATGCCCTCCACCACGTCGCCGTCACCCGGTATCACCTGCCCGGCCTCGACGACGACGATGTCGCCCTGTTGCAGCAGCGGCGCAGCAACCTCTTCCTCCACGGCTTCCCTCACAGAAGAAGCGCCGGGTGCCCAATTCTTGAGCCGCCGGGCCATCATGGAGGTTTTCGCTTTGCGCAGCGTTTCGGCCTGGGCCTTGCCGCGGCCTTCGGCCACCGCCTCGGCGAGGTTCGCGAACAGCACGGTCAGCCACAGCCAGACCACGATCAACCACGCGAACCATGTTTCGTTGGCGATCGCCAAATAGGTGCTCCAGGCGGCGCCGATCTCGACGATGAACATCACCGGGTTGCGCCACAGGGTGCGCGGATCGAGTTTGCGCAGCGCGTCGGGCGTCGACTTCCACAGCATCTTGGGATCGAGCAGGCCGCCCTGAACCCGTTTGGTGCTTGAGGCGGTCTCGGGCTGCGTCTGCTCAGCCGAATCGATGGTCGCGGTCATCAGTGAATTCCTTCAGCGAGAGGCCCGAGGGCGAGCATGGGCAGGAATGTAAGGGAAACGAGGATCACCGTGACGCCGGCGACCATTCCGACGAACTGTGGCCGATGGGTGGGCAGCGTGCCCGCCGATGCCGGCGTGTGGCCCTGCTTGGCCAGCGAGCCGGCCAGGGCGAGCACCAGCACGATTGGCAAGAATCTGCCGAAGGCCATGGCCAGCCCGAGGGCGGTGTTGTACCAGTCGGTGTTGACGCTGATTCCGGCGAATGCCGATCCGTTGTTGTTGGTCGCGGAGGTGAACGCGTACAAGACCTCCGACAGCCCGTGCGGGCCGCTGTTGAGCATGCCGGCGCGTTCGCCGGGCAGTGCCATCGCGATCGCGGTGCCGATCAGCACGACCACCGGCATGACCAGGAAATAGCTTGCGGCCAGCTTCATTTCGCGGGGGTTGATCTTCTTGCCGAGGTATTCGGGAGTGCGCCCGACCATCAGTCCGGCGACGAAGACGGTGAGCACCGCCAGGACCAGGATGCCGTACAGGCCGGTGCCGGTGCCGCCAGGGGCGACCTCCCCGAGCTGCATGTTGAACATCGCGATCATGCCGCCGAGGCTGGTGTAGGAGTCGTGGAACGAGTCGACGGCACCGGTGGAGGTCAGCGTCGTCGAGTCGGCGAACACCGCCGAGTTGGCGACGCCGAACCGCTGCTCGACCCCCTCCATCGCCGTGCCGATCGAGGTCGGCACCGTGCCGTGGTGCTGCAACTGGAGCCACAACATGAACGTCACGCTGAGCCCATAAAGCGTAGCCATGATCGATGCGATCGCATAACCCTGCTTGGTGCTGCCCACCATGCGCCCGAACGTGCGTGGCAGCGAGAAGCCGATCATCAGCAGCAGGAAAATCTCGAACCAGTTGGTCCACGTCGTCGGGTTCTCAAACGGGTGCGCGGAGTTCGCGTTGTAGAACCCGCCGCCGTTGGTGCCGAGCTCCTTGATCACCTCCTGGCTGGCCACCGGACCCCCGGTGATGGTCTGCTGGGCGCCGCCCAGGGTGGTGACAACCTGGTCGTGCAGGTGGAAGTTCTGGATCGCGCCTCCGGCGATGAGCACGATCGCGCCGATGACGGAGATTGGCAGCAGGATGCGGAGCACCGTGCGCACCAGGTCGACCCAGAAGTTACCCAGGTCGCCGGTTCGGTGGCGGGCAAACCCGCGCACCACCGCGATCGCCACCGCCATGCCGACGGCGGCCGAGGCGAAGTTCTGCACCGCCAGCCCGGCCATCTGCACCAGATGACCGTCGGTGGACTCACCGGAGTAGGCCTGCCAGTTGGTGTTGGTGGTGAAGCTGACCGCGGTGTTCCATGCCAGTGCTGGGGTCATTGGTGTGGCCGGATTGTGCAGATGCAACGGTAACTTGCCCTGCACGAGCTGGAACACGAACAGGAAGAGGATGCTGATCGACGAGAACGCCAAGACGCTTCGGGCGTAGGCGCCCCACGTCTGCTCCGAGCGCGCATCGACACCGATCAGCCGGTAGATCACTCGCTCGACCTGCAGGTCCTTCTCAGACGTGTAGACCCGGTACATGTAGTCGCCCAATGGCACATGCACCACCGCCAGTGCCACGACGAGAACGACGAGGAAGATGATCCCCGCTGTTGTTGTGTTCACTAGAACCTCTCCGGGAACAGCAGGGCGCCGCCAAGATAAAGCGCAAGAATGATGGAAAGCGCCAAGCCGACAATGTTTTCGTAGCTCATAGCCGCTCGACCAACTTCTGTGTTAGGCCTAGCACGGCGAATACCGCCAGAGTCAGCACGATGTAAATCACCACGCCCATCTTGTCTCCGTTCCGCGCCGATCACGTGCATACGAAAGGGACCTCATCGAGTCAGCCACAGCGCAGTCCTCGGGAGGCAAGGTCAGGTTGAAACTAAACGGGGCCGGTCGGGCAGGGCCATTGGTTGACACTTTCCTAACGGCGTCGCGGTCCACCTTTACGGTTCCTTTACGCTCCTTTGTTCGAACATGCCTTGCAAAGGATCACCGCCATTCCGCCTCGACGGTTAGGCGCTATCGGTGATCGGACTCGCGATCATCGGCAGCCGCACCCGAAAGACCGTTCGGCCATCGGCCGAGTCGACGGTGACCGACCCGTGGTGGGCCTTGACGATCGAACTCACGATGGCCAGGCCCAGTCCGATTCCGGAACCGTTGGAGCGGGACGTGTCCGCACGGACGAACCGCTCGAACAACCGGGGCAAGAGATCCGCGTCGATGCCGGTTCCGTCATCAGCAACGGTCAGTTCGGCATAGGGCGGCTCGGAGCCGCGGCGGCGGCAGGTGACTCCCGTGGTCACCGTGACGCCGGGCGGCGTGTGCAACCGGGCATTGCTGAGCAGATTGCTGACCAGCTGGTGCAACCGGGCATGATCCCCGCGGACCCACACCGGCTCGTCGGGCAGGTCTTTGACCCACTGGTGTGTCGGCGCTGCGACCGCGGCGTCGTTCACCGCGTTGATGACCAGGTCGGCCAGGTCGACGTCGTCACTCTGCAGATCTTCACCCTCGCCCAAGCGCGAGAGCAGCAGCAGCTCGTCGACAAGTAAGGTCATGCGCCGTGCTTCCGACTCGATACGGGCAAGCGCGTATTCGGTCGTCGGGGGCAGTGCCGAACTGTCCTGGCGGGTCAGTTCGGCATAGCCCTGAATCGCCGCCAGCGGGGTTCGTAGCTCGTGGCTGGCGTCGGTGATGAATTGCCGCATGCGCAGGTCGGAGTCGGCACGATGGGCCAGTGCGCTATCCACGTTGTCCAGCAACCGATTCAGCGTGTGTCCGACGATCCCGACTTCATTGTCCGGGTCGGTGTCCTCCGGCCGAACCCGGACGCTGATCCGGTGGTCATCGTCGGTGAGCGGCATCGCGGCGACTTCCGAGGCGGTTGCCGCGACCCGGCGCAGCGGGCGAAGGGTGTAGCCGACCACCCAAACGGTGAACCCCGCGGTGACCAGCAGAGCGGCCGCGATAAGCGCTGTGGTGGTGATGTTTTTGCGTGCGATGATCCGGTCGGCGAGGTTCAGCGACACCCCCACGACCAGGATGTCGGGTCCGTCGATGAGGCAGTCGACCCGGTAGGACCCGAGGCTGCCGAGCTTTTCGGTATGTGGCGGACCGTCATACCACTTTTGCCCCTCGATGGCGCGGACGACGTCGGCCGGCGCGGGTCGTGGTTCGTCTTCGGAGAAGACCGCCGAGCCGATCACGACGCCGTCGTGCAGCACGGCAATGAGGTTTCCCGGTGTTTGTCCAGTGAACTCCAGCAACGCCTGCGATACCGGGGGAGTGCCTCTATGTGCCGAAGCATGGTCGGCGTTGCGGTATCTGGTGTAGGAGTTGTTGAAGGCGTGCAGAGATTTGGCGACCTCGGCGTCGTTCATGGTGGTGACATAGCCGCGCAGGCTCAGCACCGAGACGACGCCGACCGTCACCAATACCACTGTGACGACTGTCAATACGCCGACTAGCAATTGGCGTCGTAAAGACCGGGGGAACCACCGGGGGGTGTCGCGCTCGCGCGTCATTCCGGTGGCCGCAGCATGTATCCGACACCGCGAACGGTGTGGATCATCGGCTCTTGGCCGGAGTCGATTTTCTTTCTCAGATAAGAGATGTACAGATCGACGATGCTGGTGCGCCCGGCGAAGTCGTAGTTCCAGACCCGGTCCAGGATCTCGGTGCGGCTCAGCGCGCGGCGTGGATTGCGCATGAGGAAGCGAAGCAATTCGAACTCGGTCGACGAAAGCGAGATCGGTGTGCCGTCGCGGCTGACTTCGCGGCTGGCGGAGTCGATTCGAAGATCGCCGACGTTGAGAGCCTCGGGAGCAGGTGGGGCCAGCTGGCCGGAGCGGCGCAGCAACCCACGAAGGCGGGCGACCAGCTCCTCGAGGCTGAACGGCTTGGTCATGTAATCGTCCGCGCCCGCGGTGAGCCCGGTGACCCGGTCCATGACCGAATCGCGTGCGGTGAGGAACAGCGTGGGGGTGTAGGCATCGGATTCGCGGATCCGCTGCAAGATTCGGAGCCCGTCCACGTCTGGAAGCATGATGTCGAGGACCAGCACATCAGGGTTGACTCTGTCGAACTTCGCCATGGCTTCACGTCCGTTGTGGGCGATTTCGACGACCCAGCCTTCGTAATGCAGTGCCATTTTGACCAGGTTGGTCAGTGCGGGCTCATCATCCACCAGCAAAACGCGTATGGGTGATCCATCGGCACGGTAAATCCTGGGCAGCTGTCCAAGAATGGCCTGGCGTGGCCGCTGGCTTCCTGCGTATCCCGACGTTGCGGTCATGTCCCCACATTCTCGCAAAACACATATCCGGTTGTCACGGACTTCATAGAATTCTCAAATCTAAGCGCGGGCCGGGACCCCGCCGCCGCGCGGACATATATGTGTTTGGTATGTGTCGCATCAGCCCACTTGAGATGAATGGCGTCCCCAAAAATACTTGAAGACAGCGCTGTTGGTCTGATGGAGCTGGTCAGCTTCGAGGGGTAGTTCTTCAAACCGGCAGCGCTGGAACGAATTTCATGGACCATGAAATGCCGTAGTTGAGCGGACGCCGTCGAGGCTCAAAAGCGGTGCACGACGCCTGAGGGCGATGGTGTTCTGTCTTTTGTTGATTTGAATTCTGTCTCAGGTTACGAATTTTGTGAGATCCCAGTGGTTTTCCGTAATCCGACCGTCTGTGCCCGATTGCAACGGTTAGCGGCGGCAGTCGGCGCGTTGCAGCGCTCCGCTCCCGCGGGCTCTGCGGCAGTCACTCGACATCGGGGCAATTCCGTTCCCGTCGGCCAGGTGGCGCCGACGGCTGCCGATGAGATTTCTATGAATGCGACGACGCATTTTGCCGCACTTGCCGAGCCTTGGTCAGTAGACCCACACGCCACCCCACGTGGGTGACCGCGTGCGTTCGACGACATCGGCGACTCGCGGCTAGCGAGATCACCAATGCGGCGGCGATGCAACGGGGCCAGCAAACTCACCCAGAGATAGGAAACGCGATGGATTTTGGAGCATTGCCGCCAGAGGTCAACTCCGGGCGGATGTACATCGGTCCCGGGCCCACCCGGTAGCCAGCTAGCCGCTACCCCACAAGCGACGGGGCCGCACACCAATCGGTGTGCGGCCCCGGTCTAACGGTGTGGTGTCAGGCCCAGCTGGACCCAACGGCGCTGTCGGTGCTGGCCATGTTGCTGCCGGCGGTCTGCACCTTTTGCCCGTGGGCGTTGGCCTGCTCGTAGATCACCTGGAAGTTACGACCCAACTGGGTGATGAACTCCTGGCAAGCCACCGAGCCGGCGCCGCCCCAGAAGTCACCGGCAGCAAGCACATCGCGAACGATGGCCTGGTGCTCTTGCTCCAGCGAGGCGGCCTGTGCGCGAATGAGGGCGCCGTGGGCGTCGACATCGCCGAACTGGTAGTTGATGCTCATTGTTTACGTCCTCCTGGTTAAAAGTGTTGGGTAGCAGGGGTAGTCGCGGCTAGTGGCTGAGGATCTGCTGCGAGGCCTGTTCTTGGGTCTCGTAGTTGTTGGCGTCGCGGATCAACCCGTCACGCACCCCGTGCAGCATGTTGACGATGTTGGTGAACGCCTGATTCATCTGACCCATGGTGTCGTAGGAGGTCATCTGGGCCTGTCCACTCCAGCCGGCGCCGGCGATATTCTCGACGACGCCCACATCTTGCGAGCCTCATCCGACACCGTCTGGGCGTGCATCTCAAAGCGGCCCGCCATGGCGCGCATCGCGTGCGGGTCGGTCATAAAACGTGTTGGCATGTTACTTGTCTCCTTGTTTTTCAAGCATTCAGTTTGTCGAAGTTTCCGCAGTTGCTATCAGTACGGTGGTGGCCGTATCGCGGACAGACTACGGCGCAGCGGTTAATGGCTGGCCTCAAATGCGTGACATGTACCCCCTTTTTCCCGCGTCAGACGACGACCTGTTTGGGCATGACGATGGGCTTGACCCCGTACCGTGGCCCGGCGCCGTAGGCACCAGCGCCCTTGGCGGCCGCCGCCGCCCCCGGCATTCCGGGCATCGCCGCGACGGGCTGCTCGGTGGCGGCGGTCCAACCCGAGCCCGCTAGTGGGGCGGTGGACGAAGCCAACGACGCGGGGGTGGCCGCAGACCAGCTGGCCGGCACGGATAGGCCGCCGACCGCGGATGCCTCGCCCAGGCTCGCCGACGCCGCTGCGCCTAAGCCGCCGGCCGGCATGAACGAGCCCACCATGGTGCCTGGCGTTATGGCGACCGCACCGGCGGCCGGTGCAACAGCGTCGGAGAGGGCGAAGGGGATCGACCCCACGGTGCCAGTGGTGTGCCCCAGCGATACGGCCGTCGGGATGGCGTTCATGGTAAACCAGGCCCCGGTGTTCACTGCGCCGTTGATGGTATTGGCGACGGCCGGGGTGCCGAGGAAGCCGTCAACCGAGTTGAGGAGGCCGCCGGGAGGATCAGCTGCCGGGGTGATGGCCGCCGGCGACACAGAGTTCAACAACGCCTGGATGGGGGTGGACGTGTTGGCCTGGGCGACCGAGGCGGCTTGCAATCCCGGGGCGGCCGGGTTGGTTGCCGGTGACAGTGGCGGCACCGGCTGACGAACCGCGGCCGCCGCCGAGGCTGCCTGGTAGCCGGACATCATGGTGGCGTCTTGGACCCACATTTCGGCGTACTGAGCCTCGGTTGCCATGATCGCGGGCGTGTTGATGCCCAGGAAGTTCGTCGCGGTGAGCGTCGCCAGCCGAGTCCTGTTTTCGGTGATCGCTGGCGGGGGCACCGTCATCGCAAACGCCGCCTCATAAGCGGCCGCCGACGCAGTGGCCTGGGCACCCGCCTGCTCGAGCGCCGCCGCCGAGGTAGTCAGCCAGGTCACGATGGGCTGGGCCGAGGCTGCCGCTGCCGCCGACCCCGTACCCGTCCACTGCTCGGTGGTCAGCAACGTGATGATCGACTCCCATTGGGTCGCTGTGCTGCTCAGCTCGGCGGCCAGGTTGTTGTAAGCCGTCGCGGCGGCCATCAGCGGTCCTGCCCCCGCACCGGAGTACATGAGCGCCGAGGTGATGTCAGGGGGCATAGCGGCGAAATCGAAAGCCATTTTTCTGTATCCCGTTTCTTTTGATCGAATGTGGTTGTGGTTTGACGATGTGCGACCGCGTCGGTACCCGCTCCTTAGACGGCCGCAGGTTTGGGCATGACGATGGGCTTGACGCCGTAGCGCGGCGCACCGAAGCCGGCGGAGTTGCGCGCGCCCCCGACCATTCCGGGCATCCCGGGCACGATCGCTCCCGTCCCGGCCTGCGGCGCGGCGCCGGTCCAACCCACAGTCTCGACCGCGGCGGCAGAGCTGGTCGCCGGGGCGACCGTGCCCGCCCAGCTGGGCGGCACCGACAACTTGCCCACCATGGTCGCCTGGCCCACACCCGCGGCCACCGGCATCGCGCCCATGCCAGCCATGCCGGCCATGCCGCCGACCGGCGCCACCGCCGGCCCCGTCGTGCCGGCGAGGTCCGCTCCGGCAGCGGCATCACCAACAGACGTATCCAGCAGACCTCCACCTCCCAGCCCGAGCAGGTCGGAAGCGGCGGACGACCAGTTCCCACCACCGATGTTTAAGAGGTTGGCCGCGTTGCCTGACAGGCTGAGCGGGCCACCGGGAGCGCTAGTGGGGACGGGGCCACCGAGGAGCGTGGATATAATATTGAGCAACCCCCCGCTGGGCGGATCCGCAGCGGCCTGGGCCGCGTTGGCGGACTCGGTGGCGGTGTACGTGCCGGAGCTGGTCCCCAGGGTCTGCGCATATTGCTCTTGAATCGTCTGAGCTTCGGCGGCGATCGCCTGGTACTGAGTGCCGTAGGTCGAGAAGATCCCCGCCTGCTGGATCGATACCGGGTCGGATGCCGCGGGAGCGATGACGGTGGTTGCTCCCGCAGCGCCGGCGTTCTGGGTCGCCAGCGAAGTGGTGATCGCTCCCAGCTGCGCTGCCGCAGCCAGCAACTCTTCAGGCACTGCTGTCAAAGGAGATGACATCTATTAGCTCCTACTGTGTGAACCATGCCGACCCATTGCGCTGGGCCGACCCTGTGCGTTGGCGTATGGGCCCCTGTGTATTGGCGTAAGGCTAAACACCCCGGCATCCACCTTCCCGACCGAAAGGGCCAGGGTGGCTTCCGTTTACGGCTTCTTAACGTTGATGCCGGCAGTTTTAACAAGCTTCTGCCGGGCGACATAGCGGTGTCATCTGACATCTGGCCGGAAATCGGGCAAAGTTGCGCGGCGCGCGGATCCTACTCGGATCCCTCCCGCCGCGCACCTTCAGAATCTGGGCAAATTCCAGTGGGACGCGGTGCCCCGGAGCCGGCTTCCACGCGCTACATTCGCCGCCGGGCCCCCATAGCCCAATTGGCAGAGGCAGCGGACTTAAAATCCGTCCAGTGTCGGTTCGAGTCCGACTGGGGGCACCGCATCGGCGCAGCTCAAGGCACCATCTGCAGATGCGGCGGGGTGCCCGGCAGCCATTGGGGCCGCAGCAGTTCGCGCGCCGTCGTCAAGAGCGGCCGCGATGACACCCAGCTCGTTGGGGTACTGGTGCCCATAGCGGTGCGGCGCAGGCGCACCTCAGGGCGCTACGGGAAGCTCGCCTTGATGGCTGGGGCAGTAGACGACCACTGATGCGGTGACAAATCTGACCGCGGTCTTTCTAACGCGAGCGGGAACAGAGTGTAAGGCCGGATTGTCCCCATACGCCCTGTTCATCACGTCGGTCACTACGGTCTCAACCGAGGCGCCGCCGTCGAGTTCGCCACAAATTTCATGGGCGTGGTAGACGAGCGCCGGCACGTTATCGATGGCGGGAATCTGCTCTTGTTGGAGCAGCGCCAGAAACTGATCCTGCTGGCTTGGGTCGGCGCCTGCCGCGCCCGCGCAAATAATTGCGGCGGTCAGCACCACCGAGGCGCCAACCAGAGCGTCTGCGAGGCTGGTGATGCGGGTGCCCACGGCAGGATTTCCGTTTCTTCGGTGTCACCTGCTCGACATCTAATTGAATCGACACCAAGCGGTAACGGTGGAGGCGGCTGGCGCCTGCAATGATGGATATCGTAACTGGTTGTAGCCGTGAATCACCACTGGACTTTCGCGCAAACCCGCAGATTAGGGGCACGGCGCGACGGCCATACAGGCGTATGACCGCATCGGAACATAACGGCATGGCGCCGTCGAAGACGATGGCTATGCGTAGACGGCGAATACATGCCGAGTATGCGGTGATCACCGCCTTGATAAGCACCGCGTCGAGCGTGGTGGGCGCGGCACAGTTGCCGGTGACGACCTGGCCCCGATCGGAGTGGGCTCATGCCGCGGCGAACGAACCGATGCACCAGGTCACTGCGGGCATGCAAAAGGGAGCCTACTGCGCAAACGATTTGTGGAAGCTACCACCGACATTCAACGCGATCGCAACACCGGCGGCGTGGCAGAAATCAGCGGTCGATGAGGCTTACGCGGCGGAACACTACGGGCAGGGCCGGTTGGAATCTGGCGCACAGGGCGCGGCGCTCACCGCATTGATCAGGCCAGCCCCCGTGGGGGAGATTACGCCTGAGCCACAGATCCCGGCACAGACGGTAAAGCCGGTCGCGCCGCCGGTCGCGGCACCGCCACCTCGAGCAGAACAGCCGCTGTCCCCCCCGCGACAGCCGGCGGCACCCCCTCCACAACCCGAGGCACCCGCACCACCACCCGAGGCACCCGCACCACCACCCGAGGCACCCCCACCACAACAGGAGCCGCCTCCTCCCCAGCCTCCGCCGCGGGGCCATGTCCAGCTCGCACCGTGAGGCAAGAACTGTGACGTGCTCAAGCAGCATCTGAGCCGGAACTGCCAATGTCCGCCGTTGGCTCGCCGGGCCCAGCCGGCAGGCTGCCGCCGCGCTCTAGTCGAGGCGGGTTCTCCCGGCAGCGTCGAGGGTGGGGCCGGTCCCAGTCGCCTCCTGGTCCGGGCCCGGCTCCACCTAAAGGGTTCACGGCCGTGGACACTTTTGAGTTCAACGGCGACGGCCCCGGCTGGGCTTTACTCCCTCAGCCGGGGCCGTTCGTCGCCAGGTCGTCTGACATGGTTCGGGCCGCCATCGAGGGGGGAGGAGGACAGGGGGCGGCGCGAACAACTATTAGACGCGGACTAGGCCGATCTGGTTCAGTACGACCCTCCTTCAGCCGGCGCCCGTCCCCTTCGCCGCTGCCTAGGCTTGGCGCGCCGGTTTGAGGAAGTGCCAACCTCCTCCTGCGTCGGGGGTTTCTCGCGGCCGCCGACAGTTGGCCGGCCCCGGCCCCGGTTGTTTGGCCTATCAGGGGCCGGGGCCGGCTCCAATGCGTATATCTGGCGTAGCTAGGACGGCACAAGGGAGCTTTGTGACCCCACAATATCAAGACCTCTACTGAATGCCGGTTGGGCGGCGAACACTCAAAAGCATGAACGCTGCAATGATATGGACGTTGCTCTTTATCTTCGTCATCGCTGCCCTCGGTGCTCTTGCCTTTGACAGGCCCTTCTTCGGCAACTGGATCTGGCACATCGCCCTTGAGAATGCGAGGGGCTATGAGTGAGCATTCCGGCGTCACCGGCAAGACCCCACACCAGGTAGCTCTGGCCGATTCGCGTCGCGAGATCACCGACGCCGAGATGGTGCGCGGGGGGATCATCGATCTGTGCGCGTACCTTCAGGAGTTCTGGAAGAACGACAAATTGTGACCACCCGCCAGGGTTGCAGGGGCGGCCCGAACAGGGAGGCGGCATAGGGTCAACTCTGTGACACAGCAACCGCCGGTCTGGACCTGGCCTGTGATCCTCACTCTCTGTCTGTCGTTGTCGTCTTTCGCGGTATCCGCCGCGCTGGCGATGGCCCGAGTCCTCGATAACCCGAAGGCGGTTTCTAGCCAGCCGGCCGCGAAAAAGAACACCAAGCGCTGGTCGGCAGTAGGCTTCGCGCATGCCGTTGAAAAATGGTGAGGTTTTCGCCGGCTTTGTTATTCAGCGATTGCTCGGCGCTGGTGGGATGGGCGAGGTTTACCTAGTTCAGCATCCCCGTCTGCCGCGCCTCGACGCGTTGAAGGTCTTACCGCCGGCCCTGACAGCCAACGCGGAGTACCGTTACCGGTTCAATCGCGAGGCCGAGTTGGCGTCGACCTTGTGGCATTCGAATATCGTCGGCATTCATGATCGCGGTGAATTCAACGGCCAACTATGGATTTCGATGGATTATGTCGATGGCACCGACGCCGACCGGCTGGTCGAGGAGAGTTATCCGACGGGCATGCCGATGCTCGAGGCGCTCGAAATCGTCACCGCTGTCGCCGACGCACTAGACGTCGCCCATCAGCGCGGCCTACTGCACCGCGACGTCAAACCGGCCAACATCATGCTGGCAAAAGCACAGGGGGCCCGCCGGCGGATACTGTTGGCCGACTTCGGTATCGCCCGTCAAGCCGATGAGGTCAGCGGTTTCACCGGCACGAACATGACGGTCGGCTCCGTCGGCTACGCGGCGCCCGAACAGCTGATGGGCGAACCGATCGATGGGCGAACCGATCAATACGGCTTGGCGGCCACGGCTTTTCGCCTTTTGACCGGCACGATGCCATTTCCGGACTCCAACCCGGCTGTCGTGATCAGCAAGCAACTCACCACGCCGGCTCCGGTGCTCTCCGAGCGCCGCCCTGATCTTGCGAACCTGGATCGCGTGTTGTCGGTGGCGCTGGCCAAAGACCCCAATCAGCGATACCCGCACTGCCTCGACTTCGCCGAGGCGTTCAGCCGAGCCAGCCGCCGACCTTACACGCGTGGGAGCGCCGGCCCCGCCGACGCCACCCGGCCCATGAGTACCGAGGCCCTCAACCTTCCGCCGACGGGTTCGTGTGCGCGATCGGCCGCGGCCACACCTACGGCAGCTGCCACCCGGCCGATGAGCGTGCCGTCCACATCGGGTCCTCCCAGAGCCCCGGCCCACCCCACAAGGCGCGTCGGGGTCCCGCCGCCCGCCGCGGGCGGGCCCGAGCCACCCGACGCCACCACGCGCACCGGCATGCCGCCGCGCGCCACCACGGGCCCACCCAAACTGTCGGCCGATGCCACCAGGGGTATCAGTCTTCCGGCATTGGCGCCCGCGGCGCCCGACACCACCGAGGCGGTGAAGCTATCCACACCGGCGGCGGCTGCGCCTGAGCCGCCCGCGGACGCCACCGACCTCCTCAGCGTTGCGCCCCCTACTGACCAAGCCCCCGAAGCGCCAGTAGGTGATGCGCAAGATAGCGGCGGCGCCGCGGTGGCCCAGATGGTCTCGGCCGACCACGACACAGAACCGCGCTGTGCACAGGGGGTGGCCGCCGACGTTCATGAGGCGCAGTCTTCGACTGCACCGGGGGCACCTGCCGAGCGGCGCGGGAACCTGCTGGCCGATCCGCAGTGGGCCGATGCACTGAGCGACTTTTTCGCCGAACGCTGGGGCGAAGCCGTAGAACGGTTCGAGACGCTGCAGGCCTCCTATCCGGGTGAGGGGCGGGTCGAGACAAGGCTGAAAGAGGCACGCCGACAACGAGACATCGACGTCTGGTCGAGCAAGGCCGAGGCTTCCGCCGCTGAGGGTGGCTGGGACATCGTGCTGACCGCGTTGGAAAATCTGACCGCCCCCCAGCGACGTAAAGCACTGGTGGATGAGATGACGGCCCTGCATCAGGCCGGGCGATGGAATGCCGTCGTGGCCGCCGCGCGGGAGCTCGCTCGAATCGACCCGGACAACTCCGACCCGGGTGGCATCGTCTCCGACGCGCAGGCCAAGATTCGCGAAGCCGAACTCGCCGACCGGTATGCGCAGGCACTCAACCACCTAGACCAAGAACAGTGGCAGCAAGCCGCCGGCCTGCTAGCTGCGATCGAGCAGGAGCAGCTGGGCTACCGTGACGCCGCCGCGCTGCTCGAGACAGCCCAACAGAAACTGCGCGAGACAGCAGAAGTTACGCAACGAGCTACCCCACCACCATGGCCACTACCCCAGACGACGACCCCAGCGCCCCCGAGAACCGCTACACCGCCGGATTTCGTGGCCGTCGAAAGACGCTGGCAAACCAGCAGCTGGTTTGTCGCCGCCGTTTCCATTGTGGCCCTCGTTGGCGGCCTGATCATCTTGGCCGTAGTTCAAAGCTCGAAGTCGTCGAACACGTCGACATCGACCTCGACATCAACGTCCACGGCAACCACTTCGGCTCCCTCGGCGTTCGCTCAGGCGTCGGGTCCGAACGAGACGATCGGCGACTACATCAAGAAAAACAACATCCAGGAGACGACGATCACCCACGGCACACCGGGCGCGCCGAAGATCGACCTCCCAGTTCCCGTGGGCTGGACACGGATTCCCGAAGGCGCCGACGCCCCATATGGCGGGATCGTCTTTAACACGCCGACCGATCCCAAGGACCCGCCCAAGATCATCGCGATCGTCGCGAAGTTGACGGGCTATGTCGATACGGACAAGCTGCTGGCCGTCGCACCCGGTGAGGTCAAGAACTTGCCAGGCTATAACGGCGGCGACGGTCAAAAGAGCACACTGAGTGGCCATCCCGCATACCAAATTGCCGGCTCGTACACCAAGAACGGCGTCACGCGAATGGTTGCCCAGAAGACGGTGGTCATCCAAAGCAAGGATGGAGTCTACGTACTGCAGCTCAAAGCCGAGGGTCCGCAGGCCGACGCCAACGCGTTGAATGATGTGACCGGTGTGATCGACCAGAAGACCACGATCACGCCTTGATACTCGGAAGAATGTTCCCGCCCGTCTGTCGGGCGCGACCAGGGCTGCCACGAAGGCTATCGCAGGCCAGTCTATGAGGATGACAATGATCGGGACGGAAGGGTAAACGCTCGGTGTATCGGCCGAGAGCGGGTGTTCGGTTTGACCCGAGCCCGCTTTCGGTCGGCCACCGCGCCGTTGCCCTATTGCGTCCCAACGACCTGGATTCAGGCAGACGAATCTGAATCACCCGCGGCCTCACTCATTGCCGCGGCAACCACCCGTCGGCCCGTGCGGGTCGCATAGGTGAGTTGTGTGCGCCACCGGCTCCTCTTGTCTGCAGGCAGCTCGTATGCTAGCGGTCACCCCTGCCTTGGGGCTTTGGGCCGAGGAGGCGTGCGCGATGAAGGTGTTCACCAGCTACTCCCGCCACGATGAAGCAGCACCCCCGCCGCGGTACCGGCGCCCCGGTGTTCTCATTGCGGCTTCTGCGTTAATCGCTGCTGTCGGAATTATCATGTCGGGGACGGGGGAGCCGGGCACCGCGCCTGGCGGCACAACCGCGACGAGCACCCCGTGGTCGGCCAGATTCTCGCTCATTGCGACCGGGTGGTGGACACCGGATCCGACGGCACCCCCAGCGGCGGAACCCCCAGTGGCGGCACCGGCACACCCACCGGCGGAACCCCCAGCGGCGGCACCCCAAGCGGCGGCACCCCACACGGCGGCACCCCCAGCGGCGGTACCGCCGCCTCCTCCGCCTCCGGAGCTGAAGCTACGGCAGGACCACTCGTTGGCGGCGGCATTTGTGTCGATTACCAATAACGCAGACCAGCCTGCGGTGGGTTGCGTGTACAGATCCGTTGCGGTGGCGGGTACCGCCACCGCAATCAACTGGAACGACTCCGTTAATTTCACCGTAACCGGCTCGCAGGAGACAAAGATCAAATATCGTGGACCCGCGACAGGCTCGACCTTTCACGACACCGTGACGTGCGACAACGGCCTGTCGACCAGTATGGACACTGTATGGTGACCGAAAGTCCCTCAGGATCCTGAAAATGCCTAACAGCCACCCCCGGCTAGCCCCTACGGGAGTTCCCCCGGTGCCGGTCGCGCTGGTCGCGGCTCGGGAGTGTCACCGTCATGGCCGTGCCATAACTCTCGATGTAGCCCCTACGGCGGCGCATGCGTGACATCGCAACCATCGACTCCGAGCTGCGTTTGGTGGTGTTGCTTCGCCGTGCGGCTCGGGAGCGGGGTGGGCCGCTGCCGTCGATAGCGGTGGCGGATGCGCTGCTGGATGAACGCCGCGAACTGACCGAGCTGGCTACAACCCGCGAAGGGAATTTTCGCAATTCCCGACGGGGAGCCGGAACTTCGCGTAGACCGCCAGGTGGTCGCTACCTGGCAGTGGGTGCACGGAGGCGCCGAGTACGGCACAGCGCGGGTCGAGCAGCACGTGGTCGATCGTGAGCAATCCCGGGCTGCCCCAGGGCGCCCAGGTCGGGACCAGCCCCTGGCCGGCCTCGATAGCGGCGTCGACGTGGCCCAGGCGAAGCAGCCTCCGGAACGACACATGATCGGCGGTGGCGTTGAAGTCCCCGACCAGCACCCGCGGAGGATGAACGCCTGGGGCGGCGGGTGGCGGGAGGACCGTAAGCTCCCGCCGCCACCTGGCGATGTTCGGCCGTGACCATAGTGGCTTGGGCGGCTGCGGGTGCACGCAGACCAGGTCGGCGAAATGACCGCTGGGAAGATCAAGCCGCGCGGTTGGCTGGGCCACCGAGATGGGCGTGAGCGTCAGCCCGTTGCTCAGCGGGAACCTGGCGTAGATTCCGCTGCCAGTCGGCGCTTCGCCTCTGGTGTCGATCACCTGATGCGGCAGCAGGTCGGTAAGCCCGGCATGCTTGAACCGGTCCACCGCCGCGTCGGTGATCTCCTGTACGAATAGCACGTCGGCGGCGCTTCGCTGCACGAGGCTGATGATCGCCTCCTCCGAGGCGTTGCCACGCATCAGGTTGGCCGTGACCACGCGGAGCACCGGGCCGTCCGCGGGTGGCTGCGGGCTCCGGGCCGCGCGGGGCAGCACAACCGCGGCGAGCGCGGCCCCGGTAAGCGCTGCCGGGACGGCCGCGCTCTTGCGCCGCAGCAGCACCGGGCATGACAGTGCGGCCACTGCCACGTGGGGGGTGAACGCCAGCAGCGGGGTTACCGGTGCCTCGATGCTGCGGAACCGGTCGGCGGCAGCGAGGCGGGCGACGCCGAACCCGGCCACGCAGGCGGCAGCCAGCCATGAGATCCGTTTCATGCCCTCCCCGTTCGCCGGCTGCCCCCGGAAAACTCTATAGGGTCACGCGGTCTGCGTTGGTCAGGATGGCGTCGCTGACGTACCTGGCCAGGCCCGGGGGCAATGTCGTCGTACGTCCTGGCAAAGCGCTCGTCGGCCAGGTCGGTACTGTGTGGTTTTGACTAATGCATTAGCCAGTTCGCTCACGCCGCAGGACGTGAGGAGTCAAACGTGAGTGACGACTTCGGAATTGCAGGCAAGACCGCATTGGTTACGGGCTCGGGGCGGAATATCGGGCGGGCGATCTGCATGGGTGACACGTTCGTCGGAGAAGGCATCCGTGGGACTAGATGTAGTGCTCAGGGAGGTTGGTAAAGTGTGTCAGGCATTTTCGGTAGTCGTAGCGGCCACACCGCTGCCATGCCTTCCTGCGATTTTCACAATTTCCGGCGTTGCTAACCCCGCGCCCACTTACGCTGCTCCCGTTAGTCGTACCGTGCCATCCGACGACTAGGGGAAGTTGGGGCCCATCTTTTTCCGTGGGACTTTCATCGCGCTAGCCATCGCGACAGCGGCGGCTGTGCTAGCTCTGGCGGGTTGCGTGGTGCCGTCAAACCAGAGGGCCCCCACCACCCATACGGTGACGGTGACCTATACACCGGAACCGCCTGGCCCCTAGTTGAGATGCAGTCTGTTTGTCTCGACGGCGCAATTCACAGCTCTGCCCAAATGCCAGGGGATGACTTGCGCCCACGTTGGGGCTGCCTAGCTTCGCCCCATGCGCGACATCGAGACCATCGACGGCGAACTGCGATTGGTGGCGGCTCTTCGCCGTGCGGCTCGGGAGCGGTGTGGGCCGCTGCCGTCGATAGACGTGTCGGATGCGCTGCTGGATGAGCGCCGCCTGTTGGCTATCCGTGATAAGTGATAACGCCGTAGGTGAAGATGCCGACGTACAGCAGGATCATCATTACGGCGGTGAGATGGGTTCGCGCTTCAGTAGTCACCGTGTCTTCGAGTCGTTCAGAACACGCAAGTAGTGCGCCCAGTAGTCATTGGTGGTTTGTGGGGAGTCATTGGTAGTTTGTTTCATTGCGGGACCTCCTGCTTGTCGCTGCCCGAATGCATCTAAAAATAGGGAACACTGACGTCTAGTAACTTGTTCCCACCGCCTTCGGAGGGCCGCTGCCGTCGATAGCTGTCGCGGATGCTCTCCGCCAGCACGCTCGGTAGGACAACGGCGCCGATCTGTACGAGAATGAAGCGATGCGACTGCTTGCAGTGCTTGCGAGCTTCGCCGCTGTAATCGGCCTGGCCGTGCCCGCGCACGGCGATCCCAGCGGCGACGACGCAGACTTCCTCGCCGCGCTCGAGCGGGCGGGCGTCCCCTACACCGATGGACACGAAGCCGTAGCGGGCGGCAAAGACGTCTGCGGCCAATTGGACCACGGCTTGTCGGCCATGGACGTCGTGAAAAACGTGACGGACGGCAACCCGGGATTGACGCAGGACAACGCCGCGAAGTTCACAGCGCTCGCGGCGGACGCTTACTGCCCCCAACATCTACAGGAATCGGCCCCGGGGATCCGACCCGAGTTTCCATGGCCGGGGCTACCACACTTGCGTTAGGTAGCCCCGCTAAGAAGGCAGTCGCCGTGGCTATCGACTCCGAGCTGCGATCGGTGGCGGCTCTTCGCCGTGCGGCTCGGGAGCGGGGCGGCCCGCTGCCGTCGATAGACGTGGCGGATGCGCTGCTGCATGAACGCCGCGAGTTGACGGCCGGGCTTGATTTCGGTTGCTCGATGAGCGCCTAGCGCACCGCGGCCGGTCCAGCGAGGACGCGGCAGTCGAGACGTAGGGGTGGCGCGTAGACCACTGCCAAATTCCGCCACGAACCCGGCTGCACTTAAATGAAGCCGATAGCGGCCAGCCCATGCCCGATCAGACCGCCATCGACGTGTATAAGCGCGGCACATATTCCGATGACCACCGCGAGCATCGCGACGGCGACGGCGACGCCCCTAAGGGAGTGCCAATCGAACATGACGCCACCCTAACCGAATCGGTGGGAGCGGGGTTGGGCCGGCGGCATCGCGGCCACCAGGCGCCGGGCAGCATGGGGCCGCTGGCACCGCACCGTGAAGGCGCGCGAGGAACAGCGGGCAGCGCGCATGGAGACCTCAGCTCGGCTTAGGCCATAAGGAACCAGATCGCCCTAGCCTGCGTCTGAATAGTTGATCGGGCCGCCCCTGCTCTTTTCGGGGGCGGCCTGAAATGCGATCTCAGCCGGGCGGGGTTGCCGCCCAGCCCTCAGGTGCGACGGGGGATGCCGCGCTCGTCGCACGGCGTGGCGCTCCCGTGATCGATTCTCGTAAGTGTCTGGCGCATTTCGGTCGGTGCGATGCCGCCGCTCTCGTTTGCGTACGGATGGTCGAGGAACAAGACCACGAGCATGCCCGCGGTAACCGTGGCGGTAACGAAACCGATGGGTATCGACTGCACCAGGAGCCCTTCGCGCCTGTCCGCCTGCGCGCACATGTAGGCGATCGTGAATGAAGCGCCGATACCCAGCACGAACCACAGGGACAGGGGCACCATCGGGGTCGCCTCGGCAAGGCGCTCGCGCCGACCTTCGCGGCGCTGCGCTTGCTCGTCGAACCACTGGGCGTAGGCGGCCTCCTGTCGTGCGCCGTGGGGCTCTGTGATCGCAAACTCCCCGCTCAACCTGTCGATCCATGACTGCACCCGCTGGCTGGAGCGCCCCTCGCTCATCGCGGGCCATTCGTCCTCAATTACCGCGCGCGCGTAGCAGACCAGTCCACCCTGCAGATGATTACGCGTCGGCGGCTCGAACACCGCAGCGACGGAGTGGAGTTCACTGATGGCGATGGCTTCCTCACTCGACGCCTGCCGCGCCCGCTGGTAGCTCTGGAGCGCGAGGAAGATCACGAACGCGAGAATGACCGCGAACATCGTCCCGATCACCGACAATGTGCCGGCGGAACGAGGCGAGTCGGTGAACCAGCCACCCATGGGCGCGCGTCGACGCACAAGCAGTTTGATGGTGATTGCCGCCGCGACCACCAGTACAAGGATGAGTGCGGGGATCCAGGTGCGCACGGCCAACTACTGTAGGCAAGCCCCGCGGTCTGCGGGCTCGCTTAACCGAATCGAGTTGCAGTGACAGCGATGTTCGGGCCGCTGCCGTCGATAGCCGTGGCGGATGCGCTCCTGGATGAACGGCGCGAGCTGACCGGACTTCCCCGCCTGACCAGATGCCTGGGTTATCACCAGGAGGAACTACTAGGCCACACCGTCTCATGGTTCCGCGCTTGTGGATGGCCAGCCGGGAAACGGTGAGTGTCATGACCGTAGCGGCGCTGGTCCAGCATCGGGCGACCGAGTCGGTGGGCCCGAGTCGGTTGATTTGTTGTCGGGCTGTCGGTCTACGCACAGCTTCTTCGTCGTATGGATAGACACCCGAAATGCGCGGAAACATGACGAATAAGGAGAACGCAATGAACATCATGAAACTCAACGCCATCGCACGCCAACTCATCGGTTCCAACCCTGCAACGCTGGTCACGATCAATCGCGACGGCAGCCCGCAAGTCAGCGTGGTCTGGGTGACGGTACAGAGTACGGCCGACGGCGGTGATGAGCTGGTCACCGCTCATCTGCAGGAGCATCAGAAGATCCGCAACATCCGGCGTGATCCGCGCGTGGCGGTGACCATCGTGTCCACCGACCGCAGCGGGCCACAGACACCCTATCTGTCAATCAAGGGCACGGCGCGCGTCGAGGAGGGCGGTGCTCCCGAATTGCTCGACGAGATCGCCACGACTATCTTCGGCCCCGGCACCGGATTCCCGCCGTCCGACGCACCCCCCGGATACCTGACTCACATCACGATCGAAAAGGTCGGCGGCGTGGGCCCGTGGGCGACCTGAACATATCTGCCAGCCATGGCAGAAGACCGACTGACCAGTAGGGGCGAAGTCCGCCAACTCCGCCGTCACCAGCTGCCTGGGCCATCACCAAGGGGAACTACCTCGGCCCCTGCGCGTTTCCACAATCCCGCGCTCGCAGATGGCCAGCCACGCCTCAGTCCGGGATCTCGTCCTCGCCGGTACCCCAGTTAACGTCCACAGCCAGCTCATCGACGATCGCGGCCCGCGTTTCCGATTGGGGCATCGACGTGCGGGTTGTCGTGCCGCTTGTTCAGTGCGTTGGCCAGTCTGCGGCTCCTGGCGGTCAGGATGACAAGAGCCCAAGCCTACTGACCGCAAGTGGTCGGGGCACGGCCAGATCGCGGCAACCTTAACGTGGGTCCCCGTCGATAACGGTGGCTGACGACCTTCGCCGTGACGCCCGCACGGTTAGCGCATCAGCTCGTCAGAGCGGAAATTTGGTGGTCGTGAGCTGCTCGGACAGCTCCCAGAGTGCGGCGGCGGTGGTTGCGCGCTTGGCCAGCCGGCTGCGCCCGACCGGCTGGGTGCGGCCCCATATGCCGAATCGCGGGCCAACGAAGGTGTTGCCCGGTAGATCCTGCGACGCGGCGTATAACGTTTGCCGGGCGCCGAAGTCAGCATCGGTGGCTATCAGCCGGGCGCCGAAAGACATCAGCGCGTCGCCCAACTTGCGGCCGGAGTGGCCTTGCAGGTTGGTGTTCGAGAAGCCGGGGTGGGCGGCCAGCGCGCGCAGCGAAGAGCCGACGGTATCCAGGCGCCGCTGCAACTCGCTGGTGAAAAGCAGGTTGGCGAGCTTCGATTGGCCGTAGGCCGGCCAGGCCGAGTACCGCCGGGTCTTCCAGTTCAGGTCGTCGAGGCTGATACGGCCGATCCTGTGCATCACCGACGACACCGTCACGACGCGGTCGGTGAGCTTGGGCAGCAGTAGGTTGGTCAACGCGAAATGACCGAGATGGTTGGTGCCGATCTGGCTCTCGAAGCCGTCGGCGGTGAGCGCGTCCGGAGTGGCCATGATGCCGGCGTTGTTGACCAGGACATCAACTGTGTCTACCCCGTCGGCGAACTGGCGTACCGAGGACAGGTCCTGAAGGTCGAGTTGACGCACCTCGACATCGCCGGTCATCTGCTGCGCGGCGGTCTTACCCTTCTCGGTGTTGCGCACGGCCAGGATGACCTGGGCACCGACCCGGGCCAACTCGCGGGCGGTCACCTCACCCAGCCCACCGTTGGCGCCGGTGACGATGGCGGTGCGTCCGGCGAACGAGGGCAGGTCTGCTGCGGTCCAATCAGGCATGGCTCCGAACTCCAATCTTCGACTATAGTTTGTAACTGAGTCTAGACTATAATCTAAAACTAAGCATCGACGCTAGGGGCGCATATGAACCACTTCCGACCAGGTCTGCCTGTTGCCATGCTCGTGTTCTCCCGGATCCCGATCGCGCTGCTCAGGGCCGGATTTCCACTGGGGCGGCTCTACCTACTTGACACCCCTGGACGACGAACCGGAGCGCTGCGCACCGTCCCGATTGTGATCTTCCGTCACGACGGCCGTCGCTGGTTGGTCTCGATCTTCGGCGAGACTGGTTGGGTGGCGAACATCCGAGCGGCTGGTACCGCGCGCCTCCGTCGGGGGCGACGGGTGGAGACGATCCGCTGCACTGAGGTCACCGACGGACGCCGAGCCGAGATCGCCATGCAACTGCGACGGACGTTTTCGGCTCGGATCAACCCGTTCGTGCGGGGGGCTTTCGAGGCGACTCCGCGCGACGGCCTAGAGGCCTTCCAAGCCGAGGAGCATCGGCATCCGGTGTTCCTCATCGACGCAGACTGACGCACAGATACTCATTTATTCGGTCGCGAGCACTACCGACGCCGGCGAGAACACGGCGACCGCCGGCGCCGCAACCGGGCACCTGTTTATTTGTTCAGGCACGTGCGACGCTCCTGACGAGTTGGTCTGTCAGTGCCTGCTGAAACTCGGGATCTTGTGTGTCGCGGCCATCTTCCCAGCGGGTGAGCGTCGCGATCAGTGCAGCCCCGAGGATGGCGTTGGCGGCGTCGCGGGAGTCGCTGATCGTGAATTGGTCGGTGGCGGCGCCCTCGTCGAGGAGCTTTCGAAGTGGCGTGGCGAGCTGCGCGTCCTTCGCGGCCATGAGGGTTCCTAGTCGTCCGGTGGCTCCCGCGAAGGAGAGCAGGCCGGCGCATACTCCGGGCTGCCCCCCGAGGAACCCTACGAGCGCGGTTATCGCTGAGCGCAGCTGGACGACTGGTGGGCGGGTGGTTTCTACGGCGAGCTCGATTGTCTCGGCGGCGACGCGCAGGTGCTCTTCTAGTAGGAACGCGACCAGGTCGTCGCGGCCAGAAAAGTGGTAGTAGAGCGTTGCGCGAGCGGAGCCGATCAGTGTGGCGATGTCCTCCAACCGAAGTGCCGGGTCTGGGCGCAGCACCTCCTCGCTCGCGCTGAGCAGTCGCTGCACCAGCTTGGACGGTGGTCTCCTCATGCGGCGAATTATAGCCCTTGATCTCGATCAGAGTCGAGATTACAGTCTGTACTGTGATCCAAGTCCCGCCGCCCGTGCCAAATGCCTCTAGTTCGGCTCGCACCAGCCGGGTCAGCGCAAGGGCAGACGATAGGTGGTCGTGGCCGGGTACAGAACCGGCGCGTAGCTGGTCGCGCAGATCGTCCTGAGCTTGAGGGTGGGTGGGTCGTCCCACGGGTCTGCGTCGAGTGCAGGAGGTATGACTTCAAAAAGGCCGTCGTATTGCACTTGATTTCCTTATCGCTGCGACTGGCTCACACCGGTGCAGGCTGCTGCTTCAGGACTTTCAGGGTCCGGAATAGGGTGCTGCGGCTGATACCGAACAAGGTCGTCAATTCACTGACGGGCTCTCCATGTTGATACAGGCGTAGAAGCCGCTTCTGCTGGGCCGCATCCAGTTTCATCGGCTTGGTGGCGGCCAGTCCGCGTGCCACCCGAGCCTCACGAGATGCCGCACGGCGCTCCTTGCCCAGTTCCAGTTCCAACTCGGCGATCGTGGCCATGATGCTGGTGACGGCGCGCCCCGTCGGCGTGCTGGTGTCCACCCCTTCCCGCAGCGACCGCACGTGGACACCACGGCTGGTCAGCTCATGGAGGGCCGTGGCGACTTCGCGGACGGAGCGTCCGAGCCGGTCTACGGCGACGACCACCAGGTGGTCGCCTTCGCGGAGGTAACCCATGCACTCCGTCCAGCCGGGTCGGTTGCTACCAGCGCGACCGGATGCGGTGTCGGTGAAGACCCGGTCGGGGGTAATGCCAGCCGCCGCGATGGCGTCGTGCTGCTGATCGATGCACTGCCGACCGGTGGACACCCTGAGGTACGCGGCGGTGGTCATACTCTATGGAACGACCGGGGTCCGACGATTCATCCGGTGTCAGATTCACGGGAACCCGGACTCGCCTGTGACACTGGGATATCGGACTCTTCGACCTGGGCTGTTCCGGGGGCTGTGGACCGGCTCGTGCGGGTCCCGGATGTTTAGAAATGACACCTGCTTGACGAATGCGAGCTGATCAAGGAGCGCACCGCCCTGAAGCGGGCGTCATCCCGCGCCAACGGCACCAAGTTCGTGCGGCCTCGGAAGGTGGACGACCCTGAGCACATCACCACCGCGAAACGGATGAAGGCCGACGGTCACACTGGGAGGGGACATCGCCAAGTACGTCGGGGTCAGCCGCGCCACCCAATACCGGTACCTGGCCGACGAAGCCGCTTATTCAGCAGCCCGTCCGCTGCCGGAGGCTTGCTCGTTGGGGGTACCAACAACGGCCCCATCTCTTGGAAGAACGCCGCCGGGCAGGATCTGAAACACATTGAAGCAAGAGAACTTAGTGCCGCGTCTGGCCTTGAGGTCGGCGTCACCGAGGAAGCCGAACCAAGCGAGTCCTGATGGACTCAGCTTGATGGCATCGCTGCGCCTGCGCATGCATATACCGATACGCACCACATCACGAAGGACACACGACATGACAGTCAGCAGAAAAGACGTCTTCGCAGAAATCGGGGTCGACTTACGTCCCGATTCGGAGTTGACGCGAGACGAGATCATCGCACGCAACCTCAAGGTCGTCGACTTTCACTTTCACACCGAGAATCCCGAGGAGGTGGAAAAAGCCGTCGCCGTGTATGCCGATGACATCACCTGGGAGGCGCCCGCCCGCGGCGTGGTGATGAAAGACCCCAAGGAAGTGCTAGAAGCCTACCGAAATATCTTCCGCACGCTGGCCTACCGCAAGACACTGGTGCTTCGCCGGTTCGCCACCGAGAACTTCGTCTTCGATGACCAAATCGGCCACGTATATGTTGTGGGCGACCCATCGCTGATGCCCAACATGCCCTTCCCCAAGGGAACCGAGGTCTACGCCCGGCTGGTGCACTGCTTTCAGTTGCGTGACGGTCTGGTCACACGCGAAATCGCCTACGAGTTGTGGCGCGAACTCGATAGTGAAGTCGCCCACGACGATATTCCCGAGGATCCGGTATGGGAGATCTTCTCCGAAATGCCGGAAACGAACTGACCACCCCGGACCACCTGCGGTTTCGCATCAACCGTAATCAAGAAAGGCAATACCTGTGAGATTAGTTGGCTATAACCAAAACGGGCTGCGGCTCATCGGCTCTGTGTCCGATGACATGGTCACCCCGCTGGGTGGCGTCGAGGACTTCTACCGAAGCGGCGGCACCCTCAAGCCATCGGGGGCGGCGCCGATCCCGCTGGCAGAACTTGAACTGGTGCCCTTCGTACCCGTGACGTCGCGAGTGTTCTGCGTGGGAATCAACTACAAGGTGCACGCCGCCGAGGCCCTGGAAGTCGGTGGGATCGATGAGCCCAAGGTACCTTCGTGGGCTGCCAACCTACGTTCTACAACGCTGGGGTTCCGTACGCGGCGTGGCCGCTACAAATACTCGAAGTGCCTGACTCACTCAACGAATCCTGACCACCTAATTCCACGAGGCCTGTTTCCGACGAACGTGCCGCCCCTGCGGGTAGCCGCCCGGTACACCACCGAGAGGCCCAGGGCCCGGCGAGCGTTGAGGCGCTCCTGATCGCGATGGCATGGGCGATGACCTCTTGACGCCGTCAAGACCTGAAACCGAAACCGCAGGTAACGAACGGGACTGAATCGGAACGAGACGAAGCGAACCGACAGGTCAAACGGCAAAACCCAGGTAGACGCTCGGGCTGATTCCCGCCGGGCGGGCGGCTGCGGCAACCACAGCGCGGGCCCGAAGCCATCCAGGCTTGCTCTACTGCGTACTACTCGGGTGGTCGCGGAGGGCTTTGTTGATGCCGGTCAGGCTTTCGGCAATCGACTCAAGCGATTCGGCCAACTTCTCGGTGACTGGGCCGCCGTTGAGATAGTGGACGTGCGCTTCTGCATCATGGGCCGTCGAGTGGAATTTGACGCGAACGAACTTTCCGGCCGGGCCGGGCATGATGAACCCGGTTTCAAACTTACCCAGGTCAGTCTGAGACGCTCTGTACACGAACATGTGTCACCTTTCATAGTTTCGCAACCCTAACGCGCTACGACAGCGACCTGAGGACCCTTTTCGGGACGACGGGGGAGGCAGAACCTGAAATGCGTACGGCCAGACCTCGAAGCCCGAATGCGGGCGGCCGGGCACGAGGGGAGAAGAAGGGGCTTAGTCCATGACGACTGGCTGTAGAACTAAGACCGGGGTCTCAAGGAGGTAGTCATGTCCGCCAAAACGAAGGTCTCGGCGCTTGACCACGCGATGCAAACCGCGCACACGTGGATCAACGACGTGGCCAGGGAGTTCGACACCGAGGATCGGGAGTTCGCCTACCGAGTGCTGCGCGCGTGGCTGCACACCCTGCGCGATCGGCTCACCGTGGAGGCGAGCGCCCACTTTGCGGCTCAGCTGCCCGACCTGATCAGGGGCATCTTCTACGCGGGCTGGAATCCCAGCGCCGTCCCCGAGATGTACGACGCCGAGGCCTACGCTGCGCGGTTCGCCCGTGAGGCGGTCATCGCCCTCGACGACGTCGGCAAGGCGGCTGCGGCGACCACCGCAGCCGTATTGCACCATCTCCCGCCTCCCCAGATGGATAAGGCCCTGGATCAGCTCCCCAGAGATATCCGCACCCTACTGCAAGCCCAGCGGTGAACTATCTCAGAAAACGGCGGCACCTACGCGGCTGCGATTGAAGCGGTGATGCGCCAGCTGCAAGACGACCTTGGCCAGCCGAAGCCGCCGCCGTGGTGGCCACCCCGCGTCGTGCCCTGCGGTGGGATCGGCGCTTGCCAGTGGTGCGAAGGTCGAAGACGCGAAACGCTTCCCTCGGACCTCGGCACTCTGCCGCTCGGCAACTTCCTGGTAGACGCTGACCACGCAGCCGTCGTTGGGCTCGACCCACACGCCCTTCGGCAGCTGGGCCTCGGGGACTTCCCATCTGCTCCCGTTCAACATGCCTCCGCACGGAAAGACCCACGTCCATCCGTACGGGCCTTCTTCCCACACCACCACGGTGCGCCCGTGCTCCCAGGTGTCCACCATCACGCGCGGCAGCTCCCAGTCGAATAGCTGCTGGTCGAACACCTTCATCAGCGCGTCGGCCACCGCCTCGGCCTGCTGGGCCGTTGCCTGCTTTTTTTGGTACATGGGGGCAACTTGGTTCTCTGCCACAGCATTGCTCCCTCGATAGAGCGGGACCTGATGTTTCCAATGCTGTGGCGATGTCACGGGGCGGCCTAGCGTAGTCGGCTACTCGAAAGCCGTATTTCCACTTAGTGATTGACTAGGCATCTGGTCAGGCGGGGAAGTCCGGTCAGCTCGCAGCGCCCATCACAACGGCGGCAAGTGCCAGCAAGCTCGAGGCAGGATTACCCCACCGTCCCCGCCGCACGCGACGCGTGAACCGTTGGACTTTAGTCGGCAGCGGCGCGCATCCGCTCCGACAATCGAAGCAGATCGTTCTCGCCCACCCCGCTGGGCAGGGTGTAGGCCAGCTGCCGTAACTCGACAGCATAGTTGCGCAACTCCTGGCGGAGCCGAGCTTCAACAGTGAGCAGGAAGCCCATGTCACGCCGCCTGGTCACGCTCGATCCGTTCGCGCTCCAGTTCAAGCAGCTGCTCAAGCAGTGTGCGGATGGCGCCCAATTCCTTGTGGAATCCGTCGAGCATCTTTTGGATGTCGCCGGGTTTCGGCAGTCCTACCATGAGAACCTCCTGCGTTTCCCTTGCCCGCAGTGTCCAGCGCGGCAGGGGCGGGCACATAGCGTAGGCGGCTACTTCATTTTTGCGGAGGTGCTGCGACGAAGTGTCGCCGTATGACGGCGCAACCGACTGCGGCCAGCTCGGCCAGCACCCCACAGACGAGGCCTTTGGTGATGGGGGTGGCCCCGGCCCGCTGGGTGACGAGCAGCCCGATCACGTCATGGGCTTCGCTATAGGCCATCGGGGCCACCGTAGCTTCAGAACCCCTCCAAAGCGCCGAGGCTGGACACGCTGTGGACACAATCTGGACACAGTCACACTTATCTAGAATTAGGTAGGGAGAGGCTATCTGTGCAGGTCAGGACGGGTTCGGCCCCCTGACCAGGGGGCCCCGAGCGGTTCGAGTCCGACTGGGGGCACCGGTAAAAGGCAGGTCAACATGGGTGTGCGTGTGGGTTCCTAGACCGGTGAGCCGGTATCTGTGTCACCGGATGTCACATCTCGCGCAAAACCCGTCGGGAGTGGCTGTAGACGGCCATCGTTAACGTCGCGCCGGCGGTCTATGTGGGCGGTGCTCCGGTGTGCAGTCCATTTCACGGGCTACGCGCCAAGCGCGGGCTACAAGTCGACGCTCGCCGTTGAATAGTTATTGTCGGGCACAGGGTTTTGGCTGCGACTTATGATTTGCCAGCCCCCACTGCCTCGTCGGCGGTGGTGCCATTCAAGCACGCATCCGGGCCCGTCAAGGCGGGACTGAACTTAAGGGCGTCCACCAGTTCGTCGATGGCTATCGCCCCGCGTCCACGTAGGACGGCCTCCGAGAAGCAGGTCTCTAGGTGGTTGTGCAACATCACCCTGTTCGTGCGTTCCAGCGCCGACTGCGCCGCAGAAATCTGTTTCATCACATCCACGCAGTAGGCGTCGGTTTCGAGCATCCGAATAATTCCATCCAGATGACCCCGCACCGTCTTTAGTCGGTTGAGCGCCGCACGCTTCTTAGCTGTCAACTCCTGAGCCGTCACCGTCTCCTCCTCGGTAGTCGGCATGGGCGACGTAGTCCGATGACCTGCGTCATTCCCCAATGTACCCCACCCCACCCCGGGCGGGGTAGATTGGGAACCTCAATCCATCCCAGGACAAGAGGGTCACGCCATGGCAAGTTCGACCGACATTTCCCTACCGACAGACGACTCCGGCATTGCCACCGAACAACCCAAGGACTTCCGGTCCGCGCCGACCCGTCTGAATCAGGCATTGGCGTGGGTGGGAATCGTCGCCGGCGGCTTGTTCGTCGTCGCGACAATTTTCTTCTCGGGGTTTTTCTTGAGCTGGAGCCTGCACGGTCAGCGGGCCGAGCACATGGGGCCGGGGCCGATGGCCTGCTGCAGCCACATGAAACCGGGGGAGATGGGGCAGGGCGCGATGATGGCGCCCGGCGGCCCGAAACCACCCGGCGAGATGATGCCCGGCAAGACGATGGGCCCCGGCGGGATGATGGGGCCCGGCGGCCAGATGGGACCGGCCCCGCAGTCGCCCACCACCACAGCCCCGAGCGCCCCTCGGCCATAACGCGGCGGGGGGAATTCGGGATGGTGAAATTAACGCGCCGCGCGGCGCTTGCCGCACTCGGAGCTGGCGGCGGCGCGCTCGCGCTGGGCTATGTGCTGCGCGGCATTAGATGCTCGGCGCCGGGCATGCGACTGATCGATCACAACGGCATGGGCGTCGATGCCGCCGACATGAGTCGCTACACCGAGATGTTCAGCCGGCACAGCGAAATAACCCGCACCGTCGAGGAGATTCCCAGCGGGATACGCACTACCACCCAATCGAATTCGCCTGACCTTGTCGCACAACTTCAAGCGCACGTGTCCAGCATGTACTCGCACCTCGAGCAGGGCGCTGAGGTCATGTGCATGAGCGCCAGCCTGCCCGCGCTATTCAGACACGCGAACGGCTATCGCCGCCAGCTGACTTTCACCCCCACCGGTGTGGTGGCCGAAGAAACCGCCGACGATCCAGTCCTTACGCGAGCTATTCGCGCGCATGCCCAGGAAGTCACCGGCTTCGTGCGCGATGGAATGCCGCCGATGATGCGGGGAATGATGGGCTCGGGAATGATGGGACCTGGGATGATGGGCCCCTAAACGGCCTGGTGGAAATATATGTCCACTAGTTAGATCGGCTACCCGGGCTCGCTTGTCGCTGCAGGTGGCGGGGTGGGCACTCCGCTGTTGATCCGTCCGGTCACCCACGACGACACCGTCAAACGCCGGCCACCGCCGGTAACGGCGGTCGCGGCGGCGGGAACCGCCGGCCATACACTGACCCACCGTGGGCATGCTCTTTGGATTCGCGCCGTGGATCGTTTACTGGGTGCTTGTCGGTAACGTCCCCTTCAAGGCGGCCGTGTTGGTCGCGCTGGCGATCGCCGTCGCCGTGTTTGTGATCGGGCGCGTTACCGGGAAGCCCGGTCGTACGCTCGACATAGGTGCTGTCGCAACGTTTTTGGTGCTGACCGTGCTCACGTTTACGGTAAGCGACACCTTCATGCAGGGGTGGATACAGCCGCTGAGCAACGCCGGAATTTTCCTGGTGGCGCTGATTAGCCTGCGGATCGGCAAGCCGTTCGTGCGTGAGTTCGCCGCAGCCGAACAGCCTGCCGACGTTGTCAAGACCGAGCTGTTCGGCCGGATCGTCACGGTCGTGACCTGGATTTGGATCGTGGCCTTTGCCGGCATGACGGTGTCGTCGGCGATCCCACCGATTGTGCAGCGCCTCGGCGGAGAAGAAGCCACGATCCTCGACACCAAGACTCCACTGTCGTTCGTCTGTTACTGGGTCATTCCGTTCTCCCTGCTGGGCATGGCGGCGCTGGCGTCGCGCTACCTGCCCGACCGGATGCTCGTCGGCATCGAAGACGTCGCGCGGGAAACCTCGTTCGTTGCCTACGACGAAGCCACCATCGATGAGCTGTACTACCTCGCCCAGGAACACGCCAACCGCGAGGTCGGGCCGGGTAAGGAGGCCTACAGCGTCAAGGTCGGAGGAATGGGGACTCCCCTGACCGGAGACGAGTCTCGAAAGTCGTGGCCCTCGACCTACAAAGTGCGCGACAAGGGACACTGAAAAGACCAGGACCCTGCGCGCATCGTCGGCGATTTGCTCGCGCTCATGCGCGCGGCAAATTAACTTGGTAAGCCATGCGCATCGCATCCAACAACTGCTGGGCGGTCGCGATGGGGACGGTGTTATTTGCAGTGGCTGCGTGCTCGTCGCTGGACACGTCGAGCACCGAGCCCGCGCAGCCGGCCGACGGGAAGCTGAGCACCAAACCCGGAAAGGTTCTGACCATCGCTCCGGGCCAGCTGTTGGCCGCCGCCAACGGCGTGACACCGGTGGCGTTTGGCAAGCCCGCGCACGGCAGCATCGCGTACGGCGCATACGGGGCAATGATTTACACCCCCGACGCCGGGTTTACCGGACCCGATCAGCTTCCGGTCACCGTAAGCCCCGCCGTCAGGCTCTACGCCGAGGACCAGTCGCCGTTGACCATCATCGGCGAGGTCGCCGTACAGGCCAATGCGCATGGGTCTGCGATCGCTGCGGTGCCGGGCAGCGCCGATGAGATCTACGGCCTCACCGACCGCGGCCCTAATGTCGATGGGCCTACCCCCGGCGAAAAGGTGCTGCCGGTGCCCAACTTCCACCCGCAGCTCGCCAAGCTCAAACTGGCCGGCGGCGTCGCGTCGCTGGAGCAGATCATCACGCTGACCGGAAACGACGGTGCGCCCGTGGTGGGGCTCATCGACCCGCAAGCGTCCACTGGCGAGACACTGGTGGACCTCAACGGCAATCCGTTGGCGCTTTCCGATCACGGCCTGGACAGCGAAGGGCTGGTCGCCATGCCCGACGGGACCTTCTGGGTGTCCGACGAGTACGGCCCCTTCGTTGTCCATTTCGATGCCAAAGGCAAGGAGCTGGAACGCCTTTCGCCGTTCGATGGGACCCTGCCCAAAGAGCTCTCGTTGCGCAGCCCAAATGAGGGCATGGAGGGGCTGACGATCACTCCCGACGGCACGACGTTGGTGGGCATCATGCAGTCGGCCCTCAACACACCCGGCCTGGTCGGTGCGTCCAAGTCCGTCCCCGTCACCCGCATCGTGACCATCAACCTCGCCGACCGCACAAACATGCACGAGTACCTGTATCCGCTCGCCAATCCGCAGCAGACGAAGGTGGCGGTGTCGGAGATCACCGCGCTGAGCCCCACCACGTTCCTGATCGACGAGCATGACAACGCCGCTGCACCCGACGGCAACAAGAAGATCTACGTCGCCGACATCTCCGGGGCCACCGATGTCGGCCCCCACTCGACGGTGCCGGAAACGTCTTATCATGCCGACGCCGGCGGCCTGCTCATCAACGGTGTTCCGCTCGAGACCTTTGTCGGCGTCAGCACCGACGCGGCTGCCGCGGACAAGCTCAAGGTCGCCGGGATCACCCTGGCCGCCAAGACGCTCAAACTCGATGTCGGCGATCTGGTGCGTTCGCTGTCCGCCAACGGTGATTTCTTCGGGCACGACAAGATCGAGGGCGTCATCAGCAGGGACGGTGGAAATACGCTGATGCTCGCCAACGACAGCGATTTCGGGCTGGCCGGGCTGGCTTCCGACATCCCGCCGTTCAAACTCAGGCCCAAGATGCTGCCCAACGGCACTCAGGACAGCGGCGAGATCTTGGCCGTCGACATGACCCAGCTGCCCGCTAAAACGGAATCGGTGACGATTCCGATCACGGTCGGCTGAGCCGTTCTGCCGCCGCGTGCTGTCAGGCGCCGATGGGCCGGAGGCGGAAGACCCTGATCTCGCGAGGTGCGCAGCTGGTGCGGTAACTCTCATAGCCGAGGTAGACATCGACGGCCGTGTCCCATGCTGCGGCGCGGGCGTCGCCGGTGAGCAATTCCGCACGGTACCGCTCCGGCGGACCCCTGAACTCAACCGTGCACTCGGGGTCTGCCAACAGGTTGGCAGACCAGGCCGGATGCGCAGGCCGGCCATAGTTGGATCCGATGGCCAGCAGGCCATCAGAGTCGTCGATCAGTACCAGCGGCTGGGTACGCGGCTGTCCGGACTTGGCGCCGGTAGTGGTGACAAGACCGACCATGTCGATACCCGCCGAGCTCAAACGCCCGTTCGTCCACGGGATTAGTACTTTGTCGATGCGGGGGGCGAGGTGCAGCAGGAACTGGCGGCCGATCGGACTCATCGCGAAGCGCTCTCCCAGCGCTTCGCCGAGCCGCAGCCGCCGCCCGCGAATCGGGCTCTCGCGCCGAAGCGACATGAGCTAGACGGTAATCGATTCGCGGTATGGGTATGGGCCGTTTGCCAATCCGTCCGCGTCCGCCCCACACGCTGTTCGGATAGGTTGGTGGCGGCGGGGCGACCAAGACGAGCCGCACGCGCCCCGCATCCTGTTTGCGGCCAAACAAGGAGCACGCGATGAATGCGTTCAGCCCAGATGCCATTCGCGCAGAAACGATCACCATCACCGGCCACGGTGGCGACGAGATCGAGGCCTACCGGGCTATGCCACTAGCCGAGCCGCTTGCCGAGGGATCGCGCGGCGGAATCGTCTGGATCCACCACATGCCCGGCTACGACCGGGAGACCAAAGAGTTCGTGCGGCGGCTCGCGGTCAACGGCTATCACACGGTGGCCCCGAACCTGTATTCACGCGAGGCCCCGGGCGCCGCACCCGACGATGCCGCCGCGGCGGTGCGGGCCGCCGGCGGGGTCCCCGATGAGCGACTGGTCGGCGATGTCGCCGGAGCGGTGGAGCACCTGCGTTCATTGCCGGGCGCGAACGGGAAGTTCGGTGTCATCGGGCACTGCTCGGGCGGGCGGCACGCATATCTGGCGGCGTGCTCATTGCAGTTCGACGCCGCGGTGGACTGCTACGGCGCCTTCATCGTCGAGGAACCGCCCGAGGGCATGCCCAAGGCCATGAAACCGATCCTGAACCTGGCATCGAACCTGAGCTGTCCGCTGCTGGGCCTATTCGGGCTCGAGGACCGGTTCCCCGCACCCGCTGCGGTGGCCGTGCTGGACGCCGAGCTGACCAAACTGGACAAGCCGCATGAGTTTCACTCCTACGAGGGCGCGGGCCACGCATTCTTCTCTGTCGACCGACCGGTGTACCGGGTGGATGCCGCGGTTGACGGCTGGCGCCACATCGACGAGTTCTTCGCCACCCACCTGAAAGGCTAGGTGTCTGGAAGCCATGTGCACATATCTCACCGAACACGTCGAGATCGACGGCAGCGGCAAGAGCGCGGCGGGATGGTTCAGCGCCAACCGCGCGACGGTGTACGTCGACCATCCCGTGCATGCGCCCTACGGCCACACGGTCAACATCGACGTCATCAATCCGCAGCTGGGCCCGTCGGCACGGGTCGCCCTCGAACTCACCGAGGAGAGCGCGCTGGCGTTGGCCGACGCCATCCGAAAAGCGATCGCCCATGCGCCGGCCGGGCTGGCCTCGAAGGATCAGTAGGTGTCACATGACTAACGATATTAGGGACCGTGACTACCCCCAAATGGCCGCCACGCGTGGACGGATCGAGCCCGCGCCCCGCCGGGTCCGAGGCTTTCTCGGCCACGAACTGGTTTTCGACACCACCGCGGCTCGCTACGTCTGGGAATTGCCTTATTACCCAGCGTATTACGTGCCCTTGGCCGATGTCCGAGACGGGTTCCTGCGTGACGAGAACCATCCGCAGACAGTGCAGCTGGGCCCGTCGCGGCTGCACTCCCTGGTCGGCGCCGGCCAAACCTACCAATCGGCCGCGCGGGTGTTCGACCTAGGCAGCGACAGCCCGGTGGCGGGCACCGTGCGATTCGAATGGAATCCGTTGCGGTGGTTTGAGGAAGACGAGCCGATCTACGGCCACCCGCGCAATCCGTATTCTCGCGTCGACGCGCTGCGCTCACACCGGCACGTCCGGGTGGAACTCGACGGGGTTGTGCTGGCCGACACCCGGTCACCGGTTTTGCTTTTCGAAACTGGTTTGCCCACAAGGTATTACATCGATCCGACCGACATCGCCTTCGAGCATCTGGAGCCCAGCCTGACGCAGACGTTGTGCCCGTACAAAGGAGTGACGTCGGGCTATTGGTCGGTGCGGGTTGGCGACACCGTACATCCCGACCTCGCGTGGACGTACCACTACCCGCTGCCGGCCGTCGGCCAGATCGCCGGCCTCGTGGCGTTCTACAACGAGAAGCTCGACATCACCGTCGAAGGTGCCGCCCTGCCCCGACCGCAGACCCAGTTCGGCTAACCGCCCCGGGTGGCGGCGCGAACCGAAATCAATATTTAAACCGCCGCACACATCGCCGAAACATTCGGATTCGAGGCTTCACGGGTCCACGGCGTCACTTCACACCGCGGCTGATTTCGATTAGCCCATTGCCTCGAATTGGAGTGTGTCTGAACCATGTTGCCCTATCCCGATTGGCTAAGTCCCGGAGACAACGCCTGGCAGTTGGTGGCGGCGACTCTGGTCGGCCTGATGAGCATTCCAGGCATCGCCGTTCTGTACGGCGGCATCGTCCAGAAGAAGTGGGCCGTCAACACGATGCTGATGGCCTTCACCGGATTCGCGCTGGTGCTGGTCGTGTGGGTGCTGTGGGGCTTCAAGATGGGCTTCGGCGAGCCGCTGAAACTCGGCCCCGGCATCCTGCAGTCGGCGATCGGGAAACCCAGGACGATCCTGAGCAGTAACAACCAGCAGATCGCCTATATCCCGCTGCTGGACGGCGCCATGCCGTCGTTCCGCTTCTCGGAGACCACGCTGGCCTACTTCCAGTTCGTCTTCGCCGCGATCACGCCGCTGCTGTTTCTCGGCAGCGTGATCGGCCGGATGAGCTTCAAGGTGTGGCTGATCTTCGTGCCGCTGTGGTCGACGTTCGCCTACTCGGTCAACGCGTTCCTGTTGTGGGGCGGCGGCTGGTGGGCGCAAGCCCCGCACGCCGCCCTGGACTACAGCGGTGGGTACGTGATTCACCTCGCCGCCGGAACGAGCGGATTCGTCGCCGCCGCGGTGATCGGGCCGAGGCTGGCGCGGGACCGGGAACGCGCGTTGCCCAACAACCTTCCGCTGGCCGCGGTCGGCGCCGGCGTGCTGTGGTTGGGCTGGAACGGGTTCAACGGCGGTGACCCGTACTTCTCGGGTGCCGACGCATCACTGGCGGTGCTGAACACCAACCTCGCGACCGCCTGCGCGTTGCTCACCTGGGTGCTCTGGGACCTCTTCGCGAGCAAGGCGCGCAAGCCGACGTTCCTCGGCGGCGTCAACGGCATGATCACCGGTCTTGTCGCGATCACCCCGGCGGCCGGCTTCGTCAACAGCTTCGGCGCGATGATCATCGGCGTCGTCGCCTCGTCCCTCGTCTGGATGTCCTGGAACTGGCTCGGCACCACGAGGCTGTTCAAGAAGGTCGACGACGCCCTCGGCGTGTTCCACACGCACGGCGTGGCGGGTTTGGCGGGCGGGTTGCTCGTCGGAGTGCTCGCCGACCCGCACGTTGTCGAATACCTGGGCGGCAGCACCGGGTCGGATGTGACCGCCTCCGGCTGGCTGTGGGGCCATCATCCCAAACAGATATTGATCCAGGCCGGCGCGGCGGGCACGGTCATCGTCTGGGATGCGTTCGTCACGTTCGTCATCTTGAGAGTCCTCGGCATCTTTATGAAGTTGCGGTTGCCCGACGAGGTCCTGGAAACCGGCGACCTGGGTGTGCACGACGAAGAGGCTTACCCCGACGAAACGCTCGTCACGGGTCGGCGAGTCGAGACCCTGGCGGCGGCGGGTGCTCATAGCGCGGCCACCAAACCCTCCGAGCCGGTTGACGGTTGACGCCATGAAGCTGATCACCGCGATCGTCAAGCCCTTTACGGTCGATGAGGTCAGGCATGCCGTTGAGTCCGCCGGTGTGCTGGGGTTGACCCTCACCGAAGTCCAGGGCTACGGCAGGCAACGCGGCCACACCGAGGTCTATCGTGGGGCCGAGTATTCGGTCGACTTCGTGCCGAAGGCCCGTATCGACATCGTGGTCGACGACGAGTTCGCCCAACGAGTCGTTGATTCCATCGTTCGGGTGGCCCGCACCGGAAAGATCGGCGACGGCAAGGTCTGGGTTACTCAGGTGGAGAGTCTGGTCCGCATCCGGACCGGGGAACGCGACCACGAAGCGCTTTGACTTCGACCGCCGATAAGCGCTAGTGGGACAATGCTTTTCGACGCGCCGGTTTTGGTTGAGCCGGGAAATCTAGTGTGCGGCTTCCTGATTCGACTGTCCTACGGCCATTTTGAGAGATCGAGCCTGGGCGGCAGGCTTGTGTACTCCTCGCGGGCGTGATCGAGCGGTTAGCTGCTGCGATCAGATTCGGCGTTCTACCGTCGCGCTCAGCGAATTGATTCGGCCATCGACACGCGCGACAGCGCATAAATGTGACGTTTGCCTCTTTTTACGAATAATTCTAAGGATTTCTTAATCGGTGACTAGTGAGGTTGGTGTTCCGGTAGTTAGCGGGTGCCCATGGAAAGCCTGTTAGAAGCCGCCTGTAGCGTTCGCTCTCGAGCACGGCGACATTTGCGTCATAAGCGCACTCTAAGCGCAGCCTGGGCCGACGGCGTGACGTGGGTAACAGTGGTCAAATTGAATTCTTTTTCGCCGAAATTCCGTCGCTAAAATTCGACAAAAGCAGTCACCTTTAGGTGCTGGAATCCGGTTGATCCCGTGTTGCGCAGAGCCCTCGTGAGAACTGTCGCGCGTGTGGATACCCGACGAAAGGCGGTACCAGCATGAGCATTGTGAACGGCCGACAGGCCGCCCGTGACGGCCGGGATGGCCAGGTCCTCGAGTTCGGCGCCGCGCCACGTTTCCCGATCGTGGTTGAGATTGCCGTGCAGAACGGCCCCATCAGCGGCATCGCGACCAGCCCCGACGGCGCCCGACTGTTGGTGACCAACTACGGCCGCAACAGCGTCTCGGTCATCGACACCGACACCTGCCGGGTCGTGGAGACCGTCGCCGACCTCGACGAACCGTTCGCGATCGCGATGGGCAGCAAGCATGCCGACCGCGCATACGTCAGCACGGTGTCAACGGCGTATGACGCGATCGGAGTCATCGACGTGCCCACCAACACGGTTGTCGCGACTCATCCGCTGGCACTCAGTGTCAGCGACCTGGTGGTAAGCCCCGGCGGAAGGTATGTCTACGCCAGCCGAAATGACGCTGGCGGCGCTGACGTCGCCGTTTTGGACACCACGACCGGCCGCGTCGAGGCGATCGAGGTCGCAACCACACCGGGCACCACCACGGAATGCGTGCGCGTCAGCCCTGACGGCGGCCGTCTGTACGTCGGCACCAACGGGCCGGCCGGCGGTCGGGTGGTCGTGATCGGCACGCACCGACAGTCCAACGAGCCCGGTGCCGGACGCTCGAGCTGGCGCCGAAAGAGCTCCACCGCATCGCGGGGCAACGCCGAGCAAACCGATTTGCGCGTCATCGACACCATTGAGATTGGTTTGCCCGTCCGCGACGTCGCGCTTTCCCCCAACGGCGCCATCGCCTACGTGGCCAGTTGCGCTCCCGAGTTGGGCGCGGTGATCGACATTATCGACACTCGCACCAACAAGATCATCGGCACGCGCAAGATCGGCGAGATCAGTGGCATTCTCACCGCTTTGACGCTCAGCCGCGACGGCGATCGCGCCTACCTGGTCAGCGATGACGGCATCGCGGTGCTCTGCACCCTCACCCACGACGTCGTCGGCACCGTTACAGTGACGAATCAGCCGTCGTGCATGGTCGAAAGCCCGGACGCAAAATACCTGTACATCGCCGACTACTCGGGCGCGGTCACCGTGGCCGCGGTCGCCTCGATAGTCGCGTTGGGTATCGAGAGCACGGCGCCCGAGACTCAAATCCCGACCGACTGGGTCACGCCCGAGCTGCTGCAGTACGAGCCGGCACTCGCATAGCCGGGCAATCAGCGACAGCCCGGCGCCTGGGTAAAACGCGCGTTGTCGGGGGAACCCGTTTCTCATGGTTGCGCGCGGCGATAGCATTCGCCCGACCGAACATGAGGCGGTGCTGCGCCGAGACCCATAAGGTGGTACATCGATGGACAGCACAATGCAGGACTTTCCGTTGACGATCGCCGCGCTCATGCGCTACGCCTGCGGTGTCCACGGGGCGCGCACGGTCACCACTGCCACGGGCGCCGGCTACCGGCACACCACCTACCGCGAACTGGGTCAACACGCCGCGCAGTTGGCGAACGCGCTGCGCGGGATCGGCATCACCGGGGACCAGCGGGTCGGCACGTTCATGTGGAACAACACTGAGCACCTGACGGCTTACCTGACGGTGCCGTCGATGGGCGCGGTTCTGCATACCCTCAACATCCGGCTCTTCCCCGAGCAGATCGCCTATGTGGCCAACGAGGCCGAAGACCAGGTCATCTTGGTCGACATGTCGTTGGTTAAATCGCTGGGGCCGATCCTGCCCAGCCTCGACACCGTCCATACCGTGATCGCGGTGGGGGAGGGAGACCTTTCGCCGCTGCAGGAATCGGGCAAGACCGTGCTGCGGTACGCCGAGGTGATCGGCGGCCAGTCGACCGAGTTCGACTGGCCGCAGATCGACGAGAAATCGGCGGCTGCCATGTGCTATACCAGCGGCACCACCGGCAACCCCAAAGGCGTCGTCTACAGCCACCGTTCGAGCTACTTGCACACGATGGCGGCCTGTGCGGGCAACGCCACCGGGCTCGGCTCCAGCGACAGCGTGCTGCCGATCGTGCCGATGTTCCATGCCAGCGCGTGGGGGTTGCCGTACGCGGCGTTGATGGCAGGCGCCGACTTGGTGTTACCCGATTGTCACCTTGACCCTCGGTCGGTGATCGACATGATCGAAACGCAGCGGCCCACGGTGGCCGGCGCGGTGCCGACCATCTGGAACGACGTCATGCATTGCCTGGAGAAGGACCCGGACCACGACATCTCGTCGCTGCGGCTGGTGATCTGCGGCGGCTCGGCCGTTCCGGTGTCGCTGATGCGGATCTACGAAGAACGACACGACGTCCAGATCCGGCAGCTGTGGGGCATGACGGAAACATCGCCGCTGGCCACCATGGCGTGGCCACCGCGGGGAGCGCCGGAGGAGCAGCACTGGGCGTATCGCGGTACGGCGGGACGACCGCTGTGCGGTGTGGAAGCCCGAATCGTCAACGACCACGGCGACGTGCTGCCCACCGACGGCAAAGCCGTGGGCGAGGTGGAGGTTCGCGGCCCGTGGATCACCGGCGCCTATTACCGCGGACGCGACGCGTCCAAGTTCGATTCCGGGTGGTTGCGCACCGGGGATGTCGGCCGTATTGACGAGCAGGGCTTCGTGACCCTGACCGACCGGGCCAAGGACGTCATCAAGTCCGGCGGGGAATGGATCTCCTCGGTCGAGTTGGAGAACTGTCTGATCGGGCACCCCGATGTGCTAGAGGCAGCGGTCGTCGGGGTTCCCGACGAGCGCTGGCAGGAACGACCGCTTGCAGTCGTCGTAACCAAGCAAGGCACGTCGGTCAGTGCCGAGCATCTCCGAATGTTTCTTGCGGACAAGGTCGTTCGGTGGTGGCTGCCGGAACGGTGGACGTTCGTCGACGAGATCCCGCGGACCAGTGTGGGCAAGTACGACAAGAAAACCATCCGGTCGCGATATGCCGAGCGTGGCTACTGGGTGGTCGAGGCTCGCGAATGACGGCTGCTCGCGCCGATGGTGTAGAACGAGTTCATGAGTCTGCGGGTCATTCAATGGGCAACCGGGTCGGTCGGTGTGGCGGCGATCAAAGGTGTGCTGGATCATCCCGAACTCGAACTTGTCGGCTGCTGGGTGCATTCCGAAGCCAAGGCCGGCAAAGACGTCGGTGAGATCATCGGCACGTCGCCGCTGGGAGTGACAGCGACGAACAACATCGACGACGTGCTTGCGCTGGACGCCGACGCGGTGATCTACGCACCGTTGTTGCCCAACGTCGACGAAGTCGCCGCACTGCTGCGCTCCGGGAAAAATGTCGTCACCCCGCTCGGCTGGTTCTACCCGAGCGAAAAGGAGGGCGCCCCCCTGGAAATCGCCGCGCAGGCCGGCAATGCGACGCTGCATGGCGCGGGCATCGGGCCCGGGGCGGCCACCGAGCTGTTCCCGCTGCTGTTTTCGGTGATGTCTACCGGCGTGACTTTCGTTCGCTCCGAAGAGTTTTCAGATCTTCGTACCTATGGCGCACCGGATGTGCTGCGCTATGTGATGGGCTTCGGCGGAACACCGGACAGCGCGTTGACCGGGCGGATGCAAAAACTGCTCGACGGCGGCTTCATCCAGTCGGTCCGGCTGTGCGTCGACCGGTTGGGCTTCGCCGCCGATCCCGAAATCCACTCGTCGCAGGAGGTTGCCGTCGCGACCGCGCCGATCGAGTCGCCCATTGGGGCGATCGAGCCCGGGCAGGTCGCCGGGCGTCGCTTCCACTGGGAGGCAGTCGTCGGCGAGAACGTGGTCGTCCGTATCACCGTGAACTGGCTGATGGGTGAGGAAAACCTTGATCCACCTTGGTCTTTCGGCCCGGCAGGAGAACGCTACGAGATCGAAGTGCACGGCAACCCGGATGCCTTTGTGACGGTCAAGGGATGGCAGCCGGAGAGCGTGGAGGCAGGTCTGAAAAGCAATCCGGGAATTGTCGCGACCGCAGCTCATTGCGTGAATGCCATCCCCGCAACGTGTGCCGCGCCGGCGGGTATCCAAAGCTTCTTCGATCTGCCGCTCTTCACCGGCCGCGCCGCCGCCGGCCTACGGGCAGATAGTTGAAAGCCGTTACCCCAATGGCACAGTCGCTCGTCGTCGAGGAATCTCGAGTCATACCCGTCCCCGCCGCCCAAGCCTTTCACCGCACGCTGCCGGCTCCGCTTCCAGAGATCTTCAAGCGCTGGCACGGGCCGATCCCGCCGGTCAAGGAGGTGCGTGAGCAGACGGGTGCGTGGGACGCCGCGGGCCAGACCCGCACCGTGCGGCTGGCCGGTGGCGCCAGCATGCGCGAGGAACTGACCAGCGTCGACCCGCCGCGATCATTCGGCTACCGGCTCACCGAAATCAGCGGTCCCATGGCGTTGTTGGTCAACCACGTCGGAGGCGAGTGGATCTTCACACCCGTCGCGGACGGCACCGAAGTCACCTGGCGCTGGAGCATCCATTCAAAGTCGCCGCTGACCTCCTGGCTGCTGCCGGTATTCGGCAGGATGTGGAAAGGCTACGCGCGGCGAGCACTGCGGGATCTGGCAACGACGCTGACGGCCTGATGTGGCCGCCGTCTTCGGTACGGTCGAGTCATGTGCCGACTCTTTGGCCTGCACGCCGGGACAGACGTCTGCACCGCGACATTTTGGTTGCTGGACGCCCCCGACAGCCTGGCCGAGCAAAGCAGGAGGAACCCGGACGGCACGGGCCTGGGTGTCTTCGACGAGCACGGCCGGCCCCAGCTACACAAGCAGCCCATCGCGGCCTGGCAGGACGCCACCTTTGCCACCGAAGCTCACCAGTTGACCGGCACGACGTTCATCGCCCATGTTCGTTATGCGACGACCGGTTCGCTCGACGTCCGCAACACCCACCCGTTTTTGCAGGACGGCCGGATCTTCGCGCATAACGGTGTGGTCGAAGGGCTGGATGTCCTCGATGAGCGGCTACGCGAGGTCGGCACCGACGATTTGGTATTGGGCGACACCGACTCCGAGCGGGTGTTCGCGTTGATCACCGCCTCGATCCGCGCACGCGAGGGCGACGTGACAGCGGGTCTGGTCGATGCCATGAAGTGGCTCGCGGCGAATGTGCCGATCTATGCGGTCAACGTGCTGCTGAGCACGGCCACGGACATGTGGGCGCTGCGATACCCGGAGTCCCATGACCTCTATGCCTTGGAACGCCACGACGAACCCCAAACAGCGTCACCCGGTCCCGAATTCGACTTGCGCACCAAGCGAATTCACGCGCGGTCGGAACATCTGTGCACCCGGCCGTCCGTGGTGTTCGCATCCGAACCGATGGACGACGACGCGCGTTGGCGTCTGCTCGAACCGGGGGAGCTGGTGCACGTCGACAGCGCGCTGCGGGTCACTCGCAGTGTGGCATTACCCGACCCGCCCGCACATCTGCTCCATCGGGAAGATCTGAGCAGGCCGGTGCAAGACGCGCAACACGCCTTGCCGAGCACCAGGCGGCTCGCCTGACGCCGCCGCGGTCCGGACGACGAGAGTTGTGCCGGCCACTGCCGACCCGGTATCTGCCTTAACCGCAGAATATTTCGGCGCCCACGCTAGTTCAGGCTGCGATGATCGCGTGGGACCAGGCCGATGGGTTGAGTTCGCGAAAGGGGTCCGATGCGCGGACGGCCAGCAGGTCGGTCAAAATGGCCTCGAGCGATTCCTGAGTGTTCTTCCTGACGGTTGCCACCCAGTTCTCGGCCGACACGCGGGCCGGTTTCGTGGTGTCGATCGCTTCACCGAAATGTAGATACATTCGTTGGGGTCGGGGGATCAGGGTGGGGCCGATGCCGCGCATCAGGGGCATCGCCATGTCGGCCCGGCCGGTTAGCTTCGTGCTGATGGTCCGGCTGACCCGGCCCAGCGCGCTGTCGCGGGCGATCAGGCTCTTGTAGACGTCATCGCCGCCGACCAGGCCGACCGGGACGATCGGGTAATCGTTTTCCACGGCGATGCGCGCGAACCCAGCGCGGGCAGTCCAGTTCAGGTGGTACTCCTCGCCCTTGAACTTGGCTATCTCCCGGCCGCCGCCGGGGAACACCAGGATGGTCTCGTTGTGTCGCATCAGCTCTCGTGCAGTTTCGGGAGAGCCGACGACGCCGCCGTACGCAGTCATCAGGTCGCGGCCAAACCCTCGCTGCTGCCCGAACCGGCGATCGGCCAGCGGCCGAACCCGGACGTTGATCGCGCGTCGCACGAAGTGCGGAATCAACAACACTTCGCCGCCTACGAACTGTGTGTGGTTGCCGACCAACAGGAACCGGCCGTCGGCCGGCAGCATCTCTAAACCACTCACGTAGGGCCGGGATAGGTCGATGAAGGGCGCAACGCCGTCGTGAATTTTCTCGAGTGCGCCGCGCAAGAGTTGCACGCGGCGCGGGTGGTTGATCACCGCGTCGAGATCGATGGTCTTGGTCACGAGATCCTCCATTCAGGTGCGCATAGTGCGTTGACACACCTCAACCTTCAACACTAGTTGCATAGTACGCAAATTTTGCAGTGTGTGTATCTAAGCAAGGGGGTCACGCGCAGTGTGGTGCTACCCGGCCCGCCCAGGCAGCTGAGCGCGCCGGGGGTTGACCGGCCCCAGCGTCCTTTCGTCTTCCACCGTTGGGACCGGTGTCACGCTGTCAGCCGCCGAGCGCTGTGGATGAGGAGTGTGCCTGGTCGCGGTATCTCTGCGCGGTGAGGTAGTTCGCCAGCCCTGTAATTAGCCACGGGGTTGGGTACAGCCCGAGTTGGCGTAGATCTTCTACAGTGCAAACTTCCCGTAGGCCCGGGGGCACCGTTGCGTAGCCGTCATCGTCGTATATCGGTGAGCCATCTTTAACCCATAAGGCGTATTTCGATGTGACCCGCTCGGCTTGCGCAAGAGTCATTCGTGGGTTTTCCTCGACGACCTCCAGGACAATTCCATGGCGCGACATCACGAACCACGTGTCAATCGCCTGCCTGAAGTCTGGGTCATGCATGATCGGCTGGTCGAGTTGTACGCGATAGATCGACAGGCCGCCAAACGCGAAGGCCCGCGCTAGGTCGAGGTTGCTGGTCGCCCACGTGTATCGCTGGCTGTCGTACGGGCTTATCGTGCTCCTAGTCATTGCACCGGGCCAGAGACCGTCCATGTCGGCGCTGTAGTACACCACAGGTTTGGGGGCTGTCATAGCCACTAACTGTTGTCGGTTCCATGTGTCGCTCGCTACCGCTCGGCAAGACTCACAGGAAACGCAATGGCGAAACCACAGATCCGTTTGACGAACGGGCACACAGCAGCGTGTTTCCCTCTAGTAATTACCCAGGCAGCTCGTGAACGTGGGGTCCGGCACGGATGCATCGACGTTGGTGGTATCTGAATGCGACTCACCTGTCAACGATGTCGAGGACTCAGACACCTCCAACCGCGCTGACTCCGGCTATTCAGCGGCGGCCGGCGGCCGGGGCGAGGCGGGCCATCCCGCGCAGCATCCATGGCGTCCGCCTGGCGATGACCTCCACGGCGCGGTCCGAGCGGCGCATCGCGGTCCGAGGGCCGGGAGTGGGAGTTGACACCAGTTCCGCCTCGGCCGATCCCGCCCGCGGGCCGTGACGATCGACCGCCAGGAGCTGCCAGGTGCCGGGCACGCCGCGCAACTCGCCGCCGCCGCGGTCCTCGAAGCCGGTGCCCGAGCCGACGACCAGGTCACGCACGGTGCGCGAGACAAGGATTTCCCCGGCGCCGGCCTGGCCGCAGATTCGCGCGGCGATGTGGACGGCGATGCCCCCGACGTCGGCGTCCAGCAGTTCGCATTCGCCGGTGTGGATGCCGGCGCGGATCTGGATGCCCAGTGTCTCGGCGTCGGTGCGCAACGCCTCGGCGCAGCGAATGGCCTGCGTGGGGAGGTCGAACGTGACGAGGTGGCCGTCGCCGGTGCTCTTGACCACCGTGCCGCCGAATCGTTGCGTGAGGTCGGCGGTGATCTCACGAAAGCGCTGCAGCACCGCACGCCAGCGCTCGTCGCCCGTGGCCGCGGCGTGTTGCGTGGACGCGACGATGTCGGTGAACAGCACGGTGCGCAGGGCGCGATGTGCCTGTGCCGGTGAAGCGTGGCTGCCGGTGAGAAACTCCTCGATCTCGGTCAGGATCCTGTCCGGATCGCTGAACCAGGGCAGGTGGTCGGCGCTGTCGACCTCGAGGTACCGCGCGCCCGGGATGTGGTCGGCCAAATAGCGGCCCGCCTGCACCGGCACGACGAGGTCCTCGCGGGCATGGATGACCAGGGTTGGCACGGTGATCGTCGGCAGGATCGGCCGCACGTCGATCCGGAACGCCGCTTCGAGTGACACGCGCGCCATTCCCGGACTGGCGCACATGCGCTCAAACATGGCGAGCTGGCGGAATCGACCGGACACTGACGGCGCGGTGATGCTGAATGTCGCACCGCTGCCCCACCGCGAGCGGACGGCGCGGGCGATTTCCTGAAGGCGGGCAATCTGCTCCACCGACGGCGTGTAGTCTTCACCCAGCTCGGCAACGGCACGCGGCCGCAGCTCCGCCGGGTCGCGATCCAAGTCGTCCCACCCCCCCGTGAAGCCGTAGAACGGATACGAGTCGGTGAGGATCAACGCCCGGGTTCGCTCCGGTCGTGTTGCCGCGAAAACAATGGACGCAAATCCGCCGTCACTCATGCCGAAAAGAACGGCCCTTCCGAAGCCGACGGCATCCATGACAGCCTCGATCTCAGTCGCTCGATCATCCACCGTGCGAACGTGCGGGACCGGGTCCGATAGCCCGATGCCAGCCTTGTCGAACAGAAGGACGCGACAGAACCTGGCGAGCTGGTCGAAGAAGGCCTTGAATTCGGGGATGGTCCAGAACAGCTCGATGTGGGTGACGAACGGCCCGACGAAGACCAGCTCGATCGGTCCGTCGCCAAACACCTGATACGCCAGGCTCAGATCGCCGCAGGCAGCGTACGACGTTTCCGGCACGGCATTGAGCGTACTGGTGATCCCACCGCTCGGCGGGGTACCAGGGATAGTCCCCCTGGGTATTTCCCTTTAGTGATTGCCCAGGCATCTGGTCAGGCGGGGAAGTCCGGTCAGCTCGCGGCGTTGATCCAGCGGCGCGTCCGCCACGTCTATCGACGGCAGCGCCCCACCCCTCAGAGGGCCCGTAGGCCACGCAGGGTCCTTCTTATCAGTTCACGTCGTTCGTCGATTGTCATCGAGTCACCAGGGGTGGCGTGCACCCGCAAATAACCCTGTGTCACCAGGTCGCCGACCAGGAACCGCGTCGCACCGAGCGGCAAGGACAGATGAGCGGCGATCTCTGCGACCGAGGGGCTGTGCACGCAACACGTCAGGATCTGGCCCCGCACATCATTTCTCGGCCAGCGCGGCGGCTTCGCTGTGGTGTTGAGCGCTTCGACCAAAGCCTCGAGTGACATTTCGACACCAGAGTCGATACGGCCTGCCGTCAGCGTGTATGGCCGGACCAGGCTCGGCTCGTCCGCGGTTTCCGGTTCTGTGAACCAGTCGCCGATCGGTTCGCCCTTGCCCTCCGACTGCTGATGCGCGTCGGTGTGCTTCTCCGGGACATGTGGCGAACTATGCGGCACGTTATGGTGCTGCAAGAACCACAAGGTCTGGTCGGCGTGCACCGATGCGCGCAGCTCGCTGGAGACGACCTTGAGTACGGTGCGGTCGGTGTCGATGACGAATGTGGTCCGTCTGACCGGCAGCAGCCGGGCCAGCAGGCCACGGCGCCGAGTGTGCCGGCCACGCCGGGCCGCCTCACGCGCCACGACGGATCTACGCAGCTTGGCGAGCCTGCCTCGGCGCACCCCGAACAGCTCGGACACCACGCCGTCCGCGTCGGAGAGCAGCGGATAGTCGAACGAGCGCTGTTGGGCGAAGTGGGCCTGCTTGTCGACGGTGTCGGTGCTGATGCCCACCCGCTGGGCGCCCACCGTGGCGAATTCGTTGCTCAGGTCCCGAAAATGACAAGCCTGGGCTGTACAGATCGGTGAGGACGCTAGCGGGAAGAAGAACAGCACAACCGGCCCTTCGGAAAGGAGCGCGCACAGTGTCCGAAGCCGACCGGTGTGATCGTACAGAGTGAAGTCAGGCGCCTTCTCGCCCGCGATCATCGGCAAAGAATAACGTGGGGAAGCTGCCACCAACATGGGGTGGATCTTCGCGATCGTGTGGATCTTCGCTGTCTACGCCGCCCCGGGAAATAGTTCCCTTTAGTAACTACCGAGGCAGCTCGGGTGTCAGGACCGTCCGCCGTGCGGCCCCAAGGTCACCAGGTCCACCCGCGCTGATCCGCCAGTGCTTGGGCTAGCTCCTTGCCGTCCGCCAGCGTGTCCAGCACGTACTCGCCGAGCTTCTGTTCAGCCTGGTCCGGTGCATCGATGAACATGCTGAAGATGGGCACACCCCACTTTCCGTCGGACCGTTTGTAGACGACATAGTGGGCCATGTCGCGATCCGCGTGGTGTTCATTCTCGGAGCGCTCGGTCCACTCAAGCGGTTCGCTCATGGCTGCGATCAAACCCCCGTCACGGACCGCCCCCGTGAACCAGTTCATCCACGATGTCTGTCGCCGGCGCGGCGGATGCCCGCCGGAACTCGATGCCGGCCCACAGGCTGGTGCCCTGTGGATCGCCGCTTGTGGCTGCCGCGGCCAGCATTGGACCCGCGAGGTAAAAAACGTTGGGAAAGCCGGTGACGGCCTCGTGGTCGTGCTCGTCGATAAACCGGTTGCGCAGTCCACGGGCATATCGTCCAGTGAACGCGCGAGTAACGGAGGTCTCGGCGAAAGCCGGATCGGTCAGCGCGGCGCGATGAACGGCTTTGGTCCCGGCCTCGTTGGCGAGCAGGAACGCCGTCCCGAACTGTCCGGCGACGGCGCCGGCTTGAAGCACATGGTTGAGACCGGCGGCGGTAGCCAGCCCACCTGCGGCGATGACGGGCAGTTGGCAACGGCCGGTGATCGAGGCCAGCAGATCTTCCAGGGGTTGTGTGGGGGCCGGCGCACGCCCGTCGAAGATGAAGCTGTGTCCGCCGGCCTTCGGCCCCTGGGCGACCAGGGCATCGAACCCACGGTCAGCTGCGGCCAATGCTTCCTCGAGCGAGGTCACGCCGGCCACTACGGTGATACCGGCGTCTTTGATGTGGGCCAGTTCATCCGCCCCCGGAAGCCCGAACGTGAATGACACCAGCTCCGGCTTCAAGTCGTGAACGACCTCGAGCTTGGCGTTCCAATCATCGTCGGAGTAGCGTGGCTCGCCTAATGCGACGCCGTAGTGTTCGGCTTCGGCGGTCAGAGCCGCAGCATATCCTTTCAATTCGGCGGTGTTAGTTGGCACTGGCTGCGGCACGAAGAGATTGACACCCAACGGACCCGACGTCAGAGTCCGGGCGGCCGCAAGGTTGTCCGCGAGCGTTTGGCCGGTCACGAATCCACCGGCGAGAAAACCCAGACCACCCGCATTGGTCACTGCCGCAACCAGTTCCGGTGTGGATGGCCCACCGGCCATTGGCGCTGCGATAACAGGAAGCCGAAGACCGTGCACAGTGAAGCGGCTCATGACGTCATCCTCGTCTTCATGGAAATGGCTGTCGCGTTGGCATTAAAGACCCACGCACCTATCTGAAAGGCTATGGGACCGATGCAGCCGCACGCTGAGCCACCGCCTCGATCAACGGCTCGGGTGAAATGCGATGACTGGAACGGGTTTTCCCGCCGTTCGCTGATAGTGGTCGTACGGCGAGGAGGCGTCCGTAGCGAGCTGAAAGAGCCGGTCGCGTTCGGGACCCACCAACTCTTCGGCGTGAAAAGGACCACCAAAGCCGCGCCCCCATAAGGTGACTTCAGGATGCGCTTTGACGTTGTAGTACCAGGCAGGCCTATGCAGCGCACCAAAATTTGACGCAATGACAATGACTCGGTCCGCGTCGGTGAAGTACACAACCGTCGACGTGCGGATGAGGCCGGACTTGGCACCAGTGTGGGTCAACAGCATGGCGGGAAATGGTGCGACGGATGATAACCGCCCGCCGGTAAGCCGGATCAGAGCAGGATCGATGCGCGGCCCAATTTTGCGCACAACCATGATGCCAAGCGCACTTCGTGCGACCCGAGCAACGACTCGATGGCCGAACGAACTACTCGGCCGAACTGTCGGAAACGTCATACCGGTGGGGCCATCCAATCGGAGGCGTCGTTCTGCGCGCGACGACAATCGTACTTCTGCAAATGAACCCCACTCGGGTGCTCGCCCACGCCGTCTTCACCCCGGGTGTATCGGCTAACGAAGTTCAGCCCAGCATCGGTGACTTCGTATTTGTGATGGGATGGTTCACCGCGTTGGATCGCTACAGGCGATAGTTCGACTCGTTTCAAAAGCCCGTCGTTGACTGCGTGCAGGAGGAGGACTTCGAAACCCGCCTCGACAATGAAGGATCTCCGGTCGCTCTCGGCAATCTGGCCGAACACCCGGCGCTCGAAATCAGAGTAGCGGCTGTTCAAGATCTCGAGATTGCGCTTATACATGCGGATCGACTGCCTATCGAATTCTTTCTTTTGGTCAGGTTCCGGCCGGGGTGGGATCGGAGGTGTGCCAATGGCCCGACGTAAGGACAATCCCACAGTCCAGGCGACAAGGCCCACTACTAACATCAACAGCCCGTAGTGCAGCGCCGAGGGCCACCAGGGTCGGGTGGGCTCCTCATCAGCGGCCAGCACCGGAATCGTGCTCGGGGGCGGGGGACTTGGCGGAACGACCGGTGGGGTCTGCACCGGCGTCACGGTCGTCGGCGCGGGCTCCGGCAGAGTGGGCTCCGTCGAAATACGATATTGCGCCACCAAAAACGGGCACCGCTGGCAGCCTTTCGGGTCTGCCCCAGCGCCGGCAAACGGAGCCGCCTGTGCCACACCGGGTGTGGTGGCTACCACCGAGAACGGTGCGAGTGCTATGGCGGCTGCCGCCGCAATCCCGAGTGCTTTCATCTCACTAAGACGTGGTCCGCGAGCTGGGCAGTTGACGGTCCTCCCGCGATGGGCGCGACGATCAACGGCTTTGAAATATCACTAATGTCAAATCGATTCATTCACTCGTTCCTTCACACAGGTCCAAATCGATGTGACGCGTCGTCGATCTTCCACAACGGCTCTGCGTGCGTCCGTGAAAAGACATCGGCCCGCCGGTCCTGGGTCTCGGTGTGCACACAGATTCCTCTGTTGCCCTTCATCTCCGGGCCGTAGCGGTATTACGCGCTCGGGTGAGGGCGTCCTGGGCCTGCGCCACGGTGCGGCGCACGATCTCGGCAGCGGGCAGGATGTCGTCGATCAGTCCCACGGATTGGCCTGCGAACGGGGTGTACTCGTGCCCGTTGCCGGCCAGGATCGCATCGATCATTTCTGGGCCGAGTTCGTCAGCGCAGGAGGCGAGTTCGTCGGCGCGGCCGTCCCATTTTGCCAGGAACGGCACGCGTAGCATGCGCCCCTTGCCGTTCCACGGTTTGGCCGTCGTGTAGGGCGGCATGATTGGGTCGAGCGCGTCGCTTTGTACCGTGTCCTCAGGGCCGGCGTCGACGATCATTTTCTTCCAGTCGTCGCTTCCGGCGAACTCAGTGGAGGCGAGAAAACGGGTCCCCATGTTCACCGCCTGTGCGCCCATTGCCAGCGCGGCGGCCAGCCCCCGTCCGTCGGCGATACCGCCGGCGGCGACGACGGGGATTGTGCCAGCGATGTCGATGACCTGCGGCACGAGGACCATGGTGCTCACGCCGCCACCGTGACCGCCGGCCTCCGCACCTTGGGCGATGATCACGTCGACACCCAAATCGACTGCGCGACGGGCCTGTTCGGCGTTCATAACCTGCTGCATCCACAATGCGCCGACGGCGTGCGCGCGCTCCACCAAGCCGTTCGGGTCGCCCAGATGAAACGATACGACGGCCGGGCCGAAGTTGAGGATCTGGTCGAATACCTCGGGATCGAACGGCCGCGCTGTGTGGTTGATGGCGAACGGGCGATTGGTGAGTGCGCGCAACGTTTCCCATTGCTCACGCAACTCGGCTGCAGGACGCAGGACGCTACCGACACTGCCGAGGGCTCCGGACTCGCAGACCGCCGCGGCGAGATCCACTTCATGCCAGGGCCCGAACGGGGCGCAGATTACCGGTACGTCGATGCCCAGCAGGTCGCAAAGCGGTGTTTTCAACATTGTTTAATCCCTTCGATATTCGCGGCTTTGGCCAGTGTTTGCTTCCCGGTCCACCGCGATTAGTGAGTCTCCATCTGGCAAGCGATAATCTCGCCGCGCACTCCGTCGGCAAAGCCCTGTGTCCGGTGGGCAGGGGGGCGGTTGGCTGGCCGCGAGTCCAACGCATTGACCGCGATCACGGCGTCCTGCAGACGAACAACGCGCGGCGCGCTCAGACCTCGGCCGTGGCGGTCTTGCCGGATGCGATCTCGGGAGCCAGCGGCGCGATGGCACCGAGTATTTCGGTCACCGTCGGAGAGGGGACTCCGGCGGCAGCCAGTGCATCGGCCAAGTGCCCAGCCACCAGTTTGAAGTGGTGCATGGTGATTCCGCGACCCTGGTGCACTTGCTTCATCGGCGCACCGGTGTAGGGCTCGGGCCCGCCGAGAGCGGCCGCGAAGAACTCGACCGATTTGCCTTTAAGGCGGTTCATATTCGTTCCGGTGAAGAAGCCTGACAGTTGATCATCGGCGAGCACACGAACGTAGAAGTCCTCGACCACGACTTCGATCGCCTCGTGCCCGCCGATCCGGTCGTAGATCGTGTGGTGCGACATGGGTCGGTTCCTTTCGTTGAATTGGCTAGTGCGCTGCTCGGCGGAGCTACAGCCCGCTGCAGGTACTAGCAGAGTTGCGCTGGACACGGCTTTTTCGCGCCCGGGACCCCCTGGTGCGGTGCCCTGGTCGCTGCCCGAAGCGGCCCCAGGCGACCCTGGGCTATTTGACCGGTGGGCACGAAAACCAGGGGATACACGGGCGCGAAGCGGGCTTCGGACGGAGCAGGCTCGGCGGCGTGATCAGTGAGCTCTGTGATCCGTTTCTGAGCCACGTCTACCGCCTGGACGGCATCCTGGAGCTCGGCGATGTCATGACCGGCCACCGACGTGTCGCGCCACTGGCGGGCCGGATCTCCACGGAGCTGAGATCGATGGCGACGTGCTGCTGGCCGGCAGCGCCGCCTGGCAGATCGTCGTGCGGACGGCATGGCGCTTGGCGAGATCCATTGCGCGCTGCGGACCGAACGCGGCGCTCTGCTGGGCGTCCAATCAAGGGGTATTGGCCACGGCAATCCTGGGTTGGTCGCGCGGTTGGGGCAAGGTGACGACGTCGACCTCGCCGGGTACGTCTTCCATGCACCGACGCGTATTGAAACTGCCGCGACGCATCTCGACTGGCTCAACAAGGGTGTCTTTCGCGCCGCTGCCGACCCGTGCCTGCGCCCAGAAAACCGACGAGCATCATACTTCTGTAGTGGTGCCGCATATGCCCGCCACCGCACGGGCACTGCTGGGTCGGAACGCCGAGTTGGCTGTGCTTGACGGGGTACTCGATGGCGCCCGGGCCGGGCGCGGTTGTGTGCTTGTGGTGCGCGGCGACCCCGGGGTGGGGAAATCAGTCCTTCTGGATTACGTGGCGGAACAGGCATCGGGGTGTCGGCTGGCCCGGGCTGCGGGCGTGGAGTGCGAGGCGGAGTTGACGTTCGCCGGCCTGCAACAGCTCCTCAGCGCGTCGATGCTCGAGCGGTCAGAGCATCTTCCCGCTCCGCAACGCGATGCCCTGCGAGTCGTGTTGGGCGTGCAGCAGGGGTCCACGCCCGACCGCTTCCTGGTGGGCCTGGCTACCCTTGGCCTGCTGTCCGACGTCGCCGAGGAGCGACCGCTGGTCTGCCTGATCAACGATGCGCAGTGGCTGGACCGGGCATCGACTCAAGTGCTGTCGTTCGTCGCGCGGCGCCTGGCGGCAGAACGGATCGCGATGGTGTTTGCCATTCGCACGCCAAGTGAAGACCAGGAACTCGACGGATTGCCAAGCCTCGTCGTGGAGGGTCTCGGCGACCACGACGCGCGGCGGTTGCTGGCGTCGGCTGTGCCTGGACGTCTGGACGAGCAAGTGCGTGACCGGATCGTGGCCGAGACGCGAGGCAATCCCCTGGCCTTGTTGGAGTTACCACGTAGCTTGACGCCGGCCGAGATGGCGGGCGGGTTCGGGCTTCCCGGTGCGCAGGCGTTGTCGGGCCACATCGAGCAGGGCTTCCTGCGGCGCATCGAATCACTTCCCGAGAAGACGCGGGAGCTCCTCTTCGTGGCGGCCGCGGAGCCCGTGGGCGATGTGACCTTGCTGCTTCGTGCGCTGGACAAGCTCGGCATCAGCGCCGACGCTGTCGTCCCGGCTGAGGACGCGGGGCTGATCGAGCTCGGTTCGCGCGTACGGTTCCGCCACCCGCTGGTGCGGTCGGCGGCCTACCGGGCCGCCGCGCCCGAGGCGCGCCGGCGCGGTCACGCCGCGCTGGCCGACGCGACGGACCCCCAGACCGAGCCCGATCGGCGGGCCTGGCACCGCGCATACGCCACCCCCGCTCCTGATGAGGCTGTGGCAGTCGAGCTCGAATGCTCCGCGTCGCGCGCGCAGGCACGTGCCGGCCCAGAGGCGGCCGCAGCGTTTTTGGAGCGCGCTGCCGAGCTGACACCCGACCCGCGGCTTCGCGGCGAGCGCGCATTGGCCGCCGCGCAGGCCAAGTTCGACGCCGGCGCGCCGTCAGCGGCGGAGGGCCTCCTGGCGATGGCGGCGATGTGCCCCCTCGAGGAGCTGGATCGCGCGCGAGTCGATCGCCTGCGGGCCCACATCGCCTTCGCGCGGACCCGCGGAGGCGACACACCTCTGCTGCTCAGCGCTGCGGCCAAACGCCTCGAACCGCTCGATCCGGAGTCGGCGCGGGAGACGCACCTGGAGGCGCTATGGGCAGCGGTGCGCAGCGGCCGCTTCGCCAAGGCCCAGGGCGTGCTGGAAGCGGCCGAGGCGGCGATGGCGCCGGTGCGGGGACGCTCGTCGCGCGCCATCGACCTGCTGCTCGACTCGCTGATCACGCGCCAGGCGCACGGCTATGCTGCGGCGTTGCCGTCGGTGGCGCGCGCGCTGGACGCCTTTCAGCGGGAAGGCTTTCGCCGCGAGAACATTGCCTGGTGCTGGCTTGCCTGCCAGCTCGCGATGGACCTGTGGAAAGATACGGCCTGCGCGAACATCGCCAGCGCGCTAAGCGTGGTCGCTCGCGAGCGCGCGGCGCTGACGGTTTTGCCATTGGCGCTCAGCTACTCCGCCGCCCACCAGCTCTTCGCCGGCCGGTTCGATCTTGCCGAGCAGCTCGTCGAGGAAGCCGCCGACATCACGACTGCGACCCGTAACGTCGCGATCGCGGACTTCTCGGTGCTGCTCGCGGCCTGGCGCGGTGACCGCGAGAAGACTTCTCAGCTGCGCGCGGCCGTCATCCCGGACGCGACGGCGGGCGGCGAGGGGTTCGCGGTCGAAGTCGCGGAGTGGGCGGCGGCGACGCTTCATGTCGGCAAGGGCGAATACGCCGAGGCGGTGACCGCGGCACGGCGTGCGTACGACCCGGATGGGCTCGGATTCACCGTATGGGTGCTTCCCGAGCTCATCGAGGCGGCCGCGCGTAACGGCGATATCGCCACTGCGAAGGCGGCATTCGAGCAGCTAGCCGAACGTTCTTCGCTGAGCAGCACGGAGTGGGCGCGCGGCATCGAGGCCCGCTCGCGCGCGCTTCTCATCGACGGACCGGAAGCCGAGGACCTCTACCGGGAGGCGATCAACCAGCTCGGGCGTTCTTGCGTTGTCGTCCACCACGCTCGCGCGCAGCTGATCTACGGTGAGTGGCTTCGCCGTGAGCATCGCCGCGTCGATGCGCGCAAGCAGCTCAAAGCGGCCTACACGGCGTTCGACGCGATGGGTGCGCAGGCATTCGCCGAGCGCGCGCAGCGCGAACTGCTGGCCACCGGCGAGACGGTGCGCAAGCGCACCGCGGACACGCGCGATCACCTCACGCCGCAAGAAGCGCAGATCGCTCGCCTGGCCCGCGATGGCCTCACCAACCCTGAGATCGGCGAGCAGCTCTTCCTCAGCCATCGCACCGTCGAATGGCACCTGCGCAAGGTGTTCACGAAGCTGGGCATCAGCTCCCGCAGGGAGCTCGCACAGGCACTGGGCAGCTCCGACTCGGAGCTCGCGGCGAGGCGGCGCAATACCCCGACTACGACGGACTACTAGGGACGTGACCCAGCGATGACATCGTCAATGGCCCCACGTCAATCGCTCGGACATCAGGGCCCTGAAACCGTATTTCCCCTGCTGTCGCCTCGACTGCGCGGGAGCCCGCGCTCGCGGGCCAGGTCGGTCAGCAGCATGCGTAGCCGGCGGCGTGCGCTATGCAGCCGTGACATCACCGTCCCGATGGGGATGTCCATGATCTCGGCGATCTCCCTGTAACGGTAACCACAGACATCGGCGTAGTACACAGTCATCCGCAGACTGTCTGGCAACGCTTCCAGCGCTTCCACCTCCGCGGAGCGGCACCCCAAAAAGCGCTGCCAATCGGCGGCGTGCTGCCAGTCGGTGATCTGGCCGCTGAGCTGCTCGATCGGACGGCGCCGGGTCTTGTGGTAGTCGTTGATCCAGGTGTTGTGCATGATGCGAAACAACCACGCCTGCAAATGCGTTCCCTGCCAAAGGAACGAAATCCGGCGTAGGCCTTAAGCATTGTGTTCTGCACCAGATCCTCGGCGTCGCCGTGATTGCGGGTCATCCGCCGTGCACCCCCGTAGAGTTGGTCGAGCAGCGGGATCGCGTCGCGCTCAAATAGGGCCGTCAGCTCCGCGTCGCTCTCATAAATTGCGGCGCCGCCGCCGAAATGCACCGGCTCAAAGGGTGCCAGGCCTCGCCCAAGATTCATCAAACCCGTCCTAATGATCGCGACCGCTGACCCGGCCGTCGGTGCCGGCGTGGTGAAACACACCCCCGACGTCGTGAAAACTCGCTCACCCCGACACCGGCGGCCGTTCTCCGTTGTCTGAATTCGCGATGTGCGGTATCCGTTGGGAGCGCGCCGCTGAGCGGAGCCAGAGCCCGTCGGCGGTACTAGCAGGGTTGCGCTGCACGCGGCCTAATCGC
>CAWFAR010000015.1:0-220137 GCA_963813935.1 uncultured Actinomycetota bacterium
AGCACCACCAGTACGTTGGGTGCGCCCTTGGGCGGACGCAGTGCGGTGATCGGCGGGTAGGTGGTGTCCGGGTCCTTGGCGTCATATGTCGTCAGGCCGACATGTTTGGCGTCCGGGATGGGCAAGATATCCCGCCGCACCTGGTCCTGCACGGGCGCCGCCCCAGCCTCGCCGTCAGATGCGGCAGCGGGCTTGTCGCCGTTGGGTTGTGCTGATGAGTCAGCCATAGTGGGACCTCTCGTAGAGTTTCGTCTGGGCTACAGGTGGCCGGTGCTGTCCAGCACTCCGAAAAGCCATCTGGCGTAATAGTTTCAAGCCAACCAAGGCGGCCAAAAGGAATAGACGGCTCTGGAAGGCATCACCGCCGTCTGGGCGGCTCCGTTGCGAGCCCGTCTGCGTGGGCCCGATGCCCCACCCTAGGCCGTCTCACTGATCGGCAACACCTCGGAACGTTCAACCGATGCTGGTTTCGGGGGGACGAACCTCGCGCGGGGGGTTGTCGTCTGGGTACCCGGCTTGACCGGGATTCGCTGCCATCGCCCGCTCGGCCATCGCCGTGATCGTCAGGCTCGGATTCACACCGGGATTTGCCGGGATGACCGCACCGTCGCAGACAAGGAGGTTCTGGTAGCCGAACACTCGATGGTCGCGGTCGACAACGCCGTGCTCGGGGGTGTCGGCCGCTATCGCACCGCCCAGGATGTGTGCGGTGATCGGCATGTTGAACAGCGCTTCGGTCAGCCAAGTCTGCGCTGTCCCACCGGTCCGGTCGGCGAGCCGCTGGGCGAAGTCGTTGGCCACCGGCAGGAAAGTGGGCGTCGGGTTGTCCGGATCCTGGCGGGTGGTGAGCCGCAGCCGCCGGCCGAGTATGCGCCGCTTGGGCACCAGCGATAGTGATGTGTCGGTGCTCTGCATGACGCCGGTGATGAGCGAGCGTTGTGACCAGCCCCGCGGATTGGTTACGCGGACAAAGCGAATCGGGTGCCTGAGGATCTGGGCGAGCAGCTTCAGCGGCCGGGTGATTCTCGTGCCATCGCCTGTCAGGAGTGTGAACATCAGGCCCATCACATTGCCGCCCGGGCCGTAGGTGACGGCTTCGACATGGCTGTCCCCGGTGGGGTGCACGCTCGAAGTGATCGAAACGCTGCGACCCCATCCCCGGTCGTCCGGTGTGGTCACAGCGGTCATCGCCTCGCTGTTGGTGCGGACCAACTGGCCGAGCCGGTCAGAGATCCGTGGCAACACGCCGTCCCTCTTGCATTGGGCGAGCAGTTGATTCGTTCCCAGCGCACCGGCGGCTACGACGACACCGCGTGCGGTCTGCGTGCGGCGGTCCTTGCGAATCCAGGAGCCACTGCGTTCGCTGGTCACGGCGTACCCGTCGGAGCCGTCCGCCGCCCCCAGCGGCCGGATCGAGGTGACCGTGCGTTCGGGATCGATCTGCACACCGAGGCGCTCCGCGAACCAGAGATAGTTCTTCGGCAGCGTGTTCTTGGCATTGTGGCGGCATCCCAACAGGCACAACCCGCATTCGATACAACCCGACCGGGCCGGACCGGCGCCGCCGAAATACGGATCGGCGTGCACCACGCCGGGCTCGCCGAAGTAGACGCCAACGGGGACTGGGCGGAAGGTGTCGGCTACACCTAGCTCGACGGAAATGGCCTCGATGGCGTCGTCGGCAGGCGTGCGCCGCGGCTGCGTCACGACGCCGAGCATGCCCTCGGCCAACTCGTAATACTTTTCGAGATCCGGAGCGTCTCCGCATACCTTGCGCCAGTCATCGAAAAACCCCTCGCCGGCGCGCCAGAGGGTCTGCGCGTAGACCAGGCTGCCCCCGCCCACGCCACTTCCGCTGAGGATCATGACGTGTTTGAACGGTGTCATCCTGAGAATGCCCTTCAAACCCAGCTTGGGTGCAAAGATCATCCGGGGCAATTGCGAGAGCCGCTCGGCGAAGTCGTGGTCCTCGAAACGACGCCCGGACTCCAAAACGGCTACCCGATAACCCTTCTCGGCCAGGCGGAGCGCCGATACACTGCCGCCGAAGCCGGACCCGACAATCAGATAGTCGTAGTCGTGTGCCTCGCTCATCATCGGCTCCTTCGTGCGTGCGAGTTGGAAGTTCTGACTGGTTTTGCAACTGTTGTTGTTTGGTACTCGCCGGAGAGCGGATTCAGCTTGTAGACCCCTGGGCCGGGCGCGGGTCGGCCGCCTTCGGCGAACGCGCTTGGCAGCGGTCGATGCGAACGTGCTGGTCGGGATGCGCTCGACAACGTGCACGACGTTCGGTCGACGATCCGGCGGCAGCCGGCTCAGTGCTGCGGAGAGGTCGGTGGCGTCTATTGCTCGTTCAGCCCGCAGCGTGACAGCGGTGACGGCGAGGTCACCGGCGTCACCGCCGTCCGCTCCGGGGACGGCGTATGTGACGCTCATGTCGATCGCGTCGAGGATGCCGAGTGCGTCTTCGACGGCGGACCCGCCGACCACCCCGTGGGCTGTTGTGACGAGCGAGTCGGCACTGCCCGCAAGCCAGTAGTCGCCGTCCTCGTCGCGGTAGAACAGGTCGCCGGTCAGCAACCAGGCGTCTCCCGGAGCGAATAGCCCGCGAAGGGGACGCGATGGGCGCGACATTCCCGGCTCCACCCGGGAGAGCAACATCCCGATTTCCCTGGGTCGGCACTGCTCGGCGGAACCGTCGGCGCGAAGGGCCAGCTGCCGGGTGGACTCGTCGATGCAAGCGATGCGCAGCTCGGGACTTCCCGGAAGCGGGGTGCCCATGCAACCGACCTTCGCGCCGGGCATATTGACCAGGATCGCATCGGTCTGCGCGGAGGCATAGTATTCCACTACCCGGGCCGGGGCGAAGCGCTCAATGACCCTGTGCCACAGTCCAACCGGCATCCCCGAGCCGATGAATGTGCGGATCGTGTGGTGGTGCTCACCTGGATGCGGTGGCGCCTCGACGAGGTCGCGCAGCTGTGTCCAGGTGTAGGACACCACGGTCACCCCGTAGCGGCGCGCTTCATTCCAGAACGTGTCGGGGTCGAACCGACTCGCCATCGAAAAGCGGGCGCCGCTGGCGACGGCACCGCCGAGGGACATCAACAGGCCCGACGGGTGGTGGATGGGGTTGACACTGAAAACCGTGTCGCGAGGTTGGAGTTCAGCCGATGTCGCGGTTCCGAACGCGGCCCGCGCCCAGCGGGCATTGGTGATATTGCGCGCCCTCGTCGACGGACCGTCGCCCGTGAACAGGACAAAAGCAGTCTCGCGCGCCAGGCCGGGATTCGGTCGATACCAATTCGGGAGGATGACTTCATCTGGATCGATGCGCTCCAGGTCGATCACCCCGTCGACGCCGAGGTCCCGTTGTCCTCCGCCGCCACCGAGCACGAACACCTCGGCGTCCGTCTGCGCGTGGACGGAGTCGACGTGTTCCGGGTCAGTCACGATGCGCGCGGCGCCACCGAGTTTGATCTCCTCGGTAAGTGACCCGTCGGGCCGCAACAACACGACCACCGCTCCGATCCGGTTGAGCGCGGCAACGGCGATAAGCATGCTGGGGCGGGTATCCATCAGCACGCCGACGGGTTCACCCTGACGCACGCCGACCGACAGCAGTCCTGCCACCACAGCGTCAATACGCGTCTTCAGAGCAGCGTGAGTGTGCGCGCGATCCTCCCACAAGAACCCGACTGCATCGGGGTGCCCTTCGGCGCGTTCGTCGAGGAGGCAGCCGAGGGACACCCGCGTCTCAGGGCGCACCAATTCCAGGCGCAGTAGCCGCGGCAGACTAGTGGCGGCGCCCGCCGTGAGTGCCCACGTCGCGTCGAGCGTCGCCGCGCCCAAGCGCCAGCCGGCCTGCAATCCCTGGCCCACCGCTGAGATGAGCTGGTTGCGTCCATTGCTGTCGGCCGCGACCTTTGTTGGTGTGGTGGCCATCGGCTGGACGGTCGCCGGCATCTCCGTGCCCGGAAAATCGTTGTCGACATGGGATGCCCAGGCGGCAACCGTCGGCCAGGTGCTGGTCGTTGCCACTGAACCAACGACGATGCCGAGGTGTCCGACCGGCAGCGAGACCTCGTAGATGTCGGCACGCGGAGCCGCGCGGCGGATCGCCCGGACCGCCTCGGGCTGTCCGATCTGGTCGTTCTCGCCGACAAAGCACAACACGGGCCGGTCGATGTCGGCGAGGGTCAGCGGTTGCCCGTCGATGACCATGCCGCCAGACAGCATCCGGTTCTGTGCGATGAACTGCCGCAGTGCTTCGGCGAGCGCTGGAGCCGGCCAGGCGATCCAGCCTTCAGACTCGATAAAGCGCCGCTGACGCTCGTTGGGCAGCAACGCTTCGCGATCGTGCAGTTGCCGGAGGAATTTCACCCGCGACTGCACATTCTTTGCCGGATCGAGCAGCCGAAAGCCTTCGCGGGTAGCCCATCCGGGCAGTCCCGTGCGGTCCAGTAACGCGGCGACCGCGTCTGCGGCGAATTCCATCACCGGCTCAGGCAACGAGAATATGCCCACCGACTTGGTGTCGACCGGGCTACCGAAGGAGATGACGCTCGCCAGCCCCGCACCGCGGCGATAGGCCGCAACGGAGTAGGAGAAGACGCCTCCCTGGCTATATCCGCCCAGGTGGACGTCTCTGCCGGTCAGTTCCCGGACCCGGTCGACGATCTCGCTGGTCGCAACGATGTGATCGGCGAGCGTCCGCTGCAGCCCACCTTCCTCATGTTCGGGTGCGCCGAAGTCGACCACCCACGGGTCGATGCCGTGCTCATGCAGCACGCTCACCGCCGACGACGAAGAGGACACGTCGTAGACGTCGGCCACGAACATCATCGGCGGGACAAGAACCACCGCCGGCCGTCCGGTGCTCTCACTATCCGGGAAATACCGGCGCAGTCGGTACATCGGCTCCTTTGCAACCACCTCGAACGGGGAGCCTTTCTCGCCCGTCTCGAACCCCCCGTGCATGAGCAGCTGCGCCGCGTTCATTGCCACCGCACCGAGCTGGTCGGTCCGTTTGGCCAATCCCACCCGTTCCATCAGGGCCGTTACTTGATTCGAGATGTCCACGTCGATCCGTTCCGTGCAAAACCAGTCAGAGCTGACTGGATTATGTCTAGTCAAGCAGGGATCGCCGGGTCGGTCAATACCCCGGGGGGAGTTGTAGCCGGGCACTTGGTTATCGGACCATTGACCCGCCGCAGCGCGACCGCTAGCCTCCAAACCAGTCAAAACTGACTGGTTCAGGAGAATGTCGATCTGATGCACAGCACCAATCCGAGCGCGCGCGGATACCTCACAACGGCGACTCCCGCGACATTCGACGCCCTGGACGAGTCCTTCCAACGCGATCCGTTCCCGACGCTGTCTGCGCTCCGCGATCAGTGCGCCGCGTTTCGCGACGCGGTCCTGCCTGCTGTGCATGTCCTTCGCTACGCAGAATGTCAGGCAATCCTGCAAAACCCGGTCGGCTTCACCAACGACTTCGCCTGGGCGATCCAGCCCTACCTCGAGAGCACGCCGGAGTTGGCCACGGAACTGCCTCCGTTGTTCCTCGCTACCGACGGAGCCGAACATCATCGGTTGCGGTCATTGGCCAACCGGGCATTCTCCCAACGGTCGGTCGGCCAAATCGAGGAACAGGTCCATCGGCTCACCGAAGCGCTGCTCACCGAAGCGATCGAGCAACGTGACGTGGACTTTATCGAGGCTGTGGCGTACCCGCTCCCGGTGCAGGTCATCGCGGAAATGCTCGGCCTACCCGCCGCCGACCGGGAGTGGTTCAAAGACTGGGCGACTCGCTTCGCCGAGGGCTTCGGCAGTGCCGTCTTCGGTGTGCCTGAGCCGCACGTCATCGCGGCCCAGGTGGCTACCTTCCGCGAGATGCACACCTATCTGCGGCCCCTCGTGGAGGAGCGCCGTGAATCACCACAAGAGGATCTGCTGTCGCGGCTGGTAATGGCCGAGGAACACGGCGACCGGCTGACGATGCCGGAACTGATGCAGATGGTCGCCGGGCTGCTCCCCGCCGGCCATGAGACCACCACCAATCTGATCGCCCATACCGTCGTCGAATTAGCGCATCACCCAACAGAACTCGCGCGGCTCCGCGAAAACCCCGAACTGATCCCGTCGGCCGTCGAAGAGGTCGCTCGACTGGGCGGACCGACCTTCGGACTACTACGTGTGGCGGCGGCTGAAACGGAGATCGCCGGAGTGGAGGTCGGGGAAGACGAGCTCGTCATTCTCTGGGCGAGCGCCGCGCACCGCGACCCGGACGTCTTCGACCGGCCGGACACCTTCAATGTCGGACGGGACCCGAACCCGCACTTCGCGTTCTCCCGTGGGCCCCACTTTTGTCTGGGCGCCCAGTTGGCCCGGATGGAAGCGCGGATCGTGCTCGCGCATCTTCTCGATTCGACATCCAGTTTCGATCTGCTCAGCGAGGAACTTCCCTTGCACCCCAGCCCGATCTTGCGCGGCTACACCGAACTTCCCGTGCGCCTGACGCCACGCAGCTGATGGTTTCCGCCTTGTGGCGTGACGCGTAGTCGACGCGGGGGTCATGGCCCGGCCGGTGAAGTCAGGCCGGCGCGTTGAGCAGGTCTTCTCGGTTCGCGTCGCAGAGGAGTCGCTCGTATACGGGGATCAGCCGTTCGCCCAGATTCTGCATGCGGAGAAGCTTGCGTGCCGATCCACGAACCCTGACTCGGCGGGTCGCGAGCAGCGTGGCCGGTGGGATGCGTCCGAGCCACAGCGCGTGCGCGACATCGGCTTTCATGTCCAGCTCGAAAGCGGCGGCCACGCCGGTCCCGGCTTCGCCGAGGAACACCTTCTTTTCGGGAAAGTCGACGACGAGCACGCAATCGGGGTCCGTCAACCGGAGTCGGGCCACCAGGCCGGTGGCTGCAGCAACGTCGGCGAGCGTCTCGTCGGCGACAACGTATTCGAACAATCCCCCGAGGTGACGGTAGACCTCGTCGGCATCGCGGAATATGGACACCATTCACCTCACAATCCGAAGGATTGACCGTGGCCCGACGGTGCCAAGATTGACCCGCCACCACAGAGCTCAGCTGCAAAGTAGTCGCAGCTGACGGTTTCTGCAAGTATGCTTCGGCGCCGCCCTCACCGGTACATCACTCCGGCGGCACACCCGTTGCCCGCACCTATCCATTCGAAGCCGGGCGTATCTGCGCTAAAAAGGGCGATCCGACCGTTGACCTGGGCCGGGTTTGCTGCTACTTTAAAACCAGTCAACATTGACTAGTTTATTTACAGCCGCGACATCAGTCGCGACGGAAGGATCGGCAAGCAGTGGACATCGTTGATCGAGTTGCAGTCGTGACCGGCGCCGGGTCGGGTTTGGGCCGAGCCACTGCCCTGGCCCTGGCAAAGGCGGGAGCGCGGGTGGCGGTCTTGGATCGCAATACCGAGGCGGCGCGATCGGTTGCCGAAGAGGCCGGCGCACCAACCGTCGCGGTGACGGTCGATGTGGCCGACCGTGCCTCGGTCACCGCGGCAATCGCCGAAGTTTCCGGTACATTTGGTCGGGTCGACGTTTGCATCAACGCCGCCGGAATTCCCAACCCCGGGAAGGTGTTTGGCAAGACCGGGCCACTCGACATCGAGCAGTTCCAACGGGTCATCGATGTGAATCTGGTGGGCGCCTTCGACGTCATGCGGCAGTGCGCCGAGCTGATGACCCAAAACATGAACTCGGGCCTCGACGGTGAACGAGGGGTCATCATCAACGTCTCGTCCGGCGCCGCATTCGAGGGCCAGAAGGGCCAGGCGGCCTACAGCGCGAGCAAAGCCGGCCTGATCGGCTTGATGCTTCCCGCAGCTCGCGACCTCGCTCATTACGGCATTCGCGTGGTGACTATCGCGCCCGGTCTTTTCGACACCGGCATCTTCGCCGAAGTCGATCCCAAAGTGGTTCAAGCCCTCGGCACAGCTGCGCTCAACCCGTCGCGACTGGGTGAACCCGGCGAGTTCGCGTCACTGGTCATGCACATCATCGAGAACAGATACATCAACGCGACGACACTGTCGATCGACGCCGGCGCCCGACTACCCAATGTCTAGCCAAGCCCCCACATCCCAGAGGACATCATGACTGAGCCACACAACGGAATCTCGTACTCCGCGTTGATCGTTGAAGCACTGACCCGGCACCGCGATCATACGGCGTTCATCCAGGGCGATTGCCACGTTTCCTACGCCGAGGCGGCCGATACCACGAGTCGCATACGCAGGGTGCTTGAAGACAAGGGCAGCGCAAAGGGCAGCTGCGTGGGCGCGCTCAGCGCCAACTCGCCCGAGGTCTGGATGGTCCAGGCCGCGATCTGCCTCAGCGGCGCGATGTACACCGGGCTGCATCCGCTGGGGTCCGTCGACGACCATGTGCAGCTGTGCGACGACGCCGAGATCGACATCCTGGTCGTCCATCCGAAGTTCGCCGACATCGGCGCCCAGATCGTCGCCCGGGCCAGCACCGTCAAACACCTGCTCACGCTGGGGCCTGCGGACGTCGGCGATGATCTGCTGGCGTTGTGCAGCCAGGTTGACTCGGAATCGCTCACCCGCGGTGACGCCGAGGAAGAAGACATCGCGTGGCTGCAGTACACCGGCGGCACCACCGGGCGGCCCAAGGCGGCGATGATCTCGCATCGCGCGATGGTTCAGGAAGTGTTTTCGCTGACCGCCTCCTGGCGACTGCCGTTGGACCCGCGGACCCTCATCGCAACTCCGATCACCCACGCCGGTGTCCTTCCCATCCTTCCCACGCTGCTGCGTGGCGGGACCGTCGTTCTGCAAGCGGGCTTCGACCCGCAACAGTGGCTTGCGGCTGTGCAAACCCACCGCATCAACTTCGTGTTCACGATCCCCACCGTGCTGTACACGCTGCTCGACCACGGTGGCCTCGACCAGTTCGACTTGAGCTCGCTGGAGACCGTCGTCTACGGCGCGTCGCCGATGTCGCCGTCGCGCATCGACGAGGCACAACAGGTGCTCGGCCCGACCCTGCTGCAGGGGTACGGCCAGACGGAGTGCGTCGGCATGGCCACCAGTTTGTTGCCCTCCGAACATGATCCGGAGAACCGGACCTCCTGTGGTCGCGCGGTCGCCGGAGCGATCGTCGACGTCCTCGACGAGGACGGGCAGCCGGTGCCTGGCGGAACGGTCGGCGAACTCTGCGTGCGGTCACGCGCCGTGATGTCCGGGTACTGGAAGCGACCCGCAGAGACCGCCGAGGTCCTGCGCAACGGCTGGCTTCGAACCGGGGACATGGCGTACCGCAGCGAGGCCGGCTTCTTCCACATCGTGGACCGCAAGAAGGACATGGTGATCTCCGGCGGCTTCAACGTCTATCCCCGCGAGATTGAAGACGTTCTCGCCGACGATCCGTCGGTGTCGATGGTCGCGGTGATCGGCGTGCCCGATCCGAAATGGGGTGAGGCGGTCAAGGCCTTTGTCGTCCCCCGGCCCGGGGCCACACCGGACACCGATGCGTTGATCGCGAGCGTCAGAGCCCGAAAAGGTCCGCACTATGCTCCGAAGTCCATCGAGGTGGTCGACCAGCTACCCCTGACAAAGGTCGGAAAGATCGACAAGAAGGTGCTTCGCGCCACTTATTGGGCGGGCCTCGACAGGGCGGTCAACTGACATGGCCGACACCCAGAGCACCGCCACGGCCCTATCGCCCACCCTCGCCAAACACCGTGCGGGAGCGGCTGTTTGGCTACGGCTGCAACGTCCGGCCGCGATGAACGCCATCAGCACAGACCTGCTGGACGAACTGAACCTGCGCGCTGGACGAGATCGAGGCCGACGAATCCGTCCGGGTGGTCGTGTTGACCGGTACCGGCCGGGCATTCTGCGCGGGCGCTGACCTGAAGGCCCTCGCTAATGCGGCTGGCGAGATCGATCCGAGCCAGGTCGTCCAGTTCGTCTCCTACGCCGGTCGGACCATCGAGCGGCTTGCCGCGCTTGCACAACCGGTGATCGCGGGCGTCAACGGGTTGGCGCTGGCCGGCGGACTCGAACTGCTACTCGCGAGCGACATTGTCGTGGCTTCGACAGCAGCACGCATCGGTGATGCACACGCGAACTACGGACTGATTCCGGGCGCCGGTGGCTCGGTTCGACTGGCGCGGGTCGTGGGCACGCAGATGGCGAAATACCTGGCCTTCACCGGCGATCACTTTCCGCCGTCGTCGCCGGTGCTCGCGGGACTGGTCAGCGAAATCGTCGACCCGGAAGACCTCGAGACCCGGCTATCCGAACTCGCCACCACCTTGGCCGACAAGAGCCCGCTGGGGCTGCGTCGGATGAAGCGCCTGATCAACGACGCACCCGATCAGTATCTTCGGGACGCACTCGCCGCCGAGCAGCAGGCCCTTGGCGAGCAGTGCCGCTCGGACGACTTCGCCGAGGGGATCGCGGCATTCGCTGCCCGGCGCACACCCATCTACCAAGGCCGATAGGGAGTTTCGACGTTGGACACCACAATGCCTTTCACCCTCAGCGAAGACCACCTCGCCTTCCAGCAGTCGGTCCGGACGCTGGCCCGATCGCGCTACGCCGACTCGATGCTTGCCCGCTCGCAAAGCGAGAAGTTCCCGACCGCCGAGTTCGGTGAACTGGGCGACGCGGGGCTGCTCGGACTCCTGATCAGCGAATCGTCGGGCGGCCAGGGCGGCGACGTGCTGGCTGTCGGCATCGCCGTCGAGGAACTTGCCTACGCCGACCCCGCGATCGCCTACCTGGCGTTCGCGGCAAATGTCAGCAATGCTCTGCTCGCCGCACACGGCAGCGACGAAGTTCGCGAGCGGTGGGTCACCCGCGGTATCGCCGGCGAGGCCGTCATCTGCCTCGCGCTGACCGAACCGGGGGCCGGGTCCGACGCGGCGAATCTCTCCACACGGGCCACCCGGGTCGACGGCGGCTGGCGGATCTCCGGTGAGAAGACCTCGATCACCCAGGCGGTGCACGCCGATGTCGCGATCGTCGATCGCGCAGACCAAACCCGGGTCGGGCGGCAAGGGCATCGGAATGTTCCTCGTCGACATGGACGATCCCGCGGTCACCACCCAGGCCATTCGTGATCCCGGCTTCAAACCACTGGGTCGTGGCTCGATCTTCCTCGACGGTGTGTTCGTGCCGGACAGCCACGTACTCGGTGAGATCGGACGCGGATTCGCGATGGTGATGCACGAATTCGATTTGAGCCGAACACTGATCGCGCTGATGAACATCGGCACCGCACAACGCGCGCTCGACATGGCGATCGAATACTCCAAACAGCGTCAGACATTCGGCCGGCCGCTGGCGGCCAATCAGGGCGTGTCGTTCGTGATCGCCGAACACAGCACCTACGTTTCGGCGGTACGGGCGCTGGGCTATCACGCTCTCGGACTTCGGATGGCGGGGCAGCCGCACACGAGTGAAGCCGCGATGCTCAAGTGGTGGGGACCGCTGGTCGCGCACAACGCGATCCGCGACTGCATCGTGCTGCACGGCCAAGTCGGCTGGTCCGATGAGATGCCACTGCAGGCAATGCTGCGAGATGTCTCGGGGTGCATGATCGGCGACGGCACACCTCAAATTCAGAAGCTCGTGATAGCGCGCGAGCTCATCGGCAAGGAGGTGCTGGCGCGATGACCAATGACGAAGCTTCACTGCGCACCGTCGTGGTGGCCGGGGTCGGAATGACCGCATTCGGCAAATTCCTCGACCGCAGCATCAAATCGCTTGTCGCCGAATCGGTTCAGGCCGCGATCAAGGATTCGGAGATGGGCGACTCGGACAAGGGCATCGATACGATCTACTACGCGAACACCGCGTCCGGGATTCTGCAGGGTCAGCACTCCGTGCGCGGACAGCACGCCATGCGCGAGGCGGGGCTCAACGGCATTCCGCTGATCAACATCGAAAACGCCTGCGCCTCAGGGTCGACGGCACTCAATCAGGCGTGGCTGGCGGTCGCGTCGGGCTATGTCGATGTTGCGCTGGCGGTGGGTGCCGAGAAGCTCTATCACCCCGACAAGCAGCTGACCTTCGCCGCCATGGGCAGCGCGCTGGACCAGGATCGGCTCGCGGAGATCTTCGCCGAAATCGGCGCCAGCGGCGGGGACCAATCGGTCTTCATGGATGTCTACGCGAAAGCAGCCACCGACTACATGGACCGCACCGGGGCCACCCAGGAAGACTTCGCTCGCGTTGCGGTCAAGAACCACGACCACGGTGCGCTTAATCCCAAGGCGCAGTACCGGACCCGTTTCACCCTGGAGGAGGTGCTGGCTGCACGCACGATCTCCGGTCCGCTGACCCTGCCGATGTGTTCGCCCATCGGCGACGGCTCTGCTGCGGTCATCGTGACCACGCCGGACATCGCGGCGCATTGGGGCGCTGAGCCAATCACGGTGCTCGCCACCATGACCGGCGCGTCGAAACCCGGCGTCGGCGGGGAGCTTGTTGCCGGTGTGGCGAAGCGGGCGTTCGACTGGGCCGGCATCGACCCAGCCGAGGTGGACGTGCTGGAATGCCACGACGCCACCTCGCCGGCCGAGTTGATCGTGCTCGAAGAACTCGGGCTGGCCAAACCCGGCGGGGCCGTGGACATGATTCGCAAGGGCGACACCAGCATTGGGGGCAGGCTGCCGGTCAACACCAGCGGCGGCTTGGAAAGCAAAGGGCACCCGATCGGAGCAAGCGGTCTCGCGCAGATCGTCGAGCTCGCCGAGCAACTCCGCGGCCGTTGTGGCGAGCGTCAGGTCGACGGCGCACGGATCGCCGTGGCAGAAAACGCGGGAGGCTATATGGGACCCGACGCGGCAGTGGCCACCGTGACCATCCTCGGCGCGACGTCCAGATGAGCGGGCACCAGGCAAGCATCGCCCTGCGCCTCGTCAACCCGGTGTTCCGTGGGGTGTGCCAATCGGCGTTTCGTCGATACCACGACGACCTCGACGGGATGCGCACGTTCCTCGACCGTGCCGGTGCGGCGTCGGGCCTTCTCGCCCGGCCCGCACCGGGATGCCGGATCGTCGATGGGGAGTTGGGCGGCCTGACCACCCGCGAATTCCACCCCGCTCGCGCACAGCACGGGCGCACCGTGCTGTACCTGCACGGTGGTGGATTCCTGATGTACGCGCGCAGCGCCTACACCGGATTCCTCTCGCGGCTGGCGAATGAACTGCAGACCCGGGTTGTCGTTCCGGCTTACCGGTTGGCTCCCGAGCACCCGTTTCCGGCGGCCATCGACGATTGTCTGCGCGCCTATGAGGCATTACTTGACGCCGGGCAGCAGCCGGGTCAGTTGATGATCGCGGGCGAGTCGGCCGGCGCCAACGCAACCCTCGTCACGTTGCAGCGGGCCCGCGACGCCTGCCTCCCGATGCCTGCGGGCGCGATCATGCTCAGCGGCGGCTTCGATTTCTCCTGGTCCAGCCCGTCGATCAGCATCAATGCGCGCCGCGACACCGCGGTGGGGGCGCGCGGGCTGGCATTCCTGCAGCGGTGGTACCGACCGGATGTCGATGCGACAGACCCCCTGATTTCCCCGGTGTTCGGTGACTTCGCGGGCCTGCCACCGCTGCTGTTCCAGACCGGGCACACCGAGGTGTTGCGTGACGATTCGGTGCGGGCGACCGAGCGTGCGCGAGCGGCCGGAGTACCGGTATGGCTCGAGGTCTTCCCACTGGTCCCGCACGCCTGGCATCAGCTCGGGACGTGGCTTCCCGAGACGCGCGCCGCGCTGCGGCAAATCGGGCAGTTCGCCAACGCCATCCACCAACCGAGGAGCACCTCGTGAGTATCGATCAACTGTCGCCCTCGGGTACCGAGGTAGTCGACGTGCGCAACCCCGCGACGGGTGAGCTCGTCGGAAGCGTTGCCGTGCAATCCGCCGAGGCGGTCGCCGCGGTCGTGGACGAACTGCGCACCCATCAGTCGTCCTGGGAGGCGCTGGGGCCCGACGCCCGGGCAGTCTGGTTGCGAAAGCTGCGGAACTGGTTGCTGGACAACGAATCCCGGCTCATCGATGTACTGGCTGCCGAGACCGGTAAGCCTCGTGTCGAGGCCGCGTTCGAAGTCATGGTCACCTGCGACGCGATCAACTACTACGCCGACCGGGCACGGAAGTACCTCGCCGAAAAGAAGTTCAGACCGCACGGTCCGCTCACCGCCACCAAGAAGCTCACCAGGGTGTACCGCCCGTACCCGGTCGTCGGAGTGATCACGCCGTGGAACTTCCCGTTACTCATCCCCGGTGTCGACGCCGTTGCGGCGCTGCTGGCCGGTGCGGCCGTCCTCGTCAAGCCCTCGGAGGTCACTCCGCTGTCCGCCTGCGAACTCGCCCGCGGCTGGGAACAGATCGGTGCACCGCCGGTGTTCGAGTGTGTCACCGGTCTGGGCGCAACGGGCGCAGCGGTGGTGGACTCCGTGGACATGGTGCAGTTCACCGGCTCCACCAGGACCGGACGGGCCATCGCCGCGCGGGCGGGCGAACGATTGATTCCCTGCGGCGTCGAACTGGGCGGCAAGGACCCGGCCATCGTCCTGGCCGACGCCGATCTTTCGCGCGCCGCCAACGGCATCGCGTGGGGGGCGCTGTTCAACTCGGGTCAGGCTTGCATCTCGGTGGAGCGGGTGTACGTCGAGGCACCGGCCTATGACCGGTTTGTCGCACTGCTCACCGAGCGGGTGCGGTCGATCCGGCAGGGGGTCGACAACGGTTCGTACTCGGCGGATGTCGGCAGCTTTGGTCACCAAGCAGCAGGTCGAGATCGTGAGGAGCCACGTCCAGGATGCCGTCGCCCACGGGGCCACGATCGCGACCGGCGGAAAGACGACCGGCGGGTTCTTCGAGCCCACGATTCTTCTCGACGTCGATCATTCGATGGCCTGCATGCGCGACGAGACTTTCGGCCCGACGATCCCGGTGATGAAGGTCGCTGACGAAGAAGAGGCGATCCGGTTGGCAAACGACTCCCAATACGGGCTGTCGGCAACGGTGTGGACCAAGGACATCGATCGCGGAAGCGACATCGCGCACCGGCTCGAGGTCGGCGCCGTGAACATCAACGACGCCTACTCGAACCTGTTCTGCTTCCCTCTGCCACAGGGCGGCTGGAAAAGTTCCGGCCTCGGGTACCGGCTGGGCGGCCCGCAGGGTATCCGGAAGTACTGCCGTCAGCAGGCCATCACCACGCCACGCGTGCCGAGGATGGAGAACCAACTGCTGTGGTACCCCTACTCGCGCCGGCGAGGCCGCACCGTTGCCGCGTTGCTGCGCCTGTTCGTGGCCCGCGATGTCCGGCGGCGATTACGGCGTGGCGGTAGCCGAAACCACGGTCACGCCTCGCTGGTCTCCGGGGCGAAGTAGAGGTCGGGCATCCGTCGCCACGCTTCGAGCAGACGCTTCTCCTCCGTGCTGCCATGGCCTGGTTTGCTGGCCGCAGCTCCCAGCATCGAATTGATCACCACCATGCAGAATTCGGGGAATCGTTTGTGGCCGGCGCGCTTCTCGCCGAGCAGCGCCTTGCACAGGTCGAGGTTCGCGCGCGCGAACTCGCGTTCCAGGGGTTTGAGGTAGTCGCGCATGTCGGGATCGTGTCGGGCAGCAATGAGCAGCTCGAGGGAGGCTCCACCCAAGGGGCCCGAGACGACCTGCCAGAGCAGCGAAGCCCAGTCCTCGCCGTCGAGCGTCTCGGTGGCACGCAGCCGCGCCTCGCCGACCTTCGTGGCATACAAGCGGCGTGCCGCCGCGCTGATGAGCTCGCCCCGGGAGCCGAAATAGTGCAACAGGACTCCGCGAGAGACGCCGGCTTGCTTTTGCACCTCGAGCGTGGTGGTTGCCGCGTAGCCGCGCTCGATCAGGATCGAAACCGTGGCGTCAAGCAGCTTCCGTTCCGCGGCCTGACGACGCTCGCGCTGACTGATCCGGACGGGCGGGGTAGCGGTCGAACTCCTTGCAGTCAAGGTGAACTCCTCAAGTTGTGCGGCAAATTGACACAGTACAGAAAATAGCGTTAGCCTCAATACTAGTCACAATTGACTATTATATGCACGCTTGAGCGGCGCTGAGTGGAGACGGACATGACGACTGGCCCTTTGTCCGGTGTGAAGGTTCTCGAAATAGCCGGGATCGGACCGGGGCCCTTCTGCGGAATGCTGCTCGCGGATCTGGGCGCCGATGTGGTGCGTGTCGATCGCCCGGGTGGCGGGGGCATGCAACTAGTGCCCTGGGCCGACGACCTGCTCAACCGCGGAAAACGCTCGATCGCCGTCGATCTCGCGAAATCCGACGGCGCCGAGACGGTGCTGTCACTGGTAGAGCATGCCGACATCCTGTTCGAGGGATTCCGTCCCGGGGTGGCAGAACGTCTCGGGATCGGACCCGAACCATGCCTGCTACGCCGACCCCAATTGATCTACGGACGCATGACCGGATGGGGACAGGACGGCCCGATCGCACATACCGCCGGACACGACATCACCTACATCGCACCCACCGGAGCGCTGCACGCGATCGGGCAAGCCGGTGGCCCCCCGCAGATCCCGCTCAACCTCGTCGGCGACTTCGCTGGCGGAAGTTTATACCTGCTGGTGGGAATGCTGGCCGCCCTCGACGGGGCCCGACGAAGCGGCCGTGGCCAGGTGGTCGACGCGGCGATCGTCGATGGCACCGCCCATCTGATGACCATGATCTACAGCTGCTATGCGGGGGGAGTTTGGTCCGATGAACGCGGCACCAACCTCGGGGATGGCGGTTCGCCGTTCTACGGCGTCTATCAGACCTCGGACTGCAAAGTTCATGGCCGTCGGGGCGCTCGAACCGCAGTTCTACGCTGAGTTCTTGCGCCTGCTCGAACTCCCGTCGGATCCCGCTGCGCAATTCGACCGCGACTCTTGGCCGCAGCTGCGAGCCAAGATCAGCGCCGCCTTCGCCGCACGCCCTCAACAGGACTGGGCAAAGATATTCAGCGACAGCGACGCCTGCGTGGCACCCGTACTCGGCATGTCCGATGCGCCAGGCCATCCGCAATTGGCTGCCCGCAACACCTTTTTCGTCGGTAATGGCATAACCCAGCCGTCCCCGGCCCCCCGGTTCTCGCGCACTCCGGCATTCGTCGACAGCCCACCTTGTGTCCCCGGCCAGCACACCGACGAGGTGCTCGCTGATTGGCTGAACTGAACATTAACCGGCGACGGTCCTGTCCAAATAACTAAAACAGTCATATTTGACCATTTCTTGATCTGAGCATCTCAATGGGCATTCCCAAAGCCAGCATCAGCCGACATTCGAGAACTCGGGCCCAGCGCATCAAGGACCCAGCATTCGTTCCTTGAGTGGATTAGGCGTCACTCCGGCAGATCAAGCCGCGGCCGCTGCGTCGCGACTCAGCCCATCACAAACGCATGGTTCGGGATCGTCAACGGCAAGTCCACCGAACTAGGTGCCATTTTGCGCGTTGCTAGGGATTTCCGCACCCCCTATGAACTGCGTGTTTGTTCCACAAGGCGTTTACTGCTGGTGCCGTTTTTGGGGTGGTTGGAGTGCCTGCGTGGTAACTAATCCTGTTGTGCCACAATGTATTTCGATGCGTGAATTGCGTTGCAAGCGGTGATGGTTGTGTTCGTCAAGTGCGATCTCGTTGTTGGCGAGCTCGAGCAGGACGTCGGCGTGGCAGGGCCGGTCGGGCTGGCACCAACAGCCCAGATCCTTGCCGGCCAAGTGCTTACGAATTTCGGCTGTGGTCGGTGGGTGTGTGTGGTCGATTTCGGGTATTTCACCGGCTGACCAAGCCTCTTCCTGTTCGGCCATAGTGCGATACCGGTCGGTTCGGTAAACCCAAATGGCTATCTCGCCGGCTAGCCACGCCCTGAATTCTGCTACGGCTCTCTCGTAGTCGCGGTCGTCTTTGAAAATGCGGAATGGGTTGGCCCATCGGGTGGGTCGCCCCACGTAGATGACGCCGGGTGGTTTACGCCATCCCGGGCGCCGTGCCTGCCAGTGGATACGGCGCGGTGTGGTGTGGGGCGCGGGACGCTCTTCGTCAAGCGGGTCGAACAGGCTGAGTTGGCCGTCGGTGATTGTCATGCGGGGCCTTTCGTGGGGTTGGTTGATGGGACAGCCGACAGTCGCGGTCTGCGCGGTGTACGAGCCGATGAGTCCCTCGCTGCTTTCTCGTACTCGCTGAGATCCCGGTAATCCCAACTGTGGAACTGGTAGCCGCCGTCTTTTTCGGTGAACAGCCCTACTTTGACGAGGGCGGTCGCACTGCATTCGGGAGCCGAGTTGGTTGGCGATGCGGGCTGGGATGTAGCCCTGTGTGAGGTTTTTGGCTGACCAGGCGCCGGCTCTTATCCAGAGCCCCATGGCGGCGTTGCCGGCCTCGAGGACTCTGGGGTGGAACGCGGTGTTGTCGTCGACTTGATACCAGGTCGCACTCATGGTGAGGGGTTCCTTCCGGTGGGTTACGGGGTGCCGATGGAATGGGCGCGGTCATGGTGGGAGTCCTTTGATGGCGGCGAGTTTGGCGACCAGTTCTTCCATGAGCTGCTTCTGCTGGCGTTCAGCGTCGGTGGTGTCATCGGGTACGGCTGGCTCGGCCGGCTTGGCCAGTTCGGCTAGTTGGCGGAAGTTCGGATGCCGTGGGCAATGCTGCGAGGGTCCGTTGAAGGGGCGGCCGTACTCGTCGCACTCCTCGCAGTTGTTGATGGCCGCTCGGATGGTGGCTTTGAGTTCGGTGATGCGTTCGGTGTTTGTTTTCTTCCAGGTGCCGTAGTCGTGGCGTGCTTGGGCGCAGGCGCCGCAGGGCTCGTTGGTGCCGTTGGGTGTGTGCGCCGGGCAATAGCGCGGTGGGGGGTTGCTGGGTTGTTCTCCGTTGAGATTTTTTGGGGGTGGGGGTTTTGGCGGCGGGGGCGGCTGCTCTGGTGACGTACCCGACTTAGGTAACCCACCCCCCTTGGTATTAAGGGATTGGTAGGGATTGGTATTGGGGCACGCTCGTGCACCTTGAAACGCTGTTTCGTGCACCTTGAAATCCGTTTCGTGCACCTTGAAATCCGTTTCAACGTGCACGCTCGTGCACCTTGAAATTGGGGCTGGCAGTAGCCGATAGACCGCAACCCGCCCCAATTTCGGGTTTGCCCGCGCCGTCTGTTCAATGAGTTTGAGATCCCGGCCCTGATCTAGCGCGGACTTCACCACGCGCTGGCCGAGCCCGCACATGGCGGCCAGCACCATCACACCGGGGCGGGCGTTGGTGCCGGCTGGGTAGTCTGCGAAGCCCTCGAGCGCCAGCAGGATGAGCCGCTGCGCGTGTGTCAGGCCGGTGCAGCCGAACACGTATCGGCGCCATTGGCGGCGCTGCTCGCGGGTCACGATTCGGCCTCGTCGGGCTCGTCGAGTTTGTTGAGGGCGGCGCCGATCATGAGTTGGACGCGGGCGATCGCTTCCTCGGGGCCGAGCTCGACGGCCATGTAGGTCGCGGTGGTCCCGGCGAGGCGTCTAGTGATGGCGCGCCAGCAATGGGCGCAGTCGCCGATTTCGTCGGCCACGGTGTCATAGCCATGCTCGTCGTCGGCGAGTAGAGCGAGGACCAGCCGGTGAAGGAGTGCCGTGTGGCGATCCCAATCGCGCATCAGCCGCCGCCGCGGGTTTGGTCACCCTCTCGTCGGTCGGCACCGTTAGAATGCGAAGTGTCGGCCGCCCGATGAGGATGCGGGTGGTTGGCGGCGATGATGTTGAGGGCGGCGGATCCCGGTTGGCGAGCTGGGACCGCCGTTTTCTTGTCTGGCGGCTCCCGATTGCCGCGCATCAGGCGGCACCGCCGTCGAGTTGCTCGGCGAGGCGTGCCTGCTTGATGGCTTCGCGGGCCGGTCTCAGCAGTTCGGCCAGTTGGATTCGTTGCTGATCAGTCAGCTTCGGGGCTTTGTCGAGAAGCTCCCGAATATATGCCTCAGCGTTGGCTGCGGTCAGGTCGCGGGCGGCTTCCTCGGCCTGCGGCGACTTAACGCCGTGATGGCGTATAGCCTGCGCACGCCTAGACCTGGCTGAACGAACGGGATGGCGGGCGGGGTCCATGTGCTCTCCGCGGGTACGTCAAAAGACACCCCACCGGAGAGCGGGCTTACGCGGGTCGTTTACCTGTCCGACCGCAAGACACACAAGTTCTTGAAAGTCTAGAACGGAAGTTGGGAGATATCTACCCGATACCAGCCGGCGTCGTTGCAAACATCAAGCAACTCAATCAGTTTCGCCGCGCTCAACTGGGTATCCCGGCCGCAGTACTTGCAGGTGAATCGGTATGAGGGTTTCAATTCCTGCGAATAGCTGCGTTCACGCCACTGACCGTAAAGTTTCCACCTGTCCGGCCCCTCAAGCCGCGGCCCCTTGTGGTCACCGAGCAGTTCCGCACCGGTCGCTATGTCGCAGCCCTTGCTGAAACGGTGGTGGAATTCGACGAATCTGTGTGTCCCCTTGCCGGTGCAGACAATCTGGAGTTCATACGGTGGTTTGTTGTCGTGGCAGCCCATCATTGCCGCCAATCCACGTGGACGCGGCGCGGGTTGAACACGGGGCCGCCCCTGCCGACCGGGGCGATGGTGATGGTCAGCAGCACCCCCAGGATGGTGCGGAACCGATCCGGTGACAAAGCGCGGATAGCAGGCCCGGCCTCCGGTGTGCCCAGCGGGATACCGTCGAATACCCGCAGCCGTTCCTGATCGTGTTGGCGTGTTTGAAGTTTGGCGATGTCGGCTTCGATGACGTCGGTGGCGGCCTTGGCCTGTTCGGAGGTGAGTAGGCGGTGGCCCCGGTCGATGCCGATTTGGATGAGGTCTTGGTGCAACGTGGCTAGTTCGGCGCGGATCGTTTCGGCTTCGGCCTCATCCAGCGCGTCGTCGGTGAGTAGGTCGACCGCGTCGGGCATCGCTAATCGTTCTGACACGATGCGGTACAGCAGCGGCTCAACCTGGCCAGCGCGAATCGACACCTTGAGGCATCTCTTACATTCGTAAGTCACTGTGTGCGCGCTGAGCCGACGACCTGACAGATAGTGGCCGCATTTACAACCCAGCACGCCGGTCAGCAGATGCTTGCGCACAGTCTTACGGCCCGGCCTGCGGCTAGGCGCGTCGAGCGTTGATTGTGCTGCGCGCCAGGTTGATTCGTCGATGAGGGCAGGCCAGTTGCCTTTCCCGATGATCTCGTTGTTGTGTGCGCGTAGACCGGCGTTGCGCGGTTTACGCAAAAAGTTCGACACCAGCGGCACGATCCACGGCTTGCCGCCCAGCGTGAACGCGTCAGCGTCGTTCCACATGCGGCAGATGTCGGCCAGGCTCGCGCCCACCAACACCGCGGCGTACGCCTGGGCCACCAGCGGCGCGGTGTGCGGGTCAGGCTGCCGCGAGCCGTCAGACATGTAACCGAAAGCGTTGCGCCAGTTCGGGATACCCTGTTGGGCTTTCTGCAAGTGCTTGCGGCGCGTCCGCACTTTCATCATCGCGATTTCATGTTCGGACACCGCGGTTTTGATTTGCGCGGTCAACACCCCGGTCGGCGAGTATAGGTCGATGTCGCCTTGGCCGGTGGTGGCCAGCGGAATGGTGCGCCCGAGTTTGTCGAAAAACTTTCGCAGTTCTTCTAGTTCGTGCATCATGCGCCAGCCGCGGTCTTGGTCCCAGGCGGCGACGGCGTCGATGCGGGCCGCCGTGATGTCGGCTAGCAGCCGGTCCCATTCGGGGCGGCCCTTGCCGTTGGACGCGCTGCGGTCGTTGTCGATGTAGAAGCCGGCAGGGGTCCAGCCTTTGATTTCGCACAGGGCGGTGGTGTCTTCGCGTTGGCGGTCCACGCCTTCGCGTTTGTCTTTGGGGTCGCTGCTGATGCGGCAGTAGCACCCGGCTTTCACCGTCATCATTCCAGCAGGATCAGTCACAACGCCTAGAGTACGCTATGGTGGTTCGCTATGAGCCCCGTCCTAGTGTGCTCTTTGTCTCGCCGTCAGCGAACCCGAGCGGCATTCTGATCGACATGGCCCGGGCCTGTCGACAGCGCATCCCCGGTGTGGCGGCTGCGTTGGTCGCCGGCGGGCTGCCCGCGCTCGCTTTTCCCGCGCCGTCGTGGTGGTGGCTGGCCTGGTTCGGCGTGGTCCCACTGCTGTTGGTGGTGCGGGCTGCGCCGACGCCGTGGGCGGCGTCCGTGCGAGCTGCCATTGGTCTTAGCGGGTTTGTGCTCACCAACCAGTACTGGCTGGCGACCAGCATTGGTCCGATGCTGGTGTTGCTGGCCATCGGGCTCGGCGCGCTATGGGTGCCGTGGGGCTGGTTCGCGCATCGGCTGTTGTCGGCGCCCGTGGCCATCGGCCGCACGGTTGCCGCCATGGTCGTGTTGCCGAGCGCCTGGGTGACAGCCGAGGCGGTGCGGTCGTTGCCCTGGTTGGGTGGTTCGTGGGCGTCGCTGGGCGCGTCGCAATCCAACCAGCCCGTCATGCTGGCGTCGGCGTCGTTGGGCGGGGTGTGGTTGACGAGTTTCCTTCTGGTTGCGGTCAATACCGCGATTGCCGGCGTGATCGTGCACCGGGCGGTGTCGGGTCGGCTCGTCGCGTTGGCGGGCGCGCTGGCGTGCGCGGCGCTGGGCCCGGGCTGGTATCTGCTGGGGCCTGCCCCGGTCGCCGGTCCAACGGTGCGAGTGGCTTTGGTGCAGCCCGGCGATATTGCCGACGCCGATGCCCGGCTGGCGGCCAGTGAGACGCTCACCGCGGCGGTCGCCGGGCAGCGACCCGACTTGGTGGTCTGGGGGGAAAGCAGCGTGGGACAAGACCTCGGGAGCCATCCCGAGCTGCTGGCCCGGCTCGCGGAGCTGTCCCGGCGGGTGGGCGCGGACCTGCTGGTCAACGTCGATGCGCCCGCTCCGACTGGCCGGATCTACAAGTCGGCGGTGCTCATCGGCGAGCACGGATCATTGGGCAGCTACCAGAAGACCCGGCTGGTGCCGTTCGGCGAATACGTGCCGCTGCGACCGCTTTTCGGCTGGATCACCCGTCACAGCAAGGCCGCGGCCGAGGACCGGCAGCGGGGGACCGGGCCTATGGTGCTGCACGTGGGCGCCGTCTCCATCGGACCATTGATCAGCTACGAGGCAACCTTCTCCGACCTTGCCCGGCGCGAGGCGCAGCTGGGCGCCGAGTTGCTGGTGTACCAGAGTTCCACCTCGTCGTTCCAGGGAAGTTGGGCGCAGCCGCAGCTGGCCGGCCAGCCGGCGGTGCACGCCGTCGAGGTGGGCCGCCCCGCGGTGCACGTCGGATTGTCCGGGGACAGTTCGGCCTTCGACTCGCGCGGCCGCCGGCTGGCGTGGTGTCCGCCGGGCTTCCGGGGTGTGATCGTCGTCACCGTTCCGCTGGAGTCGAATGCCACGCTGTACCAACGGCTGGGTGACTGGGTGCCGGTGACGGCGTTCGCGATCGTTGGCGGTGCCGTCGGCCTGGCGAGGTTTCGCTGGCACCACGTGGCCCGCAGTGACACACTGCCTGCATGAGCAGCCGACGGCTCGCAAAGATTTCGCTGGCCGCCGCCATCGTGATGATGGTCGTGGCGGTGGGCGGCTTCATCGTCTCTTTGGTGCTCAACGCATTCTTTCTGGACAAGTACAACGCCTACGGCGAAGTGCCGATCCCCGGGTCGGGAAGTCTGTATCTGCCCGCCGGCGAAGCCACCATCAGCCTGCACACGGTGGTGATCGGCAGTCCCAACGGTGGTGGCCTGCCGGTGCCGCCGCTCGGGGTCACGATCTCGCCGCCCGACGGGGTGGCACAACCGGTGGTGACGGAAAACATCAGCAGCACAACGACCGTCAATAATGATGCGCATGTGCGGGTATGGGTGGCTCAGATCCCCGCCGCCGGCACCTATAACGTAATGACGGACGGCAAAGTCAACGGATACATCGACCCGCGACTTGCCTTCGGCCACTCCAGCTCCTATGGCTTTCTGGTGTGGGTGTTCGTTGCCATGTTCGTTGTGGGCCTAGTCGATTCGATCATGTCCGGTGTGTGGTTGGCTCGCACCCGGCGCAAGGCGGCAGTAGATTTCGTGGCGGGGACGCCCCACTTTCCGGTAGCAGGGCCCACCGTGTCGCCGACCGTGTCGATGCCTGCACCTGAGGCGCCGCCCTCCACGGCCCACGAACCTACCGACGAGGGCGTCCGCCTCGAGCGACTCAAAACGCTGACGGCGCTGCGGGATTCCGGGGCATTGACGGAAGAGGAGTTCGAGACCGAGAAGCGCCGGATCCTCGAGGGACACTAGTGGCCGCGGGCCACCCATTCCTCGTAGTGGATGATCTCGTCGCCGACGGTGGTGCTGTCGCCATGGCCGGTGTGCACGACGGTCTCGCCGGGCAACGTGCCGAGTCGCTCGGAGATCGACTGCAGGATGGTCGGGAAGTCAGAATACGAGCGTCCCGTCGCCCCCGGCCCGCCGGAGAACAGGGTGTCGCCGCTGAACACCATACCGAGCTCGGGGGCGTACCAGCACACCGATCCGGGGGAATGGCCCGGGGTGTGCAGCGCTTGCAATTGCATGCCCGCGACGCTCAGTGTGTCCCCGTCGGAAATTGTCCGAAAGTCCTTGTCCGGGTGGGTCATTCGCCATAACACGTCGTCGCCGGGATGCAGCAGCACTGGCGCGTCCAGCGTCGCGCCGAGCTCGGGGGCCACCGTGACGTGATCGTTGTGCCCGTGCGTGCACACCACCGCGACCACATGGCGGCCGTCGACGGCCTCGATGATCGGTGCCGCGTCGTGGGCCGCGTCGAATACCACGACATTGGAATTGTCGCCGACGAGCCAGATGTTGTTGTCGACTTCCCAACTGCCGCCGTCGAGTTCGAAGGTTCCGTGGGTGACGATCTTGTCGATGCGGGCCACTACAACACCACCACGGAACGCAGCACCTTGCCACCATGCATTTTGTGGAATGCCTCCTCGATGTCGCCCAGCCCGATGCGTTCGGAGACGAACTGCTCCAACGGAAGCCGGCCCTGCAGGTAGAGGTCGATCAGGGTGGGGAAGTCGCGCTCGGGCAGGCAATCGCCGTACCACGACGACTTCAACGACCCGCCGTGGGAGAAGAAATCCACCAACGGCATGTCCAGCCGCATATCGGGCGTGGGCACACCCACCAGCACCACGGTTCCCGCGAGATCGCGAGCGTAGAAGGCCTGCTCCCATGTTTCGGGCCTGCCGACGGCGTCGATCACCACGTTGGCGCCGAAGCCGTCGGTGAGGTCCTGGATGGTCTTGACGACGTCGAATTCGCGGGCGTTGACGGTGTGGGTGGCACCGAACTTGCGCGCCCAGTCCAGTTTCGTGTTGTCGGTGTCGACGGCGATGATCCGCTTGGCGCCGACCAGCGCGGCCCCCGCGATCGCGGCATCGCCCACGCCGCCGCAGCCGATCACCGCGACGGTGTCGTTACGGTCGACGGCGCCGGTATTGATCGCGGCGCCAATCCCGGCCATCACTCCGCAGCCCAACAGGCCCGCGACTGCCGGATCGGCCTCAGGACTGACCTTGGTGCATTGACCGGAGTGCACCAGCGTCTTGTCGGCGAACGCCCCGATGCCCAGGGCCGGGGTGAGCTCGGTGCCATCGGTCAGCGTCATCTTCTGCTCGGCGTTGAACGTGTCGAAGCAGAGGCTGGGCCTGCCGCGCTTGCAGGCCCGGCACTGGCCGCACACCGCGCGCCAGTTCAGGATCACGAAGTCGCCCGGCTCGACCGCGGTCACGCCCGGCCCGACCGCTTCGACCGTGCCCGCGGCCTCATGGCCGAGCAGGAACGGGTACTCGTCGTTGATGCCGCCCTCGCGGTAAGTCAGGTCGGTGTGGCACACCCCGCAGGCGAGGACGTCGACGACGGCCTCACCCGGCCCGGGGTCCGGGACGACGATGTCCACCAGCTCGACGGGTTCGCCCTTCTTGCGTGAAATCACTCCGCGCACTGTCTGACTCATGGCCTCCAACCTACTGTTTAGTGTCCTGCTCGCCGCAGGCCCGCCGGTGTAGCGTCGCTGAATGTGACGGCACCCGAGACCGCCGAGGCATTCACCGAACGGATGATTGCGGCCATTGACGGCGCGAGCCTGGCGCTCCTGGTCAGCATCGGACATCAGACCGGTCTGCTGGACACGATGGCCGGGCTTCCGCCGTCCACCAGCACGCAGATCGCCGAGGCTGCGGGCCTCAATGAGCGCTACGTCAGGGAGTGGCTGGGTGGCATGACCACCGGGCACGTCGTCGATTACGACGCCGACGCCGGCACCTACTCGTTGCCCGCCCACCGCGCGGGCGTGCTGACCCGTGCGGCCGGGCCGGACAACCTCGCCTTGGTGGCGCTGTTCCTTCCGCTGCTCAGCGAGGTCGAGCAAAAGGTCATCGGTTGCTTTCGCGAGGGCGGCGGGCTGTCCTATAGCGAATTTCCACGCTTCCACACGCTGATGGCCGAGATGAGCGGTGCGGTATTCGACAAAGCGCTCGTCGACGTCGTTTTGCCGTTGGTCGACGGCCTGCCGGAGCGCCTGCGGTCCGGCGCCGACGTTGCCGATTTCGGCTGCGGCAGCGGTCACGCGATCAACGTGATGGCACAGGCGTTTCCGGCCAGCCGGTTCACCGGCATCGACTTTTCCGAAGAGGCCATCGCGACTGGCGTCCAGGAGGCGGCTCGCCTAGGTCTGAGCAACGCGACCTTCGAGAGCCACAATCTGCCCGAGCTGGACAAGGTTGCCGCCTACGACGTCGTCACCGTGTTCGACGCCATCCACGATCAGGCGCAGCCGGCACGCGTGCTGGAAAACATCTATCGGGCGCTGCGACCCGGCGGCGTGTTCTTGATGGCCGACATCAAGGCGTCGAGCCGGCTCGAGGAGAACGTCGGCGTCCCGATGAGCACCTACCTCTACACGACCTCGCTAATGCACTGCATGACCGTTTCGCTGGCGCTGGACGGCGCCGGACTGGGCGCTGCCTGGGGACGACAGCTGGCCACCAAGATGCTCGGCGACGCCGGGTTTGACGACGTACAGGTTGCCGAGGTCGAGTCCGACCCGATCAACAACTACTACATCGCCTATAAGGGGGCCAGGAAGTGACGCGCCCGACCTGATGGCCGCTCTCGACGCTGTTGCCGATTGGCCGGTCCCGGCTGCAGCCGCCGTGGTGATTGGACCTGACGGAGTGCTGGCCACTCACGGCGACATCAAGCAGGTGTTCGTGCTGGCGTCGGTCACCAAACCGTTGGTGGCCCGGGCCGTGCAGATCGCCATCGAGGAAGGTGTCGTCGATCTGGACACCCCAGCCGGGCCGCCCGGTGCCACGGTTCGCCATCTGTTGGCGCACGCGTCGGGCCTGGCGATGCACACCGATCGCGTGCTGGCCAAGCCCGGCACCCGGCGCATCTATTCCAACTACGGCTTTACCGTGCTGGCCGAGACCGTGGAGCGGGAGTCGGGGATCGAGTTCGGCCGCTACCTGACCGAGGCGGTGTGCGAACCACTGGCCATGGGGTCGACCCGGCTGGACGGCGGTAGCGCGGCCGCGGGGTTCGGGGCGACGTCCACGGTTGCGGATCTGGCCGCCTTCGCCGGTGACTTGCTGCGCCCGGCGACGGTGTCGCCGGAACTGCACGACGAGGCCACGACGGTGCAATTTCCCGGCTTGGACGGCGTGCTGCCCGGTTACGGCGTGCAGCGACCCAACGATTGGGGGCTGGGTTTCGAGATCAGGGACTCGAAATCGCCGCATTGGACGGGCGGGCGAAACTCGGCGCGAACATACGGTCATTTCGGCCAAGCAGGTGGGTTTATCTGGGCAGATCCCGAAGCGCAGCTCGCGATGGTAGCCCTCACGGACCGCGATTTCGGCGAGTGGGCGCTGGACTTGTGGCCGGCGATTTCCGACGCGGTGATATTCGAATACACCTAATCGGCATTGAAGACTAGCGCAACAGGGGTATCACAAGGCACAATAGACACGCACGACACAAACACATCAGCATTCTGCTCGCGGATCCACCAGGTCGTTGGGGAAGACGTCCCTCGTGGAACCGAAGGAGCAGGAGATGCGTGCGTCGAATCAATTCGCCGACGTGACGGCTGGCGTGGTGTATGTCCATGCCTCGCCCGCGGCGGTCTGCCCGCATGTCGAGTGGGCGTTGTCGTCGACCCTGCAATCCAAGGCCAACTTGGTGTGGACCCCGCAGCCGGCGATGCCCGGACAGCTGCGCGCGGTCACCAATTGGATCGGGCCGGTGGGCACCGGCGCCCGGTTGGCCAACGCGTTGCGCTCCTGGTCGGTGCTGCGGTTCGAGGTCACCGAGGACCCCAGCCCCGGAGTCGACGGCCACCGATTCAGCCACACCCCGCAGCTCGGTTTGTGGAGCGGGTCGATGAGCGCCAACGGCGACATCATGGTCGGGGAGATGCGGCTGCGGGCAATGATGGCGCAGGGCGCCGACACGCTGGCCGCGGAGCTGGATTCGGTGCTGGGCACGGCGTGGGACGAGGCGCTCGAGGTGTACCGCGACGGCGGCGACGCCGGCGAGGTGACCTGGCTCAGCCGGGGCGTCGGCTAGATAACCGGCGGGCTCACCGGGGTCGCAGACACCGGCATGTCGACGGTGCCCTTACACGCCCCGCTGACGATATCGGTGTGAAACACGCCGGTTAGCGCCCCGTTGGGGCCGGGCGTCAATGCCGTTATGGACCTCGCCGGGTCGTGTTCCACAAGGCCGCCGAGTAGCGGGCAATCCCATGTCCGGTTCATTTGCTGGACCCACTGAGACCCGTTCCAGCCGTACTGGACTGATTGCTGCATGTATTGATTCTTGGGCGATGGAGCGTCATTGACCGTGGCGACACAGACGCCCGTTGAGCAGCTCGAAGTAAACGAGTAGCTGGCCCGCTGGGCGGTTTCGGGCTGGCGGGCGGCCATGCTGGTGCCGGTCTTTTGGTTGGCGGCGAAGGTCAGCAGGTAAGGCCCATTCCAGGCCGAAGCTTGACCCGCGAAGGCTGTCGGAGAAAGCCATACTGAGCAGCCCATCGACGCAGCCGCCAAGGCGACCAGCGCGGTCTTGCGGTGTCCCGACATCTTCCCCCCTGTGTAGCGCGTACGCCAGGATGTCGGATTCGGTGCCCGATTTGTTACACCGCCGTGATCGTCACCGGGCGGGGCGAAGGATCTGCAGTGCGGCGGGTACCGCGGAGATCTCGGCGGGCAGCGGGCAGGCGAAGTCGCCGTCGGCGTACACGTTGATGCCTGGGCACTCGACGTGGATTGATTTGGCGCGTGCCGTGCTCACTTCGTCCAGGTCGACGTGGGTGCCTTTCATGACGGTGGGGAACAGGCGGACCAGCTTCGTCCGGGACGCCGAATGCGCCATGGTGATGTCGAGCAGACCATCGGTGGGATCGGCATTGGGGCAGATCAGCAGTCCACCGCCGTAGCTGCGGGTATTGCCGAAGGCCGCAAGCGTGATATCGGCGTCGATCTCTTTCGTTCCGTCGAGCACCATTCGGAACGGCAACATCCGCAGCTGCGAAAGCTCGGCGAGCATCGCGATGTAGTAACGCAGCCGCCCGTGCGGCCAGCTCATCCGGTTGGCGCGATCGGTCACCAGCGAATCGAATCCGGCGGCGGCCACGGTGCCGAACCACTTGTCCCACTTTTTGCGGCCATTGCCGCACTGAATCAGGCCCAAGTCAATGGTTTCCGTCCAGCCGTCGACGACGACGTCGGCGGCCGCCTCGGGATCCCTTGTCGGAATCCCGAATTCACGAGCGTGATCGTTGCCGGTGCCCGCCGGAATGATTCCCAGCGGAATGTCGGTGCCCGCTAACACTTGCAGGGCATTGGAGACGACGCCGTCCCCGCCGGTGACCATCAATGCGTCGGTGCCCTTCTCGACGGCCGCGCCGGCGAGGTAACGGGCATCCTCGGCATCGTCGCCGATGATCTCCACGACCTCGACCCCCCGCTGCTGCAGCCTTGTGATGGCGGTGTGCGCTGCGCGTACCGCCGCACCGTGCCCCGAAACGGGATTGGTCAGCGCGGTCACTTGGGCGATTTCGCGCCGGCGCTGTTGCCCCGCGACGGGCTCGATCACGGAATCAGCTTGCCGGGGTTGAGAATTCCGGCCGGATCCAACGTCGCCTTGACCGCGCGCAGCACCTGCACGCCCAGATCACCCACTTCGTCGCGCATCCAGGGGCGGTGGTCGGCGCCGACCGCGTGGTGGTGGGTGATGGTTCCGCCGGCAGCCATCATCGCGTCCGACGCAGCCTTTTTGGCGGCCTGCCACTGCTCGATCGGATTGCCCCGTTGCCCGGCGACGACGGTGAAGTACAGCGAAGCGCCGGTGGGGTAGACGTGCGAAATGTGGCACATCACCAGCGCCGGTGTGCCGGTCTCGGCCAGTGCGCTGATGAGCGCTTCGGTGACGGCGGTCTTGAGCACGAAAAGGTTCGACCAATCCGTGGCGGTCTCGAGCGTCTCGCAGAGCGCGCCTGCGGCCAGCAAAGAGTCGCGCAGGTACGGCGCGGCGAACCGGCCCCGCTCCCAGGCCTGCGCGGGCCCCTCGCCCAGCGAGGTGCCGCCCTGGTCCGCCAGCAGGGCACTGGTCTCGGCCTGCCGGCTCTCGACGTGTTCCTTGGTGCCCTCGAACATGGTGATGCCCAGGCAGCCGCCGGTGATCTGGTTTTCGCCGATCGCTTCGGTGGTGGCGAGATTGACCCCGGTCTCGACCTCATCGGAGAGCCGAATGACGGTGGGGCCGGTGGCGTTTTGAGTGACGGCACGTAGCGCGCCGGCCCCGGTCGCGAAATCGGGGAACGACCACGCCTCGTGGCGGACGGCTTCCGGCGCGCGGTGCACGCGCAGCCGCACCTGGGTAATGACGCCGAAGGCGCCCTCCGAGCCGATCAGCAGCTGACGAAGGTCGGGGCCCGCGGCCGACTCCGGTGCGCGGCCCAGATCCAGCGTGCCGACCGGCGTGATCACCCGTAGCCCGCGAACCATGTCGTTGAACCGGCCATAGCCGGCCGAGTCCTGGCCGGAGGACCGGGTCGCCGCGAAGCCGCCGATGGTGGCGTACTCGAAGCTCTGCGGGAAATGTCCCAGCGAGAAGCCGCGTTCGCCGAGCAGACGCTCGGCGTCCGGACCGGTGACGCCGGCACCGAAAACGGCCTGGCCGGAGACCTCGTCGAGCGAGATGAGCTGGTCGAAGCGGCGCAAGTCGAGTGACACCACCGCGTCGAAGTCGCCGCGGGTGGGACTCAGGCCGCCGACGACGTTGGTGCCGCCGCCGAACGGGATGACGGCGATGCCGTGCTCCGAGCAGTAGCGCAGGATCGCGGCGACCGCATCGTCGTCGCCGGGCAGCAGAATGGCGTCGGGCGCATCTTGGACGCCTGTGTCCTTGCGCCGCAGCATGTCGATGGTGGACTTGCCGCCGGCGTGCAGCAACCGATCACGGTCGGCGGTGCGGCAGTAGTCTTCGCCGACGATCGCGGCCAGCGCGTCCCGATCCGCCTGGGACAACGCGGACGGGCGCAGCCGAACCTGATCCGGGTCGAGTTCGGCCTCATCAGACTCTTCCAGCCCGACGGCCTGTTTCAGCAAAGCCCGGATTCCCTCGGAAAGTGGCTTGGCCGCGGCGGGATCTCCCCACGCGTTCCATTTCATCGGCGGGAGGAGTTCCTCGAGGTGCGTCATGCGTTACAGTATTACACATGCTGTCAATCAGTAATGCTCCTGCGGATACCGGAGAACGGATCCTTGCGGCAGCCGCCAGCTGTGTGGTCGATTTCGGGGTGGACCGGGTGACCCTGGCAGAGATAGCCCGGCGCGCGGGTGTGAGCCGGCCGACCGTATACCGCCGCTGGCCGGATACCCGGTCGATCGTGGCGGCGCTGTTGACCCGGCACATCACCGACGTGATGCGCGACGCGCCATTGCTCGGTGACGACCGGGAATCCCTTGTGCGACAGATCGTTACGGTGGCCAACCTGCTGCGCCGCGATGAATTGGTCATGTCGGTGATGCATTCGGAGCTGGCGCCGATCTACATCACCGAACGCCTGGGGTCCAGCCAGCAGATGTTGATCGACGCCCTTGCCGACCGGTTGCGCATAGCCCAGCGCCACGGCAGTGTCCGCGCCGGCGACCCGATGCAGATGGCCACCATGGTGTTGCTGATCGCCCAGTCGACCATTCAGTCGGAGCAGATCGTCCGGCCGATTCTTGATGCCGACGCGCTGGCCACCGAACTCAGCCTACTCGCTGAACGGATACCTGTCGTGAAACCCACAGCCTTGAATGCTGCGCGTCGCGCGGCCGACCTGAATGCCCTCGCCGACGGCGAGCCGTTGGACGTCCTCGTGATCGGTGGCGGCATCACCGGCGTCGGGATCGCGTTGGATGCCGCGTCGCGCGGCCTGCGGGTGGCGCTGGTGGAAAAGCACGATCTGGCATTCGGCACCAGCCGCTGGAGTTCCAAACTGGTCCACGGTGGTCTGCGGTATCTGGCGACCGGCAACGTGGGAATCGCCCGGCGCAGCGCCGTCGAGCGCGGAATCCTGATGACGCGCAACGCCCCTCACCTGGTGCGCGCGATGCCGCAGCTGGTTCCGTTGCTGCCGTCGATGGGGCATTCGAAGCGCGCTTTGGTCCGCGCGGGATTCCTCGCCGGCGATGCACTGCGGATGCTTGCGGGGACGTCGTCGTCGACGCTGCCGCGATCGCGCAGGGTTCCGGCTGATCGTGTGGTGGAGATGGCTCCTACGGTTCGACGCGACGGCCTGGACGGTGGCTTGCTGGCCTACGACGGGCAGTTGATCGACGACGCCCGACTGGTCACCGCGGTCGCACGCACCGCGGCGCAGCACGGCGCCCGGATCCTCACCTATGTTGCGGCATCCGACGCTACCGGCACCTCGGTGCGGCTGACCGACCAACGCACCGGCGAGTCGTTCGATGTGTCGGCCGGTGCCGTCATCAACGCGGCCGGGGTGTGGGCGGGTGAGATCGACAAGTCATTGCGATTGCGGCCCAGCCGCGGGACACACCTAGTCTTCGACTCGTACGCCTTCGGCAATCCGACTGCGGCGCTGACGATTCCGATTCCCGGCGAGCTCAACCGCTTCGTGTTCGCCATGCCCGAGCAACTCGGCCGTGTCTACCTCGGATTGACCGACGAAGACGCTCCCGGTCCGATTCCCGATGTGCCAGAACCGTCTGCGGAGGAGATCACGTTCCTATTGGACACGGTGAACACCGCTTTGGGGACCGCGCTGAGCACTGACGATGTCATCGGCGCCTACGCAGGCTTGCGGCCGCTGATCGATACCGGCGGTGCTGGTTTCGAAGGCCGCACCGCCGATGTTTCGCGCGAGCACGCCGTCGTCGAATCATCCTCCGGCGTCATCAGCGTGATCGGCGGGAAACTGACCGAATACCGTTACATGGCAGAGGATGTCCTGGATCGCGCCATCGAACTACGGCACTTGCATGCCGGAGAATGTCGAACGCGCAATCTGCCGCTGGTCGGCGCGCCGGCAAACCCGGGTTCGACGGTGCCGCCGATGGCCGGCCTGCCCGACTCACTGGTCCTGCGGTACGGGGCCGAGGCGTCCCACGTCATCGACGCTGCCACGTGCGAGCGCCCCGGCGACCCGGTGGCTGACGGGATCGACGTGACTCGTGCGGAGTTCGAATACGCGGTGACCCACGAGTGCGCCCTGGACGTCGACGACATCCTCGACCGGCGGACCCGGATCGGTCTGGTGCAACGCGATCGCGAGCGGGTGGTGTCGATCGCGCAGGAGTTTCTGGCTGGAGTCGCCGGCTCGTAAGGGGCTAGTCTTTTATTTGTGAAAGAGCTATCATTTTATAGTGACTTCCACCTTTCGGGTACCTGTTCTCATTGCCGGCGCCGGCGCCGGCGGCCTGGCCACGTCGGCGCTGCTTGCCAAGCACGGCGTTCGTTCGCTGCTGGTCGAAAAGCGACGCGAGGTCTTCATCTATCCGAAGGCCCGCAATCTGAGCTTCCGCAGCTTGGAAATCCTGCGCGGCCTTGGCCTGAGCGACGAGGTACACGCGGTCGCCGATCATGTTTCAGCCATGGTCGTCAAGCCGGCGCTGAACAGCGCGGACGAACAACTGGCTATCGACATCGACGCAGTCTTTGCGGGCATGGACAAGCTCAGCCCTGAGCCCGCGGCGCAGTACTGCCCCAGAGCAGGCTCGAGCCGATCCTGCTCGCCGAAACTCGCCGACGCGGCAGTGAAGTGCGCTACGGGACGGAGCTTTCCTCGCTCGAGCTGGACGAGGCCGGTGTCACCGCGGTGCTGCATGACCGCGACTCGGGAGCGTCCGAGACCGTCCGCGCCGAATATCTCGTTGCCGCCGACGGCGTCCACAGCCCGACCCGTAACTTGCTGGGCATCAGCACGTCGGGCTACGGCGCGCTGCCCATCTACGTCGTCTTTGTTTACTTCCGGGCGCCATGGCAAAAGTTCGTCTACGCACTTGGGCGAAGGCGATGCGGTTCAGGTCAAGAATGCTGACGTGGATGGCATATTCCTCGTGGTCGAAGACGACCTGGGCATGTTCATCACCACCTATTTCCCGGGCAAAGGTGAGACGGCGGACCAGTTCACGCCGCAACGTTGCCGCGAGGTGCTCACCAAGGCATTCGGTGAGCCGCTGGACATCGACATCATCGAGGTCGCGGCGTGGCAACCGTACGAACAGGTGGCCGACCAATTCCGTTGCGGCCGAGTCTTTCTCGTTGGCGATTCGGCCCACACCATGCCACCGTTCAAGGCCGGGGGAGCCAACACCGCCATCCAGAGCGCGCACAACCTGGCCTGGAAGCTGGCCGCCGTCCTCGGGGGAGCCGGCGGCCCGCAGTTGCTCGGCACCTACCACGACGAGCGTCACCCGGTCGGGCGATTTGCCGCCCGCCAGTCGCTTACCGGCCCGACGGTTGCCGTACTCCCGTTGAGCGATGACCGGCCACAATTGCCGGCCGAAGAAGAGTGCTCGATGTTTTCCTTGCTCATCGGCTACCGGTACCGTTCGGCGGCCGTTGTTTCTGGCGAGCTGCCGGCGGACTCGGACGGTGTTCAGCTGGTGGAGGAGCTGCGCGGCCAACCCGGCACTCGGGTTCCGCACGTGTGGGTGCGGGACGGTGTCTCGACGCTTGACTTGCTCGGTCCCGGGTTCACCGTCCTTACCGGGGACGAGCGATGGCGCGGTGCAGCGACTTCGGCATCGGCCGCCCTGGGCATTCCGATCACCATGCATCGCATCGGCGACGACGCCTGGGCGGCTGCCACTGGACTTGCGCCCGCCGGGGCGCTTCTGGTCCGCCCGGACGATTTCGTAGGCTGGCGCGCCGACGAGCTTCCAGCAGACCCCGAAAGCGAATTGTGCCAAGCGCTTTCGGCCATTCTGTGCCGGTAGGCTCCGCGAAGCCGGCACCGGGTTCGCAAATCGATATCACATGCGATATCACTTTTGCGATTCACGTTATGCCAGCTGTGGCCGTGCTGGTGTGACGAGTGTGACCACTCGGCTGGCGCGCGGAACGCGCTAGGACTACAGCGGAATGTTCTTGTGGCGGCCGCGGCGTGCGGGCGCGTGGGCCAGCGCCTCGGTGAGCTTGCTGCGGGTGTGCGTCGGGTCGATCTTCTCGTCGACCACGCCGATCTCGATGGCACTGTCGACGCCACCGGCGATCCGCTCGTGCTCGGCGGCCAGCTCGTCGTGCAGCGCTTCGCGCTCGTGCTCCGGTGCAGCAGCCAGCTTCTTCTTGTGCAGGATGCCGACGGCGGCCTTGGCGCCCATCACCGCGACCTCGGCATCCGGCCACGCGAACACCTTGGTGGCGTTCAGCGACCGGGAGTTCATCGCAATGTAGGCCCCGCCGTAGGTCTTTCGGGTAACCAGCGTGACACGCGGAACGGTGCACTCGCCGAAGGCATGCAGCAGTTTGGCGCCGCGTCGCACCACGCCGCCCCACTCCTGGTCGACACCGGGCAGGTAGCCGGGGACATCGACGACCACCACCAGCGGAATGCCAAAAGCGTCGCAGAGACGCACGAAACGTGCTGCCTTCTCGGCGCTTTCGGAGTTCAGGCAGCCGCCGAGGCGCAACGGGTTGTTGGCGAGTACGCCGACCGTGCGGCCGGACAGCCGGCCCAGCCCGACCACCATCGACGGCGCCCAATTGGCCTGGAACTCGTCGAATGGCGTGTCGTCGTCGAGGATCGCGGTCACGATCGGATGCACGTCGTAGGCCCGCCGAGACGACTCGGGCAGCAGCGCGTGGATATCAGTGTCGCCGGCCTCGGCCTTGTCGCGGTCGAAATGCCCTTGCTGGCAGAACAATCCGACCAACCGGCGACCGCGCTCGTAGGCATCGAGCTCGTCGTCGGCGACGATGTGGCACACCCCGGACTTCTTGTGGTGAGTCTCCGGACCACCGAGCGAGGCCATGTCGACGTCCTCGCCGGTGACGCTGCGCACCACGTCGGGCCCGGTGACGAACACCCGGCTTTCCGGCGCCATCACGACGACGTCGGTCAGCGCCGGCCCGTAGGCGGCGCCGCCGGCGGCAAAGCCGACGACCACCGAGATCTGCGGCACATAGCCGGACGCCCGAATCATGGCCTCGAACACCAAGCCCACCGCGTGTAGCGCCTTGACACCTTCGGCCAGCCGGGCACCGCCGGAATGCCAGATACCCACAATCGGGCTCTGCTCTGCGATGGCGGTGTCGTAGGCGTTGACGATGTGCGTGCAGCCCTCGATGCCCATGGCACCGCCCATCACGGTGCCGTCGGTGCAGAACGCGATGGTGCGCACACCGTTCACGGTGCCTGCGGCTGAAAGCACACCCGAGCGGTCACGCTCGTGCAGCAGTTCGATGCTGTCGTCGTCGAAGAAATTGCTCAGACGCAACAACGGGTCGCGGGGGTCGAGCGACTCGCCAACCGCCTCGGGGGCCATGAGTGTCATCGCAGGTCTCCTGTTTCGGGTGATGCTCGGGTTGATACGGCCGGGTTTAATACCGCCCGAAGGCGATCGCCACGTTGTGGCCGCCGAATCCGAACGAGTTGTTGACCGCGTACCGGTAATCACCGTGCCGCGGCTTGCCCGCCACCACATCCAAATCGATTTCTGGATCGAGGTTTTCAAGATTCAGTGTCGGCGGGATCAGCTGATCCCGCAACGCGAGCACGGTCAAGATCGACTCCACCGCGCCGACCGCACCGACCGAGTGGCCGAGAGCGGACTTGGGCGCGTACACCGGCGGCTTGTTGCTGCCGAGGGCGTTGTTGATGGCCTTGCTTTCGGCCAAGTCGCCGACCTGGGTGCCGGTGGCGTGGGCATTGACGTGGTCGATGTCGTTAGGGCTGAGGCCCGCCAGTTGGATCGCCCGGGTCATCGCATGCCCGGCGCGTTCACCGTTGGGGTCCGGTGCCACCATGTGGAAGCCGTCCGAGGTAACGCTGGCCCCCATGATCCGGGCCAGGATGTTGGCGCCGCGAGCTTTCGCGTGCTCCTCGGTCTCGATCACCATCAGCGCGCCGGCTTCGCCGAACACGAAACCGTCGCGGTCCCTGTCGAACGGGCGACAGGCACCGGCGGGGTTGTCATTGTTGGTCGACATCACGATGCGCATCGCGGCGAACGCCGCGATCGGCACCGCTTCGATTCTGGTCTCGACGCCACCGCAAATCGCGATGTCCGCCTCACCCAGCACGATCTGCTGCCAGGCCCGCGCGATGCCCTCACAACCGGACGCACACGCCGAAACCGGTGTCATCACCCCGGCCTTGGCATGCCGTTCCAGCCCGACCGCGGCGGCCGCACCGTTGGGCATGTACTTCTGCACGCCTAACGGCGAGACCGCCTTCATGCCGCGGGCACGCATGTCGTCGTAACTGAAAACCATTTCCTCAGACGAACCCAGACCGGTACCGATAGATACCGTCAATCGGTTGGTGTCGACTTCGGGTGAACCGGCGTTCTCCCACACCCGGCGGCCCAAGACGGTGGACATCCGTTGCAGATAGCCCGTCCGGCGCAGCTCGATGCGAGTCATCTGGCTGTCGAACTCCTCGACGAGATGCCCGCCGATCCGGACCGGCAGGTTGAACTCCTCGACGAACGGGTCGTCGAGGATACGGATCCCACTTTGGCTGTCCAGGAGCAACTTCCAGGTGGTCTCCGCGTCGGGTGCCAGGGCAGTCGTCATGGCAATGCCGGTGACGACCACATTGGGGAAAGCTTTCCCCGTAACCAGCTCTGTCATGGGTGTGGCGAACGTTCCTTTCGTGCTTTAGTAACGCCCGAAGGCAAGGGCCACATTGTGGCCGCCGAAGCCGAACGAGTTGTTGATCGCGTAACGGAATTCGCCGAAGCGGGGTTCGCCCGCGACGATGTCGAGATCAATCTCGGGATCAGGGGTTTCGTAGTTAAGGGTGGGCGGGATGACGCCATCCCGCAGGGTTAGCACCGTGAGCACCGACTCGAGCGCCCCGACTGCGCCGATGGAGTGCCCCAGCGCCGACTTCGGCGCATATACCGCGGCATGTTCGCAACCGGCGACCCGGATTGCATTGGCCTCTGCGGTGTCGCCGATTGGCGTCGCGGTCCCGTGTGCGTTGACGTGATCGACGTCCTTCGGGGACAAGCCCGCCAGCTCCAGCGACCGCGTCATCGCCCGACCGGCACGCATGCCGTCCGGCGCGGGCGCCACCATGTGGAAGGCGTCCGAGGTGATGCCGGCACCGAGCAATCGGGCCAACGGCTTGGCGCCGCGGGCCTTGGCGTGCTCCTCGGTCTCGATGACCATGAGCGCCCCGGCCTCGCCGAACACGAAGCCGTCGCGGTCCTTGTCGAACGGCCGCGACGCACGCTCGGGCTCGTCGTTGCGGGTCGACATGGCCCGCATCATCGAGAACGCCGCGATGGGCAGCGCCTCGATGGGGCCTTCGACACCGCCGCACACGGCGACATCCGCGTCACCCATGACGATCTGGCGCCACGCGTGAGCGATTGCCTCCGAGCCCGACGAGCAGGCCGACACCGGAGTCATCACCCCGGCGCGGGCCCCTAGCTGCAGGCCCACCACCGCCGCGGCGCCGTTGGGCATGATCATCTGAACGGCGAGCGGGGACACCTTACGAGGCCCGCCATCGTTCATCAGGTCGTAGCTCTCGATGACCCTCTCGGCGCCACCCAGACCGGTGCCGATCACGACCGCGAACCGGTCAGGATCGACCTCAGGGCTGCCTGCGGTCTCCCACAGCTGACCGCTGAGCAACTTGCTCATCCGCTGGACGTAGGACATGCGGCGCATGTCCAGTCGGCCCATGTGGTTGTCGACGGACTCCTTGAGGTGTCCGCCGATCTTGACGGGCAGGTCCCACTTCGTGATGAACTCGTCTTCGAGAACGTGGATGCCGCTTTCGCCGGCCAACAAACCCTTCCACGTGCTCTCGATGTCCGGCGCGATCGATGTCGTCGCCGTGACGGCGGTTACCACAACGCTGGGGTAACCGCCATTAGCAGTGGAAGGCTTGCTCACTTGCTGTCCGCTTCCAGCCTCGCCTTGACGTTCGCGACAGCCTCGGGGTTCTCCGACTCGAGCTTGGCGCGCAGCGCCGCGGCGGCCTCGGGGTCCTCTTCCTCGAGCTTCTGGATATAGACGACGACGTCACCGACGGTGCGCAGACCGGCGAGGTCCTCGTCCGGGATCTTCACGCCGTACTTGTCCTCGGTCTGAACGGCGATCTCGACCATCGACAGCGAGTCGATGTCCAGGTCGTCGACGAACGACTTCTCCGGGGTGACCTCGGAGGGCTCGATACCGGTGACCTCTTCGATGATCTCCGCAATACCGGCGATGATTTCTTCCTGAGTGACGGCCACAGCCTTTTCCCTTCGTAATATGTTGTGTGCAAATCGAACTGATGTGCTTTTTGGTTGTACTGGCCGAAGCTGGCGTTAGATGTTGGCCAACTCGTCCAGGTCTGCGGGCGACTTGACGGCGCGTGCCGTGACCCCCCGAAGTTCGCGCTTGGCGATGCCGGTGAGGGTGCCCGCAGGGGGGAACTCCACGATCGCCGTGACATTGTGCTCACGCAGCGCCTCGGTGCACAGGTCCCAGCGCACCGGCTGGGTCAACTGAGCAAGCAGCGTGTCCATCGCCGCTGCCGCCGAGGTTACCGGCTTTCCGTCGCAGTTGGACAACAGCGTGGCGGTGGGCTCGGCGGTCGCGATGGCGGCCGCCGCGGCAGCGTAAGCGTCAAGAGCCGACGCCATGTACTTGGTGTGGAACGCTCCGGCCACGCCGAGGGCGCGTACCCGGGCCTTGGCCGGCGGGTCTTCGGCCAGTTTGTCCAACGCGGTCAGCGGGCCGGCAGCGACGATCTGCCCGGCACCATTGCGGTTCGCGGGGAACAGGTCGAGCTGCTCGAGGCGGGCCAGTACTTCGGCCTCGTCGCCGCCGAGTACCGCGGACATGCCAGTCGGCTCGATGGCGCACGCCTTGGCCATCTCGGCGCCGCGGGTGGCGGCCAGCGCGACGGCGTCGTCGGCACCCATCACGCCGGCGATCGCGTAGGCCGCGATTTCGCCGACGGAGTGACCGGCCACGATGAATTCCTCGCCGGCGAGCAGGCCCCGCTTGGTCAGTTCCTGATGAGCCAGCAGCGTGGCCGCGACGACCAATGGCTGAGTGACCGCGGTGTCGGTGATCTCTTCGGTCGACGCGGTGGTGCCCAGCCGCACGAGATCCAGGCCGCCGGCCTTCGACCACAGGGTCAGCTGGTCCGCTGCGCCTGGCAGCTCCAGCCACGGCGACAGCATCCCCTCGGTCTGCGAACCCTGTCCGGGCGCAAGCAATGCAATCACGTGTCTAAGAGAACACTGTGGAAACGGTTTTGGCGGGTGTAACAGATTATGAACCTCGTCTTAGGTTTTTGTATACACCTTACAAAACGGCTCCGTAAGCTACGTGTTTGATACCGTCTCGCGATCTGTTGCCTGGATCACTATCGCCCAGACGGCGCCGTGGCACCCCCTCTGACCGGGAGAGGAACCTGCGGCATTGCGTCGCTGCCAACACCAGAGGGGCTCGTGGGGTAATTGAGCTGACCCACCGTCGCCGCCACACGCAGCACATACGCATCGCGGGGCTGAGTGGGATCGCGGCCGGTGAAGTCGGTAATGCGCCTGAGGCGGTAGCGCACGGTGTTTGGATGAACGAACAACTTGCGGGCGCAGGCTTCAATCGCGCCGCCAGAATCTAAGAAAGCATCAAGGGTCTCGACGAGGGTGGGTCCGGCGTCGGCCAGTGGGCCCATCACGTCGGTGTGTAGGGCCACGATCGCCGACGCGTCTCCCATCAGGGCGCGTTCGGGGAGCAGTTCGCGTGCCAGCACGGGCCGGGGCGCGCCACGCCAGCCGGCGACGGCGTTCATCCCTGATATCGCCTCGCTTGCGCTGTGATAAGCCGCGGTCAGCATGGGTGCGGTCGGTCCGATGACCACCGGCCCGTCGGAGAACGCACCCAGCAGGTCACCAAGGAACTTCTCGGTCGGCGACAAGTGGCCGGACACGATCGCCACCAACCAGGTGCCGTGCACGTCGGTGAGCGCCGCACGGCCGTGACGAGAGGCGACGTCGCGAGCGAGCTGGCTGGCCCGCTCGCTGTCGCCCCGGCCGTTCGCATCGTCGCGGCCGGGCGCCGGGGTCCCGACCACCACCGTCGCCGGCGCGGTGGTGTCCCAGTTCAATGCGGCCGCACGAGATAGCAGCTCTGGGCCGGTGTCACCACGTACCACCGCGTCGACGACGCTGGCCTCCATTCGGCTGTCCCAGGTGCCCCGCGCCTCGGCCGCGTCCGCATAGGACGTGGCGGCGGTGAATGCCAGGTCGCGGCTGTACTTCAGAATGCCCACCGTCAGCGCGGTCAGCTGCTCTTCGGAGCGGGCCAGCAGTGGTACCACTTCCTCGAAGAACTCCATGGTGACGCGCACCATGTCCACGCTGTGGCGCAACGCGATCCGACGGGCGAGGTCCTGGGGCACCAGTTCGTACGCCTGCGCGGTGTAGCTCACGTTGCTGTGCGGGTCGTGCATCCACTCGACGAAGTTCACGATAGTCGTCTGGACCACCAGCGCCACGCTCGCCCGCTGCGACGCTTCCAGGCCGGCGAAGAACGGTAACCGCTCGTGCATGGCCGAGACCGCTTCGGTGGCCAGCCGGCCGGAGTACTGCTTCAACCGGCGGAGCACCGATTCGGGGACCGTGTCCAGCATTTCGAGCGGCGACCGGGGCTGCTTGGCAAACGGACCAGCGAAAGGATTGTCATTCACCCCTAAAACCTACGTCAGATTTCTGGAAGTATCCGCCAAAGAGGCCCGTGCCTCTTGCTGGTGTCTCACAAATAGAGCTGGCTGGACGTCCTCAAGCCACACCCGGATCGGACGTCTGCTCCGGGGCGGCCTGCACGTCGTCGATCCTGTACTGGCGGGCGGCCGCGACCGGCACCGACGGGTCGATTTCGCCGTCGCGTGCCAGTGCCTCCAGCACCGCGACCACCTGGGATTCGGCGTCGGTGTTGAAGAAGCGCCGGGCGGCGGGCCGGGTGTCGGAAAAGCCGAACCCGTCGGTGCCCAGCGTGACATAGGTGCCGGGCACCCAGGGCCGGATCTGCTCGGGGACCGCACGCATCCAGTCCGATACCGCGATCACTGGCCCGGTAGCCCGGGCGAGGGCCTTCGCCAGGTAGGGGACACCGGCGGGCTGGTCGGGGTGGCGTAGCTTCGCCGTCTCGACGGCTACCCCGTCGCGGTTCAATTCGCCCCAACTGGTCACCGACCACACGTCGGCGGCGACATCCCACTCCGCGGCCAGCATCTCGGCGGCCTTGAGCGCTGACGGCATCGATACCCCGGACGCGAGGATCTGCGCCTTGTTCGAGCGTTGCTCGGTGGCCGTGTGGTAGCGGTAGACGCCGCGCAGCACGCCTTCGGGATCGAAGTTCTCCGGCTCGGGTGGCTGCACGTAGGGCTCGTTGTAGATAGTGATGTAGAAGAACACGTTCTCCGGGTTCTGGCCGAACATCCGGGCCAGCCCGCTTTCCACGATGTAGGCGATTTCATAGGCGAACGCCGGATCGTAGGCGACGACCGCAGGATTGGTGGCCGCCAGCAGCGGCGAGTGGCCGTCGGCGTGCTGCAGGCCCTCGCCGGTCAGCGTGGTCCGCCCGGCGGTCGCCCCGAGCAGAAAGCCACGCGTCATCTGATCGGCCGCGGCCCACAGGCCGTCACCGGTGCGCTGGAACCCGAACATCGAATAGAAGATGTAGATCGGGATCATCGGCTCGTTGTGCGTCGCATACGAGGTGCCGGCCGCGGTGAACGACGCCGCCGAGCCCGCCTCATTGATGCCCTCGTGCAGGATCTGGCCGATTTCACTTTCCTTGTACGCCAGCATCAATTCGGCGTCGACGGCGGTGTAGAGCTGGCCGTTGCGGTTGTAGATCTTCAGGCTCGGGAACCACGAGTCCATGCCGAACGTGCGTGCCTCGTCGGGAATGATCGGCACGATGCGTGGCCCGATCTCCTTGTCGCGCAACACTTCCTTGAAGGTGCGCACCGTTGCCATGGTGGTGGCCACCTCTTGGTGGCCCGAACCTTTCTTCAAGGCCTTGTAGATATCGCGGCCCGGCAGGGTCAGCGCCTTGGATTTGGTGCGCCGCTCGGGCACGAAACCGCCCAGCGCGCGGCGCCGGTCGAGCAGGTAGCGGATCTCCGGAGCCTCCGGACCCGGGTGGTAGTACGGGGGCAGGTACGGGTCCTCTTCTAGCTGGCCGTCGCTGATCGGGATCCGGATGGCGTCACGGAAGTCCTTGAGATCTTGCAGCGCAAGCTTTTTCATCTGGTGCGTCGCGTTGCGGCCCTGGAAGTGGGCGCCCAGCGAGTAGCCCTTGATGGTCTTGGCCAGGATCACTGTGGGCTGCCCCTTGTGGTCGACGGCGGCCCGGTAAGCGGCGTAGACCTTGCGGTAGTCGTGGCCACCGCGCTTGAGGTTCCAGATCTCGGAATCGGTCATCTGCTCGACGAGCGCCTTGGTGCGCGGATCGCGACCGAAGAAGTGGTCGCGTACATAGGCCCCGTCGTTGGCCTTGTAGGTCTGGTAGTCGCCGTCGGGCGTGGTGTTCATCAGGTTGACCAGCGCGCCGTCCTTGTCGGCGTGCAGCAGTGCGTCCCACTCGCGGCCCCACACCACCTTGATGACGTTCCAGCCCGCACCCCGGAAGTTCGACTCCAGTTCCTGGATGATCTTGCCGTTGCCGCGTACCGGGCCGTCCAGGCGCTGCAGGTTGCAGTTGACGACGAAAGTCAGGTTGTCCAGCGCCTCCAGCGCCGCGACGTGGGCCAGTCCGCGGCTCTCCGGCTCGTCCATCTCGCCGTCGCCGAGGAACGCCCACACGTGCTGGTCGGAGGTGTCCTTGATGCCCCGGTCGTGCAGGTAATGGTTGAACCGGGCCTGATAGATCGCGTTCATCGGGCCGAGGCCCATCGACACCGTCGGGAACTCCCAGAAATCGGGCATCAGCCGCGGGTGCGGGTAGGACGGCAGCCCGCCGCCGGGATGGCTGTGCTCCTGACGAAAGCCGTCCAGCTGGTCGGCGGTCAGCCGGCCCTCCAGGAAGGCGCGGGCGTAAATGCCCGGCGACGCGTGGCCCTGGATGAACACCTGGTCCCCGCCGCCGGGATGAGCCTTGCCGCGGAAGAAGTGGTTGAACCCGACCTCATAGAGCGCCGCCGACGAGGCGTATGTCGAGATGTGACCACCTACGCCGACGCCCGGTCGCTGCGCGCGGTGCACCATGATCGCCGCGTTCCACCTGATCCAGGCCCGATACCGGCGCTCGACGTCTTCGTCGCCGGGGAACCACGGCTCCAGCTCGGTGGGGATGGTGTTGACGTAGTCAGTGGATGTCAGCGCCGGGATCGCGACCCGCTGTTCACCGGCGCGTTCCAGCAGGCGCAGCATCAGATACCGGGCCCGTGCCGGCCCGGAGCGCGAGAGCAGCTCGTCGAACGATTCGAGCCACTCGGAGGTCTCCTCGGGGTCGATGTCGGGCAGATACGACGCCACCCCTTCGCGGATCACCCGCACCCGATCGGATTCGTTTGGGCTGCTTGAGTTTTGGGCCAGATCGTGGCGCACGAACTCGGTGGTCAACGCACTACTCCTCAGTCGGCGGGTTATCTACTTGCGTATTCGTCTCCTATCGTGCCGCACCGGCGTCGTGGTCGGGTAGCCGCCGCCCGTTCGCTGGCCAAGGTCACCTGTCGACACGAACTCGGTGCATTGAGGGCGGCGGGAACCGCCACCCGGTAACGTCAGAAACCGTGCTCATCGGATGGCGTGCCGTCCTTGCGGGGGAAGCCGCAAAGCGAGGCGCTCTGGCGCTCGGCTGTGTCGCGGCGGTGGTGATGGGCATCGTGGGGTGTACCACCGTCACCAACGGCACGGCGACGCCCGACACCAAGGTGGCCCCGGCCTACCGGCAATCAGTGTCCGCGTCGGTGTCTGCCTCGTCGGCAACCTCCAGCATCCGGGAGTCCCAGCGGCAACAGTCCCTGACGACCAAGGCGGTTCGCAGCTCGTGTGACACGCTTGCCACCACCAGCAGCGCCGCAATCGACAAGGTGAATGCCTTTGTCGGGGCGTTCAATGCGGGCCGCAACACCGGCCCGACCGAAGGCCCGGCCATAGACGCACTCAACGACAGCGCCTCGACGGTTGGCAACAGCTTCAGCGATGCACTGTCGACGCAGATGAAGGACGCATTCAACGCCTACATCGACGCTGCCCGCGCGGTGGCGAACGCCATCGGCACACATGCGGCGACGGGCGAGTTCAACAATCGGGTCAATCAGCTCAACGACACCAAGACCAAGGCCCTCAAACTCTGCCTGGCGTCGTTCTGAGGCGCCTCATGAGGCGGAGGTATGGACCGGGTTCCGGCTGTGCGACGATAATCCCATCGCACGGCGCGCATGGTTGAAGGAGGCTCCACGGTGGTCGCGGCGGATCACGCCCCGAGCTACGCTCGCAAACTGGGCATCCAACGAGACCAAGTCGTCCAGGAGTGGGGTTGGGACGAAGACACCGACGACGTCATTCGCGCTGCGGTCGAGGAAGCCTGCGGCAGTGAGTTGCTCGATGAAGACACCGACGAGGTGGTCGACGTCGTTCTGCTGTGGTGGCGAGATGGGGACGGCGACCTGGTGGACGTCCTGATGGACGCGATCAGCCCGCTATCCGAAGATGGCGTGATCTGGGTGCTGACACCCAAGACCGGCAAGCCCGGTCACGTACTGCCGGCCGAGATCGCTGAGGCGGCTCCCACCGCCGGACTGATGCCGACCTCATCGGTCAACCTCGGCGATTGGAGCGCAAGCCGGTTGGTTCAGCCGAAGTCGCGGGCCGGGAAGCGTTGATGCTGCCTGTCGGGACCATCGCCCCAGACTTCACTTTGCGCGACCAAAATCAGCAGCGTGTCGCCCTGAGCGCCTACCGCGGCGCCAAGAACGTCCTGTTGGTGTTCTTCCCGCTGGCATTTACCGGCATCTGCCAGGGCGAACTCGACCAGCTGCGTGATCACCTGCCCGTTTTCGAAAACGACGACAGCGCGGTGCTGGCGATCTCGGTGGGCCCGCCGCCCACCCACAAGATTTGGTCCCTGGAGAGCGGGTTCACGTTTCCGGTGCTGTCGGATTTCTGGCCACACGGTGAGGTCAGCCAGGCCTACGGCGTGTTCAATGACGTCGCCGGATACTCCAATCGCGGCACCTTCGTTGTCGACCGGTCGGGAATCATTCAGTTCGCCGAGATGAAACAGCCCGGCGAACCCCGCGACCAGACGCTGTGGACCGACACGCTGACGGTGTTGAAGGCCTGACAAGGCCGGAATGTTTTGGGTGCTTAAGCTGTGGGCGTGTAGCCTGCGGCGGGCGTGGGGCGCGTAGCTCAGTGGTAGAGCTCTGGTTTTACACACCAGCGGTCGGCGGTTCGATACCGTCCGCGCCCACCGACGTTTGTGCAGGTCAACCGAGGCGAGATGCCGGGGTGCGTGACGCAGCTTTCACACGCGGCGGCACTATGAACGGGTGAAGCCGTTTCGCATCGACGTTTCAGATGACGTTCTTGATGATCTGCGATCGCGTTTAGCGCGAACCCGCTGGCCCGAAGCCGAGTGCGTGGACGACTGGAGCCAGGGCATTCCGTTGGGTTACACCCGGGAGCTTGCCGAGTACTGGGCCAACGAATACGACTGGCGGTCGCGGGAGGCCGTGCTCAACCGCTTTGACCAGTTCATCACCGAGATCGACGGACTGGACATTCATTTCATCCACCAACGGTCCCCACACGAGGACGCCTTCCCGCTGGTGATCACGCATGGCTGGCCGGGCTCAATTGTGGAGTTCCAGAAGGTGATTGAGCCGCTGACCAATCCAGCGTCGGGACGCGCCGAAGACGCCTTTCACGTTGTCTGCCCGTCACTTCCGGGGTACGGCTTCTCCGGAAAGCCCACCCGCACGGGGTGGGGTGTGGAGAAGATCGCCGCAGCTTGGGAGACGCTCATGGGCAGCCTCGGCTATGACCGCTACGGCGCCCAGGGCGGGGATTGGGGTGCAGCTGTCACCACCCAGATAGGCCGAAACGGCGGCCACTGCGCGGCGATTCATCTGAATATGCCGGTCGGCAGACCCACGGCCGAAGCAATGGCCAACCCCACCGAGGAGGAGCAGAAAGCGATGTTTGAGTTGGCCGAGCACCGGAAGTGGGGCACCGGCTATTCCAAGCAGCAGTCCACCCGACCGCAAACGGTGGGCTACGGGCTGGTCGATTCGCCGGTGGGACAACTGGCGTGGATCGTCGAGAAGTTCTGGGCCTGGGCGGATTGCGATGGGCACCCGGAGAACGTGTTCAGCCGAGATGAGCTACTCGACAACGTGATGGTGTATTGGGTGACCGGCACCGCCGCGTCCTCGGCCCGCTTGTACTGGGAGAGCTTTCAGGTCTGGCGGGGAGGAGCTCGTGTCGAATTGCCTACCGGCGTAGCGGCTTTCCCGGGGGAGCTGCTGAAGGCGCCGCGGAGCTGGTGCGAGCCGGTCTACAACATCACCCATTGGACCGACATGCCGCGCGGAGGGCATTTCGCCGCGTTCGAGCAACCGGAGCTGTTCGTCGAGGACCTCCGCGCGTTTTTCGCCACGCAACGCTAATTCGCTAGGTCACCCGGGTGGTGCGAAGAACTCCAAGGCAATACCGTCAGGGTCGCGGAAGCTTAATCCCGACCCGTACGGCGCGTCCACGATGCCGCAGTGCTCGATGCCCAGCTCGCCCAGCCGGGTAACCCAGTTGTCCAACTCAGCGCGGTTGGCGCAGCCGAAACCGATGTGGTCCAGGCCGACCCGCAGCTCGCTGAACTCCTCGTCGGGGGCCCGACGATCATGCTGATGGATGCCGAGTAACGTGCCGCCGCCCAGCATCCACACCAGATGCCGAAAGCCGGCGTCGGTGTGCTCGTCGACAATCGGGTCAGCGCCGAAAAGCCTCCGATACCAGGGGCCGCTGACCTCGAGGTCACGCACAGTGACCGCGATGTGGTTGAGTGCGGGGAAGGCCATGGGCTGACTCTAACCCTAGACGATGCGGCGGCCCTGTCGTGCGCGAGATCGCATGTCCCACAAGTAGAGCTGATAGCCGAAGATCCACGCCCGGTGCGGAATCAAGCGGTCGGCCAGCCGCAGGGCGGCCAGTAGCCATTCGAACCGGCGCTGCTGGCTCTGTGACCAGTCCAGCTGCATCAGCGACCGGAACTCGGGGGCCAAAAATCCCGTCGTCGCGAACAAATTGAACGGCCCCGCCAGCGTTCGCAGCGGCCACGGCAGGAAGGCCACCGAGGCCACCCCGCGCAGATGCTCTCGCACCGGCGGGTCGATCTGCAGCTCGTCGAGTGAGCGTTTCCAGTACTCGTCGAAGGCGACCCGGTCCGGCGGCCACATGCGCTCGGGCACCTGCAGCGTGGTCCCCAGCCGCGTGGCGTCGCGGTAGACGGCGTCTGCGGTGGCGTCATCGAGCGGGCCGTGTAGGAACTCGTGCTGGTCAACGAAGTAGCGATACAGACAAGAAGCCACCCACAGCTGCAACTTGGGGTCGAACGCGTTGTAGGAGACCGGACTCGACGACTTTGACCGAACCTGCCGGTGCGCAACGTCCACGGCCCCGCGGATCAGCGCCCGGTCGGACTCGGTCCCGATGGTCGCCACCGCCAGGTAGGTGCCGGTGGTGTGGGCCCGCTTGAACGGATGCTTGTAGACATTGCCGCTGTCCACCGGACTTTCCAGCACGCCATAACCGACGCCCGGCAAGGACAACTGCATGATCACGTTCGCGGCCGGTAACAACATCGCCGCCGGGTTCAACAGGTCGGTGATCCGGGTTGCGGGCCGCCTCATTGCGGAACTCGCCTCATGGAATCGAGTAGACCACGTATGAGACGCTGCCGGGGTGTTTGCGACGCAGACCCGGGTTGTCGGCGTGCTGGCCGGCTACCTGACTGACCTCGCACTGAGCGATCCGAAACGGGGGCATCCGGTCGCGCTGTTCGGCCAGGCGGCTGCCACGCTGGAACGGGTCACCTACCGCGACACCAAAGTCGCTGGCGCAGTGCAGGTGGGTCTGATGATCGGTGCGGTAGGCCTGCTGGGTACGGCCGCGCAGTCGGCCGTCACCCGCCGGGGCCCGCTCTGGTCGATCGCTGCCACCGCGACGGCTACCTGGATATCGCTGGGTGGAACGTCATTGGCGCGCACCGGCCTGGCGATGTCGCAGCTGCTGGAGCGCGGCGAAATCGAGGCTGCGCGAAGGCTGCTGCCGTCGCTGTGCGGGCGCGATCCGGCGCAGCTGGACGGCCCGGGCCTGACGCGCGCGGCACTGGAATCGGTCGCGGAGAATACGTCGGACGCCCAGGTGGCGCCGCTGCTGTGGGCGACGGCGGGTGGAGTGCCCGCGGTGCTGGCATACCGCGCTATCAACACTTTGGATTCGATGATCGGCCACCGCTCCCCGCGGTATATCCGGTTCGGTTGGGCCGCAGCGCGATTGGACGACTTAGCCAACTACGTGGGCGCGCGGGCGACCGCGGCGCTGGTGGTGTTGTGCGCTCCGCTGGTCAGCGGATCGGCGTCGGGTGCGGTGCGGGCCTGGCGTCAGGACGCGGCCAGTCATCCCAGTCCCAACGCCGGCGTCGTCGAGGCGGCCTTCGCCGGGGCGCTGCGCGTGCGGCTCGGCGGACCCACCCAGTACCACCATGAGCTGCAGATCCGCCCCACCTTGGGTGCCGGCCCGCCGCCTACGGTGGCCGACCTGCGCCGCGCGGTGGCGCTGTCGCGGGCAGTGCAGGGAGCCGCGGCTCTACTTGTCGCGCTTTCGATTCACCGTCGGCGGCCGTAGCGGTCAGCGAGTTTCTCCTCGACGGTCATCGGGCTTTCCGGGACCGGCGCGTGTTGCTTTTCCTGGCGGCGGGCACGGATCTCGGAGTACGCGAAATACCCCAGCCCGATCGGCGCCAGGATGCCGAACAAAATCCACTGGATGCCGTAGGACAAAAACGGCCCGGCGTCCAAACGCGGCACGCCGATCACGCCGAGCCCGCCGGGCTGGTTTTCGACCAATTGCAGATACGAACCGGCCAGCGGGACTTTGGTCAGCCCCGACACCTGTTCGGTGTTGATCGAATACACCTGCTGGAAACCGTCTCGGGTGAATGGGTCTTTGCCTTGCACGGTTGGCTCGGAGTCCCGCAGCCGCGCGGTGATGGTCACGGTCTCCGCCGGTGGCCGCGCGATCGGCGGCACATGCGAACCCTCTTCAGGCCGCACGTAGCCACGGTCGACCAGGACCGTGGGTCCATCGTCGACGACGAACGGCACCAGCACCTCGAATGCCTGGTTGGCGTCGACGACCCGCAACCGGGCCAGCGCCGCAACGTCCGGCAGGTAATGCCCAGTTGCCGTCACGCTGCGCCATCGCGCATCCGGGGCTGACGAATCCTGTTGTGGTAACACGGTTTTCAGCGGAACAGGCGCGGTGTTGAGGGAATGCTCGATTTGGTGGTTTTCCCGCGATGTGCGGGTGTTCTTTCCCAGCTGCCACGGCGCGAGAACCATAAAGCACAGGTAGGTGAAGGCGATGACCACCAGCGCCAGCACTATCCAGCCCGGCCGCAGCAGGAATGCCATGCGACGCATCAACCCTGCCCGTTCTGCGCCAGTTGCTCGTCGACCCAGTCGTGCAGGCCGGGCAACGCGGATTCGATGACGGCGAAAACCTCTTCGAAGTCGTCGTGGCTGCCGTAGTAGGGATCCTCGACGTCGGGGACATAGGCGCCCGAGCGCGGATCGAAGGACCTCAGCATCCGTATCCGGCTCTCGTCGACTCCCAGCTGCTGCAACATCCAAACGTGGTTGCGGCCCAGGGCCACCAACAGGTCGGCCGCCAAGTGGTCGGTGCCGAGCTGTGCTGCGCAGTGGTCGGTGGAATAGCCGTGCGCACGCAGGACCCGGGCGGCTCGCTCATCGGCGCAGCTGCCGATGTGCCAGTCGCCGGTGCCCGCACTGGTCACCCGCACCGCGTCGCCCAGACCGCGCCGATGTAGCTGGTCGGCGAACATCTTCTCGGCCATCGGTGAGCGGCAGATGTTGCCGGTGCAGACGAAGGTGACGTGCAACGGTTCAGACACCCAGCGCCCTCCGCAGGTCGGCGATGGTGGCGGCATGTGTCACGCAGGTGGCGGGTGCGCTCTCGTCGGCGAAGTCGGCCTGCCCGTAGCCCCAGCCGACCACCACCGCGTCGATCCCGTGCGCGGACGCCCCGTCCACGTCGTGGCTGCGGTCGCCGACCATGAGCACCCGTTGGGGCAGCGGCTGCAGCTGCGCCAGCGCGTGCGCCAGCACCTCCTCCTTGGTCTTGCGGGATCCGTCGGGACTCGCACCGGCGATGACGTCGAAATACTGCTCAAGCTCGAAATGGGCGAGGATGCGCCGCGCCGTCGGCTCCAGCTTGGAGGTGGCCACCGCCAGCCGGACACCGGCGGCGTGCAGATCGGCCAGCAGTGTGGCAATGCCGTCGAACAGCGTGTTCATCGCCCAGCCCCGGGCGCCGTACTCGGCCCTGAAGGCCGCGATCGCCGCATCGGCGTGTTCGCCGAGCTCCATCGCGCGGAACGTGTCGTCCATCGGCGGGCCGACGATCTGGGCGGCCAGGTCGCCCTCGGGCACCGCGGCACCGATGTGGCTGAGCGCGTGCAGGAAGCTGGCTACGATCCCTTCCGCGGAGTCCGTGAGGGTGCCGTCGAGATCGAAGATCACCAGCTGTGGCGCCGGGCAATCGGCTGAGACTGTGCCTGTCACGTCACCATTGTCCTAGATGGGCATGCCCTGGTGTCATGGTGTTCCTGCCACGCTCCTGCTGCGGCGCACTAGTGTTTCACTGATGGCGAGTCTGGATCCGAGCCCGCCTGCCGCGGGGCGTTACCACGGTGATCAGGCCGTCGCGCCGGGGATGCTGGATTTCGCCGTCAATGTTCGTCATGCGCAACCGCCCGAATGGCTGATACGGCGGCTGGCTGCGCGGCTGCCCGATCTGGCGCGCTACCCGAGCATCGAGGACGTGTATCGAGCGCAAGATGCCGTCGCCGAGCGGCATGGCCGGGCTCGCGATGAGGTGCTGCCGCTGGCCGGGGCGGCAGAAGGCTTCGCGTTGTTGCCCAACCTGCGTCCAGCCCGGGCGGTGATCGTCGCGCCTTCGTTCACCGAGCCGGCTGTGGCACTGACCGCGGCCGGAGTGCCGATGCATCACGTCGTACTCGAGCCGCCGTTCGGCCTGGATGGTGCGTTAGAAGATGCCACCGTGCCCGACGACGCCGACCTGGTGGTGGTGGGCAATCCGACCAACCCCACGTCGGTGCTGCACAGCCGCGAGCAGCTGCTGGCATTGCGTCGGCCCGGGCGGATTCTGGTGGTCGACGAGGCGTTCGCCGATTCGGTTCCCGGCGAGCCGGAGTCGCTGGCCGGCGACTCACTGCCCGATGTGGTGGTGCTGCGCAGTCTGACCAAGTCCTGGGCGCTGGCCGGTTTGCGAGTGGGATACGCCCTCGGGCCGCCGGAGGTGTTGGCGCGGCTGACCGCTCAGCGTGCGCACTGGCCGGTGGGCACGCTGCAACTGACCGCCATCGCGGCCTGTTGTGCCGCCGAAGCGGTCGCTGACGCGGCAGCCGATGCGGTGCGGCTGGCGCAGCTGCGCGCGCAGATGGTGGCCGGTCTGACATCGGTGGGCGCCGACGTGGTCGACGGACGGGCTCCGTTCGTACTGTTTCGCAGGACGGATGCCGTTCAGCTACGAAACAGCTTGCAGAACAAGGGGATTGCTATCAGACGCTGTGATACGTTCGTCGGCTTGGACGAGCGGTATTTGCGGGCGGCCGTGCGCGGGGAATGGCCGCTGCTGGTCCAAGCCATCTCAGAAACGCTCGAACACACGAACGACGGGGGGCACCGGTGAGTGTGCGGCTGGCCGACGTCATCGAGGTGCTGGATGAGGCCTACCCGCCGCGGCTTGCCCAGTCGTGGGATTCGGTCGGCCTGGTCTGCGGTGACCCCGGCGATGCGCTGGACTCGGTGACCGTTGCCATCGATGCCACCCCGGCAGTCGTCGACGAAGTTCCCGACGCCGGCTTGCTGCTGGCCCATCATCCGCTGCTACTGCGCGGGGTCGATACGGTCGCGGCCAGCACCCCGAAGGGGGCGCTCGTGCACCGGCTGATCCGGACCGGGCGTTCACTGTTCACCGCGCACACCAATGCCGACTCGGCGTCACCGGGTGTGTCCGACGCGCTGGCCCAGGCCCTTGGTCTCACCGTCGACGGTGTGCTCGAGCCGCTGTCTGGTGCGGCCGATCTCGACAAGTGGGTCATCTATGTGCCGCGCGAGAACGCAGAAGCGGTGCAGGCGGCCGTGTTTGACGCCGGCGCCGGCCACATCGGCGACTATTCGCACTGCAGCTGGAGCGTCAGCGGTATCGGGCAGTTCCTGCCGCACGACGGGGCGACGCCCGCGGTGGGCAGCGTCGGCACCGTCGAACGGGTGGACGAAGACCGGTTCGAGGTCGTCGCGCCCGCGCGAGCTCGGGCGGCTGTGCTGTTGGCGATGCGCGCCGCCCACCCGTACGAAGAGCCCGCATTCGACATCTTCGCGCTGGTGCCCCCGCCCGGCGGCGCCGGGTTGGGCCGCATCGGCTCACTGCCACAACCCGAATCGTTGCGCGCCTTCGTCTCCCGCGTCGGCGCAGCGTTGCCGCAGACATCCTGGGGCGTGCGCGCTGCGGGTGACCCCGACATCCTGGTGTCGCGGGTCGCCGTGTGCGGCGGCGCCGGGGACTCGCTGCTGGCCACCGCGGCCGGCGCGGACGTGCAGGCCTATGTCACGGCTGATCTGCGGCATCATCCGGCCGACGAGCATCGCCGGGCCTCGAACGTAGCCTTGATCGACGTCGCGCACTGGGCCAGCGAATTCCCGTGGTGCGACCAGGCAGCCGACCTGCTGCGGTCCCGTTTCGGTGCGGCGCTGCCGGTGCGTGTGAGCACCCTGCGCACCGATCCATGGAACCTTGGCAACGATACCGGGGGAGTTGATTCATGAAAGCCGAAGTGGCACAGCAGATTTCGCTACTAGAGTTGTCGAAACTGGACGCTGAGCTGTCCCGCATCGCGCACCGCGCCAGCCATCTGCCGCAACGCGAGGCCTATGCGCGGATGCAGTCCGAGCACAACGCCGCCAGTGACCGGCTAGCAGCGGTTCGAATTGCGGTAGAGGACTTGGACGCACAGGTGTCGCGATTCGAGTCCGAGATCGAGGCGGTACGCCAGCGCGAAGACCGCGACAGGTCATTGCTCAAGTCGGGTGCGGCCGACGCTAAGCAATTGTCGGATCTGCAGCACGAGCTGGAGACACTGGTGCGCCGCCAGACCAGCCTGGAAGATTCGCTGCTGGACGTGATGGAGCGCCGCGAGGAGTTGCAGACCCAATTGGCTGTCGAGCAGCGCGCAATCGAGGCACTGCAGGCCGACCTGGTCAGCACCCAGCAGGAGCTCGATACCGCACTGGCCGAAATCGACGAGGCCCGCCAGCAACGTTCATCGCGACGCGACTCGTTGACCGCGACACTGGACCCCGCCCTGTCCGCGCTATACGAGCGACAGCGCGCCGGGGGAGGGCCGGGCGCCGGGCCACTGCAGGGACAGCGCTGTGGTGTCTGCCGAATCGAGATCGGCCGCGGCGAGCTGGCCCGCATTTCGGCCGCCGCGGAAGACGAACTGGTGCGATGCCCGGAATGTGGTGCGATCCTGTTGCGGGTCAAGGGGTTCGAGCAGTGAAAGTTGTCATCGAAGCCGACGGCGGGTCGCGTGGCAACCCCGGGCCGGCCGGATACGGCGCGGTGGTGCTCGCCGAAGATCGCTCGACTGTGCTCGCCGAGACCAAGCAGGCCATCGGCCGCGCAACCAACAACGTCGCCGAATACCGCGGCTTGATAGCCGGTTTGGATGACGCCGTGAAGCTCGGTGCCACCGAGGCTGCCGTCTTCATGGATTCCAAGCTGGTAGTGGAGCAGATGTCCGGGCGATGGAAGGTCAAGCACCCCGACCTGATTGAGCTACACGCCCAGGCCCGAAAGCTGGCGTCGCGGTTCGAGCGGATCAGCTACGAGTGGGTCCCGCGTGCTCGCAACTCGCACGCGGACCGGTTGGCCAACGAGGCCATGGACGCCGCGGCCGGCATCCATGACCAGGCCGAGGAACCGGTGCCGCCGGTTGCCGCGGCCGCGAAAACCGTTGCGAACCAAACCCTGACAGCGCCCGGTTGGACCGGTGCGCGCGGCACGCCGACCCGGCTGCTGTTGCTGCGGCACGGGCAGACCGAGCTGTCGGTGGAGCGCCGCTATTCGGGCCGCGGCAACCCGGCGCTGACCGACGTGGGGCGGCAGCAAGCGGAGGCCGCGGCACGGTATCTGGCGCAGCGCGGCGGGATTTCCGCGGTGCTCTCTTCGCCACTGCAGCGGGCTTACGACACCGCGGCGACGGCCGCCAAAGCGTTGGGCCTGGACGTCACCGTCGACGACGACTTGATCGAGACCGACTTCGGAGCCTGGGAGGGGCTGACGTTCGCCGAGGCCTCCCAACATGATCCGGAGCTGCACCGCAGCTGGTTGCGTGACACCAGCACCACGCCGCCGGGCGGTGAGAGCTTCGACGGTGTGCTGGATCGGGTGTGCAGGGTGCGGGAACGGGTCACCGCCGCACACCAAAGCGCGACCGTGCTGGTGGTGTCGCATGTGACGCCGATCAAGATGCTGCTGCGTCTCGCGTTGGACGCCGGGCCGGGTGTTTTGTATCGGCTGCACCTTGACCTGGCGTCGTTGAGCATCGCCGAATTCTATTCCGATGGAGCATCTTCGGTGCGGCTGGTGAATCAGACCGCATACCTCTAAGCGGGAGTGAACTCGACGGGCAGCGTCGCCGGCGATCGGAACGCCACCCCCACGACATGCGGTGCCGGCACGTTCGAGTCCAGCCGCAAGTCCGGCAGCCGATCCAGCAGCGCATTGATTGCCACCGTCGCCTCCATCCGCGCCAGATGCATGCCCAGACACAGGTGGGGGCCGCCGCCGAACGTCAGGTGCGCGATGTTCCTGCGGGTGGGATCGAAGCGGTCCGGGTCCGGGTAACGCGTCGGGTCCCGGTTGGCGGCCGCGACACTGACGCTGACGTGTGTTCCCGCCGGAATCGCGACCCCGCCGAGCTCGCAGTCGTGCACCGCCCGTCGCACCACCGTGGTGATCGGCGGCTCCCAGCGCAACGCTTCCTCGAAGGCACCGCGGAGCATGCTGCGGTCCGCCTGCAGCCCAGCCATCAATGCCGGCTCGGTGAGCAGCGCGACCATCAGGTTGCCCGAGGCACGGTAGGTCGTCTCGACGCCGGCGGGCAGGATCAGTAGCAAGAACGCGAAGATCTCGTCGTCGGTCAGGCGCGTGCCGTCGATCTCCGACTCCGCCAGCGTGCTGATCAGATCGTCTTGAGGGTTGCGCCTCCGGTCGGCGAGGACCTCCGTGAAGTACGCCTTCAGCGAGGCGGATGCCGCGATCCCGCAATCCCAGTCGTAGACCACATTGAGCAACTCGATCGACAGCCGCTGGAAGCGCAGGTAGTCCTGGCGCGGCAGACCCATGATCCGCGCGATGACCTGGACTGGAAATGCGAAGGTGAACTCGCGGGCCAGCTCGGCCCGCCCGCGTGGCGCGAACCGGTCGATGAGCTCATGGACCACTACCTCCACGAGCTCGCTGCGCCACCTCTCCAGCAGCGTCGTGCGAAACGACGGCGACACCAGGGCCCGGCTGGCGCGATGCTCGGCTCCCTCGAGTTCGAGCAGGGTACGGCCCATGACCGGGCCCATGATCTGGTCGTAGATCGACGACGAGAAGGTGTCCGGATGAGTGAGTATCGTCTGGCACTCGTCGTACCCGAGCACCGTCACCCCGAGCTCACCAACCTGCCCGGAGCTGACCTCCGCGAACGGATTTCCCCGCATCACCCGGTGCCGCTCCCGGGCCTCGCGCAGCCGCTCGTGCACGTTTTCGGCCCGCATGAGCAGCCCGCCCTGCAGTTCGACCGCGTCGAATGCGTCGAATGCGTCGAGCGCCGGGTCGATGGCCGGGTCAGACATGAGCCGACACCGTCTCGGTGTCACGTCCGGACCGCAGCACGGTGCCGGGCAGGGCACCGGTGGCAGCGCCGTCGCGGCATACCTCGACACCACCCACCAGCACCGAGGCGATCCCGAAGGCGTCGGCGACCAACCGGGGCGCGCCCGAGGGCAAGTCGTAGCGCGTGCGCTCGGGTCCGTGGTCGATGGTCGCGGGGTCGAACATCACCAGGTCGGCGTGCCAGCCCGGCGTGATGCGGCCGCGCTCGGTCAGCCCGTAGAACCGGGCCGGCACGTCGGTGATCAACCGGACGGCTTCCTCGAGCGTCACCACCTGGTGCTCGCGGACGCCTCGGCCCAGCAGCGACGTCGTGTAGATCGCGCCGCACATCATGTCGAGGTGGGCGCCGGCGTCCGAACCGCCGATGACGGCACCCGGGTGATGCCACACCTGCGCGCGCATCCGCCAGTCGGCTGCGTCGTCGCCGGTCAGCGGCGGGCTGAGCCCGGTGCGCAGCTCGTCGGCGATCACGATGTCCAACAATGTGTCGAATGGCTCACCACCACCACGGGCGGCGGCCACCTCGCCGACGCTGCGACCGGTCGCGTCGGCGTTCTCGGGTGCAAACGTCTCGACGACGATCAGCCGATCCCACTGCGCCAGGCCGCGCAGCATGCCCGCCTCCTTCGACGAGGCGCCCTCGGCCAGGCGGCGGCGCACCTGCGGGTCGGCGAGTGCGGCCAGCCGCTCCGGCACCGGCAGATGCATCGTGTCGCGCCAGCCCGGCAGCCCGTCGAGCACGAAGCCGGACAGGAACGAGAGCCGGATCTTCATCGCTTGCGGCAAGGTGAGCGCCACCACCCGGCCGCCGCGCTGCGCGGAGATCTCCGCCGCGCGTAACTGTCGCTGGTGCCCGTCCGGGTTCGCCGCCGAGACGCCCAGCAGGTTCCAGTTCAGCGGCCGGTCGGCGGCGGCGGACATGTCGGTGAGCAGCGCGATGTCGTCGTCGCTGAAGCCCGACAGGCAGCCGGGAATGATCGCCTCGAGCGTGGTGCCCGGATGGTCGCGTACACCGGCCGCCAGCGCTACCAGTTCCTCGCGCGACGCGCTACGCGATGGCACCGGTTGGCCGGCACCGTCGTTGTGGGTTGGCGACTGCGAGGTCGACAGACCGAGCGCTCCGGCGTCCAGGGCGTCGTGCAGCACCGCGACCATCCGCTCGATCTGGGCCGGCGTGGACTCGCCGCCGACGGCATCGCTGCCCATAGCAGCCAGCCGCAGCGCCGAATGCCCTACCAGGAAGCCGGCATTGACGGCGATGCGACCCTCGAGGCGGTCGAGCCAGTCGCCGAATGATGCCCATCCCCAGTCGAGACCGGCCCGCAGCGCGTCCAGCGGCATCCCCTCCACCCGCGCGAGCATCCGGGTGAGGTAGTCGTGCTGTTCGGACGCCGCGGGCGCCAGCGTGAAGCCGCAGTTGCCGCCGAAGACCGTGGTGACGCCGTGCTGCACCGACGGACTCGCGGTCGGATCCCAGAACAGCTGCGCGTCGTAGTGGGTGTGTAGGTCGACGAAGCCCGGCGCCAGCGTCTGCCCTTGGGCGTCAACGGTTTTCGCTGCTGGTTCATCGACGTCACCGACCGCGACGATCCGGCCGTTGCTGACGCCGACGTCGCCATGGCGGGCGGGTGCGCCGGTGCCGTCGACGATTTCGGCGTCGCGTATCAACAGGTCGAGCATGGCAAGCCTCCTACACTGCGGCCGGGCTGGCCAGCCACCCGTCGTCCGGAAGTGGGTGGCGGAACAGCTGTGCCGCGTTGCGGTGGGTGATCCGGGCCGCGTCCTCCGCCGAGAGACCGGCGACGTTGCGCGCCACGACTTGTTGGGTGTCGGGCCAGGTCGAGTCGGCGTGCGGATAGTCGCTCTCGACCAGGATGCGGTCGGTCCCGATCGCGTCCAGCGCGCCGAACGCATGCGGGTCGTCGATCGAGCACAACCAGAAGTTGCGCCGCAGTACCTCGCTGGGCAGCAGGTCGCCCTTCCACGCCCCGCCCTCGTGGCCCGAAGCGGAGTGCGCCAGAACAAAATCGGCGCGGTCGCCGAGCATGGCCGCCCAGCCCAGTCCGCCCTCGGCCAGTGTGAAGTTCAGCCGCGGAAACCGCACCGGGACGCCCGACCACAACATGTCCGCGCACGCTACCAGGCCGTTGACCGGGAACAGCGTGGTGATGGTTTCAAAAGGAGTGTCCGGTGAGGGGATTGGCGCCCACTGCGCGGAGCCGGTGTGTAGGCACACGACGGTGTCCGTCTCTTCGCAGGCAGCGAAAAACGGATCCCACACGCCACTGTGCAGACTCGGGAGTCCGCATTGTGCGGGTAATTCGGGAAAGCTCACCGCCTTGAAACCGCGTGCGGCGTTACGGCGTATCTCCTCGGGCGCCAGTTGCGGGTCGGCCAGCCAGGGCAACTGCAGCGGGATGATCCGCTCCGGGTAGCTGGCGGCCCACACCTCGAGGTGCCAGTCATTCCAGGCCCGTAGCGTCGCCAACCCCAGCTCCAGGTCATCACTCTTCCAGAACACCGTTCCTGCGAACCCGGCGATCAGCGACGGGAAGTTCAATGACGCCCAGATGCCCGCGAGGTCCATGTCGGCGATCCGGGCGTCGATATCCCAACAGCCGCGCCGCATCTCATCGAAGCGGGCGGCCTCCATGCTCCATTCCTCGTGTGGCCGCCCGATCACCGCGTTGAGCCCGATGTTGGGGTACTCCCGGTCCTCGTAGCGCCACACCTGGCGCCCGTCATCGGTCTCGACGACTTTCGGCGCGCGGTCGGCCAGCGCACCGGGAAGCCGGCCGACGAACATATCGGGTGGCTCGATGACATGGTCGTCAACCGAGATCAACACGTGCTGTCGCTGCCGGGGATCGGGGTCTGGCAGCAGCGCCATACCTGATGACTATTGTCAGTTTTCGGCCGGTGTCAATGCTATCTATGCAATCAATGCAAAGTTGACGTCTGGGTCGAGTCTCGGAAGTTTGTTTCGGTTGCCAGCGTTACGTGGGCTGTGTAAATGATCGCCGCTCTCGAGCTGACCGATGCTGAAGAGGCACAACCCGATCGTCCGACTTTCGAATGCATCCGACATGGCAAAAGCGAAAGGGACCGATCATCATGAGGAGCCAGGAGAAGACGTAATGGCCGATGAGCACTACGACGCGATCGTGATCGGGACCAGCCAGGGCGGCCGGTTCCTTCCCATCGAACTGTCGAAGGCGGGCCAAAAGGTGGCGCTCGTCGAGCGCGACCAACTCGGCGGCGCATGCGTCAACACGGGTTGCACTCCGACCAAGACGATGGTCGCCAGCGCGCGACTGGCGCACCAGGCCCGCTGCGCCGCGGAATACGGCGTGCGTATTGGTCCGGTATCGGTGGACCTTGCCGCCGTGCGCGAACGCAAACGGGCCATGGTCGCCGGCGCGCGACAGAACTACGCGAGCCGCCTAACGCAGGATGGGCTCGACCTGATAGAAGGCGAGGCCCGCTTCACTGGACCCAAGGCGGTGGAGATCGCCCTGAAAAACGGTGTCACACGGCAGATCAGCGCGCCGGTGATCGTCATCGACACCGGCACCCGCCCCAAACCGCTGGCCATCACCGGCGCGGACGACGTCTCTGTACTCGACTCCACATCGATCATGGAGTTAGACGAGCTCCCGCAGCACCTGATCATCCTCGGCGGCGGCTACATCGGACTGGAATTCGGGCAAATGTTCCGCCGGTTCGGCAGCGAGGTCACGATCATCCAACACTCTGCACGCCTGCTGATGAATGAGGACGAGGACATCTCCGACGAAGTCGCCGCTATCTTGCGCGAAGACGGCATCACGGTTCTGACATCCTCGACTCCAGTCGCGGTTGAGCGGGCGGCCGGCGGTCGCGTGCGGCTGACCATTCGCACAGCAGACGGTGAACAAGAACTCGAGGGCTCGCACCTGCTCGCTGCCATCGGCCGCATCCCGAATACGGAGGCACTGAACCTAGAGGCGGCTGGCATCCGCCTCAATGACCAGGGCTTCATCGCGGTCGACGAATACCTGCAAACCAGCGTTCCCGGCGTTTCCGCAATGGGCGATGTCACTGGCAGCCCGGCCTTCACCCACTCGTCCTACGACGACTACCGCATCCTGCACGCCAACCTCGTCAGGCACGAGAAGGCGAGCACGCGCGACCGGATCGTCCCCTACACGGTCTTCATCGACCCGCAGCTTGGCCGCGTCGGCCTGACCGAACGCCAAGCCCGGGCACAGGGACGCGCGATTCGGGTGGCGAAGCTCCCGATGAACGCCGTCATCCGGGCCATCGAGACCGGAGAGACGCGCGGCTTTATGAAGGCCGTCATCGACGGGGACACCCGACAGATTCTGGGCTGCGCAATCCTCGGCAGCGAAGGTGGCGAGATCATGACCGCCATCCAGGTCGCCATGCTGGGCAAGCTCACGGACACCGCGATGGCCGACGCGATCTTTACGCACCCGCTCTTGGCCGAGGGCCTCAATACCCTTTTCGCGGCGTTCGACGCCTGACTCGCGGTGAAGAACCGCACGATCGCAACGACGCCCAGAACGAAAGGATGAAACACCATGGCGCCCAAGGGCAGTCCACGTGACATGAACGGTCGAAGCCATCCTCGCTCAGTCGGCGACTGTGACGATCCTGGCCACCAGCCGCGAGGGACAGGGGTTTCCGATGAGCAGCTATGGGCGGTGTCGTTGAGTTGCCCGCAAATGTCCACGACGGCTGCCGCCTCGTCAGGCCCGGACAACGAGAATCGCCGCGCCACAGTGCGGGGCGCGCTCGACGAACAATGTCACCGCCGCAGAGTCGGCCCCCGCATCAACATCCAGCGGGGGCATCGGCCTCACTATCAAGACCAATCAACCCGTAGATGAAAGCTGGCATCACCGTCGACTGATTGGGTTCAGCAAACGGTTTGAGCGTAGTAGCCTCCGAAAATGGAGTCTGAAACTCAACCGATGCAGACGACCGCAGAACCAGTCGCCAATGTGTCACGCCGCGCGCGTCGTGTTCTCGCCTGCACCATGGCCGTCGAGAGCGTGCTAGTCATGGGGTTGACATTGCGCGACTTTGCCCTGATTCAGACCCCCTTGGCAACGCTCGGCTCAGTTACCCTGCTGGCTATCTCGGGCACGAGTATCTGGGCCGCATATGGGACTTGGGTTCAAAGCGACAGCTGGCTGGCATTAAGCCTGTTAAGCCAATTCTCGATTGCAGCCCTTTCCGTATACATCGTGCTGATCGATCTACAGAGTCCTTTTCTGCAGTTTTGGACGTTCGACTGGCCATCGGCTCTGTTCCCCGTCACAGGCGTGGTCTCCATCGTCGGTCTTTTCGCCACTTTCTGGGTCCTCTTCTTAGTCCGCCGATGGCGTGGCCCAGTCTCCGTGGGGATGAAAGCCATCGCAACCCTTATTCCCCTTGTCGGCTTCGCACAATTTTGGTTTCAAACCGATTATCTGCCACGAACATCGGTGCCAGTCGTTGATCTCACCACGGAAATGAGTCCTCTTGGACAGACGGACGACATCGTTCAACTCGAGGCGAAAGTAACCATCAACAATCGCAATTCAGTGCCAGTTTATGTCGGTGCGACGCTGATGCGAATCACCGCGTATCCGCGGGATCCTGGCAAACCTACTCCGGTGTCAGATGCGATTGAATTCGGTTATATTAAATCCCACGCCTACAGAGATAAGCCTCTGTCCTTCGCCGAGAGCAAACTGCTGTACGCGAAGGACCTTCTGCCAGCGGGCTCTCCACTGGCTGCGGGTCAATCTCTGACCTTCCGCAGGGTCGTGGATTTCGATTCTCACACGATGCGACTCGCCCGTCTCGCTGTAGACGCGTTTTTCATCACCAACCCGAGAGTTGCAGTATATACGTGTCCGTCATCGCCAGGTGGGCCGCAGAAATCGACAAAAGACGGCCCATCTTTTGAAAATGACATCAGCACGATCATGGTCAATGAAAATGGTGCTCACTTTCTGTGCCGAGAAATCCGCCTGGCCCCGCAAAACGTGGTGCATGAGATAGTCGGGGACCGGCCCAGCTGGGTTATTGAAGCAATTTTAAGCGATCCCAAAAAACCAGACGAAGAATATCCGAGACTATTCATGCTGCCGGGCGCCGACAAAAATTATAATCTTGATCCACTTCAATACCAAAGGGTGCTCGATGCAAACCCTCCGATGCAATATGACGATATGGCCGTCGAGTACAGTCCGTCGGGAGAGTCGGCCCCTCCCAAACAGAAGTGACGCGGGACCGATCGGAACGACGACGGTCGCCCCAAGTGCGGTCTCAAACAGCGGCTCAGGCTAGTTGCCGGTCCGTCTTTCCGAACTGGCCGCAGGGTGAGGCCCTCGACGGCGGACCCTACTCGGATCATGCGGAAGCTGACGGGTGAACCGCCCCGGGTTTGATGCCGGCTTCTCGTCTTATCGGCCAAAGCGTTGTCGTAGGGATCGCCGATGCTCCCGATTGATGCTGCGATCCCTTCGAGCACAAGGGTTTCGGCGAAAGTGATCGACGTGTATTGCGAACCGGCGTCGCTGTGATGGATCAACCCGTCCTCGACGTGGCGGTTGGTGTGATCGCAGCGCCACAACGCCATCTTCAGCGCCGTGGTGACCGTCGCGGTGTCCTTGACGCTGGCTATGTGCCACCCGACGATGGCTTGGGAAAAGCAGTCGATGTCCTGACACACTGCGCCGGTAGTCGATCCGAGCCGCGCCGGCATGGGAAGCCGCATACTGGTGCGGAGGGGCGTCTGAACCGGTGCGTGGCTTGGAGCGCACGCCATCAGTGAGGGAAGAGTCGCGATGACTGCTGCTGTCGACCCATCGGTGCCGCCCAGTGGTATCGGCTGTGCCGAGTGTGATGCCGCCGGCGGTTGGTGGGTGCACCTGCGGCGGTGTGCGGCCTGCGGCCACATCGGTTGCTGCGACGATTCGCTGGCCCGGCACGCGACGAAGCACTGGCGAGAGACTGGGCACGCGATCATCCGATCATTCGAGCCGGGCGAAGACTGGTTCTGGGACTACGAGACCAAGGACTACTACGAGGGTCCTGAACTAGCCCCACCGAAATGCCGTCCCGAGGGCCAGACGGTTCCCGGTCCCCGCGGTCGAGTGCCACGCAACTGGGCCGACCTGCTCCGTCAGCAAGACGACTGAGGCCCAGAAGCCGGGGGACCCCGCGATCGAGCGGTTCGGGGCCGCGCCAGCCGATGAGGGTCTGGTGATACGCGGCATCCGGCTGCTGCGACTACACGCTCTACTGGCGGGGGCTCACGGTGACGAAGTCCGCTATCGCCAATACCGGGTCGCTACCGCGACATAGGGAGAGCGCTTGGTTTCGGGGGGGCATATTGCGTGGGCCGAGGCCATGCCATGACGCCGGGCATCGCGGGAGGGGCCGCCCACATTGTCTTGAAACAGACGACATACGAGAGTCTCGAAAGTCAGTCGCGGTTTGCTGGGTTGGTAGTGGGCTTGGTGTGACATCCTGTGCGAGTGTCCGCAGGGGGCCCGCCTTCTGGGGTTGTGACGTTTTTGTTCACCGATGTTGAGGGTTCGACCCGTCGGTGGGAGAAAGACGCGGATGGCATGCGGAAGGCGCTGGCCGCCCATGACGAGGTGTTGCGCTCTGCGATTGAGGCGCACGGCGGCTTTCTGTTCAAGCACACCGGTGATGGTGTATGTGCGGCATTCTCGTCACCAAGGGCAGCAGTGGATGCCGCCATCGCTGCGCAACGCAAACTGGAATTGCCCGTGCGGATGGGCATCGCGACCGGCGAAGCCGAGCTGCGCGACGGGGATTACTTCGGTGCGGTGCTGAATCGTGCGGCGCGGTTGATGGCCGCCGGGCATGGCGGTCAGATCCTGCTGGCCGAGTCAACGGCTGTGTTGATCAGTCGGGTTGATCTGGTGGATTTGGGGCCGCGGCGGTTGCGGGATCTGCCCACCGCGGTCGGGGTGTTCCAGGTCCGAGCGACAGGGTTACGCACGGAGTTCCCGGCCCTGCGGGCGCTGGATGCGAGTCCGGGAAATTTGCGGGCTGCGACCACGAGCTTCATCGGGCGTGAGTCGGAGGTCGCCGAGCTGCAGGCGGCGGTGAAGGCTCATCGGTTGGTCACGCTGACCGGGGTGGGCGGGGTCGGCAAGACCCGGCTGGCGCTGGAGGTCGCGGCGCGGCGGGCCGATGAGTTTCCCGACGGGGTGTGGTTTTTCGAGCTGGCCGCGGTCACCGACCCCGCGGCGGTACCCGACGCCGTCGCGGCGGTGTTGGGCATCACCCAGCAACCGGGCAAGACAGTGACCGAGTCGGTGGCCTCCGCGTTGGAGGGCAGAGTGCGGCTGCTGGTGTTCGACAACTGCGAGCACGTTGTCGACAGTGTCGCGGATCTGGTCGAGGCGATCCTGGCTGCCTCGGCGACGGTAACGATTCTGGCGACCAGCCGCGAAGGATTGGGGGTCAGCGAAGAACAGTTGTGGCGTGTCCCGTCGCTCGACGTCACCTCCGGAACCGAATCGGCCGCGGTGAACCTTTTCGTCGACCGTGCCCAAAGTGTCGTGTCGGACTTCTCGTTGGCCCAGCCCGGCGAGGCGGACGCTGTGGTGGAAATCTGCCGCAGACTCGACGGCATCCCGTTGGCCATCGAGTTGGCGGCGTCGCGGATGGCGTCGATGACGGTAAGCGAGGTGCGTGATCGTCTGGATCAGCGGTTCCGGCTGCTGGTCGGCTCGCGGCGCGGCCTGTCACGCCACCAAACGCTGCGCCACGCGGTGGCGTGGTCCTACGACCTGCTCGCCGATGCGGAGAAACTGCTGCTGGAGCGGTGTTCGGTGTTCGCCGGGGGATTCGACCTCCAAAGTGCGTGCGCCGTCATGGGTTCCGATGATGACTTCGCCACCCTGGATCTGCTCGATGCCCTGGTGCGCAAGTCGCTGCTGGTCGCCGACCGGTCTTCGGGGCGGACCCGATATTCGATGCTGGAGACGATCCGCCAGTTCGCCGAGGAACAACTCGTCGCCGGTGGCGAAGCATCCGAGATTCGGGCCGCCCACTCGCGCTACTTCGCCGGACGGGAAGCCGACATCCTGGCCCTGTGGGACAGCCCCCGCCAGCGACAGGCCCTCACTGGTTCACCACCGAGCTGGCCAATCTGCGCACCGCGTTTCGGTGGGCCGCCGACCAAGGTGATCTGGATGTCGCCGCCACCATCGCCACCTATGCGGGGTTCCTCGGCGTTATGGTCCAAACTCTTGAGCCGATAGCCTGGGCTGAAGAGCTGATCGAGCCCGCCCGCGCGGTCGACCACCCGCGGCTGGCGTCCCTGTACGTGATTGCGTCGCAGTGCTTCAGGGCCGGACGGATCGAGGCGGCCGTCGGCTACAGCGACGCCGGCCAGATCGTTCTCGACCGCGGCGGCGGCGAGGCGCTGCCGGACGGCATCGAAGGCATGCTTGGAATGTCGTACTTTGCCATCGGGCAGCCCGAGCGGGTGGTCGAGTGGTGCCGCGCCCAGCTCGCACGCCGCCGCGACACCCACGTCGCCATCCGGTCATGGCTGGTTTACGCCCTTGCAGTGGCCGGTTGCGGTGGGGAGGCGATGGATTCCGCGGATGGCCTCATCGAGGCTGCGGAGGCAACAGGCAACCCGTCCTTGCTCACGTTGGCGCTCGGTGCCTACGGTTCGGCTTTTCGTGACGCGGATCCCGTCGGGGCGCTTGACGCCCTGGGCCGGGGTCTGGTGATCGCTCAAGACAGCGGCAACCGCACCATCGTGTCACTCCTGGCGTCGTTTCTGGCACGACTTGAGGCCGAACACGGCGACACCGTGTCCGCGTTCGATCACCTCACTCTGGCGATCCGCGACTACCACAATGCGGGCGACACGCTGATCCGCGTCCCGCTGGCCCTCCTCGCCGTTCTTTTCGACCGGCTCGGACGCTATGAACCGGCGGCCACCATCGCCGGGTTCGCCCTCAGTCCCCTCACCGCAGCGGGGTTCCCCGAAATCACCACCGCGATCGCCCACCTCCGCGATGTCCTCGGCGACCAGACTTACGAATCGCTCGCCCGCAAGGGTGAGACGATGACGACGGCCGCGATGGTGACCTACGCCTACGACCAAATCGACCAGGCCCGAGCAGAACTGAACACTGTCGCGAAATAGACCTTGAGCTCAACCGGTCAGCGCATCACTGGGACGAGCGTAACCGGTTGTTATCCCCAGAAAATGGGATCGGCTCGGCTATCGAGGTAGTCGAGTAGGTCTTGGATTCGCGGGCTGGGGTCGAGTGGTTGGTACCGGTGGTATTTGAGGTTGTGGTCGCGCCAGTACAGGGTCCACAGACCGGTGGTCCTGGTGTAGTGCAGGCGCGCGATCGGGAAGCGGGTCCAGTCGGGTCCAAGATCCTCGCGCCACGGCGGCCGGCATTCGCAAATGGTCAGATGCCTTAGGGCGACGTCGCATTCGACGCGGATCTCGCTGCGGATGTGTTCGGGAACCTGATTCGCGCACCAACGTTGGACGCGGGCGACGTCAAGCTGGGGAAGCCCGCCGGTCATGTGGCCATGATCGCAGCCCAGTGTCGCAGCGGCTATGCAGGCGCAAGCAGCGCCGAGGGCTGGTCCCTGTCGAACGCCTCGGCCGGGGTGATCCAGCCGAGCACCCGCCGGGGGCGGTGGTTGAGTTTGGCCGCGACAGCGTTGAGGTGGTCCTGGGTGAACCTGCCCAGGTCAGCGTTTTTGTGCAGATATTGGCGCAGCAGCCGGTTGGTGTTCTCGTTGGTGCCGCGCTGCCAGGGATGGTTGTTGTCTCTCTTGTGATCGCTGACAGTCTTGTTGCGGGACATCGCTGACACCTAGTTGCCGCTCGATGCTGTGGAGCATGGCGCAGAAGGTGGTGTCGATGGAAGCGAAGCTGCTAGCGGTGTTCTCCAGTGGGGTGTCGGTGAAGGTTACGGCGTTGTGCCGTGAACTGGGGATCTCACGCCAGACGCTTTATAAGTACCGGCGGCGGTTTGAAGTCGAAGGTCCCGCCGGGCTGGTGGAGCGCTCTCGGCGTCCGCACTCGTCTCCGCAGCGGATCTCTGCAGAGACTGAGGATGCAATCATTCGGCTGCGCAAGGAACTTCGCGTTGATTGTGGCGCCCAGGCCATTGCGTACCACCTGGCGCGCCGCGGTGAGATCGTTCCGTCGGTTGCCACCATTCATCGTGTCTTGGTGCGGCGTGGAATGGTGACGCCGCAACCGCGCAAGCGCCCCCATGCTGCGTGGCGACGATTCGAATGGCCCCGGCCCAACGATGCTTGGCAGATCGATGCCACGACCTGGGCCCTCGCCGATGGGCAAACGGTATGGATCATGGACATTCTCGACGATCACTCCCGTGCCCTGGTCGCGGCTCGCGTCGATACCGGCCCAACAGCCAAGGTCACCTGGGAGGCCTTTACTACCGCCGTGCAGGAGTGGGGCCTGCCCGCCCATGTGATGAATGACAACGGCAGCTGCTTCACCGGCCGCCTGGCCCTCAATGGGGCAGCCGACTTCGAACGCATGCTGCGCTCAGCCGGGATCAAACAGATCTGCTCCCGACCCGGCCATCCCCAAACCTGCGGGAAACTCGAACGTTCCCACCAGACCACCAAGACCTGGCTGCGCTTGCAGCCACCGGCCCGATCACTAGAAGAACTGCAAGACCAACTCGACTGTTGGCGCGCGCACTACAACCACGCCCGACCACACAAAGCGCTCCACGGCCAAACCCCCGCCGAACGTTGGCGAGCAAGCCCACCGGCCACTCCCGGTCCAGCCATCGCCGGACCAGGACGCGCCAGCGTGCACCGCGTCCACAAAGCCGGCCACATCGGCTGGAGCGATTATGTCGTCGGAATCGATAGTCGCCTGGCCGGTCAACGAGTTCTCGTCATTGCCCGTGACTTCGCCCTGGCCATCTATGGCCAACAAGGCCTCCTACGCAGGCTGACCATCGACACCACCCGCCGCTACCAACCCACCGGAATCCCGCCCGGCCGACGACGCTAACGTCAGCGATGTCCTGACGAAAACTGTCAGCGATGTCCCGCGACATCACAGCTGCCAGGGATGGTGCGGGTCGCAAAAGAACACCGGCATCGACAGCGCCGCAGTAATCGCGCCGTGGTGGGCCATCTCGAGGCCGCGGTCCCATGTCAAGGTCCGCCGCAGGTGCGCCGGCAGCCGACTCATCTGGTCGATCAACGCGCGGGCGACCGCCTCGGCTTTATGCCCGTCGGGCAGCGCGACGACTATCGCGTAACGGGTAGCACGATCCACCAGGGTTGCCACCGCTGAGGGGCGCGTTCCGTACACGAGATCACCCTCCCAATGCCCGGCCACCTCACGATTGTCGGCCTCGACGGGACGCTCCCGGATGGAGACGGTGTTCCGGATCTGGCCGCGGCCGTACGAGAACCGCTTGCCCAGCGGTCGCCGTATCGAACGATCACTGCGCAGACGGTGAAACATGCTGGCGTCGAATACTTTCCGCGACGGCATGTACACATCCCGGTAGATCGATTCGTGCGAGACGCGCATCGCCACATCGCGCGGATACTCCCGCCGCAGCCACTGGGCAATCTGCTGCGGCGACCAATCATCATCCAGTTTGGCGGCGAAGACCACATATGAGAGTCTCGAATCTACGTCTCGAAATGACGCATCCGCCAACATATTCGGGATGCTGCAGCCTGACCTACTCGATGCGAACGAGTCAACTTGGGCGTTTGCATGAGTCGACCGCGTTGGCTGCGGTGGAAACCAAGAGGTCAGCGCTTTGGATGCGTTGACGAGCGAGAAGCTTTGCCGAGGCTATTGCGGACGGACGCCGACGCAAAGACGGGTCGAACCGGAGAGAGAGAAGGCGCTGAGCCGTTCAAGGCGGGCGCGCGAAACCCGGAAGCGTTACCCCAACCTTCGCTTTGGCACCGAGCAAAGTGCCCGTCTATGGCAACCGTGAGACGAAAACCAATCCGCTTAGGTCAACCGATGTCAGTGGCCGACACCGTCCAAGCTCCATGGATGAAATCGTTTTGATCCACTTCGACCTCGGTTGGAAATGCTGAACGCTCACCCAATTACGTTCTGGCGGTGGGTATGCGCTGCTCGCTAAGTGGACCGCAACGGATATCGAAACGTTCCCGGACTGCGTCAAGAATACGGCGCTGGTGCTCGCGTTCTCGGCGGTGCGTGAGCATGAACCGTGCCAAGCCCGGCAAGCGGCGCGGCAGCGGGTACCACTTATCGAAATCGAGGCCGTTCTCGTTGAACACGCGGCTCGGGACGTTGTCGTAGATCAGGCTGAGGTTGTGCTGGACGAGCGTGAAGAGCACGTACGGAAATGCCACCGGCGACTTGTGCCTCAGTTCCTGCCAGTCGACTTCGTAGAGCGGGATCTCCCTGAGCTTGTCCAAGAACAGCAGGTGGCCCAGGAAGTACCCCATAAACGCAGGTAAGTGCAGTATGGCCGACCGCGCATTGATCGAAACGACTGCGCCACTGGTCGAAACGTACGGCTCGTACGGGTGTTCGCCGGTGAGTCCGAGGTATCCCGTGCAGTTGACGACCCAGCTGCCCGGTTGGATCGTCTTCGTCGATCCGCTCCGGAACACCAACTCGGTCGCACCATTGCGATCGACTGCATCCTCGAGATAGTCCATGACGAGATCGTTTAGGCCGGCGGAGATCGTGTGGTTCTCGGCCTCAGACAGCACTCCCAACACGAAGTTATCGGCCTGCGGGGTCAAGAACGTGCCGTAAGTGGCGCGAAACCAATCTTGAACTTCGGCTTCGTTCGTGCCGTCGAAACGCCGCCCCATCTGTGCGGCGACGGTGGAGCCCGGTGTGCCCTTCCACCACCGCCGGGCGCCGCTCGGTAACAGATTGTCGCGGCTGGAGAAGAATGTTCCTCGGCCGGCGACCAGGTTTACCTGGCGACCGGGGTATGCCGTGATCAGTGCGTGTGCCGTGTCCATCGCGGTTTTTCCGCCGCCGATGATCCACACCGGCGCATCGCTTTCCCTGATGTCGCCCGCCCGGACGTCGCAGTAGTCGGGCGACACCGAATGGACGCGTTTGCTGGAGATGTCGAGCGGTTCGTTCGGCGTGACTGCCAGACCATAGGCTTTGATTAATCGCTTGGCCTCGACGACGAGCACCCGGCCGTCGGCAGCCCTACAGGTGACCCGCACGATTCCGTTCGCTTCTTCCTCCGACTCGAAGTCCCAGCCGAAGTACTCGTCGACCTGCACACGCTCCCTTATCACGTCGACGCAGTGCTGAAAATGGTCGAGCACCTCGCCCTTGGTCGCCAAGTAGGCGCGATCCTTGCCGAGTGTCCACTCGATGTTGCCCGCGGTGAACATGGGGTGCGGTTGATGCAGGCGCACATAGGAGTACACATCGACCCACATGCCGCCTACGCGCGCCCGACGATCGATAAGGATCACCTTTTGGTCGCGTGACAAGTATCGGCTCGCGGCGAACAGGGCGTTCAGCCCGGCGATGCCGGTTCCGACTATGCAAACGTCGCAGGTGTCCACCCGCGGGGACTGGGATTCAGACATCAGCCCGCCTTTCCGTGCAGAGGCGTTAATTATGTGTCCGCGCGGCCGTATCGGGATGAGTAATCGACTACTTCACTAATGATTAGTAATATCCGCGGCGGTTTGCCGGGGTCTTATGGCGGTTGAGGGTGATTGACGCGACCGCCGGTAACGGGTTTTGGACGTCCAAGAAAATCCAGCGTAGTTCGCGATGAGTTGCAGATGACGTGTGACAGAACTAAACGAGGTCTCGAAATAGACCACACATGCGGCTCGCGGAAGTCCGTCTCAAAACACCCGTATGCGGTGACCGCCGGATCCGCCGATGTTCGAGGTGCGACTGCGTTGCTTGTGAAATCCTGTGAGCGTGTCCGCGGCAGCCGCCCCATCGGGAGTGGTGACCTTCCTGTTCACCGATGTCGAGGGTTCGACCCGTCGGTGGGAGGCCGACGCGGAGGGGATGCGGGCGGCACTGGCCGCCCATGACGAGGTGTTGCGCTCTGCGATTGAGACCCACGGCGGGTGCGTGTTCAAGCACACCGGTGACGGGGTGTGTGCCGCATTCGCGTCACCAAGGTCTGCGGTGGATGCTGCGGTTGCTGCGCAGCGGGAGCTTGAGTTGCCGGTGCGGATGGGGCTGGCGACCGGCGAAGCCGAGCTGCGTGAGGGCGATTATTTCGGAGCGGTTTTGAATCGGGCCGCCCGGGTGATGGCCGCGGGGCACGGCGGCCAGATCCTCTTGGCCGAGCCAACGGCGAGTCTGATCAGTGGAGTCGACCTCGTCGACCTGGGGCCGCGGCGGTTGCGGGATCTGCCAACCCCGGTTGGGGTGTTTCAGGTCCGAGCACCCGGCCTGCGCACCGAATTTCCGCCGCTGCGCGCGTTCGATACGAGTCCGGGAAATCTGCGGCCTGCGGTCACCAGCTTCATCGGGCGCGAGTCCCAGGTCGCCGAGGTGGAAGCGGCGGTGAAGGCTCATCGGTTGGTCACGTTGACCGGGGTGGGCGGGGTTGGCAAGACCCGTCTGGCGCTCGAGGTCGCGTCGGAGTTGGTCGATGAGTTTCCTGACGGCGTCTGGTTTTTCGAGCTGGCTGCGGTCACCGATCCGGCCGCGGTGCCCGATGCGGTGGCCGCGGTGCTGGGCATCACCCAGCAACCCGGCAAGAGCGTGGCTGACAGTGTCGCGGCCGCGCTGGAGGGCAGAGTCCGGCTGTTGGTGATAGACAACTGCGAGCACGTGCTCGATGCCACCGCCGGTCTCATCGAGGCCATCCTCACGCATTCGGCGTCCGTGCGGGTCTTAGCCACTAGCCGAGAAGGTCTCGGGGTCGCCCAGGAACAAGTGTGGCCGGTACCCGCACTGGATGCGGCAGCGGGGATCGACTCTGCCGCGGTGAGCCTGTTCGTCGAACGCGCTCAAGGCATTGCACCGGGCTTCTCGATGGTCGGCGACCATGAATCCGCCGCAGTCACCGAGATTTGTCAGCGCCTCGATGGAATTCCTTTGGCCATCGAACTGGCCGCCTCGCGCATGGCGTCGATGACCGCCAGCGAAATGCGTGATCGTCTTGATCACCGATTTCGGCTGCTGGTCGGGTCACGACGCGGACTGGAACGCCACCACACGCTGCGCCACGCGGTGAGCTGGTCTTACGACCTGCTCGATGAAGACGAGAAATCTTTGTTGGCAAGGTGTTCGGTGTTCTCCGGTGGATTTGATCTCCAAAGCGCTTGCGCGGTAACGGGATCGGATAGCCTCGACGAGTACGCCATCCTCGACGTACTCGACGCTCTGGTTCGCAAGTCGCTGCTCGTCGCCGATCGGTCTTCGGAGCGGACCCGGTTTTCGATGCTGGAGACGATCCGCCAGTTCGCCGAGGAACAACTCGTCGCCCGTGGTGTGGCCGACGAGGTCCGGGCCGCGCATGCTCGCCACTTCGCCGGGCGCGAAACCGACATCCTGGCTCTGTGGGACAGCTCCCGACAGCGGGAGGCCTACGAGTGGTTCACCATCGAACTGGCCAACCTGCGCACCGCGTTTCGGTGGGCCACCGACCGCGGCGACCTGGACGTGGCCACCACCATCGCCAGCTACGCGACCTTCCTCGGCTTTGTCATCGAGAACTACGAACCCATCGCCTGGGCGGAAGAACTCATCGAGCCCGCCCGAGCAGTCAGCCATCCCCGGCTCGCCGCCCTCTACGTGATGGCATCGTTGTGCTGGATGCCTGGGCGGGTCGACGAGTCCCGCCGCTACTGCGATGCCGGCCAGCTGATGATCGGCAGCGGCCCGGGCCAGGTGCCGTTCGGTGTCGAGGGCTGGCTTGGCACCGCATACCTTGCTCTCGGCCAGCCCGAATGGTGGGCCGAGTGGTGCCGCAGCCAACTCGCACACGGTCGGGACACGCATACGATCACCAGGGCTTCCCTCGTCTTCGCGCTGACGACGGGCGGTTCCGCCGAGGAAGCGATGGTCGCGGCGGATGGGCTGATCGAGGCGGCCGAAGAAACCAACAACCCGCACGTGTTATCGTTCGCGCTCACCGCCTACGGGTTCGCCTTCCGCGACGCCGATCCCGTCCGCGCCCTCGGCGCCATGCGGCGGGCCTTGCTGATTGCTCACGACAGCGGCAACCGTTTCAACGAGTCGAACGCCGCGCAAAATCTCGCCTACCTGGAGGCCAAGCACGGCGATCCCGTAGCCGCGTTCGACTATTTAACGCTGGCGATCCGCCATCACCACGATTCGGGTAGCACGGGCCTCGTCCGCGGCCCGCTGGCTGCACTCGCGGCCTTTCTCGATCGGCTCCAACGCTACGAACCAGCAGCCACCATCGCAGGGTTCGCCGCGAGTCCACTCTCCTTGGCGGCCTATCCCGACATCAACACCGCCCTCGCCCACCTCCGCGAAGTCCTCGGCGACCAGACCTACGAATCGCTCGCGCGCAAGGGTGAGACGATGACCACCGCGGAAATGGCGACGTACGCCTACGACCAAATCGAGCGGGCACGAGAGAAACTGAGCGCGGTCTCGAAATAGACGACATGCGAGAGCCTCAAAACTCCGTGTCGGAGCTGGACGGCGATATGACGGACATCGCCGACCAGCGGTCACACAATACTGACGTGGACAACACTTGGGACTGTCGCGGTGCACTGACTGCGGCGGGCCTCTCCTGCGGGTCGTGCGGCACGGAACTGCCGCCGAACTACACGCTCTGGAACGAGTGCGGTGCACCGGTCACAAAGATCGGCCACAGTCGCGCATCAACTGCACTTTTCGCGATTCGCCAAAATGGCAAGATTGACGTTACAGAGCTGCAGGTTTTCAAAATCGGCGCCGGTCGGCTGAAATCAAGTATTGCGGTACTCAGTACAGCTGGCCGGCATGGCGTGATGATCAGATGATGATGACCGATACAGCCAGGACGAGACCGACCGACGCCTGACGTCGACGTCGTCGTAGTGGGCGCAGGTATTGCAGGTCTGTATCTTGCCTACCGCCTGAGCCGCGCCGGATACCGATTCCGCGTATTCGAAGCGGCCGACGACGTCGGCGGCACGTGGTACTGGAACCGGTATCCGGGTGCCCGGGTCGACGTGCCCAGCGTCGACTACATGTTCAGCTTCGATCCCCGACTGGCAGCGGGACTGGCAATGGTCGGAGAAGTACGCCACCCAGCCGGAGATCCTGCGCTATTTGAACCACGTCGCCGACAAGCACGACCTGCGGCGCCACATCACCTTCTCGACGCGAGTCCAGCAGGCGCGCTGGGACGACGATGCTTCGCTATGGCATGTGCGCACCGACCGGCGGCCGAGGACGTCACCTCCCGTTTCGTCGTGATGGCCACGGGTTGTCTGTCCATGCCCAAGCAAGCCGAAGTCGACGGACTCGAGCGGTTCGCCGGCGAGGTCTACTTCACCAGCCGCTGGCCGCACGAGCCAATCGATTTCACGGACAAGCGGGTCGCGGTGATCGGCACGGGTTCCTCCGGCGTTCAATCGATTCCGGTCATCGCCGAGGAAGCGCGACAGCTGGTGGTGTTTCAGCGCACTCCGAATTTCTCGATCCCGGCGCGCAATGGCCCGTTGGCGCCCGAGAAGCTCGCGCAACTGGCAAATGAGGCGGACTACCGCGCGGCGGCGAGCGTGTCGTTCGGCGGCATTCCGATGGAGCGCAGCATCACCCCGACATTCAGCGTCTCGGAGACTGAACGCCAACAACGCTATGAGAGCGCATGGCAGGGCGGCTTACTGTTCGACACGATAAACGTTTACGCCGACGTGCTGAGCAATCCCGCAGCCAACCATGAGTTCGCCGAGTTCTTCCGGAACAAGATCCGTTCTATCGTCGCCGATCCACAGACGGCGGCCGACCTGTGCCCAACCGACCATCCCATCGCGACGAAAAGGCCGTGCCTGGACACGAACTACTACGCCACCTACAACCTGCCGCACGTGCGCCTTGTCAACGTCCGAAAACATCCGATCCGACAAGTCACAGAGACGGGCATCGATACCGCCGACGAGTCGTTCACCCTGGACGCGATCGTCTTCGCCACCGGCTTCGACGCCGTGACGGGTGCGATAACGGCCGTCGACATCAGGGGCCGTAGCGACTTGGCGCTGAAGGACAAATGGACGAACGGCCCGCAGACCTACCTCGGGTTGACCACGGCGGGCTTTCCCAATTTGTTTTTCATCACCGGCCCCGGGAGTCCCTCGGTGCTGACGAACATGGTCGTTTCGATCGAACAACACGCGGACTGGGTGCTCGACTGCCTCGGTCACCTGAGCGGATCCGGCTTCGATGCCATCGAGCCCACCGAGACGGCCGAAGCCGGGTGGACGCAACACGTCAACGACTGCGCCGACATCACCCTCTTCCCTGCCGCGGACTCGTGGTATATGGGCGCCAATGTGCCGGGCAAGCCACGGGTTTTTCTGCCCTACTGCGCAGGCCTCGACTTCTACCGCGCCAGCTGCGACGAGGTGGTCGCCCGCGATTATCTGGGTTTCAAACTGTCTGGTCCCAACGGCGCCCGTTGCAACGACGGAGTGGTGCGCCGGTTGCAGCCGGACGTCGAGATGGTTCTCAACGCGGTGGCGGCGCTGAATCTGCCGCCGATGGAATCGATGGCAGTGGCAGACGCCCGCGCCTTCTTCATGGAGATGTCGATGGCTCGACCGCCGGGACCGGATATCGGCGAGATCGTCGACGGTGTCCTGCCCGGCGCCACCGGCGATCTGGTGTATCGGCTGTACCGGCCGTCGACCCCCGGCCCGCACTCGATCGTCGTGTACTTCCACGGCGGCGGTTACGTGCTGGGTGACGCCATCTCGGATGACCCGCTGTGCCGGGACCTTTGCGTGCGGAGCGACGCGGTCGTCATCTCGGCGGACTACCGCCACGCGCCCGAGCACCGATTCCCTGCGGCGGTCGATGACGCCATGGCCGCGGTGCAATGGGTGGCCGACAACGCCCAGGCGCTTGGCGGCAGACCGGGACAGCTCGCGGTGTGTGGCTGGAGTGCAGGCGGCGGGATTGCGGCGGTGGTATGCCAGCTGGCGCGGGACGTGGGCGGACCGAACATCACGGGGCAGGCGTTGCTGACGCCGATGATGGGCGGCGACATGACAGGCGCATCCTTCGCCGAGAATGCCGACGGCTATGGGCTCACGACGCCGCTGCTCCGGTGGTTCTGCGACCACTACATCGACGCGGCGGATCGAAGCGATCCCCGCTTCGCACCCTTACGTGCCGCCGATCTGTCTGGGCTGCCGCCGGCGATCGTGGTGACGGCCGAGTTCGATCCCCTGCGCGACCACGGTGAGGCCTACGCCGCCGCGCTCAATGCGGCAGGCGTCCCGACGGAGCATGTCCGTGCCCGCGGCCACACCCACCAGTCGGTGTCGATGGTCGATGTGGTCATCTCGGGTGCACCGGTACGCGCACGGATGGCCGACGCGTTGCGGGGGTTCTTTGCGGCGACGCGCACGCCCGAACCCGCCTCCTGAGGCGTGATGGGCAATCACGGCATCATCTCGGCCCATACCGTATGACCCTCGAAGCCAAGCGAATTCGCCATCGCCCGATAGCGGCCACGCAAGCCTTGATACTCGACCTCTTCACCCCGCGCCCGGGCGAGCAGCCCGCGCAGCCGCAGTAGCATGATGTCGCGCATGACGATGCCATCGTCGGCGGGCGCAGCCGCTAACCGGTTGATCGCTGCCGCGGCTTCGGCAACGTCCTCGTCGCCCCCACGCGCGAGCAGCGCCTCAACCAGCGTCGCGGTGCCGGGAACGAACCACGACAGCTGTTCATTATCAAAAAGCTTGCCCAGGGCATCACGCAGTACCGGTAGGGCAGCGTCAAAGTCCCCGGCTGTCGAGCGCTCGCGAGCTGTGTACAGGTCGACGACCGGTAGGTGTACGGCGTAAAACCGCTCCTGCGAGCACATCTCACGAACCTGCCCGAGCAATTGCAAACCCCGCGCATGGTCTGTTGACGAATCGCGATGCGCCAGAGCAACACCCATGGTCAGGCGGGCCAGACCCAGCGGGACATCGCCAACTGAGCTGTCCGCGATGTGCAGCGCGTCCTCGATCTCGCGTAGCGCATCGTCGTCCACCCCGAGCACGCCGTTCGGTATCGCCGGCAGGTTCTTGTACGTGACCACAATGGCCTGTGCGAGCGGATCGGCCCCGCGGGCGAGGGCGAGGGCGCGATCGAAATCGTCTCGCCATCCTGCTCGGCCCAGCCGGATACGGGCACTGCCGCGCGATGCCAGGGCCGTCGCCAACGGTGATCCGACGAGGACGTTTCCCTTAGCGGCGTCGCCGTCCGCCAGATCGATCACTCTTTGCGACCAGCGAAGAATGTCGCCCACTCTGCCCGTCTCATAGCTGACGGCAATCGTCGCGACCGTCAGTGCAACAACCAGAGTCGCGTCGCCGATTGACTCGGCGAGCACCATCTGCTCCGACGCACACTCAGAGGCCTCGCGCACGCGGGCGTGAATCATGTGGTGGTACAGCAACCCGCTCATGCCCAGGGCTAAGGAGCTTTTGTCCCCGGCGGCGGCGCACAATTCGCGCAACTCATCAAAGTGAGCAGTGAGGAGGTCTCCGCGCCAGGTGCTGCTGCAGAGCATGGTTCGAGCAGCGATTTGCATCGCCGCGCGCTCTGGGTCGTCGCTGGGCAAGGAGTCGGCGATTTGACGTGCGCGATCCCAACTCAGCCACGCGGCGGCGACGTCCCGATGCGAGGACCAAGTGCCCGCGCGCATGTGCCAGGTGTAGGCCGCTCGCGGATCGCCACCGGCATCCAGATGCTCCGCGATCAGCGCCGCGTTCTCGTCGACCGACTGCGACTCCTTTACCTCGATCGTGGCGGCAAGTCGCCGGTGTAGTTGCGCGCGAGCGGATTTCAGCTGGGACTCGTAGGCGACTGTGCGGATCAACGGGTGCCGAAATGCGTATTCCGCGCGTGGGGCGAACCGCACTTGATCGACAAGCTCGGCGGCCAGCAACCCGTCGACTTCGGGATCGACGCCGAGCTCGGTAATGAGGTCGGTGGTGAACCGCGCGCCGATCACCGCCGCGGCGCTCAGCGTACGTTTCGCTGCGGGATCGAGGCGATCGATGCGCGCTGCAATGGTTGCCTGCAGTGTGGCGGGCACACTGACATCCGTTGCGGCGGCTCGACACACGTACCCGCCCGGGTCGCCATGGAGAACACCACGCTGTGCCAGCTCACGGATCATCTCCTCGGCGAAGAAGGGGTTACCCGCCGCGCGGTTCCTGACGGTAGCGGCCACGCTGTCGAGCGATGGGTCGGATCCCATCAGCTCGGAAACCAGCGCGGATGCGTCCGAATCACTCAGCGGGGCGAGATTGATCGTCTGCGTACCGGGGGTTCGCGACAGCACGCCGTGGTAATCAGGGCGGTAGGTGATCAAAGCCACCGATCGCGTTTGCGGGACCACAGCAAGGAAGTCGGCGATCATCGATTCGCTTACCTCGTCGATCCAGTGCGCGTCCTCGACGACTATTACCGCGGGCCGTGGATGGGTCAGCAACACCGAGTTGATGAGCGCCGTCAGCCGGCGCCGCCGTGCATCGGGATCGATCTTCGGTAACTCGACGCCAGGGTCGGCGATGCCCAGCAAGTCGTCGAGCATCAATAAGTCTTCTTCGACCGCGTCCGGTATGTCATACGGCCGGGCAGCGCCCCTGACGCGCGCACGGGCCTCATCGCCGACGAGATCGGCCACGCCGGTTCCTGCCCGGCACAGCCGTGCCACCACGTGGAACGGGACGTCGCTGGTGTGCGATTCGCAATACGTGGTGATCACGTCGGCGCCGAGGTTTCGAGCCAGAGCTGCAGTCTCCCGCACGAGACGCGTCTTGCCGATCCCTGCCGGCCCAACGAAGGAGACGATACTGCCGCGACCCTCGACGGCCCGCTGCAGAATTCCGCTCACGGCGGCCATCTCCCAGCCGCGGCCGACCAGCCTGGCTTGGTTCTGCGGCGCAGCGTCTCCGGCGGGACGAATCGCCAGCAGTCGCCGCGCGGCGACAGGCTCCGGCGCGCCTTTGATGCGCACCCACTCCGGATTTCCAAGTGTCGCAGTGTATTCCACCAGTCGTGCGGTGGACTCGCTGAGCATTACGCCACCGGTGGGCGCCGCCGATTCCATACGCTGGGCCATTCCCACTTGCTCACCGATGGTGGTGTAACCCAAAGACCCCGAGCCGATCTCACCGGCGATCACCTCGCCCGAATTCAAACCAACCCGTAGTTGCAGCGTGACCCCGTCGCGCTGTTCGATCCCCGTTGCGACACGCCTGGTCGCATCCTGAATGTCGAGCGCGGCCATAGATGCCCGGGTCGCGTGGTCTTCCAGCGCGACTGGCGCGCCGAACACCGCCATGATGCCGTCGCCGGTGAACTTGTCCACCGTGCCGCCGTAGCGTTTCACTACCGCCGCGCAGCGCTCGATCAATTCGGTCATGATTTCACGTAAGCGTTCGGGGCCCACCGCCGCTGCGATGTCCATCGAATGCACTACATCGGCGAACAGCACTGTCACCTGCTTGTACTCCGCCGATGGAGCGGCAGGCACGATCGGCGCGCCGCACATGTTGCAGAAGCGTGAGTCTGGCGGCAGCTCCGTGCCGCACGACTCGCACCGGAACCCTGTTCTGGTCATGCGGTCGCCGTGGATGTCGCCCCGGAGTCGTCATGAGCATCGCTCACGTCAACATCGTGGCACCGATCGCCGGCCGACGTATGCCTTATCCCCACCAGAGGGAATAGACGGGATTTGAGAGTTTCGAGAGTCAGTCACGATTGGCCGCGTCGACATGGGCTGTGTGACATCCTGTGCAGGTGTCCCCGGTGGACCCGCCTTTGGGCGTTGTGACGTTTCTGTTCACCGATGTCGAGGGTTCGACCCGTCGGTGGGAGTCGGACGCGGACGGGATGCGGGCAGCCCTGTTGGCGCACGACGAAGTGTTGCACACCGCGATCGAGGACCACGACGGCTTCCTGTTCAAGCACACCGGTGACGGCGTATGTGCTGCGTTCTCATCGCCAAAGTCCGCGGTCGATGCCGCCGTCGCCGCTCAGCGGCGGCTCCGGTTGCCTGTCCGCATGGGATTGGCAACCGGCGAAGCCGAGCTGCGGGACAGTGACTACTTCGGTTCGGTGCTCAACCGTGCAGCACGGGTGATGGCCGCCGGTCACGGCGGTCAGGTCCTGCTACTCGAGTCGACGGCAAGTCTGCTCGCCGGAGTGGACCTAGTCGACCTGGGGCCGCGACGGTTGCGGGATCTGCCCGCTCCGGTCGGCGTATTTCAGGTCAGAGGGCAGGGCCTGCGGAGCGAATTTCCGCCATTGCAAGCGCTGGATGCGAGTCCGGGAAACCTGCGGCCTCAGACAACCAGTTTTGTCGGGCGTGAGTCGGATGTCGCCGAGATCAAAGACGCGATTAAGAAGCACCGGCTGGTGACGTTGACCGGGGTGGGCGGGGTCGGTAAAACCCGCCTGGCGCTGGAAGTGGCGGCGCGGCAGGCGGATGAATTTCCCGATGGTGTCTGGGTTTTCGAACTGGCCGCGGTCGCCGATCCGGATGCGATACCGGATGCAGTGGCTTCGGTGCTCGGGATAACCCAGCAACCGGGCAAGAGCGTGAGCAAGTCCGTGGCCGCTGCGATGGAGGGCAGAACGCGGCTGCTGGTGTTCGACAATTGCGAGCACGTCCTCGCCGCGGCAACCGATCTGGTCGAAGCCATCCTGGGTCAGTCGGCGACTGTGACGATTTTGGCCACCAGCCGCGAGGGCCTGCGTGTCGTCGACGAACAGTTGTGGCCCGTGCCCTCACTGGATGTCGACGCGGGTATCGACTCTTCCGCGGTGTCGCTGTTCGTTGAACGCGCCCAGGCTATTTCGCCGCACTTCTCGGTCACCAACGCCGATGAGGCGGCCGCGGTCGTGGAGATCTGCCGTCGCCTCGACGGAATACCCTTGGCCATCGAGCTAGCGGCCTCCCGAATGGCCCTGATGACGGCGATGGAGGTGCGTGACCGTCTGGATCAGAGGTTTCGCCTGCTGGTCGGGTCACGACGCGGATTGGAGCGCCACCAGACGCTGCGTCACGCGGTGGCGTGGTCGTATGACTTGCTTGAGGATGCGGAGAAAGCTGTGCTGGACCGGTGTTCGGTGTTCGCCGGTGGATTCGACCTCGAAAGCGTTTGCGCCGTCACGTATTCCGATGACGACTTCGCCACCCTCGAACTGTTGGACGCGCTGTTGCGTAAGTCGCTGATCATCGCCGACCGGTCAACCACGCGGACGCGGTTTTCGATGCTGGAGACGATCCGCCAGTTCGCCGAGGAGCAACTCGTCGCGAGCGGGGCGGCCACCGAGGCACGCACCGCGCATGCCCGCCACTTCGCGAAACAAGAAAAAGACGTTCTTGCCTTGTGGGACGGTCCTCGACAGCGGGAGGCGTACGAATGGTTCGCTGCCGAGTTGGCCAATCTGCGCACGGCGTTTCGGTGGGCCGCCGACAATGGCGATCTCGACGTCGCAGCCGCCATTGCCACGTATGCGGTATTCCTCGGCTACATGGTCGAAAATTACGAACCCACGGCGTGGGCCGAAGAGCTCATCGAGCCCGCCAAGGCCCTCGACCACCCCCGGCTTGAGACGCTGTACGTGATGGCATCGCAGTCTTACAACACCGGGCGGATCAAGGAGGCTGTCGGTTACGCCGAGGATGGCGCGACGGTGATCGGAAGGGGAACCGACCCGCCACCATTCGGCATCGACGGCATACTCGGGGCTCCTTATATCAACGTCGGCCAGCCCGAACGGTGGGTCGAGATGCTCCGCGCCCAGCTCGAACTTGGTCGCGACATTTACTCACAAACGAGGGCATGCTTGTTGTTCGCGTTGACGATGGCCGGCCGCGCCGACGAGGCAATGTCCGCCGCTGACGGCCTAGTCGAGGCAGCAGATGCCACCGGCAATCCGGCTGCGCGGGCGTTCGCGTTGCTCGCCTGCGGATTCGCGTTCCGCGAGGCCGATCCCGGCCGCGCATTGGACGCCCTCCGCCAAGCCCTGCAGATCTGTCAAGCCAGCGGTAACCCGTATATCGAAACAAACGTCGCGGTCATCCTGTCCGGTCTTGAGGCCGAATGCGGTGATCCGCTGGCCGCGTTCGACTACTTCACCATCGCCATACGCAACTTCGATGACTCGGGCAACGCCGCCATGATCCGCAGCCCCCTGGCCGTGCTCGCCGCCTTCTTCGACCGGCTCGGACGCTATGAACCGGCCGCCACCTTGGCCGGCTTCGCCGTCAACCCTCTCACCCCGCTGTTCACCCAGATCAGCGCCGCCATGGCCCATCTCCGGGAGGTCCTCGGCGACCAGACCTACGAATCGCTGGCCCGCAAGGGTGAGGCGATGACCACCGCCGAGATGGTCGCGTACGCCTATGACCAAATCGACCAGGCTCGAACAGAACTGAAAGCCGCCGCGAAATAAACGAGAACAGACAGCTCTCACCCAGCGGGACAAAGCCTAAGCGTCTCTTGCCGCCGTGGAAAAATTCGTCAGGTCGCTCGCGGGAAGGAACAACATGACCGAGCTCATTGATCCGACCAAGACGTTTCGGCTAATCGAAGAGCGGATCGCGAAGACAACCAATCCACGGCATCTCCTGATGCTCAACCGGCTACTGGACCACGCCGTGGGCGAGGCCAAGCTGGATCTCGATCTCGTGATGTCAACGCTGGCCGCGAATCCGCGTTACGTCGCCTGGGGAGCACCCGCGGACATGAGTCCGGTGGGACGGCAAGCAGTCCGAAGCTTCTACGAAGAGACGATCGTGAAAGGCGGCCTGTGGTTCCTTGAGTTGGATATGGACCGAATCGTCGTCGATGACGACACGATCGTCACCGAGGGTTATATGCGCTCCCTGTACTACGGTGCTGACGCGGCACTGAGAGGCTTTCCCGTTGATGATCAAGACGGCTTCTATCTTCTGACGCTACGCATGCTGATCGTCTGGCCGTTCGATGCCGAGGGCTTCATCATCGGCGAGGAAACCTACAGCGCCGTCACGACGCCCGACTTCCTGAAGAAGGTCGAAACATCCGAGGTACCGCAGAAGTTCCGCGACTTCATCGGCGCGCGCTGAAAAGAACCTTGGGCGCCTTGTCATTTCACGCAGGGAATGTCATCGGCGGTCATGCGCGTGAGGTTGGTAGGTGTCGGTTCTTGCATGCCGGCGCCGGTGGCCGGCACCGTGGTGACAGGCGCGGCGGCGGATGTGGCCGGCGATGCCGACGTGTAGCTGAGGTTGTCGAACCTGGAGAAATCGGTCCCGACGGTTAGTCGCACCGTGTTGCGGGCGACGCTGGAGGAAGCGTTGGCGATGATGCCGAATTCATCGGCGAGCTCGGCGGCGGCTACCTTCGCTCCGGATCCGTAGGCGATGGTGCTTGTCTGGCTGGTGGAGTCGGCGGTACTGATGTTCCCCTTACTGAAGTGCTCTGTTGCTAAGGATATTTCGAGATCCGCGGCCTCGCCTTGCCTGCCTGAGGCATTGACCACGTCGAGCGCGACGCCGCCGGCGGTCAGCTGCGCGCCGTCGCCCGTTTGTGCTGCTGTGCTGGGGCTGCTGGTCGGGGCTGCTGCGGGCGAATCGGCGGCCACCAGGTTGTGCACGATGGAGCGGATGGTGGACACGTCGACGAAATTGACATATGCACCGTTCGAGATTTCACCGAAATTGGTGACCGGCAGCGTGTAGAGCACGACTGGCCTGTTGGGGAGCGCCGACGCCTTACGCACGAAGTCTTCCAAGGCGAAACCAGAGTCAACGGCGACGTTTTGCTGGGCGACGTCCAGTAGGGCGCGCAACCGGGCAGGGTCCGACAACACCCCGCCGTGGCGCAGCCCACGGACCAACGAGGCGATGAAGGCCTGTTGGCGGCGGGTTCGATCAAGGTCGGTGAACATCGCATCGTTGGCGTCGCGGCGTTGCCGAACGAACGCCACCGCCTGGGCTGCACTGATCTGCTGGATGCCTTGATGAAAGTCCGCGCCCGAGTAGTAGCGATCCGCGGTGTCCTCGTTCAGGCACACAGTGATGGGTTCGACCACCCGTGCGATCTGAAAGAACCCAGCCAAGGTGACCTCAATGAAGTGGTCGATCGGGATTTGCAGCACACGCCTGACCGTGCTGATCTCGGCTTTGCGTCCCGCCTCACGCGCCATCTGTTCTTTCGCCGTGGAGTCTTGCCCTTCCGGCGTGGCGGGATCGGATTGCAGATTGGCGGAGCCGCGGCCGTCCATCACGAGCTGGTAGGCGAGGCTGTAGGCTTCCTTGATCTTGCCGCGGCAAGACGAGGTCGGGCATCCGGCCAGATCGACATAGTCGTCGCGGGGGATTGAGATCGCCGTGGCCGGGGCGTCCCCGGCGGGCAAGTGCAGCATGATGAGCGCGTCGGCGTCGCCGTCGCCGGAATCCTCACCGCCCGCATGCAGCGCCTCATAGATGTCTGGCGGCAGGGGCCGGCCCCTCTGGTCGCGACGGCTATCCAGCCCCATGATCAGGATGTTTTGATCACTTCCGGTCGATGCAGGTTCACCGGCCAAGGCCTCAGAGGTGGTGATGCCTGCCGATACAGTGCGACAGGCGATCCACCCGATGCCGCTGACGACAACCGCCACCACCGATGTGAGCGTGGCGAGCACCTTGGCACCGACCACAATCAAGCGGTTGCGGTGCGGGCGATGCCGGGGCCCGTCCATCACTGAACCTGCTTCTACATCGCCTGAGGGGTCCGCTCGATGTGTCATGACAGAAGTGAGAATAGCCAGGTCGCCGCGCTTCTAACAGCGTTTGCCGAGGTGGAGGGGCCGGTCCGGATCAGCGGGGCGATGACGCTTGAGGCTAATGACTTCGACGAATGAGTTTTTCAGTCGTGCGGTCACGTCATCGCGATGCCTGTCGGCCGGGTTTGAAGTGCCCGACCAATGCGCTGGCGGTGGTGTCGGCGTGATCCTGGCTCATCCAGTGCTGCGCGAACATCCGAGATCATGAACACGTCGCCGGTCATCTTGGCCAGCTGCTTGGGGTTCTCGTACGAGAAGGAGGACACCCGGACATGGTCGAGGAAGTTACTTGCTTGGTCGCCGGGACAGTTTCGCCACCGGCTCGTCGTTTAGCTGGGTGGTGAAGGCGGACGCACCGTCGGTGGCAGGCGCCAGATCCTGCAAACGGCGATGGCCGCTGGGCGGCCGGCTGGCGGTGGGTTGGTTGGGTGCCGTCGGTGGTGGCTGAGCGATATCGCACGCCATGCCTTGCGTCGACTCGACCGACGGCCGCAAGGTATTCATCTCGGGTGCACTCGTCGACGAGGACGACACTCTGCTGGCCGAGGCGCACGCTCTGACGGCGCGGCTGCTGCCCGGCCAGCCGTAGCCGAGGCAACGTTGATCTCGCCCGCGCACGCCTACGAGGTGTGACCGCGACAACGCCCCCCGTGTGGAGTAGCGTCAGTCACAGCAGTAAGGCACCCTCCCTCGAATAGCGCCCACGTTTCTTTGCGGGCTGGGGACGGCGCTAACCAACGAGGATGTTTGCCACTGCGACCAGCGGGATCGTAGCCGACCTGAAGAAGCGGGGCGGAGGCACCCTCGGCAGTATCTGGGCACCGGATCGACACGATTCGCCCAGCCGGACAGGCGCTCTCGCACAACCCGTTCTTGCGCCGTCGTCGCCGCCCGTGCTGTGTTTGGAGTTTGTGAGCTGATGTTGATTCCCATGTCCCCGACCGATTCACTGTTCCTGCTGGCGGAATCCGAGAATTGTCAGATGCAGGTGGGCGGCCTGGCGTTGTTCTCCCCGCCTGAGGGCGCACGCGCTTCGGATGTGCGTGACATGTTCGCCGCAGCCATCGCCCGCGACAAGGTGGCCGACGTGTGGCGCAAGCGGGCTCGCCGATCGGTGGCGTCGCTCGGGCAGTGGGGTTGGGACACCGGCGGCGAGGTCGACCTCGACTACCACGTGCAGTATTCGGCGCTGCCGCGGCCCGCCGGGATGGCGGAGTTGTGGGCACTGGTGTCCTGGCTTCACGCGGCCCCGTTGAACCGGGAGCGGCCGCTGTGGGAAATGCACCTGATCGAGGGTCTCGCCGATGGCCGGTACGCGGTGTACATCAAGGTTCACCATGCGCTCGCCGACGGGGTCTCCGCGATGGGGATGCTGCGCGCGGCGTTGAGCGCGCACTCCGGCCAGCGCGGGGGGCCGGCGCTGTGGGAGCCGGTCGAGCCCGGACCGGAACCCACACCGGACTCGCGGCGGGGCGGTCTGGACCGGTTTGGGCTGCCGGGTCGGGCGGTGGCGATGGCCTGGGGCGCGGCCCGGGAGGCCGCCGGGCTGGTGCCTGCGCTCGCCGGCACGCTCGAGCAAGCGCTGTGCCGTCGCGGTGGGCCGCTATCGCTGGTCGCGCCCCGGACGATGCTCAACGTGCCGATTGACGGGACCCGGTCCTTCACCGGGTGCTCCTGGCCGTTGGAGCGGCTGCGGCTGGTCGCCAAGAACAGTGACGCCACCGTCAACGACGTGGTGCTCGCCATGTGCGCCGGGGCGCTGCGCAGCTATCTGACCAGTAAGGGGGCGTTGCCGTGGGCGCCGCTGGTGGCGATGGTGCCGGTCTCGCTGCACGGCACGCGACCCGAGGACGGCCGGGGAGGCACCGCGGATGCGGGGAACAAGATCGGGTCGTTGACGTGCAGCCTGGCCACCAACCTGGCCGGCGCGGGCGAGCGACTCGCGGCGGTGCGGGCCGGCATGCGCGAAGGCAAGGCCGCGCTGGCCTCGCGCAGTCGACTGCAAGTCCTCGCGATGAGCGCGCTGGGGGCCGCACCGCTGGCGCTGGGCATGCTGGTCGGTCACCACGGGCTGCTGCGCCCGCCGAACGTGATGATCTCCAACGTGTCCGGGTCTCGGGTTCCGCTGTACTGGAACGGAGCGCGCCTCGACGCCCTCTACCCGCTGTCAATCCCAGTCGACGGGCAGGCGCTGAACATCACCTGCACCAGCACCGACGATACGATCGCGTTCGGGCTCACTGGCTGCCGCCACGCCGTCCCCGGCCTGGGCGCGATGACCACGCACCTTGACCACGAACTCCGCCTGCTCGAGCGCGCTGCGGGACTCTGACGGCTCGCCGCCGGGAAGCAACTCTCTGTCACCGCGTCGTTGTCGATAGTCAACGTTCGTAGGCACGATCCTCCGGCCATCACAAGTTGGCCAATTCGGGAACAATTTCGGCGAGGCGCTCGATGTATTCGACCGGGTTCCGGTCGGGCAACACGTCGAGCCGCGAAATACCCAAAGCTGCATACTGTTTCGCATCTGCCAAGAAGGTAACCGGGTCGTCAAGGACGGGCCCAGTATAAATGGCAGTCTTGCGGATGGTGTTGTAGTCGCGTCCTTCGGCATCGCAGTGCGCGCGCAGCACATCCAGTTTGTGGGCCACGTCGTCGGGGCTGGATGCCGGCAGGTTGCACGCGTCGGCATAGCGCGCCACCAGCCGCAGGGTCTTGCGCTCACCGCCGCCCCCGATGAGGATCGACGGCCGCGGCCGGCGCAGCGGCGCCGGCACGCACAGCGTCTCGGCCAGCTGATAATGCTTGCCAACGTAGGGCCCGTTGTTGTCGCTCCACATCTGAAGACAGATCTGCAGCGTCTCCTCCAGGCGCTCAAAGCGTTCGGGCGCCGGTACCAGCGACACACCCAGGCCCCGCTGCTCGCGTTCATACCAGGAGGCGCCGAGGCCCAACTGGGCCCGCCCGCCCGACAACACATCCAGTGTGGTGACGATCTTCGCCAGCAAGCCCGGATAGCGATACATCACACCGGTCACCATCACAGCCAGCCGCATCCGCTTGGTCAGCGCGGCCACATATCCGAGCGTGGTGTACGCCTCGAGCATTGGTTCCTCGGCGCGGGCCCTCTGGTCGATCTGGAAGTAGTGGTCCATCACGCTGAACTCGGCGAAGCCGGCCTCCTCGGCGGTCTTCGCAGCCGCGGCGAGCGTGTCCGCGATCCGCTGAGGATCACCCGGAGTCGAGAAGTTCCAATAGTGAAGACCCAGGTCCATTGGTCACCGTCCCTTGTGATCACGCCATTCATCGGGCTTACAGCAGTCCGAGTAGCTGCAGGTCGGTGATGTATTTGACGATGAGCTCGGCCGTAACGTGTGGGATATCTTTGTCCGGGCCGACTTTCGCCTCCTGCACCGCCGCGTGGAATCGTTCGGTCGATGCCAGCGCTCCGCGTAGTGGCTTCTGGGGTTCCTGCCAGTAGTGGAGCAGTGGCAGCACCGAATGCTGGCGCTGGCGTTCCGGCAGTGCGCGCATCGCGGTCTCGAATCGCTGCAGCCAGTCGTTGTAGTCGGCGATGCGCTGGATCGGGTAGCCGGCCTCGTTGAGCCAGTCGACGAATTGGTCGAAACCGATGCCGTCGTCGTAGGGGTTGAGTACGTGGTAGGTCTGATACCCGTTCTCCACTCCTGCGCCCAGGGTGGCGATCGCCTCGGCAATGAAATCGACTGGCAGACCGTCGTAGTGGGCTCGCTGGCGAGTGCCGTTGGCGTCGAGTTCATAGAAGGAGCCAGGTGCGATGCCGGTGGCCACCAGGCTCAGCATCGTCCGGGTGAAGATGTCGGGCACGTTGAGCTGACCGGCGTAGCGGGTGTCGGCCAGGATCATGTCGCAGCGGAACACCGCCACGCGCAGCCCGCACTGGTCGTGGGCTTCGCGTAGCAGCACCTCGCTGGCCCACTTGCTGTTGTTGTAACCGTTGGCGTAGCTGTCATTGATGGGGCGCGACGGGTTGAGCACCCGCACGTCGGCGTCCTCGTCGTGGAAGGGCGGCACGGCAAGCATGGGCACGCCGACGGTCGACACATAGGTGTACGGCTTCTGTTTGGTGGTGAGCGCCAGCCGGATGAGCTCGGCGGTGCCGACGACGTTGGGGCCGAACAGTTGGCTGTAGGGCAGGACGTGGTTGACCAGGGCCGCGGGGTCGACGATCAGGTCGACGGTGTCGGCCAACCGCTGCCAGGTCTGCTGATCGAGCCCGAGGTTGGCTTGCCCCTTATCACCGACGATCACCTCGAGGTGCTCACCGGCCAGATGCCGATAGTGCGCCAGCAGCGCCGGATCGCCACTTTGGAACGTCTCGTCCAGCCGTTCGCGCGCCGCCACATCGTCCTTTGCCCGCACCAGACAAATCAGCGTCCCGCCGACCAGCGACACCCGCTCGAGCCATTCCAGTGCCAGGAAGCGCCCCAGGAATCCGGTCGCGCCGGTGAGCAGCACGGTGCGCACCTGCGCGCCCGAGCGCGGCAGAGTAGGCGCTGTGGTGAGCGTCGTGGCGTCGATGAACTTGTCCAACTTGACATCCCGGGCGTGCGCCTCACTGACGTCACGGCCGTGCACCGACGCGAACGTCGGCCGTTTTGCCCCGGGCTGCCGCTGGGTCTGGATGTAGTCGGCGATCCCCTGCAGGTCGGTCGCGGGGCTGATGATGACGCCCACGGGCACGTCGATGTCGAAAATCTCGTGCAAAAGGTTGGCAAACGTCAACGCCGACAACGAGTCTCCGCCCAGGTCGCTGAAGTGCGCATCGGGACGCATGTCGCTGCCCGCCGCGCCCAGGAGCGCGGCCGCGGCCCGGCTGATCGTCTCCAGCACCGGCCGGGTGGCGCCGTCTCGGCGCAGCTCAAGCAGGTCGTTGGCCTGGCCCTCGGCGAGCTCGTCATACCGCTGTTCGAGCCGATCGCCGTAGCGCTCCTTGAGTTTGGGCCGTGCCATCTTGCCGATTCCGGTGAGCAAGCCGTTCTCAGCGGTGAAAGGTGTTGTCTCGACGATGAAGTCGCGCGGTACCTCATAGGACTGCAGGCCCGCTTTCTTCGCGACGTCTTTCAGCGACTGGCCGATCAGCGGCGTGAGCTCGTCGGCATCGTGGCGGACTAGCGCATCTTGGGTGGGCACGACCACCGCCAGCAGGTAGGGGCGGGCGCTGTTGCCGTAGATGTAGATCTGGTGCACCAGTGGGCTGTCACCGAGTACCGCCTCCACCTTCGAGACCGCGACGAACTCGCCCTGGGAAAGCTTGATCACATTGTTACGCCGATCGGTGAACTGGAACCGGCCCGGGGCGATCTCGGTGAAGATGTCGCCGGTGCAGTAGTAGCCGTCCTCGTCGTAGACCCCGGCGGTGACCTCCGGGCGTTTGTAATAGCCGGCGAACATGTTCTGCGTCTTGACCAGCAGCTCACCTCTCGGGTAGGGCCGGTCGGTGTGGAAGTAGCCTAGTTCGGGCACGTCGGCGAGCTTGTAGGCGGTCACCGCCGGCCGCTGCACGCCGCCGTCGATCAGAATGGGGCCCGCCTCGGTCGGTCCGTAGCCTTCCATCAGGTGCATGTCGAGAAACGCCTCGACCCATGCCCTCAGCTCCGGTGGGATCGGCGCGGAGCTGGTCATCGCCGAGAGGATCCGTGGGCCGACCAATTTGCCGCGCAGCTCGGCCATGACCTCGGCCTCCAGCGCCGCGTTGTCGGCGTCGTCGGCAGATCGCCGGTTCAGTTCGCTTTGATACGCCTGGAACAGCATGTCCCAAACTCGCGGCACGGTGTTCAAGTCGGTCGGGTGCACCAGCGCGAGATCCTCCAGCAGCGTGGAGAGGTCGCTCTTGGCGGCGAAATAGACGGTGCCACCGCTGCCGAGCGCTCCGAACAGGACGAGTTGGCCCAAGCCGTGGCTCATCGGCAAGAAAGACAAGACGATCGAGGGGACCGTGTCCGGCCCGAACCACCCCCGCGACCGGTGCCAGAAGTTGGCCACCAGTCGCTCGGGATACATCGCACCCTTGGGTGCCCCGGTGCTGCCGGAGGTGTAGATCAGCAACGCCAAGGGGTTCGTGTCCTCCGAAATGAACTGGGCCGCAGCGGGAAGGCGCTCACCGCGTGCGATTACATCGGCCAGTGTTTCCACGATCACCGGGCTGCTCGCATTCGCCAGCCGGTCACGAGCGGCCTGGACGGCCTCGCGCTGGTCGTCCACCTCCGGACGGTGGTCGAACACAACCAGCCGGGTGGGGGTGTGGCCGGTCAGCACGAGTTCGACCGCGTCGGGAAGGTGATCGATGCTGGCCGCGATTATGCTCGGCTGGGTCTCGGCGACAATGGGCGTCAGCTGCGTTAGCGCTGCACTGGTCTGCAACGGAACGGCCACCGCGCCCAGGCGAATCAGCGCCACATCGATGATGGTGTAGTCCACGCTGGTGAAACCCAGTACGCACACACGATCACCGGGCTGCACGGGCTTGTTCGCCCATGCGCTGGCGATCGCGCTGGCGCGCTGCCACATCTCCCGGTAGGTAATGGTCTCGAATCGCGGAAGCAGCTCAGCTGTGGTGCGGCCGGTGTCGGGGTCTTTGACGAACTGCATCGCGCGCTGCCCGAGCGCGGGCCGGTTTGCGTAGCCGTCAATGACGGTTTGCACGAGTTGCGGCAGCCGCAGACCGGGTCGCTCCATCGCGGCCGATACCGCCTCGTCAGGGCGGGCAGCGGCGAATTGCGGGTCGCTGGCGTACAGCACCTGGATGCGGCGAGTCAGCCGCTCCTGTGCGATATCAGTGGACATTTCGGAACCTCCTAAAGGTTGGGTCAGGTGGTCAGGGACGCCGGCGCCGGTTGAGATTGCGGGTTTTCGGCGGCGTCGCGGGTCAGCTGCTCCAGCAGCGGCATAGCAACGCGCATCGCCAAGGCCAGCGTCGCCTGGTCGTCGGCGGACAGCCTGTCGAGCAGTTCGGTCATGCGCTCGTGCGCCGACTGGTGCAGCTCAGCCCGCAGTGCCCGTCCGGCGTCGGTGATAGCCACCAGCGTGGCGCGCGCGTCTTCGGGGTCGATGAGCCGAACCACCAAGCCTTCTCGCTCCAAACGGCCCACCAGCTGCGTCATCGCGGGCTGAGCAATGCCGGTTGCCGTCGCCAGCGCCGTGAGCCGAGAAGGACCCTCCACAGCCAGCGCCGCCAACACATTTCTCGACGTGAGGCTGGTGCCCCGCGCTAGATGACGGATCATCACCGACGCCCCCACCCTGAGGGCCTCGGCGATGCCTCCCGCGATGTCTGAGCTGAGCTCTTTTTCCATTAGCCGTATATATCACGGCAGTATGAATCTGGCAAGACTTGAGCAGTTTCATCCTCAGTGTCTCTACAGATTCCGGGCGTTCAGGCATTACTTTATATAGTAGTCATATGTTATCTGTGGTGTATGACTACGAGCATCGACCTCGATCGCGACAACGACATGCAGGCGCACGCACGGGCTTCGCACCGTGGGCAATCGCCGGGGTTTCAGCGGATCCGCATCGGCATCACCAACTGTGAAGCCAACAGCGCCTCGTGGAGTGTCCAACCGCCTATCCTGGGAGAACCGGGGGAATGAAGCGGCGGAGGGTCGGATGACCGCAGCGACCGCGTGCCGCACATGTGGCACCGAGCCGCGCGAGGGTGCGCGGTTTTGCCACGGCTGTGGCTCACCTATATCCGAGCCCGACACCCGTGCGGAGTACAAACAGGTCACCGTGCTGTTCGCCGACGTGGTCCACTCGATGGACCTCGCGGCTGCCGTCGGGCCGGAGCGGCTTCGCGAGATCATGGCCGACCTCGCCGACCCGTGCGCGGCAGTGGTGAAACGCTATGGCGGCACGGTGGACAAGTTCACCGGCGATGGGATCATGGCGGTATTCGGTGCGCCGGTGGCGTTGGAGGACCACGCCGTCCGCGCTTGTCTTGCGGCCCTGGGCGTTCAGGAGGAGGCGAAGCGGCTTGCCGTCGAAGTCCTAGAACGCGACGGTGTGGATCTGCAGTTGCGCGTCGGACTCAACTCCGGTCAAGTGATAGCCGGTGAAATCGGTTCAGGCCCTTTCGGTTACACCGCGATCGGAAACCAGGTCGGCATGGCGCAGCGGATGCAATCGGTGGCGCCGCCGGGTGGAGTGATGCTCAGCGCGTGGACAGCGCGACTTATTGAGGGCGCGGCGAGTCTGGGCGAGGCTGAGCTGGTTCAGATCAAGGGTTCCGACGTGCCGGTGCCCGCCCATCTGTTGCTGGGGGTGTCGGAGCGGGATCGCCGTGCCCCAGGTGCTGAGTCGGCGCTGGTGGGTCGGCGGTGGGAGATGGCCGTTGTGGAGGCCCTACTGCAACGCGCTATTGAGGGTCATGGCTCGGTGGTCACGGTGGTTGGGTCCCCGGGGATTGGCAAGAGCCGCCTGGTGCGCGAGGTCGCTGGGATCGCTGCGGTGCGGAGTGTGGAGGTGTTCGCGGCCTACTGCGAATCGCATGCGAGCGACATCCCGTTCCAGGTGCTGGCTCGACTGTTGCGCGCAGCGACCGGTGTGGGCGGGCTGGACGAGCTAGTGGCTCGTGAGCGGGTGCGGGCTCAAGCTCCTGATGCCGACCCTGAGGACGTGCTGCTGTTCGAGGACCTGCTGGGCATCGCCGATCCCGATGTCGTTCTGGCCAAGATTGATCCGGATGCGCGGCGGCGGCGGTTGACCGCGTTCGTGAAGGCCGCCTCGTTGGCCCGAAAAAGCCCGGCGCTCTACGTGATCGAGGACGCCCATTGGATCGATGAGGTCAGCGAGTCGATGCTGGCCGAGTTCCTCACGGTGATCCCCCAGACGGCCTCGCTGGTGCTGGTCACCTACCGCCCCGAATATCGGGGTGTGTTGAGCCGCGTGACCGGTGCCATAACCATAGCCCTTGCGCCACTGAGTGATCCGGAGACCGCAGCATTGGTCTCGCAGCTGCTCGGGCCGGACCCCTCAGTCGGCGCGTTGGCCTCCGTGATCGCCGAGCGGGCCGCCGGTAATCCGTTTTTCGCCGAGGAGATGGTGCGGGATTTGGCCGAGCGTGCTGTGTTGCGCGGCAACCGCAGCGCTTACGTCTCCACGGTCGACGCTGCCGAGGTCACCGTGCCCGCCACTGTGCAGGCCACCATCGCCGCCCGCATCGACCGGCTGAACCCTAAAGCGAAACGCACCCTGAACGCTGCGGCGGTCATCGGCGCGAAGTTCAGCCGGGACCTACTGGAAAAGCTGGGGATTGATCCTGTCCTGGAGGACCTGGTGGGGGGCGAGCTGATCGATCAGATCAGGTTTACCCGACAGCCCGAGTACGTGTTCCACCATCCGCTGATCCGCATGGTGGCCTACGAATCACAACTCAAGTCGGATCGTGCCGAGTTGCATCGGCGGCTGGCTGCCGCGATTGAGGCCCGTAGCCCAGCATCGGCTGATGAAAATGCTGCGCTGATCGCCGAACATCTGGAGGCTGCCGGTGATCTGCACGCCGCCTACGGCTGGCAGATGCGTGCCGCAAAATGGGCTACCAACCGCGACATCGCCGCTGCGCGATTGAGTTGGGAGCGTGCCCGAACCATCGCCGACGCGTTGCCCGCCGATGACCCAGGCCGGGCAGCCATGCGCATCGCCCCGCGCACCATGTTGTGCGGGACCGGCTGGCGAGTCCACGCCAACGTTGCCGGTGACCGCTTTGATGAATTGCGGGAGTTGTGCAGCGCCGCCGGGGACAAGGCGTCACTGGGCATCGCGACGGCAGGGTTGGTGGTTGGCTACGCGCATCAGGACCGGGTGCGCGAGGCGTCGCAGCTGGCATCGGAAGCCTGGGCCCTCGCCGAGTCGGTCGGAGATGCGACCTTGACGGTGGGGCTGTCCTTCCCGGTGATCTACGGCAAGATCGAGAGCGCCGAGTGGTGTGACGTGCTGCGATGGTCACAGACCGTTATCGACCTGGCCGACGGTGATCCGTCGAAAGGCAACTTCCTTGTCGGGTCTCCGTTAGCGCTCGCCTTTGCGTCGCGGGGTATGGCTCGTTATTTCCTTGGTCGTCCCCGATGGCCAGAAGACCTGCGGCACGGCCTGGCTATGGCCCGCCGGGCTGACCCCGCGTCCTACGCCGGGGTTGTCGGCTATGTCTACTTGCTGGGGATACCGTTTGGCGTGCTGAGGCCCGATGATCGTGCGCTGCACGAGATCGAGGATGCTCTACAGATCGCCGAGCGATCCAGTGATGACGTCGTGGTGGGCTTCATCCGGGCGACACTGGGCGTTGCGCTGGTGCACCGCGACACCATTGTGGAGCGTGGTCGCGGACAGCAGCTGCTGGCCGAGGTCAGGGAAGTGTTCCTGAACCAGGGACACAACCTATGCGATTTGCCGATCGTCGAGGTCTACTCGGCACGTGAGACGTCGAGGCAGGGAGATCACGATGCCGCCATACCGGTGATACGCGCCGCCGCCGACCATCTGTTCCGCCAGGGCCATCTGCTGTTGTGGGGCGTTGCAGCGACGGGTGTTCTGGTGGAGACGCCGCTCGATCGCGGGGCCGACGGTGACGTGGCCGAAGTCGAGGCCGCGATTGACCGGTTGGCGGTCGCGCCAGCCGATGAGGGTCTGATGATGCGCGACATCTGGTTGTTGCGGCTGCGGGCGCTGCTCTCCCGGGCTCGGGGTGATGCCGCGGCTTACACGCAATACCGGGATGACTACCGCGACATGGCGAAAACACTTGGCTACGAGGGACATATCGCGTGGGCCGAGGCGATGCCATGACGGCGGTCGGTCGGGAGCATGCCCACCTTGTCTCGAAATAGACGACATATGAGGGTCGCAAAACTTCGTATCAGAGATGCTACGGCGATATGACGGATATCGCTCACCAGCGGCGGCTGAGCACTGGGTACGATAACGGCGCAACTCATCGGTGCACACGCACAGCGAGGTAGTACCCGTGCTGTCGGGTGCGGTTGACGGTATAGCCGATCGCCGTCGCGACGCCGTCAGAATCGAAATCCAACCAGCGCTCCGTGCGCTGGCGCTCAAATTCGGTCCAGGACGCGACGGTGAATCTCTCGAGGAACGTGTCGGGTTGTCCAACACTGTGATACAGCCGCCAACTGTGGCCACCCGTTCGCAGCCGTGATCGCCTGACCGCGCTCATCGCCTCGATGAATTTTTCGCGGTTCTCGGCCTGCACTCGGTAGCGGACGGCTACAAGCACCGGTCCATCGTTGGGACATGGTTCGAACACGAGCGTCGGTGTTGGCCAGGCAGAGGAAACCTCGACGTTCAGCTTCCCGGTGGATGGCCGCAACGGAAGCACGGCAACGCTGAGCGCAACAGCGCCCAGCACCACCGCCGACCAAAGCAGGGCGATGTCAAGTCCCGCCCGCGTGGCAACGGCACCCCAGATGTACGAGCCGATTGCCTGAGATCCCGTGGAGACCAGCAGATACACCGACAACCCGCGGGCCATAACCCACCGCGGCAACGACAACTGCGCTGCCGCGTTCAACGTTGTCAACGTGATCAGCCAGGCCATCCCCGACACCACCAAAAAAGGCGTCGCCGCAGCAAACGGCAGCCAGGTCACCGCCAGCGGCGCACTACCGTACGCGGCGGCGGAGGCCGCCAGCAACACGTTGTCTGACACTTTCTGGCGTAAGCGTGTGGCAACCCCGACAGCGAGTACGGCGCCAAAACCGATAGCCCCTAGCGCCACACCATAGCCAGCGGCTCCCAGGTGCCATCTGTGGGCGGCAGCCACCGGCAACAGCGCCAACAGGGCCGAGGCGGGAAACAGGAAGAGGGCTGTGCGCGACAAGATCCTGCGGAAATTTGGAGCGTTACTAACATATAGCAGTCCGCTGATGATGGCCTGGCCAAAGTGTTCTCGTTCGATTGGCGCACTTTGCTTGGGTCGTTTCCACGCCGCCAGGGCAACGATTATTCCCGCGAACGATACTGCGTTGATCCCGAAGACTGCCGCGGGGCCGGCCAGTGCCACGGCGACGCCGCCAATTGCCGGTCCAATCGCTCGGGAGGCGTTTGCTGAGACGCTAGCCAGCGTCGCGGCGGCCGGTATCTGCTCGCGCGGGACAACCTCGGGCTGAATCGCCTGCCAGGCCGGTGCAGTTAGCGCAGAAGCGCAGCCGATGGCCACCGTATACATCAGCAGTGATACTGAGCCAAGGCTACCGAGGTATGTCTGCACCGCCAGGGCTAGCGTCACTACCACTGCATACGACTGCATAAATATCAGGTACCGGCGCCGGTCGAACAGGTCGGCAAGCGCTCCGGCGAACAATCCCAAAAACAGCGTCGGCCCGAGACTCGCCGTCTGCACCAGTGCCACGATGACGGCGCTGCTGTGCTTTTCCACCAAGAACCATTGGGCCGCCACACTTTGCATCCACGTCCCGATGTTGGAGACGAACTGCGCGATAAACAGGTCTCGGTATATGCGATTGCGCAACGGTGCCCATGCCGACGGTTGCCCACCGTCGGCACGCTCCTGATCCTGAATCACCATTGAAACGATTGTCGACAGTCCGTCTGCTCGGCCAGCTCGCCACAAAGAAGCTGACTGACGCCACCCGTTGCCGCAACAAACAGGATGGGCGTCGTCGGCAAACGCAGACGGGGTCTTATATCCGACATACGGGCAACGCCTTTCGCGCTCTACAGGGATAAGAAGTCTAGGACACGCACCCCGCGCGCACTACGACATCTGGCGGACCTCGCACGGTCTGCGCCAATAACATTTGGGGGCGACGGGGCCGAGCAGTAAATCAGACGCGGGCGACATCTCGCGTTGTCTGGCAATCGTGCAGCACCACCGATCCATCTCATCCGCGGTTCTGCCCCCTTAATACGTGGGTCTCGAATCAGAGGGGATATGAGAGTCTCAAAAGTCAGTCGCGCATGAGCGTTTGCCGTTCGTGCACAATCGAGTCAATCTTCGTCATCTAGCCATTGCCAGGGCCGGGTTACGTGATTAACAAGCTGACCGGACCCCAAGAATGGGGCCAGTTCCTGCGCTGCGGTCATCGTACTGACGGCCCCTTCACTGCTGACGGTCACGCCAGGCCAGCATTTCCTCCAAGGTGTTGAAGTCGTAGCCGGTGGTGGCGTCGGGGGTGATCTCGGTGATGAACGTGGTGGCGCCGGCTGCGCGGTAAGCCTCGGCGCTGGGCGCGCCGAGCAGTGCACCGAGCGTTCGATGTCGCTTCCGGAGCGTCCCGCGGCCAGGGCCAGGTCCTCGACTCGGGCGCTGGCTTCGGTGAAGGCCTCCACCGAGAGGAAGGTGTGCCAGATGTCGGCGTAGCGTGCCACGGCTGGCAGGGTCCGCTTGGGGCCGGTGCCGCCGATGAGGATGGGTATCTTGCGGACCGGGCGCGGGATCAGTTGGCCTAGGCGCGCCTCGATGCGTTCCAGGCCGACGTCGAACAGGTTGAAGCGTGACTTCCAGCTGCCGAACTCGTATCCGTAGGTGGTGCAGTCCTTTTCGTGCCAGCCTGTGCCGATGCCGTTGATCAGCGGAAATTGTCCTGAAGAAGCGGCGCGGTGGTGCCGAATGCCCTGTTCAGCCATTCACTCATCGCCGCGGCCAAGGCCGCACTATTCTCCCGCTTGACGATCCCATGTCCGTCGTCGCTGAAGAGTAGGTAGCTGACGTCGCGGCCGGCCTGGCGCAGCGCGTCGACGATCTGCTCCGACTCGCTGACCGGCACGTTGGTGTCGTTGGCGCCATGCACGACCAGCAACGGCGCGGTCAACGCGTCGACCCGGCGCAGCGGGGACAGCTGCTCGAGCAGCTCGCGGTCGTTGACCGGGTGGCCGTACTTCGGAAATGCCTCGTCGGCGAGCCACGGTTCGGTGTTGCGGTAGAAGGTGGTCAGGTCACTCATCCCGCAGATGGTGATGCCCGCCGCAAACAAGTCCGGGTGAAACGTCATGGCCGCCATGGTCAGGAAGCCGCCGTATGACCAGCCCGCGCAGGCAATCCGCGTCGGGTCGGCCAACTGGTTGTCCACCAGAAAGCGCACGCAATCGGCGACGTCGTCGATGGCCGCGAACCGTTTTTCCTTGTCGTCGGCGTGCATGAAGGTCCGGCCGAAGCCACCGGAGCCACGGACATTCGGGGTCAGCACGCTGATCCCGGCGTTGAGCAGCTCTGGAAAGATCTCGCTGTACTCGGGCCGGGCCTGGCCTTCTGGACCGCCGTGCAGGTACACCACCGCGCCCGAGGTAGCCCTGGTCCCCGGCGACCGGTACAGCCACGCGGGCAGGCTCAGCCCGTCGCGTGCCGTGATCGCCACGAGCACCGGCCGTGCGGAGAACCCGGTGACTACCGGACCGCGGCTGGGTTCGCGGTCGATGGGTTCCCATTGACGCGTGCGCGGGTCGACCAGCTCGACGGTTCGTGGCATCGACGGGCTTTGAACGGTCATCGCGACCATCGAGCCACCGGCGCTGATGGACAGCTCGCTGGCGACCAAGCCGGGCAGCGGGATCGGTTCGGTCAGCGTGTTGTCGGTGTATTCGAGGATCTGTAGTTCGCTGCGACCCTGCAGGTTCCACAGCAGCGCGATGGTGGACAGGTCGTCGCTGACGGCGAACTCGTCGAGGTCGCAGTCGGGGCGCTCGGCCACCACGCTGTAGCTGACGCCGTCCTGCGTGGCCGTCACTTCCAGCAGCCGGGCGTACTCGCAGCCGTTGTCGCTGCGGATCAGGGCTCGGACGTAACCGGGGCCGCGACCGTCGTTCCCGTCCACCGAGGCATTCGCCGCGTAATTCTTGGCCGGGTAGTACAGCTTGGTCAGCTCGCCGGTCGGGCCGTAGCGAATGCGGCGAGGATTGTGGTCGTCGAGGATGACCCCAACCGCGGTCGTGGAACCGGGATCGGAAGGCAGTAAGGCTATTTCGGTCTGCCCGTGCAGCATGATCATTTCCCGGTAGCCGCGCGGCCCCACCCGAATCAGCGACGCCCCGCCCCAGGCGTCGACGAGTCGGCCGCCGGATCGGCGGTCCAGCACGGTGCAATGGCCGTCGGCCGGATCGATCAGACAAGACTGCCCAATTCCGTCCTCACCGGTCAGGATCGCCGCCACCCGGGTGCCATCCCACCCGATCAGTGCAGCGGTGCCGTCCTCTTCGCCGTCGATGCGCCAGGCCATCCGGTCGTCGGGATCGGTGGTGACGACCCAGATCTGGGTGCGAGTGCCCCCGTCGGGAGCCACCTGACAGGCCAGCCACTGACCGTCTGCGGAGTGGATGACACGAGAGACCGGACCCTCGACGGGAAGCTCGACATCCCGCGACGAGCTGGCCCGGCGGCCACGCAAAAAGCGCTGCACCGCGCGGGGATAACCACCATCGTCGACGAGGTGAGCGAACGCAGTCGCGTCCGGGGACAGCGACGCGGCGTAGAGCGCACGCACCTGCCCCATCGCCTCAGCCCTCCATGCTCTGCAGCCACATCTCGAGCACGGCCAGTTGCCACAGCGCGTTTGCGCCCAGCGTGGTTCGTGTCTCGTTGGGTGCGGCGAGCAGGCGGTTAACCTTGTCGCTGCGATACAGCCCGCGGGTCCGGGCGGCATCGTTGGTCAGCGCATCGCGCACCATGTCGAGCACCTCGCCGTGCAAATGGCGGATACCTGGAACCGGGAAGTAGCCCTTGGTCCGGTCGATCACCTCCGACGGCAGCAGCGCCCGCGACGCGTCCTTGAGCACACCCTTGCCGTCCGAGGCCAGCTTCAGCTCAGGCGGGCAGGCAGCCGCCAGCTCGACGAAGTCGTGGTCGAGGAACGGCACACGCGCCTCCAGGCCCCACGCCATCGTCATCGTATCGACGCGTTTGACCGGATCGTCGACAAGCATGACCTGGGTGTCCAGGCGCAGCGCCGCGTCCACCGCGGAGTCGGCGCCGGGCGCTGCCTGATGGGCGGTCGTGTACTCGCGGCTCGCGTCGACGTCAATCCCGTACTCGGGGGCGAAGATCGACAGCACATCGCTGTGGCTGCGGTCGAAGAACACCTTGGCGTAGGCCTCGGTGGTCTGCTCGCGGGCGACGTTGGCCAGCGGTGGGTACCAGTCGTAGCCGGCCAGAATCTCGTCGGCGCCCTGCCCGGACTGCACCACCTTCACCGACTTACTGACCTCCTCCGATAGCAGGTAGAAGGCCACGCAGTCGTGGCTGACCATCGGTTCGCTCATCGCGGCAATGGTTTTCGGCACTGCGGGCAGCAGCCGCGAGGAGTCGATATGGATCTTGTGGTGGTCGGTGTCGAAGGTTTTGGCGATCAAGTCGGAGTAGAAGTACTCGTCGCCGGATTCGCCACCGGCTGAGTCGAAGCCAATGCTGAACGTGGCCAGCCCGTGCTGGCCCTGCTCCGCCAAAAGTGCCACCACGATTGAGGAGTCGATGCCGCCCGACAACAACACGCCGACGGGCACGTCGGCGACCATCCGGCGTTCCACCGCGGTACGCAGCGCATCCATCAAAGCGGCCTCCCAGTCGCGGACCGACCAGGATGCCCGGGCCGGATCGCGGCGGAACCCCGGTGTCCAGTACACGACGTCGGTGCGCGACCCGTCGGGCTGGATCACCCGCACCGTTGCCGGCGGAAGCTTGCGCACACCGCGGTAGATTGTCCGCGGCGCCGGCACCACAGAGTGGAAGCTCATGTAGTGGTGCAGCGCGTGGCGGTCCAGTTCGGTGTCCACGCCGCCCGCATCGAGCAGTGCGCGCACCGTGGATGCGAACCGCAGCCGGCCGGGCGCCGACGCCAGATACAGCGGCTTGATGCCCAGTCGGTCGCGCGCCAGCGTCACCACTCCCGAGTCGCGGTCGGCGATCGCGAATGCGAACATCCCCTTGAATCGCTCGACGCACCGCGGGCCCCATTTGTGGAACGCCTTGATCACGACCTCGCTGTCGGCGGTCGAGAAGAAGCGGTACCCGGCGGCGTGTAGTTCCTCGCGCAGCTCCTTGTAGTTGTAGATGCAGCCGTTGAATACCAGCGTCAAACCCAGATCACTGTCGACCATCGGCTGGGCTCCGCGGGCGGACAGGTCGATGATCGACAGCCGCCGATGCCCGAGAGCCACTGGCCCGTGGGCCACCACGCCGTCGGAGTCCGGTCCGCGCGACATCATTGCGGCGGTCATCCGGGTGACTGCGCCGACATCCGCAGCTTGCCCATCCCAGCGGATCTCACCGCAGATACCGCACATGTCTACTGCTTCCGTTGAGTGAGGTCTGCCCGCTAAGCTGGCCGGCGCGTCGGGCGGTGAGAATCCAAGTGTCCTTACTGCCTCCGCCATACGACGAGTTGACAATCCGCGACCCGCGGCTGGCCACTCGCGTCAACGGCGCAGGTGTGATGTGCGCCGACACCGATCCGCCCGTACCGGCCCGAAGATGGACGAACGCGCGCAGGTCGACGTGATGTGGGTATATCCCTTCACCGTCGAAGGTGGGATGGGTGGACAGGGCGACCAACTCCTGGGCGATGAACCGCTCCGGTTGTGTTTCCAGCTCACGTCGGCGCGCCTCCAGCGCGGCATCGGAGGCTTCCGGCCCGATCAGAACGCCGCTTCCGCCTAGCCCGTCGATGGGCTTCACCACCAAATCGCCGAGGTTGGCCAGCACGAAGTCGCGCTGCGCGCGTTCGCCGCAGATCCACGTCGGCACTTGGGCCAGCATGGGTTTTTCGCCGAGGTAGTACTGGATCATGGCCGGGACGTACGCGTAGATCGCCTTGTCGTCGGCCACTCCGTTGGCCAGCGCATTGGCGACGGTGAGATGGCCGTCGGTGATCGCGGCGAGCAGCCCCGGCCGCAGCGGAGCGCCGTCGTATCCGGTGGAGGTCAGCAGCATGTCCTCGTCCATCCGCGCGTAGACGACGTCGATGCGTTCGACGTCAGAACCGATGTGGCGCAACAGCTTTCCATCGCGTACCGATAGGTCCGACGGCTGCACTAGCGCGACACCCATTTCCTCGGCCAGGAAGGTGTGCTCGAACCAGGCGCAGTCTTCCCAGCCGCAGGACAGCAGCACCACCACCGGGTCGTCGGAGGCGTGCGGCGGCGCCGCTGCACGCAGCGTCTCGAGCAGCATCTGCGCTGCCCGGTCGACGTCCTCGATCGCGGCGGGCGGTTGCAACTCGGGGAGGTGCTTGCTCAGCAGCCGGTGGTTGACGATCGCGTACCCGGTGCCCGACGGCACCCGCAGGTTGTCTTCGAGCACCATCCAACGGCCGGCGCGGTCGCACACCAGGTCGGTGCCGCTGACGTGTGCGCGCACCGTATCACCGGCGAGGCGGCCCGTCGAGCGGAAGCCGGATGCCCGGTCGAGGGCCTGCACACCGATGATGCCGTCGGCGACGATCGCCTGCTCGGAATAGATGTCGCGGAGGAACGCATCCAGCGCCCGGGCCCGCTGACCCAGGCCCACGGACAGCTGCGCCCACTCGTCGGCGGCCACCATGCGCGGGACCAGGTCGACCGGGAACAGCTGGGCGCGGCTCTGCCCGGCGACGCGGAAGGTGATGTTGTCGGCGCGCTGCTCCTGCTCGATGCCTCCTTCCCGGAACCGCAGCTGCGCCACCCCGAGGCGGGCGATGGTGTCGAGGACCGTCCGATAGCGCGGCCGTGGGTGACCGTCGGCATCGACGGCTTCGTCATAGCTGACGTCGACGTTGTCAGGGCCGGCCCGAACCACGGGGTCACTGCAGGGCTGGTAGCCGAATAGCAGGGTCGGGTCGCCGCCGACGGCCGTCACGGTGCTCGGCCAGCGGCCGGCGGTCTCGTCGATCAGCTGATCGACCACGTCGGTGAGACGTCCGCGGCGGCGCAGCGCCCGCCGTTGCCGGGCCGACGACGTGCCCGCTATCAGTACCCGGCGGGTCAACTCGCTGACGATGTCCCAGTCACCGCTGCGTTCCAGTTGCGGGCGCAGCGATCCGAGCAGCTCGGTGACCACCTCGGACGCCGGCCTGCTGGCCGGGACGCTGACATCGATGAGGTCGCCCTCCAATCCCGACCGAGCAGCGCGCCACAGCGCGGCCCGGCCCAGTGTCGCGGACAGGATCGTGGCAGGGGTGCCCGCTCGCAGGGCGTCGATCTCGCGCTCGACCAGAGCCCGAAACAGCCCGGCGATCAGCACGACGGTGTCAACGGACGGGCAGCTGTCGCACACCCGCAGCTCCAACGTCGGCGCGGAGTTCGACGGTCGGACGTCGAAATAGACCATCCCGGCGTCGCTGATGACTCCGCTGGCCACCAGGTCGTTGACCAGCTCGTCGTATTCTTCGGCGGATTGCACCGGGGCGGCCGGCCCGGTCGTCGGCCAGCGCTGCCAGACCAGCGTGCGCATGCTCGAGTAGCCGGTGTCAGAGCCGTCGGATGCGAACGGCGAGCTGGCCGACAGTGCGAGCAGAGTGGGCAGATACGCCCCCACCCGGTGGGCGACCGCGACCGCCTCGTTGCGGTCACTGATGCCAACATGCACCTGGGTGCCGCAGATCAGCTGCTCGCGTGCCAGCAGTTGATAGTCGGAAAGCATTTGCCGGTAGCGGGCGGTCCTGGTGACCTGCATTTCAGCCGGCACCGACAGCGGCACGGCCCCCGCGGCGACCACCCCCATGCCCAGTTTGGCGGCGGTTTCGACCAAGACCCCGCGGTGGCGGCCAAGTTCATCGCGCAGCCCGTCGAGCGAATCGACCACCGGGGTGTTCGTCTCGACGACGCAGCGCTGCAGCTCGGCGACGTAGTGCTCGGACAATTCGGCCAGTAGTTCAGGAGCGCGTGCTGTTAGTCGCCTTGTCTTCAGATCGACAAGGTGAAACTCCTCTTCGGCGCCCAACGTTCGCGGCGGCACGCGTCGCATCCCGCAACGGTATGGCCATGCAGTTACCACCGCGTTAATCGTGAATCGCGGTCACGGCCGCGCAGCAAAGTCGGCGGTGACCACGGGCGGCCCATGTCGCGGCTGCGGGTTCAGCCCAAAGTGCGGTTTAGCAACTTGTCAGCAACCTGAAGTGTCTGTGGCGCATACCGGAGGGTGACACCGGTGAACCGGAGTCTGGATCTGGTTGGGGTGCGGTGGCCGAGCTTGGCGCTGATCGGCAGCGCGAACAGCAGAGAGGTGACAAACAGCGCCTGGACCAGCACTACCGACCCAAGGCCTAGCGCCGCGGCCTGAAGCGTGAAGCCGACCGCGGCAACCAGGCTGCCCAGCCACCACCGCGGGCTTCGCAGCAGCCGGCTGAACAACGCGATCGCACCGACCCGCTTGTCGGTGACGTCGTAGGCCAAGCGCTGCTGGACGGCGTCGCTGGTCGCGATGAACAGGGCGGCAACCAGAGCAAGTACCGCGGCGATGTCCGCCTTGGCCACAGGGCCACCTCCTCTTCGTCTTCGCGTCTTGGGCAGTACCCGCAAGCGCGGTAGTGCATGCAAAGACGAGGCACGGGGAAACATCCAGCCCCAAGGTCGATGACGAATTGTCGCTGGGGCGTCGCGGTTAGCGCGCCCAGCTGCATACCGTATTGAACTCACGCGCCCACACCAACCGGGCCGTGGGGGATGATCGTGGCGGTCCGGGACTACGATGCGGCTGCGGCCTGGGACATCGTGCGGCAGTTGTCCCAGCAACAAAGTCACGGTACGGATTGTTGCCCGAAACGACGGCACGGGTCATCGCCAGGCGTCGATCCCGTTGCATCGCAGCATGACTCGTACCGGGCGGCGCTGCGCGCGTTAGGTCTCGATCGCGACGATGGCTGATGGTCGCTGTCCCTCGCGGCGTTGGGACACCGCACGACGACTCTTCAGTCGCAGACAAGACTGAGGCCGACGACCTCAGATGCTCCTATGTTGATGCAACGAGTTTGGCGGTTCGCTTACTGGCCGTGTGGAGGGCGTGAAAGATATTCAGGGTGTCTCTGACGTGGGGCGGGCAGGGCTCGAACCCCGCGACCAACGGACTACCAAACCGTCGGTCCTGACTTGTCCGGTTGTTGCTAGTCTTGCGTTGTCCGACAACGGGGTTGGTAGTTTCGAAGCTCCGGTGAGAATCGGGCGATTCCGGTCGATTGAAGCGTTGACCTCGGCGCAGTGCTATGCGGAGTGCTGCGACGCCGACGCGGTCGAGCTCAGGTCGGCGAGCGTGAGTTGGTGCGCGGGCGGGTTCGGCAGCATCTCGCGGTGGGTCACGGTAAGACGGTCGTCGACGTGGACGAGCACGCCCGGGTCGATGAGCTGCCAACCCGGGTCGTCGTCCATCGGCTCGCTGGCGAACACCACCGACGGATGCAGGTCGAGGTGATCGGATTGCGCGTGGATTCGCGGCGTCTGCATGTCGAAGTGCGGGCAACTCGACGGTTCTCGCCGCTCCAGGACATACAGCTTGTTCGGCTCGGGGTAGCGCAACGCCCACATGTCGGTCGCGGTGCACAGCAGCAGGTTGACCGCGTAGATCGGCACGTTGTCCGCGAGCCATCGCAACGCGTCCACCAAGCCGGCTCCGATGTCGTGGCCACGGGCCCGGATCGACGCGGTGATCAGCGCGAAGACCCGTTCGCTGTCCGTCTGGCCCAACACCAGATCGGTGACCGACAACTCGGCCAGCCTCGCGTCGAGCACATCGAGGCCACCGACGACACCGTTGTGCGCGAACAGCCGACCGTCCTGCCGGAACGGATGTGTGTTGAGCACGTCAAGCTTGCCCGTCGACGCATAACGCACATGGGCGATGAACGTAGTGCCGCTCAGTTGATGTGCCTCACAAGCGAAGTCGGTATCCTCCCACGCCGCGATCGGCTGCTTGCGCAGCACCGGTTTCCCGTCGCCGTCGAACACCCCGATACCGGTGCCGTCGGGATTCCGCTTACTTTGCGCTGCCAAGCTGTCCGGCGCATCCAACAACCAGAATGTGGCCGTCGCGACGAAGCGGCCTGCGTGCAGGCCGAACAAGCGGCACATGCCGCCGACCCTACCGCTACTGTTCACGTGATGTCCGCGAACGATCGTCGCAGCCGTCGCCGCCCTTGATAGCAGATGCTCCTAATGTTCAAGCAATGAGTTCGGTGGTTGATTTATTGGGTGTGTGGAGGGTGTGGAAGATTTTCGTGGGCGATGTAGCGCTTGAGGCATCGCATGATCTCGTTTTTGGTTTTGCCTTCGGCCAGGCGGCGGGTGATGTAGTCGCGGGTGGGTTGGTGGCGTCGCGATTGCCGCCGCGGTTGAGTCGGTGCCGAATGGTTTTGCCGCTGGAGGCTTCTAGCGGGCAGATTCCGCAGAGTTTGGCGAAGCCGGCGTCGCTGCGGATCCGGCCGGGGTTGTCGCCGATCGCTGAGAGCAGCGTTGTGTCTCGAAATAGACCTTTCGAGACAGCCCGGCGCCTCCGGTTAGATTCGGGGAATGTCCAGGTCGCAACGTCGCATAACTTCGTCTCAGAAATGCGATCGAGCTCAAATCCCTTCTAACGCCGAGTGTTTCAGGCCGCTAGCTCGGGACGGGGTGCCGGACGAACGCCCGCGCCTGGGTGAATGCCCGGATTCCCTCGACGCCGAGCTCCCGCCCAATGCCGGACTGGCCGCAGCCGCCGAACGGCAGGCGCGGGTCCTGGGCGGCCAGGCCGTGGCAGTTGACGCTGACCGTACCCGCGACCAGCTGCCCCGTGATCCGGTCGGCAAGTGCGTCGTCACCGGTCCAGACCGACGCGGTAAGGCCGAATTCGGTTGCGTTCGCTGCGGTTACGGCATCGTCGATGGTCTCGTAGCCAAAGATCGGCAGCACCGGACCGAACTGCTCCTCGGTGGCCAGCGCCGAGTCCGGGGCCAGACCGGTGACGACGGTCGGCAGCGCGAAGTATCCGCCCGCGTCGGCATCCGCATCGCGGATCCGTCCCGCGGTCCGCACCGTCGCGCCCCGTGCCTCGGCGTCGCCGACCAGCGCGGTGACCCGGTTGCGTCCGCCGGCGGTGTGCAACGGCCCCAGCGTCACCTCATCGGCGAGGCCGTCACCGACCACCTCCCGCTCGCAGCGTGCCAGCACCGCCTCGGCCAGCTCGTCGACGCGTTGCGTGGGCGCATACAGCCGCTTGATCGCCATACACACCTGACCGCCAGTGGTGTAGGTCGCTGTCACCAACCGCTCCACCAGCTCGTCGCTGACCGAGATGTCGGGCGCGATGATTGCGGCGTCGTTTCCGCCGAGCTCGAGCAACACCGGGGTGAGCCGCCGAGCGGCGGCGGCCATGACGGCACGCCCGGTGGCGACGCCGCCGGTCAGCGAGATGAGGTCGATGCCCGGGTGGGTGACCAGCGCCTGGGCGAGCTCGGTCCCCGGGCCCCCCAGCACGTTCACCACACCCGGCGGCAGCGCCGCGGCAAGTGCCCCGGCGAGCTGCAGCGCCGCCAGTGGACAGGTCGGGGGCACCTTGACGACGGCGGTGTTGCCTGCGGTCAGCGCCGACGCCAGCTTGGTCAGTGTCAGCGCGAGCGGCCAGTTGAACGGCAGCACGAGCGCGGCCACGCCGAACGGCTCACGGTGCAGCCGTGGGTATTTCGACTGCGGGTCGACCTGCTCGGGCGCGAGCGCCGCCTCGGCCATTGACCCGATGAGTGCGGCGAGACCCGGTCCCGTGCTGATCTCGAAATTCGCCTCGCTGAGCACCTTGCCGTGCTCGCGGGTGTACAGCCGCGCGCCATCCCGTGCGGCCAACTGTTCGGCGGCGGTGGTCGCCGCGGCCGCAAAAGCGGCTACCCGCTCGGCAACCCCGAGTGCTCGCCATCCCGGCGCTGCCCGTCGTGCCGCCGACACGGCGGCGTCGAGCTGGGCGCTGTCGGCGGCGGGCGCATGGCCGACGATCTCGGCCGGCCGGGCCGGATTGTGAACGGGGTAGGTCCCGGCGGCGCCTGGCTGCGGCTGGCCGCCAATCGTCAGCACCGCCTGATCACCAGCGGATTGGGTTTCCCGCGTCATCGTCGTTGATCCCGTCATTACCCGTCTCCCTTGACCCGGTGCGGTTGTCCCGCCATCGTAAGTCGCTATGACGCCGATCACATTTTCGGTCCCATGAGGGCCCCATGAAAGCCGTCGTGCTGCGCGAGGTCGGGCAGCCCACCGTGGTGGAGGAACTCGCGCTGCGACCTCTCGGCAAGAACGAGGTGCGGGTTCAGCTTCGCGCCAGCGGCGTATGCCACAGTGACCTGTCGCTTCGCGACGGGTCCATACCGACACTGCTGCCGTCCACGCTCGGCCATGAAGGCGCCGGGATCGTCGCCGAGGTCGGCGATGACGTCAGCACGGTCAGCCCGGGTGACCACGTCGTGCTGACGTGGAACGTGCCATGCCGGTCCTGCCCGCACTGCCTGCGCGGCGAGGCCCAGCTGTGCGTGCACGGCTACGACCACGCCTATGGCGATCCGTACGCCGAGAGTGCCGGCGGGCCGGTGTGGCCGGGAATGGGTGTCGGGTCGCTGGCCGAACAGACGCTGCTACCGGCAGCGGCGGTGGTGCCGGTCGATGAGTCGCTGCCACTCGACCTTGCCGCGCTGCTGGGCTGCGGTGTCACCACCGGAGTCGGCGCGGTGATGCGCACGGCGGCCGTCCGCCCGGGCGAGACCGTGCTCGTCATCGGCTGCGGCGGTGTGGGTTTGGCCGCGATCCAGGGGGCCCGGCTGGCCGGCGCGTCGCGAATCATCGCCGCCGACCGGGTGGCCGCCCAACTTCCCGCAGCCGTGGCCAACGGCGCGACCGACACCGTCGACGCGAGCGAGGTCGATCTGGCCACCGCGGTGCGCGACCTCACCGGAGGCGCCGGGGTGGATCACGGAATCGAGGTGGTGGGCAAGCCCGCCACGATGCGCGCGGCTTACGACGCCACCCGCCGCGGCGGCAGGGTCACACTGGTGGGCGCCGCCGGGATCGAGGAGGCGGTGACGTTTCCTGCGCTGTCGTTGATGGCCGACGGCAAGACCATCCAGGGCAGCGTCTACGGTGCCAGCGATCCGATACGCGACATCCCGGTACTCGCCGAGCTTGCCCAACGCGGCCAGCTCGACCTCGAAGCGTTGGTGACGCGACGGATCGGTATCGACGACGTCGAGGCAGCGTTCACCGACATGACCGCCGGGCGGGGAGCGCGCAGCGTCGTCTGCTTCGCTTAAATATTCAGCGAGACAATGTGATTGCCTGCTCCGGGCAGTTTTGCTCGCCGACGACGGCCTGCGCCTCGAGTTCACCGGAGACTTCTTCGACGAGCACGATGGAGTGGCCCACGTCGTCGGCATCGAAGACGTCGGGCGCCAAGGTGTAGCAGCGCCCGTGGCCGGTGCAGCGGCCGGCGTCGACGGAGACTCGGGTCATGGCTTCGAAACGGGGGAAGCCACCGGGAAGGTCAGCGGCAGCGACTCCACCGATCGCAACGCGGCTGTGTAGGTCAGCTGGGAGCCCGGCTTGATCTCGTAATCCGGGATGCGCCGGTGAAATTCACGCAACGCCACACGCAGCTCCATGCGGGCGAGGTGGGAGCCGAGGCAGCGGTGCGGACCGCCGCCGAACGCGCGGTGCCGGTTCGGGTTGCGGTTGAAGTCCACCAGCTCCGGATCGGGGAACTCGGCCGGGTCGGTGTTCGCCGCACCCAGTAACGGGCTGACCCGTTCACCCTTGCTGATCGGGCATCCGCCCACCTCGGCGTCTTGGATGGCGACGCGGGCCACGCCGGGCACCGGCGTCTCCCAGCGCAACAACTCCTCGATGGCACTCGGCAGGACGTCGGGCTGCTCGACGAGCTGGTGTCGATGTTCGGGATGGCGTGCCAGGTACACGAAGAAGCAGTCGAGCGAGTCGGTGACCGTGTCCAGCCCCGCGATCAGGAACAGGAAGCAGATGTCGAGCAGCTCCTCGCGCGACAACGGTTGTCCGCCCTCCTCTTTAAAGTTCGCCGCGATCATCGCGGACAGCACGTCGTCGCGTGGGCTGGCGATGTGGTCGTCAATGGCGCGCTCGAAGTAGTCGTAAATCTGTTGCGCTACGGGGGCCGAGGTCTCGTGGCGGCGCGCGAAGCTGGAGTCGCCCTCCGGGCGGATGATGCCGTCCTTCCAGACCAGGAATTTGTCGAGGTCGTCCAGCGGCAGGCCGAGCAACTGCAGGAAGACGGTGCAGGGCAGGGGCACTGCGAACTCGGCGTGGAAGTCGCATTCACCCCGATCGGCGAAGCGGTCGATCATCTCGTTCACCAGCTCGGTGACGCGTGGTTCCCGTCGGGCCATCTCCCGCGGAGTGAACAGCGGATCGAGGATGCGACGGTACTTCGCGTGCTCGGGTGGGTCGATTTGCAACGGGATCATCGGTCGCGCGTTGCCGAGATCGACCGCATCCATATTCGACGAGAACAGTTCGGTGTGTTTGAGGGCCATCTCGATGTCGGCCAGGCGGCTGAGGACCACCGCCGTCGGCGACCGGAACACCGGGCTCGATTCGCGCAACGCCTTGTACATCGGTTGCGGCTCGGCGAGACCCATCGTCGCCTGATCGACGAACCCTTCGGTTTCTGTCATGCGAGTCAGCGTGACACCAACGTCGCTAATTAAGCAATGATTGAATAAATTGGGGAATGGGCAAACGCCGCTGGCCAGCAGATTCTGCAGCGAGTACCGTGTTCGTGCGGACGAGTTGGCTGGGCGGCCGCGGCTCGTGCCGGCCCGAAAGGGTTCGGTCGAGTCGAGGAAAGTCCGGACTTCACAAAGCAGGGTGATTGCTAACAGCAATCCGAGGTGACTCGCGGGAAAGTGCCACAGAAAACAAACCGCCACCCTCGCGGTGGTAAGGGTGAAACGGTGCGGTAAGAGCGCACCAGCATCCCGGGCGACCGGAATGGCTAGGCAAACCCCACCCGAAGCAAGGTCAAGAAGGCCGCACGAAAGTGCGGCCGCGCAGGCGTTCGAGGGTTGCTCGCCCGAGTCTGCGGGTAGGCCGCTTGAGGCACCCGGCAACGGTGTGTCCAGATGGATGGTCGCCGCCGCGCCGCCGTTGCTTAAGCCGCGGCGGCGGGGAACAGAATCCGGCTTACAGGCCAACTCGCCCGCCTTACGTCTGCGACCTGGTCGCCGCCGTCTTGGCGCTATTGGTACTGACACCGATTGGGCATGCGGAGCCGTGCGCGAGTCCGTCCGGTAATGACTGTGCACTCGACGACTTCCCGGTGACAGCCACCGATGAGATCAGCAGTGATGCAAGCGTCGGCGAATTCCGTCCCGGCAAGGTTGGATGTGCTAAGCCGGACAGTGTCACCTACAGATCGCCAAAGCCGATGGACGGTAGCCGCCGAGAAGCCAGGTCGCGCTACCTCGTTGACGAATTCGTGCCGAGGAGCCTGACGATGACGCAACGGGGTCGTATTCGGCTTGTGGTCGGGGCTCGGCGCTGATGGTCTGTCCGCACTGCGGCTCCGATGTTGGCAATACCGGCATGTGCGATAGATGCGGGGCACTGGATGGCACCGTCGCGTTGACCGGATGGAGGCCCGACCCCACGGCACGTCACGAAGGCCGCTACTACATCGCCGGCCGTCCCACCAGCCGTGTTCGCAACGGGAGAGCCGAAACGACCGACCCCGACGGCGGCCAGATGCTGCCGGGGTACGTCGACCTTCCATCGTCGAGCAGGACGAGCATCCGATCGGCGTGGCTCGGCACGGGCGCTGCGGCGGCCGTGATCGTCATGCTGGCGCTGGTGGCCTGGGCGCTCCTTTTGCCGCGCCACGAGTCGGCGTCGCCCGACGCCGGCTACCTCTCGGCGTTGAAAGACTCCGGTCTGGCTCGCCAGTTCAACTCCGACGCCAATGCGCTGGCCCACGGCAGGCAGGTCTGCAAGCAACTCGACGACGGCGGACCACAGCAGGGACTGGCCGCGGATAAAGTCGCCGTCGACGCTTTCTGCCCACAGTTCTCCAAGGGTTTTCATATCCTCGAAACTGTCACGGTATCAGGCACTTTCGTGCTGACCGACACGAAGTCGAATGCAGACATCAGCTCGATCGCATCGGACGGGACATCGTGCGAGGGAACGGATGGCTACTCGGATATCGGCCGCGACACCCAGGTCACCGTGAAGAACGGCAAGGGCGAAATCCTGGCCACCACGTCGCTGGGGGAGGGCCGTGGCGGCGATGTCACCTGCACGTTCTCGTTCAGCTTCCCGGTCACCGAGGGCCAGGACCGCTATGTGGTCTCCGTGGGCCGCCGCGGCGACTTCAGCTATACCTTCAACCAGCTTCAGAGACAGGGTGTCGAGATTCGCCTCGGCCACTAGGCCAGTGACCAGCACCCTGCGCAGCTGAAGCCGAACTGGCTGCCATTCACTCTGACACCGGCCGGATGATAGGCAGGGCCACCTGCAGCGGTCAGGTAGTCGGGGCGGGCGAACGCGGTCGCGGAGTAGCGGGAATTCACGATCTCATTGCCCAGTCCCACGCGAAATCCACTCATAACTGGCATGGTCGCAGCATCTCACCGCACAGGACAGACGTTCCGAGTAGGCGACTACACCACTTCGCCCGGCTGTGCGCAAGCGTCGGCTTGCGGGCCGCTTAGTAATCCAGTTAGTAATAATCCAGGCAGCTGGTCAGGCGGGGAAGTCCGGTCAGCTCGCGGCGTTCATCGAGCAGCGCATCCGCCACGTCTATATACAGCAGCGGCGGCCGACGAAGAGAAAACCCGGACTACTCGCTCCAGCAGGCAACGTCGGATAGCCGATTGCGCCGATTCTTGAGGAGCCAGGCAGTCCCGTGCTATATCGCGGCCGCTGACTTCCGGATTCCGCGTGACCTACGGCAGCAGAGGCAACCGCCACGGTGGCATCCCGGGATCAAGCAGCCACAACCGCGTCACGGTCAGCCGCAACAATGCGCAGCGCGGTGGTGATCAGGATGACCGCCAGCGGCAGTTCGACGAGCGTCGCCGTCAGCGCGGATACCCACAGGTCGTGGGGCCCGGCCGTCATCACGTCGAACCACGCATCGCAGATCAGCAACACACCGGTCGTGAACGCGGTCAGCAGCACCAACTGCCGACGAAGGAAAACGAGCACCGCGGTCGTGACCATGAATGCGACAAGCAAGACATCGAATCCCAGCGCGACGTAGTTCGCCGGCAGGGTGATCACCAAGAACACGATCCACGGGATCAGCCCGATCGCCCCGCCTACCATCAGCGCCAGGCGCAGTCGTCGCATTCGCGCCACCACCGGCGCCGGGACCAACTCCTCGAGCGGCCTTTCCAACCGATGTGTAGTGAGCTCGTCAAAGGGCGATGGTGCGGTGTACATGGTGGGTTCGGTCCTTGTCAGATTGTAAACGGTTACGTTCACTATTTGCAGGAGCATACTCTGCTCGGCGAAGGAACGCTAGCGGCTACTAAGGATCGTCTGAAGGCATGTGGCTCCGGTTGATGAGGGTTGGTCACGGTGGTAATTAAACGGCGCCCCGGTGCTCTCAATATTGACGACGGACACCGGCGGATCCGACACGTCTGCGCGCTCGCGGGGCAACCGCATACCACTGCAAGGCGTAGCGTGCCGAGTATGGCTAACAAAGTTCAAGGTCCGGATTTCGACCAGTTGTACCGCGACGAGCGTTCGGTAGAAGGGCTGCCAGCCCTGACGCCGTGGGACATCGGCGGACCCCAGCCGGTGGTGCAACAGTTGGTGGCCTATGGGGCGGTGCGGGGTGAGGTCCTCGACCCCGGGACCGGCCCCGGCCATAACGCGATCTACTACGCCGGCAAGGGTTTCCCGGCCACTGGGATCGACAGCTCACCGGCGGCCATCGAGCGCGCCAAGGCCAACGCCGAGCGCGCCGGGGTGTCAGTGAACTTCCAGGTCGCCGACGCGACGAAACTTGAGGGGCTGGAAAACCGGTTCAACACCGTCATCGACAGCGCGTTCTACCACGTGTTCTTCGAGGACGAAGAGACCCAGGGGCGGTATCTGCAGGCGCTGCGGCGGGCCACCAAACCCGGCGCGCGGTTGTTTATGTTCGAGTTCGGGCGCCACAACGTCAACGGCCTGGTGTGGGAAGGCTTGCCGGCCGACAACTTCGAGCGAATGCTGCCCGCGGCCGGGTGGCGCCTCGATCACCTCGGAACCACCACCTATCAGGGCCATTTCAGTCCCGAGGCGTTCGCCGTGATGTCGTCAGAAGCCAGCCCCGAGCTCGCCGAGCGGATGAAGGTGGTGCGGGAGCGACTCGCTGTGATCGGACCGTTGCTCGAGAACCAACTCGTGCACATGCCGTTTTGGGCGGTGGCAGCCACCCGCGTCGACTAGGGCAGCCCGGACACGGCCCCCGCGCGGGCGTTCTGGTGACTACTCACTGAGCGCGATTTGTACACCGCTTGAGGAGTTCTCCAAACGCAGCGATCACGTCATCGAGTGACTGGTCGGGGAGCAGCAGTTCGTTCCATGCCGCTTCGCTACCGCGGTTCAATTCTTCGCGGAATCAAGAAGGAGTTGCTTCTGCTCGTTGAATTCCTCGTCGGTCAGAATCCCCGAGTCGCGGAGTACGCCGAGTTTGCATAGGAGTTCAGCGCGTTCGCGCATCTCGGCGACGATTCCCGTCATGGGGCCGCCCGGCGACCTGGGCGACGGCGACGGGCATGCACGAGTAGTCGCCCCGATACGCTCCGAGCGGCCCGGGCTAACAGAGCCACCGAGACCCGCGCGCCCGTCTCAAAGTCACCGGCGCCCCTGGACGTGCTGGGGTTGCGCCGAGGTGGCGGCCCGGCGAATCATCAACATCCATGACATTCACTGGCGTTGATGGGTGAGCGTGCCCCTTAAACGTGTTGACGAATTGAAGCCCGGAGACAGGATCCGCATGAAGATCGGGCACGCTACCGTCGTAGGGACTGAACCCCTTGACGAGGACCGCACTCTGCTCACCTTCGCCTACGGGACGAAAGGGCCTGCCCAGAACCATGTCACCGTAGATGTCCTGGACGATGACGAGTTTTTGGGGTTGGGAAGACAAGGGCCATAAGTGATCCCGGCAAACCCGCTTGGCGGAATACCCGGCAGCCCGCCGACCAGCGAACTTCGAGGGAGGCTATGCAAATCTCAGCAAACGACCATCCGGACGAGCCAAAGGCTGCGGCAGTTTTTCGCCGAACGAATCGAACAAGCCGAACGATGCCGTTACGCAAGTGCAGTGTGTTCGGGCCAACTGGCCGTAGGAAAGTCCAAGCGAAACGGGATTTTCGGCTGACCACCGAAAGGCAGCGCCTGGTCGGCAACGGACGGCCTCGCGACGTCGAGCAGGTGTTGCGGGTCGTCAACCTGCACGCTGGCGACGGCCCGCGTGTTCTTTCCGTTCTGTGTCAGGGGAAGTCATCCCATCTAGTGGCTACCCAGGCAGCTGGTCACACCGGGGATGACCAGCGGCCCCACCAGACCGGTGCCGTCGCGCACCCGAACCGCGAGGTGTGGGACACCCTGGCGCTCGTCCTGGTGAATCTGACCTCCGTGTGCTGGCTGCCCGGTACCGGCAACCGTCCGCAGACCGTCCGCAGTAGAGCTGACGACCGCTTTCATTAGCCAACACAACCAACATTCTGACCTCCACCGTTACAACGCCCCTAACACAGCTAAACGGTACAAACGCCCAGATAACAGAATCCGGCTTACAGGCCAACTCGCCCGCCCCTCGGGGCGCGGGCTCAGTCCCGGGCTTTGCGCACCGACTTGGCGAGTTTGCGTAGTGCGTCGTCGAGCTGCTGGCGGCAACTCTCGGCCAAGTCGGCCTCCTGCTGATAGAGCAGACCGTAGGTGAAGGTGTCCTCACCGGCGATCTGTGCAGCCCTGGCTTGTTGATCCAGATGTTCACGGCTGACCACGCTGTCTTGGTGGTCACCGAGCAGTGTCTGGATGGCCTTGGCCTGCTTGGACACCTCGTCCGCACCGGTAGCTGCCGCGGTGTAGCGAAGTCGCTTGGCGCGCTTGCGGATTCGGTGTAGCGCCTCGTCGCGGTGGTGCGCGTTCTCTTGGTCGCTTTGATCAACGGTGTCCAGTTCGGCGGCGGCCTCTGCCGCCTTCTTGACTTTCTTGTAGGCGCCGTCGATGGTTATCGCCGGTGATTCCTCGTCGGACGCGGCGACCGGGATTTCGGCCACCATCGAATCGAGCGCGTCGAGCAGACGGAAGTATCGCTGCGAGCGCATCGCGATCCACGACCGCCGCAGCCCGGTCTGGTAGCGGCGCTGGGCGCCCTCGACCAGACGTTCCCATATGGGTCCGCGCATCAGCTCCGGTGCCAGCCCGTTGAGTTGCTGCTCGTAGCGTTGCGCGAGCACCTCGGCGTCGCGCGCCACGCCGAGAACACTGGCCAGCTCGCGTAGTTCGTTGAGGATCCAGTCGCCGTCGGACAACCCGAACGAATCCTGCGACTCCCGCAGCAGGCTGCGGATCTTGCGCGTGGTCACCCGCATCTGGTGTACGGCGTCGTCGACGTCGGCGCGCACGGCGCGATCCCACACCAAAAGCTCGTCGACTTGCTCGGCCACCGCGCGTTGTACCGGGTCCTCGGGCGGCTGGGTGCCATTGGGCGGCAACGACGCGCCGAGCACGCGGGCCAACTTCGAGCCGTGACCGGCCGGTGCGGCACCAGCGTCGAGCAGCCGATTGCTCAACCGGCTCAACAACGCGGTGTCAGCGGTCCCGTTCCCGGCGACGAGTTCGAGTTCCCACTCGCGCCATTCTTGTTCGGCCGGGACCGCGTCGGTGTCCGCGGCAGCACCACCCGACCAGGCGGTGACGTGGTCATTGCTGAACTCCGCCAGCGCAGTGCCGTCGATGCTGTACAACACCTGGCTTTCACGCTTGGTGGTGATGCGCGCGACCGGCTCGAGCGGCCGGTCGCGAACAATCGCCAGCACGACATCCAGCAACTCGCTTGGCACGGTGTTTTCAGCTGCTGGGTCGGATTTGGTCAGCGGTGCCCGGATCTCGGTGCGGGCGTCCGGTCCGGCCGGCAACTTCAGGTGCCACCCTGCATCGTGGCCACCGGTGCGGCGTCGCAGCGTGATCTTGTGGCGTGCCAAGTCCTTCGACGGCGTGTCGAAGTACACCGCATCCAACGATTCGGTTGGCGACTTCTCGACGTGAGCCACTGCCGCGATGCCTTCGAACGATGGTGACACCGTGGATTCGACGACGTCGAACTTGCGCTCCACCTCCAGATAGCGGGAGGTGTTTTGCGCTTCTGCAGGCATTTTCGGCTCCGTTGCGCGTTTGGTGCGCTGTTAAAGGTCGTCGGCGGTCGTGGACGGGCACACACAGAGTGCCACACCACCGTTCCGCGCCTAAGCAGCCGTGGTGTATTTTGCCCAGGCCGGATGCAGCGGCGGAGTGCCGTTGGCTTACCTAAGGGTAAGGGCTGAGGTGCATCGCCAGACCGCCCAGCTGACGAATCGTTTGACTTTCGCTGTCCCGATAGGGCCTTCCATCGGGTCCGAGTAGGTCGTGGAACCACACTCGCGGAGGCGTCGTGTAGGGGTGATCCCACGAGTCCCAGGGGAAGTAGGTCTGAGTCTTTCCAGCCACCAGTCCCCAATTGAGGGCACCAACGTTATGCCGCTTCGCAATTGGCAAGATGCCCTCAATAGTGCTGCCCAAAGTACGAGCCATGTACTCGGTGCATAGGATCGGGCGCCCTAGCGGGGCAAGCTCCGCGATGCGGCCCTCAACGTTGGCTGGCTTGTCATAGCTGTGGAACGTGATCACGTCGGAGTTATCGAGCTGAATGCCGCTGATTGTGCTACGGCGTCCGGGGTCTGCCCACTCGCCGTCCCACACGCCGCTCGTCAATGGTTGACGGGGATCAGCCGAACGTGCCCACCCGAACACCTGCGGAAGCAGTTCTGCGACAAGCTGGTGCTTGTCGTTCCTCTCGACCGAGCGGTACGGGCGCGAGGGGTTGTCGGGCTCATTCCACAGATCCCAACCCAAAACGCGATCGTCAGCGCGAAATTGGGTCAGCACTCCCGTGACGTAGTCATGCAGAATACGGGTGTAGCCGCGATCATCGAGGCGCTCAGCGCCCGGACTTTGCACCCAACCGGAGTTGTGGACGCCGGGTCGCGGCGCGCGCTGGGGACCTGCTTTGGGGAACGGATCCCAACAGGAGTCGAACAAGACGAATAGCGGTTTGATGCCATGGGCCGCCGCGATGTCGACGAACTGCGCTAGACGGCCTTGGAACCCTCGATAATCCTGGGCCCACAGCTGATCGTGAAGGAAGACCCGCACCGTGTTGAACCCATGGAGCTGGGCCCAACCAAGCTCGGTGTCGATGCGCCGAGGGTCGTACGTGTCGGGCTGAAACATCTCCAGCTGGTTGATGGCGTTCGACGTGATGTAGTTCGCGCCGACGAGCCAGCCTTGCGCTTGATACCAGCGGTTGGCGCGGTCAGGTGACCATCGGCTTGATTCCGGCGAGCCGAGGGGTGGTTGCGCAGCGGCGCGAGGTGCTCGGGCCAGGGCAGTGCCTCCCGCCAGTACCAGCGGCAACTTCAAGACCGTTCGGCGGCGCACGAAGCCACCGCGACTGCTGCCGACGATGTGTTCAACCCCCGCTCACTGAGTCGCGATCGCGTATAGGAGCAATCGTACCATCCTGTCACACAACGGTTTTCAGCAAAATCCGTCGTGACACGGTCGACGGCTACTTCGCCGGTGCTGGGGTTGTGGGCTTTATCGACTGGATGCAGGTCCGTCGTCATCGATCGCAGTCGCGAAGACGAACATTCTTGGCTCTACAGTTGGATCGCCGCGACCCTCATGGCGCGTGACGTCCTCTGACGTCGTCGTCCGGTGGACTGGCGATGCATCAGAAGGGTCGAAACACTACGCACTTAGAAGCAGTGCTCGTCGGCCGGGAAAACCCCGCCGGCCACTTCTTCCGCGTATTGCATTGCGGCCCGACGTAACTCTCCGCCGATGTCGGCAAACCGCTTGACGAAGCGGGCAGTCTTACCGCCGCTCATCCCGGCCATGTCCTGCCAGACCAGGACCTGTGCATCGCAGTTCGGCCCGGCGCCGATCCCGATTGTCGGAATGGTCAGCTTGCCGGTGATCTGGGTGGCCAACTCTGCTGGCACCATCTCCATTACGACGGAAAACGCTCCGGCTTCTGCGACGGCGATCGCATCGGCGACCGTTTGTTCCGCCGCGTCACCGCGGCCCTGCACCCGGAAGCCGCCGAGGCTGTTGACGCTTTGCGGCGTGAAGCCGATATGCGCCATCACCGGGATGCCCGACGCCGTCAGGCAGGCGATCTGCTCGGCTACCCGCTCACCGCCCTCGAGTTTGATGGCGTGCGCGCCGCCCTCCTTCATGAACCGGGTGGCGGCGGCCAAGGCAGCGGTAGGTCCGGCTTCGTAGCTGCCGAACGGCAGGTCGGCCACGACCAGCGCGTGTTGCGCCCCCCGGACCACGCCGCGGACCAGCGGGATCAGTTCGTCGATCGAGACGGGCACCGTGGTGTCGTAGCCGTAGACGACGTTGGCCGCGGAGTCACCGACCAGCAGTACCGGGATGCCGGCCTCGTCGAAGATACGGGCGGTCGAGTAGTCGTAGGCCGTGAGCATGGACCACTTGTGGCCTTCGGCCTTCATTTTCTGCAGGTGAGGAGTGCGGATTTTGGTTCTGGGTGCTGACTCCGCCGAGTTCGCGGGTGTGTTTGCACCGTAAACGTTCTGCTCAGACATCATTGTCCCTAGTAGTTGTCGGGTCGATCCTCGTGGCCCCGCAGGGTCCCCGGGTTCGCTTGACGGTGCCATTCTGCCATCTCGGCTGCGTAATTGCACCGCCGGAGCAGTGTGAGACATACCATTCTGCCCATGCAGCGGCTCACCGGACTCGACGCCAGTTTCCTGTACCTGGAAACGTCCTCGCAGCCCATGCATGTTTGCTCGATTGTGGAGTTGGACACGTCGACGATGCCGGGCGGCTACACCTTCGACCGGCTGCGCGACGCGCTGTCGCTCCGTATGAAGGCGATGCCGCAGTTCCGTGAAAAGCTCGCCAACAATCCGTTGAATCTCGACCATCCGGTTTGGGTGGATGACGACGACTTCGACGTCGATCGCCATCTGCATCGCGTAGGTTTGCCGCCGCCGGGCGGCCGGGCTGAGCTGGCGGAAATCTGCGGCCATATCGCGTCGTTGTCGTTGGACCGTCGCCGGCCGCTGTGGGAGATGTGGGTCATCGAAGGCGTGGCCGGCACAGATTGCCACCGTGACGGCCGCCTGGCGGTGATGACCAAGGTGCACCACGCCGGCGTGGACGGGGTGACTGGCGCCAACCTGATGTCGCAGCTGTGCACCACCGAAGCCGATGCGCCCGCGCCCGATCCGGCGGAAGGGGTCGGTGGCGCCAGCGCTTGGCAGATCGCGGCGGGCGGGTTGTTCAGGTTCGCCACCCGGCCGCTGCATCTGGCCAATGCGGTGCCCGAAACGGTGTCTTCGGTGGTCGCGACGCTGCGCAAGGTCCGCGAGGGCCAGACGATGGCGCGTCCCTTCGCCGCGCCGCGGACAGTCTTCAACGCCAGGATCAATGGCCGTCGCAACATCGCTTACGCCACATTGGATCTCGACGACATCAAGAAGGTGAAGAACCACTTCGGAGTCAAGGTGAACGATGTGGTGATGGCTTTGGTTTCCGGGGCGCTTCGGCAATACCTGGCCGAACGCAACGGCCTACCTGACGCGTCGCTGGTGGCGATGGTGCCAGTCTCGGTGCACGGCAAGTCCGATCGCCCTGGGCGCAACAAGATTTCGGGGATGTTTGCCAGTCTTCAAACCCAGCTCAGCGATCCGGTACAGCGTCTGAAGGCCATCGCCGAAGCGAATTCGGTTGCCAAGCAACATAGTTCGGCTATCGGTGCTTCCCTGTTGCAGGATTGGTCGCAGTTCGCGGCGCCGGCGGTTTTCGGTGTGGCGATGCGGCTGTATGCCAGTTCCCGGTTAACCGAGAGCATGCCGGTGCACAACCTGGTCGTGTCAAACGTGCCGGGTCCGCAGGTTCCGCTGTACATGCTGGGCTCTGAGGTCAAGGCGATGTACCCGTTGGGGCCGATCTTTCACAGCTCGGGTCTCAACATCACCGTGATGTCGTTGTGCGGAAATTTGGACGTCGGGCTTATCTCCTGCCCGGAATTACTGCCTGATCTGTGGGAGATGGCCGACGAGTTCGCGATAGGGATGGAAGAACTGCTTGCGGCCGCCAGGTAGCCGTCCGACGTCGGCCGCTGACCAGGCACTCGGTTCTGCTCTGGCAGCATATGTTGTCATGGGTTTGTCTCGCCGCGACACGATCGCGCGCATGCTGCTGATCTGGATGGCGATTGCTGCCGTGGCGCTCCTGCTCGCGGGGTGTGTCCGCGTGGTGGGCGGGCGACCTGTCATGGCTGGACCAAAGCTGGGCCAGCCGATCGAATGGACGCCGTGCCGCTCTTCTAACCCGAAAGCCAAGATCCCCAGCGGCGCACTGTGCGGCAAGCTGGCCGTGCCGGTCGACTACAACGACCCCAACAGCGACGTGGCGACGCTGGGAATGATTCGCTTTCCCGCGACGGGGGACAAACTCGCCTCGTTGGTGATCAACCCCGGCGGCCCCGGCGAGTCGGGTATCGATGCCGCCTTGGGCCTGGCTCAAACGCTGCCGAAGCGGGTGCGCGAGCGGTTCGACCTGATCGGGTTCGATCCACGCGGGGTGGGCTCGTCGCGGCCGGCGCTGTGGTGCAACTCGGACGCCGATAACGACCGGCTGCGGACGGAACCGAATGTCGACTACAGCCCGGCAGGTGTGGCGCACATCGAGGACGAGACCAAGCAGTTCGTCGGCCGCTGCGCCGACAAGATGGGCAAGAACTTTCTGGCCAATGTCGGCACCGTCAACGTCGCGAAGGATCTGGACGCCATCCGCAAGGCGGTGGGCGACGACAAGCTGACCTACCTCGGTTATTCGTACGGCACCCGGATCGGCTCTGCCTACGCAGAGGCCTACCCACAAAACGTGCGGGCGATGATCCTCGACGGCGCCGTGGACCCCAATGCCGATCCCATCGAGGCTGACCTGCGTCAGGCCAAGGGATTTCAGGACGCGTTCAATGACTTCGCCGCCGACTGCGCCGCGAAGAATCCGACCTGCCCGCTGGGCACCGACCCGGCCAAAGCCGTCGACGTCTACCACAGCCTGGTCGACCCGATGGTCGACCCCAACAACCAGCTGATAGGCAGGCCGGTACCCACCAACGACCCGCGCGGGCTGAGCTACAGCGACGCCATCGTGGGCACCATCATGGCGCTGTACTCACCCACCCTGTGGCACCACCTGACCGACGGCCTCACCGAACTGGTCGACCACCACGGAGACACCCTGCTCGCCCTGGCTGACATGTACATGCGCCGCGACCCGCACGGCCATTACAGCAATGCCACCGACGCCCGAGTGGCGATCAATTGTGTTGACCAGCCACCAATTACGGACCGGGCCAAGGTTATTGACGAAGACCGCCGCTCCCGCGAGATCGCCCCGTTCATGAGTTACGGGACGTTCACCGGCGACGCACCGCTGGGAACTTGTGCGTTTTGGCCGGTGCCACCCACGACGAAGCCGCATACCGTCTCGGCGCCCGGCCTGGCGCCGACCGTGGTGGTGTCGACCACCCATGATCCGGCGACACCGTATAAGGCCGGGGTCGATCTGGCGAATCAGCTGCGCGGCTCGCTGCTGACCTTCGACGGAACCCAGCACACGGTGGTCTTTCAGGGTGACAGCTGCATTGACGACTACGTGACGGCATATCTAGTCGGAGGCACCACGCCGCCCAGCGGCGCAAAATGTTGACGCCTGAGATCGACGCCTGAGATCAAGGCGTGACCGTTTCGCGCTGTCACGGGTATTCGTGGCTGCAACGATGACAGCCATGCCGCGCCGCAGACCATTGACCTCGGCGCTGGTGTCGTTCGGGCTGTTGTGCGCGGGGCAATCCGCGCTGCCGGTGGCCGGCGCGACGCCGGAACCCGGTGCGGGCCAGACCCCGAGCCCGGCTCCGCCGCCGGTAGCCGCGCCGCCGCAGAACTGGGGCGGTTGCGGCCAGTTCCAGATCGACACCAGCGATATGCCCACCGCCAAGTGCACAACCGTGTCCGTTCCGGTCGACTACAACAATCCCGGTGGGGCGCAAGCGAAGCTGGCAGTGATCCGGGTGCCCGCGGCCGGCCAGCGGATCGGGTCGCTGCTGATCAATCCGGGCGGACCCGGGGCGTCTGCCGTCGACATGGTGACCGCGATGGCATCCGACCTGCAAGGCACCGAGATCACCCGCAACTTCGACCTGGTGGGGTTTGACCCTCGAGGGGTGGGTCACTCCACTCCGGCGCTGCGGTGCCGCACCGACACCGAGTTCGACGCTTTCCGGACCGAACCGATGGTTGATTACAGCCCGGCCGGTGTGGCGCACATCGAGCAGCTCTACCGGCAGCTGGCCCAGCAATGCGTTAGCCGGATGGGCAACGGTTTCTTGGCCAACATCGGCACCGCGTCCGTTGCGCGCGACATGGACGTGGTTCGCCAGGCGCTGGGCGAGAATCAGATCAACTACCTCGGCTACAGCTACGGCACCGAACTCGGCACCGCGTACCTCGAGAAATTCGGTGATCACGTGCGGACGATGGTGCTCGACGGTGCGATCGATCCGACCGTCGGCCCGGTCCAGGAGAACATCAACCAAATGGCGGGTTTCCAAACCGCTTTCAACGACTACGCCGCGGACTGCGCGCGCTCGAAAGCCTGCCCGTTGGGCACCGACCCGAGCCAATTTGTGAACCGGTACCACGCGCTGGTTGATCCGCTGGTCGCCAAGCCCGGTCGCACGTCGGATCCGCGCGGCCTGAGCTACGCCGACGCGACCACCGGCACCATCAACGCGCTGTACACCCCGCAGCACTGGAAGTACCTGACCAGTGGTCTGCTCGGGCTGCAGCGCGGCACCGATGCCGGCGACCTGCTGGCGCTCGCCGACGATTACGAAAACCGTGATAAAAACGGGCACTACGGCAACGACCAGGACGTGTTCAACGCGGTCCGGTGTGTCGACGCGCCGACGCCGACGGATGCGGCGAGCTGGGTGTCCGCCGATCAACAGATCCGCCAGGCCGCTCCGTTCCTGAGCTACGGGCAGTTCACCGGGAACGCTCCCCGCGATCAATGCGCCCTGTGGCCGGTGCCGGCGACGTCGACGCCGCACAGCGCGGCACCGGTCGCGCCGGGCAAGGTCGTCGTGGTCTCTACCACCCACGACCCCGCCACGCCGTATCAGGCCGGGGTAAATCTGGCCCGCCAGCTGGGTGGCCCATTGATCACGTACGACGGAACTCAGCACACCGCTGTGTTCGACGGTGACCAGTGTGTCGATACCGCGGTGACACGCTATTTCGTTGCGGGGACGTCGCCGCCCGTGGCCTTGCGCTGCCAGCCATAAGGCCGGCTCCAGCCACCCCGAGCAGCCCGTCTGAGGAGTCCGCAACGCTTCCGAGCGGCCATCGGTAACACAGATTTAACAGGTGTTGCCTAGTGTGCGGGTTATGGATCGACAGAAGGAATTCGTCCTCCGCACGCTGGAGGAACGGGACATCCGCTTCGTGCGGCTCTGGTTCACAGATGTGCTCGGCTTCCTCAAGTCGGTTGCCATCGCCCCGGCCGAACTCGAGGGCGCGTTCGAGGAGGGCATCGGCTTCGACGGATCGTCGATCGAGGGCTTCTCCCGCGTTTCGGAATCCGACACCGTGGCCAACCCGGATCCGTCGACCTTCCAGGTGTTGCCCTGGGCCACCGCCTCCGGCCACCATCACTCGGCGCGGATGTTCTGCGACATCACCATGCCGGACGGTTCGCCGTCGTGGGCGGACCCGCGGCACGTGCTGCGGCGTCAGCTGCAGAAGGCCAACGACCTCGGCTTTTCCTGCTACGTGCATCCCGAAATCGAATTCTTCCTGCTGAAGCCAGGTCCCAACGATGGGTCGGCGCCCATCCCCGTAGACAACGCCGGCTATTTCGACCAGGCGGTGCACGATTCCGCCTCCAACTTCCGCAGAGAAGCCATCGATGCCCTCGAATTCATGGGCATCTCGGTGGAGTTCAGCCACCATGAAGGGGCGCCCGGCCAGCAGGAGATCGACCTGCGCTTCGCCGACGCGCTATCCATGGCCGACAACGTCATGACGTTCCGCTACGTCATCAAAGAAGTCGCGATCGAGAACGGCGCGCGGGCATCGTTCATGCCCAAGCCTTTCGCGGAACACCCCGGCTCGGCCATGCACACCCACATGAGCCTGTTCGAGGGCGACGTCAATGCCTTCCACAGCGCCGACGATCCGCTGCAGCTGTCGGATGTGGGCAAGTCGTTCATCGCCGGAATCCTCGAGCACGCCTCCGAGATCAGCGCGGTCACCAACCAATGGGTCAACTCCTACAAGCGACTGGTGCAGGGCGGCGAGGCGCCCACCGCCGCGTCGTGGGGCGCGGCCAACCGGTCGGCCCTGGTGCGGGTGCCGATGTACACGCCGCACAAGACGTCGTCACGTCGGATCGAGGTACGCAGCCCCGACTCGGCGTGCAACCCCTATCTGACGTTCGCCGTGCTGCTGGCCGCCGGATTGCGCGGGGTGGAAAAGGGCTACGTGCTGGGGCCGCAGGCAGAAGACAACGTCTGGGACCTCACCCCCGAAGAACGCCGCGCGATGGGGTACCGCGAGCTGCCGACCAGCCTCGACAGTGCTCTTCGTTGCATGGAGGCCTCCGAGCTCGTCGCGGAAGCACTGGGGGAGCACGTGTTTGACTTCTTCTTGCGTAACAAGCGCGCCGAGTGGGCGAACTACCGCAGCCATGTCACGCCTTACGAGTTGAGCACTTACCTGTCGCTGTAGCTCACAGAGTCCGCCGGTCGGTCTGACAGATCGGCCGGTTGCGCTACCGTCTTGGTCGTGACCAAACCCGGGACGCAGCGTCCGAGGCTGCCCAGCGTCGGCCGGCTCGGGTTGGTCGATCCCCCGGCGGGTGAGCGTCTGGAGCAGCTGGGCTGGTATGAGCACGACGACCAGGCATACATCGACCGGTTGTGGGCGTTGTCGCGCGCGCCTGACCCCGACGCTGTGCTGCGAGCCCTGGTTCGCCTAGCGGAGAACCCAGAGACCGGTTGGGATGAGCTCAACGCCGCTCTGCTCATCGAGCGCCCGCTGCGCGGGAGACTATTCGCCGTCCTGGGCTCGTCATTGGCGCTGGGCGATCACCTTGCCGTCCATCCGCAGTCCTGGAAGCTGCTGCGGGGCAAGGCCAAACTGCCCACTCGCGACGAGCTACACCAGGCGTTCACCGAATGCGTCGACGAAGCGTTGGCTGAGCCGGGTTCGGCGGTTCCGCGATTGTGCACCGCGTATCGCGACCAGCTGCTGCTGCTGGCGGCGCTCGACGTGGCCGCGACGGTCGAAGACGAGCCGGTGCTGCCATTCCCCGTGGTCGGCGCCCAGCTATCAGACCTTGCCGACGCCGCGTTGGCGGCCGCGCTGCGGGTAGCCGAGGCAACCGTGTGCGGTGACCGCACGCCACCGCGGCTGGCGGTCATTGCGATGGGCAAATGCGGTGCCCGCGAACTGAACTACGTCAGCGACGTCGATGTCATCTTCGTCGCCGAGCACGCCGACACACTCAGCACCCGGGTGGCCAGCGAGATGATACGGGTGGCATCGGACGCGTTCTTCGCGGTGGATGCCGGGCTGCGGCCCGAGGGCCGCAGCGGTGAACTGGTCCGCACTGTCGAGTCGCACCTTGCTTACTATCAGCGCTGGGCGAAGACCTGGGAGTTCCAGGCGTTGCTGAAAGCCCGGGTGGCAGTCGGCGACGCCGAACTCGGCGAGCGCTACCGGACGGCGCTGATGCCCATGGTCTGGGTTGCCTGCGAGCGCGAGGATTTCGTGGTCGAAGTGCAAGCAATGCGGCGTCGGGTGGAGCAGCTGGTGCCCTCCGATGTCCGCGCCCGCGAGCTCAAGCTCGGCAGCGGCGGATTGCGCGACGTGGAGTTCGCCGTGCAGCTGCTGCAGCTGGTGCACGGCCGCAACGACGAGTCGTTGCACGTGGCTTCCACGGTGGACGCCTTGGCCGCGTTGAGCGCCGGCGGCTACATCGGGCGCGAGGACTCGGCGAACCTGACTGCCTCCTATGAATTTCTGCGGCTGCTCGAACACCGGCTGCAGCTACAACGGCTCAAACGCACCCATCTGCTGCCGGAGGTCGACGATGAGGAGGCGGTGCGCTGGCTGGCGCGCGCGGCGCACATCCGTCCGGACGGCCGCCACGATGCTGCAGGGGTGCTGCGCGAGGAGCTCAAGCACCAGAACCTGCGGGTGTCGCAGCTGCACGCCAAACTCTTCTATCAGCCGCTGTTGGAGTCGATCGGGCCGGCCGGCCTGGAGATCGCGCACGGCATGACGTCGGAGGCCGCGGAGCGGCAGCTGGCCGCGCTGGGCTACGAGGGACCGCAGAACGCGTTGAAGCACATGTCGGCGTTGGTCAATCAGAGCGGCCGGCGCGGTCGGGTGCAGTCGGTGCTGTTGCCGCGGCTGCTGAACTGGATGTCGTACACGCCCGACCCCGACGGCGGACTGTTGGCCTACCGGCGCCTGTCCGAGGCGCTGGCCGCCGAAAGCTGGTACCTGTCCACGCTGCGGGACAAGCCCGCGGTGGCGAGGCGACTCATGCATGTGCTGGGGACGTCCGCGTATGTGCCGGACTTGTTGATGCGCGCCCCCCGGGTCATTCAGAGTTACAGCGACGGACCGGCCGGCCCGAAACTGCTCGAGCCCGATCCCGATGCGGTGGCTCGCGCGCTGGTCGCCTCGGCGGCCCGCTACGCCGACCCGGTGCGGGCGATCGCCGCCGCGCGCTCGCTGCGCCGTCGAGAGCTGGCCCGCATCGGTTCCGCGGACCTGCTCGGCTTGCTCGATGTCACCGACGTGTGCAAGGGGCTCACCTCGGTGTGGGTGGCCGTGCTGCAGGCCGCTTTGGACGCGATGATCCGAGCCAACCTGCCCGAAGACGGCAAGGCACCGGCGGCCATCGCGGTCATTGGCATGGGCCGGCTGGGCGGTGCCGAGCTGGGTTACGGGTCGGATGCCGACGTGATGTTCGTCTGCGAGCCGGTCAGTGGTGTCGAGGATTCCCAGGCAGTGAAATGGTCGACGTCGGTCGCCGAGCCGATTCGTGCACTGCTGGGGACGCCCAGCGTCGACCCGCCGCTGGAAGTCGACGCCAATCTGCGGCCCGAGGGCCGCAGCGGTCCGCTGGTCCGCACGCTGGGGTCCTATGCCGCCTACTACGAGCAGTGGGCGCAGTCGTGGGAGATCCAGGCCCTGCTGCGCGCGCACGCCGTCGCGGGTGACGCGGATCTGGGCCGGCGGTTCATGCTGATGGCCGACAAGACGCGTTATCCGTCCGACGGCGTGTCAGCCGAATCGGTGCGCGAGATCCGTCGCATCAAGGCTCGGGTGGACGCCGAACGGTTGCCGCGCGGCGCCGACCCCAACACGCACACCAAGCTGGGGCGCGGGGGACTGGCCGACATCGAATGGACCGTGCAGCTGCTGCAACTGCAGCACGCGCACGAGGTGCCGGCCCTGCACAACACCTCGACGCTGGAATCCCTGGACGCGGCCGCCGCGGCCGATTTGATTCCCGATGCGGACGTGGAGCTGCTGCGTCACGCCTGGCTGACCGCCACCCGGGCCCGCAACGCGCTGGTGCTGGTGCGCGGTAAGCCCACCGACCAGCTGCCGGGACCCGGACGCCAGCTCAATGCGGTCGCCGTGGCCGCGGGCTGGCGAACCGATGACGGCAGTGAGTTCCTGGACAACTATCTGCGGGTGACGCGGCGCGCAAAAGCGGTCGTGCGCAAGGTGTTCGGGAGTTGAGTCAGGAGGCCGGCGCGTTCGACGCCATGTTCGAGGTGCTCAGCGCGGCGGAGGCTGATCGAGTGACGGCCCTGTACGCGCCGTTGGCCGACGCCGTCCGCGAACTCGTCGACGCCACCATCCGGACCGAGGCCGACGACGACGTCGTCGCCGACGCCCGGTCCGCGATCGAGGCCGTCACCCGGTCGTTGCGGCAACGAACCCGGCCGGTCGGAGCGAGCTACCGCGTCGACGATCGCCCACTGCCCTTGGGTAACGCTGCGGTCGGCGTGTGCAACCCGATCGCCCCGCCAATCGTGGTCCGCCACGAGGGCAACGGGCGCTGCTGGAGCGAGTTCGTCCTCGGGTCAGCGTACGAGGGTCCGCCCGGCCGGGTGCACGGTGGCGTCAGCGCGCTGGTGCTCGACCACATGCTCGGCGAGGCGGCCAGCGAGGGATTGTCCAAGGCGCGTTTCACCGGAACCATCACCGTGAAGTACCTGCGCGGCACTCCGCTGGGTCCACTTCGTTGCGACGCGTGGATTGACCGCAGCGAGGGCGTCAAAGTATTTGCGCGCGGTACTATTTCGGATGCAGAAGGGGTAACCGTGGAGGCAGAAGGCATCTTCATCGAGCCGGCGTGGGCACGGGAAGCCGAATGAAGTTCTATATCAGCAGCGCCTTTTTGAACACCCGGGAGATCGTCGAGATCGCCAAGGCCGCTGACGAACTCGGTTACGACGGCATCGGCATCCCTGACCATGTCGTCAACCTGGAGACCCTGGAAACGCCCTATCCGTACACCAAAGATGGGCAACGGCGATGGCAGCCTTTCACCGACTGGCCCGATCCGTGGGTTCTCGTCGGTGCGCTGGCCCAGGTCACAACGCGGCTGCGGTTCGTCACCACCGTCTACATCCCGGCGATGCGCAATCCGTACTCGGCGGCGAAAGCCATTGGCACTGCAGCGGTTTTGGCGTCAGGACGGGTGGAGCTCGGCATCGGCGTCGGCTGGTGCCGAGAGGAATTCGCTTTGATGGGCGAGCAGTTCGCCGCCCGTGGCAAACGTACCGACGAGATCATCGACCTGATGCGGGCGCTGTGGAAACCGGGCTGGACTCAGTTCGACGGCGACTTCTACCCGACACCGCGGCTGGAGATGCAACCAACCCCGCCGCCGATACCGGTCTACGTCGGCGGCCTCAGCGAGGCCGCATTGCGCCGCGCTGCCCGCAACGACGGCTGGATCGGGGACCTGATTAACACCGATCGCGCCATCGAGGCGGTTGGCCGGCTGCGCGAACTGCGGCTCGAAAACGGCTTGTCGCTGGACGATTTCACTATCCTGACGCCGCTGACCGATGCTTTCACTACCGCCGATTATCAGCGCGCCGCCGATGCCGGTATCACCGGCATCATCACCATGCCATGGATGTTTTACGCCGGGCCGGACGCCACCTTGGCCGACAAGATCGACGGGATGCAGCGTTTCCGCAAGGATCTGGGCCTGGACGGCTAGACGCGCAGTTTCGTCAACGCCATACTCGACGCATGTCATTCACGGTGTTATTCAGCAACGGCGAACCGCGGGACTATGGCGTATTCGACAGCTTCGAGGTCACCGATGCGGGTGTCTTGCTGATCCGTATGCAGCGTCAAGATGTCAGCCGGCACTACATCGCTCCCGGCGGTTGGCTCGAAGTCGTCGAGATGGCCGAAGGGCAGCCCGTCAGAATGTCACGAGGGATCCTGGGCTGCCGAACTTCCTAACTGCGGTTGCGGCACAACAGCTTTGGTGCCATGACATCTTCCGCGACACTTGACCAGTGGCGAAGACACGCTGTTGATACGGTGCATGAGGACGGAGGGAATATGAGATACCAAACCTATGTCGCGTCAGCCGCGGCGATGGCCATTGGCTTGGTCGCAGCAGCGTGCAGCAGTTCACCGAATTCGAGCACCGCGACGAGCGCAAGTACAACGGCTTCCCAGACGATCACGGCCTCAGTGTCACAAGCTACGACGACGGCAGGCGCCGAGCACGAACCTGAAATCGCTGATACCCACGCCGGCGAACACGGCGAGGACCGACGGTCCTGACTCCATTCACGACAACGGCATCCATCTGCACTTCCTCGTCAATGGATCGCCGACCGATGTGATGAACGCGTATAAGACCGCAATCCAAGGCAAGAGCTGGTCGCTGATCGTCGACAGTTCAAGTGGCGGTGGGGGAGGCGGCGGAGCCACCTACACCGCGAGCAACGGCAACACCTTCGGAGTGTTCACCGGTGGAGGCTACGGCGGCATGACCGACGTCGACGCCTGCGCATGGCCATCACAGCCTGCGAACACTGATTGCGGTCACGGCAACCGTTGATCTGACGGGTTACCGCTAGCTGGCCGCGTAGACGCTCAACATGCAGGCGGGTGGTGATCGACAACCTGCATTCTTCGCCAATCGCGGGACGGTCCAGCCGGTAGACCATTACGCTGCATCCGTTGATGACTACACCATGTCTCAGTGCATAGAAGACAACGCCAACTTCAAGAGCGTCTCAAAAGATCAGAGGGAGGACAAATGGGCGAAACGTTTCAATATGCCGTCGGGGTTGGTCCAGCAATTGTGCTAGTGGTACTAGTGGCAACAAAACTTATTTACGATATTCAAAAGAGACGACGCCTCCGGCAATATAAAGAAGGGCATTGAGTCGGTCAAGACCAGTGTTCCCGCCGCGAAGGTCGTAGACCTGAACCGAGCGGGAGCCCGCGCACAATTAGCGCGAATCGCCGTTCATCCTTCGCGCGCCAGAGTTTTCGCAGTTCAGGATCGGTTTTTGGAGATCCTAATCGGACCGCGTGACCTAGATATGACCTGACAGACCCAGGCTCAGCGTCGTGTGGCCGGAGTGATCCAGGTGGGTCGTTTTGCAGAGACTTGCGTATCCCCTGCCGATCTGAGGTTTTACTGCTGATCGCGCTGCTGAGTCGCGCTCATCACCAGGAAATTGCCTACTTCCAATTGTTTTGTAGTGCAACGTATTCGGCGCACGCCTCGGCCCGATGCGGCGTTGGACTGTAGAGACGGCCCGACACTATGCGTCAGGTGCCTGCCTGATTTGGACGAAGTTGGTGGTTAGGTACCCCGCTGGGTTCCCGCAGGCTGGCACGTTATAGGTAACTTGGACTGTGCCTGCCAGGGTGTTTGGATCCCACGTGTAGTGGGCGGACACGGCGTTGGGAAGAACGGTACCGTCCGGACAGCTCAGCGTGTGTACGGCGGAGTCCAGCGTCCATTGTCCGTTAACCAACCGCGCCTGCGATAGAACCGGTCCACCGGGTGTGTCAGCTAGTGAGGCGCAGCCGTCGCCGCAGGGAGTGGCGTACCAATCATCGGTTTCTGATTGACCAGTTTGCGGGTCCGTTTCAGTCCTCAAGTAGTGGCCGCTCATCGTCGATCCAGCTTCAGCCCAGGCTGTGCTAGCAGTACCGACAGCTAAACCGGCGAGCATGGCGGCTGCGGCGAACCCTCGCGCGATAGTCATGATGTTGATCCTCTTCTCTGAGCTGGCGTTTCAACTCGTAAGTGCGCGATACCACACTCACGGCGAGGGTGCAGGCAAATTCGGCGAATTGCATTGGTGAAACACCTGGCAAATGGGCCCTAGTCGCGGCTCCAACCTCAGGCGCAAACGCCCGGACCACAACGTTTTCGCATTCGAATTGCGTTGTGGCGCGAAGCATTCCCAGTTCGCTGGGGACTATCGCACTGGGACGCGGGGATCCAACTCCGCGTGTGAGGGTGGAGCACAAGAAAATAGCCCCGGAGCAGTCAGCCGGGGCTATTCCTTTTGATGCGCTACTGCGTACCCACTGCGTACCGCGAAGGCCAGCGCCGACCTTGACGCAGGTCAGAGGGTTAGCCGACTTATACGTCGTAGTACAGCGCGAACTCGTACGGATGCGGCCGAATCTGGACCGGCAGGATCTCGTTCTCGCGCTTGAAGCTGATCCACGTCTCGATCAGGTCGGGCGTGAAAACGCCTCCCTCGGTGAGGTATTCGTGGTCGGCTTCCAGGCGGTCGATCACATCGGACAGCTGGGTCGGCGTCTGCGGGATGTTCGCGGCCTCTTCCGGCGGCAGCTCGTAGAGGTCCTTGTCGACCGGCGCCTGCGGCTCGATCTTGTTCTTGATGCCGTCCAGGCCCGCCATCAGCATGGCAGAGAACGCCAGATACGGGTTGCCCGACGAGTCGGGGCTGCGGAACTCCAGCCGCTTGGCCTTCGGGTTGCTGCCGGTAATCGGGATGCGCACGCACGCCGACCGGTTGCGCTGGCTGTAGACCAGGTTGATCGGGGCTTCATAGCCCGGCACCAGCCGCTTGTAGGAGTTGACTGTTGGGTTGGTGAAGGCCAGCAGCGACGGTGCGTGGTGCAACAGGCCGCCGATGTAGTGGCGGGCGAGGTCGGAAAGACCGGCATACCCGGTCTCGTCGTACATCAGCGGGCTGCCGTTCTTCCACAGCGACTGGTGGCAGTGCATACCGGAGCCGTTGTCGCCGAACAGCGGCTTGGGCATGAAGGTCACGGTCTTGCCGTTCTGCCATGCGGTGTTTTTGACGATGTACTTGTACAGCTGCATATCGTCCGCGGCGTGCAGCAGCGAGTTGAACTCATAGTTGATCTCGGCCTGTCCGCCGCTACCCACCTCGTGGTGGCCCTTCTCCAGGATGAAGCCGGCGTTGATCAGGTTGGTCAGCATCTTGTCGCGCAGGTCGACGTACTGGTCATTGGGGGCCACCGGGAAGTATCCGCCCTTGGGGCGCGATCTTGTAGCCGCGGTTGGGGCTGCCATCGCGTTCGGTCGGCTCGCCGGTGTTCCACCACCCCGAGATCGCGTCCACTTCGTAGAACGAGCCGTTGGTGCGCGAGTCGAAGCTCACCGAGTCGAAGATGTAGAACTCGGCCTCGGCGCCAAAGGACGCAGTGTCGGCGATGCCGGTGCTGACCAGGTAGGTCTCGGCCTTGCGGGCGATGTTGCGCGGGTCGCGCGAGTAGGGCTCGAGGGTGAACGGGTCATGCACGAAGAAGTTGAGGTTGAGCGTCTTGGCCTCGCGGAACGGATCGACTTGCGCGGTGTTCGGATCGGGAAAGAGCAGCATGTCCGATTCGTGGATGGCCTGGAACCCACGAATCGACGAGCCGTCAAAGGCGACGCCATTCTCGAACAGGCTCTCGTCGAGTCCGGTAGCCGGAATTGTGAAGTGCTGCATGACGCCGGGGAGGTCGCAGAACCGGACGTCGACGTATTGGGCTTCCTCGTCCTTGGCGAGCTTGAAGACGTCGTCGGGCGTCATATCTGTCACTGATGTGCTCCTTTACTGGTAATCCGCGGCTTGACGCTATGGAGATGATGTTGCCCGACCGTCAACCCCGTGTTGCACGGGGGTTACATGACCATGCGTCCCGCAACAGAGAGCCGAGCGCCGGGCTAGTTCTATTGTGGGCCCCATGGATCGCAAGATCGTAACTGGTCCCGCACGCATGCGCAGCGTCGTGTCCTCGGCTGCGGCTGGCGGCGGCCCATGACAGCAGGGTCGCCGGGATCACGCCCCGCATATCCCGGCGAGACACTCGGGTTGCCAGAAAGCGGGCCGGGATCGCTGGCGCCGATGGGACTGCGGGTGGTGGCGATACTCATCGACTGGCTGATCGCCTACGGCCTGGCGGCCCTGGCGCTGGGGTTCGGCGCCATCTCCAAAGAGATGTTGGCGACCTCGGTGCTGGTCATTTGGTTCGTACTCGGCGTGGTGGCCGTCCGCCTGTTTGGTTTCACACCAGGCCAACTGGTGGTGGGGCTGGGGGTGGTGGCGTTGGACGGACGCCCGGGGTTAGGCCGGTTGGTGGTGCGGGGACTGCTCGTCGGGTTGGTCATCCCGCCGTTGTTCACCGACTGGGACGGGCGCGGGTTGCAGGATCGAGTGACCGGCACGGCGGTGGTGCGGCGCTGAGCGCGCCGGCGTGCTCTACTTGCGGCGCACGGTGCGCTGCACACCGCGCAACTTGCCGGCGTTCGGTAGCGGTCCCTTTGGCATGACGGCGGCACCGGCCCGCGATCCCAGCGCGGCCAACCGCGACTCCAGGGTGTCCATCTGCTTGACGGTGATGTTGGCCGGAAGGCGGGTGAGATGGCGCTCCAGCTTGCCCAGTGGAACCTCGCCCTCGCCGGTGCCGACGATGATGTCGTAGATCGGCACGTCGCCGACCAGCCGTGCGGTGCGCTTTTTCTCCTGGGCCACCAGCGGTTTGACCCGGGCCGCCGATCCTTCGCCGACCAAGATGACGCCGGGCCGGCCGAGTACCCGGTGCACCGCGTCGTAGTGGCCCGTCGCGGCAACACCCGGGGTCACCCGCCACTTGCCGCGCAAGTTGTCCAGCACCCACGCCGCGGCGCCGGTTTGACCTTCGGCTTTGCGGTAAATCGATCGCTGGGCGCGGCGGCTGAAGATGATGAACGTGACCAAACCGCCCAGCACCACGCCGAGCAGGATCAACGTGATCATGGTGAACCCGCCGACCAGCACACCCGCCGTCACCGAGGCGCCCACGATCAGCACAAATGCGCCGATCATGTACGGCAGCAGGCGCTTGTCCTCCTTGCGCTGAATATTGAACGCCTGCCACAACTGGGCGCGGCGCTCCCGCGCGGCCGCTTTGCGGTCGGCCTGTGCTTGCGCTCTGGCGGCCTTGTTCTCAGCGGTGGTGCGGGGTTTAGCCATAGTCACCAAGGATACGTAGTTGCGGAGTTGACTACGGTGCCGAGGCGCCCCAGGCCCGGGTGCCTACCGCCTGCTGGTAGAGCCGGCCCGCCCGGTACGACGACCGCACCAGCGGTCCGGCCAGCACCCCGGAGAACCCCAGCCCTTCGGCATGCTGCGCGAACTCGACGAACTCCTCGGGCCGCACCCAGCGTTCGACCGGGTGGTGGCGTGTCGACGGACGCAGATATTGCGTGATGGTGACGATGTCGCAGCCGGCATCACGCAGGTCGGCCAGGGCGGTACGCACCTCGTCGGGGGTTTCGCCCAGGCCGAGGATGAGGTTGCTCTTGGTGACCAGGCCGAAGTCGCGCGCCGCGGTGAGCACGCCCAGGCTGCGCTGGTAAGTGAAGGCGGGCCGAATCCGTTTGAAGATGCGGGGCACGGTTTCGACGTTGTGCGCCAACACTTCTGGGCTGGATTCGAATACCTCCGCGAGTCGGGAAGGCTCGCCGTTGAAGTCGGGGATCAACAGCTCGACGCCGGTCGACGGGTTGAGCTCTTTGATGGCGCGCACGGTTTCGGCGTACAGCCAGGCCCCGCCGTCGGACAGGTCGTCGCGGGCGACGCCGGTGACGGTGGCATAGCGCAGCCCCATGGTTTGCACGCTTTCGGCGACCCGTCGGGGCTCGTCGCGGTCCAGCGAAGCGGGCTTTCCGGTGTCGATCTGGCAGAAGTCGCAACGGCGGGTGCACTGGTCACCGCCGATCAGGAAGGTGGCCTCCCGGTCCTCCCAGCATTCGAAAATATTGGGGCAACCGGCCTCTTCGCAGACCGTGTGCAGACCCTCCCGCCGGACCAGCCTCTTCAGCTCGGTGTACTCCGGTCCCATCCTGACCCTAGTTTTGATCCACGGCGGCTTGCGCTCGATCGGGGTCTGCGCATTGCGCACTTCGAGGCGCAGCAACTTGCGGCCTTCGGGCGCGATACTCACTTTGTCGATGCTACGCGGGCGGGGGTGGGTTGCCAGGTAAGGGCAAGGCGCCCGTCCAGCGCGTGGCAGACGGCTTCGGCAACCGCGACGCGGACATCGTCGACAGTGACCGTACGCCCGAGTTCGGCGGACAACGACGTCACTCCGGCATCGCTAATGCCGCACGGCACAATGGCCTTGAACGCGTCCAGATCACAATCGCAGTTGAGCGCGAACCCGTGCAGTGTGGTCGCACGCGCCACCCGAACCCCGATGGCGGCGACCTTGCGTGCCGGCTGGCCGGCTCCGGCGGGCACCCAGACCCCGGACCGGCCCTCGATCCGGCCCGTGTCCAGGCCAAGGTTGCCGCACACCATGATCAGCGATTCCTCAAGGCGCCGAACGTAGTTGACGACATCCAGCGGTTCGGCCAGCCCGATGATCGGGTAGCCGACCAACTGTCCCGGACCGTGCCAGGTGATCTTGCCGCCGCGGTCGGTGTCGACGACGGGAGTGCCGTCAACCGGTCGTTCGAGCGGCTCGGTGCGCCGTCCCGCGGTATACACCGGTGGGTGCTCGAGTAGCAGCAGCGTGTCGGGACCGCCGGCCACCCTGGCGTCGGCGAGGTCGCGCTGCAGCTGCCAGGCGGTGCGGTATTCGACCGTCCCCAGCTGGCGGACGTCGATCGCGGTCGGCTTCGACCGGATGGAATCCATCACGCTCGTGACGGTACTCGCGCCTGGTCCGCTTTGCGACGCGCCGGTCGGGCGATCGGGTTCAATCTTGCTCACGCCGGGCGGTGGCGTAGCTGAGCGCTTCGCCGATGGTGTTGTGGTGGAACTGAAAACCGGCGCGCTCCAGCGCGGACGGGATGGCGCGCTGACCGATCAGCAGTCCCTCGTCGGCGAATTCGCCGAGCGCGGCACGCACCGCGAATCCGGGCAGCATCAACGGGGTCGGGCGGTTGACCGCGCGGCCGAATGCGGTGGTGAACTCGGCATTGGTGACGGGCGCCGGCCCGCTCATGTTCACCGGGCCGGAGAGCGTTGAGTTTGAGATTGCGAACAGCAGCGCCCGCACCTCGTCCTCGAGGCTGATCCACGACATGTATTGACGCCCGCTGCCCAGCCGGGCGCCGAGGCCCGCCCAGAACAGTGGCCGCATCCGGCGCAGGACCCCACCCGCCGGGGCCAGTACCAGACCTGTGCGGGCCAACACAACCCGGGCACCGCCGTATTGGGCCGGTAGCGTGGCGGCTTCCCAGTCTTCGCATAGCTGGGCCAGGAAACCCCTTCCGGCACGGCCGTTTTCATCGACCACGCGGTCTTTGGTATCGCCGTAGAAACCGACCGCGCTGGCATTGATCAGGGTTTCGACGCCGGCGTCGGCGACCGCGTGAGCCAGCACCTCGGTGGAGGCGATCCGGCTGTCTCGCAAACTCTGCTTGAAGGCGCCCGACCACCGACGCTTGCCGATGTTGACGCCACACAGGTTGACGACAGCGTCGACGTCGGTCAGCGCGTCGACATCGAACTCGCCGCTTTCGGGATTCCAGTGCAATTCCTCGGAATTCGCTGGTGTCCGGCGCACAATGCGCAGCACCGTGTGATCGGCGGCACGTAATGCTGCAGCCAAGGCCGAGCCGATCAGGCCGGACGAACCCGCTATCGCGATGACGGCGTTATGACCAGCACGAGCCACGCTCTCACAGCCCTAGATCTGCCTCGAACGCTCCCTCTTCGAGCCGGTGTTTGATTGTGGTGAGGAAACGTCCGGCATCGGCCCCGTCGATCAGCCGGTGGTCATAGGTCAGCGGGAGATAGCAAATCGAGCGGACCCCAATCGACTCGTTGCCGCTTTCGTCGACGACCACCCGCGGCCGTTTGACGATGGCGCCGGTGCCCAACATGGCGGCCTGCGGTGGAACCAGGATCGGGGTGTCGAACAACGCGCCCTGGCTGCCGATGTTGGTGATGGTGAAGGTGCCACCGGACAACTCGTCGGGTTTCAGGTTGCTCGACCGGGCGCGGGCGGCGATATCGGCGATCGCCCGGGCCAGCCCGGCCAGCGACAAGTCGCCGGCATTGTGGATCACGGGGGAGAGCAAGCCCTGGTCGGTGTCGACGGCGAAGCCGAGGTGCTCGGCGTCGTAGTAGGTGATCTCCTTGGTGTCCTCGTTGTAGCTGGCGTTGATATTGGGATGAGTCTTCAGCGCGTCGATCACGGCCTTGGCGATGAACGGCAGGAAGGTCAGGTTCACCCCCTCGCGCTCGGCGAACGCGGCCCTGGCTCTGGCCCGCAACCCGACGATCTTGGTCATGTCGACCTCGTGGGTCTGGGTGAGTTGGGCGGTGGCCTGCAGAGATTCGCGGGTCTTGGCCGCGGTGAGCTGGCGGATCCGGCTGGCCTTTTGCGTGGTGCCCCGCAGATGCGCCAGCGCGGGTGCCGGAGTGGGCGCGGCTGCTGCAGCAGGTGCGGCCGGCGCGGCGGCGGGAGTGGGTGCGGCCGGGGCGGGCGCCTTCTTTGCTTCAGCTGCGGCCAGCACGTCCTGCTTGCGGATGCGACCGCCGACGCCGGTGCCCGTCACCTCGGCGAGGTCGATGTTGTTCTCGTTGGCCAGTTTTCGCACCAGCGGGGTCACGTAGGGGGCACCGTCGGCTCCGGCCTCCGCCGTCGGCTGGGCCGGCGCGGGTTCGGCTTTCGGTGCGGGCGCCGGCTTGGGCTCTGGTGCGGGGGCCGGTTTGGCGGCAGGTTCGGGCCTCGAAACAGGCTGAGAAACCGGCTGAGAAACCGGCTGGGCTTCAGGTTTTGGCTCGGGCTTCGGCTCGGGCTTGGGTTCGGGTGTCGGCGCTGGTGCGGGAGCAGACGGAGCGCGGGCGTCGGTCCCGACGCCGATCTGTGCCAACTCACCGCCAACGGGGACCGTGGTGTCCTCGTCGGCCGTGATGCTGACCAACACGCCGGCCACCGGCGACGGGATCTCGGTATCCACCTTGTCGGTGGACACTTCCACCAGCGGTTCGTCCACCTGGACCGAATCGCCGACCTTCTTGAGCCAGCGAGTCACGGTGCCTTCGGTCACCGACTCGCCGAGCTCGGGCATCAGCACCGGCGTCGCGTCGCCGCTGCCGGACCCCCTTGCCGGAGCCGGTTGGGCCGGCGCTGCGGGTTCCGGCTCGGGCTTGGGTTCCGGCTGGGCCTCGGGTTCTGCTTGGGCCTCCGGTTCCGGTTGGCTCAGGGCCGCGGGTGCCGGGGCGGCGGGCTGGGCCGGAGGTGCCGGTTGACCCGCCGCAGGAGTCTCTGCGGCGTCGCCTATGACGGCCAAGTCGCCGCCAACCTCGACGGTGTCGTCCTCTTGCGCGATGATCTTGGTCAGCACACCGGCGGCGGGCGATGGGATTTCGGTGTCGACCTTGTCAGTCGACACCTCGACGAGAGGCTCGTCGAGTTCGACCGTATCGCCTTCCTGCTTGAGCCAGCGGGTGACCGTCCCCTCGGTGACGCTCTCACCGAGTGCCGGCATCTGGACGGAGAAGGCCATCTCTTTTGACTCCTCGATCGCTCGTGGGTCGGCGCAGGTCGACATCTGGCTTACCACACCGCGGTGTAGCGGGCATGGAAGCCAAGTTGATGTCAAAACTATCCTGTCATTGCGCCTGCGACGGGCACACATCCAGGGCGGACCGCGCTCGGTGCCAGGTCAGCGCCAACCCGCTTGCTACGGTGTGGCGATCTAGTCAGAGTGACAGTCATCGCTAAATCGCGGGTGGGCGGAGGTCCGATGCCGGCAATTCAACAGGTACCCCAGCGGTTCGTCGACAGCGCGGACGGCGTCCGCATCGCGGTCTACGAAGAAGGCAACCCCGAGGGGCCGCCCGTCGTGCTGGTCCACGGCTTTCCCGACTCGCACGTGCTGTGGGACGGCGTCGTCCCGCTGCTGGCCGAGCGGTTCCGGATCATCCGCTACGACAACCGAGGTGTCGGCTCGTCGTCGGTGCCCAAGCCCGTTTCGGCGTACACCATGGCCCGGTTCGCCGATGACTTCGCCGCGGTCACCGGCGAGCTGAGCCCCGGCAGGCGGGTGCATGTGCTGGCCCACGACTGGGGTTCGGTCGGCGTGTGGGAGTACTTGAAGCGGCCCGGCGCCGGTGATCGGGTCGCCTCGTTCACGTCGGTGTCGGGTCCGAGTCATGAGCAACTGGTCAACTACATCTTCAGTGGTCTGCGGCGGCCCTGGCGGCCGCGAACGTTTGCCCGCGCGATCAGCCAGGCATTGCGGTTCAGCTACATGGCCTTGTTCTCGATTCCGGTGCTGGCGCCGTTGTTCCTTCGGCTGGCGCTGTCGATTCCGGCGCTGCGGCGCAACGCGGTCGACAACATCCCCGACGAGCTGATCCATCACTCCGACAACCTGGCGCGCGACGCCGCCCGTTCGGTGAAAACCTATCCCGCCAACTACTTTCGCTCGTTCTCCAGACGCCGCGAGGGCATCCACGTCGTCGACGTACCGGTGCAGCTGATCGTCAACACCAAAGACAAGTACGTCCGGCCCTACGGGTACGACGAGACCGCGCGCTGGGTGCCACGGCTGTGGCGGCGCGACATCAAAGCCGGTCACTTTTCACCGATGTCGCATCCACAGGTGATGGCGGCCGCCGTGCATGACTTCGCCGACCTGGCCGACGGCAAACAGCCAAGCCGTGCCCTGCTGCGCGCACAAATCGGGCGTCCGCGCGAGTGCTTCGGCGACACACTGGTGTCGGTCACCGGCGCCGGCAGCGGGATCGGCCGCGAGACCGCTTTTGCCTTCGCGCGAGAGGGCGCCGAGGTGGTCGTCAGCGACATCGACGAGGCCGCCGTCAAAGGCACCGCGGCGCAGATCGCCTCGTGGGGCGGTGTCGCTTACTCCTATGTGCTTGACGTATCCGACGCCGAGGCGGTCGAGGCATTTGCCGCGCGGGTCAGTGCCGAACACGGGATTCCCGACATTGTGGTCAACAATGCCGGTATCGGGCAGGCGGGGAACTTCCTGGACACCCCGGTCGAGCAGTTCGACCGGGTGCTGGACGTCAATCTCGGCGGCGTGGTGAACGGCTGCCGGTCATTCGGGCGGCGCCTGGTCGAGCGCGGCACCGGCGGGCACATCGTCAACGTGTCGTCGATGGCCGCCTACGCCCCGCTGCAGTCGCTGAACGCCTACTGCACATCCAAGGCGGCGACCTACATGTTCTCTGACTGCCTGCGGGCCGAACTCGACGCCGCCGATGTTGGGTTGACCACGATCTGCCCCGGGGTCATCGACACCAACATCATCAACACCACCCGCTTCGACGCGCCCGCAGGAAAACAAGAGGAGCACGTCGACGGCCGGCGAGGTCAGCTGGGCAAGATGTTTGCGCTGCGCCACTACGGGCCCGACAAGGTCGCCAACGCAATCTTGTCGTCGGTCAAGAAGAAAAAACCGATCCGGCCGGTGGCACCGGAAGCCTATGCGCTCTACGGCGTCTCCCGGCTGCTGCCGCAGGCGCTACGCAGCACCGCCCGGATGCGGGTGATCTAGCCCGCCCTCACGGGCCAGTCGCTGCTCCTGCACCCCGTCGTACCAGCAGTGCACCGCCGATCCCGAGGACACCGACAACCGCCAGCGGGATGGCCCACATTTGCCGACCGTGCACTGACGAGTTGCATTGAGCCACAAAGTCGGTGTGCGGGAGGATCTGGTTGAGGATCGGGATGTTGGCCCCGGTCTTGTCGTTGGCGTTCCTCGCCGCGGAAGAATCTGGGGCAATCGCGTTGCCGCATGAAATGGAATTGCCGTTGCCGTCTGATACCGACACCGGCACCAGCAGCCCGATTACACCGGCCAGCAAAAGCACGGCGCCCACCGCCATGATCAACCGTCGCGCAGACACAGTTTGCCTCCCGTCGAATACCGACCCGTGGAAGGTTATCCGCTGCATCGCACGGCTAAACGCTTCGGCGGGCGACCGCATCACGCCAGCGTGTCCCCCGCAAGCGGGCGGTGCCCCCAGCTAAGCGGCTAGCCGTTTTCGACGATGTCGGCCAGCACCGCGAACATCGTCCGCGTCGGAACGCCGGTGGCGCCCTTGGGCGTGCAGCCCCACGGGCTGCCGGTGTTGTAGGCCGGGCCGGCCACGTCGATGTGCGCCCAACCCACCCCGTCTGCGACGAACTCGCGGAGGAAGACGCCGGCCACCAGCATGCCGGCGAAGCGTTGCCCGCTGATATTGGCCAGGTCGGCCACGGTGGACTTCAAGTCGTCTTTGAGCTCGTCGGGCAGCGGCATGGGCCAGCCGTACTCGCCGACCTGCTGCGAGATCGCGGCGACCCGGTCGCGGAACTCGTCGCTGCCCATCACTCCAGGTATGCGCGAGCCCAGCGCCACGGTCTGTGCACCGGTGAGCGTCGAGGTTTCGATCAGATAGTCCGGGTTGTCCTCGCACGCCCGGACGATGGCGTCGGCCAGGATCAGCCGGCCCTCGGCGTCGGTGTTGAGCACCTCGACCGTGGTTCCGCCGTACTGCGTCAACACGTCGCCGGGGCGCTGGGCGGTGGCCGACGGCATGTTTTCGGCCATCGGCACCGTGGCGATCACATCGATCGGCAGTTCCAGCTGCGCGGCCAGCGTGACGGTCGCGATGACCGCGGCCGCCCCGCCCATATCCGAGGTCATGTAATGCATTGACGCCGCCGGCTTGATCGAGATGCCGCCGGTGTCGAAAGTGACGCCCTTACCGACCAGCGCCACTCGCTTTGCCTGCTTGCCCTTCTTGGCTTTGGCCAGCCGCGAACCCCGGTGGATCAGCCGCACCAGCCGCGGCGGGCGCGACGAGCCCTGGCCGACGCCGATCACTCCGCCGTAGCCGCCCTTCTGCAGCGCCTTGTCGTCGAGTACCTCGACTTCAAGGCCGACGGATTCGCCCAAAGCCTTTGCGCGCTTGGCGAATTCGGCGGGGAAGAGGTGGCTGGGCGGTGTGTTGACCAGGTCACGGGCGGTGGCGACCGCGGTCGCGACGGCCGCGCCGTGCGCGCTCTGTTTCTTGGCGTCTTTCGCGCCAGCCAGCACGGTGATCTTGAGCAGCCCTTTGTCTTTCGGCGCTGTCTTGTCACTGCGGAACGCGGAGAACCGGTAGCTGCCCAGGATCAGCCCCTCGACGGCGGCAGAGCAGACGCCCTCACCGGGCAACTCGGCCAGCGTGGTGATCACCGCCTCGGCTGTACCCACCGACCGCGCCGCCACACCGGCGGCGCGGCGGATCGTGTCTGCGGGCCACTCGGATCGCGGTTTACCCAGGCCGATCGTGAGCACGCTGGCCACCGGCAGCGACGGCACCACCAGCCGGTGTACCTGTTCACTGCCGCCGGTGGCCTCCAGCGCCCGCAGGCCGGCCTCGATCTCGTCGACCGCCGCGGCGGGCAGGAACGGCTCGGCCGCGGTAACGACGGCGCCTGGCCGGTCCTCGTCGCCGGTCGAGACGACCGGCACAACCAAGACCGACGAACCCGCGCTACGTTTCGGCAGCGATGTGGCGACGTTGACAGCAGGGGGTTGGTAACCCGGTTCGGTGGTCACGGGCAATCACCCTAGTCACCGGTGATGGGGCTGAGGTCGGCAGCGTCCCCGCCGCGTAAATCGAAGGCGGTCACCGGGGCGTCAAAACCCTTGAGCGTCAGCGGGCCATGGGCGATCGCGGGCCAGTCGGGCAACTCGGCACGCAGCTCGGATGTGGCCAGGATCTGTCCCGGCGCCGCTGCCGCCACGAGTCGGGCAGCCAGGTTGACCGGGTTGCCGAAGTAGTCCCCGTTGATGGCCACGACCGTGCCGTACGCAAGACCGGCGCGGACCTGCAGTCCTTCCTCGCGCGCCTTGGGGTGCTCGACGAGATCAGCCGCCGCCCGCACCAGCCGCTCGGGCGCCGAACTGACCCACATCACCTCGTCGCCGATGAACTTCACCACCCGGCCGCCGTCCGCATGCACCACGTCGGAGACGGTGCCGGCGAACTCGTTGAGCAAATGCGACAACTGCGCCGGCGTCAGCGCCTGCGTCAACGCGGTGAAGCCGGACAGATCCGCGAAACCAACACCGCACACCACGGACGCCGACGTGTCGCGAAGGACGCCCTCGAAGTGCGTCCGAGCGCCGATCAGATGATGGCGGTGCACGATGTCGATCAGTGCTCCGAGCCGGGGGACGAACTCGGCGACTGAACGGTACGCCTGCGCAGTGGCGAGCTCGTCGTGGGTGTGGGTCATCTGGATGTCCGGCGTCCCGGCGCGGATCATTGTCGACTCGGCTTCAGCGAGCCGGGCCATGGCGGCGCCCAGTACCCGCAACAGTCCGAATGCGCCGTCCTGGCCGACCACCGCCTTGAGCGCGAGCCAGGTTGCCAGGGCGTCGACGTCGGCCTGGCTCAGCACGGGAATATCGGGACCGGCGACAGTCAGGCCGAGCAAAGCCCAGGCACGCGCGACGTCCTCGGCTGCTATCCCGAGTTCCTCGGCCGCGGTCTGCAACGTGTAGATCGGGCGCCCCGACCACGACAGAACATCACCGGCCAGGCCGAACAGCCGGCCGCGTCGTTCGGCTTCGACCATCTCGTCGGCCGTGAAGCCGAGTTCGCCCAGATACTTGATCAGGTCGGCCCGCTCGCGTGGGTTAGCGATTCCGGCAGCCTCGAGCTCATCGAAATCGAACACCTACCCAAGTGTGCCAGCAGCGGCGCGGATTAGGGTGGGGCGTCGTGAGCGATGCGCCAGAGTTACTACATGGACCGCTGGAAGACCGCCATCGCGAGTTGGGTGCCAGTTTCGCCGAGTTCAGCGGCTGGCTGATGCCGGTGTCGTATGCCGGCACCGTCAGCGAACACAACGCCACCCGCAACGCTGTCGGCCTGTTCGACGTCAGCCACCTGGGCAAGGCGCTGATCCGCGGACCGGGTGCCGCGCAGTTCGTCAACTCCGCGCTCACCAACGACCTGAACCGCATCGGCCCGGGCAAGGCGCAATACACGTTGTGCTGCACCGAATCCGGCGGCGTCATCGACGACCTGATCGCCTACTACGTTGACGACGACGAGATCTTTCTGGTGCCCAACGCCGCCAACACCGCCGCGGTGGTCGAGGCGCTGCAGGCGGCCGCACCGGCCGGCCTGACGATCAGCAACGAGCATCGCTCCTACGCGGTGCTGGCGGTGCAGGGGCCGCGATCGGCAGACGTGCTCGGCGAGCTGGGACTGCCGACCGACATGGATTACATGGGCTACGCCGATGCTTCGTTCTCTAAAGTGCCGGTGCGCGTGTGTCGCACCGGGTACACCGGTGAGCACGGCTACGAACTGCTACCGGCCTGGGAGTCCGCGGGCGTGGTGTTCGACGCGCTGGTGGCGGCGGTCACCGCCGCCGGCGGTGAGCCCGCCGGCCTCGGCGCACGCGACACGCTTCGCACCGAGATGGGCTACCCGCTGCACGGGCACGAACTTTCACTCGACATCTCGCCGCTACAGGCCAGATGCGGCTGGGCGATCGGCTGGAAGAAGGACGCGTTCTTCGGCCGCGACGTGCTACTGGCCGAAAAGGAAGCCGGGCCGCGACGGCTGCTGCGGGGTCTGCGGATGGTGGGCCGCGGTGTATTGCGTCCCGGGCTGACGGTGCTTGCGAAAGACACCCCGGTCGGAATCACCACGTCGGGTACGTTCTCTCCGACATTGCAGGCCGGCATCGCGCTCGCGTTGATCGATACCGACGCGGGAGTCGAAGACGGCCAGCAACTCACCGTCGACATCCGCGGCCGCGCGGCCGAGTGCGAAGTCGTGCGCCCGCCGTTCGTCGCCGTGAAAACGCGTTAGCCGCCACCGGTTCCCGTGGCAAAAACCCGTTCGCACGCAGATATACAATCAGCGCCATGACCAGCGGCTCACTTGAGTTCACGGTTATACGCGCGTCTAATCCGGCGACCGACGCCGAACGTGAAGCGATTCTTGCCGACCCGGGCTTCGGCAAATACTTCACCGACCACATGGTGTCGATCGACTACGCCGAGGACCAAGGTTGGCACAACGCGCGGGTCATCCAGTACGGCCCGATTCAGCTGGATCCATCTGCGATCGTGCTGCATTACGCGCAAGAAGTGTTCGAGGGGCTCAAGGCCTATCGCTGGGCGGACGGATCGATCGTGTCGTTTCGCGCCGACGCCAACGCCAGCCAGGATGCGCTCGTCGGCCCGGCGGCTCGCAATTCCCGAGCTGCCCGATGAGCTCTTCATCGAATCCCTGCGCCAGCTCGTTGCTGTCGACAACGCATGGGTGCCCCGGGCCGGCGGCGAAGAGTCGCTGTATCTGCGGCCGTTCATCTTCGCGACAGAGTCGGGGCTGGGGGTACGGCCGGCCAAGCAGTACCGCTACCTGCTGATCGCGTCGCCGGCCGGTGCCTATTTCAAAGGCGGCATCAGTCCGGTCACCGTCTGGGTGTCGACGGAATATGTGCGGGCCAGCCCGGGCGGTACCGGTGCGGCCAAGTTCGGTGGCAACTATGCCGCGTCGCTGCTGGCTCAGGCCGAAGCCGCTGAAAACGGTTGCGACCAAGTGGTATGGCTGGACGCCGTGGAGCGTCGCTTCATCGAAGAGATGGGCGGGATGAACCTGTTCTTCGTGCTCGGCAGTGCCGGATCGGCGCGGCTGGTCACCCCCGAGCTGTCCGGCTCGCTGTTGCCCGGGATTACCCGGGATTCGTTGCTGCAGTTGGCCATTGATGCCGGATTCGCTGTCGAGGAACGCAAGATCGATATCGACGAGTGGCAGAAGAAAGCCGCCGCCGGGGAGATCACCGAGGTGTTCGCCTGCGGCACCGCGGCGGTCATCACCCCGGTCTCGCAGGTGAAGTACGGCGATACCGAGTTCACCGTCGCCGACGGTCAACCGGGTGAAGTCACGATGGCGCTGCGCGACACGCTGACCGGGATCCAGCGCGGCACCTTCGCCGACACCCACGGCTGGATGTCCCGGCTGGGTTGAGAACGGCTCGACGCCCAGCGTGAAGCTGGGCTCACGTTGGGACGCGAGCGTGAAACCAGTTGCACGTTCGGCGTCCTTTAGAAGCGGATCAATCCCGCCAACGCCACGGCGCTAACCGTCGTGGTCAGCTCGATCGCGGCGCCCAACACATCGCCGGTGATGCCACCGAAGCGGCGCACGCAGTGCGCCACCAGCGCCGCGCCGCAGCACACCGCCAGCAGCACCGCAACCGGCCCCTGCCACGGCCGCGGACCCGCCACCAGCGAAGCGCCCAGCAGCACCGCGAGCCAGACCGCCACCACCGGCGCGGGCTGAGTTCCGGCAACCCGCGTGCCCAGCGCGCTGCCGTCGGCCGCCGGCACAGACCGGCGACAGGCCAGCACCGCGGTGACCCGGCCGGCAACGACCGCCACGACGATCGCGGCAGCACCGACGGCTGAAAAGGCCAATCCCTGCAACGTGATCACCAGTACGACAGCCGCCACACCGAACGGTCCGGTCGATCCGTCTCGCATCACCGTCAGTGCACGCTGCGGCGGCCCGTAGCAGCCCAGCCCGTCTGCCGTATCGGCAACGCCGTCGATGTGCAGGCCGCGGGTGGCAAGCAGCAGCGCCGCCACCGCGAGCAGTCCGGGCAGCGGACTGGACGTGCCGAAGGCCTGTGCGCCGCCCCACGCGACGCCCGCGGCCAACGCCCCCAGCGCCGCGCCGACCACCGGCAGCGCGGTCATGGCGCCCCGACCCATCGGAGCCGTCCCGGCACGCGGCACCGGCGTCACCGTGCCGAACGCGAAAGCCGTTGCCAGTGAACGCATCACGATGGGGTAGCACCGTCAGACCGGGTGGAGACACCAGCGTCGGTGAACGTCGCCATCGACGACAGCGCGGCCACCGCGGAGCGCAGCACCGACAGCGCCGCGGTTGCACCGGTTCCCTCGCCCAGCCGCATGCGTAGGTCCAGAATCGGGTCCAGCTCGAGAGCCGCCAAGGCCAGTCCGTGGCCTGGCTCGGTGGACCGATGACCGGCTTGCCACCACTGCCTGGCGCCGGGTGCCAGGCGCTCGGCGACCAACGCGGCAGCGGTCACCGCCATCCCGTCGAGAAGCAGCGGGGTGCGCCGCACCGCAGCCTGCGCGCAAAAGCCCGCCATCGCGGCCAAGTCCGCGCCGCCGCAGCATCGCAGTAATCCGACCGGGTCGGGCAATACCAGCCGCGTCCGAAACAGGGCATCGCGTACCGCGGCGGTCTTGCGCGCCCAGCCGCCGTCATCGATGCCGGTCCCGAAGCCGACAACCGCAACCGGCTCAGCGTTCGCCAGCGCCGCCACCAAAACCGCTGCCGCAGTGGTGTTTCCGATTCCCATGTCACCGGCGATCAGCAAGTCGGCGCCGGCGTCGACCTCCTCGTCGGCGATGCGCTGGCCGGCCGCGATCGCGCGGACGGTCTCCTCGTCGGTCAACGCGTCCTCGATGGCGATATCGCCGCTGCCGCGCCGCACTTTGTGGGCGCCGATCTGCTCCGAGGCCGCGTCGGCGTCCACTGCCAGGTCCGCGACCCGCACCGTCGCGTCGGCGACACCGGCCAGTGCGTTGATCGCGGCCCCGCCGGCGACGATGTTGGCGACCATCTGGGCAGTCACCTGCGGGGGGTAGGCCGACACCCCCGACCGGACGACACCGTGGTCACCGGCGAACACCACCACCCGGGCGCGCTCGAACTGGCGGGGCGGACATTGCCGCTGACATGACGCGACCCAGACCGACAGGTCTTCGAGTCGGCCCAGTGCGCCGCGCGGCTTGGTCAGCGTGTCCTGACGGGCGCGGGCGGCGGCTGCGGTTGCGGCGTCGGGCGGCGAGATCGGCGTGAATTCCATCACATTCCCGACCGTTTGATCGGTACCGCCTGGCCGGCCACCACCAGCACCACTTGATCGCACAACGTGGCGATGCGCTGATTGAGGGTGCCCAGTTCGTCGGCGAACCGGCGACCCGACGCGGTAGCCGGCACCACGGTCAACCCGACTTCCGGGCTGACAAGTACCAGCGTGGATCCGAACGCGCTGACCGCCGCGATCATGTCCGCGACCGGTGCCGCCACCGACCCGTTCTCCCACGCTTGGTGGCGGTCCAGCGTGCTGGTCAGCCAGGCGCCGAGGTCGTCGACGAGCGTCGGGGTGTCCGGTGACTGCCGCAATTGGGTTGTGATGTCGTCGGTTTCGACCGTCGACCAATGCGCGGGCCGACGGTCGCGGTGCTGCGCGACCCGGTGTGCCCACGCCGCGTCGTCCTGGCCGGCCAGCCCGGAGGCCAGGTAACGCACCGGCTGGCCGGGCGCCAGTGACTTGGCGATGGCTTCCTCCGCCCACCGGGATTTGCCCGACCTGATCCCGCCGAGCACCAGGGTGCGCACTGGGGTCAGACGGCTTTCAGGCGAGGTTCAACCGACACTGCTGCCGTGCTCGACTTGAGGCCGGGGCGTCCGCATCCGGCGCATTTGGGAAGCCCGGCCGGCGGCGTAAAGGCCCAGCTTCCACCGGCTTTCGGTGTTGCCCGGGAACTTCGCGTCGACAAGCTTGTTGACTTTGCGGCCCACAATGAGCCCGTCGACGCTCATGACGGCCATCAGAACCAGCATCGCGGGAGAAATGTAAAGCTGCAGCTGCGGAACGCCGAACATGATGAACAGCAGCGCCAGCGTGGACGGCATGAACAGTCCGAGCAGGTTGCGCCGGGAATCCACCACATCGCGCACGTAACGGCGTACCGGCCCTTGATCGCGTGGCAGCAGGTATGCCTCATCGCCGGCCATCATGCGCTCCCGGCGATCCGACATCCGGGCCCGGCTGGCGACTCTTTCGGCCTTGCGCTCCTCGCGGCTGAGCTTGGGGCGGGCCAGCGATTTACGCCGGGCCCGCGCCTCGGAGGCAGTCATCGGCGCCGGTGCGACCGGGCCCTTCCTGGTGTTGCGTCGGGCAGCGTCGCGCTTGGGCGTGGGGCGGCCCTTGGGATCCGTCTTGCGCGGTGCAGGGGGTGCCGTATCGGTGGGACTGGCCACGCCGGGTGCAGCCGGTGCCGCTGAACCCCCTTGAAGGTCCTCTTCATGGGTTTTCTTGCGGCCCAGCAGCTTCACAGTCGCCAGATTACTTCGCGGGCGCACCGCGCCGAAATGGCCCCGGACTGCGTCGTCATTAGTCATGCTCCAGCACGTCGATACACCTACGCTTACCTCATGAACGGCTACCTGTGATGGATGACGGCTCGATGGCCTCGGATTATGCCGCTGGCCTCGGGCCCGGTCGTCTCCAGTTGCCGGCCATGCTCGTCCTGGTGGCCCCCGATTGCTACGGTGACAGCCTCTCAGCCGTCGAGGCCGCCGCCGCCATCGCAACAGGCTGGACCCGGTCACGTCCGAATGATCGGTTCATCGTCGCCCCACAGTCCGACGGGGGCCCGGGTTTCATCGAGGTGCTGGCCGGCCGGCTGGGGCAGAAGCGGCGACTGCGGGTATCTGGGCCGCTGGACTCCATGGTCGACGCCGAGTGGGTGTTCGATGGCGGCCCGGCGACCGCGTATCTGGAGTGTGCGCAGGCGTGTGGTCTGGCGTTGCTGGGCGGTCCGCCCACCCCGGAGACCGCGATGGCAGCCCACAGCAGGGGAGTCGGACAGCTCATCGCCGAGGCGTTGCGTGCCGGGGCGAAGCGGATCGTGGTCGGGCTGGGGGGCAGCGCATCCACCGACGGCGGCGAAGGACTCATCGCCGAGCTCGGCGGCCTGGAAGTCGCTCGACAAACTTTGGCTGGTGTCGAGCTGATCGCCGCCTCGGACACCGAATATCCGCTGTTGGGGCCGTGGGGAGCAGCAAGAATGTTCGGGCCGCAGAAGGGCGCGGACACGGCAACCGTCGCCGCGCTTGAAGTGCGCCTCGAGGCGTGGGCACTGGAACTGGAAGCGGTGGCCGGACGGGATGTGAGCTCCGAGCAGGGCGCGGGTGCCGCCGGCGGTATCGGCGCCGGGCTGCTCGCACTCGGTGCCCGGAGCGAGTCCGGCGCGGACATCATCGCCGAGCACACCAACCTGGCCGACGACCTCGAGACCGCCGAGCTGATCGTCACCGGTGAAGGTCGGTTCGACGAGCAATCCCTGCACGGCAAGGTGGTTGGCTGGCTCGCCGGCAAGGCGCGTCCGCTGGGTATTCCGGTGATCGTGCTGGCCGGTCAGGTGGAACTGGAAAAAGCCACGGTGCGATCAGCGGGCATCATGGCTGCCTTATCCATCGCCGATCACGCCGGGTCGGTGGGGCTGGCCTTGGCCGACGCTGCCAATCAGCTGATGGGTTTGGCATCCGTGGTGGCGGAGCGACTCGGGAATAGCGGCCCCGCAAGGTACCGTTGAGGGAGTGGGTTTCCCCCGAGTGGTTCGGGCGTGTGGACGACCCACCCGACACTGAGGCATGTAGGAGAAGCAATGACGGTGCAAAACGAGTCAATCGCCAAGACCCACGGCGTGATCCTGACCGAGGCCGCCGCCACCAAGGCGAAGTCCCTGCTGGACCAAGAGGGACGTGACGACCTGGCGCTGCGTATCGCGGTTCAGCCGGGCGGATGCGCTGGGCTGCGCTACAACCTCTTCTTCGACGACCGCACGCTGGATGGTGACCTGACCGCCGAGTTCGGTGGTGTGACGTTGAGGGTGGACCGGATGAGCGCACCCTACGTGGAAGGCGCGTCCATCGATTTCGTGGACACCATCGAGAAGCAGGGCTTCACCATCGACAACCCCAACGCCACCGGTTCGTGCGCCTGCGGGGATTCGTTCAACTGACCGGCTGGCTCGCCTCGAAACAAGGGGCTAGTAAGCAGGGCTAGTACGAGCCTCCGGTACGTAGCACATACGAGCACACCAAGGTCTCCCCGCGCTGGAAAAGCAACTGCGCGACGCCTTGCACGTCGCCGCGCATCGGGCCGCCGGTCGCAGGTGATACCCGCATCGTGAACAGCACCTGCGCCTGATACTGCGACAGGTACACGATCTTGTCGACCGAGGTCACCTCGACATCGGAGAACTGCTTGCGGAACGCGTCGCTGCTCAGCTTGGCCAGGGCCTGGTCGGACCGCTTGTCGCGCACAGCGTCGTACAGGCCGCACAGCGCGTTGTGGACGATGTCGTCGGTGTCGCGGCGCTCGAGTGCGTCGAGATACCCCTGAATCGCCGATTTGGCGGATGCTTCGGAGAACGCGGCACCGGTATTCGCGCCATTGGTGCGAACTCCGTAGACAATCGCCACTGTCATCGCGGCGATCAGCGCGACGGCCAGCAGAATGCCGATGATCAACCGCCGTTTGGACCGTCGTTTCGGGTACCCCGGAGGCGGCACTTGCGCGAAGGCCGGGCCGCCGACAATGGGCTCATGCGGAAACTCGACCGGCTGGGACTCGGCGTAGGGCGCGGGTCCGTCGGCACCGTCGACGTGGTTCGGCGGGTGCGGACCGCCCATTGTGATTCTCCTACGGTGGTAGACGGGACACGAGTGGGTACCGCCCGAGAATTCGGGTCCCGGCGACTTGAGTGAGTTCCCTAGGCAGGCTAGCGCACGACCGCGCGCGCCGACCGCGGACGCAACGACAGTCGATACGCCTGAGTAAGCTAGATAACCTTACTAACGAAGGGTGGAGATTTCGTGACGATCGCGGTGACCGGTTCGATTGCGACCGACAATCTGATGCGTTTTCCTGGCCGGTTTTCCGAGCACCTGCTGGCCGAGCATCTGCAGAAGGTTTCGCTCAGCTTTCTGGTCGACGACCTGGTGATTCATCGTGGCGGCGTGGCGGGCAACATTGCCTTCGCCATCGGCGTGCTCGGCGGTGACGTTGCGCTGGTCGGCGCGGCCGGTGACGACTTCGGCGAATACCGCGAATGGCTGGAGAGCCACGGGGTCAACTGCGACAATGTGCTGATCTCCAAGACCGCGCACACGGCCCGGTTTACCTGCACCACCGACGAGGACATGGCCCAGATCGCGTCGTTCTACCCCGGCGCCATGTCGGAGGCCCGCAACATCAAGCTCGCCGACGTCGTGTCGTCCGTGGGCAAGCCGGATCTGGTCATCATCGGAGCCAACGACCCCGACGCCATGGTGGTGCACACCGAGGAGTGCCGGAAGCTCGGCTTGGCTTTCGCCGCCGACCCGTCACAGCAACTGCCGCGCTTGTCCGGGGAAGAGATCAACAAACTCATCGACGGGGCGACTTACCTGTTCACCAACGAGTACGAGTGGGAGCTGATGCTGTCCAAGACCCGCTGGTCGGAGGCCGATGTGCTGGAAAAGGTTGGCCTGCGGGTGACCACTCTCGGCGCCAAGGGCGTGGACATCGTGGATCGCGACGGCACCACCACGCACGTCGGCGTGGTGCCCGAGAACAGCCAGACCGACCCCACCGGCGTCGGCGACGCGTTCCGGGCCGGCTTCCTCACCGGGCGCAGTGCCGGCCTGAGCCTGGAGCGTGCGGCGCAGCTCGGCTCGCTGGTGGCCGTGCTGGTGCTGGAGTCGACCGGCACGCAGGAGTGGAAGTGGGACCGCGAGGTCGCCAAGACCCGGTTGGCGGGTGCCTACGGCGACGAGGCGGCCGCCGAGATCGCGGCGGTGCTGGCCTGATCGGGCTCTGCGGTCCCCCGCAAGCGGGTGGGGGTGCCCCCTCTGGGGGAGTGCCCCAGCTCGCCGTCAGAGCTGCACCGGGTATTGCGGTTCGCTGATCTGGGGCACCACGCTGTGCTCGACGAAGATCGCGTGCCAGAGCATGAAGATCAGCACCGTCCATAGCCGGCGGCTGTGATCGCTGCTGCCGCTTCGGTGTTCGTCGAGCATCCGGCGCACGGCGGCAAGGTCGACAAAGTCGACCAATGAACTGGCCTGCGACGAGTCCACCATCGCGTAGGCCCACTCCAGCAGCTCGCCGGCGCGCAGCCAATGCCGGATCGGGACCGGGAACCCGAGCTTGGGCCGGTGCAGCACATGCGCCGGGACGATGGGCTCCAAAGCGCGCCGCAGCGCGTACTTCGTCGTCGTTCGTGTGATTTTCGCCTCTACCGGCAGCCGGGAGGCGACGGCGAACACCTCGGGATCCAGAAACGGCACCCGTAGCTCCAGCGAGTTGGCCATCGTCATCTTGTCCGCCTTGACCAAAATATCGCCGCGCAGCCAGGTGAACAGGTCGATGTGCTGCATGCGGGCCACCGGGTCCCAGCCGGTCGATTCGGCGTACACCGATGCCGTCACATCGGTGTGAGTCCAGTCGTCGCGGAACCCGGGTAGCACGTCTCGCAACTGCGCATCAGAGAAACTGCGGGCATTGCCGTAGTAGCGCTCCTCGAGCTTCAGCGATCCGCGGTGCAGCAGGCTCTTGCCTCGCATGCCCTCCGGCAGCGGTTTGGACACCTTGGCCATCGAACGCCGCAGTGGCCGCGGCAGATACTCGAAGGGCTTCAGCGACAGCGGCTCCCGATAGATCGTGTAGCCACCGAACAGCTCGTCGGCGCCCTCACCGGACAACACCACCTTGACGTGCTTGCGCGCCTCGCGGGCGACGAAGAACAGCGGCACCAGCGCGGGGTCGGCGACCGGCTCGTCGAGGTACCAAACGATCTCGGGCAGGGCGGCAACGAACTCATCCGGGCTGACGACTTTGGCGATGTGGCGGGCACCGATCGCCTCGGCCGAGGCCACGGCGACGTCGATCTCGGAGAACCCCTCGCGTTCGAACCCGGTGGTGAACGTGATCAGCCGGGGATTGTGCCGGATGGCCAGCGCCGCGATCGCGGTGGAGTCGATCCCGCCGGACAAGAACGCCCCGACGGTAACGTCGGCGCGCATGTGCTTGGCCACCGAGTCCTCGAGCACCGCGGTGATCTCGTCGTAGCGCGCCTGTTCGGTATCGCGAGTGATTGGCGTGGCGGCAAACCGCGGCACGAAGTAGCGGGTGACCTCAGGCTCGAGAAGCCCGGGACGGATCCTGGCGTAGCAACCCGATTCGAGGCGCCGCACCCCGCGGTGCAGCGTTTCTGGCTCCGGCACATACTGCAGGACCGTGTAGTGCTGCACCGCCCGATGGTCGATCCGGGTGTCGAACCCCACCAACTCGGCCAGATCCAGCAGGCACTTCTTCTCGCTGGCCACCGCGGTACCGCCGGAGCCGGTAGCCATGAACAGCGGCTTGATTCCGAAAGGGTCACGCGCGCAGAACAATTCGCGGGTGACGGTGTCCCATAACGCGAATGCGAACATGCCGCGCAGCCGCGTTACGACGTCGGTACCCCAATAGTGGTAGCCGGCGACGATGGCTTCGCCGTCACCGTCGGTGGCGAAGACGGCGCCGTGCGTAGTGGCCAGTTCGTCGCGCAGCTCAAGGTAGTTGTAGATCTCGCCGTTGAACACCAGCACGTAGCGATCGGGCGTCTGCGGTGGGCCCCAGCGCAGCGGCTGATGTGAATGTGCGATGTCGATGATGGACAGCCGGTTGAACCCGAACACGACGGATCCGTCGGCGCCCGGGTCGGTCCAGGTGCCCGGCTCGTCGGGCCCGCGGTGGCGCATCAAATGCGACGCACGGGCAATGGCACTGTCGGCTCGGGCCGCAGCGGCTTGGGAAAGACCCGCGTCGTCGGCCCCGGGGCTGTCAGCGTCGGCCGGGGCCGCTACGAACGCCAACAGTCCACACACGGCGCCCCAGTATGCCGCACTTTGGTGGCGTTGTGGATGTCGCGCCCGGCAGGTCGCGATGACCGGGCAGCCTGGCCGGTCGGGGTTTCGTCGCCCCGCTGAGCGGCGTGGTCTACGCTGCGTAGTATTCGACATCCGAGCAGGAGGCGCCAACGTGACACCTCGCGAGCAGGCCCGTTCGCAACGTCTGTCGCAGCGCAGGTTTCAGCTCCCTTCCGGAAGTGCTCAGAAGGGGCTGTCGCGTCGTCTTCGGCCGCTGGCGCTGGCCGCGACGCTGGGGGTGCCGGCGGTAGCCCTGAGCGGATGCAGCTGGTCGCAGGCGCTGGGCATGGGCTGGCCGGAGGGCATCACGCCGCAGGCCCATCTCAACCGGGAGCTGTGGATCGGAGCGGTGATCGCCTCCCTGGTCGTCGGGTTCATCGTGTGGGGCCTGATCTTCTGGTCGGCCGCCTTCCACCGCAAGAAAGCCACTGACACCGAATTACCTCGCCAGTTCGGCTACAACATGCCGCTGGAACTGGTGCTCACCGTCACGCCGTTCCTCATCATCTCGGTGCTGTTCTATTTCACGGTGGTGGTGCAGGAGAAGGTGCTGCACCTGGCCAAGGACCCCGAGGTCGTCATTGACGTCACGTCCTTCCAGTGGAACTGGAAGTTCGGGTATCAGCGCATCAACTTCAAAGACGGCACACTGACCTACGACGGCGCCGATGCGGCCCGCAAAAAGGCGATGGTCTCCAAGCCAGAAGGCAAGGACAAACACGGTGAGGAGCTCGTCGGGCCGGTGCGCGGGCTCAACACCGAGGACCGGACCTACCTGAACTTCGACAAAGTCGAAACCCTGGGAACCAGCACCGAAATCCCGGTGCTGGTGCTGCCCGCCGGCAAGCGCATCGAATTCCAGATGGCATCGGCCGACGTCGTCCACGCGTTCTGGGTGCCCGAATTCTTGTTCAAGCGCGACGTGATGCCCAACCCCGTGGCCAACAACTCCGTCAACGTGTTCCAGGTCTCAGAGATCACCAAGACCGGGGCATTCGTCGGACACTGCGCTGAGTTGTGCGGCACCTATCACTCGATGATGAACTTCGAGGTTCGAGTGGTCCAACCCAGCGACTTCAAGGCCTACCTGCAGCAACGGATCAATGGAAAGAACAACGCCCAGGCATTGCAGGCGATCAACCAGTCCCCGCTAGCGGTGACCACCCACCCGTTCGACACCCGCCGCGGCGAAAAGACGCAAAGCCAGTAGGTTAGGACACGCAATGCATATCGAAGCGAGGCTGTTCGAATTCATCGCCGCGTTCTTCATCGTCACCGCGGTGCTGTACAGCGTGCTGACCGCGATGTTTGCTACCGGCGGTGAGGAGTGGGCGGGCACCACCGCGTTGGCGCTGACCGGCGGCCTGGCGTTGATAACGGCCACCTTCTTTCGATTTGTAGCCCGCCGCCTGGATACCCGGCCCGAGGACTACGAGGGCGCTGAGATCAGTGACGGCGCAGGGGAATTGGGGTTCTTCGCCCCGCACAGTTGGTGGCCGATTCTGGTCGCGTTGTCCGGATCGGTGGCCGCCGTCGGTATCGCGCTGTGGCTGCCGTGGCTGATCGTTGCCGGAGTGGTGTTCATTCTTGCTTCGGCGGCGGGTCTGGTGTTCGAGTACTACATCGGTCCGGAGAAGCACTGATTTGCGACTCGAAGGTCACAATCCGGGCACCAGTTGAGCAGAGGCCCCGTCGCTAAACTTATTTGCCCTACTCGGTTCGGTAGGGTTTGCCCAGGCACAATGACAATTTCCCGAGCGCGCGCACAATGGCTTAACCGTGGAGCCCCGCGCGCTGGTGAGGCAGTTGAACAGGGCAGGCAGACATGAACGGGCCGAAACCCCCGGGACGGGAACCTGAAGGACCCGAATCCGCCGGCGAGCTCAGCCACCAAGCCGATTCCGGCAGCGCGCCCGGCGGTGAATCTGAACCCCTCGGTGAGCCTGAGGACGGACGGTTTGACGACAGCGCCGAACCGGCGGCAGCAGACGACACAGGCCAGACGGACGCGTACTCGCGGGCCTATTCAGCTCCCGAGTCCGAGCATTTCACCAGCGGCCCTTATGTGCCGGCCGATATGGCGCTCTACGACTACGACGGGTACGACGAGTCATCCGACCACGACGACGAACATGCCGCTCCGCGCTGGCCGTGGATCGTCGGCGTCGCCGCCATCGTGGCCGCGATTGCGCTGGTGGTCTCGGTGTCGCTGCTGGTCGCGCGCACCGACACCAACAAACTTGCCAACCCCGGCACCACCACCACGCCGTCCACGCCGCCGATGCAGGACGAAATAACGACCACCAAGCCGCCGCCCCCGCCGCCCCCGCCGCCACCAGCCACCACCGAACCGCCGCCGCCCCCGCCAGCTACGGAGACACAGACCGTGACGGTGACGCCCTCTCCGCCGCCACCGCCGCCCCCGCCGGCGCCGGCTCCGGCACCGCCCCCCGCCACCTCGCCGGCGGCAGCGCCTCCGCCGCCTCCTTCGACACCGGCCGGACCGCGGCAGGTCACCTACTCGGTGACCGGCACGAAAGCGCCGGGCGACATCATTTCGGTGACCTACGTCGACGCCTCTGGTCGGTCACGCACTCAGCACAACGTGTACATCCCGTGGTCGATGACCGTGACACCGATCTCGACGTCCGACGTCGGCTCCGTGCAGGCTTCCAGCCTTTTCCGGGTGAGCAGACTCAATTGCTCGATCACCACGAGCGACGGAGCGGTGCTGTCGTCGAACAACAGCGACGCACCGCAGACGAGCTGCTGATGGTCAGCAGATACTCCGCATATCGGCGTGGGTCGGACACCATTCCGCCAGAGGTCATCGACCGCATCCTGGTGGGGGCGTGCGCAGCGATCTGGCTGGTGTTGTTGGGCGTCAGCGTGGCCGCTGCCGTCGCGCTGGCCGATTTGGGCCGGGGCTTCCACAGAATGGCCGGAAGCTCGCATACCACATGGGTGTTGTACGCCGTCATCATCATTTCCGCGCTGATCATCGCCGGCGCGATCCCGGTGCTGTTGCGGGCTCGGCGCATGGCTCAGGCCGATCCAGCCGTCCGGTCGGCGACCGCGCCGGTGCGGGTGCCGGGCAGACCCCTGGTACGGCCGGGCGCTCCCACAGCACGCACCCTGGCGGAGCGGGCCCGCGCGCACACGGTGCAAGCCGCGGAGCCGGGCGCCGAATTGTCCGGTGCGGCGGTGGACCGGGTCTGGTTGCGCGGCATAGTCATACTCGCGGGCACGATGGGTGCCGCGCTGATTGCGGTCGCGGCGGCGACGTATCTGATGGCCGTCGGTCACGAGGGCCCGTCGTGGGTCGGCTACGTGCTGGCCGGGCTCGTCACCGCGGCGATGCCGGTGGTCGAATGGCTACATGTCCGGCAACTGCGCAGCCTGATCGCCGAGCACTAGCCGGTGTGCTGACGAGTCAGAAGCGCCGGGCTAGTGCTCGCCGTGTTCGCCGTTCGGTGAACCGGCGATGCTGTCTTGATGCTCACGCAGCGCGGTCAGGGCACGTTGTTCGGCGGCGTGTGTCGCCTCGCGCAGTGCCGCATCCTCGGACGGCGGATCGGCGAACAAGAAGCTGCCGCTTCCCGGCGTTCCGCCCGAGCCCAGCTGGTTCATCTTGTTGGGCACGGGCGCGCCCTGGTAGGCCAGCGGTATCGGGTGGCCATGGTCATCGACCGGGCCGAGCGGCTGGTGCAGCTCGATGTAGGCACCGTGCGGCAGCCGCTTGATGATGCCGGTCTCCACGCCGTGCTCGAGCACCGCTCGATCGCTGCGCTGCAGCCCAATGCAAAACCGATAGCTGATGAAGAAGACGAACGGCGGCAGGATCACCATCCCGATGCGTCCGATCCACGTCGTCGCGTTCAGCGAGATGTGGAACTTGAACGCGATGATGTCGTTCATCGCCGCCAGGGTGAGCACCATGTAGAAGGAGATCGCCATCGCGCCGATCGCGGTGCGCACCGGAACGTCGCGCGGCCGCTGCAGCAGGTTGTGGTGCGCGTAGTCACCGGTAAACCGCTTCTCGAGGAATGGATAGACGATCAGCAGGACGAAAATCAGGCCCATGATCAGCGCCACCCAGACCGCGGCAGGAATGGTGTGATGCCAGAAGTAGAACTCCCACGGCGGCCAGAGACGGGCCAGGCCCTCGGTCCACATCATGTAGAAGTCTGGCTGCGAGCCGGCCGACACCTGAGATGGCTTGTAGGGGCCCAGGTTCCAGATCGGGTTGATCTGTAGCAGGCCGCCCATTATGCCCAGCACGCCGACGATAGCCGCGAAAAACGCGCCGGACTTGACCGCGAACACCGGCATCACCCGCACGCCGATGACGTTGTGCTCGGTGCGGCCCGGGCCGGGGAACTGGGTGTGCTTCTGGAACCAGACGAACGCCAGATGCAGCCCGATAAGTGCCAGGATGATCCCGGGTAGCAGCAGGATGTGCAGTGCGTAGAGCCGGGGGATCAAGATGGTACCCGGGAAGTCGCCGCCGAACAGCGCCCAGTGCAGCCAGGTTCCGATCACCGGCATGCCCAGCGAGATCGACGAAAGCGCCGCGCGCAGGCCGAGACCCGACAGCAGGTCGTCGGGCAGCGAGTAACCGAAGTACCCCTCGAACATGGACAGGATCAGCAGCAGCGCACCAATGACCCAGTTGGCCTCACGGGGCCGCCGGAACGCACCGGTGAAGAAGATGCGCGCCAGGTGCACCATGATCGACGCGGAGAACATCAACGCGGCCCAGTGGTGGATCTGGCGGACGAACAGGCCGCCGCGGACTTCGAAGGAGATGTCGAGCGCCGATTGGTAGGCGCGCGACATCTCGACTCCGCGTAGCGGTTGGTACACGCCGTTGTAGGTGACGTCAACCATGGACGGATCGAAGAACAGCGTCAGGTACACGCCGGTGATCAGCAGCACGATGAAGCTGTACAGCGCGATCTCGCCGAGCAGGAACGACCAGTGCGTCGGGAATACCTTGTTGAGCTGTCTGCGCACAGCCGCCGAGGGGTGATACCGCGTGTCGATGTCCTCGCCTTGGCGGGCCAGGACATCACCGATCTTCGGAGGACTCAGTTTTGGGCTCATGTTGTTGTGCGCTCCCAGAATGCCGGTCCGACGGGCTCAATAAAGTCGCCGTTGGCGACCAGATACCCGTTGGTGTCGATTGTGATGGGCAGTTGTGCCAACGCACGGGCGGCCGGGCCGAATATCGGCCTGGCGAAATGCATTGCGTCGAACTGCGACTGGTGACACGGGCACAAGATTCGGTAGGACTGCTGTTCGTACAGCGATGACGGGCAACCCAAATGCGAGCAGACTTTGGTGTAGGCGAAGAACTCGCCGAAGTTGAAGCTCTCCTGACCCTGGCGTTTGACCACGCGGCCCATGTCGCTGGGCCGGATGCGGATGAGCATCACCGGGTTGCGGATACCCAGCGAGATCGCTGTCAGCTTTTCGTGTGATTCCACGGTGGTGCCGTCGCCGTCGGATTCCCGCCACGGGAAGACGGTCTCCATCCCACCGGCGTCGACGTCTTCGGGGCGCATTTTGATAAACGGTGCTCCTGCGTGCGAGCCGGTGGCCCGCGTCAGATAGATGGTCTCGCCGTGATAGCGCGGGGTCCAGCCGGACGTCCAGAGTACGGCCTTCATACCGTCGGCAGTGGGCACGACCGGCTTCCACGGGTTTTTGATGAGGCCACCAGCAAATGCCACCAAGGTGCCGAGGCCAAACGCGCCCAGACCCATGCCCAAAGACAGCCCGATCAGCTTGCGGCGTCCGATAGTCGAACCCTGGTAGGCGTCGGTCAGATTTGCCACGACCGTTTTGCGATCGATGTCGCGAGAAGCCCCGTCATGTCGCTCCTGGATCGAAATCTCTTCCGGGATAAACCTTTTCTGGAACAGGATTGCGCCGATAGCGATCGCCAGGATGGACAGCCCGAAAGTCAGGCCGTACAGCGGCGTGGTCAGCGAGTACCAGAAGCTACCCGCGGCTTCCCTCGGCTTGTACTCCCACGGCCAGAACAAAAAGATCAGCAACAGCACCAGCCCGAAGAAACCACCGAGCAAAAGCCACAGCGCCACCCCGCGCTCGGCGCGCTTCTCGGACCTGGTGTCGGGGACCGGCCAGCGAGGTTCCTTAAAGACCGTGTCGACACCATCGAGCTTGCCGCCCAGCGCTACCAGCTCGTCTTGCGACATCTCTGCCAGCGCAGCCTCACTGGGCTCATGGGCTGCCCCGGCGCTTTTGTCGGTGTCAGAGCCTTTGGGGATGTTCGAGCCGTCGCTCATGATCGCGCCCCAATCCACAGTGCCAGCCCGATGGCGGCGACCATCCCGATGATCCAGAAGGCCATGCCCTCGGGCGCGGGTCCGAAGCCACCGAGGCCGTAGCCACCCGGCTGGCGCTCTTCGGTGACGGTCCTGACGTAGCCGATGATGTCCTTCTTCGCCTCGAAGGAAAGCTGGCGGTCGGAGAACTTCGGCATGTTCTGCGGGCCGGTCAGCATCGCGGTGAGGATCTGCTGTTCGTTGGCGGGCCCCAGGTCGGGCGCGAACTTACCTGATGACAGCGCCCCGCCCTTTCCGGTGAAGTTGTGGCACGAGGCGCAGTTGAGCCGGAACAGGTCACCGCCGCGGCCCAGGTCGGTACCGCGCAGCGACTGCATCGCGATGCTGCCGTCTGGGTTGCGCACCACTGTGGGGCCGCCGCCGTTGGCTTGCACCCAGGCACCGATCGCGTCGACCTGTGACTCATCGAAGATCGGATCTTTACGGACCGCCTGGGCCTCACCGCGCATGGCGGGCATCCGGCCGGTGGACACCTGGAAGTAGACGGCCGCGTCGCCGACGCCGATCAGACTCGGCCCGTGGTCGGGCACACCTTGCAGGTTGGCGCCGTGGCAGGACACACAGGAGGTGTCGAAAAGCTGTTTGCCGGTGCGCAATAGCGCCGAGGAAGACTCGTCGGCGACAGCCACCTGCGGGGTGGGGGTCAGCACCGCGGCCAGCCCGCCGGCAACGGTCAGCGCTATCAGCAGCAGCAGGCCGCCCGACAATCGGCGGCGAAGACGCCGCCGCGCGCGATCGCTCCGCTGACCCCGGGGCTTGTTGCCACCGGATCGGGTAGACCTCAGTTTCTTCAACCGAGCACTCCTGTTCGTCTAGCGCCTACTCATCGGATGAAATAGATCACGGTGAACAGCGCGATCCACACGATGTCGACGAAATGCCAGTAATAGGAGACGACGATGCTGGCCGTCGCCTGCGCCGGGGTGAACTTGGTCATCGCGGTGCGGGCCAGCAGGAAAATGAAGGCGATCAGGCCGCCGGTGACGTGTAGTCCGTGGAAGCCGGTGGCCAGGTAGAACACGCTGCCGTAGGCGCTGCTGGGGATGGTGGTGCCATGCGTCATCAAGTGGAAGTACTCGTAGGCCTGACCGAGCACGAAGAACAAACCCATCATGAAGGTGATCACGTACCAGCGGCGCAGCCCGAAGACATCGCCGCGCTCGGCCGCGAACACACCCATCTGGCAGGTGAATGACGAGCCGATCAGGACCAGCGTCACCGGTACGGCTTGGTACAGATTCAGCTCGGTCGGCGGCGGCGGCCAGTTGCCGCCGGCCTGCGCACGGGCCGTGAAGTAGAAGGCGAATAGTCCAGCAAAGAACATCAGCTCGCTGGAAAGCCACACTATGGTGCCGACACTGACCATGTTGGGGCGATTCAGCGAATGCACCCGTGACGTGATCGCAGTACCCGAGGTCCCCACAGCGCTGGTCACATCCGCAAGTATGACGCTTTGTAGTTGTCGAACTCTACCCGGGTCTGAAATTTCTCGAATTGGCGTTTTGCGCGTCGCGCCGAAGCCGCTACCGGTGTGCTTTCGGCGACGGTTGGGAGGTGGTTGGTACTCGTGGGACCATCGGCGCGTGGCTCTGTCATCTGAGGCTTCTTCTCCCGGGGGGTCTTTCACCGGCGCTGCCGGGTCGGCACCGTCATGGCCGCAGGTCCTGGCTCGTTTGACGGACGGGCGGGAACTGGCTCGGGGTCAGGCCGCCTGGGCGATGGACCAGATCATGACGGGCAACGCGAGGCCGGCTCAGATTGCCGCCTTCGCGGTGGCGATGAAGATGAAGGTTCCGACCTCGTCCGAAGTCAGTGAGCTGGCCGACGTCATGCTGAGCCACGCGCGGCAGATGCCTGCCGACGCGATCCGCGACGACACCGTCGACATCGTCGGTACCGGTGGCGATGGCGTCAACACCGTCAACCTGTCCACCATGGCGGCGATCGTGGTCGCGGCTGCGGGCGTGCCGGTGGTCAAGCACGGCAACCGGGCGGCGTCATCGCTGTCCGGCGGCGCCGACACGCTGGAGGCGCTCGGGGTGCGCATCGACCTCGGACCCGAGCAGGTCGCGCGCAGTCTCGCCGAAGTCGGGATCGGGTTCTGCTTCGCGCCGGTGTTCCATCCGTCGTACCGGCACGCGTCCGCGGTGCGCCGCGAGATCGGGGTGCCTACGGTGTTCAATCTCCTTGGGCCCCTTACCAATCCGGCCTGGCCGCGGGCCGGGTTGATCGGCTGTGCGTTCGCCGACCTGGCCGAGGTGATGGCTGGTGTGTTCGCCGCGCGTCGCTCCAGCGTGCTGGTGGTGCACGGCGACGACGGGCTTGACGAGTTGACTACCACCACCACGAGCACGATCTGGCGAGTGCAGGCGGGCACGGTGGACAGGCTGACCTTTGATCCTGCCGGATTCGGGTTCGCCCGCGCCGACCTCGACGAGCTACTGGGCGGCGACGCGCAAGCCAATGCGGCGGAGGTGCGTGCGGTGCTGGCCGGTGCCAAGGGACCGGTCCGGGACGCCGTCGTGCTCAACGCCGCCGGCGCTATCGTCGCCCACGCCGGGCTATCCAGCCGCGCTGAATGGTTGCCGGCGTGGGAGGAAGGGTTGGGCCGTGCCGGCGCCGCCATCGACTCCGGCGCGGCCGAACAGCTGCTCGCGCGATGGGTGCGGTTCAGCCAGCAGGTCTGAGTCCCAATCCCGGATGGCCTGCTCGCAGGCCAGTCGTGCCGAGCGCGCCGATGCCGCCCACGCCGCCCACCGGCCCGCTGACCGCAGCGGTGAGGCCCACCCGTCGTCGTCGGCTACCCGGACGATGCGCACGCCCGGGGACGCCAACCAGCGCGCGATGAGATCGGTCTCCTCGACCAGCGCGCCGCCCAGCGGGGCCGGCACTCGCAGAATCGCCTGTGCGCCAGCGTGAATGGCGTCGACCACGGGCATCGGCGGCACCCCAGGTCGGGCGGTGCCGGCCGCGGCGAGTTGGCCGTAGCGGATGACGGCGAGGTGGTAGCCGCCGTTGCCGTCCGACGCGGCAGCGATCAGCTCGGGCAGCGCGGCCAGGGCGCGTAACCGCTGGCCGCGCCACAGGGTTTCGACGGCGGTGGCGGTGCGGTCGCGCAATCGCGCGGCGCTCTCGTAGTGGCGATGCTCGGCAAGCGCGGTGACCTGACGCACGGCCGCGTCCAGCGCGCTGTTGTCCAGGCCGTCGATCAAGTCCGTGGCGCGCCGCGTCGCCTCGGCGTACTGCACGGCGGTCACGTCGCGAGCGGCGGGGCACGGCGACACCTCGAGCTCGGGACAGGCCGCTCCGTGCAGCGCACTGCGCGCCAGCCGCGCGGTACAGGTTCGGATTCCGGTGAACCGCGCGAGCAGGCCGGCGGTGTCGGCGGCGTCGGTGCGCGACCGAAACGGGCCGACGGCACGGTCGTGGCGCGGTGACCGCACCACCGACAAGCGCGGAAACGCCTCATCGGTCAGCACCACCCACCACCACCGGTGCGGGAACCTCGACCGGCGGTTGTACGGCGGGGCGTGTGCGGCCAGCATCCGCAGTTCGCGCACACCGGCCTCGAGAGCGTGCGCGCACTCGACATGGTCGACCGCGCCGGCCAGCGTGACCATCTCCTTCATCCGGCCGCGGGGGTCGGTGCCGTTGAAGTACTGGCTTACCCGGCGGCGCAGGTCGACGGCGGTGCCGACATAGAGCACCTCGCCCGACGGGCCGCGGAAAAGATACACGCCCGGCCGGTGCGGCAGGCTGTCGGCGAGCACCCGCTTGCGGCGCTGGGTTGGCGTCACGTCCGGCAGATACGAGCGCAGGTCGGCGTAGGTGTGCACGCCCTGATTGCCCACTCGCTCGATCAGAGCGTGCAAGACATCGACGGTGGCGCGGGCGTCGTCGAGGGCGCGGTGGGTGGGCTGTGCGGCGACAGTGAACAGTCGCGCCAATGCGGCCAGCCGCACGCTGGGGGCTTCCTCGCGGCTCAGCACCCGCCGGGCCAGCCGAACGGTACACAGCACCTGCGGTCGGGGCCAAGGGATTTCGCAGCGCTGCGCGGCGGCCCGTAGGAACCCGATGTCGAACCCCGCGTTGTGGGCGACAAACACCGAACCGCCGGCGAACTCCAGAAACATCGGCAGCACGGTGTCGATGGTCGGGGCGTCACACACCATTGCCGTGGTGATGCCGGTGAGCTGCACGATCTGGGGCGGGATGCTGCGCTGCGGGTCGACCAGGGTGGCGAACTCGCCGAGCACGACGCCGCCGCGGACCTTGACCGCCCCGATCTCGGTGATGGCGTCGGGAGGTGTTCCGTCGCTACTGCGGGTGCGTCCGCCGGTGGTCTCGAGGTCCACCACGACAAAGGTGGTTTCGCGCAACGAGACGTCGTCGGTTGCCACGGCGGCGGGGTCCCAGGCTGGTCCCAGGTCGGCGAAACTCAGCTGAGTCGCACCCGTCGCACCCATGGCAGCGACGTTAAGCATGCCTACCGACACCTGCGGGGTTCCCACGCCGGGCGGTCCCGATCGAGTCTGCGCCGGATAGATGTCGGTGCCCGCGGTTAGCGTTCAGATAGCCCCGACCGGAGCGCAAGCGAGAGGACCGATCCCGATGGCACACAGCAGCGGACCCGACAGCAAAGGCGTCGCGACGCCCGGGCTTGGCGAACCGGTGGTTATCGACTGCGACGACTGCGCGGTGCGCGGCCCGGGATGCCGCGACTGTGTGGTCAGCGTGCTACTCGGGGTACCGGAAACTTTGTTGCAGGATGAACGTGCGGCGCTGGAAGTGCTCGCCGAAGTCGGATTGGCGCCTCGATTGCGGTTGGTGCCGATCCATCGCGATCGCGGGTCTGGGGTCGCGTAATCGCTCTGTGCGCCAAAACCGCTGGAGGTTATCGGCATGCGGGCCGTCACCCACACAGAAATGACAGAATTCTTTCTAAATTCTTAATGATCTGGTTTGGACAAACGCGTATATCGTTTCGTAACCTGTTTGAGACCTAAACCAGCTCGACCGCAATGCGTCGATGGCCGTTGGGGGAAGCAAATCTTGAGTTTCGGCTCTGAGTATCCGATCACGCGTGCCTTGACACGTTTGGTCGTCGGGATGCTGGCGGGCCTCACTGTTTTTTCCGGCGCTCTTGCCGCGAGTGCGGTGGCCGATCCAGCCGAGGACGCGATGGCAAAACTCAACGAGCTATCTCGTCAGGCTGAGCAGACCACCGAGGCGATGCACAGCGCGCAGCTCGACCTGAACGAGAAGCTGGCGGTCCAGCGGACAGCAGAGAAGAAGCATGCCGACGATCAGGCCGCGGTGGATGGGGCCAAGGCTCGGCTGGCCACCTTCCAGACTGCTGTCAACAAGCTTGCCGCCGCGACATACATGGGCGGCCGCGTCGACGGCATGGAGGCCATGCTGACCGCGGGATCGCCGCAAGGTCTGATCGACAAGATGGCGATGCAGCGGCTGATGGCGACCCAAATGCGCACGCAGATGGTGGGTTACCGGGTTGCCGGAGAGCAGGCCGCCAAGGCCGAGCAGGCATCCGCCAAGTCCGCCGCTGAGGCGAAGAGCGCGACCGAGCAGGCGGCCGCGGTACGGGCCAGCCTGCAGTCCAAGCAGAGCCAGTTGCAGGTGCAGATCGCCGTCGTCAAGTCGCAGTACATGTCCTTGTCGCCGGGCCAGCGGACCGCGCTCGCCGACCCCGGACAGGTCCCGGCGGCGGCTCCCGCACCCGGCGCACCGGCGCCGGACGCCTTGCCGCCCGGTACGCCACCGCCCGGCGGTCAAGCACCGGGTGAGGCTCCACCTCCCGGCGGAATGCCTGGACCGCAGCCCGGCGGCGTGGGCGGCGGTGACCGCGCGACCGTAGTACAGGCGGCGTTGACGCAGGTCGGATCGTCTTATGTGTGGGGCGGCGCGGCACCCGGCGGGTTCGACTGCTCCGGATTGGTGATGTGGGCATTCCAGCAGGCCGGTGTCTCGCTGCCGCACTCCAGCCAGGCGATGGCCCACGGCGGTGAGCCGGTGGCGCTGTCGGATCTGCAGCCCGGCGACGTGTTGACCTTCTATTCCGATGCGTCACATGCCGGCCTCTACATCGGTGACGGCATGATGATTCACTCCTCCACCTACGGCGTGCCGGTCCGGGTGGTGCCGATGAACTCCTCCGGCCCGATCTACGACGCCCGCCGCTACTGAACGCCTGGGCCGGCGGCGGCTTGGCCGCCAGCGCCGCTGGCTCCCGATGCTCCTCGCCTGGATTTTTGTCGGTGAGCTGATCGCGGCCGCGGCTTTCCACGCGGCGCCCGATACTCCGGCAAGACCGGCACCGCTGGTCGCGCCCGCTCCTTTTAGCCACCCGAGCGCCGCGCCGACGACTCTGGCCGTACGCGACCGCGCAGTCCGGCTGCTCGGCCTCGGCGGTCCGGCCACCGATCGCCTGCTGTCTCGTATCGCGTCGAACATCGGCGCCGCGGTCGACCAGGTGGAGGCCTTCTGGGGAGTGGATTGGCCGCGCGATATCTCGGTGGTCGCCGCCGGCTCCGACGACGAGTTTCGCGCCGCCGCTGGCGGTGGGCTGGCATCCCAGTGGACCGACATCGCGGCGGTGACGGTCGTCGACCGCGTCGACCTCGCTCACCGGGTGGCGGTCGGCCAACGCATCGTGTTCGCGCCGGGCGCGGCCAACATGAGCGAACCGGCACTCCGGATAGTGTTGACCCACGAGCTTTTTCATTACGCGGCACGCGTCGACACCGCCCTGGACGCGCCCCGATGGCTGACCGAAGGGGTAGCCGATTTCGTCGCCCGGCCAATCAGCCCAGTGCCCGCCGACGCGCAGTCTGCTGTTGTCGCCCTGCCGTCGGACGCCGACCTGGACACACCCGGGCCGCAGCGCTCGTCGGCATATGACCGCGCATGGTGGTTTGCCCGCTTCGTCGCCGATACCTACGGGAGCGCGAAGCTGCGGGCGTTCTACCTGGCCGCGTGCGGCGTCGGGCACGCCGACCTGCCCACCGCCGTGCACGATGTCCTCGGCACTGACTCGGCTGCGCTGCTCGCCCACTGGAAGCAGTGGATGGTCGGATAACCTGACGCAGGTGAGCCGGGTCCTGCTGGTAACCAACGACTTTCCGCCCCGACGCGGCGGCATCCAGTCCTACCTGGGGGAGTTCGTCGGTCGGCTGGCTGACGCCGGGTCGCATTCCGTGACGGTGTATGCACCGCAGTGGAAGGGTGCCGACACGTTCGACGACTCCGCTCGGGCTGCCGGCTATCGAGTCGTGCGCCACCCGGGCACCCTGATGCTGCCCGGCCCGACGGTCGATGTCCGGATGCGCCGGCTGATCGCCGACCATGGCATCGACACCGTGTGGTTCGGTGCGGCCGCGCCGCTGGCCCTGCTGGCGCCGCGTGCCCGGCAGGCCGGGGCGGCACGGGTGCTGGCCAGCACGCACGGCCACGAAGTCGGCTGGTCGATGCTTCCGGTTGCCCGATCGGTGCTGCGTCGCATCGGCGACGGCACCGACGTCGTGACCTTCGTCAGCCGCTACACCCGGTCCCGGTTCGCGACCGCCTTCGGGCCCGCGGCTTCGTTGGAATACCTGCCGCCGGGGGTGGACACCGACCGGTTCCGGCCCGATCCGGCCGGCCGCGCCGAGCTGCGCAAGCGCTACCGGCTGGGCGAGCGGCCAACCGTGGTGTGCGTGTCGCGGCTGGTGCCGCGTAAAGGCCAGGACATGCTGATCAGGGCACTGCCGTCGATCCGGCAACGCGTCGACGGAGCCGCACTGGTGATCGTCGGCGGTGGTCCGTATCTGGAGGCGCTGCGCAAGCTGGCCCGCGATTGCGGTGTGGCCGACCACGTGACATTCACCGGCGGTGTACCGGTCGCCGAACTGCCCGCCCACCACGCGGTGGCTGATGTGTTCGCGATGCCATGCCGCACCCGCGGCGCGGGCATGGACGTCGAGGGCTTGGGCATCGTATTCCTGGAGGCTTCGGCGACCGGCGTGCCGGTAATCGCCGGACAATCGGGTGGGGCCCCAGAAGCCGTGCAGCACAACAAGACCGGGCTGGTGGTCGACGGCCGTTCGGTGGATGAGGTAGCCGGCGCCGTCACCGAGTTGCTGACCGATCGCGACCGGGCCGCCGCGATGGGCGCAGCCGGGCGCGAGTGGGTGACGTCCCAGTGGCGCTGGGACACGCTGGCGGCCCGGCTGGCCAACCTGCTGCGCGGCGACGATGCGGGCCGTGCGGCCTGAGTGGGGGTGCCCCCAGCTCGGCGCGGAAGTTAGTCCTTTTCGTAAATCGCCTCGATATCGGAGGCGAACTTCTCGGCCACCACCTTGCGCTTGACCTTCATCGTCGGTGTCAGTTCACCGGTGTCCTCGGTGAAGTCGACCGGCAGGATGCGGAATTTGCGGATCGACTCCGCATGCGACACCGACAGGTTGGCCTTCTTGACGGCCGCATCCACCTCGGCGACCAGGTCGGGATCATTGGCCAGATCGCCCGACTGAAGCGCCGTCCGCCTTGCTGTTGCGTTGTTTCCAGCCGTCGAACGCTTCGGGGTCGATGGTGATCAGCGCGCCGATGAACGGCTTGGCATCACCGACGACCATGGCCTGGCTGATCAGCGGGTGCGCCCGCAGCTGGTCTTCGAGCACCGCAGGGGCGACATTCTTCCCGCCGGCGGTGACGATGATTTCCTTCTTACGGCCGGTGATCGTCAAGAAGCCGTCGTCGTCGACCGCGCCGAGATCGCCGGTCTTGAACCAGCCGTTGGTGAACGCCTCCTCGGTGGCCTGCTCGTTGCGCCAGTAGCCGCTGAACACCACGCCGCCGCGCACCAACAGTTCTTTGTCCTCAGCGATGCGCAGACTGTTGCCGGGCACCAGCTTTCCGACGGTCCCGATCTTCAGGCCGTCGATCTGGTTGACCGTGATGGCCGAGCTGGTCTCGGTCAGGCCATAACCCTCGTAGATGGTCAGGCCCACGCCGCGATAGAAGTGGCCGAGCCGCGCGCCCAGCGGTGCGCCACCCGACACGGCGGCGTGGCAGTCGCCGCCCAGCGCCGCGCGCAACTTGTGGTAGACCAGCCGGTCGAACAGGGCGTGCTGGGCACGCAGCAGCGGCCCCGGGCGCCCGTCGTCGTAGGCCTGGCTCCAGTCGACCGCGGTCTGTACCGCGCGCTTGAAGATCCGGCCCTTGCCGTCGTTGTCGGCGTTCTGCTCGGCGGTGTTGTATACCTTTTCGAACACCCGCGGAACCGAAACCACCACGGTCGGTTTGAACACCGCGAACATCGGCACCAGATTCTTGATGTCGCTGGTGAACCCGACAGTCACTTTGCTGGCGTACGCCGACAAGGTGAGGGCGCGGGCCAACACATGAGCCAGCGGCAGAAAGACCAGCAGCCGCTCACCTTTCTTCAGCAGCGTCGGCAGGCACTCCTGGGTGCCCCGGATCTCATGGAGCAGGTTGGAGTGAGTGAGCTGGCAGCCTTTGGGCCGTCCGGTGGTGCCCGAGGTGTAGATGAGTGTCGCCGGGTCCTCGGCACGCAACGCTTCGAGGCGGGCGGTCAGCTCAGCCGGGTCGACCGACGCGCCGGCCTCGACCAGCTGGTCGAGCGCCTTGGGACCCGAACCGTTGATGTGCAGCACCCGGCGCAGGGCGGGCAGCTCGCCGGTGAGCTCGGTGACCGTCGCGGCGTGGGCGTCGGTCTCGGCGAACGCCAACACGGCTTCGGAATTCTGCAGCACCCAACGCACCTGTTCGGCCGACGACGTCTCGTAGATCGGCACGGTGACGGCGCCCACGGACAAAATCGCCAGGTCGAGGATGGCCCACTCGTAGCAGGTCGCAGAAAAGATGGATACCCGATCACCGGCCTGCACCCCCAGGGAGATCAAACCCAATGCCGCAGAACGAATCTGGTCGGCAGCCTCGGCGCACGTGACGTCGGTCCAGACGCCGTCGATCTGACGTTGGTAGATGACAAAGTCGGGGTCGTCGCGCTCATGCTCGAAGACCGCGGCCGCGACGTTGTCGTGCTCGCCGACAGAAAAGCGGGCGGGGACACTGTACTCACGCACTCTTTTGACCTCATTTGACCTAGTGACGGTGCCGGGGGTCGGCTTGCTGTCGCCCAGCCTAATCCGAGTATTCGCCCAGCACGGCGGCGGTCGGTTGGGGCACCGTCACGATTGCGACGGTCGTATCGGCGTGCCCGGAGTTGCCGGGGTGGTGCGCGCGCCGTGAGGTCGTTGATGGGCACCTCAGGTTGGTGTGTGAAGCTGGGGCGATGTACAGCATTCAGGTCGCCGACCAGACGTTCGTGGCCGCCGACGGTGCACAGGTCGGCGCCGCGGTGGCGGATCGGTCGAACTGGCGTCGGTGGTGGCCTGATCTGCGGCTGCAGGTCGTGGAGGATCGTGCCGAAAAGGGCATCCGCTGGACGGTGACCGGCGCATTGACCGGCACCATGGAGATCTGGCTGGAGCCGTCACTGGACGGAGTGGTGCTGCATTACTTCCTGCACGCCGAACCGACCGGCGTCGCCGCCTGGCAGCTGGCCAAGCTGAACTTGGCGAAAATCACGCACCGCCGGCGGGTGGCGGGTAAGAAAATGGCCTTTGAGGTCAAGACGACACTGGAACGGTCACGTCCGGTCGGTGTTTCTCCGGTATTTTAGCCGGGTCAAGGTTTCGCACGGAGAGTACCGTTTCGGCCCTGAGGCCGGGTACGAGCGCAGATCGCCGGTCGACCCGATTGCGGGAGAGAGGGCAGCAGCCAGGTGGCGGAGAAGACGACGCAAACCATTCACATCGAAGCCGACCCCGGCACGGTGCTGGAGGTGATCGCCGACATCGATTCCTACCCGCAGTGGATCTCGGAGTACAAGGAAGCCGAGGTGCAGGAAAGAGGCGCCGACGGCTATCCGAAAGTCGTGCGATTCGTGATGGACGCCGGCGTCATCAAAGACACCATGGTCATGTCCTACCAGTGGCCGGCCGACCGCCACTCGCTGAGCTGGACCCTGGTTTCCAGCTCGCTGTTGCGTTCGCTCGAAGGCTCATATCGCTTGGCGCCCAAGGGTTCTGGCACCGACGTCACCTACGAGCTCTCGGTGGATCTTGCCATCCCGATGCTCGGGTTGCTCAAGCGCAAGGCCGAGCGCAGGCTGACCGACACCGCTTTGAAGGATCTGAAGAAACGAGTCGAGGCTGAGTGAGTCTGCTGAGCCCGCCCCGGCCCGGATCAGTCTCTTTGTCGGGAAGGGCGGGGTAGGAAAATCCACCCTGGCATGTGCTACCGCGGTCTGTGGTGCGAGCGAGGGTCAGCGGGTGCTGGTGGTGTCCACCGATCAGGCGCACTCGCTGGGCGACGTGCTGGGTGTCCCGGTGCCGCCGAGCGGTCAGGACGAACCGGTTCGGGTGCTCGCCGATGACGCCGAGGCGGGCGGCGGCTTTCTCGACGCGCTGGCGCTGGACACCCTGGCGCTACTCGAGTCCCGGTGGCAGGACGTGGTCAACGCACTGGATCGGCGGTTCCCCGACTCCGAGTTGAGCACCATTGCCCCCGAAGAACTCTCGGCGCTGCCGGGTATCCAGGAGGTGCTCGGTCTGCACGCGGTCGGCGAGCTCGCGGCCTCCGGGCGATGGGACCGCATCGTCGTCGACTGCGCCTCGACGGCAGACGCGTTGCGAATGTTGACCTTGCCCGCCACCTTCGGGTTGTACGTGGAGCGCGCGTGGCCGCGTCATCGCCGGCTGTCGATCACCGCCGACGACGCCCGGTCGGCCGCGGCGGTGGAACTGCTGGAGCGCATCAGCGCCAGCGTGGATGCGCTCAGCGCGTTGCTGACCGACGGCCAGCTGGTCACTGCGCACCTGGTGCTGACTCCCGAACGCGTGGTCGCGGCCGAGGCGGTCCGGACCCTGGGGTCCCTGGCACTGATGGGCGTCCGCGTCGAGGAGCTGATCGTCAATCAGGTTCTGGCCGAAGACGAGTCCTACGAGTACCGCAACCTGCCCGACCACCCGGCGTTCTACTGGTACGCCGAACGCATCTCCGAACAGCGTGCCGTGCTCGACGAACTCGACGCCACCATCGGTGACGTGGCGCTGGTGCTGACCCCGCATCTGTCCGGCGAACCGATTGGTCCCAAGGCGCTGGGCGGACTGCTTGACGGTGCCCGGCGTCGGCGTGGGGCGCCGCCACCAGGGCCCTTGCGCCCTATTGTTGACCTGGAATCCGGGTCGGGACTTGGGTCGATATACCGAATGCGGCTAGCGTTACCCCAGCTCGACCCCGGCGCGCTGTCGCTGGGGCGGGTCGACGACGACCTGATCATCAGCGCCGGCGGGCTGCGGCGCAGGGTTCGGTTGGCGTCGGTACTGCGGCGGTGCGCGGTGCTGGATGCTCATCTGCGGGGCAGTGAGCTGACGGTTCGCTTTCGACCAGATCCGGAGGTGTGGCCTAAGTGAGTGGGGCTCATCCCGATATTGGTCCCGAGCTGCGCAAGCTTGCCCAGGCAATCCTGGATGGGATCGACCCTGCGGTGCGGACCGCAGCTGCGTTGACGGCCGGCGCTGGGGTCGGGACCGGCAAGTGTCAGCAAGTGTGGTGTCCGGTGTGCGCACTGGCCGCGCTGGCCACCGGCGATCAGCACCCGCTGCTGACCGTCATCGCGGACCACAGCATCGCCTTGCTCGAGATGATCCGTGCCATCGTCGACGACATCGACCGGTCAGCCAAACCGCCACCGGACGGCCCGCCCGGCGGCGGCGTCACGACCGAGCCAGCCACCGCCGGCGATGCCGCCGTGAAGACCCGTTACCAACCCATCCCGGTCACCGTCGAGGAGTGACCCGCTCGCGGCCGAAGGTGGTCCCTTCCCCGGTGGATCGGTACAGTTGGCGCCAGCACCATCATCGATTCGGGCGAGAGGGAGGGCCATGTGGTACTGGCTGCTCAAGTACATCTTCTTGGGCCCGTTGCTGCAATTGCTCGGTCGGCCGAAAGTCGAAGGGCTGGAATACGTTCCGAGTTCGGGGCCGGTGATCCTGGCCAGTAACCACCTGGCGGTGATGGACAGCTTCTTCCTGCCGCTGGTGGTGCGCCGCCGCATCACGTTCCTCGCGAAGTCCGAATATTTCACCGGCACCGGGTTGAAGGGCTGGCTCAGCCGTTGGTTTTTCACCGCCATGGGCCAGGTGCCCATCGACCGTTCCAACGCCGACGCCGCGCAGGCCGCACTGGACACCGCCGAGCGGGTGCTGGGCGGGGGCAAGTTGCTGGGCATGTACCCCGAAGGCACCCGTTCGCCCGACGGCAGGCTGTACAAGGGCAAGACCGGCCTTGCCCGGCTGGCTCTGCAGACCGGGGTCCCGGTGATCCCGGTGGCGATGATCGGCACCAACGTCGTCAACCCGCCCGGCACCACGATGTTGCGGTTCGGACGGGTCACCGTCCGTTTCGGCAAGCCGATGGACTTCTCCCGATTCGAAGGCCTGGCCGGCAATCGCTTCATCGAGCGAGCCGTCGCCGACGAGGTGATCTACGAGCTGATGGGGCTGTCCGGCCAGGAGTACGTCGACATCTACGCGGCCAGCGTCAAGGAACGAAGCGACGGCGCCGGGTCGACCTCCGAGGAGGCTGCTCGGATCCCCGAGACCGCCGCCGGTTAGCCCGCGCTGATCAGCTGACGGCCGTGACCGGCGTCAGCGCCTTCGCTGCCGAATCCTGCGACGCGACGCGGGCGGTGACGGCGAGTCCCGCGGTGACGATCACCGCCAGCGCCCACCACACGTAGGACGTCCCGACGAGTTGACGCCACCAGTTCGCGGTCGTCTCATGGTGCTTCGGAAGCAGATCGATCGGCGTCCACCTCATCAACGCCACGCCGGCGATGGTGACCACGGCCAGCGCGACGCTGCGGCGTCGCCAGGCCAATATCCCCGTCACCAGTACTGCCGGCAGTACCCAGACCCAGTGGTGTGACCAGGACACCGGCGAAACCACCAGGCCGAACAGGGCGACGCAAATCAGTGCCAGCGCCGGCTCCCCGGCCCGCAGCACCCGCCGCATCGCCCATATGGTCAGCCCCAGCACGACCAGGCACGCGGCCACCCATAGCGGGAAGCGTTCGTGCTCACCGAGCCCCAGCCGGGCAAGCGCACCCGCGATGTTCTGGTCGGTGTTCAACGCCGTCTCACCGATCCGGTCGGTGTGGTGCACGGTATGGGTCCAGTACTCCCACGAGTCGCTCCACGCCAATACGAAACCGAGCAGCGTCGCGACCGCGAAAGACGCCACCGCCGCCCACGCCGCGCGGTTGTCGCGACGCAGCAGGAAATAGAGCAGGAACACCGCCGGAGTGAGTTTCAGCGCCATCCCCAAGCCAAGTAGCAGCCCCCGGGGCCATGGTGTGCGGCGCGGCAGGCAGTCAGCGATCACCAATGTCAGCAACACGACGTTGATCTGGCCGAAGGCGAAGTTCGAGGTGATCGGTTCCAGCCAGATGGTCGCTGCGGCCGCGATGACCACTGCCAACCACAACCTGCGCAGCCAGGCGGGCCCGCCCACCATGGTTGAGCTGCTCCAGACGTCGAGGCTGGTCAGCACGATCGCCGTGCAGACGATCAGCAGCACCAACGTCAGCAGTGTGATCGCGATGCTGGCGGCCGGCATGTGCAGCCAGGAGAACGGGCAGAACACGATGGCCGCCAGCGGGGGATAGGTAAACGGCAGATTCAGCCCGATGGGTGTGTGAAACAACACGTCACCGCGGTACAGCGGACGCCCGTCCAACCAGGCCTGACCGCCCATCTGATAGATGTCGATATCGATGCGGTACGGCGGGTGCCCGAATAGGCGCCAGCCCACGTAATACAGCGCCGCGGCGGCCAGCAGCCAGAGCAGGCACCAGAGCAACGCCCGCCCGGGTCGACTGCCCACGCCGGGCGCCCGCCATTTACTCATGTCGCAGAACAGCGTAATCGGTGCGCGCGCCGCGACGTGTCGCAGCGCGGCTCCAACCTTGCCTGCAATTACGGGCGTAGGTTTCTAGAGTGCTCCATTGGTTTGTGTTCGGGGTGGCCCACTGGTTCGCGCATGACATCATCGACCGCGGCCGGCTGCCGTTGCTGTGCTGTCTGGTCGCCTTCATCCTGACCTTTTTCGTGACACGGACGTTCGTGCGCGTTATCCGCCACCGCGTCGAAGCCGGTCATCCGAACCGCTGGTGGCAACCGCGCAATGTCCATATCGGGGGAGTGCACATCCACCACGTAACGTTCGGGGTGGTCCTGGTGATGCTCTCCGGGCTGATGTTGGTGACCCTGTCCGTCAACGGGCAAGAACCCGAATTCACCTTGGCTGCAACCTTTTTCGGGATCGGGGCGGCATTGGTCCTCGACGAGTACGCGTTGATCCTGCATCTGTCCGATGTTTACTGGGAAGAAGACGGCCGCACTTCGGTGGACGCGGTCTTCGCCGCGGTGGCGGTGGCCGGGCTTTTGATAATGGGTCTGCACCCGCTGATGTTTTTCTTGCCGATCTGGCATGACGCCAATTCGGTGCCGCTGCGCGTCGTGGTGGCCAGCGGGATGGCGTTGACGTTGCCGCTGGCTGTGGTTGTGGTGCTCAAGGGCAAGGTGTGGACCGGTCTGCTCGGCATGTTCATCGTCATCCTGCTGGTCATCGGCGCGATCCGGTTGTCACGTCCGCATGCCCCGTGGGCCCGGTGGCGGTACACCGCCCAGCCGGACAAGATGCGACGTGCGCTGCAGCGGGAACGGAGACTGCGCCGCCCGGTTGTGCGGGCCAAGCTGTGGCTACAGCGCGCGATCGCGGGCACCCCGGGCCTGCCCGACGAACGCACCGTCGACGCCCAGCTCGACCATGACGTACATGCGGCGCCACCGCCCGAAGGAACCGAGCCCATCCTGATCTGCCGATAGGTTGCCCCTAGGCTTTCTGGGTGCGGTACTTCTACGACACCGAATTCATCGAGGACGGCCGCACCATCGAGCTGATCTCGATTGGGGTGGTCGCCGAGGATGGCCGCGAGTACTACGCCGTGTCCACGGAATTCGATCCAGAGCTGGCTGGTAGCTGGGTGCGTGCCAACGTACTGCCCAAGTTGCCGCCGCCGGCCTCACCGCTATGGCGCTCGCGCAAGCAGATTCGCCTGGACCTGGAGGACTTCTTCGGTGTCTTCAATGTCGGGGCCACCGAGCCGATCGAGCTGTGGGCCTGGGTGGGCGCCTACGATCACGTCGCCTTGTGTCAGTTGTGGGGTCCGATGCCAGGTTTGCCGCAGGCGTTGCCCCGTTTCACCCGGGAACTGCGGCAATTGTGGGAAGACCGCGGGTCCCCCCGGATGCCACCGCGCCCGCGCGATGTCCACGACGCGCTGGTCGATGCCCGCGATCAGCTGCGCCGATTCCGGCTGATCACCTCCGGGGCCTGAGCGCTCGCACCGACGTTCGTCCTGATCAGCCGCCGGCCGTCCCCAGTTACCATGGACCGATGAACTGGACCGTCGACATCCCGATCGAGCAGCTGCCGTCGCTGCCGCCGCTGCCGCTCGACCTGCGCGCCCGGCTGGACGCCGCATTGGCCAAGCCGGCCGCTCAGCAGCCCAGCTGGCCCGCCGAGCGGGCCCAGGCGATGCGCACGGTTCTGGAGAGCGTGCCGCCGGTGACAGTGCCGTCCGAGATCGTCCGGCTGCACGAACAGCTGGCCCAGGTCGCGCGGGGCGAGGCGTTCCTGCTGCAGGGCGGCGACTGCGCGGAGACGTTTGTCGACAACACCGAACCCCATATCCGGGGTAATGTCCGCGCCTTGCTGCAGATGGCGGTGGTGCTGACCTACGGCGCCAGCCTGCCGGTGGTGAAGGTGGCCCGCATCGCGGGTCAGTACGCCAAGCCCCGATCCGCCGACATCGACGCGCTGGGCCTGAGGGCGTACCGCGGCGACATGATCAATGGCTTCGCCCCGGATGCCGCGGCGCGCGAGCACGATCCGTCGCGACTGGTGCGTGCCTACGCCAACGCCAGCGCGGCGATGAACCTGGTGCGGGCCCTGACCTCGTCGGGGCTGGCGTCACTGCACCTGGTGCACGACTGGAACCGCGAATTCGTCCGGACCTCGCCGGCCGGCGCGCGCTATGAGGCGCTGGCCACCGAGATCGACCGGGGCTTGAGGTTCATGAGCGCCTGCGGGGTGGCCGACCGCAATCTGCAAACCGCCGAAATCTACTCCAGCCACGAGGCATTGGTGCTCGACTACGAGCGCGCCATGTTGCGGTTGTCGCACAGCGAAGACGGCGAGCCGCAACTGTACGACCTGTCGGCACACACCGTGTGGATCGGCGAGCGGACCCGTCAGCTCGACGGTGCGCACGTCGCGTTCGCCGAGGTGATCGCCAACCCGATCGGCGTCAAGCTGGGCCCGACGATGACCCCGGAACTGGCCGTCGAGTATGTCGAGCGGCTCGACCCGCACAACAAGCCTGGACGGCTGACATTGGTGAGCAGGTTGGGCAACAACAAGGTGCGCGATCTGCTGCCGCCGATCGTCGAGAAGGTACAGGCCACCGGCCACCAGGTGATCTGGCAGTGCGACCCGATGCACGGCAACACCCACGAGTCGTCCAACGGATACAAGACCCGGCACTTCGACCGCATTGTCGACGAAGTGCAGGGGTTCTTCGAGGTGCATCGGGCGCTGGGCACTCATCCAGGTGGCATCCACGTCGAGATCACCGGCGAGGACGTCACCGAATGTCTGGGTGGCGCGCAAGACATCTCCGACACCGACCTGGCCGGCCGCTACGAGACGGCGTGTGACCCGCGGCTGAACACCCAGCAATCGCTGGAGTTGGCATTCCTGGTCGCCGAGATGTTGCGCGACTGACCATCACCGGGGCGCGGCGGGCTACAACAGGCCGCTCAGATTGCTGCCGATCGTCCATGCCGCGGTCGCGACCAGCCCGGTGAGGGCCAGCACCAGTGCCACCCAGATCAGCACCATGCGCCGGGCGTGCTGACGCGCGAGTGCGAATTCGCTCATCGCGATACCCGCGAATTCGCCTGAGACAGGCTCGTATTCGTAGTCATCCTCGTCAAGCTCGGGCTCGGGCTCCGGCGGGGGTTTCGATTCAGGCCAGTCCCCGGGTCCACGGGTCAACTGGCGGGTGGGATGCCGGACCGGGGCCTTGACGGGCGGCTGTGGTTGCTGCCCGGTGGCTCGGCGCTCGCTCATCCGGCTCTGGTGCGCCGCCGCCGACCGGTGTTGCGCGGAGTTGCGCGGGGCCGGCACCCGGAAGTCGGGCAAGTCCAATTCGTCGGCGATCGCGTCGATGTCGGCAGCCATCTCGATCGCGTCGGCGTATCGGTCGGCGGGGTCGCGGGCGGTCGCGCGCGCGACCAGTTCGTCGAATTGTGGTGGCACACCATCGATCGCGGCGCTGGCCCGCGGCACGTCGGTATCCAGCCGCTGGTAAGCGATCGAGAGGGCTGAGTCGCCGGTGAACGGTGTGCGCCCGGTCAGCAGCTCATAGGTGAGGATCCCGACCGAGTAGACATCGCTGCGCGGACTGCTGCTGCCATTGCGCACTTGCTCAGGAGACAGATAGGCCGCCGTGCCCAGAATGACGCTGGCGGAGGTGATTCCAGCGGCGGCGACGGCACGTACCAGTCCGAAATCGGCGATTTTGACGTCGCCGTCGTCGGAGATCAGGACGTTCTCGGGCTTGACGTCACGATGCACCAGGCCGGCCAGGTGCGCGGCGGCCAGCCCACCCAGCACCGGGCGAAGCACCGCCACCACCGCGTGGGGTGGCATCGGACCGCGTTCGGACAGCAGCTCGCGCAGCGTGCCGCCCTCGATGAGCTCCATGACCAAAAACGGGTGCCGGGCGTCCAAGCCCTGGTCGTAGACCGCGACCAGCCCGGGATTTTTCAGCCGGGCCACGGTGCGGGCCTCGAGCTGGAAGCGGGTCAGGAATTGCTCGTCGCCGGCGTAGCGAGAATCCATCACCTTCAGCGCCACCGGGCGGTCGAGCCGGGTGTCGAGACCGCGATACACCGTTGAGGTACCGCCGCTGGCGATCTTGGCCTGGACCAGGTAGCGGCCATCCAGCAACGTGCTGTCCAACGGGTCGCGTGTCCCGGCTCCGGTCACGGGGCCATCGTAGGGGTGGCGGTGAGATTGCGGGCGGAACATTAGGTTCAACGCGCGCACCCTGTCGCCTAGCAGGGCCTACACTTGCGCGGTGGGCAGTTTTCCGGCCGGCGACGATGTGTTAGACCCCGACGAGCCAATCTACGACCTGCCGCGGGTCGCCGAGTTGCTCGGGGTGCCGGTGAGCAAGGTGCAACAGCAACTACGGGAAGGTCACCTGGTCGCGGTGCGGCGCGCCGAGGGTGTGGTGGTGCCGCAGGTGTTCTTTACCAACTCCGGTGAGGTGGTCAAAAGCCTGCCGGGACTGCTGACGATCCTGCACGACGGCGGTTATCACGAGACGGAGATCGTGCGCTGGCTGTTCACCCCCGACCCGTCACTGACGATCACGCGCGACGGCACCCGTGATGCCATCAACAACGCACGTCCCGTCGATGCGCTGCACGCCCATCAGGCGCGGGAGGTTGTGCGCCGGGCACAAGCCATGGCCTACTGAGCCGCTGACTAAGCGACGACGACCTCTTCGGACTGCTGCGCCCGCGGCTGCGGCGCCCGGTACAGCGTGTACCAGGCAATCAGCGCGCAGGCGGTGGCCAGGAAAACGTGTATCCAGGAATACATTCCGTGCGATCCATCGGGTTTGAAGATCACCATCACCCAGGTGGAGAACCCGGCGATAGCCGCCACCGCTCGTCGTGACTGGGTCAGCGGGGCCATGACCGCCAGCGGCCAGGAGTAGTACCACGGCAGGGCCGCGGGGACGAACAGCACCACGATCAGCATCGACCAAGCGATGCCGGTGAGCGCGGCCCGGTCGTCGCGCCGGAAGCGCCACCACAACACCGGCAGCGACACCGCGATGATCGCGATCCCGATGTAGCGGGTGATTCGGAGCGTCGCGTAGAAATTGACCGGGAAAAACCCGCTGCCCAGTGCGTGGATCAGGTTCGCCGCCGCGGTCGGCACGCTCAGCCAGTTGATGATCTTCACCGACCCGGCGAGCGCGGTCAGCCACCCCACCCCGACACCGGCCACCGCGGACAATATCCCGAAAACCACGGTGAAGATCAGCAGGGACAAGGCGGTGGCCGTCAGGAACGCCCGGGCAGGCCGATATCCTCGTTCGTCGCGCAGATGCCGCATCCACACCCACACCAGAAACGGCAACGAGATACCCGCGGTGGCTTTGACCGCGATCGCGACCGTGATCAGCGTGACGCCCAGCACGTGCCGGCCCTGAAAGGTCAGTGCGATGCCGGCGGCCATCAGGCCCACCATCAGCATCTCGTTGTGCACCCCGCCCATCAGGTGGATCAGCACCAGGGGGTTGAGTACACAGATCCAGAGCGCGGTTGCGCCGCTGGTGCCCAGGTGGTGGGCGAGTCGGGGGGCGGCCCAGATCAGCAGCGCCAGTCCGGGCAGCATGCACAAGCGCAGCAGCATGGTGCCGGCGATCACATGATTGCCGACCACCATCGTGACGAGTTTGGCAACCAGAATGAACACCGGGCCGTACGGCGCGGTGGTGATGGTCCAAATGGGACTTACGTTGTCCAGCAACGCATTCGGATTGGCCACCGGACCCACGGCATACGGGTCGAAGCCATCGCGCAGGAGCGCGCCCTGGGCCAGGTACGAGTAGGTATCACGACTGAAGACGGGCACCGATACCAGCAACGGCGCCAACCAGAAGCCGGTGGTGGCTCTCATCGTGAACTCAGTTGCCGTGCCGGCCACCACTCGTCGGCCCAGTCCCAGCCACGCGATCAGCAGCAGGCCCACACCCGTCCACAACAGCACCGACGACAGCACAAGTCCGTGCCCAAAGCGCAGCCAGGACATGTGCATCGATTCGAGCAGGGGATCGTGTGGCTTGGTGCTGCCGGCGCCCAGCCCGCCCATGGTGATCAGTACCGAGCCCAAAAAGCCGAGCTTTGCCGGCCCGGCGTCCGGGGTGGCAACGAAGGCGCGCAACCGTGAAAACTGTTGGGGAAGCATATGTTTCGTCGCCGGCAGGCGATCGGCCGGGGTATGCGTCGGAGTCGTCATCGGTTCAGGCGGTCCGGTTGGTGGCTATCGTGGCCAGTTCGGACAGTCCCGCTTTGGCCGCGGCGTTGATGGGTGCGGCCGCCAGCGTGGCCAGCGCCCGTTGGGTCAGCGCCGCGATACGTTGCTCAGCTGCGGCCAGGGCGCCCACCGACTCGATGACGTCGCGTAGTTCGCCCACTTGCGCGTCGGTCAGCTGCGCGCCGATCGAGCTGCGCAACACGTTGGCCGCCAGGGGATCTGACTTGTCCGCCAACTCCACCGCCTCGGCCAGCAGCACGGTGCGCTTGCCTGATCTCAAATCGTCACCGGACGGCTTGCCGGTCACCGCGGGGTCCCCGAACACGCCCAGGACGTCGTCACGTAGCTGGAATGCGACGCCGAGGTCGGTCCCGAACTGGTCGAAGACGGCTTGGACGTCAGGTCTGTCAGCGGCGGCGGCCACCCCCAGCTGCAGCGGTCGGGTCACGGTGTAACACGCGGTCTTGAAGGTGTCGACGTTCATCGCCGACGCGATCGACTCCGCGGCGCTGGCTTCGGCGACGATGTCGAGGTATTGCCCGCCCAGCACCTCGGTCCGGATATCGGCCCATACGCGGTGAACCCGCCGCTGTGCCTCGGGCGGTATGTCCGCCCCGAAGACGATGTCGTCGGCCCAGGCCAGCGCCAGGTCACCAAGCAGGATGGCTGCCGATATCCCGAACCGGTCGGCCGAGCCTCGCCAATTCCGGGTCCGGTGCAGCGCCGCGAAGTGGATGTGAGCCGTCGGCCTGCCGCGACGGGTGGAGGATTCGTCGATCACGTCGTCATGCACCAGCGCGCAGGCGTGCAGTAGCTCCAGCGCGGAAAACAGCAGCAGCACTTCAGGATCGGGCTCCCCGGTTGCCACCGCGCGCCAGCCCCAGTAGGCGAACGCAGGCCGCAGCCGCTTGCCGCCGTTGAGGACAAAATCTTCCAGGGCGGCAATCAGAACGCCGTAGTCGGCACCGATGTAGGCGGTCTCGGTGCGCCGGTCGTGCAAGTACCGCCGAAGCCGGTCGGTAACGGCGCCGGTCAACTCGACGGTTGCCGCTGCTTCGACGCTCAGCGCGGCGCCCCTTTCTGCTCGGTGGCTCGGTGCTCTATAGGCCCGACCAGTGTATTCGGCGTGAGGCGCGGGCCCCATTCCGACATCGTCGGTTGTCTTGCGGGCCCCAGTTGCTTCGACTGGCTCACTAACTCGCCCCTATGCTGGCGGGGTGCCTGGGCTTCGCGCGGCGCCGCGCGGCAAGGGAGCGATCAGGGCAATAGTCGTCTGATGGAGAGGAGCCGCGTGACCCTCAACACCGTCGCGCTCGAGCTGGTGCCACCCAACGTGGAAGACGGTCGGGAGCGGGCAGAAGAAGATGCGCGAAAAGTGGTGCAGTACTCGGCTGAATCTGGTCTTGACGGCTGGATCAAGCACGTGATGATTCCCGGAATGATCGCCGAGGACGACGACCGTCCCGTCGCGATGAAGCCGAAGCTGGACGTGCTGGACTTCTGGTCGATCATCAAACCGGAGTTGACAGGGTTCAACGGGCTGTGCACCCAGGTCACCGCGTTCATGGACGAGCAATCCCTGCGCAAGCGCCTCACCCTGCTGTCTGACGCGGGGATGCAGGGCGTGGTGTTCGTCGGCGTACCGCGCACGATGAATGACGGTGAGGGCTCCGGGGTTGCGCCGACCGACGCGCTGTCGATTTACCGCGACCTGATCCCCAATCGTGGAGTGATCCTGATCCCCACCCGCGAGGGCGAACACGGCCGCTTCAACTTCAAGTGCAACCAGGGCGCGACGTACGGCATGACGCAGTTGTTGTATTCCGACACGATCGTGGGTTTTTTGACCGAGTTCGCCAAGACCACCGATCACCGGCCGGAAATCCTGCTGTCGTTCGGCTTTGTACCGAAGGTTGAGAGTCGCATCGGCCTGATCAACTGGCTGATTCAGGATCCGGGCAATGCTGCGGTGGCTGACGAGCAGGCGTTCGTCAAACGCTTGGCCGCCAGCGAACCCGCTGGCAAGCGCCGGCTCATGGTCGACCTGTACAAGCGCGTGATAGATGGTGTCTGCGACCTCGGCTTTCCGCTCAGCATCCACCTCGAAGCCACCTACGGCGTCTCTGGCCCGGCGTTTGCGACCTTCGCGGAGATGCTCGCCTACTGGTCACCTGCCCAGCGGGTCTAGCCCGCTCGGCGACGATACGGACGGGGAAGGGCCGAGGTGGGGGCTCCCCCAGCCGCGGTGCGGCGAGGGGGAGAGTCGAGCCCGTCTAGCTGGGCGGGTGATCGCGAGGCGCGGCAAACCGCTCGGAGCGGTCCCTGCTGACCCAGGCCAGCACCCCGACCACGGCAGCAGCCGCGAAGGACGCGATACCCAGCCAGACACCCGCCCCGGTGAAGGAACGAGTATTCGGATCGGTGTAACGGGCTTGGGCGGTCATCGTGCTCACCACGCCCGGCTTGAGCTTCCACGACACCACATCGGGCTCGATGCGATCACCGTTGGTTGAGGTCACAACCCCGGGGAAGGCGACGGTCAACTCGACGTCGGCGTCGTTATCGGTCACCGATGTCAGATCCGCCCGGCCTTCCATGATCACCAGGTTGCCGCTTCTGCGCAGCGACAGATTCACTCCCTGGGCGTCGGCATTCATGTGGGCCAGCTGCGGCACCTCGGCGAAGGTCAAATCGGAGAACACCGCCTGCGAGCCCACATAGCCGTCGCTGTCGTAATTCGACACCGCCACTTTCTGGCTGAACGGCAGATCGCCGCCGAGTTGCGGACCGGGGTCTTTAGGGCTCTTCGGCTTAGCCGCCGCGATGATCTCCCCGGACACCAGGTCGTCGGGTGAGATGGTCAGCGACGCTCTGACCCGCAGGCATCCGGTCGCCAGCGGGACAAGCAGCAGCAGCATCGCGATGACCAGCACGCGGCGCCGCCGAGCGGTGAATCCTCGGACTTGCAGTGGCAAAGAGCTGGCGGGCACCAGGTCATCGTGCCAGATCCGGTGTGCTGCTTCGGCGCGTCGTCCGATCTGCGGCCGCGGCGCGCCGCCCCAGGGCAGCCGTCGCTACAGCGGCAGCGCGCGGCCCAGGATCGCGAATGCTCGTGGATCGCCGGCGAAGTGGTAGCGGCGGATGATGTCGGTGAATCCCAGCCGCCGGTACAACCGCCACGCGCGATTGGCCTCACCATTGGTTTCGGGCGTGGAGAGCAGGACGTTGCGCTCGCCGCGGCCCGCGAGCAGTCGGCGGGCCAATGCTTCGCCCAGGCCGTGGCCTTGTGCGCGGGGGTGAATGTGCAATTCGGTCAACTCGAAGTAGCTGTTCATCAGCAGGGCGATCTCCTGAGGTGGCAAGCCACCGCGCTGCAAACCCAGGACGACCTGCTGCTGCCACCACTGACCGGGTGCCCCGGGGTAGCCGTAGGCCACGCCGAGCAGCGGTGCGTTGCTCAATTCCGCGCTCGACGGCACGTCGCCGCCGGGGGCCTCGGCTGCGTCAGCTTCGACGACGGCGGCTCCCTGCCACCCACGTCGCCGGATGTGTTCCAGCCACATTGCGGCGCGTTGGTTCTCGGTGCCCCTCGGATACCGCATCGCGTCGACATACACACCGAGGGCGTCACCGAGGCGGCGCTCCATATCGTCCGGGGGCAGATCGATGAGGAATATCGCCAACTCGCGGTGTCCTCCTCATCCAGCGATCCGGTGTCATGTGGTGCTTGGGCCTCATCCAGTGCCTCGGCCGTGCGCGCGCCTATCGCCATTATCGGACCCGACGGTGGGCGATGGACGAGCGGTCGCTGCAACAAGGCGATGACTGGGCCGCTTCTGCAAGGGGGTTGTAGCGCACCGCCGTTGCGGCCCTCATCATTGCCGGGGTGCACCGGGGATAGAATCGCTGACGAACCAGTGGTACGCGGCAGATTGACCTCGTATCATCTGAGTTAGTTGCCCCAACAACGGGCATCCGCGTATTGATAGTTACGTGCCAAGCTGTCGGCAAGGAGGGACGAATGCCACTCTCCGATCATGAGCAGCGGATGCTCGATCAGATCGAGACCGCTCTCTATGCCGAGGACCCCAAATTCGCTTCGAGCGTACGGGGCGGGGGGTTCCGGGCACCGACCGCACGGCGGCGGTTGCAGGGCGCGGCGCTGTTCGTCATCGGTCTGGCGATGCTGGTTTCCGGCGTAGCGTTCAAGGCCACGATGATCGGGAATTTCCCGATTCTCAGCGTCTTTGGCTTCATCGTGATGTTCGGCGGTGTGGTGTTCGCCATCACCGGTCCGCGGTTGTCCCGCAGGTCGGGCCACTCGGGATCGATGCCGGGGTCGCCGCGCCAGCGTCGCAACAAGGGTGGCGGAGGCTCATTCACCAGTCGTATGGAGGACCGGTTCCGTCGCCGCTTCGACGAGTAGCGCGATCACCTGACACAACGGGGTAGCCGATGGCTACCCCGTTTTCGTGCTCGAGCCCAATTTGAGCCCCAATCGAGCCCAAACTGAGCCCCACTTGGCCCCACTCCGGCTCCCCACTTGCCCCCACTTACCGACTTCGGCCTCTTGAAATGCGGTTTTCCGACGCCACAATCGGGCGGCCGGGCTGCCCTGTGTCACCGTCAGGTGCCCAAAGGTGGCGGATGACTTGGAAAACTCGACCGCGACACCCCATTAATGGGGCTAAGTGGGGGATTGTGGGGTATGGTGGCTGAAGCGTTTAGGTGAGGCGAGAGCCGGGTCTCCACGGGAGGTGAGCTGGTGTTTCTCGGCACCTACACGCCCAAACTCGACGACAAAGGGCGGCTGACGTTGCCCGCCAAGTTCCGCGACGCGCTGGCAGGGGGGTTGATGGTCACCAAGAGCCAAGATCACAGCCTGGCCGTCTACCCGCGAACGGAATTCGAGCAGCTGGCCCGCCGGGCGAGCAAGACATCGCGAAGCAACCCGGAAGCCAGAGCGTTCCTGCGCAATCTCGCCGCCGGCACCGACGAGCAGCATCCCGACGCTCAGGGACGGATCACCTTGTCGTCCGACCACCGCCGCTACGCCAACCTTTCCAAGGACTGTGTGGTGATCGGAGCGGTCGATTACCTCGAGATCTGGGACGCGCAGGCCTGGCACGACTACCAGCAGACCCACGAAGAGAACTTCTCCGCGGCCAGCGATGAAGCACTCGGCGACATCATCTGAGGCGCATGCCCGTGCATCGTGGCCTCTGCCCGAACCGACCCTGGCGTACTTCCCCAACGCCAGGTTCGTGCCTTCGGACAGGGACCTCGGTGCCTGGGCCCTCGCCTTGGCGGCCCGCCAGGGTCGCGGGAGTGCAGGGGCGTCTCGCCCGATCCGGGGAGGTGTTGCGGTGGTTGACGACTCAGGAGATTTCGGCCATGTGCCCGTCCTGGCGCAACGTTGCGTCGAGCTGCTCACTCCCGCACTGACCCGCTACCACTCAGACGGCTCGGAGGCGGTCCTCGTCGACGCCACCATTGGCGCGGGCGGACACGCGGAACGGTTCCTCACCGAATTGCCGGGCCTGCGGCTGATCGGACTCGACCGCGATCCCAGCGCCCTGGATATCGCCCGGAATCGGCTAAGGCAATTCGAAGACCGGCTCACGCTGGTGCACACGCGGTATGACGGGCTTGCCGCAGCGCTGACCGAGTCCGGTTATGCCCCAGTCGAATCGGTTGACGGTGTGCTATTCGATCTCGGCGTTTCGTCCATGCAGCTCGACCGCGCCGAGCGGGGCTTTGCGTATGCCCAGGACGCGCCGCTGGACATGCGGATGGACCCGGGCTCACCACTTACCGCGGGCGACATCGTCAACACCTACGACGAGGCTGCGTTGACGGACATCCTGCGCCGCTATGGCGAGGAGCGGTTCGCACGCCGTATCGCGGCGCACATCGTCCGTCAGCGTGCCCGCACGCCGTTCACTTCGACGTCCGAGCTGGTTGCCTTGCTCTACCAAGCGATTCCGGCTCCGGCCCGGCGCACCGGCGGGCACCCGGCCAAGCGCACGTTCCAGGCGCTGCGGATCGCGGTCAACGAGGAACTGGACTCGCTGCGCAGCGCCATTCCCGCCGCCCTGGACGCGCTCACTGTCGCGGGCCGCATCGTGGTGATGGCCTACCAGTCCCTGGAAGACCGCATAGTCAAGCGCATCTTCGCCGACGCGGTCGCCTCGCGCACGCCGGTGGATCTACCGGTTGAGTTACCAGGGCACGGGCCGCAATTCCGGTCGTTGACGCACGGTGCCGAACGCGCCGATGCCGCCGAGATCGAACGCAATCCGCGCAGCACCGCAGTGCGATTACGGGCCGTGCAACGCGTGCAGCACAACGTCGAAGCGCAGCAGACGACCGGGAAGGGCGACGCATGAAGGCAAAGCGCGAGACGCAGAAACGCCGCGCTGTCAGTGACCGCCGGGATCGACGTGACGGTGCTGCCCGGAAAAACAGGCGCACCGCGGCTGATTCGGCGTCGTCGCGCCGGACCCGACCGGGGAGGAGCTCCGCGCCCACCCGCGAGGCGCGGGCACCCAAATCCGGTCCGCAGACCAGCCCGATTGCCCGGCCGGTCGAGCGGTCGGCCCGTCCCAAGAGCACAAGCCAGGCCAAGGCACGAGCCAAGGCGCGAAAAGCCAAGGCGCCCAAGGTTGTCCGGCCTCGTCTGACCGAGCGTCTGGCCACCCGGCTGGCATCGATTGACCTGCGACCCCGGACACTGGCGAGCAAGGTTCCGTTTGTCGTCCTGGTCATCGGTGCCCTCGGACTCGGGCTGGGCCTGACGCTGTGGTTATCCACCGACTCCGCGGAGCGCTCCTACCAGTTGAGCCACGCCCGGGTGAAGAACCGGCTGCTGCAGCAGCAGAAGGAGTCGCTGGAACGCGATGTGCGCGAGGCGGAGTCCGCGCCCGCACTGGCTGAGGCGGCCCGCAAGCAGGGCATGATCCCGACCAGGGACACCGCCCACCTGGTCCAGGATCCGGCTGGTAACTGGGTGGTGGTCGGCACGCCCAAGCCGGCTGACGGCGTTCCGCCACCGCCGCTGAACACCAAGCTTCCCGAACCGGGTCCGCCGCCACCCCCGAAGCCGCCGGCGCTGCCCCCGGAGGTCGCGGTTCGGGTGCAACCCGGCCCCGGTGTTCCTCCCGCGCCGACCAGGTCCGGACCGGAGGCGTTGCTGCGTGCGCCGGACGGCTCGACGACGGTTGGCGGCCAGCACCTGCCGCAGACCGCTCCGCAGCTGCCAGGTATGCCAGGCGGACCGGTCACCGGGCAGATCCAAGGTGTGATGCCGATGCCGGGTCTGCCGGCTCCGGCAGGTCCAGCGACCGCTCCGGCGCCCGCCGAGGTGCCAATTCCGTTGGGCGGATTGCCCGTCCCGGTACCGACTCAGGTGCCCGCGCCGCTACCCGCGGAAGTGCCGGTTCCGGTGCAACCGGGGGCGGGGGCTTCAGCCCCCCAGGCTGTGGTGCCGGTTGTCCCCGGGGTCCCGGCGCTCGCGCCGGCCAGCGGTGAACAGTTCGGGCCTCCCACCCTTACCACGCCGGGTGCGCCCAGATGAGCCGCGGCGAGTCCAGGCGGACGCGCCGCTCGCAGGCGACCCGAGCGACCCGCGGTCCCGGTAGCTCACGGGAAGCCAAGGAAGTGAAGCAACCCAGGCGGCCCCGCAAGCCCGAAAAAGCCAAGAAAGCCAAGGAAACCGAGAAATCCCACGCAGCCGGACGGCCAGATGCGGCGCCGGGTCGCTCCGCACGGGAGCGGCGCACCCGCCAGCTGGTGGAAGTCGGGACGCGGGGCGCGTCGTTCGTTTTCCGGCATCGAGCCGGCAATGCCGTCATCTTGGTGTTGATGCTGGTGGCAGCGGTGCAGTTGTTCGTCCTGCAGGTGACGAATGCCCCGACCCTGCGGGCCCAGGCCGCCGGCCAGCTCAAGGTCACCGACGTCGAAAAGGCGATCCGCGGCAGCATTGTCGACCGCAACAACGAACGGCTGGCATTCACCACCGAGTCCCGCGCGCTGACGTTTCAGCCGAAGAGGATTCGCCAGCAATTAGAGGAAGCCAAAAAGAAGAACTCGGCCGCCCCTGATCCGCAGCAGCGGCTGCGGGATCTTGCCAAGGAAGTCGCGGCCCAGCTGAACAACAAGCCGGACTTTCAGACCGTGCTGAAGAAGGTGCAAAGCAACGACAACTTCGTCTATTTGGCGCGCGCCGTCGACCCCGCTGTCGCCAGTGCGATCTCCGACAAGTATCCGGAGGTCGGTTCCGAGCGGCAGGATCTGCGCCAGTACCCGGGCGGATCGCTGGCGGCCAACATCGTCGGCGGCATCGACTGGGACGGTCACGGACTACTGGGGCTCGAGGACTCCCTGGACGCCGTGCTGTCCGGAACCGATGGTTCGGTCACCTATGACCGCGGCTCCGACGGCGTGGTCATTCCCGGCAGTTACCGCAACCGGCACAGGGCGGTCAACGGTTCGACCGTCCAGCTCACCATCGACGACGACGTCCAGTTCTACGTGCAGCAGCAGGTCCAGCTGGCCAAGAACGCGTCTGGAGCGCACAACGTCTCGGCCGTCGTCCTGGATGCCAAGACCGGCGATGTGCTGGCCATGGCCAACGACAACACCTTCGACCCGTCGCAAGACATCGGGCGTCAGGGTGACAAGCAGCTGGGCAACCTGGTGGTGTCCTCGCCGTTTGAGCCGGGCTCGGTGAACAAGGTGATCACCGCGTCCTCGGTCATCGAATACGGCCTGTCCAACCCCGACGAAGTGCTGCATGTCCCCGGCTCGATCCAGATGGGCGGTGTCACCGTGCATGACGCCTGGGAACACGGCGTGATGCCCTACACCACCACCGGCATATTCGGAAAGTCGTCGAACGTCGGCACCCTGATGCTGGCGCAGCGCGTTGGCCCGGAACGCTTCTACGACATGGTCCGCAAGTTCGGCCTGGGTCAGCGCACCGGCGTCGGGCTGCCCGGTGAGAGCGCCGGACTGGTGCCGCCCATCGACCAGTGGTCGGGCAGCACCTTCTCGAACTTGCCTATCGGCCAAGGCCTTTCGATGACCCTGCTGCAGATGACCGACATGTATCAGACGATCGCCAACGACGGGGTGCGGATACCGCCGCGGATCATCAAGGCCACCATCGCGCCCGACGGCACTCGCACCGAAGAACCACGCCCCGAGGGGATTCGGGTGGTGTCGCCGCAGACGGCGCAGACCGTGCGGCAGATGCTGCGCGCCGTCGTGCAACGTGACCCGATGGGTTACCAGCAGGGCACCGGGCCGGCGGCCGGGGTGCCCGGCTATCAGATGGCCGGCAAGACGGGTACCGCCCAGCAGATCAACCCCGGCTGTGGTTGCTACTTCGACGACGTCTACTGGATCACCTTCGCCGGAATGGCCACCGTCGACAACCCCCGCTACGTCATCGGCATCATGATGGACAATCCGGAGCGCAACGCGGACGGCACGCCGGGCCACTCGGCGGCCCCGCTGTTCCACAACATCGCCGGCTGGCTGATGCAGCGCGAGAACGTCCCGCTGTCGCCCGACCCGGGGCCGCCGCTGACACTGCAGGCCACCTAGGGGCTGACCACTCACTCAAACGCGACAACACCTCACTGCCGGGTGCACCTAGGTAGGGTGTCATGGCTGATCATGGGGATCACGCCGCGTCGGAGGGAGGTGACACAGGTGGTGCCCACTGGGTTGCGTCCCGGCGACACTGCGGGCGTGCGGCTGCCCGCCCTGGCCGCCCAGGTGGGCGCGGTCATCGCCGGCAGCCCAGATCGCCACGCGGCCGTGCCGGACGTGCCGGTCACCGGTGTGACGCTGCGTGCCCAGGACGTCCAGCCCGGTGACTTGTTCGCCGCCTTGGCCGGCTCGTCCACCCACGGCGCCCGATTTGCCGGCGAAGCGATCGAACGCGGTGCCGTCGCGGTGCTCACCGACGCCGCCGGGGTCGCCGAGATGGCCGGCTTGTCCGATCTCCCGGCCGTGCCGACGTTGGTGCACCCCGCACCCCGCAGCGTGCTCGGGGGCCTGGCCGCCACCGTGTACGGAAACCCGTCCGAGAAGATGACGGTCGTCGGGATCACCGGAACGTCCGGCAAGACCACCACGACTTATATGGTCGAGTCCGGTCTGCGGGCCGGCGGGCGCACCCCCGGGCTTATCGGCACCATCGGCATCCGCATCGACGGCGCTGACATCCCCAGCGCACTGACCACGCCGGAAGCTCCCGCGCTGCAGGCAATGCTGGCCGCGATGGCCGAACGCGGGGTCGACACCGTGGTGATGGAGGTGTCCAGTCACGCGCTGGCGCTGGGTCGGGTGGACGGCACCGGATTCGCGGTCGGCGGTTTCACCAACCTGTCTCGTGACCACCTCGACTTTCACCCCACCATGGCCGACTACTTCGAGGCCAAGGCATTACTGTTCGACCCGGACTCGGCGCTGCGGGCTCGCAGTGCCGTGGTGTGCATCGACGACGACGCCGGGCGCGCGATGGCCGCCCGGGCCGGTGATGCGATCACCGTCAGCGCCACCGACCGGCCCGCCGATTGGCGAGCCATGGACGTGGCGCCGATGGGCGCCGGGGGACAGGAGTTCACCGTCGTAGACCCCGCCGGCGTGCACCACCGGGTCGGCATCCGGCTACCCGGGGGCTACAACGTCGCCAATTGTCTTGTCGCGCTGGCCATTCTCGACACGGTCGGGGTCTCCGTGGAGCAGGCGTCGCGGGGACTGCTGCAAACCCGCGTCCCCGGGCGACTGGAAGAAATCGACTGCGGCCAGGATTTTCTCGCGCTGGTCGACTACGCCCACAAGCCGGGCGCGTTGCGGGCAGTGCTGACCACGTTGCTGCAGCCGGATCGCCGGCTGGCGGTGGTGTTCGGTGCCGGTGGCGAGCGAGACCCTGGCAAGCGGAGGCCGATGGGTGAAATCGCTGCCGAGCTGGCCGATTTGGTCGTCGTCACCGACGACAACCCGCGTGGTGAAGACCCCGCGGCAATCCGCCGCGAGATCATGGCCGGGGCGGCCGAAGGTGGCGGTGTGGCGCAGGTGGTCGAGATCGCCGACCGGCGGGCGGCGATCAGGCACGCGGTCGCTTGGGCGGACACCGGTGACGTAGTGGTGATCGCCGGCAAAGGCCACGAAACCGGGCAGCGCAGCGCAGGCCAGACCCGCCCGTTCGACGACCGGGTGGAGCTGGCTCAGGCCTTGGAGGTCTTAGGGCCTCGAGGGGATCGAGGGCTCGGGGGGCGCGCGGATGATCGACCTGACCGTTGCCCAGATCGCCGAGATCGTCGGCGGGGCGCTGGCCGACATATCACCGGAGGCCGCAGCGGAACTGCACGTCACCGGGACCGTCGAATTCGACTCGCGGGCCGTCGGCCCCGGCGGGCTGTTTCTGGCACTGCCCGGGGCGCGCTCGGATGGGCATGACCACGCCGCCTCGGCGGTCGCGGCCGGCGCCGTTGCCGTGCTGGCCGCCCGCCCGGTCGGGGTTCCCGCAATCGTGGTGACTCCGGAGCCGCGGGCGGCCGGAACCGACACCGGGCCGGCGGGGGTGCTCGAGCATGACGCCGACGGGTCGGGCGCTGCGGTCTTGGCCGCGTTGGCCAAGCTGGCCAAGGCGGTGGCCGCGGAGCTGGTGGCCGGCGGGCTGACCATCATCGGGATCACCGGCTCGTCGGGAAAGACCTCCACGAAGGACTTGGTAGCCGCCGTTCTCGAGCCGCTGGGTGAGGTGGTGGCCCCGCCGGGATCGTTCAACAACGAGCTGGGTCATCCCTGGACGGTGTTGCGCGCGACGCGGCGCACCGACTACTTGATTCTGGAGATGTCGGCGCGCCATCCCGGCAATATCGCCGAGCTGGCGCAGATCGCCCCGCCCGCGATCGGAGTGGTCCTCAACGTCGGAACCGCGCATCTGGGTGAGTTCGGCTCGCATGAGGCCATCGCACACACCAAAGCCGAACTGCCACAAGCTGTTCCAGAATCAGGAGTGGTGATACTCAACGTCGACGACCCGGTTGTGGCCGCGATGGCCCATGTCACCGCGGCCTGGGTGGTTCGGGTAAGCCGGGCCAGCCACACCGACTCAGGGACCAGTGATGTCTGGGCTGAAAACGTGTCGCTGGACGAATTGGCCAGGCCGCGTTTTACCCTGCACGCGATGGACCCGCGAGGCGCTGTTGAAGCCGAGATGCAGCTCGGTGTGTACGGGGATCATCAGGTCACCAACGCGTTATGCGCCAGCGCGGTCGCGCTGCAGTGCGGCGCCAGCGTGGAGCAGATCGCCGCCGCGCTCGCGGGAGCCGGGCCGGTGTCTCGGCACCGGATGCAGGTGACCACCCGCCCCGACGGGGTGACGGTGATCGACGACGCTTACAACGCCAATCCCGACTCGATGCGGGCCGGACTGCAGGCGCTGGTCTGGATCGCCCATGGCGGGGAAAAGCAGAGCGCCCGCCCCCGGCGCAGCTGGGCGGTGCTGGGCGAAATGGCCGAGCTTGGTGAGGACGCGATAACCGAGCACGATCGCATCGGCCGGCTGGCGGTGCGCTTAGATGTGTCTCGACTCGTTGTGGTGGGAAGTGGGAGGTCGATGAGCGCCATGCACCACGGAGCGGTCATGGAGGGCTCGTGGGGCTCAGAAACTGATCCGGAGGCCGATAGAGGGGCGGTGAACGTGGCCGACGGCGACGCCGCCTTGGCGTTGTTGCGGGCCGAAGTGCAACCCGGCGATGTGGTGCTGGTCAAGGCGTCGAACGCGGCCGGGCTGGGCAGGCTGGCCGACGCGCTGGCCGCTGAGGACACGGCCGGTGGGGCTCGCCAATGAGGCAGATCCTCATCGCCGTCGCCGTCGCGCTGACCGTGTCAATCCTGTTGACTCCAGCGCTGATCCGGCTCTTCACCAAGCAGGGATTCGGGCACCACACCCGCGACGACGGGCCGCCCAGCCACCACACGAAACGTGGCACGCCTTCGATGGGTGGGGTGGCGATTCTGGCCGGCATCTGGGCCGGCTACCTGGGCACGCACATCGCCGGGCTGGCGTTCGACGGCGAAGGCATCTCCGCGTCGGGTCTGCTGGTGCTGGGGCTGGCCACCGTGCTGGGAGGCGTCGGATTCGTCGACGACCTGATCAAAATCCGCAGGTCGCGCAACCTCGGGTTGAACAAGACGGCAAAGACGCTCGGGCAGATCACCGCCGCGGTGTTGTTCGGGGTGCTGGTATTGCAGTTCCGCAATGCCAACGGCTTGACACCGGCCAGCCCGGACCTGTCCTACGTTCGCGAAATCGCTACCGTCACACTGGCTCCGGGACTGTTCGTGCTGTTCTGCTTGGTCATCGTCAGCGCCTGGTCAAACGCGGTCAATTTCACCGACGGCCTGGACGGGCTAGCCGCCGGCACCATGGCGATGGTCTCCGGGGCCTACGTGTTGATCACTTTCTGGCAATATCGCAACGCCTGCGTCACCGCGCCCGGCCTGGGCTGCTACAACGTGCGCGATCCGCTGGACCTGGCGCTGATCGCAGCCGCCACGGCGGGCGCGTGCATCGGCTTTTTGTGGTGGAATGCCGCCCCGGCCAAGATCTTCATGGGTGACACCGGGTCGCTGGCGCTGGGTGGCATCATCGCGGGTCTATCGGTCACCAGCCGCACCGAGATCCTCGCGGTCGTGCTGGGTTCGCTGTTCGTCGCCGAGGTCACCTCGGTCGTGCTGCAGATCCTGGCCTTTCGCACCACCGGGCGCCGGGTGTTCCGGATGGCGCCTTTCCATCACCATTTCGAGTTGGTCGGTTGGGCCGAAACCACGGTGATCATCCGCTTCTGGCTGCTCACCGCGATCACCTGCGGTCTGGGCGTGGCCCTTTTCTACGGTGAGTGGCTAGCCGCGGTCGGTGCCTGACGTGTCCGAGCTGGGGCCCCTGGTGCCGGGCGCACCCGTGCTGGTGGCCGGCGGCGGCGTCACCGGCCAGGCCGTGCTGGCCGCCTTGAGCCGCATTGGTGTGGCGGCAACCCTGTGTGACGACGACCCCGCCACACTGCGCGGGTACGCCGAGAGCGGGGTGGCCACCATGACCACATCGACGGCCACACAGCAGATCTCCGACTTCGCGTTGATCGTCACCAGCCCGGGCTTCGCACCGACGACGCCGCTGCTGGCCGCCGCCGCGGCGGCCCAAGTGCCCATCTGGGGCGACGTGGAGTTGGCCTGGCGGCTGGACGCCGCGGGCCACTACGGCCCGCCGCGCCGCTGGCTGGTCGTGACCGGCACGAACGGCAAGACCACGACGACGTCGATGCTGCAGGCCATGTTGACGGCAGCGGGGCGGCGCAGCCTGCTGTGCGGCAACATCGGCAGCCCGGTGCTGGACCTGCTGGGCGAGCCCGCCGACCTGCTGGCCGTCGAGCTGTCCAGCTTCCAGCTGCACTGGGCGCCGTCGCTGCGGCCCGAGGCGGGTGTGGTGCTCAACATCGCCGAAGACCATCTGGACTGGCATTCCACGATGGCCGACTACACCGCGGCAAAGGCCCGGGTGCTGGATGGCCGGGTGGCGGTGGTCGGGCTGGACGACCGCCGGGCCGCGGCGTTGCTGGACACCGCGGCAGCGCCGGTGCGGGTCGGCTTTCGGCTCGGTGAACCGGCCGCCGGCGAACTCGGCGTGCGCGACGGCCAGCTGGTTGATCGCGCCTTTGCCGACGATCTGGTGCTGTTGCCGGCCGATTCGATACCGGTACCGGGCCCGGTCGGAGTTCTCGACGCTCTGGCCGCGCGCGGCGCTGGCCCGCAGCGTCGGTGTGCCCGCCGAGGCGATCGCGGCCGCGATCGCCTCGTTTCAGGTGGGCCGGCATCGGGCTGAGGTGGTGGCGGTCGCCGATGGGATCAGATACGTCGACGACTCCAAGGCCACCAATCCGCACGCCGCGGAGGCGTCCGTGCTGGCCTACCCGCGGGTGGTCTGGGTGGCCGGTGGTTTGCTGAAGGGCGCATCCATCGACACCGAAGTCGCCAGAATCGCATCCCGGCTGGTCGGCGCGGTGCTCATCGGCCGAGATCGGCAAGAGGTTGCAGAGGCGTTATCGCGACACGCGCCTGATGTCCCCGTCGTCCAGGTTGTGACAGGCGAGGATGCTGGTATGAATGCGACTGCTGTGGTTTCTGGTACAGATGTGACAGAAGTGAATCATTCGAGTGAGAATCTCGGCATTCGCGTGATGACCGCCGCCGTAGCAGCGGCCCGGGACTTGGCAAAGCCCGGCGACACCGTGCTGCTGGCGCCGGCCGGCGCGTCCTTCGACCAGTTCACCGGTTACGCCGACCGTGGCGACGCATTCGCGTCCGCCGTGCGCGCGGCGATCCGGTAGGCGGGTATGGGCAACGCGTTGACCCGGCTACTGCGCCGGGGCAAGGAAAAGAACGAAACCTCGCCCGAGCAGGGCGAGGCCGAAGAACCGGCTGCCGCGACGGATGCATCCGATGACGCGGCCACCTCCGAGATCCCCGCCGCATCCGAGGTCAAGGCCGCAGCGGGCGCAAAGCCCCAGGCCACAACCCAAGACGGAGGTCTGCGCAACCGCTTCGGTGCGTGGCTGGGCCGCCCGATGACATCGTTTCACCTGATCATCGCCGTCGCCGCGCTGCTGACGACGCTCGGTCTGATCATGGTGCTGTCGGCTTCCGGTGTGCGGTCCTATGGCGACGACGGGTCGGCCTGGGTGATCTTCGGCAAGCAGGTCTTGTGGACGCTCATCGGGGTCATCGGGGCGTATTCCTCAATGCGGATGTCGGTGCGGTTCATCCGGCGTGTCGCATTCCCCGGCTACGTGGTCACCATCATTTTGCTGGTGCTGGTGCTCGTTCCGGGAATCGGCAACCTCGCCAACGGCTCTCGCAAGTGGTTCGTGATCGCGGGCTTTTCCATGCAGCCTTCCGAGTTGGCAAAGATCGCGTTCGCCATCTGGGGTGCGCATCTGCTGGCGGCCCGAAGACTGGAGCGGGCCTCGCTGCGGGAGATGCTGATCCCGTTGGTGCCTGCGGCGGTCATCGCGCTGGCGCTGATCGTGGCCCAGCCCGACCTCGGGCAGACGGTCTCGCTGGGCATCATCCTGTTGGCCCTGCTGTGGTATGCCGGGCTGCCGCTGCGGGTCTTCGTCACGTCGCTGTTCGCGGTCTTCGTCGCGGGCGCGATCTTGGCGATGTCCGCCGGTTACCGGTCAGACCGGGTGCGGTCCTGGATGAACCCCGACACCGACCCGCAGGACACCGGCTACCAGGCGCGTCAGGCAAAATTCGCACTGGCCCACGGCGGTATCTTCGGCGACGGTCTCGGCCAGGGCGTCGCCAAGTGGAACTATCTGCCCAACGCGCACAACGATTTCATCTTCGCGATCATCGGTGAGGAGCTTGGCTTCGTCGGGGCGTTCGCGCTGCTGGCGTTGTTCGGGTTGTTCGCCTACACCGGGATGCGGATCGCGCGCCGGTCGGCCGACCCGTTCCTGCGGCTGCTGACCGCCGCCACCACGATGTGGGTGTTGGGCCAGGCGTTCATCAACATCGGCTACGTGATCGGCGTGCTGCCCGTCACCGGTCTGCAGCTGCCACTCATATCTGCCGGCGGAACATCAACGGCCGCAACGCTTTTCATGATAGGAATCATCGCTAACGCGGCGCGCCATGAACCTGAGGCAGTGGCCGCGCTGCGAGCCGGTCGCGACGACAAGATGAACCGGCTGCTGCGGTTACCGCTGCCCCAGCCGTATGTGCCCACCCGTCTCGAGGCGTTTCGGGATCGCAAGCGAACTCGGCCGCGACCGGCTCCCGGGGGCCGAAAGGCCGCCCAGGGGACCGCTCGGAAGGCTTCCCGGAACCCCGAGCCGCCGCTGCGGCCGGCTTTCCCCCGCACAGCCGCCCGGCCGGCGCGTGGGTCAGGGCATCATGGATCTGGCCAGCGCTATGCCGGCCAGCGTCAACCACGGCGCGCTCGTGCATTGGAAGGTCAGCGTTACGGGTGAACAACACGGTCAGGAAGCCGACCGGCGGGCGGGGGGAAAGTCCCTCGCCCGCCGGTGCCGCTTTGTCGGTCGTACTGGCCGGCGGGGGTACCGCCGGCCACGTCGAGCCTGCGATGGCCGTCGCCGACGCGCTGTCCGCGCTGGATCCGCAGGTCCGGATAACTGCGCTGGGCACTGCGCGCGGGCTGGAGACCAGGCTGGTGCCCGAGCGTGGCTACCACCTCGAGCTGATCACGCCGGTGCCGCTGCCGCGTAAGCCCACGGGCGACCTGGCCCGGCTGCCGACGCGGGTCTGGCGTGCCGTCCGAGAGACCCGCGCGGTGCTCGACGCCGTCGACGCGAACGTGGTGATCGGGTTCGGCGGCTACGTGGCGCTGCCGGCCTACCTCGCCGCCCGCGGTATCCCCAGGCTGCGGCGTCGCATTCCGGTGGTGATCCACGAAGCCAACGCCCGCGCCGGGCTGGCCAATCGAGTTGGCGTGCGCAGCGCGGACCGGGTGCTGTCCGCGGTGCCGGATTCCGGGCTGCGGGGCGCCGAGGTGGTCGGTGTTCCGGTCCGGGCGGCCATCACCGCATTGGATCGCGCGGCATTGCGGGCCGAAGCGCGCAATCACTTCGGCTTCGCCGACGACGCGCGGGTGTTGCTGGTTTTCGGCGGTTCCCAGGGCGCAGTCTCGCTCAACCGGGCGGTCTCCGGGGCCGCCGCCGAGCTGGCCGCCGCGGGCGTGTCGGTGCTGCACGCGCACGGCCCCAAGAACACTCTCGAGCTGCCCACACCCGAACCGGGCGATGCGCCGTACGTGGCGGTGCCGTATCTGGACCGGATGGACCTGGCCTACTCCGCCGCCGATCTGGTGATCTGCCGGTCCGGGGCGATGACGGTCGCCGAAGTGTCGGTCGTCGGCCTGCCGGCTATCTACGTGCCGCTGCCGATCGGCAACGGTGAGCAGCGGCTCAACGCGCTGCCGGTGGTCAACGCCGGCGGCGGTGTGGTGGTCGCCGACGCGGATCTGACGCCGGGCCTGGTCGCCCAGCAGGCCATCGGCCTGCTCACCGATCCGCCGCGGCTGGCGGCGATGACTGCGGCCGCTGCGCTGGTGGGACATCCGGATGCGGCACGGCAAGTGGCCCAGGCGGCCCTGGACATCGCGCGCCGGGCGCGTGACGGCGCATCGGTGCCCGGAGGCCGAAGGTGAGCGCCGAGCAATTACCGCCCGAGCTAAGGCGGGTGCACATGGTGGGCATCGGGGGTGCCGGCATGTCCGGCATCGCCCGCATCCTGCTGGACCGGGGCGGGCTGGTATCCGGTTCAGACGCAAAGGAATCGCGAGGCATCCATGCGCTGCGGGCTCGGGGCGCCCTGATCCGGATCGGACACGACGCGTCGTCGCTGGATCTGCTGCCCGGCGGTGCCACCGCGGTCATCACCACCCACGCCGCCATCCCGAAGACCAACCCCGAGCTCGTCGAAGCCCGGCGACGCGGCATTCCGGTGGTGCTGCGACCGGAGGTGCTGGCCAAGCTGATGGACGGGCGCACCACGCTGATGGTCACCGGCACGCATGGCAAGACCACGACGACATCGATGCTGATCGTGGTCCTGCAGCACTGCGGGCTTGACCCGTCGTTCGCGGTCGGCGGAGAGCTCGGGGAGGCCGGCACCAACGCCCACCATGGCAGCGGCAACTGCTTCGTTGCTGAGGCCGACGAAAGCGACGGCTCGCTGTTGCAGTACACGCCCAACATCGCGGTGGTCACCAACATCGAGACCGATCACCTGGACTTCTACGGCAGTGCCGAAGCCTACGTCGAGGTGTTCGACTCCTTCGTGGAGCGGCTCGCCCCGGGGGGAGCGCTGGTGGTGTGCACCGACGACCCCGGAGCGGCGGCGCTGGCCCAGCGCACCGCCGAGTTGGGAGTTCGGGTGCTGCGATACGGGTCTGGGTCGCAGGGGGAGTCGGACCAAGACTTGGCCGGCACGCTGCTGTCGTGGGAGCAACAGGACACCGGAGCCGTCGCGCACATCCAGTTGGCCGGTGAACCGCACCCGCGCGTGATGCGACTGTCGGTGCCCGGAAGGCACATGGCGCTCAACGCGCTGGGCGCACTGCTGGCGGCGATCGAGATCGGCGCCTCCGCCGACGACGTGCTCGACGGGCTGGCCGGATTTGAAGGTGTGCGTCGCCGATTCGAACTGGTCGGGACCGCGGGGTCGGTGCGGGTATTCGATGACTACGCCCACCATCCGACGGAGATCAGCGCGACGCTGGCGGCGGTCCGCACCGTCCTCGAGCAGAGCGGTGACGGTCGCTCACTGGTGGTATTTCAGCCGCATTTATATTCGCGGACAAAGGCTTTCGCTGCAGAGTTCGGCCGTGCACTGGATGCCGCCGACGAGGTGTTCGTCCTCGACGTCTACGGGGCACGCGAACAACCGCTTGCCGGCATCAGCGGAGCCAGCGTCGCTGAGCATGTCAGTGTGCCGGTGCGCTACCTCCCGGACTTCTCGGCGGTCGCCCAGCAGGTGGCCGCGGCCGCCGGGCCGGGGGACGTCATTGTCACGATGGGCGCCGGCGACGTGACCCTGCTGGGGCCGGAGATCGTGACCGCGCTGCGGGTGCGGGCCAACCGTACTGCGCCCGGGCACCCGGGGGTGTTGCGATGAGCGAACCCAAGGACGCCCCACCGACCGACCTGGTGGCCGACTCGGACGACTCAGGCGATGTAGGCGATGTAGGCGATGTAGCCCCCGACAGCGCAATCACCGAACCGCTGGAAGCGCAAGACGGTCAAACCCCGGCGGATGAACCCGAATTCGAGGGGCCGCGTCGTCGGGCCCGCCGCGAACGGGCTGAGCGCCGCGCCGCGCAGGCTCGTGCCCGCGCGATTGAGGAAGCCCGGCGTGAGGCCAAACGCCAGGCCAGTGGGCGCATCGTCAACCAGCCCAAGCCCGTTGCGCGTGGCGTTGTTCGAGGCTTGAAAATGTTGTTGGCGACGGTGGTGATCGCCATTGTTGGGGTCGGACTCGGGCTGGTTCTGTATTTCACGCCCGCGATGTCAGCACGCAACATCGTGGTCACCGGGCTTTCAGTGGTGACCCGCGAGGAGGTCCTTGACGCGGCACAGGTGCGGCCCGGGACACCGCTGTTGCAGATCAACACCAACCAGGTCGCCGACCGGGTGGCGACGATCCGTCGGGTGGCCAGCGCACGGGTGCAGCGTCAGTACCCGTCGGCGCTGCGGATCACCATCGTCGAGCGAGTCCCGGCGGTAGTGAAGGATTTTCCGGACGGCCCGCACCTGTTTGACCGCGACGGTGTGGACTTCGCGACCGCTCCACCGCCCCCGGCGCTGCCCTACATCGATGTCGCCAATCCCGGGCCCACTGACCCGGCGACCAAGGCCGCGCTGCAAGTCCTGATGGCGCTGCGTCCCGAGGTCGCAGGCCAGGTCGGCCGGATCGCGGCGCCCTCGGTGGCCTCGATCACCCTCACTCTGGGCGACGGGCGAGTGGTGATCTGGGGGACCACCGACCGCACCGAGGAGAAGGCCGAAAAGCTGGCCGCGTTGTTGACGCAGCCCGGGCGGACCTACGACGTTTCCAGCCCCGATCTGCCGACCGTGAAATAGCGGCGAGCCCAACGTGATACGCGCCTCATTCGGGCGGGTGTATGAGATTGCTGGCACGGCAGGTCACCGCTGACCACGCCGCGGACGAAAAATTGGCCAAAATTTGCGCGCCGCGTGTCGGCGCGCCTGCGAGATTAGCGCGCGACATACCCATACCGTTCTGGTTGCGCGGAACTACTTGACATAACTCTAACTCTATGGTTGAGGTTGAGAGTTTGCCAGGGAGGACCGCCACCGTCCGGAGGAACCCCACCACCGGGAGAACTGAGCCCACCAGGGAGGAAGACGAATGATGACCCCCCCGCACAACTACCTGGCCGTCATCAAGGTCGTGGGTATCGGTGGCGGCGGCGTCAACGCCGTCAACCGGATGATCGAGCAGGGCCTCAAGGGCGTGGAGTTCATCGCGATCAACACCGACGCACAGGCGTTGTTGATGAGCGATGCCGACGTCAAGCTCGACGTCGGGCGCGACTCCACCCGTGGATTAGGCGCCGGCGCGGACCCCGAGGTCGGTCGCAAGGCCTCCGACGACGCCAAGGACGAGATCGAGGAACTACTGCGCGGGGCGGACATGGTGTTCGTCACCGCCGGCGAGGGTGGTGGTACGGGCACCGGCGGGGCGCCCGTCGTCGCCAGCATCGCCCGCAAGCTGGGGGCGTTGACCGTCGGCGTGGTCACCCGGCCGTTCTCGTTCGAGGGCAAGCGCCGCGGCACGCAGGCCGAAGTCGGCATAACCACGCTGCGGGAAAGCTGCGACACCCTCATCGTGATCCCCAACGACCGACTGCTGCAGATGGGGGATGCCGCGGTATCCCTGATGGATGCGTTCCGCAGCGCCGACGAGGTGCTGCTCAACGGTGTTCAGGGCATCACCGACCTGATCACTACCCCGGGGCTGATCAACGTCGACTTCGCCGACGTCAAGGGCATCATGTCCGGTGCCGGTACCGCGCTGATGGGCATCGGCTCGGCACGCGGCGAGGGTCGGGCGCTCAAAGCGGCCGAGATCGCCATCAACTCGCCGCTGCTGGAACAATCCATGGAGGGTGCCCAGGGTGTGCTGATGTCGATCGCCGGCGGCAGTGATCTGGGTCTGTTCGAGATCAACGAGGCGGCATCGCTGGTGCAGGACGCTGCCCATCAAGACGCCAACATCATTTTCGGCACCGTCATCGACGACTCGCTGGGCGACGAGGTCCGCGTCACCGTCATCGCGGCGGGCTTCGATGCGGCCGGCCCTGGCCGCAAGCCCCTCCTCGGCGGCACTGCCGGGGAGAAGGGCGGCGCGCACCGGATCGAGTCGGCCAAGGCCGGCAAGCTCACCTCGACGCTGTTCGAGCCCGTCGACGCCGTGAGTGTGCCGGTGCACACCAATGGTGCGACCTTGAGTATTGGCGGCGATGACGACGACGTCGACGTGCCGCCGTTCATGCGCCGCTGAGCCCTGCAATGTGCGTCGCACTCCGACCCTGGCCGATTGTCGGGGCCGACTGGCCGACACGAATTCTCGGATACTGGTCACGTGAGCGTGCGCATCCGGCGAGTGAGCACTACCCGCGCGGGCGGGGTCTCGGTGGCGCCGTTCGACACCTTCAACCTCGGCGACCATGTCGGTGACGACCCCGCGGCGGTGGCCGCTAACCGGGCGCGGCTGGCCGACGCCATCAGCCTCGGCGCCGACCGGGTGGTGTGGATGAATCAGGTGCACGGCGACCGAGTCGAGGTGGTCGACGAGCCGCGCGATGCCGCCGTCGACAACACCGACGCGTTGGTGACCAGTACGCCCCGACTGGCGCTGGCAGTGGTGACGGCCGACTGTGTGCCGGTGTTACTGGCCGACGCGCGCGCCGGTGTGGCCGCGGCGGTGCACGCCGGTCGCGTCGGCGCTCAACGGGGGGTGGTTGCTCGCGCGGTGGAGGCAATGCTGCGGCTCGGCGCGCAAGCCGGCGACATTTCGGCTCTGCTCGGCCCAGCGGTCAGTGGTCGTAACTACGAAGTGCCCGCGGCGATGGCCGACGAGGTCGAGGCGGCATTGCCGGGCAGCCGCACCACCACCGCGGCCGGGACTGCCGGACTCGACCTCCGAGCCGGAATCGCTTGCCAGCTCCGGGATTTGGGTGTCACGTCGATCGACATCGATCCGCGCTGCACGGTGGCCGACCCGACATTGTTCAGCCATCGCCGGGGTGCGCCGACCGGGCGGCTGGCATCGCTGGTCTGGATGGAGTGACCGCTATGGCGGTGGAGATGCCAGCCGAAGGAAACCGCGAATCGGAATTGACTCATGCGTTGGCGGCGGTGCGTTCGCGACTTGCGATGGCCGCGGAAGCGGTGGGTCGCAATGTCAGCGAAATTGAACTTCTCCCGATTACCAAATTCTTTCCAGCAACCGATGTCGCGATTTTGTCTCGATTGGGTTGTCGGTCTGTTGGCGAATCGCGGGAGCAGGAAGCTTCGGCAAAGGTGGCCGAACTCGCTCGGTTGGAAGAGGCTTCCCCGCGCACGGATTGGCGGGAAGTGCACTGGCACATGGTCGGCCAGATTCAGCGGAAGAAAGCCCGTTCACTGGCTCGCTGGGCGCACACCGCCCACTCGATCGATAGCGCGCAGCTGGTGACCGCGCTGGATCGGGCGGTAGCGGCGGCATTGGCGGCGGGCTGTCGCGACCACCCGCTGCGGGTCTACGTTCAGGTCAGCCTCGACGGCGACACGTCACGCGGCGGCGTCGACATTCAGACGCCGGGAGCCGTCGACCAAATATGCGCCCAGGTCCAGGAGTCGAAATGCCTGGAGCTCCTCGGGTTGATGGGCATTCCGCCGCTGGACTGGGACCCGGACGAGGCCTTTGACCGGCTGCAATCAGAGCACCGCCGGGTGCTTGCATCGCACCCCAACGCGGTCGGATTGTCGGCCGGCATGTCCGACGATCTGGAAATTGCCGTCAAACATGGTTCGACGTGTGTGCGTGTCGGTACCGCGCTATTGGGCCCGCGGCGGCTACCGTCACCGTGAATAGTCACTGTAGTCACACCTTCATCACAGACACCAATACTCTCAGGGGCTAGAAGGGGTCAACGCAATGAGCACACTGCACAAAGTCAAGGCCTATTTCGGTATGGCCCCGATGGACGACTACGACGACGAGTACTACGACGACCGCGCTCCGTCCCGCGGCTTCCCGCGCCCTCGATTCGACGACGGGTACGGCCGCTACGAGGGCCGCGACTACGACGATCCGCGCGGCGAGCCGGACTATCCGCCGCCCAGTAGCTATCGCGGCGGCTACCCGGAGGAACCGCGCTACGGTCCCGTTCATCCCCGCGATTTCGAGCGGTCCGAGATGAGCAGGCCACGCCTCGGGTCGTGGTTGCGTAATTCCACCCGCGGCGCGCTGGCCATGGATCCACGCCGCATGGCGATGATGTTCGAAGAAGGCCACCCGCTGTCGAAAATCACCACGCTGCGACCCAAGGACTACAGCGAGGCCCGCACCATCGGCGAGCGGTTCCGGGACGGCACCCCGGTCATCATGGACCTGGTGTCGATGGACAACGCCGACGCAAAACGGCTGGTCGACTTCGCGGCCGGCTTGGCCTTCGCGTTGCGCGGCTCATTCGACAAGGTCGCGACCAAGGTGTTCCTGCTGTCGCCCGCTGACGTCGACGTGACTCCGGAGGAGCGTCGCCGGATCGCCGAAACCGGCTTCTACGCTTACCAATAGACACGTTTGCCCGCCCAGATAGCGAGGTCAGGCACTCATCCCGAGTTGCGATGAGGCCCACACTTGATGTGTGACCGTGCGTGCAGTCGGTACGCTGGCGATTGCCGCGCTAGCGTGCGGCGATTGACATCTCATCGGTAAGGTCGGGGCTCTCGTTGGTGCTGTTCTTTAAGATCCTTGGGTTTGCGCTGTTCAGCTTCTGGCTGCTGCTCATCGCTCGGGTCGTCGTTGAGTTCATCCGCTCGTTCAGCCGTGACTGGCGTCCCACCGGCATCACCGTGGTGATCCTGGAGATCATCATGTCGATCACCGATCCGCCGGTGAAGCTGTTACGTCGGCTGATCCCTCAACTGACCATCGGAGCCGTGCGCTTCGACCTGTCCATCATGGTGCTGCTGCTGGTCGCGTTCATCGGCATGCAACTGGCCTTCGGCGCCGCGGCGTGACTCACGCCTGCGCGGGCGCGCGTGCATCTGGGCGACGGTTCGGCCACGGTTTGGCTTCGGTTTGATGCGCGCAATTTGAAAATTTTAAGGATTGGGATTTTATTGCTCTTAGTGTTTGAAATTGGGTCTTATTTATTGGCCTAATCGGCAACCGCCGGGTCTGGTGTGACAGGATGGACGGCAGTTGCACAACGGCTACCAATCCGTTCTACACTTTCCAGAACGTTTGACAGGAACTTGAGGGGAACGAACAATGCCGCTTACACCAGCCGACGTTCACAATGTGGCGTTCAGTAAGCCGCCAATCGGCAAGCGCGGTTACAACGAAGACGAGGTCGACGCCTTCCTCGACCTCGTGGAGAACGAGCTGACGCGGCTCATCGAAGAGAACTCCGATCTGCGCCAGCGGATCGAGGAGCTCGACCAGGAGCTGGCCGCCGGGGGCGGCGCCGGTGCCGCCGCGTCTCTCGCTGCTCAGCCCACCCAGGCGATTCCTGTCCCCGAACCCGAGCCCGTCAAGCCGGCGCCCGTGGCCGCGTCGGCGGGAACCAACGAGGAGCAGGCCATGAAGGCCGCTCGGGTGCTGAGCTTGGCTCAGGACACCGCCGACCGGCTCACCGGCACCGCCAAGGCCGAGTCGGACAAGATGCTGGCCGATGCCCGCGCCAACGCCGACCAGATCCTCAGCGAGGCCCGTAACACCGCTGAGACCACGGTCACCGAGGCCCGGCAGCGTGCCGACGCAATGCTGGCCGATGCCCAAACCCGCTCCGAGACTCAGTTGCGCCAGGCCCAGGAGAAGGCTGACGCCCTGCAGGCCGATGCGGAACGCAAGCATTCCGAGATCATGGGAACCATCAACCAGCAGCGCACTGTGCTGGAAGGCCGTCTCGAGCAGCTACGTACGTTCGAACGCGAGTACCGCACCCGACTCAAGACCTACCTGGAATCTCAACTCGAAGAACTCGGCCAGCGCGGATCGGCGGCGCCCGTCGACTCAAGCGCGGATGCTGGCGCGTTCGACCAATTCAATCGGGGTAACAACTAGCCGCCAACCGTGCCGGACTGCAGGGTTGGCACACTGGACCTGCACTAGACCTGGCAGTCCCGCTCGTTGGCTGGAGGATGACCGATGCTGATCATTGCGCTGGTATTAGCTCTGATCGGACTTGTTGCGTTGGTGTTCGCGGTCGTCACCAGCAACGAGCTGGTGGCCTGGGTGTGCATTGGTGCCAGCGTCTTGGGCGTGGTGCTGCTGATCGTCGACGCACTGCGGGAGCGCCAGCGACATGACGCGGGCGAGGAAGCCGTCGCCGAAGACGAGACCGGGGACGGCGAGGACACCTACGTCGACTACCCGGACGAAGTCCCGGATGAGGGCGAACCCGCCGCCACCGATGAGTCGGCGGAGGACGCCGGCGCAGCGGCGGGTGAGGAATCGGCGGTTCGCGCCGAAGGCCACGGCGACGACCGCGCCAAGTAGAGAGCCTTTTACCCGCCCAGTGCTGCGCTGTGCCCAGGCTCAGCTGGTTGGCGTAGTGAGCAGCTTGCGCACCTCGTCGTCGCTGACCTGATGAAAATCGCCGTAGACCTGTCCGACGGCCTCGAACGCGGGCGGCATCGTCGCGCACACCACGTCATCGGCTTCCCGCGCGAGCTCGTGGCAGACCGACTCCGGCCCGACCGGGACCGCGACGACGATCGATTGCGGTTTGGCGCCCCGTATCGCCCGGACCGCCGCCATCATGCTGGCGCCGGTGGCGATGCCGTCGTCGACCAAGATCACGATCTTGCCTTCCGGATCGGTGAGCGGACGTCCACCCCGGTACGCGCGTTCGCGCCGCGTGAGCTCGGCTGTCTCGCTGTCGATCACCTCGCGCACCTGCTCGTCACTGATGTGCAGGCTGGAAATCACGTTGTCGTTCATCACCACGCCGCCACCGCTGGCCAATGCGCCCATCGCCAGCTCGGACCAGCGCGGCACCCCGAGCTTGCGGACCAGGAACACATCCAGCGCGGCATGCAGCGCGGAGGCGATTTCCCAGGCGACCGGGACGCCGCCGCGAGCCAACCCGAGGACCAGCACATTGTCTTTGCCGCGGTAGGACGCCAACTCCTCGGCCAGCGCACGACCGGCTTCGTTGCGGTCACGGAACGTCCGCATCGCTGTCCGCCGGAGAAAGCCACTAGGTGGGTTCATTGGTTTGCACTCCCGGCTATTGGCCTCTATCCAGACTACGTGTGCCGGCAAGAATGAAGAAGCGTCTTGGCGACGACCCGGCTCTTGCGACAAACGCCTTCTGGCCTGGATGGTTATTGGAATTGGATAGCGTTGTGCGCGAACAAGATCGAGAGGACCTGCGAGATGAGACGGCGATTCCACACCTATACGGCCTACAGCGTTGGTTGCGCGATCGTCTGGGCCGTCATCTTGTCCGCGGTCTTGTCCGCGGCCGACAGCGTCACCAGGCACAAGTTCGTTTTGGTTTTCGGCGGGTGGGTGATCGGGTGGCTGTCCGCGACGATCGCCCGAGCCGTTTATCCGCCGCCGAAGCGCCATACCGGGCCGTAATACGGGTGTCCGAGGGGGTGTCCGAGGGGGTGTCTGAGTTCAGCACATCGTTCGCACCTGTCTCGGGACATCGTTTACACCCGACGGCGAGGGTTGAGCGATGGGAATGCCGCAGCTGGTGGTCACGGCCGTGCTGGTCGAAGGACGCAATAAAAGTGAGGTTGCCCGCGACTACGGGGTCTCCCGGCGGTGGGTGGTCACACTCGTGCAGCGCTACTTGGCCGAAGGCGACGCCGGTCTGCGACCACGCCCACGAAGACCGCTGCGCAGCCCCAACCGCACCACCCAAGACATCGAAGATGAGGTCATCGCGTTACGAAAGCAACTAGAGCGCGACGGACATGAGGCCGGCGCGGCGACGATCGCGTTTCACCTTCAACAACGCCATGGTGTCAGCCCGGCGGTGTCCACGATCTGGCGGATTTTGTCCGCTAGAGGCTTCGTCACCCCCCAGCCGCACAAACGCCCCAAGAGCAGCTACATCCGCTTCCAGGCCGAGCAGCCCAACGAACGCTGGCAACTGGATATCACCCACTGGCCACTGGCCGACGGCAGCGACGTCGAGATCCTCAACATCGTCGACGACCACTCGAGGCTGTGCTTAGGCAGCGACACCCTACGGGTGTTCAAGGCCCGCGACGTCAACACCAGCTTCGGCAAAGCCATTGGCGCCTATGGCAATCCGGCCAGCCTGCTTAGCGACAATGGGGCTGTCTTCACCGGCCGCTACCGCGGCACCGGCCGAGTCGCCCTCGAAGTGACCCTGCACAGCCGCGGCATCAGCTTCCGCCACTGCCGCCCCTACCACCCGCAAACGTGCGGCAAGGTAGAACGCTTCCACCAAACCCTCAAAAAATGGCTCACCCACCAAACCCCGGCCCAAACCCTGACCCACCTACAAGCCCAGCTGGACACCTTCCGCACCTACTACAACACCGTGCGCCCGCACCGCGCGCTAGGCCGCCGCACCCCACACCAGGCCTACCTCGCCCGACCCAAAGCAACCCCGACCGGCACCCCACTGCACACCGGCGCCTACCGCATCCGCCACGACCGCATCGACAGCGACGGCAAGCTCACCCTGCGCCACAACAGCCGACTACACCACCTCGGAATGGGCCGCCGCTATGCCGGCACCAACGTCCTGCTCCTGATCCACGACCTACACATCCGAGTCGTCACCACCGACGGCCGCTTACTGCGAGAACTCCAACTCGACCCGACCAAGGACTACCAACCACAAACCAAACCGTGAACGATGTCCCAAGACACATGTGCACGATGTCCCGAGACATCGCAGGGGTGTCCGAGGGGGGACTTGAACCCCCACGCCCATTAGTAGGGCACTAGCACCTCAAGCTAGCGCGTCTGCCATTCCGCCACTCGGACAAGACCAAACGAGAGTTGGCAGCTAAGGCTATCGGATTGGCGCGCGCGCGCCCAACCCAGCTCTTTGCTCTGCGCCACGCCCGCCGGCCGGGGCAGTGGTAGGAAAGGTGGTTGTGACCGGTGAGACCGACGTTCCCAATAACCGCAGCGATGATGTGGTCGATGTTGTCAGCAGGTTGATCCGGTTCGATACCACCAACACTGGCGATCCCGAGACCACGCAAGGTGAGGCGGAATGCGCGCAATGGGTCGCCGAGCAGCTCGCGGATGCCGGCTACCAGCCTGAATATCTCGAATCCGGCGCGCCCGGCCGGGGCAATGTATTCGCCCGCCTCGAGGGTGCAGACCGCTCGCGTGGCGCGCTGCTGATCCACGGGCACCTCGACGTGGTGCCGGCCGAACCGTCCGAATGGAGCGTGCACCCGTTCTCCGGGGCAATCGAAGATGGCTATGTCTGGGGCCGCGGCGCGGTCGACATGAAGGACATGGTCGGCATGATGATCGTGGTCGCTCGCCAGCTGAAGCGGGCCGGCATCGTGCCACCGCGCGACCTGGTGTTCGCGTTTCTCGCCGACGAAGAGCACGGCGGCCAGTACGGCGCGCGGTGGCTGGTCGTCAATCGGCCCGATCTGTTCGACGGTGTCACCGAGGCTATCGGTGAAGTGGGTGGGTTTTCCCTGACCGTGCCGCGCCCCGACGGCGGTGATCGACGTCTGTATCTGATCGAGACGGCCGAGAAGGGCATCCAATGGATCCGGCTGACCGCTCGGGGTAAGGCGGGGCACGGCTCGATGGTGAACGATCAGAACGCGGTCACCGTCCTCGCCGAGGCGGTCGCCCGAGTGGGCCGCCACCAGTTTCCGCTCGTGGTTACCGACACCGTCGTCGAGTTCCTGGCCGCCATCAGCGAGGAAACCGGCCTGATGTTCGACACCGAATCGGCCGACCTGGAGGGGACGATCGAAAAGCTAGGCCCGATGGCTCGCATGCTGAACGCGGTGCTGCGCGACACCGCCAACCCGACGATGCTCAAGGCCGGGTACAAGTCCAACGTCATCCCGGCAACCGCGGAAGCGGTGGTTGACTGCCGCGTCCTGCCCGGCCGGCAGGCGGCGTTCGACGCCGAAATCGACGAGTTGATCGGCCCCGACGTGACTCGGGAGTGGATCAGGGACTTGCCGGCGTATCAGACCAGCTTCGACGGGGATCTGGTCGATGCCATGAACGCCGCGGTGCTGGCGGTCGACCCGGACGGCCGCACGGTACCCTACATGCTTTCCGGTGGTACCGATGCGAAATCCTTCGCGCGCTTGGGTATTCGCTGCTTCGGCTTCAGTCCATTGCGATTGCCGCCGGATTTGGACTTCTCTTCGTTGTTCCACGGCGTCGACGAACGGGTACCCATCGACGCGTTGCGGTTCGGCACCGAGGTGCTGGCCCACTTCCTGACACATTGCTAGTGGCGAGAACCAAGCCCAGAAAAACACCATCAAGTCACGAGAGGATCGTCCATGAGCTTCCCGACCGACCCATATGACGCGCTGCCCAAGCTGCCGTTGTTCAGCTTGACCTCAAACTCGATTACCAACGGCCAGCCGCTCGCCACACCGCAGATCAGCGGGATCATGGGCGCGGGGGGCGAAGACGTAAGCCCGCAACTGAGCTGGTCGGGATTCCCCGATGAGACCCGGAGCTTCGCGGTCACCGTCTACGACCCCGACGCCCCGACGTTGTCCGGGTTCTGGCACTGGGCGGTGGCCAACCTTCCCGCCGACGTCATCGAGTTGCCCGACGATGCGGGCGACGGCAGCGAGCTGCCCGGCGACGCCCTGCAGCTGGTCAACGATGCCGGCATGCGCCGCTACGTCGGCGCCGCGCCGCCTCCCGGCCACGGCCCGCACCGCTACTACGTGGCAGTGCATGCCGTAGACGTCGAAAAGCTCGACCTCCTGGAGGACGCCAGCCCCGCTTTCCTCGGATTCAATCTGTTCCAGCACGCGATTGCGCGCGCCTACATCTACGGCACGTACGAACAGACTTAAGGATCTTCTGGCGGGGAGTGCGGACCACGTCGACACCGGCTCCGAATAAGGGTTGTGGAAGCGCGCGGGTGTGTAGTGGTCCTGCCGGGCGGCAGGGCGCGCAGCGAAGCGGCCTCTCGATGGTGGCAATTGGCCAATGTCCGGATGATGTTGGTCGCCGCCGCGTTGCGGCGCCGGCTTGGGCCTGAGGTCGAGGTACGTCGGGTTCAGTACCGGTATCGCGGGTGGAATGGCCCCCGTTTGGATGCGGTGCGCGACGCCAAGCACGTGCTCGATGCCGTCCGGCACCGGTTTGAGCCGAAAAGCATTGTGTTGGTGGGGCATTCAATGGGTGGCCGGGTCGCGGCGCACCTGGCCGGTGGTGCTGATATAGGCGCGGTGGTTGCGCTGGCGCCGTGGTGGGTGGGCGGTGATGGTGACCTCATTCCGCCGCCTACGCGACTGCTGGTCGTGCACGGCACCGCCGACACCTGGACCGATCCGGCCAGTTCACGCATGCAGACGTTGCGGGCCGGCCAACGCGGGCTGGATGCGCAGTGGGCGGGCGTCGAGGGAGCGGGCCATTACATGGTGCGGCGGTGGGCTGAATGGCACCGCCGAACTGCCGATTTCGTCGCCGACCATCTTCAGCGGTGACGCGCACTGAGTCCCATTTAAATCACTTGCGTCACTTTGGTTTCAGCGGTTTCGAGGTGGCGATTTTGTCGGTGGGCGGCGATAGTATTCGAACATGCGTTCGAGTAGTGATCGCGCGGAGATCGAGGCGGACTTCGCCGCGCTCCATGAGGTCGTGTCGCGGATTGTCGCCCATACGTACGACGCGTTGACTACGCCGGAGCGGTTGACGTTCCTGGACAAGCTCGAACTCGAGGCGCGGCGGCTGGTGGTCCCGGGCCACCAGCTGATCAATCAGCTCGCCGAGCAGTCCGATCCCACCGAGCTGGGAGGCAAACTCTCCCACGCCCTGGCCGACCGGCTGCGCATCACGCGCGGCGAGGCCGGCCGGCGAGTGGCCGAAGCCGCCGATCTGGGACCACGCCGCGCAATCACCGGCGAACCGCTACCGGCGCTGTTGACCGGCACCGCGGCCGCCCAGCGCAACGGCCACATCGGTGCCGGCCACGTGCGGGTCCTCCGTGACTTCGTGCACCAGCTGCCCTGTGGCGTCGACGCGGACACCCGCGAGAACGCCGAAGCCCATCTAGCCGAATTGGCCACCCAGCATCGGCCCGATCACCTCGCCAAACTCGCCGACCGGCTGGGCTATTGCCTGAACCCGGATGGGAACTTCACCGATGTCGATCGCGCCCGACGGCGCGGCCTAACCCCGGGCAAGCAAGACATCGATGGGATGTCGCGGTTAAGCGGTTGGCTGACCCCCGAAACCCGCGCCACCGTCGAGGCGGTGCTGGCCAAATTGGCCGCCCCCGGCGTGTGCAACCCCGACGACGAAACCCCCACCGTCGACGGGCCACCGAGCGAGGAGGCGGTGCAGCGCGACACCCGCACCCCGGCCCAACGCAATCACGACGCACTCAACGCGGCCATGCGTGCGCTCTTGGCGTCAGGAAAGTTGGGCCGGCACAACGGGTTACCGGCGTCGATCATCGTGTCCACCACGTTGAACGACCTCGAGTCAGCAGCCGGCAAAGCACTTACCGGCGGGGGCACTGTGCTGCCCATGTCCGACGTCATCCGCCTGGCCCGCCACGCCCATCACTACTTGGCCATCTTCGATAAGGGCAAGGCGATGGCGCTGTATCACACCAAGCGCCTGGCCTCACCCGCACAGCGGATAGTGCTATACGCCAAAGACCGCGGCTGTTCGGCGCCGGGCTGCGACATACCCGGGTACTTATGCGAAGTCCATCACGTCGAAGACAGGGCCACCCCCACACCACCGACATCAACCAGCTCACCCTCACCTGCGGACCCCACCACAAACTCGTCAAGCACGGCTGGACCACCCGAAAACGCAAAAGCGGCAACACCGAATGGATCCCGCCGCCGCATCTGGACCACGGCC
>CAWFAR010000016.1:0-40682 GCA_963813935.1 uncultured Actinomycetota bacterium
TCGGCCACCGCGTGGGACAGCTTGCCGCCCAGTTCTTCTGGGGTGGCTTGGTGGGCAAGCTGATTGATCAGCGGATGCTCTACGGCCGGCAACCGGCGGCGCACCCGCTCGCAGCGCTCCAACAACGCCAACCGCTCCCGGGTGGTCAACGCCTCGAAGTCCAGCCCGAGCACCCCTTCGACAGCGGCGTCCAGGGCATCGAAAGCTGCCGTGACCGCGTCTCGATCCACAACAGCGCACGAACTCATACCGTCAAACTAGCCTGGGCCACCGACAAAAATACCGCCCGAAAACCACTGAAACCACAGTGGCGCAAGTGATTTTAACGCTCAGCCGAGAACTCTACCTGCGTCGTGCCGCAGCCAGCCGGGCGGCGAACTCCGGCGACTGGATGGAGTTTGCCTGCGGGCCCAATTCGGTGCGCATGGCGAGTTCGTGTTGCTCGTTGTCCAGCGACCCGGGGCTGGCCGTGGCCGCACCGCGGCCTTGGTTGCCAGCACCACTTCGCGGGGCGCGCCAGCGGGCCCTGAAGCCAGTTCCAGTGCCGCCGCGACGGGGTCGTCGGCAACGGTGAGAGCCAGCCCGTGCCGGACGGCAGATTCGGCGTCGAAGCGCATGCCGAACAACAGGGCCGCGCGGGCAACCTGCGGTCCCACCGCTCGTTGCAGCATCCAGGTCGCGCCCCCGCCGGGGTGTAGTCCGAGCTTCTGGAAACGCGCGTCGAACAATGCGGCCGGCCCGGCGATGCGCACGTTGGCGGCCAGCGCCAGGTTCAGGCCTGCGCCGACGGCGGCACCGTTGACCGCGGCGATGGTGGGCAGCTTGCAATTGCCCACGGCCATGAAGCCGTCGTAGAGCCCGAGCAGTCCCGACTCCGCCGCGCCGCCGCCGGCAGACCCCAGCGCGCTGAGGTCGGCGCCGGCGCAGAAGGCCTGGCCCGCTCCCGTGACCACCACGGCGTGTACATCGGAGTCGGCTTCGGCTTGCTCTACGGCCGCGCGCAGCTGTGCCGACATCTCGCCGGTGACGGCGTTGCGGCGATTAGGGTCGTTGACGGTGATGAGCGCGACGTGATCGTCGACGCTGAATAGAACGAGTTCGGACTGGGCCATCGGCACCTCCGCGTTGCCTGGTTTGCTGTCGGCTCCGGTGGAGACCCAGGTAAGGGTACTTGGCGGGCCCACTCGCGTGGCCCTGGCCGGTGTGAGCTCAGGGTCGCAGTCAATCACGCGACACCGAATGTCTCACAGTGTTATCCAATAAGCCAAGTGCCACAACATGTTTCGGTTGCATCGGACACCCCGCAGGCGTACGGTTCCCGCATGATGAATAGCTCTCGCCCATGGCTGAAAACGTTGGAGCACCGCAACCCGCAGCTCGTCGGCTCGTACGTGGCCATGCCCGAGGACATCCTGGAAGACGGCGCTATTCCGGCCAAGTACAAAGTGCTCATGGCCATTGTCGCCTCGCATCCGGAGGGAGGCAGGGCGCTTGCCGTCGACGCCCGCGCGGCGGGCGCCTCGGAAGCCGAGATCGCCGAGGCGGTCGTCATTGCAGAACTTTTTGGCGGCACAGCGGCGCCCGTGATGGGCGTCAACGCGCTCACGACGACGAAGTCGAGGAGGGCAGGTTGGGGACGCGGCGGTAAGAACAGGCGTGCGCCCGCCACTGTGAAGGCGCGCACAGCCCTATGCGGTGCAGCGCTGATCGTTAGTGCCGGCCTGCTAGTGCAGACCGCGCCACTGAGTTGGGCCGATGTGTGCGGCGACATCGGCGGCGCCCCGGTGTCAGCGGGTGGCTGCACCGATCCGGGCGGCCCCATCGGCGACCCCCCAGCGCCGCAGGGCAGCCGTTCTCAGCCTCCATGGCTCGCAGCGATTCAGCATCGCGACCCGCAATTCGCCGACTCCTACATGGGGATGCGCGATCGCATCCTGAAAGACGGCGCGATCCCGGCTAAGTACAAGCTGCTCATGGCGATGGTCACCGACGCGATCGCCGCCCACCCGGACGGCGTCAGGACGCTGGCCGACAACGCTCGCGCCGCAGGCGCCTCGGAACCCGAGATCACCGAGGCGGTCGAGGTCGGATACCTGTTTGGTGGCACCGCGGCGCTCGTGATGGGCGCCAACGCGTTCAGCAGCTAGGTGCAACGGCGAATCTGATGCACCGGTCAACCCCCGCTGAGGACGAACGCCTCTATGTGGCGTTCGCCAGCCCGTGTTTGGTACTTCGTCCAGCCGGGGTACAACTCGAGCCGTTCGCCCAGATCTCGTCACGCTCGCGGGGCGTGGCCAAACGGGCGGTGGCCTGCCAGGTATCGCCGTCGATAGATACGGTGGCCTCGGGGTTGGCCTTGAGATTGTGGTACCAGGCCGGATGCTTCGCCCCGCCGAAGTTGGATGCGATGAGGCCCAGGCCGTTGGGGTGCGAGAAGCCGCCGGACGGGGAAGGGGGATCGCCGCACGGCGGCCTACAGCCGCGCGGCGAAGCAAATAGCCGTTTAACGAGGCCAAGCAAATAGCCGTTTAACGAAACGACGCCAGCGGGAACCCCTTCCCCATGGGGAAAGTCATCCAGGTTCGTGAAGAGACGCTGCTAGTGGATATCGAGCGACGACTGATCGACGAGTTTCCTTGTGTCGCACCAGTGGTCGTGGACGTGCTCATCCGCCAAGAGCATGCCCGCTTCGAAACCAGTCCGATCCGCGATTTTGTGCCGTTGCTCGTCGAGAAACAGGCCCGCCAGCAACTCAAACACAGAACGAACTAGTCTCCCGCCACGGTGGTGGAGAGTCGCCAGGCCGCTCAGGCCGTGCAGTTGATCAGTGCATTGCGCGCGCAACTGGACGAGATGACCGCCCGGCTAGCCTGGGTGGAACGCAGGGGCGCTACGACCAAGAAACGCAGCGTGGCGTCGGCGATGCGGTCTGAGGCAGCGGCGCTGCGGCGCGACATTGACGAGGCACGGGTTCTGAACGATGGGCTTTGCAGCCGCTACCTGATCGGGTCGGGTGCGCAAGTCACCCAAGGCGGGTTAGCGCTTCGTACTCGTCGGCCAGCGCAAGGATCTTCTCAGCCACCTCCCGCGCCTCGGCAGCGCTGCGGATCTCCACGCCACGCGAAAGTGGGGTCTTATCGGTTATGGACGTCATCGTGACCCCTTCGTTTGAGGAGCTAGTGGACTTGTTGCGGAGCCCGATGCAGTCGTTCGTAGCAGCCCGACGGGCGCACCGACGTGAGAATGAAGGGCTGTTAATCCGATGTTTTCTTCTGACATCGTCCGGCAGCATTGGCTGGGGACGTTCCGGTGCCCCCGGCACGACTCGAACGTGCGACCTAGGGATTGCCAAACGGTATGACCCGACGATGCCGGTCGTTGCTTAATTTTCCTGCGCGACAACTAGATTGGAGATCTAGACGCTCCCGTGGCAACCGGTCAATTCCGGCCGACTCCAGGTCATTCGCGGTGAATATCCCAATGCTCGGCGCTCTCGGTCAATACGGCTACGCACCGGCAAGGCGCTCAGGCTCCTGGCGCGCGGAGGACGAATCGAGTTTTCTCGGCCGATCCAGCATCCCCGACTGGGTATGTCAGCAAATGCTGCGTCACACAGAACCAGGTGTGCATGAAACCGGGATGCTCCAGGTGTTGGTGTTAGCACGAAGTACGAGGCCGACGTTGGCGCACTGCACAATGCCACACGGCCATCGGCAGGTGCACACTTGTGTGCATGGAGGTATGTGAGCTGACCGCCGTCGCGCTGACCGTACCGCCCCTGGCCCCGCCGCGATCTCTGCGGCGGGCCCGGGCGTCGACGTCACCGCGGCTGGCGTGATGGTGCACGCCGGCGGGCCGGAGCCCGAGCCGCGCCGCCTGCTGAACGGCATCTCGGACGTACGCGCGTTCTTTCACACCAACACCGTGCCGCTGTACTTCATCTCGCCGACCCCGTTCAACCTGCTGGGCATCGACCGCTGGGTACGAAACTTCTTCTACCTCACCTACTTTGACTCGTTCGAAGCCAACCACTCGCGCGTGTTCGTGCCCCGGCGGCGCGACCGCATTGATTTCGATTCGATGGGAGATGTGTGCAACCACCTCCTGCGCGATTCCGAGACACTTGAGTTCATCGCGGGCCGAGGGCCCGGTGGCAAGGCCTGCTTCGTGATGATGGACGAGGAGACCCAGGCCCTCGCGCGCCAGGCGGGGCTCGAGGTCATGCACCCTCCCGTCGAGTTGCGCCATCGGCTGGGCTCCAAGATCGTCATGACGCGCCTGGCCGACGAGGCGGGCGTACCGAGCGTGCCTCACGTGATCGGGCGGGTCGGCTCCTACGACGAGCTGTCGGCGCTCGCGGAGAGCGCCGGGCTGGGCGATGACCTCGTCGTCGTGGCCGCTTATGGCGACGCCGGCAGCGCGGTATTCTTCGTGCGCGGCCAGCGCGACTGGGACGATCACGCCGGTGACCTGGCCGGGCAGGAAGTCAAAGTCATGAAGCGCATCCGCAATGTCGAGGTGTGCCTCGAGGCCACGGTGACCCGCCACGGCACTGTGATCGGCCCCGCGATGACAAGTCTGGTCGGTTATCCGGAGCTGACGCCGCGCAAGGGCGGCTGGTGCGGCAATGACATCTGGCGCGAGGTACTGCCACCCGCACAGACGCGCGCCGCACGACAGATGGTAGGGAGGCTGGGCGACGTCCTGAGCCGCGAGGGATACCGCGGCTACTTCGAGGTGGACCTCTTGCATGACCTGGACTCCGACGAGCTCTATCTCGGCGAGGTGAACCCGCGCCTGAGCGGCGCCAGCCCGATGACGAACTTGACCACGGAGGCCTACGCCGACATGCCGCTGTTCCTCTTCCACCTGCTCGAGTACATGGACGTGGAGTACGAACTCGACATCGGCGAGATCAACTCGCGCTGGGAGCGGGGCTATGGCGAGGACGAGGTCTGGGGTCAGCTGATAATCAGTGAGACATCACAAGATGTCGAGATTTTCACCGCGACGCCACGCACCGGTGTGTGGCGCATCGACGACGACGGGCGTGTCTCTTTTGCGCGCCCCGCCAACGACTGGGCCACGCTGCTCGACGGGTCCGAGGCCTTCTACATGCGTGTCGCGGCGCCTGGCGACTTACGTTGCGAGGGTGCCCAACTCGGCGTGCTCGTCACCCGCGGGCACCTGCAGACCGACGACTACCAGCTCACCGAGCGCTGCCGGCGCTGGGTCAAAGGCATCAAGGCGAAGTTCGCCTCAACACCCCTGGCGGCCACGCCGATCGTCTCGCGGCTCGTCGCACGAGCGTGAGCAGCGGCCGCACGAACTACTCGACAAACCATCGAGCGCGAGCCCCTGATCCAGGCGTTCCCGCGCTCACCGGCGATCCCGTGAAGCCGCGCGCATGATCGGCGAACCTGGTCGCGTCCCGGCCGGTATCTCATTGGACAACTGGCTGTCGGCGCCATATTCGCATTGGTCATTCCAGCACGTCGAAGACTTCGTGCCGACCGCGATAATCTCGCGCGGGACCGGGCCGGTCGCGGCGTTGCCCGCGGCCAGTGCTCCGATGGCCGAGATCCGGGTGACCAGCACTGACGGGGTAGCCACCACCGTTGGCGCGGTGATGGCCACCACCGCTACCGACGGGTGGGCCGTCGCCTACCGCGGTTCGATGGTGGCCGAGGAGTACCTCGACGGCTTGGGAGCCCAGACCCGGCACCTGCTGTTCTCGGTGAGCAAGTCGCTGGTGGCAGCCGTGGTAGGCGCGCTGCACGGGGCCGGTGCGATCGAGCTTGACGCGCCGGTCACCGCATACGTTCCCGCCTTGGCGAACTGCGGCTACGCCGGTGCGACGGTGCGCCACCTGCTGGACATGCGGTCGGGTATCGCCTTCTCAGACAATTACCTCCACCCGACCGCGGAGATACACGTCCTCGACCAGGCGTTCGGGTGGGCACCCAAGAGCCGTCCGGACGTCCCCTCCACGCTGCGGGACTTCCTGCTGACCTTGCGGCAGAAGTCGGTTCACGGCGGCCCGTTCGAATATCGCTCGTGTGAAACCGACGTACTCGGCTGGATCTGCGAGGTCGCCGGCGGTCAGCTGATGCCCGAACTGATGTCGGAACTGCTGTGGAGCCGCATCGGCGCCCAATGCGACGCCACCATCGGTGTGGACGCGGTCGGCACCGGACTATTCGACGGCGGCATCAACGCCTGTCTTACCGACATGATCCGGTTCGGGTCCCTGTTCTTGCGCGACGGTGTCTCGTTGACCGGCCAGCAAGTGGTGCCGGCGGCGTGGATCGCCGACACTCTTGACGGCGGACCCGACTCGCGTCAGGCGTTCGCCGCCAGCCCCGACGACACCCAAATGCCCGGCGGCATGTACCGCAACCAAGTGTGGTTCCCCTACCCCGGTAGCAACGTCGTGTTGTGCCAGGGCATGTGTGGTCAGATGATCTATGTCAACCGGGCCGCGGAGCTTGTCGCCGCCAAGTTATCCGCCCAGCCGGACTCAGAGGACCCGCAGATGCTGTTAGACACGCTGCGCGCATTCGATGCGGTGGCACACGAACTGGCTGGAATCACTAGTTAGCCCGAAGCGCTGACCGCCGTCCACCAGCGGATTGACCGTTGCGAGTTCATCGCCAAGGTGCCCACGCTCACCGGCCATGACCACACTTGCTAAAGCGTAGTTCCGTGCGCCCAGCGCATTAGGAGGTGATTGTCCACCGATCATGACCTGATGGGAAGCCCGTCTTCGCCTGCCGGTGAAAGCCGTCACAACGAGGTATCGAGCAGGCCCACCGACGGTGCTTCGGTCATGACAGCGACGCGTCGACGACAGTGTCCATGGCACGGCGCAACGCTTCAGGATCGACGCGCGGCAAACGCTTTCTGCGCCCTGCGCGCAGGCAGCGGCCGCAGCTCGGCGATCGGGTGACCGTCGCGGGTCCTTAGGCAAACCCCACTGCGCGTTTCATCTCTCTGCAACGGGTACGCACCGGAAACACACCCTTCAACGGGCTTGGAACGTTCTAGCTGGGGGAATGCAATGCAGGACTATGTCTTTTACGCGCGGCCGTCTGAGGTTTGGGCCGTCGAGTTCAGCAATCTCTCCGGGGACCGCGTGGTTGAGGTGGTGGGCACAGAGTACGCGGCCAGACAGGCTGCTGAGCAGTATGAGGCTGCTGAGCAGTTTGGGGTGGAAGCCGCTGTCCTGTTGTGCTCTTCGACCGACTTCCACCCGGTCACTACCTAAGCAAAGCTTCCAGGTGGAAACCCGATCACGTCCGAGTAGCACCTTGGCGGCCGCAAGTTAATTACGGCTGCGGTTTGCCTGGGCTGGCAGACAGACCTCCCCGGATTCCCCGCTGTATCTCTTCCAGGGCCGTGCTGCCGGGTGGAGCTGTCTCTTGGCAGTTACAGCCGAGGGCGCCGAACGGATTCGGGTCGGTACCGCCGATCGCGTTCGGGTCGGCGCTCGCCGGTGCTGCTGCCCCAACAAGGGATCCGAGAGCGATAGCACCGCTGACCAATATTTTCGTGATCACTTGGTGGTGTTGAGTCGTCATTTCATCCTTCTCTCCTACACCCCCGTGAACGCCACTATTGCGTTGTTCCTTGTTGGGGTGCAATGTGTTTGGCCCATTACATAGGCGGTTCATGCCTTTTACTCAGGCGGTTCATGCTTTTGATGGTCCGCCGCCCAACCGGCATTCAGTAGAGGTCTTGGCATTGTGTGGTCACAAGACTCCTTTGTGACCTGCCACTGCCGGATGCTTTGGTGGCACCCCGCCCTAATCAGCAGCCCCGCGACGTAGGTGTCCCAACGGCTTTGAACGGATCCAAGCATTCCTCGCAGTGACGAGTGGCGGTACCCCTTGGGGTAAGGGGGCGGGTCGAAGGCTGGCTCCGACCCGCCCCGGCGACCCTTCACGTGCCTTCTTTGTGTTGTCAGATCCCAGGATCGATGGCGATTTCGGGGAGGAACCTCGTTTGCACAGGTCAGAGGGTCAAAAAGCGTTGCGCACCAATGCATTTCGGCCGGTGAAAACCGTTGAAACACAGCATAATTCGTTGATCGTTGACTGCCCCGATACCCCGATCATCACGCCAGCCGAAACGCGGAAGCTGGCCAGGGCGTTAATCGCAGCCGCCCACTCAACCGAGGCCATCTCATGACCGTCGCGTCGCTGAGCGAGCATCTGTACGAGTTCGCCGTCGAGTTGCGCCGGTTGGCCTACACCATGCCAAACGGGCATGAGGACCCGCTTATCCACCTGAGTGAGCGGATGGTCCGCTGCGCCAGGGAACAGGTCGCTGAGTAGTAGCAACCGCCATCAGGCGCCGCCTTTTTCAGTCATCGTCCGCACCACCGACGCCAAGCTGTCGTTAGTGGCCGTGCTTCGCCGTGCGGCTCGAGAGCGGGGTGGGCCGCTGCCGTCCACAGACGTGGCGGGATGCGCTGCTGGATGAACGGCGCGAGCTGACCGGACTTCCCCGCCTGACCAGCTGTCTGGACAAGCACAGCATGGAACCACTCATTGAGCATTAGCTCGCAGTGAACTGGCTCAAGTCGTAGATGCCGAGGCTTTTTTCGATATCGGCGACTTTGTCGACCACCCCTTGGAAGCCGGTCTGGCCGAATCGGCGGTGCTCCTCGTCTTCGAAGATGTCAGCCAGGTCGCGAAACTGCCTCGCGGGCACCACGTCGCGCAACGCCGGGAAAACGACGGTGTCTTCGCGTGCCTCATGCGGCTCATACATCCGGATGAACGCCGCCATGTCCTGCGCCAAGGCATCTCGCGCAGGCTGGTCGGGGGCTGCTGCTGCAGTAGTGGCGGCGAGCACCCGGTCGGTGAGCGTGCGACCGCGCTGGTGCTGCGTGCGCAATACGGCGGTGATGTCGTTGAGCTTGCTCGCCTGTTCCAGCTTGGGAAAGACATACCTTTCTTCCAGCTGCTCGTGATAGTCCTCGATGAACCTTCGAATAATCCCCGCGCCCGCGTTGAGTGCTTGAACGGGAGCTTGATCGCCAGCCTGCAGGCGGCGGATACCTTCTCGATAGATCAGCAAGACGCGCTTGAGTACTCCGTGCTCGCGCATCAAGTCTTCCGGTGGAGTGACCGACACTTCCTCTTCTGCGGGTGCGCCGGGCTGGCCTGCTTTGGGCTGCGGGCTGCCGCATGCTGATAGGGCGATCACACCGGCTGCCGATATCGAGGTCCCGAGAAGCTCGCGTCGGCCTACGGCCCGGGGCGGCTGCTCTATCACGTGGTCATCATGTATCGCCATGCATCCAGTGTTGGTCAACGGCGCCGGCTCCCGGAGGTGCCTCGTCAATCTCTAAATGGAAATACCCGCTAAGGACTCGCCTGAAGTTGCGGTCGAAGGCCAAGGGCTATGGGGCCATGCCGGAGTCGATCCAGCGTTGGAAGACGTTTATCTTTTCGGCGCTCCAGGCCCCGTCACACGGCATCGACCCACCGCGAAGGCGTTCAACGATGGCCGCTGCGTGGGACTTAACGTCGGTGAAGGACCAAAGGTCGAACGCCCACGTCATCGACTCACGGTCCTTTTGCCGGAACAGCGGTTTGATGTTGCGCTCGAACACGACCGGCTCGCCTGCGCCTGGTAATGGCACAGGCGGCGCGGTCGACGATTCGGTGTGACCCGTGCCGGGAGCGGGGGACGCTGGCGTCCCCTGCCCCACCATTCCGGGCGTGGTGCTGACTTGTGAACCGAAGATGATCGACGGGTGCTGCTCAGATGTCGGGGCGGAGCTCGAGCAGCTGGAGACCAACGCGACAGCTGCCGCCGTCGCGGCGACGGCTGGCAGCGAGATGAGCGAGCGATGGGGCTGGGGCATGACGGGTTGTAAACCTCCCTGGTTGATAACGCGCCGGCGGATGCGAAGTACTCGCTTAGAGATAGGGCGGCGAGTTACTCCGGCCGCTCCAATGCCACGGCGTCCCACTTCCTGTCTCACGACGCGTTCGCTCGAACCCCCGGCGATGATGGCCCGGCACCCGCTAGGGTGGCGGGCCATCATCGCAAACCCAGGTCGCCGCTTTGTCTGACAGAGCCAGCGGACGGCCCGGCTCCCGGAGCTGCCTGGGTAATTACTAAAGGGAAATACCCGCGTAGACAGCCCGGCCGCCTCGGGTGAGCTGCTCGCCCGAGGCTGCCGCTCTTGAAGCCCTCGTGGATCAGGCGGCGTTGCTCAGCGTCGGCGGCGTCGAATGCGTCGCCCGCGCTACCGCTTGGCCGTGACGGGCGCGCTCCGCCAAGTTGGCCAATGACCACGTCGTCACTACAAAGGTGACAAGTTCGCGGAATCGCGCTCTGTGATTGTCCGCGGCCTGGGCCGGACGCGTCCGTCGAGCACCAGCTCGCTGAGCAGCACCATCTTCTCCAGCCGTGCAGAAGGCGCTTTTCGGTCGGGCCGACAAGACCGCGGCCGCCAACGCCATGTCAAAGACGCAAACGACACTGTTCTAACCAGCTTCGGTTTACGCATCGCCCGACGCCCACGCGCGGAGTCGCGCTTTTAGAAGCACCCGCTTACACGCCGGCCGCCAACGCAGACATTTACCGGCGGCGGTGGTGGCGGTGGGGGCGGAAAGTCCTGCGGCAGCGGCGCATAGTCGGCCGGCGGCGGGACATAGGTGTTGACCGTATCGGCAACGTTGGTGCACCCGCTAACTGAAACACGCCTGCCGACGCTCGCGCAGACATCGGCGTTGGCCACACCGGAGGGCTGCACGATGGCATATATCTCAGGAATCGACGTAAGAGCCAACACCGCTATCCCCGCGGCAGTCCAAGATCGCACCCACAGATTCATCGTCGATCTCCTTCCCGTCACGGCCGCCGGGGCTTCTTTTGGCCGATACGTGAACTGAGGGCCGCAGTATATTCCTCTGCCTGCACGATTAGGGAGTGGAGCCGCCCTGCCCAAGTAATGGAGTCCACTGGCAACGCTGCCTGATGTCAGTCAGCGGCTGTCGGATGCCCTCAAGGTCGGCTTGCTCTTGCGGCGATCTGGCCGACTTCGCGTTTCGCGCGAGCCTCAAGGCCGGCACGCCAGGTGCGCTGCACACACAGGTTGCTGATCTGCTGGACCGCACCATAAACGTCGAATAAACGTCGACTGATCTTGATCTTCGTCAAAAAATAGCCTCTGACGTGCCCCCGGCACGACTCGAACGTGCGACCTAGGGATTAGAAGGCCCTTGCTCTATCCACCTGAGCTACGGAGGCAATGTGCAGGTCAGTCTATCGAACTGGACTGCCGATCCAGCCCCCCGACCGCCACGCGGGCGAAAAGTGTTCCCGCGCCGCAGTTATCGGTTATGGTGTGAGCCTCGACACACGCACAACATCGGTTGGTAATCAGCCGTTAACCGCAACGAGGCGTGTGCATAACGTCGAGGGGTGGCGTTGCTATGAGCGTGGCCATGAACTTGACCTCGGGGTGCTCGTGGGCTGGTGCCCAGGCACTGCGCTTGGCGGCCGATGCCCGAGATAGCTATCGGGCCGGCGCGCTGTTGCTGCGCGGCTCGCCATTCGCGGTTGGCTGGTTTGCCGGCTGGCTGTACACGGAGTTTCCCCCGCATGTTTTGACCGGGCATGCCCTGTCCCGGGTATCGCGCCCGTCCATCGGCCGTGTTGGCGCCACATGGGCCGCGCAGCGAGCGGATCAAACCCTCACCGCCGCGCTCGAGGAATCCTTCGGGCCGGACTTCCGCGAGCTGGTGTGCCATCCGACCTGCGAAGAGTCCGAGTGCGCGCCCCGCGACGGGCTGTTGCGCATGCCGGGTCCGCACCGCAAGTACGCGAGGCAGACCTCCGACATCTCCTACGGTCCCGGTGGCCGGGACAACCTGCTGGACGTTTGGCGGCGTCATGACCTGGCGCCCGGCCGCCGTGCGCCGGTGCTGATCCAGGTCCCCGGTGGGGCTTGGACCGTCAACGGCAAACGCGGTCAGGCCTACACGCTGATGAGCCGGATGGTGGAACTCGGCTGGATTTGCGTCTCGATCGACTACAGCAGGAGTCCGCGTTCCAAATTTCCGGCGCACATCATCGACGTGAAGAGGGCGATCGCGTGGGTCCGGGAAAACATCGCCGACTACGGCGGCGACCCCGATTTCATCGCAATCACCGGCGGGTCCGCAGGCGCACACCTGGCCTCTTTGGCCGCGCTCACCCCCAACGACCCAGCGTTTCAGCCCGGGTTCGAAAACGCTGACACGACGGTCCAGGCGGTGGCGCCCTATTACGGCGTATATGACTTCACCGACACCGAGAACATGAATGAGCTGATGATGCCGTTCCTCGAGCAGTTCGTGATGCGTGCCCGTTACGCCGACGCTCCCGAGCGGTTCAAGGCGGCTTCGCCGATTTCCTACGCCCACGCCCAGGCACCCCCGTTCTTCGTGCTGCACGGCGAGAAGGATGAACTGGTTCCCTGCGGCCAGGCCCGGGAGTTCTGCGCAGCCCTGCGTGCGGCCGGAGCACCCACGGTGGTGTACGCCGAGCTCGCCAATGCGCACCACGCGTTCGACATCACCCCGACAGTCCGATCGCGGCTGACCGCCAACGCCGTCTCCGACTTCCTGGGCGTGGTCTACCGGCTGCGCACCACCTCGCTGCTGGATTCGTTGCCGCTGTCGGCAACCTCGGCGAGCTGAATTTCCAAAGCCCGCCGCCCACTTAAAAACTTTCGTTCGTTAGCTGCAACCAGTTGCCCTGGCTGCGCCGGTATGCAGGACTGGATCGCGGCTTTCACCAGCGCGTCAAGCCGACTAGCGTTGTGTTGGCAGCTGGGTTGGCAAGTCTGAGGCAGGAGGCTTGATCGGCGGTGACAAGGTTGACGCGTCGAGTTAACGATCATGACTGAGTCAGTCGAGGCCGTTGGATTGTCCGACGAACTTGGGCCAGTCGACTATCTAATGCACCGGGGTGAAGCGAATCCCCGGACCCGGTCGGGGATCATGGCGCTGGAGCTTCTCGACACCACGCCGGACTGGGAGCGGTTCCGGGCTCGGTTCGAAAACGCCTCCCGACGGGTGTTGCGGCTGCGGCAGAAGGTTGTGGTGCCGACGCTGCCGACAGCGGCACCGCGCTGGGTGGTCGATCCCGATTTCAATCTCGACTTCCATGTGCGCCGGGTACGCGTGTCAGAACCCGGCACCCTGCGTGAGGTATTCGATCTCGCCGAGCTGATCCTGCAGTCGCCGATGGACATATCCCGGCCGCTGTGGACTGCCACCCTGGTCGAGGGTCTGGCCGACGGCAAGGCCGCGACGCTGCTGCACGTCAGCCATGCCGTCACCGACGGCGTCGGCGGTGTCGAAATGTTCGCGCAATTCTATGACCTTGAGCGCGATCCGCCCGCCAGGCCGACGGCCCCGCAACCCATTCCGCAGGATCTAACCCCCAATGACTTGATGCGGCAGGGCATCAACCACCTTCCGCTCGCCATCGTCAACGGGGTCTTGGGTGCGCTGTCCGGGGCCGTATCGGCGACCGGGCGAGCGGTTTTGGACCCGGTGTCCACAGTTTCGGGGGTCGTGGGCTACGCCATGTCGGGCATGCGGGTGATGAACCGCGCCGCCGAGCCATCGCCGCTGCTGCGTCGGCGCAGCCTGGCCACCCGCACCGAAGCCATCGACATCTCGCTCTCCGATTTGCACAAGGCCGCAAAGGCCGGCGGCGGTTCGATCAACGACGCGTACCTCGCTGGTTTGTCTGGTGCGCTGCGGCGCTACCACGAGGCCCTCGGCGTCCCGATCAGCACGCTGCCGATGGCGGTGCCGGTGAACCTGCGGGCCGAAGCCGATACGGCCGGCGGCAACCAGTTCACCGGCGTCAACCTGGCTGCGCCGTTGGGTACCGCCGATCCGGTCGCCCGGATGAGGAAGATCCGCGCGCAGATGACGCAGCGCCGCGAGGAGCCGGCGATGAATATCATCGGCTCCATCGCGCCGGTGCTGAGTGTCTTGCCGACAGCGGTCCTGGAGGGGATCACCGGCTCGGTCATCGGATCCGATGTGCAGGCCAGCAACGTCCCGGTCTATCCGGGAGACACCTACATCGCCGGTGCAAAGATATTGCGGCAGTACGGGATCGGCCCGCTACCCGGGGTGGCGATGATGGTGGTGCTGATTTCCCGGGGTGGATGGTGCACCATCACCGTGCGCTACGACAGGGCGTCGGTGCGCAACGAGGCGTTGTTCGCCCAGTGCCTGCTCGACGGTTTCGACGAGATCCTGGCGCTGGCCGGCGACCCGGCACCGCGGGCGGTCCCCGCGTCGTTCGCTGAGCCGGCCCGCTCGGCGTCGCGATCGGTGTCCGGCTCATGAGCGCCGCCGAAGAGCGGCGGGCCCAGCGCGGCACGCCGAATTCGGCAGGGGACATGCGGTTGCCCGGCTCGGTCGCCGAGATCCTCGCCAGTGCTCCCGGCCCCAAGATCGGTGCGTTTTTCGACCTGGACGGCACATTGGTCGCCGGGTTTACCGCCGTCATCCTCACCCAGGAACGGTTGCGGCGCCGCGACATAGGGGTGGGTGAGCTGCTCGGTATGGTTCAGGCCGGTCTCAGTCATTCGCTCGGGCGCATCGAGTTCGAGGATCTCATCGGTAAGGCCGCCTCGGCGCTGGCCGGGCGGCTGATAGACGACTTGGAGGAGATCGGCGAGCGGCTCTTCGCGCAGCGGATCGAGTCCCGGATCTACCCAGAGATGCGCGAGTTGGTGCGGGCTCACGTGGCTCGTGGCCACACCGTAGTACTCAGCTCCTCGGCGCTGACCATCCAGGTCAATCCGGTAGCCCGCTTCCTTGGGATCACCAACATGCTGACCAACAAGTTCGAAACCAATGAAGACGGCTTGCTCACCGGCGGAGTGGTCAAGCCGATCTTGTGGGGGCCGGGCAAAGCCGCTGCGGTGCAGCGGTTTGCGGCCGAGAATGACATCGATCTCAAAGACAGCTACTTCTACGCCGACGGTGACGAGGACGTCGCCCTGATGTATCTGGTGGGCAATCCGCGGCCCACCAATCCCGAAGGCAAGATGGCCGCCGTCGCCAAGCGCCGCGGCTGGCCGATTTTGAGGTTCAACAGCCGGGGCCCCGTGGGTATCCGGCGGCAGTTGCGAACACTGGCCGGCTTCAGTTCGATGTTCCCGGTCGCCGCCGGCGCAGTGGGAATCGGCGTGCTGACCGGTAGCCGGCGGCGTGGTGTGAATTTCTTTACTTCCAGCTTTTCCCAGTTGCTGCTGGCGATCAGTGGCGTGCATCTGAACGTCATCGGAAAAGAGAATCTCACCGCACAGCGCCCGGCTGTCTTTATCTTCAACCACCGCAACCAAGTTGATCCGGTTATCTCCGGCGCGCTGGTGCGCGACAACTGGGTGGCTGTGGGCAAGAAGGAACTGCAGAGCGACCCGATCATGGGCACCCTCGGCAAGTTACTGGATAGCGTCTTCATCGACCGAGACGATGCGGCAGCCGCAGTGGAGACGCTGCACACCGTGGAGGAGCGAGCCAGGAACGGACTGTCAATCGTGATCGCTCCCGAAGGCACTCGGGTTGACACCACTGAAGTCGGGCCGTTCAAAAAGGGACCATTCCGCATCGCGATGGCGGTGAAAATTCCCATCGTTCCCATCGTGATTCGCAATGCGGAAATCGTGGCAGCTCGAAACTCCACCACAATAAATCCGGGCACGGTCGATGTCGCGGTGTTCCCGCCGATCCCCGTCGACGACTGGACACTCGACAGTTTGCCGGAGCACATCGCCGAGGTGCGCCAGCTATATCTGGACACCCTGGCCAACTGGCCCGTCGACGAGTTGCCCGAGGTGGATCTGTACGCCGAGAAAAAGGCGGCGAAAAAAGCCAGGGCTAAGCCGGCTGCCAAAGCCGCCACGAGCAAGGCCCCAGCGAAGAAAACTGCGGCGAAGAAGACGGCGACGAGGGCAAAGCCGGCCAAGGCGGATCCGAATGCGTCCAAGGTCGCTCTCAAAGACGGTGAGGTACAACAGCCTTCTCGTCCCAGAGGGCGGCCGTGACGCAACCAGCCACAGACACCGGCGCGGTCCTGGCCGCGCAAGACTCGCTGGTATTGGCGTCCATGAACACCAGCGTCGAAATGGAGCTGGTCATGGATTGGCTGGGCAAGCAGCGTGCCCGGCATCCGGACGCCAGGTTCGACGTATTGAAGTTGCCCTCGCGTGATGCGGCGCCGACGGCGCTGACCGCGCTTGTTGAGCAGCTCGACTCCGGCCCCGAATCCGGAGACGACCGGTTGGTCGTGCCGGTGCGGGTGTTCTGGCTGCCGCCTGCGGATCGCGGCAGAATCGCCAAGGTGGCCGGGCTACTCCCTGGCCGAGATCCCTACCACCCCAACCAACGTCAGCAACGACTCATCCTGCGCGATGCTCCCCACCGTGCGCGGGTGGTGGCCGGCGAGCCCGCGAAGGTGTCCGAACTCCGTCAGCAGTGGCGCGACACCACCGTCGGAGAGGAGAAGCGCGACTTCGCCCAGTTCGTAACTCGCCGCGCTATCTTGGCGATGGAACGCGCCGAGTACCGGATCCTCGGACCACAGTACAAGTCTCCGCGGCTGGTGAAGCCAGAGATCTTGGCGTCCACGCGGTTTCGCGCCGGCCTGGAAAAGATCCCGGGGGCGAGCGTCGAAGAGGCCGGGACGATGCTCGACGAACTCGCCACCGGGTGGAGCAGGGTGTCCGTCGACCTTGTTGGTGTCCTCGGCAGGTTGCTCAGCCGCGGATTCGATCCAGAGCTCGACTACGACGAGTATCAGGTCGCGGCGATGCGTGCCGGGCTGGAGGCACATCCGGCGGTGCTGCTCTTCTCGCACCGGTCCTACATCGACGGTGCGGTGGTGCCGGTGGCGATGCAGGAGAACCGGCTGCCGCCGGTGCATGTGTTCGCCGGTATCAACCTGTCGTTCGGGTTGATGGGGCCGGTGTTGCGCCGCTCCGGCGTCATCTTCATCCGACGTAACATCGGCGCTAACCAGCTCTACAAGTACGTCCTGCGGGAATACGTCGGCTATATCGTCGAGAAGCGATTCAACCTGAGCTGGTCCATCGAAGGAACCAGGTCGCGCACCGGAAAGATGTTGCCGCCCAAGCTCGGTCTGATGGCCTATGTGGCCGATGCCTACCTGGACGGCCGCAGCGAAGACATTCTGCTGCAGCCGGTGTCGATCAGCTTCGATCAGCTACACGAGACCGCCGAGTATGCCGCCTACGCTCGCGGTGGCGAAAAGACACCCGAGGGCGTTCTGTGGCTGTACAACTTCATCAGGGCGCAGGGCGAACGTAACTACGGCAAGATCTACGTGCGCTTTCCCGAAGCGGTCTCGATGCGCCATCACCTCGGCCCGCCGCACGGTCCGCCGGCCCAGGATCCGGATGCGAAACGGCTTGCACTGCAGAAGATGTCGTTCGAAGTCGCATGGCGGATTTTGCAATCGACGCCGGTGACGGCGACGGGTTTGGTGTGCGCGTTGCTGCTGACCACTCGCGGCGCGGCGTTGACGCTCGATCAGCTGCACCACACCTTGCAGGATTCACTGGACTATCTCGAGCGCAAGCAAACCCCGATGTCGACGAGTGCATTGCGGCTGCGCTCGCGCGAAGGGGTGCGTGCGGCGGTCGACGCATTGTCCAATGGTCACCCGATCACTCGGGTCGATGGCGGCCGGGAACCGGTGTGGCGCATCGCACCCGAGGAGGAGCTCACCGCGGCGTTCTACCGGAACTCGGTAATCCATGCCTTTCTGGAGACCTCGATCGTCGAACTCGCGTTGGCGCACGCCAGGCACGTCGACAGTGACCGCATGGAGGCGTTCTGGGCCCAGGCGATGCGGTTGCGCGATCTGCTGAAATTCGATTTTTACTTCGCCGACTCAGCGGCGTTTCGCGACAACATCGCCGAAGAGATGGCGTGGCATGATGATTGGGAAGCCCACGTTGCCGCCGGCGGCGACCAGATCGACGCGATGCTGTTTGCCAAGCGTCCGTTGATGTCCGGCGCGATGTTGCGGGTGTTCTTCGAAGCGTATGAGATTGTCGCCGACGTGTTGCGCGATGCGCCGGCGGATATCGGCCAGAAGGAGCTGACGGAGTTGGCGCTGGGCGTCGGCCGGCAGTACGTGGCACAGGCCCGGGTCTGCAGCAGCGAATCGGTGTCGACGCTGTTGTTCGCCACCGCGCGCCAGGTCGTTGCCGATCAGGATCTGATCGCACCCGCTCCAGACCTCGCCGAGCGGCGGATCGCTTTCCGGCGGGAATTGCGAGACATTCTGCGAGATTTCGATTACGTCGAGCAGATCGCGCGCAATCAGTTCGTCGCCCGCGAGTTCAAGGCGCGTCAGGAACGCACCGCTTAACCAAACCCGGCGGCCCAACAGGGGCTTTCCTGGCGCCCGCCCATACCCTGGGTACATGAGGGTTGCCCGGCCTGCCGGCAAGTCCGCTGGCAAGCCCCCCGCGCTGGTGTGGCCGCTGCTCGCGGGCGTCGCGGTGCTGGCAGGATGCACGGCGGCCGGAATCGGCGCACTGTCGCTGGCGGACGCGATGAACATCACCGGTTTGCCTGATCCGGGCCCGGCAACCACGGTGGGGCTGCCGTTTGTCCGGGCGGCCGGTGAAGTGGCGGCGGCGCTGGCCGTCGGATCGTTCCTTTTCGCGGCGTTTCTGGTGCCCCCGCAGAGCAGCGGCGTGCTCGACGCCGGCGGCTATCGTGCGCTTCGGCTGGGGACCGTGGCGTCGGGGGTGTGGGCGGTGTGTGCGGCCCTGCTGGTCCCGCTGACCATTTCCGATGTGTCCGGACACCCGCTGGTCGACCACCTCAACCCGGTGACGATCTGGAGGTTGGCCGACCTGATCTACACCGCGTCCGCGTGGCGCTGGACCGCGGTGTTGGCCGCAACGGTGATGCTGGCCAGTCTGTCGGTGCTGCGCTGGTCCTGGACGCCGCTGCTGCTCGCCGGGTCGTTGATGACGTTGGTTCCGCTAGGGCTGACCGGCCACTCGTCGGCGGGCGGTTCACACGACCTGGCCACCAACAGCCTGCTGATCCACCTCGTCGCCGCCACCCTGTGGGCCGGTGGTCTGCTGGCTCTGCTGACCCACGCGCTGCGCGGCGGTGAACACACCGACCTGGCGACACGGCGCTTCTCGGCGATTGCACTGTGGTGTTGGGTGGCGATGGCGCTGAGCGGTTTGGTAAACGCCCTGGTGCGAGTGACGCCTTCCGACTTGCTTACCACCGATTACGGGCGGCTTGTGGTGGCCAAGTTCGTCGCGTTGTGCGTGCTGGGTGTCGTCGGCTGGCGCCAGCGACGCGCCGGAGTCGCTGCGCTGCAAGCAGATCCGAGTGCTCCCACGGTTTCCAAGGCGCGCGGTGTCTTGATCCGGCTGGCGCTGACCGAGGCGGTCGTTTTCGGTCTGACCTTCGGTGTTGCCGTCGGGCTGGGCCGTACCCCACCGCCGCCACCGCCGCTCCGGTTGCCCTCGATTCCCGAAGCCGAGATCGGCTACGACCTCGACGGACCGCCAGCCCTGGCCCGCATTTTGTTCGACTGGCGCTTCGACCTGGTCTTCGGCACGGCCGCAATCGTCCTCGCCGGTCTGTATGTGGCGGCCGTGGTACGGCTGCGCCGCCGCGGCGACCGCTGGCCGCCGGGCCGGATTGTGGCCTGGCTGCTCGGCTGCCTGGCGTTGCTGTTCGTGACATCGTCGGGGGTGGGCCGCTACGTGCCCGCGATGTTCAGCATGCACATGGTCGCCCACATGGGCCTGTCGATGCTGGTCCCGATTTTGCTGGTACTGGGCGCTCCGGTCAGCCTGGCGCTACGGGCGCTGCCCGCCGCCGGTCGCGATGATCCGCCGGGTATGCGGGAATGGATTTTGGCCGCATTGCACAGCCGGTTGTCGCGGCTGCTGACCAACCCGGTGGTCGCCACGGTGCTGTTCGTCGCGGGGTTCTACGGGTTGTACTTCTCGAATCTTTTCGACACCACGGTGAGCAGTCACGCCGGCCATATGGCGATGAACCTGCACTTTCTGATCAGCGGTTACCTCTTCTACTGGGTCGTGATCGGGGTAGACCCGACGCCGCGGCCGATCCCGCCGCTGGCCAAGGTGGCTGTGGTTTTCGCCTCGCTGCCGCTGCACGCGTTTTTCGGCGTGGAGCTGATGGGCACCCGAACCGTGCTCGGGGCCGCCTACTACCGCTCACTCGGTCTTCCCTGGCACACCGATTTGCTGGGTGACCAGCGATTGGGCGGCGGAATCGCCTGGGCGGCAGGGGAACTGCCTCTGGTGATCGTCATGATCGCGCTGCTTGTGCAGTGGGCGCGCAGCGATGAGCGCACGGCGCGCCGGCTGGACCGGGCGGCCGAACGCAACGACGATGCCGAGCTGACCGCCTACAACGCGATGCTGGCCGAACTGGCGCGGCGCGAAACGCCGGGACCGCGCTAGACCAGCGGCTATCGACGCACCGTTCCACAGTCGCGAATTTCTCCACAGGCTTGCCTAGATACGACAGACAGCGGGGCGATGTGTCGGCGATGTCGAGCTGAATGAGCACCAGCACGAGCGCAACCTAGGAAAGGAATTGAGCCAATGTTCGAAACCCCGCTTACCGTCGTCGGTCACATCGTCAACGACCCTCAGCGCCGCAAAGTCGGTGATCAGGAGGTGATCAAATTCCGGGTGGCCAGCAATTCGCGCCGCCGTACCGGCGATGGCGGCTGGGAGCCGGGAAACTCGCTGTTCATCACCGTCAACTGTTGGGGAAAACTGGTCACCGGCGTAGGGGCCGCGTTGGGCAAGGGCGCACCGGTGATCGTGGTGGGTCACGTCTACACCAGCGAGTACGAGGACCGGGACGGCAATCGACGTTCGTCACTGGAGATGCGGGCGACATCGGTAGGCCCGGACCTGTCGCGCGCGATCGTGCGCATCGAGAAGCCCGGCTACACCGGCCCCGACGCGGACCAACGCGCGGCGGCGGCCGCCGACGGAGCTGCCGATGAGGACTCATCCGGTAACGACGAGCAGGCCCCGTCTGGCGACGCCGACGGCCCCGGCCCGCTACCTCTGTCGGCTTAGCTGGCGGTTAGGGCCCCGGTTGGAGCTGTTGGGCGATGCCTAGGATGGTCCGCGAGGTAATTCTGCAAGACCAGAAAGGCGAATCCGCGGCATGGCTGAGTTCATCTACACGATGAAGAAGGTCCGCAAGGCGCACGGCGACAAGGTGATCCTGGACGACGTCACGTTGAGCTTCTTCCCAGGCGCCAAGATCGGCGTCGTCGGCCCCAATGGGGCCGGTAAGTCGAGCGTCTTGCGGATCATGGCCGGTCTGGACAAGCCGAACAACGGCGACGCCTTCCTGGCCAACGATGCTACGGTCGGCATCCTGCTACAGGAGCCGCCGCTGAACGAGGAGAAGACCGTTCGCGGCAACGTGGAAGAGGGCCTGGGCGACATCAAGGTCAAGCTCGACCGCTTCAATCAGGTCGCCGAATTGATGGCCACCGACTACTCCGACGAGTTGATGGAAGAAATGGGTCGGCTGCAAGAGGACCTCGACCACGCCGACGCGTGGGACCTCGACTCACAGCTGGAGCAGGCCATGGACGCGCTGCGCTGCCCACCACCGGACGAACCAGTGTCGAATTTGTCCGGCGGTGAGCGACGCCGGGTGGCGCTGTGCAAGCTGCTGCTGTCCAAACCCGACCTGCTGCTGCTCGACGAGCCCACCAACCACCTGGACGCCGAAAGCGTGCAGTGGCTCGAACAGCACCTGGCCGCCTACCCGGGTGCGATCTTGGCTGTCACCCACGACCGCTACTTCCTGGACAACGTCGCCGAATGGATTCTGGAACTCGACCGCGGGCGCGCGTATCCGTACGAAGGCAACTACTCGACCTACCTGGAGAAAAAGGCCGAGCGGCTGGCGGTGCAGGGACGCAAGGACGCCAAGCTGCACAAGCGGTTGACCGAGGAACTGGCCTGGGTCCGGTCCGGGGCCAAGGCCCGTCAAGCCAAAGGCAAGGCGCGCCTGCAGCGTTACGAGGAGATGGCCGCTGAGGCGGAGAAGACACGCAAGCTCGATTTCGAGGAGATCCAGATCCCCGTCGGGCCACGGCTGGGCAACGTGGTCGTCGAGGCCGAGCACCTCGACAAGGGCTACGACGGCCGCACCCTGATCAAGGATCTGTCCTTCACCCTGCCCCGCAACGGCATCGTCGGCGTCATCGGTCCCAACGGGGTCGGCAAGACCACACTGTTCAAAACCATCGTCGGGCTCGAGCAGCCGGACAGCGGCAGCGTCAAGGTCGGCGAGACCGTCAAGCTCAGTTACGTGGACCAGGCCCGCGCCGGTATCGACCCGAAGAAGACGGTGTGGGAAGTCGTTTCGGATGGACTGGACTACATCGAAATCGGTCAGACCGAAGTACCGTCTCGGGCTTACGTGTCGGCGTTCGGCTTCAAGGGCCCCGACCAGCAAAAGCCGGCCGGCGTGCTGTCCGGCGGCGAACGCAACAGGCTCAACCTCGCGCTGACGCTCAAGCAGGGCGGCAACCTGATTCTGCTGGACGAACCGACCAACGACCTGGACATCGAGACGTTGAGTTCGCTGGAAAACGCGTTGGAGAAATTCCCCGGTTGCGCAGTGGTGATTTCGCACGACCGCTGGTTCCTCGACCGGACGTGCACGCACATCCTGGCGTGGGAGGGCGACGACGACAACGAGGCGAAGTGGTTCTGGTTCGAGGGCAACTTCGGCGCGTATGAGGAGAACAAAGTGGAAAGGCTGGGCGAGGAAGCCGCCCGGCCGCACAGGGTGACCCATCGCAAGCTAACACGCGACTAGTGTCAGCTCTGTCAGCGCTGGCATCCATCGCGAGTTGGGAGCAATCGGCATGACGATCGATCCCGGGGCTAACCAGAAACTCAAGCCGTGGACCACGTTCACCGACCCTCGCGACATTCCTGACTGGATCGCGAATGCCTACGTCGAGAGCTATCGGGGTCCACACCGTGAAGAGCCAGGCGCAAAAACCGGTCCCATCGACCTGACCATCCCGGCCGCCATGGTGACCCCCGCCATGCTGAGCGCACATTATCGGCTCGGCCAGTGCCGCCCGGCCGGCCACAGCTGTGTCTGCGTCCACGCGGCGGACGACCCCGCCGGATTCGGGCCCGCGCTGCAAGTCGTCACCGATCACGGCGGCATGCTGATGGATTCCGTCACGGTGCTGCTGCATCGGCTCGGGGTCGACTACTCGGCCATCATGACCCCGGTGTTCGAGGTGCGCCGCAACTCCGATGGGGAGTTGCTCAGCGTCGAACCGAAACCACCCGGCACGCCGCAGTACGTCGGCGAGGCCTGGATATACGTCCAGCTGTCGCCTTCGGTCGATAGCAAGGCCCTCGCCGAGCTCGAGCGGCTGTTGCCCAAGGTCCTGGCCGACGTTCAACAGGTCGCCAGCGACGCGGCAGTGTTGATCGCCACCCTGAACGATCTGGCTGCGGATGTCGAAACCAACGCGGAAGACCATTACTCGGCGCCGGACCGCGAGGATGTCGCGGCACTACTGCGCTGGCTGGGCAACGGGAATTTTCTGCTGCTGGGCTACCAACGTTGCCGGGTACATGACAGCCTGGTCTCCGGCGACGGGTCACCCGGCCTCGGCGTCCTGCGCACCCGCACCGGTTCCCGCCCCCGATTGACCGACGACGACAAACTGCTGGTTTTAGCCCAATCCGTCGTTGGCAGCTACCTGCGCTACGGGGCATACCCGTACGCCATCGCGGTTCGCGAATACGTCGACCGCGGTGACGGTGGCGTTATCGAACACCGCTTCGTTGGGCTCTTCACCGTCGCCGCCATGAACGCAGACGTTCTGGAGATTCCGTCGATCTCACGCCGGGTCCGCGAGGCGCTTTCGATGGCCGATAGCGACCCCGCCCACCCGGGCCAGCTGCTGCTGGACGTCATCCAGACCATCCCGCGCTCGGAGCTGTTCACGCTGAGCGCCGAGCGGCTCTTCGCGATGGCCAAAGCCGTGGTGGATCTGGGATCCCAGCGGCGCGCATTGCTGTTCCTGCGCGCCGATCGGCTGCAGTACTTCGTGTCCTGCCTGGTCTATGTGCCCCGCGATCGCTACACCACCGCCGTGCGGTTGCAGATCGAAGACATCCTAGTTCGCGAGTTCGGTGGGACACGACTGGAATTCACCGCTCGCGTCACTGAATCACCCTGGGCGCTGATGCATTTCATGGTGCGGTTACCCGAAAACGCCGCTCCGGTCGATGTTTCCGAGGCGAACCGGGTCCGGATACAGGGGCTGCTGAGCGAAGCCGCGCGGACATGGGGCGACCGGCTCATCGGTGCCGCGGGGACCGACTCCGTCGCGCCCGACGACGCCGAGCATTACGCGGCCGCTTTCTCCGAGGCCTACAAACAGGCTGTCACCCCCCATGACGCCATCGAACACATCGCCATCATCAAGGAGCTGACCGACGATTCGGTCAAGCTGGTGTTCTCCGATCGGGGTGAGGATGGGCTCGCCCAGCTGACCTGGTTCTTGGGAGGACACACCGCGTCGTTGAGCCAGCTGCTCCCAATGCTGCAAAGCATGGGCGTCGTGGTGCTCGAGGAGCGACCCTTCACTGTCACCCGGCCGGACGGGCTGCCGGTGTGGATCTATCAGTTCAAGATCTCACCACACCCGACGATCCGGCTGGCGTCGACGACAGCCGAACGGGACGCGATGGCAGAGCGATTCGCCGACGCGGTCACCGCGATCTGGCAGGGCCGCGTCGAGATCGACCGCTTCAACGAGCTGGTGATGCGCGCGGGGCTGACGTGGCAGCAGGTCGTGCTGCTGCGTGCCTACGCGAAATACCTACGGCAGGCGAGCTTTCCCTACAGCCAGTCCCACATCGAAACGGTGCTCAACGACCACCCCTCTACCGCACGGTCACTGGTCGTACTGTTCGAGGCGCTTTTCGACCCCCGGCCGTCGGGATCGCCGACGAGCCGCGATGCGCAAGCGGCCGCCGCCGCGGTCGCTGCGGACATCGATGCGCTGGTGGGTCTGGACACCGACCGTATTCTGCGCGCGTTCGCATCGCTGGTACAGGCCACGTTACGAACCAATTACTTTGTGACTCGCGAGGGTTCGGCGCGTGCCCGCAATGTGTTGGCGATCAAGCTCGATGCCCAACTGATCGAAGAGCTGCCGCTGCCGCGCCCCAAGTTCGAGATCTTCGTGTATTCGCCACGCGTGGAGGGTGTGCACCTGAGGTTCGGTCCGGTGGCCCGCGGCGGCCTGCGCTGGTCGGATCGGCGGGATGACTTCCGCACCGAAATCCTGGGCCTGGTCAAGGCGCAAGCGGTGAAGAACGCTGTCATCGTGCCGGTCGGGGCCAAGGGCGGGTTCGTCCTCAAGCGCCCGCCGCTGCCCACCGGTGACGCCGCCCGTGACCGCGATGCGCTACGCACCGAAGGGGTGGCCTGCTACCAGCTCTTCATCTCCGGCTTGCTGGACGTCACCGACAACGTCGACCACTCCACCGGAAAGGTCAGCGCGCCACCGGAGGTGATACGTCGCGACGGCGACGACGCCTACCTGGTGGTGGCCGCCGACAAAGGCACCGCCACTTTCTCCGACATCGCCAACGATGTCGCCAAGTCCTACGGCTTCTGGCTGGGTGACGCGTTCGCGTCCGGGGGATCGGTGGGCTACGACCACAAGGCCATGGGCATCACCGCCAAGGGCACGTGGGAAGCGGTCAAACGACACTTCCGGGAGATGGGAGTCGACACCCAAACCGAGGACTTCACCGTCGTCGGCATCGGTGACATGAGCGGCGACGTGTTCGGTAACGGCATGCTGCTGAGCAAGCACATCCGGCTGCTCGCCGCCTTCGATCACCGGCACGTCTTCCTCGACCCGGACCCAGATGCCGCGGCTTCGTGGGAGGAACGCCAGCGGATGTTCGACCTGCCGCGGTCCAGCTGGGACGACTACGACAAGTCGTCGATCAGCGAAGGCGGTGGGGTTTACAGTCGCGAGCAGAAGGCCATCCCGATCAGCCCGCAGGTGCGCGACGCCCTGGGCATCGACGGCCCGGGTGGAGAGGGGGTCACCGAAATGGCCCCGCCCAACCTGATCAAGGCGATTCTGCAAGCGCCGGTGGATCTGCTTTTCAACGGCGGCATCGGCACCTACATCAAGGCCGAAACCGAGTCCGATGCCGATGTCGGTGATCGCGCTAACGATCCGGTGCGGGTCAACGCAAATCAGGTGCGCGCCAAGGTTATCGGCGAAGGCGGCAACCTCGGTGTGACGGCATTGGGCCGCGTCGAATTCGACCTGGCCGGTGGGCGCATCAATACCGACGCGATGGACAACTCCGCCGGCGTGGACTGTTCCGACCACGAGGTCAACATCAAGATCCTGATCGATTCGCTGGTCACCGCCGGCAAGGTCAAGATCGAGGAACGCAAACAGCTGCTGGAGTCGATGACCGACGAGGTCGCGCAGCTGGTGCTCACCGACAACGAAGACCAGAACGACTTGATGGGTACCAGCCGCGCCAACGCGGCCAGCCTGCTCCCGGTGCACGCGATGCAGATCAAGTACCTGGTGGACGAACGTGGACTCAACCGCGAACTGGAAGCGCTGCCGTCGGAGAAGGAAATTCACCGGCGGACCGAGGCCGGTATCGGGCTCACCTCGCCCGAGCTCTCGACGTTGATGGCCCACGTCAAGCTGGCGCTCAAAGAAGACATGTTGACCACCGAACTACCGGATCAGGATGTGTTCGCGTCCAGGTTGCCCCAATACTTCCCGACGCCGCTGCGCGAACGGTTCACCCCGGAGATCCGCACGCACCAGCTGCGCCGCGAGATCGTCACCACCATGCTGATCAACGATCTGGTGGACATCGCCGGCATCAGCTACGCCTTCCGGATCACCGAAGACGTCGGTGTCCGCCCGATCGACGCGTGCCGCACCGCTGCCGCCACCGACGCGATCTTCGGCGTGGGTCACATCTGGCGGCGGATCCGCGCGGCAAACCTGCCGGTCGCGCTGTCGGACCGGATGACACTGGATACCCGACGGCTGATCGACCGGGCCGGACGCTGGCTGCTCAATTATCGTCCGCAGCCGCTGGCTGTCGGCGCCGAAGTCAACCGGTTCGCCGCCAAGGTCAAGGCGCTGACGCCACGGATGTCGGAGTGGCTGCGCGGTGACGACAAGGCCATTGTCGAACAGGAAGCCGCGGAGTTCGCGGCGCAGGGTGCGCCGCAAGACTTGGCCTACCGGGTCGCGGCCGGCCTATACCGCTACAGCCTGCTTGACATCATCGACATCGCCGACATCACCGAGGTCGAAACCGCCGAAGTCGCAGACACCTACTTCGCCCTGATGGACCGGTTGGGCACCGACGATCTGCTGACAGCGGTTTCCCGGCTACCCCGAAATGACCGGTGGCATTCGTTGGCGCGCTTGGCGATTCGTGACGACATCTACGCCTCACTGCGGTCGTTGTGTTTCGACGTGCTTGCCGCAGGGGAGCCCGATGAGAGTGGCGAACAAAAGATCGCCGAGTGGGAACACACCAGCGCCTCCCGTGTGGAGCGGGCCAGCCGGACGCTCGACGAGATCCGCCAAAGCGGCCAGAAGGATCTGGCGACACTATCGGTGGCGGCGCGGCAGATCCGCCGCATGACGCGTACCAGCGGGCGGGGATCTTCGGGGTGAGTGTCGGGTTCGTCGCGCCTGTGCCGGTGCGCTGGTCGGACATCGACATGTACCAGCACATCAACCACGCGACCATGGTCACGATCCTCGAAGAGGCCCGTGTCCCGTTCCTCAAGGAACCTTTTGCGGCCGACATCACCACCGTTGGCCTGCTGATCGCCGACGTCCGGGTCACCTACAAGGATCAGCTGCGGCTGACCGATTCGCCTCTGCAGGTGACCATCTGGACCAAGCGGTTACGGGCAGTCGATTTCACGCTCGGGTACGAGGTGCGTTCGGTCAGCGCCGATCCCGAGTCCAGGCCTGCCGTCATCGCCGAGTCGCAGCTGGCCGCGGTCCATATCGAGGAGCAGCGGCTGGTCCGGCTCTCACCACAGCACCGGGAGTATTTGCAACATTGGGTGCGGTAGCCGAGCGTGGACTGTGGCTGGGCCCAAAGCTTAGGGATGCCCACCGCGCGGATCTGGCTGCGTTCGTCGACCATGCGATGCGGCTTGACAACGCCGCGGTCATTCGGCTTCGCGCCAGATCCGCCGGGTTGCTAACAGCTTGGGTGGCAACGGGTTTCGATGTACTGGCCAGCCGGGTGGTGGTGGGCAAGGTGAGGCCGGGGGATTTGACCGTCGGTGCAGACGGGTTGGCGCGCGGCCTGTCTGCGATGGACGCCTCGGGCTATGTCGATCCGGGCTTCTCCATGGATTCGGCATGGCGAAGTGCGTTGCCTCCGGAATCCGGCTTCACCCACCTCGATGACGTACCGGCCCGGGTGATGCTGGACATGGCACAACGTGGCGCGCGACTTGCCAAGGAACACAGCAGTTCCCACGGCCCGCCGGTTTCGCTGCTCGATCAGGAGGTCATTAGGGTCAGCTCGGCCGACGTCAGCGTGGGGCTACCGATGCGCTGTGTGTTCGCTTTGACCGCAATGGGCTTTCTGCCGCAGTCACCAGATGCGATCGACACCGACGAAATCATCCGGGTCCGGATACTGCCGGCGTGGTTGCGTCTCGACGCCCGGTTCGGCTCGGTCCACCGGCGTCGCGGTCATCCAGCACTGGTGCTGCGCTGATCCGCATGCGGCCCGCGAGGTCGGTTGGGGTGTAAAACGAATCATCTTGAGTTTTATGGTGCCTCATCAGGTGCCGTAGACCGTCCACAACGGAAGAACGGTGTCAAGGTAGTCCATGACTACGTACGATCTTCCGCTGTGCTCTGACCAGGCATTACGAGGTCACAGCGACCCGCTGTGCCATCAAATATCATTGACACGGCAAACGGGTTGGGAGAGCGTTTCGTCACTGTGACGATTCGGCTTTAAAGGTCTAGTGGAGGTTGACCGTTCACCAGGACGGTGCGACCCGTTCGTACTCAGCAGCCACCAGCCGATCACCACGAAGGGTGTAGACGTGTTGTCCATCCTCGCGGGGTGGTTGCAAGTCGTGCGGGATTTCAAACCTGTAGATCAAGACATCGTTGCCGTTCTTCAGGTCGCTTAGCCGTTCCCGCAGCCGCTTCAACTCAGCACCGCGATACGGAAAAAACTCACCATCCGACTCCACGAACCGCGCCATCAACTCCGCACACTTTTCGGCCAGGTGCTCACGTAAGCCGATCACGGTATCGGTGCAAATCTTCCTAGCCACTTCGCTGCGCCTTCGCTAAGTTGTGGCGTGCCCATCGGACTTGCGCGGCTTTCACCTTCGTAGGGTCTTTCGCCCGACCCTCCACCATCGACACCCGGCCCAACACCGTTGCCAGTGCGGTACGTGTCTGTCGGCTTTCACTCACGGCAGGGTTCATCACGGTACGCCCGGAGCTGAGCATCACTGACAGCCCTTCGAGTTCGATGGTCTCTTCCAGTTCGGCCAGCCGGTCAGCGAGCCCTTCAGCCAACGCCAGCAGCTCTTGTTCTTTGGCGTCAGGTTCCAGTCCATGCGCGTGCATATCGTCCACAATTCTTGCGACCAGTTCAGCGCCAGCACTCATGCGAATGATCTTCCCACGCAGCACAACCCAACGGGAAAAAGTGTGCACGGCCATGCACACCTTCACCCGCGCGGGGCCAGCGTTTGAAATGCACGCACCGACTTCTAGATGTCCGGCCGTGCTGGGGTGGTACCGGGTGGGGGGGTTGGTGGCGTACCCCTCCGTCGAGTGTGGTTGCGCGGGTGTCGGTTTCGGGGGTGGTGGGGTGGTGGGGTGGACGCGCTCGGGACTGGTTGCGGGAGGGCCGGTTTTGGGGTGGTCGCGTTGGGTCTCGGTGGTGCCGTTTTGGGGGTGGATTGGCGTTCTCCGGGGTGAACGGGTGGGTTGTGGTGGGGTTTGTACCGGAGGGGTGGATGGGCACATCAGCGGTGGCGCGTTCGACGGCTCGTCCGTTGTGGGGTGGTGGGGTGGACCACCGTCAGCGAATCGCCTTGCCATGCAGCATGCGTCGTTGATGAGTCGCTAGATTGCATTTTTGCGATCTACGGATGACTCGCGGGAGTCTCGGTTGCGGTCGGATGGTCGCGGTCGGATGGTCACGGTGGGATGGTCACGGTGGGAATCGTTCTGGGAGTGGAACGATCTACAGCGTCCGCTGGTTTGGGGTGGTCGGACTCGAACCATTTTGGGCGACCAACGCTTACGTATCCGGAATCAGCTACCCCTCGCCGAGCGCCTCCGGGCCTCAGGGGGCATTCAGCTGGGGTGCTCGAAGTTATGTTAGGGCCTGGTCGATTTGGTCGTTAGGCGTACGTCGCCGCCTCCGAGGACGCTGCGGCATTTTCCATCTTCTTTCTATGGATTAAGGAAGCTCTGTATTCGGTGCTAACGGCGGTAATACCGGTCCTCCTACCGCTGCGGGAGGTGGTGCCGGAACTGGCATACCTTCACCGGGAAGAACGGGTGCACTCGAAAATCCAGCCGGTTGCATATGATCTTTGCACGCATTCGGAACAGGAACCGTCATATACCATTTCCAAGCGCCAGGGGGATTTGGTGCCGGTGCCATGCTGTTGTCGGGGCACCGGAATGTGCAACTGAGACCGCCGACACCAGCGCCACCAAGGCCGAGAGTGGCTGGGCCGCCACTTTCGCCTCAGAGTTAACACCCACGCCCCCTTGCTCACAGTGCATATGTGATCCATTGATTTCAGTAGGCCAATCACAGTAAGCACCGCCGACAAGGAAAGTGACTGCTGCGGTGGTGACAGCTGGATAATCACAGAAACCGGCATGGGCCCTCGCTGGCGGGATAATGAAAATCGCACTAGATACCGTTATCGGAACGAGCCACATTTTATTGATTGACTACCTTCACCAACTTTCTGCTAAGTGAGCATTTGCTAATGCTGCGAGACGATCGTCAAATTGGGACGGTAGCGCCGCCGCTGCGCTTAAATTGCTGCCATCTTGTTACATCGCCGAAATCCGGCCCTAGACCCCCGCCCCGAGGCGCGAGTTGTGGCGCGGCACACCGACCAACCAGGGGGCATGGGATCACCGGGATGGCCGATGGCCGCTGAACCGGCTTGGTGCAAGAAGGTGAAACCAAGCCGGATCGTCTATCAGCTACCGCCAGCCAGGCTGATTTTGCACACAGCAGCGTGATGCGGGTAGCCGAAGCCGATACGCATGATGACGCGCACCGCCAGACTGTCACTGCCGAAGAAGAAGCTGGGATCGACCACGACACCGATGTCTTGCCGGATGACGGCATACACCTTTGGGCGGTCGAAAGCCCATATGATGCCGTCCGCGATGGTCCCTTCAGGCAGGCTCCACAACGGAACACCGAAGATGTTGCGCGGTGTCGCCTGGGTGACATCACCATCATCCGCGTTCAGCAAGGGCTCGTTTGAATTGGCGGCGCTGCCCGTGAAGCTATTGACCTCGCTCAATTGCCGCACGGTTTCAAACGACGCACAGAACGCGGTCACGGTCGAACCGACCCGCTCCAATTGCGATTGCGCTTCGATAGCCCAATCGAAATTCGTCCATGCGGAGCCCGGAGCGGTCACGGTGGCGATACCGGACAACGATTGCAACCCGTCCGGCCCGAGGGCTGTCGTGTTGCCGGAAAAAGCCACATCCAATTTGCGGGCAATCGACCTGACAAGGCCATCACCGACCACACTCGTCGCGGCAGGCGATGAATCGTTGGCGAGTTCGTTGGAGACTTTCGTCAGCGCTCCGATTTTCGTCGGTGCTACCACTCCCTCCCCGATGGTCGGGTCGGTTTCAGTAATGTCGGCAGCTTCAGCCAGCCAGTTCGCGGCGGCATCCAATTGGACTACCGGCAAGCGGAACTTCGGTGAGAGGGTGGCGACTTCGGTGCATACCTGTAGCGCGGTGGAGCGTTGGCGTAAGGGTTGCAGGATCAATGGGCCGACGACTTCCGGCAAAACGATGCCGCCAGCGGCGGATTCGAGTAGAGACATGTGTCCTCCTGGGCGTGAGTGAGTGGTTCACGAGAACGGACTCGTCATACTCGCGGTGCCCGCAGGGCCAGCGAACCGTCCGGTGACACACCGGGTTTCGGTATGCCGGTGATCTTAGCCCGGATGTCAAGCAAAACTAGCGGGGTCGGGTTGCTTGCTGGAACACGGATTGCCACGTCGGTTGCTGGGAGTCCAGGTCTGGTTTGTCCGCGCTGGTCACCATGCTTGCGGGCGCGGCGGGATTGAACCGCCAGTGTGGATGTTCTTTCGTCACGCGGGTGACGGCTTCGTCAACGAGTTGCGGACTGATGTCACCGGATTCGGGGTCCAGCACATCCGCGAGGACACACCACCGGCCCACAAATCTTGCGGGTCTATCAGCCGGTTAGCCACTAAATGTTCCACTTCGGCACGGTCACGCTTGTCGAGCCGTTCTTTGAGTTGGTCGCGTTCAACTTCGGTTGCGCGGAGTTGCTGTCGGTAGCGCTGTTCACGGTTGCGCGGTTCCGTCTGAATCCACTTGCTGTTCGCGGCATCCCACTCCATGCCCGGATGTGGTGGGGTCGGTGGAGTGGCCGGCTGCTCATCGGTAGGCGTGGTGTCAGCGGGTGCATCCATCGCGGCGTCAGGTTCGTCGGATTCTTCCCACTCGGCCGTATCAGCGGTGTCGGGTTCGGGTGTGGTCATGGCTCCCTGCTTCCGTGAGAATCTGGTGGGCGTGGCCGGGTTTCATCATCTCGATATTGACGGCCAGGGCAACCTCAGCCATCAGTACGAGTGCCTGGATGTCGAGGTCGGGGCGTCGGGTGCTGATGCCGGCATGTACCAGATATAGAGCAACGAACGGCAAAGTGCTGGTTTGACGTCGGCTACAGCACCCAGGCCGCGCTGTCCGCCGGCAACTTGCCGCCTTCCAGCGGCGCGCTGGTCAAGATGAGTTCTCCCGGTGGCAAAGCCATCGGCCGGCGGCCGGCGTTCAGCGCACACACCAGGCCCTCGCCGCCGCGCCGGAAGATCAACGCATCGCGCGGGGCGGTCAGCCACTCGATCTCCCCGCCATCGAATTCGGCACGCGCGCTGCGCAATTCAAGCGCCTTCCGGAAGAACGACAGGGTCGACTCGGGATCCGCGCTCTGCTTTTCGACGGTCAGCGCCGCCCAATCCGCCGGCATCGGCAACCAGGTGTCGGCATTGGTCGAGAACCCGAACGGGGGAGTGTCGCCCGACCATGGAATCGGAACCCGGCACTTATCGCGGCCGCGTTCGGTATGCCCCGAGCGTTCCCACGTCGGGTCCTGCAGCACCTCGTCGGGCAGCTCGACGTCGGGCAGGCCGAGTTCCTCACCGTTGTAGATGAACACCGCGCCCGGCAGGGCGAGCATCACCATCGCCATGGCCCGCGCCCGGCGCAGCCCGATCTCGCCGCCGCCGTAGCGGGTCACCTCGCGGCCCACATCGTGGTTGGACAGCGTCCAGGTCGGGATGGCATTTTCGATGGCCGTCGCCGCCAGCGAGTTCTCGATCGCTTCGCGGATTTCGGCTGCGTCGAAGTCGATCTTGGTCAGCCGGAAATTGAAGCCGAGATGCAGTTCGTCGGGCCGCAGATACTCGGCCCAGCGGACGTTATCGATGACCCAGACCTCGCCGACGGTCACTGCCGCGGGATAGTCGTTGACGACCCTGCGGATGTCGCGGTGAATCTCATGCACGCTCGGGTGGTTGAAGCGCGGGTCGTCGTCGGTGTGGTGCAACACCTTGGCCTCGACGTCCGGCGAGTCCGGCAGGCCGGGCGGCTTGGCCATCCCGTGCGCCACGTCGATGCGGAAGCCATCCACGCCGCGTTCCAGCCAGAAGCGCAGCGTCTTCTCGAAGTCATCGAAGACATCGGGATGCTCCCAATTCAGATCCGGCTGCTCGGCGTCGAAGAGGTGGAGATACCACTGGCCGGGATTGCCGTCCGGTTCGACCACCCGAGTCCAGGCCGACCCGCCGAACACCGACGTCCAGTTGTTCGGCGGCAGCTCCCCGTCGGCGCCTCGACCGTCGCGAAAGAGATAGCGTTCCCGCGCGTCGGTGCCCGGGCCCGCGGCCAGTGCCGCCTGGAACCACAGGTGCGCCGAACTGGTGTGGTTGGGCACCACGTCCATGGTGATCTTCATGCCCCGCTGGTGGGCCGCGGCGATCAGCCGTTCGATCGCGGCCATCCCGCCGAACAGCGGGTCGATGTCACGAGGATCGGCGACGTCGTAGCCGTGGTCGGCCATCGGTGAGACGGTGACCGGGTTGAGCCAAATCGCATCCACACCCAGCTGCTCCAGGTGCCCCAGCCGGGCCGTCAAACCGTCCAGGTCGCCGACCCCGTCACCGTTGCTGTCGGCGAACGACCGTGGATACACCTGATAGAAAACCGCGCTTGACCACCACGGCTTGGAGTCCATTCCACCCCGCTTAGTTTCGTGAGCCGGCATTAAAACGAAGAGTTGACGAGTGAGTGGGCAGCCATTTCCAGATAGTCGAGCAACTGGCGCCGGTGCTCGTCGTCGAGGGTCTGCGAGTCGATGGATGCGACGGCGGTGTGCATGCACCGCAGCCAAGCATCGCGCTCGATGGGAGTGATCCGGAACGGGGCGTGCCGCATCCGTAGCCGGGGATGGCCGCGCCGGTCCGAGTAGGTCCGCGGACCGCCCCAGTACTGCTCGAGGAACATGCGCAACCGCTCTTCGGCGCCCGCCAGGTCGTCCGCGGGGTACAGCTCACGCAGAATCTCGTCCTCGGGAACCTGTGCATAGAAGCGCGACACGATCGCATCGAACGTCTCGGCACCACCAACAGCGTCGTAAAAGCTCACCTGATCCATCACCTCCATTGTGGTGCATCGCCGGCCTGGCAACGCGCGGCGGGCTTTGACAACTGCCACGCCACGCGTGCTGTTCACCGGTTCGACACGGCGTTCACCAGCCATAGGCGTGCGATTGGCGGCGAATCATGGTGGACTGTTCCGCGGAGGATCTATGGCGCAGGGCAAGAGACGCCGCAGCCACCGCAGTTCCGGTGCCGCGGCAGGGTTAACCGGGCCCCCAACCGCGCCATGCCTGCACAGCGTTGACACCCATCCGCCCACCCGCCACGAGAGCGCATCGATCTGGAGCCGTCGGCGGGTGCTGCTGCTGAATTCCACCTACGAGCCGCTGACCGCGCTGCCGATGCGGCGGGCGATCGTCATGGTGGTCTGCGGCAAGGCCGACGTGGTGCACCACGATCCGGCCGGACCGGTCATCCACTCGGCGAGCAGGTCAATCGTGGTGCCGTCGGTGATCCAGCTGCGCAACTACGTCCGGGTTCCCTATCGCGCCCGCGTCCCGATGACCCGCGCCGCGCTCATGCACCGCGACCGTTTCTGCTGCGCCTATTGCGGGGCAAAGGCCGACACCGTCGACCATGTGGTGCCACGCAGCCGCGGCGGTGACCACTCCTGGGAAAACTGCGTCGCGTGCTGCTCGACATGCAACCACCGCAAGGGCGACAAGCTGCTCACCGAACTTGGCTGGGCACTGCGACGGGCGCCGGTGCCGCCGACGGGACAGCACTGGCGATTGCTGTCCACGGTCAAGGAATTGGATCCCGCCTGGGCTCGATACCTCGGTGAAGGCGCCGCCTGAACGAACTTGGGTCCTAAGTGCGTCGATGCGCGGCGCGGTGGGTTACGGTTTGCGTCGTGAGCGTTCTGCAGGTCCACCTGTTCTTTGTCGGAATCCCGTTGTTACTGGTGGCCGTGTTGGCGGTGCTGATCTGGTCGCACAAGGGACCCCACCCGGCGACCTACAAGATGTCGGAGCCGTGGACAAATCCGCCCATCCTGTGGGCCGCCACCGACGAAGCCGTCGGCGGCGCGCACGGCGGTCATGGCACGTCGGAGTTCTCAGTTGGAGGTGGCGCCAGTGGCACGTGGTGAGGTAGCGACGATCGAGCCCGCCGGGCTGCCCAAGGGCTCGGTGATCACCACCAGCGGACGCATCTCGGGGGTCACCGAGCCCGGAGAAGTGTCCGTGCACTACCCGTTTCCGATCAAAGACCTCGTAGCCATCGACGACGCGCTGAAATACGCTTCGCGGTCCTCCATGGCGCGGTTCGCCATTTACCTCGGCGACCTGGGCAGCGACACCGCCGCGCGGGCCCGCGAGATTCTGGCCAAGGTGCCCACGCCGAACAACGCGGTATTGCTCGCGGTCTCGCCCGACCAGTCCGCCATCGAGGTCGTCTATGGCGCACAGGTCCGCGGACGCGGTGCCGAGTCGGCCGCACCGCTGGGGGTTGCCGCCGCTTCCTCAGCGTTCCAGCAGGGGCACCTGGTCGACGGGCTGATCAGCGCGATCCGCGTGCTCAGCGCTGGGATTTCCCCGGCCTGATCGGCCGGTACTAGCCAGCGGCGCTGTCGAACTGGCGGGCCTTCAATGACCGCTTGATCCCCGCTTGGCCCTCCAGCACCAGCCGGCGCAACGCCGGCGGCACCTCGGACTCCGGGGCGGTCAGGAACTGGTCGGCGGCCGCAACACCGTCCTCGCTGATGTCCCAGTGCGGATACAGCCCGATCACCACCGTCTGGGCGACCTCGCTGGACCGTCGCGCCCAGACATTGGGGATGGCGTCGAAGTAGCGCTTGGTGAAGGGCTTGAGCAGCTCAGCCTGCCCCGGCGGCGCGATGCCCGCGATGATCGACCGCCCGACGATGTTGGGCAGCGTGTCGTCCTCGACCACGGTGGTCCACGCCTCCTCCTTGACCTGCGGTTGAGGCCGTGCCGCTGCCGCCTGTGCGCCGTGGCGCTTGCCGGCCGCGGTGGGGTCACGCTGAACTTCGGCGTCGATGAACGGTGTCGCCGGCCCGTCGGCGTCGATCTCACCGGCGGTGGCCAAGGCGGTCACGATGCGCCAGCGCAGGTCGGTGTCGATCTCCAGGCCCGCCAATCCCAATTCGGAGGGGTCGTGATCGAGCAGGTCGGCCAGCGCCACGACGTGCCGGGTGGACAGCACCGACGCGCACAGCGCGTTGAGGAAGGCGAGTTGTTGATCCGATCCGGGCTGCGCGCCGCGGGCCAATTCCAGCAGCCGGTCGGCGAACTGCGGCCAGCCATGCTCGCAGGCCCAGGCCGGCTCGGCGTAGGAGGCCAGCGCCGTCTGCGCCTGCAGCAGCAGCCGTTGCAACACCGCGACCTCGGTTTCGGCGTGCACGCCGCGCGATACCAGGGCCACGAAGTCACGCGCCCGCAGCTCGGCCTCGCGGGTCATCTCCCACGCCGCCGACCACACCAGCGTGCGCGGCAGCGGCTCGGTGATGTCGGCGATCCGTTCCAGCGCGGTCTGCAGCGACTGCGCGTCCAGCCGCAGCGAGCAGTAGGTCAGGTCGTCGTCGTTGACCAGAATCAGCTTGCCGCGCGAAACACCAACCAGCGCAGGGACTTCCGTCTCCGGACCGTCGACGTCGAGTTCCTCCCGATGTACCCGCACCAGCTTGCCCGGCTCAGAAACATCGTCGTCGTAGATTCCGATCGCCAGCCGGTGCACCCGCGTCTCACCCGCACCCGGCGCGGCGCCGCTCTGCTGCACCACGAACCGGGTGAACTTGCCGTCGGCGTCAACGTCGAAATCCGCTCGCAGCGTGTTCAGCCCGGTGGTTTTCAGCCACTGCTGGCCCCAGTTCGACAAGTCGCGGCCGGACGCTTTCTCCAGCGCGGCTAACAGATCGTCGAATGTGGCATTGCCGTATGCATGAGTGCGGAAGTAGTCGCGCAGCCCGGCCAGGAAGTGCTCCAGCCCGACGTAGGCAACCAGCTGCTTGAGCACCGAAGCGCCCTTGGCGTAGGTGATTCCGTCGAAGTTCACCTCGACCGCGGCCAGGTCGGGGATTTCCGCGGCGATCGGGTGCGTCGAGGGCAGCTGGTCTTGGCGGTACGCCCATGATTTCTCGACAGTCGCAAATGTCGTCCAGGCCTCGGTGAATTCGGTGGCCTCGCTTTGGCAGAGCACCGACGCGAACGTCGCGAACGACTCGTTCAGCCACAGGTCGTCCCACCACGTCATGGTGACCAGGTCGCCGAACCACATGTGCGCCATCTCGTGCAGCACCGTCTCGGCGCGCCGCTCGTACGATGCCCGGGTGACCTTGCTCCGAAACACATAGTCCTCGAGGAACGTCACCGCGCCGGCGTTTTCCATTGCGCCGGCATTGAACTCGGGCACGAAGAGCTGGTCGTACTTGCCGAATGCATACGGCAGGCCAAAGTTCTTGTGGTAGAAGCCGAAGCCCTGCTTGGTCTGGGTGAACAACCGCTCGGCGTCCATGTATTGCGCCAGCGAGGCCCGGCAGTAGATGCCCAGCGGGATCTCGCCGTGTTCGTCGGTGTAGGCGTCTTTCCACTCGGCATACGGCCCGGCGATCAACGCCACCAGATAGGTGCTCATCCGCGGCGTGGTGGCAAAGGAGTGCACGCCGTTCTCCGCGCTGGTCGTCGCGCCGTTGGAGATCACCTTCCAATGCTTGGGCGCGGTCACCTGCACGGCGAACGTCGCCTTGAGGTCGGGCTGGTCGAAGCAGGCGAACATGCGCTTGGCGTCGGCGGTTTCGAATTGCGAGTACAGGTAGGTCTCGTCGTCCACCGGGTCGACGAAGCGATGCAGTCCCTCGCCGGTGTTGGAGTAGCGGCAGTCGGCGTCGACGACGACGACATTGCGGTCGGCCAGTCCGCGCAGCGGAATGCCGGTGGATTCGTCGTATCCGGAGACGTCCAGCTCGCGGCCGTTGAGGGTGGCGCTGCGGATGTTGTCGGCGGCGATGTCGATGACCGTGTCGGCGCCGGCGAGCGCGTCGAACACCACGGTGGTGGTGGACCGGAAAGTTCGTTCGCCGGGGGCGCCGTTGCCGTCGGTGAGATCGAGGCTGATCTGGTAGCTGTCGACGGTGATCAGGGCGGCGCGTTCGACGGCCTGGTCCCGGGTGAGGTTAGGAAGGGCCACGCGTCCAACTTAGAGCTTGCGGGGCCGGCGCTGCAGGGCGGGAACAGGCGTGCGCCGACTACGGTTGTGCTGAACGGTGTTCTAACCGTTGACGAGAGGACTGCGCGATGCCCGAGAAGGCCCCCGTGAAAAACCAAGCCGATTTCTGGTTCGACCCGCTGTGCCCGTGGTGCTGGATCACGTCGCGCTGGATCCTCGAGGTGGAGAAGGTTCGCGATATCGAGGTGAACTTCCACGTCATGAGCCTGGCGATACTCAACGAAAACCGCGAAGGCCTGCCCGACAAGTATCGCGAAATGATGAAGAAGGCATGGGGACCGGTGCGGGTGGCGATCGCCGCCGAGCAGGCCCATGGTGCCGCCGTGTTGGCCCCGCTGTACACCGCGATGGGCACCCGGATCCACAACGAGGACAACAAGGACCTCGACGAGGTCATCAAGCTGTCGCTTGCCGACGCCGGCCTGCCGGCGGAGCTGGCCGAGGCCGCCGAAAGTGACGCCTACGACGACGCGCTGCGCAAGAGTCACCACGCCGGGATGGACGCTGTCGGCGACGATGTGGGCACGCCGACCATCCACGTCAACGGCGTGGCGTTCTTCGGGCCGGTGCTCTCGAAAATCCCGCGTGGCGAGGAAGCGGGCACGCTCTGGGACGCCTCGGTGACCTTCGCGACCTACCCACACTTCTTCGAACTCAAGCGGACCCGCACCGAACCGCCCGAATTCGACTAACTTCGCGACGATCCGACAACCGACGTCAGGCACGCGTCGGGCACAATGTCGGGCATGCGCGTCTACCTGGGTTCAGACCATGCCGGCTACGAGCTCAAGCAACACATCATCGAGCACCTGAAGAAAACCGGGCACGAACCGATCGATTGCGGTGCCTTCAGCTACGACCCCGACGACGACTACCCGGCGTTTTGCATCGCCGCCGCGACGCGCACGGTGGCCGACCCTGACAGCCTGGGCATCGTGCTGGGCGGATCGGGCAACGGCGAGCAGATCGCCGCCAACAAGGTCCCCGGAGCCCGCTGTGCGTTGGGGTGGAGCGTCGAGACCGCGACGCTGGCCCGGGAACACAACAACGCGCAGTTGATCGGCATCGGCGGCCGCATGCATACCGTTGCCGAGGCGTTAGCCATCGTGGACGCCTTCGTGACCACCCCGTGGTCGAAAGCTGAACGCCACCAACGGCGTATCGACATTCTCGCCGAGTACGAGCGCACTCACCAAGCGCCGCCGGTGCCCGGCGCCCAGGCCTGAGGGAGTCCCGTGCCCGAAGGGCATACTCTGCACCGGCTGGCCCGGCTGCACCAGCGCCGGTTTGCGCGCGCACCGGTCGCGGTGTCCAGCCCGCAGGGCCGATTCGCTGATTCGGCGGCCGTGGTGGACGGGCGGGTGCTGCGGC
>CAWFAR010000017.1:0-84288 GCA_963813935.1 uncultured Actinomycetota bacterium
CGCATCGAGAAGCCCGGCTACACCGGCCCCGACGCGGACCAACGCGCGGCGGCGGCCGTCGGCGGAGCTGCCGATGAGGACTCATCCGCCAACGACGAGCAGGCCCCGTCTGGCGACGCCGACGGCCCCGGCCCGCTACCTCTGTCGGCTTAGCTGGCGGTTAGGGGCCCGGTTGGAGCTGCTGGGCGATGCCTAGGATGGTCCGCGAGGTAATTCTGCAAGACCAGAAAGGCGAATCCGCGGCATGGCTGAGTTCATCTACACGATGAAGAAGGTCCGCAAGGCGCACGGCGACAAGGTGATCCTGGACGACGTCACGTTGAGCTTCTTCCCAGGCGCCAAGATCGGCGTCGTCGGCCCCAATGGGGCCGGTAAGTCGAGCGTCTTGCGGATCATGGCCGGTCTGGACAAGCCGAACAACGGCGACGCCTTCCTGGCCAACGATGCCACGGTCGGCATCCTGCTACAGGAGCCGCCGCTGAACGAGGAGAAGACCGTTCGCGGCAACGTGGAAGAGGGCCTGGGCGACATCAAGGTCAAGCTCGACCGCTTCAATCGAGGTCGCCGAATTGATGGCCACCGACTACTCCGACGAGTTGATGGAAGAAATGGGTCGGCTGCAAGAGGACCTGGACCACGCCGACGCGTGGGACCTCGACTCACAGCTGGAGCAGGCCATGGACGCGCTGCGCTGCCCACCACCGGACGAACCGGTGACGGATTTGTCCGGCGGTGAGCGACGCCGGGTGGCGCTGTGCAAGCTGCTGCTGTCCAAACCCGACCTGCTGCTGCTCGACGAGCCCACCAACCACCTGGACGCCGAAAGCGTGCAGTGGCTCGAACAGCACCTGGCCGCCTACCCGGGGGCGATCTTGGCCGTCACCCACGACCGCTACTTCCTGGACAACGTCGCCGAATGGATTCTGGAACTCGACCGCGGGCGCGCGTATCCGTACGAAGGCAACTACTCGACCTACCTGGAGAAAAAGGCCGAGCGGCTGGCGGTGCAGGGACGCAAGGACGCCAAGCTGCACAAGCGGTTGACCGAGGAACTGGCCTGGGTCCGGTCCGGGGCCAAGGCCCGTCAAGCCAAAGGCAAGGCGCGCCTGCAGCGTTACGAGGAGATGGCCGCTGAGGCGGAGAAGACACGCAAGCTCGATTTCGAGGAGATCCAGATCCCCGTCGGGCCACGGCTGGGCAACGTGGTCGTCGAGGCCGAGCACCTCGACAAGGGCTACGACGGCCGCACCTTGATCAAGGATCTGTCCTTCACCCTGCCCCGCAACGGCATCGTCGGCGTCATCGGTCCCAACGGGGTCGGCAAGACCACACTGTTCAAAACCATCGTCGGGCTCGAGCAGCCGGACAGCGGCAGCGTCAGGGTCGGCGAGACCGTCAAGCTCAGTTATGTGGACCAGGCCCGCGCCGGTATCGATCCGAAGAAGACGGTGTGGGAAGTCGTTTCGGATGGACTGGACTACATCGAAGTCGGTCAGACCGAAGTACCGTCTCGGGCTTACGTGTCGGCGTTCGGGTTCAAGGGCCCCGACCAGCAAAAGCCGGCCGGCGTGCTGTCCGGCGGCGAACGCAACAGACTCAACCTCGCGCTGACGCTCAAGCAGGGCGGCAACCTGATTCTGCTGGACGAACCGACCAACGACCTGGACATCGAGACGTTGAGTTCGCTGGAAAACGCGCTGGAGAAATTCCCCGGTTGCGCAGTGGTGATTTCGCACGACCGCTGGTTCCTCGACCGGACGTGCACGCACATCCTCGCGTGGGAGGGCGACGACGACAACGAGGCGAAGTGGTTCTGGTTCGAGGGCAACTTCGGCGCGTATGAGGAGAACAAAGTGGAAAGGCTGGGCGAGGAGGCCGCCCGGCCGCACAGGGTGACCCATCGCAAGCTAACACGCGACTAGTGTCAGCTTTGTCAGCGCTGGCATCCATCGCGAGTTGGGAGCAATCGGCATGACGATCGATCCCGGGGCTAAGCAGAAACTCAAGCCGTGGACCACGTTCACCGACCCTCGCGACATTCCTGACTGGATCGCGAATGCCTACGTCGAGAGCTATCGGGGTCCACACGGTGAAGAGCCAGGCGCAAAAACCGGTCCCATCGACCTGACCATCCCGGCCGCCATGGTGACCCCCGCCATGCTGGGCGCACACTATCGGCTCGGCCAGCACCGCCCGCCCGGCGAAAGCTGTGTCGCCGTCTATCCGGCGGACGATCCCGCCGGATTCGGGCCCGCGCTGCAAGTCGTCACCGATCACGGCGGCATGCTGATGGATTCCGTCACGGTGCTGCTGCATCGGCTCGGGGTCGACTACTCGGCGATCATGACCCCGGTGTTCGAGGTGCGTCGCAACCCGATGGGGAGTTGCTCAGCGTCGAACCGAAAGCACCCGGCACGCCGCAGTACGTCGGCGAGGCCTGGATACACATCCAGCTGTCGCCTTCGGTCGATAGCAAGGCCCTCGCCGAGCTCGAGCGGCTGTTGCCCAAGGTCCTGGCCGACGTTCAACAGGTCGCCAGCGACGCGGCAGCGTTGATCGCCACCCTGAACGACCTGGCCGCGGACGTCGAAGCCAACGCCGAAGACCATTACTCGGCGCCGGACCGCGAGGATGTCGCGGCACTACTGCGCTGGCTGGGTAACGGGAATTTTCTGCTGCTGGGCTACCAACGTTGCCGGGTACATGACGGCCTGGTCTCCGGCGACGGGTCACCCGGCCTCGGCGTCCTGCGCACCCGCACCGGTTCCCGCCCCCGATTGACCGACGACGACAAACTGCTGGTTTTGGCCCAATCCGTCGTTGGCAGCTACCTGCGCTACGGGGCATACCCGTACGCCATCGCTGTTCGCGAATACGTCGACGGCGGTGACGGTGGCGTTATCGAACACCGCTTCGTTGGGCTCTTCACCGTCGCCGCCATGAACGCAGACGTCCTGGAGATTCCGTCGATCTCACGCCGGGTCCGCGAGGCGCTTTCGATGGCCGATAGCGACCCCGCCCACCCGGGCCAGCTGCTGCTGGACGTCATCCAGACCATCCCGCGCTCGGAGCTGTTCACGCTGAGCGCCGAGCGGCTCTTCGCGATGGCCAAAGCCGTGGTGGATCTGGGATCCCAGCGGCGCGCATTGCTGTTCCTGCGCGCCGATCGGCTGCAGTACTTCGTGTCCTGCCTGGTCTATGTGCCCCGCGATCGCTACACCACCGCCGTGCGGTTGCAGATCGAAGACATCCTGGTTCGCGAGTTCGGTGGGACGCGACTGGAATTCACCGCTCGCGTCAGTGAATCACCCTGGGCGCTGATGCATTTCATGGTGCGGCTACCCGAAAACGCCGCTCCGGTCGACGTTTCCGAGGCGAACCGGGTCCGGATACAGGGGCTGCTGAGCGAAGCCGCGCGGACATGGGGCGACCGGCTCATCGGTGCCGCGGGGACCGACTCCGTCGCGCCCGACGACGCCGAGCATTACGCGGCCGCTTTCTCCGAGGCCTACAAACAGGCTGTCACCCCCCATGACGCCATCGAACACATCGCCATCATCAAGGAGCTGACCGACGATTCGGTCAAGCTGGTGTTCTCCGATCGGGGTGAGGATGGGCTCGCCCAGCTGACCTGGTTCTTGGGAGGACACACCGCGTCGTTGAGCCAGCTGCTCCCAATGCTGCAAAGCATGGGCGTCGTGGTGCTCGAGGAGCGACCCTTCACTGTCACCCGGCCGGACGGGCTGCCGGTGTGGATCTATCAGTTCAAGATCTCACCACACCCGACGATCCGGCTGGCGTCGACGACAGCCGAACGGGACGCGATGGCAGAGCGATTCGCCGACGCGGTCACCGCGATCTGGCAGGGCCGCGTCGAGATCGACCGCTTCAACGAGCTGGTGATGCGCGCGGGGCTGACGTGGCAGCAGGTCGTGCTGCTGCGTGCCTACGCGAAATACCTACGGCAGGCGAGCTTTCCCTACAGCCAGTCCCACATCGAAACGGTGCTCAACGACCACCCCTCTACCGCACGGTCACTGGTCGTACTGTTCGAGGCGCTTTTCGACCCCCGGCCGTCGGGATCGCCGACGAGCCGCGATGCGCAAGCGGCCGCCGCCGCGGTCGCTGCGGACATCGATGCGCTGGTGGGTCTGGACACCGACCGTATTCTGCGCGCGTTCGCATCGCTGGTACAGGCCACGTTACGAACCAATTACTTTGTGACTCGCGAGGGTTCGGCGCGTGCCCGCAATGTGTTGGCGATCAAGCTCGATGCCCAACTGATCGAAGAGCTGCCGCTGCCGCGCCCCAAGTTCGAGATCTTCGTGTATTCGCCACGCGTGGAGGGTGTGCACCTGAGGTTCGGTCCGGTGGCCCGCGGCGGCCTGCGCTGGTCGGATCGGCGGGATGACTTCCGCACCGAAATCCTGGGCCTGGTCAAGGCGCAAGCGGTGAAGAACGCTGTCATCGTGCCGGTCGGGGCCAAGGGCGGGTTCGTCCTCAAGCGCCCGCCGCTGCCCACCGGAGACGCCGCCCGTGACCGCGATGCGCTACGCACCGAAGGGGTGGCCTGCTACCAGCTCTTCATCTCCGGCTTGCTGGACGTCACCGACAACGTCGACCACTCCACCGGAAAGGTCAGCGCGCCACCGGAGGTGATACGTCGCGACGGCGACGACGCCTACCTGGTGGTGGCCGCCGACAAAGGCACCGCCACTTTCTCCGACATCGCCAACGATGTCGCCAAGTCCTACGGCTTCTGGCTGGGTGACGCGTTCGCGTCCGGGGGATCGGTGGGCTACGACCACAAGGCCATGGGCATCACCGCCAAGGGCACGTGGGAAGCGGTCAAACGACACTTCCGGGAGATGGGAGTCGACACCCAAACCGAGGACTTCACCGTCGTCGGCATCGGTGACATGAGCGGCGACGTGTTCGGTAACGGCATGCTGCTGAGCAAGCACATCCGGCTGCTCGCCGCCTTCGATCACCGGCACGTCTTCCTCGACCCGGACCCAGATGCCGCGGCTTCGTGGGAGGAACGCCAGCGGATGTTCGACCTGCCGCGGTCCAGCTGGGACGACTACGACAAGTCGTCGATCAGCGAAGGCGGTGGGGTTTACAGCCGCGAGCAGAAGGCCATCCCGATCAGCCCGCAGGTGCGCGACGCCCTGGGCATCGACGGCCCGGGTGGAGAGGGGGTCACCGAAATGGCCCCGCCCAACCTGATCAAGGCGATTCTGCAAGCGCCGGTGGATCTGCTGTTCAACGGTGGCATCGGCACCTACATCAAGGCCGAAACCGAGTCCGATGCCGATGTCGGTGATCGCGCTAACGATCCGGTGCGGGTCAACGCAAATCAGGTGCGCGCCAAGGTTATCGGCGAAGGCGGCAACCTCGGAGTGACGGCATTGGGCCGCGTCGAATTCGACCTGGCCGGTGGGCGCATCAATACCGACGCGATGGACAACTCCGCCGGCGTGGACTGTTCCGACCACGAGGTCAACATCAAGATCCTGATCGATTCGCTGGTCACCGCCGGCAAGGTCAAGATCGAGGAACGCAAACAGCTGCTGGAGTCGATGACCGACGAGGTCGCGCAGCTGGTGCTCACCGACAACGAAGACCAGAACGACTTGATGGGTACCAGCCGCGCCAACGCGGCCAGCCTGCTCCCGGTGCACGCGATGCAGATCAAGTACCTGGTGGACGAACGTGGACTCAACCGCGAACTGGAAGCGCTGCCGTCGGAGAAGGAAATTCACCGGCGGACCGAGGCCGGTATCGGGCTCACCTCGCCCGAGCTCTCGACGTTGATGGCCCACGTCAAGCTGGCGCTCAAAGAAGACATGTTGACCACCGAACTACCGGATCAGGATGTGTTCGCGTCCAGGTTGCCCCAATACTTCCCGACGCCGCTGCGCGAACGGTTCACCCCGGAGATCCGCACGCACCAGCTGCGCCGCGAGATCGTCACCACCATGCTGATCAACGATCTGGTGGACATCGCCGGCATCAGCTACGCCTTCCGGATCACCGAAGACGTCGGTGTCCGCCCGATCGACGCGTGCCGCACCGCTGCCGCCACCGACGCGATCTTCGGCGTGGGTCACATCTGGCGGCGGATCCGCGCGGCAAACCTGCCGGTCGCGCTGTCGGACCGGATGACACTGGATACCCGACGGCTGATCGACCGGGCCGGACGCTGGCTACTCAATTATCGTCCGCAGCCGCTGGCTGTCGGCGCCGAAATCAACCGGTTCGCCGCCAAGGTCAAGGCGCTGACGCCACGGATGTCGGAGTGGCTGCGCGGTGACGACAAGGCCATTGTCGAACAGGAAGCCGCGGAGTTCGCGGCGCAGGGTGCGCCGCAAGACTTGGCCTACCGGGTCGCGGCCGGCCTATACCGCTACAGCCTGCTTGACATCATCGACATCGCCGACATCACCGAGGTCGAAACCGCCGAAGTCGCAGACACCTACTTCGCCCTGATGGACCGGTTGGGCACCGACGATCTGCTGACAGCGGTTTCCCGGCTACCCCGAAATGACCGGTGGCATTCGTTGGCGCGCTTGGCGATTCGTGACGACATCTACGCCTCACTGCGGTCGTTGTGTTTCGACGTGCTTGCCGCAGGGGAGCCCGATGAGAGTGGCGAACAAAAGATCGCCGAGTGGGAACACACCAGCGCCTCCCGTGTGGAGCGGGCCAGCCGGACGCTCGACGAGATCCGCCAAAGCGGCCAGAAGGATCTGGCGACACTATCGGTGGCGGCGCGGCAGATCCGCCGCATGACGCGTACCAGCGGGCGGGGATCTTCGGGGTGAGTGTCGGGTTCGTCGCGCCTGTGCCGGTGCGCTGGTCGGACATCGACATGTACCAGCACATCAACCACGCGACCATGGTCACGATCCTCGAAGAGGCCCGTGTCCCGTTCCTCAAGGAACCTTTTGCGGCCGACATCACCACCGTTGGCCTGCTGATCGCCGACGTCCGGGTCACCTACAAGGATCAGCTGCGGCTGGCCGATTCGCCTCTGCAGGTGACCATCTGGACCAAGCGGTTACGGGCAGTCGATTTCACGCTCGGGTACGAGGTGCGTTCGGTCAGCGCCGATCCCGAGTCCAAGCCTGCCGTCATCGCCGAGTCGCAGCTGGCCGCGGTCCATATCGAGGAGCAGCGGCTGGTCCGGCTCTCACCACAGCACCGGGAGTATTTGCAACATTGGGTGCGGTAGCCGAGCGTGGACTGTGGCTGGGCCCAAAGCTTAGGGATGCCCACCGCGCGGATCTGGCTGCGTTCGTCGACCATGCGATGCGGCTTGACGACGCCGCGGTCATTCGGCTTCGCGCCAGATCCGCCGGGTTGCTAACAGCTTGGGTGGCAACGGGTTTCGATGTACTGGCCAGCCGGGTGGTGGTGGGCAAGGTGAGGCCGGGGGATTTGACCGTCGGTGCAGACGGGTTGGCGCGCGGCCTGTCTGCGATGGACGCCTCGGGCTATGTCGATCCGGGCTTCTCCATGGATTCGGCATGGCGAAGTGCGTTGCCTCCGGAATCCGGCTTCACCCACCTCGATGACGTACCGGCCCGGGTGATGCTGGACATGGCACAACGTGGCGCGCGACTTGCCAAGGAACACAGCAGTTCCCACGGCCCGCCGGTTTCGCTGCTCGATCAGGAGGTCATTAGGGTCAGCTCGGCCGACGTCAGCGTGGGGCTACCGATGCGCTGTGTGTTCGCTTTGACCGCAATGGGCTTTCTGCCGCAGTCACCAGATGCGATCGACACCGACGAAATCATCCGGGTCCGGATACTGCCGGCGTGGTTGCGTCTCGACGCCCGGTTCGGCTCGGTCCACCGGCGTCGCGGTCATCCAGCACTGGTGCTGCGCTGATCCGCATGCGGCCCGCGAGGTCGGTTGGGGTGTAAAACGAATCATCTTGAGTTTTATGGTGCCTCATCAGGTGCCGTAGACCGTCCACAACGGAAGAACGGTGTCAAGGTAGTCCATGACTACGTACGATCTTCCGCTGTGCTCTGACCAGGCATTACGAGGTCACAGCGACCCGCTGTGCCATCAAATATCATTGACACGGCAAACGGGTTGGGAGAGCGTTTCGTCACTGTGACGATTCGGCTTTAAAGGTCTAGTGGAGGTTGACCGTTCACCAGGACGGTGCGACCCGTTCGTACTCAGCAGCCACCAGCCGATCACCACGAAGGGTGTAGACGTGTTGTCCATCCTCGCGGGGTGGTTGCAAGTCGTGCGGGATTTCAAACCTGTAGATCAAGACATCGTTGCCGTTCTTCAGGTCGCTTAGCCGTTCCCGCAGCCGCTTCAACTCAGCACCGCGATACGGAAAAAACTCACCATCCGACTCCACGAACCGCGCCATCAACTCCGCACACTTTTCGGCCAGGTGCTCACGTAAGCCGATCACGGTATCGGTGCAAATCTTCCTAGCCACTTCGCTGCGCCTTCGCTAAGTTGTGGCGTGCCCATCGGACTTGCGCGGCTTTCACCTTCGTAGGATCTTTCGCCCGACCCTCCACCATCGACACCCGGCCCAACACCGTTGCCAGTGCGGTACGTGTCTGTCGGCTTTCACTCACGGCAGGGTTCATCACGGTACGCCCGGAGCTGAGCATCACTGACAGCCCTTCGAGTTCGATGGTCTCTTCCAGTTCGGCCAGCCGGTCAGCGAGCCCTTCAGCCAACGCCAGCAGCTCTTGTTCTTTGGCGTCAGGTTCCAGTCCATGCGCGTGCATATCGTCCACAATTCTTGCGACCAGTTCAGCGCCAGCACTCATGCGAATGATCTTCCCACGCAGCACAACCCAACGGGAAAAAGTGTGCACGGCCATGCACACCTTCACCCGCGCGGGGCCAGCGTTTGAAATGCACGCACCGACTTCTAGATGTCCGGCCGTGCTGGGGTGGTACCGGGTGGGGGGGTTGGTGGCGTACCCCTCCGTCGAGTGTGGTTGCGCGGGTGTCGGTTTCGGGGGTGGTGGGGTGGTGGGGTGGACGCGCTCGGGACTGGTTGCGGGAGGGCCGGTTTTGGGGTGGTCGCGTTGGGTCTCGGTGGTGCCGTTTTGGGGGTGGATTGGCGTTCTCCGGGGTGAACGGGTGGGTTGTGGTGGGGTTTGTACCGGAGGGGTGGATGGGCACATCAGCGGTGGCGCGTTCGACGGCTCGTCCGTTGTGGGGTGGTCGGGGTGGACCACCGTCAGCGAATCGCCTTGCCATGCAGCATGCGTCGTTGATGAGTCGCTAGATTGCATTTTTGCGATCTACGGATGGCTCGCGGGAGTCTCGGTTGCGGTCGGATGGTCGCGGTCGGATGGTCACGGTGGGATGGTCACGGTGGGAATCGTTCTGGGAGTGGAACGATCTACAGCGTCCGCTGGTTTGGGGTGGTTGGACTCGAACCATTTTGGGCGACCAACGCTTACGTATCCGGAATCAGCTACCCCTCGCCGAGCGCCTCCGGGCCTCAGGGGGCATTCAGCTGGGGTGCTCGAAGTTCTGTTCGGGCCTGGTCGATTTGGTCGTTAGGCGTACGTCGCCGCCTCCGAGGACGCTGCGGCATTTTCCATCTTCTTTCCTATGGATTAAGGAAGCTCTGTATTCGGTGCTAACGGCGGTAATACCGGTCCTCCTACCGCTGCGGGAGGTGGTGCCGGAACTGGCATACCTTCACCGGGAAGAACGGGTGCACTCGAAAATCCAGCCGGTTGCATATGATCTTTGCACGCATTCGGAACAGGAACCGTCATATACCATTTCCAAGCGCCAGGGGGATTTGGTGCCGGTGCCATGCTGTTGTCGGGGCACCGGAATGTGCAACTGAGACCGCCGACACCAGCGCCACCAAGGCCGAGAGTGGCTGGGCCGCCAATATTCGCCTCAGAGTTAACACCCACGCCCCCTTGCTCACAGTGCATATGTGATCCATTGATTTCAGTAGGCCAATCACAGTAAGCACCGCCGACAAGGAAAGTGACTGCTGCGGTGGTGACAGCTGGATAATCACAGAAACCGGCATGGGCCCTCGCTGGCGGGATAATGAAAATCGCACTAGATACCGTTATCGGAACGAGCCACATTTTATTCATTGACTACCTTCACCAACTTTCTGCTAAGTGAGCATTTGCTAATGCTGCGAGACGATCGTCAAATTGGGACGGTAGCGCCGCCGCTGCGCTTAAATTGCTGCCATCTTGTTACATCGCCGAAATCCGGCCCTAGACCCCCGCCCCGAGGCGCGAGTTGTGGCGCGGCACACCGACCAACCAGGGGGCATAGGATCACCGGGATGGCCGGTCGCCGCTGAACCGGCTTGGTGCAAGAAGGTGAAACCAAGCCGGATCGTCTATCAGCTACCGCCAGCCAGGCTGATTTTGCACACAGCAGCGTGATGCGGATAGCCGAAGCCGATACGCATGATGACGCGCACCGCCAGACTGTCACTCCCGAAATAGAAGCTGGGATCGACCACGACACCGATGTCTTGCCGGATCACGGCATACACCTTCGCCCTGTCGAGTGCCCACACGATACCGTCCGCGATGGTCCCTTCAGGCAGGCTCCACAACGGAACACCGAAGATGTTGCGCGGTGTCGCCTGGGTGACATCACCATCACCCGCGTTCAGCAAGGGCTCGTTTGAATTGGCGGCGCTGCCCGTGAAGCTCTTGACCTCGCTCAATTGCCGCACGGTTTCAAACGACGCACAGAACGCGGTCACGGTCGAACCGACCCGCTCCAATTGCGATTGCGCTTCGATAGCCCAATCGAAATTCGTCCATGCGGAGCCCGGAGCGGTCACGGTGGCGATACCGGACAACGATTGCAACCCGTCCGGCCCGAGGGCTGTCGTGTTGCCGAAAAAAGCCACATCCAATTTGCGGGCAATCGACCTGACCAGGCCATCACCGACCACACTCGTCGCGGCAGGCGATGAATCGTTGGCGAGTTCGTTGGAGACTTTCGTCAGCGCTCCGATTTTCGTCGGTGCGACCACTTCCTCCCCGATGGTCGGGTCGGTTTCAGTAATGTCGGCAGCTTCAGCCAGCCAGTTCGCGGCGGCATCCAATTGGACTACCGGCAAGCGGAACTTCGGTGAGAGGGTGGCGACTTCGGTGCATACCTGTAGCGCGGTGGAGCGTTGGCGTAAGGGTTGCAGGATCAATGGGCCGACGACTTCCGGCAAAACGATGCCGCCAGCGGCGGATTCGAGTAGAGACATGTGTCCTCCTGGGCGTGAGTGAGTGGTTCACGAGGACGGACTCGTCATACTCGCGGTGCCCGCAGGGCCAGCCAACCGTCCGGTGACACACCGGGTTTCGGTATGCCGGTGATCTTAGCCCGGATGTCAAGCAAAACTAGCGGGGTCGGGTTGCTTGCTGGAACACGGATTGCCACGTCGGTTGCTGGGAGTCCAGGTCTGGTTTGTCCGTGCTGGTCACCATGCTTGCGGGCGCGGCGGGATTGAACCGCCAGTGTGGATGTTCTTTCGTCACGCGGGTGACGGCTTCGTCAACGAGTTGCGGACTGATGTCACCGGATTCGGGGTCCAGCACATCCGCGAGGGACACACCACCGGCCCACAAATCTTGCGGGTCTATCAGCCGGTTAGCCACTAAATGTTCCACTTCGGCACGGTCACGCTTGTCGAGCCGTTCTTTGAGTTGGTCGCGTTCAACTTCGGTTGCGCGGAGTTGCTGTCGGTAGCGCTGTTCACGGTTGCGCGGTTCCGTCTGAATCCACTTGCTGTTCGCGGCATCCCACTCCATGCCCGGATGTGGTGGGGTCGGTGGAGTGGCCGGCTGCTCATCGGTAGGCGTGGTGTCAGCGGGTGCATCCATCGCGGCGTCAGGTTCGTCGGATTCTTCCCACTCGGCCGTATCAGCGGTGTCGGGTTCGGGTGTGGTCATGGCTCCCTGCTTCCGTAGAGAATCTGGTGGGCGTGGCCGGGTTTCATCATCTCGACATTGACGGCCAGGGCAACCTCAGCCATCAGCACGAGTGCCTGGATGTCGAGGTCGGGGCGTCGGGTGCTGATGCCGGCATGTACCAGATATAGAGCAACGACCGGCAAAGTGCTGGTTTGACGTCGGCTACAGCACCCAGGCAGCGCTGTCCGCCGGCAACTTGCCGCCTTCCAGTGGCGCGCTGGTCAAGATGAGTTCTCCCGGTGGGAAAGCCATCGGCCGGCGTCCGGCGTTCAGCGCACACACCAGGCCCTCGCCGCCGCGCCGGAAGATCAACGCATCGCGCGGGGCGGTCAGCCACTCGATCTCCCCGCCATCGAATTCGGCACGCGCGCTGCGCAATTCAAGCGCCTTCCGGAAGAACGACAAGGTCGATTCGGGATCCGCGCTCTGCCTTTCGACGGTCAGCGCCGCCCAATCCGCCGGCATCGGCAACCAGGTGTCGGCATTGGTCGAGAACCCGAACGGGGGAGTGTCGCCGGACCATGGAATCGGAACCCGGCACTTATCGCGGCCGCGTTCGGTGTGCCCCGAGCGTTCCCACGTCGGGTCCTGCAGCACCTCGTCGGGCAGCCCGACGTCGGGCAGGCCGAGTTCCTCACCGTTGTAGATGAACACCGCGCCCGGCAGGGCGAGCATCACCATCGCCATGGCCCGCGCCCGGCGCAGCCCGGTCTCGCCGCCGCCGTAGCGGGTCACCTCGCGGCCCACATCGTGGTTGGACAGCGTCCAGGTCGGGATGGCATTTTCGATGGCCGTCGCCGCCAGCGAGTTCTGGATCGCTTTGCGGATTTCGGCAGCGTCGAAGTCGATCTTGGTCAGCCGGAAATTGAAGCCGAGATGCAGTTCGTCGGGCCGCAGATACTCAGCCCAGCGGAGGTTATCGGTGACCCAGACCTCGCCGACGGTCACTGCCGCGGGATAGTCGTTGACGACCCTACGGATGTCCCGGTGAATCTCATGCACGCTCGGGTGGTTGAAGCGCGGGTCGTCGTCGGTGTGGTGCAACACCTTGGCCTCGACGCCCGGCGAGTCCGGCAGGCCGGGCGGCTTGGCCATCCCGTGCGCCACGTCGATGCGGAAGCCATCCACGCCGCGTTCCAGCCAGAAGCGCAGCGTCTTCTCGAAGTCATCGAAGACATCGGGACGCTCCCAATTCAGATCCGGCTGCCCGGCGTCGAAGAGGTGGAGATACCACTGACCGGGATTGCCGTCCGGTTCGACCACCCGAGTCCACGCCGACCCGCCGAACACCGACGTCCAGTTGTTCGGCGGCAGCTCCCCGTCGGCGCCTCGACCGTCGCGAAAGAGATAGCGTTCCCGCGCGTCGGTGCCCGGGCCCGCGGCCAGTGCCGCCTGGAACCACAGGTGCGCCGAACTGGTGTGGTTGGGCACCACGTCCATGGTGATCTTCATGCCCCGTTGGTGGGCCGCGGCGATCAGCCGTTCGATCGCGGCCATCCCGCCGAACAGCGGGTCGATGTCACGAGGATCGGCGACGTCGTAGCCGTGGTCGGCCATCGGTGAGACGGTGACCGGGTTGAGCCAAATCGCATCCACACCCAGCTGCTCCAGGTGCCCGAGCCGGGCCGTCAAACCGTCCAGGTCGCCGACCCCGTCACCGTTGCTGTCGGCGAACGACCGTGCATACACCTGATAGAAAACCGCGCTTGACCACCACGGCTTGGAGTCCATTCCACCCCGCTTAGTTTCGTGAGCCGGCATTAAAACGAAGAGTTGACGAGTGAGTGGGCAGCCATTTCCAGATAGTCGAGCAACTGGCGCCGGTGCTCGTCGTCGAGGGTCTGCGAGTCGATGGATGCGACGGCGGTGTGCATGCACCGCAGCCAAGCATCGCGCTCGATGGGAGTGATCCGGAACGGGGCGTGCCGCATCCGTAGCCGGGGATGGCCGCGCCGGTCCGAGTAGGTCCGCGGACCGCCCCAGTACTGCTCGAGGAACATGCGCAACCGCTCTTCGGCGCCGGCCAGGTCGTCCGCGGGGTACACCTCACGCAGAATCTCGTCCTCGGGGACCTGTGCATAGAAGCGCGACACGATCGCATCGAACGTCTCGGCACCACCAACAGCGTCGTAAAAGCTCACCTGATCCATCACCTCCATTGTGGTGCATCGCCGGGCTGGCAACGCGCGGCGGGCTTTGACAACTGCCACGCCACGCGTGCTGTTTACCGGTTCGACACGGCGTTCACCAGCCATAGGCGTGCGATTGGCGGCGAATCATGGTGGACTGTTCCGCGGAGGATCTATGGCACAGGGCAAGAGACGCCGCAGCCACCGCAGTTCAGGTGCCGCGGCAGGGTTAACCGGGACTGCGACCGGGCCATGCCTGCACAGTGTTGACACCCATCCGCCCACCCGCCACGAGAGCGCATCGATCTGGAGCCGTCGGCGGGTGCTGCTGCTGAATTCCACCTACGAGCCGCTGACCGCGCTGCCGATGCGGCGGGCGATCGTCATGGTGGTCTGCGGCAAGGCCGACGTGGTGCACCACGATCCGGCCGGACCGGTCATCCACTCGGCGAGCAGGTCAATCGTGGTGCCGTCGGTGATCCAGCTGCGCAACTACGTCCGGGTTCCCTATCGCGCCCGCGTCCCGATGACCCGCGCCGCGCTCATGCACCGCGACCGTTTCTGCTGCGCCTATTGCGGGGCAAAGGCCGATACCGTCGACCATGTGGTGCCACGCAGCCGCGGCGGTGACCACTCCTGGGAAAACTGCGTCGCGTCCTGCTCGACATGCAACCACCGCAAGGGCGACAAGCTGCTCACCGAACTTGGCTGGGCACTGCGACGGGCGCCGGTGCCGCCGACGGGACAGCACTGGCGATTGCTGTCCACGGTCAAGGAATTGGATCCCGCCTGGGCTCGATACCTCGGTGAAGGCGCCGCCTGAACGAACTTGGGTCCTAAGTGCGTCGATGCGCGGCGCGGTGGGTTACGGTTTGCGTCGTGAGCGTTGTACAGGTCCACCTGTTCTTTGTCGGAATCCCGTTGTTACTGGTGGCCGTGTTGGCGGTGCTGATCTGGTCGCACAAGGGACCCCACCCGGCGACCTACAAGATGTCGGAGCCGTGGACAAATCCGCCCATCCTGTGGACCGCCACCGACGAAGCCGTCGGCGGCGCGCTCGGCGGTCATGGCACGCCGGAGTTCTCAGTTGGAGGTGGCGCCAGTGGCACGTGGTGAGGTAGCGACGATCGAGCCCGCCGGGCTGCCCAAGGGCTCGGCGATCACCACCAGCGGACGCATCTCGGGGGTCACCGAGCCCGGAGAAGTGTCCGTGCACTACCCGTTTCCGATCAAAGACCTCGTAGCCATCGACGACGCGCTGAAATACGCTTCGCGGTCCTCCATGGCGCGGTTCGCCATTTATCTCGGCGACCTGGGCAGCGACACCGCCGCGCGGGCCCGCGAGATTCTGGCCAAGGTGCCCATGCCGAACAACGCGGTATTGCTCGCGGTCTCGCCCGACCAGTCCGCCATCGAGGTCGTCTATGGCGCACAGGTCCGCGGACGCGGTGCCGAGTCGGCCGCACCGCTGGGGGTTGCCGCCGCTTCCTCAGCGTTCCAGCAGGGGCACCTGGTCGACGGGCTGATCAGCGCGATCCGCGTGCTCAGCGCTGGGATTTCCCCGGCCTGATCGGCCGGTACTAGCCAGCGGCGCTGTCGAACTGGCGGGCCTTCAATGACCGCTTGATCCCCGCTTGGCCCTCCAGCACCAGCCGGCGCAACGCCGGCGGCACCTCGGACTCCGGGGCGGTCAGGAACTGGTCGGCGGCCGCAACACCGTCCTCGCTGATGTCCCAGTGCGGATAGAGCCCGATCACCACCGTCTGGGCGACCTCGCTGGACCGTCGCGCCCAGACATTGGGGATGGCGTCGAAGTAGCGCTTGGTGAAGGGCTTGAGCAGCTCAGCCTGCCCCGGCGGCGCGATGCCCGCGATGATCGACCGCCCGACGACGTTGGGCAGCGTGTCGTCCTCGACCACGGTGGTCCACGCCTCCTCCTTGACCTGCGGTTGAGGCCGTGCCGCTGCCGCCTGTGCGCCGTGGCGCTTGCCGGCCGCGGTGGGGTCACGCTGAACTTCGGCGTCGATGAACGGTGTCGCCGGCCCGTCGGTGTCGATCTCACCGGCGGTGGCCAAGGCGGTCACGATGCGCCAGCGCAGGTCGGTGTCGATCTCCAGGCCCGCCAATCCCAATTCGGAGGGGTCGTGATCGAGCAGGTCGGCCAGCGCCACGACGTGCCGGGTGGACAGCACCGACGCGCACAGCGCGTTGAGGAAGGCGAGTTGTTGATCCGATCCGGGCTGCGCGCCGCGGGCCAATTCCAGCAGCCGGTCGGCGAACTGCGGCCAGCCATGCTCGCAGGCCCAGGCCGGCTCGGCGTAGGAGGCCAGCGCCGTCTGCGCCTGCAGCAGCAGCCGTTGCAACACCGCGACCTCGGTTTCGGCGTGCACGCCGCGCGATACCAGGGCCACGAAGTCACGCGCCCGCAGCTCGGCCTCGCGGGTCATCTCCCACGCCGCCGACCACACCAGCGTGCGCGGCAGCGGCTCGGTGATGTCGGCGATCCGTTCTAGCGCGGTCTGCAGCGACTGCGCGTCCAGCCGCAGCGAGCAGTAGGTCAGGTCGTCGTCGTTGACCAGAATCAGCTTGCCGCGCGAAACACCAACCAGGGCAGGGACTTCCGTCTCCGGACCGGCGACGTCGAGCTCCTCCCGATGTACCCGCACCAGCTTGCCCGGCTCAGAAACATCGTCGTCGTAGATTCCGATCGCCAGCCGGTGCACCCGCGTCTCACCCGCACCCGGCGCGGCGCCGCCCTGCTGCACCACGAACCGGGTGAACTTGCCGTTGGCGTCAACGTCGAAATCCGCTCGCAGCGTGTTCAGCCCGGTGGTTTTCAGCCACTGCTGGCCCCAGTTCGACAAGTCGCGGCCGGACGCTTTCTCCAGCGCGGCTAACAGATCGTCGAATGTGGCATTGCCGTATGCATGAGTGCGGAAGTAGTCGCGCAGCCCGGCCAGGAAGTGCTCCAGCCCGACGTAGGCAACCAGCTGCTTGAGCACCGAAGCGCCCTTGGCGTAGGTGATTCCGTCGAAGTTCACCTCGACCGCGGCCAGGTCGGGGATTTCCGCGGCGATCGGGTGCGTCGAGGGCAGCTGGTCTTGGCGGTACGCCCATGATTTCTCGACAGTCGCAAATGTCGTCCAAGCCTCGGTGAATTCGGTGACCTCGCTTTGGCAGAGCACCGACGCGAACGTCGCGAACGACTCGTTCAGCCACAGGTCGTCCCACCACGTCATGGTGACCAGGTCGCCGAACCACATGTGCGCCATCTCGTGCAGCACCGTCTCGGCGCGCCGCTCGTACGATGCCCGGGTGACCTTGCTCCGAAACACATAGTCCTCGAGGAACGTCACCGCGCCGGCGTTTTCCATTGCGCCGGCATTGAACTCGGGCACGAAGAGCTGGTCGTACTTGCCGAATGCATACGGCAGGCCAAAGTTCTTGTGGTAGAAGCCGAAGCCCTGCTTGGTCTGGGTGAACAACTGCTCGGCGTCCATGTGTTGCGCCAGCGAGGCCCGGCAGTAGATGCCGAGCGGGATCTCGCCGTGTTCGTCGGTGTAGGCGTCTTTCCACTCGACATACGGCCCGGCGATCAACGCCACCAGATAGGTGCTCATCCGCGGTGTGGCGGCGAAGGAGTGCACGCCATTCTCCGCGCTGGTCGTCGCGCCGTTGGAGATCACCTTCCAATGGTTGGGCGCGGTCACCTGCACGGTGAACGTCGCCTTGAGGTCGGGCTGGTCGAAGCAGGCGAACATGCGCTTGGCGTCGGCGGTTTCGAATTGCGAGTACAGGTACGTCTCGTTGTCCACCGGGTCGACGAAACGATGCAGTCCCTCGCCGGTGTTGGAGTAGCGGCAGTCGGCGTCGACGACGACGACATTGCGGTCGGCCAATCCGCGCAGCGGGATGCCGTCCGATTCGTCGTATCCGGACACGTCCAGCTCGCGGCCGTTGAGGGTGGCGCTGTGGATTTTGTCGGCGGCGATGTCGATGACCGTGTCGGCGCCGGCGAGGGCGTCGAACACCACGGTGGTGGTGGACCGGAAAGCTCGTTCGCCGGGGGCGCCGTTGCCGTCGGTGAGATCGAGGTTGATCTGGTAGCTGTCGACGGTGATCAGGGCGGCGCGCTCGACAGCCTGGTCCCGGGTGAGGTTAGGAAGGGCCACGCGTCCAACTTAGAGCTTGCGGGGCCGGCGCTGCAGGGCGGGAACAGGCGTGCGACGACTACGGTTGTGCTGAACGGTGTTCTAACCGTTGACGAGAGGATTGCGCTATGCCCGAGAAGGCCCCCGTGAAAAACCAAGCCGATTTCTGGTTCGATCCGCTGTGCCCGTGGTGCTGGATCACGTCGCGCTGGATCCTCGAGGTGGAGAAGGTTCGCGATATCGAGGTGAACTTCCACGTCATGAGCCTGGCGATACTCAACGAAAACCGCGAAGACCTGCCCGAGCAATATCGCGAAAACATGAAGAGGGCATGGGGGCCGGTACGGGTGGCGATCGCCGCCGAACAGGCCCATGGGGCGGCCGTTTTGGACCCGCTGTACACCGCGATGGGCACTCGGATTCACAACGAGGACAACAAGGACCTCGAAGAGGTCATCAAGCTGTCGCTTGCCGACGCTGGTCTTCCTGCGGAGCTGGCCAAGGCCGCGGAGAGCGACGCCTACGATGACGCGCTGCGCAAGAGTCACCACGCCGGGATGGACGCGGTCGGAGATGATGTCGGCACGCCGACCATCCACGTCAACGGTGTGGCGTTCTTCGGGCCGGTCCTTTCGAAGATCCCGCGCGGCGAGGAGGCCGGCAAGCTTTGGGACGCCTCGGTGACCTTCGCGTCCTACCCACACTTCTTTGAGCTCAAGCGGACCCGCACCGAGCGGCCCGAATTCGACTGACCGCGTTGCGCCGCTGACTTCAGCCGGGTAAGGATTGCGGGCATGCGCGTCTACCTCGGCTCTGACCACGCAGGATTCGAGCTCAAGCAACAGATCATCGAGCACCTCAAGAAATCCGGACACGAGCCGATTGACTGCGGTGCCTTCAGCTACGACCCCGACGACGACTACCCGGCGTTTTGCATCGCCGCCGCGACGCGCACGGTGGCCGACCCTGACAGCCTGGGCATCGTGCTGGGCGGATCGGGCAACGGCGAGCAGATCGCCGCCAACAAGGTCCCCGGAGCCCGCTGTGCGTTGGGGTGGAGCGTCGAGACCGCGACGCTGGCCCGGGAACACAACAACGCGCAGTTGATCGGCATCGGCGGCCGCATGCATACCGTTGCCGAGGCGTTAGCCATCGTGGACGCCTTCGTGACCACCCCGTGGTCGAAAGCTGAACGCCACCAACGGCGTATCGACATTCTCGCCGAGTACGAGCGCACTCACCAAGCGCCGCCGGTGCCCGGCGCCCAGGCCTGAGGGAGTCCCGTGCCCGAAGGGCATACTCTGCACCGGCTGGCCCGGCTGCACCAGCGCCGGTTTGCGCGCGCACCGGTCGCGGTGTCCAGCCCGCAGGGCCGATTCGCTGATTCGGCGGCCGTGGTGGACGGGCGGGTGCTGCGGCGCACCAGCGCCTGGGGCAAGCATCTTTTTCACCACTACACCGACGGCCCGATCGTGCACGTGCATCTCGGTCTCTACGGCACCTTCACCGAATGGCAACGCCCCGGCGATGGACTCCTTCCCGAGCCGGTCGGGCAGGTGCGGATGCGGATGGTCGGCGCCGATTACGGAACCGACCTGCGTGGCCCCACGGTGTGCGAGTTGATCGACGAGAGCCAGGTCGCCGATGTGCTGGCGAAGCTCGGTCCCGACCCGCTGCGCGACGACGCTGACCCGTCCTGGGCGTGGACCCGAATTACGAAGTCCCGCAGGCCCATTGGCGCGTTGTTGATGGACCAGACGGTCATCGCCGGCGTTGGGAATGTCTACCGCAGCGAGTTGCTGTTCCGCCACCGCATCGACCCGTTCCGGCCTGGCCGGGCGATCAGCGAGGCGGAGTTCAACGCGGCGTGGACCGATCTGGTGGCGCTGATGAAGGTCGGCCTGCGACGCGGCAAGATCATCGTGGTGCTGCCCGAACACGACTACGGTCCGCCGTCATACCGGTCCGGGCGGCCGCGGACGTACGTGTACCGGCGCACCGGCGAGCCGTGCCGGGTGTCAGGGGATCCGATCCGCACGACAGTGCTGGAGGGCCGAAACGTGTTCTGGTGCCCCACCTGTCAAACGTGACCGACCAGGCCACCGTCCCCAAACGTGCAGGTCGTTCCCGGGCAGCCCAGATTGACAGGAGATTGCCAGGAAGAAACGCTGGTGTCTACAGTTTCCGACACAGCTTCGTTGGGTAATAACTGCGCTCGTGAAAACTATTCCGCGTTTAGCTTTCACGGGCCGATCCCACCGATTACGCTGTTGACCAGGGTAAACACCGACATATGGCATGATAGCAAGCGAGTACGTCGCCCCTGTGAAAGGTATAACCGCGTGACCGTCCCCGCCACAGACTTTGCTAGCCTGCTGCCGTCATGGCTGCTCACCCTCAAAGCCGCCAACAAGAGTCCCAAAACGATCAAGCAATACGGGGAAGGGGTCCGGCTGTTTCTGGCGTGGTGTGAACGCAGCGGCACCGTCGCGCAACTGTCCCGACCGGCGGTGCAACAGTTCGTCGCGTCAATCTTCGACGCGGGCCAGTCAGCCAACACCGCCCGCTCCCGCCAGGTCGCGGTCAAACGATTCTCGGCATGGTGCGCCGCCGAAGGCGAAACCCCCACCGACGAGCTCGCCGGCCTGGCCCAACCCCGCCTGAACACCAAGATCACCGACCCGCTGTCCGAGCTGGAGCTGCGTGATTTGATCGACGTCTGCAAGGGTCCGAGTTTTGCCGACCGCCGCGACGAGGCCATCGTCCGTTTGATGGCCGAGACCGGGATGCGGGCTGGGGAATGCGCCGGGCTCGCGCTGGCGGACATCGACGTGAGCCGCGGGGTCGCCGTGGTGCACCGCGCCAAGGGCGGTAAGGCGCGTCTGGTGCCGTTCGGGGCAAGGACCGCCACGGCCATCGACCGCTACATCAGGATGCGGCGCAGCCACCCGCAAACCACCAGCGCGCAACTCTGGCTCGGGGAGCGCGGCCAACCATTCGCCTACCTGTCGCTGTATCGGACGCTCACCCGCCGCGCCCAACTCGCCGGTATCGACCGATTCCACCCCCACCTATTGCGCCACACCGCCGCGACCCGCTGGCTGGCCGCAGGCGGCTCTGAAGGCGGACTGATGGCCGTGTGCGGCTGGCGCTCAAGGGAAATGCTGGACCGCTACACCGCCGCGACCGCATCCGAGCGTGCCGCCGACGAAGCCCGCCGGCTGCGGCTCGGTGACCTGTGAAACGACCCGACTGGGCCAGGGGCCAGCCTGGAGCACAGGCATTGATCACCGCCCGCTGCGAGCGCTGCTACCGGGTCTATGCGAAATACTGGGAGCACGACGGGCAAGGTGAATGGATCGCCCCCAACCGCGACATGAATCGATCGATCGAGCAGATACTCGATGACTCGATGCGGGTACGCAACATGGTGGCCGAGCGGGTGTGCTACTGCGAACCGCCGCCGACGCTGCCCGGCGGTGACGAACTGGCCGCGGACATCGAGCGCGCCCACACCAAACCGTTCGATCACCAACGCGCGCAGGCTGGTTGGGCGCCGATCAAAATCCGCGTGTGACGGTTGGTGCTTGCGTCGTATAGTATGACGCCACAACTGTAGTCAAGCTCCAAGGGGCGCACAGAGGGGCGCCAAGCTCGCGTAGGTAGAGCGCTGCGCAGATCGAAAGGTCTGCGTAGCCGTGCCCTTATCCCCCTCTGAACGTAAACTTCGCGCCTCGATCGCCGGCCTGACTGGCTGGGCCAACACCACCAACAGATCCGCCCGCGCCGCCACGCCAGCCGCGGCAACTGGGAAAAGTTCTACAACGCAACCGATCCCAGCCTGCCCGAGGATCTGCGGGCGAGGATGGCTGATAGCGCCTATCGGGCGCACATGAAACGCCTGTCATTCGCCTCGATGAAAGCCGCCCGCCGGCGCGCTGAACAACGCAAGCAGTTAGCGCAGCAGCGCAAGGCGGCACGCCAAGCCGAAACCCTCGACGGCGGTGCAGCGTGATGCGCGGCAATCGGGAACCGCCCGATAAAAAAACGGCGGCCCCGGCCGCCAAACCGGGACCCACCGCCATCACTCTCACCAACGCCAACCGCCCCGCATCAAGGCGGCCGACATGACAGATCCTAGAACATGCAACCCCCACATGGGGATACGGCGCCGGTATCACGCCGCCCAACAGTTGAAGCCGCTGCGGTGTGGGTGTCGTGATCCGTTGTTTTGCAGGTGCCGCCCACCAGTATCGGAGCGGCCACCGCTCACGCCGAAGATGGTCGACGCCGCCGCACAAGCCGCACAGCATCTAACCGACGTCGGCTACTTGCCGCTGTTCGACCGGCCGACACTGGCCGCGATGCGATCCGGGCATCACAAACTCGTCGACCGGCTGTGCGGCGACTACGAACTGGCCGGCGGTGATGCCGCATGAGCGATCCCAAAGTCGTATACACCCGCGCCCAATGCCCGCTCTGCAAAGGCACCGGGTTTTTACCCAGCCGCATGGCCTGCGACCACACCGACCATGACGGCTTACGGCTCAAGACGATTCAACGCATCATCGCGAAATATCCGCCATGCGAAATATGCGGGGCGCCTATGACGCAGGGCCAAAAGTCAACGCACCTAACCTGCCGAAACGCCGAGACCACATGAGCGATGACATCGACCGCACCGACGAACTGCTCGAGCTCGAAGCCGAAGAGCAACGCCGCGAAAAGGCCACCCGCAACGGCCAGCCCGATGACGGCTGGCAGCCATCCGACGAGCCACCACCGGCCGACGAGCCACCAGACGATGACACCGACTGCGTCACCACCTGGGAGCCCGTCGACCTCGGCCCCTGGCTGCGCGGCGAAATCCACCAGCCCCAACCCTGCGTCGGTGTGCACCGCTCCGACGGGCTGCAACTGGTCTATCCCGGCCGCGAACACGCCGTCCTCGGCGAAACCGAGAGCGGCAAAACATGGTTCGCCCTGGCCTGCGTGGCCGCCGAACTGTCCCTCGGCCACGACGTCGTTTATATCCACTACGAGGAAGGCGACCCCGCCAGCACCATCGAACGGCTGCGGCTCCTCGACGTCGACCCGGCCCTGATCGCCGCCCGGCTGCGGTTCATCGCACCCGGCAAAGCCGCCCGAATCGAGTGGGTCAGCGCACTACTGGACCCGGCCCCCGCCCTGGTGGTGCACGACGGTGTCAACGAGGCGATGTCGCTGCAGGGCGCCGACATCATGGCCGCCGACGGCGCCGCCACCTTCCGGCGCCGCTTGGTCACCCCGTTCCTGCGCGCCGGCGCCGCCAGCATCGCGTGTGACCATTTCCCCAAAGACCGCGACGGCCGCGGCCGCGACGCCTACGGCTCCGTGCACAAAGGCAACGCGCTGGACGGCGCCCGCATCGTGCTGGAGAACACCGCACCGTTCGGCCGGCGGATGCGCGGCGCCTCGTATGTGTTCGTCACCAAAGACCGGCCCGGGCAGCTACGCGCCCACGGCCGCCCGTCGAAGCTGCCCGGCAAGACGTTCGTCGGGACGTTCGTGGTCGACGACTCGGAAATGTTCGGCCCGGATTTCTCGGCGCGGTTCTTCGCCCCCAAAGACGACGAGCAGCCCGCGGACCATGACGCGGCGCCGGCCGACATCGTGCATGAGGTGGTCGCCGCCCTGCCTGAGTGCACCGTGTCGTCGTTACGGGCGTTGTTCGCGCACATGCGCACCGCGGGGCATCAGCTGCGGGAGGCGAAAATCCGCGACGCCGTCGATGACCTGATCGTCGCCGGGCGTCTCGCCGAGGTACCGGGGAAGCGCGGCGCAACCGGGTATCGGGCGATTTTGACTGCTGCCCAGGAACCCAGCCTGTGACCGCTGCCGTGACCGCTGCCCGTGACTGCTGCCCCTTAAGGGGGGCAGCGGGCAGCAGTCACGAGCGACTGCGGCCGGGCAGCAGTGGGCAGCAGTGGGCAGCAGTCAGTTTTTTCGACACAAAGACACCACTTTCTCCTCTAGGCATCTCTTCAACCACCAACAGAAAGGCGAAACCCCATGACCGACACCAACCCGATGACCAGCGCCGACCGCCAGGCGCTTATCCGGATCACGAAGGCCCGCGCCAAACAGGCCGAACGCGAGGCCGAGATGCGCGAGAAGACCCTCTACGCCGAGGTGATCGACCTGATGACCGCCGAGTTCGAGGCCCACGACCGGCTGTGGAAGGAAGCCGTCACCATCGCCGAGGAATACGCGGCCAAAGCAAACGCGCAAATCCAGGCCAGGTGCGCCGAGCTGGGCATCCCGCCCAAGGACGCGCCGGGGTTGGAGCTGGGGTGGCGGCGGCGCGGCGGCGAATACGAGAACGAGAGGCGTCGCGCCGAGCTGCGCAAGTTGGCCGAAACCCGGCTGGCCGCGTTGACCAAGACCGCCAAAACCATGATCCAAAGCGCAGCGCTGAACACCGAGGAACAGCTAGTCCTGGGCGGCCTGGAATCCGACCAGGCGCGGGAGGTGTTCGAGTCGATGCCCACCGTCGAGCAACTGATGCCGCCGCTGTCCCTCGATGACCTCGGGGTCAAACGCTGGCAGCCGCCCGAGGACGCCGCAGGCCAACTCACCACCCCGTCCACCCCGGCCGACCGGCGACGCCGGCAGATCCTGCGGGCCATCGAAGCCAACCCCGGCGCATCCGACCGGGCGATCTCACAGATCGCGGGCTGCGACCACAAGACCGTGGCCGCCTACCGCCGCGAGCGTGGGGAATTCCCCGCAATCGGTGGGGAATCCCCAGCCGATGGGGAGGCTGCGGAATGAGCGGCAAGAGTCGGCGCCGACCGCAGCGGTCACCGTTGGGCGGCTACCTCGACCGTGCGCGGCGAGAATTCCCTGACTATGTGCGGCCCGAAGCCCGCTGCGACACAACGGGCTGCACGGGGATGGTTGATGCGGGACGGGCGCTCACCTGGGTCGACGAAAACGGGGTGCCTTTGACCGTCTATGTGCGGCTGTGCGCCGAGCACGCCGAGGCGCCGATCACCGACTTGGTGAAACTGCTGCCGAACCTTCCATGCATCGATGCGCCCTACATCGACCTGAAATAACCCACGAAAGGAGACCGCAATGACCGATACCAACCGGCTCGAAGAATTCCGCGCCAAATTCACCGCACTCGCCTACCGATACCGGTTGTGCCCTTACCACGACCATGGCCACGGCCCCGCCGCGGTCGCGCTGATGACCGCCATGAGGGAGCGGTACGACTACCTGCCCGAGGTAAGCAAACCGGCCGTGATTCTGAAAGCGTTCTGCGCCGACGACGATCACGGTCTGAACCTCAGTGAGCTATCGGCCGCCGACATCAACCTGCTGATCGAATTGTGCGACCGCCTCGCCATCAGCAAGGGCAAGCGGTGGAATGCACAGTTCGAGTTACGCGCCGCGAAAGGAACACAGCAATGACAACCACCGGCGGCCAACTCAGCCTGTTCGACCCGCTTGACGAAAAGCGGCCCGCGCCCCACACCACACCGCGCCGTATCCATTGGCAGGCACGGCGCCCGGGATGGCATAAACCGCCCGGCGTCATCTACGTGGGGCGACCCACCCGATGGGCCAACCCATTCCGCATTTTCAAAGACGACCGCGACTACGAGAGAGCCGTAGCAGAATTCAGGGCGTGGCTAGCCGGCGAGATAGCCATTTGGGTTTACCGAACCGACCGGTATCGCACTATGGCCGAACAGGAAGAGGCTTGGTCAGCCGGTGAAATACTCGAAATCGACCACACACACCCACCGACCACAGCCGAAATCCGTAAGCACTTGGGCGGCAAGGATCTGGGCTGCTGGTGCTCGCTCGACCAGCCCTGCCACGCCGACGTCCTGCTCGAGCTCGCCAACACGGAGACCGCACTTGACGAATACAACCATCACCGCTTGCAACGCAATTCATGCACCGAAATACATTGTGGCACAACAGGATTGGTCACGCGCAGGCACTCCAACCACCCCAAAAACGGCACCAGCAGCAAACGCCTTGTGGAACAAACACGCAGTTCATAGGGGGTGCGGAAATCCCTAGCAACGCGTAAAATGGCCCCCTTAGGAGTCGCCGAGTTTTATGGCCAACGGAAATGAAAGTGGCAGTGCCACAACAACTTTCGCGTGTGAAAAGCATTGAAACACAACAACTTTGAGGCGAAATGTCAGCACAACATGGGACGCGACACCGATACGTCGATGGCTGTCGCTGTGATGAATGCAAGGCCGCGAACAGTGACTACGAGCGGGATCGTCGTCAGCGGCACGTTAACGGCGACGTGGTGTCGCGGCGCGCTGTGGTGATGGCACTGCCGGGAGAGGCAGAACCAGAGCCGAGGGGGCCTGGCCAGGTCGAGTTGGCGGTGATGGCCGAGCTTGAGGGCTTGGCGGCGGCTGCGGTGCAGCCGGCGTTGGCTGCTGCGGCGATGGCGCTGGGCCGGCTGTTGGATCATCCTCGGGTGTTGAGTCCGAAGCCGGCGGCGGTGAAGCAGTTGGTGATGGTGCTGGATGTGTTGCGTAAGGCGTCGGCGCAGCGTCGTGGGGGTGGTTTGGAGTTGGTGCGGCAGATGACTGATAAAGGCGGCGGCGCCTAACATAGCGAAATGACCACGCCGGTAGCGCTTAGCCGTTGCCCGGCATGCGGGTATCTACTCACAGTGGTAGGGCTTACCCGTTGCCCGTCATGCGGGTATCTACTCGGCAAGCTGCGCAAAGCTGTATGACTTGTTCAACGCGTTAACGCGTTTACCGCGCGACGCGGCGTCTTGTGGCTGCCACGCCGCTCTGCCATCTGCGGACGACCTGCCAGACGCCGTAGGGGCGCACGGTGGCGGCGGCGCCGCAGAGCCCGCAGTCGCAGTCGGGTGGGTGGGCGAGTAGTTGCTCGAGGGCTTGTTCGACGGCGCCGAGGGTGATGGGTTGGCCGGCGGCCAATAGGTAGATTGCGATGGCGATGCGGTCTTCGTTGTGGGTGGCGGCCACGGTGTCAAGTGTGCGCTCCTAAATCGGTCCGGCTGGAACATATTTCGACGTTTCGCTAGCACTCAACGGCTTACGCCTGTGATGGACGCAGCGGGCCTTTCCGCTGGGGACTGGATCCGACACGTCTTGATGAACGGATACAGCCAGGGCAGTTCACGCTTGAAAAGGAATGGGGCGAAACTGAGCCGCGGTGACGAACCGGTACGTGTAGCGGTCATGAATCAGTTGTCGAGTTAGCTTGTCAAGCACGCTTTCGGTCGTTGCGCACGCGGTTGATGAGGTGACGGACCAGGTCTCACAGGCGCGGTTATTTCCGGATCACAGCGAGATACTCGGCTTCCCGCCCGTGCTCATTACCGTTTGAGCGCCCGCGTCATGAGGAACGACTGGCGGACGCGGTTGTGGTGGAACCATTTCTCTATCAGCGCATCGAGTTCTGTTCGGAACGCCGCCAGGCGTTGCGGATCCTCGGCCGATGTCGCGACGACCGTTGCGACCGGCGCGATCGTCTGTTCCACACTGGCGCGGTAGTGCTGCGGGCTGAGCGCAGGGGTGTAAATCTCGTCGCGATCGAACTCCAGATCGGTGACCGCATCGCCCAGCAGGTCGCCGACCAGCTTCGGATCGCCCCAGGCCTGCGGCGGCGGTGCGCCACCGGCAGCCGGCCGCGAGTATCTCTCGGTGAGGGCGAAGAGCTGGCCCATAAACAATTCCGGCGGCCAGGTAGAGAACGCGATCCTGCCTCCGGGCTTGAGCACGCGCAGCATCTCGCGGATGGCGACCCGCGGTCGCGGCGCAAACATATGGCCGAACTGGCTCAGGACGACGTCGAAGGTCGCATCGGCGTACGAAAGTGCCTCGGCGTCACCCTCGATGAATTCGATCTGCGCGCCGATAAAGTCTGCGTTGCGCCGCGCCTGCTCGATCAGCGCGGGCGACAGGTCCAGCCCCCGCACCCGCGCACCGCGGCGCGCGGCGGTCACCGCAACGACGCCGCTGCCGCAAGCCACATCGAGAACCTCCTGCCCGTGACTCACTCCCGCGTAGTTGACGAGGGACGCGGCTGGCGGCGTGGTAAAAGCTGCAAACGGTGAAAACGACGCCCAGGCTTCCCGCTGCACGGCCTTGAACTGCGCAAATAGATCATCGGTCATGGGTTGTGCTCCAGGAAACCTTGGCACAGAAATCTACAACGGGACGCTACCAGCGAGGCATCCCATGACGGTCGCGCCCGAACGCCCTCGATCCACAGGTCTTGACGATTCCTCTCCGCGCGAGGTGGCCGCCTCGCTGACTGTAGTTCGGCCACTGGTAGCAGCCGCCCTCAACGATGTTGTTTACTTCGACCTCCCCCACACTACGTACGGGTGGCAAAGGTCATTTATGGCCGTAGACATCAGCACAACGCCTTGATCCGGCGAGTAGTGCGACATGAACTCGGGGGTGATCTCCGGGTTCACGACCGCCGGATCTTTATGCTCGGAGTAGTCCGCCAGCACCCGACAGATCTTGTGTCCCTCACTCACCAGCTCAGCATCGTTCGGCCAGAGAGCCCACGGCCCCGTTGACACGGCTGTCGTCGGGGTTGCCTTCTTAACGTCAGTCAGAAACAACTGCTCATTTGCGCTGTAATGGTGTCCGAACGGGTGTGCGCACGCCGTGCTCGATGTCGGCGAGCGTGCGCACGGTGAACTGCAGGCTGTCGGCCAGGTCGGTGGCGCATATGCAGGTGGACCGTGAGCGTTACGCACCGGGTTGTCGGGCGAATTTTCGCCCCGCATCGAAACAGATGCGCTTCGACAACCTTTCGTCGCATCCCGACGCCGATCTGACGCCCACAACTCATGGCGGCGACGTGATGAGCGCCATGCCGATCTAACAAGATGCTTATCATCGAGGCGCGGTGGTCGCCACAGCGAGGCTAGCCGCCCAATCGGGGTGAACTGAGCCTTGGGTGTCGATAACCAACACAGCCTGATCGAAGGGGTGCGCGGTGTCCATAAATGGTCGATACCCACAGCTGCGGAAGAAGCTCCGCTACGCGGTTCTTGATGCCCCGGCCACCGCGGACGCGGCCCTGCGCCGGGCCGCCTACTGCGCAGATGGCCTGGCGGAGCCGCTGAGCGGATATGTGGAGAAGCTGCGCCGGTACGCCTACCGAGTACAGGACAGCGACATCGAGCGGGTGCACGGCGCCGGCTATTCCGAGGACCAAATATTCGAGGTGACCATCGCCGCGGCGCTCGGTGCGGGTGACGCGCGCCGGCGCGTGGGTTTGTCTGCCCTCAACGAGGCCTCGCGGTGAGACTGCAAAGCATCGCACGCGGGCGATTTGCCGGCCGCCTCGTGTTCGCGCTGGTGCGACTGGTGACCGGCCGCGACGTACCCGACATCATCAAGGTGCGCTACCACCGTCCGCGATTCTTCGGCAAGCCGTTCTTCGAACTCGCCCAGGCGGTGATGCGGGGCCCGTCGCCGTGGACGATCGGCGAGCGGGAACTCTTCGCGGCGTTTGTGTCGGCGCGAAACCGCTGCCAATTCTGCGCCACCACCCACGAGGCGGTCGCTTCGGCTGTCCTTGATCCCTCCATCACCGCTGCGGTTCTTACCGATTGGCGCACCGCCGGGGTCGACGACCGAGTAGGAGCCACCCTGGACCTGTTGGAGAAATTAACCCTCACGCCCGATGAGGTAGGACCGCTTGATGTGCGTGCGGTGCTCGACGCCGGCGTCAGCCCGGACGCGATCCGCGACGCGATCGAAGTCTGCGCGTTGTTCAACACGATCAACCGGGTGGCCGATGGCCTTGACTTCTCACTACCCACAACCGCCGATCGCGCCTTTAACACTCGGGTTTTACTTAAGGTCGGGTATCGCTAAGCGCCCGCCAAATCGACCAAGCCCGAACGCAACTCGAACACCGGACCAGTCGCGGCGGCGTTCAGGCGTGGCAGGCTGCCTCCTAGGCGAGTTGCACGCGCGAGGTGAGGCCGAGTTTTCGCCTCTCCCGCGGGGGTCATGGCATCGCCTCGGCCCACGCGATATGCCCCTCGAAGCCAAGCGATGTCGCCATGTCGCGGTAGCGATCCCTCAACTGCTTGTACGCCTCGGCATCGTCGTGAGCCCGCGCCAACAGAGCCCGCAGCCGCAGCAGCCAGATGTCACGCATCACCAGACCCTCATCGCCTGGCGCGGCCGCTAACCGCTCGATCGCGGCCTCGGCTTCGGCCACGTCGCCGTCGGCCCCGCCATCGAGCAGTGTCTCCACCAGAACACCCGTCGCGGGAATGCCCCACGCCAGCAGCCGTCCCAAGCGGAACAGATGGTCCACGGCGGCGCGGATGAACGGGATCGCCCTATCACGATCTCCACAGCGAGCCCTCTCACGTGCCGAGTAGACCTGGACGATCGGTAAATCGCCCAGGAAGTATCCCAGGCGTAGGAACACGCTGCTGACCTCGGCCAGCAGCTCCTGTCCGCGGTCACGCTCCGCATCCGTTTGACGGTGCGCCAGCGCGAGGCCCAACGTCATCCGGGTGATGGTCCAGGCGTGGTCATCACTAGATCGTTCGGCAACCCGCAGGGCATCTTCGATCTCGCGCATCGCGGAATCGTCGGGCCTTAGCACGCCATTTGATATTCCCGGGAAGTAAACCCAGCCGACGGCCCCGGCGTAGATCAGGGGGTCGGCGCTGCGGCCCATGGCCAGGCCGTGCCGCAGGTCGTCGCGCCATCCCGGCCGACCCAGGCAATACCGGGCAATAGCCCGCGTCGTCAAGGCGACCGCTAACGCAGACATCCCGTGAAGGAGGTTGCCTTTAGAGCGGTCACCGTCGACAAGGTCGATAACGCTCTGTGACCACCGCAGCACATCACAATACTCGGCGCTCTCAATCTTGGCGTAGATGGCCGCGGCGGACAGGCCCACCGTCAAGGTCGCATCGCCGATCGACTCAAGGAGGGCCCAGGCTTCCGATGCCAGCTGCGACGCCTCGCGCACCCGGTCCTGAAACGCGTAATCCACCAGCAGCCCCGCCATGGCGATGGCAAGGGACGCCTTGTCCCCGGCGGCGGCGCACAACTGTTGCAATTCTTCAAAACGGGTACCGGCCATGGTCATCTGGGCTCGCCAGGCCGTCCCGCACAACATGGTGCGGGGTGCAATGCGCATTGCTGCCCGGTTCACGTCATCGGCGGGCAAGGCGTCGGCGATCTTTCGGGCGCGCTCCCAACTTTGTCGCGCCGCGGCGATGTCGCGGTTGCTCGCCCATTTGGCCGCGCGCATGTGCCAGCCGTAGGCGGCGCGCCCGTCACCGGCGGCCTCCAGATGCTCGGCGATCAGCGCAGCGTTCTCCTCGGCCGCTGCCGGGTCACGCGATTCGATCGCGGCCGCCACCCGCCGGTGCAGCTCGGCGCGATCGGATTTCAGTTGCGACTCGTAGGCCACCGTGCGGATCAGCGGATGCCGAAACGCATACTCCGCGCGCGGGGTGAACCGCACTTGGTCGACGAGCTCGGCACTGATCAGCTCCTCGAGGTAGGGATCGATGCCCAGGCTGATCAACAGATCGGAACTGAACCGCAACCCGACGACCGCCGCGGCGGCCAGCGTGTGTTTGGCCGCCGAGCCGAGCCGGTCGACGCGGGCGGCGAGGGTGGCCTGCAGGGTGGCCGGCACGTAAACCTCGGCGACATCGGTGTGGCAGGTGTAGCCGCAGCGCTGTCCGACCAGCACGCCACGTGCGGCGAGCTCACGGGTGATCTCCTGCGCGAAAAATGGGTTACCGGCGGCGTGCCCGGCGATGGTCGCACCGATCTCACCCACTGACGGATCTGAGCCCACCAGTTCAGCGACCAGCGTTGAGGTTTCCGCATCACTCAGGGGCGCCAGGGCGATGGTCTGCGCGCCGGCGACATGTCGCAGGGCTCCGTGGTATGCGGGGCGATAGGTGATCAGCACCATACATTGGGTCCGTGGGACCACAGCAACAAAGTCGGCGAGCATGGATTCGCTGACCTCGTCGATCCAGTGCACATCCTCGATGACAAACACACCCGGTCGGGTGCGGGCCAGTTGGGCGGTGTTGATCAACGCGGTCAGCCGCCGCCGTCGCGCGTCCGGGTCGATCTTCGGCAGCGCCACTGCGGGATCGGCGATGCCCAGCAGGTCATCCAGCAGCAGCATGTCCTCCGGATCGGCGTCGGCAAACCGTTCCCGCAGACGTGCCCGGGCGGTCTGCTCATCTAGGCCGCTGACCTGCGCGACGGCGCACAGCAGGCGCGCCACCACCCGAAACGGGACGTCGGTGGCGTGCGATTCGCAAAACGTGGAGAACACCTCCACCCCACGACTTTTCGCCAGCTGCACGGCTTCCCGGGCCAGTCGGGTCTTGCCGATACCGGCAGGACCGGCCACGCCCACCACCGACCCTTGTCCACCCATCGACCGGTCCAGCATCGCCGCCAACGTGGCCAACTCCCACCCGCGGCCCACCAACCTCGACTCCGAGGGACCGGTCCGCGGGGGCTGCGCGGTCATGCTCAGCCGCCGCCGCGCCGGCACCGTATCCTCGGCACCATTGATGCGCACCATCTCCGGCTCACCGAGCACCGCCGCGCCCTCGACCAGCCGCGCCCTCGACCAGCCGCGCCGTGGACTCGCTGAGCATCACCCCACCCGGCGGGGCCACCGACTCCATCCGCTCCGCCATGCCGACCTGCTCGCCGACGGCGGTGTAACCGAACGGTCCTGAACCGATTTCACCGGCTATCACCTGACCAGAGTTCAGCCCGATGCGAAGCTGCAGTGCGATGCCATCGTTGCGGTCGACTTGCACCGCCAGGCGCTCGGCTTCCTTTTGGACGTCGAGCGCAGCCAAACATGCGCGAATGGCGTGATCTTCCAGCGCAATCGGTGCCCCGAAGATGGCCATGATGCCGTCTCCAGTGAACTTGTCCACCGTGCCGCCGTACCGTTGAACCACCACCGCCGCACGGTTGACCAGATCGGCCATGATCTCGCGAAGCCGCTCCGCACCGACAGCCGCCGCGATGTCCATCGAGCGCACCACATCGGCGAAGAGCACAGTGACTTGCTTGTATTCGGCCGGTGTTGTGGCAGTCGCAACCGGCGCACCGCACTCGTTACAGAACTTCGAGTTCGGCGGCAGCTCTGTCCCGCACGACCCGCACACCAAGGCTGCCGCCGTCATGTCACGCGGCCAGCCCAGTGTCGTTCCACGTCACTATCGTGTCACCGCTGGCCAGCCAGCATGTGCCATATCGCGGCCGCGATCCGGCCACCAGGTAGCGCGCTAGGCCGCGCCTCGCGGCGGGGGTCTGGGCCGGATTCCGCCGATGTGCGAGGTAGGAGCGTGTCTGTTGTGAGATTCTGCAGGGGTGTCCGCTCCTGCGGCGGCTGCTCCTTCGGGGGTGGTGACGTTTCTGTTCACCGATGTCGAGGGCTCGACCCGTCGGTGGGAGGCCGACCCCGATGCGATGCGGCAGGCGCTGGCCGCCCATGACAAGGTGTTGCGCTCGGCGATCGAGGCGCATGACGGGTTCTTGTTCAGCCACACGGGCGACGGTTTCGTGGCGGCCTTCGCGTCGCCGATGTCCGCCGTGAACGCCGCGATCGACGCGCAACGGGAGTTGCAGTTGCCGGTGCGAATGGGATTGGCAACCGGCGAGGCCGAGCTGCGGGGGGCGGACTACTTCGGTGCGGTGCTCAATCGAGCCGCACGAGTGATGGCCGCTGGACATGGTGGTCAGATCCTTTTGGCCGAGTCGACGGCGGGTCTGCTCAGCGGGGTTGATCTCATCGATCTGGGACCGCGCCGGTTGCGGGATGTGCCGACTCCGGTTCAGGTGTTCCAGGTCCAAGCGGAGGGCCTGCGGACGGACTTTCCGCCATTGCGGGCAGTGGATACGACTCCGGGAAATCTCCCCCGCGCCGTCACCAGCTTCATCGGGCGTGAGTCGGAGGTCGCCGAGATCGAAGCGGCAGTGAGGTCCCATCAGTTGGTGACGCTGACCGGCGTAGGTGGGGTTGGAAAGACCCGCCTCGCGTTGAAGGTCGCGGCGCGGCTTGCCGACGAGTTCACCGATGGGGTTTGGTTTTTCGAACTCGCAGCCGTCACCGATCCGGCAGCCGTGCCTGACGCCCTGGCGGCGGTCTGTCCGGCGTCCGGGCACACGCATATCGCTATTGGGCAGGCACCGAATTGATTGTGCGAGAACACAGCTCCGACGCGCCACCAGGTAATCAACTGTGCGCGTCGACGCTCGAAATCAGGCCGTGTTGTTGGGCGAGCTCGACAGCGCTTTTGCATGCTTTTTCGAAGTCACCGGGGGGGTCAGCGGTCAGCATCGAGGGCTGAAATCGCAACTCGTCAATTTCCGTGACGCCGGCTTGATTGAGCCAATCGCGCAGGTAGGTTGATTGGTGATCTATGCCGAACGCCGGTGGGACGCCGGGCGCGTACACGCCTGAGGTGAGTGCGAGGGTAGCGTGTTTGCCTTTAAGCAGTCCGTAGTAGCCTTTCTCCGGGTCAAGGCCCCACAGCAGTCCTGGCTGGTGGATGAGGTCAACGTATTGCTTGAGCCGATAGGGGATTCCGGAGTTCCACATCGGCGTGGCGATGAGGTAACGGTCCGCGGAGATGAACCGGCCGGCGATGGCGACGACTTCATCCCATGCCGTGCGCTGCTCCCCGTCAGGTTGTTGGCCGGCTATAACTTTCATTTTCGCGGCCGCTTTGTCGCCATCGAAAGCGGGTAGATCGGCGTCCCACATGTCGATGGTGTCGACTTCGAGGTCGGGATTGCTGGACCGCAGCGCGGACAGATACGCCTCAGCGAGTTGGATCGATTGCGATTCGGTCTTGCGTGGTGAGGCTTTCAGGTACAGCAGTTTGGTCATGTGAGACTCCTTTGATGCAGGTGTGTTTGGATGTGCGGATTCACCGGGCGGATGTGAAGTGGCCGATTTAGGTTGTGTGTCCGACTCGTGAGGACAGGGCTTCTTTGGCCTGTTGCTCAAGCGCGGCCATCGCCTGTAGGTAGGAGATTGGTCCCCAGCTGACTCGGGCCACCCCTAGTTCGGCGAGCCGCTTAACGGATGGCACGCCGTCCATGACCATCACATTGACTGGCAGCGCGACGCGTTCGCAGATCCGGCCGATCAGCGTTTCATCTTGTAGGCCCGGGATGAAAAACCCCGAGGCTCCGGCGTCGGCGTAGGCCTTGGATCGTTGTATGGCTTCGGTGATGGAGCTGGCCGGATCCCTGCCTTGGCCGAGAAACAGGTCGGTACGCGCGTTGATGAACAGGTTGATGTTTCGCCGCTCAGCCGCGGTGCGGATGGCCAGGATTCGATCTGCTTGCCGGCCGATGTGGTAAAGTCCTGTCCCTTTGACGACTCGGTCTTCGAAGTTGATGCCGATGACGCCGGATTCGATGAGGCGGGCGGCGTTGTCGGCCAGCTCGGCGTTGTCCTCGCTGTAGCCGCCCTCGAAATCAATGCTGACCGGCACGTCGACCGTGGACGCGATGCGTGCCACGATGTGTTCTGCGGATTCGAGGGGAATGTCTTCCCCGTCGCGGTATCCCTGGGCTTCGGCGACTGACCAACTGCTCGTGGCGATCGCCGACGCGCCCGCTGCGACAATGGCTTTGGCGCTTCCGGCATCCCAGGCGTTGTACAACAGCAGCGGCGCAGCGCTTTTCCTGTGAAGCTCGGCGAACCGTGCGGCTTTCTCGGACTGATTCATGGGTGTGTACTCCTTCATGATGTGACGCGATTGACGTTGATCGAGCTATGGCCCACGTGCTGGCGGCCCATCGTTGCTCGGGGCGGCCAGCTGCCCTGAGCCAGCGCTGCCCGCGGCTCGACGTAGGCACGTACCAGGGCCTCAAGAGTGAAGGTTTTGTTACGGCCGCTGGGATTGGGCAGCACCCATGTCCGTGTCTCCGCAAAGCCCGGTCCGTAAGTGCCCCACCCGACTTCGGCTCTACCCAACATGGTTGCCAGAGCGCGCTTTCCGAGAAACGCGACCGCTCGGGGTGCATAGCGACGAATCTTTGCTTCCAGTCCTGGGCGGGCGGTGCGGAATTCTTCGGACGAGATGTCGCCGGCCCGCCGCGTCGGCCTGCGAACGACGGTGGTGACGCCGTATCCGTAGTCGAGTAGATGTCGCTGGTCTTCTGGCTGCAGCCGCGTGTCGGTGAATCCGGCCAAATGCAGCACAGACCAGAACCGGTTATTGGGGTGGGAGAAGTTGTGGCCGCCGGCCACAGCGCTGGCCGCAGGGTTCAGGCCGCAAAAGATGATGTCGAGACCGACGGCGAGGATGTCGGGTTCGTATCGAGACGCCGACGCTTCAGTCACCATGATATTTCGTTCAGGAATTGTCGCCGGGCGAAAAATGGCCTGGCACAGGGGACCCGAGATACGGGTAGTCAGAGGTGTCGCGTTAAGCATATTGCTGTACCGCAATGTCATAAACGGGATAGTCGGTGTAGCCGCGCGCGTCGAACGTGTAAAAAGTATTGCGGTCGTAAGGATTCAGCGGGAGGTTCAAAGCGATCCGTTTAGGCAGATCGGGATTGGAGATGAACCACCGGGCAAACCCAATCAGGTCGGCATCGCCGCCAGCTATGGCCTGTTCTGCGGTATCGGGCTCAAATCCTCCGGTAGCGATGATCGGCCCGTCAAACAGCTTCCTCAACTCTTGGGCTGCAACCGGACCCTGTCCCTCGGCGATGAGGTCGAACCCGCGCACCCGCGGCTCGATGACGTGGAGATAGGCCAGTCCGTACTCGTTGAGTTTTGTGGCTACGAAGCCAAACAACGCGTGGGGGTCGCTGTCACCCATGGCATGGAAAGTGTTGCTGGGGGCGATGCGCACAGCGACGCGCTCTGGACCCCAGACCGAGATAGTCGCCTCGACGACCTCGGTGAGCAGTCGTGCTCGGTTCTTCACTGACCCGCCGTAGCGATCGGTGCGGTGATTGCTGATGTCCTGGAGGAACTCGTCCAGCAGATACCCATAGGCTGAGTGAAGCTCGACGCCGTCGAATCCTGCCGCCTGAGCATTGTGGGCGGCGATGCGATATTCGTCGATGACGCCCGGAATTTCATCCGTGTCCAACGCTCGATGCGGTGAGGGCGGCAGCAAGCCATCCGGGGTCGACACCAGGTTTGCCGGACTGGCCGGATTAGTCCAAAATTCAGGATCCACTGAGGGCGCCACCGGCGTTTCGCCGCTGGTGGACTCGTGCGAGAGTCGACCAGCGTGCCACAACTGTGCAAACATGCAGCCGCCCTTGGCATGTACGGCCTCGGTGATGCGCTTCCACCCGGTCATCTGCTCGTTAGTCCACAGTCCCGGCGACCCCTTCCCTCCGTGTCCGCGGTGGGAGACGGCGGTGCCCTCGGCGATGATCAGACCGCCATCAGAACTGCGTTGCGTGTAGTACTCGACCTGCAGGTCGCCGGGCACATTGCTGGGCCAATGTGAGCGCTGACGGGTCATCGGCGCCATCACGACGCGATGTTTGAGCGTGATCGGCCCGATTTGCATGGGTGTGAACAGCTTGTTGGCTCCGTTGGTGCTCATCGCTAATTCCTCCTCGTAATGTGTAGTCCAACTCGTCGTGACCGCGATCAACGTTGTGCGGCCGGCAGTTTGATCAGGTGTGTAGAACCACGTTGTGGCCAACGGGTGCTCGAGGTGCGCGGAAAGCGTTCTCGAGCGCGGCCGGGTCGGGATGCCCAAACGAGATGCCAAAGAGCAGCTTCAACTCGGCGGGAATCTGCAGTTCCTCCCGGATGGTATCGGCAAAAAACCCCAGGATGGATTGTGCGATGCCACCGAAACCGCGGGAGAATAGTGACAACAGGAAAGTTTGCGCGTACATGCCGACATCTGATGCCGTGCGGACACCATCACCGATCTGAGGGAGGAACAGGAACGCAGCGTGCGGTGCGCCGAAGAAGTTGAAATTGCGTAGCAACTGATTGGTGCGTCGGTCGCGGTCGTCGCGGGCGATGCCGAAAGCCTCATGCATCAGGCGGCCTTGCTGCTGGGCGTTATGCCACCTCTCGCCCCCGCCGTAGTGGGGGTCGTAGGTGAAATCCAGGCTCTTGCGGTCTGCCGTGAAGTCGCGGACCAGGGCGTTGCTGAGGTCGTCGCGTGTGGTGCCCGAGACGATGTGGACGATCCAGGGTTGGCTGTTGCTATTCGATGGTGTCAGTTGCGCATCTTCAACGACAGCGTTGATCTGTTCGGGCGTCAACGGATCTGGCAGGAAAGCCCGGATCGCGTGTCGTGCCCGTACCGTGTCGGCGAAACTGGAGGTGTCGCTGGTGAGCGTGTCGATCATCTCAATTTCTTTGCGCAGCTTGATGAATCAGTCATCTAGTTCAACCTTGAGCAGCTGGGGCAAGTTCTATTCCGCGAGAAAGTGGTCCCGCAGAAGTTGGTTGAAGGTGTCCGGCCGCTCTTCGGGGAAAAAGATCCTCGCACCGGGTATCTCTACGGGCGGTTTTGCTCCGGGAATTGTTTCGGCCAGCCAGTAGGCCCACTTCACGGGAAAGTAGACATCATCTGTGGCCCAGGCGATCAGCGTTGGTGCGCGCAGCTGACGCAGCTTGGGTTCGATCGCTACGGTGTGGGCATTGTCGAACGCTGCCAGGAACCGCTGTAAGTCACGTGTACGTTGCTCGCTGCGCACGAACGGCCGCAGATAGGTATCGATGTCGTCATCCGAGACGGTCTCGGGCCGCTCGTAGGCCGGTCCGAGAGCATCCGGCGAGCGGTAGACCGCCTTATCAGCGAGCATCGCATTTAGAGTGTTGGCGAGCTCGCCGGCGGCGGCCATCTCCATGAACGGCTTAAACGCCTCAGGAGGCCAGTTGTCGTGCGTGTCGCAGTTGGTAAGCGTCAAAGTTCGCACTCGGTCGGGATTAGTGGCGGCGAAGATTTGAGCGATCCCGCCGCCGCTGTCGTTACCAATGACATCAACCTGATCGACGTCTAGTGCGTCGAGTAACTCGGCGAGCATCCTGGCGTTGGCGGTCACCGAAACGTCTTGGTTGGGATCGATTTCGGTGTCACCGTGTGCCAGCAGATCCACCGCAATGCAGCGACGGATGTCGGCCAGCCCCGACAGCTGATGTCGCCACAGATGGTGGTTCAACAGCACACCGTGGACGAAAAGTGCCACTGGGCCGGTGCCAGCTTCTGCGTAGCTGATGCGCCCGGACTCCGTCTGAACGCTGTGAGTCGTCGCTGCCCGATCGGCATGCGTGCGCTCGCTCATAACCAACCCCTTCTTGCGCGCTTCGCCCAAGACGCTACGACAAGCACGTTGGCGGGGCTGTCAGAATCTTTAGCAATCCCAAACCTCTTGATGAGAAACGAAATTCCTGCACAAATCTTGGGATTTGTGGCCAGCACTCGGTGGACGTATGAAGCGCAAAGCGGTGCTTGTAATGGCCTTCACCAGCTGCCATCGTCGTCTACCGAGACGCCCACCAGCGCTACGAGGATGCGGTATCAGCCGCAGAGATCCAAGCTAATCTGTGATGGTGCGGTATGAGATGTTGGACAAGTGCCGCGCTCCTACATCTGAGATGCCCCGAGAGACGACTGGTGGCGACTTGGCAGATGACCCCTTCCAGGTATCACGTGCTGAGGGCGCGGGCTCGCGGCGCCGACTCTTGCAGCCAGTCAATCTCAAGGTATCCCGCGATGGCCGGTGTTCCCAGCTGGGACGCACGAAATAATTGGCCAGCGTTTCGCGCTATAGGCTTTGCACACATGGCGGGCGCGACAGGGGCAGTTTGGTGATGGACACATCGCGAGCACACCGACCTCCCGACATCCAGGGTCGACGAACGGTGCAGCCTGATACGGCCGAGTTTCACGCTCATCAGCTCGTAGCGACCGACACCCTCACAGTGTGGGACGTCGTCTGTCCGGGTACACGCCGGCAAGCAAGCGGTGAAGAGGCCGCTGACACGACGCACTTTTTATTCCCTTATCAGGGCGTTTATCTTCAGCACGTCGGGCGCTCGTTATCTGTCGCCGAACCTAATGCAGTAGTCGTCATCAACGACGACGAGCCTTATCGCGTCAGCCACCCCGTAGAAGGTGGTGATTCGTGCCTATCGATCTGGGTTGATGCGGAAACGCTATTGGAACTGGCGCCGACCGACTATCTGCGTGCGCCGGGACGGGCGGTCCTCAAACAATCGCAACTGCCAATCGATCCCCCGACTCAGGCGCTGGCGGCGCAGCTTCGTCACAGTCTTAAGAACGAGACTTTCGACCGCCTGGAGGCTGAGATCCTGACACTGACGTTGTTTCGCCGCACCCTAGGAGAGCGTGGTCCGCGCACAGTGCGCGGCAGCGCTGCGCGTCAGAAGCTGGTTGACCTCGCCAAGCTCGTCGTCTCCTCGGATTTGGGTCGACGGTGGACACTCGCCGAGATCGCCGCGCAGATCGGAGTTTCGCCGGTCTACCTCACCCACGTGTTTCACCAGGTAGAGGGAACACCGCTCTACCGCTATCAATTGCGGTTACGTCTGGCTCGGGCCTTAGACCTGCTCAAAGACTATGCGAATGTCACCGATCTGGCATTTGACCTGGGCTTTTCCAGTCACAGCCACTTCAGTGCCGCATTCAAGCAGACCTATGGCCAGACACCGTCGGCTTTTCGACAAGCCGCCGGGATCTGACCCCGTCTTCCACAACGCCGATGCGCCTCTGCACAACATCGCACTCGGCGGTCGACCTCTAATTTTGTTGAGCTGAGCCAACTTAACCGCAAGGATCCGCCGCGATGGACGGCGACGCCACATCTCGCTTCGCACCCGCATATGCCGATGCAAGGGTTTTCGCGATCACTCATCGCTTCCCATCACCGACGCCGGATCGATAAAGATTCTGATAGCACCGCCGGGGCTGGAACCCGTAATGTTCGATTCGACTCGATCGGGTTGGAGGGCCAAGACCGATGGCAATCGAGACCGAATCGGGGGAAACATCGGCCATCACAGTGCGCCGGCGCCTTGCCCACTACTGCTCGGCTAACTAGAGCGAGCGTTAGTCGTCGATACCCTGCCCGGGTCGTATCAGCCATGTTGAGGAGCGCTGAGGTATGTCCGAACTGCTTGTCATCGCACGACTGAATATCACCGCGGGCCAAGAAGAAGCGGTAGGAGCTGCGCTACCAAGGTTTATCGCTGCCGCTCGATCCGAACCTGGCAACCTCACATTCGAGGGATACCGCAGCTTGAATGATCCGCTCAATTACCTGCTAATAGAACGTTATGCCTCACGAGCGGCGTTTGACGAACACCTTGCGGCCCCCCACTACCAAGAAATCGCACTGAACTACATCGTCCCAAGACTCGATAGCCGGACAATCGAGGAGTTCGAAGTCATTCCCCGTCGCACAAAATGACTGCGCTTTCTCAGGGCGTTCGTGGTCGGGCTGCCCGATCCGTCGAGGGGAGCCTATGCGCTTGCTCGGTTACTTACCTCGCGACTTGGGACAATTTCCGCCCGGCGCTTATAGCCCACTCAGTCAGCTCGCGGCGTTCATCCAGCAGCGCATCCGCCACAACTATCGACGGCAGCGGCCCACCCCGCTCCCGAGCCGCACAGCGGAGAGCTGCCACCAATTGCAGCTCGGAGTAGATGATCTCGATGTCACGCATGCGCGGAGACTAGCCCGTACAGCACCCCACCCTCAAAAACGTTCTGAGCCAATCGGATCAGTTGCGAAATGCACACTTAGCCACGCCCAACTGGACGAGCGCCATTCTCGGCGTTTATGGGGCACAGCAACGGTCTCGCTGCCGGCCACGGCAGGGGTCGGGACCTCCGTAACCGCCTCCCGGCCCGCCGTTGACCTAGCCAGTTGTTCCTTGGCGCGGCGCTCTACCAGCAAGGGAACGTAATCGCGCACGGTGCTCTGGTTAAACCGCGCATACACCTGCTGGATAACCACCGCGACATGGTCGTGCGAAAGGTCCGCGTACTTTTGGGCGAGACGACGCTGTACCGCATCGATCTGTGCCCGCTCTTCTTGAGGCACGCCCGCCACCATAGGCAAAGAACTGGATTCGCGTTAGGAAGTAACTGGATTCTCAATAGGAAATTAACTTGGGATACGCCACAGTCACGTCCAGGCTCGACGATCGATTCACTTTGGCCGCCGGTCATGCGTTACCGCGTTCATCCAGCAGCGCGTCCGCCACGTCTATCGACGGCAGCGGCCCACCCCGCTCCCGAGCCGCACGGCGAAGAGCCGAAAGCCGCACCGGGTCAGCTCGTAGACCTGCCCGCGCAGGGGTCGTAGATACCCGTGCGATCGGCTGCAGTGTGCGCATTTGCGCTGATGTTTTGCCGCACGTGGTGGCCGCATGCTGGCTAGCATGAGCTGACACCGCTGTTGGACTGGAGTAAGCAGGGCGTGAGCGGGCTTTTGCCGACGGGAATGGCGACGCTGCTTCTGGCGGACGTCGAGGGTTCTACGCGGTTGTGGGAGAACCAGCCCGACGAGATGACCGCCGCCGTCACGCGCTTCGAGCAAACTGTCTCCGAAGTCGTCGCCGTCCATGACGGGGTGCGGCCGGTGGAGCAAGGCGAGGGCGACAGTTTCGTGGCCGCGTTCGCCCGCGCGTCCGACGCGGTGGCGTGCGCGCTGGAGTTGCAGCGGGCACCGCTGGCGCCGATGCGGCTGCGCATCGGGGTACATACCGGCGAGGTGCAGTTGCGTGATGAGGGCAACTACGCCGGCCCGACCATCAACCGAACCGCGCGGCTGCGTGATCTGGCGCACGGGGGGCAGACCGTCTTGTCGGGCGCGACCGAGGACATGGTCGTCGACCGGCTCCCGGCCGGCGCCTGGCTGACCGATCTGGGCACCCACCCACTGCGCGATCTGCCGCGCCCGGAAAGGGTGGTGCAGTTATGCCATCCCGACCTGCGCAACGACTTCCCTCCGCTGCGCACCGCAAAGGCCGTTGTCTCCCATAATCTTCCGGTGCAGCTCACCAGCTTTGTCGGCCGCGGCGCACAGATGACTGACTTGGAGAAGCTGCTCGTCGACAACCGGCTGGTGACGCTGTCCGGTGCCGGTGGTGCCGGCAAGACGCGTCTCGCTGTTGAGATCGCGGCTCGCATCGCGGCGGATTTCCGTGACGGTGTCTGGTACGTGGATCTTGCGCCGGTCACCCATCCCGCCGTGGTGCCGGTCGCGGTGGCGCGTGCGCTGGGTCTGCCCGACCAGCCCGGCCTCTCCACGATGGAGATGCTGCTGCGGTTTGTTCGCGACCGTCAGCTGCTCTTGGTGCTGGACAACTGCGAACACCTGCTCGACGCGAGCGCGGAGCTGGTCGTCGCTCTCCTGGGTGGAGCGCCGGGGCTGACGCTGCTGGCCACGAGTCGTGAGCCGATCGGTGTGACCGGTGAAGCGACGTGGCGGGTGCCCTCGCTGTCGGTGGCCGACGAGGCGATCGAGTTGTTCGCCGAGCGCGCCCGGCTGGCCCAGACCGGCTTCATCGTCACTGACGACAACGCCGCGACTCTGGCCGAGATCTGTCGCCGCCTGGATGGCATGCCGCTGGCCATCGAGTTGGCGGCGGCGCGGGTGCGGGCGTTGTCGCTGGGCGAGATCCTCGACGGTCTGCGTGACCGGTTCCGGCTATTGACTGGCGGGTCGCGCACTGCGGTGCGCCGCCAGCAGACATTGCGCGCCTCGGTGGACTGGTCGCATGCGCTGCTGAGCGAGCCCGAGCGGGTGCTATTTCGCGGACTGGCGGTGTTTCTGGGCGGGTTTGACGTCGATGCTGCGCAGGCAGTCGCTGGCGGCGGTGAGATGGCGCGCTTCCAGGTGCTTGATCAGCTCACCCTGCTGGTCGACAAATCGCTCGTGGTCGCCGACAACACCGAAGAAAACACCGAAGGCCGTATGCGATACCGGTTGCTGGAAACGGTGCGCCAGTACGCACTGGAGAAACTGGCGGAGTCCGGCGAGGCCGACGCCATCCGGTCGCGTCACCGCGATCACTACACGTCGCTGGCCGCGGTGCTCGACGCGCCGGCAGAGCGTGATTATGAGCGGCGTCTCGAGCGGGCCGAAACCGAGATCGACAACCTGCGCGCCGCGTTCGGGTGGAGCCGGGAAAACTCCGACGTCGAGCTGGCGCTGGCGCTGGCGTCGTCGTTGCAGCCGCTGTGGGAAGCGCGGGGCCGCCTCCGGGAAGGGCTGGTGTGGTTCGAGGCTGCCCTGGCCGACCTCGACGCGCAGCACGCTGAGGTCGCGGCCGGGGTGCGGGCGCGGGCGCTCGCCGACAGGGCCGGGCTCGCCATCCGGATGGGCGCCGCCGACAGCCTGGATCAGGCTCAGCAGGCCCTGGCGATCGCGCGCGAGGTCGATGACCCGGCCCTGCTGGCGCGGGCGCTGACCGCTTGCGGCTCGATCGCCGCCTTCTGCACGCGTTTCGAGCTGGCCCGGGCGTACTTCGCCGAGGCCATCGGCTTGGCCCGTGCCTTGGATGATCGGTGGAGGCTCGGCCAGATCCTCGCCTTTCAGGCGATGGCAGCGAGCGTCGCCGGTGACCCGATCGCGACGCGCGCGGCCGCCGAGGAAGGACGCGACCTGGCCGAGGCGATCGGTGACCGGTTCGTCTCGCGCTATTGCCGCTGGTGCCTCGGAGTGGCACAGGGATATCAGGGTGATCTGGTCGGTGCCGCCGCACAATTCGGCGAGCTGGTGGCCGAGGCCCAAGCAGCTCACGATGGGATCCTTGAGTCGGCTAGCCTCGCGTACCAGGGCGTCACGCTGGCGTTTCAGGGTGACACGGGTGCGGCCCGGGCCGCCGCCGACGCGGCCATCGAGGCCGCCGCCGAACTGGGTGGGATCTACGCGGGCACCGGCTACGCGGCGTTGGCTCTCGCGGCCCTGGCCGCCGGGGATGTTGCGACGCTGCGGGACGCGACCGAGGCCGGGCCGCACCTGAGTGCCCTGCCCCAGACCGCCGCGGTGCAGCGAGCCCTCAGTGCGCAGGCCGCACTGTTCGGCGGGGATCTGGCCGCGGCCCGCCGCTGGGCCGACGAGGCGGTCACGACCTCGACCGGCTTTTACCTGTCCCAGGCGCTGTTGACGCGCGCACGTGTGGCGATCGCGCAAGGGGAGCCCGAACAAGGCGAACACGACGCCCACGACGCGCTCGCGTGTGCCACCGAAGTTGGGGCGCCCGTGCTCATCCCCGACATGCTGGAGTGCCTCGGCACTTTGGCCGCCCAGGCCGGCAGTCACCGCGAAGCGGCGCGGCTTTTCGGCGCAGCACACGCCATACGGGAACGCAGGGGCGCGGTCCGCTTCAAGGCCTACGACGCCGTGTACGAAGCGTCGGTGACGGCGCTGCGAGATGCCTTGGGCGAACATGACTTTGACGCCGCATGGGCCGAAGGCGCCGCCCTGTCCACCGAGGAGGCGATCGCCTACGCCCAACGCGGCCGCGGCGAACGCAAACGGCCGGCCAGCGGCTGGGCATCGCTCACCCCTACCGAGCGCGACGTGGTGCGACTTGTCAGCGAGGGACTCGGCAATAAAGACATCGCCACAAGGCTTTTCGTCTCGCCGCGCACCGTGCAAACCCACCTCACCCACGTCTACACCAAACTCGGCCTCACCTCGCGCATGCAGCTCGCCCAAGAGGCAGCCCGCCACGCCTGAACACCAATCGCAGCGCGGAGTCGATGGTGTCGATGTCGCGCATGCGCGGAGCGTAGGTCGGCGCGCCAGCACCAGCACTTCACCGTCGAAGAGGACTTGGCCCTCGGCGGTCAACTGTCCCGGGATCAAGAAACGCTTCCCCGGTCACCGAGCGTTTCGCGCGCCGCCACAACGGGTTGACGGCGTTCGCGGCGGCCCAGGTTGGCGGTCGCAATGTGGATCATTATCTTCGGCCGCAGCAGCCGAGTCGGCGGGTCGATAAATGCGACGACCTTTGTGAACTGTTCGGCGACAACGAGGTCGGACTCGGCGGCGGTCTGAAGCCGGTCGACGTACCTATTGGCGAGGCGCAACGACAGTGGCCTAGGGCCTTCGACCTCGGGCAGGTTGAGGTCGCCGCCAACCGCGAATCGCCAGGCCACCCCGATCGGTTTCGCCGCGGCACCAAAATAACGACGCGCCAAGCCATTCGCGCCGCGGTGTAGACATTGGCGCAGCACGTGCGCCTGCAGGGCGGCCACCGTCATGCCCTGGCCGTAAATGGGATTAAAGCTGCAGATTGCGTCGCCGACAACCACTAGACCGGCGGGGAACCGCCGCATCTTGTCGTAGCGTCGCCAGCGACTCTCGGGGTAATGGAAACGACAGACTTCGGTGAGCGGCTCAGCGGCACCAATCGCCGCCACCACATGCGCCGGAGCCAAACCCTCAACGAAGGCAAGCATTTCGGCTGGCTCGGACGGCGGTTCGCAACCCGCCATCCCGCCGATGGTGAACATCCAGGTGTCGTTCTCGTAGCGTGCAAACCCCATTCCGATGGGCCGACCCGGGACGGGAGTGACGAGGACCATCAGCTCCTTGAGCGTGCCGGGCGGGATCCGCAGCAGCTGACTGGAATACACCACACGCACACCGACTTGATCTTCGGTCGGGCGCCCGTAGCCCAAGGTGTCCAAGAAAGCCGGTGTTCGCGCACCCCGACCGGTGGCGTCAGCGACCAGATCCGCCCTCAACACCCGTTCACCCTCACCGTCGCGGGAACGGATCCGCGCGCCGGTGACACGATCCCGCGCCGCGGTCGACGTCAGATCAACAAAGTCATAACCCTCCAGAAGCGTGACGTTCGCCGTTTCGCGCACCCGTCGCCGAACAAGACACTCCAACAATGGTCTGCTTGGGATAAAGATGGGCGGGATGTCTCTGAACGCTCCGGTACGCACAAGCTGATGGCCGGCAACACAAGAGAACACCTTGGACAGGTCGGTGTAGTCGAAGACAGGGGCGCCAGCCCCGACGAGTTCGTCAAGGAATCCGGGAAACAGCTCAGCCAGAACCTGGGAGCCTCGCCCCAGTAAGGCATGCACATGGCGACCCTGCGGAACCCCCCGCCGGTTCACTGCATCGTCGGGCAACACGTCCCGCTCCACCACGGTGACCGTCTCATAAAAGTCGGAAAGCACCCTCGCGGCCAATAGCCCGCCCATGCTTGCGCCGAGAACCACCGCATGTTCACCGAGCTTGGCCATTAGGCACCACCCAACCCAGCGTTACCTGATTGCAAACGATCATCCTCCGCTTGCCGCGCGCGGGCACGAGTAGTCCACTACTTCACTTGTTCCGTCGACGGCAGCGGCCCACCCGCTCCCAAGCCGCACGGCGAAGAGCGCCGCCACCAAATGCAGCTCGGAGTCGATGGTCTCGATGTCGCGCATGCGCGGAGCGTAGATCCGTGCAGCGCTGGAAGCACTTCACCTTTCAGACGACCCGACGACCTTCCGTGCGGAATGCACTGGCGCAGTGGCGAAGCCGCTCGGCCAGACAGTGAGCGTGCAGGTGTTGCGTCAGGGCACAACTGATCGCGCCTCAGCGCGGCTCGGGTGGGGCGGTCCACATCAGTTCGGTGATGTCGGTGATGCTGATCAGCAGTATCGGGTCGGTGGCGCGAACGAGTAGCGCGTCGGATACCACGGTGCGGACCGCGAATCCCTCGGCGTGGAGCCAGTCGATGACCACGGCGCCGGCGGCGCGCAGTGCGGTGACACAGTCGCACGGCGGGGTCGCTGAATATCCGACCATCAGCGCGGGGAGCGGTTGTTCGGTCAGCGTGGTGGTGCTGGGGTGGCCGAGCATGGTGGCGAAGGCGGGGTTGGTGTAGATGAGGACGCCGTCGAGTCCGGTGGCGAGCATGGGTGTGGGCAATCGGTCCAGCAGTATCAACGCAGGCAGCTCGTGGAGGTATCCGTCCGGGGTGCTCGGCGGGGGCTGGCGGCGTCGTTCGGTGATGCGCTCCTTCACGTCCACGAGCTTGTCGTAGCCGTCGCCGTTGGTTTCGGCGTTGTCGAGCGTGGCGGTGCGCCAGGCCGTCTGGTCGGTTCGGTGCTCAGCAAAATCAGGTGATGTGGTCATCGTGGTCCCAGCGTGCAGACGATCACCGTGCATGTCGGGTAAGGAGCGGTGCTCCTTGAGTTCTGCGGCGGCGGTGCTCCTTGAGTTCTGCGGCGGACAGCGGAACTCATTCCCGGACTAGCTGAAATTTCCAGCGACCCCGAACCATACAGGGTATCTACCCGCCCGTGGCAACTCGCAGGGGCTAACTCACAGCGAGACGTCTAGTAATTACCTTTGTACCAACGACGGGTACAAGTTAACCGCGGCGTTCATCCAGCAGTGCATCCGCCACGTCTATCGACGGCAGCGGCCCACCCCGCTCCCGAGCCGCACGGCGAAGCTTTGACAGAAAGATCGGGCCACCCCCGAGGAGAGCAGGGCGGCCTGATCAACTATTCAGACGCGGAGCTAGGGCGATGTGGTTCCCGCTATGACGCGCCAGCTTCCACGACCTCGTCGGCGGTGGTGCCGTTCAAGCAGGCGTCCGGGCCGGTCAGGGCAGGACTGAACTTGAGGGCGTCGACCAGTTCTTCGATAACTTTTGCTCCCTGCCCACCCAGGACACCGTCTGAGAAGCAGGTCTCCAGGTGGTTGTGCAGCATCACCCTGTTCGTGCGCTCCAGCGCCGACTGCGCTGCGGAAATCTGCTTCATCACATCCACGCAGTACGCATCGGTTTCGAGCATCCGAATGATCCCGTCGAGATGGCCCCGCACCGTCTTGAGCCGATTGAGCGCCGCACGCTGTTTGGCCGTGAGTTCCTGTGCCATCTCCGTCTCCTTGCGCTTTCGTCGTGGGGCAACGCAGCCGACTGACCTGCGCAGCAACCCCCAGTCTATCCCACCCCACCCAGGGTGGGGTAGCATTGCGGCGAACCGACCCAACCAAGCCAGGAGGCGCTTAAGCCATGACGAGTCCGACCGACGTTTCCCCACCCGCAGATGAGACCGGCATCGCGACCGAACAACCCAAAAACTCCCGGCCCCAGCGGAGCCGTTTGAACCAGGCCTTGGCGTGGGTGGGCATCGTCGCTGGAGGCTTGTTCATCGTCGGGGCGATTTTCTTCTCGGGGTTTTTCCTGAGTTGGAGCATGAGTGGTGCGGGACATGACCATAAGGGGCCAGCGCCGATGGCTTGCTCTGCGGACATGAAACCAGGCGAGCAGATGAAACCAGGCGCCCAGATGAAACCAGGCGAGCAGATGAAACCAGGCGAAATGATGCCGGGCGGGATGATGCCCGGCGGGATGATGGGACCGACTCCGCAGTCACCCACAACCACTCCCTCGAACGCACCTCGGCCATAGCGCCGAGGCCCGAACAAATAAGCAGCGTTCCATGTGCACGCTGACGGGTAACAAAAAAGCCGGTGCCGAGGTTTGGGAGGCAACACGATGACGACGTGGTACAGCGGAAATGGCTGGGGCTGGTGCAGCATGGTCGGAAATATTCCGGCGATGGTGCTGTTGTGGGTCGCCGTCTTCACTGCCATCGCCCTTGCGGTCCGCTTGGCCAGCAGACGACCAAGCGATCCGCCGGTTCCGACGGGCGCCAATTCCAGCCGGGCCGAAGGTGTGGTGGCCGCGCGCCATGTCCGAGGCGAAATAGACAACGACGAATTTTTCCGCCGATTGATGTAGCCGCGCGGGAAACGTTGATCCGCGAAGCTCATTCACCACGGACCCACATGATCGAGGCCGCCGAGGAGGTCGTTTCATGGCTAGATTCAGTCGGCGGGCAGCGCTCGCTGCGCTCGGTGCTAGCGCGGTTATGGGTATCGGGTATGCGCTTCGCGGAATCCTTGGTTCACCGGTCCTAGGCATCCGCTTGACCGACGGCGGCGGCATGATGGGTGCCAGCCCGGCGGACATGAGCCTCTACATGGACATGTTCAACCGACACACCGAGATCACACGCACGGTCGAAGAAATCCCAGGCGGCATACGCACCACCACCCAGTCAGACGCTCCCGATCTCGCTGCGAAACTGCACGCACACGTGTCAAGCATGTACTCCCATGTTGACCACGGCTCCGAGGTCATGTGTATGAGCCAGAGCCTGCCAACACTGTTCCGTAACGCCGGCGGCTACCGCCGCCAGTTGACCCTCACCCCCACCGGGGTGATAGCCGAAGAAACCGCCGATGATCCAGCCCTCACGCAAGCCATTCGCGCGCATGCCCTGGAGGTCACCGGCTTTGTGCGCGATGGAATGCCGCCGATGATGCGAGGGATGATGGGCGGCCCGGGAATGATGGGGCCTGGGATGATGGGGCCTGGGAGGATGGGCCCCCATTGAGGTCGAAAGACTTCCGCAGGAGAGTGCCCCGATGACCGCCACCGAACCCGCCCCGACAAGGCCCGGCACCGTCGACGAGCACACTTGCTGTGATGCTGACCGGTCCGCGCGGCTGGGGCCGCGCGTGCCAGATGCACAGTGGCGCCGCGCGGTTCGGTGGGCGCGGTGGCTGTCCTGGGTCAGCTTGGCCTGGATGCTCACCGAAGGTGTGATCGGGCTTTGGCAAGGATTGATCGTCGGCTCGATCGCCTTGACCGGGTGGGCACTGGGCAGCGGGGTCGAGGGTCTGGCCAGCGTCATTGTGATCTGGCGGTTCACCGGCGCGCGCACCCTGTCCAAGACCGCCGAACGGCGCGCCCAACGCGGTGTCGCGGTGTCGTTTTGGCTGCTGGCCCCCTACATCGCGGGCGAATCTCTCCATCACCTGCTGGGCGGGCGCGGGGCAGAAACCACCCTGATTGGCATCGCGCTCACCGCTATTGCGCTGCTGACTATGCCGATCCTTGGCCGCGCCAAACGCAGATTGGGCATGCAGCTAGGGTCGGCGGCCACCGCTGGTGAGGGAACCCAGAACTACCTTTGTGCCGCCCAGGCCGCCGCCGTTCTGGTGGGCCTGACAGTCACCGCCAGCTGGCCCGGCGGTTGGTGGCTCGACTCAGTCATCGGCCTGGGCATCGCTGCCGCCGCAATCTGGGAAGGCATCGAATCCTGGCGCTGTGAGACATGCGAATGCTGATCGCCCAGCCGAACCGGATGGGGAATCTGGCGACGTCGGAACTCCTAACTGGCCGTGCGTCGGGCGGCAGCGGGATGTCGGGGTACGGGTTGGTTGTGGTGGTCATGGGGGTGAACCTTTCTGATCGGTTCAGCCTGCCCCGTTCTTCCACGTATCTTCCACGGCGGTTAAACAGCGAGTCTAAGTATAGCCTCTGAGCTGCGAAAACTCTTGTGCGCGATACTGGGATTGAACCAGTTCACTTGGTTTGCTCGTGCCGCGCGTCTACCAGATCTGCGACGGGCGACGGTAAGGCGCACTCACCGTTTATTCTCCGCGTCGGGCCTCGAGCGTCGAAGTAATTCCACCTAGTAATCATCCAGGCATCTGGTCAGGCGGGGAAGTCCGGTCAAGCTTGCGGCGTTCATCCGGCAGCGCATCCGCCACGGCTATCGACGGCAGCGGCCCACCCCGCTCCCGAGCTGCACGGCGCAGAGTCGCCACCAATCGCAGCTCGGAGTCGATGGTGTCGATGTCGCGCACTTGGCCACCCTTAGCGATTCGGTTCTCAGCGCGCAAGTCACCAGTCGATGTCTGGTGGATGATTGGTTTCATGCAGCTCAGAGGAGGCACAAGATCATGACGATCACACGGGGGATAGCCGTAGCCGCCACCTTCGCCGCTGTCGCTGTCGGGGCAGCTAGCCCCGCCTGGGCCGACCAAACGATGAGCGGCCACGACATCGAGACTGTGACGGACCCATCATCAGGTCAATCGATCACCAACGACTGGTACTTCACTCCCTGCGGTGACGGATGCGCCTCAGTAGTTTCCAACGGAAGCCCTCTGGGCCAAACGCGGTTGGTTAACGGACAATGGGTAATGGACGTTGACGGCTATCCCGCAGGGTGCGCGGACGGCTCTACAGTTCCGAACGCCGCTACCGCGCACTGGACCTGGGACCCAAACACCCTTGCAGGCACACAGCAAATCACCGACAAGGTTCCCGTCTGCGGCAATCCGGCGGGCTTCACACTCACCAACAACTTCCTACTCAGACAGGCCTGACGCCGCCCGAATGCGGCTCGACGCTCAAACGGTATCTGCGCCGGGATGTCGGTTCAATTACCTTGGTGCGTCACCACCTACGACTATTGCCGGGTACCTACGACTATTGCCGGGTACACGATTGTCAGCGAGACCAATGGGCTCATCACGTAGAACTCGCCTGTTGCAAAGTCCGCGCTGACTTCGGCGTTGTCGACAAACGAGCCCAGCCTTAACGCGACGTCGATAATGAGGTTCTGGCCAGGTGGCACGATCTCCTGCTGGTAGCCCACGAGAGTTCCCCGGTACACCACGTCGTAGTTCGTTTTGTCATCGGTGTCGAAGCCGGTCGAATCGGCGACGAGGTCGAGGACGTTCCACGTTTCGCCGATCTGGGGCGGCGCCGACGATATCGGCTGCGTCCAAGTCTGCAGGAGGTCGAGAGTCGGGTCGAGAGTTAGCTCCCCCTTTCCGCCGAAAAACCAACCGCCTTGCGAGTGCGCCGAGCAGAAGCCGTTGAGGATGAGAAATGCATTGACATCCACGACGGCGGACTCACTCTCTTGGTTCCCCCAGAGGAAGTAGAAGTGAAGGAAGTCATAATTCGTGGTGAAGAGGTACGCGCCGTGCCACCAATCGTGGGACTCGCTCGCGTCGAGGCGAATCTGCGCGCGGCTCTTGTACGGCTCGATGGTGCTCGACTCAAGGTTCACGCCGTCCGTCGCCCAAATTTCGACCGGGCTGTCGAGGGTGAGGTACTGCGTCGTCGGCCCGATGCCGATCACCCCGCCCAACGCTGCGCGCTGAGCATCGACCATGCGGCCCAGAGCGTCGGCCCGCACACCGGACTGAGCGACCGCTTCCGCCTTGAGCTCCTCCAGGCGACGGTGGCTCTTCGCCCGTTCTGCGGCCAGTTCGCGCTCGATTGCCGTGGCGTCAAATCCCATGCGGACAAGCTGCTCGGCGACAAGCGCGCGTACCCGCGTGCTCTGCGGAAGCTGCCGCCCTCTCGTCGAGTCGCCCGCGCCGTGGGGCGCATCCGCGGCGCCGCTCAGATCACGCGCAGCGATCAGCGCCTCACGGAGGCGCGAATCAAGTTTGGTCATCGTGGCCCACCTTTCCTGCCGCACTCAAACGCCCTCGACGCCGATAATCGCACGCAGATGTGAGGCAAGGATGCGTAATCCACTACTTGTTTTCCTGTTGACCGATCCAGAGGAGATGTGATGGCGGGCAGTTCGAGATATTCAAGGATGCACGCGGGGAATACCGGTTCCACCTCAAGGCAGCCAACGGGGAGATCATCGCCAGCAGCGAGGGCTACTAGTCGAAGGCGGCGGCGGACAACGGCATCAAGTCGGTGCAGACCAACGTGCCCCGTGCTGCGGTGGTGGACAAAACGGGGTAGCCAGCTCAGCGTCTGGTCGACTCGCAGCGTTCATCCAGCAGCGCATCCGCCACATCTATCGACGGCAGCGGCCCACCCCGCTCCCGAGCCGGACGGCGAAGAACTGCCACCAATCGAAGCTCGGAGTCGGTGGTGCGCACGATGACTAAGAAAGGCGGCGCGTGAAGCCCCACTGGGGCCGCCCGTCGCTAGGTGCCCTCAGCGGGCGCGATTCGTCGCAGCTTCTTACCGCATTGCTCGCAAACGAACGATGTCTGGCTTATCGGGAACGCCTGCACATGTCCGCAGTTAAAACAACGAATGTTCCTGGTCTTTCGGGGGGCGGGCTGCGTATTTGTGGTCTTCTCGGGGGCGGGCTGCGTCTGTGTGGTCTTCTCGGGAGGTCGCTCGTCCAGGATCTTTCCGGGAGCCCGCTTCTGTGAGGCATCTGGCGCGTTGTCCGGCGGCGGGGACGGGGGTCGAGGGCCTCGCCTCATTAGCGGCATTCGCGAGTTCGCAGCAGGTGACAAGTTAGCCCAATAGAGTGCCGCGGAGCTGACCAACAGCCCTATGCCCAGCCACAATAAAGCCGTCGCCGCAGTGTCTTTCTCGGACAACAGCGGCGCGCAGGCCACATAAAAACTGGTGTCTCGCGAGTATTTGAAGCCGCCGAACGCACTACCACAGTCGGCGCCGGGTTGCAGCAATACATGTGTGTAACCAATAACGAGCGCCGCGATGAACGCCGCCAGCCCAACCGGCAACACGATCCTGACTGCATTCACGATGTCCCCCTGGATTGCCGCGGCTCGATTTTTGCACCGATCCGAAGCTGACATACCGTCTTTGCCGGTTTCGGCTGATCTACGAGCGCCGGATTTTCGGACGACTCAGTTCTCAGCGCGCAAGCCAGCCGTCGATGTCTGGTGGATGATTGGTTTCATGCCCGCAGTCGGCGCTCTTGTCCGCTGCACCGATGGCTCGTGGATGACGCGGCCACCGCAGAGCTGCCCGCACGGTCATCGCTTGCGGCCTGGCGCGATGCTTGTCGGGCACCAGCCGTGCAGCACGTGTCGCGGTGGGCACACGACTTGGACATGCCTGGCGTGCGGCGCGGTGGTGTACGGGCCACCACTGACCGCCGGTTGCCGGATTCTCGTTGGTGCGGCAGCGGTGCGCTGACGCACCAGCGCAAATGCAAAAAACGCCGCCCAGCGGGGTTGGGCGGCGTTTGTGACGAGGGATCAGCTAATGCCCTCAGAGTTCGAGCGTCTGCGCGGTGTAGATCTCCCACGTCGCGATCTTCCCGGTTTCGCGCATCAGCGCCTGCATCTTGGGGTCGCCGTACACCGCCTCCTGGATCTGGCCGAACTTGGTCCAGTTCTCGGCGGTGACGAGCATCGTCAGAGCGTTCGTCTGCTGACCGCCGATCACGGTCACCAGCAGGGTGACGTTCTCGCCGCCGTGCTTTTTGACGATCTCGATCGACTTCTTGAGCTGCTTCTGCAGCTCGTCCCACACCTCACCCGACCGCGGGTGGATCGCCACCGCGTTAACAATCGTCATGTTTCCCGACCTCTCTTCAAGAACGGCTTCGCGCCGCTCGGTAACTGGCGTTGCCAGCAACTAATGTAAGAGGCGAATGCTGCTGCAGGGCTAGAGTAGCCAGCTACTCCATTAGTGGGTTTCTCCGAGGCTGCCCCTAATGGGGCTACCTTGACTGACGACCTGACGGGCCGCCCCCGAGGAGAGCAGGGGCGGCCCGATCAACTAGTCAGACGCAGACGGGGGCGGGCTGGTTCCATCCCTGGGGCGACGCCGACGGTTCCCGATGATGCGGTGGGTATTTCCATTTAGGGATTGACAAGGCACCTGCCTTATCCGGGTTGTGACCCGGAAAATGCTGCGGCAGGGCGCTCATCCAGCAGCTCGTCGATGTGCGCGCTGGACGGTGCCCGGCCCTCCGCCTCGTGAACCATGTGGCGTATCGCCACCCACTAGCCTCAGCTCGGAGTCGATGATCTCCCGGTCCCGCATGTCGCCCCGACGCCTAGGTAGGCCGGGCGTGGCGCTCAAGTCACCCCTCGGGTTCATCGGCGACATCGGCTGCTGCGATCAGCGCCGTCGCCAGCTTGCGAGCCTGTTCCGACGTGATCGGATCGGCGGAGCAGCCGACGGCAATCTTGCGCTTAATACGCCCGTCCCGGTGCTGGGTGCCGTACACCGTCACGGTGATGTCGTGCTCGATGGTCCATCCCTTGCCGTCGAAGATGCGGTGGAAGCCCTCCCATGCGCCGATCCATGTTGCGTCGGCGGGTATCTGAAGGTCTGTAATCATGGCTTGCGCCCACCTTCCGGGGTCGTGTGATCTACGGTACGTTCGCAGCCCTGGTGTACGGAAGCGACACGCCTACAAGGCAATCAACCGGGCCGGTAAACCCCAACACCCCGCCTTTACGCGCCCGTGGTCGCTGGCGGTGGTGCGGACGATGACTGAGAAAGACGGCGCCTAATGTCCTATCCGTCGTTGATCAACTGGTGCTGACTCAAGGGCAGCGTTTCGCCGATCATGGCGAGTTCATGTCGAGATAGCGACGCAGGGCGCGGGAGATGGCGCCGTCGCAGCGCGAATCATAGGGTCCGTATCCGGGCATCGGATTCGCCTCCAGGCACCAATACGTGCCGTCCGAGTCGATCTTGAAGTCCCAACCGGCGAAAGCAAGCCCGATCCGCGACGTGGCGGCCACCAGCAGGTCGCGCAGCGCGGCGGGGGGCTCGATCACCTCCATCCCAGCGATAGCGCCCGCGCGCCGGTAGTCGACCGCGCCAGCCCGGGCAACCTGCGCCACGACATGCTCACCGATGACATGAACGCGAGCATCGTCGCCCGCCGTGAGGCGCTGCAAGTGGACCGGGCCGCTAGCCGGATCAAAGCCGGCGAAGGCATCCTCGGTCACCACGACCGCATCGGCGCGCACGCCGCAGACGGTTTTGGAAATCGTCGGTCCCTCACGCACGAAAGCTCGCAGTACGTCGGGATCGCTGCTGGTCACGCTATCCGGCACGCGCAGCCCCAGATCGCGCAGCAGCGCCTCGTGCATCGGCTTGGAGCTGTTGTGCGCCCCAGCTGACGGCCGGTTGACCACGCAGCCCGGCACGGCATCCAGCCAGGCGCGCAAACTGCTCAACAGGGCGCGCCAGCGGCGACCGACTATCGGGTCGGTTTGCGCCACAGATAGATCGATCGGCCGCCAAAAATAGGCGTCGTCGGGGGCCAGAGTCAGCACTTCCCCGGCATGCTCGATCCTGGCCGGTCCAGTAGGCGGCAGGTCGAACCGCCAGGCGCCGCCGACGGCAACGCGCAGATTGATGCACCGCAACGTTGCGCCGGCCTCGAGCGCGTGGTGCACGAACTGGGCGAACGTATCATCCACGTCGATGCCGATCGCGATGATCATGCCAGCAGATCGTGGCAGAGCGCGTCCAGCACGTCGGCCCAGCGATAGCGCAGCTCGCTCTCGTAGGGGGTCGGGTTGAGGCGGACTGCTTCGGCCGTGTCGTCCGTCACCGCCCAGGTAACGGTGGTGAACTGAACCCCGAATTGGCGCGCCAACTCGATGCTGCGTGCCGCAAGGTCGTGCACCGAGGACCGAGCATCCGTGGTGGCAGGGAATGCCTGGGCGCCGACCACCGTCACGATCTCATAGCCAGCCCCTACATCGACCCGCCGCACTCGAACCGGCACGTCAGCAGGCAGCGTGGCGAGCGCGCCCACGCGGTACTCGGCGTTCTCGCCCCAAAAGGTTCCATCATCAGCCTCCGCGATTTGCTCCGGCCCGCTGGCGTGGATCTCCCCACGTCCGGCCACATGGGTCCTGAGGGAGCCGGCGGTTAGCCGGTACACCGGGCCCCCCGGCGTCGGGCGGTTGATCACCGGCCGGCCGCACAGCGCGGCGGCGGCCCAGAACGTAGCGAAACATTCGTTGCGGAGAAAACGTGCATCGGGCTCGGCTTCGGTGCTCTCATCCCACCAAGGCACGGGGCGCACGAACATCGGCAGGTCGGGCACGACGTGGTCCCCGGCGGCGGTCACCCGGATGGTGAACAGCCGCGCCGCCCCCGGCCCGTCAAGCCAAGTGGCGCTGTGTCCCCTCGCAGTCAGCGCCGTTTCCAGTCGGCGGGTGACGCCGTCCTCCGGCCGGCTGATAAGCAGCACATCGCCTAGCACGCCCACTCCGGCTGCGCCGTGGTCAGATAACAGGGAGACGCGTCAACAAGGATGTCGGCCGACCTGTGCCGCCCGCGGTGGGTCTGCTGGCGCTCGTTTCGGCAGGTTGCCCGCGGTTGGCCGGATCGACGAACTCGTCGATTTCGTCGATGGCGAACTTGCCGCCGCCGTCGCCGCCGCCGTCGCCGCCGCCGTCGCCGCCGCCGTCGCCGTTGCCGCCGCCGTTGTCGTCGTCTTTCTCGAGGTCGTCGCCCTTGTCGCTGTCGCCCTTGTCGCTGTCGCCCTTGTCGCTGTCGCCCTTGTCGCTGGTGTCTTTATCGCCTTCCTTAGCGCCTTCTTTGTCGTCGCCCTTGTCGCTGGTGTCTTTATCGCCTTCCTTAGCGCCTTCTTTGTCGTCGCCCTTGTCGCTGGCCTCCTTGTCGCCTTCCTTGTCGCCTTCTTTGTCGTCGCCCTTGTCGCTGGCCTCTTTATCGCCTTCCTTGTCGTCCTTGTCGTCCTTGGTTTCCTTATGCTCCTTGTCCTCCTTGACCGCCTTATCGTCGTCGTCCTTGTGCTCCTTTGAGAGGTCCTTGTCCTCCTTGTTGTCCTTGCCGGAGTCCTTGTTGTTCTTGTTATCGTTGCTGTCCTTGTCCTCCTTTATGCGCTGGTCATGGTCTTCCTTGTCGTCCTTTAAGAGGTCCTTGTCGCCCTTGACCCCCTTGCGTTCCTCGCCGTCCTCCTTGTCTTCGCCGGCTTCTCTGGGCGGCTCCTTCATCTGTTTCTGAACCGACGCAGCAACACGAGAGGCGATAGCCTCGGGCGTCGTTGCCGGCGGCGTTGCCTGCGCCCTCGCTGCGAGCCTATTTAGAATTTCGGAACGTCGATCGCTGCCGACGAAGGGCGTCGCCGTTGGACCCGGTCCTGACATCGAAGCCTCCAGAAAAATCGTAAAAATCGAAGCAATATGACCATCATCATTCGCGGCGTGCGACGACGAACAGCGATGCGCACTAGTTAGAGCCTATTGACTCGCGCAGTTACTCACATCGGGAATTGTGAAAATTGCCGCGGCGGGTTGTAGCCCAACTCGGTTAGCTCGCGGCGTTCATCCAGCAGCGCGTCCGCCACGTCTATCGACCGCAGCGGCCCACCCCGCTCCCGAGCCGCACGGCAAGAGCCGCCACCAGCCGCAGCTCGGAGTCGATGGCCTCGATGTCGCGCATGCGCGGAGCGTAGGTCCGTGCGCCGGCGTTGGCACTTCACCCATCCACTGGTTACCGGCTGCCGTCGCGGGGCTATGCCGAGTGCTAGCTGGGCCTCGGGTGGGTGCGGATTCCGAGCGCGCCGAGGACACGCCAGATCAATCCTCCGGCGTGGTAGCCGATTACGACGGCAATGACTAGTGCGACGGCGGGGTCGAGCCAGTTCCAACGGCCGGTGACGAAAATGATCGCGCCGGTCACCGCGACTCCTGCGGCGGCGCCGGCATCGGCGGCTGCGTCTAGCAGCACCGCTTTGATGTTCAAGTCTTCCTTACCGTCTGCGTCCTCGACGTCTGTGCCGACGATGAGCGCACCGGCCAGCATCACCACTGCGGCGATGGCGCTGACAATCAGCACCGGCAGCCCGTGCACTTCTGGGACGCCCGACAGCAGGCGTCTGATCGCAGCCACCGCGATCCAGACGTTGAGAGCGAGCAACCAGCCTCCGTTGACCAATGCGGCGATGTTGGTGGCATTCGCGTGCACGGCCGAGCGTTCCGGTCGCTGTGCCAGCCGGATCGCGAACACTGAAACCGCGATTGCGGCGGCGTCAGCGAGGTAGTCGACGCCGGCGGCAAGCACCCCGAGCGAGTGCGCGGTCACGCCAACGATCACTAGCGCGGCGACGAGTGCAAGGTTCAGCCCGAGCACCAGGGCAAGCCGCTGTGACTGTGACACGCCGTCGAGGGTAGAGGCAGAGGGCTGTGCGTTGAATCGGGCCGCCCTCGAAGCGGACGACGGGCCGATCGGTGTTCGGAACTACTAGAATCCAGCAAGCATCCGCCACGTCTATCGACGGCAGCGGCCCACCCCGCTCACGAGCTGCCCAACGCAGAGCAGCCACCAACCGCAGCTCGGAGTCGATGGCCTCGATGTCGCGCATGCGCGGAGCATATGGTTGCGTGCCGCTGGCAGCACTTCATCGTTTATCGACTGCGCGTGTTGGTGAGGATCACCAGCACCAACATCTAGCGTGCCAGTTTCACTGCTCCGGTGAAGGGTAGGGCGATTGGTGGGTGGCGCGGGGGGCCGGCACTGTTCGCGCTGCTTAGCTCTCGGTAGTCATGAAGCGGCTACCGTGGGCGCTTTGGGTGATGATCCCATCGAGATCTGTCTCGTCAGCCGCTGAAACTAGATCACTGTGAGGCACAATCGATCTCAGCCATTAGGCATTTGCACCAGTCTCGGTCGTGACTTCGGCATGGTGTCGGTGATCCTCGATGAGACTGCGGGCCATCGCCTGGGCATGTCGTTCAGGGGTTTGGGGTGGTGCCACCGCTGGCGCGCCGGGCAAGGGGTGGCGGCCCCGGCTGAGTTACCCCCGGCCGGGGCCGTTCGCCGTCCGGTCGAGGATCAGTTGAACTTTGACCGGTTCTATCAGTTAGCGTGCGCTCATCCGCGACACAGTTGCCGAGCACCCCGAGGACACCTTCCAGCGGCTGGCCCAGCTCGTCGCCAACGCCACACCGTGGCGTATGGTGCTGCCCCGTAAGCCAATTCGAGATCGTGAATCGGAATGAGGCGGAAGTCGAAACATCCGAGATTATGCGGGTGAACTGGTCATGAGCTCGCGTAGCCGAGTTCCACCAGTCGCCACACGTGGGAGCTGGTGAGGAGCCCCTGCCACGCCAGACGAGACGGTGAAATTGCGGCCCGAGTTCAACGAGTAAACATCTCTCGGACGTAGGGCAGCGTTGTCGACAAGTAGTACTGGTGGCCAGTCTCCAGATCACTTTCCCATTGGCGATAAACCGCTTCGGGAAACTCCGCGATCCAGAAGCTGTCCGGTATCGCGTCAGGCTCATCCGGCACGGGACCAAGCGTGACGTCAGCGGTGATGATGCCTTCGCCTTCTTCACGAGACATCCGCGCGAGAATGCGGCCATTACCGTCAACGATCTGAGCCTCGCCCAGATAGCGAGACGGGTAGTTCTCGCCCGAATCAGGCCAGGACTGTCCCACAAAACGTCCCGCGTGCGCGGCGTGAACCACCGGCACCCCAAGCATTCTCGCGAATCGGCTCGGCGTGGCTTTCATAATTTCAAGGCCGAACTCAGGCGAAGGGTCATCTGACTGCCCGCTGTCCTTTCGGCCCCACCATCCTGAACCGCCCACCACGATGGCGACCTTTCCCTTCAACCGCGCGGCCGTCCTGGATCGGATGAACTCCCAACACAGCGCGGCGCCTATGTTGCCTTGAGGGGTGGGCAAAACGCCGTCATCGTTCCCTCCGATGTAGTAGCAATTCTCCCAGAACGTCGGGGCATCCTTGTCGTGTCGGCGGGTGCTTCCGTCCGGTAGCGCCAGAACAAAGCTGTTATAGACGTTGCCGTCGCGCCACGCCAGAAACGAGCCGCCGACAATGGCATTGCCTTCGCGCGCCAAGTCCAAGAGCATCTGGGCCGGCGGTCCGTCGATCGCCCGAGTCGCCGACGCCATGTGGGGGAAGAACGCATTACCGGAGGAAAATAACTCCGGGAGGATGACGCAGTTTGCGCCGCGTTCGAAAGCGACCCGCACGAGGCGTTCCGCCATCGCCAGGTTGGCGTCGACATCCCCCAATTCGGCGACCATCTGAATCGCCGCAACACGAATCGTCGGCGAGAGGGCGGCGGCGTTGTCGTTCGACATCGCCCGGATGATACCTGCTCTGCAAGCCTCCGACCCGGAAACGAGACCTGCCGGACGGGCCCGCAGCGCAGGACTTTGGGACCGGACCCGACGTAAAGTACGTGTGGAGGTCACCGCGAGTGTGATCCCACGTGAGCCGCAGCAGTCGAAGGCGGGGGAAGGGAGCACGCAATGGCTGAAAATGAACCCACCCCGCAGGCGCGACCCGCGTATGCCGTTCCCGACTCAGGTGGCGGGTCAGGCAACTACAGCAACAGCGCGATTACGACGGTGGGCTTTGGAGAACCGCTTCCCAATTCCCGCGACGAGCAAATACTCGCCGCCAAAATATCGCGGGCCATGTTGTCGGGCCCGCGCCACATCACCAGGGACGCCACCGTTGCCGACATGGATGAACAAGGTAACCGCGTGGTGCTTCGTCAGGGAACCAACGACTGGGTGTGCTTCCCAGGTGATGAGAACGAAATCGGCAATGTTCCCATGTGCGCCGATCCCAATGGTCTGCAGTGGATGAACGACCTCAAGGCCGGCAAGCCGGCACCGACAAATACCGCTCCCGGGATCATCTACATGCTCTGCGGCGCAACGCAACACAGCAACACCGATCCTTTCGACAGGACCAGTCCTGCCATTCCGATTGGCCCGCACTGGATGATCATCTGGCCCTACGACGCGGCGCGCGCCGGTCTGCCCAACACCGTGCGCGATGCCGGGGCCTGGGTGATGTTCGATGGAACGCCCTACGCCTATCTGCACATCTGCGGGACCCCCTGGGACGGAAACGAATACGTGCGGGGCCAAGTACCCATCTGGACGATGAGATACGGCAACCCGAACGAACCCGCACCCAAATAAACGCCTCGACTTAGTAGCCTTCGTGCAGCGTCACATCGATGCGGATGCTGTTCGCCGAGATACGCAAAGCGGGCCACCAAATCCGCGATAACGACGTGAGAGACGCCGTCGATGACTTGCTGGTGACCGGGCGGCTCATCGAGTTATTAGGCAAGCGCCGCGCCAAGGGGTTCACCGCGGTTTCGACTGCGTCCCAGGAATCCCTGACGTGACCCGCGCCGCGACCGCGTCCCGGACGCGGTGGGACGCAGTGGATAGGATCCCTTTACATGCTTTCCAAGAGATCTGCGATGCGAAATCTGGCGGGCCGGTTGGCGGCAGTCGTCATGCTGGCGGCAGCGGCGATGGCAGTCACGACGATCGGGATGCCGGCGGTGAGCTCGGCGCAGTGCGAGCCCGGGCAGTATTGGGAGCCGTTCAGCAAGGCCTGCTTGCCACTGGGCGTCGGACCCCAACCGCTGCCCTGCGAGCCCGGGCAGTGGTGGGACCCGAGCGGCAACATCTGCCGGCCACTCGGCGTCGGGCCTCAGCCTCTGGCCTGCGATCCCGGGCAGTGGTGGGACCCGACGACCAATGTCTGCCGGCCACTGGGCGTCGGACCGCCTGGCCCCGGGTGACGGTCACCGGCCGTCTGCAAAGTGGCCGGAATGAGCACGACACCCACTTGTACTACTACAACGCGGTACGGGTTATATAAAGACTCCCAACGCATCCCTTTGTACATATGGGTCTCGTACGGCATCGACACAGAGGTTTCAGCGATGAGCGATTCAGCGGAGTCCCAGGTACGCAAGTTCCTTGCCGCCTGGAAGCGGTCCGACCCGGACGAAATGGTGAGCTTCCTCGGCGACGACGCCGTCTGGACCGACGGCCCGAGAGGAGTTTTTCGCGGTATCGCTGCCATAAGGGCAGAACTCCAATCGGTGGTGAAGATGGTTCCCAGCACCACCGTCGACGTGAAGGCACTCGTCGCGAACGCTGGCACCGTGATGATTGAGCGAGTGGACAAGTTCGAAGTCCAAGGCAAACCCTTCGGCCTGGAAGTCGCGGGGGTGTTCGAAGTTGACAGCAACGGCCGAATCAACCGCTGGCGCGATTACTACGACCTGAGGTCGCTAGAAGACCGCATCGCAGAGGCACTTGCACCGCCGAGCTGACAATAGGTGGGGGGATACCCCACAGCTAATCCTTAGCCGACCGCGGTGACGCTCGGCTGTCAGTCGGCGTATTACAGCCAAAACATCTGGAAAGTCTCGGTTTTGGCGGGCTTTAGGCCGAGATTTCCCCCGGATTTATGCCGTCTGCGAGATAATGGGACGCATGAGCGGGTCTGCCGCTGCAGGACGTCGGCGGCGCCGGCTGCACGCCGGTAGGGAGCTTCGGGCGCGGCTCGATCAGGCGCTGCAGGTTACGTCGCGCGAGTTGGGCTATGCGCTCGAGTGGAGCGAGCGCGAGCAGCTGATCATTGACCGGGCTTGCGCTGCGGCGGATCGGGGTGAGCAGCTGGAGCGGATCTATGACGAGCACCTGGTGGCTGGCGACGAGCCGGGCGTGCTCGTTAAGTTGTCTGCGGAGATACGCATGTGTGAACGGCAGGTTGTTGACCTGACCGGCAAGGTCAGCCTGGGCTTGCTGCCGCCCAAGAGCGAGCGGCATGTGCAGGCGGTGCGGGCTCGGTGGGATCGTCGTGATGCGGGGTGGGCGGCCGCACGGGAAGCGGCGAATACGACACGCGTGTTGCATTTGGATTCGGGTGCCTGATGGCTCGGTTGGCGCGGGGTGAGGCGGCCCAGCCTGGCTCGCCGAAGCCGGGAACACCGTCGTGGGATGCCCGGCAGTGGCTGGCGGACAACGGTTTACTGTTTGACGATTTCGGGATTTCGTCGGAGGAGTGGGCGCAGCAGCCGCCGGCGCAGGCGTACGTGGGGAAGCGGTTTAACCCGGTTACCCGTGTCTGGGAGGCTGATCGCTAAACGGTAAGCGCCGTAACGGGCCCGGCGAGGCGAGTCGTTTGGTGTGATACAGCGCCAGGGCTTGGCCTTGGTCGAAAATAGCCAGCTAGTGATGGGCGTGGCGGGCAAGCGGGCCGAAGGGCGGGGAGCACACATAGAGCACACGCCAGGCGTCGCGCAGCCTCGAAAATGGCTCCTGACGTGCGCGTGCCGTTGGTGCGCGATACTGGGATTGAACCAGCGTCAACATTTGCTGTCGACGAGCGCCGTGCAAGGATATTGTCACCCTTGACGCATCCATACGACCAGCACAACAACCACCATGTATGACGCTTACGCGGCCCTATTCCGCGTTTAGCCGCAACGATTTTCGCTGGAGCCGCTGGCTTGGGTCTGATGGGTGTGGGCGTCAGCGCCGAGGCTCAAGCACAACCCGGCCCCTTCCCGCAATGGTGCCCGGGTGAATTTTGGGACCCAGGCTGGGGCGATAACTGGGACTGGAACGGCTGCCACGACTGGCGGGGGGGACCTGGAGGCTGGGATCGCGGCCCGGGGTGGGACCGTGACCACCCGGGCGTGCCCGGATGGGACCACGACCACCCGGGACCTGGCGGACCCTGGCAACGGTAAATCCGAGCGATCAATTTTGACCGACGCGGGTGCGAGGCACGTGGGTGGCTCGCACCCCCAAGTCAGTCCTCCGAGGTGACGCCCAGGGCGGCGTAGACCTCGTTGCTGAGTGCGAGGCTGCGGGGGTCCGCGTTGGACTTCGTGGCATCGAAGCGATTCGCGATATACGCATAGCCGATTCGGTGTTCCAGATCGACGAACCCGAATGAGCCACCCAGCCCGCCATGGCCGAAGATCCGCCGGTTGGGTCCGTTCACACCGCGCTGGTTGAGCATGTAGCCCAGGCCCCACCCGTGATCGGCGACCCGGGGTCCTAGTACCAAATCGGTCTCATCGCCGCCCTGGCACACGCGGACCAGATCCATGTGCTCTCGGCTGAGCAGCTTCTCCTGGGCCAGCGCGTTATAGAACGTCGCCAGTCCCAGCGCCGACACCTGGCCATTGGTGCCGGGGAACTCGAGCTGGCGCCACAGCCGCAGGTCGTGGGAGCCGAGTTCATCGTCGGCTGCAAAACCCATCGAGATCGACAATCCCGCTTTGGGGTGTTCGGCCAGGCTGGTGGGGTAGCCGGGGGCTTGCACGTCGGCCAACAGGTCTCGCGCGTGCGGCTTGTTCACCCGCTCGGCACAGCGGCGTTGTTCGGCGGGGGACAGGCCAATGTGGACGTCGGCGCCGATAGGTTCGGCGATCTCGGTGCGCAGGTACTGACCGATCGTGCGATCGGTGACCCGGCGGAAGACCTCGCCGACGATGAAACCGAAGGTGGTCATGTGGTAGCCCTGGGCGGTGCCCGGCTGCCACCACGGTTCGGCGGCAGCCAGCTGCTCACAGACGAAGTCCCAGTCGGCGACCTTTTGCCAACTCATTCGGGTGCGCGGCCCGATCACGCCGGATCGGTGGCCCATCACCATGGCCAAGGTGATGTCTTGCTTGCCAGCCTGCGCGAACTCGGGCCAGTAGCGTGCTACCGGCGCCTGCAGGTCCAGTTCACCGCGGTCGGCGAGCTGATGGACGCAGGTGGCGGAGAGTCCCTTGGTGCCGGAGAGCACTGTGGTGAGAGTGTCCTGCTGCCACGGGCGGGTGCCTGCTGCGTCAGCCGAGCCGCCCCACAGGTTGACGACGAGGTCGCCTTCGACCCACACGGCAACGGCTGCGCCGACCTCGTGCCGCTGCGCAAAGTTACGCTCGAACGCGTCGCGTACTCCGACGAAGTTCGACGCGCATGAGCCCTTGATATCGACGTCGCTCATGGCGCCTCTCTGTCGAGCATTTGCCTAGCCCGAGCGGGCGACGGGAATCGAACCCGCGTAGCTAGTTTGGAAGACTAGGGCTCTACCATTGAGCTACGCCCGCATTTATTAGTCGAGCGGAACTGTATCTGGCGGCGAACATCAAATCTAATCGAAGCGGGTTTGTTATCGCTCCGTGAGGCGGGTGAGGTCGCTGCGCAGCCAGTGCTGTCGGGCCGTAGGATCGCGAGGTCAGCGCGGGGTGTAGCGCAGCTTGGTAGCGCATCCGCTTTGGGAGCGGAAGGCCGCAGGTTCAAATCCTGTCACCCCGACCAGCCCGCCAGTAACGACCACCGAGGAGCCCACCCCGTGAAGAGCAGTGTCGAGCAGTTGAGCCCCACCCGGGTGCGCATCAATGTGGAGGTGCCGTTCACCGAGCTCGAGCCCGATTTCCAGCGGGCTTACAAGGAGCTGGCCAAGCAGGTGCGGCTACCCGGTTTCCGGCCCGGTAAGGCGCCGGCGAAGTTGTTGGAGGCCCGTTTCGGCCGGGAGGCGATGCTCGACCAGGTCGTCAACGAGGCGCTGCCCGCCCGCTATGGGCAGGCGGTTGCGGAGTCGGAAGTCCATCCGCTTGGCCAGCCCAACATCGAGGTGACCAAGAAGGAGTACGGCGAGGAGCTGGCCTTCACCGCCGAGGTCGACGTCCGGCCCACAATCACCCTTCCGGACCTGAGTGCGCTGAAGGTCTCGGTGGATCCGATCGAGGTCAGCGATGACGACGTCGACGCCGAGCTGCAGTCGTTGCGTGCCCGGTTCGGCACCTTGACCGGGGTGGATCGGCCGGTGGCCGACGGTGACTTCGTTTCGATCGACTTGTCGGCGACCGTCGACGGCGAGGACGTGCCGAACGCGGCCGCGCAGGGGCTGTCCCATGAGGTCGGCTCCGGTCGGCTCATCGCGGGTCTCGACGAGGCGCTCATCGGTTTGTCCGTCGATGAGTCCCGGGAGTTCACCGCGAAGTTGGCGACCGGCGAACATGCCGGGCAGGACGCGCAGGTCACCGTCACCGTCAAGTCGATCAAGGAACGCGAACTGCCGGAGCCCGACGATGGGTTCGCCCAATTGGCCAGCGAGTTCGACAGCATTGACGAGTTGCGGTCCAACCTCCGCGAGCAGGTGGGCCAGCTCAAGCGCGCCCAGCAGGCGGATCAGATTCGCAACGCCACGCTGGACGCGCTGCTCGAGCAGGTCGACGTGCCGCTGCCCGAGGCGATCGTCCAGGCCCAGTTCGACAGCGCGATGCACGGTGCGCTCAGCAGTCTCAACCACGACCCAACCAAGCTCGAAGAGGCGCTCGCCGGGCAAGGCAAGTCGCGCGAGGAGTTCGAGACCGAGACGCGCGACGCCGCAGAGAAGGACGTCCAACGGCAGCTTTTGTTGGATGCGCTGGCCGACGACTTCGACGTCCAGGTCGGGCAGGACGACCTGACCGAACGACTGGTGATGACATCTCGGCAATACGGCATCGAGCCGCAGCAGCTGTTTGCCTATCTCCAGGAGAACAACCAGCTGCCGGCGATGTTCGCCGATGTGCGGCGCGGGCTGGCCGTCGCCGCGGTGGTCGAGGCGGCGACGGTCAGCGATACCGAGGGCAACACGATCGACACCAGTGAGTTCTTCGGCAAGCGCGGCCAGGCCGCCGAGGCGGGCGAGGAAGCCGACCAGGCCGGTGAGGCCGGCGACGTCGAGGCGCAGGAGGCCTCCGACGACGACGCGAAATGACGCTGTGAGCGAACGCGCCAGTTTCAGGGGGTGCGCGGCCGCCCAACAGTGGGCTCGGTTGGTTAATGTCGGTGCATACGGATTTCGAGAAAGCAGGTAACCCAGTCGTGACTGACATGCGTTCGAACTCGCAGGGTCTCAACCTCACGGACTCGGTCTATGAGCGCTTGCTCTCCGAGCGCATCATCTTCCTGGGTTCGGAGATCAACGACGAGATCGCCAATCGGCTGTGCGCACAGATCCTGCTGCTCGCCGCCGAAGACTCCAGCAAGGACATCAATCTCTACATCAACTCGCCAGGCGGATCGATCAGTGCCGGGATGGCGGTCTACGACACGATGGTCCTGGCGCCGTGCAACATCGCCACCTACGCGATGGGCATGGCCGCCTCGATGGGCGAATTCCTGTTGGCGGCGGGCACCAAGGGGAAGCGCTACGCGTTGCCGCACGCCCGCATCCTGATGCACCAGCCGCTGGGCGGGGTGACCGGCAGCGCGGCCGACATCGCCATCCAGGCCGAGCAGTTCACCGTCATCAAAAAAGAGATGTTCCGGCTCAACGCCGAATTCACCGGCCAGCCGATCGAACGCATCGAGGCGGATTCGGATCGCGACCGCTGGTTCACCGCCCCGGAAGCCCTGGAATACGGCTTCGTCGACCACATCATCACCCGCGCCGCACACATCACCAATGGAGAAGCCCAGTGAGTACTCAGCATCCCCAGATCCAACCTCAGGCGCGCTACATCCTGCCGTCGTTCATCGAGCACTCCAGCTTCGGCGTCAAGGAGTCCAACCCCTACAACAAGCTGTTCGAGGAACGCATCATCTTCCTCGGCGTCCAGGTCGACGACGCCTCGGCCAACGACATCATGGCCCAGCTGCTGGTGCTGGAGTCGCTGGACCCCGACCGCGACATCACCATGTACATCAACTCGCCGGGTGGCGGGTTCACCTCACTGATGGCGATCTACGACACCATGCAGTACGTGCGGGCCGACATCCAGACGGTGTGTCTGGGTCAGGCCGCTTCGGCGGCAGCGGTGCTGCTGGCAGCCGGAACGCCGGGTAAGCGGATGGCGCTGCCCAACGCGCGTGTCCTGATTCATCAGCCGTCGCTGTCCGGCGTGATCCAGGGCCAGTTCTCCGATCTCGAGATCCAGGCCGCCGAGATCGAGCGGATGCGCACCCTGATGGAGACCACGCTGGCCCACCACACCGGCAAGGACGCCTCGGTGATCCGTAAGGACACCGACCGGGACAAGATCCTGACCGCCGAAGAGGCCAAGGACTACGGGATCATCGACACCGTTCTGGAGTACCGGAAGCTCTCCGCGCAGACCGCCTGAGGTTTCGCCGGGCGGACTTACGTCACGACCTTCGCCAGTTCGGCGATGTCGGCAGGTCGCACCCGGCAGCACCCGCCGACAATGCGAGCCCCCGCGGCTACCCACTGTGATGCGCGCTGCGCGGAAAAACGAGATGGACCGATCCAGGTACGGCGCTGACCGTCCCAACGCTCACCGCTGTTCGGGTAGACGATGATCGGCTTGCCGATATCGGCGATCGCGATAGCGGCGAGGACGTCGTCGGGCGCACAGCAATTGACGCCGACCGCGACGATCTCGTCGACCCCGGCGGCCACCGCGAACGCGTCGGCGAGTGGTTGTCCGGCGCGGGTCCGGGTCCCGTCGATGGTGTAGCTGAGCCAGGCCGGCACGCCGACCGAGCGCACCAAGTTGACCAGAGCTTCGGCCTCGTCGACGTCGGGCACCGTTTCCAACGCGAGCACGTCCGCGCCGGCGTCGGCTAGGACCTCCAGCCGGGGACGATGCCAGCGCGTCAAGGCCGCGACGGACAGGCCGTAGCGGCCGCGATACTCCGACCCGTCGGCGAGTGCCGCGCCGTACGGTCCGACCGAGGCGGCGACGCACAGGTCGCTAGCGCCGGCTGCATCACGCGCGGTGTTGGCGAGTTCGACGCTACGGCGCAGCAGCGCGATGGCCTCGTCTCGGACGATCCCACGGGCCGCAAAGCCTGCGAACGATGCCTGGTAGCTGGCGGTCGTCGCGATCGTGGCACCGGCGCGAAAGTACGCGGCGTGCACCGCGACGATCTGCTGCGGGTCGTCGGCCAGCAGCCTCGCCGACCACAACGGGTCGGAAAGGTCGTGACCACGCGCTTCAAGCTCAGTGGCCAGGCCGCCATCACTGATCAGCACGGATTCGCTGGACAGAGCCAAACCCACACGGCCACTGTAGGGTGGGTTGCCTGGTGGTCTGCCAAAACCACCGGGTTCGGCGGCGCACGAGCCTCGGTCGGGTAACGACCGCGACACGCCAAAGACACGTTGTGCGCGTCTTTGACATGTGAGCGGCGCCGTGGGGCTATATGTTTCATTCAGACGGACAGGCATGAATACCACTGACGCGATTCGGCGCTAATGGTCGCGAGGGGCCCGAGCAAGCGGGTAGCGTCGGGGATTACATGCGGCACGGCACGACGAACGGCGAACAGGAAGTAGGCCCTCAGCACCATGGCGCGCATCGGAGACGGCGGTGACCTGCTGAAGTGCTCGTTCTGCGGGAAGAGCCAAAAGCAAGTCAAGAAACTTATTGCTGGCCCCGGTGTGTACATCTGCGATGAGTGCATCGATCTGTGTAACGAGATCATCGAAGAGGAACTCGCCGACGCCGACGACGTCAAGCTCGACGAACTGCCCAAGCCCGCTGAGATCCGGGAGTTCTTGGAGGGATACGTCATCGGGCAGGACACCGCCAAGCGGACGCTGGCGGTCGCCGTCTACAACCACTACAAGCGGATCCAGGCGGGCGAGAAGGGTCGTGACTCCCGGTACGAGCCGGTTGAGCTGACCAAATCCAACATTTTGATGCTCGGACCCACCGGTTGCGGCAAGACCTATCTGGCCCAGACACTGGCGAAGATGCTCAACGTGCCGTTCGCCATCGCCGACGCCACCGCGCTGACCGAGGCCGGTTATGTCGGTGAGGATGTCGAGAACATCTTGCTCAAACTCATCCAGGCCGCCGACTACGACGTCAAGCGTGCCGAGACCGGCATCATCTACATCGACGAGGTCGACAAGATCGCGCGCAAGAGTGAGAACCCGTCGATCACTCGCGATGTCTCCGGTGAGGGCGTTCAGCAGGCCCTGCTGAAAATCCTCGAGGGCACTCAGGCGTCGGTTCCCCCGCAGGGCGGCCGCAAGCATCCGCACCAAGAGTTCATCCAGATCGACACCACCAACGTGCTGTTCATCGTCGCGGGTGCGTTCGCCGGCTTGGAGAAGATCATCTACGAGCGGGTCGGCAAGCGTGGACTGGGTTTCGGCGCCGAGGTCCGCTCCAAGGCCGAGATCGACACCACCGATCACTTCGCCGACGTGATGCCCGAGGACCTGATCAAGTTCGGTCTGATCCCCGAATTCATCGGCCGTCTCCCAGTGGTCGCCTCGGTCACCAACCTGGACATGGATTCGTTGGTGAAGATCCTGTCCGAACCCAAGAACGCTCTGGTCAAGCAGTACACCCGGCTCTTTGAGATGGACGGCGTCGAGCTGGAGTTCACTGACGACGCGCTGGAAGCGATCGCCGATCAGGCGATTCACCGCGGCACGGGTGCCCGTGGCCTGCGGGCCATCATGGAAGAGGTCCTGCTGCCGGTGATGTATGACATCCCGAGCCGCGACGACGTCGCCAAAGTTGTGGTGACCAAGGAGACCGTGCAGGACAACGTGTTGCCGACGATCGTGCCGCGCAAGCCGTCGCGCAGCGAGCGTCGCGACAAGAGCGCCTAGCTAGGGCTGTCGCGCGCCCCTGGACAGCAGCGACGCGGTCCCGCGTCGACTGACGTGACCAACAACACAGTTTGAATTGCCTGCACCCGTACCACCCCGCTGACTTCGGCTTTGGCGGTAAACCCGCTGCGTGCGAGGGGTATGAGACGGTCGTACTCGTCGAAAAGCAGTGCCATAATTGGTACTGCCAGTGACACACAAGATTGCGGGCGCGGGAGTCACTCCAATGGCGCGTAGCCTGAAGCTCCAGTGGAGTGCCTATCCGGGTTAACAAATGGAAGGCGGAGACATGGGTCCGAACGGCGGCGGAGCCGGGTCAGATTCTCATGGCGAAGCCCCTCATAACGGGTCCGACCGTCAGCGGCTGGAACAAGTTGTCATCCGATTCGCCGGAGACTCCGGCGACGGTATGCAGCTTACCGGTGACCGGTTCACGTCGGACGCAGCGCTTTTCGGCAACGACTTGGCGACTCAACCGAACTACCCCGCCGAGATCCGAGCCCCCGCAGGCACGCTGCCCGGCGTCTCGTCGTTCCAGATTCAAATCGCTGATTACGACATTCTGACCGCCGGAGACCGGCCGGACGTGCTTGTCGCCATGAACCCCGCAGCGTTGAAGGCCAATATCGGCGACTTGCCGCGCGGTGGAATGGTGATCGCGAATTCCGACGAATTCACCAAGCGCAATCTGACGAAGGTGGGTTACGTGACAAACCCGCTGGAGACCGACGAGTTGTCCGACTACGTCGTGCACTCCGTTACGATGACCACGCTGACTCTCGGAGCCGTCGAGGCGATCGGTGCATCGAAGAAAGACGGCCAGCGCGCGAAAAACATGTTCGCGCTTGGCCTTTTGTCGTGGATGTACGGACGGCCGATCCAGGCCAGCGAAAGCTTCATCAGGGAGAAGTTCGCCCGCAAGCCCGAGATCGCGGAGGCCAATGTGCTCGCTCTGAAGGCGGGCTGGAACTACGGCGAAACCACCGAGGCTTTCGGCACCACCTACGAGGTTTCCCGGGCGACCTTGCCGGCCGGTGAATACCGGCAGATCTCGGGCAACACTGCACTTGCCTACGGCATCGTGGCGGCCGGTCAGCTGGCCAACATTCCCGTCGTGCTCGGGAGCTATCCGATCACGCCTGCCTCGGACATCCTGCACGAGCTGTCCAAGCACAAGAACTTCAACGTGATCACCTTCCAGGCCGAAGACGAAATCGGCGGTATCTGTGCGGCAATCGGCGCCTCCTACGGCGGCGCCCTCGGCGTCACCAGCACATCGGGCCCGGGCATTTCGCTGAAATCCGAAGCGCTCGGCCTGGGTGTGATGACCGAGTTGCCATTGCTGGTCATCGATGTGCAGCGAGGCGGACCTTCGACCGGTCTGCCGACCAAGACCGAGCAGGCCGATCTGCTGCAGGCGTTGTACGGCCGCAACGGGGAGTCACCGGTGGCCGTGGTGGCGCCACGGTCGCCGTCCGACTGCTTCGAGATTGCCCTTGAGGCGGTGCGCATCGCGGTGTCGTATCACACCCCAGTGATCGTGTTGTCCGACGGTTCGATCGCCAATGGCTCTGAGCCATGGCGAATTCCGGATGTCGGCTCGCTGGAGCCGATCACCCACACCTTCGCCAAGCCGGACGAGCCCTTCCAGCCGTATGCCCGCGATCCGGAAACGCTGGCTCGCCAATTCGCCGTTCCCGGCACTCCCGGCCTGGAGCACCGCATCGGTGGTTTGGAAGCGGCGAACGGCACCGGCAACATCTCCTACGAGCCGGTCAATCACGACCTCATGGTCCGGTTGCGTCAGGCCAAGATCGATGGCATCTCTGTTCCCGATCTGGAAGTCGACGATCCGACCGGAGACGCTGAGCTACTGCTGATCGGGTGGGGCAGCTCGTACGGCCCGATCGGCGAAGCCTGCCGTCGTGCGCGGCGCAAGGGCATCAAGGTAGCGCATGCTCACCTGCGCTATCTCAGCCCATTCCCGGCTAACCTGGGGGATGTGCTCCGGCGTTACCCGAAGGTGGTCGCACCTGAGATGAACCTGGGCCAGCTGGCGCTGATTCTGCGCGGCAAGTATTTGGTCGACGTGCAATCGGTCACCAAGGTCCAAGGCATCTCGTTCCTGGCTGACGAGATAGGGCGCGTTATCCGCGCCGCGCTGGGCGGAACATTGGCCGAAATCGAGCAAGACAAGACGATGGTCGCCAGAATGGCGGCAGCAACGATTGGAGCGGGAGCTAACGCATGACTGGCGCCGGCGACGATGCAGAGCGAAGCGATGAGGAGGAGCGGCGCTCGTGACTAACGTGATCGGTGGCGATCTGGCGGGCACAGACCTCGGCTTGACCCCGAGGTTGACGAAGAACGACGGGGTGCCCACCGCGGATGAGCCGCAGAAGGGCAAGGACTTCACCAGTGACCAAGAGGTCCGCTGGTGCCCGGGCTGCGGCGATTACGTCATCCTCAACACCGTCCGCAACTTTCTGCCCGAGTTGGGGCTGCGTCGGGAAAACATCGTCTTCGTCAGCGGTATCGGTTGCTCGAGCCGGTTCCCGTATTACCTGGAGACTTATGGGTTCCACTCGATCCACGGCCGGGCGCCGGCCATCGCGACCGGGCTTGCGCTGGCTCGCGAGGATCTGTCGGTATGGGTGGTCACCGGCGACGGCGATGCCTTGTCGATCGGTGGTAACCACCTGATCCATGCGCTGCGCCGCAACGTCAACATCACGATTCTGCTGTTCAACAACCGGATCTACGGCCTCACCAAGGGGCAGTACTCGCCGACATCGGAGGTCGGCAAGATCACCAAGTCGACACCGATGGGGTCGCTGGATCACCCGTTCAACCCGGTGTCGTTGGCGCTGGGGGCCGAAGCGACCTTCGTCGGTCGCGCACTGGACTCCGACCGCAACGGGCTGACGGAGGTCTTGCGCGCGGCCGTCCAGCATCGTGGCGCCGCAGTGGTGGAGATCCTGCAGGACTGCCCGATTTTCAACGACGGCTCCTTTGACGCGCTGCGAAAGGAGGGCGCCGAAGAGCGGCTGATCAATGTCCGCCACGGCGAGCCAATTGTCTTCGGCGCCAACGGCGAATACTGCGTGGTGAAGTCCGGCTTCAGCCTCGAGGTGGCCAAGACCGCCGACGTGGCAATCGAAGAGATCGTCGTGCACGATGCGCAGGCCGACGACTCGGCCTACGCATTCGCGCTGTCGCGGTTGTCGGACCAGAACCTCGAGCACACCGTGCTGGGAATCTTCCGGAACATCAACCGGCCCACCTACGACGACGCGGCCCGCTCTCAGGTCCGTGCCGCTCAGTCGTCGAAGCCGTTCGATTTCCCCGCATTGCAGTCGTTGTTGCGCGGGCGCGACACCTGGACCGTCGAGTAAGGTGGCTCAGCTCGTGCCCGACGCAGTATCACTGGCCGGGGTGGTACTTGCTGGAGGTGAGTCGCGGCGGATGGGCCGCGACAAAGCCACCCTGCCCTTCCCGGGGTCTTCCGGCGGTGCCGGCGCTACCACAATGGTCGAGCGCGTGGCCGGCATTCTCGGACAGCGCTGCGAGCCGGTTTTGGTGATGGCCGCCCAGGGACAACCACTGCCCGCGTTGCAGGCCCGCATCATGCGCGACGACTTTGGCGGACAGGGTCCGTTGCCGGCAACCGCCCGCGCCCTGCGTGCCGCCGCGGAGGCGGGCGCCCGGCTCGCCTTCGTCTGCGCCGTGGACATGCCGTTTTTGGCCGTGGAACTGATCGATGACCTTGCTCGCCGGGCCGTTGAGACCGACGCAGAAGTGGTGTTGCCGTGGGACGGGCGGGACCACTTTCTGGCGGCGGTCTACCGGACCGATCTGGCCGATCGGGCTGATGCGCTGGTGGCCGCCGGTGAGCGCAAAATGCGTGCCCTGGTTGACGTTTCGGACACGCAGCGGATCGTGATGTCGGATTCGCGTCCGCTGACCAATTTGAACAGCGACGCTGATCTGCGTGCCCTAGTGCAGCCCGGAGCCTGACGCGAGCCGACTAAGGCTCGAAAGAGCTTCAACGCGCTTTTGCGCACTTTTTCATTTTGCCGAAACAATTGCGTTACAAACGTTTGACAATGGCGTTCATCCTTGAAAATTATCGACTTTTGTCATTTAGACACTATTGCCTCTAGTCAGCTTTTCAGTTCCTCAGAAGCCAATCATCACGCTCTTCACAAAGGCCGTCGTAATATGTTGGCGCAGTGGTGATTTGGGATGTCCCCGACGTACATCGTACCAGATTAGGTGGAGGGCGGCCCCAGCCCGGAGTGTGCAACCGAGAGTTCCACCGGCAAATTGCGTTGGGTAAATCGCCAGACCCCCAGCAGGCCTTCGCGCCGAGCGGCATCGAGTCGGTGGCCGCGACTGCAGTCGGATCGTCGGAGGTTCGCTAAAAGCCATGGGACAGTGAGTAATTCACTGACTGGTGGTTGCCCGATACGGGCTGCACGACATCGGTGCAAGGCCTTGTCCGCGTTCTAACGTCGCACGACCTGAAGTGACGAATATGGCTGAGACGCTTTGACTTTCAAAGTTGTGTCGCGATCGCGTTTGTCAAAGTTCCGCGTGTCGGGCAGCAATTGGTCCAGTCGCGGTGTAGCCTGCGCACCTGGCTGTCCACGGAGCGCCACGGGCAGCGGTCGGTGCCGCGCCGCAAACGGTGGTCCAGCTCACAAAATGTACGTGATTCGGCTCACGAAAACGGGCCAGTCGCGACGGCCGGGTGTTCATCGAAAAATGGTGGCTGACCTGCAAAATTATTTCTGCTATCCCGCTGTGATCAGCTCGTTATCGAACCGATATATCCATTTTCTGAAGATGACGAATGCAATCGGTTCTCGTACGGTCCCTGTTAGCCCGAATCGGGTGATGGAAAGCAACGAAAAAATTGAATCCACGGACCCGCGTGTGAGCGGGGCTGCGGTCGGCGTCAGCCGCCACGCGGTCGGTGGGCGGTAGCTCGCCGGGCGATCACGCCCCCGCTGTCGTGCCCGAACGAGACGGCACGTCCCAGAGCACTTATTCCACTTGGACAACAGCACCCCAAACCCACATCCGTGGGTTTGTTTTGGCGCGCGCGCACCGCGAAAGGAACAACCTTGAAGAACGTCCGTAAGACGCTCATCCTCGCCGCGATCACCGGCACGCTGGTGACGGTGCCATCCGCTAGCGCCAGCGCCGACGCGATGGGCTTTGACCCGAACGTTCCCCCCGCCGGGCCTGCCCCCGACGCGCCCCCGCCTCCGGACGCGCCGGCCCCTGTGGGCTTTAACCCGAACGTTCCGCCGCCTCCGGCACCGGACGCCCTGGCGCCCGTTGACGCGCCTCCCCCGCCGGCGGGCTTTGACCCGAACGTTCCGCCGCCGCCTCCGGCACCGGAGGTCCCGCCGCCTCCCGCCCCCGCGGGCTTCGACGGCAACCCCCCGATGCCTCCGGTTCCGGACGCCCCGCCGCCTCCGGCTCCGGACGCCCCGCCCCCGCCCCCGGTTCACCACGCCTACAGCGTGAACTGGGACGCCATCGCGCAGTGCGAGTCGGGTGGAAACTGGGGGATCAGCACCGGTAACGGTTTTTCCGGCGGCCTGCAGTTCACGTCGAGCACGTGGCACGCCAACGGCGGCTCGGGCTCCCCGTCCAGCGCCAGCCGTGAGGAGCAGATCCGGGTGGCCGAGAACGTGCTGCACTCGCAGGGCATCCACGCTTGGCCGGTCTGCGGCCGTCGCGGGTGACCAACCGCGGCAGCTGACGGCCTCGCCGTCACACGTATAAGTAATGCCGGGCCTTAGGCCCGGCATTACTTATCTGCCGGTCGAGTAGCGTCGGGTCGGTGACCGCAACGCCGCGCGAATTCGACATCGTGTTGTTCGGGGCGACCGGCTTCGTGGGGAAGCTGACCGCCGAATACCTGGCACGTGCCGGGTCGGGCGCGCGGATCGCGCTGGCCGGCAGGTCGACCGACCGATTGGCCGCCGTTCGCGAAGGCCTCGGGGAATCCGCGCGCTCTTGGCCGGTTCTGAGCGCCGACGCGACATCGCCGTCGACGCTGGAAGAGATGGCCGCCCGCACACAAGTCGTCGTCACCACGGTCGGGCCCTACAGCCGCTACGGGATGCCACTGGTGGCCGCCTGTGCCGCGGCAGGCACCGATTACGCGGATCTCACCGGTGAGGCGATGTTCATCCGCGAGAGCATCGACCTGTACCACAAGCAGGCCGCCGACACCGGTGCCCGGATTGTGCACTGCTGCGGATTCGATTCAATCCCTTCGGATATGAGTGTGTATGCGCTCTACAAGGCGGCGCGCGACGAGGGTGCCGGCGAGCTGCTCGACACCGACTTCGTGATGCGCTCGTTCTCCGGTGGGTTCTCCGGCGGCACCATCGCGTCGATGATGGATGTGCTGCAGGCCGCGTCCAGCGACCCCGACGTACGTCGCCAATTGGCCGACCCGTACGCGCTGAGCAGCGACCGCGCCGCCGAGCCTGACCTCGGCCCACAGCCGGACATGCCATGGCGTCGTGGCCGTCACATCGCGCCGGAACTGAGAGGTCACTGGACGGCCGGATTCGTGATGGCGTCGATCAACACGCGAGTCGTCAGACGCAGCAACGCATTACTCGACTGGGCATACGGCCGCCGGTTCCGCTACAGCGAGAACATGAGCCTGGGTTCCTCGCCCCTTGCGCCGCTGGCATCCGCGGTGTTCGCCGGGGTCGGCAAGGCGACGTTCGGATTGGGTAGCCGTTACTTTCGGCTGCTGCCGCGTCGGCTGCTGGACCGTCTGGTCCCCAAACCCGGCACCGGTCCGAGCACCGCCGCGCGCGAGCGTGGCTACTACAAGGTCGAGACCTACACCACCACCACCAGCGGCGCTCGCTACGTGGCCAGAATGGAGCAGCGCGGAGACCCCGGCTACAAGGCGACCTCGGTGTTGCTTGGGGAGTGCGCTCTTGCGCTCGCACTCGACCGCGACAAGCTCTCCGACCTGCGGGGCGTGCTCACACCCGCGGCCGCAATGGGCGACGCATTGCTGGCGCGGTTCCCGGCCGCCGGTGTCTTTCTGCAGACCGAACGGCTGAGTTGACACGTGCCGCAGCAACGGCTTTCGGTCGAGATCGCATGAGACTAGTGTCGTAATGGATTTGCCTCTACAGCCGTGCAATAAAGGTGGACATACCGATGGCCGGTCTCGATGATCTCTACGCTCAAATTCCTACGTCTGAAATCGCAAGCAAGCTCGGCGCCGACGAAGGCGAAGTCGACAACGCTATCCACACTCTGGTGCCGGTGCTGCTCACCGGACTGCATCAGAACTCGCAAGATCCCGACCACGCCAGCAAGATCGAATCCGCCGCTGGCAGTCAAGCCGCCCGTGGCCTGCTCGACGCCGGTGGGGGCTTGGACCAGGTTGACGAGAGCGACGGGCACCAGGCGGTCGCGACGCTCTTCGGCGGTAATGACGCCGACCAGGTTGCGGCGGCGCTGGCCAAGGGAGGTGCGGGCAACAGCGACCTGCTCAAGAGGTTGCTGCCGGTAGTGCTCCCAATCGTGTTGGCATATATCGGAAAACGGCTGAGCCCCACTGGCGCGGCGCCGCAGCAAAAGGAGGCATCCGCCGGTGGCGGCCTGGGTGAAGTTCTGGGCAGCATTCTGGGTGGCGGCTCCGGCGACAAATCCCTCGGCGGCGTCCTCGGCAGCGTGCTTGGCGGAAAGGGGGGCGCACTTGGCGATATCCTCGGCGGCCTGCTCGGCGGCAAGAAGTAGCCCAGCGAAGCACCCATCCGGATTGTTCATCCGTAGTTCCCGGGTGGTTTGGATTGCGTCGAACGTAAGGCTGCCCAGGACGAACCAAGATCAATAGGCTCGCGCTCAGCGGGAACTACCAACGTCCGGCCCTGGCCGACCGGACTGCGATGACGAGAGAGGGAATGCCATGTCAGACACGCTCACTGAAGGACAGAAGCTTGTGCGCGGGGAATCGCTCGCCTCAAACAACGGGGCTTATACCCTCACCCTGCAAGACGACGGCAACCTGGTGCTGGCCTCCCGCGGCCAGGCCCTGTGGGCCACTTCGACCGATGGTCAGGATGTGGTGCGCGCCGAAGTGCAGCCCGACGGCAACTTCGTCCTCTACACGGCGGACAAACCGATCTGGCACACCGACACCAAGGGCAAGAAGAACGTCAAACTCGTGCTTCAAGATGATCGCAACCTGGTGCTCTACGCCGCTGACGGAGCGGCCTGGTCGACGCACACCGAGACCGACAACCCGCCGCCACCGGCGGCCGAGGCCGCCGCGGAGACGGCCGCCGACGAGCCCGTCGAGGAAGCCGTCGCTGAAGAGGCCGTGTCAGAAGCCGCCCCTGAGCCAGCCCCAGAGCCGGCCGCGCGGACTTACACCGTCGTCTCCGGCGACACCCTGTGGGCCATCGCCGAGCGCTTCTACGGTGACGGCAGCAAGTACCAGGTGATCGCCGATGCCAGCGGCGTCACCGATCCGGACCTCATCCAGCCCGGGCAGGTGCTAACGATTCCCTGATCGCGGCTGCCAAACCCAATAGAGGTCCGCCACCTGCGGATTTGGGCGCTTACACGCGCGTAGTCGGCGCTCCCTAGAATTGACCGGTGACCGCCAGCCCCAGCTCTGCCGCCGACCTGCCCAAGTCGTGGGATCCGGGCGCGATGGAGAGCGCGATCTACCAGAAGTGGCTGGATGCCGGCTACTTCGCGGCGGAACCGGCCAGCACCAAACCCGGGTACTCGATCGTGCTGCCGCCGCCGAACGTGACCGGCAGCCTGCACATGGGTCACGCGCTGGAACACACCATGATGGACGCCCTGACACGCCGCAAGCGCATGCAGGGTTATGAGGTGCTGTGGCAGCCGGGCATGGACCACGCAGGTATCGCGACTCAGAGCGTGGTGGAAAAACAGCTCGCGGTCGACGGCAAGACCAAGGAGGACTTCGGCCGAGAGCTGTTCATCGACAAGGTCTGGGATTGGAAGCGCGAATCAGGCGGTGCCATCGGCGGCCAAATGCGGCGGCTCGGTGACGGGGTGGATTGGGGCCGCGACCGGTTCACCATGGACGAGGGCCTGTCACGCGCGGTGCGGACCATCTTCAAGAGGCTCTACGACGCCGGACTGATCTATCAGGCTGAGCGGCTGGTCAACTGGTCGCCGGTGCTGAGACGGCGATCTCGGATCTCGAAGTCAACTACATTGACGTCGAAGGCGAACTGGTGTCGTTCCGGTACGGCTCGCTGGACGACTCACAACCCCACATCGTGGTCGCCACCACCCGGGTTGAGACGATGCTGGGCGATACCGCGATCGCGGTACATCCCGACGACGAGCGCTACCGCCACCTGGTGGGCACCACCCTGGGGCACCCCTTCATTGACCGGCAACTCATCATCGTCGCCGATGAGCACGTCGACCCCGAATTCGGCACCGGCGCAGTCAAAGTCACGCCCGCTCACGACCCCAATGACTTCGAGATCGGGCTGCGCCACAAGCTGCCGATGGTCTCGATTTTCGATACCAAGGGCCGGGTCGAGAACACCGGAACACAATTCGACGGCATGGACCGATTCGAGGCTCGTGTCGCGGTGCGCGAAGCGCTGGCGGCGCAAGGCCGAATCGTCGAGGAAAAACGCCCGTACTTGCACAGCGTCGGACACTCGGAGCGCAGTGGCGAACCGATCGAGCCCGGTTGTCGCTGCAGTGGTGGGTCAGGGTGGAATCGCTCGCCAAGGCCGCCGGAGACGCAGTGCGCAACGGGGACACCGTGATTCACCCCGCAAGCCTGGAACCGCGCTGGTTCGCCTGGGTGGACGACATGCATGACTGGTGTATCTCGCGACAGCTGTGGTGGGGCCACCGCATCCCGATCTGGTACGGGCCTAACGGTGAGCAGATATGCGTCGGTCCGGACGACACACCCCCGGACGGCTGGGAGCAGGACCCCGACGTGCTGGATACCTGGTTTTCGTCTGCGCTGTGGCCGTTTTCGACATTAGGTTGGCCGGAAAAGACTCCGGACCTGGAAAAGTTCTATCCGACAAGCGTCTTGGTGACCGGCTACGACATTCTGTTCTTCTGGGTCGCACGGATGATGATGTTCGGCACCTTCGTCGGTGACGACGACGCCATCACGCTGGACGGCCGTCGGGGGCCCCAGGTGCCGTTCACCGATGTGTTCCTGCACGGGCTGATCCGTGACGAGTCCGGCCGCAAGATGAGCAAGTCCAGGGGCAACGTCATCGACCCGCTGGAGTGGGTGGAGAAGTTCGGCGCCGACGCGTGCGGTTCACGCTGCCCGCGGGGCCAGCCGGCGGTGACCTGTCTGTCGGCGAGGATCACGTCCGGGCGTCACGGAATTTCGGCACCAAGCTGTTCAACGCCACCCGATTCGCGCTGCTCAATGGCACGCGCTGGCGCCTGTACCTCCGAAGGCCGAGCTGACCGACGCCGACCGGTGGATCCTGGGAAGGCTGGAACAGGTTCGTGCCAAGGTCGATTCGGCGTTCGACGGCTACGAGTTCAGCCGGGCGTGCGAGGCGCTCTACCACTTCGCGTGGGACGAATTCTGCGACTGGTATGTCGAATTGGCCAAGACCCAGCTTGCCGATGGCTGACGCACACCACCGCGGTGCTGGCCGCGGCGCTGGACACGCTGTTGCGGCTGCTGCACCCGGTGATCCCGTTCATCACCGAAGCGCTGTGGCAGGCGCTGACGCACCAGGAGTCGCTGGTGATCGCTGAGTGGCCTAAACCGTCCGGTATGGTCCTGGATAAGGTTGCTGCACAACGAATTACCGATATGCAGCGACTCGTTACCGAGGTTCGCCGGTTTCGCAGCGATCAGGGTCTGGCGGATCGGCAAAAGGTGCCGGCCCGGTTGACCGTATCAGGACTCCGATCTGGGCCCTCGCGTGGCGGCGGTGACGTCGCTGGCGTGGCTCACCGAGCCCGGTCCGGATTTCGCCCGTCGGCGTCCTTAGAGGTGCGGCTCGGCCCGAACAGGACCGATCGTCGTCGAACTTGACACGTGGGGCACCATCGATGTCGCCGCCGAGCGTCGCCGCCTCGAAAAGGATTTGGCTGCAGCGCAAAAGGAGCTGGCATCTACCGCAGCCAAATTGGCCAACGCCGACTTTCTGGCCAAGGCTCCCGAGCAAGTCGTCGGCAAGATCCGCGGCCGTCAGCGGTGGCCCAAGAGGAAACCGAACGGATCACAGCCAGGCTGGCCGGCCTGCAATGACTGAGCCGCCCGAGTGGGGACCGGGGCGCCTGAAACGAACACCGGGTGCCCACACCGGACGAGATCGCGTCCCTCTGGCAGGTCGAGCACCTGCTGGATCAGCGCTGGCCCGAGACCAAAATCGAGCCGAGTCTGACCCGCATCAGCGCATTGATGGACTTGCTGGGTTCACCGCAACTCGGCTATCCGTCGATCCACGTCGCGGGGACCAACGGCAAGACCTCGGTGGTGCGGATGGTCGACGCGCTACTGACCGCGCTGCAGCGGCGCACCGGCCGAACCACAAGCCCCCATTTGCAATCGGCGGTCGAACGCATCGCGATCGACGGAAAACCCATGAGCCCTGCGCAATACGTGGCGACCTACCGCGAGATCGAGCCGTTCGTGCAGATGGTCGATGCGCAGTCGGAGGCCGCCGGCGGGCCGGCGATGAGCAAATTCGAGGTGCTCACCGCGATGGCGTTCGCGGCGTTCGCCGATGCGCCGGTCGAGGTCGCGGTCGTCGAAGTGGGGATGGGCGGCCGCTGGGATGCCACCAACGTGATCAACCCGCCGGTTGCGGTCATCACCCCGGTCGGCATCGATCACGTCGAATATCTCGGCGAGGACCTCGCCGGGATCGCCGGTGAGAAAGCCGGCATCATCACCAAGGCGGCCGACGGTGCGCCGGAACCGTCGCGGTCATCGCCCGGCAGGCGCCCGAGGCGATGGAAGTGTTGTGGCCCAGACTGTGCGCTCCGATGCCGCGGTCGCCCGGGAGGACTCCGAGTTCGCG
>CAWFAR010000018.1:0-104316 GCA_963813935.1 uncultured Actinomycetota bacterium
GCCGGTGCCCAATCGCAGCCCCTGCACGCCGAGCAGGACTGTTCCGTGCTCGTCGAGCACGTCGATGTCGGCCTCGACCCCGGACGTATCGGCTTTCGTCACCCGTGTGTAGCAGTAGTGGGCATCGCGGGCAGCAGTGTAGGAGCGGAGCCGGCGGACACCCAACGGCAACCCCAGCAGACCTTCGCCCAAGGCCTGGATGTCCGGATGAGCCTCAACGGACTGGAAACAGGCATCCAGCAGCGCTGGGTGCACGCCGTAAGCGCCTTGTTGCGAGCGGATTTGGCGGGGTAGCGCGACCTCGGCCAGCACGGTGGCGTCTGCCCCCTCGCCGGTGTGCACGGCGTCGAGGCCGGTGAACGCCGGACCGTACTGAACACCACGCTGGTCCAGGCGCTTGCGCACCTCGGCGCCATCCTCGCCACGCGGATGCGCGGCCAGTAGCGCGGACGTGTCGTGCGCAGGTGGCTGCTCATCGTCTGCGGCATGCAGGACTGCGGAAGCTTGCCGCGCTTGTTCGCCGCCCTGATTTGTTTCCACGGTGAAGTCGACGACGCCCGGCGATGACGACCGACGCCGAGGCGCCGACCGTGGTCTGCTCATCCAGCAGCAGCGCCTGCTCGAAGCGGATGTCGCGGACCTCGGAAGCCTCGCCCAGCACAGCGCGCGCGGCCGCCAGCGCCATCTCGCAGTAAGCCGCCCCCGGAAGCACAGCCACATTGCGGATCTGGTGATCGCCCAGCCAGGGCTGGGCGGCGGTGCCGACCTCCCCTTGCCAGACGTGGCGCTCCGGTTCCTCCTGCAAGCGCACATGCGGGCCCAGCAGCGGATGTACTGAAACGGTGCATGCGCCGTGTGTTGGGGATTCCTGGCCGTCGCGGCTCAACAGCAGCTGACGGTGCGTCCAGGTCGGCAGCGGCGCGTCCACCAGCCGCCCATTCGGGTAGAGCACGGAGAAGTCGACCGCGGCGCCCGCACTGTGCAGATCCGCCACAAAGCCACGCAGCCCGTGCGGCAGTTCCTGCTCGCGGCGCATGCTGGCCAGAGCGGCCAGCGGCATGTCGAGGCTGCGGGCGGTCTGCTCGAGAGCGTGGGTGAGCAGCGGGTGTGGTGCCAGCTCGGCGAAGACCCGGTAGCCATCCTCCAAAGCGGCCCGCACCGCCGCGGCGAACCGCACCGTGCGGCGCAGATTGTCCACCCAATAGCGGGCATCGCACACCGGCTGCTCGCGCGGGTCGAACAGGGTCGCCGAGTAGAAGGGAACTTCCGGTGTCCTCGGGGTGAGCTCTGCCAGCGCCTCCGACAGCTCGTCAAGGATCGGTTCGACCTGCGGAGAATGCGATGCCAGGTCGATGGCCACCTCGCGGGCCATCACTTCCCGCTGCTCCCAAGCGGCGACCAGCTCGCGCACCGTCTGGGGGGCCCCGCCGATCACCGTGGACTCCGGGGAGGCCACCACCGAGATCACGACGTCGTTGATCCCGCGGGCCATCAGCTCCGAAAGCACTTGCTGGGCGGGCAATCCACCGATGCCATCGCCCCGGAACCGGCGATGCGGGACATCAGCCGCGAGCGGCGGCAAATGACGCGCACCCCGTCTTCCAGCGACAGCGCCCCCGCGACCACCGCCGCGGCGGTCTCCCCAGGGAGTGCCCGATCACCGCGCCCGGGCGCACTCCGTATGACTTCATGGTGGCCGCCAACGCGACCTGCATGGCGAACAGCGTCGGCTGGATCCGGTCAATGCCGGTCACGATCTCAGGCGCCGTCATCGCCTCGGTCACCGAAAACCCGGCCTCCCGGGCGATCAGCGGCTCGGCTGCGGCGACGGTGGCGGCGAACACCGGTTCGTTGGCCAGCAGGTCGGCGCCCATCCCGCCCACTGCGAACCCTGCCCGGAGAACACCCACACCGGGCCGCGGTCGTCTTGGCCGGCCGCGGCCTGATACGGGGTATCGCCCTCGGCGACCTCGCGCAACCCTCGGTGAGCTCCCGCGGCTGCCGGCGATGACCGCCGTGCGCACCGGGCGGTGCCCGCGCCGGCGCGCCAGGGTGTAGGCCAGATCCGGCAACGCCACGTCGTCATGTGCTTGCACCCAGTCGGCCAGCCGGCCGCGGTTTGGCGCAGCTCGTCGGCCGAGGTGGACGACAGCGGAAACAGCAGCGGTGCCGTCGTCGCCGATCGGCTTCGCCGTCGTGTTGCGCATCGGTTTCGGGGGTCCGGGAGCTTGCTCCAAAATGGCGTGGGCGTTGGTTCCCGAGAACCCGTACGCCGACACCGCCGCCCGCCGGGGCGCTGGTGACCGTTGCTGGGCCACGGCGTAGTTTCCTGCGGCACAAAGAGATTGGTCTCGATTTGGGCGAGCTCGTCGGGCAGGCGGGTGAAGTGCAGATTCTGCGGTACCACACCATGCTGCAGGGCGAGGACCGCCTTTATCAGGCCCAATGCTCCGGAGGCCGACTGGGTATGTCCGAAATTGGTCTTCGACGATGCGAGCGCGCAGGGGCCCTCGATGCCGTAAACCTCGGCCAGGCTGGCGTATTCGATGGGATCGCCCACCGGGGTGCCGGTGCCGTGCGCCTCGACCATGCCGACGGTGCTCGCGTCCACACCCGCCGCTGCCAACGCGGCCCGGTAGGCCGCGGCCTGCGCGGACTGCGACGGTGTGGTGATGTTCACGGTGTGGCCATCTTGTTCAGGGCCGTGCCGCGCACCACAGCCAAGATCCGGTCACCATCGCGCAGCGCATCCGGTAACCGCTTGAGCAGCACCATCACGCAACCCTCGCCCGGACACAAACCCGTCCGCGGCGACGTCGAATGCATGGCAATGTCCGGTCGAAGACAGCATGCCGCCGCGCCGACCCCGCGGAGAACTTCCGCGGATCCAGCGCCACCGTGGCGCCGCCCGCGAGCGCAAGGTCGCATTCGCCGTCGTGCAGGCTGCGACATGCCATATGCACAGTGACCAGGCCAGACGAGCATGCGGTATCCACCGTCATCGCGGGACCGTGAGATCCCCAGGGCGTAGGCGATCCGCCCAGACGCCATGCTGAAATTGCTGCCCAAGAATCCGTACGGCCCCTCCAAGGCGTGGGCATCGGCGGCCACCAATTGGTAGTCGCCATGCGTCAAACCCACGTACACACCGGTCCGCGAGCCGGCCAATTGCCGGGCTAAGACCCGCGTGCTCCACTGCCTCCCAAGAGGTTTCCAGCAACAAGCGATGCTGCGGGTCGATCGCGGTCGCCTCGCGCTCGTTGATTCCGAAGAACTCGGAATCGAAGCCGGCAACGTCATCGAGGAATGCGCCCCACTTCGACACCGACCGACCCGGCACCCCGGGCTCGGGGTCGTAGTACTCGTCGGCGTCCCAGCGGTCGGGTGGAATTTCGGTGATCAGGTCATCGCCGCGCAGCAACGCCTCCCACAGCTGTTCCGGTGAGTCGATGCCCCCGGGAAGCCGGCACGCCATGCCGATAACGGCAACCGGAGTGACAGGCGTGGTGCCCATCGTGGGCGAAGAATCGGCTGAAGCTGCGCGGTGCACACGATCATCGGTCGCCCCGAATGAAACCATTCCGCCTCCTCACAGCAACGACTGCGTAGCCTTGTCCGCTGCTTGACGCAGGCGCGGCACCTCCTCGACTACCCAGGGTGCCTACGTCTGCTCAATTGACCTGCCCGTGTCAGAGCCTTTCATGCACGTCAGCGGCCTAAATGGCATGGGCGACAATATTATGCACACGCGAAGCACGTAGGCAATTGGTGGAACCGTTACCCAAACGTGATATTTCGTTACTTAAGTCTGAAGAGTCGGCGCATTGATCCATGGTTTGTTGCCATTGACCTGGAAAGATGTTTTCAAAGCCATTGTGGTGGAAGGGATTGAGGCCATCGTGTTGTACGGTAGGCAATCAGTGCTCATTGCGGGGTCGGTTCTACCCGAAGAGTTACAGCGGCTGCCCGAGGAGTTGGCTCGCGTCGATGCGCTGCTGGACGAACCGGCGTTCTTCACCCCGTTCGTACCGTTCTTCGATCCGCGGATGGGGCGGCCATCGACACCAACGGAGACCTATCATTCCACCGCCGTTCGGGTCAGCGACGATCAGACTGACCCACTACCGTTTGTCTGGCCGGCGGGTGAAGGATAGGCGGCTACTTAACTTCTCTTTCCGAAGGTGCAGCGGCGACGGCCACGGTAACCTGATGCAGGTGATTGAGACGTCCATTCCGGCTGTGCTGCGCGAGCGTGCCAGTCTGCAGCCCAATGACACAGCGTTCACGTTTATTGATTACGAGCAGGACTGGGACGGCGTTGCCGAAAGCCTGACGTGGTCGCAGGCGTATCGGCGAACGCTAAGCGTTGCGCGAGAGCTCAAACATTGCGGGTCGACGGGTGACCGGGCTGTGATATTGGCACCGCAGGGGCTTGACTACATCGTTGCGTTTCTCGGAGCATTGCAGGCGGGACATATCGCGGTTCCGCTTTCGGTTCCGATGGGTGGCGTCCACGATGAGCGTGTTAGTTCGGTGTTGCGCGACGCGTCGCCCGTCGGTCGTTCTCACGACGTCCTCTGTCGTCGGCAATGTCGCCGAGTACGTCAAGTCGCAGCCCGGGGAATCCGCTCCATCGGTCGTCGAGGTTGATTTGCTGGACCTGGACTCTCGAGCACGGATCCAGCGCCGGGGCAGCGAGAATCACCCGAGTACGGCGTATCTGCAATACACGTCCGGGTCGACCCGTCAGCCCGCAGGGGTCATGATGTCGTACAGGAACATTCTGGCCAATTTCCAACAGCTGATGTCCGACTACTTTGCGGATTACGGAAAGCTTCCCCCGCCAGACACCACTGTTGTGTCGTGGCTGCCGTTCTATCACGACATGGGTTTGTTTCTGGGAATTTGCGCGCCGGTTCTGGGCGGACTTCGCACTGTGCTCACGAGTCCGGTGTCATTCCTGCAGCGACCGGCCCGATGGATGCAATTGCTGGCGAGCAATAGTCGCGCATACTCGGCGGGACCGAACTTCGCCTTCGAATTGGCGGCTACGGAAAACATCGGACGAGGACATGGCCGGGCTTGATCTCTGGGATGTGCTGGGCATCGTCACCGGTAGCGAACGGATACACGCGGCGACGCTGCGGCGCTTCACCGAGCGGTTCGCCAAGTTCAATCTCCCCGACACGGTGCTACGACCCTCATATGGACTGGCAGAAGCGACGGTGTACGTGGCGACCCGCGCACCGGGTCAGCCACCAGAAGTCGTCCACTTCGAATCCGACGAGTTGTCCGCCGGCCATGCGAAGCGGTGCCGCAGCGGCGGGACCGCGCTGGTCAGTTACGGGGTGCCGCAATCACCGATGGTGCGGATCGTCGATCCCGAGACCAGGACCGAGTGTCCGGCGGGAACGACCGGCGAGATTTGGGTGCACGGCGACAACGTCGCGATGGGGTATTGGGGGAAACCTCAAGAGACCGAGCAAACGTTCCGTGCGAAGCTTGTCGCTCCGTCGGCGGGCACACCCGAAGAGCCTTGGCTGAGAACCGGAGATTTGGGTTTCCTGTCTGACGGCGAGTTGTTCATCATCGGCCGCATCAAGGATCTTTTGATCATGTATGGGCGTAACCACTCTCCCGACGACATCGAGGCGACGATCCAGGAGATCACCCGGGGCCGGTGCGCGGCGATAGCGGTTCCGGATAAGGGGACCGAGAAGCTCGTCGCCATCATCGAATTCAAGAACCGCGGCGACTCCCAGGAGGATGCGACGGATAAGCTCGTCGCCGTCAAACGTGAAGTCACCTCGGCGGTATCAAACTCGCATGGTCTGGGCGTCGCGGATCTCGTTCTGGTGGCACCTGGTTCGATTCCGATCACCACAAGTGGCAAGGTCAGGCGAGCGGCGTGTGTCGAGCAGTACCGGCAGGTCAGTTCGGCCGCTTGGACGCTTAGGTATTAGCGCGAATTAGGTTCCGGGGGCCGTGTGACACTCGAGCAGGAATTCGATCCGCTCCGGGAAGCAGCGCAGCGCAGCCAGCGGAATGTCGTAGTACTCCGCGACGTTGGCGGCGACGCCCTGGTAAGTCGTGCTGGCCACCTGCGGGGTGCCGCGCGTGCCGTTCAACGTTGTGGCACAACGGGTTCGCCACTTCCGCTCGTATGCGGAGCCGCCAGGTTCGATGGGCGATTGATTCATTAGTCAACAACTCGTAGTGTGCCGGTATGTCGGACGGCGCGGTGGCGCGGGCGTTGGTCTTGGAGGCGCCGCGCCACCTGGTCGTTCGGGAGCTTCCGGTCCCCGAGGTCGGCGAGGACGACGCGCTGGTGCGGGTCGCGGCCTGCGGGCTGTGCGGGACCGATCATGAGCAGTACACCGGCGAGCTTGCGGGCGGGTTCGCCTTTGTTCCGGGTCACGAGACGGTTGGGACGATCGAGGCCATCGGGGCGCGGGCGGCACAGCGGTGGGGTGTGTCCGCAGGCGACCGGGTAGCCGTCGAGGTATTCCAGTCATGTCGTGAGTGCGCAAACTGCCTCAGCGGTGAGTACCGGCGTTGCAAACGTCACGGCCTCGCCGACATGTACGGCTTCATCCCCGTCCACCGCGTGCCCGGGCTATGGGGTGGCTATGCCGAATACCAGTATCTGGCGCCCGATTCGATGGTGTTGCCGGTGCCCGACGGCCTCGACCCGGTGGTGGCGACCTTGTTCAACGCGCTGGGCGCCGGAATACGTTGGGGGGTAACGGTTCCTGATACAAAGCCGGGTGACGTCGTCGCTGTGCTCGGCCCGGGAATTCGGGGGCTGTGCGCGGCCGCCGCGGCAAAAGAGGCCGGCGCCGGATTCGTGATGGTGACCGGGCTGGGCCCGCGCGACGCCGATCGGTTGGCGCTGGCGTCGAAGTTCGGCGCCGACCTCGCCGTCGACGTCGCCGTCGATGATCCGGTCGCCGAGTTGCAGAAAGCAACCGGCATGATGGCGGATGTGGTCGTGGACGTAACCGCCAGGGCACCAGCGGCTTTCGCGCAGGGGATCGCGCTGGCCCGTCCCGCCGGGACCGTCGTTGTCGCCGGCACCCGGGGGTTCGGCAGCGGCGCTCCGGGGTTTTCGCCCGACATGGTCGTATTCAAGGAGTTGCGCGTTATCGGTGCCCTCGGCGTGGACGTCACTGCCTATCGCGCCGCGCTTGATCTGCTGATGTCTGGTCGCTATCCGTTCGAAAATCTGCCCCGCCGCTGCGTGCGCCTCGAAGACGCCGAGGAATTGCTGGCTACCATGGCCGGTGAACGCGACGGTGTCCCGCCAGTACATGGAGTGCTCACACCATGACAACAGCCCGCGTGCCCGGACTGCCGCTCGGCGAGGCCAAAGCCGCCGCCGACGAGGCAGCCGTGCCCAATTACATGGCCGAACTGTCCATCTTTCAGGTGTTGCTGAACCATCCGCAACTGGCGCGCGCCGTCAACGACCTGCTTGCCACCATGCTGTGGCATGGTGCCCTCGACTCACGGTTGCGCGAGCTGGTGATCATGCGGATCGGCTGGCTCACCGCATGCGACTACGAGTGGACGCAGCACTGGCGCGTCGCCTCTGGACTGGGCGTGACGGCCGACGATCTGCTCGGTGTGCGCGACTGGCAGGAACACGACGGGTTCGGGCCCACCGAGCGGGCGGTACTGGCCGCTACCGACGACGTGGTGCGCGACGGCGCGGTAAGCGCTGAGAGCTGGGCGGCCTGCGAACGCGAATTGCACAGCGACAAAACAGTTCTCATCGAACTCGTCACCGCCATCGGTGCGTGGCGAATGGTCGCATCGATTCTGCAGAGCCTCCAGGTCCCGTTGGAAGAGGGCGTGTCCAGCTGGCCGCCGGATGGCCGGTCGCCTGGGGCTCAGACGATCCGGTAGGTCTGCACGGCGTGCGCGACGACGTTGCCGTCGGCGTCGGTAGCGGTGATCTCGGTGAAGGTGAGTTCCTTGCGACGCCGCGCGGTGCGGGCATGACACAGCAGGTCGCAGCGCTTGGCGGCGCTTCTGCTGCTGTTGGGTGGTCAACGGCTCGGCCATGGATCGCAGATTACCGTAATCGATTGACATATCAATCAATAACTCTTAGCGTCGTGCAATGCGAACCAGAGTCGCCGAGCTGCTCGGCGTTGAGTTCCCGATCTGCGCCTTCAGCCACTGCCGCGATGTCGTGGCCGCGGTGACCAACGCGGGCGGGTTCGGAATCCTCGGCGCGGTCGCGCACAGTCCCCAACGGCTGCAGAACGAGCTGACCTGGATCGAGGAGCAGACCGGGGGCAAGCCCTACGGGGTCGACTTGCTGTTGCCGCCCAAGTACGTCGGCGCCGAGCAAGGCGGGATCGACGCGAAGCAGGCCCGGGAGCTGCTGCCCGAGGAGCACCGCGCGTTCGTCGACGACTTATTGGCCCGCTATGGCATCGCGGCGTCCACCGAGCCGCCGCGCGCGTCTTCCGCGCGGCGGGCTCAACATCTCGCCCAAGGGCTACGAGCCGCTGCTCGAAGTGGCCTTCGCCCACGACATTCGGCTGATCGCCAGCGCGCTCGGGCCGCCTCCGGCGGACCTCGTCGAGCGTGCCCACGACCACGACGTGCTGGTGGCCGCGCTGGCGGGCACCACGCAACACGCGCGGCGGCATGCTGCCGCGGGTGTCGACCTGATCGTCGCGCAGGGCACCGAGGCCGGCGGCCATACCGGCGAGGTGGCGACCATGGTCTTGGTTCCCGAGGTCGTGGATGCGGTGTCGCCGACACCCGTGCTCGCCGCCGGCGGGATCGCCCGGGGCCGCCAGATTGCCGCGGCGCTGGCGCTGGGTGCTGAGGGTGTGTGGTGCGGATCGGTGTGGTTGACCACCGAGGAAGCCGAGACGGCCCCGGTGGTCAAGGAAAAGTTCCTGGCCGCCAGCTCCTCGGACACCGTGCGGTCGCGGTCGATGACCGGCAAGCCGGCGCGGATGCTGCGCACCGCCTGGACCGACGAATGGGACCGGCCGGACAGTCCCGACCCCCTCGGTATGCCGCTGCAGACCGCGCTGATCACCGAATCGCAGGTGCGCATCAACCAGGCCGCCGGCCACCCGGGCGCCAAGGCGCGTGAGCTGGCCACCTACTTCGTCGGCCAGGTGGTCGGTTCACTCGACCGGGTTCGCCCGACGCGCGCGGTGGTGCTCGACATGGTCGAGGAGTTCATCGACACCATCGGGCGGCTTGAGAACCTGGTTGATAAGTGAGCAGCACGACCCGCCGGCGTCGCGCGGTCAGTGCCGAGGACAAGTCGCAGCGGCGCGACGAGATCATGGCGGCGGCCAAAGAGGTGTTCGCGCGCAAGGGTTTTCACGACACGACCATCGCCGACATCGCCAAGCGGGCCGGCCTCGCCTACGGCTTGATCTACTGGTACTTCGACTCGAAGGACGAGCTGTTCCACGCGTTGATGGCGGTCGAGGAGGGTGCCCTGCGCAGCCATATCGCGGCTGCCGTCGGTCCGCGCCAGGGGGATGGCGGAAACGGGCGAGGCGCCGTTCCGCACCGCGGTGCAGGCGACGTTCGAGTTCTTCGAATCCGACAAGGCCACCGTCAAGCTGCTTTTCCGCGACGCCTACGCGCTGGGTGACCGGTTCGAAAAGCACCTCGGCGGGATCTACGAGCGCTTCATCGACGACATCGAAACTCATCGTCGTCGCCCAAGAACGCGGCGAGGTGGTGGCCGCACCGCCCCGGATGGTGGCGTACACCCTGGCGGCGCTGGTCGGGCAGCTGGCGCACCGGCGGCTGAGCACCGACGACGATGTCACCGCAGCTCAGGTGGCCGACTTCGTCGTTGCGCTGGTGCTCGATGGGCTGCGCCGCGGGGCGCGGATAGGTCCCGGAAAGGGGCTGGCAAATTCCGAACGTCCTGACCGCGTACTGAGCCCGTTTGCCCAGGTCATCGGCCTTGAAGCTGGCAAAAACCTGTGTACACGCGTAATAAACGCATAAAGATTCCGAAACAGGGCCCAGATCACATTGACCGCCTTCATGCCGGTCATGCATCATCGGTCGGGTAAGCACCTCGTTAGGTGAGGCGGCTACACGAATACAGGCCACTGACCCCGAACGTCGAAAGACGCCCCGGGTCAGGACAGCTCCTCCCGGCTTAAGGGTTGAGCCCAGGTGGCTTCCGGAATACCGGACACGTCGTGTGGTGCCAAAGCTCTGACGAGAGGGGTGCGGATCTCCGACGGTCGTCGGGTTCTGTACTCCTTTTGTGCACGCAGATCGTGCGGGTAACCGCACGCGTCGTGGCCGTTGAGGAGGTGAGGGACGTATGAGTTCCAGCGATAGTCCGGACCGAAGTCCGGGCTGTGTTCCGTCCCGATCCGGCCTCCGGCACGACGTTCTCAGCTGAGTCGTCGCAACGCCAATCGGCTTACCGGCCAAGCGTTCTCGGATCGGAACCACTACGGGATGGGACACGTCAGTCCAATTAGTGCTCGTTTGGAATTCCGTCTAGGAGGCGACCATGACCGCAGCCCTGTACGACGAAGTGGTAACCGTAGCGCCCGCCCGCAAGCTGACGGTGGTGCGCGATGCAACTCCGACTCAGGTCCCCGCGCCCAAGAAGGTGACACGCCGCGTTGACAGCCCGGACCTTCGTCATCGGCAGCGACCCGCTGGTGGACGGCGCTGCTCGTTTGTTGAGCATTCCGCTGCGTCACGTGTACGCGGCACTGTGGCGTGTCGGGCGTGCTCGAAGTCCGGGCCTAGTCCAATGGATAGTGAGCAACCAGGGCTCCAAGGGGTTGCTTGGCTGCAGATGTAGTTCTGCGGCTTGGCAACCCCTTGGAGCCGGAAGCGTTTGATTTGCGGCGCTTCAGTAGAATCGACGCAATGGCATCGATCCGGCTATCACCGGGGAGCCTTCGGAAGAACAGCCATTCCGGCCCAGTAGAACCGAACGGGTAGGCCCGTCACAGCCTTCAATGAGCGGCCGTGCGTCAGCGCGGCAAGCGGGGTGGTACCGCGGCGCTCGCGCAGGTAGCGCGTCGTCGTCCCCGGCCTGACTAGTGCCTTTCAGGGCATGAAGTGCCCTGAAGGCGCTGCGGCACAGGAGACGACGCACACAGTGACCGATAACGCTGACGTCAAGACGTATCCGAAGCTGGCCGGCGGAGCACCCGACTTCCCGGCACTCGAGCTCGAGGTCCTCAACTACTGGGCCCGCGACGACACCTTCCGGGCCAGCATCGCCCGCCGCGACGGCGCCCCGGAGTACGTGTTCTACGACGGGCCGCCGTTCGCCAACGGCCTGCCACACTATGGGCACCTGCTCACCGGTTACGTGAAAGACATCGTCCCGCGGTACCGCACCATGCGCGGCTACAAGGTGGAGCGCCGGTTCGGCTGGGACACCCACGGGCTGCCTGCCGAACTCGAAGTCGAACGCCAGCTGGGCATCACCGACAAATCCCAGATCGACGCCATGGGGATCGCCGCGTTCAACGAGGCCTGCCGTGAATCGGTGTTGCGCTACACCGACGAATGGCAGGCGTACGTGACCCGCCAGGCCCGCTGGGTCGACTTCGACAACGACTACAAGACGCTCGACCTGTCCTACATGGAGTCGGTGATCTGGGCGTTCAAACAGCTGTGGGACAAGGGCCTGGCCTACGAGGGCTACCGGGTGCTGCCGTACTGCTGGCGCGACGAAACCCCGCTTTCCAACCACGAATTGCGGATGGACGACGATATTTACCAAAGCCGCCAGGACCCGGCGGTCACGGTGGGCTTCAAGGTGGTCGGCGGCGAACACAAAGCGAGTTGGACGGCGCCTACCTGCTGGTGTGGACGACGACACCGTGGACGCTGCCGTCGAACCTCGCGGTTGCCGTCAATCCGGAGGTGACCTATGTGCAGGTCAGGTCCGGCGATCGTCGCTTCGTGCTGGCCGAGGCGCGCTTGGCGGCCTACGCCCGTGAGTTGGGCGAAGAGCCGGAGGTACTTGGCAGCTATAGCGGCGCGGACCTGCTGGGCACGCGCTATCTGCCGCCGTTCCCGTATTTCATGGACCCAGAACCTGGGAGGGCCAACGCTTTTCAGGTGCTGCCCGGCGACTTCGTGACCACCGAGGACGGCACCGGGATCGTGCACATGGCGCCGGCGTACGGCGAGGACGACATGGCCACCACCGACAAGGTGGGCATCGTGCCGGTCACCCCGGTCGACTCCAAGGGCCGCTTCGACGCCACCGTCCCGGATTACCAGGGGCAGCATGTCTTTGACGCCAATGCCCAGATCATCCGCGACCTGAAGAACCAGAGCGGCCCGGCGGCCGTCAACAAGCCGGTATTGATCCGCCACGAAACCTACGAGCATCCCTACCCGCACTGCTGGCGGTGCCGTAATCCGCTGATCTATCGGGCGGTGTCGTCGTGGTTCGTCATGGTCACCGAATTCCGGGACCGCATGGTGGAACTCAACCAGCAGATCACCTGGTATCCCGAACATGTCAAGGACGGCCAGTTCGGCAAGTGGCTGCAGGGCGCCCGCGATTGGTCCATCTCACGAAACCGCTACTGGGGCACACCGATCCCGGTATGGAAGTCCGACGATCCTGCCTACCCGCGCATCGACGTCTACGGAAGCCTCGACGAGCTCGAGCGCGACTTCGGGGTGCGGCCCGACCAATTTGCACCGGCCCTACATCGACGAGCTCACCCGGCCCAACCCCGACGACCCGACCGGGCGCAGCACGATGCGGCGGATCCCCGACGTGCTCGACGTGTGGTTCGACTCGGGCTCCATGCCGTATGCCCAGGTGCATTACCCGTTCGAAAACAGCGACTGGTTCGACGGCCACTATCCGGGGGACTTCATCGTCGAGTACATCGGCCAGACTCGCGGCTGGTTCTATACGCTGCATGTGCTGGCCACCGCGCTGTTCGATCGCCCGGCGTTCAAAACCTGTGTGGCGCATGGGATTGTGCTGGGCTACGACGGCCAGAAGATGAGCAAGTCGTTGCGCAACTACCCCGACGTCACCGAGGTGTTCGACCGCGACGGCTCCGATGCCATGCGGTGGTTCCTGATGGCCTCACCGATCCTGCGGGGCGGCAATCTGATCGTCACCGAGCGGGGCATCCGTGAAGGCGTGCGGCAGGTCCTGCTGCCGCTGTGGAATGCCTACAGCTTCCTGGCCCTCTACGCACCGAAAGTCGGTGCCTGGCGCACCGATTCGGCGCACGTGCTGGACCGCTACATCCTGGCCAAGCTGGCGGTGCTGCGCGACGAACTCAGCCAGTCGATGGAGATCTGCGACATCTCCGGGGCCTGCGAGCAGCTGCGCCAGTTCACCGAGGCGCTGACGAATTGGTATGTGCGTCGCTCGCGTTCGCGGTTCTGGGAGGAAGACAGCGATGCTATCGACACCCTGCACACCGTGCTGGAGGTAACCGCAAGACTGGCCGCCCCACTGCTTCCCTTGATCACCGAGATCATCTGGCGCGGCCTGACCGCGCAGCGGTCGGTGCATTTGACCGACTGGCCGCAGCCAGACGTGCTGCCCGCCGACCCCGACCTGGTGGCCGCGATGGACCAGGTCCGCGAAGTGTGCTCGGCCGCGTCGTCGCTGCGCAAGGCCAAGAAACTGCGGGTGCGTCTGCCGCTACCGAAACTGACTGTGGCAGTGGAGAACCCGCAGCGATTGGAGCCATTCACCGACCTGATCGCCGATGAGCTCAACGTCAAGTGCGTCGAGCTGACCGACGCGATCGACACCTACGGCCGGTTTGAGCTCACCGTCAACGCCCGAGTGGCCGGGCCGCGGCTGGGCAAGGATGTGCAGGCCGCCATCAAGGCGGTCAAGGCCGGCGAAGGCGTCGTCAACGCCGATGGCACCCTGACCGCGGGTTCCGCGGTGCTGCAACCCGATGAGTACAGCTCACGGCTGGTGGCCGCCGACCCGGAATTCACCGCGGCGCTGCCGGACGGGGCCGGGCTAGTCGTGCTGGACGGCACGGTGACCCCGGAGCTGGAGGCCGAGGGCTGGGCCAAGGACCGGATCCGCGAGCTGCAGGAGTTGCGCAAGTCGACCGGGCTGGACGTCTCCGATCGCATCCGCGTGGTGATGTCGGTGCCCGCGGAGCGAGCCGACTGGGCGCGCGCCCATCGCGACCTCATCGCCGGCGAAATCCTGGCCACCAGCTTCGAGTTCGGCGAGCCCGCCGAAGCGGCCGAGATCGGCGACGGCGTGCGGGTGGCGATCGCTAAGGCGTAGCTCCCGGCCCCGAAAGTGCAGCTACCGACACGTTCCCCGAGAGCCGCCGTCGGTAGTTGCACTTTCACGACATGTCGGAGGGCCGTGGCAGTCTCCGGCCATGGGAAAGGGGACACCGTTCGTCGGCACGGAGGCGATCGACGCCGGCACATTCACCGAACGTGAGCTGCGACGGTTCTGCACACGGATCTACCCCAACGTCTACCAACGCCGCGACAGCGGCTTGACCGCAAAGGATCGGGCGGTGGCGGCCTGGCTGTGGTCGGGAAAGAGGGCGGTCGTCGCCGGCAATTCCGCGGCTGCGCTGCTAGGCGCGGAATGGGTTGACCCGCATGGGGCCGCCGAGCTCATCAGCGATCACAAACGTCCGCCGCCGTTGATCGTCACCCGCAACGAGACGTTGCTGCCCGGCGAGACCACGCAAGTCGTTGGGGTGCCGGTCACCTCACCCGGTCGCACTGCGTTCGACCTAGGACGGCATGCCGGACCGGTATCCGCGGTCATCGCTATTGATTCTTTGGCGAAGGCTACGGCGCTAACGGTCGACGATGTCGAACCGCTGATCGATGCCCACCGCGGCGCTCGAGGTATTAAGCAGCTACGACAAGTGCTGGGTCTGGTGGATGCGGGCGCGGAATCGCCGCAGGAGACCAAGACCAGGCTCGCGATCATCGCCGCGGGATTGCCCAAACCGCAGACACAGATAGTGGTGCGCAACGAGTGGGGCGCTGTGCTAGCGCGTATAGACATGGGTTGGGAAAAGTGGCGCGTCGGCGTCGAATATGACGGCAGCCAACACTGGACTGACCCGCGCATCCGCGCCAACGACATCGACCGCACCGCTGAGCTGGAGCGCCGCGGCTGGCGAATTATCCGTGTGAGCGCCGACCTGCTGCGAAACCGGCCGGACATCTTCGCGGCCCGGATCCGCGAAGCCCTATGCACCGCTGGATATCCTTTTTGAGCGCGAAAGTGCAACTGGCGACATGTTTTACGAAAGGCAGCGTCAGCAGTTGCACTTTCGCGGCATGACCTTCCAGTGAGCGACGCAGGTGCTCAACTACCGCCGGAGCGCAGTGCTCGGTGGACGTGGGGCCAGAACGGCATGCCCGCTGCCAGGGTGGCGCCGGTGGCGATGAGGGCGACCGCGGCGTCGACGCTCTCGCGTCCGTCGGACGCCCAGTAGACGTCCTCGAGGTCCAGCAGCAGGGCCAGCTCGTCGACGATCAGTGCGTTGGCCGCACCGAAAGCGACCGCGGCCGCGGGGTGGCGCCGTTGCTTCTCCGATCCGCGCAGGCCGACCGCCGCCACCGTCGCCAGCAGCGCGATACCGATGTTGTAGTGGTGGAAGTGCTGGCCGCCCAGTTTGACACCGCCGCCTGCTGGACCGTGGCCGGCACGGATCCAGTGGGTGAGCCCGCGCACTCCGACGAAGGTGAGGGTGAAGGACACCCAGGCGAGAACCGTTGCCTGCTGGCCGGGTTCTAGCCGCTTGTCCCATTGGTGGCGTAGTCGCGCCCATCGCGATGACGGCGCGTCGCCCATCTCGGTTTCCATCAGGCCGCCTTGACCGCGCGCCAGCGCTGCCTGCCCGTGCCGACCTTGACGTCCACATCGTGAAAACCCGCCGCGCGCAAGCGATCCGGCAGCATCTCCGGCGGAATCGGATTGCAGGTGTCGCGCAAATGCAGGATTCGGAACATCAACGACGGCACGCCGTCGCTGCCGGCGAAGACACCGCCGGGCCGAAGCACCCGGAAAGCCTCGGCGAACAGCCGGTCTTGCAATTCCACGGTTGGGACATGGTGCAGCATGGTGAAGGACACCACCGAGCTGAACTCGTTGTCCGGCAGCCCGGTATCGGTGCCGTCGCCGTTGATGATGCGCGCCCGATCGCCATAGAGCCGCTGCAGCCGCTCTGCCATCGGGGTATCGATCTCCACTGCCGTGAGCTTCGGCGTCTTATCGACCAGCACCCGCAAAAAAGCGCCGTATCCGGGTCCGATCTCCAGGGTGTTGTCACCCAGTTCCACGTCCGCGAGCACCGTCGGCAACACGTGGGTTTCAACTTCCTTCGCCCAGCGATTCGAGCTGCAGCACAACCTGTGGCAGAGGTTCATAGCCATAGTCAACGACGGTAGACCAACAGCCCCAATAGCATCGAGGGTTGTGGAGTCCCGTTGGGTGCTGCACCTGGACATGGACGCGTTCTTCGCCTCCGTCGAGCAACTCACCCGACCGACCCTGCGGGCGCGGCCGGTGCTGGTCGGCGGTTTGGGTGGCCGGGGTGTGGTGGCCGGCGCGAGCTATGAAGCACGGGTGTTCGGCGCCAGGTCGGCCATGCCGATGCATCAGGCCCGCCGGCTGATCGGCGTGACCGCGGTGGTGTTGCCGCCGCGCGGCGTCGTGTACGGGGTGGCCAGCCGGCGGGTCTTCGACACCATTCGCAACGTGGTGCCCGTCGTCGAGCAACTGTCCTACGACGAGGGTTTCGGTGAACCGCCCCAACTTGCCGGGGCGTCAGCCGAGGACGTCGAGGTGTTCTGTGAGGACTTGCGGCGGCGGGTGCGCGAAGAGACCGGCCTGATCGCCTCGGTCGGCGCGGGCTCGGGTAAGCAGATCGCGAAGATCACGTCCGGCCTGGCCAAACCCGACGGCGTCCGGGTGGTCCGGCGTGCCGAAGAACAGCTGCTGCTGGGCGGGCTGCCGGTGCGGCGGCTGTGGGGCATCGGTCCGGTCGCCGAGGAGAAGCTGAATCGACTCGGCATCGACACGATCGGACAGCTGGCCGCGCTGACCGACGCCGAGGTCGCCAACATCCTGGGCGCGACCATCGGGCCTGCGCTACACCGGCTGGCCCGCGGTATCGATGACCGTCCCGTCACCGAGCGCGCCGAAGCCAAGCAGATCAGCTCCGAGTCCACGTTCGCTGTCGACCTGACCAGCCTCGAGCAGTTGCGTGAAGCGATCGACCCGATCGCCGAGCATGCGCATCAACGGCTGCTGCGCGACGGCCGCGGCGCCCGCACCGTCACGGTGAAGCTGAAGAAGTCCGACATGAGCACGCTGACCCGCTCGGCGACGTTGCCCTACGCGACCACCGAGGCCGGCGCACTGATCGCGGTGGCCCGGCGACTGCTGCTCGATCCACGCGAGATCGGGCCCATTCGCCTTGTCGGCGTGGGGTTTTCGGGGCTGAGTGACGTGCGCCAGGAGTCGTTGTTCCCGGACCTGGAGCTGTCGGGGGAGATGTCGGAGGAACAACCCGTCGAAACCGCGACCGAGGCCATGTTTGCACCGGCTGCCGAGCCTTCGCCGTGGCGGGTCGGTGACGACGTCGCCCATCGCGATCTCGGACACGGCTGGGTGCAGGGCGCCGGCCACGGAGTGGTCACGGTGCGGTTCGAGACCCGTAGTTCTGGCCCGGGCCAGGCCCGGACGTTTCCCACCGACACCGACGACCTCACCAGCGCCAACCCGATCGATTCCCTGGACTGGCCCGACTACGTCGGCGCGCTGCGGACCGAGGATTCAGCCGTTGCGTCAGCCCCAGCGCTCGATGATGTCGGCGACGGATAGCTTCGCGGCCAGCGTGGCCATCAGCAACACCCTGGCCTGAGGCGGACGCAGCCGCGGCACTATCACGGCGCCGGCTTCCACCAAGTCGTGCCCGGGGCCGTACCCCGCGCTGACCCGCCCACCGGCAACCCGGGTGGACACCGCGATGACGACCCCATCGCGGCAATGGCGGCGCACCCCGTCGACAACCGCGGCCCCCGCATTGCCCGAGCCCAGCGCCTCGAGCACCACAGCGCGCGCTCCGGCGGCCACACAGGCATCGATCGCCACCGAGTCACTGCCCAGGTATGCCGCGACAATGTCGACCCTGGGCGCGTCGGCGGCGCTCAGATCGCCGAGATACGGGTGCGCCTTGTCGCCCGTCAGCGCTATTTCACCCGAGCTGGTGCCGAGCAACTGGCCGGCGAAACCGCTCAGATCCTGGGTGGCCACCTTGTGCAGGCCCAATGGTTGCAACACCCGGCCGGCGAACGACACCAGCACGCCAAGGCCACGGGCGGCCGGGCTGGCCGCCAGCGCCAGCGCGTCGCGCAGGTTGCCCGGGCCGTCCGCGTCGGGGGCATCGGCGCTGCGCATGGCACCGGTCATCACGACGGGGACGGTGCCGGTGTAGGTGAGGTCCAGCCACAGCGCGGTCTCCTCGAGGGTGTCGGTGCCGTGCGTGATGACCACACCGTCGGCGTCGTCATCGACGCTGGCCTGCACTGCGGCGCGAATCCGATCCCAATCGCGCAGCGTCAGCTCTGAGCTGTCGACGGCCATCAGGTCGACGACTTCGACATCGAGGCCGGAGGTCAGCGCCGCTCCGCTCTGGGTGGGACGGCGCACGCCGTCGGCGCCGGTGCTGGTCGATATCGTGCCTCCGGTGGCGACGACGGTGAGGCGGCCCATGGTGGGATCATCCCGCATGGGTGGCGCGTCCACCCCACCGCCGGGCCCGGCGAGGTCGCGCCGAACCAGGAGATGTTCTAGGGGATGATGGGGGAGTGTCCGAGGAACCAACAGGACCGGCTGAGCCGGTGACTTCAGCCGGAGAGGCTGGGGCCGGCGAGGTTGGGGAACCTGAAGCTTCCGCGCCGCGGAGTACCCCGCGGCGGCTGCGCCTGCTGCTGACGGTCGCGGCGGTGGTGCTGACGCTGGACATCGTGACCAAGGTGCTGGCCGTCAGGCTGCTGCCCCCTGGCCAGCCGGTGTCGATCATCGGCGACACGGTGACCTGGACTTTGGTGCGCAATTCGGGGGCCGCGTTCTCGATGGCGACCGGATACACCTGGCTGTTGACGTTGATCGCGACCGGCGTTGTGGTCGGCATCTTCTGGATGGGCCGGCGGCTGGTGTCGCCCTGGTGGGCGGTGGGCCTGGGGATGATCCTCGGCGGCGCCATGGGCAACCTGGTCGATCGCTTTTTCCGATCGCCCGGACCGCTTCGGGGACATGTCGTGGACTTTTTGTCCGTCGGCTGGTGGCCGGTGTTCAACGTCGCCGATCCGTCGGTGGTCGGCGGCGCGATCCTGCTCGTCGCGTTGTCGATATTCGGCTTCGACTTCGACACGGTGGGTCGGCGCAGACCCGACGGGGATACCGGCGGCCGGCGCGAGGCCGACCAGCGTTGAATGACCGTTCGATGCCCGTCCCGGAGGGATTGGCGGGCATGCGTGTTGATGCCGGGCTGGCCCGCCTGCTGGGACTGTCCCGTACCGCCGCGGCGGCCCTCGCCGAAGACGGCGGTGTCGAATTGGACGGGGTGCAGGCGGGAAAGTCCGACCGTCTGACACCCGGCGCCTGGTTGCAGGTGCGCCTGCCGGAGGCGCCGGCGCCGCTGCAGAACACCCCCGTCGACATCGAGGGCATGACGATCCTTTATTCCGACGACGACATCGTCGCGGTCGACAAGCCGGCGGCAGTGGCTGCGCATGCGTCGGTGGGCTGGACCGGGCCAACGGTGCTCGGGGGCCTGGCGGCCGCCGGTTACCGGATCACGACGTCGGGCGTGCCGGAGCGGCAGGGCATCGTGCATCGCCTCGACGTCGGTACCTCGGGTGTGATGGTGGTGGCGATCTCCGAGCGCGCATACACCGTGCTCAAGCGGGCGTTCAAGCAGCGCACCGTTGACAAGCGTTACCACGCGCTGGTCCAGGGACATCCCGATCCGTCCAGCGGGACGATCGATGCGCCGATCGGTAGGCACCGCGGCCCCGAGTGGAAGTTCGCCGTCACCAAAGACGGCCGGCACAGCCTCACCCACTACGACACGTTGGAAGCCTTCGTTGCCGCCAGCCTGCTCGACGTGCATCTGGAAACCGGTCGCACCCATCAGATCCGGGTGCATTTCTCCGCCCTGCATCACCCGTGCTGCGGCGACCTCGTCTATGGCGCCGACCCGACATTGGCGAAACGGCTTGGGCTGGAACGCCAATGGTTGCACGCGCGGTCGCTGGCATTCGCCCATCCGGCCGACGGCCGACGGATAGAGATCGTCAGCCCCTACCCGCCGGATTTGCAGCACGCACTGGATGTGTTGCGCGACGAGGGGTGACCGACGCTGACGGTCAGTGCGGCTTGCGAGCCTCGACGAGGACCCGGGTGGAGTGAGCGACGAAGGGGCCCTCGGTCTCGATGCGTTCGTGAAGTTCCCGTAGCCGGTCGCGATAGCGGTCGACGGTGAAGTCCGGCACCGTCCAAATCACCTTGCGCAGGAAGTAGACAACGGCCCCGATGTCGAAGAACTCGGCTCGTAGCCGCTCCATGCGCAAATCCACCATCCGCAGGCCTCCGGCTTGTGCCTGCGCGCTCACGGTGTCCGGGTGGAACTCGGCCCATTTTTCCGGTTGCGGCCCGATGAAGTACTCGACCAGCTCGGCCATCGTGGCGGGTCCGATGTGCTGCGCGAAGTAGGTGCCGCCCGGCCGAAGCACCCGAAAGATCTCGGTCCACCGCACGGAGACGGGGTGACGGCTGGTCACCAAGTCGAACGCCTGGTCGGCGAACGGCAGCGGTGGTTCGTCTGGAATTGCCACGACTACCACGCCGAGCGGATGCAAGAGCTTGGTTGCCAGCGCCGCGTTCGGAGGCCACGTCTCGATGGCCGCCATGGTGGGCGGGAAGGGTCCCGCGCCGGCCAGCACCTCCCCGCCGCCGGTGTGAATGTCCAGCGCGGCGGACACGGACGCCAAACGTTTGCTTAGCAACCGTTGGTAGCCCCAGGACGGTCGTTCTTCTGTCGCGCGGCCATCGAGCCACGAGAAATCCCAGCCGTCAACCGATACCGAATCGGCTTCTGCCACCAGACCTTCGAATGAGCGAGCCATGCCTGGAATTCTCGCCACAAACGGGCCCCTGCGTCGATATCGGAAATGGCTGCGCGGAAATGTCGATCGGGTATCGCGTCACTCGTCATACCGGTGCCACCATCAACACGGAAAGGGACACCATGATGCAGTACTGCCTACTCATGCACTACCAGGAGGGCGGCGAGATCGGGCTGACCGAGGAAGACATGGCGCCCGCACGGGCGGCGTTCGCCAAGTATGCCGACGACCTCGACGCGGCCGGTGTTCTGATCGGCACCCACGTGCTGCAATCGGCCGTCGTCTCCACCACCTTCTCCGCACGCGACGGCACCCCGCGGATCCAGGACGGTCCATTTGCCGACACCAAGGAACGGCTCGGTGGGGTGTTCGTCATCGAGGTACCCGATCTCGACACCGCCCTGTCGTGGGCGAAGCGCTGCCCGGCCGCCGAGTGGGGCTCGGTCGAGATCCGGCCCGTCGCGGTCACTTACGCCAGCGGAAAGGGTTGGTATCAGCCTGAGTGAGGTACCGGCCCGGGTGGCCGAGTTGGTTCGCGAGTCCTACGGCCGGCTGCTGGCGCTGCTGGCCGCACCGACCGGCGACATTCCCTCGGCCGAGGATGCCATCGGTGACGCACTGGAGCGTGCGCTCAGCCGGTGGCCGGTCGAGGGAATGCCGGCCAACCCGGAAGGCTGGGTTCTTACCGTGGCCCGCAATCGGCTGCGCGACCGCTGGAAGTCGCACGCCTACCGAATGACCGATCCACTGCCCGAAACAGACAACGCAGCAATGGAATTCATGGACATCCCGCCGGACCTGGATGCGATTCCCGATCGCCGCCTCGAGCTGATGCTGGTCTGTGCACACCCCGCGATAGCCGCCAACTGCCGCACGCCGTTGATGCTGCAGACGGTGCTCGGCATCGACGCCGTCGCCATCGCGCGCGCGTTCTCGTTACCACCTGCGACGCTGGCGCAACGCCTGGTCCGTGCGAAACGCCGGATTCGCGACGCGCACATCCCGTTCGTGGTGCCGGCCCGCGAGGACCTTGAGGAGCGACTACCGGCCGTGCTGGAGGCGGTGTACGGCGCGTATGCGATCGATTGGCAGCTGGAGCCGCGAGGGGCTCCGATCGAATCGTTATCTGCCGAGGCACTGCGATTGGCGCTGGTGCTGGCCGAACTGCTGCCAGACGAGCCCGAGGCGCTCGGCCTGGCGGCGCTGGTATGCCTGTCCGAATCGCGTCGGCCGGCGCGGCGCACCAGCGACGGAGAGTTCGTGCCGTTGGACGAGCAGGACACCCGGCTGTGGGATTCCGCGATGATCGAGCGCGGCGAGGCGCTGCTGCGCCGCGCTCACGGCATCGGTCGTCCGGGCCGTTATCAATACGAGGCGGCCATCCAGTCGACACACTGCGCCCGCGTGCCGGGTGGACAGGTCGACTGGGTCGCGCTTCGCAAATTGCATCGAGCGCTGCAGCGCATTGCCCCATCCTTGGGCGCGGCGGTTTCCCTGGCGGTCGTCGACGGCGAGGTCGACGGGCCGGAGGCGGGCTTGCGCATCCTCGATGCGATCACCGACCCGGCGATCGAGCGGTTCCAGCCGGCGTGGACGGCACGCGCACATCTGCTGGCCAAAGCGGGCCGGCCCAAGGCCGCATCGGAGGCCTATGGCAGGGCCATCGAGCTCACCACCGATGCCGGTGTGGCGCAGTATCTGGGCCGACGACTCGCCGCGGTCGAGCGTTGACCGCGCGACGCGCTCAGACCGTGGCCGTGGTGGTCTCGCCGGACGCGATCTCGGGAGCCAGCGGCGCGATGGCACCGAGTATTTCGGTCACCGTCCCGGACGGGACTCCGGCGGCGGCCAGCGCGTCGGCCAAGTGCCCTGCCACCAGACTGAAATGGTGCATGGTGATTCCACGACCCTGGTGCACTTGCTTCATCGGCGCACCGGTGTAGGGCTCGGGCCCGCCGAGGGCGGCCGCGAAGAACTCGACCTGTTTGCCTTTGAGGCGGTTCATGTTCGTTCCGGTGAAGAAGCCTGACAGTTGATCATCGGCAAGCACACGAACGTAGAAGTCCTCGACGACGACTTCGATCGCCTCGTGCCCGCCGATCCGGTCGTAGATGCTGTCCGACTCGGGCTTGCGGAAGCGTGCCAGTAGTCTCATGCCACCAGGGGATCATTTCGGCGTTGCCCGTCGGTTAGGGTGCGATCACCCCCGGATTGCTCGCTGTAACAACCGGATTGCCCTTAGGTAGCCACAGCTTGCACTGCCGCGTGAGGTACCTGGCCTGGTTCACATGCCGGCAATCTGCATCCAATCGCCGACCGATGTCCTAGGTTGGCTCTATGGCCCACGTCACAGGAGCGAAACCCGATGAACCTTGGTGACTTAACGAACTTGGTGGAAAAGCCGTTCGCGGCGGTCTCCAACATCATCAACACCCCGAACTCCGCTGGGCGATATCGACCGTTTTATCTCAGGAATCTGCTCGACGCGGTGCAGGGCCGCACCCTCAACGATGCGGTCGAGGGCAGGACCATCCTCATCACCGGAGGATCGTCGGGCATCGGTGCGGCCGCCGCGAAGAAAATCGCGGAAGCGGGTGGGGTTGTGGTGCTGGTCGCCCGCACGCTGGAAAACCTGGAGAAGGTGGCCGATGAGATTCGCGGCGACGGCGGAACCGCTCATGTGTATTCGTGCGATCTGACCGACATGGACGCCATAGCCGCGATGGCCGATAAGGTGCTCGATGACCTCGGGGGCGTCGACATCCTGATCAACAACGCGGGGCGCTCCATTCGACGCTCGCTGGAGCTGTCCTACGACCGAATCCATGACTACCAGCGGACCATGCAGCTCAACTATCTTGGCGCGGTCCAGCTCATCCTCAAGTTCATTCCAGGGATGCGCGAGCGTGGCTTCGGGCAGATCATCAATGTGTCCTCGGTCGGTGTGCAGACCCGCGCACCCCGCTTCGGCGCCTACATCGCCAGCAAGGCGGCGTTGGACAGCCTGTGCGACGCATTGCAAGCCGAAGACGGTGAACGACGACGTCCGATTCACCACGGTGCACATGGCGCTGGTGCGCACCCCGATGATCAGCCCGACCAAGATGTATGACAAGTTCCCGGCGCTGACGCCGGATCAGGCGGCCGGTGTGATCACCGACGCGATCGTGCACCGGCCCCGACGGGCCAGCTCACCGTTCGGGCAATTCGCCGCCGTCGCCGACGCGGTGAACCCCGCGGTCATGGATCGCTTGCGCAACCGCGCCTTCGGCATGTTCCAAGACTCCGACGCCGCCAAGGGCAGCGAATCCACAACCGACACAGGGGATTCGAAGCAGTTCGACAAACGCAGCGAGACGTTTGTGCGAGCAACACGCGGGATCCATTGGTGACACCATGAGCCTTCCGAAACCCGACACTGAAACAACCGTCGTCATCACCGGCGCCTCCTCCGGTATCGGCGCCGAACTGGCTCGCGGCCTGGCCCGCCGTGGCTTTCCGCTATTGCTGGTCGCGCGGCGCCGGGAGCGGCTCGACGAGCTCGCCAACGAAGTGGGCGCGGAGTACTCGGTCGCTGTCGAGGTGATGCCGCTCGACCTCAGCGACAGCAAAGCCCGCGTCAAATTGGCGAACCGGCTCCGCAACGAACCGATCGCCGGTCTGTGCAACAGCGCCGGTTTCGGCACCAGCGGCGTCTTCTACAACTTGCCGCTCGAACGGGAGAGTGAAGAGGTCACGCTCAACGCGCTGGCGTTGATGGAACTCACCCACGCGGTCCTGCCCGGCATGGTCGAACGCGGGGCCGGGGCGGTGATGAACATCGCGTCGATCGCCGGGTTCCAGCCGATGCCCTACATGGCGGTGTATTCGGCCACCAAGGCCTTCGTGCAGACATTCTCCGAAGCCATCCACGAGGAGCTGCACGGCACGGGAGTGTCGGTCACGGTACTGTGCCCCGGCCCGGTGCCCACCGAGTGGGCCGAGATCGCCAATGCCGAACGGTTCAGCCTCTCCATTGCGCAGGTCTCGCCATCCGACGTCGCCGAAGCCGCGATCGGCGGGATGCTCGCAGGTCGGCGCAGTGTGGTGCCCGGCGTCGTGCCCAAGGTGGTCAGCACCAGCGGCAGATTCGCACCGCGCAGCCTGCTGCTGCCCGCGATCCGGATCGGCAACCGATTTCGCGGCGGGCCCACCCGCTGATGGCCGCGGTTGACATGACCGCCGACATGCCGATGACCCCGCAGGACATGTGGGATCACGTTTCGGATCTGTCCGACTTGGGCGAGTGGCTCGTCATGCACGAGGGGTGGCGCAGCCAGCTGCCCGACGAGATCACCGAAGGCACGCAGATCGTGGGCGTGGCGCGGGCCAAGGGCATGCGCAACCGGGTGACCTGGACGGTGACCAAATGGGACCCGCCGCATGAGGTTGCGATGTCTGGGTCGGGCAAGGGCGGGACGAAATACGGCGTCACCCTCACCGTGCGCCCCACCAAAGACGGCTCCGCCCTCGGCCTGCGTCTTGAGCTGGGCGGACGTCCGCTGTTCGGTCCGGTGGGTTCGGCAGCGGCTCGCGCCGTCAAAGGAGACGTGCAGAAGTCACTGAAGCTGTTCGTCGAGAAGTACGGGTGACGGCCGCCGGCCGCCGGCGGCGTCGACACGCGCTAACGGTGCCGCTCCGGCACGAAATCGTGCCGGCGAGGCATGCTGGACGGGTAGCCAGAAACGTCTTGAGACACACTCCGCGACACGCCGGGATCACGTCAGCCCTCGGTCATAGACTGGCGTCCCTATGAACCAGTCCTTCGTGCACCTGCATAACCACACCGAGTATTCGATGCTGGACGGTGCCGCGAAGATCACGCCGATGCTTGCTGAGGCGGAACGGCTGCAGATGCCCGCGATCGGCATGACCGATCACGGAAACATGTTCGGCGCCAGCGAGTTTTACAACGCGGCGACGAACGCCGGGATCAAGCCGATCATCGGCGTCGAGGCGTACATCGCGCCGGGCTCACGGTTCGACACCCGGCGCGTCACCTGGGGTGACCCCAGCCAAAAGGCCGACGACGTCTCCGGGAGCGGCTCCTACACGCACCTGACGATGGTGGCCGAGAACGCGACCGGCCTGCGCAACCTTTTCAAGCTGTCCTCGCTGGCCTCCTTCGAGGGCCAGCTGAGCAAGTGGTCGCGGATGGATGCCGAGCTCATCGCCGAACACGCCGAGGGCATCATCATCACCACCGGCTGCCCCTCGGGGGAGGTGCAGACCCGGCTGCGTCTGGGCCAGGACCGGGGGGCGCTGGAGGCGGCCGCCAGGTGGCGGGAGATCGTCGGGGCCGACAACTACTTCCTCGAGCTGATGGACCACGGGCTGTCGATCGAACAGCGGGTCCGCGAAGGGTTGCTCGAGATCGGCCGCAAGCTGAACATTCCGCCGCTGGCCACCAACGACTGCCACTACGTCACCCGCGACGCCGCCCACAACCACGAGGCGCTGTTGTGTGTGCAGACCGGCAAGACGCTATCGGATCCGAACCGGTTCAAGTTCGACGGCGACGGCTACTACCTGAAGTCGGCTGCCGAGATGCGCCAGATCTGGGACGACGAGGTTCCCGGCGCCTGCGACTCCACGTTGCTGATCGCCGAGCGGGTGCAGTCCTACGCCGACGTGTGGGCGCCGCGCGACCGGATGCCGGTCTTCCCGGTGCCCGAGGGACACGACCAGGCCTCCTGGCTGCGTCATGAGGTGGAGGCGGGGCTGGGCCGGCGGTTTCCCGCCGGCCCGCCGGACGGCTACACGGAGCGGGCGGCCTACGAGATCGACGTCATCTGCGGCAAGGGCTTCCCGTCCTATTTCCTGATCGTCGCCGACCTGATCAACTACGCGCGGTCGGTGGGCATCCGGGTGGGCCCCGGCCGTGGCTCGGCCGCCGGATCGCTGGTCGCCTACGCCCTGGGCATCACCGACATCGACCCGATTCCGCACGGGCTGCTGTTCGAGCGGTTCCTCAATCCCGAACGCACCTCGATGCCCGACATCGATATCGACTTCGACGACCGTCGTCGTGGTGAGGTGGTGCGCTACGCCGCCGACAAATGGGGTCACGACCGCGTCGCCCAAGTCATCACCTTCGGCACCATTAAAACCAAAGCGGCGCTGAAGGATTCGGCGCGGATCCACTACGGCCAGCCCGGGTTCGCCATCGCCGACCGGATTACCAAGGCGCTGCCGCCGGCGATCATGGCCAAAGACATTCCGCTGTCGGGCATCACCGACCCCAACCACGAGCGGTACAAGGAAGCCGCCGAGGTCCGCGGCCTGATCGAAACCGACCCGGACGTACGCACCATCTACCAGACCGCGCGCGGCCTGGAGGGTCTGATCCGCAACGCCGGCGTGCACGCCTGCGCGGTGATCATGAGCAGTGAGCCGCTGACCGACGCCATCCCGCTGTGGAAGCGACCGCAGGACGGCGCCATCATCACCGGCTGGGATTACCCGTCGTGCGAGGCCATTGGCCTGCTGAAGATGGACTTCCTGGGTCTGCGCAACCTGACGATCATCGGCGACGCGATCGAGAACATCAAGGCCAACAAAGGAATCGACCTCGACCTGGAATCCGTGCCGACCGACGACAAGGCCACCTACGAGCTGCTGGGGCGTGGCGACACCCTGGGGGTGTTCCAGCTCGACGGCGGGCCGATGCGCGACCTGCTGCGCCGCATGCAGCCGACCGGGTTCGAGGACGTCGTCGCGGTCATTGCGCTGTACCGACCGGGGCCCATGGGCCAGAACGCGCACAACGACTACGCCGACCGCAAGAATGGCCGCCAGGCGATCCGGCCCATTCACCCAGAGCTGGCCGAACCGCTCGAGGAGATCCTGGCCGAGACCTACGGCCTCATCGTCTACCAAGAGCAGATCATGCGCATCGCGCAGAAGGTGGCCGGCTACTCGCTGACTCGAGCAGACATTCTGCGCAAGGCGATGGGTAAGAAGAAGCGCGAGGTGCTCGCCAAGGAGTACGAAGGCTTCGCGGAAGGGATGCGGTCCAACGGGTTCTCCGCGGGCGCAATCAAGGCGCTGTGGGACACCATCCTTCCGTTCGCCGACTACGCATTCAACAAGTCACACGCCGCCGGCTACGGCATGGTCTCCTATTGGACCGCTTACCTCAAGGCCAACTATCCCGCCGAGTACATGGCCGGTCTGCTGACCTCGGTGGGCGATGACAAGGACAAGGCGGCCGTCTATCTGGCCGACTGCCGCAAGCTGGGGATCACGGTGTTGCCGCCCGACGTCAACGAGTCCGGCCTGAACTTCGCATCGGTGGGCCCCGACATCCGCTACGGGTTGGGCGCGGTGCGCAATGTCGGTGCCAACGTCGTGACTTCGTTGATCAACACCCGTTCCGGCAAGGGCAAGTTCACCGACTTCTCGGACTACCTGAACAAGATCGATATTTCGGCGTGCAACAAGAAGGTCACCGAATCGCTGATCAAGGCGGGTGCGTTCGATTCGCTCGGACATGCCCGCAAAGGTCTGTTCCTGGTCCACACCGACGCGGTGGACTCGGTCCTGGGCACCAAGAAGGCCGAGGCGATGGGGCAGTTCGACCTGTTCGGGGGCAGCGACGCGGGCACCGATGCGGTGTTCACCATCAAGGTGCCCGACGACGAGTGGGAGGACAAGCACAAGCTGGCCCTGGAACGCGAGATGCTGGGCCTTTACGTGTCCGGGCATCCGCTCAATCGGGTGGCGCACCTGCTTTCCGGCCAGGTTGACACCGCCATCCCGGCGATCCTTGACGGCGACATCCCCAACGAAACCCAGGTGCGGGTGGGCGGCATCTTGGCTTCGGTGAACCGGCGGGTCAACAAAAACGGAATGCCTTGGGCATCAGCGCAATTGGAAGACCTCACCGGTGGCATCGAGGTGATGTTCTTCCCGCATGCGTATTCCGCCTACGGCGCCGACATCGTCGATGACGCGGTTGTGCTGGTCAATGCCAAGGTGGCGATCCGCGACGACCGAATCGCGCTCATCGCCAACGACCTGGTAGTGCCCGACTTTTCCAGCGCCCAGGCGGACAGGCCACTGGCGGTCAGCCTGCCCACCCGGCAGTGCACCTTCGACAAGGTCAGCGCGCTCAAGCAGGTGCTGGCCCGCCATCCGGGAACCTCGCAGGTGCATCTGCGCCTTATCAGCGGGGACCGGATCACCACGCTGGAGCTGGACCAGTCGCTGCGGGTGACCCCCTCGCCGGCATTGATGGGCGACCTCAAGGAACTGCTCGGTCCGGGGTGCTTGGGCGGTTAGGCAGCCGGCTTCAGCGCCACCGAGTGTGCGATTAGGGCTTCGGCTGTGCGTCCAGGGCGGACTGACTCATGCCAGGTCCACCCGGACGATCGACGCTGCGGGCACGCCTCATCGAAGGGGATGCGTTGCACGTGACCGCGATTGACGCCTGCACGTGTGGCATTAACAGCGCATTACCGGCCTGAGCCGGCCAGCGCAGGCGCAGGTGCCGGATGTTTGTGGATGACACCTCTCTTGTGTAGTGGGCGGTCAGAACCGGTAGCGCAGTATCCTGGCTTTGCGGGCGGATGCCGCGAACTTGCCGGATACCTTGGTAGCCAACCGAATCCAGCCCGGAAACAGGTCAACCTCGGGAGCGTGTGCCAGGCTGGATTCTTCGATTAGCGTCAGCCGCGGATTCCACGTCTGCGGCACCCGCGCGTCTTTGAACCCTGGATAGCCCCACTGGGCGCCGACAGTGCTGAACATCTGCTGGGGGGCCAGCTTCACCGCGAGCCGGCTGAACCAGCCGATGCGTCCATAGTCGTTGAAGGCCAGCTCCCCGGACATGAAGTGCTCGGTGACGCGTCGGAAGACACCGACGATCACCGGTTCGGACAGAAAGGCGAACAGCCCGTCGGCGATCACCATGGCCGGCCGGCCGACCGGGATGGTGTTCGGCCAGTTGTTGTCGGCCACCGATGCGGTGATCGAGTGAGCCCGCTCGTGGGCCGGCATCAGCCGGTCGCGCAGTGCGATGACGCCCGGCAGATCGACGCTGTACCAATCGACCGCGCCGGGTGGGTTCACCCGGAACAAGCCCGTGTCCAGACCCGCGCCGAGGTCCACCACGACGGCGTTGGGGTGCTCGGCGGTGAACGCCCGCACCCGGTCGTCGAGCATCTTGGCGCGCAGGGACGTCTGGCACACCACGCTCTTGGGCACGCCGAGCGCAGCAAAGTCGTAGTCGATCCTGTTGACGATGTCGTCGGCGAGCGTGTCCCCCAGGATGGTCCGTGGTCCTCGGCTGTGCCGTGGCCATCGGCTGTCGAGCGCTCGCGCGTACTGGGTCAGCAATGCGGTCTGCTCCAGCGGGGAGAGGTCACTGACATCAACGCGTAGATCGGACCGCATTATCCGAACGTACTGCCCGTGATCAGGGATGTCGCTGTGTCGGAGAAATCAGCCAACCTATTCCGTGCCCCTGACCACGGACGTACGCTCACGAAGGGCAGAGCTGACCCGACGCTAAGGAGAACGCAAATGACGACACCCGAGCGTCCGGCCACCTTGTGTGAGGCGTTCCAGCGCACCGCGTCGATCGATCCGGACGCCGTCGCGCTCCGCACGCCTGGCGACACCCAGACGTTGACGTGGCGAGAGCTTGCGGATCAGGTGCGGAAGGTCGCTGCGGGGCTGGCGGGTTTGGGGGTTCGGCGGGGCGACACGGTTTCGCTGATGATGGCCAACCGGATCGAGTTCTACCCGCTCGAAATTGGTGCCCAACACGTCGGTGCCACTTCGTTTTCGGTGTACAACACGCTGCCCGCCGAGCAGCTCACTTACCTGTTCGGCAACGCGGGCACCAAAGTCGCGATCTGTGAGGAGCAGTACGTGGACCGCATTCGCGCCAGCGGTGCGGCCATCGAGCACATCGTCTGCATCGACGGTTCGCCGGCCGGCACCATATCGGTGGACGACCTGTATGCCGCCGCGCAAAAGGATTTCGACTTCGAGTCCACGTGGCGGGCGGTGCAGCCCGACGACGTCGTCACGCTCATCTACACATCGGGGACCACTGGGAACCCCAAGGGTGTGGAGATGACCCACACCAACCTGCTGTTCGAGGGTTACGGCCTCGACGCCGTGCTCGGAATCCAATTCGGTGACCGGATCACGTCATTTCTCCCGTCCGCGCACATCGCCGACCGGATGACCGCGCTGTATGGCCAGGAGATGTTCGGTACCCAGGTCACAGTTGTGTCCGACGGGCGCGCGATCGCGGCAGCGCTGCCCGACGTGCGGCCCACGGTTTGGGGCGCGGTGCCCCGGGTATGGGAAAAGCTCAAGGCCGCAATCGAATTCACCGTCAGCCACGAGACGGACGACGCGAAGCGGCAGGCAATGCAGTGGGCGATGTCGGTGGCTGCAAAACGCGCCGGCGCCCTGCTCGCCGGCGAGCCGATGTCCGACGATGGCGCCGCGGAGTGGGCCAAGGCCGACGAGTTGGTGCTGTCGAAGCTACGGGAGCAGCTCGGCTTCGGAGAGCTCCGGTGGGCGCTCTCGGGAGCGGCGCCGATCCCCAAAGAGACACTGGCTTTCTTCACCGGCATCGGCGTCCCGATCGCCGAGCTTTGGGGAATGTCCGAGCTGAGCTGCGCCGCCACCGTCGCCCATCCCCGCGATGCGCGCCTGGGCACCGTCGGCAAACTGCTTCCCGGACTGGAGGGCAAGATCGCCGAGGACGGCGAGTATCTGGTCCGCGGTCCGCTGGTGATGAAGGGCTACCGCAAGGAACCGGCGAAGACCGCGGAGGCGATCGACGAAGACGGCTGGCTGCACACCGGTGACATCTTCGACGTCGACGCCGAGGGCTATATGCGGGTGGTCGACCGTAAGAAGGAGTTGATCATCAACGCGGCCGGAAAGAACATGTCCCCGGCTAACATCGAGAACGCCATCCTGGCCGCCTGCCCGATGGTCGGCGTGATGATCACGATCGGCGACGGACGACCGTACAACGCCGCGCTGATGGTCTTCGACGCCGACTCGGTCGGCCCGTACGCGGCTCAGCACGGCCTTTCCGACGCGTCACCCGCGGCGCTGGCAGCCGACCCGGAGGTGATCGCGCGGATCGCTGCGGGTGTGGCCGAAGGCAACGCCAAACTATCGCGCGTGGAACAGATTAAGCGCTTCCGGGTTTTGCCGACGTTATGGGAGCCGGGCGGCGACGAGATAACGCTGACGATGAAGCTGAAGCGCAAGCCGATCATGACGAAATACACCGCCGAGATCGAAGAACTCTACGCGCGCGAACTACATCCGGAGGTCCACGAGCCTTCCGAAGCTGCAACGGTGCAACCGGCATGAGCGGGAAACGCATGGCGACGGCGCGCGAGCTCGGCCGCGTAGGAGCGCGAAAGATGCTGCAACGCACCGGAATTCTTGATGAATCGGTGACGCCGTTGTCGACTGACCCTGCCGAGGTTGTTCAGCTGTTGGCTGCGCCGTGGTATGTCGAGCGGCTCGACAAGCTGGCAGACGAGCTCGGCCGCGACCCGCACAGCGTGCGCGCCGAGGCCGCGGGCTACCTGCGCGAGATGGCGGCCTCGTTGGACGAGCGGGCGGTGGAAGCCTGGCGCGGCTTCAGTCGCTGGCTGATGCGGGCCTACGACGTGCTGGTCGACGAGGACCAGATCGCGCAGCTGCGCAGACTGGATCGCAAGGCGACGCTGGCGTTCGCCTTTTCCCATCGCTCCTACTTGGACGGCATGCTGCTGCCCGAGGTGATCCTGGCCAACCGGCTCTCGCCGGCGCTGACCTTCGGCGGGGCGAACTTGAACTTCTTCCCGCTGGGCGGCTGGGCCAAGCGCACCGGGACGATCTTCATCCGCCGTCAGACCAAAGATATTCCCGTCTACCGGTTCGCACTGCGCGCCTACACCGCGCAGCTGGTGCAAAACCACGCCAACCTGACCTGGTCGATCGAAGGGGGCCGGACCAGGACCGGCAAGCTGCGACCTCCGGTGTTCGGGATCCTGCGCTACATCACCGACGCCGTCGACGAAATCGACGGTCCCGAAGTGTATTTGGTGCCGACCTCCATCGTGTACGACCAGCTGCACGAGGTGGAAGCCATGACCACCGAGGCCTACGGTGCGGTGAAACGGCCCGAAGACCTTCGCTTCCTGATCCGGTTGGCGCGGCAGCAGGGCGAGCGGCTCGGCCGCGCCTACCTGGACTTCGGCGAACCGCTGCCGCTGCGCAAGCGCCTCGAGGAAATGCGCGCCGACGAATCGGGGACCGGGACCGAAATCGAACGCATCGCGCTCGACGTCGAACACCGGATCAACCGCGCCACGCCGGTCACTCCCACCGCGGTGGTGAGTCTCGCGTTGCTGGGTGCGGACCGGTCGTTGTCCATCAGCGAGGTGCTGGCCACCGTGCGACCGCTGGCGAGCTACATCGCGGCACGGAACTGGACGGTCGCCGGTGCGGCCGACCTGACGAATCGCTCCACGATCCGATGGACCTTGCACCAGCTCGTCGCCTCCGGCGTGGTCAGCGTCTATGACGCCGGCACCGAAGCGGTATGGGGCATCGGCGAGGACCAGCACCTGGTCGCGGCGTTCTACCGCAACACCGCCATCCACATCCTGGTCGACCGCGCCATCGCCGAGACGGCGTTGCTGGCCGCTTCGGAAACATCCGTGGACGGCTCGGTGTTACCGGCGACCGTGCGCGACGAGGCGCTAAGTCTGCGCGAGCTGCTGAAGTTCGAGTTCTTGTTCTCCGCCCGCGCGCAGTTTGAGAAGGATCTCGCCGACGAAGTACGTCTGATCGGGCCAGTGGAAGACACCACCAAGGCCGCCAGCGCGGCCGAGGTGCGGCGGCTGCTGGAAGAGGCGGATCTGCTGCTGGCGCATCTGGTGTTGCGCCCGTTCCTGGACGCCTACCACATCGTCGCCGACCGGCTGGCCGCCCACGAGGACGAATCGTTCGACGAGCAAGCATTCCTCGCCGAGTGCCTCGAGGTGGGTAAGCAGTGGGAGCTGCAGCGCAGAATCGCCAGCGCCGAGTCGAGGTCGATGGAACTGTTCAAGACCGGGCTGCGCTTGGCTCGGCATCGCGAGCTGGTCGACGGCTTTGAGTACCTGGATGTGGCACAACGACGACGGCAGTTCGCCGACGAGATCGCCACCGCCGTCCGGCGGGTCAACACCATCGCCGAGCTAGCCAGAACGCGGTAAACAGCCCTTCGCGCTAAACTGCCCGCTAGAAGGCCTAACGGGCCGAGCCGCCAACGCATGACATGTGCTATGGGGGAGGGGATTCCAAACGTCGAGTGACACGTCCAACACCCAGGCCCGTCCACTGATCGGGTTCATCACCCGCGACAATGCGCCGCCGATCGGTCCGGCACCGATTAGCCGGACGTGGATGTCAGAGATGTCGGAGATGCGTATCGGTTGGCCTAATCGGTGTTTGCCGATGCTCATCGCTAACCAGAGTGGCTGGGAGCTGCGCAATCCGTGCGGGTTCACCGCTACGTGGATGGGTCAAGGCGGCGTGGACGTGATTATCGCACCAGATAGTCGCGATCCCGGCCAGTTCCTGCCCTCCAGCCATTTCGGTTACGGCATCCTGACCTGGCATCTGCCGATGTTGTTCCGCACACCGGCGGGTTACAACTTGTTGGTCCGCGGGCCGGCGAACTATCCGAAGGACGCCGTGACTCCGTTAGAGGGCATAGTCGAAACCGACTGGGCAAGTGCGAGTTTCAGCATGAGCTGGAAATTCACCCGCAAGATGATGCCGGTGCGATTCGAGGTCGACGAGCCGATCTGCATGATCGTTCCGCAGCGCCGAGCCGAGCTTGAAGAGTTCGCCCCCGAGCTCAGGCGCATCGAGTCTGATGAAGATCTGCAGCGCAAGCATGAGCTCTTCCTTCGCTCACGTGACGACGAAGGGCGAATTCAGGCGGCGGCGAGCGTTGCTGCGGGAGAGCGAGTGGAGTGGCAGGGCGACTACACGAAGGGCAGACACCGCGACGGCGAGCCCGGCACACCGGATCACCAGACCCGCCGTCATCTTCGTTCCTTTGCTCAGGAACAACACGAGAAGCGGCAATAACGACTGCGGCCGTAAAGTGATGGGTATGCCGCTTTCAGGTGAATACGCACCCAGCCCCTTGGATTGGTCCCGCGAACAAGCCGACAAGTACGCCGAATCCGGCGGACAAGAGGCCGCGGACATGAAGGGCAAGCCCATCATCCTGCTGACCACCGTCGAGGAGGTAGGATCGGAGCCAAGACCGGCAAACTCCGCAAAACCCCATTGATGCGCGTCGAGCACAACGGCGAGTATGCGGTCGTCGCCTCACTCGGCGGGGCCCCGAAGAACCCGGTCTGGTACTACAACATCGCCAAGAACCCACGTGTCGAGCTGCAGGACGGCACTGTCCCCAGGATTACGACGCCCGCGAGGTGTTTGGCGAGGAGAAAGCCACCTGGTGGGAGCGCGCCGTCGAGGTCTTACGACGCCCGCGAGGTGTTTGGCGAGGAGAAAGCCACCTGGTGGGAGCGCGCCGTCGAGGCCTGGCCGGACTACGCCGAGTACCAGACAAAGACCGACCGCCAGATTCCGGTGTTCGTGCTGACTCCGGTGAAATCAGCCGGTTAGCCACGCGGAAGAGTACTGCGTGGCACCATTGACCGGTGTCCGCTGAACTGAGCCAGAGCCCGCGCACCTTACCGCTGTCCGCGGCTGACATTGACAATGCGGCGCAGCGGATCGCCCCGGTGGTCACGCCCACCCCATTGCAGCTGAGCGATCGGCTGTCGGAGATCACCCGCGCGCAGGTCTACCTCAAGCGCGAAGACCTGCAGATAGTGCGCTCCTACAAGCTGCGCGGCGCCTACAACCTGCTGGTGCAACTCTCCGACGAGGAGATTGGCGCCGGAGTGGTGTGCTCCTCGGCGGGTAACCATGCGCAGGGCTTTGCGTATGCATGCCGGGCGCTGGGCGTGCACGGCCGCGTCTATGTGCCGAACAAGACGCCCCAGCAAAAGCGTGACCGGATCCGTTACCACGGCGGGAAGTTCATCGAGCTGATCGTGGGGGGATCGACCTACGATCTCGCTGCTGAGGCGGCGCTCGACGACGTCCAACGCACCGGCGCCACGCTGGTGCCGCCGTACGACGACCTGCGCACCATCGCCGGCCAGGGCACCATTGCCGTCGAACTGCTTGACCAACTCGACAACGAGCCGGACCTGGTGGTGGTCCCGGTGGGCGGCGGCGGTTGCATCGCCGGCATCACCACCTACCTGGCCGAGCGGACCGCGAACACCGCGGTGCTGGGTATCGAGCCGGCCGGTGCCGCCGCGATGATGGCCGCGCTGGCCGCCGGCGAGCCGGTGACGCTGGACCACGTCGACCAGTTCGTCGACGGCGCCGCGGTGAAACGGGCCGGAACGCTGACCCATGCCGCGCTGGCCGCCGCCGGTGACATGGTGTCGATCACGACGATCGACGAGGGCGCGGTGTGCACCGCAATGCTCGACCTCTATCAGAACGAGGGCATCATCGCCGAGCCGGCCGGCGCGCTGTCGGTGGCGGGTCTGCTGGAAGCCGACGTGGAGCCAGGGTCGACGGTGGTTTGCCTGCTCTCAGGCGGCAACAACGACGTCTCGCGCTACGGCGAGGTGCTGGAGCGCTCGCTGGTGCACCTCGGCCTCAAGCACTACTTCCTGGTGGACTTCCCGCAAGAGCCCGGTGCGCTGCGCCGGTTCCTCGACGACGGTACTCGGGCCCAATGACGACATCACCTTGTTCGAGTACGTCAAGCGCAACAACCGAGAGACCGGTGAGGCGCTGGTGGGCATCCAGCTGGGATCGTCGGCGGATCTCGATGGACTGCTGGCCCGGATGCGGGCAACGGAAATCCACGTCGAAACCCTCCAGCCCGGTTCGCCGGCTTACCGGTACCTGTTGCTGTAGCCGTTGACCTAACGCGAGTAGCCGGTCAGATACGGCGGCACCGGGGTGGTGGGATCAAGGTCGTCAGCCGGCACCGGTGCTCCGCCCGTCAGGCTCAGCGGCACCACGCCGGCCCAGTGCGGAAGCGTGCAATCCTCCGGCTCGTCGACTGGCCCGCCGCTGCGTACCTTGGCGGAAACCTCGACGAGGTCAAGCGCGAGCACTGCCGTTGCGGCGAGCTCACGTGCATTCGGGGTCCTGCAGTCGGCGGCGCGCCCCGGTGCGATGTGATCGAGCAGCGAGTGCAGCGCCCGCAGCTTCTCCGCCGGATCTTCGACAACGCGTGCGTCGCCCACCACGACAACTGAGCGGTACATCAGCGAATGGTGTAGCGCCGAGCGGGCCAGCACCAGCCCGTCGACGAGGGTGGCGGTGACGCAGACGGGCAGGCCCGACGGCGCCGCCCTGGCGGCGAGCATCGGGCCGCTGCCGGTGGAGCCGTGCAGGTAGAGGGTTTCATCGAGGCGGGCATGCGTCGTCGGCAAGACCACCGGCCTGCCGGCGCTGAGGTAGCCCAGGTGACAGATCAGGGACTCGTCCAGCACCCGGTGCACGATTTCGCGGTCGTAGCGGGCGCGTTCCCGATAGCGGGTGGGCGTCGTGCGCGGTGTGGGGTGGTATGCGGTTTCCAACGGATTGCCTTCGCATTTGTAATAGTACATAATATAATATGTGACAGTACAATACAGCATAGCGGGAACCGGGGCGGAATCCATAGCCGCCGACGTCGAAGAGGCGATCTCGACAGGCAGGCTGGCGCCGGGCGACGCACTGCCGCCGGTCCGGGACCTGGCCACTCACCTCGGTGTGAACGCCAACACCGCCGCCGCGGCCTACCGCTTGCTGCGCGATCGCGGGGCCGTCGAAACTGCGGGCCGGCGCGGCACGCGAGTGCGCCACCGTCCCGCGACCACACCGCGCTCCCTGCTTGGGCTTGACGTTCCCGCCGGGGTCCGCGATCTGTCCACCGGCAACCCGGATCCCGCCCTGCTACCCATCGCGGCCGTCCCGCAGGCCACTCCGGTCGTCCGCCGCCCGGTGCTGTACGGGGAGCCGGCGATGTCGCCCGAGTTGGTCGACTACGCCCGTGCAGCGCTGAGCGCCGACGGCGTTCCGGCCGATCAACTCGCGGTGACCAGCGGTGCGCTGGATGGCATCGAGCGGGCGCTCACCGCGCACCTGCGTCCGGGTGACCGGGTGGCCGTCGAGGATCCCGGCTGGGCCAACATGCTGGATCTGCTTGCCGCGCTGGGGCTTTCGGCCGAGCCCGTGCGGGTCGACGACGACGGACCGCTGGTTGCCGACGTCGCTCGGGCGCTAGCTCGCGGGGTGCGTGCGCTGGTTGTCACCAATCGTGCGCAGAACCCGACCGGTGCGGCGCTATCCGCGGATCGCGCTGAGGCGTTACGCAGCGTGTTGGCCGACCGGTCCGACGAGGTGCTGCTTGTCGAAGACGACCACTGCGCAGGCATTTCCGGCGCGCCGCTGCACACCTTGGCCGGATCGACCACCCGTTGGGCATTCGTGCGGTCGGCATCCAAGGCGTTCGGTCCCGACCTGCGCGTGGCTGTCCTGGCCGGAGACCACCGCACTGTCGAGCGGGTGTATGGCCGACTGCGGCTCGGGCCGGGCTGGGTGAGCCACGTACTGCAAGGACTCGCGGTCAGCTTGTGGTCGGACGACGCTGCGACGCGGCTTATCCGTACGGCCGAGCAGCAATACAGCGGCACCCGCACGCGGTTGCGCACCGCCTTGGCCGAGCGCGAGGTCACCGCTTTCGGCCGGTCCGGGCTCAACCTGTGGATCCCAGTCCCAGACGAGACCGTCGCGATCACTCGGCTGCTCAACGCGGGGTGGGCCGCGGCGCCGGGAACACGGTTTCGCATTCGCACCGGGCCGGGCATGCGCATCACCATCGCGGACCTGGCCGCCGACGAGATCGACCCACTCGCCGACGCGGTCGCCGATGCGGTGCGCAGTACTGGTCGTTCCAGCGTGTAGCTCAGCCCGCAATCCGCAAAATGGTGAAGGAATGCCCGTCCAGCACAGTGCTATCGGCCTTTACCGTCGGCGCACCCCACGCCAGCACCACTTCACCGGCGACCGGGACCGTCACCGGCTCGGCGCTCAGGTTGCACACGATACGTAACTGGCCGCGGCACAAAACAATCCAGGCCTGCTCCTCGTCATAACCCACGGCAAGGTGTTCCAGCCATGGATCGGCCAGGTCCGGCTCGCTGCGGCGCAAGGCGATCAGATCGCGATAGAGCCGGAGCAACCGGATATGCTCGCCTGCGCCGACCTCGTCCCAATTCAACTTGGAACGCTGAAATGTCTGCGGGTCCTGCGGGTCGGGAATTTCGTCGGCGTCCCAGCCGTGTTCGGCGAACTCAGCTTTACGGCCTTCCGCGGTGGCCCGGGCCAACTCGGGCTCGGGATGTGAGCTGAAAAACTGGAATGGGCTCGACGCTCCCCATTCCTCACCCATGAAAAGCATTGCAGTGTAGGGAGATCCGAGCACGAGAGCGGCCTTGATCGCCAGCTGGCCGGCGGTCAGGCGCTGTGATGGGCGATCGCCGAGAGCGCGATTGCCCACCTGATCGTGGGTGCAGGTGTAGGCGAGCAGCCTGGTCGCGGGGATGGTGGAGGTGTCCAGCGGACGCCCGTGCCGGCGCCGGCGGAACGACGAATAGGTGCCGGCGTGAAAGTACCCGCGGCGCAGTGTCTCCGCCAGTGTGGCCAGTGAGCCGAAGTCGGCGTAATAGCCTTGACGCTCGCCGGATACCGCGGTGTGGATGGCGTGATGGATATCGTCATCCCATTGCGCGGTTATCCCGTAGCCGTTGTGGTCGCGTGGAGTGATCAGTCGCGGGTCATTGAGATCGCTTTCGGCGACCAGCGACAGCGGACGGCCCACCTGCCTTGACAGCCAGTCGGTTTCGGTCGCGAGCTCCTCGAGGATGTGGATGGCCGTGGTGTCCACCAGCGCATGTACCGCGTCCAGCCGCAGACCATCGACATGGAAGTCGCGCATCCAGCGCAGCGCGCACCCGATGATGTAGCGCCGCACTTCGTCTGAGTTGGCGTCGGCAATGTTGATGCCTTCCCCCCACGGATTGCTTGCCGACGAAAGGTATGGGCCGAACCGTGGCAGGTAGTTGCCCGACGGGCCGAAGTGGTTGAACACCGCATCGATCAATACCCCCAAGCCACGTGCGTGGCACGCATCGACGAAGCGAACCAACCCGTCGGGACCGCCATAGGGTTCGTGCACGCTGTACCACAACACGCCGTCATATCCCCACCCGTGGGTGCCGGCAAAGGAATTGACGGGCATCAGCTCGACGAAGTCGACTCCGAGATCGGCCAGGTAGTCCAGCCGTTCAATGGCCGAGTCGAAAGTGCCCTCGCCGGTGAAGGTGCCGACGTGTAGCTCATAGATCACCGCGCCTTCGACCGACCGGCCAGGCCAGGTGTTGTCCGTCCAGGCCGCGGTCGCGGGGTCCCAGAGCTGCGAGCGGGCGTGCACCCCGTCGGGTTGGCGCGGTGATCGCGGGTCGGGCAGTACGGTGGGGTCGTCGTCGAGCAGGTATCCGTACCTGGCGTCCGGTGCGGTCTCGATTGACCTGTGCCACCAGCCGTCATTGGAGCGCATCATCGCGTGCACCTCGCCGTCGACGTCGAGGCGCACCAGCGCGGGTTCGGGTGCCCAAACCCGGAATTCACTCATCGTCGCGCTCCAGCAGGACGACGGGCAGGTCCGCGAACAATTCGGCGGCTGACGTCGGTCCGCTTGCCATGGCGCCGGTGAGCGTGTCGGTCCAGGAGCCGTCGGGTAGCGGCACCACGGTGTTACCCCAGCCCGTTTCGGCCAGTCGCACCGTCCAGCGGGTCACCGCGACCAGGACGTCGTCGCCGCGGCGGAATGCCACCACATGATCGCTGGCCTGCCCGCTGGCCAGCACGGGAAAGTATCCGCCGCGCAGAAAGCTGTCTGGACGGGAGCGCCGCAGCCGAAGCGCCGTGGTGACGACGCGCATTTTCGGATGCTGCAACTCTTTCAGTGCGGCTCTGCGAGCGGCATAGTCGACCGGGCGGCGGTTGTCCGGGTCGACCAGGCTGTCGTCCCACAGCTCGGTGCCCTGGTAGACGTCGGGTATGCCGGGCACCGTCAGCGCGAGCAGCTTCTGACCTAGCGCGTCACTTGCGGCGTGCGGATTCAGTTGAGCGACAAGCTTGGTCAGTGCGGATGCCACCGGCCCGTCCAGCACGGTATCCAGCCACCGGTGCACCGCCTCCTCGAAAGCGGTGTCCGGCTCGTTCCATGAGGTATGCAAGGCCGCTTCCCGGATCGCCTTCTCGGCATAGCCGTGCAGTCGGTCGCGCAGCTGGTCGGTGACCGCACCGCTCACCGGCCACACGCCGAAGATGTTCTGCCACAGGAACTGTCCGGTTGCGGGATCGGGGGAGGGTGCCTCGATTTCCCAGCGGGCGAGGAACTCGGTCCACAGCGACGGCACCTGCGACAGCACACCGATGCGGGCACGCACGTCCTCGCCGCGCTTGGTGTCGTGAGTGGTCAGCGTGGTCATCGCCTGCGGCCACATCCGGGCGCGGGTGGCGGCGCTGTGGTGAAACTCTGCGGCGCCCACACCAAACCGGCGTGGTTCGCCGCCCACCTCGTTCAGCGAGACCAACCGGGCATCGCGGTAGAACAAGCAGTCCTCGGCTGCCTTGGCGGTCACCGCGCCGCACAACTGCTGCAGGCGCGTGGCGGGTTCGCCGCCACCGGCCAGCGCGGCGGCGAGCACCTGTAGCGCCGGCCCTAATTGTGGCGATGCCGTTTGGGTTTCGGCCAACGCGGTGGGCAGGATCGCGGCCAGGCCGGGGTAATCGCAACGGTAGACCCCGATGTGGCTGAGCAAGGCAGCCACCGCCTCGGGCAGCAACGGATGATCGGTGCCGGCCGCGGCGACGATAGACCGCCGCAGCCTACCCAGTTCGCTGGCCAGGGTGTCGGTAGCCGCATGGATCTTGAGGTCGGCCAACAGATTCGGTATCGCTTGGTAGTCCATTCCGGCGGAGTCGACGAGCGCGGTCAGCGTTGGTGCCCCCGCCGGGTCGATGAAGACTCCGCCCACTTCTCGCAACACGTCATAGCCGGTCGTGCCGGCCACGGGCAGCGTGGGCTCCAGCGCCTCGTCGACGGCCAAGATCTTTTCGATCACGATCCAGGCGTCCGGACCGACCAGGTCGCGCAGCCAGGCCAAATACCCGCAGGGATCGGACAATCCGTCGGGGTGGTCGATGCGCACGCCGTCGACGAGCCCCTCGGCGAACCAGCGGGCGACTTCGGTGTGGCTGTCGTCGAACACCGCGCGATCTTCTTGCCGCAAGCCGGCCAGCGAGGTGATTGAAAAGAAGCGGCGATAACCGCAGACTCCGTTTCGCCAGCCCGCCAACCGGTAGTGCTGGCGGTCGTGCACTTGCGGGCCGGGGCCGTCCGCGGTGCCGGGGGCAACGGGAAGCGCCAGGTCCCCCAGGCGCAGCAGGTCCCCGTCGACTGTCAGGTTGGCGGCGTCATCGTCGGAACCTAACAGCGGCAAGATAATTCGGCCATCGTCAAGGTCCCAGTCGATATCGAAGAATGCCGCATGCGGCGAGGATCGACCGTGCCGCAACACGTCCCACCACCGCGCGTTCTGCTCGGGTTTGTCGATGCCGACGTGGTTGGGCACGATGTCGACGACCAGGCCCATGCCGCGCGCGCGGGCCGCCGCTGACAGCCGCGCCAGGCCGTCGGGACCGCCCAGCTCCGGTGACACGGTCGTCGGGTCGGTGACGTCGTATCCATGGCTGGACCCGCGGACCGCGGTCATGATGGGTGACAGGTAGAGATGCGATATCCCGAGGTCGTCGAGGTAATCCAGCAGCTCCTCGGCATCGGCGAAGGTGAACCCGAATCCGCTGGACTCACCACGCAGTTGTAACCGGTAGGTGGCTCGGACCGGAAAAACCATATGTCAGGCGGTCTTACGCAGGATCAGCAACGAACGCGCCGGAACTTCTATCTTCTCTTCGGCCGCCACCACCGAATCGGCGGCACCGGGGTGGTTGGTGTCCAGCTCCACGGTCCACTCCCGCGCATAATCGTCTTGCGGCGCGACGAACTCGATGTAGTCATCGTGGGCGTTGAAGCACAACAGAAATGAGTCGTCAACCACCTGCTCGCCGCGGGCATCGGGTGCGGTGATGGCATCGCCGTTGAGAAACACCGCGACACATCGATGGTGGAAGCTCTTGTCCCAGTCCTCATGTGTCATCTCCCGGCCGCCCGGTGTCAACCAGGCGATATCGCGAACCTCGTCGCCCGTTCGGATCGGCTCGCCCTCGAAGAATCGGCGTCGGCGGAACACCGGATGGTTCTTGCGCAAGGTGGTCACCTTGCGGGCGAATGCCAGCAGGTCGGCGTTCTTGTCGACCAAAGACCAATCCATCCAGGACAATTCGGAGTCCTGGCAATAGACGTTGTTGTTGCCGTTCTGGGACCGCCCGATCTCGTCGCCGTGGGCGATCATCGGTGTGCCCTGGCTGACCATCAGGGTGGCCCAGAAATTGCGCATCTGGCGGCAACGCAGCTCCACGATGTCGGGGTCATCGGTGGGGCCCTCCACGCCACAGTTCCACGACCGGTTGTGGCTTTCTCCGTCGCGATTGTCTTCGCCGTTGGCCTCGTTGTGCTTTTCGTTGTAGGACACCAGGTCGTTGAGGGTGAACCCGTCGTGGGCGGTGACGAAATTGATACTCGCGCTGGGGCGTCGGCCGGTGTCCTCGTAGAGGTCTGACGACCCGGTCAGCCGGGAGGCGAACTCGCCAAGGGTCGCGGGCTCGCCCCGCCAGTAGTCACGCACAGTATCCCGGTACTTCCCGTTCCACTCGGTCCACAAACCGGGGAAGTTGCCGACCTGATAGCCGCCCTCGCCCACATCCCACGGCTCGGCGATCAGCTTGACCTGGCTGACTATCGGATCCTGCTGCACCAGATCGAAGAACGCGCTCAATCGGTCGACGTCATGCAACTCGCGGGCCAACGTGGAAGCCAGGTCGAACCGGAAGCCGTCGACGTGCATTTCGGTCACCCAGTAGCGCAGCGAGTCCATGATCAGCTGCAGGACGTGCGGATGACGGGCGTTGAGGCTGTTGCCGGTGCCGGTGAAGTCCTTGTACAACCGCAGGTCCTCGTCGACAAGCCGGTAGTAGGCGGCGTTGTCGATGCCACGGAAGTTGATGGTCGGCCCCAGATGATTGCCTTCAGCGGTGTGGTTGTAGACCACGTCGAGAATGACTTCGATGCCGGCTTCGTGAAGGCTGCGCACCATGGTTTTGAACTCGGCGACGCTGGCCTTGCGGTTGGAAGCGTATTGGCTGTGGGGGGCGAAGAAGCCGAACGTGTTGTAGCCCCAATAGTTTCGCAAGCCCAAGTCCAGCAGCCGGGAGTCGTGCATGAATTGGTGAACCGGCATCAGTTCGAGCGCGGTGACATTCAGCGACTTGAGGTGCTCGATGATCACCGGGTGGGCCAGCCCGGCATAAGTGCCCCGGAGCCCCTCGGGGATGCCAGGGTGGGTCTGCGTCATGCCCTTGACATGGGCCTCGTAGATGACCGTTTCGTGGTACGGGGTGAGCGGCGCCCGGTCGGACCCCCAGTCGAAGAAGGGGTTGCTCACCACGCTGGTCATGGTGTGGCCGAGCGAGTCGACCATCGGGGGAGTGCCGGTATCGGCTCCATTGGCGTTGGGGCCCTCCGGGTCGACGGCGTTCATGTCATAGGAGTACAGCGCCTGGCCGAAGCTGAAATCACCGTAAAAAGCCTTCCCGTACGGGTCGAGCAGCAGCTTGCTCGGGTCGCACCGGTGGCCGGCAGCCGGATCGAATGGCCCGTAGACGCGAAAGCCGTAGCGCTGGCCCGGGGTGATGTTCGGCAGATACGCGTGCCAGACGTATCCGTCGACCTCGTCGAGTGGGATCCGCGACTCGCCGCCCTTGTCGTCGATCAGACACAACTCGACCTTGTCGGCGATTTCGGAGAACAACGAAAAGTTAGTTCCTGCGCCGTCATAGGCGGCCCCGAGCGGATAGGCAGTGCCCGGCCACACGGTGGGCAGGGTGGGTGCGGATTCGTCGGTGTCAGGTGCCGCGACGCCCGAAGTCGCGGGTGGATTGTTCGACGGCATCTCTCGACCTTATCCGCGTCGGCTGGCCGGGGCTGCGTCACCACCAGCCGGTGTTGGCCGCGATCTGCCGGCCGAGTTCGTGAGCCATGGTCCGCATGTAGGTCGGGGTGATGTGATGAGCGCCGTGGTAGATCAGCACGTTTCCTTCAACCGGGCGGCAGACGTCGGTGCGGCATATCGCGTCCGACATGTCGAGCACCTTGAGCAGCGGGAACTGCGCGACGAAGTCGAGGGTCTGATTGCGATCTGCCAGCGCATCGGAACGCTTGATCGCGCACGACTGCGCGTTGCCGCCCTTGGCCAGGCAGTCCGCCGGATCGAACGGTTGGCCGTTTTTGATAAGCCAGGGGGTGTCGCGCACCCCGAGGATCGGAATGTTGTTGTCAGACAACGTTTGCCAGATCCCGATGTAGGTAGCGGGCATCACGTCGCCGGTCTTGATGTTCCACGGCCGCGTCGTTGTGGTGAACACGTAGTCGGGACGGTCGGTGATCAGCTTGCTGATCGTCCGTTGGACCCACTCGCGGCACTGCGGGTAAGGGGCGTTGTTGCCCATGATCAGTGGCACTTGCTCGGTGGACAACGGGCAGCCCATCTTGAGATATGTCACCACCTTGAAGTGGTGTGCGTGGCCGAGCAGGTCCAGTGCGGGCAGCCAGTGTTCGGAGTGCGATCCGCCGGCCAGGGCGATGGTTCGGGTGGCCGCCACGTCGCCGTAGGTGCAGTTGACCACTGCCGGGTTGACGAAGTCACTGATGCACCCATCCCTGGTCGAGGCCGGGACGTCTTGCTTGACCTCCAAGACGCTGGGCCGTATCGGCAGCGTGGCGACCCGCGCGTGTTCGGTCAGGGCACGGGCGCCGGGATAGTCCTGCGGGTTGAGCACGCTGAGCTCCTTGCCCGCGGCGCGCAGGACCGTGACGTGCTGACGCCAGGTGAACGAGGTTGCGGTGAGCGTGACGGCCAGCAGCACCACCGCCGACCCCAGCGCCATCGTCGGCCGGCCCAGGCGTGCCGGCCAGGGGATCGCGGGTACCGGTGCGGCAGTGCCGTTTGGTGTCCGATACCGCAGCGGGTCCTCGACGAGCCGGGTGGTCAGGTGCGCCAGCACTCCCGACACCAGCAGTATTGCCGTGCCTTCGACAAAGTTGGCGTGCCGGTGGCCGGTAAAGGACAGCCAGAAGATCAGCAGCGGCCAGTGCCACAGATACAGCGAGTACGCCATTGCGCCCAGCGCCACCAGCGGCCCGGCCGCCAACAGCCGGTTCGGCAGCGGCATCCGAGTGTCGGGACGGCCGTGCAGGTTGGCCCCGGCAAGGATCATCAGCATGGTGGCCCCGACCGGCACCAGTGCCCACGGGCCGGGGAATTCCTTGACGCCGTCGATCAGGGCCCCGCACGACACGATTGCCGCCAGCGCGACGGTGGCGATCGCGGTGCGTAGCCACATCGGCCAGCGGATGTAAGGCACCAGCGCACCGAGGAGTGCGCCCAGCAGCAACTCCCACGCGCGCGCGAAGCTGTCGTAGTAGGCGATCGATTGGTTGTCCTGATGGGCGACGATCGCGTAGACGAACGAGGCCACCGTCAGCACGCTCAGCAGCACTATGAACAAGGTCCGCAGGTGGGTGCCCAGCCGGTGTCTGAACAGGTAGGCGCATCCGGCCGCCAGCAGCAGGAAGGCGATGTAGAACTGGCCCTGCACCGACATCGACCAGATGTGCTGCAACGGGCTGACGGCCTCGCCGGCCCGCAGATAATCCGACGCGGTGTTGGCCAGCTCCCAGTTCTGGTAGTAGCCGAGGCTGGCCAGGCTCTGGTCGGCGAAGGTCTCCCAGCGGGTTTGGGGTTGCACCAGGATGGTGAGCAGTGCGCACCCGGCCAGGACCACGACCAGCGCGGGGACCAGTCGGCGGACCAGTCGGGTCACTTCCGCCATCGGCGACAGCGAAACAGCCGGGTTTAGCGCAGCGCGGAGGATCTTGCCGCCGAAGAAGAACCCGGACAGTGCCAGGAACACGTCCACGCCGCCGGAAACCCGGCCGAACCAGACGTGGAACATGGCGACCAGCGCGATCGCGATGCCGCGCAAGCCGTCGAGGTCGTAGCGGTAAAAGCCCGACAACCCCCCAGTGGGCGCCCTCATAGCGACCGGGTTCGCAGCGGCGATCGGTGGAGGAGGCGGTGACAGGGTCTGCATGGTTGACCGCTAATTTACCGAAAACCGCCACCGGCTCCTGACTGCTCGCGTCCCGGGCGAGGATGCTCAGCGGGCTCGCTGAGCATCACCGCGGTTGGCGAGGGAGCAAGTGGCGGCTGTTCGGGCGGCCGAGAAGGCGCCGGAAAGGCTACCGCGTGGTACCAACGACAGCCGGCTGCTGCGGCGCCGGCTGCATCGGGACCTGCTGCGTTGAGACCTGCCCTGGCATCTGCTGCAACGGCGCCTGCTGGACCGGCGCTTGCTGGAGCGGGGCCTGCTGCGTTGGGACCTGTCCCGGCAACTGCTGCAACGGTGCTTGCTGCGTCGGCGGTTGCTGCAGCGGCGCCTGCTGGCCTGGCAGTTGCTGCGTCGGCAGCGGCTGGACCGGGGCTTGCTGTAGTGGCGCCTGCTGGACCGGTGCTTGCTGGACTGGCGCCTGCGGTGCGGGCGCCGGTTGGGTCCCGAGAATCCGAACCAGGTAGGGAGTCATGCCGTTGCTGCGCACCGGCGAAACCTGGACGACGTCGCCCACCTCCAGCATCTGGTTGTTCCCGAGGTACATCGCGACGCTTTGCGTGCCTTCGGGACCGTAGAAGATCAGGTCGCCCTTGCGTGCTTGCTGCGGCAGGACCTTCTGGCCGACCCGGTACATCGCGCCGGAGGAACGCGGCAGCTTCAGCCCGGCACCGGCGTAGGCGTACTGCATCAGGCCCGAGGCATCGAATCCGACGGTGTTGATGCCCGTACCGGTGCCGCGACTGGGGCCGTTGACACCGCCACCGGCCCACGAGAACGGCACGCCGCGCTGCGAAAGGCCACGCTGGGCCACGATGTCGGTGACCTGCTGGTAGTCCATCTGCCTGGCGCCCGGGTCAGCCGCGGCGAGGCCGGCGGTGGCCATCGGGGCCACTAGCATGGCCAGACCGATGGCGAAGGAGTAGATGCGTTTCATTGGAGTTGCAACCTCTCTGGACTCTGTCGGGTCTGTGGCTTCAGCGCGGTGACTTCGCGCGTCCGCCGCCGTTCCATGACTCATGCGACGACCTCCACGCTGGGGTCGAACGCCGCCTCATGACACTTGGGAACGTGAATCAGTCGGTTAACCCGTTGAATCACACCAGTCACTACAGTAACTTTTACAACAGAAGTTGCCCGCGGAAAATAGCTGGTGAGCCCCACGAGGGATTTTTTGTCGGACCGTGACCGGATGGTGACTGGCACGCCCAATCCTGCATGCGACGTTGTGATTTCGATCTCATATCGGTGCGCGGTCGCAAGGTTCGCAGAATGAACGGCGACGGCGCACTCAGTGCCAATAACGTTGGCTGAAAATGGTGATCATGGAGCCGGCCACGGAGTTGACCATCAGGATGGCGAGAGCCAAAACCGGCCAGAAGGACATGTACCAGCCCTTCAAGAGGGAGACGAACGGGCCGATTCCGGCCGCGGCTACCGCCGCGCCGATACCGCCCCACACGACCGGATAGATGTACATATCGATTCCGTAGGGCACCAGCCCACACGTCTCGTCCGTGCACATGTCCGCCAGGAAGCCGTAGAGCCTCGATGGCCAACTTGTCGCCGTGGCCAGGACGACGAGCAGTGTCAGTAGCGCGACGGTGCAGATCAGGTCCCAGACGGCCACCCGCAGCCGAATTACCCGCGGCTTCTCCTCGGGCGGGAGGTCTGAGACGTAGGGCACCGGCCGAAAGCCGTCTAAATCGGCGGGAGCTTGTGGGGGGTCGTCGGCGTCGTATGGCACCGCCGGGGACTCGGCGCGGTCGTCCGGGTAGGGGTCGTCGGGCTGACGCGGCGAAGCCATGCCGTTAGATGCTTCCCGATGGCCGGAGTTTGTGCGACCCGACTGCTTTACGCTCGGTCTCTATGCCTGCGGCGACACCCGGGTTGACGCCCGAGCAAATCAGCGCGATCGACGCCGCGCATTTGTGGCACCCCTACAGCACCATCGGCAGCGAGTCGGTAGCGCCCGTGGTGGCCGTCGGCGCCCGCGGCGCCTGGCTGACGCTGGTCCGAGACGGCAAGCCGATCGACGTGCTGGATGCGATGAGCTCCTGGTGGACGGCGATTCACGGTCATGGCCATCCGGTGCTGGACGCGGCGCTGGCCACCCAGCTGAGCGCGATGAACCATGTCATGTTCGGCGGGCTGACCCACGAGCCGGCGGCCCGGCTGGCGCAGCTGCTGGTGGAGCTCACCCCGGCGGGACTGGAGACGGTTTTCTTCAGCGACTCCGGGTCGGTGTCGGTGGAGGTCGCAGTCAAGATGGCGCTGCAGTACTGGCGCAGCCGCGGCCGCCCCGGCAAGCACCGGCTGATGACCTGGCGGGGCGGCTACCACGGAGACACCTTCACGCCGATGAGCATCTGCGATCCCGATGGCGGCATGCACTCGCTGTGGACCGACATCCTGGCCCGGCAAGTGTTCGCCCCGCAGGTGCCACGGGACTACGACCCCGCCTACACCGCGGCGTTCGAGGAACAGCTGGCCCAACACGTCACCGAACTGGCGGCTGTCGTCGTCGAACCCGTTGTGCAGGGTGCCGGCGGGATGCGCTTCCACGACCCTCGCTACCTGAGCGACCTGCGCGACATCTGCCGTCGCCACGAGGTCCTGCTGATATTCGACGAGATCGCGACCGGCTTCGGGCGCACCGGTGAACTGTTCGCCGCCGACCACGCCGGGGTGAGCCCGGACATCATGTGTGTCGGCAAGGCGCTCACCGGCGGATACGTCAGCCTGGCCGCCACCCTGTGCACCACCGACATCGCGCACACCATCAGCGCTGGTGAAGCGGGCGCGTTGATGCACGGGCCCACATTCATGGCCAATCCGCTGGCCTGCGCGGTGTCGGTGGCCAGCATCGAGGTACTGCTCGGCCAGGACTGGCGGTCCCGGGTCGCCGAAATAGCCGCCGGGCTGGCAGACGGACTCGAACCCGCCCGGGCGCTGCCCGGCGTGACGGACGTCCGGGTGTGCGGTGCCATCGGCGTCATCGAATGCGACGATCCCGTCGACCTGGCCGTCGCCACCCCCGCTGCACTGAACCACGGCATCTGGCTGCGTCCGTTCCGCAACCTGGTCTACGCGATGCCGCCGTTCATCTGCGGCACCGATGAGATCGCGCAGATCACCTCCGCGATGGTCGAGGTCGCAAGACTCGTAGCGTGAAACCGCAGTTCAAATCCCCTTTTACCGGTCGGATCACAGCGTCGAACCACCGTTCTGCCCCTCCCGTGCCCACATTTTGCCCACACTTTCACGTGAACGCGCTTGATCCAAGGCGACCGCGACGGCCTCCAGATCGTCGTCGAACAGGTCGGCATAGATGTCTAGGGTCATTGCCGCGGAGGCGTGGCCGAGCATCGTCTGCACTGCTTTGACGTTGGCGCCGGCCGACACCGCGAGGCTGGCCGCGGTGTGCCGAAGATCATGAGGCGTCACCCTCGGCACACCCGAGGCCGCGACGGCTTTGGCGAACCACCCCGACTCGGGGTGCGGGCTTTTCAAGTGGCCACCGTCGTCGCCCGGGAACAGCAGCTCGTCGCGGCCTTTGCCCTCGCACTGACGCGCCAGGTAGGGGAGTAGGAACTCGGGCAGCGGCACGCTGCGATGCTTATGGGCCTTGGTGGTGCCGACGTGTATCTGCTTGCCCGACTGGACGGCGTTCTCGGAGATGGTGGCCCGCTTGCGCAGCATGTCCAAGTCGCGCACCCGCAGCCCAGTCGATTCACCCCACCGGAGTCCTGTGTAGGCCAGCAGCAGCACCAGGGCCTGGTAGCCGCCGGCAGCGGCCGCGAGGTCGCTCACTTGCCCGTGGGTGAGGAATACGGGCCGCTTGCGATTCTTACGGGGCAGCTTGACGCCCGCTGCGGGGTTGCGGGCTAGCAGGTGATCCGACACGGCGTCCGCCAGGATCGCCGACAGCAGGTGGTGTGCGCGGCCCACCACGCTCGCCCCGACCGGTTTGACGCCACTCCCGAGGTCCGATACCCACTGCTGCACCGCAGTCGGCCTGATGTCACCAACAGCAACGGCGCCCCACCGCGGCGCGACGTGGACCCGCCATGTGCTTTCGTAGGACCGGAACCCGGACGGCTTCAGATGCCCGCGCTGGCGCGCCAGCCACGGCGCCCCCAGCTCGCCGACAGTCACCCGTGCGTTGGTGGGGGAGACATACTCGCCCTTGAGCTTCGACACCTCGACCGACGCCGCGAAAGCCTCAGCGCCGCGCTTGGTCGCGAACCCGCGCTTGTCGGTCTGCCGGTGATCAGGCGTTCGGTATCGGACACGGTAAAGCGTTGCGCCGCTTGATGTTTGGTACTTCTCAATCGTTGCCATTGGCGGTGGGGCTCCTCTCGCAGCGCCGGGGTAGTAGATAAAAGTTTTATAAGAATCTGTTGGGAGTTGTCGGTCTGGCCGGCTGCCAGGCTTCCTTTTGATGTCGAGCCGAATAGCCGTTGAGCTGCTCATTTCAAGTGGAAGTAAAACGTAGTCAAAACGTAGCTCAAATGCCCATCCAACCTGTTCAAAGCAATTTTTATGTTTGCTATGGGGTACTGTAGTCGTCAGTGTAAGCGACACGGCGTGAGGAGGTCTGACAATGGTTCACGCAGAGCCCGTCGGGTCAGAACTAGCGGAAGTGCTTCGGCAGACCGGAATCGACCTCTCGGCCCTTCCGCCGGTCATGACCACCGAGCAGCTGGCAACCGTGCTGGGCACTACCCCCAGCGCGCTGGCCCAAACTCGATACCGCAGGGACGACCACGCTATTCCGTGGGTGAAGTACGGGCGCCTCGTGCGCTATCTGCGGGCTGACGTTGCCCGTTACTTGGTGACTCACCGCACGGGTGGTGACGGCACCGCATGACGAAAACAAAAAGAAGCCGCCCTCGGCGAGGAGGCGGCTCCCGAAAACTGCGACCACCAGCACCAGCCGGATACCTTCTCCGGGCACACCAGTGCCAGCGAGCAGACGGGCGCAGTGAAACCTTCGACGTCTGGTTCGAGCGCATCGGCGAGTACTACGACGATGTGTTGGTCAGCTTCGAATACGACAAGCGCGCGGTGGCCGTAATCAGAGCATTACCCCGGTGGGCTGGGCGCTGGGACGCAACCTCGAAGGTGTGGCGCATCCACCCCGGCTACGCCGAACGACTTACGGCCGACCTCCGGCGCCTCGGCTACCTCGTTCGCAGCGGTGGTGATCGACGATGACGACGAACGGGGCCCCCAGCGAGGCGGCCGAGTGCAATTCCGAGGATCACAAGTCACGCGCATGGTGTAGTTCTGGGACCGGGCGGACCTGTCTGGCGGATGTCGTGGCGGAGGAGGTTAGGTGGCTCTGGCCGGGTCGCATCCCAGCCGGAAAGCTCGTCACTCTCGATGGCGACCCGGGCCTAGGCAAGTCCGTGTTAAGTCTGAGCATCGCGGCCATCGTGTCCCGCTGGGGGTGCTGGCCGGACGGCACTCGCGGCGACCATGCGGGTGATGTGCTCATCATGTCGGGGGAGGACGGCGTCGCCGACACGATCCGGCCTCGGCTTGAGGCTGCTGGTGCTGACCTGGCCCGCGTGCACGTAATCGACCATGTCCTAGACCAGTGCGGAGAGCCGAAACCGGTGACGCTGGCTGTCACCGATGAAATCGAACGGCATATCACTGAGACAAGCGCACGGCTGCTCATCATCGATGTCTTGATGGCCTACATGCCCGGGGACGCCTATAAGGATCAGGACGTGCGAAGGGTGTTGACACCGCTGGCCAAAGTGGCCGAACGCACTGGGTGCACGATGCTGCTCCTACGCCACCTGAGAAAGAGTAAAAGCGGTGAGCCGGTTTACCTTGGCGGCGGCTCCATCGGGATAGTCGGCGCGGCCCGGGCCGGGTACGTGGTGATTCGTGATCCCGACCGCGACGACGTACGGGTTTTCGCGTCGGTTAAGAGCAATCTTGCCAATGCCCCGAAGTCGTTGGCCTTCCGGCTGGTTGGTGCCGCTAACGGTGCAGTTGCCGTTGAATGGCTCGAGGAAGATCGGCGCTCCGCCTCCGAGCTTCTTATCGAGGGTCGCAACAACTTGGGCGAAATGTCGTACCGCATACGCGACTACGTGAACGCCCGCTCGACTACGCGGAGCGGTGACCTTGCCCAAGAACTCGGGATTACCCCGAAGTTGGCCAATCAATACCTCAACCGCCTGCGCGATGGGGGGCACGTGCGCGTGATTGCACGTGGCGTGTACGGACCGGCCAATACTTCGCCGGAAGGTACTGAAGATGCTGAAGACAGTGAAGACACTGAGGATTTCGCGGGCGGCTCCGTCGGGGCAAATCTTCATCGTGAGGCCGGTTCCGATCCGGAAACTGGAGGTGGCCACGAGAACCTTCAAAATCCTCACGATCCTCGGTTCTCGGGTACCAGCGAGACCGACACGGTTGATCTGGAAGTCAGCACTTGCTCGGAATGCGACGCACCGCTCGGACTAACCGGCAAATGCGTGCCGTGCATTGTTGAACGCGCAGGCGCAACGGTAAGTAGCTCTGCCCCTCAGGACGGGGCTCGCCAACTTGTGGAGAGCGGCGGGTGGGCCATCACTGAACCGCAGATCGGAGCTGCGGTGTCCTCCAGCGAGGGCAAGCTGCCGCAGCTGGCGAGACCCGGCAGTCGCGCTGGGACGGCCTGAGATGGCTTTCAGAAAACTCTTCGACAACCCCCTGTTCGAGAACCGTGCTCCGCTGGTTCTGAGGTGGAGCGATGATCAGCTAGAGCCGCTCGTCGATCGACTCTCGCCGCGGATGCCGGATAACTTGACCTACCAGATGCAGCTCGCCGTAGCGAGTGTCGCAAGGTCGATCGTGACCGATAAAACGATCACTGGCCGTGGGGTGCACTATGCCCGGGCCAAAGACCCCTACCGCCGACCAAAGCGATACCGCGACGGGGATCCTCGGTTCACCTGGTACTACGTGACAGGGGCCATGGACGCCCTGCGGCGCGCTGGGCTGATCGAGCACGCTATCGGGGAATGGTGGCCGTACACCAAGGGATTCGAGTCGGTGGCCTGGGCCACCGACGAACTCATGACACTGGTCGAGCCGCTGGTTGACGTTTCGGAGCGCCGAGGGATTTCCAAAAGAGTGGAAACCATCGTCCTGCGTGACCGTGCTGACAAGACCGAAGTCGATTACACCGAGACGGCGGACACGGTAACCATGCGCAAACAGGTGCAGGTCATCAACGACCATCTGGCGCAGCTCGCGCTGCGCCATCGCGGGCAGAATCTCGACATCCCCATCGGGCGCCGGATCTTCAACGCGTCTTTCGACCGAGGAGGCCGGTTCTACTGCCACGGCACGTCGTTCCAGAACATGCCCGCCGGGCAGCGCCGTGAACTTGAGTGGATTATTGACGGCACGGCACATCCCTCGGTCGAGATCGACTACTCCAACCTCCACATCAGGATGGCCTATTCAGAGGCTGGCAAGCGGATACCCCACGGCGACCAGTACACCATTGACGGGTTCGACCGTGGACTGGTCAAGCTGGCGGTGAACACGCTGTTCAATGCCTCCACCACGAATAGCGGGATCCTCGCCATCACTGAGGAACTGCGTTACGACCCCAAACTCCGGGCAGTGAACGGCATTACGTCAAGTGATCGGGGTCCGTGTCGTGCACTAGCCGAACGGGTAGTGGCTGCGATCCAACACAAGCATCGCCGGATCAAGAGCTACTTCGGTTCAGACTGCGGGGCACGGTTCCAGCGCCAGGATTCAGACATGGCGATAGAGGTCATGACCAGGATGATCCAAAGGACAGGGCGGTGCCCACTACCCCTTCATGATTCCTTCTTAGTGCCGGATATCGATGCCGACATCCTGAGTCAAACCATGATCGAAGTAGCCAGAGATTATGGACTTCGGCTAGACCTAAAAGACTCCAGAGGTGACCACCCTACCCTTCTTCCTTCCCATCCCCTACCTTCCTCCCATCTTTTATTTCCTTCCTTTCTTTCTTCCTTCACTACTTCGCTTTACTCCTTTACTACTTCTCTTTCCTACTATCCTTCTTCCCCTCGTCCTCTACTCTTCCTTCCCTCCTCCCTTTTCACTATGGAGGTAACAACCTCTGACCTGCGACGATGGATTCGACGGGTTTGGTGGGAAAAGGCGTTCTTTGCGGCCTATAAGGCGATCGCGCACACGCCCAGCACTGCAATCGGTGGCTTTGTGCCGAGAAAAAGACCTTTGTGCCATGGGCCCCCAGCTGTTTGGGGCCTGGACGGTACGTCCGCTACCAGGATTGCCATTCGAACCAGTTGATCTATCACCCACATCCCTGCTGTGGGTTAGTCAACGCTGCCCGCCATACGAAGCGACGGGAATGTGTACAAGTTTTAGCCGACAATTTAGGTAGGAGACATCACGTGTCAGGATCACCGCCACAACTTTTCGCGATACCTGGTCCCGTGTTTAAGGCGAAGTATCGTGGTGAATGCTGGCTGTGCCGCCGGCAATTCCCCGCTGGGGAGCGGATCCGCTACATCGCCAAGAAAACCGTGGCCCATGAGGCGTGCGCTGTTCTGCGCGGCCCAATCAGTGACCCTGTGCTTAGTGACGAAATAGCCCGCGAGAACATGCGGTCTCACAAGCCGAGTATTTGGCGACGAGGCAAGTCGCCTTCGGACTATGGCTAGCGAGATCAATCGTTGAACTTCTAGACGACGATGTGCGCAGCACGTTCCAGGACCACATGGACCGCTCCCCGCAACAGCAACACAACCAACCCACCAATGAGGAGACAGCGAATGATTGAATTTCCGACCATCCCCAGCGAGGCCACCTACAAGAAGGATCTGAACGACTGCACCGTCGGCGATCTTGAGTTGGGTTCAGCGCGCCAAGGCGTGGTGGGGTCGCCGCAAAGCCACAATGGAGGCTGTCGGCGCCGAGAGGGAAGGTGACTCATGATCAGCATCTACGGCCATAGTCATCCCCACCTTCACAGCCCGTGTCCTCGCTGTGGGTACGCCACCCGGTTCAAGCAGTTCGGGCCGATGCGCTGCGCGTGCAATCGTTATTGGACAAAGGAAGCGATGGACGCCGCCGTTCGCGGGGGGACCTGGCAGGCCAGGCAGCATGTCGCTGAGCACGAGCGCTCGCAGGAGACGCAATGAGTGCTGAGCGTGGCTGGATCGGTGATCCGCAGCCTTCGGTGCAATGGCGCGAGTCTCATTACTCCCGACAGGCTGACCGAGTGAACGCTGCGTGTCAGTATCACGTTCTGCCCGCCGATGATCCGCTGTGCGCGTTGAACATCCTGCGTGAGGCCGCTGGGCTGCAACCACTTCCTGATGAGCACGATGACCAGGGCGGCTGAACCCCTGAGGGCCACCTTCGAGCGCAGGGAACCACGCTGTCGGATCTGCCGTGATGAGACTGTGCGCGTTCGGGTCAACGAGTTGCTGGACTGGCACGGTGTCCCGATCATCCTGGGCCGTGGCAAGACTCACGTGGTCACCTACACAGATATCCTGCGTGGCCTGGAGCCCCTGAATGAGGGCCGTGACAAGCGGGACCGGATAACCTATGACAGCCTCTGGGTCCACGCCAAGAGGCATTACGACCTTGCCGGGGTAACGGCCTACTGGGAAGCCAAGCTCGACAAAGAGATGAAGAATGTCCTAGGGATAACGTTTGAGGATCTATTGAATCGCCACAACAGGTACCACTAAGTACGAAGAATTCCTCGCCCGGTGGGATCTCCAGTTTGAAACGATATGGTGTGCAATTGAACCGGCGTGGTGCCCAGGTTGATTAGGACGGCCACGGAGCCTGCCGGGTGGATGTGAGCGGATGAGGACAACCGCACGGGGGCCCCGCTCAAGTGAAGCCCCATGCAGCGATTGGCCGCCTCTCATAATCCTGATAGCCCGCGTCTGGCATTCGTTCGTTTAGCAGCTGGACAAAACGACCACATTGGCGGATGGGGCGGAGCAGAATCTGCATGCATACGGCCCAACCCGGAGCCGTAGCCGGAGTGGCTTTAGCTACCTCTTTCCAAGAATGCGACGATCCAAATGAAGATCACTAAAGCCCGCCCTAACTGGGGCTGGGGGACCAAGGAGCCTGTGCCGATATTCACCGAGGCCGAGATCCGTGCGGCCTGCGAGGACTTCGGGCTGCGGGACATTGACACGGACAGCGTCATCGAGCAACTCAAGGAGAACCGTCAGAGATAGCGAGCTGCCGGGGCCGATCCAGGCGAGGGTGGACCACCTGAACGAGACGCTGGCTGATGACGGGTTTCACCACGCGGTCCAGACGTGCCAGCCGCCGAAGCCTGAGCACATGAGACCGAGCTGGAACGCTGGGTCCGTGAGAACCAACTCGACGACTGCACGTCCTGCCCCGAGAACTGGCCCAACCTCTACATGATGTACATGATGGCTCTGTCGATCCATATTGGTCCGTATGGCATGGGCCGAGGCGATGCCATGACGCCGGGCATCCACGAGGGTCGCCCACATTGTCTTGAAACAGACGACATATGAGGCTCGCAGAAGTCCGTCTCAAATCACCTGTATCCCCTGGGCCCTGATTCGCCCATGTTCGAGGTGGGAGCGTGTCTGTTGTGAGATTCTTCCTGGGTGTCCGCTGAGAGTGCGGGTCGGCCGTCGGGGCTTGTGACATTTTTGTTCACCGATATTGAGGGTTCGACCCGTCGGTGGGAGGCCGACGCCGATGGCATGCGGGCGGCGCTGGCCGCGCACGACTTGATACTTCGCGGGGCGATTGAGGCGCACGGGGGCTGGTTGTTCAAGCACGCGCTCTGGTCGCCCTGCGTATCATCAAAGCAACCCATCCACGGTCCCAACCAATTACCGAAGGGGATCGCCGTGAAACAGCCCGAACTGACGCAACTCATCGGTCTGCAGGACGGCGACGGCGACCGAGTGTTCATCTCACGCCTAGACCGGCCCGACGGCTCCCGCGGCTACCTGCTCGCCATTAGGTCGGGAGAAGTGCACGGCGGTGTGTCTCTCACCGCCGGCGATCTGGACCGGCTGAGCACTGTCATCCGGCACGAAGTGGGCGAGGGGGATGATGATCTAATGGCCGAATTCAGGTTCTTCGCCCGGGCGATCTGGCTCCTGATCTTTTGCGCACTGATGTCGCTCCTCTTATTTGCAGTCACCGGGCCATTGTTTGCATATCCCTGGTCGAACTGAGATAGGGGACGATCCGCAACTTCCACAATGCGGGCGACACCACGACGCTCCGCGTCCCGCTGGCCAGCCTCGCCGCTCTTTTCGACCGGCTCGGACGCTACGAACCGGCGGCCACTATCGCCGGGTTCGCGCTCAGTCCCCTCGCCGTAACGGGGGTCCCCGAAATCACCACCGCGATCACCCACCTCCGCGATGTCCTCGGCGAGGCGACCTACGAATCGCTCGCCCGCAAGGGCGAGACGATGACCACCGCCGCGATGGTGACCTACGCCTACGACCAAATCGACCAGGCCCGAGCAGAACTGAACACTGTCGCGAAATAGACGAGTTTCGAGAGTCTCAAAACTCGCAGAGCAGGCGCATGATCCTGAAGCCATCGAAAGTCTCACCGTTACTCAACGGCATGTTGGTTAGTCGGGTTTCTGCCTGTTGGCTAGCCCTGTTCGGGCCAGTCACCCCGGGAGTCGAGGCTGTCCGAGTCGTCCCAGGTCTCGCGGCGTCTGTCGCGGGGGGCGATGATGCGGCGTCGTAGCTCCAACAGCAACTCCTCGGTAGGGGCCCGGGAGAGAGTGTCAGTGGCGGCGCGGGACAACGGGGTGGGGGTGGTGGGGCGCAGCTCGACCACCAGGTCTTTGGGCTCCCCACCGGCCAGGATGGTGTCGATGCTGCCGGGTGCCCAGGAAGCTTGTTCTCCAGCATGGCGTAGGTGCCCGGGCTGGCCTTACGCACGCCGTGCTCGACGTCGGCCAGCGTGCGCACGGTGAACTGCAGGCTAGCGGCCAGGTCGGTGCGGTTGCGGTAGCCCAGCGCGACCCGTCGGCTCACGACATGGTGGCCGAGCCGTTCCAGGGCGCGTCGGTCCATGTAGGCATCATGGCGCATGAGGGCGGCAAAGTCGAGTCGCCATGCCTATTTCTTTCCATCTGACGCACGAAAGAGTGGAAACTACTTCCTTGGGACTCCCGCTAGATCCGCTCTGACCTGGGTGATCGTGTCCCAAAACAGCTCTTCCACCTTCTTCTTCGACAGGCCCGCCACCTCCAGCCTGGGCACTCCGGCCAGTTCCCGGCGCACCACCTTGGCGTCCGGCAGCGCGTCGCCGGTCCACCATTCCTGGCGAATGGCGAAGTCGTCGAACCGTTCGCCCTCGTCGGTGTTGCGCAGCATGCTGCGACGCTTGGCGGCCGGGACGCGGGCCCACCACTCCGCCCGCCAGTAGGGGCCGTCGTAGGCCCCCGGCGGGGCACCGGTTTGCCATTCCTCGACGTGAACGGGTTCGTTGGGGGCCATACCGTTGTAGTCGCGGGCGAACTCGTATGCCTGGTCGCGGTCGAGGTAGACCCGCTCTATGTGGTAAGTGTCGCCGCTCCCCACGGTGACCAGGTACACCGTCGCCATCGCCGCCTCCCATATCCGCTAGTGGTGGTTGGACCTTAAGTCTCCCACCGCGCTTGTGGCCACGTCCGACAAACCGCTGGTCGCGCTTGGGCAACCGGCGTCGCTCTAACGCGGGTTGTCATCGGTAGCCGCCGTGTGAGCGGAATCACACGGAAACTGTTTCCGTAACATTGACCAGGTTTCCTTTTGTTTCATACCATTGCTGTCACAGTACGACAACAGGTCGGAGAAACCTCTGGTCGGAACCCCATTTCGGGGTTACCTCGGCGGGCTTCAGTTGCTGGTTCGTGACATACCGGCAGAGATCCGCCCAGCCAACCACGAAAGGGAAACCCACCATGAGCGACAGCTTCACAGTCCACAGCAGCGATTGGGATGGGCGGCGCGAAAAGCATCTCGTTCTGGCGGCAGATGGGCATGACGCGGAACGCGCCCACCGAGAACACTTCCCCGACAGGGAGATCGTCGCGGTGGTGGCCTGTTGTGGGTGAGCATCAGCCACGCCTCATTTTGCTGACCTCAACACACCCAAAAGGAATTATGAAGAAAATCCTTGCTGCCGCCGGTATCGGCGCAGCGCTCACCGCTGGTGCCCTGATGGGCATCGGCCCGGCCCAGGCCGACATGTTTATCGTCTGCCCGTCCGGGGGCGAGGGCGTCGTGGGCGGGCACACCAGCTGCCCATTCGCCGACAACGTTAGCCGCGCGTTCTGGGCCTCGGGCGGATCTAACGACATCATCGCCTACTCACCGGTCACCGGGGACCGCTACGAGATGATCTGCGTGGGCAACTACCTCGCCTCCTTCGACACCGGGGCGCGCCGGATCGTGACCCACTGCTACGGCGGCGACAACGACAGCGCTGAAGTGGTGGTCTGGTGATGAAGAAGATCCTCACCGCCGTCGGAATCGGTGCGGCACTGTTCGGTGGATACCTGGCAGGACCGGCTCCTGCCGCCCATGCAAGCTCGAACTGCCAGACCTCTCCCTGGGGCTTCTTAGGGCTGACGAAGAAGCGGATCATCTGTGACGGGCCGATCCAACCGGACGGTTCGTGGTGGCGGCGTCGCGTTATCGGGGTTCCGGCCCACTATGTGAACCCGAGCAGTGACTGCACCATTGGGAGCTACTCCAGCCACTGCACGTACTACGACGGCGGCTGGGCCGACGCTCGGTGGGACGACGACGAGACCTATTCGGTCAACCCCGGCACTGTGCTGCCCGATGAGCCGGGGCACCTCGGATGAAGAAAATCATCGTTGCCACCGCCCTGACAATCGCCCTGACCAGTTGTGGCAGCAATGTCACTCCAACGACAGTCACGCAAACCCAGACAGTGGTGCCGACCTCGGTGATTCCACACGGTGGGATGTCAAGCAGCCCGACATCGTCAAGTCCGTCGACTTCGAGTACCTCTACAACGACGACGACAACCCCCACGCCCCCCGTGTACTACAAGAACTGCGCCGAAGCTCGTGCCGCCGGTGCAGCACCAATCTACCGGGGGCAGCCGGGTTACCGGCCCGGTCTTGACCGTGACGGCGATGGCATTGCCTGCGAGAGAGGCGGCAAGTGACCACCTCAGCCGGAGTGAAGGCCCAACGCAAATGGTGGATCCTGATCGCCTGCGTCGTCATCTGTGTGCTGTTGTTGATCTCGGTATTGGTCTTCGTTCTCGCGCGTAAACATGACACCCCCCAGCCACAGCCCCGGCCAACGGCTTCGACTGAGCTGGATAAGCTTGCCATCTTGCCGATCAAGGGACGTGCGCCGAAAACCGGGTATAGCCGCGACAAGTTCGGACCTCCGTGGACCGACAACGTGACTGTGCCCAACGGGCATAACGGCTGCGATACCCGCAACGACATCTTGAGACTCGACCTCGTTGACGTGCAACCGCCCAGTGGCTGCACCGTGCTGGCCGGGGTGTTGCACGACCCCTACTCCGACACCACGGTGCAGTTCCAACGCGGCCGCGGCACATCCTCGCAGATACAGATCGACCACATGGTTCCGTTGTCGGATGCGTGGCAGAAGGGCGCGCAACAGTGGGACGACGACAAACGCCGCAACTTCGCCAACGATCCAGCCAATCTTCAGGCCACCATCAGGTCGTTGAACGAGCAGAAACGTGACGGCGACGCCGCCACGTGGCTGCCACCGAACAAGGCTTATCGCTGTATGTACGTGTCCCGCCAGGTCGACGTCAAGGCCACCTATGGGCTCTGGGTGACGCAAAGCGAACACGACAAGATCGCTGAGATACTCACCGCCTGCGGGACGGCCTCCAAGTGACGGTGCAGGCCCGCGCACATCCACCCCAATCCGGCGGCCGCCCATGCTGGCAACCGACACCCGACCACAAATAAGGAGCGACCATCATGCAGACACAAGCACACAACATGGGACCCGAAGAGCGCGCGCTGCTTGAGCAGCGGCGCTCAGCCATCGCACACCGATTACGTCGCCTGGCAATCGAATTAACGGACCTCGACAGACAGCTTGACGACATCGAGTCGGAGGACCGAGGCACGCCATCCGCGCTCCAGGGCCACACGGCTGACCAATGACCGCACTGGGCACGACATGTCCATCAGCGAACGAAGGGGTTTGCACCAGCCTTGCGCACATCGAACAACTGGGCCAGGAGAACGCGGCGCTGAAGGAACGCATCGAACAAATGGAATGGGAGCGCTGATGCCAGGAGCCATCTTGCGGGCCGGAGACCGCGTGCATCTGCGCGGTAACCGAACCGAACACGGTCTGATCGAACTTTGCCATTGGTGGCAGGGCGAGCCGTTCTACAAGGTGCGTTGGCCGCACGGCAGGCGCAGTCAGCACCTCGCGAAGGAGCTGGTCCCGGCGAGCAGGGGTTGGCGGTGAGTACAGCAGCGGAAGACCGCTGCTTCGGCGACGACGTGGCGATTTCTGACCACGGTGCGCGCAGTAGTCCCGCGATCCAAGACCGCATCGAGTGGGTGTCGAAGGCGCAATGCCGCTCCATCGATCCCGACAAACTCTTCGTTGGCGGAGCGGCGCAGCGGAAAGCGGTTGTCATTTGCCGTCACTGTCCGGTCATCGCCGAGTGCCTCGCCGACGCGCTCGACAACCAGATGGACCACGGTGTTTGGGGCGGCAAGACCGCACGTGAACGGCGGGCCTTGCTCAAGCAGTACCCGGAGGTGGCCTCCTGGTCCAAGTTCTTCGCCGCCCGGTCTCCGACGGGTCGCTGATGTCGGTCAACTTCTACGACGACATGGACGAGATGCGCTCGCTGAAACCCAACACCTCCTCGTGGAGCACCAGCTTGGTGAGCAAGGCGACCTATCAGCTGGTGGCGGTCGGCGCCCAGACCAAGGGGACGCGGGTCACCTGCCGGATCACCAAGGACGGCCGGGTGGCCAGTGAGCAGAGGGCGGTCGGCCGCTACACCCTGGCGACGTGTTCGGGATGAGCATCCCCACGCTGATCTGCGGTGACCGGGTCGCCTTTGGTGTGATCCGGCACGGCACCGTCAAGCACGCCTACAAGCCGCTGGTGAGTGTGCCCGGCGACTACAACGTGCTGGTGGCCTGGGATGACGGGGCGTTGCTGAGTCACCGGGCCTCGACATTGGAGAAGGAGGACGCACAACGCCGCCCAGGGTGGCCGCTGCCCGAGCTGCGGCAAGGAGACGACCGCTCCACCGTGCGAGGCGCTGAGCGACTGGCACGACCCCACCTCGCCGTGGTGGCAACAGGAAGAGGTGAGCGATGACCGACCGGCCTGACTGGGGGTGGGGCGCCAATCCACCCGTCTTCACCTTCACCGAAGACGAGATCCGCGCGGTGGCCGAGGCCCATCATTACAGCCCTCCTGATCAAGGAGAGCGCGGGGGATTGTGTTCGTGCCGGTATTACTCCTCGCATCCCGCCGTGGAATACACCATCGACCATTTCATCGAGAAGCTGAAGGAAGCACGTGAGCGAGCACTCGCGGCCAAGCCGGTGACGCCGTGAAGGTCACCGAGGCCGAGCGCAACCGCCGCACGGTCGCCCGCGAGCTGGCGATCGCCGCCCAGCATCTGCGCCACTACCAGCGAGCCGATCTGGCCCGCCAGGTCGACGAGGTGTCCGACGGCATCTACACCGGTCAGATCACCGATCGGCCGCTGCAAACAAGCGACCGGCTTTGCTGGATGAGACCTGAGTTGTACCTGGCGGCAGTAATCGCTTCTTGACCGTAGAAACCGGCCGGACCCGTCTCGAATAAGACGACATACGAGGGTCAAAACTTCGTGTCGGAGATGGCAAGGCAATATGACGGACACCACCGAGCAGCGGTGACACGATACTGACGTGGACCCCAGCGGGGATGGTGGCGGTGGACTGACCGCGATGGGACTGCTGTGTGCGTCTTGCGGCACCGAACTGGCACCCAACTCCAAGTTCTGTAACGAGTGCGGTGCACCAGTCACACACGCCACCCGATCGGCGGAGTACAAGCAGGTGACGGTGCTGTTCGCCGACGTGGTGCATTCGATGGACATTGCGGCAGCCGTCGGTGCGGAGCGGCTGCGCGAGATCATGGCCGAGCTGGTTAACCGTGCGAGTTCGGTGGTGCAGCGCTACGGCGGGACGGTGGACAAGTTCACCGGGGACGGCATCATGGCTGTCTTCGGCGCGCCGGTGGCGTTGGAGGATCACGCCATCCGCGCTTGTCTTGCGGCCTCGGGAGTTCAGGGGGAGACGAAGCGGTTCGCCGTCGATGTCCGGGAGCGCGACGGTGTGGACTTGCAGTTGCGGGTGGGCCTGAATTCCGGTCAGGTGATCGCCGGTGAGATCGGTTCGGGGCCTTTCGGTTACACCGCCGTCGGTGAGCAAGTTGGCATGGCGCAGCGGATGGAATCGGTGGCCCCGCCGGGTGGCGTGATGCTCAGCGCGTCGACAGCGCGACTTGTTGAGGGCGCTGCGACTCTCAGTGACCCTGAGCTGGTTCAAATCAAGGGTGCGGATGAGCCCGTCGCGGCCTATCGGCTGTTGGGCATGGGGGAACGGCATCGCGCTGTCGGGCGTGCTGAGTCGAATCTTGTTGGTCGGCGCTGGGAGCTGTCCGCTGTAGAGGGCTTGTTGGACCGTGCGATTGACGGCCACGGCGCAGTTGTAGGTTTCGTGGGGCCACCGGGCATCGGTAAGAGCCGCCTGCTGCGCGAGATTGCCGCAATGGCGCGTCGACGCGGTGTGGAAGTGTTCACCGCGTTCTGCGAGTCGCATACCAGCCAGGTCCCCTTTTATGTCGTGTCGCGGTTGCTGCGTGCGATCACCGGTGTCGAAGGTCTCGACGGGCAGGCCGCCCGTGACCGAGTGTGCACCCAGGTTCCCGACGCAGACCCCGAGGATTTGGCGCTTTTTGATGACTTGCTGGGCATTGCTGATCCTGATGTTGTTCTTCCTCGGATCGATCCGGATGCGCGTCGGCGGCGGTTGACCGCGCTGGTCAACGCCGCGTCGTTGGCCCGCGAAACCCCGGCGGTCTATGTCGTTGAGGATGCCCACTGGATTGATGAGGTCAGCGAGTCGATGCTGGCCGACTTCTTCACCGTGATTCCGCAGACGCCCTCGCTGGTGCTGGCCACTTACCGGCCCGAGTACGAGGGGGCGCTCACGCGGGTGCACGGTGCACAGACGATTGCCCTTGCGCCGCTGAGTGATCCAGAAACCACATCGCTGGTCTCGGGACTGCTCGGGCAGGACCCCTCCGTTGGAGGGCTTGGTCCGACAATCGCGGAGAGGGCCGCCGGTAACCCCTTCTTCGCCGAGGAGATGGTGCGCGAACTGGCCGAGCGTGGTGTGTTGCTAGGAGAGACAGGCGCATACATCGCGACGGCAGACGTCGCCGAGGTGAGTGTGCCTGCAACGCTGCAAGCGACCATCGCCGCTCGCATCGATCGGCTTCCACCAGAAGCAAAACGCACGTTGAGCGCAGCGGCGGTCGTCGGGTCGCGGTTCAGCCTTGACCTGTTGATACAGCTAGGCGTCGAACCCGTCGTTACCGACCTGGTGGCTGCCCAGCTCACCGATCAGGTCAGGTTCACCCGACAACCGGAGTTTGTGTTCCATCATCCGCTGATTCGTGCGGTGGCTTATGAAGCTCAGCTCAAGTCGGATCGCGCCGATTTGCACCGGCGCGTGGCGGCTGCGATCGAAGCGCGTGACCCGGCTTCGGCCGAGGAGAACGCTGCGCTGATCGCCGAGCATCTGGAGGCCGCAGGCGACCTCCACGCCGCCTACGGCTGGCACATCCGCGCCGCAACGTGGGCGACCAACCGGGACATCGCGGCGGCGCGACTGAGTTGGGAGCGTGCCCAAAAGATCGCCGACGCCTTACCCGCCGATGACCGGCACCGGGCAGCCATGCGCATCGCCCCGCGCACCATGCTGTGCGGGATCGCCTGGCGAGTCCATGAACATGTGGCTGGTGCCCGCTTTGATGAATTGCGGGAGTTGTGCGCCGCCGCCGGGGACAAGGCGTCACTGGCCATCGGGATGGCGGGGCTGGTGATGGATCACGCATATCAGGGCCGGGTGCGTGAGGCGTCGCAGCTGGCATCGGAAGCCTGGGCCCTCATGGAGTCGCTCGGCGATGCGACCTTGACGGTGGGGCTGTCCTTGCCGGTGATCTACGCCAAGATTGAAAGTGGTGAGTGGTGTGACGTGCTGCGGTGGTCGCAGGCAGTCATCGACCTGGCCGACGGTGACCCGGCTAAAGGCAACCTCATTTTCGGGTCTCCGTTAGCCCTCGCCTATACGTCGCAGGGAATTGCCCGTTGGTGCCTGGGTCGTCCCGGATGGCGCGACGACCTGCGGCACGGCCCGGCCATGGCCCGCAGCGCGGATCCCCTGTCCTACGCCCTGGTCGTCACCTACGTCTACTTCCCAGGGATAGTCAATGGCATGCTGCGACCTGACGATTCCGCTATACGCGAGATCGAGGACGCCCTACAGATCGCCGAACGATCCGGTGATGACCTCGCGGTGACCTTCGCCCGGATGACGCTTGGCCTTGCGCTGGTGCACCGCCCAACGGCTGCCGAGCGTGAATGCGGACAAACACTTCTGGCCGAAGTTCGCGAAGTGATGGTGCGGCAGGGATACCTCCTGGGCGATCGACCGATCGTTGAGGTGCACGTGGCACGTGAGAGGGCTCGACGCGGAGAACGCGATGAGGCCATACCGCTCATGCGCGCCGCCGTCGACCACCTCGTCCGCCAGGGACAGCTGCTGCAGTGGGGCATTCCAGCGACGGGTGTTCTGGTCGAGACACTGCTTGACCGCGCCTCCGACGGTGACGTGGCCGAAGCCGAGACCGCGATCACCAGGTTGGCGACTGCGCCAGCTGAGGACGGGTTGGTTATCCGTGATGTGTGGCTTCTACGTCTGCGGGCACTGCTGGCCCGCGCCCACGGCGACGACACCGCCTACCGAGACTATCGGGATCGCTACCGCGCGATGGCGACATCCCTGGGCTTCGAGGGGCACATGAAGTGGGCCGAGGCGATGCCATGACGGCGCCTGCTCCTTCGGGCGTCGTGACATTTCTGTTCACCGACGTCGAGGGCTCGACCCGTCGGTGGGAGGCAGACGCCGATGCGATGCGGATGGCGCTGGCCGCCCACGACGAGGTGCTGCGTTCGGCGATCGAGGCGCACGGCGGTTTCATGTTCAAGCACACCGGCGATGGTGTGTGCGCGGCATTCTCGTCACCAAAGTCTGCCGTCGATGCCGCTATAGCCGCACAGCGGGCGCTGGAGTTGCCGGTGCGGATGGGGATCGCCACCGGGGAAGCAGAGCTGCGGGACGGGGACTATTTCGGTGCGGTTCTCAACCGTGCTGCGCGTGTGATGGCCGCCGGGCATGGCGGTCAGATTCTCGTGGCCGAGTCGGCGGCGGTTCTGCTCAGCGGCGTTGATCTCGAAGATCTGGGGCAGCGGCGTCTGCGGGATCTGCCGACGGCGGTCGGGGTGTTTCAGGTCCGGGCGCCCGGCCTGCCCACGGGCTTTCCGCCGTTGCGGGCGCTCGATGCGACACCGGGAAACCTCCGCCCTCAACCTACGAGCCTCGTTGGGAGGGAGTCCGAGCTGGCCGAGGTGCAAGAGGCGCTGAAGGCTCATCGGTTGGTGACGTTGACCGGTGTCGGCGGGGTCGGCAAGACCCGGCTGGCGACAGAAGTCGCGGCACGGCTGGCCGACGAATACCCCGACGGCGTCTGGATTTTCGAACTGGCAGCGGTCACCGATCCGGCTACGGTGCCCGACGCCGTGGCTGCGGTACTGGGCATCACTCAGCAACCGGGCAAGAGTGTGGCTGAAAGTGTTGCCGCCGCGCTGGAGGGCAGGGTCCGGCTGCTGGTGTTCGACAACTGCGAGCACGTGCTGGATGCCGCCGCCGAGATGATCGAGGCGATCCTGGCCCGCTCGGCGACGGTGAAAATCCTGGCCACCAGCCGGGAAGGCTTGCGGGTGGCTGACGAACAGCTGTGGCCGGTGCCGTCACTCGATGTGCTCGCCGGTGTCGACTCGGCCGCCGCGACCCTGTTCATGCAGCGTGCTACGGCTGTCGCGCCCGGTATCTCGCTAGCAGCAGCTGAGCCGGGCGCGGTCGTGGAGATCTGCGGGCGCCTCGACGGGATCCCGTTGGCGATCGAGCTGGCCGCCTCGCGCATGCAGTCGATGACGGTCACCGAGTTACGGGATCGCCTCGATGACCGGTTCCGGCTCCTGGTCGGGTCGCGGCGCGGACTAGAACGCCACCAAACCCTGCGCCACGCCGTCCAGTGGTCCTACGAGTTGCTCGACGACACCGAAAAGACGCTGCTGGCAAGGTGTTCGGTGTTCGCCGGAGGGTTCGACCTCGCCGCTGCGTGCGCAGTGGGTGGCTGCGCCGACGACTTGGCCACCCTGGATGTGCTCGACGCGCTGGTGCGCAAGTCCCTTCTGGTCGCCGACCGATCAGCGGGGCGGACCCGGTTTTCGATGCTGGAAACGATCCGCCAGTTCGCCGAGGAACAACTCGTCGCCGGTGGCGAAGCATCCGAGATTCGGGCCGCGCACTCTCGGTACTTCGCCGGACGGGAAGCCGACATCATGGTCCTGTGGGACAGCCCCCGCCAGCGACAGGTCTACGACTGGTTCACTGTCGAGCTGGCCAATCTGCGCGCCGCGTTTCGGTGGGCCGCCGACCACGCTGATCTTGATGTCGCCGCCACCATCGCCACCTATGCGGGGTTGCTCGGCACTGTGGTCCAAACCTTGGAGCCGATAGCCTGGGCTGAAGAGCTGATCGAGCCCGCCCGCGCGGTCGACCACCCCCGGCTCGCGACTCTGTGCGTGATTGCGTCGCAGTGCTGGACGACCGGACGGTTCGAGGCGGCTGTCCGCTATTGCGACGCGGGCCAGATCGTTCTCGGCAGCAGCCGCGATGCGCTGCCGTACGGCATCGAAGCCTGGCTTGGAGTTGTATACCTAGCCATCGGGCAGCCCGAACGATGTGTCGAGTTGTGCCGCGCCCAGCTCGCACGCCGCCGCGACACCCACGTCCACATCCGGGCATGGCTGGTTGTCGCCCTTGCAGTGGCAGGTTCGGGTGGGGAGGCGATGGATTCCGTGGATGGCCTCATCGAGGCTGCGGAGGCAACAGGCAACCCGTCCTGGCTCGCGTTGGCGCTCGTTGCCTACGCTGCCGCTTTCCGTGACCCAGATCCCGTCCGGGCGCTTAACGCCTCGCGCCGGGGTCTGGTGATCGCTCAAGACAGCGGCAACCGCATCTACGAGTCACTACTGGCGCCGTTTCTGGCACGACTTGAAGCCGAACACGGCGACACCGTGTCCGCATTCGATCACCTCACTTTGGCGATCCGCAACTACCACAATTGCGGCGACACCACCTCGATCCGCCTTCCGCTGGGCGTCCTCGCCGCTCTTTTCGACCGGCTCGGACGCTACGAACCGGCGGCCACCATTGCCGGCTTCGCCCTCAGCCCCGTCGCCGCAGCGACGGTCCCCGAAATTACCACCGCGATCACCCACCTGCGCGACGTGCTCGGCAAACAGACGTACGAATCGCTCGCCCACAAGGGCGAGACGATGACCACCGCCGCCATGGTGACCTACGCCTACGACCAAATCGACCAGGCCCGAGCAGAATTGGAAGCGGTCTCGACATAGAGCCCCGTTCGTCCTGCCCGTTCCTCCTGTACGGCTGCGGCGGGCACTGAGCGCAGTGCCTGCTCCGCACGTCAACCTGGCGCAGGTCTGAGGCCGAGCCCCGGACCTTGGGGCAGACCGCCAGCACAGCTGTCATCAGTTTCTTCATCGCAGCACCCCCTCAGCTGCGGAACCACAGGGGAAGCCAGCGGCGCTGTCAGCCCAGTGCCGAACCACCGGGATCAGGGACGGTCTGTAGGCGACCATTGCGGCGGCGATGATCACGCCCATGTCGTGCTGAGAAATCCGCTCCTCGCCGGTGCTGACTATCGAGCCCACACTGGCGTCGTTCTGTGGGGAGGCGCTCAGTTGGTCCACGAGGTCATGAGCGTAGGAGACCATCGCCTCGGGATTGGGGTAGGACACCCCGTTCTGGTCGAGCAACTGCAGATAGGTCACGTCGGCTTGGGTGTCGGGGGCCGCTGACGCGAGCGCCGAAGCACCGGCCATCAGGCCCAGTACCGCCATCAACAGCACTGCCGCCCATTTCAGAACCTTCATCATGTTCTCCTTCACGTTCGCGGCACGGCCTGGAGGACAACCCCGCCTCCATCGAGGCGATCAACCCAGAACAGCGTGTCGAGGCCTGCGAAATAAGGGCTGTTCTTGATACCACCGTGCCAACCCAGCGGGCCAACCGCCACCGCCACGTACATTCCCGAGGCAGAATCGCTCGCCCGCGAGGGCGAAACGATGACCACCACCGCCATGGTGACGTATGCCTACGACCAAATCGACCAGGCCCGAACAGAACTGAACGCTGTCGCAAAATGGACGACATACGAGAGTCTCGAAAGTCAGTCGCGGTTTGCTGCGTGATAGTGGGCTTGGTGTGACATCCTGTGCGAGTGTCCGCAGGCGGCCAGCCTTCCGGGGTGGTGACGTTTCTGTTTACCGATATCGAGGGTTCGACCCGTCGGTGGGAGACGGACGCGGATTTGATGCGGAAGGCCCTGGTGACGCATGACGAGATGCTGCACACCGCGATCGAGAAGCATGACGGCTTCGTGTTCAAGCACACCGGTGATGGGGTGTGTGCCGCTTTTGCCTCGCCCAGGTCGGCGGTGGATGCCGCTATTGCTGCGCAGCAGTCGTTGAAGTTGCCTGTCCGCATGGGGCTGGCAACCGGAGAAGCCGAGCTGCGGGACAGTGACTACTTCGGTTCGGTGCTCAACCGTGCAGCACGAGTAATGGCCGCTGGACATGGTGGTCAGATCCTTTTGGCCGAGTCGACGGCGGGTCTGCTCAGCGGGGTTGATCTCGTGAGTCTGGGGCCGCGACGGTTGCGGGATGTACCGATGCCGGTCGGGGTGTTCCAGGTTCGAGCACCCGGACTACGGGCCGAGTTTCCGCCGTTGCGGGCGCTGGACACAAGCCAGGGAAATTTGCGGAGTGCGGCGACCAGTTTCATCGGGCGCGAGTCTGAGGTCGCCGAGGTTGAGGCGGCGCTGCGAGCGCACCGATTGGTGACGTTGACCGGGGTGGGTGGTGTCGGCAAGACCCGGCTGGCAACCGAGGTCGCGGCGCGCCTTTCAGATGAATTCCCCGACGGTGTCTGGCTTTTCGAACTGGCTGCGGTTACCGATCCGGCGGCGGTGCCCGACGCCGTGGCCGCCGTGCTGGGGATTACCCAACAACCCGGAATGAGTGTCAGCGACTCGGTGGCCGCCGCGCTGGAGGGCAGACTGCGGCTGTTGGTGATCGACAACTGCGAGCACGTGCGCGACGCCGCAGCCGATCTGGTCGAGGCGATTCTCGCGCACTCGGCCACGGTGAAGATTCTGGCCACCAGCCGGGAAGGTTTGGGGGTCGCCGACGAGCAGTTGTGGCTGGTGCCCTCGCTGGACGTGGACGCGGGAACCGACTCGTCAGCCGTGAGCCTGTTCGTCGAGCGCGCCCATAGTGTGGCGCAGCGATTCTCGTTGGCCGGGAACGACGAAACAACAGCCGTGGTCGAGATTTGCCAGCGCCTCGACGGCATCCCGTTAGCCATCGAGTTGGCGGCCTCGCGGATGGCGTCGATGACCGCCAGCGAGGTGCGTGATCGTCTCGATCACCGTTTCCGGCTGCTGGTCGGCTCCCGGCGCGGCCTGGCACGCCACCAGACGCTCCGCCACGCGGTGGCGTGGTCTTACGACCTGCTCGACGACGCGGAGAAGGTGCTGCTGGAACGGTGTTCGGTGTTCGCCGGGGGATTTGACCTCGAAAGTGCCTGCGCGGTGGCCGGATTCGATGACCTCGATGAGTACGCCGTTCTCGATCTGCTGGATGCGCTGGTGCGCAAGTCGCTGCTCGTGGCTGATCGGTCGTCGGGGCGGACCCGGTTTTCGATGGTGGAAACGATCCGCCAGTTCGCCGAGGAACAGCTCGTTGCCCGTGGTGTGGCCGACGAGGTCCGGGCCGCCCATGCTCGCTACTTCGCAGGGCGCGAAGCCGACGTGCTGGCCCTGTGGGACAGCCCCAGACAGCGGGAGGCGTATGACTGGTTCACTGTCGAGTTGGCGAATCTGCGCACCGCATTCCGCTGGGCTGCCGACCAAGGCGATCTGGATGTCGCCGCCCCAATCGCGACCTATGCGGCATGGTTCGGCTTTCTGACTGAGAATTACGAGCCGATCGCGTGGGCCGAAGAGCTCATCGAGCCAGCACGCGCCATCGACCACCCCCGGCTAGCGGCCCTGTATGTGATGGCGTCGACTTGCTACATGGCCGGACGGATCGATCCGGCTATTCGCTACACCGAGGCCGCCCAGAGGGCGATCAGCGGTGGAAGCGACCACGTCCCGGGGGGCGCCGGAGGCACCGTTGGTGCTGCCTACGTTGCTGTCGGCCAGCCGGAACGGTGGGTTCGGTTGTGTCGCGCTCAGCTGGCGCGCGGTCTGGACACCCACGCGTACACCACGGCGTGCCTGGTCATAGGACTGAATGCTACGGGTTCCGTTGACGAGGCGATGGCGGCCGCGAACGGTTTGATCGACGCCGCTGAAGCAACCGGCAACCCGTCTGTGCTTGCATATGCGCTTCAGGCCTACGGCTGGGCCGTCCACGACGCCGACCCCGTAAGCTCGCTCGCCGCCCTGCGCCGTGGCCTGGTGATCGCCCAAGACAGCGGCAACCGCGCCCAGGTGTCACACCTTGCGACCAACCTGTGCCTCGTTGAGGCGCGACATGGTGAGCCGCTGGCCGTCTTCGATTACGTCACCGTGGCGATCGGCAACTATCACGACTCGGGCAACACCTACATGATCCGCGGCGCCCTAGGGTTGCTCGCCGCGGTTTTCGACCGGCTCGGACGATACGAGCCGGCGGCCACCATCGCCGGGTTCGCCGCCACGTTCCCTGTCCCTTCCGCCATCCCAGAGTTCGGCATCACGCACATACGCGGCGTGCTCGGCGACGAGACCTACGAGTCGCTTGCCCGCAAGGGTGAATCGATGACCATCGCCGAGATGGTGACATACGCCTACGACCAAATCGACCAGGCCCGAACAGAACTGAAGGCTGTCTCGGAATAGACGGGTTCGCCGACCAGGCCCACGCGATGGAGTCTCAGTTGACGCAGCCCCGACTTCCGAGAACGCCTGACGGCGTTCGTGCAGCACCGTGATCCCTGCTTTAAAGGACGGTAGTCCGCGACGAGCAATTCGTTCTCACCGCTGGAATACCTGTTTAGCCATCGGCCTCGCGACACGTCTTGGCTGATATCAATGCAGGTCAGGTCGACGTCGAAGTGATTTCGGAGTGGCGGCCCACGTGGGATTCGGTGCGTAGGCGTTTTGACCATCCATGGGTGGTGCCGCAAGGGGTTTCGTGAGTCGTCTAGGCGGGTGGCACGAGTAACCGCCGTCTCGATGAACGCGTCGATCATCAGGCCGGGATGAGAAGTGAGCATCCGACTGGCGTGACCTCACCGCTATGTAACGGTTGATGCCGTCACAAGTCGACTTTGTGGGCCCACAACAACGAGACCTCTGCCAAAGCCTGCCTATCGCTCGAACAATCGTGGTGTAGACGATTTCAACACAGAAGACTCTGGAAGGAGCGCCATGTCATTGCTGACCATCGGGGATCAGTTCCCCGCCTACCGGCTCACGGCGCTGATCGGTGGCGACCTGTCGAAGGTCAACGCCGAGCAGCCCGAGGACTACTTCACCACCATCTCCAGCGACGATTACCTGGGCAAGTGGCGCGTGGTGTTCTTCTGGCCCAAGGACTTCACGTTCGTGTGCCCGACCGAGATCGCTACATTCGCCAAGCTGAACGACGAATTCCAAGACCGGGACGCACAAATCCTAGGGGTGTCGGTGGATAGCGAGTTCGTGCACTTTCAGTGGCGTGCGCGGCATGAGGATCTCAAGACCGTGCCTTTCCCCATGCTTTCAGACATCAAGCGGGAACTCGTTACCGCGACCGGGGTGCTCAACACTGAGGGAGTCGCCGACCGCGCCACCTTCCTCGTCGACCCGAATAACGAGATCCAATTCGTCTCGGTGACCGCTGGATCCGTGGGGCGCAACGTCGATGAGGTGCTGAGGGTGCTCGATGCCCTGCAGTCCGACGAGCTGTGCGCCTGCAACTGGCGCAAGGGTGACCCGACCCTGGACGCTAGCGAGTTGCTGAAGGAGGAGGCGGCGTAATGAGCGTCGACAATCTCAAAACCGCGCTTCCTGAGTACGCCAAGGACCTCAAGCTAAACCTCGGGGCGATCACACGCACCACCATGCTCAACGAGGAGCAGCTGTGGGGGACTCTGCTGGCCAGCGCCGCGGCGACACGAAACACCCAAGTGCTACAAGAAATTGGCGACGAAGCAGCCGACAACCTTTCGGGTGAGGCGTATCAAGCGGCGCTTGGTGCCGCGTCGATCATGGGTATGAACAACGTGTTCTACCGTGGCCGCGGCTTCCTGCAAGGCCAGTACGACGACTTGCGCCCGGGGTTACGGATGAACATTATTGCCAATCCCGGTGTGGACAAAGCTAATTTCGAGCTGTGGTCCTTCGCGGTGTCGTCGATCAATGGATGCCCGGACTGCCTTAGCGCACATGAGCACACTTTACGTGAGGCAGGCGTCAGCCGAGAGGCTATCTTCGAGGCCTTGAAGGTCGCCGCCATCGTCGCGGGTGTGGCGCAGGCGATCACCGCTGCCCAGACACTGGCTACCGTCGGCTGACCACAACACTGCTCGCAATCCACCAGCAGATCGCCAGGTGAGATTGGTCGTCTGGGTGCAGAATCTACGAAGTGAGTTCTCTGCGGCGGATTGGCCGAGCGCTGTTAGCGTTTTGCTTGGTGATCGTTGCCGGGACTGTGGGCTATGTGATCCTCGGGTTCGGATTTGTCGATGCGTTGTATCAGACGGTCACGACGATCACGACGGTAGGTTTCCGCGAGGTTCACCCGCTGTCCACGGTGGGCGAGTTGTTCACGATCGTGCTGATCCTCGTGGGTGTGGGAACCGCGCTGTACACGTTCGGGGTCCTCCTCGAAGCGCTCATCGAGGGGCACCTACGCGAGCAGCTGGGGAGGCGGCGGATGGAGCGGCAGATAGGCCGGATGACTGGTCATTTCATCATCTGCGGATGGGGCCGCGTTGGTCGGGCCAGCGTGCTGTATCTCGACGCGCTCGGCAAACAGGTCGTCGTCGTCGACCGAGACCCTGCTCGCCTGCAGGGTCTCGACTATCCGACGGTGCTAGGCGATGTCACCGACGACAGCATCCTGGACGCCGCCGGCATCGGGCATGCCCATGCGCTGATCGCGGCGCTGAACAGCGATGCGGACAACGTTTACGTGACCTTGTCCAGTCGAGCGTTGCGACCCGATCTCGTCATCATCGCCCGTGCCCGCACCGAGGAGTCGAAGTCCAAATTGTTGCGGGCCGGCGCCAACCGGGCCGTCAATCCGCAACTGATCGGCGGGCGGCGGATGGCGGCGTTTGCGTTGGAGCCTCACGTGGCCGAGTTCCTGGACGTCGTCATGCACGACGAGACTCTCGATTACCGAATCGAGGAAATCAAGATCACTCCCGCCTCGCCTCTGGTCGGTCGGTGCTTGGTCGATACGGCGCTTGGGTCGACGAACGGGGCGCTGGTACTGGCCATAAGGACCGCGAGTGGCCAGTTCATCGCGAACCCGGCTCCGGACACGCGCCTGGATCCCGACACGATCCTGATCGTCCTCGGGACTTCGGCTCAACTCGGTTCCGTACGGAGCCATGTCGACCCGGTCCGATGACAGGCGTTCGACGGCGACGCCGGCTCCGGCGGTAGAACCGTATCGTTGGGAAGTTCGGCCCGGTTGCCGGACTCACGCTGGACGCTGGAGCTGCTCGACACAACGGCATCCCGACCACCCGACTGTCTTCGACCACGTCGCAATCTCAACCCAGCTTGCCGGGTACCGACGCGCAGGGTTTGTGGGTTATCCCGCCGCTCGATGCGACCCCGGAAGTACGCCAGCGGTGATGGGGCGCACCACGCAATCTTTGCTTGTGATCTGTGAAATCGGGCCAGCGAATTATTACTACCGCGGTCTTCGGCTCAGCGACGGTGCCAGCATTGAACTGGCCAACGCGGTGCGATCTTCGGGCGGATTCGACGTCACCAATCCAGTCGACGGAACCCGGTACCAGGTGCGATCCACCGGCATCTCAATCACGTCGCCTGGCGGTCAGGTGTCCTCAGAGCCAATGATCGAGTACGCGGCCAGGTGACGCGCCCGCCAAGGCCGCGCGCTCTACGATGCAATCCATCAGTCCGATGCCGGATCTCAGTACACCGCAATACGCTCGCCCCGAAAATTCCAAGGCATAATTCCTATACACCCCAGGGGTTTTCGTCCTATTTAGCGACCGCTGATCTCTTAGTTTCTATCCCGTAGCATCGCCCGTATGCCGCCGCCGGTGAGTCGACACCGCTCGCATAGGATCTGGTGCGCACCGGGAGCACGAAACTGCGGAGTTGATGGAGCTGTTTGCTGCACAAAGGCAGTTCTCGGCGTACGGCCCGTCACACTGGGCCGCCATCGCTGTGTTCGTAATCGGCGCTGCGCTCCTGGTCTGGATCGGGCGCAGGCAGACCGAATCGCAGGCTCGCCGCCTCGGCCGTATCCTCGGGGTGCTGACCGCCGCGATATACGGCTCAGTTCTGATTTACCAACTGATCCCACCTACCATCGGCGAGTCGGTACCGCTGCGCCTGACCGATCTCGCGACCGTCGCCGCGGCCTACGCCCTGTGGTCGCAACGACACTGGGCCTTTGCGCTCACCTACTACTGGGGCCTGGTTCTGAGCACCCAGGCGTTGATTACGCCGGTTCTGAAGAGTCCGGATTTTCCCCACTACCAGTTCCTCGCCTTCTGGGCGATTCACCTGCTCGTCGTCTGGGCGGCCATCTACCTCACCTGGGGCCGCAGGTTGCGGCCCGAGTGGCGCAGTTACCGCATTGCGGTCGTGGTCACCGTGGTGTGGGCAGCAGTTACCTTCACGTTCAACAGCATCGCGGGAACCAACTACGGCTTCATCAACAAAAAACCCGCCACCGCCACGCTGCTGGACCTGTTGGGCCCGTGGCCCGTGTATGTGCTAACCGCGGCCACGCTCATCCTGATCGTGTGGGCCCTAATGACCTTGCCGTGGCAGCGGACCCGGCGACACCCGAAGGAAGGTCTGTAGCCGGTCTGATCGTGTCGTGTCTTGCCGCTGTCAGAAGACCTGAGCGCAACAACGACGACCCACCTAGCTACCCTTGGAGCCTCCCGACGGTCTTTGGCACCAATGCTGGGCCGCCGGCGTTGCTTAGCCCGACGATGATCGAGAGCAATTTCGGCTCCCCGGGCGGCGAGACGCCGGTCATGGACTGGCACGCTGGCGAACCACCGATCACCCCTGGGCATGCCGCCTCCGGTCTCCTTGCTCACGTCCTGCGACGACTCGACCGCTGATTAAGAGATGCGATTCGATCGCTGTGTAAGGACATGCCGTACCCTTCCGCCGTCGCCTGATTCCCCGACATTGCCGACCCCGGCCGGGCGCGTCCGCGTAGCCGAAAGTTCAAGGCGCAGAAGGAAAGAAAATCTTTGACCCGCCCTACGGCTGAGTAACATTAACCCCATGCAGTACATGGATCGGCGCACGATGCTATGCGCCATAGCGGTCACCGTGCTGGCGGCCGCCACCCGGGCCGCGACGGCAGGCGCTGCCCCGGTCCGATGGAAAATCCCCATGGGTCGGGTGCCCGCACCTGCCGGTGTGCTGACTCGGTTGCCCGGGGACAGCAATCAAGTGGCGCTGACCGTCGACGATGGCATCAGCGTCGACGTGGTGGCCGCCTACGCGCAGTTCTGCCACGACAGCGGCACCCGGCTGACCTTCTTCGTCAACGGCACCAACATCGCATGGTCGGTCAACGCACCCGCGCTGCGGCCCATGGTGGACTCCGGGCAGATAGCGCTGGGCAACCACACCTGGTCACACCCGGACATCACCCGCCTCAGCCCGGGCGCCGTCGCCGATCAGATCAGCCGAAACGCCGATTTCCTTCGCAACACCTACGGAGTGGACGGCACCCCGTATTTCCGCCCTCCCTACGGCCGACACACCGCCGCCACCGACAAAGTGGCCGCCGACCTCGGCTACGCCACGATCACCCTGTGGAGCGCCGACATCGGCGACTGGCGGCCGGAGAACGAATCCACGCTCATCGCCAACGCGCAGAAGTCGTTTCAGCCCCAACAGATCGTGATCGGCCACGCGAACCTGCCCACCGTGACCCACTGCTACGCGCAGCTGCTCGACATCATCCAAAGCCGCAACCTGCAAACCGTCACCCTCAACGACGTCTTCACATAGCATGCCAATCAAGTGCAGCCGCTCGACATGCCCGGATGCTGCGCCGAAATTGCAATGTAAATCTGGACGACTTGCGCTGGGATCGTCCAGAACTAGTTTGCGAACCCCGGGGCGCTGGTCATCACCCAGGGTTCGAGAAGACCGCCATGCTGCTCGACGTCCTGGCCGCCCTGGACCTGGCGCACCGGCGCGGGGTGGCTACAAAGTGGCGGACGGTGGCCGAGACCTTCGCCGGGGTGCCTGATGGTCAATAGAGTTCACTGACAATGGAGTAAGACAATGCAGCCAAACACGTCTGCGAAATTTGGGGACACTGAGGGTCGGCACGCCATGATCCTGACCTGGAACCCTCAGAAATACCGTTGGAATGAAAACGAATACCTCGATTTCGTCGAACGGACTGCACAGCGTGAGGGTGTGATCATGGACTGGTCCACCGGCGGCAGGATTGGGGGCGTATCTAGCGGTGACCGGGTGTTCATGCTCCGGCAGGGAACCCAGGGAAGGGGAATCGTCGCCAGCGGAACCGTCGTGAGTGAAATCTACCAAGATCTGGATTGGGACGGATCGGGAGGATTAGCCAGCTACGTAGACGTTCTGTTGGAACGCCTTGTCGCCGTCGAGGACGCGCTTCCGACAGATCTGCTGAAGCGACAGCTTTCTGAAACGAACTGGGACCGCCTCCAGATGAGCGGAACCTTCATCAGGGGAAAGCAGGTCGGCGAGCTGGAGGAGCTGTGGTCTAACCATCTCGCAAGTATCGCCCAGAACGACACCGGCCCGAGCTTTGGGCAAGCCATGCTGATGGATGCGGCACGCCGAAAGAAGATCGAGAACGCCGCACAGAACCTGCTGATGGAGTACTACCGCGATGAGGGTTGGACGGTCACCGACACCCGGTACGGCAACCCATTCGACGCTGTTGCCCAGAAAGGCGCCGACCTTCTCTATCTGGAGGCCAAAGGTACTCGGTCGGATGGCCGCAAAGTTCGCGTTACGCGCAGCGAGGTGGACTACGCCCGCGCCAACAGCGGACTGTGCATGATGGGCATCTGGGCAGGAATCGAATTCGACAGCAACGACGAGGTTGACCCACTGTCCGGCTGGTTCAACATCATCCCGTTCGACCCGAACGATGACGACCTCATCCCGCTGAGCTACGAATGGTCGCCGCCGGATCAGAGAGGGTTATAACACTCAGTTGTCGTCGGTGAGGGCGGTAGTGGTGCGCCCATCGACACGTGCGAACAGCAATGCTCCAAGCGGCCCCGCGTGAGATCGAAACGTCGGTGGCAGCAGTTCCAACGAGCCACCGAAGGCCGACACCGACCGAGCGATTCCGGTCTGCAACGTCACGCGGCCCTGACCCGAGATACCCCTGGGCAAGGCCCTTATGAGGAGCGCACGGGATGCTTGGGCTTGCGGTGGCAGCTAGGGGTCCTGACTTGGTCACCACGGCGTACCAGGAAGCGGTCGAGCACGGAAACCTCTGGCATGAGTTCGGAGACAGCGCGCTACTACTGCCGGAGCTCAGAACTCATTAGTCGCGTGTTTATAAACTACGTATTGTTCGGGCGCGCAATGGATTTCAGCGAATCAGAATTGCCGTCAGGCTGACACCCGCCACCCATTGCTATGCCTTGCCTGTTGGAGGACGATGAAGTAGTCCGGCGGCGCCGTCGAGACGCTGCCCCACATACAACGGAGGCAGATCATGTATGCACGAAGCACCACCATCCAGGGGCAGCCCTCGTCCATTGACGCCGGTATCGCGCATATGCGCGACAGCGCGATGTCCGCGCTCGAGGGCATCGACGGGTGCGTTGGCTCGTCCCTATTGGTCGACCGAACGTCCGGCCGCTGCATTGTTACCACCTCCTGGGAGTCCGAGGAGGCGATGCGCGCAAGCGAGGAGTCCATTCGGCCGATTCGTGACCGGGCCGCCGAGCTTTTCGGTGGTAGCAGGCAGGTCGACGAATGGCAGATCGCTGCCTTGCACCGCGACCACCGGTCGCGTGACGGCGCCTGTGTCCGAGCCACCTGGGTCAAGGTCGGCCCGGATCAGATCGACCGAGGCATCGATTTCTACAAGATGACGATCCTGCCCGCCCTCGAGGAGCTGGAAGGTTTCTGCAGTGGCAGCCTGCTAGTCGACCGAGCGTCCGGTCGTGCCGTGGCCTCGGCGACCTTCGACAGCGTCGAAGCGATGGAGCGGAACAGGGACCAGTTGGACAGCATCAGAGCTACGGGCAGTCAGGAAGTAGCTGCAGAGGTGCTCGACGAGTGCGACTTCGAGTTGGCGGTTGCACACCTGCGTGTGCCCGAGATGGCCTGACCGCACGACAAGCGCGGAGCAACTCCAGTTGCCGCCACCTTGGTGAGAACTCCCCGTCACGGGCCATTGGGGTCGGACGAAACCAAACGGGGCCGCAGGCGCTTCGGTGTGATCTCGGCGGCCGCCTCGAGGTCGTCGATCAGCGCATCGGCGTAGTTGACCAAACTGGCGGCGTCGATCGCATACGGCGCCGGACGGTCGTGGTGGGCAAGACGGTTCGACGCGCGTCGAAGCAGGCTGATCGCACCCTTGACATTGCCGCGCTGGACGTGGGTGATGCCGACCGCGAGCTGGGCCAGGCCTTGCCACAACATCCGCTCGTCGTCCGGGCCGTTCTTCCATGCCGCCTCGAGCACCTCGTGCGCGCTGAATGCCAGGCCCCGGTCCAGCAGGTCCTGAGCGTAGGCGAGGGTTTCGGCCGGCGGCAGCCGCAGATCATTCGGGATAGGCGGAACGCCCTTTCTGCCGCGCGGAAGTGGCCGGCCGAGAGTGTCGCGCGGGCGCGCGCTTCGGGGCCGCCCGGATTCGTCGCGATCACGCTTGGCCATCTGCCCATCATGGCAAGTCGATTGGGATAACCATGCAGCGCCACCGCGGTGCCCGAAGTTCCTTGATTGGCGTCAAATCTGTCGGTCCCGTATCGCAGCGACCACTCCGCGTCGCCGCGTACCATTCGGGCTTCGTCTCACCCTCCAGCATGGCGGGGGTGAACTTCTCCGCGCCATCCGCGAAGCGCCCCCAGCAAATCACCACATGCGCCCACGCATTGCGTAGCAGGTTGGCGGCCACGTTTGCCGCGAGCGTGCGGCGCCATCGCCGAAGGCTAAGTGCGGGAATGAGCACATAGTCCTTGCCGCGCGATCATGCTCCGAGTGCAACCCGTGCAATGCAATGCCCCATTCGAACATTATGGCCAACAACACATTTCGCACAGCGGGAGCAGATAACGCGGCCGCCACTCCTGGTCGCGGATCACCCGCAGGACACGTAGCCGAGGTCGTCGTCTATGCCGATGACATTTGGTGAACACGTGGTGGCGATAGTTGTGGGGATGCCGCCACCGCGACGAGACGATTTCCGTTGCTCAAGACATCGTTGATAGGTGTCTCCCGACATCTTCGCATTTTGGGGTTGTTTTTTCGGGGTGGCCCGCATCGGACGCCGATCGTTGGAGGCTGGCCAGTGCCGCACTGACAGTATCGACGGCTGGCAGCAAGCCGTCCGGGTCGCAGATTCGTAGCAGTAGGGATACGGCAGCACCCGGTACCAACGCCCAGTCTATTCCAGCGCGCGCGCAGCTCACCGAGATTCTGTGCAGCGCCGAGAAACCTGCGGCGCCAAAGAATTTCAGACGGGTCAGATCAAGGATCAGCCCGCGGCAACGCAGCAGGTGGGCGAGTGAATAATCGGTGAGGGTGCGTGCGTTCGTCTGGTCTATGTCGCCGTGGGCGCTGACAATGGCCACCGACGACTTCATCCAGTGGGTGTCCAATCGCGCTAATCGACCCTTGCCCGGCGTGGAGAAAATGGCATCGACCGGCAGGGCGGAAGAGTGTAACAATGTGTCGGTCATGGTGATCCAGTCGTTTGGACGATCACCGGCATGTCAGGGCGCGGAGCCAGCGCTCCTTGGGTTCAACAGCGTACGGCTGATACCCGTCCCGGACCAGCTGAGATTCTCAGCAGCGATGACACTACACCGGTTCGACAGTTCCGCGCAGGTGTCAGCCCGCGTGTCGCCTTAGACCGGCCAGCCAACTTCGCCCTCGGATGAGAGTCATCTCGTGGCGGGTGCGCCCTGGGTATTTGGCTGGTCGCCGGTGATGTCGGGCTCCAGCAGGATTATGAAACAGGTACCGGCAATGGTCGAGTTCATCGAGGACGCTGATCGGCCGCCGCTGGGGTTGCGGACATCGGAGCAGCTCAGTGCCGATGACGCCGATTTGCGGGCGGGGATCGGCAATCTCGCGGGTCTGGTCGCCGATCATCGGCGCTTGCCCGAGTTGCTGGCGGAGGTGGCGGCGTTCGCTGTGGGCGCGATACCGGGGGCCGACGGTGCTGGGGTGACGTTGCTGAATGTCGACCGGGTGGACAACATGGTCGCGGCATTGGCGGCCAGCGCTCCCTTTGTCGCCGAGATTGACGAAATCCAGTACGTGACCCTCAATGAGGGGCCCTGCATCACGGCGGCGCTGGAACGTCGCACGGTGCGCTCCGGGTCGTTGGGCGGGGAGAAGATGTGGCCGCGGTTCGGTCCGCGCGTGGGCAGGTTGGGGGTGCACAGTGCACTGTCGCTACCGCTGTTGCTGCCCGATCGGGTGGTCGGGGCGATCAACGTATATGCCTACGGCAAAGACGTTTTCGATGAGCATGCCGCCGAATTCGGGGAGTTGTTCGCCAAACCAGCGGCTGTCGCTGTGTACAACGCGCACATCCTCGCGGACGCGCTTGCTCTCTCTGTCCAGTTGCAGGCGGCGTTGTCCACCCGCCCGGTGATCGATCAAGCGATCGGCCTCATCCGCGGACGTACCGGGCGCAGCGCCGAGGACGCGTTCACCCAGCTGCGGGCGATGAGCCAATCTGAGCACCGCAAGTTGGCTGATGTGGCCCAACACATTGTCGATGAAGCCGTGCGCCGCGCCCGAGCCCGCGCCCGACCTGAGCCGGAAAGCCCAGCCGGCGTACCGTAACAAGTGGGGAAACATCCTCGATCAGCACCGCCAGCCCCTGCCGAACGGGGCGCCGAGACAAGCCTTTTCGAGGTGTCGGTGATCAACCAAGCCGTCGGAGCCCTCGTCGGCCAGGGCTACACGCCCGAGCAAGCCGAGCGGCACCTCACGGCTGAGGGTGCCGACGCCGGTATCAGTCGGCACGCCGTCGGCCTGCGCATCCTGGCCGGGCTCAATGCGCGGTAGCCGCTCATCGCGTGTAGTGTCGGTGGGGTTGGGAACCCAGCCAGTCCGGGAATGAAGTCAGCTGTCCGCCGCTGATCTCGCAGAGCAGCAGCTCGCGCCGGACACGCTGGTGACAACCGTCCGTCGGGATCACCTTGAGCGCTCTATCCACTCTTGAAACATCGAATGTCCCTCTTGTTGGGCAAGGCCCTTCCGGCTCCACGAGTTTCGGCATTCTCAGTACGTATCCACCGACACCGTGCGGGCTGGCGACGTTCAGTGCGGCCTTGTCGGAAGGGTTGTGCGCGAATGGCTCTGACATCAGCGTCGTGCGGGTGGCCGACGGGTCGTTATCTTCTGACGCTCGGGTGATCGGAGAGCTGGTCAACCGTTCCGCGGCATCCGTGGCTGCAACCTCCGAATTGCTGAACGAGTGCGATATCGCGGTCGTGCAGCATGAGTACGGCGTCTACGGCGGTGTCGACGGAGACGAGGTGGTGGATGGGTCATCGACGCGATGGGTTTGCTGCACGACCTCCCGGTCACTGAGACGCAAGGCATTTCAAACTGTCCCTGTGTGTCTACGCCGTAGGCCAGCAATGTTGACAGACTCCCTTGGAGGGCGTTGAATGGAGATCTACCGGAAACCGGTCATCGGCAGACTTCATCTGGAATTGTCGCCGGGATCAACGTGTTTCCGTCTGTTCCCGGGAAATCGGATTCGACCACTGCACGACGACGACACGCGGGGGGATAAACCCCGTGTGCAAACGTGCCCACCTTTCAGTCAAAGGAGAACGGCCATGATGAAATCTGACGACGAACAACGAGATGTCTTCGGCGAGAACGTGCTTCACGTCGGTGCGGGTTTCAAAGAGAAAGAGCGACCGCATGTATTGGAGACGTTATCGACGCTCGGTCCGCACCTGCTGGGACGATGGGATCCGCGGGACATGAATGTGGAAGTCTCGTTGCAGGACCGCGGCGGCAAGGAGCAGCGCGTCACTTTGCGTACGAGCTTGCCCGGCCGTGCGCCGCTAGTAGCGGTCGCTGAGAACCCGGACATCACCCGCGCTCTCAGCGAAGCAAAGCGCGAGCTGATCCGGCAACTTGAACACCAGAAGTCGGCGCGCGACCCCATGAGCAGCCGCCATGGCAGTGGTGCGACGATCCGCCAGTAGCCACCTCCACTCCGTTCGAGACCGCCCAATTTGCAATGTAATACACACACCAACCAGCAGTTCGCCTCTGCGGGCAGACACAGAGACGGTCATGACGCACATCATCGAAGCGCGAGTTATCGGCAATCATGCCGCCATGGGCAGATCAACGCCAGCAGCTACCGACAGGCCGTACTTGACCGTCCACGAAGTGGTCCGTGCGGGTATGCGCCGCGCGCGGGACGCAAAGATTATGGCTGCGGCACAGTCGACGTGGGATTTCGAAGGCGGGGCAAACGAAGCTGGGGAGTAGCGACGGGAAGTCTGTGCGCGGCCTCTGGTGTTGTTGAGGGTTCATTAGAGACCGCGCACACCGCGTGCTAGGTCGGGCCGCCTAGCTCGCGGTGTCGGCCTTTGCCCGCGCGCTGGGGAGCGGTCAAACTGGCCGGACCTCGAGAAGTGATGCACTCAGATCCGGACCCCAAGATCTATACCCGTGTTGTAGGTCCACTATTGTGAGCGTTGAGGGCAAGCGTCATAACACCGGGGTTGCCGCGGCGCGACGCGTTGCAGGTGCTGCCGGGCCGAATTCGCGGCCGACGTGGAATGCTGCGCTCGGTTCCGAACGCGAGGCCGATTGCGCGCACAAGATCAGGTTGCTGCATCATGAGGTTGCTGCATCGCGACGTCAACACGCCAACATCATTGCTTACGCACGTCGACGACGTGCACCTTGGTCACCGTCAGGCCCGCTATCCAGCCACGCCTTGATCAGGTCGTGCTGGGAAAAGCCATCGCTTCCCATGCGTTGCGCTTGCCATTAGGCCGACTGACTCGTACGTGCCTCAGCGCTGATCGCCGCCAACAGCTCATCGGTCAGCTGACCGGCATAACCGTCGCGACCCAACCCGCACGCACGCGCCCTGTCCATAAAATCGCGTGTCTTATCCGACGCGGGCATCGCGCCAGAACCGTCGGGAAAGTCACCCGGCCTTAGGCATCCGTGGGTGGGTCTTGTCGGCCGGCGGCATCTCCGCGCGGCGTATCGCTGGTTGGCGAGTCCGGATCGATCTTGTCGGCGCGCTCGAACTCTCGGTTCACCTCGCTGCGGGAGGTAGCCGCGTCGCTGCGACGTGCTTGCGCCTGGTGTTGTAGGCCGGCCGAATGCGCTGCCATGGCTTCGGCCTCGGCTTGCGCGGCGCGGGCCTTGGCTGCCGTCTCGTCGGCAAGCGCTTCGCGTTGCCCCACTTCGTGGGACTGTTCGACGGCTTTCTCGCGGATGTCGCCGGCTTGGACGCGGCGGTGTTCGGTGCGTTTCTTGCGCGCCACCCACGCGATTGCGGCGACGAGCAGAACTGCCGCGATCACGACGACGACGATCCAAACGATACTGCTGGTAGTCATGTCGGCTCCTTGGATTGGTTGAGCGGTTGATTGTTGAAATCGGTTGGAATTGAGCTGTGGGAGTTATGCACTGGGCTGGGGCACGTGGCAGTCCGTCACCTTGGGATTGACCCCGAAGTAATTGAGTGGCCCCGCGATCACGGTTACCGCGATCGTCCCCGCGCTGGCACAGTTTTGTGCGGCGTGGGTGAAATACCCGCGTTGGCCGGCCGCGATTACGCCCACGATCAGCCATACGAGCACCAGTAACCCTACGACTCGCGTCATGAATGACTCCTTGCATATTCGACGCACGGGCGGTGAGTCGTGACTTGGGTCGGCGGGCCACCTGGTGACTCGGGACGCGTGTTCTCGATACCCGTCGCTGTTGGGCGTGGTGTTGATCTAGTCGTGTTCGCGGGGCGCTGAATCATCTACGCCGACTCGGGTAGCCGTTTGGTTATGCGTGGCCGGTTAGTAGTAGTGGCGGCGGCCGCCGACAGCGCGTCCCATCCGTCCCATCACCATCAGCACCACGCCGACGATGAGGAGGATGACCCCGATGACCCACAGGATGTGCATTTTGAACAGGAATCCGGCGACCAGAAGGATGATTCCGAGGATGATCATGGCGTTTACCTGGTTTCGATTCAGATGTGGGAAGAGATAAGGCTGGCGGGTCAGTGTTTGAACGCGTCTTTGACCTTGGCCCCTGCCTGTTTGGTGTTGCCCTTGAACTGGTCGGCGCGTCCCTCGGTGCGTAGCCGGGTGTTGCCGGTGGCGCGGCCGAAGAGCTTCTTGGTGACGCCCTTGGCGGCTTCGGCCTTGTGGGCGATCTTTTTACCGATGCTCATTGCGGATTCCTTTGGTTTTGGTGCTCACAGGCCGCGACTGCGACCCCCATCGACCCGGGGGTCGACGCTTAACGACGTCCGCCGACGTGCGCGGTGGCCGACGGTCGGCGACCACGCGGCCAGCGACCGAACAGGGAACCCCTGTTGCTCCTCGGCCGGGTAGCCGCGCCAACGGGCTGGTGTTCGAACCCTGGATCGCGGTCTCGGTTCACAAACTCCGCTTCGCGCTGGGACCTTTGAAGTTCACGGCGCGCGTCGCGCCCGCGGCCCGCGGTGCGCTGTGCACCGGCCAACAACACGCTCAGACCTAGCATCGCCACTGCACCGATCACGATCCCGAAAAGGAACAAAGTGCCAGTCGACCCGGTGACGTGATAGCCCAACACCGAGAAGTTCTCGCTCAGCGGGTGAGCGGCCCCCGCATTGTTCAGCACGCCGAGGAACCCGACGATCACGGCGACGAGTAGAACAACTAATCCAACGATGACAATCATGTCGAGGTCTCCAATCGCAGCCCTAGAAATCCATTACACCCCCCCACGCAGGCTAGTGTCAACAGTGTAAACTTACGATGTAATACGTACCGTTAACAACCGATGTTGAATTAGGATCGGTGGCCGCTTCGATGACGAGGAAGAAGGGGAGTGCTGAGGCAATGACCAGACAGTCGACCCGGCCCGACGCGGGCGCTGACGACCAGGACCCGTTCACCGCCGGCAGAAACAACGGTCAGCTCAACCGATCGATGATCCTGCAGACCGCGCTAAGGATCGTGGACCGCGACGGTATGGACGGACTGTCGATGCGCCGCCTCAGCGAAGCGGTGGGCCGAGATCCGGTGATGCTCTACCGCCACGTCCCCAGCAAAGCCGCAGTGCTCGACGGTGTCGCCGAGATCGTGCTCGCACAGCTATCGGTGGACAGTACCGATCCGGACTGGGCCGGCCAACTGCGTACCGTCGCGCGCGACTTCCGCCAATTGGCCCTGACGCACCCCAACGTGGTTCCGCTGCTGGTCACTCGACCGTTGGCCACCCCGCTCGGGCAGCGGCCACCAGGAATGCTGCGGCCACTAGAGGACGTCCTCGCACTGCTCACCTCTGCCGGCTTCACCGGCGAGGATGCCCTGCACATCTATCGGGTGCTGTTCGGCTACCTCTACGGCCACATCCTCAATGAGTTGCAGGAGGTTATCGAGCGCCCCGAGGAAACCGACGATGTGCTCCGGCTCGGTCTTCACCGGCTCGCGATCACCGAATTCCCTCAACTGCGCGAGCTGGCACCCGCCCTAGCCTCCTACGACGGCGCGGCCGAACTGGACCGCTTCCTCGATCTGCTGCTCCCCGGCGTGACCGCGACCCTCACCGGCCGCGACGGAGAACCCGCAACCGTCTGAGATGCATGCGCCGTTGGTCGGCTCACCGACTGAGTTCGACCCGCCACACAGGCGTCGTCGGCCGTGCACTCACGCGACATTGTTGGGCAACGCTGGGTCTCACGGTCGGTCTTTTCACTAGCACCCTGCAGACAGATTTGCCTGTCGTCGACGACGATCAGGGCCCGACTTCGCGGCCGCGGCCCGGCGGTGTGTGATGGTCGCCCCACCGCTCAACCACTTGTATCGCGGTGAAACGTCAGAACATCGCCAAGTGGCCGCCGCGGCGTCATGGGGGGTACCCCGCCAAGGACAGGGGCTTCGCCGACGCGGATCAGAAGTTGCGGCATAGCTGCCCGTCCGGTCAAGGTGCCGATGAGGTGGCGGCTGGACTGTAGCTCGGTGAGATGGGTCAGTGTGCATGTCACCATCCCGGCCAACGTGCACTCCAACAGCACGGCGGACAACGCTTCGCCGCACCGGAAGGCGTCATCGCGGGTGTCCTCGTCGGTGGACAGCACTAGCACGGTGGACTGGTCTTGTCCAAAGCCGGGGCGTCGCTCGTTGTGAGCGCTAACCGGGAACGTACGTCCGACGTCGACCCGATCACTTTCGGCCGCCGACACCAGTGAACTCCGCGGGATCCCATCAGAATTCTCGAAATGACCCGTCCACCAGTCTAATTCGGTATGGTAAGTGAAATCGTACAGTCGCAGCGATTCAGTAAGTTGTGACGCCCTCGCCAGTTCCGGGCGCACCTCGTCGGCTATCACGTCGAGGTGGACTGTGCCGGCATCGACGGCGTCGCGCAGCACTGGTTTCAAGGATTCCCAGTTCCTCGGTGCGGCGAAGGGAAGCCGATCGGTGCGGCGGTGCAGGATCGCATCGGCCCGGCGGCGATGGCCATCGGTGACGACGCTCATTGGGCTGAAATCGAGTGACGCGAGATGATCGAGGTTATTCGGGTCGGGAAATCTGTTGACGTTGGCAGTCCACCCGGCTGCGGCCATCGCGACGCGTAGATGGTCGGCACGGAGAACGTTTCGCAGCTCCGCGGCTTTTGCGGTGATGCCCCGTCGACGTGCGCGGCGTAGCGCAGCCTCGATTTGGGTGATCGGCAACCGTGCCGCCGCGACCGGTGTCGGCGCTTTGGCCAGCAGTTCGACTGCCTCAGGACTGTCGAGGTCGTCGAAGGCGTGCAGGCGGCCGGGAAGTACTCCCGCAGTGTCTGACGCAGTCGCAGGACATGGCGGGTTCGCTCCCAAATCAACGTCTTGTGCGCCCGAGCCAGAACTTTGATCCCCTCGGCGAGGTCGCTGTCACCAGCCACCGCCCGCAGCTGGTGCGCATCGGTGCGGACCATGTCTGCCAACGTGTGCGCATCCATAAACAACTACATCACCCGCCACGGAAACCGGCGATGGCCCGTTCATCGTTTCAGCACTTCGTCGGCAGCCCAGGATTCGGCCAGGTCAAACGCTTCCTGTTTGGTGGCGCAGACCTGATGCCGGCTCGTCTCCCCCCACCGCGTCTTCTGGACCAACGTGAAATCTTTCTGATCCGTGCGGATCACGTACTGGTAGTCATCCGCCATGTAGCTCATGTCACGGCTGGAGCCAGCCGGCACCCATTGCAGGCTCATTCCTTCCCCTTCGGTGTTGTCTGGCCCAGCAACCCGCAGGCGAGGGCCGCGCGCAGCTTCATGACGTCCTCGCGGTCGTCTGGGTGAACGTGCTGACCGGGTGATGTGAGCGATTCCCGGTTGGGACCGCTGCACCATCTGTTCAACGGATGAACCGTGCGGAATGTGCCTATGCGCTCTCGCCTGGTGCAAAATTCCCCGCGTCGTCTGGGCGAGCTCCATCAATACCATCCGCGCATCCGGAATCAAGCAGATCGATATCCCAGCCAAAGAGGCGATCCTGCGCGCCCACCAACTCGTCGAACCCGAACTGTTTCTCGGCGGTGTGCTCGCCGAGGAAATGGACAAGAGGTTCGCCATACGCGCAGTTGACTGATTGCGCCTGCGGACCACCCCTGGAACCGCGGACCACCCCTGGAACCGCGGACCACCCCCGGAACCGCGGACCACCTCTGGAACCGCGGAACCACGCCTGGATCCTGCCGCCGGCGGGTTTGCTGAGACCTCGCTCGACACGCCATTGCCCACGCATGGCAGGCATTTCCTTGCCGATCACGTCAGCGACATACGCTTGCCACGACGGGAAGGCAGGCGTGACCAGCGCGTGAATACCGGTGACCTTCGCCTCTTGGATCTTCTCAAAGCGCAGTACCAAACTTGGCGTCAACCGTATGCGCCAGCTTGCGACGTTCGATCACTGTCGACCTGCTCTTTTCCGATGACCATCAACGGTGCCGCAGGTGCCAAAATCGCATTGCCACCCGCTCTCTTTCGCCCTCGCGAGGGTCATGTATGGATCGCCATGGTGTTGGCGCTCGTAAGCCGGAAGCTCCTCATCAGTCAGGGACGCCAGCCGATCCCGCGTCATCTTTGCCACCGTTGTCCTCGCTTCGCTATTTGGTGATTACCGCCATCTTCGCCTGGATCCCGTGGGAACCGATTGTGCTTGCGTCCAAACCGGTATGGACGAAATCGAGCGCGAAGCGATCCGAGCCGAAGGGCATGACCCTGACGATCCCGCCGTGGTGACCGCGATCGACTTGGTCCGGTGGGAGCAGTCGATGTGGGTCGGTGAGGCCACGGTCGCCACGGAAACTTTTGGGACCGTTTCATGTAGGCAGTGAGTCCCGCGTCGAGTTATCCACGGCGCCGAGCCCCACGTCTCCCAGCGGCATACCGGGCGGCGATCCGCAGGGGCGGCCCAGTCGGAGATGGCACGCTGGGAGCCAGGTGATCAGGGTTGGTCGAGTTGCGCCGATACGGCGTGTATTCGTAGCGACCAGACCGATGCCAAACCAAGTCATTGCCATTACTGAAGATCAGTCATCGTGCGACCGCTCGTACTCGGCGACGTGTTGATGTGCCCCGTCATATGTGCCCTCTTGGTAGCGTTTGTGCGCTTCCATCGCTTCCTTTGTCCAGTAACGATTGCAGGCACAGCGTATGGGCCCGAACTGCTTGTAGCGGGTGGCGTACCCGCAGACAGGGCAGGGATGGTGAACATGATCCCTAACCCCGTTGATACTGACTGGGCTCACTTCGGCTCACGAGCCTCGTGCTCAGACTGCGGATTTTCCTCCTTTAACGCCTCTCGGTCAGCCTGCCGGGAGCAGTGAACAAAGTGACGACCGCCAGTCTTGACCCAGCCAGGCGTATGCCATTCCTTTGGAGGTTGGGGCTCGCCGATCCATCCGCGTTCGGCGCTCATAGGTGCCTCCTTCCACCGTCGAGGGCGACATTAAGACTTCGTGCTTTTCCGAACCTCCGGCAAGGGAGGCGCTCTTGCCTGGCACCGGTTGGTGCCAGCCGCGTGCCATCTCCGATCGCCACGGCCCGCCCAAAGAACACGGCACGTGACGCGGCTATACGTGAGATCGATGCGTGCGGCCACTGGTGAGGGCGGCAGCGGAGCGCGACGCCGAGCCGAAGATGGAGTGGGGTACGGGCTGTCGGATGGAGACGGTAAGGGTTCGCGGCCGGACGGTGCGCATCAACAACATCGGCGAATGCGGGCCTTGGACCGCAACGATCGTAAAAGGAGCGATACATGATCGAATACGACCTCGATACCGAGCATTCCATCCTGCATGCGCAACCAAAGTCGGCGATCGAGAAGGACGACTTTGAGAAACTCGCGAAGGCGGTCGACCCGCACATCGAGGCAACCGGTGGTCTGGCTGGCCTCATCATCGAAGCTCCGGCGTTTCCGGGATGGAAGAGTTTTGGGGCAATGGTCAACCAGTTTCGCTTTGTTCGAGATCATCACAAGCGCATAAAGAGAATCGGAGTCGTAACGGACTCCCACCTGGGAGATGTCGCAGAGCATTTAACGTCACACTTTGTATCAGCGGAGATCAGGCATTTCCCCGCTGGGCAGATCGAGGCAGCAAGACAATGGATCATGAACGGCTCGTGATGCATTGACGTGGCGCTCTCCGCCCGGTGGAAGGGCCCAGGCGAGCTACTACGACCTGGTGACCGACACGCGGATTGCGCCGAAAGAGGCGTGGAGCTACCTGAAACCCCAGCGCGGGGTTCGAGCCGATCGCTGGCGGTCGCTGTGGGCGCGGTCGTAGGCGGTGGCCGACCAGTACAGGGTGACGGGCACGTTCGCGGGCACATTGAGCCGGTAGTTGGATATCGTCAGGTCCGCTCAGAGCTCGAGATTGGGCAGTGGCCGGAGTTCGAGTGATCTAGGCTCGGCCTAATGCGATCGGCCTAATGTGACAGGAGGTCCGATGGCAGTAGACCGCCAGACCGTGGATCTGAGCGCATACCCCGACCTCGTCGTGCTCTACCTGGGCATTCGCGTGCGGCGTCCGCGCGGGATGCTGCGCTTGTTCGGGCTGGAGCCGCAGATCCGGAAGTCGTGGAAGGCGCAGCCGGATGGCCTGCTACTGCACGAGGATTTCATCTGGTCGCTGATCCCGCCGCACGCTGGGATGCGCCAGTACTGGCGCGACCTCGACAGCCTGGAGCGCTGGAGCCACTCGGAGCCGCACAAGCTGTGGTGGCAGCAGTTTCTGAGGGACTCCGGCGGAACCAGCCTCTGGCACGAGACCTATTTCATGGGCGGCGGCATCGAGGCGATCTACGACGACATGAACCGACCGATCGGCCTGGCCCGCTTTGCACCGGCGCGGCCAGCGCGCGGCGCAATGTTCTCGGCGCGGCGCAGGGCAGGGCGCAGCAAGCCGTCGACGGTCGAGCCCGTGATCACCGAGGCGGAGTACTACCCCGGCTAGCGTCGCCCCCCGCGACAGACGCCACGACACCTGGGACGACTGGGACGGCGGCCTAGATGTACTGCCCAGGCAGGTTGGTCAACCGCGTGATGGGCGGGACCTTGCCGATCGCTGAGTGTTGCCGGTGGTGATTGTAGGTGTGTAGCCAGCCCGGTAGGGCGGCTCGTCGAGCGGCTTCGTTGGGGTAGTGGCGGGCGAAGGCCCATTCGTTGGCCATGGTGCGGTGCAGGCGCTCGATTTTGCCGTTGGTTTGCGGTCGATACGGGCGGGTTCGTTTCGGTTGTATGCCCAGCTCGTAACACGCTGCTCGCCAAGCTTTGGACTTGTAGCAGCTGCCGTTGTCGGAGATCACCCGTTCGACAGCGACGCCGCGCGCGTCAAACCAGCCCACCGCTCGACGCAGCACCGCGATAGCGGTTTCTGCGGTCTCGTCGTCGTGGATCTCGGCATAGGCCACCCGTGAGTGGTCGTCAATGACGGTGTGGACGAAGGCGTGTCCGAGCAGCACGTCGCGGTAGCGACTGCGTTTGGGTACCGGGGTCAGGCGGCGATTTTTCTTGCCTTGAGCACGTCCGACGAACCGCCAGCCGCCACCGACGGGGATGTTTCCCAGCTTCTTGACATCAACGTGGATCAGCGCGCCGGGTTGGTCATGTTCGTAGCGGCGGATCGGCTCGCCGGTGCGGATGTCGATGTGCGACAGCCGGTTCAGCCGACAGCGCACCAGTACCGCATGCACCGTGGAGGCCGGCATCGACAACCGCGAGGCGATCCCCAGCGGGGAGAGCCGGTGTCGCCAACGCAACATGACGATCCGCCGAACCACCACCTGAGCTGTGCGATTGGGGCTGCGATGCGGCCGACTCGAACGATCGGCCATGCCAGCCGGCCCCATTGCCGCGTACCGGATCGCCCACCGCTTGGCGGTCGGCCAAGCGACATGGAACTGCTCAGCGGCCCGGGCGATCGACCAGCCTTCATCAACGATGCGACGCGCCAACAGCAGCCGCCCCCGCGGAGTCAGCGTGGCATTAGCGTGAACCATGAAGGTCTCCTGTTCTGTGAAGTGAAGTGAAGTGGTTGCAGCTCCACTCCACGACGGGAGACCTTCCCCACCAACGACCGCTACAGCGTGTCGTCACACCTGTTCAACCAACCTGCCTGGGCAGTACAGCTAGGCCGCCTTTAACCCATGGCCAGACCCCCGCGCTTCGTGGATAGGCGCGGTGGGCGCTGATTTTGAAGAGCGTTGATTCAGCGCACGGGTTGGGCGGCCTCGACTACGGCGTCCACAACTCGGCGGATTCGCGCGGCGGCTTGGTGTGGATCGGGCTGTCCTGAGTCGAGCCAGGCGATGACGGCATCGGTCGTCAACGTCGGCAATAGTCTCGCCGCCCAATTACGCCATTGCGGGTCGGCGATGTGATTGCCGAGATGGCGTCTGGTGATCTCGATTGAGTTGGCATCGAAGGTGGCGATTGTGTCGCGGAACTCAGCTTCGCGGGCGGCATAACGGAACAGCAGACGGAATGCGTCCGGGTTGGCGGCTGCTGCGCGAACTAGCGCGGAAATGCTGGCTTCGTCGAAATCGTCTGGCCCGGTGGCCTCGCGGAGCTGGGTGTGAGCCCTGTCCAGCACTGCCCTGTACAGGTCGGCTTTGGAATCGAAATGCCGGTAGAGGATCACGGGAGTCACTGCGGCTTCGGCGGCGATGGCGTCAAGGCTGGTCTTAGCGAAGCCAGCACGAGCGAATGCACGGCTGGCCGCGTCGAGAATCTGTGCTCGCCGTTCTGCACGAGGCATGCGTCGGACGCGCTCAGAAGCAACTGTCATGGGCCTCCTCTTGTCTATCACCCAGAATACAACTACCTTTGTATACAGCTCTTTATACATTAGGTCTTTGCTTCGAGGTGGCCGTGACCACATACCAGTTACCGTTTCGGCAGACGCATCCAATTCAACTCGCACCCACAGTGCGCGAATTGCAATCGCAGGGCGGCATCCATCGGGTTCGCACCGCCGTGGGCCACGAAGCCTGGCTGGTCACCGACTACACCCAAGTACGCAGGTTGCTTGATGATGATCGCCTCGGGCGATCTCATCCCCGACCCGAGACGGCCGCCCGTGCGGGAGAATCTGCGTTATTCGGTGGCCCCCTGGGCAATTTCGACACCGAAGCCGCCGACCACGCCCGGATGCGGGCACTGTTACAGCCTCACTTCGCCCCGAAGCACATGCGCACACTGCTACCACGGGTGGAAGCACTCACTACCGGACTGCTCGATCAGCTAGAAGCGCAAGGGCCGCCAGCCGACCTACACACCGCGCTGGCACTGCCGCTACCGATTTTGGTCATCTGCGAATTGCTCGGCGTTCCCTACGGCGACCGTGATCAGTTCCACCAGTGGACGGACGACGTCGCCAACGTGCGTGATCCCGGCCGCTCCGAGCATGGGCTGGCCGAGTTGTACCGCTACGGCATGACACTGGTCGAGCACAAACGTGCCCATCCCGCCGATGACATCATCTCCCGGCTGTGTGCGACCGATGGCGTCACCGATGACGAGATCGCTTCCATGTCAATGGCCCTACTGTTCGCCGGGCACGAGACCACAGTTGTCCAGATCGGCTTGCAGACAGTCGTACTGCTGACTAATCCCGATCTCTGGCGAACACTTCTGGGAGACCCGACGCTGATTCCGCAGGCTGTCGAGGAGATGCTGCGGATGACGACCGTCGGGGGCGGGGTTGGGGGCTTGCCCCGTTACGCACGCACTGACTTCGAGGTCAACGGTGTCCCAATCCACGCAGGAGACTTGGTGCTGCTCGACATGGGAGCCGCTAATCATGACCCTGTGATATTCCCAGACTCGGATCGGGCGGACATCGGGCGCAAGAACGCGCCCCATGTCACGTTCGGATACGGCGCACGGTTCTGCATCGGCGCCCCTCTAGCGCGGATCGAGCTGAAAACGGTATTCGCCCAGCTCATTCCACGCTTCCCGTCAATGCGCCTAGTCTGCGATCCAACGACACTGATCGTGCGGGATGATGTGCTGGCAGGCGGACTCGCCGAATTGCCGGTGTCATGGTGAAGCACTTTCCGCTGCCTGGTCGGCCAGGGCATTCGTGTTTCGCGAGCGTCATCCCGCATCGTACTCGGATCTCAAATCTTTAGTTGTGAGACGGACGGCGCGAGTAGTCAACGGGCGGACGAAAGCACACGTCGACGTGTCGCAAAAGTTGCCTCATAAGTATCGTCGCAATACCTGTGTTTCTACGACTTCTGAGACATGCTCATGTCATGACCGCAAGCGCTACCCCAACCACAGGCGCTCAACTCGGATACGCACGTGTCAGCACCGGCCACCAGTCGCTAGACCAACAGCTCGACGCCCTCAAAGCAGCCGGGGTTAACCCCAAGCGGGTCTACAGCGACAAGCTGACGGGAACCTCCACGCGGGAGCAGCGTCCCGGCCTCGCCGCGCTGCTGGACTACTCCCGTCCTGGCGACGCCATCGTCGTGGTTGGAATCGACAGGCTTGGCCGAAATGCCGCCGAGGTTATGGCCACGATCAGGGACCTGCGGGACCGCAACATCGTTCTGCGGTCGCTCAGGGAAGGCATCGACACAGCCAACGCCACCGGCCGCATGGTGGCCGGAGTCTTGGCCAGCCTCGCGGAGCTTGAACTTGAGTTGGGCCGCGAACGGCGTGCTGCGGCGCGGGGAGCCAGGAGGGCACGCGGCCAGTCGATTGGGCGACCCAGGGCGCTAACACACGAGCAGGCGGCGCTGGCGCGCCGGATGCATGACAGCGGCGAGCCGGCCACGACCATCGCGACGACGCTCAAAGTCAGCCGCGCAACGGTTTACCGGGTGCTGGGCAGCGACGCCTAAACTGACGCATCTACGTTGATACGGTTTGAGCGTGACGGCACCTGGTAAGCAGCAACCGAGTCGCCGCACGCAGGCGGAGCGCCGAGCCGAGAGCGAACAGCGGCTTGTGCATGCATTCGCTGAACTCATCCTCGAAAAGGGGCTTGCGGAGACATCCCTCGCCGAGATCAGTCGTCGCGCTGGCTACAGCGCCACACTCGTGCACCACCTCTTCGGGTCGAAATCGGCGCTGCTGACCCGGCTTACTGAGACGGTGGAGCGATTCGCCCGGCGGCAGTTCAGCACATTCACGACCCAGCCGGCTGGCGTCGCACTCGTGGCTGGAGCGCGGGCGTATCTCGAACTAGTGGTGGAGGAAGAGCATCCTTACGGTCGAGTCCTTGCCGTGCTTTCCAGTGAAGCGGTCGGCGGCGCAACGGAACTCCGTCAGTGGCAGCGGGCGTGGGACAGCCGGATGCACGCCCTCTTCGCCGAGCAGATTCGCAGCGGTATCGCCGACGGATCGATCACCGCACGCACCGAGCCAGAAGAGCTGGCCGTGTTCATCGTTGGCCTGTTGCGGGGGGTGGCGAGGGAACTGATGAACGAAAGCAAACTCCGATTGGCGTCCGCGCAGACGCTGGTCACCGAGGTCGTGACGGGCATCCTCGGCATCACCGCAACTCCGACGGACGTTTCATCGCCTAACTAGCGCTTCGCTCGTCACTCGGATTGGGGGCTTGCATCTGCCGACCATGGTTGCACATACTGAGTGAGTGCTCAGTAAGTATGTGATCGGATGAAGGTTGACACTTCCGCCGGATCGTTCCGGCAAGCGCCGGAGAACGCGCAGGTCGCCGAGTCCCTTGGTTTGGACGGTGTAGTGACCAGCGAGGTCAATCACGATCCATTCTTCCCGCTGGCAGCCGCCGCCTTGGCCACGACCAAGGTCGACCTCATCACCTCCATCGCGGTGGCATTCGCTCGCAGTCCAATGACGGTCGCGGTGCAGGCGCGAGATCTAAACGACGCCTCCAACGGTCGCCTCGTGCTGGGGCTGGGTTCTCAGATCAAGCCCCACATCACGCGCCGATATTCAATGCCTTGGTCGCGCCCAGCGGCCCGCATGCGGGAGTACGTGCATGCAGTGAGGGCGATCTGGCGCTGTTGGAACGATGGCACCCCGCTGAAGTTCGAGGGCGACTTCTACCGGCACACACTCATGCCACCGATGATGGTGCCCGAACCTACGGGACTGCCCGATCCGCGAATAGTGGTGGCCGCTGTCAATTCAGGAATGGCGCGGGTGGCGGGCGAGGTTGGCGACGGGCTGCACTGCCACGGATTCTGCACGCCGCTGTGGATCGAGAAGGTCATCGTTCCGGCAGTGAAGGAAGGGCTGGCCGAGTCTGGCCGTCACCGTTCCCAGTTCGAGATTAGCTGTCCGGCAATGGTTGTCACAGGTGCAGACGAGAAGGCTGTAGTCGATTCGATGAACGCAATTCGTGCGACCATTGCGTTCTACGGGTCCACCCCGGCCTACCATCCGGTCCTGGAATTGCACGGATGGCAGGACCTCGGCGTGGAGTTGCACCGATGCAGCACCTCCGGGCAGTGGGACCAGATGGCGGCCCTGGTGCCCGATGAAGTGGTCAATGCCTTTGCGGTGGTCGCCGATTGGGACGACCTTCCCGAGAAGCTGCTGCACACCTACGGCGGACTAGTGGACCGGCTGATGTACGGGTTGCCGGTGGAATCAGCACCTCACGATGTCGTCGCCGGAATGGTCGAGCGGCTCCATGCTGGCACGGTTTCACATGATCGCGAGTTGCAATGACCGACACCCACAATGAGCGGCCGCTGGCGGGGGTTCGGGTTCTCGATCTATCGCGAATGGTATCCGGTCCGCTCTGCACACGTATCCTGGCCGACCTCGGGGCCGATGTGATCAAAGTCGAAGGCCCCTCGGGCGACATGACCCGCTACGTAGGGCCGCAAGTCGAGGGCATTGGTGCCTACTTCACCCAGATGAATGCAGGAAAACGCAATCTCGCGCTCGACTTCCGCAAGCCGGCCACTCGGGATGTCCTTCACCGCTTGCTCACCGAGTGCGACGTTCTGGTCGAGAACTTCCGGACGGGAGTGCTTGAGACGCTGCTCGACTCGCCACAGAATCTGCGCAGGACGTATCCAGAACTCATCATCTGCTCCATCACCGGCTGGGGCCAACACGGCCCGTGGAGTACACGGCCCGCCTACGCCCCGTATGTCCACGCCGAGATTGGAATGCTCGCCATGACAGGCCGTGTGCGCCAGTCGGCTCCAATGCCCGAGGTGCACCAACACGCCGATGTCCTAGCCGCACTCATGGCATCGAATGCCATCACAAGCGCACTGTTTCGGCGAGGCCGTTGTGGCGGAGGGACCCATATCGACCTCAACATGGCCAAGGCGGCGGTCTACGCCGATGAATGGGCAGCCGTTGAACTGATGCGCTACAACGGCCCACTGAAACCCTTTGACTCCTGGTCGTTTCTGGTGACAACCCTTGGAGACGGGACACAGGTGTCGCTGATGGGCGATCCCGTCGACATTTTCCCGCTCTGGACCGAGCTGGTCGCCCCCGACGACGCCAGCCGCGTTCTAGCCGATCCCCGGTTAGCGACTGCTGATGCACGCGCCGCACATCGCCAAGAGCTACGGATCGCCGTGGATGATCTTTTTCACCGAGTGCCCGACGAGCAGGCATTCAACGCGCTGCTAGCGGAAAACCCCCTCCTCGGTGCTCGCATCCAGCCGCTCGCCGACCTGGCCGAATCCCCTTGGGCCACCGCAACTGATCTCACCACCCAGGTATCTCCGGGAGTGCCCATTCCGACAGCGCCATGGACAGAGGACACCTCATCCATCAGGGCGCGGAGCGGCGCAGCTCAACGCGGTGCGCACAACTATGAAATACTCGCAGGCTGGCTCGGAATCGACGCCGACACCCTAGCCTCTCTAGCCAAAGCGGACTGAGGCTCCACATGCAGATCCGATGCCTTCGACATGGTCGCCTGGGGGTGGTCCCCGCACCGCGCCAGGCCCGGACACCCCCTGCAAAGCCGCCTCTCCCTCCCCGCCGAAAATCCGGTCGACCTATGCAAATGCAATTCACTGATAAACTGGAGATGCCCAGGTCAGAGGAGTGGCGGGGCCGCATTCGGCCCGCACGACCGTGGGGTTGTCCAGCGGTACGCGGAACATGTGCCCCTCCCTGGTCCGAATCAAGGCTTCGTTGCCGCTGGTGTACCGGATGAACGAGCCGTGCACCCGGATGCCAAAGCGGGTCCGCCATGCCACGCACTCGCCGTGGCCGAGTTGGTCTGTCACTGTCATTTGTGCGTCCTCTCTAGACAGCTTTCAGCGTGCCGCTAGCGCACTGCCATATCGACGCGTGACACCGCCAACTACTGCCACGAAAAGAATGACCCGGTAGTTCATTGGGCTATTCCGTACTTAGCCTGTCGAAGGAGAATCATGGCTCTATGCAAGGAAGGCTGCGGGCGGATCGCCCGCTCACGCGGCTGGTGCTGAGAGAACGAATCGGGCAGGTCGGCGGGTCGAACGGCTCGTCAGGTGGTGACACCGGATCGGCGAAGAACATTTCAGAGCAGTGCCCGGCTCGCTCGACCATCGCGGCGGGGCGATTGCGTCAACGTCCACGCTTTGTTGGAATACGTATGAGCCACTGAGCCACAGGAGCCGCTGCGATGGCAACCGCACGACCGAATTTCTTGCAGTACATCGCGTACTCGTACGGATTCCGACGCCTGCCCGACTCGATGCGAAGTTGGGTCGCCCGCGATCTAGCCGGTAAGGGAGCTGTCCGCCGGTTCATGTTCCTGGCTGCGATACCCCCTTTCTTAATCCTCGCACCGTTCTGGTGTCAACGGCGGCCGAAAATTGACCCCTTTTCGACGGTTGAAAATTGACCCCCTTGGTGCTCATTCTTCGGTGGTCGATCCCGGGACTCGCCCGAGGTCGCGGTCTTTGATGCGGTAGGAGTCGCCCTTGAGGGCGATCACTTCGGCGTGGTGGACCAGGCGGTCGATCATGGCGGCGGCTACGACGTCGTCGCCGAACACTTCACCCCAGCGGCCGAACGGCTTGTTGGAGGTCACGATCAGTGAGGCGCGTTCGTAGCGGGAGGACACCAGCTGGAAGAACAGGTTGGCGGCCTCGGGTTCGAATGGGATGTAGCCGACTTCATCGACGACGATCAGCGGGTAGCGGCCCAGTCGGACGAGTTCTTGTTGCAGCCGTCCGGCATGGTGGGCCTCGGCCAGCCGGGCTACCCATTCGGAGGCGGTGGCGAAGAGCACCCGGTGGCCGGCCTGACATGCCCGGATCGCGATGCCGATCGCCAGATGGGTCTTGCCGGTGCCCGGCGGGCCAAGGAAGACGACGTTGTCTTTGGCGGCCACGAAGTCCAGCGTTCCGAGGTGGGCGATGGTGTCGCGTTTGAGGCCGCGGGCGTGATCGAAGTCGAACTCCTCCAATGACTTTCGCGAGGGGAATCGCGCGGCCCGGATGCGTCCCTCCCCGCCATGGGACTCCCGTGCGGAGACCTCGCGCTGCAGACAGGCAACCAGGAACTCCTCATGGGTCCAGGACTCAGTACGGGCCCGCTCAGCCAGTCGGGCCACCGCCTCGCGCATCGTCGGCGCTTTCAGTGCACGGGTGAGGAAGGTGATCTCAGCGGTCAGGTCACGGTTGCTCGAGGACACCGCAGTGCTCTTGGCCGTGGTTTTGGTGGTCACGACACCAGCCCGCCTTCGCCGAGGTCGATCCCCAACGCGGCGTCGTAGTCACTGAGGCGGCGCTGCTCGACCATCACCTGGTCCTCATGTTCACGCACTGGGCGCAGCGCACCGATTCGGTTGTGGCGCAGCATGTTCGCCGCCTCGCGGTGCTCCGGGTCGGTGATGGTTTGATGCCAGGCCCACACCCGCTCGTGATCGGCGACCGTCTTGCCATCACAGAACACCTGCACCCGATCCAGATCCGCGGCGACTTCGATGCGCCGACCGATCACTCCCGGGTGCACCGAGTAGTCATTGGAGTCCAACCGGATGTAGTGATCCCGCGCCAGGCGCGTGGAGCTGCGCCAACCTACCTGCGGAGCCACCGGCGGCAGCGCCAGCATCGCCTGGCGGTCTGCGCCGATCCGATCCGTCGGTGCGCACCCCAACACCCGGCGCCGCCGAGCGTTGACGATCTGCAACCACTTGCCGAACTGGTGATTGAAATCCCCAGGACCACTGAAGGTTCTGCCGGGCAGAAACGACCGCTCGAAATAGTCATGTGCCCGTTCGATGATGCCCTTGTGTTCCGGTTCGCCCGGCTTGAGCACCACCACCTTGGTGCCCAGCACCCCGCGGAACGCCTGACAGTCCCTGGTCAGTTCGGTCCGACCCGACCGCCACCGCCCGATCGCGCTTTCACCGTCCCAGACCAGGGTGCGCGGCACCGCACCCAAAGCGGCGATCAGCTGCCACCACCCGGCGAACAGATCCTCAGCCCGACGTGACGGCAGCAGGATCGCCGAGAGCCACCGCGAATATCCCAGCACCATCGTCAGCACCGGTAACTGCATCGGTGAGCGGGTCTGGCCATAGCCGACCGGGACCGTGGTCGGTGGGAACCACAAGTCGCACTGCGCGATATCACCGGCGTCATACGTGGTGCGCCCAGCCGGATCCGGCGGCAGATACGCCGGCCGCAACTCCCGGACCCGCTCGTTGAACACCGTCATCCCACGCATCCAGCCGACCCGCTCGGCGATCACCGAGGCCGGCATCGTCGGCACCGCGTTGAGCTGGGCGCGGATCGCGTCTTCGAACGCATCCACCGCCGAACCGGCCGGTTTGCGCTCATACTTCGGCGGCCCATCGCAGGCCAACGCCGCCCGCACCGTGTTCCGCGAGATCCCCAACGTCCTGGCGATCAACTTGATCGGCAACCCCTCCGCTCGATGCAGCCTGCGGATCTCAGCCCAGTCCTCCACTGACAACAACTCCCTTCTCCTCTCGGCTCGTAAGCCGAGACTCAGACGAAGGGGGTCAAAATTCGGGCGTCGACACGGGGTCAGTTTTCAGGCGACGCCGAC
>CAWFAR010000019.1:0-90113 GCA_963813935.1 uncultured Actinomycetota bacterium
GCTGCTTCCCGCGTCGCTGTATGTGCATATGGAGATGACAATGCCGATCTACATTTGGACGTTGTTGATCTCGCTCGCCCTGAACAAGGTGTGGCGGCGGCACCGGTTGGCGCAGCATGGTTTAGACCCCAACCTGGTTGACGCGATCAAGCGCGAGAAAGACGCCAAGATGCACGAGGACTACATTCGACGCCACGGACCGCGCCCAGAAGAGGCCAAGCGGCAGGCGAACACCAATCCCTTCTTCTAAAGGCTGAGCAAAGGGGAGTGAAGATGGGTGTCGCCACCAGTGTCCTGACAGCTAGATGGGATGCGAGTGAGATTTACCCGCGCTCGAACAATCCACAGCTTGCGTGCCGCATGTCCACCTGTGTCCATCTGGGACCACACGAGCCGTCTTGGGTTTGATGCGGTTCAACGCGCCGCCGCTGCTGATGGGATCAAACCCGATGACGTACTGGAAGAAGCTCTTCAGCTCTGGCTGCAAACGAAGTGACGGCTAGCTCGCCTCGCCGAGATACCTGTACAGACTAGCCCGACTCACCCCCAGGTACTTGGCGATGTCCCTCCCGGTGTGACCATCGGCTTTCATCCGCTTGGCGGTGGTGATGTGGTCGGCGTCGTCGACCTTGCGGGGCCGCCCAAATCTGGTGCCGTTAGCGCGAGATGCTGCCCGCTTCAACGCAGTACGCTCTTTTATCAGCTCCCGCTCGTACTCGGCTAGGGACCCGAGAACACCAATCATCATGCGACCGGCCGCAGTTGAGGAATTAATCCCATCGGTGGTGGAGATCAACGTAATTCCGCGATCGGTCAATGCCTTGACTGTCTCCAAGATGTGCAACGTGTTGCGCCCGAGTCGGTCCAGTTTCCATACCACGACGGTGTCGCCTTCCCGGACATACGCCATCAACTCGGCCAGACCAGGCCGATCGTCACGAGCGCCGGACATGGTGTCAGAGAATGTCTTTGTCACACCGACCTTGGCAAGAGCGTCGTTCTGTTGATCAAGGGTCTGGGCGACGGTCGAGACGCGGGTATAGCCGATCCGTTGACCAACCGTGTGTCCATTTACGTCGGGAGCATGACTCATAAGTATGGGAATCGCAGATTCGAGAAAGTTATTCCGAGACGAACTTTCGAGACAGGTCGACCTCGGCGAACGCGGCCGGTTCGGGCCGTCCCCCCGGTGTCGCATATGTGGTCTGTTTCAAGACAATGTGGGCGACCCTCCTGGATGCCCGGCGTCATGGCATCGCCTCGGCCCATACCATACGGACCGATATGGATCGGCAGAGCCATCATGTACATCATGTAGAGGTTGGGCCAGTTCTTGGGGCAGAACGGGCAGTCGTCGAGTTGGTTCTCACGGACCCAGCGTTCCAGCTCGGTCTCATGTGCTCAGGCTTCGGCGGCTGGCACGTCTGGACCGCGTGGTGAAACCCGTCATCAGCCAGCGTCTCGTTCAGGTGGTCCACCCTCGCCTGGATCGGCCCCGGCAGCTCGCTATCTCTGACGGTTCTCCTTGAGTTGCTCGATGACGCTGTCCGTGTCAATGTCCCGCAACCCGAAGTCCTCGCAGGCCGCACGGATCTCGGCCTCGGTGAATATCGGCACAGGCTCCTTGGTCCCCCAGCCCCAGTTAGGGCGGGCTTTAGTGATCTTCATTTGGATCGTCGCATTCTTGGAAAGAGGTAGCTAAAGCCACTCCGGCTACGGCTCCGGGTTGGGCCGTATGCATGCAGATTCTGCTCCGCCCCATCCGCCAATGTGGTCGTTTTGTCCAGCTGCTAAACGAACGAATGCCAGACGCGGGCTATCAGGATTATGAGAGGCGGCCAATCGCTGCATGGGGCTTCACTTGAGCGGGGCCCCCGTGCGGTTGTCCTCATCCGCTCACATCCACCCAGCAGGCTCCGCGACCGGCTTTAATCCGACCCGGGTCCAACTCAAGTCCACTCTGGATCAACCCAAGTACGCCCGAGCCGACGAATTTTCGTACTTAGTGCTACTTACTTGTGACAAATAGATCCTCGACCCTGGCACTCGGCGCGGTTGCACCGGCGATTCCGTCCGTTAGGGTCGACCTTTCGTGTTGGCCGTGGAATCAGCCGGTTGTTCGAGTTCTGTTCGGGCCTGGTCGATTTGGTCGTATGCGTAGGTCGCCATGGCGGCGGCGGTCATCGTCTCGCCCTTGCGGGCGAGCGATTCGTAGGTCTGGTCGCCGAGCACATCGTGTAGGTGGGTGATCACGGTGTTGAACCGATGGTCTCATCGGCGGCATGTTCGTCCTCGATCCATCGCAAAAGCACCCCGACATCGACGACCCGCGGAATTAGGAGCTACATCATATGGTTCACCACTATGTGACCGACATCGCACATCATCACGGCACGCCCACCAAGCACGGCCGGGATGGCGATGGACAGCTGCGTCTCAGCGTCTCGCCCACGCTCCACGCCCGGCTTGCCCGTGAGGCCGCCGAGCGCGGGATGCGGCTGCAGGACTGGGCCGTGCTCAAGCTGGGCCTCACCCGTATCGCAGGCCCGTCGCTTGCGCACGCTCGGCTGGTGTCGCCCTGGCGGACGCGCTGCTGATCGGGGGCCGCTCCGCGGCGCCGGCACTCGCGTTGCCAGCGGGACGGCGGCCACGGCGAGTTCGGCGATTTCGTCGTCTTCTGCATCGTCCTCTGCTCCCGCCTGTTGGCCGCCGTCCGGCTGTTCGCACCTTTCGCTGCGCCGGCCCCTCCCCCGAACCGGCCACCGCAGGGCAACTCCCCACCGGCGTGCACGCAGATTCCTGGTCTGTTTCAAGACAACGTGGGCGGGCCTCCTTGGATACCCGCCGTCATGGCATAGCCTCAGCCCAGGCGATATGGCCCTCGAACTCAAGGGTTTTCGCTGTGTTGCGGTAGCGATCCCGATAGTCGCGGTACGAGTCCTCGTCGCCCTGAGCCCTGGCCATCAGCGCCCGCAGCCGCAACAGCCAAACTTCACGTATCACCAGACCGTCGTCGGCTGGCGCAGCCGCTAACCGCTCGATTGCGGCCTCGGCTTCGGCCACGTCACTCTCGGTCCCGCGATCGAGCAGTGTCTCCACCAGAACACCCGTCGCAGGAACGCCCCACACCAGCAGCCGTCCCTCGCGGAAGAGATGGTCGACGGTCGCGCGGATGAGCGGTAGGGCGTCGTCGTGATCTCCACGCCGAGCCCCCTCCCGCGCCGAGTACACGTTGACGATCGGCAACTCGCCCAGGAGATATCCCCCGCGTAGGAACACTTCGCCGACCTCGGCCAACAGCTTCTCGCCGGGCTCACGCTCCGCAGCCGTTGGGCAGTGCACCAGCGCAAGACCCAGCGTCATCCGGGTGATGGCTAACGCGAGGTCATCAGCGGATCGTTCGGCAACCTGTAGGGCATCCTCGATCTCGTGCACCGCGCGATCGTCGGGCCTCAGCACGCCCATCGGTATCCCCGCGAAGTAGGCGTAGGCGACGACCCCGGCGTAGGACATCGGGTCGGCGCTGCGGGCCATGGCCAGGCCGTGCCGCAGGTCGTCTGCCCATCCGGCACGACCCAGGCACCAACGGGCCAGAGCCCGCGTCGTGAAGGCGAACGCCAACGGAGACCCGAAAATGAAGTTGCCTATAGATGGGTCACCGTCGGCCAGGTCGATGACCCTCTGTGACCACTGCAACACGTCAGAATACTCGACGCTCTCATGCTTGGCGTGAATCGCCATGAAGGACAGCCCGACCGTCAACGTCGCATCCCCGATCGACTCGATGAGGGCCATGGCTTCCGATGCCAGCTGCGACGCCTCACGCATCCGGGCCTGAAACACATGATCCATCACCAGCCCCGCCATCCCGACGGCCAGTGACGCCTTGTCCCCAGCGGCGGTGGACAACTCCCGCAATTCCTCAAAGCGGTCACCGGCCACATTCACATGGACTCGCCAGGCGATTCCGCACAGCATGGTGCGCGGCGCGATGCGCATGGCTGCTCGGCTGGGGTCCTCGGCGGGTAGGGCGTCGGCGATCTTTTGGGCACGTTCCCAACTCAGTTGCGCCGCGCTTATGTCGCGGTTGGTCGCCCACGTCGCGGCACGCATGTGCCAGCCGTAGGCGGCGTGCAAATCACCGGCAGCCTCCAGATGTTCGGCAATCAGCGCAGCATTTTCCTCAGCCGAGGCCGGGCTACGGGCTTCGATTGCGGCGGCCAGCCGCCGGTGCAGCTCGGCTCGATCCGACTTGAGCTGAGCCTCGTAGGCCACCGTGCGGATCAGCGGGTGGTGGAACACATACGCGGGTTGTCCCGTGAACCTGACCTGATCAATGAGCTGGGCCGCCAGTAAATCTGGGATGACCGGTTCGATCCCCAGCACCGTCAGTACGTCGAGGTCGAACCGCGAGCCAATCACCGCCGCTGCGCTCAAGGTCCGCTTGGCCAGCGGGTCTAGGCGGTCGATGCGTGCGGCGATGGTGGCCTGCAGCGTGGCAGGCACGCTCACCTCGCTGACCTCTGCCGTCGACACGTATGCACCGCGCGCACCTCGCAGCACACCGCGCTCCGCCAGGTCGCGCACCATCTCCTCAGCGAAGAACGGGTTACCGGCGGCCCTCTCGGCGATCTTCTGGCCCAGTGCACCATTCGAGGGGTGGGGGCCGAGCAGCTCTCCAATCAGTGCCAGAGTTTCCGGATCACTCAGCGGCGCAAGGGCTATCGTCTGTGTACCGTGCACCCGCGTGAGCGCCCCCTCGTACTCGGGTCGGTAAGTGGCCAGCACCAGCGAGGGCGTCTGCGGGATCACCATGAGGAACCCGGCCAGCATCGACTCGCTGACCTCATCGATCCAATGGGCGTCCTCAATAACGAAGACCGCCGGGGTTTCGCGGGCCAATGAGGTGGCATTGACCAACGCTGTCAACCGCCGCCGACGAGCATCGGGGTCAATTGCCGGTAACGGAGCATTCGGGTCGGCGATGCCCAGTAGGTCATCAAACAGCGCCAAATCCTCGGGGTCTGCGTCCGGAAGCCGGTCGCGCATTCGATCGCGGGCGGTCTGCCCGTCAAGACCCTCGACATCGAAGGCGGCGCGTAACAGCCGCGCGACGGCATGGAAGGGGAGCTGGCTGGTATGCGACTCGCAGAAGGCGGTGAACACTTCCACACTGCGGTCACTAGCCATGGCGGCAACCTCGCGCACTAGGCGGCTCTTCCCGATTCCAGGCGAACCCACCACGCCGACCACAGCACCGTGGCCATCGACTGCGCGGTCCAGCAAGCCTTCAACGGCGGACATCTCCCACCGCCGACCGACCAGATTGGATTCAGCACGTCCGACAGCAGGTCGTTCCTCCATGCCCAGCAGCCGACGAGCAGGCACCGGCTCGTCGGCACCCTTGACCTGAACCAGCTCAGATTCGCCGAGGGTCGCAGCCCCATCAACAAGTCGCGCGGTGGACGCGCTGAGCATCACCCCACCCGGCGGTGCCACCGACTCCATCCGTTGAGCCATGCCAACTTGTTGACCGATTGCGGTGTAACCCAAAGCACCAGAACCGATTTCACCGGCGATCACCTGGCCGGAATTAAGTCCCACGCGCAACTGCAGGTCGATACCGTCTCGGTCTTTGACCTCAGCGGCAAGCCGGGCGGTCTCCTCTTGGATGCCCAGCGCCGCAAGACAAGCGCGGATAGCGTGGTCCTCCAACGCAATCGGTGCGCCGAACACCGCCATGATCCCGTCGCCTGTGAACTTGTCCACCGTGCCGCCATATCGCTGCACCACCGCCGCGCAGCGGTCGGCGAGGTCGGCCATGATCTCGCGCAACCGCTCCGCGCCGACACTGGCCGCGATGTCCATCGAGTGCACCACGTCAGCGAACAGCACCGTCACCTGCTTGTACTCAGCCAATCGAGTGGCTGATGCAAGAGGCGTACCGCACTCGCTACAGAACTTGGCCGTCGGGCTTGACTGCGCGCCGCAGGAACCACAGAACAGCCCCGTCGCGGTCAGTCCACCGCCACCATCCCCGCTGGGGTCCACGTCAGTATCGTGTCACCGCTGCTCGGTGATGTCCGTCATATCGCCGTGCCATCTCCGAAACGAAGTTTTGAGAAGCCGCCGTGGCGTGCCATCAGGTCCAGAATCTCGTCCTGCGCAAGGACGGATTTGTTGGTCATCGCACTCCACCCACCAGCAGTTCGTCCGGTACGTCCCCGATCTCGCTGAATTCGATTTCTTCGATCTCGCTGAGTTCGGTTTCCTCCTCGACGGACAGCGGGATGGCTCGGTGTCCCCACAGGGTTGGCCACCAGTTGGCCCGCCCGATCAGCACCGCGAGCGCTGGCACCGTGACGGTGCGCACCAGGAACGTGTCGATGAGCAGGCCGACCCCGATGATGAATCCGGCCTGCACCATGCCGCTGATGTTGCCGAACAGCAGCCCGAACATGGATCCGGCGAAGATCACCCCCGCCGAGGTGATCACCCCGCCGGTGGTCCCGATGGTCGTAATCACCCCGGCGCGCACGTCGTGCGGTGACTCGTCACGCACTCGGGACATCAGCAGCATGTTGTAGTCGGCCCCGACGGCCACCAGGACAATGAACGCCATGCCGGGCACACTCCACGACAGCTGGTGGCCGCCGATGAACTGGAAGAAGATCACCCCCACCCCCAGCGCCGACAGGTAGGAGATCACCACCGAACCAATGAGGTATAGCGGTGCGACGATCGCACGCAGCAGCACGGCCAGGATCAAAAACACCACGATCAACGTCACGATCATGATGAACCGCATGTCGTGGTTGTAGTAGTCGCGCAGATCATTGTTGAGCGCCGGAAACCCCGCCACCGAGATCTTTGCGTCGGCGAGCGTGGTGTTGGGCTGGGCGTCGTGCGCCACCGCGATCACGTGCTGCACCTGATCCATCGCGTGGGTGCCAAACGGATTCAGCTTGGTCTGGAACAGATAGCGCACCGTATGCCCGTCCGGGGAGACGAAGATCTGTGCAGCCTCACGCAGGTCGGTGTCGGTGAGCGCCGACGGTGGGATGAAGAACCCGCCCATCGACGTGGACCCGTTTGTGTCGTGCTTGAGCCCCAGCAACAGCTGCGAGGCCGTCTGCAGGCCATCGGCGATCTTGTTGGTCGAATCGACAAGATTGCGTACCCCGTCGGACAATTGCTGGCTGCCGTTGGCCAACTGGTCAGCTCCGGCCTGCATCCCCGCGAGTTGACTACGCGCCGATGCGACACCGCCATGACTGAGGTGATTCAGGTCGCCCAGTGTCGAGGCCACCTCACCGCGCAGGCCACGCACCGTCGAAGTGATCTCCGCCGTCTCCGGGGTCTGCGGCAACTGGTTCGCCATCTGATTCAGCTCATCCAGTGTCCCGTCGTGAGCGATTTCGTTCAGCATGGACGTGGCCTGGCGGATCCGGGGATCATCAGCGATGTCCACGATGTCGGAGGCTTGAGCCACCGCCGAACTGACGTTGGCGCGTACCTCGGCCAGCGAGCTGGCCAACTGTTGGGCACCGTTGGCGAGCCGGTCGAGATTGGCCCTGCTGCTCTGGATGCGGTCGGCAGCGTCTTTCAGCTGCGACCCCACCTCACCGGCTTGGTAGGCGACGTTGGCCTCCTTGGGCGGGTGCCCTTCGGGGCGGGTGATGCCGCGCACCATCCCCATGTCGGGTACCTGGCTGACTCGCTGCGCCAGCTGCTCCAGGTCGGCCAGCGCCTGCGAGGTGCGCAGGTCATGAGGCGAGCTGATGACCAGGTATTGCGGGATCGTCTCGTTGAGCGGGAAGTGCGCGGACAGAGCGGCGTAGCCCCGGTTGGAGGGGACCGACGAGGACATCGTTTCGCTCTCATCCCAGTTGAACTTCACGAACAAACCACAGGTCGCCAGCACGGCGAGGATGACCAGGCTCACCGCGAGATAGGTGACGGGGCGGCGCACCAACGCATTGCCGAGTCGCTCCCACAGGTGGGTGGTCAACTCACGGCGGGGCTTGACCCAGCCGCGACGGCCCGCGAGCACCAGGATGGCGGGCAGTAGGGTGAACGCGGCCAGCATGCCGATGCAGACCGTGATAGCCAGCGCGGGCCCGACGGTGGACAGCAGCCCGAGCTTGGCGAAGCTCATGCACAGGAAGGTGACGGCCACCGTCGCTCCGGACGCCACAATCACCTTGCCGATGGACTGCAGCGCCGAGACGACGGCGGTGTCGGAGTCCTCTCCGGCGCGCAGGTGCTCGTGGTAACGGCTGATCAGGAAGACGGCATAGTCCGTTCCGGCCCCGGCGATCATCGCGGTCATCAGGATCACGGTCTCGTTGCACGCCCCGAGTCCGATCTGGGCCAACCCCGACACCACACCACGTGCGGTCATCAGGCTCACCCCGATGGTCATCAGCGGCAGCATCATGGTCATGGGGTTGCGGTAGATCACCAGCAGGATGAGCAGCACCAGCACGGCCGTGGCGATCTCGATGTTGTGCATATCCCGGTCACCCACACTGGTGATGTCCGTAATGGTGGCTGAGGGCCCGGTGACGTTGACCTTCAGCGAAGAACCACCGGCAACACGCTGGACAGTCTCGGTGACGTGCTGATAGGCCCCATTACCCAGCGGGGTGTCCAGCTCCCCGGCTAGTCCGACCGGCAGGATCCATGCCTTGTGGTCCTTGCTGGTCACCACGTCCCGCATCTGCGGGGTGGCAACGAAGTCCTGCAGCATCTTCACGTCGTGCTCGTCGCCACGCAGTGCGGTCACCAGGGCGCGGTAAGTGTTCTCGTCGGCGGGAGTCAGCCCGCCGTCATCGGTGAGCACCACCAGCAGCAGGTTGTCCTGGCCGGATTCGTGGAACGCATCGGTCATTCGCTGCGCGGTCTGCATGGAGGACGCCGACGCCGGGATCAATGGCACCGGGTGGTTATGGATCGCCTCGGACAGCGGCGGGAATGCGAAGAACAACGCGGTCGGCACCGCCAGCCAGAAGGCGATCACCAGCAGCGGGAAGCGGGTGACCCGCTTGCCTATCCACTCGAAAACCTGGGGGCGGAAACGCCCGCGCAGGCCTCTCACGGTTTCGACATTTCATGATGACGCGGGGCCGGATGCCAACCGACATAGTGCGCGACGCCGCGCGCCACGGTGGCCGCTGTCGCAGCCTCGGCGCGGTCCCAGTTAACCTGGCTGCCCGCGAAGATCCCGGCAAACAGGGCGGCTAACGCGGCAATGGAGACTGCGGCTCGTTTCAGCGCGTTCATGACAGGCCTCCGGTCAGAGCATTGACGGTGAGCGGTGTGGCTTGCTGCGCTGGAAAGGCGCGCAGCTGCCCGGTGAGGCGTGGGCGGCCCCGGTCGATGACCTCGATCTCGCCCGAGCCGTCATTGTTGACGGCCCGGACGACGCCGAACGTGGATTGTCCGTTTTCACCGACGACCCACGCGATTTCGCTGACGTGGAGTCGCCGGATGCTGGGCGCGCTCACAGGATCGGGATGAGGTAGATGTCGCCGATGCCGCTACCGGAGTCCTCGTAGTCTCCGGGTGCCTCGTTGTAGACGAGTGACCCATCGGTGGCACCACCGGGCGCGGGCGGGGCCGGGGCCGGGTCGGCGTAGGCCGGTGCGGCTGCGAGCAGCCCGATACCCACCGCTGCCGCTGCTGTGGCGGCCATTCCGGGTATTTTTCCGATCATTTCTATTCTCCTTTTTTGCAACCGATTTGGCTGCTGAGCAGAAGTCACCGGGGTTGACCCGGTGACCCTGACTGCGGCCCTTCAGTGGGACGGTTTTAGTGATCCTGTTCAGACCGTCGTCCCGTCACCGCCGCGTGCGGCATTGCCGACCGCGACCAAGTCGGGCCACAGGCTGGGCAGAAGTTGGCGACCTGGTAATTGATCACGTAGGCGGCCTGCAGCGGGGTGATGTTGTAGTACTGCACGGTGGCGGCGTCCACGCCCACCAGCACCTGGGTGTCGGTGGACACCCGCCCGGTGAAGTCCTGGGCCAGCACCTGACAGGTCGTGTTGGCCGAGTCGTTGCCGACGGTGCTGATCATGTCGGCGTGCGCGGGGCTGGATGTGGCGGTGGCCGCACCGGCTCCCACCAAGGGACCAGCGATGAGCGCTGCGCCGATACCGGCGGCAGCAAGGATCTTCTTCGTAGTTCGGGATTCTTTTCGGTTGCTTTGTGTGCCGAGTGTCGCTTGGCCCTCGGTCGGCTCAATTCCGCAGCGCTTCGAAGGCGAACCTGGCATGTCTCACATAGTAGACATATACTCGCGTTTCTGCAATTTGAATCTCATATATAAGACCAAGTGTCTATATCGCGCGATGTATCTATGCAGATCAGTGTGATTTGAACCAGTCTCGGGATTAGGTGTAGCCTGTGCAGCATGTCTCCACGCAAAGATGGGAACGGAAGACCGCTGGAAAGCCTCCTGGCGTACGTGCTCGATGATGTCGGCGCACAAGACATCCAGCACGCGCTCGGGATCGCGGCGGCCACCTATTACCGGCGCAAGCAGCAGGAAGATTATCCCAGCGCCGACGAGCTGCTCCTGATCGCTCACTACTTCGGCATGAACCCCGTCAGCCTGTTGCTGAGCTTCGGACTGATCGACAAGGAGGACACCTCGGCAGCGGGCCCGGTGGTCCCCCCTTTAGCGGTGATCACGAAGCGGGAGGCGGTGCCCCGTACGACGCCGCCGAAGTCCTTGCGCGGCCCCTCTACGTTCTAGAGATAGCCCTTGGGATTCGCGACGCTGGCGCTGACTGCGGCGCTGGTCGACCCTCGCGAATGTGCGCCGGAATGATCGCCAGGTCGTATGGACACTCCACGCGATTGCCTTTGCTCCAATGGCCCTCAAGGCTCGATTTGCGTCGGGAGCATTTGACGCCCGGGATGTGGCACAAGCTGATCAAGGCTGATTCGCGCAGAGCGGGATTCAAGTAAGCGCAGGTCGGGTGGTGTTGAGGGCCTGGGCTAGGGGCGGCTCAGAACCGCGCGCCCGTGGCCTTGATGAGTGGCCGGAACGGGGCGAGCTGGCGCTTCCACGACCACACCGACCCTATCGCCGCCAGGCTCACGCACGCGCACAACAGAGTCCACACGAGCGCTCCGTCGCCGTCGAGCGTGCGTACGACTGGGACGAACACGTAGCCGAGCTGCACCGCGAACGCGAGGGCCGCAAAGGCGTAGGACGCGATTTTCAGGCTGATGGTCATCCGCGCGCCCGGGGCGACACGGTAAAGCGCAACCAGCGTCCGCAGTGCCATGTGGCCGATGTAACCGAGGATTGCGATGAACACGACGAAGTAGGCTCGCATCCATATATGGCCGCCGTTGGGAATCGCCAGCAGGGACGGGGCGGGATGGGCCGACGTGGGCCAATTGCTCTCCGCAAAGCACATGAGCATCAGCGCAATGGCGATGGTCGCGGACGGCACTATCCGCTGAACGACAACCCTCCGCACCTCGTTCTCGTCTGTGAGCCTGTACGCATTCCCCATGAAACTTGCTATTGCAGCGACGATTGCGCACAGGCTGCCGATGAGGTTGTCCACATTCCAGTGCCCGGTGATGGCGTGCAACACCGTGCCGATGGAGCTGGTGCTGCTAAGTGGGCACAGCAGCCACAGCGCGAGGCACTGCATCGCCAGGCTGAGCGTGATGGGCCGCTCAAAGTTTGAGCGCAGGGTGTAGCGCCGGGTCCAAACGCTCCATGCCGTCGTAACGACGACGACGACAATCAGAATGCAATAGATGTCCATCAGTTTCCTCCCCATGGGTCGAATTCTTCGACTTCATCATCGGTTCGGGCATCGGTCCCGCCATCGGCATCAAGCTTGCGCACGATCTCCGGCCACATCGACTCCGGCACCGTCGATTTGACCTTGAGCGCATCCTGGCGGGGCAACCGTGGGTGCTCTGCGAGATAGACCTCGCCCATAGCCCCGGACCCGAGCCACCGCACAATCGTGTATCCAGCAAAAACCTTGCCGGTTGCCAACGGCATACAGGTTTCAATCACAAGGGTTCTCTGCCTTCTGTCGTTCATGTGCCTGCAACGGACGGAAATAGAAGGCAATAGTATCAACAATCTCATAACAATTTCCGCGTGATACGCCTCACAGTGGTCACTGACAGCACTTCTGGGTTACAGATTTCCGCTAGTTGCCTCCCCGGACGTCCGCGCCGGTTTGTCGGACGGGGTCATCGGGGCTGGCACACTGAAGCCCACCAGCGGATGGAGGCGGCGATGACGGTGTACGTGGTGACGGCGGGTAGTGGCGACACCTACCGCGTCGAGCGGGTCTACCTCGACCGCGACCAGGCCTACGGGTTCGCGCAGGACTACAACGGCATTGCCCCTGTTGAGCCTCTTCAGGTGGAGGAATGGGAAACCGGGGCCCCGCCGGGTCCCTACGACGGCCCCTACTGGCGCGCCGAGTGGTGGGCGCGTGTCCCGGTCGCCAAGCGTCGCGCTGCGCTACGCAACACCGACGAGGGTGAACGGTTCGACGACTTCGCCATTCGCCGGGAGTGGTGGACCGGGGACGCCCTGCCGGAGGCCAAAGTGGTGCGCCGGGAACTGGCCGGTGTACCCAGGGTGGAGGTGGCGGGCCTGTCCAAGGAGAAGGTGGAGGACCTGTTCTGGGACACCATTACCCAGGTCAGAGCCGACTTGGCGGGAGTGCCACGGAAATAGTTGCCACTCATTTGTGTAACAGACAGAAAAAAATGGTCGTGATTATTCGACATTGCCACCCTTGGTGAGTCATGATGCATCCATGGACGGAAATGCCTTGGAGCGGCTCGGCCACCACATCGTGAGCAGGCGGGTCGCGCTGGGCTACCGCAACCGCACCGACCTCGCCAACAGTCTCAAGTTCACCGTGCGCACCCTCTCCGACATCGAAAACGGCGTGCGTAAAGCCAGCCCGGGCACCTACGCCATGCTGGAAAACAAGCTTTCCTGGGCACCCAGCAGCATCGACACCATCCTGGCGGGCGGGGAACCCAAAGAACTGGTGTCCACACTGCGCCGGACCACCCCCAACGCCCCGCCCCCGGGATACGCACTGCGCCCGACCAACCCCAACGCCCTATCGCAGGCGTCCACCGAGGAGCTGCTCATGGAACTCCGCCGCCGCATCATCCGGCCCCGCGAGAGACGCCACGAAACCTGGGACGACTGGGACAGCCTCGACTCGCGGGGTGAATGGGACAACCTCGACTCCCGGGGTGACTGGCCCGAAGAGGGCTAGCCAACAGGCAGAAACCGGACTAACCAACATGGCGTTGAGCAGCGGTGAGACTTTCGCTGGCTTCAGGATCGTGCGCCCGCGCTATGCGAGTGACTTTTGAGACTCTCGAAACTCGTCTATTCCGAGACAGTCTTCAGTTCTGCTCGGGCCTGGTCGATTTGGGCGTACGCGTACGTCACGATGGCGGCGGTGGTCATCGTCTCACCCTTGTGGGCGAGCGATTCGTAGGTCTGGTCGCCGAGGACGTTGCGCAGGTGGGTGATCGCGTTGGTGATTTCGGGAACGGCCGTCGCGGTCATAGGACTGAATGCGAACCCGGCGATGGTGGCGGCCTGCTCGTGGCGTCCTAGCCGGTCGAATACAACGGCGAGGATTGCCAGCGGGTTGTGCAGGAGGGAGACGCTGCCGGCGTCGTGGTAGCGGCCCGTGCCCGTTCCCTGGTGGTATCAATGGAACACCCCCACGGGTGTCCCGACGGGTGTATTGTCCTGCGGTAATCGTTGCCTGAGTTGCTTGGGCTGCAGGGACGCCAGGCGGAAGAGGTTGTCAGGGAATCGTGTTCACTGTCGAGGAGCTGGCCACGATTCCGCTCTTCTCGACGCTGGGGGAGAAAGAGCTGGAGTATCTTGCCGGCGCCGTTGAGGACGTCCACCTCATGCCCGGGGAGTACGTGGCCCACGAGGGCGAAAGCCGGTTCCTGGCGGTCGTGGTCGAGGGGAAGACCGAGCTGACGAAGCTGGTGAACGGCGTCGAGCAGGCGATCGGCGTCCGGCTCCCAGGCGAAGTCGGAGGCGAGATCCCGATGACGCTCGGTACGCCGTTGCCCGCCAGCATGCGGGCCGTCGAGCCGTCGCGCGTGCTGAAGGTGACCGTCGAGGTGTTCCACACGCTCGCCGCCATGGCGCCTCAGGTGTCCGCAACGGTCGGTGCCGCCGCGTTGGAGCGTCTGGAGATGCTCAGAAACGCCACCGCGCACCCACTCGAGCCCGTGATGTTCGTAATTGGCCCGCGCCTCGACGCGGGAGTCCATGGCTGCGACAGCTTCCTTCATCGCAACCAGATTCCCTACGAACGGCTAGACTCGAACGATCCTGCCGCTGTTGCACGATTTGGAGGTGGAGCCCCGGTAGCCGGCCCCTATCCGGTGGTGGTGCTACGTGACGGCACTCGGCTGATCACCCCGACGATGCGTGTCGTTGCCGCGGTCGCTGGACTGACCGTCGCGCCGGGCCGGGCGCGCTACGACGTGGTGATTGTGGGCGGCGGGCCGGCGGGTCTGACGGCGGCGGTCAACGGCGCCTCCGAGGGCCTGCAGACGGCGCTCATCGAGTCCTTCGCGCCCGGCGGGCAGGCCGGCACCTCGACCCGGATCGAGAACTACACCGGGTTCCCATTCGGCGTCTCCGGTGACGAGCTCGCGAGCCGGGCGCTGCAACAGGCCAAGCGGCTGGGCGCTGAGATCGTCGTGACCCGCCGGGTCGAAGGCATCGACCCTGTCGACATGACCGTCAGGCTGGATGGCGGCGACGTTCTGCGGACGAGGTCGATCATCCTCGCGATGGGCGTGGAGTGGCGGCGCCTCGAGGTCGATTCGGTCGATCGATTCGTCGGCTCCGGTGTCTACTATGGTGCGGCACGCAGCGACGCCGGTCTGGCACAGGGAAACGACGTGTATCTGATCGGGGCGGGCAATTCGGCCGGCCAGGCCGCCATCTTCTTCTCCAACCACGCCCGATCGGTGACGCTGCTGGTGCGGGGCGAGTCGCTCGCGGCGAGCATGTCTCACTACCTCATCGAGCAGATCGCCACGAAAGCGAACATCCGGGTGGAAACGCGATCCGAGGTTGTCGCCGTGCACGGCGACGAACAACTCGAGGCGATCGAGGTCATCGACCGAAGGGCCGGCATGACATCTCGACGGGATGCGAGGGCGCTGTTCGTCCTCATCGGCGCCGAGGCGGCGACTGACTGGCTCCCCTGGGAGATTGCGCGCGACCAGCACGGCTTCGTCTTGACGGGACCCGACGCGATGACGGCGGGACAGTGGAAGCCCGATCGCGAGCCGTTCGCTCTCGAAACGAGCACCCCGGGGATCTTCGCCGTCGGCGATATCCGCTCCGGATCGGTGAAGCGCGTGGCAGCATCCGTGGGTGAGGGCGGCATCGCGATCGCCCTCGTGCATCGCTACCTCCAGCTCTCCTCCTAGCCGTGGCCGATCTGCCCTCCGATTCCGCCCTCGCGGAGGCTCTGTCCGCCGCGGGCTCAGCGCACCACGAATACGAGCAGACTGCCCTCAAAGGCGTGCGCGACGAGCAGTGGGCAGGCTTCTACGCCGCCTTCGTCCTTGGCCGGCTCGGCGATTTCACGGCGGCGAGCAGGCTGGCGGCCCTACTCGAAGAGGTCGACGCGCCGTCGAACTGGTCACAGGCCGCGGCGCAGCACGTGGCGACCACGTTGCGCGCGCAATCGGACGCGATGGCGCCAACCGTCACCGACGTCTCAGACCGCAGGCGCTTCGAGATCGCAGTCGACGGGGCCGTCCTGGGCTTTGCCGAATACCGGCGCCGACCCGGCGCCATCTCCTTCATCCACACCGAGATCGACCCGGCGCGCGAGGGTGAAGGCCTGGGAACACTGCTCGTCAAAGCCGCGCTGGACACCGCACGAGCGGAGGGGTTGGCGGTGCTGCCCTCCGTGGGCGTGGGTGAGGTCCTTGACGGCGCCGGTCGCCTGATCGTCCGATCTGACGACATGGTCGGCACCCACCTTCGTGGCCAGATCCAGCGCCTCCTGCCGGTTGTCGATGGCGATCACCTCGGCCGCGGTTGTCGCCTTCACGAGCTGGACCGCTATGTGCCCGAGCCCACCAACACCGACCACCACCACGGTCGACGTCGGCGTCATCTTCTGCCACGACCGGCGGATCGCGTGGTACGGCGTGAGGGCAGCGTCGGTGAGCGGTGCTGCCGTCGCCGGGTCAAGGCCATCGGGCAGCCGCACGAGCAGCCGCTCGGCGGGCACGTGTAGGTATTCAGCCATCCCGCCGTCAAGACCAAGCCCACCTCCACCGTTCACGACTGGTGCCTCAGCCTGATTCTCGCAGTAGTTCTCGAAGCCCTGCTCGCACCGGCTGCACTTGCCGCATCCCCAGGCGCCGTAGACCGCGACGGCGTTGCCCTCCGAGACGGTGGTGACGCCGTCCCCGACTGAGTCCACCCACCCGGCGTTCTCGTGTCCCAGCGTGAACGGCACCTTCCACGGCATCATGCCCGGCTCGAAGTCGCGCATCAGGTGGAGGTCGGAGTGACACGCCCCCGCGCCTCCGATCTTGACGACGACCTCGCCCGGCCCCGGTGTCGGCTTCGGCACCTCCACCAGCTCCGGATCGGTCTTCCGATCAGTCAATCGCAGAGCCTTCATGGGGGCACCACCTCGCTCGTGGTTCGATTCGGGTGCGAGAACAACCCTAAAACACGAGCGACGCGGTCGGTCATTTTTGGCAGAACGCTAGCCTCATATTGCGCGCGGGCACCACGAACCCGCCGCGAGCGCGATGCCATAAGCGAGCGCGCCGCTCGGGTAGTGTCCGGGTCGACAAAGCCTTCGACCTCGACGCGCAGCGTTCGCCCGGTCCAGCGGGCCCGGGTATGCGCATGCTTAACCCCGGGCACTTGGGTGGCGACGGTCTCGGCAGTCACGAGGATCCCAGGGTCGACGCCATCGAGTAGGTGGTGAGCGATATCCGATGTCACTTCCCATCCGAGGTGCCTAGGTAGCGCCCGGCGGCGCGTACATCAACCGAACGGTTCTCAGGGTCGACGGCGGGTTCGGCCTGTCGATGCGATGACTCAGGCGTGCATCCTGCTTGGGTGGCGGGCCTGCGGCTTTAGGTCAATCGTTCGGCCACGGCACCACCGTCGGGCCCCTAGGCTTTGCTAGAGGTAGGAAGGAACAATGCAATGATCCGTGGACGTGTGATTGGCGTTGCGATCGCCGCTTCAGCTATCGGAAGTGCCCCCATCGCAATTGCGGATGACGTTCCGGGTATGCGTAACAACGCCGTGCTTGGCGCACCCTGTGACAACGGAAAAGAGTTCAAGTACATCTTCGGTCACGGCCCTAACGGCGAGACGCTTGCATGCGTCGATTACGTGTGGGTGGGGTCCGCGCCGCTCGTCGGAGTTCGCCAGATTGGCTCCTCATGCCGCGGATCATTGACAGCCCAGGCACCCGATGGGCGGCCACTGATCTGCGTCGACGGTCAGGGCTTCCAACCCGGTCCCTAACTTTGCTGCTGATCGAGCCCTTCGCATACGTTTACTTTCATTTCATGCGAAACCGCGACACCATCGACTTCGAGCTTCGGCTGCTCTTGGCGATTCGCCACATGGTCCGCGAGGCAGAAGGCCGGCCGCCGAGTACCACACGGATCGACGAGTTACTCGATGAGCGGGCGGCCACCTCGGCGACGGACAACGACGAGATCCGCGCGGCCGCTGCGTGCGCGTGGTGGGGAGGTCGCAGGCCGTCAGGCGGGGGCAGTCGCGGGCCCACAACAGCTCGGTCCCGGATGAGTCGCGCGGGGTAGGGTGCGCCGCATGTACGCGTTGATGAACGTCCGCAAGCCCGCCCGTCCGCCGTTCGCATTCTCAAGTCGCCCGTATGTCGATGAGCGCGAGCGCGAGCGTGAAGCAACCATCACGATCCACCCATTCGGCCGGGCCGTCACTGCCGAGCCGTTCGTGGAGCCGGATGCTCACTTGACTCTTTTGCTGTCGCTCGATGAGGCCGAAGCATTGAGTAAAGATCTGGCCAAGCTTGTGGCAGACGCGAAGAACGGCAAGTTCAGCGAAATCGATCGGCGTCGGTTTTGACAAGAAGTCAGGTACCTCTTGCCCTAACCGCGCATGGCCATGAACCCGTCGCCCTCACTCCGTAGTAGGCGTGGTGAAAAACACCAGACGAAACTTGCCGATGTGGATCTCGTCGCGGTTGGCCAGCACGGCCGAGTCCACGGGCTGACGGTTGATATACGTGCCGTTGAGGCTGCCGGAATCAGCGATGCGGAATTTGCCGTTTTCATGCCGAAATTCGGCGTGGCGACGGCTGACGGTGATGTCGTCGAGGAAGATGTCGCTGTCGGGATGGCGGCCCGCCGTCATGAAGTCGCGGTCCAGCAGAACTCGAGCTCCCGCGTTGGGGCCGCGCGTGACTACCAACAGGGCCGAGCCGGTTGGAGGTTCTAGTCCCGGTACTGCCTCTTCGACACTGGGCGAGGTCGCCTCGTGCAGCTCATCGAGGTGCTCATCAGGTAACGCTGCCGTGGTTTCGGCATTGATTGGGTCCGACCTGCTGCCGTCGTCTTTAGGGGCCATGTGTTGTTCTCCTGACGGGTACCCCCGGCGCGGAACCAGATCGCCCTAGCTCGCGTCTGAATAGTTAATCGGGCCGCCCTTGCTCTCCTCGGGGGCGGCCCGTCACCGTGGTGGCGCTGGTGCATTGTCGTTCCGTCGATTCGACCGTTGGCTTTGTAAGCCATAGATCTTCTGTTGCAGTAATGCGTCGGATCACACAAAACTGCGTGTGACCAATGTACTGATAACTCGATTGTTGCGTTGGTGAGGCGTAGCTTTCCCGGCATGGACGCACTGAACACCATCCTCAGGACCGGCGCGGCGTACGAGGCGGAGTTCCGACCGATCCTGGACGAGTACTGCATCGCGCTTGATCTTGAAGGGTGCTTTGACGGCTTGTCGGCGTCCGAAGCCAACCAGGCAGCCGTGGACATCGTGGTGGCCGTCTGCGGGAGGGATGACCCTGCTGACTATCTACATCAGCGTGCAGATGAAATGGTGGCTAGCGCGTTAGCCATTAGCCGATCTCTGCATATCGCTGCAGCGGCCTGGTAATGGCTCATCTGCCCGTGGGGCGGGTGACTTGTGAGCCGGGTAGCGACCTGTCTACCTTCGGCCCATGCGCGGCGTCGAGACCATCGACGCCGAGCTGCGATTGGCGGCGGGATCAGCGAAAACCTCACTGACGAGGACACCTGTCACGGGCGTGGCGGCGTCAAACAGTACTTGTAGAGGATGACCGATTGAACAAGTCGAGCCCATTTGATCCAGACGATCTCCGCAGACAGGCTGAGCGCGCTGCTGCCGCCAGTAGGGAGGCCACCGCGTTACACGATCACGCCATGGCGCTGGGCTACAACGTCGGCGTCGGGATCGCTAGTGAGGCAGCGGATCGACGTATCCACGTTGGACCACTCGGCAAAGAGCCGGAGGTTTGGTTTCAAGTTTGGCGCGTCGATCAGCCATCCGAGACCGCCGACACTTTTAGAAGCGTGGACAGCGTGAAGGAACACATAAAGTTCTTGGCCACATTGCCGCGATACTGCCTACAGCTGGAAGGCAACCCACGAGTCGCGGTCGTCACAGAGGAAGATGGTGCCCGTACTGTCATCACCGATACGGACACGAATCAATGCTTCGGCATCAGAACGGCGGACTTAGAGAACGCCACTCAGCTTTGCGTGCATACGGAAAGCCCGCCCGCCATCGGGAACTGGCGGAAGGAATAGCTCGCAGATTGCATAAATGCGCAAGTCGAGATCAACACGAGTCTGTGCCAATGGTCATCATCCGCACGACCGCCAAACTGCCGCGGCGGGGTGTGCGCTGCCGCCAGGGCCATCGCAAAGGTCCGGCTAAGACAGTTTTATCCCGCCCTCAGCGGCGAGGCTACCGCGGGCTCACCCCGCGCTGATTTTCTGGTCTCAACGGCACCACGACGCTCGCCTCCGGCCGATTCTTTCGTTCTTGGTATGCCGACTCAAGAGCGCCCGGAAACCCTTCTAGGACGCGGTATACGCCCACTAGTTGCTCCAGGATCTTGATTCGTTGCTGACTCGCCTCGTCCACCACCCGCCGGGTCTGCTCACGATACTGATCAGCCCCCTGCTGCGCGTCGGCAAGGAGCTGCTCACGCTCCTGTTGGGCGTTGTGCCACGCCTTATCGATTGCCGATTGGATTTCAGCGCGCATCGTGGCCAGTTCGGCATCTTGCTTATTCTTGGTTTCCTCGTACTCGGCATCTAGGGCTTGTCGCTGCGCGGCTATGTCGGCCAAAAGCTCTTTGTACTTTCGCTGCGCGGCCTCGTTCTTGGCTTCGGCCGCCGCGATCAGCGCCGCTGCCTCGGCTTGCGCCTCGGCCTGCATCTCGGAAACCTCGTCGACCGCACGCCACAGCATCTTCGCCATCCGATGTTGCACCGCGTGGGGCGAGGGTGAGGTGTCCGTGAGGACGGCGACCTCATCCGTGAGGACGGTGACCTCAATCCGCAGCGCGGCTGCTTCATCGCCGCATTCCTTCAGCCGGGCCCTTAGGCTCTCGACGTCGTCGAACAGCAACTGCTGCTTGGTGATGAACTTCTCGATGTAGACATCAACCGCAGCCGGATCGTAGCCCCTGAACATGCGAGCGAACGTATTTGCGGGTTCGGTTATCACTGCCAATTCCCCCTTCTGGAAACTGGAAACGCCTATAGACCCGGGGGAGACCGACTCCAGAGTCGAGTATTTCACGGTAGATGCGTGTGGTGGGCATCGAAGACTATCTGCAGTTCGACGCCACGCCGCTACAGGATCGTCGGTAGCTGCCTCGTAGATATTGGCAGCGGCCCCCGTGACGCCGATACAACGAGTGAAGTGTGCCGTCGCAGGCACCGGGCTTACTCTCCGCGCATGCGCGATCTGGACACCATCGACTCCGAGCTGAGATTGGTTGCGGCTGTCCGCCGTGCGGCTCGGGAGCGGGGTGGGCCCCGTCGATAGACGTGGCGGATGCGCTCCTAGATCGGCCGTTTCAGATCGGCGGCCCGCCGATCTGATCGTCGAGATGCCCGGTGGGAGGCCAAACAAGAGTCGACAGGCACTATATTGCTAGCCCATTGTTAAGATCGCCGCTGCGGCCAGCGCAATTATGGCCACGAGGGATACAAAGATCACCGTGATTGCCGCGAGCTCGATTTCGTCTTCGCTGGGTCGCCAACGCGGTTTTAATTCGACGAGGGCGGTTTCGGCCCCGGCCCCGAAGGCTATTGCTTCGGTTCTGGCGGCCACCACGGTAGTCCCATGGCTTATCTCCGATTCATGCGGCAAGCCGCACAAACACCCCGCACCTCTATGCGCGTGTATCGCGTAGCTCCTGACTTGTGCGTGCACAGGGGTTGCGATAGTCATATCAGCCAGCCCTACGCCCGCCGACGCCCAGAATGGCTTAGTTGCAGCCAGAGACTCCAGCCTTTTCATGTGATTAACGATACAAAGCGAGCGTAGATAAATCAGTCACTATTGAGGCAAAGGTGACTAACGGTACGAGCACGGAGCCAACAATTACTTTCTGCTGCTCACCATTTCCAAAACAAACACAATCAACAGCGTCAAGCGATGTGAAGTGCTGGCGCCGGGCCGGCCGACCTAAGCTGCGCGCATGCGCGACATCGAGACCATCGACTCCGAACTTGGGCTGCTGCTGCCGATTCGCCACATGGCCCGTGAGGCAGAAGGTCGCACACCGAATACGGCGCGGATAGACGCGCTGCTGGACGAGCGCTCTACCGCAAACGTCGGCCCAATTCGCCGTTAGATCAGGCCAAGGGTTGAGCTAAGCCTTGTAGCTGTAACTCCATATACCCATGCCGGACATGGTTGGGTGCGGCACGGACCCAACCGGGCGGTAGTCCGCGTAGGCCCTGAGATTCAGCGTCTTCTCGATGTGTTTTAAGCCCGCCCAGTACGCGTCCTCTATCGTGGTCCCCTGGGGCAACTCGAGCTTGAAGTTGCGCGTCTCCATAGCGCCAGACGATACGCCGCACTGCCGGCCAGCCGGCCAGCCATTTTTTCGGAAAAAGGGCTCGGACGTGGCAGAGCCCAGGTCCGCTCCTCGTTAGCCGTCGACATACCGCGACCGTATCCCCTGTCAGCAGGCGCGCGCCTCGCTCCAATTGTTGAGGCAGTAAATGTCATCGCAGCCGTATTACTCACGGAGCATCCGGCAGACGTTCTCGTCGATCACGAACGCGGGCCAGGCGGGGCGAATCTGGGCTTACCTGCGCGGTCACGGCTATCCGCCCCCAGGCCCTGCAACCATGGGCAGGCCACCCGGCGCCGATGGAAGAGGTAGTTCCCGGCGTCGGGTACCCCTTGACCGACATCGCCCGCGCGGATCGACGAGTTGTCTCGCGGCGGCAAGAATAATCAAGTGCCCCTGTTGACTGGCGTAAACCAAGTGACGGTGCCGACGAGCGATCCGCTGGCTGCCAGCGACTGGTATGTACGGGTATTCGATTTCGCCGCTCTCTTGATGGAGGAACGCGAAAACGAGGTAATGGCCGTGCTGCTGCAACATCCGTGCGGTGCCCGTCTGCTGTTGCGGCGCTCCGCCGCGCCGCTGGCCACATTGCGCGGCTACCCGTTGTTCGGTCTGACTGTGCCGAGCTACACCGAGCTGCAGCACTGGGTAGAACACCTCACCACGTTGGATGTCGAACACAGTGCTCTGCACCAGGCCCATCCTGGCTCGGCGGTGACCCTCACCGGCCCGGACCTAGTCCGTATCCAGCTCCAAACAGACGAGGGACCCAGCGGCGAAGACGAGTAGCTACTTGATCTCACCGGCCGGAACTTCGGTTTAGTTTGCTGGCGAACGCTCGCCGAATGCTGGTTTGGGTGTGGCGTTTGGGTACAACCGCCAAAATGGCACCTACCAGAGGTCGAAATAGGCCCTGAACTGCGTCGGGCTGACAGGATTTGAACCTGCGACCACTTGGACCCCAGTGAGTGTCGGTGCGGGCGCCGAGGTTTGCTTGGGTCGGGCCCGCTAGACCGTGCCGGGGGTGGGGCAGCGAGCGGTGGGGGCGGCGGCACACGCTGGACTCGACGGTGCTCAACGATGCGGGCGCCACCCAAGGACACGATCACCAACTCAAAACACGAGCGAACGGCAATCAGGCGACTACCACGGTTAGCGACGCCGGAGGCGGCGCAATCAACACGGTGCGGCTCCGGGACTGACCCGGAGCCGTATCGTTGGAGAGTTGTAGTTCCTAACTGCCTCAGGCAGATTCGGGTGCGGCCGGGGGTTCGGGTTCACGCGGCCCCATGTCGAGGCGGAACGGTGGATACTCGTCACGCATTAGCGAGGTGTAGGCGCGCACCCGGATACCCCACCGGTTGATGCCGATCACGAAGTCGTACAGGCCCTTCGGGTAGCGCGCAGTGAACAGCAGGGCCACCACCGCGATCAGCAGCAAGACGCAGATCAGCGGCACCGATAGGTAACCGCCACCCCAGTGCTCATGGTGGCCGCCACCCCAGTGGCCATGGTGGCCGCCCATCCACCGCACACCGCCGCCGCCCACTAACCGCATCCCGCCGTAGTAGAAGGCCATCAGGACCAGGTAGTGCGGGATGGCCAGCAGCCACCACTTGATCAGCACCAAACCCCGATGCAGGTGCTCTGGGTAGTCGACCTCCAGGTCGGCCGGATACTCCGAGTTCGGCTGCAGGCTGAACGGCGGGTACCTGTCGGTGCCCAGCGCGTAGAGGGCGTAGAAGATGACCCGCCAGCGCCAGCGCATGACACCGACATTGAAGTCGAACAGCCGACGGGGGTACTTGCCGGTAAACAGGATCGCGAAGAACGCGATCACCGTGGCGACGAAGTAGGCGATGTGTAAAAAGAACAAGACGATGTAGTGCGGGATGGCCAGGATCCACTTGACCAGCCACTGCCAGCGTGACAGCGCGGGATCGAGGTCACCTCGGACCCGAACCGGATAAAGGAGGGTTTCGGGTTGCATGATCGACGCTCCTTTCGGGCGCTTTGGCTCGATCGATGAGCCGTTGATCCCTCTATTGTTTCGCATCTATTGTTTCGCATCCGGACTGACCGAACTAGGCATTTCCGGCCACAACCGGTCCCCGGCCGGGCATCAAACCCGGGACGGTTCAGTAGCGTTCGCGATTCTTCCGAGACCGAGATATGAGACCCTCATATCTCATCTGATTCGAGACACAACCCCTCAGCGGTCAACCGGAAGCATGCCGCGTGTCATGACCAATTTTGGCCAGATTTCTGATTGCGGTCTTCGCCCGGATGCGCGCGCACCCGCCAAGACCGGTCACCACTTTGCCGGAATCCGGAAGCGCAATGCGGCGCCAGCATGGCTTGGGGGACATAATGTAAGGGTAGGTGCCCTACCGCACACGATGGAGGAAGTAACAGTCATCCCGCCCGCGCATCCGTCGAATGTTCAAGGAGGATCGCCGCATGGATGCATGGCTGATCTGGTTGATCATCGCCGTAGTGTTGCTGGTGGTCGAGATGCTCACTATCACCGCAGCGGTCGGGATGCTCGGTGTCGCTGCATTGATCACCGCGGGCTTCGCCGCACTCGGACTACCCGTTCCTCTCCAACTCCTTGCGTTCACAGTCACCGCCACGATCGGGGTGGTGCTCATCCGCCCCATCGTCCGTCGGCACCTGCTCCGGCCCCAGCTCGAGCGTTTCGGCGTAGAAGCATTAATTGGTAAGCCCGCCTATGTCGTGTCAGAGGTGTCCGGGCTGGACGGCAGGGTTCGCATCGGCGGTATCCGCGGTGAGGAGTGGACGGCGCGCGCCTACGACCAAACCCTGGTGATACCCGCCGGAGCGACCGTCGACGTGCTGGAGATCAGCGGCACCACCGCGCTCGTGTACCCCCGGGAGTAACCCATGGAAACCTCACTCTCTCTTATCGCCGGACTGGTCATCGCGCTGTTCGCAGCCTTCACCGTGCTGCGGGCGGTGCGCATCGTGCCCCAGGCGCGTGCCCGCAACGTCGAACGGCTCGGCCGCTACGACCGCACGTTGCAGCCCGGCCTCAATTTCGTCATCCCCTACTTCGACCGGGTCTATCCGATGATTGACCTACGGGAACAGGTGGTCTCGTTCCAACCGCAACCGGTGATTACCGAGGACAATTTGGTCGTCGAGATCGATACTGTGCTCTATTTCCAGGTGACCGACGCGCGCGCAGCCGCCTATGAGATCGCCAGCTTCCTGCAAGCCGTCGAACAGCTCACGGTCACCACACTGCGCAATGTCGTCGGGTCCATGGACCTGGAGCGCACACTCACCTCCCGCGACACCATCAACAGCCAACTCAGAGGCGTGCTGGACGAGGCCACCGGCAAGTGGGGGCTGCGGGTCAACCGGGTAGAGATCAAGGCCATCGACCCGCCGCAATCCATCAAGGACGCGATGGAGAAGCAGATGCGGGCCGAGCGCGACAAGCGTGCGGCAATCCTGGGCGCCGAAGGCCAACGCCAGTCTCAGATCCTCACCGCCGAGGGTGACAAGCAGGCCGCCGTCCTGCGCGCCGAGGGCAACCGGACCGCAGCGATCCTCAAGGCCGAGGGCCAGGCCCGCGCTATCGACGAGGTATTTCAGTCCGTGCACCGCAACGACCCCGACCCCAAACTGCTCGCCTATCAGTATCTCCAGATGCTGCCGCAGCTGGCCCAGGGACCGGGAAACACGTTCTGGGTAATTCCAAGCGAGGTCACCTCCGCCCTGCAAGACGTGTCCCGCGCCTTCACCCAGGCGCTGCCCAAGTCATCGGCCACCCGCGAAACCTCCTCCGACGACTTGGCAGCGCACGCTGCCGCCGATGCGGCTCAGGCGGCACAAGCCGCCGCCGATGCGCTCGAAGGCGCGGCCGAGGCCGACGGCTACCAGACCGCGTCGCCATCGCGCCCGTAACGACCGGTCGGGACAGGATTCTTCGAATCGCGGAGCATGCTGATGATTAGGAGGTGATCTGTAGGTTCTCAGCGCGCGTGGCGGATGACGCTGCCTCTCCCAGACCCCAGTCGATTGAAAGACCAATTGGCTTTCGCGAGTGATGGCACGAAATCTCGTGCCTGGCCTCCCCGGCGCCAAACCCGCCGCTATCGCGGCAGCCACATACTTCCGCAATGTTTTGTGATCCACCCCAAGGCTTTCCGCGATCTCACTAAGTGACCGGCCTCCTCCCGGGCGCCAAATGTAGGAAGTCGTCGAACCTGTCGGCTTCGGAAGCCAGTGACCTGGTTGTTCTGAGTGCCGTATCGCTCGGTGATTCTCACTAAGCTGTCGGATTCCTCGGCCCGCACAGTCAACGTTTCCCGAACCTCGGGCGCCAGCGGCGTGACTGACATGGGTGGACGACGGTTTGTTGCGACTGGACCCAAGACGGATGGTTCAGGCCCCTTCCCTCTCGCCGACGACTGAGTTCGTTTGGGGCGGTGAACCGCCGATCACGACATGAAGCCCGACGGCGGGGAGGTGCTATAGCTACTCGGGACAGCCGAACACGGCCCAGTTGTCCTCAAACTCTGAAAGGTCGCGGGGCAGAATTCCGGGTAGTTTCGGATCACCAAACGCAGTACCGAACTTTTCAGGATGGTCGATCACATTCACGCCGCCACGTCATGTGCTGCAGTTTGCTGAACGGCGCCGCGCGGTCATGACCATCGAGAGGTGTCAGATTGCGTTCATGCATCAGGAGGGAGCCGACGCAGAGCACGCCTTCGCCAGCGTCGGTTGACTGTGCATCGCGAATTTTCTCGCCTGCCACGACCGGTCCTGATCTGGGTGCTGGCGGGAGATCCGGGCGGCCTGGATCATGCGGGCCGTGGATTTCCTTAGCTGGCGATGGATCTATGTCTTCAGGCCCGCGCGCGGGTGAAGCTGGCCGAGGTCGACGCCAAACTTGTCGAACTCACCACGGTGCGTGACACGCTGCGGGCTGCGCTCGGTGCGGGCTGCGACGATCTGATCGCGTGTGCCGACAGCCCTTGCTGCCCACTGCCATTCGTGGTGAGCATCCCGGTCGGGGGCCTCGATGCCTAAAACCATGGGCAGGACCACCAGGCAGCGGGGGCCGACGTGGGCTGGCAGATCGGCGTAGGTTCATGGGTGCTGAGACTTTCAGCCAATCCGGGATGAGGTCGGCTGTCCGCCGCCGCTCTCGTATCCGGCTCTGCCCGTACACACCGGTGAACACCGCTAGCCAGGAGTTCCCATGACATCTCAGGACCACGTCACCCTCAGCAAACTCACCGGCACCGGCATGACGGTCAAGAATGCCACTGACGACATGCGCGGGCGGAAGGTAACGGACAAGGACGGAAAGGACGTCGGCAAGGTGCACGACGTGTTCGTCGACGACTACGAACGCAAGGCCCGCTTCCTGCTCGTCGAACATGGCGGTTTCCTCGGTATCGACGAAAGGAAGTCTTTCATTCCGGTCGACGCGATCAGCCGGACCACCAGTGATGACGTCTACATCAACGACACTCGTGACCACGTCGCCAAAGCGCCCGGCTATGACCCGGACCTGGTCAACGACCGCAGCTACCAGAGCAGTATCTACGTCTACTACGGCTGCGCGCCCTACTGGTCAGCCAGCTACACGTATCCGGGCTTCAATATGTAACGCGAGGTCCGATGGGCTGGCAGGTTTGGTGGTAACGACCCGTTAGACGCCCGCGGCGCAGTGTCGCTTGCCACGATGATGGGACCACCGCTTTGCCACGAGCATGGGACCGGGCTTGCCCGGTCGCGGGCCGTGTGGTGATGGTGACTGGCGAGGGTGCCGTTCGTCAATTCGGGTCTACTGCCTCGGCGGCTGCGGCGATGGTTGGTTTCTGGCGTTGCCGGTCGCTTTCGCCTTCGACGACGAGTTCGTAGGCCGACGACTGGAGCGTGTACATCGCCGCCGTCGGCCATCATGGTCAGGATCTCCGGTGGCTCCCTGGTTCGAAGTGATGACCGTGGAGGCTTTGCGGTGGCGTTCGACGATCAGCTCGTAGAAGTCGCTGTGTCTCAGTGGCCTCCAATCGGTGAAGGGCGAGGTCGTCGAGGACCAGGAGGTCGACGCGGTGCAGTTTGCGCTTCTCGTCTTCGTAGGTGGCGTCGAGGCGGGCGGCGTTGAGCCGTTCAAGCTTGGCCGTCGGGTGATGTACCGAGGTGCCGACGTAGAGAAGTAGCTCGCGAAGGCGCAATGGTCATTTCTCAGCACTCGCCGCACCGTGTCGCTCATCTCCGCGTGCCGCCCACTGCAGGCCGCGACAGCCTCGGCGACAAGCTTCTTCATCGGCGGACTTCTACCGCTGCTCGGGCATGCGACTTTTGCGACCGAGTCGACGTGGGATGGCTTGGCTGATGCTCTCATCGACAAGTACGAAGGAATCGCATCCCGCATCGTCCTTTACAACGCCCTCAGCGACCCTGAGCGCATCGAGCGATACGGGGAGGTCGCGCGACGCATATCGTCCCGATGACCAGCGAGCGAGGAGGGTCTTGACGCCATGCCCTACGCGCACCTCTCAACTACCCCGCTCGACCGGAGCCCCCAAACTATCGCCACTAACGGCATGCCTCGTCGGGCTGGGGGAAGCCCCGTTAGCAATGCTGCCAGCGGCTACGACACAATCAATTCGCACACAACAACTGTCCGGGAACCCGGGTCAGGCTCCGACCTCGCGTCATGGGTTGAAGAGGCTGTGGTTAGTCCACGCGATGCCGAGGACCGCTAGTCACTCACCCTTGATCTATGCACCAATTCTCGGGTAAGCACTGAGCAGCTCGCGGCGTTCATCCAGCAGGCCATCCGCCACGTCTATCGACGGCAGCGGCCCGGCCCGCTCCCGAGTCGCACGGCGAAGAGCCGCCACCAGTCGAAGCTCGGAGTCGGGGCGGCTGGCGCATCCGGGGCAGGCGCAGTTGGATACAGCGGTCACCGGGGCGCGCCGCCGCCCAGTCGGGGACGCGGGTTTGTGGGCGTGGGATCGCCGCGACGGATCGGTGTTCGTGGCCCCGCTGGTGGCGGCCACGTTGGTCCGGCACGGGGCGGTCACCGCGGGACGGCCCAGGAGCAATCATGCGGTGTTTGTGTGAAGGGTCAGCAGCTTACGAATCCGGAAACAGCGGACCCAGCGGATACGGGATGTCAGGGCCGGGCGGCTTAGTAGGCCGCACCTGCACCTTCGACGGCTGCGTCGGTGTTGGGGACGGAGACGTCGGCACTGCATGCGCCATGCCTATACCTAGCCCGATGGCGCTCAAGCCTAGGCCACCGGACACCACTGCCATGGCGACGAGTTGCTTATGTTTCAAGCCGCGCATCTCCTGGCCTGGGCGGATGCTCATAGCCTTAACCTATTGGGGGGCGCAGACTTTCGGACCCCCAGAAGTTACCCACAAACTTGGCCTATCTGTCCGTGATTGGGGCTCGCCTCGCACTGCTGAAGTTCGCGTCTGTAGATATCGCGCATGTATTCGTCGATACAAGCCTGGTGGGCAGCGGGATCGGTGATGCTGACACAGGGATCGTCGGGATCGTCGGCGTGTGCTTGTGCTGGTGGAATGCAGAGGGGTGCCAGTGCTATGGCTGCTGCCGCCGACACGCCCAATATTGCCCTCTTCATCAGTTCTTCCTTTTCTGACCCCCTAATGGCCGCGTTGTTGTCGCCACCGCTGCCCGCACGGTCACCCGCGAAGGCGCGTTTGATGAGGTTTCCGATCACGTCCGGAATAGCTCGTTGGCGGACCGCACTTGGTTGCGTCCACCAGAGTGGTGTACGAGCCGGGCCTGATGTGTTGGGGCGGCGTGTCGTAGCCGGATAGAAGATGGTCATCGCGTGATTCTTCGAGAGACCGACCAAAGTCACTCGAGCAAAGGAATACACGCGATGACCGCTGTCCACGATATCGACTGGCCCCAGGTGTTGGCCGAACGACTCACCACGACCCATCCCGACGTGTTGCGTGAGCTGCTGGTGACGTTCATCCATACCCTGATGGGCGCGGAAGCCGACGCCCTGTGCGGCGCCGGATATGGCCAACGCAGTGTCGAACGCACTAATCAGCGCAATGGCTATCGCCCTCGCCAATTCGACACCCGGGCAGGATCATTGGATTTGGCGATCCCGAAGCTGCGGCACGGCTCGTACTTCCCCGATTGGCTGTTGGAGCGTCGCAAGCGAGCTGAGAGAGCGCTGACCACGGTGGTGGCCACCTGCTATCTGCTCGGGGTATCGACGCGGCGGATGGACAAACTCGTCGAGACGCTGGGTATCACGAGCCTGTCGAAGTCGCAGGTCTCGGTGATGGCCAAGGAACTCGACACCGCGGTGGAGGCGTTCCGAACCCGGCCGTTAGACGCCGGCCCCTACACGTTCGTCGCTGCAGACGCCTTGGTTCTCAAGGTGCGTGAGGCTGGTCGGGTGGTCAACGTGCACGCGTTGATCGCCGTCGGGGTCAACGTCGAGGGTTACCGCGAGATCCTCGGTGTCGACGTGACCACCGCCGAGGACGGAGCGGGCTGGCTGACCTTTTTGCGGTCATTGACCGCCCGTGGCCTGTCCGGGGTGAAGCTGGTGACCTCTGATGCTCACGCCGGGTTGATCAGTGCGATCGGCGCCACCCTGCCGGGGACCTCGTGGCAGCGGTGCCGTACTCATTACGCCACCAACCTGATGGCCATCACCCCGAAAAGCTCGTGGCCGTGGGTACGCACCCTGCTGCACTCGGTGTTCGACCAACCAGATTCGGAATCTGTTGCTGCTCAATATGATCGGATCATCGACTCCTTGACCGATAAGTTACCCAAGGTGGCCGATCATCTCGAAGATGCCCGCGCTGACTTGCTGGCATTCAGGGCCTTCCCTAAACAAATCTGGCGCCAGATCTGGTCTAACAACCCCCAGGAAAGGCTCAACAAGGAGATCCGGCGGCGCACCGACGTCGTCGGCATCTTTCCCGACCGCAACGCGCTGATTCGCCTGGTCGGCGCGGTCCTGGCCGAACAACACGACGAATGGGTCGAATCACGCCGCTACCTCGGCCTCGACGTCCTCAGCAAATCCCGAACCGACAACACCCCCGCGACAGAACAGGAGACCACACCGGCGGCACTGACCGCCTAAACCACCCAGTCGAAGAATCACACGACGACGTCGTACACCACGCCTCTGGACTTGACCCCGCACTTTAAATACGGCTGCGGTTGGCTGGGCTAGCAGAGAGACCCGCGCGGATTCCCCGCTCTATCTCTGCCAGAGCTGAGCTGGCGGGTGGAGCTGTCTCTTGGCAGTCACAGCTGAGGGCGCCGAACGGGTTCGGGTCGGTGCCGATCGGGTTCGGGTCGGCGCTGGCCGGTGCTGCTCCCGCAACCCAGGAGCCGAGAGCAATAGCTTCGCTGACCAGTATTTTCGTGATCACTTGGTGGTGCTGAGTCTTCATCTCATCCTCTTTCGTTCGAGATGAAAAGGTTAATACTAAGTAATGACAAGGTTAATGCTAAGCAGTGAAAAGGTTAATGCTCAGAGATGAAAGGCTTAATGCTAAGAACAACACTCCAGGAGTCCGAATGCTTCACCGCGGGTACACACGGGCGGGGGGGTCGAGCATGGTGATTGCGGACGCTGACCTGGTGGGCCAACCCCTGAGGCGTTCATCCAGCAGCGCATCCGCCACGTCTATCGACGGCAGCGGCCCGCCCCGCTCCCGCGCCGCACGGCGCGTAGTTCCGAAATGAACGGGGTGGCCGGATGAATGGTTTCACTCGGGTCGCCCCGGCCACCCCGCCCGTCTATCAGTGCAATTCACCCGCGCTTGGGTCGGAATACTCGGGGGAAAACCGGTCAGCTCTCTAGCCCCCGCACGGGCCCTGCAATATCGCATGTCTAGACTCAATTTTGCACCGTGGGGTACCCCGCTCGCAACGACTCAAAGCCTGGCGCCTGACTACCACCAATATCGGTCGGCCCGCCGCCCAGGCGGATGACGGTCCGGTCGTACGCTCCTGTTATGCCCGCAGTCGGCACTCTTGTCCGCTGCACCGATGGCTCGTGGATGACGCGGCCGCCGCAGAGCTGCCCGCGCGGTCACCGGCTCGGCCCCAGCGCGATGCTCGTCGGGCACCAGCCGTGCGGCACATGTCGCGGTGGACACACCACCTGGACATGCCTGGCTTGCGGTGGGGTGGTGTACGGGCCACCGCTACGTGTCGACTGCCGCGTTCTGGCCGGCCCCGCCGCGGTGCGGTGACTCAAGTACGAGCGAGAGTTTCCCATCGGCGTAACCTGCACAGATAGCAATGAGGAGTGTTGATGATGGCTGATCGTCGCGTCATGAAGGGCAGTCGCCAGGGATTCGTGAGCTACGAGACTGACCGCAACCACGACCTAGCGCCACGTCAGATCGTGCGGTACCGGACCGAGAACGGCGAGGAGTTCGAGGTCCCCTTCGCCGACGACGCTGAGATCCCCGGCTCCTGGCTGTGCCGCAACGGCATGGAGGGCGCCCTGATCGAGGGTGGAGACCTGGCCGAACCCAAGAAGGTCAAGGTGCCGCGTACACCCTGGGACATGCTGCGGGAACGCCGCTCGATCGAGCAACTCGAGGAACTGCTCAAGGAACGCCTCGAGATCATCAAGTCACGCCGCCGCGGCAGCTAGCTTCAAAGGCTCACCGTTATTGGGCGTCGGTGGGGTTCTGCTGTGCTTGCCAGCGCGCCTCTTTGAGCACGCCGTCGAGCATGTCAGCGAGCGTCTTGCTTCGGTCGTTTTGCGGGAACGCGAGGTGGGCGCCGGTCATGCAGAGCTGTTCCGCGTGCTCGAAACGTGCGATCTGCTCGGGTGTCAGCTGGTCGGCGAGGTCTCGCCAGCTGGTCGCGTTGTCGTCGTCCGTAGTCATGGGCTGCCTCTAGTGTCGCGATCGCGACCCCGGGGCGTCTATCCCATTGGGCATGACGCCCGACGGTCACCTTAGAAACCGTGTGCTGTGTGCCGATGATGCCGACGAACGTACTTTCACTGCAGCGCGCTGCCACAATCTTGGCTGTATACCCCATCTATTGACCGTGAAATACTCGACTCTGGAGTCGATCTCACCGGGGCTACCGGGCGTTTCCAGAAGGGGGATCGGCAATGATAACCGAACCCGCAAAGGTGTTCTCTCTAATCTCCAGGGGCTACGATCCGGCTGCGGTTGATGCCTACATCAAGTTGTTGCTCGACGACGTCGAGCGCCTAAGGGCTCGGCTGACGGAATACGGCGATGAAGTAGCCGTGCTGCGGAAGGAGGTGGCCGTCGTCACGGACACCTCGCCCCACGCGATGCAACATCGGATGGCGGTTTCCGAGATGCTTGCCGACGCGCGGGCCGAGGCAGAGGCCGCCCAGCGAAAGCACAAAGAGGTGTTGGCGGACATGACCGCGCAGCGAAAAGCCCTAGAAGCCGAGTGTGACGAAACCAAGAAAAAGCTCGACGCCGAACTGGCCAGGATGCGCGTTGAAACCCAATCGGCAATCGATGAGGCATGGCAGGACGCCGATCAGGAGCATGAGCAGCTCCTCGCCGACGCAAAGCAGGGGGCTGATCATTATCGTGAGCAGGCTCGGCGGGCGGTGGACGAGGCGAGTCAGCAACGAATCAAGATCCTGGAGCAACTGGTGGGCATATGCCGCGACCTAGAAGCGGTTCCGACCGTTCTTGAGTCGGTATACCAAGAACGAAAGAATCCGCCAGAGGCGAGCGTCGTGGTGCCCTTGAGACCAGAAAATCAGCACGGGGTGAGCCCGCGGTAGCCTCGCCGCTGAGGGCGGAATAAAACTGTCTTAGCCGGACCTTTGCGATGTCGTAGACCGATCCCACCTTCGGCAGCGTCGCCAGGCCAGCGTCTCATCAGCCACCGACCACCAGAAGAGTTCCGCCACCTTGGTTGCTCACGCGATGGCGGAGGAGTTGGCGGACTTCGCCCCTGTTGGTCAGTCAGCCTTCTGCCAGGGCTGGCAGCTATGCGTCAAGAAAGCCCTGTCACTCGGCTGGACAATCACTACCTGAGGACCAGTGCTGATGTTGCTATCGATGATGTGGGTTTCATTGAGACTGTTCAGCCTCGCCCAATAGCAATCGGATGCTCCTTCAGGGCTACGACCGACCGAGCGATAGGTGCCCGGCACGATGTCGGTGCCGACTCGATACGTGCCATCGGTTTCCATGGTCGTCTTGGGGACGGATGGCGGCGGCGGGGCGGTCACCGTCACTGTTTTAGTGATTTCCAGTGTGGACGTCAGCGTCGTCATCGCTGTCTGGCTTGACCCGCCGCAACCTGCGAGAACTATCGCCGCTCCAGCGATAGCAGTTGTCTTCCCCTGCATCCGATGAGGGTAAGCACGAGGAGTAGTGCTGTCCTGACTTCGTTTTCGCGGTAAGCGGAACGCGAGACGCAAATCTGCTATTTGGGACATCCATGCGGTCGCGGTGCAGCGCAAAACGGGCTACTTGCAGGTGGTGCTGTCGTGTGAGGGGCGCCAACGCCGCCACTACGTGCACCTACTGAAACGCGAAGCATTCGGCGCCGACTAGAGGCGATTGGCAGCGTATTGGTAGCGGTGGCCAAGTAGCGGCCCGAAAAACATGCTTTGACCTGCGATTATTCTTGGTGCGCGATACTGGCGCCTCTCTGTGTCAAGTAGTCGGTTTGTGCCGGGTTGTAGGGTTTGGGGGCGGGCTCGGGAAGTGACTTGTCTGAAGAGCCGGTGTGCGGGGTATCAGCTGGCCGCGCGAGACGATAGAGCCGCCCCCGAGTGTCCTCCCGGGCCCGCCTTTTGTTTGACTGCGTCGCCGATCAGCTGTCGGTACACGATGTCGGACAGGCGGCGTTTCAAGCAGCGCATGGCTGCGTTGTGATTTTTGCCTTCGGATCGTTTCCGCAGGTAGTAGGCCCTGGCGGGGGTATCGTGGCGGACTTGGGCGATGGCCATGACGTGGAGGCAGAAATTGAGTTGGCGATTGCCAGCGCGGGAAAGCCGGTGGCGCACCACCTCTCCGGAGGACACCTCGATGGGGGCGGTGCCGGTGTAGCTGGCGAACGCGGCGGCCGAGCGGAAGCGACTGACATCACCGACGTGGCCGAGGAACTTGCCGGCGGTCAGCGCGCCGAGACCATGCAACTCGGTCAAGGTGGTGCCGGACGCGCTGACGGCCATCTGGATATCATTGGCGGCCTTGGCGATCCGGCGATCGAGCTGGCGCACCTCGCTGACCGGATCCATCGCCAGGGCACGCAGCGTCTTGGCGGCGGCGTCGCGGGGTCGCACGCCGCGCAAAAGTTCGGCGGCATGATCGGCGCTCAGGTGGCGCCTGGCACCAGCCGGAACCAGCCTGGTGAGCACGACATGGAGTCGGTTGACGGTCTGGGTGCGGGTCTTCACTAGGTCATCGCGGTGCTCGACGACAGCGCGCAAAGCCGTGGTGGCAGCATCGATCTCGGCAGTGCCCAGCGCGTGTGAGGTGAGCGCAGCGATACCGACCGACAGCGCGTCGGCGTCGTCGTTTTTGCGGCCGTGCCCGCTCGAGAGCACTCGCACCCGAGCGGCCAGCTTCGCCGGGACGTCGATGACCTCGATGCCATCGGTACGCAGCAGCGTAGTCAGCGGTGCCCCCAGACCGGCGGCTCCTTCGATTGCCCAGCGGGCGTGCGGCCAGCGGTGCGCGAACCGGCGCAGCGCCCGATAGCCGTCGCGGCTGACCGGCACGCGCACGGTGGCCAATGGCTGCAGTGAACCATCCACCGCGGCCGCGGTCCACGACGCCTTGTGCGGATCAACCGCAACCACGACCCGATCATCGGATTTCCTCGTCACCGCAACCGGCACCAACCTCTCTTTGCCTCGACTCAATTCAAAAGCGAGGAGGGCACACCAACTTTCGGCAACGCAGGCCTCTCTTCAGCCACTCCCCGCAGGGTCGGCGGTGACCGGGCTGGCAAGCCAGTAAGTAGTCAGCCAGCAGGCGACAGGGATTGAGCGAGCCACACCCGATCACCGCCTCGAAGAGCATGGCTGCAGACCACGCCCTCCTGGCCACATTCAACAAGTTGGGATTGAACCAGTGAACTTCCGACCGTTAGACGCTTCGGGTGGTCCAGGTGAAGCTGCGCATCTGGGGCAGCTCGGCGCCGAGCCGATCCGCCACTAGGCGTCCGATGTGGTCCGCGCCGGCGACGGTGGTGCTCGCCTCGACCCAGCCCTCGACCTCCACGCGCAGAACCGTTTCGTCGCCTGGAATGCCAGCGTTGTCATGATGCTGCCCGATCGGCCCGGCGCACCCACGACGACCAGACGTACATACGGCCGCCGACCGTCGATGTCGATTCGTCATGTGTCCAGTTTCCTTATCATCAAAACGAGGGTGTCGGTGAGATTGGCGATCACTGCACGCAGCTCGTCCGTGGTGAGCAGCACGGCGGCATAGTTGTCGCCCTCTTCGATGCCGACATAGGCCAGTTCGGTGCCGTCGTCGTCGCGTGTGCCGAGTCCGGTGACGAGTCGCCGGCCACGGACAACCATAAGCTCGTCGGTCACGTATTCGCCGTTGAGCACGTCGTAAGGATCGGCGTAGTGGACAAAATGGTCGTCAATCATTTTCTGTGTATCCGCCAGCGCTTGGGCGATCTCCTTGCCGTCCTCCAGCGTGTCGCCACGTACTCGCCGAGCTTCTCTTCGACCTGATCCGGTGCATCGATGAACATGCTGAAGATGGGCACAGTCCACTTTCCGTCGGACCGTTTGTAGACGATGTAGTGGGCCATGTCGCGGTGCGCGTGGTGCTCATTCTCGGAGAGCTCGGTCCACTCCAGTGGCTCGCTCATGGTGCTCATTAAACCTGGCGCCCATGGTGAACACTGTGCCCCGGCAGGTCGTGCCCATCCCGTGCCCACATTTTGCCCACATTTTGCCCACAGTTACAGAGAACTCACGTGAACTACCGTGATGTCTTTTAGCAGGTAAAGCCGTTTTGGGCCCTCTGAACTGGGCGTCGCGGAGATCGCGCAGATCACCTCGGCGATGGTCGAGGTCGCAAGGCTCGTAGGCTGAGGGCCGATGAAGGCACCGATCGAGGTTTCCCCGCTGGCCTGGCTGGAGGCGGTGGAGAGCCAGCGCCGTGAGGCCGGGCTGCGTCGCTCGCTGCGGCCGCGTCCGGCCGTGGCAACCGAGCTGGATCTGGCGTCCAATGACTACCTGGGTCTCTCACAGCACCCCGGCGTCATCGAGGGTGGCGTGCAGGCGCTGCGCATGTGGGGTGCCGGTGCCACGGGTTCTCGCCTGGTCACCGGCGACACCGAATTGCACCAGCAATTCGAGTCCGAGCTCGCCGAGTTCGTCGGCGCCGCCTCGGGGTTGCTGTTCTCCTCGGGATACACGGCCAACCTCGGGGCCGTCGTCGGCTTGTCGGGCCCGGGTTCGCTGCTGGTTTCCGATGCGTATTCGCACGCGTCGCTGGTGGATGCTTGCCGGCTGTCGCGGGCCCGGGTGGTGGTGACCCCGCACCGCGATGTCGGCGCAGTGGATGCGGCGCTGGGTTCGCGCGGCGAGGAACGCGCCGTCGTCATCACCGACTCGGTGTTCAGCGCCGACGGCGTGCTGGCCCCGCTGCGGGAGTTGCACGACGTGTGTCGGCGACACCGCGCGCTGCTCATCGTCGACGAAGCGCACGGCCTGGGCGTGCGCGGCCGCGGGCGCGGGCTGTTGCACGAGCTCGGGCTGGCCGGTGCGCCCGACGTGGTGATGACCACGACGTTGTCCAAGGCGCTCGGCAGCCAGGGTGGCGTGGTCCTGGGGCCGGCGCAGGTGCGCGCTCACCTGATCGACGCCGCCCGTCCGTTTATCTTCGACACCGGCCTGGCTCCTGCGGCGGTAGGCGCCGCGCGGGCCGCGCTGCACATCCTGCAGGCCGAGGCGTGGCGGCCTGACGCGGTACTGCGGCATGCCCGCACTTTGGCCGGGATTTGTGATGTACCCGAGGCGCCGCAGTCGGCAGTGGTGTCGGTGATTCTGGGCGATCCGGAGGTGGCGGTGGCCGCCGCGACCGCCTGCCTCGACGCCGGCGTGAAGGTGGGGTGCTTCCGGCCCCCGACGGTGCCCGCCGGGACGTCGCGGCTGCGGCTGACCGCCCGCGCGTCGCTGGATGCCGCCGAACTCGAGATCGCGCGGCGGGTGCTGACGGATGTGCTTGCTGCGGCGCGCCGTTGACCGTCCTGATCGTCACCGGTACCGGCACAGGGGTCGGTAAAACTGTCGTCAGTGCGGCGCTGGCGTGTCACGCCAGTCAGGCCGGCATCGATGTGGCGGTGTGTAAGCCAGTCCAGACCGGCACCGATTCCGGCGATGATGACCTCGCCGAGGTCGCCCGGCTGTCCGGGGTGACCGAACTCGCCGGGCTGGCACGATATCCGCAGCCACTGGCGCCGGCCGCCGCGGCCGAGCAGGCCGGGATGCCATTGCCCACCCGCGACCAGGTGCTGCGGCTGATTCGCGATCTGGACCGTCCGGGGCGGCTGACGCTGGTCGAAGGCGCCGGCGGGCTGCTGGTCGAAGTCGCCGACGCGGACGTCACGCTGCGCGATCTCGCCGTCGACCTGGATGCCGCCGCGCTGGTTGCGGTCACCGCGGAGCTGGGCACCCTCAACCACACCGCGCTGACTCTGGAAGCGCTTGCTGCACAAGGTATTTCGTGTGCCGGGTTGGTGATCGGCAGCTGGCCGACCCAGCCGGGGCTGGTAGAGACCTCGAACCGGTCCGCGCTGTCTCGGCTGGCTTCGGTGCGGGCCGCGTTGCCGGCGGGGGCCGGCTCTATGGACGTCGCGGAATTCGCGACGATGAGCAAGGCAGCGTTCCACCGCGACTGGGTAGCCACGCTGGTCCGTTGATGGTCCATTCGATCGAGCTGGTCTTCGACCACGACACCGAGGCGGCGATCCGTCGTATCTGGGCCGACCTGGCCGGCGCCGGAATTCCCAGCCAGGCACCGGCCAGTCGCCCGCACGTGACGCTGGCCGTCGCCGAACGCATTGCCGTCGACGTCGACGAGCTGCTGCGGCCGGTGAGTAAACGGCTCCCGTTGGTCGCCGCGATCGGTGCGCCGGTGCTGTTCGGCCGGGCCAACGTCGTCTTCGCGCGTCTTGTGGTGCCGACAACTGAGCTATTGGCCCTGCACGCCGAGGTGCACCGGCTGTGCGTTCCGCATTTGGCGCCCGCGCCGATGCCCAACAGCCTGCCCGGTCAGTGGACTGCACATGTCACGTTGGCCCGTCGGGTCGGCGGCGGCCAGCTCGGGCGGGCGCTGCGCATTGCGGGCCGGCCGTCGCAGATCGACGGGCGCTTCGCCGGGTTGCGGCGCTGGGACGGCAACAAGCGCGCCGAGCACCTGATCAGCTGACGGTTCAGCCGAAAGCCGTCAGTCGGGGATGAAGTCGAACGTGTCCGGGTTGGGACCCGTGCGGCCCGACTCGCCACGGTCGAGGCCGGTGATGGCGTCCACGTCCCCGTTGCTGAGCGCGAAGTCGAAGATGTCGAAGTTCGACTTCATCCGCTCACGGTGTACTGACTTGGGGAACACGATGTCGCCGCGCTGGATGTGCCAGCGCAGCACTACCTGCGCAGGCGTTTTGCGGTGCGCATCGGCCAGGCGGGTGATGAGCTGGTCGTCGAGCACCTTGCCCTGCGCGATCGGCGACCAGGCCTCTGTCGCGATCCGGTGCTCGCGGTCGTAGGCACGCACCTGATCATTGCTGAAATACGGGTGCACCTCGATTTGGTTGACTGCCGGCACGGTTTGCGAACCCTCGGCGAGTCGGCCCAGGTGGGCGACCTGGAAGTTCGATACGCCGATGCTGCGTGCCCGGCCGTCCTTGGCGAACTCCTCCAACACGTTCCATGTGGAGACGAAGTCACCGTCATAAAGAGTGGGCAGCGGCCAATGGATGAGAAACAGGTCGACGTAATCAGAATTCAGCGCGCTCAATGTGGCGTCGAAAGCACGGCGCGCGTCGTCGGGTCGGTGATTGCCGTTGTTGAGCTTGCTGGTGATGAACACCTCGCCGCGGTCCAGCCCGGCATCGCGGACGCCCTGCCCCACTTCCTTCTCATTGCCGTACATCTCGGCGGTGTCGATGTGGCGATAACCAACCTCAAGCGCAGAGCGCACCGCCGCCGCAGTCTCATCCGGTCGGATCTGGAAGACGCCGAATCCTAACTGCGGGATGGTGTTGCTGTCATTCAGGGTGATCGACGGGACAGAACTCATCTGCTTGACCTCCTGGCGATTCCGGGGCTGCGATTGTTGTTGTGCCTGCCCATCGGTGCGACGAAACAAACACGGTCTTGAGAATCACTTTGCCCCGACTGGTGACCGATGTCGGCTTCGCGCCCGGATTGTCGGGCTTCACCGAGCTCTTCACCGAGCTACACGAGGGCGTCGTCGAATAAGCGGGGCGCACCTGATCAGCTGATGCGGCTATCCGCCGAAGAGCAGGTACAGGCCGGTGAAGGTGTAGCCGACCATGACCAGCATCATGGTCAGCTGCCCGGTGAGCTGATGGCCGGCGGGCAGTAGCCGAAGAGCCTTGTCATGGGCGGCGATCACCGCCACGATGTGCCCGGTGACCACGCATGCCACCTTGACGCCGGCCAGCACCGGCGGGTGCGTCGACAACACATAGGCGACGTGCATGTGCGCCAGCCCTACGGGATTCCATCCCCGGCCGAACGGATCGGCGAGGGCGATGACGGCTTGTTGTCCGCGCTCCACGAGGTATGACAGGTAGTGCGCGAAGATGTAGCCCACCACGATCGGAATCAGCGAATGCGCCATCTGACCGGGCAACGCGCGACGCTGCGCGCGGTCTACCCCGCCCGTTGCCCGTGCTGCGAGCGAAAAGGTCAGTGCCACAACCGAAACGAACACCAGTAGGCCAATCGTCCGCAATATCGATGAGGACAGTGTTGCCGGCACACCGTGGGCGAGGCGGGAATGCCGATCGGCGAAGTTGCGCCAGGTCGGCGACGACGAGTAACTGTCGAATGCCGTCGATCCGAGTAGCACCGCCAGCATCGCGACGACACCCGGGCGCACGGGCAGGGACGGCAGATGGTCGAAAGGGTTGCCGATGACGATTTTCCCGGTCGCCGGTGAGCGGCGAAAAGGCGAAAGCCGGGACACCGCCATGCTGTACACGCCGAACGGGTCGACCCGGGCCAACCAGCGCTGGCCGCACAACCACGCCCCGCCCAGCAACACCACCACATAGACCAGCAGCCACGATTTCACCCATGGCAGCGACGCCGAGTTCGGGCTCGCCAACTCCAGCCACACAAAGGCGAACAGACCCAGCGCCGCCGGACGGTATCCCCAGCTTTCGGGATAGGACAACCGCGGTCGACCAAGCCGTTCTGGGACGGCCCGTCGCAGCAGTAGGTAAACCGTGCGTACCGGCGAGATCAGTCGCCACACTGGTCCGAAGGCCAACGAAAGCGCGACCAATCCGACCCAGAGCAGCACATAGAACGCCCCGAGCAGGCCGTTGGCCTGCGTTTGCGGACCCCACAAACCGGCCAGCACCACCCAGACCGCGAAGGCCAGGGCCACACCGGCAACCGTCCAGCGCGTCACGGGGGCGTCGACCAGCGTGGTCAGCGCGCTCGGCAGGGGGTGGCCGGGTGCGTCGGGGTCAAATCTGGGTCGCCGCCACGCGAACGCGACCAAAGCGAACGTGAACGTCAACGCCCACGCCGCACCGACCATCGCGTAGGCGTAGGGGACCGGAAGATCGCTCGACCCACCCAGACCATGTGCCAGCAGCACAGGATCGGTGGTCACGGCTGCACTTGAATGGTCGCGATCGTGCGGTCCAGGTGATGTAGCTCGACTTCGACGTTGCCGGGGACGTCGACGCTGAACTGGAAGGTTTGGTTCGGTGCGGCTGCAACTTGGAATTTGTGGTCGGGTACCGAGTGCACGTGCAGCTCGTCGGCGGCGTCGCTGGTCACGTGAAAGGTGATCTGCTGCTTGACCTTGGCCTGCAGCGTGGCATTGGCCGGGGTGACTTGGCCATTCGCGATGGTGACGTTGACATCCAAGCCCGCCGCGGGCGGCGGGCTCGATGATCCGCCGCAGGCAACCAGGCCGCACAGCAGCGCCGCCACCCACGCCGCGATAAGGGTGGTACGAATTGTCATCGCCTCACGCCGCTTTCGGAATTGTCCGCTTCTCCTCAACCGGCTCCGGCTCGTTGACGGCGTTATTGAGGCGGCCCGCGCCCCACGTCAAGCCGGCGATGACCATCAGCGTGAAGAACAGGACCACTATCGAGCCGGCGGTGAACAGCCACGCCGGGGCATTCTGATCGCGTTCGCGCTGCAAGATCGTGACCTCCTGCACGAACGGCCGGTTGATCGAGGACAGCGCCGGGACCTCGGGTGCCGGAATTGCGTCATCGGCCGGTTCGTAAATCGGCACGGCGGTCATCGTGTAACCGTCTTGAACCCTCAACAGGGTTTTCCACGATCCCCACACTGGAAGCGGCTGAGTCGACCGGTAGTGCCCGGGGCCGACCTTGTCGAGTCGGTCGATCTGCAGACCGCGGTCGTTCTCCATGCGGCCCTGCCAGGACAGGATCGTCACCCAATCCGGATGTTGGCTAACCATATCGGCCGGCGTCAGCTGCACATCGGCCGACACCATGCGCTGCCCGGGCGCGCTGGGCAGCTCGCTCAACGTGATGGTGGCGTTGTTTTGTTTCGGCACAACGATGTGCAACCCGTTGGCCACCGCGCCGCCGATCACCAACACTGTGACCGCAACCACCGAGATGCCAATGGCGCGGCTGGGTAGCCGCCGTCCGGTGAGCACCATTCCGAACAGCGCCCCGCACACACCCATCAGAACCGCCACCGGAACGGCCATTGCCAGGGCCTCGCCCCACATGCTCATGGGCCAGGGGTAGTGGTAGACCGCCCCGATCCACAGCGACTCCAGCCATATCCCGAGGGTGCCCACACCCAGACCGGCGACGGCGCCAAAAGCCATGGGGCGCTTGAGCAACGGAGTCAGCGCCACTAACTCGACGACCACCGCGGGGCCCAGGTAGAGCGGGAACCAGTTGATCGGAGCGCCCAAGACGGGCCCGACCAGCAACGCGACGACACCGCGCAGGGCGATGGCGAAGATGGCCGCCACGATCGCCGCGCCCCGTCCCATGGTGATGCGGGCCGCGACCGCCGCCAGTGCGGCCGCCGCGGCGATCATCATCGGCTGCAACACCAGGCGGAATTGTTCGACGCCGAAGTCGTATTCGATCTGATAGACGGACAAGCCGATGAACATGCCGCCAAATGACAGGTAGCGCAGCAGGGTGATGAACGCGCCGTGAACGACTTCCTCGGCCTGGTCCGCCTCGCCTTCGCGCTCTAGCATCAGCACCGCGAACAGCGAAAAGCAGGCGCCGCCGATCATCATCAAATGCGTTGGGCCCCAGAGGGTGACGTCCTGCCCGAAGATGCGATGCCAGATGTCGTCGAGCGGAAAACCGATCATCGCGTACAGCCCGCAGCCCGCCATGAGCACGCCACCGACCGGCGCATACCAGTTACGCGTAATGCGTACCGCCGCCGGGCCAGGCTTGTCGAACGGCAGGACAATCGCCAGCATCCCCCCGAGGAATATGCCGAACAGTCCGATGATGATGAAGTAGTGCGCCGGGTTGGCCAACGGACCGGGGTCGCGACCATTACCGATATGCCAGCTGACGTCCCAGATGAATCCGAACAGCGCACAGATGATCGACGTGGTGAACACCAGCACCGGCAGGGCCACCCAACTGGGGCGGTGGAATTTCTCGCCCATCTTGTCGGCGATCCGCGTCAACCACTCGATGCGATGGCTGCGGTGCGCATAGCCCACCCATAGCAGCACCAGGGTTATCACCAGCGCGGCGATCGAGAGACCGATCACCTGGTTGAGCCCCGCACCGCGCGCCGGTGCCTCGGCAACAATCGTCAGTTCCGTCGACTTCATGGTCATGCCCTCCCAACCGCGCCGGGCCGTCCCGGGAGAATTGATCCGACGATCGCTTCTTACTTCGAGGTAGGTTCGCGATCGAGTTGATAATGCCCCAATTCAGGGCCGCTCAATCACGCTTTTTGTCAGCCGGGTCGGATCGCTGGTTGGAATCGTCCGGTGCGCTGTCGCCGGCGCCCCGGCCGGCGCGGCGGTCGCGCAGCGCGACGTACAAAACCACGCCCACGACGATCACCGCCGGCAGGAACGCGGGCACGGCCAGCAAAATCCAGTGATGGCCCAGATATTCAACATGCGGGTTAGTCATCTTGGTCACATACCCCGGATGGTCCCCATGGTCTCCGCCCGAAAAACCATGTCGCGTTTGTGCACGTGCGCACCGCTACCCTAGCCTGAACACCGGTCATCTCAGGCTGCGATGCGGCTGTGGCAGACCTTCCGAAAGCAAAGACTCAGGGGAGTACTTGGTGACTCAGGCGGCTACTGGACCGAATACCGATGCCGACCAGGGGAGCGTGAACGACGCGGACATTCTGGCTGACATCTTGGGAGAAGCCCGGCGGCAGGTGCTGGAGCGCGGTGAGGGGCTGAGCTCCGAACAGGTGTTGCAGGTGCTGCAGCTACCCGACGACCAGCTCGACGAGCTGCTGGCGCTGGCCCACGAGGTGCGGATGCGCTGGTGTGGCCCGGAGGTCGAGGTCGAGGGCATCATCAGCCTGAAGACCGGCGGTTGCCCCGAGGATTGCCATTTCTGCTCCCAGTCGGGCCTCTTCGCGTCACCGGTGCGCAGTGCCCGACTGGACATCCCGAGCCTGGTCGAGGCGGCCAAACAGACCGCTAAATCGGGCGCCACCGAGTTCTGCATCGTGGCCGCGGTGCGCGGACCTGACGAGCGGCTGATGGCCCAGGTCGCAGCCGGCATCGAGGCGATCCGCAACGAAGTCGAGATCAACATCGCCTGCTCGCTGGGGATGCTGACCGCTGGGCAGGTGGAACAGCTCTCGGCGATGGGCGTGCACCGCTACAACCACAACCTCGAGACCGCGCGCTCGTTTTTCACCGACGTCGTCACCACCCACACGTGGGAAGAGCGCTGGCAGACCTTGTCGATGGTGCGCGATGCAGGCATGGAGGTGTGCTGCGGCGGCATCCTCGGCATGGGAGAGACCCTGGAACAGCGCGCAGAATTCGCCGCTGAGCTCGCCGAGCTCGGTCCCGACGAGGTGCCGTTGAACTTCCTCAATCCCCGGCCGGGTACCCCGTTCGGCGACTTGGACGTGATGCCGGTCAGTGAGGCATTGAAGTCGGTGGCCGCTTTCCGGCTGGCGCTGCCGCGCACGATGTTGCGCTTCGCCGGTGGCCGCGAGATCACCCTGGGCGACCTCGGTGCCAAGAGAGGCATCCTGGGCGGCATCAACGCCGTGATCGTCGGCAACTACCTGACCACACTCGGCCGCCCGGCCGAGGCTGATCTGGAACTGCTCGACGATCTGCAGATGCCCATTAAGGCGCTCAATGCCAGCTTGTAAGCCAGCTTGTAGCGGCTAAATTTGAAGCTTGTGATGCGGGATCTAGGCGCTCCGGTCGGCGCCGGTGTTTACAACGTCTACACCGGGGAATTGGGGGGCACGGTGTCACCGACGGCGGCCCAGTTGGGCCTTGAGCCTCCTCGGTTCTGTGCCGAATGTGGACGCCGAATGGTTGTACAGGTTCGCCCGGACGGCTGGCGGGCGCAATGCTCGCGGCACGGAGCGGTTGACTCGGCCGACTTGGAGGCACAGCGGTGACCGAACCTTCCGGGCCGGAGCTTTCCAGCGCCCCCCAGGCCTCGCGGGCACGCGCGATCGTCGTTGCGGCACTGGGATTCTCGGCGACCGGCGTGTTGATCGGCGGCCTGTGGGCGTGGATTGCTCCGCCGATTCATGTGGTGGTGGCGATCACTCGCGCGGGTGAGCGGGTGCACGATTACCTGGGCACCGAATCGGACCACTTCTTCAACGCGCCTTGCCTGATGTTGGGTCTGTTGACGGTGGTGGCGGTAGTAGCGCCGGTATTGGCGTGGCAGTGGCGCCAGCGTCGAGGTCCGAGGATGGTCGTCGGGCTATCAATCGGCATGGTGATCGTCGCCGTGGCTGCTGCAGCGATAGGGGCGCTCTTGGTTCGGCTGCACTACGGCGCGCCGAACTTCGACGCCGTACCGCTGTTCGGAAAGCCCGCGGTGGCGTACGTCGTCCAAGCGCCGCCGGTGTTCTTCGGCCTGGGGCCGCTGCAGGTGGTGGTTACTCTGTTCTGGCCTGCAGCCATCGCCGCCCTGGTATATGCGCTGCTTGCAGCCGGGAACGCACGCGATGACCTGGGTCGCCTCCCGGTCGCCGATCGGGAATCACCCGCGCTGCCGATGGAGCCGGAAGCCTCCGTCTCATAGCGGACGGTGGCGAATCTTCCGGCCGGTGATGATCTTGGCCGCGATCATGGCCAGTCGTGCCATACCGGCGTAGGTCATCGGGTTGAAAGCCGTCGGCCACACGGTTCTGATCAGGTGGTCGCTAAGCGGTCGACGGGCGAACCGGTCGGTGAGCCAGCGAAGCGTCATCGGGGCGGACAGCGGGTGTAGCAGCATGTGCTCGTTGAACGCGTCGCGGTGGTAGCTGACGTCGGCGCCGCCGGCCGAATACGCGTCGGCCAGCTCATCGATGTCGTGGACGTCGATGAGGTAGTCATGCACGGCCTGCACGATCAATACCGGCGGTGTGGGCACCACCGCGCCCAGTTTGATGGTCTGGAAGACGTGCGAGACCTCCGGTGTGGACAAAATGTCCTCGAGCGGCTCGTCCAGATAGTCGGCCATGTTCTTGCCGGCCATCCGGAAGACCGCACCCACGGTCGTCATCGTCTCCAATGAGTCCAGCAGGGCCCGACCCTCGTCACTGGTGTGCTCCTTGATCACCCGGTCTAAGTCGGGGTAGACGTGCGCGAGTGCGGCCACCACCAGCGCGGGCAGTCCGGCAAAGAATTTGCCGTTGAGACGACGGAAGGTGTTGCCCAGGTCGCCGACGGGCGAGCCCAGCACCGCCCCGACGATGTCCAGGTCGGGTGCGTAGTCGCCACACATCTCCGCAGCCCAGGCGCTGGCCAGTCCACCGCCGGAGTAGCCCCACAGCCCGATCGGCGCCGATGGGGACAATCCGATGCGGTCGCAATTCAGCACGGCCCTGATCCCGTCGAGAACGCGGTACCCCGGTTCGTACGGCGCGCCCCACGCGCCCCCGAGACCCTCGTGGTCAGGCACCGAGACCGCCCAACCTTCGGCGACGGCGGCGGCGATCATGACGAGTTCCAACTGGGCCAGCGAGCCGAGCGCCTTCGCCTTTCTGCGCAGCGCATACGACGGAAAGCAGCGGGACGACACGGCGTCGATCGCGCACTGATACGACAACAGCGGACAGGTCTGCCCTTCACCCAACCCCGCCGGGACGATCACCGTGGTGACCGTTACCTCGGGCTGATCGTTCAGGTCCATCGTTCGGTACAGCAGCTGGGTGGCTTTGATGGGCTGCGGTATCAGGCCCAGAAACGCCAACTCGACCTCGCGCGAGCGCAGCACGGTGCCGGGCTCGGCGTGTTGAAAGCCGGACGGCGGCTGGTAGAACGGGTCGTCCGAGGGCAGCAGCGGACGTACCTTACGCTGCAGTTCCTCGTGCTGTGGCCGACCGATCCACTCCGCGCCACGCGTCCCTGCGAGATTGCCGAGCTCAACCATTGAGTTCCCTTCTTGGCCAACCGGCATTGTTGCGCATGAACGCCCGGTAACTAAAGCGCAACCGCCGCATTGTGAGCCAGTTCTCGTCGGCGCCGACGGGTCGCCGGCGCCACTGTTACCGCCTAATTTACCGTCGTGTCACTAGTAGTAGTTTCCGTTACCCCGGCTGGGCGGCATTCAAACGCCGATTCACAATTGGCCAGGCGACCCGGGAGGCCTGAGCGCGGCGAATTCATCGGTAACCCTCAGCTGAGAGTCGGTGAAGTGGTACAGCGCCGCCGGCCGGCCGCCGCTGCGGCCGGACTGCGCGATGGTGCCGGTCTGGGTGATGACTCCGCGGCGGACCAGTACGCGTTGCAGATTCGTCGCGTCGACCTGGTGGCCCAGGGCGGCGCCATAGATGTCCCGAAGGGTTGAAAGCGCGAATTCCTTTGGCGCCAAAGCGAACCCGATGTTGGTGTACGACATCTTGGCGGCCAGCCTGGCGTGGGCATGGGTCACCATCGGGCCGTGATCGAACGCCATCGGCGGCAGCGAGTCCACCGGATGCCAGCGGGTGTCTGGCGGCAGCTCGGGGATGGCGGGGGAGGGCACCAGTCCCAGAAAGGTGGACGCGATCATCCGGGTGCCCGGCACCCGGTCGGGATCGGAGAACACCGCGAGCTGTTCGAGGTGTGCCAGCTCGCGCAGATCGACCTTCTCGGCCAGTTGGCGCAGGACCGAGGTGGTCATGTCTTCGTCGTTGCGCAGCTGTCCCCCCGGCAGCGACCATGCGCCCTTTTGCGGATCGCGGGCACGCTGCCATAACAGCACGTTAAGCTGCGGTTTTTCTGCTCGCGGGGCCCTTGTAACTTGATGAGTAACTTGGCGAACCTGGAACACGACCGCAAGCACCTCGTGTGCGGTGCTACCATTGGGCATGTTTTCGATTGTAAGTCGAAAACCTCCTGGACGCGAAAGGAGCTCTCCGTGACGGTTTTGAATCGCATGGACACGCTCGCGGACGACATGATTGCCGGCATCACCGATTCACCCACCGGCTACGCGGGTGTGGACGGTGATGCGCAGTGGGCAGCCGAGATCCGCCGACTGGCAGACCTGCGTAATGCCACCGTGCTCGCGCACAACTACCAGCTGCCGGCCATCCAGGACGTCGCCGACCACGTGGGCGACTCGCTGGCGCTGTCGCGGATCGCCGCCGACGCACCCGAGGACACCATCGTGTTCTGCGGCGTGCACTTCATGGCCGAGACCGCCAAAATCCTGAGCCCGGACAAGACCGTGCTGATTCCGGATCAGCGCGCTGGCTGCTCGCTGGCCGATTCCATCACCCCCGACGAGCTGCGCGCCTGGAAGGACGAGCATCCCGGCGCCGTCGTCGTCTCCTACGTCAACACCACCGCGGCGGTGAAGGCGCTTACCGACATCTGCTGCACCTCGTCCAACGCGGTCGACGTGGTCCAGTCCGTCGACCCCGATCGTGAGGTGTTGTTCTGCCCGGACCAATTTCTCGGGGCCCATGTCCGTCGCGTGACCGGCCGCACGAACCTGCATGTGTGGGCCGGTGAATGCCACGTGCATGCCGGGATCAACGGCGACGAGCTCACCGACCAGGCCCGCGCCAATCCCGACGCCGAATTGTTTGTGCACCCTGAATGCGGTTGTGCCACTTCGGCTTTGTACCTCGCTGGCGAAGGCGCCTTCCCGCAGGACCGGGTGAGGATCTTGTCCACTGGCGGCATGCTCGAGGCCGCCAACTCCACGCACGCCCGCAAGGTTCTGGTGGCCACCGAGGTCGGCATGCTGTATCAGTTGCGCCGAGCAGCACCAGAAGTCGATTTCCGCGCGGTCAACGACCGCGCGTCGTGTAAGTACATGAAGATGATCACCCCCGCGGCCCTGTTGCGCTGCCTGGTCGAGGGCGCCGACGAAGTTCACGTCGACCCGGAGATCGCAGCGGCGGGCCGGCGCAGTGTGCAGCGGATGATCGAAATCGGACAGCCGGGCGGCGCCGAATGACGGCCGGTCCCGCCTGGACGGATAGCGCCGACGTCGTCGTGATCGGCACCGGCGTCGCGGGTTTGGCCGCCGGGCTGGCCGCCCACCGCGCCGGCCGCAGGGTCGTCGTGCTGAGTAAGGCCGACCAGACGCGGGGGGTGACCGCGACGCACTACGCCCAAGGCGGCATCGCGGTCGTCTTACCGGACAACGACGACTCGGTGGATGCCCATGTCGCCGACACCCTGGCCGCGGGTGCGGGCCTGTGCGATCCGGATGCGGTGTGCTCGATCGTCGCCGACGGCTACCGCGCGGTGTCTGAATTGGTCAGTGATGGAGCGCGATTCGACGAATCGGTCCCTGGCCGCTGGGACGTGACGCGCGAGGGCGGGCACTCACGGCGACGCATCGTGCACGCCGGTGGCGACGCCACCGGCGCCGAGGTCCAGCGGGCGCTCGACCACGCCGCGGCAATGCTGGACATTCGCACCAGCCATGTGGCGCTGCGGGTGCTGCACGACGACATCGCCGTGACCGGGGTGTCAGTGGGCAACCCGGACGGGATTGGGATCATCAGCGCGCCCTCGGTGATCCTGGCCTCCGGCGGGCTCGGGCACCTTTACAGCGCGACCACCAATCCCGAGGGCTCCACCGGCGACGGAATCGCATTGGCGTTGTGGGCCGGTGTCGCGGTCAGCGATCTCGAGTTCATCCAGTTCCACCCGACCATGCTCTTCGGTGACCGCACCGGCGGCCGGCGGCCGCTGGTCACCGAGGCCATCCGGGGCGAGGGTGCGATATTGCTTGACAGGCAGGGTAATTCGGTAACAGCGGGCGTTCATCCGATGGGCGACCTGGCGCCTCGCGATGTCGTCGCGGCGGCCATCGATGCGCGGCTGAAGTCCACCGGCGATCCGTGCGTCTACCTCGACGCGCGCGGTATCGACGGCTTCGAGACCCGATTCCCGACGGTCACCGCTGCATGCCGGACGGCAGGCATCGACCCGGTGCGTCAACCCATTCCGGTCATTCCGGGGGCGCACTACAGCTGTGGCGGCGTCGTCGCCGATGTGTACGGCCAAACCGAGCTGCCGGGGCTGTTCGCCGCGGGCGAAGTGGCCCGCACCGGGATGCACGGCGCAAATCGTTTGGCGTCCAACAGCTTGCTGGAAGGTCTGGTGGTGGGTGGCCGTGCCGGACAGGCAGCGGCCGCCCATGCGACGGCAGCCGGGCAGTCACGCGCGACGTCGCCGGAGCCGATCGCCCACACCGCACCGAAGCGCCGCGCACTGCAACGCGCGATGAGCCGAGACGCGTCGGTAGTACGCGACGCCACCGGTTTGCGCCGCTTGTCCGAAATCCTCTGCGCGGCGAAGGTGCGCAGAGTTGTCGACCGTCGCGATTTCGAGAATGTGGCGCTGACGATGACCGCCCGCGCGGTGACCGCAGCGGCGTTGGCGCGCAACGAAAGTCGGGGTTGTCACCACCGCGCGGAATATCACGATGCCGCACCAGACCAAGCCCGCAGCACTGTGGTTCGGCTGGCCGATGACCAAATCGAGGTGTGCGCTGAGGCATTGGCGGCGGTGTGCTGATGGCGTTGACTGACCGCGAACGCAGCGCCGCCCAAGACACCATTCGTCGGGGTCTCAAAGAGGATCTGCGCTACGGGCCCGACATCACCACGCAGGCGACGGTGTCCGCCGGGGCGGTCGCCACGGCGTCGATGGTGCCGCGAGAGCCGGGCGTGGTCGCCGGGGTGGACGTCGCATTGCTGGTGCTCGACGAGGTGCTGGGTGCCAGCGGCTATCAGGTGCTGGACCGCGTCGAAGACGGTGCCCGGTTGCAGCCGGGCCAGCCGCTGTTGACGGTGAAGGCGGAGACCCGGGGTCTGTTGACCGCGGAGCGGACCATGCTGAACCTCATCTGCCACCTGTCGGGGATCGCCACCGTGACGGCCGCCTGGGTCGACGCGGTCAGCGGCACCAAAGCCAAGGTTCGTGATACCCGCAAAACGCTGCCGGGCCTGCGTGCGCTGCAGAAGTACGCGGTGCGGGTCGGCGGCGGCGTCAACCACCGGCTAGGGCTGGGCGACGCGGCATTGATCAAGGACAACCACGTGGCAGCCGCCGGATCGGTGGTCGACGCGTTGCGGGCGGTGCGCGAGGCTGCTCCCGATCTGCCCTGCGAGGTCGAAGTGGACTCACTCGAGCAGTTCGATGCGGTGCTGGCCGAAAAGCCCGAGCTGATCTTGCTGGACAACTTCCCGGTGTGGCAGACACAGACGGCCGTGCAACGCAGAAACTCCCGCGCATCCGCCGTGCTGCTGGAGTCGTCCGGCGGGCTCAGCCTTCAGACCGCGGCAACTTACGCCGCGACCGGCGTGGATTACCTGGCCGTCGGTGCGCTGACCCACTCGGCACGCGTGCTCGATATCGGCCTGGATTTGTAGGTCTAGCCACGCGGCGTTTGAACGCACACTGGGCGCCGTCACCGCACACTCGATGCGGCCGCCCTAGCCCCGCAACAACGAACGTGCCGCGGGTTTGGCGGCGTGCAACGCGGCCGCATCACCGGAGATCCGGGAGAGGATCAGCGCCCCCTCGATCAGCGAGATCACCGCGATCCCAACCTGCTGCGCTTGCGCCGCCGACCAGCCCTCCGAGCGCAGCCGCTCCTCAACCGCCGCGCACCAACCCGTGAAGGCGCGAGCCGAGGCTGCGCGGACCAAAGGGCTCGCGTTCACCGACTCGGTGGCGATCGGCTCGATGGGGCAGCCGTCGCGATGGTCGCCGGCCAGGCCCGCCACCAGCAGGTCGATCCAGCGATCCACGATGTCGGCCACCGTTCGGTCGGTGGCCAGGAATCGCCGCAGCAATTGCTCGATGCCGCCGCCCGCGGTGTCGACGACCGCGGCGGCCAACTCTTGCTTGCCCTGTGGGAAGTGGTGATACAGCGAACCGGCCTTGACGCGCGCCTCGTCGAGGATCTGGTTGAGCCCGGTCGCCGCATACCCCTGCCGGCGGAACAGGGTGGCGGCTGTCTCCATCAGCGCTGCGCGGCTGCGATCGGGTCTCGGCATGACCTTGACAATACTTGAATGATCACTCAAGAATGCTGAGATGAGGCAGTTGACTTTCGAAGAGGCCGGGCGATACGCATGGCGCGACGTGCCCGAACCGCAAATCACCGCTCCCGAGCAGGCGCTGGTTCGACCGCTGATGGTTGCCTGTTGTGACCTCGACGTCGCGGTCTGTCATGGACGGTTGCCGCTGCAGCCGGGTTATGCCGTAGGGCATGAGGGGCTGGCCGAGGTCGTCGCGGTTGGTGACGATGTGGGCGGTGTTCGGGTGGGCGATCGGGTGGTGGTGCCGTTTCAGATCAGCTGCGGATCATGCCGCGAATGCCGCCGCGGCGTGACCGGTTCATGCGGCTCGATGCCGCTGATGGCGATGTACGGCATGGCCCCGATTGCCGGGCTGGATGGTGGCGGCTTCATGTCGGATCTGGTGCTGGTGCCCTACGCAGACGCAATGCTGATCCGGGTGCCCGACACCGTTGATCCCATTGCCATCGCGTCCCTGTCAGACAACATCCCCGACGGCTGGCGGGCGGTCGGGCCCTATGCGGCGGAACTGGCCCGGCTCGATTCGGCCGACCGCCGTGTCCTTGTCGTCGGCCGGCTATCGATCGGGCTATACGCGGCGGCGATCGCGGCGGTGCTGGGGACCCACGTCGACTATCTCGACACCGACCCGCAGCGACTGGCGGCCGCCGAGAAGCTCGGCGCAACGGCCCACGACCGAGCCAAGCCGGACAAGGCGTGGGACCCGTATCCGGTCACCGTGCACACGAGCGGCGATTCAGCGCTGCTTGCGGCGACCCTGCGCGCGACCTGGGCAGACGGCGTGTGTACCGACACTGGGATTTACCCCGAATACAAGGTCGAAATGCCGTTGCTGCCGATGTACACCCGCGGAGTGCAGTTCGTCACCGGACGCGTCAACGCGCGCGCCGCCATCCCGCAGGTGCTCGAGCTGCTCGCCGACGGATTGGATCTGTCGCCGGCCGTCGACCGCGTCGTTGCGTGGGACGATGCTCCGTCGGCCTGGCCGGCCATGACCGGCAAGACCGTCTTCACCAGGGCTTAGGCGGCCCCGCAACCTGACGTCGAGTGTGCGTCCTGGGCGTTGAGTGTGTGTGCCGGGCGGGATTTTCGGCTGAATCGCGCCCTGAACGCGCACTGGACGCCGGCAGCGCACACACGATCGACAGCGGCGGGACAAAAGGCCAGTTCAGGCGATATCGCTGACAAATACCGCCATGCGGCGCAACTGCAATCGCACCAACCACGGCAGCCCTTCGCCGTCGGAGCCGGCGGGCAGGATCCGCGGATTGATGATGTGTACCTGGCGGCGGGTAAAGCGCAGGTCGGCTTGACCTGCGGCCAGCACGTTCTTGACCCAGTCCGTTTTCCCGTGGCCAAGCGCGATTGCCAGCACATTGCCCTTGCGGTAGGCGGTCACGATGGTCTTGTAGGGTTTGCCGGACTTGCGACCGCGATGCTCGATGGTTCCCGTTCCGGGCAGAAAGCGCGCGATCGGTTTGAGCGCTGGGTTGAAGTATTTGACCTGAAAGTTCTCAAACCAGGGCGGATACAACATCGGGATGCCCGGGGCGTTGTTGGGGTGATCCTTGGCGGACATGGCGGCTCCCTGAAGGTAAACGCGGTCGCAAACGCGGGTATGGGACCCGCACCGGCACTGTACCGGTCGGATATCGACTTGAGTTGCTCTGGGACAATGGGCCTTGTGACTACTACGCCGCAACCTGTGATGGCCCGCATTGACCTGCGGGGCGCGGAGTTGACGGCTGCCCGCTTGCGGGCCACGCTGCCGCGCGGTGGCGCCGACGTGGAGACGGTGCTCACTCAGGTGCGCCCGATCGTGCAGGCCGTCGCCGAGCGCGGAGCCGAGGCGGCTCTGGAATTCGGGGCGAAGTTCGACGGCGTGCGGCCTGCGGCCGTGCGGGTGCCCGACGGGGCGCTACAGGCTGCGCTGGCCGGCCTGGACGCGGTCGTGCGGGACGCGCTGCAGGTGATGATCGAGCGGACCCGCGCCGTGCACGCCGACCAGGTCCGCACCGACGTCACCACCACGCTCGGCCCGGGTGCGACGGTCACCGAGCGATGGGTCCCCGTCGAGCGGGTGGGCCTGTACGTGCCCGGCGGCAATGCGGTCTACCCGTCCAGCGTGGTGATGAACGTGGTGCCCGCGCAGGCCGCCGGTGTCGACTCGCTGGTGGTGGCCAGCCCACCGCAGAGCCGCTTTGACGGCTTGCCGCATCCGACGATCCTGGCCGCGGCCCGTCTGCTGGGTGTCCACGAGGTCTGGGCCGTGGGCGGTGCGCAGGCGGTGGCATTGCTGGCCTACGGCGGAACCGACACCGACGGCGCCGAGCTGGCGCCCGTCGACATGATCACCGGGCCGGGCAACATCTACGTCACCGCCGCCAAGCGGCTCTGCCGCTCACGCGTAGGTATCGACGCCGAAGCCGGGCCGACCGAGATCGCCATCCTGGCCGACAACACCGCCGATCCGGCACATCTGGCCGCCGACTTGATCAGCCAGGCCGAACACGACGAGATGGCCGGCAGTGTGCTGGTCACCCCGAGTGAGGGCCTTGCCAACGCCACCGACATCGAAGTAGCGGCCCAGCTGCAGACCACGGTGCACCGCGAACGGGTAACGGCGGCACTCAGTGGACGCCAATCGGGCATCATTTTGGTCGACGACCTGGACGCCGGGGTCAAGGTGGTCAACGCTTACGCCGCAGAGCACCTGGAAATCCAGACCGCCGATGCGCCGCAAGTCGCCAGTCAAATACGTTCGGCCGGAGCCATTTTCGTCGGCCCATACTCGCCGGTTAGCCTAGGCGATTACTGCGCGGGATCGAACCACGTGCTCCCGACCGCGGGATGCGCCCGGCATTCCAGCGGCCTGTCGGTGCAGACCTTCTTGCGCGGCATCCACGTCGTCGACTACACCGAGGCGGCCCTCAAAGACGTCTCCGGACACGTGATCACGCTGGCCAAGGCCGAAGACCTGCCGGCACACGGTGAAGCGGTACGGCGGAGGTTCGAGCGATGACGGGTACATCCGGGCCCCGGCCCACATTGGACGACCTGCCGCTGCGCGACGACCTGCGTGGCAAATCACCCTATGGCGCACCGCAATTGGCGGTTCCGGTGCGGCTGAACACCAACGAGAATCCGCACCCGCCCACCGAAGCGCTGGTCGACGACGTGGTGCGGTCGGTGCAGGAGGCGGCGGCCGACCTGCACCGTTATCCCGACCGCGACGCGGTGGCCCTGCGCCGTGATCTGGCCAGCTACCTCACCGCACAGACCGGCACCCCGCTCGGTGTGGAAAACCTCTGGGCCGCCAATGGTTCCAACGAGATTCTGCAACAGCTACTGCAGGCGTTCGGCGGCCCGGGACGCAGCGCCATCGGTTTCGTGCCGTCCTACTCGATGCACCCGATCATCTCCGACGGCACTCACACCGAATGGCTGGAAGCGGTCCGCGCCGATGACTTCAGCCTCGACGTCGATGCCGCGGTCGCCGCCATCACCGACCGCAGGCCCGACGTGGTGTTCATCGCCAGCCCCAACAACCCTTCCGGACAGAGCGTTTCGCTGCCGGATCTGCGGCGGCTGCTCGACGTGGTACCGGGGATCTTGATCGTCGACGAAGCTTACGGGGAGTTCTCCGCACAGCCGAGCGCGGTGGCGCTGGTCGGGGAATATCCGACCCGACTCGTGGTCACCCGCACCATGAGCAAGGCGTTCGCGTTCGCCGGCGGCAGGCTCGGTTATCTGATCGCCACACCGGCGGTGATCGACGCGATGCTGCTGGTGCGGTTGCCCTATCACCTGTCGTCGGTGACCCAGGCCGCGGCCCGGGCCGCGCTGCGGCACGCGGACGACACTCTGGGCAGCGTGGCCACCCTGATCGCCGAACGTGAACGCGTCACAACGGCCTTGACCGGCATGGGCTTTCAGGTGATCCCGAGCGACGCAAACTTCGTGCTGTTCGGCAAATTCGCCAACGCTCCGGCTACCTGGCAGTGCTATCTGGACACCGGCATCTTGATCCGCGATGTCGGGATTCCCGGGTACTTGCGCGCCACCACGGGGCTGGCCGACGAGAACGATGCGTTCCTGCGAGCGAGCGCCCAGATCGCCACCACCGAACTGGCCCCAGCCACCCCCAGCCCTGTAGGAGCACCGTGACAACCATTGCGACCCGCCGTGCGCGCATCGAACGACGCACGCGTGAAACCGACATCGTCATCGAACTCGACCTCGACGGCACCGGGCAGGTGCACGTCGATACCGGTGTGCCGTTCTACGACCACATGCTGACGGCACTGGGCAGTCATGCCAGCTTCGACCTGACCGTACGCACCAAGGGCGACGTTGAGATCGAGGCGCATCACACCATCGAGGACACCGCGATCGCGCTGGGTCAGGCACTCGGACAGGCCCTCGGCGACAAGAAGGGCATCCGGCGGTTCGGCGACGCCTTCATCCCGATGGACGAGACGCTGGCCCACGCCGCCGTCGACGTGTCCGGGCGGCCCTATTGTGTGCACTCGGGGGAGCCGGATCACCTGCAGCACACCACCATTGCCGGCAGCTCGGTGCCCTACCACACCGTCATCAACCGGCACGTGTTCGAGTCGCTGGCGGCCAACGCCCGCATTGCGCTGCACGTGCGCGTACTCTACGGGCGCGATCCGCACCACATCACCGAAGCGCAGTACAAGGCCGTGGCCCGCGCGTTGCGTCAAGCGGTCGAGCCCGACCCGCGGGTGTCGGGTGTGCCGTCCACCAAAGGTGTTCTGTGACAACACGATCGGTCGTGGTCCTCGACTACGGCTCGGGTAATCTGCGGTCGGCGCAACGCGCGCTGCAGCGAGTCGGTGCCTCGGTTGAGGTAACCGCCGACGCACGCGCCGCAGCGGCCGCCGATGGTCTGGTGGTGCCCGGTGTCGGCGCTTTCGAAGCCTGCATGACAGGCCTGCGCAAGATCGCGGGGGAGCGGATCATCGCCGAGCGGGTCGCCGCCGGACGCCCGGTGCTGGGGGTCTGTGTCGGCATGCAGATCTTGTTCGCCCGCGGGGTCGAATTCGGAGTCGAGACAAAAGGTTGCGGGCAGTGGCCTGGAGCGGTCACTCGGCTGGATGCCCCGGTAATCCCGCACATGGGCTGGAACGTGGTGAAGTCCGGGCCGGGCAGTGTGCTGTTCCACGGCCTGGACGCGGGCGCCCGGTTCTACTTCGTGCACTCCTACGCCGCGCAGACCTGGGAGGGCTCGTCGGACGCGGTGCTGACGTGGGCCACCCATCAGGTGCCGTTTTTGGCCGCGGTCGAGGAAGGGCCACTGGCGGCCACCCAATTCCACCCGGAGAAGAGCGGGGATGCCGGTGCGGCCGTGCTGAGCAACTGGGTCGAGGGACTTTAAAAATGCAAGCGATGCCGCTGATTTTGTTACCCGCCGTCGACGTGGTCGAGGGTCGCGCCGTGCGCCTGGTACAGGGCAAGGCCGGCAGCGAAACCGAATACGGCTCTGCGCTGGACGCCGCGCTCGGTTGGCAGCGTGATGGTGCCGACTGGATCCATCTGGTGGACTTGGACGCCGCATTCGGCCGCGGCTCCAACCGCGAACTCCTCGCCGAGATGGTGGGCAAGCTCGACGTCCAGGTGGAGCTGTCCGGCGGCATCCGCGACGATGATTCGCTGGCCGCGGCGCTGGCCACCGGCTGCGCTCGGGTCAACCTGGGGACGGCGGCGCTGGAGAACCCGCAGTGGTGTGCGCGGGCGATCACCGAGCACGGCGACAAAGTCGCCGTCGGGCTGGACGTACAGATCGCCGACGGTGAGCACCGGCTGCGCGGACGCGGCTGGGAAACCGACGGCGGCGACCTGTGGGACGTGCTGGAACGCCTTGACAGCGAAGGATGTTCGCGGTTCGTCGTCACCGACGTCACCAAGGACGGCACGCTGGGCGGCCCGAATATCGACCTGCTGGCTGCTGTCGCCGATCGCACCGAAGCCCCGGTGATCGCCTCCGGCGGAGTTTCCAGCCTGGACGACCTGCGCGCCATCGCCAGCCTCACCGGCCGCGGGGTCGAGGGCGCCATCGTCGGCAAGGCCCTCTACGCCGGGCGGTTCACCTTGCCCCAAGCGCTGGCCGCGGTACGGGAGTAGCCCCGCAATGGATTTGGACGCGCTGGTGGCCCCCTTGGTTGAAAAGGCGTCGGCGATCCTGGATGCAGCAGTGCCGCGGTTCCTGGCCGGCCACCGTGCCGATTCGGCGATCCCCAAGAAGGGCAACGACTTCGCCACCGAAGTCGACCTTGCCATCGAGCGCCAAGTCGTTGCCGCGTTAGAACAGGCCACCGGAATCGGGGTGCATGGCGAGGAGTTCGGCGGCGCGGCCGTCGACTCGCCGTGGGTGTGGGTATTGGACCCCGTCGACGGCACGTTCAATTACGCCGCCGGATCACCGATGGCAGCGATTCTGTTGGGCCTGCTGCACGACGGCGACCCGGTGGCCGGTCTGACCTGGTTGCCGTTCACCGATGAGCGCTACACCGCCGTCGCGGGTGGCCCGCTGATGAAGAACGGTGTCCCGCGGCCGCCACTGGCTCACACCGACCTGGCCGACGCGCTCGTCGGCGTCGGCACATTCAGCGCAGACTCACGGGGCCGGTTCCCTGGACGTTATCGGGTGGCGGTGCTGGAGAATCTCAGCCGCGTGTCGTCACGGTTGCGCATGCACGGGTCGACCGGCATCGACTTGGTCTATGTCGCCGACGGAATCCTCGGTGGGGCAATAACTTTCGGTGGCCACGTCTGGGACCACGCCGCAGGGGTCGCGCAGGTGCGGGCCGCTGGTGGCATGGTCACCAACCTGGCCGGCCAACCATGGACCCCGGCAGCACGGTCGGTGCTGGCCGCGGCACCCGGAGCGCACCAAAAGATTCTCGAGATTCTGCGCGGCACAGGCGAACCGGAGGACTACTGACATGTACTCGGAGACCGGCCTTGCCGTGCGCGTTATCCCGTGTCTGGATGTCGACGACGGGCGGGTGGTCAAGGGCGTCAATTTCGCCAACCTCCGGGACGCAGGTGATCCGGTGGAGCTTGCGGCGGCCTACGACGCCGAAGGCGCCGACGAGCTGACCTTTCTGGACGTGACCGCGTCGTCTTCGGGCCGGGCGACCATGTTGGAAGTGGTGCGCCGCACCGCCGAACAGGTGTTCATCCCACTGACGGTCGGCGGCGGGGTGCGCACGGTGGCCGACGTCGACGTATTGCTGCGTGCGGGGGCCGACAAGGTCTCGGTCAACACCGCCGCCATCGCCCGCCCCGACCTGCTGGCAGAGATGGCGCGGCAATTCGGCTCTCAGTGCATCGTGTTGTCCGTCGATGCCCGCACGGTGCCCCCCGGGTCGGCGCCGACACCGTCGGGCTGGGAGGTCACCACCCATGGAGGTCGTCGCGGCACCGGGATCGACGCCGTCGAGTGGGCGGCCCACGGCGCCGAACTCGGGGTGGGGGAGATCTTGCTGAACTCGATGGACGCCGATGGCACCAAAGCCGGCTTTGACCTGCCCATGCTGCGCGCGGTCCGCGCAGCGGTCGCGGTACCGGTGATCGCCAGCGGTGGCGCCGGCGCAGCCGAACACTTCGCGCCCGCGGTTGCCGCCGGCGCCGATGCCGTATTGGCGGCCAGCGTCTTTCACTTCCGCGAGCTGACCATCGGACAGGTGAAGGCCGCCATGGCAGCAGAAAGGATCACCGTGCGATGACGCTCGACCCGAACATCGCCGCGCGGCTGAAGCGCAACGCCGAAGGACTATTCACCGCCGTCGTGCAGGAGCGCGGCAGCGGCGACGTGCTCATGGTCGCCTGGATGGACGACGAGGCGCTGGCCCGCACCCTGGAAACCCGTGAGGCCACGTATTATTCGCGATCCCGCGGCGAACAGTGGATCAAGGGCGCGACATCCGGCCACACCCAGCACGTCCATTCGGTACGACTGGACTGCGACGGCGATACCGTGCTGCTGACCGTCGACCAGGTCGGCAGTGCCTGCCACACCGGCGATCACAGCTGCTTTGACGCCGACGTCCTGCTAGAACCCGAGAGCTAGCTGGGCGCGACGTCCAATCCGTTGGCCGCGACTATCGCCGCTCGGGCCCATTCGCGCCGGACAACGGCCGGCTGGATGCGGTCACGGCGAATGATCTCGACATCGATGGCCTTTCCGTTGGTCGCCGCGGCCGGCACCCGGAACGAGAAGGCTGGTTCGTCGTTCGCAGCGAGGTCGGCCTCTCGGTTAAAGCGTTGGCGAAATTCGTCGTTGGCGGTCAGTTCGCGGGGCAGGATTTTGAGCGCATCGCGGCGGGGCAATCGTGGGTGCTGCGCCAGGTACACCTGGCCCATGCCGCCGGTCCCCAGCCGCCGAACGATGGTGTATCCAGCGAAGACCTCGCCTTCTGCTAAGCCATCGCTTTGCGGCATGTGAGCATGCTACTGACGCCGCGACTGCGGCAAAGGCGTAATTGGCCAGAGCAGCTGTCCGCCTGGCATGTCGCGCCCGCTTCCGGAAGGCGCCGGCGGATGACTTCGATGAGAATGGCGGGCGATGTTGAAACGCGTGTCCTGGACGGTAGTGATACCGCTGGTTGCCCTCGCCACGCTGGCAGTGATGTGGGGCCGGGAACTGGGGCCCGTCACGGTCGCGCTCGAGGCGGCGTTCCTCACCGGTGCAGTGGTGTCCGCGGTCCATCACGCGGAGGTGGTCGCGCACCGGGTCGGTGAGCCGTTCGGGTCGCTGGTGCTCGCCGCCGCGGTGACGATCATCGAGGTGGCCCTCATCGTCGAGCTGATGGCGTCCGGCGGCAACGAGGCGGCGACGCTGGCCAGGGACACCGCGTTCGCCGCGCTGATGATCACCACCAATGGGGTCGCCGGCTTGTCACTGCTGCTGGGTTCCCGGCGCTATGGCGTGACACTGTTCAACGCCGAGGGCAGCGGAGCCGCGCTGGCCACGCTGACGACCCTGGCGACCCTGAGCCTGGCGATGCCCGCGTTCACCACCAGCCACGAAGGCAAGGAATTCTCACCAGGCCAGCTCGCCTTCGCCGCGGTCGCCTCGTTGTTGGTGTATCTGCTGTTCGTCTTCACCCAGACCGTTCGGCATCGCGGCTTTTTCCTGCCAATCGCGCAGAAGGGCCAAAAAAGCCTGTTCGAGGACGAAAGCCAGGCTGATCCGCCGAGCAGCAGGGAAGCGCTGACCAGCCTCGCCCTGTTGGTTGTCGCCCTGGTGGCGGTGGTGGGCCTGGCCGAACAAGAGTCGCCGGCAGTCGAGCGCGCGGTGACGGCGGTCGGATTCCCGCAGACTTTCGTCGGCGTGGTGATCGCCGCGCTGGTGCTGCTGCCCGAGACACTCGCGGCGGTGCGCGCGGCGCGGCGCGGCCGTATCCAGACCAGTCTGAACCTGGCTTACGGCTCGGCGATGGCCAGCATCGGACTCACCATCCCGGCCATTGCGCTTGCCTCCGTCTGGCTCAAAGGACCGCTGGTGCTCGGTCTCGGCCCCACTCAATTGGTGCTGTTGGCGCTGACCGTGGTGATCAGCATGTTGACCGTGGTGCCCGGGCGGGCTACCCGACTGCAGGGCGAGGTGCATCTGGTGCTGCTCGCCGCTTACGTGTTTTTAGCGGTCATCCCGTAAAAGCCAGGTAGCGCAGGCGATCTCGCGGAGTTATGCCGACGATCGGGCGCGCAGCGTCTGCAGTGCTTTGTCGGCGTGTGTGTCCATGCTCAATTCGCTGGAGATCACGTCGAGCACCGTGCGATCGGTGTCGATGACAAAGGTCGTGCGTTTGACCGGAATCAACTTGCCCAGCAGACCGCGCTTGACGCCGAATTGGGTGGCGACGGCGCCCTCGGTGTCCGACAGCAGCGGGTAATCGAAGTTCTGCATGTCGGCGAACTTGGCCTGCTTTTGCACGGGATCGACACTGATGCCGACCCGGTTTGCGCCCACCGCGGCGAATTCGGCGGCCAAGTCGCGGAAGTGACAGGCCTCCTTGGTACAGCCGGGCGTCATCGCCGCCGGATAAAAGAACAGGACCACGGGTCCGTCGGAGAGCAGGGCGCTGAGCTTGCGTGGCGACCCCGTCTGATCGGGAAGTTCGAAGTCGGCCACGGTGTCACCAGTTTTCATGGCCGTCAGGCTACGCCCGATTCCCCGCCTCGCCCCCGCGCGGCTCCGCCGCTGGGGGTACCTCCACCTCACGCCGCTCGCGCGACCTGCATCGTCATCGGGCGGGCCGGAGGTCAGCGGCGTATCTGCGAGGATGGTTCGGTGCACGCCCACCTCGCCGCCACCACCTCGCGAGAGGAATTTCGCCAGCTCGCGGCCGAGCACCGTGTGGTTCCGGTGACCCGCAAGGTCCTGGCCGACGCCGAGACGCCGTTGTCGGCCTACCGCAAACTCGCCGCCGATCGCCCCGGCACGTTCCTGCTGGAATCCGCTGAGAACGGTCGATCCTGGTCGCGGTGGTCGTTCATCGGCGCAGGATCGCCGTCGGCGCTGACCGTGCGCGACGGCGAAGCGGTGTGGCTGGGTGCAGTGCCGCAGGATGCGCCCACCGGTGGCGACCCGCTGCAGGCACTTCAGGCCACCCTCGAGCTGCTGGCCACGGCGGCAATGCCGGGGATCCCGCCACTGTCGGGCGGCATGGTCGGCTTTTTCGCCTATGACCTGGTGCGGCGCCTGGAACGGCTGCCCGAGCTGGCCGTCGACGACCTCAAGCTGCCGGACATGGTGCTGCTGCTGGCCACCGATCTGGCGGCGGTCGACCACCATGAGGGCACCATCACGCTGATCGCCAACGCGGTGAACTGGAACGGCACCGACGAGCGGGTCGATGAGGCCTACGACGACGCGATCGCACGGCTGGATGTGATGACCGCGGCGTTGGGCCAGCCGCTGCCGTCGACGGTCGCCACCTTCAGCAGGCCCGAGCCCCAGCACCGAGCCCAGCGCACCGTCGAGGAATACGGCAAGATCGTCGAGTACCTCGTCGAGCAGATCGCGGCCGGCGAAGCATTTCAGGTGGTGCCCTCGCAGCGCTTCGAGATGGACACCGAAGTCGATCCGATCGACGTATACCGGATGCTGCGGGCAACCAACCCCAGCCCCTACATGTACCTGCTGCACGTGCCGAATAGCGATGGAGCGACTGACTTTTCGATCGTCGGATCCAGTCCGGAGGCGCTGGTCACCGTCACCGAGCGCTGGGCGACGACGCATCCGATCGCCGGGACCCGGTGGCGGGGCCAGAACGAAGAAGAGGATCAGCTGCTGGAAAAGGAGCTGCTGGCCGACGACAAAGAACGTGCGGAGCATCTGATGCTGGTCGACCTCGGCCGCAACGACCTCGGCCGGGTCTGCACGCCGGGCACGGTTCGCGTCGAGGATTACAGCCACATCGAACGCTATAGCCACGTCATGCACCTGGTGTCGACGGTGACCGGGATGCTGGGCGAGGGCCACACCGCCTTGGATGCGGTGACGGCCTGCTTCCCGGCCGGCACGCTGTCGGGCGCGCCGAAGGTGCGAGCCATGGAGCTGATCGAAGAGGTGGAGAAGACGCGTCGCGGCCTGTACGGCGGCGTCGTCGGTTACCTCGACTTCGCCGGCAATGCCGATTTCGCGATCGCCATCCGCACCGCGTTGATGCGCGACGGCACCGCCTACGTCCAGGCAGGCGGTGGGGTAGTCGCCGACTCCAACGGTCCCTACGAACACACCGAGGCGACCAACAAGGCGCGAGCGGTGCTCAATGCGATCGCCGCCGCCGAGACGCTGACCGCGCCGGACGTGAGCCGCAATGGCTGATGCCCGGCAGGACCGGCGGGCCCGGCTGACGATCGGGGTAGCCCAGTTGCTGCTGGTCATCGCCGCTGTGGCGCTGTGGGCGGCGTCGCAGCTGCCGTGGGTGGTGATCCGGTCGTTCGACGGGCTGGGCCCGCCGAAGGAGGTGACCCTGTCCGGGGCGTCATGGTCGACGGCCCTGCTGCCGTTGGCGCTGCTCATGCTGGCTACGGCCGTCGCGGTACTGGCGGTGCGCGGCTGGGCGCTGCGGGTGCTGGCGGGGATGCTGGCAGCGGCAAGCCTCGCCGTCGGCTATCTGGGCGTGAGCCTGTGGGTGATCCCGGACGTGGCGGTGCGCGGAGCCGATCTGGCGCATATCTCGGTGGTGTCGCTGGTGGGAAGCGAACGGCGCTACTGGGGGGCAGGGATTGCGGTGCTGGCCGCGGCGTGCACCCTGATCGCCGCCGTTTTACTGATGCGGTCGGCTTCGGTTTTGGGGTCCGCCCGTGAGGGCGCAACAAAATATGCCTCGCCTGCGACTCGTCGTTCAAATGCGCTACGCACCGACGCTGACTCGGCGATGCTAGAGAAGCCGGAGACGCCGGATATGTCAGAGCGGATGATTTGGGACGCGCTCGACGAGGGACGCGACCCGACCGATCGGCCCCGCGAGTCCGACACCGAGGGTCGGTGACGGACCGCAAGCCGACGGTCGCTACCCTTCATTGACGTCGTCGAAATCGGCTGGGGACCGTGGGTGAGCGTGGGAAGGGAGACGACAGGCATGAGTCCGGCAACCGTGCTTGACTCCATTCTCGAGGGAGTCCGGGCCGACGTTGCCGCGCGCGAAGCCGTGATCAGCTTGTCCGAAATCAAAGCGGCCGCTGCGGCCGCGCCGTCACCGCTCGACGTGATGGCCGCCCTACGCGAGCCCGGTATCGGCGTCATCGCCGAGGTCAAGCGGGCCAGTCCATCGGCGGGTTCACTAGCGACCATTGCTGATCCGGCAAAACTGGCCCGTGCCTACGAAGATGGCGGTGCCCGGATCATCAGCGTGCTGACCGAGGAACGGCGTTTTCACGGGTCACTCGACGACCTAGACGCGGTGCGGGCCACGGTCTCGATCCCGATATTGCGCAAAGACTTTGTGGTGCAGCCATATCAGATCCATGAGGCGCGCGCGCACGGCGCCGACATGTTGTTGCTCATCGTTGCCGCGCTGGATCAGTCCGCGTTGGCGTCGATGCTGGACCGCACCGAATCACTTGGCATGACAGCGCTCGTCGAAGTGCACACAGAACAAGAAGCCGACCGGGCACTGAAGGCCGGGGCCAACGTGATCGGCGTCAACGCCCGCGATCTCGCGACGCTGGAGGTGGACCGGGATTGCTTCGCGCGAATCGCTCCCGGGTTGCCCAGTAACGTGATCAGGATCGCCGAGTCCGGTGTGCGTGGTACCGGAGATCTTCTGGCGTATGCCGGTGCGGGCGCTGACGCCGTGTTGGTCGGTGAAGGTCTGGTCAAAAGTGGCGACCCGCGTGCTGCGGTTGCCGACCTGGTCACCGCGGGCACCCATCCGTCCTGTCCGAAACCGGCTCGCTAGTCATCGAAAAATGACTGAAGAGCCCCGGCGCTGAAACGTTGAACCCGATGAGCCATCCCCGCGTTGAGCCTTGGTGATGGTAGATCTATCCCACCCGGACCTTCCGCTTGCGAGTGCGGCCATCGCCGAACCCACCCGCCACGACCCCGATCAGGGTGGTCATTTCGGCGTCTACGGCGGGCGTTATGTTGCTGAAGCGCTGATGGCGGTGATCGAAGAGGTCACCGCCGCCTACGAGAAGGAACGTGTTAACCCGGACTTCCTGGACACCCTGGATAGCCTGCTGGCGAACTACGCCGGGCGGCCGTCCCCGCTGTATGAGGCCACACGCCTGCGCGAGCACGCCGGCTCGGCGCGTATCTTCCTCAAACGAGAAGACCTCAACCACACCGGTTCTCACAAGATCAACAATGTGCTCGGTCAGGCTTTGCTGGCCAAGAGAATGGGCAAGCCTCGGGTGATCGCCGAGACCGGTGCCGGTCAGCACGGAGTGGCTACGGCTACGGCGTGTGCACTGCTCGGCCTGCGGTGTGTGATCTACATGGGCGCCATCGACACCGAACGCCAGGCCCTTAACGTGGCGCGGATGCAGCTGCTGGGCGCCGAGGTAGTCTCGGTCGAGACGGGATCGAAAACGCTCAAGGACGCAATCAACGAGGCGTTCCGGGATTGGGTCACCAACGCCGAAAACACCTACTACTGTTTTGGAACTGCGGCCGGCCCGCATCCCTTCCCGACCATGGTGCGTGATTTTCAGCGCATTATCGGCCTCGAGACGCGTGCGCAGATCCAGGCACAAACGGGCCGATTGCCCGACGCGGTCGTGGCCTGTGTCGGCGGAGGATCCAACGCTATCGGCATCTTCCACGCGTTTCTCGATGATCCCGGCGTGCGCCTGGTCGGATATGAGGCGGCAGGCGATGGTGTCGAGACCGGCAGACATGCAGCGACATTCACCGGCGGATCGCCGGGTGCGTTTCAGGGATCGTTTTCCTACCTGCTGCAAGACGAGGACGGCCAGACCATCGAATCCCATTCGATTTCAGCGGGTCTGGACTATCCGGGGGTGGGTCCCGAACACGCGTGGCTGAGGGAAACCGGACGCGCCGAATACCAGCCCATCACCGACTCCGAGGCGATGGAGGCGTTCCGCCTGCTGTGCCGCGCGGAAGGCATCATCCCGGCCATCGAATCCGCGCATGCGGTTGCCGGAGCCCTCAAGCTCGGCAGCGAATTGGGAACGGGCGCCGTCATTGTGGTGAACTTGTCGGGTCGCGGCGACAAGGACGTCGAGACCGCTGCCAAATGGTTCGGGCTCTTGGGCGACGCGGAAACGCAATGACGGTGGAGCAAAGCGAAGCAAGCAGGCTGGGGCCGCTGTTTGATTCCTGTCGTCAGGACAACCGGGCAGCGCTGATCGGGTACCTGCCCACTGGTTACCCGGACGTGCCGACCTCCCTGGACGCGATGATCGCGCTTGTCGAATCCGGTTGTGATCTCGTCGAAGTGGGTGTGCCCTATTCGGATCCAGGGATGGACGGCCCAACGATTGCCAGGGCCACCGAAGCCGCACTGCACGGGGGAGTGCGAGTCCGGGATACGCTGGCCGCGGTCGAGGCGATCAGCTTGGCTGGCGGACGCGCTGTGGTGATGACGTACTGGAATCCGGTGCTGCGCTACGGGGTTGATGCTTTCGCGCGGGATCTGGCGTCGGCCGGTGGGCACGGCCTGATTACTCCTGATCTCATTCCCGATGAAGCCCAACAGTGGATGACGGCATCCGAGGAGCATCGGCTGGATCGCATATTCCTCGTGGCGCCGTCATCAACGCCTCAGCGGTTGGTGACCACGGTCGAGGCATCGCGCGGATTCGTCTACGCGGCGTCGACAATGGGCGTGACCGGAGCACGCGACGCGGTGTCGCAGGCCGCACCTGAATTGGTGAGCAGGGTAAGGGCGGTGTCTGACATACCCGTCGGCGTGGGCCTAGGGGTGCGATCGCGAGAGCAAGCCGCGCAGATCGGAAGTTATGCCGACGGTGTCATTGTCGGGTCCGCGTTGGTGTCGGCGCTGGGTGAGGGTTTGCCGAAGCTGCGCGCCCTGACCGAGGAACTGGCCGCCGGTGTGCGACAGGGGGCGTCTGCGTCATGACGATGTTGCCCACCTATATCCCCAGCCCACCGCGAGGCGTCTGGCACTTGGGGCCGTTACCTATTCGCGCCTACGCGCTGTTCATCATCGTCGGTATCGTGGTCGCGCTGGTGATCGGCGACCGGCGCTGGCAGGCTCGTGGTGGCCAGCGCGGGGTGATCTACGACATCGCGCTGTGGGCGGTGCCTTTCGGTTTGATTGGCGGCAGGCTCTATCACCTGGCCACCGATTGGCGAACCTATTTCGGTCCGGGTGGTGCCGGGCTGGCTGCGGCGCTGCGAATCTGGGACGGTGGATTGGGCATCTGGGGCGCGGTAGCCCTCGGTGGCGTCGGCGCGTGGATCGCCTGCCGGCGTCGCGGAATTCCGCTGCCGGCCTTCGCCGACGCCATCGCTCCCGGAATCATCTTGGCGCAGGCCATCGGTCGGCTCGGGAATTACTTCAACCAGGAGCTTTACGGCCGCGAAACCACGCTGCCGTGGGGCCTGGAGATCTTCTACCGTCGAGATCCAGCGGGATACATCGACCCGCATTCGCTCGACGGCGTCTCGACAGGGCAGCTGGCACTCGTCGTCCAGCCGACGTTTCTGTACGAGTTGATTTGGAATGTCCTGGTATTCGTCGCATTGATTTATCTGGACCGACGATTCACGTTGGGCCATGGGCGATTGTTTGCGATTTATGTGGCGGGCTACTGCGTCGGGCGCTTCTGCGTCGAGCTGCTGCGTGACGACGCGGCCACCCACATCGCAGGGATCCGGATCAATTCGTTCACATCGACGTTCGTGTTCGTCGGGGCCGTGGTTTACCTCGTTTTGGCGCCGAAGGGCCGCGAGGATCCCGAGAGCTTGCGCGGCACCGATTACGTTGCCGAGGAATTGCCGGAACCTGAACCACAACCCGAGTCGGCGGATGAGCTCGCCATTGTCGTTTCGGCATCCGCTGCAACTGCGGCGGCGGCGGTTGCCGCAGGAGACGCGGAAACGGCTGAACTCGCGCACGTCACGGAGTCCGACACCGCCGACTCGGAACCCGCGGAGCCGGAAACTGAACAGGCGGAGGTCGCCGAGCCGGAAACCGAAAAGGCGGAAACCGCGGAGGCAGAGGTCGCGGAGTCGGAGGCAGAGGAGGCTGAGGTCGCGGAGCCTAAAGCTCAGGAGGCTGAGGCCGAAGAACCTGAGGTTGAATCGGAGGCCGCGGACGCTGAGGTCGCCGAGCCGGAAGCTGAAGAGGCTGAAGCCGAAGAACCCGAGATTGAGTCAGAGGCTGAAGCCGAAGAACCCGAGGTTGAGTCAGAGGCTGAAGCCGAAGAACCCGAGGTTGAGTCAGAGGCTGAAGCCGAAGAACCCGAGGTTGAGTCAGAGGCTGAAGCCGAAGAACCCGAGGTTGAGTCAGAGGCTGAAGCCGAAGAACCCGAGGTTGAGTCAGAGGCTGAAGCCGAAGAACCCGAGGTTGAGTCAGAGGCTGAAGCCGAAGAACCTGAGGTTGAGTCAGAGGCTGAAGCCGAAAAACCTGAGGTTGAATCGGACGCTGAAGAGGCCGAAGCCGATGAGTCCGAGACTGCCGAACCTGAAGTCGCGGAGGCCGAGGCCGCTGTGGCGGAGGCAGTGGAGGCTGAAGCTGCGGAGCCCGAGGCGGCGGAAGCTGAGGCTGTCGTGACCGAGGCCGCGGAGGCTGAAGTCGCGGAGCCCGAAGCTGAAGAGCTCGAGGCCGAAGAGCTTGAAGTCGAGCCCGAGACCGACGAGGACGACGAAGAGCCGGAAGCCGAGACCGACGAGGACGACGAAGAGCCGGAAGAGCCCAAAACCGAAGAGCCGGAAGCCGAGTCGGAATTGGCGGAGCCGGAAGGCACGGCGGCCGAAGGCGAGGAAGACCAAGTGCCCAGCGAATCTGACGTCGACGCGCAGGATCGAACAGACCAGTCTGAGGCAAAGCCAGACGCAAAGCCAGACGCTGTGCCAGACGTCGACGGTGAAAAGACCGCTAAGGAAACTCCGGCCGATGACAACACGACGGCGTCAGGCACTGCCGGGTCATTGCGGCGGCGATTGAGCGTCCGGCTGAGGAACCGAAGGGGTCGGTAGCAGCAGAGCCGCTCGGACCCACCTCCCGCGGCCAGGGCGGAAGCACGGTGGATCTGGCATGCTGAAGATGTGACTGACCAGTCGTGGCATGACGCTGCAGGGTCTGATTCGCCATCGCAACAGCCGCCCGGATATGGGTCCGGCTATCCACCGCCGTATCCGCAATATCCCGCGCCCGGCCCATACTTCGACCCGGCCGCGCCCTTCGGCCGCCATCCGGTGACCGGGCAACCTTTTTCGGACAAATCGAAGATCATCGCGGGTCTTTTGCAGCTGCTCAGCTTGGTCGGCATCGGCGGGATCGGCCGCTTCTACATCGGTGACATCGGCATGGGTGTCGCACAGCTGCTTGTGGGCTGGTTGACCTGTGGAATCGGTTTGATTTGGAGCATCGTCGATGCGGTGCTGATATTGACCGACAAAGTTCCCGACCCGCAGGGTCGCCCTTTGCGCGATGGAACCTAACCCGGCTTCCCAGGCTTCGGGGCAGTGCCGTCAGCACCGCCGTCATCGGCTTTACGCCGCAGCCGGTACCGGCGTGCTGCTGGCCGGCGCACTTGGCTACGTGGGTTTCGTCGACCCGCACAACACGAATTCGCTATATCCCCACTGCCCGTTCAAGTGGCTTACCGGCTGGAATTGTCCGTTTTGCGGTGGGCTCCGGATGACACACGACCTGCTGCACGGTGATCTGGTGGCCGGCATCAACGACAACGTCTTCCTGCTGGTCGGTATCCCGGTGCTGGCCGGATGGCTCGTGATGCGCCGGCGTCGCGGCCGGCCATGGCTTTCGATGCCGGCGGTGCTGACGGTCGTGGTCGCGGCGGTGGTCTGGACGGTGATGCGTAACCTGCCCGGATTTCCGCTGGTCCCGACGCTCCTCAGCGGGTAACCGCCGGCCGCCGCAATTTCTGAACGGCTAAACGTGCAGCTACCGTCGAATCATCCCGATCACGAACAGCACGACTATGCTGGGTCGGCGTGAGTAGACGCGGGAAGATCGTCTGCACCCTTGGCCCTGCTACTGAATCGGACGAGTTGATCCTGGCGCTGGTCGAGGCCGGAATGGACGTCGCCCGAATGAACTTCAGCCATGGCGACTACGCCGATCACAAAGCCGCCTATGAACGGGTACGGAACGCCTCGGACGCCACCGGCCGTGCGGTCGGTGTGCTGGCCGACTTGCAGGGTCCGAAGATCCGGCTCGGGCGCTTCGCCACCGGCCCCACCTACTGGGCCGACGGTGAAACGGTACGGATCACCGTCGCTGATTGCGAAGGCAGCCACGACCGAGTGTCGACCGCCTACAAGAAATTAGCCAAGGACGCCGCCGTCGGGGACCGGGTTCTGATCGACGACGGCAAGGTCGGGCTGGTGGTCGACGACATCGACGGCGACGACGTGATCTGTACCGTCGTCGAAGGTGGTCCGGTGAGCAACAACAAGGGCATGTCGCTACCCGGCATGAACGTGTCCGCCCCCGCCTTGTCGGACAAGGACATCGAGGATCTCACCTTCGCGCTGAACCTCGGCGTCGACCTGGTCGCGCTATCGTTCGTGCGCTCCCCGTCCGATGTCGAGCTGGTCCACGAGGTGATGGATCGGATCGGGCGCCGGGTACCGGTGATCGCCAAGCTCGAGAAGCCGGAAGCCGTCGACAATCTCGAAGCCATCGTGCTGGCCTTCGACGCAGTCATGGTGGCCCGCGGCGACCTGGGCGTCGAGCTGCCGCTCGAAGAGGTTCCGCTGGTGCAGAAGCGGGCCATCCAGATCGCCAGGGAGAACGCAAAACCCGTCATTGTCGCGACCCAGATGCTCGACTCCATGATCGAGAACTCGCGGCCGACACGGGCCGAGGCGTCGGACGTCGCCAATGCGGTGCTCGACGGCGCCGACGCGCTGATGTTGTCCGGCGAGACCGCGGTGGGGAAGTACCCGCTGGCGGCTGTGCGGACGATGTCGCGAATCGTGTGCGCGGTCGAGGAGAATTCCACGGCCGCCCCGCCCTTGACGCATGTGCCGCGCACCAAGCGCGGAGTGATTTCCTACGCTGCCCGCGATATCGGCGAGCGGCTGGACGCCAAGGCCCTGGTCGCGTTCACCCAGTCCGGCGATACGGTGAAGCGACTGGCGCGCCTGCATACCCCGCTGCCCTTGCTGGCCTTCACCGCGTGGCCCGAGGTGCGCAGCCAGCTGGCCATGACCTGGGGCACCGAGACGTTCATCGTCCCGATGATGACCTCCACCGACGGCATGATCCGTCAGGTCGACAAGTCGTTGCTCGGACTGGGCCGCTATAAACGCGGTGACTTGGTGGTCATCGTCGCGGGCGCGCCGCCGGGCACAGTAGGCTCGACCAACCTCATCCATGTGCACCGCATCGGGGAGGATGACGTTTAGCGAAACGTCAAGCACAGAGGAGAGCCCGTGCCGGCTGGCAATGAGCCGAATGCGCCAGAAGAGCCCACGGAAAAAGCCGAAAAGGTCGAGTCTGATTTTGAGGAACTGCTGGCGGTACTGGACCTCAACCGGGTATCCGATCAACTGTTCATCGGATCACATCCCAGCAAGAACCCGATGCGGACATTCGGCGGCCAGCTCATGGCGCAATCTTTCGTCGCGAGCAGCCGCACGCTGATCCGGGACGACCTGCCGCCCAGTGCACTTTCGGTGCACTTCATCAACGGCGGCGACACCGCCAAGGACATCGAATTCCACGTCGTCGCGCTGCGTGACGAGCGGCGCTTCGCCAACCGGCGCGTCGACGCGGTGCAGGACGGCATGCTGCTGTCGTCGGCGATGATCTCGTACATGTCTGGTGGTCGCGGCCTCGAGCACGCTGTCGAGCCGCCACCGGTGGCGCAGCCCCACACGCAGCCATCAATCGGCGAGCTGCTGCGCGGCTATGAAGAGACCGTCCCGCACTTCGTCAACGCCCTGCAGCCGATCGAATGGCGCTACACCAACGACCCGGCGTGGGTAATGCGGGAGAAGGGTGATCGGCTTCCCTACAACCGGGTCTGGGTCAAGGCGCTCGGTGTTATGCCCGACGATCCCGTGTTGCACACGGCGACAATGGTGTACTCCTCGGATACCACTGTGCTGGACTCGGTGATCACCACCCATGGGCTGTCCTGGGGCTTCGACCGCATCTTCGCGGCGTCTGCCAACCACTCCGTGTGGTTCCACCGGCAGGCTAACTTCAACGACTGGGTGTTGTACTCGACGTCCTCGCCGGTCGCCGCGGATTCACGCGGACTGGGTACCGGACATTTCTTCGATCGCTCCGGCCAAATCATCGCCACGGTGGCCCAAGAAGGGGTGGTGAAATACTTTCCGCCCCCGCGCCGATAGACAGCACAGGATACCTGCAGGACACGCGTCCGATTTCGGCTCTCAACGGCCCTGATCAGGCGTAAGTTCATATCAGCGGGTAATTCGATGGGAGAAGCGGCAAACGAGCCGCCCAGCTGAAAGTCAGCGCATCGGGAGGTGAGATGTGAACGGGCCACCGGTCGATGTCGCACCGAGGCTGCGCGCGCGCGAACGCGTTGTCGTTCACGTCGATTCGCTTGTCGCACGCTGTTTTGGTGCCTTGGCGCTGCTCTGCGCCGCGTGCTGGCTGATCGCAGTACTCGCCCGCCACCACAACAACCCGGAGTGGCACTATGCCGACCGGCTGGGTTGGTCGCTGACGGTGCTGGCCGCTGTGACATTGATCGCACGCGGCATCTTCCTGGGCCGTCCGGTGACGACCATGCACGCGGCCGCTGCCGCTTTGTTTGTGTTGGCGGGCCTGGGTGCGCACGTGCTTTCCTTCGATCTGCTCGGTGACGTGCTGATCGCCAGCTCGGGGCTGATGCTGATGTGGCCGACATCGGCGCACCCGCGACCCGAGGACCTGCCCCGTATCTGGGCGTTGATCGATGCCACCGGCGACGACCCGCTGGCCCCGTTCGCCCTGCAGACGGGCAAGTGTTACCACTTCACCGCGGACGGCACCGCCGCGCTGGCATATCGAACACGGCTAGGGTACGCCGCGGTCGGCGGCGACCCTGTCGGCAACGAAGAAAAATTCCCTCAGTTGGTCGCCGACTTCGCCGCCATGTGTCATACCCACGGCTGGCGGATCGCGGTGGTGGGTTGCAGCGAGCGGCGTCTCGGGCTGTGGACGGACGCAACGGTGGTTGGACAATCGCTGCGGGCGGTGCCGATCGGCCGAGATGTGGTCGTCGACGTCTCCGGTTTCGACATGGTGGGGCGCAAGTTCCGCAACCTGCGTCAGGCCGTGAAGCGCACCCACAATGCCGGCATCACCACCGAGATCGTGGCCGAGCAGGAACTCGACGACAAGCTGCTGACAGAACTGACCGACGTAGTGCGAGCATCACCCAGGGGAGCTCACACTGACCGCGGCTTCTACATGAACCTCGACGGCGTGCTGGAGGGCCGATTTCCCGGAATACGGCTGATCATCGCCAGGGACGCCTCGGGGAAGGTGCAGGGCTTCCATCGGTACGCGACCGCAGGCGGCGGTAGTGATATCAGCCTTGACGTGCCGTGGCGTCGCGGTGGCGCCCCCAACGGAATCGACGAACGGCTCAGCGTCGACATGATCATGGCCGGCAAAGATGCTGGGGCGCAGCGGGTATCACTTTCATTCGCGGCGTTCCCGGAGATCTTTGACGACAAGAATCGCGGTTGGCTGCAGCGCATCTTCTACAGGTTGATCCATGTCCTCGACCCGTTGATCGCACTCGAGTCGTTGTACCGGTACGTGCGCAAGTTCCACGCGATGGACGCCCGGCGCTACGCGCTGATATCGATGACGCAGTTAGTTCCGTTAGCGTTCGTGTTGTTGACGCTGGAGTTCATGCCGCGGCGGCGACACCGCTGAAGCGCTGACGGCGCAGCGTATGAGTGCGCAGCTGTGATGTCGAAAAACCGCTAGCTAGTGGCTGTGCTGACCTGTTGGGTGGGCACTGGGGTAACAAACGATTCGTACAGGAGTTCCCATACCGCCATGACAAACGCCGTGAGCTTATGGGATGACGCGATACGCGCGTTCATATCGAGCCTGTCCCAGTTACAAGCGAGCGCACCAACGTGGTGTTCACGATGGAGCGCGCACGATCTCACCGCGCACGTCACTGCCGCCGCAGAGGAACGGGCCGATCTCATCGACGATCACCTGGCGGGTAAGCCCAGCAGGGCGACGCGGTCATGGGAAGTGCGCGAGCCGCCGTTTCGGGCGATGCCCGATGCTGTGCTACGAGAACGACTGGTGGAACACGCCGTTCGCTTCGAGACGAATGTGTCGGCCCTCAGGGAAGACGATACGATCCTGTACACGGGATGGGCGATGACCGCCCAACGGCTCCGCATGCATAGCCATAGCGAAGCGGTGCTGCACCGGTGGGATCTAGTGGGCGACGACGCCATCAGCATCCAATTGCTCTCCGATCCGGCAATGGTTACGCACGCACTTGCTGTGTTCGACGCGCTGCCTGCTTTGGCGGAATCGCAACGGTGGCATAGATCTAACTTGGTGTCCCGGCCGGTAATCCTGCGGAGCGTAGTGATAGAGCTGCGGCCCCACCAGCTACCGCTTGTCCTATGGGGACGGTGTCCGTCAAGGCTGCGTGATCCAAGCGCCAACGCCGAGATACTGGAGGACGTCCTGCACCGTCTCTGTCGTCAGGGCGGCGCGTCAGGCCACTAGCGATGCGTGCGGCTTCCAATTTGCAATTCGCGACAGCGAATCCCTTTGGGTAAGTGATGAGTAGCCACGACGACGGTCCGTTTCGAGGACATCAGTCGCGGATTCGGGCCCAGCAGATCGCGCAGGATCCGTTCGCCGTCGATCGCGTCGAGGTGCTCGGTGGGCTCGTCGAGCAGCACGATCCGGGCGGGTGAGAGTACCGCCCGAGCCAGCAGCAGCCTCCTGCGCTGGCCCGCCGAGACCGCTTGCGCGCCACCGGTCAACACCGTCGACAGACCTTCGGGCAAACCGGTCAGCCAGCCGCTGAGTCCGACCGAGTCCAGCGCCGCCACCAGTTCGTCGTCTTGGCAGTCGCCACGGACAACCAGTAGGTTGTCTCGGACGGTGGTGGCGAAGATATGCGCGTCCTCAGCGAAAAAAGTTACAGCGCGGTGTAATTCGCCTTCATCGACCTGGTTCAGGTCGGTGTCGTCCAGCATCACCTTGCCGTGCAATGCAGGTACAAGTCCGGCGAGTGTCATCAGCAGTGTCGTCTTACCCGAACCGCTGGCGCCGGTGACCGCCAGCCGGGCGCCCGGCGGCAGGTCGAGCCTCACCTGCGTTGACCGCGCCGAATCTGCGTGACCGGAGCAGACATCGACAGATAACCGCCCCGTGGAGACACGTCGTGGCAGCGGCTTCGTGGGCTCAGCCGGGTGGTCGGCCGGAGCAAGGTTGAGCAAGCGACGCGCGGCGATTCGCGACCGCGCCAACTGAACGGCAGCGGCCGGTAGGGGAGTCATCGCCTCGAATGCGGACAATGGCAACAACATCAGCACGGCCAGTGTGGTGGGTGCGACCGTGGATGCCATCCCGATCCCGGCCGCCACCGCGCCGAGCACACTGGCCCCGATCGCGGCGGTGGGCACTGCCTCGGCGATGGCGGCCGGTCGGCTGGCGGCGTCGAGTGCGGCACCCCAAGCATGTTGGCGGCGTTGCGATTCGGCGATGACGTCAGGTAGCACGCCGGCGACACGAAGCTCGGGTGCGTGCTCGAGGGCGATCATTGCCGATGTGTCGCGCTCGGAATGATGTTGCCGGGCAATCTCTTCCTGGGTCGCGGCAGCTCTGCCGGCAAGCCGTGGCGCCACAAGGCCGGCGATGAGCAGGCAGGTCGCCAGTACTGTGGCGGCCGGCAGCGATATGACCCCGACAGCCACGGTCGCCGCCAGCGCGAGCACCGTCGCGACGCCAATCGGTACCAGGGCACGGACCAGGACGTCGGCCAGTTCGTCGACGTCAGCGCCCACTCGCGCGACCAACTCGCCGCTGTGCAGCCGGACGGCGGCCGAAGCCGGTCCGTGCGCCAGCCGATGATAGATCTGCGCCCGGGCAGTGCCTGCCGCGCGCAGCGCGGTGTCGTGGGTGGCCAGTCGCTCGCAGTAGTGCAGCACTGCCCGCGAAATCGCGAACGTCCGGACCAAGACGACCGCGACCGATAAGTCCAGCACGGGCGGCATCTGCCACGCCCGAGTGATCAGCCACGCCGAAACCCCGGCCAGCGCCAGCGCGCTTCCCAGTGACAGCACCCCCAGCGCGATGGCCGCCAGGATGCGCGGCAGGCGGGGTCGCAACAAGCTCGTGGCGGCCAGCAGCGGATCAGACCGGCGCATAACGCACCTGACCGTCCGAAACCACTTCGAGTACCTGATCACCGATTGCGACGACGGGCTCGCGGTGGCCGACGACCACCACGGTCGCACCGGCGCGCGCGCGCTCGACGATGGCGCGCAGCACCCGGTCCTCGGTGTGGGCGTCCAGGTGCGCGGTGGGCTCATCGAGCAGCAGCACCGGGGCTGGCGATCCCAGTGCCCGGGCCAGGCCCAGCCGTTGCCGCTGCCCCAGGGAGAGCCCGACACCTGCGCGCCCGAGCATGGTATCCATCCCGTTGGGTAGCTCTGCCAGCACTGCGTCGAATCCGGCTGCGGCGCATGCCTTTTCAATGCCTTGAGCGGTACTCAGTCCGCCGAGCAGCGCGAGGTTGTCACCGACGGTGCCCGGGACCAGCACCGGGCGTTGCGGTAACCAGGACAATTGCGGCCACCACGTGGTGGGGTCCAGGTCGGCGACGTCGACTCCGGCCACGGTGACTCGGCCTGATGATGGGATGGTGAGTCCGGCGATTGCCTGCAGGGTGGTGCTTTTGCCTGCGCCATTTCGTCCGGTCAGCACCGTCACTTGGCCGGGTTCGATCACCGCGCTGAGATCGCACGGCGAGTTGCCGTCTCGGCCGGCCACACTGAGCTTTTCGAGACGGATCTGTGCGCCCCGCGCGGCTACTGTCTTATTTCGCACAACAGGGGTGGTTGGCTCGCCGATGAGCGCGAACGCTCTGTCGGCGGCGGTTCTACCGTCTTGAGCGGCGTGGAATTCCACGCCGATGCGGCGCAGCGGCCAGTAGACATCGGGGGCCAGCAGCAGGACGGTCAAACCGGTGGCCAGGCTCATTTCGCCGAACACCAATCGAAGACCGATACCGACCGCGATCAGTGCCACGCCCAAGGTGGCCAGCAATTCAAGCACCAGCGCCGACAGAAATGCGATCCGCAATGTAGCCATCGCCGAGCGTCGATGGGCGGCAGCGAGTTCGGCGATCCGGTGTTCGGGGCCTGAGGCGCGGCCCAGGGCCCGCAGCGTGGGGATACCGGCGATTAGATCCAGCAATCGCCCCTGCAGGGTCGTCATCGCGGTCAGCGCGGCCGCGGATCGCTCGGCTGTTGCCAGCCCGATCAGCACCATGAAAACCGGGATCAGTGGCAGGGTGATCACCACGATGACCGTCGATTTCAGGTCGTAGACCGCGATCACGGCAACGGTCGCCGGGGTCAGGATCGCGGCAAGTAGCAAGGTGGGCAGGTATCCGGTGAAATAGGGACGCAGGCCGTCGAGGCCACGGGTGACCACCACCGCGGCGTCGTCACGCTGCGCGGCGAGTTCATTGGGCTGCCGGGCGGTCACCGACGCCAGTACCTGGCCGTTGAGATCGGCGATCACCGCGCTGGCTCCCCGTTGCCCCAGGCGCGCCTGCAGCCAGTGCATCACGGTACGGACAACCCACAGCGCCAACAGGATTGACAGCGGCCCCAGCCAGCCGCGCGGGCTTCGTGCCGAAGGGTCGGTGACGACGCGCGCGACGATGCCCGCCAGCACAATCGCCGAGCCGATCGCGCAGCCGGAGATCACCACTCCGCAGCCCACCGCGGCCGCCAGGAAGCGGCGCAGCGCCATCGATGCCCGCCAGAGTCGCGGGTCCAGGGGCGCTCGGGAGTCCTTCGTGCTCAGGACGTACGCCTCGCCAGACCGATAGGGGGCGGGATCTGCTCAGCCGAGATCCGTTGCCGGAAAACCCAATACGTCCACGCTTGGTACACGACTGTCAGCGGAGCCATGATCGCCGTCACCCACGTCATGATCTTGAGGGTGTACGGGGTGGACGAAGCGTTGTAGATCGTCACGTTCCATTGGTCGTTCAGCGTCGAGGGCACCAGATTGGGATACAGAACGCCGAACAGCAACACCACCACAGCCGCGACAACCACCGCGCAACAGAAAAACGCCAAGCCGTCGAATCTGCGCAGCCACACGAACAGCACTGCCGCCAACTGCGCGACCACCGCAACCCCCAGCACCACCCACGTCCAGTTCTTGCCGTGCGCCAGCTGCGTCCAAACCCCAAAGCCTGCAACCAGTCCCGTCACGGGAAGCGACAACCATTTTGCGAATCGGTGCGCATCATCGCGGAGCGGGCCTGACGTCTTCAAGGCAATGAACACCGCGCCGTAGAACAAAAACAGCCCGGCGGTGGCCACGCCGCCCAGCAGAGTGTACGGGTTGAGCACATCGGTGATCGACGGGTGCGCGTGGCCGGCGGCGTCCACGGGGAGTCCGCGGACCAGGATGGAGAAAGCCACGCCCCACAGCACAGCGGGCAACCAGGACCCGGCGGCGATACCGAAATCGGCCAAGGCACGCCACTTCGTGTCGTCGATTTTGCCGCGCCATTCGATGGCCACGGCCCGCACGATCATGCCGAACAGGATCGCCAGCAGCGGCAGGTACAGCGCGGAGAACACCGTCGCATACCAGCCGGGAAACGCGGCGAACATCGCGGCACCGGCGACGATCAGCCAGACTTCATTGCCGTCCCAGACCGGCCCGATGGTGTTGAGTATCGCCCGCCGGTTGATCTCCCGGTCGCCGGAGCCGAGCCGGGCGAGCGGCTCCATCAACATGCCCACGCCGAAGTCGAAACCCTCCAGAATGAAGAAACCAAGGAACAGCGCCGCGATGACACCGAACCACAACTCTTGGAGTCCCACCGGTGAGCTCCTTTCTCCGTAGGCCCTAGTAGGCGAAAGACAGCGGCGCCACCTCGTGCTCGCCGGGTGCCGGTGGCGCAGCCGGTTCGGCGTCGTGTTCCTGTGGCCCTTCGACGACGTAGCGTCTGAGCAGGTAGAACCAGATTACTGCGAGCACGGCGTAGACCAGGGTGAACGTCACCAGCGAGGTGACGACCATGGCAGGAACGTGATCCGAGACGCCCTGGGCGACCGTGAGTCGAACCTGCTGGTCGCCGGTCGGATTGGGCACGACGATCCAGGGCTGACGGCCCATCTCGGTGAACACCCAACCGGCGCTGTTGGCCAGGAACGGCGTGGGAAGGGTCAGCAGCGCGAGCCGAGAGAACCACCGCTGATTGGGAATTCGGCCGCCGCGCGTGAGCCACAGCGCAGCGAGCGCAAACAGCACCGGGATAGCGAGGAACCCGATCATCGCGCGAAACGACCAGTAGGTGACGAACAAGTTGGGCCGGTAGTCATTTGGCCCGAATCGCTGTTCGTCCTGCTGTTGGATATTGCGCACACCCTGCAATGTCACATCGCTGAACCGGCTATCGGCGAGGAACGGCAGCACGTAGGGCACCTCAATCACGCGGGTGAGGCTGTCGCAATTGTTCTGCCTGCCGACGGTCAGGATCGAGAAATCCGGATCGGTTTGGGTGTCGCACAACGATTCCGCCGACGCCATCTTCATCGGTTGCTGAACGAACATCAATTTGCCTTGGGCGTCACCGGTGAAGAACAAGCCGACCGTGGCGGCCAGCGCAACCCAACACCCCAGGATGGTCGCCGGGCGGAACATGGTGCGGGCATCCGACTCGGGGGCGGGCGTCGGGGATGCGGGTTTATGAGAACGGACCAGCCACCACGCGCTGACGGCGGCTACGAATGTTCCGGCGGTCAGCAAGGAACCGGCGACCGCATGTGAAAACGCCGCTCGCGCAGTGTTATTGGTCAGCAATGCGCTGATGCTGGTCAACTCGGCGCGCCGGGTCGCGGGGTTGTAGTGGGCGCCGACCGGGTGCTGCATGAAGGAGTTCGCCACGATGATGAAGAACGCCGACACATTGACCGCGATCGCGACAATCCAGATGCACGCCAAGTGCACCAGCTTGGGCAGCCGGCTCCAGCCGAAGATCCACAACCCGAGGAAGGTGGACTCGAAGAAGAAGGCGGCCAGGCCTTCCATTGCCAGCGGAGCACCGAAGATGTCGCCGACGAACCGCGAGTACTCGCTCCAATTCATGCCGAACTGGAATTCCTGCACGATGCCGGTTGCCACGCCGATGGCGAAGTTGATCAGAAACAGCTTGCCGAAGAATTTGGTCAGGCGATACCAAGCGGTGTTACCGGTGGCCACCCACACCGTCTGCATGACCGCGACCAGGGGAGCCAGGCCGATGGTGAGCGGCACGAAGATGAAGTGGTAGACGGTGGTGATACCGAACTGCCACCGTGAAATGTCGACGACATTCATCTGTCATCTCCCGAAACTACGGAGGCGGCCTTCTACGACGAAGTGTAGTAGATAAGGTTGCCCAGCGCTACTGGCAAACCGCCCGCGGATTTAGCTGGCGAGCGTCTTTGACGCCTTGCGGATCCCGAACGACGACACGATCTCGAAGACGCCGATGACGACGAACCAGACGCCGACGACGATCGCCAAGGTGATGATCGAGTCGAACGGGTACGCGATGACGACAATGCCGGCAAGCAGGCTGATCACCCCGACGAAGATCGACCATCCGCGGCCCGGCAGTGTCGGGTCGCTGATGGCGGAAACCGTTGTGGCGACACCGCGGAAGATGAACCCGACGCCGATCCAGATGGCTAGCAACAAGATCGCGGTCCGCGGATCGGTTCCGAAATGACGAAACGCCAAGACGGCCAGGATGAGTGATGCGGCCCCGCTGATGAACAACAGGATTCGGCTCCCGGCCGTAACGTGCAGGCTGAACGCGAACACGACTTCTGCGATACCGGTGATCAGCAGATAGACGCCGAACCAGATGGCAGCGACCAGGATGGATATACCCGGCCAGGCCAGCACCAGGATGCCGAGAATCAGCGACAGAATTCCGGATACCAGCGTGGACTTCCAGAGATGCGGTAACAAGCTTGGAATGGGAGGTGTTCCAGGAGTTGTTTGCATGGCCGCAGTGTGACACAAACGCCGGTTCGGGTATAGGGATTGAAGGTCACACGAATCAGACGCGGGCCGTGTGTGATTCCTCGGCAACTAGATCGGGTGTGTCGCCGGCTGCTGCCTTACGGCCGACCAGGTACCACGTGCGCATGGTGCCCTTGCCCTTGACGTTGATGCGGCCGCGCTCCTGCAGCACAAACTCGTCCTTGAGACGCTCGTAGACCGCTTCAGGCACTTGAATCTGTCCCACCGAGTCGGTGGTTTCCATCCGGGACGCGACATTGACCGCATCGCCCCACACGTCGTAGAAGAACCGGCGGGAACCCACCACGCCCGCGACCACGGGGCCAGTCGCCAAGCCCACCCGCAGCGGCAACGACAGGCCGTGCGGATCCTTCAGTCCGGCAGCAACATCGGCCATGTCAAGCGCAAAGTCCGCCAGCGCCTGTACGTGGTCGGGCCGCGGCCGCGGAACGCCGCTGACCACCATGTAGGAGTCGCCGCTGACTTTGATTTTCTCCAGCCCGTACTTGTCCACCAGCGCGTCGAAAGCGCTGTACACGCGGTCCAGGAACTGCACCAGGTCGCATGGAGCGGAGGCGCTGGCGCGCTCGGTGAAGCCGACGATGTCGGCGAACAGAACCGAGGCATCGTCGTATGCGTCGGCGATGACGTTGCGGCCGGGCTCTTTGAGCCGCTCGGCGATGCTGGCCGGCAACATGTTGGACAACAGCGCCTCGGAGCGCTCGTACTGCGCTTCCATGACCGATTCGGCGCGTGCGGTATCACGCAGCGCGAACCACACCGTCACGACGATCATCACGCAGGCGGAGACGGCTGTGATGACGAAGCCCATCGACTGGGCCCAGGCCGGCTGAAGCCCGGTGTCGTGCGGAACCAGGAACTCCAGCGCGATGACCAGACCGGCGGCGATTGCCGCCAGTGTTGCCGCCAACACAATGTGTTCAATCCCCAGCAGCAGCACCACTAGACAGACCGCGACCAGCAAGAAGAACTGAGCGCCTGAATCGGTGCCCACGTCCCAGATGGTGGCGGAGATCGTGACATAAGCTGTGCCGATAAACGTGAGCGGCGCAACCAATTCTCCGAAGCGCTGTAGCCACGGGACAAACGCAAAGATCATCGCGGCGGCGATGTTGATCGACGTGATTTGCCAGATCCATGCTCCGGTTACCACTTGCACGAACACGAAGCTCGAGCTCACCATCACGGCCAGCCAGGCGGCAATGGTGAGTATCCGGGCCCGGCGGGCGTTGCTGTCGGCGTAGTGCTGATTGCGGTCGCGGGTTTGCGCCCGCACGGCCGCGACACAGTCCGTGCGGCGCGCCAGGTTGTCGGCTCCAGCTGATGAGGCACCGCATTTCTTCGCGGCCACGATCAAAGCCTAACCGCTGAGCTCGATGTTCACCCAGGGCGGTGGCGAAATCCCAGCTACTTCCCGTCGAGCTACTGCGAACGTGGGAGCGCGGTTCTACGCCATCGGCGTGATCACTGGCCGTAACTGGTGATGCTGGTTCACATAGCCGGAATGCGCACTGGCCGCGACTCTGGGACACTTGACGGGTCATGAAACTGTTACTGGCACTGGCAAGCGCCGCTGTCATGATCGGCATCGCAGCGCCGGCATACGCCGATGACGGCGACGGCGGGGACATCAGCAACGACAAAGATTTCCTCGCGGAACTCCGACAGGTCGGTCTCAGCTACCAGGACCCGGATAATGCGGTCGCAGCCGCCAAATCGGTATGTCAGCTAGCCGACGATGGAAAGTCGGCCACCGAGATCATCACCGAACTGCGGAACCGCAACCCGTCATTCCAGGGGGCGGCCGCCGCCAAGTTCACGGCACTCGCGGCCGCGCATTACTGCCCCGAGTACATGAGCGGCGGGGGCCTGCGTGACGGGGCTGACGGGCGGCCCTAGTCGCAATGCGGCCAGCCGCCACGGCTGCGCTACCAGCGTGAGGGGCCCTGTCCAAGTTGGGGTTTCACAGAACCTGTGGGTTTGTTCAATCCCCGTATCGCGCATCAGCGTTCGAGCAGATGAGGCCCAGTCTGCACCGGGCTTGACTCCCCGTAGCGGAAGCAACTGAAGCGCACCGCAGCCAAGGGGCAAGTGGTTTCTAACCAACGACCCGGTCTACCCGGCCCAGGCTCGGGCACCGGCACCTCGTCGACGTTGGCCCGATTTCTGCCATTCGAACGATCTGGAACGCCTTGATGGCGTGTCCCTAGGCGGTGATCTGGCCGATGTCGACCCATAGATGTCTGGGGCCGCGGAAGATCTGGCTGTGCCGGTAGGGCGGCGGGTCGACGACCAGCGTTGGGTTTTGCACACGCCGGATGAATGTTTCCAGCGCGAGGTTGACCTCCAGACGGGCCAGCGGTCCACCGAGGCAGGTGTGGATACCGCTGCCCCAGCCGAAATGCTCATTGTCGGGACGCTGGGGGTCGAATCGGTTCGGGTGGGCAAACCGTTTGGGGTCGCGGTTGGCGGCGGCATAGACCAGGTGCACCGCCGAACCCTTCGGGATGACGGTCCCGCCGATCGCAATGTCGGCGGTGGCACTGCGGCTGGGGAAGAACTGCACCGCCGATTGCAGCCGCTGCACCTCCTCGATAGCACGGGGGATCAGTTCGGGTCGGCGGCGCACCAGATCCAGCGATCCGGGGTTGCGCAGCATGGTCATCACGCAATTGGCGATGGTGTTGACCGTGGAGTCATGGCCGGCGACCAGCAGCAGCTGAGCATTGGCCACGGCTTCGGCGGGTGGCATCGGCCCGTCCGGTCCGTCATCGTTGACCAGCTGCGACAGCAGCCCATCGCCGGGCTGGCTGAGGTGGTGCTCGATCAGCTCGCCCAGGTACTGCGCCAGCGCGGCCTGGCCGGCACGGCCCTTCTCCGCGCGGGCCTGCCCCTCCTCGGTGGCGGCCTCCGGCCCCACATCCAGGCCCGCCAGAGAGTCATAAATCCAGCCGTGAAAGGTGGGTTCGGCGTCGAGCGGAACGCCGAGGATCTTGCAAATCACCGACACCGGCACCGGGTAGGCGTAATCGTCGACAACATCCAGCCGGGTCGCGCCGCTGGTTTTGGCCTTGTCGAGCAGCTCGTTACACAGCCGCACGATGTAGGGCTCCATGTCGGGGATGACATGTGGTGAATGTGGCGGCCCGAAATGGCGCATCACCTGACGGCGGGCCCGATCGTGTTCGGGGGGATCGGAGTTGATGATGGTTTTCGCCGGGCCGTAGGCCTGCAAATGCTCTGCGCCGGCAGCCGGCTCGGCCTCGGCTACGCGGTGGGCCCCCAGCGGGCTGCGGCTGACGTCAGAACTGATCCGGGGATCGTGGGCCAGCGCGAGCAGTTCCCAATAGCCAGTGACGACATAGGTGTCGTCGGCCACCCGGGCCACCGGGGTTTTGCGCAGCTCGTTGAAAAACGGGTACGGATCGGCGCGATTGGCGAATTTCATCGCCTCGGCCCACGCAGTTTCTGCTGCTGTCATGAGCACTCCTTTCCGGGAGCACGGCGTCTCGAGCTGGTGTCACGAGGTTTTCGGGCGGAACTCGGCTCCCCGCGACGTGGGGTCATGGCCGGTCAACACCACGTCGGGAATCCCGGTTGGCACCCGTGGATCGGGGAACCGGGCCGGCATCGGGGTCAAATCTCCTGCCTTGTCGTAACCGGGCGGCGGCGGCGGGAACGGCGCCGACCGCTCGATCATCGCCCCGTAGTACTGCAGCCATTTACCGTGATTGAAGGTCACCGCACCCACGATGCGGCCCCGGCGGCCATACGCGGCGGCGAAGCGGTGATCCGCCGGCGAGCCCTGAGTGAAGACGATCTCATCGCCAAACGAGCACACCCCTACACCCTTGATGTTGACGCCGAACTGGCCGGACCAAAACGACGGCAACGGCAGGTGCGGGCGGCGCCCGGTCTCCAGATTGATCATGTTGGTGGCCGCGACCTCGGCGCCGAACACGGCGTTGTCCCAATGCTCCAGCGACAAGAACTGGTAGTCGTAGAGCACATGGGGAGCCCGCGCGACGTCGCCGGCGACGAAGATGTTATCGGTCACCACCCCGTTGATGTCGAAGGCGCGACACCCGGCGTCACAGGCCACGCCCCAAAAACCGGTGGCCAGTTGGGCATCCTCCAGCCACTCGACATTGCGGATCGACCCCAGTGAGGCGACCACCACATCGACATCCAGCGTCGTCTCATCCGAGAGCCGGGCACGCCGCACATGCCCGTCGGTGTCACCCTCCAGCGCCTGCACCGAAACCCCGGTGCGCAGATCCACCCCGGCGTCACGCTGCATCTTGGCGGCGATGTCACCGATCACCCCGCCCAAAGCCCCGACCAGCGGCGCGTCGGCGCGCTCGGCGACCGTCACCGGCAAGCCCAGGTCGCAGCAGACGGAGGCCATCTCCGAGCCGATAAAGCCCGCCCCGACGATCAGCACCCGCCGCGGATGGGCTTGCAGCGCCGCCTGCAACCGCGCTGCGTCAGCACACGTGCGCAACGTGAACACCCCATTCAAGGCGGCCTCCTCGGGGTTGAACCACGGCCGCGCGCGGACCCCGGTCGCGATCAACAACCGGTTATAGAAAACCTTCTCCCCGGTCGCCAACAACACCTGCCTGTTGGCCCGGTCCAGCCCCGCCGCGGCCACCCCCAAGCGCCAGTCGGCGTCGATGGCACGCATCCGCGGCAGCTTGGTGTGATCAGCCGGCACCCAGCCCTTCAGGACCTGCTTGGACAGCGGCGGACGATCATAGGGCTCGTGCGGCTCGTCGCCAATCAACGTCAGGGAACCGCGGAAACCCTGCTCCCGCAGCGCTTCCGCCGCCCGCAGGCCGGCCAGCGACGCCCCAACGATCACGATTTCACCCTCTGCCCTGAACGCGGCCACCAAGTCGTCGGCCATAAATACATGGGTCACTTCGCCGCCGCCTCCTCGGGCAGGTCCAGCTCCACCAGGATCGCCTGCACCGGGCAGGACGCCGCCGCCCGCACCACCCGCTGCCGTTGCGAGTCATCGGGATTGGGGTCGTAGGCTAGCGCCTCCTCACCAAGCAGTTTGAGGACATCCGGAGCCAGCGGCACGCACTGCGCATAGCCCTGACACCGATTCAAATCAACCACGATGCGCACATCCCGCTCCTTACTCGAGTCACCTTCACGGGCCTGGTGGAACCGCCGGCTCCGCCGCATCGAAATCCGGTTGATGCGTCTGCGGAGGGGACCTTACTCGCGTCGGATGGATTCTCGTCCTCGCCGGTCTGCCAGCGGGCGTCCATCGCCAGCCGGAGCCAAATGGACTTCAGCTCATCAAATGAGTACCACCGGCGCCGATAGCAATATTTCATGATGTCTTGGAACATTTCGACTGCGATCATGCCCAAGGAGATCGGGATCAAGACGACGTACTGGATACCGTCGCGGAGTTCGATGCACTTGGTAGAGAAGCATTCCTGGACAAGTACAACATGGGAAAAGCCAAGTCGTACTTCCTCCACCACGCCGGATGGCGGTATGACTCGAAGGCCATTCTCGCAGCGGCACATGGCAACATCGTGGGCTCACTTCGCTATAGCCTTCGGAGTTTTCGGGCGGCGACGAGGATAGATTCTCCCGGTATCGGATTCCGAAAAATGCCTAATTTGTGTTCCGCCGTCGAGCAACGGTGATGTACTGAAACCGGACGACAAGCACAAAACGGTTTAGGGGTAGACAGTGATCAGACGTGTCAGGGGCAGCACGGGCCAAACTGACGCGGACCTAGCGGTGAACATGCGCGTGCGCGTCTATCCGGGCGCCGACGCTGAGAGTCCGGGGGTGATCGTCGAGGATTTCGGTGAACTGGCGGGCCAAGCCGTTGATCTCGGTGGCTGCCACATCGCCCCGGCCCGCCGGTGGGCGGTTCAGTTGGACACCGGCAATCTGGTGTTCGTCAACACCGACCACCTCGTTCCCGACTGAGCCGCTTGGCGGATCGACCGGCGCGGTCAATCCGTAAGAGGGGTGTGGTTTACCCTTTGCCCAGGTGCTGGACGGTTAGGGAGCTTCGCAGCACCCAAGATGACCGACACATCATCCCCCGTCCAGGCAGTCGTCACCGACGAGGCATTGCAATACCTACAGACCTGCGTTCAGCTGACACGGCTGGCGCGCGAGCGTGGAGCGCTAAAAGCAGCCGAAGGACTGACAGGTCACCGGATCCCGCTTACATCACCTCAGTGCCAGTTTTGGTCCCAGGGGCCATTGTGCCAGTGGCCCTGGTCGCGGGCTTCACCGTCGTACCAGTGGTCGTCGTGGCAGCGGCCCCCGTCCCAATTGCCGCCCCACCCTGGATCCCACCACTGTCCGGGGCACCAGTGATAACCCGGGATCGGCGCGGGTTGGGCCTGGGCGACGGCAGCCGCCCCCAAACCCGCGAGCCCTAAACCGGCGGTCATTACGACCGTTGATGCTGCGACACGTGCGATGTTTTTCATGCCGGAAGCATTACCCGCTTCAGTGCGAACGAATCCTGCTAAGGGCAGGCTTCACCACGAGGAAAATCTGCGATTACGTCCGCCCCAACGGCGTACAATCAAGCATCTGACCAGGACGTTTACCTCTTGCATGGTGCTGTTATCTTCGCGTCACCCCTGCCCTCTAGCAAACCGGAGGGAAAGTAAATGATCACCACCACCGTCTGGGCCGCGCTGATCGCGGTGCTGCCACTCGCACCGACGTTCAACTCCGACGAGCAGGCATACCTGCGCGAGCTACACAACGACAGCATCCCCGTCTCCGACGACCAAGCGACGGTCACAGTCGGCCATGACGTTTGCAATCTGCTGGCCAGTGGCGGCACCAAAGAGCGGGCCATGAACGCGCTGCCGTCGAACCTGGACATGACCCAACGGCGCACCATCGTGGACGCTTCCGTGACGTATCTGTGCCCGATGTAACCCAACACTGACCAACCCTCGACCACCTGATGAACGGTCAAGTGCGCCAATGCCAGACGCCCCTAAAGTGCCTGTG
>CAWFAR010000020.1:0-120722 GCA_963813935.1 uncultured Actinomycetota bacterium
TGTTTGCTGGTGCGGGCCCGGGGCCGTTGCTCGCGGCGGCGTCGGCCTGGGACGGATTGGCCTTGGATTTATCGGGCGCAGCGTCGTCGTTTGATTCGGTGATTTCGGGGGTGACCAGCGGATTGTGGACGGGTCCGGCGTCGCTGTCGATGGCGGCCGCGGCGGCGCCGTATGTGGGGTGGCTGACCGCGGCGGCGGCGCAAGCCGAGGCTGCTGCCGCTCAGGCCCTGGCGGCAGCGACAGCGTTTGAGACGGCGCAGGCGGCCACGGTGCTTCCGGCGGCGGTGACGACGAACCGGGTGACGTTGATGACCCTGATAGCGACGAACTTTTTGGGTCAGAACACGCCGGCGATCGCGATGACTGAGCTCGAGTATGTGGAGATGTGGGCTCAAGATGTGGCCGCGATGGTGGGGTATCACGCCGGGGCGACGTCGGTGGCGGCCACATTGCCGTCGTTTAGCACGCCCCCGGTGGGCCTGGCGGGATTGGGAGCGGGATTGGGAGCGGGATTGGAGGACATCCTGTTCTCGTTCGTGTCCTCGTTCGTGTCCTCGTTGTCGAATCTGCTGCCGGTCGGTGGATTGGCGGGACTGGCCGGCCAAATCCAGACTGCGATAGCGGGGATTCCCACTGCCCTTAGTGGTGCGATGAGTCCGCTGTCGGCGACGTTGTCGGCGGCGCCGGTGACGTCGTTGGTGTCGGTGGCGCAGGTGGGGATGACTCCGGCCAGCATGGTTGTGTCACCGATGAGCCTGGCGCAGGTCGCAAACGGCGCGGGGTTGGCCACTTCTGGGGCCACCGGGTTGGCTGATGTCCCCAAGTTCGTCGGTTCGAGTGTTCCCGAGGTGAATGGGCTGGGCGGCACCACGGCTGGTTTGGGGTCGGTTGGCGCAGGGTTGGGTCAGGCGCGGTTGGTGGGGGCGATATCGGTGCCGCCGACTTGGCAGGGGGCGATGCCGGTGCGCATGGCGATGTCCGGGCTGGGTGGCGAACTGCCGAGCGCTGCGCTGGCGGCTGAGGCTAATGCGGCCGGGACGCCGATGACGCCGATGCCCGTGGGTATGGGCGCCAACGGTATGCCTAACAAGATGATGGGCCGTGATGGGGCGAGTCCGCACGTGGTGCAGTCGCGGCCCACCGTGGTACCCCGGTCCGGGCTCGGATAGGGATCGGTCAATCCCGGATATTGACCTCGGGACTGACTTATGATGAAAAGTGCTTGTGTGAAAGGGGGCATCGTGCTACTGCCTCTTGGTTCTCCATTGCCGGCCGATTCGGTCTTGGCGCTTCGGGGTGAGTCAGGTCTGCTCGGTCGCTTGTCGGTTCCGATGAGTTGGGGCGTGGCCGTTCCGCCGGACGACTACGACCATTGGGCACCGAAACCGGAAGTGGGTGCCGATGCCGATGACAAGGTGACGGACGGCCGGAACTCCGAGGCGGCTGCCGAAGGCAACGAAAGGGCGGACTGGCAAGGCGAAGCCGAGCCCCGCTTCGAGGTGCCGCGGACCACTGGCGTGGTACCGCATTCTCCGGCCGCCGGTTGACATCGAAAGACAACGGCCAATCTGGCTGACAAGTTGAGTCAAGGAGACGGGCAGCATGGCAACACGTTTTATGACTGACCCGCACGCGATGCGGGCCATGGCGGGCCGGTTTGAGATGCACGCTCAGACGGTGTCGGATGAGGCTCGCAAGATGTGGGCGTCCTCGCAGAACATCGCCGGCGCCGGCTGGAGTGGGCAGGCCCAGCTGACCTCCTACGACACCATGGGTCAGATGAATCAGGCGTTCAACAACATCGTGAGCATGCTGCACGGGGTCCGTGACGGGCTGATCCGCGACGCCAACAACTACGAGACCCAAGAGCAGGCCTCGCAGCAGATCCTCAGCCACTAGTCGCGAAAATCCCTGCCGCCCAACGCTTTCAATTCAAGAGGACCTAAGCAATGACGATCAACTACCAGTTCGGCGACGTGGACGCCCACGGCGCCCTCATTCGCGCGCAGGCCGCCTCGCTGGAGGCCGAGCACCAGGCCATCGTTCGCGATGTGCTTGCTGCCGGTGACTTCTGGGGCGGCGCCGGCTCGGTGGCCTGCCAGGAGTTCATCACCCAGTTGGGCCGTAACTTCCAGGTGATTTACGAGCAGGCCAACGCCCACGGGCAGAAGGTGCAGACCGCTGGCAGCAACATGGCCAGCACCGACAGCGCCGTCGGCTCCAGCTGGGCCTGAACCAAGGATCGGTTCGCAGCAGCGCACCGCTATCCGGTGCGTCCCAGTTGCCGTCAGTGAACGGCCTAGAAACGGCCGCCGCCACCCATGAAGCCGCCGTCGGATGAGCCCCCGGGCGAGCTCGAGGTGCCGCCGAACGACGTGGGGCTCCAGCTGCCCAATCCCCCTCTCATGCCGCCGCTGAGGAGGTCGCCGATGATGATTCCGCCGAGTAACGCGCCGGTGTCGTCGCCGCTGCGGCGGGTGTAGGCGCGCTGAGCCGATTGCACATCGGCATTAGCCAATGACTGCGCATTGGCGGCCAGCGTCGACGCCGCATTGGCGTGGGCGATCGCCTCGGTCGGATTGGTCGACTTCTTGTCTTTGGCGGCTGCCAGGTGCCGTTCGGCTTCGGCGAGCCGGGTCCGGGCCTCGGGCCCGACGCTGCCGCGCCGGGTGTCGATGTATTCGGAGACACCGCGCACCCGCGAGTCCGCGCTGAACAAGGCCTGTTCTAGTGAACGATTGAGTCGTTCGGCGCTCGCCCGCTCCTTGGCCAGGGTGGTCAATAGCTGGTTGAGGTCGGCATCGGCCTTGGCCAGCCGGGCGAACGTGCCCAGTGGATCGGTGGCGCCACCGCTGCGCGCGCTGTCAACGGCTCTGGTGGCCGCGTCGCGCGCTGCCAGCAGCTCGCTGTTATGCGTGGACTTGGTGTTCTGGTTTTGCAGTTGCTCGTTGGCGTGCTGGATGCCCGCTTGAATGTCGGCCATGACAGACGGCAGCTTGTCAACGGCATGCCGGATGTCGCTGGCCGCACTGTCGACCGCATCGAGCAACGCGCGCGCTTGACCGAGCGCCGACTCGGCGGCACGGACAGCATCCACCAAACCGGCCTGCTGTCCGCTCACAGCCTGGTCGGCGAGAGCACGGGCCGAACTGATGTTGCGGTCGGCGAACGCTAGCCGCTCCTTGGCGGTCGTCACATTCCCGGAGACCGAAGTAAGTGCAGCGGGGTCGAATTCGTTGTGTAGCTCGGCCAGCCGCTGTTCGGCCGGGGCGATGCGGCTGGTGAGCTCGACGAGTTGCTGGGTCAGCGCATCCAGCCGCGATGGGGCATTGATCACCAAATCCCGCAATTTCTCGAACGCCTCGGTCTGTGACTCCAGTTCGCGGTCGGCACGCGCCGCCGACACGATCACGCGGGTGAGTAGCTCGCGACGCTGCCCCGGTGTCTCGGGTGTGTCGTCGTCAAGTTGCTGGCGCACGGTGAACGCTTGGGACAGAGCCGCTTTGGCGTTGTTCACCGCCTGGGTGAACGGTTCGGTTCGCTCTCCGCCGAATTCATCAATCGCAAGCGCAAGTTCGTTGGAGCTGGTGCGCAGCGCGTTGTCGACCTCCACCACCATCGAGCGTGATAGGTCGTCGAGGGCGTCCAGCGGCACGGCGGCCAACGCATTCAGGTCCGTCGGGTCGACTTTCCGCGCCGCGGCCAACGCGGCGGCGCGGCGTCGCCGGCTGCGATAGCGCATGACCAACAGCAGGACCACCGCTGCGATGACAATGACGCCCAGCGCCACCAGAAGTATTATTCGACCCGACGATCGGGGCGTCGTGTCGAGTCCTTTGGCCGCGGCGACTGCCGCACCGCTCCAGTCGCCGGCGCGCAGGGCGGGTTCGATCTGATTGCGCCGCAGGTTATTCACCTGACTTTCGCTGACGTTGTGTACCGCCGACGGCACCAGGAAGGCATATGCCCGGCCGGTAGTGCTCACGGCCAGCAGCGAGTCGTAGCCACGCAAGTCGCTGACACGTACGGTGCGCTGCGCCCAGTCCTCCGCGCTTTGCCCGGAGAAGTCGTCGACATAGACCACCCACAGCCGGATGTGGCGATCGGCGTAGAGCTTGTCGATGGCGGACGTCACCGCGCCGCGACCGGAGTCGGACAGCGCGCCCGCGTTGTCGGTGACGTACCCCGGCAGCCGAAATGGTGGTTGCGCGGCGGCCGACGGGGCCAGCAGCAGCCCCGCGATGAGGATCGGCAGGATCACACCGAGCAGGCGAGCAGTGCGCATACGTCAATTTAGCCCGGCGGCGTTAGGGCCGAGCAGACATCGGACCGCGCTGGGCGTTCCCTGGCAGACTGTGCGTCGGTGACCACGAATCAGCAAGACCCCTACGACGACTTCGACCGTCAGCGACGGGTACCCGAAGCGCCGAAGACTGCGGGTCTGCCGGGTACCGAAGGCCAGCACCGCACCGACTTCGCGCGGGACCGGGCCCGCGTGTTGCACAGTGCCGCGCTGCGCCGGCTGGCAGACAAGACGCAGGTCGTCGGACCGCGTGAAGGTGACACCCCGCGCACCCGGCTGACACACTCGCTGGAAGTGGCGCAGATCGGCCGTGGCATGGCCGTCGGCCTGGGCTGCGACCCCGATCTCGTCGAGCTCGCCGGTCTGGCCCACGACATCGGACACCCGCCCTACGGGCATAACGGCGAGCACGCCCTCGACGAGGTCGCTGCCTCGTATGGTGGCTTTGAGGGCAATGCGCAGAATTTCCGAATCCTGACCAGTCTTGAGCCCAAAGTACTTGATGCACAAGGCTATAGCGTGGGGCTGAACTTGACTCGTGCATCCCTGGACGCGGTCACCAAGTATCCGTGGACGCGAGGTAAGGGCCGGGGCAAGTTCGGGTTTTACGCCGAGGACCTCGAGCCGGCGGACTGGGTTCGTCGGGAGGCGCCGGCGGACCGGACGTGTCTGGAAGCACAGGTGATGGACTGGGCCGACGACATCGCGTATTCGGTGCACGACGTCGAGGACGGCGTCGTTTCGCAACGCATCGACTTGCGCGTGCTTGCCGACGACGACGAGGCAGCCACGTTGGCCAAGCTGGGGGAGAGCGAATTCTCACGGGTGAGTGCGGACGACTTCATGGCCGCCGCACGACGGCTGTCCGGGCTGCCCGTGGTCGCCGCGGTCGGCAAGTACGACGCCACGCTGGCCTCATCGGTGGCGCTCAAGCGGTTGACCAGTGAATTGGTAGGACGGTTCGCCTCGGCTGCGATCGCAACGACGCGGGCGGCCGCCGGTCCCGGGCCGCTGGTGCGCTACCAGGCCGATCTGCAGGTGCCCGACTTGGTACGTGCCGAGGTGGCCTTGCTGAAAATCCTGGCGTTCCAGTTCATCATGTCCGACCCGCGGCATCTGGAAACGCAGGCCCGGCAGCGCGAACGTATCCACCGAGTCGCGCAATGGCTGTACTCGGGAGCGCCCGGAACGCTCGATCCGGTCTTTGCCGCGGCGTTCACCACAGCCGCCGATGACGGCGGCCGGTTGCGGGCCATCGTCGATCAGATCGCCTCCTACACCGAAGGCCGGGTAGAACGCATCGACGCCCGGCAGGAGGGTCCGTAGCCACACTTCGGGGGTTAGGCTCCCGACATGACCAAACTCACCGCCGTTGCCGCCCTGCTGTCGCTTCCCGTCGTGGCCGTGAGCGCATGCAATTCGCCTCAGCATGCGAGCACGCAGCCGGGCACCACGCCACCCGTCAAGAGCGGTGCACCAGATTCGTCATCGACAACCAGCCCGTCGCCCGGTGCCGCATCGCTTAACGCCCAACTGAACGCGCCCGATGGCCGAGCCGTGGCCACCGCGACGTTCGATTTCACCGGCGGCTACATCACCGTCACCGTCAAGACGGTTGCCGGCGGAATCTTGGCGCCCGGTTTCCACGGGCTGCACGTTCACGAGATCGGCAAGTGCGAGCCGAATTCGGTCGCTCCTACCGGTGGCCCGCCCGGTAATTTCTTGTCCGCGGGCGGTCACTACCAGGCACCCGGACATACCGGGAAGCCCGAAAGCGGTGATCTGACCTCGCTTGAGGTGCGCCAGGACGGCTCCGCTTATCTGGTGACCACCACCGATGCGTTTACCAGGGACGAACTGCTGGCGGGGAACAAGACCGCATTGATGCTGCACGGTCCTGACGGCAGCGACATGGCAATGGACCGGGTCGCATGCGGCGTCATCGGGCCGGCCAGCTGAACCGACCGGGGCTTTAGACTGGGCCGATGGCCGGCCGTATCTCCGATCGCGATATCGCCGCCATCCGCGAACAGGTCCGCATCGAGGATGTCGTCGGTGACTACGTGCAGCTGAAACGCGCCGGCGCCGACTCGCTCAAGGGCCTGTGCCCGTTTCACAACGAGAAGTCGCCGTCGTTTCATGTCCGCCCGAATCACGGCCACTTTCACTGCTTTGGCTGCGGCGAAGGCGGCGACGTGTATGCCTTCGTTCAGAAGATCGAACACGTCAGCTTTGTCGAGGCCGTTGAACTGCTCGCCGACCGGATCGGGCACACGATCAACTACACCGGCTCGGCCACCAGCGTGCAGCGCGACCGCGGCAGTCGTAGCAGGCTCATCGCGGCCAACGCGGCCGCCGCGGAGTTCTATGCGGCGGCGCTGGAGTCTGACGAGGCGGCACCGGCTCGCCAATACCTGAGGGAGCGAAACTTCGACGCCGAGGTGGCTCGTCGTTTCGGCTGCGGATTCGCGCCCTCGGGCTGGGATTCGCTCACAAAACACCTGCAGCGCAAGGGTTTCGAGTTCAAAGAGCTGGAAGCCGCCGGCCTGTCCCGGCAGGGGCGCCACGGCCCGATGGATCGTTTTCACCGGCGCCTGCTCTGGCCGATCCGCACATCGGCCGGTGAGGTGATCGGCTTCGGGGCCCGGCGGCTGTTCGACGACGACCCGATGGAAGCCAAATACATCAACACGCCCGAGACGCAGCTGTACAAGAAGTCGTCGGTGATGTTCGGTATCGATCTGGCCAAGCGCGACATCGCCAAGGGGCACCAGGCGGTTGTCGTCGAGGGCTACACCGATGTGATGGCGATGCACCTGTCCGGGGTCACCACGGCTGTCGCGTCGTGCGGGACCGCGTTCGGCGACGAGCATCTGGCGATGCTGCGCAGACTGATGATGGACGACAGCTTCTTTCGTGGCGAACTGATCTACGTGTTCGACGGAGACGAGGCCGGTCGGGCCGCCGCGCTCAAAGCCTTCGACGGCGAGCAGAACCTGGCGGGGCAGTCCTTTGTCGCGGTTGCCCCGGACGGCATGGATCCCTGTGACCTGCGGCTGAAGTCAGGCGATAATGCGCTGCGCGACCTGGTCGCACGGCGAAACCCGTTGTTTGAGTTCGCGATTCGCAGCGCGATTGCCGAGATGGATTTGGACAGTGCCGAGGGCCGGGTCGCCGCGCTACGCCGCTGCATACCCATGGTGGGCCGGATCAAGGACCCTACGCTGCGCGACGAGTACGCCCGCCAACTCGCCGGCTGGGTCGGTTGGGACGATGTCGCGCAGATCATCGACCGGGTGCGGGGCGAGACGAAAAAGTCCAAGTCCCCCGTTCGGGGCGGCTCGGGATCAGATGCCCCCCGTCGGGTCGCCCAGCAGCCCCGTGCTGCGGCCGAACCCGCCGCCGCTCGGCCCGACCCGCGTGACCCAACCCTGTGGCCTCAGCGCGAGGCACTCAAATCGGCGTTGCAGTACCCGGCGTTCGCCGGCCCGGTGTTCGACACGCTGACCGTCGAGAGCTTCACTCATCCCGGGTATGCGGCCGTGCGAGCGGCCATCGACGCGGCCGGTGGTACATCGACCGGCGTCACCGGGGCGCAGTGGCTCGACGCAGTGCGCCAGCAGACCACGTCGGACCTGACCGCCGGCCTGATCAGCGAGCTGGGGGTGGAGGCCATCGCCGTCGATGACGAGAAGCTGCCGCGCTATATCTCCGGGGTCATGGCTCGTCTGCAGGAAGTGTGGATGGGCCGGCAGATCGCCGAGGTGAAGTCGAAATTGCAGCGCATGTCGCCCATCGAACAAGGCGACGAATATCACGCGCTGTTCGGTGACCTGGTCGCCATGGAGGCCTATCGGCGCAGCCTGTTGGAGCAGGCTAGCGGCGACGATCTGACGGTGTAAGGACCCCGTCAGCCGGCCGCTCGACAACGGCCGTCTGGTTGTCGATCTCGGCCAGCGTCACAAACCCCGCATCGGGAGAGATCCGATTGGGGTGGTCCTGGTCAGGGGGCCGAACCTGTTCTGAACTGCACAGATAGCCTCTTCCTACTTAATTCTAGATAAGTGTGACTGTGTCCAGATTGTGTCCAGAGCGTGTCCACCGGCGCTCATGAGCCCGAGAGCGCTGGGTCCGTGAGCAGGTCCCCGCGGACGATGAACCCGAGTGACTTGACGCCGGTATTCGGCAGTCAGCCGCGTGCTTCCCGCTGAGCCGCCGCGCGGGCATGCTGAAGGCAAGCGCGTTGTGCGGACCGCCGTCGGCACCCTGGCCGCGCTCTCGACTGACCGGGGCCGCCGACCGGCTGGTGCTGGATTGGTCGGCACCGATTCGTCGCCAAGACGTTCCACAAGGCGGTATTCCGGCCTGCGGTGCTAGGCGCCAACCGCTTTGGCGGTGATGGCCTGGTGCTGCCGCCCGGCTTGAAGTTCGTACGCTGCGGCACACTTACGCGAGTTTGTGTGTCGCCGCTGGTATTCCGCCGTTGCAACTGTCGCGGTTCATGGGCCACGCCAAGGTGACGACGACGCTGACCGTTTACACCCACCTGTTCGCGGATGACCATGCTGACGCGATGGCGGCGCTCGGTGCGATGGAGAACGGGATAAGCAAAAGTAACGTCATACCGCTGCGGGGACTGAATCCCGCCGTCCGCTCGTCTAGTGCGCGCTAATGCGAAAGACCTCGACTTCTTCGGGCAGGCCCTTGAGTTGTTGCACGCCAAGGCTTTCAAATTGCAATCCCGAGCCAGCAGAGAGATCGCGCACGGTGCGACTTGTGAGGACCTCGTCGGCCCCGGCCAGCGCGCTTATTCGCGCTCCGAGGTGAACGGCCATGCCGCTCCATTCATTTCCGCGTTTTTCGCATTCGCCGACGTGGATTCCCGCGCGTATCCGGATCCCGCGGGTCGCCAGAGCAGGAACGAGCTCAAGGCCGCAGCGAGCCGCCTTCGTAGGCCCGTCGAAAAGAGCGAACACGCCATCTCCTGTGTGCTTGGCCCGGCGTCCGCCGTACTTCGACAGCAGGCTTTCGACGATCCTGTCGTGGGCATCGAGCTCATGGCGCCAGTGCGCGTCGCCCTGAGCGCTGAGCAGTTCGGTCGAACTGACGATGTCGGTGAAGAAAACTGTGGAGAGCACCCGTTCGTTCGCTCCGACGTTGTGCTCGCCGCATACGAAATCGAGGATGGCCTCGGCCATCGCTTCGTCCAGGAGCCCATGCGGTCCCGGCGGAAGCTCCTGAAACTGCGCGTTAGGTATGCCGTCCGCCAGCGCCTTGGCGGCTTCAAGGGGTGCGATGAGATCGCCGTGTCTTCCCAACACCAGCGTCGGCACGCGGACGCTGTTCAGTATGGGTCGCACGTCAATGGTTGACAGCGCCTCCCAGAGCATCAGGGCCATCGTGGGGCTCGCCGAGGCCCGTTGAACTCTTCCGTAGAGATCGAGGAAGCCTGGCACCTCGACTAGCGGCCCGAAGAACCATTCGGCCATTGCCCCATCGCCCCAGCGTGTTTCGATGTCGTCCCGTACCGCGGCAGTCTGCTCCGCGGTGAAGCCCCAGGGGAAATCCGGCGGCTCGGGCGAAAACCGCGGCAGCGTGCCATACAGGACAAGTGACTGCACCCGCTCCGGATAGGTTGCCGCGAAGAGGATGCTCATGGGCCCGCCTTCGGAGATGCCGAAGATTGCCGGGCACTCAGCTTCGGCAGCGTCCAGCACCGCGTGCAGGTCATCCATCCGCTCGTCGAGTGGAGGGACGCGAGTCACGGGGTCCGACAGCCCGGTGCCGCGCTTGTCCCAGGCGATGAACCGGGTTTGTTCGCCAAGCAGTTCGGGGAAGCTTGCGAACGGACTCTCCGGAAGGTCCCACACGTCGACGTTGCTGATCCAACCAGGAACCCAGACGAGCGTCGGGTCTCCATCGCCCCATATGCGGTAAGCGAGGCGAACTGTCCCGTTGCGTGCGTACCGTACGTGCCCGCCGCTCACGTCAATATAGTGACATCTCGCGGGTCAGCCGACTGCAATTTTGCCTGGGGTAGCCAGCGAGGTCCGTGATCTCGTATTGAAACGGTAGGTATCGGGTAGGTACCGGCCCGCTGGCAGAACCGGCGTTCAGCGGCGTTCGCCCTGTTCAGAGGTGAGCCGATGACGGGAATCGAACCCGCGTATTCAGCTTGGGAAGTCGATTCTCCCCAACCATGGCCAATTCAGCCATGCTTACGCCCAGCCACCTACCTGTCGGATATCCGCAAGGGCGGGACATTCCTCGGAGACGGCACGCTGGGAACCAGGTGATCAGGATTGGTTGAGTGCGTAAGGCACTGTCGGTAGTCGCAGCGGCCACACTGCTGCCACGTCCACGTTCATCCTTTAGCCGTGGCAGGCCCGAAGCCCAGCTCCTTGGCCAGTTCGGCATGCGTTAACTCAGTCATGGCAGCGGCCTCCTTTCGCTATCTGGTCGAGCGCTGCTGAGCGGGTTGGATCGACGGCAACATCTGCCTGGACCTCGAAACGCCCCCTGGGTTCCTAGCGACCATGGCCGCAGCGGTGGACGAACTCGGACGCCATGTCGGACAGCGGAGAATAGCCGCCATGAACGAAACAGAGCACCTCGGTATTGACGTCTCGCTCTTCTGCCCGGCACAACATCACGTCGGTAATCTCGTCAAGTTTTCAACCCAGATCGGCTATCACCCGAGAGGTGGGCAGCTAGCGGCGTGGCCGTCTCACCAGACGGACATGTGGTGGGAAGTCCGGTGCCCCGACGGCTGCCCTGGCGTGTTAGGCGGTGCTGTCGACCCGATCCGCCAAGAGGTAGACAGGCTCGCGGCTGACCCCAACCGGACGAATGCCCACTACACCCTGAAGCGTGTGGGCTAAGACCCAGCTTCGAAGCCGGTTCGTCATCTCTGGTACTTACGCCGTCGCCTGCAGGGCCTTGTAGATGAGCGGCACCAGCTCGCCGAGCAGTTTCTGGGAGAGTTCGGGGTTGTTCAAGATCTGAGTGGACAGGTCCTCCGAGGAGGCCATGGCCCCGATTACCGCGCCGACGCCGGCTTTCGGTCCCGCTTTCATGGCAGGCTCGTCTTCGTGACATTCAAAGTGACGTTCGACGGTGGCGACCCGATCGCCTTCGGCGACCAAGACACCTACCAATTCCTTGAGGGAGGAGTGCTGGCGATCAAACCGCCCGACGGCGACAAAGTATGGCCGACGTACTTCTCGCAAAATAGGTGGACTCAACTCAGCGCCGCCCCGAACCATCCACCCGGGCGCTCAGCTGGAGCCAAAGGACCGAGTGCGGACGTCTGGGGATTCGTCAGCCGACGTCATACGTGAGCTGACGCATACCTCTGCGGGTGTAGTACCTGCATCACTTTGCGGTTCTTAGTCGACGTGTACATAGGCATAAAGTGTTCTTCGCGTGTCCCGCGCCAGCATGGAAGTCAGCCATTTTCGTTGCCTTTCTCGACCATCGTCCGCACCACCGCCAGGTTGCCGCGGCGACGCTGCGCCGCCCCTGAGCGCAGCTTGTCAAAGAATGTACGACTAATGCACCCTTATCAAACTCTCACAACACGCATCACACCGGCGGCGGCCCCTTCCAGGCCCGCATTCTGCTTGTCCCAGCGGCGCCGATCCTCCCTGGTCACAGCCGCCACCTTAGGACGTTTCCGGCCTATTGCCGGAGTGCGCTGCACCTTCGTTATGGGGCGCTCTTATGTGCGTCGCAGGCTCCTCCTAAGGGCGGCCGAGTAGCATAATGAACGGCAGGACGGTCTGTAACTTGGTTAGGTTCCTACTGGGTGGATCGTCATGAATATCAAGCAGCTGGCCGCGGGGATGGCGATCGCAGCAGCGATCTGTGGTCCCGCCAGTAACTCTTTGGGCCTTCCAATCAACTGGGCATCGGCTGGTGACACTCGACACCTACTTTGGTGGCCACGACAAAAAGGAGGGCATTGGTGAAACGTGCGATCTTGGTCGGCATAGCGGCCGTGGCCGTGGTGGTCGCGGGTCTGGCTGGCTGTTCGAGCAACAAGTCCAATACGACAGCGAGCACGGAGAAGGTCACTGTCGATGGTCAGAATCAGAACATCACGGGTCAGGTCAGCTGCACCCCGGCCGGCGGTAACCTCAACATCGGCATCGGCGATCCGACAAGCGGGATCGGCGCGGTGATCACTACCGCCAATCCGCCAGCCGTCCAGTCGGTCGGACTGGGGAACGTCAACGGCGTGACGCTGGGCTACTCCGCCGCCGCGCCGAATCAAGGCAACGTCCAGGCTACAAAAAACGGCAACTCCTACACGATCAAGGGCACCGCTACGGGCGTTAACATGGCTAGCCCGCAGCAGCCGGTGACCAAGCCGTTCGAGATGGATGTGAGTTGCCCCTAGCGCAGACCATCTCACGGCACGGCGTCGTGGCGGACGGGCACCGCCGTTTCGGTGCCTGGTCACGGAGTAGCCAGACATTGTCGAAGTCGGAGCTGGGAAGGGACGAACGCACATGTATGTGAAGCGCGTGGCCGGCGCGGCGATTGCCGCGGGTGTCGGCATGTCAGCACTGACAGTAGGCGGAGGGCTGGCCAACGCCGCCCCGTTGAAGCCATCCCCGCTTTGTGAGAACTGCGGACCGAGTCTTGGCGGACCGTGGCACGGGCCGGCCCCTGACGCGCCAGGACCTGGCGGACCGGGTCCTGGGCCTCCTGGGCCGCCTGGGCCGGGTCCTGGCGGACCGGGTCCTGGGCGCACGGACCGGGGCCTGGCGGACCGGGACCGGGCGGACCGGGTCCTGGCGGCGCACGGACCGGGGCCGGGACGGACCGGGACCCGGACCGGGACAAGGGCCGGGACCGGGCGGACCGGGACAAGGGCCGGGACAAGGGCCGGGACCGGGCGGACCGGGACAAGGGCCGGGACCGGGCGGACCGGGACAAGGGCCGGGACCGGGCGGACCGGGACAAGGGCCGGGACAAGGGCCGGGACCGGGCGGACCGGGACAAGGGCCGGGACCGGGCGGACCGGGACAAGGGCCGGGGCAAGGACCGGGGCCTGGCGGACCGATGCCGAAGGGCGCTTACGATCGGGGTAATGCCCAGGTGGGTGGCCCCACGGATGCGCCTCGCGGCTTCAGCACACGCGACCACGGCGGGCCGCCTCCGCCGCCAGCGAGAGGGTTCGGCTGGAATGATGGGCCTCCTCCCGGTGGGCCGCCGCCTAACTGGTACGGGCCGCCGCCTCCGGGTGGCTGGAACGGTCCTCCGCCTCCCGGTGGTTGGAACAACCGGTGGAATGGGCCGGACCGCGGCATAGCCCAGGCACAAGGCGACTTCGGGCCGTGCGATTATGGCGGCTACACCGCCATTCCGGTCTTCAATCCGGTTTTTGGTGGATGGGGCTTCTGGTACTTCGGTGTGTGGATTCCGCTGTACTGACGCAACATAAAAACTTCCGGCGTTCGGACCGTGCTTCACAGGTCCGGACGCCGGAAGCCGTTCAAGTGCCTCGCGGACAGCCACCTGACTTACGCTCCGCGGATGCGCGACATCGAGATCATCGACGCCGAGCTGCGATTAGTGTCAGCTCTTCGCCGTGCGGCTGGGGAGCGGGGTGGGCCGCTGCCGTCGATAGACGTGGCGGATACGCTCCTGGATGAACGCCGCGAGCTGATCGAGTGGGCTACAACCCGCCACGGTATTCCGTTGTTGTCCAGTCACGATCCACCGTTGCAGGGCTGCGGTCGGTCATGTGAAACTGCTTGCGCCAATGTACTGATAACTCGATTCTTGCGTTGATGAGGCGCGTAGCTTTCCCAGCATGGACGCACTCGACACCATCCTCAGGACCGGCGCTGCGTATCAGGCGGAGTTCCGACCGATCCTGGACGAGTACTGCATCGCGCTTGATCTTGAAGGGTGCTTTGAGGGCTTGTCGGCGTCCGAAGCCAACCAGGCAGCCGTGGACATCGTGGTGGCCGTCTGCGGGAGGGATGACCCTGCTGACTATCTACATCAGCGTGCAGATGAAATGGTGGCTAGCGCGTTAGCCATTAGCCGATCTCTGCGTATCGCTGCAGCGGCCTGGTAGTGGCTCATCTGCCCGTGGGGCGGGTGACTTGTGAGCCGGGTAGCGACCTGTCTACCTTCGGCCCATGCGCGGCGTCGAGACCATCGACTCCGAGCTGCGATTGGTGGCGGCGCTTCGCCAGGCGGCTCGGGAGCGGGGTGGGCCGCTGCCGTCGACTAATGCCTCTGCGACACAGTTGATAGGCTCGGCCCGCCGCCCAAGCAGGATGACGGGCCGAATCGAACAGCTGTGCTACTGCGTGAGGGCCTCACGTAGAACCGCGATCGTCTCGGCTACCTCGCGCTTAGTGATCGCGGCATTTGGAACGAGGCGCGAGCCGTGGAAGGTCCCGGGGAACAAGTGCAGTTCCACCGCGACTCCCGCCGCTAGGAGGGCCAGCGCATAGGCGATGCCCTCGTCGCGCAGGGGGTCGAAGTGCATGACTGCGACATAGGCGGGCGGCAGGCCGGCCAGGTCGGTCGCACGTGCTGGTGCGGCGTAGATAGATACGTCAGCACTGCCGGCGCGGCCGTCGCCGAGGTAACAGTCCCAGCTGGCAGCGGCTCTGGGACGGTTCCACATCGGGGTGTCGACGAATTCCGTCATGCTCGCCGTGGTGAGCCGGTCGTCGAGCTCCGGCACGGATAGGAACTGGAAGGCGATTTGCGGTCCGCCGCGGTCGCGCGCGAGCAGCGCCAGGGCCGCGCACAGTCCGCCACCGGCGCTGATGCCGTGGATGGCGATGCGCTGCGGGTCGATGCCGAGCTCGTCGGCGTGCTCGGCGGTCCAGACCAGCCCCGCGTAGACGTCCTCGAGTGGCCCCGGAAACGGCGTCTCTGGCGCCAGTCGATAGTCCACCGACACTACGACGACGCCGAGCTCATTGGTCAGTGTGACGTTGAGGGCGTGGTCGAATTCAAGATCACCGGCAATGAAGCCGCCACCATGAACGTCGTAGACGGCGGCCGGTGCGCTGGCGCGTTGAGGTCGGTAGATGCGGATCGGCACGTCAGGATCGCCGCCGCGGCCGGAGATCCGACGGTCCTCGATCTGTACCCCCGTCGTGTCCGGCGGCGGCATCTCAGCCAACATCGCTGACAAAGAAGTTCGCGTGGCCGCAACGTCGCGCGGGTCGTCTACCCAAGGCAAATGCGGGATCACCACGGCGAGTTCGGGATCGTAGGCATACGTCATGGTCATATCTTGGCCCACTGCTCCACTCTGAAGAGCAATGATCAGAACCTGTGGATGGTTCTCGGCGAGGCGGCGTGAGTGGGCGCACCTTCCCAGGAATGATCTGAAAGTCCATAGCTCTGATCGGGACCGGCGTTGGCGCGCTGGTTCGGGAAGGTACGCCCATGCTCAAGGTAGTTCATGACGGGTCTGCGTCCAACGCACACGCTGCGGCGGGTGGGGCCGAGTCGTTGCTCGACGAGATCGTTCGCGATGGTGCCCGGCAGATGTTGGCGGCGGCGCTGCACGCTGAGGTGGCCGCCTATATCGAGCAGTTCGCCGATCAGGTTGACGAGAACGGGCGGCGGCTGGTGGTGCGCAACGGCTATCATCACGAGCGCGACGTGCTCACCGCGGCGGGGGCTGTGACCGTGGTGGCCCCACGCGTCAACGACAAGCGTGCCGACCCCGATTCTGGTGAACGGCAACGGTTCTCCTCGGCGATTCTGCCGGCGTGGGCACGCAAGTCCCGGCAGATGAATGCGGTGTTGCCGCTGTTGTACCTGCGTGGACTGTCTACGGGTGACTTCGGTGCGGCCCTGGAACAGTTCCTCGGCACGGGATCGGGGCTCTCGGCGGCCTCGATCACCCGGCTGACCGCCCAGTGGCAAGACGAGGCGAAGGCATTTCAGGAGCGGGATCTCTCGGGCACCGATTTCGTCTATCTGTGGGTCGATGGTATCCACCTGAAGGTGCGGCTCGATCAGGACAAACTGTGCCTGCTGGTGATGATCGGGGTACGCGCCGACGGCCGCAAGGAGTTGGTCGCGTTGACTGACGGGTATCGCGAGTCGACCCAATCGTGGGCCGATCTGCTGCGCGGCTGCCGACGCCGTGGCATGACCGCACCGGTGCTGGCGGTGGGAGACGGTGCGCTGGGATTCTGGAAGGCGCTGCGCGAGGTGTTCCCGAATACTCGTGGACAGCGCTGTTGGTTCCATAAGCAGGCGAATGTGCTTGCCGCGCTGCCGAAGTCGGCGCATCCGGGTGCGATCGCGGCGATGCGGGAAATCTTCAACGCCGAGGACATCGACCAAGCGCAGGTCGCGATCAAGGCGTTCGAGATCGACTACGCCGCGAAGTATCCGAAAGCGGTCGCGAAGATCACCGACGACGCCGACGTGTTGTTGGAGTTCTACCGGTATCCGGCCGAGCACTGGATACACCTGAGAACGACGAACCCGATCGAGTCGACCTTCGCCACCGTGCGCTTGCGGGCCAGGGTCACCAAGGGCCCCGGTTCTCGCGCCGCCGGTATCGCCATGGCCTACAAGCTGATCGAGGCCGCCCAAGGCCGCTGGCGGATGGTGAACGCGCCGCACCTGGTGGCGCTCGTCCGGGCGGGAGCGGTGTTCCACAAGGGCAAACTGCTCGAACGCCCCCTCGACATCACCCCGGCCGCACCAGCTGCATCCGGCGAAACCGACGTCGCCTAAATCGCGGTGGCGTGCCGGGTGGTTGGGTGCGGCCGGTCGGTGCTTGTGATGGACTTCGGTCATGCCCAAGAGCCGTGGCCGCCGTAAGGGCGCCAAGAACCGACCGGTCCGCCGTTCACCTCGGCCGCCCCAGCCCGCGGATCTATTGCTGCGTGATGCCCGAGACATCATCGAGCTCGACGATGTGCTCGCCGTCGAGACGTGGGCCAGCGGCTGGCTCGGCCAGGCCTGGTCGACCGCGGCGTTGACCGAGCGTGAGCCCGAGCATCAGCTGTGCATGCAGGTGAGCGGGCGAGCATGCACCACGCCGTCGCCGCACGCGCTGGGCGCGGTCGCCGCGCTGGCGCGGGTCGCGCCCGCCGCCGACATTTCGATGTTGACCGAAACCGTCGCGATCCTGGCCGAGACCCAGCCGGTGCCGGCCTGGCACACCGGCGCCGCCTGGACCCCGGCAGCGGCGTGGCGGGCGGTCGATGTGTACGACAGCGAACGGGTCCTGTTCATCGACTACGACGGACCCCACCCGCACACGCTGATGGCCCAGCTCTGCCAGGTCGGCGGCCTGATGATCGACACGCTCGCCATCCTTCAACCCGGCGCCGCAACCGCGTGGGACCAGCTGCGCGAGCCCACCGAGGTACCGATGCCGATCCGACAGGCCCCGGTCCCCGACGTGCTCGGCGATCTCGCGCACGCGTTGCGCACTACCGACATGACCTGGCCCCGCAACGACGACGAGGACTTCCTAGACAACCGGGCCCTGGCCTGGTCCCGCTGCCGCGACCACCTGCCCGACTGGCCCGACCACACTGAGCTGCCCGAGCCGCAACGCCGCCAACTGATCCAGGACTTCGCTACCGACAGCGGGTGCGACGACCCAGTGAGCCGGTCGCTGGCCGAGCTGCTAGTCGACTACGGCGAAGGCTACATCGGCGCGGGGCCGCTGTGCTGGAGCCCCGGCGAGGTGATGCTGCTGCTCACCGATTGGCTACCCCGCAAGACCATTCTCGACGCCAACCAACGCACCGCCCTGCCCGACGTGCTGCGCCAGTGGTTGCGCTTCGCCCTCACCCAACGCGGCATCGACCCCGACTGGATCGACCCCGTCGTCGACGCGGTCGACACCTACCTGCCTGTCTTCCACGACGCCTTCGACGACGAAACCGCCTGGGGCCCCGCCAAACAAGTCGCCGCCGCCCTCACCGAGCGAGGCGTCGACCTCACCGACCGGCATGCCGTCGACAACGCAATCCACCAACTCAACGCCGAACAACTCGCCCACCGACTACTGCCATAAGCCCGCCACGCCCGAACACCGTCGATCCACAGGTCTTGACGATTCCTCCACTCTGAATGGGTTGTTGCGATCCGCCAGGGGCAGAAACAGCGCTGCTAGCTACCTACCGCCCTCGTAGCAGGTCATCTGGCTTAAGAGGCATGCCGCCCGGAAACTGAAGCGGGGGCTGCTTTCGCTTCGGGTCCAGCCAGCTTCCTAGGATTGGGACGTCGCCGACGTGTTCGCTATACCAATTGTCAATGGGATTCTTGTAGCTGCCGTCATCGTTGAAGAACCGATGGTGAATCCACGAAACCTTGTCGAGGTTGTCGGCCAGTTGTTTACCGGCGGCAGCGGCCGCCGCGATCGGTCTCACGATTTTTGATTATATAAAAACCTGTACCCCGGCGCCTTTACAGGAGGGGACGCAGGCGACACCAATGGGGACAAGATCGCGCAAGCCGAATCAAGACGTCTCTGGGACGGCGGCGACCCAAAGGTTCCGCGAGCTGGAAGTCGGAGTCAGCCATTACGCCCGCCCTTCTGAGTCATCGTCCGCACAGACGACGGCTGGTGCGGCTCTTCGCCGTGCGGCTCGGGAGCGGGGTGGACCGTTGCCGTCGATAGACGTAAAGGATGCGCTGCTGGATGAACGCCGCGAGCTGACCGAGTTGTGCAACGAAATCGCCCCGGCCCGCGTCTGAATAGTTGATCGGGCCGCCCTTGCTCTCCTCGGGGACGGTCCGAATCTTGGCGCGGTGCGTTGGTACAAAGGTAATTACTAGACGTCTCGCTGTGAGTTTGCCCTTGTGAGTTGCCGCGGGCCAAGCGGGACGTGCAACATGCTGACGTGAAATTGCTCCCACCATCGAGCGCGTCGACCCCAAACCCTTAGGCGTCGAAGAACTCCTAGCCCTAGCCGCCGTTCTCGCGGACGGCCTCGCCGCGCTCGGCAATCCGGCGGCGCAACCCGACGATGACGGACAACTGGAGTGGGAAGGTGACGAGTGGGTTGGATGGTACTTCCAATAGTGGCGGCGGCGGTCCTTCAGATGCCCGCCATCTTGCGTGGCGTGTACTGCGAGGAAGAAGATGAAGAATGAGCGTGAGGGGTATTCACCTTCTTCTCTTGTCCACAGGGCGGCAGCGTAAATGATGTCAAGCCCAGCCTCATTGGCGATTTGGCTATGAATTGCGTGGCGCGGCTGGTTGATTCATAAAAACTATCAACCACACATGGCGAAAGTTACTCAATCACAAGCGGAGTGCGCCCGCCCGGTTTAGCCCCGTCACAAGGAGACACCGTTGCGTCTTGATGAAACGCCGATATTTTCTCGCGTGAGAGTCACGGCTGTCGGTTCACTCAGCACAAGTGAGAGAGACTCAAATCTGTTGGGGGCAGTGGTTATACCCTGGACGAGCCTCGAACCGAGTGACGATGTTTTCGCAGAAGTTGACCTTCGCGGTGTTCTCACGTCACGGTCCGAACTTCATTGGATGGCGAGCGACACCGAAGTTGAGATGATCGAACTGCCTCATTACGCGGGCATGCCGGAAGACCTAGTTCTGCAAGCGCACCCCATAGCGAGTCCATCGGGCTCGAAAGCGTATTCCGGCACCGCGGATGGATGGCCGCCATTGATTTGGAACTCTCACACCTTGTATCGCGCGGTCAAGGGGTACGACGACTACGACACTGCGGTCGAGATCATCCTCTGTGCCTTATCGGTGGCACCGGATGACGGTGATTTATGCCCGATGCTCCTAGCGAGCTTGAAGGCAAATTACGCGAGGGTGGTGCGATATGCGAACTCTTATCCTCGGCCGTGGCGCACACAAAAAGGACCGACCGAAGGCATGCTGGACATTCTGCGGCTCTGACCCTGCACCGCGCGCTGCAATCAGGACAGCCCTGCTACCGAAGCGTTAAATAGCGATCGCTTCCACGACGCTGAACGGTGACGCGGTTTCGACCAACCGCGTCATGCGAAAGCCGGCGCGGTCTAGCAGCCAGCCGTATTCGTCGGCAGTGCGCTCACGCCCGGCGGCACAGACCAACATTCCCAGGTCCGTCCACTTGCCTAGGAACTCGCGACCGTGGCGTGGGATCACGAACTCGACGAGCAACACGTGCTTCCCGGCCCCGGCCGCTGTACGCACGTTGCCAAGTATTTTCACCGGGTCGTCGTCAGGCCAATCGTGAATCACGTTCTTGAGAACGTAGACGTCGCCGTCGTCGGGCACGGCGTCAAAGAACGATCCCCCGAGAACGCGGACTCGGTCGGCGACATGGTGTTCGGCGAGCACGGCCGGGGCTCCTGGAACCACTTCGGGCAGGTCGAACAGGATGCCACGCGCCTGTGGCGTCGCAACCAGGATTGAGGCCAGCAGCCGACCATGCCCGCCGCCCACGTCGATGATGGTGGCGTAGCGGCTGAAGTCGTACGCGGCGGTCACCGATGCGACCGCGAGCTCGGACATGCTCGTCATGGCACGATTGAAGATTTCGGCGACTACTGGTTCATCGGCCAGCAACTCGAACCCCGATTTGCCGCGTAACTTCGGGATAACCGCCTCGCCGGTCCGGATGGCATCCGTGAGGTGGCTCCAACACTCGCGATGCTCGGGCAAACCCATAAACTGGGCCATCGCGGCCAACGACACCTCAGCGTCGCTGCGCAGCGTGTGCGCCAGTGGGGTGAGGTCATATCGGCCATCGCGGCGCTGACGGAAGATGCCTCGCGAGATCAAGGCCCGCAGCAGTCGACTGACGGTATCGACCTGCGCGTCGATCGCCGCCGCCAGCTCTTGCGCCGTGAGCGGCCCTTTGGCCAGCGCATCCGCAATGCCGAGATCGGCTGCCGCGGTGATCGCCTGGGCGCACCAAGCGTTCATCATCATTTCCATCATCACGGCGGGACCCGGAAGCATCCATCGATGCAGCTGACCGATGCGATACCGGGCAGTTTCGATGGCCCGCACGACTGTGGCGGGCGGAAGCTGCTTCGACACCACCATGAGGTTCAGCGCCTCACGTCGGCATCGACATCGGGACGGTCCGGAAGTATGTGATGGCCCGAGGGTGAGGCATAGAGCGGATTTCCGACTACGCGGCCGGTGGCGTTAACGACAACATCGGCCCCCACCTCGTATAGCCCGCTGTCCACCTGGACGAACGCGTTGTACACGCCTGGCGGCGTGAGATACAAGAACTGCACGAGATTGGGGTCGACGTCGTTGGTGTTGCACGGCCACGAAGTTGGCAGGACAGTGAATGAGGGCCAAGTCTCGTTGACCAGTTGCGGTGTGGGCGGTACAGGCACCAACAACAGGGTCACAACGATCTCTCGGTCGGTCTCGTTGAGCAGGCTGAACTCGACCCCTTCGCCGGTTATTCCCTGCGCATTCACAATCATCCCAGGAGGGGTGGACATGTCACTACTCCTTCGATAACTCGATCATGGATTTTGAAGGTCCGTCGAATTCGGGGCCGCCGGTCACCGTTCGATGGTGTAGCGGCGCACGTGCACCTAACACGCGTAGTTGACTACCTCAGTTTTTGTAGGCGTTCTACCTGGACCGTGCATCGGCGTTGAGACGCGGCGTTGAGTAGCACGGCTGCTGCTGGCGATTCGCCATATGGTCTGTGAGGCAGAAGGTCGCACGCCGAATACGGCGCGGATAGACGCGCTGCTGGACGAGCGAACGGCAGCACCCGGTCAGGATTTAGTGGCAGCCCAGCCCGTGCAGTGCCACCATAAGGCGGCCGAGATCACCTAAATCGGAGGGAGAAGCAGACCATGGCGGAAGAGTCGCGCGCGGGGTTTTCTGAGCAGATCAAGGAGCTGGTGACGCAACAAGAGAAGCACATGAAGGCGCTTCAGGACCAGATCGCAAACCAGTGGGAGGCCCAGCAGAAGGCGATCGGGGACCTGATCGAGCAGCAGTGGAAGGCCCAGCAGAAGGCGATCGCGGAGCTACTCGAACGCGGACAGGAGCGGAGCATCAAGACAGCGGACCAGTGGGAGGCTGTGCGCAAGGCGATCGCCGATCAGATCGAGGAGCAGTGGAACGCCCAACGGAAAGCGATCACGGACCTGGCGGAACGGCAGTGGAACGCCCAAAAGAAGGCTATCGAGGACGCGCAGAATGCAATCGGCGGGATGTTCCGACGTAAGCCCGAATAGCGTCTGCACCTGACCAAGGCGCCTTGTCGGATGGCTCGGATTACGGTCGAACCGGCCGCAATATTGCGAGGACGAGCCCACCGTTCCCCTTTTTACCCAAACGGTTAAAAGGTGAAGTGCCGTCGCCGCCGCGCGGACCTAGGCTCCGCGCATGCGCGACATCGAGACCATCGACTCCGAGCTGCAATTGGTGGTGACTCTTCGCCGCGTGGCTCGGGAGCGGGGTGGACCGTTGCCGTCGATCACACCGTTGAACTAAGCACGCGCCCGTTGTCTCAATCAGTGTGAGCCGTGGCGGGTCGGACCCGGCAACCGGCCCGCTCGGCCCCGCCAATTGCACAAGAGTCAAATTAGATTGCAGCACAACGCTTTACCAGTGTGTGCTGGTTATCCATCGCTATAGCTGGGTACTTATGTGAGCATGCGTATCTTCTACGTCGCTGCGGCGGTCGGCATGGCCATCGCCGTCCTGCTCATCGCCCCGGCTGTGCTGATGGGCGCGTCTGCTCACGCTGACACCTACGGTTACGACCGCTGCGTGGGAAACATTACGGAAATCCCGCTGGAGGAACACGACCCCCAAAACTTGCAGCTTGTTGGAGTCATTGAGCAGGATCTCAATTCTGGTGTCTCCCCTGCTGCCGAAGCTCAGAAGGTAGCGCAGATGGGATTCGACCCGCGCGTTGCCAATGGGATTGTGCAGTGTGTTACGCAGGAGCACCCGTAGGAAAGTCTAAGCGCACCCGACCTGTGCGGCCGGCCCGATCCGCAATCGAGTGGAACCAGATCGCCCTAGTCCGCGTCTGAACAGTTGATCGGGGCGCCCCTGCTCTCGTTGGGGGCGGCCCGGTTCATCTCAAGAAATGTACGACTAATACACCCTTATCAAGCTCTGACAAGATGTAGCGACCCGTACCCTCACGTACCCGTTCCCGGCCACGTGCATGCGTGGCGGGCCGCTTCCTGGGCGAGCTGTACGCGGGAGCTCACGCCAAGTTTGGTGTAGACGTGGGTGAGGTGGGTTTGCACGGTGCGCGGGGAGATGAAAAGCCGTGTGGCGATGTCCTTGTTGCCGAGTCCCTCGCTGACCAGCCGCACCACGTCGCGCTCGGTGGGGGTGAGCGAGGCCCAGCCGCTGGCGGGTCGTTTGCGTTCGCCGCGGCCGCGCTGCGCGTAGGCGATCGACTCCAGAACCCCCGGCCAGCTCGCCCCAGTCGAGGACCTCATGGGCCGGTCGATAGGCGTGGCGGATGCGCTGCTGGACGAACGCCGCGAGCTGATCGAGTTGTGCAACCAACCGGCCGCCGTCCGCGTCTGAATAGTTGATCGGGCCGTCCCTGCTCTCCTCGGGAGGGAGACAGGCTATTCGCCCGGATGTCGACTCCCACCTGGTTGCTCGCAGCCGCCGAAGCACTGGATGAAGACGTACCCGTCGTGGTCGGCCGGCGCACCGCTGACAGGTACGCCTCGAAGCACCGCGATCCCGGACTCGCGGTAAGCGGTGTTCAAGATGTTGGCTCGGTGCCCCGGGCTGTTCATCCACCCGTTCACCGCCGCCTCTGGGGACGTCGTCTTGGCCATTACGTCGGAAGTCGGGCTGCCCCAGTATTGCCCCGCGTATACGTTCTCGCCGCGCGGAACGTTGTCGCGATTCATCGGGCAGTACCCCGCCTCGCGGATCCTCGCTGCTGCGTCCATCCCGGTCTGCGGGTTGACGTGAACCGAGGGGCCTCCGCTGGCCGGCCACCACTTCAGCGTTACCGACGCGGTTGCCTGGGCAGCCGCGACTTGGCGCAATATTGGGTTAGCGGTGAGCGCATTCAGACCGTGGTTCGCACGTTGTTCGTTGATCAGACAGAGCACCGCATCTTCGGCGTCGGCCGAGGAAAGAGTTGCTGCTGCGCGGTCCGCATTTACGTCATTTATGCAGATCGTCGGTTGCAATGTGGACGTCACCGTGGCCACTGTCTGGCTTGGCCCTCCGCAACCCGCGACGACGATCACTGTGGCGGCGACAACAGCGATTTTCCTCGCCTGCATAGGAAGGCAGCGTACCCAGGGGTGTCGGAATCGGACCGGTTTCTGTAACGGATGACGGCGGCCTCGCTGGCCATTCACGCCGGGGCCAACCCCAAGGTGGTGCAGCGGATGCTGGGGCACGCCAGTGCCGCCATGACGCTGGACGTGTATGCCGATTTGTTCGACTCCGACCTGGACACGGTTGCTGTAACTGTGTCCAAAATGTGGCCACCGCAGGCAAATTAGTCCTGCTGGTCGCGGTCTAAAACGCTCTGACCAGGGGATATCTCGGCCAGCGTCACAAACCCCGCATCGGGAGAGATCCGATTCGCGATCTTGCGGCGGCCTCCCTCGATCATCGACTTGGCCACGGGACTGCTGGTCAGTGCGCGATAGGTGCCGGCGATCTGCTCGTATCGGCGGCGCCCGGCTTTCGAGCCCAGCACGTAGCCCAGTGCAAGCACCACGACATACCGGATCAAAGCGTCCCTCCCGACGACGGTGCGGATGGCTCCATCCTGCCTCACGCGCCTGGGTGCGTGCCCGCCCGCTCCCAGCTCGCCAGTTCCTCTGGCCGCTAGCTGGGCCGTCCCTCTAGTTGGGTGCGGCTATGCCAGTACGCTAGAGTCGTCCCGCGATCTGCGCAGGTTCGCGCGGACCGGGTTGATCCCCTGTAGCTCAATTGGCAGAGCGTTCGGCTGTTAACCGAAGGGTTGGAGGTTCGAGTCCTCCCGGGGGAGCAGCTCAGAGGGTGTTTTCAGGGCTCGCCAGAATCGCAATCCATCGTTTATTCATCGTTTATGACCGCAACGGTGCGATCTAGCAGGTCAGCAACCTGCGAGTGCACCCGCCCGCGGGTCATGTAGACGTTCTGCGTCATCGACACCTGGGCGTGCCCGAGCTGGTCGGCGCCGATCCGCGCGGACAGCCCTTCGTCGTCGATCAGGGTGGCGACGGTCTTGCGGAAGCTGTGGGTGCTCACCCCGGACGCGCCGAGCTCATCACGGACCGCACGCCACTGCCTGTTGAAGTTGTCCGGGTCGCGCAGCGTGCCCGCCGTCGACGGGAAAATGATCGTTTGCTCACCGAGGTACGGCAGCTGGCGTCGCGCGCGCAGCATGTCGGTCGCGAACCGCGGTAACGGGATGGTTCGGCGGCCGGCGGCGCTCTTCGTCTCGTCGACACGCACCAGGCCCTTACCGGACACCCGTAGCGCCTTGCCGGTGACCGCGATCGTGCCCGCGTCGGCGTCGAAGTCCACCCAGCGCAGACCGAGCAGCTCCGAGCGTCGCAGACCGGTCGCGATGAATAGGGTGACCGGATCGACCAGATCGTGCTGGAGGCAATACCGCGATGCACCCAACTTCGCCAGCAGCTCGCGGATCGCTTCGGCGGTCAGCGCAGTGGCACCCTGCGGGCGGTCCTGTTTGATCCCGCCCACGTCGCGCACCGGGTTGGTGCCGATGACGTTGGCCAGCACTGCGAGCTGCAGGGCGCCGCGCAAAATCGTTTTGGCTTGCTTAGCCATCGTGGCGCCATGGGCGGTGCGCATCGAGCGGAGCGCAGCGTCCAGACGCGCCGGAGTGGCCTCACCGACCCGCACCCCACCGAACAGCTTGCCGAACTTGCCGGCCGTGTAGCGATAGGTGGCGATGGTGCTGGCCGCCCGCCCGTCTTCGGCAAGCCGGGCAATGTAGGCGTCCGCCAACGCCATGACGGGCGTGTCCAGCCCGATCGCGTTCGGCACGTCGCTGGGCGGACGGCGCTCGGCCAACGCCTCGATCAACGCGTCCTCGGCGAGCTTGCCGTGCTGGTCGTGCTCATCGGCAGGGCCGCGCCGCTCGACGATTCGCGTCACGCCGTCGCGGTCGCGGTAACGACACCGGGCCAACCACACATCGCCGCCGAGGCGAATGCGGATGATCTTGCCGCGCTGCCCTATCCGCAGCGGTGGTCTACCCATCGTGTTTTGCCTCCAGCGTTTTGATCCGGCGGACTGTTGCGTCCAGCTCGGCGCGGATCGCCTTGGCGGCCTTGGCCGGATCGTCGTAGCCGAGCTGTTCGGGCTTGTGTTTTAGCTCGGCCAGCAGTCCGAGAAGCGCCCGCTGGGTGCCTTTGGCGGCTTCGGTGTCCCGTGCACGTTGCAGCGCCCGCGTGTTCTCCTGCGAAGCCAGGCCCACCTCATTGCCGCAAAACTCCTCCGCGGCCATGAATCTCGTCATCCTCAGCCTTGGCAGCACCCGGACCTCTTCGCCTAGTGGCGCCGGGTAGAGCAGTGCTATCGGCGCGGTGTCGAGCGCGTAGGCCAGCACGATCAGCTCGGTGGTGGTGACGTAACGACGCCGGCCGTTCTCCAGGTCTGCGATCACCGACCGGGTGATCTCGTGGCCCAGCCCTTTTGTCCGGTCGGCGAGCCACTGGGCCGAGTGCGGCTTGCGCAGCCGGTGCACCTCCTGGACGACCCGTAGCGCCTGCTCCTCGCCCCAGTCGCGAGGTTCCCACCAGTCTTTCGGGCCGGCCTTTTGTGGGGTCATACGCAAACCGTACCAGAACTTGCGGGAACCTACGGCAAATGTTGGAATGACATCGGTGTAACACAAAAACGTGCCGCATCGCGTGGATTCCCACAACGGAGGTTTTTCAATGGAGCAGGACGAATGGCTCACACGGCGGGAGGTGTCGGCTCGGGTGAAGGTGCCGGTCGCCACGCTCAACCAATGGGGGCCACAGGGCAAAGGACCCAAATACGCACTTTTTGGCAGACATGCCCGCTATCGCCTCAGCGATGTAATCGCTTGGGAGAACGCGCAATTCGACGACCAGGCGGACGCTCCAGAGCTCTCCGGGCCAGAGACCGAGCAGGCCTCGGCATGAACCGCGACGAGCTTTACGTCGACCTGGAAGGCGGCCCGCGCATCGACAAAGAGCGCGCCGCCGACTACCTGCACCGTGGGCGCCCACCGCGCCCGAAAGCCCCGCCACAAACCGAGGGCCTGTTCGACGAGCCGAAACACCAGGCCCGCCAGCTGGTCCCGCTGGGCCAGCCGCGGGAGGCCGCGGGGGACGCCCTGTTCGCCGAACCGGCGCACCGGCGGCGGGCGCTGGTCCCGGTCGACGGCTGGCGCGACTACCGGCAGGGGTCGACACCGTGAGCACCGACCAGATCGCCGCGCCGGCCGACATCGCCAGAGACCGTTTCGGCCGCCCGCTTGTAATTCCGCCCGGCGGTGGCCCCCGGGTCGCCTACCGCCGCACCACCACCTTTGTCGGCGCCCTGGAAGACCAGGCCGGCTTAACCCGCTGGAAGCAACGCATGCTCGCGATCGGGATAAGCCAGCGCCCGGATCTGGTGCTGGCCGCCGCGTCCACCGACCCCGCCGACAAGAAGCAACTCGATGAGATCGTCGACAAGGCAACCGAACACGCCACCGCAGCCGCCACCACCGGCACCTCGTTGCACGCACTCACCGAAAGGCTGGACCGCGGGCAGAAGCTCGGGCACGTGCCGGCGCCCTACGGCGACGACCTCAAGGCTTACGAGGCCGCAACCGCCGGTATCGAGTGGGTCGACGTCGAGACCTTCCGGGTGCTCGACGGGTGGAAGGTCGCCGGCACCGCCGACCGGATCGGCCGCATCAACGGATCGCTGGTGATGGCTGACATCAAGACGGGATCCATTGACTACCCCGCGAAATTCGCCATGCAGCTCGCTTGCTACGCCCGCTCGTTGCCGTACGACATTGCGACCGACACCCGCGGCCCTGCCCAAACCGAGCTCAACCTCGACTACGGGCTGATCATCCACCTGCCTGCCGGCGGGGGCCGCTGCACCCTTTACCGCGTCGACCTGGAGAAGGGATGGGCCGGTTGCCTGCTTGCACGCCAGGTGTGGGAGTGGCGCGGCATCAAGGGACTGCTCGAGCTGACCGACGAAATCGCCGGTATCGAGCCGACTTTCGTGGATCGGGCGGCGGCCGCCGACAGTGTCGCCGAGTTGCGGGACCTGTGGCGTGAGGCCGCACGCGAGGGCGCGGTGACCGAGGAATTTCTAGCTGTCGGCCACGCGCGCAAAAAGCAGCTGGAGAACGGGGACGGCTGAGAAAGCCCCTCAAAAGGCTTCCCGCGCCCGCGCGGGAAACGCTGCCGACAAACGGCGGCAACCCCCTAAGAGAAAGAAGGAAACAAGAATGTCAGAGCAAATCGACAACCCGGGCAGCGCGTCGGCGCTGGATCTGCACCAGCTGATCGGCAAGCTGCTATTACTCAAGCCGTCGCACGTCGAAGTCGGTGTGAAAACGGTGCTGGGCGAAAAGGATGCCACCGTTTGCGACATCCACGTCGTCGACGGCGGCGAGGAGTCGCACCTCCAGACGTTCATCTGGCCGCGTGTTTTGCAGGCCCAGTTGCGCTCCACGGTCGGCAGCGGCCGCTGGGTGTTGGGCCGGCTGGGTCAGGGTGTGGCCAAGCCCGGGCAGAACGCACCGTGGCGGCTGGCCGACCCGACCGACGACGATCGCAAGGTGGCCGCCAAGTATCTGGACGCGTTGGCGCCGGTGGTCTCAGCGCCCGACAACGACGCACCGCCCTGGTGACCAAGGCCCATCTCACAAGCAGAAGCAAGCCCTAAGCCCGCCCCGAACAGGCAGAGGCCCGCCGGAATTGGCGGGCCTCTGCATTCACTAACAACCCGGGAAGAAAGGATTTCCCATGCCGGATTCTACCAACACGATGGTGGATTTCGCCGGGCTACTGCTGGGCGCGCTCGGCTTCACCGACGCCGAGTTTGTGTCGCTGCTTTACGAACCACCTCAACCACCGCACACCGCCGTCAGGGCGCCGGCCGACGCGATCGCGGAGATCGCCAGCTGCCCGGCACCGCCAACATCTACTTCGGGGTCAACCCGACCGCGGGTCCGGCCCGCACCCGCTGTGGCCGCGGCACAGCGGCCGACGTAACCCGCTTGGCCGCGTTGGTGTGTGACCTCGATGTCAAACTCGGCGCTTGCCCCACCATCGGTGTCGCCCACCAGATCATCGATAACTTGTCGGCGGTGCTGGACATCCGGCCGTCGGTGATCGTCGACTCCGGTCACGGTGTGCACGGCTACTGGCCTATTGAGGACGGCGCGATCGGTGAGCAGTTCACCACCGGGCGGGCGGGCGCGCTGGTGCGGCGCTGGGGGCGATTGGTGGCCGTGGTCGCCGACAAGCACCAGGCGCACGCCGACAACGTATTCGACTTGGCACGGATGCTGCGGGTTGTGGGCACCTTCAACAACAAATCGGCCAGCAACGGCGCCACCCCGATCCGCGTTATCGCCTATACCGACACCGGCGCCCCCGTCACCGTAATGGAGATCGACGCGCGGCTGACCGAGATGGGTATCTGCGCCGAACCCGAAGACAGTGCCGCCGAGACCATCTCAGCGCCCGAGACGTGGGTGTGGGCCGGGCAGACATGCGGCTACGTCACCGCGATGATCGACGCCTGGCACGCCGATCGGCCGCCCGGCCGCCACCCGTGGCTGACCAGCCAAAGCGTCCGGTTAGCGTGCGCGCACCGGCTGGGCTGCGTCACCGAGGCCGATTGGCGTCGCGCCCGGGAAGTGCTGGAGGCACGCTTCACCCAGCTGTGCACCGGTAACCCCCAGCGGGCGCCCGGGCGGTTCGAGGTGGCCGCGGCGTGGCGGTTCGGGATCGAGCGGGCGTCGACCAAAACCGACGACCAGGCCCGCGCGGAGCTCGGCGGCCACCCCCACGACGACACCGGCGACGACTACCCCGACGAACCGATCCCGTTGGCCCCCAACACCGTCGACGTACCGCCGTTCCCCGTGGACGCGCTGCCGCCGGTGTACGCCAACATGGCCACCGAGCTGGCCGAAGCCACCCAGACCGACGTGGCGATGGCCGCAACGTCGGCGCTGACGGTGCTGGCCGCCTGCATTGGTGGTCACGCCAAGATTCAGGTCCGGCGCGGCTGGCGGGAACCGTTGTGCCTCTACGCCAACACCATCGCCCGGCCCGCCGAACGCAAGTCCGCGGTCCAGGCGTCGATGGCCGCGCCGCTGCACGACGCCGAGGCTGCGCTGTCGGTCGCCGGTGAGCTGGAACGCTTGAAGCTGACCGACGAGCTGGACATGGCCAAGAAAACGGTCGATCAGCTCAACAAGGCCGCGGTGAACGCGGCCGCCAAGGCGGCCGGACCCGACGCCACCGACGGCGACCGCAAAGCCGCCGCTGCTGCCGCGGAGGCCGCCCGGGACGCCAAGAAGGCCATGCGGGAGATTCAGGTTCCGGTGATCCCGCGGCTGCTGGCCGATGACGCCACCCCGGAGGCCACCGCGTCGTTGCTCGCCGATCACGGCGGCCGCATCGCGATCGTCTCGGCCGAGGGCGGCATCTTCGACACCATCGCCGGCCGCTACGCCCGCACCGTCAACATGGACGTCTACCTGAAAGGTCACTCCGGTGACCGGATCCGGGTCGACCGCCAGGGCCGGCCGCCACAACACATTCCCAGCCCGGCCCTGACGCTGGGCCTGATGGTGCAGCCGCGGATCATCGAAGCGATCGCGGCCAACCGCGATTTCGTCGGCCGCGGCCTGCTGGCCCGGTTCCTGTACGCCACACCGGTGTCCAAGGTCGGATCCCGGGCGAGCGATGCAACGCCGGTCAGCGAGAACACCGAGGCCCAATACAGCCACGAGATCAAGGCGCTTGCCTCCGATATGGCGGGCTGGGCCTGTGACCCCGCCGTGCTGATGCTCGACGAACAGGCCGAGGCGGCGGTGCGCCGGATTCAGGATGACGTCGAGCCGACGCTCGCGGGGGACGGTGCGCTGGCTTCGCCGGCCAGCCTGAGCGAGTGGGGCGGCAAGTACGTCGGCGCGGTGGTCCGCATCGCCGGCCTGCTGCACCTGGGCCAGCACGGCGCCAACAGTGGCGTCAGGTACCCGGTTCAGGCCGAGACGGTCGGGAACGCCGAGCGGATCGGCCGGTACTTCACGGCGTGCGCGATCAACGTTTTCTCGCAGATGGGCGCCGGCCCTGATATCGCCGACGCGGTGTATCTGCTCGAACGGGTCGCGCGTCTCGGCTGCGACGAGGTGTCCGAGCGGGACCTGCACGTAGCCGCCCGGTCCCGATTCAAGACCAAGGCAGAGCTGCTGCCGGCGCTGAAACGGCTCGTCGACCACGGCTATCTGATCCCGCTGGACCCCCCGAAGTCGACCGGCGGGCGGCCACCGTCGAAGCGTTACAAGGTTCACCCCCACGCCACAGAAGCCACAGAACACACAAAAGGTTTCGAGTGAGGAGACTTCTGTGCGTTTCGTGACTTCTGTGGAGACCCCCGGAGCCGTGCGGGGGAACTTCTGTGCGTTTCGTGACTTCTGTGGAAGCGGTACCTCAACGTGAGGCTTACAAGCTCGGAAATCCAAACGGCCTACTGGTGCCTGGCGACGATGATCCGAGCCCGCCGCCACGGCGTCCCGCGCCCTGTGGCAGCCCTATAGGACCGCCTCGACGCAGAAATCCGCGCGTCCGCGCGCGGACACCAAAACTCGTGCGACACAGATGATTCGGACACACTCAGCACTGTGGAGGTTGCTGAGATGTTGCGCTGCCCAGAACGGTGGGTCCGTCGCCACCACGAACTGCTCGGCGGCCACAAAGACGGGGACCGCTGGCGCTACCTACGCAGCGCCGTTGTCGCGTACGAGAGGAAGGCGGCCGATGCCTGATCTGCAAAGCGCCGTAGAGGATTTCCTGGCCGCGTTGCCGCCCGACGAGTGGCGGGCCTTGTATGCGCGGGTCCGCGAGCCCAGCGAGCCGCTCCCACCCGACCCCACCGAAGGTAGGGCCCAGCCATGACAACCAAAGGAACTGCCGTGACAAAGCGCCCCCGCCCAGCGGCAGTACGAATCCCGCACAGCTGCAGCAGATGTCACCGACGGTTAGACAGCCGCGCCCGCACCGCCAGCATGGCCCTCCTCGAGGACGGTTACGTCGAAGGCGTCGCCTGCGTTGAATGCTTGAGCCTCGAAGAAATGGCACGCTGCGCCATTCTTGAGGCCACCACTGAGGCGGCGCTCAAAATACGCGACGGTCGCATTCTCGTGCGCACCAAGCAGTTTCCGACCGAATAGGACCCCATCTGATGCCATCACGTCCGATCGAATATGCAAGCCTAGCTTCGCTGCAACGCCGGGTCGTCGATACCAACGGCTGCGATCACGAAGCCGACGCCGAGCTGCGCCGGCGCGGGCTGGCAGAGCGTACCGGCACCAGCCGTCGTAGTCCCGCACAGCTGCTCGCCGAGCTCGAACGCATCGGCCCCCACGGCCCAATGTCACACCAAGAGCGCGCCCTTAAGACATGGGCAATGTGCCGCTCCCGAGACCCACATATGGCGTTATTGGCGATGCACGCCATGCGAATTTCCCAGGGATGGTGAAACCGTGAAAATTCGGATGCTGCACCCGATCCGGGGAGTCGTGGAGTCCATCTACGAAGATGTTGAACCCAACGACGTCATCGACATCGACCCCGTCAAGGCGCTCGGCTGGATCGAGCTGAAGTGGGCCGCCACCGTCGACCAGTCGACGCCGATCACCGCAGCGCGCCTCAGAGACCCAAGCTCACACGCGCACTACTGAGAGGAGATTTAGATGGCTGTAAGCAGGCCCACCGTCCCCGGCGCCGCCAATAGCGACGGACCAACGGAATTCGACCCCCGACCCAACCAGTGGCAGGCCGGCGAACCGGTCGCCGAGCACCACATCGTGCCACACGATTTCGGGCAGCCGGAAACCGTTGCACGCGAAGATGGGCCCGGCAGCGCCTAGCATGACCAGACCAGCGCGCAGAACCACGACGGCGCAGCCCGGTAGAACCACTCGCGGAGGTTGGGGTTGGAAGCACCAGCAGGAACGCGCCAAGGTAAAGCGGTTCGTTGACACCGGCGCGGCCCGGTGTGTCCGCTGCGGCGGTGTCATCCAGCCGCGCTCGCGGTGGCACTTTAGATCATGCCGACACCCCAGGCAGCCACCAGCGCGGCGTGTACCTAGGTCCCTCGCACGCCGCATGCAACGTGAGGGCGGCGCGGGGCGGATCCATACCGGCGCGGGTGTCGGCACCGGCAGCCGAACAATTCTTCCGTGTGAAACCACCACCGGCGGAGGGTGGTCTTACCCCACGCTCCAGCGAACCCAGCCAACCTGCACAGCCACCTTCACCGCGGGAGGCAATCCCTTCGCGGAGTTGGCCCTCGCCGCTCGACACTTTCTGAACCATGAAAGGACCCCCGAATATGCCTGCCCCGCAGTCGCTTTCGTCGCTCGGAAACCGTTGCGGCGCTACGGATCTCGTTTTTGAGCCGGTGGCAGTGCCCTGAGCTAAAGGTCAGGCGAGGCTCTATTTATGAGGTCTGAAACGAATCCAATTGCGCCGCAACACATCTGGATAACCGAAAAGTCAAGGGATTCAACAGCATTAAGGCAGAAGGAGACCGATGATGGTCCAGAAGATCCCAACGCCGCCGAAGGGCACCGGTGTTAACGGCGGCAAGCTATGGCGTGATGTGTTGGGCAAGTATGAGCTGGAGCAGCACGAGCTGGGCTTGCTAACTGAGATGGTCCGCACAACCGACCTGCTGGATAAGTTGGCCGGGATCATCGCGCGTGAAGGGTTGATGGTTCGCGGTCCGCACGGGTCAAAGCCTCACCCGGCCGTTACCGAGAGCCGGCAGCAGAAGATCGCCCTGGCACGGCTCACGGCGGCGTTGAGACTTCCCGCGGGCGATGCGAACGATCAGGCTATGGGTCGTCGTCCGCAGCGCCGGGCTGGGGTGCGTGGCGTCTACGGGGTGGTGTCCTGATGCGCCGTATTGCGCCCCCTGACCCGGCCGCGTGGCTGTTGAGCGGCACCCGGTATCAGAGTGAGGCCGAATATCTGGAGGCGCGCGCTCGGCGGGCTGAGCGCCGCCGCCGCCTGTTGGCGCTGATCGAGGCACAAGAGCGGGTGAGGTCAGATGCGCCGCCGCGCCGGTGAAGATGCGCCGCCTGAGGAGCTGTTGACCTTCGACGGGCAGGGGCTGTCCGCGGCCGAGTGGGAAGAGGCGTATAGCGCCTGGTATGACGCCAGGGACGATTGGGAAGTCGCGCACCCCGGGACGGTGTTGCCAGAAAAGCGGGTGCTGAGTAACTGCCCGTTCGACAGCATGAGCATGATCGGCCTGCCGCATAGTGGGGGTTGGTCGCGGGTGCGAGAGAACGGCGAGGACGTCACGCGGTGCGGCGCACACAACCTGACGGTGGAAGAGCACTGACGCGTCTCGAATAGGATGGCCCGCCCGAGGGGTTACGGGCGGGCCACCGTTCCGGCTAGCCTCAAAAGGGTTTCGGCTCGGACTCGAATGCTCCGTGCCTATGGCCAGGTCGATTAACGATAGGGCGCCGGGCGTCGGCAGCTGAAGGGTCTTTAGTCCCCAACGTCATTTGGTCAAAACGTTCTGGGGGTGGCGCGACCAACAGCCCGACGGCACGGTGAATCGTGCAAGATACCCCCCTGAGCCTGCTCTGAGCTGCGATAATGACCGCCAGCCTGAAACGCGTGTAAATCGGCCCGGCACGCAGTGAACCGGGTCTAATTCCGCTTCGGTCTCCCTGGCGATAGGCTCCGCACCGACCAAAACCAGTACCGAAAACCTTGCCAACCGGCAGTCTGCTTGACATAGGAGAAACACGTGGCGCTCAGAGAACGCGACTCGCTAGAGATGTTCTTCACCCTGAAAGGAAAAAGGGGGCTTGCCCAAGACTGGGCCGGTCCGCCGCTTTTCGTCGGCGAGTCGCTCAAAATCGGTCAGACTGCGACGCGGTTCCCGCGTGGTGAATGGGTAGAGGTTACGGTCTACGCCCCTGGTCATGGGCCTGGTGAACCCGTAATGGTTATTGACCAAGGCGAAGCTTCCCTGATACGAAGTGTGGCGGTCGAGAAAAGGGGTCCAGAACCTGCGACCACCGACATCTACTGCGAGGTGGAGTGCTTCGGAAATCACGAGAAGCCGCAGCATCGAGGTACACCGACGTGGGATGGTGACCAACTAGAAATAGACGGAAACGTCTATCGTCCCGGCGAGTGGTCCAAGGTCACGGTGCTTTCTGAAGGGTGGGCGGCTCGCCAGCGACCCCAAATCGGAACCTGACCCAGCTTCGTCGCCCTGAGCACCCCCAATTTAGGGGGTTGCCGCACCACTTAAAGGCGCTGGTCAGGCTCTCATCCCTTTAGAACACACTTCGGCGTTTCGCTAGCAGCAGAGGCACAGGACCTTCAGCGCCGGCTGTAACTCACTGCTGCTCGTTACCTCAGATCGGGACGTGGATCCGCCCGGCGCGGGTGTAGTAGCCGGCGGGGCGCACGGTGTGCGGCCACCGTGCGATCACCGCGCGCGGGAGGTGCCCGTCGAGGGGCTTTCGCACCACCTCAATTTAACGACCCACCCGCACATCGCCGCCGCTTAGCAGCGCGTGTGCTCTCGCAGGGCGGATTTAGCGCCGGCCACTCTGGCCTCAGCCTGCTTAACCGCGGCGAGCATGCGTTCACTGAGATCCAGGCATTCCCGCTCGGCCACGCCCCCGTCGAGGGAATATCCGAGCTGGCGCACCTGAATGGCGAATTGGTGTAGGTCATCACAGAGCTGCTTCATGACACCTTCTTGGGTCTAACTGAGCCGGCTTAGGTCGATTTGGTTCCCTGCTCCTCCTGCCGCGGTGCCGCAACCGCACATTTGACGTGGATCGGGCCGGCCACACGGGGATTGGGGGAGGATTGGGGCCGACCCGATCAACTATTCAGACACCGACGCTGCCGATTTCCTTCCCGCACCACTAACTAGGCCCATCCAGACGCTTCAGCGGCATCCGCTGCATCGCCGTTGTTCTGTCACGCTAGGCCCGTTGGCATCGCGGGCGACCTAGGCCTGCCGCACTCATAGAGAATTCAAATTTACGTTGTAGTTGTTTGCTGCGTTGCGCTGGTCCAACAGCGCATCCGCCACGGCTATCGACCGCAGCGGCCCACCCCGCTCCCGAGCCGCACGGCGAAGAGCTGCCACCGATCGCAGCTCGGCGTAGATGGTTTCGATGTCGCGCATGCGCGGAGCGTAGATCCGTGCGGCGCTGGAAGCACTTCACCTTTCAGACGACCCGACGACCTTCCGTGCGGAATGCACTGGCGCAGTGGCGAAGCCGCTCGGCCAGACAGTGAGCGTGCAGGTGTTGCGTCAGGGCACAACTGATCGCGCCTCAGCGCGGCTCGGGTGGGGCGGTCCACATCAGTTCGGTGATGTCGGTGATGCTGATCAGCAGTATCGGGTCGGTGGCGCGAACGAGTAGCGCGTCGGATACCACGGTGCGGACCGGGAAGCCCTCGGAGTGGAGCCAGTCGATGACCACGGTGCCGGCGGCGCGCAGTGCGGTGACACAGTCGCACGGCGGGGTCGCTGAATGTCCGGCCAGCAGCGCAGGGAGCGGTTGTTCGGTCAGCGTGGTCGTGCCGGGGTAGCCGAGCATGGTGGCGAAGGCGGGGTTGGTATAGATGAGGACGCCGTCGAGTCCGGTGGCGAGCACGGGTGTGGGCAATCGGTCCAGCGCAGGCAGCGCGTGGAGGTATCCGTCCGCGGTGCTCGGCGGGGGCTGGCGGCGTCGTTCGGTGATGCGCTCCTTCACGTCCACGAACTCGTCGTAGCCGTCGCCGTTGGTTTCGGCGTTGGCGAGCGTGGCGGTGCGCCAGGCGGTCGGGTCGATTCGGTGCTCAGCAAAAACAGGTGATGCGGTCATCGTGATCCCAGCGTGCAGACGATCACCGTGCATGTCGGGTACGGAGCGGTGCTCCTTGAGTTCCGCGGCGGACGGACAGCGGAACTCATTCCCGGACCAGCTGAAATTCCCAGCGACCCCAGACTAGATCCATCGTTGCAAAAATGCGACAGAATATACAAAAATGACTGTAATAAACAGGCGTTAAGCCCACTCGGTCAGCTCGCGGCGGCGTTCATCCAGCAGCGCATCCGCCACGTCTATCGACGGCCCCGGGCCGCCCCGCTCCTGAGCCGAACGACGGAGAGCCGCCACGAAATGCAGCTCGGAGTCGATGGTCTCGATGTCGCGCATCCGCGGAGCCTACATCCGCTCGCCGCTGCTGGCGTCACTTCACCCTTTTGTTCGGGCAGGTTGCCTGACACCGAAACTCGACCCGCTCCCCGGCTTACACTTCCGCAATGTTCTCGGAGACTCGCTATGCGCGAAACGGGGACTTGCGCGTCGCCTATCGCACGTCACGTGAAGGTCCGCGCGACATCGTGTTCGTCCCGAACTGGTTCACGTGCTGCGAAATCCTGCCTGAGCTGCCGTCCCTTCAAGGCTGGGTCGAGGCGATGACATCGCTCGGTCGACTCATCTTCTTCGACGGGGTACGGGGAAGTTCGCACATGTGGGCAATCCAGCCACGCGATCGACGTCGGACGCTCCTGGTGGACCGAGACGCTACGCGACTACGGCTTCGACGACACTCTCAGGGGCGAGACGATCCGCCGTGTCGATATCTTCGCCATGGCCGATGCCGCTGCCAATGAACCCGACGCCGCTCTTACTCTGCCGCTCGGCAACTTCCTGGTAGACGCTGACCACGCAGCCGTCGTTGGGCTCGACCCACACGCCCTTCGGCAGCTGGGCCTCGGGGACTTCCCATCTGCTCCCGCCCAACATGCCTCCGCACGGGAAGACCCACGTCCATCCGTACGGGCCTTCTTCCCACACGACCACGGTGCGCCCGTGCTCCCAGGTGTCCACCATCACGCGCGGCAGCTCCCAGTTGAATAGCTGCTGGTCGAACACCTTCATCAGCGCGTCGGCCACCGCCTCGGCCTGCTGGGCCGTTGCCTGCTTTTTTTGGTGCATGGGGGCAACTTGGTTCTCTGCCACAGCATTGCTCCCTCGATAGAGCGGGACCTGATGTTTCCAATGCTGTGGCGATGTCACGGGGCAGCCTAGCGTAGTCGGCTACTCGAAAGCCGTATTTCCACTTAGTGATTGACTCATGTTTCCGCGATTACCGAAATGCTTACAGTAGCGGCAATACCCCAATTCACACCCCAATGGGCTTTCCGGCACGCTGCGCCAGCAAAGAGAGCATCGGCTCACGCGCGTCGTCCCGCCGGGTTTTATACTCACATTGCGATGCACGAACAACACGAGGTCTTTGAAGCGCCGTCGAATCCCGATATTTTCATCTGGCGCTATATGGACCTTGCGAAATTCTTATCGATGCTCCAGGATGAAGCACTTCATTTCGCACGCGCAGACATAATGTCAGACGAATTCGAGGGCTCGACATCAAAAGCAACTGTCGACCATTGGCGTGCGATTCGACGCGAAGATACCGAAATAGTGCCGCAAACCAACTCTTTTTACCGGTACCAACGCAGGTTGATTCATCCAGATGTATCCGAAGAAGAATTGCGCTTCGAAGAATACAATACTCAGTTGGCATATACGATGAAAATGATACGGTCCTACACCTATCTAAGCTGTTGGCATATGAACGAGCACGAGTCGGCCGCGATGTGGGCCATCTACCAGAGCGGCGAACCACGAGGAATCGCAGTACGTCAATTGGGTGATCAGGTTCCGTTCTGTGACGAAGCCTCAGCGCACAAGTCCGTGTGCGGAGCATGAGATAGGCACTGTGCACTAATGCCACGGCGCCGAAACCGGCCAATTTAGCCCCTTGGCCTGTGTTTAACCGGCAGCAGGCGAATTCGGCGATTTTCTGGGCAAATACGCCAATATCTGCGCCGATTCGCCAGCTCAGGGCGGTATCGATGGTCAAGCGGGCCAAAAAGGGAGCTGGCGAAAATCTGGCGTGCCGCGCATTCGCGCCGGAGGGTTTGAAAAAGAATCAGACCTGCTCAGGATGGCCTGAGCACGACTAAGTCAGCCCCGCGGTGGCGTGTAGCATGGCTCCCCCGCTGGCACCTGTCCGCAGTCGGGCAGGCCTTCGCCCGGCACATTGGCCACCGGTGGTGGTGGCGTTGGGCCGTAGCACGGCTGCCCTGCTGGCACCTGTCCGCAGTCGGGCAGGCCTTCGCCCGGCACATTGGCCACCGGTGGGCTTGAGGTGGGGCTGCTTGGGCTTGGTGGCGCCCCCGTGCCGCTAGTGCTGGGTGAGTTGCCCGGGGGACGGGTTGCAGTCGGGCCGGGCGTCCCGCGCGGTCCTGGGGGCGCGCCCGGCGCGGCGGAGGTCTTCGCTGGCTGCGTGGTCGTGCCCGCAGGCTGGCTAGGGGCCGGCTGCGTTTTACTGCCGCACGCGCCGGCGAACATTGCGAAGGCAATCGCGAAAGCTACGAGGACGGCGCGCAAACTCTTCTTCGAGATCATGGCTTCCCCTGGTTCATGTGCCTTGTCGTCACTGAAATGATAATCGCAACATATATATCCGCATTGGAGCGAGGGCCAGACTGATTCGTCGAGCACGGCAGTTTCACGGATACAGGTAGGCGCTGCAGAAAACCACGTAGTCTTGGTCGCGGCCGCCCTCAAATACAGGTAGGGCAGCACGGGGCACGGAACCCTTCGCTGCGCCGAAGATTGCACGAGAACGACCCGATCTGCAACGAACCACCACGCCGCTCGACATCAGTCCACCTAAAAACTCGACATCAGTCCACCTAAAAACGAGCATGGCGCCGGCGGTGACTGGTCGCAGATCACACGGTCGAGAAAAGGAAAGATCATGTCAATCACAGGCTTTCGAGCACCCATCGCAATCTCCGCAGCGGGTATCGCCGCGGCGGGCGCCGTTATCGTCGCCCTGAGCCCCATCGCACACGCCGACGATCAATGGGGGGCGTGTGCGGCGCCGGCCAGCACCACAAACACCGGCAACGCGACCTGTTTGGGTACGCCGTACCCCGACCAGGCCTCGGCCGAATCACGCGCGCTGGCCCTATGCAACTACCTGAAGGACCGGCAATGCACCGTGGTGGTCAGCTTCACGGACTGCGGCGCGATCGCTGGAAACGGGAGCCAGTGGGCGGGGGGCAGGGGCCCCACGCGAGGGGACGCAGAACAAAACGCCCTGAGCGGGCTGGCCAACGGCAAGATCGCCAAGTCGGCGTGCCTCCTGCCAGGCTGATCGCCTTCGGATTCGACCTTGCGCACAGAAGAGCCCCGAACCTGATAACGGTCCGGGGCTCTCTCCTTTTGTCGGGCTGACAGGATTTGAACCTGCGGTCATGGTGGCCCGCGCATGCCGCGTCCAAGCACCCATAGGGCCGTGTAGTGACTGGCGCACTTGACCGCACGTCAAGTGATCGAGGTTGTCCAGCAAACCGGTTTCGTACCCCATTTCATACCCCAATGAGCCCCAAGTCCGCCCATGTCCGGCAACGTTCACTGACTGCACGAACCGGTGTTGACCTGCGCCAACGTGCGCTCAGCGGACACCAGCGAACCCACTTGTTTAGACTGGGGGTCAAGTGGTCGCAGGTTCAAATCCTGTCAGCCCGACGCAGGTCAGAGGGTGTTTTTGGAGGCCTCGACGGCTGAGATCGGCTGCCGTACCCAAATGAAATACCCAAATGCGCTCTCGGCGATTGCTTGCCAGCAAACTGAAGGCCCAATGCGACTAATACCCGGGCATGTCTCGCGTTGCTGCGATGCCGTAGAACACCCACCCGATTACGGGCGGGGGGTGGGTCTTGGCGTTGGCGACGGTCACGGTCACGTCGGCCATCGCCGATACCGTCACCATTTTGATCGTGGCTGCACTGGTGCTGTCGACGTCGGGCCAGTACCGCACGGGGTGGATGTTGACGACTAAATCCGAACCCTTGAAGTAGCCCCACAACTGCCCGGCGCGGTCCAGCAACTCTTTGGCCGCTGCGACCGCCTGGCTCTTGGTCTCGTACAGTCGGCCACCTGCGTAACCTTCGTAGTCTGCTACGAGCTCATACCGCGTTTGCGACCGACCTTTCGCCAGCTCGACAACCTTCTTGGTCTTGAGCTTCGGCTTGACGTCGATCTCGTGAACCTTCTCACCGAACTGCGCGAACGCCTTATTGGTGGCGGCAACGTGGAGGTCCATCTCGGTGGTCGAGCGCCACCCGGAATCGTAGGGCGGCGGGAAGTCGACTTCACGTTCGAGAAGGTCGGGTAGGTACACGTCGATAGCTGTGTCTGTGGTCTCGCGGTGACTCGACCACTGCCTGATGGGCAGTTGGACGGTGAGCTTCACCTTCTTGAACTCGAACTCACTGGTGGCAGCGACGGGAATGGCCAGGGCTGGCCCATACTTGCGGCCGGCGCCGCACATCTGTCTCGCGTATAGGTCCGCGCCCTTCGGCGTCATCGGCGAGGACACGGTCTGCTCTACTCCGGTGGTCGTGAAGATCGTGCCGTTCTCAAGCCCCGACTCGGGCCGAGCCTCGGCCATGGCCTTCCTATAGGCAGTGGTGATGTCCAGAACTCTGTAGACGCGTGTCGTGAAGTTGGTCTCTCCCATCTCATTCGCTCCTCTCGTCGTTGCTGCTTGAAGGCGGCTACGCCGCCGGATTTAGAGCCCAAGTGTGCTAGTCAGGCCCTCGACCGCCGCCCGCGTCGTCGCATCCGACGTGTGCCCGTAGATGTCACCGGTGATGCTGATCGAGCTGTGGCCGAGCAGGTCAGCTACCGCTTTGATATTGCACGCCGGCCTCAAGCCAGGCCACGGCGGCACTGTGCCGCAACGTGTGCACGCCGACGTCCTCGACGCCTGCCTTATCGGCGGCAATCTCCATGGTCCGCAGCACGTTGCGCGGGTCCACCGGCCCGCCGAACTCGGTGGTGAACACCAGGCCGCTGTCGGTCCATTGGTTGCCGGGCGTGAATTCAGCCCATCGTTTATTCATCGTCAATGACCCGAAAACAACCGCAATTAGCCGCAATCGTTGGCAATCCGTCATCACCCAGTTGGGTTGCCGCACAAGGACTCACGGCAACTTTTGACAACCATCAAAAACCGTCAGCGGCAAACCGAAGGGTTGGAGGTTCGAGTCCTCCCGGGGGAGCAGGTCAGGGCACATTCTCAGACCGCCCCACAACTGCCAGTTACCGCTCATTCACCGGAAATGGCCGCAGACTCATCGCGTACAGCAACGGCGCGGTCCAGCAACTCGGCGACCTGTGCATGGAAGCGACCCCTTGTCATATAAACGTTTTGGGGTCATCGACAGGTGTGCGTGGCCGAGATGGTCGGCGCCGACGCGGGCCGATAGACCCTCGTCGTCGATGAGCGTGGCAACCGTCTTACGGAAAGAATGACTGCCGAAGTGGGACGCGCCCCATCCGGACGGCCGTCAGATGTGGTGCCCCTGTCACCGCCTGTAACACCGCAGCCATCCGGTCCTGGTCCCGTCCAGTCCGGCGTCGAGGCTGAGATCAGCGGGCTAGCCCAGGCTGAGGCGCGGCCTGGTTTGGCTCAAGCAAGCTTTGGCTCCCGCCCGCATCTTGGACGACCCGAAAGCCGTGAGTCAGCAGCCGGAGGCGGCGCGGTAGTTGGTGGCGATTTTGGGCATGCTGTCGAGGCGTTCGCATCGGCACGGGAAGTTGGCTGTGGTCAAATCAATGACGGCCACCAGGCAGTGCGCTGATTTCGCGACCGGTGTAAACAGCTCAGCGCCTACGGGTTCCGGATGCTCGTCCACATAGACGCATGAAAGAGCCGGCGTGGTTATCGCCTGGGTTCGTTCGGCAGGCGATACACGTTTGTGTGTCTCCGGATCGTCGATTGCCCGACCTTCTGCGCGGTCTTTTGAGCCCACCGCAACGGTGGACGCACAGACCGGGTAGGTGACCGGTTAGCTGTAGGTGACGGTGGCCTCGGCGTCGCCTGGCTTCCAGTCAAGCCTGCCGTGCTCGAACGTCTGCTTCTTCTGACCGTCGGGTGTGTCGACCTCGTCACTGGTCGGATACCCGAGCTTGCCCTGCGACCCGCCGAGCGCGATCCACGCGTCGCGGATCTTGCCCCATACGACGTATGCCGCTGTCTTGTAAATGATCACGCCGCCATCGAATGGTTGCCAAATGCCGCCGTCCGTGTTCGTCACCTGGTCGTGCGTCGGCGCTCCCAGGTCTTTCCGTGCCTTCTCGTCGAGGGAGTTGTACTTGTCGAGAATGGGCCCCTGGACCGTGTACGCCGTGCCGTTGGCGCCCGTCATCTGCGTTGTGCTCGGGGCCGCGCTCGGACCTGTGGGTGCGGCCGCCCCCGGGGTAGCCGACGACGTCACAGACATCGTGGCTGAAGTAGTCGTTTCGCCGGATTTGGTCGCGTGGCTGCACCCTGCACCGATCAGCGCGAACCCCGTAATCGCCGCGGAGAATACTGCTGTTCGTTTTGTTATCGCACGCATCACATTTCCTCTCGAATTGGATGGGACGTCGACGCCGACACACCCAAACGGGGATGCTATGCCAATATCGGCAGCCCGGCAGCGCACCATCACGCCAGGCCACCCCAGCCGGCGCGACCGCGTGCTGCGCGACGCCGGAGCCAGTGAAAGTTGAAGTGATCCAGCACAACAGGTTCAATTCCGAACGGAAGGCAACGTGTATCGCCCTGGTCGACATGGCCGACTTGATCCGCGACAGCACCTTGGCGCCCACCCAGGTCGCACGAGGGGGCGGCAGCACCTAGTGAATCCTCCGCGATTAGGCAAGCTGCCCGCTCTTGCCGACTGAGGCCGGCTAGTCGGTCTCCTTGCGGGTGATTTACAGAGCGACTAGTTGTACCCGGCAGGGACGTTGTTGATCGCTTGGGTCTTGTGAATGGGGAGGACCTCCGGGCTTAGTGGAGATGTCTGATGTCTTCACCAACGCACGGAGGTCCTCGTGTCTCACGCTAATGCTCGTTTGACGGTTCATGGTCGGCAGCTGCTGATCGATCGCATTATCGGGTGCCGCCGGCCGGTCTCTCATGTCGCGGCCGAACTGGGCGTGTCCCGTCAATGCGCCCATCGATGGGTGCGGCGGTTTCTCGATGAGGGACCGGCGGGCCTGCACGATCGCTCCTCGCGGCCTTATCGCTGCCCCCGGCGTACGCCAGCTCACGTTGAGGCCGCAGTCGTGGATCTGCGGACGACCGCACGCCGTGGCCAGCAGTGGATCGGCGATGAACTCGGTGTGCCGGCTCGGACGGTCTCGGCGATCTTGCGCCGCCACCGGATGCCGTATCTGAGGGAGTGCGATCCACTGACCGGCGTGCTGATCCGGGCGTCGAAGACCACCGCAGTGCGATATGAGCGAGTACGGCCGGGCGAGCTAATCCATATGGACGTCAAGAAGATTGGCCGCATCCGTGATGGCGGCGGCTGGAAGGCGCACGGACGGCAGATGGGCAGCACCAGCACCGATAGGAAGGTCCTGGTTGGCTTTGACTACGTGCATTCGGTCGTCGACGACCACTCTCGACTGGCCTACTCCGAGATCCTGCCCGACGAGAAAGGGACCACCTGCGCAGGGTTCCTACGACGTGCCGCCGACTACTTCGCCATCCACGGCATCACCCAGATCGAGCGCATCATGACCGACAACGCCTGGGCCTACCGCAAATCCTTGCGCGAGATCAGCGCCACCCTCGGGGCCCGCCAGGTGTTCATCAAACCGCACTGCCCGTGGCAGAACGGCAAGGTGGAACGGTACAACCGCACTCTGCAGACCGAATGGGCCTACCGCGAAGTCTTCACCACTAACGATGCCCGCGTTGCGGCCCTTGCCCCCTGGGTTGAGCACTACAACAATCAACGACGTCACTCAGCCATCGGAAGCCAACCCCCGATCAGCCGACTGTCACCAACCTGACCGCCGGGTACAACTAGCCGGCAGTTCGTGCCGTTCAAGATGCGGGGCCGCGCGTGCGGTGCTAGATACAAAGCTGGTGGCATCTCGTCGACGCCCCCAAGGGGCTGGTTCCCCGGACCGCCACCGAATTCAGCTAGGAGGATGTCATGGCGGTAAGAGCTATAGCCCTGATGGCCCTCGCCGTAGGGTTGGCCGCGCCAGCCCATGCGGACACCACTGACGACGCATTCATAGCCAACCTCAACACCTCCGGCATGAATTACGGCGCACCCGAGAGAGCAATCCAGGTCGCGAAAACTGTCGTCTGCGGCGCTCTCAGCGATAACCCCAACACCAGCAACGCGGATCTGATCGCCAAGGTCACCAGCGCCACCAACTGGCCAATGGTTAATGCTGCCTACTTCACGGGAGCTGCCATCCAAGCCTACTGTCCCCAGTACGGCTCCCTCGATCCCCCAAAGCCCGTCGCTCCCCCAAAGCAGGGGGTTCAGCCAGCTTTAACGCGAAATACTTCACCCCACCAATGGCCCCCCGAGGAGAGCCAGGGGCGGCCCGAAACACAAACCGCCGCAACAGATTAAGGCAGACGGCGACGGATCCCACCTACTGTGTTAGTGTGCGCCGCTGAGTGTGGTGATACACGACTGGGACGGCTGGTTATACCGTCTTGTCGAAGAAGAAGCAGCGCGCAAAGTAGCTGACAGACGCGCCTACCTCATTGCCGAGATCAGCCGGGCGATGTCGCACAGCGATGCACTACGGGCGACCGTGAATTTTGTGCTTCGTTGATGTCGTGCCGTAGCGCGGCCGCTTCCAGCTGGGCACCCCGGTGTTTTAGCGGGAGCTGACGAGTCATTTCGTCCAGCGCATTGCACAAAGCGCAAAAACCGCGTCCGCCCCCGAGGAGAGCAGGGCGGCCCGGTCAACAATTCAGACGCGGGCTTGGGCGATGAGGGTTTCTTGCAACATGGAGGATTCTCAACGGCCAGCGGGCGCCAGCCTTCGGATACTGGGCCCAAGCGTTGCGCTTCGTCGCGGGGTCCCGCGCCGACGATGATCACGCCACGGGTGCCGTGGATGTTCGTGTGATTCGTGTTGTTCGCGGTACTCGCTCTCAATCTATGAATTGCCTGGTACATTCCCGGACTGTCATGTCCGGTGGTTGTGCGGAGGCTCACGATGGTCGCAAGGCGATGGAACGAGTCGGACGAGGCCAAGAGCAGCTACGTCAACGAGCTGTTTTCGGCGCTGGCGAAGCGCTACAACGTGATGACCGATGTGTGGACGCTCGGGTTTCATCGCGTGTGGAAGCGGCAGGCCATGGAGCTTTGCGCGCTGCGGCCCGGCGAACGAGTGCTGGACGTTGCAACCGGGACGGGTGATCTGGCGTTCCAGGAGGAGGCGGCGGTCGGGCCGGAAGGCCAGGTCGTGGCCGTCGACTCGTGCGCGGCGATGCTTGAGGTCGCCCGGCGGCGGCAGCGCGGGGCCCTCGACTTCCAGGAGGGCGATGCCATGGACCTGGGGTTCCCGGATGCGTCGTTCGACGTAGTCACGATCGGCTTCGGGCTGCGCAACGTCGCCGACCGCGGCCAGGCGCTGCGCGAGTTCCGGCGCGTCCTGCGGCCGGGCGGCCGATTGATGGTGCTCGATTTCAGCACGCCGAACTCGAAGATGCTGAAAGTCGTTCACGACCTGCTCTACTTCGTCGTGATGCCGACGGTGGGCCGGGCCGTGGCCTGGCATCGCGACGCCCATCGTTACACCTCCGATTCGATCCGCACCTGGTTGTCGCGGGACGAGCTGAGCAAGGCGATGCTGGAAGCGGGCTTTGTCGATGCCCGCTACATCTCGCTGAGCACCGGGTTCGCAACGGTCCATTTCGGTGTGCGCGCGGCCAGCGGATTGCAACTGCCATGAAGCTGGATCTCACATCGGAGTTCGTGAAAATTTCCGTTGCGGGCGAACCATGCGTAGCTACCCGAAGGGTTGGAGGTTCGAGTTCTCCCGGGGGAGCTATGTGAGGATCAGTGTCCCGCGCTCTGGCCGACGCCCCTGACCGCGCATCCCAATGACCCGGCCGGCGTTTCAGCGGCTTAGTCGTACGCCGGATGCCACATCGCGTCATGCACGGCTTGTCGAACGTCGTCGTACGTCTTGGTGGCCACACCATCTTCGACGGCGGCGCGATAGACCGCCTCGGCGACCGCCGCCGAGATGTCGCGCAAGTTCTGCACATCAGGCAACAGCGAATCTCCGGGATTGGTCGGGCTGGCTTGGTGCACAACGGCTCTCGCCGCCGCTTGCAGCATGCCCGGGGTGACCAGCCTGGCCCTGGCGACGATGACGCCCAGCCCGATCCCGGGGAACACCAGCACGTTGTTGGCCTGGCCGATGGTGTAGGTGGTGCCGTTGTATTCGACGGGTGCGACCGGGGTGCCGGTGGTGATCAGTGCCCTGCCGTTAGACCACTCCACCACATCGGCGGGCATGGCCTCCATGCGCGAGGTCGGGTTGGAAAGCGGGAAAATCATCGGCTGCTCGCAGGAAGCGGTCATCGCCTCGATGACCCCCTGGTTGAACGCGCCGAACACGGTCGACGAGCCCAAAAGAATGGTGGGTGACGCCAGCTTGATCGCGTCCACCAATTCGGCCCGGCTTCCGGCGGCCACGCCAAGCTGCTCGCGGTTCTTTGCATAGGGCACCTGGAAATCGCGCAGGTCGTCCATATCGTCGAAGAGCAGGCCTTGCTTGTCGATCGGCCAGATCTGCGACGTGGCCTGTTCGGTGGTGGCGCCGTCGGCGACCATCGCGTCCCGGATCTGGTCGGCGACACCAATGCCGGCGGTGCCGGCGCCGAAGACGATTGCTTTCTGGTCGCGCAGCGGAATACCGGTGACATGGCATCCGCCGTACACGGCGGCCACGACCACCGCCCCGGTGCCCTGGATATCGTCGTTGAACACGCAGTAGTCGTCGCCGTAGATCTGCAGGATTTTCCGTGCATTGAGCGGCCCGAGGTCCTCGAAATGCAGGATCGCGTGCGGAAACAATTGGTGCGCGGTCTCGATGTAGCGCTTGATGAACTCGTCGTACTCCTCGCCGCGGCGACGGGCATGGCGATTGCCCAAATAGAACGGGTCCTGCAGCAGCTGTTCGTTATCGGTGCCGACATCGAGTGACACCGCGATGCAACGACAGGGATTGATTCCGCCACCGGCGGTGTAGAGCGCCAATTTGCCCACGGCGATTTGGATTCCACCCACACCCCAGTCACCGATGCCCAAAATGGCTTCGGCGTCGGTACATACGATCAGGTCCACCTCGTCGGGTCCCAAACCGAACGTACGAAAGGCCTCGCCGATCTCGTCTGGCTCGTCGATGGTCAGAAAAAGCCCACGCTGCCCGCGATATTCGTCGGAGAAGCGTTGAATGGCCTCACCGACGGTGGGCGTGTAGATCACCGGCATCAGCTCGGTCAGATGGTCTTCCAGCACCTTGTAGTACAGCAGTTCGTGGCGGTAGTGCAGCTGCTCGAGAAGTAGATTGCGGCCCAGATCCGTTGCGAGGCTCTGCAATTGATACCAGACTCGGTCGGCTTGTTCGTCGAGCGTGAGCACCGCCGACGGAAGCCGACCGGTGAGCCCCAAACGTCGCCGCTCCTCGTGTGTGAAGCCGACCCCCCGATTCAGGCTCGGCGCGGCCAACGCGGCCGGGATGCGCGGCGTGCAGGGATCGCTCATCACAACCTCCAGCGGTTTGGCCCTTTACGTCACGGTAGCGCCGAACTTGGTGAACGCATCTTGAAGAGAAGCCGAAGGCCACCCGCGGGATTTCGTCAGATGGAGAAGTCCTCGCCGTGCCACACCCCGCCCTCGGGCGGTCGGATGACGCGCCCAGTCTGCGTGCCGTCGCCGGAGGCCTCCAGCTTGGCCACCCTGGTGAGCAGGGACTGCAGGCTGACACCCACGAGATCGGGCATCATCGAGTCGTCCCCAGTGCCGGCGCCGGAACGGCTGATGACCTGCCCGGGAACCCCGACGACCACCGAACTCGACGGCACCGGCTTGACCACCACGGCGTTGGCCCCGATCCGGCTGTCGTCGCCGATTTTGATCGCGCCGAGAATCTTGGCTCCGGCGCCGATGGTCACGCGATCGCCGACGGTGGGATGGCGTTTCCCGGTATCGGTGCCGCTGCCGCCGAGGGTGACGCCGTGGTACATCGTGACGTCGTCGCCCACGTCCGCGGTTTCTCCGATCACCACGCCGGTCGCGTGGTCGATGAACAGGCCGGCGCCGAGGATCGCGGCGGGATGTATGTCGACTCCGGTGCAGATGCGGGTGAGTTCGGCGAATGTCCGTGCGGCCAATCTCGCGCCACGGTTCCACAGCCAGTGGCTGATCCGGTGACCCCAGATGGCGTGCACGCCCGGGTAGGCGAAGATGACCTGCAGCGTGGTGGGCCTGGCGGGATCGCGCTCCTTGGCCGCCCGTATGTCCCGCCGTATGGCCGCGAGCATGGCTAGTCCGCCAAGTCGGCGAATAGCGGCGTGCTCAGGTACCGCTCGCCGAAGTCGGGGAGAAGGACGACGACGAGCTTGCCGGCGTTCTCGGGCCGGCGCGCCACCTGCAAGGCCGCCACGGCGGCCGCACCCGAGGAGATGCCGACCAGCAGTCCCTCTTCGGTGGCCAGCCGGCGGGCCAGGTTGAGCGAGTCTTCGTTGCCGACCGTGATGACCTCATCGACCAAATCCTGGTCGAGCACCGGCGGGATGAACCCGGCGCCGATGCCCTGGATGGGGTGCGGTCCCTTCTGGCCGCCGGACAGCACTGGTGAGGCGGCCGGTTCGACGGCGACGAATTGCGCCGACGGCTTGCGTTCCTTGATGACCTGGGCGACACCGGTGATGGTGCCGCCGGTGCCGACCCCGGACACGAAGATGTCGACCTTCCCGTCGGTGTCGCGCCACACCTCCTCCGCGGTGGTTGCGCGGTGGATCGCCGGGTTTGCCGGGTTCTCGAATTGCTGGGGCACAAAATACCGTTGGTCGGTCTTGGCCAGTTCTTCGGCCTTGGCGATGGCGCCCGGCATCCCGTCGGCACCTGGAGTCAGTACGAGTTCAGCACCGTAGGCGCGCAGTAGCATTCGCCGCTCGATGCTCATGGTGTCGGGCATGGTGAGCACACATCGGTAGCCACGTGCTGCACACACCATCGCCAGCGCGATGCCGGTGTTCCCGCTCGTCGGCTCGAGGATGATCGTGTCGGGCTTGATCAGCCCCGTCTGCTCCGCGGCGTCGATCATGGCGACCCCGATACGGTCCTTCACGCTGTTGGCCGGGTTGAAGAATTCCAACTTGGCGACGACGTCGGCAACGGTGCCTTCGGTGACCCGGCGCAGCCGGACCAGCGGCGTGCCCCCGACTAGCTGTGTGACGTCCTCGGCGATGCTCATGAAACTTCTTCCTTAGGCGATGTCGGTTCAGGGCTGATCGGTCTGCCAGGTGGTGTCGAATTCGATGGCCTTTGATCTTCCTGAAGACTTGTGACTACCCGCGTCTCGGTCCCGCCCGCATCGGGGAAAAGCGCGAGGATTGCTTGACCGTCAGCAGGCGTCAGGAATCAACAACAACGACAACAAGAGTCCACGGCGGGGCGGCGCGTACAGTCAGGGCGCGGCTGTGTGGCCTGTTGCATAGCCCCACTATAGGACATGCTCGCGTTATGCCGGGTTGGCTTATCTGCGCTTCAACACCGCATTAATGCCACGCAACCGGTGACACGACCTCGCGCCCGCCAGCCGGTTTACCGGCAGCCGCAGGATCGCTATCGACTGGAGATGGGTTCGACAGCGTCCGCGTCGAGGTTCGCGTCTTCGGCGATGATTTCACAGACGCACAGCAGTGCGCGGTCGTACAACCATAGGCGCAGCTGGGCCCGGCGCTTGCGCATCAGGTGCTGTGCGTAGACCTTGTCGCATTGCGCCTGGGAAAATGCCAAGTCGAGGTTGATAGGTAATCCTGCCCAATCGACGTGGTCATGTGCCGAGGCCTGGTCACCGGGGTTGTGGCTTGCCGCGCCATACCGGAGCCGACACTGCAATGGGCAGAGAGTCTTCACGGCGTCTCTAGCCGGCACATCACACTCCCGAGCCACGCGTGTGCCCCTCTCTCTCGAGCACGCGACCAAATCTTGAGTGAATAGTGCGACGGAGATGTTTCGGCCAAGGGTGTCCGACGTTTCGGCCGTATTACGGCTCCTCGGAACTGCACGATGGTGTCAGTAGACGTCGCGGTGGTAGCGCTTGTCGGCGCTCAGCGACTGGATGTAGGCCCTCGCGGCGTCCGGATCGAGGTCGCCGTGTTCGGCGGCAATTTCGCAGAGCGCGCGATCGACGTCTTTAGCCATCGGGTCGGCATTGCCGCAGACGTACACCTGCGCGCCGTCCTGCAACCAGCGCCACAGCTCGGCGCCGCGCCGGTTCATCAGGTGCTGCACGTAGACCTTGTCGCGCTGATCCCGGGAGAACGCCAGGTCCAGCTCGGTGAGGAACCCGTCGGCGTGCATCTCCTCGATCTCGTCGCTGTAGTAGTAGTCGGTGGCGGCGTGCTGCTCACCGAAAAACAACCAGTTGGGTCCGGTGTGGCCGAGTGCGCGACGTTCCTGCAGGAAACCACGGAAGGGTGCGATCCCGGTTCCGGGGCCGATCATGATCATCGGCGTGTGTGGATCGCTCGGAGGCCGGAAATTGCTGGATGGTCGCACGTAGAGTGCGACCTGATCGCCGGGGGAGCGGTCCGCCAGATACGTTGAGCAGACTCCGCGGCGGGGCACATCCTCAAAGTTGTAGCGCACCGGCGAGACCGTCAGGTGGACTTCCCGCGGGTCCTCTTTAGGGCTGGACGAGATCGAATATAGCCGCGGCTGAAGCGGTTTGAGCAAGGTCAGCCACTCATCGACGGACGCGGTGACGGGCAGCTGAGCGAGCAGGTCAACGGACTGACGGCCCCACAGCCACTCGGAGAGGATGCGCTTGTTTTCCGCCTTCATCAGCCCGGCGAGTTCGGTGTCGCCCGTGCGTTGTTGGACGAATCGGAGCAGGTCCGGGCTGATGTGGGCGATCTCGAATCGTTCGGTGAGTGCGGAGCGTAGCGAAATCAAGCCGTGCTCAACGACCTCCACCGGCCTTTCGCCGTTCAGTCCGGTAACTGACAGCCATTCGTCGACCATCCGGTCACTGTTGCGCGGCCATACACCGAGCGCGTCACCGGCCTCGTAGCTAATGGTTTCTTCGGGAAGGCGAAATACCAACTGCCGCACGTCTTTCGCTGATCTCGGCTGGCTGAGGATGGTATTGCGGACCATGCCGGTGATCAGCGGGTGTTTTTTGGTGTACTTATTTGGCGCGGGCCGGCTGGCAGCGCCGGGCACTGCCGCCGGTGCGGTAGATGCCTTGGCCGTCGGGCCAGCACCCGGGCCGACGGGCGTCGGTGTGCGGGTCAGCTCTTGGATCACCTCACTGAGCCACCCGGCCGCGGCGTCTTCGTAATCGGGTTCGCAGTCGACCCGGTCGACAATTCGGGTCGCTCCCAGCTCGGCCAGGCGCGCGTCGAGTTTGCGTCCGTGGCCGCAGAAGTCGTCGTAGTTGGAGTCGCCCAGCGCCAGAACGGCGTAGCGGGTCTGGCTGAAATGTGGTGCGGTGTCAGCGGTGAGTGCCCGCCAGAGGCCGGCGCCGTTGTCCGGCGGCTCGCCATCACCGGTGGTGCTCGTGATCAGCAGTAGCTCACGCGTTGTCGGCAGCTCCGCCACCGGGAAGTCGTCCATGCTGTGCAACGCGACCGACATCTCGGCCTCACTCAGTTGTGTGGCGACCTCGGCAGCCAACTCTTCGGCGTTTCCGGTCTGCGAGGCCCATAACACCACGACGGGTACTCGCTCGGGCACCGCTTCCGCTTCGGGGGCCGGGGCGCTGGGCGGACTGGCCGGCTCCTCGATCGTCGGTGGGGGCGCCGGGATCACCGACGTCGAGCGGGGAGCCTCGGTGCGCGCGAACATCCCGGCGAGGAGACCGTCCACCCACAGCCGGGTGCTGGAATCGAACGGAGCGCTGAGCGGCAGGGTGGGCACCCCGGCCGTGCGGCGACCGGCTTCCGAACGCAAGCCGGCCAGCATTCCTGCAAGGTAGGAGCGGCCGAACGGACCGAACTGCGGCGCCGGTTCGCTTGCCAGACCGAGAATCTCGGCCAGGGCATCGACCTGCGCCAAAGTGATTACCTCCTCTCCTTGCGCTGCTGCGTCTGGTATGTCGGCTGCCACCGGATCCCTGGAGTCGCTTCCCGAATCCGGTTCGGCGACAACGACCTTCGTCACAGTGACGGCGCAGGCCTTGAATTCTGGCTGATGGGACACGGGATCGACGGCGTCGTTGGTGATAGCGTTGATCGACAGGTACTCACCGAAGGAGTCGTTCCAGTGGAAGGGTGCAAAGCAGTTGCCGGGCCGCACCCGGTCGGTGATCACAGCGGGCAGCACGGCTCGGCCACGGCGGGACGCGATTTCGACCTGATCGTCGTCAGATATTTGCAGCCGGGCGGCGTCACCGGGATGGATCTCGACGAATGGCCCAGGGTTGAGCTTGTTGAGTTTGGCGACCTTGCCGGTTTTGGTCATCGTGTGCCATTGGTGCAGCAGGCGCCCGGTGTTGAGCAGGAACGGGTAGCTGTCGTCGGGCATTTCCTCGGGCAGCAGGTGCGGGCGGGCGAAAAATACCGCACGGCCATTCGCGGCGGGGAAAGCCAGCCGGGGCACACTGCCGTCCTCGCGGACTAACTGCGTCTGGCTGACACCGTCGTTCAGGTAGCGGATCGGGTTGCGATCGTTTGTGCCCTCGGGGGGACACGGCCACTGCAGCGGTGTCTGCCGCAGCCGGTCGTAGCTTGCTCCGCGCAGGTCGTAACCGGTCGCAGGGTTCCAGAACCGCTTGATCTCTTCAAAGACGTCTTCTGCGGAGTCGTAGCTGAAAGCCTCCGAATACCCCATCTCGCACGCTATCCGGGCGATGATCTGCCAGTCCGGCATGGCTTGCCCAGGCGCCTTGACGGCCGGCTGGAACAGCGTCAGGTTGCGCTCGGAATTGACCATCACTCCTTCGGATTCCGCCCACAGGGCGGCGGGCAGCAAGACGTCGGCGTACTCATTGGTCTCGGTCTCGAAGAAGGCGTCCTGGCCGATCACCAGTTCGGCGCTCTCCAGACCGGCCAGCACGGTCTTCCGATTGGCCACGGTGGCAATGGGATTGGTGCAAATAATCCAGCACGCCTTGATCTCACCGTCGGCCATGCGGGAGAACATGTCGACTGTTCCGGTGCCGACCTCCGTGCGCAGCGAGCCGCGGGGAATGCCCCACATATCCTCGACGAGCTCGCGGTCGTCAGATGATGCCACCGAGCGCTGACCCGGCAGACCTGGCCCCATGTAACCCATCTCGCGACCGCCCATTGCATTGGGCTGTCCGGTAAGCGAAAACGGGCCGCTGCCGGGCTTGCAGATCGCGCCGGTGGCGAGATGCAGATTGCAGATGGCGTTGGTGTTCCAGGTGCCATGGGTGCTCTGGTTGAGTCCCATCGTCCAGCAGCTCATGAAGTTTTCGGCTTCGCCGATCCAGTGCGCCGCGGTGCGGATGTCTTCGGCTGGGATGGCGGTCATTTCGCTGACCTTGTCGGGGGTGTACTGCTCGAGGAAACTCGGCATCACCTCCCAGCCTTCGGTGAATTCGGCGATGAACTCCGGGTCGGTGTGCCCGTTCTCGACGATCAGGTGTAGCAGTCCGTTGAGCAGAGCGAGGTCGGCGCCGGGGGCGATCTGCAGAAAGAGGTCGGCCTTTTCCGCGGTTGCGGTGCGGCGTGGGTCGACGACGATCAATTTTGCGCCGGCTTTTACGCGGTCCATCATGCGCAGGAACAGGATTGGGTGGCAATCGGCCATGTTGGCGCCGATGACGAAGAACACGTCAGCCTGATCAAAGTCTTGGTACGAGCCGGGTGGCCCATCCGCGCCCAGGGACAGCTTGTAGCCAGAACCAGCGCTGGCCATGCACAGTCGCGAGTTCGACTCGATCTGATTGGTGCCGATGAACCCTTTGGTCAGCTTGTTGGCCAAGTACTGCGCCTCAATAGACATCTGCCCCGAGACGTAAAGAGCAAAGGCATCCGGGCCGTATTGGTCGATGATCGCCCGTAACTGCTTCGCGGACTGGGTGATCGCGTTGTCGATGTCGACTGGCTCAGGGGGCTCGCCGCGGGCGGCACGCAGGTATGCCGAATCCATCCGGCCGGGTGCGGCGAGCATGTCCGCGGTGGTCGCACCCTTGGTGCACAACCGCCCGAAATTGGCCGGATGATTCTTGTTTCCAACGGACTTCGCGACGTGAGGGCGCTCGCTTTTGGGATCGATTGTGACCTGCAACACCATTCCGCAGCCCACACCACAGTAAGCGCACACAGTGTTCACGGCGTCGTTTTCGGACGCCATGGACTTCCTTGCCACGCCTACGTCCCTCCTTCGAGAGCAAGAGGTTTGCAGTGAATGGTGCGACACGCATGTTTCGGCACCGGGTATCCGGTGTTTCCCCCGTTTTGCGGCTTCCTCTCACCACACCCGGTGTGGCGGTGAGGTGTCCGGAAGACCGCAATCGTCCCAGGTCAGTGGGGTCACCGTTGACCTTCGGCCTTGCTCAAGGCTACCGGCGGAGGCGCCCGATCCACTCCTCCGAACTAAAGCTCCGACGAAACAAACGGGACATTCACAGTGTTCGCTAAGCTCACATTGTGCGTCTTCAGCTGGTGATGATCCTGCTGATTCTGTTGGCTTCGGGTTGCGGCGGGAAGCCACCGATACCGGCAGCGTCGCGGCCAGACACCTGCAAGGACTCCGACGGGCCGACGGCCGACACAGTGCGGCACGCCATCGCCTCGGTCCCGATCATCGTCCCGAACTCGACCTGGGCCGAAATCGGGCGCGGACACACCCGGAAATGTCGTTTGTACTGGGTGCAGATCATCCCGACCATCGCCAGCGAATCGACTCCCCAGCAGCTGCTGTTCTTCGATCACAACACCCCGCTGGGCACACCTACGCCGAATCCAAAGCCGTACACAACTGTGCTTCCCGCGGGCGACGACACCATCACGGTTCAGTACCAATGGCAGACCGGCAACGAAGAACCTTGTTGTCCCAAAGGCATTGGGACCGTTAAATTCCAGATCGGATCCGACGGCAAGCTACAGGCGCTCGGCAAGATCCCGCACCAGTAGCTTTGCTGCACAACAATTTCCGGGGAGAGAGACGGTGATGCCGGATCTGGTGAGTGACACGAGCAGCCTCGACTCGGGAAGGAACCGGTATCGACGCGTCGGGTGTCTCGACAGTATTCTCGAATTGCCTGCTCTGTCGGCGTCGGGTCGCTGACGGCGGAAGGCGACAGAGACGTGGACGTTGTCAACGAGGACACTTTTATGCAGCCGGTGGAAGGCGCCGTCGAGACGGATCGAATGCGCGCACTGACGCGCTACGGCATCTTGGACACCGCCCGCGACAAGACCTTCGATCGGATTGCGCGGATGGCGGCTCGATGTTTTGCCGTACCGATGGCCACCGTGTCGATCGTCGACACCGACCGAATCTGGTTCAAAGCAGCCTATGGATTTCACGGCGTAAAGCAGATCGGTCGCGACCCTGGTCTGTGCGCCTCGGCAATTCTCGATGATGTCCCTTACCTGGTCTGCGATGCATTAGCCGACCCGCGAGCGTCGAACAATCCCCTCGTGCGTGGCACCTTGGGGATCCGGTTCTACGCGGGCGCGCCCATCGTCACCGCGGATGGGCATCGGTTGGGAACCGTCGACGTGCTTGACACCCGCCCGCATCAGCCCACCGATGACCAAGTCGCCATGCTCGCTGATCTGGCCGCCACCGTCATGGATCAGCTGGAACTACGGAGGGCGGCAGCCACCGCCACGGGCTTCCAACAACGCCTGCGCGACGCCGCCGAGGACCAACGAGACACGGCACGAGAAGATCGCAACGCTGCCGAACGCGACCGAGACGCCGCTCAACTTGACCGAGACGTCGCCGAGCACGACCGCGATGCCGCTCAACTCGGCCGCGACGCTGCCGAACGGGAACGGGACGCTATCGAGGAATACGCCACCGTTTTGCAGCAGACTTTGCTTCCGCCGTCGCTTCCGGACATCCCCGGACTTGGCCTTGCTGCGCATTATCATCCCGCGTCACGCAGGCAGGTTGGCGGCGATTTTTACGATGTGTTCGTCATCAAACCCGAAAGGTGGGCTTTCTTCCTCGGTGATGTCGAAGGTCACGGTGCCGCTGCTGCAGCGGTCACCTCGCTGATCCGATACACCCTGCGTTCTGCCGCACTGCACTACAGCGATCCCATCCAGGTGCTCGCCGAGCTCAACGACGTCTTGATCCGCGATCCCAGCGAGAAGCATTCCTGCACAGTGCTATTCGGAACGTTGGAGCGCCGCGCCGACGGACCGGGTTTCGACCTGACCATTGCTACTGGCGGCCACCCGCCGGCGCTGCTGATCGATGCGACAGACGGCTCGGTGTCTGAGGTCCGCTCCAGCGGCGGAATGCTTCTCGGTGTACTCGGCGACGCAAAGTTCGAAGCGTGCAGCCTGTGGCTGCGCCCCGGTCAGACCTTGCTCTTCTACACCGACGGTCTCATCGAGACCCGCAACCAGGGCACCGCCCGGTTCGGCGAAAACGAACTGGCCAGCTTTGTAGCGGGTTGTGCTGGTCTCGGCGCCGCCGAACTTGTCGATCGACTCGCGGCTCTGACATCAACTCTGCGACCCCGAGACGATGTAGCGTTGCTGGCCCTCACCTGCCGCTGAAGCCGTCGTTTGCGACCAATCCAGCAGCCGGACCGCCGGCAGCTTACAGGTTCTCGGGGTGCAGCATCTCGGCGTAGCGCAGCGGCTCAGGGATGCCGAAACCGTCGACGAGCGTCTTCGCGTACGGGCGCAGCGCGCGGCATCGATCGTTGATACCCCGGGTGACGGCCTTGGCGCGCCCGGTGGACAGGTAGCCATGCTCGATGTACCAGGCCTTGTCATCCTCGATCACCGACAACGCGTACAGGTCGCAGACGAGCTCGAGCAACTTGCGGGCCTCCTCGTCTTCGCAGGAGTCGATCCCGGCGACGAAGGCTTCCAGCACCACCCGGTCGATGTGTGCACTCGCCGCGTGCAGCACGTGATCCTGCACGGCATTGAAGGCATCGAATGCCGACATCTCTTTTGATTTGCCCTGCAGCCGGCGCGCAACCGAAGACAGGAGATAGTCCTCCCGCTCCTCGAACATGTTGACCTGCGTGCCGCGGTTGAACAGGCTGCCCTCTTCTTCGCTGTCCTGGCGGGCGTCCACAATTCTCTGCATAATCGCTTCGGCCGCAGTGCGTTTCATCATCCGCTCGCCGACGGTGTTGGCGGCGAACCGCACCCATTCGACCGGGCTCATGCTGCGGATGTCGTCGGCATAGGCGGTCAGCAGTTCCTTGGCCACCAATTGGATCAGCACATGGTTGTCGCCCTCGAACGTGGTGAACACGTCGGTGTCGCCCCGCAGCCCAATCAGCCGGTTCTCGGCCATATAGCCGGCGCCGCCACACGCCTCGCGGGCCTCCTGAATGGCTTGTGACGCGTGCCAGGTGTTGGCCGCCTTCAGCCCTGCGGCGCGGGCCTCCAATTCGCGCTGCTCCTCGGCGTCGGGTGCGTCCGCAGTCTGTACGTCATTGCATTTGCCGACCAGCTCGTTCTGGGCGAACTGCAGCGCGTATGACTTCGCGATCAACGGAAACAGTCGGCGCTGATGCACCAAATAATCCATGATCAGCACCTCGGTGTCCTCGTCGGGTGCGCTGAATTGCCTGCGCTGCAACGCATATCGGGTGGCGATGTCCAGTGCGACGCGCGCGGCGGAGCCCGCGCTGCCGCCCACGGTGATGCGGCCGCGAACCAGTGTGCCCAGCATGGTGAAAAACCGCCGGTTGGGGTTCTCGATCGGGGAGCTGTAAGTGCCGTCGGCGGCGACGTCGCCGTACTTGTTCAGCAGGTTGTCCCGCGGGACCCGGACGTGGTCGAAGACGATGCGGCCGTTGTCGACGCCGGGCAGGCCGCCCTTGTATTCGCAGTCAGATGTCGTCACGCCGGGCAGGTCTGCTCCGTCGGCGTCGCGGATCGGGACCATTAAGCAGTGCACACCGTGGTTGACCGGTTTGCCGTCTTCGGTGGTGATCAGTTGCGCGAAAACCGCTGCCATGGTGGCGGTTTGGGCAGCACCGCCGATGTAGTCCTTGCGGGCCGTCGGGGTGGGGGAGTGGACGATGAACTCTTCGGTCTCGGGGTCGTAGGTCGCGGTGGTCTCCAGCGACTGAACGTCACTGCCGTGTCCCGTCTCGGTCATCGCGAAACAGCCGCGCAACTCGAGGCTGATGATCTGTTTGACGTATGCCTCGTGGTGGCGCTCGGTGCCCAGGTTCTCGACCGCGCCGCCGAACAGCCCCCACTGCACTCCAGCCTTGACCATCAGGGACAGGTCCGACATCGCGAGCATCTCAATCATCGTGATCGCCGCACCGATGTCGCCGGTCCCGCCATGCTCTTTGCGGAAAATGTCGGCGGCGACACCGAACGCGGCCATGATCCTCATTTGCTCGGCCACCTTGGTGCGGGCGATCACCGTGTTCGGCGTGTAATGCGGGCGGAACAGGTCCTCGGTCATCGTGGCCCGCATCCGGTTCTTTACGTCACGCCAACGCCCGTCCAAGGCGTTGCGCAGGTGTTCGGCAGTGCTTGTCATCTCTGTCGCCATAAGGCGACGGTAACCCGCTGCTCGGGCCTCCGAAACAAGTCGGGAATAACAAGGCGATGTCAATCGGTGGCGTCGGGGGTGCCAGGAGCGCACAGTGGTCGTAAATCGTCTGACCTAGGACCGCGATGCCGCAATACCTGGCCGCTCTCATGGTGGTACTGCTGATGGGCACGGTGATTAGCAGGGTCGTGCTGCTGCGCAGAACCGGCACGCGGGCAATGCATTTCGGGGAACTCGACAAGACGGATTTCCTGATACCGCCGGTGGCGCTGTTCTACTTCTATACGGTGTTCGCCGCCGCCTTCGGTTGGCCCCTGGCCAGCGACCGGCGGTTCTTCCAGTCGACGCCGGTGGCCTGGCTCGGGGTGGGGCTTTGCGTGGTCGGAGTACTGATTCTGGTCGCTAGCCTGGTGTCGTTTGGCAGGAGCTTCCGGATCGGCATCGATGTCGACCAACCCGGTCGCCTGGTGACGACGGGCATATTCGCGGTGAGCCGCAATCCGATCTATGTCGGCTTCTTCGTCTTCCTGGTCGGTCAGTTCCTGGTGTTTCCCAATTGGGTTCCGCTGATCTACCTGGTCGCCGCCACTGCGCTGTTTCACCGGCAAGTGTTGCGCGAGGAAGGATTCATGCGGCAGCACTACGGCAAGGAATACGCCGAGTACTGCAGCCAAGTCAGGAGGTATGTGTAGCGGTGTGCCGGGGCCCACCGCTTAGATGGCGTCATGGCCAAGCCGGACACCCCGTCGCAGCACCCCGACCCGGCGTACGACGTCGGGCACACCCATCCCGATATCAGCGGAGGCTGGTTACGCGCAGCCACCTTTGGCGCGATGGACGGCCTGGTCAGCAACACCGCCCTGATCGCCGGTGTGGCTGCCGCCGACAGCGTCCACGCCGTCACGGTCAGCGGCATCGCCGGGTTGCTTGCCGGGGCGTTCTCCATGGCGCTGGGCGAGTACACGTCGGTAACCACGGCCAACGAGCAGATCGAATCCGAGGTCTTCGTCGAACGCCGCGCTCTGCGCACTCGCCCGCAAGCCGAGCGGGCCGAATTGGTCAGCATGCTCGTCGACATCGGCCTGACCGAGAAAACCGCGCAGGCCGCCACCGACGAGATCCATCGCGACGAGAACCGGGCGGTCAACGTCCATCTGGTACGGGAGATTGGCGTGAATCCCGCCGAGAAGCCGTCGGCCCGGCTGGCCGCGACTGCGTCCTTCGTGACGTTCGCCATCGGTGCGCTCATCCCCCTGTTCCCTTACCTCCTCGGGTATGGGTCGTTGGTGGTGGGCCTGGTCTGTGGCGGGGTCGGTCTGCTGATCGTCGGCGGCCTGACCGCCCGATTCACCCGCAAACCGGTTTGGTGGGCCGCGTTCCGGCAATTGCTGTTCGGGTCGGTCGCCGTTGCTGCCACCTACCTGGTCGGTTTGCTGGTTGCCGCACTCATGTGATGCTCGCGCTGAGCCGATTGTTGGTCAGCGACAACAACTTCTCATCCAGTCAGGTCACTCAGTTCCTGCTGTTCGCGATGTAGTGGTTGGGAATGGGTTTCGGGTCTGGGCGATCGCAGCCGGTACAGGACGAACCCGATCCCGATCGCGCCGAAGGCGATGAGCATGATCATGTCGAACACCCACCAGCCCGAATAGTGCGTCCACATCTCGGCGTTGGCGGCCAGCGCGTCGACCCTGCGCAGATCGACGGTGGACGCCGAAGCCGCGAAGCCCCACTGGGCCGGGACAAACCACGAGATCTGCTGGAACCCCCACTTGCTCACCAGCTGAACCAGGCTTCCATTGAACAACACCGATGCCAGGATTACCGGTAGCAGCAGCGGCACGACCTCCCGCAGGGACTTGCCCAGCGTCGACAGCGCGAGCCCGATGATCGCAGACACGATCGCGGTGACGGCCACGGTCACATAGAGCTCGACCGTGGCGTTCTGCAGCACGACGGCGCCGTGCACGGGTCCGCCTTTGCCGACCACGACGATCGTGAACATGATGGCCGTCAGGATGGCCGCGGCCACACTGAAGACGATGATCTTGCCGGCCACGTAAGCCGACGTCGACAGCCCCAGAGACTGCTCGCGCCGAAAGACGCGGCGCTCGCCAACCAGGTCGCGGATGGTCAACGCGGTGCCGATGATCACCGCGGCGATGTTGAGCGCGGCCAGGATCTCGATGGCCTCGTGCAGGTGGTGGCTGGCCGGGTTGGGCTTGTCCAGGCCGGAATTGCCGGGAATCAACAGCGTCAGCGCCGCCAACACGAACGGCAGCAACGCCAAGAAGAGGAAGTAGAGACGGTTGGCCAAGAGCAGGCGAACCTGGCGGCCGACCACTAACCGTATTTGCCGGTTCGCGGTGAGCTTGGCGGGCAGTGGCCACGGCGCGGCCACCTCTGGCGGCGCTGTTGGACCCACTGCTTGTTGTCGGGCTCGAAACGCGCGGTGGGCACCGTCGGGATCGGCGCTCACCTGCGCGAGGACTTTCGACCAGTCGGTGGTACCCATCAAGGACTCGATCTGCAGGGGCGTGCCGGCGAAAGCCATGGTGCCGGCGGCCGTGAGCAGCAATATCTGGTCGCACATATTGAGATGGGTCAGTGATGTCTGCGAATTCATAGCCACCACGACGGCACCGCCGATGTCAGCCTGGCGTCGCAGCACCGCCATCACGTGATTTTCCTGCGCCGCATCCAACCCGGCGCTTGGCTCGTCAACGACGAGCAGTGTCGGTCTGGTGATGAGTTCGATCGCCAGCGAGGCACACCGGCGCGCTTCCGGCGGCAGCTTGCTGATCCGGGTCGAGCGGTGCGGCGTCAGCTCGAGTTCTTCGAGAATCTGATCCACCACCCGGTGGCGGTGCTCCGGCAAGGTGTCGGCGGCAACCGTAGTTCGGCCGCGTAACCGACTGCCCGTTCGACGGTGAGCTGCCGATGAAGGCGGTCGTCGCGCGGCACTATCCCAATGCGGGTGCGCATGGACTCGGGCTCGGCGTGCACATCGTGGCCGTCCACGGTGATTCGGCCGGAGCTGAGCTTCCTGGCGCCGGCGAGCATCCCGAGCAGCGCGGAGTTGCGCGCGGCCGACGGCCCGATCACCGCGGTCAATGTGCCCGGACGTGCGGTGAACGAGACGTCTGTGACCAACTCGCGGCCATCAACGGCAAGTCCCAAATGGTGTGCGGCAACGCCGCTCGTGCGGGCGCCAGACTTGAGCGGCAACTGATAGGTGGGCTCCGCCTGTTCGGTCCGGAAGGAGGGGCGCGGGGCACGCAGCTTTCGGGTGATCATCCGCTCGATCAGACCCCGACCCTGTGGTTGCTCATCCTCGGCAACAGGTGCTGGCGCCGCCGGTGCTGGCGGTGCGAACGGCTGGGCCGGCGGTTGTGGGGGCGGCTCGGCCGGCGGTGATGGGGACGACGCTGCGGGCGGTGGTGGGGACGGCGCCGCGGGCGGTCCGATGGGTGGCACTGGTGGCGCGAACGGTCGAACCGGGGGTGGCGCCGCAGGCTGGATCGGTCGCTCAACCGGGGGGGATTGCGACGATGGTAGTGGCATTCGCTGGGTCTCCCGCTGCGAGGGGAGCTGCGGGCTGCTGGGAGGCTGCGGGGGTGGAGGGGGCTGCGGTGGCGGCGGGTAGGCCGGGCGTTGAGGTGGACCCGGCGGTTGTCCCGGCGGGCCGACGGGTGGGCCGATTTGAAAAACCAGCCGAGGACCTCGCTGCGGATCACCGATCGTGATCGTCTGCCCGTCGTGGATGTCGACGGCCGGCACCCGGAAGCCGTTGACGAAGATGCCGTTGGGGCTCCACTCGATGGCCACCCAATGGGTACCGACGAACCGCAGCACAACATCCGGACGAGGCGCCTGCGGCGGTGGGCCGGCGTTGCCGAGCTGTTCCAGCGGGATGTCGCACCCGGGGCCGTAGCCCACAATCACGTCACGGCCCGGGGCAAAGACATACCTCATCGGTCCGACCCATACGGTTAGCGCGGAGGCCGGGAAGGCGAAAGCCTCGGGCCGCATCAACGCCACCTTTCGTCGCCGGTCAGACCGAATTGATCCCGTCTTGAGACCAATCAGGCATTGATCAAGTGTCTACCCGCTGCCGGTCGGCTATCCACTGGGGATGGGCGCTGATCACAATGTGTTGCGACGTGCTGCAACTGCGGCATTGTCGAGCAGCCGGCGCAACACGCCGACCGCATCGGCCAGCACCTGACGGTCCGACGGCTCGAGCAAGGCCAGTTGCGGTTCAATCGCAGCGGCGCGGTCGGCCCGCACAGCGTTAAGCGTGCGCATTCCCTCATCCGTGATGCGAATCCGGACCGCCCGGGCGTCTCCGGGGTCGACAGTTCGGGTAACCAGGCCGGCGTCCTCGAGCCGCCGCACCTGTGTGGTCATCGTCGGCTGCGAACAGTGATCAACGGCGGCCAGATCACCGATGCGGGCTTCTCCATGGGCGTCGATGGTGGCCAGCAGCCTGGCCTGCGCAGCAGGCAACGGCATCTGGATGCGTTGGGTGGCCAGCCGATTGAGCCGCGCGACCACGGCGAGCAGATCTGCTCCCAGGCCAGGCTGGGGATCGGTGTTTGCGGCGTCAACGACATCGGTGTGGCTGGCGGCGGATGCATTCATACATACATGGTTGCATAGCTTTGCTAAGCGAGACGAATTGCGGACACCTCGACGCGAAATCCCAGATGACTCAGTGTGCTACGAGAACTTGGCGCTGCAGCCTGGCAGAATCGTTGGGGTGACCGTCCCCAGACCCCCCCGTCAACGCCATCGGGGTGGATCGCTGCGTCCGGTCGAATTGGCACAGGCCTCCGTGATGGGAGCGCTGTGTGCAGTAATCGCAATCATTTCCGTAGTCATCCCCTTCGCAGCGGGACTGGCCTTGCTGGGCACGGTGCCCACCGGTCTACTGGCCTACCGCTATCGGCTGCGCGTGCTGCTCGCGGCGACGGTTGCTGCCGGGATGATCGCCTTCCTGATCGCCGGGATGGGCGGTTTGATGACAGTCATCCACTGCACCTACATCGGCGGGCTGACCGGATTCGTCAAGCGCAAGGGCCGGGGCACAGTTACGGTGATTGTCTCGTCGCTGATCGCCGGAGTCGCCTTCGGTGCCATGTCGGTCGGCGCGCTGACCGTGATGACCCGGCTGCGGCACCTGATTTTCGAGGTGATGACCTCGAACGTGAACGGGGTCGCGACGTTCCTGACCCGGGTGCATATGCAGGGGCCCGCCGTTGACCTGAAGCGGTATTTCACCTGGGCGCTGCACTACTGGCAGTGGTGGATGCTGGTCTATTACGGCCTCGGAGTCATGGTCGCGTCGTTGATCGGCTGGTGGGCGTTATCCCGCCTGTTGGAGCGGATGCGCGGCCTCCCCGATGTGCACAAACTGGACGCCTGGGACGGAAGTAAGGACGAGGAATCCCCGGTCGGGCCGGTTCCGGTGCGGTTGGACAAGGTGCGATTCCGTTATCCCGGCGCCAGCCAAGACGCGCTGCGCGAGGTCAGCCTGGACCTCCGAGTCGGTGAACACGTGGCAGTTACCGGAGCCAACGGCTCCGGGAAGACCACGTTGATGCTGATCTTGGCCGGCCGCCGACCGACGTCGGGCAGCGTGGAGCGACCGGGCGCGGTGGGTCTGGGCAAGCAGGGCGGCACGGCCCTTGTCCTTCAACACCCCGAAAGTCAGGTTCTGGGAACCCGCGTTGCCGACGATGTGGTCTGGGGCCTGCCACCCGGTACCGAAATCGACGTGGGCCGGTTGCTGAGCGAGGTCGGCCTCGAGGCACTTGCCGAGCGCGACACCGGAAGCCTGTCCGGAGGTGAACTGCAGCGCCTTGCGCTCGCCGCGGCGCTGGCCCGGGAGCCGGCATTGCTCATTGCCGACGAAGTCACCACCATGGTCGACCAACAGGGCCGGGATGCGTTGTTGGGCGTGCTCTCCGGTCTCACCAAAAGACACCGGACTGCCTTGATGCACATCACGCATTACCACAACGAGGCCGATTCCGCGGACCGCACGATCGATCTCAGCGATTCACCGGACAACACCGGCATGGTCGAGACCTCGGCCGCGCCGGTACCGACCGTCGCGGTGGATTATCGGCAACATGCGCCGGTGATCGAACTTGTCGGCGTCGGCCACGAATACGGCAGCGGCACCCCGTGGGCCAAGACCGCACTGCGCGATATCAACTTGGTGGTGGAGCAAGGTGATGGGGTGCTGATCCACGGCGGCAACGGCTCGGGTAAGTCGACACTGGCGTGGATCATGGCCGGACTGACGACTCCCACGGCCGGGGCCTGCCTTATGGACGGCCGACCCATCCATGAGCAGGTCGGTGCGGTGGCGTTGTCGTTTCAGGCGGCAAGGCTGCAGTTGATGCGCAGCCGTGTAGACCTGGAAGTGGCCTCCGCAGCAGGGTTTTCGCACCGCGACACGGATCGGGTCGCCGCGGCACTAGGGGTCGTCGGGCTGGATCCCACGCTGGCCAAGCGGCGTATCGACCAGCTCAGCGGTGGTCAGATGCGCCGTGTGGTGCTGGCCGGGCTTTTGGCGTGTTCGCCCCGGGCCTTGATTCTGGACGAGCCGCTGGCGGGGTTGGATGCCGCCACCCAGCGGGGCCTGCTGCGGCTGCTGGAGGACCTGCGTCGTGAGCGGGGTCTGACGGTGGTGGTGATTTCACATGACTTCGCCGGGCTGGAGGAACTGTGCCCGCGCACCCTGCATCTGCGCAGTGGCACCGTGGAACCGATGTCGACCACGGCGGGGGGCATGGCGTGACCACAGCCGCTACGACGGCCTCGACAGACGGCGCGACCCGTCGCCCCTCTCGCCCGGTCGTGGTGTTGATCCCGGTGCCCGGACGGTCGACCATCCACGATTTGTGGGCAGGGACCAAACTGCTGGTTGTTTTCGGTGTTTCGGTGCTGCTGACGTTCTACCCGGGGTGGGTGACGATCGGGATGGCGGCGGCCCTGGTGTTTGCGGCGCTCAGAATCGCGCGCATTCCGCGCGGCGTGCTGCCGTCGATACCGCGGTGGCTGTGGATCGTTCTCGCGTTGGGCTTCTTCACGGCCGCGCTGTCCGGCGGTAGCCCAAAGATCTCGATAGCCGGACTGGAGATCGGACTCGGCGGAGGGTTGAACTTCCTGCGGATCACCGCGTTGTCGATCGTGCTGCTCGGGCTGGGCGCGATGGTGTCCTGGACCACCAACGTCGCCGAGATAGGGCCTGCATTAGCGACTTTGGGCCGACCGTTGCGGATATTGCGGATCCCGGTCGACGAATGGGCTGTAGCGTTGGCGCTCGCGCTACGCGCCTTCCCGATGTTGATCGACGAATTCCAAGTGCTCACCGCCGCCCGTCGGCTACGGCCTAAACGGATACCGAAGAGCCGCAAGGCTCGTCGTCGTCGGCACGCCATGGAGCTGATCGACCTGCTGGCCGCTGCCATCGCCGTGACTTTGCGGCGCGCCGACGAGATGGGCGACGCAATCACCGCTCGGGGCGGCACCGGTCAGATCTCTGCCAATCCGGTGCGGCCGAAGCTGGCCGACTGGTTGACAATCGCGATCACCATCGCGGCCAGTGGGGCAGCGGTGGCGCTCGAGACGATGTCGCATTCGCCTTACTGAGCGTGAAAAAACCGTGCGACCGGTCAATTTTGAGGGACTGGTTGTCCGCGTGGGGGATGCGACGGCAGCCGGAGGCGGCGGGCATCTGTGGAAGCTGGTCCGTACCTTCGACGATCCGAGCACCTGGACTGAACCCGGCGTGCGTCACTTGGCGGCCAACGGACTTGGGGGAGAGGCCTATCGGACGTCTCCGCTGGATGACCAGTGGGAACTCTACGACTTGACCGACGACCCGGTCGAAGCTTGCAACCGTTGGACGGACCCGGATCTACCGACCTGTGCCAGCACCTGCGGCCGCAGCTGAAGCACACCCGCGCCAGTTCCATCCCCTAACGAAACCAGCCGTGGCCCTATGCATCCCGTCGACCGCCGAGCCCATCACCTTCCATGCTGGCGCGCTGGTTCGCCCGGAGCTGACGCGCCGCTGACCGGCTGCTAGGTGCGCATCCGGTCGATGAGGTTAGACAGTACGACGATGCTTTCGCTGCGTTCGATGTCGGCGCTCGACCGGATACGCTCGAGAGTCGCCTCCAGGTGCTGCATGTCACGGGCCAGAACATGCAGGATGGCGTCGGAAGTGCCGGTCACCGTTGCCGCGCTGACCACCTCGGGCATATCCACCCAAGCCGCCCGCAGTTGATCGGGCGAAATCGTGCCGTGGCAGAACACCTGCACAAAGGCCTCGGTGTTCCAGCCGAGCGCATTGCGATCGATGACGGTGGTGAAACCTTTGATCACGCCGTTGTCCAGCATCCGGTCGACGCGACGCTTTACCGCCGGTGCCGACAAACTCACCTTCTGCCCGATCTCGGCGAAGGTAGCCCGCGCATGCTCGGTGAGTTCGGCGAGGATGCGCTCATCGGTCTCGTCCAGACGCTCCATGGAAATCCGTTTCGCTGGTGCACAATAAAACGCCACTGTAGAGATTTTAACGCAATAAATTATGCATAGACACGCAACAATCGTCGTTTGCTTGTTTGACAGGCTCAAAATATCGTTGATTTCATGACGGATTACTATGTCGCCGAGCCCGCGCCGGTCGCCGCACCGGCGCCCGCGGCATGGCAAGACGCCGAGGTCACCAAGCCCAGCCGCACAGCCCGCAGACGCCGGTATGCCATGACGCCGCCGGCATTTTTCGCTGTCGAGTACGCGATCAATCCCTGGATGGACGTCACCGCACCGGTCGATGTCCACGTCGCGCAAGCGCAGTGGCGGGTGCTGTACCAGACCTACCTACGGCTGGGCCACCGGGTGGATTTGATCGACCCCGTGCCTGGGCTGCCAGACATGGTCTACGCCGCCAACGGTGGGTTCATCGCCGACGACGTCGCTATCGTCGCCCGGTTCCGATTCGCCCAGCGCGCCGGCGAGTCGAGGGCCTACGCCGAATGGATGTCGTCGACGGGCTATCGGCCGGTAACCACCCGTCACATCAACGAGGGACAGGGCGATCTCCTGAAGGTCGGTGAAATGGTATTGGCGGGCTACGGCTTTCGCACCGACCTGCGCGCGCACGACGAAATCTCGGCTGCGCTGGGCGTGCCGGTCGTGTCCCTAGAGCTGGTCGACCCGCGGTTCTATCATCTCGACACCGCGCTCGCCGTCCTTGACGACCACACGATTGCGTTTTACCCCCCGGCGTTCAGCACGGCAGCCCAAAACCAGCTGGACGCGCTGTTCCCGGACGCTATCGTGGTGGGGAGCGCCGACGCATTCGTGCTCGGGTTGAACGTCGTCTCCGACGGCTTGCATGTTGTGCTTCTTTCTGCCGCAATGGGTTTCGCTACACAGCTGCGTGAAGCCGGCTTCGAGCCAGTCGGCGTCGATCTCTCCGAGCTGCTCAAGGGCGGCGGTTCGGTCAAGTGCTGCACATTGGAGGTATTTCCATGACGATTCTCGACGCCCCAGTTCAAGGGGTCGCCGCGAACGGAACCGAGGATGCGATCGCCCTGGTGGAACGGTATGCAGCGCATAACTATTCGCCGCTCCCCGTGGTGGCAGCAAGCGCCGAGGGTGCATGGATCACCGATGTCGAAGGCCGACGCTACCTGGATTGCCTGGCCGCCTATTCGGCGGTCAACTTTGGTCACCGCAATCCCGAGATCACCGCGATTGCCCACGCCCAACTCGACACCGTCACGCTGGTAAGTCGTGCGTTCCATTCCGACAACCTCGGACCGTTTTGTGCCGCTCTTGCCCAGTTGTGCGGCAAAGACATGGTGCTGCCGATGAATTCGGGTGCCGAGGCAGTCGAGAGCGGTCTCAAAGTCGCTCGCAAGTGGGGCGCTGACGTCAAGGGCGTTCCCGAGGGTCACGCGAACATCATCGTGGCCGACAACAACTTCCATGGCCGCACGATCAGCATCGTCAGCTTCTCGTCCGATCCGACGGCGCGGGACGGCTTTGGACCTTTCACACCCGGTTTCCGCTCGGTACCCTTCGGCGATGCCACGGCATTGGCACAGGCGATCGACGACGACACCGTCGCGGTGCTGCTGGAGCCGATCCAGGGTGAGGCGGGCATCGTCGTCCCGCCCGACGACTACCTTCCGGCCGTCCGCGCGCTGTGCAGCGAGCACAGCGTGCTGATGATCGCTGATGAAATCCAGTCGGGGCTGGCTCGAACGGGTTACACGTTCGCCTGCGATCGCTGGGGTGTCGTGCCCGATGTCTACCTGCTCGGTAAGGCGCTGGGAGGCGGCGTGGTTCCGCTGTCGGCGGTGGTCGCAGACCGCGAAATCCTCGGCGTTCTGCATCCCGGCGAACACGGCTCGACGTTCGGCGGCAACCCATTGGCCACCGCGATCGGGACCGCGGTGGTTGCCATGCTGGCGTCGGGGGAATTTCAGGCGCGCTCTGCGAAATTGGGTGGTCGTCTGCATAGCCGTCTGGGGGAGTTGATCGGCGACGGTGTGGTGGCGGTACGCGGCCTCGGATTGTGGGCCGGTGTCGACATCGAACCGGCACTGGCCACCGGCAAAGAGATGAGCCTGCGATTGGCCGACCGCGGTGTGCTGGTGAAAGACACCCACGGCTCGACGCTGCGGTTCGCGCCGCCGCTGGTGATCACCGAGCAGGAGATCGACTGGGCGGTTGACCAGTTCGCTTTGGCGCTGCGGGAGGCTGCCTCATAATCAGCTGATCCGACAACAGGAGGCGCAATTGCCAGCCACGTCGATCAGTCTGACAGAGCAGATGCTGCGGCGACGCCCGGTCGCCGGCGCACATGTCGCACACGGGGCCGCGGACGGCCTCAAGCGCAGCATCGGCACGTTCCAGCTGACCATGTTCGGCGTCGGCTCGACGATCGGCACCGGAATCTTTTTCGTCATGTCCAAGGCGGTGCCCGAAGCCGGCCCCGGAGTCATCGTTTCGTTCCTTATCGCCGGCATCGCTGCCGGGCTCGCGGCCATCTGCTACGCCGAATTGGCTTCCGCGGTACCGGTTTCTGGTTCGTCGTACTCGTATGCCTACACCACGCTGGGTGAGGCCGTTGCGATGGGTGTGGCAGCCTGCGTGCTGCTGGAGTATGGGGTGGCCACCGCGGCGGTCGCGGTCACCTGGAGCGGCTACCTCAACAAATTGCTGAGCAATCTGTTCGGATTCCAGCTGCCGCATGCCTTGTCGGCGGCACCGTGGGACTCGCAACCGGGCTATGTGAACGTGCCGGCGATCATCCTGATCGCCATGTGTGCGCTGCTGCTGATCCGCGGCGCCAGCGAATCGGCCAAGGTCAACGCGATCATGGTGCTGACCAAGCTGAGCGTGCTGGTCATGTTCGTGGTAATCGCGTTCACCGCCTTCGACGCCGACCGGCTCAAGGACTTCGCCCCGTTCGGCGTCGCCGGCATCGGCTCCGCGGCCGGCACCATCTTTTTCTCGTACATCGGCCTTGACGCGGTGTCGACGGCAGGCGACGAGGTGAAGGATCCGCAGAAGACCATGCCGCGCGCAATCATCGCGGCGCTGGCGACCGTCACCAGCGTGTACGTCCTTGTCGCGCTGGCCGCGCTGGGCACCCAGCCGTGGCGGGACTTCGCCGCGCAGCAAGAGGCGGGCCTGGCCACCATCCTCGACAACGTCACCCACGGCAGGTGGGCCAGCACAATTCTTGCCGCCGGCGCCGTGATCTCCATCTTCTCCGTCACGCTCGTCTCCATGTACGGTCAGACCCGCATCCTGTTCGCCATGGGCCGTGACGGGCTGCTGCCGTCGCGGTTCGCCACGGTGAATTCGCGCACCATGACGCCGGTGAGCAATACGGTGATCGTTGGGATGGCGGCGGGGAGTCTGGCGGCCTTCGTGCCGCTGGACAAGTTGGCGGACATGGTATCCATCGGCACACTCACCGCGTTCATCGTCGTGTCCGTCGGAGTGATCATTCTGCGAGTGCGCCAACCCGACTTGCCGCGCGCATTCAAGGTGCCCGGTTACCCTGTCACGCCTGCACTTTCCGTGTTGGCGTGCGGCTACATCCTGGTCAGCCTGCACTGGTACACCTGGATCGCGTTCACCGGATGGGTCTTGTTGGCGTTGGTCTTCTACTTCCTGTGGGGTCGCCACCACAGCGCGCTCAACGACGACGGTGACGGCCTCGTCCCAACCGCGGCTTCCGAAGACGAGCCCAGGGAAGTGTTGTGACGGTTGTCGTCGGCTATCGGGCCGGTGAGGTCGGCTTGTCGGGGTTGCACCTGGCCGTGCGCGCCGCGCGGACACTCGACACATCGCTGACCGTGGCGACCATCGTGCCCAAGCCATGGCCGACACCGTCGTTCGCTCGCGTCGATGCCGAGTACGAGCAGTGGGCGGACCGTTTGGCTGTGGACTCGGCGGAGGAGGCCGAGGGTTATCTCGACGGCTTGGCCGGTGGGATCGAGGTCAGCTACCTCAACCGTGCACACCGGTCGGTGTCGGGTGGGTTGATCGAGGTGATCGCGGATGTCGATGCCGAGGTCGTGGTGCTGGGGTCGTTGCCAAGCGGTGGGCGCGGGCAGGTGGTGATCGGCTCTACCGCCGACTGGCTGTTGCACGTGTCGCCCGTGCCGGTCGCGATCAGTCCCCGCGGATATCGTTCGTACACAGGCGGATTGACACGGCTCACATGCGCCTACTCCGCCACTCCGGACTCAATTGATGTGGTACGCCAGTGCTTCGAGTTCGCTCAGCGATTGGGGTTGCCGGTACGGGTGATTACCTTCGCGGTCCGCGGCAAGACGATGTATCCACCCGAAGTGGGGCTGGACGCCGAGGATTCGATCCTGGATGCGTGGGCGTCACAGGCGCGAGAAGTTCTGGGAAAACCTGAAGACTCAGGGTGTAGTCAGCGAGGACGTTGTGCTGGAAGTGGTGAACGGTCACAGCTGGCGAGAGGCGCTCGAGAAAGCAGACTGGCAGGACGGCGAGATCCTGGCACTGGGCACGTCGCCGCGCGGCGACATCCGCAGGGTGTTCCTCGGATCTCGTAGCGGAAAAATCATCCGCGAGAGTTCGGCGCCGGTGGTGGTGCTGCCCGGCTAAAGTTACCGGTGCGCGGCGGCATTGGCCGCTCGTTGAGCCTGTCTCAGGATCTCCGCGACATCGCCTCGGCCCAGAAACATTTCGTCGAAATAACTTCGTAGGGCGGCGTCTCCGGCGGCGAAGCCTGCGCCACCCGGGGCTGGAATGCGCGGGCCGTCCAGCACCGAGAAGAAGGGTGTGACGTCGACACCCCTGGCGGCCCAATAGTCGAAGTAGACCTGTTGAGCTGACAGCACAGCGGGGATGGCCGCACCGTTACGGCCCAGGTATGCGTTGCCCTCACTGCTGCCCATCCAGGCCAACACCTGACGAACCGCGTCCGGGTGCTTGGTCGCCGCGTTGCCCACCGCGGCAATACCGTTGGTGACGCTTAGCCGACCAGCAGGTCCGATCGGCAGCATCGCCACACCCCAGTGGAACCGGGCATCGCGGGCCACCGGCGCCAGGTTGTAGGTGCCGGACTGGAAGAGTGCCATCCTCCCGGCAAGAAACTGGTTGCGGGAGAAGTCACCGTTGTCGTTGGTGTCCGAGGCAGGTGGCGCGACGTGATCGTCGTTGACCAAACCGACCAGGTAGCGGAAGGCCTTTATTGCTGCGGGGTTGTCGAACGCGAACTCATCGTCGCGCTGAAATACGCCGCCGGCCGACCCGATGTAGTTGAGGTAGATGGCCTGAGGGTCGTTGCCCGCGTTGTACCCCCACTGACGTACCCGTCCGGCGTCGAAACCCGAAGTGCCCGCGACATGTCCAGCTGCATCGACGGTGAGCTGGGACAACAACGGCCGCAACGTGTCGTCGCCGTTGGGACTCCACCGCAGGCTATTCAGCTGAGCGGGATCGACATCCGCCGCCGCAAGCAGGTCCGCGTTGTAGAACACGGCGATGCCGGCGTCGGTCAGCTGCGGTACACTCCACAGCACCCCGCCGCGAGTGAACTGATCGACTACTGCCGGCTCCCAAGCCGAAGCGGCACCTTGGCCGAGTGTCTTGCCGATGTTCATCAACCGGCCGCTATCGGCATAACCGGCGAGGTATGCGTTGGACAGCCAGAAGATGTCGTCGGCGCTGCCGCCTGCCACGTCGGTGCGCAGGGTGTTGAAGTAAGTCGAGTAGGCCACCATGTTGGTGCGCACCTGGATATTGGGATGCGCGCGGGTGAATGCCTCGAACGATTGCCGATATGCCGCACCAATCTGGTCGCCCCAGACCCGCACCGTCACGACGATCTTGCTGCCATGAGGTTCGCCGGAATAGTCCAACAGCATCGCCGTCGCCGCCAACAACACCGCGACAAGTGCAAGCGCGCCTGCAACTAGCGTGGAAAAGCGAGGCCGCGTCATCGGAATCTCACTTGAGCCCCGAAACGACGATCGAAGCGACGATGTGCCGCTGGAAAAGCACGAAGAGGACAATCAACGGCGCGATCGCGACCGTGGTCGCGGCCATCACCAGCGTCCACTGCGAGTTAAATCGCGACTGCAAGTCGGCCGTCGCCACCGTGAGCACGCGCCACTTGTGGCCACTGGTGATCACCAACGGCCACATGAAGTTATTCCACTGCGAGACCACGGTGATCAGCGTCAAGGCAGCCAGGACCGGACGGCTGGACGGAATCACCACGTGCACGATCACGTCCAGCGTGTTGGCCCCGTCCAGGCGCGCGGCGTTGATCAAGTCATTTGGAATGATCCGAAAATGCTGGCGTAAAAGGAATATCGCGTAGGGAGAGCCGAACATGAACGGCAACACCAACGCCCAGAACGTGTTGCGCAGACCCAGCTGCGCCATCATGAGGTACATCGGGACCACCGTGACTGTCCCCGGCACCATCAACGTTGCGATGTAGACCCAAAACAGCGCATCGCGTCCGGGAAACTGCAGCCGCGCAAACGCGTAGCCGGCCAGTACCGAAAAAGTCATCTGCCCCACCAGAATCACCGCCGTCATCAACGCGGTCACCGCCGCCGCGCGACCGAACCCGGCCCCGGCCAGGTCGGCATAGTTGGCCAGCGTCGGCGGCCGCGGCAACTGCAGCGGCGTACCCGTCACGAATTGGTGAGCCGACGTGAACGAGGTCAGCAAGCCAAGTGCGAACGGCGCCAATGTAATCAGCGCACCGAGCGCCAGGCCTGCGTAGATCACGCTGTTGGAGAGGCGACTAGGTGAGGTCATAGCTGATCCGCCGACGGAAGTACAAGTGCTGAACGACGGTGACGCCGACCAGGATGACAAACAGCACGACCGCCATGACCGATGCTCGACCGATCGCCGCCGAGCCGAATGCCTCGGCGTAGATGCGGTGGGCTACCAGGTCGGTGCGGCCTTCCGGCCCGCCATCGGTCAGCACGTAAACGGTGTCGAAAACCTGTGCACTGCTGACGATCCCGGTCACTAGGACGAAGAACATCGTCGGTCTCAGCATCGGCAGCGTGATGCGCCAGAACCGCTGCCAGGCGTTGGCGCCGTCGGTGCGTGCGGCGGCGTGGATGTCGCCGGGTATAGCCAGCAGGCCCGCGAGGAAGGACAGCGAGACGTAGCCGACATTGGTCCACACGACGACCGCCGACACGACCGGCAGCGCCACGCTGGGATTCGACAGCCATTCGATGCGGTGGCCCAGCAGGGTGCTGACGGCGCCATCGGTGGGAGCCAGGATCCAGCGCCACAGCACCGCGATGGCCAGCGGAGCGCAGATCCATGGCAGCACGTACAGGGTGCGAAACAGGCCGGTGACAGGCAACTGGCGGGCCAGCATCGAGGCGGCCAGCAGTCCGAGCACGGTCTGCGCCGGAACCACGATTGCCACGAAGACTGCGGTGACGATTAGTGAGTTGCCGAAGTCGGCGTCGGCCAGCACCGAGCGCCAGTTGGCCAGGCCCGCGTAGCGCAGCGGACCGAGCAGGTCCCACCGGTACAGGCTCAGCCAGACCACCACGAGAATGGGCAGCAGCAGAAACGCGACCACACCGAACAGGCTGGGTGCCAGCAGGGCGTAACCCAGCGCGGTGGATCGAGGTGTTCTCCTCAGAACGACGCTGGCCATGCACGTATTAAAGCGGGCGCCGCCGTGGTTTGTGGCGGGCGGTCGTTACGGTGGGATCGTGACACCGAACCGGGGGATCGATGCCGACTTCCTGGACCTGCCGCGCCACGAACTGGCCGAAGCCGCACTGTCGGCGGCCACCAAGGCCGGGGCCAGCCACGCCGACCTGCGGGTTCACCGCATCAGCACCGAGATCATCCAATTGCGTGACGGCGAGCTGGAGACCGCGGTCATCAGCCGCGAGGTGGGTTTGGCGGTACGGGTGATCGTCGACGGCACCTGGGGATTCGCCTCGCATGCCGAGTTGGCGCCGTCGGTCGCCGCCGAGACCGCGCGTCGTGCGGTGCACGTAGCCACCACGCTGGCAGCGCTGAACGCCGAGCGTGTCGAGCTCGCGCCCGAGCCGGTGTACACCAACGCCACCTACGTGTCGAACTACCGGATCGATCCGTTCGACATCCCGGCCGCCGATAAGATCGCCGTGCTCGAGGAGTACTCCGGGCGGCTGCTGGACGCCGACGGTATCGACCATGTGTCGGCCAGTTTGACGGCGGCCAAGGAGCAGACGTTCTATGCCGACACCTTTGGATCGTCGATCACCCAGCAGCGGGTCCGGCTGCTGCCGTCGCTGGAGGCGGTGACCGTCGACGCCGCCGCGGGCAGTTTCGACTCGATGCGCACGCTGGCGCCGCCGATGGGCCGGGGCTGGGAAGTGGTGGCCGGCGACGAGGTGTGGAACTGGACCGACGAGCTCGCGCAGCTACCGTCGCTGCTGGCCGAGAAGGTCAAGGCGCCCAGCGTGAACCCGGGGCGTAAAGATCTGGTGATCGACCCGTCCAATCTGTGGCTGACTATCCACGAATCCGTTGGCCATGCAACCGAATACGACCGCGCGATCGGCTACGAGGCTGCCTACGCCGGAACCTCGTTCGCCACCCCCGACAAACTCGGCTCTATGCGGTACGGCTCCCCGGTGATGAACGTGACCGCCGATCGTACCGTCGAATTCGGTTTGGCCACCATCGGTTACGATGACGAGGGCGTCGCCGCGCAAAGCTGGGATCTGGTGCGCGACGGAGTGTTCGTCGGCTATCAGCTCGACCGGGTGTTCGCCCCTCGGCTGGGCCAGCCCCGCTCCAACGGGTGCTCATACGCCGACTCCGCGCATCACGTGCCGATCCAGCGGATGGCCAACGTGTCGCTGCAGCCCGGCCCCGACGACACCAGCACCGCCGATCTGATCAGCCGGGTCGACGACGGCATCTACATCGTCGGCGACAAATCTTGGTCGATCGACATGCAGCGGTACAACTTTCAGTTCACCGGCCAGCGGTTCTTCCGCATCCGCGGCGGCCGGCTGGACGGCCAGTTGCGAGATGTCGCCTATCAGGCCACCACGACCGATTTCTGGAATTCCATGGAAGCCGTAGGCGGTCCGTCGACGTGGTGGCTGGGCGGCGCCTTGAACTGCGGCAAGGCCCAGCCCGGGCAGATCGCCCCCGTCAGCCACGGCAGTCCGTCGGCGTTGTTCCGGGGCGTCAACGTGCTCAACACTCGTACCGAAGGCGGTCTATGATCACAGCGCAGCACGTCGTCAACATCGTTTTGGATGAGGCGGCGAAACTCGGCCGCGCCGACGAGACCATAGTGCTACTCACCGACCGCGTCGAGGCGACGTTGCGCTGGGCCGGCAATTCGATGACCACCAACGGGCTTTCGGTCAACCGGAACATGACCGTGATTTCGATTGTGCGTCAAGGAACTAGCGCCTTCGTTGGCACGGTTGTTTCCTCCGAAGTGGATCCGCGGGTGATCCCCGGGCTGGTGGCAGCGTCCCAAGCTGCGGCCCGCTCCGCGCCGGAAGCCGGCGATGCCGCGCCGCTGCTGGCCGATACCGGGGTGCCCGCTGATTGGGACGCGCCGGTGCCCGGCACCGGGCCCGGGGCATTCGCCGACGTCGCCGATTCGCTGAGCCGCGGCTTCCGTGGCACCGATCGGCTGTACGGCTTTGCGCACCATAGTGTTTCAACGACGTTCTTGGCCTCGTCGACGGGGCTGCGCCGGCGTTTCACGCAGCCCACCGGCACTGTGGAGATCAACGGCAAACGCGGCGACGCCAGCGCCTGGGCGGGGATGGGCACACCTGATTTCGTCGATGTGCCAACCGATCTGCTGCTCGAGCAGCTGTCGATGAGGCTGGGTTGGGCGAAGCGCAGCGTCGAGCTGCCCGCGGGGCGCTACGAAACGATTATGCCGCCGTCGACGGTGGCCGACCTGATGATCTACCTGGCGTGGTCCATGGCCGGCCGCGGCGCCCGGGAGGGTCGCACCGCGTTCTCCGCACCCGGTGGCGGGACTCGGGTGGGGGAGCGGCTCACCGAGCTGCCGCTGACGCTGTTCTCCGATCCGATGGCGCCGGGCCTGGCTTGTACGCCGTTCGTCGCGGCGAGCAATTCGTCGGAGACAGTGTCGGTGTTCGACAACGGCATGGAGATCAACCAGGTGGACTGGATCCGCGACGGGGTGATCAACGCGCTGGCTTATCCGCGCGCCACCGCCGCGAAATTCGATGCCAAGGTGGCCGTCGCCGCAGACAACCTGGTGATGACCGGCGGGTCGGCCGAGCTGGCCGACATGATCGCAGCCACCGAGCGCGGGCTGCTGTTGACCACGCTGTGGTACATCCGCGAGGTCGATCCGACCACACTGCTGCTCACCGGGTTGACCCGCGACGGGGTGTACCTCATCGAAGACGGTGAGGTGACCGCCGCGGTCAACAACTTCCGGTTCAACGAGAGCCCGCTGGATCTGCTGCGACGCGCCACCGAGGCCGGTGTCAGCGAGAAGACCCTGCCGCGAGAATGGGGGGACTGGGCGACTCGGGCGGCGATGCCGTCGTTGCGCATCCCGGACTTCTACATGTCATCGGTGAGCCAGGCGCAGTAGCCGATTGCCCAGGGGCTGGACGGGTTCTAACGTGTGAGCAATGGCGGCTCCGGTATCGGTTCGAAAAGATCAGCTGACGCAGTTGGTGGCCCTGTCTCCGGGGTTCCCGGGCGGTGGTCGCATTGCGGGGCTGGTGCGGCGGGTGTGCGCGCAGGCGGTGTCGCTGCCACGGTTGCCCGCCGAGGTCGAGGTGGCCGAACCCGAATCGGAGACCGAGGCCGTCGTCGCCGAGTTCGGCGAGCAGTTCAGCGTCGACGTCTCGGCGATCACCGGCGAGCAGCGGTCCCGGCTGTGGAAGCAGTTGGGGGACAAGACTTTTAGTCTTGTGGTGCAGATGTATATCGCGGACTTCGTTCCGCGGGTGCGGGCCGGGCTGGAGGCCTTGGGTGTTGGTGAGCAGTATCTGAGGTGGACGCAGGGGCCGATCTCGTGGGATCACACCTCCGAGCCTTCTGATGTGGTGTTCAACGACTTTCTGCCCGCGGTGGCACGGATGCGCGCGCTTGACCCGGTCACCTCCGAGCTGGTTCGGTTGCGCGGCGCGGCGCAGCACAACTGCCGGCTGTGCAAGTCGTTGCGCGAAGGCACCGCTCTCGACGCCGGGGGCTCCGAGACGCTGTACAGCGACATCGAGCGCTACGAGACCTCAAAGTTACTCGACGAGCGCGCAAAAGCAGCGCTCCGCTATACGGATGCGTTAATTTGGACTCCCGCGCACCTCGTCGCCGACGTAGCCGCCGAGGTGCGCGCCCGTTTTTCTGAGGCGGAGGCCGTCGAGCTCACGTTTGACGTCATGCGAAATGCCAGCAACAAGGTCGCGGTGTCGCTGGGTGCCGACGCTGCCCACGTCGAGTACGGCACCGAGCGTTACCTGCTCGACGCCGATGGTCAGACGGTATTCAACTGACGGCGGTGTGATTGTGCCACCCGACAAAGCGCGTTAGCGGGCCACGGCCTAAGACAGCCGAGGAGTGTTTCAGGAAACCGGAGTCTTGTTTAGAGGCAATTCCCAGGGTTCCGTGATGGTTTGTTAATTACGCCTCGTATCTTGAATACATGAAAAGAGCCTTGGTAGCCATTCTTGTGGCCGCCGCACGAGGCTTAGGGCTGCTGGTCAATGCGACTCCGCCGCACGTCGCGGTGGTCGCCACGACGCACGACTGCTGGGTATGCTTCCACCACCGCAGATAAGAAGTTTTATCTAGTGCCGCAGTTCTTCATAGAAGCGTGAGTTGCGGCTGAGTTTGCGGAGTTAGCCCGCTCGCCGGAATCAATCCAGACAATCGCGTAAAGGGCGATATTGCGGGCAGCTTCGACAGGCGCGGCAACGGTTTCTTCATGGCGGCGGTCGCGACTTTCTGAGTGCGGGTTTGTGGGCGGCTTCTGGGTCCAACAGGGTGTCCTGTACAAGCAATGCCGGCTTTCGGCTGCGTGTACAGCTTTCGGTCATGTTTCATTCACTTTCTGAGGCCTCGGGGGCGTTAGGGTGCCGGGGCATGAGCACCCCTTCGCCCGGGCCTGGTTGGTGGCTGGCCTCAGACGGCAATTGGTATCCGCAGCGGTGGGAAACCATCTTCATCTATCAGACGCATGAATCCCTGCAAGCTGTGATAGACGAGGCGGCCCGTCTGACGAAGACCTACGGAGAGCAGGGGTGGGAGATCGTGGGCTCCTCGGTGCAACGCACTCAGGTCGCTCGCCACTTCAAGGACTATGACAGAGGCGGAGATCATTACTTCGAATGGAGCATTGTCTGCACCCTGAAGCGGCCTCTCCCGCCTGGATAACGCGGTCGGGTCCCGCCGGAGAAACACTGATCATTTGCGGTGGAAGCACGCCGGCATCGAGGGCTTGACGGTTCAGGGACCGCGGCACACCACAGCGTCACTTGCCATCTCATTGGCGCTAACGTGAAGGTTCATGCAACGCATGCTCGGCCCCGCAACGGCCGCCATGACCCTGGAGCTCTACAGTCGTCTTCGAGCACGATTGCGCGCGACGGTAGGTGGCTGAAGCCATAAGCAGCAGCCAGATGCTGCAAGGGGCGGTAGCTCAGTTGGTTAGAGCCGCGGAGGAATCGTCAAGACCTGTGGATCGACGGTGTTCGGGCGTGGCGGGCTTATGGCAGTAGTCGGTGGGCGAGTTGTTCGGCGTTGAGTTGGTGGATTGCGTTGTCGACGGCATGCCGGTCGGTGAGGTCGACGCCTCGCTCGGTGAGGGCGGCGGCGACTTGTTTGGCGGGGCCCCAGGCGGTTTCGTCGTCGAAGGCGTCGTGGAAGACAGGCAGGTAGGTGTCGACCGCGTCGACGACGGGGTCGATCCAGTCGGGGTCGATGCCGCGTTGGGTGAGGGCGAAGCGCAACCACTGGCGCAGCACGTCGGGCAGGGCGGTGCGTTGGTTGGCGTCGAGAATGGTCTTGCGGGGTAGCCAATCGGTGAGCAGCAGCATCACCTCGCCGGGGCTCCAGCACAGCGGCCCCGCGCCGATGTAGCCTTCGCCGTAGTCGACTAGCAGCTCGGCCAGCGACCGGCTCACTGGGTCGTCGCACCCGCTGTCGGTAGCGAAGTCCTGGATCAGTTGGCGGCGTTGCGGCTCGGGCAGCTCAGTGTGGTCGGGCCAGTCGGGCAGGTGGTCGCGGCAGCGGGACCAGGCCAGGGCCCGGTTGTCTAGGAAGTCCTCGTCGTCGTTGCGGGGCCAGGTCATGTCGGTAGTGCGCAACGCGTGCGCGAGATCGCCGAGCACGTCGGGGACCGGGGCCTGTCGGATCGGCATCGGTACCTCGGTGGGCTCGCGCAGCTGGTCCCACGCGGTTGCGGCGCCGGGTTGAAGGATGGCGAGCGTGTCGATCATCAGGCCGCCGACCTGGCAGAGCTGGGCCATCAGCGTGTGCGGGTGGGGTCCGTCGTAGTCGATGAACAGGACCCGTTCGCTGTCGTACACATCGACCGCCCGCCACGCCGCTGCCGGGGTCCAGGCGGCGCCGGTGTGCCAGGCCGGCACCGGCTGGGTCTCGGCCAGGATCGCGACGGTTTCGGTCAACATCGAAATGTCGGCGGCGGGCGCGACCCGCGCCAGCGCGGCGACCGCGCCCAGCGCGTGCGGCGACGGCGTGGTGCATGCTCGCCCGCTCACCTGCATGCACAGCTGATGCTCGGGCTCACGCTCGGTCAACGCCGCGGTCGACCAGGCCTGGCCGAGCCAGCCGCTGGCCCACGTCTCGACGGCGAGCACATCGTCGAGCTCGATGATGTCTCGGGCATCACGCAGCAATAGATCCGCGGGCTGGGGCGGCCGAGGTGAACGGCGGACCGGTCGGTTCTTGGCGCCCTTACGGCGGCCACGGCTCTTGGGCATGACCGAAGTCCATCACAAGCACCGACCGGCCGCACCCAACCACCCGGCACGCCACCGCGATTTAGGCGACGTCGGTTTCGCCGGATGCAGCTGGTGCGGCCGGGGTGATGTCGAGGGGGCGTTCGAGCAGTTTGCCCTTGTGGAACACCGCTCCCGCCCGGACGAGCGCCACCAGGTGCGGCGCGTTCACCATCCGCCAGCGGCCTTGGGCGGCCTCGATCAGCTTGTAGGCCATGGCGATACCGGCGGCGCGAGAACCGGGGCCCTTGGTGACCCTGGCCCGCAAGCGCACGGTGGCGAAGGTCGACTCGATCGGGTTCGTCGTTCTCAGGTGTATCCAGTGCTCGGCCGGATACCGGTAGAACTCCAACAACACGTCGGCGTCGTCGGTGATCTTCGCGACCGCTTTCGGATACTTCGCGGCGTAGTCGATCTCGAACGCCTTGATCGCGACCTGCGCTTGGTCGATGTCCTCGGCGTTGAAGATTTCCCGCATCGCCGCGATCGCACCCGGATGCGCCGACTTCGGCAGCGCGGCAAGCACATTCGCCTGCTTATGGAACCAACAGCGCTGTCCACGAGTATTCGGGAACACCTCGCGCAGCGCCTTCCAGAATCCCAGCGCACCGTCTCCCACCGCCAGCACCGGTGCGGTCATGCCACGGCGTCGGCAGCCGCGCAGCAGATCGGCCCACGATTGGGTCGACTCGCGATACCCGTCAGTCAACGCGACCAACTCCTTGCGGCCGTCGGCGCGTACCCCGATCATCACCAGCAGGCACAGTTTGTCCTGATCGAGCCGCACCTTCAGGTGGATACCATCGACCCACAGATAGACGAAATCGGTGCCCGAGAGATCCCGCTCCTGAAATGCCTTCGCCTCGTCTTGCCACTGGGCGGTCAGCCGGGTGATCGAGGCCGCCGAGAGCCCCGATCCCGTGCCGAGGAACTGTTCCAGGGCCGCACCGAAGTCACCCGTAGACAGTCCACGCAGGTACAACAGCGGCAACACCGCATTCATCTGCCGGGACTTGCGTGCCCACGCCGGCAGAATCGCCGAGGAGAACCGTTGCCGTTCACCAGAATCGGGGTCGGCACGCTTGTCGTTGACGCGTGGGGCCGCCACGGTCACAGCCCCCGCCGCGGTGAGCACGTCGCGCTCGTGATGATAGCCGTTGCGCACCACCAGCCGCCGCCCGTTCTCGTCAACCTGATCGGCGAACTGCTCGATATAGGCGGCCACCTCAGCGTGCAGCGCCGCCGCCAACATCTGCCGGGCACCATCGCGAACGATCTCGTCGAGCAACGACTCGGCCCCACCCGCCGCAGCGTGTGCGTTGGACGCAGACCCGTCATGAACTACCTTGAGCATGGGCGTACCTTCCCGAACCAGCGCGCCAACGCCGGTCCCGATCAGAGCTATGGACTTTCAGATCATTCCTGGGAAGGTGCGCCCACTCACGCCGCCTCGCCGAGAACCATCCACAGGTTCTGATCATTGCTCCGGGTCCCGCCGGAGAAACACTGATCATTTGCGGTGGAAGCACGCCGGCATCGAGGGCTTGACGGTTCAGGGACCGCGGCACACCACAGCGTCACTTGCCATCTCATTGGCGCTAACGTGAAGGTTCATGCAACGCATGCTCGGCCCCGCAACGGCCGCCATGACCCTGGAGCTCTACAGTCGTCTTCGAGCACGATTGCGCGCGACGGTAGGTGGCTGAAGCCATAAGCAGCAGCCAGATGCTGCAAGGGGCGGTAGCTCAGTTGGTTAGAGCCGCGGACTCATAATCCGTTGGTCGCGGGTTCGAGTCCCGCCCGCCCCACTCGGTAAGTGCTGGTAGCAGGCTTACGTGCCCTAGCGGCTATCCCCGAGGGGAAGTCTCAGTGTCACTGAATGTCACAACTCGACCGAAACTGCTCGCAGCAGCCTTTAAAGCTTCGTCCTGCGAGTGCGCATAGGTAGCCATCGTGAAGGCAGCACTGGCATGCCCCAGCCACGCCGCGATGACCGCAATCGGCGTACCCCGAAGGTGCATGAGGGTTGCGCAAGAGTGCCGTGCATCGTGCAGCCTCACGTAGCCGATCCCCATGTCACTCAGAAGCTTCTGCCAGCGGGAGGTGATGGCGTCGGGATGCAGCGGGTTCCCCATCTCATCCGAACACACGTACTCGCCGCCGCCGTAGCCTTCACCGAACCTCAACCGCTCTTCCCGCTGCCTCTGACGAGCAGCCTTGAGCACCTGGACCACATCGTCGGGCACAGGGAGGGTCCGGCGTGATGCCTTGCTCTTAGGCGTGCCCGATTCGACGCGTTGCTTGCCGAGGACGACTCGGTTCTCAACGATGCTGACGGTCTGGGCCGTCAGGTCGACGTGCTCCCAACGCAGACCCGCGAGCTCGCCACGCCGTAGCCCATAGAGCGCCAGCGCCCACAGGTGCCGGTCGCGGCATTCATGGTCGAGGATGCGGAACATCTCGGCGTCGGTCAGGGTGCGGAACTTCTTCGGGTCACCGGCCACCCGGTCCACCAATCTTGCGACGTTGCGTACCACGTTGCCCTGTGCCACCTGATCGTCGAGGACCGCCGTCGCCAGATACAGCAGGTAGTTGCACGAGCGCGGCGTCCACTTCTTGCGGCCTTCGACCTCGCCGCGCCGCAACCGGCCCACCAGACTGTCTAGGTCTGCTTTCGCTAGCTTCTGAATCTCGATGTGGCCGAGCTCGTCGCGCAACGCCGCCAGCTTCGAGCGGTGCCCGTTCAGCGTCGATTGCTTCAGCGCGTGCTTTGACGCCAGCCACGCCTCGCACGCCTGGTCGACCGTCAACTTGCTGGAGTGGACGTAGGTGCCTGCCGTCACGCCGCCCTGCACCGCCGCGAGTTCGGCGCGTGCCGCCGCCTCGGTGGCGAATCGCCGCCTGATCTGACGGCGTTTACCGGATCTCGGGTCTGATCCCGGCGTCCACCGTCACCTGGTAGCGCACAACGGGTTTGCCGGTGCTGCGGTCGGTCACGGTGATCTTGCGGATCTGCGGGGGGAGTTGCTGGCGCTTGCTGCTATTTGTCATGCCAGGCCTTTTTCTGTCCCTGCTTGGTCGGCGGGAGAAACCCCGCCTTGCGTGCCCTTTGGACGTAGGTGGACGCCATGCGGCTCTTGACGCCGAACTGCTTGGCGACGGCCTGCGTCGGCGCGTGCTTGATGTTGGCCTGGTAGATCTCGGCGACCAGGTGAAGCACGTCGTCGTTGAGCACCCGGTAATCGCGGGGGACGCGCTGGCGCTCGATGAACTTCTCGGCGATCCGCATGGCGCGTGCCTCGTCGTCGCGAGAGGGGTTCTCCCCGAACTCGGCTACCAGCACGGCATACAGGTCAATGGCCAGGCGGTCGACATCTATCGCCCGCAGGTGCTTTGGGCGGACTTCGCTCTGTCCCGGACCAGACTGAAAGCGCAGGTCGGTGACCTCTGGTGCGCCGTTGCGAACAGCAACCTTGACGATGAGATCAGGCCCGCTGACCCCGTGTCGCCGCTCCTGCACCCAACTCGGCACCTCGACACCGTTTAAGACGACGGTTTCCCGTGAGGAACGCCAGTCCACGAGGTGACCGTCGTATCGGAACTGCAGGATGATGTCGCCGATTACGTGCTGTCTCTCCAATGCCGGGAAAACCTCCTGAACGGTACGACGCGGGAACTTGTGACCCTGCATCTAACTCTGCATCCTATCGGTAACCGCCGAAACGCAGGCGGTCATCCCTGAACAGCGCGGAGAACGTCATGACCATCAGTCCCATCAGCCCCGAACAGCAGCTACTTACGCCCATCGATAGCGCCCGCGCCGTACTGGGCCGCGTCGGTCGGACCAAGGTTTACGAACTGGTCAACGCGGGCGAGATCGTCAAGGTATCCATCGGTCGGCGCAGCTTCATCACCACCGAAAGTCTTGCGGCATACGTGGATCGGCTCACCCAGGCAGCACTTGCTGGCGACGCTCAGATCGTCGCCACGCCCACAGGTCTGACGCCGAGAAGCCGCACGCAAGCGGCTGCCAAGTAAAAGATGGCCCCCACTCCGGGCAAGGGAGTGAGGGCCTAACACCAACAGTGAGAACGGATTGTAGATGTCAACACCAGGATACGACGCCAACACCACGCGGCTGATTCGGAAGGTATGGGACTTGCGTGTCCTGACCGTCGCCGAGTTCGATGCCAAGTACCCGAACGAGCCGGTCAACGACCAGGATGAGTACGAGTTCTACAACGACCTCGACAGTGGTGTGGAATCCAAACTGGTCTACCTCCACACGCTGTTCACCGGCAGCCTGCGCTACGACCGTGTGCCCATCAGCCCACGCAAGCACAAGCTGGTCGAGAACCCGCATTTTCCGGTGACCATCGACGCGACGATCATGCATTTCGGGACCGACTGGGTGCGCGCCAGGTGCGACCTGCACGATGACTTGTCGTTGACCGATAAGCCGTACCGCACCGCGAGCTATCTCGCCGAGGTACATCCTGATGCCGTCAACGATCCGCTCGGCGACCAGATCGAGCAGCTCTATATCGAGCTGAAATTCTGTGGCCGGTGCGGCGCTGTGGTGCATGACGAGCGCGTGCACGACGCCTGGCACCAGGAGGTGACCAAGTGAGCATCGGCTGCCGCCACCACCCCGAACGCCGACGCACCATCCGTGCGTGGGCCAACCGGTTGATCCTGAGCCGTGTGGACGACCGCTTCGCCCACGCACCCGTCGCGATCGACGAGGAGGTCGGCGGCTGCGTCGAGTGCTGGCAACACATCGCCGTGTACTGCGCCACCCTCGCCTCCGAGCACCTTGTCGAAGCTATTGGCTCGGGCCAGACCCTGATCGACGAAGACAACGTCGAAGCTTGGGAAGCGGTGGGAGAGGCGGCGAGAGTGACGATCGAAGACCGCATCGCCCGTGACCTGGACTTCGGGGTGACCGAGTGAGCGCCCGGATGACCGAGCACGCCGAGCACCTCCACAGCGTGCTCTGCATCGGATGCCGCAAGCCGTTCGTGCCGTGCGACCTTTACTGCGAGATCCATACCTACGGCGACCCGGACGGGACCATCCACTGGCTGCACCTGAAATGCCCCGAGGACGGCGAGGGGCGGCGATCATGATGACACTGAAGCAGATGCCTCAGCGCGAATCGACGCCGTGGGCTACGTCGAGTGCTCACGCGGCGGATCGGGCTGGCATGGCCTGCCCACGAGTTGGTGCCATGCGTCTGATGCCGAGGGACCGATCTATGTCGATCAGGCCGAAGGGATCACGCTCTGTGGAGCCCGCAGCTACGCCGAGCATTTCCAACAGCGGTACATGCCGGGTGCCATGGATATTCGAGTTGGCCAGGAACCGCCACATCCGCGCCTGCGACTGGTGCGGGATGGGCGATTCGCACGAGGAGCGCCTGGCCGAGCTGCTCGACGACATCCAGGACGGCTGGTCATGACCAGATACCGGTACCAGCGGTACGGGTATAGAACAGTTGTAGCGAAAGTTCTTCTCTAACAGGGACTCTGATTTAACCGGTACCGCTGATCCCATCTTGTGCAGCACTGGGTGGAGGAGTAAGACGGACCTTCAAGAGAGGCCGGAAAACCCCACTGTGCACGACCCCTCCGGCCTGTGCGCTGAACACACATTGCACACGATTACATCGACGCAGCTGATCTGACCGAAGCTCGCCTCAAGTGCGGCGATTTTCCTGAGAGCGTGTGCATGTCCCCGTAATTGCCGAAGGCCCCCGCGTGAACGGAGGCCGTCGTTGTGTCCAGTTACCCCACCACCAAGTGGAAGTTCAGGAACCACTCCAAAGAAAATGATCGGAGCGACTACATGCTACCAATAGACCTGCCGCCCAGGGCAATACCTATAGCGGATGTCTCATGACCTTCCGCATCCGCAACCTCCTCAAAGAGAACGCCAGGGAGCGTGCCGAAAAGCCGCTCCTGTACGCCCACAGCGCGGCGATGGTGGGCGGCTGGCCCAAGGAGGTCGTCGACACGGTCGCCATGGCCCTCGCGCGCGCCCACCTCATCCCCGACGAGGTGTACCGGGACCACACCGGGTTCGGTCCCGCTCCGAAGATGCGCCGTGCCGTCGCCGCGTTCTTGATCTCGGGCTTCTACAACGAGAAGGTCGCCGACTGCGCGACCCACTACTCACGCAAGTCCGGCCGGTACAACGCCGTCCCGAAGCGGTACCGCGTCGAGGACCCGTACAACACCTACTACTACCGCACCAAGGCCGCCGACATCCTGCGCGACAAAAGGGTCGGACTGATCACCCACGCGATGGGCGAATGGCCCAAGAACCTGGAATCGGTGTTCCTGCTCACCGGCGACGCCATCGCCCTGCTGTCGGACCTCATCGACGTCTACGCCCTGAGCCCGGCCCTGCCCTCCGAAGTGCTCCAGCTGCGTGAGCGCGGCGACGGCCCCGGCTACAAGAGGCTGCTGGCCTACGAGGACACCCCCGAGACCAACGCCAAGCGCGAGCGCGTGCAGCGTCTCAACAGGGAGTCGGCCAACCTCGTCGTGTACCACGCACGCGGGCACCGGATGCCGGTCAGATACCACCAGACCTTCTGCGAGACCTGGGAACAGGGCGGACGGCTCTCCTGCTCAGGCACGTCCTTCCAGAGCATCCACGCCCATGAGCGCCTCGACCTGCAGATCGTCGTCGACGGCCGACGTAGCCCGGTGGTCGAGTACGACTTCGACAACAACCATTTCGTCATGGCGTACAAGCAGGCGGGCGCGAAACGACCCCGAGGCGACTTGTACCGGATCCCGGGATTCCCCCGAGACCACAGCAAGGTGGCCAGCGTCATCATGATCAACGCCCTCACCATCAGCTCGGGGCTGCTGGCTGTGGCCAACGAGGTGGGCGACGAAGAATTCCTGGCGCTGGCACAGAACGCAGGCGGCTACTTCAGCCCTCGTCATACCGGTGACACCTACACACACCGGCTGGTCGACGCCATCCGCAAGAAGCACCACAAGGTCGCCCACCTGTTCTTCGGTGACTGGGGCGTCAAGTTCCAGCGCGAAGAAAGCGAGATGGCGCTAGAAGTCCTGGAACTGATGATCGAACAGGTAGGACAGCCACCATTAGACGTCCATGACAGCTTCGTCGCCCCAGAAGCCCATGGGCCAGAACTACAGAAGGTCATGAGAGAAGTCAACCTGGTTACCGCCCGCAGACTACGTCAACCTAATATCAATGGCGTTCACCCTTCTTGGAGTGTTCGTCGCACCTACAATCGGGTTCTACCGCGAGCCTACTGCCGCGAAAGCACTTGGCCTCTCTCTGGTTCTGTTAGCCTGCTACCCATTCGCCCTGGCCGGGCATTATGAACTGTTCAACCGGCAACGTAGGCCGGTATATTTTCCGCGCCAGGAAAGAATCGCTATCGCCGTCACCCTAGTAATGGTTGTGGCGTACATAGTGCTGCTGGCGCTCTACTAAATCCGTAGGAGGCGGGCGGCTGCGCTACCGCCATAAGGACGTCACCCACGATGTGGTGTATATGCCCCGACGGGACCCCGTACTATGAGAGGCGATGTTGCCGTCCTCCACGAGGGTCCCAAGGGGTCCCAGACCTCACGCGGATTTTCTTCCTCTTGACTCGGCATTCATTCGTGGGTCCGGTTAACGATGGGCGGGCTGCTCGACTGCCACAGACAGCACGATGCGGAGGACTACACCACTCTTATAGATCCCCCAGGCGCAACGGCACAAGACATTTCGATCAATGGTCCGCCCTGTTATTACTCATCGAGCACGGGTAGGTCACGGTGAGGGGGACCCGTTTGGTGGTCCAGTCGCTATGCGGCTTGGGGTTGTTGGGTCCTGGTCCACTGTAGGGCGAACTCGGTTGGGGTGAGTTCGCCGTGGGCGGAGTGGGGTCTGTTGACGTTGTAGTCGCAGCGCCAGTCTTCGATGATCACGCGGGCTTCGCGCAGCGAGTCGAAGCGCCACGAGTTGAGCAGTTCGTCGCGTAGCCGGCCGTTGAACGACTCGATCCAGGCGTTCTGCCACGGCGAGCCGGGATCGATAAACAGCGAACCTGTGCCGTTGAACCGACACCAATCATTCACGGCGTGCGCCACGAACTCGGGACCGTTGTCAAAGCGCACGTAGTCCGGTGCTCCTTGCTTGAGGGCCAGGCGATCCAAGACATCGACGACGCCGTCGGCGTCGATGCCACGATCAACGTTGATCGCGAGGGCTTCGCGGGTGAACTCGTCGATCACGTTCAACATCTTCAAGGTGCGGCCATCGGCGGTCGTGTCGAACTGGAAGTCCATCGCCCAGATCACGTTCGGACGGATCGGTGACATCGCGCCAACGGCGACACCAATACCGGTCAGACGCTTCTTCTTGCGGCGCTGCGGGACCCGAAGGCCCTCCTCACGCCACAGCCGGCGGATGCGCTTGTTGTTGACCTTCCAACCGGCTCGGCGGGCCATCTTGGCTGCCCGCCGCCATCCCCAGCGAGGCCGGTCGGTGGAAAACCGGCGCAACCAGACACGCAACTCGGCTTCCTCAGCGGTGATCGGCGGCGGCTTCAGGCGCATCGTGGAACGGTGGATGCCCACGACCGTGCAGGCTCGGCGTTCGGACACCCCGAACCGGTCGCGCAGCACCTTGACGGCGCAGCGCTTGCGGTTCGGGGTCAGAAGTTTCCCGCCGAGATCTCCTTGAGCATGTCGATGTCGAGAGCCTGGTTGGCGACCAACTTCTTCAACCGGGCGTTCTCCGCCTCGAGTTCTTTAAGCCGTTTCGCCTCGTTGGCCTTCATGCCGCCGTACTGGGCAAGCCAGCGATGCCACGTCGACTCAGCGATCTGCAGGTGCCGGCACACCTCGTTGAGTTCCTGGCCGGACCCGAGGAGTTTGTTGCCCTCGGCGAGCTTGCGGATGATCTGATCCGGCGTATGCCGCCGGCGCTTGTTCGATGCCATGTCGTTGTTGATTCTTCCTTGCCCGATCGCCGGGCAACAGAGTCGCATAACGACTGGACCACTACGACGGGCTCACCTCAACGGGCCTTACGTTCCGCTTCGGCCCTGAGCTTCGTCAGCTCGGCGTGAAAAGCGTTGTGTTTGTTGTCCTGGAGGTTGAGTGGCACATCGAGGGGTCGATCAGCTCCCTTTCCAGAACCCACGGTTGGGGGTGAACCACCCACGACACAAGTGCGTTGTCGGCCATCCAGTAGGGCCCCTTTGAGGACACGGCACGCCACGCCTTTATGCACGACATCTGGCTACTACGGTTGCGCGCACTGTTGGCACGCGTCCGCGACGACGACATTTCAGGGCCGCCGTCGGGGTGTTCTCCGGCATCGCGGTCGTGACCTTGGCCACGCTGAACATGATTCGTCAACTGGTCGAACTGGGTGTGATCGAACTCCCGAAGCAGGCGTTTACCGACCCGGTCGTCGTCACCGACTCCGAGGTCGTGATCGAGTGCGAGGCGTACGAATCGGACGTCGGTGCCGACCTAGGCGACGTCGAGAGCGGTGGTCCGCTACCCGCGCACTTTCGTCCTGTGCAGGAGGCAGCAGCAGAGCGGCGCGCACAGCGGCAGGCTTCACAGTCGGACTGAGGGGTTGCCGCACTGCAAGGTTCTCGGGCTATCGGGCCCGTGGACATGGCGGTGCGGTCGGAGCCGGTGTGGCCATCACCGTGGACCGGACGGTAACGACGGCCAGTCCGTAGTGCCGACCACCCACTCGCCGCTTTCGTCGGGTGCGATGACCCGCCACCCGCTCGTCCCGAATGCAGCGCGCTCCAGGCGGGCAGCAGCCAGACGGAGCTTGTATATGCGTGGACCGTCCGGACCGAATTGGCTGAAGGTACTTTCGACCTTGCGCCAGAACCTGTATTCGTTCGTCTTGCCGTGGTACTCGGCGAGGTCGACGCGGACCTTCTCCTCGCCGGTCACCTGCTCCCAGAACCAGCCGTAGAACTCGCGGACCTTGGTCGAGTAGTTGGCGATGGCGGGCAGGAACTCGATGTCACCGTCGTGGGCTTCGATGTGTCGCCGGGAAGCCCCTTTCCACCCGCTCCACTTGAGCAGTTCGGCGCGGTCCAGCAGCACGGAGTTCTCCTGCATCACCGGACCGCCGCCCTCCCCGTGCAGTCTGGTACCTATTCGCACCGGCGGAATCGCATAGTGCACAGAGAAGTTCCTCAGGTCGACCAGGAACTTGATCGCGTCGTCGCCGAATACTCGGTCGCGCTTCGGCTCCCACACCTTGACTTCCCAGACAGTCCGCTTGTCGTTCTCGTTGTCCGGCGCGTGGCGATCTGGCCACAGCTTGTGGTGCACCATGCGCTGTACATCTCGAAGCGTCGCAAGTGATGCCAGGTAGTTGTGCAGCAACCGGTTGGCTTCCACGTCGAAGCCCTCGGGAAGATCGTTCACGTGGGTGGGGGTACCGACGAATTGAGTGAGGTGTCGTTCGAGTTCGAGGCTGTTGCCGCCGAATACCTCCGATGCCCGATTCACGGAGTCGAGCCATTCGCTATAGACCTTGCCGGGGAGTGCGGCGAGGTGAGATTCACGCATATCGACCTCCACCCCGAACGGAGTGCGGTATGTCGTCGTCTCCTCTTCGTCGCCGCTGGCGTCGTTGGTCATTGACGGAACATAGGTCGCTGCGCTGAGATAGCCCGCCGGGTGTTCAGGACGAAGGAGGCAAGCTCCTGGTCGCCCATCAGAACCTCTCCTTCTCCGGCAGGGACATACGCGGCCAGACTGGCGCGTTCACGCGGCAGCATCGTCGGCGAGGTAGCGGTACACGGTGGCGCGGGAGACGCCCAACATCTTCGCGATGTCGGTGGCCGTGATGCCCTTCTCCCGGAGCTGACGGGCTTTGGCGGCATCGGCGTCGTCGACCTTGCGTGGGCGTCCGCCCTTGCGTCCGTTGGCTGCGGCAGCGGCCAGCCCGGCGCGGGTCCGCTCGATCATGGTGTCGCGTTCGAGTTGGGCGAAGGCGGCCATGATGGTCAGCATCGCCGTGCCCATCGGCCCGTCGGTGTGCAGACCTTCGGTGAGGCTGCGGAATCCGATCCCTCGGGACGTCAACTGGTCCACCACCGCGAGAACGTGTTGGGTGTTGCGTCCGAGGCGGTCGAGCTTCCAGACGGTGAGCACGTCGCCTTCGCGGAGATGGTCGAGGCAGGCATCGAGATGGGGTCGGGACGCGGCCGAGCCGCTCACGCCATGGTCGGTGAAGATGCGCGTCGCCCCGGCTTCCTCAAGCGCGTCGAGCTGAAGCTGGGGGTTCTGGTCGGTGGTGCTGACCCTCGCGTATCCGATGATGGCCAACCGCTGCTCCTGTCTCATAATCCCGTCATAATCTAGGTTTTGATACTACCGGTTATGAGACGGGTTTTCAAGACAGCGCGATCGGCGTCGTTGAGCCTGGAAGCGAAGACGATGGCCGACGGAGTGCGTCGCAGTCGCATCAACCCATCGTTTTCGAGACAGGCGGAGAGAAGGACACTTTAATTTCGGCTCGTTGCATGACACCGAAACTCGACCCGCTCCTCGGCTTACACTTCCGCAATGTTCTCGGAGACGCGCTACGCGATGAACGGGGACTTGCGCGTCGCCTATCGCGCGTCGCGCCGAAGGTGAGCGCGACATCGTGTTCGTCCCTCATCTGGTTCACAAACTGTGAGGACTTTCCCGAGCTGCCGTCTATCCAAGGCTGGTTTGAGGCGATGACATCGCTCGGTCGACTCATCTTCTTCGACCAGCCGGGCACGGGAGCGTCCGATCCCGTCACGCCGGGCGCGCTGCCGACCTTGGAGCAATGGGCCGACAGCATCACCGCAGTGCTGGACGATCTCGGGAGCCGCGAAGCGGTCCTCCTCGCGATCGACGGCGCGTTCGCGACGGGCGGCGCTGTTCGCGGCAACACATCCGTCCCGCACGACCGCGCTGGTCGTGCTCGAGGGCTACGCGGATCCGATGGCTGAACGCACCGAGGGACCGACCCCGAGGAAATCCGCTGCCGCCATGGTCGCCATGTGGGGCACGGGGGAGTTCCAGCATGTGATGAATCCGGACATGCCGTGGAACGAGGAGATCCGGGCAGCGTGGGCACGACACGAACGCCTGGCGGCGAGCCCAGGGACCGTCGCCCTCATGATGCCTCTGCTGACCGAATTGGACGTGCGGGCGGTGCTTCCGACAGTCCGCGTGCCCACCCTCGTCGTCCAGCACGCCGACGACCCGTTGATCCCGCCCGAGTGGGGCAAGTACGTCGCTGATCACATAGCGGGCGCGAAATACGTTGAGCTGCCGGGGCGCAACATGTACCACTTCGTCGAACCGTGGCGCGATCCTTCCAGGAGATCGCCGAGTTCCTCACCGGCCACCAGGCCGAGGTGGCCGATGATCGGGTTCTCGCCACGGTGCTGTTCACCGACATCGTGGACTCGACGCGCCGGGCGGCGGAGATGGGTGACCGTGACTGGCATGCGTTGCTCGATGCGCACGACGCCGTCGTCCGGTCGCAGCTCGCTCGCTTTCGGGGCCGCGAGGTGAACACGTCGGGCGACGGCTTCCTCGCGATGTTCGACGGCCCTCAGCGAGCGATCCGCTGCGCGATGGCGATCCGCGACGCGGTGCAGGCGCTCGGCATCGAGGTGCGCGCCGGGTTGCACACCGGCGAGTGCGAGGTCCGCGGCGATGACATCGGCGGGATCGCCGTGCACATCGGTGCGCGCGTGAGCGCACTGGCAGGGCCGAACGACGTGCTCGTGTCCAGCACGCTGCGCGACCTCGTGATCGGGTCAGGGCTCGAGTTCGAGGAGCGCGGCGCTCACCAGCTCAAGGGCGTGCCCGGCGAGTGGCACCTGTTCGCCGTCGCCTCTCCGTAGCGGTGGGTTGCGGCGAAACTGATTTCGCCTGCCTTAAGCGCTTGTGCACGCGATGCCGCACCTAACAAGGGCAAGCAGACTAGTCGAGACCGCTTGTACGTCTTCTATTTCGAGACGGCGTTCAGTTCTGCTCGGGCCTGGTCGATTTGGTCGTAGGCGTAGGTCACCATGGCGGCGGTGGTCATCGTCTCACCCTTGCGGGCGAGCGATTCGTAGGTCTGGTCGCCGAGGACATCGCGGAGGTGGGTGATCGCGGTGGTGATTTCGGGGACCGCCGCTGCGGCGAGGGGACTGAGCGCGAAGCCGGCGATGGTGGCCGCCGGTTCGTAGCGTCCGAGCCGGTCGAAAAGAGCGGCGAGGACGGCCAGCGGGCCGCGGATCGTGGTGGTGTTGCCCGCAGTCGTGGTAGTTGCGGATCGCCAGAGTGAGGTGATCGAGCGCGGCCAGCGGGTCGCCGTGTTCGGCCTCAAGTCGTGCCAGAACTGACCGCCAGGAGTGACGCGTTGGCGCGGTTGCCGCTGTCTTGAGCGATCACCAGGCCCCGGCGCAGGGCGTCAAGCGCGCCGACGGGATCGGCGTCACGGAAAGCCAAGCCGTAGGCAGCGAGCGCCAACGCGAGCACAGAACGGGTTGCCTGTTGCCTCGGCAGCCTCGATCAGGCCATCCGCGGAATCCATCGCCTCCTCACCGGAACCGGCCACTGCAAGGGCGTAAACCAGCCATGCCCGGATGATAGACGTGGGTGTCGCGGCGGCGTGCGAGCTGGGCGCGGCACAACTCGACCCACCGCTCGGGCTGCCCGATGGCTAGGTACACAGCTCCAAGCAAGCCTTCGAAGCCGTACGGCAGCGCGTCGCGGCTCCTGCCGATAACGATCTGGCCGGCGTCGCTGTAGCCGACAGCCGCCTCGATCCGTCCGGTCATGTAGCACTGCGACGCAATCACGTACAGGAACGCCAGCCGGGGGTGGTCGACCGCGCGGGCGGGCTCGATCAGCTCTTCGGCCCAGGCTATCGGCTCATAGGTTTCGACCACAACGCCGAGGAACCCCGCATAGGTGGCGATGGTGGCGGCGACATCGAGATCGCCCTGGTCGGCGGCCCACCGAAACGCGGTGCGCAGATTGGCCAGCTCGATGGTGAACCAGTCGTAGGCCTCACGCTGGCGGGGGCTGTCCCACAGGGCCATGATGTCGGCTTCGCGCCCGGCGAAGTAGCGGGCATGGGCGGTCCGGGCCTCGGTCGCCGCGCCGCTGGCGACGAGTTGTTCCTCGGCGAACTGGCGGATCGTCTCCAGCATCGAAAACCGGGTCCGCCCCGATGACCGGTCGGCGACCAGCAGCGACTTGCGCACCAGCGCGTCGAGCAGATCCAGGATGGCGTAGTCGTCGACGTCGTCGGATCCCGCTACCGCGCAGGCACTTTGGAGGTCGAATCCGCCTGCGAACACCGAACAGCGTTCCAGCAGCGTCTTTTCCGCGTCATCGAGCAGGTCGTAGGACCACGCCACCGCGTGACGCAGCGTCTGGTGGCGTTCCAGTCCGCGCCGCGACCCGACCAGCAGCCGGAACCGGTGATCGAGACGATCACGCACCTCGCTCGCGGTCATCGACGCCATCCGCGAGGCCGCCAACTCGATGGCCAACGGGATCCCGTCGAGGCGACGGCAGATCTCCACCACCGCGGCCGCCTCATCGGCCACCGAGAATCCGACGCCACGCTCTGGGCGCGTTCGACGAACAAGCTGCGCACGAGCCGCACCAACGTCCAGCGACGGCACCGGCCACAACTGCTCGTCGGCGACCCCCAGTCCTTCGCGGCTGGTGGCCAGGATCTTCACCGTCGCCGATGCCGCCAGGATCGCCTCGACCAGATCGGCGGCGGCGTCAACGACGTGCTCGCAGTTGTCGAACACCAACAGCCGCGACTCTGCCCTCCAACGCGGCGGCCACCGACTCGCTGACGCTCTTGCCCGGTTGTTGGGTGATGCCCAGCACCGCCGCCACCGCGTCGGGCACCGCCGCCGGATCGGTGACCGCGGCCAGTTCGAAAAACCAGACACCGTCGGGAAATTCATCGGCCAGCCGCGCCGCGACTTCCATCGCCAGGCGGGTCTTGCCGACCCCACCCACCCCGGTCAACGTCACCAACCGATGCGCCCGCACCGCCGCTTGCGACCTCGGCGACCTCGGACTCGCGCCCGATGAAGCTGGTGGTCGCAGGCCGCAGGTTTCCCGGACTCGCATCCAGCGCCCGCAACGGCGGAAAGTCCGTCCGCAGGCCCGGCTGCTCGGACCTGGAACACCCCGACCGGGGTCGGCAGATCCCGCAACCGTCGCGGCCCCAGATCCAGCAGATCGACTCCGCTGAGCAGACCCGCCGTCGACTCGGCCAGCAGGATCTGACCGCCGTGCCCGGCGGCCATCACCCGCGCGGCACGATTGAGCACCGCACCGAAGTAGTCCCCGTCCGCGCAGCTCGGCCTCGCCGGTCGCCATCCCCATCCGCACCGGCAACTCCAGCGCCCGCTGCGCGGCTACCGCGGCATCGACCGCAGACCTCGGCGAGGCGAACGCCGCGCACACACCATCGCCGGTGTGCTTGAACAAGCAGCCGCCGTGCGCCTCGATCGCCGCGCGCAACACCTCGTCATGGGCGGCCAGCGCCACCCGCATCCCATCGGCGTCGGCCTCCCACCGACGGGTCGAACCCTCGACATCGGTGAACAGAAACGTCACCACCCCCGAAGGAGCAGCCGCCGTCATGGCATCGCCTCGGCCCACGCGATATGCCCCTCGAAGCCAAGCGATCTCGCCATGTCGCGGTAGCGATCCCGGAAGTCGCGCGTAAGCCGCGTCATCGCCGTGAGCCCGCGCCAGCAGAGCCCGCAGCCGCAGCAGCCAGATGTCGCGTATCACCAGACCCTCATCGGCTGGCGCGGCCGCTAACCGCTCGATCGCGGCCTCGGCTTCGGCCACGTCACCGTCGGCCCCGCGATCGAGCAGTGTCTCCACCAGAACACCCGTCGCAGGAATGCCCCACGCCAGCAGCTGTCCCTCGCGGAACAGATGGTCGACGGCGGCGCGCATGAGCGGTATGGCCTCATCGCGATCTCCACGCCGAGCCCTCTCACGCGCCAAGTACACGTTGACGATCGGTAACTCGCCCAGGTTGTATCCCCGGCGCAGGAACACGTCGCTGACCTCGGCCAGGAGCTTCTGTCCGCGGTCACGCTCCGCAGCCGTTGTGGCGGTGCACCAGCGCAAGGCCCAGCGTCATCCGGGCGAAGGCCAACGCGAGGTCATCACCGGATCGTTCGGCAATCCGTAGGGCATCCTCGATCTCGCGCACCGCGCGATCGTCGGGCCTCAGCACGCCAAACGGTATCCCCGGCAGTAGACGTAGGCGACGACCGCGGCGTAGGACAGGGGGTCGGCGCTGCGGGCCATGGCCAGGCCGTGCCGCAGGTCGTCGCGCCATCCGGGACGACCCAGGCAATAACGGGCAATACCCCGCGACGTAAAGGCGAGCGCTAACGGAGACCCGACAATGAAGTTGCCTTTCGACGGGTCACCGTCGGCCAGGTCGATGACCCGTCTGTGACCACCGCAGCACGTCACACCACTCGCCGCTCTCAATCTTGGCGTAGATCGGCGGCAAGGACAGCCCCACCGTCAAGGTCGGATCGCCGATCGACTCGATGAGGGCCATGGCTTCCGATGCCAGCTGCGACGCCTCGCGCATCCGGTCCTGATACGCGTGATCCATCACCAGCCCCGCCATGCCGATGGCCAGTGACGCCTTGTCCCCGGCGGCGGTGCACAACTCCCGCAATTCATCAAAGCGGTCACCGGCCACGTTCACATGGACTCGCCAGGCGATCCCGCACAACATGGTGCGCGGGGCGATGCGCATGGCTGCCCGGTCGGGGTCATCGGCGGGTAGTGCGTCGGCGATCTTTTGGGCGCGCTCCCAACTCAGTCGCGCCGCGGCGATGTCGCGGTTGGTCGCCCACGTTGCGGCGCGCATGTGCCAGCCGTAGGCGGCGTGCAGATCACCGGCGGCCTCCAGATGTTCGGCGATCAGCGCCGCGTTCTCCTCGGCCGCTGCCGGGTCACGTGATTCGATCGCGGCCGCGACGCGCCGGTGCAGCTCGGCGCGATCCGATTTGAGCTGTGATTCGTAGGCCACCGTGCGGATCAGCGGATGGTGGAACACATACTCGGGTTGTCGGGTGAAGCGTGATCTGATCGATGAACTCGCCGCCCACCAGGTCCTCAAGGACAGGATCAATGCCCAGCGTTTCCAGCAGGTCCCGGCTGAACCGCGAACCGATGACAGCGGCTGCGCTCAACGTGCGCTTGGCCGCCGGGTCAAGCCGGTCGATGCGGGCGGCGATGGTCGCCTGCAAGGTGGCTGGCACACTGACCTCGGCAGCATCGGCCGTCGATATCGTAGGCGCTGCGGTTGCCCGCGCAGCACACCGCGCTCGGCCAGGTCGCGCACGATCTCCTCGGCGAAAAACGGGTTTCCGGCGGCCTTCTCGGCGATCATGGTGGCCACCCCGCCGACCGAGGGGTCCGGCCCGAGCAGCTCTGAGACCAGTGCCGCGGTTTCTGAATCACTCAGCGGCGCAAGGGCGATGGTTTGAGCACCGTGCACCCGGGTCAACGCGCCCTCGATATTCGGGTCGGTAGGTGACCAGCACCAGCGAGGGCGTCTGCGGGATCACCGTGAGGAACTCGGCCAGCATCGACTCGCTGACCTCATCGATCCAATGGGCGTCCTCAACGACGTAGACCGCCGGGGTTTCGCGGGCCAACGAGGTGGCATTGACCAGCGCGGTCAACCGCCGCCGACGAGCATCGGGATCAATTGCCGGTAAAGGAGCATTCGGGTCGGCGATGCCCAGCAGGTCATCAAACAGCGCCAAATCCTCGGGGTCTGCGTCCGGAAGCCGGTCGCGCACTCGATCGCGGGCGGCCTGTGCGTCAAGACCGCTCGACACCGATGGCGGCGCGCAGCAGCCGCGCGACGGCATGGAAGGGGACCTGGCTGGTGTGCGACTCGCAGAAGGCGGTGAACACCTCCACACCGCGGGCGACTAGCCATCGCCGCAACCTCGCGCACCAGACGGCTCTTGCCGATGCCCGGTGATCCCACCACGCCGACCACAGCGCCGTGGCCGTCGATGGCGCGGTCCAACAAGCCCTCAACGGCGGACATCTCCCACCGCCGACCGACCAGATTCGACTCAGCACGCCCGACAGCGCGATGCCGTTCGCCCATGCCCAACAGCCGACGGGCGGCGCACCGGCTCGTCGGCACCCTTGATCTGAACCAGCTCCGGTTCGCCGAGAGTCGCTGCGCCATCAACCAGTCGCGCGGTGGACGCGCTGAGCATCACCCCACCCGGCGGGGCCACCGACTCCATCCGCTGCGCCATCCCGACTTGCTCACCGACGGCGGTGTAACCGAAAGGCCCCGAACCGATCTCACCGGCGATCACCTGACCGGAGTTCAAGTCCCACGCGCAACTGCAGGTCCACACCGTCGCGATCTTGGACCTCGGCGGCAAGCCGCTTGGCCTCCTCCTGAACGCCCAACGCCGCCAGACAGGCGCGAACAGCGTGGTCCTCCAACGCCACCGGCGCGCCGAACACCGCCATGATGCCGTCGCCGGTGAACTTGTCCACCGTGCCGCCGTACCGCTGCACCACCGCCGCCGCAGCGGTCGGCCAGGTCGGCCATGATCTCGCGCAGCCGCTCCGCACCCGACCGCCGCCGCGATGTCCATCGAATGCACCACGTCGGCGAACAGCACCGTCACCTGCTTGTACTCCGCCGATCGGGTGGCCTGTGTGAGTCGGTGTACCGCACTCGTTACAGAACTTGGCGGTCGGGCTGGCAGTTCGCGTGCCGCAGGAACCACAGAACAGCCCCGTCGCGGTCAGTCCACCGCCACCATCCCCGCTGGGGTCCACGTCAGTATCGTGTCACCGCTGGTCGACGATGTCCGTCATATCGCCGTGCCATCTCCGACACGAAGTTTTGAGACCCTCGTATGTCGTCTGTTTCGAGACACGAGCTTGTCAGCGGTGGTGTTCCCAGTGTGTCGGGTCGGCTTCCGGGCGTGAGGTCCTAACCGCCTCACTTGCTAGGCCGCGCGTAGCTTCCGTACGAATTGCGCGACGGCAACGCCGATCTTGTCGGGGCTGTCCTCCTGCACGAAATGCACCCCACTGACTGTGGTCTCGGTCGGGGCACGGCCAGGATCGCGGCAACCTTAACGTGGGTCCCCGTCGATAACGGTGGCTGACAACACTCACGTTTCGCCCGCACGGTTAGCCCATCAGCTCGTCAGAGCGGAAATTTGGTGCTCGTGAGCTGCTCGGACAGCTCCCAGAGTGCGGCGGCGGTGGCTGCGCGCTTGGCCAGCCAGCTGCGCCCGACCGGCTGGGTGCGGCCCCATATGCCGAATCGCGGGCCGACGAAGGTGTTGCCCGGTAGCTCCTGCGACGCGGCGTATAACGTTTGCCGGGCGCCGAAGTCGGCATCAGTGGCTATCAGCCGGGCGCCGAAAGACATCAACGCATCGCCGAATTTGCGGCCGGAGTGGCCTTGCAGGTTGGTGTTCGAGAAGCCGGGGTGGGCGGCCAGCGCGCGCTGCGAAGAGCCGACGGTGTCCAGGCGCCGCTGCAGCTCGCTGGTGAACAGCAGGTTGGCGAGCTTCGACTGGCCGTAGGCCGGCCACGCCGAGTACCGCCGGGTCTTCCAGTTCAGGTCTTTGAGGCTGATGTAGCCGATCCGGTGCATCACCGACGACACCGTCACCACGCGGTCGGTGAGCTTGGGCAGCAGTAGGTTGGTCAGCGCGAAGTGACCGAGATGGTTGGTGCCGATCTGGCTCTCGAAGCCGTCGGCGGTGAGCGCGTACGGAGTGGCCATGATGCCGGCGTTGTTGATCAGGACATCAACCGTGTCTACCCCGTCGGCGAACTGGCGTACCGAGGACAGGTCCTGCAAGTCGAGTCGACGCACCTCGACGTCGCCGGTCATCTGCTGGGTGGTGGTCTTACCCTTCTCGGTGTTGCGCACGGCCAGGATGACGTGGGCACCGACCCGGGCTAACTCGCGGGCGGTCACCTCACCCAGCCCACTGTTGGCGCCGGTGACGATGGCGGTGCGTCCGGCGAACGAGGGCAGCTCTGCTGCGGTCCAATCAGGCATGGCTCCGAACTCCAATCTTCGACTATAGTTTGTAACTGAGTCTAGACTATAGTCTAAAACTAAGTACCGACGCTAGGGGCACGTATGAACCACCCCCGACCAGGTCTGCCTGTTGCCATGCTCGTGTTCTCCCGGATCCCGATCGCGCTGCTCAGGGCCGGATTTCCACTGGGGCCGCTCTACCTACTTGACACCCTTGGACGACGAACCGGAGCGCTACGCACCGTCCCGGTGGTGATCTTCCGTCACGACGGCCGTCGCTGGTTGGTCTCGATCTTCGGCGAGACTGGTTGGGTGGCGAACATCCGAGCGGCTGGTACCGCGCGCCTCCGTAGGGGCCGACGGGTGGAGACGATCCGCTGCACCGAGGTCACCGACGGACGCCGAGCCGAGGTCGCCATGCAGCTGCGACGGACGTTTTTGGCTCGGATCAACCCGTTCGTGCGGGCGGCTTTCGAGGCGACTCCGCGCGACGGCCTAGAGGCCTTCCAAGCCGAGGAGCATCGGCATCCGGTGTTCCTCGTCGATCCAGACTGACGCACAGATACTCATTTATTCGGTCGCCCGGCGGAGGCGCGGCGGCCTGATATCGAAGCGATAGATCGAGTTGTACAGGAACGTCCATGGGTAACCGAAGTGGCCCACCCGGGCGTGGGGTGGCGGGCCGAAACACTGTGGAAGGGGAGGGCAGGGGGGAGCTGCCCTTTGGCCCGTTGGGGCGCGCTTGTTCAGGCGCGTGCGACGCTCCTGACGAGTTGGTCTGTCAGTGCTTGCTGAAACTCGGGATCTTGTGTGTCGCGGCCATCTTCCCAGCGGGTGAGCGTCGCGATCAGTGCGGCCCCGAGGATGGCGTTGGCGGCGTCGCGGGAGTCGCTGATCGTGAATTGGTCGGTGGCGGCGCCCTCGTCGAGGAGCTTTCGAAGTGGCGTGGCGAGCTTCGCGTCCTTCGCGGCCATCAGGGTTCCTAGTCGTCCGGTGGCTCCCGCGAAGGAGAGCAACCCGGCGCATACTCCGGGATGCCCCCCGAGGAACCCTACGAGCGCGGTTATCGCTGAGCGCAGCTGGACGACTGGTGGCCGGGTGGTTGTGACGGCGAGCTCGATTGTCTCGGCGGCGACGCGCAGGTGCTCTTCCAGTAGGAACGCGACCAGGTCGTCGCGGCCCGAGAAGTGGTAGTAGAGCGTTGCGCGAGCTGAGCCGATCAGTGTGGCGATGTCCTCCAACCGAAGTGCCGGGTCTGGGCGCAGCACCTCCTCGCTCGCACTGACCAGTCGCTGGACCAGCTTGGACGGTGGCCTCCTCATGCGCCCAATTATAGCCCTTGATCTCGATCGGACAGTCTGTATTGCGATCCAAATTACTCGACGCAGCCTCCGCGACTACGCCGCACAAAACGTTGAGCACCCAAGCAAGTCGATTTGGCGTGACTCAACGTAGTCGAACGATCGCTTGCGAGACAGATGCCGGGGAGGGTTGAGAGCGACTTCTGAGACTCTCATAACTCGTCTATTTAGAGACGGAGTTCGGTTCTGCTCAGTGTTGGGCCCTGAGAGCCACGCTGAGCCACGTTTCCGCGATGAGTCGGCCCCGATTTCTAGGCAAATCCGGGACTGATCGGAGAGGATTCGATAGCAGGCCATTGAATACCAAACAGCCCGCCCTCATCTGGGGCGGGCTATTGGCGTCTCTGCGGTCAGTTGTGTTGGCAGAGGTAGCGGTTGACGAGGTCCATATACACCAGCATCGATTGCTGGAACGAGGGGAACGAAGCTATGGACTCCATGTTGAATCCCTGCTCGCGGTAGAAGGCGTAGGCCGCGTCATGACGATTGCCTGGATACCGCGCCATCACCGCACACGCCTCATAGCCATGAGTCAGCAACAACCTGTCGTCATTGCGGGTGTCGGGACTCCCACCGGGGATCATGACCCAGGGGATGCAGGTTGTCACCATGCGCTCGACACAACCGTCTGGTGCGGCGCCCAACGCCGCAACGAAGTTCTCCTCGATGGCGTGACTGACCCGAGGTACCGTCTGGGCCGTCACTGGCGGCGCTGAAGAGGGCACCGGAGTCATGGTCGGAGCCACAGTCGGCGGTGCCGGGTGATGCTGCGACACAGCCCAGATCGCCGTGCTCATCACCACGCCGCACACCAGGAAGACCGCTGCGATGAACCACGCCGTTACCCACCGATGCCGGTGAGATTGCGGCTCTGGCTCGTCACGCGACCACGCGAGCTCGGCCAGCTGGGTCACATCGCTGACGACGATGTCCGTCCCGTCGTTGGCCGGACCCGCTTGGGTCTCGGCCGTCATGTCGGCGATCTGCCGGGCGTCCATGCGGGGGACGGGCTTGCCGACGAAGTTTTCAGCCACAGCTTCATTCGGGAACCATCAGCCACGGCGTCGGCATCGAGAACGAGCAGGCCATGCGTGTGTCGGCGTCGTGGCCGTAGACCACCCGATCACTATCCGAGTGCAACTGGAACCCGAAAACACGGTCGAACCAGTCTTCGACTTTGATGCGACGGCCACCGACGGCGACGGTCAGCCCGGCCAGCGGATGCGCTTCGGTGTTGCTCACGCTTCCTTCTTGGGTTTGAGGATCAAGCTCGGGTTGAGGATCAAGTGGTCTCAGGAACAGGTCACGAGCGGCGGCCCCTGCGAGGGCGAGCAGGACGCGGTGTGCGCGTAGGTGTAATAGAGCGTCGCTGTTTGTCGACTCTGCAATCTTGCGTTCGTCCATCGTCTTTCGAACCTCGACGTATGCCGTCAGGTGCCGCTCACCGCAGACATGTACTGCGGGCAATATAGTTTGATGCTCGCGCCGACGAAGTAGCCGGAATGATAGGCGGGCATGGCACTGCTGTTCAGCACGTCATTCGCTACTTGGGTGGGCGTCATGCCGCCGTCAAGTTTCTGACAAACTGTATGACCGGCCTCGATCGCGTGTTTGGGAGATATGTGGTCGGCGATGCCCTCGGACTTCAGCGCTGCCAGGAATCTGTCGTCGTTGGTGTCGGCGTGGCCGATGCCAGCGCCCAGCAGCGCTGCCGCGATGCCGCCACCGATGATCGCCGATCCGATGATGTTCTTCATGTGGAGTGTTCCTGCTTTGGTTGTGTGGTGATGGTTGACGAGAGCGGGCAAACCCCGAAATGGGGGTTCCGACCAGAGGTTTCTCCGACCTGTTGGTTCCTTCTCTTCCTCAGCAAATGGGTATTTCGTTGTGCTCGGTTGTTGATTAAATGTTGAATGGAGGTGGCCGCCGTCCGCTTGTCTGCGTGCGCCAACATCGCGATCTCCCGTTGTCGAATTTCCGCACCTGCACCGGACGTGCGCCGACAGCGGAGGTTGTCCCGGTAGTGGCCGAAGCTGAGGTCGCGGTGCCCGGCTCGATTCCTGCCGTGTGGTAGGCGTCGCGCGTCGTCCAAGACACGCCAACAAGAGACTCCGACACAGAGTTTTGAGAGCCTCGTATGTCGCCTATTTCGAGGCACGCGTCCAAGACTCAGGCAAGGGGTGATGACGGCGGCAGACGATCGGCTGCGTTGGCGAAGCGGATGCACGCCAGCGGTGAATCAGCCAGAACCATCGCGACAACGCTGGGCGTAAGCCGCGCGACCTTCTACAGCGTGCTTGCAGAGCAGGCCGACGAAAGCGAGTAGCTATCAGAAGGTCATGCGCTGGCCGTGCCTTTTGCCCAAGCCCACGCCGTCAGACGCCAGTCCGTACCGAGCTTGCGAAGTGCCACCGTAAAGAGCGCACCGGTCTGGGTTACCTTCCTGCCTTGAAGGTCAAACGACATGGTTGCCGGAACGACGACGTAGCCGTAATCGTCCTTGACATCGACGTGGCGTGGCTCGCCGAGCGTGATGCGGTAGCCCGCAGCCCCTAAATGCTCGCCCTCAGCAAGCACATCTCTCCACGAGACTTCGGCGGCTGTCGGCCCTTGCCAGACATGGGGCGACATACCGTCAGAATCTGCATAGGCTCCGCGCACGTCGCTGCCATAGCCGTCGAGTCACCGTTGTTGAAGGCTCAGGTCCGCTCGATCGAAAGAGCAATGCTGTGGCAGAGAACAAAGTTGCCCCCATGTACCAAAAGAAGCAGGCAACGGCCCAGCAGGCCGAGGCGGTGGTCGACGCGCTGATGAAGGTGTTCGGCTCACTCCGCTATAGCCTTCGGAGTTGTCGGGCGGCGACGAGGATAGGTTCTCCCGGTATCGGATTCCGAAAAATGCCTAATTTGTGTTCCGCCGTCGAGCAACGGTGATGTACTGAAACCGGACGACAAGCACAAAACGGTTTAGGGGTAGACGGTGATCAGACGTGTTAGGGGCAGCACGGGCCAAACTGACGCGGAGCTAGCGGTGAACATGCGCGTGCGCGTCTATCCGGGCGGCGACGCTGAGAGTCCGGGGGTGATCGTGGAGGATTTCGGTGAACTGGCGGGCCAAGCCGTTGATCTCGGTGGCTGCCACATCGCCCCGGCCCGCCGGTGGGCGGTTCAGTTGGACACCGGCAATCTGGTGTTCGTCGACACCGACCACCTCGTTCCCGACTGAGCCGCTTGGCGGATCGACCGGCGCGGTCAATCCGTAAGAGGGTGTGGTGGGTGTGGTTTACCCTTTGCCCAGGTGCTGGACGGTTAGGGAGCTTCGCAGCACCCAAGATGACCGACACATCATCCCCCGTCCAGGCAGTCGTCACCGACGAGGCATTGCAATACCTACAGACCTGCGTTCAGCTGACACGGCTGGCGCGCCAGCGTGGGGCGCTAAAAGCAGCCGAAGGACTGACAGGTCACCGGACCCCGCTTACACCACCTCAGTGCCAGTTTTGGTCCCAGGGGCCATTGTGCCAGTGGCCCTGGTCGCGGGCTTCACCGTCGTACCAGTGGTCGTCGTGGCAGCGACCGCCGTCCCAGTTGGCGCCCCACCCCGGGTCCCACCACTGGCCGGGGCACCAGTGATAACCCGCCCGGCCGCCGTAGTAGTTGTCGTCCCAGTCACGGCAGCTGTTCCAGTTCTGGTAAGGGCCCCAGCCTGAATCCCACTGGTCGCCCGGGCACCAGTGATGGTGATACATCGGTGCAGGAGGAGGCGCCGCCTGGGCAGTGCCCGCTGCCAGGCCGAGCGTGGACAAGGCCACGCCGCCAGCCGCCAGCACGCCAGTGCACAGACGAAGCCACGATTTTTGCCTGTTGGTATTCATGCCCCTGAAAATTCCCCTTTGGGAATGCACACAAAACCCTTTTGGCCGGTTCACTGAATTCAAATCCTGCTCACAGCTGGGATTCATGTGCGGTTAACATTTCCCGGCGCATACCGCCCTATCGGTACCTCGTTCTCCCTGGTCAAGTACATCGTCGGGGGCGCTCCTTAAGCTCGGGCAAGCCATTTGTGATGGCGGCGTCAAATTCGGGGCGATGTCACCTTCAGGTGCTGATGGGTGTTTCCATTTAGGGGATTGACGAGGCATCTCGCCTCGCGCTCGTCAGCTTGCGGGGCAACCAGGGGGCAAAAAAGGAACACCCTGGCGCTGATGGCCGGGTGCCTTTTGGGGGTGGTGGGTTACATCGGGCACAGATACGTCACGGAAGCGTCCACGATGGTGCGCCGTTGGGCCATGTCCAGGTTCGACGGCAGCGCGTTCATGGCCCGCTCTTTGGTGCCGCCACTGGCCAGCAGATTGCAAACGTCATGGCCGACTGTGACCGTCGCTTGGTCGTCGGATACGGGGATGCCGTCGTTGCGCAGCTCGCGCAGGTATGCCTGCTCGTCGGAGTTGAACGTCGGTGCGAGTGGCAGCACCGCGATCAGCGCGGCGCAGACGGTGGTGGTGATCATTTACTTTCCCTCCGGTTTGCTAGAGGGCAGGTGTGACGCGAAGATAACAGCACCATGCAAGAGGTAAACGTCCTGGTCAGACGCTTGATTGTACGCCGTTGGGGCGGACGTAATCGCAGATTTTCTCGTGGTGAAATCTGCCCTTAGCAGATTCGTTCGCACTGAAGCGAGTAATTCTGCTGCAAGAAAAGCCTCGCACGTGCCGCAGCATCAACGGTCGTGATGACCGCCGGTTTAGGGCTCGCGGGTTTCGTCGCTGGGCGGACAGTCCTGACACCCGAGCTGCCTGGGTAGTCACTAAGTGGAACTACCTAGTGCAATCGATGGGAGCACCGGCAATGAACACCGAACCCCGGCTGAGGGTTGTCGATTGCGTATAACGTGGCGCGTTACATGTCCGGGATCGTCTGGCTGACGTACGTCTCCCAGGTGCCGATCTGGCCAGCCGCGAGCATGGCTTCCTGATACTTAGGATCGCCCTGCAGCGACTGCTGGGCCTTGCCGTACTTCGCCCAGTCCTGGGTGGTAGAGAGCACGCCGATCGTGTTGGTCGCTGGCCCCCCGATCATGGTCACCAGCACCGTCACGTTCTCGGCGCCGTGCTTGCCGCGCATGCGTTATCGCTCTCTTCCCATAACTGCTCAGTTAGATCCTGAAACGCCGCGAGGGCAAACTGATCGTTCGCGCGCATGACTGCGGACCTGCTCATCAGCGCTCGCACGACCGAACCGTCCTTATGAGCCAATTCGACGACCATGTTCGCGAAGGCATGAAGGACCGATAGCAGGGATTCCGAGGCCGGAGCCTGGTGGAAGATCTGATGGAACCGCAGCGACAACACTTCGTCCGGCTCGCAGCCCACCATCTCGGCAAATGCAGTGTTGGCGAACAAGATGCCGCCATCATGCCCGATGGCAAGCACGGGAACCGGAATCCTCTCCAGCACGACCAACGCGGGCAACTGCTTCAAGGTGGTCATCGGCGATTGGGGATGCCGGTTTCGTCGTCGCTCCGCAGGCCGATCATGCACAACATGTAAGCCTCCGCGCTGTTGTCTCCGGAGCGTATCCCAATCGCGGCTGTGGACTGTGAAGCGGTCGGGCATGGTGGGTTTCCCTTCGTGTGTTGGCTGGGCGGATCTCTGCCGGTATGTCACGAACCAGCCCCTAAAGCCCGCCGGGGTAACCCCGAAATGGGGTTCCGACCAGAGGTGTCTCCGGACCGTGGTGTGGACTGTGACAGTAATGGTAGGAAACAAGCGGAAATATCGTCAATAGTTACGGAAACAATTTCCTTGTGATTCCACTCACAAGGCGGCTACCGATGACAACCCGCGTTAGAGCTACGCCGGTTGCCCAGGCGCGACCAGCGGTTTGTCGGACGTGGCCACAGGCGCGGTGGGAGACTTGAGGTCCAGCACCAGCGGATACGGGAGGCGGCGATGACGACGGTGTACGTGGTCACGGCGGGCAGCGGCGACAGCTATCGCGTCGAACGGGTCTACCTCGACCGTGACCAGGCGTACGGGTTCGCGCAGGACTACAACGGTATTGCCCCTGTTGAGCCTGTTCAGGTGGAGGAATGGGAGACCGGTGCCCCGCCGGGCGCCTACGACGGCCCCTACTGGCGGGCGGAGTGGTGGGCTCGTGTCCCGGTCGCCAAGCGTCGCGCTGCGCTGCGGCACACCGACGAGGGTGAACGGTTTGACGACTTCGCCATCCGCCAGGAATGGTGGACCGGCGACGCCCTGCCCGAGGCCAAGGTGGTGCGCCGCGAACTGGCCGGAGTGCCCAGGGTGGAGGTAGTCGGGCTGTCCAAGGAGAAGGTGGAGGACCTGTTCTGGGACACGATCACCCAGGTCAGGGCCGACCTGGCGGGAGTCCCACAGGAAATAGTTTCCACTCATTCATGTGCCAGACGGAAAGAAATGGGCATGGTGACTCGACTTTGCCGCCCTGGTGCGTCATGATGCCTACATGGACACGCGCCCTGGAACGGCTCGGCCACCACGTCGTGAGTCGGCGCGTGGCACTGGGCTACCGCAACCGCACCGACCTGGCCAACAGCCTGCAGTTCACCGTGCGCACCCTCGCCGACATCGAAAACGGGATCCGTAAGGCCAGCCCCGGCACCTACGCCATCCTGGAAAACAAGCTTTCCTGGGCACCCGGCAGCATCGACACCATCCTGGCGGGCGGGGAGCCCAAAGAGCTGGTGGTCGAGCTGCGCCGGAGCAACCCCAACGCCCCGGTCCCAGGGATACGCGCTGCGCCCAACCAACGCCGACGCCCTGTCGCAGGTGCCCACCGAGGAGTTGCTGCTGGAGTTACGGCGCCGCATCATCGCCCCCCGCGAGAGACGCCACGACACCTGGGACGACTGGGGCGGCGGCCTGGATCCGCACGGCGACTGGCCCGAGCAGGGCTAGCAGCCAGCACCTGACGATCCCCTGCCCGACCCTGATGCGGTTTGCCGGGGGTGTTTTCTTTGCCGGTATAGCGGTTTCTCGGCAGCAGGATGTCATGGTGACACCGCCAGGCCATACGGGAGAGCCGATATCCCCAGATCCGCCCCTCGGCCCGCTTGGCTCGGGCATCATAACTCGATGGCTCGTGACGTGCCGGTTCAGTATTTCCAGTCGATCATCACGGTCCTGCTCGCCGTCGCAGGAGCACTGCTGTTTCAGGTTCGGTTCTTCGAACTGACCAACAGAGAGCGCACGAAAGAGGTCGATCCGTTTCTCCGGCTCGGCATGATCGCGGTGATCACCGCGACGCTATTCGCCTCCCTAGAGGCGATGCGAGAGGGTTGGGGACCTCTTGCGGCGGCGCTTGTGACTACCGGGCTGGCGCTATCGCTGCTTCCCATCCTGCTTCGCGTCCTCCCACCGCTGACGCGCGACCTTACGCGCGACCTCAAGACGCAGCAGCGCGACCCACACCTGTGGGTCACCGTTCTCGGTCTGATCCTCTATTGCGCGATCGTGACGACCATCGTCGCGTTGATCTGACTAACCGACAGTCAGAACCTCGACACGAGCAGCGTCCTGGCCTCGCGGCACTCCCGAGACCGGAAATAGGGCAGTCGCCGTGAACGGGAGCTTCGCTCAACTAGCGGGTGACAATAACAGCATCACGGCAGTCAACAACAGTTGGTGCCAACGCTATTGGGAACAACAACCGCGCTATCTCCATCTGCGGGGGTAACGCGCAGTCCGCCTCCGGCGCTACCGGTGCCGTCATTGACCACCACGCCACATCGCTTGCCTGGGCGCTGAAGCTTCGTCAAGATTTGCCTCCCATCACCTCAGACGTGAACGGTCATCTCGGCGGTGTGAAGTGTCCCGGTGGTTTGGAATTGGATAAACAGACGCCAATCGCCTGACGCAGGGAAGGCGGCCTCGACGGCTAGATTCGGGCCGCCGTGATCCCCGTTGACTGGATTCTGCGGATGAATATGCGTAAACGCGAGGGTCCCGGCTTCGATTGCGGTGACGTGGGCGTAGGTGTCCAGGTAAGGCTGCAGATCGCTGACGGGCTGGCCATCCTGGCTGAACGCGAATGTCAGCGGGCTGTCATGGCCTGCTGTCGGCTGCCCGGATAACGTGATGGTGTAGCCGTCGACGGTCGCTGTGTTGCTGGGCGCAGGGATGGGTTGCCTGGTGGCCAATCCGGGAACGGAAAGTGCCACCGAAAGCACCAAAGGTACCGTCACGTCGCTCGGGTGATTGACGGTGAATTGTGTGTAGGCGCGCCAGTCGCCTGGCGGCATTGCGGGCAGGCGGGCCGTCCAGGTGCCGTCGGCGGCCATCGTCGGGTGCAGGTGTGCAAACCCGGTCAGGTCGGCCCGGATCACGTAGAAGTGCATTAGGCGGGTCTGCTCGGGGACGAAATGGGTGACCGGTGCCCCGTCGGGGTTCGTGACCGTGAATGTGAACGTGCCGGGCATGTCGGCTGCGATGGTTGTGGTGGCGGGCACCAGTGTGAAGCCAGATTGCGAGGCGGATAGCCCGTCGCCGGAGGGCATTGGCTCTGTCATTCCCGGCGTCCCGGACATTGCTGGCGTGGTCGACACTGGCGATGTGCCCGGCGTGCTGGTCGCGGTGCGGCTTGAGGTGCCGGTACTGCACGCCGCCAGAAGCACGGACACCGCGACCACCATGGCAGCGGCCATAAACTTACGTAGAAAGATGTCGACGGTCTTCACGGCGGCGCGCCCTACCTACCCCTAAGGGGTATCAATCGACGCAACGATAACATCCGAATTACACGGGCATCATGGCGTGGATGGCGGCAAGCAGCTCAGTAACCACGCTCGCGGGACGCCCCGGTATCACCTACAACAGGTTGCCGAACATCAAGGCTGTGCCAGCGGCTGTGCATGCTTGATACAGCGGTTCTAGGCATGCCGCAGTGGGAAACACTTTGACTGATCGGACGTCTTCCCTGATTCGACGGTGGTGTACATCGGTCACGGCGACGACACCACGATCGGGACCGAACAGTACTGGTTAGGACTACATTCGCGATCATGACAGTCGAACTGACGCAAGAGGTTTCCCGCAGGCTCGAATCGGATCGCTACGGCTGGTTGACCACCGTGGCGAAATCGGGCCAGCCTGTACCCCGACTCGTGTGGTTCTTCTTCGACGGCAAGGATGTGACCGTGTATTCGATGCCGAACGCCGCGAAGATCGCGCACATCAAGGCCCGCCCACGGGTCAGCCTGAATCTGGATTCCGATGGCAACGGTAGGGGGACCGTCGTGGTCGCCGGTGCGGCCAGGGTGGACGCGGTCGGGGCCGATTCGCTCGCGGACGAGCAATATCAGGCCAAGTACCACGATTACGCCGTCAGCATCGGGATGGGCGACGAGTATCTCGCCGCGTTCAGCACACGGTTGAAGATCAGCGTCGACAAGGTGTGGTCGACGCCGTCTGCTGGGTAGCCACTATCCCAGCGGGAAGCCTCCCGCCGTAGCCTCACCGCCATAGCGCGCCACCATCGTCAATCCTCGTCATCTTCTCGTCGTCGATTTCCTCGATGGTGCCGACCTGAATCGACTCGATCAAGACTCGATCAAATAGTCGCTGAAGTTGAAGATGCCGTCTCGCCAGGTCTCTGGCGGCAGATGTGGGCGCAACGGACGGAGGTCCTGGGATTGGGCGTGGCCCAATCCGGCTGCCGCTGCCAGGCATCAGTGCTTCCTCCTAGTGGATTCCGGCACCCGCACCATCTCGGGCGCGTGCGGCGTGTACCTGAAGGCGTAGCCTTGGGGCGCCCAAACTTTGATTGCCATCATTGGCCCGAGCACCGCCATTCGATGGCGCCGGTCTCGTTCGACCAGTGCGAAGTGATATACGGTGCACCCTTGTCAATCACGATGTGGTACAGGGTGTCGATGTCGCCAGCCCCGTGAAAGCCAAACCTGGCAAGGTTCCTCGGATCACTGGCCCATTTGGCTGGATCAAGCCCCATCTCATGTGAAGTTCTCTGAAGTTCAGCCGCGTTGTCAGCGCAGAAGGCCGCCAAGGGGGTTTCGGCACGAGCCTGGAATGGGATTGCCAAGGCCGCGCAGATCATTGCTGCGATGACCACGAAGATAACCCGCTGAATTTGCTTGTGTACGGCCAGACCGCTAACCATAGGATTCCTCATCAGCGCAAATCCTCCCGTCACTCGTGAGCTTAACGACCTCCTGACGCGATGTTCGCTTATCTCGGCGCCGCGCTATCGGGGCCCGGATCAGCTCGGCCAAGTGGGCGCAGCCGGGCCGGTGGCGCAGTGGAAACGTGCGGCGCAAAAGCACGGCTCGCAAACCGTGGCGGGGGTACCGTGCCTCACAAGAAAGGAAGTGAGCGGGCATGGGCGGCTACCGAGAACTGTTCACCGCCAGCATCAAAGACCCCGAAACCTTCTGGGCGCAGGCCGCGCAAGCCGTGTCGTGGCTGCGGTCCCCGCACCAGATCTTCGACGATAGCCGTTCGCCGTTCTACCGGTGGTTTCCCGACGCTACACTCAACACCTGCGCCAATGCGCTGGACCGCCACGTCGCTGACGGCCGCGCTGAACAGGCCGCGCTGATCTACGACTCGCCGGTCACCGGCGCGAAGCGCACCTACACCTACAGTGAGCTGCTGGATCAGACTGCCCGGTTCGCGGGCGCGTTACGTGCGCTCGGCGTCGCCAAGGGCGACCGGGTCGTTCTCTATATGCCGATGATTCCCGAGGCGGTCATCGCGATGCTGGCATGTGCACGGCTCGGCGCGGTGCACTCGGTGGTATTCGGCGGCTTCGCCGCACACGAGCTCGCGACACGAATAGATGATGCGCGCCCGACCGTCGTCGTTTCCGCCTCCTGCGGAATCGAGCCGTCGGGATTGGTGGAATACAAGCCGATGCTTGACGCGGCACTCCAGTCGGCTCAGCACAAACCGCGCAACTGCGTCGTCGTGCAGCGACATCAGCACCGCTGCCCGCTCACCGCAGGGCGCGATATGGATTGGCACGCGCTGATGGCCAACTGCGAGCCCGCCGATGCGGTGCCCGTGGCGGCCACCGACCCGCTGTATGTGCTCTACACCTCGGGCACGACCGGCAAGCCAAAGGGCATCGTGCGCGACAACGGCGGACACGCCGTGGCGTTGCTGTGGAGCATGCGACACATCTACGACACTCACCCCGGCGAAGTATTTTGGGCGGCATCGGATGTGGGCTGGGTCGTCGGGCATTCCTACATCGTCTACGGGCCGCTGCTGCTCGGTGCCACGACGTTGCTCTACGAGGGCAAGCCGGTCGGCACACCGGATCCCGGCGCGTTCTGGCGGGTGGCATCCGAACACCGGGTCAAGGCGCTGTTCACCGCGCCCACAGCGATCCGCGCAATCCGCAAAGAAGACCCGGACGGCACACATCTGAACAAATACGACCTCTCTGCGCTGCGGTACCTATTCCAAGCCGGGGAACGCCTCGACCCCGACACCTACACGTGGGCTTCCGACAAGCTCGGCATCCCGGTCATCGACCACTGGTGGCAGACCGAAACAGGCTGGGCCATCGCCGCCAACCCGATGGGCGTCGAGCGGTTTCCGATCAAGCCGGGCTCACCAACGCTGCCGATGCCCGGCTACGACGTATGCGTCCTCCGCGCCGACGGGTCTAAGTGCGAAGCCGGTGAAGAGGGCGCGATCTGCATCAGATTGCCGCTGCCACCGGGCACACTGCCCACGCTATGGGGCGACGACGCACGCTTCGAGGCCTCCTATCTCTGCGAGCACCCCGGCTACTACCTCACCGGCGACGGCGGATACCTCGACGAGGACGGGTATCTGTACGTGATGGGCCGCATCGACGACGTGATCAACGTCGCCGGGCATCGCCTGTCGACCGGCCCCATCGAGGCGGTGGTGGCCGCGCATCCGGCAGTCGCCGAGTGCGCCGTCATAGGAGTAGCCGACGACATCAAGGGCCAGGTTCCGCGCGCACTTGTGGTGCTCAAGCACGGTGCGTCGGCCGACGGTCTTGCCGAGGAGCTCATCGCGGCTGTGCGCAACGAGATCGGAGCAGTGGCCTGCTTCAAACAGGTCGATGTGGTCCCCGCGCTACCCAAGACCCGCTCAGGAAAGATCCTACGAAAAACCATGCGCGGCATCACCCAGGGCAAAGATGAACCAACGCCGTCGACCATCGAGGATCCGAAAGTGCTGCAGTTAATTCGCCCCATTCTGCAGCCATAAGAACTGCCCGTGCCCGACGGTTTCGCCGTAAATGCTGCTGACCCACCACCAGCATTGGCGTGCCGTCCAGTCGGAGCTTTGCGACGGCATCTCATGAAGCTTGTTCAGTTTATGCGAGGCCACCGACGGCGCGTGCGTCACTGTCCAGGAGACCGCAAGGACTGCAAACTGGCGGAACTTGGCGAGGGGCCGCGCACAGCGGCGGGGCGAAGGGTGGGTTGCCGAATCCCTCCCCACCGCACCTCCGAGCGCGCTGACTCCGGCTGTTCATCTGCGGTCGGTGGCGGGGGCGAGGCGGGCCATCCCGCGCACGATCCACGGTGTCCGCCTGGCGATTACCTCCACGGCGCGGTCCGAGCGGCGCATCGCGGTCCGACGGCCGGGAGTCGGCATTGACGCCAGCTCCGCCTCGGCCGATCCCGCCCGCGCACCGTGGCGATCCACCGCCAAGAGTTGCCAGGTGCCGGGCACGCCGCGCAGCTCGACACTGCCACGGTCCTCGAAGCCCGTGCCCGAGCCGACGACCAGATCACGCACGGTGCGGGAGACAAGGATTTCACCGGCACCCGCGTGGCTGAGGATCCGCGCCGCGATGTGCACTGCAATGCCCCCGATGTCGTTGTCCAGCAGTTCGCACTCGCCGGTATGGATGCCAGCGCGGATCTCGACGCCCAGCGTCTCGGCGTCAGCACGCAGGGCCTCGGCGCAGCGGATGGCCTGCGTCGGACCGTCGAACGTGGCCAAGTGACCGTCGCCTGTGCTCTTGACCACCGTGCCGCCGAAGCGTTCCGCGAGGTCGGCGGTGATCTCACCGAAGCGGTGCAGCACCGCCCGCCACCGCTCGTCGCCGGTCGCCGCCGCGTGTTGCGTCGAGGCGACCATGTCGGTGAACAACACGGTGCGCAGGGCCCGATGGGACTGCGACGGTGCCGCATGGCTGCCGGTGAGGAACTCCTCGATCCCGGTCAGGACCTTGTCGGGCTCGTCGAACCAGGGGAAGTGGTCGGTGCCCTCGACCTCCAGGTACCGCGCGCCCGGGATGTGATCGGCGAGGTACCGGCCGTACTGCACCGCAACGGTGGGGTCGTCGCGGGCATGGATGACCAGGGTGGGCGCGGTGATCGTCGGCAGGATCGGCCGCACGTCCATCAGAAACCCCGCTTCAAATGACGCCCGCGCCATCCCCGGGCTCGCGGACATCCGCTCAGCCATTCCCAGCTGGCGCATCGACCGGATCGACGGCGAGGCGATGCTGGCTGCCACACCGCTGCCCCAGCCGGAGTGGACCGCGCGGGCCACTTCCTGCCAGCGGGCGAGATGCTCCGTGGACGGGGTGTAATCCTCACCCAGCTCGGGTACGAGGCGCGCCCGCAGCTCGGCAGGGTCGCGGTCCATGTCGTCCCACCCCGCGAAGCCCCAATACGGGATGGTGTCGATGAGGATCAGTGCGCGCGTTCGCTCCGGTCGTGTTGCCGCGAACATCATGGAGGCTGCTCCGCCGTCACTCAGACCGGAGACGACGGCCTGTCCGAAGCCGACGGTGTCCATGACGGCCTCGATCTCGGCCGCTCGATCATCGAGCGTGCGAACTTTCGGGACCGGGTCCGACAGCCCGACCCCGGCCTTGTCGAACAGGAGGACGCGACAGAACGTGGCGAGCTGATCGAAGAACGACTTGAATTCGGGGAGGGTCCAGACCAGCTCGACGTGGCTGACCATTGGCCCGACGAAGACAAGCTCGACTGGCCCGTCGCCGAACACCTGATACGCCAAGCTGAGATCGCCGCACTTGGCGTATGACGTTTCCGCCATGGCCTTGAGCGTAATTGACGCGGGCACTACCCTTCCGACTTTCGGGCAGTTGCATGGCCCGATCGGAGATATTGCGCCAAAGTCCGGGCACGAGATCGGTCACATGTCGGCCGGTGTCATCGCGCCCAACCTGCCCCGCTTTCGTGACCGCCTATGCGGCCCGCAGCGCCCCGTCGAGATGCGGCTGGGCGTTTCGTGCTGACTCGTCACCGCGAACGCCCCGTCCACACCGGCAACGGTTCCCATCGCCCTCGGTGACGGTGGGCGCTGCGGAGGTCAAAACTCATCGTCGTCCTCCGTGAACTCGGTCGGGTCGTAGGGCTCGTCGTCATCGAAGGAGTCCTTCCCGACGTCGATCGCCTCCTGGTGCTGCTCAAACTCCTCCAGCTTCTCGATGATCTCGCCCCACATCTCCTCCGGCACTACCGACTTGACCGCTGTCTGGATCCAGCCCAGCTGGACCTTCAGTACCAACAGTTCGCGGCCGTCGTCCCCAGAATCGATCAGCGACTGCAGCCGACCCGCCGCGACGATGCCGGTGTTCACGTCGACCTTGGTGTGCGAGTCGACAAGGTTCTCATAGCTTTTCACCATCACCGTCTCGAAGAACGCCATCGGGGTGATCGCGGTGGCTACGCCCTCGATGAATTTGACGCCGTTCGCTTTTGCCCGGCATTCGAGGATCTCTCGGTAGGTTGCTTGGCGAAGTTCTGGACTGGGAAGTGCCGCCCGCAGTGGTTTCTGATCGAGTCAACTGTCACCCGATCACATTTGTCGAGCTTGGCGTTGTCTTCCCCGAGTGTGCGCACGATCATGGCATAGCTGGCTCCGATGGCCAACATGTCGTTGACCTTCTCGCGCACCTGATCATTTCGGCACACTCGGCATCGCGGCTCCAGATGAAACCCATTGTGTGGGACTAACGCCGACGACTCCACGGTGTCGCCGACAAGGTCGCGGACCGCCTCGGAAACAGACATCGCTTGTCCTCTTGATCCGACGAAGATGCACCGTGGTCGTCGCTTCGGTCATAGTCTCTCAGGGCGAATGCCTGCTGCACATCAGGTGAGCGCCCGCAGTTTCGGGCTTTCTGCGGCACTTGACGGTACTTGAGTACCCCATAGGTGTACCCGCTGCGGGCGTGTGGCTACCCAGGTTGTCGCCAACAGCCTACGTCATCAACTCTCAGACGACGCAATGGCGTGATTGGCCTATAGCGTTGTTACAGTGCATTTTTGGAGTAAATCAGCCTGGCGTGCGTATATGCCTTAGCGCCTGGCACACCTTCTTCCTCATTGTCAACCAGACGTCATCGACATCGCTCGCGTCGCACCTGGACCCCGTCGGCATCAGACCGGCTATGGCCTGGGTGTGGTCAACCACGCCGCTAATGTCGGACGGCAAGTATCCGTGGTGCGCGGGCCCGCCAGTGCCCGGATCCAGACTCCGTGACCTGCGACATAACCCCAAATACCCTGTGGCACAGGTGTAGCGCAGAAGTGTCGACACCCCTCGACGAGCAGGAGACCACCCCGGCACCATTTGGCTGTATGCAGTCTGCAGGCCAATCGCGGGGACGAAGTCGTGAGCCGGGGGAGTCGGCCCAGTGGCACAGGTGTAGTCACGTCGAGCTAAGTGTTCAAATTCACCCACCGTCAGCGAGCGTGCTCAGCAGCTTGGCCATCGCCTGGCCTCGCTGTCACGAGAGTGTCACAACTCATGCCCGACACCCCCGAACGTGGGAGAACGCTCACGAACGAAATATGCTGCGGCACAACGAAACACGACCACTCACGAACACGGGCGAACAGATGTTAGCGGACTCATAATCCGTTGGTCGCGGGTTCGAGTCCCGCCCGCCCTACCACCAAATCTGCAGCTCACAGCCGTTTTTTACGCTTAGATTGGCTAGGCATCGGCCCGTCTCAGCCCGAAATCCCGGCACTGTACCGGCACGCGTGCGGGTTTTCCGCCATGAGGCCTCTCGCCCAGCAAACTCAGCCGAGCTGCGAGGACTCGCTGGTCACGGCGCCTGACACACCTCAGCCGGTAAGCCGGTCACATCAGAGTGCACTCATCCGGTGGCGCGGGATCGCTTGGCGCGCAGCGCCTTGCGGTAGGCGGTCGGTGCGCCGCCGGACCAGCGTCGAAAAGAACGGCTCAGCTCGCTTTGCTCGGCGTAGCCGAGTTCGCGGGCGAGGTGTTGGAGCGTGATGTCGGTGTCGCGCAGGTAGCGTTCGGCGGTTGCTTGGCGGGTCTGATCGGTCAGTGCGGCGAAGGTCGTTCCCTCGGCGGCCAGCCGACGCTGCAGGGCCTTGGG
>CAWFAR010000021.1:0-211529 GCA_963813935.1 uncultured Actinomycetota bacterium
GGGCGCGCATCTCGGCCGGCTCTGCGGTCCCGGTGACATACCCCACCAGACGCTTATCACCGGGACGATCCTCGCGGGCGATCACCACCGCCTGCTCCACCCCATCCAGCCCGGCCAGGGCCGCCTGCACCTCACCGAGCTCGATGCGATACCCGCGGATCTTGACCTGCTCATCGGCACGCCCCAGATACCGCAGCTGCCCATCAGCACCCCACCACACCAGATCCCCGGTGCGATACATCCGCGTCCCCGACGCCCCCGCGCCGCCGAACGGACACGCCACAAACCGCGACCCGGTCAACGGAGCCCGGCCCACATACCCACACGCCAGCCCCCCACCGGCCACATACAACTCCCCGACCACCCCGGCCGGCACCCGCCGCAACCACCCATCCAGCACAAACAACGCCGCCCCCGGCACCGGCGCACCGATCGGCACCACCCCCGACCCCGGTATCAACGGCGCACTGATCGCCACCACCATCGTGGTCTCGGTCGGGCCGTAGGCATTGATCATCACCCGCCCCGGCGCCCACCGATCCACCACCTCGGCCGGACACGCCTCAGCGGCCACCACCAACGCCATCGACTCCAACCCCTCAGGGGAGAGCACCGCCACCGCCGAGGGAGTCTGGACGAGCACGCTGGCGTGTTCAGCCACCAGCAAGGCATGGAAGTCTTCCGCCGAGCGTGTCACCGAGTCGGGCACCACCACCAGCCGCCGCCCGTGCAACAACGCATCCCAGATCTCCCACACCGACGTGTCGAACCCATAGGAATGACACTGCGTCCCCACCCCCGCCACCGGCAGATATGCCTCACGCATTCAGTGAGGCCAGCAGCTGGGTGACGTTGTGGTGGGTGACCGCCACCCCCTTCGGGGTTCCAGTGGTGCCCGAGGTGTAGATCAGGTAAGCAATGTCCCCGGCGGCCGGCGCCGGCAAGCCCGTGCCCGGATAGGCTGTCGATGCCGGGGTCGTCGATATCGATGACCAGCAGGTCACACCCGTCCAGCCGGTCGGCCAGCCCGGTGCTGGTGATCGCGGCGATCGGCGCGGCGTCGGCGAGCATGAACTCGATCCGGGCCGCCGGCAACGCCGGGTCGATGGGCAAATAGGCCGCCCCGCTCTTGAGCACCGCCAGAATCGCCACGATCGCCTCAGCCGACCGCTCCAACAGCAGCGCCACACACTGCCCCGGACCCACACCCTGGCCGGCCAACAGGTGCGCCAACCGATTAGCGGCCTCCTCAACCTCGCGATAGGTCCACGAACGCCGCCCGCAGCTGACCGCCACCGCCTCCGGTGTGCGCGCCACCTGCGCGGCGAACAACACCGGAATCGACACCGACGTGGGTGCGGGCTGGGTCAACACCGCCCGATTACCCCACCCATCCAGCCGGGCCTGCTCACCGCCATCCAGCAGATCCATCGACGAGAGCCGCCGCGTCGGGTCGGCCGTCATCGCCACCAACACCCGCTCCAACCGCCCCGCTAAATCCGAGGCGTCGAAATTCGAAAACGGCTGCCCAGCGCCCGCCGTGCTGAAAAGCAGCTCGTCACCGACGCCATAGAACAATCAACCCAAAGCCGACCCACGACGCCAAAATTGGTCATATGACGCCGATGCCGTGACACCACCGAAGGCTCAGAGTAAATCTGGCCGGGAGGAAATTAACGAACTACCCTATTGGCCGGCCGCCCTGGGCCGCGGAGGTGGGCGTTGCGCTCAAGGGCATGCACCGGAAACCGCTGATGCTTCAGCGCTTCCCGTGTTCGCGTGTCAACATGCTTGCAAAAACCGGCAACCGAAGATCCCGGCGAAACCCTCAACACCAGCGGCACCACCCCGGCAACCATCCCGGGAAGCGTCTTTGATTCTGGACGCACTCGCCTGCTGACCGGGAAATCGAGCACCACCTCTGAACCCTCAGCACACACCCACCCACCAAAAGCGCGCACGCCGCGGTGATGACCGATGATCGAGGATGTCCAACCCCTTGGATAACTCTTCAATTCGGCCGAAGAACGGACAGGGTCCAATCGAACCGGCGCCGAAGGCCAAACGAATCACGCGTCGTCCGCGGCCTGGGGCAACCGATAATCCGGTCCGTTTTCCGCGGGAAGGTTCCCGCCCAATAGGCCTCATCGTCCAGATAATCGTTGGACGCTTCGTATTCCAACTCGCAGTCAACCAGGTCCCGCAACGAGCCGAAAAAGGCAGGAGAAATGGGTGTGCCAGAAACAATGGCAGAGTAAATAGTTGCAATCCGATGGCCAACCAGCCCAATACCGGTTCCGTCGATGACTATGTGGTGGCTGCACACGAACCAGTAGTATTCATCGGGCCGCGTCCGAAATAACGCAAATTTGAACAGCGGGCCGGTGAACGGCATCGGCGTGCGTTGAATCGATTCCGCTATCCCACGGGCCTCCTGCACGGCATGGTCCGAACCGCTCAGGTCATAAAAGGCCAGCTCGACATCCGGGTAATCGATCGCCCGTTGGAAAACCTGGCCATCCACCTCGAAGAACGCGGCCCTGCACTGGTTCGGCCTCTTGCACCGCTTGGCGGATCGCCCACTCAAGGGCCCCACGGTCTACCGGGCCCTCGATCCTCACAAAAAGACCAAGCTGCCACTCCGTACCGGGGTGACCCGTTTCCTGCGCAAGCCATATGCCTAGCTGTCCGCGCGTCACCGGAAGTGCCCGGTCATCAAGCTTCATCGACTTCCCCCGTTCCCCAGCCCCAAACGGTTTAGTTATCAGAAGCCCGGCCCGCTGCCAGCCTCTCGCGCAGACTCTTCGGCCGTATATCGGGCCAGTTCTGTTCGATGTAGTCCAGACACGCAGCGCGCTCCGCTTCGCCGTAAACCACCCGCCAGCCGGCTGGAACATCGGCGAAGACCGGCCACAGGCTGTGCTGCTCCTCGTCGTTAACCAAGACGAAAAAGCTGCCGTTGTCGTCGTCGAACGGATTGACGCTCACCAAGTTCTCCAGACCCGTCTGATCGGGATGAGTGAAACCGTTCCCAAACGATAGTGGAGGCCAACAGGGCCCGTCCGGGGTTTCGACAAAGTCCCTGGTGTGACTTGCCGTTTCACTATTGCGCCGACATGGCCTCTCGAAGACGTTCAAGCCTTGTGGTGGGTGCTCAGCGGTGCCGCGAGCGAACACCACACCGCTGCGGCTGCGCATCCAGCGGCGGCTTCTACAGCCTCATCGGCGACTTCAGCGCCGAAGGTGTCTTCGTCGCCCTTAGCACGCTCAATGGTGGCGCCGCTCATGGTCGACTGATGGCGATCAACTCTCCGTCGCTACAACGTTGAGACTTGTCTTGAGTTCCAGGCTGATTCCAGCGGCAGTCCTGGCGACGTAGACGCCTGCTGTATGCGAGGGTCACTGCTGCGCAATGTTTTCGTAATGTTCGCGAGGCGTGGCTGATCAGCAGCGAGCGGGAACGCAGCAACCTACTTTAGTGCACTAAGTCCAAGTCATCTGATAACCGGTGCCGTTGGTGCGGGCCCGCACCGTGCTGGTGATCACGACCGTGAAGCACCGCGTGCAATCGAGCGCGTGAACGCGGCGGTGGGTAGTCAAGATCGCGCGTGATGCCCAGCATCGCTTCAACTGCCGCGAGCACGAACCGAGGCCACCGCGGCCGAGCAGTTCGTAAATGGCTGGACGTCCAGGCGTCAGTCGAGCCCCAATTCGGCATCAATAGGCAATTGTGCGCGTTCATCAGCCCACTCGCTGAGCTCAGCACATGGACGGGCGTAGCTCAGCGATATCGATGTCCGGCGGCGTGTGATCTGAGACCCACCGATGCCAAGCGAACGACAGCGGCGAACGTTCGATGCGCCGTCCCAACAGCCCGTGAGCGGGATTAGTGGTAAAACGCCTCAGCGCATCGAAGTCGATATCGTGCTCATAAACTCACACGCACTGTATGGGTACCTCCACGCCCAGGGCGTTATCTGCCGCAAACAAGGCATGGTCGACGAACGACAGCCGATTGTCCGGTCGCGGACCACCGTTGGATGCGCGGCCGTTAAACAATGCCCGTGCCGGACGTACCTGGAGTCGCACTGATCAGCCTCCTACGACCCAAGCTGCCACTGGGTACCGGGGTGACCCCCAAACCCCCTAAACCACACGGTTTAGTTATCAGCAGCCCGGTCGGCTGCCAGCCTGTCGCGCAGACTCTTCGGCCGTATATCGGGCCAGTTCTGTTCGATGTAGTCGAGGCACGCGGCGCGGTCCGCTTCGCCGTAAACCACCCGCCAGCCGGCTGGAACATCGGCGAAGGTCGGCCACAGGCTGTGCTGCTCCTCGTCGTTGACTAAGACGAAAAAGCTGCCGTTGTCGTCGTCGAACGGATTGACGCTCACAAGTTCTCCAGACCGTCTATTCGAGATGAGTGAAACCGTTTCCAAACCATAGTGGCGGCCAACAGAGCCCGTCCGTGGTTTCAACAAAGTTCCTGATGGAACCTACCAGGCCCCGTTACGCGCGTCCGTAATTGGTGGCCGGCGCGGGGCTCCGACGCTGGTCACGTCCGGGGCTGTGGTCGGGGACGACGCTAGCCATCACGTCCGGATGTCGACGTCGAGCCGATCGGCATCGGACAACTCCATCGAGCGCATCACTTGGATGAAGCCCGGATTAACACGTCGTTGACCTTATGTTGCAGGTAGATCGGTTTGCCGACCGGCCGACCCGGTCGTATCTGGCCGGGCGGTCGCCGAACTTGTGCTGCACGGGCGGCAGCGACCTTCGCTAGCCGCCGGTGCCAACGGCTTGTGCCGCTGCGGTGGACAAAGGTAATCCCGACGCGGCTCCGCGGCCGCAGGCAACGCGTTTCCGGCCGCACTTTGCATGAGCGACCCCGATCGAGATCAATCTTTGGGAAGTATCGGGCGTAAATGGGAGGTGAAATAGCGGTGGATCCAGCAAGAGTGGACCCCGGCCAGGCTGACGACCCAGTCAACCGCCGCGACGTTGTTCTCCTAGGCTGGCCAGCGTGCGGCTGCTACGATCGCGGCCGCGCATGGCGCTTCTCCCTTTCTTGCAGCGCGGGAAAGTAAACGGCGCCGCCGCCGGCAACGACGCACATGACGTGGTTTGCGGGTGGATGGGGACGTCGGTACCGTGTTTGCACGGACCGGGTGGTGCATTACGATCCCATATCGCGTTGGGAAAGAGCCTATATCGAAGCCACTAGCATGGTTAACTCGTCAAGACCGGATCGCGCCCACCAAAGGCGCTGCGCGTTTGAGGTGACCGCCGCACGCCTAGCCTGCGACGCTCACCGCATGCGATGTAACGTCGACGGGTGTCGCGGCCGACGTGTAGTTGTATGTTCGAACGGCTGACATGGCTCTGGAGCCGGGTGGGAGGTCGGTACGGTGGTGGAACGCGGTGTGCGCGATATTGTGCAAGCGCGATCCGATGTCCCTAACCCGGGTCCCCCAGACGTCAGCCAACAGTCTGGCCGCCGATCCACTCTCTTCCGACGTGCTGGCCAGCCTTTCGCTGCGCCTCAAACGCTAAGTGATTCTCGAGAGAGTCGTCGAAATCGGGGGTTTTCGATTTTCAGAGTTCTGAGGCGGCTGTGGGTTCCGTTAGTCATACTCGCGGTGGTTGTTGCTGGAGGCTTCACTGTGTCGCGACTGCACGGCATCTTCGGGTCTGAGAAACAACTCTCGTATTCCGACACCAGAGTCGACAACGCCAAGCCTTTCAACCCCAAGCACCTGAGATACGAGGTCTTCGGATCACCGGGGACCGTGGCCGACATCAGCTATTTCGACGTCAATGGTGAACCCCAGCACCTCAAGGGGGCACCGTTGCCATGGTCGTTGGAGTTCGCGATCACCTCGGCGACGGCCGTCGGAAACGTCATTGCGCAGGGCGATAGTGACAGCATTGGCTGCCGCATCTTCGTGGACGACGTGGTGAAAGCCGAAAAGACTACGCACGAAACCAACGCCTTTACCTTCTGCCTGCTGAAGTCCGCATGAGCGAACAACAAATGCGCGACAAGCACGCGGCGCCGCCAAGGGCGGCGCGGATCATTTATCGATTTTCGGTGCCGATCATTTTGGCGTGGGTGGCGGTCGCCATAATCCTGAGCATCGGCGTCCCCTCACTGGAGCAGGTCGAGAAAGAGCATTCACTGTCGCTGAATCCCACCGATGCACCGTCGTTCAAGGCGATGACGCGCATGGGTCAGGACTTCAACGAAACTAATTCCGACAGTGTGGCAATGATTGTCTTGGAGGGCCAGCAACCCCTCGGCGACGATGCCCACAGGTACTACGATCGTCTGATTCAACAGTTGCAAGGCGATCAAAAACATGTGCGGCACATCGAGAATTTCTGGGGCGATCCACTCACGGCCGGCGCCGCGCAAAGCGCCGATGGTAAGGCCGTATATGTGCAAGTGGACCTCACCGGTAGGCCGGGCGCGACCGAGGCGAACGATTCGACCCAAGCCGTCAGGGACGTCGTAGCGCGGACGCCGGCGCCGCCGGGAGTCAAGGCGTATGTTACCGGACCCGCGGCGATCATTGCGGATATGGGCGCCAGTGGTAACCGGACCGTCATCCTCATCTCGGCGGTAAGCATGGCCGTCATCTTCATCACGTTGCTCCTGGTCTACCGTTCGGTTATCACCGTAATTGTTTTGTTGGTGATGGTCGGGATAGAATTGCAGGTGGCGCGGGGAATTGTCGCATTCCTCGGCAATCAGGGGATGATCGGTCTTACTACCTTCGCCGTTAATCTGCTGGTATCTGTCGGGATCGCGGCAGGAACCGACTACGGGATATTCTTCTTCGGCCGATACCACGAGGCACGCCACGCCGGCGAGGACCGGGAAACGGCCTACTACACCACATACCACGGGGTCGCCAAGATTGTCTTGGCGTCCGGTTTGACTATCGCCGGAGCGCTTTTCTGCCTCAAGTTTACCCGGCTGCCGCATTTCCAAGCTCTGGCGATTCCCTGCGCGGTAGGCGTAATCGTTGCGGTCGTGGTCGCCCTGACGCTTGTTCCGGCAGTTCTTCATGTCGGGAGCCGGTTCGGTTTGTTCGACCCTAAGCGGAAGTTCTCAGCACATGGATGGCGGCGAGTAGGCACATCGATCGTTCGGTGGCCCGCGCCCATTCTCATCGCAACATTAGCGGTCGCGCTTGTCGGACTATTGACGCTGCCGGGGTACAAACCCAGCTACAACGACTTGAATTATATTCCGAAAAATATCCCCGGGACGCTAGGGTTGGATGCCGCGCAGCGACATTTTACTCAATCGCGAATGCTGTCGCCCGAGATCCTGATGGTAGAGGCCGACCACGATCTGCGAAACTCGGCAGATGCGTTGGTATTGAACACACTAGCCAAGGGTGTCCTCGCGGTTCCCGGCATTTCCAGAGTGCAGAGCTTAACTCGGCCCGAGGGAACCCCGATCGCGCACACATCCATACCGTTTCTGCTCAGCATGCAAAACGCCGCGCAGCTACAAATCCTGCCGTTCCAGAAAGAACGCATGAATGACATGCTCAAGCAGGCCGACGAGTTGACGAAAATGGTCGGCATCATGCAGCAGATGTATGGCCTGATACAACAGCTCGTCAGCACCACTCATCGCATGGTCGGCGAAACGCACGACATCCAGGCGATCACGGAAGAGTTGCGAGATCACATTTCGGATTTCGAGGATTTCTGGAGGCCGATCCGCAGTTACTTCTACTGGGAAAAGCACTGCTACGATATTCCTATCTGCTTTTCTCTGAGATCCATATTTGACACACTCGACGGTGTCGACGAGATTAGCGATAAGCTGAAGGATTTGGTAGCAGATCTCGATCAGATAGACGTGGTCATGCCGCAATTCCTCGCCCAGTTCCCGCCGATGATCGAAACCATGCAGAGCATGCGGACCATGATGTTAACCATGCACAGCACCATGTCCGGGATGTTCAGCGCGATGGACCAGACGAACAATAACGCGACAGCCATGGGGCAGGCTTTCGATACCTCCAAGAACGACGACTCTTTCTACATTGCTCCCGAGGTTTTCAAGAATGCGGACTTCAAACGAGTCATGAAGGTTTTCCTGTCACCAGACGGTAAGGCCGCCCGTATGTTCATTACGCAGAGGGCCGACCCCGCGTCGCCCGAGGGCGTCGGACGGGTCGACGCAATAAGAACTGCGGCCGAGGAGGCGCTCAAGGGAACTCCCCTGGAAGACGCCAAAATATACCTCACCGGCACCGCCGCGATGACAAAGGATATTGTGGACGGCTCCAAGTACGATCTCATGATTGCGGGAGTCTCTGCGGTATGCCTTATTTTCATCATCATGCTGATCATGACGCGAAGTTTTATTGCCGCGTTGGTGATCGTGGGCACGGTATTGCTGTCGCTGGGCGCATCCTTTGGGCTGGCCGTGCTGGTCTGGCAGTATTTACTCGGCATACAAATACACTGGCTCGTGCTCATAATGGCTGTACTAATCCTCCTTGCGGTGGGGTCTGACTACAATTTGTTGCTAGTCGCCCGAATGAAAGACGAATTGGGCGCCGGCATAAAGACGGGCATCATTCGCGCGATGGGCGGTACCGGCAAGGTCGTGACAAACGCCGGCCTGGTGTTCGCGTTCACCATGGCGTCGATGATTGTCAGCGACCTGGTCATCATCGGTCAGATAGGCACGACGATTGGTCTGGGTCTGCTGTTCGACACGCTGATCGTGCGCGCGTTCATGACGCCGTCCATCGCTGCGCTGCTGGGACGTTGGTTCTGGTGGCCCCAACGAGTGCGCCCCCGCCCCGCCAGCGCATTACTTCGTCCGGAAGGGTCCCGCCCGTTGGTGCGTGCCTTGCTGAGACAGCCGCAGTAAGTGGCGGAATATCCAGTGGCAGGCCGCATGAGCACCGAACGCCCCCGGGGGCCCTTCCTAGCGCGGACGATCCGCAGGCTTTCGGTGTTCATCATCCTGGCCTGGGTGGCGCTGACTCTGATTGTGACGCTGGCAATTCCATCGCTGGAGCACGTCGGAGAAGAGCACTCGGTACCACTGAGTCCTCAAGATGCGCCGTCGGTGCAGGCCATGAAACGCATGGGCAAGGACTTCAAGGAATCCGATTCGGACAGTTTCGCGATGGTCGTGCTGGAGGGGCAACAGCGGCTCGGTGACGATGCGCACACCTACTACGCCAAATTAGTTCGCGACTTAAGAGCCGATCCGAAGCATGTCGAGCATGTGCAGGATTTGTGGGGAGATCGACTCACGGCGGCGGGTGCGCAAAGCGCAGATGGCCAGGCTGCATATGCGCAATTGAATCTGGCCGGCAACCAAGGCACGACCTTGGGCCAGGAATCCGTGGCGGCGGTCCGGGATATCGTAAATCGCACGCCGCCGCCTCCCGGTGTCAAAGCATATGTGACCGGTCCGTCGGCGCTCGTCACCGATATGCAGCACAGTGGTAATAAATCCATTCTGAAGATCACCGCGATAACGGTCGCGATGATTTTCGCGCTGCTGTTCCTCGTCTACCGTTCGGCCATCACCGTGATCCTGTTGTTGGTGATGGTTGGGCTCGAATTAGGAGCGGCGCGGGGAATCGTAGCATTTCTAGGCCATAACAATATTCTTGCACTCTCGACGTTTGCCATTAATCTGCTGGTGTCTCTTGGGATCGCGGTCGGAACCGATTACGGGATATTCTTCTTCGGCCGATATCACGAGGCACGCCAGGCAGGCGAGGATCCAGAAACGGCCTACTACACGACCTACCGCGGGGTCGCTCCCGTTGTCCTGGCCTCCGGTTTGACGATTGCCGGGGCAGTCCTGTGCCTGAGCTTTACCCGAATGCCCATTTTCCAGACCATAGGCGTGCCGTGCGCAGTGGGCATGGTCGTCGCGGTCGCGGTCGCGCTCACGCTGGTTCCGGCAGTTCTGACCGTTGGGAGTGGATTCGGGCTATTCGACCCCAAGCGCAGGATCGGGTTCGGTCGATGGCGCCGAGTCGGCACGGCGATTGTCCGCTGGCCCGGACCGATTCTCGTCGCGACAATAGCGGTCGCGCTGATCGGCCTAGTCACCCTGCCGGGCTACAAAACGAGTTACAATGACCGGCTCTATATACCCAAAGACATTCCTGCCAATGTAGGGTATGCGGTCGCGGATCGTCATTTTTCCCAGTCCCGAATGATGCCCGAAATTCTGATGATCGAATCAAATCACGACATGCGCAATCCGCCAGATTTTCTCGTATTGCACAAGCTAGCCAAGGCGGTTTTCCGAGTTCCGGGTGTTTCTCGGGTGCAGGGGATAACCCGGCCCGAGGGAACACCGATTGAACACACCTCGATACCGTTTCTGATCAGCATGCAAAACACGGGTCAGACGCAAAACATGCATTATATGCAATTGCGTACTGATGACATGCTCAAGCAGGCCGACCTGATGTCAACACAGATCGCGACGATGAAGCGCTTGTACGCATTGCAGCAGCAGCTCACCGCCACTACTCATCACACGATCGGCGTGACAAAAGAAACGGCTGACATTGTGCATGAGTTAAGAGATCACGCTTCGGATTTTGAAGACTTCTGGAGGCCGCTCCGCAGTTACTTCTATTGGGAAAAGCACTGCTACGATATCCCAATATGCTGGTCGTTGAGATCGATATTTGACGAAATCGACGGTATCGACGAGATTAGCGACAAAATGGACGATCTTGTGAAGGATCTTGACCAGTTGGACGCGCTGTTGCCGCAGTTGCTGGCGCAGTACCCGCCACTTATCGCGTTCGCGCAGGACGCGCGGACGATGATCCTGACAATGCACAGCACCATGGCCGGGATGCTCAACGGGTTAGACGAATCGAGCCAGAATGCCGCCGCCATGGGTCAGGCGTTCGACGCGTCCAAGAACGACGACTCCTTCTATCTGCCTCCTGAGGTTTTCCAGAACGCGGACTTCCAGCGCGCGATGACTTCCTTCCTGTCTCCGGACGGGAAAGCAGCTCGATTCATCATTTCGCATAAGGGCGATCCCGCGACGCCCGAGGGCATAGCGCGCATCGATCAGATAAGAACGGCGGCCGAGGAGGCGCTCAAGACGACACCCCTGGAGGACTCCAAGATCTATATTGCCGGCACCGCGTCGACCTTTAAAGACTTCCACGACGGCTCCCAATACGATCTATTTATCGCGGGGATTGGCGCCCTCTGCCTTATTTTCATGATCATGCTCATCATCACGCGAAGTTTGATTGCTGCGCTAGTTATCGTGGGCACAGTAGCGCTTTCGTTGGGGGCTTCGTTTGGGCTTTCGGTGCTGTTTTGGCAGTATATTCTGGGCATCAAATTGCACTGGATGGTGCTTCCGATGTCTGTGATCGTCCTTCTGGCGGTCGGGTCTGACTATAATTTGCTGCTGGTATCCCGGATGAAAGAGGAAATAGCCCGCGGGATAAACACTGGCATCATCCGGGCGATGGGCGGTACCGGCAAGGTCGTGACCAACGCCGGCCTGGTTTTCGCGTTCACCATGGCCTCGATGGTGGTCAGCGACTTGCGGATCATCGGTCAGGTCGGTACCACCATCGGCCTGGGCTTGATGTTCGACACCTTAGTCGTGCGCTCGTTCATGACGCCGTCGATCGCCGCGCTGCTCGGACGTTGGTTCTGGTGGCCGCAGGCAGTTCGTCCGCGCCCGGCCAGTCAAATGCTTCGGTCCCTAGCCACCGCGTCCGGCGGCACGAGCCTTGCTGGGGGAAAAGTACCGTGACGACGACACAGACACAGCCCCGATCCCGAGGCCTTCGTTCCCGAGGCCGTCCGTCTAGTTGGCCCCCGGCCGGGCCCGTCGAAACCCGCGCCGAACGCAGGTCAGCCCGCAACGGCCCCCGGCTCGCTGAACGGCGCCCCGAACTCGGTCACCGGCCGGAAGCCGTGTTTGCGCGCTAGCGCGACGCCGCGCCGGACTAGGTTCCCCAGCGTGGCCAATCCGGTGTGGTCCAGCACCAGGAAAGGCGACAGCAGCCGGTTGTGCTCGAACGCGAATGCCACTCCGGTCGACGGGTCGGCCCAGCCGAACGAGCCGCCCATGCCGACGTGGCCGAAGCCTGGCATCACGTTCCCGAAGGGCACGCTGTGGTAGCCGAGGTGAAATGACAACGGCACCAGAATGTTTCGGTCCCTTTTCAGGCTTCGCCGGCCGGTCAGCCCGGCGACGAGCTCGCGTGACAGGAATTGACTGCCGTCGATCTCACCGCCGTTGGCGATCGCACCATACATCCGCGCCAGGGCGCGGGCCGTTGCTACCCCGTTCGCGGCCGGCATCTCGGCGTCCAGCAGCGGAATCTCGCCTCGCACGGCAGCCATGAAGCCGTCGAAGTACATCGAGCGGAATCCGCCGGACAGCCGTGTGCCGAGCTTGACCACCGCATAGTTGACGGCCGGAATGCCGGGCATGTTTTGCGGCGTGATGATCTCGGCGACTCGCGTCGGCGCTTCGGCGGGTGGTCGGCCCAGATGCAGGCCGTCAGTGTCCAATGGCCGAGCGAGCTCCTCGCGGATCAGCGCGCGCATGCCCTTGCCGGTCACTGCCCGGGCCAGCCCGGACATCAGCCAGCCGTAAGTCAGCGCGTGGTATGCCGGTTCGCCAAGCAGGCGTCCTGGTGCCGCCGCCGCCAGCCGCTCTTCCATCACGAGGTGATCCAGCAAGTCTTCCTTGGTGGCACCACGCAAACCGGACAACCCGGCCCGGTGCCTCATCACGTCACGAACCGTGAGGGCCGACTTGCCGTTGGCGCCGAACTCCGGCCAATACTCGGCGACCGGAGCGTCGTAGTCGATCAGCCCCCGATCGGCGAGCCGGTGGATGACGGTGGACGCCATGCCCTTGCTCGCCGAGAAGACCATCGGTGCGGTGTCGGCCTTCCATGGCAGCTGGCCGCGCCGGTCCGACCAGCCCGTCCATACGTCGACGACAGGCTGTCCGTCGAGGTAGACCGCCAGTGCCCCGCCCCCGAATCGGCGTCCGGGGAACGTGCTCGCGAAGCCACGAACGGCGCAAGAAAAGTTGGGGTCCGCCGTGCCGGACACACGATGCCCTGCGCCGTGGGCATCGCGGGAAGGGACCGCACGGAGATCGACCCGGGGTTTTGCCGTCACAATTTTGAATTTACGTCGAATCGACGGCTGTCAGGGACAAACACTGATTAAGTTACCTTTTTGTTAAACTGACGCTGCCTTCAAAATTTGCTGGGCGGCCATGGCGGGGGTCAACTCCCCCGCCTTGACTTGGCGCTCCACGTCGGCGCGGATCTTGCGCACCGCGGGGTTGGACAGCACCCGGTCCAGCACGGTGTCGCGCACCATCTGCCAGGTCCAGTCGACTTGCTGGGCGCGGCGACGGGCTTCGAACTCTCCGGCGTCGGCGAGCACCTGGCGATGACGCTCGACGGTGTCCCACATCTCCGTCAGACCTGTCCCCTCCATCGCACTCATGGTGAGAACCGGTGGCCGCCAAAGCGTTTCACGCGGATAGATCAATCTGATGGCCGCAGAAAGCTCCCGGGCGGCTATCCGCGCGTCGGACAGGTGCTCGCCGTCGGCCTTGTTCACCACCACGATGTCGGCCAGCTCGAGTACGCCCTTCTTGATGCCCTGCAGTTGATCGCCGGCGCGCGCCAGGGTCAACAAAACGAAGGTGTCGACCATGTTCGCCACCGCTACCTCAGACTGCCCAACGCCGACGGTTTCGATCAGGATCACGTCGAACCCGGCGGCTTCCAGCAGCACGACGGTTTCCCGGGTGGCCTTTGCCACGCCGCCCAGCGTGCCCGAGGTCGGCGAAGGCCGGATGTACGCGTCGGCGTGCTGTGCCAGCCGCGCCATCCGGGTCTTGTCGCCCAGGATCGATCCGCCGGTGCGAGTCGATGAGGGGTCCACGGCCAGCACCGCCACCCGGTGGCCCTGTTCGATCAGATGCATGCCGAGCGACTCGATGGTGGTGGACTTCCCCACCCCAGGGACGCCGGTGATACCCACGCGATGGGCGTTTCCGGAGTCGGGCAGCAACGCCAGCAACAGCTGCTGCGCCTGCTCGCGATGATCGGGGCGGGTGGATTCCAGCAGCGTGATGGCCCGCGGCAGCGCCGCGCGATCACCGCTGCGGACGGCAGCGGCTAACCCTTCGACGGTGTCGTCAGCGTTGTTGTCGGGATCGGGTGCCATCTAGGTGAGGGTGTAGCCCAACCGCTCGGCGAGCTTGTTCAGCAAGCCGATTGCCGCCTCGGAGATCACCGTCCCGGGCGGGAAGATGGCGGCGGCTCCGGCGGCGTACAGCTCGTCGAAGTCACCCGGCGGGATGACGCCACCGACCACGATCATGATGTCGGGCCGGCCCACCTCGGCCAGCGCATCCCGGAGCGCCGGCACCAGCGTCGAATGGCCCGCGGCCAACGAAGACACCCCGATCACATGCACGTCGTTGTCGGCGGCCTGGCGGGCAACCTCCTCGGGGGTGGAGAACAGCGATCCGACGTCCACGTCGAACCCGATGTCGGCAAACGCCGTCGCAATCACCTTCTGACCGCGGTCGTGGCCGTCCTGGCCCATCTTGGCCACCAAAATGCGCGGCCGGCGACCGTCGGCCTCGGCGAACTTCTCGACGAGCTCGGTCGCTTTGAAAAGCGGGGTGATGCTGTCACCTCCTCCGGCTCCGCCGGCTTCGTCGCGGTAGACGCCGGCGATGGTACGGATCTCCGCCTGATGACGCCCGTAGACGTTTTCCAGCGCGTCGGAGATCTCGCCCACGGTGGCCTTGGCCCGGGCCGCGTCGATGGCCAGCGCCAGCAGATTATTGCCCAGCCCGTCTTCGCCGGCCCGGCCGTGGGCGGCGGCGGCACGCGACAGTTCGGCCAGGGCGGCGTCAACCGCCGACTGATCCCGGCTCGCCCGCAGCTCTTGCAGTTTGGCCAGCTGTTCGGCCCGAACCCGGCTGTTTTCGACCTTGAGTACCTCGATCTCCTGGTCCTCGTCGACCTGGTACTTGTTGACCCCGACCACCGGCTGAATCCCCGAGTCGATGCGGGCCTGGGTGCGCGCGGCGGCCTCCTCGATGCGCAGCTTGGGGATGCCGTCGCTGATCGCCTGGGCCATGCCGCCGTGCTCGGCGACCTCGGCGATGTGCGCGCGGGCACGCTGCCCGAGTTGATGGGTCAGCCACTCGACGTAATAGGACCCACCCCACGGATCGATCGGCCGTGTGGTGCCTGACTCCTGCTGCAGTATCAGTTGGGTGTTGCGGGCAATCCGGGCCGAGAAGTCGGTGGGCAGCGCCAGCGCCTCGTCCAGCGCGTTGGTGTGCAGCGACTGGGTGTGGCCCTGTGTCGCGGCCATCGCCTCGATGCAGGTGCGGGCGACGTTGTTGAACGCGTCCTGGGCGGTCAGCGACCAGCCCGAGGTCTGCGAATGTGTGCGCAGCGACAGCGATTTGGGATTTTTCGCGCCGAATCCGGCGACCAGCTCACTCCACAGCAGCCGGCCGGCTCGCAGCTTGGCGACCTCCATGAAGAAGTTCATCCCGATGCCCCAGAAGAAGGACAGCCGAGGAGCGAACTTGTCGATGTCCAGCCCGGCGTCCAGACCCGCCTTGATGTAGTCGACGCCGTCGGCCAGGGTGTAGGCCAGCTCCAAATCCGCTGTGGCTCCGGCTTCTTGGATGTGGTAGCCGGAGATCGAGATGGAGTTGAACTTCGGCATCTTGGCACTGCTGTAGGCGAAAATGTCGGAGATGATGCGCATCGACGGCTTCGGCGGGTAGATGTAGGTGTTGCGCACCATGAACTCTTTGAGGATGTCGTTCTGGATGGTGCCGGCCAGTTTCTCCGGCGGCACCCCCTGCTCCTCGGCGGCCACCACATAGAGCGCCAGGATCGGCAGCACGGCACCGTTCATCGTCATCGACACCGACACCGTCGACAGGTCGATGCCATCGAAGAGCTGTCGCATATCGAGGATGGAATCGATTGCCACACCGGCCATTCCGACGTCACCCTGAACACGGGGATGGTCGGAGTCGTAGCCGCGGTGCGTGGCCAGGTCGAATGCCACCGACAGGCCTTTCTGGCCGGCGGCCAGGTTGCGGCGGTAAAACGCATTGGAATCCGCGGCGGTGGAAAACCCGGCGTATTGGCGGATTGTCCAGGGCTGGTTGACATACATCGTCGGGTACGGGCCGCGCACAAAGGGCGGCTCGCCCGGAAAACTGTTCAGCGGGTAGCCATCGGCCTCGGCCGCGGCACGGTCGGCGGCGATGTAGACCGGTTTGACGTCAATGCCTTCCGGCGTATGCCAGTCCACCTGATCCGGTGTGTATCCCTGCGCTGACGCGGCCGCGGCGACGTGCTTTTCCACCGCGGCTTCGGTGGGTGGTTGCATATCGCGGTCGCCGTGCAGTGGGATGTCGGAGAAGCTGCCGATCGCAGCGGTGCTCGTGGTCATTGCGGCTAGGCCCCCAATCGAGTGAGCAGATTCGAAAGGGCCTCGACCGCATCGATTTTCGCGGTCAGGAAATCGTCCGGTCGGTGCCCGGCGTCCCCCACTGCTTTTTCGGGTCCGGCCAGGTAAATTCGCGATACACCGGCGGCTCGGGCTGCCTCGACAATGTCGGAGGCCTCGTCCTGGTAGCGCTTGTCGGTGCCGCAGATAACCGCGACGCTCGGCGACCCCGCATCGGCGACCGCGTTGGCGACACCGGCGGCCTCAACTGTTCCGGGGTTGACCACCTCGATACCACCTGACGCCAGCAGGTTCGCCGCAAACGTGGCTCGGATGTTGTGCTCAGCCAACGGGCCCAGCGGCAGCAACAGCGTCTGCGGACGTGAACCGGTGCGCGACAGGTAGATGTCCGAGCGGTCGCGCAGCGCTTCGAATGCGGCGGCATAACGCTGTAAGTTCCCCGCGGCGCCTGTCGGAGTCGATGAATTGCCTTGCGGCAATGGCGGTTCCGCGAGGTTCGGAAATTCGTTGACCCCGGTGATCGCGGTGCGACGGTGCGCGATGTCGTCACTGCGTCGCGCGGCAATGTCGGCGATCTGGTCGGCGACATACCCACGGGCGTCGGCGAATCCGCCGCGGGACTCGATGGCCTGGAAATGCTCCCAGGCCTGCTGCGCCAGCCGCTCGGTGAGGTCTTCGACGAACCACGAACCGCCGGCCGGGTCCAGCACCCGTCCGACGTGTGACTCCTCCAAGAGCAGCAGCTGGGTGTTGCGGGCGATACGGCGCGCAAAGCTGGCCGCCGTGCCGGGAAAGCCGCCCGGGATCGCCACGTCGAACGGGAACACCAGCACGGTGTCGGCACCGCCGACACCCGCGCCGAAGGCGGCCAGCGTGCAGCGCAGCATGTTCACCCACGGGTCGCGCTGCGTCATCATCGGCAGCGACGTCTCCGCGTGCACCACGGTTGCGGCGCCGTCGGGGTCACCGACGACCTCGGCGACCCGTGCCCACAGCCGACGCACCGCCCGCATCTTGGCGAGCGTCATGAACTGGTCATCGTCGGCTGCTAGCCGGAAGCTGATTTGCCCAAGCGCCTCAGCCGACCGACATCCCGGATTCGGTGAGCACCCGAAGGTAGGCCACGCCGGCGGCGATGCTGCCGGCAAGCTCCCATGTCGCATTGGCGCCCAGATTGTGGAAAGCGGGTCCGTCGACGGTGATCGCTCGCACGCCTTGATCGCGGCCACTCGCGAGGCGACGGCGACGACCTCCTCAATCGCGCGGGGCGGGACGGTCACTGAGCGACGCGGTCAGTGGGTCGGCACCCAGGTCGATCGAGAGTGTCGTCGCGCTGGTCGGGCTTCCAGCTGGGCCACCAGCGCGAGCATGACGTCGCAGGCCAGCCGAGTAGTCGGCGCCCGCATCGAGGATCACCGGCGCCATGCTCAGGTAGACACCCGGCGAGCACCCCTCAAGCTGGTCCGGTGCCACTCCGGACTCCCCTACCCGGATCAGCAGCGCGCTGACCCCGACGCCGAGCGCGTCCAGCACCGCCGCATTGGCGTCACCGGCGGTCGGCTACCGGGGGGCCGGAAACACCTCGGCAACCTTCCAGCCCGACTTGACGTCGCGCACTGCGTCCCCGCCGCGTACATAGGGCCACTCGCCCGGCAACGGAGGTTCCGGCAGCTCATCGAACACGGTGTAGAGGGGCCGAATAGCAAACCCGTCATAGGTCGGGGTATCCAGCAGATGCTCGGGTTGGTCCCCCAACTCGGCGGCGTCACGCCGGGTGCTCTTGGACAGCACACCAGCAACCGCGCTGCGCCAGCGCCCGCGAACCTGTTCTAGCTCCGCGAGCTCGGGTACGTCAATGGACACCGACTGCTCCTGTTTTCGCAGCAATTGGCAACGTTGCTTCGATTGCTTCGGAAACGCCACTTACTAATCAGGCTAATTGATTACACCCTTCGCCAAAAACGGCGAGGTGCGGCGATCCGGGCCGGTCGGCGGCGAAACGCCGGCGATGGGAAATGAGTTATTCCTGTAGGCCCCGTAACCTTAAGACCCGTGACGGCTTCCGCCACCTACAAAATCACCGATACGCTGCGCGATCTCGGCTGCGCGACCGGCGCCGCAGCGCGCCAGCTGTCTCGGCCGCGGGTGGTCGCGACAGTGGTCGGTATCACAGTGCTGATTGCAGCGGCGACCTGGATTCCGCTGCCTTCACCGATGCGGATGCGTGACTGGGCGGAATCGGTGGGCCCATGGTTCCCATTGGCGTTTCTGGTCGCACACGTCGTGGTCACGATCGTGCCGGTCCCCCGCACGGCCTTCACCCTGGCCGCCGGGCTGCTGTTCGGTCCGGTGCTGGGGGTGTCGATCGCGGTGGTCGCCAGCACCACCAGTGCGGTGATCGCCCTATACCTGGTGCGCGCGGCTGGGTGGCGGCTGAACCGCCTGGTGCGCCACCAATCGGTCGACACGGTGGACGAGCGCCTGCGGCAACGGGGCTGGGTGGCCATCTTGTCGTTGCGGTTGATTCCGGCCGTGCCGTTTTCGGCGCTCAACTACACCGCCGGCGCGTCAGCCGTGCGGATGCTGCCCTACACCTTGGCCACGCTGGGCGGCCTGCTACCCGGTACGGCGGCCGTGGTGATCCTGGGCGACGCGCTCGCCGGTCACCCCAGCTCGTTGCTGTACCTGGTTTCGGTATGCACGGGTGCTTTGGGGCTGGCCGGGCTGGTGATTGAGATCCGCCACTATCGGCAGCACCACCGCCGCGCTCCACAGCACACGTCGCACGGCGACGAGCCCGCCCCCGAGCCAGCCATCATCGGCTGATTCGGTATCAACCGGCCGCCCAAGGTCCTCGTCCGATCTGGTGCCACGTCGTTGCCGAATACGTAAAGTTCGGAAACGCCCTAGACTCCGCTCATGGACAAGCTGCAGGTAGGTGTCCAGGACGTACCGGCGATGGCCGCCCGGGGGCACGCGCAGGTTGCCCAGCACCGTGATGCTCCTCCTGGGGCCATCGCGTTGTGACGGTCAATGCGTTGCCCTTCCTGCTCAATCGGATCAAGCCACGACGTCCGAGAATGCATACCTCGTTGCTGACCCTCGCGACGCTGTTCAGCGCTGCCGCCGTGGTGGCAGCCGTCTGCCTGCTGCCCAGGAGCGCCGACCCGGCGCAAGAGCCCACACCGTCGCCCGTCCTGTCGCCCATTGCATTGCCTGCGGCGAGTGCCGTTGGCCCCGGTGCAGGCATCTACGTCGAGTACGCCGACGGTTCCGGCGGAATGGGCTGCACCGCCGGGTTTTTGGTGCGCACCAGTACCGGTCAGACCGGCGTTCTTACCGCCGGTCACTGCAACCGAGCCGGCCAACCCAGCAAGGTGACGATGAACCTTGCTGGGATCCTCCCTTACACAACGTTTGGCACGTTCGGCCAGACGGTGAGCGAGGGAGTTCACCGCGAACAACACGACATCGGCCTGATCGTGCTCGACGGGGACAATGTCCCCCAGACATCGGCGATCGCCGCCTCTTTGCGGGTCTCCGGTGTCGCAACCGAACTGCAAATCGGCCAGCAGCTGTGCAAGTTCGGCATGAGCACGAGCGAGGCCAAATGCGGACAGATTCTGGATGTCACCGACAGCAAGGTCGTGTTTTTGGCGACCAGCCGATGCGGTGATTCCGGCTGCCCGGTCTATCTCGTCCAAAGCGACGGGACCGCCAGCGCGGTCGGCATCGATATCCGCGGTTTCACTCCCAACAGCCCCGACGTCGGGTGCTCGACCCCAGCCAAATTCTCCGTCGCCGAGTTGGTGCAACCGTGGCTGGACAAGTGGAACCTCACCGCCGTCACCGGCCAGCCAGCCGAGTCACGCTGAAGACCCCTGAATCAACCGACAAGCTGGCCCGGACTTGCGGACCCTGTCCGGCGGGCTATTCCGCACGCTGGGTGCCGATCAGGTCCTGAGCCTCCTCGGGGCTCTCGACCGAGGGCCCGGAGCCCAGCAGCGGCTTGCCGGCCACTTCGGGGGCGAAGATCAGGGTGACGGCGCCGACCACTCCCGCGAACATGAGCATGTAAGCAGGCATCATCGCGTTGCGTGTGCCGGCAACCAGCGACTCGGCGATCAACGGGGTGGTGCCGCCGAAGGCCGATACCGCGATGTTGAACCCGATGGACACCGCGCCGTAGCGCACGTTGGTGGGAAACAGTGCGGGCAGGATCGCCGGCTCGAGGCTGCTCAAGAACAGCATGGGCAGGCCGACGAGCAGCACACCGAGGAACTTTGTCGGATACGCCCCGCCGAACCGCATCAACGTGAACGCTGGTAGCGAGACGGCGATGAGCAGTCCGCACCCCGTCCACATCAGCGGTTTGACCCCAATGCGGTCGGACAGCATCGCGACGAACAGGACGCCGATCGTCAGGACTGCCAGCACCACCAGGACCATCACCAACGCCGGGTTGTCGGGCACGCCGACGGTCTTTTTCAGGTATGTCGGCACGTAACCGCTGACCATGTAGCTGGTGTCGCTGATAGCTAATTCCAGACCGATGCAGACCAGCAGCGCTTTCCACTGCTGCACGACCGTCTGCCTGAATTGCTTCCGAGCCGAGGTTTGCTGCTGGCGCGCGTGCATCTCCTCGTAATCGGGCGACTCGTCGATCCGCGAGCGCAGGTAAACCGCAACCAGCCCGAGCGGAGCGGCCAAGATGAACGGGATGCGCCAACCCCAGGCCAGCATGTCGCCGGTCGAGAGCACGGTCTGTAGCCCTGTCACCAGCGCGGCGCCGACCACGAAGCCACCCAGCGTGCCCACCGGCAGAAATCCGGCGAGCATTCCCCGTTTATGATCCGGGGCGTGTTCGGCGATGAAGGTCATGGCGCCCGCATACTCCCCACCGGAGGAAAGGCCCTGGCAGATGCGAACGACGGTTAGCAGGACCGGCGCCCACACCCGATGGTGTGGTAGACGGGCAGCACACCGGTCGCGGTCGCGCATACGGCCATCAGCGAAATCGTCATCACCAGCACGGGCTTACGCCCGATGCGGTCGCCGAGTGGGCCGAAGATGAACCCCGCCGAGCGGCCGCACCACAAATCCCGCCGTCATCGTGCCGAAGGTGGCGATGAGGTTGCCCGCGCCGGAATTCTCTCCGGGATAAAACTTTTGCGCGAGGATGGTGGCGACCAGACTGAAGAGGGTGAAGTCGTACGCCTCCATGAAGTTGCCGATGGCTGCGCCCTGGATGGATCGATGAGTCACGTCCGCATCAGCGACCCAGATTTCGTCGCGCGTCCACGTCCCGCGCTGAGTTTTGCCCGCCTTCTGATTCATCAACGAGGTCGCATACCCCAAACTCCGCCCGCGTATGCCGTCGACGCTGCTAACTGGCCTGAAAGGATGGCGAAGATGCCAAGACCACGTTTCACGTCGCTGCTCGCCCGGGCCGGCGGACGATTGCTGCGGTCCCGCCGTCTGGTCCGCGCACCAATCTGGATCTACAAAGCCCGCGCCGGCGCGCTGTTCGGCTCGCGCATCCTGATGCTCGAACATCTCGGCCGAAAGTCCGGCGCGCGGCGCTATGCGGTGTTGGAGGTGGTCGACCACGCGCCGGACAACTACGTCGTCGCCTCAGGCTTCGGCCGAAAAGCCCAGTGGTTCCGCAATATTCAGGCCAACCGACGGGTGCGTGTGTACGCCGGGAGCCGTCGACCCGCGCCGGCCACCGCGCGCGTCCTCGATCAGACCGAAGCCGACCGCGCCCGCTGGCCGCCTACCGCAGCCGGCACCCTCGGGCCTAGGAGCAATTCAAGCCGGCCCTCGAGGAAACACTCGGCACGACCATCACCGACACCGACACGCCGCTGCCGATGGTCGAATTGCGCCTGGCTTAGCTGCGATCCGGGCCCTTCGCCGTCATCACCGCGAACGTGGCCAACAACGACGCGGCCGGGAGCGTATTGACAACCTTGTCCCGCACCCGGATGTGCGCGCCCACGGCCAAGACGAAATACAACGTCAGCATCGCCGTCGTCAGCCTCGCCAGGGCGGGGAACCGGGTGACCGACAGCAAGCCGAGCGCGGCGGCGGTCTTTACCACCGGCAGCACGGGTCGAATGTTGTCCGGTACCCCCAGAGCATCCAGCGTCTTCTTGATGGGAGCGATCTGGACTCCGCACGTCACCGCGTCGACCGCCTGGAATGCGGCAAGCGCCGCATAGGTTTTCGGTGAGGTCAACGCACCCATCTGGCGATCCTATTGAGTCAACTCCGGCGGTGCCCCCGGCTGGCCGTCCACCGGCTGGCGGGCTATCGCCTCGGCCTTGGCTACCGCCTGGGCGATCGCCGGATCGGTCTCAGTCGAGAACCAGTCGGCGACATCGGCGTCGTCGTCGGTCGCGTGCTTGGGTGCGTCGTCGACAGGAGAGGGCTGGAACCGGAAGACCCCGTCTTCACCCGGTGTGCCCAGAAGCCTGGTGAACCCTTGCAACGCCGCGCTGAAATCGCTGGGCACCACCCACACCTTGTTAGCGTCGCCGCGCGCCATCTCCGGCAGCGTCTGCAGGTACTGGTAGGCCAACATCTCCGGAGTGGGCCTGCCGGCCTTGATCGCGGCGAACGTCTTCTCGATGGCCTTGGCCTGCCCCTGCGCCCGCAGGTAGGCCGCGGCGCGCTCACCCTGGGCGCGCAGCATCCGAGATTGCCGGTCGGCCTCGGCGGCCAGGATCGCGGCCTGCTTGGCGCCCTCGGCGGCCAGGATCTGTGCCTGCTTGGCGCCTTCAGCCTGTGTGATCGCGGCCTGCCGGCTACCTTCGGCGGTCAAAATTATCGCCCGCTTCTCCCGATCGGCCTTCATCTGCTTTTCCATCGACGCCTGGATCGACGGCGGCGGGTCGATGCTGCGCAACTCCACTCGGGCCACCCGCAGGCCCCAGCGGCCGGTCGCCTCGTCGAGCACGCCGCGCAACTGGGCGTTGATCTTGTCGCGAGAGGTCAGCGTCTGCTCCAGCGTCATGCCCCCGACGACATTGCGCAGCGTGGTCGTGGTGAGCTGTTCGACCCCGACGATGTAGTTGCTGATTTCGTACACGGCCGCCTGCGGGACGGTGACCTGAAAGTAGACGACGGTGTCGATGTTGAGGGTCAGGTTGTCCTCGGTGATCACCGGCTGAGGCGGGAACGACACCACCCGCTCGCGCAGGTCCACCCGCGCGCGGACGCGGTCGATGAACGGCACCAACAACGTCAACTGTCCGCTGACCGTCCGGCTGTACCGACCCAGCCGCTCAATCACCGCGGCCTCCGCCTGCGGGATCAACGCAACCGACTTGGCCACCACGATGATCGCAAAAATCACCAGGACGGCGAGCAACACCAAACCAGCAACCGCACCTTGCACCGGAGTTCCTTTCTCTCGCAGCGTCTTCGCAGTGTCCGCACCGACGGGCTACATGTGCCTGAAAACCACCGCCGTAGCGCCGTCGATGTGCATGACAGTTACCGACTCGCCGGGTTCGTAGACGTCGCCGTCGTTGAACGGGCGCGCTGTCCACACCTGGCCGTCAAGCTTCACCTGGCCCTCATCACGGGCAACGCGATCAAGCACTAATGCGCTTTTGCCCCCCAGCGCCTCGATTCCCATCAGCACCCCCTGGGCGGGCGTCAGCCGCCGCCGCAGCGCAGGCCGCACCAGTACCAGCAGCAGAACCGAGACGATCAGGAACACCGACCCGTCGGCCCACACCGGCCAATCCATCAGCCAGCTGGTTAGCGCCGCGGCCAGCGCGCCGCCGCCGAGCATCACCAAGAACATATGGCCAGTGAGGGCCTCCGCACCGGCGAGCACCAGCGCGAATATTAGCCAGATCACAGTGACGGCCATGCCGCCAGAATACGCGCGATCGGCCTTTGCCGGACTAAGCAACTACACTGCGAGATCATGTGGTGTCCCAGTGTTTCGCTGTCCCTGTGGGCCAACGCCTGGCTCGCGGGTAAGGCCGCGCCCGATGACGTCTTGGACGCGTTATCTCTTTGGGCACCAAAGCAATCGGTTACCGCGTATGATGCTGTCGCCGCGGGCCACACCGGACTGCCTTGGCCCGATGTCCACGACGCCGGAACGGTCTCGTTGCTGCAGACGCTGCGTGCCGCGGTTGGCCGGACGGCGGCGTCGGTGGCGCCCGGTGCCCCGCGTCGGTTGCGCGGGACGATCAACGTGGTTTTGCCGGTGTCCGGCGACGTGCGCGGGCTGGCCGCGGGCACGCAATTCGAGCGTGACGCCCTGGCCGCGGGCGAAGCGGTGATCATGACCAACCCCGACGATCCCACCACTGCCGTCGGCCTGGTCCCCGAGTTCTGCTACGGCGACCTCGGGGAGGCCGTCGACCCCGTCGATGACGAGCCGGGTTTCCCCGAACCGTGCGCGCTGTCATGGACGGTGTACTCACTGCCCGGGGCACCCGTGTTCGACCACCACGAGCTGGGCGATGCCGAATACACGTTGCGATCAGCAGTGCGCTCGGCCGCCGACGCACTGGGCGCCATCGGCGTGGGATCCGCCGCGGCCGACATCGACGATCCGCGCGGACTTGTCGAGCAGTTACTGGAATCCACAAGGCAACACCGGATTCCCGACCATGCGCCGTCACGCGCATTGCGAGTGCTGGAGAACGCCGCGCACGTCGACGCGATCATCGCGGTCAGTGCCGGACTCAGTCGATTGCCCGACTCCGCAACAGACCGTCCCCCGCACGCGGGAGGTACCCCCACCGCGGCCCACATGGTGGCCGGGCTCGAACCACTCGGGACGCAATCATCGTCGGAGGCTCGGATCGCCAGCGACGCGCTGCGGCCGCTTACCGCCGTGGTGCGGTCGGCGCGGATGGCTGCGGTCAACGCGATCCTGCACTCGGCCTGGCCCGACTAACTGCGTTCGGCCGCAACACAGTGCGGCGGGCGGCAAGGCGCGCCGTTGGTGCTGGCGAGGCAGCCCGGCACCGGATCAGGCCCAGTCACCCGGGCGGGTGCTTGGTCCAACCGGAGTTCGTCGATCAAACCCGCGGCCAGCCGGGCGAATCGCCGATCGGCGTTGGGCGTAGTGGCCCGGGCGAACGCCATCCCCGCCGCCTCGGCTTGTGATCGCAACTCGTGGTCGAGATCCCACACCACCTCGATGTGGTCGGCGACGAACCCAATGGGGCAGACGATGACCGCTTTGGTGCCCGCGGCGGCCAGCGTCGTGAGATGGTCGGCGACATCGGGTTCTAGCCATGGAACCTGCGGCGGGCCGGATCGCGACTGCCAGGTCAGGTCGTAGTCGGTGTACCCGGCGACCGCCGCCACCAGCCTTGTGGCGTAAGCGACTTGGCGGCTGTAGAGCTGCGGACCGCAGCGCTGATCGGCGGTCACCGGGACCGAATGTGCGGTAAACACCAGCCGCGCGTCGCCACACAGCCCAGCAGGCAAGGTTTCGGCAGCCGCCGCGATGGCGTCGGCGAACATCTCGACAAAAAGTGGATGGTCGAAGTATGGCCGTAGTTTCACCAACTCGGGGGCGTCCGGCCCGGTCGCCCGCCGGGCCCGGGCAATGTCCTCGACATACTGCGTGCAGCTGGAGTAACCGCTCCACGCCGACGTGGTGAATACCGCTGCACGACGAATACCATTGTCTCGCATCGTTGCAACAGATTCTTCGACGTAGGGCTCCCAGTTGCGATTGCCGAAATAGACCGGCAGGTCCAGGCCGTGATCGACAAGTTCGGCACGCAGTTGAGTAATCAGCGCGAGGTTGATCCGGTTGATCGGCGATACCCCACCGAAATGCAGGTAGTGCTCCGCAACTTCGTCAAGGCGCTCGGGCGGCACATTCCGGCCGCGGGTGACGTTCTCCAGGAACGGCCGAACCTGCTCTGGCCCTTCCGGCCCGCCGAAGGACAGCAGCAGGACGGCCTCAAAATTCACGGAATTCCATTGCCGTCTAGAGCAATTGGGTGCTGGCGCCGCCGTCGGCGTAGATGATTGTCCCGGTGGTCGCCGGCAGCCATTCGGAAAGCAGCGCGCACACCGTCTTGGCGACCGGCGTGGGGTCCTTCATGTTCCAACCGACCGGGGCGCGCTGGTCCCAGCCCTCCTCGAGCAGCTGTATCTGGGCTCCGGCCTCCTCGCCGAGCGCGCCACCCACGATCGCGCTCATCGCCAGTGTCCGGATCGGTCCTGCCGCAACGAGATTCGAACGGACACCGAACTTGCCGGCCTCGCGCGCCACGAACCGGTTGACCGACTCCAGCGCGCTCTTGGCGACGGTCATCCAGTTATAGGCGGGCATCGCCCGGCTCGGGTCGAAATCCATGCCGACAATGGAACCGCCGGGATTCATGATGGGCAGCAACGCCTTCGCCAACGAGGCATACGAATACGCGGAGATATGGATGCCCTTGGAGACATCCGCGTAAGGCGCGTCGAAGAACGGGTTGATGCCCATACCGGTCTGCGGCATGAAACCGATCGAATGCACCACGCCGTCGAGCTTGTTGTCCTCGCCGATCTCGTTGGTTACCCGCTCGGCAAGGGTCTCCAGATGCTTCTCGTTCTGCACGTCGAGTTCGATCAGGGGGGCCTTGTCCGGTAGCCGATCGGCGATGCGCTGAATCAGCCGCAACCGGTCAAACCCGGTCAGCACCAGCGAAGCCCCCTGCTCTTGGGCCACCCGTGCGATGTGAAACGCGATCGACGAGTCGGTGATGATCCCGCTGACGAGAATCCGTTTGCCTTCGAGCAGTCCTGCCATTGTCCGTCCTAGTTTGTGTCGGGGTCCTCAGTGACCCATGCCGGCGCCGCCGTCGACCGGAATCACCGCGCCCGAGATGTATGAGGCATCCTCGGATGCCAGAAAGCTGACGACTCCGGCGACCTCCTGGACTGTGCCGATGCGGCCCAACGGAATCGCCTGCTGCGCCATTTCCACGTACTTGGGTTCCATGGCACGGGTCATATCGGTGTCGATGAAACCAGGGGCCACCACGTTGGCGGTGATCGAGCGCGACCCCAGCTCGCGGGTCAGCGATCGCGCCATCCCGACGAGCCCGGCCTTGGACGCGGCGTAGTTCGCCTGTCCCGGCAGACCGGTCAACCCGACGACGGACCCCATGAAGATGTAGCGGCCGAATCGCTTCTTGATCATGTTGCGCGAGGCCCGCTTCGCCACTCGGAAGACACCGGTCAGGTTGGCGTCGATGACTTTTTCGAATTGCTCCTCGCTCATCCGCATGATCAGCATGTCGGAGGTAACGCCGGCGTTGGCAACCAGCACCTCCACCGGACCCTGCTGCTCTTCGACGGTTTTGAAGGCGGCGTCGATCGCGTCGTAGTCGGTGACGTCGCACTCGACGCCGAACAACCCGTCGGGGGCGCCGGAGGATCGATGGGTCACCGCCACCGTGTGACCATCGGCTGCCAGCCGGCGCGCCACCGCCAGACCGATCCCCCGGTTGCCTCCGGTCACCAGGACCGAACGGGATACGAATGGCGGTCTGCCACAGTCGGCGGCGCTGTCGCTGGTTTTCTCGGTGGCCGTGTCAGTCACCCCGTCAACCTATCGCCTCATCGCCGCAGGGCCGAAATCGGCTCATCGCGAGCGGAACGCCACTGCGAAAAATCGAGCCCAATCTCGCAGTGGCGTTACGCTCGCGAACTTTGTCGGTGGGTGTCGGCACACTTCCGCCATGCCAGACCCGTTTCTGGGCAGTGAGGCCCTGGCAGCACGCGCGTTAACCGCGTACGAGCTGCGGAGTCGGTATGTCGCGCTGCACCACGACGTGTACCTACCACGAAGCGCCGAGTTGACTCCGCTGTTGCGGGCAAAGGCATGTTGGCTGCGCTCGCAGCGTCGCGGCGTCCTTGCCGGCTTCTCCGCGTCTGCCTTGCATGGTGCTCGGTGGATCGATCCGGCCCAGCCTGCCGCGATCATCGACACCAACCGCCGCCCAACTCCCGGAGTGCAGGTCTGGGAAGAGCGCATCGGGACCGATGAGATCGCCGTCGTCGACACCATGCGCCTCACCACTCCAGCTCGAACGGCGCTTGACCTGGCGAGGCGTTACCCGACGGATGTCGCGGTCGCTGCCATCGATGCCCTCACGCAGGCGACAGAGGTGAAGCTGGCCGACATTGAACTCCTGGTTGACCGCTATAAGGGCCGCCGAGGCATCAAGGCAGCGCGAGCCACTCTCGGACTTGTCGACGGCGGAGCTCAGTCACCGAAGGAAACCTGGCTCCGCCTACTGTTGCTCGGCGCAGGGTTTCCCCGGCCGCAGACACAGATCGCGGTTCGCAACGAATGGGGTTGGCCCGAGGCCTATTTGGATATGGGTTGGGAGGACATCAAGGTCGCGGTCGAGTATGACGGTGATCAACATCGGTCCAGTCGTGCCCAATACGTCAAGGACATCCGCCGCTTGGAGACGCTCGAGCGCATGGGGTGGATTGTGATCCGGGTCATTGCTGAAGACCATCCCGAGGACGTCATCCGCCGGGTGCTTGAGGCACGAGCGCGCCGAGCGTAACGCCACTGCGAAAAATCAGGCGCGATTTCGCAGTGGCGTTACGCTCGCGCACTCATCGCGAGCGGAGAGGTCAGAGCTTCGTCAGGTCGGCAGCCGCCGGTTGATCAGCAGCGCCGCCAAACCCGCCAGCGCCAGCACGAACGCACCGAGCCGCAGCCAGCCCACGCTGGCGTCGCCCTTGATCGTCTCGTAGCCGATCTGCTGTTGCAGCGACGCGTAGACGCCCTTGAGCTCTTCCAGGCTCGCGGCGTTGTAGGCATTCCCACCCGAAAGCTGGGCGACCTTTTTGAGCGTTTCATCATCGACCGGCACCGGCTGGCGCTGGTCGTTGATCTCGACGAAGCCGTAGGGGGTGCCGAATGAGATCGTCGAGATCGGCACGCCTTGATCCTTGGCGGTGCGCGCGGCGGTGAAGGCGCCCTTCGGATTGTCCGGGTTGGTCGGCATCGTCTCCTTACCATCGGAGAACAACACGATGCGCGCCGGCGGCGGGGTGTCGCCGCCACCGATCACCGCGCCGACCGTCGCGATGGCCTGCAGCGCGGTGAAAATCCCTTCCCCGGTCGCGGTCCGGTCGGCGAACTGCAGCTTTTCCAGCGCGTTCTTGGTCGCCTCCCGGTTGGTCGTCGGTGATACCAGCACCGTCGCGGTTCCCGCGTAGGCGATCAGTCCAAGGTTGATTCCCGGCGTCAGCTCGCCGGCGAATTGCTTTGCGGCCTCCTGCGCGGCCGCCATCCGGTTGGGCTCGACGTCGGTGGCCCGCATCGACTGCGACACGTCGATCACCAACATCACCACCGCACGGTTGCGCGGAATCCGGACGTCATTGGTCGGCCCCGCCATCGCGATGGTGAACAGCACCAAGGACGCCACCAGCAGGATCGCCGGCACGTGCCGCCATTTAGCGGGCCGCTTCGGGGCGACGCTTTCCAGCAGCTCCATGTTGGCGAACCGCAGCATCCGACGCTGCCGCGCCAATTGCATCAGGACATACAGCGCGGCCAAGCCAAAGACCACGAGAAGGAAAAGGAAGAACCACGAGTGGTCGAAGCCGGACAGCGACATTGGCCCAAGCAACGGCAGCGTCATGAGGGACCCGTCTTGCTATGGATGCCCGTCGGCGTCACTGGCGGCCCGCCATCGCCCCGCGCCGGCGGGACTCGACGAAACGAACGATGTCGGCGATCCAGTCTCGGTCGGTGCGCAGTGTCAATACCGGTGCCCCGCAACCGCGAATCGTGCGAGCCACGTCGGCGCGATGCGCCGCGGCCGCCTTGGCGAAGTCGTCACGCAGTTGCGCATCGATGGTGAATTCGCGAGTGACCCCCGATTCGGCATCCTGCAGGACGACGTCACCGACATCGGGCAGTTCGACATCGCGGGGATCGAGCACTTCGATGGCCAGCACCTCGTGGCGGGCCGCAATCGCCCGCAGCGGACGCATCCAGTTGATCGGACCGAGGAAATCGCTGATGATCACGGCCATTCCACGACGGCGTTCCGGCCGGCGCAGCGCATCGATAGCCGTCGCCAAATCTCCACGAACCCCGACCGGCGCCTTGGGCGTCGTCGCAATCTTCCGCAACAGCGTGTGCTCGTGCTGGCGTCCAGAGCGGGCCGGCACTCGAGTGGTGGTCGCGCCGGTGGCGACGATCGCGCCGAGCCGGTTGCCGCCGCCGCTGTTGAGGAACGTGATCGCCGCCGCGGCCGCCACCGCCAGGTCACGTTTCTCGCAGACCGTGGTGCCGAAGTCCAGGCTGGCCGACATGTCGACCACCAGCCAGGTCTCCAGTTCGCGGTCGGCGATCATCTGCCGAACGTGCGGGTGCGTGGTGCGCGCGGTGACGGCCCAGTCCATCCGCCGGACATCGTCGCCGGGCTGATACAGGCGCGACTCCCCCGGCTCCGAACCCGGTCCCGGGATCAGGCCGAGATGATCGCCGTGCAGGACGCCGTCCAGCTTGCGCCTGACGGTCAGCTCAAGGGTGCGCAGCGCCGCCGACAGCTTCGGGTCGTCGATCTGCCCACGCTCGAACGACGGCGGGTGGACGACCGGACGCGTTTTGGGATCGGTCACCGACCGCTAGCCGCCACGGTCTGCATCACCGGGGGTACCGAATGTCCTTGCTGCGGAACGGCATTCACCTGCGGCAGGGCGACCGTCTGCAGGACTCGGCTGATGACGACCTCCGGCGAGATCTCGTCGGCGAGCGCGTCATAGGTGAGCACCAGCCGGTGCCGCAGGACGTCGGGAATGACTTCCACGACGTCTTGCGGGATCACGTAGTCGCGGCCGCGCACCAGCGCCAGTGAGCGCGCGCCGGCAATGATGCCCAGCGAGGCACGCGGGGAGGCGCCGAACGAGATCCAGCTCTTGACGTCGTTCATCCCGAGCTGCTCGGGGTAACGGGTGGCCATGACGACGCGCACCACATAGTCGACGAGCGCATGGTGGACGAAGACGTTGGCCGCGATGTCCTGCAGCCGCACCAGGTCACCGGTTTGCAGGATCTGCTTGGGCTCCGGCGGTCGGACGCCCATCCGGTAGATGATCTCACGCTCCTCTTCCGGCGACGGGTAGCCGACGTTGATCTTGAACAGGAAGCGGTCCCGCTGCGCCTCGGGCAACGGGTAGACTCCCTCGTGCTCGATCGGGTTCTGCGTGGCCATCACCAGGAACGGGTTGGGCAGCGGGAAGGTCTTGCCGCCGATCGACACATGGCGTTCCTGCATGACCTCCAGCAGCGCCGACTGCACCTTCGCCGGCGCGCGGTTGATCTCGTCGGCGAGCAGGAAGTTGACCACCACCGGGCCGAGCTCGGTGTCGAACTCCTCCTTGCCCTGCCGGTAGATGCGGGTACCGATGATGTCGGTGGGCACCAGGTCGGGCGTGAACTGGATACGCGCGAACGTCCCGCCGACCACCCGCGCGAAGGTCTCCACGGCCAGCGTCTTGGCCACGCCGGGAACACCCTCGAGCAGCACGTGTCCCTTGGACAGCAGACCGACCAGCATCCGCTCCACCAGCTGGTCCTGGCCGACGATGATCCGCTTGACCTCGAAGATGGCGCGTTCGAGGGTGTGCACCTCGGCGGCCAATCCGTCGGCGCCACCACCTGACGGCGCCTGATGGGCCGGCGGGCCGGAATGCCCGCCCGGGCCCGAGTAACCACTGGCGCCCGGGGGCGGCCCGCCTGCTGATGTCATCACATACCTTTCTCGGCTCAACCGACAAAGCTCAATCGGACACGACTGCTGGCACGACCGATGTCGTGGGGCAGCGACGTGCCCGCGTCCAACTATTCCAGGCCCGTCGGAATCCGTCGACGTCGCGGTTCCAGCCCGGGACCGCCAAGTGAACGGCACACCTGGGTCAGTACTCGATGATCCTAGTCAGGAACGGCGTCATCCCGGGTTTACGAACCGGGCTGACCGTGACTTTGCCGGCGCTTCCGGATGCCTCCAGCATCTGGCCATTGCCCAGGTACATGGTGACGTGCTGGCTGCCGCCCGGGCCGTAAAAGATAAGGTCGCCGCGCCTGGCCTCGTTCTGAGGAATGTGGCGGCCGAAGTTGTACTGGTCACCGGAGAACCGTGGGATCAGCACGCCGACCCCGGCGAACGCATACCGCATCAGACCCGAGCAGTCGAAGCCGTTGATGTTGGCGCCGTCGCCGACGCCCTTGCTGGGACCCTGCAGCGTCCCACCGCCCCAGGAGTACGGCACGCCCATCTGTGACCCGGCCCGCTTGATCACGTACTCGATGGCCTGTCGGCCGTTGGCCCGCGGGATTCGGCTGGGGCTGGTGGTGCCGGGGTCGGCCGCGGGAGTCGTGCCGCCGAGGTTGATCCCCAGCCCGCCGAGAAACTGCCTGCCCAGATCCAGCGTGGTCTGGGTGGCCTGCGCGGTGGCTTGCAGCGACTGGTTGGCGACGGCGAGCGGATCTCCCGGCGCGCCGGCGCTGATGGTGGCCGGCAAAGTGGGGTCCCACGGGCCGGGGTCGGCCGTGGCCGGTGCGGCGACAGACAACATCAGCCCGGTCACCACAGCGGTGATCCAGGCTAGGTTGATCAGGCGAAAACGCTTGTGCCGCATAGCTCCTCGTTAATACTCGATGTAGCGGACCACGTAGGGGGTCATGCCGCTGGTGCGCACCGGCGCGACGCGCACCTTCAAGCCGATGTCAGGGGCCTCGAGCATCTGGCCGTCGCCGAGGTAGATCGTCACGTGCTGGCTGCCGCCCGGGCCGTAGAAGATGACGTCGCCGCGGCGCATCTGTGAGGAGGGGATCTTGCGACCCATGTTGTACTGCGAACCCGAATAGTGCGGCAGCTTGATGCCCACCCCGGCGAACGAATACAAGACCAGACCCGAGCAGTCGAAGCCGGTGATCCCGGCCCCGGAGTCGATTCCTTTACTGGGCCCGGCCGCGTTGCCGCCACCCCAGGAGTAGGGCACCCCGATCTGCGACATCCCGCGGCGAATCGCGTACTCGCTGGCCTGCCGCCCGTAGACCCGCGGGATCCGTCCGCCCGGGGTGGCGTTGGTGATGCCGGTGTCGTCGGGCTTGAGGATGCCCAGCTGCTGCAGAAAGCTGCGCCCCATACCGGCGGTGACCTGCGTCGAAGTCGCCGAGATGCCCAACACCTGGTTGATCACCGCGATCGGGTCACCGGGGACGTTAGCGCTGGGGATCATGGGCAGCGTCGGATCCCAACCATCCCACTGCCGGCCGCCGGCGGGCGGCGCACCGCCCGGTGATCCGGGATCCCACCGGTCGCCGGATGCCGGGACACCGGGCCCACCTTTGCCAGCCGACCATTGGCGGGCGGCCTCGAGCCTGGCTGCCTCGAGTTTGGCCTGAGCCTCATCACGCTCGGCGGCCAGTCGAGTGGCCTCTGCACGCTGTTCGTTGAACTTGCGCTTCGAGTCGGTGAGCGCCGCCACCGCGGCATCCTGGCTGGCCTTGGCATCGGCTGCGGCCTTGTCCGCCTTCTGCTTGGCCAGCCGCGCCGCCGACTCCTTATTCACCTGATCGGTCCGGGCCCGCTGCAAGTTGTCCATCACCGCCTGGGAACTGGCGGTCAGCGTCCTGGCCGCGGTTTCGGTGGCGATGATGTCTTCGGGACTGGTCGCGGTCAGGTAGGCGCCCGACGGGCCGTTCATATAGGTCGCCGCCGCAAAGGTGTTGAAGCGGTGCTGCGCCCCAGCGATTGCCGCATTGGCCTCTTGGACCCCCTGCTGACTGGCCTCGAGGTCGTGTTCGGCGGCGGTCGCGTTGTCCCGTGCGGTCTCCACGTCGACGAGTGCCTTGTTGACGCTTTCCTGGGCGGTCTGGATTTCGGCACTCAGGTCTTCCATGCGCTGGTTGGCCTTGGCGACGTTGGCGATCAGCGCGGCCAAAGTGTTCGCGTTGGGATCACCGTGCGCCAGGCCGGGTGTGCATACCAGCAGGGCCGCGGTCAAGACCGAAGGAATGACCGGCCGGATCAGCCTGGCTATTGGTCGCACGAAGGAGCCACGGGGGGTGCGTGTCATTCGACTCGGGTCTCCTATGGCTCAGCGCGGACAGGCGACGCAAATCACAGAGTTCTCGGAAAGCGCCAAAGACAACATGAGCATCATTTGCACCGTACGTCACACGGGACCCTAGTGAAACGCAAGCAACAAACTGCACTCTGGAAGTGCGTTTACTGTGACCGAACAGTGACCTGGTGTGTTTGCCCCGGAGACCAACAGGGCGCACTCATAAAGACCGGCTGAGCCGGAAACGCCGGTTAAGCGCCCTAACTAGGCTCTTCCTGCGGAGCTTCTGCTGTCTGGGCTGACGTTGCTGATCGCTTACTGCGCAGCTGCATGAACCGAGTGCCGACGGCCGCCGCGAGTACCCCGATCAGCAAAACGATGGTCAATCCGGTCCACGGAAACTCGGGAGCGTTCAGCTCATTCAAGAAGTGCTGCGCTGAGACCGTCGGGTTGCCCGTCTTGGCGATGTCCTCGCCGGCTTCGAGCGTGACGCGCGGGAAGTGCGTGCTGTAACTGCCGACGAAGCTCGGGCTGAGCGTCAGGACCGTGACATCGTGGTAGTCGGCGCCAACCACGGTGGAGATATCGCGCAAGGGTGTGTCATTCGGGGGGTTGTGGTCGAGCAGAACGATCTTGAGGTTGATGCCCTCGGCGTGAGCTTGGTTGACGATGCCAAGCAGCCCCGGCATGGCATCCGGTGCCGCGCTGACCCCGGACGCCGCGACCTGAGCTTTGACCGCTGTCATCTCGACGTCCTGCGGAATGTAAAGCGGTAGCACCGGGATGGTCTGAGGCAGCGGTAGTTCGAAGGAATCTTGCCGGGTCATTGTGTCCCTCCTGCCCTTTCTTGCCCAGTGCTACAGGCACCGTACGCGACGTTCCCCGGCGGTGACGCGCGTGGCGGTTGGGGGTGAGTCGGAGAATCGGCCGCCCAAGGGGGTTTAAACCCATACCCCGCCAGACAAGACTGAAATATACGAGTGCAGCCGTAATGCAGGACAAGCGTACTGTTAAAGTGGCACCGCGCCGTCGACACGGCCCGTCGGCGGAAGAACTGAATCCCTGGGAGTTGATGTGACTAGCAAAGATTCTTCTGACTCATTCGGAGCACGCGACACTCTCAAGGTCGGCGATAACAGTTACCAGATCTATCGTCTCGACGCCGTCCCGAATACCGAGAAACTCCCCTACAGCCTCAAAGTCCTCGCGGAGAACCTGCTGCGCAATGAGGACGGCAGCAACATCACCAAAGACCACATCGAGGCCATCGCGAACTGGGACCCCAAGGCAGACCCCAGCATTGAGATCCAGTACACGCCCGCGCGCGTGGTGATGCAGGACTTCACCGGCGTGCCCTGCATCGTCGACTTGGCCACCATGCGTGAGGCCATTGGCGACCTGGGCGGCAAACCGGACAAGGTCAACCCGCTGGCGCCGGCCGATCTGGTGATCGACCACTCGGTGATCGCCGACCTGTTCGGCCGCGCCGACGCATTCGAGCGCAATGTCGAGATCGAGTACCAGCGCAACGGCGAGCGCTACCAGTTCCTGCGCTGGGGCCAGGGCGCGTTCGATGACTTCAAGGTGGTGCCGCCGGGCACCGGCATTGTGCACCAGGTCAACATCGAATACCTGGCCAGTGTGGTGATGGAGCGCGACGGGGTGGCTTACCCCGACACCTGCGTGGGCACCGACTCGCACACCACGATGGTCAACGGCCTCGGCGTCCTCGGCTGGGGCGTGGGTGGCATCGAAGCCGAGGCCGCCATGCTCGGCCAGCCGGTGTCGATGCTGATCCCCCGCGTCGTCGGCTTCAAGCTCGCCGGTGAGATTCAGCCGGGCGTGACGGCCACCGACGTGGTGCTGACCGTCACCCAGATGCTGCGCAAGCATGGTGTGGTCGGCAAGTTCGTCGAGTTCTACGGCGAGGGCGTGGCCGGGGTGCCGCTGGCCAACCGCGCCACCCTGGGCAACATGAGCCCCGAATTCGGTTCCACCGCAGCGATTTTCCCGATCGACCAAGAGACGATCGACTACCTGAAGTTCACCGGCCGCAAAGAAGAGCAGCTGGCGCTGGTCGAGGCCTATGCCAAAGAGCAGGGCATGTGGCACGACCCCAAGCACGAGCCCAAGTACTCCGAATACCTCGAGCTCGACCTGGCCGACGTGGTGCCCTCGATCGCCGGACCCAAGCGTCCGCAGGATCGAATCGCGTTGTCCGACGCCAAATCCACGTTCCGCGAGCAAATCCCCGACTACGTCGGCGACGATCCCGACAAGCAGGACTACTCGAAACTGGACGAGGTGGTTGACGAGACGTTCCCGGCCAGCGACCCGGGTGTATTGAGCAACGGCCACGCCGACGACCACAAACCGGTGGAATCGGCCGCCGCGCATGCCAACGGCCGGGTGAGCAACCCGGTGCCCGTGAAGTCCGACGAACTCGGCGAGTTCGAGCTCGACCACGGCGCGGTGGTGATCGCCGCGGTCACGTCGTGCACCAACACCTCCAATCCCGAGGTGATGCTGGGCGCGGCGCTGTTGGCCCGCAACGCCGTGGAAAAAGGACTGGCTTCCAAGCCATGGGTGAAAACCTCGATGGCGCCGGGCTCGCAGGTGGTCAGCGACTACTACGACAAGGCCGCCCTGTGGCCATATTTGGAGAAGCTCGGCTTCTATCTGGTCGGCTACGGCTGCACCACCTGCATCGGTAACTCGGGTCCGCTGCCGGACGAGATCTCGAAGGCGGTCAACGACAACGACCTTTCGGTGGCCGCCGTGCTGTCGGGCAACCGGAACTTCGAGGGCCGCATCAACCCCGACGTGAAGATGAACTACCTGGCGTCGCCGCCACTGGTGATCGCCTATGCCCTGGCCGGGACGATGGACTTCGACTTCGAATCGCAGCCACTGGGGCAGGATAAAGACGGCAACGACGTCTTCCTCAAAGACATCTGGCCGTCGCAGAAGGACGTCTCCGACACCATCGCCTCGGCGATCAACCGGGAGATGTTCACCAAGAACTACGCCGACGTGTTCAAGGGTGATGAGCGCTGGCGCAACCTGCCGACCCCGAGCGGCAACACCTTTGAGTGGGACGACAACTCGACCTATGTCCGCAAGCCCCCCTACTTCGAGGGGATGTCCGCCGAACCCGAACCGGTCAGCGACATCAAGGGCGCGCGGGTGCTGGCGCTGCTCGGTGATTCGGTGACCACCGACCACATCTCCCCGGCCGGCAACATCAAGTCGGGCACCCCGGCGGCGCAGTACCTCGACGAGCACGGCATCGACCGCAAGGACTACAACTCCTTCGGTTCGCGGCGCGGCAACCACGAAGTGATGATTCGCGGCACATTCGCCAACATCCGGCTGCGCAACCTGCTGCTGGATGATGTCTCGGGCGGCTACACCCGCGACTTCACCCAGGATGACGCTCCGCAGGCGTTCATCTACGACGCGGCGCAAAACTATGCGGCAGAAAACATTCCGCTGGTGGTGCTGGGCGGCAAGGAGTACGGCTCCGGTTCGTCGCGGGACTGGGCGGCCAAAGGCACCTTCCTGCTGGGCGTGCGGGCGGTGATCGCCGAGTCGTTCGAGCGCATCCACCGCTCCAACCTGATCGGCATGGGAGTCATCCCGCTGCAGTTTCCCGAAGGCGAGTCGGCGTCGTCGCTGGGACTGGACGGCACCGAGGTCTTCGACATCACCGGTATCGAGGCGCTCAACGACGGCAAGACGCCAAAGACGGTGCACGTCAAGGCCAGCAAGGCCTCCGGCGGGGACGCCGACAAAAACGCAATCGAGTTCGACGCGGTAGTGCGCATCGACACTCCCGGTGAAGCCGACTACTACCGCAACGGCGGCATTCTGCAGTACGTGCTGCGCAACATGCTCAAGTCTGGCTAACCGCGGACCACCCCGGTGCCCAAGGTCAGCGAGGACCATCTGGCGGCTCGCCGCCGTCAGATCCTCGACGGTGCTCGCCGTTGCTTTGCCGAACACGGCTATGACAGAGCCACGGTGCGGCGGCTGGAACAGGCGATCGGGATGTCGCGCGGTGCGATCTTCCACCACTTCCGGGATAAGGACGCGCTGTTTTTCGCGCTGGCACACGAGGATGCCGAGCGGATGGCCGACGTCGCCTCCCGAGAGGGTCTGATCCAGGTGATGCGCGACATGCTTGCCGCGCCCGACCAGTACGACTGGCTGGCCACCAGGTTGGAGATCGCGCGCAAGCTGCGCAACGACCCGGCATTCAGCCGTGGATGGGCGGAGCGCTCCGCGGAGCTGGCAACCGCGACGACCGATCGGCTGCGCCGGCAAAAGGAGGCCCACCGGGTCCGCGACGACGTACCCGGCGACGTGTTGCAGTGCTACCTGGAACTGGTTCTCGACGGATTGGTCGCCCGGCTAGCGTCCGGCGAAGATCCCCAGCGGCTGGCCGCGGTCCTCGACCTGGTGGAGAACTCGGTGCGCCGCAAAGATTCTGGGCCGCGAGCGTAACGGCACTGCGACTGAGGGGAGGAATTATCGCAGTGACGTTACGCTCGCTTGGCCCGCCGAGCGGGTCTATCGGGAACGAGACGTGTGGTTGGGGCCGCCGCGGCTGCGCATCGTGGTACCCGACTCAAGCAGCATGCTGTGAACCGATCCGTACGACCTGCCGGTGGTGGCAACCAGGTTGCGGATGCTTGCTCCGCCCTCATAGGCGTTGCGTAGCTCGTGCAGCAACTGGTCGCGCGTCTTTTTCGACTTTCTCGAGTATCTCATCGGCCCCTCCACGCTTGAAACACGATCCCAAGCACATAGAGTAAGAACTCACTGTCGACCGCGTGGGCGATTTCGCCGAAATCGCCTGCGGCAACATCAAGATCAAGCCAGCTCGATGAGATCCCGATACTCGTCGGACCAATAGTCCTCGGTGCCGTCGGGCAACAGCACCACACGTTGCGGATCGAGCGCCTCGGCCGCCCCGGGGTCGTGCGTCACCAGCACCACCGCGCCGCGATAGCTTCGCAGCGCGTCGAGCACCTGTTCGCGCGACGCGGGGTCGAGGTTGTTCGTCGGTTCGTCGAGCAGCAGAACGTTCGCCGTGGACGCCACCAGGCCGGCCAGCGCGAGGCGCGTCTTCTCCCCACCGGACAGGGTGCCGGCCAGTTGGTCGAGCTGCGGACCGCTGAACATGAAAGCCCCGAGCAGGCCGCGTAGCTCCTGCTCGCCGGATTCGGGTGCGGCGTGCCGGATGTTCTCCCAGACCGTTGCGTCGTTGTCGAGGGTGTCGTGCTCCTGCGCGAAATACCCGATCCGCAAACCGTGTCCTGGCTCAAGCCCTCCGGTGTCGGGAGTCTCGACGCCGGCCAGCAATCGCAGCAGCGTGGTCTTGCCGGCGCCGTTGAGCCCGAGCACGACTACCCGCGAGCCGCGGTCGATCGCCAGATCGACACCAGTGAACACTTCCAGCGATCCGTATGACTTGCTCAACCCTGTGGCCACCAGCGGTGTGCGTCCACATGGAGCCGGAGTAGGAAACTTGATGCGGGCCACCTTCTCAGCGACCCGCTCCTCATCGAGTGCGGCCATCATCCGGTCGGCACGGCGCAACATATTCTGGGCCGCAACGGCTTTGGTGGCCTTAGCCCCCAGTTTGGCGGCCTGCGTACGCAACGCGGCGGCTTTTCGTTCGGCGTTGGCACGTTCCCGGCGACGGCGCTGTTCGTCGATGGCCCGGGCGTCGAGATATTTCTGCCAGCCCATGTTGTAGACGTCGACCTCGCCGCGCACGGCGTCCAGAAACCACACCCGGTTGACGACATCGGCGATCAATTCGACGTTGTGGCTGATGACCACCAGCCCGCCGGTGTGTGCCCGCAGGAAATCCCGCAGCCAGCCAAGCGAATCGGCGTCGAGGTGGTTGGTTGGCTCATCCAGCAACAGTGTGGTCTGTGAACCTGAAGTACCGGCTCCTCCTTCCGACGCGGCGAACAGGATGCGCGCCAGCTCTACCCGGCGGCGTTGTCCACCGGACAGGGTGCGCAGTTGCTGCGTCAACACCCGTTCCGGCAAGCCGAGACTCGCGCAGATCCGGCCGGCTTCGCTTTCGGCGCCGTAGCCGCCCAACGCGACGAATCGCTCCTCCAGCTGGCCGTAGCGACGGATCGCGCGGTCACGCGCGTCGTCGTCGGCGACCTCGGCCATCAATGCCTGCTGCTTTTCCAGATCGGTGAGCAACACGTCCAACCCGCGGGCCGACAGCACCCGGTCGCGGGCCAGCACGTCGAGATCGCCCTCTTTGGGATCCTGTGGCAGGTAACCGATTTCGCCGGTACGGGTGACCGATCCCGCATACGGTTCGGTCTCTCCCGCCAAGATTCGCAAAGTGGTGGTCTTGCCGGCGCCGTTGCGCCCGACCAGCCCGATGCGGTCGCCGGGCTGCACACGCAGGTCCGGGCCGTCGGGCGAGAGCAAGATGCGCGCACCAGCGCGGACCTCGAGGTCCGTAGCCGTGATCACGATCGCTCTCCTGGACTAAAGATTATTTATCATCGGTGAAGACCGGCGGTCGCCGTTCTGCGCGCGCGGCAACCGCTTCTTCGAAGTTGGCGGTGAGCAGACGGACGAAAAGCTGTCCCAAGCCTTCGGCTTGCATGTGCCCTTCCAGGCTACCGGCGTCTAGTCCACTCCAGAGTGTGCGCTTGGTCAACTCAATTCCCGGCCGGGAGAACGCAGCTATCCGGGCCGCGATCGCATAGCAGGTGTCCAGCAACTGGCCTTCCGGCACCTGACACGACACCAGCCCGATGCGCTCGGCTTCCTCGGCGGAAACGTCGCGGCCGGTCAGCATGATCTCGAACGCGCGCGACGATCCGATGGCCCTGGGCAACAGGTAGCTCAGCCCGAGTTCGCTGGCGGTCAGCCCGTTGTTGATGCCTGCGGCCCGGAAGTAGGCGCTGGTCGAGGCCACCCGGATGTCGGCGGACAGCGCCAGGCACAGTCCACCGCCGATCGCCGGGCCGTTGACCGCCGCGATCACCGGTTGGTGTAACCGCCGCAGCGCCAGGATGACGTCATCGAGCACTTCCATGGAGCGCAGCGCGTAGGTCGGGCGGGTCAGCCCCTCGACGTTCGGCACCGTGCCGGCGGATTTGTGATCGGCGCCCGAGGAAAACCCTCGGCCCGCGCCGGTCAGCACGACCACGCGCACGGAATTGTCGTAGCTGACCTTCTCGAGGGCCTCTTTGAGCGGCACCATGACGTCGAACGCCATCGAGTTCATCCGCTCGGGCCGATTGAGGGTTATCAGTGCGACACCGGGCCGCGGCTGTTCAACGAGTACCAAACTCACCCGTGAACGGTAGCGCGCACCCTGAAAAAACGGAGTGTCAGCCTTGCTCGGCTTGAGCGGCCCCATCATCCGAGACGTCGAAGGCCTTGACTTGCTGTACCAAGTCCTCCAGCGCCGCCGGTGGCAGGGCCCCGGCCTGGTTGAAGAGCAGCTTGCCCTTCTTGAAGGCCATCAGCGTGGGGATTGACCGGATCTGGGCGGCCGCTGCCAGCTGTTGTTCGGCTTCGGTGTCTACCTTGGCGTGCACGATGTCGGGGTGTTTCTCCGACGACGCCTGGAAGGTCGGCCCGAACTGGCGGCATGGCCCGCACCAGGAAGCCCAAAAATCGACGAGGACGATGTCGTTGCCCTCGATGGTCTCGTTGAACTGTTCAGCGGTGAGATCACGTGTTGTCACGATGGGCTTAACGCCGGGAACTGCTCTGATGTTCCCGGTGCGGGATCCCTCGTGACCTGCTACACCCAGCGGCAGCGGCAGCTGCCCGAACTGCCGCGCTAGCCCGATGATCGTGGGAATCGGGCTGCAGCTCGTCGCGGGCCGTGACGGCGTCGGCGGTTTGCAGCATCGAAAAGATCGAGCAGCGCTACTCGGTCGGTGTGGTGGTGGCGACCGTCGCACTCATCGCTATTCCACTGCTGCCGGGTCGAGGTAGGTGTTGACGAAGATCTCAGTTGTATTGCGGTATGTCATTGAATTGGCCTTTGGCACAAGGCAAGCGGCTGCGGTTGCGACTGGCCGCCCACCGCGTTACTTAGGCTGGCTGACCGAAGGTTACGGTTGCGTACGTTTTCCCACGTCGGACACACTGAGGGCGGATGATCCGCCTTCACAGGAACCAGCGAGGGAATTGCCTTGGGCCACTACATCGCAAACGTGCGTGATCTCGAGTTCAACCTGTTCGAGGTACTTGATATAGGCGCCGTCCTCGGCACCGGGCAGTACAGCGATCTCGACGCTGACACGGTCCGAACAATATTGGCCGAGGCCGCCCGCCTGGCCGAAGGCCCGGTCGCCGACTCGTTCGCCTTCGCCGACCGCAACCCGCCGGTATTCGATCCCGCTGAGCACACGCTCAGCGTGTCGGACGAATTGGCCAAAACGGTGCAGGCGATCAAGGAGGCCGAGTGGTGGCGGCTGGGCCTGGACGAGGCGATCGGTGGCATGTCCGCGCCGCCTCCGCTGGCGTGGGCGGTCAACGAAATGATCATCTGCGCCAACCCCTCGGCGAATTTCTTCAACCTCGGCCCTGTCATGGCTCAAGCGCTGTACGTCGAGGGCAACGAGCAGCAACGCCAGTGGGCGGCGGCCGGTGTGGAGCGCGGCTGGCAGGCCACCATGGTGCTCACCGAGCCCGACGCCGGATCCGATGTCGGGGCCGGCCGCACCAAAGCCTTCGAACAACCAGATGGCACCTGGCATATCGACGGGGTCAAACGGTTCATCACCGGTGGAGACGTGGGCGATACCGCCGAGAACATCTTCCACCTCGTGCTGGCCCGGCCGGAGGGCGCCGGTCCGGGTACCAAAGGGTTGAGCCTGTTCTACGTGCCCAAGTACCTATTCGACCCGGACACGTTCGAACTCGGTTCCCGCAACGGGGTTTTCGCTACCGGGCTGGAACACAAGATGGGTATCAAGTCCTCGCCGACGTGCGAATTGACTTTCGGCGGCGGCGATGTGCCGGCCGTCGGCTACTTGGTCGGTGACGTGCACACCGGGATCGCGCAAATGTTCACCGTGATCGAGCACGCCCGCATGACGATCGGCGTCAAGGCCGCAGGCACCCTGTCCACGGGTTACCTGAACGCGCTGGCCTTCGCCAAGGAGCGGGTGCAGGGCGCCGACCTCACCCAGATGTCCGACAAGACCGCGCCACGGGTCACGATCATCCACCACCCCGACGTGCGTCGCAGCCTGATGACCCAGAAGTCCTATGCGGAGGGTCTGCGTGCGCTCTACCTCTACGCGGCCGCGCATCAGGACGACTCTGTCGCGCAACGGGTTTCGGACGCCGATCACGACATGGCGCATCGCGTGGACGACCTACTGTTGCCGATCGTCAAAGGGGTGAGCTCGGAACGCGCCTACGAGATCCTGACCGAGTCGTTGCAGACGCTGGGTGGCTCGGGCTTCCTGTCCGACTATCCCCTCGAGCAGTACATCCGCGATTCCAAGATCGACTCGCTGTACGAGGGCACCACCGCCATCCAGGCGCTGGACTTCTTCTTCCGCAAAATCGTCCGTGACCGCGGCGAGGCTCTGCAGTTTGTGACTGGCTCAGATCACTCACACCATCGACACCTGCAATGAGGCACTGAAACCGCAAGCCGAGCTGCTTCAAACCGCGCTAGACGACGCCACGGCGATGACCGGTGCTCTGACCGGATATCTCATGTCCGCCGCCCAGCACCCGACCGACATTTACAAGGTGGGGCTGGGATCGGTGCGCTATCTGCTCGCCATCGGCGACCTGCTCATCGGCTGGCGATTGCTGGCGCAAGCCGGTATCGCGCAAGCAGCACTGGCCAATACGCCGTCGAAGAGCGACGAAGCGTTCTATCAAGGCAAGATCGCGAGCGCGACATTCTTTGCCATGAACATGCTTCCGAAACTCACCGCCGAGCGCAAAATCATCGAGACCATCGACGACAAGATCATGCAACTCCCCGAAGATGCGTTCTGAAGCCGGAACTTACACAGGTCAGACACAGCTTGAGCGGGTACACCTTTTCGTGGTCCAACCACGATTGGAGAAATCTTGATGCCTGTCCGCTGTCACACGCCTCGCCTTACCCGGTTCGCCATCCTCGCTGTTACGGGCGCCACCGCGCTGTCCGTCGCGGCGTGCGGCTCGTCGAACAATTCGAGCCCGACGACACCATCCACCTCTACGTCGACGGTGACGTCGACGACCACATCGCCGGCACCCGCCCAAGGCGAAGCGCAGGTCTACGGCCTGATCGCGTCGGTGGCGGGCAACTCAATCCAGGTCACCAAAGAAGACAACACCAACGCCGCCGTGAACTTCACCTCGACCACCAAGGTCACGGAAGTCGCTCCGGCCACGCTGAGTGATGTCACCTCTGGTAGCTGCATCAGCGTGCGGCCCACCAAGGAAATCCAGGGCTCGCAGCCGGTCACCGCGACGTCAGTCCGGGTCAGTCCCTCCGTCAACGGCACCTGCCCGCCGGGCAAGGAGTCCGGGCAGGGTTCCACCACCAGCACGCCACCTCCCGGTTCACCGACGCCGGCGCCCGCCAAGCCAAAACCGCTGCGCGGCTCGGTTGCCTCGGTGACGGGTAACACCATCACCGTCGCGGGCACCGATGCCAGCGGCAACACCACGCAGACCGCCGTGACGGTCGACGACCAGACCAAATACTCCAAGCTGACGACCGCCACTCCGGACGCGATTGCTCAGGGCAAATGCGTTAACGCGCGCGGAACCCTGGACAACGGTGGCACGCTGCAGGCGACGACGATCAAGCTGCGGCCGGCCAACGACGGCAAATGCGGGGGCCCGGGCAAGCCGCCCCACGGTGGGTGATTGCCCTCACATAGCACGAACGCATTTGTGAGAAACAGCGCTCCGGTGGGTACCCGATTGCGCAGGCTAAACGGGCGATCGGAGAAGTGTCGATGCCTACCATCTCGAGCAGACGCCGACTGACTCAATTCGCGATCCTCGGGGTCATCGCCGTCATCGCATTGTGCGTCGCCATGTGCGGCCCCTCTAACAGCACGTCGAGCACCAGCAACACGGGAAAGCCGACCGTCTCGGCGGTCCCGCCGAGCTCAGCCCCGAGTGCAGCACCCCCACCGGCGGCCGCACCACCTCCGGTGGGCAAGGACTACGTTGAGGGCCTGGTCGAGTCGGTATCGGGCAGCACCATCCAGCTCAGGACACGGACCGGGTCCGCGACGGTGGACTTCACCCCGTCGACACGGGTCGCCGAGGTCACCCCGGCTCAGCTGACCGACGTCACCCCCGGCAGTTGCGTCAATGTTCGTGCTACCCCGCAGAGCGCTCCTACCGGTGGTGCCGGGATCACTGCGCAAGCCGTGACGATCACCGGAGCCATTGACGGCAAGTGCCCGCCGCCCGCCGGCTTTTTCGGGACGGTCACCTCGGTTTCGGGTAACACCATCGCCGTCAACGGAATGGGCCCCGGCGGTCCAACCTCTCCCACCAATGTGACCGTCGCCGACACGACCTCCTACAGCAAGCAGACACCCAGCAGCACTCAGGCGATCGTGCACGGAAAGTGCATGGGTGCTCAGGGAACGCAAGACGCCGGCGTGCTACACGCGACCACTATCAGCCTTGAAGGCTGCCCACCGATGGGGCGGCCGCATCCCCACCTGCACCTCCCTCACCTCCCTCACATCCACATCTAGCGGCGGGGGAGACGAATCCGCTTGGTTGCGCTCCGATTCAGACCGTGAAGCCAAGGGCACGCAGTTGTTCGCGCCCGTCGTCGGTGATCTTGTCCGGGCCCCACGGCGGGTTCCACACCCAGTTGATCCGCAGGTCGCTGACCAGACCGCTGCCAACCAGGGCGCTGCGCGACTGATCCTCGATGACGTCGGTCAGCGGGCAGGCCGCCGACGTCAACGTCATGTCGATCAGGGCGACGGTTCCTTCGTCGCCTTCCTCGATGTTCAGGCCGTAGACCAGTCCCAGATCGACCACGTTGATCCCCAGTTCCGGGTCGACGACATCGTGCATCGCCTCCTCGACGTCGGCAAGCAATTCGTCTTCCGCGGTCGTTTCGCTCATGATCCGTCGCTTCCATCAGTCGTTTCCACACCGGCCGGTGCCGGCGCATGCTTGTCCGCACTGGCCTGGGCCAGTGCGTCTTTGAAAGCCATCCATCCCAGCAACGCGCATTTCACCCGCGCCGGGTATTTGGCCACTCCCGCGAAGGCGATGCCGTCGCCCAGGACATCCTCGTCACCCTCGACGGTTCCCCGCGAGGAGACCATTTCGGTGAACGCGGTAATGGTTTTGAGTGCCTCGCCAACGCTCTGACCGATCACCTGCTGAGTGAGCACCGAGGTGGATGCCTGGCTGATCGAGCAGCCTTGCCCGTCATAGGAGATGTCCGCGACGGTCTCTCCGTCGTCGGCCAACGTCACGCGCAGGGTGACCTCATCACCGCACACCGGGTTGACGTGGAAGACCTGCGCGCCGAACGGCTCCCGCAATCCGCGGTGTTGCGGGTGTTTGTAGTGATCGAGGATCACTTCCTGATAGATCTGCTCCAGGCGCATGGCGGCTCACGCTCTGCCGAAGAAGTCCAGGGCCCGTCGCACGCCGGCCACCAATCGATCGACCTCGTCGGCGGTGTTGTACACCGCGAACGACGCCCGCGCGGTGGCCGCCACACCGAACCTGCGGTGCAGCGGCAACGCGCAATGGTGCCCGACCCGCACAGCGACGCCGTCGTCGTCGAGCACCTGGCCGACGTCGTGCGCATGCACCCCGTCGACGACGAATGCCACTGGCGAGCCACGGTTTTCCATCGACGTCGGTCCGATGATGCGCACGCCGTCAATGCCGGACAGGCCGTCGATGGTTGCGGCGACCAGTTCGCGTTCGTGGGCGTCGACGGCTTCCATCCCGATGGCGCCCAGATACCGGGCCGCTGCGGCCAATCCGACCACCTGGGAAGTCATCGGAGTGCCTGCCTCGAACCGCTGCGGCACCGGCGCGTACGTGGAGGCTTCCATGGCCACGTTCTCGATCATCGAACCACCGGTGAGGAATGGTGGCATCGCCGACAACAGCTCGCGACGGCCGTACAGCACACCGATTCCGTTGGGGCCCAGCATCTTGTGCCCGGAGAACGCCGCGAAATCGACATCGAGCGCGTGGAAGTCGACCGGCTGGTGCGGTACCGACTGGCAGGCGTCCAGCACGGTCAACGCGCCTACGGCCCTGGCCTTGGCGACCAGCTCGGCTACCGGCCCCACCGCACCGGTCACATTGGAATGGTGGCTGAAGGCAACGACTTTGACGCGTTCGTCCAGTTGCAACGAGTCCAGGTCGATGCGTCCGTCGTCAGTCACGCCGTACCAGCGCAACGTGGCCCCGGTGCGGCGGGCCAGCTCCTGCCACGGGACCAGGTTGGCGTGGTGCTCGAGCTCGGTGGTGACAATGACGTCCCCCTCGGACACCGCTTGCTCGAACCGCTTGTCGCCCAACACATATGACACCAGGTTGAGCGCCTCGGTGGCGTTCTTGGTGAAGACCAACTCGTCGGCGTCGGCACCGACGAACGCCGCAACCTCGGCACGGCCCTGCTCGTAGGCGTCGGTGGCCTCTTCCATCAGCTGGTGCGCACCACGATGCACCGCGCCGTTGGACGTGATCAAAAACTCGCGCTCGGCGTCGAGCACCTGCAACGGGCGCTGTGACGTGGCACCGGAATCCAGGTACACCAGCTGATTTCCGCCCCGCATCACACGCTTCAGGATGGGGAAGTCCGCGCGGATCGCCGCGACGTCCAGCGGAGTCACCGAAGCCGTCATACTTACGCCCCTGTGGCCGCCGCTTGGGAGAAGCGTACGTAGCCGTTTTGCTCGAGCTCGTCGGCCAGCTCCGAGCCACCGGATTCGGCGATGCGGCCGCCGACGAAGACGTGCACGTATTCCGGATGGATATAGCGCAGGATGCGGGTGTAGTGCGTGATCAACAGGATGCCGCCGTGCTCGGTTTCGGCGTAGCGGTTCACGCCCTCGCTGACCACCCGTAGCGCGTCGACGTCCAGCCCCGAGTCGGTTTCGTCCAGGATGGCGATCTTGGGCTTCAGCAGTTCCAGCTGCAGGATCTCGTGGCGTTTCTTCTCGCCACCGGAGAAGCCCTCGTTGACGTTGCGCTCAGCGAAGGACGGGTCGATTTCGAGCGAGGTCATCGCGGCCTTGACCTCTTTGACCCAGTGCCGCAGCTTCGGGGCCTCGCCGCGGATGGCGGTCGCCGCCGAGCGCAGGAAGTTTGACACCGAGACACCGGGCACCTCGACGGGATATTGCATGGCCAGAAAAAGTCCGGCCCGCGCGCGCTCGTCGATGCTCATCTGCAGCACGTCCGCGCCGTCCAGCGTGATGGATCCCGAGGTCACCCGGTACTTCGGGTGACCGGCGATGGCATAGGACAGCGTGGACTTGCCGGAGCCGTTCGGGCCCATCAGCGCATGCGTCTCACCGGATTTCACGGTCAGGTCGACGCCGTGGAGGATGGGAATCTCGCGCTCCCCTTCGGCGGCGTTGGGGTTGTCAACGCTGACGTGCAGGTCTTTGATTTCCAAAGTCGTCATGAGGCTGTTGCTCTCGATTCCGTAATAGCCAGTTCGTGTTCGATGGCTGCGGTCAGTCGCTCCCGGATATGGGGCACCGCGATTTGGGAGATGATCCCGCCGAAGAAACCGCGGACCACCAGCCGGCGGGCCTGCTCCTCGGGGATGCCGCGGGAGCGGAGGTAGAACAGTTGCTCGTCGTCGAAACGTCCGGTGGCGCTGGCGTGTCCGGCGCCGACGATCTCGCCGGTCTCGATCTCCAGGTTGGGCACCGAGTCGGCACGGGCCCCGTCGGTGAGCACCAGGTTGCGGTTCACCTCGAAGGTGTCGGTACCGGTGGCCTCAGCGCGGATCAGCACGTCGCCCACCCAGACGGTGTGCGCGTCGGGCAGTGACGAGTCCGGATCCCCTTGCAGCGCACCCTTATACAGCACATTTGACTTGCAGTCGGGGTGTGCGTGGTCGATCAGCAGCCGCGACTCGAGGTGCTGGCCGTCGTCGGCGAAGTACAGGCCCAGCAGCTCGGCGTCGCCGCCGGGGGCAGAGAACCGCACGTTGGCCGACATCCGCACCACCTCGCCGCCCAGCGTGACGGTGACATGCCGCAGCACCGCATCCTTCCCGAGCCGGGCGTGCTGGGCGCTGACGTGAACGGTGTCGTCGGCCCAGTCGGCGATCCACACGACGGTGAGCCGGGCGGCGTCGTCGACGACGAATTCGACGTTGTCGGCATAGGTTCCGCTCCCCCGGTGGTCGATCACCACGACCGCCTCGCCGAGCTCGCAGACCCTGATCTGCAAATGGCCGTAGGCCACCGCGCCTTCACCGGGCCCGGTGACAGCGACGTTCACCGGCTCGGCGACCTGCGTGTCCCGCCCGATGGTGATCAGCGTCGCGGAGTTGAACGACGAAAACGCCTGGGCCGCTACACGGTCGGCAGGCATACCGCCCTGCCCCAGCCGTTCGTCGCCACGGTGCACGATCTCGGTCTGCACGCCGGGCTGTTCGCTGACGCTGATCTGCGCCTTACCGGTAGCCCGCGCCGAGCCGTCGTGCAGTCCGCGCAACCGCCGAAGCGGGGTGAACCGCCAGATCTCGTCGCGGCCGTGCGGAACCTCAAACGCGTCGACGTCGAAGGACGCGAACAGCTCGCCCTTATTCAATGCGGCAGCGGTCATCCGACCGCGCCCTCCATCTGCAACTCGATCAGCCGGTTGAGCTCCAGCGCGTACTCCATGGGCAGTTCCTTGGCGATCGGCTCGACGAAGCCGCGCACCACCATCGCCATCGCCTCGTCCTCGGTCAGCCCACGGCTCATCAGGTAGAACAACTGGTTCTCGCTGACCTTCGACACGGTGGCCTCGTGACCCATCGTGACGTCGTCCTCGCGGATGTCGACGTACGGGTAGGTGTCGCTGCGGCTGATCGTATCGACCAGCAGCGCATCGCATTTCACGCTGGAGCGCGACCCGTGCGCACCCTTCTTCACCTGCACCAGGCCGCGGTAGGAGGTGCGGCCACCGCCGCGCGCCACCGACTTGGACACGATGTTGCTCGACGTGTTCGGCGCCAGGTGCAGCATCTTGGCGCCGGTGTCCTGGTGCTGATCTACGCCGGCGAACGCCACCGACAGCACCTCACCCTTGGCGTGCTCTCCGGTCATCCAGACCGCGGGGTACTTCATGGTCACCTTGGAGCCGATGTTGCCGTCGACCCACTCCATGGTGGCCCCGGCCTCGGCACGGGCGCGCTTGGTGACCAGGTTGTAGACGTTGTTCGACCAGTTCTGGATGGTGGTGTAGCGAACGCGCGCATGCGGTTTCACGATGATCTCGACCACCGCCGAGTGCAGCGAATCCGACTTGTAGATCGGCGCGGTACAGCCCTCGACGTAGTGCACGTAGGAGCCCTCGTCGGCGATGATCAGGGTCCGCTCGAACTGGCCCATGTTCTCGGTGTTGATCCGGAAGTAGGCCTGCAGCGGGATGTCGACGTGGACGCCCGGCGGGACGTAGATGAACGATCCACCGCTCCACACCGCGGTGTTCAGCGCGGAGAACTTGTTGTCCCCGGCCGGGATCACGGTGCCGAAATATTCCTTGAAGATCTCGGGGTGCTCACGCAACGCCGTGTCGGTGTCCAGGAAGATCACGCCCAGCTTCTCCAGATCCTCACGGATGGAGTGGTAGACGACCTCCGACTCGTACTGGGCCGCGACACCGGAGACCAGCCGCTGCTTCTCGGCTTCCGGGATGCCCAACCGATCGTAGGTGTTCTTGATGTCTGCGGGCAGATCGTCCCAGGTCGCGGCCTGCTTCTCGCTGGAGCGCACGAAGTACTTGATGTTGTCGAAGTGGATGCCCTCCAGGTTGGCGCCCCATTTCGGCATCGGCTTCTTGTCGAATGTGCGCAACGCCTTGAGCCGGATGTTGAGCATCCACTCCGGCTCACTTTTCTTCGAAGAGATGTCGCGGACAACCTCTTCGGACAGCCCGCGCTGCGCGCTGGCGCCCGCTACGTCGGAGTCCGCCCAGCCGTAGCCGTACGTACCCAGCGAGGCGATCGCCTGCTGCTGGGTCAGCGGCTCGGGTGGAGTCTTGGTGGCTTCTGGCGTGAGTGTCATACGGACGCTCCTTTGATGCTCGTGGTGTCGCGGCGCGGGCTGGGCGCCGGTGTAAGGGGAACGTGGGTGGTACAGGCGCAGTCGCCGTTGACGATGGTCGCTAGCCGCTGCACGTGGGTCCCGAGTACCTCGGCCATGGCCTGCCGCTCGGTTTCGCACAACTCCGGGAATTCCTCGGCGACATGGGACACCGGGCAGTGGTGCTGGCAGATCTGCACGCCGTGGATCGGTCCACCCACCCGCGTGGTGGTGGCGACGTAGCCGGCTTTGGTCAGCGCGCCGGCGACCCGCTCGGCGGCCGCCTCGACATCGGCGTCCGCGGCACTGCCAGCCGGCTGAACATCGGCCAGGATCGCGTCGATGCGCCGGCGGGCGAAGGTCTGCACTGCGTCCTCGCCGCCGATTTCCCGCAGCTGCCGCATGGCCGCGGCCGCCAAGTCGTCGTAGGCGTGGTCGAGCTTGGCCCGGCCTGCCGCAGTCAGCCGGAAGCGCTTCGCGGGTCGCCCGCGGCCAGCCTGCTGCCATGGCGCGGCGGCCGCGGACTCGGCGTCGCCCGCCCCGATCAGCGCGTCGAGGTGACGCCGCACTCCAGCAGCCGCCAGGCCCAGCCGGTCACCGATCTCACCGGCGGTGATCGATCCGGATTCCAGCAGTAAGCGCACGATGGCCCGGCGCGTCTGCGTCTGACCGTCCAGCACCCCGGCACCAACCGCCGCACCGACTGCGGACGCAGCAGTGCCCTGGTTGCCGATGCGGATTTTCACAACACCAGTGTGACGCAATTCCGGGGATCGGTCCAGCAAGGGTGCCCTGTGTGGACGGTTGTGCTGGTCACACCGGCTACGCTGCTCTGATGGCAGCCCGCCACCACACGCTGAGCTCGTCGATCGCCAGCCTGCACGGCGATGAGCAGGCGGTGGGCACGCCGCTGAACGATACCGAGCTCACCGCACTGCAGCGCACCCGCCTGTTCGGCGCCACCGGCACCGTCCTGATGGCGATCGGCGCCCTGGGCGCCGGGGCCCGGCCCGTCGTCCAGGACCCGACGTTTGGGGTCCGGCTGCTCAATCTGCCGTCGCGGATCCAGACGGTGTCGCTGACGATGACCACGACCGGGGCGGTCATGATGGCGCTGGCCTGGTTGATGCTCGGCCGGTTCGCGTTGGGCAGCAGGCGGATGTCGCGCGGCGACCTGGACCGCACCCTGCTGTTGTGGATCCTGCCGCTGTTGATCGCGCCACCGATGTACAGCAAGGATGTCTACTCCTACCTGGCCCAGAGCCAGATCTCGCTAGAGGGACTCGACCCCTACCGGGTGGGTCCGGCGTCCGGGCTCGGCCTGTCCCACGTGTTCACTCTGTCCGTCCCCAGCCTCTGGCGCGAGACGCCGGCGCCCTACGGGCCGTTGTTCTTGTGGATCGGGCGCGGAATCTCGGCTCTGACCGGCGAAAACATCGTCGCCGCGGTGCTTTGTCACCGGGTCGTGGTGCTGATCGGGGTCTGCCTGATCGTGTGGGCAACGCCACGGCTGGCCCGGCGCTGCGGCGTTGCCGAGGTCAGCGCGCTGTGGCTGGGCGCGGCCAATCCGCTGCTGATCATGCACCTGGTCGCCGGCATCCACAACGAAGCGCTGATGCTCGGGCTGATGCTGGCCGGCGCCGAATTCGCGCTGCGCGGCATCGATTCCCCGCGACTGCTGCCCCGGTCGTGGCGGCTCGGCCCGGACTGGGAACCGGTGGGCATGCTGCTGGCCGGCGCGATCCTGATCACACTGTCGTCGCAGGTGAAACTGCCTTCGCTGCTGGCGCTCGGATTCGTCACGGTGGCGCTGGCGTATCGCTGCGGAGGCGACGTGCGAGCGCTGCTGCTGGCGGGCGGCGGGATGGCGGTGCTGTCGCTGTCGGTGATGGCCCTCGTCGGCTGGGCCAGTGGGCTCGGATTCGGCTGGATCTACACGCTGGGCACCGCGAACGTGGTGCGCAGCTGGATGTCGCCGCCGACGCTGCTGGCTCTCGGCACCGGGCAGGTGGGCATCTTGCTGGGCCTGGGTGATCACACCACCGCCGTGCTGGCGCTGACTCGTGGCATCGGTGTGCTGATCATCACGGTGATGGTGCTCTGGCTGTTGCTGGCCGTTTTCCGCGGCCGGCTGCACCCGATCGGCGGCCTCGGCGTCGCGCTGGGCATCACGGTGCTGCTGTTTCCCGTGGTGCAGCCCTGGTATCTGCTGTGGGCCATCATTCCGCTGGCCGCCTGGGCCACCCGCACCGGCTTCCGGGAGGCCGCAATCGTCATCACCCTCGTCGTCGGCATTTTCGGCCCGACGGCCAACGGCGACCGCTTCGCGCTGTTCCAGATTGTGGATGCCACCGTGGCCAGCACCATCATCGTGGCGGTGCTCATTGCGCTGACGTACACACGCTTGCCGTGGCGACCACTGCAGCCGAAGCCGGCCGATACCCGCGAAGCGAACGGCCCAGCGGTGACGGCAGCGCCCGCCCCCGAGGCCACTGAGACCCCGGGGACCCCCCAGACCCCGCGCCCAACGGCGGCACCCGACGCCTACGCTGATTCCACGTGAGCTCGGCCCCCGAAGTCCCCGAAATAGTCGTGCGGCTGCGCGGGGTGAGCAAGAACTACGGGTCCACCACAGCTGTCTCCAACTTCGATCTAGATGTGCATGCCGCGCAGGTACTGGCCCTGCTGGGCCCCAACGGCGCCGGTAAGACGACTACGGTCGAGATGTGCGAGGGCTTCGTACGGCCCGACGCGGGCACCATAGAGGTGCTCGGGCTGAACCCGATTACCGACAACGCACGCCTGCGCGCGCGCATCGGGGTGATGTTGCAGGGTGGGGGCGGCTACCCGGCAGCACGCGCAGGGGAAATGCTGAACCTGGTGGCCTCTTACGCTGCCGACCCGCTGGACCCAGCGTGGCTACTCGACACCGTGGGTCTCACCGATGCCGCCCGCACCACCTATCGACGGCTTTCCGGCGGCCAGCAGCAACGGCTCGCGCTGGCTTGCGCGTTGGTCAGCCGTCCCGAGCTGGTGTTCCTCGACGAACCAACCGCGGGCATGGACGCGCACGCCCGGCTGGTGGTCTGGGAACTGATCGACGCGCTGCGCCGCGACGGCGTGACGGTGGTGCTGACCACCCACCAACTCAAGGAGGCCGAGGAGCTGGCCGATCGGCTGGTCATCATCGACCACGGCGTGACCGTGGCCTCGGGCACACCGGCCGAACTGATGCGCACCGGCGCCAAAGACCAGTTGCGCTTCACCGCACCACCGCGGCTGAAGCTGTCCCTGTTGGCCGCCGCCCTGCCGGAGGACTACAAGGCCACTGAAGTGACACCGGGCGGTTACCTGGTCGAGGGTCCGATCAACCCACAGGTGCTCGCGACCGTCACGGCGTGGTGCGCGCAGATCGACGTGCTGGCCACCGACATGAGGGTCGAGCAACGCAGTCTCGAGGATGTGTTCATCGACCTGACGGGCAGAGAGGTGCGCCCGTGAGCAACAAGACGGAAACGACTGGCCCACTGTTTCCCGAGGGAACCTTCACCCCCGACCCGCGCCCGAATGCCGTGTCCCGGATGCTCGCCGCCCAGTTCACACTGGAGTTGAAGCTGCTGCTGCGTAATGGCGAACAACTGCTGTTGACCCTGTTCATCCCGATCACGCTGCTGGTCGGTCTCACGCTGCTGCCGCTCGGATCGTTCGGCGGCAACCGCGCCGCCATATTCGTTCCGGTCATCATGGCCCTGGCAGTGATCTCGACCGCGTTCACCGGACAGGCGATCGCGGTCGCGTTCGACCGTCGCTACGGTGCACTCAAACGGCTTGGAGCCACCCCGCTGCCGGTCTGGGGAATCATCGCCGGCAAGTCACTGGCGGTGGTCGCGGTAGTGTTCTTGCAGGCAATCATCCTGGGCACCATAGGCTTTGGGCTCGGCTGGCGACCGGCTCCGGCGGCCATGGCGCTGGGCGCGGCAATCATAGCGCTGGGCACCGCCGGCTTCGCGGCTCTCGGCATGTTACTCGGGGGGACGCTGCGTGCCGAGATCGTACTGGCGATCGCCAACCTGATGTGGTTCGTCTTCGCCGGGCTCGGCGCGCTGACCCTCGAAACAAAGATGATTCCGGCTGCGTTCAGATGGGCGGCCCGGCTGACCCCATCCGGCGCGCTCACCGAGGCGCTGTCGCAGGCGATGACGTTGTCGGTGGACTGGTTCGGCGTCGTCGTCCTGGCGGCGTGGGGCACGGTGGCGGCGCTCGCCGCGAGGCGCTGGTTCCGCTTCACCTGACGGTCCCGTACTACAGACCGTAGTTTTCGTTGCTTTACGATCGGGCGGTGCCCGTTGGACGAGTGCTGTTGCGGTTGGTGGACCTGCTCCCCGACCCCAGTCTGCGTGTCCAGCGGATCATTGCCGCGACCGTGATCCTCACCCAGGGCGGCATCGCCGTGACCGGCGCAATCGTCCGCGTCACCGCGTCGGGACTGGGTTGCCCCACCTGGCCGCAGTGCTTCCCCGGCAGCTTCATTCCGGTAACCGTCGCCGAGGTACCGCGGGTTCATCAGGCAGTCGAGTTCGGCAACCGGATGATCACCTTCGCGGTGGTCATCGCCGCGGCGCTGGCGGTGCTGGCCGTGACCCGGGCGCGCCGCCGCGCCGAGGTGCTGGCCTACGCGTGGCTGATGCCGGTGTCGACAGCGGTGCAGGCGGTAATCGGCGGCATCACCGTGCGCACCGGGCTGCTCTGGTGGACGGTGGCCATCCATCTGCTCGTGTCGATGACGATGGTGTGGCTGTCGGTGCTGCTCTACGTGAAGATCGGCGAGCCCGATTATGGCGGGGCCGGGGTGGCTCGTGACCGGGTGGCCAAGCCGCTGCGCGTGCTGACGGCGCTGACCGCGGTGAATCTGGCCGCGGTGCTGGTGACCGGCACGCTGGTGACCGCTGCCGGACCGCACGCGGGTGACCGGAGTCCCAGCCGCACGGTGCCGCGACTCAAGGTCGAGATCACCACCCTGGTGCACATGCATTCGTCGCTGCTGGTCGGCTACCTCGCGCTGTTGGTTGCGCTGGGCTTCGGGCTGCTGGCGGTGAGCGCCACCCGGGCCATCATGCTGCGGCTCGGTGTGCTGCTCGCGCTGGTTTGCGCGCAAGCCGCCGTCGGCACCACGCAATACTTCACCGGGGTGCCCGCCGCCCTGGTCGCCGTTCACGTGGCAGGGGCCGCGGCATGCACAGCAGCCACCGCGGCGCTATGGGCGTCGATGCGAGAGCGGGCCAAGCCCGAGTCGCTCGCACGCTGACTCCACCGCCAGCGCGAACTCGCGCTGGGCGAGATCGCGGGTGCCGGCCTCCAACCGCCGCCATCCCAGCGATGGATCCACCAGCTGCAGCTCCAGCAACCGCGCGCCGAGCAGGTGAGCCCGCGCGTAGAGCAACTCGTCGGCGTTGACGCCCACCTGGGCCGCCGCGGCGGCCAGCGCCGCGGTGCCCACATCCCAGATTTCGAAGTCGGGCTCAGCCTGAAGCAGGGTGCTCGCCCGCTGGGTGAACGCGTGCGACGGCTGGCCGCCCAGAAAGACCAGCACGGTCTCGGAAGCCGAATCACCGGGCTGCACCAACACTTTCTGGCCGGCCGTGTGCAGCTCGGCGATATATGCGGTGGCTGCCGAACGGTCGTCGCAGCGGCGGGTGCCGGTCCCGATGCTCGGGCTGACGAAGACAGGACCGGCGCGCGGCAACCCGACTCGTTCGCCCGGTGCGAAGACTTCACCGGGGACCGTCGGCACCCCACCACCCGCCAGGTCACTCAGATAACGCCGGTCGGCATTCCAGGCGACGACGGCGGGTGCGTTCAGCAGATTGGACACGCCGGTGGTCCAGGCCAGGAACTCGTCGAGCCGCCCGGCGTAGTCGCGGGTTGCGCGCAGTATCACCAGATCCGCGCCCCTGGCCTCGGGATCGTCCCAGGACAGCCAACGGGCGTGCAGCCCACGATGTCGCAGCGCGGCCACCAGCCCGGCGTCGTCTCCGTCACCGGCGACGTGCTGCGCACACCCGGCCAGCACGATCCGGGGATGGAAGACATCCGGCCGAGCGAGCTTCATGCCCCGGCATGATATCCAGATGCACGCAATCGAAGTCAGCCGAACCGGCGGCCCCGAAGTCCTGCGCTACGTCGACACGCCACAACCCACGCCCGGCCCGGGTGAGCTGCTGATCAAGGCCGAGGCCGTCGGCGTCAACTTCATCGACACCTACTTCCGCTCGGGGCAATATCCGCGTGAGTTGCCGTTTGTCATCGGCTCTGAGGTGTGCGGCACCGTCGAAGCCCTCGGCGAGGGAGCCGGGGAAGGCTTCAGCGTCGGAGACCGGGTGGCGTCCGCGGCGGCATCCGGCGCCTACGCCGAATTCGCAACTGCGCCAGCGTTTTTGACCGCAAAGGTACCCGACGGTGTTACCTCCGATGTGGCGGCGTCGGTACTGCTGAAGGGCCTGACCGCGCACTACTTGCTCAAGTCGGTATATCCCGTGCAAAGTGGCGATGCCGTGTTGGTGCATGCCGGTGCCGGTGGCGTCGGGCTGATCCTGACTCAGTGGGCACATCTGCTCGGCGCCCGGGTCATCACCACCGTCTCGACGCCCGAGAAGGCGCGGATGTCGAAGGAGGCCGGCGCCGACGAGGTGCTCTCCTACCCCGATGACCCCGCGCAGTTCGGCCAGCAGATTCGCGCGCTCACCGAAGGTGCCGGTGTGGCAGCCGTGTACGACGGCGTCGGCGCCACTACCTTCGACGCCAGCCTCGCGAGCCTGGCCGTCCGCGGGACCCTGGCGTTGTTCGGCGCCTCCAGCGGACCGGTTCCGCCGGTCGATCCGCAGCGCCTCAATGCCGCCGGCTCGGTGTTTATGACCCGGCCGGCGCTGGTCCACTTCATGCGCACCGCCCAGGAGTTCAGCTGGCGCGCAGAGGAATTGTTCGACGCGGTTGCCGGCGGAGCCATCAAGATCGAAGCCGGCGGACGCTATCCGCTGTCCGAAGCGGCCCGCGCTCACGAGGACCTGCAGGGCCGCAAGACGGCCGGCTCTGTTGTGCTGCTTCCTTAAGCCAAGCGGCTCAGAGCAGGGTTGGCAGCGCGATCACCGAGTCGACCGCCAACGCGCAGAACACCACCGCCAGGTAGTTGTTCGACTGCAGGAACAGTCGCAGCGGCTTGATCGGCTCGGCGGCGCGGACCCCGGCGTACAACTGATGGGCCATCGCCAAAAACCACACCCCGGCCACCAGCGCGACCGCCGCGTACAGCCAGCCGGTGGCCAGCGCCAGCACCAACGTCGCCAGCACGGTCAACCAGGTATAGATCAGGATCTGCTTGGTGACCTGACGCTCGGTCGCTACGGTCGGCAGCATTGGGACGCCGGCCGCTTTGTAGTCATCCTTGTACCGCATTGCCAATGCCCAGGTGTGCGGCGGCGTCCAAAAGAAGATGATCGCGAACATCACCAACGCCGGCCAGCCGATGGTGTCGGTGACAGCCGACCATCCGATCATCACCGGCATGCATCCGGCAGCGCCGCCCCACACGACGTTCTGCGACGTGCGGCGCTTGAGCAGCAGCGTGTAGACGAACACATAGAACGCGATGGTCGCGACGGCCAGCAGCCCCGACAGCAGGTTCGTCGTCCACCAGAGCCAGAAGAACGACCCGACGCTGAGCACCAGCCCGAGCGCCAGCGCGTTTCGCGTCGGCACCGCGGCGCGCGCCAGGGGCCGGCGCGCGGTCCGCTTCATCAACTTGTCGATATCGGCATCGGCCACGCAGTTGAGCGTGTTGGCGCCCCCCGCGGCCAACATTCCGCCGATCAACGTGTTGAGGATCAGCAGCGGGTTCACGTTGCCGCGGTCGGCGAGCAGCATCGCGGGTATCGCGGTGACCAACAGCAGCTCGATGACCCGCGGCTTGGTCAGCGCCAGGTAAGCCAGCACCATGCCGCGTATTCGGCTCGGCGCGACGCGCCCGCGAACGCTCACGCAATAACTCCTCGGGGTCGCAGCAGCGCGCAACATCTACTACAGAGGATGGTAGACGGCTAGGGGCCGCCGGGAACAGTTCGGGGTCGATTGACCTCGGGGTGGTTCATCCGTTGCGGCGTCGGAGCACCGTCCGTGCCGTCTCTACCACCCGGTCCGGAGTGAAGCCGAACTTGGTAAGCAGCTCCTTCAACGGCGCGGACGCCCCGAACGTTTCCATGCCGATCACGGCCCCGTCGAGCCCGATGTAGCGGTGCCAACCGTGTGTCGACGCCTGCTCGACCGCGACGCGGGCCCGCACCGAGGGCGGCAGCACTTCGTCGCGGTAGGCCTGCGGTTGCTTCTCGAACAGCTCCAGGCACGGCATGCTCACCACCCGTGCCCGCACACCCTCGGCGGTCAGCTGCTCGTAGGCCTGCACCACCAGCGACACCTCGCTGCCGGTCGCCATCAGGATCAGCTCCGGATCGTCGGCCGACGCCAGCACGTAGGCGCCCTTGGCAAGACCGGATGCCGGCGCGTACAGCGAGCGGTCCAGCGTCGGCAGATTCTGCCGGGACAGCACCAGGGCGACGGGCTCGTGCTTGAGCTGCGCGATGAACCGCCACGCCTCGGCGACCTCGTTCGCGTCGGACGGGCGGATGACCAGCAGGCCGGGGATCGCGCGCAGTGACGGCAGCTGCTCAACCGGCTGGTGTGTGGGGCCGTCCTCCCCCACGCCGATCGAGTCGTGCGTGAAGATGTTGATCGTCGGGATCTCCATGATCGCCGAGAGTCGGATCGCGCCGCGGGCGAAGTCGGAGAAGATCATGAAACCCGACCAGAAGGCGCGGATTTTGGACAGGGCTAGCCCGTTCGTGACTGCACCGGAAGCGAATTCGCGCACGCCGAAGTGCAGATTGCGCCCGCCCGGATTGTCCGCCTGCAGGTCACCGGCGCCGCCGAAGGTCAGCCGCGTCTTGGTCGACGGCGCCAGGTCCGCGGCGCCGCCGATCAGCCACGGGTAGTTCTTCGCCAGTGCGTTCAGCACCTGTCCCGACGACGCCCGCGATGCGATGCCCTTCGGGTCGGCGGGGAAGGTCGGGATGTCGGCGTCCCAGCCATCGGGCAGTTCGCGACGCTGCATCCGGTCGAGCTGGTCGGCCAGGTCGGGGAATTCGGCTCGATAGGCCTCAAAGGCCGCCTTCCATTCGCCGCTCAGCCGGGCGCCACGGGCTCCGATCCCGTCGGCGAAGTTCTGGTAGACACCATCGGGGACGAAGAACTGATCGTCGGGCGGGAAGCCGTAGAACGCCTTGGTCGCGCGGACCTCGTCCTCCCCGAGCGGCTCGCCGTGCGCGGCGGCGGTGCCCTGCTTCGTCGGTGCGCCGTAGGCGATGTGGCTGTCGACGATGATCAGCGTAGGGCGGTGTTGCTCGCGCGCGAATGTTTCGAACGCGCGGCCCAGCATCTGCAGGTCATTGGCATCGCCCACCCGGGTGACGTTCCAGCCGTAGCCGACGAATCGGGTGGCGACGTCCTCGGTGAACGCGATGTCGGTCGCGCCTTCGATGGTGATCTTGTTGTTGTCGTAGATCCAGCACAGGTTCGACAGCTGCAGATGCGCTGCGAGCGAAGCCGCTTCGGACGCAACGCCTTCCATCATGCAGCCGTCGCCGGCAAGTGCGTACACGTTGAAACCGAACAGCTCGTGTCCGGGGCGGTTGTAGGTGGCGGCGAGCCAGTTGGACGCGATCGCCATGCCGACGCTGGTCGCCACCCCCGTGCCCAACGGGCCGGTGGTGCACTCGATCCCGGACGTCCAGCGATACTCCGGGTGGCCCGGACACTTGGAGTCGAGCTGGCGGAACTTCTTCAGGTCATCCAACTCCACAGACGGTGTGCCCACCGTCTCGTAATCCGCGTCGACGGCCTGCACCTTGGTCAGATGCAGGATGGAGTAGAGCAGCGTCGAGGCGTGCCCAGCCGACAGGACGAACCGATCCCGATTCGGCCAGATGGGATCCGCCGGATCAAACCGGAGAACCTTCTGCCACAAGGTGTACACCACGGGCGCCATCGCCATCGGGGTCCCCGGATGGCCGGAATTGGCCGCCTGAACGGCGTCGATGCACAAGGTGCGAATCGTGTTGACGCTCAGTGCGTCGATATCTGGTCCAGCCACAACAGCCGTCATTTTCGATCCCTGTCATCTCGTTGCCTACACACCTACACGCAATCCTGGCAGGCATAGGGCGACCCGAGAAGTGAAACGAGAAGTGAAAAGGCGAACAACACTCGGGTGGTGTGGCTGATGATGCCGTCGGGCCACCCGGTGGTCAGGGCGGCGATTCCCGCAAATTCGCCCGGCCGCCACGCGATGGGACATCGAACTCGACCGTTCGCCGCGCAGGCCTGCACGCGCCGTCCACATCCGGTCAGCACCGCAGTAGCCTGTACCCACCATTCGACCATTTCGGTGTGCCGCATTAGGTTGGAACAATCAGACGCGTCTACCGACGTGAGGAGCGAGTTTGTGACCACCGTCGTGGATGTTTCCGCTCTCACCCGCCCCAACCACCCAGACGACTGGACCGACCTGGATTCGCTGGCGGTGGACACGATTCGGGTGCTGGCCGCCGACGCGGTTCAGAAGGTCGGCAACGGGCATCCTGGGACGGCGATGAGCTTGGCGCCGTTGGCGTACACGCTGTTTCAGCGCACGATGCGCCACGACCCCAGCGATACGCACTGGTTGGGCCGCGACCGGTTCGTGCTGTCGGCGGGGCATTCCAGCCTGACCCTCTACATCCAGCTCTATCTCGGCGGCTTCGGTCTGGAGCTGTCCGACATCGAGTCGCTGCGCACCTGGGGGTCCAAGACCCCCGGACACCCGGAGTTCCGGCACACCAAAGGTGTCGAGATGACCACCGGCCCGCTCGGGCAGGGTCTGGCGTCAGCGGTCGGCATGGCGATGGCGTCGCGCTACGAGCGTGGTTTGTTCGACCCGGACGGCGCCCCGGGGGAGAGCCCGTTCGACCACCACATCTATGTGATCGCCTCCGACGGGGACATCGAAGAAGGCGTGAGTTCAGAGGCGTCGTCGTTGGCCGCCGTGCAGCAGCTGGGCAACCTCATCGTGTTCTACGACCACAACCAGATCTCCATCGAGGACGACACCAACATCGCGCTGTGTGAGGACACCGCCGCCCGCTACCGCGCCTACGGCTGGCACGTGCAAGAGGTGGAGGGTGGCGAGAACGTCGTCGCCATCGAGGAGGCCATCGCCAACGCGAAGGCCGTCACCGACCGGCCGTCGTTCGTCTCGCTACGCACCATCATCGGCTACCCGGCGCCCAACCTGATGAACACCGGCAAGGCGCACGGCGCGGCGCTGGGCGACGACGAGGTCGCAGCCGTCAAGAAGATCCTGGGATTCGATCCCGACAAGAACTTTGAGGTTCGCGACGACGTCATCACCCACACCCGCAAGCTGGTGGAGCGGGGCAAAAAAGCGCACCAGAAGTGGCAACCGGAGTTCGACGCCTGGGCGCAGCGCGAACCCGAACGCAAAGTGCTGCTGGACCGGTTGACCGCCGAGAAGCTGCCCGACGGCTGGGATGCCGACCTCCCGCACTGGGAACCCGGGTCCGATAGCGTGGCGACCCGGAAAGCGTCCAACGAGGTGCTCAACGCGGTGGGACCGAAGCTGCCGGAGCTGTGGGGCGGTTCGGCCGACCTGGCCGGCAGCAACAACACCACCATCAAGGGCGCCGATTCATTTGGCCCGCCGTCGATTTCCACCAAGGACTACACGGCCCACTGGTACGGCCGCACCCTGCATTTCGGTGTTCGCGAACACGCGATGGGCGCCATCCTGTCCGGCATCGTGCTGCACGGCCCCACTCGGGCTTACGGCGGCACGTTCCTGCAGTTCTCCGACTACATGCGTCCGGCGGTGCGGCTGGCGTCCCTGATGAACATCGACACCATCTACGTGTGGACACACGACTCGATCGGCCTCGGTGAGGACGGTCCCACCCACCAGCCGATCGAACACCTCTCGGCATTGCGGGCCATCCCCCACCTGTCAGTAGTGCGTCCGGCCGACGCCAACGAGACTGCCTATGCGTGGCGCACGATCCTGGCCCGCGGGAACGGCAGCGGTCCCGCCGGGCTGATCCTGACCCGGCAGGGGCTGCCGGTGCTGGAAGGAACCAACCTCGAGGGCGTCGAACGGGGCGGCTACATACTCGGTGACGACGGCGGCGAGGAGCCTGACGTCGTACTGATCGGCACCGGCTCCGAAGTCCAGCTAGCGGTCGCAGCCCAGAAGTTGTTGGCGGACAACGATATCGTTGCGCGGGTGGTGTCAATGCCGTGCGTCGAGTGGTTCGAGTCCCAACCGGAGGAATACCGCGACAGCGTGCTGCCCCCATCGGTTTCGGCCCGGGTGGCAGTCGAGGCCGGCGTCGCGCAATCCTGGCACAAGCTGGTCGGCGACACTGGCAAGATCGTGTCGATCGAACACTACGGAGAATCCGCGGACTACAAGACTTTGTTCCGTGAGTACGGCTTCACCGCCGAAGCCGTCGCTGCCGCTGCGGAACAGGTAGTGGATAACTGAGAAAGGGTGATCCAGATGGGCACTCAGAACCCCAACCTCGCAGCCTTGAGCGATGCGGGGGTATCCGTTTGGCTGGACGACTTGTCGCGGGAGCGGCTGCAGTCGGGCAACCTGCAGGAGTTGATCGACACCAAGAGTGTTGTCGGCGTAACCACCAACCCATCCATCTTCCAGAAGGCATTCGCCGAAGGCGACGCCTACGACGCCCAGATCGCGGAGCTGGCCGAACGTGGGGCCGACGTGGATGCCACCATCCGCACCGTCACCACCGACGACGTGCGCAACGGGTGCGACGTGCTGGCGCGTGAGTGGGAGGCCTCCGACGGAGTCGACGGCCGGGTGTCCATCGAGGTCGACCCGCGGCTGGCAGCCGAGACCGACAAGACCATCGCGCAGGCCGTCGAGCTGTGGAAGATCGTCGACCGGCCGAACCTGTTCATCAAGATCCCGGCCACCAAGGCCGGGATACCCGCGATCACCGCCGTTCTGGCGGAAGGGATTTCCGTCAACGTTACCCTCATCTTTTCCGTCGAGCGGCACCGCGAGGTGATGGACGCTTACCTGGCCGGGCTGGAAAAAGCCCGTGAGGCCGGACACGACCTGTCCAAAATCCATTCGGTGGCATCGTTTTTCGTCTCCCGCGTGGACACCGAGGTGGACAAGCGGCTGGAAAAGATCGGCTCGCCTGACGCGCTCGGGTTGCGCGGCCAGGCCGGTGTCGCCAACGCCCGGCTCGCCTATGCCGCCTACCAGGAAGTCTTCGACAACGGCGAACGCTACCAAGGACTCAAGTCCGACGGCGCCCGGGTGCAGCGCCCGCTGTGGGCGTCGACCGGGGTCAAGAACCCCGACTACTCCGACACTCTCTACGTGACCGAGTTAGTCGCTCCATTCACGGTAAACACCATGCCGGAGAAGACAATTGACGCGGTCGCCGATCACGGTGTCATCAACGGCAACACCATCACCGGCACCGCACAGGCTGCCCAGGGAGTTTTCGACAAGCTGGAGGCGGTCGGGGTCGACTTGACGGACGTGTTCAAGGTCCTGGAGAACGAGGGCGTGGAGAAGTTCGTGGATTCCTGGACCGAGCTACTGAGTGAAACGCAGAAGCAGCTGGACTCCGCTGCCAAATGAGCCGAGTGGCTGGTGCCGCGCAGTGGCATAACCCGTTGCGGGACAAAGAAGATAAGCGACTACCCAGAATCGCCGGCCCGTGCGCCATGGTGCTTTTCGGCGTCACCGGCGACCTGGCGCATAAGAAGGTCGTGCCGGCCATCTACGACCTGGCCAACCGCGGCTTGCTGCCGCCTACCTTCTCCCTGGTGGGCTTCGCCCGCCGCGACTGGGATCACGACACTTTCGCCCAGGTAATACTCGATGACGTCAAACAACACTGCCGTACCCCGTTTCGCCAGGCGATCTGGGAGCGGCTGGCGGACGGTTTGCGGTTCGTGCGGGGCGAGTTCGACGACGAATCCGCGTTCGGGCGGCTGGCCGAGACGCTGGAGAAGCTCGACGCCGAGCGCGGCATCGGCGGCAACCACGCCTTCTACCTGGCGATCCCGCCCAAGTCGTTCCCGGTGGTCTGCGAACAGCTACACAAGTCCGGGCTGGCACGTCCGCAAGAAGACAGGTGGAGCCGGGTCGTCATCGAGAAACCATTCGGCCACGACCTTGAGAGCGCCTGCGATCTCAACCACGTGGTCAACTCGGTCTTTCCGGAGGAGTCGGTATTCCGGATCGACCACTACCTGGGCAAGGAGACGGTTCAGAACATCTTGGCGCTGCGGTTCGCCAATCAACTGTGGGATCCGATCTGGAACGCGCACTACGTCGACCATGTGCAGATCACCATGGCCGAAGACATCGGGCTGGGCGGGCGGGCCGGTTACTACGACGGCATTGGCGCCGCCCGCGATGTCATCCAGAACCATCTGATGCAGCTGCTGGCGCTGACCGCGATGGAAGAGCCGGTCAGCTTCATACCGCGCGCGTTGCAGGCCGAGAAGATCAAGGTGCTGTCGGCCACCCAACTCGCGCAGCCGCTCGATGAGACCACCAGCCGTGGCCAATACGCTGCCGGCTGGCAGGGCGGCGAGAAAGTGGTCGGTCTGCTCGACGAGGAGGGCTTCGCCAAGGACTCCACCACCGAGACCTTCGCCGCCATCACGCTCGAGGTGGACACCCGCCGCTGGGCCGGCGTGCCGTTCTACCTGCGAACTGGAAAACGATTGGGCCGCAGGGTGACCGAGATCGCTCTGGTCTTCAAGCGCGCGCCCCATCTGCCGTTCGACGCCACCATGACCGACGAGCTCGGCACCAACGCCATTGTCATCCGGGTACAGCCGGACGAAGGGATCACCTTGCGGTTCGGTTCCAAGGTCCCGGGCAGCGCGATGGAAGTCCGCGACGTCAACATGGACTTCTCCTACGGCTCGGCGTTCGCGGAAGATTCGCCCGAGGCATATGAACGACTGATCCTGGATGTGCTGCTCGGAGAGCCATCGCTGTTCCCGGTGAACGAGGAGGTCGAATTGGCTTGGGAAATACTCGATCCCGTCCTCGATTATTGGGCAACACACGGCAAGCCCGACCCGTATGAATCGGGCACCTGGGGGCCCGCGTCGGCATTTGAGATGCTGCGCCGGACCGGCCGGGAATGGCGGCGACCATGATTTGCGCCGGCGACAGTTTGGTACGCAGCGATGAGGTGGGGGCACGCCCCCACGAGTGGGAGGTACCCCGACCCGCCTGCGGGGGAGAGCGGCGCTCATGATCGTTGACATGCTCGACACCAGCACCACCGAGGTGAACAAGAAGCTCGACGAGCTACGCGAAAGTGCCGGCGTCGTAACGATGGGCCGAGTGGGGACGCTGATCATCAAGTCAGACAACGACACCCTGCTCGAGGAATCGATCGAGGCCGCCAACGCCGCCACCCACGAACACCCGAGCCGGGTCATCGTGGTGACAGCTGGCAATGCCAGCGCCGCCGAGGCGCGGCTGGATGCCCAGGTTCGGGTCGGTGGTGATGCCGGCGCCGGGGAGGTCGTGGTGCTACGGCTATCCGGGCCGCTGGCCGGTCATTCCGAGAGCGTCGTCACTCCCTTCTTGCTCCCCGACATCCCGGTGGTGGCGTGGTGGCCCTGTCTCGCCCCGGCGGTGCCCGCCCAAGACCCGTTGGGCAAGTTGGCGATTCGGCGCATCACCGACGCGACCAATGGTGACGACCCGCTGTCGGCCATCAAGAGCCGGCTTCCCGGATACACCGCCGGTGATACGGATCTGGCCTGGGCCCGTATCACCTACTGGCGGGCGCTGCTCGCCTCCGCGGTCGACCAGAAGCCCCACGAGCCGATCCAATCGGCGTTGGTGTCCGGGTTGAAAACCGAACCCGCTCTCGACGTGCTGGCGGGCTGGCTGGCCAGCTGCATCGACGGACCGGTACGCCGGGTGGTCGGCGAGCTTAAGGTCGAGCTGGAACGCAAAAGCGAGACCATCACCCTGAGCCGGCCGCAGGAAGGCACCACGGCCACCCTGAGCCGGACGGGCCGGCCAGATGCCCTGGTTCCGTTGGCGCGCAGGGAAACCCGTGAGTGCCTGGCCGAAGACATGCGGCGGTTAGACGCCGACGAGACCTACCATGCCGCGCTGCAAGGCATCGACAAGGTGCAGTACGCATGAGCACGGTCGTCGACATCGTCCCGGACAGCGAGGCCCTGGTCCGGGCCGCCGGCGCGCGGTTGGTCAATGCCATCCAGACTGCCGTCGCGGCCCGGGGGCGAGCGCTGATCGTGTTGACCGGCGGCGGCAACGGCATCGGTCTGCTGAAATATCTCGGCACCCAAGGGCAGCAAATCGACTGGTCGAAGGTGCATCTGTTCTGGGGCGACGAGCGCTACGTTCCCGAGGACGATGACGAGCGCAACGAAAAGCAGGCACGGGAAGCGTTGCTCGATCACATCGACATCCCGCCGAGCCAGGTGCATCCGATGGCCGCTAGTGATGGCGAATTCGGCAATGATCTGGCCGCCGCGGCGCTGGCCTACGAACAGTTGCTGGCGGCCAACGCCTCACCCGGCGAGCCGGTACCGAATTTCGATGTCCACCTGCTGGGGATGGGCCCCGAGGGCCACATCAACTCCCTGTTCCCCGACACCCCGGCCGTCCTCGAGACCACCCGCATGGTCGTCGCGGTCGAAGACTCCCCCAAACCACCGCCGCAACGAATCACCTTGACACTGCCGGCCATTCAGCGTTCCCGAGAGGTCTGGCTGATGGTTGCCGGGGCGGGGAAGGCCGACGCGGCGGCCGCCGCCATCGGTGGCGCGCAACCGGTCTCGGTACCGGCCGCCGGGGCTATCGGGCTGGAGACCACGCTCTGGCTGCTCGACGAGGAGGCTGCGGCCAAGCTCCCCGATAAAAGGCGGTCGGGCTAATCGCGAGCCCGCTCGGCCTTCCGGTCGGCATACCCGGCCGCGTAGTCACCAAGCCGTCGGGCGATGTCGGACCCATCGGGGTGGCTGCTTACCTGGACTCTCCAGTCGCCGTCACACTGTCGTCGCTGCATATCCGGTTAGATCCGCGGTGGTCTCCCCTGGTTCCGTCGGGGTCATAATTACCGTCATGGCAGACAAAACCGTGCGCAACGGGCCCGAGCGAAGCCGGATCAAGACCCTCACCCAGGCGGCGTTGAACGCCGACAAGACCGTGGAACAGGTCGAAGACGTCCTCGACGGCCTGAGCAATACCATGGTCGAACTGAACAGCTCATTATCGGCCCTGAACAGCACGGTGGAACGCCTGGAGGGCGGTCTGGATCATCTGGAGGGCACGCTGCACCACCTGGATGATCTGGCCAAGCGGCTCATCGCACTTGTCGAGCCGGTGGAGGCCATTGTCCAGCGGATCGACTACATGGTTGGGGTGGGCGAGACGGTGATGTCCCCGTTATCGGTCACCGAGCACGCGGTGCGCGGTGTGCTGGACAGGCTGCGGAACCGAACGGTGCGCTAGATCGTGACCGGCACCTACCCGGTGCCCGCTCCGCCGTACGCGGAGGGAACCGGGCTGCCGTGGGACGTCTCAGTCGGCGACGCCGTCGCCGCGATCGCCGCGGCCCGCGCACGACATGGCGACACATTCGTTGTGGAGAGCGGCCGGGATCACTATCTGTTCACGTTCTCCTGCGCCGGTGTCGAGTCGTTCTACGCGCTTACCGAGGAGAAGGCCAGCAAGGCCGTCGCCGATTACCTGATGTTGCGGCGCAAGCTTCCCGACGACATCTTCGTCGGCCGTCGCACCCTGCCGAGCACGCTATTTCGGCGCGACGACGTCGCTTTGTATCTGGCCAATCTGGGCTGGGCGCTGGAGCAGACCACGGCCGAGCTCGGGCCGGCGGGTTCGGCGGATGTGTTCGATCTCATGCGACGGCTTGGCCACCGGATGGGGCTCGCTTCGTGGGCGGGTCCTGGATCAGCCGATGGTGAGGCCTTCGATCGTCTGGTGCGCGCCTTCGACATACTGGACGGCTCCGAGGCGTTCGTTCACCCTGACAGGATGGCCGCAGTGGCGGCGACGGATAAGCGCGCCGAGCGAGCTGCGCTGGACGAGGTCGCCGATGTCATCGCCGCCGCGGTGCGCCGATTCGACGCCGGTGACCAAGACGACCAGGGCCTGTTCGGCAGGATCGCCGACGCGTGGGCCGCGGAGGAATCGAGTGTTCGGCTTCGCGGTATCGCGCTCGACGTCGCGCTGATCCACATCGCGTCGATGTCGAACCTGGCCGCCGCGCTTGGCTGGGCGTTGGTCGACCTACTCGAGCACCCGGCCCATCTTGCTCGAGTCCGCCTGGGCGACAACGACTTCGCTCAACGCTGCGCGCTGGAGTCGACGCGCCTGGCGCAACGCTCGATCATGACCCGCGCCGTGCTGTCGCCGGTCGAATTCGACACCGGCGAGGTAACCTACCAGGTGCCGCCGGGCTGGACCATCGCTACGTTGCTGCCCCTGCTCAACACATCGGTGGCACCGGGCCTGAAAGAGTGGGATCCCGATCGATGGAACCGCCACCGTCTGATCGAACAGAACGCTCTGCCGTCGCCGATGCTGGTGACGGCCTTCGGGCACGGCCGGCACTCGTGTCCGGCCCAACCGTTCTCACTGGCGGCCATGACAGCGGCTACCACGCATCTGCTGCGCGAGTACGAGATGACGCCGTGCTGGACGTCGCATCCGCAACCGGTCCCGGCCCAGATCGGTGGGGTTGCGCGGGCCGACGGACCGTGTCCGGTCGACTATGCCAGCTCCTACTGAGGGTGCGACTGCGCTTTCGCGGCTCGTGCGGCCATCTGTTTGAGCATGTCATCGTGGATGATGTCGATCCTGGAGCGGGCCTCGGCACAGACGTACGGATCGCGGATCACGGTCATCTGGTTGTCCTGCTTGGTCTCGCCCCCCTCGGACCAGTTGGTAGAGCCGGTGATGACATCGACGCCATCGATGATGACCATCTTCAGGTGCATGATGGCCGACTTCTCGCTATGGCCGATCGCGATACTGTTGCCCGTTTTGTCGTTCAGCCACGATGCCAGGAGTTCGTGCTCCGCCTTTCCGGCGGCCTGGGTCGAGTCGAGACTCATTTGCACGTAGATGTTTTCATCGCGCAGCTTGGAGCTAAGCACGGAGTTCAGCTGCTTGTCGTCGTAGCCGTACATGGCCACGACGATGCTCTTGGTCGCCGAGGTCAGCAATGCCTGCAGGGCCTCATGCATACGGTCAACCGGGCTGTAGAAAGTCCGGGTGTCGTCGGGATAGCCGGGCGGGAACGGCGCGACCTTGTACTGGTCGAGCTCAGATAGCGAAGTAAGGGCCATGGTTGCTCCTCAGTTGGTGTCGCTAGGGCAATGTTGAATTGACCGCAGGTCACTGCATATACCGTTACCCGGCTACCCGCTGTTACGCAGCGCGCTGGCCAGACCGTTCATGGTCAGCAGAATGCCGCGCTGCACCAATTCGTCGTCGTCGCCGGAGCGGTAGCGGCGCAGCAGTTCCACCTGCAGGTGGTTCAGGGGCTCCAGGTACGGGAATCGGTTGAACACCGAACGCGCCAGCGCTGCGTTGTCGGCAAGTAGGTCATCTTGACCCGTGATGAGTTTGTGCATGGCGATGGTCCGCTGGTGCTCGTCGACGATCTTGTCGAATACCCTGCGCCGCAACGATTCGTCGGCCACCAGCTCGGCGTAGCGGGCCGCCAGGCCCAGGTCGCTCTTGGCCAGCACCTGCGCCATGTTCGATAGCACGCCGGCAAAGAACGGCCACCGCTCATACAGGTCGTGCAGTGTCGCCACCCGGTCGGCTTCGCTTTCCGGGCCCGCCGCAATCCACTGCTCGAACGCCGATCCGGTGCCGTACCAACCGGGGAGCATGACCCGCGACTGGCTCCACGCCAGCACCCACGGGATGGCGCGCAGGTCGGAGATCGACTCGGTGGGCTTGCGTGAGGTGGGCCGGCTGCCGATGTTCAGCGACCCGATCTCGCTCACGGGTGTGGAAGCCTTGAAGTATTCGACGAAACCCGGTGTCTCGTGCACCAAGTCGGCATAAGCGCGCTGCGCCAGGGTGGCCACCTCGTCGAGCACGGCGTAAGCCGGCTCCGCGGCGTCACCCAGACCCTCGACATCCAGCAGCGTCGACTCCAAAGTCGCTGCCACCAGGCTCTCCAGATTGCGTCGCGCCAGCTGGGGTTCGGCGTACTTGGCCGCGATCACCTCACCCTGCTCGGTGAGGCGCAGCGAGCCTTTCACCGCCCCCGGTGGTTGCGCCAGGATCGCCTGGTAGCTGGGACCGCCGCCGCGGCCGACGGTGCCGCCGCGACCGTGGAAGAGCCGCAACCTAATTCCGGTTTTGCGAGCCACCTCGACCAGGGAGAGCTCGGCCCGGTAGACCGCCCAGTTGGCGGCCAGATACCCGCCGTCCTTGTTGGAGTCGGAGTAGCCCAGCATCACCTCCTGCGAGTCTCCGCGCGCGGAGACCAGCGCCCGATAAATGGGCAGTTCCAGCATCGCGTGCAGAATCGCCGCGCCGTTGTGCAGATCGTCGATCGTCTCGAACAGCGGGGAAATGCCCACCGGGCAGTAGGGTTCCGGCCCTGAGACATCCAGCAGGCCAGCCTCTTTCAGCAGGATCGCCGCTTCCAATACGTCCGACACCGACTGGCACATCGAGATGATGTAGTTGGGCACCGCGGCGGGTCCGTAGCGCTGGACCGCGTCGGCGGCGGCGGCCATCACGCCTAGCTCGCCGCGTGCCAGGTCGGACAATCCCCCGCAAGCGGGCGGTACCCCCAGGGCGCGGTCGCCGACCAGCGGGCGGCGGGTGCTCAGTTCGGCCGCCAGCAGCTCGACCCGCTCGTCTTCGGGCAACGAGCCGTAGTCGGGGTGCACCCCGGCCCACGCGAGCAGCTCGCCGACCACCTCTTGGTGCACATCGGAGTTTTGCCGCATATCCAGGCCGCACAAGTGAAACCCGAAGACGCCCACGCCTTCTCGTAACAAAGCCAGCCGATCGTCGGCCAGCAGGGCACTGCCGTGGGTGCGCAACGAAGCGTCGACCGTGTCGAGATCGGCCCGCAATTCGGCCGGCGTGACATACCGGATCAAGCCCAGGTCAAGCTCATGCTGCGGTTGCCGGTCCAGAATCTCGGCGCCGGTCGCGGTGAGCCGACCGCGGATCACCCGTACGGCGCGCCGGTATGGCTCGTCGGCCCGGGCATTCTCCGGGCAGGCCTCGGCCAGTTCGGTCAGCTCGGGAGTGACGCTGATCAGTCGCGCCGACAACGAGAGTTCCTGCTCGAGATCGGTGAGCTCGGCCAGGTAGTGGGCCACGGCGGTGAAAGCGGCGCTGCCGGTGGCCCGGCGAACCACATCGGCGGTGACATTCGGGTTTCCGTCGCGGTCACCACCGATCCAGGAGCCGGGTTGCAGAATCGGCCCGGAAAGCAGCTCGGCGTCCGGCCAGCGAGCACGCAGCGCGTCGCGAACCTCGGAGTTCACCTGCGGGATCACCTCGAACAACGCGGCCGGGTAATAGCGCAGGGCGACGTCGATCTCGTCGGTGATCTGCAGCCGGGAGAGCCGGATCAGCGCCGTCTGCCACAGGGTGAGGACCTGGCGGCGCAACTCACGTTCAATGTTGCGGCCGTCGTCGGTCTGGGTGTGCCCCTCCGCGTGCAATCGCATCAACCCGGTGATGCGGTGCTGGGTGACGAAGACGGTGCGCCGACGGGTCTCGGTGGGATGAGCGGTGATGACCGGGGAAACCAGAGCACCCTTCAAGGCCTCGACCACTGTGGCCGAATCCAGTTCTGCCAGATCGAGTTTCGCGTAAGTGGCAGCCAAGCTGCTGTCTTGCGGTGGCTCGCCGGCGTCGACGTGAATAGCGCGCCGGCGTTCGCGGTGGATGTCTTCGGCTACGTTGGCCAGCAGCGCGAAATGGCTGAATGCCCGGATGATCGGGATCGCGAGGTGGATGTCGATGCCATCGAACATGGCCGACATCTCGGCCCGATCGATCTCGGAGCGCCGCACCCGAAAGGATTCCACCCGGGCGCGTTCCACGAGGTCGAATACCTCGTCACCGTTCTGCTCACGCACGGTGTCGCCGAGGATGGTGCCGAGCAGCCTGATGTCGGCGCGCATCGGCTCGGTCGCCTCGCGACCGACCCGGGTCCGCTGGACCGCACCGATCGGTTCCAGCGCGGCGTCGGAAACCTCAACCATGCGTCCCAGTATCGATGCGGATCGCGTGGTCCGCCCGCCGAGAGCTCAGTGCGTCAGCGGTACTTGATCAGCAGGCCTATACCGATGATGCATACCAGCCAGATACCGGTGATGAACAGCGTCAACCGGTCCAGGTTCTTCTCCACCACGGTCGACCCCGACAGGCTCGACTGCACACCCCCGCCGAACAGCGTCGACAGGCCGCCGCCCTTGGCGCGGTGCAGCAGCACCAGCAACACCACCAGGATGCTGGTGACGACCAGGGTGATCTGCAGGGCCAATTGCATGACCTGCAGCCTACCGGCAGCGGGGTGGCATCACGGCAGCGGCCCACCGGCGGCGATGGCCGCCAGCGTCGCGAACTGCTCGCCATCCAGCGACGCGCCCCCGACGAGGCCGCCGTCGACGTCGTTCTGGGCGACGATTTCGCCGATGTTTTTCGCATTCACCGAGCCGCCGTACAGCACCCGGACCGAGTCGGCGACCTGCGGTGACGCCAGCGAGCCCAGCTCCTCGCGGATCGCCGCACACACCTCCTGGGCGTCGGCAGCGCTGGCCACCCGCCCGGTGCCGATCGCCCAGACCGGCTCGTAGGCGATGACGACCTTGCCGATCTGCTCGGCCGAGAGCCCCGCCAGCGAGCCGCGCAGCTGCTTCTCGCAGTGGCTGACGTGCTCGCCCGCCTCGCGGACCTCCAAATGCTCGCCGATGCAGACGATCGGGGTCAGTTCGTTCTTCAGGGCAGCGGCTGCCTTGGCGGCCACCAGCTCGTCGTCCTCGTTGTGGTAAGTGCGCCGCTCGGAGTGCCCGACGATGACGTAGGAGCAGCCCAGCTTGGCCAGGAAGGCGCCGCTGATGTCGCCGGTGTAGGCGCCCGACTCGTGTTGGGACAAATCCTGGGCGCCGTAGGTCAACCGCAGCTTGTCGCCGTCGACCAGGGTTTGCACGCTGCGCAGGTTGGTGAACGGCGGGATGACCGTGACGTCAACCTTGTCGTAGTACTTGTCCGGCAACGCGAAGGCGATCTTTTGCACCAGCGCGATCGCCTCGAAGTGATTGAGGTTCATCTTCCAGTTGCCGGCAATCAGGGGCTTACGGCTCACGAGACTCCTTCGGTTGGCTCAACTGGGCTTAGGACGGCTTAGGTCGGCTGGGGCCGGCCCAGTACCTCGATGCCGGGTAGCGTCTTGCCTTCCAGGTATTCCAGCGATGCGCCCCCGCCGGTGGATATGTGCGAGAAGTCGCCCTCATGGATACCGAGCGCACGCACCGCGGCCGCGGAGTCGCCGCCGCCGACCACGCTGAACGCTCCCTTGCCGGTCGCGGCGACGATCGCGTCGGCAACACCCTTGGTGCCCGCGGCGAATGCAGGGAACTCGAAGACGCCCATCGGGCCGTTCCAGAAGACGGTCTCGGCGTTGGACAGCAGCGTGGTGAACCGCTTGACCGATCCCGGCCCGATATCCAGGCCCATCATGTCGCTCGGGATAGCGTCGGCCGCGACGGTCTGCGGTGGCGAATCGGCGGCGAACTGCTCTGCCACCACGATGTCCACCGGCAGTCGCAGCACATCGAAATAGGTGTCCAGCAGCCGGCGGCAGGTGTCGATCATCTCGTCTTCCAGCAGCGATTTGCCAACTGAAAAGCCCTGTGCAGCAAGGAAAGTGAAGCACATCCCGCCGCCGATCACGATGCTGTCGGCCTTGGTCGCCAGCGACTCGATGACGCCGAGCTTGTCGGACACCTTCGACCCGCCCAGCACCACCGCATACGGGCGCTTCGTGGAGGCCGTCAACAGCTCCAGCACCCGTATCTCCTCGGCGACCAGCGTGCCGGCATAGTGCGGCAGCAGGGTGGCGATGTCGTATACCGAGGCCTGCTTGCGGTGCACCACCCCAAAGCCGTCGGAGACGAAAGCGCCTCCCGGCGAGACCAGTTCGGCCAGCTGCTTGGCCAGGGCGAGTCGCGCGCCGTCGTCCTTGCTGATCTCACGCGTGTCGAAACGGATATTCTCCAGCAGCAGGACGTCGCCGTCGGTCAGCCCCTCGGCACGGGCCAGTGCGTCGGCGCCCACGACGTCGCCGGCCAATTGAACGTGCCGGCCCAGTTGCCCGCCGAGCGCTGCGGCCACCGGCACCATCGACAGCTTGGGGTCGGGTCCGTCCTTGGGACGGCCCAGGTGCGCGGTGACCACCACCTTGGCGCCGGCCTCAACCAGCGCCTTCAACGTCGGTGCCGAGGCGGTGATGCGGCCCGAGTCGGTGATGACGCCGTCATCGTCGAGCGGGACGTTCAGATCGGAGCGCACCAGCACGGCGCGACCCGAAACACCTTCCGCCAGAAGATCTTTAAGGCTTGGAACAGACACGGTCTACAGCGACTTGCCAACCAGTGCGACCAGGTCAACGAGACGGTTGGAGTAACCCCACTCGTTGTCGTACCACGACACCACCTTGGCCTGGTTGTCGATCACCTTGGTCAGGCCGGAGTCGAAGATCGAGCTGTGCGGGTCGGTGACGATGTCGCTGGAGACGATCGGTGCGTCGTAGTACTTCAGAATGCCCTTGAGCTTGCCCTCGGCGGCGGCCTTGAATGCCGCGTTGATCTCCTCTGCGCTGGCGGATTTGGACAGGTCGGCGGTCAGGTCGGTGACCGAGCCGGTGGGAATCGGCACCCGTAGCGCGTAACCGTCGAGCTTGCCCTTCAGCTGGGGCATCACCAGGCCGATGGCCTTGGCCGCGCCGGTCGAGGTGGGCACGATATTCAGCGCGGCGGCGCGGGCGCGACGCAGATCCTTGTGTGGCCCGTCCTGCAGGTTCTGATCCTGGGTGTAGGCGTGGATGGTGGTCATCAGGCCCTTGACGATGCCGAATTCGTCGTCGAGCACTTTGGCAAGCGGCGCAAGGCAGTTCGTGGTGCACGACGCGTTGGAGATGATGTTCTGGCTGCCGTCGTACTTGTCGTCATTGACCCCGAGGACGATGGTGATGTCCTCGTCGGTGGCGGGCGCGGAGATGATCACTTTCTTCGCGCCGGCGTCGAGGTGGCCTTTGGCCTTGGCCGCGTTGGTGAACAGTCCGGTGGACTCCACGACGACATCGACGCCGAGGTCGCCCCACGGCAATGCCGCCGGACCCTCCCTGACCGCGAGCGCCTTGATTTTGGCGGGACCCACGACGATGGTGTCATCGCCTTCGAGGCTGACGTCGTGGGGCAGCCGCCCGAGGATCGAGTCGAATTTGAGCAGGTGCGCCAGGGTGCTGTTGTCAGTGATGTCGTTGACGGCGATCACCTCCACGTCGGCGATGCCCTGCTCCTGTTGAGCCAATAAAGCCCGGTAGAAGTTGCGTCCGATTCGACCGAAGCCGTTGATGCCTACTCGGACCGTCACTTGTCTCTCCCTGTCTTTCTGTGTCGCTGATGAACCGCTCGCCGTCAGCCTAGATCAGTAGTAGCAACGGTTGCTGAGCCGGTAACAGTCCCGGGCTTTTACCGCCTTTTGCCTGCGGAAAACCGCGTGCTCCCGTGGTGGCGGTGCGACACATGTGGGTAGAGCGCATAGATGGACCTGTGTGACAACCATCCCGGAGGGCTGACCAACGCTAGGTGCGGAGCCACCGCAGCGCTGAGGCCGCGGCGTGGTAACCGCACAGCCCGTGGATGCCGGGTCCCGGCGGTGTGGACTGCGAACACAGGTAGACACCCGGCACGCCCATCGCGTACGGGTTGACCGCAATCCGCGGCCGGAAGATGACCTGCAGCCGGTCGTTGGCGCCACCGACGATGTCGCCGCCGATGTAGTTGGGGTTGTAGGCCTGTAGCTCGGCAGCGCTCGTGCTGACCGTCGCGATGATGCGGTCGCGGAATCCGGGGGCGAAGCGCTCTATCTGGTCGACGACGGCGGCGGTGGCGTCCCCGGTGTAGCCGAACGGCACGTGGGCGTACGCCCATATCGGGTTGGTATTGCCCGCGCTGCGGGATGGATCGGCGAGATACTGCTGTCCGACAAGCACGAATGGCCGTTGCGCCATCTTGCCTTGGGCGCGTTGACGTTCGGTGTCGGCGATTTCGGCGAACGTACCGCCGAGATGGACGGTGCCGGCGCGCCCACAATCGGGGTTCGTCCATGGGATGTCGCCCTCGATGGCGAAGTCGACCTTGAACGCCGACGACCCCTGGCGGTAGCGCCGATAGGACCGCTTGATCCGGCCGGGCATGACATCGCCGTAGATCGCGTACGCCGCGGCAGGGCTTAGGTCGAGCATGACGATGTCGGCAGCGGGGATGTCTTTGCGGCTGGCGACGGTCACTCCGGTGGTTACGGTGCCGCCGTGCGCATCCAGCGCGGCGGCAAGCGCCGCGATAATCGACCCGGATCCGCCCTCGGCCACGGGCCAGCCATACCGGTGCCCGGTAGCCAGGAATATCAACCCGAGCGCCGCGGTCAGCGGGCGATCCAGTCTGGTGAAGGCATGCGCGGCCTGACCACCGAACAGTGCGCGCGCCTGCTCCGTGTGAAACCAGCGGGCCATCACGGTGGCCGGCAGCACCGCTCGCGGCCCGAAGGCGGCGAGGCGAATCGGGTGACGCGGAATGTTGATCACCGGGCGAAGCAAATCTTGAGCCAGATCGTCGAAGCCCGCGGCAAGATCGCCCACTGCGCACCGCCACCGCGTCCGGTCGGATCCCATCCGGGCGACGGTCGTCTCGATCGACTGATAAAGCACGCCGGCGGTGCCGTCGTCGAGCGGGTGCGCGCAGTCAATCTCCGGCCACCTCAATGTCAGCCCGTAGCGCTGCAGGTCGATCTCCCTCCAGAACGGCGAGCCGACTGCCCAAGGGTGAAACGCCGAGCAATGATCGTGCATGACTCCGGGCACCGTCAGCTCACCCGAGCGCGCTCCTCCGCCGATCGTGTCGCGAGCCTCCAGCACCTGCACGTCGACGCCGTGGCGGGCAAGGTGGATCGCGGCGGCCAGACCGTTGGGCCCGGCGCCGACGACGACCGCTGTGGTCATCGTGTGCCGGGCGTGGCGCGTTGAGTCGTGACGTGGACCGGGAATTCGTCGCCGGGCTCGGGCCACGGCTGGCGGGTCAGCATGTCCGCGACGTCGACGTAGCCCGCCTCGATCACGCCGGTCTTGGCATCGACAATGCGGTACCACTGTCGTTGGGTATGGATCGGTTGGCCTTCCAGGACGATGACGCGGACATCGCCCTCGTCGAAGTGGCAGCGCCGCTGTACGGCGGCCAGTAGCTGCTCGTTGTGCAGGTGGCCTTCGCCGAAGTTCCACCCCACCAGGGGTCCGGCGACTATTTCGCCTTCGCGCACCTTGTAGTCGGCCTCATTGTCGATCGCGCGGGGCAGCAGCCCGTTGAGCGCCCTGCCGTGGGTGTGCATGGCCCGGAACGCGGCCGTCTTGTCGGCCATGATTTCGGCGGTGTCCGCGTCGTAGAGCTTGGCCAGTTGATTGACAACGAGCGCAGAACTTTTGACGATGTTGGCTTCTATCTTGTCTTCGACGCCGCTCCGGAAACACCAGATGCTGGTGGCCCAGTTGCCGGCGTAGTAGCGCATTGCGGGCAGGAACGAAATCTTCTCCGGGAAAAGGTTTCCGATCGGCACCACGGCGAGCGCGACGATCAAGATGGCAAGCAGCAGTGGCGAGTTGAGGTCGATGGCTCTGACGCCGGCGTAATGCCCGAACAAATAGAACAGCGAGAAGATGAAAAACACGTTCCACTCCAACGGGACTCCCATCGGGAGGTTGGAAAGGATGTTGAGGTGGAAGATCACCATGAACCCGATCAGGAACCAGCGCCACGGTTGATCGCCGGCGACCAATACCAGGATCCCGGGGACCAGGAATTCCGCTGTGGTACCGCCAACGTGGGCCATCATCTTCGGCAGCCATGAGGGACGCAGGTCGTTGACCGGGTCGAGGTAGAGCATGTGTTTGACCCTGGTGAACACCCTGCTCCGCAGCAGCGCGTTGTTGCTCGTCATCACCGACACGACGTACGGGAAGTGGTGGTTGAGCTTGGAGGTCGCCGCGCCCCACCACAAGCCGAGCATGATGATCTTGAAGGCGGCTATCTGATCGGTGAAGGGGAAGAAGAACACGATCAGCTTAAGCCAGTAGTGTTCGCCGCGCGCCGCCAGGAAGATGGTCTTGTCGCGCAGACCCAACAGCGCCAGGGCGACGATCGTCGGCGCCACCAGGGCGGGATTGACCAGACCGACATCGCCGGTGGCGGTAACCGACCCGCCCTGCCCGGGTGACAGCAGCGCCCAGAACCCACCGACCAATACGACGGCATAGAGCGCGACGTCGACGATGGTGCGGGTATCACCACTGGTGAACGGAACCTTGCCCGGCCACGCAGGCAGTCGAATCGTGTTGGGCCGCAACCAATAAAGAAACCCGCCGATCGGCGGCATGAACCGCCCCGTCAGCGGGCCGGATCCGCAGCCAAGACCCAGGACCTCGAACAGCAGCGTGAAGATGATGACCTTCTGGTACACGATCGGCTGCGTCCACCAGTCGCCAATGCGGCCCAGGCCGCCCAGGCCCGGAGTCAGCGAGATGATGGCGGCCGGGGCGGCGACGTACAGCCCGATCTTCATCAGGTAGAGCAGATATACCGCATACGGGGTTCCGAAGCCATGGTCCACCCAGTGACGTGTCACGACTTGCAGGCGTGTTGCCCGTGGCTGGGTCTGCCAGGTGTCGCGATCGACGTCGGGAAGCTCCGGTGACATGAATCCCATGGCTGGCCTCGTTCCTATCGGATGTGAAACCAATGGCCAATACAATCTATCGGCACCGCGCCGGGATATGCCGTTCTTTTGCGCCCTAATTCCTATGGGGTGATTTTGTCGCTGAAAACGGCTGCGGCAAGCGCTGTTTCAGCTACCTGCCCGTCGGTCCTAGCGGGCCGCTACCCGCACCTTCCGGGGGATTGAGGGAACCTCACTCGGCGCGCCGGATGTGAACCGCCGGCGCAGGTTTTCGATCAGGCCGTCGAGCGTTTGGCGGTCCTGTTCTTCGCTGCACACCATGCGCCGGAAGCTGGCGGCGCCTTCGGCGTCACCGTTGGCTTCAAAGGCCGCGATCGCCTTGTGGTATTGGTCGATCCGATGCTCACTGAGCCGCCGGCTCTGGGCGAGCAGACCCAGAAAGTAGTCGGCTTGCCGGTGGTCGGCCATCGCAGGGGCAGCACTGGAGGAATCGGCATCACCGGCGGGCAGGCTCACCGTCAGCGACGGCGTTGAGTCTCCTTGACTACCACGGGCCGGCTCGGAGCTAACCATGCTGGGGCGGGATCTGCGTGTGCGTCGGTCACGAGCACCGCTCGACTTGAGGGTGGCGAACGAGCGCGCAGCACGCTCGTCGGACAAACCGGCGAAGTCCATCTGTTCTCTCAACTGGACGTTTGGTGTGGGGAGGGGGTAACGATAACCCCCTGATCCCGGCCGGCGCCATACGCGCCCGGGATGAATGTCAGCGACGCATTTGCGCGCAGCATAAACACCTGGTCAGCCTCCCGGCGGTGCGGATTAAGCGGGGTGCTGATTGGCCGCCAATTGCGGCCACCCTCCGTCCGTTCATCATCCGACCCGGGACGGGCCCGGGCAGGAGCCGGAAGATCCCGGGAGAAACACCGTCACAACGGCCCAACCGGGGCTCGCTACCATCTAGGGACCTCAGCGCGGCAAAGGAGCCTCAAGGAGAAAAGTGAGCGACACCGACAGCGACGACATCGGCAAATTCGACCCTGGCACGACCCAGCGCTTGATGGCTGCGATGCGCCCGTTCTTGAAGACGTACTTCCGCTCTGAGGTGCGCGGCCTGGATTCCTTCCCGCCCGGCGGAGCACTGGTGGTCGGAAACCACTCCGGCGGAATGTTCCCGATGGACGTCCCGATCTTCAGCGTCGACTTCTACGACAAGTTCGGCTACGACCGGCCGGTCTACACACTCAGCCACGACATCCTGTTCATGGGCCCGACCGCGCCGCTGTTCCGGCGCGCCGGCTATATCCGGGCCAACCGCGAGAACGCGGCCAAGGCGCTGCGCAACGGCGGCGTGGTGGTCGTTTTTCCCGGCGGCGACTACGACGCGTACCGACCCACGCTGTCGGAGAACGTCATCGACTTCAACGGCCGCAAGGGATACGTCAGCACCGCGATCGAGGCCGGCGTGCCCATCGTGCCCGCGGCGTCGATCGGCGGTCAGGAGACTCAGCTCTATCTGTCCCGCGGCAGCTGGCTGGCCGAGCGGCTGGGCATAAAGCGGTTGCTGCGCAGCGCGATCATGCCGGTCTCGTTCGGCTTTCCGTTCGGGTTCAGCGCCGTGATTCCGCCGAACCTGCCGCTGCCCAGCAAGCTTGTGACGCAGGTGCTGAAACCGATCGACATCGCCACGCAATTCGGCGAGGACCCGGACGTCGACGAGGTCGACGAGCACGTCCGGTCGGTGATGCAGGAGGCCCTTACCAAGCTCGGCGCCGAGCGCCGTTTCCCGATTTTGGGCTGAGCCATGGCATCTCGTATCAACCAGAGCTTTTGGCGTCTTCGATGTCTTAGCCACCCTGAGGCGCGCCGGAATGATCGCGCCGATGCGGCCCGACCGCTACCTGAAGATGGCTGCCGCCATGCGTCGCGACGGCATGGGCATCACCGTGGGTTTCGCCAGCGCGGCCCAACGCTGCCCGGACCGTCCTGGGCTGGTCGACGAACTGGGCACCCTGACCTGGCGGCAGCTCGACGAGCGGATCAACGCATTGGCCGCGGCGCTGCAGAAGTTGCCCCGGGGCCAGTGCGTCGGGATCATGTGCCGCAATCACCGTGGTTTCGTGGAAGCGCTGGTGGCCGGCAACCGGATCGGCTCTGACATTCTGCTACTCAACACGTCGTTCGCCGGGCCGGCGCTGGCCGACGTGGTCAACCGCGAAGGCGTCGACACCGTCATATACGACGAGGAGTTCACCGCAACGGTGGACCGCGCGCTGGCCGACAAACCGGACGCCACCCGCATCCTGGCGTGGACCGACGGTCAGCACGAGCTGACCGTCGAGAAACTCATCGCCGATCACGCCGGGCAGCAGCCCGAGCGCACCGGCCGCAAGGGCAGGATGATCCTGCTCACCTCCGGCACCACCGGAACACCCAAGGGCGCCAACCAGTCTGGCGGCAACGCCGGAATAGGCACGCTCAAGGCGATCCTGGACCGCACGCCGTGGCGGGCGGAGGAACCCATAGTGATCGTGGCGCCGATGTTCCACGCGTGGGGCTTTTCGCAGCTGGTGTTCGCCGCGTCGATGGCCTGCACCGTGGTCACCCGGCGCAAATTCGACCCGGAGGCCACGCTGGACCTCATCGACCGACACAAGGCGACCGGCCTCGCGGTGGTCCCGGTGATGTTCGACCGCATCATGGATCTGCCCGACGAGGTACGAAACCGCTACAGCTGCAAGTCATTGCGGTTTGCAGCGGCTTCCGGTTCGCGGATGCGCCCCGATGTGGTCATCGCGTTCATGGACCAGTTCGGTGACGTGATTTACAACAACTACAACGCCACCGAGGCCGGCATGATCGCCACCGCCAGACCGGAAGACTTACGCGCTGCGCCAGACACCGCGGGCCGGCCCGCGGGTGGAACCCAAATCCGCATCCTGGACCCGGAATTCGCCGAGCTGCCCACCGGCGAGGTGGGCAGCATCTACGTCCGCAATGACACCCAGTTCGATGGCTACACCTCGGGCACCACGAAGGATTTCCACGCGGGGTTCATGTCGTCGGGAGACGTCGGATACCTCGATGAGGCCGGACGGCTGTTCGTCGTCGGCCGCGACGACGAGATGATCGTCTCCGGCGGTGAGAATGTCTATCCGATCGAGGTGGAGAAGATACTGGAAGCACACTCCGACGTGGCCGAGGCCGCGGTGATAGGCGTCGACGACGAGCAGTACGGCCAGCGGCTGGCGGCATTCGTGGTGCTGGAGCCCGGCGCTCAGCTCGATAAGGGGGCCGCCCCGGAGATCCTCAAGCAACACGTGCGGGAGAACCTGGCCAACTACAAGGTGCCCCGTGAGATATCGGTTCTCGACGAGCTTCCCCGCGGCAGCACCGGCAAGATACTGCGGGCCGAACTGCACTCGCGGGTCAACGGCTGATGCGGCTGCGTAAGCCCAGGCCGCTGGCACGCGCTGCACTGGAATTAGCCAACGCCGCCAACGGATTTCATCCGCTGGCCCGTAAGGGCTACAGCACCGTTCTGGTCTTCTGGTTCGGCTGGCCGACCTCCGAGGTCCCGGGCCTGTACTTTTCCGCCTCGCTGCTGGACGCGCTGCGCCGCGGCCGCCGCGGCGACTTCGCCGGACGGCGCGGAAAGGCGGCTCTGGCCCTGACGGTGGCGTCCTGGGCCATCCTGGCGGTAATCCGCTACCGCGGCGTCACCACTCCTGGCCCGGTGCTGGAGGCGGGGTTGCGCGACCAACTCGGAGACGACTACGTCGAGGCGCTGAGCAAACTACCTCAGACCAAGCCCACGCGCAGCGGACGGCGCAACCTGCCGCTGGGCAACACCGTGGCACGCCGCCGCTACGTCGAGAAGACGAACGTGGTGTCTTACGGTCCGCACGGCCGCGCCAGCCTCGCCGACATCTGGCGCCGCCGCGACCTGCCGCGCGACGGCAAGGCGCCGGTGCTGGTGCAAGTGCCCGGTGGCGCCTGGGTGATCGGAATGCGCCGTCCGCAGGCGTATCCGCTGATGAGCCACCTGGCCGCCCGCGGCTGGGTGTGCGTGTCAATCGGCTATCGGGTCTCCCCGATGCACACCTGGCCCGAACACATCGTCGACGTCAAACAGGCGCTGGCCTGGGTCAAGGAGAACATCGCAAACTACGGCGGGGATCCCAACTTCGTCGCGATCACCGGCGGCTCCGCTGGCGGCCATCTGTCCGCGCTGGCGGCGCTGACCCCCAATGACCCCAAATTCCAGCCGGGCTTCGAAGATGCCGACACCTCGGTGGTCGCAGCGGTTCCGGTTTACGGGCGCTACGACTGGTTCTCCACCGAGGGTGAAGGCCGTCCCGAATTCGTCAGGTTGCTCGAAAAGTTCGTGGTGAAGCAGAAATTCGCCGACCATCGCGATGTCTACGTCGATGCGTCGCCGATCCGGCAGCTGCGGGCGGACGCGCCACCGTTCTTCGTCTTGCACGGGACCGACGATTCCCTCATTCCGGTCGGCGAAGCCAAAGAGTTCGCCGAGGAACTGCGGGCGGTGTCGAAGTCGCCGGTGGCCTACGCCGAGTTGCCCAACGCCCAACACGGTTTCGACATCTTCGGTTCGCCGCGGGCGCATCAATCCGCCGAGGCGGTGGCCCGGTTTTTGTCCTGGGTGTACGCGACCAGCTATTTGGGTCGCGACTAACCACTAACCGCTTTCTCGAGTTCGGTCAGCGCCGGCTCGATGGCATCGGCCATGTCGTCGATGTCGTTGGCCACTTCGGGTGTCGTCACGAAGCCGAAATCCAGGTAGTCCTGGTAGGAGAAGCAGGTGATGTTCAGGGCGATGTCCATGACCGGTGGCCCCAGCGGTACCAGCGAGTCCAGTTTGGCTCCCGCCATGTACAGCGGGAACGGCGGGCCGGGGACATTGGAAACAACCAGGTTGATGGGAGCCAAGTTTCGCGACAGCCCGGTGGCCGTGTAGGCACGCGCGGCCAGCTGCAGAAGCCCTGGCGGGGTGGTCTCGGTAAGCCCCATGATCTGATGTGCCGACAACGCCTTGGCCATCAATTTGGCGCTTTGCGTGCTTTCGTGGATGGCCCGAAGCCGCTCGGCGGGGTCTTCGATGTCGGTGGCAAGCGATACGGTCATGGAACCCACCTTGTTGCCGACGTCACTCTTGTTTTCGTCGGTACGGGTCGAGACGGGGATCTGCGCGATGAGCGGCTTGGCCGGCAGCTCACCACGTTTCTGCAAGTATTCACGGGCCGCGCCGGCCACCAGTGCCAGCACGACGTCGTTGAGCTTGACGTCGAAAGCGTCCTTGACGGCCTTGGCCCGGGCCAGCTCGACGCGGCAGCCGGTGATCCGCCGGTGCGGCGAGACGGGCGCGTTGAACCGGGTCTTCGGCGCTTCGAAGTAGCGCGGCGGCTTGCTGCTGACGCCCAACGCGGCGATCTGCTGGCGCACCGTCTGTTCCAGTAACCTGCTGATGCGGAACGGCGTCTTGATTCCCACGTTGATGAGCGCGCCCAGCGCGCGCCGTTCCAGACCCGGCAGCTGGAATCCCGTCAGCGATCCGACCTTCTCCTCTTGCGGCGGTCGAGGTTCCGGGGTGACGTCGAGCAGGATTTCGCCCAGCCCAGCGCCCGAAACGCCGTCGACGATGGCGTGGTGCATCTTGGTGAGCGTGGCCATTCGCCCGCCCTCGACGCCCTCGATCACCCACATTTCCCAAAGCGGCCGGGAGCGGTCCAACTTGTAGGACATGAGCCGGCCAACCAGCTCTTCGAGTTCGCGGCGACCGCCGGGTGCGGGGACACCGATGCGGCGGACGTGAAAGTCGACGTCAAGCTCCTCATCCTCGACGAACCAGGGTCGATCCAGCCCGAGGGGAGCCCCGGTGACCCGCCACCGCAACTGCGGCACCTCCGGCAGTCGCTCGATGATCAGCTCGCGAAGGCGCTGAAAACTGTAGTCGGACTCATCGCCGGCATCGCAGATCGCCAACGCACCCACATGCATGTGCCAGCCCGCAGTTTCGGCAGACCAAAACGCCGCGTCAACACTCGAAAGCCGCTTCATGCCCCGACCGTAGCCCTCGCCAGCAAATTGCGTCGAGCTATGCCCAACAATGCCACCACGTGCCCCCCCATCTCCCCCGCCGCGTCGCGGCTAGTCAGGCATCCTCCAAAAGGTCTGGCGTCACCGCCGACTCGGTGTCGGGGATTCCTTCGACCTTCGCCTTCCGGTCGGCCATGGACAGCAATCGCCGAATTCGGCCCGCCACAGCGTCTTTCGTCATCGGGGGGTCGGCGAGGCGACCGAGCTCCTCCAGGGAAGCCTGGCGGTGCTCGACGCGCAGTTTGCCGGCCGAAGCCAGATGGTCGGGGACGGTATCGCCGAGTATCTCCAGCGCCCGCTCAACCCGGGCCGCTGCCGCAACGGCGGCCCGTGCCGACCGGCGCAGGTTGGCATCGTCGAAATTGGCAAGCCGGTTGGCCGTCGCCCGGACCTCACGACGCATCCGGCGCTCCTCCCAGACCAGCCGGGTGTCCTGGGCGCCCATTCGGGTCAGCAGCGCGCCGATCGCCTCGCCGTCGCGCACCACCACCCGATCGGCACCACGCACCTCGCGCGCCTTCGCGCTGACCCCGAGCCGACGGGCTGCACCCACCAAGGCCAGCGCGGCCTCCGGGCCGGGGCAGCTGACCTCCAATGCCGACGAACGTCCCGGCTCGGTCAGTGACCCGTGCGCCAAGAAGGCTCCCCGCCACGCCGCTTCGGCGTCGGTGATGCTGCCGCCGACCACCTGGGCCGGTAGACCCCGCACCGGACGTCCCCGCATGTCGAGCAGGCCGGTCTGGCGGGCCAGCGCCTCACCGTCGTTGGCCACCCGCAGCACGAACCGCGTGCTCTTGCGAATTCCGCTGGCCGACAACACATGCACGACGGCGTTGTAGCCGTAGAGATCGAAGATGTCCTTGCGCAGCCGCCGCGCGATGTTGCCCAGGTCCACCTCGGCCTCGACGACCACCCGGCCGCCCACGATGTGCAACCCGCCGGCGAACCTCAGCAGGGACGTGACTTCTGCCCGACGCGCACTGACCGATTTCACTACCAGGCGGCTCAGCTCGTCCTTGACTTCGGTCGTCATCGCCACGCGTCGTCACCCCTTGGTCCGCTGCCAGCCGGTCCGTTCACGCCGGTCTGTGGACTTTCACCGTCGACCCGAATCTCTGCGGTGGCCGTCCCCGGAGGCGCTCCCGGGCCCGTGTGGGCCGCTCGGACCCCGTCCAGCGCCGCGGCGAGCTTGCCCGGGTCATGTAAAGGTGTACCAGGTCTGGCTACGTCGGCGAAGTGGACCTCGGCCTGTAGCAGCGATGCGGTGCGCCGCAGTTGGTCCCGTTCCTGCTCACCCGGCACTCGTTCGGCGTCGATGATGATGTCGTGGACGGTGAACCCGGGCGCGTGCTGGGCCAGCACATGCAGATGACGCTCCACTGAGAATCCGGCCGTCTCCCCTGGCTCGGCCACCAAGTTGAGCACCACGGCACGGCGGGCGGTGGTAGTCCGCAGCGCCGCGGCAAGCCCTGGCACCAGCACATGCGGGATCACGCTGGTGAACCACGACCCGGGCCCCAGCACCACCAAGTCGGCGGCCATGATGGCGTCGACCGCCTGCCGGGTCGCCGGCGGGTTGGCGGGATGCAGCCGCACCCGCCGCACCTTGCCCGGGGTGGTCGCAATCGCCACCTGGCCGCGGATCAGCCGGAACATCCGCGGGTCGGCCTCCAGGCCGGACACATCGGCCTCGATCTGCAGCGCGATCGGACACATCGGCAACACCCTGCCTTTGACGCCGAGGATGCGTCCGAGCTCGTCGAGGGCAGCGACCGGATCAGCCAGCACCTCGTTGAGGCCGGCAAGCATCAGGTTCCCGATCGGATGCCCGGCCAGGGCGCCACTGCCGCCGAATCGGTGCTGCAGGATGGTCGCCCACAGTCGCCCATACGGACTGTCGGACGCCAACGCCGCCAAGGCCATTCGCAGATCGCCCGGCGGCACCACGTCTAGTTCGCTGCGCAGCCGGCCCGACGAGCCACCGTCATCGGCGACGGTCACCACAGCGGTGACGTAGGGAGTCAGCCGGCGCGCTGCAGACAGCGTTGCGTACAAGCCGTGTCCGCCGCCCAGCGCGACGATGCCCTCGCTATTTGGTGAGCTCATTCGCGACCCAGATCCCGGTGCAGCACCCGCACCGACAGTTGCGCATTGCTCCCCAGCAGCTGCATCAATGCCTCGGCGATCGCGACGCTGCGATGCTTGCCGCCGGTGCAGCCAATGGCGACCGTCATATAACGCTTGCCCTCCCGGCGGTAGCCGTCAACAACCAGAGATAGCAATCGATGGTAAGCGTCGAGAAACTCGGCCGCGCCGGGCTGGCCCAACACCTAATCACGCACCGCCGGATGTTGGCCGGTGAGTGGACGCAACTCGTCGACCCAGTGCGGGTTGGGCAGAAATCGCACGTCCATGACCATGTCGGCGTCCATCGGAAGACCGTACTTGAAGCCGAACGACTCGACGGTGACGCTGGTGGACACGCTGGTATCACCACCGAACGCACGCTCGACGCTTTCCCTCAGGCCCCGCACCGACAGTGTCGACGTGTCGATGATCAGGTCGGCCGTGGCGCGAACCGGAGCCAGCATCCTGCGCTCAGCGGCAATGCCCTCGGCCAACGTCTGCTCGCCCTGCAGCGGGTGGCTGCGCCGATTCTGTTCGTAGCGGCGAACCAGCATGTCGTCGGATGCCTCCATGAACACCACGCGCGGGGTGATGTTGCGGGTGGCCAGTTCGTTGCGCACCGAGTCCAGATCGCCGGTGAATCCGCGCGACCGGACGTCCATCACCACGGCGAGCTGGGTGATCCGCGATCCGGCTGCCAGCCCGAAATCCACCATCCGGGTAATCAGCTGGGGTGGCAGGTTGTCGGCAACGTACCAGCCGAGGTCCTCGAGCACTTTGGCCGCTGTGCCCCGCCCGGCCCCGGACAATCCGGTCACCAGAACGACGTCGATGCCGGCTGCGGCGTCACCGGGGCGGCCCTCTGCCAAGTCACCATGACTTGTCATCCCGAATCTCCGGGTTGCTCGGGTCGCAGCGCCTCGAGGACGGCCGTGGCGGTTGCCACGCCGATACCCGGAACGGCGGTGATCTGGTCGACGGTGGCCTCCTTGAGGCGAGCTAACGAGCCGAAATGCGTTACCAGCGCCTTACGGCGATGTTCTCCCAATCCTGGCACCGAATCCAGCGCCGACGCGGTCATTCGCTTGGATCGCTTGCTGCGATGGTAGGCGATGGCGAACCGATGCGCCTCGTCACGCACCCGCTGCAGCAAATAGAGTCCCTCGCTGTTGCGCGGCATGATGATGGGCTCCGGCTCGGACGGCACCCACACCTCTTCCAGCCGCTTGGCCAGACCGATTACCGCCACATCGGTGATGCCGAGTTCATCGAGCACCGCACTGGCCGCATTGACTTGCGGTGCGCCGCCGTCGACTACGTAGAGGTTGGGCGGGTAGGCGAACCGGCGCGATTTTCCTTCCGGCGAAAGCATATTCGGATCGTTCTGGTCGGCCAGGTGCCGCATGAACCGGCGCCGGGTCACTTCGGCGATGGAGGCGACGTCGTCGGAGCGTCCCCGCCCTGCGGCTTCCCGGATCCCGAAGTGCCGATAGTCCGATTTGCGCGGCAGGCCGTCCTCGAACACCACCAACGAGCCCACCACATCGGTGCCCTGCACGTGGCTGATGTCGACACATTCGATCCGCAGCGGCGCATCGGCCAAACCCAGAGCGTCCTGAATATTCTGCAGCGCAGCGGATCTGGCGTTGAAGTCACCGGCCCGCTTCAGCTTATGTTGCTGCAGAGCTTCTTTCGCATTGCGCTGCACGGTTTCGGCCAGCGCACGCTTGTCGCCCCGGCGCGGCACCCGCAGCGCGACCCGCGAACCGCGCAGACCGGACAGCCAGCTGACCAACTCGTCGGCGTTGGACGGCAGACACGGCACCAGCACCTCGCGGGGCACCGGATTGGTGGATTCGTCGGCGGCGCCGTCCAGCTCAGCCTGTTCGCCGTAGAACTGCGTCAGGAACTGCTCGACCAACTGTTCTTGTCCTGAATCGCTCGGGTCTGCGGACTTTTCGACGATCCAGCCGCGCTGACCACGAACACGGCCGCCGCGGACGTGGAACACCTGCACCGCCGCTTCGAGTTCATCGTCGGCGAAGGCCACCACGTCGGCGTCGGTACCGTCGCCGAGTACCACGGCCTGCTTCTCCATGGCCCGCTTGAGCGCGCCAAGGTTGTCGCGAAGGCGTGCGGCCCGTTCGAATTCGAGTTGCTCGGACGCGGCGTTCATCTGCTGTTCCAGCTCGCGGGCAAACCGGTCGGTCTTGCCGGACAGGAAGTCGCAAAAGTCCGTGACGATTTGGCGATGCTGCTCGGCGCTGACCCTGCCGATGCACGGCGCCGAACATTTGTCGATATAGCCGAGCAGGCACGGCCGGTCGATCTGCTTGTGCCGCTTGAACACTCCGGCCGAACAGGTTCGCGCCGGGAACACCCGGGTGAGCAGATCCAGCGTTTCCCGGATTGCCCATGCGTGTGAGTACGGCCCGAAATAGCGCACACCCTTGCGCCGCGGGCCGCGATACACCATCAGCCGGGGAAACTCCTCGTTGAGGGTGACGGCCAGGACCGGATAGGACTTGTCGTCGCGGTAGCGAACATTGAAGCGCGGATCGAACTCCTTGATCCAGTTGTATTCCAGCTGCAGCGCCTCAACTTCGGTGTTGACCACCGTCCACTCGACCTTGGCCGCGGTGGTCACCATTTGCCGGGTGCGTGGGTGCAGGCTGGCGACGTCGGCGAAGTATGACGTCAGCCGGCTACGCAGGCTCTTGGCCTTGCCGACGTAGATGACTCGCCCGTGCGGATCCCGGAATCGGTAGACGCCAGGCTCGACCGGGATGGACCCGGGCACGGGGCGATACGTCGCGGGATCTGGCACGTATCCAGGCTAGTAGCCGCCAGAAGGGCGGTGGCTCGTCGGGACCGTGTGGCGACCCATCTCAGCGAAGCCGCCGCCGGAATCTCCTCTTAGCTGCCAGGGCCAGCGATTATCCTTCCCCTATGGCATCGAGCACGTCAGGCAAGGTTGCGTTCGTTACCGGGGCGGCGTCCGGCATCGGCGCCGCGCTGGCCACCGAGTTGGCCGACGGGGGCGCCGAGGTGTGGATCGCCGATCGCCAACTCGGCGCCGCACAGGAGCTGGCACAACGCCTCAACAGCGGTGGCGCAAAGGCGCACGCAGTCGAGCTCGACGTGCGCACCTACCCATCGGTCGAGCGCGTTGTCGGCGAGGCGGTGCAGCAATCCGGGAGGATCGACTACCTGTTCAACAATGCCGGCATCGGGGTAGGTGGTGAGGTGGACTCATACACGCTCGATGACTGGAACGACGTCTTCGACGTGAACCTGCATGGTGTGGTGCATGGCATCCAAGCGGTGTATCCGATCATGATCCGGCAGCGCTCGGGCCACATCGTTAACACGGCGTCCATGGCTGGTCTTGTCGCCGGTCCCGGGGAGGCGAGCTACACCGCCTCCAAGCACGCCGTTGTCGCGCTCTCGAAGGCGTTGCGGCTGGAGGCCGAGCGCCACGGCATAAAGGTCTCGGTGCTTTGTCCAGGCGCGATCCGGACCCCAATCCTCACCGGCGGCAGTTACGGACGGATGACAAAGACCGGCATCAGTGACGAGGAACTACTCAAATTCTGGGAGCCGTTCCGGCCGATGGCACCCGAGAAGTTCGCCGAGCGCGCCCTTCGTGCCGTGTTGCGTGGAGACGCAATCATTGTGGTGCCGGCCTGGTGGAAGACATTGTGGTACCTGGACCGCCTCGCGCCGGCCTTATCGATGCGGGCTGCGAGACTCACGCTCAAGCGGTTACGTGAAATGGATTCCACTGCAACGTGATCCGCTGCGTTCCTTATGGTCGCACGCATGTCGACTGGGTGAGCGCCTACACGATTCCGGCTCGCGGGGGCGGCAAGGTGACCGAGGCGGTCAGTTCGCCCGTTCGATCCGACGGCTCGTCAGCGTGCGCGCAGGTCCGGCCGATATCGCGCCAGCAGCGACCGCACGGTGTCCATGGCGTCCACAGCGCGGTCCTTGTCAACGGCCTGGATTGCCATCACCGGGATGTACTCGTCGTCGGGCAAATCGATTCGCGCCCAGCGGTGACCGGCCGGAAACGATACATCGACCACCTCTGACCACGGAACTAGCCTGTAGCCCAACAGATTACGCACCGCAATCCCCGACGGCCCCACCCGCAGTCGCGGCCGCGCGAACAACAGCACGCAACCGGCGATGATGAGGCCCAGGGCCGCCATCGCCACTTGGTCGGAGGTCTGGAAGATGACCCCGCTGGACTTCATTTTGAGCAACAAGCCGACCACGATATGAACTGCCGCGATCAGAAACGCTGTAGCGTAAGCGAATAACGGCGTCCGGTGTGGACGCAGCTCGACATCCCAGACCTCGCGGTTCGGCGGAGTCACAACCGAGCGCGCAGGTCACGCAAGGTCAGCGCGGCGGCCAGGGCCGCCGCAGCCGCCTGGGCCCCTTTGTCCTCGGCCGATGTCGGAAGGCCGGCCCGATCCAGCGCCTGTTCTTCGTCGTTGGTAGTGAGCACCCCGTTGGCAACCGGCCTCGAAGCGTCTAGTGAGACCCGGGTCAGGCCCTGGGTCACCGCATCGCAGACATAGTCGAAATGCGGTGTCTGACCGCGGATCACGACGCCCAGAGCGATGACCGCATCATGGCTGCGCGCGAGCTCCTGGGCCACTACCGGAATCTCGATCGCGCCGAGCACGCGGACCACTGTCGGGTTGTCGACGCCCGACTCAACGGCCACTTTCAGCGCCCCGGCCAGCAGTGCATCGCAGATTTCGCGGTGCCATGTGCTCGCGACGATGCCCAGCCGCACGCCGGAGGCGTCAAGCGCCGGTATCTCCGGCACACCGGCGCCACCGCTCACAAAGCACCGCCGAATTCACCTGGCAAATGGGCGGATTCGTGAAAGTCGTCCAGACCAGCCAAGTCGTGGCCCATCTTGTCGCGTTTGGTCATCAGGTAGCGGATGTTCTCCGCGTTGGCCCGCACCGGAAGCGCCACGCGCTCGATGATGTGCAAGCCGTAGCCGTCCAAGCCGACCCGCTTGGCCGGGTTGTTGGTCAGCAGCCGCATCGAGCGGACTCCCAGGTCGACGAGAATCTGTGCGCCGATACCGTAATCCCTTGCATCGGCTGGCAATCCGAGCTTGAGGTTGGCATCCACGGTATCTTCGCCCGCGTCCTGCAGCTGATAGGCCTGCAGTTTGTGCATCAGGCCGATGCCGCGGCCCTCATGGCCGCGCATGTAGAGCACGACGCCGCGTCCCTCCCGCGCGACCATCGCCATCGCCGCGTCGAGTTGAGGTCCGCAGTCGCAGCGACGTGAGCCGAAAACGTCACCGGTCAAGCACTCGGAGTGCACACGCACCAATACGTCGTCGCCCTCGCCGTTCGGACCGGCGATATCGCCACGGACCAGCGCCACGTGTTCGACGTCTTCATAGATGCTGGCGTAGCCGATGGCGCGGAACTCGCCGTGGCGGGTTGGAATCCGGGCTTCGGCGATCCGCTCGATGTGCTTCTCGTGTTTGCGCCGCCATTCGATCAGGTCGGCGATGCTGATCAAGGCAAGATCGTGCTCGTCGGCAAATACCCGCAATTCGTCGGTCTGGGCCATCGCGCCTTCGTCTTTCTGGCTGACGATCTCGCAGATGGCGCCCGCGGGTTGCAGCCCCGCCATCCGAGCCAGATCGACAGCGGCCTCGGTGTGGCCGGGACGGCGCAGCACGCCGCCGTCCTTCGCGCGCAACGGAACCACGTGACCGGGGCGGGTGAAATCTTCGGCGATGCTGCTGGGATCGGCCAGTAGCCGCATCGTGGTGGCCCGATCGGAAGCCGAAATTCCAGTGCCCACACCATTTCTTGCATCAACGGTGACGGTGTAGGCGGTGCCGTGCTTGTCCTGGTTCACCGCATACATCGGCAGCAGGCCGAGCCGGTCGCAGATCGCGCCGTCCAACGGTACGCACAGGTATCCCGAGGTGTAGCGGACCATGAAGGCCACCATCTCCGGTGTCGCCTTTTCGGCGGCGAAGATCAGGTCACCTTCGTTCTCGCGCTCCTCGTCGTCGATGACGACGACGGCCTTACCGGCCGCAATGTCGGCAACCGCCCTCTCGACGGAGTCCAACCTCGTCATCTTGGCTACCTTGCTGTCATAAGGGCCCGCAGGAAGAGCCCGGTATTGCATTCAGTATGAACCACCATGGTGCCGCAGTTATTGCCACGGCTTATTCAGCGGGACGGTTCAGCAGCCGCACTATCAGGGCGTTCGGCATGCCCTGACGCCGCCGTCTTCCTCTCGTGACTCCAAGCGCCCGTGGACGTGACGCCACCGTCAAAAACAGCGTGCCTGCCAGAACCAGCTGCTGCTGGAGCTGACCAGGGAAAATGTGGTCGCGAGCGGGCGGCAACGTAAGCAACACGTAAGTGGCAGTTAAGAGCCGGATTTGAGATCCAGCCGAGACAATGGGAGTGGTTTCGGCCACATTCTGGCGGGGAATTGCAGGGGCATGAATACCAACACGCAAACCAAACCGTGGCTGCGCCTGTGTACTGGCGCGCTGGCAGCTGGCGGCGTGGCCGCATCCATGCTGGGGCTAGCGTCGGGCACCGCGCAGGCTGCGCCTCCTCCTGCACCCATGTATCACCACCACTGGTGCCCGGGCGACCAGTGGGACCAGGGCTGGGGCCCTTACCAGAACTGGAACAACTGCCGTGACTGGGACGACAACTACGGCGGCCCGGCCGGTTACGGACCACCTCCGCCGTGGGCGCGGCCGATGCCCCCGCCACCCCCGTGGGCGCCTTGGGCCCAGGTCGTATGGGACCCCGGTATGAACAACTGGGGATTCTGGAATAACGGAGTCTGGGTCCCGCTCTAAACGAGCCGGGGTCAGACAACACCTGATTCGAAAGCAGGCCGCTGCAGCGGACGAATCCCGCCGCTGCTAGGGGCCTGCTTTCGTCTAATGGGCCATCAACCGTTCTTTACGGGCCGCTGACGGTCAGGAATCGGCCTCTCCGAGCAGGCGTAGTCGGGCCGCTGCTATCACTGCCTCGGCTTCTACAATTACTGCTTCTGCCGCCGCTGCCTCGGCTTCTGCTGCCTCGGCTTCTGCTGCCTCGGCTTCTGCTGCCTCGGCGCGGTGCGCAGCGTCTCCGCGTGCCACCGCCAGCGCGTAAATCAACACCCCGGCGCAGGCTACGACGGACACCACCGGCCCCGCTGCGGCGGTGACGATGAACGCAAAGGAAAAGCTCAAGACAATGAACCAAATAAGCCTCCTCATCATCATGGACGTTAAGTCGGCTGCTACCGCATTGACGTTACCCAGGACCCGCAGGAGATCCGCGACCTCGCGACCATGCGCGAACTGGCCTCCAAGGTGCTGGCGTTGGATTCCACCTCAAGGCCGCCAACGGCGAGATCATCGCCGCCAGCCAGGGCTATGAGATGAAAGCGAACGCGGAGAAGGGCATTGAGTCGGTCAAGACAAGTGCTCCCGCCGCGAAGGTGGTGGACCTGACCGAACGACAGCCCGCGCACAACTTGCAGGCGTGATCTTCGTTCATCCCTCACAGTCTTCGATATGCAGCTCGACGCCGACGAGACACATCGTTTGCCTCCACTTGACTGATGGGAGCCCGTCATCCCCCCGTGGGTGGCGGGCCTTCCCATCGCTCAGCGGCTTTCTTCGCCTCGGCGTCGGTGCGGTAGGGGTGGTAGTGGACGTGCGTATGCTCGCCATCTTCCCCGACCTCCCGGACCACCAGAGTCCACGGGAGGGCATGGCTTCCCTCCTCGGGGCCATAGAAGACGCGGTATTCACGTTTGCCGCTGACCGCACGGTCGCGACCGTGCACTGTTTCCCATTGCAGCATGGTCATGGCGTCTAAGCCTTGTAGTTGTAACTGAAAATGCTCATACCCGACATGGTTGGGTGCGGCCTGGACGCCCACCAGCGATAGTCAAAGTATTGGTGCGGTTTTAGCGTCTGCTCGATGTGATGCCTGCCTGCGTTGTGTGCCTCCGCATGCGTGGTCTCACTGGGTAATTCGAGTTGGAAGCTGTGCAACTCCATGGCACGGAACAATAGGCCTCGAAGCTGTGTGATCACCATCGTCACGATCTGTCCACCTACTGCACGTTGCTGTCGTCAAGGAATTCCTCGCACGCTACGAATACGCTGTGCGTGGCGCAGGTAGCCACGTGCCACTAGTTCAATCCCAGTATCGCGCACCAGAGTTTTTGCAGGTCAGAGGCTGTTTCTAAGATGACCGTCGGGCGTCATGCCCAATGTGTGCCCAATGGGATAGACGCCTCGGGGTCGCGATCGCGACACTAGAGGCAGCCCATGACTACGGACGACGACAACGCGACCAGCTGGCGAGACCTCGCCGACCAGCTGACACCCGAGCAGATCGTACGTTTCGAGCGCGCGGAACAGCTCTGCATGACCGGCGCCCACCTTGCGTTCCCGCAAAACGACCGAGGCAAGACGCTCGCTGACATGCTCGACGGCGTGCTCAAAGAGGCGCGCTGGGAAGCACAGCAGAACCCCACCGACGCCCAATAGTTGATCGGGCCGCCCCTACTCTCCTCAGGGGCGGCCCGATCTCTTTGGTCATACGAGAACTACCGGACTCCGACGTCGACCAGTTTCATGTTGGTTTTCTGCGAAGCAGCAGCTAACAGGTTGAACGCTTGAATGTCGGTGAGCCTTTGAAGCTAGCTGCCGCGGCGGCGTGACTTGATGATCTCGAGGCGTTCCTTGAGCAGTTCCTCGAGTTGCTCGATCGAGCGGCGTTCCCGCAGCATGTCCCAGTGTGTGCGCGGCACCTTGACCTTCTTGGGTTCGGCCAGGTCCCCACCCTCGATCAGGGCGCCCTCCATGCCGTTGCGGCACAGCCAGGAGCCGGGGATCTCAGCGTCGTCGGCGAAGGGGACCTCGAACTCCTCGCCGTTCGCGGTGCGGTACCGCGCGATCTGACGTGGCGCCAGGTCGTGGTTGCGGTCAGTCTCGTAGCTCACGGATCCGAGGCGACTGCCTCTCATGACACGATCAGCCATCATCAACAGTCCGCTGACGTTCCACTTGATCGGCAGTAGCGCGCATCCGACCAGACAATCGAAGCAGATCGTGCTCGCCCAGACCTTCGGGCAGTGTGTAGGCAAGTTGGTGTAATTCGACGGCGTAGTTGCGCAAGTCCTGACGGAGCTGCGCCGCAACGGTGGGCATGACTTCTTCCTGTGGCAGGGATTTACTGAGACGCTCTGACTTTTCGTGCAGCCAGACTTGAAATCTGATGCCGTCCAGCCGTCTATCCGCAATGCACCAGGAGGTACTTTTTAGCGTCTCCCAACCGCACCCGCCACCTTACTCCGGTGGCGGGGCTGACTTGCCAGGGGATCTCCGCGGCGTGAAAGTCGGCCATCAGGCGCCGCCCTTCTCAGTCATCGTCCGCACCAACGCCAGACCACCGCGCCGACCACGCGCGGACGCCGAACGTAGCTTGTCCAGCAACCCCGCCAGCACCTTCGCCGCGGCCGGCTGACTCGAAACCGCCCTCGGGTTGTCCAAGATGCGCGCCATTGCCAGCGCGGCTTGCGCAAGGCCGGGGCGAGCATCGGCCAGCTCTACGTTCTCGGCCTCGACACCTAACTCGACGGGGCCGGGTGTTACCGGCGATGACACGGTCACGACCACACTCGGAGTTGTCGGCTCGGCGCCGGTGCGTCTCTGCCGATCTCATTGCGCTGTGCTTAGGTGCTATCCTCGACCGTGTCAGCAAAACTGCTGGCAGAGGTAATATTCGGGGAAAGTAGCCGTTCAACATACTTGGCGATGACATCAACTTCGAGGTTCAACTGAGTTCCGACCGGAGCGCGACCCAAGGTGGTCAGCTCCCGGGTCGTCGGGATCAGCGAGACCTCAAACCAGTCCCGCGGTTCGGCGCCAAGGCCGGACACCGTCAAGGAAATGCCGTCGACGGTGATCGACCCCTTCTCGACGACATAGCGAGCCACCGCTTCCGGGATCTCGATCCGTACCACCTCCCAGTGCTCTGAGGGTGAGCGGGAGACCACCTGGCCGGTGCCGTCTACATGGCCCTGCACGATGTGACCGCCAAGCCGGCTGTTGAGGGCGGCGGCGCGCTCCAGGTTTACCCGGCTGCCGACCTGCAATCCGCCCAGATTGGACCGGTCCAGGGTCTCAGCCATCACGTCGGCGGTGAATTGGCCGTCGCCCAGCAGCTCGACGACCGTCAGGCACACGCCGTTGACGGCAATCGAATCGCCGTGGCCGGCATCGGCAGTGACAACGGGTCCGCGGATGGTCAGGCGTGCGGCATCGGCGAGGACGTCTCGGCTGGTCACCTCTCCGAGTTCCTCGACAATTCCGGTGAACATTCCACCAGGCTAATTGGCTACGCGCCCTGTCGTTCTCAAACCCGATCATCGGCACCCTCTACGATGCAGAGTATGCAGACCCGCCGCCGTCTAATGGCCGCCCTCGCCTCCCTAAGCCTCGCCACCGCCCTGATCGCCGGCTGTTCGTCGGGCTCGAAGCAGAGCGGCGCACCGCTACCCGACGCCACGACACTGGTCAAGCAATCCTCCGACACCACCAAGAACGTCAAGAGCGTGCATCTGGTGCTGTCGGTCCAGGGCAAGGTCCAAGGACTGCCCATCAAGGTGCTCAACGGTGACCTCACCACCACCCCCGGCACCGCCGCGTCCGGCAATGTCCAGCTGACATTGGCGGGCTCTGACATCGACGCCAACTTCGTGGTCTACGACTCGGTGCTGTATGCCACGCTCACCCCGAACAAGTGGAGCGATTTCGGTAAGGCTTCCGACATCTACGACGTCTCGGCGATCCTGAGTCCGGACAACGGCCTGGCCAACGTGCTGGCGAACTTCAGCAACGCCAAGGCCGAGGGCCGCGAAACAATCAACGGCCAGAGCACGATTCGCATCAGCGGCAATGTCTCAGCGGATGCGGTGAACAAGATTGCGCCTCCGTTCAATGCGACGCAGTCGTTGCCGAGCACCGTCTGGATTCAGGAGACCGGCGATCACCAGCTGGTCCAGGTCAGCCTGCAAAAGAGTCCGGGTAATTCCGTCCAGATGGCCCTGTCCAATTGGAACCAGCCGGTCACCGTCACGAAGCCTCCGGTGAGCTGATGAGCATGCGAGCAGGACGCGGAGTCGCGATCAGCGCCGGCAGCCTGGCAGTGCTGCTGGGCGCCCTGGACACCTATGTCGTCGTCACGATCATGCGCGACATCATGCGGGACGTTCATATCCCGATCAACCAACTGCAGCGCATCACCTGGATCGTCACGATGTACCTGCTGGGCTACATCGCCGCCATGCCGCTGCTGGGCCGGGCTTCCGACCGGTTCGGTCGCAAACTGCTGCTGCAGACCAGCCTGGCGCTCTTCATGATCGGCTCGGTGGTCACGGCGCTGGCCGGGCACTTTGGCGATTTCCACATGCTGGTCGCCGGCCGCACCATCCAAGGGATCGCCAGCGGTGCCTTGTTGCCGGTCACTCTCGCGCTGGGTGCCGACCTGTGGGCGCAACGCAATCGCGCCGGCGTGCTGGGCGGTATCGGCGCCGCGCAGGAGCTCGGCAGCGTGCTGGGCCCGTTGTACGGGATCTTCATCGTCTGGCTGTTCCACGACTGGCGCTATGTGTTCTGGATCAACGTCCCGCTGACGTTGATCGCCATGGTGATGATCCAGTTCAGCCTGCCGTCGCACGACCGCACCGACGCGCCGGAGAAGGTCGACCTGGTGGGTGGTTTGTTGCTGGCCCTTGCGCTGGGCCTGGCGGTCATCGGGCTATACAACCCCCAACCCGACGGCAAGCAGGTGCTGCCGAGCTACGGGTTGCCCCTGGTGATCGGGGCGATCGCTGCCGGGGTGGTATTCGTGATCTGGGAGCGCTACTCGCGCACCCGGCTGATTGAACCGGCCGGGGTGCATTTCCGGCCGTTCCTGGCCGCGCTGGGCGCGTCGATGACCGCGGGCGCGGCGCTGATGGTGACTCTGGTCGACGTGGAGCTGTTCGGCCAGGGCGTGCTGGAAATGGACCAGACGCAGGCGGCCGGGTTGCTGCTGTGGTTCCTCATCGCGCTGCCGATCGGGGCGGTGCTGGGCGGCTGGATCGCCACCCGGATCGGCGACCGTGCCATGACCTTCATCGGGCTACTGATCGCTGCGTACGGTTATTGGCTGATTCACTACTGGCGGGAAGACGTGTTGGACCACCGGCACAACATCTTCGGGTTGTTTACCGTCCCCACAATGCACGCCGACCTGCTGGTGGCCGGCCTGGGACTTGGCCTGGTGATCGGGCCACTGTCGTCGGCCGCCCTACGGGTTGTCCCGGCGGCACAACATGGCATCGCCTCGGCATCGGTGGTAGTGGCCCGGATGACCGGCATGTTGATCGGTATCGCTGCGCTGAGCGCCTTTGGGTTGTACACGTTCAACGAGAAGCTGGGTCACCTGACGGCGTCGATACCGCCCAATGCCACCCTGATGGAACGCGTGGCCGCCCAGGCAACCCTGTACCTGAAGGCGTTCGCCGAGATGTACGGCAGCATCTTCGAAATCACCGTCGGCATCTGTGTGGCGGGAGCGCTGCTGGGTCTGCTGGTCAGCGGCCGCAAGGAACACGCCGAGGAACCGGAAGTCCCCGAGGAAGAGCCTGTCGCGTTAGGTGAGCGCTAGCCGCTGTGCGGCACCAGGCTGAGCACCAGATCCGGGCCGGCCCGGTCGATGCCGTCGAACTGCCAACGCAACGCCTTCGCGATGCTCGACACCCCGACGTCATCGACGGCGGTGATGGGGCCACCCAGCAGGATCGGCGCGACGTAGGCCAGGATGCGATTGATCCCCCCAGCCCGCAGGAAGGCACCGGCGAGCGTGGGGCCACCCTCCAGCAGAACGTCGGTGCGGTCCGAAAGCGCCTTGAGCACCTCCATGGGATCGCGGGTACGAATCACCATGGTGCGCGAATCGTCGTTGAGAACCTTTGCCTCCGAGGGTATTTCGCGCATCCCCACCACCACGCGCAGCGGTTGCTTCTCCGCCAGCGAGCCGTCGGCCAGCCGGGCCGTCAATGCCGGATCGTCGGCCAGCACAGTGCCGGTGCCGACCACGATCGCGTCGGCCATGGCGCGGCGCCGATGCAGATCTAAGCGTGCGGCCTCACTGGTGATCCACTGACTCGAACCGTCGGAGGCGGCGCTGCGCCCATCGACGCTGCTGGCGTACTTCCATGTCACGTGCGGCAGCCCGGTGCGTTGCTTGTAGAGCCACTCCCGCAGCGGCCCGCCCGCCACCCGATCCGCCAACACACCGGACCGCACTTGCACGCCCGCTGCCGAGAGCCGGTCCGCGCCGCCCCCCGCGATCCCGTTCGGATCCGTGACGGCGTAGACCACCGTCGCCACCCCGGCTTCGATCAGAGCGTTCACGCACGGCGGAGTCTTCCCGTAGTGGTTGCACGGCTCCAGGGTGACCACCGCGATGCCACCGGCGGCCAAACCGCCGGCCCGGCGCAGGGCCACCACTTCGGCGTGGTCGCCGCCGGCCGGCGCGGTGCCGCCAACGCCGGCGACCCGGCCTTCGGGATCCAGAATGACGGCCCCAACCGGCGGATTTGGATAAGTGGCGCCTTTGACCTGGTAGGACTGCTCGACGGCCAGCCGCATGGCCGCCTCGATGCTGTCGACGTGTTCAACGCTCATAAGCCCAGATGCGGTGACGCGGCAATGGCCTGTCGCCGTAATGCCTCTACCGCGGCCTCCGGGTCGTCGGCGCCGTAAACCGCCGAACCCGCGACAAAGCAGTCGACACCAGCTTCGGCGGCCTGCTCAATGTTGTCCTCGTTGATGCCACCGTCGATTTCGACCAGGATCGTCAACTCACCGGCATCGACCATTTTGCGGACTAAACGCACTTTGCCGAGCACCTCGGGGATGAAACTCTGGCCGCCGAAGCCGGGTTCTACCGACATGATGAGCAGGGTGTCGAAGTGCGGCAGGATTTCCAGATATGGCTCCAGCGAGGTCCCCGGCTTCACGCTGATCCCGGCCTTGGCACCCGCGGCGCGAATATCGCGGGCCACCCCGATCGGATTGTCGGTGGCCTCGGCGTGGAAGGTGACGTTGTAGGCGCCCGCTTCGGCGTACGGAGGCGCCCACCGGTCCGGATTGTCGATCATCAAATGGCAATCCATGGGGATGTCCGTATGGGTCAGCAGACTCTCGACCACCGGCAGGCCGATCGTCAGATTCGGCACGAAGTGGCCGTCCATCACATCGACGTGCAACCAGTCGGCGCCGTTTACCGCGGCTGCTTCGTCGGCGAGCCGGGCGAAATCGGCGGCCAGGATGGACGGTGCTATCAGGGGTCCCGCGGTGCTGCGAGGCATGAGCGCCAGACTACTGAGCCGCGGCCCGAAGCTCACGCCAGGCGGCGCAGCGCCGCGGCGAACATGGCGTCGGTGCCGTGCCGGTGTGGCCAAAGCTGTGCGTAGGGTCCCTCCCCCAGACCGTGATCGACAGGTTCGAAGAGCGGCCGGGTATCCAGCGCGCACACCGGGTGACGGCGCAGCGCGTCGGCGGCCACGCCCACGGTTTCGGCCAGGTGCGGCGAACAGGTCGCATACAGCACCACGCCGCCGGGCCGGGTCAGCGCGATCGCGGCGGCCAGCAGCTCGCGTTGCAGCTTGGCCAGCACCGGCACGTCTGCCGGCTGACGCCGCCAACGGGCCTCCGGCCGACGGCGCAAAGTACCCAGCCCGGTACAGGGCACGTCGACAAGCACCCGATCGAAGCCCGGGTCGAGATCGGTATGCCGCCCGTCGACCCGCAGCACGTCAACTCCCAGCCCGCGGGTGTTCTCGGCTACCAGGTCCGCGCGGCGCGGCGACGGCTCTACCGCTGTGACCCGAGCTCCGGACTCGGCCCCCAGGCCGGCCAGCAGCGCGGTCTTGCCGCCCGGCCCGGCGCACAGGTCCAGCCACCGCCCCGCATCGTCGTCGACCGGTGCCAGCGTCAGCGCCCGAGCCACCAACTGGCTGCCCTCGTCCTGAACCAGCGCCTCGCCGTTGCGCACCGGTGCGAGTTGCCCGGGGTCGCCGCCGGGCAGGTACACCGCATACGGCGAATAACGACCGACGCTGCCGCCCACCGCGTCGGCCAGTTCGCCGGCGGTGAGCGCCCCCGGGCGCGCCGCCAAATGCACGTGGGGCCGTTCGTCATCGCTGACCAGTAACGCGTCGAGTTCTGTCGCCGCCGCGCCCAGCGCGTCGGCGAAGGCCTGGGCGATCCACCGTGGATGTGCGCGCACGAACGCCGCGTGTCCGATTGGATCTTGTGACGGGTCGGGGGCCAGCTCGTCCACCCAGGACTTCTCATCTCGAGCCGCGATGGTTCGCAGCACACCATTGACGAAACCCGCTCGTGCCGAGTCGAATTCGATGCCGGCCTGTTCGACCGTGGTGGACACCGCGGCGTAGGCGTCGACCCGGGTCCGCAGCAATTGGTAAGTGCCGAGCCGCAGCAGGTCGAGCAGCACCGGATTGATCGCTTCCGGCGATCTTCCGGCGGCCGCACCGATGATGGCGTCGAGCAGGCCCCGGGTGCGGCAGGTCCCGTAGGTCAGCTCGGTGGCGAAAGCGGCGTCGCGGCCGCGGATCCCGCGCTCGCGCAGCAGCGCGGGCAGCGCGAGGTTCGCGTAGGCATCGCGCTCGGTGACGGCGCGCAGCACCTCGAACGCGGCGGCACGCGCCGGGTCGAGCGGCCGGCGCCGCGGTCCACGCCCTCGGTTCGGTGGCCGCTTGCCGGGGTTCATGATGCCCGTGCGGCAGGGTCGAGCCGGGCGCCCCGCGCCCAGTCGGCCGCGTTCATGAGTTTCTTTCCAGGCGGCTGAATTTGATCCAGCCGCACCGGGTGCGAGCCGGTTCCGATCCATACGCTTTTGCGGTCGATGTGAATACCGCCGGGCGGCAACGGTTCTGGGGCGTCGTCGAGGTGCACCGGTCCGAGTTTGACGCGCAGGTCACCGATCAGCGTCCAAGCGCCCGGGTTTGGTGTGACGGCGCGGATACGACGCTCGACGACCGGCGCCGGCAAGTCCCAGCGCACCCGGGCCTCCTCGACGGTGATCTTCGGCGCGATGCTGACCCCATCGGCCGGCTGTGGTCGCGGCGTCAGTGTCTCGTCGGCAATGCCGTCCAGCGTGGTCGACAGCAGCGCCGCACCTGAAAGGGCAAGTCGCTCAAGCAGATCGCCCGCGGTGTCGGTCGGCTGGATCGTCTCGGTGACGACGCCGTACACCGGTCCGGAGTCCAGGCTCGGCTCGATCTGGAACGTCGTCGCTCCGGTGATGGTGTCCCCCGCCGCGATCGCGGCCTGCACCGGTGCCGCGCCGCGCCAGGCGGGCAGCAGCGAGAAGTGCAGGTTGATCCAGCCGCGCGGCGGCACCGCGAGCAGGGCGTCGCGCAGCAGCGCACCGTAGGCCACCACCGCACAACACTCGGGTCCCAACTCGGTCAGTTCTGCGACGAACTCTGGCGAGTTCGGCCGCGCTGGCCGCAGCAACGGAATGCCACGGTCAAGCGCCTCGCGGGCCACCGGTGAAGGCTGCGGCTTGCCCCGCCGGCCAGCTGCGGCGTCGGGTCGGGTCAGCACGGCGAGCACCTCATGACGGGGCGACTCGATGAGGCGACGCAGCGCGGGCAGCGCGGGTTCGGGGGTTCCGGCGAAGACGAGACGCACTGGCACAGTCTAAGAAGCAGCCACTCTTGTCCCGCCCGCTGTGCTCCCAGCTGGCTTTCACCCCGCGTTCAGCTAACACTAATATTGCGGACATACATTGTTGTTAGCACATACTATTTCTATTGGGCATAGTTGCTCCCGCGACGCCGCTATCGACGACGAGGTCGAGTACGCAGCCCTTTCCCTACTTCCCAGGAGGTTTGATGACGCTCGGCACCACCATCCGCGACGACCAATCGCTCGCTACCACGCATCGGGCGATATGGGCGCTCGGCGACTATGCCCTGATGGCCGAGGAGGTGATGGCCCCACTTGGCCCAATCCTGGTCGACGCCATGGGCATTGGACCGGGTGTTCGAGTTCTCGACGTCGCCGCCGGCTCGGGCAATATCTCGCTTCCCGCCGCCAAGGCAGGCGGCACCGTCGTTTCCACCGACCTCACACCCGAGTTGCTGCAGCGGTCTCAGGCGCGGGCCGCAGCCCAGGAGTTGACTCTCGACTACCGGGAAGCCAATGCGCACGCCCTGCCTTTCGGCGATGGCGAATTCGACATCGTGATGTCGGCAATCGGCGTGATGTTCGCGCCGGACCATCAGCGCGCGGCCAGCGAGCTGGTTCGAGTCTGCCGGCCGGGCGGGACGATCGGCGTGATCAGCTGGACCCCAGAAGGATTCTTCGGCCGGATGCTGGCCACCATCAGGCCGTATCGACCGAGCCTGTCGCCAGCTGCACCCCCGGCAGCACTATGGGGGCGAGAGGCCTACGTCCCGGCACTGCTGGGACATCAAATCTGTGGCGTCGAAACGCAGCGCGGCATGTTGGAGGTCAACCGGTTCGACAGCGCCGAGGCCGTGCACTACTACTTCAAGAATCACTACGGCCCGACGATCGAGGCCTATGCGAACATCAGCCACAATCGAGTGCTGACCGCCGAGCTCGATGCCCAACTCACCGAACTAGCCCAGCAATACCTCGCCGACGGCACCATGGAATGGGACTACCTGCTGCTCATCGCGGACAAGCGGTGAGTCCGGCGCACTCGCCTACATGATGTCGATGTCGAGGTGAACATCGGGCTCGCCGCCGGCGGCGGTGAATGCCGTCAGGGCCCGCACCAGTCCGTGCCGTTCCGGTGGTGGCATTTTCTCCACGATGGTGGCGATTTCGGCCCGCCGGAACGCGGTGACCCGACGAACGACCTCGCGGCCACGCTTGGTCAGCGCGGCGAGCAGTTCGCGCCGAGAGGTCGGGTGCGGTAGGCGATCGATCAGCCCGGCGGCGACGAGCCGGTCGACCATCCGCCCGGTGGCCGACGGTTGCACACCGAGCAGACCGGCCAGGGTGGCCAGGTTGACCGGGCCCCGATTGGACAGGATGACCAGAGTTCGGAACTGCGGAATGGTGATGGTCTCGTCCACGTGTGAGATGGAACGAGCCGAAATGGCCACCAGTAATCGGGAAGCCGTCAGCAACGCATCGGTGATCACATCCAATGACTCGTCAGCCGCTGTCGCGTCCGGTGCCATCGCGCCCCTCTCTCCCGGACCCTGCTCCGGGCCGTTGCGGGCCAAAGAACAGAAAGTGTAACAGCGTCCAATATCGTAAGCACGGATTATTTCCCAGGCATACTATCGCCATCGAGCACTCACCGATGTGTTGCGGGTTGAGGCTTCGACTGTCCGCCACTACCCGATGTGCAGCGGGTCTATCTGCACCCGGACCGGCTCGTGGGTTTGCCGTGCACTGAGCACCCCGACGCTACGCCGCAGACTCGCTGCCAGTGCCAGGCCCTGCTCACGGGGCACCCGCACCAGCATTCTGGTCACCGGCACGCCGGCGGGAGTGCCGGCCGGACGGCGCACTCCCGACGGCAGATCTACCGGGCCGAGCAGATCGGCTCCGTCGGGCAACCGGGCCTCCTCCAGCAATGCCGCGACGGCGCCGGCCGTTCCATCTATGGCCGCCATGTGCACACTGGGCGGCAGGCCGACTTCGGTTCGCGCGGTCAGTTCGGCCTCCGCGTGACCCACCGGATCCCAGCGGATCAGCGATTGCACTGTGGGAACTGATGATTCGGCGACCACCGTGACCACACCGCCGTCGCCGCGCGCACGCACCAGTGCGGCCGCACTCATCCAGCGCCACAGGGCATCCTCGGCCGCGCGCAGATCTTGCCGCCCCAGCAGCGCCCAGGTATCCAGGAGCAGCGCGGCCCCGTAGCCGCCTGACACGCGGGGTTCGGCACCTGGAGTGGCAACCACGAGGGCCGGGCGGGCGGCGACCTCCGCCACGATGGCGTCGCCCGCCGAGGTGATGACCGCCGTACCGGCAAATGCACGGCCGAGCTCTTCGGCGGTGCGCCGGGCTCCCACGACCACCGCGCGCACCGCATCCGATCCGCACCGCGTACACCGCAGCGACGGTTCGGCACGCCCGCACCAGCGGCAGACGGTGCCTATTGCCGGCCCATGGCCGGCGCCGTCCTGCAGCGACAGCGGGCCCGTGCAGTGCCGGCAACGGGCGATGGTGCGGCAGCGCCCGCAGGCCAGCGAAGGCACATACCCACGCCGCGGCACCTGAACGAGCACCGGCGCTCCCGCCTCCAGCGACGAGCGGGCGGCGCGCAGCGCGATGGACGGAATTCGCGCGGTGCGGGCCGCCGGGTCGCGTTCGTCGGCGTAGCCGGTGTCGTCCAGGGCCATCACCCGGGGAGTGCGGCCGCGCACCACTGGCCGTGCCGCCACGATGTCGTGCGCCCATCCGCTGCGCACCAACGCGTGGGCTTCGGCGGTCCGGGCATAGCCGCCGATCAGCGCCGCACACCGCGCCTGGTGCGCACGCAGCATCGCCACCTCCCGGGCGTGCGGATACGGCGCTCGCGGCTCGGCCAAGCTGTCATCGGCGTCGGCCCACACCATGACCAGGCCCAGGTCCGACAGCGGCGCGAACACCGCACTGCGGGTGCCTATCACCAGCCGAGCGTGGCCCCGCAGCGCGGCAAGCCAGCGCCGGTAGCGTGCGGCCGGCCCCAGGCCCGCCGAAAGCGCGATCACCCCGTGCTCGTCGATCCGGGTCGTCGCGGCTCGCCACAGCGTGTCCAGATCTCGCTGATCGGGCACGATCGCCAGCACCGCCCGCCCGGTGCTTATGGTTTGTGCGGCAACCTCGGCGAATCGGTCCGCCCACAACTCGCCCGGTAGCGCCTGCCATACCGCGCGCGCGGCACGCGACTCGGCCAGAGCGGCCAGGAACTGCCCGCCGCGGCCGTAAAGCTCCCAGCCCGATGGGTCGATGGGCGCCGGCAGCACCGGGCTCGACGGCGCCACCGTGGTCTCCCGCTCCGCCCTGGCGTGCCTGGCCGGCACCGCCAGGCGCAACACATCCGGCCGGGTGCCGGCGTAACGGGCCGCCACTGCGTCGACCAATCGTCGGATCGCCGCGGTGAGTACCGGTTCGGGCGACACGACGCGATCAAGCCAACCCAGCTTGCCGGCGTGATCGGTGTCGTTGCGGCGCTCGAGCACAAACCCGTCGACTAACCGGCCGTGAAACCGCACTCGCACCCGTACCCCCGGCTGGGCATCATCGGACTGCTCGGCCGACACCAGGTAGTCGAACTCGCGATCCAGGTGCGGCACCGACAGCATCGGCAGCACCCGGGCAATGGGCTCCACCTCGACGGGTGTACGCGAGTTACCGGTCACGGCACGCCCTTGGGCCGCGAAATAAATTGCTAGCCAACATCTTTACCGTCCAGCTCACACCGTAACGGCGACCACTGACAATCAGCTTTCGTTTGGCGCCGAGGCGTTATCAGAGACTTCAGCAGGTTCCTCTCGACCGAAAAAGAAACCGGCCGTGATCAGGATCTCGGCCGCGGCATACGACCACCAGATCGGTACCGCCAGTGCTTCGTTGCCCAGAATGAACCGGCCGATAGCGATCATCGAATCCGACGCCGCGAAACACACCGCGCCCACCGCGGTCCAGATCGTTGGCAGCTCCGCCAATAGTGCCGTGCACACCATTGCGGTCAGCACAACCATGTAGGCCGTTACCGGAATCGTCAGCTTGTCACGGCCCAGGTGCGGCCAGAACCATATCAGCAGCGAAACAGCCACCACGCACATCAAGACGACGGCAGCGATGCGCGGCCGCGACAGTGCGTGTTGTGTCGCCAACGGGAGCAGGGCGCCCAAAAAACACAGCTGCGCCAACAGGAACGCGCCAAGCCCGAGGACGAATGACAGCGTCCACCACGGGATCGCCAACAGCCAGTCGCCGGTGGCCGATAACAGCAGCGCCGGCATGAGCCAGCGCCGCTCGCGGACTCTTGGGTGCGCAACCGCGGCGGCGGTCAGCAATAACGCCATCGATGCCTTGAACGGCGGCTGCAGAATCCAATGACCGGTCAGCTCTATTCCCGGCGGCGAGCGCAACGCGATCACCGTCAAGTAGACGCCGTAGCCAAGTCCCGCCCAGCCGGCCACCACCCAACAGCCGACCACCAGCCGGGATGCGTACGGTACCTCCATGCCCAACTTGGACAAAAAAGCCGACGAGAACCCTGCAATCGACCCCATCTTGAGGAAGGTACTGGATGCGGTTCCATTCCGGCTATCCACCGATGATGGCATCGGCGCTGCGCGGCAGCGGTTCCGCGACCTGCCACGCCGGCCCCTGCATCCCGAATTGCAGGTCGAGCACCGGACCATCGAGGGGCCGGCGGGCCCCATTGGCATCCGGATCTATTGGCCATTAACCGATCCCGATGCCGGCCCTTCCAGCGCCGCTCGTCCTGTCGTCGTGTATTCACATGGCGGCGGCTTTGTCATCGGCGATCTCGACACCCACGACGGCACGTGCCGCCAGCACGCGGTAGGCGCGGATGCGGTCGTGGTGTCCGTCGACTACCGGTTGGCGCCCGAGCACCCCTACCCCGGCGCAGTCGAAGACGCTTGGGCCGCAACGCTTTGGGTTGCCGAGCATGGCGCCGAGATCGGTGCCGACACCAATCGGATGGCCGTGGCCGGGGATTCGGCCGGTGGAACCATCTCCGCGGTGGTGGCCCAGCGTGCCCGCGACAGTGCCGATAATGGCGGACCGCGGCTGGTGTTTCAGCTGCTGTGGTATCCGTCCACAATGTGGGACGCGTCGCTGCCGTCCTTCACCGAAAACGCCACGGCGCCAATCCTTGACGTCAAGGCCGTCGCCGCGTTCTCCCGTTGGTACGCGGCCGATATCGACTTGTCGGACCCTCCGCCGGGAATAGCGCCGGGGCGGGCGAAAAACCTGGTCGGCGTGGCACCGGCCTACATCGGCGTCGCCGGTCACGACCCGCTGCGCGACGACGGGGTACGGTACGGCGAGCTGCTGGCCGCCGCCGGTGTGCCCGTGGAGGTGCACAACGCCGAGACGATGGTGCACGGCTACCTCGGCTACGCCGGCGTGGTGCCCGCCGCCACCGCCGGGCTCGATCGCGGCCTCGTAGCGTTGCGTGATGCGCTGCGTGAGTGAACACGCGGCGTACGGTGTACCAATGATTGAGCCGACCATCGCCCGACCAGGCATCGATCCGAGGTTCAAAAGGTTGCTCGACGCGTACCCGATGACCTTCAACGCAGCCGACGGCGTCGAGGTCGCGCGCGCGACGCTCAAGCAGCTCCCGGTGCCCGCGGAATTGCTTCCGGACATGCGGGTCGAACAACGCACGATCGGTCACGGTGAGCTCACCGACATTCCCGTCCGGATCTACTGGCCACCCGATGCCGATACGCCGTTGCCCGTCGTTGTCTTCTACCACGGCGGCGGCTTCGCGCTGGGCGATCTGGACACCCACGAGCCGGTCGCCCGCGCGCACGCGGTCGGCGGCCAGGCCATCGTGGTATCCGTTGACTATCGGCTCGCTCCGGAGCATCCGTTCCCGGCCGGTGTTAACGACTCCTGGGCCGCGTTGCAATGGGTCGGCGAGCATGCCGCCGAATTGGGCGGTGACCCGGACCGGATCGCCGTCGCCGGTGACTCGGCGGGCGGCACCCTGGCCGCGGTCATGGCGCACCTGGCCCGCGACAATGCCGATCAGGGCGGCCCCAAGCTGATGTTTCAGCTGCTGTGGTACCCGGTCGTCACTGCCGACCTGTCATTGCCGTCGTTTACCGAGAACGCCAACGCGCCGATCCTGGATCGCGACGTCATCGACGCTTTCCTGACCTGGTATCTGCCCGACGTCGACATCACCGACCCCACGGCACTGCCAGTCACTCTCGCCCCAGCCAACGCCGCCGACCTATCCGGTTTGCCGCCCGCGTATATCGGGACCGCGGAACACGATCCGGTGCGCGATGACGGGGCCCGCTACGCCGAGCTGCTCAATGCCGCGGGCGTGCCCGCCGAACTGAGCAACGAGCCGACGCTGGTGCACGGTTATGCCAGCTTCGCCCTTGTGATACCCGCGGCCGCCGAGGCCACCAACCGCGGGCTGGCGGCGCTGAAAAAGGCGCTGCACCCCTAGCCTCGGCGTGAATACGCGCTGGGCGCCACGCCATACCAGCGTTTGAACGCGTGCGAAAACGTCGAGACTTCGGTGTAGCCCAGTCGCGTGGACACCTCCTCCACGGTCAGCCCGACATTGCGCAACAAGTCGACGGCCACCGTGGATCGCGCTTCGTTCAACAACGCCCGAAACGAGGTTCCTTCCTCGGCGAGCCGCCGGCGCAGCGTTCTCGGATGAATGTCGAGTTCCTCGGCAACATCGGGAAGCGTTGGGAACAAACCCGAATCGCGGAACAGCTTGGTGCGCACCAGCGCGGTAATGCCCCGGCGGCGCTCGCCGTTCTGCATCAGCAGATCGCATTGCGCGATGCACATTTCCAACGTATGGCGATCAGCCTGCGGCAGTGGCTCGTCGAACATAGCGCGCGGGAAGTGCAATCTATTGTGCGCCCGGCCGAACGCGACGTCGTGAACCGGCACGAGTTCTAGCAGCGGCCGCAGCAGTTGCTCGTCGACTGCCAATTCCGCCGATACCTCCTCGGCGTACTTCTCTGCCACCGGCAGCGCGAAACCCATTGTAGTCGCGATGATTCCGGCGATATCGCGTTCGATGAAGAATCCCTGCACATCCGCGGGTAAGTGGCCGGCGTCAAGTTCGATGAGACAATCGTCGGTGGTTTCGAACAACGTGAGCTGGATCTGCATCATGGTCAGCGCGAAGTAGCGCATCGCGATGGAAAACAGTTCCCGAAGGGTGCCACACGACATCACCGCAAACCCGAACAACCCGAAGTGAGTGAGCGTGAACCTGCTACCCACATCGACGCCGATGCCGCTGTGATCGGAAAGCCGGGCCAGCACCCGGCGCACCGCCATGGTCTCGTCGAGCGCGCTGACCATCGCGTCCGGATTGTTGAGATCGGCCGGCTCGATCGCGGTGCCCGCCAACACATCGCTCGTCGGCACCCCGCGTTCGTTGGCCACCTGGCACAACACCCGGGTCGCATACACCGGGTGACTCACCTCGGCCATCGACGGCAGATGTCCCATAACCTGTCCCAAACTCCCAACCCTGTGTCCGATAATCTCATTACTCGGCGCCGGCGTCACCCCTACAGTTGGAGTCATGGCGACCCTCACCGCTGAGCGCCGTGCCGCGACACCGGCCCAACGACTGAGCTCGTGGACGATGACACGCGAAGCACTGACCATCGGCTTCGATGCGGGTGACGGCTTCCTGGGCCGGTTACGCGGCAGCGATATCGTTCGATTCCGCTGTGCCGGTAGGCGTTTCGTCTCGCTCAGCCACCCTGATTACGTCGATCACGTGCTGCACGAGGCCCGGCTGAAATATGTCAAGTCAAACGAATACGAGCCCATCCGGGCCAGCGCCGGCATCAATCTGCTCACCGACGAGGGCGATTCCTGGGCCGCGCACCGCGGCCTGCTGAACCCGACCTTCGCCCGGCGTCACCTCAACGACATGGTCGACCTGATGATCGACCCGATCACCGACGTCACCGACTCGCTGACAACCGGCACCCGATTCGACATCCACCAGACGATGGTCGAGGCGACCTTGCGAGTGGTTGCCAATTCCCTATTCAGCCAGGACTTCGGGCCGTTGGTACAAAGCATGAACGACATGGCGACCCGCGGCTTGCGGCATGCCGAGCGGCTGCAACGACTCGGGTTGTGGGGCCTCATGCCGCGTCCCGCCTACGACGCGCTGCATTGGTTGGCCTTCTCCGGTGTCCGCCTGCCGCCACCGTTGCGCGACATACAAGACATCACGCTAACGCTCGACAGAGCGGTCAACGCGGTGATCGATCACCGGCTGGTGCACCCGACCGACTCCGCTGACCTGCTCAACGTGTTGCTCCGCGCCGACGGCGGACGATGGCCACGCCAGCGGATCCGCGACGAGGCCCTGACGTTCATGCTCGCCGGCCACGAAACCACCGCGAATGCCATGTCCTGGTTCTGGTATCTGATGGCGCTGCACCCCGAGGCCCGCGACCGGATGCTCGCCGAGGTTGACGACGTGCTGGGCGCTCGCCGCCCGAGCGCCGACGACCTGGGCAGGCTGCCATGGACTACCGCATGCCTGCAGGAATCGCAGCGCTACTTCTCAGCGGTGTGGATCATCGCGCGGCGGGCCGTCGAGGACCACGTCGTCGCCGGGCACCACATCCGCCGCGGCACCACGGTCTTGATCCCGATTCACCACATTCACCACGACCCGCGCTGGTGGCGCGACCCGGAAACCTTCGATCCCACGCGGTTTTGCCCACCGGACCGGGACCGTCCTCGCTCGGCATATCTGCCGTTCGGCGGTGGTCGGCGCATCTGCATCGGGCAGAGCTTCGCCCTGATGGAGATGGTGCTGATGGCGACAATCATGAGTCAGCGCTTCACCTTTGACCTCACGCCCGGCTATCCTGTCGAACTCGAGGCAACGCTGACCCTACGGCCGAAGAACGGGGTGCACGTGATAGGAAAGCGGCGCAAATGAACGTCACCCCCGACCATCACACCCTGATCGTCGGCGCCGGATTCTCCGGGATCGGCGCCGCGATCAAGCTCGACAAGGCGCGACTCTCCAATTACCTCGTGGTCGAAGCCGGCGACGGAGTCGGCGGCACCTGGCATTGGAACACCTATCCCGGTATCGCCGTGGACATTCCGTCGTTTTCCTATCAGTTCTCCTTTGAGCAGAGCCCGCGCTGGTCGCGAACCTACGCACCGGGCCACGAGCTGAAGGCCTACGCCGAACACTGCGTCGACAAGTACGGCATCCGGTCGCGGATCCGGTTCAACACCAAGGTCCTGTCCGCCGAGTTCGACGACGAGCACGCCCTGTGGCGGGTGCAGACGGATCCCGGCGGCGAAGTCACCGCCAGATTCCTGATCAGCGCCAGTGGCGTGCTGACCGTGCCGAATCTGCCCGACATCGACGGCGTGGACTCCTTCGGTGGCATCACCATGCACACCGCTCGCTGGGATCACAGCCAGGATCTGACGGGCAAGCGCGTCGCTGTCATCGGCACCGGCGCCTCGGCCGTGCAGGTCATCCCCGAGATCGCGCCAATTGCCTCTCAGCTCACCGTATTTCAGCGCACACCGATCTGGTGCTTCCCGAAGCTGGACGTCCCGCTGCCCGCGTGGGCCCGCTGGGCGATGCACATTCCTGGCGGCAAAGTCGTCCAGCGGCTGATCAGCCAGGCCTTCGTCGAGCTGACCTTCCCGATCCCGGCACAATACTTCACGGTGTTTCCGCTGGCCAAAAGGATGGAATCCGCGGGACTCGGCTATCTGCGTCAACAGGTTCACGACCCGACGGTGCGCGAGCAACTCACCCCGCGCTATGCCGTGGGCTGCAAACGGCCAGGCTTCCACAACACTTATCTGGCCACGTTCAATCGCGACGATGTGCGGCTGGTTACCGAACCGATCGACAAGATCACGCCGGCGGCGGTCGCCACCACGGACGGCGTCAATCACGAGGTCGATGTGCTGGTGCTGGCAACGGGATTCAAAGTGATGGACACGGACAGCTTGCCGACCTTTGCGATCACCGGCCGCGGCGGCACGACGCTAAGCAAGTTCTGGGACGAGCACCGGCTGCAGGCCTATGAAGGCGTCAGCGTTCCCGCATTCCCGAATCTGTTCAGTGTGATGGGCCCGTACGGCTACGTCGGCTCCTCTTATTTCGCGCTCATCGAGACTCAGACCCACCACATCGTGCGGTGTCTGAAGCGGGCCCGACGCAAGGGCGCGACGCGGGTCGAGGTCACCGAGGGTGCCAACGACCGGTACTTCGCCGAGATGATGCGCAAGCGGCATCGTCAGGTCTTCTGGCAGGACAGTTGCCGACTGGCCAACAGCTACTACTTCGACAAGAACGGCGACGTGCCGCTGCGGCCCTCCACCACAGTGGAGGCCTATTGGCGTAGTCGGCGTTTTGACCTCGATGACTACCGATTCACCAGCTAGACGGCCAATTCACCTGCGCCCTTGGAGGATTCCTTCGATATTCAACAACGGGCGGATCACCCTGATGTTCTGCTCGTTCACCCGCAACTCGCGGATCTTGCGACTGTTTGGCACTGGACGCCCGGTTCGCCCCGATGATGCCGAATTTGTGAGTCTGAGAACGCATTTCGGGAATCTACATCCGGGCGTACGCGCCGCCATCGTGATCGATGTCGAGCGTATCGCCGACGCCTGCGGATATGCGGTGCCGTACTACGACCTCGTCGACGGACGACCGGTGCTTGACGCGCATCACGCAAAGGCGCCCGATGCGGCGTACATCCGCCTCGTCGAACGCAATCGGCACAGCATCGACGGCCTGCCCGCTCGCAACGCCGACCACCCGCTGCCGTCCAGCATCGAGTGCTGAGTGACGCTGTTTGCCCCTAGATTGCGCGCTTGAGGTCGTCGACCTTGTTCAGCTGCTCCCACGGCAAGTCGACGTCGGTGCGGCCGAAGTGCCCGTAGGCGGCCGTTTGCGCGTAGATCGGTCGCAGCAGGTCCAGGTCACGGATGATCGCACCCGGCCGCAGATCGAACACCTCGGGGATGACCTTCTCGATCTTGACCGGGTCGACCGCCTCGGTGCCGAAGGTCTCGATGAACAGGCCAACGGGCGCGGCCTTGCCGATCGCATAGGCCACCTGCACCTCAACGCGCTCCGCCAGCCCGGCAGCGACGATGTTCTTTGCCACCCAGCGCGTCGCGTAAGCCGCTGACCGGTCCACCTTGGACGGATCCTTGCCGGAGAAGGCGCCGCCGCCGTGACGGGCCCAGCCGCCGTAGGTGTCGACGATGATCTTGCGCCCAGTGAGCCCGGCGTCGCCCATCGGCCCGCCCAGGACAAACTTGCCGGTCGGGTTCACCAGGATTCGCACCGACGACGCGTCCAAGGTGTCATGCGCCAGGTCGTCGAGCACGGTGTTGAGCACCTTCTCCCGGATATCGGGAGTCAGCGTCTTCTCGAGGTCGATATCTGCCGCGTGCTGGGTGGAGATGACCACGGTGTCCAGGCGGACCGGGACATTGTCCTCGTAGGCGATCGTGACCTGCGTCTTGCCGTCCGGACGCAGGTAGGGCAGCACGCCGTTCTTACGGACCTCGGTCAGCCGCCGCGACAACCGGTGCGCCAGCGCGATGGGCAGCGGCATCAACTCCGGGGTGTCGCTGATCGCATAGCCGAACATCAGGCCCTGGTCACCGGCGCCCTGGGCGTCCAGCGGGTCCGCCGCGCCCTCGACGCGTGCCTCGTGGGCCGTGTCGACGCCCTGGGCGATGTCGGGCGACTGCGCACCGATGCCGATGTTGACCCCGCACGATGCGCCGTCAAAGCCCTTGTCCGACGAGTCGTAGCCGATATCCAAGATGCGCGCCCGCACCGTGTTGGTGATGTCGGCGAACGCCTCTTTTGCCGTCGTCGTCACCTCGCCCACCACGTGCACCTGTCCGGTCGTCACCAGCGTCTCGACCGCGACACGTGAGCGGGGGTCCTCCGCCAGAAGCGCGTCGAGGACCGAGTCGCTGATCGCGTCACAGATTTTGTCGGGATGTCCCTCGGTCACCGACTCACTGGTAAACAGCCGACCCTTCTCGCTCACTCTGTCATCCTTCCAGTCACCCTGAAACTAAATGTTAGTTAGACAAATTATTTTAAACGCCTCCGGCTCAACCCGCTAAGCCGGGCGCATGCAACCTTTCTAACAACCTTCCGCTGGCCGCATTGCCCGGCCGCTATCCTCCGCCGCCGTGCAGAAACGCCACGATCGCATCAACGATGCGACTGGCCATCAGCGTCTTGGAACCGTGCTGCAGCGCCGACTCGGTACCGTCGGACGCCAGCAGCCAGCCGTCGTTGCTGTCCACCTCGAAGGCCCTACCGTCGCCCACAGCGTTGACGACCAACAGGTCACAGCCCTTGCGCCGCAACTTCTCTCTGGCGTGAAACAGCACATCACCGTTGGCGTCGCCGGTCTCGGCGGCGAACCCCACGATGGCCCGCATGTTGGGTAGCTCCCCGTGGGCGCGCGCCCGCACCGCGCCGGCCAGCACGTCGTCGTTGTGCACAAGTTCGATCGTCGGCGGGTCGTCGACACCCTTTTTGATCTTGGCGGCGGCAACCTGCGCGGGCCGGAAGTCGGCCACTGCCGCCGCCATCACCAGCACGTCGGCGTCAGGGGCGTGCTTGGACACCGCGTCGCCGAGTTGCTGCGCCGAACTGACTTGGACGACGTCGACACCGGCCGGGTCGATCAGTCCCGCCGTATGCCCCGCGATCAGGGTGACCTCGGCGCCGCGCTGGGCGGCCACCCGCGCGACCGCGTAGCCCTGCTTGCCGGAGCTGCGGTTGCCGACGAAGCGGACCGGATCGATCGGCTCGCGGGTGCCACCGGCGGTCACCAGCAGCTTGCAACCGGCGAGGTCGTAGGGCAGCGCGTCTTGGCGCTCGAGGAGCAGATGGGCAAGGGTGGTGATCTCTTCGGCCTCGGGCAGCCGGCCAGTGCCGCTGTCAGTGCCGGTGAGACGCCCGGATGCGGGTTCCAGTACGACGGCCCCGCGGCGGCGCAACGTGGCCACGTTGTCGACGGTGGCCGGGTGTAACCACATCTCGGTGTGCATCGCCGGCGCGAACAGCACCGGACATCGGGCCGTGAGCAGGGTCGCGGTCAGCAGATCGTCGGCGCGGCCGTGCACGGCCCGGGCCAGCAGGTCGGCGGTGGCGGGCGCCACCACAACCAGATCGGCCTGCTGGCCTAGACGAACATGCGGCACCTCGGGAACGTCGGCGAAGACGCCGGTGTGGACCGGCTGTCCGGAAAGTGCCTCAAACGTGGCCGCCCCGACGAAGCGCATCGCGGATTCGGTGGGGATTACGCGGACCTCATGACCGGCCTCGGCGAGCTGACGGACGACGGTGCACGCCTTGTAGGCGGCGATGCCACCGGAGACGCCGACAATGATCCGCTTGCGATCCATCTATGCCGGCCCTTCTTTGAGGCAACGGCTCCCCAAGACGATCACAGCGCGCCCGGCCCTGTCCTGTTACTCGCCCTCGGTGTGTTCGAGCAGATCGGCGTGGATCTCGCGCATGGCGATGGACAGCGGCTTTTCCTGCAGCCCGGGCTCGACCAGCGGACCAACGTATTCGAGGATGCCCTCGCCGAGCTGGTTGTAGTAGTCGTTGATCTGCCGGGCCCGCTTGGCCGCGTAGATCACCAGGGCGTACTTGCTCGAGACACGGTCCAGCAATTCATCGATGGGCGGGTTGGTGATGCCCAGCGGGGTGTCGTAAGCGCCTTGTCCACTTGACGACGGATCGAACTCCATGGCGGGGACGGCGGTCAGCGACGCGTCGGACTGCGGAATGCTCACTTAAGAAAATCTCCTGGCGGCGTAAAGCCTTTGAAAACGGCTGGAAAATCGATGCTTGATGGGTCCGGATCCACCTCTGACCAGGCGACTCAAGCCGGGCCAGGCGTGGTTTCCACCAGCAAGGATACCAATTCTGCGCACGCAGACTCCAATCGACTGTTGACCACGACCTCGTCGAAGTCGTCTTGCGCCGCCAGTTCGATGCGGGCGGTGTCCAGGCGGCGCTGCATTGCCTCCGGCGTCTCGGTGCCGCGGCCCACGAGTCTGGCCTCCAGGTCCGCCCAGCTGGGCGGCGCGAGAAACACGGCAATGGCTTCAGGCATCGCTTTCTTGATCGCCCTGGCCCCGGCCAAGTCGACCTCGATGAGTACCGGAAATCCGGACGCAGTGGCGGCCCGCACCGGCTCGGCCAGGGTGCCCGATCGGTGCAGCCCGCCGTGGATCTCGGCCCACTCCAGCAGGGCGCCCTCATCAATGAGTTCCTGAAACCGGGCGGGGCTGACGAAGTGGTAGTCGACGCCGTCGATCTCCCCGGGTCGCGGCGCCCGCGTCGTGGCCGAGACACTGAAATGCAGGTCCGGAATCCGCTCACGCAGACACTGGACCACCGTTGACTTGCCGACCGCGGAGGGACCGGACAGCACGACCACACGTCCGTTGCCGATTGACTCGGGACGTGCCCCGTGCTCGACGTCCGGTCCCCCGCCCGCGCTCACTGGCGCTCCTTGGTCGGTGCCCGCACAGGCCATTCGGCCTGCATCGTCGCGGCTGGGTTAGGAGCCGAACTTTTCCAGCAGGGCCTTGCGCTGACGGTCGCCGAGACCGCGCAGACGCCGGGTCGGCGCGATTTCCAGCTCGGTCATGATTTCCTGCGCCTTGACCTTGCCCACCTTCGGCAAAGCCTCCAGCAGCGCAGAAACCTTCATCTTGCCCAGAACCTCATCGCTCTCGGCGTCCTTGAGCACCTGGGTCAGGTTGGTGCCACCGCGCTTCAGCCGGTCCTTGAGCTCTGCTCGCGCTCGACGTGCGGCAGCCGCCTTCTCCAACGCGGCCGCGCGCTGCTCGTCGGTCAACTGGGGAAGGGCCACGATTCCTCCGTATCTGATCAATCTTCGATCGCAGTCGATCTCTTGTCTCTGCCGGGTACTTCAGCCAGCGGAGACGACCGTACTCACGCTTCCTGACGAAATCTAACCCGACCCCCCTGGTTATGGCGATAAATGGCCAGGTCGACTCGATGTGTGGATCCCGCCAGCGGTCTGCGCGAAGGCCTTGAAAGCGCCTGGACTGGGCGCTGTTCAGGGAGCGGCTTCCGCCTCACATTGACCTGGATGGGGTCGCCTACCAGCGGTTTTGTGCTTGCGGGAGAGCGTCGCACACCGCGTCGACGGGTCGCGGCAATCGGCCGTACGGACTGCCGCGAGACCCAGTGCCGCGGATCACGCAATTTGCCGTGGCGTGTCGCGCGTGTCGCGCCGGCGTCAACGGCAGGTCGGCGACCGCGCGAAGGCGATTTCAGCCGCGTTTCCGGTCACCGGGGGCTGGGACCCGGGTGGACGACGGAAAATTTCTCGCGCCGTTAGCCGTCGCCGCTGACCTCGCCCGACTCATTGGGCGCACCCGCACCCGCCCGGCCCTGCGGTCCTGATCCCAAGCACCCGGCGCCACCGACACCGCGGGTGTCCGCCTAGTCCACGCCGGCCATCATGCTCAATCGCGTGCTTCCGCCGCGGTCCCAGCAAACAAACTGCGGGCCAATTAGTGGCCACCACCGCCGCCCCAGACCCGGTTGCCCAGCCGCGTTTCAGCTAATCCGCTGCTGCGGTATCAGATACGATCTAACGGTGCCGAACCTGCGGATCCGTCAGGCGGCTGAGCTGCTAGGAGTCAGCGACGACACCGTCCGGCGATGGATCAATCACGGCACATTGGCGGTGGGTCTCGACGGGGCCGGCCGCAAGGTAATCGCCAGCGAGGATCTCGCCGAGTTTGCCCGTACCAACGCGCCCGCACCACCGCCGGATCCGCTCAGCATCGCCAGCTCCGCCCGCAACCGGTTCATCGGCCTGGTCACCAAGGTCACCAGCGACACGGTGATGACCCAGGTCGAAATGCAGTGTGGTCCTTTCACCGTGGTGTCGCTGATGAGCACCGCGGCCGCCCAGGAGTTGAAACTGCAGCCCGGCAGCGTCGCGGTGGCCGTCGTCAAGGCCACCACCGTCATCGTCGAAACCGCCAGACCCAGTACGGCCGTGGCGTCGGACTGACGCTCGATCTACAGCGCAGACAGATACGCGACGGCGTCCAGCATCCGTTCGCCCGCCGCCCGCAGATCCGACACGCTCGGTCCGGCCCGGAGCACCTCGCGCGCCACCGCAGGCAGCAGCTGGCCCGCCGCCGCGCCGCCCAGGCCGGCGAGCGCCTCGGGCCGCCCGCCCTGCACCCCGACACCGGGCACCAACACGGGTCCGCCGAGGTCGCTGAGATTGGGCACCTCAAAGGCCGTCGCCCCCACCACCACACCGACGTATCCGGGCTCGGTTCCAGTGGCGGACCGGTTGACTTCCCTGTTGACCAAGGCCGCCTGGTCGACGATCAGCTGGGCCACCGTGCGGCCATCGAAGGCGGCGCGCTGCACGGTGGCGCCCTCCGGGTTGGAGCTCGCCGCCACCACGAACACCCCCCGGTCGTGGGCCGCAGCGGCTTCCAGCAGCGGCCGCAACGAGCCGAAGCCCAGATACGGCGAGGCGGTCACGGCGTCGGCGGCCAGCGGCGAATCGCCCGCCCAGGCGGCGGCGTAGGCCGCCATCGTCGACCCGATGTCCCCCCGCTTGGCGTCGGCCAGCACCAGAACTCCCGCGGAGCGCAGCGCGGTGATGGTGCGTTCCAGCACTGCGAATCCGGCGGCGCCGTAGGCCTCGAAGAACGCCACCTGCGGCTTGACGACGGCGAAACCGGAGTACGCCTCGATGCAGATGTCACAGAACGCGGCCAACCCGTCGGCGGTGGTCGGCAGGTCCCAGGCCCGTAGCAGCTCGGGATGTGGGTCGATGCCCAGACACAGTGGCCCGCGACTCAACTTCGCCGCGGCCAGCCGGGCGCCGAACCCGGTCACTGGGCCCCCTTATCGGCCGGGCCCGCCGGACCGATGACACTGTGCAGTTCCTGCAGCGACCGCACACCGATGTCGCCGCGGATCCCCGCTTCGATGCCCTGCACGGCAGCGGACGCGCCCTGCACCGTCGTGACGCAGGGAATGTTGACCTCCACCGCAGCCGACCGGATTTCGTAACCGTCGATGCGCGGGCCGGAGTTGCCGTAGGGCGTGTTGATCACCATGTCGACCTCACCCGCCTTGATTGCGTCGACCGCGGACATAGCAGGGCGGCCCGGCTGCGGCGGCTCGAAGTGCTTGCGAACCTCATCACAGGGAATCCCGTTGCGGCGCAACATCTCCGCAGTGCCTTCGGTGGCGAGAACGCGAAAGCCCAGATCGGCCAGCCGCTTGACGGGAAACACCAGCGACCGCTTGTCCCGGTTGGCGACCGACACGAACACGGTGCCCTCAGCCGGTAGCGATCCGTAGGCGGCGGTTTGGCTCTTGGCGAAGGCGCTACCGAAGTCGCGGTCGATCCCCATCACCTCGCCGGTCGACTTCATCTCCGGGCCAAGCAGCGAATCGATGGCCGCTCCGTCGGCGCGGCGGAACCGGTGAAACGGCAACACCGCTTCCTTGACCGCGATCGGCGCGTTCGGGGCGGCGTGGGCACCGTCCCCGGAAGCCACCAGCATTCCCTCCTCGCGAAGCTGGGAAATGGTGGCGCCCAACATGATCCGGGCACACGCCTTAGCGAGTGGGATCGCGGTGGCCTTGGACACGAACGGGACGGTGCGGCTGGCGCGCGGGTTGGCTTCGAGGACATAGAGCACGTCGTCTTTGAGGGCATATTGCACGTTGAGCAGACCCACCACGCCGATGCCATGTGCGATGGCTTCCGTTGCGCGGCGGACCTTCTCGATGTCGCTACGGCCCAAAGTCACCGGCGGCAATGCGCAGGCCGAGTCGCCGGAGTGGATCCCGGCCTCCTCGATGTGTTCCATGATGCCGCCGATGTAGACCTCGGCACCGTCGCACAGCGCATCGACATCGATCTCCACCGCGTCCTCCAGGAAGCGGTCGACGAGCACCGGGTGCTCGGGGGACAGCTCGGTGGCGCGGGTGATGTAGCCCCTCAGCGTCTCCTCGTCGTAGACGATCTCCATGCCGCGACCACCGAGCACATACGAGGGCCGCACCAGCACCGGGTAACCGATTTCTTCGGCGATCCGCCGGGCTTGCGCGAAAGTCGTTGCCGTGCCGTAACGAGGAGCCGGCAGTCCCGCGGCATTCAACACGTCCCCGAAAGCGCCGCGGTCCTCGGCCAGGTCGATCGCTTCCGGCGGGGTGCCCACGATGGGAACCCCGGCGTCGAAGAGCCGTTGAGCCAGTCCCAGCGGGGTCTGGCCGCCGAGTTGCACGATGACTCCTACCACGCCCGGGCCTCCGGCCGCCGACTGGGCCTCGGCACGGAATACCTCGAGGACGTCCTCGAAGGTCAGCGGCTCGAAGTACAGCCGGTCGGCGGTGTCGTAGTCGGTGGACACCGTCTCCGGGTTGCAGTTGATCATCACGGTTTCAAAACCAGCCTGCGACAAGGTGGTTGCCGCGTGCACACAGCTGTAGTCGAATTCGATGCCCTGGCCGATCCGGTTCGGTCCGGAGCCCAAGATCAGCACCTTGGGCTTCTCGGTCTGCGGGGCCACCTCGGTCTCGGCGGCTGGGTCGAGTTCATAGCTGCTGTAGTGGTAGGGCGTCTTGGCCTCGAACTCCGCCGCACAGGTGTCCACCGTTTTGTACACCGGGTGGATGTCGAGTCGCTCGCGCAGCGACCGGACGCCGTCCTCCCCAGCCAATTCCGGTCGCAGCGCCGCGATCTGGCGATCGGACAGCCCGCTGTGCTTGGCCTGTCGCAGCAGGTCGGCATCGAGCACTGGAGCGGCGACCAGCTCGGCGCGCAGCTTTTCCAGCTCGCCGATCTGCGCGATGAACCACGGATCTACACCGCTGGCCTCGGCGACCTGCTCCACCGACGCGCCCAACCGCAGCGCCAGTTCGATGTCGTAGAGGCGGCCTTCGGTCGGGGTCTGCAGGCGGGTCAGCACGTCGGCGACGTCACCCTCGGCATCGGGCTTCGTCCAGAAGCCGGCACGGCTGGTTTCCAGCGACCGCATCACCTTGCCGAGCGCCTCGATGAAGTTGCGGCCCAGCGACATTGCCTCCCCGACGGATTTCATCGTGGTGGTCAGGGTGGGATCGGCACCGGGGAATTTCTCGAACGCGAACCGCGGCGCCTTGACCACGACGTAGTCCAGAGTCGGCTCGAAGCAGGCCGGCGTTTCCCTGGTGATGTCATTGACGATCTCGTCGAGGGTGTAACCGATGGCCAGCGTGGCGGCGATCTTGGCGATCGGGAAGCCGGTGGCCTTGGATGCCAGCGCACTTGACCGGGAGACCCGCGGGTTCATCTCGACGACGATCAGCCGGCCATCGCGCGGGTTGACCGCGAACTGGATGTTGCAGCCGCCGGTGTCCACGCCGACCTCACGCAGGATCGCGATGCCCAGATCACGCATCCGCTGGTATTCCCGGTCGGTCAGGGTCATGGCCGGCGCGACGGTGACCGAGTCACCGGTATGCACGCCCATCGGGTCGACGTTCTCGATGGAGCACACCACCACCACGTTGTCGTGGCCGTCGCGCATTAGCTCGAGCTCGAATTCCTTCCAGCCATAGACCGATTCCTCGATCAGCACATTGGCGCTGGGCGACGCGGCCAGCCCGGCACCGGCCATCCGGTCGACCTCTTCGGCGGAGTGCGCCATACCCGAACCCAGGCCGCCCATGGTGAAGCTCGGCCGCACCACGACCGGCAGGCCGACTTCCTCGACCGTCTCGCGCACCTCGTCCATGGTGAAACACACTCGGCTGCGGGCGGATTCACCACCGACTTTGGCGACGATGTCCTTGAACCGCTGCCGGTCCTCGCCGCGCTGGATCGCGTCGAAATCGGCGCCGATGAGCTCGACGCCGTAGCGCTCCAGTGCGCCGTTCTCGTACAGTGCGACCGCGGTGTTGAGCGCGGTCTGCCCGCCCAGGGTGGCCAGCAGCGCGTCGATCTTGTTGCCGCGCTCGGCCTGCTGGGCGATCACCCGCTCTACGAACGCGGGGGTGATGGGCTCGACATAGGTGTGATCGGCGTACTCCGGGTCGGTCATGATGGTGGCCGGGTTGGAGTTGATCAGGCTGACCTGTAGTCCCTCGGCGCGCAGCACCCGGCAGGCCTGGGTGCCGGAGTAGTCGAATTCGCAGGCCTGACCGATCACGATCGGTCCCGAGCCGATCACCAGCACGTGGCGCAAATCGGTGCGACGCGGCACTAGCGTCCCCCTCCAGTCTGGGCGCGAGCGTGCGCAGTTGTACGCCGTACACGGCGGGTCGGCTGGGGGCACCTCCCGCTTGCGGAGGAACCAACAGGCGCCCTCGCGGTAACCACCATCAGCGGCCCTCCCCCGCCATCAGTTCGACGAATTGATCGAACAGGTACTCCGCGTCATGCGGTCCTGCGGCGGCCTCGGGGTGGTATTGCACCGAAAATGCTTTCCCGTCAGCGAGTTTGACGCCCTCCACCACTCCGTCGTTGGCGCAGGTGTGGCTCACGACCGCGGGCCCGAAGGGGGTGTCGAAGGACTGGCCCGCCTCGCCTTCCAGCGCGAAGCCGTGGTTCTGCGCGGTGACCGCGACACGCCCGGTGGCGTGGTCGATGACCGGGATGTTGATACCGCGGTGACCGAACACCATCTTGTAGGTGGACAGGCCGAGCGCTCGCCCGAGGATCTGGTTGCCGAAACAGATTCCGAACAATGGGATTCCGGCACCGATCACCTCCCGGGTGAGCTCGACGACGTGATCTGCGGTGGCCGGGTCGCCGGGCCCATTGGACAAGAACACGCCGTCCGGCGCGATGTCGGCGATCTGCTCGAAAGTCGCCGACGCGGGCAGCACATGGCTGCGGATGCCGCGGCGGGCGAAGTTGCGCGGAGTGTTGGTCTTGATGCCGAGGTCCACCGCGGCCACGGTAAACCGCTGTGCCCCTTCTGGTTCCACGATGTAGGTACCCGCAGTGCTGACCTCGCCGGCCAGATCGGCGCCCAGCATCGACTGCTGGCCACGCACCCGCTCCAGCAGTTCGGCCGGCTCGGCGAGCGCGTCACCGGAGAACACCCCGGCCTTCATCGAGCCACGGCTGCGCAGATGCCGGACCACCGCCCGCGTGTCGATACCGGCGATCCCGACGATGTGCTGGCGGACCAGCTCGTCTTCCAGCGTGCCGGTGGCCCGCCAGTTCGACGCACGCGGCGACGGGTCGCGCACCGCGTACCCGGCGACCCAGATCTTGTCTCCGCGGCTCTCGGCGTCCTCACCGTTCCAGCCGGTGTTGCCGATCTGCGGCGCGGTGGCCACCACGATCTGCCGGTGGTAGCTGGGGTCGGTCAGCGTTTCCTGATAACCGGACATGCCGGTGGAAAAGACGGCTTCTCCGAGCGTTTGGCCGATCTTGCCGAACGGCGTGCCGGTAAAGGCGCGGCCGTCTTCAAGCACCAGCAAGGCCTTCATGACGCCACTCCCTCCGGCCAGCTCTTTAACCAGCTCACATATTCGTCACGGTTGTTCGCGCGAAACCCGGTGTCGATCTTGACGCCCGACGGCAGCCGCCATCGGATCGCCAGAATCCCATTGCGGGCCGCGACCTTACCCGCGATGCCACGCTCGGTGCGGATGGCGGCGATCGACTCCTCCGGAATCCAGATCGGCTGAGCCCTGGTGCGTTGCACCAGGATGCCCTCGGGATGGCGGCTCAGCACCGCCTTGCTGCGGTAGCCAAGATCGCCGGCGGTGACCCGCTCGCTCCACGCCGGCTCCACGGTGCAGCCGACGTAGACGCCGCGCGTGGTGATGGTCGCCGAGCTCACCTGCTCGGGCAGGTCGGGCAGGGCTCCGATCAGCTCCGCCTGCTGCTGCGCGCGACGCCGCCAGGCGCGCATCATCAGCTGAATCACCACCGCGATCACCACCACCAGCACGGCCGCGAAGATCAGCGACCCCACCAGCGTGCCTGAGTTCATGCCGGACTCTTCCCGTCCCGAGCGGTGATCTTCCCGCGCAGCAGCGTCGCAGTCACGGTGGCAGGCAAGGTCATCGACTCGTATGGCGTGTTGGCTGACCGGCTCGCCAGGTCCGGCCCGGCGACCGTCCAGGTTGCGTCTGGGTCCACCACGGTCAGGTTGGCCGGCTCCCCCACCTCGAGTGGCCGGCCGTGGTCGGGCAGGCCGACGATGCGCGCCGGATTCTCGCTCATCACCCTGGCGACATCGCGCCAGGTCAACAGTCCGGGGGCCACCATCGTCTGCACCACCACCGACAACGCCGTCTGCAACCCGAGCATGCCGGGGCGCGCCGCGGAGAACTCGACGCATTTTTCGTGCTCGGCGTGCGGAGCATGATCGGTGGCCACACAGTCGATTACCCCGTCAGCCAGCGCTTGACGCAACGCAACGGCGTCGGCGGCCTCGCGCAGCGGCGGGTTGACCCGGTTGATCCCGTCGTAGCTGGGCAGTCTGCTGTCGTCGAGCAGCAGATGGTGCGGGGTGACTTCGGCCGTGATCGAAATACCTTGGTCCTTAGCCCATTTCAGGATTTCGACGGTGCCCGCGGTGGAGGCGTGGCAGATGTGCACTCGGGCACCGGCGTCGCGGGCCAGCAGCGCGTCGCGGGCGACGATCGATTCCTCGGCGGCCCGCGGCCATCCCGCGAGTCCCAGCCTGGCGGCCGTGGGCCCCTCGTGCGCGACCGCGTTGACGGTCAGCCTCGGCTCCTCGGCGTGCTGAGCAATCAGCACCCCCAAGCCGGTGGCGTACTCCAGGGCACGCCGCATCATCAGCGGGTCGTGTACGCAGATGCCGTCATCGGAGAACATGCGCACCTGCGCGGCGCCGGCGGCCATCATGCCCATCTCGGTGAGCTCGACTCCGGCCAGCCCGACGGTGACGGCACCGACGGGATGCACGTCGACCAGACCGACCTGCTGCCCGCGGTGCCAGACATGGTCGGTGACCACCGGGCTGTCGGCGACCGGATTGGTGTTTGCCATCGCGAAAACTGCCGTGTATCCGCCCAAAGCCGCTGCCGCCGAACCGGTTTCGATATCTTCGGCATATTCGCGGCCTGGCTCGCGCAGGTGGGTGTGCAGGTCGACCAGTCCGGGCAGCAACACGTGATCAGTGGCATCAATGACGTCTGCGGTATCGGGGATCGCAAGACCCGGGCCGATGCCGGTGATCTGGCCGTCTTCGACCAGCACGTCGACCCGCTCGCCCTCGCCGTACAACCGGACCCCGCGAAGCAGCACGCTCATGCCGCACCCTCTTTTCCGGCCGACTCGGTGCCTACCAGCACGTGGAACAACACCGCCATCCGTACGTGAACACCGTTGGAAACCTGTTGCAGCACAGCCGATTGCGATGAATCAGCCACCGAAGACGCAATTTCCATGCCGCGCACCATCGGCCCTGGGTGCAGCACCACGGCATGGCCGGGAAGCATCGCCTGACGCCGATCGGAAAGCCCGTAGCGAACCGAGTACTCGCGCACCGACGGGAAGAAGCCGCCGTTCATCCGCTCGGCCTGCACCCGCAGCATCAGCACCGCGTCGGCGGCGGGCAGCTCGGCGTCGAAGTCATAGGAGACGGTGGCCGGCCAGCCATCGACTCCCACCGGCAACAGCGTCGGCGGCGCCACCAGCACCACCTCGGCGCCCAGGGTGTCCAGCAGCACCACATTGGAGCGTGCGACCCGGCTGTGCAGGATGTCGCCGACAACCACGATGCGCCGGCCTTCGATGCTGCCCAGCCGCTGGCGGATGGTCAGCGCGTCCAGCAGCGCTTGCGTCGGGTGCTCATGGGTGCCGTCCCCGGCATTGATGACCGACGGGCCATCGCTGCCGTCGGTTGGGGCAGTCCAGTCGGCGAGCAGGTGCGCGGCACCGGATGCCGGGTGCCGGATGATCAGCGCGTCGGCACCGGCCGCCCGCAGCGTCAGCGCGGTGTCGCGCAGCGACTCGCCCTTGCCCACCGATGATCCGGCCGCACTCACGTTGATCACGTCGGCGCTCATCCACTTCCCGGCCACCTCGAAGGAAACCCGGGTGCGGGTCGAGTTCTCGTAGAACATCGTGATCACGGTGCGGCCGCGCAGTGTCGGCAGCTTCTTGATCTCCCGGCCCACCAGAGCCTGCGCGAACCGGTCGGCGTCGTCGAGGATAGCGGTGGCGTCGTCGCGGCTCAGGTCGCCGGCGGTCAGCAGGTGTCTGGTCATGCGGCCCTCATCAATCAGAGTCCCTCGAGATGACCACGCCGTCGCGACCGTCGTGCTCGCTGAGTTGCACGTGCACGCTCTCGCCGCGCGAGGTCGGCACGTTTTTGCCCACATAGTCGGCGCGCAGCGGCAATTCGCGGTGGCCGCGGTCGACCAGCACCGCAAGTTGCACGGCCCGCGGCCGGCCCACGTCGCGCAGCGCGTCCAGGGCGGAGCGCACCGAGCGCCCGGAATACAGCACGTCGTCGACGAGGATCACCAAGGCGTCGTCGACGCCGCCGGCCGGTATCGACGTGTCCTCCAGCGGCCGGGGTGGCTTTTGCATCAGGTCGTCGCGGTACAAGGTGATATCCAAGGCACCGTGCGCGACGTTAACCCCGCTGTATTCGCCGATGTTGGTGGCCAGGCGCTTGGCCAGGATCACGCCGCGGGTCGGGATACCCAGCAGCACCACCCGTGGCGCGTCGGGACCATCCAGCGCGGTCTTTTCGATGATCTGATGTGCAATGCGGGAAATGGTGCGACCGACATCGGCCGCAGACATCAATTCCCTGCCGGTGGCGGCATCCCCCGCGGCACCCATGCGAGACATCGTTTTTTACAGACCTCCTTCTCCGCCTCTCTGGACGGATCGTTAAAGGATGTCGACTGCCCGGCAGCGTAGCATTCCGGTCTACCCTGGCGGAAATGACAGGCTCGACGTCTTCCTCAGATTCCTCTCGTTTCCCGGTTCTTGATTTCGATGCCCTTTACCGCGGCGAAAGCCCGGCCGAAGGCTTCCCCGCTGTGGCCACCCCACCATGGGACACCAAGGCGCCCAAGGAGAATGTCATCGCGTGGCAGGAGGGCGGCTGGGTGCACGGTGACGTCCTCGATATCGGCTGCGGGCTCGGCGACAACGCCATCTACCTGGCCAAAAGCGGACACAATGTCACCGGGCTGGACATCTCACCGACCGCGCTGAAGACCGCCGAGCGGCGGGCCAAGGACGCCGGAGTCAACGTCAAGTTCGCGGTCACCGACTCCACCAAGCTCGAGGGCTACACCGACGCGTTCGACACCATCGTCGACAGCGGCATGTTCCATTGTCTGGACGATGACGGCAAGCGCAGCTACGCCGCCGCGGCGCATCGGGCCACCAGGCCCGGTGCCACCCTGCTGATCAGCTGCTTCTCCGACGCCAACCCGTCCGACGAGGAGTGGCCGCGGCCCGCGGTGTCCGAGGAGACGCTGCGCGCCGTCCTCGTCGGCGCGGGCTGGGATATCGAGTCACTGGAGGCCGCCACTTGGCGCCGCGAAATCGACGGCAACGAAGTAGAGATGGCGTTCTGGTACGTCCGCGCGCAGCGACGGTAGCTGGACGCGGGCTAACCTGACCGGGTGAATCTCGACGGCAATCAGGCCTCCATCCGCGAGGTCTGCGACGCCGGCCTACTCGCCGGTGCGGTAACGGTGGTCTGGCAGCACGGAGAAGTGCTGCAGCTCAACGAGATCGGCTACCGGGATGTGGATGCAGGCCTGCCGATGCAAAGAGACACCCTGTTTCGCATCGCGTCGATGACCAAACCGGTCACGGTAGCGGCGGTGATGAGCCTGGTCGACGACGGCAAGCTGGCGTTGAAAGACCCGATCACGCCCTGGGCGCCGGAACTGGCCGACGTGCAGGTGCTGGACGACCCGCATGGTCCGCTGGACCGGACGCATCCGACGCGCCGCGCCATCCTGATCGAGGATCTGCTCACCCACACCAGCGGCCTGGCGTACGGATTCTCGGTGTCCGGACCCATCTCCAAGGCTTACATGCGGCTGCCGTTCAACCAGGGGCCCGACGTTTGGCTGAGCGAGCTGGCCAAGCTGCCGCTGGTGCATCAGCCCGGCGACCGGGTGACCTACAGCCACGCCATAGACCTGTTGGGCGTCATCGCTTCCCGCATCGACGGCAAGCCGTTCTACCAGGTTCTCGACGAGCGGGTGCTGGGTCCGGCGGGCATGCCCGACACCGGATTCTTCGTCTCTCCCGAAGCGCGCCGCCGCGCCGCGACCATGTATTCCCTCGACGACAACCACGAACTGCGGCACGACGTGATGGGGCCGCCGCACATCAAGCGACCCTCGTTTTGCAACGCCGGCGGCGGGTTGTGGTCGACCGCCGACGACTACCTGCGGTTCGTACGGATGATCCTCGGCGACGGGACGATCGACGGCGTGCGGGTCTTGTCCCCCGAGTCGGCCCGCCTGATGCGGACCGACCGGCTGACCGACGAACAGAAGCGACACAACTTCTTGGGGGCGCCGTACTGGGTTGGCCGCGGCTTCGGGTTGAATCTGTCGGTGGTGACAGAGCCGGCCAAGTCCGCCCCCCTGTTCGGCCCGGGCGGGCTGGGAACGTTCAGCTGGCCCGGCGCGTACGGGACATGGTGGCAGGCGGACCCGAGCGCGGACCTGATCCTGCTGTATCTGATTCAGAATCTGCCTGACCTGACGGTGGACGCGGCCACGGCTGTCGCGGGTAACACGTCGCTGGCGAAACTCCGTACGGCGCAACCGAAGTTCGTCCGCTACACCTATCGTGCGCTCGGCCTCTGACACCATGGTCGATTACCCCCCTGACCGCATCGCCGGGCCGCGGCTGCTGCTGCGCCCGCCGGTACTCGACGATGCCGGCGCGCTCTTCCAAAGGGTCGCCCGCGATCCCGAGGTCACCAAATATCTGCAATGGACACCACACCCCGACGTGGCGGCGACGCGGCGGGTGATCACCGAAAAGCTCAACGTCAGCGGCGACGAGCGTACCTGGGTCATCGAGCTGCGGCACAGCGGTGAGGTCATCGGCATGACCAGCTGCAAACGGTGGGCACCGCACTCGGTCGAAATCGGAAGCTGCATCGGGCGGCGTTGGTGGCGCAAGGGTTAGGTGTCCGAGGCGCTCAACATGCTGCTGACCGCGCTGCAGTGCCGATCCTCACGTGTATCGCGTCTGGGCCACGTGCAGCGTCGACAACACGGGGTCGGCCCGCGTGCTGCAGCGAGCCGGGTTCACATTAGAGGGGCGGCTGGCCCGCCACGCCGTCTACCCCAACCTAGGCCCCGAACCTCAAGACAGCGTGCTCTACGCCAAGGCCTTGCGGTGACCGCCTACCCGTCGTGTTCCAAGGCGCGGCGCGCGTAGGCCCGCACGTCGGCGTCGCTGTCCTTGAGCGCGATTCCCAACGCGTCACGGGCAGCGGTTTCACCGGCCCATCGGGTCAGGCTCAGCACCGCAGCCTTGCGTACATCCAGATGCGCGTCAGCGAGCGCCTCGGACAGGCGGGGAACCGCGAGTTCGGCCACCGCACCCGACAGCGCCCGGGCCGCACCCTCCCGCACCTGCCAGGCCGGTGCTTGCAATGCCTTTTCGACTTCGGCGAAATCGTCTTGACTGCAACCTAGTTCGGCCAACGCGGCCAGTGCCGCCGCACGCACCAGCGGATCGGGATCGGCGATCAGCGTGCTCACGGCCCGGCTACCTTGGGCGCCGTCGCCTAGCCTGGCCAGACCGGCAGCCGCCGCGATACGGACCTCCCGGCTCTCGTCGCCGGTGGCCGCGACGACCCCGGCCACGTCGTCGACCGACACCAGCGCTCGCACGGCCTCGATACGCACCCGGTGGTCGGGATCTTCGAGCGAGCGACGATATTGGCCGGCATCACCGGCCCGGCGCGCGGCCAGCAGATACACGGACGCCGCCCGCACCACCATGTCCCGGGATAACAAATACGCCCCGGCCGCGCCGGGGTCGGGCAGCACTTCGACCAGCTCGCGGATTCCCTCGGCGCTGGTGCGGCGCACCCCGGCATCGGCGTCGTCCAGCGCGGCGAACAAGGCCGGCGCATATCCGTCGGGGATGTGCTCGGTGAGCGTGGCCACCGCGGTTCGGCGCACCCCGGGATCCAAGTCGGCCAGGTACGGCTCCAGATCGGCAATCGTCGGCTCCTCCAGCGCGAGGACCCCGGCAATGCGCGGCGAGGGAGGCTCGAATACCGTTGCAGCCGAGCCGATCCGCGAGACGGTGGTGGCCGGGGCTTGACCGCCCACCAGCGGCGGCTGCTCCACCTCGTGGGCCGTCTGGTCCACCGGCGGCAGACCATCCAGCTCGGGGACCGGCACAAAGTACGGCGCCACGGGGCGCTTGAGGAACACCATCTCGCCAGCCGCACCCTTGCGCAGGTTCAAGTGATAACCCCATTGGCTGTCGTCGCGCCCGGGCAAGTCGGCGCGTTCGTGGTAGAGGCCCCAGCGCGATTCCGTCCGGGTGAGCGAGGATCGGGCCGCCATCTCAGCGCAGTCCCGGATGAACGACACCTCCACGGCGCGCATCAGCTCGTGCGGATTACGCGCGCCCATGCCGGCGATCTCGTCACGCATCCGATCGAAGGTGCGCACCGCGATGGACAGTTTGGCCGCCGCCTTGGGCGGGGCCACATAGTCGTTGACGAACCGCCGCAGCTTGTATTCGACCTGCGGCTGCGGCGGACCGTCCGGATGCCGCAGCGGCCGGTAGATCAGCTCATGCGCCTCGCGCAGCTGATCATCCGGGAGTTGTTGTGGCGCAGAGACTTCGCTCAAGGTCGACGCGGCGTGCGTGCCGGCGAGGTCACCGAAGACGAATGCCCCGATCATGTAGTTGTGCGGCACGCAGGCCAGATCCCCCGCGGCGTACAGTCCGGGCACGGTGGTGCGGGCATGCTCATCGACCCAGACCCCGGAAGCGGAATGCCCACTGCACAAACCGATTTCGGAAATGTGCATCTCCACGTCATGGGTGCGGTAATCGTGACCGCGGTTGGCGTGGAAGGTGCCGCGAGTGGGCCGCTCGGTGGTGTGCAGGATGTTCTCCAGCGCGGTCAGCGTCTCATCGGAAAGGTGAGACACCTTGAGATAGATGGGCCCGCGCGCGGAGTCGATCTCGCTTTTGACTTCGGCCATCATCTGACCCGACCAGTAGTCGGAATCGACGAACCGCTCGCCGTGCGAATTGACTTGGTAGCCACCGAACGGATTGGCCACATAGGCACAGGCCGGACCGTTGTAATCCTTGATCAGCGGATTGACCTGAAAGCACTCGATACCGGACAGCTCGGCGCCGGCGTGGTAGGCCATCGCGTACCCGTCGCCGGCGTTGGTCGGGTTCTCGTAGGTGCCGTACAGATAACCCGACGCGGGCAAACCGAGCCGGCCGCACGCCCCGGTCGCCAGAATTACCGCCTTGGCGCCGACGGCGACGAATTCGCCGGTGCGCGTGTTCAATGCCGCGGCGCCGACGGCGCGGCCACCGTCGGTGAGCACCCGCACCGGCATCAGGCGGTTCTCGATCCGGATCTTCTCCCGCATCGACCGCTGCCGCAGCACCCGATACAGCGCCTTCTTGACGTCCTTGCCTTCCGGCATGGGCAGCACGTATGAGCCCGACCGGTGCACCCGGCGCACCGCGTATTCGCCGTGCTCGTCCTTCTCGAACTTCACCCCATGGCGTTCCAGCCGTTGCACCATCGCAAATCCACGGGATGCCGTCTGATACACCGTGCGCTGGTTGACGATTCCGTCGTTCGCGCGGGTGATCTCGGCGACGTAGTCTTCCGGTTCGGCCTTGCCCGGAATGACGGCGTTGTTGACCCCGTCCATACCCATCGCCAGCGCACCGGAGTGCCGCACATGGGCCTTTTCCAACAGCAACACCTGCGCACCCTGCTCGGCGGCGGACAGTGCGGCCATGGTGCCCGCGGTGCCACCCCGATGACCAGCACGTCGCAGTCGAGGCGGGCCGGCGTGATATCGGGGATCTGCATCATGCCGCCACCGAATGATCCAGGGCGGCAATGATTCCCGCGCGCAGCTCGTCACGCAGGCCTCCGCTGCGCGGTTCGGGCACGTCAAGCGCCGCACGTAACGGCTCACCGGCCCGGCCCAGCACGACTATCCGGTCCCCCAGCGCCAGGGCCTCGTCCACGTCGTGCGTGACGAAGACGATCGTGGTCGGATGGGTACGCCAGGTGTCGATGAGCAGCCGCTGCATGGCGGCACGGGTTTGGGTGTCCAGCGCTCCGAACGGCTCGTCCATCATCACTGCGCGCGGGGCCCCGGCCAGCCCCCGGGCCAGCTGAACGCGCTGGCGCATCCCGCCGGACAGGCTCTTGGGTAGGTAGTGGCCGAAACCGGTGAGTCCAAGCTCATCGATCCAGCGCTCGGCCGCAGCCCGCCGGGTGGCTCGTGGTTCGCCGCGTAGCCGCAGTGCCAGTTCGATGTTGGACCGCACGGTGCGCCACGGCAGCAGCGCGTTGTCCTGGAACACCATGCCGCGGTCACCCGAAGTGGTGGTGACTTCGGCGCCGTCGGCCAGCACCCGCCCGTCATCGGGCCGCAGCAGGCCCGCCAGCGCACGCAGCACCGTCGACTTGCCGCAGCCCGACGGCCCGGTGAGCACCAGGATCTCGCCCGGCCGCACCGTCAGGCTCAGTCCGTCGATGACCGGATCTCCGGTGTAGGACAACCGAACTCGATCCAGCTCAAGGCTCATTCCGACTGTCATCGCAAGCCTTCCTGTGCGCGCGGCAGCCAGCGGGTCACGCGCCGGCCCACCAGTTCGACGACCGCGGACGTCGCGAATCCCAGCACCCCGATGGTGATGATGCCGACGAACACCTGGGGGTAGGCCAGCACGGTGTACTCCTGCCAGGTGCGGTAGCCGACGCCGAGCCGGCCGGAGATCATCTCCGCGGAGATCACACAGATCCAGGCCACGCCCATGCCGACCGACAAACCCCCGAACACCCCCGGCAGAATGCCCGGCAGGACGACCTGGCTCAGCACCTCCCACCGGCCGCCGCCCAGGGTCCGCACCGAGTCCTCCCACAACGTGGGCAGCGCGCGCACCGCATGCCGAGTACTGACCATGATCGGGAAGTAGGCCGCGAGAAAGGTGATGAACACGATGCCGGCCTCGTCGGTCGGAAACAGCAGGATCGCCACCGGCACCATCGCAATGGCGGGAATGGGCCTGGCCAGCTCCGCCAGCGGGCCGAACAGATCGGCGAATAGTCGCGAGCGGCCCAGCAGCACACCCGTCGCGACGCCGACCACCGCGGCCAGCCCGAAGCCGGTGAGAATCCGAATCAATGACTGCGCCAGGTCAAGCCAGTACTCGTAGGCGCCGAGCCGACGGTGCAGCGCATTTACGATCTCGGTGACCGTCGGCAACGTGTCAAATCGCAGCAACAGCCGCACCTTGCCGGCGGTGAGCAACTGCCACAGCCCGATGGCGGCGGCCACCGAGGCCACCCGCAGCAACCGCGACCGCCACGGCGAGGCGAGACGTCGTGTGGTGGGCAGCCCGGTCGTCGGGGCCACCGAGACCGCACCGAGCACCTGGTCGGATACTACTTGGGTTGTCATACCGAACCTCCAAGTGCCTGTTGATAATTCACTGCGACGCAGCCCGGGTGCGTGGCGAGGTAGCGACGGGCCCCGGCCGGGGTACCGAATGGTAGGAATTTCTGGCCGTCCTGCACCCACGCCGCCTTATCGGCGAACCAGCGGGTGCCCAACTCGGCGTCGGGAACGTAGGCCGCCCGGACCTTGGCGCCGCGGGCAGCCGCATCCCTGATCGCCCGCAGCAGGCTGGTTGGGTCGGCAACCGTTTGAGTGGCATCGATTCCGTCCAACCAGAGTTCGCTTGCCTGAGCGGGATCGCCGCGGAGCACTGACGGGTTCGTGGCGGCGGCCCGGGCCGCGTCATAGTTCAGGCCGCGGGCCGCGAATACCGCGCGCAGCGGCTCGTTTTCGACGAACCCTGAGATGTCGAGGTCGGCGAAGTCGCCGATCGACTTCAGGTAGGGCACATCGCTTTTCAGCGCGTCGGTCAACGACGGTTTCAGGGTGGTGTCGAACGACGTGCCGCCGGGACCGTTGTAGAGGTACACCACCTCCTGCGGCAGCCCGCTGCCTTGGGCGACGATACGGGCCGCCTCCAGCGGCTTTTCGTTGAGAAAATCGGTAGCGTCCAGTTGCGCCTGTAGGAAGGCCGCGAGCACCTCCGGATGAGCGGACGCGTACGAGCGTCGCACCACCACACCGTGCAGGGTGGGCAGGTTCAGCTCGGCTCCGTCGTAGAGCAGTTTGGCCTTGCCCTGGTAGACCAACAGCCCGGGCCAGGCGACGAACTGCGAAAGTGCCTGCACCTGGCCGGATTCCAGTGCAGACGCACCGACCTGTGGCTGCTGGTTGAGTACCTCGGCACCGCCGATCCGGGCCTTATCCAGGGCTCGCACCAACGTGCCGTGGCCGGCCGAGCCCACGCTGGCAGAGACCTTCGCACCGGCCAGGTCGGCCAGCCCGGTCGCCGACGAGTTGGGCGCCACCACCACCATGTTCAGCGCGCCCTTGGGGTTGTAGCCGGTGACCGACACCATCTCGGTGCGAGCCAAGGGGTTGGCCTGTGTCTTGGAGCCGTTGATCAGCATCGGGTAGTCGCCCATCGAACCGATGTCGATCTTCTCGGCGAGCATCTGCGCGGTGATCGGGGCACCGGTGTCGTAGTCCTGCCAGCGCACCGCGTATTTGGTGCCGGTCCGGGTGGTGATGTCGGCAAGCCGGCGCTCCAGGTAGCCCTGGGCGCGCAGCAACGTGCCCGCGGTCACCGTGTTGATGGTCTTGGACTGATAGCCCACCACGACGTTGACGACGCCGGAGGACTGCGATAAGGATTCCAGCGAGCAACCGGACATGACCGCGACGGCGCTAATGGTCGTAGCCACCACCGACGCCAGCCGAACGGCGTGTCGTTTCATGAAAGATCCTGGAAGATAGGCTGATTCAGCGTATGAGGTACGGCATGTTCACCGTGACGGCGCCGGTCGGGCAGCGCGCCGCGCACGGGCCGCAGTACCAACATTCGTCGACGTGCATGAAGGCTTTGCCGGTGTCGGGGTTGATGGCCAGCGCGTCCAGCGGACAGATCTCCACGCACAGTGTGCAGCCGTCGATACACAGCGATTCGTCGATCGTCACCGGCACGTCGGTGCGGTGGTTGACCAGCGTCATAGCTTGCTCCTTATCAGGTTGCCGCGCATGGTGATTCGATCGCCGCGCATCCGGATGTACTCCAGGTCGACGGGCCTGCCGTCGTCGAGGCTGGTGAGCCGCTCCAGCATGAGCAGCGCCGACCCGTCGGGCACCTGCAGTGTGGCCGCCGAATGCGCGTCGGCGGGGATGGCCTCCAGCGCCAGCGATGCCGAGCCCAGCCGCTGTCCGCTGACCTGCTCGATGAGCGCGAACAGGTCATTGGTTTCCAGGGGATAACCCAGAATGCGGTTTCCGATATCCGGAGCGAGGTAGGTCAGGTCGAGGCTGAGCGGTAGGTCGCCGAGGTAACGCAACCGCTCGACGAACACCGCCTCTTCACCGTGCCGCAGCTGCAACCGGCGAGCCACCGACGGCGGGGCAGTCACCGGCATGGCGGCCCGCACCTCGTTGCGAACCTCTCCGAGGTTTTTGAAGGCTTCCTTGAGTCCCAGCAATGAATCGATCCGGTGGTCGTACTTGCGCTGTGCGACGTGGGTGCCGACTTTGGGTCCGCGGTCGATCAGCCCTTCGTTTTTCAGAATGCTCAGCGCCTCGCGAATGGTGTTGCGGGAGACGAAGAATTCGGCCGCCAATTCGGTTTCGCCGGGTAGCCCCTCGGGATAGGCGTCGGCATGAATCTGCTGACGCAACACGTCGGCAGCCCGGCGGGCACGATTGGCCCGGGAGCCCTTAAAACGTGAGATCGGTATGGCTTCGGCCACGCCGCCACGCTAATGCAGCTCAGGGGGGTATTCAGGGCACCCGATCGGGGGTCGCGAAGCCAGCCGCGGGTATTGCGCCGGGTGGCACTCGGCCACGACCAGCAAAAAACCCGGGCTCGGTCGGCTATTGCGCCACCTCGGATGAGACGCCGCCTTTGCGATCCCGGTGAGCAGAACCGCGCGCTCCGGGCCTCACGCGTCTTTGGCAGCCGCCTGCACGACGCTGTCGCCGTTTAAGGCCCCATTCATGGCAGAGGCATCCGACGGCAGCTCGAAGACCGGGAATGCGGAACCCACCGCGGCCGTCGCAGCGCTCCGTTGCGCCTCCATGCGGGCCAGCGCCTCCGGGGTGAACACCGACAACCCGAGTTCGGGGTTGTACCCGTGGATCTCTTTCACGTCGAGCTGGGCCAGGAAATAGATGATCTCCTTGGAGACCACCTGACCCGGGACCAGCACCGGGAAGCCGGGCGGGTAGGGCACCACGAACGTGGTCGACACCAGGGTCTTGCCCTCAGCCAGTCGTCGCCCCGCCGTGCCGATCAGCACATACTCGCGGTCTGACTCTTCATACCCGGCGTAGAAGGCCGCCCGCGTGTCACCGAACGCGCAGGCGTCGACGGGACGGAAGGCGATGTCGAACTCACTGAAGTCGGGCAAATGCGGCAGGTCCTCGGTGATCTCCTCGACGTGGCGGTCATGCAGCGCCCAATCGGCGGCGCTGGCGGCCTTCTGAACGCGGTCGAAATCGGTGGCCACCCGGCGCAGCACGTCGAGCAGGTAGTGCACGCTCGACCAGGTGACACCGATCGTGAAGATCAGCAGGACGCTGTTGATCGACGTCTTGTTGATCTGGATGCCGAACCGGTCCATCAGGATCTTCTCGCGGAAGTCGTACCCGTTCATTCCGGTCTTGCCGAGGAACAGGGTGACCCGCGTCGGGTCCAGCACGAACTGATCGGAGCGCCAGGCCTCGTTCCACTCCGCCAGGGCGCCCTGCCTGATCGAAGCGGTCGAGCTGACCGCGGAGGCCCGGAACTCCTCGGGCACCAGGTCGGACTCGTCGAGGATGCGGAACCACTTGCTGATCAGCCGGTCTCTGCGGACGCGGTGCCGGAAAACCAGCGCCATGTCATAGACCTGCCGGACCAGTTGGAATCCCTCGATGTCGACCTGCCGGCGCGCCAGGTCCAGCGACGCGAGAAGTTGCTGGTTCGGCGACGTCGACGTGTGGGTCAAAAACGCCTCAACGAACGCATCCCGAGCGCGCGAATTGAAATCCTGATCGCGGACGTGGATCATCGACGCCTGCCGAAACGCCGACAGCGACTTGTGCGTGGAGTGTGTCGCGTAGACGCGCACCCGGGCCCGGCTGGGGTCGGGCAGCAGCCGGCGGTGCACCCACTCCGATCGGTCGACTCCCTCCATGGACGCGGACCAATTCCGGTATTCCTCAGCGTATTCCGGCGACGACAACGTCTGGTAGAGACGATCGGCGGCCACCATGGCGGTGCGCTGCCGGGCCCACGGCACGGCGGTGGCAAACGCGTACCACGCCTCGTCCCAGAGGAAGCAGATGTCGGGCTTGATCGCCAGCACCTCCTCCATGACGCGCCGGGGGTTGTAGACGACGCCGTCGAAGGTGCAGTTGGTGAGCAGCAGCATGCGCACCCGGTGCAGCTGCCCGGCCGCCTCGAGGTCCAGCAGCGTCTTCTTGATCGTTTCCAGCGACACCGCTCCGTAAATGGCGAACTGCGGCAACGGATATGCGTCGAGGTACAGCGGATACGCGCCGGCCAGCACCAGACCGTAGTGGTGGGACTTGTGGCAGTTGCGGTCGATCAGAACGATGTCACCCGGCCTGGTCAGGGACTGCACGACGATTTTGTTGGCGGTCGACGTTCCGTTGGTGACGAAGTAGGTGTGGTCGGCGTTCCACGTTTTCGCGGCCTTGTCCATCGCCTTCTTGATATTGCCGTGCGGGTCCAGCAGCGAGTCGAGGCCACCCGAGGTGGTCGAGGTCTCGGCCATGAAGATGTTGCGGCCGTAGAACTCTCCCATGTCCTGCAGCGACTTGGAATTGAAGATGCTGGCGCCACGCGCGACGGGAAGGGCGTGAAACTGACCGACCGGTGCCGCCGCATAAGCGCGCAGCGCGTCGAAAAATGGTGTGGCGAAACGGTTCCGCAAGCCCGCGAGCACCGTGCTGTGCAGATCGGTGACATCGTTGAGCCGGTAGAACGTCCGGTCATAGACGTCCGGCTCATCGTCATTACCCGCCGCGATCGACTCGTCGGTGAGCAGATAAAGGTCGATATGGGGCCGCAACTCGCGGATCCACTCGCCACACTCGACCCAGTCGTTGGCGTGATCGGGGACGACCGGCCCGGCCTCTGAGTCGTTGGGCCCTAGCAACGTGTTCATCAACGGCACCCGGTCGCGCGACCGCAGCGGCAGGTCGTGGCGAATGATCGCGGCCTGGATCTCGCCGTTCAACGCGACCGCGGTGATGGCGTCCTCGACGCTCGGTACCACAAGGAGCTCGAACTGCACTTCGTCGGACGGGCAGCGCAACGCGCGCAGGCATTCGGCCAGGCTGTCAGGGGCCGTGTTCAGGGCATCGTCGGCGAGCAACACCGTGTAGAACTGCTGCTGTTTGGCTTGGGCTACCAACTCCTGGTCGGCCAGCGGCGCTGATGTATCGAAAAGCCCTGCGCGGTCACCGTATTCACACAGCAGCCGGACGGCCAGCGACACCTCTTCGCTGAGCCGCACCGTGGAAAGACCCTCGAGGTGAGCCCGGAAGGTCGCCAGATTCTCCGCGCCGGGATACAGCCAGTACCGCTCGTAGGCGCCGATGCGGGCCATCAGACGCTTCACTCGGGCGACGTCGTGGGCGATGTCCAGCCCGGCGAGGTTTACCTCGGCGAGGTGACGGCACGCGTCGTCGAGCAGGTTCCACGTGTCGACGCGGGTGTACGACGGGTTGGCGACTGCCGCCAGCGCCGAGACGCGAAGTCGTCGCGGATGGGCACTGTCTCGATTCATGTCGTCACCTTCCGCGGGATCCAGCAAGTATTGTGCCCCCCTGTGCTGCGCACGGGATCTTTTCGCCCAGGATTCGACGGCGTCGGTCAGCGATCCAGCTCGTCGTCACTGTCTATGACCTGCCGATTGGCACGGGTGTTGTCTACCCACCGCAGCACCGGAAGCTCCCAGCGGCGCGCCGGCAGATCGGTGACGTCGCCGAGCGACCTCACCACGGCCTGCGTCAGGCCCATGATGGCGGCCATCACCGGCAACAGCGGCTGCAGCGGCTTGGCCGCCGAGCGGACCGTGCTGATGCGGCGGGCCACGATCAGGCGCTCGATCGAGTGATACAGCCAGGCGCCGACGCCCAGCGCGTAGATCGAGAGCACCGACGCGATGATGGTCCAGCCGTAGGCGGCACACACCACGGCGCCCAGCACCACCGTCGCAGCCAGGAAGGCCGCGACGACGACACGCAGCTCCAGCCGGGTCATGCCGGCGGTCCCTTGCTCTCCGGCGTGCCGGCGGCGCCCGACCGCACCGCCCCTCGGACCGCCTGAGCGGCCGCCCGGATCTGCGGCGTCACCAGCATGATCTGGCCCAACACTCCGTTGATGAAGCCTGGCGAGTCGTCGGTGGACAGCTCCTTGGCCAGCTGTACGGCCTCGTCGACGGCGACCGGCTCCGGCACGTCCTCGGCATACAGCAGCTCCCACACCGAGACCCGAAGAATGGCGCGATCCACCGCGGGCAGCCGGTCTAACGTCCAGCCCTGCAGATGCGAGCTGATCAGGTCATCGATATGCGCGCTGTGCTCTCCAACCCCGCGAGCCGCGGTCTGAGTGTAGGCCTGCAGCGGCGCCACATCCGGCTTCGTTTCGGCCAGCGCGATACGGACATCGACGATCTCTGCCGGGCTCAGGCCGCGGGCCTCGGCTTCAAACAACAGGTCGACGGCACGTTTGCGGGCGTGATGGCGTCCCTTGCTGGTCCTTGCCGGCTTTTCTTCAGGCATATTGCCTGCTCACGCGTTGACACGTCCCAGGTAGCTGCCGTCGCGCGAATCGACCTTCAGCTTGTCTCCGGTGTTGATGAACAGCGGCACCTGGATCTCGGCACCGGTCTGGAGAGTGGCCGGCTTGGTGCCGGCGCTGGACCGGTCGCCCTGCAGGCCCGGCTCGGTGTGGGTGACCTCGAGTTCGACCGAAACCGGCAGCTCGATGTACAGCGGCGATCCGTCATGAAACGCCACCTGCACCGGCAAGCCCTCCAGCAGAAACCGCGCGGCGTCGCCGACCAGGGACTCCGGCAGCGGGTGCTGCTCGTAGTCCTGGCTGTCCATGAACACGAAGTCCGAGCCGTCGCGGTACAGGTAGGTGGTGTCGCGCCGGTCCACGGTGGCGGTGTCCACCTTCACGCCGGCGTTGTAGGTTTTGTCGACGACCTTGCCCGAGAGGACGTTCTTGAGCTTGGTGCGCACGAAGGCCGGGCCCTTGCCGGGCTTGACATGCTGGAAATCAGTGATGGTCCACAGCTGTCCGTCGATCACCAGAACAAGTCCGTTCTTGAAGTCGGAAGTGGTCGCCACGGTCGGTAAATCTCCTAGATTGTGTGTGTCGCTGTGGAACATCCTACGGCCGCAAAAACTTCGACTGACTCACAAGGGCTGCAGCAGGATGTACGACGCACGCGGCGGCAACGGCGTTTGGCTAGAGCCGACGTTTGGTCAGATCGCAGTCCATACGCCGTTGTTCCAAAATCCCCACTGATTGACAGTCGGGTTCCACATCACGTTGGCCCCCGGCGCCCACGGCGGTGAAGGCGGCTGCGGCGGCGCCCACGGCGGCGGGGGTCCCCAGGGTCCCCAGCCCGCCGGACCACCTTGGGACAGGCCTCCTGAACCTTGCCAGTCGTGGCAGTGATTCCAGTCCGGGTTGTTACCCCACCCCGGGTCCCATTGATCGCCTGGGCACCAGTGATCGCTGGGCACAGGAGCCGGCGTCGCCTCGCCGATACCGCCGGCCGGTCCGAAAGCGGAGAAGGCCAGCCCGCCACCCGCCAGCACGCCGGTGCACAGCCGAACCCACGGCCTCGAGTGCTTTACAGTCGTCATTTCCTAAAACCCTTAGACGGGAATCCAAACAGCTTACTGATTCCAATTTCATCGCGTCTGAGGATCGTCTCGGCGTCGAGATCGACGCCAGTGTGGCTATGCTGGGACGGCCACTTCTCGACCCTTCTCAGCGGGACGGTATCTACCGAAGAATTGACGGAATACCGTTGTGCTGCAAACGAATTGTTTAACGTTTCTGAGCGCAGGCAGCGTGCTCAAATCGCTGCCCGCCTCCGCATATGCCGCTGTGGTGGAGCAAGTGCCCCTCCTATGCTCGGCGTGGGTGTGGGTGCCATCGCAGCATTGCCTCTTGCGTAATTCAGGTCCGCGTAGGAAATCGGCGTGGCCCTGGCTTCCGCCTCAAGCCCGCAGCCGGATCGCTCGCGCTCGCGCCTCGGCGGCCAGAGCCTCGGCTTCGGCGGCTTCTGCCCGCGCCCGCGCCTCGGCGGCCACAGCCTCGGCTTCGGCGGCTTCTGCCCGCGCCCGCGACTCGGCGGCCACAGCCTCGGCCTCGGCCGCTTCTGCTCGCGCCCGCGCCCGCGCCCGCGCCTCGGCGGCCACAGCACCGGCTTCGGCGCCTTCTGCCCGCGCCCGCGCCTCGGCGGCCACAGCCTCGGCTTCGGCGGCTTCTGCCCGCACCCGCGACTCGGCGGCCACAGCTCCGGCTTCGAAGGCTTCTGCCCGCGCCCGCGCCTCGGCGGCCACAACCTCGGCTTCGGCGGCTTCTGCCCGCGCCCGCGCCTCGGCGGCCACAGCTTCGGCTTCGGCCGCTTCTGTTCGTTCCCGCGCCCGAGCCCGCGCCTCGGCGGCCACAGCTCCGGCTTCGGCGGCTTCTGCCCGCGCCCGCGCCTCAGCGGCCACAGCCTCGGCTTCGGCGGCTTCTGCCCGCGCCCGCGCCTCAGCGGCCACAGCTCCAGCTTCGGCGGCCACAGCTCCAGCTTCGAAGGCTTCTGCCCGCGCCCGCGCCTCAGCGGCCACAGCTCCGGCTTCCGCGGCTTCTGCCCGCACCCGCGACTCGGCGGCCACAGCCTGGGCTTCGGCCGCTTCTGTTCGTTCCCGCGCCCGAGCCCGCGCCTCAGCGGCCAGAGCCTCGGCTTCGGCGGCTTCTGCCCGCGCCCGCGCCTCAGCGGCCACAGCTCCGGCTTCGGCGGCTTCTGCCCGCACCCGCGCCTCAGCGGCCACAGCTCCGGCTTCGGCGGCTTCTGCCCGCACCCGCGCCTCAGCGGCCACAGCTCCGGCTTCGGCGGCTTCTGCCCGCGCCCGCGCCTCAGCGGCCACAGCCTCGGCTTCGGCCGCTTCTGTTCGCGCCAGCGCCCGAGCCCGCGCCTCAGCGGCCAGAGCCTCGGCTTCGGCGGCTTCTGCCCGCGCCCGCGCCTCAGCGGTCAGAGCTTCGGCTTCAGCAACCAGAGCCTCGGCTTCGGCGGCTTCTGCCCGCGCCCGCGCCTCAGCGGTCAAAACTTCGGCTTCGGCGGCCAGAGCTTTGGCTTCAGCGGCCAGAGCCTCGGCTTGGGCGGCTTCTGCTCGCGCCCGCATCTGGGCGGCCAGAGCCTCGGCTTCGGCCGCCAGAGTTTCGGCTTCGGCGGCTTCTGCCCGCACTCGCACCTCGGCTTCCAACTCCGGTCGCGACAGCTTCGGCTTGGCCTGTGCCCTCGCTTGGCTATAACGGCCAGCAGAGAGGGGCTGAGCAACAAGCGTAGGTCGCTGCCGGCCCACAGCAGCCGAACCACCAATCGTGCGCCGAAACAAATCCATCACGATTAAAGCCATGCCGTCCAGCGCGGCAAAACCCAGCAGCGGCACGAACACGAACAGGAATGGGTGCCCGGCAAATGCGCCCAGGAGGATGATCGCCAGTGGCACCGCGAACGCCGCCGCGACCCACGGATCCCGTTGCAGCCAACTAATAAGCATCCTCGGAGAACCACCACCACCGCATGTCCCTCTCCTTCGCGGAGATACCGGCATAGCGTCGCTCGACCCTTTGAATGCAGTCACTCTGCCAGACTGGGGGCTTGCTGGCGAGCGTGCCGCGCATGCTAAGTCAGAATGGCCAGTTCTTTGGGGAACCGGGTCAGCAGTTCCGAGGTCTGCCCGACGGTTTCGGGCTCTGTTGGCGTCCCCCCGGCTACTACCAACGTGTCCTCGATGCGGACACCGCCGCGGCCGGGTAAGTAGACGCCGGGCTCCACGGTGACTACGGAGCCCGCAAGTAGTGTTCCGGCGGATGTGGCTCCGATTCCCGGCGCTTCGTGGATCTGCAGACCCACGCCATGCCCCAAGCCATGGCCGAAATTCTCGCCGTAGCCGGCGTCGGCGATCAGCTGACGCGCTGCGCCGTCCACCTCCCGCAGGCCGGCTCCCGGCCGCAACGCCTCCCGGCCGGCCCGCTGCGCATCGGCGACCAGCTGGTAGATCTCCAGCTGCCAGTCAGCGGCCTTACCCAGCACGAACGTGCGGGTCATGTCGGAGTGATAGCCGGCGACCAGCGCGCCGAAGTCGATCTTGACGAAGTCACCCTGGGCCAGCACGGCATCGGTGGGCCGGTGATGCGGAATCGCCGAATTCGGCCCCGCGGCCACGATCGTCTCGAACGAGATCCCATCGGCGCCGTGGTCGAGCATCAAGGCCTCCAGCTCGCGGCTCACCTCGCGTTCGGTTCGTCCGGGCCGCAGACCGCCACGCGCCACCAGATCGTCGAGCGCGGCGTCGGCTGCCTCGCAGGCCAGCCGCAGCAGCGCCAGCTCGCCGGCGTCTTTGACCTCGCGCAACGCCTCGACCGTGCCGGCGGCCCGCACCAGCTCGGTATCACCGCCCTGTTCGTCCAGCTCACTGCCGAGCGCGTCGAAGCCGTCGACGGTGACCACATTGCTTTCGAAGCCCAGCTTGCGCACGCCGCCGTCGGCGGCCTGACCGACCAGGTAGCGCCCGAGGGCCCGCTCGATGGCGATCTCGAGGTCTGGTGCCTGCTCCGCGGCCTGGGTACGGTACCGGCCGTCGGTGGCCAATACCGGTACCCGATCGTCGGCGAAGACCAGCAACGCGCCGTTCGAGCCGGAAAATCCCGATAGATAACGCACGTTGATCAGGTCTGTGACCAGCATCGCGTCCAGCCCGCTGGCACCGATTTGCGCTTTCAGCTTGTGTCGACGCTGGGAATGTGTCACGACCCTTGACGGTACTCGCTACGCTTTTCCCCCATGAGCAACTGGATGCTGCGCGGATTGGCGTTAGCCGCGGTAATGGTCGTCGTTCGCTTATTCCAGGGGGCGTTGATCAATGCCTGGCAGGAGTGGGCCATGTGGATCAGCGTGGTGCTGCTGCTCCTGTTCATCGTCTGCGCGGCCGTGTGGGGGGCGATCGACGGCCGGTCCGACGCCACCGCCAATCGGGATCCGGATCGCCGGCAGGATCTGGCGATGACCTGGCTGCTGGCCGGCCTGATCGCGGGGGTCGTCAGCGGCGCCGTCTGCTGGCTCATCGCGCTGGTCTACAAGGGGATCTACACCGGGGGCCTGCTCAACGAGGTGACGACGTTCGCGGCGTTCACCGCGCTCGTCGTTTTCCTATCCGGCATCATCGGTGTGACCTTCGGCCGCTGGCGGGTGGACCGACAGTTCGAGAAAACGCCGGAGAAACACCACGGCCTTGGCGATAAGGGGCGGGACGGGGACACCGACGTGTTCGCAGCCGTTCGCGGCGATGACACTCCGACGGGCGAGATCCCAGCGGCCCAGACCGAGGAACGGACTGCGTCGGTGGCCACCGCCGAGCGCGAGGCACCTACCGAAACGATCCCGACGGCCGGACGTGACGCATCCACCGAAACGATCCCGACGGGCACATGGGGAACACCTACCGAAAAGGTCGCCGCCACCGACGACGACGCGAAGACCGAGGCGATCCGTACCGACACCGACCCGAAGCACGGACGCCCGGAACCGAAAAAGGACTAGCCCTCAGTCGTTCGCAGACCCGGCCAGGTAGCGCAGGGCGAGCAGGTAACTCTGGACTCCTAGCCCGACGATCACTCCGGTTGCGACCGGGCTGATGTAGGAGTGGCGCCGGAACTCTTCGCGGGCATGCACGTTGGAGATATGCACCTCGATCAGCGGTGCGCGCAATTCGGCGCAGGCATCGCGCAGCGCGACCGACGTGTGGGTCAGGCCGCCGGCGTTGAGGATCACCGGTTCGCCCGCATCGGCGGCCAGATGGATCCAGTCCAGCAGCTGGGCTTCGTTATCACTTTGGCGCACAACAGCTTTGAGTCCAAGCCCAGTGGCCTCACGCTCGATGAGCGCGGCCAGCTGGTCGTGGGTGGTGTCCCCATAGACGTCGGGCTCGCGCCGGCCCAGCCGGCCCAGGTTGGGGCCGTTGAGGACGTTCACCGTGACCGTCATGAGGCTTCGACTTCCGGATAAATCCCCGCATAAGCTGCCGCCAGCAGCGACGGGTCGGGTCCCGCCAGCCGACCCGGCTTGGCCAGCCCGTCGAGGACCACGAACCGAAGCACGCCGGCCCGGGCTTTCTTGTCCCCGGCCATGTATTCCAGCAGCTGCGGCAAGGCGTCGGCGTCGTAGCTGACCGGCAGGCCGAGCGACGTCAGGATGGTGCGGTGCCGCTGCGCGGTGGCGTCGTCCAGCCGGCCGGCGAGTCTGGCCAGCTCGGCGGCGAACACCAGACCTACCGACACCGCGGCGCCGTGCCGCCACTGATAGCGCTCGCGGCGCTCGATCGCATGCCCCAAAGTGTGCCCATAGTTCAGGATTTCGCGCAGCTCCGATTCCTTCTCGTCGGCGGCGACGACCTCTGCCTTGACGGTGATGGCGCGCCGGATCAGCTCGGGCAGCACTTCCGCTGCGGGATCCAGCGCGGCCTGCGGGTCGGCTTCGATGAGGTCGAGAATCACGGGGTCGGCGATGAACCCTGCCTTGACCACTTCGGCCATCCCGGCGACGATTTCGTTGCGCGGCAACGTTTCCAGCGTGGCCAGGTCGACGAGGACGGCCAGTGGCTGGTGAAATGCACCGACCAGGTTCTTGCCCGCCTCGGTGTTGATTCCGGTCTTGCCACCGATGGCCGCGTCGACCATGCCGAGCAGTGTGGTGGGCACATGCACGATATCGACGCCCCGCAGCCAGGTGGCCGCCGCGAAACCGGCGACGTCGGTGGCGGCCCCGCCGCCGAGGCTGACCAGTGCGTCTTTGCGGCCGATCCCGATGCGGCCCAACACTTCCCAGATGAATCCCACGACGGGCAGGTCCTTGCCGGCTTCGGCGTCGGGGATTTCGATGCGGTGCGCGTCAACACCACTGCCGGCCAAGTGGCTTCGGATCACCTCGGCGGTCTGCGCCAGCACCGGTTGGTGCAAGATCGCGACTCGATGCCGGCTGGAAAGCAGTTCGTCCAACTCGTTGAGCAACCCGGTGCCGATCACCACCGGGTAGGGCGGGTCGACGGCCACCCGCACGGTGACCGGTTCGGTGGTGTCGGTCATTTGATGGCCTCAGCGCCAGGCGTCACCGGGTGTTGGGTCTGCGCTGCGCCCTGAAGCCGCGAGACGATGTAGCGGACCACCGCGCCGGGATTGCGGCGGTTGGTGTTGACCCGGATGGTCGCCACGCGCCGGTACAACGGAATCCGCTTGGCCATCAGCGCGCGGAACTTCTCGGCGCGGTCCGGCCCGGCCAGCAACGGCCGCACCGTGTTGCCGCCGGTGCGCCGCACCCCTTCCCGGGCGCTGATCTCCAGGTAGATGACGGTGTGGCCGGCGAGCGCCTCGCATACCCCGGGGCTGGTGACAGCTCCACCGCCGAGCGACACAACGCCGTCATGCTCGGCTAATGCCGCACGGACCACCTGTTCCTCGATGCGACGGAACTCCTGCTCCCCGTCGGTGGCGAAGATGTCGGCGATGGTGCGGCCGGTCCGCTGCTCGATCGCCGCGTCGGTGTCGAGCAAGCTGACCCCGAGCGCCTTGGACAGCCGCCGCCCGATGGTGGACTTGCCGGAGCCCGGCAATCCGACGAGTACCGCCTCGGGTGCCATCACGCCGACCCTGACGCGCGGGCTGCCGGTGCTTCCCGATCGGCGACCGCACGCTGGTACGCCTCGATGTTGCGGCGGGTCTCGGTCAGCGAATCGCCACCGAACTTCTGCAGCACCGCGCGGGCCAGCACCAGCGCCACCATGGTCTCGACAACGACCCCGGCGGCCGGCACCGCGCACACATCCGAGCGCTGGTGGATGGCAACGGCCTCGTCACCGGTTGCCATGTCGACGGTGGCCAGCGCCCGCGGCACGGTGGAGATCGGCTTCATTGCGGCGCGCACCCGCAACGGCTGCCCGTTGGTCATGCCGCCTTCGAGCCCGCCTGCCCGGTTGGTCGAGCGGACGACGCCGTCGGGCCCCGGGTACATCTCGTCGTGGGCACGACTGCCGCGGCGGCGCGCGGTTTCGAAACCGTCGCCAATCTCTACGCCCTTGATCGCCTGGATGCCCATCACGGCGGCCGCGAGCTGGCTGTCGAGTCGGTTGTCGCCGCTGGTGAACGATCCCAGCCCGACCGGCAGTCCCACCACCACAACCTCCACCACGCCACCGAGGGTGTCGCCGTCTTTTTTGGCCGCCTCGATCTCGGTGATCATCGCCTGCTCGGCTGCCTTGTCGAAGGCGCGCACCGGGCTGGCATCGATCCCGGGCAGGTCTTCGGGTCGCGGCGGCGGGCCGTCATAGGGTGCCGACGGGCCGATCGCGATGACATGTGAGAGCACCTCGACACCCAGCGCCTGACGCAGAAACGCCCGGGCGACCGTCCCCGCCGCGACACGGGCCGCGGTCTCGCGGGCACTGGCCCGCTCCAGCACCGGGCGGGCGTCGTCGAAGCCGTACTTGAGCATGCCCGCGTAGTCGGCGTGGCCGGGCCGCGGCCGGGTCAACGGGGCATTGCGCGCGATATCCGCCAGCTCCGCGGGGTCGACGGGGTCGGCGGCCATCACCGTTTCCCACTTCGGCCATTCGGTGTTGCCGATTTCGATAGCGATGGGCCCGCCCAGGGTGATGCCGTGGCGTACCCCGGCAAGCACGGTCACCGCGTCGCGCTCGAACGCCATCCGGGCGCCGCGGCCATAGCCGAGCCGACGGCGGGCCAGCTGATCAGCGATTTCGCTGGAGGTGACTTCCACGCCGGCGACCATGCCTTCGAGCACGGCCACCAACGCGCGGCCATGCGACTCCCCGGCGGTGATCCAGCGCAACACCTGACCATCTTCCCATGTGCTCACCCCAGCAGAGCCAACCCCGCCGCGCCGGCGGTGGCCACGCACATCGACGGACCGTGCGGCACGGTGAGGGTGCCGGCGGCACCGCCGAGAAACCAAGCAGCTCTCATACCCGCGGCGCAGAGCGCCGTGAGCAGCGGCGCGGACAGCGCCGCAAGCAACCACACCTCGGCACCGAAGCAGCCGGCCAACCCACCCACACCGATCGCCAGCTTGACGTCGCCGGCCCCCATCCCCGCCGGCGCCACCAGGTGCACCAGCAGATACACCCCGGCCAACGTCGCCGCCCCGGCCAGCGCGGGCAGCCCGCGCCCGGCAACGGCGGCGGCCAACAGAATCACGCCCGCCCCGGGCAGCGTCAGCCGGTTCGGTAACCGGCGTTGCCGGATGTCGTAGCAGCTCAACGCCGCCAGCCAGACGAACACCAGGGCCACTGCGAGGCTCGCCACGGCGGTCCGCATGCGCGGCACGCTAGTTCAGGGCCTCCAAAGCGCAAGTCATCGCCTCGCGCGGCGCAGGCAGCCCGGTGAATTGCTCGACCTGCGCGAACGCCTGATGCAGCAGCATCTGCACCCCGCTGATGACTCGGCCGCCGGCGGCGGCTACCGCGGTGGCCAGCGGCGTGGGCCAGGGGTCGTAGACGGCGTCCAGCAGTACCGGGATCGCGGCGAACGTGTCGGCATACCGCGCAGCCACGTCCGCCGGAATCGTGCTGACCAGCACTTCCGCGGCGGCCACCTGGTCGGCCAACTCGCCGCTGTCCAACCCGCAGAACCGCGTCGCCACGCCAACTCGTGTTCCCAGGTCCACCAACCGGGCCGCCTTCTCCGGATTGCGCGCCACGACGGTGATGCCGGGGACGCCGAGTTCGGCCAACCCCACGACGGCCGCCGGCGCGGTGCCGCCCGATCCACACACCAGCGCCCGTCCAGAGGCCGATCCGATCGCGCCCGCCACGCCGTCGATGTCGGTGTTGTCCGCCCGCCAGCCACGCGTTGTGCGCACCAGGGTGTTGGCCGAACCGACCAGAGCCGCGCGCTGGGCGCGCTCGTCGGCGAACCGCAGGGCGGCGAACTTGCCCGGCATGGTCACCGACACGCCAACCCACTCGGGCCCGAAGCCGCCGACCACACCCGGGAGCTCCTCGGCGCCGCACTCGATGCGCTGGTAGGTCCAGTCATCCAGGCCCAGCGCGCGGTAGGCGGCCAGGTGCAGTTGCGGGGACTTCGAATGTGCGATCGGCGAGCCGAGAACGGCCGCCCTTCTAGGAGGCGCCGAGTTAGCGCGCGCTGTCGAGGACACCGTTGCGCTTAGCCAGCTCGATATTGGCCAGATGCTGCTTGTAGTCCCGGGTGAACAGCGTGGTTCCCTGGGCGTCGATGGTGACGAAGTACAACCAGTCACCCGGTTCGGGATGCTCGGCGGCGCGCAGCGCGTCGACGCCGGGCGAGCAGATCGCGGTGGCGGGCAGCCCTTGGGATACGTAGGTGTTCCAAGGCGTCTTCTGGGCACGGTCGGCGTCGCTGGTGGCCACCTCGCGGCGGTCCAGCGGATAGTTCACCGTCGAGTCGAACTCCAGCGTGTGGTGGGCGTTCAGCCGGTTGTAGATGACCTGCGCCACCTTCGGGAAGTCCTGCGAGCTGGCTTCTTGCTGCACCAACGACGCCACCACCAGGATGTCGTACGGCGACAGATGCATGGCCTGGGCGGTATCCACCAACCCGGATTTCGTGTATTCCACCGCCCCGGCGCTGACGAGGTTCGCCAAGATGCTCTCGGCCGTCGCCGAGGGATCGACATTGAAGGTCCCGGGTGCGATAAGGCCCTCGAGCCGGCGATGGTCATTGCCCAATTCGGTGACCGGCTCAACCGCCCAGGCGGGTACCGACAACACCGCGGGAGCGCTGTTGCCCGCCGCCGCGCGGAGGTCGTCAATCGAGACACAGCGCTTGTTGCCGTCGAGATCCACACAGGTGGCACGGGAAATCAGGCTGAGAATGCCAGGATTCACCTTATTCGTCTTCATGTCGGTGGTGTCGTCGAGTTGACGTCCTTCCGGGATCACCAACCGTCCGACCCGGTTATTCGGGTCGGCCAGCCGCGCGACGGCGTTGGCCGCCGGGATTTCGGTGCGCATCCGGTAAAAGCCTGGCTGGATGGAGGTAATCGCGGTGTTGCCGTGCGCGGCATTGACAAATGCCCGGACGGTGGCGACCACGCCCTGGTTGTGCAGCGTCTCACCGACCGCGGTGGTCGAGTCGCCGTCTTGTATCTGAATCACGACGTCGCGCTTGCCGCCGCCGGTGTAGTCGTCACCGGCCCCGAATACCGCGTGCCAGAGTTTGGAGCCCAGGAAGACGGCGGCCACCACGACCACGACCAGCACGCCGGCAGTGATCCGGCCGGCGAAGCGCCGCCGCCGACGCCCGCGCTCGGCCCGATTCCGGGCCACCCGGCTCATCCTCCGCCGCGGCGGCCCGACCGCTTCGGGCTCCGCACGTTGGCGTCGCACACTGTCAACCATCGGTGGCATCCCCCGCCGCAGACTCGGCCCCGGCCATCGTGGCTCGGCGTTGATCGAGCCAGCTCTGCAAGATTGCCACCGCCGCCGCCTGGTCGATCACCGCCCGCTGCTCCTTGGCCCGCACCCCTGCCGCGCGCAGCGATCGCTGCGCACTGACCGTGGTAAGCCGCTCGTCGGCGAGCCGCACCGGCGTGGGAGCAACCCGTCGGGCCAGCGCCTCGGCGAGTTCAATCGCGTCCTGGGCCGACGGTCCGGTGCGGTCGGCCAGCGTCCGCGGCAATCCGACGATCACCTCGACGGCCTCCAATTCGGTGGCCAGCTCGGCCAGCCGGCGCACATGCTTGCCGGAGCGGTCGCGACGCAGCGTTTCCACCGGAGTGGCCAGGATGCCGTCGGGATCGCTGGAAGCAACACCGATCCGCACACTGCCCACATCGATGCCGAGCCGCCGTCCCCGGCCGGGGTCCTGTTCAGGGTCGCCGGGCCGGTCGGGCAAGCGATGCTGTGCTGAGACCACTCAACCGACCCGCGCTATCACGGCGATCTCGGAGCGGACCGCGTCGAGCGCCGCGTCGATGCCGGTCGGATTCTTTCCTGAGCCCTGCGCCAGGTCGGCCTTACCACCGCCGCGACCGTCCACAGCCATGGCGAGCTGTTTGACCAGGTCGTTGGCGCGGATCCCCAGATCCTGGGCGGCCGGATTGGCGGCCACCGCGTACGGCACGGTTTCGCCCTCGCCCTCGGCGATCAGCGCGACCACCGCCGGATCGCTGCCCAGCTTGCCGCGAATATCGCCGACGAGGGAGCGCAGGTCGGCTGCCGTCATTCCGCCGGACATCCGCTGCGCCACCACACGAACGTTACCGATCCGCTCCGCGCCGGCCGCGGCGTTGGTCGCAGCGGCCCGCGCGCCCGCCAGCCGGGCGCGTTCGAGTTCCTTCTCCGCGGCCTTGAGCCGCTCCACGAGATTGGCCACCCGGGCGGGCACCTCTTCGGAGGGCACCTTGAGCGACGACGCCAGCCCGGCCATCAGCGCCCGCTCCTTGGCCAGGTGGCGGAACGAGTCGAGCCCGACGTAGGCCTCCACCCGGCGGACCCCGGAACCGATCGACGATTCGCCCAGGATCGTCACCGGGCCGATCTGCGCGGAGTTGTGCACATGGGTGCCGCCGCACAGCTCCAGCGAAAACGGTCCGCCGATCTCCACCACCCGCACTTCGTCGGGATAGCTCTCGCCGAACAGCGCCATCGCTCCCATCGCCTTGGCTTTCTCGAGCTGCTCGGTGAACGTGTGCACCTCGAAGTCGGCCTGCACGGCTTCGTTGGTCACCTCTTCGATCTGGGTGCGCTGGTCTTCGGTGAGTGGCCCCTGCCAGTTGAAGTCGAAGCGCAAGTAGCCCGGGCGGTTCAGAGATCCCGCCTGAACGGCGTTGGGCCCCAGCACTTGTCGTAGCGCTGCGTGCACCATGTGGGTACCCGAGTGCCCTTGGGTGGCGCCCCGGCGCCACCCCGGGTCCACCGCCGCGACGACGGTGTCGCCCTCCACGAATTCCCCAGACTCGACATTAACTCGGTGCACCCAAAGGGTTTTCGCGATCTTCTGCACATCGGTGACCGCTGCCCGGGCGGCCTCGTTGGCGCCTGTTCCACCGATGATGCCCTCGTCGGCGATCTGGCCGCCCGACTCGGCGTAGAGCGGGGTGCGGTCCAGCACAAGTTCGACGCGATCCGCCCCGTCGGTACCGTGCGCTACCACCGGAACCCGTTTGCCGTCCACAAAGATGCCCAAAATCCTTGCCTCGGAAGTCAACTCGTCGAATCCGGTGAACTCGGTGGGGCCGGCGTCGACCAGCTCGCGGTACGCGCTCAGGTCCGCGTGCGCATGCTTACGCGCCGCCGCATCCGCCTTGGCGCGCCTACGCTGCTCGGCCATCAGTTCGCGGAAGCCCGTTTCGTCGACCTGCAGGCCGGCCTCGGCGGCCATCTCCAAAGTGAGCTCGATCGGGAAGCCATAGGTGTCGTGCAGGGTGAAGGCATCCGAACCGGAAACCACGTTGGCACCCGACGCTTTGGTGGCGCCGGCCACTTCGTCAAACAACTTCGAGCCCGACACCAGCGTGCGATTGAACGCGGTCTCCTCGGCAACGGCGATGCGCCTGATCCGGTGGAAATCGGCGACGAGCTCGGGATAGGACGGGCCCATCGCGTCACGCACGGTGGCCATCAGGTCGCCGACGATCGGGCCCTCGATGCCCAGCAGCTTGGCCGAGCGGATCACCCGGCGCAGCAGCCGGCGCAGCACGTAACCGCGTCCGTCGTTGCCGGGACTTACCCCGTCGCCGATCAGGATCGCCGCGGTGCGGCTGTGGTCGGCGATGATGCGGTAACGCACATCGTCTTCGTGGCTGCCGAGGTCATACCCACGCGGGGCGCGCGCCGTGACCGTGTCAATGACCGGCCTTAGCAGGTCGGTTTCGTAGACGTTGTGCACACCCTGCAGCACGAACGCGACCCGCTCGACGCCCATGCCGGTGTCGATGTTCTTGCGGGGCAACGGCCCGAGGATCTCGAAGTCGGTTTTGCCAGTGCCTTCTCCGCGTTCGCTTTGCATGAACACCAGGTTCCAAAGCTCGACGTAACGGTCTTCGTTGGCTATTGGGCCGCCCTCGACTCCGAACTCCGGGCCGCGGTCGTAGTAGATCTCCGATGACGGGCCGCATGGCCCGGGGATGCCCATCGACCAGTAGTTGTCGGCCATGCCGCGGCGCTGGATGCGTTCCTGCGGAAGGCCGGCGATCTCCTGCCACAGCTGCGCGGCGTCGTCGTCGTCCAAATACACTGTGGCCCAGAGTCTTTCCGGGTCCAATCCGTATCCCCCGTCGGCGACGGGATTGGTCAGCAGCGACCACGCCAGCTCGATGGCCTCGCGTTTGAAGTAGTCGCCGAACGAGAAGTTGCCGGCCATCTGGAAGAAGGTGTTGTGCCGGGTGGTGATGCCCACCTCGTCGATATCCGGAGTGCGGATGCACTTCTGGATGCTGGTGGCCGTGGCGTAGGGCGGGGTGCGCTGGCCCAGAAAGAACGGCACGAACTGGACCATGCCGGCGTTGACGAACAGCAGGTTGGGGTCGTCAAGGATCACCGACGCGCTCGGCACCTCGGTGTGACCTGCCTTCACGAAATGATCAAGGAACCTCTTCCTGATCTCGTGTGTCTGCACTTAAGTTCGCTTCTTCCCGTTTTGCATCGACGTCGATTCCCAGCCTATTCGCCTGGATTATTGGAAGGCTGTCTAACGACGCATCTCGACGGCACACAGTACCGCTTTCGCGCCGTCCGTTGCCTGGTCGCTAACCCTCCAGAAAGCTCAACCGCACCGACCGCCGTGGATTGTCCCGGTTGAGGTCCACCAGCACGATGCTTTGCCAGGTACCCAGCAGCGGTTCGCCACTGGAGACCGGCACCGTCACCGACGGTGTGACAATCGCCGGCAAAACGTGGTCGGCGCCGTGGCCTTCGGAGCCGTGCGCGTGCCGGTAGCGATCGTCGCGTGGCAGCAGCCGTTCCAGCGTATCGACCAGGTCGTCGTCGGAGCCGGCGCCGGTCTCTATGATCGCGACCCCGGCCGTCGCGTGCGGAACGAACACGTTGCACAGGCCGTCGCCACAGCTGAAGCAGAACCTGCGTACCGCGTCGGTGAGATCGACGATGCGGCGACGCGCGGTGTCTACATCCAGCACATCCGTATGCACCCGGTCAAGCCTACGGCGGGGCAGCTGGGAGCGGCCAATTGATCTGGGAGCGGCAAATTGATTGTGGGCGAGGTCGCACCATTGCGGGGGCTAACCGGCAGGAGGAAGGTAGGGCGTGGACCGGTGGCGCCACCGGGGCGCTGCCCCGAACAAAGAGGGGGTGGATCGTGTACGCACGCTCTACCACTATTCAGGCGCAACCCTCGTCCATCGATGACGGCATTGCGCATGTTCGCGACGAGATCATGCCCGCACTGCAGGATATGGCGGGGTGCATCGGCGTATCCCTTTTGGTCGACCGGCAGTCCGGCCGGTGCATTGCGACCAGCGCGTGGGAGACCGAGGAGGCCATGCGCGACAGCGCGGACCAGGTGACGCCGATCCGGGATCGGGGCGCGGAAATGTTCGGGGGGACCGCGAACGTCGACCAGTGGGAGATCGCGGCGCTGCATCGTGACCACCGCTCGGCCGACGGCGCGGGCGTACGGGCGAACTGGGTCAAGGTGGCGCCGGACCAAGTCGACCAGGGCATCGAGTACTACAAGTCGTCAGTCTTGCCCAAGCTCGAGGACCTCGACGGGTTCTGCAGTGCGAGCCTCCTGGTCGACCGCACATCTGGGCGCGCGGTGTCTTCCGTGACGTTCGACAGTCTTGACGCGATGGAGCGGAACAGGGAGCGGGCAACCGCCCTCAAGAACGAGTCGATGCGGGAAGCGGGCGTCGAGGAACTCGACGAATGCGAGTTCGAGCTGGCGCTAGCGCACCTGCGGGTACCCGAGCTGGCCTGATCGAGATAAGGCGGCGGACCGGCCGAACCAGGCGTTCGGCCGGCGTCGCCTTGTGTCTGCGGTCAATGTCCGTGGGAACGGGCGAATCCCTTCGAAGAGGGTGGCAACTCGTTGCGCCCATTGCGACCGATAACCCGGAGGAGGAAGGTATCGGGTGGGACCGGTGGCGCCACCTGGGCGCTGCCCCGACATAGGAGGGGTCGATCGTGTACGCACGCTCTACCACCATCCAGGCGCAACCCTTGTCCGTCGACATTGGAATTGCGCACGTTCGCGACGTCGTCATGCCCGCCCTGCACGAGATGGACGAGTGTGTCGGAGTGTCGCTGTTGGTGGACCGCCAGTCCGGCAGATGCATCGCCACCAGCGCCTGGGAATCCATCGAGGCGATGCGCGCCAGCGCCGAGCGGGTGGCGCCTATCCGTGACCGCGCCGCGCTGATGTTCGACGGCAGCGCGAGGGTCGAAGAATGGGACATCGCGCTGCTGCACCGCGACCACCACTCGCGCGCCGGCGCATGCGTGCGAGCCACCTGGCTCAAGGTGGTGCCGGATCAGCTCACCCGGTCGCTGGACTTCTACCGGACGTCCGTTCTTCCGGAGATGGAGAATCTGGACGGCTTCTGCAGTGCCAGCCTGATGGTCGACCACCCGGCATGTCGGCGAGCGGTGTCATGCTCGACGTTCGACAGCCTCGAAGCCATGGCCCGGAATCGCGACCGCGCGACCGAGCTGCGCAGCAGGCGCGTCCGGGATCTGGGCGCCGAGGTGATCGATGTCGCCGAGTTCGAACTGGCCATCGCCGGCTTGCGGGTGCCCGAACTGGTCTGACCGCCCTAGGGCAGCGAATCCCCGGGGAATCCCCGGCACGGGTGCACCTCGTAGGTGAAGACTTCGGCCGCCACGCCTGGGTCGTCGCCCATGATGGCCGTGGTGGCGTCGACCGTCGCCGCGAACACCGCGATGCCGCAGACGTCAGACCCATCGGTCACCGGCAGGACCACCGCCAGCACGCCGTCGTCGCGCAGGGCGAAGTTGCGCCGCCCGTGCTCCCAGACGATGCCCGGTGCCGTGTCGTCACCGAAGTTGGGTCCCTGCTTGAGGATGACGACGCTGTAGGGCTTGGCGGTGGGCAGCAGCCTGCCCATCTCCTCGTCGGTGAACGTCTTCATGGCCGTCTCCGTTTCCTGCGGATGATTGCCCGCAGCCGGTCCAGGCGACCGACCATCTCACGCTCACCGCCGCGACCGGTGGGTCGATAGTAGTCGACGTCCACCAACTCGTCGGGCGGATATTGTTGTGCGACAACGCCGTCCGGGTCGTTGTGAGAGTATTTATAGCCCTGTGCGTTGCCCAGCGCCGCCGCGCCAGAGTAGTGCCCGTCGCGCAGATGGGCCGGTACCAGACCGGCCTTGCCCGCCTTGATGTCGTCCATGGCCGCGGCCAGCGCGGCGGTGACCGCGTTGGACTTGGGCGCGGTGGCCAGGTGGATGGTGGCATGCGCCAGCGTCAGCTGGGCCTCGGGCATGCCGATCAGCGCTACCGTCTGCGCGGCGGCAACCGCGGTCTGCAGCGCCGTCGGGTCGGCCATGCCGATGTCCTCACTGGCCAGGATCAGCAGCCGGCGCGCGACGAACCGAGGATCCTCCCCGGCCACCAGCATGCGGGCCAGATAGTGCAGTGCGGCGTCGACGTCAGAGCCGCGCACCGACTTGATGAATGCACTGGTGACGTCGTAGTGCTGGTCGCCGTCGCGGTCGTAGCGCACCGCGGCTTTGTCCAGGGACTGCTCGATGGCCTCGACGGTGACCGGCTGCCCTTGCACCGCTTCGGCGGCGACCTCCAGCGCGGTCAGGGCGCGCCGGGCATCGCCGGCGGCCAATTGCACCAGCAGGTCGACCGCCTCGGGCTGCACCGCGACCTGCCCGCCCAGACCGCGGGGATCATCGATCGCCCGCTGCACCACGGTGCGAATGTCGTCGGACGTCAGCGGCCGCAACTGCAGGATCAGCGACCGTGAAAGCAGCGGCGCCACCACCGAAAACGACGGGTTCTCCGTAGTCGCCGCCACCAGCAGCACCACCCGGTTCTCCACCGCCGACAGCAGGGCATCCTGCTGCGTCTTGGAGAATCGGTGCACTTCGTCGATGAACAGCACCGTCTGCTCGCCGCGCAGCAGCGCATTTCGGGCAGTGTCTATGACGGCCCGAACGTCTTTGACGCCGGCCGACAACGCCGACAGCGCCTCGAACCGGCGGCCGGTCGCCTGCGAGATGAGCGCGGCCAGCGTCGTCTTTCCGCTGCCCGGTGGGCCGTACAGGATGGCCGATGCCACGCCCGAACCCTCGACCAGGCGGCGCAGTGGCGATCCGGGTGCCAGCAAGTGGTCCTGCCCGACCACTTCGTCCAGCGATGCCGGACGCATCCGCACCGGCAGCGGTGCGCCGGCGGACACGCCCAGGTCATGGTTGGTCGCCTGCGGTGCGCCGGGCAGGTCGAACAGACCGTCGGACACGGCTTTAGGCATACCACGCAGAGCGGACACCCACGCCGACCGGAGGCGACCGCGACGCACGGCGAAGCCAATCCTCGCCCCGTAGCCGCATATTTGCTAAGTTCCCGTTTGCCAAGTTCAGTGCGCGTGCCCACAGATCGAATCCGACAGCTAGGACGGCAATGAGCCAGCCCCCAGAGCATCCAGGCAACCCATCCGACCCGCAGGGCGGCAACAACCCTCCGGGCTACCCACCCCCGCCGCCTAATTACGGCACGCCACCCCCGCCGCCCAACTACGGCACGCCGCCTCCCTCGGGCCCCGGCTATGGCCCACCGCCCGGCTATCACCCTCCCGGACCCCCGCCTGGGCCTCCACCGGGACCACCGCCCGGCTACCACCCGCCCGGCGCTCCTCCTTCGCCGCCGCCCGGCCCCCCTCCTGGCTATGCCCCACCCCCGGCCGGCTACCCGCCGCAACCCGGCTACGGCGTGGCCCCCGGTGGCCCGACCGCTCCGCAGTTCAATGTCGGTGACGCGGTGAGCTGGGCGTGGAACAAGTTCTCCCAGAACGCCGTAGCGTTCATCGTTGCGGTCTTGGCCTACATCGTGGCGATCGTCGCCTTCGCCCTTGTTGCCGGTCTCCTACCCGTGCTCTTCGGCCAGAGCACGAGCACCAGCTACACCGACAGCTACGGCAATACGGCCAGCAGCGTCAACGTCAGCTACACCGCCGCCTCGTACGCCGCAATGATCCTCGGCTGCCTTCTGCTCTTCGTCGCGGCGGTCTACATGCACGCCGCGTTGGTCTCCGGTTGTCTGGATCTCGCCGACGGAAAGCCGGTGACCATCGGAACGTTCTTCAAGGCGCGGAATCTCGGCGCGGTGTTCCTCACCGCGGTGCTGGTCGGGATCGGCACCATGATCGGAACGATTCTGTGCGTCATCCCCGGCATCATCTTCGCCTTCCTGGCGCAGTTCGCCATCCCGTTTGTCGTCGACCGATCCCTGTCGCCGGTTGAATCCATCAAGGCCAGCATCGCGACCGCCAGATCCAACATCGGCGGCACCCTGCTGTCCTGGCTCGTGCAATACGCGGCGGTGCTGATCGGTGAATTGCTGTGCGGGATAGGCCTTGTCGTCGCTTTCCCGTTCGCACAGCTCGTTCAGGTCTATACCTACCGTAAGCTCTCCGGCGGTCAGGTCGTTCCGCTGCAACAGCCGGGTTACCAGCCAGGACCTCCCGCCGGCCCACCGCCGGGACCGCAGCCCGCATAGCCAACGTGTCCGCCTGCTCGGCCCGGCGGACCGTTGTCTAAGTCGCCGAACCGCGGTTTTCCGCGGATCCGGCTCCAAGGGCGTGCGCTGCGACCTTGCCGCCCTTGTGGTGCAATCAGCGGTTATGAGTATCAAAGTTGCGCTGGAGCACCGCACCAGCTACACCTTTGATCGACTGGTGCAGGTGTATCCGCATGTTGTGCGGTTGCGCCCGGCGCCGCACTCCCGGACGCCCATCGAGGCCTACTCGCTGCGCATCGAGCCGGCCGACCACTTCATCAACTGGCAACAGGACGCGGTGGGCAACTTCCTTGCTCGGCTTGTATTTCCGAATCCCATGCGCCAACTGACCATCACCGTCGGGCTCATCGCCGACCTCAAGGTGATCAACCCGTTCGACTTCTTCATCGAGGACTGGGCCGAGACGTGGCCTTCCGCTGGGTTGACCTACCCCAAACCACTGGCCGAGGACCTCGAGCCATACTTGCGGCCCGTCGACGAAGACGCCGACGGCTCGGGCCCCGGCGAGCTCGTGCAGGCATGGGTGCGCAACTTTTCGGTCCCGGACGGCACCCGCACCATCGATTTCCTGGTCGCGCTCAACCGCGCGATCAACGCTGACGTCGCTTACAGCCTGCGGATGGAACCCGGCGTCCAGACACCGGATTTCACGCTGCGCACCGGCGTCGGCTCGTGCCGGGATTCCGCGTGGCTGCTGGCGTCGATCCTGCGCCAGTTCGGACTGGCCGCCCGGTTCGTGTCCGGCTACCTGGTACAGCTGGCATCCGACATCGAGGCGCTCGACGGACCATCGGGGCCCGCCGCCGACTTCACCGATCTGCACGCGTGGACCGAGGTGTACATCCCCGGTGCGGGCTGGATCGGGCTGGATCCGACGTCGGGCCTGTTCGCCGGCGAGGGTCATATCCCGTTGGCAGCCACCCCAAATCCCGCGACCGCGGCACCCATCAGCGGCGGTACCGCGATTTGCACCACGGTGCTGGAGTTCTCCAACGCCGTCACCCGGGTGCACGAAGACCCGCGCGTCACGCTGCCCTACACCGACGAGGCATGGCAGATGATCTGTGAGGTCGGCCGCCGCGTCGATGAGCGGCTGGCCGCCGCGGATGTCCGGCTGACCGTCGGCGGCGAACCGACGTTCGTGTCGGTGGACAACCAGGTTGACAAGGAGTGGACGACAGATGCCGACGGCCCGGATAAGCGCCGGCGGGCGTCAGATCTGGCTACCCGGCTGAAGGCGGTGTGGGCTCCAGCGGGGCTGATCCAGCGCGGCCAAGGCAGGTGGTATCCGGGAGAGCCGCTGCCGCGCTGGCAGATTGCGCTTTACTGGCGCACCGATGGGCGGCCGCTGTGGACCGACGACACGATGCTCGCCGACCCCTGGATCAGCCAGCCCAACGTTCCAGCGGCAGACAACGAGGCGGCCTACAAGCTGCTCGCCGCGGTCGCCGACGGTCTGGGACTGCCGTTGTCACAGGTACGACCGGCCTACGAGGACCCGCTGGCCCGGCTGGGGGCCAAAGTGCGCATGCCCGAGGGCGGCCCGGTGGAATCGAGCGACGACCTCACCCCCGAAACTGGCTCCAACACTGCCTCAGACACCGCCGCAGGCCGCGCCGCGCTGCTGGCCCGCCTCGACGAATCCACCGCGTCCCCGGCGGCGTTCGCGCTGCCGCTGCACCGCCGCGACGACGAGCTGGGCTGGGCCAGCGCCAACTGGCGGCTGCGCCGCGGTCGCATCGTGTTGCTCGAGGGCGATTCGCCGGCGGGTTTGCGGCTGCCGCTGGATTCGATCAGCTGGGAACCGCCACGGGCATCGTTTGACGTCGACCCGCTGACCGTGGGAGATGAACTGTCGATCGAGCCAGGCGCCGGCGATGCGGTGCTGGAAGACCCCGAGACGGCGCCGCCGACCGCGATGGTCGGCGAGGTGCGGGATGGGCTGCTGTACATCTTCATGCCGCCCACCGAGGCGCTGGAACACTTCGTCGACCTCATCACCCGGGTCGAAGCCGCGGCCGCGCAGGCCCACTGCCCGGTGGTGATCGAGGGCTACGGCCCACCGCCGGATCCACGGCTGAAGTCGACGACGATCACGCCCGACCCCGGTGTCATCGAAGTCAACGTCGCGCCCACCGCCAGTTTCGAAGAACAACATCAGCAACTGGAAACCCTGTACGAAAAGGCCCGGCTGGCCCGTTTGTCCACCGAGTCGTTCGACGTCGACGGCCGCCACGGCGGCACCGGCGGGGGCAACCACATCACGCTCGGCGGCGTCACGCCCGCGGACTCGCCACTGCTGCGCCGCCCGGACCTGCTGGTCTCGCTGCTGACCTACTGGCAGCGGCACCCGTCGCTGTCCTATCTGTTCGCCGGCCGATTCGTCGGCACCACGTCGCAGGCGCCCCGCGTTGACGAGGGACGTGAGGAGTCGCTCTACGAACTCGAGATCGCGTTCGCGGAAATCTCCCGGCTGTCAGCAGGTGGCACCCCCAAGCCGTGGGTGACCGACCGCGCGCTGCGGCATCTGCTCACCGACATCACCGGGAACACCCATCGCGCCGAGTTCTGCATCGACAAGCTCTACAGCCCTGACAGCTCCCGGGGCAGGCTCGGCCTGTTGGAGCTGCGCGGCTTCGAGATGCCGCCCCATCTGCGCATGGCAATGGTGCAGTCGCTGCTGGTGCGCTCACTGGTGGCGTGGTTCTGGGACGAGCCACTGCACGCACCGCTGATTCCCCACGGCGCCAACTTGCACGGACGATACCTATTGCCGCACTTCTTGATTCACGACATTGCCGACGTGGCCGCCGACCTGCGCGCGCACGGAATCGCCTTCGAGACCAGCTGGCTGGACCCGTTCACCGAATTCCGCTTCCCGCGCATCGGCACCGCCGTCTTCGACGGCGTGGAGATCGAGCTGCGGACAGCGATCGAGCCGTGGAACACCCTCGGCGAGGAGGCCACCGCGACGGGTACCGCCCGGTACGTCGACTCGTCGGTCGAGCGCGTTCAGGTCCGCATCATCGGCGCCGACCGGCACCGTTACCTGGTGACGTGCAACGACTATCCGGTGCCGTTGCTGGCCACCGACAACCCCGACATCCACGTGGGCGGTGTGCGGTTCAAGGCGTGGCAGCCGCCCAGTGCGCTGCACCCGACCATCACAACCGACGTCCCGTTGCAGTTCGAACTCGTCGACCTCGCCACCGGAACGTCGCGCGGTGGGTGCACCTACCACGTCTCCCATCCCGGTGGGCGCGCCTACGACGAGCCGCCCGTCAACGCCGTCGAGGCCGAGTCGCGCCGCGCCCGCCGCTTCGACGCAACCGGCTTCACCCCGGGCAAACTCGACCTATCCGCCATCCGGGAAAAGCAGGCCCGGATATTCACCGACGTCGGCGCGCCTGGCATCCTTGACCTGCGACGCGTGCGTACCGTGCAGCAGTAATGGCGTCCCCGGACTGGCACGGAATGGCACTCGACACGGGCGGACCGTCGGCGGTTCCGACCGACCGCTACGACGCCGACCGGCTGTTGGCCGGGTACCAAACCGCGCGGGCGCAGGAAGCACTGTTCGATCTGCGGCACGGCCCGGGAATCGGCTACGACGAATTCGTCGACAACGACGGCAACGTGCGGCCGTCCTGGGCCGAGCTGGCCGACACGGTCGCCGAGCGCGGCCGTGCCGGGCTGAATCAGCTGCGCTCGCTGGTGCACAGCCTGATCGACAACGACGGCATCACCTACACCGAAGTCGATCCCAGCCGCGACGGAGCCACCGGCGGGCACGGGCTGGAGCCGAGACCCTGGAGCCTGGACACCCTGCCCGTTGTGATCTCCGCGGCGGATTGGGAAGTGCTGGAGGCCGGGCTGGTGCAGCGGTCGCGCCTGCTCAATGCCGTGCTCGCGGATCTCTACGGGTCCCGCAGCTTGCTCACCGAAGGAGTGCTTCCATCCGAACTGGTGTTCGCCCATCCCGGCTACGTGCGAAGCGCCACCGGAATCGAAGTGCCCGGGCACCACCAGCTTTTCATGCACGCCTGTGATGTCAGCCGGCTGTCGGACGGCAGCTTCCAGGTCAATGCCGACTGGACGCAGGCCCCGTCGGGCGCCGGCTACGCGCTGGCCGACCGACGCGTTATCGCGCACGCGATTCCGGACCTCTACGAGCGGATTGGGCCACGTCCGACCACCCCGTTCGCGCAGGCGCTGCGGCTGGCACTGATCGACGCGGCACCCGACGTCGCCCAAGACCCCGTGGTGGTGGTGCTGTCCCCGGGCATCTACTCAGAGACCGCTTTCGATCAGGCGTATCTCGCTACGCTGCTGGGTTTTCCGCTGGTGGAAAGCGCGGATTTGATGGTGCGCGACGGCAAGCTGTGGATGCGCTCGCTGGGCACGCTCAAACAAGTCGATGTGGTTCTTCGCCGCGTCGACGCGGTCTACACAGACCCGCTGGACCTTCGCGCCGATTCCAGGCTGGGTGTCGTCGGTTTGGTGGAGGCCCAACACCGCGGAACGGTGACCGTCGTCAACACCCTGGGCAGCGGCATCCTGGAAAGCCCAGGGCTGTTGCGTTTTCTGCCCGAGCTGGCCGAGCGACTGCTCGGCGAAGCCCCACTGCTGGGGACCGCGCCGGTCTACTGGGGCGGCATCGCGGTCGAACGCTCGCACCTGCTGGCCAATCTCTCGTCCCTGTTGATCAAGTCCGCTGTCGGCGGGACAACCCTTGTCGGGCCAACACTTTCGTCTGCACAGCTGACTGAATTGGCTGCGCGGATCGAGGACGTGCCGTGGCAGTGGGTCGGTCAAGAGCTACCGCAGTTCTCATCGGCGCCGACCGATCATGCCGGCGTGTTGTCGTCGGCGGGCATCGGCATGCGGTTGTTCACCGTTGCCCAACGTAGCGGCTATGCGCCGATGATCGGTGGCGTCGGCTATGTGCTGGCGCCCGGGCCCGCCGCATACACCCTGAAAACCGTTGCGGCGAAGGATCTCTGGGTGCGCCCAACCGAGCGGGCCCGAGCCGAGGCGGTCACGCTGCCGTTGGTGGGGCCGCCGGTGAAGACCGCTGCGGGCACCTGGGCGGTCAGCTCGCCACGTGTGCTGTCCAATCTGTTCTGGATGGGACGCTACGGCGAGCGCGCGGAGAATATGGCCCGGTTGCTGATCGTCGCCCGCGACCGTTTCCACGTCTACCGGCACCAGCAGGACACCGAGGAAAGCGAGTGTGTGCCGGTGCTGATGGCCGCGCTGGGCCGGATCACCGGGACCGACATCGGAGCCGACAACGACCACGCCGAGATGATCGCCATCGCCCCCTCGACGCTGTGGTCACTGACCGTGGACCTGGACCGGCGGGGATCTCTGGTCCAGTCGGTGGACGGGCTGGCACTGGCCGCCAGGGCGGTGCGCGACCAGTTGTCCAACGACACGTGGATGGTGCTGGCCGGCGTGGAGCGCGCGCTTGCGCACAAGGCCGATCCGCCGCAATCGCTCGCCCGGGCCGACACCTTGCTCGCCTCGGCTCATTCCCAGACGCTGGCCGGGATGCTGACGCTGTCGGGGATCGCCGGCGAGTCGATGGTGCGCGACGTGGGCTGGACGATGATGGACATCGGCAAACGTATCGAACGCGGCCTCTGGCTGACCGCGTTGCTGGGGGCCACGCTGACCACGGTCCGCAGCGCCGCTGCCGAGCAAACCGTCATCGAGTCCACGCTGGTGGCGTGTGAATCGTCGGTCATCTACCGGCGCCGCACCGTCGGCAAGGTCAGTGTCGCCGCCGTGACCGAGCTGATGCTGTTCGACGCGCAAAACCCGCGATCGCTGCTGTATCAGCTGGAGCGGCTGCGGGCCGACCTCAAGGACTTGCCCGGCTCATCGGGGTCGTCGCGTCCGGAGCGGATGGTCGACGAGATCGGTACGCTACTGCGCCGGTCACATTCCGCCCAGTTCGAAGCGGTCATCGACGGGCGTCGCGCGCAGTTGGCGGATCTACTCGCTGAGATACATGCCGAGCTGCGCGATCTTGCCGAGGTCATCACCGAAACGCAGTTGGCATTGCCAGGAGGCATGCAGCCGCTGTGGGGCGGCGGCGAACGGCGGGTGATGCCGTGAGCGACGGCGGCCGTTAGCTCGACGCCCCCGCAGCTACGCACTGACGGCCGCGCGCCCGCTCGACTCCGAGGTCACCTCGTCAATAACGGTGTGAATGAACTGCATTTTCTCCAAGACAGCCACCGGCAGCACGAAGGGATACAGGTCGTCGTGGCCCATCGATCGGTTCACCATGTTCAGCGACCACGACAACGGCAGCCACATCTCGATGATGTTGGGAAATGCGCTGGGGCCCAGGGCCGGCCGGTCGAAGGTCGCCGATGCCGGTGCCAGACCGCACCAGGCGCAGGTGTCCAGGGTGTCGCGGATGTGCAGGTAATGGGCGAATGTCTCGGCCCAATCCTCGGCGGCGTGCATGGTCGCATACGACGACACGAAACTCTCCTGCCAACCCTGCGGCGCACCCTCGTCGTAATGCCGGTCCAGCGCCTCCTGATAGTCGGCGTGAGGATCGCCGAACAGCTCGTTGAACCGTGCCAGGTAATCGCTTGACGGGGTGATCAGCCGGTAGAAGTAGTAATGCCCGACCTCGTGCCGGAAGTGGCCGAGCAGGGTCCGGTACGGCTCGTCCATCTCAACCCGCAGCTGTTCGCGATGGACGTCGTCACCCTCGGCCAAATTCAGAGTGATGATCCCGTTGTCGTGACCGGTCATCACCTTCTCGTGCGCACTGGACAGCAAGCGAAATCCCAAGCCGTAATCGGGATCCCGATCACGCCCGACGATCGGCAACTTCAACTCGGACAGTTCGGCGACCAGCCGCCGCTTGGCCGCCTCGGCCCGGGCGAACGCCGCCAGTCCGTCGGCGTCGTTATCGTTGGGCCGTTCCAGAGTCAGCGCGCACGATGTGCAGAGTCCGCCCGGATCGTTGATCGGAACCAACCAATTGCATTCGGCCAGATAGCGATTGGCACACAGTTCGTAATCGCTGGCGCTGACGAAGCCGGGTTTGTCGCCTTCGTCGCCCGTGGTGATCACCAGCAGGGCCATGTTGTCGAGCGAAAACCCCAGCGCGCTGCCACACGCCAGGCAGGTGGAGTTCTCGAATGTCAGACGCTGGCCGCAGTTGGGGCAGTGGAAGTCACGCATCCAGCACATCACCTTCGAAAGGCACCACGTCAACGGCGACATCGATCACGCTGGTCTCCGCATTGGTGTAGATGATGCCTCGCAGCGGCGGCACGTCCGCGTAGTCGCGGCCGCGCCCGACGACGATGTACCGCTGGTCGACCATCTGGTCATTGGTCGGATCAACCCCCAGCCATTCGAACTGGCCGGGCTCTTGCGGTGTCCACACGGTGGCCCAGGCATGGGTGGCGTCGATACCGATCATCCGATCCTTTCCCGGTGGCGGCTCGGTGGCCAGATAACCGGACACGTAGCAGGCCGCCAGACCATTGGCTCGCAGACAGGCGATCGCCAGCCTCGCAAAGTCTTGGCATACCCCTTCTCGGGCCGCCAGAACCTCGTTGACTCCGGTGGAGATCGTCGTCGACCCCGACCGATAGGTGAAGTCGGTGAAGATCCGGGACGCGAGATCGCGCAACACCTCAACCAATGGACGCCCGGGCACGAAGCTGGGGGCCGCGTACTCGCTAACCTCGTCGGTGATCTCAGGCGGATTGAGATCCAGGGTGAACTCGGTCGCAAGCGCCCCTTCGGGCCCGGCCGGCCGGGCAGCCTCCCAGGGCTGGACCGCCGGGCCGCTGGTGTACCTCCCCGGAGCCAGCGGATACACGTCCACGATGGAGTCGCTGGTGATCGTCAGGGTGCGATGCGGCTGGGTGACGTGGAAATAGGAGCTGATGTTGCCGTAGGCGTCGGGGCTGGTGGAGATGTCGGCGGCGGCCGGGTCGATATCCAGCCGGTGCGCGATGCAACGTTGCCGCAGCGAGTCCTGCGGGGTGAGAAATCCGCGGCCATACGAGCTGGTCACCGTGTCGGAGTAGCGGTACTCAGTGCGGTGAGTGACTCGATGGCGGCGGGTGACCGGGGCTTGCACTTCAGACGACAACCAGCCACCTCCTGACGTCTCGACACCGACCGGCCCCGCGAGACCAGCCGAGCGCGGCAAGGCTGATCACATCACACACCGGCGTGGTTCGGAGTGCATGGTCGGCAATCGATTGCCAATACGGCACCAAACGCACCATAACCGGAGCACAATCGAGGTGTGGCCACGTGGGACGACGTCGCCCGCATCGTTGGTGAGCTACCACTCACCTCCGAGCAGTCACCGCGCGACTGGCGGGTCGGCAAGAAATTGCTGGCGTGGGAACGGCCGCTGCGCCCGTCCGACCGCGAAGCGCTGGCAATGAAAGGCTCGGAGCCACCCGAGGGCGACATCATGGGTGTCCGGGTGTCCGATGAGGGCGTCAAGTTCGCGTTGATCGCGGACGAGCCGAGGGTGTATTTCACCACCCCGCATTTCGATGGCTATCCGGCGGTGCTGGTCACATTGGCCGAGATCGAGGTCCGCGACCTCGAGGAGCTGATCACTGAGGCCTGGCTGACGCAGGCGCCCAGGAAACTGGTCCAGGAGTTCCTGACCGGCTCGTTCTGAGCCACTCATTGCTGGTGAAGCTCGATCACCCGTTGTAGGTCATCGACGCAGGCCTGGACGGCGTCGACCAGCACGACTTCGGTTCTCTCGTGGGCGTCCGCGTGCAGCTTCGAAGCGTGGCGGCGCGCTGCAGCGATGTATGCGCCCGCTCCAGCGGGGTCCGAGTCAGCCAGCGCTAACGCCGCCGCGAGTTGGACCAGCACGGTCTGCACGGGCATCGGAAACTGGTCACAAGAGCCGTCGACCACCGGGGCGACGACACGGGCCAGTTGGAGCACGGAACCCGCAAGCAGGGCCACGTACACGGCCTGGTGATCGGCCGCCCGGACAGAGTCGCGCAGCCCCCATCGCCGCGGTGCTATCTGCACCACATTACGGGCGGTGGTACGGGCCTCGATGAGCCCGCCCAGCTGTTCGTCTACCCGGTCGACGGCTGACAGCGGCCAGTCGGGGGCGGGCGCCCTCCGTCCGGCGGCGATATCGGCGGTGAGCGACAGGACACGTTGCAGGACTCCCAGCACGCCGACGCGCGCTCTGCGCAGCAACTTCAACGGGTCGGCCGGGAACAGCAAGACGGCGAACACGATGGCCAGGCAACCGCCGATGAGGGCGTCGTAGACACGTTCCCAACCGCCGTTACTGCGATACAAGGCGAGCACCAGGATCGATGAAATGACGGTCTGGTTGGCGAACATCATCCCGTGTCCGATGTAGCCGTGACCGATCAACACCGCAAGTGACAGCGCGATTAACGCGGCGATAGCGATGGGGATGGCCCCGGTTCCGAGCAGCCCCACTACCACGGTGCCCATGCCGATCCCCAGGGTCACACCGATCATCATCTGGACGGCGCGTTGCGCGCGTAGCACGTTGCTGATCGATAAGGAGACCGCGGCAGCAATCGGCGCGAAGAACGGCTGGGGATGACCCAGCACATCGTGTGCGAGGTACCAGGCCAGGCCCGCGGCAACCGAAGTCTGCACGAGAGTGAACCAAACGCTATGCACCCGTTCGTAGCCCGCACGCGCGGCGCCGTACGCCGCAGATGGCACCGCTCGCAGCGAAGTGCTCATGACGCTTGCTTACCCCAGAGCACGCTGCGGCGCTCGGCGAGTTAGGCCGGTTGCAACTCGAACAGCGGAATCACCCGGCTGGTCTTGGACTGATATTCGGCGAAGCCGGGCGCCGCGGCGGTGAGTTTCGGGAAGAGCGCCTCGCGCTCGCCGGACGGCAGCTCGCGAGCGATCACGTCGAACGACTCCGCGCCAACCTCGACGTGTGCCTGCGGCCTGGCCCGCAAGTTGTGCACCCAGGCCGGATTGACAGGGGCGCCGGCGAAGGATCCGACGATGATCAGCTTGCCGTCGATGCGGAAATAGGCCAGCGGCGACACCCGGGGTTGGCCGGACTTGGCGCCCGTCGTAGTCAGCAGCAGAAGGTCGGCATTGGCAAATTCACCGGTGACCTTGCCGTCGTTGGCCCGGAACTCGTCGACGATGTTCTTGTTGAAATTCTTCAGTGTTTCGGTGTCAGGGATCTCGGTCATGCCTGGTCAACCTGTTTGGGCTTGGCGTCTATTCCTGACTCCTTCCTGGGCGGCTGTTGCCGTTAGCTGTGTTGGCTGTTCGAGGAAACGCCAGGTCACAGCGTTGGCTCTGTTGGTGGCCGACGGCTGCCGCTAATTCTGCTGCGTACTGGCTGCGTACTGGCACCAATCTATTCGCAGCTATGCCCAGACGTCCGCGGCTAGGAAGATCACGAGCCGGCAGTAGGCAGATTCGTCGATAGCCCGACGCGCTGCAAGTTGATCGGGCGCGGTTAATGGCGAACGTTGAGCGAACAGGGGGATTCACCAATGCATGTCACCGCGTTCCACCGCGTTCCACCGCAGCAGTCCATGCGTTTCTAGAGAACGACGCCGCCACCACACGGGGCTTGCCACAGGTCAGGGTTGCCGTACCGCCGCAGTTGCCGGCCGGCCTACAGGTTCCGGTCGTCGTGTCGGTGTGGGCAGAGGCCGGGGAGGACTTCGATCCACACTTTTTCATCGTGGCTCGCGACCCAAATGGGGAGATTCGAGGCAGAATTGAGCGGCTGTGCCACTGGCCCGACTTGCCAGGTAAGCCATTCAAGTTCCAGGTGTTCACCGAGTATCTGCAGCTCATCGTGCGTAGTGTGGGTTTCTACAGAATCGGTCTGTACGACCAACCAGAGGGAACCGAAACGGACTTCTGGTTTCCGTTGGAAATCTACGTCTCTCCACTAGCGGCGGCACCCAGGACCGCCGCCGCCCTCGATCACCTGACTGATGTATTCGCCTAGCTGCGTCGAGGGCGTTTTCAGCAAACGCGCGCAAAGTCCCACGGTGACCCACGACGTTAACTGTGCAGCTAACTTAGGTCTCTGAATCCCAGCAGACGACCCTCCGGACGAGGCAACGGCTGCGGCACCTTTTCGGACACGAAATTAGAGGTAACAGTGTTAGACGCAGACTTTCGGACCCACAAGTTACCCACAAACTTGGCCCACCTGTCCGTCAACGGGGCTCGCCCCCTCGCAATTGCCCAGGTGGTATCTGTGCATGGGGTTATTGCGCAGGAATTCGTCGATGCAAGCCTGGTGGGCAGCGGAACCGGTGATGCTGACACAGGGATCGTCGGCGTGTGCTTGTGCCGGTGGAATGCCGAGGGATGCCAGTGCTATGGCTGCTGCCGCCGACACGCCCATTATTGCCCTCTTCACCTGACCCCCTAATGGCCGCCGTGTTGTCGCCACTTCAGGGTTGTCCAAAGTTGTTACCATAGCGTTCCAAAAGCCTACGAATTTGCTGCAGATTGCCTTGTCGTTTGCTCGCAGGCGAAGGTGTCTCGTTGAAAACTCGTTGGCGAAAACCGCTGGGGCCCTCGACCCGTGGGTCTCGGCGTGCCTGGCGTCAAACGCCGCCAACCCGCACGCCTTGTTTGGTTCCTTTCGGAATTGGCGGGACCTGGCGGCCATGGCGTGGCCAAGACGGTGACAAGGCATTGCACCCGAGCCGCGACCAGCGCCGGAACGCACCGACCAACCAGCAGCCGACTTCGCACGATATCGTGCGAGGTTTGCAGCGGGCGTATGGATGGTCACCGTCGGTAACTGGACGCAAACACGCTGGTAGAGAGTTATTTGACCGGCGGCCAAATAACTCCCGTCCAGCCAAATAACTCCCGTCCAACTGAAGCTGCGCATCTCGGGTAGTTCCGGGCCGAGGCGGTCGGCTACCAGCCGTCCGATACGGTCCGCATCGGCGACCTATTTCAGGAGCGGGGGCTCGTCGAGGTAACCGTTATCGGCGTCAGGCTCGCATACTCCAGGGAAGGCGTCCCAGTGGGAGCCAAGATCGCAGGTGCAAACCTGTGATGGGACGCCGACGAGTCCACCCGCATCGCCATCGGTGCGGTGATCGCGGAGCGGATGAAAATTACTGCGGACCAACTGCGGACCACGAGCACGTAAGCGCAGCTTCTTTGCAGGTCAGCGTGTTAGCTGGGTCGCGGTTTGGCGTCTATTCCTGACTCCTTGCGCTGCTGGGCGGTGATCGGCGCCGGCGCGTCGGTCAGCGGGTCGACACCGCCGCCGGTCTTCGGAAAGGCGATCACCTCGCGGATGGAGTCGGCCCCGGACAGCAGCGCGGTGATCCGGTCCCAGCCGAATGCGATCCCGCCGTGCGGCGGCGCGCCGAACATGAAGGCCTCCAACAGGAATCCGAACTTCTCCTCCGCTTCGGCTTTGTCCAGGCCCATCACCGCGAACACTCGTTCCTGGATGTCGCGGCGGTGGATACGGATCGAGCCGCCGCCGATCTCGTGGCCATTGCAGACGATGTCGTAGGCGTCGGCCAGCACGCCGCCGGGATCGCTGTCGACCACGTCCTCGTACTCCGGCTTGGGCGAGGTGAACGCGTGATGCACCGCGGTCCACGCCCCGGAGCCGACCGCCACGTCGCCGGCGGCGGTCGCCTCTTCGGCGGGCTCGAACAGCGGTGGGTCCACCACCCACACGAACGCCCACTCGTTCGGGTCGATCATGTCGAGCCGGTCGGCGATCTCGCTGCGGGCTGCACCCAACAGCGCCCGCGACGTTTTCGCCGGACCCGCCGAGAAGAAGATGCAATCCCCTGGCTTGGCGCCGACATGTGCGGCCAGGCCGTCGCGTTCGCGCTCACTGAGGTTCCTGGCCACCGGACCACCCAGCGTGCCGTCGTCACCGACCAGCACGTACGCCAGTCCGCGGTGCCCGCGCTGTTTGGCCCACTCCTGCCACCCGTCCAGCGTGCGGCGCGGCTGCGAGGCCCCGCCGGGCATCACCACCGCACCGACATACGGTGCCTGGAAGACGCGAAATGTGGTGTCGGAGAAGAACTCTGTGCACTCGACGAGCTCCAGGCCGAACCGCATATCGGGCTTGTCGGAGCCGAACCGTCGCATAGCGTTGGCATAGCTGATCCGCGGGATCGGGGTCGGAACCTGGTAGTCGATCAGCTCCCACAGCGCGGTCAGGATCTCTTCGGAGATCGCAATGATGTCTTCGGCGTCAACGAAGCTCATCTCCATGTCCAGCTGGGTGAATTCGGGCTGCCGGTCGGCGCGGAAATCCTCGTCGCGGTAACACCGGGCGATCTGGTAGTAGCGCTCCATCCCGGCGACCATCAGCAACTGCTTGAACAGCTGCGGGCTCTGCGGCAGGGCATAGAACGAACCCGGGTGCAATCGGGCCGGCACCAGAAAGTCGCGCGCGCCCTCCGGCGTCGAGCGGGTGATGGTCGGCGTCTCGATCTCGACGAAGTCGTGACGCGCCAGCACCGCGCGTGCGGCAGCATTCACCTTGGAACGCAACCGAATTGCCTCGGCCGGGCCGTCGCGCCGCAGGTCGAGGTACCGGTATTTCAACCGGAGCTCCTCGCCGGCGGGCTCGTCCAGCTGGAACGGCAGCGGGGCGCTCTCGCCGAGCACCGTCAGCGAGGTGGCGTTGACCTCGATCTCGCCGGTGGGGATCTCGATATTGGCGTTGCCTTCCGGGCGGATCTCGACGACGCCGTCGACCGCGACGCAGAACTCGGCGCGCAGCCGGTGCGCTTGGGCCAGCACGTCGGGAGCGCGGAACACAACCTGTGCCACGCCGGAGGCATCGCGCAGATCGATGAAGATGACGCCGCCGTGGTCGCGGCGGCGAGCCACCCAGCCGGCCAACGTGACCTGCTGGCCGGCGTCGCGAGCCCGTAGCGAACCAGCAGCGTGGCTGCGCAGCACAAAGCCTCCCCAATTTTCAGATTTGAAGCACCTGGCTTGAATGACTGACCAGTTTAGAGGGCGGGACCACATCGGCATGCAGCGCCGTCGAGGAGGTAATTTCGGTCTCATCACCACAAACATCGCACTGGTCGGTCCCGGCGCCGTCGGCACGACGATCGCCGCGCTGCTATACAGGGCCGGGCATTCGGTCCTGGTCTGCGGCCATACTCCCCGCGACAGCATCGAGCTGCGGCCCGACGGCGAAGATTCCATTGTGGTGCCCGGCCCGGTGCACACCGATCCCAGCGAGCTGTCCGGCCCGGTCGACTTGGTCGTGCTGGCGGTCAAAGCCACCCAGAACGATGACGCGGCCGGCTGGCTGGAGCGGCTATGCGACGAACACACCATCGTCGCCGTTCTGCAAAACGGTGTTGAACAGGTCGAGCAGGTCAAGCCGCACTGCCCGTCCTCGCCGGTGATCCCGGGGATCGTCTGGTATTCGGCCGAGACCCAGCCCGAAGGCTGGGTGCGGCTGCGCGGAGAGGCCGCGCTGGTGCTGCCCAGCGGACCCGTGGCCGAGACGGTCGCCGAGCTGCTGCGCGGCGCCGGCTGCCGTGTCGACTGCGACCCCGACTTCATCACCGCGGCCTGGCGCAAGCTGCTCACCAATGCGCTGGCCGGGTTCATGGCGCTGTCCGCGCGTCGGTCCGGAATGTTCCGCCGGGCCGACGTCGCGGCGATGTCGCGTCACTATGTCGCCGAATGCCTGGCCGTTGCGCGGGCCGAGGGCGCCCGGCTGCCGGACGACGCGGTCGACGAGTTGGTCGGCCTTTTCCGTCAGGCTCCCGAAGACATGGGCACCTCGATACTGGCCGACCGGGAAAATCACCGGCGGATGGAATGGGACATCCGCAACGGGGTGATCATCCGCAAAGCGCGCGCTCACGGCCTGGCGACGCCGATCAGCGACGTCGTGGTGCCACTGCTGGCCGCGGCCAGCGACGGCCCGGGCTAGATTCGAGCCATGTACCCCTGCGAGCGAGTCGACGTGGGCTTCACCGAGAACGCGCCCTTCCGATTCCGCAACAGTGTCGACCTCGCCATCACGCCTGAGCAGCTGTTCGAGGTGCTCGCCGATGCCGAGTCCTGGCCACGCTGGGCCTCGGTGATCACCAAGGTGACCTGGACCAGTCCCGAGCCGCGCGGTGTCGGCACCACCCGCATCGTCGAGATGCGCGGTGGCATCGTCGGCAACGAAGAGTTCCTTGCGTGGGAACCGTTCACCCACATGGCATTCCGGTTCAACGAGTGCTCGACACGATCCGTCGCCGCGTTCGCCGAAGATTACCGAGTCGGAGTCATTCCCGGTGGCTGCCGCCTGACCTGGACCATGGCGCAGAAACCCGCCGGTCCGGCGAAGCTGGCGATGTTCTTCGTTGGGCCGCTGCTAAACCTGGCATTGCGCCGGTTTCTGCGTAATCTGCGTAGCTATACCGACAGCCGGTTCGGCGCGACCCAGCAACGTTAGGAGCGTGCGATGACCTTCAACGAGGGTATGCAGATCGACACCAGCACCGCGTCGTCGTCCGGTGGTATGGGCGGCATGCCGATCGCCATCGGGGGCGGCCTCGGCGGGCTGCTGATCTTGGTGGTGGCGATGTTCCTTGGCGTCGATCCGGGCCCCGTGATGAACCAGCCGCAGATGAACACCGGCGGCTACTCGGCGCCCGGGTTCGACCTGAGCCAGTGCAAGACCGGCGCCGACGCCAACAAGTACGTGCAGTGCCGCGTGATCGCCACCGGCAACTCCGTGGACGCCGTCTGGCATCAGCTGATGCAGGGCTACACCCGCCCGCAGGTGCAGCTGTTCACCGGCCAGGTGGACACCGGCTGCGGACCGGCCACAACCGCCGTCGGGCCGTTCTACTGCCCGGTGGACCAGACGGCGTACTTCGACACCGACTTCTTCCGGGAGCTGGTCGACAAATTCGGTTCCAGCGGTGGACCATTCGCGCAGGAGTACGTGGTCGCGCACGAATACGGCCATCACGTGCAACAACTGCAGGGGCTCCTGGGCCGCGCGCAGCAGGGGGCGCAGGGCGCCGGCGGTAACGGCGTGCGCACGGAGCTACAGGCGGACTGCTATGCCGGCATCTGGGCGCACTACGCGTCGACGGTCAAGCAGGAAAGCACCGGGGCGCCGTACCTCGAGCCGTTGAGCGACAAGGACATTGCCGACGCACTCTCGGCCGCGGCATCGGTGGGCGACGACCGCATCCAGAAGGAGACGACCGGACGCGTCAACCCCGAGTCGTGGACGCACGGATCCGCAGCGGAACGGCAAAAGTGGTTCACCATCGGATATCAGACCGGTGACCCGCACCAGTGCGACACCTTCGCCGCCACGAACCTCGGCTAAAGATCCGGGCGGTCGGAGGAGAACAGGCCGAAGTCGTCGTCGTCGTCGTCGCGCAGACCGAGCCCGGCGGTCGCAGCGCGCGATGAGCGAGTTGTTGTTCTCCTACGGCACCTTGCGGCAGCCGGAGGTCCAGTTGGCGACCTTCGGTCGCGAGCTGGACGCTCAGTGTGACGCGATCGTCGGGTACGACCTGGACCACGTCACCATCACCAACCCGCACGTGATCGCCACCAGCGGCAGTGATCGCCATCCAATCCTGCGGCCAACGGAGCGGGCCGGTGCGCACATCGATGGAATGGTGTTCGAGATCAGCGAGGCTGAGCTGGCCGCCGCCGATGAGTACGAAGTCGACGACTACCGCCGCATCGCGGTGCCGCTGCGGTCGGGCGCGACCGCATGGGTTTACGTATTCGCCGGTTGACTACCCCGCCATTACCAGGGCCGCGTCGAGCACGTCACGCCGGTGGTGGCGCTTTGTGTCACCACCACCTGGCCGTCCACGGCGATCTGGCACTGAATCTGGGGAGTGTTCGACGAGTCGCAGTCCGGCCAGTGACATCCGCCACTGGCGGTGACGATCGCCCACTGGTTCGGGTTTGCCAGTGTGGTGGTGTAAACCAGCGGCTGCCCGGCGCTGAATGCCGTCCGCACGGTGTTCATGAACTGGGACGAGTTGGCGTCGTAGGCCGCCTGGTTGGGCGGATCGCTGTTCATGTACCGAACGTTGCCGGTCAGATTGCCGGTGGTGGTGATCGTGTAGGTCACCTGATGGCCGGGCGGATCCGCATATGAGGTCGCCGGCGTGACAGCCACTCCGACGGCTGCTGCAAACGTTGCCGCGCACCCTGCTACTGAGACCGCGCTTACGACTTTTCGCACGTTCGTCATATCGAAAACGCTACCGGATTCGTTACGCGTGGTTCGGCGGAAACCGATGTTTACCGGTCGATATGCCGGCGGTTGCCCGGCTCGGGTATGAAGCATGCATGAGCAACGATCCGGAGCGGGCCGACGGCGCTGACCCCGCGCCCGGCATCAGCCGCCGTCGGTTGCTCACGTCAAGCGCAGCCTCCGCGGTTCTCGGCGGCGTCGGAGTCGGCGGGGCCGCGCTGCTGTGGTCTCACCACTCGCATCCCCAGGGGCCCGCGGTTTGGTACCAGCCGGATCGCAACGGCGCGCCGCCGGTGGTCGGTGTGCACCTGCAATTCGGCAAGAATGCCGGCACCGAGGTGGTGGTGTCATGGCACACCACCGATGCCGTCCGCAATCCGCGAGTCATGCTGGGCACGCCGACATCGGGTTTCGGTCGCACCGTGGCGGCCGAAACCCGCACGTACCGGGACGGCAAGGCAGGCGTCGAAGTTCGCGTCAACCACGCTCGCCTGACGAATCTGGCCCCCGACACCGACTACGTCTACGCCGCCGTGCATGACGGCGCCGAGCCGGAGACCGGGACGGTGCGAACCGCGCCAGTGGGACGAAAACCACTGCGCTTCACCAGCTTCGGCGATCAATCCACTCCGACGCTAGACAAGTTGCCCAACGGCAGCTACGGCACCGACAACATCGGTTCACCCGCGGCCGCCGATACCACGCTGGCGATCGAACGCCTCGGCCCGCTGTTCAACCTGGTCAACGGCGACCTGTGCTACGCCAACCTGGCACAAGACCGGATCCGCACCTGGTCGGACTGGTTCGAGAACAACACCCGCTCGGCGCGTTATCGGCCGTGGATGCCGGCGGCGGGCAATCACGAGAACGAATTAGGCAACGGGCCAATCGGTTACGGCGCCTATCAAACGTACTTCCAGTTACCCGATTCGGGATCCAGTTCGGAGGTCCGCGGGCTGTGGTACTCGTTCACCGCCGGCTCGGTGCACGTGATCAGCCTCAACAACGACGATGTCGCCTTCCAGGACGGCGGCAACTTCTACGTGCACGGTTACTCAGGTGGGGAGCAAAAGCGTTGGCTTGCAGGCGAACTCGCCGCGGCACGGCGCGACCCGGATGTCGACTGGGTGGTCGTCTGCATGCATCAGACGGCGATCTCTACCGCTGACCGCACCAACGGCGCCGACCTCGGCATCCGCGAGGAATGGCTGCCGCTGTTCGATCAGTACCAGGTCGATCTGGTGGTCTGCGGCCACGAACACCACTACGAACGGTCACATCCGCTGCGCGGAACGCTGGGTACCGATACCCGAACACCGAGACCCGTCGACACCCGCGAAGATCTCATCGACGTGACCCGGGGAACGGTGCACCTCGTCATCGGCGGGGGAGGCACCTCCGCGCCGTCCAATGGGATGTTCTTCCCCCAACCTCTGTGCCGTGTGTTGACCGGAGTGGGCGCGTTTGATCCGGCGATCGGGCGCAAGGCACCGATCTATGCGATAGAGGATGCGCCGTGGTCGGCGTTTCGCGACCGCGACAACCCTTACGGCTTTGTGGCTTTCGACGTCGATCCGGGTCAACCCGGCGGCAACACCTCGATCAAGGCAACTCATTACGCGTTGAGCGGGCTGTTCGGCGCGGTTACCGTGGTCGACCAGTTCACCCTCACCAAGCCCCGCGGCGATAAGCCCGCTTAGTCAAAACAGCGTCGGCTGGATCGGTCCCGATGCAGGCGCCGGCGCGGCGGCCCGCGGGAACGGGCGGTGATCGCCGGCCAGCCGATGCTTCGCGATCAGCGGCGCGGCCCGTTCGCGCAGCATGTCGCGGTAGCTCGTCGGGAGGTATGCACCGCGGCGGTACAGATCGCGATAGCGGCCGACCAGTTCGGGGTGCGAGCGGGCCAGCCAGGACATGAACCACCCGCGCGTCGAGCTACGCAGATGCAAACCGAAAACCGTCACGCCGGTGGCCCCGGCAGCCGCGATCTGGCCCAGCAGCCCGTCGAGGTGCTCGACGGAGTCGGTGAGGTGCGGTAGCACCGGCGCGACCATCACATGGCAGTCCAAACCGGCATCGCGGATTGCGGTGATGAGACCCAGACGCGCCTGCGGTGTCGGGGTGCCCGGCTCGACGTCCCGGTGCAGCTCGGCATCGCCGACCGCCAGCGACACCGCGACCGATACTGGAACCTGTCGGGCTGCCTCGGCGATCAGCGGCAGGTCGCGGCGCAGCAGCGTGCCCTTGGTCAGGATCGACAGCGGCGTACCGGATCCGGCGAGAGCGCCGATGATGCCCGGCATCAGTGCATAGCGGCCCTCGGCGCGCTGGTAGGGATCGGTATTGGTCCCCAGCGCGACGGTCTCGCGCCGCCACGACGGGCGGCGCAGCTCATGACGCAGCACTTCGGCGACGTTGGTCTTGACCACCACTTGGGTGTCGAAGTCGGTGCCGCAGTTGAAGTCCAGGTATTCATGGCTGGGACGCGCGAAACAGTAGCGGCAGGCGTGCGAGCAGCCACGGTAGCCATTGACGGTGTACCGAAACGGCAGTGCGGCCGCATCCGGCACCTTGTTCAGCGCGGACTTACAGAGCACCTCGTGAAAGGTGATCCCCTCGAACTGCGGCGCGCGCACGCTTCGGACGAAGCCGATCCGCTGCAGCCCGGGTAGTGCTCCGTCGTCGACAGGTTGCCCGTTAACCGCGACGGCCTGGTTAGCCCACCGCATACTCCCTATTCGAACAATAGTTCGAACAGATGTCAAACTTGGCCCCGCCACGGCGAGGCAGTCGTGGCAGCCAGAATGACAAGCACAACCCGATCGAGAGGACGTCGCGATGACACCACCCGGAGTCGCCCCCTACGGGCAGCTGAGATACCAACAGATCGCCGGCAAGCACATGGCCTACATCGACGAGGGTCATGGCGATGCCATCGTCTTTCAGCACGGCAACCCGACGTCGTCCTACCTGTGGCGCAATGTCATGCCCCATCTGGAGGGGCTGGGCCGTCTGGTGGCATGCGACCTCATCGGGATGGGCGCGTCGGACAAGCTCGGCCCATCGGGACCCGACCGCTATAACTATGCCGAACAACGAGACTTCTTGTTCGCGCTCTGGGATGCGCTCGACCTTGGCGAACGGGTGGTGCTGGTACTGCACGATTGGGGGTCGGCGCTGGGCTTCGACTGGGCCAACCAGCATCGCGACCGCGTGCGGGGGATCGCATTCATGGAGGCGATCGTCACCCCGATGACATGGGCTGACTTTCATCCCAGCGTGCGAGGTGTGTTCCAGGGGTTCCGGTCGCCGGAGGGCGAGCGGATGGTGTTGGAGCAAAACATCTTTGTCGAAGGGGTGCTGCCTGGCGCGATCCGGCGACGACTTTCCGACGAGGAGATGGACCATTACCGACAGCCCTTCGTCAACACCGGTGAGGACCGGCGACCGACCCTGTCGTGGCCACGCAACATCCCCATCGACGGCGAGCCGGGCGAGGTCGTCGCCGTCGTCGACGAGTACCGCAGCTGGCTCGAAAATAGCGACGTGCCGAAGCTGTTCGTCAATGCCGAGCCCGGCGCCATCCTCACCGGCCGCATCCGCGACTATGTCCGGACGTGGGCTAATCTCAGCGAAATCACAGTCCCCGGCGTGCATTTCATCCAAGAGGACAGCCCCGACGAAATCGGCTCGGCCGTCGCACAGTTCGTCGAGCAGCTACGGGCTAATTGAACAGTTGATTGCGATCGTCACGGATCGTCTTCATCGTCTCCGTTGTCGCAAAGCAACTTCTCCGGGTGGTGGTAGGTGTTGGTTCTTGGCTGGCCGTGGTCCAGGTGCGGTGGCGGGATCCATTCGGTGTTGCCGTTTTTGCGTTTTCGGGTGGTCCAGCCGTGTTCGACGAGTTTGTGGTGGGGTCCGCAGGTGAGGGTGAGCTGGTTGATGTCGGTGGTGTGGGTGGTGGCCCAGTCTTCGACGTGATGGACTTCGCATAAGTACCCGGGTATGTCGCAGCCCGGCGCCGAACAGCCGCGGTCTTTGGCGTATAGCACTATCCGCTGTGCGGGTGAGGCCAGGCGCTTGGTGTGTTACAGCGCCATCGCCTTGCCCTTATCGAAGATGGCCAAATAGTGATGGGCGTGGCGGGCCAGGCGGATGACGTCGGACATGGGCAGCACAGTGCCCCCGCCGGTGAGTGCTTTGCCGGCTGCTGACTCGAGGTCTTTCAACGTGGTGGACACGATGATCGACGCCGGTAACCCGTTGTGCCGGCCCAACTTTCCTGACGCCAAGAGCGCACGCATGGCCGCGTTGAGTGCGTCGTGATTGCGTTGGGCCGGGGTGCGGATGTCGCGCTGCACCGCCTCCTCGCTCGGTGGCCCGTCGACGGTGGGGGTTTCGTCGTCGGGGTTGCACACGCCGGGGGCGGCCAATTTGGCCAGCACCGCCTCGACGGTGGCGCGGGTTTCGGGGGTCAGCCAACCGCTTAACCGCGACATCCCATCGATGTCTTGCTTGCCCAGGGTTAGGCCGCGCCGTCGGGCGCGATCGACATCGGTGAACTCGCCGTCGGGATTGAGGTAACCGGCCAACCTGTCAGCGATCTTGCTCAGCGTCTCGGGACGGAACTGGGCCGCGTACCCGGCCAGCTGTTGCTCGGCGCATTGCCGGGTCTCCACGTCAACCCAGCAGGGCAATTGGTCGAAAAACCTGCGGATCACCCCGATATGGCCGGTACCGATCGCCCCGCAGCGCTGCCCGGCGCTGGCGGCTGGCAACTGAGAAGGCAGCGGTTCGCCGGTCATCGCTTGGCGCGCACCCAAATCGGCGGCTTCGGCCACTCGCCGACCGGCCTCACCGCGGGTGATGCGGAGCCGGTCGGCCAAGACATGAGACAGCTTGCCGCCGATTTCAGCCGGTGTGGCCTGGCGGGCCAGCTGATTGATCAATACATGGCCGGGTACCGGCAGCCGCCGCGCCACCTTTTCCAGGTGCTCTAGCAGTCGCAATCGCTCCGGCGTGGTCAACGCGTCAAATGACAATTCGCAGACACGGTCCAGGTCGGCGTCGAGCGCGTCGAAGACCGTGGCGATCTCTTCACGACTACTCGAATGCATGTTCGAATAGTATGCCGCCCCACCGACATGACGCCCGCCGTGAAACCAGTGAAACACAAGTGGCGCAAGTGATTAACAAAAGCGCCTAACGCGGCAGCTGTGAAAGCACCTCGGCAACAACCGAATCCGTCGGCACCGATACCTGATCGCCCGTCGCGAGGTCCTTCACCCCGACCGTGCCGGCCTCGAGATCACGGTCGCCCACAACCAGTGCGATGCGAGCACCGGAACGGTCTGCGGCGCGCATCGCGCCCTTGAGCCCGCGGTCACCGTAGGCCATGTCGACGCGGACACCGGCAGCACGCAGCTGCCCGGCCAGCACCGCCAGCTTGAGCTTGGCCGGCTCGCTCAAAGGCACACCGAACACGTCGCAGCGTGTCGTCTCCCCCACGCTCTTGCCCTCAGCCCGCAACGCCAGCAGTGTCCGGTCTACACCAAGCCCAAATCCGATGCCCGACAAGTCTTGTCCGCCGAGCTGGCGCATCAGGCCGTCGTAGCGCCCGCCGCCACCGATGCCGGATTGTGCGCCCAGGCCGTCGTGCACGAACTCGAAGGTGGTCTTGGTGTAGTAGTCCAGCCCGCGCACCATGCGTGGGTTGAGGACGTACGGCACGCCCAGCGCGTCCAGATGAGCCAGCACGGTGTCGAAGTGCTGCTTGGCGACATCAGACAAGTGGTCGAGCAGCACCGGCGCGTCGGCCGTCATCGCGCGCACCTCGGGTCGTTTGTCGTCGAGCACCCGTAGCGGATTGATCTCGGCGCGCCGTCGGGTCTCCTCGTCGAGATCGAGCTGAAAGAGGAAGTCCTGCAACAGTTCCCGGTATTGCGGGCGGCAGCTCTCGTCACCGAGTGAGGTAATTTCCAGCCTGAACCCGTCAAGGCCCAGCGAACGGAAGCCGGCATCGGCAACGGCGATCACCTCGGCGTCCAGCGCCGGGTCGTCGACGCCGATAGCCTCCACGCCTACCTGCTGCAGCTGGCGATAACGGCCGGCCTGCGGACGCTCGTATCGGAAAAACGGGCCCGCGTAGCACAGCTTCACCGGCAGCGCGCCGCGGTCCAGGCCGTGTTCGATCACCGCGCGCACCACCCCGGCGGTGCCCTCTGGTCGCAGCGTCACCGAGCGGTCACCGCGGTCGTTGAACGTGTACATCTCCTTGGACACCACCTCGGTGGATTCACCGACGCCGCGGGCGAATAGCGCGGTGTCTTCGAAGATGGGTAACTCGACGTCCCGGTAACCGGCCCGGCGGGCGGCGCCCAGCAGCCCGTCGCGCACCGCGACGAACTGCGCCGAGTCCGGCGGGATGTAGTCCGGTACCCCTTTGGGCGCCGAGAATGCCGAGAATTCCGTCACTGGCTCAGGCCTTCGAGGAACGGGTTGCAACGCCGTTCGGCACCGATGGTGGTGGAGTTGCCATGCCCGGGCAGTACCACGGTTTTGTCGTCGAGCACCAAGAGTTTGTCGACGATCGAGGTCAACAGGTCGCGGCCGCTGCCGCCGAACAGGTCGGTGCGGCCGATCGAGCGCTCGAACAGCGTGTCGCCGGTGAACACCACGTCGGTATCAGCGTTGCTTGCCTCTAGGACCCGGAACACCACCGATCCGCGGGTGTGCCCGGGTGTGTGATCGACATTCACCGCCACGCTGCCCAGGTCGAGCTTGTCGCCGTCGCGGTCCAGCTCGACCACCTGCTTGGGCTCGCGGAAGAACGCACCCGCCACTACCTGCGCCAGCCGCGGACCCAGGCCGTAGATCGGGTCTTTCAGCATGAACCGGTCCTCGGGATGGATATAGGTCGGACAACCGTAGGTGTCGGAAACCTTCTGAGCAGACCACATGTGGTCGATGTGCCCGTGGGTGAGCAACACCGCGGCGGGCGTCAGTCGATTCTGGTCGAGGATGCGCCGCAGCGGACCCATCACACGCTGCCCCGGATCCACGATGACGCAGTCCGTTCCGGGCCGCTCGGCCAGCACATAGCAGTTGCACTGCAGCATGCCGGCGGGAAATCCGGTGATCAACACGTTTCCCAGTTTCCCACGGCCCCCGCTTGACACCGGTCACGGCGCCCACATTAGCCTGAGCTGGCTACCTCGGCCCCCGACTGACCGACCATGGAGGCATACCGGCCGTGCCGACCAATGAACAGCGAAAAGCGACAGCCAAGCGCAAACTCGAACGGAAGCTGGAGCGAAGCAAGAAGCAAGCCCGACGGCGCCGGATCCTGGTGATCGCCCTCGGCTCGATCGTGGCGGTGGCCGCAATCGTCGCGGTGGCGATCGCGGTCATCAACACCAAACACGAGCACAAGAGCAATACCGCAGCAACGTCCAGCACCGCTGCCAGCGGCTCCGCGGCGACCACGACGCCTGCTCCGGCAGACGCCGTCCGGTTCCGCCGTTGCCGCCGTTCAAGCCGTCGGCCGACCTGGGCGCCAACTGCCAGTACCCGGCGTCGCCGGACCCGGCCGCCAAGCCGGTCAAGCCACCACGGACCGGCAAGATTCCGACCGATCCGGCCCAAGTGAGCGCCAGCATGGCGACCAACCAGGGCAACATGGGCTTGATGTTGGCCAACAACGAATCACCTTGCACGGTCAACAGTTTCGCCAGCCTGATCGGCCAGAAATACTTCAACAACACCAAATGCCACCGGCTGACCACCTCCCCGGAACTGGGCGTCCTGCAATGTGGTGATCCCAAGGGCGACGGCACCGGCGGTCCTGGCTACCAATTCGGCAACGAGTACCCGACCGACCAGTACACGCCGAACGACCCCAAATTGCAGGAACCGGTCGTCTATCCGCGCGGCACTCTGGCCATGGCAAACGCCGGACCCAACACCAACGGCAGCCAATTCTTCATGGTCTACAAGGACTCTCAGCTACCGCCGCAATACACCGTCTTCGGCACGATCCAGGCCGATGGGCTGGCCATCCTGGACAAGATCGCCAAGGCCGGCGTCGCCGGCGGCGGTGAAGACGGGTCGCCCGCCAGCGAAGTCACCATCAAGTCGCTACTGCTCGACTAAACCCGGAGACACCCCCGGGCGGCCTCAGGCAGCGGACGTCACCCGGTAGACGTCGTAAACGCCTTCGACGTTGCGCACGACGTTGAGTAGGTGTCCGAGATGCTTGGGGGCACCCATCTCAAAGGTGAACCGGCTGATCGCCACCCGGTCACCGGAGGTGGTGACCGACGCAGACAGGATGTTCACCTTCTCGTCGGCGAGCACCCGCGTGATGTCCGAGAGCAGCCGGTGCCGGTCGAGCGCCTCGACCTGAATGGCCACCAGAAACACCGACGACGCTGACGGCGCCCAGAGCACCTCGATGATGCGTTCCGACTGCTGTTGCAGCGACGCGGCGTTGGTGCAGTCGGTGCGGTGCACACTGACCCCGCCGCCGCGGGTGACGAACCCCATGATCTGGTCGCCGGGCACCGGCGTGCAGCATTTGGCCAGCTTGCTCAGCACGCCCGGGGCGCCCGGCACCGAAACCCCGACATCGTCGGTGCTGCGCTGGCGCCGCAGCATGGTCGTCGGCGTGGACCGTTCGGCCAGCTCCTCTTCGGCCTGATCGATACCGCCGAGTTCGGCCAGCAACCGCTGCACGACATGCTTAGCCGATACGTGCCCCTCACCGATCGCGGTGTAGAGCGCGGATACGTCGGTGTAATGCAATTCGTGGGCCACCGCCGCCATGGAATCGCCGTTCACCAAGCGCTGCAACGGAAGTCCGCCGCGGCGCACCTCGCGGGCCATCGCTTCCTTGCCGGCCTCGAGCGCCTCCTCACGCCGCTCCTTGGCGAACCATTGCCGTATCTTCGTCTTGGCGCGCGGCGAGACCACGAACTGCTGCCAGTCGCGCGACGGCCCCGCGTTGGGCGCCTTGGAGGTGAAAACCTCGACGACTTCCCCGTTTTCCAGTTTGCGTTCCAGCGCCACCAATCGCCCGTTCACCCGGGCACCGATGCAGCGGTGGCCGACCTCGGTGTGTACCGCGTAGGCGAAGTCCACCGGCGTCGACCCGGTCGGCAGGGTGATGACGTCCCCTTTGGGGGTGAACACGAAGATCTCTTGCACCGCAAGGTCGTAGCGCAATGACTCCAGGAACTCCCCCGGGTCCGCGGCTTCCCGTTGCCAGTCGAGCAGTTGACGCATCCAGGCCATGTCGTCGATCTCGGCCGCGGCGTGCGGATGCGGAACGCCGTTGCGGCCCTTGGCTTCCTTGTACCGCCAGTGCGCCGCAATGCCGTATTCAGCGGTGCGGTGCATGTCGCGGGTGCGGATCTGCACTTCCAGCGGCTTGCCCTCCGGCCCGACGACGGTGGTGTGCAAGGACTGGTACACGCCGTATCTCGGCTGGGCGATGTAATCCTTGAAGCGTCCCGCCATCGGCTGCCACAGCGAATGCACCACGCCGACAGCGGCATAGCAGTCCCGGATCTCGTCGCACAGGATGCGAATGCCGACCAGGTCGGTGATGTCGTCGAAGTCCCGACCCTTGACGATCATCTTCTGATAGATCGACCAGTAGTGCTTGGGGCGGCCTTCCACGGTCGCTTTGATCTTCGACGCGTTGAGCGTGTTGATGATCTCGGCACGCACCTTGGCCAGGTAGGTGTCCCGGGACGGCGCGCGGCCCGCGACCAGCCGAACGATCTCCTCGTACTTCTTGGGGTGCAAGATCGCGAACGACAGGTCTTCCAATTCCCACTTGACACTGGCCATACCCAGCCGATGTGCCAGGGGCGCAATGACTTCCAACGTCTCACGGGCCTTGCGTGCCTGCTTTTCCGGCGGCAGGAAGCGCATGGTGCGCATGTTGTGCAGCCGGTCGGCGACCTTGATCACCAGTACGCGAGGATCACGGGCCATCGCGGTGATCATCTTGCGGATGGTCTCACCTTCGGCAGCGTTGCCCAGCACGACGCGGTCCAGCTTGGTCACCCCGTCGACGAGATGGCCCACCTCTTCACCGAATTCCTCGGACAGTGCCTCCAGCGTGTAACCGGTGTCCTCGACGGTGTCGTGCAGCAGCGCGGCCACCAAAGTGGTGGTGTCCATGCCCAATTCGGCCAGGATGTTGGCGACCGCCAGCGGGTGGGTGATGTAGGGATCACCGGAATGCCGCAACTGACTGGCGTGGCGTTGGTCGGCGACCTCGAAGGCTCGCTGCAGCATCGACAGGTTTGCCTTGGGATAGATCTCCCGGTGCACCGCCACCAGCGGCTCGAGCACGGGATTGAGGGTGCTGCGCTGGGCGGTCATCCGCCGGGCCAGCCGGGCCCGAACCCTGCGCGACGCGCTGGTGCTGGTCTTCAGGGTCTCGACCGGCGGCTCCGGTGGTTCGTAAACCGGAGGCGATTCCGCGGGCGCCTCAAGAGCTTGCGCCGCGCTCTTCTCGTCCGCCACGTTGGTCACCTCCGACCTCGAGGATATCGCTTAACTGCGAGGCTAGACGCGGCTCAAGCTGTGTACCGGCAGCGGCGCGATCGCATCACGACCACCCAGTGCGGCGAGTTCGGTGACTACGGCCGCCCCGGTCACGTTGGCCCCGGCATGCTTGAGCAGCCGCGCCGCCGCCGCCATGGTGCCCCCGGTGGCCAGCACGTCATCGACGATGACGATGTTGCGGCCATGCAGCTCGATGCCGTCAGCGGGGATTTCCAGGGTGGCACTGCCGTACTCCAGGTCGTACTGCTCGGAGTGCACCGGCGGTGGCAGCTTTCCGCCCTTGCGGATGGCGAGCACGCCGGTGCCCAGCCGCCCGGCGACGGCCGCTGCCACCAGGAACCCACGGGAGTCGATGCCGGCCACCAGGTCGGCGCCGGAAGCGATGTCTGCCAGCGCGTCGGTAACAGCCGCCATCCCGTCCCGATCGGCGAATAGCGGGGTGAGGTCTTTGAACTGGACTCCGGGCTTGGGAAAGTCGGCCACATTCCGGGTCAGCGACGCGATGATGTCGGCCAGCGGAGCGTTCCCCTCAGACATTCGTCACTGCACCCTCATTGCGTGAGGGCCCATCGGTCCATGTTCCAGCCGGCGCCCCACCGGGTCGGATTCGTGCTCACCGCATACATTTTCTTCGACTTCAGCAGCGTGCGCTGCTGCCGGAACAGGGGCAGCGTCGGCATGTCACCCCAAAGTACCGGGGCACTCTCTGCCAGCAGCCTGATCCGCTCGCCGGGGTCGGCAGATACCGCAAGCGCGCCGATTATGCCGTCGACCTGGGGATTTGCATAGCCGGACAGGTTGTTGCCGTTGCCGCTATGCAGGTCGTAAGCATCCATCGCCGACGATCCGGTGGAGCCGCTGCCGGTGGCGCCGCCGGTACTCGCCAGCAGCACGTCGATCTTTCCGTCCTTGAGCGCTTGGGAGCCCGAGGTGTCCACGGTGGGGTTGGCGACGGTGATACCGGCTGTGGCGCACGATTTGGTGATCTCCCCGACCGTGACCGCCAGCCGCGCGTTGGGTCCCTGGTAGCCGATCCGCACCGTCAGCGGCGCCCCGCCCAGGGCATTGCGGGCTGCGGTGGGATCCGCCTTGCTGAACTGGCCGGCCTCGGTGGCGCCGTCGCCCTGGGCGATGGCATCGTCGGTGGCCGGGGACAGCCGTGAATTGGCGATCGGTACCCCGGCGTTGTGCGCGATCGTGTCGCGTGGCGTACACAGCGCTAACGCGCGGCGGGCCTTCGCCTGCGCCAGCGGTCCCTGCGGCGCGAAGATCATCTGCTCGATGCCGGCCGACGGGGAATCGGAGCGCTCGTAGGTATCCGGGGTGGCCAGGGTTCCCGACGACCCGGCCGCGACGTCGACCACGTCGACGCTGCGGTTGTTGACCCGGTCCTGGATATCGGGGGCCTGCGGCGACACGGTGATCCGTTTGGTGATGGGCTTGGGGCCCCACCACCGGTCGTTGGCGACGAGCACCACGGCGCCACCATCCAGGATCGATTGGATCTTGTACGGTCCCGACGACGGGAAGCGTTTGAGGTCTACTCCGGGCTTGAGGTCCCAGGTGGTGTTCCACAGCTTCGCGATCTGTGCGACCAACTGCACGTTGTTGTTCAGCAGCGCCGCGGTCACGTCGCCATTCAGCTGGTCGGCGATGACGTGCGACGGCATCATCGAGGTCGCCGTGAACAACTGCGTGTAGTCGACGACGCTGCGGTCCGGGACAAACGACACGCGCGCCTTCTTCTGCCCCGGGGAGCACTCGATATTGGCGATGTCGACGTAGCCGGCCTGGGTGGCGGCGTCGAACCCCGGGAACCGCCCGGATTGGGCCGCCCACGCCAGCACCAGGTCGTCGCAGGTCACCGGCTTGCCGTCGGAATAGACGGCGTTGTCGGCGATCTGGTAGTCGAGCACCAACGGCGAACCGCCCACTACCGAGATGGTGCCGAAGTCGTGGTCGGCGACGACCTGTCCGTCGGGGCCGTGGTACCCGAAGCCGGTCAGCGTGCGGGCGAATGCCTGCGCTCCGGCCGAGGCGGCGCCGACGACGGTGTTGGTGTTGTAGGTGGCCAGGGTGCCGTCGACCACGTAGTCGATATGGGAAGCGGCGCTACCGGAACACGCGGTCAGTGTGAAAGCCGTCGTCAGGATGGCGGCCAAACCGACGGCAGCCGGCCCCGTTAGGCTCCCCCGGCCGGCCCACAAGCCGCTTTCGCCCCCAGTTCGCCGACACCAGGTGGCCATTGACTACCGCCGGCCGGCGTTTCGCTTGCCGGTCGGACGCCGGGTACCGGTGGGCCGCACCGGCCGTGCCCCCGGCGCCGGCTTGTTCGGTGCGGGCTTGCTTGACGTCGCGGCGTCAGCGCTGGCCTCGGTGCTTTCTGGTGTGCTTTGCGCCGATGATTCGCCGCCGGCGGATTTCGCCGGCTGCTCGCTCACATCGGCCGCGGTTTCGGTACCCGCTCGCGAGCCGGGGCCGCGCCGTCTGACAACCCGGCGGGTGTGGCTGCGCACCAGCTCCGTGCGCTCGCGCAACGTGACGAGCAGCGGGGTGGCGAAGAAGATCGACGAGTAGGTGCCGACCATGATGCCGACCAGCTGAACGAGCGCGAGGTCTTTCAATGTGCCGACGCCCAGCAGCCACACCGCCACCACCATCAGCGCCAGCACCGGCAGCACCCCGATCAGGCTGGTGTTGATCGAGCGCATGAATGTCTGGTTGATCGCCAGGTTGGCCTGCTCGGCGAAGGTGCGCCGGGTGGTGTGCTGGAAACCGTGGGTGTTCTCCTCGACCTTGTCGAAGACGATGACGGTGTCGTAGAGCGAGAACCCGAGGATCGTCAGCAGCCCGATGACCGTGGCCGGAGAGACTTCGAAGCCCACCAGCGAGTACACACCCGCGGTGACGGTCAGGTCGAAACACATGGTCGTCAGTGCGGAGATCGCCATATAGCGCTCGTATCGCACCGTGATGTACAGGCTGACCAGCGCCAGGAACACCACCAGCGCGATCAACGCCTTCTTGGTGATCTGATCACCCCAGGTTTCCGACACCGCCGAGTCGCTGATGGCCTGCTTGCTGGGCTTGCCATCGGTGCCCTTGGGTCCGAACGCGTCGAACAAGGCGTTGCGTAATTTCGAGGTTTGGTCGTTGGACAGCGTTTCCGACGAAATCTGCACCGTCGCTGAAGCGCCGTTGCCGACGATGACCACCGATGCGGGGTCACTGCCAACGGTCTTCTTGAAGACGTCGGACACCGCGGCGGTCGTGGCGGTGCCGCGCGGAAACGACACGGTCGTGCCGCCCTTGAAATCGATCCCGAACGTGAAGCCGCGCAGGATGATGCTGACGATTGCCACCGCGACGATCACACCGCTGATGCCGTACCACAGCCGACGGCGTCCGATCACCTCGAACGCACCGGTCCCGGTGTAGAGCCGGGAGATGAAGCTATGGTGCGGCAGCTGGGTGGCGGTGCCGGACGTCAGCTCAACGGCACCTTGGGTGGCTTCGGTGATTTCGGCCGCATCCGTTTCGGTGTTGTCGTTTTTGGTCCCGGTCCCGGTCTTGCCTTTGGAGGCCATCGCGCTATCCCTGTCCCGTCTTCACATGCGACGAAGCCCGGCGTTCGCGGGCGACCTGCTGAACAGCTCCCAGGCCGTTGTACGCCGGCTTCGCCAGCGTCGGAGACTTGGAGGCCAGATATATCAGGGGCCAGGTCACCAAGAACACCACCACGAGGTCGAGGATCGTGGTGAGCCCCAGGGTGAAAGCGAATCCCTTCACCTGGCCGATCGCCAGGAAGTACAGCACCGCAGCGGCCAGGAAGGTCACGGCGTTGCCCGACACGATGGTCTTGCGGGCCCGCACCCAGCCTCGTGGCACCGCTGACCGGAACGAACGGCCTTCGCGGATCTCGTCTTTGATGCGTTCGAAGAACACCACGAATGAGTCGGCGGTGGTGCCGATACCGATGATCAGACCCGCGATGCCCGCCAGGTCCAGGGTGTAGTTGATATATCGGCCCAGCAGCACCAAAATCGCGAAAACCATTGCACCTGAGGCGGTCAGCGACAACGCCGTGAGCAACCCCAGCACCCGGTAGTACAGCAACGAATACACCAGCACCAGGACCAATCCGATCGCACCCGCGATCAGGCCCGCTCGCAATGAGGTCAAACCCAATGTCGCCGAAACGGTTTGGGCTTCCGACGATTCAAAGGACAGCGGAAGCGACCCATACTTGAGCACGTTGGCCAGCTGGCGCGCGGTTGACGCGGTGAACGGCGGATCGCCACCGGTGATCTGAGTCCGGCCGCCGGGGATGGCTTCTTGGATCATCGGAGCGCTGACGACCTGCGAGTCCAAGGCGAACGCGGTCTGGGTACCGATATGGGCCGCGGTGAAGTCAGCCCAGGTATTCGACGCCGCTTGCTTGAATTGCACGTCGACGACGTAACCGATGCCGCGCTGGTTCATGCCCGACGTGGCGTTCTGGATCTGGTCGCCACTGATGATCGACGGCGCCAGCAGATACGCCACCTTGTGGTCGGTCGAGCAGGTCACCAGGGGCAGATTCGGGTCGTCGTTGCCCGCCAGAATGTCCTCTTTTTTATCGCAGCGCGTCGCCTCGAACTGCAGGGCAAGGTACTGAATGCCCTGACGCGTGCTCTGCCGCCAGTTCTTCTCATCGGCGATGCGGTCGGCGAGATCCTTGCGCGGGTCCGGTGGCGCGGGCTGATCGGCCGGCGCCGGCGCCTCCCCCGCCGGCGCCCCGGGTGCCGGCGCGTTGTTCGCGGGCGGCGCCGGGGGCGCGGGACTCGGTGCAGGGCTAGGCGCTGGACTCGGCGGCGGGTCTTGCGGGTAGGGCCGAGGTTGGGCCCCGGGTTGTCCGGCCGGCGCCTGCGGGGCCGGTGGCGGCACCGCGCCCGGTTGGCCGGTCGGCGCCGGTTGGCCGGTCTGCGGCGGCCCCCCGGGCGTCGGCCCACCGGGCGGCGTTCCGGCTGGCTGCTGCGGCGCAGGCTTGGGTTCGGCGGCTTGGGCCGGCATCGAGTTGAGCACCGGCCGGATGTAGAGCCGTGCGGTCTGGCCCAGGTTCCGGGCCTGGTTCCCGTCGTTTCCGGGCACCGTGATGACCAGGTTGTCGCCGTCGACGACGACCTCCGACCCGGAGACGCCCAGCCCGTTGACCCGCGCACTGATGATCTGCTGCGCCTGCGCCAACGCCTCTCTGCTCGGGCGCGAACCGTCCGGAGTGCGCGCGGTCAACGTGACGCGGGTACCGCCCTGAAGATCGATGCCGAGCTTGGTAGCGGCTCGCTTGTCCCCGGTAAGGAACACCAGCAGATAGACGCCGACGAGCAGCAACAAGAAGACCGACAGGTAGCGGGCAGGGTGCACCGGCGCCGAAGACGATGCCACGTTCCTTGTATCTCCTTGAGAATCGGTTTCTTACCCCGACAGAGCCTACGTGTCGCCCTCACAGCCCTTCGCGCACGCGGCCTATTCGGTTCCCCTGCGTCGCGGGCCGGTCAGGAATCCTTGATCACCCGGTGATCGTCGGCGGAATCGTCGGAGTCTTCCAGGTCGTCGGATTCGGCTACCTCATCGTCGTCGAAGTCTTCCGGGTCGTCCGGCTCGACCCGGTCCCGGACAGCCAGCTTCATCCAGGTGGTCACCACGCCGGGTGCGATCTCGAGGTCGACGGTGTCGTCGGTGATGGCGACGACGGTCGCTTCCAAGCCCGACGTGGTGTGCACCAGGTCGCCCGGCTGCAGTGACTCGTGCAGGTCGATTGTGGCCTGCATGGCGCGGCGCTGGCGCCGCGATGCGAAGTACATGAACCCACCCATGATGAGCAGGAACGGCAAGAACAAGACCAAACTCTCCATCGACGCCTGTCTTTCCTATCGGTATTTCTCGGTATTCCGGGGTCGGCGCCACGCCGACCAGGAGGTCACGCACCTCGTAACGGTCCAGTGTGCCTGTTCAGTCTGGCAGGTCGCAGCTCGCAACCGACCGGCATCGACGCAGACCGCCCACCGGCGATCTCGTGGTCCCGCTCGACCCGGCCGAGACCTGGCCAACCAGCTAGGCTTTTGTCCGCGACGTGACAGGCGCGCCGCGGTGAGGAGGATGTCGTGGCCAGCCTCGAGCAGACCCGCCAGCTGGTCACCGAAATCCCAGGTCCGGCATCGCTGGAGCTGACCAAACGCCGGGCCGCGGCGGTGTCGCGGGGCGTGAGCGTCACCATGCCGGTGTTCGCCGCCCGCGCCGGTGGCGGCATCGTCGAGGACGTCGACGGGAACCGGCTTATCGACTTGGGTTCCGGCATCGCCGTCACCACGATCGGCAACTCGTCGCCCCGCGTCGTCAACGCGGTGCGCGCACAGGTGGACGAGTTCACCCACACCTGCTTCATGGTGACGCCCTACGAGCAGTACATCGCCGTCGCCGAACAGCTCAACCGGATTACCCCGGGATCCGGCGAGAAGCGTTCGGTGCTGTTCAACTCCGGCGCCGAGGCAGTAGAAAACTCCATCAAGATCGCCCGCTCGTACACCTGTAAGCCTGCGGTGGTCGCGTTCGACCACGCCTACCACGGGCGCACCAACATGGCGATGGCGCTGACCGCCAAGTCGATGCCCTACAAAAGTGGGTTCGGTCCGTTCGCGCCGGAGATCTACCGGGCGCCGCTGTCCTACCCGTACCGGGATGGGCTGCTGGACAAGGAACTGGCCACCGACGGTGAGCTGGCAGCCGAGCGCGCCATCAACGTCATCGACAACCAGGTGGGCGCGAAAAACCTGGCCGCCATCCTCATCGAGCCGATCCAGGGCGAAGGCGGTTTCATCGTTCCGGCCGAGGGGTTCCTGCCGGCCCTGCTCGAGTGGTGCCGCAACAACGACGTGGTGTTCATCGCCGACGAGGTGCAAACCGGCTTTGCGCGCACCGGGGCAATGTTCGCCTGCGAGCACGAGGGCATCGAGCCCGACCTGATCGTCACCGCCAAAGCCATCGCCGACGGGTTTCCGCTGTCGGCGGTGACCGGGCGGGCCGAGATCATGGACGCCCCACACGTCGGCGGTTTAGGTGGCACATTCGGCGGCAACCCAGTCGCCTGTGCGGCGGCGCTTGCCACCATCGAGACCATCGAGAGCGACGGCTTGATCGAGCGAGCCCAGCAGCTTGAACGACTGATAACCGAACCGCTGCTGCGTCTGCAGGCCGGCGACGACCGGATCGGCGACGTGCGTGGCCGCGGCGCCATGATCGCCGTCGAGCTGGTGAAATCCGGCACCGCCGACCCCGACGCCGAGCTGACCGAGAAATTGGCCACCGCGGTCCACGCCGCCGGCGTCATCGTGTTGACCTGTGGCATGTTCGGCAACATCATCCGGCTGCTGCCGCCGCTGAACATCAGCGACGAGCTACTGACCGAAGGAATCGAGATCCTGGGCCGGATTCTGGGCGACCTCTAGACCCGGGGCGCCTGCCAGCCCACATCTTCGTGGGGCATATCACATGTCCGGCCGGGGTTAGGTCGTTGAGGAATACCTTTAGTTTAACTAACGTTCTAAGTTGTCAGCGCAGCGTCGCGCAATCGGACCATTTCTCAGCTAGTACAGGGGAACTGTTATGCCGACTATTACTCGTGAAGAGCGGCTTGCTCGCCGCGTCGAGGATCTATCCGCCAACGACCCACAGTTCGCCGCCGCCCAGCCGATCCCGGCGGTCGCCGCCGCCCTCGAGCAGCCTGGGCTGCGACTGCCACAGATCGTTGCGACCGTGCTTGAGGGTTACGCGGACCGGCCGGCACTGGGGCAGCGCGCCGTGGAGTTCGTCACGGACCCAAAGACCGGACGCACCGTCGCAGAGTTGCTCACCCACTTCGAGACCATCACCTACCGTGAGCTTGGCGACCGGATCGGTGCGGCTGCGCGCGCCTTGTCCAACGACCCGGTGCAGGCCGGCGACCGGGTTTGCGTGCTGGGCTTCACCGGCGTCGACTACACCACCATCGACATGGCGCTGGGCCAAATCGGCGCGGTGTCGGTGCCACTGCAGACCAGCGCGGCGATCACCCAGTTGCAGCCGATTGTGACCGAGACCGAGCCCAGCGTCATCGCGGGCAGTGTGAACCAGCTGGCCGACGCCGTTGAGTTGATCCGCGCCGGCCACAAACCGGCGAAGCTCGTGGTGTTCGATTACCACCCCGAGGTCGACGACCACCGCGACGCCGTGGAAGCGGCCCGCGCGCGGTTGGCAGACACCGGGGTGATCGTGGAGACACTGGGCGACGTTCTCGCCCGGGGCAAGGCCCTGCCCGCGACGCCGGTGGCCGCGCCTGACGAAGACGACCCGTTGGCCCTGTTGATCTACACCTCCGGCAGCACCGGCGCACCCAAAGGTGCGATGTACCCGCAAAGCAACGTCGGCAAGATGTTCTGTCGGTCGAGCAGAAACTGGTTCGGGCCGAGCGCCGCGTCGATCACTCTCAACTTCATGCCGATGAGCCACGTCATGGGACGCGGCATCCTCTACGGCACGCTCGGCAACGGCGGCACCGCCTACTTCGCCGCCAAGAGTGACCTCTCGACGCTGCTGGACGACCTCGACGCTGGTGCGGCCCACCGAGTTGAACTTCGTGCCGCGAATCTGGGAGACCCTCTACGGGGAATTCCAGCGCGAGGTCGATCGGCGGCTCTCCGACACCAGCGACCCCGCCGACCGCGCGGCCGTCGAAGCTGAGGTCCTGGACGAGCAGCGGCAGTACCTCCTGGGCGGGCGGTACATTTTCGCGATGACGGGCTCGGCGCCCACCTCCCCGGAGCTGAAGGCCTGGGTTGAATCCCTGCTCGAGATGCATCTGACGGACGGCTACGGCTCCACCGAGGCCGGCATGGTCTTGTTCGACGGCGAAGTGCAACGTCCGCCGGTCATCGACTACAAGCTGGTCGACGTTCCTGATCTGGGCTACTTCGCCACCGACCGGCCGCACCCGCGAGGCGAGTTGCTGCTCAAGACCGAGAACATGTTCCCCGGCTACTACAAGCGGCCCGAGGTGACCGCCGACGTGTTCGACGCCGACGGGTACTACCGGACCGGAGACGTCGTCGCCGAGGTCGGTCCCGACCGGCTGGTGTATGTCGATCGCCGCAACAACGTGCTCAAGCTCGCGCAGGGCGAGTTCGTCACCGTCGCGAAGCTGGAGGCGGTCTTCGGCAACAGCCCGCTGGTCCGCCAGATCTACGTCTACGGCAACAGCGCACACCCGTATCTGTTGGCGGTCGTGGTCCCCACCGAAGAAGCGTTGAAGGGGTACGCCGAGGAAGGGCGAGCGGCGCTCAAGCCGCTGATTGCCGATTCGCTGCAGAACGTCGCGAAACAGGCCGGCCTGCAGTCCTACGAGGTGCCGCGCGACTTCATCATCGAAACCACGCCGTTCACGCTGGAGAATGGTCTGCTCACCGGCATCCGCAAGCTGGCGTGGCCCAAGCTGAAGCAGCACTACGGCGAGCGGCTGGAACAGCTCTACGCCGACCTGGCCGAAGGCCAGGCCAACGAGTTGAGCGAACTGCGCCACAGCGGCGCCGACGCGCCGGTGCTGCACACGGTGAGCCGGGCCGCGGCGGCCCTGCTCGGCGCGGCGACCACCGACCTGTCGCCGGATGCGCACTTCACCGACTTGGGCGGAGACTCGCTGTCCGCGTTGACATTCGGCAACCTGCTACACGAGATCTTCGACATCGACGTGCCGGTGGGCGTCATCGTCAGCCCGGCCAACGACCTGCAGGCCATCGCCGACTACATCGAGGGCGAGCGGCAGGGCACCAAAAGGCCCAGCTTCGCCTCGGTGCACGGCCGCCCCAAAGATCAAGCGACCGAGGTGCACGCCAGTGACCTCACGCTGGACAAGTTCATCGATGCATCGACGCTGGCTGCCGCGCCAACGCTGCCGCGGCCCAGCGCCGAGGTGCGCACCGTCCTGCTGACCGGCGCGACCGGTTTCCTGGGCCGCTACCTGGCGCTGGAATGGCTGGAACGCATGGACCTGGTCGACGGCAAAGTGATCGCCCTGGTGCGCGCCAAGACCGACGAGGACGCGCGGGCCCGGCTGGACACGACCTTCGGCGATGGCGACCTTAAGGGCGACGCGAAACTGCTGGCGCACTACCGGGAGCTGGCCGCCGACCACCTGGAAGTCATCGCCGGCGACAAGGGCGAGGCCAACCTCGGCCTGGACCAGCAGACCTGGCAGCGGCTGGCCGACACCGTCGACCTGATCGTCGACCCCGCCGCACTGGTCAACCACGTGCTGCCCTACAGCGAGCTGTTCGGACCCAACGCGCTGGGCACCGCCGAGCTGATCCGAATTGCATTGACCGGCAAGCAAAAGCCGTACACCTACGTGTCGACGATCGGCGTGGGCGATCAGATCGAGCCGGCGAAGTTCACCGAGGACGCCGACATCCGGGTCATCAGCCCGACCCGCAAGATCAACGACAGCTATGCCAACGGCTACGGCAACAGCAAGTGGGCCGGCGAGGTGCTGCTGCGCGAGGCGCACGACCTGTGCGGCCTGCCGGTCGCGGTGTTCCGCTGCGACATGATCCTGGCCGACACCACCTATGCGGGTCAGCTCAACGTGCCGGACATGTTCACCCGGATGATGCTGAGCCTGGTGGCCACCGGTATCGCGCCGGGTTCGTTCTACGAACTCGACGCCGACGGCAACCGGCAACGCGCCCACTACGACGGACTGCCGGTCGAGTTCATCGCCGAGGCCATCTCGACGCTGGGGGCCCAGAACCTGGACAGCTCGGCAAGCTTCCAGACCTACCACGTGATGAACCCCTACGACGACGGCATCGGGTTCGACGAGTTCGTCGACTGGCTGATCGACGCCGGGTGCTCCATCCAGCGCATCGCCGACTACGGCGACTGGTTGCAGCGGTTCGAGACCACGCTGCGCGCCCTGCCCGAAAAGCAGCGCAACAGCTCGCTGCTGCCGCTGCTGCACAACTACCAGAAGCCCGACAAGCCGATCAACGGGTCAATGGCACCGACCGACCGGTTCCGTGCGGCGGTCCAGGACGCGAAAGTGGGCCCGGACAAAGACATTCCGCACATCACGCCGCAGATCATCGCCAAGTACGTCAGCGACCTGCGACTGCTCGGACTGCTCTAAGGCTCTGACAGCAAACCGATCGCCAGCCCCGTTACGGGCCGGCGATCGGTTTTTCGCGACTCTGGGTGTGCGATCTCACATCTTCTGCGTGGGTCGCGTCATTGTGAAATTTCGTTACTTTCGCTAACGTTCTATGCGGTAAAGCGCAGCTCACGTCATCCAAGAGGAACTGTTATGTCGACTTCTACCCGTGAAGAGCGGTTCGCCCGCCGCCTCCAAGACCTGTACGCCAACGACGCGCAGTTCTCCGCCGCCAGGCCCAGCGAGGAGATCGCCCAGGCGATCAACCAACCCGGCCTGCGGCTGCCGCAGATCATCGAGACCCTCATGGAGGGTTACGCCGATCGACCGGCACTCGGCCAGCGCGCCGTGCGGTTCGTCACCGATCCGAGCGGGCGCACCCGGATGGAGTTGCTGCCGCGGTTCGAGACCATCACCTACCGCGAACTCTGGGACCGCACCAACGCATTCGCAAGCGCGCTGACCGCTGAGCATGCCGTGCAGCCCGGCGACCGGGTCTGCATCCTGGGGTTCACCAGCGTTGACTACACGACCATCGACATAGCACTGCCCCGGCTGGGCGCGGTGTCGGTTCCGCTGCAGACCGGCTCGGCAATCACGCAACTGCTGCCCATCGTCACCGAGACCGAGCCGACGGTGATTGCCGCGAGCGCCGACAATCTTTCCGACGCAGCCGAATTGGTGCTGTCCGGTCACGCACCCGGCCGGCTGGTGGTGTTCGACTACCACCCCGAGGTGGACACGCACCGCGAGGCCGTGGCAGCCGCCCGCGCGCGGTTGGCAGACACCGCGGTGACTGTCGAGACACTTGCCGACGTGATCGAGCGCGGCAAGCAGCTGCCCCCCGTTTCGGGTCATGCACCTGGTCCCTCCGGAGACACGATTTCCCTGTTGATCTACACCTCCGGCAGCACCGGCGCGCCCAAGGGCGCGATGAACACCGAGCGCCGCGCCGCCAAATTCTGGCGCAAGTCGGACGCCGCCTTCGGGACGAGCGCCGCGCCGTCGATCACGCTCAACTTCATGCCGATGAGCCACGTCATGGGCCGTCAGGTCCTCTACGGCACCCTCGGCAGCGGCGGCACCGCGTATTTCGTGGCCAAGAACGACCTGTCGACACTGTTCGAGGACCTCGCTTTGATCCGACCCACCGAGTTGAGCTTCGTGCCGCGCATCTGGGACATGCTCTTCGACCAGTTCCAAAGTGACGTTGACCGGCTTTCCGACGGCGCCGATCGAGCCGCCGCGGAGGCGCAGGTGAAAGCCACCCTGCGGGAGAAAGTCCTGGGCGGCCGATTCGTCCGGGCGATGACCGCCTCGGCGCCGATCTCCGACGAGATGAAGACATGGGTCGAATCCCTGCTGCTGGACGTGCATCTGGTGGAGGGCTACGGCTCCACCGAGGCCGGGATGGCCATCCTCGACACCCAGGTCCAACGTCCCCCGGTCATCGACTACAAGCTGGTCGACGTGCCCGATCTGGGCTACTTCCTGACCGACCGGCCATATCCGCGTGGCGAGTTACTGCTCAAGACCGACGCCATGTTCCCCGGCTACTACAAGCGCCCCGAGGTCACCGCCGACGTATTCGACGCCGACGGCTTCTACCGCACCGGTGACGTGATGGCCCAGATCGGGCCGGATCGGCTCGTCTACCTCGATCGCCGCAACAACGTGCTGAAGCTGTCGCAGGGCGAGTTCGTCACCGTGTCGAAGCTGGAGACCGTGTTCGGCGACAGCCCGCTGGTTCGTCAGATCTACGTCTACGGCAACAGCGCGCGGGCATACCTGCTCGCGGTGATCGTGCCTACCCACGATGCACTCGATCGCTACTCCGGCTCCGATGGCGCCCAGCTCAAGCGAGCCGTCGGCGAGTCGCTGCAAGAGGTCGCCAAGTCGTCGGGCCTGCAGTCCTACGAGGTTCCGCGCGACTTCATCGTCGAGACGACGCCGTGGACCTCCGAAAACGGCTTACTCACCGGCATCCGCAAGCTGGCGCGGCCACAGCTCAAGCAGCATTACGGCGAGCGGCTGGAGCAGCTGTATGCCGACCTGGCGCACAGCCAGGCCAACGAATTGCGCATGCTGCGCCACAGTGGCGCCGACGCGCCGGTGCTCGAGACGCTCAGCCGCGCCGCGGCCGCACTGCTGGGCACCGCCGCCGCCGAGCTGCGGCCAGAGGCGCACTTCACCGATCTGGGCGGCGACTCGCTGTCGGCGCTGTCGTTCGCGAACTTGCTGCACGAGATTTTCGACGTCGACGTTCCAGTGGGTGTCATCGTCAGCCCGGCCAGCGACCTGCAGGCCATCGCCGACTACATCCAGGCCGAGAACCGGCCTGGCGCCAAGCGGCCTACCTTCGCCTCAGTGCACGGCCGGGACGCGACCGAGGTGCATGCCAGTGACCTCACGCTGGACAAGTTCATCGACGCCGCCACGCTGGCCGCGGCCCCCAACCTGCCCGCTGCAAGCGCCCAGGTGCGGACCGTCCTGTTGACCGGCGCCACCGGCTTCCTGGGCCGTTACCTGGCGCTGGAATGGCTGGAGCGGATGGATCTGGTCGACGGCAAGCTGATCTGCCTGGTGCGGGCCAAGTCCGACGAGGACGCCCGGGCCCGGCTCGAAGACATCTTCGACAGCGGCGATCCGGAGCTGCTGGCGCACTACCGGGAGCTGGCCGCCGACCACTTGGAGGTCATCGCCGGCGACAAGGGCGAGGCCGACCTCGGCCTGGACCAGCGGACCTGGCAGCGGCTGGCCGACACCGTCGACCTGATCGTCGACCCCGCCGCCCTGGTCAACCACGTGCTGCCCTACAGCCAGCTATTCGGCCCCAACGCGCTGGGCACCGCCGAGCTGATCCGGCTGGCACTCACCACCAAGCAAAAGCCCTATCTCTACACCTCCACGATTGCCGTTGGCGACCAGATCGAGCCGGCGCAGTACACCGAGGACGCCGACATCCGGGTGATCAGTCCAACCCGCAAGATCGACGAGAGCTACGCCAACGGCTACGCGAACAGCAAGTGGGCCGGCGAGGTGTTGCTGCGTGAGGCGCACGACCTGTGCGGCCTGCCCGTCGCGGTGTTCCGCTGCGACATGATCCTGGCCGACACCACCTACGCCGGTCAGCTCAACGTGCCCGACATGTTCACCCGGATGATCCTGAGCCTGGTGGCCACCGGCATCGCCCCCGGCTCGTTCTACGAGCTCCCGAATGATCAAGCCGCCGGCAACCGGCAGCGTGCGCACTACGACGGCCTGCCCGTCGAGTTCATCGCCGAGGCCATCTCCACCCTGGGCACCAACCTGGACGCCGAGTCCACCGGCGGGTTCGCGACCTACCACGTGATGAACCCCTACGACGACGGCATCGGGTTCGACGAGTTCGTCGACTGGCTGATCTCCCCAACTAACGGGGCCGGGTGCTCCATCCAGCGGATCGCCGACTTCGGCGAGTGGCTGCAGCGCTTCGAGACCACGCTGCGCGCCCTGCCCGAAAAGCAGCGCCACGCCTCGCTACTGCCGCTGTTGCACAACTACCAGAAGCCCCAGAAGCCGATCAACGGGTCCATCGCGCCCACAGACCGGTTCCGCACGGCGGTCCAGGACGCGAAAATCGGCCCAGACAAAGACATTCCACACATCTCGCCGCCGATCATCGCCAAGTACGTCAGCGACCTGCGACTGCTCGGGCTGCTCTAAGACGCCTACCCGTTGTGACGACTTAGCTCTGAGGATGTGGCCAGCGCAAATAGGCGGCACCCGGCCCGGCCGCATTGCCTGACCGCTGCCGGCGCCAACCCTTAGGCTTAGGCTCGTCTCCGGCAGCCCGCGGCTTGGTGAGCGCGCCCGATGACACCTCGGCCGAAGGCTCCTCTAATCCGGACATGTACACCGGCTCGCCAGCGGGTACCGACACCGGCTCCACCGGTTCGAGGAACGCTTCGACATCGCTCGCCAGCCGCACGACAAGGCGCGCCAAGGCGACGCCACTGATGAAGATGATCAGCGCACCCAGGCCGGAGAAGTAAGAAACCTCGAGCGCAGCCCGCTTGCGGTCGGTTGCGGCAATCGGATCACCGGCGGACCCGATCCTCAACAGCGGGGCGACCTGACCACCGATCACGAACCATGCGCCGGCCAGGGCTGCCAACCAGCCGCCCACTATCGCGGTGATCCGGTTTCCGGAAAAGATCAGCAGCAGGCCACCCAGCACGGTGGCGCCTCCCGGTAGCACCTCGAGCCATCCCCGAGCCGGGGTCCACGCCCAATCCTGGTCGGGCGTGTAGGCGAAGTTGAAGTGGGGGCCGACAAACGGTATCAACGCGCCCCAAGCACCCAAGACGACCAGGAGCAATCCGCTCACTGCACCGCGCGAGCGCGGCATCCACAATGGGTGGCCGTTTAGCGCGTGTTTCATTAGCTCTCCTAAATTGTCGCCGGGCTACTTCAGCATGGCCTGGGGTACCCGGGGCCGCTGGGAAGTAACCCGCACAAATCCCTCCGCGTGGCTGGTGAGGCTTAGGTGTCTGGTGTTACGCAACGAGGCCGAGTGCGAGCAGGACGATAGCGATCAGCGGAAAAGCGCCCTGCGTCACCGCGGCGCGAGCCTTGTCCGGCGACGACAGTAGTAACACGATCGCCGCCGCGGCCATGGATCCGACGCCGGCGAAAACGAGCGCCGCCCCAACGGCGTTGTGCCCCATGGCAACCGCGGCGATGCCGATGCCGCTGACGACCGCTAGAAACAGGTTGTAGAAGCCCTGGTTGAACGCGAGCAACTTCGTGGTCTCGGCTTCCTCGGCCGTCGTGCCGAATGTGGCGCGGGTGCGCGGCGAGGTCCAGGTCAACGACTCCATCGTGAAGATGTAGACGTGCAATAACGCGGCCAGTGCGGCGAATACCAACCCGGCGATGATCATCGCTTCTCCTCGCTAGCCATGCCGAGGAGCCCCGCGGGGCACGAAGCGAAAATCGGCCCCGACAAAGACATTCCGCATGTCTCGGCGCCGATGAACATTACCGGCCTTCTGTTGCTCGGACTACTCCGACGCGCGAGGGCACCGGTAGCCAACCCTCAACTGAGCTACCGGTGCCTTGCGCGTTGTCAGTCGGCCTGTTAGTTAGGGGCCCTAGACGCCGGCGTGGTGGTGTCGGTGGAAGAGACCATTTCCGGTGCGTCGGCGGAATAAGCGACGCCCGGCGCGCCCACGGGGCTCGTCCGGTCCGGCCGTAACCGGTTCCCGTGCCGGCACGTCGGCCTCTGCCATGGGCGCCGCCATCGGCGCCGGTTCGGTCGCAACGACGTCTCGCGCATGGCGAACCGCCAAGCGCGCCACGGCGGCGCCGCCCAGGAACACAATCAGCGCACCCAGACCGGTGAAGTACGTGACCTCGAGCAGGGCCCGTTTCAGGTCCGTCGACGCCACCGGTTGACCGATGTCCCCGATACCTAGTGTCGTCGCGAACGCGCGTCCGACCACGAACCAGGCACCGGCGAAGACCGCCAGCCAGCCGCCGAACACTGCGCTGGCGCGATTTCCGGAGGAGAGCACCAGCCAGCCGCCCACTGCGGCAGCGGCCCCGGGGAGCACCTCCAGCCAGCCTTTTGCCGTAGTCCACGTCCATGCCGGGTCGGCCAGGTAGGCCCAATTGATGTTGGGTCCGAAGAACGGTACCAATGCACCCCAAGCACCCAAGAGGATCAGGAGCAGCCCGATCACCGCGCCGCGGGTGCGTGGCATGTGCAGCGCGCGAGGTCGTTCATAGTCGTGGCGCGTGTTCCTCATCAGAATCTCCTTCAACAGGTATTACTGCTGTTTGCCTGGGTACCCGACGGCACCGAGCTGTAACCGGCGCGTGGGCTGCGAAAGTGGTTGGTGTGGCCAGTGTGACTGGCGTGCTTGCGCCTATACGGAAAAGGCCGAGCTGCGCGCAGCTGGGTCGGGGCGGCGTTGCCAGTGGTGGCGGTGGTTTGGCCTGGCCAGGACCCCAACCGGCGAACCTTCTGGCGATGGCTTAGCGGAAGGTCACGATTTGGGCGCGAAATGGCCAAGCCCTCGATGACGGCAGCGAGCTAGTCGAACAGCCCCGGTTGGCCCAGCCCGGTAACCCCGGCCGGCGGTGTCATGCCCAGGTGGGTCCAGGCCTGCGCGGTGGCCACCCGGCCTCGCGGAGTTCGCGCGACCATACCGGCGCGGACCAGAAACGGCTCGCACACCTCTTCCACGGTGGCGGCCTCCTCTCCAACCGCTACCGCCAGCGTCGAAACCCCGACCGGGCCGCCGCCGAAGCTGCGGGTCAGCGCCAACAACACCGCGCGGTCCAGCCGGTCCAGGCCGAGCTCGTCGACGTCGTACACCTCGAGCGCCGATTTGGCGACGTCGCGGGTGATCACGCCGTCGGCGCGCACCTCGGCGAAGTCCCGCACCCGGCGCAGCAGCCGGTTGGCGATCCGCGGCGTGCCACGCGAGCGCCGGGCGATCTCCGCGCCGGCTTCACCGCCCAGTTCGATGCCCAGGATTCCGGCGGAACGGGCCAGCACCCGCTCCAGCTCGGCGGGCTCGTAGAAATCCATGTGCGCGGTGAAACCGAACCGGTCGCGCAGTGGTCCGGTCAGCGCGCCGGACCGGGTGGTCGCGCCGACCAGGGTGAAGGGTGCGACCTCGAGCGGAATCGATGTTGCCCCAGGGCCTTTGCCGACCACCACGTCGACCCGGAAGTCCTCCATCGCCAGATAGAGCATCTCCTCGGCGGGCCGGGCGATGCGGTGGATCTCGTCGATGAACAGCACGTCGTGCTCGACCAGGTTGGACAGCATCGCGGCCAGGTCGCCGGCACGTTCCAGCGCCGGCCCCGAAGTCACCCGCAACGAGGTCTCCAGCTCGGCCGCGATGATCATGGCCAGCGACGTCTTGCCCAGCCCCGGCGGGCCCGACAGCAGAATGTGATCCGGTGTCCCGCCGCGGTTCTTGGCTCCCTCGATGATCAGCTGCAGCTGCTCGCGGACCCGGGGCTGGCCGATGAACTCCCGCAACGAGCGAGGCCGCAGGCTGACGTCGATGTCGCCCTCGCCGGACGCGAGCGCAGGCGAAACCTCCCGAACGTCGGGATCGGAGAAGTCGTCTTCTGAACTCATCGGCTCATCGGGCCTTACCCAGCATCGAGAGCGCCGCCCGCAGCGCGCTGGACGTCGTCGCGTCGTGATCACCGGCCAGCACGTTGTCGGTGGCCTCCTCTGCCTGCTTGGCGACAAAACCGAGGCCGACCAGAGCCTCCACCACCGGGCCCCGCACGGCGCGGCCGTTGATCGCCGGCGCCGGTGCCGACCCGGCAACCGCGCCGATTTTGTCGCGCAATTCCAGCACCATCCGCTCGGCGCCGCGCTTGCCGATGCCGGGCACCCGGGTCAGCGCGGCAACATCGCTGTCGGCCAATGCCTGTCGCAACGCCGCGGCGTCGTGCACGGCCAGTGTCGCCATCGCCAACCGGGGCCCGACTCCCGACACCGACAGCAGCGTCAGGAACAGGTCGCGAGTCTCCCCGTCCGGGAATCCGTACAGCGTCTGCGAGTCCTCGCGCACGATCATCGCGGTGATCAGCCGGGCTTCGCTCCCCTGCCGCAGCGTCACCAGCGTCGACGGCGTCGCGTTGATCCGGTAGCCGATTCCGGCGGCCTCGATCACCACATGATCGAGTGCCACCTCGAGCACCTCACCGCGTACCGACGAGATCATCGGGCGGCCTTCACTTTTGCGGCCTTCGCCTTGGCGGCCAACTTGGCCGTGTACGCGTGACGCTGCTGCGCGGCCAGCGCTTCGGCCGCGGCCATCCGGGCGATCATCGGCGCCCGCCAGCAGTGGCAGATCGCCAGGGCCAGCGCATCGGCCGCGTCGGCCGGCGTTGGCTTGGCTTGCAGCGCAAGGATTCTGCTGACCATCGCGGTGACCTGTGCCTTGTCGGCGGCGCCGTTGCCGGTGACCGCGGCCTTGACCTCGCTGGGGGTATGGAAGTGTACGTCGATACCGCGTCTGGCGGCCGCCAACGCGACAACGCCACCGGCTTGAGCGGTGCCCATCACCGTCATCACGTTCTGCTGCGAGAACACCCGCTCGATGGCCACGACATCCGGATGATGCGTATCCAGCCAGTGGTCGACGGCGTTGCTGATGGCCAGCAACCGCTTCGACAGTGGCGCATCCGACGGGGTGCGCACCACGTCGACATCCAGCGCGACGACATCACGACCGCGCCCGCTTTCCACAATCGACAGCCCGCATCGGGTCAGTCCCGGATCGACGCCCATCACGCGCATTTGCCCGCTCCCACTTCACAGATATCGAGGTACCGAACAGCTGTTCGATAGCCTAGCGGGCGGTTCCGACCGCGTCGGGTAGGACACGCGGCGCCACGGCCGCTTCTCCGGTCGCGTTATGGCGCCGGGCCCAGCAAAAGCTGTTAGCTTAAACCCCACATTCGCTCGACCGCCGCGGGCACGGAAAGGTTTGCGTGGGCACAGTCCTGGTCGTGATCGCCGCAGTGCTGTTCATCGCGTCCATCGTGGTACTCATCGTGGCTTTGCGGCGTCCCAAGAAGCCGGCTCAGCCGGGCGGCCGCCAGGACCCGCTCTCCTTCAACGCGATGCCGCAATTCGGACCACGGCAACTGGGCCCTGGTGCCATCGTCAGCTACGGCGGCGTCGACTACGTGGTGCGCGGATCGGTGACCTACCGCGAGGGACCGTTCGTGTGGTGGGAGCATCTGCTGGAGGGCGGCGACCAGCCGATCTGGTTCAGCGTCGAAGAGGATGACGGGCGCCTCGAGCTGGCGATCTGGGTGACCCGCAAAGACCTTACGTTGCAGCCCGGCGACCTGTATGTCGTCG
>CAWFAR010000022.1:0-32824 GCA_963813935.1 uncultured Actinomycetota bacterium
AGTCGTCCGTAAAGTGTTGCCCCGCAGGGCTTCCCACTCGATCGTCCGGGTGTACAGCGCATTGTCAGAGGCGGTGCTCTGGTTCTTGTCCCGCAAGAGACCGGAGTCGGTGAAGGGGCGGCTGCGGCGCGTGGCGATCAAAACCTGCCCGATGGATACGACATCGACACCCACTTCAAACCGCGGTACAACCCGTGGGACCAGCGGATGTGCCTGATCCCCGACGCCGACTTGTACACCGCAATTTCCGACGGCCGGGCCGAGGTGGTCACTGACCACATCGACCATTTCGACGCCACCGGTATCGCGCTGAAATCCGGCGGCCATCTCGATGCCGACATCATCGTCACCGCAACTGGCCTGCAGCTCCAGGCGCTCGGCGGCGCCTCGATCAGCCTGGATGGCATCGACATCAATCCCCGGGACCGCTTCGTCTACAAGGCGCACATGCTCGAAGATGTGCCCAACCTGTTCTGGTGTGTGGGCTACACGAACGCCTCGTGGACGCTGCGGGCCGACATCACCGCTCGGGCGACGGCAAAACTGCTGGCGCACATGGCCTCTCACGGCTACACGCACGCCGCCCACACCTGCGGCGACCAGCCAATGGCCGAAAAGCCGTCATGGGACATTCAGGCCAACTATGTGAAGCGGGCGTCGCATGCACTGCCCAAGTCAGGCACCAAGCGGCCGTGGAATGTGCGGCAGAATTACTTCGCCGACGCCATCGACTACCGGTTCGACCGCATCGAGGAGGCGATGGTGTTCGGCCGCGCCGCCGACCGGGCGCGCTTGGCAGGGTAGACCGGGGCAGTTCCGGACTCGAGATGAACACGCTACTAAATGTGCGGTTTCGGCAATACGCTGAACCGCATGGCAGCTGAGAAGCGTGAACCCAAAGTCGTTGTCCTCGGTGGCGGTTCCTGGGGAACCACGGTGGCCTCCATCTGTGCGCGCCGCGGCCCGACGCTGCAGTGGGTGCGCTCCGAGGCGACCGCCAAGGACATCAACGACCATCACCGCAACCACCGCTACCTCGGCAATGACGTCATTCTGAGCGACACGCTGCGCGCCACCACCGACTTCGCCGAAGCCGCCAACTCCGCCGACGTCGTCGTCATGGGCGTGCCCTCGCACGGTTTCCGAGGCGTGCTCACCGAGCTGGGCAAGGAACTGCGGCCGTGGGTGCCGGTGGTGTCCTTGGTCAAGGGCCTCGAGCAGGGCACCAACATGCGGATGTCGCAGATCATCGAGGAGCTGCTACCCGGTCATCCGGCAGGCATCCTGGCGGGGCCGAACATCGCCCGCGAGGTGGCCGAGGGGTATGCCGCCGCGGCGGTGCTGGCAATGCCCGACCAGCATCTGGCGACCAGGCTCTCGGGATTGTTCCGCACCCGGCGATTCCGCGTCTACACCACCGATGACGTCGTCGGGGTCGAGATGGCCGGGGCGCTGAAGAACGTCTTCGCCATCGCCGTCGGGATGGGCTACGCGATGGGTATCGGCGAAAACACCCGCGCACTGATCATCGCGCGCTCGTTGCGCGAGATGACGAAGCTGGGCGTGGCAGTGGGCGGGCATGCCGACACCTTCCCTGGTCTGGCCGGCCTGGGCGACCTCATCGTCACTTGCACCAGCCAGCGCAGCCGAAACCGTCACGTCGGTGAACAGCTCGGCGCCGGCAAGCCGATCGACGAGATCATCGCGTCGATGAACCAGGTCGCCGAGGGCGTCAAGGCCGCCAGCGTGATCATGGAGTTCGCCAACGAGTTCGGCCTGAGGATGCCGATCGCTCGCGAAGTCGACGCGGTGATCAACCACGGCTCGACCGTCGAGCAAGCCTATAGCGGCCTGATCGCCGAGGTCCCGGGGCACGAGGTGCACGGCTCAGGGTTCTGACTCGGCTGCTTAACGCGGCGTAACGAAAACATTTGCATTCGATATGCGCTCGCCCCGTCAGCTTGACCCACGCTCAGCGACGCCAATACCGTCGAACGAGGTGCCAGGCGTTCCCAGGCTGTTGCGCGGGGTGTAATCGTCTGTGCGCCAATCAGTTACGCCGACGTTACTGAACGCAAGTGCGGGATATCGGAACGTCCCCCGCTAGGTCCTAACGAGGGAGCTACCGATGCAACACATCGAACCTCCCGGCGAACAAGGTCTTGACCAGGACCAACAAGACCGGGCGCTGATCATTCGACCGGTTGCGATCGATTCTCCGGCACGACTTGCCGTCGTCGATCGTGGTTTTCCTGGTCGCACTCCCGTTGTCGGTGGGGATCGCGATCGCTTCCAACGCACCGGTGCTCGCCGGCCTGATCGCCGCGATCGTCGGAGGAATCATCGTCGGAGCGTTAGGCGGATCACCGCTGCAGGTCAGTGGCCCCGCGGCCGGGCTTACTGTCGTCGTCGCCGATCTCATCTCCGATTTCGGCTGGGGGGTAACGTGTTTGATTACCGGTGCCGCGGGCTTACTGCAAGTTCTGTTGGGGCTCAGCCGTGTTGCGCGCGCCGCACTGGCGATCTCACCCGTGGTCGTACACGCCATGCTGGCCGGCATCGGAATCACGATCGCATTGCAACAAGCGCACGTATTGCTGGGCGGGAAGTCCAAAAGCACGGCCTGGCACAACCTCATTGGCCTGCCCGGGCAGATTATCAGCGCGCACCGGCCCGGGGTCCTGTTGGGCGTCCTGGTAATCGTCATCCTGATCACCTGGCGGTGGGTTCCGGCCAAAGTACGCCGTGTTCCAGGGCCGCTGGTCGCCATCGTGGCCGTGACGGTTGTCTCGGTGGTCTTCCCGTTCCACGTGAGGCGGATCGATCTCGACGGGTCGCCGCTGGATGCGGTGCAACTGCCGGACCTTCCCCACGGTAACTGGGGCGCAGTCGGGGTCGGCGTCATCACCGTCGCGCTCATCGCCAGCGTGGAGAGCCTGCTGTCGGCGGTTTCGGTCGACAGGATGCACAATGGGCCGCGCACCGACTTCAACCGCGAGTTGATCGGACAGGGTGTCGCAAACGTCGTGTCGGGGACCATCGGCGGGCTGCCGATCACCGGTGTAATCGTGCGCGGCTCAACCAATGTCAACGCAGGAGCGAAATCCCGCGCCTCGGCGACACTGCACGGTGTCTGGATTCTGCTGTTCACGGTTCCATTCGCGGAGCTGATCGAAGAGATCCCGACCGCCGCACTTGCCGGGCTGCTCATCGTGATCGGAATTCAGCTGCTCAAGCCCGCACACATCGAAACCGCAATGAAGCATGGGGATCTCGCCGTTTACGTGGTGACCGCGGTCAGCGTCATCTTCCTCAATCTGCTGCACGGCGTGATGATCGGGCTCGCCCTGGCCATCGCATCGACCGGATGGCGGGTGATCCGGGCCAAGGTTGAGGCAAAGCCCATCCGGGACCAATGGCAGGTGGACATCGAAGGCGCCGCGTGCACGTTCCTTGCCCTGCCCCGGCTGACGCGCGTACTGGCATCAATCCCGGCCGGTCACAAGGTGTCGGTCACTATTTCCGTCAACTACATGGATCACGCTGCGCACCAAGCCATTACCGACTGGCGGCACCAGTATGAGGCCACGGGTGGCACAGTTCGGATCCACGGTGTGTTCGAGACGGGCCACCTCGTCCGCCGACCTGCCCACAACCCAATCGAACCCGAAAGACCCGAAGCCGCTGCTTAAGTCTCGCCCACTGAGCTTCTGAACCACCCACTGATTCATCGATACGCGTTACTCGGCGGCTTCGAGGGCGAGGCGCCCATGCAGCTCCGGGGACGTCCTGACGACGAACGTCCCGCTGTAGCTGCGTTCGCTTAATGGCGTGGGCGCCTCTTCGCCGCAAGCTTGCACATCATGCACGTACTGGTCGACGGCGCCGGCAAGCTCGGCGATGGCTTGTTCTGCGGTCGGCGCTGCCCGCTTCAGGGATGGCACTTCGGCATACGTCACGCCCGACGTAAGCTTCCTCGTCGGTCAGGGATGGCACTTCGGCATAGCGGTTCACGCCGGATTTGATAGCGGATGCGCTATCAAATCCGAGAAGGCACGCATGGTCAGCCCCGCGCCATCGCTTCCAGCCGGCGGATGCGGTCCTCGATCGGCGGGTGCGTCGAGAACATCGACCCGATTCGCTCACCCGCACGGAACGGGTTTGCGATCATCAGATGCGCTTGGCTGGCCAGCCGCGGCTCCGGGGGCAGCGGAGCCGCCTGTACGCCGCCGGAGATCTTGCGCAGCGCCGACGCCAATGCCAGTGGGTCACCGGTCAGCACGGCACCCGACTCGTCGGCCTGGTACTCCCGGGAACGCGACACCGCCAGCCGCACCACCATCGCGGCGATCGGACCGAGTAACGAAACCAGCAGCAGCCCAACGCCTCCCAAAGGGTTGTCTTCATCTCGGTCACCGCCGAACATTCCGGCGAACATGGCCAGATTCGCCAGCGCGGTGATTACCGACGCCATAGCGCCGGCCACGCAGGAGATCAGGATGTCGCGGTTGTAGACGTGGGAGAGCTCATGACCCAGCACGGCGCGCAGCTCACGCTCGTTGAGGATGTTCAGGATGCCGGTGGTACAGCACACCGCGGCATTGCGCGGGTTACGGCCGGTGGCGAAAGCGTTGGGTGCGTTGGTGTCGCTGATGTACAGCCGTGGCATCGGCTGGTGCGCGCTGGTGGCCAGCTCGCGCACGATCCGGTACATCACCGGTGCCTGCAGCTCGGACACGGGCTGGGCGTGCATCGCCCGCAACGCCAGCTTGTCGCTGTTGTAGTACGTGTAGATATTGATACCGACGGCGAACAGGGTTGCGAAAATCAGCGCTGTCCTGCCGAACATTGCGCCAACGGCCACGATCAACGTGGACATACCGACCAACAAGACGAAGGTCTTCAGGCTGTTGGCATGGGGATGCCAGGTCATCCGTGTCCTCCTAGGAACACTCACTTCTTGCTCACTACAGCAATTGAACGCCCGAGGTGACCTCGCAGGTTCCGCTGGGTTCATCGGGGCGGGGCAATCTGCGCTAGCCGTGCCGGCTGATGGTGTAGTCGACCAGCGCCTCCAGTGCGTGGCGCCCGGCCACGTCGGGCAAAAGGGCCAGCTCATGGCGGGCTTTTGCGGCATATTGCGCCAGGAAGTCTTTGGCCTTGGCCATGCCCGGTGACGCCCGCAACAGTGTCAGGGCCTCGGTCACCGCGTCGTCGTCTTCAACGGGGCCGGCCAGCAGCTCGCGCAGCCGCGCTCCCTCGGGTCCGGGTTCGGCCAGTGCGTAGACCATCGGCAGGGTGTGCACCCCTTCGCGCACATCGGTGCCGGGCAGCTTCCCCGACTCGTGGGAGTCGCTGTCGATGTCGATGATGTCGTCGGAGATCTGAAACGCGATGCCCACCAGGCCGCCAAGCCGGCTCAGCCGGGCGATCTGATCGTCGTCCGCCCCGGAGAACATGGCGCCGAACTCGCCGGCTGCCGAGATCAGGCAGGCCGTCTTCTCGTAGACCACCTTTAGGTAGTGCTCGATCGAATCCGCCCCTTCAGCGACACCGCGGGTCTCGCGCATCTGTCCGGTCACCAGCTGAGCGAACGTTTCAGCGATAAGCCGCACCGCCTCCGGCCCCAGCCGCGATACCAGGCGCGATGCCGTCGCGAACAGATAGTCGCCGGCCAGGATGGCGACGTTGTTGCTCCAGCGCACATTGGCGGTCGGAGCGCCGCGGCGAACCTCGGCCTCGTCCATCACGTCGTCGTGGTAGAGCGTGGCCAGGTGCACCAGTTCGATGACCGCACCGGCGGTCGTCACCTCCGCGGCATCCGGCTTGGGTCCGACCTGGGCGGACAGCACCGTGAAAAGCGGCCGGAACCGTTTGCCGCCGGCCTTGAACAGGTGCGTCAATGAGTCGGTCATGATCGCGTCGGCGCTGCGCAGTTCGGTGTCCATGAGCTGCTCGATTTTCGCGACGCCGTCCCGCACCGTCGCGGCGAAACCGGCGTCGCCGAAGTCCACGCCCGCCACCACCGTCGCCGGAGTCCTCACTCGACCAACATACTGGTGAACGTGGAGACCAACGCCGACGTGGTAGTCGTGGGCGCCGGACCTGCCGGTTCGGCGGCGGCGGCCTGGGCCGCCCGCGCGGGCAGCGACGTGCTGGTCATCGACTCGGCCAGCTTCCCCCGCGACAAGGCCTGCGGTGACGGGCTGACCCCCCGCGCGGTCGCCGAGCTGGAGCGGCTGGGGCTAAGCGACTGGCTGGATACCCGCATCAGGCATCGGGGACTGCGGATGAGCGGATTCGGCGGCGAGCTGGAAGTGGATTGGCCCGGACCGTCATTCCCCTCGACCGGCAGCGCGGTGGCCCGCTTCGAGTTGGACGACCGGATCCGCAAAGTCGCCGAAGACGCCGGGGCACGGATGCTGCTTGGAACCAAAGCCGTTGCCACCCATCATGACTCATCGAGACGGGTGAAATCGCTGACGTTGGCCGACGGCACCGAGGTGGGCTGCCGCCAGCTGATCGTTGCCGACGGGGCCCGGTCGTCGCTGGGTCGCAAGCTGGGCCGGCGCTGGCATCAAGAGACGGTGTACGGCGTCGCCGCCCGCGGGTATCTGACCACTGCGCGCAGCGACGACCCTTGGCTGACATCGCATCTGGAACTGCGCTCCCCCGATGGCGCCGTGCTGCCCGGGTATGGCTGGATTTTCCCGCTGGGCAACGGCGAGGTGAACATCGGCGTCGGAGCGTTGTCGACGTCGAAGCGCCCGGCGGATCTGGCGCTGCGGCCCCTGATCTCGTACTACACCGACCTGCGCCGCGACGAGTGGGGCTTTACCGGCCGGCCGCGGGCGGTGTCTTCGGCGCTGCTGCCCATGGGCGGCGCGGTTTCGGGGGTGGCCGGGCCGAATTGGATGCTGATCGGTGATGCCGCGGCCTGCGTCAACCCGCTGAACGGCGAGGGCATCGACTACGGCCTGGAGACCGGACGCCTGGCCGCCGAGCTACTGGACTCCCGCGACCTATCGCGGGTGTGGCCGTCGCTGCTGCAACACCACTACGGCCGCGGGTTCTCGGTCGCACGCAGGCTGGCGTTGTTGCTCACCTTCCAACGGTTCCTGCCCGCCACCGGGCCGATCGCGATGCGCTCCACGACACTGATGACCATCGCGGTGCGGGTGATGGCCAACCTGGTCACCGACGACGATGCCGACCGGGTGGCGCGGGTATGGCGCGGCGGGGGGCGTCTGTCGCGGCTGATGGATCGTCGAACACCGTTCAGCTGAACCAGTTTTCTGTTCACACTCAGAAATTCGTCCGTTGTATATCAATGTGGTTGACATGTATCAGGGCACTTGATATACCTGAGGACATGACTCAGCCAACTGATTTCGAGTTCGAAACGGTCTACCGCGGTGAATCCACCCAGTTCGGCGAGGGAGTGCGCCCGCCATGGAGTATCGGCGCCCCACAACCCGAGCTGGCCGCACTGATCGAGCAGGGCAGGTTCCACGGCGACGTCCTCGACGTGGGTTGCGGAGAGGCGGCCATCTCGCTGGCACTGGCCGAGCGAGGCTACACCACATTGGGACTGGACCTCTCCCCCACCGCGATCGATCTGGCCCGGCGCGAGGCCAAGACACGGGGCCTGACCAACGTCACCTTCGAGGTGGCCGACATCAGCTCGTTCAACGGATATGACGGCCGGTTCGGCACGATCGTCGACAGCACTTTGTTCCACTCCATCCCGGTGGAGGCACGCGAGGGCTACCAGCAGTCGATCAGCCGTGCCGCCGCGCCGGGTGCCTCGTATTTCGCCCTGGTCTTCGACAGGGCGGCCGTGCCCGAGGGCCCGATCAATGCGGTCACCGCCGATGAGCTGCGCGAAGTGGTGTCCAACTACTGGGTCGTCGACGAAATCAGGCCGGCCCGCCTGTACGCCAAGGCGCCGAAGGACTTCTTCGGGATGCCGGGCATGCAGGTGCGTGAGGAGCCCAACGGCCTCGTATCGCTCGGTGGCTGGCTGTTGACAGCACATCTTGGCTGATCGGCTGAGATCGAGACATCGCCGAGGTGTATAGTCCGGCTAATGAGGGGTACCAAGCTGCTTACCAGCGTCGCCATGGCGGCGGCAGCCATTGCGCTGGCTGCGCCGGCGCAAGCCGACTACGACACCGACTTCAAGAACACCGTCAACAGGTTCGGCATCTACCAGCCGCAGGACCAACTCGCGTGGCTGGGCAAGATCAGCTGCGATCGTATCAACAGGGGCCTGGACAACGACCCGTACAAGTCGGCCAATTTCATCCAGCACAACCTGCCGCGAGGCACCACGCAAGGGCAGGCGTTCCAGTTCCTCGGCGCCGCGGCCGACCACTACTGCCCCAACCAGATTGGTTTCGTACAAAGCGCCGGCCGCTAGGCCTTCGTCACCGCAGGGGCTTGTACCCGGCATGTAAGGCCACGATGCCGCCCGTTAGGTTGCGCCACCGCACCGCCGACCAACCCGCCCGTGAAATCTGGTGCGCCAGCGTGGCTTGGTCTGGCCAGGCCCTGATCGACTCCGCCAGGTAGACGTAGGCCTCCGGGTTGCTGGATACCGCTCGCGCCACCCGCGGCAGCGCCTGCATCAGATATTCCTTGTAGGCGGTGGCGAACAGCGTGTTGGTGGGCGTGGAGAATTCGCACACCACCAATCGACCGCCGGGCCGGGTGACGCGGGCCATCTCGCGCAGCGCCGCCTGCGGGTCGGCGACGTTGCGCAACCCGAAACTGATCGTGACCGCGTCGAATACGCCGTCACCGAACGGCAGCCGAGTGGCATCACCGGCGACCTTCGGCACCTTGCGCGCGGCGCCCGCTGCGAGCATCCCGACCGAAAAATCGGCCGCCACACACCACGCCCCGGATTTCTGCAGCTCGACGGTGGACACCGCGGTGCCGGCGGCCAGGTCGAGCACCTTCTGGCCCTGCGCGATCTTCAGCGCCGACCGGGTGGCCCGACGCCAGTACCGGTCCTGGCCCAGCGACAGCACGCTGTTGGTCAGGTCATACCGGCGGGCGACGCCGTCGAACATCGACGCAACGTCACGGGGGTCCTTGTCCAGGGCCGCGCGACTCACGACATCGACGCTACCGGCCGCGTTCCCCGATTCGGGAATGGGGCGGCGACGATTGCGTTGCAACTCGGCGTGAGCGAAAAAGTTTGGTTTATCACCGGCACATCGCGCGGATTCGGAAGGGATTGGGCGATAGCCGCGTTGCAGCGCGGCGACAAGGTCGCAGGCACGGCACGCAACACGGCAACACTGGACGACTTGGTAAAGCGCTACGGCGACGCGCTGCTGCCGATTCGGTTGGACGTCACGGACCGCGACGGCGATTTCGCGGCGGTCAAGCAAGCGCACGATCATTTCGGTCGCTTGGACGTCGTGGTGAACAACGCGGGTTACGGCCAGTTCGGGTTCGTCGAGGAGCTGTCCGAGCAAGAGGCGCGGGAACAGATCGAGACCAACGTGTTTGGTGCGCTGTGGGTCACCCAGGCCGCATTGCCGTACTTGCGTGAGCAGCGCAGCGGGCACATCATCCAGGTGTCCTCGATCGGCGGCATCACGGCGTTTCCCAACCTCGGCATCTACCACGCGTCGAAGTGGGCGCTGGAGGGCTTCTCCCAGGCGCTCGCCCAGGAAGTCGCCCCGTTCGGTGTGCACGTCACGTTGATCGAACCGGCCGCCTTCGACACCGACTGGGGTGGCGCGTCGGCCAAACACGCCGCCCGGCTGCCGGCCTATGACGAGGTACATGCCGCCGCCGACAAGGAGCGCAGGGGGCGGGCGACCAAGCAGGGCGATCACACAGCCTCGGCGGCCGCGCTGCTCAAGGTCGTCGACGCCGAAGAGCCGCCGCTGCGGGTGTTCTTCGGCGAATTGCCGCTGCAGCTGGCCAAAGCCGACTACGAGAGCCGGTTACGCAATTGGGAGCGGTGGCAGCCGGTGGCCGAGCTGGCACAGGGGTAGTCGCGCCGAAACTCACTCGCCCTGCGCATGGCGCCTGAACGACATGCGCGCCGGCGCGTAGGGCGAAAGCACCGCCTCATAGTGGCCGAGCAGCTCGTCACAGATCACCGGCCAGCTGCGGCCGAGCACACTGCGCCGGGCAGCCTGAGAATAGCGGTGGCGTTCTTGGAGCAGGTGCGTAACAGCGGCGGGTAGCCGCGACTGGAACTCGTTGACTCCCAACAGCAGTCCGGTGCGGTATGGCGCGACCAGGTCACGTGGTCCGCCGGCGTCGGGGGCGATCACCGGCAACCCCGACGCCAGCGCTTCTTGCACGACTTGGCAAAACGTCTCGTGCTCACCGGTATGCACGAAGACGTCCATGCTGGCATACGCTTCGGCGAGCTCCTCGCCATACAGCGCACCGGTGAAAAACGCTGTGGGCATGGCCAATTGCAGTTTGCGTTGATCGACCCCGTCGCCAACGATGACGAGCTGCACGGACTCGTTGGCGGCCAGCGCGGCCAGCCGCTCGGCGTGCTTCTCCGGCGCGAGCCGACCCACAAACCCGACGATCTGCTTGCCCTCGGGCGACCACCGCCGCCGAAGCGCCGCGCTTCGCGCCGACGGCGCAAACCGCAGCACGTCGACTCCTCGCGCCCACCGATGCACCCGCGGAAAGCCATGGGCAACAAGAGATTCCATCGTCACACTGGATGGAGCCAGGGTCCGGTCGGCGAGGCTGTGCAGGTGGCGGAACCACGCCCAGGCCGCCCGTGCAGTCATCGGAATGCCGTAACTCGCCGCGAACCCGGGGACGTCGGTTTGGTACACCGCGACCGTCGGCACACCGAGCCGGCGAGCCGCCTTCACCCCGCCGTAACCAAGCAGTGCCGGCGAGGCCAGATGCATGACGTCGGGATCGAATCCGCGCAGCACGCTTAGCATCCGGGGCATCGGCACACCAAGCGGCAACGTGGTGACCTTTGGGAACATCCGCGACGGCACCCGATGTACCCGGATGCCGTCGTGAATTCGATCTGCCCGGGGTTGGCCCGGCGGGTTGTCGGGTGCGATGACGAGGGCTTCGTGACCGGTTCGACGCAGATGTTCCAGGATGCGCAGCACTGAGTTGCTGACACCGTTGACATTGGGGAGGAATGATTCGGCGACGATCGCAACGCGCACGCCTTCACAATGGCAGCATTGCCTGTCGATAAGGTTGCCGACGCGCATACGGGGCGCGAAATCTGCTGCTTAAAGCCTTACGACGGTGATTTGCCGGGCTCCTTGTCGCCCTCGGCGCGGCGGTCCAGCCGTCTGTCCAGCAGCGCCAGACCGACCAACACGACGCTCGCGACCAGCCAGGCCACCACCGCGATGGACCCCGCCGGGATGATCGCCAGCCCGGCATTGCGGTGCTGCACTCGGACCAGGTTTGGATCCCTCTTGTTGTATTCGACGTAAATCCGCATGCCCGTAGACAATTCCGACGGATACAGCACACCCAGCTCGGGCCGGTACGTGACGCGCTCGGGTGTGACGAATTCGATGGTGGATCGCCGCGGCCCGGCACTGAGCACCTCTGCCTGCGCAACACCCATATTGCGTTGGATGGCAAGGTCGTCGCGCCAGGCGCCGGCGACCAGCAGCACCGACTGCAGCGTGATCAAACCGGTCACGATCAGCACCCCGATGCGCACCCACCGCAAGACGATTCTCGGGCGCGTCTTCGGCGGTTCATCACTTCGGCCGTGAATTATGATGCGCAACAACGTTTTTGGCGATATCACGGCATCCTCATAGGGCCGCCTTGATGGCGGCGTGCAGCTGTCGCAACGAAGACCGGTCCGCCTTGACTTCCAACACCCGCAGGCCGGCTCCGGGTTCGTCGAGGGCCGCGCTCAGCTCTTCGACCTCGATCTGCCGGTTCTCCACGTGGTAGGCGCGACACAGCGCGCCCACGTCGACATCGTGCGGGGTTCCGAAGATCCGCGATGACACATCGGAGAACCGCGGGTCACCCTGCTCGAGCAGTTCGAAGATGCCGCCGCCGTTGTCGTTGGACACCACGATGGTCAGATGCCGCGGTGTCGGCTCGGTGGGACCGATCAACAGCCCGGAGCTGTCGTGGACGAACGTCAGGTCACCGATCAGCGCGACGGTTCGGTCGCCGCCCGCGGGGCTACCGGTGCGCTCGTGCGCCAAAGCCGCTCCGATCGCGGTGGACACCGTGCCGTCGATGCCGGCAACACCGCGGTTCGACCGGACCTTGATGCCGTGGGTGTCCAGACCGACCAGTGCCGCGTCGCGGACCGGGTTCGACGCCCCGAGCACCAGCTGGTCGCCCGGCCGCAGCGCGTCCGCGACGGCCGCGGCGACATGCAGGCCGGTGGTCAGCGGATGTGCAGCGAGCTGGCCCCGGACCGCCGTGATGGCGTGCCGGTTCATCTCCGCGCAGCGGTGCAGCCAGGCCGGATGCGGTGTCCCGGTGGTGACCGCCCGGGTGCCGGTGGCCTGGGAGTTACCCGAGACATCAGGCCAGCGCGGCCCGGTGGTAAGGGCGTACACCGGCACTTGCGGGTCGGCCAGCAGCGCCGACACCGGGCGGTGCAGTGTCGGGCGGCCAAGCATGATCACCTGCTTTGGGCGCAGCAGCGGCAGCGCCAGCGGATGCAGCGGGTTGACCCCGGACGGCGGACACGGCGCGGTCGGCTCGGCGACGGTGGGCAACTGCGCGAGGTTGGGGTGCACGCCGGCGCCGTGCCCGGCGATGACGACGGTGTCGGCTGACAGGTCGATGTCCAGTGGCTGGTCGAAGCTGACCGGCGGCGTGTAGGTCCACGGTTTACCACCGGGCCGCCCCTGCGGCGTCAACGCACCGCGGGGTTCGGGATCCGGCACCAAGGGTTCGCGCAGCGGGATGTCAAAGTGCACGGGGCCGGCATTGGCGGTGCGAGAACCCGTGGCGGCCACCAACACTCGGCAGGTGGCCGATCGCCAGGTGGCGTTGAGTGAGTCCAGCCGTTCGGGCGCGTCCTCTGCCAGACCCAGGCTGATGGTGGCGCGAACCTGGGTGCCGAAGTAGCCCAGCTGCTCCATGGTCTGATTGGCCCCGGTGCCGAGCAATTCGTAGGGCCGGTTGGCGGACAGCACGATCAGCGGCACCCGCGCGTAGTTGGCCTCCACCACCGCCGGACCGAGGTTGGCCACGGCAGTGCCCGACGTCATCGCGACACACACCGGCGCGTCGGCGGCGATCGCCAGCCCGATGGCCAGATAGCCTGCGGTGCGCTCGTCGATGCGAACGTGCAGCCGGATCCGGCCGGAGCGGTCAGCGTCCTGCAGCGCGAATGCCAGCGGCGCGTTCCGTGAGCCGGGGCACAGCACCACATCGCGGACGCCTCCGCGGATCAGCTCGTCAACGACGACGCGAGCCTGTGTCGTCGAGGGGTTCACTCCTACAGGGTGTCATAGCCATCAAACACCAGCGCCGGTGAAGCGGCCTCAGGCCTTGTCGTCGGCGAAGAACTTCAGCATCGCGGCGTTGACGGGCTCCGGCCGCTCGAAGAACCCGAGATGACCGGTGTCGGGTATCTGCACGTAGCGGCCGTTGGGCAGGGCGTCAGCCACCTCCCGCCCCAAGTGCGGCGGTGTCACCAGGTCGTCGCCGAAGCCGATCACCAGCACCGGCGCGGAGATGCTCCGGTAGGCGGGTAAGCGGTTGGTCTGCGGAGACACATTCAGTTGACAGCGACTTCCCGGGGTCTGCTTGGCCGGCCATGTGCTGAACATGGCGATCCAGTCCTCGACAGCCGTGTCGTCGTTGATGGTCTTGCGCGAAAAGCTTTCCAGCAAGCGCATTTTCGCCTCATAGCTGGCTGGCAGCTGCATGCCGGACTTGTAGAACTCGGCCTCGGCATTGTGAAAGAACTCCCGGGCGCGGTCCAGGCGGCCGCGAGTGGCCATCAGCACGGCGGCGCTGACCAGGTCGGGCCGGGCCACCATGAGTTCCTGGGCGATGTATGAACCCATCGATACCCCGACGATGCGGGCCGGGGCGGCGCCGAGCGATTCGATCAGGGCCGCGGTGTCGGCGACCATGGTTTGCGTCGTGAATCCTTCGGCGTTTTCGGTGGCGCCGATCCCGCGGTTGTCGAAGGTGATGCAGCGATATCCCGCCGCCAGAAACGCCGGGACCTGATGCGGTAGCCAGGTGCGCCCGGCGCCGCCGTGGCCTGCGATGAAGACAACAGGTTCACCCGTCCCGCGGTCGTCGTAAGCCAGGTTGGTCACTCGCACGACGTTACAAGCAGCGGGTGGCAGGCCTTGACCCGGTCGATCCACCATTGCCGCCGCTCCGGTGGCGCGCGCAGCGCTTGCAGCCGCGCGGGATCCGGTGTTACCGGCCCGACAGCCAGGCTCCCGTCGACGGGTACGGCGCCCTCGGCGACGTCCTCGGCGAACAGCCCGCCGGTGCCCAGCCCGCAGGCATGACGCAGGTCTGGCAGCGCGGCGGCGGCCGTCAGCCCGGCGGCAATCCCGACCGCCGAATCCAGCGCGCTGGAGACGACGACCGGGATGTCGATCTGCGCGGCGATGTCGAGAAGCGCCGAAACCCCGCCCAGCGGAGCGACTTTCAGCACCGCGATGTCGGCGGCGTGGGCGCGGACCACGGCCAGTGGGTCGTCGGCTTTGCGGATGCTTTCGTCGGCGGCGATCGGCACGTCGATCCGCCGGCGCAGTTCGGCGAGTTCGTCGACGGTGGCGCAGGGTTGCTCGAGGTACTCCAGCGGGCCGTCGGCGGTCAGGGCGGCAGCCGCCGCGGCCGCCTCCTCGACACTCCAGCCGCCGTTGGCGTCCACACGCACGGTGGGGAGCACCTCCCGCACCGCGTTGACCCGGTCGACGTCGTCAGCCAGCGTCTGGCCCGGTTCGGCGACCTTCACCTTGGCGGTGCGGGCGCCCGGAAACTGGGCCAGCACCTCCCTGACCTGGTCAGCGGCCACGGCCGGCACGGTGGCGTTGATCGGGATCCGGTCGCGTCGCGGCGGCGGCGGCGAGCGGTAGGCGGCCTCGATGCCCGACGCCAGCCACGCGGAGGCCTCTGCCGCCCCGTATTCCACGAACGCCCCGAACTCGCCCCAGCCCGCCGGGCCCTCGATCAACGCGACCTCACGGGTGGTGATGCCGCGGAACCGGACCCGCATGGGCAGCGCCACCACATGCAGGCGGTCCAGTAGGTCTTGTAGCGCCGGTGTCATTGTCGGTAGACCTGGCGGCCCGCCAGATACGTCGCGCGGGCGACGGCGAGGGCCTCGGCTGTGGGCCGCGCGTCGTCGACGGTCAATACGGTTCCGGTGATGACCATTTCAGCTTCAGGGTCAGCCTGCGCCATGGGCAGGAATCCTAGTGATCCTGGCCCCAAAATGGTGGGGCCTGAGGGCGCAGCTGACCCGAATTGCAACACGTTCTAGTCTTGCCACATGAGTGACGAGCTGCTGCGCAACCCAACCCATAACGGCCATCTGCTGGTGGGCGCGCTGAAGCGCCACAAGAACAGGCCGGTGCTGTTCCTCGGCGACACCACGCTGACCGGTGGTCAGCTGGCCGAGCGGATCAGCCAGTACATCCAGGCGTTCGAGGCGCTGGGCGCCGGCACTGGCGTCACGGTCGGCCTGCTGTCGCTCAACCGTCCCGAGGTCCTGATGATCATCGGCGCCAGCGGGACCCAGGGCTACCGGCGCACCGCCCTGCACCCGCTCGGCTCGCTGGACGACCACGCCTACGTGCTCTCCGACGCCGGTGCCAGCTCGCTGATCATCGACCCCAACCCAATGTTCGTCGAGCGCGCGCTGGGACTGCTGGAAAAGGTGGACTCGCTGAAGCAGATCCTGACTATCGGCCCGGTGCCGGAGGCTCTGAAAGATGTGGCTGTCGATTTGTCGGAGGAGGCGGCCAAGTACCGGCCGAAGCCTTTGGTCGTCGCCGACCTGCAGCCGGACCACATCGGCGGCCTGACCTATACCGGCGGCACAACGGGCAAGCCCAAGGGCGTGATCGGCACCGCCGGGAACATCGCCAGCATGACGCAAATCCAGTTGTCGGAATGGGAGTGGCCGGAGCACCCGCGGTTTTTGATGTGCACGCCGCTGTCGCACGCGGGCGCGGCGTTCTTCACGCCCACCGTGGTCAAGGGCGGCGAGATGGTCGTGCTGGGCAAGTTCGACCCGGCCGAGGTGCTGAAAGTCATAGAAGAGCAACGCATTACGGCCACCATGCTGGTGCCGTCGATGCTCTATGCGCTGATGGACCACCCGGATTCCTATACCCGGGACCTGTCGTCGCTGGAGACGGTCTACTACGGCGCCTCCGCGATGAACCCGGTACGCCTGGCCGAGGCGATCCGCCGGTTCGGCCCGATCTTCGCCCAGTACTACGGGCAGTCCGAGGCGCCGATGGCGATCACCTATCTGGCCAAGGGCGATCATGACGAGAAGCGGCTGACCTCATGCGGGCGCCCAACGCTTTTCGCGCGGGTCGTGCTGCTGGGCGAGGACGGCAAGCCGGTGCCGCAGGGCGAGCCGGGCGAAATCTGTGTCAGCGGACCGCTGTTGGCAGGTGGCTACTGGAATCTGCCGGAGGCGACGGCCGACACGTTCAAGGACGGCTGGCTACACACCGGCGATATGGCCCGTGAGGACGAGGACGGCTTCTACTACATCGTCGACCGGGTCAAGGACATGATCGTCACCGGCGGCTTCAACGTGTTCCCCCGGGAAGTCGAAGATGTCGTCGCCGAACATGCCGCGGTGGCGCAGGTCTGTGTGGTGGGAGCCCCGGACGAGAAGTGGGGCGAGGCCGTCACCGCGGTGGTGGTGCTGCGCGCCGACGCCGCCCGCGACGACGCCGCGATCGAGGCCATGACCGCCGAGATCCAGGCCGCCGTCAAAGAGCGCAAGGGTTCGGTGCAGTCGCCCAAGCGGGTGGTGGTCGTCGATGCGCTGCCCCTGACCGGGCTGGGCAAGCCGGACAAGAAGGCCGTCCGGGCACAGTTCTGGGAAGGCGCCGCCCGCTCCGTCGGTTAGGTTTACCGCCGAGCGTGAAGCTGGCCGCACGTTCGCGGCCCAACGTGAAGCTGGCTTCACGCTCGCTCGGGGGCCGTCACGCCGGCCACCAACAGGTCGAGCATGCGACCCGTCTGTTCCGGTGAACCGCTGGCCAAAAAGATGCCGATCAGGCTGGACACCACATCATCGGCCTGCACGTCGGAGCGCAGGCTGCCGTCGTCGGCGCCGGCGCGCAACAGCATGTCGACGGCACCGACGATGCTGTCGCGAGTCTGGCTGGGCTCCATGGCGCCCGAGTCAAAGATGGCGTGTAACGACTCGGCCATCCCACGTTTGGCGGCCACGAAGCTGGCATAGCGGTCCATCCAGCGGCGCAGGGCAGTCTTGGGCGGATGCCGCTTGAGCAAGTGTTCGGCCGCCGCGGCCACCTCGCCGAGTTCGGCTCGGTAAATCGCCTCGACGAGGGCCTCCCGGCTCGGGAAGTGCCGGTACAGGGTGCCTATCCCGACGCCGGCGTCGCGAGCGATCGACTCGAGTGACACCTGACGCCCCGCCGCGGTCGCGAACGCCGCGGTGGCTACCTCGAGCAGTCTGTCGCGGTTGCGGCGCGCATCGGACCGGATGCTCTCAGCCAAAGCGGAGCTCCCTCCGTTTTCTGCTAAGCTCAAACAAGCGGAGGATCCTCCGCATATCTCCAGTGTGACACGAGGGGAGCACCATGACAGACAACACACCTCCCGGCGGTATCGGCAGCATCGGCACGACGACGGTTGCCCGCATCGGCTACGGCGCGATGCAACTGTTTGAAGCAGCATCCCCGGAGGACGCGGCCGCGGTGCTGCGTCGCGCCGTCGAACTCGGCGTCAACCACATCGACACCGCGTCGTTTTATGGCCCCGGCGAGGTGAACCGCCGGATCCGCCAGGCGCTGGCCCCCTACCCCGACGACTTCGTCATCGTCAGCAAGGTCGGTGCGCGATACACCGGCGAACAACCGGTCCCGCTGGCTGCCGCGCAAAAGCCCGCCGAGCTGCGCGCCGCGGTCGAGAACGATCTGCGCCAACTCGGCCTCGAGCGCATACCGGTGGTCAATCTGCGACGCCTCGACCTCGGACCCGGCCTGGCGCCCGAGGGTGACCAGATCGTCGACGTCGATGACCAGCTGGCGGAGATGATCGCGCTGCGCGACGAGGGCAAGATCGGCGCAATCGGTATCAGCAGCGTGCCGCTCGAGGTGGTGCGACGAGCATTGCCCGCAGGAATCGTCTGCGTGCAGAACGCCTACAGCCTGCTCGACCGCTCACAACAGGCCACGCTTGACTTGTGCGTCGCCGAGGGCATCGCGTGGGTGCCCTTCTTCCCGCTCGGCTCAGCGTTCCCGGGATTTCCCAAGGTCGCCAACAACGCCGTGGTGGCCGACATCGCCGACGAACTCGGCGTCACCGGTAGCCAAGTCGGGTTGGCGTGGCTGTTGACGAACTCGCCGAACACGTTGCTCATTCCCGGCACGCGGTCAATCACACACCTCGAGGAAAACATCGGCGCCGCCGACGTCACCTTGGGCGCCGACGCGCTCGAACGGCTCAACGCCGTCAGCACACCGGAGGACAGCCCACAGCACCTTCACGGCATCGAACCCTTCCTGGAGGCGCCGACCGCCTGACTAATGTGACAGGCATGGGAAATGCTGAGGGACTCAAGCCGCCGTGGTGGCTGAAGCCGGCGAACAAAGTCTTCATCGGAATGTCGCGGCTTGGCCTGAGCTTCGGCGGTGAAAGCCCGGTGGTGTTGACCGTGCCCGGCCGCAAGTCCGGCACTCCCCGGTCGACACCGGTCACGCCAATGACGGTGGACGGCAAACGGTATGTGGTCGGCGGTTTCCCGGGCGCGGATTGGGTCCGAAACGTCCGGGCTGCAAGCGAAGTCACGCTGAGCCGCGGCCGCAAGCAGGAGCGGGTGCGAATGGTGGAGCTGTCGGCCGACGAAGCCAAGCCGCTGCTGCGGTTCTGGCCCAGCGAAGTCCCCACCGGCGTCGGTTTCATGAAGCGCTCCGGGCTGATCAAGGAAGGGCGCGCCGACGAGTTCGAGGCGCTGGCGGGGATCTGCCCGGTCTTTCGTTTCGATCCGGTGTAGTGCGATCTCACATCAGCCAGGATGGAGTTCAAAAGCCCTTGAGTGACAACCCATTTGATGCGAAGGCATGGCGGCCCGTCGACGGGTTCAGCGATCTGACCGACATCACCTATCACCGCCACGTCGAAGACGCGACGGTGCGGGTGGCCTTTGACCGGCCCGAGGTGCGCAACGCGTTTCGGCCGCACACCGTCGACGAGCTGTATCGGGTGCTCGACCACGCTCGGATGTCCCCGGACGTGGGCGCGGTGCTGCTGACCGGCAACGGGCCGTCGCCAAAAGACGGCGGCTGGGCCTTTTGCTCCGGCGGCGATCAACGTATTCGCGGCCGGTCGGGCTATCAATACGCTTCCGGCGAAACCGCCGACACCATCGACGCCGCCCGCGCCGGCCGACTACACATCCTCGAGGTACAGCGGCTGATCCGGTTCATGCCCAAGGTGGTCATCTGCTTGGTCAACGGGTGGGCGGCCGGCGGCGGGCACAGCCTGCACGTGGTGTGCGATCTCACCCTGGCCAGCCGCGAGCACGCCCGCTTCAAACAGACCGACGCCGACGTCGGCAGCTTCGACGGCGGCTACGGCAGCGCGTATTTGGCCCGTCAGGTGGGCCAGAAGTTCGCCCGCGAGATCTTCTTCCTCGGCCGCACGTACACCGCCGAGCAGATGCACCACATGGGTGCAGTCAACGAGGTGGTCGCGCACGCCGAGCTGGAGCGGGTCGGAGTGCAGTGGGCGGCGGAGATCAATGCCAAATCGCCGCAGGCGCAACGGATGTTGAAGTTCGCGTTCAATCTGCTCGACGACGGTCTGGTGGGTCAGCAACTGTTCGCGGGTGAGGCCACCCGGCTGGCGTACATGACCGACGAGGCCGTCGAGGGCCGCGACGCGTTCCTGGAAAAACGCGCCCCGGACTGGACTCCGTTCCCGCGCTACTTCTGAGTGGCCTTGCGCCGTGGGCGCCGAGGGCGCCCGCCTAGACTCCCCTCGTGAGTAGGAGTCCGCTTCGCCGGTTCACCGACCAGCTCGTGCTGGCAACCATGCGGCCGCCGATTTCGCCGCAACTGCTGAGCAATCGGCCCGCGATCAAACCGGTCGACTTGGACGGCAAGCGCGTCCTGCTCACCGGCGCATCGTCGGGCATCGGCGAGGCCGCAGCCCAGCAGTTCGCCCAGCACGGCGCGACCGTGGTAGTCGTGGCCCGCCGTCAGGATCTGCTGGACGCGCTGGCGGACCGGATCACGACGTCCGGCAGCACGGCGATCTCCATACCCTGCGACCTTTCGGACATGGACGCCATTGACGCACTGGTCGCCGACGTCGATAAGCGCATCGGCGGTGTCGACATCCTGATCAACAACGCCGCCCGTTCGATCCGGCGACCGCTGGCCGAATCGCTGGAACGCTGGCACGACGTCGAGCGAATCATGGCGCTCAACTACTACGGCCCGCTGCGGCTTATCCGCGGACTTGCGCCCGGAATGCTCGAGCGCGGCGACGGCCACATCATCAACGTCTCGACCTGGGGCGTGATGTCGGAGGCGTCGCCGATGTTCGGGGTGTACAACGCGTCGAAGGCCGCGCTGGGGTCGATCAGCCGGGTCGTGGAAACCGAGTGGGGCCGCAAGGGGGTGCATTCGACGACGCTGTATTACCCGTTGGTGGCTACTCCTATGATCAAACCGACGAAGGCGTATGACGGGATGCCCGCTTTGAGCCCGGAAGAAGCCGCCGAATGGATGGTCACCGCCGCCCGCACCCGGCCGGTGCGGATCGCGCCGCGGATGGCCGTCGCGCTCAACGCGTTGAACACCGTCGCCCCCCGTTCGGTCAATGCACTCATGCAACGGCGCGCCGGCCGGCTCAGCGACCCTCAGTAACCCTAGGAGTTGGCTATGTCTGACATCTGGACCACCATTGCGGCCGAACGCGGCGCACTCGCCGACGACCTCGCCGACCTGGCGCCCGCACAATGGGAAACACCGTCCCTCTGCGGCGAGTGGACCGTGCGCGACATCGTCGCGCACCTGTCGGCGACCGCCTCGCTGAACCCGGGCACCTTCTTCTTCAACATGGCCAAGGCCGGGTTCAACTTCGACAAGTTCGCCAACGGTCAGATCGACAAGCACCGTGGCGCCGACCCGGCCGCCACTCTGGCCGAGTTCCGCGGCCTGCAGAATTCCACCTCCGCACCGCCGGGCCCCAAAACCTCTTGGCTCGGTGAGGTGGTGGTGCACGGTGCCGACGTGCGTCGTCCGCTGGGCATTCCGCACACCTACCCGCCCGACGCGGTTCGCGAGGTGATCGACTTCTACAAGGGCTCCAACATGCTGATCGGATCGAAGAAGCGCGTCGCCGGGCTGGCGCTGTCCGCCACCGACCACGACTGGCAGCACGGGGAGGGCGAGGCGGTCGAGGGCCCGCTGCTGTCGTTGCTCCTCGCCATGACCGGCCGGGCCGCCGCTTGCGACGATCTCGTCGGCCCCGGCGTGCCAACGCTGCGCAGCCGATGCGTCCCGGCGCCCTAGAGACGTGATAGACACGAGGTTATGGAGATCCTGGCCAGCCGGATGCTTTTCCGGCCGGCGGACTATCAGCAGTCGTTGAGCTTCTACCGCGACAAGATCGGCCTGGCGATAGCCCGCGATTACGGCGGTGGCACAGTATTTTTCGCCGGCCAATCCCTATTGGAGCTGGCTGGCTACGGCAGCCCCGACCACTCCCGGGGCCCCTTTCCCGGCGCGCTGTGGCTACAGGTCCGCGACATCGCAGCGACCCAGGCCGAGCTGGAAGGCCGAGGGGTAGCGATCGCCCGCGAGGCGCGCCGCGAGCCGTGGGGCCTGCGCGAGATGCACGTGACCGACCCGGACGGCATCACGCTGATTTTCGTTGAAGTTCCGGACGACCACCCGCTACGCCGGGACACCCGAGGCGATCGCGGGGGAACGCAAGGTTAACTAATGCGCTAACATTCTGACGACAAGTCAAGGTACACCCGCGTTTCAGCTATCTCTGCATTCGACAACTCAATCCCCCAACTACCAGAATCAGGCGCTGTGAACATCGATTTGTTCCTCATGATCATTGTCGTAATCACGGCACTCGCTTTCGATTTCACCAACGGATTCCACGACACCGGCAACGCGATGGCGACCTCCATCGCCAGTGGCGCGCTGGCGCCCAAGGTCGCCGTCGCGCTGTCCGCGGTGCTCAACCTGGTGGGCGCGTTCTTGTCCACGGCCGTCGCGGCCACCATCGCCAGGGGCCTGATCGATTCGAGCATCGTGTCGCTGGAACTGGTGTTCGCCGGCCTGGTCGGCGGCATCGTCTGGAACCTGCTCACCTGGCTCCTCGGTATCCCCTCGAGTTCCTCGCACGCGCTGATCGGCGGCATCGTGGGTGCCACGATCGCTGCCGTCGGCGCGCACGGGGTGCTCTGGAAGGGCATCGTCTCACATGTGCTCATCCCGGCCGTCGTGGCCGCGATATTGGCCATCATTGTCGGGGCGGTAGCTACGTGGTTGGTTTACCGGGTTACCCGCGGTGTCCCGGAAAAGCGCTCCGAGGCCGGGTTCCGGTATGGCCAGTGGGGCTCAGCCTCGCTGGTCTCGCTGGCGCACGGCACCAACGACGCCCAGAAGACGATGGGCATCATTTTCCTGGCGCTGATCTCCTACGGAGCGGTCAGCAAGACCGCCGCCATGCCGCCGCTGTGGGTCATCGTGTGCTGCGCGATAGCAATGGCGCTGGGTACCTACCTGGGCGGCTGGCGGATCATCCGCACCCTGGGCAAGGGGCTGGTGGAGATCAAGTCGCCGCAAGGCATGGCCGCCGAATCGTCCTCGGCCGCAGTCATTCTGCTGTCCGCGCACTTCGGCTACGCGCTGTCGACGACGCAGGTCTGCACCGGTTCGGTGCTGGGCAGCGGTCTGGGCAAGCCCGGCGGCGAGGTGCGCTGGGGCGTGGCCGGCCGGATGGGGGTCGCGTGGCTGGTGACGCTTCCGCTGGCGGGTTTGGTCGGCGCGGTTACCTACTGGATCGTGCACCTCGTCGGCGGGTACCCGGGTGCGATCCTCGGCTTCTCCCTGTTGGTCGCGGTCTCTACCGTCATCTACATGCGGTCGCGCAAGACCAAGGTCGACTCCAAGAACGTCAACAACGACTGGGAAGGCAGCCTGACCGCCGGGCTCGAAGGGCACGACGGCAAGCCGCCGTCCGAAAAGGTGGGCACCGGGCCTCGGTCCGGCTCCGGCGACGACACCCTTACCGCGAGGAGCGCCTGATGCACCACGGCTTTAGCGACTGGTTCAACTACCAGGCCAGCCTGAAGATCCTGGTCTTCGGCATGCTCGCCGGGGCCGCGCTGCCAGGGCTGTTCGCACTCGGGCTCCGGCTGCAAGCGGTCGGCGGCGGATTCGTCCCCACTGCTGACGGCCAAGCACCACACCGCAACCCGGTACTGGTCGGGGTCGCCTATGCGATATACGCGCTGGTTGTCGCGGTGATCATCTTCGCACTGCTGTATATCTCCCGCGACTTCATCGCTCACCACACCCACTCCCCGTTCCTGGGAGCCAAGCCCACGTAGCATCGAATCGTGCTGGTCCACCGAATTGCCGATCCCCCGTGGAGGGGAGGAGCGAGTGAACCGATTCCTAAACTCAGTTGTCTCGTGGTTGCGCGCGGGGTATCCGGAGGGCATTCCACCGACCGACACCTTCGCGGTGCTGGCCCTGCTGACCCGCCGATTGAGCAACGACGAATCAAAATCGTCGCCCATGAACTGATGCAGCGCGGCGAGTTCGACAAGGTCGACATCGGTGTGCTGATCAGCAAGCTCACCGACGAGCTGCCCTCGGAGGAGGACGTCGAGCGAGTGCGGCTGCGGTTGGCCGCCAAGGGCTGGCCGCTAGACGATGAGCGCGAAGACGGAGAGCACGTATAGCCGTCCTGCGTGCGCTCAGCGTCACACCGGGGTCCGCCGCCGATTGCTGTTGCCCGCCCTGGAACGGGTGCTGGAGGGCCGTGATCCTGCCCTGGTCGTGGTTCCGGCAGGTGTCGATCGCGAATCCGAGCTGCGTGCTTTGCGCGTGGGCGATGCCATAGACGACGACATCGCCCTGGTGGCGACGACGTCGGGAACCGCCGGCGCACCCAAAGGAGCCTTGCTGACCGCGGCCGCCTTGTCCGCCAGCGCGTCGGCAACCCACGACCGTCTCGGTGGCCCGGGGAGCTGGCTGCTGGCGTTGCCGCCGTATCACATCGCGGGGGTGCAGGTGTTGGTGCGCAGCGTGGTCGCCGGCTCCGCGCCCGTCGAGCTGGATGTTTCCGCTGGGTTTGACGTCAGCCAATTACCCAGCGCCGTAAGCCGATTGGGTCCTGGTCGGCGGTACACGTCGCTGGTCGCCGCGCAGCTGGCCAAGGCCCTGACCGATCCGGCGGCGACGGCCGCGCTGGCCGACCTGGACGCCGTACTGATCGGCGGCGGACCGGCGCCGCGGCCGGTCCTCGAGGGCGCCGCGACGGCGGGCATTGCGGTGGTGCGCACCTACGGGATGAGCGAGACCGCCGGGGGCTGCGTCTACGACGGCGTCCCGCTGCACGGAGTCCGGCTGCGGCTGCTCACCGACGGGCGCATCGTGATCGGCGGCGCCACGCTGGCCAAGGGCTATCGCAACCCGGTCGATCCGGACCCGTTCGCCGAGCCGGGCTGGTTTTGCACCGACGATCTCGGCGCCGTCGACGATGCGGGCGTGCTTACCGTGCTGGGCCGCGCCGACGACGCGATCAGCACCGGCGGGTTGACCGTGCTGCCGCAGCCGGTCGAGGCGGCGCTGTGCACCCATCCCGCCGTCAGCGACTGCGCGGTCTTCGGACTTGCCGACCAAAGGTTGGGCCAGCGGGTGGTCGCCGCGGTTGTGGTGAGCGACGGTTGCGAACCGCCGACGCTGGACGTGCTGCGGGCCCATGTGTCGCGCACGCTGGACACCACCGCCGCGCCGCGCGAGCTGCACATCGTTGCAGCGCTGCCGCGGCGCGGCATCGGCAAGGTGGATCGGATGGCGTTGGTGCGCCGGTTCGCCGGCGCGGGCGATCAATAAGCTGGGCGATCGTGAGAATTGCTCGCCGGGAGGGATTGGCCGTCGCCTTCGGTGTTGCCCTGCTGGCGGCGGCGTTCGTGCTGCCCCGGTTGAACTGGGGCGTCAAACCTCGGCAAGATACCGGGCTGGAACATTTCGCCATGCGGGCGGGCGCCGCACCGATCTTCGGCTATTGGGACATCCACGCCGGCTGGGGAACCGGGCCGGCGATTCTCATCGCGGTAGCCGTTGTGGCGTGGGGACCGATTGTGGCACAACGTCTTTCGTGGCGGCTGCTGACGCTGGGCAGCTGGGCCACCGCCTGCGGGTGGGCGTTTGCGCTGGCGATGATCGATGGCTGGCAACGCGGCTTCGCCGGCCGGCTGACCACCAGGGACGAGTACCTGTCTCAGGTGGGAAGCATCACCGACATCCCGGCGACGGTCCGCACGTTCTCCAGTCGGATTCTCGACTTCCAGCCCAACTCCTGGGTCACACACGTCTCCGGGCATCCGCCGGGTGCGCTTTTGACGTTCGTGTGGCTGGACCGGATCGGCCTGCACGGCGGCGCCTGGGCCGGCCTGCTGTGCCTGCTGGCCGGCTCCAGCGCGACCGCGGCCGTGCTGATCGCCGTCCGCGCGTTGGCCGATGAGCAGACCGCGCGACGGGCCGCACCGTTCGTCGCGGTGGCGCCGACGGCGATCTGGGTGGCGGTCTCGGCCGATGCATACTTCGCGGGAGTTGCGGCTTGGGGTATCGCGCTGCTGGCGGTGGCGGTACACCGCGCGGTTCGGTTCCCCGCGCTGGTTGCGGCCGCCGCGGGTCTGCTGCTCGGCTGGGGAGTGTTCGTCAATTACGGCCTGGCGCTGATGGGCATTCCGGCATTGGCCGTGTTGGTGTCGACGTCCGACTGGCGAGCGGTCCTGCGGGCGCTCGGTCCGGCCTTTTTGGGTGCACTGGCGGTGGCGGTGACCTTTGCCGTTGCCGGGTTCTACTGGTTCGACGGCTATACGCTTGTGCAGCAACGCTATTGGCAGGGAGTCGCGAAGGATCGGCCGTTCGCGTACTGGAGCTGGGCGAATCTGGCGTGCGTAGTGTGCGCGATCGGCCTGGGCAGCGTCGCGGGAATCAGCCGGGTGTTCGACCCCACTGCGATCCGTCGCCGCTCCGGTTTTCACCTGGTGCTGCTGGCGATGCTGGCAGTCATCGCCTTCGCTGACTTGAGCATGCTGAGCAAGGCCGAAGTCGAGCGGATCTGGCTGCCGTTCACCATCTGGCTCACCGCGGCGCCCGCGCTGCTGCCGGTGCGCTCACACCGACTGTGGCTGGCACTCAACGCCGCCGGTGCCCTGCTCGTCAACACCGTGATCTTCACGAACTGGTAGGCGGGCATGGACGATCAGCCGGGGCTGGCACGTCGGCTCGGCACCACCGACGCGGTGGTGATCGGGCTCGGCTCGATGATCGGCGCCGGTGTGTTCTCGGCGTTCGGCCCGGCCGCGCGGGCCGCCGGCGCCGGCCTGCTGATCGGGCTGGGGGTGGCCGCGGTGATCGCGTACTGCAACGCCACCGCGTCGGCGCAACTGGCCGCGGTCTATCCGACATCGGGCGGTACGTACATCTACGGGCGTGAACGCCTCGGCCCGTGGTGGGGCTTTTTCGCCGGGTGGGGATTTGTGATCGGCAAGAGCGCCTCGTGCGCGGCCATGGCGCTGACCGTCGCCAGCTACGCGGTTCCAGGGCCGCACTGGGCGCAGCGAATCATTGGGGTAGGTGCCGTGGTCCTGCTGATCGCGCTGAACTACCGGGGAGTCACCAAGACCGCGATGCTGGCCCGAATATTGTTGTCCTGCACGGTGATTGCGCTCGCAGCGGTGGTCATCGGGATCGCGGTAGCCAAGCCGGAGCCGTCGCATCTGATCCAGTGGCCTACTGGAACGATCTATGGCGTTCTGCAGTCGGCGGGGCTGCTGTTTTTCGCCTTCGCCGGTTATGCGCGGATCGCGACGATGGGCGAAGAGGTCCGTGACCCGGCCCGCACCATCCCCAGAGCGATAACTCTCGCCCTGGCGATTGCGGTCGCGATCTACTTCGCGGTCGGCGTGACGGCTCTGCTGGCCGCGGGACCCGACCGGCTCGCGCATGCCGCCGCGCCACTGGTCGAGGCGGTCCGGGCCGCCGGGGTCCCGGCGCTGGTGCCGGTGATCACAGTCGGAGCCGCAGTGGCCAGCCTGGGAGCGCTGCTGGCGCTGATCGCCGGACTCGGGCGCACCGTGCTGGCGATGGCCCGTCATCGGGATCTGCCCGACTGGCTGGCGGCCGTTCACCCGCGCTACCGGGTACCGCACCACGCCGAGGTCGCTCTCGGGGTGGTCGTCTGCGTGCTGGTGGCCACAGTCGACCTGCGCGGGGTGATCGGGTTCTCGTCGTTCGGTGTGTTGATCTACTACGCGATCGCCAACGCCTCCGCCTATACGCTGCCCGCTTCTGGCGAGAAGCGGCGGCGCCGCATCCTCAACGTCTGCGGCCTGGCGGGTTGCCTGCTGCTGGTCGCCACCTTGCCGTGGCAATCGGTGATTTCCGGGCTGGCCGTATTCGCTGTCGGGATCATCGGGCGCGCCGTGGTGTTGCGCCGACGAACCTGAAGCGTCGACCGCATCGAGTGTGCGCTGGCGGTATCGAGTGTGCGCTGACGGCGTCGAGTGTGCGCCCGAGGTGGGAATCCGGCGATTTTTCCGCCCACGACGCACGCTCACCGCCCAGCACGCACACCCGTCAGAGTCCGGCGGCGCGGGTAACCCGGGCGAAACGACTTGCGGGTCGGCAGGCATCGCGTACCACCGCGACGTCGTCGACGACATCGAAGTCGGCCAGCCGGTCCACCGGAACCACGTCAATACCGTTGTCGCGCAACGCCTTCAATGTGAGGTCCCCGGTGTCGGGTTGAGACATGGGGATAGTGCGCAGGCATTCGGCCATCGCCGGTGTGCTTACGCCCAGCACCCACCATCCGCCGTCGCACGCCAGCCCGAGCACGGCCGGCGACTCGAGCAGCCGGCGCGCGCAGCCGGTCAAGAGGTCGGCGGTCACTTGCGGGGTGTCCATGCCGATTTGCAACACCGGATTTCCCCCGAAGCCTGAGCCCGAATCGGCGTGTGCGTTGGCGAGCCGATCAGCGAAGTCGTCGCCACGCTGCTCGATCACCGTAAAGGACTCAAGTCGTTGCCGGATCTCGGCGGCGCCGGCGGCGGCGTCCAAATCGCCGGTGAGTGCCACCACTCGCGCCGCCACCGGCGCGGCGGCTACCGCGTCCAGCGTGTCCAGTAACGCAGCGGCGGCGATGTCGGCAGCGACCCGGTCGCCGACCGTCACGGCGAGCCGAGTCTTGGCCCGGCCGGGCTCCGGTGCTTTGGCGACCACCAGCAGGGTGACCGGCAGGCCGCTCATGAAATCACCTTCCAGAAGTCCAGGATCGCGGTGATGCTGCCCCGCAGCGAACCGCTGACCTTGGACTTGCCGCCGGTTCGGGGGCCATAGCTGACGTCGAGCTCAACCACGCGCCAGCCGGCGGCGGCGGCTCGCACCAGCAGTTCCAGCGGATACCCCGACCGTCTGTCGACAACACCCAGGTTCAGCAGCGCCTCCCGCCGTGCGACCCGCATCGGCGCGATGTCGTGCACCAGCAGGCCGTGGCGGGTGCGCAGCCGCCAGCTCATCACCACGGTGCCCACCCGGGCGACCCATGGCCAGCGCAGCCCTGGCACGGGACGGCGCCGGCCGATCACCAGGTCGGCGCCCTGCTCGAGTGCGGCGACCAGCCGGGGCAAGTCGCCGGGGTCCATCGAGCCGTCGGCGTCGATAACCGCCACGATCGGCGTCGTCGCGGCGACGACGCCCGCGTGCACCGCCGAGCCGTACCCGGGCCGCGGTTCGGCGACCACCTCAGCTCCGTGACGGCCCGCAACCCCGGCGGTGTCATCGGTGCTGTTGTTGTCGACCACCAGCGCGCGGTAGCCGACCGGGATCGCCGACAGCACCGCCGGCAGCGACTCCTCCTCGTTGAGGCACGGCAGCAGCACCGTGACCACGTCGTGCGACATGCCATCCGACCCTAGGGCGCGATCAGAACCCGTGATGGGGACCGCCGCTATGCGGCTGTTGTGGAATCGACTGTTGGGTTTGCGTCGGCTGGGGAGTCTGGGTCGTTTTCTTGGTGCTTGTCGGCGGTTGGGTCGCAGTGGACGGTGCCTTCGAGGTCGTCGGAGGCGAATACGTCGTCGTCGGCGGTTGGTGCGTGGTCGTCGGCGGTTGGTGCGTGGTCGTCGGCGGCGAGTACGTGGTCGTCGGCGGCGTATACGGGGTCTTCGTCGGACTTGTCGGCGGCGTGTATGGAATGGTCGTCGGTGTCGTCGGAGGCGTGTACGGCGGCACGTATGGGGGCGGGTGTGGCCGCCAGCCCGGGAACGGAATGATGATCGGAACCGGGATCGGCCCGTTCGGGTTGGGCACAAAACCAGGAATGCCCGGTCCCACCGGCGCCGGGTTGACCGGGGCAACCGGCGGTGTCCCACCCGCGCCGGGCGACATCAACTGCGGGGGAATGTAGCCGTTGGAGTCCGGAATGACGCCGCCCTGGAATCCGGCGTTGGGCTGATCGGGCGGGGGCGCGGGTACCGGCGCCTGCTGTTGCGTCGGCAGTAGCGGCATGAACTTGCCCGGGGCGGCATTCTGGTGTCCAACCACGGGCTCTGCGCTCGCCGTCGGCCGCACAGCGACCGCCACCGCGACTGCCAGCGACGCGAATCCGATAACGGCGAACGCGATGACCGCATTGCCGAGCACCAATGACCGTCTGCTCAGCGGCAGCTGCCCGGTCTCGGCCTCGGCATCGTCGAAGTCGTCGCCCTCATCGCCGAACTCGTCCGCCGCGAGTGGCTGGCCCTCGTCGGCCATCGAATACGCGAGCTGTTGTTCCTCGGCGGCAGGCGCGCCCGCGGGCACGAAGGCGGTCTCATCTCCAGTGAGCCCCACCGCCGGGGCCATCGCGGTCGCATCTCCGGCCGACAACAGCACCTGTGGCGCGGCGGCCATCGCCGCGCCGCGGGCGAGGGCGAACGTGGGGTCGTCGGCTACCTCCACCCGCATCGTCGACGCCTCGCGAATCTGGTCGGCAACGCTGTTGAGGTCAGACGATGCGCCCACCAGGTAGATATCTCCCGGGACGTTCGGCTGGTCACCCAGCCTGGCCATCAACGTGTCGAGTGCGGTCGTGGCGTCGTTGCTCGCGAGCGGCGCGCTGGCCAGCAGGGTCGGCGGCGCGTCCTCGCCTCCCTCGGTCGAACCCGGCACCGAGAGTGTCGCCGTCTCGTCGCCAACCACCAGCGCGGCACCGGGCCGCCCCGCCGCGCGCATCAGCGCCGTTACCGCCTGCGACTCCGACAGCACCGCGACGTTCGTGATGCCGGAACCTTCCAGCGCCTGCCGCAACTGGTCAACTTTGGGATGGTCCGTCCAGCAAAGCCGGGTGGCGGCCAGCCGGTGATTCTCGTCTGCCAACAGCCGATTCGTGCCGACCACGGTCTCGGTCAGTGTCTCGACCGGGTCGTCAGCGAGGTCGACGACGGACTGGTCGATCACGTCAGCACCCTGTGCGCCCGGCCCGACAAGCGCCAAGCGGGCAACGGGGCCTGTGACCGCGACCCCCAAAACGACGTCCATCCCGGCTCTCCTTCGGCTGGCCACCCCGCAACCAGCATGTCCCAGGCATCATTACACTGCGATACCGTCGGCAGTAACAGTCATTCGGGCGACAACGTCCGCCTATGAGCGCAGCGTAACCGGGTTCCCAAACCGCGGGACGGTCTCCGCGGAACAACGTCCGCGGAATCGCACGTTCCCATCGCAGCCACTGCCGCGTCGTCCGAACGGAGATTATGTTTCCAAGTAAGCAACGCAGTCAGCCGGGCAGGGGGTTCCCTCGCCACCCAACCGAGGCTGCGCCGCCAGCAACCATCCTCGATACCCTGGGGGAACCGTGAGCCAGAGCAGCGACGACGCGCCTACCGGCCCCATCCCCGGCCAAACGCAGCAGCCACCCCCGGACAGCGCACCCCCTCAGGCTCCGGCCGAGGGCCCGCGCGCAGCAGGCCGGCCGACACCGCGCTGGAACGTCGCCGGTGACCTGACCGCCGCTGCCTTGCTCGTCATTGCGCTGGTTCTGCCGTGGAATCTGTACTCCGGTATGGGGATCCCCGGCAGCAACACGACCCTGTTCGCGGTGCTGCTCGCGGTGACGTTGCTGTCCCTGATTTCCATTGCTGTGGCCGGTTCCTGGAGGTCGTCCAGCGCGCGATTCAACGCCGCGGCGGCTAATCGACTTCGTCTGTGGCTCAACGTCCCGTACCTGCTGCTGGTACTCGTCTTTGTTGGTTTCGACGCGTTCGAGACCGTCCGATTCGGTGGCACCGTGACCGTGCCGGGTGGTGTCGGACCCGGCGCATGGCTCGGGATCGCCGGCGCACTGCTGAACGCGCAACCGGTGATAACCGGTGCCGCCGCGGACGACGAGAAGTTGAGCGGGTGGCTGAGGTCTGCCCGGATCATCGGCTACGCGTCGATGCTGCTGGCGCTACTGAGCTTTGGTTTCAACCTGTACTGGCGGGTGAAATACGCATTGACCGACACAGCCGGTTCGTCTGGCTTCGGCAAGCAGAACATCGCGGTCATTGCGACGGCGGTGGTGTACGGCGTGGTGGCGTTGGTCGCCATCCTCGTCGCATCGCGGTGGCTTCTTCGCAGCACCACGGCTTCCCGAATGGCCACCGTTGCGCTCGGGGCGTCGACGCTTGCTGCCGGGATCATCGTGTGGTGCCTTCCCGTCGGTCGTGACATCGATGCGTTCCACGGCATAGCGCAGAACACGTCGACGGCCGGGGTCGGGTTCGAGGGTTACCTGGCGTGGGCGGCGGCCGCGGCGATTTTTGCGCCTCGAACACTTCTCGCACTGTTCGGTGACCGGACCAGGTCGACGACCGAGGACAACGCCTGGCGGGCGGCGGCCAGAAATGGCTTGCTGCTCATCGCCGTGTGGTGTCTGGGGTCGATGGTGATGAGGATTACCGACCTCGTCGTCGGAGTGATCCTGAACTACCCGTACTCGCGATACGACAGCATCGTGCTGGCGGCGTTCGATCTGGTCACCGCGGTCCTTGCGATCTGGCTGCGCGTCAACCTGGCCAACGACGCGGTCTCCGCGAGGCTGATCTCGTCGCTGTGCGGACTTGTGGCCACACTGAGCATTTCGCGGGTCGTGGTAGGGGTCGCGCTGGCCCCACGGTTCGAGGAAATGCCTAACCCCGCCGCGCAAAACCCGGTCTACGGAAATAATCTCGCCCAGCAGATCACCAGCACCTTCGACGTGGCGCTGTGCGGGCTGGCCCTGTGCATCCTGACCGCCGCGATCATCACGGGTCACCTCACCGGCCGACGGTTGCGACCGCAGAAGCGCCGCGCTGCGCGCAAGCGTGCTGGCGCGACGAGTGCTCAGT
>CAWFAR010000023.1:0-40711 GCA_963813935.1 uncultured Actinomycetota bacterium
GCTCTAAGGCTCTGACAGCAAACCGATCGCCAGCCCGTTACGGGCCGGCGATCGGTTTTCGCGACTCTGGGTGTGCGATCTCACATCTTCTGCGTGGGTCGCGTCATTGTGAAATTTCGTTACTTTCGCTAACGTTCTATGCGGTAAAGCGCAGCTCACGTCATCCAAGAGGAACTGTTATGTCGACTTCTACCCGTGAAGAGCGGTTCGCCCGCCGCCTCCAAGACCTGTACGCCAACGACGCGCAGTTCTCCGCCGCCAGGCCCAGCGAGGAGATCGCCCAGGCGATCAACCAACCCGGCCTGCGGCTGCCGCAGATCATCGAGACCCTCATGGAGGGTTACGCCGATCGACCGGCACTCGGCCAGCGCGCCGTGCGGTTCGTCACCGATCCGAGCGGGCGCACCCGGATGGAGTTGCTGCCGCGGTTCGAGACCATCACCTACCGCGAACTCTGGGACCGCGCCAACGCATTCGCAAGCGCGCTGACCGCTGAGCATGCCGTGCAGCCCGGCGACCGGGTCTGCATCCTGGGGTTCACCAGCGTTGACTACACGACCATCGACATAGCACTGCCCCGGCTGGGCGCGGTGTCGGTTCCGCTGCAGACCGGCTCGGCAATCACGCAACTGCTGCCCATCGTCACCGAGACCGAGCCGGCGGTGATTGCCGCCAGCGTCGACAATCTTTCCGACGCAGCCGAATTGGTGCTGTCCGGTCACGCACCCGGCCGGCTGGTGGTGTTCGACTACCACCCCGAGGTGGACACGCACCGCGAGGCCGTGGCAGCCGCCCGCGCGCGGTTGGCAGACACCGCGGTGACTGTCGAGACACTTGCCGACGTGATCGAGCGCGGCAAGCAGCTGCCCCCCGTTTCGGGTCACGCACCTGGTCCCTCCGGAGACACGATTTCCCTGTTGATCTACACCTCCGGCAGCACCGGCGCGCCCAAGGGCGCGATGAACACCGAGCGCCGCGCCGCCAAATTCTGGCGCAAGTCGGACGCCGCCTTCGGGACGAGCGCCGCGCCGTCGATCACGCTCAACTTCATGCCGATGAGCCACGTCATGGGCCGTCAGGTCCTCTACGGCACCCTCGGCAGCGGCGGCACCGCGTATTTCGTGGCCAAGAACGACCTGTCGACACTGTTCGAGGACCTCGCTTTGATCCGACCCACCGAGTTGAGCTTCGTGCCGCGCATCTGGGACATGCTCTTCGACCAGTTCCAAAGTGACGTTGACCGGCTTTCCGACGGCGCCGATCGAGCCGCCGCGGAGGCGCAGGTGAAAGCCACCCTGCGGGAGAAAGTCCTGGGCGGCCGATTCGTCCGGGCGATGACCGCCTCGGCGCCGATCTCCGACGAGATGAAGACATGGGTCGAATCCCTGCTGCTGGACGTGCATCTGGTGGAGGGCTACGGCTCCACCGAGGCCGGGATGGCCATCCTCGACACCCAGGTCCAGCGTCCCCCGGTCATCGACTACAAGCTGGTCGACGTGCCCGATCTGGGCTACTTCCTGACCGACTGGCCATATCCGCGTGGCGAGTTACTGCTCAAGACCGACGCCATGTTCCCCGGCTACTACAAGCGCCCCGAGGTCACCGCCGACGTATTCGACGCCGACGGCTTCTACCGCACCGGTGACGTGATGGCCCAGATCGGGCCGGATCGGCTCGTCTACCTCGATCGCCGCAACAACGTGCTGAAGCTGTCGCAGGGCGAGTTCGTCACCGTGTCGAAGCTGGAGGCGGTGTTCGGAGACAGCCCGCTGATTCGTCAGATCTACGTCTACGGCAACAGCGCGCGGGCATACCTGCTCGCGGTGATCGTGCCTACCCAAGATGCACTCGATCGCTACCCCGGCTCCGATAATGCCCAGCTCAAGCGAGCCATCGGCGAGTCCCTGCAAGAGGTCGCCAAGTCGTCGGGCCTGCAGTCCTACGAGATCCCGCGCGACTTCATCGTCGAGACGACGCCGTGGACCTCCGAAAACGGCCTACTCACCGGCATCCGCAAGCTGGCGCGGCCACAGCTCAAGCAGCACTACGGCGAGCGGCTGGAGCAGCTGTATGCCGACCTGGCGCACAGCCAGGCCAACGAACTGCGCGTGCTGCGCCACAGTGGCGCCGACGCGCCGGTGCTCGAGACGCTCAGCCGCGCCGCGGCCGCACTGCTGGGCACCACCGCCGCCGAGCTGCGGCCAGAAGCGCACTTCACCGATCTGGGCGGCGACTCGCTGTCGGCGCTGTCGTTCGCGAACTTGCTGCACGAGATTTTCGACGTCGACGTTCCAGTGGGTGTCATCGTCAGCCCGGCCAGCGACCTGCAGGCCATCGCCGACTACATCCAGGCCGAGCGTGAGCCTGGCGCCAAGCGGCCGACCTTCGCCACGGTGCACGGCCGGGACGCGACCGAGGTGCATGCCAGTGACCTCACGCTGGACAAGTTCATCGACGCCGCCACGCTGGCCGCGGCCCCCAACCTGCCCGCTGCCCAGCGCCCAGGTGCGGACCGTCCTGTTGACCGGCGCGACCGGCTTCCTGGGCCGTTACCTGGCGCTGGAATGGCTGGAGCGGATGGATCTGGTCGACGGCAAGGTGATCTGCCTGGTGCGGGCCAAGTCCGACGAGGACGCGCGGGCCCGGCTGGACAGACATCTTCGACAGCGGCGACCCGAAGCTGCTGGCGCACTACCGGGAGCTGGCCGCCGACCACCTGGAGGTCATCGCCGGCGACAAGGGCGAGGCCGACCTCGGCCTGGACCGGCGGACCTGGCAGCGGCTGGCCGACACCGTCGACCTGATCGTCGACCCCGCCGCCCTGGTCAACCACGTGCTGCCCTACAGCCAGCTGTTCGGCCCCAACGCGCTGGGCACCGCCGAGCTGATCCGGCTGGCACTCACCACCAAGCAAAAGCCCTATCTCTACACCTCCACGATTGCCGTTGGCGACCAGATCGAGCCGGCGCAGTACACCGAGGACGCCGACATCCGGGTGATCAGTCCAACCCGCAAGATCGACGACAGCTACGCCAACGGCTACGCGAACAGCAAGTGGGCCGGCGAGGTGTTGCTGCGTGAGGCGCACGACCTGTGCGGCCTGCCCGTCGCGGTGTTCCGCTGCGACATGATCCTGGCCGACACCACCTACGCCGGTCAGCTCAACGTGCCCGACATGTTCACCCGGATGATCCTGAGCCTGGTGGCCACCGGCATCGCCCCCGGCTCGTTCTACGAGCTCCCGAATGATCAGCCGCCGGCAACCGGCAGCGTGCGCACTACGACGGCCTGCCCGTCGAGTTCATCGCCGAGGCCATCTCCACCCTGGGCACCAACCTGGACGCCGAGTCCACCGGCGGGTTCGCGACCTACCACGTGATGAACCCCTACGACGACGGCATCGGGTTCGACGAGTTCGTCGACTGGCTGATCTCCCCAACTAACGGGGCCGGGTGCTCCATCCAGCGCATCGCCGACTTCGGCGAGTGGCTGCAGCGCTTCGAGACCACGCTGCGCGCCCTGCCCGAAAAGCAGCGCCACGCCTCGCTACTGCCGCTGTTGCACAACTACCAGAAGCCCCAGAAGCCGATCAACGGGTCCATCGCGCCCACAGACCGGTTCCGCACGGCGGTCCAGGACGCGAAAATCGGCCCAGACAAAGACATTCCACACATCTCGCCGCCGATCATCGCCAAGTACGTCAGCGACCTGCGACTGCTCGGGCTGCTCTAAGACGCCTACCCGTTGTGACGACTTAGCTCTGAGGATGTGGCCAGCGCAAATAGGCGGCACCCGGCCCGGCCGCATTGCCTGACCGCTGCCGGCGCCAACCCTTAGGCTTCGGCTCGTCTCCGGCAGCCCGCGGCTTGGTGAGCGCGCCCGATGACACCTCGGCCGACGGCTCCTCTAATCCGGACATGTACACCGGCTCGCCAGCGGGTACCGACACCGGCTCCACCGGTTCGAGGAACGCTTCGACATCGCTCGCCAGCCGCACGACAAGGCGCGCCAAGGCGACGCCACTGATGAAGATGATCAGCGCACCCAGGCCGGAGAAGTAAGAAACCTCGAGCGCAGCCCGCTTGCGGTCGGTTGCGGCAATCGGATCACCGGCGGACCCGATCCTCAACAGCGGGGCGACCTGACCACCGATCACGAACCATGCGCCGGCCAGGGCTGCCAACCAGCCGCCCACTATCGCGGTGATCCGGTTTCCGGAAAAGATCAGCAGCAGGCCACCCAGCACGGTGGCGCCTCCCGGTAGCACCTCGAGCCATCCCCGAGCCGGGGTCCATGCCCAATCCTGGTCGGGCGTGTAGGCGAAGTTGAAGTGGGGGCCGACAAACGGTATCAACGCGCCCCAAGCACCCAAGACGACCAGGAGCAATCCGCTCACTGCACCGCGCGAGCGCGGCATCCACAATGGGTGGCCGTTTAGCGCGTGTTTCATTAGCTCTCCTAAATTGTCGCCGGGCTACTTCAGCATGGCCTGGGGTACCCGGGGCCGCTGGGAAGTAACCCGCACAAATCCCTCCGCGTGGCTGGTGGGGCTGGTGTCTGGTGTTACGCAACGAGGCCGAGTGCGAGCAGCACGATAGCGATCAGCGGAAAAGCGCCCTGCGTCACCGCGGCGCGGGCCTTGTCCGGCGACGACAGTAGTAACACGATCGCCGCCGCGGCCATGGATCCGACGCCGGCGAAAACGAGCGCCGCCCCAACGGCGTTGTGCCCCATGGCAACCGCGGCGATGCCGATGCCGCTGACGACCGCTAGAAACAGGTTGTAGAAGCCCTGGTTGAACGCGAGCAACTTCGTGGTCTCGGCTTCCTCGGCCGTCGTGCCGAATGTGGCGCGGGTGCGCGGCGAGGTCCAGGTCAACGACTCCATCGTGAAGATGTAGACGTGCAATAACGCGGCCAGTGCGGCGAATACCAACCCGGCGATGATCATCGCTTCTCCTCGCTAGCCATGCCGAGGAGCCCCGCGGGGCACGAAGCGAAAATCGGCCCCGACAAAGACATTCCGCATGTCTCGGCGCCGATGAACATTACCGGCCTTCTGTTGCTCGGACTACTCCGACGCGCGAGGGCACCGGTAGCCAACCCTCAACTGAGCTACCGGTGCCTTGCGCGTTGTCAGTCGGCCTGTTAGTTAGGGGCCCTAGACGCCGGCGTGGTGGTGTCGGTGGAAGAGACCATTTCCGGTGCGTCGGCGGAATAAGCGACGCCCGGCGCGCCCACGGGGCTCGTCCGGTCCGGCCGTAACCGGTTCCCGTGCCGGCACGTCGGCCTCTGCCATGGGCGCCGCCATCGGCGCCGGTTCGGTCGCAACGACGTCTCGCGCATGGCGAACCGCCAAGCGCGCCACGGCGGCGCCGCCCAGGAACACAATCAGCGCACCCAGACCGGTGAAGTACGTGACCTCGAGCAGGGCCCGTTTCAGGTCCGTCGACGCCACCGGTTGACCGATGTCCCCGATACCTAGTGTCGTCGCGAACGCGCGTCCGACCACGAACCAGGCACCGGCGAAGACCGCCAGCCAGCCGCCGAACACTGCGCTGGCGCGATTTCCGGAGGAGAGCACCAGCCAGCCGCCCACTGCGGCAGCGGCCCCGGGGAGCACCTCCAGCCAGCCTTTTGCCGTAGTCCACGTCCATGCCGGGTCGGCCAGGTAGGCCCAATTGATGTTGGGTCCGAAGAACGGTACCAATGCACCCCAAGCACCCAAGAGGATCAGGAGCAGCCCGATCACCGCGCCGCGGGTGCGTGGCATGTGCAGCGCGCGAGGTCGTTCATAGTCGTGGCGCGTGTTCCTCATCAGAATCTCCTTCAACAGGTATTACTGCTGTTTGCCTGGGTACCCGACGGCACCGAGCTGTAACCGGCGCGTGGGCTGCGAAAGTGGTTGGTGTGGCCAGTGTGACTGGCGTGCTTGCGCCTATACGGAAAAGGCCGAGCTGCGCGCAGCTGGGTCGGGGCGGCGTTGCCAGTGGTGGCGGTGGTTTGGCCTGGCCAGGACCCCAACCGGCGAACCTTCTGGCGATGGCTTAGCGGAAGGTCACGATTTGGGCGCGAAATGGCCAAGCCCTCGATGACGGCAGCGAGCTAGTCGAACAGCCCCGGTTGGCCCAGCCCGGTAACCCCGGCCGGCGGTGTCATGCCCAGGTGGGTCCAGGCCTGCGCGGTGGCCACCCGGCCTCGCGGAGTTCGCGCGACCATACCGGCGCGGACCAGAAACGGCTCGCACACCTCTTCCACGGTGGCGGCCTCCTCTCCAACCGCTACCGCCAGCGTCGAAACCCCGACCGGGCCGCCGCCGAAGCTGCGGGTCAGCGCCAACAACACCGCGCGGTCCAGCCGGTCCAGGCCGAGCTCGTCGACGTCGTACACCTCGAGCGCCGATTTGGCGACGTCGCGGGTGATCACGCCGTCGGCGCGCACCTCGGCGAAGTCCCGCACCCGGCGCAGCAGCCGGTTGGCGATCCGCGGCGTGCCACGCGAGCGCCGGGCGATCTCCGCGCCGGCTTCACCGCCCAGTTCGATGCCCAGGATTCCGGCGGAACGGGCCAGCACCCGCTCCAGCTCGGCGGGCTCGTAGAAATCCATGTGCGCGGTGAAACCGAACCGGTCGCGCAGTGGTCCGGTCAGCGCGCCGGACCGGGTGGTCGCGCCGACCAGGGTGAAGGGTGCGACCTCGAGCGGAATCGATGTTGCCCCAGGGCCTTTGCCGACCACCACGTCGACCCGGAAGTCCTCCATCGCCAGATAGAGCATCTCCTCGGCGGGCCGGGCGATGCGGTGGATCTCGTCGATGAACAGCACGTCGTGCTCGACCAGGTTGGACAGCATCGCGGCCAGGTCGCCGGCACGTTCCAGCGCCGGCCCCGAAGTCACCCGCAACGAGGTCTCCAGCTCGGCCGCGATGATCATGGCCAGCGACGTCTTGCCCAGCCCCGGCGGGCCCGACAGCAGAATGTGATCCGGTGTCCCGCCGCGGTTCTTGGCTCCCTCGATGATCAGCTGCAGCTGCTCGCGGACCCGGGGCTGGCCGATGAACTCCCGCAACGAGCGAGGCCGCAGGCTGACGTCGATGTCGCCCTCGCCGGACGCGAGCGCAGGCGAAACCTCCCGAACGTCGGGATCGGAGAAGTCGTCTTCTGAACTCATCGGCTCATCGGGCCTTACCCAGCATCGAGAGCGCCGCCCGCAGCGCGCTGGACGTCGTCGCGTCGTGATCACCGGCCAGCACGTTGTCGGTGGCCTCCTCTGCCTGCTTGGCGACAAAACCGAGGCCGACCAGAGCCTCCACCACCGGGCCCCGCACGGCGCGGCCGTTGATCGCCGGCGCCGGTGCCGACCCGGCAACCGCGCCGATTTTGTCGCGCAATTCCAGCACCATCCGCTCGGCGCCGCGCTTGCCGATGCCGGGCACCCGGGTCAGCGCGGCAACATCGCTGTCGGCCAATGCCTGTCGCAACGCCGCGGCGTCGTGCACGGCCAGTGTCGCCATCGCCAACCGGGGCCCGACTCCCGACACCGACAGCAGCGTCAGGAACAGGTCGCGAGTCTCCCCGTCCGGGAATCCGTACAGCGTCTGCGAGTCCTCGCGCACGATCATCGCGGTGATCAGCCGGGCTTCGCTCCCCTGCCGCAGCGTCACCAGCGTCGACGGCGTCGCGTTGATCCGGTAGCCGATTCCGGCGGCCTCGATCACCACATGATCGAGTGCCACCTCGAGCACCTCACCGCGTACCGACGAGATCATCGGGCGGCCTTCACTTTTGCGGCCTTCGCCTTGGCGGCCAACTTGGCCGTGTACGCGTGACGCTGCTGCGCGGCCAGCGCTTCGGCCGCGGCCATCCGGGCGATCATCGGCGCCCGCCAGCAGTGGCAGATCGCCAGGGCCAGCGCATCGGCCGCGTCGGCCGGCGTTGGCTTGGCTTGCAGCGCAAGGATTCTGCTGACCATCGCGGTGACCTGTGCCTTGTCGGCGGCGCCGTTGCCGGTGACCGCGGCCTTGACCTCGCTGGGGGTATGGAAGTGTACGTCGATACCGCGTCTGGCGGCCGCCAACGCGACAACGCCACCGGCTTGAGCGGTGCCCATCACCGTCATCACGTTCTGCTGCGAGAACACCCGCTCGATGGCCACGACATCCGGATGATGCGTATCCAGCCAGTGGTCGACGGCGTTGCTGATGGCCAGCAACCGCTTGGACAGTGGCGCATCCGACGGGGTGCGCACCACGTCGACATCCAGCGCGACGACATCACGACCGCGCCCGCTTTCCACAATCGACAGCCCGCATCGGGTCAGTCCCGGATCGACGCCCATCACGCGCATTTGCCCGCTCCCACTTCACAGATATCGAGGTACCGAACAGCTGTTCGATAGCCTAGCGGGCGGTTCCGACCGCGTCGGGTAGGACACGCGGCGCCACGGCCGCTTCTCCGGTCGCGTTATGGCGCCGGGCCCAGCAAAAGCTGTTAGCTTAAACCCCACATTCGCTCGACCGCCGCGGGCACGGAAAGGTTTGCGTGGGCACAGTCCTGGTCGTGATCGCCGCAGTGCTGTTCATCGCGTCCATCGTGGTACTCATCGTGGCTTTGCGGCGTCCCAAGAAGCCGGCTCAGCCGGGCGGCCGCCAGGACCCGCTCTCCTTCAACGCGATGCCGCAATTCGGACCACGGCAACTGGGCCCTGGTGCCATCGTCAGCTACGGCGGCGTCGACTACGTGGTGCGCGGATCGGTGACCTACCGCGAGGGACCGTTCGTGTGGTGGGAGCATCTGCTGGAGGGCGGCGACCAGCCGATCTGGTTCAGCGTCGAAGAGGATGACGGGCGCCTCGAGCTGGCGATCTGGGTGACCCGCAAAGACCTTACGTTGCAGCCCGGCGACCAGTATGTCGTCGACGGTGTGACGTTTCACGAGTCGGAACGCGGTCGTTCCTCCTACACAACCGAAGGCACGACGGGCCTGCCGGCGGCCGGCGACATGGAATTCCTCGACTGCACCAACGCCGATGGAAGCACGCTGCTCTCCTTCGAACGCTGGGCCCCCGACATGCCCTGGGAGGTATCGACGGGCAAGCCTGTGCTGACCGGCGAGCTCACCGTCTACCCGGCTCCCCCAGCCTCTTCCCCCTAGGACGGGTCGGTGCCGCTCCATCAGCTCGCCGTGACTCCAACGGACGTGTCCGGCAAGAGGCTCGGACTGGCGCTCAACGCCCCCGCACCGCAGCCACTGGCCAGCTACGCACTCGACCATCCCGGCGGTGGCGGTGCGCTGCTGCTCGGAGTCCTCGGCGCCTCGCATGTCGTCACCGTCGAGCACGCCGGCAGGCACTTCTCCGAGCAGGTCTCCTGCACCGCCCGCAGCCATGGAGGCAAGCTGCCCGAGCACGCCGACGCGCCCGGCTACAGCATCGAATCCCGAACCGACACCCGGGATGAGGCGACGTTTCGCGAACTCGCGCGCGAACTTCGCCAACATTGCCAGACAGAAACCGGGTGGCTCGGCGGCACGTTTCCCGGCGATGACGCCGCACTGACCGCGCTGGCCGCCGAACCCGACGGCACCGGCTGGCGCTGGCAGACATGGCACCTGTACCCGCGCCGCCCTTTGGGGGCCGGCGGCGATGGTGGTCCGCACGGCGAGCCGGTGGCACCCGTGAGCCGCAAAGGCCTGTTCTGGATTGCCGGCGGGTTGGCCGTCGCGGCCACCGTGTCGTTGGTTTTCGGAATCGTGTTGCTGAACAAGAACATTGGGTCCTACATCGCGAGCCACTATCACGAGTACTCACGCGATGCCAACGGGACGCGGTACGTCTGCAGCGGATCACCCGCACAGGTGGCCAACACGCTCGCCAACTATGAGGAGCCCGAGGCGCGCGCCGCCAACGGCAACAACCAATACCTGCGCTATAGCAACAACATCGTGACCGTCGGCCCCGACGGCAACTACCCGTGCAGCATCCGCGTCGAACCCTTGAGCGGCGGATACAGCCACGGAGCGTTCATCTTCCTCGGCCCCGGGTTCACCCCCGGATCCCCGTCGGGCGGCGCCGGAGGCACCCCGGGCGGTCCCGGCGGAGCCAAGTGAGTCGTGCCGGATGTATAGCAAAGAAGTACAGCAAAGGAGACAGCCATGTACCTCGCCGTCGAGATCGGAACCGTCGACCTCAATCCAGTTCTGAAGGGCGTCGTCGCGACGATCCTGTACTTCCTGGTCGGCATGGCGGTCCTGGTCGTCGGGTTCTTCATGGTGGATGTGCTGACCCCGGGAAAGCTGCGCCAAATGGTGTTCGTTGATCGCCGCCCCAACGCCGTCGTCCTTGCCTGCGCGATGTACATCGCACTGGCGACCGTCATCATCAGCGCCATCACCAACAGCTACAGCCAGCTCGGCCAGGGGCTCATCGGCGTGGCCGTTTACGGGTTCATGGGCGTGATTCTGCAAGGGATCGCGCTGTTGACGCTCCACTTGGTGATACCGGGCAACTTCCACGAGCACGTCGACGAACCGGAGCTGCATCCGGCGTCGTTCGCGGTGGCCTTGATGCTGCTGGCCGTGGGAGGGGTAACCGCCGCCGCAGTGTCATGACTTCCGTCGATTCGCCGGCGCCCGACGTGGTCGGGTCCACGGATTCCTCGAGGCGGTGGCGGGTAGTGCTGCTGGCCGCCGTCGCGGCGTGCGCGGCGTGCGGCATCGTGTACGAACTCGCGCTGCTGACGCTGTCGGCGAGCCTGAACGGCGGCGGCATCGTCGCCACATCGCTGATCGTCGCGGGATACATCGCCGCGCTGGGTGCGGGCGCCCTGCTGATCAAGCCGCTGCTGGGGCACGCGGCCATCACCTTCGTCGCCGTCGAGGCGCTGCTGGGCATCATCGGCGGCCTGTCCGCAGCGGCGCTATACGTGGTATTCGCGTTCGTCGACGGGTCGACGTGGGTGCTGGCGGTGAGCACCGCCCTGATCGGCGGCATGGTCGGCGCCGAAGTGCCGCTGCTGATGACGCTGCTACAGCAGGGGCGGGTGGTCCCCGCCAAGGACACAGCCACCGATACCGGCCGCACACTGGCCAACCTCAACGCAGCCGACTACCTCGGCGCCCTGATCGGCGGGCTGGTTTGGCCGTTCATCCTGCTGCCGCACCTGGGGATGATCCGCGGGGCGGCGGCCACCGGCATCATCAACCTGGTGGCGGCCGCCGTCGTGGCGATGTTCTTGCTGCGACACGTGGTTTCAACCCGGCAGCTGGTGACGGCGCTGTGCGCGCTCGCCGCCGCGCTCGGGCTGCTGGTCACGCTGCTGGTGCGTTCGCACGACATCGAGACCACCAGCAGGCAACGGCTCTACGCCGACCCGATCATCGCCTACCGGCACACCGCCTACCAGGAGATTGTGGTGACCCGCCGCGGCAACGACACCCGCCTGTATCTCGATGGGGGTTTGCAGTTTTCCACCCGGGACGAATACCGCTACACCGAAAGCCTCGTCTACCCCGCGCTCGGGAAAGGCGCACGCTCGGTGCTGGTGCTGGGGGGCGGCGACGGCTTGGCGGCGCGCGAACTGCTACGCCAACCCGGCATCGGCAAGATCGTGCAGGTTGAGCTCGACCCCGCGGTGATCGAATTGGCGCGCACCACATTGCGGGACGCCAACGGCGGGGCGCTGGACAACCCACGGGTATCCCTCGTGATTGACGATGCGATGCGCTGGCTTCGGACACCTCACCCTGAGCTGCGCCCGTCTGCAGGCTTCGACGCGATCATCATCGACTTGCCCGACCCGGACACACCAGTACTGGGCCGGCTGTATTCAACCGAGTTCTATTCGCTCGCCGCGCATGCGCTGACCCCGGAAGGCCTGTTGGTCGTGCAGACCGGCAGCCCGTTTTCCACGCCGACGGCGTTCTGGCGCACGGTTTCGACGATCCAATCCGCCGGTTACGCGGTCACGCCCTACCACGTGCACGTGCCCACGTTCGGCGACTGGGGTTTTGCGCTGGCGCGCCGCGGCGACACACCGCCGACACCCACCATGCCGGCCGATGCGCCCCCACTGCGCTTCCTCAACCCGCAGGTGCTTCAAGCCGCAACCGTGTTCTCTGACGACATCGGGCCCCGCACGCTTGAGCCGTCGACGCTGGAGAATCCGCGCGTCGTGGAGGACATGCGGCACGGTTACGACTAACTGGCCTTGTGCCCTCGCACGACCCACACGGCCCCTCGACCAACAGGATGCTGGGCAATGCGCACACCTTCGAAGCCGGCTGCGTCGCAGTGCGCCGCAAAGGACTCGGCCTGCTGTTCGGTCCACCCATGGCTCGCCAAGCCCTTGGCGCCGGGCTGCACCTGTCGCTCCACCACCAAGAGACGCCCCGACGACGCCAGCACACGTCGCAGCTCGGCGAGTCCGACCGCCACGTCGTTCCAGTGATGCACCGTCTTGAGCGACCACGCGACGGTTGCCCAGCCGGTGGTCAGCGGCAGCTCTTCGGCGCTGCCCTGCGACCAGGTGATGTCCGCGTGATCGCCGGTCACAGCGCCGGCGAGACGCAACATCACCGGAGCCGGGTCAACTCCGACGACGCTGGCACCCCGCCGGGCAGCGACTCGTACCGCGTTGCCCGGACCACACCCGATGTCGACGACACGATCGGCGTCCGATACCGACGCCAGGTCAACCGCCAGCCGCGCGTAACCGCGCCCCCTGATGAGCATGCCGAGGCCGGCCACCAGACCGGTCACCCCGGCAAACCCCGGGTGGTCGCCGTGATGATTGGGTGTCGGATCGGTCATCGATCTATACCTCATCAAAGGAACGACACTCGCCCAACTGGCGGCCGAGCACACGTGATCGCCGGTTCGGCGGACGACTTCACTCCTCGATCTGAGCCAGGATCTCGTCGGGGATGTCGGCGTTGGTGTAGACGTCTTGGACGTCGTCGCTGTCTTCGAGGGCGTCGACTAGCCTGATGACCTTTTGCGCGCCGTCGGCATCGAGTGGAACGGTCACCGACGGCTGGAACCCCGCCTCGGCGGAGTCGTAGTCAATCCCGGCCTCTTGCAACGCAGTTCGCACCGCAACGAGGTCAGTCGGCTCGGAGATGATCTCGAAGCCGTCGCCGAGATCGGTGACGTCCTCTGCACCGGCGTCCAGCACCGCAGCCAGCAGGTCGTCTTCGGTCAGGCCGTTCTTCTCGAGGGTGACCACGCCTTTGCGGGTGAAAAGGTAGGCGACCGATCCCGGATCGGCCATGGTTCCGCCGTTGCGCGTCATCGCCACTCGTACTTCACTGGCCGCGCGGTTGCGGTTGTCGGTCAGGCACTCGATCAGCACCGCCACGCCGTTGGGCGCATACCCCTCGTAGGTGATGGTCTGCCAGTCGGCACCACCGGCTTCCTCACCGGCACCGCGCTTGCGGGCCTTTTCGATGTTGTCGTTGGGCACCGAGCTCTTCTTCGCCTTTTGTATGGCGTCGTACAGCGTCGGGTTGCCCCCTGGGTCACCGCCGCCGACGCGGGCCGCGACCTCGATGTTCTTGATCAACCGCGCGAACATCTTGCCGCGGCGAGCGTCGATGACGGCTTTCTTGTGCTTGGTGGTGGCCCACTTGGAATGGCCGCTCATGAAAGTCCTAGCCGTCCTATCTCATTCCTCTTGTTGATTTGGCCAGACGAGTCTACGTGGACCACTGGCACCGACCACCCGACCACTCCCCATCCGTCTCAGAAACCCCAGGCGTCACCGGCCTCACCGAACCTGGGGTTGCGCGCGCACTGACGGCTTCCGGTGTGCAGTGACGGCGGGAATTCCGTCAAATCCTCGCCCAGGGTGCACATTGAAAGCCTTCGGCGCACACTTGAACCCCCACGCTGAGCCGCGTCAGTGTAGACCGTTGACGATGTCGACGAACAACTGGTGGATGCGGCGATCGCCGGTCATCTCGGGGTGAAACGCCGTCGCCAGCATCGGGCCCTGCCGTACCGCGACGATGTGCCCCGCGGCCCGGGCGAGCACCTGCACGCGGTCACCGGCCCGCTCGACCCACGGGGCGCGGATGAACACCGCTCGCACCGGACCGTCGAGACCCGCGAACGCGACATCGCCTTCAAACGAGTCGACCTGCCGTCCAAAAGCATTGCGCCGCACTGTCATATCGATCGCACGCAGTGGCAGCGCCTCGCGTCCGTTGGCGCCGGCATTGAGGATCTCGCTGGCCAGCAGGATCATGCCCGCACATGCGCCGTAGGCCGGGAGGCCATCGGCCAGTCGCGCCCGCAACGGCTCGAGCAGGTCGAAGTCGAGCAGCAGGTGGCTCATCGTGGTGGATTCCCCGCCGGGAATGACCAGCCCGTCGACCGCTTCGAGCTCGCTGCGCCGGCGTACCGGCTTGGAGTCGGCTCCGGCTTCGCGCAGCGCGGCAAGGTGCTCGCGGGTGTCGCCCTGCAGCGCCAGGACGCCGATTCGTGGTGCGCTCACTGCGCGCTCACTGTTTGGAGGGCTGGTATCCGCGTTTATAGCGGGTCAGCCCCTCCTGCATGACGGCTGCGACCATCTCGCCGGTCTGGGTGAAGATCTTGCCCTGGCACAGGGCGCGACCGCCGCTGGCCGACGGCGACGACTGGTCGTAGAGCAGCCACTCGTCGGCCCGGAACGCCCGCATGAACCACATCGCGTGGTCCAGCGACGCCACCTGCAGATGCTGACGCACGTCGAGGTGAGTGACCTGTGCCGATCCCAGCAGCGTGAGGTCGCTCATGTAGGCCAGCGCGCAGATGTGCAGCACCGGGTCGTCCGGCAACGGGTCACGGTGGCGAAACCACACCTGCTGCTGTGCGGCTTTGCCCGGCGAGAGTTGCAGGCGTTCGCGCGGCACGATGCAGACGTCCCACTCCTCGAACTGCTTGAATCCGGCATTGTCGAAGACCTTGATCGAGTTCAGCCCGGGCAGGCCGTCGGGTGGCGGCGCGGCCGGCATGGGGTCTTGGTGGTGGATGCCTTCCTGATCGGTCTGGAAGGACGCCCCCATGCTGAAAATGATTTCCCCGTGCTGGATGGCGTTGACCCGCCTGGTGGCAAACGAGCCACCGTCCCGGGTGCGCTCAACGATGAAGACCGTGCGCTCCTTGGCATCCCCGGGGCGCAAAAAGTAACCGTGCAGCGAGTGCACCTGATAGTGCGGGTCGACGGTGCGCACCGCCGACACCAGCGACTGGCCGGCCACATGGCCACCGAAGGTGCGCTGCAGAAATCCCGATTCCGGGCTGAATACGCTGCCGCGGTAGATGTTGACCTCGAGTTGCTCGAGATCGAGGATCTCTTCGATCGACACGAACTGTTTTTACCAGCCGCGCTGCGCCAGGCGGTGCGGCTGCGCGATCTGCTCGACGTTGATGCCGACCATCGGCTCGCCCAGGCCGCGTGACACCTTCGCCAGCACGTCGGGGTCGTCGAAGAACGTGGTGGCCTTGACGATGGCGGCGGCGCGCTGCGCGGGATCTCCGGACTTGAAGATGCCCGAGCCTACGAAGACGCCCTCGGCGCCGAGCTGCATCATCATCGCCGCATCCGCGGGAGTCGCGATACCGCCCGCGGTAAACAGCGTGACCGGCAGCTTGCCGGCCCGGGCCACCTCGGCGACAAGCTCGTAGGATGCCTGCAATTCCTTTGCCGCCACGTACAACTCGTCTTCAGACAACGACGTCAGCCGGCGAATCTCGCCGCTGATGGCCCGCATGTGGGTGGTCGCATTGGAGACGTCTCCGGTACCGGCTTCGCCCTTGGACCGGATCATGGCCGCGCCCTCGCTGATGCGCCGCAGTGCCTCACCGAGGTTGGTCGCCCCGCACACGAACGGCACGGTGAACTTCCACTTGTCGATGTGGTGGGTGTAGTCGGCGGGAGTCAGTACCTCCGACTCATCGACATAGTCCACGCCGAGGCTCTGCAGGATCTGCGCCTCGACGAAATGCCCGATGCGCGCCTTGGCCATCACCGGGATGGTGACCGCGGCGATGATGCCCTCGATCATGTCCGGGTCGCTCATTCGCGACACCCCGCCCTGCACACGAATGTCAGCGGGCACCCGTTCCAGTGCCATCACCGCGACGGCGCCGGCAGCCTCCGCGATTCGCGCCTGCTCCGGGGTGACGACGTCCATGATGACGCCGCCCTTGAGCATCTCGGCCATGCCGCGCTTGACCCGGGCCGTTCCCGTCGCTGCCTGGTTCGACTGTGCGGCGCTGTCCACGAGCGTTTTCTCTTCTTCAACCATTGCGATTCCACTCTAATGGTCGGCGGCAAACGAGTATCGCGCTGATCAGCGGATCGACTGAGGCACGCCGGCGTTGCGAGCGGCCTCGCTGAGGGCCGCCAGCCGGTTTGCCGCGGGCAGCAGCTCGCCGAGTTGCAGCGGATATACCTGTTCGCCGGCCGCGGCCAACTCGGCGATGTCGTTCGCGTCACACCAGCGGGCACCGTGGATATAGCTGCGTTCCAGCTCGGTCCGCCCGGTGATGGATGGCTCGAAGCGCCGCGTGCGGTACACCAGGTAGAACTCCTCACTGTCGATCAGTGCGCCGTTGAACTCGAACACCTCGTCGCGCCGCCATATGGGTCCGACCATGTCGGCCGCCGCAACCCGGAGACCGGTTTCTTCGGCCAGCTCCCGCGCGGCGGCCTCGGCCAGCCGTTCGCCGGGGCGCACTTCGCCGCCCACGGTGAACCACCACCGTGGCGCGGTGCCGTCGGTGATCGCCGGATCCGAACCGCACAGCAACAGCACCGCGCCGGTTTCATCGAGCAGCACCACTCGCGCTGAGGTGCGGTGGTTGAGCACACCGTGATCGCCGTGCGCCAACCCGTGTGCCCGCTCGACGATCTCGAAATAGCCTGGCAGCGCGGCTGTTCCACCGAGCCGAAAGGCGCGCACCATGCGCCTCTCGGCCAGTGCGAGGGTGTCGCGGACCGCGTCGTTGTGGAAACGGCGGCCCAGCAGCAGGCGGGCCTCGGCGTCGGCCAGCTCGGCGATCAGGCCTGCCGGCAGCGACGCCGGATCCACCACCGCCAGCGCGGCCGAGAGCGCGTTTTCCGCGTTCTCTCGTGCCGGTCGGGGCGCGCGCTCGGCAGCGTCGGCCAGGGCGGTTAACCGCCCGCCTTCCGGCGCACCGCCGTAGGCATCGATCGCGACCGCCCGCGCCACCACCGCGCGCCGCGCCAGCGCACCGTCCAGCGCCTGCCAGGACAGGTCGTAGCGAACGTTCAACCGGTCCAGCCGGTTAGCTGTCTGGTATGCCCAGGCGCCGAACACCGCCAGCACCCCGACCAGCACAACGATGACGACAATCAGCCAGATCATCAGCTGGCCACATGCACTTTGACGCCCGATCCGGCGACCGTCTCGTACACCCGCATGATCTGGCTGGCCACCACCGACCAGTCATAGTGGCGAACCGCTTCGGAACCGGCGGCCACATGGCGTTGACGCAGCACGTCGTTGTCCAGTACCTCGATCAGCGCATCGGCCAGTGCGGCAGCCTCGCCCACCGGCACCAGGCTCCCGACCTCGCCGTCGGACAGCACGCGGCGGAACGCGTCGAGGTCGCTGGCCACCACCGGGGTGCCGGCGGCCATCGCCTCCATCAAGACAATGCCGAAACTCTCACCACCGATGTTGGGCGCGCAGTAGACGTCGGCACTTCGCATCGCAGAGGCCTTCGCAGCGTCGTCCACCAGCCCAAGAAAACGGATGTAGCGCATCAATTCGCCTGCCTGTCCACGCAATTCGTCCTCGTCGCCGTGACCGACGATCAGCAGTTGCACGTCGCCAAAACGCTCCACCACCCTGGGCAGCGCGTCGAGCAGCACCGACATGCCCTTGCGTGGCTCGTCGTAACGCCCCAAGAACAGCACCGTCTTGCCCGGCCGTGGATACCCGTCCAGCGGCGCCGCGGAGGCAAGCGAACCGACGTCGACCCCGTTGGGAATCTCCACCGCGTCGGAGCCCAGCGCCTCCATCTGCCAACGCCGCGCCACGTCGGACACCGCGATGCGGCCGACGATCTTCTCGTGCCAGGGCCGCAGCACGCCCTGAAAGACCGACAGTGTCAGCGATTTGGTGGTCGAGGTGTGAAATGTCGCCACGATCGGGCCCTCGGCCACCCGCAGGGCCCACATCGACAGGCTGGGCGCATTCGGCTCGTGCAGGTGCAGCACATCGAAGTCACCTTGGGTGAGCCACTTCCTGACCCTGCCGTGTACCGCCGGACTGAACTGCAGCCGCGCCACCGAACCGTTGTAGGGAATCGGGATAGCCCTGCCCGCCGTGACGACGTAGTCGGGCAAAGAGACATGCGGTGAAGCCGGCGCCAACACGCTGACCTCGTGCCCGCGTGCGCGCATCACTTTGGCGAGTTGCAAGACATGCGACTGCACCCCGCCCGGCACGTCGAACGAGTAGGGACAGACCATCCCGATCCGCATCAGGCTTCCTTCAGCTGGGCCCGTCGGGCATCAGACAAATCGGCCAGCCATTGCGGCTGCATCATGTGCCAGTCTGCCGGGTGGGTGGCGATGTTCTTGGCGAACTGATCGGCCAGCGCCTGGGTGATGACCCGCACCTCGCCACCGGTGCAGTCCAGCGCCGGGTGTATCGAGACTCCCCAGCCGTTGTCTTCGAACCAGCAGTGCACCGGCAGCAGCTGGGCTCCGGTCGCGATCGCGAGCTTGGCGGGCCCCGCCGGCATCCGGGTCGCTTCGCCGAAGAAGTCAACCTCGAGACCGGTGCGGCTCAGGTCGCGCTCAGCCATCAGGCATACCGCCCGGTTGTCGCGCAGCCGCTCGCACAACACCTCAAAAGGTGGTCGTTGGCCGCCGGACAGCGGCAGCACCTCGAAGCCGAGGCTTTCGCGGTAGTCGATGAAACGCTGGTACAGCGACTCGGGTTTGAGTCGCTCCGCGACGGTGCTGAAAGTGCCGTACGTCTGCGCCAGCCACACCCCGGCCATATCCCAGTTGCCGCTGTGCGGCAACGCCATTACAACTCCCTGGCCGGCGGCGAGGGCCGTGTCCAGATTGTCGATTCCCGAAAACGAGTCGTGGAGCTGATGGGCCAGCGCGCGCAGGTCCATGGTCGGCAGCCGGAACGCCTCGCGCCAGTAACGGCCATAGGAGGCCAGCGAGGCGCGCATCAGCTCGTCCGGCACATCGGCCGGCGGTACACCGATGACACGGGCCAGGTTCTTGCGCAGCTGGTCCGGCCCGCCATGGCGGGCCGCGTAGCGCGCTCCGGTGTCGAATGCGCTGCGAGCGGCGAATTCCGGCATTGCGCGCACCGCCATCCAGCCGGCCCCGTACATCCAATCGGTCGCGGTGCCACTCACCAGGTGGCCTGCCATCCTGCGAGGCAGCCCGAACACTTTCAGGCCCGCCGGGGTGCCGATCACGGCTGGCTCGTTCCGTGGTTTCCCGGACCGGGCTTGGCGTGATCGGTCGCGTCGTTTGGCGGCGGCATAGGTTCGGTCGCGCCGGGCGACGTCCGCACCATGTGCAACCGCTGCGCACAGGTGATCAGGCTGGCGGCTGCCAGTATCCACATCGCCGCGGGCAGCGCGGGCGGCCAGGAGACCACCGGGAAATCCGACACGCCGGCGCCGGTCAGCACGATGATCAGCCGTTCCGGCCGTTCGATCAGGCCCCCATCGCCGCGCAGCCCACTGGCCTCTGCACGGGCCTTGATGTACGAAATCACCTGCGAGGTGACCAGGCAGATCAACGTCGCCGCCACCAGAAGTTTGTCGTGCAGGCCGAACGCTATCCACCACAGCAGCCCGCAGAATATCGCGCCGTCGCTGATCCGGTCACACGTCGCGTCCAGCACCGCGCCGAAGCGGGTGCCGCCGCCCCTCTCCCGGGCCATCGCGCCGTCGAGCATGTCGAAGAGCACGAAGAACCAGACCACACACGTGCCGGCGAACAGCTTTCCCATCGGGAAAAGCGTCAGCGCCCCCGCCACTGCGACGATGGTGCCCAAGATGGTGACGACATCGGGCGTCAAGCCCACTCGCAGACATGCCCTGGCGGCCGGAGTGGTGAGCCGTGTGAACGCGGCCCTAGACAGGAAGTGCACTTTGCTCATGAGCGCCGCTCTCCCCCGCAAGCGGGTGGGGGTACCTCCCACTTGTGGGGGCGTGCCCCCACCTCATCGCGTCGCTCTGCATCGCCGCCGCGGCTCATGGCTGCTTTGCCCACTCCGTGGCCAGCAGCTCGCGAGTTTCGCGCAGCAACTGCGGGATCACTTTCGATCCGCCGATGATGGTGATGAAGTTCGCGTCGCCACCCCACCGCGGCACCACATGAACATGCAGGTGTTCGGCCAGTGAGCCACCCGCCGATGTCCCCAGGTTCAGCCCGACGTTGAAGCCGTGCGGGTGCGACACGTTCTTGATGACGCGAATGGCCTTCTGGGTGAACGCCATCAATTCCGCGCTCTCCGCGTCGGTCAGGTCCTCGAGCTCGGAGACGCGCCGATACGGCACCACCATCAAGTGCCCGGGGTTGTACGGATACAGGTTGAGTACCGCGTAGACGACTTCACCCCGGGCGACCACCAGACCGTCCTCGTCGGACAGTTGCGGAATGTCGGTGAATGGCTGCTCGGTGCCGGCATCGTCGCGCTTCATCGGCGCTTCGGCCAGGTAGGTCATCCGGTATGGCGTCCATAACCGCTGCAGGTGATCGCTTTCGCCGACGCCTCTGTCGAGAATGGTGTTGTCGGTGCGCTCGGCGCGTTCCTCGTCACTCACTGCCGACCACTTTCACCAGTTCGGCTGTGGGAGCGGCATTCTCGCGGTCGGCTATCCACTTGACGACCGCATCGACCGCGCTGTCGCGGGGCACTCCGTTGATTTGCGTGCGGTTACCGAAGCGGAAGCTCACCGCCTCGGCCTGCACGTCGCGGTCACCGGCCAGCAGCATGAACGGCACCTTCTGGCTGGTGTGGTGGACGATCTTCTTGGCCATCCGATCGTCGCTACCGTCCACCTCGACCCGCACCCCATGCGACTTCAGTTGAGCGGCAACCCCTTCCAGGTAGGCGGTATGCTCGTCGGCGACCGGAATGCCGACCACCTGAACGGGTGCCAGCCACGCCGGGAACGTCCCCGCGTAGTGCTCGGTGAGGATGCCGAAGAATCGCTCGATCGACCCGAACAGCGCGCGGTGGATCATCACGGGGCGCCGGCGGGTCCCGTCAGCGGCGGTGTACTCCAGCTCGAAACGCTCCGGGAAATTGAAATCCACCTGGATGGTCGACATCTGCCAGCTGCGGCCCAGTGCGTCGCGGGCCTGCACCGAGATCTTCGGGCCGTAAAACGCTGCGCCGCCGGGATCGGGAACCAGTTCAAGGCCCGACTCCCGGGCGACGTCGGCCAGCGTGGTGGTCGCCTCTTCCCACACCTCTTCGGAGCCGACGAATTTGTCGGGGTCTTTGGTGGACAGCTCCAAATAGAAGTCCTCCAGCCCGTAGTCGCCGAGTAACTCGAGCACGAACCGCAGCAGCGATGCCAGTTCGTCGTGCAGCTGTTCGCGGGTGCAGAAGATGTGCGCGTCGTCCATGGTGAACCCGCGTGCTCGCGTCAGCCCGTGCACCACACCGGACTTCTCATAGCGGTACACCGTGCCAAACTCGAAGAGCCGCAACGGAAGCTCGCGATAGGAGCGCCCGCGCGACGCGAAGATCAGCGTGTGCATCGGGCAGTTCATCGGCTTGAGGTAGTAGTCCTGGCCCGGCTTACGCACCGTTCCGTCGTCGTTGTATTCGGCGTCGAGGTGCATCGGCGGGAACATGCCGTCGGAGTACCAGTCCAGGTGGCCCGAGGTGTGGAACAGCTGCGCCTTGGTGATATGCGGGGTGTTGACGAACTCGTATCCGGCCTCGATGTGCTTGCGCCGCGAATACTCCTCCAGCTCCCTGCGCACGATGCCGCCCTTGGGGTGGAAAACCGCTAGGCCGGAACCGATTTCGTCGGGAAAGCTGAACAGGTCCAGCTCGACGCCCAGCTTTCGGTGATCGCGGCGCTGAGCTTCGGCGATCAGCTCCAGGTGACGGTCGAGTGCATCCTGCGACTCCCACGCAGTGCCGTAGATGCGCTGCAGGCTGGCGTTTTCCTGATCGCCCCGCCAGTAGGCCGCGGAGCTTCTGGTCAGCTTGAACGCCGGGATGTGCTTGGTGGTGGGGATGTGCGGGCCACGGCACAGGTCGCCCCAGACCCTTTCCCGGCTACGGGGATTGAGGTTGTCATACGCAGTCAGCTCGTCGCCTCCGACCTCCATGACGTCGGGGTCACCGGACTTGTCGTCGACGAGTTCGAGCTTGTAGGGCTCGTTGAGCAGCTCCTCGCGCGCCTGCTCCTTGGACTCGTAGACCCGCCGGTGAAACAGCTGTCCGTCCTTGACGATCTGGCGCATCCGCTTTTCCAGCGCCTCCAAGTCCTCCGGCGTGAACGGCTCGGCCACGTCGAAGTCGTAGTAGAAGCCATCGGTGATGGGAGGCCCGATCCCCAACTTGGCTTGCGGGAACAGGCCCTGAACCGCTTGCGCCAACACGTGCGCGGTCGAATGCCGAATGACGCTGCGACCCTCATCGGTGTTGGCTGCGACCGGGATCACCTCGGCGTCGGCGTCGGGCACCCAACTCAAGTCGCGCAGCTTTCCTTCGGCGTCACGCACCACCACGATCGCGTCGGGCGCCCCCCGCCTCGGCAACCCTGCCTCGCCGACCGCGGCGGCCGCGGTCGTCCCAGCAGGCACCCGGATCGGGGCTGCTGGGGCGGGGCTTGCGGGGGCGCTCATCGGGTTGGGTCTCCAAGGCATAGTTGTTGTGAGGGCGACTAATTGTCCGTGAATAGTCGTTGCCATGCTATCGGGGTGGGCCTGCAAGGGCCCAAGCGAATACCGGCCCAGCGCTGGGCCGACCGCGGTCAGGGCTGGCCGGGCTTGAGCCTCACGAACAGCGCGTCGGCTTCGGTCAGCAAGGTGTCGCCGTCGCTCAACCGGCCCGACACGAAGATCTTGCGCCCCTCCACCCGGTCGACTCCGGCATCGATCTGCAGTTCCTTCTCGATCGGCACGATGTGGCGGTAATCGATCTTGAGGTAGGCGGTGCGCTGGTAAGGGCCCCCGGTGAGCACCGAGGACGTCAACCCGAGCACGGTGTCGAACAGCATCCCCAGCGCCCCGCCGTGCACGGCGCCATTGCGGCCCAGATGAAATCGGGCGAAGCGGGCCCAGCCATGGATCCGGCCGTCGTCGGCTTTTCGGGCCGACATCGGGATCGTCAGGATGTTGCCGCGAACCGGCAGATCCATCCGGCGCCCCGACGGCGACTGCCATTCGTCGCTGTCGAACGGACTCAGCAGGGCCGACACCTTCTCCAGCTGGTCTGCTGCCTCGCTGATCACCTCATCGGGCGCGTCGACGGCACGGGCGTGATCCTGCAGTTTGCGTACCGCGTCGATGAACCGGCCGTAGTCGGGCCCGCCCTTGGTCGTCGGTTCGGGCGGGTTGAATCCACCGCCAGGGTGCTTCTGATGGTCGCCGGCCACCAGAACACCGTATTGCGTGGCTGTCTACTGCGCTCCGGCAGCCGCCAGGGTGTCGAACTCGTCGTCGCTAAGGGTGATCTCGCCGGCTGCGACGTTCTCGTCCAGGTGCGCCACCTTTGACGTGCCGGGAATCGGCAACATCACCGGCGACCGTTTCAGCAACCAGGCCAGCGCCAGTTGCGACGGCGTCGCGTCATGGTTGACGGCGATGCGTTGCAGCGGGCCGTCCGGAGCGGCCAGCGGGCCGGCCGCCAGCGGGAACCACGGAATGAAGCCGACACCCTGTTCGGTCGCGGCGTCGACCAGCGGTTCGGCCTTGCGGACCGACAGGTTGTACATGTTCTGCACCGACACGATCTGGGTGATCTGCTGGGCCTCGTTCAGCTGGTCGACGTTGACCTCGGACAGCCCGATGTGGCGGATCTTGCCTTCGTCCTTCAGCTTGAGCAGCTCGCCCACCTGATCGGCCAGCGGCCACTTGGGGTCGACGCGGTGCAGCTGGAACAGGTCGATCGTGTGGACGCCCAGGCGGCGCAGGCTCATCTCGCATTCCTGCCGCAGGTAACTCGGGTAACCCATCTCGATCCAGATATCCGGACCGGTTCGTAAGAACCCGGCTTTGGTCGCGATCACCAGGCCGTCGTAGGGATGCAGCGCGTCGCGGATGATCTCCTCGGAAATGTAGGGGCCGTAGGAGTCTGCGGTGTCGAAGAAGTTCACGCCGAGTTCGACGGCGCGTCGCAATACCCGGACGCATTCGTCCCGATCGGCGGGTGGGCCCCAGACGCCCTTACCGACGATGCGCATCGCCCCGAAGCCGAGGCGGTTGACGGTCAGATCGCCGCCGAAGGTGAACGTTCCAGAAGCTTCGGCAACAGTTTTCGAGTTTTGTGCGGTCACGCTCACGACCGTACGCCGGAAGCGCATTCGCGCATCCCGGCGTGGCAAGCTGGGCGTGTGGACCTAGCAGCACTCGAGGAGCTTCCGCTGAGTTACTCCGAGGTGGGCGCAACCGTCGCGGCCGAGCTGCCCGCGGGGTACGGCCATCTTCGCGTCGAGAAGCAGATCGGCACGGGCCAGCAGCGTTTCGAGCAAGCGGCCGACGCGGTCATGCGCTGGGGTATGCAACGCGGGGCCGGCCTGCGGGTGCAGGCCAGCTCGGAGGTCGCCGAGGTCGACACGGTCGTGTTGGTACGAATGGGTTTTCTGCCTGCGCCGTGCCGTGTGGTGTACGTCATCGACGAACCGGATATCCGCGGGTTCGCCTACGGCACTCTGCCGGGCCATCCGGAGTCCGGCGAGGAACGCTTCGTGGTCCGCCGCGACCCGACCACCTCCGCGGTGTTCGCGGAGGTGTCGGCGTTCTCCCGGCCCGCGACCTGGTGGAGCAAGGCCGGTAGGCCGCTGGTGTCGGTGGCCCAGCGGGTCATCGCCCAGCGTTACCTGCGCGGGGTGTGACCCGCTGAGCCGGTCGGCCTTAACGGGGCCCGATACTGCCGTTGTGCACACCCTGTGCCAGGCGGCCCAGCGCGATGGCGGCGACCAGTAAACCGAAGTCGCGCAGTGCCACGTCGTAGAAGCCGGGCACGGTGACGAGGTCGATAATGATGCCGACCAGCCAGGCCGCGACCACCCAGGCGCCGATCCGCGGCGCGACCGCGACCAGCACGCCGGCCACAATCTCGATCACCCCCACCAGATACATGCACTGATCGGCGGTACCGGGCACCAGATTGTCGATCCAGGGGGCCAGATACATGCTCCAGTGATGCGGATGGGTCAGCAGGTTGAAGAACTTGTCCAGCCCGAACAGGATGGGCGCGATCGTGAAAACGGTGCGCAGGACGAAGTATGCCGAGAACGCCGGATCCTTCAACTGGTCTGCGAGAGCAGGGGTCGCACCGACCTGTTTCGTACTCATGGCTGCCTCCATTTCTAACGGATAATAAATTAAACGTTAGAAGCTGTAGACTGTAGCGTCAAGAGTTTTGTCTGTTAGAAATGGACTGTTTGCAGTGGACGACGGGTGGGAGCGGGACGCCGCAGGCATCGGGGCACTCGCCGATCCAGTGCGCCTTCAGCTCTACCGATTCGTGTGCACGCAACCGGGGCCGGTGAGCCGTGAGCAGGCGGCCGACGCTGTCGGAATACCGCATCATCAGGCGAAATTCCATCTGGACCGGCTGACCGCCGAGGGCCTGCTGGAAAGCGACTATGCACGTCTGACGGGCCGATCGGGGCCCGGCGCGGGACGGACCTCAAAGGTCTATCGCAGGGCCCGCCGCGACATCGCGGTCAGCCTTCCGCAGCGGGAGTACGAGCTGGCCGGGCGGCTGATGGCCCAAGCCATCGCGCAGTCCGCGATCACCGGGGAACCCGTCGTCGAAATGCTGAACAGGGTCGCACACGACTACGGCCAGATGATCGCCACCACCAAGCGTCCACCCCCGGACGCCGCGGCGGCGCTGGAGCGCACCGTCAGGGTGCTGAGCAACTACGGCTACGAGCCCCACGCTGCAGACGGAGCGGTGAAGCTGGCCAATTGCCCGTTTCACGCACTGGCCCAGGAGCAGACCGAGCTGGCCTGCCACATGAACCACGCACTGATCACCGGCGTGGCCGAGGCGTTGGCGCCCCACGGTCCCGACGTCCGGCTATACCCGGGGCCGGATCGGTGCTGTGTCGTGCTTACTTGCCGCCGCACATAGGATTTACCGGCGCTATGAACCCCAGCCGGCGAGCAGACTTTCCGCGCCCGCGCACATCTGGTCGATGACCTCGCCCACCGACGCGTCGTCGCTGATCATCCCCACACTCTGACCGGCATCAACCGGCGCGATCCTGCGATCGTCGGCGGCGGTCGCCGCGGCCAGCTCGTCACAGGCTGACCGATCGAGCACATCCTCTTTGCCGGTCCAGCGTGCGACGAAATCATTGGCCAGCACGCGCGACGGGAACCGGGCCGGCCACGGCAGGCCCTTCGCAACGTCGAAGACCCGGGTGACCGCGGTGTCGGTGGCCCGGGCCGCGATCAGGGCCCGGCGGCTGCCGTCGCCGGTCAGCGCTTCCGGGCACGCCGCCAGGCGGGTGCCCACCCACGCTCCGCTGGCCCCGGCAGCCAGCACAGCGGCCAGGCTTCGCGGCGAGGCGATCCCGCCGCCGGCAAGTACCGGCACCGACACCGCGTCTAACACGGTGTCGAGCAACGGCAGCGTCCCGAGCTGCACATCGCCGTGCCCGCCGCCCTCGGCCCCCCGCGCGACCAGGATGTCGACGCCTGCGTCGACCGCCTGACGGGCCCCGGCACTGTCGTATACCTGTGTGACGGTGGCGATTCCGGCGTCGTGAGCCTTATCGACCCACGACCAGTCAGTGCCGAAACTGACCGACAACAGGACGGGCCGCGCGGCCAGGGCATCGTCCAGCAGCCCCGCCTCGTTGCGCATCACCCAATCCACCAGGCCGATTCCGAACGTTCCATGCACATGCTGCAACTGGGTTTGCAGCAGCTCCCTGGTCGCGACACTGCCCATGCCAACCATGCCCAGACCACCGGCAGCCGTGACCGCAGCGGCCAGCCGACCACCGGCGACCCCGCCCATCGGCGCGTTGACGATGGGTACCCGGAGGCCGAAGTTCCGTGACCAGGGCGTAGACAGCATCCGGGCTAATGGGCCAGAGAGGGAATGGTTTTCAGCACCGTCAGCATGAACACCGAATCCTCGACCGCGTGTAGGGCGTGGCGTTCCGCCGGAATCGCGACGTAGTCCCCGGTCTTGCCGTCCCAGGCGTCGCCGCCGCCCGTCAGACGCACGTGACCCTGCAGCACCTGCAGTGTGGCCTCCCTAGGGCTGTCGTGTTCGGACAGGTCATGTCCGGCAAGCAGGGCCAGCACGGTCTGGCGCAGTTCGTGGGTGTGCCCGCCGTGGATGGTGTGGGCGGCCCGCCCGCTGTGCGACTTTTGCGCCTCGGACAACTTTTCGGCGGCCAGGCTGGTCAGCGAGATGGATTCCATGGCGAGTCCTTTGAGGTTCGACAGCGGGCTGTTGTCAGGCGGTAAGTAGAAGTATCCCCGCCACCGCCAACCCAACAACCTTGACCACCTCGAGACCGACATAGGCGTAGTGACCGCGGGAGCGCGGCGCAGTCGATCCGGCGAGCACCTTGTCGGAACGAAGGGTCAGCCGGGGACGCACCGCGATCAGCTGGATGGCCAGAGCGGCGAAGGCGACGAAAAACGCCACGGCAATGCGCGCCCGTGTTGGGGGGCCGGCCACCACTATCGCGAGGATGACGAGGGCGAAACCGACCTCCACGGTATTGAGCGCACGAAAGACCAGCCGCCCGATGCCGAGCCCGATCTGCAAGGTGACGTTGGGCGCGCGGAACTTCAGCGGAGCTTCCAAAAACGAGATGGCCAGCACCATGCCAAGCCAGACGAAGGTGACAGCGACGGCGATCGCTGGTCCGGTGCTCACTTCGCAGCCGTTTGCAGCTTCAGGTGAGCCAGGCACAGATCCGGTTCGACGAATTCGTCGAGCCGCTCGACGGCGACCGGGGCTCCCCAGGCTTCCATGGCTCCTTGCATGAGCCCGAGGTGGACCGGGCAGATGACGTTGGTCCGGTTTTCGGCGAGTTCGAGAAACGGGCAGTGCCGCAGGCCGACCTGTTGCTCCCCGTCGGCTGTCCGGCGCTCGGGGGCGAAGCCGAGATCGTCGAGCACCTCGACGAGGTGGTCGATGGCGTCCTCGGCGCTGGTGGCATCCGACGGCACGGATTCCAGCTTCCGTCCCCACGCCCGCCCGGCGGCCAGCGCCTTGGCGCGCGGATCGCGTTCAGCGGCGAAAGCCATGGTCAGTAACTCGGCGAGCAACCGATAGTGCCGCGTCCCACCGCGATCCATCTGCCGGACCGCCTGGAACATCAGCGGCGGCCGGCCCGGCCCTTTGCGGCCCGGCTCGACCTGTTCCACCTGACCGTCACCGACCAGGCTGTCGAGGTGAAAGCGGACGGTGTTGGGATGCACGCCCAGCACATCGGCGATCGCGACGATGCTCATCGGATCCGGCGAGGCTCGCAGTACTCGCAGCACCTCCCGGCGGCGACTTACCGATTCCCCGATTGACGTGGCCTGCGAGCTCAAGGCTGGCTCACGCTCCTTCAGAGTCGTCAGTGCCCGGCTGAGCGGTCACCAGAGGTGTGTCGACGCCGAGTGCACCTATCTTGGCAGCTCCACCCGGGGATCCCAGCGGTCCGTCGCGGCCCGGCAGGGTTTCGGTGAAGAACGCTTCATTGTCGGCCAAGTAGGGCTTCAGCTCCCCGGGTAGGTCGTCTTCGTAGTAAATCGCATCGACCGGACATACCGGCTCGCACGCGCCACAATCCACGCATTCGTCGGGATGGATGTAGAGCGCTCGGCCGCCCTCGTAGATGCAGTCCACCGGGCATTCGTCCACGCAAGATCGATCCATCACATCGATGCATGGCTTCCCGATCACGTATGTCATGCGCTAGAGTTTACACAACACAAGTTGTGAAAACCACACCGAACGAGAGAATGCATGGCCGACAACGAACTTGATGTTCGGCAGTTGCGTAAGCCGAACAAGCACCCGACGATCTTCGCGACCTACGCCGCGCTGGCGGTCGGCGAGTCGTTCGTCTTGGTGAACAACCACGACCCCAAGCACCTGCGCGCGGAATTCGACGCCGATCATCCGGGCAGCTACGGCTGGGTGTACGTCGAAAAGGGTCCCGAGGTCTGGCGGATCCGGATCAGCAAGCTCACCTCCACCCCACTGCCCCGAATCCTGGCCAACACCACCGACTTGACGGCGGGCGCCGACGCCGAGCCGGACGCGACCGGAGCGGTATGGAGGCTGCAGGCCCGAGAGCGCGATCTGGACTCGAACGTCATCGCGCTGCCCGCCGGGGGCGGGATCGATTCGCACGCCGGACCTGACCTCGACGTGTTGATCCACGTGCTGTCCGGCGGCGGCCGGCTGAGAACCGAAACAGGCACGATCGACTTGTCGCCCGGTGCCCTGCTGTGGTTGCCCCGACGTTCGCGACGCCAGTTCGCCGCGGGCCCCGACGGGTTGCGATACCTCACCGTGCACCAGCGGCGCCAAGCGCTGGTGCTGGAACCCACTGCACGGCAGGCAATTTGATGGTCCGACAGCGGGCAGGTTCGCGGCAGCCGCTGCCTTCCTCGAGTCGTGCCGACGACAGCGTCGCGGGCCACTGGCTGCTGGCGCGGCTGGGCAAACGAGTGCTTCGCCCGGGCGGTGTCGAGCTCACCCGCACACTGCTGGCCCACGCCGAGCTGACCGACGCCGATGTGCTCGAGCTGGCGCCAGGCCTGGGCCGCACCGCCGCCGAGATTCTGGCCCGAAGCCCGCGGTCGTACATCGGCGCCGAAAGCGATCCCGACGCTGCCAACGTGGTTCGCGGGGTGCTGACCGAACTCGGGTCCGGCAATGGGGCTGTCCGGGTCACCGATGCGGCCGCCACCGGATTGCCCGACGCCAGCACCGATGTCGTTGTCGGAGAGGCGATGCTGACCATGCAGGGCGATGCTGCCAAGCGCGCCGTAGTCGGTGAGGCAGCACGAGTGCTGAGGCCGCACGGGCGCTACGCAATCCACGAGCTCGCGCTCACGCCGGACACCGTCTCTGCGGACATCAGCACCGACATCCGGCAGTCGCTTGCCCGTGCGATCAAGGTGAACGCGCGGCCGCTGACCATTGCGGAATGGTCGCGACTGCTGGCGGACCACGGGCTGGTGGTCGAGCAGGTCGCGACCGCGCCGATGGCGCTGTTACAACCGCGACGGGTGATCGCTGACGAAGGTTTTACCGGAGCGCTGCGCTTCGCCAAAAACGTGCTCAGCAATCGCGACGCCCGCAAGCGAGTGCTCACCATGCGCCGCACGTTTCGCAAGCATCGTGAACGATTGACCGCTGTCGCCATCGTCGCTCGTAAGCCGGCGCAGCCCGGTCGCTCATAGTTTGCCACAAGGTAAACGGCCGGTTTAAGTCAACACTACCGTCGATAGCGTTCAACCCAACCTCTAGCCTAGTCAACTAGCTGTAGATGTTCATCAACAGTTTCGTTGACAATCATCGACGCTTCCATAAGGTAGTTAGCTGTGCGCGACCTCCCGACGCGAACCGAATACGTGCACGCCTCCCGCGGGCGCCGTTCCACGCGTCTCGTCGGTGACGACCGCCAGCGGGCGATCCTGGCCACCGCGGAGCGACTTCTCGCGGAGCGGCCCCTGGCTGACTTCTCCGTGGACGACCTAGCAAAAGGCGCGGGCATCTCTCGTCCCACCTTTTACTTCTACTTCCCGTCGAAAAACGCGGTGTTGCTGTCGCTGTTAGACCAGGTGAACACCAGGGCACACGCAGCCCTCACGGCGCTCAGCGGCAACGTGTCCGGCGACCCGGCGACGGTTTGGCGGGCCCGTATCGAGGCGTTCTTCGAGATGTCCGGGTCTCACCGAGCGGTCGCCGTGGCCGGCGCGGCGGCCAAGGCCACGAACCCCGAGGTGCGGCAGGTGTGGTCGACGCTCATGCACAGATGGATTTCGTCCACCACGGCGGCGATCAAGGCGGAGCGCCAGCGCGGCGCCGCCCCGGAAATCGTTCCGGCCGAGGATCTTTCGGTAGCGTTGAACATGTTGAGCGAGCGAGTGATGGCAGCGACGTTCACCGCCGAAGAGCAGGCGATACCCGAAGACCGGGTGATCGACACGCTGGCGCACATCTGGCTGGCCAGCATCTACCAAGACGGTAAGGCGTTAACTGCCCCGTAGTATCCGCTCGGCGCGAGCCAGGCTCCCGTCGATCAACCGGTCGACGGCACCAAAGTAGGTTGGCGACGCCGGTTTCCCCGCCAGTTCGGCGATTGCGCGCTGTTCACCCAGAACATCTGTCGCACCGAGGTTTTTGGCCATTTGCGTGGAATGAACCTCCAGGCCCGCCAGCAACTCGGCGCACTGGGAACCCGCGACGACGGTCCGCCGCGCCAGCGTCCGCAGGGTATCCCATTCGGCGTGCCAGGATCCGTCCGGGCGTTCGTCGTTGGCCAGCGCAGCGACGGTGTGCAGGGTCGCGGCCAGTTGCGGTGCCGACATGGCAGTCCGCCGTATCAAAATGGACAACACCGGATTGCGCTTGTGTGGCATTGACGAGGACCCGCCCCGCTTTTCGGTGGCCGGCTCGCTGAGTTCGGCGATCTCCGGGCGACCCAGGGTGACGACATCCGAGGCGATGCTGCCCCAGCAGTCGCTGCACCCGACGAGGGCATCCGCAGCCGCGGTGACCGGCGTTCGCGTCGTGTGCCAGGGCAGTCGGACGCCTAGGCCCAAAGTGGTCGCCGTGCTGAGCACTAGGCGGTCCGCGACAGCTGCGGGGTCGCCCGCGTCGGTGAGCAGCGTTGCCAATTCCGTAGTGGCGGAACGCGTCCCGACGGCACCACCGAGCTGGATCGGGGTGACCAGCGCGCGCAGCCGCTCGCAGGCGTCGACGACACCGTTCAGCCACCTGGCCGCCTTGGCGCCGAACGTGGTGGGCGCGGCGTACTGGGTGAGGGTACGGGCCACCATCGGGGTGGCCCGATGGGCTCTAGCCAGTGTGGACAGTGCTGAAATCTGTTGTATCAGCTGCGCTATGACCGCATCCGCGACCTCGCGCACGGCCAGCATCAGGCTGGTGTCCAGAACGTCTTGGCTGGTGAGTCCGCGGTGGATCCAAGGCGCGATAGCCGGAACGGATCGCTGGCGCAGCAACTCGACCAGGCCGATGATCGGGTTGCCGCCGTCTTCGGCGGTGAATGCGAGCAGCTCGCAATCGGTGGGATTCACCAGGTGTGACAGGTTCGCATGTGCGCAGTCGGCGGGTGCCAGGCCGGCATCGGCCAGGGCGGCCAACCAGGCAGACTCCATCGCCACCATCGACTGCAGCAGCGCCCGATCCGTCATGTGCTCGCCGGCCCGATGGTCTCCCGGCCACAACAGATTTGTCATCGCCCATCGTCCCGGTACGCCAGAAACACCGTCTCGCGCGGACCCTGCAGATGAATGTCGAACCGGTAAACCGTTCGGCCGGAATCGCTTTCGGCAACACACAGCAAGGTGGCCCGCCGGCCGACATCGATTGTGCTCAATAGCGGATCGGCGTCCAAGTCTGCGTCGGGCAGGTAGGCGCGGGTGAATAACCGGTTCAACAGGCCCCGGGCGAAGACGACGATGGCGAAGAACGGCGGTCGCCCGCCGCTCGCCGAATCGGGCGCCAGCGTGGTGAAGGCGTAATGCCCGGCAGCGTCGGTCGCGGCGCGCCCCCATCCGGTAAACCCGGTCCCGTCGCGCCGCAGCGAGCCGGGCTGCCGCGGAATGCGGCCGCCGCTATCGGGCTGCCAGAGTTCGACCAGTGCGTCCGGGACCGTGACGCCGGCGCCGTCGTAAACGGTGCCCTGTAACCGCACGGCTTGCGGGTGCGCAACGTCGACCAAGTCGCTGTCACCGGGATACGGCAAGGCCATGCCGAAGAACGGTCCCACGGTTTGCCCTGGGGTGTAAGCCAATTCAGCCTAGATTCAGACATGTCACCGTCTTCAGTCCAGGTTCGGCGGCTTCCGGAGACCACGATGTCCCACCGGTATCCAGCCGCAAATTCCGGCTGGGTGAGGTCGTGGTCGTAGTTGGCGATCAACCGTTGGCGCGCAACGGGATCCAGAACTGACTGGAAAATCGGATCCAGATCGAACATCGGGTCACCCGGGAAGTACATCTGGGTGACCAGGCGCTGCGTGAATGCGGTGCCAAAGACCGAGAAGTGGATGTGCGCCGGGCGCCAGGCATTGCGGTGATTGCGCCACGGATAGGGCCCGGGCTTGACGGTGAGAAAGCGGTATGACCCGTCCGGACCGGTCAGGCAGCGACCGGTGCCGGTGAAGTTCGGGTCGAGCGGAGCCGGGTGCTGGTCGAGTTGGTGGCGGTAGCGACCGCTGGCGTTGGCTTGCCAGATCTCGATCAGCTGGCCGGCCACCGGCACACCGGAATCGTCGAGGACCCGCCCGGTCACGATGACGCGCTCGCCGATCGGCTCGCCCGGATGGCCGGCCGTCAGGTCAGCGTCGAGGGGGTCGACGTCCTGGTGGCCGAAGCATGGCGCCCAGCGTTCGACCTCCTCGGGATCAACAACCAGCAGAGGTTGTTTCGGATGGCGCAGGGTGCTGCTGCGGTACGGCGGGTAGTCCAGGCGCGGCTGGGTGTGGTGGCCAGGCCCCGCGCCCGCGCGCTGGTAGCCGGCCGCGATGCAGGCGATCTCCGCCGTGATGTCAGCCTGCGACGCGGGGCGCTCGGCGTTCATGAGCCGTGACGCTACCCTCGCTCGGCCGACCGGCCAGGCAGGCGCATGGTGACGCCTCGGCCGCCGCAAACCTTGCTACAGGGCGCGTACCAGCGCCGCGCGCCCCTTGGTACGCAGTCTGTGCAGCGCGGAGCCGCGGTATTCCTCGATTTTGGCGGCCATCTTGTTGCCCAGCTCCTCGAGCTCGGCCTCGGTGATCTTCACCTCCGGAGGAGCGGGAATCAGGTCGCGCTCCTCTTCGTCGGCGTGCGCCTCCAGCACGGTCTTGAAGGAGTTCCATTCGTCTTCATATCCAGGCGCGCTCTGCGGGGTCTTGAGCAGCACCGAAAGCTGGTCAACGACCTGCCGATGCTCGGCATGGGCAACCGCGATCAGCTTGGTGGCCGCCCCCAGCGCCGGGTAGTACAGGTCGTCCTCGATGCGGAAGTGAATGTCGAGTTCGATCAGCATCTCGTCGAAAAGGGCATGGCGCTCTTCGCTGTTCACCGCTGCTTCGCTGATCTTGCGACCAAGGCCCTTGATCACAACGTGGTGATCTTTCAACACGTCGTACGCATTCACTTGGCGATTCCTTTCCCACTTCTTCTCGCCGCGCCGACGGCGAGATGCTGCTCCTCACCGCGGACTTCGACCATTCCGTTGACCAACCTGGCCTCGTAACACGGCAGCGGAGCCGCCGACGGGCCACGTAAAACCTCTCCCGACTCGGCCGCGAACCACGAGCCGTGCCATGGACACACAAGGCGGCCACGATCGAGCCAGCCGTCGGCCATCGGAGCCGCCAAGTGCGGGCAGAACTCACCGAAGGCCGACACCTCGCCGGGCTTGGTCTGGCAGACCACCAGTCCCACCCCGTCGACCTCGACCCGCACCGGCTTTCCGTTCAACGAGCTCGCCGACAGCACGGGCGTCCACTCGGTGGTGCGCAGCCGCTCACCCGACTGGTCGATTCCGATGCCGGAGTCGAACACCAGGGCTCCGCCAAGGTAGCTGCCGCCGACCGTGAGGCCGTAGCCCAGCGCAGTCAGGACGATCCCGCGGCCGTGGCGACCGCGACGGCGGTCCCACCAGGACAGCGCGTAGAGCGCGGTGGCCACCATGTTCACCACGCCATGCACCAGCCCCACCCGGCGGTCCTCCTCGTGGGTGTGCTGCCAGTCGGTGGCGCCGGTGATTGCCGAGCCGATGCTCGCCAGGATTCCGACCCCGAGCGCGCGGGAAGCAAACCGTGATGCGTCGCGGACCTCGGTAGCCGGCTGGCCGGGCAGCAGGCTGAGAGCGTCCAGCGCCACCGTCGTACCGAGCGCTCCACTCGTCAGCGACGCCAGCGGCGGATGAACCGGGTGCCCGAGCCAGACACCGTTCAGCGCATTGGTGACGGTGTTGCGCGCCCGGCCGAGCCCGTTGTAGGCGAAGCTGAGCAGGTGTTCCAACCGATAACTCGGCCGATCCAGCCACTCTTGACGCCCGATTGCGGACAACGCTTGCGGTCCGAGTTTCTGCAATCGGCCATCCGATGACCGACCAACCATGGCTACCCGTCCTTCCTCGCATACAGGCCATACGACGTTATGAGACGCAAAATCGGTGATTGACGCCCGATTGACTCGCACTCACGTGCCGAGTGGAGACAACGTGACCACCGTAGCGGCGCCCGCTGGGTCGTTAATTGTGGAGTGCCTGTGAATTAGCTCAAAGGATCCTCTCAAGATCCTGATCGGCGCGCTGACGGCGCTGAACGGCCCTGATTGACCACCGGAGCCGTCTGCGAGATTCTACTGAGCGGAAGGTATTTCTGTAGAGCAGACAACCGGGTCTGAGATTGTGGGTCTTCCGTGGCAGATCATCGCAGCGAATTAGTCGAGGTCTTCGACAACGTCCGCCGGGGGATGATCCCGGCCCACATCTACAACGACAAGGAGCTGTTCGCGCTGGAGAAGGAACGGCTGTTCAGCCGGGCGTGGACGTTCGTGGCCCACGAGTCAGAGATCCCACAGGAGGGCGACTACGTGGTGCGCCGGGTTCTCGACGACTCCTTCATCATCACCCGCGATTCGGCCGGCGACGTCCGGGCGATGTTCAACATGTGCCTGCATCGCGGTATGCAGGTTTGTCGCGCCGAGATGGGGAACGCCTCCAACTTCCGCTGCCCGTACCACGGCTGGACCTACCGCAACGACGGCCGGCTCACCGGCTTGCCGTTCCACCGCGATGCCTACGGAGGCGACGAGGGGTTCGCCAAAAACCAGACCCTGCTGCCGGCGCCGAAGTTGTCCAGCTACAACGGTCTGCTGTTCATCAGCATGGACCCAGGCGCCGAGCCGCTGCAGGACTTCCTCGGCGACTTCAAGTTCTATCTGGACTTCTACACCAAACAGAGCACCGGCGGCCTTGAACTGCGCGGGCCGCAACGGTGGCGGATCAAGGCCAACTGGAAGATCGGTGCGGAGAACTTCGCCGGCGACATGTACCACACGCCGCACACACATGCCTCGATCGTCGAGATCGGCCTGTTCCGCGAGCCGAAGGCCCAGAAGCGCAAGGACGGCGCCACCTACTGGGCGCACCGCGGCGGCGGAACCACCTACAAACTTCCACCGGGCGGCTTCGACGAGCGGATGCGCTACGTCGGTTATCCCGACGACATGATCGGCCGGATCAAAAAGCTCTGGACGCCGCGGCAACAGCAGATGGTCGGCGAGGACGGATTCATGATCTCCGCGGCGACCTGCTTTCCGAACCTGAGTTTCGTGCACAACTGGCCGAAGGTGCACGACCGCAACGGTCGCAACGATGGTGTGCTGCCTTTCATCTCCATCCGGCTCTGGCAGCCGATCAGTGAACATGAAACCGAGGTGTGCTCGTGGTTCGCGGTGGACTCCGCCGCTCCCCCGCAGTACAAACAGGACTCCTACAAGGCATATTTGATGTGCTTCGGTTCGACCGGCATGTTCGAACAAGACGACGTGGAGAACTGGGTGTCGCTGACTACCACCGCGGGCGGTTCGATGGCGCGACGACTGTTGCTGAACAGCCGGATGGGCCTGCTGCTCGACGACCGTCCGGTCGTCGAGGCGCTGAGTGCCGAATCTTTTCACGGGCCGGGACGCGCACAGGTCGGCTACAACGAGAACAACCAGCGCGAGTTGCTCAAGTTGTGGGCCGACTACCTTCAGATGCCCCGGCCTGCCCTGGCGGCTGCGGCTCCCGCCACAGGCACGGCGGTCACGGCATGAGCCCGGCCTCAGCAAGAAAGGCATTGCCGTTCAACGATTCCCGGCACCTCCAGGCGCATCAGTTCCTGGTGGACGAGGCTTACCTGCTCGATGCCCAGCAGTACCAGACGTGGCTCGACACGATGACCGACGACATCCGCTATGTCATGCCGGTCCGCGTCACCACAGCACGTGGCGCCGCGTTCGACACCTCGCCGGGGATGGCCCACTTCGACGAGGACAAGTACTCGCTGAGCCAGCGGGTCGCGCGGATGGGCACCGAGCACGTGTGGGCCGAGGACCCACCATCGCGACTGCGCCACTTCATCACCAACGTGCGCACATTTGAGTGCGACGATGACACACATCTGTTCGTCGAGTCGGCCGAACTGCTGTTCCGCAGCCGAGGAGACGTCAACGAGAGCACACTGGTGTCCTGCGGCCGCGAAGACCTGCTGCGCTGGTGCTTTGATCCGCAAAAAAGCCCCCAAAAAACACTGAAACTGGCCCGCCGCAATATCATTACCGACGAGTCGGTGCTGCGGATGCAAAACCTGGCGGTGTTTTTGTGAGTATCGAGCAGTTACTACAAGGCGCGGTGGGCGAACCCCTCACGGTCGCAAACGAATTCACCGAGGTCGTGGTGCGCCGCGTGGATACCCGCAACGGATCAAGGCTGCTGATCAGCGCGCCCAGAACCGGGCAGTGGATCAGCCTGGACGCGCTGGAGGTGGAGGCCCTGACGTGGCAGAACACCCGTACGCTGGCGGCGATGGTCGGCAACCCCCACGCCCCGCTGCTGCCCGATCCCGAAGCAAACCCGGAGGAACCCGCACCGTGACCGGATGGTTGCACGGAAAGCGCGCCCTGATCGTGGGTGCCGGATCCGGAATCGGCCGGGCCGTCGTCGATGCATTTCACGCCGAAGGCGCGAGAATTACCGTGCTGGAACATGATCGCGAGAAGTGCGCCCTGTTGGGTGAGCAGCTTCCCGAGCTTCGGGTGGCCGAAGGCGACGCCGTAACCAGTGAGGCCAACCACCGCGCGGTCGCCGTCGCCGTGGATGCCTTCGGCGGGCTCGACATACTGGTCAACTGCGTCGGAGTCTTCGACTTCTACAAGGGAATTGCCGATCTCGACGCCGACGGCCTTTGCGCCGCGTTCGACGAAATGTTCCGCACCAACGTGCTGAGCCATCTGCAGTCGGTCAAAGCCGCGGTCCCGGCATTGCGGGCCGGAACCGGATCCTCGATCATGTTGACCGAATCCGCATCGTCGTTTTATCCCGGACGCGGCGGCGTGCTGTACGTGTCGTCGAAGTTCGCCGTACGTGGGCTGGTGGCGGCATTGGCGCACGAGCTGGCGCCCGAGATCCGTGTCAACGGGGTGGCGCCGGGCGGCACGCTCAACACCGACCTGCGCGGCCTTGCCAGCCTGGGGCTGGACAGCGTCCGCCTCGACGACACCCCCAACAGGGCACGCGATATGGCCGCGCGCACGCCGCTGAACGTTGCACTCGACGGCGAAGACCACGCGTGGAGTTACGTGTTCTTGGCCTCCGACCGATCCCGCGGGATCACCGGCGAAACGATCCACCCCGACGGCGGATTCGGTGTCGGCACACCGAAAACGGGGCGCCGATGACCGACCAGCTGGATCGGCAACGCGCTTTGGTGGCCCAAGGCTGCCGGGTTGCCGCGGCCCGCGGCCTGGTTGACGGCATCCTCGGTCACCTGAGCCTGCGGATCGACGACGACCACGTGCTCATCCGCTGCCGAAGCGACACCGACACCGGGGTGGCGTTCACCCGGGCATCCGACATCCGGCTCATCGGATTCGACGGCAGCGCAGCCGCCGACGGCGAACTCGACGGCTACCGCGTCCCCAACGAACTGCCCATCCACGTCGAAACCATGCTTGCCGATTCGCGGCACCGGGCCGTCGCGCATCTGCACCCGCCGGCCGTCGTCGCAGCGGATCTCGCCGGCATCTCGATCCGGCCGATCTACGGGGCCTACGACATTCCCGGCGCCTGGCTCGCACGCGACGGCGTGCCCGTCTACGAACGCGCCGTGCTGATCCGGAACTCGGCGCTGGGCAAGGAAATGGTGGCGGCGATGCGCGGTCGGCCGGTGGTGATCTGCCGCGGACACGGAATCACCAGCGCCGCAGCCACCGTGCCGCAGGCGGTGCTGCAGGCGATCAGCCTCGACGCACTGGCCCGGATGTCGTTGCGGGTGCGCTCGGCCGGCGGCACCCTGCGGGACATCGACGACTCCGACTGGGACGACCTGCCGGACTTGGGACCCGCCTTCACCGCCGAGGCGGCCTGGCGCCATGAGGTCGCCCGTTTGGGCGCTCAGCCGAGCTGATCGCCAATCTCCTTGGCCGCCTTGATAAGTGCGGCGGCCACCGATGAGTATTGCGAGGCGTCGAGCCGGTTCTGCGGGGCCGCGGCGTTGAGCGCGATGCGCAGGCCGGGCGCCCGGGTCGGTATCGGCACCGCAACCGAAGCGACGCCTTCCTCGCTCTCCTCGCGATTGACCGCATAGCCCCGCTCGCGGATGCGGGAAAGCTCCGCCTCCAATTCGGTGCGGCTGCCGATCGAGTGAGAGGTGATGCGCTGCAACTGCTCGTCCGGCAGCAGCTGACGCAGTTCCGGCTGCGATAACTGGGCCAGCATGACCTTGCCCGTCGAGGTGCAATGCGCCGGCATGGTGCGCCCCAGCCGGGACGCCACCCGGACCGCGGCCGGACCCTCGACCGCGGCGACAAAACGAACGCTGGCGCCGTCGAGCATCCCGACGTGAATCGTTTCCCGCAGTTGTTCGCTGAGGCTACGCATGATCGGCGTGGCGGATCGCTGAATGTCGATGCGGCTGAAGATCGCAAACGCCACACCGGTTAACGACGGGCCGGGCAGGTACGCCTTGGACACCGGGTCTTGGCGGACGAACCCCCGGTAGGTCAGCATCGCCAGCAGCCGGTGCGCGGTCGACGACGCCACACCCAGATACCGGGTCGCCTCGCTCAACCGGATCTGCGGCTGCTCCCCCAACAACAGCAGCAGCTTCAGCGCGTTGTCGACAGATTCGATCGGGTACTGCGGCGCAAGCGAATCGGCGGCCGGCTCGCCCTTCTGGTGCGCGGCCCGCTGCCCCTTCTTCTGCATGAGTTCACGGTAAGCCAGTTGCGGTCGTCACGAACCCGCTTGGACTTTCGCCCACCGATAGTCGGCCTTGCCGGACGGCGAACGTTGCAGACGGTCGCGGAAGACCATCTCTTTCGGCAGTTTGTACCGCGCAATATGGCGGCCGGCCTCGGCGAGGATTCTCTCGGCCTCAGGCTGTTCACCGTCGGCCAACTCGACGATCGCGACGACTTCGCTTCCCCACCGGGCGCTGGGCCGGCCGGTCACCACCACGTCGTACACGGCGGGGTGCTCGGCGATCGCGGCCTCGACCTCTTCGGCGAGATTGTTCTCGCCACCGGAGTTGATCGTGACCGAATC